>NZ_CP166804.1:2910000-6356009 GCF_059716105.1 Pseudomonas sp. LBUM1652 | reverse complement strand
GGATATCCCCTAAGTTGAAAGCCGGTGAGGCAAAAACAAGCGGCCATTGTAGCGGCGAGCCGTTCACTTATCCACATGCAGGTTGTGCGGTGACCATGATTTATCAATGCGTTAACCGGCAAAAAGGCGACCAACGGTGTGTGAATAAGCTCTGTGGATAACCGCCTCTAAGGGCACTGGACAACTGGGGGCGGAACTCGGTGGATAACCTGCCTGTGGATAACAGCCCTTTCCACACACAGGTTATCCGACAGCGCAGCACAGGCTGAACACGGTTTTCCACTGTAGTTGTCATTCTCTGTACACCACGTAAAATATGGCCTGATGGCAGTTATCCACAGATGAATGCCGCCCTAGCTTTTATAAGCTTTACAGAAAAGCTTTAAATAATTCCCTTCTTTATTTTTATGTATGGTGAACAGGCTTTCAGCCAAAGAAGTGCCCGAGATCTATTTATAAGGAAACGTTGGTTGGAAATTGACCTGAAGGCTTGCTTTCTCTAGAATCCCCGGTCTCTTAAAACGGGGGCCATTCCGGCCCGTTGTGGACGAACCAGGTAACACGACATGAAACGTACTTTCCAACCAAGCACTATCAAACGCGCTCGTACCCACGGCTTCCGTGCTCGCATGGCAACCAAGAACGGCCGCGCAGTCCTGTCGCGTCGTCGCGCCAAAGGTCGTGCGCGTCTGGCAGTTTGATAATCCGGTACTGGAGGTGAGTCAGGACTTCAGTCGGGAAAAGCGTCTGCTTACCCCCCGGCATTTCAAGGCAGTCTTTGACTCCCCTACCGGCAAGGTTCCGGGGAAAAATCTCCTGCTCCTTGCACGCAACAACGATCTTGATCACCCCCGTCTCGGGCTGGTTATCGGGAAAAAGAGCGTAAAGCTCTCCGTTGAGCGCAATCGCCTCAAACGTCTGATGCGCGAATCGTTCCGTCTGCACCAGGATTCACTGGTCGGCTGGGACATCGTTATCGTCGCGCGCAAAGGTTTGGGTGATGTAGAAAACCCCGAATTGATTCAGCATTTCGGCAAGCTCTGGAAGCGTCTGGCCCGTAACAAGCCAGTTCCAGCAGTCAACACCGAAACTGTAGGGGTAGACAGTCCTGATGCGTAAACTGGCCCTCGTTCCGATCCAGTTTTATCGCTACGCCATTAGTCCTTTGATGGCCAGTCACTGTCGTTTCTACCCCAGTTGTTCCTGCTACGCGTATGAAGCCATTGAAAATCATGGCCTTCTGCGCGGTGGCTGGCTGACCTTTCGTCGTTTAGGTCGCTGTCATCCGTGGAATCCCGGTGGTTATGACCCGGTTCCACCTATCCCTACCTCCCGTTCTTCTTCGATGGCCGAGTAATCATGGATATCAAACGCACGATCCTGATCGTCGCCCTGGCAATCGTGTCCTACGTTATGGTTCTTAAATGGAACCAGGACTATGGCCAGGCTGCCCTGCCGACTCAGAATGTTGCTTCCAGTACGACTACATCCGGTTTGCCGGACACCGCCACTGGCAATAATGCTGCCGCCAGTGACGATATTCCGCGCGCCGCTAGCGATACCAGCGCACCTGCCGAAACACCGGTAGCCGCCAGCAAGGATCTGATCCAGATCAAAACCGACGTGCTCGATCTCGCGATCGATCCACAAGGTGGTGACGTTGCTCAACTGACCTTGCCTCTGTATCCACGTCGTCAGGATCGTCCGGACGTTCCGTTCCAGCTGTTCGATAACGGCGGCGAACGCGTTTATCTGGCGCAAAGCGGTCTGATCGGCACCAACGGCCCGGACGCAAATCCGGCTGGTCGTCCGGTCTACTCCTCGGAGAAGAAGACTTATCAACTGGCTGACGGTCAGGACCAACTGGTCGTCGACCTGAAGTTCAGCAAGGACGGCGTCAATTACATCAAGCGTTTCACCCTGAAACGCGGCCTGTATGACGTAGCCGTTTCGTACATTGTGGATAACCAGAGCGCGCAGCCCTGGAATGGCGCGATGTTCGCCCAGTTGAAGCGTGATAGCAGCGCCGATCCTTCGTCCACAACCGCTACTGGCACCGCCACTTACCTGGGCGCCGCCCTGTGGACAAGTTCGGAGCCGTACAAGAAAGTGTCCATGAAGGACATGGACAAGGCCCAACTTAAAGAAACCGTCACCGGTGGTTGGGTAGCCTGGCTGCAACACTATTTCGTGACTGCATGGATTCCGGTCAAGGGCGAAAACAACATCGTCCAGACCCGTAAAGACAGCAAAGGCAACTACATCATCGGTTACACAGGTCCTACGCTGACCGCAGCACCGGGTGCCAAAGTTGAAACCAGTGCTGTGCTGTACGCCGGTCCGAAAAGCCAGGCTGTGCTGAAAGAGTTGTCCCCAGGTCTGGAACTGACCGTCGACTACGGCATTCTGTGGTTCATTGCCCAGCCAATCTTCTGGCTGCTGCAACATATCCACGCCATTGTCGGTAACTGGGGCTGGTCGATCATCTTCCTGACCATGCTGATCAAGGGTATTTTCTTCCCTCTGTCGGCTGCCAGCTACAAATCGATGGCGCGCATGCGTGCCGTTGCGCCGAAACTGGCTGCACTGAAAGAGCAACATGGCGATGACCGGCAGAAAATGTCGCAAGCCATGATGGAGCTGTACAAGAAAGAGAAGATCAATCCGCTGGGCGGCTGCTTGCCGATCCTCGTGCAGATGCCGGTTTTCCTTTCGCTGTACTGGGTTCTGCTGGAAAGCGTGGAAATGCGTCAGGCGCCGTTCATGCTTTGGATCACTGACTTGTCGATCAAGGATCCGTTCTTCATTCTGCCGATCATCATGGGCGCAACCATGTTCATCCAGCAGCAGTTGAACCCGACTCCTCCGGATCCGATGCAGGCGAAGGTCATGAAAATGATGCCAATCATCTTCACCTTCTTCTTCCTGTGGTTCCCGGCTGGTCTGGTGCTGTACTGGGTTGTGAACAACTGCCTGTCGATTGCACAACAGTGGTACATCACGCGTAAGATCGAAGCGGCGACGAAAAAAGCCGAGGCGTAACTTGCTCTGTGGATAACACCACTCAAAACGCCCCCTAGTGGGGCGTTTTGCTATCTGCCACTTTTGTATGGATTCCGGTTTATGAGCGCACCTCGTGAAACCATCGCAGCTGTTGCCACCGCCCAAGGTCGCGGAGGTGTGGGCATCGTCCGTGTTTCCGGCCCGTTGGCCAGTGTTGCTGCCAAAGCCATCAGCGGCCGCGAACTGAAACCACGCTACGCCCATTACGGCCCTTTTTTCAGCGACGATCAGCAAGTACTCGACGAAGGTCTGGCGCTGTACTTTCCTGGGCCTAATTCATTCACCGGTGAAGACGTGCTGGAACTGCAGGGTCACGGTGGCCCGATCGTTCTGGACATGTTGCTCAAGCGTTGTCTGGAACTGGGCTGCCGTTTGGCACGGCCGGGCGAGTTCAGCGAGCGCGCCTTTCTCAATGACAAACTCGACCTGGCCCAGGCCGAGGCAATTGCCGACTTGATCGAAGCAAGTTCTGCACAGGCCGCGCGCAACGCCCTGCGTTCTTTGCAGGGGGCGTTTTCCCAGCGTGTGCATAACCTCACCGAACAATTGATCGGCCTGCGCATCTACGTCGAAGCGGCCATAGACTTCCCGGAGGAAGAAATCGACTTCCTCGCCGATGGCCATGTGTTGAGCATGCTCGACAAGGTGCGCGATGAATTATCCACAGTGCTGCGCGAGGCCGGGCAGGGTGCTTTGCTGCGCGATGGCATGACGGTGGTCATTGCCGGTCGGCCGAATGCCGGCAAGTCCAGCCTGTTGAACGCCTTGGCCGGGCGCGAAGCGGCGATCGTTACCGAGATCGCCGGCACCACTCGCGACATTCTGCGTGAACATATCCACATCGACGGGATGCCACTGCACGTTGTCGATACCGCCGGTCTGCGTGATACCGACGATCAGGTGGAAAAAATCGGCGTCGAGCGAGCGTTGAAAGCCATCGGTGAAGCGGATCGAGTATTGCTGGTCGTCGATGCGACAGCGCCAGAAGCCTTGGACCCGTTCGCCTTGTGGCCGGAGTTTCTTGAAGTACGCCCGGATCCGGCGAAAGTCACCTTGATTCGTAACAAAGCTGATCTTACGGGCGAGGCCATTGCCCTGGAAGTCAGCGATGACGGTCACGTGACCATCAGCCTGAGCGCCAAATCGGCGGGTGAAGGACTGGAACTACTGCGTGATCATCTCAAGGCCTGCATGGGTTACGAGCAAACGTCGGAAAGCAGTTTCAGTGCTCGTCGCCGGCATCTGGAAGCCTTGCGCCACGCTAGCGCAGCCCTGGAACATGGGCGCGCGCAGCTGACTCTGGCGGGGGCAGGTGAGCTTCTGGCCGAAGATCTGCGCCAAGCCCAGCACTCTTTGGGTGAAATCACCGGGGCCTTCAGCTCTGATGATCTGCTGGGACGGATCTTTTCCAGCTTCTGCATCGGTAAGTAACCCGCCGGTACGTTCAAACGGGCCCGTTCGTGGCCCGTTTTTGTTTCTTCTTTCTAAATATCAGCCTCAAGTGCCCGACTGATTCTCCAGTTCGAGCGGTTTCTTCGTGCCCGAAATTTATCCGATGATCGAATTTCTGTGGATTAAGCCCTGTGAATAACTGCCATTGAGGTCAGTTGATAACAGGGCCTGAAAACTGGATATAAACCCCTCTGTGGATAACCACCCCTTTCATCCACAGGCTTACACCGGTTATCCAAGGGCCTCATTGGCACATGGGCACAGGGTTTTGAATCTCTGTACATATTGAATATAAAGGCCTGTAGAGATCTATCCACAGAAAGGTAGGGCAGTAAGAATAAACATAAAAACAAAGATTCTATAAATTTCTTTCTTTTTTATTTTTTTAACCGCGAGTTCTCCACAGCTGGTTAAATTTTGTGCAAAGGGTTCTTTAGGAAGGGCGAAGTCCCTATACTTGCCGACCAGGTCCAGAAACCTGATCTCAAACTATTCCTGAATTACCTACTTAAGCAGGCACGAGGTGCGTGGTGGATTTCCCTTCCCGTTTTGAAGTGATCGTCATCGGCGGCGGTCATGCCGGTACCGAGGCAGCACTGGCGTCAGCACGTATGGGGGCAAAAACCCTGTTGCTGACGCATAACGTGGAAACCCTCGGTGCCATGAGTTGCAACCCGGCCATCGGTGGCATCGGCAAAAGCCATCTGGTCAAGGAAATCGATGCCCTCGGCGGCGCGATGGCCATGGCTACTGATTTGGGTGGCATCCAGTTTCGCGTGTTGAACAGCCGTAAAGGCCCAGCCGTACGTGCAACCCGTGCACAAGCGGACCGCATTCTTTACAAAGCCGCTGTCCGCGAAATTCTGGAAAACCAGCCGAACCTGTGGATATTTCAACAGGCTGCTGACGACCTGATCGTCGAGCAGGAACAAGTGCGCGGTGTTGTTACGCAAATGGGTCTGCGTTTCTTAGCCGATTCCGTGGTGTTGACCACGGGTACTTTCCTCGGCGGACTTATCCACATCGGTCTGCAGAATTTTTCCGGCGGTCGCGCCGGTGATCCGCCATCGATTGCCTTGGCTCACCGTCTGCGTGAAATGCCATTGCGTGTCGGTCGCCTGAAAACCGGTACGCCACCGCGCATCGACGGCAAGTCTGTGGATTTCTCGGTGATGACCGAGCAGCCAGGTGACACGCCGATCCCGGTGATGTCGTTCATGGGCAACAAAGAACAGCATCCACGCCAGGTCAGTTGCTGGATTACCCACACCAACGCCCGAACCCACGAAATCATTGCCGCAAACCTTGATCGCTCGCCGATGTATTCCGCTGCCGGCGAGATCGAAGGCATTGGCCCGCGTTATTGCCCGTCGATCGAAGACAAGATTCATCGCTTTGCCGACAAGGAAAGCCATCAGGTGTTTATCGAACCGGAAGGTTTGACCACCCATGAGCTGTATCCGAACGGGATATCCACCAGCTTGCCGTTCGATGTGCAATTGCAGATCGTGCAATCGATCCGCGGTATGGAAAACGCGCACATCGTGCGCCCGGGTTATGCGATCGAGTACGACTACTTCGATCCGCGCGACCTGAAGTACAGCCTGGAAACCAAAGTCATCTGCGGTCTGTTCTTCGCCGGGCAAATCAACGGCACCACCGGTTACGAAGAAGCCGGCGCGCAGGGTTTGCTCGCCGGAGCCAACGCCGCATTGCGCGCGAAGGGCAAAGAAGCCTGGTGCCCGCGCCGCGATGAAGCCTACATCGGCGTGTTGGTCGACGATCTGATCACCCTCGGTACCCAAGAGCCGTACCGAATGTTCACTTCCCGTGCCGAGTACCGCCTGATCCTGCGCGAGGACAACGCCGACCTGCGTCTGACCGAAAAAGGTCGTGAACTGGGTCTGGTCGATGACGCGCGTTGGGCGGCCTTCTGCAAGAAACGCGAAAGCATCGAGCTCGAAGAGCAGCGCCTGAAAAGCACCTGGGTTCGCCCGGGCACGCAGCAAGGCGATGCGATTGCGGAAAAATTCGGCACGCCGCTGACCCACGAATACAACTTGCTCAACCTCTTGAGCCGTCCGGAAATCGACTACGCTGGTCTGGTCGAAGTGACCGGGAACGGCGCCGAAGATCCACAGGTCGCCGAACAGGTTGAGATCAAAACCAAGTACGCCGGTTACATCGACCGTCAACAGGACGAAATCGCCCGTCTGCGCGCCAGTGAAGACACGAAACTGCCTGTGGATATCGATTACACCAACATTTCCGGTCTCTCCAAGGAGATCCAGAGCAAGCTCGGCGCGACGCGTCCAGAGACGCTGGGCCAGGCTTCGCGGATCCCGGGCGTGACCCCGGCAGCGATTTCGCTGTTGATGATTCATTTGAAAAAACGCGGCGCGGGCCGTCAGTTGGAGCAAAGCGCTTGAGTTCTAAGGTCACTTCGCAACACGCCGAAGAGTTATCCACAGGAGCCCGCGAGCTCGGTGTCCATCTCAGCGAAACCCAGCACGAATTGCTGCTGGGTTATCTGGCCCTGTTGATCAAATGGAACCAGGCCTACAACCTGACTGCGGTTCGTGATCCGGACGAGATGGTCTCGCGTCATCTGCTCGATAGTCTGAGTGTCATGTCGTTCATCGAAAACGGTCGCTGGCTCGACGTTGGCAGCGGCGGCGGCATGCCGGGGATCCCGTTGGCGATCCTGTATCCGGACTCGCAAGTGACCTGTCTGGACAGTAACGGCAAGAAAACCCGCTTCCTGACCCAGGTAAAACTCGAACTCAAACTGGATAACCTGCAAGTTATCCACAGTCGCGTCGAAGCGTTTCAGCCCGCACAGCCATTCAACGGGATCATTTCCCGGGCGTTCAGCAGCATGGAAAACTTCACCAACTGGACTCGCCATCTGGGCGACGCCGATACACGCTGGCTGGCAATGAAGGGCGTTCATCCGGCCGATGAGCTGGTAGCATTGCCGGCAGACTTCAAACTCGATAGCGAACACGCCCTGGCCGTACCCGGTTGCCAAGGCCAACGCCATCTGCTGATACTGCGCCGCACGGCATGATTGGGAACACAAGCAAGAATGGCTAAGGTATTCGCGATAGCGAACCAGAAGGGTGGTGTGGGCAAGACCACCACCTGCATCAACCTCGCAGCATCCCTGGTCGCGACCAAGCGTCGGGTGCTGTTGATCGATCTCGATCCACAGGGCAACGCCACCATGGGTAGCGGTGTGGATAAACATGGCCTGGAAAACTCGGTCTATGACCTGCTGATCGGCGAATGCGATCTGGCTCAGGCCATGCACTATTCCGAGCACGGCGGTTATCAATTGCTGCCGGCCAACCGCGACTTGACGGCCGCCGAAGTGGTTCTGCTGGAAATGCAGATGAAGGAAAGCCGCCTGCGCAGTGCGTTGGCGCCGATCCGTGAAAACTACGATTACATTTTGATCGACTGCCCGCCGTCGCTGTCGATGCTCACGCTGAACGCATTGGTGGCTGCTGATGGGGTGATTATCCCCATGCAGTGCGAATACTTTGCGCTGGAAGGTTTGAGCGACCTTGTGGATAACATCAAGCGTATCGCCGAACTGTTGAACCCGAACCTGAAAGTCGAAGGTTTGCTGCGGACCATGTATGACCCGCGCCTGAGCCTGATGAACGACGTTTCGGCCCAGCTCAAGGAACACTTCGGCGATCAGCTGTATGACACCGTGATCCCGCGCAACATCCGCCTGGCCGAAGCGCCGAGCTACGGCATGCCGGCGCTGGCCTACGACAAGCAATCGCGTGGCGCACTGGCCTATCTGGCCCTGGCGGGCGAGATGGTTCGTCGTCAGCGCAAAAATTCACGCATCGCCGCCGCTCAGGCAACTTAAGGAATCCCCATGGCCGTCAAGAAACGAGGTCTCGGACGTGGACTGGATGCACTGCTGAGTGGTCCGACCGTCAGCTCGCTTGAAGAACAAGCCGCGCAAGCGGATACCCGCGAGTTGCAACACCTGCCGCTGGACCTGCTCCAGCGCGGCAAGTATCAACCACGTCGGGATATGGATCCGCAGGCGCTGGAAGAGCTGGCGCAGTCGATCAAGGCACAAGGTGTCATGCAACCGATCGTGGTGCGCCCGATCGGTGGTGGCCGGTTTGAGATCATTGCCGGTGAACGTCGCTGGCGCGCTAGCCAACAAGCCGGGCAGGAAACCATTCCGGCGATGGTCCGCGATGTCCCGGATGAAACCGCAATTGCCATTGCGCTGATCGAGAACATTCAGCGCGAGGACCTCAACCCGATTGAAGAAGCGGTGGCCTTGCAGCGTTTGCAGCAGGAATTCCAGCTGACTCAGCAACAAGTCGCCGAGGCTGTGGGTAAGTCCCGCGTCACTGTGGCTAACCTGTTGCGGCTTATTGCGCTGCCGGAAGTCATCAAGACCATGCTGTCCCACGGCGACCTGGAAATGGGTCATGCCCGTGCTTTGCTCGGTCTCCCGGACAATCAGCAGGTTGAAGGGGCGCGACATGTTGTCGCACGCGGTCTTACCGTGCGCCAAACTGAGGCACTGGTTCGCCAGTGGTTGAGTGGTAAACCGGAGCCTGTAGAAGCCACCAAACCCGACCCGGATATCGCCCGCCTCGAACAGCGTCTGGCCGAGCGCCTAGGCTCTGCGGTGCAGATTCGCCACGGGAAGAAGGGAAAGGGGCAGTTGGTGATCGGTTACAACTCCCTCGATGAGCTCCAAGGTGTGCTCGCGCACATCCGCTGAAACATTTCCACATGTAGCGAGCAGTCGGAAATCACTACCTGACAGTTGAATAGGGGCAGAACCGCCCCTATACTCTGCGCGCATTTTGTCGGCACAAATTATGCCAAGTTATTGAATTCTGGCAGCCGACCATTGGAGAGCAAACGTGATGGAAACCCGCAAGCCAAACCGCCTGCCGTTCCATCGCCTGGCGGTTTTTCCGGTGTTAATGGCTCAATTTGTCATTTTGCTCATTGCCGCTTTGGCGCTCTGGCAATGGCATGGAGTCGTTGCCGGATACTCGGGACTTTGCGGAGGCCTGATAGCCTTGCTGCCCAATGTTTATTTCGCTCACAAGGCATTTCGGTTTTCCGGCGCCCGAGCAGCCCAGTCCATCGTCCGGTCTTTCTACGCCGGCGAGGCAGGCAAACTGATTTTGACGGCAGTGCTCTTTGCACTGGTGTTTGCAGGTGTGAAGCCACTGGCGCCGATAGCTGTATTCGGCGCGTTCGTGCTGACTCAGTCGGTCAGCTGGTTCGCTCCCCTGCTGATGAGAACAAGACTTTCGAGACCTTAGGGCGTTTGAGGCAACCATGGCAGAAACAACCGCTTCGGGCTATATCCAGCACCACTTGCAGAACCTGACCTTCGGTCAGCTACCTAACGGCGGCTGGGGCTTTGCCCATACCGCAGCAGAAGCCAAAGAAATGGGCTTCTGGGCTTTCCACGTCGATACTCTCGGCTGGTCGGTTGCGTTGGGTCTGATCTTCGTCCTTCTTTTCCGCATGGCGGCAAAAAAGGCAACGTCGGGTCAGCCGGGTGCTTTGCAGAACTTCGTTGAAGTATTGGTCGAATTCGTCGATGGCAGCGTGAAAGACAGCTTCCATGGCCGTAGCCCGGTGATTGCACCGCTGGCACTGACCATCTTCGTCTGGGTGTTCCTGATGAACGCCGTCGACCTGATTCCGGTCGACTGGATTCCTCAACTGGCCATCCTGATCTCCGGCGACCAGCACATCCCGTTCCGCGCCGTGTCGACTACTGACCCGAACGCGACCCTGGGCATGGCACTCTCGGTTTTCGCACTGATCATTTTCTATAGCATCAAGGTCAAGGGCATCGGCGGCTTCATCGGCGAACTGACCCTGCACCCGTTCGGCAGCAAGAACATCTTCGTTCAGGCCCTGCTGATCCCGGTGAACTTCCTGCTGGAATTCGTGACCCTGATCGCCAAGCCGATCTCCCTGGCTCTGCGTCTGTTCGGCAACATGTATGCCGGCGAGCTGGTGTTCATTCTGATCGCTGTGATGTTCGGCAGCGGCCTGCTCTGGCTGAGCGGCCTGGGCGTTGTTCTGCAGTGGGCGTGGGCTGTATTCCACATCCTGATCATCACACTGCAGGCGTTCATCTTCATGATGCTGACCATCGTCTACCTGTCGATGGCGCACGAAGAAAACCATTAAGACCAGTCTCGACTAGTCTGATGTCCTTCCCGGTCAAACGGGAAGGGGCTCTTCACAGGGCACCTGAAACGATTTGTTTTACCGCTTTAATCTAAAAAACCTAAACCATACGACGTAAAAGTCGGGAGGAAAGATGGAAACTGTAGTTGGTCTAACCGCTATCGCTGTTGCACTGTTGATCGGCCTGGGCGCACTGGGTACCGCAATTGGTTTCGGCCTGCTGGGCGGCAAGTTCCTGGAAGGCGCAGCGCGTCAGCCAGAAATGGTTCCAATGCTGCAAGTTAAAATGTTCATCGTTGCCGGTCTGCTCGACGCCGTAACCATGATCGGTGTTGGTATCGCTCTGTTCTTCACCTTTGCGAACCCGTTCGTTGGTCAGATCGCTGGCTAATTACCCGGAGTTTTCCGAGTAATTTGATGTGATGGACAACGTAACTGCGAGGTGTTGGCGTGAACATTAATGCGACCCTGATTGGCCAGTCCGTTGCGTTCCTGATTTTTGTACTGTTCTGCATGAAGTATGTATGGCCTCCGGTCATCGCTGCTCTGCACGAACGTCAAAAGAAGATCGCTGATGGTCTGGACGCTGCCAGCCGTGCAGCTCGCGACCTGGAGTTGGCCCAAGAAAAAGCGGGTCAGCAACTGCGCGAAGCGAAAGCTCAGGCAGCTGAAATCATCGAGCAAGCCAAGAAACGCGGTAACCAGATTGTCGAAGAGGCCGTTGAAAAGGCCCGTGTCGACGCTGACCGTGTGAAGGTTCAGGCTCAAGCCGAGATCGAACAGGAACTGAACAGTGTCAAAGACAAGCTGCGCGCCCAAGTGGGTATGCTGGCTGTCGGCGGCGCCGAGAAGATCCTGGGTGCCACAATCGATCAAAACGCGCACGCAGAGCTGGTTAACCAACTGGCTGCTGAAATCTAAGCGAGGGCGATCATGGCAGAACTGACCACGTTGGCCCGACCTTACGCTAAGGCGGCCTTCGAGCACGCTCAGGCCCACCAGCAACTGGCCAATTGGTCAGCCATGCTCGGCCTGGCTGCAGCGGTGTCGCAAGACGACACCATGCAGCGCGTGCTCAAGGCCCCGCGACTGACGAGCGCAGAAAAGGCCGCCACGTTTATTGACGTGTGCGGCGACAAGTTTGATGCCAAGGCACAGAACTTCATCAACGTCGTTGCCGAAAACGACCGTCTCCTGCTTCTGCCGGAGATCGCCGCTCTTTTCGACCTGTACAAGGCCGAACAAGAGAAATCGGTAGACGTGGAAGTAACCAGTGCATTTGCATTGAACCAAGAACAGCAAGACAAACTCGCCAAGGTTCTCAGTGCACGACTCAACCGGGAAGTGCGCCTGCAAGTTGCGGAGGATGCTGCCCTTATAGGTGGTGTCGTTATCCGCGCCGGCGACCTGGTTATCGATGGCTCGATTCGCGGCAAAATCGCGAAACTTGCCGAAGCATTGAAATCTTGAGTTTGAAGGGGCAGCAGAGCAATGCAGCAACTCAATCCTTCCGAAATAAGTGAAATTATCAAGGGCCGCATCGACAAGCTCGATGTGACCTCCCAAGCCCGTAACGAAGGCACTGTCGTCAGCGTATCTGACGGCATCGTGCGGATTCACGGTCTGGCCGACGTAATGTACGGCGAGATGATCGAGTTTCCGGGCGGCGTCTACGGTATGGCCCTCAACCTGGAGCAAGACTCCGTAGGTGCCGTTGTATTGGGCTCCTACCAGTCTCTGGCTGAAGGCATGAGCGCCAAGTGCACTGGCCGCATCCTCGAAGTTCCGGTTGGTAAGGAACTGCTGGGTCGCGTAGTCGACGCACTGGGTAACCCTGTTGACGGCAAAGGTCCACTGGGCAACACCGAGACCGACGCGGTCGAGAAAGTTGCTCCAGGCGTGATCTGGCGTAAGTCGGTAGACCAGCCTGTACAGACTGGCTACAAGGCTGTCGATGCCATGATTCCTGTCGGCCGTGGCCAGCGTGAGCTGATCATCGGTGACCGTCAGATCGGTAAAACCGCTCTGGCGATCGACGCGATCATCAACCAGAAAGACAGCGGCATTTTCTGCGTCTACGTAGCTATCGGTCAGAAGCAATCGACCATCGCCAACGTGGTTCGCAAGCTGGAAGAAAACGGCGCCCTGGCCAACACGATCATCGTGGCTGCCAGTGCTTCGGAATCTCCTGCGCTGCAATTCCTGGCACCGTACTCCGGTTGCACCATGGGTGAATTCTTCCGCGACCGCGGTGAAGACGCGCTGATCGTTTATGACGATCTGTCCAAGCAAGCAGTGGCTTACCGCCAGATTTCCCTGCTGCTGCGCCGTCCACCAGGACGTGAAGCTTACCCAGGCGACGTGTTCTATCTCCACTCCCGTCTGCTGGAGCGCGCATCCCGCGTTTCGGAAGAGTACGTAGAGAAGTTCACCAACGGCGCAGTGACCGGCAAAACCGGTTCCCTGACCGCACTGCCGATCATCGAAACCCAGGCTGGCGACGTTTCCGCGTTCGTTCCGACCAACGTGATTTCCATCACCGACGGTCAGATCTTCCTGGAATCGGCCATGTTCAACTCGGGCATCCGCCCTGCAGTGAACGCCGGTGTTTCGGTATCCCGTGTGGGTGGTGCCGCTCAGACCAAGATCATCAAGAAGCTGTCCGGTGGTATCCGTACCGCTCTGGCTCAGTACCGTGAACTGGCGGCATTCGCCCAGTTCGCTTCTGACCTGGACGAAGCGACCCGTAAGCAACTTGAGCATGGTCAGCGCGTTACCGAGCTGATGAAGCAGAAGCAATACGCACCAATGTCGATTGCTGACATGGCGCTGTCGCTGTATGCCGCTGAGCGTGGGTTCCTGACTGACATTGAAATCGCCAAGATCGGCAGCTTCGAACAAGCGCTGATCGCTTTCTTCAACCGCGATCACGCCGATTTGATGGCCAAGATCAACGTTAAAGGTGACTTCAATGACGAAATCGACGCTGGCATGAAAGCCGGTATCGAGAAGTTCAAGGCCACCCAAACCTGGTAAGCCGCAGCGGGAGCCGCGAGGCTCCCGCTTGCTAACCTGATAGGTGTTACATGGCAGGCGCAAAAGAGATTCGCAGTAAGATTGCGAGCATCAAAAGCACGCAAAAGATTACCAGCGCCATGGAAAAAGTGGCGGTAAGCAAAATGCGCAAGGCACAAATGCGCATGGCTGCTAGCCGTCCTTATGCGGAGCGTATCCGCCAGGTAATTGGGCATCTGGCCAACGCCAACCCGGAATACCGCCACCCGTTCATGATCGACCGCGAAATCAAGCGTGTTGGTTATGTCGTCGTGAGCAGTGACCGTGGTTTGTGCGGCGGCTTGAACACCAACCTGTTCAAGGCCCTGGTCAAGGACATGGCGGTAAACCGCGAAAACGGCGTCGAGATTGATCTGTGTGTCGTTGGTAGCAAGGGTGCGGCCTTTTTCCGCAACTTCGGCGGTAACGTCGTTGCAGCTATCAGCCACCTGGGTGAAGAGCCGTCGATCAATGATCTGATCGGCAGCGTCAAGGTGATGCTGGATGCCTACCTGGACGGCCGTATTGACCGCCTGTCCGTGGTGTCCAACAAGTTCATCAACACCATGACGCAACAGCCTACCGTGGAGCAGTTGATTCCATTGGTGGCGACCCCTGATCAGGATCTCAAGCACCACTGGGACTATCTCTACGAACCGGATGCCAAAGAGCTGCTTGATGGCTTGATGGTCCGTTACGTCGAGTCGCAGGTCTACCAGGCGGTGGTCGAGAACAACGCGGCTGAACAAGCTGCGCGGATGATCGCGATGAAGAACGCTACCGACAACGCCGGTGATTTGATCAGCGATTTGCAGCTGATCTACAACAAGGCGCGTCAGGCTGCGATCACCCAAGAGATCTCGGAAATCGTCGGCGGCGCTGCCGCGGTTTAACGGTTCAAATATTCAGAGGATCCAGCTATGAGTAGCGGACGTATCGTTCAAATCATCGGCGCCGTTATCGACGTGGAATTTCCACGCGACAGCGTACCGAGCATCTACAACGCGCTGACAGTTCAAAGCGCGGCCGCAACCACTCTGGAAGTTCAGCAACAGCTGGGCGACGGCGTGGTTCGCACCATTGCGATGGGTTCCACCGAGGGCTTGAAGCGCGGTCTGGAAGTTACCGACTCTGGCGCAGCCATCTCCGTACCGGTCGGTAAAGCGACTCTGGGCCGGATCATGGACGTCCTCGGTAACCCGATCGACGAAGCTGGCCCGATCGACACCGAAGAGCGTTGGGGCATTCACCGTCCAGCGCCTTCGTTCGCTGAACAGGCAGGCGGCAACGACCTGCTGGAAACCGGCATCAAGGTTATCGACCTGGTTTGCCCGTTTGCCAAAGGCGGTAAAGTCGGTCTGTTCGGTGGTGCCGGTGTAGGCAAAACCGTAAACATGATGGAACTGATCCGTAACATCGCCATCGAGCACAGCGGTTATTCCGTGTTCGCCGGTGTGGGTGAGCGTACTCGTGAGGGTAACGACTTCTACCACGAGATGAAGGACTCCAACGTTCTGGACAAAGTGGCACTGGTTTACGGTCAGATGAACGAGCCGCCGGGTAACCGTCTGCGCGTAGCACTGACCGGCCTGACCATGGCCGAGAAGTTCCGTGACGAAGGTAACGACGTTCTGCTGTTCGTCGACAACATCTATCGTTACACCCTGGCCGGTACTGAAGTATCCGCACTGCTGGGCCGTATGCCTTCGGCAGTAGGTTACCAGCCGACCCTGGCTGAAGAGATGGGCGTTCTGCAAGAACGTATCACTTCGACCAAGGAAGGTTCGATCACCTCGATCCAAGCGGTATACGTACCTGCGGACGACTTGACCGACCCGTCGCCAGCGACCACCTTCGCCCACTTGGACGCCACTGTCGTTCTGTCCCGTGACATCGCTTCCCTGGGTATCTACCCAGCAGTAGACCCACTGGACTCGACTTCGCGCCAACTGGATCCGAACGTAATCGGCCAGGACCACTACGACACCGCTCGCGGCGTCCAGTACGTTCTGCAACGTTACAAAGAGCTGAAAGACATCATCGCGATCCTGGGTATGGACGAGCTGTCGGAAGCCGACAAACAGTTGGTTAACCGTGCTCGTAAGATCCAGCGCTTCTTGTCGCAGCCGTTCTTCGTGGCTGAAGTCTTCACCGGTGCTTCGGGTAAATACGTTTCCCTGAAAGACACCATTGCTGGCTTCAAAGGCATCCTCAACGGTGACTACGACCACCTGCCAGAACAAGCGTTCTACATGGTTGGCGGCATCGAAGAAGCGATCGAGAAAGCCAAGAAACTGTAATCCCGGCGCCCGGCAACGGGCGCTAATTTAGGTTGAGGCAATCAGATGGCTATGACAGTCCATTGCGATATCGTCAGCGCGGAAGGGGAAATCTTTTCCGGCCTGGTCGAGATGGTGATTGCGCACGGTGCACTGGGTGATCTTGGTATCGCTCTGGGTCACGCGCCGCTGATCACTAATCTCAAGCCGGGTCCTATCCGCCTGATCAAGCAAGGCGGGGAAGCCGAGGTGTTCTACATCTCCGGCGGTTTCCTCGAGGTTCAGCCGAACATGGTCAAGGTTCTTGCCGACACCGTGCAACGTGCTGCCGACCTGGATGAAGCTCAGGCTCAAGCAGCTCTCAAGGCTGCCGAGAATGCCCTGAACGAAAAAGGCGCGGACTTCGATTACGGCGCCGCTGCCACACGTCTGGCCGAGGCTGCAGCTCAGCTGCGCACCGTCCAGCAGATCCGCAAGAAGTTTGGCGGTTAATCCGTCAGCCACTTGTTGTGTGATTGATAAAAAAGGGTAGCCTCGGCTACCCTTTTTTCTTTTCCGATTTTAACAACCCGGTCGCAGTTGCTGACCACCCAGGATTGGTAGCCAGTCATGTCTCTCGAAATCGTTATCCTCGCGGCCGGTCAAGGCACTCGTATGCGCTCGGCATTGCCGAAAGTGCTACATCCGATTGCCGGCGATTCCATGCTGGGTCATGTTATCCACAGCGCCCGCCAGCTTGATCCACTGCGTATTCACGTAGTTATTGGTCACGGTGCCGATGTGGTGCGTGAACGTCTGGCGGCTGACGATTTGAATTTCGTGCTGCAGGACAAGCAATTGGGCACGGGTCACGCCACTGCTCAGGCCGTGCCGTTCATTACTGCCGACACCGTGCTGATTCTTTACGGTGACGTGCCGCTGATCGAAGTCGAAACCCTGCAACGCCTGCTCAAACACGTTGTGCCAGGGCAGATGGGTTTGCTGACTGTCGAACTGGACGATCCAACGGGCTACGGCCGCATCGTCCGAGACGCTGAGGGCAAGGTCGCTGCAATCGTTGAGCATAAAGATGCCAGCGAAGCGCAACGCGCGATCACCGAAGGCAACACCGGTATTCTCGCGGTACCGGCCAATCGTCTGGCCGACTGGATGAGTCGCCTGTCGAACAACAACGCACAGGGCGAGTACTACCTCACCGACGTCATCGAAATGGCGGTCAGTGACGGTCTGGTGGTAGCCACCGAGCAACCGCACGATCCGATGGAAGTGCAGGGCGCCAACGACCGCAAGCAACTGGCCGAACTGGAGCGTCATTACCAATTGCGCGCCGGTCGTCGCCTGATGGCACAAGGCGTCACTCTGCGTGACCCGGCGCGCTTCGATGTGCGCGGCGAAGTCACCGTTGGTCGCGACGTGCTGATCGATATCAACGTGATCCTCGAAGGCAATGTGGTCATTGAAGACGACGTGATCATTGGCCCTAACTGCGTGATCAAGGACAGTACCCTGCGCAAAGGCGTGGTGATCAAGGCGAATTCTCACATCGAAGGCGCGGTTCTGGGTGAGGGCAGTGATGCCGGTCCGTTTGCTCGCCTGCGTCCGGGTACTGTGCTGGATGCCCGTGCCCATGTGGGTAACTTTGTTGAGCTTAAAAACGCCCACATGGGCGAAGGCGCCAAGGCCGGACACCTGACTTACTTGGGTGACGCCGAAATCGGTGCGCGCACCAACATTGGCGCTGGCACCATCACCTGCAACTACGATGGCGCCAATAAGTGGAAAACCGTGCTGGGCGAGGATGTCTTCATTGGTTCAAACAACTCGTTGGTAGCACCTGTGGATATCTCCAACGGTGCGACCACCGCGGCCGGTTCGACCATCACCCAGAATGTGGATAACGCACAGTTGGCCGTCGGTCGCGCACGGCAGAAGAATATTGATGGCTGGAAGCGGCCTGAGAAGATCAAGAAGGGCTGAGTTATCCACAGCCGTTTAAAGATCAATAGATCGCAGCATTCGGCAGCTCTTCAACGGAGCTGACCGGTGGCTGCGATTTTTTTTGTCTTCCGGGTTGACGATTCATAGCCGATAGGTTTTGATTGCTTCCGTTATCTTTCGAATCGAAACTTAAGCCGCCGCCATGTCGAAACGCAACACGCCGCAACGCCGCCACAATATTCTCGCCTTGCTCAACGAGCAGGGCGAAGTCAGTGTGGACGAACTGGCCAAGCGCTTCGAAACCTCCGAAGTTACGATTCGCAAGGATCTCGCCGCGCTTGAGAGCCATGGTCTGTTGCTGCGCCGCTACGGCGGGGCGATCACCATGCCTCAGGAACTGGTCGCGGAGACTGCCCAAAGCGTTTCCAAGTACAAACAGGCCATCGCCCGCGCAGCGGTGAAACGTATCCGCGAACACGCGCGCATCATCATCGACAGCGGCAGCACCACCGCTGCCATGATTCCCGAACTCGGCCAGCAGCCGGGTCTGGTGGTCATGACCAACTCCCTGCACGTGGCCAATGCCTTGAGCGAACTCGAACACGAGCCCGTGCTGCTGATGACCGGCGGCACCTGGGACCCGCATTCGGAATCCTTCCAGGGCCAGGTTGCAGAGCAGGTACTACGCTCCTACGACTTCGACCAATTGTTTATCGGCGCCGATGGGATCGATCTGGTGCGCGGTACCACCACGTTCAACGAATTGCTTGGCCTGAGCCGGGTGATGGCTGAAGTGGCGCGGGAAGTGATCGTGATGGTCGAAGCCGACAAGATCGGCCGCAAGATTCCCAACCTGGAACTGCCATGGAGCAGCGTCCATACCCTCATTACCGATGATCGCCTGCCCATTGATGCACGCGATCAGATTCAGGCCCGCGGTATCACCGTGATTTGCGCGGCTGTCAGTCAGGAGAAATAAGCATGTGTGGAATTGTCGGCGCAGTTGCTGAACGTAATATCACCGCCATCCTGCTCGAAGGCCTCAAGCGCCTTGAATACCGCGGCTATGACAGCGCCGGTGTGGCGGTGTACACCAACGACGAAACCCTTGAGCGCATGCGCCGTCCGGGCAAGGTCAGCGAGTTGGAAGCGGCATTGGCCGAGCATCCGTTGGTTGGCCGTCTCGGTATTGCCCACACCCGTTGGGCAACCCACGGCGCCCCGTGCGAGCGCAACGCGCACCCGCATTTCTCCGGCGACATCGCGGTGGTGCACAACGGCATCATCGAAAACCATGAAGCCCTGCGTGAGCAACTGAAAGCCTTGGGCTACGTATTCACTTCGGACACCGATACCGAAGTCATCGCCCACCTGCTCAGCGAAAAACTCAAGGCGCAGCCTGACCTCAGCGTCGCCCTCAAAGCCACCGTCAAAGAACTGCACGGTGCATACGGTCTGGCGGTGATCAATGCCAAGCAACCTGATCGCCTGGTCGCCGCCCGCAGCGGCAGTCCGCTGGTGATCGGTCTGGGTCTGGGTGAGAACTTCCTCGCTTCCGATCAACTGGCTTTGCGTCAGGTCACAGACCGCTTCATGTATCTGGAAGAAGGCGATATCGCCGAAATTCGCCGCGATAACGTGCAGATCTGGGACGTGAACGGCAACGCCGTAGAGCGCCAGACTGTGCAATACAGCGACGGTGCTGAAGCCGCCGACAAAGGCGAATTCCGCCACTACATGCTCAAGGAAATCCACGAGCAGCCGGCGGTGGTGCAGCGCACCCTTGAAGGTCGTCTGAGCAACGATCAAGTCTTGGTGCAAGCCTTCGGTCCGCAAGCCGCCGAGCTGTTCGCCAAAGTACGCAACGTGCAGATCGTCGCCTGTGGCACCAGTTACCACGCCGGCATGGTTGCGCGTTACTGGCTTGAAGAACTGGCCGGCATCCCTTGCCAGGTCGAAGTCGCCAGCGAATTCCGCTACCGTAAAGTGGTGGTGCAGCCGGACACCCTCTTCGTCACCATCTCCCAGTCTGGCGAAACCGCCGACACCCTGGCCGCGTTGCGCAACGCTAAAGAGCTGGGCTTCCTCGCCAGTCTGGCGATCTGCAACGTTGGCATCAGTTCGCTGGTGCGCGAATCCGACCTGACCCTGCTGACCCAGGCCGGTCGCGAAATCGGCGTGGCTTCAACCAAGGCCTTCACCACGCAACTGGTGGGTCTGTTGTTGCTGACCCTTTCGTTGGGCCAAGTACGTGGCAGTCTGGCAAATGGCGTTGAGGCCACGCTGGTGGAAGAGCTACGTCGCCTGCCGACACGTCTGGGCGAAGCGCTGGCGATGGACAGTACTGTGGAAAAAGTCGCCGAACTGTTCGCCGAGAAGAACCACACCCTGTTCCTCGGTCGCGGCGCACAATTCCCGGTGGCGATGGAAGGTGCCTTGAAACTCAAGGAAATCTCCTACATCCACGCCGAAGCCTACCCGGCGGGCGAGTTGAAACACGGCCCGCTGGCGCTTGTGGATAACGACATGCCAGTAGTCACTGTGGCGCCGAACAACGAACTGTTGGAGAAGCTGAAGTCCAACCTGCAGGAAGTCCGCGCCCGTGGCGGCGAACTGATCGTGTTCGCTGACGAAAAAGCCGGGATGACCAACGGCGAAGGCACCCACGTCGTGCAAATGCCGCATATCCACAACATCCTCTCGCCGATCCTCTACACCATTCCGCTGCAACTGCTGTCGTACTACGTTGCTGTGCTCAAGGGGACGGACGTTGATCAGCCGCGTAACCTGGCGAAGTCGGTGACGGTGGAATAAGTTATCCACAGTTAAATTCGACCCAAAAAATCGCAGCTTCGGCTGCGATTTTTGTATCTGATTCGAGGTATCCATGGATCGCTTCCAGGAAATGCAGGTATTCGCCGCCGTCGCCCAGGACCAGGGTTTTTCCGCAGCCGCGCGGCGCCTCGGCCTGTCGGCCGCCAGTGTCACCCGCGCGGTAGCAGCGCTGGAGCAGCGGATCGGTACGCAGTTGCTGATCCGTACCACCCGCAGTGTGCATCTGAGCGAAGCGGGGCAGCGTTATCTGGAGGACTGTCGACGAATTCTCGCCGAGGTGCAGGAAGCCGAGGATTCCGCGGCGGGTAGTCACGCCCAGCCCCGTGGGCAATTGACGGTGACGGCGCCGGTGTTGTTCGGCGAGTTGTTCGTTACCCCGGTGATGGCGGGTTATCTGGCGCAGTATCCGGACGTTTCGATCAACGCCGTGTTGGTTGACCGGGTCGTCAGCATGGTTGAAGAGGGCATCGATGTAGCCGTGCGTATCGGCGAGCTCGCGGACAGCAATCAGCATGCGATTCGCGTGGGTGAAGTGCGGCGAGTGGTCTGTGGTTCGCCGCAATACTTGGCAGAGCACGGCCGGCCCAACCATCCTCAGGCGTTGGCCGGTTTGTCCGTGGTGGCGACTTCGGCCACCGGCCAGATGCGGAACTGGCCGTTTCTGGAACAAGGTGAACCGCTGATCGTGCGTCCCGAGCCGCGCTTGGTGGTCACCGCCAATCAGGCCGCGATCACGGCTGCGTGTCTGGGGCTGGGGCTGACTCGAGTGCTGTCCTATCAAGTGGCGAGCAAGGTCGCGGCCGGCGAACTGGAAATCGTCCTCGCGGAATTCGAACTGCCACCGCTGCCGATCCATGTGGTGTATCAGGGCGGGCGCAAGGCGCCGGCGCGGGTGCGCAGTTTTGTTGATTTCACCGTGAACGCTCTGCGTGAGCATCCGGCGCTGAAAAACGTAGCGTTATTGCACGAGAAGAAATAATCGATTGCGAATGCTGGTGATTCTGTTGCTTCGAAGATAGGTGGAAGATGGCTTCCATCGGCGCTGCCACCCTCGGGCAGTGCGATCATCCAGCGGAGTCGACCATGCAAGCGATCAAACTCTACAACTTTCCCCGTTCCGGCCATGCCCACCGGGTAGAGCTGATGTTGTCCCTGTTGCAACTGCCGACCGAGCTGATCTTTGTTGATCTGGCCAAAGGTGAGCACAAACAACCGGCCTATCTCGCCATCAACAGTTTCGGTCAGGTGCCGGCCATTGATGACAATGGCGTGGTGCTGGCTGACTCCAACGCGATTCTGGTCTATCTGGCGCAAAAGTACGGTGAAGGTCGTTGGTTGCCAAGCGATCCGGTGGGTGCCGCACGGGTACAGCGCTGGTTGTCGGCAGCGGCCGGTCCGATCGCTTTTGGCCCGGCGGCGGCGCGGTTGATCACGGTGTTCGGCGCGAAATTCAATGCTGAAGAGGTGATCTCCCGTGCACACAACCTGCTCAAGGTGATGGACGTCGAGTTGGGCAATACGCCCTATCTGGCGGGCAGCGAGCCGACCATCGCCGACGTTTCGGCCTACAGTTATATCGCCCACGCGCCGGAAGGCAATGTGTCGCTGGATGACTACGGCAATGTGCGCGCCTGGCTGGCTCGAATCGAAGCGCTGCCCGGTTTTGTCGCGATGCCGCGCACCGTCGCCGGTCTGCAAACTTCAGTCTGATGCTCGCAATTCACACTGTGCCGACGGCGCAGGGGGAGGTCGTGATGGAACGTTCACCGTGGCACGCTGGCGAGCAACAATTGCAGGCGCATGTCGGTGTTGCCGAACGCATGGAGGCATTCGGGCGTAAGGTGATTCGCACCTGGATGCCGGATCAGCACCGTGAGTTCTATCAGCAACTGCCTTTCATGGTGTACGGCGCGGTCGATGTTGATGGTCGTCCTTGGGCCAGTGTGCTCGAAGGCGCGCCGGGGTTTGCCCATTCGCCCGATCCTGAGCATCTGCACTTCGCAAGCCTGCCTGCTGCCGATGATCCGGCGCAGTTGCGTAACGGCGAGCCTATCGGATTGCTCGGCATCGAACTGCACACCCGTCGGCGCAATCGCCTTAATGGCCATGTCGATCATCTCGGCCCCGACGGTTTCGAGGTGAGCGTCGATCAAGCGTTCGGCAACTGCCCGCAATACATCCAGCTGCGTCAATTCCAGCGCGTCCCGCTGAGCGATCCGCAGACCCGGCCTGCTCAGCATCTCGACACACTCGACGAAGCTGCCATCATCCTGATCGAAGGCGCCGACACGTTCTTTGTCGCCAGTTATGTGGACGCCGACGGCCAGCGTGCTGTGGACGTTTCCCACCGAGGCGGCCAGGCCGGTTTTGTGCGGGTGGAAGGCAATCGCCTGACCATCCCCGACTTTGCCGGCAACCTGCACTTCAACACCCTCGGCAATTTACTGCTCAACCCCAAGGCCGGCCTGCTGTTCATCGACTTTTCCACAGGCGATCTGTTGCAGCTCAGCGGGCGCACCGAAATCATTCTGGAAGGGCCGCAGATCGAGGCGTTTCAAGGTGCGGAGCGGCTGTGGACATTTGAGGTGGAGAAACTGGTGCGGCGTCCGGCGGCACTGGCCTTGCGCTGGCGCTTCGACGGCATGTCGCCCACCAGTCTGTTGACCGGCAATTGGGCTGAGGCCGACGCGCGTTTGCAAGCGCAGGCTTTGGGCAACCAGTGGCGGCCGTTGCGGGTAGCAAAGATTGAAATGGAGAGCCGCCACATCCGCTCGATATACCTGGAGCCGGACGATGGCGCCGGTTTGCCGGTGTTTCTCGCGGGCCAGCATCTGCCACTGCGGTTTACCCTCGACGGCGAAGTACACATCCGCACTTACAGCCTGTCGAGTGCGCCATCGGATGGTTTCTATCGCATCAGTGTGAAGCGCGAGGGGCGCGTGTCGAACCATCTGCATGAGCAGATCCAGGTGGGTGATGTGCTGGAAGCGCGGGCGCCGCAAGGGCATTTCACCGTGGCGCCGCTGGAGCGCCGGCCGCTGGTGTTGTTGGCGGCCGGGGTCGGTATCACGCCGATACTGTCGATGCTGCGTGAGGTGATTTATCAGGGGTTGCGCACGCGCAGGATTCGTCCGACGTGGTTGCTGCAGAGTTCGCGCAGCCTGGCCGATCAGCCGTTTCGCAAGGAACTGGATCGTCTGCTGGAAAGTGCTGGTGATGCGGTGCGGGTCCTGCGTTTGCTCAGTCAGCCGGAAGCGGATGCGCACGAGGGCGAGGATTTTGACCTGCATGGGCGGATTGATGAAGCGGTGCTGAGAAATCTGCTGGAGGTCGAGGATTACGATCAGATCGACTTTGTTCTGTGTGGCCCCGGCGCTTTCACCCAAGGCCTGTACGACAGTTTGCGCGAGTTGGATGTGCGCGACGCGCAGATTCACGCCGAAACCTTCGGCCCCTCGACGCTCAAGCGGCGTGCCGATGCGGACGCGATCGTCATTGAGCAACCACCGGCCGCCACCCAATCGGTGCCGGTGGTGTTCGAACGTTCAGCCAAGGAAGCACGCTGGCAACCGGACGGCGGCAGTTTGCTGGAGCTGGCGGAGAGTCGCGGATTGCGTCCGGAGTTCAGTTGCCGCGGTGGTTCGTGCGGCACCTGCAAGACGCGGCTGGTCAGTGGCGCGGTGAATTATCCACAGGTACCGGCCGAAATACCTGAGGCGGGACATGTGCTGATTTGCTGTGCGGTGCCGGCGCAGAGTGAGCAGCCGCTGGTGCTGGATCTTTAAACCTGATCCCGTGTCTGATAGGGATCAGGCGTAGGACAGCGATTTTTCTTCGAGCAATTCCTGCTAGAGCTCTGTCCACTTGCGGCCCATTTCATCGGCTGTGAATAACTGCCGATAGCGAGCCTCCGCTTTCACCCCCATCTCTGCTGAGCGCAGCGGGTTTTCTCGCAAATCGTAGGGAATCACTCGGGTCTTGTCCTGGAGCTGCTGCAACACGTCGCTGCTGTGCAGGTAGTTCGGCGAGGCCGCGACAATGCGGTCAGCGCTGGCGAGGAAGCGGTTCATCGGCAGCAGCACCTGGCCGTCGATGCCGTGGTTGGCGCCGCTTTCGCACAACTGATAGACCACTTGTCCGATGTCGCAGACCGAACCGGGCAGGTACGTCGTGAAAAAATGAAGAACTCCCTGCGTTAAGGGCAATGCGCATGTTGCCTCGCTGGCGCCACCGGCGCTTTCAGAACATTGCGCACACTGCGTTCGGCCAGTTGCAGACTGGCTTGCCGCCAGTCGATCCACTGCCAGTCGGCGACCTCGCGAGCGGCGGGGAACTGGCCGCTGCGCTCAAAGGTGGTGACCAGATCGGCAAGGCTTTGCGGGTTCTGCAGATCGAAGTACGCCATGAACTCGCCGCCGATTTCGCGGAACACCGCGATATCGCTGCCCATCGCCGGCAAGCCACGCTGCATGGCTTCCACCAGTGGCAGGCCGAAGCCTTCAACGAAAGATGGAAATACCAGCGCACTGGACTGCGCATAGGCGAATTCGAGGCTGGTGTCGTTGAGGTCGTTGAACATGAACAGGCGCTGGTTCAGTTCTGTGTGATTGCGCACACGGGCGAGCAGGCTGTCACATTTCCAGCCGACGTGTCCGGCGATGCACAGCCGTACGTTTGAACCGGCGGCCCAGGCGCGTTCGAAGGCATCGAGCAGGTACGCATGGTTCTTGCGCGGCTCGATGGTGCTGACCATCAGGAACACCGGTTCAGGTGTGTTGAACAAAGCCTGGAGGCGCGGTTCGACTGTCGCGTCGGTGCTGCGCAGGTCCAGTTCGGAGCCGAGGTGGAAGAACTCGAACCAGCGCTTTTCCGTCTGCTCGGCGCCGATACGCCGCTGCAATTCTGCGCGCACCTGATTGCGCACTGTGGCGGAAATAGCCATGTAGCCATCGGCTGTGCGGGTGATCCAGTCGAACCACTCGCTGAAAACCTCAGCCGGACGTGTGTCGTAAAACTGTGGATGAGTCAGTGGGATCAGGTCGTAGATCACCGCAGTCACGCCAACGCCGTCGCGTTTGAGCCGCTCAACATGGGCGAAAAAATCCGAATGCCATGACGAATCCAGCAACACCAGTTGATCGCCTGGTCGGTGTTGCAGCGGTGAACAACGTTTGAGCAGTTGCCTGCGATTGATCCGTCGAATCAGGCGCAGCGGTATGCCGAACGCGCCAAAGGTTGTCAGTCGATAGCCGACATACAAAAGCTGTTGTGCCAGTTTCGAAATGCACTGTGCGTCACGTCGCTGGTGCCATTGGCAGAAGCGATAGGCCAGGCGCTCCAGACGCTCACCGAAGTTCTCAAGCTTGTTGAGCAATGGTGTATCGAGCGGCGTCAGTTGCAGCACACGATAGAGCTGACCATAGAGCATCACTACCGGTATGCACTCGACGCCGTCGACGCTGGCGGGAAGTTGCTTGATGACGTTGCGTACCACGCGCTGAATGCCCGAGTTGACCGTCGGGTGTTTGAACACGTGGGTACATTCCACCAGCAAGCGGGTCATGGTGTACGCTCGACATGGCTGACTTCGGAATAACGGCTGACCGTGGTCTGCGCGTTGAGCCATGAACACCCGACGAAATCTTCGCGTCGATTGTTGATGACATGAAACACCAAAGCGAGATCACGCCACTCGTAGTTTCGATCCAGGTGCGAGTCCAGCCTCGACAGGCTCAGGGTCGCGAAGGTATGCCCGGCCAAATGGATGACTGTATCAGGCTGTGGTGGCCACCATTTGGTGAGGCTATGCGGATTGATGAGTTCGTAGGGCGAGGGGACAGGCAGCAGTTCCCGAGACGAATCCGACGATGCCAGACGCGACCGAATAGGTTGTCCCCCGAATCTACTCGTATCCGTGACGAACAGACGCTTTTTCAAACATCGACCCCTTGGTTTTGAACTTGCGCCGCTTTCCCACAGGCTTTGAGGGTAAGTCTGTCAGACCGATAGAAAAAACCGGCAGGACGACAGGCGAAGTCTTTGTTGTAGTTGTTTGTTACCAATCTGTGCCAATTGCGCAGCAATTTCAACAGGCCATACCGTGACTGGTGAGTTCTCGTCAGCGTAGTCCGATTTTTCTCGCCGGGCGGTTCACGAACCCTCTGCGGATGTGTTTAGAATGCGCCTTGTCGCGATTACCCGGCTTCGTCGGGGCCGTCGTGCAAAGAGTTGAAACTGACCACTAAAACAAGAACAAGACGAGACCTCAGACGAAGGACGGATATCAATCCGATTCGACGCTTGGCCGTCATAGTGTGAGGCTGCCGGGATGGCAGTTTCATCGTGGAATGCCATGAATTTCATTCTTTACTCGGACATCAACGACAGTTCCATCAGTCAGAATCTGGGGCATCCCGATTCCAGTTACTACTTTGTCCTGAAGGCCTATCGCCCGCTGCTCGAAACGCTCGGGCGAGTCCACGTGGTGGATACGGTTGCAGACGTTGATCCGGTCTACCGACAGTTGCTCGCCGCAGGCCAGGAGAGTGTCTTCCTCTCGTTCACGCGGCCGCAGAACACCCCGATCGATCTTGAGTGCCCGACAGTTTGCGTTGTCGCGTGGGAGTACGACTCGATCCCCGACGAACAGTGGGACAACGATCCGCGGCAGGACTGGACGCGCATGCTGGCCAGGCAAGGGCGAGTGATCACGCTGTCCAGCCACGCGGCCCGGGCGATCCATCGCGCTATGGGCGACGACTTCCCGGTGCTGGTGCTGCCGGCGCCCCTGTGGGAAAGCTTTGCAACGATTCGCGATCGGCATGTCAGTGCACCGGTCAATGCCGGTGCGACATTGACCGTCAAAGGCTGCATCTTTGATTCCCGCTTGATGAACCTGCACCCGGATAATCTGCTACCGGAGCCGCTCACCCCGGAGGAGCAGGCCGAAATCGAGGCTCAACTGGAGGCCTCGCGACCGCCGCCGCTGACCTTGAAGCGGCGCTTTGTGATTGCCCGGCATTTCCTGCGCCTGTGGGTACTGAATCTGGGCCACGAGCAGACGCCGCCGGTGCCTCGGGTCAGGTTTGTGCAGAACTGGTACTGGGAAGGGATTCGCGATCTGCTCTCGGACTCCGTGCATGAATGGCTGGGTAACCGCCTGCCGAATATCGCCGGCCCTATCCCTTTACCTGTGGCCGTTCAACCGCCACCGCGGGATATGCCGGACACATCGTTGCAGGTCGAAACCCACGTCGACGGTGTGGTCTACGTGTCGGTATTCCGCCCCTCAGACGGGCGCAAGAACTGGCTACAGATCCTGAGCGCTTTTTGCGCGGCGTTTCGTGACACGCCAGACGCCACACTGGTGATGAAATTCACCCAGAGCGATCTGGCGGCCGTCTATGCGCACTTGATGACACCACTGGCGCAACTGGCACCCTTTTCCTGTCGGGTAGTGATGATTCAGGGCTATCTGGATGATGCTGAATATGCGCGGCTTTACCAGGCTACGAGTTTTTACGTCAACGCTTCGCATTGTGAAGGGCTGTGCCTGCCACTGATGGAGTTCATGGCGTGCGGCAAACCGGTGATCGCTCCCGATCATACGGCGATGCAAGATTACATCGACGATTCCGTGGCGTTTGTGGTCGGCTCCAGCTTAGAGGTGTGCACTTGGCCACATGACCCGCGAATGCTCTTTCGCGCACAGCGTCATCGACCGGACTGGGGCTCATTGAAAAAGGCCTACGAAAACAGCTACCGAATGGCCAAGACACAGCCTCAGGATTATCAGCGCATGTCGCTGGCGGCAGCCGAACGCATGCGCGATTACAGCGCGATGCCGGCACTGCAAAAGCGTGTTGCGGATTTCTTCGGGCCACAGTCACAGGCGAGCAACATTGCCCCGGTTACGGATAACGCCTCATGCTGATCATCATCCATTCGGAAACCAACCAGCACACAATTACCCGCAACCTGGGGCGTTCGGAGTACAGCTATTACTTCGTCCTCAAGGAGTATCGGCCGGTGCTGGAGCGCCTCGGGCGGGTGATCGAGGTCACTGACCCGAACACTGAAGTCGATGCGTTGTACGCCGACTGCCAATCCCGTGGCGAGGCCTGTGTGTTTCTATCGTTCTCGCCACCGCACCGCACGCCGGTGCATCTGGCCTGCCCGACGTTGCCGGTATTTGCTTGGGAGTTCAGCACCATCCCCAACGAGCCGTTTAACGGTGATCCGCTAAACGACTGGCGCACGGTACTCAATGCCTGCGGGGCGGCGATCACCCATTCCAGCTATACCGTCAACGCCGTGCGCGAAGCGACGGACGTCGATTACCCGATTGTCGCCGTACCCGCCCCGGTCTGGGATCGATTCGCGGCGCGCGGCGTTCAGTTGCAGGGGCAACCTGTGGTCGATTCAGTACGATTGAAGATCAAAGGTTTGGTGGTCGACAGCCGCCGGGTCGATCTGAATGCCTTCGGCCCGGTAAATCGGCGGCGTGGCCCGGGAATCGATTTCCGGGCGCCTGTCACCGAGCAGACGTTGTTGCTAGAAGGCGTGGTGTACACCTCGGTGTTCAACCCCCGCGATGGACGCAAGAACTGGGAGGACATGATCAGTGCCTTCTGCGCGACGTTCCGTGAGACCGATGACGTGACGCTGGTGCTCAAGCTCACCCACCACGATGCACAAGAAGCGCTCACCGACATCCTTCATCACCTGTACAAAAATCAGCCTTATCGCTGCCGCATCGTGTTGGTCTATGGCTATCTGGCCGACGCGGATTACGAACGTCTGGTGCAGGCGACCCGTTACGTCGTCAACACGTCCTATGGCGAAGGCCAGTGCCTGCCGCTGATGGAGTTCATGTCTTGCGGTAAACCGGCGGTGGCCCCTTGCACGACGGCGATGATTGATTATCTGAACGCCGATAACGCGTTCCTGATCGAGTCAACCGAGGAGTTCACGGCCTGGCCACACGATCCGCGCTCGGCTTACCGGACCCTGCGCTACGCGACCAATTGGGCCACGATTTGCGCGGCTTATCGCGCCAGCTACGAGGTGGCTAAAAACGATCCGCAGCGTTATGCGCAGATGTCGGCGCAAGCCGTGAGCAGCCTGCAAGGGTTTTGCAGTCAGGCCGTGGCCGAGCAGCGGTTGCAGGCATTCTTTGCGCAATTGTTCGAGCGTCGCGCCGAACTTGCCATGGAGGTGACTGGAGCATGATTCGTCGATTGCTCCAGCGTTTTTTTGCCGAACCGCAACCGCCGCTGGCTGTTGAGCCTGTCGCCGAGCCGCTGGTTGAGGCGACGCCTGAACCGGAACCCTTGTTCACCTGGTCGCCGCGTGATGTGGGATTACGTGATGCAGTACTGGATGGCTGGTTTCTCAATGACAGTGGCGAATTGCTCAAGGGTTTTGCCATAACGCCTGACGACACCCTGCTCGACGTAGGTTGCGGCGAGGGTGCGGCGACGTTGTTTGCTGTACGCCAGGGCGCTTCGGTGATCTTTACCGACAGCGAACACGACAAAGTGCGCGACCTGGCTCGCCAGGTCGAAGCTCAGAGCACCAGGCCGAATCTGGGGCTGGTCAGTAACACCTTGCCATTGCCATTGGCGGATGGCTGCGCGAGCAAAGTGGTGTGCATGGAGGTTTTGGAGCACGTAGACGAGCCCGAATCGTTTATGGCCGAACTGGCGCGTATGGGACGTCCCGGTGCGTTGTACCTGCTCAGTGTACCGGCGCCGGTTGGCGAGCATTTGCAGAAAGGCATCGCCCCGCCGAGTTATTACCAGACGCCCAATCATGTGCAGATCTTTTCCCCGGAGCGCTTCGCTGCCATGGTCGAGGATGCCGGACTGGTCATCGAACATCGACAAGCCACCGGGTTTTTCTGGGTGATGGGCATGATTTTCTTCTGGGCCAGCGAAAAGGTTGCCGGTAAAGATCCTGGCGGTGCGGTGCGCGATCGCATTCATGCGCCGTTCCCCCATTTGATGGGCGGGTGGGCCAGAACCTGGGAAGAGATGCTGGACCGGCCCGACGGGCTTGCAATCAAACAGGCGCTTGACCAATTCATGCCCAAGAGCCAGGTGATCATTGCCCGTAAACCACTGGATGCCGGGAATGCGTCATGAGCAGTAAACGAATCATGGACATCGAAGTGCTGCGTGCCATAGCCGTGCTTGGGGTGCTGTTTCATCATCTATCCGGCAATCTGTTCAGCGATCCCGTGCCGCTGCTCGAATCCATTCATGCCTGGGCGCAGCCTTGGTGGGGGGTGGATCTTTTTTTTGCCATTTCCGGATTCGTCATTGCCCGCAGTCTGATCCCCGCGCTGCGCGGTTGCAGCAACCGTCAGGAGTACTGGGAGCAAACGCGTAATTTCTGGTTGCGACGAGCTTTTCGCCTGCTGCCATCGGCCTGGTTGTGGCTGGCACTGGTGCTGCTGATGTGCGTGGTTTTTAACCGCTCCGGGGCATTCGGCACACTACAGGCCAACCTTCAGGCCACGCTCGCGGGGGTGTTGCAGTACGCCAACTTCCGCTTTGCCGACGCTTTTTTTCATTACGAGTACGGCAGCAGTTTCGTCTACTGGAGTCTGGCGCTGGAGGAGCAATTTTACCTGCTGTTTCCGCTGCTGATTCTGGTCTGTCGCAGGCATCTGGTGTGGGTGTTGCTGGCGCTGGTTGCGGTGCAACTCTTCATGATCCGTACGCCGCTGCTGATGGTCGTCAGGACGGACGCGCTGGCCCTTGGCGTGCTGTTGGCGATGTGGAGTGTGCAACCGAGCTATCGACGGTGGCAGCCGACGTTTCTCAGGAGTCCGTGGGCCGGGATTTCAGCGCTGATAGTCGTCGGGTTGCTGATGAGTTACCTGGCCACCGACCGTTTTTCCCCCACCCACTATCGCATCGGCGCCATTGCCGTACTCAGTGCAGTGCTGGTGTGGATCGCGTCTTACGACGGTAACTATCTGTTGCCCGCCGGACGCTGGCAGCGGTTGATGGCGTGGGTGGGCAGTCGTTCCTACGGCATCTACCTGATCCACGTTCCGGTGTATTTCCTGGTGCGCGAAGTGATTTTCCGTTTGCAGGGTGCAGGCCTGCCGAGCCCGGCGGGACACCCGATCGTTACCTTGCTGTTTGCATTCGGTCTGATCGTATTTCTCAGCGAATTGAATTACCGCTTCATCGAAATGCCTATGCGCAATCGCGGCGTGGCACTGGTGAAACGCCTCGGCCCGTCCCGCAGGCCTGTTCCGTCCACTGAAGCTTCTTCATGTTGAGTCTTTTGGTCCCCTGCAAGCGCGGGTGATACCCCGCTCGACGCCCGCAAGCCCGCTCCTGCAGGGTTTTGTGTAACCTTGCACTCTTGTGGTGTCCGGGATCTGGAAGGTATGCGGTTTATTGTGGGGCTGTTTTTTGGGGTCTTGCTCTCGGGTTGTGAACGGCATGATTCACCGCCACTCGATCAGCAACTCTACGTCTGGCAACGCCAGTGGACGTCGGCCCATGAGGCGGCGTTGCGCGATAGCCGCAGTGATTTTTCCACCTTGCGGGTGCTCGCGTTGCAGGCGTTCCCGAATGCCGGGTGGAGCCGCGCGCGTATCGACCCGCAGTTGCTGAAAAGCGATGGCCGCCCGCTGATTGCGGTGATTCGTCTTGATGGCCAACTCAAGGCGCTGGATCAGCAGCAGGTCACGGCGCAGATCCTTCAGCTCATCAATGACTGGCAGGCGCTGGGCCTGACCCTGAGTGGCGTGGAAATCGACCACGATGCCGGCAATGCGCGGCTGCCGGCCTATGCAGAATTTCTCACACATCTACGCTCGGCACTCCCGCAATCGTTGCCTCTGAGCATTACCGCGCTGCCGGCCTGGCTCGACAGTGCGCAATTGCCGAACTTGCTGGCGACAGTCGACAGCAGCGTGCTGCAAGTGCATGCCGTCAGCGACCCGCGACGCGGCTTGTTCGACGCTGAGCAGGCGCGGCGCTGGGCCGAGGCCTGGGGGGAAATCACCCGCAAACCGTTTTATCTGGCGTTGCCCGCCTACGGTGTGGCGCTGTTGCCGGATGTCGACGGCGCGCCTGTGGTGGAAAGTGAGGTGCCGCTGGAGCGTGGCGGTCAGCGCCGAGAACTGCTCGCCGATCCAGTGCAACTGAGCCAACTCGGTAAAGCGCTGCGGGACGATCCACCCGCGTATCTGGCCGGGTTGATCTGGTTTCGCTTGCCGCTGGTCAATGACCGCCGCGCCTGGAGCCTGACCACGCTGCGCGCGGTGGCGCGGGGCGATGAGTTGCACGGCCAACTCGCCCTCAGCGTCAGTGAACACAGCGGCCTCTACGACCTCCGACTCGACAATGCCGGCAACCTCGACAGCGCCTGGCCCGCACGTATCACCGTGAAGGCCAGCGACTGCGAAGGCGCCGACGCGCTCGCCGGTTATTCATTGCAACAGAGCCCGGATCTGCTTACCTTCACCCGCCTTCGCAACGGTCGCTTGCCGGCGAACGGGCAGCGCGCCATCGGTTGGGCGCGCTGTGCATTTATTGATCAAGGAGGTTCGCATGTTGACCCGTAACTGGCCCCGCCATCTGCTCTGCCTGAGCCTCTGTCTGCCGCTGGGCTCGGCGCTGGCCTGCGGCCCGGACTTCCCGAACCGTTTGCTCGACGATCGCGCGCAGACGCTGGCTGATCTGCCGGCGGGCAACTTTAAATTCGAAATAAGCCGACTCGGCAAGACCATCGCCGGGCTGAAGAATGTCACCGCTGCGACGTACGATCCCGACGACATGTACGGCGAGGAAAACGCTGCGGCCAAGGTACGCGAACAAGCCGAACAAGCTGGTTTGAACAACGAGCAGGCCGCGTTGGTCATGCAATTGCGTGGCCTGACGGATGCGCGTCAGGTTGAAGAGCAGGGCGCCGGTCTGCCGGCTGAAATCCGTCTGTACGTGGCAGGCGCGGTAGCGTTTTCGACGGGTGATCATCAATTAGCGGTCGAGTATTTCAACAAGCTGCTGGCCTTGCCGGCTGATCAGCGCCCGTTGCGCAGCACTTGGGCAGCCTATTCCCTGGGCCGTACATGGTTTGCCATGAGCCGTGAGGTAGATGACGCCATCGAGGCACTGGAGCAATCGCGCGAAGCGTTTCGTCAGACGCGACAAATGAGCATCGACGGCTTCAGTGATCCACTGGAACTGGGCGTTGCGAGTCTTGGTGAAGAGGCGCGCGTGTTGCGCACAGCCGGTGACTGGACCGGCGCCATCGAACTGTATGAAGCGCAAAACCTTCACGGCTCTGCTGTGGGTTACACCTCGTTGAAACAACTGGTGAATGAACTGGCCGAGTTGCCCGAGGCTGATCTGGCGCAGTTGCTGGAGCGCAAAGCGGTACAACAGCTGATCACTGCGTCCTTGATCAGTCGTCTCGACTGGTCGTACGGCGAGCAACCGCCGAACGAGAAAAAACTCATCAAGCTGCTGCAGAACAGTACCCGTGGCAGCCTCGAAAACGCCGATCGCCTGGCGGCGATGAATTATCAACAGGGCGATTACGCCAGCGCCAAGGCCTTCCTCGAAAGTGCCGGCGATGGCGGGCTCGCCTGGTGGTTGCGGGCGAAACTGGCGGTGCGCGACGGTGATAAAAATGCTGCCGCTGCCGCGTACGCCAAAGCCGCGCAGGCCTTCCCGCAGAACGAAGACTGGGGTTACCAGCTCACGACGGACTCGGCGTTTGAAACAGTAAAACCGAAATGCCGGGTCGAAGGCGAAAGCGCGATTCTGGCGTTGCAACGGGGTGAATACCTGCAAGCCTTTGTGCAGTTGTATCGAAGCAACAGCATCTATTGGTTTGATGCCGCGACGGTCGCTGAGCGAGTGCTGACGGTCGAAGAACTTAAGCGGTATGTCGATGAGAATGTCCCGGCTTCACCAGAGCCAATTGAGGAAGGCCAAGCCGATTCCGAACGACTGCGAATAGGCGAGAACCTGCGCTATCTGCTCGCCCGGCGTTTGTTGCGCGAAGGGCATTACGCTGAGGCAGTCGACTATTTCGTTAACACTACTCAGCAGGAGCAGGCCAGGTACTACGGCGAACAGCGTCTGGCGGCAGAAAACGCCTGGTGGCCGACTAAACGCGCCACGGCGTTGTTCAATGCCGCCATAACTGCGCGTGAGTCCGGCTTCGAGATTCTTGGTTATGAGATGGCGCCGGACTATGTGTCGTTCGGCGGCTTCTACTACATAGGGAACAAGGAGTTGCGAGTCGGGCCGCTGGTCAGCGAAGACGAAGTGCAACGCCAGACAGCCAGCGAAGCGCTGACGAAGCAGCGTTTTCACTACCGTTCCGTTGCGACCGAGTTGGCCAACCGTGCCGCCGACAACCTGCCGCACACCAGTCAGGCGTTTGCCGCTGTGCTGTGCAAGGCCGCCGGTTTCAATAGCAGCGTGGAAGAGCAGAAAGCGCTGTATCAGCGTTACGTCAAGGAAGGTCCGTACGTGTCATGGGCGGAGAATTTCGGCCGTCAGTGCGAGAAACCGGATTTCGAAAACGCCGACAAACGCTACGTCACCCAAGTCACCGACGCTGTCCGCGCGGGCCTGCGACCGTACAAGTGGCCGGTGCAGATCGGCGCGATTGTGCTGGCGGTCGGCGCGGCGTTGTTGCTGATCACTCGTCGCCAGCGCAAGGCTCGCAAGGGTTAAGCCTGCTGGATGAACGTCAGGCGCACGGCGAAGCCGATCAACAGGCTGCCGAACAGCCATTGTTGAACCCGTTGCGCCGTTGGCCTGTGTTGCAGCCAACGGCCCAGCGCGGCACCGGCCAGGGCGTAGATGCTGTCGAACAGCAGGCCTATGCCGACCAGCAACAGGCCGAGCAGGGCGAACTGGCTCAGCACCGGTGCGCCGTCGGTGACGATGAATTGCGGCAGCAGCACCGAGCAGAACAGCAACGCTTTGGGGTTGAGCAGATTGGTCAGCAAGCCACGGCGGATTGCTTCGCGCCATTGCCCGCGTGCCTCGGTAGCATCCCCGGCATCCAGGTTGGGCACCAGCGTGCTGCGCAGGCATTGAATGCCGATCCACAGCAGATACGCCGCCCCGGCGAGGCGCACCACTTCGAACGTCCACGGCGCAGCCTTGAACAGCGCCGCCAGCCCCAACGCCGCCAATACCACGTGACATGCGCGGGCAATCGCCAAGCCTATTACGGTGGCCAGCGCCGCACCGCGGCCCTGTCGGGCGCCAGTTTGCAGCAGCAGAATCATGTCCGGCCCGGGCAACAGAAACACCACCGCCAATGCCAGGAAAAACAGCCATAGACTCGCCACGTCACACTCCTTTCGTTGTCGATTCGGTGACGTCAGTCTAGAGGCGAAGGGCGAGGCAGGTGCTTGCGTAGTCCGCTTCAAAATGCCTCTGTATTGGCATAACCTGCTTTCTTTTTGCGCTCTCGCCATCAGGATCTGCCAACCATGAAACTCGACGCCTTCGACCGCAAGATTCTCGCCGCCCTGCAACGTGACGGACGCTTGAGCAATGTCGAGCTGGCGGATGAGATCGGCCTGTCGGCGTCGCCGTGTTTGCGGCGGGTGCGGATGCTGGAAGAGGCGGGGGTGATTCGCGGCTATCAGGCCAACGTGGATCGAGATGAGGTGGGGTTGGGATTGACGGTGTTTGTCGGGGTGAAGGTCGAGCGCCACAACGACGAACAGGCCGAAGCTTTTTACGCGGCCGTCACCGCGTTGCCGGAGGTGATTTCAGCGTTTCTGGTTTCGGGGGAATCTGACTTTCTGCTGCAAGTGGTGGTGCCGGATTTGCGTGCGTATGACCGGTTTCTCAGTGGGTGCCTTTTGAAACTACCGGGGGTGAGCGATATCCGCAGCAACTTTGCGATTCACACGGTGAAGACGCCGGGAGCGTTGCCGTTGGGGCATCTTCCATCCTGAAAACCGAAAAGATCGCAGCCTTCGGCAGCTCCTACAGGGTACGCATTTCAGGTAGGAGCTGCCGGAGGCTGCGATCTTTTGATCTTCTACATCTGCGTCGCCATCCCCTCCACATTCATCGCGGCCTGGCGCAGCGCCTCGGAGCGAGTTGGGTGCGGGTGGCAGGTCAGGGCTATGTCCTCGGCAGAAGCGCTGAATTCCATCGCCACACAAAACTCGCCAATCATTTCGCTTACGTTGGGGCCGACCAGGTGCACGCCGAGCACTTCATCCGTGCGCTCATCAGCAAGGACTTTGGCAAAACCATCAGTCTCGTGGTTGATCTTCGCCCGGCTGTTGGCGGTGAACGGAAACTTGCCGACCTTGTAGGCGCGGCCCTCAGCTTTGAGCTGCTCTTCAGTCTTGCCGACGCTGGCCAGCTCCGGTTTGGTGTAGATCACGTTGGGGATCAGGTCGTAATTGACCTCGCCGGCCTTGCCGTGGATCTGCTCGACGCAGGCCATGGCTTCGTCTTCAGCCTTGTGCGCGAGCATCGGCCCGGACGTGACGTCGCCGATCACCCAGACCCCCGGGGCTTCGGTGCGATGTTGTTTGTTGGCGAGCATGCCGCGCTTGTCGGTGCTCAGGCCGACGTTCTCCAGGCCCAGGCCTTGGGTGTAGGGGCGGCGACCGATGGCCACCAGCACGTAATCCGCTTCCAGTAACTCAGCCGTGCCGCCCGCGGCCGGTTCGACGCTGAGTTGTACGCTGTTGGCCGAAGTGGTGGGGCTGGTGACTTTCGAGCTCAATTTGAACGCGATGCCTTGCTTGCTGAGTGAGCGTTGCAGGGTTTTACCGGCCTCGCCATCGACGCCGGGGCAGATGCGGTCGAGGTATTCGACCACGGTGACCTGCGCGCCGAGACGGCGCCACACCGAACCTAATTCGAGGCCGATCACGCCGGCGCCGATCACCACCAGATGCCTGGGCACTTCGCTCAGGGACAACGCGCCGGTCGAATCGAGAATGCGTTGGTTGTCGATCTCGACCCCGGGCAGGGGCGTGGGCTCGGAACCGGTAGCAATGATGATGTCCTTGGCAGTCAGCTCGATCTTGCTGCCCTGATCGCCTGTCACGGTGACCTTGCCCGGGCCGTCGATGTGGCCCCAGCCTTTGATCCAGTCGACCTTGTTCTTGCGAAACAGAAACTCGATGCCTTTGGTCAGGCCGGTCACGCTTTCGTCTTTCTGCTTCATCATCTGCGCGAGATTGAGCGTCGGTTTGACCTCGATGCCGAGATTGGCGAATTCCGCACCCATGGCCGCATCGTAAAGCTCGGAGGCGTGCAGCAAGGCTTTGGACGGCATGCAACCGACGTTCAGGCAGGTGCCGCCGAGGGTCGCGCGACCTTCAACGCAGGCAGCCTTGAGGCCTAACTGGCCAGCGCGGATGGCCGCGTTATAGCCACCGGGGCCGCCGCCCAGAATCACTACGTCATAGTTGCTCATGCGCTTACTCCTGGTTGAGGGATGCGGATCGCTAACGGTAGTTCTTGAGTAAAATTACGAGCGTAATATGTGCGATCCCGAACATTTCGGTCAAGGCTTCAGGCAAGCGACAGCTTGGGCGTTCTTAGATAAGCGCAATTTGTGGACGAATATTTCACGTATTTCGTTATATCGTAACGATATGAGATGAGAGCCGATGGCGTTGGGGTGATATGCAGGTCGATCTGGAGGTTGATGGCACGCAAGTGGCCGGATTGCCGCGCTTTCAGCAGGCGGTTACGCAGGGCCGCCGATTGCGACGGCTGGCGATTGCTTTGGGTGGATTGGCCGGGGCAGGGTGGGTGCTGGCGTTTTTTGTCGCACTGTTTGCGCCGCAATCGTTGTGGGTTCCGCTACTGATCAACCAGAGCGCGGCGTTGCTGGTGCTGGTTGCCGGGTTGCAATCGGCTTGGTGGGTGACGCGATGGCGGGCACGGGTGATCAATCCTGTCGTACCGAATCCTGCGCCGATGGAGCAGCCTGGCGCGCCGGATGGCTGGTACGAACGGCTGCTGGATCGACTGAGTCAACGCAGCCTGCACCTACTAAGTCTGATCGGTACGGCGACGTTATGGCTGGGCGCTTGGGCAGTGCTGGTGGTAATCAGCCTTGATCAGGTGTGGAACCTTGCCTTACCGCCCGCCGCTGTTGGGGCGTCTGCCACTGTCGGCGCGGCGTTGGCCCTGTTGTTGGCGTTTGGTTTGCTGGTGCTGGAGCGGCAATTGGCTCAGCAAACCCCGGCGCAATGGCCTGAAGCGAGTTCGCTGGCGCAACTGTCGCGAGTCGCGATCATCAGCCTGGTGGTGGGGGCGCTGTGTTTGTTGTTCGCCAGCGAGACCGCCTTATGGCCGGTTCGCCTTGCAGTGCTGATCGGCATCTTGCCGGGGTTGGTCGCGATTGAGTTGCTATTGCGTGCCGTTCTTTCGATATTCAGCCCGCGCCGCGAACAGCTTGAACCGACGCTACTGGCGCGCAGTTTTGTCGCCGACCTGCTGCGTTGGCCGCCTCAACCACTGCTCGCGCTGCAGCACGAATTGCACAACCGCTTCGGCATCGATCTGCGCCAGATCTGGGCGTTCAGTTACATGCGTCGTGCGTTTCTTCCGGTGTTGGCACTGGTCGCGGCGTTCGGCTGGTTGCTGACCGGTATCCACGAAATTCCCCTGCAAGGTCGTGGCATCTACGAACGTTTCGGCAAACCGGTGCAGGTGTTCGGCCCCGGTTTGCACGCCGGTTTGCCATGGCCACTGGGTCGAGTGTTGAACGTCGAAAACGGCGTGGTCCATGAACTGGCGACCAGCGTCGGCGAAAACCCGGCACCGCTGCAATTCGATCCCGCCGAAGGCCCAGCACCGATTACAGCAAATCGCCTGTGGGACGCCAGTCATGTGAACGATAAATCCCAAGTCATCGCCAGCAGTCGGGGCGAGCAACAGAGCTTTCAAATCGTCAACATGGACGTGCGCTTCGTCTACCGCATCGGTCTGAGTGATCAGGCAGCGCTGGCTGCAACCTACAACAGCGCCGACGTGCCGACTCTCATCCGCAGCACCGCCAGCCGAATTCTCGTCCACGACTTTGCCTCACGCACCCTCGACGGTTTGCTCGGTGCGGACAGGGTAGGGCTGGCGGAAGAGATCGGCCGTGCGGTGCAAAATGATCTGCAAACACTCGACAATGGCGTGGAGATTCTCGCCACGGTGGTTGAGGCGATTCACCCGCCGGCCGGCGCCGCGAACGCCTATCACAGTGTGCAAGCGGCGCAGATCGGTGCGCAGGCGTTGATCTCCCGCGAGCGCGGTGCTGCTGCCGAAGCGAGCAACCAGGCGCAGTTGCAAGCCAGCCTTGCTCGCGATCAGGCCAGCGCCAACGCCCGCGAAATCGGCGCAGCCGCACAGGCCGCTGATTTGAAATTCAGTGCCGAACAAAAAGCCTACGTCAGCGCCGGCCAGGCGTTTGTGCTGGAGCAATACCTCAGTCAGCTCAGCCAAGGCCTGAGTAAAGCCAAATTGCTGATCCTCGACCATCGCCTGGGCGGCAGCAGCAACGCGCCGACCATCGACTTGCGCACGTTCACGCTGCCGGCTGACCCGACGCCCGCGCGTACCACCGCTCAACCAGGAGTTGCCCATTGAGCCAGTCGCATACACACGATCATCATGACCACGGCGGCCACGATCACGGCCATGGCGGGCATCACCATCATCACGGTCACCACCACCACGGTGCGCCGGAGGAGGCGGGGCCATTCCCTTGGCGGCGCATGGGTTGGGCGGCGTTGCTGGTGGCGTTCGCCATCGCCGCAGCGAGTCTGGTGCAAGTGCGCTCCGGTGAAGCGACTGTCATTACCCGTTTCGGTAACCCGTCGCGAGTTCTGCTCGAGCCGGGGTTGAGCTGGCGCTGGCCGGCGCCGTTCGAAGCGGCGATCCCGGTGGACTTGCGCCTGCGCACCACCTCCAGCGGTTTGCAGGATGTTGGCACCCGCGACGGTTTGCGCATCATCGTCCAGGCTTACGTCGCGTGGCAGGTGCAGGGTGACCCGGACAATGTGCAGCGCTTCATGCGTGCGGTGCAGAACCAACCCGACGAAGCGGCGCGGCAGATTCGCACGTTTGTCGGCTCTGCCCTGGAGACCACCGCCAGCAGTTTCGACTTGGCCAACTTGGTGAACACCGATGCCAGTCAGGTGCGGATTGCCGATTTCGAAGCACAACTACGTCAGCAGATCGATCAGCAATTGCTCGCCACTTATGGCGTGCGCGTGGTGCAGGTCGGTATCGAACGGCTGACGCTGCCCTCAGTGACACTCACTGCCACGGTTGATCGCATGCGCGCCGAGCGTGAAACAATTGCCACCGAACGCACCGCAATCGGCAAGCGTGAGGCGGCGCAAATTCGCTCTGCCGCCGAACGCGATGCGCGGATTGTGCAGGCGGATGCCACAGTGAAAGCCGCCGATATCGAAGCGCAATCTCGCGTTGAGGCCGCGCAGATTTATGGTCGCGCCTACGCGGGTTCGCCGCAGCTGTACAACCTGCTGCGCTCACTGGATACCCTCGGGACCATCGTCACCCCAGACACAAAACTGATACTGCGCACCGATGCCGCGCCGTTCCGCGTGCTGGTCGATAGCCCGCCAAATCTCGACAGCAAATCCGGATCGCAGCCATGAATGAAGAAGTTCCACGTGGAACACATTCGTTGAGCAGTCCGTGGATTCAGGCGGGACGCTTGGCCTTTTTAGCCTTGTACGCGGTGACGGTGTTGGCCGCATTGGCTTGGGTGTTCTCTAATGTGCGGCAGATTGATCCGCAGAATCGCGCCGTGGTTTTGCACTTTGGTGCGCTGGATCGCATCCAGAACGCCGGCCTGTTATTGGCCTGGCCACAGCCGTTCGAGCAGGTAGTTTTGCTGCCAGCGGCGGATCGTGTGATCGAGCGTCGAGTGGAGAATCTGCTGCGCAGTGACGAAGCGCTGAAAGCTGAACGGGTCGCTTCATTCGCCACACCGATCAGCGATGCGTTGGCCGGATCTGGTTATTTATTGACCGGTGATGCCGGTGTGGTGCAGCTGGATGTGCGGGTGTTTTACAAGGTCACTGACCCCTATGACTTTGTGCTTCAGGGCGAGCATGTGGTGCCGGCGCTGGATCGTTTGGTCACGCGCAGCGCCGTGGCACTGACGGCCGCTCGGGATCTGGACACCATTCTGGTTGCCCGACCGGAACTGATCGGCGCCGACAATCAGGCTGCCGAGCGCCGTGAAAGACTGCGTGGCGATCTGGTGCAAGGCATCAATAAACGTTTGTCCGAACTGAAGGCGAGCGGTCAGGGCATCGGTGTCGAAGTGACGCGGGTCGATGTGCAATCGAGTCTGCCCGATCCTGCCGTCAGTGCCTTCAACGCCGTTTTGACCGCCAGTCAGCAAGCCGACAAAGCCGTAGCCAACGCGCGCACCGATGCCGAGAAACTCACCCAGACCGCCAACGAACAAGCTGACCGCACGCTGCAAGTCGCCCACGCTCAGGCGGGTGAGCGCTTGGCCAAAGCATCTGCCGACACTGCGACGGTGTTGCGCCTGGCCAAAGCTCAACAACAAGGCACCGACCCGCAAATGCTCTTGCGTCTGTACCGCGAGCGCATGCCGAAGATCCTCGGCCAGGCCGGATCGGTGACCACAGTCGATCCGAAAGACGATTCCCGCCTGATCATTCAGGGAGCCAGTCAATGAGCGCGACCACCCCAGCACCGAGCCTGTTGTCCTCGGCCGAACAACGTCGTGCGGCGAGGCAATTGACCTTGGCGATGCTCGCCCTGGGCTTGCTTGGCCTCGGCTTGATCTGGCGTTGGCTGGCGCCGGAGCAGACCGGTGTCAGCCAGTTGCTGCTCGGTTTTGCTTCTTTATTAGTGGCGGTGCCGGTGATGCGTTCGGCGTGGTACAGCCTGCGTTATCCGAGCTTGCACGGCATCACTGATCAACTCATTGCTTTGGCGATGCTCGGCGCTTGGGCGACGGGTGATCTGCTCACTGCGGCTTTGCTGCCGATCATCATGATCTTCGGTCATGTGCTGGAGGAGCGCAGCGTCATCGGTTCGCAGGAAGCGATTCATGCACTCGGCCAATTGACCCGCAGCCATGCACGAAAGATTCAGGCTGACGGCTCGATCATTGAAGTGGACAACGGCACGCTGAAACCGGGCGATACCGTTGAGGTGCGTGCCGGCGATCGGGTGCCGGCTGACGGTCGAGTTCTCTCTGGCCAGGCCAGCCTCGACACCGCTTCTATAACTGGAGAGTCGGTTCCGGTAGAAGCTGCAGTGGGCATGACGGTGTTCGGCGGCGCGATCAATCTAGACGGCCTGCTGCGAATCGAAGTGAGCCGCACCGGAGACGAATCGACGCTCGGCAAAGTCATCGCTCTGATGCAAAACGCCGAACGTTCCAAACCGCCAATCACTCGATTGCTTGAACGCTATGCCGGCAGTTACATGGTGCTGGTGTTGCTGCTGGCGGCGGTCACCTGGTTCATCACCAACAACGCGCAAGCGATGCTTGCGGTGTTGGTGGCGGCGTGCCCTTGCGCCTTGGTGTTGTCGGCGCCAGCCACGGCGATTGCCGGTGTAGCGGTTGCGGCGCGGCATGGGATTCTGATCCGCAGCTCGGCGTTCCTCGAAGAACTGGCCGACCTCACATCGCTGGTGGTCGACAAGACCGGCACCCTGACTTACGGCACCTTGCGCTTGCAGTCGATCAACAGTTCGCGCGCGGATCAATCGACGGTCATGGCGCTCGCCGCCAGCCTCGGCGCGGCGAGCAGTCACCCGGTCAGTCGGGCACTGGCAGGCTTGGTCAGTCAGGAAGGCTATCTGCCGCTGAGCGAAATCCACGAGCGGCAGGGACTCGGTATCGTCGCAATGACCGCGCAGGGCGAAGCAGCGCTTGGTCGGCCAGAGTTGTTCACCCAATTGAAAATCGCCACGACGAGTATTCCTGAGCATGACGGCCCCATTGCCGGCCTGGCCTTGAACGGTGAATTTCTCGCTTGGCTGTTGTTGGCCGACAGCGTCAAACCGGAGGCCCGGTTTGCTCTCAATGAATTGCGCGAATTGGGCCTCGGGCGGCAACTGTTGCTGACTGGCGACCGACAAAGTGTCGCCCAGACATTGGCACAAGAAGTCGGCTTGCACGAGGTACAAGCCCAGGCCTTGCCCGAGGACAAACTCAATCGCGTACTCAAGGAAATCGACAACGGCTTCCGGCCTATGGTGGTCGGTGACGGCATCAACGATTCGCTGGCACTTAAGGCGGGCGTAGTCGGTGTGGCGATGGGTGCGGGCGGGGCAGACATCGCCTTGGCGTCGGCGGACATCGTTCTGATAGGCAGCGACCTGCGCCGGCTCGGCACTTGCGTGCGGCTGAGTCGTCAGTGTCGTCGCACCTTGCAGGTTAACGTGATCATCGGTCTGGGCTGGACGCTGGCCATCGTGGTATTCGCCGCGTTCGGCTGGTTGGGCGCCGCCGGGGCGATGATCGCCGCGTTGTTGCATAACCTCAGTACGTTGCTGGTACTGGGCAACGCTGGGCGTTTGCTGCGTTTTCAGGAGCCGCTGCTCAAGCTCAAGGAATAAATCTGAATATTTTTTCTGACACCTCTGTAACGCCGTCGGGACCGCTCTCTCTAGTGCTATGTCGTGACTGAACACACCGTCCAGCCGACACACCTGATGATTACCGAGGATAAGAAAAATGACTATCAAGACCGCTGCTGCTGGTGCCGCTCTCGCTTTGGCTGCCGCTACCCTGTTTGCCGGTGTCGCAACCAACGCGATGGCCGCTGATGCCAACGTTCACTGCTACGGCGTGACTGCCTGCAAAGGCCAGAACGACTGCAAAACCAAAGACCACGCTTGCAAAGGCTTGGGCTCCTGCAAAGGCCAGGGTTTCAAAGCCATGACTCAAGCGGCTTGCGAAAAAGCAGGTGGCAAGGTCGGCGAATAACTGGCCGGCAAGTGCCGCCGCAGTGGCTCACGCCACTGCGGCCACTTTTAATCAGGAGTCTGCACATGTCCGCCTCTGTTCCCTTCCTCGGCTACGGCTTGGGATTGCGTAGCGCTTATTACCAGCAGATCCTCGAACAGTCGCCGGACGTGGACTGGTTTGAAGTGGTCTCCGAAAATTTCATGGTGCAGGGCGGCAAAGCCCTGTATTACCTGGACGCCATCGCCGAGCGCTATCCGCTGGTGATGCATGGCGTTTCCCTCTCCATCGGCGGGCCGCATGCCCTCGATGCGGACTATCTGAAACAACTCAAGCAACTGGCAGAACGGGTCAACCCGGCGTGGATCTCCGATCACTTGTGCTGGAGCCGCGGCAACGCCCATCAGTTGCACGATTTGCTGCCTCTGCCTTACACCCAAGAAAGTCTTGAGTACATTGCCCAGCGAGTGCGCCACGTTCAGGATGTTTTGCAGCGTCCGTTGGTGCTGGAGAACGTCTCCAGCTATGTCCGAGCCGCTTCAGATGATTTCACTGAATGGGAGTTTCTTGCTGCCCTGAGCCGGGAAAGCGGCTGCCAGTTGCTGCTGGACGTCAACAATGTCTACGTCAGCTCACGCAATCACGGCTTCGATCCGTGGACATTCATTCAAAGCCTGCCGGCGGACAAGTTGCGTCAACTGCACCTGGCGGGCCATAGCGATTACGGCGATTACGTCATCGATACCCATGACCAACCAGTGAGCGACCCCGTCTGGGCGCTGTATCAACGTACATTGGAGCACTTCGGGCCGGTGGCTACTTTGCTGGAACGTGATGATCATTTTCCGCCTTTTGAAGAGTTGCTCGATGAACTGCAGAAAGCCCGGCAGTCAGGTGACACGGTTCTGGCCGGGAGACAGCAATGCGCCTGAAAGAATGGCAATCTGCATTTGAGTCGTTTTTGCTGGATGAGGGGGCAACAGCCCATGCGCTATTGAGCACCAGCCTGATCGGCGGGCCGACACTGGATGTCGGCACCGGTCTGGCGATCTATCACAACGCCTATCTAGCGCGGTTACTGGAGGTGTTGCGCAACGATTTTCCAGCCATCTGGCACTGGATGGGCGACGAGGAATTTGACGCGCTCGCTACCGCGTACCTGCGCCAATCCCCGTCTGCGCATTACAGTCTGCGTTGGCTGGGCAAAGGCTTCGAAGGGTTTATTCGCGAGCATCTGGTGCCTGAGCAAAGTGCTCCTTTGGCTGAAATGGCAGTGGTCGAATGGGCATTCACGTTGGCTTTCGATGCGCCAGCGGGTGAGCCGTTAACCCTCGAAACAATGACGACACTGTCCGCGCAAGAATGGCCAGCGCTGCGAGTCAAACAGGCGTCTTGCGTTCAGTGGCTGGAATGCCGGTTCAATAGCTTTGCCCTGTGGCGCTCAGTCAAGGAAGAAACCGATTTCCCTCCCAGCCAGCCACTTCAAATCCCCCAGATCTACCTGATCTGGCGCAACGGTCTGAGCTGTCATTACCGCAGTCTGGAATCTGCCGAGGCCAATGCCCTGAACGGCTTGGTAAACGAAGGTTGGAGTTTCGCCGAACTGTGCGCCGAGTTAGCAGTCATCTATGGAGAGGGCGCTCCACTTCAGGCCGTGACCTGGTTGAAACAGTGGGTGCAGGAGGGCCTGCTAGAGCGTCTGCAACGATAGATAAGGCTAATTAAATCGATAGCCTGCTAATTTTCCAGGATGGTCTACCCTCAGATTGGACGTCTGAAACATGGGGGATTTTCCATGCTCGTGCAACTTCCACCGGCCTTACAGAACCTGCAGCTTCCGCTTCGCCTGCGGCTCTGGGACGGCCACGAGTACAATCTGGGCCCGGCGCCCAGTGTCACCATCGTGGTCAAGGACCCGCAGATGGTCAGCCAGTTCACCCATCCAAGCCTGAACGCGCTGGGGGCGGCGTTCGTTGAAGGCAAGCTTGAACTGGAGGGCTCGATCAGCGAGGTCATCCGGGTCTGCGACGAACTGAGCAACGCTTTGCTCAATGAAGACGAAGACAATCAGCCTGTGCGGACCTTGCACGACAAGGAAACCGATGCCAAAGCCATTTCCTACCACTACGACCTGTCCAACGCGTTCTACCAGCTCTGGCTGGACAGCGACATGGCGTATTCCTGTGCCTATTTCGAGACTGGCAGCGAGTCGCTCGAACAGGCGCAGCAAGCCAAATTCCGTCATTTGTGCCGCAAGCTGCGTTTGCAGCCGGGCGATTATCTGCTGGATGTCGGTTGTGGCTGGGGCGGATTGGCGCGTTACGCTGCGCGGGAATTCGGTGCCAAGGTCTTCGGCATCACACTGAGCAAGGAACAACTCGAACTGGCGCGCGAGCGCGTCAAGGCCGAAGGTCTGGAAGACCAGATCGAACTGCAATTGCTCGACTACCGCGATCTGCCGCAGGACGGCCGTTTCGATAAAGTCGTCAGCGTCGGCATGTTTGAACACGTTGGCCACGCCAACTTGGCCGAGTACTGCAAGACCCTGTTCGGCGCGGTGAAGGAGGGCGGTCTGGTGATGAACCATGGGATTACCGCCAAGCACATCGATGGCCGTCCGGTCGGGCGTGGCGCCGGGGAGTTCATCGAGAAATACGTATTCCCCAACGGTGAGTTGCCGCATCTGTCGATGATTTCCGCCGAGATCAGCGAAGCAGGCCTGGAGATTGTCGACGTCGAAAGTCTGCGCCTGCATTACGCCCGTACGCTGGATCACTGGAGTGAGCGGCTGGAGGACAACCTCGAAGCGGCCGGCAAACTGGTGCCCGATCAGGCGCTACGGATCTGGCGGCTGTACTTGGCCGGTTGTGCTTACGCGTTCGCGCACGGCTGGATCAATCTGCACCAGATCCTTGCGGTGAAAGCACACGCCGATGGCAGCCATGAACTGCCATGGACACGCGACGATATCTACCATCCTTGATGGTTTTTAGAGAATCGGTGAGATCAGCCGGGCGATCCGCATGCCGACTTGTTGCAGGCGGTGGACCTCCCGGCTTTCTTCTTTGGCGATCTCGTAGGCCTGCTCGAAATCCTGTTTGAGCATGTGTTCCACGTTGGCGGCGAAGTCGCTGTCGACGGTCAGCAGCATCACTTCGAAATTCAGCCGGAACGAACGATTGTCCAGATTGGCGCTGCCGATCGCGCTGATCTCGCTGTCGATCAACACCACTTTCTGATGCAGGAAACCGGGCTCGTAACGGAACACCCGCACGCCTGCACGCACAGCCTCAAAGGCATATAGGCTGGACGCGGCGTAGACGATGCGGTGATCGGGTCGCGACGGCAGCAACAGGCGCACATCGACACCGCGCAACACCGCCAGACGCAACGCCGCAAACACGGCTTCATCCGGAATGAAGTAAGGGCTGGTGATCCACACCCGCTCTGTCGCTGCGTGAATGGCTTCGACAAAGAACAGAGAACAGGTTTCGTAGGCGTCTGCAGGGCCAGTGGCGAGCAATTGGCAGAGCACGCCGTCGTCCGGGTATTCGTCCGGCAGGATCAGCGGCGGCAACGTGCGCGCGGCCCAGAACCAGTCTTCGGCAAAGGATTCCTGCATGCACGCTACTACCGGGCCGCGCACTTTTACGTGAGTGTCGCGCCACGGTGCCAGCGGCGGTTTCTCGCCCATGTATTCATCGCCGACGTTGTGCCCGCCGACAAACCCGACCACGCCATCGACCACGACGATTTTGCGGTGATTGCGGAAGTTGACCTGGAAGCGATTGAGCCAGCCGCTGCGCGTGGCAAACGCTTTGACCTCGACGCCGCCATCACGCAGCGCCTGCACATAACTGTGGGGCAGGGCGTGGCTGCCGATACGGTCGTAGAGCAGGTGAATGGTCACGCCTTCGGCAGCTTTCTTCAGCAACAAGTCACGCAGGCGTTGGCCAAGGCGATCGTCATGGATGATGAAGAACTGGATCAGCACTGCTTCCTTCGCTTGATCGATGGCCTGGAAAATCGCGTTGAACGTCTCGGTGCCGTTCAGCAGCAACTGGACTTCGTTGTTCGCCAGACACGGCATGCGCCCCAGTTTTGGCATCGCACGCAAGGAGGCGTAGGCATTCGAGGCGCGCGCGGTTAGGGCTTCTTCCACCCACGGGCGCCAGTTCAGCTCGGAAATGGCCAGGCGCATCTGCTCGTTGGCCTGGCGGCGCGCCTTGATGTAGCCATCGAAGGTGCTGCGACCGAACACCAGGTACGGAATAAGCGTCAGGTAAGGAATGAAGATCAGCGACAATGCCCAGGCGATCGAGCCTTGAGCCGTGCGCACCGTCAGCACCGCATGTATGGCAGCGATCAAGCCGAGGGTGTGTATCAGGGCGATCAAATAACCGAAAATGTGCGGTCCAAAATAATCCATGGGGCAGCCTTGCTCCGCAAGATTTTGATGCCTTAACAGACCATGTTCTGTGGCGAATGTCGCTATTTAATTGGCGCATGAACCGAAGCAATCGGCCGACGTCTAACGGCCACTACTGATCAGGAGTTTCTCGATGAACGTTCGTCTGCTGGGTTTGGCGTTGGGCCTGGGTTTGGCATTGCCGGTGATTGCGCAGGCGCAAATGCTGCAGCCGGGGTTGTGGGAAATGACGTCGAGTAATGTGAAAGTCGATGACCAGCCAATGGATGTGCAATCGATCCTGGGTCAGCTTCAAGGCCAGATGACGCCGCAGCAACGGGCGGCGCTGGAGAAAAACGGCATCAATATCGGCGGCAAGGGCATCCGCGCCTGCCTGACTCCACAGCAAGTGGCGACCAATGATATTCCGTTGGCCGATCCACAATCGGGCTGTAAACAGCAGATTACCGAGCGCAGCGGTAACCAGTGGAAATTCCGCTTCAGTTGCCCGAAAGCTCAGGGTACCGGTGTGGCGACGTTCCTCAGTGATCGTGAGTTCACCACGGTTGCCAACGGTACGTTCAATGCCATTGGCATCAACCAGAAGGGCAGCCTGGAAACCCGCGCGGTGTGGCTGGGACAGGATTGCGGCACGGTCAAACCAAGAGCTTGAAAGCTTCGCGAGCAGGCTCGCTCCCACCGGTAGTGCGCTGTACTTGTGGGAGCGAGCCTGCTCGCGAAGGCATCAGCGCATAAACCGCAGCGGCAATCCCCGACACCCCTCATTCACCTGGCCCTCGTGCCAGGCAATCTGCCCTGACACCAACGTCGTCCTTACCCGATGCCGAAAGCTTCGACCGGCAAACGGCGTCCATCCACACTGCGACAGAACCGGTTGCCGCGACACATCCAGCATCTCTGGTTTAACCAATACCAGATCCGCCCAATACCCCTCACGCAGATAACCCCGATCCGGAATCGCAAACAGATCCGCCACTCGGTGGCTGATCTTCGCCACCAGCGTGGTGATCGGCAGCACACCCTCCGCCACGAGTTCCAGCAACGCCGGCAGGGCGTGCTGCACCAACGGCAACCCCGAAGGCGCTTCGGCATAGGGACGCTGCTTTTCGTCCCACGTATGGGGGGCATGATCACTGCCGATCACATCCAGTCGATTGCTGTTTAACGCTTCACGCAATGCATCGCGGTCGGCCTGAGTCTTGATCGCCGGATTGCATTTGATCAGGTTGCCGAGGCTTGAGTAGTCGCGATCATCGAACAACAAATGGTGCAGGCAGACCTCGGCAGTGATGCGTTTTTGCGCCAGGGGTTTGTCCTCGAACAGTTCCAGTTCACGGGCGGTAGTCAGATGTAAAACATGCAGGCGCGTGCCGTGACGTCTCGCCAGATCCACGGCCAGTGAGGAGGAGCGATAACACGCCTCGGCATTGCGAATCAGTGCATGAGCCGCAGTAGGCAGATGAATACCAAACCGTTCACGCAGGTTGGCCGCGTTGGCGTCGATACTCGGCGTGTGCTCGCAGTGGGCCAATAGAATTGTCGGTACTTCGGCGAACAGTCGTTCAAGAATCTTCGGATCATCCACCAGCATGTTGCCTGTAGACGCGCCCATGAACACTTTGACCCCGGCCACTTCACAAGGATTGAGCGCGGCAACGGTGTCGAGATTGTCTTGGCTCACGCCAAAGTGAAAAGCGTAATTGGCCACCGAACTGATTGCCGCACGGCGCTTCTTATCCGCCAGCGCTTGGAGGGTGAGGGTGGCCGGATTGGTGTTGGGCATGTCCATGAAACTGGTGATGCCACCCGCGACCGCCGCGCGGGATTCGCTATGTATGCTGCCCTTGGCCGGCGCGCCGGGTTCGCGAAAATGCACCTGGTCATCGATCATGCCCGGCAGCAGCCATTGTCCTTTGGCGTCGATTTCCATGCGCGCGGTTTCACCTTCGATGCTGCGGGCAATCTTGACGATGCGGCCATTGCTGACCAGCAAATCTGCGTCGAACTCACGCCCCTCGTTGACCAGTCTGGCGTTGCGGATCAGTACGCTGCTCATGGTTCAGAACTCGTTCTGCAAGGCTTTGTAGCCGCGCACCAGATCGACGTTGGTCCGCGCCACATCTTCGGAAAACTCCGAAGCGCTGACGCTCACCGGCGGGAATAACGAAAGGTCGGTGTTCGGCCCGATCCGGGTAGTGGAGGGCACGTAGAACGCGTCCGGCAAATCACGGCCGTCGACCACCGAGTTATGCCGCACCACGCAGCCGTCGCCGACCACGCAATTGAACAACACGCTGTTGAAGCCGATGAACACCCGGTCGCCCACCACGCAGGGGCCATGGACGATCGAGCGGTGGGCGATGGAGCTGAATTCGCCGATGGTCACCGCCGCACCGGATTTGGAGTGGATCACCACGCCGTCCTGGATATTCGAATTGGCGCCGATGGTGATCGGCTCCATGTTGCCCGAAGCGTCCACTTCGTCAGCGCGGATGACTGCGTAAGGACCGACGAAGACGTTTTCGCCAATCACTACTTTGCCGCAGATGATCGCGGTTTTATCGACATAGGCCGACTCGGCAATTTGCGGCAGATCGCCTGAAGGATTCTTGCGGATCATGGTTGGTTCAGCGCGTTGTAAAGGGTGTTGAGGTTGTATTCGAACAGCCCGATGAAGGTGCTGGCCGGGCCGCTCGCGGCGAGGGCATCCGAGTAGAGCGTGCCGCCGATGTGGGCATCGCTCTCGTCGGCGATCTGTTTGAGCAGTCGTGCGTCCTTGATGTTTTCCATGAACACCGCTTTGACTTTGGCTTGGCGGATTTGGGTGATCAGCGCAGCGACTTCTGCAGCGGAAGGGTCGCGTTCTGTGGACAGACCTTGCGGGGCTATGAAGTCGATGCCGTAAGCCTGACCGAGATAACCGAACGCATCGTGGCTGGTGACAATTTTGCGGTTGCCTGCTGGCAGCGATCCGAGCTTGGCCTTGGCTTCGGCGAGCAGGGCGTAGATTTGTTTCAGGTAGGTTTTACTGTTGCGCTCGTAGTCGGCCTTATTCGTCGGATCAGCGGCGACCAGTGCCTTGGTGATGTTGGCGACGTACAACTCGGCGTTGGCCAGATTGTGCCAGGCGTGCGGGTCGGGAATGGTTTCACCGTCCTCATCGAGTGAACGTGGAATCACGCCATGGCTGGCACTGATGACTGTGGCTTGGGTGTCGGTGCTGTTCACCAGGCGATCCAGCCACGGCTCGAAACCCAAGCCATTCTTGATGATCAGTTTGGCTTTGAGCAGCGCTTTGGCGTCGTCCGGAGTCGGCTCATAGGTGTGAGCGTCAGCGTCAGGCCCGACCATGTTGATGATCTGAATATGCTCGCCGCCGACCTGATGCACCATGTCGGCGAGGATGCTGAAACTGGTGACCACCGGCACTTTCTCCGCCGCCGATAAGGACATCGACAGCATCAGACTGAACAGCACGAGTAGAGCGCGCATCGGGAAACACCTCATTGTGATGTGAGCAAAGGCGGGCGGCGCAGCAGGCCATGGACCGGCCCGAACACCACGGACAACAGATAACCCGTGCCAGCGACCAGCACGATGGCCGGGCCGCTAGGGAGCGAGTAATAGAAAGAGACGAGCAAGCCGAACCACACCGAGACGCAACCGATGATCGCCGCGATGGCAATCAGGGTCGGCAATCGGCGGCTCCAGAATCGAGAAGCGGCAGCGGGCAGCATCATCAGGCCGACCACCATCAACGCGCCGATCGCCTGGAAACCGATCACCAGATTCAGGACAACCAGGGTCAGGAATACGCCGTGGGCGATCGGACCGAGGCGGCTCACGGTTCTTAAAAACAATGGGTCGAGGGTGTCGAGCAATAGGGGTTTGTAGATCAGCATCATCGCGATCAGGCTGAATGCCGAGACCCACAACATGCCATTGAGGGTTGGTCCGTCGACGGCCAATGCCGAGCCGAACAGTAGATGCAAGAGGTCGAGGCGTTTGCCGGCGATGCCGAGAATCAACACGCCACTGGCCAGCGATATGGGATAGATCGCCGCGAGGCTGGCGTCTTCGCGCAGGCCTGTGCGGCGGGTAATCCAGGCGGCGAGGCCGGCCATGCTCAGACCCGCGGCGAGACCGCCAAAGGTCAACGCGGGCAGACTCAGCCCGGCGAACCAGAAGCCCAATGCGGCGCCGGGAAGGATGCCGTGGGCCACGGCGTCGCCGATCAGACTCATGCGCCGCAGGATCAGAAACACACCCAGTGGCGCAGTGCTGCAGGCCAATACCAGGCCACCGAGGAGGGCGCGGCGCATGAAGACGAACTCGGTGAACGGTTGCCAGAAGTGAGCGAAGGTGAGCATCAGGCCACCTGAGTGTGACGTGACTGCTGGATGAGTTCTGCGCTGGCGCCAAATACGCAATCGCCGTTTTTGATTAACAGCGTTTTTGGGATGTGTTGGCGGACGGCGGCGAGGTCATGGCAAACCACGACCAATGTTCGACCTTCGCCATGCCATGCGTGGATGTGTTGCCATAGCAGCCGTTGGCCTAGCTCATCAAGCGCAGCATGGGGCTCGTCGAGCAGCAGCACAGGTGAGTCGGTCAGACTCAATCGAGCGAGCAGGGCACGTTGTAATTCTCCGCCGGACAGGGCCATCAGCGGACGATCTTCGAGTCCACTCAGGTGCCAGTTTTCCAGTGCCGCAGCGAGGCGTTGAGCGCGCAATTGCGTGGACAGTCGTCGTCCCCAGAAACCAGCGGCTACCAAATCTTGGAGACTGATGGGGAACTGGCGATCCAGATGCTGTTGCTGGGGGAGGAAGGACAATCCGCTTTGGCGTGGAACACTCAGGGTGACGTTGCCTGCCAATGGCTTTTGCAGTCCGGCGATGACTTTCAGCAGACTGCTTTTGCCACAGCCGTTCGCCCCGATGATTGCCGTGAGACTACCGCTGTCGAGTTCGAGACTGAGGGGGGATGTCAGCGGTTGACCGGGTGCGCCCCAACTCAATGATTGGCAGCGAATCATGCGTGCTCCCGATGCCAATGGCTTTCAGCAACGGCATCGTGTGCGTGCAAGCTTTCGGCGTGGATCACCCGCAGATGAAAAGCACTGACGCCGGGGGAGCGACGCAGTGCCAGACTCAGTCGACGCGCGGCGTCTTCGCAGAACATCAGATTCTGTCCATTGGCGAGTGCGAAGGCTTGTTCGTCAGCGCGTTTTACCGCGGTTTGGACGGCTGTTCCGAGTGCTGCTTCTGCGTCATTGATGAGTGCACTCAGCGGCAACTCATCGATGAATTCATCGAGATGAACATGCAGTTGTGCGGTGCTGCGTTGGCTGTGGGGCGTGGCGATGATGCCCTGGGTCGAACCGAGCCAAGTTAAAACGTCGGCGTGTTGTAGGGGCTTGTGTGCGAAGTCGTCGATGAATTGTTGCTGGATCAATTGTCTTGCGAGGGCTGCAGAACAAGGGCACGTCGAAGAGTAGGGCACATCGATTTTGAGTTCCACGTGGAACATTTCGTTTTTCAGACTGGCTGAAATGGTCGCTTGATACGATTTCCAACCGGCCAAAGGACTGACCAGTGCAGGCCTTTTCAGCAGAATCTCTGTGTGGATATTCAGGTACGCGTTGTTGGATAAACCTTCATGGCTATCGACGAAACGCTGGAGTACGTAACGCAGCAAAGTAGGGCAAAGGTTGTCCCGCTCAAGGGTCTCCAGTGCCAGATACAGTCGTGACATATGAATGCCGCGAGCATCGCCGTCATCAAGGCTTACACCTGCATCGACTTTGGCATTCAGCCGTTGGCTCTCTAACAAGACTGGCAAAGCGATGCCGCGCATGCCCACCCATTCGAGTGTTAACGCTTGGCGCGCAGCCTGCGCAGCGATATCCGGAAGTGTCAGCGAATTCATGTTCGGGACCATCGTGTTGATTGAATTTGATGTTACATTATAACAATTCAAATCACGACGCATTTTTCATGAACAGGCTTTCATATTCACAGATGCCACTTGCTCAATCTGATCCTCGCCGCCGTGTTCGCTTTACCTTTCACTGTCTCAGCCGCAAAGACAAAGATCCGCAACGTGAGACTTTGGCGCTCGGCGACACGATGATTCGTTCGAACAATCAGGCACTTCCGATACTAGAGGTTCCACGTGAAACACCTGGGGATAGACTCATCCGAAGAGCGACATCGGCGACTGCGCGTTTCATGGCACAGCGAGAGAACGGTGCGGATCTGCTCGGTGCGACCAGTTTGCTAAATCTGAAGGACAAGGATCCGATGCTCGCCGGTGTGATTCTCGACATCTCAATGAACGCTACCATCGCCGTGAGTTTGCAACTGGGAAGTACGATTCTCCGCAGTCTGGCCGGCATCACCACACTGCATCAGAAGCGCGTGGAACAGCATTTCTACGCAATTTTCATCACATTTCCCAAGCGCTGCACTGATGGCAGCTTCTGACTCTTTATCTCTAAGGGGCAAGAGCAAGGCTGGCTAATTTATGTTGTTATACTATAACATTAACTTGAGCTAAGCCTGATTCAGCCGATTTCAAGCGTTTACCTTCTACGAACCGTCGTATGAAGCCCAGAACGTCACGCGCTACGCAAAAGTGCAGATCGGCTGCTACCTGAAGAGGATTACCCAATGTCAGCCGAACTGCCCGTCACCGTTCTTTCCGGATTTCTCGGCGCTGGAAAAAGTACACTTTTGAATTACGTACTACGTAATCGCAAGGGATTGCGCGTAGCGGTCATCGTCAACGATATGAGCGAGATCAACATTGATGGCAGCGAAGTTCAGCGCGATGTCAGCCTGAACCGCGCCCAAGAGAAACTCGTGGAAATGAGTAACGGTTGTATCTGCTGTACGTTACGCGAAGACTTGCTCGAAGAAGTCAGCAAGCTCGCTCGCGATGGTCGCTTCGATTACTTGCTGATCGAGTCCACCGGTATCTCCGAGCCACTGCCGGTGGCAGAGACCTTCACCTTTCGCGATGAACAGGGACAAAGCCTCGCCGACATCGCGCGCCTCGACACCATGGTCACTGTAGTCGACGGCGTGAATTTCCTCATCGACTACCAGGCTGCCGAAAGCCTTGCCTCTCGCGGTGAAACCCTGGGCGAAGAGGACGAACGCTCCATCACCGATTTGCTGATCGAGCAGATCGAGTTTGCCGATGTACTGCTCATCAGCAAGATCGATCTGATCAGCCAACATGAGCGTGAAGAGCTGATCGCCATCCTCAAACGTCTCAACGCACACGCCGAAATCATCCCGATGGTGATGGGCGAAGTGCCGCTGGAGAAGATCCTCAACACCGGCCGTTTCGACTTCGAGAAAGCCGCACAAGCGCCCGGTTGGTTGCAGGAATTGCGCGGCGAGCACGTCGCGGAAACCGAGGAGTACGGCATAGCTTCCACCGCCTACCGCGCGCGCCGGCCCTTTCACCCGCAGCGTTTCTTCAGCTTCATCGACCGCCCATGGCTGAACGGGAAATTGCTGCGCTCCAAAGGTTTTTTCTGGCTGGCGAGCAAGCCCACGGATGCAGGCAGTTGGTCGCAGGCAGGCGGTTTGATGCGCCACGGTTTTGCCGGACGCTGGTGGCGTTTCGTGCCGAAAAACCAGTGGCCGCAGGATCAGGAAAGTACCCAGGCGATCATGGAAAACTGGACGTCGAGTGTCGGAGATTGTCGTCAGGAACTGGTCTTCATCGGCCAAAACATCAATTTCCTACAGCTCTCTGCCGAACTGGATGGTTGTCTGCTGACCGACGATGAAATGGCGATCGGTGTTGAAGGCTGGCGATTGCTGCCGGATCCGTTCGGCCCTTGGCACGAAGAGGCTGCCTGATGCTCGCATTGAAACTCCAGCAAAACCGCACACGCCATCAGCATCAAGGCCCGACGCCCGAGGTGCTGACACGAATCCTTGAGGACGACACCAACCTCGCCGTCTGGCAGCGACAACTGCCGCTGCACATCGCCGATTTCGCTCACTTGCTGCTGTCACTCAACGAGCCTCTGGCCGAGTCGCTGTGCCTGGAGTTATCCGACGAGGAGGCAGATCCGGATCTTACCGGGCTGGCCTTGGGGTTTCGCGATCTGCAAGGCTATGACGGCTTTATCGCTGATGTGAAATGGCTCGTGAGCGCCTTCGCGTGCCTGCTCGGCGCCCGGCGGATCGGCCTGCGCCTGCGGGTGTTGGATAAAGCCATGTGCCCACGCTTTCACGTCGATCATGTACCGGTGCGCCTGATCACCACCTACGCGGGAGTCGGCAGCCAGTGGCTCAGGGAAGGCGCGATGGATCGTCAGCAACTGGGCCAGGCCAACGCCGAGCCTCAGGAAGCAGGGCAGATCCAGCAAGTCAAAAGCGCTGATGTGGCGTTATTGAAAGGCGAAAAATGGCACGGCAATGAAGGCTTCGGCCTGATCCATCGCTCGCCGCAACTCGCTCACGATGAGCGTCGACTGATCCTGACCCTCGACTGGCTCGGCTAACGGCTAACGGCTAGCGGCTCAAGGCTTGAGCCAAGCACCCTGGCTCTGGCCTTCGCAGTAAGGTTTCAGATACGCGGCATCGGTGGCAACGCCGTAATAGTGGATGTCTTGGCGATAGGGCATATTGGCGACTTGCGCGTTGCTGCACACGCCGAAAGCTCCGGTCGGGCATTGATTGACGTACTGCACGTCGACTTTCTGCCCGGCCAGTGTGGGCTGGCAAAAGCCGTCGTTGAACAGTTTTTCCGGGATGTTGCGGTTTTGCTGGCAGACTTTGACGTCGAGCCGCTCGCCCTGACTGTGCACCACGCAGGCCTGGGCCAACACTTCGCTCGACATCACCATCAACAGCAACGACCATCCCATCCAACGCATCTTCGACCTCCTCAAAAGCTCTCCTCAGAAAATACCCACCATGTTGCAGAACATTCCTACTCATGTCATTGCAGGCCCGTTAGGCGCCGGCAAGACCAGCCTGATCCGCCATCTCATGGCGCAACGACCGGAAGGCGAGCGCTGGGCGGTGCTGATTAATGAGTTCGGCCAGATCGGCCTCGACGCCGCACTGCTGACCCGCGACGGCGATGGTATCGCACTGGGCGAAGTGGCCGGGGGCTGCTTGTGTTGCGTCAATGGCGCGCCGTTTCAGATCGGCCTCGGGCGGTTGCTGCGCAAGGCCAGGCCGGATCGGCTGTTTATCGAGCCATCCGGGTTGGGCCATCCGGCGCAATTACTCAAGCAACTGAGTGAAGCACCATGGCAGGGCGTACTCGCCATACAGCCGTGTGTGCTGGTGTTAGATGCCCAGTCGCTCAACGCGGGGAAAGCGCTGCCGGCTGCGCAACAGCAAGCGATGGCCAGCGCCGGCTTGTTGTTGCTTAACAAGGCTGAAAACCTGGATGAGGTCGCTCTACAGAAAATATCCAGTCAGTTGCCACCCGTCAGGCTGATCTGGACGCAACAGGCGCAACTGTCCTTGAGCGAACTGCCAGGTCTGGCCATTCAAGCGGTGGCGGGTGTGGATAACTGGGTCGTGCCCAAAGGATTGGCGCAGATGCCGACGGTCTGGAGCGATCCGACGCAACCCATTTGCCTGAGTCAGGCGCAGGAGGGCGGTTGGAGTATCGGATGGCGCTGGCATCCGAGTCAGCAGTTAGACATGCATCGAATGGCCGTTTGGCTTGAAAGCCTTGTGTGGGCACGGGCCAAACTGGTTATCCACAGCGCGGACGGCTGGGTTTCGGCGAATGCGCTGGATAACTCAACGCTGAACTGGACAGCCAGCGAATGGCGAAAGGACTCGCGGATCGAGCTGATCTTCGCCGATCCGCAAAATATCGACCAATTACAGGCTGGACTGGCGCAGTGCCGGATTCAGGCAGGCTGACTCACGGCTTCCACTTGGTATGTTCCTGCCGCCACTGACTGAGCTCGATCACTTCAGCCCGAGGCTTATGCACCTCAACCACTGGCGGCGTGTCGTCGAATGGGACCGGGTAGGGCGCCAGTTCGATCTGCGCGCTATGGGCGCCGAATTGGGTGATGGTGCCGTTGTGTCGGGTTTCGCCTGTCACGGTGAATTCGAAGTTATAGACCCGCGCCAGGCGTCGCCGACCATTGGCATCCTTGATCAAACCAATTTTCTTCAACGCGACGTTACCGTCCAGCAGCTCGACGCCGACGTTGGTGCAATGCTGTTTGACCCGCTCCAGCGCCCGCTCGCGCAAGCCGTGGTTGTGCCAAAGCCACGCGCCGGCAGCGGCGAACAGCATCAACACGAAGATGTTTTCGAGGGTCAGCATCAACAAGGGACTCCAAAAGATAGCGTCAGCTTAACTGCGTCGCCGGTCTGTCGTACAGGCTGCGTTTCGTCGCATACTGCGCGGCTTGAATTTCAATCGTTTTACGGAAAACCCGAATGAAACGTACGCCTCATCTGCTCGCCATTCAGTCCCATGTGGTGTTCGGCCACGCCGGTAACAGCGCCGCTGTATTTCCGATGCAGCGGGTCGGGGTGAATGTCTGGCCGCTCAACACCGTGCAGTTTTCCAACCACACCCAGTACGGCCAATGGACCGGCGAAGTGCTGGCGCCGCAACAGATTCCCGAGCTGGTCGAAGGTATTGCGGCCATTGGTGAGCTGGGCAACTGTGACGCGGTGCTATCCGGTTATCTGGGTAACGCAGCGCAGGGCCGGGCGATTCTCAGCGGCGTTGCACGCATCAAGTCGGTCAACCCGAAGGCTCTCTATCTGTGCGATCCGGTGATGGGCCACCCGGAGAAGGGTTGCAGCGTGCCGGCCGAGGTCAGTGATTTCTTGCTGGAAGAAGCAGCGGCTGTGGCCGACTTCATGTGCCCGAACCAACTGGAGCTGGACAGCTTTTCCGGGCGCAAGCCGCAATCGCTGTTCGATTGCCTGGCGATGGCGCGGGCGCTGCTGGCGCGCGGACCGAAAGCGGTGCTGGTCAAGCATCTGGACTACCCGGGCAAACCGGCGGAGGCTTTCGAGATGCTGTTGGTGACTGCCGAGGGCAGCTGGCATCTGCGCCGTCCGTTGCTGGCGTTTCCGCGTCAACCGGTGGGTGTGGGCGATCTGACGTCCGGCCTGTTTCTGGCGCGGGTGCTGCTGGGCGACAGTCTGGTAGCCGCGTTCGAGTTCACGGCGGCAGCGGTGCATGAGGTGCTGCTGGAGACTCAGGCGTGTGCCAGTTATGAGCTGCAACTGGTGCGGGCGCAGGATCGTATTGCGCATCCGCGGGTGAAGTTCGAGGCTACGCCGATCAGTCTGTAACCAGCTAAAAGCGAAAAGATCGCAGCCTGCGGCAGCTCCTACAGGGTGGACGTTAATCCTCTGTAGGAGCTGCCGCAGGCTGCGATCTTTTGCTTTTGATCTTAGGCGTCGCCTTTTATTTCCTGATAACGCTTTTCCAGCTCCTGGCGAATCTGTCGGCGCTGCTGGGCCTGTATGTAGCGGCGTTTGTCTTCGCTGTTCTGCGGCTGCAGCGGCGGCACTGGAGCCGGTTTACGCTGATCGTCGACCGCGACCATGGTGAAAAAGCAGCTGTTGGTATGGCGCACCGAGCGCTCGCGGATGTTCTCGGTCACCACTTTGATACCGACTTCCATCGAGGTGTTGCCGGTGTAGTTGACCGACGCCAGAAAGGTTACCAGTTCGCCGACATGAATCGGCTCGCGGAAAATCACCTGATCCACCGACAGCGTCACCACGTAGCGGCCGGCATAACGGCTCGCGCAGGCGTAGGCCACTTCGTCGAGGTATTTGAGCAGGGTGCCGCCGTGGACATTGCCAGAGAAGTTGGCCATGTCGGGGGTCATCAGTACCGTCATCGACAGCTGGGCGTTTCCGGGTTCCATAACGTTCTCACGGATCAAGGCGGGTTTGCTGGAAGCACCTCTGCGGGTGCCTGGTCGCTTTTCAAAAGTACCGTTATCGGGACGCCGGGCGACGGACCGCCGTCACGCCGGGATCGATCTGTTTCCTTATATTGCACCGCCTTCCTGCCGGAAGTCGCGGTGTTACCCTGCAAAAGCCCGCCTCAAGGGCAATTCCCACACGAAAAGCGGATTTTTACCCAGCTCGCTCAGACTTTTCTGATGTCTGACTGCGAGCCTCGTCATTCAAGGAGCCCACGCCATGCATGCCATCAGTTTTATTCAGGACCTGGCAGTGATCATGTTGGTCGCGGGTGTGGTGACCGTCCTGTTTCATCGCTTCAAGCAACCAGTGGTGCTTGGCTACATCGTCGCCGGGTTTATCATCGGCCCGCACACCCCGCCGTTCGGCCTCATCCACGACGAAGAAACCATCAAGACCCTCGCCGAGCTGGGGGTGATCTTCCTGATGTTCTGCCTTGGCCTGGAGTTCAGCTTGCGCAAGCTGTTCAAGGTCGGTGCCACGGCATTTATCGCGGCGTTCCTCGAAATCGTGCTGATGATCTGGATCGGTTACGAAATCGGCCGCTGGTTCGACTGGAACACCATGGATTCGCTGTTCCTCGGCGCGATCCTGGCGATTTCCTCGACCACCATCATCGTCAAGGCGCTCAACGATCTGAAGATGAAGAACGAGCGCTTCGCGCAGTTGATCTTCGGCGTATTGATCGTCGAGGACATCCTCGGCATCGGCATCATCGCCTTGCTGTCGAGTATCGCGGTCAGCGGCACTGTTAGCTCCGGCGAAGTATTTTCCACGGTCGGCAAGCTGTCGCTGTTCATGATTGTCGCGCTGGTGATTGGCATTCTGTTGGTGCCGCGCCTTTTGGCCTACGTCGCCAAATTCGAAAGCAACGAGATGCTGCTGATCACCGTATTGGGCCTGTGTTTCGGCTTCTGCCTGTTGGTGGTCAAGCTCGAATACAGCATGGTGCTGGGGGCGTTCATGATTGGCGCGATCATGGCCGAGTCGCGGCAACTGCTGAAGATCGAGCGGTTGATCGAGCCGGTTCGAGACCTGTTCAGTGCAATCTTCTTCGTCGCCATTGGCCTGATGCTCGACCCGATGATTCTCCTGCAATACGCGTGGCCGATCGCGGTGATCACCGTCGCCGTGGTGCTCGGCAAGATTCTGTCCTGCGGCCTTGGTGCCTTTATCGCCGGCAATGACGGACGAACCTCACTGCGGGTAGGGATGGGGCTGTCACAGATTGGCGAATTTTCCTTCATCATCGCCGCGCTGGGCATGACCTTGCAGGTCACCAGCAACTTCCTCTATCCGGTGGCCGTGGCAGTGTCGGTGATCACCACACTGCTGACGCCGTACCTGATTCGCGCGGCGGATCCGCTGTCGATCAAGCTGTCTGCCGCCATGCCCAAGCCTCTCGCACGGGTATTCGGAATGTACGGCGAATGGCTGCGCAGCATCCAGCCGCAAGGCGAGGGCGCCATGCTGGCGTCGATGATCCGGCGGATTCTGTTGCAGGTCGGGGTCAATCTGGCGCTGGTGATTGCGATCTTCTTCGCCGGCGCGTATTTCGCCGAGCGCATCTCGCTGTCGCTGCAAGACTGGATCAGTGATTCGAGCTGGCAGAAGGCGTTGATCTGGGGCGGGGCATTGCTGGTGTCGCTGCCGTTCCTCATCGCCGCCTATCGCAAGCTCAAGGCGCTGTCGATGCTGCTGGCGGAAATGGGCGTGAAGCCGGAGATGGCCGGGCGGCACACGCAGCGAGTGCGTCGGGTCATCTCAGAAGTGATCCCGATTCTCTCGCTGCTGGTGATTTTCCTGCTGCTGGCAGCCTTGTCGGCCAGTATCTTGCCGACCAACAAGTTGCTGGTGCTGATCGCCGTGGTCGCGGCCGCCGTGGCGGCGCTGCTCTGGCGATGGTTCATCCGCGTGCACACGCGGATGCAGGTGGCCTTGCTGGAAACCCTCGACAACCACAAGGAGTCGTCGGGCCACTGACCAACCGGGGCGTTTGGCCGATCAGCTTTCCAGCCAGACGTCCCGCGCCCAGTGCCACACCGACTCCCAGGTTTCTTCGGCAATCAGTTCTTCTTCGGCCTGCCACAGCACCACGGTGCCGTCTTCTTCGACGCAGTAGTAGTCGTCGCCGTCCTGGCAAATTGGGATCAGGCTGCGATCCACGCCGGCATCCCAAGCGTTGGCGGCGACATCCGGCAAGTAGGTGTGCGATTGCGGGTCGGTGACAGTTACCGGTTCCAGGCTGCCGTAAACCACGTCGCTGACCGTCAGCAAAAACTCTCTGAAGACAAACGGAATGTCGATGAACAGTTGTTCTTCGATTTCGACCAGCAAGTCTTCGTCAGGCAACTCCAATGGAACCGGTACGGGTTCGTTGGCTTCGCGCAGTTGTTCGATGATTTCTTCCACGTCCGGGATCCTCTTGCTTGAATGGCGCGGTTTATATGGGCCGGTTTATACAGTAGCTCGCTATAGATGCAACCGCGAAATAGAAAAACCCCGGACAAGTCCGGGGTTTTCGTTACCGCATGCTTAAGGCAGAGGGTATCAGCCGTTCTGGCGGATACCAGCCACCAGCCAAGGCTGGTTGTCGCCCTGCGGACGTTCCATGTTCCAGCTTTCGCTGAACACTTCGCCCTGGTCGAAACGCGAAGTCTTCGACACGCCGCTGAAGGTCAGGGTGGCGATGGTCTTGTCCGCACGGTCATCCACGCCATCCAGTTGCACCTGGAGATTGTCGATGTAGGTCGACTGGAAAGCGTCGCCCAGATCCGCACGCTCACGCTTGAGGAATTCAAGCATTTGCGGGGTCACGAACTCGGCGATCTTGTCCATTTCGTTGGCGTCCCAGTGCTGCTGCAGCGACTGGAAGTGGCTACGGGCTGCTTCAAGGAAGTTCTGTTCGTTGAACCAGGCCGGTGCGTTGATTACCGGACGGGCGGCGGCAGGTGCAGCCGAACCACCGAAGATCGAACCCATGCCGGCAGGCTTTTGTTCGAACACTTCACGCTGCATTGGCGCGCCGGCCGGAGCCAGTTGCTCCTGCTGCTTGCGACGACGAGCGGCGATGAAGCGGAAGATCACGAACGCGATCACGGCCATGATCAGGATGTCGAAGATCTGCATACCCTGGAAGCCGCCGCCCATGAACATGGAAGCGAGCAGACCACCGGCGGCGATGCCGGCCAGAGGGCCGAGCCATTTCGAAGCGCCGCCAGCCTTGGCAGCAGCGCCAGCGGCACCGGCAGCACCAGCGGTCGCTGCAGCGCCGCCCACGCCTGGGGAAGAAGGAGCCATCTGGCTAGTCTGGTGCGTCGGCGCAGCGCCGGCGCTTTTGCCACCACCAAAGCGCTTGGCGTTGGCGTCGAGGCTCATCGTCAGGCCGATGCACAACGCCATGGCGATGCTAAGAAAACGTTTCATAAAGGGAATTCCCGTTTGTGGAGACACGCGCGCCATGTTGCACAGCTGAACTGTTGCTGGCTAGCGAGAGAGTGTTTCGGGCTTTTGCCTGACAGGTTACGTTCAGCTCGGTCGCGGCAATAAGGCCATGTACTTTTGGCTGTAGGAAAAGTCGATAGGTTCAGAAAGAAATCGATCCCTGTGGGAGCGAGTAGGCTCGCTCCCACATTTGTTCTACGCGTGAACGTCAGATCGCTTCCAGCTTCGCGTAACCCAGCATCAGCCACTTGCTGCCTTCGCTGAAGTTCACCTGCACCCGAGCCTGGGCCCCGGCGCCTTCGAAGTTGAGGATCACGCCCTCGCCAAAGATCGAGTGACGCACCGCCTGACCCAGGCTGAAGCCGGTTTCCGGAATCTCGCTGCCGCTGAACAGGTTGCTGCCGCTCATCGACTGGTTGCCGCCGAATGGTCGGCTGACGCTGTTCGACAGGCGCACTTCCTGAATCAGGCCTTTCGGCACTTCACGTACGAAACGCGAGACCTTGTTGTAGGTCTCGCTGCCGTACAGGCGTCGGGTTTCAGCATAGGTCATCACCAGATTCTGCATCGCCCGGGTGATGCCGACGTAGGCCAGGCGCCGTTCTTCTTCAAGACGCCCCGGCTCTTCCAGGCTCATCTTGTGCGGGAACAGGCCTTCTTCCATGCCCACCAGGAACACGTAAGGGAATTCCAGGCCTTTGGCGCTGTGCAGGGTCATCAGCTGAATGCTGTCTTCGTGTTCGTCGGCCTGAGTGTCGCCGGCCTCCAGCGAAGCGTGGCCGAGGAATGCCGCCAGTGGCGTCAGTTCTTCGTCTTCTTCGGTGTTCTCGAAGTTGCGTGCGGCGCTGACCAGTTCCTCAAGGTTTTCTACCCGAGCCTGGCCCTTCTCGCCTTTTTCCGCTTCGTGGTAGGCGATCAGGCCGGACTGCTCGATGACGGTTTGCGTCATCAAATGCAGCGGCATCTCCATGCACTTGGCCGCGAGGTTTTCGATCAGCTCGATAAACGCGCCGAGTGCACCGGCAGCGCGGCCGGTCAGGCCTTTATTGGCGACGAGTTGGCGCATGGCTTCCCACATCGATACATCGCTGTGGCGTGCATGCTCGCGAATGGCTTCGACGGTTTTCTCACCGATGCCGCGCGCCGGGACGTTGATCACCCGCTCCAGTGCCGCATCGTTGCCGCGACCTTCGAGCAAGCGCAGGTACGCCATGGCGTTCTTGATTTCCGCCCGCTCGAAGAAGCGCTGGCCGCCATAGATGCGGTACGGAATGCGCTCGCGCAGCAAGGCTTCTTCCAAAACGCGGGATTGGGCGTTGGAGCGGTACAGAATCGCGATATCGCTGCGAGCCAAGCCGGTTTTCAGCGCGCTTTCGATGGTTTCGACAACGTAGCGTGCTTCGTCGTGTTCGTTGAACGCGGCGTACAGGTTGATCGCCTCGCCGTCGCCGCCGTCGGTCCACAGCTCCTTGCCGAGACGGCCGGTGTTGTTGGCGATCAGGGCGTTGGCCGCTTTGAGGATGCCGGCGGTGGAGCGGTAGTTCTGCTCCAGACGGATGGTCTCGGCGTCCGGGAAGTCGGACGAATACTGATGAATGTTCTCGATTTTCGCGCCACGCCAGCCGTAGATCGACTGGTCATCGTCGCCGACCACCATCAGGCTGTCGCCACCCTTACCGAGCAAGCGCAACCAGGCGTACTGCACGGCGTTGGTGTCCTGGAACTCGTCCACCAGAATGTGCCGGAAGCGTTTCTGATAGTGCGCCAGCAGGCCCGGGTGATCACGCCACAAATCGAGGGCGCGCAGCAGCAGTTCGGAGAAGTCGATAACGCCCGCGCGCAGGCAAGCAGCCTCGTAAGCTTCATAAATGCCGCGCATGGTGGCCAGGTACAAGTCGCCGCTGGCCTGAATGTGTTGCGGACGCAGACCTTCGTCTTTCTGTCCGTTGATGAACCACTGGGCCTGACGGGCCGGCCAGCGTTGCTCGTCCAGGCCCAGCTCGCGGATCACTCGCTTGACCAGGCGTTGCTGGTCATCGCTGTCGAGAATCTGGAAAGTCTGGCTCAAGCCCGCTTCCTGCCAGTGCGCCCGCAACAAGCGGTGCGCCAGGCCGTGGAAGGTGCCGACCCACATGCCGGCCGGGTTGAGGCCCAGCAACTGCTCGATGCGGTGACGCATCTCGGCAGCAGCCTTGTTGGTGAAGGTCACCGACAAAATGGAGTGGGGCGAGGCGTTTTCGACCTGGATCAACCAGGCGATACGGTGCACCAGCACTCGGGTTTTACCGGAGCCAGCACCGGCCAGGACCAACTGACGGCCAACGGGGGCTGCTACGGCCTGGCGTTGGGCATCGTTGAGGGAGTTCAGCAGAAGGGAGAGATCATCGCGCATCGGGGCATTCTAGGGTGCGCCGCAGGCCCGGGCAAACCGAGCTTTGCATTAGCCGATGAAACTGCTGCCGATGACGACCGGTCGGTCACTGGCTACAAGCGTCAGCCCGTCTCGCTTTGCGGGTTTTGTCGGTGCCACGGGGGCGAAAAGTTTCGCTGAAATTATGATCCGGGGCAGTTTGGCAAAGGGGTTGGCTTGTGTATGCTCCGTTCACGTTTCGGGCGCACGCCCCCTTATAAGAACAAGAACGTTGCCCATGACCCTCAGCGCCGAACTGTCGGGCCCCTCTGTGGAACCCCGGGTTATCCGCAAGCACTATGCCGTCGAAATGGCAGTCGAGCGCACGCGCCTGCTGTATCAGGGCTCCTTGTTGCCCACCCTTTTCATGTTGATCAATGGTCTGGTCTGCGCCGGTTTGCTTTGGAGCCCGCAGCGCTACTTTGTGGTCAGCGTCTGGCTGGTGTGGCTGTTGTCGCTGGTGGCGCTGCGGGTGATTCAGGTCGCGGCGTTCGACTCGGCGATCCCTGATCGTCAGGCCCAGCCGATCTGGTTCCGCATGTTTCTGATCGGTTCGACCATGACCGGGTTGACCCTGGCCGGAGCCGGCATCGCCCTCGTGCCCGCCGACAACTTTATGCAGCAGGCCTGGGTGTTCGGCCTGATCGGCGCGGCGACCCTGTCGGCCAGCGTCGCCTATGCGGTGAGCCTGCCGGCGTTTCTGTCCTTTACCTTACCGTGCCTGCTGCCGGCGATTGGCTTTCTGTTCTGGGGCGGTGATGACATGGCGCGGGGCTGGGGCTGGCTCGGGTTGATCCTGTTGGGCTCGCTGAGTGTGGTGGCGTGGCAGGTCAATCGGCTGATTGATCGTGGCTTGTTACGGCGCTTTCAGAATCAGCACCTGATCGAACACCTGCAACAGACGCAAGCTCGCAGCGAGCAGCTCAATCAGGAACTGGCCAAGGAAATCGAACACCGTCGCTGTGCCGAGGGCAAATTGCGCGAAGCCCAGGTTGAGCTGGAAGACCGCGTTGCCCTGCGCAGCCGCGAACTGGACGCGGCCAATCAGGCCTTGAGCAAAAGCGAGGCGCGTCTGGCGCTGGCGTTGAAGGCCAGTGAGTTGGGCCTGTGGGACTGGAACCTGCAAACCGACGAAGTCCATCACACGCAGATTCAGGAGTTGGTCGGCCTTGCCCCGGGATACGTCACGGCCATCCTGCGCGACCTCAAGCCGCGGCTGCACCCGGAAGACCTGCCGTCGCTCAAGCACGCGCTGATAGAGCATTTGAAGGGCCGCACCGAGGACTATCAGATCGAATACCGCGTGCGTCACGGCGATGGCCATTGGGTGTGGATAGAAGACCGTGGCCGCGCCGTGGAGCGCAGCGACAGCGGGCGGGTGATCCGCATGCTCGGCACGCGGCGCGACATCAGCGCCAGCAAGCATCTGGAAGAGCAGCAGCGATTGGCGGCAACGGTGTTTGAAGCTGCCAGCGAAGGCATCGTGATTCTCGACCCGAACTACGCATTGATCGCGATCAACCAGGCCTTCAGCCGCGTGACGGGTTATGACATCGACGACATGCTCGGGCGCAACGTCGTCGAGCTGCCGTGCAGTCGCGATGCCCGCCGCCATTACGTCGCGATCCGTCATGCGCTGGAGCAGCACGGCAGTTGGCAGGGCGAACTGGTGGAAACCCGCAAGAACGGTGAGCTGTATCCGCAGTGGCTGCAACTCAACGCGGTGCGCGATAGTCGAGGAAATGTCAGCCATATCGTCGGCTTCTTCGCCGATCTGTCGGCGCGACGCGAATCCGAAGAGCGCATGCGCTATCTGACCCATTACGACGAACTGACCGGGCTGGCGAATCGCTCACTGTTCCGCGAACGCCTGCACGAGGCGCATCAGCGGGTGCGGCAGGGCGGGCGGCGCAGCCTGGCGTTGCTGCACATCAATCTCGATCGCTTCAAACTGCTTAACGACAGCCTCGGCCATGAAGTCGCTGACCAGTTGTTGCAGAAAATGGCCCGGCGGCTGGTCAACGCCTTACCGGAAGCCGACACCATCGCCCGGCTGTCCGGTGACGAATTTGCGGTGTTGTTCGATGCTTACGGCAACCTGTCGAGTCTGGCGCGCGTCGCCACACGACTGTCGACCAAGCTGCGGCTGCCGCTGACGGTCGAAGGGCATGAGTTGGTGGTCAGCGCCTCGATGGGCATCAGCATGTTGCCGGACAACGCCCGGGAGATTTCCGCGCTGGTCAGTCAGTCGAACATTGCCATGCAACATGCCAAACACTTGGGCGGCAACAACTTCCAGTTCTACACCGAGAGCTTGCAGGCCAGTACGCTTGAGCGTTTGCAGCTGGAAAACCAGTTGCGCAAAGCCATCGATGAGAAGCAATTGAAGGTGTTCTATCAGCCGAAGCTGTGCCTGGAAACCGGGCGCCTGAATGCGGCGGAGGCGCTGGTGCGCTGGGATCATCCAACGATGGGTCGGGTGCCGCCGGGAGATTTCATCGGGTTGGCCGAGGAAACCGGTCTGATCGGCCCTATCGGCGAATTCGTGCTGCGTCAGGCCTGCTGGCAGGCATGCGAATGGCAGCGTCAGGGGCTGGCGCCGATCCGTGTTTCGGTGAACCTGTCGGTGCATCAGTTGCGCCAAGGCAAACTGGTCAGTCTGGTGCGCCAGGTGCTGGAGGAAACCGGCCTGGCGCCGCACTACCTTGAGCTGGAACTGACTGAAAGTCAGTTGCTCGACAGCGTTGAGCACATCATCGCGACCTTCCAGCAACTGCGCGATCTGGGCGTGAAGCTTGCCATCGACGATTTTGGCACCGGCTATTCGTCATTGAGTTATCTCAAGCGGATTCCGGTGGATTACGTGAAGATCGATCAGGCGTTCATTCGCGGTTTGGGCGAGGGCAGTGAAGATGCGGCGATCACCCGCGCGATCATTGCCATGGCCCATGGACTGTCGCTGAAAGTGGTGGCCGAAGGCGTTGAACGGCACGAGCAGCTGGAATTTTTGCGCGCAGAGCGATGCGATGAAGTGCAGGGCTATCTGATCAGTCGACCGGTGGAGGCCGCCGGTCTGGCCGGGCTTTTGCGCCAACAGGGAAATCCGCTTTAAGGGCTACATGCAGCCCATCGCGCCTGATATGGGGACATGGAGTTACGCATTGAGCAGGCAAAAAGCCAATTCATGTAGTATAACTACAAGCTTGCTACATCCCCGACCATAACAAGAGTCCAGCCCCTTGAATCTGCTGCAACACATCGCCCAGTCACGTCACCTGTTACGCAAGTCGGAGCTCAAGGTCGCCGACCACGTGCTGCTTGACCCTGCGGCAGTGATGCACAGTTCCATGGCTGACCTGGCGCACAGCGTCGGCATCAGTGAGCCGACCATCGTGCGCTTCTGTCGCGCCATCGGTTGTTCCGGTTTTCAGGATCTGAAACTGAAACTCGCGCAGAGCCTGGCCGCCGGTGCCAGTTTTGGCCAGTTCGCGATCCATGAAGACGACTCGGTCGCCGATTACAGCCTGAAAATTTTCGACACTACGTTGCACACCCTGATGGAGGTTCGCGAGAAGCTCGATCCGGTGGAGTTGCAGCGCGCGGTGACGCTGATGTCCCAGGCGCAGCGTGTCGAGTTCTACGGCTTCGGCGCGTCGGGCGCGGTGGCGGCGGATGCCCAGCACAAGTTCTTCCGTTTGCTGCTGACCGCAGCGGCGTATTCCGATCCGCACATGCAGGCGATGTCGGCAGTGACGCTGAAACCGACCGACGTGGCGATCTGCATTTCCCAGTCCGGGCGTTCGAAAGATCTGCTGATCACTGCCAATCTGGTGCGTGAGAGCGGTGCATCGCTGATCACCCTGTGCCCGAGCCAGACGCCGTTGGCGGAACTGTCGACGGTCAACCTTGCCATCGATGTTCACGAAGACACGGAAATCTATACGCCGCTGACGTCGCGTATCGCCCACCTGGTGGTGATCGATGTGTTGGCGATGGGGGTGGCGATGGCGCGCGGGCCGAGTCTGGTCAACCATCTCAAGAGCGTGAAGCGCAGTTTGCGCAGCTTGCGGTTGTCGCCCAAAGCCGTAAAAGCCCTCGACGACTAAGATCAAAAGATCGCAGCCTTCGGCAGCTCCTACAGAGATCGGTGTAGGAGCTGCCGAAGGCTGCGATCTTTTGCTTTTCGATGGAAATTTTCATCGGACTGTCATCCCCTCGCCGCCAAATCGTCATCCCCCACGCCTATCGTGAAACTCCCGTAAACGCCTTGGGAGACTCGAAATGGCTCAGCCTTACGAAGAACGCAACAGCGCCGCGAAAACCCGTCGTCAGCAGGAAGATCAGCGCCGCATGGAATTTCGCCGCGCGATCGAAGATCGCTTCGAACTCCGTCAGCTTCAGGCCGAAATCGGCGATTTTCCCGAGATCAATCACTGGCAGGCAGCACCGGCAGCTTCCCGTCGAAGCGCTCAACCAGCGCACTGATCTGCACGCGCTCGCTGCGGATAAACGCCAGGAAGGCGTGCGCCACCGGTGACAGTCGTTTCGCTTTGGCTTGCACCAGGCACCAGCTACGGAACAGCGGCAACTCTTCGACCGGTAACTCGACCAGGCCGCCGGTCGCCAGTTCCAGGTTCAGGGCGTGGCGCGTCAACAGCGCCAGGCCCAGACCCGCCACCACGCATTCGCGCTGAGCTTCGGCCGAGGCCACTTCCTGGGTCTGGGTGAAGTGCACGCGTTTCTCTTTGAAGTATTCCTCGCAGGCCAGTCGCGTGCCTGAACCGGGTTCGCGGATCAGCAACGTATAAGGTTCAAGATCCTGCAAACGCAGCGGACCCATATGCGCCAACGGATGATCCGGGCGCGCCGTGGCCACGATGGGGTTGTTCAAGAACGGCAGAAATTCCAGGCCCATGTCCTGCGGCACCATCGACATGATCACCAGATCGTCACGGTTGTCCGACAGGCGTCGGATCACCTGGCCGCGGTTGACCACGGTCAGTTGCAGATTCACTTCCGGATGTTGGCGCTTGAACGCGGCGAACAGGTGCGGCACGAAGTACTTGGCGCTCGATTCCACCGCCAGTTTCAGCTGACCCTGCAACGAACCCTGCATGTCCGACAGCTGCATATCGAGGTTTTCCAAGCGCCCGAAAATGTCTCGACTGGCACGTTGAAGGGCTTCGGCAGCTTCGGTCATGTAGAGTTTTTTGCCGACGTAATCGAACAATGGCTGCCCGATCAGCTCTTCCAACTGACGAATCTGTAGGCTGACGGCCGGTTGTGTGAGAGACATTTCATCGGCTGCGCGGCTATAAGAACGTAAATCGCAAACCTCGTTGAAGATCTGCAACTGACGCAATGTCATACGCATCAAGGACTTACGCATTTTCTACACGCTCTGAACGCTAGATGATGCGCTGACTATAAGTCTTTACTTATGGCTAACCCAATTTTTATTCATTTTTGTTAATCCCTTGTGGGCGCTAGTGTGGGGTCGCGACTAAATTGAAACATTTGGTCACGCGTCGACCTGGGTCTAGCAGGTCGTGGTGCCACCGGCTCAAGGGAACCTCCAAGTGATAACAAAGATCCTGATCGCCAACCGTGGTGAGATTGCCGTACGAATCGTGCGAGCCTGCGCCGAAATGGGCATTCGCTCGGTTGCGATTTTTTCCGACGCCGACCGGCATGCGTTGCATGTGAAGCGTGCGGACGAGGCCCACAGCATCGGTGCCGAGCCACTGGCCGGTTACCTCAACCCGCGCAAGCTGGTGAACCTGGCCGTGGAAACCGGCTGTGATGCACTGCACCCCGGTTACGGTTTCCTCTCGGAAAACGCCGAGCTGGCCGACATCTGCGCCGAACGCGGAATCAAATTCATTGGCCCGTCGGCAGAAGTCATTCGCCGCATGGGCGACAAGACCGAAGCGCGCCGCAGCATGATCAAGGCCGGCGTTCCGGTCACGCCGGGCACTGAAGGCAACGTCGCAGGCATCGAAGAAGCGCTGATCGAGGGTGACCGCATCGGTTACCCGGTGATGCTCAAAGCCACTTCCGGTGGGGGCGGTCGCGGTATCCGTCGCTGCAACAGCCGCGAAGAGCTCGAACAGAATTTCCCTCGCGTTATCTCTGAGGCCACCAAGGCCTTCGGGTCGGCGGAAGTGTTCCTCGAAAAATGCATCGTCAATCCCAAGCACATCGAAGCGCAGATCCTCGGCGACAGCTTTGGCAACGTCGTGCACCTGTTTGAGCGTGACTGCTCGATCCAGCGTCGCAACCAGAAGCTGATCGAAATCGCGCCGAGCCCGCAACTGACCCCGGAACAGCGCGCCTACATCGGCGACCTGTCGGTGCGTGCGGCCAAGGCTGTCGGTTACGAGAACGCCGGCACCGTGGAGTTCCTGCTCGCCGAGGGCGAGGTGTACTTCATGGAGATGAACACCCGGGTGCAGGTGGAACACACCATCACTGAAGAAATCACCGGGATCGACATCGTCCGCGAACAGATCCGCATCGCCTCCGGCCTGCCGCTGTCGGTGAAGCAGGAAGACATCCAGCACCGTGGTTTCGCGTTGCAGTTCCGCATCAACGCTGAAGACCCGAAAAACAACTTCCTGCCGAGCTTCGGCAAGATCACCCGTTACTACGCCCCCGGTGGCCCGGGCGTGCGAACTGACACGGCGATCTACACCGGTTACACCATCCCGCCGTTCTACGACTCGATGTGCCTGAAACTGGTGGTCTGGGCGCTGACTTGGGAAGAGGCCATGGATCGTGGCCTGCGCGCCCTCGACGACATGCGTCTGCAAGGTGTGAAAACCACCGCCGCGTACTACCAGGAAATCCTGCGCAACCCGGAATTCCGTAGCGGCCAGTTCAATACCAGCTTCGTTGAAAGCCACCCTGAACTGACCAACTACTCGATCAAGCGCAAACCCGAAGAGCTGGCCTTGGCCATCGCCGCCGCCATCGCCGCCCACGCAGGCCTGTGAGGAATAGAACAATGACTAAAAAGATTTTTGTAACCGACACCATCCTGCGCGACGCCCACCAATCGCTGCTCGCCACCCGCATGCGCACCGAAGACATGCTGCCGATTTGCGACAAGCTCGACAAAGTCGGCTACTGGTCGCTGGAATGCTGGGGCGGCGCGACGTTCGACGCCTGCGTACGTTTCCTGAAAGAAGACCCGTGGGAACGTCTGCGCCAACTGCGCGCCGCGTTGCCTAACACGCGTCTGCAAATGCTCCTGCGTGGCCAGAACCTGCTGGGCTACCGCCACTACAGCGACGATGTGGTCAGAGCCTTCGTCGCTAAAGCCGCTGTTAATGGCATCGACGTGTTCCGCATCTTCGACGCCATGAACGACGTGCGTAACCTGCGCGTGGCTATCGAAGCGGTGAAAGCGGCGGGCAAACACGCCCAAGGCACCATCGCCTACACCACCAGCCCGGTGCACACCATCGACGCCTTCGTGGCGCAAGCCAAACAAATGGAAGCCATGGGTTGCGACTCGGTGGCGATCAAGGACATGGCCGGCCTGCTGACCCCGTACGCCACTGGCGAACTGGTCCGGGCGCTGAAAGCCGAGCAGTCGCTGCCGGTGTTCATTCACTCCCACGACACCGCCGGTCTGGCGACCATGTGTCAGCTCAAGGCCATCGAAAACGGCGCCGACCACATCGACACCGCGATCTCCAGCTTCGCCTCGGGCACTAGCCACCCAGGCACCGAATCGATGGTCGCCGCCCTTAAAGGCACCGAGTACGACACCGGTCTGAACCTGGAGCTGCTGCAAGAAATTGGCCTGTACTTCTACGCCGTGCGTAAGAAGTACCACCAGTTTGAAAGCGAATTCACCGCCGTCGATACCCGTGTGCAAGTCAACCAGGTGCCGGGCGGGATGATCTCCAACCTCGCCAACCAGTTGAAAGAGCAGGGCGCGCTGAATCGCATGGCCGAAGTGCTGGCGGAAATCCCGCGTGTGCGTGAAGACCTCGGTTTCCCGCCGCTGGTGACCCCGACCTCGCAGATCGTTGGTACTCAGGCGTTCTTCAACGTGCTGGCCGGCGAGCGCTACAAGACCATCACCAACGAAGTGAAGCTCTATCTGCAGGGTGGTTACGGCAAGGCACCGGGCGTGGTCGACGAGAAGCTGCGTCGTCAGGCCATCGGCAGCGAAGAAGTCATCGACGTGCGCCCGGCCGATCTGCTCAAGCCGGAAATGACCAAGTTGCGTGCCGACATCGGCGCACTGGCCAAGTCCGAAGAAGACGTGCTGACCTTCGCCATGTTCCCGGACATCGGCCGCAAGTTCCTTGAAGAGCGTGCCGCCGGCACCCTCACGCCGGAAGTGCTGCTGCCGATTCCAGAGCCAGGCAGTGTCGCGTCGGCGGGCGGTGCGGGTGTGCCAACCGAGTTCGTCATCGACGTCCACGGCGAAACCTACCGCGTTGATATCACCGGTGTTGGCGTGAAGGCTGAAGGCAAGCGTCACTTCTACCTGTCCATCGACGGCATGCCGGAAGAAGTGGTGTTCGAACCGCTCAACGAATTCGTCAGCGGTGGCAGCAGCAAGCGCAAGCAGGCCTCTGCACCGGGCCACGTCAGCACCACCATGCCGGGCAACATCGTCGATGTGCTGGTCAAGGAAGGCGACACCGTCAAGGCTGGCCAGGCTGTGCTGATCACTGAAGCCATGAAGATGGAAACCGAAGTGCAGGCGGCCATCGCCGGTAAGGTCACCGCCATTCATGTCGCCAAGGGCGACCGGGTGAATCCGGGCGAAATCCTGATCGAGATCGAAGGCTGAGATAACGGCCGCGATCCAACGCTTTAAACCTCGGGGGGGCATGTGCTCCCCTTTTTTTCGCCTGAAATTACTGACTCACACAAATCCCCTGTGGGGGCGAGCAAGCTCGCTCCCACAGGGACAGTGTTCAGACCATCAGAACGCCATTCGCCACTGGCCTATCACGCCCTGATTGCGGCTCTCGGTACCGTACTCACCGGTGACACCCACGCCCAGTGTGTGGTTGGCCGACAGTCCGAGATCGAGACTGGCGTCGATGCCCAGGCTGTTGCGATCCAGCGCGGCACCGGCCACTTTGAAGCGCTTGCCACCCTTGACCAGTTGCTGGCGAGTATCGCTGTCGAGCTCGCCGAAGGTGTGTTTCCAGCCGGCACTGAATCGAGGTGTCAGGCTCATGCCGTTATCCAGGCGATTGAGTTTTGCCGTGCGCAGGCCAAAGGTACTGCTGAGGTTATCGCGGGTTTGCCCAGAAACTTTCAGCGCTGCATCGCCGCCTTTTTCGCTGTAGCTGTCACGTTGATAACGTTGATAGCCAAGGCTGGCGAATGGCTCAAGCGTGACGTTGTTACGACCGAGGTTGAAGCCCAGTTCGGCAAAGGCTTGCTGGGTGTTGGCGTCGTAATTGCCTTTGAGGCGATCGCTGAATCCGTTGAACGCCACCCGACGTTTACTGCTGCCGTCATGGCTGGCATAGGTGGCGCCGAGGCGCAGCGCCAGCGGTCCGTCCTGACGTACGGCGTAGGCGCCGAGGTGCCAGCTGTCGAGGTCGCCATCGTACTGGCGGGCATCGAGTCTGGTCTGGGATTTGCCACCCAGCAGACCGACATGCCATTGCTCATCGAGCCGCCAGTCAGCGCCCACGACCAGACCCTGGGTGGCGTGTTTCAGGGTGCTGTCGAACTCGCGGTCGACCTTGCCGCCATGACCGAGTGCCTGAACCCAAACTCGGCCAGAGTCTGCACCGCCAGCGGCTTGGCGAGGATTGTTGCCGGAGCCATGGGCGGAACTGCTGCGGTTATCGAGTTGGCGCATGGCCGAAAGCATGCTCGCGCTCACGGGCGTGACGGCGCTCAGTGTGGCTTTGGCGAGGTTGGCGTTGCTGCCGGCGGCGAGTTGTTCGATGGCGACAGGAGCGGATGTTTTACTGCTGTTCACAAGGGCGCGAACGGCGGTGTTGAGAGTGGCAGCCTTTGGCGTGTCAACGCTGCGGGCCAAGGCTCGGCCACTGGTGGATGTCGCCAGTTCCTGGAATGTTACGTCGTTGCGCTGATAGGTCAGTGCCACGGCAGTCTCGGTGTAGGAAAGCGTCGGCGTCATGAAGGCCAGGTTGGTACTGACTCTTGCGAATTCGCCGTCGATTTTGCCGGCACGCAAAACCGGACGTACTGTGCTGTCGGCGTATTCGCCGGGGGTGCCGTAAACAACGAGATCGGCATTTCCCAGTGTGGCGGTACCTTCAACCAAAATGGCATCAGAGAACTTGTCAGGGGTTACTCCGTAGGAAACTGTCGCCCCTTCACCTAACGTCAGATTGCCGTTGATTTTTGGCGATCCAAGGTCGGGGTTGGCGATCAGGAAACCCTCTACGTGCAGGTTTTTGACATTACCGGAACCCCCGTAAAAGGCTTTTGCGTCGACGTAGGCATCACCTTTTATCGAGCCGTTGTTGATCAGACTGGCGTGCGTTTTAACTTCGGCACTACCGTTGAAATCATGGTGCAGTTGCCAGTTTCCTCGTGCAACTCGCACACCTTCAAAGTTTGCTGTTTCACCAATCTCGCCGCCTTCGGAGGCGTTCAGCAGCAAGGCGTTTTTGCCCGCGCCACCGTCCAGCCGCCCAGCCCATCGGTCACCGTTGTTGATGACCAGCAGGTCGTCCCCGTCCCTGAGTTGTAATGCGCCGTCGCTGTTTTGGAATGCTTCCGATAGGGACGTGAGCTGCGTGGTATAGGCATTCTGAAAACCGTCGAACGGGTTTTCATCTGTCTCGGCTAACGACGTTTCGCCAGTGGCTGGCTCGGGGAATTCAAGATCTTTAAAGAAGGCGTCATCGAACGCGACAACTACATGCCGCTCCTTTATGGAACGAAGGGTGGTTTTCAGCGGACCGATAAAGTCCGGGATCGCAAAGATATCCTCGATAGGCTCGAAGTCATCGATGGTTGCCTCGGAAATGACAGGCGCAGCAGGAGCAGCCGCTTTGGGTTTTTTACGCGCTTTGCTTCCTTCTGCGGCGGCAATAATAACGGGGTCATCCGCATTCTGAGCGACGGAGGTCTCTACGCAACAAACAGTAAGCGCAACGGCCAAAGCCAGGTGTTTCGGTTTGAATTTGTGTTGAACGGGCATCAAGAAAGGCCTCTTTTGATAGGAGTCCCAACTCTATTGATGCACCGAAAATTCCGATGTCGGCTGCTTCCCGCAGTCTTGCAGGCGACATCGCATCATTCTGTAGAAATCTTCCCTCAGATCCGGAACCGGTATTTTTACTCGACTACACCGATTCCTTTTCCTACACCCAATCAAGACCTCGCCGGCTGTTCAACATCAAAAACTCATCTGCCACTGCCCAATCAACCCATGATTGCGACTGTTGCTACCCATTTCACCGCTGTAACCCACACCCAGCGTATGCCGAGCAGAAATCCCAACGTCCAGGCCCGCCTCCAGCACCAGACTATCGCGATCCAGCGAACTGCCATCGACACTGAACGCCGTGCCGCCGACCACGAAGGCCTGACGCGTCGAGCTGCTGACGTCGCCATAGGTGTGCTTCCAGCCCACCGCCATGCGCGGGGTCAGGCTCATGCCGTTGTCCAGGCTGCTCAGGTGCGCCAGGCGCAGGCCGAAGGTGCTGTTGAAGTTGTCCTGGGTCTGGCTGTCGACTTGCAGCGCCGCGGCGCCGCCCTTTTCCCGATAGCTGTCGCGGTGGTAGCGCTGGTAGCCGAGGCTGGCGAACGGTTCGGCGCTGAGACGGCCGCTGCCCATGGCGTAGCCGAGTTCGGCGAAGGCTTGCTGGCTGTCGGCGTCGTAGTCGCCTTTCGGGCGATCGCTGAAACCGTTGAAGGCGATGGTGCGTTTGCTTTCGCCTTGATGGCCGCTGTACGCCGCGCCGAGGCGCAGAGAGATCGGGCCGTTCTGATGCAATGCGTATACGCCGGCATGCCAGCTCTCGACATTGCCATCGACGCCGGTGGCGTCCAGATCGGTTTTCGAATAACCACCGAGCACGCCTAGACGCCATTGCGGATTCAGAGACCAGTCGGCACCGAGTACGCTGCCCTTGGTGCGCTGTTCCAGACCGCTGCTGCCGTGTTCGCCGTCGAGCTTGCCGTAGCCACCGATGCCTTGCAGCCAGAGGCGGCCGCGCGCGTTCGGATCATTCAGGTTACGCGCTGCGGATGGCACGCCGTTGGCCGCCAACACCGGTGTATCGCGCTGATCGAGGCCGACCATCAGTCCCGGGCTGCCGCCGATCTGCTGCATCGCCGAGAGCATGCTGCTGCCGATCTGACTGCTGGCGCCGAGGGTCGCGCTGGTGAGGTTGGCGTTGCTGGCGCCGGCCAGTTGCTCGATCGCCGCGCCGGCCGTGCTTTGGGTGGTGTTAAGCAACGCGTTGTACAGCGCGTTGTTCTTGCCCATCGAGGCCAGGCTGTTGGCGGCGTTGCTGCCGTTGCCGGTGGCGGCGAAATCATTGAAGGCCACGTCGTTGCGGGTGTACGTCAGATCGACTTGAGTCGGCGTGTAGGCCAGCGTCGGCGTGAGAAACGCGTAGTCGCTGCTGACTTTGCCGAAGGTGCCGTTGACCTGTGCCGCTTGCAGCACGGTGTAATGGCTCTGCCATGGATAAGTGCCGCTGCCGGGGTTTACCGCCAGGGTCGCGCCGTTGAGATTCGCGGTGCCGCCGACCTGCACTGACGCGCTGCTGCCGTCGGCGTTGACGCCGTAGGCGAGGGTGGAGGCGCTGCCCATGTTCAGGTCATGAACAATGGTCGCGCGGCCGAGGCTGGTGTCGGTTCGCAGCGTGCCGTTGACGTTGAGGCTGCCCACCGAACCACCGCCGGCATATACACCGCCGGCATCCACGGTCAGGTTGCCTGCGATACTGCCTTGGTTGATCAGCGTCGCGTTGTCACGCACCGCACCGCCATCACTGAAATCGCCAGTACCGGTCAGCGTCCACGCGCCTTGCTTGACCTCCAGCCATTCAAAGTTGCGACTCTCGCCGAAGTTGCCGCCCGCCGCGTCGTCCATCACCACCCGGTCGTACCCGCTACCGCCATCGACCCTACCGACGAAGCGACTGCCATTGCGCAAGTTCAGGCTGTCATCGCCGCCGCCCAGATCCAGCGCCAGGCCATTGCTGCCGCTGATCGTGCCGCCGTTGATGACGTTGTCGGCGAACTCTCCGACAAGCTTCACGCCGAAACCGTCGAGGCCCTGGATGGTGCCGAAGTTCTCCAGCGTGGTCGCCGCCAGCCCCGAGCCACCGCTGCCGTCATCCACCAGAATGGCACTGGTGGCGCCGCTGATCATCGCGCCGCTGGCGTTGAGAATGTAGCCGCCGCCGAGGGCGATGCCCTCACTGCCATTGGCAAAACCACCCTTGTCGACACCGCCCGCGCCGACGCCTTGGATGGTGCCGTAGTTTTCGATGTGGGCGATCTTGTCGATGTCCACGCCGTCGCCGTCACCGTTGGGTTGCAGCCCGGAGTAGGCGCCGGTGATGGTGCCGTGGTTGATCACCGTGCCGTCGCCATCGGAACCGAAGCCGGAGCCATTGCGCCCGGTGATTTGCCCGTAGTTGATCAGTGTTGCGCCGAGGTCGGTGGTGATGCCGTGGCGGCCGCCGGAAATGACGCCGTAGTTGGTCACGCTGACACCGGTTGCGGTGTCGATATCGATGCCGTCGAATTTCTGATCGGCGTTGTGCGAGTCTCCCGTGGAGATCTCGCCGTAGTTGGTAATCGTCGCGTTGGCGCCGGTCTTCATGCCGTCGCTGGCGTCGCCGCGAATCAGTCCGCCTGTGCGGTTGATGATCGTGGTTTTCACCCCGTCGCTGCGCAGTGCATCCAGATCCAGCCCTTGGCCGGTGGTGGAGCGGATGATGCCGCTGTTATCAATCAACAGACTGCCGCTGACGAAGTTACTGTCGATGCGCAAGGCATCGTTGGCGCCGAGAATCTGCCCGCCGCTGCGGTTGTAGAGGGCGTAGTTGCGCGCCTGGGTCAGGTCGCCGCTGCTGTCGATGGCCCGGCCACCGGTTGAAACGATTTTGCCGGCGTTATCGATCACCACCCCGGCGCCGCTGGTGCTGTCCTTCAGGCTGACGGCCTTGCCACTGTTGGTGATGCTGCCCGGCGCCGAAATTGTCAGCGTGTCGCTGCCGCCCAGGGTTTGCGAGGCGGTGGTGGCAGTGTCGATCTGCACGGTTTTACCGTGGGCGGCCGTGGTGGCGATCAACAGGGCGATGGCGAGGGACAGGCGCTGAGGCGGGAAGGGCATGGACGGACGGCCTTTTGTTATAAGCGGGCCGTCCTGTATAGCGATGGGTTTTTACAGAATGATGTCTGTGGTGTTGCAGAACACCTTAAGTTCGGCGCTCGTAAGCCTTGCCGTAATGCCGTTCCATGCGCGCCTGGATCAGCTCCAGCCCGATCGACATCACCCAGTAAATGATCGCGGCGGTCGTGAGCATCTCGATGTAGCGATAGCTTGAACGACCATACGACTGCGCCAGAAACATCACTTCCCAAACGCCCATCACCGAGATCAGCGACGAGTCTTTGAGCATCGAGATGAATTGGTTGGTGGTCGGCGGGATGATGGTGCGCATGGCCTGGGGCAGGGTGATGCGCCAGAAAATCACGCTCTCGCGCATGCCCAGCGCCAGCGACGCTTCGCGTTGGCCGTAGGGGACGCCGAGGATGCCGGCGCGGAAAATCTCGCTGAGATAGGCGCCGTAGTTCAGCGACAGCGCGATGATCCCGGCAGCGATGGCGCCGGGCACGATGCCCAGTTGCGGCAGGCCGAGGTAGATCAGCAGGATCTGGATCAGCAGTGGCGTGCCGCGAAAGAACGAGGCGTAGAAACTGGCGATGCCAAAGGCCACAGCGCTTTTCGACAGTCGCGCCAAAGCCGTCACGAAGCCCAGTAATGACGAGGTGACAATCGAGCATACGCACAGAAACAACGTCAGCGCCGCGCCTTGCAGGAAGCCATTGGGTGCGAGTTTGAGGCCGACCAGGTTGGGCAGTTTGTCGAGGATGATCGAGAACTTCAGGTCGAAGCTCAGGAAGAACCCGGCGAACAGGCAGAACATCACCGCCCATGTCAGGTACAGCCGCGTACGAAAACCGAAGAGTCGGCGCAGACGTGATTCAGCCACCGGTTGCGGTGGCTGTGGAGGTGTCGGAAAAGAAGTCATTGACTGATATCGGCGCCGATCCATTTCTGCGAGAGCTTGCTCAGTGTGCCGTCCTGCTTGAGCTGCGCAAACACCTCGCGCACTTTCGCATCCCACTGGGCATCACCCTTTTCGATGGCCACCGAGTTCGGCTCCGAATACAGCGGCGCACCGGCCAGTTTGAAGCGCTTGTCTTCATTCAGGCGTGGCTGCGCAGTGACGAGGTTGGTGAGGATCGCATCCAGTCGCACGCCAGCGCCCAGGCCCAAGTCCTGGAAGGCAACGTTGTCGGTGTCATAAGGGGCGATCTGCACCTCTTCGAACGGGTACTGCAACTGCGTGTCTTCGGCGCCTTCGATGACCAGATTCTTGTTCAGATAGCTTTCGTAGCTGGAGGCGCTGGTGAGGCCGACTTTCTTGCCGCTCAGATCCTTGGCACTGTGGATGCGATCGTCTTTGGCGTTGACCACGATCACGGCTGGCGAAGCGTAGTACTCGACCGGGAAGTCGAACACCTCGGCGCGGGCCTTGCTCGGGGTCATCGAGCAGATGCAGATGTCGTAGCGCCCGCTCCAGCGGCCGGCGGCGATGACATCCCAGGACGGTGTTTCGAGGCGCAGCTTGACGCCGAGTTTGTCCGCCACGGCTTTGGCCACATCGACGTCGAAGCCGTCGAGCTGGTTCTGCTCGTTAAGGAACGAGAAGGGTGGATAGCTCTCCATCAACACGCCAACCAGTTCTTTTTTCTGCTCGACGCGATCCAGCGTGGCGCCGCCGAAGGCTTGAGTGGAGGCGGCCAGAATCGTCAGGCCCAGGGCCAGTAGCGGTTGAAATTTCACAGTCGATCCCTGGTTAAAAAAGAGGTTGTTATTAACGGAATGGTGCGTATTAAATAGTTATAAGAACGACTCTGATAGTGAGTTATTTTCATAAGCTTATGAGTGAAAGGCATATGGGCGCAGCAAACACGATTATTCTCGATGGCGGCATGGGCCGTGAGTTGCAACGCGCCGGTGCGCCATTCCGGCAGCCAGAGTGGTCAGCCCTGGCGCTGAGCGAAGCGCCGCAAGCAGTGGAAGCGGTACACGCCGCCTACATCGCCAGCGGTGCCAATGTGATCACCAGCAACAGTTACGCGGTGGTGCCGTTCCACATCGGCGAAGAGCGCTTCGCCGCTGAAGGGCAGGCGCTGGCGGCGTTGGCCGGTGAACTGGCGCGGCGTGCGGTAGAGGCTTCGGGCAAAGCTGTGCTGGTGGCTGGTTCCTTGCCGCCGTTGTTCGGTTCTTATCGCCCGGATCTGTTCGAGGCGTCCCGCGTGACCGAGTTGCTCAACCCATTGGTCAAGGGCCTGGCACCGCACGTTGATCTGTGGCTGGCGGAAACCCAGAGTTCGATCGTCGAGGCGCGCGCCATTCACGCCGGCCTGCCGCAGGACGGCAAGCCGTTCTGGCTGTCGTTTACCTTGAAGGACGAAGACACCGACGAAGTGCCGCGTTTGCGTTCCGGCGAGCCAGTGGCCGACGCGGCTGCAGTGGCCGCCGAGTTGGGCGTTGAGACGCTGTTGTTCAATTGCAGTCAGCCGGAAGTGATCGGCGCGGCGATTGATGCGGCGCGCGACACCTTTGAACGTCTGGGGGTGAAGATTCACATCGGCGCGTATGCCAATGCGTTTCCGCCGCAGCCTAAAGAAGCCACGGCCAATGACGGACTCGACCCGTTGCGCGAAGATCTCGACCCGCCGGGTTATCTGCATTGGGCGCTTGATTGGCAGCAGCGTGGTGCCAGCCATTTGGGCGGTTGCTGCGGGATCGGCCCGGAGCATATCGCGGTGCTGGCGCAGAAACTCGGTTAAGAGAAGAGGCCTGATACGACAGAAAAATCGCCAATTTTTCTTGTGCAGTAAACCTCTGTCGCCGCTCTTGTTTAAAGCCTATTGGCTTTACGTCTTGCGACCTACAAAACCTTGCGCCGCTGCCTACGCATGCACCAGAATCCGCCGGCTTGTGCGCCTTTGGCTGGCTGCGTAACTTGGTTTGCATCACTGATTTCCAGTGATCGGGCTTAGCGGCCCGGCTAGTCACTACGGTTGCACATATCTATCCAGTCAGGCATTCGCCTGCACTTGATGGTGGCTGTGCGCATGGCACCTTCGGGTGCACCGGGTTTTTGGTGACTACCGGTCCGCTAACTTGCGCACAGCCGCCACCCTTTCGCTTAGCGGCGAAAAGATGGCGGCCTCACAGAGGTTAGTCACCATGTTCAAACCAACGCCAAACCCGCCGACGACAGACCCGGCATCCCCCTACGAATCGCCCGATTCAAAGAAATTCCACGAAGCCGCCGAGCGCGCCCTCGACCACTATCTTGGCCCATCGGCGGCCGACATCATGGCCGCGCCTTACAAACCCAACGCGCTCTACATGGCAAGCCCCGAGGCCGACAACGAGTCCTTGCTGGTAGATGCCAGTGAAACCCTTGGCTCGGCCACCGTCATGATCAACAACCATATCGTGCAGGTTGAAGGTACCCACCGCAAAACCCTGCAAGGCATCGCGCAGGTGGTGATGCTGGCAGAGCTGGCGGTCAATCGGGTGCTGGACAGGTTAGTGCCAACGGAGTGATCAACGCGCTGGCGGCGCATTCGCATGTGCTGCCAGCACATTGGCTGGGAAATACGTTGTTGAGGCGTGAATGACCCGCGATTGAAAAAGAGGGATCTGAAATGAGCCTGACCGTTGCCGAACGCACTGTGCTTATTGAAAACATAAAAGAGGGGCTGGCGCAGGAAACGCTTGAGATCGGTGAGGCCGTTCGCCGCTTGCGTGTGGAAGTGACGGGTTTGCATCAGACCCAATTTGCGAAAATGTGCAAAATTTCGGTTCGTACCTTGGTGCACATCGAACACGGTGAAGGTAATCAGACGCTGAAGTCGCTGAACGCCGTGTTTCGTCCGTTTGGGATGAAGATGGGCGTTGTGCGGATTCGGCGAGATATCAGTTAAAGATCAAAAGATCGCAGCCTGCGGCAGCACCTACATTTACCTTGTGTAGGAGCTGCCGAAGGCTCGGGCCGCGTTCGGACGATCTTTTGCTTTTAAAAGGTTAAGAACGGCACTCGACCAACCCTTTCACCTGCCCATCAGGCGTCTGGTTTTCATCCGACAGCCACCGCTCAAACCCCGCCGCAATCGCCGGCCACTCACCATCCAGAATCGAGTACCACGCAGTGTCGCGGTTCTGACCCTTGACCACCATGTGCTGGCGGAACACGCCTTCGAAGCTGAAGCCCAAGCGCTCGGCCGCGTATTTGGAGCGGGCGTTACCGTTGTTGCACTTCCATTCGAGGCGGCGGTAGCCCAGCGCAAAGGAATACTTGGCCAGCAGGTACACCGCCTCGGTGCTTTTTGGCGAGCGCTGCATCGGTGCGCCGAAGGTGACGTGGCCGATTTCGATGCGGCCCTGAGCCGGGACGATCGACATCAGGCTGAGGATGCCTTGCACTTGATTTGTTGCGCGGTCGATGACGCTGAAGAAATACGGATCGCTGCTGGCTGCGTGATTGTTCAGCCAGGCATTGAACACGCTGCGCTCCGGGAACGGGCCGTAGGGCAAGTAATCCCAGAGTTTCGGGTCGGCACCGGCGCCTTGCAGGGCGTTGAACAGCTCGTCGGCGTGGAGCGTCGGGTCGAGTCTTTCCAGACGGATGAAGCGGCCTTCAAGCAGTTTGGTGGTGGGGGCAGGGACGCCTTTCCAGTCGGCAAGTGAAGCAGTCATGAGCGTCTCTCCTTAAAGGGCTTTGCGAAACTGGATGAACCCCGGGCGCTCGGCGATGCGCTCGTAGAGCTGGATCGCGGTGGCATTGGTTTCGTGGGTCAGCCAATGGACTTTGCAGCAACCGTCGGCCTTGGCCGTGGCGTAGACGTGTTCGATCAGCAGGCGACCGACGCCGCTGCCGCGAGTGTGTTCCTCGACCAGCAAGTCTTGCAGGTAGCAGGAGTTTTCGATGCTCCAGTTCGAGCGATGGTAGATGTAATGCACCATGCCCACCGCTTTGCCGTCAGCCCAGGCGAGCGCGGCATGAGTCGGCTCGCCCGGATCGAGAAAGCGCTGCCAGGTGCTGTGCGTGACGGCGTCCGGCAGTTCGCCTTTGTAGAAGGCCAGGTAAGCCTGCCACAGCGGCAACCAGGCAGCGTGGTCGCCGGCGGTAACTGGGCGGATATCGATCTGACTCATGTGTTTTCCTTAACGCATCAATTGGGCAAGGGTTTGGTCGTTGACCTCTGGGCTGGCCGCGAGCCCTTCGCGCACACCGGCAATATCCTCGGGGCTGCGGTTCTGGCTGAGCTTGCGTTTGCCTTCGAGACGATCGATGGGAATGGCGAAACCGACGATGGCCTTAAGCATGCCGTCGATGTAATCGGCGGGGGCGTCGTCGACCTTCCATGGTTGCGCACGGCCGGCTTCATGGCGGTCGGTGAGGGTGCTGACGATGTCGAGCAGGCGTCCGCCATCACTGAAGGTTTCGGCGTGGCCATAGGCGTGGACGGCGACGTAGTTCCAGGTCGGCACCACTTTGCCGTGTTCGGCTTTGCTTGGGTAAAAGCCCGGGCTGACGTAGGCGTCCGGGCCGGCAAAGATCAGCATCGCTTCGGCGCCGTCGCGCAGGTCTTTCCACTGCGGATTGGCCTTGGCCAGATGCCCGTAGAGCGTGCCGTTCTCGCCTTGCTCGCAATGCAGCAGCACCGGCACATGGCTGGCTTGCAGACCGTTTTCGCCGTGGGTCACCAGAATGGCGAGGCGGGTGGCGAGGATCAGTTCGTGGAGCTGCGACAACTCGTCGATGGCAAAGGCGCGTGGCGTGTACATGGAGATATTTTCCTTGGCGAATGCCAGCATCGTAGGCAGGCTATTGGTCTGTTGTAAGAGCCATTGATGACCAATTTCATAGGTCCATTGCCATGCCCGATTCGAGCACGCTGTCGCTTTCCTTCAACCCGGCCGGTATTGAACTCGACCGTCGTCAAGGCTTGAGTCGTCAGCTCTATCAAGAACTGCGCCTGCGCGTACTCGACGGTCGATTGAGCAGTGGCACGCGGCTGCCGGCCAGCCGTGATCTGGCGGCGGCACTGGCGATTTCACGCAACAGCGTGGTTCGCGCTTACGATCAGCTCTACGCCGAAGGCTTCATTGAGGGGCGGGTGGGCGATGGTACTTACGTGGCGCAATTGCCCGGTGAGCAACTCTCGGCAAAAAAACTATCCACAAAAGTATCCACAGGGTTTTCAACAGGCTTATCCACAGCCTTATCCACAAATTGGCTGGATTTGCCTGTTGATCCATCCAGTAAAGTTATCCACAACGATCCGCTGAGTCGGGTGAAAAACAACCATTTATCCAAACCTCCCAGTGGTCCGCCACGGGCATTTCGCGTCGGCGTGCCGGCCTTCGATCTGTTCCCGTTTGACGTCTGGGCCAAGCTCAACGCGGCTTTCTGGCGTAAACCGGATCTTCAGCAGCTCTGTTACGGCGACCCGGCTGGCGATGCGCGCCTGCGCGGGCTGATCGCCGCTTATTTGCGCAGTTCGCGCGGCATGCAGTGCTCGGCTGAGCAAATTGTGATCACCAGTGGCGCGCAGCAAGGCATTAGCCTTTGTGCACAGCTGCTGGTGGAGCCGGGCGACGGTGTTGGCATCGAAAATCCGGGGTACCGCGCGGCCGGCCATGCGTTCGCTGTGGCGGGTGGCCGGTTGCGCGGGATTGCTGTGGATGAAGAGGGTATGGATTGCTCGGCATTGTCGGCGGCCACTGATTGCCGCGTGGCTTATGTCACGCCGTCCCATCAATACCCGACGGGCGTGGTGATGAGTCTGGCGCGACGTCTTGAGCTGCTGGCCTGGGCTGAACGCACCCAAGGCTGGATCATTGAGGATGACTACGACGGCGAGTACCGCTACACCGGCGCGCCATTGGCACCGTTGGCGGCGCTCGATCGCCAGGGGCGCGTGTTGTATGTCGGCACCTTTGGCAAGGTCGCGTTCCCGGCGTTGCGCCTGGGTTATCTGGTGCTGCCACCGGGGCTGGTGGAAGCGTTTTCGCAACGCCGGGCGGTGGACGTCCGGCATTCCGAGGTGAGCACGCAAGCGGTGATGGCCGAGTTCATGGCGGCCGGGCATTTCCAGCGGCATATCCGCCGGATGCGCCGGGCCGCGCTGAGTCGTCGCAATACCCTGCTCGACGGTTGGCCGACAGCCATCGCCGGTGTCGGCAAGCTGCCGGCGGTGTCTGCCGGTTTGCACCTGACGGTGGCTGTGGACAGCATCGAGCGCGAGCAGCAACTGGTTGAGCAGGCTGCTCGCGTGGATGTGGAGATCAACGGTTTGAGCAATTACTGGTTGCCTGACTCATTGACCTCGCCCGACCAGCGCGCCGGTCTGGTTCTGGGCTTTGCCGCCGTGCCGGAGGTTGCGATCAAAGCGGCGCTGACCCGGTTGCAACAGGTTTGGCGAGAGTGAAGAACACGTTCTCGGCGAGCTGCGTTGAAATCTCGCTGCGGTAAATATCAATGACTTGCTGATTATTGAGGCCGCGCAGTTCATAGGCGCCACCGAGGTGACGCTGTGCGACGGTTTTCATGTGGCCGGCTTCGAAAGCAATGTCCGGGGCGCTCACGCTGGTGTAGTGAAAGTGCGCATAACACAGCACCTTTCGGGTCTTGACCTCGCGTACCTCGTACTCGTCCAGAAAGTCATTGGGACGGCTTTGGAGTTTGCGTCGCGTAACGGTTTTGTAGATGTAGACCTCATCTTTGCTTTTAAGCCACTCGATCCCGGCCGCCGATGGCGGTTGTTGTTTGATCATGCGGATGCGGGTGCTGGTGCCTTTTTCATACAGGCGGGTTGCGGCGTCGCTGAGCGCGTGACCGAGGGCTTCAGTTCCGGCGGAGGAGCCGGCGGTGAGATTGCTGGCGGTCAACGCCTCATCTATTGCTGCATTGGCTCTGGTTAAACGGTCGGCATGGCGGTGGTATTCCTCCTCAATCTCGACGGGAACTCGTCGATCTCGTTTGATGCGGGCTTCGATCAGTCGATGAAACGCCGCCAGCCCGTCGATCAAGGCCTGACCCTGCGCGAGGCTTCTTTTGAGATTCGGTCTGGCCTTGGCAGGCTGCGAGTGTGTACTGGCCTGTTCGACCCATTCCCCCGGCGACTTCTCATGAAACGTAGCGATCACTCCTGTCAGCTCGCTACGCACTTCAACCAGGTCAGTGTCTTGACCATCAACACTTTTTTTCCGCTCGCCGACCAAGGTGCCCTTGAACTTGGTCTTGATGATTTTTCGCCCGGAGGCTGAACCGGAGGAGGGTCTCGACGGCCCGGGCAAGGGGTCGAGTAAATGTTTGTTGCGCAGCAGATCCGCCAGGCGCACATCTGTTCCCGCCTTGAACTCGCTCACCCGCGTGCGTATGTGTCTGAGTCGATCAGTCTGAATCTGGTTGGCAAACTCTGCGGTGAAGTCGGCAAAGCGTTGATCCACCGAGCTGAACTGCTCGGAAACATTGCTCAGGGCTTCGATCCGTTCACGCAGGTTGCTCAGGCCATCGTCGGCGGTCAGATTCAGTGAGCTCTGAATATTCAGCGCAGCATCTTCGATCAGGGTTTCCAAAGCCTGTTGTGCCTCGACCCGGAAGGCGTTCTCGCCGGGCTTGAGGCCGATTTCCTGCCCGAGGCTGATCTGTAAAAGCTTGAGGTCATTCAGGTCGTAGGTCGGCAACGCCTTTCGATAAAGGGCCAGGGTTTCCACGGCGTCCTTGCCCAGCAGTTCCAGTTCCTGGAATCGGCTATGAGCCGACTCGACCTTTTCGATGATGCTCTGGGTCTGATCGGTCATTCGTTCGCAGGCCTGGACAAAGGCCTGCCGTTCGACATTGGCGTCGTCAGCAATCATCGCCATCGTCGCGGTCACGTTGGTTTGATAGTCGGTGGCGTTCTCAGTGAGCCACTGTTGGCCGAGAAACAACTGCATTTCCAGCCGCTGGATCATGGTGGTGCGGTAGTTGGGAATGTTCTGCACCAGGTTCAATGCCTTGATCTGCTCGATGTTCGCGCCGTACGCCTTGCTCTGTGAGTCGAGGGTGTCCAGATACTGTTGGCGTGCCACGTCAACGGCTTGTGGCTGAGCAGCGGTCATTGCGCTGTGGGCCTGGTCGAGCCGGGCTTGCTTATCCTCCATGGTCAGGTCGAAAGCCTTGAGGTCGGCGGTGAGTTTTTCGGCTTGTTTGTCGCGTTTGCTTTTGGCTTCCTTGCGGCGATTGCGCAGCCCGCCTCCGCGCAGGCGCAAGCGAAGATCGAGGACCCATTGACCGCCGGCGGTGCGGGTCAGCAAGGGGCCTTTTAATGGCGGTTGCTGACGTGAGTCGATGATCTGCACGTCTTCGTTGTCATTGATCTCCACTTCAAACCAGCGTTTGCCGACGGGGGCATACCATTTGTTCTCGTGTGCATAGAGGTGCTGATGCCGACCTGTACTGGCGGCCTCCCCGAGCCCTTCGGGTTTGGAGATATTGAAGCTGTCGAGCAGGGCGGTCAGCGCAAGGGGCGAGCGCAGTAGCGCGGCGATGGCGTTGACGGAGGTCTCGTGGGCGGCGGGCAACTCGGTACTGGTAATGTCAGGCAAACGGAGCGGTTTGATCACCTCGGAGGGTGGGGTTATTGCCTGCGGTTCTTCCTCCTGCACCAGGGGGAGCGATTCGCTGGCTGGCCTGTCACCGACCGCTGCGCGATGAGCAAGCACCATACCCAGCGCGAGGAAAATATCGGCCAGCGCCGTCCAGGCCACCTTGCCGGACTCTTGATTGGCGACGTCGCTGATCTCCTGCAAGTCGTCCATGATTTGCCATATCCATGCCGCCGTACCAACACTGCGGCCCAGAAACGGTAATGCCGCATTGAATAGCATCCAGCCGCCGCGCTTGAGGCTGGCCCAGCGTGCTTCAGCATTGGAGACGGACTGGCGATCGGCCTGGTTGATGACTGCCTGAACGTTGGTGGTGTGCAGTGTCGCCAGGATATCGCCTTCGATCACTGCAGCACCGAGTGTCACAGGGCCGGACATGTCGAGGGCGGTGAGCGGATTGACCAACAGTTGCGGAATCGTCCACACCGACGGCAGTTTGGCGGTGAACACGAACTGGCTGTAGTTGAATCTCACATCGTCCGGCAACCAGGCCAGAACCGATTCACGCAGTTGCCGGGAATGCTGGATCGCATACAGCAGGTTGGCGTGGCTGGGGTACTGAATCAGTGCCATTTGGAACAGCGGTCGATAAAGCACGCAGGGGCCCTTGTCCGCGTCGCGCGGGCCGATGACGAACATGTTGGTCACGGTGTCGGTCTGTGAACCGCTGCGGTGGGCAGCGAACGCGAGCGGCCGGATGACGATCTCATGCCCATCGACCTGACGCGCCTGGGCACTGCTGTTCAGGGCGGCAACCACATACCGGTAACCGAGTTCGTTGATACCGGCATTGCCACGGATCTTGTGTTGCAGCGCCAGAAGCGGCAGCTCGAGGGATAACTGGCAGGTGTACAACCTCTGCAAGGCCGCCGCGTGCACCGCATCGTCCACCAGCAGCTTTTTCAAGTGTGCGGGGTAGGTTTTGCCAATATCGACGCTGCTGACCAGTTGTTCGAGGTACGTCACGGTCATCCAGTCCGGCAGGGCGCTACCGTCCTTGTAATGCACGGTTTTATTGCCCAGCGGCAGGCCCGCCAGGTTTTGCAGGGCAAGCTCGGTCAGCGACAGGCTTTTGATCTGAATATTGCCCGGCAGGACGAACGTGCCCCACACCTCCAGGCTGGCAATGCTGATTTCGATCTTGTCGATCTTCAGATCTTTTGCTGTCGGGTGATCCTCGAGCATTTGTCGGCTCAGGGCATCGCGAGTAAAGGTCTGCAGGCTGGCAACCTGCTCCTGAAACGACTTGCCCTTGTTCGAATGCTGCAACACCGTCAGGTCCAACAGATAACGACTGTAGGCGGCCTGGTCCGCGGGCGCAGCCTCGTCCAGCCAGACTGGCAGTATCGGACGCATGCGATCGATATGCGGTTTAAGGTTGGGTGGTGGTTGCCGAGGTTTACCGGTGTGCGAGTAGAGCTGATCGGTTGTCGAGCTCCCAAAGAAATTGATCTCCCCGAGGGCGTCGCCTTCCAGGGCGATCAGTGTGCAGGCCTGGTGGTCGAAAAAGTTGCCTTCCGGTTCCAGTAACCGCCACTTGAGCGGGATGCTGGAGGTTCTTTGCCAGGATTTGCGCGGCAATGCGTCGCCGAGTTCATCCAGGGAGTCGAAACTCTGGAAACCATGGATCACTGAATAGGTCAGGATTATCGTGCGCTCGTCGACGCTACCGATCAGCACTGCGCTGTCCAGCAGGGTCAGATGCTCGTTGCTGTCGCCGTCACCCTGGTCGAGGTCAATCAGGCAGGCGCGGGTCTTGTATTTGTCATTGGGCAAGCGCTGTTGTTTGTCCGGGACCTTGAAAACGGCATGGGCCATGGCCCGTTGTTCGGCATCCCAGCCTTGGCGGGCGTCGACGTTCCACAGGTTGCGCAGGGCGTCCGACATTTGCTGCCAGCGCGGCCGCTCCGGGGCGATGAAGGTGCCCCAGTAAGCGATATGTTGTTCTTTGAAGGCGACGAACATCAAAGGCGCAAATTCATTGAGCAGGCGGCCGACCGCGTCGATCTTCACGGGCAGCTGGATTGCCGACCGGCCGGGCTGCAAGGTCAGAAAGTGCTCTCCGTCGAGGTAGTTCACCGTGGTGCCGCTCAGCGTGAGTCGTACCAGAACATCGGTCAGAGACTCGATCTGCTCGCGGCCGGGCACGACTTGCTCGCCTTCGATGACCCACGTTGGTGTCACCACCATGGCCTGTTGCGGATCGATGTGCAGGGTCGGGTACAGCGTCTTGAGCGCCGGTTGCAGCGTTTTCGAGGCGACTTCGCGCAACGAAGGGCCGGTCACCAGTTGTGTCACGACATCAACGGCGCTGGGTATGGAAGATTCGGGCATTGGCAATTCCTGATCTGACGAAAGAGGCGCGCCGCAAGGGCGTCATATCAGGGCAAGGTAGAGGTCACGTTGTGGCGCTGTGCGGTACATAAATGTTGCGGGCAAAAAAAGACCCGCGAGTGCGGGTCGTTTACGGCTGCGTTGCTCTCTACGGGTTTTCAAATCCTTCGAGGACGTTCACCGCGTTGATCCCGATTTCTTCCACGGCGTAGCCGCCCTCCATGACGAACAGGGTCGGTTTGCCAAGGGCGGCAATGCGCTTGCCCATCGCCAGATAATCCGGGCTGTCGAGTTTGAATTGCGAGATCGGATCATCCTTGAAGGTGTCGACACCCAGCGACACGACGATGATGTCGGCGCCGTAGCTGTCGATCTCGTTGCAGGCCTGATCCAGCGCTGCGCTCCATGCATCCCAGCCAGAGCCGGCCGGCAGCGGATAGTTGAAGTTGAAACCCTCACCGTCGCCTTCGCCGTGTTCATCGTCATAGCCGAGGAAGAACGGGAATTCCGCTTCCGGGTGGCCATGAATCGAGGTGAACAACACGTCGCTGCGCTCATAGAAAATCGACTGCGTGCCGTTGCCGTGGTGATAGTCGACGTCGAGGATCGCGACTTTTTTATGGCCCTGATCGAGGAACGCCTGCGCGGCAATGGCAGCGTTGTTGAGGTAGCAATAACCACCCATCAAGTCGCCGGCGGCGTGGTGCCCCGGTGGACGGCAGAGGGCGAACGCAGCGCGTGCGCCACGCTGGATGGCCGCCTGCGCAGTCAGGGCAACTTGCGCTGCGCTGTACGCTGCTTGCCAAGTGCCGGCGGTTATCGGCGCGCCGCCGTCGAAGCTGTAATAGCCGAGTTGGCCGTGCAGGCTGGTCGGCTTGATCGCACGCAAGGTGCGCGCCGGCCAGGTGTAGGGCAACAAATCGCCGTCGGTGTTGAATTCGGTCCAGCGCGCCCACGCGCCTTTGAAGAAATCCAGGTAGTCGCGGCTGTGGATGCGGGCGATCGGTTCGAGGCCGAAATCCTTCGGCGCTTCCACAGGCCCCAGGTGCTGGTGTTGCACCCGTTGCAGCACATGGTCGGCGCGCGACGGCATCTCGAAGCACGGCTTGAGCTGGCCATCGATCAATTCGCAGCGGCCATGGTGCAGGTGGTGATCGTCCGAGTAGATCGTCAGCATTTGTTGTTCTCCGCAGGGCTGAATCGGTTGCCCCAAGTGTTGCGGCGCGAGGCGATTCGGAGAACGGCAGGAAAGGCCAAAAGGGGATTGATCTGGCCAAAAATGCTGACCGCTATTCGCCCCTCGCTGGAGCAGCCTGCCCCCACAGGGTTTATCAGTGCGGCCGGAACTGACTCGGCGCCACGCCGCTCCAGCGCACGAATGCATGGCGGAAACTCGCGGTCTCGCTAAAGCCCAATGTCTCGGCGATACGGTAGATCGGCAACTGATCTTCGCAAAGCATCTGCTTGGCCCGTTCGAAGCGCAGTTCGTCGAGCAGCTCCTGATAACTGCTGCCCATGTCCTTGAGGTGTCGGCGCAAGGTACGTGGCGAGCACTTCATCTGCTGCGCCAAGCCTTCCAGCCCCGGGGCCGCGTTCAACTGGGCGCTGAGCAACTGACGGATGCGCCCGAGCCACGCCTGACGCCCGGTGAACTCGAGGTTTTGCTTGCGGCAGCGTTCGGCCATGGCTTGATGGGTGATGGCATCGGCCAGCGGCAGCGGCTGATCGAGCCAGTGCCGGTCGAAGGCGAAGGCATTGTCCTTGGCGGCGAAGTGCAATGGGCTGGCGAAGTGCTCGGCGTAGCTGTCGCGGTAATCCGGCGCGGCGTGTTCGAACCGCGTGGCGAGTAGCGGCAGCGGATGGCCAAGCAAGTCATCGCAAATGACTTTCAGCGAAACCAGACAGAACTCGGCATTAAACACCGCCATCGCCGGGCTCTCGCGATAATCGGCTGCGACGAACCAGACGCGCTCGCCGTCCTCTTCCAGGCTCAGCTCGAAAAGTGTTCCCAACAGCGCCGGATAACGGATAGCCAGACGCAAAGCGTCACCGAAGGTGGCACAGGTGAGCAGCGCGTAACCGAGCATGCCGTAGCAGGAAACGTGCATGCGCCGGCCCAGTTCCAGGCCGATGTCGTGCTTGAGCGCGACAGCATTGGCGCAGACCTGCATTTCCTGATTGGTGGTGATGCGCGTATCAGCACGGTTCAGATCCGCCGCACTGATGCCGCTGCCGGCCAGCAGTGCTTCGCTCGGCAAGCCTTCTTCGTTGAAGGTTTTGAGAATCAGGGAGACGGCATTGAGGGTGGTGAGGTGGGAGTGGAGCATGGTGGGTTCCAGCCTTAGGAGGCTGGGAACAGAGCAAGTTGCATGCCTATCGCCCTCCTGTAGGAGCTGCCGAAGGCTGCGATCTTTTGATCCGGAAAAACCAAATCAAAAGATCGCAGCCTTCGGCAGCTCCTACAGGGGTTTTGTGTGGTGTCAGATCAGTTCGCCACACAGGTCGAGTTCGACCAGTCGGCGGACTTCAGCGGTTTCCAGGCCTGCCCCCAGCAACCCATGCAACTTGCCGAACGCCGCTTCGCGCGTCATGCCGCCACCGGACAGGACACCGACGCCGCGCAAACGGCTGCCAGCCTCATACACATCCAACTCGACCCCGCCTTCATGGCACTGCGTGACCGCGACCACCACCACGCCCTTATCCCGCGCACGGCCGAGGCTGGCGAGGAATTCCGGGTTGTCGCTCGGCCCGGTGCCGCTGCCGTAGCATTCCAGCACCAGCCCCTGAATGCCGCTGTCGAGCAGGCCGTCGAGGATCTCGGCGCCGATGCCGGGGAACAGCGGCAGCACGGCAACTTTCGCCAATTGCTTTGGCTGGTTGTAGTTCAACGCGGCTGGAATCGAAGTGGCTTTCACGCCGCCGCCCTGACGCTCCAGACGTTTGAACGGGTGACGGCCGAAGCTGCGCACTTTCGCGCAACGGGTTGGTGCCAGCAGTTCGCCGTGAAAGTACAGGTGCACGCCCGGCGCCAGGCCTTGGCCGAGGGCGACCAGCGCACCGCCGAGGTTTTCCCAGGCATCGCTGTCGGTCACGCCCGCCGGCAACATGGAGCCGGTGAAGCACACGCGGGCGTGCAGGCCGAGCAACTGGAAGCTCATGGCTGCGGCGCTGTAAGCCAGGGTGTCGGTGCCGTGCAGGATCAGCACGCTGTCGCAGCCTTGCACGTCCACGGCATCGACCACCGCTTCACGCAGTTGCTGCCAATAGGCCGGGGTCATGTTGGCGCTGTCGATCAGCGGCGACATCTCGCGAAAGCGCCACTGCGGCACGACCAGTTCAGGCTGGCTGTGCAGGTACTCGCGCATCCGCGCTTCAAAACCGGACGCCGGGGCCAGGCCATTGGCGCTGGCCTGCATGCCGATGGTGCCACCGGTGTACAAAACCATGACGTGCTGGGCGGCAGGATAAGTCGACGAATTCATGAGGATTCTCCGAGAGGAAGAGTTCCTGTGGGAGCGAGCAAGTCGGCTCCCACAGTTTTTCGAACTGTAACTGACGGGCGCAGAGGATGCGCCCGTCATTTACCCATCAGCGTTGCGCTGCGGGTACGCCTTGCGGCTCGGCTTCAGTCTTGCCGGCAGCGGCAGGCGGGTTGGCCGGCCAGGCTTTGCGGTCGAGGTCCAGATCCGGGAACTTGCTCGAATCGAACACCGGGGTCTTGATGCCGGCAGCACGCTGGTCATCGTAGTCACGCAGGATGCGCATGCCGACCTTGAACAGCAGGAACAGCGCGATCAGGTTCACAAACGCCAGCATGGTCATGGTGATGTCGGCGAAGGCGAACACGGTGCCGAGGTTTTCGATGGCACCCCAGAAGATCAATACCAGTACCAGTGCGCGGTAGCCGATCAGCGCCTTGCGGTTTTCACCGATCAGGAAGCGCAGGTTGCTCTCGCCCAGGTAGTAGTTGTAGAGGATCGAGGTGAACACGAACAACGCCAGTGCCACCGAGATGAACATCCGGCCCCATTCACCGACCACGGCGGCCAGCGAGTTCTGGGTCAGGGCAATGCCGTCGCCTTCGAAACCCGGGGTGTAGAAACCGGAGAGCAGGATCAACAACGCGGTGCAGGTGCAGATCACGAAAGTGTCGAGGAACACGCTGAACGCTTGAACCACACCTTGTGCCACCGGGTGCTCGACCGAAGCCACCGCCGCCACGTTCGGCGCACTGCCAAGGCCTGCTTCGTTGGCGAACACGCCGCGCTTCACGCCCATGACAATCGCGCTGCCGATCAGGCCGCCGAAAGCCTGGTCGAGACCGAAGGCGCTCTTGACGATGGTCATCAGCATGGCTGGAACGTGGTCGAATTGCAGCACGATCACGTAGAGGGTCACGCCGATGTAGACCAGGGTTTTCACCGGCACCAGCAGGTCAGCGACCTTGGCGATGCGCTTGATCCCGCCGATGAACACCAGACCCAGCAGTACCGCCAGCGCGAGGCCGGTGTAAGTGGTGTCGAGGCCGAAGGCGTTGTTCAGCGAGTGAGTCACGGCGTGGGCTTGCAGGCCGTTGAAGGCGAAACCGAAGGTCACCAGCAACAGGAACGCCATGACCATACCCAACCAGCGCTTCTGCAAGCCGTGCTGAATGTAGTAGGACGGGCCGCCACGGAAGGTGCCGTCTGAATCAGTGCGTTTGTACAGCTGACCGAGGGAGCACTCGAAGAAGCTGCTGGACATGCCGACCAGTGCGGTTACCCACATCCAGAACACCGCACCTGGCCCACCAAGGGTCACGGCGATGCCGACACCGGCGATGTTGCCTGCACCAACGCGGCCGGCGAGGCTGAGCATCAGGGCCTGGAACGAGCTGAGCTGCCCGGCGCTGCTTTTCAGGCTGTCGCGGAACACCGCGAACATGTGGAAAAAGTGACGCAATTGAACGAAACGCGAGCGAATCGTGAAGTAGCTACCGAGCCCGACAATGAGCACGATCAGTACTTTCCCTGAGAGGAAGTCGTTAATGACTTCGAGCATGGATTTTTCCTCGCTGTTTTTTGTGTAAGCAAATGCTGGATGTTCGGAAACATCGCGTTACACCGGTTTGCGCGCGGCACAACAGGTGGGGCGAAGGTTTCGTCCCGGTTCCATTTCGCGGGTTTGTTATTAGTTCGGGTTTCGCATGGGTTATGGCCTCGTTACCGACGACCGCTCACGCGAAGAGGGGCGGCACTATACCGATCAGTGGCGCGCCCGTCTGCACGGTAGTGGTGCAAGCGACGAAACGAAGCTTTGAAACACCCGGCGTTACCGGCGCCGGGCTTGTGCAGGAACTGCTTTTTTGTTGACGCAAACCCTGTGGCGAGGGGATTCATCCCCGATCGGCTGCGAAGCAGTCGCAAAACCATTCGGCGCGGTGCACCGGATACATTGCGATTGCAGTTTTTGGGGCCGCTTCGCGACCCATCGGGGATGAATCCCCTCGCCACAAGGGCTCACCTCCACATGAAGCAATCCCCAGACATACGGGTCTCAGGATCAAAAAGTTAAAAAAAAGGGCCTGGGGACTGATCCCCAGGCCCTCAAAAGGTGAGAGGTGTCTAGTCCCTCGACCTGGTGAGCGGTGCTACAAACAACACGTCGGTTCAGCCTTTGAGCGGAACCAGACGCGGAGCAATCATGTTTTCCGGGCGCAGGATGTCGGCGAGACTGGCTTCGTCGAGCAGACCTTCTTCGCGCACCAGTTCCAGCACGCCGCGGCCGCTTTCAAGAGCGATACGGGCGATGCGGGTGGCGTTTTTGTAGCCGATGTACGGGTTCAGCGCGGTGACCAGACCGATCGAGTGTTCGACCAGTTCGCGGCAGCGGGCTTCGTTGGCAGTGATACCGACAATGCAGTGCTCGCGCAGCATGTCCATGGCGCGTTGCAGCAGGCGGATCGAGTCGAAGATCTTGAACGCGATCAGCGGCTCCATCACGTTCAGTTGCAACTGGCCGCCTTCAGCCGCCATGGTCAGCGCCAAGTCGTTACCGATGACCTGGAAAGCCACCTGGTTAACGGCTTCCGGGATCACCGGGTTGACCTTGCCGGGCATGATCGAGCTGCCTGGCTGACGCGCCGGCAGGTTGATTTCGTTGATACCGGTGCGTGGGCCGCTGGACAACAGACGCAAGTCGTTGCAGATCTTCGACAGCTTGACCGCGGTGCGCTTGAGCATGCCGGAGAACAGGACGAAGGCACCCATGTCGGAGGTGGCTTCGATCAGGTCGGCTGCCGGTACCACCGGTTGACCGCTGATCAGCGCCAGACGCTGTACAGCCAAGGCCTGATAACGCGGGTCGGCGTTAATGCCGGTACCGATCGCGGTGCCACCCAGGTTCACTTCAGTCAGCAGTTCCGGGGCCAGCGTCTTCAGACGGGCCAGGTCTTCGCCCATGGTGGTGGCGAAAGCACGGAATTCCTGGCCGAGGGTCATCGGCACAGCGTCTTGCAACTGGGTACGGCCCATTTTCAGGACGTGATCGAATTCTTTGCCCTTGGCCGCGAATGCCTGAATCAGGCTGTCGAGGCTGGCCAGCAGGGTGTCGTGACCCAACAGCAGACCCAGGCGGATGGCCGTCGGGTAGGCGTCGTTGGTCGACTGCGCCATGTTCACGTCGTCGTTCGGGTGCAGGTACTGGTACTCGCCTTTCTGGTGACCCATCGCTTCGAGCGCAATGTTGGCGATCACTTCGTTGGCGTTCATGTTGGTGGAAGTACCGGCGCCACCTTGAATCATGTCGACCACGAACTCTTCGTGGAAATCACCGCGGATCAATCGGGCACAGGCTTCGCTGATGGCAGCGTGCTTGGCTTCGCTCAGGTGACCCAACTCGCGGTTGGCGTCAGCGGCGGCCTGTTTGACCATCGCCAGACCGACAACCAGTTTCGGGTAATGCGAAATCGGAACGCCCGAGAGGCGGAAGTTATTCACCGCTCGCAGGGTCTGGATGCCGTAATACGCTTGAGCCGGTACTTCGAGGGCGCCAAGCAGGTCGTTTTCTGTGCGGAAAGATGCAGCGGAGGACATGATAGAAATCATCTCGATATGGACCCGGTCGATGCCGGAACGCTGCGAATGCTAGGCTTGTGGGAAATTTTGGGCCAATGCTGTTCAGCACTGACCTATGCACATTCGGCATAATGCCCGTGTGACGCCGCGTGCGCGGCAGACGTGTGACCTGTTTTGGTGCGTGTCCGGGAGGACGTGATGAATCTGGAAAGCAAATGGCTCGAGGACTTCAGTGCTCTGGCCGCCACCCGCAGCTTCTCGCAGGCCGCCGAACGGCGCTTCGTGACCCAGCCGGCCTTCAGTCGGCGGATACGCAGCCTGGAAGCCGCGCTGGGGCTGACATTGGTCAACCGCTCGCGCACGCCAGTCGAGCTGACGGCGGCGGGGCAATTGTTTCTGGTGACCGCGCGCACCGTGGTCGAACAGCTCGGTGAAGTGCTGCGCCATCTGCATCATCTGGAGGGCGGGCAGGGCGAGGTGATGCAGGTTGCCGCCGCTCACTCCCTGGCACTGGGTTTTTTCCCGCGTTGGATCGCGCAGTTGCGCAATGAAGGCCTGAACATCGCCACGCGACTGGTGGCGACCAACGTCGGTGACGCCGTGCACGCACTGCGCGAAGGTGGCTGCGACTTGATGCTGGCGTTCTACGACCCGGACGCGGCGATGCAGATGGACCCGGAAATTTTCCCGTCACTGCATTTGGGCCAGACCGAGATGCTCCCGGTGTGCGCGGCGGATGCCGATGGCAAGCCGCTGTTCGATCTGGAAGGTGACGCCAGCGTGCCGTTGCTGGCGTACAGCGCCGGGGCGTTTCTCGGGCGTTCGGTGAATGGCCTGCTGCGTCAGCGACAGCTGCGCTTCACCACGATCTATGAAACCGCGATGGCCGACAGCCTGAAGAGCATGGCGCTGGAAGGCCTCGGGATTGCCTGGGTGCCGCAGTTGAGCGTGCGTGCCGAACTGGCCCGGGGCGAACTCGTCGTATGCGGCGGCCCGCAATGGCATGTGCCGCTGGAGATTCGTCTGTACCGCTGCGCGCTGGTGCGCAAGGCCAACGTGCGGTTGTTGTGGCGCAAGCTCGAAGGTGGCGCCGCCCAAGCTTCCTGATGGATGGTGTCTGGGGGAAAAGATCGCAGCCTTCGGCAGCTCCTACATGTTGAAGTGCGTTTCCCTGTAGGAGCTGCCGAAGGCTGCGATCTTTTGATCTTTTTGGCTGACCTTCAAGTCAATAAAACCGGGCTTTTGCGGCAGGTGACAGATGGTCGTGACGGGGGCTGTTTATTGCTTTCTTTGCGGTATACTGCGCGGCCTTCGGCCGGTACGTCCGGCCATTTTTCCTACAACAAGCCACGCATTCTGCGTGGCTTGTTGTTTTTGACGCGCCTGCGGGCGCCCAGAGAGAAGAGGCGCGACGATGAGTGCACTGGTTGGCGTGATCATGGGCTCCAAGTCCGATTGGTCCACCCTTAGCCACACCGCCGATATGCTGGAAAAGCTCGGCATCCCGTACGAGGTCAAGGTGGTCTCTGCCCACCGCACCCCGGATTTGCTGTTCCAGTACGCCGAAGAGGCTGAAAGCCGCGGCATCGAGGTGATTATCGCCGGTGCCGGCGGCGCAGCCCACTTGCCAGGCATGTGTGCGGCCAAGACCCACCTGCCGGTGCTGGGTGTTCCGGTGCAATCGTCGATGCTCTCGGGCGTCGATTCGCTGCTGTCGATCGTGCAGATGCCGGCCGGTATTCCGGTCGCCACCCTGGCCATCGGCAAAGCGGGCGCGATCAACGCCGCCCTGCTCTCGGCGAGCATCCTCGGCGCCAAGCATCCACAGTTCCACGCGGTACTGAAAACCTTCCGTGCCGAGCAGACAGACAGCGTCCTGGACAATCCAGACCCACGTATTGCCTGAGGTTGTTGAGATGAAGATCGGTGTAATCGGTGGCGGCCAGTTGGGTCGCATGTTGGCCCTGGCGGGCACCCCGCTGGGCATGAACTTCGCTTTCCTCGACCCTGCGCCGGACGCTTGCGCCGCTGCGCTGGGCGAACACCTGCGGGCCGATTACGGCGATCAGGATCATCTGCGTCAACTGGCTGATGAAGTCGATCTGGTGACCTTCGAGTTCGAAAGCGTCCCGGCTGAAACCGTGGCGTTCCTTTCGCAATTCGTGCCGGTTTATCCGAGCGCCGAAGCCCTGCGCATTGCTCGCGACCGCTGGTTCGAAAAGAGCATGTTCAAGGATCTGGGGATTCCGACCCCGGCCTTCGCCGACATCCAGTCGCAAGCCGATCTGGATGCCGCCGTGGCCTCGATCGGTCTGCCGGCCGTGCTGAAAACCCGCACCCTGGGTTACGACGGCAAGGGCCAGAAAGTCCTGCGCAAACCCGAAGACGTGGTTGGCACCTTCGCCGAGCTCGGCAGCGTGGCCTGCCTGCTGGAAGGCTTCGTGCCGTTCACTGGTGAAGTCTCACTGATCGCCGTTCGCGCTCGCGATGGCGAAACCAAGTTCTACCCGTTGGTGCACAACACCCACGACAGCGGCATCCTCAAGCTGTCTGTGGCCAGCACCGATCACCCGTTGCAGGCCTTGGCCGAAGACTATTCCAGCCGCGTGCTCAAGCAACTGGACTACGTCGGCGTGATGGCGTTCGAGTTCTTTGAAGTCGACGGCGGCCTCAAGGCCAACGAAATCGCCCCGCGCGTGCACAACTCCGGGCACTGGACCACTGAAGGTGCCGAGTGCAGCCAGTTTGAAAACCATCTGCGTGCCGTTGCCGGTCTGCCGCTGGGTTCGACGGCCAAGGTCGGCGAGAGCGCGATGCTCAACTTTATCGGTGTGGTTCCGCCGGTAGAGAAGGTCATCGCCATCGAAGACTGCCATCTGCACCACTACGGCAAGGCCTTCAAGGCCGGGCGCAAGGTCGGTCACGCCAACCTGCGTTGCGCCGACAAGGCCACGCTCCAGGCGCAGATTCTCAAGGTCCAGGCGCTGATCGCCGAGTAAAACAGTTTCATGTGGCAGCGGCGGAACCATTCAGGGGCCGCCGTTCTCTGATGGCAGGATGCCAAAGTCTGTCTAGGCTTTGGCATAGCCAATTCACACAGAGGGAAATGCCATGGGAATTATCGGAACCATCTTTATCGGCTTGATCGTCGGCCTGCTGGCTCGGTTCCTGAAACCGGGCGATGACAGCATGGGCTGGATCATGACCATCCTGCTCGGTATCGGCGGTTCGCTGGCAGCCACCTACGGCGGCCAGGCCCTGGGCATCTATCGGGCGGGCGAGGGCGCAGGTTTCATCGGCGCACTGGTTGGCGCGATCGTGTTGCTGGTGATCTACGGCCTGATCAAAAAGAAGTGATCCAAAGCGACAAAGCCCTCTCTGCCAATCGGGCAGGGAGGGCTAGAATGCTCGGCGATTTATAGTCCTTTCCTTTGTCCGAGCACCTTCATGCGCCGTCTTTTGTTGACTCTCCTTTTACTGGGCAGCGGTTTGGCCCACGCCGGCGAACTGCCGGAAACCGACTGGCTCGAACTGATGCCCAAGTCGGATCAAAAGGCCCTGGAGGCCATGCCCGACATCGACCACAACTCCCCGGAAGCCACCGGCACCTTCACCGAGAAGGGCGGGATGAAACAGGCCAAAGGTCTGCCGGCGGTGATGTACTCGACCAAAACCGTGGCGTCGATGAACGACAAGCACATCCGCATCGGTGGTTATCCGGTGCCGCTGGAATCCGATGCCAAGGGTCGCAGCACCCTGTTTTTCCTGGTGCCGTACCCGGGCGCGTGTATCCACGTGCCGCCACCGCCGCCGAATCAACTGGTACTGGTGCGCTATCCGAAGGGGCTGAAGCTGGAAGACATCTACACGCCGCTGTGGGTGACCGGCACGCTGAAGGTCGAAAAGGTCAGCAACGATCTGGCCGATGCGGCGTATGCGCTGGAGGCGGACAAGGTGCGGGTGGTGCAGGAGTCGGATCTCTAGGACCTACACAAATTAACTGTAGGAGTGAGCTTTTGTGGTGAGGGGATTTATCCCCGATAGGTCGCGAAGCGGCCCCGGCTGTTCAAATCAAGAGTCGGGGACTGCTGCGCAGTCCATCGGGGATAAATCCCCTCGCCACAAAGGCTCGCTTCCATGAGTTATCTGGTTTGGGTTAGAGCTGTTTGCTGCCGATGCTGACACCCATGGTATGGCTCCCATCCGGCGCCAGACTCACCACATCATCCATCACATTCGCCGTCTCGATGCACAGCATGCGTTGCCAGCCATCGTTATCCATATCGCTGAGCGCTGCGGCGCGGTCGATCCACGGGTTCCAGATCACCGCAGTGCGCGAGCCCGTGCTGGTGAGGACAATGCGCCGCTCCCACGTCGGGTCGACGATGCTCAACTGCGGCGGGGCGTCGAGGTAGATGCGGTCGGTTTCGCCGGCAAAATGCAGGTCGCCTGTCTGGGCGTTGGTCTTCCAGTCGTCCAGGGTCTCGATGTAATTCAAACCGTCCACACCTTCGACATGCACATTGCGCACATCGCTGACGGCGAAGTAGGTGTGCAACGCCTGGCTGAGGCTGACAGTGTCGCCGCCACGGTTATGGCTGGTCAGGCTGAGGTGCAACTGATCGTCCAGACGCAGGGTCAGGGCCAGATCGACCTGATGTGGCCAACCCGGCAGGCCGCCTTCAGGGTAGGGCAGTTTGAACTCGACCTTGAGGCCATCGCCTTCGGCTTCTATGCCGCCCAGCTCCCAATCCATCGCCCGCACAAGACCGTGCGCGGGTGCGGGTTGCTCACCGGTGTACATGGCCTGCACGTTCTGCGGGTTGCGTTCGAATTTGCCGAACCACGGCCAGCACACCGGCACGCCAGCACGGATGCTCTTACCGGTCTTGAACTCGGCCTTGTCGTTGAGCCAGATGATCGGCGGCTGGCCGTCAACCTGATAACTGAGGATGTGCGCGCCTTGCTGGGCTACCAGCACTTCGGCCTGACCGTGGCGGATGCGCCAGCAGTTCAGTTCATCCAGTTTCACGGCTTCAACGTTGGGCGTGTTCATGGGACAGCTCTCGATCAGACACTTGGGACAACTATCGACCGTGAAACGGCCGTGAGGTTTAGCGTGCGCGCGGCGGAACCGACCGGGTGCGACCACTGCCGTCGATGGCGACGAAGACAAACACCGCTTCGGTCACTTTACGCCACTCGCTGGACAACGGATCGTCGCTCCACACTTCGACCATCATCTGGATCGAGCTGCGGCCGATTTCCAGGGTCTGGGTATAAAAGGACAATTGCGCGCCAACGGCGACCGGAACCAGGAACGCCATGCGGTCGATAGCGACGGTGGCCACGCGGCCTCCGGCGACACGGCTGGCCATCGCGGTGCCGGCCAAATCCATCTGTGCCACCAGCCAGCCGCCGAAAATATCGCCAAAGCCGTTGGTTTCACGCGGGAGAGCGGTGATTTGCAGGGCCAGGTCGCCTTGCGGGATTGGATCTTCTTGTTCGAGCTCTATCATGCCGGGGGTGCCTCTGACCCGTGACTCTTGTTGGTATTGCTGGTGGTAGCCGTCTTCAGGAAAAACGATTCAGCACCGAACATACTACGTCCGTCACGTCTTCCATAAGGCGCCTAAAGGGAAACTCTGCGAAACCGGCTGCTCCGTTCAAAGGGCGGGCCAACGACGTTTTCGCACAGCAACCCCCTACAAACCGGGGCAAGGTTGCGAGTATATCGGTCGGTAGACTCCGCGACGACCACCCGGTTCTGATTTTGACCGTCAAATACGCGCCTCTATGTGCTTTTTCGAACAATTTGCTATGGTGCCGAACCTGCCAAAGCTCCAGCCAGCGTTGTTGGAGTCGCAGATCCGCCTATAAGAGAAGCCCTTGCCATGACCACAGCGCCTTCGAGCCTCGCGCAGCCCGACCAACCCGCACGACCATTGACCCGCAATGACTACAAGACTCTGTCGCTATCGGCTCTGGGCGGTGCGCTGGAGTTTTACGATTTCATCATCTTCGTATTCTTCGCCACCGTGGTCGGCAAGTTGTTCTTCCCGGCCGACATGCCTGAGTGGCTGCGCCTGATGCAGACCTTCGGCATCTTTGCCGCCGGTTACCTGGCGCGGCCGCTGGGCGGCATTGTCATGGCGCACTTCGGCGACCTGCTGGGGCGCAAGAAAATGTTCACCCTGAGCATCTTCATGATGGCCGTGCCGACCCTGATCATGGGTCTGCTGCCGACGTATGCGCAGATCGGCATGTGGGCGCCGATCCTTTTACTGCTGATGCGGGTGATTCAAGGCGCGGCGATTGGCGGTGAAGTACCGGGGGCATGGGTCTTCGTTTCCGAACACGTCCCGCAGAAGCACATGGGCTACGCCTGCGGCACCCTGACCAGCGGCCTGACCGCCGGAATTCTGCTCGGCTCGCTGGTCGCCACGGCGATCAACAGCATCTATACGCCGACCGAGGTTGCGGATTACGCCTGGCGGATTCCGTTCCTGCTCGGTGGCGTGTTCGGTCTGTTCTCGGTTTACCTGCGCCGCTGGCTGCACGAAACCCCGGTGTTTGCCGAGCTGCAACTGCGCAAGGCGCTGGCCGAAGAAGTGCCGCTGCGCGCGGTGCTGCGTGACCATCGCGGGGCGATTGCGATCTCGATGCTGCTGACCTGGCTGCTGTCGGCCGGGATCGTCGTAGTCATTCTGATGACCCCGACTGTGCTGCAAACCGTTTACCACTTCTCGCCGACCACCGCGCTGCAATCCAACAGCCTGGCGATCGTGTTCCTGAGCTTCGGTTGCATCATTTCCGGTGCGCTGGCGGATCGCTTTGGCGCCGGCCGGGTGTTTGTGTTCGGTTGCCTGGGCTTGCTGATCAGCTCCTGGACCTTCTATCACAGCCTCGCCGATCACCCGAACTGGCTGTTCCCGCTGTATGCGTTGACCGGTTTGCTGGTCGGCACCATTGGTGCGGTGCCCTACGTGATGGTCAAGGCGTTCCCGCCGGTGGTGCGTTTCAGTGGGTTGTCGTTCTCTTACAACGTGGCGTACGCAATCTTCGGTGGCCTGACGCCGATGATCGTCAGCCTGCTGCTTAAAGAAAGCGCGATGGGCCCGGCCTACTACGTGGCAGTGCTGTGTGCGATGGGGATTCTGGTGGGGGCGTGGCTCTGGAAGAAGGGTCGCTGATCCGAAATCTCCTCAGTAGTCACGGCCATTTCGCGAGCAGGCTCGCTCCCACATTGGAATGCATTTCAAACGGTGGGAGCGAGCCTGCTCGCGAATGGGGGCACCACGAATCATCCAGTAAAACCTTGGATGCTGGCCTTTCATCCAATTGTCATATTTCAGCCATAGAGTGTTCACACGGCCTGCTGATACTTGGCCCCGACTTAACACACCCTATCTGCTAGGAGTAAGGCATGAAACTGAAGCGTTTGATGGCGGCAATGACTTTTGTCGCTGCTGGCGTTGCGACTGCCAACGCGGTTGCCGCTGTTGACCCTGCTATCCCGAGCTACACCAAGACCACTGGTGTGTCGGGCAACCTGTCCAGCGTCGGCTCCGATACCCTGGCCAACCTCATGACCCTGTGGGCCGAGAACTACAAGAAAGAATACCCGAACGTAAACATCCAGATTCAGGCCGCTGGCTCCGCCACTGCGCCACCTGCGCTGACTGAAGGCACCTCGAACCTGGGCCCGATGAGCCGCAAGATGAAGGACACCGAACTGGCGGCCTTCGAGCAGAAGTACGGCTACAAGCCAACCGCTATCCCGGTTGCCGTGGATGCCCTGGCTGTATTCGTACACAAGGACAACCCGATCCAGCACCTGACCATGGAACAGGTTGACGCGATCTTCTCGTCCACCCGTCTGTGCGGCGCCAAAGCCGACGTGAAAACCTGGGGTGAGCTGGGTGTAACCGGTGACCTGGCCAACAAGCCAGTGCAACTGTTCGGCCGTAACTCGGTATCCGGCACTTACGGCTACTTCAAAGAAGAAGCCCTGTGCAAAGGTGACTACAAGCCAAACGTCAACGAACAACCAGGTTCGGCTTCGGTCGTGCAGTCGATCAGCTCCTCGCTGAACGGCATCGGTTACTCGGGTATCGGCTACAAGACCGCTAGCGTGAAGACCGTGCCTCTGGCCAAGAAGGGCAGCACTGACTTCATCGAAGACACCGAAGAAAACGCCCTGAACGGCAAGTACCCGCTGTCGCGTTTCCTCTACGTTTACGTCAACAAAGCCCCGAACAAGCCTCTGGCCCCGCTGGAAGCCGAGTTCGTGAAGCTGGTTCTGTCCAAACAGGGCCAGGAAGTTGTAGTCAAGGACGGTTACATCCCGTTGCCAGCCAAAGTCGCTGCCAAAGCACTGGCTGACCTGGGCTTGCAAGAAGGCGCTGCAGTCGTAAAGAAGTAACAAATTGAGTCCGGGGTGAACCCCGTCGGACTCAAGTGAAAGGCCGGATCTGCCCGCAGACCGGCCTTTTACACACCTCAAATTTTCGATCCTCTGCCAGCCCCGCTGGCGGTGGATTTGCTGCGTCACTGCACTGTCATCTTTCTGTCATACAGGATCGCTAGGGTGAGCGCATGAATGATCTGGCCAATTCCCAAATGACTACTAATCCTCCCAAGCGCATTGATTTCAATACGCCTGAGCTGCAACGCAAGCGCCGCATTCGCGCGCTCAAGGATCGCTTCACTCGCTGGTACGTCCTCGTTGGCGGTCTGGCGGTGCTGGCAGCCATCACCCTGATCTTCTTCTTCCTCGCCTACGTGGTCGCGCCGTTGTTCCAGGGCGCTGACCTGGAGGCGAAAGACTCGATCACTCCAGCCTGGATGCAGGACGCCGGCAAGCCGCTGATGATTTCGCTCGAAGAGCAGAATCAGGTGGCCATGCGCGTTTCCGACAAGGGCCAGGCATTGTTCTTCGATATCGACAGTGGCGCTGAACTGAAGCGCGTCGATCTGCCGCTGCCCGCCGGTGCAACCGTGACCTCCATTGGTGAAGACCAGCCAGGTCATCCGCTGGTTGCCGTGGGTCTGTCCAACGGTCAGGCGCTGGTGTTCCGTCACACTTATAAGGTCAGCTACCCCGACGGCAAGAAAACCATCACCCCGGCCATCGAATACCCCTACGGCGAGGCGCCAATCGCGCTGAACGAAGCGGGCGGTGCGCTGGAGCATGTCAGCCTCAACGCCACCGATACGACGCTGATGCTGGTGGGTTCGACCGGTTCGCAACTCAATGTGCTGTCGCTGACCAGCGAAGAAAACATGATGACCGGCGAAGTCACCAACGAGCAGAAGCGTATCGATCTGCCGCAAATGACTGAGCCGGTTAAAAACATCTTCGTCGACCCGCGTCAGCAATGGCTTTATGTGGTCAACGGTCGTGCCCAGGCCGACGTGTTCAGCCTGCGCGACAAGAGCCTCAACGGTCGCTACAAATTGCTGGAAAACGCCGATACCGAAGTCACTGCGACCACACAACTGGTGGGCGGTATCTCGCTGATCGTCGGTGACTCCAAGGGCGGCCTGGCCCAATGGTTCATGGCCCGCGACACCGATGGTGAGCTGCGTCTGAAGCAGATCCGCACCTTCCAGATGGGCACCACGCCGATCGTTGAAATCAGCGCCGAAGAGCGTCGCAAAGGCTTCGTTGCCCTGGATGCCAGCGGCAAGCTCGGCGTGTTCCACAGCACCGCGCACCGTACTTTGCTGGTTGACCAAGTGGTCGATGGCCCGGGCCTGTTCGGTCTGTCGCCGCGCGCCAACCGCGTGATCGTCGAGTCTGGCGGCAAGCTGCAACCGTTGCTGCTCGACAACCCGCACCCGGAAGTTTCCTGGAGCGCGCTGTGGAGCAAGGTCTGGTACGAAAACTACGACGAGCCTAAATACGTCTGGCAATCGACCGCGGCCAACACCGATTTCGAACCAAAGCTGAGCCTGTCGCCACTGACCTTCGGCACCCTGAAAGCTGCGTTTTACGCGATGCTGCTGGCCGCGCCACTGGCCGTTGCCGCTGCGATCTACACCGCGTACTTCATGGCCCCGGGCATGCGCCGCAAGGTCAAGCCGGTGATCGAACTGATGGAAGCGATGCCGACGGTGATCCTCGGTTTCTTCGCCGGTCTGTTCCTCGCGCCGTATGTCGAAGGGCATCTGCCGGGCATCTTCAGCCTGCTGATGCTGCTGCCGATCGGCATTCTGGTCGCCGGTTTCGCCTTCAGCCGTCTGCCTGAGTCGATCCGCCTGAGAGTCCCGGATGGCTGGGAAAGTGCGCTGCTGATTCCAGTGATCCTGTTTGTGGGCTGGCTGTCGCTGTACATGAGCCCGTACATGGAGAACTGGTTCTTCGGCGGCGACATGCGCATGTGGATCTCCCACGACCTGGGCATCACCTACGACCAGCGCAACGCTCTGGTGGTCGGTCTGGCCATGGGTTTTGCGGTGATCCCGAACATCTATTCGATTGCCGAAGACGCCGTGTTCAGCGTGCCGCGTGGCCTGACCCTCGGTTCGCTGGCCCTCGGTGCCACACCGTGGCAGACCATGACGCGTGTGGTGATCCTGACCGCCAGCCCGGGCATCTTCTCGGCGCTGATGATCGGCATGGGCCGTGCGGTCGGTGAAACCATGATCGTGCTGATGGCCACCGGTAACACCCCGGTCATGGAAATGAACCTGTTCGAAGGCCTGCGCACCCTGGCCGCCAACGTCGCGGTGGAAATGCCGGAGTCGGAAGTCGGCGGCAGCCACTACCGCGTGCTGTTCCTCTCGGCGCTGGTGCTGCTGATGTTCACCTTCGTCATGAACACCCTGGCAGAACTGATTCGTCAGCGTCTGCGCAAGAAATACTCGTCGCTTTAAGCAAAGGTAGAAGTCTGTGAAACAGAACTCCCTGAAAGGATGGTTCAAGAGCGGCGCCCCGGGCGTCTGGATCAGCGGTGGCGCGGTGTCCATCGCGGTCATCATGACCATTGGCCTGCTGGCGGTGATTGCCGTGCGCGGTCTGGGTCACTTCTGGCCGGCGGATCTGATCCACGCCAGCTACGACGTACCGGGCCAGGCCCAGCACCTCGTGGTCGGCGAAGTGGTACAGAAGGAAGAAGTGCCCCGTGCCCGCCTCAAAAGCGCTGGTTTGCCAGTGCCGGACGAAGGCCCGGAATTCATGACCCGCGAGCTGATCAAGGTCGGCAACCGTGACCTGAACGGCAACGACTTCACCTGGATCGTCGGCGAGTGGCTGACCAACCAGAAGACGCCGCCAGAGCTGATGGCGCTGGAGCGTCGCGAGTGGGGCAACTTCTACGGCTACCTGGTCAACGTCAAACAGGACGGCAAGGTCATCGCCGAAGGCGAAGCCGCATGGCCAGAGCTGCAAGCGCGGATCAACCGTGTGAACGGCCTCGCCGCGCAGCTCAAGTCGATGGAAAAAGTCGATATCGGCGCGATCAACGCAGGGCTGGAACGCATCCGTCTGCACGGTCGCAAGCTGGAACTGGAAGGCAAGCTCGACGCCACCGCGCAAGCGGACATGGAATCCGAGCGCGCCGAACTGAACGCCCGTTATCAGGACATCGAAGCGCGTCTGGCCGATCTGCATGCGCAGTTCAACCGCGATGCGCTGACGGCTCGCGATGCCAACGGTAAAGAGATCGAAATCGGTCTGGGCAAAGTGGTTCACGCTTACCAGCCGAACGCCATGAGCACCTTCACCAAGGTCGGTTTCTACTTCAGCAAGATCTGGGAATTCCTCTCCGACGATCCGCGTGAAGCCAACACCGAAGGCGGGATCTTCCCGGCGATTTTCGGCACCGTGATGATGACCCTGATCATGGCGATGATCGTTACCCCGTTCGGCGTACTGGCGGCGGTGTACCTGCGTGAATACGCCAAGCAGAACACCCTGACGCGGATCATCCGTATCGCGGTGAACAACCTGGCGGGCGTTCCGGCGATCGTTTACGGCGTGTTTGGTCTGGGCTTCTTTGTGTATGTGTTGGGTGGTTCGGTCGACCGCTTGTTCTTCCCCGAAGCACTGCCGGCACCGACCTTTGGTACGCCGGGCCTGCTCTGGGCTTCGTTGACCCTGGCGCTGCTGGCGGTGCCGGTGGTGATCGTGGCCACCGAAGAAGGTTTGGCGCGGATTCCTCGCACCGTGCGTGAAGGCTCGTTGGCCCTCGGCGCGACCAAGGCTGAAACCTTGTGGAAGATTGTGATCCCGATGGCCAGCCCGGCCATGATGACCGGCATGATCCTCGCCGTGGCCCGTGCCGCCGGTGAAGTGGCGCCGCTGATGCTGGTGGGTGTGGTGAAACTGGCGCCGTCGCTGCCGGTGGATGGCAACTATCCGTACCTGCACCTGGACCAGAAGATCATGCACTTGGGCTTCCACATTTATGACGTCGGGTTCCAGAGCCCGAACGTCGAAGCCGCACGCCCGCTGGTGTACGCCACGGCGCTGTTGCTGGTGCTGGTGATTGCGACACTGAACCTGTCGGCCGTTTATATCCGTAACCATCTGCGCGAGAAGTACAAAGCGCTCGATAGCTGATTTCTTATGTAGGAGTGAGCCTGCTCGCGATGGCAACACCGCGGTTTAATAGAAAAACCGCAGCGCCTGAATCGCGAGCAGGCTCACTCCTACAAAAAACCGAACCGAATTTGTTAGCACAGGGAGCCTCCCATGCAGCACGAAACACATAGCCACGGCATCAACATGTCTGCCTTGGGCCGCGACAAGCAGAGCCTGAATCTTGAACAGGAAACCGTGGCCATTGAAGTCCCGGGCCTGAACCTGTTCTACGGCGATAAACAAGCGCTGTACGACGTCAGCCTGAACATCCCGAAACAGCGCGTGACTGCCTTCATCGGCCCGTCCGGCTGCGGCAAGTCCACACTGCTGCGTACCTTCAACCGTATGAACGATCTGGTTGACGGCTGCCGCGTCGAAGGCGCGATCAACCTGTACGGCAACAACATCTATCGCAAAGGCGAAGACGTTGCTGAACTGCGTCGTCGCGTCGGCATGGTGTTCCAGAAGCCCAACCCGTTCCCGAAAACCATCTACGAAAACGTGGTTTACGGTCTGCGCATTCAGGGCATCAACAAGAAGCGCATCCTCGACGAAGCCGTTGAGTGGGCGTTGAAAGGCGCGGCACTGTGGGACGAAGTCAAAGACCGTCTGCACGAGTCGGCTCTCGGTCTGTCCGGTGGTCAGCAGCAGCGTCTGGTGATCGCCCGCACCATCGCGGTTGAGCCGGAAGTGCTGCTGCTCGACGAACCGTGCTCGGCCCTCGACCCGATCTCGACCCTGAAGGTTGAAGAGCTGATCTACGAGCTGAAATCCAAGTTCACCATCGTTATCGTGACCCACAACATGCAGCAGGCGGCGCGGGTGTCCGACTACACGGCGTTCATGTATATGGGCAAACTGGTGGAATTCGGCGACACCGATACCCTGTTCACCAATCCGGCGAAGAAGCAGACCGAAGACTACATCACTGGTCGCTACGGCTAACAGTTGCGGGTTATTCACAGAATTTGATGCTGCGGCCCACCGCACCTTACCGGACGCTCCAAGGACGCCAACATGATTAGTAAAGAAGGCCTTACCCATCACATCTCCGCGCAGTTCAACGCCGAGCTTGAGGAAGTGCGCAGCCACCTCCTGGCCATGGGCGGGCTGGTGGAGAAGCAGGTCAACGACGCGGTGACCGCTCTGATCGAAGCCGACTCCGGTCTGGCTCAGCAGGTGCGCGAGATCGACGACCAGATCAATCAGATGGAACGCAACATCGACGAAGAATGCCTGCGCATTCTGGCCCGTCGTCAGCCGGCGGCGTCTGATCTGCGGCTGATCATCAGCATCTCCAAGTCGGTGATCGACCTTGAGCGCATCGGCGACGAAGCGACCAAAATCGCCCGTCGTGCCATTCAGTTGTGTGAAGAAGGCGAAGCGCCGCGCGGTTACGTCGAGGTTCGCCACATCGGCGACCAGGTGCGCAACATGGTTCGCGATGCGCTGGACGCGTTTGCCCGTTTCGACGCCGATCTGGCCTTGTCGGTGGCGCAGTACGACAAGATCATCGACCGCGAATACAAGACCGCCCTGCGTGAGCTGGCCACCTACATGATGGAAGACCCGCGCTCTATCTCGCGGGTCTTGAGCATTATCTGGGTGCTGCGTTCGCTGGAGCGCATCGGCGACCACGCGCGCAATATCTCGGAACTGGTGATCTATCTGGTGCGCGGCACTGACGTTCGCCACATGGGCCTCAAGCGCATGAAGGAAGAAGTTGAAGGCACAAGCGGCGAAACCGCTAATGTTCCGGGCGATGCTGACGATAAGTAAGATTGCCTGAGAAAAGCGCCCGGCCCTTTGGCCGGGCGTTTTTGTTAGGGGCTTTCGAATTAAAAAGCAGCACCCGCGAACGAAAAGTCCCGGCGTGACTGAAGATTGTTGGCAATGTGCCATCAGCAAAGCGGTATGCTTGCCGGGATTTTTATAGGGGTGTTGGATGAGCAAGATCAGTGTGTTGGTCGTGGACGATGCTTCGTTCATTCGTGACCTGGTGAAAAAGTGCCTGCGTAATTACTTCCCGGGGATCCGCACCGAGGACGCCGTCAACGGTAAAAAGGCTCAGGCCATGCTGGCCAAGGAAGCGTTCGACCTGGTTCTGTGCGACTGGGAAATGCCGGAAATGTCCGGCCTCGAACTGCTGACCTGGTGCCGCGAGCAAGACAATCTCAAGACCATGCCATTCGTGATGGTCACCAGCCGTGGCGACAAGGAAAACGTGGTGCAGGCGATTCAGGCCGGCGTTTCCGGCTACGTCAGCAAGCCGTTCACCAACGAGCAACTGCTGACCAAGGTCAAGCAGGCGCTGAACAAGGTCGGCAAGCTCGACACCTTGATGAACAGCGCGCCGACCAAGATGAACTCGGCATTCGGCAATGACTCCCTGAGCGCGCTGACCGGCGGCAAGCCTGCCGTGGTCGGTGGTGCTCCGGCGGCCGCTGCGGTCAACCCGTTCGCCAAGCCGGCTGTTGTCGCGCCGACACCAGCCGCTGCGCCGTCTCGTGGCTTGCTCAACAGCCCGCCAGTCAAAGCGCCAGCTGCCTCGGCAGCGCCTGCAGGTGGTCGTGGTCAAGGCCAGTTGCGCCTGCCAAGCGGCAATCAGCAGTGTGTGATCAAGGCCCTGAGCATCAAGGAAGCGCTGTTGGTGGTGAAGCGCACCGACACCCTGCCGCAGATCCTCGACAGCGCCGTGCTCGACCTGGAGCAGGGCGACAACGCCGAAATCGCCCGCCTCAACGGTTATCTGCACGCCATCGTCGCCTTTGAGCAGAAAGCCGACAGCGACTGGCTGCAACTGACCTTCCGTTTCGTCGACCAGGACGCACAGAAGCTCGACTACATCTCCCGCCTGATCGCCCGCGGCACGGCGCAGAAGCACTTCGTTCCCGGCGCTTGATCACAGCTTTACGCTGATCGTTCCCACGCAGAGCGTGGGGACGATCATTTGAAACATCTGTCGACTAGCCTGGTCTGCTTCACCTGCTAGGCTCTCTTCCAGGCCTTACTTCGACAGAACCTTTGCCATGCTCGCGCGCCTGCTGTTTTTCTGTGGTCTTTTCATGGCCTCCACCTCGACTGTGGCCATGACCATTTACAAATCCACCGATGCCAACGGCGTGGTCTCGTACAGCGACCGTCCGAGCAAAGGCTCGCAGGTGTTCGTCTTTCAGGATCGGATGGTCGAACGCCTCGAGCGGCAGGTCTATCTCGACATCAAAAAGCAGAAGGGCGTCGACGTGGTGTTCGTGCGCAACGATCTGTATGCGCCGGTTGAGGTGGCACTGGCGTTTACCGAGATGAGCAATGTACGTGGCGCACCGGCTCAAACCATCCGCCGGGTGTTGCCGGCACGCAGCAATACGCGGTTAGCGTTGCTGAAGGCGATTACCGGCGGCAAACCGCTGGTGTATACGCCGCAGTTTCATTACGCCCTGGGTGACCCTGCCGGAAAGGCTCAGGGCTATCGCTATCCACTGCCATGGCGTGGCGGGCCGTTCCGCTTGAGTCAGGGCGCCGAGGGCCAATACAGCCATTACGGGCCGAAGAACAAATATGCGATGGACATCGCCATGCCGGTTGGCACGCCGATCATTGCCGCGCGGGCAGGGGTTGTGGTGAAAACCGAGAATTCGCAGAGCGGACGCGGCACCGACCCCTCCGGCAATTTCGTGCGGGTGCTGCACGATGACGGCACGATGGGCGTGTACCTGCATCTCAAGCAAGGGTCGGTGAGCGTGCGCGAAGGGCAGCGGGTGGTGGTGGGCAGCCCGTTGGCGCTGTCGGGCAACACCGGCAACAGCAGCGGCCCGCACCTGCACTTTGTGGTGCAGCGCAATACCGGGTTGGGGCTGGTATCGATTCCGTATCAGTTCAACCAGCCGCTGGGGGCGTTGCCCAACTTTGCGTTGGGCAAGCAGTAGAACCGTTAGGGGGCCGCTGTGGAGGGGCTTTTGTGGTGAGGGGATTTATCCCCGATGGACGGCGCAGCCGTCCCTAAATCATTGAAGGCATTGAGTCAGGAGTTACGCGATTGCAGATTACAGGGCCGCTCCGCGACCCATCGGGGATAAATCCCCTCACCACAGAAGCGTCCCCCAAAACACCCATCAATCCAGCATCAACACCTTGGCCAGCACAATCTTCGGCCCTTTCATCTTCTTGATGATGATCCGCAGGCCTTCGACTTCCAGCACTTCTTCCTCTTCCGGCACCCGTTTCAGGGTTTCGTAGACCAGCCCGGCGAGGGTTTCGGCTTCGATGTGGTCAAGGTCGATACCCAGCAGGCGTTCAACCTTGAACAACGGCGTGTCGCCACGCACCAGTAGCTTGCCCGGTTGATAGGCGAGGATCCCGCGTTCAGCCTTGCGGTGTTCGTCCTGAATGTCGCCGACCAGCACTTCCAGCACGTCTTCCATGGTCAGGTAGCCGATGATGTTGCCGTCAGCCTCCTCGACCACGGCGAAGTGCGAACCGCCCTTGCGGAACTGCTCCAGCAACTGCGACAGCGGCATGTGTCGCGACACGCGCTCCAGCGGACGGGTCAGTTCAGCCAGGTTGAACGATTCGGGAATGTGATCCAGCGCCGCCAGTTCCAGCAGCAGATCCTTGATGTGCAGCAGGCCGACGAACTCCTGACGTTCGCTGTCGTACACCGGATAACGGCTGAACTTGTGGCGACGGAACATCGCCAGGATTTCTTTCAGCGGTGCGTTGAATTCCAGAGTGATCAGGTCTTCCCGGGAGTTGGCCCAGTCGACCACTTCCAGTTCACCCATTTCCACCGCCGAGGCCAATACGCGCATGCCTTGGTCGCTCGGGTCCTGGCCACGGCTGGAGTGCAGGATCAGTTTCAGTTCTTCGCGGCTGTAATGGTGTTCGTGGTGCGGGCCGGGTTCACCTTGGCCTGCGATACGCAAAATGGCGTTGGCGCTGGCGTTGAGCAGGTAAATCGCCGGGTACATCGCCCAATAGAACAGGTACAGCGGCACCGCCGTCCACAGCGACAGCAACTCGGGTTTGCGGATCGCCCATGACTTGGGTGCCAGCTCGCCGACGACGATGTGCAGGTACGAAATCACGAAGAACGCAGCGAAGAACGACACGCCTTTGATCACTTCGGGCGACTGCACGCCAACGCTTTCCAGCAATGGCTCGAGAATGTGCGCAAACGCCGGTTCACCAACCCAGCCCAGACCAAGAGAGGCGAGGGTGATGCCGAGCTGGCACGCCGAGAGGTACGCATCGAGCTGACTGTGCACGGTGCGCAGGATGTGCCCGCGCCAGCCGTTCTTGTCAGCGATGGCCTCGACCCGGGTCGAGCGCAGTTTGACCATGGCGAATTCCGCCGCAACGAAAAAGCCGTTGAGCAAAACCAGGATCAGAGCAAAAAGGATCATGCCGAAATCGGCGAAAATTGTAGCGAGGGACAAGCCAGGGGAAGGGTCCATGATGGAGTTTTGCGGGTTCCGTGTGATTCGTAAGAGAGAAGAAGTCGCGCCTGAAAGGCAGGCGCAAGTCCGCCAATGTAGCGGCTGACTGGGCGATTGCCTAGTGGCGCGTGCCGGCCGGTATCACTCGGCTGCGCTGATCGCCCGTGCCTGAGCCACCTGAGCCGGGGCGAAATGGCAGGTGAACGTGCTGCCATGACCGGGCACGCTGCTGATTTCCATGCGTGCGCGGTGGCGCAACAAGACGTGTTTGACGATGGCCAGGCCTAGGCCGGTGCCTCCGGTGTTGGAGTTGCGGCTGGAGTCGACGCGGTAGAAGCGTTCGGTCAGGCGCGGCAGGTGTTTGCTGTCGATGCCGATTCCCGAATCCTGCACGCTCAGGTGCGCGCCATGTGCGTCACCCCACCAGCGAATGCGGATATTGCCCTCGGCCGGGGTGTACTTCACCGCATTGAACACCAGATTGGAGAACGCACTGCGCAGTTCCGCCTCGCTGCCCTTGAGCAACAGGCTGGCGTCGGCTTCAAGAGTGATGCGTTGGTTTTTCGACCCGGACAATTGCTGCGCGTCGCTCGTGATCGATTGCAACAGCGTGTCGATCTGTATCGGTTGGTTGTCGGATGGATAATCGGTGGCTTCCAGCTTAGCCAGCAGCAGCAAGTCATTGAGCAGCGTCTGCATGCGTCCGCCCTGTTGCTGCATCTGCTGCAAGGCGCGGCTCCAGCGCGGGTTCACTTCCTCGACGTTGTCGAGCAGAGTTTCCAGATAGCCGCAGATCACCGTCAGCGGCGTGCGCAGTTCGTGGGAGACGTTGGCGATGAAGTCTTTGCGCATCTGTTCCAACTGATGAATGCGGGTGACGTCGCGCACCAGCATCAAGTGTTCATTGTTGCCGTAGCGGGTCAGGTACAGCTGAATGCGAACTCGATCGTTGGTTGGCGAGGGGATTTCCAGCGGCTCGGCGTAGCTGTCCTGCTCGAAGTATTCCTTGAAGCGCGGATGCCGTACCAGGTTGGTCACCGGTTGGCCGCTGTCTTGCGGGGTCTTGAGGCCGAGCAGGGTTTCGGCGGCGCGGTTCCACCATTCCAGATTGCCGTCGCTGTCGAGCATGATCACCGCGTCTTTCAGCGCTGCGGTGGATTCCTGCACTCGGTCGATCACCGCTTGCAGGCGCCCGCGCACCCGTTGGTCGCGGCGTTGCAGGTGATAGATGCTGTCGAACACTTCGCCCCACAGGCCATAGCCATCGGGCGGAGCTTCATCGGGTTGGTGTAGGCGCAGCCATTCGTGCAAACGCAGCAATTGCTTGAGCGTCCAGGCCAGGTAAATACCCAGGCCCGCCGCGAGGCTCCAGCCGTAATAGCCGGTGATCAGGCCGATCACCAGACAGGCGGTGACCAGCAGCAGCATGTGGCGAATCAGGGTGCCATGCCAGTTTTGATTCACGGAAATTACAGTCCTTGTCAGCGAGTCTGGCGGTCGGGTCAGGCCTTGGTGGAAAACCGGTAGCCAGTGCCGCGCACGGTTTGTACCAGATTTTCGTAGGCGTCGCCGAGAGCCTTGCGCAGGCGTCGGATGTGCACGTCGACGGTGCGCTCTTCAACGTAGACGTTGCCACCCCAGACCTGATCCAGCAACTGGCCACGGGTGTAGGCGCGTTCTTGGTGGGTCATGAAGAATTGCAGCAGACGGTATTCGGTCGGGCCCATTTCGGCAGGCTTGCCGTCGATGGTCACGCGGTGGCTGATCGGGTCGAGCAGCAGGCCACCGACTTCGATCGGCGCTTCGCCATCGGTCGGACCGGCGCGGCGCAGCACGGCTTTGAGGCGTGCAACCAGTTCACGCGGGGAAAACGGTTTGGTGATGTAGTCGTCGGCGCCGACTTCCAGGCCCTGGATCTTGTTGTCCTCTTCGCCCTTGGCGGTGAGCATGATGATCGGGATGTCTCCGGTCAGCTCATCACGCTTCAAGCGGCGGGCCAGCTCGATGCCGGAGGTGCCGGGCAGCATCCAGTCGAGCAGGATCAGGTCCGGTTTGCGGTCGACGATGATGGCGTGCGCCTGCTGCGAGTTCTCCGCCTCGAGGCAGTCATAGCCGGCCATCTCCAACGCAACGGCGATCATTTCGCGAATGGGCGCTTCGTCGTCGACGATCAGAATGCTCCTGCCAACCATGCCTTAATCCTCTTGTCATTTAACTGTCTTGCGCCGCATTAGATAACGGAATTATTGCAGTCGTGTGACAGTATTTTAGTCGCCCGGCGGTGGGAGGGATCCTGAACTAAGCTTTAAGTCCGAATCCTGACAACCACAAAAGAAGGTTTCCATGACTCAGATGACTGCTTGCTTCAAAGGTTTGCTGCTTGCCGCCGCCCTGACACTGCCCGGACTGGCGATGGCGGCGGAACCCGCCATGATGAAAGACGGCATGATGGTCGATCACAAAGGCATGACCGTTTATACGTTCGACAAAGACGCTGACGGCAAGTCGATGTGCACCGGTGAATGCGCGAAAAACTGGCCACCGATGATGGCGCCGGCAGATGCCAAGGCTGAGGGCAAATGGAGTGTCATCAAGCGCGATGACGGCATGATGCAGTACGCCTACGACGGCAAGCCGCTGTACACGTTCGTGAAGGATGAAAAACCTGGAGAAAAGAAAGGCGACATGATGAAAGACATGTGGCACGTCGTGCATATGTCGCAGAAATAACTGCGATTCCCTGTGGGAGCGAGCAAATTCGCTCCCACAAGTTTTGCGGATTAGCGCAACGCGTAATCCAGCACAATCCCCACAAAAATCGCCAACCCGGCCCAGTGGTTGTGCAAAAACGCCTGGAAGCAACGCATCCGGTCCTTGCTGCGGGTGTACCAGAACTCCCACGCGTAACAACCGGCGGCCACCAGCAGACCGAGATGGAACCAGATCCCCAGTTCGAAATTCGACCCCGCCAGTAACAGACAGCCCAGCGACAGCGCCTGTAAGGTCAAAATGATCACCCGATCAGCCTCGCCGAACAGAATCGCCGTGGATTTCACGCCAATCTTCAAATCGTCATCACGATCAGTCATCGCATAATAGGTGTCGTAACCCACCGTCCACAGCAGGTTGGCGATCCACAGCAACCACGCAGCGGCGGGCACTTCGCCGGTCTCGGCGGTGAACGCCATCGGCATGCCCCAGGAAAACGCCGCGCCCAGCACCACTTGCGGGTAATAGGTGTAGCGCTTCATGAACGGATAGGTGAACGCCAGCGCCAGGCCGCCCAACGACAGCCAGATCGTCGGCGCGTTGGTGCACAGCACCAGCAGGAAGCTCACGCCCATCAGGATGGCGAAGAACACCAGCGCCTCTTTCGAGCTGATCTTGCCGCTGGCCAGCGGCCGTTGCGCGGTGCGTTTGACGTGGCCGTCGACCTTGCGATCGGCCCAGTCGTTGATCACGCAGCCACCGGCGCGGGTCAATACCACGCCGAGGACAAAAATCACCACGTTGGCCAGCGACGGCGAACCTTTGCCAGCAATCCACAAGGCCCACAAGGTCGGCCATAGCAACAGGTAAATGCCGATCGGCTTGTCCATGCGGGTCAACTGAATGAAGTCCCAGGCGCGTGGGTTCAAGCGGTTGAAGGACTTGAGCAGGCTCTGGTACATCAGCAGTTCTCCGGATGGGCGCGGGCGGCGTGCCACAGGCTCGGCAGGAAGATTTCGGCGACCAGTACGCTCAGTGCGCCTCGGTCGAAACGCGAACGACGGCCCCACAGCTCAGGGGCGCGAGAGGCTTGCGGCAGCCAGTCTTCGGGGTAGTGACAGACTTCGATGGCGCGGCGCTGGAAGGCATGATCGCAAAACAGCAGTTCACCCAGCGAGCGGCTACCCAACTCATCCATGTGCAAACCGTCGCCCTGCAAGGCGCTGCGCGAGGCCACGCTGCGGGCGAACACCCAGGCCTCGCCATGGCCACGCAAATACACCTCACGCACCCAGCCTTCACTGCCTTCGGCCAGATCCAGCGCGGCGCATTCGTCCGTGCGCAACGTGTCCCAGCCTTCGAACAGCGGCGTGACGCTGAAGCCATCGTTGGATAGACGAGTCAGGCGGCGAGTCAGGGAACCTTCGTCGAACAACCAGTCGAGGGTCGACGAATCGGGGAGGGGCGTCAGTCGGCTTTGAGTCAGCCAGAGCGGGGCCGGGCAGGCATTTGAATGTTGCACAATGAGTCATTATTGGCCGCAAATGAGGCGGCGAGCTTACCATGGCGGGCCGCGAGATTGATTGATCCGGGAAGCCGTTGCGCCGAACAGGCTTGCATCTGCCCGGCACCATCAGTACAAAACGCGCTGAGCCGGATGGCAGAGCACCACCCATCGACCGTTCGCGCCGACAAAAGCCTGAAACCTGAGGAAGTACCTGAATGAAAAAGTGGCAATGCATCGTCTGCGGCCTGATCTATAACGAAGCCGACGGCTGGCCGGATGACGGCATCGCACCGGGCACCCTGTGGCAGGACGTGCCGGAAGACTGGCTATGCCCGGACTGCGGCGTCGGCAAGATGGACTTCGAAATGATCGAAATCAACTGAGCAAACTCAAGGAGTAAGGCATGAACGCACCTGTCGTAATCATCGGCACCGGGCTTGCGGGCTATAACCTGGCCCGGGAGTTTCGCAAGCTCGATAGCGAAACCCCGCTGCTGCTGATTACCGCCGATGACGGCCGCTCTTACTCCAAGCCAATGCTTTCCACCGGTTTCGGCAAGAACAAGGACGCCGATGGCCTGAGCATGGCCGAACCGGGCGCCATGGCCGAGCAGTTGAAGGCCGAAGTGCGCACCCATACGCGCATCAGCGGCATCGATGCCGGCCACAAGCGCCTGTGGATCGGCGAAGAAGCGGTGTACTACCGCGACCTGATCCTCGCCTGGGGCGCGGAAACCGTGCGTGTGCCGATTGAAGGCGATGGCGCGGATCTGGTGTTCCCGATCAACGATCTTGAAGACTACGCACGCTTTCGCATCGCAGCGGCCGGCAAGCGTCGTGTGCTGCTGCTCGGCGCCGGGCTAATTGGTTGTGAATTCGCCAACGACTTGATCCTCGGTGGCTACGAAGTGCAACTGGTCGCGCCGTGCGAGCAGGTCATGCCGATGTTGCTGCATCCAGCGGCCGCAGCAGCGGTGCAGTCCGGGCTGGAAAGCCTCGGCGCAAAATTCCACCTCGGCCCGGTGCTGACCCGTCTGCACAAGGTCGCCGACGGCCTGGAAGCGCATTTGTCCGACGGTCAGGTCATTGCGTGCGACGTGGTGGTCTCGGCTATCGGCCTGCGCCCACGCATCGATCTGGCGGCGGCTGCCGGCGTGCAGGTCAATCGCGGCGTCGTGGTCGATCGCCATCTGAAGACCTCCCACGCCAACATCTACGCCCTGGGCGATTGCGCCGAGGTCGACGGGCTGAATTTGCTGTACGTGATGCCCCTGATGAGCTGTGCGCGAGCGCTTGCCCAAACGTTGGCGGGGAACCCGACAGCGGTGAGCTACGGCCCGATGCCGATCACTGTTAAAACCCCGGTGTGCCCGCTGGTGGTTTCGCCACCGCCGCGGGGCAGCGAAGGTCTCTGGACAGTCGAAGGGCAGGGCGCCGACATCAAGGCGCTGTGTCATGGCACCGATGGTCAGTTGCTCGGATATGCCCTGACTGGCGCGGCCGTCATGGAAAAACTCGCCCTGAACAAACAGCTTCCGGCCCTGCTGGCGTAAATACCGGTCGTTCTGTCGGAATCACCCCGCTTTTGCCCCTACAAAGGTCGCGGGGAGACTGGCGCCGCCGGTATCCGCGTGCCATCCTCACTCCCGTCTGCCGCAGAGTAGAGCCTGCGGCGCCTTGGGCGCTGTTCCAACGAGAACAGCACGGACATAACAACAAAAAACCGTCAAAGGGGCTTCACTAATGCGTAAACCAGAACTCGCCGCTGCAATCGCTGAAAAAGCAGATCTGACCAAAGAACAGGCCAACCGCGTGCTCAACGCCGTTCTCGAAGAAATCACCGGCGCTCTGCACCGCAAGGACAGCGTCACGCTGGTGGGCTTCGGCACCTTCCTGCAACGCCACCGCGGCGCCCGCACCGGCAAAAACCCGCAAACCGGTGAACCGGTGAAAATCAAGGCCAGCAACACCGTTGCGTTCAAGCCAGGCAAATCGTTGAAAGACAGCGTTAATCCGTAATTGCGGCGAACTCCCTGAATAACGGGGAGAAGCGCAATGAAAAAATGGGCATACCGATTGCGGTCGGGTGCCCATTTTTTATGGATGTATGTCAGGTTATTTGCGGAAGCAGGCTTTGCCGTTGCCAAAGTCTACGGCCAGGCAGTTTGGCTCGATCGCCAGTTGCAGATCTTTGAACAACACAGAAAGATCGCCGTTGGCAGGGTCAGGATAGGCTTGCCAGTCCAGCGTCGCCCATCGAGTTTCCGGCATGACGGTGAACCACTCGATTTCATCAGGAGAATTTTGTGTATGTAAGCCGATTTTCGCCAATGCTTTATTTGGGGAAAACGGCAGTGTCAGCGTGTTTTGCTGCGAGTCTGTCCAAACCTCCTTCAATGTCGAACCGTCTTCGAATTGCCAATGAACTTCCACTGGACGGATCGCGGGTGGTGAGACCGGATCGAAGTGATAAAACGTCAACCAATAGTTATGGTCAACTCGTTCTCGCTCTTCTGGAGCCAGATAACGGCTGGTGGTCGCCAGATCAAATCCGATTGGTTGTTCGAACGTTAAGGGCTGATTTTTTCGTTTCTTCCAGCCAATGTTGAAGGCTCGGCTATCCCCCGCGACATCGAACCATTGATAGGTTCCACGATTATGATCTGTGCCAAAGCCAATTTTTTTCAGAGTTCTCTGATGATCGTAAGGAAACCAGAGATCTGTTTGTTGATTCGAGTTCAAGAGCAATTGACCCGGTGGACCTGAATTGAACTCGAGACTGACCATCACGGGCTTTAGGGGCGGCGGCGGAGGTTGGTGATCGTACCGTAGCTCTAAAACGTAGCTCTCTTTAGCCAACTCATTTTTTTCTTTTTCGGCATATTCCTTGAGTTCGATCAGAGTTCTCTCGCGTGAAAGATTGTAGGAAAGCTTCTTTGCTGGTTGGGCAGCAGGCTCTTGCTCCAGCATGAGAGTGTTTTCCTCGACATACCAGTTTCCCTTGGCAACACCGCCAGCCGATCCGTAGGCGATACCAGCAGAAAAGGTGCCGTCCTTACGCAACAGCAACTCGGCGGCCATTTCCATGGCGCCAGACAGGTAGTAATGACCGTCCAGTGGCGGGTTGTCTGTGGATGCGTGGGTAACGGGAGGCCACATCAGCGCTGCGAACAACAGCGGTTTCAATTCCATGAGGTAATGCTCCTTACCAGCTCCCGAAGGGAATGCCGAATTTTTCGATGTAGGCTTTAGATACGTCAGTTAGAGGCCGATGTTTACCGCCGGATTTGCTCTCGTAGGGGCCTTTGGGATTGATTATTCCTTGGACGCGGGCAATTTCGACCGCCTTAAAGCAGGGGCCGCCCAGCCAGACCTTTGCTATGCCTCCGGGTGCCAGGCCGATACCAATGTCATTGCGGTAATCGGTGATCCATTTTCCATCAGCCCTGCAGAAAGCTTTTTCCGGCTTACGCATGATTTCCCGAGCCGATTCGGAAATGGTGATGTAAGCCTCATAGGTTTGAGGTTCGGCCAGGGATTGCCATCGTACATAGATCAAGCGGGGCAGGTCGGCGCCGGTGATATCTCGCCCTGCGCCACTTCCGGGGTTTTCTGGCCACCCTGCGGGCGTGCCTTTGTTATCAGCGGGAGCTCTTACCGAAGCAATCCCGGCTCCGGCACGTCGGAATACTCGCTCTCGAATATCCACCACATCGGCGGTTTCAATCCAGACCTCCATGTAGTCCGGTGCTCCAAAGCCAAGGAACCATGGGAGCTTGTCCGCAGCTTGGGAGACGTCTAGTCCGCAGCCGGCCAATAATATGCCTAGAAGGAAGTACATTGTTTTCCTGATAGGTCGAGTGAAGTCATTCATGGGGGTGCACCACTCGTTGGTTGTTCTTGGCTGGTCGGTTGATGAAAACAATATTCAAGTCGCTGCTGTTCAAGCCCTTGGCTGCATTCCAGTGAGCGGAAAGATGTATATAGCGGCTACGTAACAAAGCCCTTTCTTTGATAGTCAGCGCTTCGACAGATGATTTCCCAAGCGCATAAGCTTCAAGCTTGGCGTGGATCGTGATCAATTCCGGAGGAAGGGACAGTCTTGGCTCATTCTCGTCAATCTCTTCGAATGGCACCCCATGTCTGACCGCAAGCTCACGCATGATGCGCAGATACACCAGTGACAGCTCGCCATGTACTGGCCGCTCGATGCTGGCCGCCGCGTAAACCCGCTTTTGGGGATCCGGGCTGGATCTGCCATTTGCTGTTGATTGAGTCACGGCTCTTTCCCAAAATGCCACGCGCAATTGACTGCCTGGGACGTCCTCTTCGATGACGCCTTTTGCATACCAGGCAAATGCTTCTTTCTCGGCAGCAACATAGGCTGCACTGCGGGTCGCGTCCTTGTCTCGGCTGATAGTGCTGGTGATCGGGTTGCTCAGCAGAAGTTTTTCCTTGGCTCTGGGCAAGTAGCCGCCGCCCAGATCCGAGTGAGCGCCGGGTAAAACCAGATCGATGTCGCCCAGGCTGTTGAGTGCAAAGTTCTCGCGATATTCATCCCGCGCAACCAGATGGACTACTTTGTTGGCGCAACCATCAGGCAGCTTTAAATCGAGTCCGGAGTTTCTGCTGTTAGCGCCAGTAAAATCGAACAGCCATGGGTTGGCGATTGCCGCAACGGTGTCAAACAGACCAATGAAATTGATGCTGATGCTCGATTGCGGGCGCCAGTCAAAGGTGCTGGAGAGTGCCGGAGAACCTGCTGGAAGCGCATCTGCGAGAATACTGCGCTCGCCTTTGAGAACCTCATTTGCAAAGTGTCGAGCCGCGGCGGCACCTCGACTGAAGCCGAAAATATCGAACTCGATCTTTTCTATAAGTAGATTGGGATTCTTATCGATCAGTGAGCGCACTTGACCGATAATTTTTTCAGGGCTCTGCTCCACACGAGCTGATACGCCAGTCTCACCTCGGCCTGTCGCTTGTGCGTAAAGTGAGTCACCTGCGTCAGTTGTTGTGCCAATACCTTCGATGTACACGCGCAAAGAGGCGTTTCTCGTTGTCTCCGGCAGTGTTTCGAAGGAGTGGTCCGCATACAGCTCATACAGCCGCACAATATTGCTTACATCATTCCCATAACTGTTGTCCGGCGAACTTCCGTTCCCGTCGTAACCGTAGGTGGCGCAGTGCTGCTGGATCTCTGCAGCCGCTTCTGCGAGATTGGCGTCCGGGGCGTAGCACGCGGCGACCGTCTCGCTGTTGGCCTTGTTGTTCCCGGTTCCATCGAAAAACACGCCGATCCGCAAAGTAATGCCACCCGGCGTTTCATCCTCCAGATCGACTTCCTCCTCCTCTTCTTCGAGTTCTTCCTCGATAAGTGCTTGTGCCGGCGCCGAGGAGGAAACGGGTAATGCGCCCTCCAGCCCAGGCAGTAGCAAATGACTGTCACCGCTGTCGGCTGGCTTGCGGCCCGTTTCAATTTCGACGCTGCTGAAAATACCGCCAGCATCAATCACGAGGTGATGGCCGCCGGCTTTCAGCGTGATGCTGGCGCCGGCATCCAGTACGACGCTGGAACCGGCCTTGAGGTGCACCTGCTGGCCGGCTTCAATGTCGAGGATCTTGCCGACACGTGTGTGGCTGTTGCCGTTGATGGTTTCGCGGCGTTCGTTGTCGACTTCCAGTTGAAGGCTGTTGCCGATTTCCTGAACCATGTCGCGTTGCGCGCGCAAGTAGATCAACTCTTGCCCGGCGCGATCTTCGATCGCCAGTTCGTTGTAGCCGCCTGTATTGGGCGAACTGTGGCTGCGCAGTACGGTTCTGGTTTTGTGCTCGGGCAAGGCGTAGGGCGGCTGCGTGACTTTGTTGGCGACGCAGCCGGTGATCAGTGGTTTATCCGGATCGCCCTCCAGAAAGGTCACCACGACTTCCATGCCGATGCGTGGGAGGGTCACCGTACCGAAATGATCTCCGGCCCAACCCGTCGCCACGCGTACCCAGCAACTGCTGCGCTCATTGTCCAGCTCAGCGCGATCCCACGGAAACTCAATTTTCACGCGCCCGAATTCGTCGCAATAGATCTCTTCGCTCGCTGGCCCGGTGACTCGCGCGGTCTGGGCCACCAGCAGTGGTCGACGTGGGGGCAGCGGTGGGCGGTAAATCACTTCGGCGGGAATCGCGCTGAAGGTATTTCGATAGCCTTGGGTAAAACCATCGGTGGCTTTGGCGTCACTGGTGACCGATTCTTCGAGCACTTGTGGCTGTCGGCCGAGGTGGGACACGCTGAGCAACAGCCACAAGTCGTTGCACTGTTGGCGTGTGTGCTCGGTCAGATCGAACAGGTGGCCGCAGCGCAGGTTCGGCTGATCGCTTTTACCTTCGCCCCGTTCATAGTCGCTGCGATGCCGTTCCAGCGCCTGACGGGCAAGTTGCTTGGCGTGCTTTTCATTATCCAGCACCAAGGGGTAACGATAGTCCTCCAGCACCGGAGTGAACTCGGCGCTGAAGCGGCTTTCGAGCAACAGGCTCGGACGCTTGAGGTCATAGTCGCGGCGGGTGGTCGTACTGGTCCGGGTGCTGGTCCGAACGCTGAACCGGCTGACTACCGGATGTTCCGTGGCCATGCCGGAATCTTGCTGATAGGGTGTTGCGCGAAGTCTGGGCAGGAATACCTGATCATCGGTGAACACCAGCAGATGCCCATCCGCCGAGTGCTGATGATGCCAGGCGATACCGTCCTCGGCGCATAACCTTTGGATGAATTCCAGATCATTTTCCGCGTACTGGACGCAGTATTCGCGTGGCACGCTGGAGCTGACATGGAAGTTAAATGCATCGGCCTGAATGCCATGTCCCTTGAGCACCTGCGCGATGATCTGTGGCACCGTGCGTTGCTGAAAGATTCGCTGATCGTGACTGAACTGCAAGTAATACAGCGCTGGGACAAGCGTCAGCTCATAGCGAGTCAGGCGTTTTCCAGACTCGGCTGCCATCACATCTTCAATGCGTCCGTGAATGCCTTCGTTATTCAAGCCGAACTGCAGAAACGCCGGGAGACTGAGCAGGCTCTCCAAATCGATCCCGGGTCGCTCGCTGACCAGTTCGATTCGGATGGAGTAAAGCTGACTCATGGCTTCGGTGCCGTTGAAGGAAAGCACTTTGAAATCGTGGCGAACAGCGGGGATTTGCAGAGTAAATAATGCGCAATTGCTCAAACTGACCATGCGCTTGTCCTTAAGCAGAATGATTCGAAGCGTGGCGTCTGATCGTCCGTGATCAGCCACGCGAGAAAGTTTGCCAAGGCACGCTAGCTGCGCAGGAAATAAATTGATGTAGGAAGTATCTCTGACATTTGTAAGGGCATTCTTGGTTGAAACGAGTTGCACGGATTGCAGGAAAAGACTGTAGGACTCCACCTCGATAATTATTGAGTTAGCATCAACATCCAGTACTTCGGGCTTCAAGAAGTTTCAAAAGTATGAAATGCCATCAAATTGATGGCACTTTTATTGGTGGCTGTTGTCGCGGGTAATTTGATAATAGAAGGCAGTGAATTTTCGGAAGAATCCTACTTTTATTTTTTTCAAGTCTTGTCATGATTGCCGCCGTGCAATGGGACGAGCTTTCGAGAAAAAGCGTTCTGGTTCCGCCGGATGCTCTGGATCAACGGTTTGGCAGGCGCGGTTCAAATGCGAAGCATATAAAACGGCATCAGGGAAACCCCTGCCACATATAGGGCGATCTCTTACAAGCGCCAATGAACACTTCGTCTTGTTGTTTGATCAGATGCTTGCTAGTGGCCATCATAGTGATTACGATGCGCCAACTTGAAAGAGCACTCACTCAATTGGATGAGTCGCGTCACTGCTCTTCGATACTGTCCCGCGCCGTTGCAACTCCAAAAGGCGCCTGACTGTAATCCTAATTAAAGGCCATGGATGTCCTACTCAAGCAAACTTTCCGCCCATTACCTCGAACTCGCTAAAGTCTCTGTTTCCAAAGAGAATTTTGCGGGCGAAGACGTTCGTTTTTCGAGCGAATTCGAGGCGCTGGAAAGCGAGCTGGCCAAAGCCTCGTCGATGCACGAAAGCGGGCAGATCGACTGGCTGAAAATTCGCGAAAACAGCGAAAACCTCCTGCGTACCCAATCCAAGGATTTGCGTGTCGGCGCCTGGCTGACCTGGTCGCTGTACCAGCGTGAATCCTTCCCCGGGCTGCTGGCCGGTCTTGGATTGCTGCACCATCTGTCGGAAAACAACTGGGCCGACGTTCACCCGCTCAAACCCCGCACCCGTGCTGCCGCCATTGGCTGGCTGGTGCCGCGTCTTGAGCAGGTCATCACCGAAAACATCGCGATCAAAGAGCAGTTACCGATGTTCCGGCAGCTCTCCGAGCATCTGGCTGACCTCGACGCTGCCTGCACCGAACATCTGGGTGATGACGCGCCGCTGCTGCTGCCGCTCTCCCGTCGCCTGAAAACCATGATCCAGCGCGCTTCCGACAACCAGCCGGCACCCGGGGTAGTGGGCGCGGCGGTGGCGCAGGTCAAGCAGGCCGCGAGCCAGTTGCTCACCCCCGGCGCACCGATCGACAACGAAAAAGACGCCCACAAGGCACTGCGCGCCCAGCAGGAAAGCGCGCGGCCGCTGTGCGCCTGGTGGCTCAAGCAGAAAGCCACCGACCTGCGCGCCCTGCGCCTGAATCGCACGCTGCTGTGGATGACCATCGACGCGGTACCCGAACGCAACGCCGAGCAGATCACCGTGCTGCGCGGTCTGCCGGTCGACAAGCTCAAGCAATATCAGGATCGCTTCGATCAGGGCAAATACGCGGATCTGCTGGTGGAACTGGAGGCGAGCCTGGCGAAGGCGCCGTTCTGGTTCGATGGCCAGCGAATGGTCTGGGAGTGTCTCCAGAACCTCAACGCCGAGTTGGCAATGCGCGAAGTGGAAATCCACTTCGCGCTTTTGGTTCAGCGCCTGCCCGGCATCATCGAATGTCGTTTCCATGACGGCGCGCCGTTTGCCGATCCGTCCACCCGGGCGTGGATCGCCGGCAATGTCATGCCGCACCTGCAAAGCGCCAGCGCGCCGCGCAAGGCCGAAACCGAAGATGTTCAGACGCAGCCAGCCTGGGAAAAGGCCCTCGAAGAAGTCTTGCCGCTTCTGCGCAAGGAAGGCCTCAAGCCTGCCGTGCAGATCCTCAAGCAAGGGCTGCAGTCGGCCCACGGTGGACGCGAGCGCTTTTTCTGGCAGTTCGCGCTCGCCCGCCTGTGTTTCATGGCCAAGAAATACGAACTGGCCAAGAACCAGCTCGAAACACTCGATCAGACATTACAGGACTCAGGCCTGCACGCCTGGGAGCCCGATCTTGCATTGGAAGTGCTGCACCTGCTGCACAGTTGCTGCGAGTTGTTGCCGCAGAACCATGCAGTGCGTGAACGCAAGGAAGAGATTTATCGCAGGCTGTGCCACCTCGATCTCGAAGTGGTACTCGAATAGGCCCCAGGGCCACAACCGCAAGGAGAAAAGCCATGGCCAAAGAAGGCTCGGTAGCCCCCAAGGAACGCATCAACGTCACCTTCAAACCCGCCACCGGCGGTGCTCAGGAAGAGATTGAACTGCCGCTGAAACTGCTGGCAATCGGTGACTACACCCACCGCAAGGACGAGCGCAAGATCGAAGATCGCAAGCCGATCAGCATCGACAAGATGACCTTCGACGAAGTGCTGGCCAAGCAAGAGCTTAGCCTGACGATGAACGTGCCGAACCGTCTGCAGGAAGAAGGCAGCACTGAAGAGTTGGGCGTGCAACTGCGCGTCAATTCGATGAAGGACTTCAACCCGGCCAGCCTGGTCGAGCAAGTGCCTGAGCTGAAAAAGCTGATGGAACTGCGTGACGCGCTGGTAGCCCTCAAAGGCCCGCTGGGTAACGCACCTGCTTTCCGTAAAGCCATCGAAGGCGTGCTCGCCGACGACGAATCCCGCGGTCGCGTACTCGGTGAGCTGGGCCTGAACGCCGCAGCCACCGACGCCTGAACCCAGCAGCCAAGGAAGCCAACACAATGAGCACTAGTGCAGCACAAGAGAAAGGCGCCGCGAGCGGCGAGTACAGCATTCTCGACAGCATCATCGCCGAAACCCGCCTGACACCGGACGACGAAGCCTACGACATCGCCAAGCGCGGTGTGTCGGCCTTCATCGAAGAGCTGCTCAAGCCGCAGAACAACGGTGAACCGGTCAAGAAAGCCATGGTTGACCGCATGATCGCCGAGATCGATGCCAAGCTCAGCCGTCAGATGGACGAAATCCTGCACCACCCGGACTTCCAGTCGCTGGAATCGGCATGGCGTGGTTTGCAGTTGCTGGTCGATCGCACCAACTTCCGCGAAAACATCAAGATTGAAATCCTCAACGTCTCCAAAGACGACCTGCTGGACGATTTCGAAGATTCGCCGGAAGTCATGCAGTCGGGCCTGTACAAGCACATCTACACCGCTGAATACGGCCAGTTCGGTGGTCAGCCGGTTGGCGCGATCATTGCCAACTACTACATGTCCCCAAGCTCGCCGGACGTGAAACTGATGCAGTACGTTTCCAGCGTAGCCTGCATGTCCCACGCGCCGTTCATCGCTGCGGCCGGTCCGAAGTTCTTCGGTCTGGAAAGCTTCACCGGCCTGCCGGATCTGAAAGATCTGAAAGACCACTTCGAAGGCCCGCAATTCGCCAAATGGCAGAGCTTCCGTACCTCGGAAGACTCCCGCTACGTTGGCCTGACTGTGCCACGTTTCCTGCTGCGTAACCCGTACGACCCGGAAGAAAACCCGGTCAAATCGTTCGTGTACAAGGAAACCGTTGCCAACAGCCACGAGCACTACCTGTGGGGCAACACTGCCTACGCGTTCGGCACCAAGCTGACCGACAGCTTCGCCAAATTCCGCTGGTGCCCGAACATCATCGGCCCACAGAGCGGTGGCGCGGTTGAAGATCTGCCGCTGCACCACTTCGAAAGCATGGGCGAAATCGAAACCAAGATTCCTACCGAAGTATTGGTTTCCGACCGTCGTGAATACGAACTGGCCGAGGAAGGCTTCATCTCCCTGACCATGCGTAAAGGCTCCGACAACGCGGCGTTCTTCTCCGCAAGCTCGGTGCAGAAGCCGAAGTTCTTCGGCATCAGCGCAGAAGGCAAGGCAGCAGAGCTGAACTACAAGCTCGGCACCCAACTGCCGTACATGATGATCGTCAACCGCCTGGCTCACTACTTGAAAGTGCTGCAGCGCGAGCAACTCGGTTCGTGGAAAGAACGTACCGACCTCGAGCTGGAACTCAACAAGTGGATCCGCCAGTACGTGGCCGACCAGGAAAACCCGAGCGCCGAAGTACGTGGCCGTCGTCCGCTGCGCGCTGCGCAAATCATCGTCAGCGACGTTGAAGGCGAGCCGGGCTGGTACCGCGTGAGCTTGAACGTGCGTCCGCACTTCAAGTACATGGGTGCCGATTTCACCCTGTCGCTGGTTGGCAAGCTGGACAAAGAGTAAGAGCGACTCATGGACGGATACGGCAGCCTTTTCGAACGTCTCAATGGCGACGCGGAAAAACGCAAGGGCAGGAGCCTCGAGGTTTCTGCCATGGCGTCAGTCGCTGCCCATCTGGCCAAAATGCTCAGCACCCGGGCCGGCAGCGTGCAAACGCTGTCCGACTACGGGTTGCCCGATCTCAATGACATGCGTCTGAGCCTGCACGACTCCCTGAGTCAGGCCCGCCTGGCCATCGAAAGCTTCATCGAAGCCTACGAGCCGCGCCTGAGCAACGTGCGTGTCATTTCCCTGCCGCGTGACCACGATCAGCTTCGCCTGGCCTTCAGTATCGAAGGGCTTCTGGAAGTTGAAGGTTTCAAGCGTCAGGTCAGTTTTTCCGCGCGCCTGGATGGCAGCGGACAAGTGAAGGTCAACTAAGGAGAACCCCGATGTCTGGCAAACCCGCAGCACGCGTATCCGACCCCACCGCTTGCCCACTTCCAGGCCACGGTACCAACCCGATCGCCGCCGGTTCCGGCGACGTGTTCTTCGACGGCCTCGCGGCCGCCCGCCAAGGCGATGCCTCGGCGTGTGGTGGTGCGATGTCGGGAGGTTTGGCGACCACTGTGTTGATCAACGGCAAGCCTGCCGCCACTGTTGATTCGGTGGGTACGCATGGCAACAAGGTCACGGCAGGTTCCGGGACGGTGATTATCGGGAATTCGCATTCGCCAGCGTCATTTGTGCCTCCGTTGCCTTTGATCATTCCGGGCTTTGATGCTCAGTTCCAGCTCAAGAACGGTCTGGGCAATCCGCTTGCCGATACTAAATACCTACTCCGTCGAGCGGATGGTTCTCTCGAAAGTGGAATCACCAATGAGTTGGGCCTGACTCATCGCGTGAAGGCCCATACAGCTTCCGAAAAAATCGAAGTTTTTATTGAGAGCTGAGGGAGTACTCGTTCATGGCCGAGGCTGAAAAAATCAACAAGGATGGGCAGGAATATGTGCCAGCTGGCGCGGCCGCGAGCACAAAAACCTCTGAGGTTGCGCCGGTAGAGTTGCAGGTTTGCCGCTGTAACGGAAAAGAAGTCACAACGCTGGCTGGCTACGACAGCATCCCGAGCTATACCGGCGAGCTGCCTTCTCCGTTGCAAATTATGTGGTACGTGCCAAAAACCAAGGAAATGCTTAAGGCAAGTTTCTCTGATACAGAAATTCGTGTCTGGATAAAGCAGGCGGCTGAATATTATGGCGTCCCGCATATTTTGCTGGCGGTTATTCTGCAGCAGGAGAATGGACCTAAGGGCAGTAAATTTCTTCAATCCATGCAATTCGGCGAACGGTCGCTGACCACTCTGCTGGCGATTGTTGACAACTTGGCTTTCGATGCCGTCCCGGACAAGTTGGCCGGTGGCTCCAGCGGCTTTGCCAATATGAGTAGGGCAACATTGCAGAAGTCCGTTCAATACACAGAGAACTATTACTGCAAGAAACCATTGCCCGAAGACGTTCAGTACCGGATTTTCGGGTGGAACCAAGACACGCGAATCCCGGGTGATGACTGGAAGGCGGACCTCTACTATTGCGCCGGCCATCTACGTGAACTGGTTGACCGGGCTACCGGGACTCGCTGTCACTCCGGGGTGCTGTCCGCAGACCAGTTGAAAAAGGTGATTGCTTCCTACAACGGTTCGGGGCCGCTTGCCGAAAAGTATTCAACCGATGCTATGACGTTGTTAGACGCAGCGAAAGCAGGTACGGCGTGGTTGTATTTTTATGAAAGATAAACTCTCGACGTCTACCACTCTTGCGCTTGCTGCCGGCATTTTGGCTGTGGGGGTTGTCGTGTGGACAAATATTTTCTCCAATTCGCTGATGCTGTTAATGGACGGCGTTAATTTTATTCCTGCGGAATCTTCAATCCTCGCATTTGAACCTTATGAGATAAATCAAGGGTCGTCTTCTTATTGGATCTACGGTCAGGATGGGGAAAATTATTATTATTTTTCTTATGACGCGGCTGCGCCTTACATTTTTATTTCCAAAGCAAATGTTTGTCAGGGGTTTGATCGTCTGAATTTCAAAACATGGTGCAGTGCGAAACAAGGTACGAAGAAATGATCAGCGAGGCATCGATCTGCTCATGAAACAGTCAAGGATGATTTCGATGTCGGGCGGGGCAGTGTTTTTCACGTTTTTCATCCCAGTGACTACCTACGCCGCTCAGCAGGTCTACAGCAATAATGTTTTCCTGCTGAACACCTGTGGCGTGCCTCTGGAATTGTCCGTGGTGCATGACTCCAACTATGACGATAAAGCCCGCCGCTTGGTGTTGAATCCAAATCAGCGCAGAACTATCGCCAACTACAGATCGTTCGGCGAGGACGTAGCCGGTCAGATCAGCGACCAGTACAGCCTGTCGATTAAGAGCTCGACGGGGACCAAAACCATCGACGCGCAGACGTTGCGAAAGGCTGTCGCAAGCACCGAAAGAACTGAAGAAAAAGCTGTTCGTTCATGGGTCATTACTGATGGGGCGTTCTGTCCATGACGCACATGTTCGGGTCGGCTCAATGAAACTCAGAGCCTGGCAATGTCTTGTCGCTTTTCTCAGCTCGGTTGGTTTGCTGGTGATTCTGGTCGGCTTCGCGCTGCTGTTGCGAATGGAAAGCTCGACCAAACCAAAGCTGTTCGCTCATCCCAACGCGTTGTGGGTTGGCGCCGAGGATGGCGGGGTATTCGTTGAAGTTACCAGGAACGAGGCGCCGGACTATTACGTCGAGATTCGCCACGAGAGTGGCGGAGTGTGGACTGAGGGCTGGGTTCGATACGGCACGCGGGACAGCTACCCATTGAGCGCTGCAGCCATTGGCGGCTATGACGGCGTCGAGCTCTATGTGTATTCGGGGATGGCGATCACGCCGAAAAAGCAGGGAGTGGCGCAGTGATGAATATCTATGCGCGTCTTGCACTCTGTCTGGCGATCCACGCGGCGGGATGTGTGGCCTACGTGTTTCTGAATAACGCAGTGGTTGTGGCCTACAAGGCTTTCAACGGCGGATTCACCACCCGTGGCGTGGCGATTGGCATCGCCCACTACATGTTCATCTACATATTTTTTGGCATAAACGCGCTGGCCGCGATCATCCCGAACCTGTGGGCCAAGCTCGGTCTGCTCGCTCTGATGGTTGCCTGGATTCTGTTCATGATGGTGCCTGACTACCCGCTACGTGCGCTGTTCTACACCGTGGCCCAAGGCGGAGTCACGTTGTTGGCGATTCTGCTCACGCAGGTCATTGAACTGCGTTGGGAGAGGCTTGCGCTGATGCGACAGACGTCGCCTGCGAGTCCTGCTCATGCTTAGCCGTGCGCAACTGAGCTTCTTCATGGCCGCCTTGTGGTGGCCATTGCTGGCGGTGTTGGCGATCAGTTCCTATGGCCTGTGGAATGGCGAGTACTCAACACCCGAGTCGTCCGGGATTTATTGGCAGTACCTGTTGTGGTGGGGAGTTCCCGGGTTTCTGGGTTTTTCGCTGTGGATGTCCCGATCGGCGCAGAGCCGCAACGAGCAACAGGCACTGCGGATGGTTTGGTGGGCGCCGGTGAAGTTCATCCCGTTCTACGCCGTGCCATGGATGCTGTATGGCTTGTTCAGTCTGCTCGTCGGGCCGTCCAGTGACGCTTACATGGCGTACGGCTGGATCTCGATTGTGCCGTTTCTCCTGATTGGCGGTTACGTCAGTGCCGGCGTGACGGTCGCGGTCTACAGGATATTTTTTTGATGAGTTCCACTACCAGGCAGGTAACCCGTGTCCTTTAACCACTACTACCAAAGCGAACTCACCGCACTGCGCCAACTCGGTCGCCGTTTCGCCGAGCGTAGTCCGGCGTTGGCGCCGTATCTGGGGCAGGCCGGGCGGGATCCGGATGTGGAGCGGTTGCTGGAAGGCTTTGCGTTTCTGACCGGGCGGCTGCGCCAGAAACTCGATGACGAGTTGCCGGAGCTCAGCCATTCCCTGATGCAATTGCTGTGGCCGAACTACATGCGCCCGCTGCCGGCGTTCAGCATTTTGCAGTTCGATCCGCTCAAGCGTTCGGGTCCGGCGCTGGTGGTCGAGCGCGATACGCCGGTGGAAAGCAAGCCGATCGAAGACGTGCGCTGCCGCTTCCGCACCTGCTACCCGACCGAGGTGTTGCCGCTGGATCTGGCCGCGCTGAACTACTCGGTGAAGGGCGACGGGTCGTTGCTCAGCCTGCGTCTGGAAATGAGCGCCGACGGCCACCTCGGCGAGTTGGAGCTGAGCAAACTGCGCCTGCACTTTGCCGGTGAGCGCTACATCAGCCAGATGCTTTACCTGAGCCTGCTGCGCAACCTCGAAGGCATCGAGCTGATCCCGCTCGACGGCGCCGGCAAGCCGATTGATGGCGTCAGCGGCAAACCGATGGCGTTCAAGATTCCCGGTGACCGGGTCAAACCGGTGGGCTTTGCCGAAGAAGAAGCGCTGATTCCGTATCCGCTGAACACCTTCCGGGGCTATCGCTACCTGCAGGAATACTTCGCCTTTCAGGACAAGTTCCTGTTCGTCGACGTCAACGGTCTGGACATTCTCAAGGCACTGCCGGAAGACACCCTCAAGCAGATGCGCGGCCTGGAGTTGCGCTTTGATATCCGCAAGAGCGGGATCATGCGCATGCGTCCGACCCTGGACAACGTGAAGCTGTTCTGCACGCCGATTGCCAACCTGTTCGCGCACGACGCATTGCCGATTCGCCTCGACGGCAAGCAGGACGAATACCTGCTGCTGCCAGCGGAATACGATCTGGAAAACTGCGGCGTGTTCTCGGTGGAAACCGTGACTGGCTGGAAGCCCGGCGGCCTCGGTTATCAGGAGTACGTGCCGTTCGAATCCTTCGAGCACGACCCGAGTTTCGACGTGCCCAACAGCCGTCCGCATTACAGCATTCGACAGCGTTCGTCCTTGCTGCACGACGGCCTCGACACTTACCTGAGCTTCGGTATTCGCCACACCGAAGCCCATGAAACCCTGTCGATCGAGCTGATGTGCACCAACCAGAACCTGCCGCGCAAGCTCAAGCTCGGCGACATCTGCATGGCCTGCGAAGAGACCCCGGAATTCCTGAGTTTCCGCAACATCACCCCGGCCACATCGAGTTTTGCGCCGCCGCTGAACCGTGACTTCCTGTGGAAGCTGATCAGCAACATGTCGCTTAACTATCTGTCGCTGGCCGACGTCAATGCGTTGAAGGTGATTCTGGAAACCTACGACCTGCCGCGCTACTACGACCAGCACGCGGAGAAGGTCAGCAAGCGCCTGCTCGGCGGCCTCAAACACATCAAGCACCACCACGTCGATCGGTTGCACCGTGGCCTGCCGGTGCGCGGTTTGCGCACCGAACTGACCATCGACCCGGAAGGGTATATCGGCGAAGGCGACCTGTTCGTTTTCGCTTCGGTTCTTAACGAGTTTTTCGCGCTTTACGCCAGTCTCAATTCATTCCATGAGCTGCGGGTAAAAAGCACACAGGGAGAGGTGTACCAATGGACACCACGTATGGGTCTGCAACCCCTGCTTTAAGCGGGTTGACCCGGGTAATACGCGAATACTCGCTGTTTCAGGCCGTGCTGCTGGTGATCGACCGGCTGCGCGAGGCACACCCGCACCTGAGCGAAGACGATTTGTACGATCACGTCGAGTTCCAGGCCAACCCGAGCCTCGGATTCCCGCGCAGCGATGTCGATCGCGTGGAGTTTTTCGAAGAGCACGGGCAGATGCGCGCGCGCATGCGGTTCAACCTGATCGGGCTGGTCGGTTCCGGCTCGCCGCTGCCGGCGTTCTACGGCGAGCAGGCACTGGGCGACAGCGAAGACGGCAACCCGACGCGCAATTTCCTCGACCTGTTCCACCATCGCCTGCAACGGCTGATGCTGCCGATCTGGCGCAAGTACCGCTACCGCGCGAGTTTCCAGAGCGGCGCGATCGACCCGTTCTCGTCGCAACTGTTCGCGCTGATCGGTCTGGGCGGTGACGAGATCCGCAAGGCCAAGGAACTCAACTGGAAACGCCTGCTGCCGTACCTCGGCCTGCTCAGCTTGCGGGCGCACTCGGCGGCGCTGATCGAAGCCGTGCTGCGTTACTACTTCAAGCACGAAGACCTGGTCATCGAGCAGTGCATCGAGCGCCGCGTGGAAATTCTCGAAGAGCAGCGCAATCGTTTGGGGCGTGCCAATAGCATGCTCGGCGAAGACCTGGTGCTCGGTGAACACGTGCGCGACCGCAGCGGCAAATTCCGCATTCACATCACCCAACTCGACTGGCAGCGATTCCACGAATTCCTGCCGATCGGCTTCGGTTACCAGCCGCTCTGCGCGCTGGTGCGGTTCACCCTGCGTGACCCGCTCGATTACGACATTCGCCTGGTTTTGCGCCAGGAAGAAATCCGCGAACTGCGCATTGGTGAGCAGAACGCCTGTCGCCTCGGTTGGACCAGTTGGCTGGGCCGCGAAAAAGCGGACGGCGTGGTGACCCTGGGCAGCAAAATTCATTAAGGACGTGAGCCATGATCAACGTAGACCTGCAACAACTCATCCAGGCGCTGGACGCCGAAACCCGTCGTGATCTGGAGCGTTCGGCCGAGCGTTGCGTTGCCCGTGGCGGCAGCAAGATCCTCGTCGAAGACTTGATGCTCGGCCTGCTGGAGCGTCCGAACGGCTTGCTCGCACGCGCGTTGCAAGATGCTGACGTCGACGCCGGTGAGCTGAGTGCCGCGCTGCAATCGCGCGTTGAACACAGCGCTTCGCGCAACCCGGTGTTCGCCCCGGAACTGGTGCAATGGCTGCAAGACGCCCTGTTGGTGGCCAACCTCGAACTGGGCCAGACCCAGGTCGAAGACGCCGCGCTGATCCTCGCCCTGCTGCGTAACCCGATGCGTTATGCCGGCAGCCGTTATCAGCCGCTGCTCGCCAAGCTGAACATCGATCGCCTGAAAGAATTTGCTCTGTCGCAACAGGAACAACCGGCGGCCAATGGCAAACCGGCCGCGCAGGGCGAATCGCTGTTGCAGCGTTTCACCCACAACCTGACCCAACAGGCCCGTGACGGCAAACTCGACCCGGTGCTGTGCCGCGACGGCGCGATCCGTCAGATGGTCGATATCCTTGCCCGTCGCCGCAAAAACAACCCGATCGTGGTCGGTGAGGCCGGTGTCGGTAAAACCGCCATCGTCGAAGGCCTGGCCTCGCGCATTGCTGCCGGTGAAGTGCCGCAAGTGCTCAAAGGCGTTGAGCTGCTGTCGCTGGACATGGGCCTGTTGCAGGCTGGCGCCAGCGTCAAAGGCGAATTCGAACGCCGTCTCAAAGGCGTGATCGACGAGGTCAAAGCCTCGCCGAAGCCGATCATTCTGTTCATCGACGAAGCCCACACCCTGATCGGCGCGGGCGGCAATGCCGGTGGTTCCGACGCGGCCAACCTGCTGAAACCGGCACTGGCTCGGGGTGAGCTGCGCACCATCGCCGCGACCACTTGGGCCGAGTACAAAAAATACTTCGAGAAAGACCCGGCCCTGGCCCGTCGTTTCCAACCAGTGCAATTGCACGAACCGACTGTCAGCGAAGCGGTGACCATCCTCCGTGGTCTGGCTCAGGTCTACGAGAAGAGCCACGGCATCTACCTGCGTGATGACGCGGTGGTGTCTGCCGCCGAACTGTCCGCGCGTTATCTGGCCGGTCGGCAACTGCCGGACAAAGCCGTCGACGTCCTCGATACTGCGTGCGCCCGCGTGCGCATCAGCCTCGCCGCCGCCCCGGAAAGCCTGGAGCGTCTGCGTGGCGAACTGGCCGAAGGTGGGCGTCAGCGTCAGGCCCTGCGCCGCGATGCCGAAGCCGGTCTGCTGATCGACCACGAAGCGCTGGAAGCACTGGAAGCGCGCCTGGACGAAGCCGAAAACGAAATGGTCGCGCTGGAAACCCTGTGGACTGAGCAGAAGCAACTGGCCGAGCGTCTGTTGGAGCTGCGTCAGCAACTGGCCAAGGCCCGCGAAGCTGCCGCCGTCGAGCCGACCGTCAACGTTGAAGAAGACGCTGAAGGCACCGTGATCGAAACGATTGCAGCCGAAGTCGAGGAAGGCCAAAGCGTTGAAGCGCTGGAAGCCCAGCTCAACGAAACCCACAGTGCTCTGACCGCCGCGCAAGTCAAAGAGCGTCTGGTCAGCTTCGAAGTCTGCCCGCGTCTGGTGGCTGAAGTGATCAGCGCCTGGACTGGCGTGCCGCTGGCGCAACTGGCCCGTGAGCACAACGCCAAAGTCGCCAGTTTCGCCACCGACCTGCGCACGCGCATCCGTGGTCAGGAACAAGCCGTACACGCCCTGGACCGCTCGATGCGCGCCACCGCCGCCGGCCTGAACAAGCCTGATGCGCCGGTCGGCGTGTTCCTGCTGGTTGGCCCGAGCGGCGTCGGCAAGACCGAAACCGCACTGGCACTCGCCGATCTGCTGTACGGCGGTGATCGTTTCATCACCACCATCAACATGTCCGAGTTCCAGGAGAAGCACACCGTCTCGCGCCTGATCGGTGCACCGCCGGGCTACGTCGGTTACGGCGAGGGCGGCATGCTTACCGAAGCCGTGCGCCAGAAACCGTACTCGGTGGTGCTGCTCGATGAAGTCGAAAAGGCTGATCCGGACGTGCTCAACCTGTTCTACCAAATCTTCGACAAAGGCGTGGCCAACGACGGCGAAGGTCGCGAGATCGACTTCCGCAATACGTTGATCCTGATGACCTCGAACCTCGGTAGCGACAAGATCAGCGACCTCTGCGAAGACGGCGCGCGGCCAACCGCCGAACTGCTCGAAGAAACCATTCGCCCAGTACTCAGCAAACACTTCAAGCCGGCGCTGCTGGCGCGGATGAAAGTGGTGCCGTACTACCCGGTCGGTGGCCCGGTATTGCGCGAGCTGATCGAGATCAAACTCGGTCGTCTCGGCGAGCGCCTCAACCGTCGTCAGCTGGATTTCAGCTGGTGCCAGAACCTCGTCGATCACCTGTCCGAGCGCTGCACGCAAAGCGAAAGCGGCGCACGCCTGATTGATCATCTGCTTGATCAGCACGTACTGCCGCTGGTGGCGGATCGTCTGCTCGACGCGATGGCCACCGGCGAAAGCCTCAAGCGTGTGCATGCCACGCTCGACGGCAACGCCAGCGTGATGTGCGAGTTCGCCTGAGGTGGGCGTGATGTTCACTCAAGTGCCGCAGCCGCTGGTCTATGCCGAAGCGTTGCTGGCGCAGTTCGCCAGTCTGTCGCGGGCGGCGGACGGTGCTGCGTTGCTGGGTGAATTCGTGCGTGGGTTGGCCGAGTTGAGTGGCTGCGAATTGACGCAGCTGTATCTGCTCGACGCCACCCACACGTGCCTCGGGATGAACGCCGAGTACCTCGACGGTGCGTTGCAACCGCGTCAGGCCGCGAGCCTGCCGGCGGATTACAACGGTGAGCAACTGTTGCAATTCGCTCTGTGCCAGAACCGCGTGGTGTGCCTCGACGACCTCAGCGGCAGCCTGCACGAAACCAGTTTCCTGCCCGCCGCGACGACGCCGTGGCAGTCGCTGTTGTGCGTGCCGCTGGTCAATCAGCACAAGGCTGTCGAAGGCTTGCTGCTGTGTGCCAGTCGTCATCGCACCGACCTGCAGGGCTTTGCTGATTCGCTCGGCCAGCTCGGCTCGTTTGTGCTGGGGCAATTGCATTTGCTGCAACGCCTGCGTCAGCCGCTGGATGTAATGGAACCGGCACTGCGCAGTGTGCCGAGCATCAGCGGTTACGGGTTGATCGGCAAAAGCGCGGCGATGCGTCAGACCTACTCGCTGATCAGCAAAGTCCTGCACAGCCCGTACACCGTGCTGTTGCGCGGCGAGACCGGTACCGGCAAGGAAGTCGTGGCGCGGGCGATTCATGATTGCGGCCCGCGTCGTTCCCAGGCGTTCATCGTGCAGAACTGCGCGGCGTTCCCGGAAAACCTGCTGGAAAGCGAACTGTTCGGTTATCGCAAAGGTGCCTTCACCGGTGCCGACCGCGACCGCGCCGGGCTGTTCGACGCGGCCAATGGCGGCACGCTGTTGCTCGACGAAATTGGTGACATGCCGCTGTCGTTGCAGGCCAAGATCCTGCGCGTGTTGCAGGAAGGCGAGATCCGTCCGCTGGGTTCCAACGACACGCACAAGATCGACGTGCGCATCATCGCCGCGACGCACCGCGATCTGTCGGTGCTGGTCAGCGAAGGTAAATTCCGCGAGGACTTGTACTACCGCCTCGCGCAATTCCCGATCGAGTTGCCGGCCCTGCGCCAGCGCGAAGGCGACATCCTCGATCTGGCTCGGCACTTCGCCGAAAAGACCTGCACCTTCTTGCAGCGTGATCCGGTGCGCTGGTCGGACGGGGCGCTTGAGCACCTGTGCGGTTACACCTTCCCCGGCAACGTTCGCGAACTCAAGGCGCTGGTCGAACGCGCGGTGCTGTTGTGCGAGGGCGGCGAGTTGCTCGCCGAGCATTTTTCCCTGCGCATGGAGCCGATGCCTGAAGACAGCAGCGGTCTGAATCTGCGCGAACGCCTGGAACAGGTCGAGCGCACTTTACTGCTCGATTGCCTGCGCAAAAACGACGGCAACCAGACCCTCGCCGCCCGCGAACTGGGCCTGCCCCGGCGCACGCTGCTGTATCGCCTCGGGCGGTTGAACATCAATCTGGGAGATTTCGATGGGTAGGCCAAAATCATCGATTTCCCCGCAAAAAAACAATTTCAGCGCCGCCCGCAAGGGTTGGCGCTTTGTGCTTTGTCTACCCCTGGAGACCCTCTGATGTCTGTTCGTCACTGGCACGCTGTCCTGCTGACCCTCGTCGTTCTATGCGGCCTTGGCGGCTGTAGCGGCAATTACAAATTCAACGACAACGACTATCGCCCGTTGGGTGATCCGCAAGCGGTCAATCGCGGCAAGTGACCGCAAGGAGCATCAAACATGGAATTGGTTTTCGAAATGCTGAACACCAAGCAGTTCGTGCCCACCGAGTTGTGCCAGAAGACCTTCAAACAGGCCGGCGGCGTGATCGGGCGGGGCGAGGACTGCGACTGGATCATCCCTGACCGCAAGCGTCATCTGTCCAATCATCACGCGATTGTCAGCTACCGCGAAGGCACGTTTTTCCTGACCGACACCAGCAGCAATGGTGTTCAGGACGGCACAAGCGGCGCACGCCTGCACAAGGGCGAACCGATGCGCATCGAGCACGGCAGCACCTACGTGCTGGGTGACTTCGAGATTCGCGCGCGACTGGTGCGTGACCCGGCAACCTTCGACGGTGAAGTCGGCCGTCCGCGCGCTGCCGGCAGCATCATCCCCGACGACGCGTTCCTCGATCTCGATCCGCTTAACGCCCTCGAACAGCAAGAGCGCGTCTACTCGGAAATCGACGAACTGCTGGCGCCGAACACCAAGCCTGAAGACTCCCGTCAGCGTGCCGACTACGCGCGCATCGACATGGAAAGCCTGATGGTGCCGGAACTGATCGCCGCGCCCGCCGAACCTGAGCCTGCTCCGGCGCCTAAAGCCGTCGAGCGTCAGAGCGAAGGTTTCTGGGATCACTTCGGTGCTGCGCTGGGTGTGGATGTCAAAGGCCTCAGCCATGACGAACGCGAAGCCCTGGCGCTGAACGCCGCGCGTCTGCTGCGTCAGAGCATCGGCGGTTTGCAGCAGAGCCTGCGCACCCGTTCGGAGCTGAAAAATGAACTGCGTCTGGCCCAGACCACCGTGCAAGGCACCAACAAGAATCCGCTGAAATTCGCCGTCGACCCGAGCGAAGCACTGCAGATTCTGTTGCAGCCGAGCAAGCCCGGGCATCTGCCGGCCGAGCAAGCCATCTCTCGCGCGTTCCGTGACTTGCAGGCGCATCAGGTGGCTTTGCTGACCGCCAGCCGCGCCGCTGTGCGCGGCACGCTGGAGCACTTCTCGCCGGAGCAACTGACCCTGCGTTTCGAGCGCGACAACAAGCCACTGATCGCCACGTCCGGCGGGCGCTGGAGAGCGTTCGGCCGTTATCACCAGGCGCTGCGTCAGGACGATGACTGGAGCGAGCGTCTGCTGGCCCGCGACTTCGCTCAGGCCTACGAAGAACAGATCCGCCTGATCTCCACCCTCCACACCGACCACCAAGGATGATGCGCATGTCTCGCCGCTCGACCGCTTTTTTCAAGACGCTGACTGCGCTCACCGTGCTGGTGCTGCTCGCCGGTTGCTCGTCGCTGTCGCCGTACTCGAAAGTGACCAAGGTCAACCTGAAACTGACCGGCAGCGATCAGTTGAACCCGGATCTCAACGGCCGTCCTTCGCCGATCGTGGTGCGCCTGTTCGAACTCAAGCACCCGGTGACCTTCGAGAACGCTGACTTCTTCAGCCTTTACGAGCGCGCCAAGGAATCCCTCAACCCGGATCTGGTGGCCAGCGAAGAACTCGAACTGCGCCCGGGGGAAACCGTGGAGCTGAAACTCAGCGTAGAGGAGGGCAGCCGTTACGTCGGCATCCTCGCCGCCTACCGCGACCTGCCGGAAACCAAATGGCGCTACACGGTGCAGATCACTCCGCTGGAGCTCACCGACGCTGATCTGACCCTCGATCAGGCTGGTATCCGCAACACCCACGAAGTGATCGCCAAGGCGGATGACTGAACATGAATACCCATAAAGTCATTTGGCAGGAAGGCATGCTGCTGCGTCCGCAGCACTTCCAGCACAACGATCGCTACTTCGATCACCAGATGAAAACCCGCACCCAATTGCTGGGTGGCTACACCTGGGGTTTCCTCAATCTGGAGATCGACTTGCAGTTCCTCAACATGGGCAAACTGGTGATCAGTGAAGCCTCGGGGATTCTGCCGGACGGCAGCCTGTTCGAACTCGGTGGCAACACCGAACCGCTGGCGCTGGACGTGCCGCCGAACACCGGCAACACACCGATCTACCTGGCACTGCCGCTGGTCACCGGCAACCACATCGAGGCGCGCCGTCCGGAGCAGTCCGACGTGCTCGCGCGTTACACCGCGTACGACGCCGAAGTGGCCGACTCCAACGCCGGCGACGATTCCGCCAGCCAGGTCAGCTGCGGTCGCCCGGATTTCAAACTGTTGCTCGGCGAGCAGCAGAGCGATCAGGCCTACGTAAAGCTGAAGATCTGCGACGTGCTCGACACCACGCCCGACGGCGTGATCAGCCTCGATCCGGACTTCGTGCCGACCTACATTCAGGCCCACGCCTCCAGCTACTTGCTGTCGTGCCTGAAAGAAGTCATCAGCATGCTCAGCCACCGTGGCGACACCATTGCCGAGCGGATTCGCTCCAACGGCAAGGTCGGCGGTGCGGAAGTCGGCGACTTCATGATGCTGCAACTGATCAACCGCACTGAACTGCTGCTGCGCCACTATCTGGGTCTGGAGCAGGTGCACCCTGAAGAGTTGTATCGCACGCTGCTGACCATGCTCGGCGATCTGGCGACCTTCTCCGGCGAGAGCAAACGCCCGCGTCTGGACAGCCGCTACTCCCACGCCGACCAGGGCGCGAGCTTCCGCAAACTGATGGAAGCGATTCGTCAGGTGCTGTCGATGGTGCTCGAACAGCACGCCATCGAACTGATCCTGCAAGCGCGTCAGTACGGCATCATCGTGTCGCCGTTGCACGACCACAAACTGCTCGGCTCGGCTTCGTTCGTGCTGGCGGCCAGTGCCAACTGCGACTCCGAAGAACTGCGCCAGCGCCTGCCGGCGCACCTCAAGGTCGGCCCGGTGGAGCGCATCCGCCAACTGGTCAACCTGCACTTGCCGGGGATCAAGGTCAAACCGTTGCCGGTGGCCCCGCGGCAGATCGCGTTCCACTCCAACAAAACCTATTTCATCCTCGAACTCAGTTCCGAAGACCTGGCACAACTCGAGCGCTCCGGCGGCTTCGCGTTCCACGTGTCCGGCGAATTCGCCGAGCTTGAACTGAAATTCTGGGCCATCAGGAACTGACCGACATGATCAAGGAAACGGATTACAACCAGGACGACAAAACCGTCCTGCTCGATCGTCAGGGCCACGGACCGGCAGCCAGTCCGCTGACCGACTTCGCCGCGCCGCCGCGTTTCGAGCAACTGGAAGAACGCATGATCTACGCCGCGCGCCTGCGTCCGGCGGAAGCGTTCAATATCAGCCTCAACTCGCTGGTGGCGGCGTCGTCCGAACTGCTCTCGGAAGTGGTGCGCCTCAAACACAGCGAGACCCGCGAAGATTTGTACGCGCTCAACGAGCGCCTGACCGCCGGGCTCAAGCTGTTTGAAGTGCGCGCCCTGCACAATGGCGCCGAAAGCAGCCAGGTGATGGCCGCGCGTTACGTGCTCTGCACCGTGGTCGACGAAGCCGTCGTGACCACGCCGTGGGGCAACGAAAGCGAGTGGTCGCAGATGAGCCTGCTCAGCAGCTTCCACAACGAAACTTTCGGTGGCGAGAAGTTCTTCCAGCTGCTCGATCGGTTGTCGAAGAACCCGGTCAAGCACCTGCCGATGCTGGAGCTGATGTACCTGTGCCTGTCCCTCGGTTTCGAGGGCAAGTACCGCGTACAGGCGCGCGGCATGCTCGAACTCGAAGGCATCCGCGATGCCTTGTATCGCCAGATCCGTCAGTTGCGTGGCGATGTGCCGCGCGAGTTGTCGCCGCACTGGGAAGGCCTGAACGATCAGCGTCGCAACCTGGTGCGCATCGTGCCGGCGTGGATGGTGGTGTTGTTCACTTTCGTCTGTCTGGTGGTGATGTATTCGGGCTTCGCCTGGGTCTTGGGCGAGCAGCGCGACACCGTTCTGCAACCTTATCAGCCGCTTGATCCAGCCGCGGTTCAACCGCAGTCGCAGCCGTAAACAGGGACGTGTGATGAAAAAGTTTTTCAAGAAAGTCGGCGCCTTCCTGCGCCAGACCTGGGTCTGGACCCTGCTGCTGGTGCTGTTCGTGGCGCTGCTGGTGTGGTTCGCAGGTCCATTGTTGGCGGTAGATGACTACAAGTTCTGGGAGAGCGCGACCTCGCGCCTGCTGACCATCAGCGTGCTGTTCCTGATCTGGGGCCTGACCATGGTCTTCGTCAGCTGGCGCGCCGGTGTACGCAAGAAAGAAGTCGAAGCCACCGAAGACGGCCAGGATCGTATCCGCCGTGAAGAGTTGATCGACGACGAGCAGAAAGAGTTGAAGGCGCGCTTCAAAGACGCGCTGAAAACCCTGAAGACTTCGAGCCTGTATCGCGGCCGCAGCGAGCGCTGGCGCAGTGACTTGCCGTGGTATCTGCTGATCGGCCCACAGGCCTCGGGCAAGACCAGCCTGCTGGACTTTTCCGGTCTGGAATTCCCGATCAACAAGATCGACCGCAAGCTGACCCGCGACACCCTCGGCACCCGGCATTGCGACTGGTACTTCGCCGACCATGGTGTACTGATCGACACCGCCGGGCGCTACACCACCCAGCCGGACGCCGAAGTCGACGGCAGCGCCTGGCGCACCTTGCTGGAGCTGCTGCGCAAGCGTCGTCGCGGCCGTCCGTTGAACGGCGTGCTGGTGACCATTCCGGTGGAAACCCTCACCGGTGGCAGCGAGCAGGACATCGACACCCTGGCGCGCCAGGTTCGTGGTCGTCTGCAAGACGTCTATCAGAAGCTGCACGTCGACGTACCGGTCTATCTGGTGCTGAGCAAGGCTGACAAGCTGCTGGGCTTCGACGAGTTCTTCGATCAACTGACCCGCGAAGAAAGCGATCAGGTGCTCGGTACCAGTTTCCGCAAGGATCAACAGGGCACCGACGTGGCTGTGCTGCGCAACGAGTTCGAAGAACTGCTGCGTCGCCTCAACAGCCAGGTGATCATGCGCATGCACTCCGAGCGCGATACCCAGCGCCGTGGCCGCATCCTCGACTTCCCGCATCAACTGGGGCAGATCGGCGAGCGCCTGTGCCTGTTCGTCGACATGGCGTTCACCGGCAACCGTTATCAGCGTGCCACGCAACTGCGTGGTTTCTACCTGACCAGCGCCCCGCACCTGACGCAAGAGATGGACGCAACCACCGCCGGCATCGGCGCCAGTCTCGGCATGAATGCCGGTGTGCTGCCGACTCTGCGCAGCGGTCGTTCGCGTTTCATCCATCATCTGTTCAGCCAGGTGATTTTCCCCGAGGCCGATCTGGCCGGTCTGGACAAACGCGAACGCAGCCGCATTCATTGGGGCCAGCGCGCGCTGTACGTCGGCGCACTGGCGGCACTGGCGCTGTTCGGCATGCTTTGGGCGGGCGGATTCTCGGCCAACTACGAGCGGCTGGAAAACCTGCGCACACTGGCACAGAACTGGACTCAGCAACGCACGGCGCTGTCCCCGCGTGATGACGCGATGGGCGCGCTGAAAACCCTCGACACCAGCTACGCGGCGACGCAGGCGTTCCCGAAAAAGGGCGACGTCTCGTACCACGAGCGTGGTGGTCTGTATCAGGGCGAAGACGTCAATCCAGTGGTCAAAGTGGCTTATGAGCGCGAGCTTGAAACGCAACTGCTGCCACGGGTTGCGACCATGCTCGAAGGGCAGATCCGCGCCAACATGAAGGACCGCGAAAAGCTGCTCAACAGCCTGCGTGCGTACCTGATGTTGAACATGAAAGATCGTCGCGACGCCGCATGGCTCAAGGACTGGGTCGCCACTGACTGGTCGCAGCGCTACACCGGCAACACCGCGGTGCAGAACGGTCTGAACACCCACCTCGAACGCCTGCTGAAGCAGCCGTTTATCTACCCTCTGAACGATCAGTTGGTGACGCAGGCACGTCAGGTTCTGCGCGCCGAATCACTGGCGACCGTGGTCTATCGCATGCTCCGCGAGCAGGCGCGCAACCTGCCGGAATACCGCTTCAGCCAACACCTCGGCCCACAGGGCTCGTTGTTTATCGGCACCGAGTACGTGATCCCGGGTTTCTACACCCAACAGGGTTATCAGCAGTACTTCTCGGTGCAGGGTTCGGCGCTGGTCACCGACATCCTGCGTGACAACTGGGTGCTGGGTGAAGGCGTGGGCATCAGTGACATGGACTTGCGTCGCCTGATGGTCGAGCTGGAGCAACTGTACTTCCGCGACTACGCCAACTACTGGAGCGAGGCCGTTGGCCAGGTGGCTTTGCCGCCGATCAGCGACGCCGGTGAAGGCGCCGAGCAATTGGCGGGCCTGACTTCGGCCAACTCGCCGGTACTGGCATTGCTGACTGAAGTCCGCGAAAACACCCGCTTCGAAGCCGCCGCCGATCCGGTGGATGAAGCTGGTGATGCCGCTGATGCGCTGGCCGGCCAGAAGGGCAAGATTGGCAAAGTCGGCAAACTGGCGTCGGCTGTGGCGGACAAGGCTTCGGCCCTGAACGTCGCGAAAAACCTGCCGGACACCGCGAAGAAATCGCTGCAACGTCGCTTCGAACCGCTGCATCGTTTGCTCGATGACAACAACGGCCCGGCCGCTGACCTGACCCCGGCCCTCAGCGCGCTCAACGACCTGCAACTGCAACTGTCCGGTCTGGCCCGTTCCAGTACGCCGGAACAAGCCGCGTTCGAAATGGCGAAAACCCGCATGAGCGGCCAGCGTGATGCGCTGACCAACCTGCGTGCCGCCTCGGGTCGTCTGCCGCGTCCGCTGAGCGTGTGGTTCAACGTGCTGGCCGAAGACTCGTGGCGCCTGGTGCTCAACGATGCTTACCAATACCTGAACGGCCGTTATCAGAACGAGCTGTACAGCGTGTATGGCAAAACCATCAGCAAGCGTTATCCGTTCAGCGCCAGCAGCACCAGCGACGTGGCGATCAGCGACTTCCGCGAGTTCTTCCGGGCTCAAGGCACCGTCGACCGCTTCTTCGACAGCTACATGCGTCCGTTCGTCAGCGGTGATCCGGGCAACTACCGGATGCGCAGCGTCGACGGCCACAGCCTGCCGGTGTCCAAGGTCTACCTCGATCAGATGGCTGCAGCGCTGACAATTCGTCAGAGCTTCTTCTCGATCAACCCGGCCGAGCCGACCGTGCAGTTCAAACTTGAGCCGTACACACTCGATCCGGCGGTCAGCCGTTCCGAATTCAAGTTCGGCGACAAGACCATGGAATACCGTCACGGCCCGATCCTGCCAATGTCGTTCAAGTGGCCGACCGATGCTGAAGACGGCCGCACCAGCCTGGTCATGGACAAAATGGCCGGGCGTCCGATCGGTATCGAGAAGAACTCCGGTCCATGGTCGCTGTTCCGTCTGTTCGACCTGATGCAGACCGAGTACCTGACCGGTCGCGACGTGCTGGTGCTGAAAGCCGACGTGGGTGGCCTGCGCGCCAACTACCTGCTGACCAGCCAACGCACGCCGAACCCGTTCGACATGGGCGTACTGCGCACCTTCCGTATGCCGGTGCAGCTCTGATGCTCGTGGCCAGTACCTGGCGCAGCGCGGCGCGTACCGACCCGGGCAAGGTGCGGGCGCGCAACGAAGATGCCTTCCTCGACTCGCCACAGCAGGGGCTGTGGGTGGTCGCGGACGGCATGGGCGGTCATCAGGGTGGCGACATCGCCAGCCAGTTGATCGTCGCCAGCCTGGCTGAACTGCCGCAACACGAGGACTTCGACGAACGCCTCAAAGCCATCCGCCAGTGCTTGCACTGGCTGAACCGGCGTTTGGGGCAGGAGTTGACCGTCACTGCCGGCCGTCACGACAGCATCATGGGCAGCACCGTCGTGGCGCTGCTGGTGGAAGGCAATCGCGCGGCCTGCATCTGGGCCGGCGACAGCCGTTGCTATATGTGGCGCGGGCAGCGTCTGTATCAGCTGTCCAAAGACCATTCGCTGCAACAACAACTGATCGACGAACAGCAAATGAGCGTCGAACAGGCGGCGGCGCACCCGGCGGCTCAGGCATTGACCCGAGCTGTTGGTGCGGCCGAAACACTGACCCTGGATGTGCTGGAACTTGAGGTGTATCCGGGCGATGCGTTTTTGCTGTGCAGCGATGGTTTGTACCAAGGCCTGAGCAGCGATGCCCTCGGCAACGCCCTCAGTCTGAGTGCGCCACACGTGGCGCTGGAACGTTTGTTCGACGGCGCCCTGCGGGGCTCCGCTCGCGACAACCTGACTGCCGTGGTGATCCGCCAATGACCAATATCGAATCGCCAATCGATGACTTGCTGATGAGCGAAGAACAGGCCAACAACCTGACCTACTTCGCCTTCGCCAAGTCCAACAACGCAGAGCCTGCGCTGGCCCCGACCAAGGCCAGCATCGGTGCGCTGCCGGACGTGCTCGCCGGTCGCTACCACCTCGAGCGTCTGCTCGGGGCGGGCGGCATGGGTGCTGTCTACCGGGCAAGGGATCTGCTGCACGAACAGTTCGGCGATCCCGACCCTTACATTGCGCTGAAAATCCTCAGCGAAGAATTTGCCGAGTCGCCGGACGCCAGTGCCTTGCTCTACAGCGAGTTCGCCCTGACCCGACGCCTGCGCCACGACAACGTTGTGCGCGCACACACCTTTGAAGTCGACACTGACTGCCAGCGGGCCTTCATCACCATGGAATACATGCGTGGCCTGACCCTGGACAAATTGCTCTGCGAGCGGCCCCTCGGCCTGCCGTGGAAAGAACTGCGCGACATCGTGCTGCCGCTGCTCGACACGTTGGCTTATGCCCACCGTCGCGGCGTGCTGCACGGTGACATGAAACCGAGCAACGTCATGCTCAGCGAAGACGGCCTGCGCCTCTTCGACTTCGGTTTGGGCCAGGCAGAAGAGGGCACCTTGCCCGGTCTGCCACACCTCAGCCGTGAGCGCTTTAACGCCTGGACCCCGGGCTACGCCGCCCCCGAACTGCTTGAGGGCCAACCGTTGTCGGCCAGCGCGGACGTGTACGGCGTGGCCTGCGTGATCTATGAACTGGCGAGCGGCAAACACCCGTTCCGCCGCTTGCCCTCGACCCAGGCCCGCGACGAGCACCTGGAGCGCGAACTGCAAGCACCGCAAAACCTACCGAAACACTGTTGGCCAGCGCTGCAAACCGCGCTGAGCTTTGATCCGGCAGCACGCACCATCACTGCCGACCAACTGCGTGACGCCATGGGCGCCACTTCGTCCTGGCTACAACGTCTGCGACTTCGGGCGTAACGGATGACATTCGAACAGGGAGCACACGATGTTCAACTCAGCTAACGAAACCCACTTCAGCCTCAAGGTCGAAGACTACGTGGGCGACCTGCAAGTGCTGTCGTTTGTCGGCACCGAAGGCATCAGCCAGCCGTATCGCTTCGACCTCGAACTGGTCAGCGAAAACCCCGATCTCGACCTGGAAAAGCTCCTGCACAAGCAGGCCTTCCTGGCGTTCGATCCGCAGGGCTCAGGCATCCACGGCCAGATCTACCGCGTCGCCCAAGGCGATGCCGGCAAGCGCCTGACCCGCTACAAAGTGTCGATGGTGCCGCAACTGCAATACCTGCATCACCGCACCAACCAGCGCATCTACCAGCAGATGTCGGCGCCGAAAATCATCGCGCTGATCCTCGAAGAGCACGGCATCAAAGGCAACGCCTACAGCTTCCAGCTGAGCCAGCCGTGCCCGGATCGCGACTACTGCGTGCAGTACGATGAAACCGACCTGCACTTCGTCCAGCGCCTGTGCGAAGAAGAAGGCATTCACTACCACTTCCAGCACAGCGACAAAGGTCATCTGCTGGTGTTCGGCGACGACCAAACCGTGTTCCCCGACCTCGGCCAGCCGACCGCGTATGTGCAAGGCAGCGGCATGGTCGCCGACGAACCGGTGATCAAAGGCTTCAAGCTGCGCCTGGAAACCCGCACCAGCCGCACCACGCGCCGCGACTACGACTTCGAAAAGCCGCGCCTGCAAATGGAAGCGGCGTACAAACCTGAAGGCGCTCTCGATAGCAAAGACGCCGAACCGGATCTGGAAGAATACGACTACCCGGGCCGCTTCATCGACCGCGCGCGCGGCAAATTCCTCAGCCAACGCGCCCTCGAACGCCACCGCGCCGACTACCGCCAGGCCGAAGGTCGCGGCGACCAGACCAAACTGGTCAGCGGCCACTTCATGGCCATGTCCGACCACCCGCGCAGCGAGTGGAACGACCTGTGGCTGCTCACCGAAATCGTCCACGAAGGCAAACAGCCGCAAGTGCTCGAAGAAGGCGTGACCAGCGACACCACCGACAACAAGGACGACTTCCACCAAGGCTACCGCAACACCTTCCTCGCCACCCCGTGGGACGTGTTCTACCGCCCGGCCCTCGAACACCCGAAACCCCGCGTCCTCGGCAGCCAGACCGCCCACGTCACCGGCCCCAAAGGCGAAGAAATCCACTGCGACCAATACGGCCGCATCAAAGTCCAATTCCACTGGGACCGCGAAGGCCTGGCCGACGACAAAACCAGCTGCTGGCTGCGCGTCTCCAGCTCCTGGGCCGGCGACCGCTACGGCGCCATCAGCATCCCGCGCATCGGCATGGAAGTCCTCGTCACCTTCCTCGAAGGCGACCCCGACCAACCCCTCGTCACCGGCTGCCTGTACCACAAGGAAAACCCGGTGCCGTACGCCTTGCCGGCGAACAAAACCCGCAGCGTGTTCAAAACGCTCAGCTCCCCGGGTGGCGGCGGCTACAACGAACTGCGCATCGAAGACAAAAAAGGCGCCGAGCAGATCTACATTCATGCGCAGCGCGATTGGGATGAAAACGTTGAGCACGACCAGAAGATTCGGGTCGGTAATGAGCGTCACGATACGGTGGTGAAGAACACTTACACCGAGCTGAAGGCCGAAGAACACCGCACGACGATTGCCGACCGCAAGGTTGAAGTCAAAGCCAACGACCACCTTAGCGTGAGCCAGAACCAGCACATCAAACTGGGCACGGCTCAGTTGACCTATGCCGGGCAAGAAATTCACCTGAAGTCTGGCGACAAGATAGTGATCGAGGCGGGAACGGAATTGACGATCAACGCGGGAGGCAGCTTTATCAAACTCGACGCCGGCGGCATCACCGTCGTCGGGCCGCTGGTGAAGATCAACGCCGGCGGGGCTGCGGGAACAGGTTCGGGGATTGCGATCTTGCTGCCTGTGCTACCGGTACTCGCGGATAAAGACAAGGCCGGAAACCTGATGGATCGCGCGCAGGGCAATGCCCGAACGCCCGTCCCGCCGGTCGAGCCGAAGAACCTGCGCTTTGACATTCGTCTGGCCGACCGGCCGGGGGACGGCGCCTTTGCGTTGGCGAACACACCGTGGCGCATCATCAAAATGAGCGAGCCGACCTGGAAAAAAATCGGTCGTGTGGCGGAAAGCGACGTCATCGCCAAAGGCGAAACCGATGACGAAGGCAAAGTCACTCTTACCGATGCCATTCAGAAAAAGCTTTCTCTCGAATACCCACAAAATCCGGAAATGTTCTGGCTGGTGTATCCAGGCCAGTGTGTCGCGCTCAAGGCACATACCGACACCGGCTGGTCTGAGGAACAGCGTGAACTGCTGGCACTGGCAAGTATGGACTTCAGCAGCGAGCCCCACACCAACGCCCGTCACGAACAAGCCGGCACAGACAAACTCAGCGCCTTCGAAAACTTGTCACTGACCGACGGCATTGCACTCTTCGAAAAATTAAAGGGGTTTAAGGCATGAGCAACTTGAACGGCGTTCAGCCCAAGCAACTGAACCAGCTCAACTCAAAAGACGGCGATGCCTACACCGCTACTTCCGCTCCCGGATGGTTCATCAAAGGCAATGCCAAATACGGCGAAGCTTTTTCACCTGAGCGCCCGGGCAACGAAGTGAAGTTTTTCACCACCGGCAGTGACTACTTCAAAGATGTCGCCAACGCGATAAAAAACGCCAAGAAGTCCATCTTCATTTCCGGTTGGCAGATCAACTACGAAGTGCGGCTGGAGGGCGAAACCCGGCTGTGGGACTGCTTGCATTATGCGTTGCACAAAGGCGCAGCACCGGACATCTACCTCATGCCCTGGCTGTCCCCGAAGGCCGCTGTTGATACCGGTGATCTGGAAACCATGGTGGCCGCGTTTGTTCTGAATGCCGGTCTCGCGAAGAAAAAAGTTTGGTGCCTGCCGGCGATCCAGCAAAGCGACATGGGCACCCTCGGTCTGTTCTTTTCCCATCACCAGAAGATGGTGGTGATCGACAACGAAATCGCCTACGTCGGTGGGATCGACCTCGCCTACGGGCGCCGCGATGACAACAACTTTCGTCTGGCCGCCGAAGGCCGAACCGCCAACGAGTTTTACAACCCGTGCATCCCGCCGATCAAGGAAATCGAAGCCCACAAGCAATACCCGTACATGACCACCGTCGAGTTGATCGGCGCAGCCTTGATGGAGGGTGATGTATTGAGCAAGGCCCAGCGCAAGCTGGCATGGGCCAAGGACAACAAGATGTTCAACGTGCTGCGCGAGGCGAAGAAAGACGCCGGTGAATGGTTCGCCGAAAAGGGCAAGGACGGTCTGCGCTTGCTAGGCGCGGGCGCGGCGTACTCCACTGGCGGTGTGATCTACATTGCTGAGTTCATCCAGCAACAGTTGACCGGAGACAATCTGGAAGGCTGGAAGAAAAGCTTGCGCCAATGGAAAACCTCGCTCGATGGCGCCGTCGGCACCATTGATCATGAAGTCCAGACGCTGCAAAAAACCGACAGTGCCCTGACTGAACTGCGCCAGGAAGCCAAATCCATCAGCGAGGCCATTGGTGTGGCGCTGAACAAACCGGAGCAAGCCTCGGCCATTCAGCAGCGCGTCGAGAACTGGCTGGTGCGCGCGCAACAGAAAATTCCTGCGGTGACCGCGGTCACTCAGCCGGGTCGCGCCAAGTTGCAAACTCAGGTCACCCGCCTCAAGGGTGAAGTGCAGACCTGGGTAGAGCGCGCTGCTCCGCAGGCGGACAAGCTTCAACAAGACTTGTCCGCCTGGGCTGGCCAAGTCATAAAGTCCGGCGGTCAAATCAGCGAGCAGCTATTGAACGAGGGCAGCGAACTCACCAGTCTGTGGATCCAGCAAACAGGGCTGGGCGCGTTTTATGCCTGGCTCAACAACACGCCAACGCCGATTATCACCGCCAAGGCGATGACGGAATTCGAACAGATCTCCACACCTTTTGTCCTCTACCTGCACTCGGTTCTCGACCGATTGAGCGATGCTCAATCGGGCCAGCCCTATTCGTACCTGGCTGACCCCGCGACTCGCCTGCTGCCACCCGGGGGCATGATGCTCGACAGCATCAAACAACCGCGCATGCCTTGGCATGACGTGCACATGCGCCTGGAAGGCAGCTCGGTTTATGACCTGTCTCGCAACTTCATCGATCGCTGGAACAGTCTGCAGGCGCGCTTCGACGGCAAAGTGCAGAAGATGCCCAGCGCTCTGGCAGGCCTGCTTAAGTTCGCTGACAAAAACCTAGAGCCTGTCCCGTTCAAACCGCGCTACCTCGCGCAACCCGAACGTGTCGCACCAAAGGGCAAAATGAGCATGCAAGTACTGCGAAGCGCTCCGCTGCGCATGCAAACCGAAGAACGCCAGGGCGCCAGCAAGTCAGGCGCCAAAGCTCCAGCCTCCGCCCCGGCAGGCGTTCAGGCAAATTGCATGCAGGCCATGCTGCAAGCGATCTCGGGGGCGCAGCATTTCATTTACATTGAGAATCAGTTTTTTCAGAGTGCGTATGGCGAGGGGACCAAGGAGTCACCTTCTGTAGTCGATGGACCGATGCAAAGCTTGATGAGCATCTCAGGGTTACCAGGGTACGAAACCTATAAGAAACGGCTACGACTGGACGAAGTGGAAAAGGACCCTAAGAAGCTTCACAAAATCAATTATTTCGCATTGGCGGAGATGATACGAAACAAAGAGGCCGAGGCGTTTACTCAGGGCGTCATGCAGGTTTTGACCAATCAGGCGACCGTCGAGAGCTTGAATCTCCTGCAAACACCACAAACCGCCCTGATAAACCCCTTGTGCGAAGCGCTGGCCGATCGAATTGAACGCGCGATCGAAATGGGCGAGAACTTCCATGTCTACATGGTTCTTCCCGTGCACCCCGAAGGACCGCTCAACGCGATCAACCTGATGACCCAAGTTCACCTGACGATGCAAAGCATTTCGCTGGGCGAGCAGAGCCTGATAAAACGAGTACAGCGGGCGATGGCGATTAAGGAGCAGATGGATAGAGGCAGACCGGAAGCAGAGGCTAAGGCTGGTGTAGAGTTCATTTCTGGCACAGACAAAACACTTCGAGTTTTTGAAACAATGGAGTGGAGCCGTTATTTGACTCTATTGAATCTTCGCGCTTGGGAAAACCTAGATCGCCCCGTGACTGAGCAAATTTATGTTCACAGTAAGCTGCTGATTGCAGATGATCGCGTGGCGATATTAGGTAGTGCAAACATAAATGATCGCAGCCAATTGGGGGGTCGAGACTCTGAACTCGCTGTCATCGTATCGGGAACTGTATCGATGCCTGCGCCGGTGAACGGCAAAAAGCAACATCCCGTCTGCGCTGAAATCAAGGCGCTACGAAGTAAGCTCTGGAGTAAGCTATTCGCCCTTGACGTCACAGATAAAAAAGTCAAAGTCCAGCCAGCTACGTTCTTGGGTAGTTTAATTGATCAACCTGCGTCACCAGAAACCTGGAAAGCGATTCAAGAACAGGCGCAATTGAACTCTGACGAGTACACAAAAGCGTTTCCTTTTATCCCAAGCGACAACATGTCTATCTGGCCAACTTGGAAAAAGACACCCAGCAAAAACGAAACAACCAAACCAGCCGCAAGTAAAAAAGACGAACCAATGCCATTCGAGTCTGACTTCTGGAAAAAATCCAGAGCCAGCGAGATGCCTGGAGTAATCTTAGGGTTTATCACAACGCTCCCCGTCGACTGGACAAAAAACGAAATCAATGATTCCAAATTCAATTTGACCATTCTTGCTCAAATAGAACCAAACAAACAGGACGGTGATTACAAAGCTATCGCAGCTTTAACCAACAATCGATCCACGGAAAATTCATAATGCACTCTATTAAATCAATCTACACTCTGATCAGCTGTTGCTTTCTCTTAGCTCAAGGTGTGCAAGCAGAAACCAACACCGCCACACAACAATCTAGAACAGAGTGCTTGGGGCGATCGGTATTCGACATAAAACCAGAATTAACGTGGCACCTGCTTAACGACCAATGGACCTATACTGCCGGCACTGATTTCACCACTTATTCACCGGATATACGCTTGGCGGACAAGCAGCTCAGTTACGGCAGTGATCCAACAAATGATGCATACGGTCTAGTCACCATTGAAGTCTCACCTAAAACCGATTTAGAAACCTTTAACGAATTGGTCAGCAGCCATCGCCCAGACATAACCGTGGCAAAAGAACGTGTAGTAAAAAACAAAATCGACAAAATTTCAGAAATAATGACAGGAGACTTATCTCGCTCGGACCCCGCAAAATATAAATCACTGCAAAAGCAACGACTCGATCTCCGCAAAACATTAACCAGAATCAGAAAAGTAAGCACCGAACTCGTTGTGTTGGCGGACTTTATAAGTCAGTTCAAAAGAGAAAACCGTCCCTACGAACATTTTGAAATTGAACTGGAAGCCTACAAAAAAGAATTCGACACCTACCCCACGGACGATCTGTACGCCGAACAGTCCGCCTTCGACTTCGGCATGCCAGATGCCTACGGCGCTCGCTATCCCGATAAACTCATCGTGCTCTTGTGGCGTGACGACCGAATCTATCGCTTCGCATTCGGCCAACAAAGCGACTATTCCGAACACAGAAGCTCGTTCGAAAAACTACTCCCCGCCGCCCGTGACGTGCTCGCGCGGTTCCGCACGCGCGCAGAATTTGAGATACCCAAAGAGACTGGCTTTTGCCTGCCCTTCGGCTTCATCGCCGATGATGGCAAAGCCCACTACTCGATCACCATGGCCTGGCATCCCACTGACAACCCGAACCTTCTTTACAGCCTGAGTTTGAGCGACGACATCGGCAAAGCCCTTAATCTGCTCCCGGTATTGACCACGCCGATCATGGGCAACCCATTCCCAAGTGCCGGCGTCATTCAAACCTTCGGCCCTTCAAAAGTGCAAATCGGATCGCGGACAGGAATCATGGGCGGGAAGTATTACAAGCCCACGGACCCGCAAGGCAAAGAAACCGAGTCCACAGAAAGATTCGTCATGACCGCAGGTCTGGCCAGCAAGGGTTATGAGCCGAGTATGGTGTTGAAGGCCGAGAATTACGCTTCGACACAAGTCAGATCCTTTGAGCAGAGCAAGGAAGACTTTCTCAACATTCTGAAGAGCTTCCGCCTGCAACCGGGTATGGACAAACTGACCGGTAAGTGAAAGCAGAATCCGGGGGCGCAAATAGAGCAGATTTTTCTGTATGGGAGACTTGAATAAATCTGCTGCCCCCCCTACACCACTACAATTGCATTATTGGCGCACGTAAATCAGAACATGGATACGCTAGACGCGCCTTCTAAAAACTAGTCCTAGAGAGCTGTAAATAATCGTAAATATCGCCGGAGAAAATAAATGGGGTATTACGCTGCTTTGCCGCTTCAGGTTTAATAAGTATGAAAAAAAGACAGCCGTTTTTTACTGAGGCCTATTATAAAAGCCTTGTCGGGCTTTATGATTCTTCGGAATCGTATTGGAGTACGCACAATCTGGAAGAGGATTTTCCAGGCCAGGAAGCATCTTTGAAAGCCTTTGAGGTTAAACAGGATTCACTCGGCGCTTTGATAATCAGGTATACAGCTGGCGAACCTATTTCAGAGTTGTTTGAACCGCTTGAAAGAGTCGTGCGAAATTTTGAGGTGTATCAAAATGCCTTGGCTGAGTATGAGGGGGTGCCGAATATATCGCCACTAGATCTTGAAGATTCTCCAGCAGATTTTGAGGAGTTTGTTCAGGTGGCCAGCCTGTGCATCCTGTTGCATCGGAATGATCTATTGGCCAGGTTTGTAAGTTTGACAGATGCGGCAGGCTTTAATAGTGAGGATACGCTGTACGAAGATTTGCTACGTAAAAACTTGGCAGGTAGGGCTGATATAGATGAGTGGTTTCATCCAGTATATACGAAGCTGATCAGATCAATTTATACCTCTAGCAAAACCGAGGCATCTAAGCTTTTGAATGAATATTGCGGTCAGTGGTATGAGTCTTTTGGTGAACTCCAGGCGAGTTGGCACGACTCGCATTTAAGTATTGATGGTGATGATGGTAGCTACGTTGGTTACTGGGCCTTTGAAGCAGGTGCTATTGCATTTCTTTATGGGATTGATGATAGCAAAATAGATCATATGGTTTATCCGAAGGACTTGGTTGAGTATGCTAGAAACTATACCGGCTCCAGCATCTCACAAGTTGGTCGTGTTGACTCGGGGCAACCATGTAGTAAACAAGGTTATTGGTTTACTCCCGCGCAAGCTAACTCTCGGCGATACTTCAAGCAGGGCGAAATTATGCCGAATGTAGATGATTCGCGATGGGGCGATACAATTTGGTATTGGTCAGGGGAATAGAGGTTTAATAAATTAAATGGGCACAGACCCTGAGAAATCCCCGCTTTTTCCTACGAGAAATCAAGAAGTTGGGAATTGAAGAGACCTGCATGGGTCGGCAGCTTGTATTGCACCACACAAAAACAAGATCCCGATCCCATGCAGGCAATCCGATTCTTACACAGCGCGCTCGCTCAAGCACTTCCCACTGTCCATTCCCATCGTCTGAAAACGCTGATGTGTTGTGTCAGTTCATTACTGAAAGGCCGTCGTCTGACGCTGACAGGACTGGGTCGATTCATGTCTGGCAAGGCCTATCCCAAACATGCCATCAAACGGGTGGATCGACTTCTCGGTAATCGCCATCTGCAAACGGAGCGTTCGCTGTTTTATTGGGTCATGTTGCGGGCCTTGCTGGGGTCGTTGAAACATCCCTTGATTCTGGTCGACTGGTCACCGATCGATGCGGCGGGAGAGTTCTTTTTGTTACGCGCCGCCATCCCGTTGGCTGGGCGCTCGTTTCCTATTTACGAGAGCGTTCACGAGCGCGAAGGATGTCCTAAATATCAAAAGCGATTGCTGCAAACGCTGGCCGAAATGCTTCCCAAAGACTGTGTGCCGATCCTTGTGGCCGATGCGGGTTTTCGACGGCCCTGGATCAAGGTTGTCGAGGCGCAAGGCTGGTATTACGTGGCTCGGGTGCGCAATCGTGATCTTTACCGCGGTGATTCGAACACCTGGCTGCCAGTGAAAAACCTGCACGCTTTGGCGTCTTCTTCACCGAAGTCTCTGGGCCGGATCGAGATGACCCAAAGCGCTCCGCATTTCATCCAGTTGTACTGCGTCAAGCACCGAGCCAAGGGGCGAAAGCATCAGCGCGTCACCGGCTCAATCGCCAAAAACAAGCTCAGCAGGCAATCGGCCAATCGTGAACGAGAGCCGTGGTTGCTGGCCAGTAATCTGCCGGAGGAGCTATGGAATCCATCGAAAATCGTGGCGATTTACAAACAACGGATGCAGATAGAAGAAGGCTTCCGGGATGTAAAAAGCGAGTACTTCGGTGTTGGCGTGACTCGTCATCGAAGTCACTGCCCACGCCGAATTGAAGTGCTATTACTGATCGCGGCTTTGGCCAACTACATCATCTGTTTGACCGGCTTACAGGCCCGCGAGGCGGGCCACGAACATCGCTTTCAAAGCAATAGTCTTAAACACCGACGAGTGTTATCGCTGTGGCGACTGGGGCTTGAATACTGGCGTAGCGGACGCGGCTCAAAGTCTGGAAAAACCTTGGAGAGACTTGAGCACGCGTTAAGAAACGAGGTGCGTCAACAGGCGCAGGCTCTGGAGTAGATTTGTGGGGATCTATCAGGGTCTGTCCCCGGTTTCCTTTAAATAGTTGGAAAGTGAGGACGGATTTTTATTTAACCCAATCAGTCCCCTCGTTCCGCTTACGTTTTCGCTTCCAGCCTTGCCGCGATCAATTCTTCTAAGTGATCCAACGCACGTTCCACCATGAGCTGCGCACCATCGGCAATTCTACTCAGTGCCAATGCCACCGAGCGGTTTGAGCCTTCGACGTCGTCCGCTAGTTTGGCGGCGATGGCGCTGATGGACAGCATGTCTTCGGAGGCATTGGCCAAGAGGGCTTCCGGATCAATGCCGGTTGAGATGGTGAAGAGTCTGCCTTTACGGCGTTTGGATGGTTTGTCGTTGGTAGGTGGGAAGTAATGGGCGAAGGCGCGGTCGGCGGCTTCTTTGTCGAGCGTTGCAGTGTTGAGGGATTCTTCGGCGGGGGTGCCAGTGTTGTCTGGCGGGTTGGGCGTCACTTTGAACATGGATGTATCTCCGTCTGTATATTAGGAGCCACCACCGTTCGCTTGCACGCAAATAAGGTGGCAGCTGTGCGCAGGTGTGCAAGACCGGGCAGACGGACCCGGCAGATCGCTCTCGAAAGAAGGATCTCCCGCGCACAGCCGCCATACAGTCGATAACGCGAGCAGGGATATGCCCGATCAGCGGCCAATGACGTTGCGCGTCGTCTTTTACCCGGACTTGCACGTCCGTGTCACCGTTTTTTGCGGTGACAAATCAAGGTTAGCGGCGAATGGGAAGGTCGGATAGTTCATGGAGGGCTCGGCGTCTTGCGGGAAATGTCCGACGAACATGACATCCGTTTAGCAGTAGATCGAAAGATCGTGACTTCTGTTTAAGTGGTTGCGACACAGCGAGGATCGGTCTGACAACAACGGCCTATCCACGTAACCGACGCCTACCGATGACAGATTTTTTGCTGGAGAAAGCCGGGAGTTAAAGAGCAGTGAACCCGACTCTCATAAGGAAATGAACATGAAAAAAATACTTCTGTTGCTCTGCTGCCTCTTCCCGCTGATGGCCCACAGCGCAGTCACCAGCGAATCACTCTGCTTCGAACTCTCCGAAACCAGCCCGGTAAAGTTCGAACTCCGCACTTATTACGACGAAGCCAGCAAATGGTCTGGTGGCTTTGTGAAGTACGCCAAATCCAATGAGCCAATTTCCATTGTTCTAACGGATTCCGAGAACGAAATTCTCGACCCGGACGCCCCTTGGCAGCACACCAGAACCTGGTCCGAAGTCGTCAACGGCAAGGTCACGGGCACTTATGAGTTGATGACGCAGGGCTCACAGATCGTCTCGATGTCTTACACAAAGCAGTCCAACGGCAAGGTGTACAGCTTCGGATTCAATACCAGCATCGATTCCTCCCTGGAGTCCGGATGCAAATGGGAGTAGGGCGAGTACATGCAATTCAAAACTTTGGCGTTATCACTGCTCGGCCTGATGTGGACGATCCCGGCGTTGGCCGAAACCACCACGTTCAGCCCAACCAAAGGCGTCGAAGCGACGCTGGTTCTCGAAGGCTCCAAGCTGAACATCGCGGTTAAAAGCGAAACGCACAGCGAGTCGCGAACAATCGATTTTGAAGCCGAAAACGAACTCCATGTGCAGTTCGATGATTTCAATTTCGACGGCACCCAGGATTTCGCGATCTGGCAGCTGGATGACGGCATGGGTACTTACGATTACTACCGGGTGTTCGTTTACCAAACCAGAACCGGAATGTTCGAAGAGTTGCAGCCGGACTGCGGCGATGGCTTCGTTAACCTGCGCGTCGACAAAAAACGTAAGACGTTGCTCAGCACTTACTGGGGCATGAACGGACCAGATCAATGCATCACCCGATTCACCAAACGCAAAACCTTAATGACTCAAGGATGAACACAGTGAACCGTTTTGTTTTTACCCTGCTGGCCGTGCTGCTGCCGGTTTCAGCGGCCTATGCGCAGGATGACTGCAGCCAGGTCACCTCAAGTCTGGAAATGGTGCCCTGCTCGGAGGCGGCGAAGAAGGCTGCCGATGCGCAGTTGAATGTCAGTTACAAGCAGTTGATGACGCGGCTTGAGTCTGACTATCGAGCAGATCCGGGGTTGGGCGCGGAGTACGCGGCGAAGGTTAAAGAGTCGCAACGTGCGTGGTTGAAATTGCGCGATGCGAACTGCCCTTTGGAGGCGTTCGAGATCGAGACGGGGATGCCGGCGCATGTGTTCGCCGTCAACTCGTGCATCGCCAGAATGAGTCGCGAGCGTTCGGCGTATCTGGACAAGATTGCGCCGGAACAGTCCGCGCATCTATCCGATAAAGGCAATGCCAGCGACGCTTGTCCATCCGAGGATTTCTTACCGTTCCTGGAAGTGTTTTCTGCCGATATCGAAGCACAGCGCCGGCTCACTGCGTTTACCGTCAAATCGCTGGTATTAAAGCCAAAGGCCGAACCGGGTCGTTTCGAACCGGTGACCACGGGCGAGAAGGGGGCTGGGTTGGCCTATCCGTTGATGGCGCCTATCGAATCTCGCAAAACCCCGGGTGTTGTGATTTGGGAATACGACGACAGCCATTCCACTGTTGTGGATCGACGCGCCGGTTGGAGCAACGTCAAAGCCTTCAACTTTTCCCGGCAGGCGTGTTGGGTGCTCGAGGGTGTTGAAGACTGGTCGATTCGGGAAAAAGATCTGGTAGCGGCGAGCACGCCGACGATGAGCAAGAAAGAAAGTTTCTGTTTCCAGCGTGCCGAGGCGTTCGAAGCATTGGGTGCGCCGGAAGACCAGCCTCGCACCGTTGAGTTGTTTGAGGCCACGCTAGAAAACTTGTTATGTGCAGCGCACTCCGGAGACCCACTCGCCAGTTATAAAGCAGCCATTCTGAGTCTCTCTGGCATGGCGCCGCAGGTGCCGACGAATACTTTGGAGTCACTATTCAAAGCAGCGGCCACCACTTTGCCGAACGGTGCGATGGGGCTTTCCGAGTTTTACTGCGACGGCAACGAGCTAACTTTTGACGGTCCCTGCAAAAATCCTGCGCTTGCAGAGCAAGCACTGATGGGCGCCGTGAAAATGGGCAATGCCACCGCGATCAGCAAGTTGGGATCTACCTTCGCGAGCGGCGAATGGGGTACCAAAGATCCATCCCGAGCCATGGCCTGTTATCAACTGGCTCTCGCGAAGGGTAGCGAAGGCGCGAGTTTCGGTTTGGAACACTTGAAGAAAAACTCCACCACGCCAATCAAACCCAGCTACTGCTACTGACAACCCCCGAAACCCCAAGCTTTTCCTTTAAACTCCCCACCCCCAAGGAATGCGCTCAGGACACGGAATGCCAGCCCCCTCGACCTCGCTTCGCCCAGCGCTAGTGCTCTGGCTATACGCCGCCACAATCGTCCACATTCTCGCCGGCCTTACCCTGACCTGGGCCGGTCACTCCGGTTTACTCGATGGCTATCTGCAAGTTCTCGAAAAGGCATTCTGGGGCACCGAGGCAGTACCCACCGCCGGCCACGAACAACAGGTCTGGTGGCTCGCACTCTTCGGCGCGACGCTGCAAAGTTATTCGCTGTACATGCTCGCGCTGGTGCACATCGGCAATCGTTCGAAAGTGCCGAGTGTGTGGGGCTGGTTGATCGCCGGCATCCTGTTATGGGCGCCGCAGGACATGTGGCTCTCGGCGCAACAACAGGTCTGGTCGCACCTGTGGCTCGACGGTTTTGCCCTGTTGCTGCTGTTGCCGCCGCTGATCTGGCTGTATCGCCATGACCGCCGGAAATCCCCTTCTGTAAAAATTCCGAGTCAGTCCAACCCTTTTGCCGGCGGCGCCCACAAGCGTGTGCTGATCACCGGCGGTACCGGGTTTATCGGCGAGGCTGTGGTCAATCAATTGCTCGATGCCGGCCACTCCGTGAGTGTGTTGGCACGTGACCCGTTGAAAGCAGCCAATCTGTTCGACGGTCGCGTTCGCTGCGTGCAGTCTCTGAGCGAACTCAGCCACGACGAAACCTTTGACGTGGTGATCAACCTCGCAGGCGCACCAGTCGCCGGCCCGCGCTGGACTCCCAAACGTCAGGCGCAACTGCTCGCCAGCCGGGTCGGCACCACCGAAGCGCTGATGATCTGGCTGAAGAACACCAAGCAAAAACCAACGCTGTGGATTCAAGCCTCGGCCATCGGTTTCTACGGCGTGCGCGATGCCAGCGAAAGTCTCGACGAACACGCCAGCAAGGGCGACGGTTTCATGGCTGAACTCTGTGCGCGTTGGGAAGCTGCCGCGCAACCGGCCACTGAGTTTGGCGTGCGTCAGGTGGTGCTGCGTCTTGGCGTGGTCTTTGGCTTGGGCGGTGCGTTGACGCCGTTGCTGCTGCCGTTCCGCTTGGGTTTCGGCGGGCGAATGGGCGACGGTCGGCAAATCATGAGCTGGGTGCATCGCGACGATGTGCTTCAGGTGATCGCGCGGGCTTTCAACGATGACAATCTGCGCGGCACCTACAACATGGTCGCGCCCGAAACGGTCAGTCAGGCCGCGTTCGCCGCCCATGCCGGTAAAGTCCTCAAGCGCCCGGTGTGGTTCCACATTCCGGCGGCGCCAGTACGCGCGCTGGCAGGGGAAATGGCGGAGCTGTTTTTCGACGGTCAGCGCGTGGTGCCGCAGCGTTTGACCGAGGCCGGTTACACGTTCCGCTATCCCACCCTCGACGCCGCTCTGCGCGATCTGACCTGAGGATTGCTCATGAGCAAGCCCTTGATGTACCTGCTTGCCGGCAACGGCAGCGCCGCCGATTGGTGGGATGACGCGCTGCCGCACTTCCAGCGCTACGACGTGGTGCCGCTGGAGTTGCCGGGCTTCGGCGCCAATCCCCAGCCGCCCTGCGAGGATCTCGCGGACTACGCGCAGACCTTGCTGGCGATGACGCAGAAGGGCAGCGCGATCATGGCAGTCGGGGTCAATGCCTTGCTGGTGCTGCATGCGTTGCAACGTCGGCCTGGGCACTTTTCGCGCAGTGTTTTGCTTGCACCGGTCGGGGCGTTTTTGTGGCAACGTCGGCTGCCGGCGTTGATGTCGCCGCTGCCGATCCGCAAGACCATTCACTGGCTGCTGTCGAACAAACCCACGCTGTTCGCCCGCAAGTTCTCCAACCAGATTTGGACGCCTGCGCAGTACCAGCGCATGGGCGCCGGTTATGCGCGCTGCCGGGCATTCGTGCCGCACTGGGATCTGGTGCGGGCCGACACCGCGCTGCCGCTGCTGGAGTGGATCACCGATCCGGTCGAGCTGGTTTGGGGCGATCAGGACAACGTGCTGGGCATCGAGCAAGCGGCGGCATGGTCGGCGATTCTCGCTCGCGCTGATCTGACCATCAGCCTTAAACCGGGATGGGGTCATTACCCGTGGATCGACGCGCCCGCGAAGTTTGCGCAATGGCTGGAGTCCGGCGAGCGCGGGTTTGTCGCGCACACCAAGGGCGGGCGTTTGCGTTTGGCCGAACTGGCCCGGCAACCGGTGCCGGCAGCGCTGACACTCAACGATTGCAAGGACACGCGTCTGCCGGCATTTCTCGCTGCCCAACCTGATGTGACCTGGGCGGTGCGCTCCTCCAGTTATGGCGAAGATCAGGCCGATTCGGCGAATGCCGGTTTGAGCACGACCTATCTGCGCGAGCCGTCCGCCAATGTGCCAAACCGCATTGCCGAATTGACCGCCGAAGGCGTTGAGGAAGTGGTGGTGCAGCGCTTCATCACGCCGGTCGTTTCCGGGATCGCGTTTGTGCGACATCTGTCGGTAGAACTGGAATGGGTTGAAGGCCATCTGGAGTCGCTGGCCGACGGTCACGTCAGCCCTTCGCGGGCAACGCTTTCTCGGCTTGGCGAGGCCTGGCGCAGCTGCGCGTTCACGCCATCCTACGGCTTGACCGAAGAGCAGCTATGGCAATTTCTGCAAGACGTGTTGCGGGTGTTCCACTACGTGCCCGGCGACGTCGAATGGGCCTGGGACGGCGCGCAACTGTGGCTGCTGCAATACCGACCGATCAGCGATTACGGCTGGCGCCGGCACCTCACCGCCGCGAACATCGCCGAGATCCTGCCGCCGCAACCGAGCGTTTTTGTGGAGTACGCCCAGCGCCGGGCAGCGGCAAGTATTCCGGCGATCATGGCGCGGTGGGATGCGCGAGTGTTGCAGGACAACGAGCCGTTCACCGCCGTGTTCGGCGGCGCGTCCTACATCAACAACGACCTGTTCCTCGCCCGGTTGGCCGACTGGGGCATCAGCGCCAGCAACTACGCCGGTGAAGTCGGCGGCGCGACCCCGCATCTGCCGTGGCAACCGCTGAAGATGCTGCGTTCGCTACCGCTGTTCCTGCGCATGCAACACATTGCCCGTGGTCATCTGCTGACGCTTGAGCGTGGTTTGCAGCGCTTCGATCAAGAGCTTGCCGAACTCGTCGTCCAAGAGGCCGACGGCCAACAACTGGCGGACTGGTTCACCCGGTTTTATGTGTTCGTGGTGCAAGGCAACCTGTGCATCGCCACGGCGCTGGCCAGTAGCGGCGGCGATTGGCTCGGGCGCCCGCGGACGGCTTACGACAACCTCGAAAACAGCCCCCATCGTTTGCCGTGGGAAACCGACCCGGCCACGGCTCGACCCGCGTCGAGCGAACTGCCGTTACAGGCGTTCCCGCAGTGGTCAGGGCTGATCCGCTTCGCGCATTCGGCCGGACTGCCGGGCCTGCGTGGTTACTACCTGCAAGTGCGCGAGTGGTATCGCGACAACCAGATGCGCATCTTCTTCCGCCTGCATCACGCTATGCCGTTGGCGGATCGCGAGCACTGGTTCGCGCCGCATCCCGACATTCGAAGCCGCGACGGCAGCTTCTGGCAGGACGGTCGCGAGGGCGCTGAGCAGGCCACCGGGTTCATGATCTACCCAGGGCAGGTGCAGGGTGTTCTCGGTGAGGACATCTTGCTGGAAGACACCCTCGATCCGGGGCGGCATGCGCACTATCAAGCCGCGCGGGCGGTGATTGCGCGGATGGGTGGGCGGTTGTCCCATGGCTCGACGTTGTTGCGTGAATTGTGCAAGCCGTCGGCGGTGATGCCGCAGGTTGATCCGGCGTGGGTGGGGTGTGAGGTGGTGTATCGGGATGGGGAATTGGAATTGATGAATTCGAAGGATGCGAAGTGAAACGACTGTTGTTGATGTGTATGGCCTGGTTGCCGATGGCGAGCATGGCGACGGAGCTGTGCAACGAGAGTAGCGATACCAAGAACTATCTCTCGCAATGGGTGGAAAGCGCAGATCGAAAAATTGACGTGCATTCGTCGTTCTACGACAACCGGTTTTCCTTGGAAGAGGGCAAGGTCGTGTACCAAGGCGACCTTAATGGTGACGGCCAGGACGACTTCATTTTTCTCTCATATTCAAGTCACGGCTCGGCAGGCGACATGACGTATGCCTTCCTGATCCAGTGCCGTGGTTACTTGAAACACACGGGCGGCGATTACTTCGCCGGGGTCAAGGTTTTGGACGGCCCGCCCAAGAACGGCGGCGATGTCAAAGACATCGAGATCTACTCCTACATCCGGGATAAGCGTGACCAGATTCGCTACAAGGGGAAGGTAGCCATGACCCGGCCACACCTGTGGCAATTCAACCCGCAGACACAGCTTTATGAAGGGCAGTCTGAGTAAACCCTTGGTTCCTACTGCATTTACGGAGTTACTACGTGAAAGGATTTTCGGCTCTTCTCGGCAGCTTGATATTGGCGGCCACATCCATGGCATTCGCCGCCGACCCCGCCTTCAAGGATTACCCCGTCACACCAGTGTTCACCGGCACCCACCATGCACTGGTGCCGCAGGAAAACAGCAATCCGGTGATGGACAGTGCGCGAGCGAAAGCCTTGAAAGACAAGATCAACTTCGCAGGCCATTACATCCTCCACCAGCTCGGTTGTGGCGGCGGCGCGATCTGCGCCGAAGTGCTCGATGCCCTCACTGGTGAAGTCGCTGGCGGGCTGCCGAATGCTTACGACGGCAGCACATTCGCCATGGCCTACCAACCCGACAGCCGCTTGATCTTCATCACCGGCATCACCCTCGACGGCGAAGAAGACGCCCAAGGGAATTCGCTGGAAAGCGTCAACCGGGATCGCTACTACGAGTTTGTGAACAACGAATTTCGATTGCTGGCGATGACCGAGGCGGAATCGCCGCCGCTTGATTAAGGATGATGGGATGAACGGTTTTTTCAATCGACTCGTGTTCAGTGCGCTGCTGCTTTTGCCTTACGCAATGCCGGCGAGCGCCAGTGAAGGGAGTTGCTACGGCTACCTCACCGAAATGATCAGGAGCAGCGACTTCCCGTTTCAGTATGTGGGCAAGGACAAGGTCAATCTGCTGATCGACGACGATGACGGTGAAACCGTTAGAGCGCAGTTGTTCTTCGATACTGACGGCACGGGGACCATTGGCTGGATCAAATACACCCCGGCGACGCGCGTGTTGCTCAACACCTCGGCGGAATTGGACGAGCCGGTGGCGTTGTCCTTCGAGGCAAAGTTCGCCGATGGCTACGCAAAATGCCTGACGGAAAAACAGGCCGGATAACGGCGAAAGGGAAGTCTTGATGAATCAGCTTTTTTTCGCAGGCAGCCTGTCATTGCTGCTCTCTGCGCCTGCGCCTGCGCCTGCGTTTGCTGCGCCGGCGGACGCTTATACCCAACGCGATGTCATGCAATGCGGCGGGGTTGAAGTGGTGTTGGCGTCGTCCTGCCGATCGGTGACGGTGGATGACGCAGAAACCCACCTCATCCCGGTCTGCTCAGACCAAACGATCAACATCGGCGGTAAGGTGCTGCGGCGTGATGTCGGCAAGGTTTCGCAACTCACCTCCGACGGTGCGAAGACGAAGATGTTGAGCAACGTGGTGGTGGCAATGGATTGCGTGACAGGTAGCAAGGGCAGCCTTGTTTCAATCGGTGGTTACGGCGGTTGCGGTGCCTGCCCGGAGTGGCACGGCTATTACTCGACGGCCGGGCGGCTGGAGCAATATAGCTTCGATAATACCCAGAGCTCGTTTGGTTCGAAGGGCTCCCGGGAAGCGCTGATGGGGGCCTATGGCGTTACCAAAAGGCAGCTGCAATCGGAAAGCCCAGCAGTGAAAAGGATTGAATATGGCCAGCCTTAATTGGGTGTTGATGTTCGGCAGCTTGGTTGCCGCCAGCGCCTTTGCCGAAGAGCCGCCAATCGTCGGCATCGACGGGCACACCGTGACGTTACGAGCAAAAAAATGGACTTCACCTGTGGTGGAGTCTGCCACTGCCTGGTTCACGGCGAATGGAAAAACGTTTCCGCTCTTCCATGCTGGCATTGGTACTCAGGCCTATCCCGAATGGCTTAGCCCCGATAAAAAAACCTTGTTGGCGACCCCGGTGGAGTACGGCGTAGTCATAGGTGAGAACGGTGAAGAAATAGCGACATCACAGGGGCATTGCGCTGTGATCTCGATGGAAACCGGTTGCGTGTTGGCTGAGAGTTACGAAAGGTTTTGTGAGGGTAAATGGGTGGTCAATCAGTGGGTTTCCGAGGAGGGCGGGGTGCTCAACCCTGCCTTGGAAACCAAGCCTCCCAAGGAACTGCTGAAACATGTCTTGAACAACGAAACGGCGCAGTCCCGCGCCGAATCTCTCGAGTGGAGCATGAGTTTTTTAAGTCCCGAATCCTACATGGCCTGCCATCCCCCGGCGCAAAATGTTCAAGCCTACAACGACTTGGGTTTTTACCTGGCCGAGGGCGGTAAAGATGAGCTGGCGATGAAGTTTTATCGCGGCGTTGAGGCGGTTGGCAAGCGCACGGTGTTGATGTTGAACATGGCGGATTCCTTGTGGCGACTGAACAAGAAAGACGAAGCGCAGCGCTATTACCGCGAGTACGGTGCAGCGATGACTACCGCTGGCAAGGCACAGAAAATTCCGCAACGTGTAGTTGAGCGATCTGAACTTCAGGGAGTGAAGAATTGAACGGGCTTTTCCGCTTTACCGTGTTGCTCCTTGGGCTGCTGTCCACTTCAATCGTGCTCGCTGAGGACACTTGCAAAGTCATAACCGTGAGTTGGCAATACCTTGAATGCGTTGAAACCGACCGCCAGGCGGCCGACGCAAAGCTAAATGCCAGCTACAAAAACCTCATGGCGCGCTTCGCTTCTCAGAGAGAGGCAGACCCTGCACAAGCTGATGCTTTCATAGCAATCGCCAAAGACTCACAGCGTGCCTGGCTCAAGTTGCGCGACACAACGTGCTTGCTGGAAGCCACAGAAGTAGAACCCGGCTCGCAGGCGCACTCTTTGATGAATAGTCTGTGTGTCGCCCGAGTAAGTCTTGAGCGTGCTGGTTATCTGGACGCTATCGCATCTGATCGACCGAGTGATGTGACCAATATCAGTAGAGTGTCTAAATCTGCCTCTCAACGCTTCGGCGATGTCGTGGCTCGCTACGTCAATATCTTCGGCAATCCTTGCCTGACTGTTCAGATCCTCGCACCTGACGGCAACTGGAGAGAGCTGTCGTCCAGGCAGTTTTGCAGTTTCGATGGCAAAGCATTCTGGAAGGACTATGCCGACGCTGGTTTCGAGGATCACGCGTTTGCCGAGGACGGGTTACACGTAACGCTCAGCCTGACGGAGCTTCGTGGGGCCGGAGAGAAACGTCTTGCCTGTGTAATTCCGATTCAGAACGCGCAAATCAAAGAACTGAAATGCGGCGTAGAAGATTGATCAATTCGTCGATCAACAAGGAAGTAATGGAAGTGACCAGGTTTTCAAGTTTTGTGTGCATGCTCGTATCGATCATTGGACTTACCGTGCAACCGGCAACGGCTGATGACCTGCAAACCATCGAGCAAATGCATCCGCCGGTGGTGGCATCGGTGGGCGAGCAGAAGATCACCGTGTTGTTCTTGAAGAACACGCTCAAAGGTCAGACGACAGGTGCCTACGTTCCCGGTGGTGAGGTTTTTTACACGACAATGAGTGCCACGAAGCCAGAACTCTCGTTTGTGGCGCCGCTCGTGGGTGATGAAGTCGCATCGGTGTTTTTCTTCGAACGAAAATTCCCTGAGCAAGCGGGGAAGTCCCTGTACGTGCTCATGAGGCAGAAAGAGTCAAACGTTGGGTTCGAAGGCTATACCTATTGGACGCTGGAGTTGCCGCTCATCAAGCAGGGCGAGCAGTTGTCGTTGCGTTTTTTTCGTGGTGATCCGCCAGACCCCGAATTGCAGGATTGCCGAGACGGCCGAGATCTTGAAAACGGCGTCGATGTTGTGTGTGCCTACAAGGATGCGGCGAGTATCAAAAAGCGCCTGGCAGACCTCGATGCAAAGATCATTGACGATTCAAAGCTTCAACAGGACCTCCGCCAGAAGTCGCCCAAAACCAACGGCGACGTGACCAGTGTTGCTTGTCCTTCGCCCGACTTTTCAGCGTTCCTCGCAGCCTTCTCCGAGCGCGCCGAAGTGCAGAAATCCTTCGTTCAACAGCCGCTGAAAATGGTCACGACTGTGGCCGGTGATCCTGAGCCTGAGATGGAAAAGCGCAGCCTCAGCGGTGATGAACTCAAGTTTCCAATCATCCCGGATCAGGCCAAGCGAGAAGTCCAAGGCCTGACATTGACCGTCAAGGAAGAGCGGGGAGATCGCGCCGTCGCCATCCTGCAGAAACCGGATACCGACTATGTCTTCGAATATCGGTTTGTCCGAGGGCAATGCTGGCGGTTGGAAGAAGTGATGGATTATTCGCTTTAAAACGCAGGAAGCAGGGGTGAGGGGCGAGATTTCGTGTGTTCAAGCAGGCCCGTAAATCATGAGCAGGGAGGCAAGTTGAAAAGATTAGGCTTGATCGCGTTATTGCTGTGTTCATTCTCTGTGGCTGCGGGGCCGATGTTCCCGTCCCTCAAGTCGTGCATGGAAGCCGACAGCGGCTGCGCGTTGACACTGAAAGACGATTTCCTGATGGACTCACAGTCCGGGCAACGTCTCTCCGAAAGACCCGTATCCGCCGGAGCGATGAGTGTTTTCTGGCTGTATCGAGATGGCGAGCGCTACATTTTGGAGGAGGAAAACTCCTCACAGTCGAAGACGCGCCGTTGGCTGGTTTTTACCTACGACAGCGGCAAAGTGGTGCTCGACGGCGCTTATATTTTCTCGATCGACATTGATGTAAGCACCGGTCCCTACTGGCACGGCTACGACTGCCGAGGTGATGCCAAGCCGCTCGCCGTGCCCACGAAAGATTCGTTCAGTGAAGTCGCTTTGGAGGAGTTGTGTGGCGAGGCCGAAGGCTGGGTTGTCTCGGGTCGGGACGCCGAAGTGCCGGTGTCTGCCAAGGGGCTGGCCGTCAGTGTTCCCGTTTACCACGCCCGTAACCGTGATGGTTCAGCGACATACCTGTTTACTGAAAGCGATGTTCCGGACCTTTCGAAACTGGTGTGTTTGTCCAATTGCGCCGATGTCACTCAAACACCGGAGCGTGTCTCGCGAGAAACAGCGCCACTGAAGGGCGGGCAGGATGGGACGTTGTGTGCGGATGACGAAGATATTTACTTCAGTTGCCCCTTGCAGGGGGGCAAGACGGTTTCCATTTGTGCGCAAGGAAACAGCAAACCCACGGTAGGATCCGTGCAGTACCGTTATGGCGTGCCGGGAAAAATAGAAATGGTCTATCCGAAGACTGCCTCGCCGCCCAAGGGCAAGTTCTTCGTCGTAGATGCGTCGGAAGGCAGCGTGAACCTGAACATCATCAAGTTCAAAAGCGGTGCTTATACCTACCTCGTCAATCAGGCCTTTGTGAGTTATCTCTCGGTACTCAAGGACGACAAGGTTGTGTTCCGACAGTCCTGTAATGCCGGTGGTGATGCGTACATCCACCGCGCAGCGATTTTCGGGTTGGAGGCACGTCCAAAAAGTGCAGAGGACTTTCGCTAGTCATTGTTGCCGAGTAGCAGGAAAGGGGACTTAACGTCCCCTTTTTTCATCCGCATGTCCCGTCCTGAATAAGGTTTACACCTTCTGACCCATTCTCAGGAGGGAGTAATGAATACGGGAGAAAGGCGCAGTCAGCGTGATTACACGCTGACCTTTAAATTGTCGGTCGTCGATCAGGTCGAAAAAGGCGAGTTGAGTTATAAAGAGGCTCAAGAGCGCTATGGCATTCAGGGTAAAACGACCGTACTGAACTGGTTACGCAGGCATGGTCGGCAGGACTGGAGTCAAGGCGCGTCCATTCGCTCCAAGAGACCCCGTTCCATGGATGAGCCCGATAAACCCCTGACACCCGAACAGCGAATCAAAGAGCTTGAAGAAAAGCTTGCCCAAGCCAACCAGAAAGCTCAGTTTTTCGAGGCCGTCGTTGACGTTTTGAAGAACGACTTCGGTGTTTCTGTCGTAAAAAAGCGATCCGGCAAGTCCTCTCCCAAGGGTAGATCCAAGGCCTGAGCATCAGTAGGGCTTGCCAGTTCATGGGGATTTCCCGTCAGGCTTATTACAAGCGCAACCGGGCGTGTGATGCCCGGGCCCGTCATGCCCAGGAAGTGATGGGATTCGTGAGGGAAAAGCGACTTAGGCAACCGCGCCTTGGCACCCGAAAACTTCACAATCTAATGCGCACTGAGCCAGAAGTGTCCGTAAAGGTTGGTCGAGACCGTTTATTCGATATCTTGCGAGATCGGCGCGAACTGGTTCCTCGCAGACGGGCGTATCACAAAACGACAGACAGCCATCATCGCTTTCGCCGGCATCCAAACCTGCTCAAAGATGGACCGATTCAGGTAGTCGCCAAGGCGCCAGAGCAAGTATGGGTTGCGGACATCACCTACTTACCGACGCAAACGGGTGTGGCTTATCTGAGTTTGGTCACCGATGCGTACTCCCGAAAAATCGTGGGGCACCATGTACATGAAAGCTTGCACACCGAATCGGTGATCCAAGCGTTCAACAAAGCCCTCAAGCAGCGGACAACGGAACAACGTCTGGTGCATCACTCGGACAGAGGCGTCCAATACTGCTCCGAGCTTTATCAGCGGCTGCATGCCAAATACGGCATCACCTGCTCAATGACCGATGGCTACGACTGCTACCAAAATGCGTTGGCTGAGCGTGTGAACGGGATTTTGAAAAACGAGTTATTGCTGCATCGCCCCAAAGATTTTGCAGAGGCCATCCGGATGGTGGACGAGTCGGTGCAGATCTATAACAACGAGCGGCCTCATCTGTCGCTGAAATACAAAACGCCCGATGCGGTGCATCGGGCGTTTTGAGGCTGAAACAGGTGTAAACCTATTTCAGGACTAGACAGCAAATCCCGTTACGGCTTGGCCTTCACACTCCGCACTTCAATGTGATCGAGCATCCCTTCGACCATCAACCGCACCCCGTCCGCCATTCTGCTCAGGGCCAGCGCGACCGAGCGGCGGGAGCCGTGGAGGTCGTCGGCCAGGTCGCAGGCGATGACGCTGATGGACAGCAGGTCTTCCGAGGCGTTGGCCATGAGGGCTTCGGCGTCGGTGCCGGGGGAGAGACTGAAGAGGCCGGTTTCGCGTTTGGGGCGGGGTTCGGCGGCGGGTTTGAAATGGTGGTCGAGGGCGCGCTCGGCGGCTTCGTGGAATTTCTTCGAATTGGGGGATTCGTAGGGCGAGGTTGCTTCAGTGCTGAATGTTTCATCGGTCATCGGTGTAAATCCTGAGCAGTTAATTGATTTCCCCGAGTTCGGACTTGCACATCCGGCCACCGATTTTGCGGCGACCCACAGAGCCTATCCACATCGCACCAACTCGCCTAGTTCATGGACAGCCCGGCACTTTGCAGGAAATTTCCCATGGATTTGCAGGGCGGAAGATCAAAAGATCGCAGGCTTCGCCAGCTCCTACAGGGATGTGTTTCAACAGGTGTAGGACAGGTGAATGGTGAGACGCGGAGCGTCTCGGGATGCATTCCCGCGCGGAGCATGGGAACGATCAGCGGCTGAACACTGAATCGTGACTTGGTAGTCATCGTGCGGGAAATGGTCTGCATCCTCTTCCAATAGAGGCAGATAGTGGCGTTATCGTTTGAATCCCTTACACTGCGCCGGCCGTTCATTTTCCTTTTGAGGCTGTGCGCATGAAATTTCGTTTTCTTCTGTGGATGCTGGGTCTGTTGATGGGTAAGGCCAGTCGGACTAATCCTGCGTTCCAGCAGCAGTTGGGTGACAAGGATCTGGTGTTTCAGATGCAGACGCTGGACGGGAAGGTGGCGCGGCATTTCGTGGTGAAGAATCAGCGGATTACCAGCAAGTCTGGCGTAGTGGCAGAGCCTGCGTTTGCGATTGCCTTTAAAGATGCGGCTTATGGCTTTGCCACGATGCAGGCGAAGAACAAGCAGTTGGCGTTTATGCAGGGGATTCAGGACAAGTCGATCCAGATCAAGGGCAATCCGGCGCTGGTGATGTGGTTTCAGGGATTGATGAAGTATTTGAAGCCGCGCAAGGCCAAGCCTAAGGTTTGAGTTGGTGTAGCGAGGGCGGTGGTGCAGCTATCAGCATTGGCCTCTTGTGTCGGTGGTATGTCTTCCAAAGACAATCTGACTGTTATTTCTATCAGGTGTGGAAACGCTAGTCGCAGTGCTCTACTCAAGTTCGAGTCCTGGATGCAGGACTTTCATAAAAACTTGATGGAGCAAGATCATGACTCAGGCACAGGACACCGCAAAGGCGGGGACGCTCGATCCGACGTTTGCCGACGGTGGCGTACTCAATTGGGCGTTTCCCGAGGTATCCAGCCTGGCGCCTCAGGCTGTTGTTTCATTACCCGACGGTAAGTTGATTGCCGTGAGTCGTTTATCAGGTTTTCCGGTCGGTTTTGCGGTGGTGCGATTGACTGCCGGCGGAAAGATTGATGCTGGAACGGGTTTTGGTACCGAACAGCAAGGCTTTGTTGAGATCTCTTTTCCTGATACGCACATACCTTTCATCTTAGGGGCGGGCCTGTTAGCTGATGCTGGGGTGCTGATTGCCTGTGAAGCCCGAAAAAAAGACGAAGCCTACAGCAAAGTGGCGATCATCCGGCTCCTCAAGGATGGTCGTCTTGACGAAAGTTTTGGAGACGGCGGAGTCGTATTTCTGGATCCCTTGAGTGGCGGGACGCCTGATCAGGCAAAAAAAATGGAAGCTCATCTCGGTGAGCGAAAAGCTGCTGACCCTATTCATGCGGCCCGCAAGGGCGATGGCAATTCTCTGGCGGCGGGGGTTGAGCAGCCAGATGGCAAGATAGTCGTAATGACTTCCGCCGCTGATTACTCCGTCGGCGAATACAAGGGGCTGGTTGTTCGGCTGAATTCGAATGGCACGTTTGATAAAACCTTCAACGGAACCGGTAGGGCTTTTGTCGAGTTGGAGGGGACGACCGGGAGTTATGGCTCGGGCCTGGCCATTCAGGCAGATGGAAAGTTAGTGGTATTCGGTCCGTACTTCACACCGGGCAACGATATAGGCATGTATGTCACACGCTTTAACGCAAATGGAAAACAAGACCCGCTTTTCTCGACCTTGATGTTGCCCAGCCAGGGCGATCAACTGGTTATTAGTGACATTGCTGTGCGGCGAAAAGATGGCTTGATCGCTCTCGTCGGAGACGTTTTTGAAGGTCTTTATTCGGCCAAAGGGGCGATTTTTGTATTGAACCGGGATGGCGATTTCAATCTGGTCTTCAATGGAGGCAAACCGCATTACTCCAAGTTGACGGATATGGGTCAGACCTGGCGTCGTTGCGCCTTCGGCGGCGATGGCGATGACAAGCTAATCATTTCAGGTGTTACAGGCAGCGTTGCCCAGACGGATAACACCCTTGCCTTGACCGCACGTTATTTGCTCACGGGTGAATTGGATCTGACCTTTAACAGAGTGGGTTGGGTTGTTTTTGATAATCGTAATTGGCTGGATGTCATGTTCGATATGACAACTACGGCTCAGGGTCAGATTGTTGTGTGCGGTGAATATGCAGTCAAAGGATCCCCCATTGTAGAGGGCGGTTGGATGATCCGTTACCTGGCTTGATCTTCGTTGCACAAGACACGCTATGGGGGCTGGGTATGCGACTGCTGCGCAGCCGGTCGGGGATAAATCCCCTCACCACAGGTTTTGTGTCAGTCAGATAGACCGAGTTGGACGCTTCGCGAGCAGGCTCGCTCCCACAGGGATTGTGTAACCCCTGAAGGAGCGGGCCTGTTTGCGTTTAGGCCTGGCTGAACTGCGAGGCTAGTTCGCGTAGCAGGACTTCGGCTTCAAGCACTTTGCTGACGACGTCGTTGGCTTTGTCGCGGGTCAGGCCGACGCGTTCGAGCAGGGCGTCGGGGATGTCTTCATCCGGGCCGGAACCGATGCCACGGCTGCGCAGCAGGCGTACGGCCAGGCAGACGAGGTTCGGGTATTCGGCGTAGGCGCCGTTGTAGCTTGGGTCGTGCTGGAAGCGCAGGGCGGTGGCCAGTTCATCAGGCATGTCCCAGTAGCGCATCAGCCACGAGCCGATCTGTTCGCGGCTGATACCCAGCAAGTGCTGCTCCACAAAGCTGTGGCACAGGTGCGGGTTGACCTCCAGGTGGCGGCAGATCAGCGAGAAATGCGGCGGGAACACGTGGGCCAGCAGCAGGTAACCGAAGTTGTGCAGCAGGCCGGCCAGATACGTCAGGCCGGCTTCCGGGCGCTGGGCGCGTGGCATGGCGCGGGTCAGGCCTTCGATGACGGCGGCGGTGTAGATCGACTGCTGCCAGTATGGCGTGGTTTGTTGTGGATGATCCTTCGGCAGGCTTAGGGTCTTGCCGAGGGCCAGCCCCAGCGCCAGGTTGATCACCAGATCGAAACCGAGCACGCGGACGATCGCGTCTTCCACCGAACGAATCTTGCCCGGCGAAGCGTAGTACGGCGACGCCGCCCAGCTCACCACTTGCGCGGCCAGTGCCGGGTCGGTTTCGACCACGCCGGTGATGTCGTCGATGGTGGCGTTCGGGTCTACACGAAGCTTGATGATTTTCTGCGCGGTTTCGGCCAGCGGCGGAATCTCGATGGTCGCTTCCAGGCGTTGCTGGATGCGGCGCGCGGTGAAGGCTTGCACGGCCTGGGTGATTTCCTCGCGGTCGTCGTCCGGGCGGTCGAGGTTCGGGCGGATGCTGCTCAGGGCTTCGCCGAAGTTGGCGGCGCTGGCCTTGGTCAGCATGGTCTTGAAGGCTTCGCTGGCAATTTCCAGCAGCACGCCCGGCTCGCCGGAGTTGATCAGCAACTTCGGCTCACGCAGCAGGCTTTCTTCGTAGAGGCACGGCGAACTGGTCAGCGCCGGCAGACCCGGCAGCAGGCTCAGGCTGTGTTTGCCGAGCATTTTTTCCAGGCGCTCGGTGGAGACGGCGGTCAGGCGACGGCCCGTCAGTTCGGCGAGGCGGTTGAGATCCAGCAACTGGCTCTGGGGAAACAGCACCATCAGCGCACCGACCGCGTCGTCCAGCAACACGGCTTGCACTTTGCGCGAAGCATTAAGGCCGTGGTGGTCGAGCACTTCTTCGTAGGCAATGCCCAGCTTGTTGAGCAGCAGCCGAATAACAGACGGAGCGTGCGGAGATTCGGGGGCGAGAGCAGCTTCGGTCATGGTCTGTATCCGTTTTTGAAACAATTGCACGAGTATAACCAGCTTGGTTGGAACGAGGGTTCAGAAACTGCGACGGTGCTCACACTTGGCCGTATTGCTGCCCATGGCGCAGCCAGCGGTCGAGCAATGGGCTGACGTGCGTCGGCCAGCGTTCCAGCAAAGCTTGCGCGGCATCGCGCACGGCGGGCAGAAGGTCGGCGTCGCGCATCAGGTCGGCGACCTTGAATTGCAGCAGGCCGGTCTGGCGGGTGCCGAGCATTTCGCCGGGGCCGCGCAGTTCGAGGTCTTTTTCGGCGATGACGAAACCGTCGTTGGTCTCGCGCATGATGCCCAGGCGCTGGCGACCGATCTGTGACAGCGGCGGATGGTAGAGCAGCACGCAATGGCTGGCGGCGCTGCCTCGACCCACGCGGCCGCGCAACTGGTGCAACTGCGCGAGGCCGAGGCGTTCGGGGTTTTCGATGATCATCAGGCTGGCGTTGGGTACGTCGACACCGACTTCAATCACCGTGGTGGCGACCAGTAGTTGCAAGTTGCCGGCCTTGAACTCGGCCATCACCGCGGCTTTTTCGACGGGTTTCATGCGGCCGTGGATCAGCCCGACTTTCAGCTCGCCGAGGGCGGCGGTGAGGTCTTCGAAGGTGGTTTCGGCGGCCTGACAGGTCAGCTCTTCCGACTCTTCAATCAGCGTACACACCCAGTAGGCCTGACGCCCTTCGGCGCAAGCGCCGCGTACCCGCTCGATGACTTCGACGCGGCGGGTGTCGGTAACCAGCACGGTGTTGACGGGGGTTCGACCGGGCGGTAATTCGTCGAGGATCGAGGTGTCGAGGTCGGCGTAGGCGCTCATCGCCAGCGTCCGCGGAATCGGTGTGGCAGTCATGATCAGTTGATGCGGGCACATGCGCCCGCCGACGCCTTTCTGCCGCAGTGCCAGACGTTGCTGTACGCCGAAGCGGTGCTGTTCGTCGATGATCACCAGCGCGAGATTCTTGAACTGCACTTCGTCCTGGAACAGCGCGTGGGTGCCCACCACCATCGGCGCGCCGCTGGCGATCTGCTCCAGCGCGGCGACGCGATTCTTGCCCTTGAGCTTGCCGGCCAGCCACGCGACTTCAATGCCCAGCGGTTCGAGCCAGCGCTTGAAAGTGATGAAGTGTTGTTCGGCCAGGATCTCGGTCGGCGCCATCAGTGCAACTTGATAGCCGGCCTCCAGCGCTTGCAGCGCAGCGAGGGCGGCGACCACGGTTTTACCCGCGCCAACGTCGCCCTGAATCAGCCGCAGCATCGGTTCGTGTTGGCTCAGGTCGTAGGCAATTTCGTTGCCGACGCGTTGTTGCGCACCGGTCGGGCTGAAGCCGAGGTTGGCCAGATATTTCGGCGGCAGCTTTTTCGCTTTCGGCATGGCCGGCGCGCGTAGCGAACGCATGCTCTCGCGCAGGCGTTGCTGGGACAGTTGATGCGTCAAAAGCTCTTCGAAGGCGAGGCGGTGCTGCGCCCAGTGATGACCGAGGGCGAGTTCATCGACGTCGGCATCGGCGGGCGGGTTATGCAGGTAGCGGATCGCATCGGCCAGTGGCGCCAGTTGATAGTCACGAGCCAGCTCGGTCGGCAGCCAGTCGGGCAGGGTGTCAGGTTTGAGCATCGTCAGCGTTTGCATGCATAGCTGGCGTAGTCGCGCCTGGGTCAGGCCTTCGGTGAGCGGGTAGACCGGGGTCAGGGTTTCATCCACCGGTGGCGGCTCGTCGCCAGTGATTGCGCGGTATTCCGGGTGGTAGATTTCCAGTCCTGATGCGCCGGGTCGGGCTTCACCGTAGCAGCGAACTCGCGTGCCGCGCTTGAGGCCTTCTTTCTGTGCGTTGCTGAAATGGTAGAAGCGCAGACTCAGGCCGCCGGTGCCGTCCTGCAAGCGCACGACGAGGCTGCGACGACGACCCATGACCACGTCGGCGCCGCTGACGGTGCCTTCGACCACGGCGTCCTGTCCCGGACGCAAGTGGCCGATAGGCACCACGCGGGTGCGATCCTGGTAGCGCAGCGGAAGGTGGAACAGCACGTCCTGGAGATTCTCCAGACCGACCTTGGCCAATTTCTCGGCCATGGCTTCGCCGACACCCTTGAGTGCCGTCACCGACACTTGCGACAGCTCCGTCATGACGCTTGCTTAACCGGCTGTAACCGGTGCCGCTGGCTTGGCCACCGAGCACAGGCGAATGGAGTCGGCGAGGATCTCGATGGCTTTCGGGCGCGGGAAGCTCGCGCGCCAGGCAATCGCCACGGTGCGGAATGGCACCGGCGGCGACAAGGGCCGTACTTCGATCACGCCCGGGGCGTAGTGATGGCTGTCGACGGCCGACAGCGGCAGGATCGAGATGCCCAGGCCGGACGCGACCATGTGGCGAATGGTTTCCAGCGAGCTGGATTCGACCGTGGTGTGCTTGGCGCCGTCGTTGCCCTTGGTGAGGGTCGGGCAGGCTTCGAGCACTTGATCACGGAAGCAGTGACCTTCGCCGAGCAGCAGCAGGCTCTTGTCGTTGAGCAGGCCGGCGTCGATGGTTTCTTTTTGCGTCCACGGGTGCTGCGCCGGCATCAGGACGTAGAACGGCTCGTCGTAGAGCGGCAGGGTCAGCACGTCGGCTTCGTTGAACGGCAGGGCGATGATGACCGCGTCGAGCTCGCCGTTGCGCAGTTTGTCGCGCAGCACATGGGTGAAGTTTTCTTCGATATACAACGGCATCTGCGGGGCGACCCGGTGCAGTTGTGGAATCAGGTGCGGGAACAAGTACGGGCCGACGGTGTAGATCGCGCCGACTTTCAGCGGGGCTGTCAGCTGGTTTTTGCCAGCCTGGGCCAGTTCGCGAATGCCTTGTGCTTGCTCAAGTACTTTTTGTGCCTGGGCGACGATACCTTCGCCGACCGGCGTCACACGCACGGCACTTTTGCTGCGCTCGAAAATCAGCACACCGAGTTCGTCTTCAAGTTTCTTCACGCCCACCGACAGGGTCGGCTGGCTGACGTGGCATTTTTCGGCGGCGTGGCCGAAATGCTGCTCTTGGGCGAGGGTGACGATGTAGCGTAATTCTGTGAGGGTCATAGCAAGCGTCCATGAAGATGCGGGCCAAGCATACCGGCTGCGATCGATAGACGCACGTTATCAGACTGAGGGAGGAGTGCGACACCGGGCAATGTGGGTTTGCCGTTGCTAGATATGCAAAAGGCACCTTTCGGTGCCTTTTGACTTGGCTCTCTCGGCTGGCGGAGAACCCTGTGGGAGCTGGCTTGCCAGCTCCCACAGGTGTTGCGGTGTTTCTTAGCGGCGGCGCTCGAGCGAGTAAACAAACGGCGCAACAATTTCGATCGAGCCATTGGTCAACATGTCGGCCGGTGGCTTGGGTAGCGGCTGCGCGCGGCGGATCATTTCCAGGGTGGCCCGGTCCAGATCGGCGTTGCCGGAGCGGCCCACCAGTTCGAACGACAGCACGTTGCCTTCGCCATCGACCACGAAACGTAGTCGGTTCAGGCCTTCCTTGCCACGTGCCTGAGCACTTTGCGGATACTTTTTGTACTTGGCCAGATGCGCGAGCAGGGTGCCTTGCCAGCTGGCTTTGGCGGCCAATTGTGCCGGCGACGGGCCTGGTGCCGGTGCCGCGGATTTCTCCGTCGGTGCCGGAGTCGGTGGCGTGTCGGCCGGTTTTTCCTCGGAAGGTTTTTCCTTCGGCGGATCGGGCAGCTTTTTCTCGATCGGCTTTGGCGGTTTAGGCTTTGGCTTCGGTTTGGGTTTCTGCACTGCGATTTCGGCTTTCGGCGCTTCGGCCAATTTCGGAATCGGCAGCTCTTCGACCGGCGCAGGTGGCTGCGGTGGCGTGACGACTTTCGGCGGGGCCGGCGGTGGCGGGGCTGGAACCGGTGCCAGCTCGACCATCATTGCCTGAGGCGGCAATTCGATGGGCGGGCGGGTCGTCCAGTTCAGCGCCAGCGCGATGGCCAGCGCGTGAACGCCCAGCACCACGGCCAGGCTACCGCTGTAACGCGTCAGCTTATGGCGCGTCCTGATCATTTCTTGACTGCGCTCTCGAGTCCGACCAGACCGACCTTCAGGTAGCCTGCTGCGCGCAGGTTATCCATCACGCTCATCAGGTCGCCGTAATCCACGCCTTTGTCAGCCTGGAAGAAGATGGTGGTGTCTTTCTTGCCTTTGGTGCGCGCGTCGAGGGTGGCGCCCAGTGCTTCAGGCTTCACTTCGTCTTCGCCGAGGAACAGGCGCTGGTCAGCCTTGACGCTGAGGAACACCGGTTTCTCCGGCCGCGGCGCCGGTTTGGCGGTCGAGGCAGGCAGGTCGACTTTGATGTCCACCGTGGCCAATGGAGCGGCCACCATGAAGATGATCAACAGCACCAGCATCACGTCGATGAACGGCGTGACGTTGATTTCGTGGTTCTCGGCCAGATCGTCGTCTGCGCCTTCTTTCAAATGCAGGCCCATGGCCGATTACCCCACTTTCACCATGTGCGGTTGCGAGCTGCGCTCAGGCTGGTGATCGAGGTCGCGGCTGACCAGCAGCAGGACTTCTGCCGAAGCGTCGGAAACCTGCGCCTTGTAACCGGCGATGGAGCGGGCGAACACGTTGTAGATCACAACCGCAGGAATCGCAGCAACCAGACCCAGTGCGGTGGCCAGCAGTGCTTCAGCAATGCCTGGGGCCACGACGGCGAGGTTGGTGGTCTGGGTTTTGGCAATGCCGATGAAGGAGTTCATGATGCCCCACACGGTGCCGAACAGGCCGACAAACGGTGCGGTGGAACCGATGGTAGCCAGCACGCCGGTGCCGCTGCTCATGTTGCGACCACAAGCGGCAACCAGGCGCTCGAGACGGAAGCTGACGCGTTCCTTGATGCCTTCTTTCTCGCGGCTGTTGGCCGACAGGCGCATCTCTTCGAGCGCGTCGTGCACCAGCAGGTTGGCGAGGGTGCCTTCCTTGCCCGCAGTGGAACTGGCTTCTTTAAGGGTGGTGGCTTTCTTCAGCGCGGCGATTTCACCCCGCAGACGACGCTTGGCACCCATCAGCTCAAAGCCTTTGGCGATCCAGATGGTCCAGGTGATGATCGAAGCGATGGCCAGGCCGATCATCACGATTTTCACGATAATGTCGGCGTTCTGGTACATGCCCCATGGCGACAGGTCGTGAGCCATGCCCAGGCTGTTGTCGGCTTCGAGGGCTTGAGGGACTTCGGCCGGTGTGGCATCGAGGGTCTGAACAGGGGCTGTTGCGTCAGGTGCGGCAGCCGCAGGAGCGCTCTGCTCGGTGGCGGCTGGCGTCGCAGGCGCTTGGGCGTCGGCGAAGGCGGCGGTCGGTGCCAGCATCAGGCTGAGCAGCAGAGCTGCCACCGCGCTCCAGGCGCGAGGTCGGTTGGTTGGCGAAGCGGGGATGTGATTACGTGTCATGCTGGCCGGACCTGAGATAGAAAAACGATGATGCTCTTCCAGGCCTCGTGAGGCCGAGAACAAAAGTGGCCTGCATTATTGCAAGTAATTCTTGTTAACAAAAGTAATAGAGTATCTTTTTTTCCTTGATTGCTAGCCGCACGTCTCCTGCCAAGGCTAGTCTGTCCCTTTCCGATGGGAGTTTTTTGATGTCCGCGCCTTCTGTTTTGATTGCCGGTTGTGGTGATGTCGGCAGTCGTCTGGCCAAGCAATTGTTGACCGCCGGGTGGGAAGTTCATGGCCTGCGCCGTGATGTCTCGCGTTTGCCTGAGGGTGTCATCGGTGTTGCCGGCGACCTGTTCAACGAAGACTGTCCGGCGACCTGGCCCGTAGGTGCCGTGGATTACCTGGTGTATTGCGCAGCGGCGACCGATCACGACGAGGCCGGCTATCGCGCGGCTTATGTGCAGGGCTTGCAGAACGTGCTGAGTTGGCTGGACGACTATGGGCAAGTGCCCGAGCGCCTGATCTTCGTGTCCAGCAGCAGTGTCTACGGGCAACTGGACGGCGAGTGGGTGGATGAGACTTCCGAAACCGTCGCCACCGGCTACTCAGGTCGATTGATGCTCGAAGCCGAGCAGGTGACACTTAACAGCGGTATCCCGGCGAGCGTCCTGCGTCTGACCGGTATCTACGGTCCGGGCCGTGAATGGCTGCTGACTCAGGTACGTCGTGGTTATCGGGTTGCAGTTGATCCGCCGCTGTATGGCAATCGCATACATGCCGATGACGCGGCGGGATTGCTGGCGTTCCTGCTGGATGCTGATCATCGAGGTGTGGCGCTGGAACAGTTCTATATTGGCGTCGATGATGCACCGGCACCGTTGGCCGAAGTGGTGGGCTGGTTGCGTGAGTACCTCGGTGTGACCGAGTGGGCGGAGGATGCCAGTGTGCGGCGTACCGGTAGCAAGCGGTGCAGCAATGCCCGGGCGAAGGCCTTGGGTTGGACGCCGAAATACCCGAGTTACCGCGAAGGTTACGCGGCGATCCTTGAAGGAAAATGCTGACTTAAAGACGCCAAAAACACCTGTGGGAGCGAGCTTGCTCGCGAAGGGGCAGGCACATCCAACATCATCGTTGACTGTTAAGCCGCCTTCGCGAGCAAGCTCGCTCCCACAGTGCTATGTGTTGCTCTCAGGAACGTTTACTGCTTCTCAAGCAACCACTTTCGTTCGCCTGGCGTGTACTGCGGCATTTCATCCGCCAACGCCGTGTTCACGGCCTGGAAGATTTCCAGTTCCTTGCCCTTGCGCGCAAAGATATAGGCATTGCCCTGACCGTTGAGTTGCAGCCACATGTTGTCATTGGTGCTGCTCATCGACGCGCAATCGCCCGCCAGGCACAACGCATAGCGATCGGCACCCGGCAAACCGGAGACCTGGCCATCGGCCTGGAACTGCACGGTGCCGCCTTCGCCTTGACCACTGGCAATTGTCCAGCTGCCGCCCATGTAGGCCGAATACAGTGCCCGTTCGAAACTGGCCCCGATCGGTGCGCCTTCCGGCACCGGAATCTGTGCGCGGTCGAAGACCTGTTCCGGTTCGTTTTCGCTGGCGGCTTGCTGCAGTTGCCCGCCGTCGCGTTTCAGCTCGCTGGCGGAGCTGCCATAGAAGTCGACTTTCCAGGCGCCGGACTGTTCGCCCAGCAGCCGTCCTTCGACGTTCTCAAAACCGTTGGTATAGCGGGCCTGACCGGCCTTGGTGTTGACGTCCCACTCCAGGTTCGGGCCGTAGGCCTGAAGCGCTTCGCGCAGGGGGCCGCCCTTGGCTGCAGCATCGATCGCCACCTGGTTGATCCAGGTGCCGCTGATGTCACGGTCGGCAGGGTTGCTGGCGCAGCCGCCGAGGAAAATGGCGAGCAGCGGGAGAGCTAGCGCTTTGCGCATGGTGGAATCCTTTCAAAACCTTTTCTTGCTGAGCAGTCGGCGCGGCGTCTTAAGGCCGCGCCGTGCGCATCACTCGATGACCAGAATGGCATCCATTTCAACCTGCGAACCCTTTGGCAGGGCTGCCACGCCGATGGCGGCGCGCGCCGGGTATGGCTGGTCGAAGTACTTGCCCATGATCTCGTTGACCTTGGCGAAGTGGCTCAGGTCGGTGAGGAAGATGTTCAGTTTGACGATGTCCTTGAACGAACCGCCGGCGGCTTCGGCCACGGCCTTGAGGTTCTCGAACACCTGGACGGTCTGGGCTTCGAAGCCTTCCACCAGTTCCATGGTTTTTGGGTCCAGAGGAATCTGGCCCGACATGTAAACGGTGTTGCCAGCCTTGATTGCCTGGGAGTAGGTGCCGATGGCAGCCGGGGCCTTGTCGCTGGTGATAACAGTCTTGGTCATGTATGACTCCTTGTAATGGTGGGCTCAGGCACGCATGCGGGTGATGCGGATCACTCCGGTCAGGGCGCGCAGTTTCTTGATCACACGGGCCAGGTGCACACGGTCGTGGACGCTGACCACCAACTGGACGACGCTGATGCGACCATCGCGTTCGTCCATGCTGATTTTCTCGATATTGCCGTCGGCTGCGTTGACGCTGCTGGCGAGCAGCGCAATCAGGCCGCGCTGATGTTCCAGCTCGACGCGCAGCTCGACGTTGAATTCGCCGGTGACATCCTTGGCCCAGGAGAGCTGAATGCATTTTTCCGGGTTGTGCCGGATTTCGCTGATGTTGCGGCAGTTGTCCAGGTGCACGACCATGCCTTTGCCCGCCGACAGGTGCCCGACAATCGGGTCGCCCGGGATCGGCGTGCAGCATTTGGCGTAGCTGAGTACCAGGCCTTCGGTGCCGCGAATCGCCAGCGGACCTTCAGGGCTTGGTAGTTGTTCGCCTTCGCCAAGCAGACGACGGGCGACCACGTAAGCCATGCGATTGCCCAGGCCAATGTCTTCCAGCAGGTCTTCGATCAGTTCGAGGCGATATTCGGCGAGCATCGCCGCGACGCGTTCGGCCGGAATTTTTTCCAGCGCGCTGTCGAAGCCGTTGAGCACCTTGTTCAGCAGGCGTTCGCCAAGGCTGATCGACTCGGAGCGGCGTTGCAGTTTCAGCGCATGGCGAATGTGCGTTCGCGCCTTGCCGGTGACCACAAAGTTGAGCCACGCCGGGTTCGGCCGTGCGCCGGGAGCGCTGACGATCTCGACCGTGGAGCCGCTTTGCAGCGGCTCGGACAGCGGTGCGAGACGGCGGTTGATCCGGCAGGCGATGCAACTGTTGCCAACATCGGTGTGCACCGCGTAGGCGAAGTCGACCGCCGTGGAGCCTTTGGGCAGCTCCATGATCCGGCCTTTGGGCGTGAACACGTAGACCTCGTCCGGGAACAGGTCGATCTTCACGCTTTCGATGAATTCCAGCGAGTTGCCAGCACGTTGCTGCATTTCCAGCACGCCCTTGACCCACTGACGGGCGCGGGCATGAGTGCCTTTCGGTTGCTCATCCCCACTGGATTTGTACAGCCAATGGGCGGCGATGCCGTTGTTGGCCATCTCTTCCATTTCGCGGGTGCGGATCTGGATCTCGATCGGCACACCGTGCATGCCGAACAGCGTGGTGTGCAGCGACTGATAGCCGTTGGCCTTGGGAATCGCGATGTAATCCTTGAAACGTCCCGGCAACGGTTTGTACAAATTATGTACAGCGCCCAGCACGCGGTAGCAGGTATCGACCTTGTCGACGATGATCCGGAACGCGTAGACGTCCATGATCTCGTTGAAGGCCCGACGCTTGCCGCGCATTTTCTTGTAGATGCCGTAGAGGTGTTTCTGGCGACCGCTGACTTCGCCCTGAATGCCGTCGATGGCGAGGCAATGCCCCAGGGATTCTTCGATCTTGTTGACGATTTCCTTGCGGTTGCCCCGGGCGCGTTTGACTGCCTGGTAGATCCGCGCGGAACGCATCGGGTGCATCGCCTTGAAACCGAGGTCTTCGAACTCGATACGAATGGCGTGCATGCCCAGCCGGTTGGCGATGGGCGCGTAGATTTCGAGGGTTTCCTTGGCGATGCGCCGGCGCTTTTCGCCGGACAGCACTTCCAGCGTGCGCATGTTGTGCAGGCGGTCGGCAAGCTTGACCAGGATCACACGAATGTCGCGTGCCATGGCCATGGCCATTTTCTGGAAGTTTTCAGCCTGGGCTTCGGCCTTGGTCTCGAAATTCATCTGGGTCAGTTTGCTGACCCCGTCGACCAGTTCGGCCACGGTTTCACCGAACTGCGCTTGCAGCGCTTCTTTGGCGATACCGGTGTCTTCGATCACGTCATGCAGCATCGCTGCCATCAGGCTCTGATGGTCCATGTGCATGTCGGCAAGAATATTCGCCACCGCAAGAGGATGCGTGACGTACGCCTCGCCGCTGCGACGGCGTTGACCGTCATGGGCTTGTTCGGCGTAGAAATACGCTCGGCGGACCAGGTTGACCTGGTCATTGCCGAGGTAGGTCGATAAGCGATCGGCGAGGGCGTCTATGCTCGGCATGATGACTCCTGCCGTTCGCTGTGACCCCGCGCCGTGCTACGTCGACCAGGCATAGGCTTAGACGGCCTCGTTGGACTCGTCCTCGAACGCTGCGAACAGCGGTTCGTCTTCGACGATTTCAGCGTTGGCGATGAACTCATAGCTCATCAGGCCTTCCGCGATTTCACGCAGCGCTACAACGGTAGGCTTGTCGTTTTCCCACTGAACCAGAGGCTCTTTGCCGCCGGTGGCCAGTTGACGGGCACGTTTGGTAGAGAGCATGACCAGCTCAAAACGGTTTTCCACGTGGTTCAGGCAGTCTTCAACGGTTACGCGGGCCATGGTATTCCTCGGAGCGAATGCAATATGCGCGCTGCCCGGTTGGGCGAGCGGACTCAACAGTTTAAAAAATCACCAGCGATTAGGGAAGCGCTGATTTTTTAACCAGACTCTTCAACGCGCTGCAAGTGCCAATGTAAAGCGCTTGCAGCGGTTTTGGGAAGTGCTGATTAGCCGAGCAATTCGGCCAGTAATTTACCGTGACGCTGTTGCTGACGCTTCTGGATCAGCTGATTGGCGCGGAAAATCGCCTGCAGATCGTCCAGCGCGTGGGCGAAATCGTCGTTGATGATCAGGTAGTCATAGTCGACGTAGTGGCTCATCTCGCTGACGGCTTCGCGCATGCGGCCATCAATGATTTCGTCGCTGTCCTGGCCGCGATTGGTCAGGCGCTGGTGCAGAGCCTGCAAGGACGGCGGCAGGATGAAGATCGAACGTGCCTGCGGCATCAGCTTGCGCACTTGCTCGGCGCCTTGCCAATCGATTTCCAGAATCAGGTCGTGGCCTTCGTCCAGGGTTTGTTGCAGGTGGCTTTGCGAGGTGCCGTAGAGGTTGCCGAAGACTTCGGCGCGCTCGAGGAAATCACCGTGCTCGATCATCTTCACGAACTCGTTGCGCTCTACGAAGTGATAGTTCACGCCGTTCACCTCACCCGGGCGCATGGCGCGGGTGGTGTGGGAGATCGACACACGGATCTCCGGGTTGGCGTCGGTCAAAGCCTTGACCAGACTGCTTTTGCCCGCGCCCGATGGCGCGGAAATGATGTACAGGGTGCCGGTGCTGTGGGTCATGTCGGGGTAGCCTTACTCAATATTCTGCACTTGTTCGCGCATCTGCTCGATCAACACCTTGAGGTTGACGGCGGCTTGGGTGCTGCGCGGGTCAAAGGCCTTGGAGCCCAGTGTGTTGGCTTCGCGGTTGAGTTCCTGCATCAGGAAGTCCAGGCGACGTCCGGCCGCACCACCGGACTTGAGCACCCGGCGAACTTCAATGATGTGGGTGCTCAGGCGATCCAGTTCTTCGGCCACATCGCTTTTTTGCGCGAGCATGACCATTTCCTGTTCAAGGCGCTGCGGATCCAGCTCGGCCTTCATGTCGGCGAAGCGGTCGAGAACCTTCTGGCGCTGTGTGGCGAGCATCTGCGGAACCAGTTCACGCAGGGTCACAACGTCTTCTTCGATGGAAGTCAGGCGATCGTTGATCAGTCGCGCCAGTTCTGCGCCTTCACGCTCGCGACCGGCCTTGAGTTCTTTCAGTCCTTGATTGAACAGAGCCAGGGCTTCGGCATTCAAGGCTTGCGGGTCACTTGCGTCAGCGACCAGAACCCCGGGCCAAGCCAGCACTTCCAGAGGGTTGAGGGCGGCAGGGTTCTTGATCAGGCCGGCAACGGTCTCTGCGGCGGCGACCAATTGTGCGGCGCGCTCACGATCGACTTGCAGCGGCTTGCCGGTGCTTTCTTCGGTGAACCGCAGGGTGCATTCCAGTTTGCCCCGCGACAGGCCCTGACGCAGCGCTTCACGTACGGCGCCCTCGAGCTCGCGAAAAGACTCCGGCAGGCGCAGATGCGGCTCCAGATAGCGGCTGTTGACCGAGCGCAGTTCCCAGCTCAGGGTGCCTTGGGCGCCGGCTTTTTCGACGCGGGCGAAGGCGGTCATGCTGTGCACCATGGCGGTGACCTCGCAATGCAGATCGGCGCAGAACATGTGTCCCGCAGGCGCGATATGAATGAATTTAAGCCGACTGGCAGCAAAGGCGCAGGATTGTAGCGCAGTGCGGCGAAGGCGCCCAAACACACGGTGTGACAAAGGGCTGCAGCCCGTCGGTAATGCGTGTTTCAGGGCTTTCGGTCGTCGGCCTGTTTTTTTAACGAGTGCCCAGTGGCGGTGCAGCGCTCTATAATGCTCCGCAGTTTTCCGTCCCCAGTACAGGTATCTCCTATGAAACGTCCAAGTGGTCGCGCTGCCGATCAGCTCCGCTCGATCCGCATTACCCGCAACTACACCAAGCACGCCGAAGGATCGGTACTGGTCGAATTCGGTGATACCAAAGTCATCTGCACCGTCAGCGTCGAAAACGGCGTGCCGCGCTTCCTCAAGGGTCAGGGCCAAGGCTGGTTGACCGCTGAATACGGCATGCTGCCGCGCGCCACCGGCGAGCGTAACCAGCGTGAAGCGAGCCGTGGCAAGCAGGGCGGTCGCACCCTGGAAATCCAGCGCCTGATCGGCCGCTCTCTGCGTGCTGCTCTGGACATGTCCAAGCTGGGGGACGTGACCCTTTACGTCGATTGCGATGTAATCCAGGCCGACGGTGGCACCCGCACGGCGTCCATCACTGGCGCCATGGTTGCCTTGGTCGATGCGCTGAAAGTGATCAAGAAGCGTGGCGGCCTGAAAGGCGGCGACCCGCTCAAGCAAATGATCGGCGCCGTATCGGTTGGCATGTATCAGGGCGAGCCAGTACTGGATCTGGACTATCTTGAAGATTCCGCCGCCGAGACTGACCTCAACGTGGTGATGACCAGCTCCGGTGGCTTCATCGAAGTGCAGGGTACTGCTGAAGGCGCGCCGTTCCAGCCTGAAGACCTGAACGCCATGCTGGAACTGGCCAAGAAAGGCATGAACGAAATCTTCGAACTGCAGAAGGCTGCACTGGCCGACTGAGCAGGTTCAAACCCGCAAGGAGGACGCGATGAGTGACGAGCAAGAGCTGCTACCCAAACCGAGCCAACAGGTTCGCCAATGGGCGATGTTTTGTCATTTGTCCGCCTTGTTGGGGATCTGGATTCCGTTTGGCAACCTGATAGGGCCGCTGATTCTGTGGCAGATGAAGCGTGAGACGGATCCGTTCATCGATGCGCAGGGTAAAGAAGCGCTGAATTTTCAGATCACCGTGGCGATTGCCTCGGCCATCTGCCTTTTGCTGATGTTGCTGATTATCGGCTTCTTCCTGTTGGGCCTGCTGGCCATCGGTGCGCTGGTCTTGACGATCATCGCGGGGGTGAAAGCCAATGAGGGATTCCCTTATCGATATCCGTTCACCTGGCGACTGATCAAATAACGATCAATACGAAGCCTCCGTGACCCGTAAAGTTTTAATACAAATGCCCTGACTTGTCAGGGCATTTGTGTTCTTGCAACCCTACTAATTACTCTTTCGTGTAGGACTGGTTCTACGCGCGACAATCGGTAGGCGATATTTTTATATATATTCAGCTCTTACACTTCTAGTCACAACTGCAATGCTTTAGAGCGATCTGAGTCCTTGGCAATAAGACTTGGCGATTGTTAAGGTTACTCCGCGCAACGTTGCTTCAGAAACATCTCGATATATTCAAGCCATCGAAGGTCTTTGAATTCCAAATCAATCAGTGTTGAGACAATCAGCCGATTCAATAGGCGTGCGCGGGTAAAAAGTACGCCTGGTGAATATATAGCCAAGAATAATCCCAATGATTCAGCTCGATTTTTATGGAACGCTCGTGGCCGCCTCTCTGGTGCTTTTACTGGGTCGCGGGCTTGTTGCACGAGTCGGTTTTCTACGTAATTACAATATTCCTGAACCCGTCGCCGGTGGCTTGGTGGTTGCGCTGGGTTTATTGATGTTGCGAACGTTTGATATAGAAATCAGATTCGATACGTCACTACAAACACCTTTGATGTTGGCATTCTTCGCCACAATCGGTTTGAGCGCAGACTTTGCCAGCCTGAAGAAGGGTGGTCGCGTAGTCGGCATCTTTCTACTGGCGGTTACCGGGCTTCTGGTCGTTCAGAACGCCATGGGCATCGGTCTTGCGACAATGCTGGGACTGGATCCGTTGATGGGGCTGCTGACGGGCTCGATTACCTTGTCGGGTGGCCACGGTACGGGTGCTGCGTGGGGAGCTGTGTTCAGCGAGAAGTACGGTCTGGCATCGGCCTCCGAGCTTGCGATTGCCTCGGCGACATTCGGCCTGGTCCTGGGTGGCTTGATTGGTGGGCCGGTGGCCCGGCTGCTCATCAAGCGCGTGCAAGTGCCGGGTTGCCAGCCTCAAGAAACGCCACGCTTGCCAAAGGGTTTCGAGCAGCCGAACAAAGAGCGCTCGATTACCCCCTTTTCGTTTATCGAGACACTGGCGCTGATCGCCGTCAGTCTATTGGCCGGCAATGTTCTCAATGGCCTGTTACAAGGAACCGCTTTCGAATTGCCGACGTTTGTCTGCGTTTTGTTCGTGGGTGTGGTGCTACGTAATGGGCTGTCGGCGCTGGGCCTGTATCAGGTGTTCGAGCGTGAAGTCTCGGTACTGGGCAATGTCAGCTTGTCGCTGTTTCTGGCGATTGCCTTGATGTCTCTGAAATTGTGGGATCTGGCCGCTCTGGCATTGCCGATCTTCATCATCCTGGCTACGCAGGCCTTGGTCATGGCGCTGTTTGCGATTTTCGTGACGTTCCGAATGATGGGCAGCAACTACGATGCGGCGGTATTGGCGGCAGGGCACTGCGGTTTTGGGCTGGGTGCGACGCCTACGGCCATTGCCAACATGCAAGCAGTGACGCAACGCTTCGGGCCTTCGCAGATTGCGTTTCTCGTGGTGCCGATGGTGGGGGCGTTCTTTATCGACCTCATTAACGTCATCGTGATCAAGCTGTACCTGGCCCTGCCGTTTTTCGCCGCTGTTTGAGCATTAAGCGTCAAGCCGCTTTCACCGTGGTCTGACGCATAAAAAATGCCCGTATCTTTCGATACGGGCATTTTTTTGTGTCTGCGAATCGACGCTTAGATGGTCAGCGTCCAGTCGTAGTCGACGATCAGCGGCGCGTGCTGCGAGAACCGCGGCTGACGTGGCAGGCGTGCGCTGCGCACGAAGCGCCGCAGGCCCGGCGTCAGGATCTGGTAGTCAAAGCGCCAGCCCAGATTGAGCATCTCGGCCTGCTCGTTGTCCGGCCACCAGCTGTACTGGTCGCCTTCGCGGCTGACTTCGCGCAGGGCATCGACGTAGCCCATGTTGCCGACAATCTCGTCCATCCAGGCGCGCTCTGGCGCCAGGAAGCCCGGGGATTGCTGGCTGTCGCGCCAGTTTTTGATGTCGAGCTTCTGCTGCGCCACGTACAGCGAGCCACAATAAATGTACTCGCGACGTTTGCGTCGCTGTTTGTCCAGGTACTTGCCGAAGTCGTCCATGAGCTTGAACTTCTGGTTCAAGTCCTCATCGCCGTTCATCCCAGAAGGAAGCAGCAAGGTGGCAATACTGACTTTGTCGAAATCTGCTTGCAGGTAGCGCCCGTAGCGGTCGGCCGTCTCGAAACCGAGACCGCTGATGACAGCCTTCGGTTGCAACCGCGAATACAAAGCCACGCCACCTTGGGCAGGGACTTCAGCATCGCAGGCATAAAGGAAGTAGCCATCCAGTTGGAAGGCTGGGTCATCCAGTTCAAAGGCGGAGGCACGGGTGTCCTGCAGGCAGATGACGTCGGCATTCTGTGCTTGCAGCCAACTGAGCAAACCACGCTCGACTGCAGCCTGAATACCATTGACGTTCACACTGATGATCCGCATAAATGGCCCCAAAAATCGCGTGCGTGTATGATACACGGCGTCAAGCTAATTAGCTAAATCCGTGGTATTTGGGGTTTTTTTCATGCAAGCGTATCAGCGCGATTTCATTCGTTTTGCCATCGATCGCGGCGTTTTGCGCTTCGGTGAGTTCACCCTGAAGTCCGGGCGTACCAGTCCTTACTTCTTCAATGCCGGCCTGTTCAACTCGGGTTCTGCCCTGGCGCAACTGGGTCGTTTCTACGCGGCGGCCATTGTCGAAAGCGGCATTGCCTTCGACGTGCTCTTTGGCCCAGCCTACAAAGGCATCCCGCTGGCGGCGACCACTGCCGTTGCGCTGGCCGAGCATCACGACCGTGACCTGCCATGGTGCTTCAACCGCAAGGAAGCCAAGGCCCACGGCGAAGGCGGCAGCCTGGTCGGCGCACCGCTGACCGGTGAAGTGCTGATCATCGACGACGTGATCACCGCCGGCACCGCGATCCGCGAAGTGATGCAGATCATCGCTTCCCAGGACGGCGCCAAGGCTGCCGGCGTGCTGATCGCCCTGAACCGCCAGGAGCGCGGCAATGGTGAATTGTCGGCGATCCAGGAAGTGGAACGTGATTTCGGTATTCCGGTCATCAGCATCGTTTCGCTGAATCAGGTGCTGGAGTTCCTCGCTGATGATCCGCAGCTCAAGCAGCATTTGCCGGCCGTCGAAGCGTACCGCGCCCAGTTCGGCGTCTGATCGCCGAAAGCAGGCAAAAAAAGACCCCGCTCAGTCAGGCTGAGCGGGGTCTTTTCGTTTGTGTAGCTTACGGACGCTTGCGATTGCTGATCAGCGTGCCCACACCGGTGTCGGTAAAGATTTCCAGCAGGATCGCGTTCGGCACGCGGCCGTCGATGATCAGCGAGCTACCTACGCCGCCCTGAACCGCTTCCAGTGCGCAGCGGATCTTCGGCAACATACCGCCGTAGATGGTGCCGTCGGCGATCAGGTCGTCGACCTGTTGGGTGCTTAGACCAGTCAACACCGTGCCCGATTTGTCCATCAGGCCAGCGATGTTGGTCAGCAGCATCAGCTTTTCGGCTTTCAGCGCTTCAGCGACTTTACCGGCCACCAGATCCGCGTTGATGTTGTACGACTCGCCATTTTCACCCACGCCGATCGGCGCGATCACCGGGATGAAATTGCCTTTGACCAGCAGGTTCAGCAGCTCGGTGTTGATCCCGACCACTTCGCCTACCTGACCGATGTCGATGATTTCCGGTTGAGTCATCTCCGGGGTCTGGCGGGTGACGGTGAGCTTCTTCGCACGAATCAGCCCGGCGTCTTTACCGGTCAGGCCGATGGCGCTGCCGCCGTGACGGTTGATCAGGTTGACGATGCTTTTGTTGACCTGACCGCCGAGAACCATTTCAACCACGTCCATGGTCGCGGCGTCAGTGACGCGCATGCCGTCGACGAAGTGGCTTTCGATCGACAGGCGCTTGAGCAGATCACCGATCTGCGGGCCACCACCATGAACCACGACCGGGTTGATGCCTACGGCTTTCATCAACACGATGTCGCGGGCGAAGCCGGTTTTCAGCTCCTCGCTTTCCATCGCGTTGCCGCCGTATTTGATCACCAGGGTCTTGCCGACATAACGTCGGATGTAAGGCAACGCTTCGGACAGGACCTGGGCGGTATGGGCGGCGGCTTCGCGTTCGAGGGTCATTCAGGGCTCCGGGTGGATCAGAACGGTAATTGGAGATCAGGTGCAACGCGTTTCAATTGGGCGTGGAACACATCCTTGATGCGCTGCAATTCAGCCTCGTCATCGGCCTCGAAGCGCAGCACCAGCACCGGAGTGGTGTTGGACGCGCGCACCAGGCCCCAGCCTTTGGCGTAATCGACTCGCACGCCGTCGATGGTGGTCAGGTCAGCGCCTGCGCCCCACTGTGCGTCGTGCAGTGCATCAATGATGCTGAATTTGCTCTCTTCGGTCACATGGATATTGATTTCCGGCGTAGAAATATCGTTCGGGAAGGTCGCAAACAACTCTTCTGCCGTGGATTTTTCCTTGCTGAGGATCTCCAGCAGCCGGGCGGCGCTGTAGATGCCGTCGTCGAAACCGAACCAGCGTTCCTTGAAGAAGATGTGCCCGCTCATTTCACCGGCCAACAGCGCGCCGGATTGTTTCATCTTCTTTTTGATCAACGAATGACCAGTCTTCCACATTAGCGGCCGGCCACCGTATTCCTTGATCAGCGGTACCAGGCGACGGGTGCATTTGACGTCGAAGATGATTTCCGCGTCCGGGTTGCGCGCCACCACGTCGCGGGCGAACAGCATCAGCAGGCGATCTGGATAGACGATGCTGCCGGTGTTGGTCACTACGCCGACGCGGTCACCGTCGCCGTCAAAAGCCAGGCCGAGGTCGGCGTTGGTTTCCTTGACCTTGGCGATCAGGTCGACGAGGTTTTCCGGTTTGCCCGGATCCGGGTGGTGATTCGGGAAATTGCCGTCAACTTCGCAGAACAGCGGGATGACTTCGCAGTTCAGCGCTTCGATCAGTTGCGGAGCAATCACGCCGGCTGCGCCGTTGCCGCAGTCGACCACGACTTTCAGGCGGCGGGCCAGTTTGATGTCCTGGACGATTTCGGTGTTATAGCGATCGAGAATTTCGACTTGAGTCACGCTGCCTTGGCCGCTGCTCAGATTGTTGGTCTTGATGCGCTCGTGCAGAACCTGGATCTGTTCGTTGGCGAGGGTGTCGCCGGCGATCACGATCTTGAAGCCGTTGTAGTTCGACGGGTTGTGGCTGCCGGTGAGCATCACGCCGGACTTGCCGGCCAGTACGTTGGCGGCGTAGTACAACGCAGGCGTTGGCACCAGACCGACATCGCTGACGTGGCAACCGCTCTCGGCAATACCGCGGATCAGTTCTGCGACCAGCTCCGGGCCGGACAAACGGCCGTCGCGGCCGACGGAAACGTTAGGCTCGCCTTGGGCCAGGCTCTGCGAGCCGATGGCGCGGCCGATCCAGTAAGCGGTTTCAGCATTGAGGAATTCCGGCACGGTGCCGCGAATGTCATAGGCGCGAAAGATGCTGTCGGGCAGCTTCGGGGCAATCTTGGCTGGGGTGCTCATCTGCGGAAATGCTCCATCTCGAAAGTGGTGGGTCACACCGACGATTCACTCGACGGCAGGCTCAAACTGAAGGGTATGACGGCGTTTTCCACAGAGAGTTCGTGGTATGAAAGGGCCATGACGCCTCGGCTGGCGTGGCTTTGGCCCGGCAAAACCTTGATTTGCGGCGGTAAATCTTTCAGATGAATCCGCACAAATTTCCCCTGTAGAAGCTGCTCCTACAGGGGTACCGGCTTATTTGGTGCCGGTATGCCCGAAACCGCCCGTGCCGCGTTCGGTTTCGACAAATTCTTCAACCATTTCGAAGTGCGCCTGTACCACTGGCACCAGCACCAGTTGCGCCAAGCGCTCGCCGACGGTCATGGTGAAGTCGGTCTGGCCGCGGTTCCAGCAGGACACCATCAGCGGGCCTTGATAATCGGAGTCGATCAGGCCAACGAGGTTGCCCAGCACGATGCCGTGTTTGTGGCCCATGCCTGAGCGCGGCAGGATCAGCGCTGCGAGGTTCGGGTCGCCGATGTAAACCGACAGACCGGTAGGGATCAGCACGGTTTCACCCGGTTTGATCACGATGTCCTGTTCCAGCATGGCGCGCAGGTCGAGGCCGGCGGAGCCTGGGGTGGCGTATTGCGGCAGCGGGAATTCGGTACCGATGCGTGGGTCGAGGATCTTGGCTTGCAAAGCGTGCATGTAAATTAAACCTGGTTCAGACGTTCGGCGATAAAAGTGACCAGTTGGCGAGCGATCTTGCTCTTGCTGGTCTGGGCGAAAACCGTGGCGTGCAGCTCACGGTCAATCACGCTGCAGGCGTTTTCTTCGCTGTTGAAACCGATGCTCGGGTTGGCGACGTCGTTGGCGACGATCAAATCGAGATTCTTGTCCTTCAGCTTGCGTGCAGCGTAGTCGAGCAGGTGTTCGGTCTCGGCGGCGAAGCCGACACTGAACGGACGGTCGGGACGGGTCGCGATGGTGGCCAGGATGTCCGGGTTACGCACCATTTGCAGGACGAAGCCGTCGCCGCTCGTAGGATCTTTCTTGAGTTTTTGCGGGGCGATGACTTCCGGGCGGTAATCCGCGACCGCTGCCGAGGAGATGAACACGTCGCAAGGGATTGCGGCTTCGCACGCCGCGAGCATGTCGCGGGCACTGACCACGTCGATGCGCGTGACGCGATCCGGGGTCGGCAGGTGCACCGGGCCGCTGATCAGGGTCACGCGGGCACCGGCCTCAACCGCCGCTTCGGCCAGGGCAAAGCCCATTTTTCCGGAGCTATGGTTGGTGATGTAGCGCACCGGGTCGATGTTTTCCTGGGTCGGGCCGGCGGTGATCACCACGTGTTTGCCGGTCAATGCCTGACGCTGGAAGCAGTCCGCCGCGCACTGCGCCAGATCGGTGGCTTCCATCATGCGGCCCATGCCGACGTCGCCGCAGGCCTGGCTGCCGGAGGCCGGGCCGAAAGTCTTCAGGCCACGGCTTTCAAGGAGTTGCAGGTTGGCCTGGGTCGCCGGGTCGCGCCACATTGCCTGGTTCATCGCCGGAGCGACTGCCACTACGGCGTCGGTGGCCAGCACCAGCGTGGTCAGCAAATCGTTGGCGATACCCTGCGCCAGACGGGCGAGCAGGTCGGCGGTGGCCGGGGCGATCAGTACCAGATCGGCCCATTTGGCCAGCTCGATGTGGCCCATCGCCGCTTCGGCGGCCGGGTCGAGCAAATCCAGGTGAACCGGGTGGCCTGACAGGGCCTGCATGGTCAGCGGGGTAATGAACTCGGCGCCGCCGTGGGTCATGACCACGCGCACTTCGGCACCCTGGTCGATCAGGCGACGAACCAGATCAGCGCTCTTGTAGGCCGCGATGCCGCCGCCGACGCCCAGAACGATGCGTTTCCGATACAGCCGCTGCATAGGTCTGCCTTTCAATTCGTTGATGACTGCGGTGCGATGCCCCCTCCCCAGGGATAAATCGACCGCAAAAAAGATGGGCTACGATATCACAGCGACCGCTACGGAACAGCGGCGCCCACAGACAAGGAATGTGTATGAGTATTCGCGATTGGCCGGAGGCGGAAAGGCCGCGGGAGAAGCTGCTTGAACAGGGTTCGGGGGCTCTCTCCGACGCTGAGTTGTTGGCGATCTTTTTACGAACCGGGGTCACTGGAAAAAGCGCGGTGGATCTGGCGCGACACCTGTTGAATCAGTTCGGCAGCCTGCGCGCGCTACTGGAGGCCGATCTAGTGGCGTTCAGCAAGCAATTGGGACTGGGGCCGGCAAAGTTTGCCCAGTTGCAGGCGGTGCTGGAGATGAGCCGTCGGCACTTGGCCGAGCGCATGCGTAAAAAACCGGCGCTGGAGAGTCCGCAAGCGGTTCGCGATTATCTGAAATCCATGCTGCGCCACGAGCCGCACGAGGTGTTTGGCTGCCTGTTTCTCGATTCCAAACATCAGGTTTTGGTGTTCGAGGCGCTGTTTCGCGGGTCGATCGATAACACCAGCGTGCATCCCCGGGAAGTCGTAAAGCGTGCCCTGGCAAACAACGCAGCGGCCGTGATCCTGTGCCACAACCACCCGTCGGGCAATACCGATCCCAGCCAGGCGGATCGACTCCTGACCAAGCGATTGCAGAAGGCGCTCGAACTGATTGATGTGCGGGTGCTGGATCACTTCATCGTTGGTGATGGCGAGCCACTGTCGATGGCGGAATACGGCTGGATGTAAATCTCAGGAAAACGCTACTCCCTGTGGGAGCTGGCTTGCCAGCGATAGCGGGCTGACAGGCCGCAGTTGTGCTGAATGTGCCGCCGTCATCGCTGGCAAGCCAGCTCCCACAGGTTTTGTGTTGTTGCGGTTATTTGAGGCTGACCTTCGAATAGTCCTGCCGGCCGAACGGGCTCACCGAATAGCCCTGCACATCCTTGCGGGTCAGTGCGTACGCGGTCGGATGCGCCAGCGGCAGCCAAAGCGCCTGCTGCTGAATCTGCGCCTGCGCCTGCTCATAGAGCTTGGTGCGCACCCCTTGCTCGCTGGTGGTCTTGCCAGCGCTGATCAGCTTGTCCAGGTCGGCGTTGCAATAGCGGGCGAAGTTGGTGCCGGACTTGACCGCCGCGCAGGAAAACTGCGGTGTGAGGAAGTTGTCCGGGTCGCCGTTGTCGCCGGCCCAGCCCATGAACAGCAAGTCATGCTCGCCCGCCTTGGCGCGGCGGATCAGCTCGCCCCACTCGATCACGCGGATCTCCGCCTGAATGCCGATTTCGGCGAGGTCAGACTGCAACATCTGTGCGCCGAGGCTCGGGTTCGGGTTGAGCAGGCTGCCGGACGGACGCGTCCAGATGGTGGTCTGGAAGCCGTCCTTCAAACCGGCCTTGGCCAGCAGTGCCTTGGCTTTCGCCACGTCGTGAGGGTAGCCCGCGAGGTTCTTCGCGTAGCCCCAGGTGTTCGGTGGATAAACCCCGTTGGCCGCTTCGGCAGTGTCTTCGAACACGGCTTTGATGTAGTTGGTCTTGTCGAAAGCCAGGTTGATGGCCTGCCGCACTTCTGGCTTGTCCAATGGCGGATGCTGGCTGTTGATGCCAACGAATGCGGTCATGAATGCGTCAGTCTTTTCGACTTTCAGCGTCGGTTCTTTCAGCGCTGCCTGTACGTCCAGGGGTTTTGGCGACAGGGCGATCTGGCATTCGTTACGCCGCAACTTTTGCAGGCGCACGTTGGCGTCCGGGGTAATAGCGAAGATCAGCGGGTCAACAGACGGCTTGCCGCCGAAGTAATCCGGGTTGGCTTTATAGCGAATCGCGGCGTCTTTCTGAAAACGGGTGAAGACGAACGGGCCGGTGCCGATCGGCTGGCTGTTGAGCTTCTCTGTCGCGTTGGCCTTGAGCAGCTTGTCGGCGTATTCAGCGGAATAGACCGAGGCGAAACCCATGCTCAGGGTGGCGAGGAAGGTCGAGTCCGGGTGATCAAGGGTGAAGCGCACGGTCAGCGGGTCCAGGGCATCGATCTTCTTGATCAGTGCCGGCAATTGCATTGACTGCGCGTGCGGGAAGCCGCTCTGGGCGACTTTGTGCCAAGGATTGGCTGGGTCGAGCATGCGGTCAAAACTGAATTTGACGTCTTCTGCGGTCAGCTCGCGGCTCGGCTTGAAGTAATCGGTGGTGTGAAACTTCACCTGCGGGTGCAGTTTGAAGATATAAGTCAGGCCGTCAGTGCTGACTTCCCAGCTGTCGGCCAGGCTCGGGACTACCTTGCCGCTGGCGGTGTCGAAGTCCACCAGGCGATTCATCAGCACGTCGGCCGAGGCATTGGTGGTGGTCAGCGAGTTGTATTGCACCACGTCGAACCCTTCAGGGCTGGCCTCGGTGCAGACGCTCAGCGCGGCGGCCTGGGCCAGGGGGCTCAGCAGGAGCGGGGCGAGCAACAGGGGTAGGGCAGCGAGGCGCATGGTCGGTTTCCTTTTACAGATCGAAGGCCCATCTGCAAGTGCAGTCTGGAAAAGTCCTACCCTAGAGGGCGCGATTGCAAATGACTATCCCCTTTTTGCATTTTTGGGGGCGGCCGTAGGCAGTTATGTGTGGCTGGTGGCGAGACGACGAGGGCGAATCGCGTGTATCAGCGGTTTTCTGCGACGAGCGGTAAAAACCGGTGCCGGCCTTTATCCAAAGCCCTTGCAGGCAGAATTTACGTGCTTTTATTGATTGATTGCACACCGAATGTTGTTGTACCCCGGTCTTTCTGGTATAAAGCAGCGCTCTTTTCTAGGGGCCCGGTTCCTTCACTGTAGGTGTAGCCGGTAAGACCTCTAAAGAAACGCGGCGCCTGGCGCCAAATGACTGAGAGATTAAGCGGCCAACCCATGCCGGGTTGGGCATGTGGTTTTAGAGGGCTGAGGCATGTCGAGAGTATGTCAAGTTACCGGTAAGGGTCCGGTGACTGGGAATAACATTTCCCACGCAAACAACAAAACCCGTCGTCGTTTCCTGCCGAACCTGCAGCATCACCGCTTCTGGGTTGAAGAAGAGAAACGTTTTGTGCGTCTGCGCGTATCTGCCAAAGGCATGCGTATCATCGACAAGCGTGGCATCACTGTCGTGCTCGCCGAACTTCGCCGCGATGGCAAGATTTAAGGGAGCTAATCATGCGTGAATTGATTCGTTTGATCTCGAGCGCCGGTACTGGTCACTTCTACACTACCGACAAGAACAAGCGTACTACCCCGGACAAAATCGAGATCAAGAAATATGATCCGGTTGTTCGCAAGCACGTGATGTACAAGGAAGGCAAAATCAAGTAATTGATTTTTCCCGACTTACAAAAAAGGCCCGTATCTCACGATACGGGCCTTTTTTGTTGCCTGGAAACCAGTTGGGATTTATCCCTCATGCCTCCGGTTTGAGTCGCTCTCAGCCAAAGTGGAACGACACGATGTTGCCTGTCAGATCCTGGTCGATGTTTAGTCGTTCGGGCCGATGATCAGTGGTGCCAACCGGTCCGCTACGGACATGCGTACGGCCCGTCAGTTCTGTGATGTAGGCCTCTACGCTCGGTACGTAGCGGGTACCGATCAAGTGGTGAATTTGTTGCAGTACTTCTTCATTGGGCATGTCGCATTTCCTTATGCGTAAGTTGGGTGCCCTTATTCGGGCCACTCGATTCTCTGATCAGTTTCGCCAACCCGTGCGGTATATAGTTATTTTTTCTCAAAGATCACATAAATCTTTCGGCACGCCTCCAGCACCTCCCAGGTGCCGCGGAACCCCGCCGGAATAACGAAACGGTCACCCACACGCAATGTCTTGGCATTGCCATCGCTGTCACGCAGCACCGAAACACCCTGCAGAATTTCGCAGTATTCATGCTCGGTGTAATTCACCGTCCACTGGCCCACCGCACCTTCCCACACACCGACGTTCATCTGCCCACAGGGGCTGTCGTATTGGTTGAACACCGCTTGCTCGGGATCCCCCTTGAGCACTTTGGTCGGGTCCGGGCGATAGCGCTCGGCTTCGCTGGTGGTCAGGCTGATGTCGACGACGTTCTGGATGTTCATTGTTGTTTTCTCCCGTAATGACGGCGCGATGTTGGAAAGGGCCAAAGTCTATGTTTATTAAATTGAACACCGCAAGGCCGTATAGCGCGCTTATGTCAAATATATTGAAACAACCCCGGCCGCTGGTTTAGGGTGGCGGGTGCCTTGGGCCGAAAAGCAGGCTGGCCAGGCAGAATTCCTGAGGACGCTGGCGACGATCGCGCGGCGCTCGTATTCAACAAGAGGAGGACACTTAAATGACCACCCTGACTCGTGCCGACTGGGAACAACGCGCCCGCGATTTGAAGATCGAAGGCCGCGCCTACCTCAATGGCGAATACACCGACGCCGTCTCCGGTGAGACCTTCGAGTGCATCAGCCCGGTCGATGGCCGTCTGCTGGGCAAGATTGCCAGCTGTGATGCCGCCGACGCCCAGCGCGCCGTGGAAAACGCCCGCGCCACCTTCAATTCCGGCGTCTGGTCGCGCCTGGCGCCGACCAAACGCAAAGCCACCATGATTCGCTTCGCCAGCCTGCTCAAGCAGCACGCCGAAGAACTGGCCCTGCTTGAAACCCTCGACATGGGCAAGCCGATCAGCGATTCGCTGTACATCGACGTTCCAGGCGCGGCACAAGCGCTGAGCTGGAGCGGTGAGGCAATCGACAAGATCTACGATGAAGTCGCGGCCACCCCGCACGATCAACTGGGTCTGGTGACTCGCGAGCCAGTGGGCGTGGTTGGCGCCATCGTTCCGTGGAACTTCCCGCTGATGATGGCTTGCTGGAAACTCGGCCCGGCGCTGTCGACCGGTAACTCGGTCATCCTCAAGCCGTCGGAAAAATCCCCGCTGACCGCCATCCGTATCGCGGCACTGGCCGTTGAAGCCGGTATCCCGAAAGGCGTTCTCAACGTGCTGCCGGGCTACGGCCACACCGTCGGCAAGGCGTTGGCCCTGCACAACGATGTCGATACCCTGGTGTTCACCGGTTCGACCAAGATTGCCAAGCAACTGATGATCTACTCCGGCGAATCGAACATGAAACGCGTGTGGCTGGAGGCCGGTGGCAAGAGCCCGAACATCGTCTTTGCCGATGCGCCGGATCTGCAAGCCGCCGCCGAATCCGCTGCCAGCGCCATCGCCTTCAACCAGGGCGAAGTGTGCACCGCCGGTTCGCGTCTTCTGGTCGAGCGTTCGATCAAGGACAAATTCTTGCCGATGGTCATCGAGGCGCTGAAATCCTGGAAACCGGGCAATCCGCTCGATCCGGCAACCAACGTCGGTGCGCTGGTCGATACCCAGCAGATGAACACCGTGCTGTCGTACATCGAATCCGGGCATACCGATGGCGCCAAACTGGTCGCCGGGGGCAAGCGCATTCTTCAGGAAACCGGCGGCACTTACGTTGAGCCAACGATTTTCGACGGCGTGAGTAACGCGATGAAGATCGCTCAGGAAGAGATCTTCGGCCCGGTGCTGTCGGTTATCGCTTTCGATACCGCCGAAGAGGCGATCCAGATCGCCAACGACACGCCTTATGGCTTGGCCGCAGCAGTGTGGACGCAGGACATTTCCAAGGCGCATCTGACTGCCAAGGCACTGCGCGCCGGCAGCGTGTGGGTCAATCAGTACGATGGCGGTGACATGACTGCACCCTTCGGCGGCTTCAAGCAGTCGGGTAACGGTCGCGACAAGTCGCTGCACGCGTTCGACAAGTACACCGAGCTGAAGGCGACGTGGATCAAGCTGTAAATCGTTAACGAAGGCCTGTCACGAGCAGGCCTTCCAGATGAAGCAGACCCCCTGTGGGAGCGAGCCTATGTGGTGAGGGGATTTATCCCCGATCGGCTGCGAAGCAGTCGCAAAACCAGTAAATGCGGTGTAGCTGATACGCCGCGAGTTCAGGTTTTGGGGCCGCTGCGCGACCCATCGGGGATAAATCCCCTCGCCACATAGGCTCGCTCCCACATTGGTTTTGAGATGAAAACAAGAATATCCACAGGAGCGTGGAACATGCGGTGGGCGACGTATTTCGCCGTGTTGGCGTCTGTCTTGAGTGTCGGCCTGGCCCTGGGGGTCAGCATGCCGTTGGTGTCGTTGCGTCTGGAGGGTTGGGGTTACGGGTCCTTCGCCATTGGCGTGATGGCGGCGATGCCGGCGATTGGTGTGCTGTTGGGCGCGAAGATTTCCAGTCATCTGGCTGCGCGTTTCGGCACGGCGAACCTGATGCGCCTGTGCTTGTGGGCCGGCGCGCTGTCGATCGGGCTGCTGGCGTTGTTGCCGAGCTATCCGATCTGGCTGGTGCTACGGCTGATGATCGGTGTGATCCTGACCATCGTCTTTATTCTCGGCGAGAGCTGGATCAATCAACTGGTGGTCGAGCAGTGGCGCGGGCGGCTGGTGGCGCTGTATGGCAGCAGTTATGCCTTGAGTCAGCTGTCTGGCCCTTTGCTGCTGGGTGCGCTCGGCACCGAGCATGACTATGGTTTCTGGGTGGGAGTCGGTTTGTTGCTGGTTTCGCCCTTGCTCTTGCTGGGACGCAGCGGTGCGCCAAGCAGTGAAGCGAGCAGCGTGACCTTCCGCGACCTGTGGAATTTTGCACGCGAGCTGCCGGCGATTGCCTGGGCGGTGTCGTTGTTTGCCGCGTTCGAGGCGATGATCCTGACGCTGCTTCCGGTGTATTGCCTGCAACAGGGGTTTACTGCAGAGATCGCCCTGGCGATGGTCAGCACCGTGGTGGTAGGTGATGCGTTGCTGCAATTACCGATTGGCGCACTGGCCGATTATCTGTCGCGGCGCACTTTGTTCACCGGGTGCGCGGTGGTGTTGATGCTGTCGAGTCTGGTGATTCCCGTGCTGCTCGATACTTTGCTGATCTGGCCGTTGTGGGTGCTGTTCGGCGCCAGTGCCGGTGGCTTGTTCACTTTGTCGCTGATCCTCATCGGTGAGCGATATCGCGACGATGCGCTGGTGCGAGCCAATGCACATATTGCGCAGTTGTGGGGTGTAGGTTGTCTGGTCGGGCCTTTGGCGGCGGGGGCGGGCAGTCAGTGGATCAGCGGGCATGCGCTGCCCTGGCTGATGGCGGCCGGGGCATTCGGGCTGGTGATTCTGCTGTCGCGTCAAGGTGCGTTCGGCACGGAGGCCGAGCCTGCCTGAATACCTCTCGCCGGGGCTACAACATCCGCTCCAGTCCCACGGTAGTGCTGAACCACGCATTGAAGCGTCGCCACCAACTCCCCGGTTCTTTGGCCAGCGTGTGCAGTTGGCCGTTGTCCTCGGTTACCCAGACGATCTGCCCATTCTCAAGCTTCGCCTCGTAACTCAGCGCCGGCGCCATGCCTTGCAGGGCCAGTTCGCGCACGTGCGTGGCCAGTTCAGGGCTGTCCACCAGCACGCCGACTTCGGTGTTCCACAGCACCGAGCGCGGGTCGAAGTTGAATGAGCCGATAAACGACTTCTGCCGATCAAAGATCATCGCCTTGCTGTGCAGGCTGGAATCCGACCCGCGAAACGACTTGCCGTAAAAAATATGCGGGCCGCTACCACCATCATCACCGGGCTGGCGGCGCAGTTCGAACAGTTTCACACCGTGTTCCAGCAATGCCTTGCGATAAGGCGCATAACCGCCGTGCACGGCTGGCACATCGGTGGCTTCCAGTGAATTGGTCAGCAGTTTCACCGACACACCGGCATCGGCACGTCCGGTCAGGTACACCAGCCCCGGCTGGCCCGGCACGAAATAGGCCGAGATCATGATCAGCTCTTTGCTGACGCCCGTAAGTTCCGGCGCCAGTTGTGTGGTCAGCAGCAACTGCGGATCAGGTTCACCCTTGGCCAGCACCTTGCTCGGTGCATCCCACAGCGCCTGACTCCAGGCCCAGATCAGCTCTTTGCGCCAGATGTCCATGCGCGGTTCGGTTTTGAAGGTCATCAACTGCTGATACAGCGCATGATTCTGCTTGCGGGTTTCTTCCAGTGATTCCTCCAGGCGCGTGCGGGTGTTCTGCAAATCCCTGGCCGAGGGTTTGCTGGAGAGGAATTCTTCGATGGGTTTGCTCAGGGCACTGTTCCAGTACTGGTCGAAGCTGTGCCCGAGTTGTTCGGCCACCGGCCCCACGCTGAGCATGTCGATATCGGTGAAATTCAAATTCGGTTCGGCATCGAAATACTCGTCGCCCAGATTGCGCCCGCCGACGATGGCCACACTGTTGTCCGCCAGCCACAGCTTGTTGTGCATTCGCCGGTGTTGCAGCGACAGGTTTAACAGGCGACCGGCCGCCCGGGTCACGCCCGTGCTGCGCCCCAGATGCAGCGGGTTGAACAGGCGAATCTGGATCTGCGGATGCGCTGCCAGCGTGGCAATGATCTGGTCGAGGCCGTCGCTGGTGGTGTCGTCGAGCAGGATTCGCACGCGCACGCCACGGTCGGCAGCCTTGAGCAGTTCCTCCACCAGCATCCGCGTGCTGACGCCGTCGTGAACGATGTAGTACTGCAAGTCGAGGCTGCTCTGCGCGTTGCGGATCAGCTCGGCGCGGGCGGTGAACGCCTCGGTGCTGTTGGACAGCAGGCGAAAACCGGAACGGCCCTGATACGGCGTGGCCTGAGCCTGGATCGAGCGGCCGAAACTTGAGTCGGAGGCGGGCAATGCCTGACTCGGTTCGCGCGGCACATTGAGACTGGCGCAGCCGCTCAGAAGCGCGGTGAGCATCAACAAAGCGAGTAGGGGCTGTCTGAGGCTCACGTAGGATCGTTCCGGTTGGCGGCAGGGGGTGGCATTTGGATGCTGGTCACTGGAAAAAGGTCAGTCGGCTTCGGCCAGCAGTTTGATTGCTGCCGCGCCGACCTTGCGTACCGCCTCTTCTATCAGCGGTGTCGGTTTGGCAGCGTAGTTCATCCGCAGGCAATTGCGGTACTTGCCCGAGGCGGAAAAGATGCTGCCGACGGCAATCTGTACGCCTTGATCGTGCAGCGCACGATTGAGTTTCAGGGTGTCGAAACCCTCCGGCAATTCAACCCACAGCATGAAACTGCCCTGTGGACGACTGGCGCGGGTGCCAGCAGGGAAGTAGCGCGTGACCCAGTCGATCATCATGTCGCGATTGCGCTGGTATTGCGTGCGCATCCGCCGCAAATGAGGTTCGAAATGACCGGACTTGAGAAATTCGGCAATGGCGATCTGCGGCTGTGGCGCGGTAGAGCCGGTGCTGATGTATTTCATGTGCAGCACCCGTTCCAGATAACGCCCCGGTGCGACCCAACCAATGCGCAGCCCCGGCGCGAGGGTCTTGGAAAACGAACTGCACAGCAGAACGCGGCCGTCTTCGTCGAAGGATTTGATCGTGCGCGGGCGCGGGTAGGTGTAGGCCAGTTCGCCATACACATCGTCCTCGATGATCGCCACGTCGAAACGCTGAGCCAGGTTGAGCAGGGCGCGTTTGCGTGCTTCCGGCATGATGTAGCCGAGTGGGTTGTTGCAGTTGGGCGTGAGCTGGATGACTTTGATTGGCCATTGCTCCAGCGCCAGTTCCAGCGCTTCGAGGCTGATGCCGGTGAGCGGGTCAGTGGGGATTTCCAGGGCTTTCATGCCCAGCCCCTTGAGCGTCTGCATGGCACCGTGAAAGCTCGGCGAATCCACCGCGACGATGTCGCCCGGCTCGCAGATCGCGTGGATGCTGGTCGACAGCGCTTCGTGACAGCCGGTGGTGACGACCAGGTCGGCGGCGCTCAACTGGCAGCCGGAATCGAGCATCAGCCGGGCGATCTGTTCGCGCAGTTCGAGGGTGCCGTGAATGTTGTCGTAATACAGACCGGGCATGTCCTGGCGGCGACTGATGCGCGCCAGCCCGCGCAGCAGCGGTTTCATGGTCGGCGAGGTGACGTCGGGCATGCCGCGACCGAGTTGCACCACATCCTTGCGGGGCACCGCGCGAATCAGCTCCAGCACCTGATCCCACTGCGAAATTTCCACCGGCCGCTGCGCCGGACGCCCGATGGCGGGCAGCTCCGGCAGTTCGCGACCGATCGGTACGAAATACCCCGACTTGGGTTTCGGCGTGGCCAGGCCGCTGTCCTCGAGCATGCGATAAGCCTGCTGCACCGTGCTGAGGCTGACGCCATGTTCTACGCTCAAGGCGCGCACCGACGGCAGCCTGTCACCAGGACGATAGAAGCCTTGTTCGATGCGCGTGCCGAGCAGTTCGGCGAGGTTCACATAAAGCGTCATGGCACTGCCTCGATGCAGGTGATTCGAAAAACCAGTACAGATGCGGCGTAAATCGACAATTCAGTAGCAGAAACAGCAAATCTGTATGGAGTTAATACAGATTGGTTGAATCTGTAATGCTTTTGCCGGCCCGCGCATCATGGAATCTCTGGCTACCCAAGTAAACAGGAGCGACAAAAATGAACGGCTTGAGCGATGTGCGGCTGACGTTACACAGTCAGGAATTGGCGGCAGGGCAGGAGGACAGTGCGTGGAATTCGGCCATGCGCAACGCGCCATCCGGCCTGAGCCGCTGGGGCCTGATCTGGCATCGTCTGCACACGCGCAAGGCGTTGTTGGGGTTGACGGCTGATCAGCTCAAGGATGTCGGGTTGACGCGTGAGCAAGCGCTGGAGGAGGGGTTGAAACCGTTCTGGCGGATCTGACTGCAACTGATCGTTCCTACGCTCTGCGTGGGAACGATCATGGAAGGCGGCACATATCCATCAGACCAACTCTTTAAGCCGATGCCACAACATCCCCAACGCCAACAACGGCGAGCGCAGATGTTTGCCGCCCGGGAAGGTGATGTGCGGCACCTTGGCAAACAGATCAAAGCCACCGCTTTGCTGCCCACTGATGGCCTCGGCGAGCAACTGACCCGCCAGATGCGTGGCATTCACGCCATGGCCGGAATAAGCCTGGGCGTAATACACATTCGGCTGATCATTGAGCCGGCCAATCTGCGGAAGGCGATTGGCGCCGATGCCAATCATCCCGCCCCACTGGTAATCAATCTTCACCCCGGCCAGTTGCGGAAAGACTTCGAGCATTTTCGGTTGCATGTACGCGGCGATGTCCTTTGGATCGCGCCCCGAATAATGGCAGGCGCCACCGAACAGCAAACGCCGATCCGCCGAGAGTCGGTAGTAGTCCAGCGCTACCCGCTGGTCACAGACCGCCATGTTCTGGGGCAAAAGGTTGTGCGCCTGTTCTTCGCTCAAAGGCTCGGTGGCGATGATGTAGCTGCCCGCTGGCAGCACCTTGCCGCTGAGTTGCGGGTTGAGATCATTGAGGTAAGCGTTGCAGCCCAGCACCAGCGTCTTGGCGCGTACCGAACCCTGCGCTGTATGGACCTTCACTTCGGGGCCGTAGTCGATGCGGGTGACTGCCGAATGCTCGAACAGTTTGACTCCCAGTTGCTGCGCTGCGGCCGCTTCACCCAGTGCCAGATTCAGTGGATGCAGATGCCCGGAACCCATGTCGATCAAGCCGCCCACATAGCGCTTGGAACCGACCACGGTGTGCATTTCATTGGCTTGCAGCAAGCGGGTTTCATAGCGATAACCGAGGCCGCGCAGCTCCTCGGCATCTTCGGCAAACCCTTCAAGGTCGGCAGGTTTGTTGGCGAGGTCGCAATAGCCCCAGGTCAGATCGCAGGCAATCTGAAACCGCTCGACCCGCTGGCGGACGATTTCCACCGCTTCCAGGCCCATGAGTTTCATCTGCCGCACGCCGTCGGCACCGATGACGTTGGCGAACTGATCGAGGCCATGGCCGACCCCGCGAATCAGTTGTCCGCCATTGCGACCGCTGGCGCCCCAACCGATCTTGTGTGCCTCCAGCAACACCACGCTGAGGCCGCGCTCGGCCAGTTCCAGCGCGGTGTTCAGCCCCGAAAACCCGCCGCCGACCACGCACACGTCGGCAATCACTTCACCTTGCAGCAGCGGATGATCCGGTTGCGGCAGACTGCTGGCGGCGTAGTAAGAGGCAACGTGAGGCATGAGTATCATCCAACGGCTAAGTGTCGAAAAAATTTGACGGAGCATAAGCCGCTCGCGCGAGGTCGGGCAACACTGGTCGGCCTGCAGTGTCTGGATCACGGCTTTTGCGGCACAATTGCGGCCTATTTCACCTTGGTCACCGCTTCGATGAGCTGCAACAGCGAAAAAATCCGCACCCTGCGCCAGCAGATCCCCACGTTCGATTGCGTGCCGGGCTGCCACGACTGCTGCGGGCCGGTAACCACTTCGCCCGAGGAGATGGCGCGCCTGCCGCGCAAGACCCGCGCCGAGCAGGATGCGGCGATGGAGGCGCTGAACTGTGTGCACTTGGGACCGAATGGCTGCACGGTGTATGGCGAGCGGCCACTGATTTGCCGGTTGTTCGGGACGACGAAGACGTTGCCTTGCCCGAATGGGCGGGGGCCGGTGGAGCTGATTCATCCGCGTGCTGAAAAGCAAATCTTCGAGTACATGGCGGCGAATCGGCAGGTGTTGGTTTAGCCTCTGCGTCCATTCTGGACCGAGTCATGATCGTACCCACGCAGAGCGTGGGTACGATCATTGTGGTGATCAATCCGGAATCGGCAGGCTCAAACTCTCCTTCACCTCTTCCATCACGATATAGCTCTTGGACTCGCGCACATGCGGCAGCTTGAGCAGGATGTCGCCCAGCAGCTTGCGGTAAGAGGCCATCTCGGAAATCCGCGCCTTCACCAGATAGTCGAAATCCCCTGATACCAAGTGACACTCCAGCACGTGAGGCAATTTCAGCACCGCGCGTCGGAACTCTTCGAAAGTGTCGCCGGATTTGTAGTCGAGGCTGATCTCGACGAACACCAAGAGACTACCCTTCAAGTGCTGCGGATTGAGCCGGGCGTTGTAGCCCATGATGATCCCCTCGCGCTCCAGTCTGCGCACCCGCTCGGTGCACGGCGTGGTGGAGAGACCGACCTTTTCCCCGAGTTCGGTAAAGGAAATCCGCCCGTCTGCTTGCAGGATCCGCAAGATATTGCGGTCGATCTTGTCCAGCTCACGTTTGGTCTGAGTGTTGGTACGCATAGGGGATGCGCCTCCGTGAAAAGGGTTTTTGCCGAGAATTGTCGCCAAATATAGGCGCTTATATAGTGAAAAGCACTGGCATTTATTTTTTACACTGCGCGCATCATTGCTCTGACAACACGTCGGCGATCCGCCGCGACGAGGGATACAAAAATGCGCGTTATGGTCTTGGGTAGCGGCGTCATCGGTACCGCCAGTGCTTATTATCTGGCCCGTGCCGGGTTTGAAGTGGTGGTGGTCGACCGGCAGCCTGCCGCGGCCATGGAGACCAGTTTCGCCAACGCCGGCCAGGTTTCGCCGGGCTATGCCTCGCCGTGGGCCGCGCCGGGCGTGCCGCTCAAGGCCATCAAGTGGCTGCTGCAACGCCACGCCCCGCTGGCGATCAAGGCCACCGCTGACATCGATCAATACCTGTGGATGGCGCAGATGCTGCGCAACTGCACCGCCAGCCGTTACGCGGTGAACAAGGAGCGCATGGTGCGTCTGTCCGAGTACAGCCGCGACTGCCTCGACGAATTGCGCGCGGAAACCGGCATCGCCTACGAAGGCCGCAGCCTCGGTACCACTCAGTTGTTCCGTACCCAGGCGCAACTGGATAACGCCGCCAAAGACATCGCCGTACTGAAAGAATCCGGTGTGCCATTTGAACTCCTCGACCGCGCCGGCATTGCCCGGGTCGAGCCAGCTTTGGCTGGCGTCACCGACATCCTCGCCGGTGCCCTGCGCCTGCCGAACGACCAGACCGGCGACTGCCAGATCTTCACCACCCGTCTCGCCGAAATGGCGGTGAAACTGGGCGTTGAATTCCGTTTTGGCCAGGACATCCAGAAGCTCGACTACGCCGGTGATCGTATCAACGGCGTATGGATCGACGGCAAGCTGGAAACCGCTGACCGCTACGTGCTGGCCCTCGGCAGCTACTCACCGCAACTGCTCAAGCCGCTGGGCATCAAAGCCCCGGTGTATCCGCTCAAGGGTTACTCGCTGACCGTGCCGATCACCAACCCGGACATGGCCCCGACGTCGACCATTCTCGACGAGACCTACAAGGTCGCGATCACCCGTTTCGACAACCGCATCCGCGTGGGCGGCATGGCCGAAATCGCCGGTTTTGACCTGTCGCTTAATCCGCGTCGGCGCGAAACCCTGGAGATGATCGTCAACGACCTTTATCCTCAGGGCGGCAATCTGGCCGAGGCGAGTTTCTGGACCGGCCTGCGTCCGACTACCCCGGACGGCACGCCGATCGTGGGCGCCACACCGTTCAAAAATCTGTTCCTCAACACCGGTCACGGCACGCTCGGTTGGACCATGGCGTGCGGTTCCGGTCGTTTGCTGGCTGACCTGATGGCGAAGAAAAAGCCGCAGATCAGCGCCGAAGGCCTCGATATTTCCCGTTACGGCAACAAGCCACAGGAGTCCGCAAAACATGGCAATCCAGCGCCAGCTCACCAATGAGCGCATGAGTCAGATCGTCAGCCACAACGGTACGGTGTACCTGTCCGGGCAGGTCGGTGACGACTTCGACGCCGGGGTTGAGCAGCAGACCCGCGAAGTGCTCGCCAATATCGAGCGCTTGCTGGATCTGGCCGGGACGGACAAACAGCATTTGCTCTCGGCGACGATCTACCTGAACAACATCGAGGCGCACTTCGCCGGGATGAACTCGGTGTGGGATCAGTGGCTGCCCAAAGGCGCCGCCCCGGCCCGCGCTACTGTGGAAGCGAAGATGGCCAAGCCGAGCATTCTGGTGGAAATCTCTATCGTTGCCGCGCTGCCGTAAACCTTTTGTAATGATCCCTCTCCCGGTGCTGTTGGCGGTTCACGCCGTCAGCCAGCGCCGGTTTTTCTTCCCATGACCGCCTAGAAGTCTGCCGCCATGCGTCCTGCCCGTGCCCTGATCGACCTCCAAGCCCTGCGTCACAACTACCGAATTGCCCGCGAAGTCACCGGTGCCAAGGCGCTGGCAGTGATCAAGGCCGATGCTTACGGCCATGGTGCCGTGCGTTGTGCCCAAGCGCTGGAAGCCGAGGCTGACGGTTTTGCCGTGGCCTGCATCGAAGAAGCGTTGGAACTGCGTGCTGCCGGCATCAAGGCTCCGGTGTTGTTGCTTGAAGGGATTTTCGAGGCCGATGAGCTGGCACTGATCGTCGAGCATGATTTCTGGTGTGTGGTGCATTCGCTGTGGCAGCTCGAAGCGATCGAGCAGGCGGCGCTGGGCAAGCCAATCACCGTGTGGCTTAAGCTTGATTCGGGCATGCATCGCGTCGGTCTGCATCCGAAAGATTATCCAGCGGCGTATCAACGGCTGCTGGCCAGCGGCAAAGTGGCGAAGATCGTGCTGATGAGCCACTTCGCCCGTGCCGATGAATTGCACGAGCAGAGCAGCGCCGATCAGGTGGCGGTATTTGAAGCGGCGCGTCAGGGTTTGGCCGCCGAGGTCAGTCTGCGCAACTCGCCGGCCGTGCTTGGTTGGCCGCAAATTCATAGCGATTGGGTGCGTCCGGGGATCATGCTTTACGGCGCGACGCCGTTCGAAGAAGCCAGCGCCGTGGCCGAGCGCCTGCAACCGGTGATGACGCTCGAATCGAAAGTCATCTGCGTACGCGAATTACCCGCCGGTGAGCCCGTTGGCTACGGTGCCAAATTCATCACCGACAAACCGATGCGCATCGGCGTGGTTGCCATGGGTTACGCGGATGGCTACCCGCGCCAGGCACCGACCGGCACGCCGGTACTGGTGGCCGGCCAACGCAGTCGCATCATCGGCCGCGTGTCGATGGACATGCTCTGCATCGACCTGACCGATGTACCGGAAGCCGGATTGGGTTCGACCGTCGAGCTGTGGGGCAAAAACATCCTCGCCAGCGAAGTGGCGAAGTGGGCGGACACCATTCCGTATCAGATTTTCTGCAACCTGCGTCGAGTGCCAAGGCTCTATTCCGAGGCTTGAGGCCGCTACGGAGCCCATGTGTTGTAAATACTGAACGCTGTCGCCATGATAACGCTCAATATTTCTACAATATCAGGAGGCTCCAGCCTTGGACGTCGGTGAACGACTGCAATCGATCCGCAAGCTCAAAGGGCTTTCCCAGCGTGAACTCGCCAAGCGCGCGGGCGTCACCAACAGCACCATTTCGATGATCGAAAAGAATAGCGTCAGCCCTTCGATCAGTTCGCTGAGGAAGGTGCTTGGCGGGATTCCCATGTCCATGGTCGAGTTCTTTTCCGAAGAAATCCTGCAGGAAAAACCGACCCAGATCGTCTACAAGGCCAACGAGCTGATCGACATTTCCGACGGCGCCGTGACCATGAAACTGGTCGGCCGCGCGCACCCGAGCCGGGCCATCGCGTTCCTCAACGAAATCTACCCGCCGGGCGCCGATACTGGCGAAGAAATGCTTACCCATGAGGGCGAGGAAACCGGGATTCTGGTGGAAGGTCGTCTGGAACTGGTGGTGGGTGTGGAAACTTTTATTCTCGAAGCTGGCGACAGCTACTATTTTGAAAGTACCAAGCCGCATCGCTTCCGTAATCCGTTCGATACACCGGCGCGGCTAATCAGCGCAGCAACACCGGCAAATTTTTAAACAAAGAGACGCCAAGCCATAACGGCGAAGGCATCCGAACCGTTTTTCCACAGCGCGGTATAACCCCTTTGTCTATGGGGTTGTTTCAGAGTGGCGGGCTACCCGCTATACTTGCGCCCGCCTGCGAACCGTGGCCGCAGGCGTGAATAGCCACCATTGAGGGTGAACGCGTGAACCTAATTATGAAAATGCTGGCCGCACCAGCAACCGTACTGGCCCTCTGGGCTGTCAGCGCTCAAGCTGCGACGAATGACGACATTGCCAAACGCCTTGAGCCTGTCGGCCAGGTGTGCGTTCAGGGTCAGGAATGCAAAGGGATGGAAGTGGTAGCGACCGCCGGCGGTGGCGGCGGTGCGAAAACCCCGGACGAAGTGATTGCCAAACATTGCAACGCTTGCCATGGCACCGGTCTGTTGGGCGCGCCGAAAATCGGTGACACCGCCGCCTGGAAAGAACGTGCCGATCACCAGGGCGGCCTCGACGGCATCCTGGCCAAGGCCATCACCGGCATCAACGCCATGCCGCCAAAAGGCACCTGTGCCGATTGCACCGACGCCGATCTGAAGGGCGCAATCGAGAAGATGTCCGGCCTGAAGTAAGGCGCGCTTCTGACGAAAAAAACCGTCTTCGGACGGTTTTTTTGTGCCTGCGATTCACGGCTTGGGCTGTCCTTTGCAGCAAAGTCGAGGCAATCTCGGTCTACCTCTATTCACGGAACGGGCGGGAGGCTTCAGATGGTGCAGTTGTGTTCGATCGAACAGGCAGTGGACGACGTGCTCGCGCGGTTGCCGGCGCATATCCACATGGGCTTGCCGCTGGGGTTGGGCAAACCCAACCACTTCGTCAACGCGCTGTACCGGCGCGTCAAAGAGCTGCCTGAGCGGCAACTGACGATGTACACCGCTCTGTGCCTCGGCCGGCCGAATCTTGGCGACGGTTTGCAGAAACGCTTTATCGAGCCTTTCGTCGAGCGCGTTTTTGGCGATTACCCGGAGTTCGATTTCCTCGCCGACCTGCAACGCGACACCCTGCCCGCCAACATCCGCATCCAGCAGTTCTTCATGCAGCCCGGCAGCCTGCTTCACAGCGCGCCGGCCCAGCAGGATTACGTCAGCAGCAATTACAGCCACGCCGCCCGCGATATCAACGCCGCCGGTCTGAATCTCGTGGCGCAACTGCTCGCCAGCAGCAGCGAACATCCCGACCGTCTGAGCCTGAGCTGCAACCCGGACATCACCCTCGACCTGTTGCCGATGATCGCCAAGCGCCGTGACGCCGGGGAGACCATTCTGCTGGTCGGCCAGGTGCACACCGATCTGCCGTACATGCCCGGCGATGCCGAGGTTGATATCGACACCTTCGACCTGCTGATCGACGAAAAGGACAGCAGCACGCTGTTTTCCACGCCGAATATGCCGGTCGGTTTTCAAGACCATTTCATCGGTCTGCACGCCAGCACCCTGGTGCGCGATGGCGGTACGTTGCAGATCGGCATCGGCTCGATGGGCGATGCGCTGACCGCCGCATTGCTGGCGCGCCAAGCCGATAATGCCGGGTATCAAGCGTTACTCGCCGACGTGAACCTCAGCCAGTGGGCGCAACTGATCGAGCGCGAGGGCGGCACCGCGCCGTTCGCCAAAGGGCTTTACGGTTGCAGCGAAATGTTCGTCAACGGCCTTCTGGTGCTGGCGGATGCAGGGATTATCCGGCGCAAGGTTTACCCCGACGTGCCGACTCAGGAGCAGGCCAACGCCGGCACCCTCGACGAGGCCGCGCAGACTGACGGCATCTCGGTGCACGGCGGATTCTTCCTCGGCCCGCGCAGTTTTTACGAGCGCCTGCGTGAGCTGCCGCAAGACAAACGCCTCGAATTCAACATGACCCGCATCAGCTACATCAACGAGCTGTACGGTCAGGATGAGTTGAAGCGCTTGCAGCGCCTTGATGCACGTTTCATCAACACCGTGTTCACCATGACGTTGCTTGGCGCAGGCGTGGCGGACCAACTGGAAGACGGGCGGGTGCTCAGCGGCGTCGGCGGGCAGTACAACTTTGTTGCCCAGGGCCATGCGCTGCACGATGCGCGCTCGGTTCTGATCCTGCGCAGTTGGCGCGAATCCGGCGGTGACGTCAGTTCGAACATCGTCTGGGAATACGGCCATTGCACGATCCCTAGGCACCTGCGCGACATCGTTGTCACCGAGTACGGCATTGCCGATCTGCGCGGCAAAACCGACGCGGCGGTGATCGAGGCATTGTTGAATATCAGCGACTCACGCTTCCAGCCGGGGCTGATCGAGCAGGCGCAGAAGGTTGGCAAACTGCCGAAGGATTTCCGCATCGATCCGCGTTTTGCCGAGAACACGCCGCAACGCTTGCAGGCGATTGCCGCGCGGCATCCGAACCTGTTTCCGGAATATCCGCTGGGCTGTGATTTCACGGTGATCGAGCGGGATGTGTTGCGAGCGCTGAACTGGCTCAAGAGCAAGTTCAAGCTGACCGAGATTCTGGAGTTGGGCAAGGCAGCGCTGGATGCGCCGGAAGCTTCGTTGTATCCGGAGCATCTGGAGCGGATGCAGCTGACGAGTCCAGAGGGCCTGAAGGAAGACTTGTCCCAACGCCTGCTGCTTACCGGCCTGAAGGCCACCGCGCAATAACTGCCCACCCCAAAACAACTGTAGGAGTGAGCCTGCTCGCGATAGCGGTGTATCAGTCACCGAAATGGTTGATTGACACTAAGCGATCGCGAGCAGGCTCACTCCTACAGGGGTAATGCGGGGTTTATTCGATGAAGGTTACAACGCCATCCTTCAGCGATTTGACACGCGCCAGCGACTCAACACGATAGCCCTGCGAGTCCAGCTCGGCGCGGCCGCCCTGGAACGATTTCTCGATGACGATGCCCAGGCCGGCGACGGTGGCGCCAGCCTGCTTGATGATCGAGATCAGCGCCTGGGACGCCTTACCGTTGGCCAAAAAGTCGTCGATGATCAGCACACGGTCGCTGCTGGTCAGGTGACGCGGGGAGATGGCCACGGTGCTTTCGGTCTTTTTGGTGAACGAATAAACGGTCGCCGACAGCAGGTTTTCGGTCAGGGTCAGGGACTGTTGCTTGCGGGCGAAGATCACCGGCACGCCGAGGTTCAGACCGGTCATGATCGCCGGGGCAATGCCCGAGGCTTCGATGGTGACGATCTTGGTGATGCCCGAATCCTTGAACAGCGAGGCGAATTCGTCGCCGATCAGCTTCATCAGGGCCGGGTCGATCTGGTGGTTCAGGAAGGCGTCGACCTTCAGGACCTGGTCGGAAAGCACGATGCCTTGTTCGCGGATTTTCTGGTGCAATGCTTCCATGAAGCTGTCCTCATTTGGCGCTTTGTGCGCCGAAGGTCTAGTAAAAAGTGGTCAATTCTAGCGCTTTAACATCGCGCGTATATCGGCCAATGCGTTGTTGCCGCGCACGGCTTTGACTTCGGTCGGTGTGTCGTCGTTGCCTTCCCACGCCAGATCGTCCGGCGGCAGCTCATCGAGGAAGCGGCTCGGCGCGCAATCGATGATCTCGCCGTACTGCTTGCGCTTGGCGGCGAAGGTGAAGGCCAGGGTCTGACGCGCGCGGGTAATGCCCACGTAGGCCAGGCGGCGCTCCTCTTCGATGGTGTCGGCTTCGATGCTGGAGCGGTGCGGGAGGATTTCCTCTTCCATGCCCATGATGAACACGTAAGGGAATTCCAGCCCCTTGGACGCATGCAGCGTCATCATCTGCACGCCTTCGGCGCCGTCCTCTTCTTCCTGCTGACGTTCCAGCATGTCGCGCAGGACCAGTTTGCCGATGGCATCCTCGACGGTCATTTCGCCTTCTTCGTCCTTTTCGAGGGTGTTTTTCAACGCCTCGATCAGGAACCAGACGTTGCTCATCCGGTAATCGGCAGCCTTGTCGCTGGAGCTGTTGGTGCGCAGCCAGTTCTCGTAGTCGATGTCCATGACCATGCTGCGCAGCGCCGAGATCGGGTCTTCGCCGGCGCACTGCTCGCGGACCTTGTCCATGAAGCGCTTGAAGCGCGACAGGCGATCGGTGAAACGGCTGTCCAGATGTTCGCCCAGACCGATTTCATCGGTGGCGGCGTACATCGAGATCTTGCGTTCGGTGGCGTAGTTGCCGAGTTTTTCCAGGGTGGTCGAGCCGATCTCGCGGCGCGGCACATTGATCACCCGCAGAAAGGCGTTGTCGTCGTCCGGGTTCACGATCAGGCGGAAGTAGGCCATCAGGTCCTTCACTTCCTGGCGGCCGAAGAAGCTGTTGCCGCCGCTCAGGCGATACGGCACCTGGTGATGCTGCAACTTCAGCTCGATCAGTTTGGCCTGGTAGTTACCGCGATAGAGGATCGCAAAATCGCTGTACGGCCGGTCGGTGCGCAAGTGCAGGCTGAGGATTTCCATGGCCACGCGCTCGGCTTCGGCGTCCTCGTTGCGGCAGCGGATCACGCGGATCTCGTCGCCGTGGCCCATCTCACTCCACAGCTGCTTTTCGAATTCGTGCGGATTGTTCGAGATCAGCACGTTTGCGCAACGCAGGATGCGGCTGGTGGAGCGGTAGTTTTGCTCCAGCATCACCACTTTCAGGGACGGATAGTCGTCCTTGAGCAGCATCAGGTTTTCCGGCCGTGCGCCGCGCCAGGCGTAGATCGACTGGTCGTCGTCGCCCACCACGGTGAATTGATTGCGCTTGCCGATGAGCATTTTCACCAGCAGGTATTGGCTGGCGTTGGTGTCCTGGTATTCGTCGACGAGCAGATAGCGAACCTTGTTCTGCCACTTTTCGAGAATGTCGGCGTGCTCTTCGAAGAGTTTTACCGGCAGCAGGATCAGGTCGTCGAAGTCCACCGCGTTGAACGCCTTGAGCGTGCGCTGATAGTGGGTGTAGACGATGGCGGCGGTCTGCTCCTTCGGGTTACGCGCGTTCTCCAGCGCCTGAGGCGGCAGGATCAGGTCGTTTTTCCAGGCGCCGATCATGTTCTTGATCTCGTCGACGCCGTCGTCGCCCGCGTATTCCTTCTGCATGATGTCGGTCATCAGCGCCTTGACATCCGTCTCGTCAAAGATCGAGAAACCGGGTTTGTAGCCCAGGCGCACGTGTTCCTTGCGGATGATGTTCAGGCCCAGGTTGTGGAAGGTGCAGACCGTCAGGCCGCGTCCTTCGCCGGCACGCAGCAGGGTGCCGACCCGTTCCTTCATCTCGCGCGCGGCCTTGTTGGTAAAGGTCATGGCGACGATGTACTGGGCGCGGATGCCGCAGTTCTGGATCAGGTGCGCGATTTTGCGCGTGATCACGCTGGTCTTGCCGGAGCCAGCACCGGCGAGCACCAATAGAGGGCCGCCGACGTAGTTCACGGCTTCTTGCTGCCGGGGATTGAGTCGGGACATACGAAAATTCGGGAGTCGTTGACGAAATGGGCCGGCATTTTAACAGGCTCAGCGATTTGTGCTGCTCTGTCCGACTTGTGACGCACCACGCGATTCAAATTTGCCGGTTTTGTTACTTTCACGCAGGATGCGTGGAGATTTTGCGGCTAATGTTCTCATTCGTGACACAAAATAACGTTTTGATAACCGTTGTCATTTGGTCATTGAACAGCGCAACGGCATAATGCCCCGCCCACATCATTGCAGAGTCTAGGGAGCTAGCTTGTCTACGCCTGTCGAACCCTTGCGTTTGCTGCTACTGGCCGAAGAGCCAGCGTGGACAGCGTTATTGCGCGAGTGTCTGGCTCCGATGGGGAGCGCGGCAGTGCTGATCAGCGCGCCGAACTGGGAGTCGGTCAGCAGTTTGTTCGAAGACAACCGCCACGCGGTGCTGTTGACCCTTCCCGCATTGCAACCCGCGCCGGGCCGTTGCAGTTTGCCGACGGTGCTGCTGCTGGATCACGAGCCGGCCACCGCGCCCGTTGGCGTCAGCGACTGGCTGGTGTTCGACGCCCTCGACGCCGACATGCTCCGCCGTTGCCTGCGCCATGTGCGCGAGCGCGGCGTGCTGGAAAACACCCTGCAACGCCTCGCCGAACAAGACCCGCTGACCGGCATCGCCAACCGCCAGGGTTTTCAGACCTTGCTGGCGGCGCGCCTCGCGGAAAACGACGGCCGGGGCCTTGCGCTAGGGCATCTTGATCTCGATAACTTCCGCCACGCCAACGACGCCCTCGGTCATCAGGCCGGCGACCGCTTGATTCTGCAAGTCGTCGCACGGCTGAAGAGTCAGCTCGAGGCCGGCGATCAACTGGCGCGGCTGGGCAGCGATGAATTCGCCCTGCTGATCGACACCCGCCGCGCACCGCAACGCGCCGAATGGATGGCCGAACGCATTACCGAAGCCCTGGCCGAACCTTACTGGGTCGATGGCGAAAGCCTGCTGATCGGCTCCAGTCTCGGCATCGCCCATGCCCGCGCACAGGGTGGCGCCGACCCACTGATGTGGCACGCGCACATCGCCATGCAGCAGGCGAAAAGCACCCAGGGCTGCACGTTTCATATCTTCAACGAACGCATCAACCGCAACGCGCGGAGCATGGCCGACCTCGAAAGCGAGCTGCGCCGGGCCTTGCGTCGCGATGAGCTGGAGCTGCATTACCAGCCACGTCTGAATCTTGAGGACGGCCAGATCGTCGGCCTCGAAGCCCTGGTGCGCTGGCGTCACGGCGAACGCGGCCTGCTGCCGCCGAGCGAATTCGTGCCGCTGGCCGAGCAGAGCGGTTTGATCGTGCCGCTGGGTTACTGGGTGATTTCCCGGGCCCTGCGCGATATGCAGGCTTTGCGTGAGCGCGGGCTGCCGGCGTTGCACATGGCGATCAACCTGTCGTTCCGCCAGTTTCAGGACAGCCAGTTGCTGCCGACGCTCAGCCGGTTGATTGCCGAGCGTGGCGTCGAGGCGCAGTGGCTGGAATTCGAACTGACCGAAACCGCTGTCATGCGCCGCAGTGATCTGGTCAAACAGACCATGGACGCCCTCGGCCGCCTCGGCGTGCGTTTTTCGCTGGATGACTTCGGCACCGGGTTTTCGTCGTTCGTGCACTTGAATAGCTTGCCGATCACTTTGCTGAAGATCGACAAGAGTTTCGTGGGCGGCATGGAGCAGCGCGAAGAGAACCGCAAACTGGTGCACGCGATGATCAACCTCGCGCACAACCTGCATCTGGAAGTGGTCGCCGAAGGGGTGGAAACCCCGGAGCAACTGGATCTGCTGCGTGGCTTTGGTTGCGATCAGGTTCAAGGGTACCTGATCAGCAAGCCGCTGCCGTTGGCGGAGTTGGTGGAGTACCTGACGTTTGGTTCGAGTCAGCATCCAGCCCTCGAAATCGTGAGCTAACTCCATAACTCAATTAGGAACAACATTGTGGCGAGGGGATTTATCCCCGATCGGCTGCGAAGCAGTCGCAAGACCATAGCACTGGATACATCTGATAGACCCCAGCTACCGGTTTTGGGGCGGCTTCGCCACCCATCGGGGATAAATCCCCTCGCCACAAAGGCTCTCTCCTACAAGGGATCTCAGTCGGTCTGGGCGACTGTGTATTGATTGGATGACGCAGGCTCACGCCGAATCATCCGCTTCATCTTCCATTCAAACGCCAGCGTCAGGCTCACCGCGGCAAACGCCAGCCCCAACACCAAGCCCCACCAGACCCCCGTCGGTCCCCAGTTCAGGTGGAACGCCATCCACCAGGCCGCCGGCGCACCGATCAGCCAATAGCAAGCGAGCCCGACCAGAAACGTGGTTTTGGCATCCTTGAGCCCACGGATGCAGCCCATGGCAATCGTCTGTGTACCGTCGAACAACTCGAACCACGCCGCCACTGCCAACAGACTGACCGCGAGGCGGATCACTTCGGCAAACGCCGGATCGTTGTGATCGAGAAACAACCCGACCAATTGATTCGGCAGCAGCCAGAACACCATCGCAAAACCCACCATCATCACCGCGCCGAACGCGATGCCGACCCGACCGGACATGCGCGCATCCAGCAACTGACCGGCGCCGTAATGTTGGCCGACACGCATGGTGATCGCGTACGACATCCCCGCCGGCACCATGAATGCCACCGAAACGATCTGCAGGGCAATCTGGTGCGCGCCCATTTGCGTGCTGCCCATGGTGCCCATGCACAACGCCGCGAAGGCGAACAACCCGACTTCCACCGCGTAAGTGCCACCAATCGGCAGACCGAGCCGCCAGAGTTCCTTGAGGTATTGCCGGTTCGGCCGCGACAGGCCGGCGCGCAACGGATACGCGTCATATGCGCGATGCCGGCGAATGTGCCAGGCCAACGCGAGCGCCATGCAGTTGGCGACGATCGCCGTCACCAGCCCGATGCCCATCAAACCCAGTTTCGGCAGGCCGAACATGCCGGTAATCAGCGCGTAATTGAGCAGGAAGTTGGCCACCGTGCCAGCAAGGCTGATCACCATCACTGGCGTCGCCCGGCCAATCGCACTGGTGAAACCGCGCAGTGCCATGAAGCTCAGATAGCCGGGCAGGGCGAAGGGCAGGGCGATCAGAAATTGCCCGGCAGCGATGACGTTGGTTTCGGTCTGGCCGAACAGCAGCAACACCGGTTTCAGGTTCCACAACAGCAAGCCTGCGCCCAGCGCCATCAGCCATGCCAGCCACAATCCCGCTTGGGTCAGGCGGGCGGCGCCAATGATGTCGCCGGCGCCCTTACGGATCGCCACCAGGGTGCCGACCGCGGCAATCACGCCGATGCAGAAAATCGACACGAACGAGTAAGTTGCCGCGCCCAAGCCGCCGCCGGCCAGCGCTTCGGGACTGATGCGCGCCATCATCACGGTGTCGGTCAGCACCATCAACATGTGCGCCAACTGTGAAGCAATCAACGGCCCCGACAGCCGCAGGATGGCCCAGAGTTCGGTACGCACAGGATGCTGCATGGTCTTCACCACTCATCAATAGAGGGAACAGGAGAGCGTCGATTCTCGACGCTTGGCAGGGAATGCACAAAGGGATAAAAAGGATGGGTTGCATGATTAAAACTCATCCTGAACAGATTCTGATAAGTTGGCCGCATCCCGCTATAGGAGCTTTCCGAATGTCTCGTCGTCTTCCTCCTTTGTATGCCCTGCGCGCATTTGAAGCGGCGGCGCGGCACAGCTCGTTCACTCGCGCGGCCGAGGAGCTGTCGATCACCCAGAGCGCGGTGAGCCGGCACATTCGTACGCTAGAGGAACATTTCGCCTGCCGCTTGTTTCACCGCAGCGGGCGCAATCTGCAACTCACCGAGTCGGCGCGCATGCTGCTGCCGGGCATCCGTGAAGGCTTCACTGCCCTTGAGCGCGCCTGCAACACTTTGCGCGCAGAGGACGACATCCTGCGCATGAAAGCCCCGTCGACTCTGACCATGCGCTGGCTGCTGGCGCGCCTCAGTCGCTTTCGTCATTTGCAGCCGGGTAACGAAGTGCAATTGACCAGTGCCTGGATGGACGTGGACTCGGTGGACTTCAACGATGAGCCCTTTGACTGCGCCGTGTTACTCAGCGACGGCCATTTTCCGCCGGACTGGGAGGCCAGCCTGCTGTTTCCCGAAGAGCTGATCCCGGTGGGCGCGCCCAACCTGCTGAATGACCAGCCATGGGACGTGGCGCGTCTGGCGTCCGCCGAATTGCTCCATCCCACTCCGGATCGCCGTGATTGGCGCAGTTGGCTGGAGCATATGGGGCTTTCTGATCAGGTGTCGCTCAAGGGCGGCCAGGTGTTCGATACGCTGGAGTTGGGGATGATTGCAGCGGCGCGCGGTTACGGCGTGTCGATGGGCGATCTGTTGATGGTCGCCGAGGATGTCGCGCAGGGACGTTTGAGTCTGCCGTGGCCCACCGCCGTCGCCAGTGGACTGAATTATTACCTGGTGTGGCCAAAAACCCGGCCGGGAGGTGAACGTTTGCGCCGCCTCAGTGACTTCCTGCAAGGCGAAGTCCGCGCCATGGTGCTGCCGGCCGTTACGCGCTTGAGCTGAAACGTTCGAGCCGTCACAATGCCGGCCTTGTGCCATAACCCTGCTGTTCGCTCAAGTATTCGGTTTTGCCGCCGAATACGTGCATGTGGAACCGTCGTGCCGGTATCCAGGATTCACCCCCATTAGAAAATTATCCGAGCTGCGATCAAGGAGGATCGGCAAGTTCGGCCAGGAGCTGTCCATGTCTCAACCTCGCGCTCGGATCGCCTCACAGCTGGGTCTCGCGCTCGCCGTGATACTGGCGATTGTCATCAGCGGCAGTACGGTGTTCGCCCTGCGTTCGCTGGATACAGCCAACCTCGCCACCCGTGAAGAGCACTTGGCCAGTGAGGCGCGTCTGCTCGCCGACCAATTGAGCACCTTCCACGGTACGCTGCGTGAAAGCACCCAGCGCCTGAGCGGGCTGTTCGAGAAGCGCTTCAGCGCAGGTTTGAGCATTCACCCGAGTGAGCCCGTGAGCGTGGCAGGCACCCAGACACCGGGCCTGCACCTGGGCAGCGAAGTACTGAACAACAACTTCAAGGAAGTCGACGAGTTCAAGCAGATGACTGCCGGTGTCGCCACGCTGTTCGTGCGCAGTGGCGAAGACTTTGTCCGTGTCAGCACCTCCCTGACCAAACAGGATGGCAGTCGCGCCATCGGCACCTTGCTCGATCACGCTCACCCGGCCTATGCGAAATTGATGGCGGGCCAGGGTTATGTCGGTCGCGCTCTGTTGTTTGATCGTTCCTACATGACTCAATACACACCGGTGCGTGATAGCAGCGGCAAGGTGATTGCGGTGCTGTTTGTCGGGTTCGATTACACCGACGCGCAGAACGCCCAGTTCGACAACCTCAAGCGCTTCCGTATTGGCCAGACCGGCTCGTTGGCGCTGCTCGATGAGCAGAGCAAATGGCTGGTGGCACCGGCGGGCGTACAAGCATTGGATCAGGCGGTTACGGTGATCGGCGGCTTGAGCAAAACCCCGGGCAAAGGCCAGTTCTGGAGCGACAAGGCTGAAGATTTCTACAGCGTTTCGGTGCCGTTCGACGGTGGGCCGTGGGCGGTCGTGGCGAGCATGCCGAAAGCCGAAATCCGTGCGGTGACCTGGAGCGTGGGTACGCAACTGGCCATCGGCAGTTTGCTGGCGATGCTGCTGGCGGTCGGTTCGGTGGTGTGGTTGCTGCGCAGCAAATTGGCGCCGTTGAGTGATCTGGTGCGTCAGGCCGAAGCCTTGGGCGCCGGTGATCTGAGCGTGCGTCTGAACGTGTCGAGCAACGACGAAATCGGTCAACTGTCCCGCGCGTTCAACCAGATGAGCCAGGCGTTGTCGACCATGGTCGAGCACATCCGCCGCTCCTCGGAAGAGGTCAACCGCCGCGCGCAGGCGCTCTCCGGTTTGTCCGGCGGCGCTTACGAAGGCATGGAGCAGCAATCCGGCGAGATCACCAGCATGGCCGGCGCGGTAGAAGAATTCAGCGCCACCTCGCTGGACATCGCCGACAACATGGGCGCCACCCAGCGACTGGCTCAGGAAAACGCGCAGCAGACGCAGATTGGTCGCAGCTCGATGGAAGAGGCGTCGTCTTCTCTGGAACAAATCGCCGGCGCGCTGAACACCACTGCCACCGTGATCAACACCCTCGGTCAGCGTTCCCAGGAAATCGGTGGCATCGTCAGCGTAATTACCTCGATTGCCGAGCAGACCAACCTGCTGGCGCTCAACGCAGCCATCGAAGCGGCGCGTGCGGGCGAGCAAGGTCGCGGCTTTGCGGTGGTGGCGGATGAGGTGCGTAACCTCGCGTCGCGTACTCGTCAGGCGACCGATGAAATCTCCGGCATGATCCAGAGCATTCAGCAGGAAACCGGCAACGCGATCAGCACCATGGAGCAGGGCAATGTGCTGATGCAGGAAGGCCTGTCGCGCAACGCCAACGTGGCATCTGCGCTGGCGCGGATTGACGAGCAGAGCCGTTCGGCGGGGCAGCAGTTTGCAGCGATCACCACGGCGACGCAGGAGCAGAGCAGCACCGCGACGTTGCTCAGCAGCAACCTGCAAAGTATTGCGTTGGCCAACAGCGAGCAGCGTGAAGTGGTTTCCAACCTGGCCGTGACCGCCAAGGAGCTTGAGAAACTGGCGGCGGACTTGCGTTCCGAGGTTGATCGCTTCCGTTGATGTGCGCCTGAAATAGCTATCGCGAGCAGGCTCGCTCCTACAGTGTCCGGTGCGAATCACAGATTTTGTGAAGACCCGGATCCCCTGTGGGAGCGAGCCTGCTCGCGATTGCATCACTGAAGATCTTCGGCAGAACATGCGATCTGTCGATCTAATACACTTGCTGAAACGTTTCCGCAGCGCTATAAAAATGGCACAACTCCAATAAAGGCTGCTGCCATGTCCCCGCTCAAACTCGTCGCCGCACTCGGCGCACTGTCCGCTGCCTCCCATGCCATGGCTTGGGATTACGTCCTTCTCGATACCAATAAGCCCGCGCAAAACTGGACCATCACCAGTGAGCAACTCGGCGTGAAAACCGACAAACCCTTCTCGGTAAGCCTGCGCACCTTGCATGGTGGGCGGCAGGAAGGTGTGAGCATCGTGGATATCGATAACGGCACGATGAAACTCTCGGTGGTGCCGACCCGTGGCATGAATGTCCTGCACGCCTCCGTTGGCAACGTGCGCATGGGCTGGGATTCGCCGGTCAAGGATGTGGTCAATCCGGCATTCATCGAACTCAACGGACGCGGTGGCCTGGGCTGGCTGGAAGGCTTCAACGAACTGGTGACCCGCTGCGGTTACGAATGGGTCGGCCATCCCGGCATGGACAATGGTGAGCTGCTGACCCTGCACGGGCGCGCCGCCAACATCCCGGCCAGCACTGTCACGCTGCACATCGATGAAGAACCACCCTACGCCATCAGTCTGCGCGGCGAACTGAAAGAGCAGGCGTTCAAGAAAGTCGACTTCACGGTCGTCACTGAACTGGTCACCGAGCCCGGCAGCGTGCGTTTCGCACTCAACGATAAGTTGACCAACAACGGCGATTATCCAAAGGAATATCAGGCGCTGTATCACAGCAACTTCAGTACGCCGTTCCTTGAGCAGGGCGCCCGTTTTGCTGCGCCGGTGAAACAGGTCTCGCCTTTCAACGACAAGGCCAAGGGCGATTTGCCCGACTGGCAGACCTACCGCGCACCGACCAAGGACTACGACGAAACCGTCTACAACGTCGTGCCCTATGCTGACGCCAAAGGTGAAACCCTGACCGTTCTGCATAACAAGGCCGGCAGCCTCGGTGTTTCCGTCGGCTTCAACACCCAGCAGTTGCCGGTGTTTTCCCTGTGGAAAAACACTGATACCCAAGGGCAGGGCTATGTCACGGGACTGGAGCCGGGCACCAGTTTCTCCTACAATCGCCGCTATCAGCGTCCGCTGAATCTGGTGCCGACCATTGCGCCGAAGGAACACAAACAGTTCCAGATCAGCTACAGCCTGCTCGCCGACAAAAATGCTGTGGATAACGCCTTGAAGCGTGTAACCGAAATTCAGGCCGGGCGCGCAACCGAAGTGCGGCAGGCACCACTGGTTGATCTGACCGAGCATTAAGGCGTCGCCGGCCGATACTGCAGCGCTTCGGCCAAGTGCTCACGCCTGATTGCATCGACTTGCTCAAGGTCTGCCAGGGTTCTGGCGACTTTGAGTAAACGATGGGCTGAGCGCAGCGACAACGTCAGTCGCTCACAGGCGGACTCCAGCCAGGTTTCGTCGGCTGTGGATAACTTGCAGTGCCTCTTCAGGCCCGGCAGATCAAGGAAGGCATTCGCACAGCCTTGACGCTTTTGCTGTCGTTCACGCGCCTCGGCCACCAACGCCGCTGCGCTGGCGCTGTCCTCACCTGGCTTTACCGCTGGGTTCAACGCCGTCGCCTCCCGCGCCACCGTCAGGTGCAAATCGATCCGGTCCAGTAGCGGCCCTGACAGTTTGTTGCGATAGCGCTGCACCATATCCGGTGTGCATGAGCACTTGCCGCTCGGCTCGCCAAGATATCCACAGGGACACGGATTCATCGCTGCCACTAGCTGAAACCGCGCCGGAAAACGCACGCGATCCTTGGCCCGGGCAATCACGATATGCCCGGATTCCATCGGTTCGCGCAGTACCTCCAGCACCTTGCGATCAAACTCCGGCAGCTCATCGAGAAACAGCACGCCGTGGTGGGCGAGGGTGATCTCGCCGGGTTGCGGTTTTGAACTGCCACCGACCAGTGCGGGGCCGGATGCCGAGTGATGGGGTTGGCGAAACGGTCGCTGCGGCCAATGGGTCAACGGCACGCCGCTGGCAACGGATTGAATGGCGGCCACTTCCAGCGCTTCGCATTCGGACAGCGGCGGCAGCAGCCCCGGCAATCGACTGGCCAGCAATGTCTTACCCGTTCCCGGTGGCCCGCTGAACAACAGGTTGTGCGCGCCCGCCGCCGCGATCAGCAGCGCACGTTTGGCTGCCAATTGCCCCTGCACTTCGTTGAGATCGGGATAGGGTCTGGCGGCATGAATCAAACCGTCCGATACATAAGGCTCCACTGGCGTATGCCCGTTGAAATGCGCCACCGCCTCCAACAGATGATCCACCGCAAACACCTTCAGCCCCGACGCCAGGCACGCCTCCTCGGCATTTGCGCGCGGTACCACCAGCGTCCGCCCGGCCTTGCGCGCCGCCAATGCCGCGGGCAACACCCCGCGCACCGGCCGCACAGCACCGGACAACGCCAGCTCACCGAGACACTCCACATCATCCAGCGTCAGACACGGCACCTGCACACTCGCCGACAGAATCCCCAAGGCAATCGCCAGATCAAACCGCCCGCCATCCTTGGGCAAATCCGCCGGCGCAAGATTCAAGGTGATCCGCCGCGCCGGAAACTGCAGCCCGGAATTGATGATCGCGCTGCGCACCCGATCCTTGCTCTCCTTCACCGCCGCCTCGGGCAGGCCGACCATGGTCAGCGACGGCAGGCCGTTGGCCAGATGGACTTCGACGGTAACGGCGGGAGCATCCACGCCAATCTGGGCGCGACTGTGGACGATGGAGAGGGACATGGTCGTTCCTTGAGCTGAATCGGGGGCCGCTTCCTGCGGGTTTTTTAAGGGTAGTTGGAAGAATATATTTGGTGGAGCTGCTGCGGAGGTAAACCTTCACTGGATGTTGCGGATTGTGGTTCGTTGAATTTTGGGGTTGAAGACGAGCTAGCAGAGATGTGATTTCGTACGGTTTTAAGCACTTGCTGCTCATACCTGAACAGGTATAGTGCTGGTCGGAAAGAAATTGCTGTGCCGGAAGTCAAATGTGGAGCGGAAATCTGAGAGATATTCCGGCCATTTGCTTACTGGAGCCTAGAGGCGTGCACCCTACCGACGACCGGACGATTCAATGCTATGCCGCAAGAGAGGTGGAACTGATAGTTGTCAGACGCGGAGTTCGCCGACGCAGAGCATTCAGAGGGAAATGATGAATCACAATGGCAATGCGCAAGACACCAGTAGCGATCTGACCACAAATGGCTTGGATGACGTAGAAGAACTGACAATAAAGGTTGCACTCTCGCTGAAGATCAATGAGTTAATCAATCAGCGCGGGCTAAGCCAGAAGGAAGCTGCGGCTATCATGGGTATGACCCAACCGAAAATTTCTCAAATACACCGCTATAAGCTTCAAAATATTTCGTTAGAGCGGTTGATGCAGGCTTTGGTGTCTCTGGATCAACGCGTCGAAATTATAGTGCAGCCTGCACACCGTGCGCGTTGCGCCGGTATTACCGTAGCTGCTTGAGTTGCATAATCCAACGATGAGATTTTAGGGATGAAATTTGCGTACGAGGACATGAGCGATGATCAGTTTGAGACATTGGTCGTACTCTTATGCCAGCGTCTGCTGGGCATTGCAGTTCAGGGGTTCGCTAAGGGCCCGGACGGGGGGCGCGATGCAAAATTTGTAGGTACCTCTCAAATGCACCCAAGCACATCGGCACCTTGGGTGGGAACGGTTATCATCCAAGCCAAGCACACAAATGGCTACAACCGTAGTTTTTCGGAACTTGATTTCTACAGCACAGCTAGTGACAACACGGTGGTTGGTAAGGAAGTTCCTCGTATTCAGAAATTGCGGAGCGCCAAGCAACTCGATCACTACATGCTGTTCGCGAACCGCCGCCTGACGGGTAATGCGGAAACAGATATACGCAATCACATTGAAACTGAGTGCGAAGTTCCCGCTGCGTCGCTCTACTTATGTGGCGTGGAACAGTTGGAAATTTTCTTAAAGCGTTTTCCTGAAGTAGCTAAGGAAGCGAATCTGGATGCGTTGGATTCTCCGCTGATCGTCAGTTCGGAAGATCTTGCGGCTGTCGTGGAGGCTCTTGCTCGTCAGATAGATGGCATCACGACGTTACTTGACGATCCGCCAACTCAGCGTGTGACCTATGAAGAAAAAAACGTCCTTAACAACATGACGGCGGAATATGCGAAGGTTCTTCGGCGTAAATATTTGAAGGAGACCGCCCCAATACGCACTTTTCTTGCGGCACCGGAAAATATCGATCTATTGCGATTGTATGAATCGGTGGCCGATGAATTTCAGCTAAAGATCATAGCGCGGCGTAAGAATTACCATACCTTCGACCAAGTCATGGAGTATTTGGTGGATCTTTTGTTTGGTCGAGATGCTGTGTTGCGACAGCTTGGTCACAAGCGACTAACACGTGCGGTGCTTTTCTATATGTATTGGAATTGCGATATCGGGGAGGTGGAAGATGCTTCGTCCGACAAAACACTCACACCCTGACCGAACCGTGATAAATGTGTCGATGCTTTTATTATGCCGATTGAAGAGTCGTCGCGTGGATGAATACGATATATTAAGAAAATATGCAAAAAAAACTGTTGTCGGCGGTGACGTGCTATTTTTACCAGCACTCAATTTTCTTTATTTGATGGGCTTGATTGAATATCGTCCGAAAACAGATGCTGTCGAATATGTGGGGCCAAATGAAACTTTCTAAACTTTATTGCGATAATCCCAGTGCGTTTGAACCTGTGGATTTTGTATCCGGGCTAAATGTGGTAATGGCGGAGATTCGCCTGCCAGAGAATCGCAACAAAGACACCCACAATCTTGGCAAAACGACGCTAGGTCGTCTGCTGGATTTTGGTTTTTTAGCTGGAAAGGATCCAAAGTTTTTCTTGTTTAAGCACCTAGAGTTGTTCGAGGGTTTCGTGTTTTTTCTCGAAGTTGAACTTGAGGACGCATCGTTCGTTACTATTCGGCGCAGCGTAAAGGATGCGACGAAGATCAGTTTCAAAAAACATGAAGCTGGTCATCAAGACTTTTCGAATTTGTCGCTGGCGGACTGGGATCATCAAAACGTACCGTTTGATCGCGCTCGTGATCTACTTGACGGCTTGCTCGACTGGCGAACTCTTAAGCCATTTTCCTATCGGAAGGCTTTGGGTTACCTGCTGCGCTCTCAGGAGGACTTTCGAGAAGTATTTCAACTTCGTAAATTTGCCTCTAAGCATGCAGATTGGAAGCCATTTCTTGCTCATATGCTGGGATTCGATGCAAAGATTGTTATCGAACATTATGAGAAAGAACAGGAGTTAAGCAAAAAGCAAGAAGTCGCTCAAACTATCAAAAAAGAATTGGGTGGTTCGGTAGAAGATAGTAGCAAGATCGAGGGTATATTGCTGCTTAAGCAGAAAGATGCTGAAAAAAAACAGCAGTTGTTGGATTCGTTCGATTTTCGAGAGCATGATAAGGATCGTACCAAGTCATTAGTTGACGACGTTGACGAAGGTATTGCAGCTCTTAATGCCAAGCGTTACTCCTTGAATCAGAGTAAGAAGAAAATTCAAGTTTCCCTTGGGGAAGATCAGATTCTGTTCAATCCAGACGAAGCAGAGCGACTCTTCTTAGAAGCCGGTGTTCTTTTTCAAGGGCAAGTAAAAAAGGATTTTCAACAGTTGATTGCTTTCAATCGTGCGATTACAGAGGAGCGTCGAGGTTATCTTAAAGAAGAGTTTGCTGAAATCGAGCTTGAACTGAAGGATGTGAACTCGCAGCTCAACGCTTTAGGGGAAAAACGGTCAGGTATGCTCACCTTTTTGAGTGCAACGGATGTATTCAAAAAGTATAAAGAGGTTTCCGATGATATGGTCAGCTTACGAGCGGATATCAGCTTGTTGGAAAGCCAGCGAGGTCATCTGCACAGACTTCAGGAACTGAGAACCCAAATTCGTGGCCTGACGGAAGAGTGCAGCCATCTTCAGGTTCAAATCGAAGCCGATGTCGAGAAACAAAACTCGGATCCGGATAGCCTATTTTCTTCGATACGAGTGTATTTCAGCGAGATCGTCGAGGAGGTTATTGATCGCAAAGCTTTGCTAAGCGTAGCTCCAAATCAACTAGGCCATTTGGAGTTCAAGGCAGAAATTCTTGATGGTTCTGGCAACGCAACTAGTGCTGACCTAGGGCACACCTATCGCAAGCTCCTATGTGTCGCTTTCGACCTCGCCGTCGTGAGGGCACATCTGAACGAAAAGTTTCCACTATTTGTGTACCATGACGGCGTGTTTGAATCTTTGGATGATCGGAAGAAAGAGAATCTGCTAGCGGTGATTAGGCGTTACTCTGATTTAGGACTGCAGTCGATTATTACGTTGATCGACTCGGATCTACCCGTGCGTACGGAAGATCCGGGTCCTATCTTTAGCCCTGATGAAGTTATTGTTTTGTTACACGACGAAGGCGATCAGGGTAGGCTTTTCAAGCTCAGAGGTTGGTAGATTTGGTCGGAGCTCAGTCCATCTCTGAAGTAGTCCCCCTCGGTTTTCTTTCCGGCTAACCTACCACTTGGTTCGAGTTCTTTACCGCACTTGACCGCTACCTCAATAAAACGACGCTGATTGGCTGAAATACCTCCGGCTAACCGAAGTGCTTCAGCGTGATATCCAACAATCTGTTCTAGCTTTGCCCTTCTCTTTTTGTCTTTCATTGAGGCCTCGTTTTTTGGGTGGCAGATGCTTGGTTGGCCACCGTAGTACAAGGAGGAAGAGTCGCGTAATCAGGCGCAGACGCTGATTTTTGTAGGGCCGTGCCCTAATAGTTGTAGGACGCCGGCGAAAGGGTTTCGACGGTCTTGTATCGCGGAGTCGGATGCTCCAGTTTGGCCGCTCAATGCAGCCTCTGGAGACTAGAAATGAACCGCAATGGTATGCGCCCGATTCATCCGGGCGAGGTTCTGAATAAGGAGTTTATGAAGCCGATGGGCATGACCGTCATGGATTTGGCCATGCCCACGAAATGGCCCGAAAGTGAGATCGAAAAGCTTGTGAAATGCCAGCTCAGGATCTGCGCCGACTTGGCAATCAGACTTGCCATTCATCTCAACACGACGCCTGAGTTCTGGATGAGTCTTCAGTCGACTTACGATTTGCGCAGGGCCCAGCTCAGGCATGCGGGCTTATAGCGATTGCAGCATCCGCGAAGCCCTTTTCCACCAAGGCCCCGTTATTGGGCGCTTCGGCTCTTCACGTTCCACCATCATCAACGGCACATCCTGCAACCGAATCCACGGCTGGTTATTCCAGTGCAGCAAACTCAATGTCATGTCCGGCCAGTTGAGTAGGCTCAGTTGTGGGCGTTCGCTTGTGGTGGGGTGTTGGGTGTCGCGCAGGGTGGGGATGACTTGGTGGGTGAGCCATTCGCGCAAGGCTCGGTATTCGGGGCAGTAGTGGTAGACGAGGAGGGCGTAGACGCCGGATTCGCTGATCAGCAGGGTGTTTTCGATTTGGTTGTGGATCAGGGTTTTGCGGGTTTGGTGTTGGTCGGAGTCGAGTTTTCGCAGCATGCGTTCGTTTAGGTAGATGTGCAGCAGGCGGCTCAGGTCTCGGGCGCAGAACCAGGGTTGGTTCTGGATGAGGAGGGCGTGGAGGGGGAGTTTGTGGCGGGTGAAGAGGTAAGGCTTTAAATAGGTTTCTTCCATGGTGCAGTTCTCAGGGTTGAGTGAAGAAACTGCCTCTAATCGTCGCCAAACGAAAAGGGTGGCAGCTATGCGCAGGTTGGCGAACCGGGAACCCCGAAATCCGGCAGACCCGAAGGTCTCCCACGCAAAGCCGCCATAACTCGAGAGGGGAAAAGCGCCCTGTACGAATGTGGTCGTCTTGCGTCGAGGATTTCCAGGTCGCCAAACCCGGTGCTGAACATTCAGCATCGGGTGAGCTTAGGAACCGGGGCTTTTCGACGCAATCGGACGGCGGTCACTCAGGTTGTAGGACGTTGCCGAGATGATTGAAGGGCTGAAGATCAAAAGATCGCAGCCTTCGGCAGCTCCTACAGGGGGAGCAGGGTTACTCGGCTGGCGGAGTCAGCTTCGCTTCCATATCGGCCACTTTCGCTTCGAGGCTTTCGAGGCGGGCGCGAGTGCGGGCCAGCACGACCATCTGACTATCAAACTCTTCCCGGCTCACCAGATCGAGTTTGCTGAAGGCACTTTGCAGCAGCATCTTGAACTGGCTTTCGATTTCGGCTTTCGGCAGCGGGGTGTCGCCGCTGAACAGGCGGGAGGCGGTGCCGCTCAAGGCGTCGAGGAAGTCTTTGGGTGCGAGCATGGGGAATGTCCTGAAAACAATGGCAGGCAGTGTATCACGCAGTGTCTATAGTCAATCTCGCAGGCAGGGATGCACGCTTTTCGCGCAGGCGGACGGACGGCGACGCACCGTTGTTGTGCGTATCCGCGACGCCTTTTGCACGGGAGTGCCTGCGGCAGCGGCCAAGGGATTGAAATCAGTGGGTTTTGGCGAGATGGCAAGGTTTCTGCTTAGTCACCTGTGACCCATGCACTGATGCAGTCGCTGTGACGAATGCAGTGCGGCAGGCGGAACGGGGAGTTTCGTCTGATGCGGTTAGCTGGCGTCAGTCGGGCGGTCAAGGCCGACGATGCGTTACAAAGCCAGGCACTGCGCTTAGACTTGAGTCGGGTTTGTTTTCCTGGGGCAAGTCCACCAATTCGGGAGAGAGTTTCATGAAGCTAGTCACTGCCATCATCAAGCCGTTCAAGTTGGACGACGTGCGCGAGTCGCTGTCCGAAATCGGCGTGCAGGGCATTACCGTTACTGAAGTCAAAGGCTTCGGCCGGCAGAAGGGTCACACCGAGCTGTATCGCGGCGCGGAATATGTGGTCGATTTTCTGCCCAAGGTGAAAATCGACGTGGCCATCGACGACAAGGATCTGGATCGTGTTATCGAGGCGATAACCAAGGCTGCCAACACCGGCAAGATCGGTGACGGCAAGATCTTCGTGGTCAATCTGGAACAGGCGATTCGTATCCGTACCGGCGAAACCGATACCGACGCGATTTAAAAGCCGCCACAAACCCAACGCCCCAGGAGAAAACAATATGACTCTGCGTAAATTCGCAGGGCTAGGAGCCCTGTTGTCCATCGTAATGCCAAGCCTTGCAATGGCGGCAGACGAAGTGGCGGCCCCAGTCCTCAATTCCGGCGACACCGCCTGGATGCTCACCTCCACAGCCCTCGTGCTGTTCATGACCATCCCGGGCCTGGCGCTGTTCTACGGCGGCATGGTTCGCTCGAAAAACATTCTTTCCGTGATGATGCAGTGCTTCGCCATTACCGGTCTGATCAGCATCCTGTGGGTCATTTATGGCTACAGCATTGCGTTCGACACCACCGGCATGGAGCAGGGCGTCGTCAACTTCAACTCGTTCTTCGGCGGCATGGGCAAGGCGTTCCTCGCCGGTGTCACGCCTTCGAGCGTGACTGGCCCGGCCGCGCTGTTCCCTGAGGCGGTGTTCATCACCTTCCAGATGACCTTCGCGATCATCACCCCGGCGCTGATCGTCGGCGCGTTCGCCGAGCGGATGAAGTTCTCCGCGATGCTGATCTTCATGGGCATCTGGTTCACCCTGGTTTACGCACCGATCGCGCACATGGTCTGGTCCGGCAACGGCGGCCTGATGTGGGACTGGGGCGTGCTCGACTTCGCGGGCGGCACCGTGGTGCACATCAACGCCGGTGTGGCCGGTCTGATTGCCTGCCTGGTGTTGGGCAAGCGCAAAGGCTTCCCGACCACCCCGATGGCACCGCACAACCTCGGTTACACCCTGATGGGCGCGGCGATGCTGTGGGTCGGCTGGTTCGGCTTCAACGCCGGTTCCGCTGCGGCGGCCAATGGCACCGCCGGCATGGCGATGCTGGTCACCCAGATCGCGACCGCTGCGGCTGCGCTGGGCTGGATGTTCGCTGAGTGGGTCACCCACGGCAAACCAAGTGCTCTGGGCATCGCCTCGGGTGTGGTTGCCGGTCTGGTGGCGATTACTCCGGCTGCCGGTACCGTGGGCCCGATGGGCGCACTGGTGATCGGTCTGGCGGCGGGCGTGGTGTGCTTCTTCTGCGCCACCACCCTGAAACGCAAACTCGGTTATGACGATTCCCTCGACGCATTCGGCGTACACGGCATCGGCGGTATCCTCGGCGCGATTCTGACCGGTGTGTTCGCGGCGCCGGCTCTGGGTGGCTTCGGCACCGTTACCGATATCGGTGCGCAAGTCTGGATTCAGGTCAAAGGCGTTGGCTTCACGGTGATCTACACCGCGATCGTCACCTTCATCATCCTCAAGGTTCTGGACGCCGTGATGGGTCTGCGTGTAACCGAGGAAGAAGAGTCTGTTGGCCTCGATCTGGCACAACACAACGAACGCGGCTACAACCTGTAAGTACGCGCACTAAAAAACTTGCCCGGTTCGCCGGGCATTTTTTTGTCTGGAATTTGTCATTGAAGGACAAGCTGAAAGGATTTTTCGTACGGCTTTGGTCGAGTTTACGAAGGGTGTTTTTCTGCGGGCAATGGCTTACACCGTTGCAGGAATATTAGGGCCTTTGTTTTTTCCCAGAGCGCGCTAGAATGCGCCCCGAATGTGCGGAGAACTGTATGTGGCAACAGACTCTGATAACCCTGCGGGCAAGACCCCGGGGCTTTCATCTGGTAACGGACGAGTTACTCGCCGGCCTGCCTGAACTCAAGGCATGTCGGGTCGGTCTGTTGCATTTGTGGCTGCAGCATACCTCGGCGTCGTTGACCATCAACGAGAACGCCGATCCGGCGGTTCGTCGCGACTTCGAACGATTTTTCAATCGTCTGATCCCACAAGGAGCAGACGGCTATGAGCATAACGACGAAGGCCTGGACGACCTCCCGGCGCACTTCAAGGCCAGCGTGCTTGGCTGCCAGATCAGTCTGCCGGTTTCGGCAGGTCGGTTGGCACTGGGAACCTGGCAAGGCGTTTATCTGGGCGAGCACCGTGATCATGGCGGTGCCCGTAAAGTCCTTGCCACCTTGCACGGTGAAGGGGCATAGCCGCTGGTCAGCAGCGGTGAATGATTTTTTAACGGCGACTTTCGACAGTTGCCAAAGCTGGTCTATAACTAATCTGCTTTTCGCAAGTCATGAGGTAGAACATGAGCGACGATGATCTGGAAACCGACGACCTCGAAGTAGGCGACGAAGACGAGGCCGAGGAAGGCCTGGAAGCAGCAGCGGAAGACGTTGCTGACGACGATGGCGGTGACGATGCGCCGGTCCCGGCTGCCAAAGGCAAAGCCAAGGCTGCGGTGTCGGTAGATGAGTTGCCGAGCATTGAAGCCAAGAACAAGGAGCGCGACGCCCTGGCCAAGGCCATGGAAGAGTTCCTGTCGCGAGGCGGAAAAGTGCAGGAAGTGGAGGCCAATGTGGTCGCCGATCCGCCCAAGAAGCCGGACAACAAGTACGGTAGCCGCCCTATCTGAGGCGTGCCGCTTGCTTGCTGAAAAAGCCCGCCGTCGCTGCGGGCTTTTTCATGCCTGGAATATCACATGAAGGTGATTGGGTGAGGCCCCTGTGGCGAGGGGATTTATCCCCGATGGGCTGCGCAGCGGCCCCAAAACGCAGAATACAGCGTTGCCCTGACACACCGCGCAAGCTGATTTCACGACTGCTTTGCAGCCGATCGGGGATAAATCCCCTCGCCACAAAAAGCGGTTTGGTGTCAGACGGAGGCAGCATTCCAACGCGCCAGCACCGCTGGCAAGTCGGTCAGGCTGCGAATCTCGGCATCCGGCTGACGCTCGGCTTCCCAGACCTTGCCCGCCGGGTTGAACCAGATCGCACGCATTCCGGCTTGTTGCGCCCCGGCAATGTCATCTCCCGGATGATCACCGATATGCACCGCGGTTTCGGCCGTGGCGCCACCGCGCTGCAACGCCTCGTGAAACAGTCGCGCATCCGGTTTGGCGATGCCGATGTCTTCCGCGCACAGGGCAAACTTGAAGTAATCCGCCAGCCCCAACCGGCGCACATCGGCGTTGCCGTTGGTGACAACGCCGAGGGCGTAATGGTTGGCGAGAATCTCCAGCACCGGCTCGACTTCGGGGAACACTTCGATCTGATGCCGCGCATGCAGGAACACTTCAAAGCCCTTGTCTGCCAGCTCCGACGCCTCGCCATGGCCGTAGCCAGACTCTTCCAGCGCATGGAACAGCACCCGCCGACGTAGCGCACTGATGCGATGTTTGAGTCCCGGCTCGTTGGCCAGCACCCGCTCGCGGATCGACCACAAATGCTCCACCGGCACCGCGCCCAGATTCGGCGCATGTTCGCTCAGCCATTCACGCAAAATCGCTTCGGCGCTGACGATCACCGGGGCGGTGTCCCACAGGGTGTCGTCGAGGTCGAAGGTGATCAACTGGATGCTCATGAATCGTCGCCTTTCATGCGTTTGGCCCGTGGGTGGGCGCTGTCGTAGACCGCCGCCAGATGCTGGAAGTCCAGGTGGGTGTAGATCTGCGTGGTCTTGATGTCCGAGTGCCCGAGCAGCTCCTGCACCGCGCGCAGATCTTGTGAGGACTCCAGCAAGTGGCTGGCGAAGGAATGCCGCAGCATATGCGGGTGCAGGTTCTGCCCCAGTTCACGCTCGCCGGCCAGTTTGACCCGCACCTGAATCGCCCGTGGCCCGAGGCGCCGACCTTGCTGGCTGACGAAAACGGCGTCGTCTGCCGGGTTGGTCATGGCGCGCAACGGCAGCCACTGTTCAAGGGCTTCGCGGGCCTTTCTGCCGACCGGCAGCAGACGGGTCTTGCTGCCCTTGCCGAGCACTTGAACCATGCCGTCGGCCAGATCGAGCTGATCGAGATTGAGCCCGGTCAGCTCCGACAGACGCAGGCCGGAGGAGTAGAACAATTCCAGAATCGCCTGATCACGCCGCGCGAGAAAATCGTCCTCGATCGCGCCTTCAAGCAATTGCAGCGCGCGGTCGGTGTCGAGGGTTTTCGGCAGGCGGCGTTCGCCTTTCGGCGGTGTCAGGCCGGTAGCCGGATCGTGGTCGCACAGACCTTCGCGATTGAGATAGTGATAGAGCCCGCGCACTGCCGAGAGCAATCGGGCGAGGCTGCGTGAGGATTGGCCTTGCGCATGCAGGCGAGCGATCAGGCTGCGCAGGCGCTGGATGTCCAGCGCGGCCCAACTGCTGATGTTCTGTTTGACGCACCAGCCGAGGACTTTATCGAGGTCGCGGCGGTAGGCCGACAGCGTGTGCGGCGACACCTGCCGCTCACTGCGCAAGTGTTCGCAGTAAGCGTCCAGTTGTCGTTCCATGTTCAGCGTACCGAGCGCAGGGAGCTGTTGACCCGTGGTAGCACGCGGCCCATGACTTCGGCGATGTAGCTGAGGAACAGCGTACCGACCGAACTCTTGTAGTGCTGCGGGTCACGGCTGGCGATGGCCAGAATCCCGTGGATGCCTTGGTGGCTGACAGCGACCACGGCGGTGGAACCGATCTGCTTGCGTTGTTCTTCGCCGAACAGAAAGTCCAGCTCATGCTCGCGCAGGGTGCCGCTGACACTTTTGCCTTCGGTGAGCAGGCCGCCGATAGCGACTTGTGCATCGGCGTGACTGACCCAGCGGCCAACGGGTGCCGGGTTGTCGCCGAGCAGGATCAGGCTGACAAAAGGCACCTGAAAGTCCTGGCGCAGGCTGTCTTCGACACTGATGACCACGTCTTCCAGGCTGGAGGCGTCCATCAGGGCGAGGATCAGGCGACGGGTCTTGTCGAACAGACGGTCGTTGTCGCGCGCCACGTCCATCAATTGCGAGAGGCGATGACGCATCTCGATGTTGCGCTCGCGCAGAATGGTCATCTGGCGCTCGACCAGCGATACGGTGTCGCCGCGCTGGTGAGGAATGCGCATGGCCGGCAGCAGTTCTTCGTGCTCGACGAAGAAATCCGGATGAGCCTCCAGGTACGCGGCAACCGCTGCCGCCTCCAGGCTCTCGGACGCTGATTCGTCGGACTGTCGGGCGGGTACCTGGGGCTTATCGGTCATGGTTTCTGCTCACTCAAAGACGCACTTGTCCTTCGTATACACGCACTGCCGGGCCGGTCATCAACACCGGTTGGCCAGGGCCTGCCCATTCAATGGACAGACGCCCGCCGGGCAGGTCGATCAACAGCGGCGAATCCATCCACCCCTGACTGATGGCCGCAACAGCCGCAGCGCAAGCGCCGGTGCCACAGGCCTGGGTTTCCCCGGCGCCGCGTTCCCAGACGCGCAGTTGCGCGCGGTTGCGGTCGATAACCTGGAGGAAACCGACATTGACCCGCGCCGGGAAGCGCGGATGGTGTTCGATTTTCGGCCCCAGTTCATGCACCGGCGCGCTGTTGATGTCCTGCACGCGCAGCACGGCGTGTGGGTTGCCCATCGACACGGCGGCCAGTTCGACCGTGGTGCCGTCGATTTCCAGTTGATAGCTTGCGGCCTGCGCCGGTGCTTCGAACGGAATGTCCGCCGGCACCAGGCGCGGGGCGCCCATGTTCACGCCGATCTGGCCGTCGTTACGCACGTCCAGTTCGATGATGCCGCCCTTGGTCTCGACGCGGATCTGCCGTTTGGCGGTCAGTCGCTTGTCGAGCACGAAGCGGGCGAAGCAGCGCGCACCATTGCCGCACTGCTCCACTTCGGAGCCGTCGGAATTGAAGATCCGATAACGGAAATCCACGTCCGGATTGCTCGGCGCCTCGACGATCAGCAATTGGTCGAAACCTATGCCGGTGTGCCGGTCGCCCCATTGTTTGGCGTGCTTGGGCTGAATATGCGCGTGCTGGCTGACCAGGTCGAGAACCATGAAGTCGTTGCCCAGGCCGTGCATTTTGGTAAAACGCAGCAGCATGGGTTACTCCGGCAGCAGGCTTTCGCCGGCAAACAGCTCAGCCACGGTTTCGCGGCGACGCACTTCAAAGACCTTGTCACCGTCCACCAGCACCTCGGCGGCACGGCCGCGGGTGTTGTAGTTGGAGCTCATCACAAAACCGTAGGCACCGGCCGAATGCACCGCCAGCAAGTCGCCTTCCTCCAGCGCAAGCTCACGGTCCTTGGCGAGGAAGTCACCGGTTTCGCAGATCGGGCCGACGATGTCGTATTTACGCGCAGCGGTGTCGCGGGGTTTGACCGCGGTGACGTCCATCCACGCCTGATACAGCGCCGGGCGGATCAGGTCGTTCATCGCCGCGTCGACGATGGCGAAGTCTTTGTGTTCGGTGTGCTTGAGGTACTCGACTTGCGTCAGCAGCACACCAGCATTGGCGACGATGAAACGGCCCGGCTCGAACACCAGTGCCAGATCACGACCGTCCAGACGCTCGCGCACGGCTTTGATGTAGTCACCGGCCAATGGCGGCTCTTCATCGCGATAACGCACACCCAAACCACCACCGAGATCGATGTGGCGCAGGTGAATGCCGCAATCGCCGAGGCGATCGACCAGATCCAGCAGACGGTCGAGGGCGTCGATGAACGGCGGCAATGTAGTCAACTGCGAACCGATGTGGCAGTCGACACCAATCACTTCCAGGTTCGGCAGATGCGCGGCGCGCACGTACACGTCTTCGGCGTCTGCGATGGCGATGCCGAACTTGTTCTCTTTGAGACCGGTGGAAATGTACGGGTGGGTGCCGGCATCGACATCCGGGTTGACGCGCAGCGAGACCGGCGCGCGAACGCCCAGCTCGGCGGCCACGACTTGCAGGCGCTCCAGCTCGTCGGTGGATTCGACGTTGAAGCAATGCACGCCGACTTCCAGTGCGCGACGCATGTCGTCACGGGTCTTGCCGACCCCGGAGAACACGATCTTGTCGGCGCTGCCGCCAGCGGCCAGGACGCGTTCCAGCTCGCCCCGGGAAACGATGTCGAAACCGGCGCCGAGACGGGCCAGGACATTCAGCACGCCAAGGTTGGAGTTGGCTTTGACCGCAAAGCAAACCAGATGCGGCATGCCGGCCAGCGCATCAGCGAAAGCCAGGTACTGGGCTTCGATGTGCGCGCGCGAGTAAACATAGGTGGGAGTGCCGAAGCGGTCGGCGATGGCGGACAGCGCCACACCTTCCGCGAACAGCTCCCCGCCACGGTAGTTAAAAGCGTCCATGGCGATCCCTTAGTAAACGTCGTGCTTGTGTGCTTTGGAAGCAGGCTGCTTTTGCGAAGACTGGGCTTGCTCGGCCGGGTCCTGATCGTCATCGGGCAGGTACAGCGGGCCTTTTTGACCGCAGGCCGAGACAAGGCAGGCAACCGCGACGAGCGCAGCAAGGGAAGAGATCAGGCGCTTCATGGCGAAATCCTTGAAAATGCGTTAATTGCGCCGGAGTATACCGGCCACCCGGCAGCTTGCCTATGCGACGGGGTTCCCGTCCGGCGGGGCTCCTGAGAAGTGCATCATTATTACCCGTGGGAGCGAGCCTGCTCGCGAAGGGGCCGGCAAGTTCAACAGGCTCGCTGCCTGACACACCGCTTTCGCGAGCAGGCTCGCTCCCACAGGGGCGTTGTTGGAAGGGCCAACAGGTACTTGGTCGTTATCCTTTGCAATCGGCAAGCAGCGTCCGTATCTTTCGGCGCTTGAGCCTGAGCAGACATTTTTTTGAGGTTGCCACAATGAGTTTGACCGAAGCCCGTTTTCACGATCTGGTCGATGCCACCCAGCAAACGCTGGAAGACATCTTTGACGAAAGCGATCTGGATATCGATCTGGAGAGCTCGGCCGGTGTCCTGACGGTCAAGTTCGAGAACGGCTCGCAGCTGATCTTCAGCCGTCAGGAGCCGCTGCGCCAGCTCTGGCTGGCGGCCGTGTCAGGTGGTTTCCACTTCGACTACGACGAAGAAAGCGAACGCTGGATGTGCGACAAGAGCGAAGAGCAACTGGGCGAGATGCTTGAGCGTATCGTCAAGCAACAGGCCGGCGCCGAATTCGACTTCGAAGGTTTGTGATTCTGTGACTGACACCGCTCCCGTTCGTCCGCCCAAGCCGCTTTACAGCAACATCAGCCCGGCGGTGCCTTCGCCGTGCAGCGGCGTGTGCCGGCTGGATGAACACAAGGTCTGCCTCGGCTGTTTCCGGCATGTCGAAGACATTCGCGAGTGGCGCTCGGCGGATGATGAGCGCCGGCGGGTGATCGTCACCCAGGCACAGCAACGCCGCACCACCGGGGCGTGACTTGTATATTTTTTGAGCTGTGATAGTGTCCGAACACGCCTCAACCCATCGAGGCCTGGTGAAAACCCCGTCTTTTTTGGCGGGGTTTTGCTTTTTTAGTGTGCAGAAGAAAGGAGTCTGCCCGGATCATGACCGCACCTTCCATCACCCTTACCCGTCTGGACGTGCAACGTCTGGAGCGCCTGATCGACAGCCTGGATGACTCGCTGCCGGGCGTGATTGCGTTGCAAACCGAACTGGACCGCGCCGATACCCTGGTCAGCCACGATGAAGTGCCCGCCGATGTCGTGACGATGAATTCCCGTGTTCACTGCCGCGAAGAAGGCAGCGGCAAGGACTATCACCTGACGCTGGTCTATCCCAAGGATGCCAACGCCGATGAGGGCAAAATCTCGATTCTGGCACCGGTCGGCAGCGCCCTGCTGGGCCTGAAAGTCGGTCAACACATCGACTGGCCCGCACCGGGCGGCAAGACCCTGAAATTGACCTTGCTCGAAGTCGAATCGCAGCCGGCCAACGGTGGCGCGTTTCCGGAATAACCCCGCCTCAGGCCTGTTCGAGTGCCTCGTTCAGGGCGCGCTCCAGGTCCGCCTTGTAGCGCAGATACAGATTGCTTGAACTCTGACCATCACCGAGCAGGCCCGAGAGGTCCAGGTCGGTGATGTAGCAGCGATAGCGTTCGGTCTCGCGGCGCTGCTCGACGATCTCCCGGGCGACCACGCTGAACAGTTGGTCGCCATGTTCCAGCTCGCTGAATTCCCGTTGATTGCAATACAAGGTGACCTGCACTTCCCCCGGTGCGGCTTTGCCGACAATCGCCTGCACGTCGTAGAACGGCTTGTTGACCGGTGTCTGCGGCGCTGGCCGTGCTTCGACCCGTCGCGCCCGTCCCGGGCCTGAAGGCAATAACTGGTAATACAACGTTTCGAGGCGGGCCGAGGGGGCGGCGTCCATCGGCAGTGAAGCTTCGCGCCGATACTGGATTGACTGCAGGAAACGCTGCAGCGGCACCAGCAGGCTTTGTTCGTCGTGATACGGCAAATGCTGTTGCCACAAGGCGTTGAACTCATCCAGCACATACAACTCGGCTTGCTGCTCGGTAATCCGGTAGAACACCTGAATGGATTCCGGCTGGCCCATCGGCAGGATCAACGCGAGGTCGTGATCTTCCAGCGCCATGGGGTCCAGATGCAGCGGGCTGTAGCGCGCCTGTTCTTCGCCGAGGTAATCGAGCAAGGCCGGCAGAGTCGCGAGGGCGACGTGGTTGACCTGGCCTGGCACCAATTCCAGCACGTGATAGTGCTGCTGCACCTGAATCAGGTAACGATGGTTCAATTCGCTGAGCAACAGGTTTTGCGCGGTATCGACGATTTCTTCCACGCGGCGGGCGATGAATTGCGCACGGTTGTGGCAGAAGCAGCGCACCTTCAACGACGGCTGTAACGGCCCGCGCGGCAAGTTGTTGAGGTAATCGCGCAGGCAATCGAGCAGGGCGTGGGGGCCGTCGAAACGGTTGACCAGCACTTCATTCCAGCTGTTGAGCGTGACCTGGTCCAGCGTCAGCACGAGGTTTTCGCGCACCCCGGCGTAACTCAGCGAATCGGTGCGCTCGGTGGTCATCAGGATGTTCAGGTCGCGGTGATGCTTGAGCGGATCAACCCCGACGTTGACCAGAATCAGCACCTCGCTTGGCACCGCGGCGCGCAGCAAAGGTTCTTCGGCAACGGTGGGCAAGGGCAGGGCAATGCTTTGTTGCAGGCTGCCGAGCAGGTTGAACAGTTCGAACTCGCTCAGGTCGCTGTTGCCGGGGTGCAGGGCCAGCCGGGTACTGCTGTCGATCACGCCGTTGCGGTGACACCATGTCATCAGTTCGAGCAATTCGCGGCTGCGCTTGATCGGCGCGAAATGTTCCCACTCCAGCGCCGTGAGGCTGCCGTTGTACAGGCCCCACTGGGTTTGCCCCGGCTCCTTCTTGTTGCGCGATTGCACCAAGGTCAGGGTGTCTTCGGCCAGATCCGGAGCGATGCCTGGGTTGATGAACTCGACCTTGTCAGCCTTGCGCTCGAACGCTGCATACAGCCTGCGACCGAGGACGTTGAGGTCACGTTTGTTGATCAGGCTGACGGTCTGTTCGGTGCGGGCGAACTGGGTCAGGAAGCGGTAGCTGTAATTGAGTTCGTTGACCAGCGCGCGGCGCTCGGCGCTGACCTGCCGGACTTTCCACTGGCTGCGGCTGTCGAGCAGCGCCAGTTGTCGTTGATCCCAATGCCACTCATTGGCCAGGCGCTCCAGCAGTGAACGCTGCCAGCCTTGGCTGCGACTGCTGCCGGTGAGCTTGCGGTTGACCTTCAGATACAGCGCGCGGCGCACCAGTTCCAGTCGCTCCGGCTCGTTGCGCGCAGTGAGGTATTCCTCGATGCGCCGATACACGACCATGTACGGGTCAAGTTCATCCAGATCGAGCTGGTTGGCGAACACCGCTTGCTTGTAGCGCAGGCTCAGGCACTGCACTTTCGGGTGCTCGCTGGCGTAGACCTCGGTCAGCAGCAGTTTGAGCACCGACTTGTAGGGCGACTCGATGCCCTTGAACAACTGCCACAAGCCGGCGCCGATGAACTCACCCGGCGGAATCGTCGCCAGATGCCCGAGGTCGAGGGTTTCGTCGGCGCGGATGAAACGCTTGGACAGCAGCGTGTGGGTGTACAGGTCGTAGGCGCTTTCTTCGTAAACCGGCACCAGCCACCAGATCGGCGTGCGCCCGGCCAGCCAGATCGCGGTGCGGTAGAACTCGTCCAGCAGCAGATAGTGCTGGGTGGAGCCACAGTTTTCCGAGCTGAGTTGGCTGTCGCGCTCACCTTTGACGAAACGCACCGGATCAATCAGAAAGAAGTGCGCCTCCGCGCCCTGGCTTGCAGCCCAGGTTTCGAGCAACTGGCATTTTTTGCGCAGCTCGGCGAGTTCGTTCTCGCTCAGGTCCGGCGCGTGGCAGACCCACACGTCCATATCGCTTTGATCTGCCTGAGCCAGCGTGCCGAGGCTGCCCATCAGGAACAGTCCGTGAATCGGTCGCGGCGGGTTGCTGCCGTGGCGCGGCTTGTAGGAGAACGAGCGGGTCAGGCGTTGGGCTTCGGCAAGGGTATTGGCATCCGGCTCATAATTCGACAGGCCGGCGGGCGTACTGCCCGAAACATAACCCGGCAGCAGCGGATGGTTGACGTGGAAGAACAGCGGCAGCAGCGTCAGTACGCCTTGCTGACGAGTCGACAAGCCTTCCAGCGCGCGGCCAAGACGAACTTCATTGAGTTTGAGAAAACGTGCGCGTAGCTGGCTGAGAACCTTGCGGTCGATTCCCTCGTCCAGATCGGGGCGGATTTCGTGGGTGCGCGTCATGTCAGCTCAAACCGGCTCGCAGGCTCGGACGAAGAGGGTCTCGGAATGGGGGGCAGTTTAGCCTTTGCGCAGCGGGAGTTTTAAGCTGAATTTGTTTTTTGACGTCAGATTTCTATCGCGAGGCGATAGTCGACGTCCGGACGGGCCCGCGGAAATCCCGTGACTGGGGTTCCCGTGGGCGAAGTCAGGAAGGATCAGGCTGTTTCTGGCTCTCTCAGGATCGTCAGCACGGTTTGCACATTTTGCGCAGCATCGCGACCCAGGCTGGTCAGATATCCACCATCGGGCTGATCGGTCAGTTCTTTAGCATAAAGGCGTTGGGCAGCAGCGATGTGCTTCGGGGCAGCGGTCTGATGAATTTTCAAACCTTCCTGGGAACTGTCCAGGGGAAAGAGTGCAAGGACTTCCAGTTCGGCAACCAGCTCAGGGGTAAGCGACATAAGGACTCCAGACTTTCTAGGAATTGGAACGCAGCGCCCCTAAGGTGAACCTGCCGGCGCGGACTGTCCAGTGTGCGCGTCAGGGTTTTCGTCTGGGGGCGGTTTCCAGTGTAGTCAGGGTCTGGGAGAAGGCTGGATGGATGGGTGACAAATTGTGTGGGAGCAAACCTGCTCCCACAGGTAGCGGCCCGGTTACGGCTTTTCCGGTGGCAACTCAGGCAATGCGCGCAGCGCCGCTTCATACCATTCGGTGTTGAACGGACGGTCTTCATCGAGCATCGCGTCAATCTCGTACGCCAGCACATGGGCCATCAGGTTGAGGATTTCTTCGCGCTCGACGCCCACCAAAGTGAGTTTGTTAAGCGTGGCTTTGGCCGCTGGCGGGTTGTCGCTTTCGATCTGGTTCTCGATGGCTTCGATCAACGTAGCCTCGGCGAACTCTTCTTCGTCAATGTCGTTGTCGATGTCTGTCGGCTCGCTCATGGCAGGCTCCTCAAGGAAAGGCGCCAGTTTACCCGCATTCAGCGGCGTGATGCTGCTGGCGGGATCAGCCACGGCGATCTATAAACAGACACCGCCCACCCCGCACGGCCCGGAGGCTATGTGATGCTCAAGCTCTACGGATTCTCAGTCAGCAACTACTACAACATGGTCAAACTGGCGCTGCTGGAAAAAGGCCTGCCGTTCGAAGAAGTCACGTTCTATCCGGGGCAGACCCCGGATTCACTGGTGATCAGTCCGCGCGGCAAAGTGCCGGTGCTGGGCGTTGACGCCGGTTACATCAATGAAACCGCGATCATTCTCGAATACCTCGAACAGACCCAGAAAGGCACGCCGCTGCTGCCGAGCGACCCGTTCGAGCGTGCGCAGGTGTTGGCAATTGCCAAGGAAATCGAGCTGTACATCGAACTGCCGGGCCGCGCCTGTTACGGCGAAGCGTTTTTCGGCATGACTTTGCCGGACGCGATCAAGGAAAAGACCAAGTCCGAGTTGCTGCTGGGTTTTGCTTCGCTGGGCCGCCACGGCAAATTCGCTCCGTATGTGGCAGGCGACAGTCTGAGCATTGCCGATTTGTACTTCCTGTACAGCGTGCCGTTGGCGTGCGCGGTGGGGCAGAAGTTGTTCGGGATTGATTTGCTGGCGGAGATGCCGAAGGCCAAGGCGCTGCTGGAGCGACTTGAGCAGAATCCGCATGTGCAGAGGATTGCGGCGGACAAGGAGGCTGCGATGCCGGCGTTTTTGGCGATGATCGCGGCGAAGAAGTAGGTTTTTAGCGTTCTGAAGTCAGTCATCGCGGGCAAGCCCGCTCCCACAGGGTTTTGCGTTGAAACACAATTGTGTGCTCGACGCAGAACTTGTGGGAGCGGGCTTGCCCGCGATGCTTTTAGCGGCTGGCGATCAGGGCCTGACCGCGCACAACCGCAGCCTTGACCTGCGCCGGCGCAGTCCCGCCGATATGGTCACGAGCATTCACCGAGCCTTCGAGGGTGAGCACGGCAAACACATCCTGCTCGATCTGGTCGCTGAACTGACGCAGTTCTTCCAGGCTCATTTCTGCCAGATCCTTGCCAGTGTCGACGCCGTACTTCACCGCGTGACCAACGATTTCGTGGCAATCACGGAACGGCAGGCCACGGCGCACCAGGTAGTCCGCCAGGTCGGTCGCGGTGGAGAAGCCACGCAGCGCCGCTTCACGCATGATCGCGTGTTTCGGTTTGATCGCCGGGATCATGTCGGCAAAGGCACGCAGCGAATCGCGCAGCGTGTCGGCGGCATCGAACAGCGGCTCTTTGTCTTCCTGGTTGTCCTTGTTGTAGGCCAGCGGTTGGCCTTTCATCAGGGTCAACAGGCCCATCAGGGCGCCGAACACACGGCCGGTCTTGCCGCGTACCAGCTCAGGAACGTCGGGGTTTTTCTTTTGCGGCATGATCGAGCTACCGGTGCAGAAACGGTCCGGCAGATCGATGAACTGGAATTGCGCGCTGGTCCACAGCACCAGTTCTTCGGAGAAGCGCGACAGGTGCATCATCGCGATGCTTGCGGCCGAGCAGAATTCGATGGCGAAGTCGCGATCGGAAACGTTGTCCAGCGAGTTGCCGCCGACGGCATCGAAGCCCAGTAGTTGTGCGGTGTACTCGCGGTCGATCGGGTAGGTGGTGCCCGCCAGCGCAGCACTGCCCAGCGGCATGCGGTTGGTGCGCTTGCGGCAGTCGACCAGACGCTCGTAGTCGCGGCTGAGCATTTCGAACCAGGCCAGCATGTGATGCCCGAAGGTCACTGGCTGCGCAGTTTGCAGGTGAGTGAAGCCCGGCATGATGCTCGCAGCTTCGCGCTCGGCTTGCTCCAGCAGGCCTTTTTGCAGGCGGGTGATTTCGGCCAGGATCAGGTCGATTTCGTCACGCAGCCACAGGCGGATATCGGTGGCAACCTGATCGTTGCGGCTGCGGCCGGTGTGCAGTTTTTTGCCGGTGACGCCAATGCGGTCGGTCAGGCGCGCTTCGATGTTCATGTGCACGTCTTCGAGGTCGATGCGCCAGTCGAACTGGCCGGCCTCGATTTCGCCCTGAATGGTCTTCAGGCCCTCGATGATGCTGTCGCGCTCGGCATCGGTCAGCACGCCGACCTTGGCCAGCATGGTGGCGTGGGCGATCGAGCCCATGATGTCGTGGCGATACAGGCGCTGGTCGAAAGTGACGGAGGCGGTGAAGCGGGCGACGAAGGCGTCGACGGGTTCACTGAAGCGGCCGCCCCAGGACTGATTGGTCTTGTCAGTGCTCATGAATTCGCTCGTATCGGCTTGAAGAAAAAAGGCGTGAAACGCTGGCGCGGATAATAACAGGGTTGCCAATCCTGTCGCTGACACCGGTCGATACGTTTTTTTCTCATCGTGTCATCCATAGTCGGCGCGTTCTCCCGGGAATTTGCGCAACGATATTTTTCGATTGAGCAATAACGTTCCGACGAGCGTCTACAGTTGGACATAAGGGTCGGTGCAAGTCAGATCGCGCAAAGGTCTGGCTGCCGACTATAAGAAGAGGGGGTGGGTGGATTGTCCATGGACAAACACCGCGCAAAGCGCAGGAAACAGCGGGCTTCGAGCAGTACGACCCGGACACTGGCAAATATTGCTGGCCGACGTACGGCACTTTTTGGCGCTCGGGCTAGTCTTAGCGTGGATCGCGGTGACGGACGTCACTTCACCTGTCTACGCTATCCTTGTGCGAGACTCACGCAGGAATCCAGCGCAATATGAATGTCCTGATCGTTGATGACGAACCACTGGCTCGCGAGCGCCTCAGCCGAATGGTGAGCGAACTCGAGGGTTACACAGTCCTGGAGCCCAGCGCCACGAATGGCGAAGAGGCGTTGGTGCTGATCGACAGCCACAAACCGGATATCGTGCTTATCGATATCCGCATGCCGGGCCTGGATGGCCTGCAGGTTGCTGCCCGTCTGTGCGAGCGCGAAACACCACCGGCCGTGGTGTTTTGCACCAGTCCCGATGAATTTGCCGTGGAAGCCCTGCAGGCCAGCGCCGTGGGCTATGTGGTGAAACCCGTGCGAACCGAACACCTGCATGACGCCCTGAAACGGGCTGAGCGTCCCAACCGGACGCAACTCTCGGCCCTGACCCGCCCCGCCGCCGAAAGCGGCAATGGCCCGCGCAGTCACATCAGCGCCCGTACCCGCAAAGGCATTGAACTGATCCCGCTGGATCAGGTGGTCTACTTCATTGCCGACCACAAATACGTGACCTTGCGCCATGAAACCGGCGAAGTGCTGCTGGACGAACCGCTCAAGGCTCTGGAAGACGAATTCGGTGAACGCTTCGTGCGCATCCACCGCAACGCGCTGGTCGCCCGCGACCGCATCGAACGTCTGCAACGCACGCCGCTGGGACATTTCCAGCTGTTCCTCAAAGGCCTTAATGGTGACGCGTTGATTGTCAGCCGTCGGCATGTGGCGGGTGTGCGCAAAATGATGCAGGGCCTTTAACCCGGTCATTCCGGGTTGCTTTCATCTCGTTACCAGGCATTGCAGGCCAGGGAGGCCACGCCGTTTCTGATTCAAGTCAAAGTGGATTTGGCTGAGCTGTTATTATCCGCCGTATCTATTCAGTACGGATTGATCCATGTCCTCTCGCGAAATCCGCATCGCCACCCGTAAAAGTGCGCTGGCCCTCTGGCAGGCCGAATACGTCAAAGCCCGTCTGGAAGCGGCCCATCCGGGTCTGCTGGTGACGCTGGTGCCCATGGTCAGTCGCGGCGACAAGTTGCTCGATTCGCCGCTATCGAAAATTGGCGGCAAGGGCCTGTTCGTCAAGGAACTGGAAACCGCACTGCTGGAAAACGAAGCCGACATCGCCGTCCACTCGATGAAAGACGTGCCGATGGACTTTCCCGAAGGCCTTGGCCTGTTTTGCATCTGCGAGCGCGAAGATCCGCGTGATGCCTTCGTTTCCAATACCTACCCTAGCCTTGAGGCATTGCCGGCCGGCAGCATCGTCGGCACCTCCAGCCTGCGTCGTCAGGCGCAGTTGCTGACTCGCCGCCCGGATCTGGAAATCCGCTTCCTGCGTGGCAACGTCAACACCCGTCTGGCCAAGCTTGATGCCGGCGAGTACGACGCGATCATCCTCGCGGCAGCCGGTCTGATCCGTCTCGGTTTCGAAGACCGTATCACCTCGGCCATCAGCATCGATGACAGCTTGCCGGCCGGTGGCCAGGGCGCAGTCGGTATCGAATGCCGCAGCGTCGACAGTGAAATCCACGCCTTGCTGGCTCCTCTGCATCATGCGGACACGTCCTCGCGCGTCACTGCTGAACGCGCCCTCAACAAGCATTTGAATGGCGGCTGCCAAGTGCCAATCGCTTGCTACGCGGTACTCGAAGGCGAGCAATTGTGGCTGCGTGGTCTGGTGGGCGAGCCGAGTGGCGGCCGACTGATCAGCGCCGAAGCTCGAGCTCCGCGCGCCGATGCCGAAGCGCTGGGTGTGAAGGTTGCCGAGGATTTGCTCAGCCAGGGCGCTGAAGAAATTCTCAAGGCAGTTTACGGCGAGGCAGGCCACGAGTGACCGGTTGGCGCCTGCTGCTGACGCGCCCTGCGGACGACTGTGCGGCGCTCGCCGAAACGTTGGCCGGGCAGGGGGTTTTCAGCAGTTGCCTGCCGCTTTTGGAAATTGCACCGTTGCCGGTCTCTGACAAAATACGTCAGGCGATTACACGGCTGCCCGTTTGCAGCGCCGTGATCGTGGTGAGCAAACCGGCGGCACGCATTGCGGTGGATCTGATCAAGGCTCATGGCTTGCAGTCACTGGCGAACCCTTGGTTTAGCGTCGGTGCAGCGACGGCGCAGATTCTCAAGGATCATGGTCTCGACGTGAGCTTCCCGGTCGAGGGTGATGACAGCGAGGCGTTGCTGCAGTTGTCGCGTCTGCGTGAGGCGGTGGCCCGGCCCGGTGCGCAAGTGTTGATCCTGCGCGGGGAGGGCGGTCGCGAGCTGCTCGCCGAGCGCCTGCGTGAGCTTGGTGCTAGTGTCGAGTATCTGGAATTGTATCGACGCGACCTGCCAGCTTATGCGCCGCAAACATTGCCGCGGCGGATCGAAGCGGAACGCTTGAACGGGCTGGTGGTCAGCAGTGGACAGGGTTTCGAGCACCTGCGTCAGATGGCCGGCGATGCCTGGCCTGTGATTGCGCAGTTGCCGTTGTTTGTACCAAGCCCGAGGGTCGCCGAGCAGGCACGTGCCGCCGGGGCCCAAACAGTTGTGGATTGCCGCGGCGCGAGTGCCGCGGCTTTGCTGACGGCGTTACGGGAGCAACCCGTGCCCGTTTTCTAATGCAAAGGATGGATACGTGAGCGAAACAGCCTTGCCTAAAGATGACGTCCAACCTGTGATTGATGCTCAGGTTGAAACTCCACCGCCGGCCAAAGAGCCGCGCCGAGGCAATGGACTGGCCATTGTCGCCCTGTTGCTCGGCGCTGCCGGCGTGGCGATCGGTGGCTGGGGTGTCTGGCAGGTGCGTCACCTGCAAACCAACACTCAACAACAGTCCGGCCAGGTCCAGGCGTTGAACGATCAGGCGCAGAGCCTGAAGCTCAACGAACAGCGCCTGACCGAGCGCCTCGCGCAGTTGCCGGGGGCCGACGAGCTCGCCGATCGCCAGCGTCTGGTGACGCAGCTTCAGGGCGATCAGCAGCGCCTCAATCAACGTCTGGAAACCGTCCTCGGCGCCAGCCGCAAGGACTGGCGACTGGCTGAGGCCGAACATCTGCTGCGTTTGGCCAGCCTGCGCCTTTCGGCCTTGCAGGACATCAGCAGCGCCCAGGCCCTGGTGCAAGGCGCTGACGAAATTCTTCGCGAACAGAACGACCCCGGCTCCTTCGCTGCACGTGAACAAGTGGCGAAAACCCTGGTCGCGCTGCGCAGCACCGCACAGCCGGATCGCACCGGGTTGTTCCTGCGCCTGGGCGCTTTGCGTGATCAGGTTATTGACCTCACCGAACTGGCGCCGGAATACAAGGATCGCGGCGAGTCGCTGCTCGGCCTGACTGCCGATGGTGACGGCGCCAGTCGCTGGGCGCAGTGGTGGGATCAGGTCTCGCGTTACATTCGTATCGATTTCAACGCGGACAAGAATGTGAAGCCGCTGTTGGCCGGACAGAGTCTGAGCCAAGTGCGTCTGGCCTTGAGTCTGGCGCTGGAGCAGGCGCAGTGGGCGGCCCTCAATGGCCAGGCGGCGGTGTACACCCAGGCAATGGCCGAGGCGCGCGACGTCCTGAAAGGCAATTTCAATCCGGACAATCCGCAAAGCAAAGTGATGCTGGAACAAGTCGGCGAGCTGAGCAAGGAACCGGTCACCGTCAACACTCCGGATTTGACCGGCACGTTGAGTGCGGTTCAGGCCTATCTGGAACGGCGTAACGTCAATGCCGAAGAGTCGGTGAAACCTTTCGCCAAACCTGCCGCCAACACCGCGCAGGAGGCCACGCCATGAAACGCCTCTATGTGATCGTGTTTCTGGTGATCGCCGCGACGGCGGCATTGGGCCTGGCGATTGCCGAGCATTCCGGTTACGTGCTGGTTGCTTACAAGTCCTTCCGTTACGAGTCGAGCCTGTGGGCGACTCTGGCGCTGATCGCGGTGCTGTGGCTGCTGATCTGGGGCATCAAGGCTTTGGTCGAGCTGATCATGGCCTCCAGCGGCGTGGTCAATCCATGGTCGCGGCGCAACCGCAGCCGCCGTGTGCAGGTGGCCATCGAGCATGGTCAGTTGGACTTGGCTGAAGGTCGTTGGGCCAGCGCCCAGCGTCACCTATATCGAGCCGCTGAGGCCGAACGCCAACCGCTGCTGTATTACCTCGGCGCTGCCCGCGCAGCGAACGAGCAAGGCAATTACGAGGAATCCGATCATCTGCTCGAGCGGGCGCTGGAGCGTCAGCCGCAGGCAGAGCTGGCGATTGCCTTGAGCCACGCACAATTGCAGACCGATCGTGGCGATACCGACGGTGCGCTAGTGACTTTGCAGGCGATGCACGAGCGTCATCCACATAATGTGCAGACGCTGCGCCAGTTGCAGCGTCTCTATCAGCAGCGCGGCGAATGGTCTGCGGTGATTCGTTTGTTGCCCGAACTGCGCAAGGACAAAGTCCTGCCAGCTGCCGAACTGGCTGAGCTTGAGCGTCGTGCCTGGGGTGAAAACCTTTCACTGGCTGCACAGCGCGAAGAGGACGGCACAGTCGGCTTGCAGTCGCTCAACCGGGCATGGCAACAGCTCACCTCGGCGCAACGTCAGGAGCCGCCGCTGGTGTTGGCCTATGCCGAGCAACTGCGCCAGCTGGGTGCTCAGGTCGAGGCGGAAGAAGTGCTTCGCAATGCGCTCAAGCGCAAGTACGACAGCCATCTGGCGCGTCTTTATGGTTTGGTGCGCGGCATTGATCCGGCACGCCAGCTGCAAATCGCCGAAGGCTGGCTCAAGGATCATCCGCACGATCCGAGCCTGCTCCTGACGTTGGGGCGTCTGTGTCTGCAAGCCAGCCTGTGGGGCAAGGCGCGGGACTATCTTGAAAACAGCCTGCGCGTGCAGCGCAATCCGGAAGCTTGTGCGGAACTGGCGCGCTTGCTCGCACAGTTGGGCGATACCGAGCGCAGCAATCAGTTGTTTCAGGAAGGTCTGGGTCTGCTCGATGAGCGCCTTTTGGCCGCGCCGCTGCCGGTTCCGGCTCACGTTTGAAGTCGCGAGGGAGGTTGCTCCCTCGCTCACTTTTCGTGGCCCTAAATTCAACTTCAGTGAGTGCCAGGGGCAAAGTCCTACAGCGGACTACACCAATTCCTCTCGAACCTGTCGGGTTTTCCCTACACCTCTGGTGAACTGTCGGCAGGGTGTCGCCTTGAAAGGCTGACACGCTTTCCTCTACCGTAACCGCCTGTCTCTACTGTTACGGAAAAGCCATGTCGTTGGCCTGCTCACGCTCCTTGTTCTTCATGGCTTTCACTGCGGGAGCCTTTGCTCTGGGAGCTTCCTATTATCTTGAATACGTGGTCGGCCTTACGCCGTGCAGTCTCTGCCTGGTGCAGCGGCTGTTCCTGACGTTGCTGTCGGCATTCTGCGGTCTGGCGGCGATCCACGGACCCAAACGTGTCGGCCTTTCGCTTTACTGGCTGCTTGCGCTGCTGACGAGCCTCGGCGGCACCACGGCGGCCTGGCGGCAGGTGCTGATACAAAGCGATCCGGTGCTGCAATTGTTGAATTGCTCACCGGCGCCCGAGACGCTGTTCAGCGGCTTTCCGTGGCTCTGCGCGCTGCAAAGGATGTCTAACGGTGGCGCAGACTGCGCGGAAATTTCCTGGACGCTGTTCGATCTGAGTGTCCCGGAGTGGAGTCTGTTGTTCTTTGTCGCGGTGTCGATTCTTGCCATTTATCAATTGTTGCGCCTGGGCTGGGGCGCTCTGCAGCGACCGCCCAGCGGCGAAGCGTCGCACTCAGCGCTGGTCCGGGATTAAACACTTGTATGAACTTTATCTCCTGCGTACCTTGAAGCCATAGGCGTGCGGGCATAATCTGGCCCGCATGTGTCATTGGATTTATGTTGCTCGATGACGCTCTGCCCGACCGTCCCCCAAGCCAAACCAGAAGCGGGACGCGGGTGTAGAGCAGCATGACCCACAAGGGAAGAGAGATCGCCATGCTCGAAAGTTGTCAGAATGCTCAGGAACGTTGGGGTGGAGTTCATCTGCTGATCGACCGCTGGTTGCAAGAGCGGCATGAACTGGTTCGGGCCTATGATGCTCTTGGTGCGAAACCTGAGAAGTTGAGCGAGGACCGCAAGCCCTTGCAGGAATTCTGCGGTGTGCTGGTCGACTACGTCTCAGCCGGGCACTTCGAAATCTACGAACAGCTAACCGGTGAAGCCAAGGCGTTCAACGACAAGCGCGGCCTTGAATTGGCCGAGACAATTTATCCGCGCATTGATGTCATCACCGAAAAACTCCTCGCGTTCAACGACCTTTGCGACGAAGGCAAATGCGTTGCGGAGAAATTCAAGGAACTCGGTGGCCTGCTTCACGAACGTTTTGAACTGGAAGACTGCTTGATTGAAGTGCTGCATACGGCACACAAGGAAGAAGATTCGGTTCAGGCCTGACTGACGCTTTCAACAAAAAACGGTGCGCTCATGCGCACCGTTTTTTTATGCCTGATCAACTCGTCGCGCCACGTAATTCGACTTCAAAAACCAGCGGTGTAAACGGTGCGATCAGGTCGCCGGCACCGTCGGCGCCATAAGCCTGATCCGATGGAATCACCAGTCGCCATTTCGCACCCACCGGCATGTTTTGCAACGCGGTGCGCCAACCGGCGATCACGCTGTCGAGGTTGAACCATTGCGGCTGAGTGTTCTGATCGAACACGGTGCCGTCCGGCAAGCGACCGATGTACAACACCTGGACTTTTCCATCAGGGCCTGCCTTGGCGCCGGTGCCTGGCGTCAGCTCGGTGAGCAGGATGCCGTCGGCCAGTTGCTTCACTCCCGGTTTGGCTTTTTCAGCCGTCAGGAAACGCTGCTCGTTTTCCATTGCGGCGTCGCTCGAAGGCATCGCGGCGTGTTCGGCATTTTGCGATTCATGGTCGGCCAGAATCTGTTCGATGCGCGCTTCACTCAGCGCCAGCGGCTTGCCTTGATAGGCCTGCTGCAAGCCTTCTACCAGTGCCTGGATCTGCAACTGCGGGACTTCCTGACGCAAGCGTTCGCCCAGGCTGGCACCGAGACTATAGGCCAGATCATGAGCGTCGTTCGCCGTGGTTTTTTCGTCGGCGTGGGCCGCTGAAAAAATCACGCAGAGGGATAAAAAAAGGTAGCGCGACATGAGCTCTCTCCGTCCTGAATTGCGGTGGATTATGCCAGCGCGAACGTCTGTAACGGTGAACTGCTTTTGACTTGTTGAAGAACATTTTCACTTCGTTGCAACGCAACGGTTTCGATACTGTCAAGATGACCTAGCGGCGGTAACTGCAGAGGTCTAGTATGAGCCGCACTCACGTCAGCCAGGAGGTAAACCATGTCGGCCACCAAGAAGCCTGTAAACACTCCGTTGCACTTACTCCAACAACTCTCGGGCAGCTTGCTCGAGCATCTGGAAAACGCTTGCTCCCAAGCCTTGGCTGATGCTGAAAAACTGCTCGCCAAACTGGAAAAGCAACGCGGCAAGGCGCAAGAAAAACTGCACAAATCCCGCACCAAATTGCAGGACGCAGCTGCCGCCGGCAAAGCCAAGGCGCAGACCAAAGCCAAAGGCGCAGTGAAAGAACTTGAAGACCTGCTCGATGCGCTGAAAGAGCGTCAGTCCGACACTCGCAGCTACATTCTGCAACTCAAGCGCGATGCCCAGGAAAGCCTGAAACTGGCCCAGGGTGTTGGTCGTGTCCAGGAAGCAGTGGGCAAAGTATTGTCGTCCCGCTCGGCCAAACCAGCGGCGGCACCTGCCAAGAAAGCCGCAGCCAAACCTGCTGCAGCCAAGGCGCCGGCGAAAACCGCTGCTGCAAAACCAGCCGCTAAAGCCGCCGCCAAACCAGTGGCCAAAGCGCCCGTGAAAGCTGCAGCAAAAACCGCTGCCAAGCCTGCGGCAAAAAAACCGGCTGCGGCGAGCGCTGCGAAACCGGCGGCTAAAACCACTGCGGCAAAACCTGCTGCCGCCAAAACTGCTGCGGCAAAACCCGCTGCAAAAACAGCCGCAGTCAAAGCAACCCCAGCTAAAACCGCAGCTGCAAAACCGGCCGCTAAAACTGCAGTCAAACCAGCCGCTAAAACTGCCGCTGCAAAACCTGCCGCCAAGTCTGCCGCCAAACCAGTTGCTGCTAAAGCGGCTGCAAAACCAGCTGCCAGAGTCGCCGCAAAACCAGCTGCCAAGCCTGCTGCAAAACCTGCAGTGAAAGCCGCCGCCAAGCCTGCTGCAAAACCAGCAGTCAAGCCAGCCGCTAAACCGGCCGCCGCTGCCAAACCTGCTGCTGCAAAACCGGCTGCCAAGCCCGCAGCAAAACCAGCTGCAAAACCAGCCGCGAAAAAACCAGTTGCTGCCAAACCAGCCGCTGCCAAACCGGCCACCGCGACAGCTGCCAAGCCTGCCGCACCGGCAACCTCGGCCTCGCCAGCAGCACCTGCGCCAGCCGCTACTACCTCGACTTCTACGACTGCGCCAACGCCAGCCGCTGCGTCGAGCGTCACCAGCAACCCGACCAGCGCTTCCTAAGTACCGGTCGCCGCGATGCGCAGCACTTGCAGCGCATCGCGGTTCGGGCTGGCCCTTGGGCCTGCCAGCGCCTCCAGCCATGCCATCGACCCCGATACATTGCGCGCCCACATCTGCGCAATCCCCTCCAGCCGTGACAACAACGCACGCTCAGCCTCAAGCTCCAGCGCCTTGACTTGTTCACGCATGCCTTTCAACACCGCATCCTCCACAGCCCCCGCCTTCCATTGCACACGCAATGCACGCAGCGGTTGCACGACCTCGATATCCCAAGGCTCGGTCAACGCCTGAAGCTGTTGCACGCGCTGTTGATCGCAGGCCACGCCACGTTGCTCCAGCCATAAACCGCACAGCAGCAGGCACACATTGGCCCCCGCCGTTTGCAATTGCAGGCAGGCGTCTTCCACGCCCGGGCGGGCGTAGGTGGCAAGGGAAAAGCTCCACAGGTCAGAGGACATCGTGCTACTCGCGCCAGTTGTGAGCGAAGCTGGTAGACTCCGCCGCCATTATGATCCGACTTCAGAACCTGACTTTACAGCGTGGCCCGCAACGTCTGCTAGAAGACGCCGAGCTGACCCTGCACGCCGGCCACAAAGCCGGCCTCATCGGTGCCAACGGCGCCGGCAAATCCAGCCTGTTTGCCTTGCTGCGCGGCGAGTTGCACCCGGATTCGGGCGATTGCCTGCTGCCGGCTGACTGGCGGATCGCGCACATGCGTCAGGAGGTCGATACCCTCGAGCGCCTGGCGGTCGACTATGTGCTCGATGGCGACCTGCGTCTACGTGAGGTGCAACGCGACCTTGCAGTGGCCGAAGCGGCCCATGACGGCGTGGCGCTGGCTCGCCTGCACGCCGAACTCGACAGCGCTGACGGCTACACCGCCGACGCGCGGGCGCGCAAGTTGCTCGCCGGTCTGGGTTTCACCAATGAGCAGATGGATCGCCAGGTAGGAGATTTCTCCGGTGGATGGCGGATGCGTCTGAATCTGGCGCAGGCATTGATGTGCCCGTCGGACTTGCTGCTGCTCGACGAACCGACCAACCACTTGGACCTCGACGCCATCATCTGGCTCGAAGAGTGGCTGAAGAGCTATCCGGGCACCTTGCTGCTGATTTCCCACGACCGCGATTTCCTCGATGAAGTCGTCGACCATGTTGCCCACGTCGATCAACGCAAAATCACCCTGTACCGGGGCGGCTACACCGCGTTCGAACGCGCCCGTGCCGAGCGTCTGGCCCAGCAGCAACAGGCCTACGAGAAGCAACAGGCGCAGCGTGCGCACATGGAAAGCTACATCGCCCGCTTCAAGGCTCAGGCCACCAAGGCCCGTCAGGCCCAGAGCCGGATCAAGGCGCTGGAGCGCATGGAAGAGTTGTCGGCGGCTCACGTCGATTCGCCGTTCGACTTCGTGTTCCGCGAGTCGACGAAGATCTCCAGCACGTTGATTGATTTGTCCGATGCGAACCTGGGCTACGGCGACCGAACCGTGCTGGAGAAGGTCAAGCTGCAACTGACCCCCGGCGCGCGGATCGGTCTGCTCGGGCCCAACGGTGCGGGTAAGTCGACGCTGATCAAGAACCTCGCCGGTGAGCTGCAACCGCTGGCCGGTCGCCTGACCCGAGGCGAGAACACCGTGGTCGGCTACTTCGCCCAGCATCAACTCGACTCACTGGACTCCAAGGCCAGCCCGTTGCTGCACTTGCAGCGTCTGGCGCCGACCGAGCGTGAGCAGGCCCTGCGTGACTTCCTCGGTGGTTTCGACTTCCGTGGCGCGCGGCTCGACGAGCCGGTACTGAATTTCTCCGGTGGCGAGAAGGCGCGTCTGGCCCTGGCGTTGATCGCCTGGGAGCGGCCGAACCTGTTGCTGCTCGACGAACCGACCAACCACCTCGATCTGGAAATGCGCCTGGCGCTGACCATGGCGTTGCAGGAGTTCAGTGGCGCTGTTCTCGTGGTCTCTCACGATCGTCACTTGCTCAAGAGCACCACCGACAACTTCTATCTGGTCGCCGACGGCAAGGTCGAAGAATTCGACGGCGACCTCGAAGACTATGCGCGTTGGCTGGTGGAATACCGTCAACGCAATGCGCCGGTCAGCAACACCCCGGTGAACCCGGACAAAACCGACAAGAAGGCTCAGCGTCAGGCCGCTGCTGCGTTGCGTCAGCAACTGGCACCGCACAAGCGTGAAGCCGACAAGCTTGAAGCCGAACTGGGCAAGCTCCACGAAAAACTGGCCAAGGTCGATGCCAGTCTCGGCGACAGCGAAATCTACGAGCCGGCACGCAAGAACGAGTTGCGTGATCTGCTGGCCGAGCAGGCCAAGCTGAAAGTGCGCGAAGCGGAACTTGAAGAGGCGTGGATGGAAGCCCTCGAAATGCTGGAAAGCATGCAGGCGGAGCTGGAGGCGTTGTCCTGATGGAAGCGTTCAAGCTGCCGCTGCCGGCCATGTGGGTCGAGCCGATCTGGCTCGGCGTGCAGATTCTGCTGATCCTGCTGGCCGGTTACATTGCCCAGCGCTTTGTCGCCAAATGCCTGACCCGTCTGGGCGAGCGTTACCCGTTTCCGCCGCAACTGCTGATGCCGCTGCGTGGCGTGTTGCGCTGGCTGATCATGGGCAGTGCGGTGATCTTTGTCCTGCAGCGCCTCGGCGTCTCGGCCACGGTACTGTGGACCGCGCTGTCGGGTTTCGTCGCGGTGGCGGCGGTGGCGTTCTTCGCGATGTGGAGTGTGCTGTCGAATCTGCTCTGCGCGATTCTGATCTTCACCGTCGGGCCGTTTCGCCTCGGTGATGTGGTCGAGCTGGTCGACACCACCGACAAGCCCGGCGTCAAAGGACGGGTGGTGGCGATCAATCTACTCTACACCACGTTGATCGAGGCTGAGGAGCTGGGCACCGGCAGCGCGATGGTGCAGGTGCCGAACAGCTTGTTCTTCCAGCGTTCGGTGCGGCGTTGGCGGGGGACGGATGTGTTCCCTTCGAGCGGTTTCGAGAAGTAAGGCTTTTCAAGATCCATAGATCGCATTAGCTTGGACGTCTGTCACGAGTCAGAGTCGAGGTGTGCGATGGAGCTACAAACATGGCTGGCGTTCTTCGCCGCCTGCTGGGTGATCAGTCTTTCCCCGGGCGCTGGCGCCATTGCGTCGATGTCCAGCGGTCTGCAATACGGCTTCTGGCGTGGTTACTGGAATGCCTTGGGCCTGCAAATCGGCCTGGCCGTGCAGATCGCGATTGTCGGCGCCGGTGTCGGCGCGATTCTTACCGCTTCGGCCACTGCGTTCCATGCGATCAAATGGTTTGGTGTGGCCTATCTGGTGTATCTGGCGATCAAGCAATGGCGCGCGCTGCCCATGGACATGAGCGATGACGCAGCGGTGCGGCCGATCGGCAAGCCGTTGGCGCTGGTCTTCCGCGGTTTTCTGGTGAATATCAGCAACCCCAAGGCATTGGTGTTCATGCTGGCGGTGCTGCCGCAGTTCATCAATCCCCACGCGCCGCTGCTGATCCAGTATCTGGTGATCGGCGCGACCATGATCTTTGTCGACCTGATTGTCATGGCTGGCTATACCGGTCTGGCGTCGAAAGTGTTGCGCCTGCTGCGCACGCCAACACAACAGAAACGCATGAACCGCACGTTTGCCGGGCTGTTCATCGGCGCGGCGGCGTTTATGGCGACGTTGCGTAAAGCGGCGGTATAAACCCCGCAGGCACAAAAAAGGCGACCTCATGAGGTCGCCTTTTTTATTAGTGCTGAGGATGTTTTTGTGGCGAGGGGATTCATCCCCGATGGCTCGCGAAGCGGGCCCCTCTTGATCTTGAAATAAAGGGGGCTGCTATGCAGCCCATCGGGGATAAATCCCCTCACCACAAAAGTCCACTGCAGATTTGTGCAGGCCTGCAATCAGCGCAAAATCACCGGCGCGGTATCGCGCGGCAGGTTGTTACGCTGCTGCGGCTCGCGCGGCTGCTCGTAACCGCCGCCTCCGAGCTGTTGGCTCAGTTGTCCGGCCACGTCCTCACCCAGCGCCTTCGACACCTCGCGCACCACCCGTGGGCGGTTCAGCGAGATCTTGATGTCGCGGTGGTTCACCAATTTGGTGTCCTGCGCTTCACCCATCGCCGTGAAGGCCGACGTGATTTCGAAGGTCTTGGTGTTGATCAGGCTGAAGTCCGCCACCAGCGTCAGGCCCAGTACCGCCGAATAGCTGTCGGTGTGCGCCAGCTCGTTCATGTCCTGGGTGAAGTCGATGTCTGACACGGTGCCAAACAGAACATAGTCGGCACCCTTGAAGTTGCCGGCCTTGATCCGCTTGATCACGTCGTAGATGTCACCCTTGGACGACGCGGTGTACGGCGTGCCCTGCACCAGCTGGAACATACCGGTACGCAGAATTTCACCCTTGATGTCGCCGGTGAATTTGCGCAGCTCGGTCTGCTCGATGTAGCTGGTGGTCGCTTCGATCTCGTTATAGCTCGAAGAACCGCTGGAGCTGTAGTAACCCTCGCGGTAATTGTTCTGCGCCGAAACGATGTGAATGTATTGCTCCACACGTTCCTGATACGCCAGATCCGTCACCGCGACTTTCGGGGCCGCTTGCGCGCCAAACGCGCAAGCCAGGGCCATCATGCCAATCCATGTGCGCATCGATTAACGCTCCGTGGTTTTGCGGATCTCTTTTTCGTCCATCCACTCGGCCAGACCGCTTTCAACGTCGATCAATTGCAGGCTGAACTTGTAGAAGACGTCCTTGTAATCGCTGCTGCGCTTGACGATCGAGCTGATCGAACCTTCGATGCGGTACTTGGCGGCAACCATGTTGCCAGTCTTGGCCACGGTGCTCTTCTTGTACAGGCCGCTCTGGTTTTGCAGCTTGAGCTGGTCAACCTGGCTCTGCATCGCATTGTTGTCGCTGGCGAAGCGCGCAACGCCGGTTTTCATCAGCTGAGTCTTGATGCTGGTGGTGATTTCGCGGGTATCGATGTACTCGCTGGTCTTGTTCTTCACGTCGTAGACCTGAACCACCGGGCGGCCCTGCAGAATGCCGGACTGGGCCAGGGAGCGGGTCATCGACTCGGCGATCATTTGCAGGTCAGTCGAACCGAATTCGTTGGTGACGGTTTCAACAGCCTTGGTGTCGCCGTAGCTGATGTTCTTGCTGCCCAGGGTTGGCGAGGTGTTGGCGCAACCGGAAGCTAGCAGGGCGATAACGGCGATGCAGGAAAAGCGTGCAAACATGACAGTGCTCTCTAAAACAGGAATAGGGGGAAGCGGACTTAAGGCGTCTTGATTTCCAGACGGAAATCCACCGCTTTCGGCGTCGGGGCGATAGCCTGGACGAAGCTGGTCTGCGCGCCGTACATCATCTGGCTTTTCCAGACTTCTTCTTCCGCGACCGGGAAGCCTTCAGGGCCGAGCCAGGCGAAGCGGTAGTAGAAAATCTTGTTGCTGTTGAGGGTGTTGCTCAACTGCACATTGACGGTCATGAAACCGTTTTCGCGGGCGACGCGCATGGCGCCGACGACGATGTGTTTTTGCGGCCCCATGGCCACGACTTTGCTCGCGGCGCTGCCCGGCTCAGGAGGTGGCGGGGTGGCGCAGCCGCTGGCCAGCACGGCGAGGGCGGCGACGGCGATGAATTTGAAGCGCATGCAAAGACTCCGTTCTTAAGGTTGTTTGAGGCTGGCGACGTTGGTCGCAGCGGCGCTCGGGATCACGTGGGCGGCGAGACCGCCAGCAAACACCTGATTGCCCACGGCACGCAGGCTGATCACCTGATAACGCTGATCGACGGTGACCTTGACCACCGAACCGCCCACAGCGCTCGGCAGAGTGACTTGGTGTTCACCTTTCTTCAAGCGCAGACGCACCACCTGGGTGTTGTCCGGCAGCGTGCGCCACGTACGGGTATCGGCACCTTCGAGCACAGCTGAAGAGATACCCACGGCCAGACCGGCCAGTGGATTGGTTTCGTTGATCTGCTTCTGCGCCACGCCTTTGGTGATCGCGCGCACGGTGGTGCGCAGGATAATCCCCGGCATGTCGTCGCGCAGGGCGCGGCGAGACATGGCGGTGGTGCTGTTGAGGCCGGTCAGGTTGACTTGCTGGCCGTCGACACCGATCTGCGCGAACGGCGCGGTGGAGGTGTCAGGCTTGATGATCGGGAACGACAGCGGCGTGATCACCACGTTGTTGGAGATTGGCAGCGGCAGTGGCACGCGAATCGAATCGCGGGACGGCGCCAGACCGCTTTGCACCACGATCAGGATGTCGCTGTCATCGCTCTTGGTCGGCTTGTCGAGGTTGACCAGCGCCTGTTCCAGCAGCGGCGTGTTCGGGCGCAGTTCTGCGGCCTTGCGGTAGCCCGGTGCAGCCAGGTCTTTTTCGCCAAGGGCTTCGTAGACGAAACCGGCCAGGTAATGGCTGAACGCACTCTGGTAGCTGTTTTTCAGGCCGACCACTTCCGGCGCATCGAGGCTGGCGACCGGATAGCCCTGCAGATCCTTGTACTGAGTCTTGATGCCTTCTTTCTCGGCCTCTTCCTCGCTCTTGAGGTATTCCTTGTCGCGCAGGTCGGCGATCACCGCTTCACGTTCGTGAGTCTTCTTGATCGCAGTGCGCGCGCCGTCGAAGTCATTGACCGCCAGCAGGTTCAGGGCCATTTGCGTGGTCAGCATGACTTTTTCGTAGTCGTAGCCTTCGTAGCGGCGAACCTTGTCGTTGACGATGAAGCTGCCGAACTGGGCCAGGTATTTGCCGGTGTCGAGCTTGACCGCGTCTTCCCACTGACCCACCACCTGGTCGGCGCTGGTCCAGGCGTTCTGGCTGCCGGACAAGTCGCCCTTGGCGCGCAGCAGTTCACCTTTCTCGAAGTAATAGAGCAGGTCTTTGTCGGCGCTGGTGTTGTTCTTTTCCAGCAGGGTCAGCGCGGCATCGACATTGCCGGAAGCCAGTTGCTGGTTGGTCTGGGCCAGTTCGGAGTCGTAGTTGCGAAACGCCGAACAGCCGGACAGCAGAGTGACGGCGCTGAGCGCAATCAGAGTGGGGGCGCGGAATGCCATGGGGGTACTTCTTCCCTGGAGTAACTACAGCCGCGGATGCTGGTCGGGCTGGTGTGACCCATCGACAGTGGCGTTGGCCTCCTGCCAATTCCTCATAACCAGAGGAGCTTTTATGCCGCATCGCGATAGCGAGGGCGCGGCATTATAAGCGGGTGCTAGTGGCTATGTAATAGCTTTTTAATTGCATCGGTTAGTTAGGTGCCATTACTGCCCGGGACTGCCAACGTTAGCAGGCTCTGGTACTTCGGGTAGCACCAGCGAAGACCCCACGTAGTAGTTCATGCCCATGAATACCCGAAGGTTGAACACCTGATGGTTCTGGTCGACACGCACGGTGAACCCGTCCGCTGCACGCAAGTACGGGAAGCTCACGCGATGCAGACCTTTTTTCAGGCGTAGACGGGCGACCAGGGTTTTGTCCGGAAGGGTGCGCCAGGTGCGCGTATCCGCCTCTTCGAAAGGATCGTGTTCAGTAACCACCAGCGAAGCTGTGGCCGGATTGCGTTCATTCTTTTGAGCCTGACTGATGGCGGCCATGTTGGCGCGGAACATCGCGCGAGAGATGATCGCCGGCATGTCATCGCGCAAGGTACGCATGGCCATGTCAGTAACGCTGTTGATCATCGTCAATGGGTATTGTTTGCCGTCGACGAGCACACTCGGAACAGGCGGTGTGATCGTATCGGGCACCATCACCGGAAACGAGATCGGCGCGACAATCGTCAGGTTTTCGTTCAGTCGCACCGGGATCGGCACTTGCACCGAACTGCGCACCGGCGCGAAACCGGCCTGGACAACGACCAGGATCTCGCTTTCATCCGCTGCCGGCGCGGGCTTGTCCAGATTGCGCAAGGCTTTCTCGAGAAACGGTACGCCCGGGCGTAACTCAATGGCCTGGCGATAACCCGGTGCCGCGAGCGTGCGTTCGCCCAACGCTTCATAGGTGAAGCCCGCCAGGTAATGGCTGAATGCACTCTGATAGCCGTTCTTCAGTTCAACCACTTGCGGGGCGTCGAGGACAGTGACCGGATAGCCTTGCAGATCCTTGTAACGCAACGTGATCCCTTGGCTTTTGGCCTGTTCTTCAGCTTCTTCGTATTGCCGTTCCCGCTGGCGCGCAATCAGGGTTTCGCGTTCGTGGGTTTTCTTGATGTCGGCGCGCGCACCGTCGAAATCGTTCTCCGCCAGTTGGTTGAGCGCCATCTCGGTGGTCAGCATGACTTTTTCGTAGTCGTAACCTTCGTAGCGCAGCAACTTGTCGTTGACCAGCATGGTGCCCATTTCATTGCCGAACCGGGTCAGCAGCTTCATGCCTGCGGAGGGGACGGCCTCTTCGCGCTGGACAATCATCCGGTCAGCCGTGCGCCAGGCTTCCTGACTTTTTGGCAGGGCCGTGCCGGCACTGAGAATGGCGCCTCTTTCCAGGTAATACAGCAGATCCTTGTCTTCCCAGGGATTATTCAGCTCCATCAGGTAGAGCGCTTCGTTGAGATTGCCCGCCGACATCTGATCGATGGTCTGCTGCATCTCTGCATCGTAATTGCGGTAAGCGGCGCAACCGTTCAGTTGCATGAGGGCGCTGAACAACAGGCAAAACGGCAGGCTACGGCGCATGGAGGCAGGTTCTTCCTTGAACGGCAAGGGCGGGAGGTGACGCAGTATAAGGGCTGTTTGCCCCGGCATGTCGCACTCAAGGTGCAGGTGTTCGTCGAGTTCATGCACGCACATTACCGGACAAAAGCTGCACCGTTACGCTGAAAAAAACGACCGCCGCGCTGACAAAGCTTGAGGGAATCTCATTGGAAGTGAACAATGTGTTACTTCGTATTACCAATTGAGATTCGTTCATGACTGCGCCGTCCCGTTTTCTGGCCTGGCTGTTGTTCCCGTTGTGCGCCCTGAGTTGCTCAAACCTGTTGGCCGATACGGTGGAAGGCGCGCCGCAAGCGCTGCACATGCTCGATTACATCAGTGCCGACTATCCGCCGACGGTGGAAGCGGGCAAAGTCGTCGACGACTCTGAATACCGTGAGCAACTGGAATTCATTCAGGTGTTGCAGGGGCTGATCGCGGATTTGCCGGTTAAACCGGAAAAGGCTGGGCTGGAGCAAGGTGTGATTGCCTTGCGCGCGGCGGTCACCGCTCGGCAGGACGGCGCGGAAGTTGCCCGTCAGGCGCGGCAACTGGGGGCGAAACTGGCCGTGGCCTATGAGGTCAGCCAGGCGCCGGTCATCACGCCCGATCCGGCGCGTGCCGCACCGCTCTTCGCCCAGCACTGCTCGGTGTGCCACGGTGAAACCGGCGCGGGCGATGGCCCGGCCGGTGTCGGCCTGACACCGCCCCCGGCCAACCTGCGCGACGCCGCCCGTCTGGATCACCTGAGCCTATACGCGATCTACAGCACCCTCGGTCAAGGCGTCGAAGGCACCGACATGCCGTCGTTTGCCGATCAACTGGATGATCGCCAGCGCTGGGACATGGCGACATACGTCGCCGGGCTCAGCGCCGATGCCTCGGCAGCCAAATCCGAGCAGGCCTACAACATCGCCGATCTGGCCCGCCAGACCCCGGCCGAAGTGCAAATTGCCGAAGGCGCGCAAGCCGCCGCCACGTTCCGTGCCCAGCGTGCGCAGCCGCCGCAGGTCAAGCGTGGCCCGGCGCAGTTGCTCGACTACACCGCTGCAACGCTGGACAAGAGCCTCGCGGCTTACCGCGCTGGCGACCACGATCAGGCTTACGACCTGTCGGTGGCGGCGTATCTGGAAGGCTTCGAACTGGTCGAGAGTTCGCTGGATAACGTCGACGCGAATGTGCGCAAGGACACTGAAAAATCCTTGATGGCTTATCGGCAGTCGTTGCAGGACGGGTTACCGGTGGCCCAGGCCGAACAGCGTCTGGACGCGGCAAAGGCCAAACTCAAGGAATCCGCCGGTCTGCTCGGCAGCGATGGTTTGAGCTGGTCGCTGAGCTTTATCTCCGGTCTGCTGATTTTGCTGCGCGAAGGGCTGGAAGCGATTCTGGTGCTGGCGGCGATCCTTGCGTTCCTGCGCAACACCGGTCAGCAATCGGCGGTGCGTAGCGTTAACGTTGGTTGGGGCCTGGCGTTGCTGGCCGGCCTGGGGACTTGGGCGCTGGCGGCGTATGTGATCGATGTCAGCGGCTCGCAGCGTGAATTGCTCGAGGGCGCTACGGCGCTGTTCGCCAGTGTGATGGTGTTGTGGCTCGGTGTGTGGATGCACGACCGCCGTCACGCAGCAGCCTGGCAGGATTACATCAAGAGCAGTCTGGTCGGCGGTGGCGGGCGTTTTGGCTTCGCGATCCTGGCGTTCTTCTCGGTGTATCGCGAGCTGTTCGAAGTGATCCTGTTCTACGAAACCCTGTGGTTGCAGGCCGGTCCTGCCGGACACAACGCGGTACTGGCAGGCGGTGCGACGGCGCTGGTGCTGCTGGTCGGTCTGGCCTGGGTGATCCTGCGCGGTTCGGCAAAACTGCCGCTGACGCTGTTCTTCAGCATCAACGCCGCGCTGCTGTGTGCGCTGTCAGTGGTGTTTGCCGGGCATGGCGTGAAGGCGTTGCAGGAAGCGGGGATTTTCGGCACGCGGCCGGTGGCGTTCTTCGATTTCGACTGGCTGGGGATTCATGCCGATGCCTATTCGCTGACGGCGCAGGCGGTGGCGATTGTGGCGATCATCGTGCTGTATAGCCGTAGTCGGCTGGCTGAGAAGAAGCGAGTCGCCGCCTGACGGCATTCGCTGCGCTCATAATCGCGAGCAGGCTCGCTCCCACATGGATGGCGTATATCCTGTGGGAGCGAGCCTGCTCGCGAATTTTTTGGAGGTTGAAAATGCGTGTATGGATCGATGCCGACGCCTGTCCACGGGCGGCGAAGGATCTGGTGGTGAAGTTCGCGCTCAAGCGCCAGTTCGAAGTGGTGCTGGTGGCGGGGCAGCCGCAGACCAAACCGGGGCTGGCCATCGTCAAGTTGATCGTGGTGCCCAGCGGCCCGGATGCGGCGGACGATTATCTGGTCGAGCACGCCGTGCCCGGTGAGCTGGTGATCTGCAGCGATATTCCGCTGGCCGATCGGTTGGTGAAAAAGGGTGTGGCGGCGCTTGATCCGCGAGGCAAAGAGTTCGATGCGCAGAACATGGGCGAGCGCCTGGCCGTGCGCAATCTGTTCACCGATCTGCGTGAACAAGGCCAGATGAGCGGCGGCCCGGCGCCGTTTGGCGAGCGCGAGAAGCAGGCGTTTGCCAATGCGCTGGACCGAATCCTCACCCGTCTTTCACGCCAATCCTGATTCATCCGAATATCTGTGGCGAGGGGATTTATCCCCGATGGGCTGCGCAGCAGCCCCTTGCATCTTGAAGAGCGGGGCCTGCTGCGCTGGCCGTCGGGGCGGTGCGACGTTTCGCTAAATCCCCTCACCACAAAAGCTCTTCAGCATGATCGGATCAGGCGTCGTTCTCGTGAGTCAGCTCAAGGACGCGGTCGACCAGTTTGTTAATCCCCGAAGCCGCTTCACTGATGTTCTGAGCCAGCATATAAGCCGGGGTCGTCACCAGTTTGCGTGCCTTGTCTTCGATGATGTCGGTCACTGCGCACTCTTCGTGAGTGGCGCCCATCTTGTTCATCGCGGTGGCGGTGTCGGCATCGTTGCCGATGGTGCAGGTCACGCCCGGGCCGTAGATCTTTGCCGCGAGTGCCGGCGAGATGCAGATCAGCCCCACTGGTTTGCCTGCTTCGGCAAACGCTTCGGCCAGGGCCAGAACGTCTGGCTGCACGGTGCAGCCGGCGCCTTCGATGGCGAAGTTCGACAGGTTCTTCGCCGCCCCAAAGCCACCCGGCACGATCAGCGCATCGAAGTCGTCGACGTCGGCCTCACGAATGTCCTTGATGTTGCCCCGGGCGATGCGCGCCGACTCCACCAGCACGTTGCGCGACTCGGGCATTTCTTCGCCGGTCAGGTGATTGATTACATGCAATTGCGCAATGTTCGGGGCGAAGCACTGTACCTGCGCGCCGCGTTGATCAAGGCGTAGCAGGGTGATGACGCTTTCCTGGATTTCTGCTCCGTCGTAAACGCCACTGCCGGACAGGATCACTGCAACTTTTTTGCTCATGGGTTTCTCTCCAGTTTCATGGCGCTAAATGTCCACTAATTTGTCGCGCGTTGCCATAGGGTAAATTCGCGCTCAGGCCTACGATCTGTTGCATGGAATTGGCTCGGAACACGTCATGAACTTCATTCTGTATGCGGTGCCGTTTTTCTTCGTTTTGATTGTGGTGGAGCTGATCGCCGACCGTTGGCGCGGGGTCAGCCACTATCGCCTGGCCGATGCGGTGAACAGCATCAGCACCGGCGTGCTGTCGACCACTACCGGGCTGCTGACCAAAGGCGTCGGCCTTGTGACCTATGCCTTTGCCCTGGAACATCTGGCTTTGCTCAGGCTGCCGGCGCAGAGCCTCTGGGTCTGGGTGTTCGCTTTCATCCTCTATGACTTCTGCTATTACTGGCTGCACCGCATGGGCCATGAACGCAACATCCTCTGGGCGGCGCATTCGGTGCATCACCAGAGCGAGGAGTACAACCTCTCGACGGCGTTGCGCCAGACCAGCACCGGATTTCTGCTGAGCTGGATCTTCTACCTGCCGATGGCCGTACTTGGCGTGCCGCTGCTGGTGTTCGTCAGCGTTGCGGCGCTGAATCTGCTCTATCAGTTTTGGGTGCACACCCAGCACATTCCCAAGCTTGGCTGGTTCGAATGGTTTTTCGTCACGCCATCCAATCATCGGGCTCACCATGCACAGAACGCTCTCTACATGGATCGCAACTACGGCGGGGTGTTCATTATTTGGGATCGACTGTTTGGCTCGTTCCAGGAAGAGGACGACAACGAACCGGTGATTTTCGGCGTGACCACGCCATTGGCGAGCTGGAATCCGTTGTGGGCCAACCTGCAGTTTTATGCGCAGTTGTGGGATGACGCGCGGCGCACGGAGAGCATGTGGGACAAGCTGCGGATCTGGTTTATGCGCACCGGTTGGCGTCCGGCGGATGTAGCGGCGAAGTACCCGCTGAACAAGCCGGACCTGACCCGGTTTCGCAAATTCGACATACCGCTCGAGAGCCGCCAGCAGTGGTACGTGGCGGCGCAATTCTGCGTCTATATCGCGCTGGGCAGTTACCTGATGAATCTGGAAACCACTCTGCCGAGCGCCGCGCTGGTGCTCGGTTGGGGGGCGGTGGCGTTCGGTCTGTTTGCGTTGGGCGTGGCCCTGGAGAATCGCCCGTGGGCGCTGAAGGTCGAGCTGTTGCGGTTGGCGTCGAATCTGCCGCTGGTGTGGCTGGCGCCGCTGGTCGGGCTGTGGCCGGCCAGCCCGGTGGCCTGGGCTGGCTTGCTCGGTTACAGCCTGCTCAGTGGCATCGGGCTGTATGGCGTTCGCCAGCGAATTACTCGTTTGGCGTCTTAGGGTCGGCGACTTTGGCCTGCTCGATCTGATGCAAGTGCGCGGCTTTCGCTGCCTGCTCGTCGGCGTAAACCTGCTTCGCCAAACGGGCATTCTTGAAGCGGCGGCGCAGCCACAGGCCAACACCCAGCACCAGCAACGCGCCGAGTACCCACAGCTCGTATTTCTTGATGCTGCCGAGCATGCCTTCGAGCACAGCGCCGAAATGGTAAGCGGCAGCAGCCAGTGCGGTGGCCCAGATCGCTGCGCCGATACCGTTCAGCAGCAGGTAACGTCCCGGTGGATAACCCGACAAGCCGATCGCCACGGGCATCACCGTGCGCAACCCATAAACGAAGCGGAAGCTCAGAACCCAGATGTCCGGATGCTTACGGATGTGCTCCAGCGCCCGGTCGCCCATCAATTGCCAGCGCGGTTTGCGTGCAAGCAATTTGCGCCCGTGCTTGCGCCCCAGGAAGTACCACAACTGATCGCCGGCATAACTGCCGAAGAACGCCACGACCACGACCAGGTTGATATCCATGTATCCGCGAAACGCGAGGAAACCCGCGAGCACCAGGATGGTTTCGCCTTCGAAGAACGTGCCGAGAAAAAGGGCAAAGTAGCCGAAGTCATGCAGAAATTGTTGGAGCATTGTCTGGGTGCTGGCGAAATGAACGCGCAGCCTAACCCTTCAAACACATTCAGGAAAGTGTCCAAATGTGTCTCGACGTGAACATTTCCTACACAGACAATGGAATGCGGCTACATGTCACGGGGTGCGCACAACTGTAATCTGTTCGTCATAATGGCCGTCTATAACTGTCACGCTCGCCCGTTTGCGCGGGCTCAGGAGTCTGCCGTGAGCTTTACCCCTGCCAACCGTTTGTTCCCCGCCACCCGCCTGCGTCGCAATCGCCGTGATGATTTTTCGCGTCGGCTGGTGCGGGAAAATGTACTGACGGTCGACGACCTGATCCTGCCCGTCTTCGTGCTCGACGGTGAAAACCGCCGCGAAGCCGTGGCTTCGATGCCGGGTGTAGAGCGCTTGACCATCGATTTGCTGCTTGAAGAAGCCGCCAAGTGGGTCGAACTGGGGATTCCGGCGCTGGCATTGTTCCCGGTCACGCCTGCAGAACTCAAATCCCTCGACGCCGCCGAAGCCTGGAATCCCGAAGGCATCGCCCAGCGCGCCACTCGCGCCCTGCGTGATCGCTTCCCGGAACTGGGCGTGATCACCGACGTCGCGCTCGACCCGTTCACCACACACGGTCAGGACGGCATTCTCGACGAAGCAGGCTACGTACAGAACGACATCACCGTCGATGCGCTCGTGCGCCAGGCGCTGTCCCACGCCGAGGCCGGCGCTCAGGTCGTTGCCCCGTCGGACATGATGGACGGGCGCATTCAGGCGATCCGCGAAGCGCTGGAAATCGCCGGCCACGTCAACGTGCGGATCATGGCCTACTCGGCCAAGTACGCCAGCGCCTATTACGGGCCTTTCCGCGATGCCGTGGGTTCGGCCTCGAACCTTGGCAAGGCGAACAAGGCTTCTTATCAGATGGATCCGGCCAACAGCGACGAAGCGCTGCACGAAGTCGGCGCGGACTTGTCTGAAGGCGCGGACATGGTCATGGTCAAGCCGGGCATGCCGTACCTGGACATTCTTTTCCGGGTAAAAGATGCCTTCAAGGTGCCGACCTTCGTCTATCAGGTTAGCGGCGAATACGCCATGCACATGGCGGCGATCCAGAATGGCTGGTTGAGCGAGGCGGTGATTCTCGAATCACTGACCGCCTTTAAACGTGCCGGTGCTGATGGCATCCTGACTTATTTTGCTGTCCGCGCCGCTCAATTGTTACGAGAGCAGAAATAGCCCTCCCAGGAACATTCAATGAATACCGAAGGACTCACTGAAGTTGCAGTAAAAGAAGCTCAGCCGGTGGTGGAACAAATCACCGAAACCCCGCCGGAGCTGGAGCCAGCGCCACCCGCGCCGGTCACCGAACCCGCTGCGGCGGTGCCGGCGATTGCGATTCCAGGCCTGGATGACAGCAGCCTGTACATCCACCGTGAGCTCTCGCAACTGCAGTTCAACATCCGCGTGCTGGAACAGGCGCTGGACGAGTCCTATCCGTTGCTGGAGCGGCTGAAGTTCCTGCTGATCTTCTCCAGCAACCTCGACGAATTCTTCGAAATCCGTGTTGCCGGCCTGAAAAAGCAAATCACCTTTGCCCGTGAACAGGCCGGTGCCGATGGCCTGCAACCGCATCAAGCCCTGGCGCGGATCAGCGAACTGGTTCACGGTCACGTTGATCGCCAGTACGCGATCCTCAACGACATCCTGCTGCCAGAGTTGGAAAAGCATCAGGTGCGCTTCATCCGTCGCCGCAACTGGACGACCAAGCTCAAGACCTGGGTTCGTCGTTATTTCCGCGACGAGATCGCGCCGATCATCACCCCGATCGGCCTCGACCCCACGCACCCGTTCCCGTTGCTGGTGAACAAGAGCCTGAACTTCATCGTTGAACTCGAAGGTATCGACGCCTTCGGTCGCGACTCCGGTCTGGCGATCATCCCGGCACCGCGCCTGCTGCCGCGCATCATCAAGGTGCCGGAAGAAGTCGGCGGCGCTGGCGACAACTATGTGTTCCTGTCGTCGATGATCCACGCTCACGCCGATGACCTGTTCCAAGGCATGAAGGTCAAGGGCTGCTACCAGTTCCGTCTGACCCGAAACGCCGACCTGGCGCTGGATTCCGAAGACGTCGAAGACTTGGCCCGCGCTCTGCGTGGCGAGTTGTTCTCGCGTCGCTACGGTGATGCGGTGCGTCTGGAAGTCGCCGACACCTGCCCGAAACACCTCTCGGACTATCTGCTCAAGCAGTTCAACCTGAGCGAGACCGAGCTGTATCAGGTCAACGGCCCGGTCAACCTGACGCGACTGTTCAGCATCACCGGCCTGGACAGCCATCCGGAGCTGCAATACACGCCGTTCACCCCGCAGATCCCGAAACTGCTGCAAAACAGCGAGAACATTTTCAGCGTGGTGAGCAAGCAGGATATTTTGCTGCTGCACCCGTTCGAGTCGTTCACCCCGGTGGTCGATCTGCTGCGTCAAGCCGCGAAAGACCCGCATGTTCTGGCCGTGCGCCAGACGCTGTATCGCTCCGGCGCCAACTCGGAAATCGTCGATGCGCTGGTGGATGCCGCGCGTAACGGCAAGGAAGTGACGGCGGTCATCGAGCTGCGGGCGCGCTTCGACGAAGAGTCCAACCTGCAACTGGCCAGCCGTCTGCAAGCGGCCGGGGCAGTGGTGATCTACGGCGTGGTCGGCTTCAAGACCCACGCCAAGATGATGCTTATTCTGCGTCGCGAACAGGGCGAGATCGTGCGTTACGCGCACCTCGGCACCGGTAACTACCACGCCGGCAACGCCAAGCTCTACACCGACTACAGCCTGCTGACCTCCGATGACGCCTTGTGCGAAGACGTCGGCAAACTGTTCAGTCAGTTGATCGGCATGGGCAAGACGCTGCGCATGAAGAAGCTGTTGCATGCGCCGTTCACTTTGAAGAAGGGCATGCTCGACATGATTGCCCGCGAGACCCAGTTCGCCGTCGAAGGCAAACCGGCGCACATCATCGCCAAGTTCAACTCGCTGACCGATCCGAAGATCATCCGCGCGCTGTACAAGGCCAGCCAATCCGGCGTGCGTATCGATCTGGTGGTGCGTGGCATGTGCTGCCTGCGGCCGGGCATTGCCGGGGTTTCGCACAACATTCATGTGCGCTCGATCATTGGTCGATTCCTGGAACACACCCGAGTGTTCTATTTCCTCAACGGCGGCGAGGAGCAGATGTTCCTCTCCAGCGCCGACTGGATGGAGCGCAACCTCGACAAGCGCGTCGAGACTTGCTTCCCGGTGGAAGGCAAGAAGCTGCTGACCCGGGTGAAGAAGGAGCTGGAGCTGTACCTGACCGACAACACCCACAGCTGGAGCCTGCAATCGGATGGCCGTTACATCCGTAACACACCAACCGGTAATCAGAACCCGCGCAGTGCGCAGGCGACGTTGCTGGAGCGGTTGGGTAGCCCGATTTTGCCGGTGAGCAGCTGACCTTCAGCTGTCTAGTCCTGAAATAGGTTTACACCTGTTTCAGCCTCAAAACGCCCGATGCACCGCATCGGGCGTTTTGTATTTCAGCGACAGATGAGGCCGCTCGTTGTTATAGATCTGCACCGACTCGTCCACCATCCGGATGGCCTCTGCAAAATCTTTGGGGCGATGCAGCAATAACTCGTTTTTCAAAATCCCGTTCACACGCTCAGCCAACGCATTTTGGTAGCAGTCGTAGCCATCGGTCATTGAGCAGGTGATGCCGTATTTGGCATGCAGCCGCTGATAAAGCTCGGAGCAGTATTGGACGCCTCTGTCCGAGTGATGCACCAGACGTTGTTCCGTTGTCCGCTGCTTGAGGGCTTTGTTGAACGCTTGGATCACCGATTCGGTGTGCAAGCTTTCATGTACATGGTGCCCCACGATTTTTCGGGAGTACGCATCGGTGACCAAACTCAGATAAGCCACACCCGTTTGCGTCGGTAAGTAGGTGATGTCCGCAACCCATACTTGCTCTGGCGCCTTGGCGACTACCTGAATCGGTCCATCTTTGAGCAGGTTTGGATGCCGGCGAAAGCGATGATGGCTGTCTGTCGTTTTGTGATACGCCCGTCTGCGAGGAACCAGTTCGCGCCGATCTCGCAAGATATCGAATAAACGGTCTCGACCAACCTTTACGGACACTTCTGGCTCAGTGCGCATTAGATTGTGAAGTTTTCGGGTGCCAAGGCGCGGTTGCCTAAGTCGCTTTTCCCTCACGAATCCCATCACTTCCTGGGCATGACGGGCCCGGGCATCACACGCCCGGTTGCGCTTGTAATAAGCCTGACGGGAAATCCCCATGAACTGGCAAGCCCTACTGATGCTCAGGCCTTGGATCTGCCCTTGGGAGAGGACTTGCCGGATCGCTTTTTTACGACAGAAACACCGAAGTCGTTCTTCAAAACGTCAACGACGGCCTCGAAAAACTGAGCTTTCTGGTTGGCTTGGGCAAGCTTTTCTTCAAGCTCTTTGATTCGCTGTTCGGGTGTCAGGGGTTTATCGGGCTCATCCATGGAACGGGGTCTCTTGGAGCGAATGGACGCGCCTTGACTCCAGTCCTGCCGACCATGCCTGCGTAACCAGTTCAGTACGGTCGTTTTACCCTGAATGCCATAGCGCTCTTGAGCCTCTTTATAACTCAACTCGCCTTTTTCGACCTGATCGACAACCGACAATTTAAAGGTCAGCGTGTAATCACGCTGACTGCGCCTTTCTCCCGTATTCATTACTCCCTCCTGAGAATGGGTCAGAAGGTGTAAACCTTATTCAGGACGGGACAAGCCCAATAAAAAAGGCGATCCCATGGGATCGCCTTTTTTGTACCTGCATGCAGTCATTCGTGGTGAGGGGATTTATCCCCGATGGGGCGCGAAGCGGCCCCGGTCTTTTTCGCCAAGAATGTTGGGACTGCTCCGCAGCCCATCGGGGATAAATCCCCTCGCCACAGGGTGATCAGTGGACGGTGAGGGCGATGCCAACCCGCGTCAGCCAATCGGCTTCGAGGCCGAAATCCGCTTGAGTCAGCTGATTCTCATCCAGCCAATTCTCGGGGAACTCCACATCAAGGTTGTCGCCCTTGGCATGCAGCACCACTTGCGGCATCGCCTGGGTGCCGCGGATGTGGTGGAACAGGATCGCAAAGCGCAGCAGTACGCACAGGCGGATCAGCTTGTCGCCGTCTTCGCCAAAATCGGCGAATTTGTCCTTGGGAATATTGCGGCGATGGCCGCGCACCAGCAGGGCGAGCATTTGCTGGTCTTCGCGGGAGAAGCCGGCCAGATCCGAGTGTTCGATCAGGTAGGCGCCGTGCTTGTGGTAGTGATAGTGGGCGATGTCGAGGCCGACTTCGTGCACTTTCGCCGCCCAGCCCAGCAATTCGCGCCAGATACCGTCATCCAGTTCCCAGTCCACGGCCACCTGATCGAAGGCGTGCAGGGCTTTGCGTTCAACCCGCGCCGCTTGTTCCAGGTCGACGTGGTAGCGCTCCATCAGCGAGGTCAGGGTGCGTTCGCGCACGTCTTCATGGTGATGGCGACCCAGCAGGTCGTAGAGCACGCCTTCTCGCAGGGCGCCTTCGCAGTGATCCATGCGTTGCAGTTCGAGCGCGTCGAAAATGGCTTCGAGAATCGCCAGGCCGGCCGGGAAAATCGCCCGGCGGTCGGGCTTGATGCCGTCGAAGTCGATTTTGTCGACGTCGCCGAGCTTGAACAGTCGACGCTTGAGCCACGCAAGGCCTTCAGCATTCACTTCACCTGTGCCATGCCCGCCGGCCTTCAGTGCCAGACCGATGGCGCGGATGGTGCCCGAGGAGCCGATGGCTTCATCCCAGGTCAGGCGATGCAGGGCGTGTTCGATGCTCATGATCTCCAGCCGCGCCGCCGTGTACGCCTGAGCATAACGGGCCGGGGTGATCTTGCCGTCCTTGAAGTAGCGCTGGGTGAAGCTGACGCAGCCCATTTGCAGGCTTTCGCGCAGCAGTGGTTCGAAGCGCTGACCGATGATGAACTCGGTACTGCCGCCGCCGATGTCGGCGACCAGACGTTTGCCCGGGGTGTCGGCGAGGGTATGCGACACGCCCAGATAAATCAGGCGCGCTTCTTCACGGCCGGAGATGACTTCCACCGGATGGCCGAGGATTTCTTCGGCGCGGTGAATGAATTCGAGGCGGTTGCGCGCTTCGCGCAGGGCGTTGGTGCCGACGATGCGCACGGCGCCCAGCGGCATACCGTTGATCAGTTGGGCGAAACGCTTGAGGCAATCGAGGCCACGTTGCATCGATTCTTCGTTGAGCTTGCGCTCATCGTCGATGCCGGCGGCCAGTTGAACCTTCTCGCCGAGGCGCTCGAGAATGCGGATTTCGCCGTTCTGGGCCTTGGCCACGACCATGTGAAAGCTGTTCGAGCCCAGGTCGATTGCGGCGATCAGGGACAGATTCTTGGCTTGGGATTGCGGCATGGTCAGGGGGTCTCGGTCGATAACCCCGCCATCGTGCCACGATCAAACGCTGGCGCCAACGCGCAGAGCTCAAAGCCTTGATCCAGAGCACCCGGGCTGCATTCCCACGCGGAGCGTGGGAATGATCGTTAACCGGCGGCTTCAACGGTCCCAATAAAATTCGCCAGCTCCGCCGTCTGCGGATTGGCAAACAACACCTTCGGGTCCCCCACCTCATGCACCTTGCCGTGATGCATGAACACCAACTTATCCCCCACCTCGCGGGCAAAACGCATTTCGTGGGTGACCATGATCAGCGTCATGCCCTCCCTGGCCAATTGACGAACCACGCTGAGAACCTCGTTGACCAGCTCTGGGTCCAGCGCCGAGGTGATCTCGTCGCACAGCAGCACCTTCGGCGACATCGCCAAAGCCCGGGCAATCGCCACCCGTTGCTGCTGCCCACCGGACAGCCGATCCGGAAAGGCATCAAACTTCTCGCCCAGCCCCACACGCTCAAGCATCTTGCGCGCCAGCTCCGCCGCCTTGGCCTTTGGTACTTTCTGCACCACTTGCGGCGCGAGCATCACGTTTTCGCCAACCGTCAGGTGCGGGAACAGGTTGAACTGCTGGAACACCATGCCGACCTTCTGCCGCAAGCTGCGCAAGTCGGCGCGTGCGGCGTCGAGGTATTCGCCGTCGACTTCGATCACCCCGTCGTTGATCGACTCCAGACCATTGAGGGTGCGCAGCAGGGTCGATTTGCCCGAGCCACTGCGGCCGATGATCGCCACCACCTGGCCTTCCTCGACGCTGAGGTCGATGCCTTTGAGTACGTGGTGATCACCGTAGTATTTATGCAGGGCGGAAATTCTAAGCAGAGGCATGCAGTCTCCTTTCCAGGTAGCGCGCACTGAGGGACAAGGGGTAGCAGAGCAGGAAGTAGCCGAGGGCGACGAGGCCATAGACCATGAACGGTTCAAACGTGGCGTTGGCGAGCATGCCGCCGGTCTTGGTCAGCTCGGTAAAGCCGATGATCGAGGTCACAGCGGTGCCTTTGACCACTTGCACCGAGAAGCCCACGGTCGGCGCCACGGCGATGCGCAGGGCCTGTGGCAGGATCACGTAGCGCAATTGCTCCAGCGGATTGAGCGCCAGACTCGACGAAGCTTCCCACTGACCGTTGGGAATCGCCTCGACGCAGCCGCGCCAGATCTCTGCCAGATAAGCGCTGGTAAACAACGTCAGCGCAATCGCTGCCGCCATCCACGGCGAGATTTCGATCCCGGCCAGCGCCACGCCGAAGAACACCAGAAACAGTTGCATCAGCAGCGGCGTGCCCTGGAACAGCTCGATCCAGGTGCGCGCGATGCTGCTCGGCAGGGCGTTTTTCGAGATGCGCATGATCAGGATCAGCAGCCCGACCAGCCCACCGCCGATAAACGCCACCAGCGACAATGCCAGTGTCCATTGCAGGCCGATCAGCAGGTTGCGCAGGATGTCCCAGAACGTGAAGTCGCTCATTGGCTGCTCCTGGAGATGTAGCGGCGACCGAGCCAGTTGAGCAGTTGGCGGATCAGCAGCGCCATGCACAGGTAGATCAGTGTGGTCAGCGCATAGGTTTCAAAGGCGCGGAAGTTGCGCGACTGAATGAAGTTGGCAGCAAAGCTCAACTCTTCGGTGGCGATCTGCGAGCACACCGCCGAACCGAGCATGACGATGATGATCTGGCTGCTCAGGGCCGGCCAGACCTTGCCCAGCGCCGGCAGCAGCACCACGTGGCGGAACGCCTCGAAGCGACTCATTGCCAGCGCTGCTGCGGCTTCCAGTTGTCCTTTGGGAATCGCCTGGATGCCGGCGCGGATGATCTCGGTCGAATACGCGCCGAGGTTGATTACCATCGCCAGCACCGCCGCCTGCCACTCGGAAACCTGTACGCCGAGCGACGGCAGACCGAAGAAGATAAAGAACAATTGCACCAGAAACGGCGTGTTGCGGATCAACTCGACGTAGACGCCGAAGATCGCCGAGAACGGGCGAATGTTCCACGCCCGCACCAGCGCCCCGACGATGCCCACGCCCACCCCGAGCACCGCACCGATGGCCGTCAGCTCAAGGGTGAACAGCGCCCCGCGCAACAGCAGGTCGGTGTTCTGCACCACTGGCATGAAATCGAACTGATAAGCCATGAAGGTCTCCCGCGCAGTCGATCAGAGATCGGCCGGCAGCGGCTCTTTCAGCCAGGTCTGTGAGTTCTTTTCCAGCGCGCCGTCAGCCTTGGCGGTGGTCAGGATGTCGTTGACCTTGGCCAGCAGCGCCGCTTCGTTCTTGTTCACGCCGACATAGACCGGCGAGTCCTTGAGCTTCACTTTCAGGGCCGGCACACGCTTCGGGTTCTTCTCGCTGATCGCAACCATGACCACGTTGCCGCTGGCGATCAGATCGACTTGGCCGGCGAGGTAGGCGGCGATGGTCGAGTTGTTGTCTTCGAAGCGCTTGATGGTCACGCCTTCGGGGGCGACTTTGCTCAATTCGATGTCTTCGATGGCGCCACGGGTGACGCTGATGGTTTTGCCCTTGAGGTCGTCGAGGCTGGTGATCGCAGCGTCTGGTGGACCGAACACGGCGAGGTAGAACGGTGCGTAGGCGCGGGAGAAATCGATTACTTTCTCGCGCTCAGGGTTCTTGCCGAGGCTGGAAATCACCAGGTCGACCTTGCCGGTGGTCAGAAACGGAATACGGTTGGTGCTGTTGACCGGGGTCAGTTCGAGTTTGACCTTCAATTGATCGGCCAACAGTTTTGCCGTGTCGATGTCCAGGCCGCGGGGTTTCATGTCCGGGCCGACCGAACCGAACGGCGGGAAGTCCTGAGGCACGGCGACTTTCAACGTGCCGCGTTTGACCACGTCGTCCAGACCGTCGGCGTGGGCGGGGGCTTGGCACAACAGCAGGCCGGCAAACAGGGAAGCGAGGAGGGCGCTGTAACGCTGGGTCATGGACAATCTCCGGATCGGCGGGAAGTGATTTCTGCGATCGGACAGAGCATGGGCCGTGCCAATACGTGGGTTTTGCCTCGGCAGGCCGCGGTTTCAGCGGTTTTGTTCGGTCTTACTGGTCTGAACAGTCAGGTTGTTTTTCGCACTGCGATGGCGCATCGGCCGAAATCGCCGAACCCCGCTGGGGCACGACTTGCCGGACTCGGCGAATAGCTTTACAACTAGCCGCACATTGGCCTGGTGCGTCTGAAAAACCATGAACTCGATCTCCCGCGCGGTACCCGAAGTGGCACTGCAAGCGATCCGCAAACTGATCACCGAACAAGGTTTCGGCGCGGGCGATGCCTTGCCGTCGCAACGGGATCTGGCGTTGCAGTTGGGCGTCAGTCGGGCTTCGTTGCGTGAGGCGTTGTCGTCGTTGAGTGCGCTCGGCGTGGTAAGCATTCAGCCGGGCAAGGGTGTTTTCGTGCAGTCGCCCGTGGAATTGTCGCGCGGTGAGAGCGCGCCGGGCTGGTCGTTCGCAGCGCAGGCGTCGCCGCTGGATATCTTTCAATTGCGCTACGCGCTGGAGGGCTTTGCGGCGGGGCTGGCGGCAGTAACGTTGAGCACGTTTGATCTGGATGCGCTGGAAGACAACGTCGCGGCCATGCGCGAGCAACTGAAGGCCGGCGACTTCGAGGCGGCGGCGAAGCTGGATTTCGAATTCCACCGGCGAATCCTGCTGGCCAGCGGCAATCAGGCGATGCTCAGCATCCTTACCGCCAGCGCGGAAATCTTTCTGGAAAGCCAGAAACTACCGTTCATCCGCGCCGAGCGCGCCATGGAAACCTGGCAGGAACACCGCAAGATCCTTCGTGCTTTGGCCCGTCGAGCCTCCGGTGCCGCGCAAAAAGCCATGCAGGAACACGTGCGCAACGCTGCGTTGCGCACCGGAATCGCCTTCATCGCCCCCGCCACGGCGTGACTTGAGCTATACCCAAACTCATAGGGCACCATAGCAAGACTCAATCATCTGCGGCTTCCTGAACGGGGGAAGGGCGGATATGATGGGCCACGTTTTTTTGCTTACAACCTGGAGAATTCCATGAGCAGCGATCTTATCAAACACGTTAGCGACGCTAGTTTCGAAGCCGACGTACTCAAGGCCGAAGGCGCTGTACTGGTCGACTACTGGGCTGAATGGTGCGGCCCTTGCAAAATGATCGCTCCGGTTCTGGACGAGATTGCCGAGACTTACAAAGGCAAGCTGACCGTTGCCAAACTGAACATCGACGAGAACCAGGAAACCCCGGCCAAGCACGGCGTGCGTGGTATCCCTACTCTGATGCTGTTCAAGAACGGCAACGTTGAAGCGACCAAAGTCGGCGCCCTGTCGAAGTCGCAACTGGCTGCTTTCCTCGACGCCAACATCTAAGCGTCGCAGTAAAGTGCCTGAAAAAAAGCCCCGCAACCAGCGGGGCTTTTTGCGTATTCAGGGCTAGACGCTCCGAAATTCAGGTGGTACATTCGGCCCCGCACTGGTTTCTCCATTGCCCCCTGCTAGCCGTCGCCGACGCACTCCTTTTCGAATTAGTTCGCGATCCTGTCGCCTTCTCTGCGGCGCGGCCTCATTAAGCCAAAAGCTTAATTTCCCCCCCTCCATAAATGATTACGTCATTCCTATATGAATCTGACTGAACTCAAGCAAAAGCCGATTACCGAACTGCTCGAATTGGCCGAACAGATGGGCATAGAAAATATGGCCCGTTCGCGCAAGCAGGACGTGATTTTCTCCCTGCTGAAAAAGCACGCTAAAAGCGGCGAGGAAATCTCCGGTGATGGCGTGCTGGAGATTCTCCAGGACGGCTTCGGCTTCCTGCGCTCCGCTGACGCTTCCTACCTGGCCGGCCCGGACGATATCTACGTCTCGCCAAGCCAGATCCGCCGTTTCAACTTGCGCACCGGTGACACCATCGTTGGCAAGATTCGCCCTCCGAAGGAAGGCGAGCGGTATTTCGCCCTGCTCAAGGTCGACACGATCAACTTCGATCGTCCCGAGAACGCGAAAAACAAGATTCTCTTCGAGAACCTGACCCCGCTGTTCCCGACCGTGCGCATGAAGATGGAAGCCGGCAACGGTTCCACCGAAGACTTGACCGGTCGTGTGATCGACCTGTGCGCCCCGATCGGCAAAGGCCAGCGTGGTCTGATCGTTGCACCGCCGAAAGCCGGTAAAACGATCATGCTGCAGAACATCGCAGCGAACATCGCCCGTAACAATCCTGAAGTTCACCTGATCGTTCTGCTGATCGACGAACGTCCGGAAGAAGTGACCGAAATGCAGCGCACCGTGCGCGGCGAAGTGGTTGCCTCGACCTTCGACGAGCCGCCGACCCGTCACGTACAGGTTGCCGAAATGGTGATCGAGAAGGCCAAACGCCTGGTCGAACACAAGAAAGACGTGGTGATCCTGCTCGACTCCATCACTCGTCTGGCCCGTGCCTACAACACTGTGATCCCGAGCTCCGGCAAGGTACTGACCGGTGGTGTCGATGCTCACGCCTTGGAGAAACCAAAGCGTTTCTTCGGTGCTGCGCGAAACATCGAAGAAGGCGGCTCGCTGACCATCATCGCCACCGCGCTGGTTGAAACCGGCTCGAAGATGGACGAAGTGATCTACGAAGAGTTCAAGGGTACCGGCAACATGGAGCTGCCTCTGGATCGCAAGATCGCCGAGAAGCGTGTGTTCCCTGCGATCAACATCAACCGTTCCGGCACCCGCCGCGAAGAGTTGCTGACCGCCGATGACGAACTGCAGCGCATGTGGATCCTGCGCAAGCTGCTGCACCCGATGGACGAAGTGGCGGCCATCGAGTTCCTGATCGACAAGCTGAAGACGACCAAGACCAACGATGAGTTCTTCTTGTCGATGAAGCGCAAGTAATACGAAAGCTGTTTAAAAAGAGCGCTCCCGAAAGGGGGCGTTTTTTTTTGCGCCGGATTATTTGTATCTGGCTTGAAATGGACGCTGCTGATAACTTTCGCGCTTTCAGGGACTTTGTATCCAAAAGAAGAAAGGTTTTTCATGCATACGTTTGGCAATCGCCGTGATATCGACGGATTACGGGCATTGGCGGTTATTCCCGTCGTACTGTTTCATTTCGGCTTCAATACATTCAGTGGCGGTTTTGTCGGGGTTGACGTCTTTTTCGTCATTTCCGGCTTCCTGATCACCACTATCCTGTTCCGTGAAATCAGTGCGCAGCGTTTCAGCTTCCTTGATTTTTGGGGGCGCCGCGCCCGTCGCATCCTGCCCGCCTTGACCGTGGTGGTCGTGGTAACGCTGGCGCTGGGTTGGCTGTTGCTGACGGCCAAAGACCTTTCCGAGCTGGGGCGCACGATTCGTTACCAGTCGTTGTTCATCTCCAACATCCTGTTCATGCGTGAAGATGGCTACTTTGCGCCGGCGTCCGAGCTCAAACCGCTGCTGCATACTTGGTCGCTGGCGGTGGAAGAGCAGTACTACATCTTCTTCCCGCTGATGATGGTGTTGCTGATGCGCTATGTCCGGCATTGGCGCTGGATGTTGTTCGCCGTGCTACTGGTGTCGTTCGGCCTGAACATCGTCTACATCGAGCGTCGGCCCGAGTTTGCGTTTTTCTCATTGCCTACCCGCGCCTGGGAGTTGCTGTGCGGCGCCATGCTGGCGGTGGTACCTGCGCCGAAGCAGGCCCCACGCGCATGGCTTCGGCAGTCTGTCGGCCTAGCCGGATTGGCTGCGGTGCTGGTGGCGATCTTCACCTTTGACCGATCCACGGTGTTTCCGGGCTGGGCAGCATTACTGCCGGTATTGGGCACGACGGCGCTGATCTGGTCGGGCGCGCAGGGCGCGACATGGACTAGCCGGCTGTTGAGTATGCAAGTCCTGGTGTGGATCGGCCTGCTGTCCTATTCGCTTTATCTCTGGCATTGGCCGGTCTATGTGTATGCCAATGCGATCTCGATCGACGGCATCCAGCCGCTTGAGGCGCTGGGCTGGATGGCCCTGGCGCTGGGCCTGGCCTGGTTGAGCCTGCGCTATATCGAGCTTCCGTTTCGTGAAAAGCGTGTGTTTGCCAGCCGTAACTCGGTATTGGTCGGTGGTTTGGTGTCGATCACCGTTCTGGCGATCACCGGTTCGGCGATTCGCTCGGCAGACGGTGTTCCACAGCGTCTGAGCGGCAAGGCGCTGGAATACGCGCAATCCCGGGAATGGAACGCCGGGCAGTCGAACTGTATGCATTTGAGCACAGACAAGGCGCTGACCAAGTCATGTCTGGTGGGCGGCGATCCGGAGAGTGGGGCGACAAAGTTGTTCTGGGGCGACAGCCACGCCGCCGCATTGTTGCCGGCCATCGAAGGCAACACCGGTCGTAATGTCCAGCCGGCGTGGCTGTACAGCTTGACGGGTTGCCCGCCGATTATCGATGACAAGCTGCGCCAGCAGTGCAAAGACTTCAATAAGCGCAACATGGACCGCGTCATCAGTCTGGGGATCAAGGACGTGGTGCTGGCAGCGAACTGGAGCCTGTACGTTTATGGTCGTGAAGACGGCGACGGCGACCTGCAGTTCCTGCTTGATCGCAAAGACAATCCACGCCAGGCAGAGCAGCGCATGGCCGCCGCCATCAAGGCGCAAGTGGCTGAGCTGCGTGAAGCCGGTGTGCAAGTCTGGCTGTTCAAGGAAGTGCCGCTGCAACACAAGAGCTTCATCGACCGCCTGACCAGCCTGGCGCGTATCGGCCGTTCGGCAGAAGGTCTCGGTCGCCCGCTCAACGAACACTTGGCTCGCCAGCAGTTTTTCACTTCGCTGTTTGGCTCGATGAGCGCCGCCGATCCCGGCATTCATGTCATCGATCCGACGCCGCTGATGTGCAAGGACGGCTTGTGCGCGATCGATGTCGACGGCCACTCACAGTACAAGGATGCGGATCATCTTTCGGACGTGGGCAGCGCCCGACTGAGCCCGTTGTTTGCGCCGTTGCTGTTGGGTGCTAGTCAAAATTGAGCGATGCCAGGCTCTGACGGGCTGCTGTTTGCCCGTCAGAGCAGGTAGGATGTACGCCTATTTTGAGGGTGCCATCGTCAATGAAATTCAAGGATCTTCGGGATTTCGTGCAGCAGCTTGAGCAGCGCGGAGAGTTGAAACGCATCCAGATTCCCGTCTCGCCGGTGCTGGAGATGACTGAGGTGTGCGACCGCACGCTGCGGGCCAAGGGCCCCGCGCTGCTGTTCGAGAAGCCGACGGGCTACGACATTCCGGTGCTCGGCAACCTGTTCGGCACCCCCGAGCGGGTGGCCATGGGCATGGGCGCCGAGTCGGTCAGCGAACTGCGCGAAATTGGCAAGCTGCTGGCCTTCCTCAAGGAGCCGGAGCCGCCGAAGGGCTTGAAAGACGCGTGGTCGAAACTGCCGATCTTCCGCAAGATCATCTCGATGGCGCCGAAAGTCGTCAAAGACGCGGTGTGCCAGGAAGTGGTCATCGAAGGCGACGACGTCGATCTGGCGATGCTGCCGGTGCAGACCTGCTGGCCCGGAGACGTCGGCCCGCTGATCACCTGGGGCCTGACCGTCACCAAAGGTCCGAACAAAGAGCGGCAGAACCTCGGCATTTACCGTCAACAAGTGATCGGCCGCAACAAGGTGATCATGCGCTGGCTCAGCCACCGAGGTGGCGCGCTGGATTACCGCGAGTGGTGCGAGAAGCACCCGGGCCAGCCGTTCCCGGTGTCCGTGGCCCTTGGCGCCGATCCGGCGACCATCCTTGGCGCTGTGACGCCAGTGCCGGACAGCCTTTCTGAATACGCTTTCGCCGGTCTCTTGCGCGGCAACCGCACCGAACTGGTCAAGTGCCGTGGCAATGACCTGCAAGTGCCGGCCACTGCCGAGATCATCCTCGAAGGCGTGATCCACCCGGGCGAAATGGCCGATGAAGGCCCTTACGGCGATCACACCGGTTACTACAACGAAGTTGACAGCTTCCCGGTGTTCACCGTCGAGCGCATTACCCACCGGATCAAGCCGATCTACCACAGCACCTACACCGGCCGTCCGCCGGATGAGCCGGCGATATTGGGCGTGGCGCTGAACGAAGTGTTCGTGCCGATTCTGCAGAAGCAGTTCCCGGAAATCACCGACTTCTACCTGCCGCCGGAAGGCTGCTCGTATCGCATGGCCATCGTGACCATGAAAAAGTCTTATCCGGGGCATGCGAAGCGCGTGATGCTGGGTGTCTGGTCGTTTTTGCGACAGTTCATGTACACCAAGTTCGTTATTGTCTGTGACGACGATATCAACGCTCGGGACTGGAACGATGTGATCTGGGCCATCACCACGCGCATGGACCCCAAGCGCGACACGGTGATGATCGATAACACGCCGATCGACTACCTCGACTTCGCCTCGCCGATTTCCGGCCTGGGTTCGAAAATGGGCCTGGATGCCACCCACAAGTGGCCGGGCGAAACCACTCGCGAGTGGGGCCGCGTGATCGTCAAGGACGACGCCGTCACCCAACGGATCGATGCCATCTGGAATCAGTTAGGAATAGATTGATGCGTGTAACCCTGCAGCCCTCCGGAGCGGTGCTTGAGATACAGCCCGGTGAGCGAATTCTCGATGGTGCACGGCGCCTGGGCTACGACTGCCCGCAAAGCTGTCGCAACGGCAATTGCCACGTGTGTGCGGCGCTGCTGGTGGAAGGCCGGGTCGAACAGGCGGGCAAGGTGCATGACCATGGCGAGTTCTACACTTGCATAGCCGAGCCGCTGGAAGACTGCATCCTGCTGTGGGATGGCGTGCTCGCTTTGGGAGAACTGCCGGTGCACAGCCTGTCGTGTCAGGTCATCGAATGCCGGGACGTGGGTGGCGACACCTGGCGTGTGCGCCTGCGAGCCCCGGCCGGTAAACCGCCGCGCTATCACGCCGGGCAGTATTTGATGATCGAGCGCGAGAGCGGCGAGAAGTCGGCGTTCTCCATGGCCTCGGCCCCGCACGGTGGACGTGACCTGGAAATCCACGTGCTGGCGCGTGAAGCCAGTGCGCTGAGCCTGATCGAGCAACTGCAACGCAACGCGATGGTGCGCGTCGAGCTGCCGTTCGGCGATACCCACCTTGCCGAATTGCCCGACGGGCCACTGGTGCTGATTGCCGCCGGCACCGGCATGGGCCAGATTCACAGCCTGATCGAGCACTGCCGCGCTGCGGGCTTCAAACACCCGGTGCATCTGTATTGGGGTGTGCGCCGTCCGGAAGACTTCTATGACATCGAACATTGGGACGAGTGGCTGAAGCTACCCAATCTGTTCCTGCACAAAGTCGTCAGCGACCAATGCGGCTGGGAAGGGCGTTGCGGGATGCTGCACGAGGCGGTCTGCGAAGACTTCCCGGATCTCAAGCCTCTGAACGTCTACGCCAGCGGCTCGCCGGCCATGGTCTACGGCACGCTGGACGCGCTGGTGGAAGCGGGGATGGATGCTCATCAAATGCGCGCCGACGTGTTCGCCTACGCACCTCGCTCTTGAGCCGCGTGGCTGATTCTTTATAACTCCCTATATAGCCGATCGGTATTTATGCAATGGCGTAAATATCGGTAGGTTATATATCCATCAGGCAATTAATTAAGAACTGTGCCATGGCACTTAAATTGCCTTAAAACATATGTGCCTTATTGTTACAGCGGTGCGTTCTATTAAGTAATTCTTTACCCGCGGGGAGCTGAACGCTATTCGCCATGAGCGCCATTGAAAACGCTTTTCTGAATTTGAATTACCCTCCGCGGCTCGATCTTGGGCCGCAGCTGACGCACGAACAACTTCTCGCCTCGATGCAATCGACAATGGCGCGCCATAAGGGCGGGCCGGTGTGGCTGTTCGCCTACGGTTCGCTGATCTGGCGCCCGGAGTGCTCAGCGGTGGAGCGAGTACGTGGACGCGTGCATGGCTACCATCGCGGTTTGTACCTGTGGTCGCACGAGCACCGGGGTACGCCGGAAATGCCGGGGCTGGTGTTTGGTCTGGATCGTGGCGGCTCGTGCAGCGGCTTCGCCTACCGGTTGCCGGAAGACAATCTCGATAGCGCGCTGTATGCCCTGTGGAAACGCGAGATGCCTGTGCCGTCGTATCGGCCCCACTGGCTCAACTGCCGGCTCGAAGATGGCACTCAGGTGCAGGCGTTGGGATTTGTTTTGGAGCGACACCTGCCCAGCTATGCCGGCAACTTGCCGGATCATGTGCTGAGCCAGGTGTTCGAAAGCGCGAGAGGGCGTTACGGCACCACTCGCGATTATGTCGAGCAGACCGCCCACGCCCTGCGCAGCCACGCCATGCCAGACCGGAATCTGGAGGCGCGGCTCAAGCGCTGTCAGTCACAAGCCGATCAGGCGACGGCTTCGCGGCTCTGACTGGCGACTTGCTTGTGCCATAGCGTCGGGGCAAGGAAGGCCATCGCCAACAGGCAAGCGCCCACCAGCAGGACGAAACCGCCGTCCCAGCCGAAATGGTCGACGGTGTAGCCCATGGCTGCACTGGCCGCCACCGAACCACCCAGATAACCGAACAGTCCGGTGAAGCCCGCAGCGGTGCCGGCGGCTTTTTTCGGTGCCAGTTCCAGCGCTTGCAGGCCGATCAGCATCACCGGGCCATAGATCAGGAAGCCGATCGAGAACAGCGCGATCATGTCGACGGTCGGGTTGCCGGCCGGGTTCAGCCAGTAAACCAGCGTCGCGACAGTCACCAGCGCCATGAACACCATGCCGGTCAGGCCACGGTTGCCACGGAAGATCTTGTCCGACATCCAGCCGCACAGCAGCGTGCCCGGAATACCTGCCCACTCGTAGAAGAAATAGGCCCACGAGGTTTTATCCACGGTGAAACCCTTGGCTTCCTTGAGGTAGGTCGGCGCCCAGTCCAGCACGCCGTAGCGCAGCAGGTAGACGAAGACGTTGGCCATGGCGATGTACCAGAGCATTTTGTTGCGCAGCACGTATTTGACGAAGATTTCCTTGGCGCTGAATTCGTCTTCGTGGCTGGCGTCGTAGCCTTCCGGATAGTCGTTTTTGTACTTCTCGATCGGCGGCAGGCCGACCGATTGCGGGGTGTCGCGCATGGTGATGAAGGCAAACACCGCCACGCCCAGCGCCACCGCTGCCGGTACGTAGAATGCCGCGTGCCAGTCGTTGAACAGGCCCATGCCGAGCAGGAACAGCGGGCCGATCAGGCCGCCGCCGACGTTATGCGCCACGTTCCACACCGAAACCACACCGCCACGTTCCTTCTGCGACCACCAGTGCACCATGGTGCGTCCGCTCGGCGGCCAGCCCATGCCTTGGGCCCAGCCGTTGATGAACAGCAGGATGAACATCATGGTCACGCTGGACGTCGCCCAAGGCGCGAAACCGAAAACGAACATCACCCCGGCCGATACCAACAGGCCGAACGGCAGGAAGTAACGCGGGTTGGAACGGTCGGAGACCAGGCCCATGAGGAATTTCGACAAGCCATACGCGATGGCAATGGCCGACATCGCCAGCCCCAGATCACCGCGGCTGTAGCCTTCGTCGATCAGGTACGGCATGGCCAGGGAGAAGTTTTTGCGCAGCAGGTAATAACCCGCGTAGCCAATGAAAATGCCGGCGAAGATCTGCCAACGCAGGCGTCGGTACGTGCTGTCTATTTTTTCTTCAGGCAATGGAGCCTGATGTGCGGCAGGACGAAAGAAAGCAAACATTCAAGAGCTCCAGATTTCTTGTTTTGACTGCGGATGCGAATGTTACAGTTTCGTTACCGAAAATAGCACCGGTTCGCATCGACCAAACAGCGGAAAATGTTGGAAGTCGCATGTTCCTTTACGAACCTGTCGCTCAGCTGTAAGAACAGGGCGTTTTTGAAGCGGTCGACGATGGCTGTCATAGACTCGTGATCAGTCACTCCGACTGAGTCAACCGAGATAAATAATGGACTTGAAGGTTCGCATGTTGCTGCCGCGATTGTTGGTGGCAGTAGCCCTTACCGTTTCTGTTCTGGCATTGAGTTTCGCGCAAGGTTCTGTTGCACCGGGGCTGCGCAATGTCACGGTGCTGATCGTCCGGCATGCGGAAAAACCCGATGTCGGCAGGGAGCTCAATGCCCGCGGTGAACAGCGCGCCGCCGCCTATACCGACTACTTCAATCCGCTGAAACTGGCTGGCGAGGCACTCACGCCCCAGCGCCTCATTGCTACCGCCGACAGCCCGGAAAGCATCCGCCCTCGTCAGACGCTGATCCCTCTGTCACAACGTCTGCAATTGCCGATCGAACAGCCATTTGCCAATAGCAAGGTCGATAAGCTGGTGAGTCTGTTGCGCGAGAGCAATCAGGCCAAGACAGTGCTGATTGCCTGGCACCATGGGCACATCAACAAACTCATCGCAGCTTTCGGCGGTGATGGCCCGGCACTGATCGGCCAAGCGAAATGGCCAGTGGATACCTATGACTGGCTCATCGTGCTGCGCTTCGATGACAAGGGACAACTGATGCAGTCCCGCAGTCAGAAGATTCAGGAGCACCTGCTGCCGGGGGATGTTGGCTCCACCAGCGGAGGCTAAATGACCGTCAGAAAAATTACCTGCGAACGGCCACACGGCGTTTTTGCCCGTTTTACCGTATGGGTTTAGGAAATGTCCTGCGCATAAAGGCGAAGCAGCGCCATTCAGTTAAAAACCATTGCTCCGTAACCTTTGAGCTGTTGCCTGGAAGGGCATTTCAGTAGTGAAGGGGCGGGATCATGCGATGGTTTTTTGCTTTGTGTTTGTTGGCGGTTGCTGGTTTTGCGCAGGCTTCAGAGGTGTTGTTGATACCCGAAAACAATCCCGTACCGATTTATCCAAAAGCACTGTCTAGGGCGGGTGTTACGGGTGAGGTGAAGGTCCGTTTCAACGTCAGGGCGGATGGCTCGGTCAACGAGATCGCCATTGTGCAAAGTGATCACCCCGATATGGCCGAAGCGGTCAGGGTCGCGGTAGCACAGTGGCGTTTCAAGCCTTGGGCGGTTGATGCGGGCAAGCCCGCTGAAAAGACACTCCTCGCACCGATGGTTTTCCGGCTTGATCTGGACCAGCCGATTCATGTCAACCAGCAGCTGAAGGCGCTGAGATGCCGTGCGATTAACGAAAACCTTGCAAACATTGACGAGTATTCGTGGATCGATTCGCCGGTGTTTGCGCAGACTCGCGCTTATCTTTCGAATGTATTCCACAAGAAACAACTACCGGATGAGCAGCGTCTGGCGATGATCGCCAAGATGAACAAGCGCGTGCCCGCGATTGTGCGGGGCTGTCGGGACAGTCCGACACGTAAATACATGAGCCTGTTGCCGGTGGAAATTCGGGAGTTGCTTTGATCTCGGGTCTGCGCATCTAAAGAGAGGCCAGAACTACCGCGCGGACAGTTCTGGCTTTTTTAAAAAGAAAACTCAGCGCACCTGCACCACGACCTTGCCCACAGCTTTGCGCTGTCCAAGATCATTGATCGCCTGCGCCGCATTACTCAGCGGGTACACCTGCGACACCAGCGGTTTCAGCTTGCCTTCGGCGAACCAGCCGAACAGCTGCTGGAAGTTGGCCGCGTTGTCCTGCGGCTGACGCTGGGCGAACGAGCCCCAGAACACGCCGACCACCGCTGCGCCCTTGAGCAGGGCGAGGTTGACCGGCAGTTCGGGAATGCGCCCGCTGGCGAAACCGACCACCAGCAGTCGGCCGTTCCAGGCGATGGCACGGACGGCCTGGTCAAACAGGTCGCCACCAACCGGGTCATAGATCACATCGGCGCCTTGGCCATCGGTGAGGCGTTTGATTTCGTCCTTGAGGCTGGTTTCGCTGTAGTTGATCAGTTCATCGGCGCCGGCAGCCTTGGCCACGGCGAGTTTTTCCGCGCTGCTGGCGGCGGCGATGACCCGCGCGCCCATGGCTTTGCCGATTTCCACCGCCGCCAGGCCGACGCCGCCGGAAGCACCGAGCACCAGCAGGGTTTCGCCCGGTTGCAGGTTGCCGCGCTGCTTGAGCGCATGCATCGAGGTGCCGTAGGTCATGCTGAAAGCGGCGGCGGTGTTGAAGTCCATCGATGGCGGAATCGGCAGCACGTTGTAGCCGGGCACCGCGACCTGTTCGGCGAAGCTGCCCCAACCGGTCAGGGCCATGACCCGGTCGCCGACTTTCAGATGGCTGACCTTTTCACCCACAGCGCTGACCACACCGGCCGCTTCACCACCCGGAGAAAACGGGAAGGGCGGCTTGAACTGGTATTTGCCCTCGATGATCAGCGTGTCCGGGAAGTTGACCCCGGCGGCGTGCACGTCCAGCAGGATTTCGTTCTTCTTGGCGACAGGACTGGCGACGTCTTCCAGCACCAGCGATTCGGCAGGGCCGAAGGCTTTGCACAGCACGGCTTTCATCAGGGCTATTCCTTTGGGAGTGATGGCCGATAAGTGTAGGTGTGTCAGTCAACGGGTCAACGAGCATGCCCGGCCCTGATAGTCAGCCATAAGCTTGTGCTTGCGCGGCGGGTCGTTATGCTAGGCCGCAAACCGGATAAGGAGCGAATTGTGAAAGCGTGGATCATGTTGTTGCTGGCCCTGTCTCTGCCTGTGGCAGCGCAGGCCGAAGAAGCCAAAGAAGGCGAGGCGCCGAAGGTCAACTACATCACCCTGAGCCCGCCGTTCGTGGGCAATTACGGGTTGGACGGCACGCCAAAACTGAAGGTCTACAAGGCCGACGTGGCGCTGCGCGTGACTGGCGAAGAGGCGACCAAACTGGTCAAGGCAAACGAGCCGCTGATCCGCAATCAACTGGTGGCGCTGTTCACCCAGCAGAGCACCGAGGCGATGGGCAGCATCGAGGGCAAGGAAAAGCTGCGTCAGGAAGCGCTGAAGCAGACTCAGCAAGTGATGAATGACGAGACCGGCAAACCGGTGGTTGAGGATCTGTTGTTCAACAACCTGATCATTCAGTAATACAAATTCTGAAAGTCAAAAGATCGCAGCCTTCGTCAGCGCCTACATTGGAATGCGTTCCCCTGTAGGCGCTGACGAAGGCTGCGATCTTTTTTGTGGCCGTTACCGCAATCCCAGCACCGCCGCCCACTGCTCCGCCGTCACCGGCATCACCGACAGCCGCGAACCCTTCTGCACCAGCGGCATTTGCGCCAACGCCGTCTGCTGCTTCAGGTAATCGAGCTTCAATACCCGCCCAAACGTCTCGACATGGGCGACATCGATCGCACTCCAGGCGTTTTTCTCGGGGGTAGCCTTCGGGTCGAAGTAGTGGCTTTCCGGTTCCAGTGCGGTGGGATCCGGGTACGCCGCTTCGATTATTTTTCCAATTCCGGCAATCCCCGGCTCCGGGCAGCTGGAATGATAGAAAAAGAACTCATCGCCAACTGCCATCGTCCGCAGGAAATTGCGCGCCTGATAGTTGCGAACCCCGTCCCAGCGCGCTTTACCGAGTTTTTCCAAACCTTTGATCGAGAGTTCGTCCGGCTCGGATTTCATCAGCCAATAGGCCATGGTCTTTGCTCCTGAAGCGTTCTTTGGGCAAGTTGTCGGGCAATTTTATGACAAACCGACAGTCGGTTGACGTCAGCGTTTGCGCGCAGGTTCACGTTGTCGCAAAATGCCGGCCTTTAAAGCTTGACGCTGCTGCACGGCCTACGAACGGAAACCGCTGCTGTCATCGTGATGATGTGCCTTGAGGGGGGCAATCGATGAAACGCAAACCGGATTTGCTATGGACTTTGGTTATTTTGTTCGGCTTGGGCGTCGTGACCACCGGTTATGCGCAGAGCCTGTGGTCCAACAAGACCGACGCGCCGATTGAAGTGGCGCAACAGGTTCAACAGTCGACAGCCTTCAAGCGCTGAAACTGCTCTCCCGACGCCGCTGTACCCTGCGGCGTCTATCCCGCGAAATACCACGCCTTGTCAGTGACCGTGCCTTGTAACGGCACATCCCAGCTCGCCTGCGCCAGTCGTTCGACCTTCTGACATTCATGGGCCAGGCCCAATAGCGTCGGCTTGCGCCAGTTCTTGCGCCGCGCCAGATACGCCAGGCTACGATCATAGAAACCGCCGCCCATCCCCAGCCGTCCGCCGACGTCGTCAAATCCCACCAGCGGCAACAACACCAGATCCAGCGTCCAGATCTTGCGCTGGCGAGCCAGATTGGCGCGAGGCTCGAGAATGCGGAAACGGTTGGGTTTGAGTTTTTCGCCTGGATGGATGCGCTGAAAGACCATTTTGGTTCGCGGCCAGGCGCTGAGCACCGGCAGATACGTGGCCTTGCCCCGACGCTGCGCTTCACGCAGCAGCAAGCGCGGATCGATTTCACCGTCGGTAGGCAGGTACAGGGAGATATGTTTGGCCCGACGAAAGTGCGGGTCTTGCGCCAATTGCCGAAACAGCCCTTTGGCGGCCTGACGTTGTTCACCGGGAGTCAGTGAGCGGCGCGCCTTGCGCAGCAGGCGGCGGAGTTGCGGGCGGGGCAGCAGCGAGGGTTCGGTCATGGTTCGGCTTCGGCAGGGTGGGTGCAAAAACGTACGCATAAAAAATCCGATGTCGGCATACACCGACATCGGATTCGAATCAGGCTCCCCGGATGAACCGCTGTCAACTTAGCCCTTGAACCCGAAAGTTCAAGGTGGAAGATGCAGTAGACTTTAAGGCTTTCCGTCTGGCGGACATGCACACCAGCCCAACGTGCAACTTCCAGGGTAGTGCGAATCGGCTCAGGGACATCGTCAACTGGCAAGCACCCCAGGGAGTGCCGCGAGTATACCTCAAGCGGTCTGGCGAATCAGCCCTTGCTGATGTCCGGATCGTCGGCGAGGACCAGATCGACACGATCAAGCAAGTCGCGCACCTGTTCACGGGTCGAGCCGCTGGCCTGGATGTCCGGACGCTCTTCTTTGTGCAAGAGGTCATGGGTAATGTTCAGTGCGGCCATCACGGCGATGCGGTCGGCACCGATGACTTTGCCGCTGCTGCGGATCTCGCGCATCTTGCCGTCCAGGTAGCGCGCGGCACTGACCAGGTTGCTGCGCTCTTCCTGCGGGCAGATGATCGAATATTCTTTGTCGAGGATCTGCACGGTAACGCTATTGCTTGAACTCATGAGTCTTGCTCCAGGGCCTTGAGGCGCGAAATCATCGATTCGACCTTACGCCGGGCGATTTCGTTTTTTTCAATGAGGTGAGCGCGTTCCTCGCGCCAGGTCTTTTCCTGAGCTAGTAAGAGTGCGTTTTGACTCTTTAGTTGCTCGACTCGGCCAATCAGCAGCTCGAGTCTGGCCATCAGCGCTTGCAGGTCGTTGTCTTCCATTGGGTTCACTGTCTGATGGGTTAGCTGGCGGACAGCCTTTAATAGTCTTGGCGAGTCTGTCGATGTAGGATACAAGGCCTTCATTCTAGACATAGCGCCGTCTGGCGCCTAGCTGCCCATGACCATTGCGAATTCCCCGTACCAAGCCTTTGCCACCCTGCTGACCTCCAGCGGCCACAACGTCTCGCCTGCCGAACTGCATGGCCAGTTGCTCGGACGCAGTTGCGCCGGTGCCGGCTTCGATAACGAAGGCTGGCTGATCGACGCCGCCGAACTGCTCGAAGGCGACATTCAGGACAACGTCCGCAACGCCCTGATCGGCCTGCAAGAGATGGTCAAAGGCGAGCTGACCGGCGACGACGTCACTGTCGTCCTGCTGCTGCCAACCGATGACGCGCCTCTTGCTGACCGCGCCGCTGCACTGGGCGAATGGTGCCAGGGCTTCCTCAGCGGGTTCGGCCTGAACTGCCGCGACAGCAGCATGCTCAGCACCGAAGCCACCGAAGTGCTGCAGGATCTGGCAGCAATTTCCCAAGTGCAAGACGCCCTGGAAGAATCCGAAGACGGCGAAACCGACTACATGGAAGTCATGGAGTACCTGCGCGTTGCGCCGTTGCTGCTGTTTTCGGAAACCAAAAAAGCCGACGTGCCGCCAGCCGCCAAGCCGTCGCTGCATTAATCGCGAGCCAGGGAAAGCCATCTGCCCATGACCCATATCCCGAAAGCGGAATACAGCCGTCGCCGCAAGGCCCTGATGGCGCAGATGGAACCCAACAGCATCGCGATCCTGCCTGCCGCCGCAGTTGCTATCCGTAACCGCGACGTCGAGCACGTCTACCGTCAGGACAGCGATTTTCAGTACCTCAGCGGGTTCCCCGAGCCGCAAGCCGTCATCGTTTTGATGCCCGGCCGCGAGCATGGGGAATACGTGCTGTTCTGCCGTGAACGCAATGCCGAACGCGAATTGTGGGACGGCCTGCGCGCAGGGCAGGAAGGTGCAATCCGCGACTTCGGTGCCGACGATGCTTTCCCGATCACCGACATCGACGACATCCTGCCGGGCCTCATCGAAGGGCGCGACCGGGTGTATTCGGCAATGGGCAGCAACCCTGAATTTGATCGACACCTGATGGACTGGATCAACGTGATCCGCTCCAAAGCGCACCTCGGCGCCCAGCCGCCGAATGAATTCGTTGCCCTGGATCATCTGCTCCACGACATGCGCCTGTATAAGTCGGCGGCAGAAGTGAAGGTGATGCGCGAGGCTGCGCGAATCTCGGCCCAGGCCCACATCCGCGCGATGCAGGCCAGTCGTCCCGGGCTCTACGAGTACAGCCTGGAGGCCGAACTCGATTACGAATTCCGCAAGGGCGGGGCGAAAATGCCGGCTTACGGCTCGATCGTCGCCGCCGGGCGCAATAGCTGCATCCTGCATTACCAGCAGAATGACGCGTTGCTCAAGGACGGTGATCTGGTGCTGATCGACGCCGGTTGCGAGATCGACTGCTACGCCAGCGACATCACTCGCACCTGGCCGGTAAACGGCAAGTTTTCGCCCGAGCAGAAAGCGATCTATGAATTGGTATTGGCTTCGCAGGAAGCCGCATTCGCCGAAATCGCCCCGAACAAACACTGGAACCAAGCGCACGAAGCCACGGTGCGAGTGATCACCACCGGGCTGGTGAAACTGGGGCTGTTGCAAGGCGACGTCGACGAGTTGATCGCGACGGAAGCCTATAAAGCCTTTTACATGCACCGCGCCGGCCACTGGCTGGGCATGGATGTACACGACGTCGGCGAGTACAAGGTTGGCGGCGAATGGCGCGTGCTCGAGGTCGGCATGGCGCTGACCGTGGAGCCGGGCATCTACATCGCCCCGGACAATCAGAACGTAGCGAAGAAATGGCGCGGCATTGGCGTGCGCATCGAGGACGACGTGGTAGTGACCAAGACTGGCTGTGAAATCCTGACCAACGGCGTACCGAAAACCGTCGCCGACATCGAAGCACTGATGGCGCAAGCGCGGACACACGCGGCATGAGTCGAGTCAATCTGGCAATCATCGGTGGTGGTCTGGTCGGCGCCAGTCTGGCGTTGGCCTTGCAGGCCGGGGCCAAGGCCCGTGGCTGGAAAATCGTCTTGATCGAACCGTTCGCCCCCGGCAACAGTTGGCAGCCGAGCTACGATGCGCGCTCTTCGGCGCTGTCCTTTGGTTCGCGGCAAATCTATCAGCGGTTGGGCGTGTGGCAGGAAATCTCCCGCCGCGCCGAGCCGATCAAACAGATTCATGTCTCCGACCGTGGCCGCTTCTCCACCGCGCGTTTGTCGGCGATGGAAGAGGGTGTGCCGGCGCTTGGCTATGTGGTGGAGAACGCCTGGCTCGGCCAGTGCCTGTGGCAACACATTGATAAAGATGTGATCACTTGGCGCTGTCCGGCAGAAGTCACGCGCATGGAGCCGCTGCCTGACGGTTATCGCCTGACCCTCAACGATGAAACCACCATTGAGTGCGACCTCGCGGTGCTCGCTGATGGCGGCCGTTCGGGGCTGCGCGAGCAGTTAGGCATCAATGTGCGCAAACGTCCGTACAACCAGAGTGCGCTGATCGCCAACATCACCCCGAGCGAAGCGCACAACGGCATGGCCTTCGAGCGCTTCACCGACGACGGGCCGATGGCACTGCTGCCGCTGCCGGAAAACCGCTGCGCATTGGTCTGGACCCGTTTGGGTATGGACGCGCAACGTCTGGCCGACTTGAGTGAGCGCGATTTTCTCAGTGAATTGCAGGGCGTGTTCGGTTACCGCCTCGGCACCCTGAAACAAGTCGGCGCGCGGCATTTGTATCCGCTGTCGCTGGTGGAAGCTGAAGAGCAAGTGCGTTCGCATCTGGCCGTGCTCGGCAACGCTGCGCACAGCCTGCATCCGATTGCCGGGCAGGGTTTCAACCTGTCCCTGCGCGATGCCGATGCTCTGGCCGCCGCGTTGCTGGCCAGCGACAAACCGCCCGGCGACTTCGCCACGTTGCAGGCGTATCGCGAGCGTCAGCGTCTGGATCAAGACCTCACCGTGGGCTTCTCCGATCAGGTCACGCGCCTGTTCGGCAGCACCCAGCCGCTGGTCTCGCTGGGTCGCAACATCGGCCTGCTCGGTCTCGATCTGCTGCCGCCGGCCAAGCGCTGGTTCGCCCGTCAGGCCATGGGCCTGGGAACACGCCCGGATGCGTAACTGGCTGATCCGTACGTTCGGCAAGGCGCGGTTGATGCGTTGGATCATGACGTTCTATCCGCCCTACCTCGGCGCCGGCGTGCGTGTGCGACACATCAGTGATGACTTTCGCGATGTACAGGTGTCGATGGGCCTGGGCTTGTACAACCGCAACTACGTTGGCACCCAGTTTGGCGGCAGCCTGTATTCGATGGTCGATCCGTTTTTCATGCTGATGCTGATGGAAAACCTCGGGTCGCGTTACATCGTCTGGGACAAGGCCGCCGACATCGATTTCATCGCGCCGGGCAAAGGCCCGGTGTTCGCCCGGTTCAACATCGACGAGACCTTGCTCGACGAGGTCCGCCGGCAGACCGCCAATGGCGAGAAATACCTGCCGCAGTTGCAGGTCGATATTCATGACGGCGCCGGCAACCTTGTCGCGCGGGTCGGTAAAACCCTTTACGTGCGGCTCAAGCCGCAAGCGAGACAGGCTTAAAGCATGGAAATGCGCGCAGATCTGCTGATTGTCGGAGCCGGAATGGTCGGCAGCGCCCTGGCGCTGGCGTTGCAGGACAGCGGGCTGGAAGTCCTGCTGCTCGACGGCAGCCCTTTGAGCGTCAAACCGTTCGATGCTCAAGCGCCATTTGAGCCGCGTGTCAGTGCGCTGTCGGCGGCCAGCCAACGCATTCTCGAACGCCTCGGCGTGTGGGACGGCATCGCCCAGCGACGCAGCAGTCCGTACACCGACATGCACGTCTGGGACGGCAGCGGCACCGGGCAGATTCACTTTTCGGCGAGCAGTGTGCATGCCGAGGTACTCGGCCATATCGTCGAAAACCGCGTGGTGCAGGATGCCTTACTCGATCGTTTGCACGATTGCGATCTCGGCATGCTGGCCAACGCGCGGCTGGAGCAGATGCGCCGCTCCGGTGACGACTGGCTGCTGACCCTGGCCGATGGTCGCAAATTGCGCGCGCCGCTGGTAATCGCGGCGGATGGCGCCAACTCGGCAGTGCGCCGCCTGACCGGCGTCGCCACCCGCGAGTGGGATTACCTGCATCACGCCATCGTCACCAGCGTGCGCAGCAGTAAACCGCATGAGATGACTGCGTGGCAGCGCTTTACCGATCACGGGCCGCTGGCATTCCTGCCGCTGGAACGCGACGGGCAGCAGGATTGGTGCTCGATCGTCTGGTCGACCACGCCGAGCGAAGCCGAGCGTTTGATGGCGCTGGGTGAGGCGGACTTCTGCCGTGAGCTGGAGCGTGCCTTTGAGGGTCGCCTCGGCGAAGTCGTCAGTGCTGATCCGCGACTGTGCGTGCCGCTGCGTCAGCGTCACGCCAAGCGTTATGTGGCCGAAGGGCTGGCGCTGATCGGCGATGCGGCGCACACCATTCACCCGTTGGCGGGGCAGGGGGTGAACCTTGGATTCCTCGATGCGGCGGTGCTGGCGGAAGTGCTGCTGCAAGCGGCCGAGCGTGGCGAGCGACTGGCGGATGTGAAGGTGCTGAGCCGTTACGAGCGTCGGCGCATGCCGCACAATTTGGCGCTGATGGCGGCGATGGAAGGCTTCGAGCGCTTGTTCCAGGCTGATCCGCTGCCGGTGCGCTGGTTGCGTAATGCCGGGTTGAAGCTGGTGGAGCAAATGCCTGAGGCCAAGGCGTTGTTTGTGCGCGAAGCCCTCGGGTTGACCGGCGACCTTCCGGCGCTCGCTAAACCCTGAGGTCTGCATTTGTGCAACATCTGGTAACTCCTTGAGGAAGTGTTCGATTGAGAAGCTAAATGTGAGTCCTTATCATTTGACCCACATTTCCCGACCGAGAGACCACTCCCATGTTGGCACCCAAGCGTCTTCTGACCGCACTGGCCCTGACCCTGATTGGCAGCACCGCCGCCCAGGCCGCCGATGAGGTAGTGGTTTACTCCTCGCGTATCGATGAACTGATCAAACCGGTGTTCGATGCCTACACTGCCAAGACCGGGGTGAAGATCAAGTTCATCACCGACAAGGAAGCGCCGCTGATGCAGCGCATCAAGGCCGAAGGCGAAAACGCCACCGCTGACCTGCTGCTGACCGTCGACGCCGGCAACCTCTGGCAGGCCGAGCAAATGGGCATTCTTCAGCCGTTCACCTCGAAAACCATCGACACCAACATTCCCGCGCAATACCGCTCGTCCACTCACGCCTGGACCGGTCTGAGCCTGCGCGCGCGTACCATCGCTTACTCCACCGAGCGCGTGAAGCCGGGCGAGTTGACCACCTACGAAGCGCTGGCCGACAAGAACTGGGAAGGGCGCCTGTGCCTGCGCACGGCGAAAAAGGTCTACAACCAGTCGCTGACCGCGACCATGATCGAAGTCCACGGCGCCGAGAAGACGGAAAAAATCCTCAAGGGCTGGGTCAACAACCTGTCCACCGATGTGTTCTCCGACGACGTCGCGGTGCTGGAAGCGATCAACGCCGGGCAGTGCGATGTCGGCATCGTCAACACTTACTACTACGGCCGCCTGCACAAGCAGAAGCCGGAGCTGCCGGTGAAACTGTTCTGGCCGAACCAGGCGGATCGCGGCGTGCACGTCAATCTATCGGGTATTGGCCTGACCAAACATGCACCGCACCCTGAAGCGGCGAAGGCTTTGGTCGAGTGGATGACCACGCCCGAAGCGCAGAAAATCTTCGCTGACGTGAACCAGGAGTTCCCGGCCAACCCGAAGGTTGCGCCTTCGGAAGAAGTGGCGGCGTGGGGCAAGTTCATTGCCGACACCTTGCCGGTGGAAGTGGCGGGCAAGCGTCAGGCCGAGGCGATCCGGATGATGGATCGGGCGGGTTGGAACTGAGGCTTTGCGTATAATTTGATCGTTCCCACGCTCCGCGTGGGAATGCATCCCTCGACGCTCCGCGTCGATTCGCTGAAACCGTGACGAGCAGCGTCACAGGATGTGTGCCCACGCAGAGCGTGGGCACAATCATTTGAACGAGATAGTTTCCTTGGCCCACCCCGCCCAACGCCGCTGGTACCCCATCGTCTTCGCCATCGCCGCGTTGGTGCTGTTGCCCCTGAGCGTTCTGCTGCTCTCATGGCAAACCATCGATCAACAGATCTGGTCGCACCTGTGGGAAACCCAGATGCCGCGCCTGTTGGGCAACACTCTGACGCTGGTACTCGGCGTCGGCATCGGTGTGACGCTGCTCGGTGTCAGCCTCGCCTGGCTCACCAGCCTCTGCGAATTCCCCGGCCGACGCTGGCTCGACTGGGCGCTGATGCTGCCGTTCGCCATTCCTGCCTACGTGCTGGCGTTTGTCTTCGTCGGCCTGCTGGACTTCGCCGGCCCGGTGCAAACCCTGCTGCGCGAATGGTTCGGCACTGGCCTGCGCCTGCCACGCGTGCGCTCCACCGGCGGTGTGATCGTGGTGCTGGTGCTGGTTTTCTATCCCTACGTCTACCTGCTGGCGCGCACTGCGTTCCTTGCTCAAGGCAAAGGCCTGATGGAAGCCGCGCGGGTGCTTGGCCAGTCGCCGTGGCAAGCGTTCTGGCGTGTGGCGTTGCCGATGGCGCGTCCGGCCATTGGTGCGGGTGTGGCGCTGGCGCTGATGGAAACCCTCGCGGATTTCGGTGCGGTCTCGGTGTTCAACTTCGACACGTTCACCACCGCGATCTACAAAACCTGGTACGGCTTTTTCAGCCTGTCGAGCGCGGCGCAACTGGCCAGCCTGTTGCTGCTGGTGGTGATGCTGGTGCTCTACGGCGAACGTCGCGCACGCGGGGCCAATCGGGCTAGCAACGAGCGGCCGCGAGTCAAGGCGTTGTATCACCTGCGCGGGTTAAAGGCGTTCGCGGCAATGAGCTGGTGCGGATTGGTATTCGCCTGCGCCTTCGTCATTCCGCTGCTGCAACTGATCGTGTGGTTCTGGCAGCGCGGTCGCTTTGATCTGGACGAGCGCTACGCCGGGTTGATCCTGCATACCTTGTATCTGGGCGGGATGGCTGCGCTGATCACCGTCAGCGTCGCGTTATTGCTGGCCTTCGCCCGACGGCTGGCGCCGACCCGGGCGATCCGCTCAGGCGTCAGTGTGGCCAACCTTGGCTACGCCTTGCCGGGGTCGGTTCTGGCGGTGTCGATCATGCTCGCATTCAGTTATCTGGATCGCGAACTGGTGATCCCGCTTTCCGGCTGGCTCGGTGGTGCCGGCAAACCGCTGCTGCTCGGCAGTCTGGCGGCGTTGCTGATGGCGTATCTGGTGCGCTTTGTTGCCGTTGCATATGGCCCGCTGGAAAACAGTCTGGCGCGTATACGGCCGTCTTTGCCCGAAGCGGCACGTAGCCTGGGTGTCAGTGGGCCGCGACTGTTTTTCAAAGTGTATCTGCCGCTGTTGCTACCCGGCACCCTGAGTGCGGCGTTGCTGGTGTTCGTCGATGTGCTCAAGGAAATGCCTGCGACCCTGCTGATGCGCCCGTTTGGCTGGGACACGCTGGCGGTGCGCATCTTTGAAATGACCAGCGAAGGCGAGTGGGCGAGGGCTTCGCTGCCGGCATTGACGCTTGTCTTGGTCGGACTATTGCCGGTCATTGGCCTGATCCGCCGCTCGGCGCATCGAAACACTTAGTCGTCAGTCCTGAATCATGCGGCTACAATGCGCGGCATTCGGTGCGGTTCGTCTGACAGATCTGTTCGCTGGGATTGGCTGAAAGCCCTCTATTTCAAGGCTTTCACCCGTGCAGCGGCTGTCCGCACCCTCGCCACGCCCGGAAGGAGAAACCCATGGGACAGCGTACGCCTCTGTATGACCTGCATCTCGCCCTTGGCGCGAAGATGGTCGATTTTGGCGGTTGGGACATGCCACTGCATTACGGCTCGCAGGTCGAGGAGCACCACGAAGTGCGCCGCGATTGCGGGGTGTTCGATGTTTCCCATATGACCGTTATCGACGTCACCGGTGCCCAGGCCAAAGCCTGGCTCCAGCATTTGCTGGCCAATGACGTCGAACGCCTGCACCGCCCCGGCCGTGCCTTGTACAGCACCATGCTCAACGAGCGTGGCGGCATCGTCGACGACATGATCGTCTACCGCCTCGACGACGGTTATCGCCTGGTGGTCAACGCCTCCACCCGCGATCAGGATCTGGCGTGGATGCAGGCGCAGCTCGGCGGTTTCGACGTGCAATTGCACGAACGCTCGGAGCTGGCGATGCTGGCCATTCAGGGGCCGCAGGCCCGGCACAAGATTGCCGAGCTGGTGACCCAGTCCCGCGCCGCGCTGATCCAGCACCTCAAGCCTTTCGAAGCCCACGCCGACGGCGACTGGTTCATTGCCCGCACCGGCTACACCGGTGAAGATGGTCTGGAAATCGCCCTGCCGGCCGATCAGGCGCCGGCGTTCTTCAACGATCTGGTCGGTGCAGGCATTTCCCCGATTGGTCTCGGCGCTCGGGACACCCTGCGGGTGGAAGCCGGGATGAACCTCTACGGTCAGGACATTCATCAGGATGTTTCGCCGCTGGCTTCGAACATGGCCTGGAGCATTGCCTGGGAGCCAGTCTCGCGTCAGTTCATCGGCCGCGCCGCGCTAGAGGCGGAAAAAGCCGCCGGCATTGCGCACAAACTGGTCGGTCTGGTGCTGGAAGAGCGGGGTGTTTTGCGCGCTCATCAAGTGGTTCGCATCGCCGATGTTGGCGAAGGGGAGATCACCAGTGGTAGTTTCTCTCCTACGCTAAGCAAATCGATTGCTCTGGCGCGTGTTCCGATGGCAACCGCCGACCGCGCCGAAGTGGAAATCCGTGGCAAGTGGTATCCGGTACGAGTGGTCAAACCGACCTTCGTTCGCCATGGCAAAACTTTGATCTAACCTTTCCCGGCGGGCACGACCGCTGACAATTTCTCGAGGACACCGAAGATGAGCGATATCCCTGCCGAACTGCGTTTTGCCGAAAGTCACGAATGGGTACGTCTGGAAGCCGACGGCACCGTCACGGTGGGCATCAGCGATCACGCGCAGGAAGCGCTGGGTGATGTGGTGTTCGTCGAGCTGACCGAAGTGGGCAAAGTGTTTGCTGCTGAAGATCAGGCCGGTGTGGTCGAGTCGGTGAAAGCCGCTTCCGATATCTACTCGCCAATCGCCGGTGAAGTCATTGCAGTCAACGAAGAGCTGAGCGGCTCACCGGAACTGCTCAACTCCGACCCTTACGGCGCGTGGATCTTCAAGCTCAAGCCAAGCAACACCGCTGATCTGGAAAAACTGCTCGACGCCGCCGCCTACAAGGCTGCCATCGGCGAGTAAGCCTGTGGCGAGGGGATTTATCCCCGATGGGGGCGAAGCCGCCCCCAAGTGCTGCATCGGATTATCAGGCAGACCCAGTGCGGTGGATTACGACGGCTGCGCCGCCGATCGGGGATAAATCCCCTCGCCACAGTTGCGTGTGCCTGCCTGTCAGGCGTGGTGCAGTACGGCTTTTACGGCGGCCACCGAGCGCTCGACATCGTCTCTGCTCATGGCCGTGAACATCGGCAGCGACACAATCAGCCGTCCAACCCGTTCCGCCACCGGTAACATACCTTCCTTGAAACCGCGTTCGCGGTACAGGCTCAACAAATGAATCGGCGGGTAGTGATAGCCGATCCCGATTCCCCGCGCCTGCATCTGCTCCATGAACGTCGCCCGCGCCGGCAGGCCATCCTTGCGCTCCGGCAAGAGCAACTGAAACAGGTGCCAGTTGCTGTTCTCGAAATCCGCCGGCGGCAGTTGTGCGCCATAGGTGCTTTCGAAGTCCTCGCCGAAACATTTGAAATAGTGCCGGGCCAGTTCACGCCGATGGGCGGTCAACGCATCGATATGGGCAAATTGGCCAAGGCCGATGGTGGCTGCGATATCGGTCATGTTGAACTTGCCACCCAGCACATCAACGTCCAGACCGTCGAAGCCATTGCGGGTGACGCCCTGCAAGCGGTATTTCTCCGCCAGCCTTGCTTCCTCGGGCGTGTTCAGCACCAAGCAACCGCCCTCGGCGCAGGTCACGTTCTTGTTCGCCTGAAAGCTGAACGACACGAAGTCTCCAGTGGCGCCGATGCGCTGGCCATTCCAGCCCGAACCCAAGGCCTGCGCCGCGTCTTCGACAATGCGCAGATTGTGTTTGCGGGCGATGGCGTACAGGCGATCCATGTCCACCGGCAAACCGGCCAGATACACCGGAATAATCGCTTTGGTGCGCGGTGTGATGGCTGCTTCCAGTTGGTTCAGATCGATGTTGCGGGTCACCGGGTCGATATCGGCAAACACCGGTGTGGCTCCGACCTCAAGAATCACGTTGGCGGTGGCCACCCAGGAAATCGGCGTGGTGATCACCTCGTCGCCCGTGCCGATGCCGGCGATGCGCAAGGCGATTTCCATGGTGCAGGTGCCGGAGTTGAAGGTGCGAACCGGACGCCCGCCGAAATATTCCGACAACTGCGCCTCAAAGGCCTGAACCTTGGGGCCGCTGGTGATCCAGCCGGAGCGCAGCACCTCGCCCACGGCGGCAATCGTGGCTTCATCAATGACCGGTTTGGAAAATGGCAGAAAGGGCAATTGGCTCATCGTGCATTGATCGTCCGCTGGTTGGGTGCCTGGGGCCGGCGCGCCACAGCATGGCCCGAAACCGCCGCTCGCGCCAAGCCGTGCGCACCGATATCGGCTGCTATGCTGGTTTGACCGTGCTGCATTGACGCCGAGCGCCAGCCAAGAGAGAGCCCGTCATGTCCCAGTTGCCGTCCCTGAGCCAGTTACGTGATCCCGAAGCCTTCCTGCGCCGTCATCTCGGCCCCGATGCCGCCGAGCAACAGGCGATGCTCGACAGCCTCGGCCTCGGCAGCCGGGCCGAGCTGATCGAACAGACGGTGCCACCGGGCATCCGCCTCAATCGCGCACTGGATCTGCCGCCAGCGTTGGATGAGCAAGCCGCGCTGGCGAAACTGCGCGGGTATGCCGAGCAGAATCAGGTCTGGACCAGCCTGATCGGCATGGGCTATCACGGCACCCTCACGCCGACCGTCATCCTGCGCAACGTGCTGGAAAACCCCGGTTGGTACACCGCGTACACGCCCTACCAACCGGAAATCGCCCAAGGCCGGCTCGAAGCGCTGCTGAATTTCCAGCAACTGACCATCGACCTCACCGGCCTCGAACTGGCCAATGCCTCGCTGCTCGATGAAGCCACCGCCGCCGCCGAAGCCATGGCGCTGGCCAAGCGCGTTGCCAAGTCGAAGAGCAATCTGTTTTTCGTCGATGAGAACTGCCATCCCCAGACCATTTCCGTGGTGCAGACCCGCGCCGAAGGCTTCGGTTTCGAAGTGATCGTCGACGCTGTCGATAACTTGAGGCAGCACCAGGTGTTCGGTGCGCTGCTGCAATATCCTGACAGCCATGGTGAGATCCGGGATTTGCGGCCATTGATTGATCATTTGCATGCGCAGCAAGCGCTGGCCTGTGTTGCCACCGATCTACTGAGTTTGCTGTTGCTCACACCGCCAGGCGAACTGGGCGCCGATGTGGTGTTCGGTTCATCCCAACGCTTTGGCGTGCCGATGGGCTACGGCGGCCCGCACGCCGCGTTTTTCGCCAGTCGCGAGGAATACAAACGGGCAATCCCCGGGCGGATCATCGGTGTGTCGAAAGACGCTCGGGGCAATGTGGCGCTGCGCATGGCCCTGCAGACCCGCGAGCAACATATTCGCCGCGAAAAAGCCAATTCGAACATCTGCACGGCGCAGGTTTTGCTGGCCAATATCGCCAGTTTCTATGCGGTCTATCACGGGCCGGAAGGCTTGAAACGCATCGCCCAGCGCGTGCATCGGCTGACCTGCATTCTGGCTGCCGGTCTTGAGCGCCACGGCATCAAACGGGTCAACGCGCAGTTTTTCGACACGCTGACGCTGGAGGTTGGCGGCGCGCAAACCGCGATTATCGAAAGTGCCCAAGTCGCACAGATCAACCTGAGAATTCCGGGCCGTGGTCGAGTCGGCCTGAGCCTCGATGAAACGTGCGATGAGAACACCGTGGCGAAGCTGTTTGATGTGTTGCTCGGCGCTGATCATGGGCTGATCGTCGACGATCTTGACGCTGAAGTGCTGGTTTCAGCTATTCCGGAAAACCTCCAGCGCAATACGCCTTATCTGCGCCATCCGGTGTTCAACGCCCATCACAGCGAAACCGAGATGCTGCGGTATCTCAAGCAGTTGGAGAACAAGGATCTGGCGCTTAATCAGTCGATGATCCCGCTGGGCTCCTGCACCATGAAACTCAATGCCACCAGCGAGATGATCCCGATCACCTGGCCGCAGTTCGCCCATCTGCATCCGTTTGCGCCGCGAGAGCAGGCGGTCGGTTACACGTTGATGATCGAAGAACTGGAGCGTTGGCTGTGCGCGATCACCGGGTTCGATGCGATCTGCATGCAGCCAAACTCCGGCGCACAGGGTGAGTACGCCGGGTTGCTGGCGATCCGCAAATATCACGAGAGCCGCCAGCAGGGTACGCGGGACATCTGCCTGATTCCGTCCTCGGCCCACGGCACCAACCCGGCCTCGGCGCAGATGGCGGGGATGCGTGTGGTGATCGTCGAGTGCGATGAAGCGGGGAACGTCGATCTGGAGGATTTGAAGGCGAAGGCCGCCGAAGCCGGGGCCCGGTTGTCGTGCCTGATGGCGACCTATCCATCGACCCACGGCGTGTACGAGGAGGGCATCAGCGAAATCTGCGAGGTTATCCACCAGCACGGCGGTCAGGTTTACATGGACGGCGCCAACCTCAACGCACAAGTCGGGCTGGCGCGCCCGGCCGATATTGGCGCCGATGTCTCACACATGAACCTGCACAAGACGTTCTGCATTCCCCATGGCGGCGGCGGGCCGGGCATGGGGCCGATCGGCATTCGTGCGCATCTCGCGCCCTTCGTCGCCAATCACCCGGTGGTACCGATTGACGGGCCGCTGGCGCAGAACGGCGCGGTCAGCGCGGCGCCGTGGGGTAGCGCAAGTATTCTGCCGATCAGCTGGATGTATATCGCCATGATGGGCCCGCAACTCGCGGACGCCAGTGAAGTGGCGATTCTGGCGGCGAACTATCTGGCGCAGCATTTATCTGGAGCGTTCCCGGTGCTTTACACCGGGCGCAACGGGCGGGTGGCCCATGAATGCATCCTCGATCTGCGGCCGTTGAAGGCACAGACCGGCATCAGCGAAGAGGACGTCGCCAAGCGTTTGATGGATTACGGTTTCCATGCGCCAACCATGTCATTCCCGGTGCCGGGGACATTGATGGTCGAACCGACCGAGAGTGAATCGAAGGCTGAACTGGACCGGTTCATCGGCGCCATGTTGAGCATTCGTGCAGAAATCACCGAAGTTCAGAACGGCAACTGGCCGGCGGAAGACAACCCGCTCAAACGTGCGCCGCACACGTTGGCGGATGTCACCGGAGTCTGGGAGCGGCCCTACAGCATCGAGCAAGGCATCACGCCGGATGCGCACACCAAGGCTCACAAGTATTGGCCGGCGGTGAATCGGGTGGATAACGTTTATGGGGATCGCAATCTGTTTTGCGCTTGTGTCCCCGTGGACGATTACCGCTAAAGATCTTTTGATTTTGCTCCACAAAAAATGCCGCTCATATGAGCGGCATTTTTGTGGGCGAAAGGCTTACTCGGAAGCCACGGCATTCTTCGCCAGAATCGCATTCGCCAGTTCCATGTCCGTCGCTTGCAGGCCCGGGTTGTCGGCGCGGACTTTCTGCATCGCTGCTTCCAGATACGGCCCACGAATGCCGCCATCGCTGGCAACGAAGCTGCCGGCATCATCCTGCGCAGCGACGATCAGCTTGTGATCCTTGAAGGTCAGGTAAGTCGAGCCAGTGGTAGCGCCGGACGAAATGACGTTACGCCAAAAGCTGTCGGCCATCGCTGAACCAACGGGAAGGGACAGCAAGGCCAGAGTGGCGACAGCAAGTTTGAGACGCATGATTTAGGTGACTCCTGGGGGTTAACTACGGCGTTGGATCGTCATTTACCGATCCGGTTCCATGCACACTAATCGGCACGTTCCACCAGGAATATCGCGCCTTGTTGTCCCGTTACGCGAACGCGCTCGCCGACCGGTGTGTCAGGCCCACGGGCAATCCAGACGCCATCTGCAACTTTGATTTTGCCGCGGCCGTCGACGATCGCCTCGCTGACCACAAACACTTTGCCGATCAGCTCCTGGCCCCGCAGATTCAGATTCGGTTGATCGCTGCGGCGCACCGCAGTGCGTTGGCGTCGCCACCAATACAGCGCGGTCAGGATCGAAAACAGCGCAAACAGCACCAGCTGGATTTCCCACGGCAGCGTCGGCAGGACAAACGTCGTGACGCCGACTGCAGCGGCGGCCATGCCGATCCACAACAGGTAACCGCCAGCAGCACACGGCATCGATCTGTACCGTGGCGTGTATAACGGCGTGGCCCGGGGTTAAGAACCGCTTGATGGCAATTTGGCTATTTCTGCTCGCTTTGCGGCGTCACCCGCAACACCTCCTCAATCGTCGTCAGCCCGGCCGCAACTTTCTGTGCACCCGAAAGACGCAAGCTGCGCATACCCTCCTTGAACGCCTGGCGACGGATCGCCGTGAGGTCGGTGTCGGGGGTGATGAAGGCCTTGAGGCTGTCACTCAGTTGCATGATTTCGTAGACCCCGGCGCGGCCGCGATAACCGGTGTCGCGGCACTCCACGCAGCCGATCGCGCGTTGTGCATTGTTCGGCAACGGCGCCTGCCAAGGGCGGGTCAGGGTTTGCCAGTCTTCTTCGTCCAGGGTCAGCGATGCCTTGCAGTGCGGGCACAAGGTGCGCACCAGTCGTTGCGCCATCACCCCGAGAACGGTGGCTTTGATCAGATAGTGCGGCACGCCGAGTTCCAGCAAGCGGCTGATCGCGGAGGGGGCGTCGTTGGTGTGCAAGGTCGATAGCACCAGGTGACCGGTCAGCGCCGCCTGAATCGCCATTTCGGCGGTTTCGAGGTCGCGAATCTCGCCGATCATGATGATGTCCGGGTCCTGCCGCATCAGTGCGCGGACTCCGGCGGCGAAACTCAGGTCGATGTTGTGCTGGACCTGCATCTGGTTGAAGGCTGGTTCGACCATCTCGATCGGATCTTCGATGGTGCAGAGGTTGACCTCCGGCGTCGCCAGTTTTTTCAGCGTGGTGTAGAGCGTGGTGGTCTTGCCCGAACCGGTGGGGCCGGTAACCAGAATGATGCCGTTGGGCTGGCGGGTCATGTCTTGCCAGCGGCGCAGGTCGTCAGTTGAAAACCCGAGCTGATCGAAGTCCTTGAGCAGCACTTCGGGGTCGAAGATCCGCATGACCATTTTTTCGCCGAACGCGGTGGGCAGGGTCGACAGGCGCAGCTCGACTTCGCCACCGTCCGGGGTCTTGGTCTTGACCCGGCCGTCCTGGGGTTTGCGCTTCTCGGCGACGTTCATCCGGCCGAGGCTTTTCAGGCGGCTGACAATCGCCATGGTCACTTGCGGCGGGAATTGATAGACGTTGTGCAATACGCCGTCGATGCGAAAACGCACGGTGCCTTGCTCGCGGCGCGGCTCGATATGGATATCGCTGGCGCGCTGCTGAAAGGCGTACTGGAACAGCCAATCGACGATGTTGACGATGTGCGCATCGTTGGCGTCCGGCTCCTGATCACTGGCGCCGAGGTTGAGCAGTTGTTCGAAGTTGCCGAGATTGCCGCTCTGCTGATCGGCGTTGCTGGCGCCGCTGACCGATTTGGCCAAGCGGAAAAACTCGACACTGAAACGCTGTATGTCCGCCGGGTTGGCCACCACCCGCTTGACCGGCAGCTTCAGGACGTGAGTCAGGTCGGCTTCCCAGCCATTCACGTAGGGCTGGGCGCTGGCCACGGTCACCGAGTCGCGGTCGACGGCGACGGCGAGAATCTTGTGGCGTTGGGCAAAGGCATAGGACATCAGCGGCGTGATGGCGGCGACGTTGATCTTCAGCGGGTCGATGCGCAAATACGGCTGCCCGGCCTGTTGCGCCAGCCACAGGGTCAGGCTTTCCAGATCGAGGTGTTTGCCCGGTCGGCTGAGGTCGTCCAGTTGTTGGCCGGCGATGAACTCCAGCGGATGCTTCTGGCCATGTGCGGCGTGGCGACGACGGGCATTCAGCGCCTGTTCCGCCGAGTCCTGGCTGATAAAGCCTTGGGCGACCAGTTCACGCAATACATCGTTGAGTTCCAGCCAGCGGTCCTGAGTGGCGAGTTGAACGGACATGCGGGCTTCCTTTTGAGCGACATTGCGCAAAGGATAGTCGTGGCCCCGCAGACCGTTGGGCCACTACCCGACGAAGCCGTTGCCGGATTTTTCAGCCGGCCGCTTGCGCCGGCGCGTCCCACGCTGTGTCGGCGCTTTGCAGATTTACCGAGCAGACGCTGATCAGGTTACGAAGTTTTTCCGCAATCACTTGTGCGCGATGCCAGCTCAAACCGCTCATCACCAGGTCGATCGACAGCATGTCATCCAGCCGCTGCACGTTGACCTGCTCGGGCGTGAGGAATTGCAGCGCGAATAAATTCAGCACCCGCACCAGCACATCCGGCTCGGCCTCGGCGAGGATCTGATACTGCGCCAGGCAGTGGGCGTTGCTGACGTTCCAGACGTCGGCGCGGGTCGGACTGGTGTTGACGGCTTCGAGGTGGGGCATGGCAGGTCTCCAAAATCACAGGAGGAATTTTTACATTCGGTGCCGGGTATTTCTTATCTATGATGGGCGTTATTGGCGAATGATCGAATTGATCAATTCGTAAGATGGTTAATTAGAGGTTTTCCTATGCATAGCGAGCTGGACAGCTACGACCGCAAGATTCTCGCCCTGCTGCAAGAGGACGCTTCTCTTTCGAGTGCGCAGATCGCCGAGCAGGTGGGACTGTCGCAATCGCCGTGCTGGCGGCGGATTCAGAGGATGAAAGAAGAGGGGATCATTCGCGGGCAGGTGACGTTGCTGGATCGCAAGAAAATCGGCCTGAACACGCAGATTTTTGCCGAGATCAAACTCAATGCGCACGGGCGTTCGAACTTCACCGAATTCACCGAGGCGATTCGTGGGTTTCCGGAAGTGCTGGAGTGTTATGTGCTGATGGGCGCGGTGGATTTTCTGTTGCGCATCGTCGCGGCGGACATCGAGGCGTATGAGCGGTTCTTCTTCGAGAAGCTGTCGCTGGTGCCGGGGATACAGGAAGTGAATTCGATTGTGGCGTTGTCGGAGATCAAGTCCACCACCAGTTTGCCGGTACTGCGCTGAAAGCCTTTGTGGTGAGGGGATTTACTGTGGTGAGGGGATTTATCCCCGATGGACTGCGGAGCAGTCCCAGCTTTCTAATAAAAGCGGGCCGCTTCGCGACCCATCGGGGCGGTGCGACGTTTCGCTAAATCCCCTCACCACAAAGTAATCACATACGCAGCAGCATTTTCCACGCACGATTCTGATAAACGGCAATCGCCTGCTGCTTGCGCGCATCGAGCAGTTCGTCAGTGATCGTCGGCTCGTTGGCCAGTTGTGCCAGTTTGTTCAGCTCGCCGTACAGGCGATCCATTTCCGGGATCTCCAGCACGTTACGCGCGTGGTGCAGCCAGACCTGAATGCGCTCGATACGCGGCAGTTGCTCAGCCAGATCTTCCGGCTGCTGCTGATAGCGCTGCAATTGCAGGGAGGTGGCTTCTTCGCCCAGCATACGCGGCAACCAACTGTGCAGTTGCGCGGCGCCCTGACGGTTGCCACGAGTGTTGCGCTCGGCAGTCCAGGTGCGAGCCAGTAACCAGCGGGACGCGTTCAGCGAGAACAGGCCCCAGCGTGGGTCTTCCAGTTCTTCTAGGAATTGCTCCGGCGCGGCTTTGCGCACGTCTTCATCTTCGATACCGACCTGAACCAGCGGGCGCCAGTCTTCCAGCAGTGCATCGAGGGCCACACGCAGGTCGTGGGTCGACGGACGCGGTGCGGCCTGGCCGAGGCTGCTGAGCAGGGCGCGCATTTCGGCGAGGTTCTCGACCCAGTCCAGCAGCAGACGCCAGTGACCGTTGAAACGGTATTGCTCAGCCAGACGCTGGCTGCTACCGAGCAAATGCCAGCACAGCGCGGCGAATGCATCGTCCAGCTGGGTTTCGGTCGTCAGTTGTGGCGCCGGCAGGCTCAGCGAGTAGCTGTTGGCGTCGTAAAGACGATAGCCGCGCTCGGCCTTGCTGATGTCGCACGGCATCAGGGCCAGGGTTTCAGCCAGTTCGGCGGCCAGCTCCAGCAGCGCGGCAGGCTCGCCTTCGCGCAATTCCAGTTCCAGCTCGCAGATTTCTTCTTTCTGTTTGCCGACCACGACGTGGCCCAGATCCAGAGCGGCTTCGATGACCACTTTGGCCTTGCCGCGGCCCCAGGCGATTTCGGCGCGCTCGCGGACGAAATCGGTGGTGAAGATCGGCTTCAGGGTTTTCTTGTCCAGCTCGGCCAGCGACTCGGGCCAGCATTCGCCGTCGAGTTTCTTCACGTCGAGTTTGGCTTTGGGCAATTTCCAGTCGTACTCGTTACGCTCGGACAGACCGGCGACGCTTTGGCCGCGAGTTTTGAGGGTCTGAATCACCTCATCGCCATCCTTGCGCAGGCGCAGGGCGACTTTGGCCTGGGCCAGGTCACGCTCTGGAGTGTCGAAGTACTGGTTCATCAACTCACGGCGTTCCCAGCCATTTTTGTTGCGTTTTTTCAGTAACGGGTGCTCGCGCAGGGCAGCGAGGGTTTCGCGGCTGACGCGGAGTTTGATTTCGGTTTCTTTCTGCATGGCCGGAAAATCCAGGATCGGGAGCGCAGCCGGGGGAATGTGTGGCTGCCAAGGCCGTGCAGTGTACAGGACTGATTCGTCCTACGCCCTGCGGCGGTTTATTCCTGGCGCCGGATGGTTCTATGATGGACCTCAATTCGGGAGTTGGAGTCAGCGATGCCTTTGCCGTCCATGAAAGACCAGTTCGCCGCGCTGATTGCTGCGCCGTCGGTCAGCTGCACGCAACCGAGCCTGGATCAGTCCAACCGGCCCGTGATCGATTTGCTCGCCGGATGGTTGGGTGATCTGGGCTTCAGTTGCGATATCCAGCAGGTCAGCCCCGGAAAATTCAACCTGCTCGCCAGTTTCGGCAGCGGCCCCGGTGGGCTGGTGCTGGCCGGGCACAGCGACACGGTGCCGTACGACGACGCGCTGTGGCAGACCGATCCGTTGAAACTCACCGAAGTCGATGGCCGTTGGGTTGGCTTGGGCAGTTGCGACATGAAGGGCTTCTTCGCCCTGATCATCGAGGCCGTGCAACCGCTGCTCGATCAGCCGTTCAAGCAACCGCTGCTGATCCTCGCGACCTGCGATGAAGAAAGCTCGATGTCCGGCGCCCGTGCGCTGGCCGAGGCCGGACGTCCGCTAGGCCGTGCTGCAGTGATCGGCGAGCCGACCGGGCTCAAACCGATCCGCATGCACAAAGGCATCATGATGGAACGCATCGACATTCTCGGGCAGAGCGGCCACTCGTCGGATCCGCGCCTGGGCCACAGCGCCCTCGAAGCCATGCACGATGCCATCGGTGAACTGCGTGGTCTGCGCCTGCTGTGGCAGCGCGAATTCAACAATCCGCAATTCAGCGTGCCGCAACCGACGATGAACTTCGGCTGCATCCATGGCGGCGATAACCCCAACCGCATCTGCGGCCAGTGTTCCCTGGAGTTTGACTTGCGACCGCTGCCGGGCATGGACCCGAAAGTCCTGCGTGCCGAGATTCTGCGCAAGCTCAAACCGGTTGCCGAGCGGCATCAGGTGAAGATCGATTACAAGCCACTGTTCCCCGAAGTGCCGCCGTTCGAGCAGGCTGAAGACGTTGAACTGGTGCGGATAGCGGAAAAACTCACAGGCCACAAGGCTGAAGCGGTAGCGTTCGGCACCGAAGCGCCTTATCTTCAGCGCCTTGGCTGCGAAACCATCGTGCTCGGCCCCGGCGACATCGCCTGTGCGCATCAGCCCGGCGAGTACCTTGAAATGTCACGTTTACAGCCTACCGTGCATCTATTGCGACAGCTGATTGAACATTACTGCCTTAAGAATTGAACGCATTCCTTGTAGGAGCTGCCGAAGGCTGCGATCTTTTGGTTTTGTTTTGAAGATCAAAAGATCGCAGCCTTCGGCAGCTCCTACAGGGGCAAGCCGTTAAATTAGCGGTTACCCAACCCGTATTCATGAGGAGAGCGCGCGTGTCGCCAAGCCTGTTCCGACGATAACCATCAGCCCGCTGTGCGTTTTCCGTTTCGCCCTTTTTCCCGGCTGCTCTTTATTACAGGCCCAGGTTCATGCCCGAATACGTCAATTGGCTTCGTCACGCGTCTCCTTATATTAATGCCCATCGCGACTGCACCTTTGTCGTCATGCTGCCCGGCGATGGGGTGGAGCATCCGAACTTCGGTAACATCGTTCACGACATCGTGCTGCTGCACAGTCTCGGCGTGCGTCTGGTGCTGGTACACGGATCGCGCCCACAGATCGAAACCCGCCTCGCCGCGCGTGGCCTGACCCCGCATTACCACCACGGCATGCGCATCACCGATGCCGCGACCCTTGAGTGTGTGATCGACGCGGTTGGCCAGTTGCGCATCGCCATCGAAGCACGGCTGTCGATGGACATGGCCTCATCGCCAATGCAGGGCTCGCGCCTGCGCGTGGCCAGCGGCAACCTCGTCACCGCGCGCCCGATCGGCGTACTTGAAGGCGTCGACTATCACCACACCGGCGAAGTGCGTCGGGTCGATCGCAAGGGCATCAATCGTCTGCTCGACGAGCGCTCCATCGTGCTGCTGTCGCCACTGGGCTACTCGCCGACCGGTGAGATTTTCAACCTCGCCTGCGAAGACGTCGCCACCCGCGCCGCCATCGATCTGGGTGCCGACAAGCTGCTGCTGTTCGGCGCTGACCTCGGCTTGATCGACGAGAACGGCAGGCTGGTGCGCGAACTGCGCCCACAGCAAGTGCCGGCGCATTTGCAGCGTCTGGGCAGCAGCAACTATCAGGCGGAACTGCTGGATGCCGCCGCCGAAGCTTGTCGTGGCGGCGTGGCGCGCAGCCACATCGTCAGCTATGCCGAGGACGGCGCGCTGCTGACCGAACTGTTCACCCGTGATGGTGGCGGTACGCTGGTGGCCCAGGAGCAATTCGAACTGGTGCGTGAGGCGGCGATTGAAGACGTCGGTGGCTTGCTCGACCTGATCAGTCCGCTGGAAGAGCAGGGGATTCTGGTGCGTCGTTCGCGCGAAGTGCTGGAGCGCGAGATCGAGCAGTTCAGCGTGGTCGAGCGTGAAGGCATGATCATCGCCTGTGCGGCGCTCTATCAGATTGCCGATTCGGATGCCGGTGAGCTGGCCTGTCTGGCGGTGAACCCGGAGTACCGTCATGGCGGTCGTGGTGATGAACTGCTGGAACGCATCGAGACGCGTGCCCGTGCGCAGGGTTTGAAGACGCTGTTCGTCCTCACCACCCGCACCGCGCACTGGTTCCGTGAGCGCGGGTTCGAACCGAGCAGCGTTGAACGTCTGCCTGCGGCGCGGGCGTCGCTGTACAACTATCAGCGTAATTCGAAGATCTTCGAAAAAACCCTTTGATCCTGATCAGGAGCTCTGTAGGCGCTGTCGAGTGAAACGAGGCTGCGATCTTTTGACCTTGTTTATAAAAAGACAAGATTAAAAGATCGCAGCCTTCGGCAGCTCCTACAGGTTTTTTATTCAGCTACGAACTTCGCGCTGACATAAGGCGAGTAATCCGTCAGCACCGTCTCAACCTTGCCCTGTTCCTTCAGAAACTTCGCCGTCTCCCCGATCGCCTTCGCCGTGCCGCCGTCCAGCAGCGCAGTAGTTTTCTGTGCCTTGGCATCAGGAAATGCAGAACCGGCCAGTAACTCAGGAACATCAACCGCGTTGGCACCGGTCAGTTTGGCGATTTTTTGCACAGGCTCGGAGTCAGCCGTCCAGCTGTCTTTATGCGCCGCATAGTCAGCGAACGAGTCCAGTGTGACCTTGGCAAATTTGGCCACGACCTCAGGATGCTTCTCGGCGAAGTCCTTTCGCGCGACCCAGACTTCGAAGGTTGGAGCACCCCACTGGCCGACCTGTGCGGCATCGGTCAGGGTCTTGCCGGTCTTGCGGATTTCACCCAGTGCCGGCGACCAGACAAAGGCGCCATCAATATCCCCGCGCTTCCAGGCCGCCGCGATTTCCGCCGGTTGCAGGTTCACCACTTTGACTTTTGAAGTGTCCAGGCCCCAGTGCTTGAGTGCGCCGAGCAGGCTGTAGTGAGAGGTGGACACGAAGGGCGTGGCGATGGTTTTGCCCACCAGATCCTGCGGGTTGTTGATGCCGCTGCCGTTGCGCACCACCAAGGCTTCGGCGGCGTTGATCTGTGCCGACACGATGAAGGCAACAATCGGCAAGTTGCGCGAAGCGGCTGCAGCGAGGGGGCTGGAACCGAGGTTGCCGATCTGCACATCACCGGAAGCAATGGCTGTCACAACTTCCGGGCCACTGTTGAAACGACGCCAGTCGATCTTCTCGCCAATGGTTTTCTCGTAGACGCCGTCGGCCTGAGGGACTTTGCTCGGGTCGATCCCGGTCTGGTAACCCACAGTAAGGTTGGCGGCGTGAGCGGAAAAAGAAATCAGTGCTGACACACAAACTGTAACAAATTGACTAGATAGTGCGCGTTTGGCCATCATGGCGTCGCCTTTTCGATAGGGTTTGACGTGTTTGGGTTGCGCCAAAGCTAATCGATCTAAAAAAAGGCTAACAAATACCATTTAGGAATGAGCTTAGTCGCCGATACGCTGTATCCCGGCATTGATGGCCACTTACTGGCCATATTCCGAAATGATATGAAAAAGAATGAATAAATTCTTTTTGGGTTTATCAGGAAGTCTTTACCCTGCACGGACCAAATCACTGCGATTAGACCTTGGTCGTAGACACACAAGGTTACGATTGACTTGTCAGTCACGGTCTGGCGCTAATCGCGCATCTTAGGACTCAGGGCATCAGATCCCGGGCCAGGAACACAAGAATTAGAAACGAGAGGAGCTTTACATGAACAAGTCCACCTTGGCCCTGGCTGTGGCCGTAGGGGTTATGGCGCAGCAGGCAGGCGCCGCCGGTTTCATCGAAGACAGCAAGGCAACTTTGGGGCTGCGTAACTTCTACATCAACACGGATAACCGTAGCGGCCCAGGCGCCAACAAGAACGAAGAATGGGGTCAAGGCTTCGATCTGCGTTTCATATCGGGTTACACCCAAGGCACCGTAGGCTTCGGTCTCGATGCAATCGGCCTGCTGGGTGTCCGTCTGGATTCGGGCGGCGGCACAAACGGTGCGAGCAACAACTCGTACGGTGGCACCGTATTTCCGAGCAAGTCCAACGGTGAAGCCGTTGATAACTTCTCCAGCCTGGGCCTGACTGCGAAAGTCAAGGTTTCTCAGACTGAATTGAAGCTGGGTACCCTGCAGCCAAAACTGCCGGTTATCGTGACCAACGATGGTCGCCTGCTGCCGCAAACCTGGCAGGGTGGGCAAATCACTTCCGGCGAGATCAAGGACCTGACTCTGGTCGGCGGTCAGATCGAAGCTGTGAAAGGTCGTAACTCCAGCAACAACGAGAATCTGTCGATCGGTGGTGCCAGCGCGCGTACCGCCAACAGCAACAAGTTCATCTACGGCGGTGGTGACTACAAGATCACCAAAGACCTGACTGCCCAGTACTACTACGGCAACCTGGAAGATTTCTACAAGCAACACTTCCTGGGTCTGGTACACAACTGGGCCATCGGTCCAGGTGTATTGAAATCCGACTTCCGTTATTTCAACAGCTCGGATGACGGCGCTAACAGCAACACCCCTGCTTATTACAGCAACGGTAACTACAGCAGCACGTCGAATGGCAAAGGTAAAGTCGACAACAACCTGTACAGCGGCCTGTTCCTGTACACCGTTGCGGGTCATACCTTCGGCGGCGGTTACCAGGTTTCCAATGGTAGTAGCGACTTCCCTTGGCTGAACCAGGGCGACGGTTCGTCGAACTACACCATCACCGACATGCAGATCCAGAAGTTCGGTCGTGCTGGCGAGAAAACCTGGCAAGCACGCTACTCGTATGACTTCGCGAAAGTCGGCGTGCCTGGCCTGACAGCGGGTATGGTCTATCTGCGTGGTGACGATATCGACACCAACAGAACCTCTTCCGCACCTGCTGGCACTAACAGCTCCGAATGGGAACGCGACCTGACCGTTGGTTACGTTGTACCGGAAGGCCCGCTGAAGAACGTTGGCGTCATGTGGAAAAACGCTACTTGGCGCACCAACATTCCGGGCGTTCGCGACCAGGATGAAAACCGCCTGATCGTCAGCTACTCGATCCCGCTGCTGTAATAGCGCGCTCAAGTATCTGGAGTAAAAAAGCCCCGTCCGGCATCGCGCCGGACGGGGCTTTTGCGTTTTCGAGTCAGGCCCACCCCCGTAAGCCCTCCCCGAATTTCCCTCTTTACAGCAACTCAAGGCCTTCTCGAACCTTGCGACCGATGTTCGTCGGGATGCGGCCGGGCGTCCAGTGAACAGATCTTTAATATTCTTTTAAGATCTAGATATCTATTTATTTATTCTTTTTCAGAAGATCAAAAGCCAAGCTACAGTTGAGGTCTCCAACAACTCATCAGGAGCAGCACCATGAGCCTCAGACTCGGCGACATCGCCCCCGATTTCGAACAAGACTCCAGCGCCGGCAAGATTCGTTTCCACGAATGGCTGGGCGATAGCTGGGGCGTGCTGTTCTCCCACCCGGCGGACTTCACCCCGGTGTGCACCACCGAGCTGGGTTTTACCGCCAAGCTCAAGGATGAGTTCAGCAAGCGCGGCGTCAAAGCCATCGCGCTGTCGGTCGACCCGGTGGACTCGCACCACAAGTGGATCGAAGACATCAATGAAACCCAGAACACGATCGTCAACTTCCCGATCCTGGCCGATGCCGATCGCAAGGTTTCCGATCTTTACGACCTGATCCACCCGAATGCCAACGACACCCTCACCGTGCGTTCGCTGTTCGTGATCGATCCCAACAAGAAGATTCGCCTGACCATCACCTACCCGGCGAGCACCGGGCGCAACTTCCACGAGATCCTGCGGGTGATCGATTCGCTGCAACTCACCGACAACTACAAAGTGGCCACGCCGGCCAACTGGCAGGACGGTGAGGAGGTGGTGATCGTGCCGTCGCTCAAGGATGAGGAAGAGATCAAGAAACGCTTTCCAAAGGGGTATCGCGCGGTGAAGCCATATCTGCGCCTGACGCCGCAGCCGAACAAATAACCTTTTGAGGCGATCGTTCCCATGCTCCGCGTGGGAATGTCGCCCGTGACGCTCCGCGTCACAGTGAACGCGGAGCGTCCATGGATTCATCCCCACGCAGACGGTTTGACGCCTCGACGTGGGAACGATCAGCGTGTAGCCACAAAGCAGGGGATTTCGGGCCGTTTCGACGGCCTTTTTTTCGCCCGAAAAAAGGTAGAACGTATATCTCTAAAATGCATAACTAAATGAATAAATATGATTTATGGATATATAAATCAACTGGTAAGGTCACTCCCATCGAAGCGAGATCGCAACCCGCGAATCGCCTGTAACGCTCAAGGAATCGTCTGAATGCTGGTTGTCTCACTCGGTGGCAGTCCTAGCCAACGCTCCCGATCCGGGGTGTTGCTGGAGCGCTCGCAACGCTGGTTGCAGGAGCAAGGGGTGGAAGTGGTGAGTTATCAGGTGCGGGACTTCCCGGCCGAGGATTTGCTCCACGCCCGTTTCGACAGCCCCAAGGTGCTCGACCTGCTCGCTCAGATTGAAAGCGCCGATGGCCTGCTGATCGCCACGCCGGTTTACAAGGCTTCGTTCTCCGGCGCCCTGAAGACTCTGCTGGACCTGCTGCCCGAGCGTGCCTTGAGCCACAAGATTGTTTTGCCGATGGCCACCGGTGGCAGCATCGCCCACATGCTGGTGGTCGATTACGCCCTCAAGCCTGTGCTGTCGGCACTGAAAGCCCAGGAAATGCTGCAAGGGATTTTTGCCGAGGACAGCCAGATCGCGTATGGCGAAGGCAGTGCCGCGGCACAACTGGCACCGGCGCTGGAGCAGCGTCTGCATGAAGCGCTGGAGCAGTTTGTCAGCGCCATGGCCCGCCGGCCTAAACCGCTGGAGCCGGGCCTGTTGAACGAACGTTTGTTGAGTGCTCGCTGGAGCATTTGAGCCTGCTTTTCAGTTACACCGGAATTTGAAGTACTCACCTTACTCAGCCGCCAACGGCCCAGCAGGTGCAGCCAAAACCCAACAGCAAAAAAGGAGAGCGCTATGCGCACTGTATTTTTGCGTCGTGGTCTGGTCGCTCTGTTTGCTGCGGCTGTGTCTTTCGGCGCCATCACTCAAGCTCAAGCCGAGACTTTGCGGATCGGTTATCAAAAGTACGGCACGCTGGTGCTGCTCAAGGCCAAAGGGACGTTGGAAAAACGTCTGGCCGCCCAAGGCGTGGACGTGCAATGGACTGAATTTCCCGGTGGCCCACAACTGCTCGAAGGCCTGAACGTCGGCTCGATCGACTTCGGCGTGACGGGCGAAACCCCACCCGTATTCGCCCAGGCTGCCGGCGCCGATTTGCTCTACGTCGCCTACGAGCCGCCAGCGGCTAACAGCGAAGCGATCCTTGTGCCGAAAGACTCGCCGATCAAATCCGTCGCGGATCTGAAGGGCAAGAAAGTCGTGCTGAACAAAGGCTCCAACGTCCACTACCTGCTGGTGCGTGCGCTGGAAGACGCCGGCCTCAAATACACCGACATTCAAACCGTATTCCTGCCGCCGGCCGATGCCCGCGCCGCGTTCGAACGGGGCAGCGTCGACGCCTGGGTCATCTGGGATCCGTACCAGGCGGCCGCCGAGAAACAACTGCAAGCGCACACCCTGCGTGACGGCAAAGGCATCGTCGACAACCACCAGTTCTATCTGGCGACCAAACCTTACGCGCAGAAAAATCCCGAGGTGATCAAAGCCCTCGTTGAAGAAGTGCGCGCTGTCGGCGAGTGGTCCAAAGCCAATCCTGAAGACGTGACCCAGCAGGTTGCGCCTCTGCTCGGTCTGCCGGCGGATATCACCCTGACCTCGGTGAAACGCCAAGGCTACGGCGCGCTGTTCCTGACCCCGGAAGTGGTCGCCGCGCAACAGAAAATCGCTGACACCTTCTTCCAGCTCAAGCTGATTCCCAAGCCGTTGAGCATCAAGGATGTGATCTGGACACCACCGGCCGCTGTGGCCCAAAGCTCAGTCACCCAAGCCCCGTAATTCGAATCCCCAAGGAGACCACTCCATGAGCCTCAATATCTTTTGGTTCCTGCCTACCCACGGCGACGGCCATTACCTTGGCACCGCCGAAGGTGCGCGCGCCGTCGACCATGGCTATCTGCAACAGGTCGCGCAAGCGGCGGATCGTCTGGGCTTTGGCGGTGTGCTGATTCCCACTGGCCGCTCCTGCGAAGATTCGTGGCTGGTGGCCGCGTCGCTGATTCCGGTGACCCAGCGTTTGAAGTTCCTTGTCGCCCTGCGCCCCGGGATCATTTCCCCGACGGTGGCGGCGCGTCAGGCTGCAACCCTGGATCGCCTGTCCGGCGGTCGTGCGCTGTTCAACCTGGTGACCGGTGGCGATCCGGAAGAACTGGCCGGTGATGGTTTATTCCTCAGCCACGAAGAACGCTATCAGGCCTCGGTGGAATTCACCCGCATCTGGCGTCGCGTGCTGGAAGGCGAAACCGTGGATTACGACGGTCAGCACATCAGCGTGAAAGGCGCCAAATTGCTCTATCCGCCGATCCAGCAACCGCGTCCGCCGCTGTACTTCGGCGGTTCGTCGGAGGCGGCGCAGGACTTGGCTGCCGAGCAAGTTGAAATGGTCCTGACCTGGGGCGAACCGCCAGCCGCAGTGGCCGAGAAGATCGAGCAGGTGCGTGCCAAAGCCGCCAAGCTCGGCCGCACCGTGCGCTTCGGCATCCGCCTGCATGTGATCGTCCGCGAAACCAATGCCGAGGCGTGGCAAGCGGCGGATCGGCTGATCTCGCACCTGGACGACGAAACCATCGCTCGTGCTCAAGCCTCGCTGGCGCGTTTCGATTCGGTCGGCCAGCAACGCATGGCGGCCTTGCATGGCGGCAGTCGCGACAATCTGGAAGTCAGCCCGAACCTGTGGGCCGGTGTCGGTCTGGTGCGCGGCGGTGCCGGTACGGCGCTGGTCGGCGATGGCCCGACTGTGGCCGCTCGCGTGAAGGAATACGCCGATTTGGGCATCGACACCTTCATCTTCTCCGGTTATCCACACCTCGAAGAGTCGTATCGCGTCGCCGAACTGTTGTTCCCACACCTCGACATTGAGCGCCCGGAACTGCCGAAAAGCACCGGTTATGTCAGCCCGTTTGGCGAGATGGTGGCCAACGACATTCTTCCCAAAGCCGCGTCGCAGAGCTGAGGCGCGCCATGAAGAAAATTATCCACAGCCTCGCGCCGTGGGCGTTGCCGGTGTTGCTGCTGGCGGTGTGGCAGTTGTCGGTGTCGGCGGGATGGTTGTCGACACGGATTCTGCCGGCGCCGGTGGCGGTGATCGAGGCCGGCGTCAGTCTGGTGCGCAGCGGCGAGATCTGGACGCACCTGGCAATCAGCGGCTGGCGCGCAGCACTGGGTTTTATCATTGGTGGCGGCATCGGTCTGGCACTGGGTTTTATCACTGGCCTGTCGAAGTGGGGCGAACGCTTGCTCGACAGCTCGGTGCAGATGATCCGCAATGTGCCGCATCTGGCGCTGATTCCACTGGTGATTCTGTGGTTCGGCATCGACGAGTCAGCGAAGATTTTTCTGGTGGCGTTGGGTACGTTGTTCCCGATTTACCTCAATACGTATCACGGCATCCGCAACGTCGATCCGGCGCTGGTGGAGATGGCGCGCAGTTATGGCCTCTCCGGTTTTAGCCTGTTCTGGCAGGTGATTCTGCCGGGCGCGCTGCCTTCGATTCTGGTCGGCGTGCGCTTCGCGTTGGGCTTCATGTGGCTGACGCTGATCGTCGCTGAAACCATTTCCGCCAGCTCCGGCATCGGCTATCTGGCGATGAACGCCCGGGAGTTCTTGCAGACCGACGTGGTGGTGCTGGCGATCCTGCTTTACGCGGTGCTCGGCAAGCTCGCCGACCTCGCAGCACGAGGACTCGAGCGTGTGTGGCTGCGTTGGCATCCGGCCTATCAGGTTGCCAAGGGAGGTGCGGCATGACCGCTCAACAACCTCCGCGCCTGCTGCGCGGGATTCCGCTGGCGGTGCGCAATCTGCAAAAGACCTTCGGTACGCGCCAGGTTTTGCGTGACATCGATCTGCACATTCCGGCGGGGCAGTTCGTCGCTGTGGTCGGGCGCAGTGGTTGCGGCAAAAGCACCTTGCTGCGCTTGCTTGCCGGCTTGGATCAGCCCACTGGCGGCGACTTGCTCGCAGGTGCAGCGCCGCTCAGCGATGCGCGGGAAGACACCCGGCTGATGTTTCAGGAAGCACGGCTGCTGCCGTGGAAAAAGATCATCGACAACGTTGGTCTCGGCCTCAGGGGCAACTGGCGCCCGCAAGCACTGGACGCGCTGGAAGCAGTGGGGCTGGCGGATCGCGCCAACGAATGGCCGGCAGCTTTGTCGGGTGGCCAGAAACAACGTGTCGCTCTGGCGCGAGCGCTGATCCATCAACCGCGTCTGCTGTTGCTCGACGAACCGCTCGGCGCGCTGGATGCGCTGACCCGGATCGAGATGCAGCAACTGATCGAACGCCTCTGGCAGCAGCATGGTTTCACCGTGTTGCTGGTGACCCACGATGTCAGCGAAGCGGTGGCGATTGCCGATCGAGTGATTCTGATCGAGGACGGCGAAGTCGGTCTCGATCTGCCTGTGGAACTGCCACGGCCGAGGGTGCGAGGTTCGCACCGGTTGGCCGCGCTGGAAACTGAAGTGCTCAACCGCGTTCTGTCCCTGCCCGGCGAACCGCCGGCGCCGGAACCTGTTTCACCACTGCCTACGCAACTGCGTTGGGCTCAATAACTCAAGCAAACGACAGGAATCATTGCCATGACTATCAAAGCCATCAACGTCCGCAACCAGTTCAAAGGCTCGATCAAGGAAATCGTTCTCGGTGACGTGCTTTCGGAAATCGACGTGCAGACCGCTTCCGGCATCGTCACTTCGGTGATCACCACTCGCTCGGTCAAGGAGCTGGAACTGGTGGTCGGCAGCGAAGTGATTGCCTTTGTGAAATCCACTGAGGTTTCCATCGCCAAGTTGTAAGGCTGTGGATAAAAACAACCCCGGAGGGTATGAGCCCTTCGGGGTTTTTTTGTGCCTGGCGATCGTTCCCACGCAGAGCGTGGGAACGATCATGTCTCAACGCTTGGGTAAATACGTCGGCAGATACAGCCCGATATAAGCATCAAACACCCGCATCCCTTCTTCAGCCATGCGCGGCGTAATCTGCCCGTGCTGCTGCACCGAGCGCGCATAGACGCGGTCGCCCAGCTCCATGGCGAGAGCAAACACATCGACATCATCCGGCAGCCTCGGCAGTTCGAAGTGATGGTCGAACAGCTTGTGCATCAGGTCGCCCAACTCGATGTCGTGCTGACGGTCAGCCTGGGTGACTTCAGTGAGCCCGTGCTGGGCGAGGATCAATTGGCGGGCGGCAGCGTCTTCGTCGTAGATCTCCAACATCCGCTGTTCAACCAGTCGTGACAGGTCGCGCCAGTCGCGCAGGGCCTCATGATCGATCGGCGCTTGCAGGCAGGCGCGGAATGCCGCGTGCACATCCGCCGTCAGTGCTTCGAGCAGCGCCGGGACGCTGGCGAAGAAGTGATAAACCGAGGAGGGCGGAATCTGTGCGCGCTCGGCCACGCTGTAGATCGACAGACTGGCCACGCCCTCGGTTGCCAGCAAAATACGCGCGGCGTCGAGTATCGAATCGATCCGTGCCTGACTGCGGGCGCGGGGTTTGCGAAGGGGGGCGGGTCGCGTCATGGAAGTCTCCTGCGGGGCAGCGGGCATTGTACGAGGCGGGTTCGGTGTTGTCTGCCGACCTGTGGCGAGGGGATTTATCCCCGATGGGCTGCGAAGCGGCCCCAAAGCCATTCAGCTTGGTGTATCAGGAATAACTGGTTCTCAGGGTTTACGGCTGCTGTGCAGCCCATCGGGGATAAATCCCCTCGCCACAGAGGCCATAAAAAAACGCCGTGGGCTGAATCAGCCAACGGCGTTTTTTCTGAAGCTGCAATCCGCTTAAACGGTATGCAGGTACCAGTTGTACTCGAGGTCGGAGATGGAGTGTTCGAACTCCTCCAGCTCGCTCTCTTTACAGGCGACGAAGATATCGATGTATTTCGGATCGATGTACTTGGCCATCACCTCGCTGTCGTCCAGCTCACGCAGGGCATCGCGCAAGTTGTTCGGCAGGCTTTGCTCGTTCTGCTCGTAGCTGTTGCCTTCGACAGGCGCGCCCGGCTCGATCTTGTTGGTCAGGCCGTGGTGCACGCCGGCCAGAACCGAAGCCATTAGCAGGTACGGGTTGGCGTCGGCGCCGGCTACACGATGCTCGATACGCACGGCATCGGACGAGCCGGTCGGTACGCGAATCGCCACGGTGCGGTTGTCCAGGCCCCAGCACGGCGAGTTCGGCACGTAGAACTGTGCACCGAAACGGCGGTACGAGTTGACGTTCGGGCACAGGAACGCCATTTGAGCGGGCAGGGTCTCCAGCACACCGCCGATTGCGTGACGCAATGCGGCGTTCTGCTCGGGATCCTCGCTGGCAAAGATGTTCTTGCCTTCTTTGTCCAGAATCGAAATATGCACGTGCAAACCATTACCTGCCTGGCCCGGGTAAGGCTTGGCCATGAAGGTGGTGTCCATTTCATGGTCGTAGGCGATGTTTTTGATCAGACGCTTGAGCAGTACCGCGTAGTCGCACGCCTTGATCGGGTCGGCGACGTGGTGCAGGTTCACTTCGAACTGCGCCGGGGCACTTTCCTTGACGATGGCGTCGGCCGGGATGCCTTGCTCTTTTGCACCTTCCAGAATGTCCTGGAGGCAGTCGACGTATTCGTCGAGGTCGTCGATCAGGTAGACCTGAGTCGAGTGCGGGCGTTTGCCGGAGATCGGCGAGCGTGGCGGCTGTGGACGCCCGTTCACGTTTTCCTGGTCGATCAGGTAGAACTCGAGTTCGAAAGCGGCGCAGATGGTCAAGCCGAGCTCGTCAAACTTTGCAACAACTTGACGGAGTACTTCGCGCGGATCCGCAAAGAACGGGTCGCCTTCGAGTTCGTGCATGGTCATCAACAGTTGCGCGGTAGGGCGCTTCTGCCATGGCTCGTTGCACAGGGTATCGGGGATTGGATAGCAGATACGATCGGCGTCGCCGATGTCCAGGCCCAGGCCGGTGCTTTCCACCGTAGAGCCATTGATATCCAGAGCAAATAGAGAGGCCGGCAGGTTGATGCCTTTCTCGTAAACCTTGTGGAGGCTGGTGCGTTCAATGCGCTTGCCGCGCACCACACCATTCATATCCGCAATCAGAAGGTCAACGTACAGAACCTCAGGATGTTCCTTAAGGAACGCGTTCGCTTCGTTGAGCTGAACGGCACGCGGGGGTACCGACATGATGCAACACCTTTGTTGTTAAAAATATCAATCATTGATCTTTTCTGGTTTCAGTCAACCCGAACGGCCTGCCGAAGTCAAGCAAGGCCTTTTTTGCCCTAAAAAAGCGCTGTGAGGGCATTTATGGGGCAGTTTTGGGCATTTTTTTGTCCTTGGGAGACTTGGCACCCGCGGGCTTGAGCAGGCCGTGTTGTATTTTTTACGGGGGTGTTGTGTAAAAAAATGAACAAGGCTAAGCTCCGATCAAACCCATAACAGCAATAATACCGGGGTGCTTCATGTCTCGCCTGCCGATAATCGGCGTCACCGACTGCTCGCAACAGTCCGGTCTGCATGCTTATCCCATCAGTGGCGAATCGTCCGTACAGAGTGCAGCCTTTGAGGCTCGCAGCCTGGCGACGAAGTTGTCGTCAGCCGCAGCCAAAACGGCAGCGTCCGATATTCTGGACGCACGACAAGGCATCCGCTTTATGGCGTCTCCTTTCAATATAGATCTCTTTCTCTCCCAAAGCCCGTGCCGCTCCGCAAAGCGTGCTCATGATTCTGCACGCCATGAGTTTGCACAGGAAATGCAACGCCAGCGTAAAGGGCAGGTAAGCTCCTCTTTCATTGTCTATGCGCGGTGCCGGGCGTAAGCCGGTACTGCGCGCAAGCAAGCCCCCTTTAACGCGACGCCCAGGCGTCAAACTTTGCCTGACACCCTGTCAGGAGACTCAGCCCAGAGGCATTTATGAGTAACAACCTCGACCAGCTCACCGATTGGTTGAAAGACCACAAGATCACAGAAGTCGAATGCATGATCGCCGACTTGACCGGTATCACCCGGGGCAAGATCTCGCCGACCAACAAGTTCATCGCCGAAAAAGGCATGCGCCTGCCAGAGAGCGTGCTGCTGCAGACCGTGACCGGCGACTATGTCGAAGACGACATCTATTACGAACTGCTCGACCCGGCCGACATCGACATGATCTGCCGCCCCGACCAGAACGCCGTGTATCTGGTGCCATGGGCCATAGAGCCGACTGCCCAGGTGATCCACGACACCTATGACAAGCAAGGCAACCCGATCGAGCTGTCGCCGCGCAACGTCCTCAAGAAAGTGTTGAAGCTCTACGCCGACAAAGGCTGGCAGCCAATCGTGGCGCCGGAAATGGAGTTCTACCTGACCAAGCGCAGTGACGACCCGGACTATCCGTTGCAGCCACCGATCGGCCGTTCCGGGCGTCCGGAAATCGGACGTCAGTCGTTCTCTATTGAAGCAGCGAACGAATTCGACCCGCTGTTCGAAGACGTCTACGACTGGTGCGAATTGCAGGAGCTGGACCTCGACACGTTGATCCACGAAGACGGCACGGCGCAGATGGAAATCAACTTCCGTCACGGCGACGCGCTGTCGCTGGCCGATCAGATTCTGGTGTTCAAACGCACCATGCGTGAAGCCGCGCTCAAGCACGACGTGGCCGCGACCTTCATGGCCAAGCCGATGACGGGCGAGCCGGGCAGTGCCATGCACTTGCACCAGAGCATCATCGACATCGAAACCGGCAAGAACGTTTTCTCCAATGAAGACGGGACCATGAGCCAGTTGTTCCTGCACCACATCGGTGGCTTGCAGAAACTGATCCCCGAGCTGTTGCCGCTGTTCGCGCCGAACGTCAACTCGTTCCGCCGCTTCCTGCCGGACACCTCGGCGCCGGTGAACGTGGAGTGGGGCGAAGAGAACCGCACCGTGGGCCTGCGCGTACCGGATGCCGGCCCGCAGAACCGCCGTGTGGAAAACCGCCTGCCGGGCGCCGACGCCAACCCGTATCTGGCGATTGCCGCGAGCCTGCTCTGCGGTTACATCGGCATGGTTGAAGGCCTCAACCCGAGTGCGCCGGTGGTCGGTCGTGGCTATGAGCGCCGCAACCTGCGCCTGCCGCTGACCATCGAGGACGCGCTGGAGCGTATGGAAAACAGCGCAACCATCGAGAAATATCTGGGCAAAACTTTCATCACGGGCTACGTCGCGGTCAAGCGGGCCGAACATGAAAACTTCAAGCGCGTGATCAGTTCGTGGGAGCGTGAGTACCTGCTCTTCGCCGTCTGATACGCCGGGCGCGGTGCTCAGGCGCCGCGTCTTCACCGATAACAAGGAGAATTGGCATGACCAGCAACAACCCGCAAACCCGTGAGTGGCAAGCGCTGAGCAGCGACCACCACCTGGCCCCGTTCAGCGACTTCAAGCAATTGAAAGAGAAGGGCCCACGGATCATTACCAACGCCAAGGGCGTTTACCTGTGGGACAGCGAAGGCAACAAGATCCTCGACGGCATGGCCGGTCTGTGGTGCGTGGCCATCGGTTATGGTCGCGATGAACTGGCCGACGCCGCCGCCAAACAAATGCGCGAACTGCCTTACTACAACCTGTTCTTCCAGACCGCGCACCCGCCGGCACTGGAACTGGCCAAGGCCATCGCCAACGTCGCGCCAGAAGGCATGAACCATGTGTTCTTCACCGGTTCCGGCTCCGAAGGCAACGACACCATGCTGCGTATGGTTCGCCATTACTGGGCGATCAAGGGCCAGCCGAACAAGAAAGTCATCATCAGCCGCAAGAACGGTTATCACGGTTCCACCGTGGCTGGCGCGAGCCTGGGTGGCATGACTTATATGCACGAACAGGGCGACTTGCCGATACCGGGCATCGTCCACATCGCTCAGCCGTACTGGTTTGCCGAAGGCGGCGACATGTCGCCGGAAGAGTTCGGTGTCTGGGCGGCCAATCAACTGGAAGAGAAAATTCTCGAAGTCGGCGTCGACAACGTCGGTGCCTTTATTGCCGAGCCGATCCAGGGTGCCGGTGGCGTGATCATTCCACCAGACAGCTACTGGCCGCGTATCAAGGAAATCCTCGCCAAGTACGACATCCTCTTCGTCGCCGACGAAGTGATTTGCGGCTTCGGCCGTACCGGTGAGTGGTTCGGTAGCGATTTCTACGACCTCAAACCCGACATGATGACCATCGCCAAAGGCCTGACCTCCGGCTATATCCCAATGGGTGGCCTGATCGTCCGTGACTCGGTGGTGGCCGTGCTCAACGAAGGCGGCGACTTCAACCACGGCTTCACCTACTCCGGTCACCCGGTGGCGGCGGCGGTGGGGCTGGAAAACATCCGCATTCTGCGCGACGAAAAAATTATCGAGAACGTCCACAACGAAACGGCACCGTATTTGCAGAAACGTCTGCGGGAACTGAACGATCACCCGCTGGTGGGTGAAGTTCGCGGAGTCGGTCTGCTGGGGGCGATCGAGCTGGTGCAGGACAAAGCCACTCGCAAGCGTTACGAAGGCAAGGGCGTCGGCATGATCTGCCGGCAGTTCTGCTTCGATAACGGGCTGATCATGCGTGCCGTGGGCGACACCATGATCATCGCGCCGCCGCTGGTGATCAGCAAAGCGGAGATCGATGAGTTGGTTACAAAGGCACGCAAGTGTCTGGACCTGACCCTCAGTGCATTGCAGGGCTAGGTGCTAGGCTTTGAGCGGGGGAGCTGCGGCGCACTCGCTCGAAGCTGTCAGAAAGGCTGGTCTTTTCTTGAAAGACCGCCTCGGATCTTGCCAGACTAGCCGCGGTTCCAGTTGTCCGGGTTCGGCCGCTGAACAAAGTGGTTCAAAAAAGAAAAATTTGGAGCATGACGCATGAAGGCATTAGGTAAAAAGCTTGCTGGCAAGACACTTCTCGCGCTGTCCATGGCGGGCATGATGGCGGGTGCGGTTCAGGCGGACGACAAGGTATTGCACGTCTATAACTGGTCCGACTACATCGCGCCGGACACGGTCGCCAACTTTGAGAAGGCCACCGGGATCAAAGTCGTCTACGACGTATTCGACAGCAACGAAACCCTGGAAGCCAAGCTGCTGGCCGGTAAATCCGGTTACGACATTGTGGTGCCTTCCAACAACTTCCTCGCCAAGCAGATCAAGGCCGGTGTTTACCAGGAGCTGGACAAGTCCAAGCTGCCGAACTGGAAGAACCTCGACGAAGACCTGCTCAAGGCCGTTGGCGATGCCAGCGACCAGGGCAACAAGCACGCGTTCCCGTACATGTGGGGTTCCATCGGGATCGGCTACAACCCGGCGAAGGTCAAGGCTGCGTTGGGCATCGACAAGATCGATTCCTGGGACATCGTGTTCAAGCCTGAAAACATCGAGAAACTCAAAAGCTGCGGCGTAAGCTTCCTCGACGCCCCGACCGAAATGATTCCGGCGGCTCTGCACTATCTGGGCAAACCGACCAACAGCAAGGACAAGGCTGACCTGAAAGCCGCCGAAGATCTGTTCCTGAAGATTCGTCCTTCGGTTGCCTACTTCCATTCCTCCAAGTACATCTCCGATCTGGCCAACGGCAACATCTGCGTGGCGGTCGGTTACTCGGGTGACCTGGAACAATCCAAGACCCGCGCCCAGGAAGCTGGTGACAAGGTCAAGCTGGCCTACACCATTCCGAAAGAAGGCGCCGGTACTTTCTACGACATGGTCGCCATTCCCAAGGATGCCGAAAACGTCGAAGCCGCTTACAAATTCATGAACTACCTGCTTGAGCCAGAAGTGATGGCCGGGATCACCAACGCCGTACGCTTCCCGAACGGCAACAAGGCGGCCACGCCGCTGGTGGACAAAGACATCACCAGCGATCCGAGCATCTATCCGTCGGCTGAAGTGAAGAAACAGCTCTACGCGATCAGCGATCTGGATGCCGCCACCCTGCGCCTGATCACTCGCAGCTGGACCAAAATCAAATCCGGTAAATAAGCCGGTTTGAAGCAGCAACCGCTGGCCGTCGTCCCCGCGAGGGCGGCCAGCGGGATAATTAAATGACAGAAAGTTTTGCTGGAACGGTTTTTCGAGGGTAAGTTGCGCGCCGGTTTTGTTGCCGGGCAGCCATGGCTGTCATGCAGCGCGGGGCAACTTGGGCCCAACTAATTTAGAGGACCTCCACTTGCCTATTTTTTCTTCTTTGCGCAAAGCCCTGCTGGCCACTGCCGGCCTGACGATTGCTGTCGGTGCCCAGGCCGCCGGTACGGTGCATATTTATAACTGGTCCGATTACATCGGCGAGACCACTCTGGCCGACTTCGAAAAAGCGTCCGGGATCAAGCCGGTCTACGACGTGTTCGACTCCAACGAGACCCTGGAAGGCAAGCTGCTGGCCGGGCGTACCGGTTACGACGTGGTCGTGCCGTCGAACCATTTCCTTGGCAAGCAGATCAAGGCGGGCGCGTTCCAGAAGCTCGACAAGACGCAGCTGCCGAACTATTCCAACCTCGACCCTGTGCTGCTCAAGCGTCTGGAGCAGAACGATCCGGGCAACCTGTACGCTGTGCCTTATCTGTGGGGCACCAACGGCATCGGTTACAACGTCGATAAAGTCAAAGCCGTGCTGGGCGTCGACAAGATCGATTCCTGGGCCGTGCTGTTCGAACCGGAAAACATCAAGAAGCTGCACAGCTGCGGCGTAGCGTTCCTCGATTCGGCCGATGAAATGATGCCGACCGTGCTCAACTACATGGGCCTGAACGCCAACAGCACCAACACCAAAGACTACGAAAAAGCCACCGCCAAACTGCTCGCGGTGCGCCCTTACGTGACCTACTTCCACTCGTCCAAATACATCGGCGACCTGGCCAACGGCGACATCTGCGTAGCCATCGGTTTCTCCGGTGACATCTTCCAGGCCAAGAATCGCGCTGAGGAAGCCAAGAAGGGCGTGAACATCGCCTACTCGATCCCGAAAGAAGGCGGCGCGCTGTGGTTCGACATGCTGGCGATTCCCAAGGACTCGTCCAACGTCAAAGAAGCCCACGCCTTCATCAATTATTTGCTGAAACCTGAGGTGATCGCCCAGGTCAGTGATTATGTCGGTTATGCCAACCCCAACCCGGGTTCGGACAAGCTGATGGAGCAGTCCATTCGCACCGACGAAGCGGTTTATCCACCGCAAGCAGTCCTCGACAAGACCTACGTGTCGACCGAGTTGCCACCCAATATTCAGCGTTTGATGACCCGTAGCTGGACCAAGGTCAAGTCGGGCAAATAAGGCACAACTATCCTGGGTTCGTCCGCATTGGGCGAACTGCACTCTTTTTTTCTGGGAGTTTCGTAAATGGCAGTTGCCTCCGGCGCCTACAAGAAAGCCCTCGAGGGCGACCAGACACCTAAACAGGTGCTGGTCAAAATCGACCGGGTCACGAAGAAGTTCGACGAGACGATTGCCGTGGACGATGTGTCCCTGGAAATCAAAAAGGGCGAAATTTTCGCCCTGCTCGGCGGTTCGGGATCGGGCAAATCCACTCTGCTGCGGATGCTGGCAGGGTTCGAACGGCCCACGGAGGGGCGCATTTTCCTCGACGGCGTCGACATCACCGACATGCCGCCGTACGAACGTCCGATCAACATGATGTTCCAGTCCTACGCTTTGTTCCCGCACATGACCGTGGCGCAGAACATCGCCTTCGGCCTGCAGCAGGACAAGATTCCCAAGGCTGAAGTCGAAGCCCGTGTGGCCGAGATGCTCAAACTGGTGCAGATGAGCCAGTACGCCAAGCGCAAGCCGCATCAATTGTCTGGCGGTCAGCGTCAGCGTGTGGCGCTGGCGCGTTCGCTGGCCAAGCGGCCGAAGTTGCTGCTGCTCGATGAGCCGATGGGCGCACTGGACAAGAAACTGCGTTCGCAGATGCAACTGGAGCTGGTGGAAATCATCGAGCGCGTCGGCGTGACCTGCGTGATGGTGACCCACGACCAGGAAGAGGCCATGACCATGGCCGAGCGCATTGCGATCATGCACCTGGGCTGGATCGCCCAGATCGGTAGCCCGATCGACATCTACGAAACCCCGACCAGCCGCCTGGTCTGCGAATTCATCGGCAACGTCAACATCTTCGAAGGCGAAGTGATCGACGACGCCGAGGGCCACGCGACCATCACCTGCAAGGATCTCGACCGGCAGATCTACGTCGGCCACGGCATCAGCACTTCGGTGCAGGACAAATCCGTGACCTACGCGATCCGTCCGGAGAAGCTGCTGGTCACTGCCGATCAACCGACCTGCGAATACAACTGGTCGAGCGGCAAGGTGCACGACATCGCCTACCTCGGCGGGCATTCGGTGTTCTACGTCGAATTGCCGAGCGGCAAACTGGTGCAGTCGTTTGTCGCCAACGCCGAGCGCCGTGGCGCCCGTCCAACCTGGGGTGATCAGGTTTACGTGTGGTGGGAAGACGACAGCGGCGTGGTACTTCGCTCATGAACATGCGCAAGTTCAAACGACGGCTCAACCGAATAATTCCCAATGGCCGCCAATTGGTCATCGGGGTTCCGTTCATCTGGCTGTTCCTGTTCTTCATGTTGCCGTTCTTCATCGTCCTGAAGATCAGCTTCGCCGAAGCCGACGTGGCCATTCCGCCGTATACCGAGATCTACACGTTTGCCGAGCAGAAGCTGCAACTGCTGCTGAACCTGGGCAACTACGCGATGCTCGGCGACGACGAGCTGTACATCGCCGCCTACCTTGGCTCGCTGAAGATGGCGCTGATCAGCACCGTCCTCTGCCTGCTGATCGGCTACCCGATGGCCTACGCCATCGCCAGCGCCCGTAAAGAGCTGCAAACGGTGCTGGTGCTGCTGATCATGATGCCGACCTGGACGGCGATCCTGATCCGCGTTTACGCGTGGATGGGCATCCTCAGCAACAACGGTCTGCTCAATGGTTTCCTGATGAGCATCGGCCTGATCGACGAGCCGCTGCAGATCCTCAATACCAACCTCGCGGTATACATCGGCGTGGTCTATTCGTACCTGCCGTTCATGATCCTGCCGCTGTACGCCAACCTGGTGAAGCACGACAACAGTCTGCTGGAAGCGGCTTCCGACCTCGGTTCGAGCACCTTCAACAGCTTCTGGAAAATCACCATTCCGCTGTCCAAGAACGGGATCATTGCCGGCTGCATGCTGGTGTTCATCCCTGTGGTAGGCGAGTTCGTGATCCCGGAACTGCTCGGCGGCCCGGAAACCCTGATGATCGGTAAAGTGCTCTGGCAAGAGTTCTTCAACAACCGTGACTGGCCGGTGGCGTCTGCCCTGGCGGTGGTGATGCTGGCGATCCTGATTGTGCCGATCATTCTGTTCAACCGCAGTCAGGCCAAGGAAATGGAGGGTAAAGAATGAAGCGCATCCGTTTCTCCAGCCTGATGCTGGTCGTTGGTTTGGTGTTCATCTACCTGCCGATGCTGATCCTGGTGATCTACTCGTTCAACGCCTCGAAACTGGTGACGGTGTGGGGCGGCTGGTCGATCAAGTGGTACGTCGGCCTGCTCGACAACAGCCAACTGATGGGCTCGGTGCTGCGCTCGCTGGAAATCGCCTGCTACACCGCGGTTGCCGCGGTGGCGCTGGGCACGCTGGCCGCGTTCGTGCTGACTCGCATCACCCACTTCAAGGGCCGCACGCTGTTCGGTGGTCTGGTCACTGCACCGTTGGTGATGCCGGAAGTGATCACTGGTCTGTCGCTGTTGCTGCTGTTCGTGGCCATGGCGCAGATGATCGGCTGGCCGCAGGAACGTGGCATCGTCACCATCTGGATCGCCCACACGACGTTCTGTGCGGCGTATGTGGCGGTGGTGGTGTCGGCGCGTCTGCGTGAGCTGGACCTGTCGATCGAAGAAGCGGCGATGGACCTGGGTGCGCGGCCGTGGAAGGTGTTCTTCCTGATCACCATCCCGATGATCGCGCCGTCGCTGGCGGCGGGCGGCATGATGTCGTTCGCACTGTCGCTGGACGACCTGGTACTGGCGAGCTTCGTCTCCGGCCCGGGTTCGACGACCTTGCCGATGGAAGTGTTCTCGGCGGTGCGTCTGGGCGTGAAGCCTGAGATCAACGCCGTGGCCAGCCTGATTCTGCTGGCGGTATCGATCGTGACGTTCCTGGTTTGGTTCTTCAGCCGCCGCGCCGAAGAAGCCCGCAAGAAAGCCATCCAGCAAGCCATCGAAGAAAGCGCTGCCGATTCGTGGAAACAACCGGACGCGCGCCGCGCGCCTGCGCCGGAAGCGGCTTAAAGCAATATCGGGATGGCCTCGGTCTTGAGGCCAACCACAAATCGAAATGTGGGAGCGAGCCTGCTCGCGAAGACGGAGTATCAGTCGACTCAAATATTGACTGATACACCGCTTTCGCGAGCAGGCTCGCTCCCACCTTTCGTTTTATGCAGTCCAGGGTGATTGGCGGATGACCTCGACAAAGTTCATCGGCTTGAACCCCGGTTCCTGATCCTTCAACACATCAGTCTTCACATTGCCGAACGTGGTCTGCGGACGATGGCGCAGCCCATCGGCAAAGGCGCAGATGATGCACTCCTTGAAACCTTCCCCCCGTGGATGCGCATGCACCACCGCTTCACGCTGCACGCTGCTGAACGCCGCGTAGTCCATGCCCAGCACATCCATTTCCACGCCTGCCGTCACCAGCGCCACGGTCGGGCGCAAATGCTTGGGCACGCCCGGCGTGGTGTGCAGGGCAATCGACAGCCAGACCTGTTCGATGTCGTCATCGCTCAACCCGTAAGGCTTGAGAAACGCCGCTGCGGCGTTGGCGCCGTCGACCTCGAAACGTTCGTCATCGCTGCGGTGACCTTCGACCAGACCAAGGTCATGAAACATCGCGCCGACGTACAACAGCTCCGGATCGTAGGCCAGTTGCTGACGCTCACCGCTCAATGCACCGAACAGAAACACCCGGCGCGAGTGGTGATAGAGCAGGTCGGATTCGATGTCGCGGATGTACTCGGTGGTCGCGCGGGCCAGGGCGCTGTCAGGGATTTTGATGCCGGCAATGGTGGTGCTCATGAGAGTTTCCTCTTGAAAAACGCCGGTGTGGCGCCGATGAGGAAAGTCTGTTCCCGCGCTGCAAAACGAACAATCGACCCATGGCTGCGATCCTTGCCAATCGACCTGCAAATCGTGCCAACTCACCAGTGGGAGAGATATCGCGATACTCATTGTGGTGAGGGGATTTATCCCCGATGGGTTGCGCAGCAGCCCCAGAACCTGCTGATTAGGCTTATCAGTTAAAACGCGATTACAGGATTTACGACTGCTGCGCAGCCGATCGGGGATAAATCCCCTCGCCACAGGTTCAGAGGAGTTTGCGAGAGAGATGAACAAAACCGTCGCCATTGTGGTGTTCCCCGGTGTGCAATCGCTGGACGTCAGCGGGCCCATGGATGTGTTTGCCGAGGCCAACCGTTTTCTTGCGCCAGAGGATCACTATCGCCTCGACGTGATCGGTGTCGAACACGGGCCGATGGCATGCTCCAACGGCCTGACCCTGAATGCTCACCGACATTTCAGCGCAGCGCTTGAGGCCTATGACTTGCTGTTGGTGGCTGGCGGGCCGACCTTGCCGTTCATGGAGTTCGGCAAGACCTTCGATGCCTGGCTGCGTGAAGCCTGTGCGCGGGCACGGCGTTTCGGGTCGATCTGCAACGGCGCGTTCATGTTGGCGCGGGCGGGATTGCTCGAGGGGCGCACGGTCACTACGCACTGGAACGATGCCGACGCCCTGGCGCAGTTGTGCCCATCGACGCAGGTGGAGGCGGATCGCTTGTATGTCGAGGACGGCGCGCTCTACACCTCGGCCGGGGTGACGGCGGGGATTGATCTGTCGCTTTACCTGCTGGCCCGCGATCACGGCGCGGAGGTGGCGCTGAGCGTGGCCAAGCGGCTGGTGGTGTTCACCCAGCGTTCGGGCGGGCAGTCGCAGTTCAGCCCGTTCCTGACGCCCCACGCGGAGCCGACGTCGGCGGTGGCGATGGTGCAGTTGTACGTGCTGGCCAATCTCACCGGGGATCTGACCATTGCCGATCTGGCGAATGCGGCGAACATGAGTGCGCGTAACTTCTCGCGTGTGTTTGCGCGGGAGGCGAAGGTCACGCCGGCGGAGTTCGTTGAGCGAGCGCGAGTGGATGCGGCGCGGGTGATGCTCGAAAGCACCACGGCGCCGCTGAAGACTGTGGCGTATCAGTGCGGATTTCGCGATGCGCAGCATATGCGCGGTGTGTTCAATCGAAGGTTGGGCGTGACGCCGCAGCAGTTTCGGTTGAATTTTGCGGTGATGGTTTGAGGCCTTAATTGATCTGAAGGGCCCCATCGCGAGCAGGCTCGCGATGGGGTCAGTTCAGTCAGCACAAAGCTATTGCGCAGCCCGCGCCGGCAGCAGCTTCAAGGTACTGCGCGTATTCGCCATCACCTCTTCCTCACTGAAATGCGCCTGTACATAAATCCCGTCGACATACGCCTCTGCCTGATCGTCATAGTGACTGTTGAACGGTACGCCACTCTGGCCCACCGGGTTGATCGTCAGGCTGTGCGCCGGGTCGGCGAAGTCCACCAGGCGCCGCGTCGAAGGCCCATAGGTCACCGGCCATGGCGCCGGGCCAATCTTCGCCGAGAGGTTGTTCGGCACTTCATGACTGCCCGGTGCAGCAAACGGGCCGACGTTGAAAATGCGATCCAGCGGCTTCTGCTGCCCCAGCGGATGACCATGGGTCAGCGTGTGCGCCGTGCCCCATTTCCAGGTGGAGGCATCCTCTCCGAGGGTCAGTTTCAGGTGCTTCATACTCGCCTGCCAAGCCGCGCGCACGGTGTCGGCACGGGTCTCTTTGTCTGGCGTGGCGCGGTTATCCCACCACGCTGAATCGGCGTTTGCCGCCAGTCGTGGCAGTGCCGAATCAATCACCCGCGTCGACAGCAGCGTCTCGAAAAAGTCATTGCCCAACTCGTCGCGCATTGCCGCATCGGCGAGGTCGTAGAGGAACTGGTTGAACACCGTCGCACTGACCGAGTCCAGCGGATAGTCGCCTTGCCACTGTGCCAGTTGCTCGACCAATTTCAGTTGCGCCGGATCGCTCACCACTTCGCGCAGCACTGGCAACAGCGGCGCCAGCAGACGCGGGCCGTAACCGGTGGTGGTGCCCAGTTGCAGCTTCTGGTTGGCTTCGTTGTTCCACTTCACCGTCTTGTCGCTGAGCTGGCGGTTGAGCTGCTGGCCACGGTCGGCGAGGTTGTAGTAACCCGGAATTTCCATGCCGGTGGGCGAAACGGGTTGAAAGTTGGCCGAGACGATATAGCCGCGCGCCGGGTTCTCTTCCTGCGGGTTGGCGCTGAACGGGTAGAAGCCGTCCTTGTCCGCCTGATTCGTGCTGCCGTCGAGAATGAAACCCGGTTTCACCCCGGTCGGCCGCTTGGGCAGCAATGCCGAAGCCCACCAAGCGATATCGCCCTTAGCGTTGGCGTAGACAAGATTGAGCCCCGGCGCCTGCACTTTGGCCGCAGCGGCGCGGGCCTTGGCCAGGGTATCGGCGCGGTTGAGCTGGTAGAAGCCTTCGAGGATCGGGTTCGGTGTTTCGAGGAACGCCCACCACATGGCGATCGGTGTTTTGCCGGCAGCCGTGCCGAGGGCGTCGTTGACGATCGGGCCGTGAGGCGATTGACGCAGGGTGATCGTCACCGGCGCCTGGCCCTTCACATTGATCTGCTGCTCGGTCCTGACCATGTCGGTCCACTGGCCGCGATACCAGACCTGATTCGGGTTGTCCGGGTTGACCTTCTCGGCGATCAGATCCAGATCGTCGTTCTGGAACATCGTCAGGCTCCAACCGAAATCCAGGTTATGCCCAAGGAACGCGAACGGCACCAGCGCCTGATGATGCCCGTAGAGTTCAAAGCCCGGCGCAGACAACTGCGCCTCGTACCACACCGACGGCACGGAGAACCGAATATGCGGATCGCCGGCCAGCAGCGGTTTGCCGCTCTGGCTGCGGCTGCCGGCAATCACCCAGGCATTGCTGCCTTCAAATTGCGGCAGGCCGTTGTCGATCAGCGCCTGCTCACTGAGGCGGGCGAGGGCGTTGAGGTCTTTCCAGTCGCCGGCCGCGAGCGCCGGAGCGGGGTTGCGGCCCTTGGCCAATACGCCTTTTGGCTGCCAGTCGAGGTCGAAGACGTTGAGGTAATCGGCACCGAGTTGATCGCGCACGTAGGTCAGCAGTGGCTCGGTGCGAAACGCAGCGGCAAAGCTGTAAGCCATGTAGCCGGCGACACTGATGCTGTCCTCGGCGGTGAACGGCCGCTTGGGGATGCCCAGCACGTCGAACTCGACAGGCGCGGCGTGGGTGTCCTGATATTGGTTGATGCCATCCAGATAGGCTTGCAGGCCCTTCCACGCCGGGGATTGTTTATCGAGGCTGGCGACGTAACTGGCCGCGCGTTCACGGATGCGCAGGCTGCGGAACAGTTTGTCGGTGTCGAGCAGTTTCGGCCCGAGCACCTCGGCCAGTTCGCCGCGTGCAAGTCGGCGCATGGCTTCCATCTGGAACAGGCGATCCTGGGCATGCACATAGCCGAGGGCGCGATAGAGGTCGGTTTCGTTCTCTGCGCGGATGTGCGGCACGCCGCGCTCGTCATAGCGCACAGTCACCGAACCTTGCAGGTTGCGCAGTTCAATCTGGCCCTGACGCGTCGGTTGCTTGCTGTAGACGTACCAGCCCGTGCCAGCGAGCAGGACGACGATGAGCAGGGCGAGAACGGTGAACACGCGCTTCATGGTGACTCCTTGTGCAGGCGGGATTGCCGCCCCGTCGGGCTGCAAACAATTAGCACAGACCTTCTGTGCCGTGCATCGCTGTCCTCGAAAAGTCCGGAATGCCTTACTGCGGCTCCACCGGCCATGGGCAATAGCAGCCGACCGCCAAGGTGTGTGTGGCGTTGACCGGGCGATCATCTGTCAGCGCATTCAGGATCGGTTCGATAAAACTGTTGCTGGAGTTGCAGGTCAGGCCTTCGCTGTAGGGGCCGAAGTACGCCAGTTTGCCGTTGCGATCCCAGATCGCCACCGCCGGGCTGGCGGGGACCTGCTCGGAGCCGGGCAATACCGTGATGGTTTTCAGCGTGCTTAACGTGGTGGGCAACTGGCCGTGGCTACCGACCTTTTGCACGGCAAAAAACTCCACGCCTTTGGCGCTGAACTGCTCGACCATTTCGGTCAGGTGCTGTTGATTGCCGACATTGCAGGGGCATGCCGGGTCCCAGAAATGCACCAGACGGATATTGCCGGGGCCGGCGAGATCATCGGGCAGGCGCAGCGGGTCGCCGGAGAACACCGCGGTGTGTTCACTGAACGCCCGCAAATAGCGGCCCTGAAACCAGTCGTACGCCGCCCACAGCACCCCTGCACACACGAGCGCAAGCAGGCTGGCAAACAGTGCGGTGCGGTAGGGCGAGCGCATGGATTTGTGTCCTCAGAGGCCGGCTAGCTTGCCATGCTTGTCGCGACAGATGAATATCGCAGGCCGATAAAGTCTGTTCACCGTTCTGGAATTGCCTCATGCCTGCCATTTTCGATCCCGATCATTTACGCGCCAGCCTCAAGCCTTTGGCCGAGTGGCAGCCGTTGTCGGAGGAGGCCAAGGCCTATCAGCAGTTCTACAAAACCGACTTTTCCGAGCGCGATGTCTGGCGCGGCATGGGACGGTTTTCAGTGGACGGTTACGAACTGGTCAGCCATTGCTGGTGGCCGGAGAAGGTCAAGGGCACGCTGTTTCTGTTGCACGGCTTCTACGATCACACCGGGCTGTATCGACATGTGATCGAGTGGGCGCTGGATCAGGATTTTGCGGTGATCGCCTGTGATTTGCCGGGGCATGGTCTTTCCAGCGGCGCGCGGGCGAGTATTCGTGATTTCTCCGAATATCAGGACGCTCTGCAAGCCTTGTTCGCCGAGGCCCATTCGATTGCGCTGCCGCAGCCGTGGCACCTGTGCGGGCAAAGTACCGGCGGGGCGATCGTGGTCGATCATGTGCTAAATCATGGCGAGAACAGTCCGGCGCAGGGTCAGTTGATTCTGCTGTCGCCGCTGGTACGGCCGCGAGCGTGGGGCTGGTCGCAACTCAGTTATTACCTGCTGCGGCCGTTCGTGCGGGGCATTGCGCGGCGCTTTAGCGAGAACTCCAATGATCCGGATTTCCTGCCGTTTCTGCTGGCCGATCCGCTGCAGCCCAAGCGCCTGCCCACCGCATGGGTCGGCGCCTTGTCACGTTGGATCAACCGAGTGGAATACGCGAAGAAAAGCCCGCGGCGGCCGCTGATCATTCAGGGGCAGGCGGACATGACCGTGGACTGGCAACACAATTTGCAGGTGTTGAAATGGAAGTTTGATCGGCCGCAGATCTTGCTGCTGCCCCAGGCGCGGCATCATCTGGCCAATGAGACGGCTGACATGCGCGAGGAGTACTTCGAGTTCTTGAGCAAGCGGATCAAGGGCCGGAACCTCTAGCGTCTGTCAGGGCCTCTTCGCGAGCAGGCTCGCTCCCACAGGGGCACGCGTTCCCAAATGTGGGAGCGAGCCTGCTCGCGAAGACGGCGGTCAGACAGCGCAGATCATTGGTTGAGGTTCGAAGTATTCTGCCCCACCGCCAACCCGGCCCGAATTGCCGCCAACGCGGCCTGATAGTAAGCCTTGCCCTCGGTCGACTCGGCAAACGTCGCAAACTCTTCCAGCTCTTCATCCGACAAGTCGCGATACACGTAGAGCAGCGTGTTGTTCATGTCCGCGCCGATCTGATCCATCAGGCGTTGGCGCTGGCCGTTCAACATGCCTTGCGCTTGTCCACCACCGAGCAGTCCCGGAATCATCGAACTCAAACTGTCCGCCGCCACGCCGGCAATCGCCAGACTGACTTCTGCGCCGGCTTCACGGGCGGGCAGGGCTTGAGCCAGATGGCCGATGATCAGCAAGCGGCTGTCACTGGCCGGCATCTTCGGCAGGCCTTTGGCATTCTTTGCCAGTTGATCGCGGCGGGTCGCGAGCAATTCGGCGGCGACGATTTTCTTGCCCAGCGGCGACTGGAAAAAGGACAGGGCCGGTTTGGGATCGGCGAGGTTCTGCCGCAGTTGGGCTTCGGCGCGTTGATCCATGGCCTGTGGGGCGAAGCGCTGATTGCTGTTGTTGACCAGCGCTTGAAAGACGGCGGGTGGCAGGCTGTTTTGATAGCGCTGCTGCGCGGCACTCAAGGCGTCATTGAAATGCGCACGTTGATCTGGCCAGCCGGCGACCTTGTACAACTGATCGTAGCCGTCCGCCCAGGCGGGCAAAACGCAGAACATCAACAGTGAAAAAAGCAAACGGCGCATAGGGACTCCTGTCAGCAGCGCACTATTCTCCGTGCGGTGCCGGTACTTGTCGAGAATTCGTATCAAGCCGCCGCGTGGCTCTGTCGGATTTTTTGCCGCCGACATACTATGCGCGCCATGCAAATATCCTCTGAACACCCGCTGCTGTTACGTATCGTCGACGACTTGGCCGAGCACGGCTGGTCGCAGCAGAACATTTTCCTGCCCGCGGGTTTGACCCGCGAGCTGGCGGACGAGTGCCGTAAACGTGAGGCCGAGGGTGAACTGGCGCCGGCGGCGGTCGGCCGTGGGCCGTTTTCAGAGATTCGCGAGGGGATTCGCGGCGATCATATTCAGTGGATCGATCCCGGTCAGGCCGAGGCCAGCGACCGATACCTGAGCCTGATGGACAGTCTGCGCGAGTCGCTCAATCGGGGTTTGTTCCTCGGTCTTGAAGACTTCGAATGCCATTTCGCGCTGTATCCGCCGGGGGCTTTTTATCGCAAGCACGTCGACCGCTTCCGTGACGACGACCGGCGCATGGTTTCGGTGGTGGTTTACCTCAACGAAGCGTGGTTGCCGGAGGATGGCGGTCAGTTGCGCATGTACTTGGGTGATGATCGCGTTCACGACGTGCAGCCTACCGGCGGCTGCCTCGTGGTGTTTCTTTCCGGCGAAGTCCCCCATGAAGTGCTGCCGGCCAATCGCGAGCGCTTGTCGCTGACGGGTTGGTTCCGTCGCCGTGGCAACGAGCCTTTCTGATCATGGAAAAGATTCTGGTCAGCCGCTGCCTGTTGGGCCACCGCGTGCGTTATGACGGTGGGGCCAGCGGGCCGTTTGATGTGCTGGAACAGTGGATTGCTGAAGGTCGGGTGGTGCCGTTGTGTCCAGAGGTGGCCGGTGGTTTGCCGACCCCGCGTGCGGCGGCGGAGATTCCGGGCGGGCAGGGTGGTGAGGTGCTGGATGGCGTTGCTTCGGTGATCACCACCGACGGCGAGGATGTCAGTGCGCAGTTTCTCGATGGGGCGCGGCAGGCGCTGGCGTTGGTGCAAAGGCACGGCATTCGCGTCGCGGTGCTCAAGGCCAACAGTCCTTCTTGCGGGAATCTGCTGACCTATGACGGGACGTTCAGTGGGGTCAAAGTCAGTGGCGAAGGCGTGACGGCTGCACTGCTCAAGCGCCACGGCGTGCAAGTCTTCAGCGAGCTTGAATTGCCGCAAGCCGCACAGGCCTTGATCCAGCTCGATTAAAACCCAGATTTCATTGTTACTTGGGTTGGGTGAACCACTTCTCGGACAACGCCGCCAACCGCCCATCCGCCTTGATCCGCTGCAACGCACCTTCAAGGCTGGCGCGAAACGCCGGATTACCCTTCTGAAACGGAATCGCCAAATCCACTGGCGCACCCACTGCTGGCTTCTCCTCAGTCAACGATTGCACCAATACCATCGGCCGCGGCTGCTCATCTTTCTTCGCCAGCAACTGCGAATCGATCTGGCTGTAAGGCTCGCTGAAGTCGAAACGATCCTTTAGTTCGGCTGTCAGTGCTATGTGGTTGAGCGCGACGTCGTACTTGCCGCTTTCAACGCCCTGGAGTAGATCGCCCTCGTCGGTGACGATGAAGTCGGCGCGAACATCCAGCTCCTTGGCCAGCAGTTGCCCAAGCTCGACCTCGAACCCCGTGAGTGTGTCGCCGTCCTTGTAATTAAAGGGCGGTGTATTAGCCTCAAGAGCAATACGCAACTCGCCACGGTCGTTGACGTCATCAATCAGTTCGGCGTGAGCCAGCGGGCTCAGAAGGGGTAGCAGGCAGATCAGGCCAGGCAGAAAACGCATGGTCACTCCTTTGAAATCATTATCGCGGCCAGATTTTCTGGCTCGCTTTGCTATGGTTGTCGAGTGCCTTCGACAACGAATGGTCATGAAGTTGTCATGACCACGCGGATTTTACGGAAAAACTGGAGAAGAAAATGAAAAGCTTTATGTCACGTGCAGCGTTGGCGGGTGTGCTGATGGGCGTTTCGGTGCTGGCCAGTGCGGCCACCCCGGCTCCAAAGGGTGCCGAAGTGTTCATCGTTTCTCCCGAAGACGGGGCGACTGTATCGCAAACCTTTACCGTCAAATTTGGCGTCAAGGACGTCTCGCTGGCACCGGCGGGCGATGTCACCAAACACTCCGGTCACCATCATCTTTTGATTGATGTCGACAAGTTGCCGGCGGCCGGTGCGCCGATTCCCAACGATGCCAACCACATGCACTTCGGCAAGGCGCAGACTCAGGCCGACATCAAGCTGGCCCCGGGCAAACACACCTTGCAGCTTGAACTGGGTGACAGCGGCCACATGCCGTTCGATCCACCCATCGTGTCGAAGAAGATCACCGTCAACGTCGAATAACTTGCGGCGTGTATGAAAAAGGGAGCCCGAGGGCTCCCTTTTTTGTCGCTCAGCGTTCGATCAGAACAACACGCGGCTGCGGATGGTGCCGTTGATGTGCTGCAGCTTCTCTTGCGCCAGATCCGAATATTCGGCGTCGACGTCGATCACCACGTAACCAACCTTCTCGTTGGTCTGCAGGAACTGACCGGAGATGTTGATGCCGTTTTCGGCGAAGACCTTGTTGATCTCGCTCATCACACCCGGGATGTTCTCGTGGATGTGCAGCAGGCGGTGCTTGCCAGGGTGAGCCGGCAGGGCCACTTCCGGGAAGTTCACCGACGAAACGGAAGTACCGTTGTCGCTGTACTTGACCAGTTTTTCCGCCACTTCCAGACCGATGTTGGCTTGCGCTTCAGCGGTCGAACCACCGATGTGCGGGGTCAGGATCACGTTGTCGAGGCCACGCAGCGGGCTTTCGAACTCTTCGTCGTTGGAGCGTGGCTCCACCGGGAACACGTCGATGGCCGCGCCGATCAGGTGCTTGTCCTTGATCGCGTCCGCCAGGGCGTCCAGCTCGACCACGGTGCCGCGTGCCGCGTTGATCAGGATGCCGCCCTTCTTGATGGCGCGGATTTCCTTCTCGCCGATCATCCACTGGGTCGCAGCGGTTTCCGGAACGTGCAGGGTGACGATGTCGGACATGCCCAGCAGTTCGTGCAGGTTGCCGACCTGAGTGGCGTTGCCCAGCGGCAGCTTGGTCACGGTGTCATAGAAGAACACCTGCATCCCCAGACCTTCAGCCAGAACCGACAACTGAGTACCGATCGAGCCGTAGCCGACGATGCCGAGTTTTTTGCCGCGGATCTCGAAGGAGTTGGCCGCGCTCTTGATCCAGCCGCCACGGTGGCAGGAAGCGTTTTTCTCCGGAATGCCGCGCAGCAGCAGGATCGCTTCGGCCAGCACCAGCTCGGCTACGGAGCGAGTGTTGGAGTACGGCGCGTTGAACACGGCAATGCCGCGCTCGCGGGCTGCACTGAGGTCAACCTGGTTGGTGCCGATGCAGAAACAGCCTACAGCGACAAGCTTCTTCGCGTGATCGAAGATCTCTTCGGTCAGTTGGGTGCGAGAACGAATGCCGATGAAGTGAGCGTCAGCGATCTTTTCCTTGAGCTGGGCTTCCGGCAGAGAACCTGTGAGGTACTCGATGCTGGTGTAGCCCGCCGCCTTGAGGACGTCGACAGCCGATTGGTGGACGCCTTCGAGAAGAAGGAACTTGATCTTGCTCTTATCGAGAGAAGTCTTGCTCATCTGCGTAAACCTGTATCCCGGAGAAAAATGGCAGGGAGGGGAGCAGCTTGGAGCTGACCCGAACGGCAGGAAAGCCGTCGCCGCAGAACTGGCCTTGGGCACTGTTCTGCGGGGTCGGTATGCTAGCATAGCCACCCCGCTAAACACTCATTCCTGCGACGTGAAGCGTTCTCAGGATGACCATGAATTGTTCGAGAGTTCTGTCGATGACCAATCCTGCCCTGATTGATGAACTGAAGACCCTGGTCGAGCCTGGCAAGGTCCTGACCGACGCCGACTCCCTGAACACGTATGGCAAGGATTGGACCAAGCACTTCGCCCCGGCGCCCAGCGCCATCGTGTTCCCCAAGACCATCGAACAAGTACAGGCCGTTGTGCGCTGGGCCAATACCCACAAAGTCGCGCTGGTGCCATCGGGCGGGCGTACCGGTCTTTCCGCCGCCGCGGTGGCCGCCAATGGCGAAGTGGTCGTGTCGTTCGACTACATGAACCAGATTCTCGACGTGAACCTCACTGATCGCACCGCCGTTTGTCAGCCGGGCGTGGTCACCGAGCATTTGCAGAACGTCGCCGAAGAAAAGGGCCTGTACTACCCGGTGGATTTCGCTTCTGCCGGATCGAGCCAGATTGGCGGCAATATCGGCACCAATGCCGGCGGGATCAAGGTGATTCGCTACGGCATGACCCGCAACTGGGTCGCTGGCATGAAAGTCGTCACCGGCAAGGGCGACGTGCTGGAGCTGAACAAAGACCTGATCAAGAACGCCACCGGTTACGACCTGCGGCAACTGTTCATCGGCGCCGAAGGCACCCTCGGTTTCGTCGTCGAAGCGACCATGCGTCTGGATCGCGCGCCGAAAAACCTCACCGCGATGGTCCTCGGCACCGCCGATTTCGACTCGATCATGCCGGTGTTGCATGCCTTCCAGGGCAAGCTCGACCTGACCGCTTTCGAATTCTTCTCCGATAAAGCCCTGGCCAAAGTGCTGGGCCGCGGTGATGTGCCGGCACCGTTCGAGACCGACTGCCCGTTCTACGCACTGCTGGAATTTGAAGCGACCACTGAAGAAGTGGCCAACAGCGCGCTGGAAACCTTCGAACACTGCGTCGAGCAGGGCTGGGTGCTGGACGGCGTGATGAGCCAGAGCGAAACCCAGTTGCAGAACCTGTGGAAGCTGCGCGAGTACATCTCCGAAACCATCTCGCACTGGACGCCCTACAAGAACGACATCTCGGTCACGGTTTCGAAAGTGCCAGCGTTCTTGAAGGAAATCGACGCGATCGTCGGCGAACACTACCCGGACTTCGAAATCGTCTGGTTCGGCCACATCGGCGACGGCAACCTGCACCTGAACATCCTCAAGCCGGAAAACCTGAGCAAGGACGAGTTCTTCGCCAAGTGCGCCACCGTCAACAAGTGGGTGTTCGAAACCGTCGAGAAGTACAACGGTTCGATTTCCGCCGAGCACGGCGTGGGCATGACCAAGCGCGATTACTTGACCTACAGCCGTTCGCCGGTTGAGATCGAATACATGAAAGCGGTCAAAGCGGTGTTCGACCCGAACGGCATCATGAACCCGGGCAAGATCTTCGCGGTTTGATCTGTAATTCTTGATGAATCAATGAAGGCAGGAGTCGGTAAATGAGCTATCAGCACCAGTACGTCGACGGCACGCGCATTCACTTCCCGATCGGGAAAGTGGTATGCATCGGCCGTAATTACGCCGAACACGCCAAGGAACTGGACAACCCGGTGCCTACCGAGCCGCTGCTGTTCATCAAGCCGGGCAGTTGCGTGGTGCCGCTCGAAGGCGGCTTCAGCATTCCGACCGAGCGCGGTTCGGTGCACTACGAAGCGGAAATTGCCGTGTTGATCGGCAAGCCGTTGTCGACCAAGCCGAGCCGTGAAGAAGTGCTGGACGCGATCTCCGGTTTCGCCCCGGCGCTGGACCTGACCTTGCGGGACAAGCAGGCCGAGCTCAAATCCAAGGGCCTGCCGTGGGAAATCGCCAAGTCGTTCGACGGCGCGGCAGTACTAGCGCCTTTCGTGGTCGGCAGCACCTTCGCGGATCTGGCCGACATCGGCATTCGCTTGACCATCAACGGCGAAGTCCGCCAGGACGGCAACAGCAGCGCGATGCTCAACCCGATCGTGCCGATGATCCAGCACATGGCCGGCTGTTTCTCGTTGCAGGCCGGTGACGTGATTCTCACCGGTACGCCAGTGGGCGTTGGCCCGCTGAACGTCGGCGACGACATCGTGCTGGAACTGGTTGGCGCCAGCAGCTTCAGCAGCAGCGTGCGCTGATTCAACGCATACCCCTGATGAAATGAGCTTTTGTGATGAGGGGATTTACCCCGATGGACTGCGCAGCAGTCCCCAGTTTGTTGGGGCCGCTTTGCAGCCCATCGGGGATGAATCCCCTCGCCACAAGAGCCCCATTTGTTTTGTGTCGCGCCACGCAACGCACACGACAATCGCGCCATTTGCCGTTTTTTTCACATCCCGTCCGGATAATTTCCGCAATTCTGGCGTCTTAGCCGGCCTCTTTGTGCTATTACCCATAGCCTGAATTTTCGGAACGCGTCCCTCGATGTCATCTCAAACTCAGCTCAAATCCCCTCGCCGCTCACGTTTTGCCCTGCGCTGGTATGCCTGGCTGCTGTTGGCGATTGCTGCGGCGTATGGGTTGGCGTTCGCCATGCATTGGGATGATCGGGGCGTGCTGTGGGTGCTGGAGCGCTTCGAAAGCACGGCAGAGCAAAAGGAAAGCATCTGGCTGCCGGACTACCGGGCGGTGATCGATGCCAAGCCGCTGGCAGGCATGGAGAAGGACGAAGCTTCGGACCTGGCTTACAACCCGCAAACCAAAACCCTGTTCTCGGTGATGGGCAAAAACCCGTTCCTCGCCGAGCTGACGCTGCAAGGCGATGTGCTGCGCAAGATGCCATTGGTGGGCTGGAGCAATCCGGAAGGCCTGACCGTCATGGAAAACGGCCTGATGGCGATCGTCGACGAGCGTCAGCACACGCTGTCGATTGTCAAAGTCGATGCTGACACCCGTGAGCTCAACATCGCCAATTTCCCCAAATACGACCTCGGCCCGTCGAAAGACCAGAACAAGGCTTTCGAAGCCATCACCTGGGACTCGCGCAATCAGCAACTGTGGCTGGGCGAGGAGCGACCGCCGGCGCTGTTCACCTGGAAGAGTGATGGTAGCCAGGCCCTGAAGGGCGACAAGCAGAAGCTGGCCAGTGATGAACTGGATATCCGCAATCTGTCTGCTCTGGCGATTGATCCGCGCACCGGCCATATGCTGGTACTTTCCGCCGATTCGCACCTGCTGCTGGAGCTGGACGAGAAGGGCGAGCAAGTCAGCTTTATGACTTTGCTTGGCGGTTTCAACGGCTTGAAATCGACCATCCCCCGCGCTGAAGGCGTGACCATGGATGAGTCTGGCACGCTGTATATAGTCAGTGAGCCGAACCTGTTCTATCGCTTCGAAAAACAGAAGTAACTTTCCCTACGGCAATTGCAGAATTGTGCAGTTGTCGTCGCAGGCAAGTGGCCATTAAGCTTCAGTTCAGACGGGCGTGATATTTCATCCGCCTGTTTTGATTCCGAGCCCGCCCGAATGCGTCGACTTGCCCGTCCCAAGCCTCTGGTTATCCTCCTGTCGGTGATTGCCCTGATCGCGTTGATTGCGATCGGCCAATACATGCGCCTGTTCGAGCGCGCCTGGTTCAATCTGCACTTGCTCTGGCAGCCGCTGAGCAGCGAAGCGATCGATCTGGATCAATATCGTGTGGACATCGAAGCGCGCGTCATTGATGGGCTGGACGACGATGTGTCGGCGCTGACCTACGATCCGGTGCGCAAAAGTCTGTTTACCGTGACCAACAAGAATTCCGAACTGGTCGAGCTATCGCTGGAGGGCAAGATCCTGCGCCGCATCTCACTGATCGGCTTTGGCGACCCTGAAGCCGTGGAATTCATCAGCGCCGATACTTACGTGATCACCGATGAGCGCCAGCAGCGGCTGATCAAGATCCACCTGGAAACAGACACCACGTACCTCGATGCCGCCGACGCCGAGCAGATGACACTCGGCGTGCACATGAGCAGCAACAAAGGCTTCGAAGGGCTGGCTTATGACTCGGTGGGCAAGCGCCTGTTTGTTGCGAAAGAGCGCGATCCGATGCTGATCTACGAAGTGCACGGTTTTCCGCACTTCAACCCGGAAAAGTCCTACGCGGTGCATGTGATCAACAACCCCAAGCGTGATGCCGGGATGTTCGTGCGTGACCTGTCGAGCCTGCAATACGACGAGCGCAGCGGACATTTGCTGGCGCTGTCGGACGAGTCGCGGCTGATTCTGGAGCTGGATGTGGACGGGCGCCCGTTGAGCACCATGTCCCTGAACAAGGGCCGGCAGGGTTTGCAGAAAACGGTGCCGCAGGCGGAAGGCATTGCGATGGATGACGACGGGACGTTGTATCTGGTGAGTGAGCCGAATCTGTTTTACGTGTTCAAAAAACCAACGCCGAACTAACCAACACCACAAAACACTGTGGGAGCTAGCAGGCTAGCTCCCACAGGTTTATTCGTCTGCCCACAAATGTGTGGGTGACGGGGCTTACTCAGCCTTCAGCGTCTTCACACCTTCACTCGTACCCAGCAGCAGCAAATCCGCCGGGCGCGCCGCGAACAGACCATTGGTGACGACACCGACAATCGCATTGATCTGCGCTTCCAGCTCCACCGGGTTGGTGATCTGCATATTGAACACGTCGAGGATGATGTTGCCGTTGTCGGTCAGCACGCCTTCGCGGTACACCGGGTCACCGCCCAGTTTCACCAGTTCGCGAGCGACGTGGCTGCGAGCCATCGGGATCACTTCGACCGGCAGCGGGAACTCGCCCAGCACCGGCACCAGTTTGCTGGCATCGGCGATGCAGATGAACGTCTTGGCCACGGCCGCGACGATCTTCTCGCGGGTCAGGGCCGCGCCGCCGCCCTTGATCAGGTTCAGATGCGCGTCGCTTTCATCGGCGCCGTCGACGTAGAACTCCAGGTCGCTGACGGTGTTCAGCTCATACACCGGAATCCCGTGGCCCTTCAGGCGTGCGGCGGTGGCTTCGGAACTGGCGACTGCGCCATCGAACGCACCCTTGTGCTGAGCCAGTGCATCGATGAAGCAGTTGGCGGTGGAGCCGGTGCCGACCCCGACGATGCTCTTGTCGTCGAGTTTCGGAAGGATGAAGTCGACGGCGGCCTGAGCCACTGCCTGTTTGAGTTGATCCTGGGTCATGCGGGCTCCGGAAGCGGGCAAGGTAAGAACGGAAAGGTCGGCATTATAGCCCCATGCCTGGTTAAAACCTCCTGTGGCGAGGGGATTTATCCCCGATGGAGTGCGAAGCGCTCCCCCGGCATTCTTTCAGAAATAACTTGATCTCAGTTTTGCGACGGCTGCTCCGCCGGTCGGGGATAAATCCCCTCACCACAAAGGTTCTCCATCACCAGTGTCCGGGTTATGACCACACTGTTTAGTGTGGTCGCACGGGCAAAAGCCGGGTTAGACTCCATGGCCCTGCACAACCCGCTCAGTGATGCTTTCCGATGCTCGAACAGTACGTCAAAAAGATCCTCACCTCGCGCGTTTATGACGTTGCCGTAGAAACCCCGCTGCAGAACGCTCGCCAGCTCTCCGAGCGGCTGGGCAATGACATCTGGCTCAAGCGCGAAGACTTGCAGCCAGTGTTCTCGTTCAAGATTCGCGGCGCCTACAACAAGTTGACCCAGCTGACCGAAGAAGAGCGCGCCCGTGGCGTGGTCACCGCGTCGGCGGGCAACCATGCGCAGGGTCTGGCCCTGGCGGCGAAAGTGCTGGGCGTCAAAGCGACTATCGTGATGCCCAAGACCACCCCGGAGATCAAGGTCGAAGGCGTGCGTTCGCGCGGCGGCAAAGTGGTACTGCACGGCGATTCGTTCCCGGAAGCGCTGGCCTACTCGCTGAAACTGGTCGACGAAAAAGGCTACGTCTACATCCACCCCTACGATGATCCGCACACCATTGCCGGGCAGGGCACTGTGGCAATGGAGATTCTGCGCCAGCACCCGCAGCCGCTGGACGCGATTTTCGTTCCTGTTGGTGGTGGCGGTCTGATCGCCGGCATCGCGGCGTATGTGAAATACCTGCGCCCGGACATCAAAGTCATCGGCGTCGAGCCCGACGACTCCAACTGCCTGCAAGCGGCGATGGCTGCCGGTGAGCGCGTGGTGTTGCCGACCGTGGGCATCTTCGCCGACGGCGTGGCCGTGGCACAGATCGGTCAGCACACCTTCGACATCTGCAAAGACTATGTCGATGAAGTGATCACCGTCAGCACCGACGAGATCTGCGCGGCAATCAAGGACATTTACGACGATACCCGCTCCATCACCGAGCCCTCCGGCGCCCTGGGCGTGGCCGGGATCAAAAAGTACGTCGAACTGCGCGGCGTCACCGGTCAGACCTTCGTCGCCATCGATTCTGGGGCCAACGTCAATTTCGACCGTTTGCGTCACGTTGCCGAACGCGCCGAGCTGGGCGAGGGCCGCGAAGCGATCATCGCCGTGACCATCCCCGAGAAGGCCGGCAGCTTCAAGGCGTTCTGCGAGGCCATCGGCAAGCGCCAGATCACCGAATTCAACTACCGCTACAACACCGGCAGCGAAGCGCACATTTTCGTTGGCGTGCAGACCCACCCGGAAAACGACCCGCGCAGCGCATTGCTGGCGAGCCTGACCGAGCAAGGCTTCCCGGTGCTCGACCTGACCGACAACGAACTGGCCAAGCTGCATATTCGCCACATGGTCGGCGGCCACGCGGCGCATGTGATCGATGAAGTGGTGTTCCGCTTCGAGTTCCCGGAGCGTCCGGGTGCGCTGTTCAACTTCCTCAACAAGCTCGGCGGGCGCTGGAACATCTCGATGTTCCACTACCGCAACCACGGTGCGGCGGATGGCCGGGTGGTCGCAGGCCTGCAAGTACCCCATGACGAACGTCATCTGGTGCCGGCGGCGCTCGAGGAAATCGGCTACCCATACTGGGATGAAAGCGAGAACCCGGCCTATCAGCTGTTTCTTGGCTGAACGGCTACGCTGATGGGCATGACCCAAGGAAGAGAAACACATGGAAACCCTGACCACCCTGAAAGTCCTTCACGTCGCGGCTACCGTGGTGATCCTGGTGAGCGGGCTGGGGCTCGCCGCGCTGTCCTGGCGTAATCGCAGCGAAGGGCCGGCGAGCACGATGCAGCGTCCGTGGTTGTTTGTCTGGTGTTTGATGCTGCTCGGCATGTTCAGCATGCCGTTCACCGGCTGGTGGTTGGTACACCTGGTGGGCTGGCCGTTAGGGCAGTTGTGGATTCTGGGTTCCAGCGTGATCTATGCCGTGGCCACGTTCAGTGCGGTCTGGCTGCTTGTTCGGCTGAATCGGCTGTGGACAACAGGGGTTGGCAACCGGACATTCAATCTGGCTCTGGCGATTGTCAGCGGCGTTGGGTTTCTCGCCATTGCGGGGTTGATGGGGGCCAAGCCTGTCTAGGGCTTGAGAGCGAGTCGGCCCTATTCGCGAGCAGGCTCGCTCCCACAGGGGATTTGTGAATGACACAGATCCAATGTGGGAGCGAGCCTGCTCGCGAAGGCGATATTAGTCGCGCAGCGTGATGACCGGCCAGCCACGCTTTTCGGCTTCAGCGCGCAGATTCGGGTCCGGATCCACCGCCACCGGGTTCGCCACCTGCTCCAGCAACGGCAAATCGTTCATCGAATCGCTGTAGAAATAGCTGTCATCCAGCGAATAACCAGTCTCTGCCAGCCAACGATTCAGGCGCGTCACCTTGCCTTCGCGGAAGCACGGAATGTCGGTGCTGCGTCCGGTGTAACGACCGTCGATCATCTCGCACTCGGTGGCGATCAGGGTTTCAACGCCCAGACGCACGGCAATCGGCGCGGTAACGAAGCGGTTGGTCGCGGTGATGATCACCAGTTTGTCGCCGGCATCGCGGTGCTTTTTCAGCAGTTCCAGCGCCTTGGGTAGCACGATGGGCTCGATGCAATCGCGCATGTAGTCGCTGTGCCATTGATTGAGCACGGCCATTTCGGTGCGGCCGAGGATCTCCAGGCAGAAGTTCAGGTAAGCAGCGTTATCCAGCTTTCCGGCCAGGTAATCCTGATAGAACTCGTCGTTGCGCGCCTTGTATGCGATCGGGTCGAGGAAGCCGCGTTCGCACAGATAGTCGCCCCAAGCGTGATCGCTGTCGCCGCCCAGAAGGGTGTTGTCCAAATCGAAGAGTGCCAGGCGCATTGCAGTTACCCGCTGATAAGTCAGTAAAAAGGCGACAAGAATACGGTCTTTTCACAAGAGTGCACATAAGGTAGGAACCTTCGTTGCCGCCTTATCAAGCTTTGTGGAACAATGCGGCGACATGCGTTTGCGAGGTTGTTGCCGTGATCGACCCCGATGGTTTCCGTCCCAATGTCGGGATCATTCTGACGAATGACGCCGGCCAGGTGCTATGGGCTCGCCGTATCAATCAAGATGCCTGGCAGTTTCCGCAGGGGGGAATCAACCCCGAAGAGACGCCGGAAGACGCCTTGTACCGCGAGCTGAACGAAGAAGTTGGCCTGGAACGTGAAGATGTTGAAATACTCGCCTGTACTCGGGGCTGGTTGCGCTATCGTTTGCCGCAACGTCTGGTGCGTACCCACAGCCAACCGCTGTGCATCGGCCAGAAACAGAAATGGTTTCTCCTGCGCCTGATCTCCAACGAGCAGCGGGTGCGGATGGATTTGACCGGTAAACCGGAATTCGATGGCTGGCGCTGGGTCAGCTATTGGTATCCGTTGGGCCAGGTGGTGACATTCAAGCGCGAGGTGTATCGCCGCGCCCTCAAAGAGCTTGCCCCGCGCCTTTTAGCGCGCGACTGACGACGGAGTTCGACCCCGAGCCATGCTCAATACGCTGCGCAAGATCGTCCAGGAAGTTAACTCCGCCAAGGATCTCAAGGCGGCGTTGGGGATTATTGTGTTGCGCGTCAAAGAGGCCATGGGCAGCCAGGTCTGCTCGGTCTACCTGCTTGATCCCGAGACCAATCGCTTCGTCCTGATGGCCACCGAGGGCTTGAACAAGCGCTCGATCGGCAAGGTCAGCATGGCACCCAACGAAGGTCTGGTCGGTCTGGTCGGCACGCGTGAAGAACCCCTGAACCTTGAAAACGCCGCGGATCACCCGCGCTATCGCTACTTCGCCGAGACGGGCGAGGAGCGCTACGCCTCGTTCCTTGGCGCACCGATCATTCACCACCGCCGCGTTGTCGGCGTGTTGGTCATCCAGCAAAAAGAACGCCGCCAGTTCGATGAAGGTGAAGAAGCCTTCCTCGTGACCATGAGCGCGCAGCTCGCCGGCGTTATCGCCCACGCCGAGGCCACCGGTTCGATCCGGGGTCTGGGCCGTCAGGGCAAAGGCATCCAGGAAGCCAAGTTCGTCGGCGTGCCGGGCTCGCCGGGTGCGGCAGTGGGTACCGCAGTGGTCATGCTGCCGCCAGCCGATCTGGACGTGGTGCCGGACAAGACCATCACCGACATCGATGCTGAGCTGGGGCTGTTCAAGACCGCCATCGAAGGCGTGCGCGCCGACATGCGCGCGTTGTCCGCCAAACTGGCAACCCAGCTGCGCCCGGAAGAGCGCGCGCTGTTCGACGTCTACCTGATGATGCTCGACGATGCCTCGCTGGGCAGCGAAATCACCACCGTGATCAAGACCGGCCAATGGGCTCAGGGCGCACTGCGCCAAGTGGTCACCGAGCACGTCAACCGTTTCGAACTGATGGACGACGCCTACCTGCGTGAGCGCGCGTCGGACGTCAAAGACCTCGGCCGCCGCCTGCTCGCCTACTTGCAGGAAGAGCGTCAGCAGAATCTGGTCTACCCGGAAAAAACCATTCTGGTCAGCGAAGAGCTGACGCCGGCCATGCTCGGCGAGGTGCCGGAGGGCACGCTGGTCGGTCTGGTGTCGGTACTCGGCTCGGGTAACTCCCACGTCGCGATTCTGGCCCGGGCCATGGGCATTCCGACGGTGATGGGTCTGGTTGACCTGCCGTACGCCAAGGTCGACGGCATCGAGATGATCGTCGATGGCACGCGCGGCGAGGTCTACACCAACCCCAGCGACGTGCTGCGCAAGCAGTTCTCCGAGGTGGTGGAAGAAGAGAAACAGCTGGCGCTGGGGCTCGACACCCTGCGCGACCTGCCGTGCGTAACCCTCGATGGCCACCGCATGCCGCTGTGGGTCAACACCGGCCTGCTGGCGGACGTGGCGCGGGCGCAGAAGCGCGGCGCCGAAGGCGTCGGTCTGTACCGCACCGAAGTGCCGTTCATGATCAACCAGCGCTTCCCGAGCGAGAAGGAACAACTGGCGATCTACCGCGAACAGCTCGCCGCGTTCCATCCGCAACCGGTGACCATGCGCAGCCTCGACATCGGCGGTGACAAGTCACTGTCGTACTTCCCGATCAAGGAAGACAACCCGTTCCTCGGCTGGCGCGGCATTCGCGTCACCCTCGACCACCCGGAAATCTTCCTGGTGCAGACCCGCGCGATGCTCAAGGCCAGCGAAGGCTTGAACAACCTGCGGATTCTGCTGCCGATGATCTCCGGCACCCACGAACTCGAAGAAGCCCTGCACCTGATCCACCGGGCCTGGGGCGAAGTGCGCGACGAAGGCACCGACGTGCCGATGCCGCCGATTGGCGTGATGATCGAGATTCCGGCAGCGGTGTATCAAACCAAGGAACTGGCGCGGCAGGTGGACTTCCTCTCGGTGGGCTCCAACGACCTGACTCAATACTTGCTGGCGGTTGATCGCAACAACCCGCGGGTGGCCGACCTCTACGACTACCTGCATCCGGCGGTGCTGCAAGCCTTGCAGAACGTGGTGCGCGACGCCCATGCCGAAGGCAAACCCGTGAGTATCTGCGGCGAGATGGCCGGTGATCCGGCGGCGGCAGTGCTGTTGATGGCGATGGGCTTCGACAGCCTGTCGATGAACGCCACCAACCTGCCGAAGGTGAAGTGGATGCTGCGCCAGGTGAACCTGAGCAAGGCCAAGGAATTGCTGGCGGAGTTGATGACCATCGATAACCCGCAAGTTATCCACAGCTCGCTGCAATTGGCGCTGAAGAACCTTGGGTTGTCGAAGATCAATCCGCCGGCGGTCAACAAAGCCCTCTAACACCCTTAGGGCCCCTTCGCGAGCAGGCTCGCTCCCACAGGGGATTTGTGTCGATCACAGATCCAGTGTGGGAGCGAGCCTGCTCGCGAAGGCGTAAGTTCGAGCACCACTAAATGATGATCTCCACTTCCCCCAAATGCCCGCCATACGGCCCAAAACTGCGCTCCACCATCCGCCGCGTCCCATCCGCCTGCACAATCAACGCCGTACTCGCCCGAGTCCCGTAACTCTGGCTGGCAATAAACACACTCGACAGCAATGATTCAGTTGCCAATCCCACGCCGGTATCCGGCAACTCGTTGAATGGCGCCGTCTGCGCATCACTCAACAATCCCATCAAGCGTTCAGGCTGCGGATCCTCAAGCACTGCGCTTAACGCGGCCTTGGCCTTGAGCAACTTCGGCCACGGCGTATCCAGCCCGGCATTGGATAACCCGTAGACACCCGACGCGAGCATCACCGGCTCCGACATCCGCGCATTGAAATGCCACAGCTCATGGCTGTTGCCGAGCAGCAAATTGAACCCGGCGTATTCCGGCGAGCGACCGACCACATCGATTAAATAATCATCAATCGACAGATCACCGGTGAGAAACCGCGCCACCAGCTCCCCCCGCGATTTGCGCGCCGGCGGCTGATGCGGATCACGAATATTGGTCAGTGCGGCAAAACGCCCATTGGCGCCAATCCCCAGCCAGGTCCCACCGGCCTCAAGATCACGCCCGGCATGCACCTGCGGCGCTTCCGGCCATTGCGCCAGCGGCAGGCTCGGCCGGGCGTAAAACTCGTCACGGTTGGCCGCGACGATCAGCGGCTGGGCATGGCCCGGGCGCCAGGCAAAAACAATCAGGCACATAAGGTGGTCCTTGTGTGTTTTTTGCCCACTCTACGCATCCGGCGTCCGTGCATCCATCGCAAGTGGAGCAGGAGGCCATGCATCCGTTACCATGCCGCTCCGGTTTTGGGGATGCGTCTGGGAGACGGTCATGGAATTTCTGCTCTATCTGGCGCTGGGCGCCTGTGCGGGTGTGCTGGCCGGGCTGTTCGGGGTTGGTGGCGGGATCATCATTGTCCCGGTGCTGGTGTTCAGTTTTACCTTGCAGGGCTTTGACCAGTCGATTCTCACCCACTTGGCGGTGGGCACGTCGCTGGCGACGATCATCTTCACCTCGGTCAACGCGGTGCGTGAGCACCATCGTCGTGGCGCGGTGCGATGGCCGATCTTCATGTGGATGACCGTGGGCATTTTGCTCGGCGCCGGTTTTGGTGCGCTGACAGCCGAAGCGATTTCCGGGCCCAACCTGCAAAAAATCATCGGTGTTTTCGCCCTGGTGATCGCTGTGCAGTTGGCGCTGGACGTCAAACCCAAGGCCAGCCGAACCGTGCCGGGCAAACTCGGTCTGACCGTGGCCGGCAGTGTGATTGGCTGGGCGTCGGCGATTTTCGGCATTGGCGGCGGCTCGCTGACCGTGCCGTTCCTGACCTGGCGCAGCGTGCCGATGCAGCAGGCCGTGGCGACATCATCTGCCTGCGGTTTGCCGATCGCCCTGGCCAGTGCATTAAGTTTCATGATTCTGGGGTGGCATGATCCGTTGCTGCCGGCCCATAGTCTCGGTTTTGTCTATTTGCCGGCGCTGTTGGGCATCGCTCTGACCAGCATGGTATTCGCCCGTATCGGCGCGCGATTGGCGCACAAATTGTCGCCGCGCTTGCTGAAAAGACTGTTCGCCGCTTTGCTGTTCACCGTGGGTTTAAGCTTTTTGCTTTGATCGCGTCGCAATCCTGACTTAATCCTGAGGTGGCAGCGTCGCCCGGGAATTCTGCTTTCAACTCTAACGAGGAGTCGCAATGCTGCCTTACCCGCAGATCGACCCGGTGGCCCTGGCCATCGGTCCGCTGAAAATCCACTGGTACGGCCTGATGTACCTGATCGGCATCGGCGGTGCGTGGCTGCTGGCGTCGCGCCGGCTCAACCGCTTCGACCCGACCTGGTCCAAGGAGAAGCTCTCCGATCTGATCTTCTGGCTGTCGATGGGCGTGATTGTCGGCGGACGTCTGGGCTATGTGCTGTTCTACGACCTGAGCGCTTACCTGGCCAACCCGACGCTGATTTTCGAAGTGTGGAAGGGCGGCATGTCGTTCCACGGCGGCTTCATCGGTGTGATGCTGGCGGCCTTGTGGTTCGGCAAGCGCAATGGCAAGTCGTTCTTCCAGCTGATGGACTTCGTCGCGCCGATGGTGCCGATCGGTCTGGGCGCCGGACGTATCGGTAACTTCATCAACGCCGAATTGTGGGGCAAGGCGACTGACGTGCCGTGGGCCATGGTCTTCCCGCCGTTCAGCGACCCCGCGCAACTGCCGCGTCACCCGTCGCAGCTGTATCAGTTCGCGCTCGAAGGCGTGGCGCTGTTCCTGATCCTGTGGATCTTCTCGCGCAAACCGCGCCCGACCATGGCGGTTTCCGGCATGTTCGCGCTGTTCTACGGCATCTTCCGTTTCATCGTCGAGTTCGTCCGCGTCCCGGACGCGCAACTGGGCTATCTGGCCTGGAACTGGCTGACCATGGGCCAGGTGCTGTGCGTGCCGATGATCATCGGCGGGCTGTTCCTGATCTGGCTGGCCTATCGTCGCGCGCCGGCGGCACCGCTCGCTCCGACGGCTTAAACTACGAACCCCGGCGCGCGACGCCGGGGCTCAAAGGACACAGGTAACTCATGAAGCAATATCTCGAACTGGTCTCGCACGTCATCCAGAACGGCACCAAACAGGCCAACCGCACCGGCATCAACACCATCAGTTTTCCGGGGGCGATGCTGCGTTTCGATCTGCAGGAAGGTTTCCCGGCGATCACCACCCGCAAGATGGCCTTCAAATCGGCCATCGGCGAGATGTGCGGCTTTCTGCGTGGCGTGAACAATGCCGCTGAATTCCGTGAGCTGGGCTGCAAGGTATGGGACCAGAACGCCAACGAAAACGCCCAGTGGCTGGCCAACCCGTTCCGTCAGGGCGACGACGATCTCGGCGAAATCTACGGCGTGCAATGGCGCAAATGGCCGGCGTACAAGCAGATCCCGCTGAGCAACACAGCGGCCATCGAACAAACGTTGAGCAACGGTTACAAGCAGATCGCTCAAGGCGAAGAAGACGGTCAGGCCTACGTGGTGCTGTACAAAGCCATCGATCAGGTTCGCCAGTGCGTCGACACGATCATCAAGGATCCGGGCAGCCGCCGCATCCTGTTCCACGGCTGGAACTGCGCCCAGCTCGATGAAATGGCCCTGCCGCCATGCCATCTGCTGTACCAGTTCCACCCGAATGTCGAGACCAAGGAAATTTCCCTGACCCTCTACATCCGCTCCAACGATCTGGGCCTGGGCACGCCGTTCAACCTCACCGAAGGCGCCGCACTGCTGAGCCTGATCGGTCGCCTGACCGGCTACACGCCGCGCTGGTTCACCTATTTCATCGGTGACGCCCACGTCTACGAAAACCACCTGGACATGCTCAACGAACAGCTCAAGCGCGAGCCGTTCGCCATGCCGAAACTGAAAATCTCGGATCGTGTGCCGGAGTTTGCCAAGACGGGCGTGTATCAGCCGGAATGGCTGGAACTGGTCGAGCCGAGCGACTTTTCGCTGGAAGGCTACGAGCACCACGCGCCAATGACCGCGCCGATGGCGGTTTAAGCCACCACGCGATACCCATGTGGGAGCGAGCCTGCTCGCGAAGAGGATGTGTCAGTCATAGAGATACTGGCTGACACACCGCATTCGCGAGCAGGCTCGCTCCCACATTTCGATTTGTGAAGGGCTCAGTGGCCGTGACTGCGGCCCACATGGGAGTGTTCAACCTCCGTCGCCACCACCCCGCCACTCACTTCCAGCCGCTGCAAAATCCCGCATTGATCGGCCCCCGGCCCTTCGCCACAGCGTTGGCGCAGGTCGAGCAGTTGCGTCTGCAAGGCTAGCAAGCCATCAATCCGCGCCTTCACATGCTGGATGTGCTCGTCGATCAGCGTGTTCACGCTTTCACATTGATCCTGCGGGCTGTCACGCATGGCCAGCAGGCTGCGAATTTCTTCGAGGGTCATGTCGAGGGTGCGGCAGTTGCGGATGAAGGTCAGGCGTTCGGCGTGGGCCTGGGTGTAGACGCGGTAGTTGCCGTCGCTGCGGGCCGGTTCCGGCAGCAGGTTTTCGCGCTCGTAGTAGCGGATGGTTTCCACGGCGCAATCGGTCAGTTTGGCCAGTTCTCCGATCTTCATGACGACAATCTCCAAAAGGGTGCTTGACCCTATAGTGGCTACAGGGTCTTTACTTGGCAACAGGCACCTTCATGGACGCGACCAATGAGCGATTCCCAGCACACCCACAAGCCCGGCGACGGGCACGATCATAACCACAGCCCAAAATTGCAGCCTGTGCATAAGCACGACCATGGCGGCGATTCCTGCTGCGGGTCGAAAGCCGCTGCGCCTGCGCCAGTTCAAACGAGCGCAGATTCATGCTGCTCGACGAAAGCGACCGCGCCTGCGCTGGTGCAACTGAGCGAGGCGAAAAGCGCGGACGCCCGGTTGAGCAGTTTCCGCATCGAGGCGATGGACTGCCCGACCGAGCAGACGCTGATCCAGAACAAACTCGGCAAACTGGCGGGCGTTGAGCAACTGGAATTCAACCTGATCAACCGCGTACTCGGCGTGACCCACACGCTGCCGGGCACCGAGCCGATCACCGAGGCGATCAAATCCCTCGGCATGCACGCCGAGCCGTTGGAGGCTGGCGTCGAAGCTCCGGCCCCCGCGCCAGTGAAAAAACACTGGTGGCCGCTGGCGTTGTCCGGCGTCGGTGCTCTGGTGGCGGAAGTCATCCACTTCACCAACGCCGCGCCGACCTGGGTGGTGGCGATCATTGCGCTGGTGTCGATCCTCAGCGGCGGCCTGACCACCTACAAAAAGGGCTGGATCGCCCTGAAGAACCTCAACCTCAACATCAATGCGCTGATGAGCATCGCGGTGACCGGCGCCATCCTCATCGGCCAGTGGCCGGAAGCGGCGATGGTGATGTTCCTGTTCACTGTGGCCGAGCTGATCGAGGCGCGCTCGCTGGACCGAGCCCGCAACGCCATCAGCGGGTTGATGCAAATGACCCCGGAACAGGCCACCGTGCAGCAGGCCGACGGCAGTTGGCTCGAGCAGGACGTGAAAGTCGTCGAACTCGGTGCCCGCGTGCGGGTGAAACCCGGCGAGCGCATTGCACTGGACGGCGAAGTCGTCATCGGCAACTCGACCATCGACCAGGCGCCGATCACCGGTGAAAGCCTGCCGGTTGAGAAAGCCGTGGGCGACAAAGTCTTCGCCGGCACCATCAACCAGGCCGGTTCGCTGGAATACGCGGTCACCGCGGCGGCGAACAACTCGACCCTGGCGCGGATCATCCACGCCGTCGAACAGGCACAAGGCGCACGCGCACCGACCCAGCGCTTCGTCGATCAATTCTCGACCATCTACACCCCAGTAGTGTTCGTGTTGGCCCTGGCCGTGGCGATCATTCCGCCGCTGTTTATGGGCGCCGTGTGGTTCGATTGGATCTACCGCGCGCTGGTGTTGCTGGTGGTCGCGTGCCCATGTGCCTTGGTGATTTCCACTCCGGTGACCATCGTCAGCGGCCTCGCGGCGGCGGCGCGCAAAGGCATTCTGGTCAAGGGCGGCGTGTACCTGGAGGGCGGTTTCAAGCTCGACTATCTGGCGCTGGATAAAACCGGGACGATCACCCACGGCAAACCGGTGCAGACGGACTACCTGTCCCTCGACCCGACCGCCGACGCCACGGCCCCGGCAATTGCTGCCGCACTGGCCGGTCGCTCCGACCACCCGGTGTCGCTGGCCATCGCTAAGAATGCTGTGGATAAAAACTTCGCCGCGCTGATTGTGGATAACTTCGCAGCGCTGGCCGGGCGTGGCGTGAAGGGTGATATCAACGGCCAGACCTATCACTTGGGCAACCATCGCCTGGTTGAAGAGCTGGGCCTGTGCTCGCCGGCACTGGAAGAAAAGCTCTTTGCGCTGGAGAAACAGGGCAAGTCCGTGGTGTTGCTGCTCGACAAGTCCGGCCCGCTGGCGTTGTTTGCTGTGGCCGACACCGTTAAGGAGACCAGCCGCGAGGCGATCCGTCAGTTGCATGCACTGGGCGTGAAAACCCTGATGCTGACCGGTGACAACGTCCACACCGCGCAGGCGATTGCCGCGCAGGTCGGCATCGACCAAGCCAAGGGTGACTTGCTGCCGACCGACAAGCTGCAAGCCATTGAAGAGCTTTACGGTAAAGGTCATCGCGTCGGCATGGTCGGCGACGGCATCAACGACGCCCCGGCGCTGGCCCGCGCCGAGATCGGTTTTGCCATGGCCGCCGCCGGCACCGATACCGCGATTGAAACCGCTGATGTCGCCCTGATGGACGATGATCTGCGCAAGATTCCGGCATTCATCAGCCTGTCGCGCGATACTGCGAGCATCCTGAAACAAAACATCGCGTTGGCACTGGTGATCAAAGCGATCTTCCTTGGAGTAACCTTCGCCGGACTCGCCACCATGTGGATGGCGGTGTTTGCCGACATGGGCGTGAGCCTGTTGGTGGTGTTCAACGGTTTGCGCCTGCTGCGCAAATAAACGAGAGGGACGGGTGTGCTGAGTGCCGAGCTGAAGGCGTTTTACATGGTGGCCCGCTTGGGCAGCATCACCCTGGCGGCGAAGAAACTCGGCCTCAGCCAACCGACCGTGACCACGCAGATCCGCAATCTGGAAAGCCAGTATTCGGTAGAGCTGTTCTACCGGGGCGGTCGCCGCCTCAGCGTCAGCGACGAAGGCGCGCGGTTGCTGCCGATGGTCAAGGCGTTGTTGCAGCAGGAGGCCGATATCGAGTTCTTCCTGCGCAACAGCGGCCAGGTGCAAGGCACGCTGCGCATCGCCGCCACCGCGCCGTATTACATCCTTGATCTGGTGAAGACCTTCCGCGAGCGTCTGCCGCAGGTGGAAGTGTCGGTGGAAATCGGCAACTCGCAGCAGGTGCTGGAAGCGCTTGAGGATTACCGGGTGGACGTCGCCGCGTCATCGCAGTTGCTCGATGACGCGCGGCTGATTCGCCGGGTGCTCGGCACCGATCCGCTGGTGCTGGCGGTGCATCGCAATCATCCGTTGGCGGTGCATGAGCATGTGACGTTGAGTGCGTTGGCCGGGCATACCTTGCTGATGCGCGAGTCCGGTTCGACCACGCGGCGCTTGACCGAAGAATTGCTGGCCAGCGCCGGGGTGAGTTTCGGCCCGTTGCTGGAGATCGGCAGCCGCGAGTCAATTCGTGAGGCGGTGCTGCGCAACATCGGCATCAGCATCATTGCCCGCCAGGAAGTGCCGCATGATCCGCAGTTACGCGTGCTGACCATCGAGAATGCGCCGCAGATTCCGGAGTATCTGTACTGCCTCAAGGAGCGCAAGAGTGCGCGGTTGCCGGCGGCGTTTCTGGGGTTGGCGCAGGAGATGTCTCCGGCCTGAATGCTGCGGTGAATGGCCGGGCCTCTTCGCGAGCAGGCTCGCTCCCACATAGGGTCTGTGGTGAACACATAATTTGTAAACACCCAAAATCCCCTGTGGGAGCGAGCCTGCTCGCGAAGGCGTCAGTCGCCGCAGCAAAATCCGACAGGCAAATCCACAATCCCTGTAGTGCAATAAACCCTTTCCAGCACAGGTGTTTAAAGACACTCGGTGTTACGCCCGACAGCCTACAAATCCTTGCGCCGCTGCCTACGCATGCACCAGAATCCGCCGGCTTGTGCGCCTTGGGCGGGCTGCGTAACTTGGTTCGCATCACTGATTCCCAGTGATCGGGTTTAGCAGCCCGTGGTTAATCTAAGGGTGCACATACATCATCAGTCAGGCTCCGTGCCTGCACTCGATGGCGGCTGTGCGCAGGGCGCTTCGGCGCGCCGGCTTCCTTAGGTTCCCCGGTCTGCTAACCTGCGTTCAGCTGCCACCCTTTCTTTTAGCAGAGAAGCGGTTCCAGCTTAATTTCGGAACCTGAAGATGATTAAACCAACGCCAAACCCGCCGGTCACCGACCCGGGCTCCCCCTACGAATCGCCCGATTCAAAGAAATTCCACGAAGCCGCCGAGCGCGCCCTCGACCACTATCTCGGCCCGCCAACTGCAGCCATCATGGCCGCACCTTACAAACCCAACACGCTGTACATGGCGCACCCCGAGGCTGACACCGAATCCCTGATCGCGGACGCCAGTGAAACCCTCGGCTCGGCCATCGTGTTGCTGCACAACCATGTGGCAATGGTTGAAGGCACGCACCGCAAAACCCTGCAAGGCATCGCCCAAGTGGTGATGCTGGCAGAGCTGGCGGTCAATCGGGTGTTGGATAAGTTAGTGCCGACGGAGTGATCAACGCACTCAGCGGCGCCTGTGCAGGTGCCGCTGAGTGCGGTTGGCCGGGCTTACCCGGTCTGGGATTTTCATATGATCGGGGGTGAACCCAAATCCCCGAATACCACTATCAGCCGTTTTTGCCTCACTGCCACATGACGGACGCATTACAACTCTAGGATTGGCCTCATCTGCTTGATGAGGTCTGTCCCATGAATCCTGCAATCGCAACTGCCCTGACCAACCCCGGTGCGCCGATGAAAGTGCGCGGCGTGCAGAAGCGCTTTGGCGCGTTCACTGCGCTGGATAACGTCTCCCTCGACGTCGCGGCCGGCGAGCTGGTCTGTCTGCTCGGCCCCTCGGGTTGCGGTAAAACCACGCTGCTGCGCTGCATCGCCGGGCTGGAAAAGCAGGACAGCGGCGAGTTGTACCTCGGCGCCCGCGACGTCTCGCACCTCGCCCCGCAAGCCCGGGACTACGGGATTCTGTTCCAGTCCTACGCGCTGTTCCCCAATCTGACCGTCGAAGCGAACATTGCCTACGGCCTCGCCGGCAGCGGTCGCGATGAAGTGCGCCGCCGGGTGGGTGAGATGCTTGAGCTGGTCGGCCTCACCGGCAGTGAGAAAAAGTACCCGGGCCAGTTGTCCGGCGGCCAACAGCAGCGGGTTGCACTGGCTCGCGCTCTGGCACCGGCACCGTCGCTGTTGTTGCTCGATGAACCGATGTCGGCCCTCGACGCCCGGGTGCGCGAGCATCTGTGTACCGAACTGCGTCAACTGCAACGTAACCTCGGCATCACCACCCTGATGGTCACCCACAATCAGGACGAAGCCATGCTGATGGCCGACCGCATCGCCGTGATGAACAACGGCCGCGTCGAGCAGTACGCCACCCCGCAGGAAATCTACAACCGCCCGGCTACGCCGTTCGTGGCCGAGTTTGTCGGTCAGGGCAATTGGCTGCCGTTCCAGCGCAGCAGCGACAGCCACGCCCGGGTTGGCGGGATGGATGTGCGTCTGGCTGATGGCAGCGTCAGCGGCGCCTCGGGTCGACTGTTCTGCCGCCCGGAAGCGATCAGCGTCAATCCGCTGGTGCATGAGGAAAATCTGTTCCCGGCCAAGGTGCGCGAGATCACCTTCCTCGGCAATCGCTGCCGCATGAGCTTCGAACTCGATCAACTGCCGGGCCATGCGCTACTCGCCGAACTGGCGCCGGAAGCCATGCCGCGCCTCGGCGCCCAGCAGATCATGGTCGCGTTGCCGCCGCGCAGCTTGCAGGTGTTTGCCTGATGAACAGCAACCTCGCGCTGCCGCTACCGCACAAGCAGGTGCGGCAGACTTCCCGTGCCGAAGTCGGCGACCGGATTTTTGTGGTCGGCGGCAAACTCTTGCTGCTGGTGTTGCTCAGCGTCGCGGTGTTGCTACCGTTGCTGGCGATCTTCTGGCGTGGCTTCAGCAGCGAAGCGGGGCAGGGCGGTGGCTGGGTCGCGGCGAAGGAGCTGGTGACCAGCGAGAATTTCCACTGGCTGCTCGGCAACAGCCTGAAAGTTTCCCTCAGCGTTGCGGCCATCGTAGTACCGCTGGCCTACCTGTTTGCCTACGCCCTGCAACGCACATTGATTCCGGCGAAGGGCATCTGGCGCGGGATTTCCCTGCTGCCGCTGATGGCGCCATCGATGCTGCCGGGGATTGCGCTGGTTTATCTGTTCGGCAATCAGGGCATGTTGCGTGGGTTGCTCTCGGACAACATCTACGGCTTCTGGGGGATTGTGCTGGGTGAGGTGATTTACACCTTTCCCCATGCGCTGATGATTTTGCTCTCGGCGCTGTCGCTGGCCGATGCGCGGCTGTTCGATGCGGCGTCGAGCATGGGCGCCAGCCCGGCCAAGGCGTTTCGCAGCATCACTTGGCCGGCAACCCGGCAGGCTGTGTTCGCCGCGTTCTGTCTGGTGTTCACCCTGACCATCACCGATTTTGGTGTGCCGGTGGTGGTCGGTGGCGACTATCAGGTGCTGGCGCTGGAAGCCTATAAAGCCGTGGTCGGCCAGCAGCAATTCGGTCGCGGCGCGTTGATCGGCATGGTGCTGTTGCTGCCAGCGCTGTTCAGCTTCGGCGTCGATGCCTGGTTGCGCCGACGTCACGGCGATTCCATGAGTGGCCGCGCTCAGGTGTTCAAACCGGCACCGTCGAAACTGCGCGATGGCTGTTATCTGGTGATCGTCCTGCTGATCTGCGCGGCGTTGCTGCTGGTGTTCGGCATGGCGGTGTTTTCGTCGTTGGTGAAGTTCTGGCCGTACAACCTGTCGCTGTCGCTTAACCACTACCAGTTCAACGAAACCGCCGGCGGTGGATGGTTGGCCTACAGCAACAGTTTGAAGATGGCGCTGGGCACGGCGCTGATCGGCAGTGTGCTGATCTTCACTGGCGCGTATCTGATGGAAAAGACCCGCACCCAACGTGGCCTCAACCTGGCCCTGCGCATGCTCAGTTTTGTGCCGATGGCGGTGCCGGGGCTGGTGCTCGGTCTGGGTTATGTCTTCTTTTTCAACCTGACCGGCAACCCGCTGCACGTGCTGTACGGGACGATGACGCTGCTGATCGTCTGCACCATTGCGCATTATTTGACCACCGCACAAATGACCGCGACCACCGCGCTGCGTCAGCTCGACGCCGAGTTCGAAGCCGCCGCGCTGTCGCTCAAGGCGCCGCTGTACCGGCATTACCTGCGCGTGACCGTGCCGATCTGCCTGCCGGCGCTGCTCGACATCGTGCGCTACCTGTTCGTCTCGGCGATGACCACCGTGTCGGCGGCGATCTTCCTCTACAGCCCCGACACCATCCTCGCGGCGGTGGCGGTGCTGAACATGGATGACGCCGGCAACGTCGGCGGCGCGGCGGCGATGTCGACCCTGATTCTGTTCACCTCGGCGGGCGTGTCCTTGCTGCTGGCGTGGGCTTCGCGCGGCTTGCTGCGCCGTTCCCAGGCCTGGCGGCAAACCGCGCCCGGTCACTGATTTGCACCTTCAACTGCCCTTCAACTCAAAAGACAGGAAAACGATCATGTTCAAGCCTATGGCCCTGGCCGCTGCTGTGCTCGCTACTTTCAGCCTGAATGCCTTTGCGGCAAAAACCGAGTTGACGGTGTACACCGCCCTCGAAGCCGAACAACTCAAGTCCTACAAAGAAGCCTTCGAAAAGGCCAACCCGGACGTCGAGATCAAGTGGGTGCGCGATTCCACCGGGATCATCACCGCCAAACTGCTGGCCGAAAAGGCCCGCCCGCAAGCTGACGCCGTGTGGGGCCTGGCCGCTTCCAGCCTGGCGATCCTCGATCAGCAAGGCATGCTGCAAAGCTACGCGCCGAAGGACCTGGGCAAGATCGGCGCGAACTACCGCGACGCCGCCAACCCGCCAGCCTGGGTCGGTATGGATGTGTGGGCCGCAACCATTTGCTTCAACACCGTCGAGGCCGAGAAGCAGGGTCTGAGCAAACCGGTGAGCTGGCAGGATCTGACCAAGCCTGAGTACAAAGGCAAGATCGTCATGCCGAACCCGGCGTCCTCCGGCACCGGTTTCCTCGACGTCAGCGCCTGGTTGCAAACCTTCGGCGAAAAGCAGGGTTGGGCTTACATGGACGGCCTGCACCAGAACATCGGCCAATACGTTCACTCCGGTTCCAAGCCTTGCAAACTGGCGGCGGCGGGGGAGTTCCCGATCGGCATTTCCTTTGAATACCCGGCGGTACAGCTGAAGCGTCAAGGTGCGCCTTTGGACATCATCCTGCCGAAGGAAGGCCTGGGCTGGGAGATCGAAGCGACCGCCGTGATCAAAGGCACGCCGCATGAAGAAGCCGCGAAGAAACTCGCCGACTTCTCCGCCAGCGCCGAAGCGATGGATCTGTACAAAGAGAACTTCGCCGTTCTCGCCCAACCAGGCATCGCCAAACCGCAGACTGAATTGCCGGCGGATTATGAGCAGCGTTTGATCAAGAACGACTTTGCCTGGGCCTCGAAGAACCGCGACGAGATCCTCACCGAGTGGCGCAAGCGCTATGACGGCAAGTCCGAGAAAGTCGTCGCCAAGTAAGATCTTTATCGACTGACAGGGCCCCTTCGCGAGCAGGCTCGCTCCCACATTGGATCTTCAGTGAACACAAAGTCCGTGGGCACCAAAAATCCCCTGTGGGAGCGAGCCTGCTCGCGAAAGCGGTCTCTCATTCAGAGCACCTCTAAATGACACAACACAAAGACCTGCTCATCATCGGCGCCGGCATTCTGGGCCTCTCCCACGCCTACGCCGCCGCCAAGCGCGGCCTGAAGGTTACGGTTTTCGAACGCACCGCCACGCCCCTCGGCGCTTCGGTGCGCAACTTCGGCCAGGCACTGGTCACTGGCCAGCCACCCGGCCCGATGCTCGAACTGGCCAAGGCCAGCCGCGAGATCTGGGGTGACTGGGCGCAACTCGCCGGCCTGCAAATCAAGCGCAACGGCTCGTACCTGTTCGCCCGAACCGAAGCCGAAGAGCACTTGCTTGAGGCCTTCTGCGCCGGCCGCGCCGTGGAACACGGTTACAACGTGGACTTGCTGCGCGGCGCCGCATTGCGCGATCTGTACCACGGCCAGTTCAGCCATCACCGCGCCGCACTCCACGGCATGGATGATCAACAGTTGTACTCGCGTGAAGCGATTCCGGCGCTGATCGATTACCTGCACCGCGACCTCGGCGTCGAGTTTCACTTCTCCACGCTGGTGCGCGATGTCGAACCGGGGCGCCTGCACAGCACGGCCGGGATCTTCACCGCCGAGCAAATCATCGTCTGCTCCGGCCACGATTATCAGACGCTGCTGGCCGAGCCGATTGCCGCACTCGACCCACAAATCTGCCGCCTGCAAATGCTCCGCGCCAAACCGCAAGTCGAACTGAACTTGCAACACGCCTTGCTCACCGGCCTGAGTTGCGTGCATTACGGCGCCTTCGCCGATTTGCCAGAGGCGGCGGCAGTACAGGCGCAGATCCTGCGTGAACAACCGCACCTGCATGAAAACGGCATTCACTTGCTGATCAGCCCGACACCCTACGGCGAACTGATCATTGGTGACTCGCACCATTACGGTAGTGATCCGTCGCCGTTCAACGCCGAGCGAGTGGATGACTGGATGATTGAACTGGTCGAGCAGACGCTGGGCTGCAAGGTGCAAGTGGTCGAGCGCTGGCAGGGCGTCTATGGTTCTCGGGGACCGGGGCCGTTTTCATTCTTGCGCCCGGCACCGGGGCTCAGTGTGGCGCTGATGCACACTGGTGTCGGCATGAGCGTCGGCCCGGCGATGGCCGAGCGCAATGTGGCGCAGTTGCTGGAGGAGGTTTGATGGCAGGTCACGAGCATGTCGTTGATCGGGTGTTTGCCCTGTATGAACGCTTTGGCAGCAGCGATTACATCGGCGAGCCGGTGTCGCAGGTCGAGCACATGTCTCAGGCTGCGCAGTTGGCGATGGCTGAAGGGTTTGATGATGAAGTGGTGCTCGCAGCGTTCTTCCACGACATCGGCCATTTGTGTGCCGAGGGCGCGGAGAACATGGGCGGCTATGGTGTGGTCAGCCATGAACGGCTTGGCGCGGAGTATTTGCGTGAGGCGGGATTCGGCGAGCGGATGGCGCGGTTGGTGGAGTATCACGTGCAGGCCAAGCGCTATCTGACGCTCAGGGAACCGGGGTATTTCGAGCGGTTGAGTGAGGCGAGTCGCAGGACGCTGGACTATCAGGGCGGGGTGATGACGGAGGCGGAGGCGGATGCTTTCGAGCGTGATCCCTTGTGTGCTGTCAGTCTGCGGATGCGCCAGTGGGATGAGTTGGCGAAGGAGACGGCGGTGCCGGTGATGGATCTTCGGGTGTTGAAGGAGAAAGCGGTGCGACTTCTTGCTGCTTGAGTCTTTGGACCGAGGTGCGACTATCGCGAGCAGGCTCACTCCTACAAGGTGAGCGCGATCCACTGTAGGAGTGAGCCTGCTCGCGATAGCGCCAGATCAGCCGCTACAAATCCTTGGCCAAAGACTCAATCTGCTCCTGCCGCTCAGCCTGATTCAACTTCGGATGCGGATTCAGCGACGACCACTGCGGATGTGCCCGCGCCTTGCTCAACGCTTCAGGCAACTTGCCCTCACGCCAGGTCTTGTCCTGCGGTGTCGCCACCTGAACCGCATCCATCGCCGCATGCCCGCGCTGATCGAGCGCCAACAGCAACTGCCGCTGCCGCAACGCCAACAGCCGCAACACCCCATCGTCCACCGTCAATTCCCGCTGCCCCTTGATCTTGCCCAGCAAGCGGCTGCCATAACTGCGTGCGGTTTGCAGCGCGCCACCGGCAATCGCACCCGCCAACGCGGCAGCACCGAGGGTGATTCCGCCCACCAGCAAATCGACGCCAGCCCCGGCAGCCGCACCGGCAGCGATCCCACCGCCCACCCGCACACCGAGTTGCTTCAAGGTTTCCGGGTTGAACAGGTCATCGCCCCAGCGCCCGTCGAGCAACGGCAAATCACTGGCCGCTGCATCCTGCGGGCGAAACGCATAGAGCTTGAGCAACGCCTCGACGCACTTCTGCTCACGCTGACGCACAGCCTTGCGCAATTCGCTGATGGCTTGCTGTTCCTGCTCCGCCTCGCTGACCACACTGCGTCGGCACGCGGCGCAGTCGATCAGCAGTTCGGCGATCAACCGTGCTGCACTTTGCTGACGGGCGAGTCGCTGCGCTTGCTGATCAGCAATCAAGCGTTCCAGTTGCGGCCGGGCATTTTCCAGCAGCAGCGCGAGGCTTTCATACAGTCGCCGCTCGCCATCCTCCGGCGGTGCGATGCTGTCGAAACGCACCAGCGCATGCAGGCCCAAGCGCGCCAACGCCTCACGCCAGTCCGGCTCACGGTGGTTGGCGCTGCTGACGAAGTTCAGCACCGGCAACAGCGGTTTGCCGCAACTGGCCAGCACTTCCAGTTCATCACGATATTTCGCCAGCACCGGCTCGCGGGCGTCGATCACATACAGACCGGCGTCGGACGCGAGCAGTTGCCGCAGCACTTTGGCCTCCTGCTCGAAACGCTGACGCGCCTCGCTGCCGTCGAGAAACCGCGCCAATCGCGCCGGGCCATCGAGGCGTTCGCCGGGACGCTCCAGGCGTTCGAGAAAATCCAGCAGGGCGATGGCGTCTTCCAGCCCCGGCGTGTCGTAGAGGTCGAGCAACGGCTCGCCGTCCACCGACAACCGCGCGCCCTCGACATGTCGGGTGGTGCTCGGCCGATGTGAGACTTCGCCGAAGCCAACGTCGCGAGTCAGCGTGCGCAGCAGCGAGGTTTTGCCGACGTTGGTGTGGCCCACCACCGCGAGTTTCAGCGGCGCTTTGAAGGCATCAGTCATGACCGTTCTCCAGCCAGTTCAACGGCGCGCAGTCGGCGAATGGCAGATCCAGTTGTTGCAGCGCGACGTGCCAGTCACCGAGGCGTTCAGCGTCCAGCGCTTCGCCGGGTGGCGCCTGTAGCAGCCAGACGCGGGTGGCGCTGGCGTTGCGCGCCAGTTCGGCGATCAGCGCAAGGCTGCCGCGATCCGGCGAGCGCCGTGGATCGCAGGCAATCGCCAACCGTGCCGGGGGGAAGCGGCTGAGTTGTTCGAGCAGTTTGTTACGCGATTCGCGGCTGTCGAGGACGCCGGCATTGCTGACGTTTTTCGGCAACGCGGGCGGCCATGGGCGTTGCTCGTCGAGTTCGATGGCCACCAGCAATGCGCCGTCGCTGGCGTGTTCGCTGACGCTGCTTTCGACGCGGTGCAGGTGCTCGGGCGCCGCGTCGGTGACACCGAGGCGCTCGCTGGTCGGCATCAGGCGTTCGCGCAGTTGGGCGTAGCCGGGCAGGTTCAGGTCAAGGCGCAGCGCCGATTTGCCACTGCTCCAGCGCCAGAAGCACAACAGCGCCAGCAGCAGGCGCGGCAGCACGCCGTAAACCACCAGCACGCCCACCAGCCACGTCGCCCAGGCCTGACGCGCGCTTTCGATATCGAGCGCACCGTCACCGCTGGCGCGGATCATTTCCACCGTCGGCACATTGAAACCGAGCAGCGCCGGCAGCGAGCCGAGGGCCTGGGTCATGTTGATGAACGTGTCGGCGCTGAGAATGGTGGTTTCCCAGACGAAGCCGTAGCGCCGGGTCGCCATCAGGGTCAGCAGCAACAATAACGCGCTGAGCATCGCCAGCAGCCACAGGCCGTTGACCATTGCGCCGAGGGCCCAGCGATTGAGTTTCTTGCGTTGCAGCATCAGCAGCAGGGCCGGCGCCAGTTGCGCGGCTTTGGCATCGCGGGCGAGTTTTTCGCTGAGCCATAACCAGAGGCGCCCGAGGGTGGCGCCGTGTTCGCCGGCAAAGATCAGCCCTAGCGCCCAACTCAGCAGCAGAATCAGATTCAGCCCGAGCAGGCTGCCCAAGGCCCAGAACACATTGACCGGGGTTTGCCCGAGCGCGGCGAAGGCCAGTCCGGCGCCGCTCAACACGGCGAAAACCATCAGCAGCACCAGCGCCAGACGCGCGCCTTGCAGCCAGTGTTTGAGAGCGTTGGTCAATCCGTCACGCTCGGCCAGCCACAGGGCACGGCGCTGAATCCGGCTCGGCAGATCACCGCCGGCCGCGCGGGCCAGACGATTGGCTTCCAGATCTTCCAGGGGGCCTGCGTGCTCTTCGCGCAGGCGCACGGTTTCGGTTAACCAGAGGTTTTGCAGTGGAGTCAGTTGTGTCACGCGGCATCCCGTCGCTCAATTGAGCCGTGAGCATAACCGCTGTGGCGCTTATCGGGTCAAGCGAGGCTCTGGTATCCTCGCCGGCATGACTAAATCACTCCCCCTCAGCCTGATTGCAGCCCTCGGTGAAAACCGCGTGATCGGCGTCGACAACAGCATGCCCTGGCACCTGCCGGGGGACTTCAAATACTTCAAGGCCACGACCTTGGGCAAGCCGATCATCATGGGTCGCAAGACCTGGGACTCGCTCGGTCGTCCGCTGCCGGGCCGGTTGAACATCGTGGTCAGCCGTCAGCAAGACCTGGTACTGGAAGGTGCGGAGGTTTATCCGTCGCTGGAAGCTGCGGTGGTTCGCGCCGAAGAATGGGCGAAAGAGCAGGGCGTCGATGAGTTGATGCTGATTGGCGGCGCGCAGTTGTATGCGCAGGGGCTGGCGCAGGCGGATCGTCTGTATCTGACCCGTGTGGCGCTGAGCCCGGAGGGCGATGCGTGGTTTCCGGAGTTTGATTTGAACCAGTGGACACTGGTGTCGAATGTGCTGAATCCGGCTGAAGGCGACAAACCGGCGTACAACTTCGAAGTCTGGGAAAAAGCTTAAGAGCTTCGTCGGAACGCCGCCCGGAGCAGGCTCGCTCCCACAGAGGATTTGTGTCGATCACAGATCCAATGTGGGAGCGAGCCTGCTCGCGAAAGCGGTCTTTCAGGCGCTACTTAAGCCTGCGCCAACTCCGCATGCTCATCCGCATCCAGCAACTCTTTATCGGTCTGCTGCATCACCTGGCTGGTAATCGCACCTGCGGTAATCGAACCACTCACGTTCAACGCCGTGCGACCCATGTCGATCAGCGGCTCGACCGAAATCAGCAACGCCACCAGTGAAACCGGCAAGCCCATCGCCGGCAGCACGATCAGCGCGGCAAACGTCGCACCGCCACCCACGCCCGCCACACCGGCCGAACTCAGCGTGACAATCGCCACCAGCGTCGCGATCCACAGCGGATCCAGCGGGTTGATGCCCACGGTCGGCGCCACCATCACCGCCAACATCGCCGGGTACAGACCCGCGCAACCGTTCTGACCGATGGTCGCACCGAACGAAGCCGCGAAACTGGCCACCGATTGTGGAATACCCAGACGACGCGTCTGCGCTTCAATGCTCAGCGGAATGCTCGCGGCGCTGGAACGACTGGTGAACGCAAACGTCAGCACCGGCCAGATCTTGCGGAAGAAACGCAGCGGGTTGATCCCGGCCGCCGACACCAGCAAGCCGTGTACAACAAACATCAGGCCCAGACCGAGGTACGACACCACCACGAAACTGCCGAGCTTGATGATGTCTTGCAGGTTGGATCCGGCGACCACTTTGGTCATCAGCGCCAGCACGCCATACGGGGTCAGCTTCATCACCAGGCGCACCAGACGCATCACCCAGGCTTGCAGGGTGTCGATGGCGTTGATCACTTTCTGACCTTTCTCGACGTCATCCTTGAGCAGTTGCAGCGCGGCAACCCCCAGGAACGCGGCGAAGATCACCACGCTGATGATTGAGGTCGGCTTGGCCCGCGCCAGATCGGCGAACGGGTTCTGCGGGATGAACGACAGCAACAGTTGCGGCACATTCAGGTCGGCGACCTTGCCGGCGTAGTCGTTCTGAATGGTTTGCAGACGGGCCATTTCCTGAGTGCCGGCGACCAGACCTTCGGCGGTGAGGCCGAACAGGTTGGTCAGGCCGATGCCTATCAGCGCCGCAATCGCCGTGGTGAACAGCAGCGTGCCGATGGTCAGGAAGCTGATCTTGCCCAGCGACGAAGCGTTGTGCAGACGCGCCACGGCGCTGAGGATCGAGGCGAACACCAACGGGATGACGATCATTTGCAGCAACTGCACGTAACCGTTGCCGACCAGATCGAACCAGCCGATCGAGGCTTTCAGCACCGGGTTGCCGGCACCGTAAATGGTGTGCAGAGCCACGCCGAACGCTACGCCCAACACCAGCGCGAGCAGGACTTTTTTCGCCAGGCTCCACGAGGTGTGGCGGGTTTGCGCCAGACCGAAGAGCAGGGCGAGGAACACCAGCAGGTTGAGAATCAGCGGTAGATTCATGAGATCTCCAGGAAAGACTTTGCCAGCAGCCTTCCGGGGCTGCTGCGAACCGGCAAGCCTAACAGTTTGATTTCCAATGAATTAATACCAAAAACGTATGGTGATAGTCGCTTTTGGAATAAGCGGATGTCGCTCTCGGCAATGCATCTGGCGCGATGGGGACGTGGACAGTCGCTGACAGACGAGGGCTGTCACACTTATTTGTTAGCGTCGATGTCTTTAGCTCAGGGAGAAAGCATCGATGAAATTCGCACCGAAATTTCTGGCTGTCGCACTGACGGTAGGTTTGGGCCTGGCCGGTCAGGCTTTCGCCACTGACCTCAAACACTGGCCGGCCGATCAGGCCAAGGCACTGGATGCGATGATCGCCGCCAACGCCAACAAGGGTAACTACGCGGTGTTCGACATGGACAACACCAGTTACCGCTACGACCTTGAAGAATCCTTGCTGCCGTTCATGGAAAACAAGGGCCTGATCACCCGCGAAAAACTCGATCCTTCCCTGAAACTGATGCCGTTCAAGGACACCGCCGACCACAAGGAAAGCCTGTTCAGTTACTACTATCGTCTGTGCGAAGTCGACGATATGGTCTGCTACCCGTGGGTGGCGCAGGTGTTCTCCGGCTTCACCCTCAAGGAACTCAAAGGCTATGTCGATGAACTGATGGCCTCGGGCACGCCGGTGCCGGCGACGTATTACGAAGGCGATGTGGTCAAGAAGCTCGACGTCAATCCGCCGAAGATCTTCACCGGTCAGCAAGAGCTCTACAACAAGTTGATGGAGAACGGCATCGAGGTCTACGTGATGACCGCCGCCTCCGAAGAACTGGTGCGCATGGTCGCGGCCGATCCGAAGTACGGCTATAACGTCAAACCGCAGAACGTCATCGGTGTGTCGCTGCTGCTCAAGGATCCGAAGACTGGCGAACTGACCACCGCGCGCAAGCAGATCACCGCCGGCAAGTATGACGAGAAGGCCAACCTCGGCCTCGAATTGACCCCGTACCTGTGGACCCCGGCGACCTGGATGGCCGGCAAGCACGCGGCGATTCTGACCTACATCGATGAGTGGAAAAAACCGGTTCTGGTAGGCGGCGATACGCCAACCAGTGACGGCTACATGCTGTTCCACGATGTCGATGTGGCCAAGGGCGGCATCCACTTGTGGATCAACCGCAAGGACAAATACATGACCCAGCTAAACGGCATGATGGCCAAGCACGCGGCAGCGCAGGCCAAGGAAGGTTTGCCGGTGACGGCGGACAAGAACTGGGTGATCGTCAAGCCTGAAGAAATCCAGTAACCCACACAGATCGAATGTGGGAGCGAGCCTGCTCGCGAATGCGTTGTGTCAGTCACCATCTTCGTTTCTGACATACCGCATTCGCGAGCAGGCTCGCTCCCACAGGGGATTTACAGTGTTCAGTAGCTCGTGTCAGGCAAAAAAATGCCCCGCACTTGGCGGGGCATTTTTTTGTTCGGCAGCTAAGACTTACAACCCGTCGAGCATCGCCTTGTTACGCACAGCACCCTTGTCGGCACTGGTCGCCAGCAGGGCGTATGCCTTAAGCGCGGTGGTCACTTTACGTGGACGCACTTCAACAGGTTTCCAGCCCTTCTTGTCCTGTTCGGCGCGGCGTGCAGCCAGTTCTTCGTCGCTGACCAACAGGTTGATCGAGCGGTTCGGAATGTCGATCAGCACTTTGTCGCCGTCCTGCACCAGACCGATCGCGCCGCCGGCCGCAGCCTCTGGCGAAGCGTGGCCGATGGACAGACCCGAGGTGCCGCCGGAGAAGCGACCATCGGTGAGCAGGGCGCAATCTTTGCCCAGGCCTTTGGATTTCAGGTACGAGGTCGGGTAAAGCATTTCCTGCATGCCCGGGCCGCCTTTCGGGCCTTCGTAGCGAATGATGACGATGTCACCCGCCTTCACTTCGTCGGCGAGGATGCCGCGTACGGCGCTGTCCTGGCTTTCGAAGATCTTCGCGTTGCCTTCGAAGACGTGGATCGACTCGTCGACACCGGCAGTTTTCACCACGCAGCCGTCCAGGGCAATGTTGCCGTACAGCACGGCCAGGCCACCTTCTTGCGAGTAAGCGTGTTCGAAACTGCGGATGCAGCCGTTTTCACGGTCATCGTCCAGAGTTTCCCAGCGAGTTGACTGGCTGAACGCGGTCTGGGTCGGGATGCCGCCAGGACCTGCCTTGAAGAAGTGATGCACCGCTTCATCGGTGGTCTGGGTGATGTCCCACTTGGCGATGGCTTCTTCCATGCTGCGACTGTGCACGGTCGGCAGGTCGGTGTGCAGCAGGCCGCCACGGGCCAGCGAACCGAGGATGCTGAAGATACCCCCAGCGCGGTGCACGTCTTCCATGTGGTACTTCTGGATGTTCGGCGCAACCTTGCACAACTGTGGAACGCTGCGCGAGAGACGGTCGATATCGCGCAGGTCGAAATCGATCTCGGCTTCCTGGGCAGCCGCCAGCAAGTGCAGGATGGTGTTGGTCGAGCCGCCCATGGCGATGTCGAGCATCATTGCGTTCTCGAACGCCTTGAAGTTGGCGATGTTGCGCGGCAGAACCGATTCATCGTTCTCACCGTAGTAACGCTTGCACAGCTCGACGATGGTGCGGCCGGCCTGCAGGAACAGTTGTTCGCGGTCGCTGTGGGTGGCGAGGGTCGAACCGTTGCCCGGCAGTGCGAGGCCCAGGGCTTCGGTCAGGCAGTTCATCGAGTTGGCGGTGAACATGCCGGAGCACGAACCGCAGGTCGGGCAGGCGCTACGCTCGTATTCAGCGACTTTCTCGTCAGAAGCGCTGGAGTCGGCGGCGATCACCATGGCGTCGACGAGGTCGAGGCCGTGAGAAGCGAGTTTGGTCTTGCCGGCTTCCATCGGACCGCCGGAAACGAAGATCACCGGAATGTTCAGGCGCAAGGCAGCCATCAACATGCCGGGGGTGATCTTGTCGCAGTTGGAGATGCAGACGATGGCGTCGGCGCAGTGGGCGTTGACCATGTATTCGACGGAGTCGGCAATGATCTCGCGGCTCGGCAGCGAATAAAGCATGCCGTCGTGACCCATGGCGATGCCGTCATCCACGGCGATGGTGTTGAATTCTTTTGCAACGCCACCGGCGCGCTCGATTTCGCGAGCAACCAGCTGGCCCAGGTCTTTCAGGTGGACGTGGCCCGGCACGAACTGGGTGAAGGAGTTGGCAATGGCGATGATCGGCTTTTTGAAGTCGTCATCTTTCATCCCGGTGGCACGCCACAGTGCGCGGGCGCCGGCCATGTTGCGGCCGTGGGTGGATGTTTTCGAGCGGTAATCTGGCATGGAGCACTCCGGGCGGCTAATCAGGTATCAAAGGGGAGTGAGCTTCTATTGACGTCTGGAACACTCAGAAATGGCCGTGTGTCCTGAAGTTGCCGATGACTTTGCGGGATCGCCGCTTGCCTCAGCCTGAGCTCATAAACCCGCCGGGGGATGAATGGCGATGAATCAGGCGATTCTACACCGCTGGCGTCTGGAGGGAATGGCGCAAAGCGTTGTTCCAGTGCCGACGGTGCGTGTGGGATGACGACCGGCAGGTTTAATCGCTACCGGTCTGCGCGATCGCAATGGCCTGCAGGTTCCTGGCGCGCTGGCTGATCCGACTGTTGAGCATCAGCGCGATGCTGCTGAGCAACACGAAGCTGTAGCCCAGCGTCGATTGCAGATTGGTCGGGCTGAGGCTGATCAACGCACTGATCAGTCCGCCGCAGATGAAGATGATCGTGCTGCCGGCCGAGGCTGAAGTGCCGGCATTTTCGGGAAACAGACCCATGGCCCGTGAGGTGGCAGCCGGGCGCGCAATGGTGGTGCCGGCGGTGCAGATCAGCATCGGAATCAGCACCGTCGCGGGGGCCAGTACATGGTTGGCCGCCAGATACAGCATCGCCAGTCCCGACAGCAGGATCAGGCTTAGCCCGGTGATGATTTGTCGGCCCGGCGTGATACGTCGATTCAGTAAGGTGGCGATGATGCCCCCCACGACATACGCGGCGCCATACGCCAGCAGGATCAGCGAAAAGTCATAGGCCGACAATTGCAGCTGGTCCATGAATATCAGCGGTGAAATGACGATAAACGAGAAATGGCAGGCGAACGCAAAGGCTGAAATCAGCCAGTAGCCGACGAAGTCGAAATCTCCCAACACCCGTCGATAGGCCTTGAGGAAACTCAGGGGAGGGCCACTGGCCGCGGGGCGGGTGTTCTCCAGGAAAACCCAGGCCTTGAGCAACACCGCGGCAGCCAGCGCAGTGAACACCCAGAAGCTGCCGCGCCAGCCGAGGGTGGCTTGCAGAAAAGTGCCGGCCAGCGGCGATACCGAGATGAAAATCCCGGTAGCCGTGACCATCAGGATACGCAGGCGATCACGCTCCTCACCCTCGAACAGATCCTGCACCAGTGCCTGGGACAGCACGAAGCAGCCGCACCCCACGGCCTGTACCACCCGGAACATCAGGAACAGCGTGTAATCACTGGTTATCACGCAACCGACGGCACCGAGCATCGATACGCTCATGCCGGCGAGCAACAAGCCCTTGCGCCCGATCACGTCGGACAGCGGGCCGATCAACACCTGGGCAAACGCGATACCTACGGCGAACAGACTGATCGACAGCGCGATGTCCGCCGGTGTGCTGCGAAAGTGCGCCGCCAGTGCCGGAAACGAAGGCAGCAGGACATCCAGTGGAAACACGCCGAGCAGCACCATTGCGAGCAACAGGCTGACAGCCCCGCGACGTTGACGGGCGGTTGCCACGGATTTTCCTTTATCCATCGATCAGTCCTGCCTTGGCAAAAAGTGTCTGGTTATGGGGCGTGGCGAAAAATCCCGCCTTGCGCAATGCATCCAGCGTAGCGACGCAACCTGATCGTGCACGCGCGCGGTTGGCTTGCACCGTCGCCATGCTGCCGACAATCTCCATCACGTCACTGTCCGCGATGCCCGCGCCACGCAGGCTCTGTTGCAGCCAGCGTTCGTCGACCTCGAAGAAAATCCCGATGATCTCCAGCAGTGTTCTGCTCACGAACGTGCGCTGGCGGCTGTTCATGGACAGCCAGCAGTAGTGGAACACTTCGGCAAAGTAGCGACTGTGGCGGGCTTCGTCGGCCAGATGGTCGCGCAGCATGTCGTTCACGCTGGACACCAGAGTGTCGCGGCAGATGTCCAGCAGCTCTCGGGCAATGATGGTCTCCGAGACGAAGCCGAGCAGAAACCATGCCAGTGCACGGTTCTTCTCCGGGGTACGGGCGATCAGTGCGTTCATGCGGGTGATCCGCTTGGGGATCGTCGGCCGTCCGGTGATTCTGTAAAGCCCGGCGATCTGCTCCGCGAGACGATTGGAGAACAGCGCGTGGTAACCCTCGTCGGTGTAGAGCTGCAGCGCTGCGTGTTTCATTGGCAGCGGCACGTAAATGGGCAGCTCCCGATGCGCGATGACTTCAACCGCACGATTGACGATGCGGTGTTCGAGCAGCGTGGTGTAGTCGAGAAAATTCACCAGGTGATTGGCCGTCAGCCGATGCAATACCTCGCGCCCCGCGGCCTGAATCGCTGGGTGAGCCAGATAGGGCAGGAAGGCGGGTGGGAACCAGTAGCGGCTTTGCAGTTGTTGCTGCACGTCGTCCGGCAATTGATAGTCGTGGGTGCTGCTGCGTACCGAGGCTCGACTGTCCCAGTCCCCCAAGGTGAACTTGAGCGCCCATGACACCGGTACTTCGTGCGGATCCGGGATCAGCAGGGTCATGTCTGGACCTCGCGCAACAGATCGCGCATTTCCTGGCACATTGCCTGTCCATCGCTTTTCCCGCAGCCGACAAAGAACAGTGGCTGTTCCGCACTCTCCTCAAGTTTGAGCAGTGTTTCGACCTGCTTGTCGGCAAACGCGCCGGTCAACCAGGTATTGAAGCCAAGCGCGGTAGCAACCAGTTGAAAGGTTTGTGACAGATGGCCGGCCTCGACGAATGCCATGCGGTAGGCCCGTGAGTGCTCGTACTTCCACCAGAGCCGGTCAAATCGGGCCGTGATGAACAACCCCAGCGGCAGGTTGTTGATGAAATGCTGGCCGCCGAGCAAATCGCCCGGTGCCGCTTGTGGCAATGGATTAACCCGGCTCAGGGTGTGTTCCGCCGGGTGATAGGTGTAGATGCCGGGCTCCAGATCCTCGACATTCTGCACCAGCAGAAAGCCTTCGCATGCGTTCAGACCGCCACCGGAGGGACTGCTGCGACGTGCGCCGAGGTCTTGGGCGATGGTGTCGTCGCGATCAATGTCGCGCTCGAGGAGATAACCGAGTGAAAGATAAAGCAGGGTGCCGACGTCGCTGAGCGTCATTGCTGCATCGGTAAAGGAACGACAGGTCTTTCGCTGGAGCAGCGCGTTATTCAGGCTATCGTTGCTCAGTGCGCAGGGAACGGGCAGGGCGATGCGCGGTGCAGATTCATGCTGCGGGCGTTCTGTCGCGGGAGCCGGGCTAGCCAATACTTCGTTGCAGTGCGCCAGATATTGTCTGGACCACTCATGAATATTCTGAGGGGCGTGTTCGCAGGGAATGTTTTGGGTGCCGATATGATAGATCTTTGATAATTCATCCCAGCCCCATTGCGGGGTGTCGATTTTTGAAATGGTTAGAATGCCCGCGCTGAGTAATTGTGTGTCTATTATGTTGTGTGTGTCGAACAAGTCTGGATTGTTTATTAGTTGGGCAAGGCGCGATGAATAGTTAATATCCAGTTCATATTGAGTATGTTCTTTGTAATTCCATACTATTTGATTTGGCGAGCGCGGCAATATAAACAGGTAAGGATTGATGTGCATGGGGTTATTCACTCTGGCTGAAGTCGGAAGGACGCTGAGTTGCCGGCACTCCCCAGCGTCCTGACTTACTTAACGGGTTTTAGCAGCAACCAGAAAAGCCAGGTTTGCGATTTTGTTGGTTTCCAGAGAAATTTTTTTCATGATGTGAACTCCTTGTTCGTTGAAAGTTTAAGTCGCCTCGTGGCGACAACTTCATAATAGTTTGTAATGGATTATTGGCAAGTGGATATTAAGTAGGAATGCTCCAGTAATTTTGTCGGAATAATCTTTAGCTGGAGATGGACTTTGTAGGGCAAGTTTCAATAATTAAAAGACGTAAGGAAATATCCTGCACGTCCATGGGAAGGCAAGTGTAGGAAGTCGTAAGCGTCGGAAGGAGTAAAAGGCGCCGAATGAATGCCAGGGCCAGGCGCAAACGGGGAGCCTGCAGGCTCCCCGTTGTCCGCATTGATCAGCTGTTAGGCAGCAGGCGGCAGGTGATGCTCTTGATGTAGCGAGTTTCGGCAATGGCCGGGTGGACAGGGTGATCCGGGCCCTGACCGCCGCGCTCCAGCAACTGGATGTTGCGATCCAGGTGACGGGCACTGGTCAGCAGGATGTTCTGCAGATCGTCTTCCGGCAGGTGCATCGAGCACGAAGCGCTGACCAGGATGCCGTCCTTGTTGAGCAGGCGCATGGCTTGCTCGTTCAGACGACGGTAGGCGCCTTCACCGTTTTTCATGTCTTTCTTGCGTTTGATGAACGCTGGCGGGTCGGCCACGATCACGTCGAAGCGCTCTTCGCTGGCTTTCAGCTCTTTCAAGGCTTCAAAGACGTCGCCTTCGATGCAGGTCATCTTGTCGGCAAAACCGTTCAGCGCGGCGTTGCGCTCGACACCGTCAAGGGCGAAGGCCGAGGCATCGACGCAGAACACTTCGCTGGCGCCGAACGCGGCCGCCTGTACGCCCCAACCACCGATGTAGCTATAGAGGTCGAGTACGCGTTTGCCCTTGGCGTAAGGGGCCAGGCGCGCGCGGTTCATGCGGTGATCGTAGAACCAGCCGGTTTTCTGACCCTGAATGACCGGGGCTTCGAATTTCACGCCGTTCTCTTCCAGTGCGACCCACTCCGGCACCAGACCGAACACGGTTTCGACGTAGCGGTTGAGGCCTTCGGCGTCACGCGCGGCGGAGTCGTTCTTGAACAGAATGCCGCTTGGCTTGAGCACTTGGGTCAACGCGGCGATCACGTCGTCTTTGTGCGCTTCCATGGTTGCCGAGGCAATCTGCACCACGAGGATGTCGCCGAAACGGTCGACCACCAGACCTGGCAGCAGATCGGAATCGCCGTAGACCAGGCGATAGAAAGGCTTGTCGAACAGACGCTCGCGCAGCGACAGGGCGACGTTCAGGCGATGCACCAGCAGCGATTTGTCCAGCGCAACTTTAGTGTCGCGCGACAGCAGGCGGGCGCAGATCAGATTGTTCGGGCTCATGGCCACGATGCCCAGCGGTTTGCCGCCGGCAGCTTCGAGGATCGCCTGATCGCCAGCATTAAAGCCGTGCAGTGGCGTGGCGGCCACGTCGATTTCGTTGCTGTAGACCCACAGGTGACCGGCGCGCAGGCGACGGTCGGCGTTGGCTTTGAGGCGCAAGCTAGGCAGGGACATGACGTCGCTCCGGAAAAAAGAGCGGGAGTATAGCGTGTTGGGCCCGGTGATTGGCCCGCGAATGGACATATGGCTGAAGGAGAGAAGTCCTGTGGCGAGGGGATTTATCCCCGTTGGACGGCGTAGCCGTCCCAAATCAGTCAGCAGGGGTGTTCAGGGAGACCGTGCTGTCTGGTTTGCGACTGCTGCGCAGCCGAACGGGGATGAATCCCCTCGCCACAATGGTTCATGGTGGATTTGGATCAGGCCGACAAGGCGTCGATCAACTCACGACTGAACGCCGGAATATCATCCGGCTCACGGCTGCTGATCAAGTGACCGTCTCTGACCACTTCTTGATCGACCCAGTTGGCACCGGCATTGACCAGATCATCCTTAAGCGTCTTGTAACTGGTCATGGTCTTGCCATTGACCAGCCCCGCCGAAATCAGCAGCCAACTGCCATGGCAGATCACCGCAATCGGCTTGCCGGCGGAGGTGCCGGTCTTGACCAGGTGCTGGGCGTCCTGATCGATTCGGATGGTGTCGGAATTCTGCACGCCGCCGGGCAGGACGATCGCGTCGTATTGCTCGCTGCTGGCAGCCTGGAAAGTCTGGTCGACCGTGAAGTCGTCCGCCGGTTTGTCGTGGTTCCAGCCTTTGACCTTGCCTGCCTCCGCCGAAAGGATATCGACCTGGGCACCGGCCTCTTCCAGGGCCTGTTTGGGGCCGGTCAATTCAACCTGTTCGAAACCATCGGTTACCAAAAAAGCGACGCGCTTGCCGTTGAGGGAAGTGGCCATCAATAAGCTCCTGAGTCTGTGGGAATTTGCTGCCCCGTGGGACCGAAATCATCCGTCGGGTATTACAGAGTCCGAAGCCTTGGCTTGAATGAAAGTTCCTGACAATTGCCCACTGGTGTGTCGTCCTGCGGTTTTTAGGGGTTAGAATCGCCGCCTGTCCCAGAGTGTGTACTTATGTCCCAAGAGCTGACCACCGAACAGATTCAACAATCCCTGCAAGGCATCAGCGTGCCCGCGCAGCCGCAGATCATGGTGGATCTGCAAATGGAGCAGTACATGCCCGACCCGGACCTGGAGGTGATCGCCAAGCTGATCGCTCAGGATCCCGGCCTGTCCGGCGCGCTGCTGAAAATCGTCAACTCGCCGTATTACGGCTTGAGCAACAAGATCACTTCGATCCAGCGTGCGGTGAATCTGCTGGGCAGCCGTTCGATCATCAACCTGATCAACGCGCAATCGATCAAGGGCGAGATGAACGACGACACCATCGTCACCCTCAATCGTTTCTGGGACACCGCCCAGGACGTGGCGATGACTTGCCTGACCCTGGCCAAACGCATCGGCACTCAGGCAGGCGATGAAGCCTATGCGTTGGGGCTGTTTCACGATTGCGGCGTGCCGTTGATGTTGCAGCGTTTCCCCAATTACATGTCGGTGCTGGAAACGGCCTACGCCAATGCCAGCGCTGAATGTCGAGTGGTCGACACCGAAAACGCTGAGTTCAACACCAACCACGCGGTGGTCGGTTATTACACCGCCAAGTCCTGGCGTCTGCCGGAGCATGTCAGCACGGCCATTGCCAATCACCACAATGCCCTGGCGATTTTCAGCGACGAGTCGTCGCGCAACAGTCAAATGAAAAACCTGTTGGCGATCCTCAAGATGGCCGAGCACATTTGCGCCTCGTATCGCGTGCTGGGCAATCAGACCGAAGACTACGAATGGAGCAGCATCGGCCCGTTGATTCTCGATTACGTGGGGTTGTCGGACTACGACTTCGAAACCCTCAAACAAACGATCCGCGACCTCGGCGCGCATTGATTCGAGGACGCCATGCCTGAACTGCCGGAAGTCGAAACCACTCGCCGGGGCATCGCCCCGCACCTGGAAGGCCAGCGCGTCAGCCGGGTAATCGTGCGTGACCGTCGGCTGCGCTGGCCGATCCCCGAAGACCTTGATGTGCGCCTGTCCGGGCAGCGCATCGTGTTGGTCGAGCGACGGGCCAAGTATCTGTTGATCAACGCCGAGGTCGGTACGTTGATCAGTCATTTGGGTATGTCGGGCAATCTGCGTCTGGTTGAGGCCGGTCTGCCGGCGCTCAAGCATGAGCATGTCGATATCGAACTGGAGTCGGGCCTGGCCCTGCGTTACACCGATCCACGGCGGTTCGGCGCGATGTTGTGGAGCACCGATCCGCACAATCACGAATTGCTGATTCGTCTCGGGCCGGAACCGTTGACCGATCTGTTCGACGGCGAGCGCTTGTTTCAGCTGTCGCGCGGGCGTTCGATGGCGGTCAAGCCGTTCATCATGGACAACGCGGTGGTGGTCGGGGTCGGCAATATCTATGCGACCGAAGCGCTGTTCGCCGCCGGCATCGATCCACGCCGCGAGGCCGGGGGCATTTCCCGGGGGCGTTATCTGAAGCTGGCGATCGAGATCAAACGCATCCTCGCCGCTGCCATCGAGCGTGGCGGCACTACGTTGCGTGATTTCATTGGCGGCGACGGGCAGCCGGGGTATTTCCAGCAGGAACTGTTTGTTTATGGCCGAGGCGGTGAACACTGCAAGGTCTGCGGCACCGGTCTGCGCGAAGTGAAGCTCGGCCAGCGTGCCAGTGTGTTCTGCCCGCGCTGTCAGACCTGAGGCAAAGCGCCGAAAAAGTCCTACGGTCTATAGTGAGTTGTCTCACTGTTCAGCCCGAAGGATCGTGCCATGAAATCCTTGCAAATCCTCTTCTTCACCCTGCTGCTGTGTTCCTGCATGGCTGTTCAAGCCACGGAAAGCGGCAGCGGTGATCCGCGCTACACCATCCAGAACCCACCGGCCTACGCGATGATAGGCGACTTGCTGATTGCCCGACCTTTGCTGGTTGTGGCGACAGTGATCGGTGCAGGGGCGTTTGTGGTGTCGCTGCCGTTTACCGCGCTAGGCGGCGGGATTGGTGATGCGGGGCAGGCGTTGGTGGTCGATCCGGCGAAAGCGGCGTTTGTGCGGTGTCTGGGGTGTATCGGGGAAGGGTTTGAGCAGCGGGAGTGAGCTGATCCGGATATTGCAGTATTGCTGATGGTCTTATCGCCAGCAGGCTGGCTCCCACAGGGGATTTGTGATTGGCACAGATCCAATGCAGGAGCCAGCCTGCTGGCGATAGGGCCCGAACAGGCGCTGAAGGACTCAGGCCTTGCCGGTGATTTTGCGGTACTTCTCCATCAACTGTTCTTCAGTCTCCGGATGGGCTTCGTCCAGCGGGATGCAATCCACCGGGCAAACCTGCTGGCACTGCGGTTCGTCGTAGTGGCCAACGCATTGGGTGCACAGGTTCGGGTCGATCACATAGATCTCTTCGCCCTGGGAGATGGCGGCGTTCGGGCACTCGGGTTCGCAGACGTCGCAGTTGATGCAATCGTCGGTGATGATCAGGGACATGCTAACTCCAGCCGGGGCGGCAGGCCCGGGCGCTATAAATCAATGCGCGCAATTGTGCCGCATTGGCGCCCGCAGTGCACGCGGGCGCCGTTTGAACGGTCGTTACTTCTTGAAGCGCAAGGTCAACGCGTCGGCCACGGCCGGGTGGACGAACTTGCTGATATCGCCGCCCAGTGCGGCGATTTCGCGGACCAACGTCGACGAAATGAACGAATAACGCTCCGAAGGGGTGAGAAACAGACTCTCCACATCCGGGGCCAACTGGCGGTTCATGTTGGCCAACTGGAATTCGTATTCGAAGTCCGACACCGCACGCAAACCACGCAGGAACACATTGGCGTTCTGCTCTTTGGCGAAATGCGCCAGCAGCGTCGAGAAGCCGACCACTTCCACGTTCGGCAGGTGTTTGGTGACCTCGCGAGCCAGTTCAACCCGTTGTTCCAGCGGGAACAGCGGATTTTTCTTCGGGCTGGCGGCGACCGCAATGATCACGTGATCGAACAGGCGCGAGGCGCGTTCGACCAGATCGCCATGGCCCTTGGTAATAGGGTCGAAGGTACCTGGGTACAACACTCGGTTCATCGCGTCGTCCTGGCGGGAGTCCGTTGGGGAGTCGGATGGTATCGCAGCCGTCCCGGTCGGCCAAGTCGCCTTTTGGGTAAGAAAGCACTATAGACGATAGGAATAATCCGCTTTTTCATGGGTTTTTCAGCCGATCGGCGAGGGACGTCGCCAATTGTGCGGTGAGACCATACACCGACAACTGCGGGTTGGCGCCGATGCTGGTGGGGAACAGCGAGCCATCGTGAATCGACAGATTGCTCAGTTGATGATGGCGGCCGAGGCTGTCGGTGACGGCGGTTTTCGGCTCTTCACCCATCGCACAGCCGCCCATGACGTGGGCGCTGCCCAGTCGTGTGCGATACAGCTCCAGGCTCAAGCCATCGATCAGCGTGCGCGCCTCGGCCAGGGTTTTCACGTAGCGGGCGTCGGCATGCATTGGCATCACCGCTTTGGCGCCGCCGGCGAACTGGATCTCGGCCATGCTGTGGAAGGCGCGGCGCAGGCCTTCCCAAGCGTAAGGCGAAACCTGGTAATCGAGCACCGGCGAGCCGTCGCCGCGCAATTCGACGCTGCCGCCCTGGCTGTCGGGGTGAAAGCCGTCGCGCAACAACGCCAGCATCGCGTGGGTGTGCGGCAGATCGGCCATGTGCTCGGCGTTCTGCTGGCCAAAACCACCGAGTAAAGTCGCCGCCAGCGCCGGGTGCAGCGGTGGCACTTCGAGCTTGTAGCCCATCGGCCCGGTCGCCCCGTCTTTCCACTGGAAATAGTCCGAGTAGATCGACTGTGGCGCGCCGTAGAACGGGTTGATCACCTCGTCGAAGCGTCCGGCGGACATGTTCACCAGATGCAGAAACGTGCGTTTGCCGAGGGTTTTATGCGGATCCGGCGCATCCGAACGCAGCAATAATGCCGGGCTGTTGATGCCGCCGCCGGCCAGCACGTAATGCCGCGCCTTGACGGTGATTTTGCGGCCGGTCGGTTCGACGCAGCGCTCGTCCATGGCCACGCATTGCAGGCCGGTGATTCTATCGCCGCTGATCAGCAGCTTTTCCGCTCGGGCCAGATAGAGCAACTCGCCACCCTTTTCCAGCGTCGCCGGAATGGTCGTGACCAGCATCGATTGCTTGGCGTTGGTCGGGCAGCCCATGCCGCAGTAGCCGAGGTTCCAGCAACCGCGCACGTTGCGGGGGATCACGTGCCAGCTATAACCGAGTTGCTCGCAGCCTTTGCGGATCACGTCGTTGTTGGCGTTGGGCGGAACCATCCACGGCGCGACGCCGAGGCTCTGCTCCATCTTTTCGAACCACGGGGCCATATCTTCAGCGCTGTGGCCTTTCACGTTGTGCTCTTTGGCCCAATGTTCCAGGGTCGGTTGCGGCGTGCGGAAGCTTGAGGTCCAGTTGATCAGCGTCGTGCCGCCGACGGCGCGGCCCTGCAGGATGGTGATCGCGCCATCCTTGCTCATGCGGCCGATGCCTTCCTGATAGAGGCTGCTGTAGGCCTGTTCTTCGAGCATTTTGAAGTCGGAGCTGGTTTTCAGCGGGCCTTCTTCGACCAGCAGCACTTTATAGCCGGCGGCGCTGAGGATTTCTGCCGTAGTGCCGCCGCCGGCGCCGCTGCCGATGATGGCGACGTCGGCTTCGAGGGTCAGGTCGTCGGTCAGCTGGGCGCCGTTGTAGGTTTTCCAGCCTCGGGCGAGGCCTTCGCGGAACGGGTCGGGTACGGGCATGTTCAGGCTCTCTTGTTTTTGTTGTTCTTGCGGGCCTCTTCGCGAGCAGGCTCGCTCCCACATTTGAAATGCAATCCCTGTAGGAGTGAGCCTGCTCGCGATAGGCGCGACTCGGTCTCAGACCGAAGGCGGGCCGGGATAGCCGCAGTGCGCCCAGGACTCGGCGCGGGTGTACCAGGCCATCATCACCATTTGCTGCAAGGAGCTATGGCCCATGCGCAGCAGGTTCAACGAACTGTTTTGCCAACGGTCGAGGAAGTGACGCATCGCTTCGGGACTGGCGTTTTCCCAACTGCCCCAGATCCCGGTGAGCGGGCCACGGGTCACGGCCATGCCCAGCACGTCGAACAGTTGTCGGGTGAGTTTGAGCATTTCCGGCGACAGGTGATCGAGGCTGTAGTCCAGCGACTTGAGGGTGCCAGCCACCGCGTCCGGCATCTTCTCGGCGACCACGGCGCCATCAAGCATCACCGGAATCAGCGCGCGCAGAAACAGCAAATCGCCGTCGCGCAAAGTCACGAAACCATTGGCCGTGACGCTCGACGAACAGCCGCTGAGGCTGGCGCCGAGACCGGCGGTGGCGAGGAAAGCCGTGGCGCCGAGGCTGAATTTCAGCAGGCCACGACGTGACAGTGCAGGTGTATCGGTCAGGCTTGGGTGCATTGTTTTTATTACCCGGCGGCGATGACGAATATTTAGCGGATGAACAGCTTCTGGATCAGTTTCTGAATCGATTTTCCGTACGGCGGGTAAATCAATCTGGCCGCGTTGAAGCGCTGTTTAACCAGCACGCCTTTGGCTTTGCTGAACGTCAGAAAGCCTTCGTGACCGTGGTAATGACCCATGCCCGAAGCGCCGATGCCGCCGAAGGGCATGTCGTCTTGCGCCACATGCAGCAGCGTGTCGTTCAGGCACACGCCGCCGGAATGGGTTTCGTGCAGCACGCGGTTCTGTTCGCGTTTGTCGTAGCCAAAGTAGTAAAGAGCCAGAGGACGTGGCCGCTGATTGATGTAAGCAAATGCTTGCTCCAGATCCCGATACGGCACGATCGGCAGCAGCGGGCCGAAGATTTCGTCCTGCATGACGGTCATGTCGTCGCTGACATTCAGCAGCACGCTGTGCGGCATGCGTCGGCCCTGACCCTGATCGAACAGCGGAATCAGCAGCGCGCCTTTGCTGGTGGCATCGCTGACGTAGCCGTTGAGCCGCGCCAACTGGCGTTCGTTGATGATTGCGGTGTAGTCGGGGTTGTCGGTGAGGGTCGGATAGAAGCCCTGCACGGCCTGGCGATAGGCTTCGACGAAACCACCGATGCGGTCTTCCGGGACCAACACGTAGTCGGGGGCGACGCAGGTCTGCCCGGCATTGAGGGTTTTGCCGAAGGCGATGCGTTCGGCGGCATCCTTCAATGGCACGTCGCGGGAGACGATGGCCGGGGACTTGCCGCCCAGCTCAAGAGTGACCGGGGTCAGGTTTTCCGCCGCTGCGCGCATTACGTGTTTGCCGATGCTGGTGGCGCCGGTGAACAACAGATGATCGAAGCGCAAACGGGAAAACGCGACTCCGATATCGGCTTCGCCGAGCACCACGCAAACCAGATCTTCGGGGAAGATTTGCGCCAGCAACTCCTTGAGCAGCAGGCCGGTGGCCGGGGTCGATTCGCTGAGTTTGAGCATCACCCGATTGCCCGCCGCCAAGGCGCCGACCAGCGGGCCGATGGCCAGATAAAGCGGGTAATTCCACGGCACGATGACGCCGACCACACCCAATGGCTGATAAACCACTTTCGCTGAAGCCGGCTGGAATGCCATGCCGACCTTGCGCCGCGAAGCTTTCATCCAGCCCTTGAGATGACGGCTGGCGTAGTGAATGCCGTGCAGGCTTGGCATCAGTTCGGCGAGCAGGGTTTCGTCGGCGCTGCGATGGCTGAAGTCGGCGCTGATCGCCTCGATCAAAGCCTGACGCTCGTTGCTCAGCAAATCGCGCAGTGCCTTGAGCCATTGCTGGCGCAGGGCGGCGGGCGGCATCGGGTTGGCGGCATACGCAGCCCGTTGCGCCGCGAACTGCCGATCAAGCGCTTCCAGGGGCAATTGCAGCGTCTGCAGGTAGGCAATGTCGGCAGTCATGGTCGGCTCCGTATTTATTGTAGTGAAGAACTTTTTAGAGTCTATGCTCTAGAAAGTCAATCAACATCCATGCACAGCAGTGTTTTATCCATTTCCGGTTAGGTCGTAAGATGCCCGTCAACGCACTCTGAATTAAAGCCCAAGCCATGGCCCCACGAATAAAAACCAGCGAGCGTATCGTGCTGAACAGCCTCGAGCTGTTCAATCAGCAGGGCGAGCGCAGCATCAGTACCAATCACATTGCTGCCCACATGGAGATTTCTCCGGGCAACCTGTACTACCACTTCCCCAACAAGCAGGCGATCATCGCCGTGTTGTTCAGTGAGTACGAAAGCCTTGTCGACAGTTTCCTGCGCCCGCCGCAGGGGCGCGCCGCGACCGTTGAAGACAAGCGCTTCTATCTCAAGGAGCTGCTTTCGGCGATGTGGCGCTACCGCTTTCTGCACCGCGATCTCGAGCATCTGCTCGACAGCGATCCGGAACTGGCCGCGCGTTATCGGCGCTTTTCCCAGCGATGTGTGATCCAGGGCGCGGCGATCTACGAAGGTTTCGTGGCGGCCGGGATCCTCGACATGGATCGGGTGCAGATCGAATCGCTGACCCTCAATGCCTGGATCATCCTGACGTCCTGGGTGCGCTTTCTGTGCACCACCCGGGAAAACTCCAACCACCTCAGCGAGCAAGCCATTAAACGTGGCGTGTATCAGGTGCTGGTGCTGGAAGCCGGATTTGTCACCGAGCAGGCGCGCGAGCAGGTCAATGCGCTGTTCGAGGAGTTCTACGTGCCACTGGCCCAGGCCCTCGAAGATGTGAAGTAAACCGTTCCGTTGAAATCCCACAGGAGCCCGTTATGCCGATTGCGCAACTGATCAGCCCCAACGCACTGGATGCCCGCAAGGAGCAGCCCGGGCTGGTGATTCTGGATTGTCGTTTTGCCCTCGAAGACCCGGACTACGGTCAGCGCAGCTATGCCGAAGGGCACATTGCCGGGGCGAGTTTTGCCGATCTGGAGCGTGACCTCAGTGGCAAAGTGGTCAAGGGCGTGACCGGGCGTCATCCGTTGCCTGAGCCGGCAGAGCTGATCGAGCGTCTGCAAGCCTGGGGCATCAATGCCGACAGCGACGTGGTTTTGTACGACGACGGCCCGGGAGCCTATGCGGCCCGAGCATGGTGGCTGCTGGCGTGGCTGGGCAAGCGCGACGGTGTGTTCATTCTCGACGGCGGACTCAAGGCGTGGCATGCAGCTGGCCTGCCGCTGAGCTTGGATGCGCCGACCGTCACCCGTGGCCATTTCAGCGGCCAGTCAGACATGAGCCTGTTGCTCAGCGCCGAACAATTGCAGCAACGTCTCGGCCAACCCGAACTGACCCTGATCGACGCCCGGGCCTTGCCGCGCTTCAAAGGGGAAGTGGAGCCGATCGACCCGATTGCCGGGCACATTCCCGGCGCGCAATGTGCGGCGTTTACCGACAACCTTGGCAGTGACGGGCGATTCTTGCCGGCCGATCAGCTCAAACAGCGCTTTGCCGCGAAGCTGGGCGAGCGCTCGCCGTCAGAACTGGTCGCGTATTGCGGCTCGGGCGTGACGGCGTGCCACAACCTGTTTGCACTATGCCTGGCGGGGTATCCGTTGGGTTCGCTGTATGCGGGGTCGTGGAGTGAGTGGATCAACGAGCCGTCGCGCGGAGTCGCTACCGGCGAGTAATCACCACACCCTTGTGGGAGCGAGCCTGATCAATCATGACGTCAGGCCTGCCAGCCACTGCGGGATGCGCCGTTCCAGGTAATAACCCGGCTGGCGCAACGAGCCATCGACGAAGCCGACGTGGCCGCCGCGAGCCTGCAATTCGAATTCGGTGAGGTCTGACAGCTCGCTGGCCTGGGGCAGGCTGTGCGGAAACACGAAAGGATCGTCCGCCGCTTGAATGATCAGGGTCGGCGTGCGGATCTCACCGAGAAAATACCGGCTCGAGGCGCGACGATAGTAATCCTCGGCATCGGTAAAGCCGTGCAGTGGCGCGGTGACCCGGCCATCGAAATCCCAGAACGTACGCATGTTCTCCAATGAGCCGAGCGCTGCCAGTGCGGCTACACCATCATCGCGCCCGTCGTGCTGGAACTGGCGTTGCTTGTTCTTGATGTAAGCGACCATCTCGCGCATGAAATGCGCTTGATAGACCCTGGAAAATCCCTGACCAATCCGATCCGCGCACTGGTCGAGGCGAAACGGCACCGACACTGCCACCGCACCGCGCACGCCGCTGGCACTCCCGGTCTCGCCCAGATGCTTGAGCAACACATTGCCGCCAAGGGAATATCCGACCGCATACAGCGGTGCCAACGGACGCTTCGCACGCAGATGGCGGATGGCTTCGGCGAGGTCTTCGCTGGCGCCGGAGTGATAACTGCGCGGCAGCAGGTTCGGTTCGCCCGAGCAGCCGCGCCAGTTCAATGCAACACTGGCCCAGCCTTGCGCGGCGAGCGCGGATTGGATGCCGGCAACGTAAGGTGAGTTAGAAGAACCGGTCAGTCCATGCAGCACCAACACCAGCGGAGTCTCGGCGCTGTGCGGGCCATGCCAGTCGAGGTCGAGGAAATCGCCATCATCAAGCCACAGACGTTCGCGCTGACGATCAAGGTGAACGGTTTTGCGCCACAGCGGCCCCCACAAGGTTTGCAGGTGTGGGTTACCCAGGCCGAAGGCCGGTGCAAAGCGGGGGCTGGGAATAGGGTTCAGTGACTGCACGGCAAATCTCGACAGGTCTTGCGCAAAGCGGCAGGTGCTTCAGGCATCTGCCGCTTTTGTGTGAAAGAACCTAACTTGCCACAAAGCCTGCTTCGGCGCGACACATGCTCTCGGATGACGTGCCAGGCGGTGTCGGCGCGGGGGCGGGTAGCGCCTGCTGCTCGACGGTGGCCCCGACTGTCACCACGCGCCAGCGGTCGGCGGTCAAATGCCGATTCAGCGCCTCATGGATTTGTTTGAGTGTCAGGCGTTGCACCTGTTGCACGGTGTGGTCGAGGTCGAGTGGCAGATCATGGCGATTGATTGTCACCAGTTGCTTGAGAATCTGCCTGTTGCTGGAGCTGTTCAGTGCACTCCTGTTGGCGACTTGAAGCTTGACCTGATCGAGCTCCTGTTGTGTCGGCCCGTCGCGCAGGTAGTCACTGAACAGCGACCGGGTCAACGCCAGCGTAGCCTGGCTGAATGCTGGATTGACCTGCAGGGAAATGGTCAGCAAACCCGCCGTGGCCCAAGGGGCGTTTTCTGAATAGACGTCGTACACCAGCCCGCGCTTTTCCCGTAGTTCGCTCATCAGTCGGCTGTTAGTCGTGCCGCCAAAAATCAGGTTGGCGGTGTACAGCGCGGCATAGTCCGCATGGCTTCGCGACACGCTGGGCTGGGCGAGTATCAGGTTGATCTGGGTCAGTGGCTGTTCCTCGTGCAGGGTTCGTTCGGTGCCAACGGGTTTGTGCCCGGGCATTGGCATGACCACGGTGCCTGCCGGCATGACCGGTAAGGCGTTGCTGATTTGCAGACTGATCGCCTTTGCCTGCGCCAGCGTCAGGTCACCGACCAGGGTGATTTGCGCCTGACTGGCGCTGTAGAAACGCTGGTGGAAATCTTTTACCTCCGTCCCGGTCAGCGCCTGCAACCCTTGAACCGTGCCATAGAACGGCAGCGAGTAGGGGCCGTGCGGCGCGAGCAGTGTCTTGACCAGATGCTCTGGCGAATTTCCTGCATCCTGCGCGGCGGCAGTGAGGCTGTCGCGCAGCTCGATTTTCACCCTCTTCAGCGCATCGTCGGTCAGTGTCGGCGCGCCTAGAATCTGCGAAAACAGCTGCAACGCCGGAGCACGTTTCTGTTCATCGCTCAAGCTGCGCAAAGCCAATGTGGCGCGGTCATGATCGATGCTCATGTCGAGTTGCGCGCCCAGACCGTCAAAGACTTCAACGATGGCGGACAGGTCTTTGCCCGGTATGCCTTCATTGAGCATGCTGAACGTGGCGGCGGCGAGGCCCGGCGTGTTGCCATCTCGCGCGCTGCCTGCGGCGAAGCTGACATGCAGATCGAACATCGGCAGCTCTGTGGTGCGGATGAACAACACTTTGGTGCCGGTCAGGGTTTTCCAGCCTTTGATCGACAGTGCTCGCGCAGTGCCGGCGACAGGAACCGGCTCCAGTAGCGATTGCAGACGTGGCGCGGGGTAATTTGCCGGTGCGACCGTCACGGTATCTGCCAGCGTTTGAACGCCCGTCAGGCCTGCTACGATTCCCAGCCCGAGCAAAACGCCCCTTGCCTTCCGAAGGCTATTATTCATGAGCCGCCTCCGCCAATACATGCGCAACCGTCAGGCGTTCGCGGGTCAAAAACGTTGACGCCGCCTGCTGGATGTCAGCCGGTGTCACCTGTGCTAGCTCGTCTGAGTCCTTATCCATCAACTGCCAGGGCAGGTCGATACTCGCCAATGTGGCCAGCTCGTGGGCCTGCTCGACGATGGAGTCTTGTGTATAGATCTGTCGGGCAATCAATTGAGTGCGTGCGCGCTCCAATTCTTCGGCTGTCGGCGGGTGGGCATGCAGTTCTTCAATCAGTTGCCAGACCCGTGCCTCGGCCGCGTCCAGATCGTCAGCGTGGGCGCTGGCGAGTTCGGCCGTCATGAATAGAAGACTGTCGCCGCGTGTGAGCGCGTCATAAGAAGTACTGACGTCGCTGAACAACTGTTCGGTGAATTCCAGGCGTTTTTTCAGGCGTGCACTTTGTGTCCCTCCCAGTAATGCGTCGATCAGGCGCAGGGCGTGTACAGATCGCCGATTTTCGGCGGTGGCAAGCCCCGGCACGTTAAAGGCCATGATCAGTTGGGGGGTCGGGACGGCCAGAGACAGCGTCAGTTTGCGCTCACCTGCCAGTGCCAGCTCAGTGGGCCGTAGCAGGCGAGGAACAGGGCGCGCTGGCAAGGGGCCAAAGTGGCGCTGCGCCAACCGTTTGACCTGATCGAGCGTCACATCACCGACAACCACTAGCGTGGCGTTGCCAGGTGAGTAGCGAAGCGCATACCAGTGGCGCAGATCGTCGGCATTCAAACGGTGCAGGTCATGCATCCAGCCAAGAATCGGTGTGCGATAGCTATTGGCCAAATGCGCCACACCGGTCAGACGCTCCATTGCCAGATCATGGGGGTCATCGTCGGTGCGCAAGCGCCGCTCTTCGCGTATCACCGCCATTTCCGGGGTCAAGTCCGAGGTGCGCAAGTGGGCGGTCGACATCAGATCGGCCATCAACTCGAATGCCACGCCCATATACCTGGGTGCCAGGGTTTGGTAATAGGCGGTGGCATCTTTGCTGGTGAAGGCGTTTTCCCGGGCACCGAGTGTTTGCAAAATGGCCGAGGCCTCGCCGGCGCAGGTTTTGCTGCTGCCTTTGTAGAGCATGTGTTCGAGCGCGTGGGAGATTCCGCTCTGGCCGGGCGCCTCGTCGGCAGAGCCAACCTTGAACCAGAGTTGTGAGGTCACCAGCGGTGCACGATGGTCTTCGCGCACAAGCACGTTCAGACCATTGTCCAGGGTGAATTGATGAGTCGGTGGGGGTGCGGCGGCCAGGGACATCAGTGGCGCCAGGCAAAGAATGAGCAGCATCCTGCTGCATAACGTATCCATACATGAATCGTCCGAAGTGGTTAACGCAGATTGCGGTAACCACTTTGGCGAGATGCGAGGAGCGATGTGCGGTATCTATTTATTGCTGATGCATTGAGCGCACATCAAACCCGGGATCAGGCGCTGCGTTGCCACAACGCGTAATACACGCGCCCGGATTTCTGTTCGCGGTGCAAGCGCCAGTTGGCCGGGAAGCCGAGGGTCGATGGTGCCGTTTCGCTTTCGGTATACACCCAGGCGTCGTCGGCCAGCCACTGACGCTCTTCGAGCAACGTGCACACGGCTGGCAGCAGGTTCTGGTTGAACGGCGGGTCGAGGAATACCAGGTCGAACGGCGTAGCGGTCTGGGTTTCCAGGTAGCGCAGGGCGTCGGCAGTCTGCACCTGACCGTTGGTGCAGCGCAGCGTGCCGAGGTGCTCTTTAAGGCTGGAAACCGCGATATTGCTGGCGTCCAGCGCCTGCCCCATGGCCGCGCCACGGGACAAAGCCTCGAGAAACAGCGCGCCGCTGCCGGCGAACGGGTCAAGGACCTTGGCGCCGGCCACGTAGGGTGCGAGCCAGTTGAACAGGGTTTCACGCACGCGATCCGGCGTCGGGCGCAGGCCCGGGGCGTCGGGGAAGCTCAGCTTGCGGCTGCGCCATTCGCCACCAATGATGCGTAACTGATTCACGCCGTTATGCACGTTTTGCGCAGGTTTTTTCGGTGCTCGAGTAGCCATTAATGCTCCGGAACCCCGAGCGGTTGCTCGGCAGGTTTATCAGATGGGGCCGGTAACGGCTTTTGCGGCACGGTCGGGCCAGCGGTGACGATGACCATTTTATCCGTGCTCAAGTGTTTGTTCAGCGCGTCGCGGACTTGTTCCACGGTCAGGCTCTGGGACTCACGCATGAAGTCATCCAGATAACTCAGCGGCAGATTGTAGAAGCCCATGGCGCCGAGTTGGCCGACGATGTCGGCGTTGCTCGCGGTGGACAGCGGGAAGCTGCCGGCCAGTTCGCGTTTGGCGTCGTCGAGTTCTTTCTGGGTCGGGCCGGTTTTCAGGTAATCGGCGAGAACGTCCTGCACCAGTTTCAGGGTGCCCTCGCTCATTTCCGCGCGGGTTTGCAGGTTGATCATGAACGGGCCACGGGCCTGCATCGGGCTGAAGCCGGAGTACACGCCGTAGGCCAGGCCACGCTTCTCGCGCACTTCGCTCATCAGGCGCGTACCGAAACCGCCGCCGCCGAGGATCTGGTTGCCCATCGACAGTGCGGCGTAGTCCGGATCGTCGCGATCGATGCCCAGTTGCGCGAGCATCAGGTTGGTTTGCTTGGACGGAAACTCGATATGGCCAACGCTGGCTTTCGGCTCTTGCGGCTGAGCGATCTTCGCCAGCGCCGGACCCTTCGGCAGGGCGGCGGACACCTGATTGGCAATCGACTCGGCATCGGCGCGGGACAAGTCACCCACCAGCGCGATCACTACATTGCCCGCCGCGTAGGCCTTGGCGTGGAATTCGCGCAGCTGTGCCACGGTGATTTTCGGCACACTTTGCGCACTGCCATCACTCGAGTGCGCGTAGGGGTGATCGCCGTACAAGCGCTTCATCAGTTCCAGGCTGGCGAGTTTGCCGGGGTTCTGTTTCTGGTATTCGAAACCGGCGAGCATCTGATTCTTGATGCGTGCGAATGAGTCGGTCGGGAAGGTCGGTTTGCCGATCACTTCCGAGAACAGTTTCAGCGCGGGTTCACGTTGTTCGGTGGCACTCAGGCTGCGCAGCGAAGCCAGCGCCATGTCCTTGAAGGCACCGTTGCCGAAATCTGCACCAAGACCTTCGAAACCCTGCGCGATGGCGCCGACGTCCTTGCCCGCAATGCCTTCGTTGAGCATCGCGTTGGTCAGTACTGCCAGACCCGGCGCATTGCCGTCCTGACTGCTGCCGGCAGCGAAAATCAGGCGCATGTCGAACATTGGCAACTCGTGGGCCTCGACGAACAGCACCTTGGCACCTTCGGCGGTGTTCCAGGTCTGCACGTCAAGCTTGCGGCTGGCTGGAGCCTTGCCGTCGAGTTCGGCCAGCGATTGCAGTTTCTGGCTGGACTTGGCGCTGTCCAGCGCTTCGCTGGCGTCGGTTTTCGCGCTGGGAGTCAGATAAAACGCGGCGGAACCGATGACCGCTAAGGCGATCAGGCCGAGCAACAGGCGTGGGGTCTTGCGCTTACTCATGAGTCGTCTCCAGTGGCAGGACGTGGGCGACGCTGAGACGTTCGCGGGTGAAATACAGCTTGGCGGCGTTCTGGATGTCTTGCGGGGTTACGCTTTCCAGATCGGCGAGTTCGGTGTCCATCAGTTTCCATGACAGACCGACCGTCTCCAATTGGCCGATGGCAGTGGCCTGGCTGGTGATCGAGTCACGCTCGTAGACCAGGCCGGCAATCACTTGAGCCCGCACGCGTTCCAGCTCTTCGGCGGACGGTGCGGTGGTTTTCAGTTGTTCCAGCAGCTTCCAGAGACCGGCCTCGGCTTGCGCCATGGTCTTTTTCTTCTGGGTGTTCGGCGTCGCCGACAGGGTAAACAGACTGTCGCCACGGGTGTAGGCGTCGTAGCTCGACGAACCGCCGGACACCAGCTCTTCGCCGCGCTCCAGTTGGGTCGGGATGCGACCGCTGTAACCGCCGTCGAGCAGTGCCGAAATCAGGCGCAGGGCGTTGACCGAACGTTTGTCTTCAGCAGTGGCGATGCTTGGCACGTTGAAGCCGAGCATCAGGCTAGGCAGTTGCGTCTGCACATGCAGGGTGATCTGCCGTTCGCCGGGTTCGGCCAGTTCCAGCGGTTGTTTTGCCGGTGGCACGTCGCGTTTGGCGATCGGTCCGAAGTAACGCTGGGCAAGGGTTTTAACTTCATCCGGCGTGACGTCGCCAACCACCACCAGTGTGGCGTTGTTTGGCACATACCAGGATTGATACCAGTGGCGTAGCTCTTCGACCTTCATCCGGTCCAGGTCAGCCATCCAGCCGATGGTCGGCGTGTGGTAGCCGCTGGCCGGGTAAGCCATTGCCTTGTAACGCTCGTAGGCCTTGGACATCGGCTTGTCGTCAGTGCGCAGGCGGCGCTCTTCCTTGATGACTTCGATTTCCTTGGCGAACTCGTCGGCCGGCAGGCGCAGATTGGCCATGCGGTCGGCTTCCAGTTCAAAGGCCACACCCAGACGGTCGCGGGCCAGTACCTGGTAATAAGCGGTGAAGTCGTCGCTGGTGAAGGCGTTCTCTTCGGCGCCGAGGTCGCGCAGGATCAGCGAGGCTTCGCCGGGGCCGGCTTTCTCGCTGCCCTTGAACATCATGTGCTCAAGGGCGTGGGACAGACCGGTCTGGCCCGGGGTTTCGTAGCTGGAGCCGACCTTGTACCAGACCTGCGACACCACCACCGGCGCGCGATGGTCTTCGCGCACGACGACCTTCAGGCCGTTATCGAGGGTGAATTCGTGAGTCGGTTGCGGGTCGGCCGCCAGGGCCGAAAGTGGCAGGCAGACTGTGCTGAGCAGCAGGCCTGCAGCGCGGCGGGCTAGAGCATTCATTCGTTTTTTAACCTGTTGGGCTGCCCGCTTGGTCTTAGCCTAGGCGGGCGAGGAGGTGCTAGGATACTGATCCGTTTTACTGGCGGCCACGCCTATCAGGCCTTTGATCAGTCGATAGGTTGTATGGGTTTCCGGCAGAAGCTTTGAGTTTGTCAGCTAAACTCTGCGTTTTCGCCGACGATGCCGTTCCAGTCCTTCGTAATAATCGACCTTTGAGGTGCCTTTGGCGCCTCGACAAAATGTTGCGCGTGAACAAGCTGGGTGAAACACAGTCTGTTCTGCATCGAATATTTATTTGCCGGGGCGCCCTTATGGCGCGTCGCTACCGTGAGATAGCCGTCCTCCATGTTTGGTTCCAACGACGACAAGAAGACCCCAGCTGCGGCTGGTGAGAAGAAAAGCCTGTTCGGATGGCTGCGTAAGAAACCGCAGGAACCCGTCGTCGAACAGCCGCCCGCGATTCCTGAGCCGGCCCCTGCGCCTGCTCCCGTAATAGAAGAAGAGCCGGCGCCGATCGTTCTGCCGATTGCCGAGCCGGTGCTGCAACCGGCGGCCGAGCCTGAGACTGAAATCCCGGTGGCTGCCGAATTGCCGCTGACCCCGGCCGCCGAACCGTGGCTGACTTTGCCAGTGGCGGAAGAGCCGGTGGCGCTGGTGGAAGAGGCCGCGTCCCATGTGACACCGCCAATTCCTGCGCCTGCCGCGTTCGTTGCCGAGGTTGCTCCGGCGCCTTTGGTTGAGCCGGTTGTCGAGCCTGCGCCGGTTGTGGCAGCGCCTGTTGCGCCAGTGTTTGCCGAGCCGGTTGCTCCAGTTGCGCCAATCATCCAGCAACCAGAGCCAGAGCCAGAGCCAGCACCCGCGCCGGTTGTCGCTGCGCCAATCGTTGCGGTCGAAGCTGCGCCCGTCGAAGTTCCGGCCGAAGCCCCGCGTACCGAGGAGACCAAAGCCGGTTTCTTCGCCCGCCTCAAGCAAGGTCTGTCGAAAACCAGCGCCAGCATCGGCGAGGGCATGGCCAGCCTGTTCCTAGGCCGCAAAACCATCGACGACGACTTGCTCGACGACCTCGAAACCCGTCTGCTGACTGCCGACGTCGGCGTCGAAGCCACTACGCAGATCATCCAGCGCCTGACCCAGAAGGTCGCTCGCAAGGAACTGGCCGACGCCGACGCGTTGTACAAATCCCTGCAGGCCGAGCTGGCTGCGATGCTCAAACCGGTCGAGCAGCCGCTGAAGATTGTTTCGCAGAACAAGCCATTCGTGATTCTGGTGGTCGGCGTCAACGGCGCCGGCAAGACCACCACCATCGGCAAACTGGCGAAGAAGCTGCAACTGGAAGGCAAGAAAGTCATGCTCGCCGCCGGTGACACCTTCCGCGCCGCCGCTGTAGAGCAATTGCAGGTCTGGGGTGAACGCAACAAGATCCCGGTGATCGCCCAGCACACCGGCGCTGATTCGGCTTCGGTGATCTTCGACGCCGTGCAAGCCGCCAAGGCCCGTGGCATCGACGTGCTGATCGCCGACACTGCTGGCCGTCTGCACACCAAAGACAACCTGATGGAAGAACTGAAAAAAGTTCGCCGGGTAATCGGCAAGCTCGACGCCGACGCGCCGCACGAAGTGCTGCTGGTGCTCGATGCCGGCACCGGCCAGAACGCCATCAACCAGGCCAAGCAATTCAACCAGACCGTCGAACTGACCGGCCTGGCGCTGACCAAGCTCGACGGCACCGCCAAGGGCGGGGTGATTTTCGCCCTGGCCAAGCAGTTTGGCTTGCCGATCCGCTACATCGGCGTCGGTGAAGGCATCGACGATTTGCGTACTTTTGAAGCCGAACCCTTTGTCCAGGCACTGTTTGCCGAGCGGGAGCGTTCATGATTCGTTTCGAACAGGTCGGTAAACGGTATCCGAACGGTCACGTCGGCTTGCATGAGCTGAGCTTTCGAGTCCGTCGTGGCGAGTTCTTGTTTGTCACCGGCCATTCTGGCGCCGGCAAATCAACGCTGTTGCGCCTGTTGCTGGCGATGGAACGTCCGACCAGCGGCAAATTGCTGCTGGCCGGGCAAGACCTGAGCACCATCAGCAATGCACAGATTCCGTTCCTGCGCCGGCAGATCGGCGTGGTGTTCCAGAATCACCAGTTGCTGTTCGATCGCACGGTGTTCAACAACGTCGCGTTGCCGCTGCAGATTCTCGGGCTGTCCAAGGCCGAGATCGCCAAGCGTGTCGACTCGGCGCTGGAGCGCGTGGCGCTGTCGGATAAAACCGATCTGTACCCCGGCGACCTGTCCACCGGTCAGCAACAGCGCGTCGGCATTGCCCGCGCCATCGTCCATCGCCCGGCCTTGCTGCTGGCGGACGAACCGACCGGTAACCTCGACCCGCGTCTGGCGGCCGAGATCATGGGCGTGTTCGAAGACATCAACCGGCTGGGCACCAGCGTGCTGATCGCGAGTCACGACCTGGCACTGATTGCGCGCATGCGTCACCGTATGCTGACCCTGCAACGTGGCCGATTGATCGGCGACGGGGAGGCTGGCGAATGAGTGCGACTCGTAGCCCCAAGGTTTCCGAGCGCGTGGCCCCCAAGGCCGCCGATCCGCAGCCGCAAAAGAAGAAAAAGCACGACGATGACGACGGCCCGGATTTCGCCACGCTGTTCCGCGCCTGGGTCGAAAGCCATCGTGCCAGTTTGCTCGACAGCCTGCGTCGTCTCGGCAAGCAGCCGATCGGCAGCTTCTTCACCTGCATGGTGATGGCCGTGGCGCTGAGCCTGCCGATGGGGTTGTCGCTGCTGCTCAACAACGTCGAGCGTCTCGGCGGTTCGTGGCAGCGGGCGGCGCAGATTTCGCTGTACCTGCAACTCGACGCCAGCCCGGAGCAGGGCGAATCGTTGCGCGAGCAGATCAAAGGCATGCCCGGCGTAGCTGATGCTGAATATGTCGGCCGCGATCAGGCGCTGGAAGAGTTCCAGCAGCAGTCCGGATTGGGCGAAGCCCTGCGCGAGCTGCCGGAAAACCCGTTGCCGGGTGTGGTGCTGGTGACCCCGAACGAGGTCGACAAGCCGACCCTGGAAGCATTAAGACAAAAACTTTCCGAGCTGCCCAAGGTACAACAGGCACAACTTGATCTAGTCTGGGTCGAGCGTCTGGCCGCCATCCTCAAGCTCGGCGATCGTTTTGTCTTCGGTCTGACGGTGTTGTTGGTTTCTGCATTACTTTTGGTGATAGGCAATACCATTCGTCTTCATATTGAAAACCGCCGCACCGAGATAGAAGTGATTAAACTCGTCGGCGGCACCGACAGCTATGTACGTCGTCCCTTCCTTTATATGGGCGCGTTGTATGGCTTCGGTGCGGGACTGCTGTCCTGGGGCGTATTGGCGTTCGGCCTGAACTGGTTGAATGATGCGGTGGTTGGACTGGCCGGCTTGTACGGCAGTGATTTCGCACTGGCCGGAGTGCCAGTTGCCGACGGTCTGTCGCTCTTGCTTGGCGCGGTGCTGTTGGGTTATATCGGTGCATGGATTGCAGTCGCACGTCATCTCAGGGAGCTGGCGCCGAAGTAGAATCTTTTTTGCGCGTGATTGGCCTTGCGGTTTTTTTGGGAACTTGTACTTGAGTTCCCGGTCAATTTTTCGCAGTGCCGAAAGGCGCGAGTTATGTAAGTCGGAGGTTTTTTCGTATGACCAATTCTTTGCAACCTGCGTACGCGTTGGTTCCAGGTGCGAACCTGGAAGCCTATGTGCACACCGTGAACAGCATTCCACTGCTGACGCCGGAGCAGGAGCGTGAACTGGCCGAGAGTCTCTACTATGAGCAGGATTTGGGGGCGGCTCGGCAGATGGTGCTCGCCCACCTGCGTTTTGTCGTACACATTGCCCGTAGCTATTCCGGCTACGGTCTGGCTCAGGCTGACCTGATCCAGGAAGGTAACGTCGGCCTGATGAAGGCTGTGAAGCGCTTCAACCCGGAAATGGGTGTGCGTCTGGTGTCGTTCGCCGTGCACTGGATCAAGGCGGAAATTCACGAGTTCATCCTGCGCAACTGGCGCATTGTGAAAGTCGCGACCACCAAGGCCCAGCGCAAGCTGTTCTTCAACCTGCGCAGTCAGAAGAAACGTCTGGCGTGGCTGAACAACGAGGAAGTCCACCGTGTGGCGGAAAGCCTCGGCGTCGAGCCGCGGGAAGTGCGCGAGATGGAAAGTCGCCTGACCGGCCACGACATGGCCTTCGACCCGGCCGCGGAAGCGGACGACGACAGCGCTTTCCAGTCGCCGGCCAACTATCTGGAAGACCACCGGTACGACCCGGCGCGTCAACTGGAAGATGCCGACTGGAGCGACAACTCCAACAGCAATCTGCACGAAGCGCTGGAAGTGCTGGACGAACGCAGCCGTGACATCCTTTACCAGCGCTGGCTGGCAGAAGAAAAAGCCACGCTGCACGACCTTGCGCAGAAGTACAACGTGTCGGCCGAGCGTATCCGTCAGCTCGAAAAGAGCGCGATGAACAAGCTCAAGTTGTCGATTGCCGCGTAACCGGCGCCTCGGCAAATAAAAACGCCCCGATCAGCAATGATCGGGGCGTTTTCGTTCAGCAGATCAAGAGATCGCAGCCTTCGGCAGCTTCTACAGGTGAAATGCAATCCTCTGTAGGAGCTGCCGAAGGCTGCGATCTTTTGCTTTATGGCGCTACTGCGCCCAGGGCGCCCGGCGCGAATCATTGAGCCCGAGCAGATAGCTCGTCCCGCCCAACTGACTCATCTGCTGGCGAATCCACCCGGCTCGGCGCGAAACATACGCTGTCGGATGGCTCGCACTCCAGACCCGTGGGTTCGGCAGGACAGCTGCCAAATAGCTTGCCTGCTGCCGGGACAGCGACTTGGCGCTTACGCCAAAGTGATGCCGGGCCGCCGCTTCAGCGCCAAATACCCCGTCATCCCACTCGACGCTGTTCAGATACACCTCAAGAATCCGCTGCTTGGGCCAGAACACCTCGATCAGCGCGGTAAACCAAGCTTCCAGACCTTTTCGCAGATAACTACGACCGGCCCACAGAAACAGGTTCTTCGACACTTGCTGGCTCAACGTACTGGCGCCGCGAATCGAGCCTCCGAGTTCGTTATGGGCCAGCGCGGCCTGGATGGCGCTGAAATCAAAGCCCCAATGCTCGGGAAACTTCTGATCCTCGCCGGCCATGACCGCCACCTTAAGATCATCGGAGATCTCATCCCACGGTTTCCAGGTGCGTTGCAGGTCAATCGGCTCGCCGTCGACCCAGGATTCGACCTTGCGCTCGACCATCAGCGCCGTGCCGGGCGGCGGCACGAAGCGAAACAACAGGACCAGCAATACGCTGCCGCCCGCGAACCAGAGCAGGGCCTTCGTGAGACGACGGAAAATTGAACGGAGCATAGAGATGGCTTGGCCGAACCCGTGGAGCGGGCCATTATACAGACCCTGCCGATCGAGTCTGACTGGAGTTCCACATGCTGCGTGGCTTTCTGATGCTGGCCGCTTTCTTTGGTTTTACCGGGGTTGCATTGGGTGCATTCGCCGCCCACGGCCTGAAAAACCGCCTGACGCCCGAGTATCTGGCGATTTTCCACACCGGCGTCACCTATCAACTGGTGCACACTTTGGCGCTGTTCGGCGTGGCGCTGCTGGCCACACAGATTCAGGGGCGGCTGGTGACCTGGGCTGGCGTTTCGTTCTCCATCGGCATTTTGTTGTTCTCCGGCAGTCTGTACCTACTGACCATCACCGGCATCAGCAAGCTTGGCATCATCACCCCGTTCGGCGGCCTGGCGTTTCTGATCGGCTGGCTGTGCCTGGGGCTGGCCGCCTGGCGGCTGAGCTGACCGGGTAGTCCATTTCACGATGAATGGCTTGGGTCGCCCCGTCTGATCGGGCTAGAATGCCAGCCCCTAAAAATGATGGCGGCCTTGCGCATGCGCATTCAGTTGAACGGCGAATCCCTTGAACTGCCCGACGGTGAAACCGTTGCGGCCCTGCTGACCCGTCTGGATCTGACCGGACGCCGGGTAGCAGTCGAACTCAATCTGGATATCGTCCCGCGCAGCCAGCATGCCGACACCACGCTCAACGACGGCGACAATGTCGAAGTCGTGCACGCCATCGGCGGCGGCTAGTCGTTCGGCCCGCAAGGGCACAGAATTCTGCAAGACCCTCACCTTTAAAGAGGATTCCCCATGAGCATCGTTCGTAGCGACAAGCCTTTTGTGCTGGCCGGTCGTACTTACCAGTCGCGTTTGCTGGTCGGTACCGGCAAGTACCGTGACATGGAAGAAACCCGCCAGGCGATCGAAGCCTCGGGTGCCGAAATCGTCACCTTCGCCGTGCGCCGCACCAACCTCGGCCAGATCGAAGGCGAGCCGAACCTGCTCGACGTGCTGTCGCCGGATCGCTACACCTTCCTGCCGAATACCGCTGGTTGCTACGACGCCATCGAAGCCGTGCGCACCTGCCGCCTGGCCCGCGAACTGCTCGACGGCCACAACCTGGTGAAGCTGGAAGTGCTGGCCGACCAGAAAACCCTGTTCCCCAACGTGATCGAAACCCTCAAGGCCGCCGAAACGCTGGTCAAGGAAGGTTTCGACGTGATGGTCTACACCAGCGATGACCCGATCATCGCCCGTCAACTCGCGGAAATCGGCTGCATCGCGGTGATGCCGCTGGCCGGTCTGATCGGTTCGGGTCTGGGGATCTGCAACCCGTACAACCTGCAGATCATCCTCGAAGAAGCCAAGATCCCGGTGTTGGTGGATGCCGGTGTCGGTACCGCTTCCGACGCTACCATTGCCATGGAGCTGGGCTGTGACGCGGTGCTGATGAATTCGGCCATCGCCCACGCCGGTCAACCGGTGATGATGGCCCAAGCCATGCAACACGCGATCGTCGCGGGCCGTCTGGCCTACCTCGCCGGCCGCATGCCGAAAAAACTCTATGCCAGCGCCTCTTCGCCGCTGGATGGTCTGATCAAGTAAGAGCCATTGATGACTGAATCGAACGACACGCCTATCCAGACGGAAGAGGGCGACGAGCGCCAACACCGCCGCATCAAGAGTTTCGTGATGCGCGCCGGGCGCATGACCGAAGGCCAGCAGAAAGGTCTGGATCAAGGCACGCCGCTGTTCGTGCTGCCATTGGCTGACGCACCGGTGGATTACGATCAGGTGTTCGGCCGCTCGGCGCCGCGCTCGCTGGAGATCGGTTTCGGCATGGGCCACTCGCTGCTGGAAATGGCTGCAGCGGCACCGGAGCAGGATTTCATCGGCGTTGAAGTTCACCGTCCGGGTGTCGGCGCGCTGCTCAATGGCGTGCTGACTCAGGGCCTGACCAACCTGCGCGTTTACGACTGCGACGCGATCGAAGTGCTCAACCGCTGCATCGCCGACAACAGCCTTGATCGCCTGATGCTGTTCTTCCCGGATCCGTGGCACAAGAGCCGTCACCACAAGCGTCGTATCGTTCAGGCGTCGTTCGCTGAACTGGTGCGCAGCAAGTTGAAGGTCGGCGGTATTCTGCACATGGCCACCGACTGGGAACCGTATGCCGAATACATGCTGGAAGTGATGAACGTCGCCCCGGGCTACCGCAACCTCGCCGAAGACGGCAAATGCGTGCCACGCCCGGCCGAACGCCCGATCACCAAGTTCGAACGCCGCGGCGAACGACTTGGCCACGGCGTATGGGACCTGAAGTTCGAAAAACTGTCCTGAGCCTTACGCAATAAAATCTGTAGATAAACCTGTGGGAGCGAGCTTGCTCGCGAATGCGATGGATCATTCAGCACTGAGTTGACTGACACCAAGTTTTCGCGAGCGAGCTCCCACAATTGTTTTCGGAGTTTGTTCAAGATTGCTGGTGATCCGCCGAAAGATCTTCGTCCCCCCCCCCACTTGTAAAGGAAGACGAGTCTTGAAAGCCCTTTTCACCTGCATGCTGTTGTTGGGTCTGCTGTTTTCAGCGGCTTGCGAGCGCGTGGTAACGCCCGATGAATACTTCGCCAGCGCGCAAAGAGTGGCCGAAAAAATCCAGCGTGACGCCGATGAGCGGATCAGGCGGGAAGGCGCCGGGGAGCCGGAACTCGCGTATACGCCGGAGCAGTTGCGCAATGCCGAAGGCGATTTTGCAGCGCTTGCAGACAATCTGAAAAAGGCCTCGGATGGCGGGCATATGCTCGCAACGTACTTGCTGGCCAACCTTCAGGACAATCCGATGTTCTCTGAGCGAACGCGGATGGAGGCCTGTGGCCTTTACCAGAAAGCCATGGATCAGGGGTTGCTGGCGGCTGCGGTGGGTTACTACCATTTATGCGACAAGGCATACGAAAGGTTTGATCTGCAAAACGCGGATCATTTGAAGTTCTTGCAGTCGCTGCAACAGTTATTGAGCAAGCCCGACGCTTATGCCCACGTCTATCCTTTGCAGGCCAAGCGTTCGCTGTGCTTCTTCGACGAGAGGGCGACCGCCGGACAGCAAGGCAAATTGGCGGCAATGCGGGCCCGCGCTGTCGCGCTGTTATTGTCAGAAGATCAATATCGGGCTGAGGCCAACTACATTCTTGCGCTGACGCGTGTAAACGAGAATGACCGTCACGACGGTCAGAATATTGCGTATCTGGACAATGCAGAAGCGTTGGGCTGTAAGGACTACTACGGGCTCAGTGCGATGATTCGAAGTGAGGTCAAAGCCAGCGCTGAATAGATGACGAACGTGTCGAGGACTACAACGTAGAGATGAAGCGCACTGGTACTTGCTCTGTTAGCCAGACGCCATTCTCGGCCTGATAGAACTTGAAACCTTGTTCCTGCATCTGCCGCGCGGCGACTTTCAGGATCACCACGGTGCCGTAGCGTTGGCCTACGGCTGAGGCGGTGGTGGTTTCTGCCGAGAGATGCACGTGGTGACGCGATCCGGGGATCAAGCCTTGCTGGTTGATCGAGTCCATGAAGCGCGTCGCCGTGCCGTGATACAGCGTTTCTGGTGGCTGCTTTTCCTCAAACTGCAGCTCCACGCTCTTGGTCGAGTGACCCTGCACGGCGCGGATCTGCTGGCCGTCCTCGGATATCGAAAAGCGTTTCTTGTCGCTGCTCGCCACGACAGTTTCGATCAGCGCGCGATCGAGAGTGCGACCGTCGCGTGCCGCGCCGCTGATCAGCGCTTCGATATTCGCCCAGCCTTCAGAGTCCAGCCTCAGGCCAATGGCCTGAGGCTCGTGGCGCAACACATAGCTGAGAAACTTGCTCGTTTCGTCCATCTGTTTCTTGCTCATGAACTTCCCTGTTTGAATTCAATGATCAGCGGCGGTCTGCGACTACGCCGATCAACACCAGCACCACCAACAGCACCGGTGCCAAGCTGTAATTGTTGAACTGGCTCAATCCCTTGATTACCCAAGGTGTGGCGTAGATCAGTGCTGCACCGCTGCCAATCAAGCACAGCAGGGCCATCAGCGGTACGCGCAGGGCGCCGGCGATGCTGCCCAAGCGTTGTTCGACCCAGCCTTTGAAGTCGGCGCCGAACAGCACCAGCAGGCAGCCGACCAGCGCCAATGCGATTTCCGAGAGGTTGCTGCGGCTCCAGCGGGAGACGGTAGCGAGCAGGTCGAGTATCAAATCCATGCGTTTTCCCTTGGGACAGAAGTTGAGGGTTGGGCTCAGTTCAGGAATTGTTGCAGCAAGTCGTTGAGGAACAGCTGTCCGCGCTCGGTGGCCGCCAGACGTGACGGTTCGACCTGCAACAGACCGCTTTGTTCTGCCGCTGCCCGGCCTTCGGCGAGGCTTTCCAGCGACAGGCCGGTGCGTTCCGGATACAGGCGCGATTCGACGCCTTCGGTCAGGCGCAAGGCGTTCATCAGGAACTCGAACGGCATCTCATCGTTGGCCAGGGCTTTCTCGCCGGCCTGGAAGCTTTTCGCCGGGTTGAGATAGTCCTTCGGCAGGCGCGTCTTCCAGGTACGCACGATGCGCCCGTCCGGATGGCTGAGTTTGCCGTGAGCGCCGGCACCGATGCCAATGAAGTCGCCGAAACTCCAATAATTGAGGTTATGCCGCGCCGGGCGACCGGGTTGGGCGTAAGCCGACACTTCGTATTGCGCGTAACCGTGCTCGGCCAGTAGCGCTTGCCCGGCCTCTTGAATGTCCCACAGCGTGTCGTCTTCCGGCAGCACCGGCGGCTGGTTCCAGAACACCGTGTTCGGCTCAAGCGTCAGCTGATACCAGGAAATGTGCGTCGGCTGCAGTTCGATGGCCTGGCGCAGATCGCTCAAGGCGTCGTCCAGCGACTGATCGGGCAAGCCGTGCATCAAGTCGAGGTTGAAGTTATCGAACCCGGCCTGCCGCGCCATGCCTGCCGCGCGTACTGCTTCGTCGCCGTTATGAATACGGCCGAGCGCCTTGAGCTTTTCCTGCTGGAAACTCTGGATACCGATCGACAGGCGATTGATCCCCAGCTTGCGGTACGCGACAAACTTCTCTTGTTCGAAGGTGCCGGGATTGGCTTCCAGAGTGATCTCGATGTCTTTGGCAAACGGAATGCGCTGCTCGACGCCTTCCAGCAAACGCCCAAGGGCTTGGGCGCTGAACAGGCTCGGTGTACCGCCACCGAAGAAAATCGAGCTGATTTCACGGCCATAAACCGCATGCAGGTCCTGATCGAGATCGGCCAGCAACGCGTCGACGTATTCCTGCTCCGGCAGCACCGGGCTGGCGGTGTGCGAGTTGAAATCGCAATACGGGCATTTGCGCACGCACCATGGGATATGGATGTACAGCGCCAGGGGCGGCAGCGTTGGCAGCGGCGCCCGAGGCGAAGAAGCGGCGCCGCCGATGATCAGCGACGACGCAAAGGGGGTGTCGGTCATTTCAGGCCCAGACGCTGGCGCAGCAGATCCATTGCACGGGCGCGGTGGCTGATCTGATTCTTGTCGGCCGGGCTCAGTTCAGCGCTGGAAACATCGCGCTCCGGCACCCAGAACAGCGGGTCGTAGCCGAAACCGTGTTCGCCGCTGGCGGCAGTCAGGATGCGTCCGTGCCACAGGCCTTCGCAGAGGATCGGCAACGGATCGTCGGCGTGACGCACCAGCGCCAGCACGCAGACGAACTGCGCGCCGCGTTCGGCTTCAGGCACGTCTTTGAGGGCGTCGAGCAGCTTGGCGTTGTTCGCCGCATCGCCCTTGCCGTCGGCATAACGCGCCGAATAGATGCCCGGTGCACCGCCGAGGAAATCCACTGCCAGACCGGAGTCGTCGGCCAGCGCCGGCAGCCCGGAAATACGTGCGGCGTTACGCGCCTTGAGGATCGCGTTCTCGACGAACGACAGACCGGTTTCCTCCGGCTCGACCTTGCTCCACTCGCCGATCGAGCGCAGTTGCACCGAGTCGCCGAGCATGGCCTGGAGTTCTTTGAGTTTGCCGGCGTTATGGCTGGCCAGTACGAGCTGCTTGAGATTCATCATTCGCCGGGGAAAAGTTCTTGGTTGAAGTTGATGGTGTCGATCTTGTCACCGGTCTGCACCTTGATTTCGAAGGTGCGGGTTTCCTGCTGAGGCACCGGGTATTGGGCGATGTAATAGATCGCACCCTGCTCGGTGACTTGCTTGAAGTTCAGCGGCACGCTCTGGCTGGTCAGGTCTTTGACCGTGCCGGTAACGTTGGCGATCAACGGTTTGCCACCCTTGATCACCGAGACGTTGATCACGCCCTGATTCTTGCTGCGGATCAGCTCGGCAGCCTTGGCGATGTCCGGCGTCAGGAAGGTGGAGTTGAAGGTGTTGTAGTGCACGGTGACATCACCGAACACTTCCTTTCGCTCGCCCTTGATGACATCGGCGGCCATCGCGCCGACGCTCAGGCAGGCAGTGATTAACAACAACGCTAAACGACCCATGATCATCCTCCTCGAAATGTCGTGGCTCAGACCGCGACCCGATGATCTGCAAGCACCGGGCTGCTGACGCGGTAGATACCAATTTCACCTAACAGATTAGGCCATAGCTTACTGGCCCACCCGTGGCGGTGCTGTTGATCCACGGCAAGCCGATCAATGACCTTCGCATCACGTTCGCGACAAAGTTCTTCAAAGTCTTCGAAGGTGCAGAAGTGGATGTTCGGCGTGTTGTACCAGGTGTACGGCAGAAACTCGGAGACCGGCATCCGCCCCTTGCTCGCCAGATACCAGCGGCAGCGCCAGTGACCGAAGTTGGGGAAGGTGATGATGCACTGACGCCCGACCCGCAGCATTTCGTCGAGGATCTTGTCCGGGTAATGCACGGCTTGCAGCGCCTGGGTCATCACCACGATGTCGAAACTGTTGCTGGCGAAGTTGCCCAGGCCTTTATCCAGATCCTGCTCGATGACGTTGACGCCTTTGGCCACGCATTGAGCGATGTTGTCGGCGTCGTTTTCCAGGCCATAACCGGTGACCTGCTTGTGGTCGCGCAGCCAGGTCAGCAACTCGCCGTCACCACAGCCCAGGTCGAGGACGCGGCTGCCGGCGGGGATCCATTCCTGGATGATTTCCAGATCAGCTCTCATGGCTTTCTCAAAACGAAATGCGGTTCATGTAATTGCCGAACGCCTGCAAATAGCGCGGGATCGGAATCAGGAAGGCGTCGTGGCCCTGCGGCGCGTCGATTTCCAGGTAGCTGACGTCTTTACGTGCTGCCATCAGCGCGTCCACCAGTTCGCGTGAACGAGCCGGGGAAAAACGCCAGTCAGTGGTGAACGACATCACGCAGAACTTGGCCGTGGCGTTCTCGAAGGTTTTCGCCAGGTTATCGTCGAAGTTCGCTGCCGGATCGAAGTAATCCAGCGCCTTGGTCATCAATAGATAGGTGTTGGCGTCGAAGCGTCCGGAGAACTCTTCGCCTTGGTAACGCAGGTAGCTTTCGACCTGGAACTCGACACTGTGGAAGTCGTAGTTGAGCTTTTCGCTCTTCAGGCCTCGGCCGAATTTCTCGCCCATGGAATCGTCGGACAGGTAGGTGATGTGCCCGACCATCCGCGCCAGCATCAGGCCGCGTTTGGGGATCACGCCCGCTTCCTGGAACGAACCGCCGTGGAATTCCGGGTCTGTAAGAATCGCCTGGCGCGCCACTTCGTTGAAGGCGATGTTCTGCGCCGACAACTTGGGGGCCGAGGCGATCGCCAGACAATGGCGCACGCGATCCGGGTAAGTGATGGTCCATTGCAGCGCCTGCATGCCGCCGAGGCTGCCGCCGATCACCGCTGCCCATTGGCCGATGCCGAGCAGGTCGGCCAGACGCGCCTGGCTGTGTACCCAGTCTTCCACGGTGAGTACCGGGAAGTCGGCACCGAACGGTTTGCCGGTCTCCGGGTTAATACTGCTCGGGCCGGTGGAACCGTTGCAGCCGCCCAGATTATTCAGGCTAACCACGAAGAATTTGCTGGTGTCGATCGGTTTGCCGGGGCCGATGCAGCTGTCCCACCAACCGGGCTTGCGGTCGTCGGGGCTGTGATAGCCAGCGGCGTGGTGATGGCCGGACAAGGCGTGGCAGATCAGCACGGCGTTGCTCGCCTGCGCGTTCAGCGTGCCGTAGGTTTCGTAGATCAGGTCATAAGCGGCCAGCGAACGGCCACAGGCCAGAGCCAGCGGTTCGCTGAAGTGCGCCGTTTGCGGCGTCACCAGACCAACAGAATCGGGGGGAAAGGCAGTTGGCATCGACCCTGCTCTCGTTGAAATGAGGCGTAAGTCTAAAGACCGGGGGGGTTAGCGGCAAGCAACGATCGGGCATGATCGTTCATTGAGCGAAGTCCCCTGTGGTGAGGGGATTTATCCCCGATGGGCTGCGTAGCAGCCCTGTAATCACTTGGCAGTGCCAAGTGATTGGGGTTGGCAACAACCAGGCGGCCGCTCCGCGACCCATCGGGGATAAATCCCCTCGCCACAGGGTGATCAGGAGCGCATCAGGTCAGGCAATTCCGGCAACTTCTTCGGCGAGCAAATCTTCACCCGCTTCTGCCGGTTCAACTCACCGCTAAGCAGACTGACCTGGCTCTTGGAAACCCCAAAAGCCTTGGCCAGAAAGCCCATCAGATACGCATTGGCCTTGCCCTCGACCGGCGGCGCGGTCAGGCGGATCTTCAGCCGATCACCATGCAACCCGGCGAAGTCATCGCTACGGGCCGCAGGTTGCAGGTGACATTCCAGAATCAGGTCGTCACCGTCCCAGCGAAACCAGCTCACATCAGCAGGCGCAAGATTTCCGGCATCATCGTCATCGCCGCGAGGTTGTTGATCACCAGCATGTCGATCAGCTTCAGCGCCAGGAACGCGAAGATCGGCGACAGGTCGAGCCCGCCGAGGCTCGGCAGGAACTTGCGGAACGGCGCCAGGGCCGGTTCGCAGATCTGGTTGACCAGCTCAGCGCCCGGGTTGTGGCTGCCCGGGGCGACCCACGACAGGATCACGCTGATGATCAGGGCGAAGAAGAATATCTTCAGAAACAGCGCGGTCACGCCGATCAGCGACCAGATAAACAGTTGCAGCGGGTTACCGGTGGTGCCGTAAGTCAGCAGCAGGGTCAGCGCCATCAACGCCAGTTGAACCAGAATTGCCAGTACCAGCGACGACATGTCCAGGCCGAACATGCTCGGGATGATCCGGCGCAGTGGCTTGAGTAGCGGCTGAGTCGCTTTGACAATGAACTGGCAAAGCGGGTTGTAGAAATTCGCCCGTACCAGTTGCAGGACGAAGCGCAGCAGTACGATCAGCAGGTACAGACTGCCGAGGGTTTGCAGCACGTAAACCGCTGCGGTGTTCAATCCAATCATTTAAGGCTCCTTATTTGCCCAGTTGTTCGGCCATTTCGGCCGAGCGGTGCGCGGCGGCGCCGAGTGCTTTTTCTACCAGGGCTTCGAAACCACCGGCCTGGAACGATTTGATTGCAGCTTCAGTAGTGCCGGCCGGCGAGGTCACGCGACGGCGCAGTTCGGCGGCATCGACGTCACTGGAAGCCGCCATGTGCGCGGCGCCCAGAGCGGTTTGCAACGTCAGTTGTTCGGCAGTTTCTTTCGGCAGACCGAGTTTGACGCCAGCGGCGGTCATGGCTTCGATCAGCAGGAAGAAATACGCAGGGCCGGATCCGGACACTGCAGTCACCGCGTCCAGTTGCTGTTCTTCGTTCAGCCACAAAGCGATGCCGACGGCGGACAGCAGCTCTTCGGCTTGCTGGCGCTGGTGGGCGGTGACTTCGCTGGTGGCGTACAAGCCGCTGACGCCCTGACGCAGCAGCGCCGGGGTGTTGGGCATGCAACGCACGATCGGCTGCTCGCCGAGCCATGCGGTCATGCTGGCGCAAGTGATGCCGGCGGCAATCGAGACCACCAGTTGATTCGGTTTCAGGCTCGGGCGAATCGCTTCGCACACGGCTTTCATTGCCTGAGGTTTGACCGCCAGGACGACGACGTCGACGCCATCGATGGCCTGGGCGTTGTCGGCAAAGGTTTCGATGCCGTGTTCGGCGCTGACTTTGGCGCGGGTTTCTTCACCCGGGTCGCTGGCGCGGATGTGCGCGGCTTCCAGACCCTTGGCCCGCAGGCCGCCGATGAGGCTGGCGGCCATGTTGCCGGCACCGATAAAGGCAATACGTGTGTCGCTCATGTCAGGTCCTTATCCAGAAATGTTCAAGATTGGGAATAGTCGCGGGCGCCGAAAAGGGCCGTACCGATACGAACCCAGGTGGCGCCCTGGGCAATGGCCGACTCGAGGTCGTGGCTCATGCCCATGGAAAGTGTGTCGAGCGGTAGATTCAGGCTGTCCTGCAAACGTTGCACGGCAGCAAAAGCGGCATCCTGTTCGGCGCGATCTTCGGTCGGCTCGGGGATCGCCATCAAACCGCGCAGTTTCAAGCGCGGCAGGGCGCTGATGGCGTTGGCCAGGGCCGGCAGGTCGTCCGGGGTGCAGCCGGACTTGCTGGCTTCACCGCTGACGTTGACCTGAATGCAGATGTTCAGTGGCGGCAGATCCGCCGGGCGCTGTTCGGACAGACGCTGGGCAATTTTCAGACGATCCACGGAATGCACCCACTCGAAATGCTCGGCGATGGCGCGAGTCTTGTTCGATTGAATGGGGCCGATGAAGTGCCAGATCAAGGGCAGGTCGGCCAGTTCGAGCTGTTTGCTCATGGCTTCCTGCAGATAGTTCTCGCCAAAGTCGCGCAGGCCGGCGGCATACGCTTCACGCAGGGCTTCGGCGGGTTTGGTCTTGCTGACCGCGAGCAACTGCACGCTGTTTTCAGTGCGCCCGGCCGCTGCGGTGGCAGCCTGGATGCGCGAACTAACCAGTTGAATGTTGTCTGCTATCGTGGACATCAAGAGGCGCCAGCGGTCTGAAGGTTCGCGGCATTCTACTGGAATTGAGGAGCGCTATGGATATCACTGAACTACTGGCCTTCAGCGCCAAACAGGGAGCTTCCGACCTGCACCTGTCGGCCGGTCTGCCGCCGATGATCCGCGTCGATGGTGATGTGCGGCGGATCAATCTGCCGGCGCTGGATCACAAGCAAGTGCACGAATTGATCTACGACATCATGAACGACACCCAGCGCGTCGACTTCGAGAAACATCTGGAAACCGACTTTTCCTTCGAAGTCCCCGGTGTCGCGCGGTTCCGGGTCAACGCTTTCAATCAGAACCGTGGTGCCGGCGCGGTATTTCGCACCATCCCGTCGAAAGTGCTGAGCATGGAAGACCTCGCCATGGGTGATGTCTTCCGCAAGATCACCGACGCCCCGCGTGGACTGGTGCTGGTCACCGGGCCGACCGGTTCCGGCAAGTCGACCACGCTGGCGGCGATGATCGATTACCTCAACACCCATCGCCATCACCACATCCTCACCATCGAAGACCCGATCGAATTCGTTCACGAATCGCGCAAATGCCTGATCAATCAGCGCGAAGTCCACCGCGATACCCGCAGTTTCGCCACCGCTTTGCGTTCAGCGCTGCGGGAAGACCCGGATGTGATTCTGGTGGGCGAGATGCGCGATCTGGAAACCATTCGCCTCGCACTGACCGCCGCGGAGACCGGGCATCTGGTGTTCGGCACGCTGCACACCACTTCGGCAGCCAAGACCATCGACCGGGTTGTGGACGTATTCCCCGGTGACGAGAAGTCGATGGTGCGCTCGATGCTGTCGGAGTCGTTGCTGGCGGTGGTGTCGCAGACGCTGATCAAGAAGATCGGCGGCGGGCGCGTGGCGGCGCACGAGATCATGCTCGGCACGTCGGCGATCCGTAACCTGATCCGCGAGGACAAGGTGGCGCAGATGTATTCGTCTATTCAGACGGGTGGGTCGTTGGGGATGCAGACACTGGACATGTGCCTGAAGGATCTGGTGACCAAGGGCTTGATCAGCCGGGAGCATGCGCGGGAGAAGGCGCGTACGCCGGATAACTTCTGAGAGAGGCGTGATCGTTCCCACGCAGAGCGTGGGGACGATCCGCGGTGTTAGCGTTGAACTACACGCAACTGCTTGCTGGCAGGTTCTTTCGGCAACACCCGCTTGGCAACCACGTAATGCTTTTGCCAATACGGCTTGTTCAGCGTATCGATGCTCACCGATTTGCCACGGCGCGGTGCGTGGATGAAGCGGTCGTTGCCCAGGTAGATGGCAACGTGGTTGACCTGACGGCTCTTGATGTTGAAGAAGATCAGGTCGCCCGGTTTCAGATCCTTGCGCTCGACTTTCTCGCCGTGGCCGCTGGCCATGGCGTTGGAGGTGCGTGGCAGGTCGAACGTGGCGTCGTTGAACGCGTATTTCACCAGACCGCTGCAGTCGAAGCCTTTACTTGGGCTACTGCCGCCCCAACGATAAGGAGTACCGAGGACGTTCACCGCGCGGCTAAGGACATTGCTGCTTTCCTTGCTCGCCATCGGTGGCACCAGCTTGCTGTTGCCCTTGCTGCTCAGCGTGGTGACTTTGCTTTGCTTGCTTTTGCTCGAAGGGGCAGAAGCATGGGATTTAGGGGTAAAGCCGTTAACGTTGGGAAGACGTTGCTCACGATTGGTGGCGTGGGCGGCCAGTGGCATTAATAGGCAAATAGTTAGCCATGTCTTGAAAAATGGTCGCATTAGGCGTGGCTCTTAAGTGGTAGCGCGCAACTTTATAACAGCTTTTTTGTCCCTTCCGAGTCCGTTGGTCGATTCAATCGGCAGGCAACGGAACCAAATAAGCGGCAAATTGACGCGATTGTCTGACAGAAGTCCGGTGCTATAAGGCTTTGACGGTTGCAACGGTAACATTTGCCATACGTCGGCTACCTGTAAAAAAGTCACAAAGAATTCAAGAATATTTATCTATCGAGTGAAACGAGGTCTTCATGAACAGCTATCAGCTACCCCGTGTGAAGGAAAAAGACACCCACAGCAAACTCATCGGTTACCTGCTGTGGATCTTCGGATTTACCGGCGCTCACCGTTTTTATTACGGCAAGCCAGTGACCGGAACGATCTGGTTCTTCACCTTCGGTTTGCTGGGCATTGGCTGGCTGATCGACGTGTTTCTGATCCCGGCGATGGATCGCGAGGCAGATTTGCGGTTTGCCGAGGGGCCGATCGAGTACAACGTAGCGTGGATTCTGCTGACGTTCCTTGGGGTGTTCGGTGTGCACCGGATGTACCAGGGAAAGTGGATCAGCGGGTTGATCTACCTGCTGACGGGCGGGTTGTTCTTTATTGGCGTGCTGTATGACTTCTGGACGCTGAATGACCAAGTGTCGGTGCGCAACATGCAGAATCGCGGCGCCTTCCAGTAAGTCTTCGCGAGCAAGCTCGCTCCCACAGGGGATTTGTGTTGTTCACAGATCCAATGTGGGAGCGAGCCTGCTCGCGAATGGGGCAACTCGGTATCAAGCCTGGTGGCTGATCCGCCCATCCACCAGGGTGTAACGAACCACACCCGGCAGACTGTGCCCAAGGAACGGGCAGTTCTCACCCTTCGACAACCAGCCTTCGCCAGCCACAGTCGACGCTTTCGGGTCGAACAGCACGATATCCGCTGCACCCCCCACCGTCAGTTTGCCCGCCGGCAGGCGCAGCGCCTCAGCCGGGCCAGCGCTCAGGCGCGCCAGCAGTGTCGGCAGATCGAGCAAGCCATCCTCAACCAGCGTCATCGCCAGCGGCAGCAGCAATTCAACGCTGCTGATGCCTGGCTCGGTCGCGCCGAACGGTGCCAGTTTGGCATCACGCTCGTGGGGTTGGTGATGGCTGGAAATCGCCGAGACCACACCGGACTTCACTGCTTCACGCAGGGCATCGCGATCCGCGCGGGTGCGCAGCGGCGGCTGGACGTGATAGAGGCTGCTGAAATCGATCAGCGCTTCGTCGGTCAGGATCAGTTGGTACAGCGCGACATCCGCCGTCACCTTCAGGCCACGGGCCTGCGCCTGAGCGATCAGGGCCACGCCGCGAGCGCTGGTCAACTGGCTGAAGTGCGCGCGCACGCCGGTTTGCTCGACCAGCAGCAGATCACGGGCCAGCGCCACGGTTTCAGCGGTTTCCGGAATGCCCGGCAGGCCGAGGAAACTGGCGACCGCGCCTTCATGGGCCAGGCCGCCTTCTGCGAGATCGTGATCCTGCGAGTTGAAGATCACCGTCAGGTCGAACGTCGCCGCGTAATCCAGCGCCCGGCACAGGGTGCGGGTGTTGCGGAAACTCTCCAGACCGTTGCCGAACGCCACACAACCGGCGTCGCGCAACGCAACCAGTTCGGCCAGTTGCTCACCGTCCAGACCTTTGCTCAGTGCGCCAATCGGGAACACCTTGGTGTTGCCGGCCTCGCGGGCGCGGTCGAGGATCAGTTCGGCCACGGCGGAGGTGTCGAGCACCGGTTTGGTTTTTGGTGGGCAGCACAGGCTGGTCACGCCGCCCGCCGCTGCCGCGCGGGTTTCGCTGGCGATGCTGCCTTTGCGGCTGTAGCCCGGCTCGCGCAGGGCGACGTTCAGATCGACCAGCCCCGGAGCGGCCACAAGGCCTGAGGCGTCGATAGTTTCTACAGCGCTGAAACCGGCCGGTGCCGCGCCGAGGGCGACGATCTTGCAGGCTTCAACGTGAATGTCGGTGATTTGATCCAGGCCGCTGCTTGGATCGATGACGCGGGCGCCGAGAATGCTGAGCTTCACTGGGCGTTCTCCTGCTCGAATTGGCGCTGGGCTGTTTGCCCGCTCATGGCCATGGACAACACAGCCATACGAATCGCGATGCCGTAAGTGACCTGATTGAGGATCACCGAGTGCGGGCCGTCGGCCACCGCCGACTCGATCTCCACGCCACGGTTGATCGGCCCCGGGTGCATGACGATGCAATCGGGCTTGGCCCCGGCCAGGCGCGCGGTGGTCAGGCCGAACAGGCGGTAGAACTCGCCTTCGCTTGGCAGCAGGCCGCCGGTCATGCGTTCACGCTGCAGGCGCAGCATGATCACCACGTCGACGTCTTTCAGGCCTTCGGTCATGTCGGTGTAAACCTTCACGCCGTATTGCTCGATGCCGATCGGCAGCAGGGTTTTCGGCGCGATCACGCGGATGTCCGGGCAGCCGAGGGTTTTCAGGGCAAGCATGTTCGAACGCGCGACCCGCGAGTGCAGGATGTCGCCGACGATGGCCACCGAGAGGTTTTCGAAACCGCCCTTGTGCCGACGGATTGTCAGCATGTCGAGCATGCCCTGCGTCGGGTGAGCGTGACGGCCGTCGCCGCCGTTGATGATCGCCACTTGTGGGCAGACATGCTCGGCGATGAAGTGCGCGGCGCCGGAATCCCCGTGACGCACGACGAACATGTCGGCGGCCATGGCTTCAAGGTTGCGCAGGGTGTCGAGCAGGGTTTCACCTTTACTCGCCGACGAAGTCGACACGTTCAGGGTGATCACGTCCGCCGACAGCCGCTGGGCCGCCAGTTCGAAGGTGGTGCGGGTGCGCGTGGAGTTTTCGAAGAACACGTTGCACACGGTCTTGCCGCGCAGCAACGGGACTTTTTTCACGGCCCGGGCTCCGACTTCGAGGAACGAGTCGGCAGTATCGAGGATTTCCGTCAGCAACTCGCGGCGCAGGCCGTCGAGCGAGAGGAAGTGGCGCAGCTGGCCCTGATCATTGAGCTGCAGCGGGCGCTTGGTATCTAGAGGCGTCATCGCGAGGGGGACTCTCAATAGGGCGGATTAAAGGGCAAAGTCTTGCAGTTCGAGCGTCAGCGGCTCGGGGCCTGACAGCTTCACGCGCTCGTGGGTGGCCAGCGACAGGGTCGCGCCCACCACGTTCGGGCGGATCGGCAGCTCGCCGGCGTCCAGGTCAAGCAGGCAGACCAGTGTCACGCTGGCCGGGCGGCCGTAGTCGAACAGTTCGTTCATGGCGGCGCGGATGGTGCGGCCGCTCATCAGTACGTCGTCGATCAGCACCAGATGCTGGCCTTCGATCTCGAAGGGCAGGGCGGACGGGCGCACTTGTGGGTGCAGGCCGTTCTGGCTGAAGTCGTCGCGGTAGAAGGAAACATCCAGCGTGCCCAGCGGCGCGTCGCTGCCCAATTCCTTGAGCAAGGCTTGCGCGACCCAGATGCCGCCAGTGCGGATGCCGATGTAACGCGGTTCGCTGATATCACGCTGTGCAAGGTGCGCCTTGAGGCGTGTCGCCATCTGGCTGATCAGATCGGCGGGATTGGGCAGGCTCATGGTTGCTCCTTCTTCGACCCGAGCCGCGTCCTGCCGGACGTGGCTGGGGGTTTAGCCAAAAGAAAAGCGCCGTAGCGCTTTTCAGAATTAAATGCAGTCAGGATTCAAACAGTGCGGTGTTTTCATCGAGCCAGCCCTGCAACAGCAGAGCGGCGGCGATGGCGTCCACTGGGTTGTCGCGGTAACTGCCCTTCTGGCCGCCGCGCACCAGACGTTCGCCCTTGGCCTCGAAAGTGGTCAGGCGTTCGTCGTGGGTATAGAAGGGCACATTGAAGCGGCCGTTGAGGCGGCGGGCGAACTTCTCGGCGCGCAGGCACATCTCGCTGGGCGTGCCGTCCATGTTCAGCGGCAGGCCAACGACGACGGCGTCGGGTTTCCATTCCTTTATAAGGGCTTCGACCTGATTCCAGTCGGGCACGCCGTTTTGTGCTTTCAAGGTGCACAGCTCGCGGGCCTGACCGGTGATCACCTGGCCGACGGCAACGCCGATCTGTTTGGTGCCGTAGTCGAAGCCGAGAATCAAGCGCAGGGCCATCAGGCGTGACCTGCCTGGCTGGTCAGCAGGTTGAGGTCGATCCCCAAGTGCCTGGCTGCCGCGTCCAGACGCAGTTCGCTGCTGGTGTTGAACAAAATGTCGGTGTCATATGGGCAGGTCAGCCAGGCGTTGTCGGCCATTTCGGCTTCCAGTTGCCCGGCTTCCCAACCGGCGTAACCGAGGGCGATCAGGCTTTTTGCCGGGCCCACGCCGTCAGCGATGGCGAACAGCACGTCCTGCGAAGTGGACAGTGCCAGGTCGCCGTCGAGCTGGGCGGTGGCCTGGAAGGTCTTGCCCGCTGGGTGCAGGACAAAACCGCGATCGGTTTGCACCGGGCCGCCAATGAAGATCGGTACATGCTGGCAGAGGCCCGGCGGATCGATGTCCGGTCGCAGTTGCTCGAGGATGTCAGCCAGATTCAACTCTTGCGGCCTGTTGACCACAATCCCCATGGCACCATTGGCCGTGTGCTCGACGATGTAGGTCAAGGTGTGGGCAAAGTTCGGGTCGGCCATGTGTGGCATGGCGATCAGGAAGTGATGCTTGAGGTAGCTGGGGCTGACGTTTTTCATGTGCGCTAGTGTGGCGTTCAAGGGGCGAACTGACAAGCTGAAGCAGCCAAAAGATCGCAGCCTTCGGCAGCTCCTGCATGGGAATGCGGGGCAATTGTAGGAGCTGCCGAAGGCTGCGATCTTTTGATCTTTCTCTTAATTGCTGGAGAGCTTGTCGCCCCTTGCGAATTTCCAGGTGCGGATGATTTCCAGTCGGTCGATATCCGATAGATCACCGGTAAACGGTGCAAATGGCGCCGCCAGTCGGACAATGCGCTGTGCCGCCTGATCCAGCAGCGGCTGCCCCGACGATTCCAGCACCAGCACCTCATACAGCGAGCCGTCGCGGTTGATCGAGACCATCAGGCGCAAATTGCCGTAGATCTGCTTGCGCCGTGCTTCTTCCGGATAATTCAGGTTGCCGATGCGCTCGACCTTCTTGCGCCAGTCGTCCTTATACCAAGCGCCTTTGTCACGCATGGTCGACGCCGCGCTCAAGCGGTGAATTCGCGGACGCTTGGCGTACAGCTGTTGTTCCTTGGCCAGTTCCGCTTCGAGGCTGGCGATGTCGCTGGACAACTGCGAGCTGTCGAACTCCGGCGCGTCGACGGTCGGTTTGACCTCGGTCTTGGTTTCTTCTTTTTTGGTCGGGGCTTTTTTCGGCTTAGGCGCGACAGTCGTCACCGCAGCCTTGGGCGCGGCTTCCTGTACTTCAGGCTTGGCGGCGGGCGGCGGCGTGACCTTTTTGACCTGGTTGTCCTGGAACGGCGCGACCTCGGTGGTCTTCGGAATCGCCTTCTTGTCCAGCGTGCCGCTGCCTTCCTGATGCTCTTGCGCGAGGAAGTCAGCCTTCTCGGGCTTCTTTTCGCTCTTGAAGGTGGCGAGGGTGATTTCCAGGGTTTTGCTGATCTGCTTGGGCTCGACCATGGTGAAGCCGACGCCCAGCAGCAGCGCCAAGTGAATCAGCGCTGCGAGAAACAGGGTAAATCCGAGGCGATCGGCCGGGCGCACGCCACGATGGGCGAGTTCTGCGGGCAGATCGGACGGGAGGGTCATGACAAGAAAACCAACATCGCGCTTTTCAGAGGCTGCGCATGATAACGCAATGTTGGTTTCACGCCTTGGGCTTCACGCTTCAAGCGACAGACTGCATGTGACACACATCAAGCTTGCGGCTTTTTGCCGGCGGCTTGCAGCTTCTTGTCGATGGCATCCATCAGCATGCCGCCGATGTCGGTGCCGAAAGCGTTGTCGATTTCGCGGATGCAGGTCGGGCTGGTTACGTTGATTTCGGTGAGGCTTTCGCCGATCACGTCCAGACCCACGAACAGCAGGCCCTTCTCGCGCAACGTCGGGCCGACCTGAGCGGCAATCCAGCGATCCTTTTCAGTCAGCGGACGCGCTTCACCACGACCACCGGCCGCGAGGTTGCCACGGGTTTCGCCCTGGGCCGGAATCCGCGCCAGGCAGTAATCCACCGGCTCGCCGTCAATCATCAGGATGCGTTTGTCGCCGTCCTTGATCGCCGGCAGGTAGGCCTGGCCCATGATCTGCTGGCCGCCGAGGGCAGTCAGGGTTTCGAGAATCACCGACAGGTTCGGATCGCCGGCACGGTGACGGAAGATCGAGGTGCCGCCCATGCCGTCCAGCGGCTTGAGGATCACGTCGCCGTGCTTGGCAGCGAATTCGCGCAGGACATCGGCGCGGCGGCTGACGATGGTCGGTGGCGTGCACTGCGGGAACAGCGTGGCGAACAGCTTTTCATTGCAGTCGCGCAGGCTTTGCGGTTTGTTGACCACCAGCACGCCGGCGGTTTCTGCCTGCTCGAGCAGGTAGGTGGAGTAGACGAACTCCATGTCGAACGGCGGATCCTTGCGCATCAGGATCACGTCCAGATCGCTCAGCAGGTTGTCCTGCTCGGCGTCCAGTTCGAACCATTTTTCCGGGTTGGCGAACACTTGCAGCGGCTTCATCCGCGCCCGTGCCTGACCTTCGGCCTGATACAGGTCGCGCTGTTCCATATAGAACAGTTCCCAGCCGCGCTTCTGCGCAGCCAGCAGCATGGCCAGCGAGCTATCCTTTTTATAGGAAATGCTGGCGATAGGGTCCATGACAATCCCGACGCGAACGCTCATTGGGTTTTCCTCGAAAATTGGCTACCGGATCGGTATGAAAAAAGTGCCGCCAGAGTGGCGCCGGGCGGGTTTGCGGTCAAGGGAAAACCCGTCGATAGATTGCATCTGGAGACTGTGCTAAAAAGGCTGCCATGCAGTGCTGGCCCTTGAACATCAAGGGTTTCCAGCCATTACTCATCGCAAAACGGACAATTTGATTCGCAAAGGCGACGGTAGAGCCCCCTTATGGAACAGCAGTCCAGCGCCTTGAAGGTCATGGTGATCGACGACTCGAAAACGATTCGCCGCACCGCTGAAACCTTGTTGAAAAATGTGGGGTGCGAAGTCATCACGGCGATCGACGGTTTCGACGCTTTGGCGAAGATCGCCGACAACCATCCCGGCATCATCTTTGTCGACATCATGATGCCGCGTCTGGATGGTTATCAGACCTGCGCTTTAATCAAGAACAACAGTGCGTTCAAGGCCACGCCGGTGATCATGCTGTCGTCCCGGGACGGGCTGTTCGACAAGGCCAAGGGGCGGATTGTCGGCTCCGATCAATTTTTGACCAAGCCTTTCAGCAAGGAAGAACTGCTCAGCGCGATCCAGGCCCATGTTCCGGGCTTTGCCGCCGCTTTGCCGCAGTAAGACACGTACAGTGACGCTCGGCCAGCGGGCCGGATGTCGACAAGAAAAATGGGGAAAACCATGGCACGTATCCTGATCGTCGATGATTCGCCGACTGAAATGTACAAACTGACCGGCATGCTGGAAAAGCACGGCCATGAAGTGCTCAAAGCCGAAAATGGCGCCGACGGCGTTGCCCTGGCCCGTCAGGAAAAACCCGACGCGGTGCTGATGGACATTGTCATGCCCGGCCTCAACGGCTTTCAGGCGACCCGTCAGTTGACCAAGGACCCTGACACCGGGCACATCCCGGTGATCATCATCACCACCAAGGATCAGGAAACCGACAAGGTCTGGGGCACCCGCCAAGGCGCCAAGGACTACCTGACCAAACCGGTCGATGAAGAGACTCTGATCAAGACCCTGAACAACGTGCTGGCCGGTTGATCGCGCGGCCATGAGCGAATCGCTGACCGCGTTCGAACTGCTCTGGCAGATTGACCAGCGCTGCCGCTTGCTCGCGGCCGACCTGCCATCGCAACCGGCGCGTCAGGATCGCTGGAGCGGTATCGGTTTTCGCCTCGGCGAACACTGGTATGTCGCGCCGATGGGCGAAGTCAGCGAAGTGCTGCACGAGCCGCGCTGCACTCAGTTGCCTGGGGTCAAACCTTGGGTCAAAGGGGTGGCTAACCTGCGTGGGCGGTTGCTGCCGATCATGGACCTGTGCGGTTTCTTCGGGCATGAGCTTTCACCGCTTCGTAAGCAGCGGCGGGTATTGGTGGTGGAGCATGGCGACGTGTTTGCCGGGCTGATGGTCGATGAGGTCTTCGGCCTGCAGCATTTCGAGCAAGACAGCTTTGAACCGCTGTCGATCAGCAAGCGCCAGGGCTCCAAGGCCGAGTTCGTCAAAGGGTACTTCCGGCGTGAGCAGAACTGGCGGGTGTTCAGCCTGTTTGCGCTGGCCAAATCCCCGGTGTTCATGAGCGTCGCAATTTAGTCGAAACACCACCCAAACCTGTGGGAGCGGGATTTGTGGTGAGGGGATTTATCCCCGATGGGTCGCGCAGCGGCCCCAAAACCTGAATTGAATCTGGGACATCGCGGGTGCAGGTTTTGGGTCGGCTTCGCCAACCATCGGGGATAAATCCCCTCGCCACAGAGCTCGTTCCCACAGTGGGCCGTTGCAGGTTTCATAGGCGAGGACCGATGACAAAAGCAAAAACAGGCAAGCCGGCGGAAGGATCGCGCAGTCGCTCGCAGATCATCGTGCTGTTCATCGCACTGATCGTGTTCATCATGCTGCTGTTTGCCAACTTCGCTTACCTCAACACCCAGGCGAACTACGACAAGCAGTACATCGGTCACGCCGGTGAGCTGCGCGTGCTGTCGCAACGCATTGCCAAGAACGCCACTGAAGCCGCCGCCGGCAAGGCTGCCGCGTTCAAGTTGCTCAGCGATGCGCGCAACGATTTCGCCCAGCGCTGGAGTTACCTGAAGAAGGGCGACCCGGCCACCGGCCTGCCCCCGGCGCCGTCGACCGTGCGCCCGGAAATGCGCGCCGTGCAGCTCGACTGGGAACGCTTGCTGAAAAACACCGACGCCATTCTCTCCAGCGAACAGACCGTGCTGTCGCTGCATCAGGTCGCCGCGACCCTGGCCGAAACCGTGCCGCAGTTGCAGATCGAATACGAAAAAGTCGTCGAGATCCTGCTCCAGCGCGGCGCTCCGGCGGCACAAGTGGCGATGGCCCAGCGCCAATCGTTGCTGGCCGAACGCATCCTCGGTGCGGTGAACACCGTGCTGGCCGGCGATGAAAACTCGCAGCAGGCTGCCGATGCGTTTGGCCGCGATGCCACTCGCTTCGGCCAAGTCCTCAACGGCATGCTTCAGGGCAACCCGGCGCTGAAGATCAGTCAGGTCGAAGACCGTGATGCCCGCGCGCGCCTGAGTGAGATTTCCGAGCTGTTCCAGTTCGTTTCCGGCTCTGTCGATGAAATCCTCGAAACCTCGCCGGAGCTGTTCAAGGTTCGCGAGTCGGCCAGCAACATCTTCAACCTCTCGCAAACCCTGCTCGACGAAGCCTCGCACCTGGCCAACCGTTTCGAAAACCTCGCGGGTGGGCGCAACACCGACACCATCGGTGGCTACGTGCTCGGCTTGCTGGCGCTGGCGTCGATCATCCTGATCGGTCTGGTCATGGTCCGCGAAACCAATCGCCAGTTGCGCGAGACCGCCGAGAAGAACGAACGCAATCAGAACGCGATCATGCGTCTGCTCGATGAAATCGAGGATCTGGCCGACGGCGACCTCACCGTGACCGCCTCGGTGACTGAAGACTTCACTGGCACCATCGCCGACTCGATCAACTATTCCGTCGATCAACTGCGCGATCTGGTGGCGACCATCAACCTCACCGCCGGCCAGGTCGCGGCGGCCGTGCAGGAAACCCAGGCCACCGCCATGCACCTGGCTCAGGCCTCGGAACATCAGGCCCAACAGATTTCCGAAGCCTCGACCGCGATCAACGATATGGCCCAGTCCATCGATCAAGTCTCGGCCAACGCCGCCGAGTCCTCGGCGGTAGCGGAGCGTTCCGTGGAAATCGCCAACAAAGGCAACGAGGTGGTGCACAACACCATCCACGGCATGGACAACATTCGCGAACAGATTCAGGACACCGCCAAACGCATCAAGCGTCTAGGCGAGTCGTCGCAGGAAATCGGCGATATCGTCAGCCTGATCGACGACATTGCCGACCAGACCAACATCCTCGCCCTCAACGCCGCGATTCAGGCGTCGATGGCCGGCGATGCCGGGCGTGGTTTTGCCGTGGTCGCCGACGAAGTACAACGGCTGGCCGAGCGCTCGTCCGCCGCCACTCGGCAGATCGAAACGCTGGTGCGGGCGATCCAGACCGACACCAACGAAGCGGTCATCTCCATGGAACAGACCACCACCGAAGTGGTGCGCGGCGCGCGGCTGGCGCAGGATGCCGGGGTGGCCCTGGAAGAAATCGAAGGCGTGTCGAAGACCCTTGCGGCGCTGATTCAGAGCATCTCCAACGCGGCGCAGCAGCAGACGACGTCGGCCGGGCAGATCTCGCTGACGATGAATGTGATCCAGCAGATCACCACGCAAACGTCGTCGGGCTCCACGGCCACCGCCGAGAGCATCGGCAACCTGACGAAAATGGCCAGTCAGTTGCGTCGTTCGGTGTCAGGGTTCACCTTGCCGGCGGCATCCGCGTCGTCGACGGATAAAGTGTGATTGGAGCGGTTATGGGTGATCGCCACGACTACGTGGCCCTCGAGTGGGTCAAAGGCGAAATTGCCGAAACGCTGAAACTGGCGCATCAGGCGATTGAAACCGTGCTCGATGATCCGCACGCATCCGGCGGGCTGGACGAGTGCCTGGCGTACATCCATCAGGTTCACGGCAGCTTGCAGATGGTCGAGTTCTACGGCGCCGCGCTGCTCGCCGAAGAAATGGAGCATCTGGTCGAAGCCTTGCAGCAGGGGCGCGTCAGCCATCGCGACGAAGCCCTGCACTTGCTGTTGCAAGCCTTGGGGCAATTACCGATCTACCTCGACCGCGTACAGAGCGCCCGCCGTGATCTTCCGCTGGTCGTGCTGCCGCTGCTCAATGATTTGCGCAGCGCTCGCGGCGAAAGCCTGCTGTCGGAAACCAGCCTGTTCAGCCCGCAACTGCCCGAGCTGCCGCCGCTTGGCGAAGAAGCGCTGGCGTTGCTGGAACCGGCAGAGCTGCCGAATGTGCTGCGCAAGTTACGCCAGATGCTGCAAATGGCGCTGGTCGGTTTGCTGCGTGAGCAGGATGACCAGACGCACCTGGCTTATCTGGCGAAAGTCTTCACCCGTCTCGAAGCGCTGAGCGGTGACGCCCCGTTAAGTCCGTTGTGGCAGGTCGCATCCGCCTTGGTCGAAGGTATGCGCGAAGGCGTGATCGCCAACAGCCCGGCACTGCGCAGCCTGTTCAAGGACGCCGACAAGGAACTCAAGCGCCTGCTCGAACAAGGCATGGCGGGCCTCAATCAGCCGCCCCCGCCAGAGCTTCTGAAAAGCCTGTTGTTCTATATTGCCAAAGCCGAACATCCCACCAGGCAGATGCTGACCATGAAAGATCGCTACTCCCTGGACGACGCCTTACCCGACAGCGCGATGGTCGATGAAGAACGCGCGCGCCTGGCCGGCCCCGACCGCGATGCGATGCGCTCGGTGCTGGCGGCATTGTGCGAAGAACTGGTGCGGGTCAAGGAACGCCTCGACCTGTTCGTGCGCAGCGACCGCCAACACACGTCGGACCTGGAAAGCCTGCTGGCGCCGTTGCGGCAGATCGCCGACACCCTCGCGGTGCTCGGTTTCGGCCAGCCGCGCAAGGTCATCATCGATCAACTGGCGGTGGTGCTCAGCCTTGTCCAAGGCCAGCGTGAACCCAACGACGCCATCCTGATGGACGTTGCCGGCGCCTTGCTCTACGTCGAAGCGACACTCGCCGGGATGGTCGGCACCGTCGAGCCGGAAAGCCCCGAAGACTCGCGCCTGCCCACCACCGACCTGACGCAGATTCATCAGATCGTGATCAAGGAAGCGCGCATCTGCTTGCAACAGGCCAAGGACATGATCGTCGACTATATCGACGCCGACTGGGACCGCCAGCAACTGCAACCGCTGCCAGAACTGCTGACTCAGGTGCGCGGGGCGCTGGCGATGATTCCGCTGAGTCGTGCGGCGAATCTGGTCGAGGCCTGCAACGGTTTCATCCGCGAACATCTGCTGCTCGATCCGCACGAACCAGGCTGGCAGCAACTGGACAACCTCGCCGACGTCATCACCAGCCTCGAGTATTACCTTGAACGCTTGAGCGATGACCCGCTGGCGCCGAGCGAACAACTGCTGGATGTCGCGCAGAAGAGCCTCGCCAGTCTCGGTTATGTTGCAAACGAAGAGGCCAATGAGCAGCCCGGCGAACAGCGTGTGCCAGTGCTCGATGACGTGCTCAGCCCCAGCGAAGCACTGGTGATGCAGGACCTGCAGGCGCTGGACGACCCGGACATCGTGCAGTCGCTGGCCGATGTGTTGGCCAGCCCGGTGCCGGCGATCAATCCGCCCGCCGTGGTCACACCCGGCAGCCTGATGCCGCCACCGGCCGATGAAGAACCGGTGGACGACGAACTGCGCGAAGTGTTCCTCGAAGAGACCGATGAGGTACTTGAGGTTCTCCACGAATACCTGCCGCGCTGGACGGCCAATCCGCAGGATCGCGCCGCGCTGACAGAGCTGCGCCGCGCCTTCCACACCTTGAAAGGCAGCGGGCGCATGGTGCGTGCGCTGATCCTCGGTGAACTGGCCTGGGCGGTGGAGAATCTGCTCAATCGCGTGCTGGAACACAGCGTCGAACCCGGCGCCGTGGTGCCGCAATTACTCACCGACACGGTGTTGCTGCTGCCGGAACTGGTCAGCGAATTCGCCACCAACAGCCAGCGTCAGCGCAGCGATGTCGATCAATTGGCGGCGCGCGCCCATGCCTTGGCCAAGGGTGACGAACCGCTGGCTGCCGAAGACGTCGATGACGTTGCGGCGCTCGATCCGCTGTTGCTGGAGATCTTCCGCAACGAAGCCGAAACCCACCTCGCCAGCCTCAACCGCTTCCTCGATCAAGCGGCCGAGCATGTTCCGCTGCCGGCCAGCGACGAGTTGCAGCGCGCTTTGCACACCCTCAAGGGCAGCGCGTCGATGGCCGGTGTGTTGCCGATTGCCGAACTGGCGGCATCGCTTGATCAATTGGCCCGAGAGTTCAAGGCCCATCAGTTGCCGCTCGATCTCGATGAAGTCGAGTTGCTGCTCGAAGCCGAAGGGCTGTTCCGTGTCGGCTTGCGCCAGCTCAAGCATGATCCGCTGGCGCCGATTGTCGGCGCGCAGTCGCTGATCAAACGCACCGATGCGCTGCTCGGCGAGCGTCTGGAAGCGATCCTCAATGCGCCGAACACTGGCCTGCGGATCAAGCACGATCCGCAACTGATCAACAACTTCCTTGCCCAAGGCATGGACATCCTGTTCGACGCCGAAAACCTTTTGCAGCGCTGGCAGCAACACCCCGGCGAACGCCAGGAACTCAGCGCGTTGCTGGATGAGCTGACCACCCTCGGTGAAGGCGCGCACTTGGCGGATCTGCTGCCGGTGGATGTTCTGTGCGAAGCCTTGCTCGATCTCTATGGCGCCGTGGAAGAAAGCAGCCTGGCGGTCAGCGACCGGTTTTTCCAGGAAGCGCAGTACGCCCACGAAGCGCTGATCAACATGCTCGACGAACTGGCCGCCGGCCAGGAAGTCACGCCGCAGCCGGAGCGCATTCGCGCCTTGCATGATCTGCTCGACGAAAGCCTCGACCCCTCGTCCATGGGCCTGATTCGCAGCGACGGCAGCCGCACCTTGAGCATCCGCGAACTGGGCGCGGCCACCGCCGAGCTTTCGCAAACCAGCGCTGCCCAGGAGCCGGACGACGAAATCGTCGAGATCTTCCTCGAAGAGGCAGTGGACATTCTCGACAGCGCCGAGCAAGCCTTGCAGCGCTGGCTGAGCGACCCGGACAACGCCGCGCCGCTGTCCTCGTTGCAGCGTGATTTGCACACCCTCAAGGGTGGTGCGCGCATGGCCGAAGTCGACGCCGTCGGCGATCTGGCCCAGGAGCTGGAAAGCCTTTACGAAGGTCTGGTCGATCGTCGCTACAGCCACAGCGAAGCCCTTGGTCGCTTGTTGCACAAGAGCCATGAGCGTTTCACCCGGCTGCTTGAGCAACTGCAAAACCATCAGCCGCTGGAGCCGGCAGAGGATCTGATCGAAGCGCTTCGGCAGGTACGCCAAGGCTCGCCGACCCCTGCCGAAACGACGCAACCTGCCGTCGATCACGAAGGTGCCGGGCACGATCCCGAGTTGCTGGAGATCTTCCTCGAAGAAGGTTTCGACATCATCGAGAACTCCGGCGCCGCGCTGCTGCGCTGGCAGGCTGAGCCGGGCAACCGTCAGGAAGTCGAAACCCTGCTGCGCGACCTGCACACCCTCAAGGGCGGCGCGCGGATGGTCGAGATCGGCCCGATCGGCGACCTCGCCCATGAGCTGGAGTACCTTTACGAAAGTCTCTCCGCCGGCTCGTTGCAAGCGTCTGGCGAATTGTTCGCGCTGGTGCAGCGCGGCCATGACCGACTGGCGCAAATGCTCGATGGCGTGCGCGCCGGGCAACCGTGTCCGCCGGCGGATCGGTTGATCAATGCGATCCAGAACTTCAGTCATCCCGTGACGCCTGAAGCGCCGCCGTTGCTGCCGCTGCCGGTTAAAACCGAGACCGCAGCACCGTCCGCCGACGCCGGCGCGGACATGGTCAAAGTCTCCGCCGAACTGCTCGACGAATTGGTCAATCTGGCCAGGGAAACCTCGATTTTCCGTGGACGCATTGAACAGCAAGTCAACGACGCGCAAGTCGCGCTCAACGAGATGGAAACCACCATCGAGCGTATGCGTGATCAGTTGCGCCGCCTCGATACGGAAACCCAGGGGCGCATCCTCAGCCGTCAGCAAGTCGACGGCGAACGCCTCGGTTACGAAGAATTCGATCCGCTGGAAATGGATCGCCATTCGCAGTTGCAGCAACTGTCGCGGGCGCTGTTCGAATCCGCCTCCGACTTGCTCGACCTGAAGGAAACCCTCGACCGCCGCAACCACGACGCCGAGAACCTGCTGCAACAACAAGGGCGAATCAACACCGAATTGCAGGAAGGCCTGATGCGCTCGCGCATGGTGCCGTTCGAACGGATGTTGCCGCGCCTCAAACGCATCGTCCGCCAGGTTGCCGAAGAGCTGAACAAAGACGTCGCTTTCGTCGTCGGCAACGCCGAAGGCGAGATGGATCGCAACGTGCTGGAGCGCATGGCCGCACCGTTGGAGCACATGCTGCGCAACGCCGTCGACCATGGTCTGGAGTCCACCGAGGTGCGGCTGGCGGCGGGGAAACCGGCGCAAGGGCAGATCAGCCTCGAGCTGTCCCGCGAGGGCGGCGACATCGTTTTCGACATCCGCGACGACGGTGCCGGTGTGCCGCTGGAAGCGGTGCGGAACAAGGCAATCAAACGTGGCTTGCTGGCGCCGGACGCCGAAATCAGCGACCGCGATGTGTTGCAGTTCATCCTCCAACCGGGGTTTTCCACCGCCGAAAAAATCACCCAGATCTCCGGGCGTGGCGTCGGCATGGACGTGGTGCATGAAGAAGTCCGCCAGTTGGGCGGCAGCATGAGCATCGACTCGGTGCCGGGGCAGGGCGTGCATTTTCGCATTCGCCTGCCGTTCACCGTGTCGGTCAACCGTGCGTTGATGGTGCAGTGTGGTGAGGATCAATACGCGATTCCGCTGAACACCATCGACGGCATCGTCCGCGTGTTGCCGAATGATCTGGATGGGCATTTCCGTCTTGATCCACCGAGCTATCAATATGGCGGCCAACGCTATGAGCTGTGCTACTTGGGCGAGCTGCTGAAAACCGCGCCACGCCCGAAACTGCTGGGCCAGAGCCTGCCGTTGCCGGTGCTGTTGGTGCAGTACAACGACCGGCGCATCGCGGTGCAGGTCGACACCATGGCAGGGACGCGCGAGATCGTGGTCAAAAGCCTCGGCGCGCAATTCGCGGCGGTGCAGGGCGTGTCCGGCGCGACGATTCTGGGCGATGGCCGGGTGGTGCTGATTCTTGATCTGCTGGCGCCGATCCGCGCGATGCAGGCACCGGTTGCGCAGTATCCGATTCAACCGGATATCGACTGCGAACCGCAGAAACCGCTGCTGGTCATGGTGGTCGACGACTCGGTCACCGTGCGCAAGGTCACCAGTCGTTTACTCGAACGCCACGGCATGAACGTGTTGACCGCCAAGGACGGTGTCGACGCCATGCTCCTGCTCGAAGAACACATGCCCGACCTGATGCTGCTCGACATCGAAATGCCGCGCATGGACGGCTTCGAAGTCGCCACTCAAGTGCGCAACGACGAGCGCCTGCAACACCTGCCGATCATCATGATCACCTCGCGCACCGGGCAAAAACACCGCGACCGCGCCATGGCCATCGGCGTCAACGACTACCTCGGCAAGCCGTATCAGGAATCGGTGCTGCTCGAAAGCATTGCCCACTGGAGCAAGAAACATGCATGAGCGCCGCCACAACGCGCGTACCAGCCAACTCACCGGGCTGCTGCTGCCGCTGGCGGATCGTAACCTGATCTTGCCCAACGTCGCGGTGGCCGAGCTGATCGACTATCAGGCCAGCGCCTTCGATCTGGATACACCGCCGTGGTATCTGGGGCGCGTCATGTGGCGCGAGCGGCAGATTCCGTTGCTGAGTTTCGAGTCGGCGTGTGGGCAGAAAGTGGTGATTGGCGAGCGAGCGCGGATTGTGATTCTCAATGCGCTGGGTGGCTTGCCGCAGCTGAAATTCATTGCGTTGCTGGTGCAGGGGATTCCTCGGTCTTACAAGCTCGATAGCCAATTGAGCTATGTCGATGTGCCGTTGTGTGCGCTGGAACAGGCGGCGGTGCAGGTGGGGGAGCAAGTGGCGAAGGTGCCGGATTTGTTAGCACTTGAGCAGTTGTTGGTGGAGGCGGGCCTGGTCCACTGATCCAGAGTTTTTAGTGGTCTGACTGGCCTCTTCGCGAGCAGGCTCGCTCCCACATTGGATCACCAGTGAACACAGATCAGGTGTACGACACAGATCCCCTGTGGGAGCGAGCCTGCTCGCGAAGAGGGCCTGAACCATTACGCTGAGCGTAATGAATCACCACCGCGCTTGATTGATGCCTCCACCCCACACGCCTAACTTAGCTCCACGACAGCGAACCCCGTGGAGTGAGCATGACAACAACAATTTCCCCCGACTCGCGCTGGACGCGGCGGCGTGACGAGAAGCAGCGTCGCCTCGACAAGGTGCGCGGGCTGGCCGACGGTGTGGTGTTGCCCACCGACAAGATCGTCGCCGCGCTCGAAGCGCTGATTCATCCCGGCGACCGAGTGGTGCTGGAGGGCAACAACCAGAAGCAGGCAGACTTCCTTTCTCGCTCGCTGGCCAAGGCTGATCCCGAGAAGCTCCACGACCTGCACATGATCATGCCCAGCGTCGGCCGCTCCGAGCACCTCGACCTGTTCGAACGCGGCATTGCCCGCAAGCTCGATTTCTCCTTCGCCGGCACCCAGAGCCTGCGTATCAGCCAGTTGCTTGAAGACGGCCTGCTGGAAATCGGCGCGATCCACACCTACATCGAACTCTACGCCCGGCTGGTGGTGGACCTGATCCCCAACGTCGTGCTCTCGGCCGGTTTCATGGCCGACCGCGCCGGCAACATCTACACCGGCCCGAGCACCGAAGACACCCCGGCGCTGATCGAACCGGCCGCGTTCAGCGACGGCATCGTCATCGTCCAGGTCAACCAGTTGGTCGACGACGTCAGCGAATTGCCCCGTGTGGATATTCCGGCATCGTGGGTCGATTTCGTCGTGGTGGCCGACAAGCCCTTCTACATCGAACCGCTGTTCACCCGCGACCCACGGCACATCAAGCCTGTCCACGTGTTGATGGCGATGATGGCGATTCGCGGGATCTACGAAAAACACAACGTGCAGTCGCTCAACCACGGCATCGGTTTCAACACAGCGGCCATCGAACTGATCCTGCCGACCTACGGCGAATCCCTCGGCCTCAAAGGCAAGATCTGCCGCAACTGGACGCTCAATCCGCACCCGACGTTGATCCCGGCGATTGAGAGCGGCTGGGTCGAAAGCGTGCATTGCTTCGGCACCGAACTGGGCATGGAAAACTACATCGCCGCGCGCCCGGACGTGTTCTTCACCGGCCGCGACGGCTCGCTACGTTCCAACCGGATGTTCTGCCAACTGGCCGGGCAATACGCGGTGGATCTGTTTATTGGCGCGACGTTGCAGGTTGATGGCGATGGCCATTCCTCGACCGTCACCCGTGGCCGTCTCGCCGGTTTCGGCGGCGCGCCGAACATGGGCCATGACCCGCGTGGCCGCCGTCACGGCACGCCGGCATGGCTGGACATGCGCCACGACGACTCGCCGCAACCGATGCTCGAACGCGGCAAGAAACTCGTGGTGCAAATGGTCGAGACCTTCCAGGAGGGCGGCAAACCGACCTTCGTCGAAACCCTCGACGCGGTGGAAGTGGCGAAGAAAAGCGGCATGCCGCTGGCGCCGATCATGATCTACGGCGACGACGTCACCCACCTGCTCACCGAAGAAGGCATCGCCTATCTGTACAAGGCGCGTTCGCTGGAAGAGCGCCAGGCGATGATCGCTGCAGTCGCCGGGGTCACCGCCATCGGCCTGCGCCACAACCCGAAAGACACCGAACGCATGCGCCGCGAAGGCTTGATTGCCTTGCCCGAAGACCTTGGCATCCGCCGCACTGACGCTACCCGCGAACTGCTGGCGGCGAAAAGCGTGGCCGATCTGGTCGAGTGGTCCGGCGGCCTCTACAACCCGCCCGCCAAATTCAGGAGCTGGTAATGCACGCACTTAACCTGCAAGCGAAACCGATTTCCCTGGCCGAGCGATTGGCGGACATGGCGGTGGATGCGTTGATCGACGAAGCGGATCTGTCGCCGAAACCGGCGCTGGTCGACCGTCGTGGCAACGGCGCGCACACCGATCTGCACTTGGGCCTGATGCACGCCTCGGCGCTGTCGTTGTGGCCGGCGTTCAAGGAGATGGCCGAAGCTGCCATTGAAGTCGGCGAGATCAATCAAACGCTGCGTGAAAGCATTGGCCGCATCGGCCGTGAAGGCGAGCAAGCGATGCTCGCGACCACCAACGGCGTGAACACTCATCGCGGTGCAATCTGGGCCTTGGGCCTGTTGGTGACCGCCGCCGCGCTCGAAGCGAAATCCACGGGCGCCAACGCCGTCACCCTGCGCGCTGCACGTCTGGCGCTGCTCGATGATCGTTTTGCACCTCGTCCGCTCAGCCACGGTGCACAAGTCGCCCTGCGTTACGGCGCTCGCGGCGCCCGAGAGGAAGCGCAACTCGGCTTCCCGTCCGTGCTGCAACGTGGCTTGCCGCAACTGAAAAAAAGCCGCACTGCCGGCCATGGCGAACAGAACGCCCGACTCGACGCCTTGCTCGCGATCATGACTGACCTGGCCGACACCTGCGTGCTCTACCGCGCCGGCGAACAAGGCCTGCTAGCCATGCAACACGGCGCGCAAGCGGTGCTTGATGCTGGCGGCAGCGCCAGCCTCAGCGGTCGCCGGCGCCTGCATGAACTCGATCAACAACTCATCGCATTGAATGCCTCGCCCGGTGGCGCCGCCGACTTGCTCGCCGCCACGCTGCTGCTCGACCGAATCGAGTGCGACGGCACCTTTCAGGGAGCGTTTTGATGGAAACCCTATCGTTTGAATTCCCCGCCGGGCAGCCGCCTCGCGGTCGGGCGCTGGTCGGTTGTGTCGGCTCGGGTGATCTGGAAGTGCTGATCGAACCGGGGCTGGCCGGCAAGTTGACGATCAACGTGCAAACCTCGGCCAACGGCGCACAGCTGCGCTGGCAGCATCTGTTTGCGCGGATGTTCGACGGCACCACGCCGCCAGCCATGGCCATCGATATCCACGATTTCGGCGCGACGCCGGGTGTGGTGCGTTTGCGCCTGGAACAAGGTTTCGAGGAGATCGGCCATGACTGACAGCGCAGCGCTTCTCCATAAACACAGCTTCGTCGAACTCGGCGCGCGGCAACGGGCGAAAGCCTTGCTTGATGCCGGCACCTTCCGCGAATTGCTCGACCCGTTTCAACGCGTCATGTCGCCGTGGCTGGAACGCCAGGGCGTGGTGCCGCAAGCCGATGACGGTGTGGTGATCGCCAAGGGCAGCCTCGACGGTTTGCCGGTGGTGATCGCGGCCATCGAAGGCGCGTTTCAGGGCGGCAGCCTTGGCGAAGTCGGCGGGGCGAAGATTGCCGGTGCACTGGAACTGGCCGCCGAGGACAACCGCAACGGCATTCCGACCCGCGCCGTATTGCTTCTGGAAACCGGCGGTGTGCGGCTGCAGGAGGCCAATCTCGGCTTGGCGGCGATTGCCGATATTCATGCGGCGATTGTCGATTTGCAGCAATACCAACCGGTGGTGGGTGTAGTGGCAGGCAGTGTTGGTTGCTTCGGCGGCATGTCGATTGCCGCTGCGCTGTGCAGCTATTTGCTGGTGACCCAGGAAGCACGCCTGGGCCTGAATGGCCCGCAGGTGATCGAGCAGGAAGCCGGGATCGAGGAATACGACTCCCGCGACCGGCCGTTTATCTGGAGCCTGACCGGTGGCGAGCAGCGTTTTGCCAGTGGCTTGGTGGATCGGTTTGCCGCCGATGATGTGGCGCAGATTCGTCAGCAGGTCGGCGAGTTGCTGCAACAAGGCTTGCCAGCGCAACCGCGAAGTCAGCGGGCCGAGTGGTTCCTGCAACGGCTGGCCAGCCTGGACACTGACAAGCAAATCGAGCCTTCGGTGGTTCGCGATCTGTATCAAGGAGAGCGCTCATGAGTGGTTATTCATTGCGCGGTTTGAACTGGTTCAACGCGTTGAGCGCGTGCGCGAAAGCTGTAGAAGGTTTGCCGCCCTCGTTGAAGGTTGCCGATGCTGAACTCGGGCGTTTTATCGCCGTGGTCGCTGACCCTGACAACCGTTTCCCCCGTGCCCGTAACGGCGAAGTCGGGTTGCTGGAAGGCTGGGGCCTGGCCAAAGCCGTCGACGATGCGATCAACGCTGACCGCGACAAACCGCAAAAGCGTCCACTGATTGCCATCGTCGATGTACCGAGCCAGGCCTACGGCCGTCGCGAAGAAGCCCTCGGCATTCATCAGGCGCTGGCCGGTGCGGCGGACAGTTATGCCCGCGCACGCCTGGCCGGGCATCCGGTGATTGCGCTGCTGGTGGGCAAAGCCATGTCCGGTGCGTTTCTCGCCCACGGCTATCAGGCCAACCGCTTGATAGCCCTGCGTGATCCCGGCGTGATGGTGCATGCGATGGGCAAAGCATCGGCGGCGCGGGTGACTTTGCGCAGCGTCGAAGAACTCGAAGCACTGGCCGCCAGCGTGCCGCCGATGGCCTATGACATCGACAGTTACGCCAGCCTCGGGCTGCTTTGGGAAACCCTGTCGGTGCAGCAGATCGAACAGCCGACAGCCGAGGATCTGACACGAGTGACCGAGTGCTTGAAGCAAGCCATCAGCGATGTCACTGGCAATGATTTGAGCGGTCGCCTCGGTGCTAAAAATCGTGAAGCGTCCAGTCGCGTGCGTGAACTGTTGAGGGCGCAGTGGTGAATACGCCTCTGGCCCACGATCTGCTCTGGGGCATGACCCCGGCGCAGCTACCGGCGGATGCGCCGCAGTGGGCAGTCGAGTCGCTCAGCGCCGGGCAACCGGTGGTGGTGCGCCGTGCGTTAAGTGCTGAGGGTTTCGTGGCAGTGGGCGTGCGCGGTGTGTTACGCGAGCAGCGCTTGGCGGCGTTCATGGCGCTTGATTCGATTGGCTGTCGTGTCAGCCCCGAGGCGCTGTGTCGGGTCGACAGTGAACGTGATCTGCCGGCCATGTGCGCCCTCAAGCAATTGCGGCCGATGCTCGATGATTGCGGTTGGATCTGGGGCGTCAGCGGCAGTGCCGGATTTGAACTGGCCAGTGGTTTTGCGGCGATGCATGAGGGCAGCGATCTCGATCTGATCCTGCGCACACCGCAACTGATGACCCGCAATCAGGCGCGCAAACTGGTGGCGCTTTTCGATCAGGCAGTGTGCCGGGTCGACATGCAATTGCAGACGCCGTTCGGCGCCGTAGCCCTGCGTGAATGGGCCAGCACTTCGGCGCGGGTGCTGCTGAAAAACGCGCATCAGGCGTGTCTGGTAGTAGACCCGTGGAACCCGCAGGAGCAGGCAGCATGAGCAGTCTGTTGGTGTTCCCCGGTCAGGGCGCACAGCAACCGGGCATGCTCCAGCGTTTGCCTCGGGAAACGTTGACCGAGGCCAGTGATGTGCTGGGTGAAGATGTCTTGCTGCTTGATTCTGCCGAAGCGCTGCGCAGTACAAGGGCAGTGCAGCTCTGCCTGCTGATCGCCGGTGTCGCGGCTTCGCGACAGTTGTTGCAGGACAGTTTGAACGCGGACTATGTCGCCGGCCTGTCCATCGGTGCTTACCCCGCAGCGGTGGTGGCCGGGGCCTTGAGCTTCAGTGATGCGCTGCATCTGGTCAGCCTGCGCGGTGAGTTGATGCAACAGGCTTATCCACAGGGCTTTGGCATGACCGCGATCATCGGTCTGCAACTGTCCACCGTCGAAACGTTGCTGGCGCAAATTCACAGCGCCGAAACGCCGGTTTATCTGGCCAATATCAATGCCGATAACCAGGTGGTGATTGCCGGCAGCGAAAAGGCGATGCAAGCGGTGGCCGAACTCGCGCGCAGCCGTGGCGCGGGTCTGGCGAAACGTCTGGCGGTCAGCGTGCCGTCGCACTGTCCGCTGCTGGTAAAACCGGCGCAAACCCTCGCCGAAGCCTTCGCCAAAGTACAACTGCAAGCCCCGAAAATCGCCTACCTGAGCGGCAGCCGCGCGCGCCCGGTAATCAAGGTCGATGCCCTGCGCGACGACCTCGCTTACAACATGTGTCGCATCGTGGATTGGCGCGGCACCGTGCAAAGCGCCTACGAGCGCGGCGTGCGGCTACAGATCGAACTGCCGCCCGGTGCGGTGCTGACCGGGCTGGCGCGCCGGGTGTTCGAGCAAGGTACCGTCACTGCCTTCGACAGTGCTCGCCTCGACACCTTGCAGGCGCTGTTGCGTGAGGAGGGAAGCCGCCGAACCTAAAACGCCGACTCAAGCTTCGAACAACAAAAACAACATTCGACGATGCACTTTGAGGACTACAACAATGATTATTTACGGTGTGGCGCTGTTGGCGATCTGTACGCTGGCAGGGGTGATCATGGGCGACATGCTCGGCGTGTTGCTGGGCGTCAAATCCAACGTCGGCGGGGTCGGCATCGCGATGATCCTGTTGATCTGCGCGCGGTTGTGGATGCAGAAACGCGGCGGCATGACCAAGGAGTGCGAGATGGGCGTCGGCTTCTGGGGCGCCATGTACATTCCGGTGGTGGTGGCGATGGCCGCGCAACAGAACGTCGTCACCGCGCTGCACGGCGGCCCGGTGGCGGTGCTGGCGGCGATCGGTTCGGTGGTGATTTGTGGTTGCACGATTGCCTTGATCAGCCGCACCCACAAGGGCGAACCGTTGCCCGACGAACCGGCGGAAATCTCCCCGGTCGGCACGCCGGTAGGGGGTCGCTGATATGTGGGATCTCATCGAAAAAGGTCTGGAACATAACGGTCTGATCACTGCCTTCGCTTTTGTCGGCGTGATCATGTGGGTGTCGGTGGTTCTCTCCAAGCGCCTGACCTTCGGACGCATTCACGGCTCGGCGATTGCCATCGTCATCGGTCTGGTGCTGGCGTGGGTCGGCGGCACCATGACGGGCGGGCAGAAAGGTTTGGCGGATCTGACGCTGTTCTCCGGCATCGGCCTGATGGGCGGGGCAATGCTGCGTGATTTCGCGATTGTTGCCACCGCGTTTGAAGTGCAGGCGACCGAGGCGAAAAAGGCCGGGATGATCGGGGTGATTGCGTTGTTGCTGGGCACGATCCTGCCGTTCATTGTCGGCGCGAGCATGGCCTGGGCGTTTGGTTATCGCGATGCGGTGAGCATGACCACCATCGGTGCTGGCGCGGTGACCTACATCGTTGGCCCGGTGACCGGTGCGGCGATTGGTGCGAGTTCGGATGTGATGGCGCTGTCGATTGCCACCGGGTTGATCAAGGCGATTCTGGTGATGGTCGGCACGCCGGTCGCGGCGCGCTGGATGGGCCTGGATAACCCGCGTTCGGCGATGGTGTTTGGCGGGTTGGCCGGGACGGTGAGTGGTGTGACTGCCGGGCTGGCGGCGACGGATCGGCGGTTGGTGCCTTATGGGGCGCTGACGGCGACGTTCCACACCGGGCTTGGGTGCCTGCTTGGGCCTTCGTTGTTGTTCTTTATTGTTCGCGCGATTGTTGGCTAGGTTCGGGTTTTGAGTCGTCTGGGCTGACGCCTTCGCGAGCAGGCTCGCTCCCACAGGGAAATGCATTCCAACTGTGGGAGCGAGCCTGCTCGCGAAGGAGACGACACGGTCTCAAGCCTGCCGATTGGCATACATCCGACACTCCGCCAGCAACGCCAGCAAATTCGGATCGCGCTCCTTGGCCTTCAGAAACACCACGCCAATGTGCTGCTGCAACCGGTACTTCTCCTGCAACGGAATCAGCTTCACCCGGTTCTCATACACCGCCGCAATCCTTCCTGGCAGCAACGCATAACCCACGCCGGAGCTGACCATGCTCAGCAGCGTGAAAATGTCGTTCACCTGCATCGCCACCTTCGGTTCGAACCCAGCCTGCTTGAACACCCGGTTACCGTCCTGATGGGTGGCGAAGCCTTGGGTCAGGGTGATGAAGGTTTCGTCGCGAACTTCTGCCAGATCGACTTCACTGCGCTGAGCGAACCTTGAGTCCGCTGGCGTGGCGAGGAAGATGTCGTCGGAGAACAGCGCAATCTGCTCGCAGTCCGGGTCGTTGATGCTGTCGTCCAGCGACACCAGGATCGCGTCCACTTCCATGTTTTTCAGCTTGTAGAGCAGGTCGATGTTCGAGCCGAGGATCAGGTCGATGTTGAGTTGGCTGCGGCGGATCTTCAGGCCCATGATCAGTTGCGGCACGGTCTTCACGGTCAGCGAATACAGCGAACCGAGTTTGAAGCGTTCAGCGGAGAACCCGGCGGCTTCGCGGGTCAGGCGCACGCTTTCGACTACGTCCTGAATCAGCTTCTGTGCGCGTTCTTCTAGCACATAGGCACTTTCCAGCGGCGTCAGGTTGCGCCCTTCGTGTTTGAACAGCGGGCAGCGCAGGGCGCTTTCCAGCGAATGAATCGCGCGGTGCACGCTGACATTGCTGGTCTGCAACTCCGCAGCGGCGCGGGCCAGATTGCCGGTGCGCATGAAGGCGAGGAACACCTCGAGTTTTTTCAGGGTCAACTCTTCGTCGATCAACATGGCGCGGACTCTTTTTTATGTCGGCCGATTGTGCACGGAAGATCAAAAGATCGCAGCCTTGGGCAGCGCCTACAGGGATCGTGTTTAACGGAAACATTGCGCTTTTACGCTCAAGGCCCGAGCCTTGCGCGCTGCGGTAACGAATTTGAGGTGAGCGATACATGTATCACGGGGAACGATTGAACGCCTGGACGCATCTGGTCGGGGCGGTGGCGGCTTTTATCGGTGGGGTGTGGATGCTGGTGATTGCCTGTCTGGATGGCAGTCCCTGGAAGATTGTCAGTGTGGCGATTTACGCCTTTACCTTGCTGGTGCTCTACAGCGCATCGACCGTGTACCACAGCGTGCGCGGGCGCAAGAAAGCGATCATGAAGAAGGTCGATCACTTTTCGATCTACCTGCTGATCGCCGGGAGTTACACGCCGTTCTGTCTGGTGACCCTGCGCGGGCCGTGGGGCTGGACGCTGTTCGGGATTGTCTGGGGGCTGGCGCTGATCGGCATTCTGCAAGAGATCAAACCGCGCTCCGAGGCGCGGATTCTGTCGATTGTGATCTACGCGGTGATGGGCTGGATTGTGCTGGTGGCGGTCAAGCCGTTATTGGCGGCACTGGGCACCACCGGCTTCGCCTGGCTGGCCACGGGCGGGGTTTTGTACACCGTGGGGATTATCTTTTTTGCCCTGGATCACCGATTGCGGCATGCGCACGGGATCTGGCATCTGTTTGTGATTGCCGGGAGCTTGCTGCACTTTGTGGCGATTATGTTTTACGTCTTGTAGACCGAGGTGCGACTAATCGCTGGCTTGCCAGCGATGGCGCCCTAGAAATCACCCCAAAGTTGCTGGGCCACCGCCAGTGCAACCACCGGCGCGGTCTCGGTACGCAACACTCGCGGTCCGAGGCGTGCAGCATGGAAACCATTGCCCCTGGCCTGCTCGACCTCGGCATCGGACAACCCACCCTCCGGCCCGATCAGGAACGCCAGTGTCGAAGGTTTTGCATGGCTCACCATCGGCTCAGCCACTGGATGCAGTACTAGCTTCAGATCAGCTTCAGTCTGCTTGATCCAGTCTGCCAACAGCACCGGCGGATGAATCACCGGCACCCGCGAGCGCCCGCATTGCTCACAAGCGCTGATCGCCACTTGGCGCCAGTGGAGCAGGCGTTTGTCGGCGCGTTCGTCCTTCAGGCGCACTTCGCAGCGCTCACTGAAGATCGGGGTGATTTCAGTGACGCCCAGTTCGGTGGCTTTCTGAATCGCCCAGTCCATTCGCTCGCCACGGGACAGGCCTTGGCCGAGGTGGATTTGCAGCGGCGATTCGATCTGACCGGCAAGTTGTTCGTCGATCTGCACGACGACGCGTTTTTTGCCGACTTCCACCAGCGATCCGCGAAACTCATGGCCGGAGCCGTCGAACATCTGCACCGCATCGCCCTCGGCCATGCGCAGCACGCGGCTGATGTAATGCGCCTGGGCTTCCGGCAATTCGTGTTGGCCGGTGCTCAGCGGGGCGTCGATAAAGAAGCGGGACAGTCTCATTTCGGGTCTCTAAAAAATGGCTCATAGTCGCTGTGGTACAGAGCTTATGTGGCGAGGGGATTTATCCCCGATGGGGCGCGGAGCGCCCCCAAAATCAGCAACCGAGTTCTTCAGTTGAAAAGTGCGATCAGGGATTGGGGCGGCTTCGCCACCCATCGGGGATGAATCCCCTCGCCACAGGGTTCTAGTCAAACCATCAATCCAATCAGCCCGGATCACGGAAACCGGGATGGAAATCTTTCGGCACCGCCACGCTGACGCTCTCACGCGTAGCGATGTCGATGCCTTCGCTGGCGACGTCGGCGAGGAAGTCGATCTGCTCCGGGGTAATCACGTAGGGCGGCAGGAAATACACCACGCTGCCCAGCGGACGCAGCAACGCGCCACGCTCCAGCGCATGCTGGAACACCTTCAAGCCGCGACGTTCCTGCCAAGGGTAGGCCTCTTTGCTGGCTTTATCCTTGACCATCTCGATGGCCAGCACCATGCCGGTCTGGCGCACTTCCGACACGTTTGGGTGGTCGACCAGATGCGCGGTGGCCGACGCCATGCGTTGGGCGAGCGCCTTGTTGTTCTCGATCACGTTGTCCTGCTCGAAGATATCCAGCGTCGCCAACGCCGCCGCACAGGCCAGCGGGTTGCCGGTGTAGCTGTGCGAGTGGAGAAAGGCGCGCAGGGTCGGATAGTCGTCGTAGAACGCGCTGTAGACCTCGTCGGTGGTCAGGCACGCCGCCAGCGGCAGATAGCCGCCGGTCAGGGCCTTGGACAGGCAGAGGAAGTCCGGACGGATGCCGGCCTGTTCACAGGCGAACATGGTGCCGGTGCGGCCAAAGCCGACGGCGATTTCGTCGTGGATCAGGTGCACGCCATAACGGTCGCAGGCTTCGCGCAGCAGCTTGAGATACACCGGGTGATACATGCGCATGCCGCCGGCGCCCTGGATCAACGGTTCGACGATCACGGCTGCAACGCTGTCGTGATTCTCAGCCAGTGTCTGTTCCATCGCCGCGAACATATTGCGCGAGTGTTCTTCCCAGCTCATGCCTTCGGGGCGCAGGTAGCAATCCGGGCTCGGCACCTTGATGGTGTCCATCAGCAGGGCTTTGTAGGTTTCGGTGAACAGCGGCACGTCACCGACTGCCATCGCCGCCATGGTCTCGCCGTGGTAGCTGTTGGTCAGGGTAACGAAGCGCTTCTTGTTTGGCTGGCCGCGATTGAGCCAGTAGTGAAAGCTCATTTTCAGCGCGACTTCGATGCAGGACGAACCGTTATCGGCGTAGAACACCCGGTTCAGGCCTTGCGGCGTCATCTTTACCAGACGCTCGGACAGCTCGATCACCGGTTGATGGCTGAAGCCGGCGAGAATCACGTGCTCCAGCTGATCGACCTGATCCTTGATGCGCTGGTTGATTCGCGGGTTGGCGTGGCCGAACACGTTGACCCACCAGGAGCTGACCGCGTCGAGGTAGCGCTTCCCTTCGAAGTCTTCGAGCCAGACGCCTTCGCCGCGCTTGATCGGGATCAGCGGCAGCTGTTCGTGGTCTTTCATCTGGGTGCAGGGATGCCACAGCACCGCGAGATCGCGTTGCATCCACTGGTTATTCAGGCCCATTTTCAGTCTCCTCGAGGCGGCTCGCGTCAGGCGCGGGCGAACAATCGCGCAAGCCTATGCAATGCATCGCGCGGGGACAACCCATTGTGTCGATTGAGCTACTTTGTATGAGCCGATAGACGTCGCTGGCGGCGTTTTGATGGCTAACGTATTCTTCGCGGTTCTTTGGGTCGTCTGACCCGCAAAACTGCTTTTTCCTATGTGTTTTCCGGAGTTCGCTGAATGTCTGTCGGTTGGCTGCGCGCCTGTGCGCTGGTGATGTTGGGGCTGTTCAGCGTTACGGCGCTGGCCAAGGATAAAACCGCAATCGTGATCGGTGGCGGCCTTTCGGGTCTGACCGCTGCTTATGAGCTGCAAAACAAAGGCTGGCAGGTGACGCTGCTGGAAGCCAAGCCAGGCATGGGCGGTCGCTCGGGCATGGCCACCAGCGAATGGATCGGCAACGACAAGACGCAGCCGGTGCTGAACAAGTACGTCTCGACCTTCAAACTGGGCACCACGCCGGCCCCGGAATTCGTGCGTACCCCGGGTTATCTGATCGACGGCGAGTATTTCTCCGCCGCTGATCTGGCGACCAAGCAACCGGCCACTGCCGATGCCTTGAAGCGCTACCAGAAAACCCTCGATGATCTGGCGCGTTCGATCGACGATCCGCAAAACCCGGCGGCGACCAGCACCCTGCACGCGCTGGACCAGATCAACGTGTCGAACTGGCTCGACAAGCAAAACCTGCCAGCCACTGCGCGCCAGTTGATCAACCAGGACATCCGCACTCACTACGACGAACCATCGCGTCTGTCGCTGTTGTATTTCGCCCAGCAGAACCGCGTCTATCGCGGCATCTCCGACCGTGACCTGCGCGCCTCGCGTCTGGTCGGCGGCAGCCAGGTGCTGGCGCAGGCCTTCGTCAAACAGATCAAGACCATCAAGACCAACTCACCGGTATCGGCCATCAGCCAGGACAAGGATGGCGTGACCGTCAAGGTCGGCAGTGTCGGTTATCAGTCCGATTACGTGGTGTTGGCCGTGCCGTTGCGTGCGCTGAGCAAGATTCAGCTGACGCCTGCGCTGGATGCCCAGCATATGGCGGCGATCAAGGGCACCAACTACGGCTGGCGCGACCAGATCATGTTGAAGTTCAAGACGCCAGTGTGGGAAAGCAAGGCGCGTATGTCCGGCGAAATCTACAGCAACGCAGGTCTGGGCATGCTCTGGATCGAGCCGGCGCTGAAGGGCGGCGCCAACGTGGTGATCAACCTGTCCGGCGACAACTCCCGTGTGATGCAGGCGTTCGGCGACAAACAGATGGTCGATCAGGTGCTGATCCGTCTGCACGCGTTTTATCCACAGGCCCGTGGCTCGTTCACCGGTTATGAAATCCGTCGCTACAGCACCGACCCGTCGATGGGCGGCGCGTACCTTGCCTACGGCCCGGGCCAGATCAGCAAGTTCTGGCGTATCTGGGAACGTCCGCTGCAACGCGTAGCGTTCGCCGGTGAACACACCGACACCTTGTACCCGGGCACGCTGGAAGGCGCTCTGCGCACTGGTCAGCGTGCGGCCACCCAGGTTGAAGATCTGGCGGCAGGCAAGTCGTTCGAACCGGCCAAAGTGGTGCCGGCCGCAGCAGCGGCAGGCGCGGCGGGTGCCGTGGCGGCGAAGAAGGGCAACTTCTTCAGCAACCTGTTTGGCGGTTCGGATGACGACAAGAAGCCAGAGCCAGCCAAGGCCCCGGAGCCGGCTCCAGCGCCAGTAACTCCAGCGCCTGCGCCAACCCCGGCACCTGCGCCAGCTCCGGTGGAAGCACCGAAACCAGCGGCCCCGGTAAAAGCCGAGCCAGCCAAGAAAGCAGCGGCCAAGCCTGCGGCGACGAAGCCGGCGGCCAAGACCGAAGCGAAAAAAGCTCCGGCCAAACCGGCGGTAAAAAAGGCTGAGCCGGCGAAGAAACCCGCGGCCAAGCCTGCTGCAACGACAGAGACCAAGGCGCAGTAAGCCTTCGCTTCAACAAAAAACGCGGCCAAATGGGCCGCGTTTTTTTTGCAATTAAACCTCCACACTTATCTCTGCTGTGCAGTCTCGAGGCTTACCTCTGCACAGGAAGTTTCCCACATAGTATTCAGAGCGAAATGATAGCGGGCACGCGATCTCAAATTTTATGCTTGGATAAATTGGAGGTGACCCGCTATGAAAATACTTACGATACTGCTCGTGTTATTGACGCTTTCCGGCTGTGCAAATGGCCGTTTTTTTCCGGGCGGATATAGTTCGGAGCTTGCTCACAAATGCAAGATAGACCCTTATAGCGCAGATTGTTTACAGCCGCCGGCTGTTCTCAAGAACTAATCGAAGATGACAGTGCCGGGCCTGTTAGAAATCCCAATCGTATACTTTCGTACCGTCCGGTAAGTTTCTCAGCCATCTTTCCTTTGGCTTTGAGCTTCGTCCTGGGGTAAAGCCAAAGCGCGCCCAGCGTGGACTGCCGGTGCGTTGATCATAGATGACCAGGTTGCCATCATCCTGAATAGTCATACATGTGTGGTACCAGAGGGATTTGTCAGTGGTGTGAGTACTTTCAGCGATCCAAAGGCGGCGTCTGGACGGATCATAAAGAAAGCCGCTATTGCTGATGACGAACTGCAGAGGATCGCGCATGCGTTTCTGATGCAAGGTTTTACTGTAAGGCTGATTTCCATCTGCCACCCAGATTAATGTTTCACCCTCCTTGATCACCAGATTTCCATCGGCCTGTAAGATCAAACGAAATCGACCGTTATCGGATTGCAGATATTGAGGCGCAGACATTGTTTGATTGGCAGGTAGTGTTGATGATCCACTTGCTTGAAACGGCGTATATCGAAGAGCCATGGTTGTATACGTGATCAATAAGTAATGGAGTCGTTATTTGATCAGGCTTGAAGGTGCAATGAGCTATACATAGTTATTGATTGAAAATTTAGCTGTTTGCGGTCTTCCGTAAAGCCGCCTGCCGAGTTCAATACCCCGTATCGCGCCTGATCAGCTAGTAAAAATCGACCAGTCTGTCCCAAGCGCGATGCGGCAAAATCGCCTTTAATCTTTCCTTAACGCATCACTTCCAGACTCTTCATCGTATTTCTCGATATTTCAAAGCGAAATTTTCCGCTTTAATTCGATAGATAACTCGCTAGTCTTGGTTCGCAGTTCTCACAGGATTTGGGCAATGCAGCTACGTAACTCTTCTTCGCGCTATGGTTGGGTCAGCATCTTCATGCACTGGGGCGTGGCGCTGGTGGTCTTCGGACTGTTCGCGCTGGGTCTGTGGATGGTTGGGCTGGATTACTACAGCAGCTGGCGCAAAGACGCGCCGGATCTACACAAGAGCATCGGTCTGGTGCTGCTGGGTGTGATGGTGTTGCGGGTGTTGTGGCGCTTTATCAGCCCACCGCCGCCAACGCTGCAAAGCTACAGCCGCATGACTCGTATCGGCGCCAGGTTCGGCCACGGGTTTCTGTATGTAGGGCTGTTCGCTGTGATGCTTGCCGGTTACCTGATTTCCACCGCAGACGGTGTCGGGATTCCGGTGTTTGGCCTGTTTGAAGTTCCTGCACTGGTTTCCGGGCTACCGGATCAGGCAGATACCGCTGGGGTGATTCATCTCTGGCTGGCGTGGGCGCTGGTAATTTTTTCCGGTCTCCATGCGTTGGCAGCATTGAAGCACCACTTTATCGATCGTGATGCGACCCTCACTCGAATGCTGGGTCGCAAAGCCTGAAGTTCAACCTCGACTCAAAGGAAAAGAAAGCATGTTGAAAAAGACTCTGGCCGCTCTGGCAATCGGTTCTGCCGTGCTGTCCGCCAACGTAATGGCCGCTGACTACACCGTCGACAAAGAAGGTCAGCACGCCTTCGTTGACTTCAAGATCAGCCACCTGGGCTACAGCTTCATCACCGGTACTTTCAAAGACATCGACGGCAAGTTCAGCTTTGACGCTGCCAAGCCTGAAGACAGCAAAATCGAGTTCAACGTCAATACCGCCAGCGTATTCACCAACCATGCCGAGCGCGACAAACACATCGCCAGCGCTGACTTCCTGGACGTGAGCAAGTTCGCCAAAGCGACCTTCGTCTCTACCAGCGTCAAGCCAACCGGCAAGAATGCCGACGGCAAGGTCACTGCTGACGTGACCGGCGACCTGACCTTTCACGGCGTGACCAAGCCAATCGTGGTCAAGGCCACTTTCCTGGGTGAAGGCAAGGATCCATGGGGCGGCTACCGTGCCGGTTTCGAAGGCACTACCAGCATCAAGCGCTCTGATTTCGGCAAGATGATGGTTCTGGGTCCACAGTCCGATAACGTCGATCTGTACATCACGTTTGAAGGTGTCAAAGCGAAATAACTTTCGCGACGGACAAAAAAATGCCCCTGATCTCGCGATCAGGGGCATTTTTTATGGCTGCGTTAAATCAGCGGTTGCGGGTCAGCAACGCTGGTTTCTCGCCGCGCGGACGGCCTGGCAGTTGATCAAGTTGCTCAGGAGTCGGGAAACGATCGGTTTTTGACTCCTTGTGAATGATCTTCGGTGCCGGGCCGCGCGGATTTTGCACGGCAGGTTCCGAACGCGGCTGGTCGTCGGTGCGAGCCGGGCGACGGTTGCGGGACTCTTCGCGACGGGCCTGGCCGTCACGTGGAGCACCGCTGCGCGGGCCGTTGCGCTTGGCCGGCGGAGTGCCGGTGGTGGCGCCATCGCTGCTGCGTGGGCCGCTTTGACGACCCTGAGGCTTACCGCTGCCGCTGCGCGGAGCACCTGCACCCGCTGTCGTGCCTTGTGCCGGAGCACCCGGACGGCGACCACGGCCCTGAGCCGGTTTGGCTTGAGGAACGTAATCAACGCGGTTACCGAAGTTATCGACATCGTCGTCGAGGAACTCGTCCGGTGCACGATCGGCAGCGGCGCGTGGCGGCTGCGATGGCTGACGCTGTTCACGGGCCGGGGTGCCTTCGCGCGGCTTCTGCTGACGGGCAGGACGCTCGCCACGTTCGCCGGCCGGTTTTTCCTTGCCCTTGTCCTTGCCTTTGTCTTTACGACCGCCGCCACCGCCGCCGCCATTCGGGCCGTCGCCGCGTGGGCCGCGAGGATTGCGCGGGTTGCGCACGTCCGGACGCTCACGCACTTCCGGCTTCTCGGCTTCAATGGTGCTCGAGTCGAAGCCCATCAGGTTGCCATCGGCAATCTTCTGCTTGGTCATGCGCTCGATGCTTTTCAGCAGCTTTTCTTCGTCCGGTGCTACCAGCGAGATCGCCTCACCCGAACGACCGGCGCGGCCAGTACGGCCGATACGGTGTACGTAATCTTCATCGACGTTCGGCAGTTCGAAGTTGACCACGTGTGGCAACTGGTCGATGTCCAGACCGCGAGCGGCGATGTCGGTCGCTACCAGAATGCGCACTTCGCCAGCCTTGAAGTCGGCCAGGGCTTTGGTGCGGGCGTTCTGGCTCTTGTTGCCGTGGATCGCCACAGCCGGCAGGCCGTGCTTGTCCAGGTACTCGGCCAGACGGTTGGCGCCGTGCTTGGTGCGGGTGAACACCAGCACCTGCTCCCAGGCGCCTGCGGTGATCAGGTGCGCCAGCAGTGCACGCTTGTGGCTGGCCGGCAGACGGAACACGCGTTGCTCGATGCGCTCGACCGTGGTGTTCGGCGGCGTCACCTCGATGCGTTCCGGGTTGTGCAGCAGTTTGCCGGCGAGGTCGGTGATGTCTTTGGAGAACGTTGCCGAGAACAGCAGGTTCTGGCGCTTGGCCGGCAGACGCGCGAGGACTTTCTTCACGTCATGGACGAAGCCCATGTCGAGCATGCGGTCGGCTTCGTCGAGCACAAGAATTTCGACGTGGGACAGATCGACGCTGCCCTGGCCGCACAGGTCGAGCAAACGACCCGGGCAAGCAACGAGGACGTCAACGCCACGGGACATGGCCTGAACCTGCGGGTTCATGCCGACGCCGCCAAAAATGCAGGCGCTGACGAATTTCAGGTCACGGGCGTAGATCTTGAAGCTCTCGTGAACCTGGGCCGCGAGTTCGCGGGTCGGGGTCAGGACCAGTACGCGTGGTTGGCGCGGGCCGTGACGCTGGGATTTGTCCGGGTGACCGTTAGGGAACAACCGCTCCAGAATCGGAAGGGCGAAACCGCCGGTTTTACCAGTACCTGTCTGAGCCGCAACCATCAGGTCGCGACCTTGCAACACGGCGGGAATGGCCCGCTGTTGCACCGGAGTAGGCTCGGTATAGCCCGCATCTTCGATGGCGCGGACTAAAGCCTCGGAGAGACCGAGGGAAGCAAAGGACATGAGTAATCCTGTTTTAGTTAGGGCTTGGCCCAATGGGAGTCTTGCCTGGCGCGAATAGCGTTTAAGAGGACGCAATCCCGTCCGGTCCTGCTGCGGTTCCGAAGGCACGTCTGGAGTGCTCGCGCGGGCTGAAAGCTGCGCTGTAGCGGGTCGAGAGGCCTGTTACGGTTCCGGGCGTCCGGGCGTGAGCCTGGCGGGAACGCCGGAGTATAACAGAGCAATCACTGCGCGCTGCTTTCCTGCTGCTCAACGGTTTTGCTGCTCGCCGAGACATTCCCCAGTGGCGTGGCTCCGGTTGGCGCTGCGCCATAACGCGCGCTCAGCTCGGCATAGGCCGGTTCACGCTTGAATCGCTTGAGCTCGGCGCCAAAACGCTGCACCAGTAAATCCATACCAGCATTGCGCCGAACCGCAAGAAATTGGCTCTGACGGCTAATGACAGTGGGGTTTTCGCTGATCTGGTCACGGATATTCAACTGATCGAGCAAATGCTGGCCGACGCGGCGATCAGTAATCAGCAAATCGATACGCCCGCGCACCAGTTTTCCGAAATTGGCTTCGTGGGTCGGCGCCGGTTCGCGGGTGAACAGAGTCGATTCGCTGAAGTCGGGGCTGTACAGATAACCCGGCGAGGTGCCGATGGTCAGGCCTTTGAGCTCTTCAAGTGTGCTGAACGGGTGCGGCCGGTCGTTGGCGTAGAACATCACGAACTCGACGTCCGACAGCGGTTCGCTGGGGTAGAGCAGGGTGGCGTCGCGCTCGTCGCTGTGAAAAATGTCCAGTGCGCCATCAGCCTGACCGGTTTCAAGCATCGACAGACAACGCTTCCACGGCAGGAATTGCCATTCGACCTCAATGCCCAGGCGCTTGAACACGATGGCCGTGGTTTCGTAGTCCAGCCCGAGGTTCTTGCCGTTCTCCTCATAGACATAAGGCGCCCACGGCTCGGTGACAATACGCAACTTCTCGCCCCGAGCGGCGAAGCTCAGGCAAGCAAAAACCAGCACGGCGAATAATTGCGTGATCAAAGGCATGGCTTGAGATTACGACGAGAAACCGCAAAGAGCCAGAAAGTGACAGCACAGGCTCTAATTCGGGGATTCAAACGCAAAAAATCGCAGCCACAACAACCCCTGTAGGAGTTGCCGAAGGCTGCGATCTTTTGATCTTGCTTGTAGCGTTTAGCGCGGCAACTTCAGGTTATTCCAGATCGCCAGGCTAGGTTCGGCCTGGTTCATGGAATAGAAGTGCAGCCCTGGTGCGCCGCCCTGAAGCAGGCGTTCGCACATTTCGCTGACGACTTGCTCGCCAAAGCGCTGAATGCTTTGGCTGTCGTCGCCGTAGGCTTCCAGTTGCTTGCGGATCCAGCGCGGGATTTCCGCACCGCAGGCATCGGAGAAGCGCGCGAGTTTGCTGTAGTTGGTGATCGGCATGATCCCCGGCACCACCGGAATATCCACGCCCAGCGCCTGCAAACGGTCGACGAAGTAGAAGTAGCTGTCGGCGTTGAAGAAGTACTGGGTGATCGCGCTGTCGGCGCCGGCGCGGGCCTTGCGCACGAAATTGGCGAGATCGTCTTCGTAATTGCGCGCCTGCGGATGCATCTCCGGGTAAGCGGCAACTTCGATGTGGAAATGATCGCCGGTTTCTTCACGAATGAATTCAACCAGTTCATTGGCGTGACGCAGCTCACCGCTGGTCATGCCCATGCCGGACGGCAGATCACCACGCAGGGCGACGATGCGCTTGATGCCGGCAGCCTTGTACTCGTTCAGCAGGCCGCGCAGGTCGTCCTTGCTGTCGCCGACGCACGACAGGTGCGGTGCGGCGGGTACTTTGACTTCGCTTTCCAGTTGCAAAACGGTGTTGAGGGTGCGATCACGGGTCGAACCACCAGCGCCATAGGTGCAGGAGAAGAAATCGGGATTGTACGTTGCCAACTGACGGGCAACGTTGAGCAGCTTTTCATGCCCAGCATCGGTCTTGGTCGGGAAGAACTCGAAGCTGTAGCGACGGTCTTGGGACATGGTCATACCCTTGGAAACACGTAAGCCGGACGCTGCACCCCTGTAGGAGCTGCCGCAGGCTGCGATCTTTGAAAATCAAAAGATCGCAGCCTGCGGCAGCTCCTACACAGAGCGGTCAGCAGCGCCAGTCAGGCAACGCGGTGCGCCAGGCACACCGCGTTGACGCTCAGCCAATCAGTAGCGGTAAGCGTGCGGCTTGAACGGGCCTTCGACGGTCACGCCGATGTAGTCAGCCTGTTGCTTGGTCAGTTGAGTGACCACGCCGCCGAAGCCGCGAACCATTTCCAGGGCCACTTCTTCGTCGAGTTTCTTCGGCAGTACTTCAACGGTCAGACGCTCGGCTTTCTGGGCTGGCGACAGGTCGGCGTACTTCTGGCCAAACAGGAAGATTTGCGCCAGCACCTGGTTGGCGAACGAACCGTCCATGATGCGGCTCGGGTGACCCGTGGCGTTGCCCAGGTTCACCAGACGGCCTTCGGCCAGCAGGATCAGGTAGTCGTCGTTCTGTGCGTCGAACGCGCCAGCACCGGTGCGGTGGATCTTGTGTACCTGTGGCTTCACTTCTTCCCATGCCCAGTTCTTGCGCATGAAAGCAGTGTCGATTTCGTTGTCGAAGTGACCGATGTTGCAGACAACAGCGCGCTTCTTCAGGGCTTTGAGCATGTTGGAGTCGCAAACATTGACGTTACCGGTGGTGGTCACGATCAGGTCGATCTTGCCCAGCAGCGCTTTGTCGATGCTTGCTTCGGAACCGTCGTTGATACCGTCGATGAACGGCGAAACCAGTTCGAAACCGTCCATGCACGCTTGCATGGCGCAGATCGGGTCAACTTCGGAAACTTTAACGATCATGCCTTCCTGACGCAGGGACTGAGCCGAGCCCTTGCCCACGTCACCGTAACCGATGACCAGCGCTTGCTTGCCGGACAGCAGGTGGTCGGTACCGCGCTTGATCGCATCGTTCAGGCTGTGACGGCAGCCGTACTTGTTGTCGTTCTTGGACTTGGTCACCGAGTCGTTGACGTTGATGGCCGGGATTTTCAGCTCGCCCTTGGCCAGCATGTCCAGCAGACGGTGTACGCCGGTGGTGGTTTCTTCGGTCACGCCGTGAACGCGATCCAGCACCTGTGGGTATTTCTTGTGCAGCAGCTCGGTCAGGTCGCCGCCGTCGTCGAGGATCATGTTGGTGTCCCATGGCTGGCCATCCTTCAGGATGGTCTGCTCCAGGCACCACTCGTACTCTTCTTCAGTTTCGCCTTTCCAGGCGAAAACCGGGATGCCGGCAGCAGCGATAGCGGCAGCAGCCTGATCCTGAGTCGAGAAAATGTTGCAGGACGACCAGCGAACTTCGGCACCCAGGGCAACCAGGGTTTCGATCAGCACGGCAGTCTGAATGGTCATGTGGATGCAGCCGAGGATCTTGGCGCCTTTCAACGGCTGTTCGCCGGCGTACTTGCGACGCAGACCCATCAGGGCCGGCATTTCCGATTCGGCGATGATGGTTTCGCGACGGCCCCAGGCAGCCAGGGACATGTCGGCAACTTTGTAATCGGTAAAATCTGCAGGCGTGGTAACAGCGCTCATGAAGAGCCTCCATTCGTAATGTATGCGAATGGGCGCCGTTGTGCGTTTAGTGTCCGGCCAAGGCCAGTCAACGCCCCATCCGAGCCTGACAGGATGAACCTGCTGCAGCGCCCCTCGGACAGGTGGCGGGAAAACGGTAGCAAGTGAAGGTTACCGTTTTGAAACGGGTGCGATTATAGCCGTCTAGACTGATCTTCCAAAGGGTTTCTGTCGGCCAAATGAAGATCGCTAATGGCGACCATAGTCGAAACCGCATGGAGCCTGACCGCTCGGTCTGCCAAGATGGCGCCCATCTTTCGGCAAACGCTCAGGAGTGAACATGAATTTCCACACCCGCAAATGGGTAAAACCCGAAGACCTGAACCCCAACGGCACCCTGTTCGGCGGTAGCCTGCTGCGCTGGATCGACGAAGAGGCGGCCATCTACGCCATCGTTCAGTTGGGCAATCAGCGCGTGGTGACCAAGTACATCTCCGAAATCAACTTCGTCAGCGCCTCGCGCCAGGGCGACATCATCGAACTGGGCATCACCGCCACCGAGTTCGGCCGCACCTCGATCACGCTGACCTGTGAAGTGCGCAACAAGATCACCCGCAAGAGCATTCTCACCGTCGAGAAAATGGTTTTCGTGAATCTGGGCGAAGACGGCTTGCCGGCACCGCACGGGCGCACGGAGATCAGGTACGTCAAAGATCAGTTCAAGGAAGATGAATCGCTCACTAACTGATATCGGCGTTGGCCTCTTCGCGAGCCTGCTCGCGAAAGCGATCTTGTAGTCGCAGAAGTTTTCCTCAGACCACTGAACAGCTGTTGACGGCGTGGGTCGTAGCTAAAAGCCCCCAACCGGTTCCCACGCCATGACCACTCCGACAGACGGCAAGACCCCCGACCTCTCGGCCAAAGAGCAACACGAAGTCGAGAAAAGCCAGCCGCCCCGCGCGGCGGTTCTGCATGAAATCATCCGCTCCCAAGGCGATCAGGAATTGGAGCGCAGCATCGCCGCACTATGGTGGTCGGCACTCGCCGCCGGCCTGACCATGGGCCTGTCGCTGATGGGGATGGGGCTGCTCACCTCGCGGTTGCCCGACGGCGACGAATTCAAGGTGATTGCCAGTTTCGGCTACTGCGCAGGCTTTCTCGCGGTGATTCTCGCCCGCCAGCAACTGTTCACCGAAAACACCCTGACTGCCGTGCTGCCAGTGATGACCAAACCGACCCTGCTCAATTTCGGCCGGCTGATCCGCCTTTGGACGGTGGTGCTGTTTGGCAATCTGTGCGGCACGATTCTGGTGGCGTACGTGATGCTGGAACTGCCGATCTTCGACACCAAGACGGATCACGCCTTTCTTGAAATCGGCCGCAAGGTCATGGAAAACCATGCCAGTCAGATGTTCGCCAAGGGCATTATTTCTGGTTGGATGATTGCCACCATGGTCTGGATGATCCCGTCCATGGAGAGCGCGAAGATGTGGATCATCATCCTCATCACCTACCTCATGGCGCTCGGCGATTTCACCCACATCGTGGTGGGTTCGGCAGAAGTGTCATATCTGGTGTTTGCCGGCGAATTGCCGTGGAGTGATTTCTGGATGGTGTTCGCCGGGCCGACCTTGGCGGGCAACATCATCGGCGGCAGTTTCATTTTTGCCCTGATCAGTCATGCACAGATCCGCAGCGAGAGCGGGGCGCCAAAGGCTGATAAACCAGACGCTGGCGAACCCCGCGACGATGATTCCGACCGCAAGACGCAATAGTTTCAGGCCTTGAATGGCGGGCTGAGCGGTTCTGTAGCCGGCTCGCTCTCAGGGGCCTTGAGCTGTCCTTCCCAACGAGCGATGACCAGCGGCGCCAAGGCGTTGCCCAACACATTGAGCGCGGTCACCGGCATGTCCATCAATCGGTAGACACCGGCGATGATGGCCACGCCTTCCACTGGCAATCCGGCGGCGGTCAGGGTGGCGGTCAGGATGATGAACATGAAGCCCGGAACCCCCGCCGCGCCTTTGGACGTCAACACCATGATCAGCACCAGCATCGCCTGATCGGCCAGACCCAGGTCGATGCCGTAGGCCTGGGCGATGAACAGCGTGCCCAGCCCGGCGAACAGTGAAGCGCCGTCGAGATTGAACGAGTAACCCAGTGGAATGACCATGCTGGTGATTGGGCGTGGCGCCCCATATCGCTCCATTTTCTCGATCAGTTGCGGCATCACCGTGGCCGAGGCGGCGCTGCTGTAAGCCAGTAGCAGCTCACTGCGGATCTCTCGCACAAGGTGGAAAAACCGGACCCCGGCCATTCGCGCCACCACTCCCAGCACGCACAGCGCGAACAGAAGTACCGCCACATAGGTGATACCAATCAGCTTGGCCAGCGGCAGCAAGGCACTGAGACCGAAACTGGCCACGGTCACCCCGATCAGGCCGAAGATCCCTATCGGCGAATAGTGCATGACCAGATGCGTGACCTTGAACATGGTGTCCGAGACTGCCTGCATCACGGCGATCAACGGTGCTTTTTGCTGCTCTGGCAGCATCGACAAGGCGCAGCCGAACAGGATGGCGAAAAACAGCACTGACAGCAGTTTGCCCTGGGACATGGCCAGCACGATGTTGTCCGGAACGATGTTGACCAGGGTGCGGCCCAGGTTCTGCGTTTCGCCCGTGCTGACCAGGCCGGACACCGGCGACTGCAGCGTGCTGCTGAAGTCGGCTCCAGCACCCGGTTGGAATACATTGCCGACGACCAGGCCGAAGACAATGGCGATGCTGGTGATCGTGAAGAAATACACCAGCGTCTTGATCCCGACTCGCCCCAGAGCCTTGGTGCTGCCTGCCCCGGCAATGCCGACTACCATGCACGCAAAGACCAGCGGTACGACGATCATCTTCATCAGTCTGATGAACAGATCGCCTGCCGGTTGCAGCAGGTTGTCGATGAACCAGAGCTTGTGTTCGGGAAACTGGTTGAGAAGGATGCCGACGATTATTCCGGCCGCCAGCCCGATCATGATGCGGGTGACAAGGCTGGTAGGTTTCCTGGTAGTCATGTTTTGCCCCTTTTTTCTTGTGTTTGTTGGGGGAAGCTCAGTGTGCGAAAAGACCGGCGAAATCCTTGAAACCCTTGACCTCAATCGGGTTGCCGCTGGGGTCGAGAAAGAACATCGTGCGCTGCTCGCCGGGTTCGCCGGCGAAGCGGATTACCGGTGGAATTTCAAAAACAGTGCCGAGGCGGTTCAGGCGCTCGGCCAACGCCAGCCACTCCTCCAGCGGCAGCACGACGCCAATGTGCGGCATCAACACTTTGTGCTCGCCGACTTGGCCGGTGCGCGTGGTGGCAAAGGGTGTGCCCACGTGCAGCGAGATCTGGTTGCCGAAAAAATCGAAGTCGACCCAGGTCTCGGTACTGCGGCCTTCGGTGCAGCCCAACACATCTCGATAAAAAGTCCGCGCCTGTTCCAGGTCGCAAACATGGTATGCAGCGTGAAAAGGTCTGTTCATGTGATGTCCCCAAGTGAAGGAGCGCTCAGGGTAAACAGACCGTGCGGCGGGGCATAACGGCTTCGCCTTGTTCTGAGCGAAAGGAAAACTTATGGATGTCAGGTTCTTGAACAGTCTGGTCGCGGTGGTTGAAGCCGGTTCGATTGCGGCGGCCGCGCGGCGAGAAAATCGCACCGCAGCAGCAATCAGTCAGCGTGTCCAGGCGCTCGAACGCGCGCTGGGTTGCACGTTACTGCTGCGTACCGCGCACGCCGCCCGGCCCTCGGACCAATGCTTGCTGATCCTGCCGAAGATCAGGGCGATCATCGAACTGGCGCAGGAGTTACACGGCGACCTGCACCACGATGGGCTGTTCGGTGAAGTGACAATCGGCGCAATTTCCACCGCGCTGACCGGCGTGTTGCCGGGCTTGATCGAGCGACTGGCGCTTTCGGCACCGGATTTAAAGCTGAAGATCACCCCCGGCGATTCAAAAAGTCTTTATGAGAAGGTGCTCGCTGGGGAGCTGGACGCGGCGATTCTGGTCAGGCCACCGTTCCAGCCGCCGAAAGCCTTGGCGCTGACTGTGCTCAAGGTCGAGCCGCTGATTCTGGTTGCCCCGGCCAGGCATGCCGGGCAGTCACTTGAAGCGCTGCTGCGCGAACATCCATTCATTCGTTATGACGCGCGCTCTTGGGGTGGGCAGATTGCCCAGCGCTACCTCGATGAACAGGTGATCGAGCCGAATGTGCTGTGCGAACTGGATGCGCTGGAGACCATCGTCATGCTGGTCGCACAGGGGATGGGCGTATCGCTGGTGCCGCAATGGGCAGGGATGGCACTGGACGGCTTGTGCGTCATGCCGGTGGGCGGCGGGCAGCGTTACACGCGGGAGTTGGTGGTGATGCATGGTTCGACACCGCACCGCCCGTTGGCGATGCGGCATCTGCTTGACCTGCTGGGCAGTGCGTCGTGAAGGACTCCGCGACGGTGCCGCGTTGAGGCGTCAGTGTGCGGGTTGCGTCACATCACCCGGCTCGTTGCGAGTCGCGTGCTTGACCAGTTTGCCGATGGTCAGACCCTGCAACAGGATCGACGACAGCACCACGATGTAGGTGATGCTCAGCAGCAGATCACGTTCCGCGCCCAGCGGCAGGGCCAGCGCCAGTGCCACCGAAACACCACCGCGCAAACCGCCCCACGTCAGGATCCGGATGGTGCCGCTCGGCACTGTGCGCCAGCGCCGCAGCAGCAGGATCGCCGGGGCCACGGTCAGCAGACGTGACAACAGAATCGCCACCGCCAGCAAACTTGCCGCTGCCACATGCAACCAGTTGAACGGCAGCAGCAACAGTTCCATACCGATCAACGCAAACAGCAGCGCGTTGAGCATGTCATCGAGCAGCTCCCAGAAGCCGTCGAGGTATTTGCGCGTCATGTCATTCATCGCCAGGTTGCGGCCCAGGTTACCGATGATCAGACCGGCGACCACCATCGCAATCGGCGCGGAGACGTGCAGCTCGGACGCCATCGCCGAACCGCCGATCACCAGTGCCAGGGTCAGCATCACTTCGATCTGGTGTTGCTCGATGCTTTTGATCATCAGGTAGACCAGATAACCGATCAGCCCACCGAACAGCACACCGCCGATGGCTTCGTGAGCGAACAGCATGGCGGTGGCGCCGACGGTCGGGGTCTCGCCGAGTTGGGCGATGCCCAGCAACACGGTGAATACCACAACCGCAGTGCCGTCGTTGAACAGTGACTCGCCGACGATCGTGGTTTTCAGTGGTTTCGACGCGTTGGCGGTACGCAATACGCCGAGCACCGCGATCGGGTCGGTCGGGGAAATCAGTGCGCCGAAAAGCAGGCAGTAGAGGAAGCTCACGTGCCAGCCGAACAGGGCAAAAATGTAATAGGCGAGGCTGCCGATCACGGCGGTGGCGATCAACACACCGAAGGTTGCCAGCAGGCCGATGGGCCAGCGGTAGCTGCGCAGGTCGTTCAGGTTGACGTGCAGGGCGCCGGCGAACAACAGGAACGAGAGCATCCAGTTCATCAGCAGATCGCCGAAGTCGATCTGGCCGATCAGTTGTTCCACGCGTTCTTCGAGGCCTGGATAGCCGAGCAGGCTCAGGCCTTGCAGCAGCAGGGAGAACAGCAGAGCGGTGACCATCACGCCGATGGTGGGTGGCAGGCCGATGAAGCGGAAATTGACGAAGGTGAGGAGGGTGGTGAGGCAGATGAAAGCGGCTACGAGTTCAAGCATCCGGGGTCCTTTGGATGAGGAGTGGAAAGACAGCGCACCGATTCTTCGGGGCAAGGGTTGGATGGGTTGATTCGGGGCGGGGACACAACTGTGTCCCCTCAGTTGGTCAGCCGCACACATTGGTGTAGGGTCAACCATAAAAATCAAGGAGTGAAACGTGTTGGCGACAGCTCTGGTGTTGGTGGCGGCGCTGTTGCATGCGGCGTGGAATACCCTGATCAAATTCAGCGCCGAACGGCTGCTGGTGGTGGCGTGCATGGACACCGTGGCGCTGCTGGTTGTCGCCATTGCGCTGCCCTTCGTGAGTTTGCCGCCTGCGCAGATCTGGCCGTGGATTCTCGCTTCGGCAGCCTTCGAGTTGCTCTATCGCTATCTGCTGATTCAGGCCTATCGGGTCGGCGACCTCGGGCTGGTCTATCCGTTGATGCGTGGTTTGTCGCCGCTGGTGGTGCTGGCGCTGACCCTGATTTTTGCCGGTGAAGTGCTGACCACGCAGCAGATCTTCGGGATCATGCTGATTCCATTCGGCATGGTTTGCCTGCTGTGGCAGGGCGGTGGCGGGAAGCATTTGCCATGGTCAATGCTGCCGGTGGTGGCGCTGATTGGCCTGTGCATCGGTAGCTACACCTACATCGATGGGCAGGCGCTGCGGCGCTGGTCGCATCCGCTGGATTATCTGGTCTGGGTCACGCTGCTCAGCGCCTGGCCGTTTCCGCTGCTGGCGTGGGTCGCCAAACGCCCGGCGTTCATGCAGTTCTGGCGTGAACAATGGAAGCTGGGGCTGACGGTCGGATTCTGCGTGTTGTTCAGCTACGCTCTGGTGCTATGGGCGATGCAGTTGGGCTCGATTGCGGAAGCGGCGGCGTTGCGCGAGATCAGTGTGATTCTGGTGGTGCTGTTCGGCATGCGCTACCTGAAAGAACCTTTTGGCCGGCCACGGCTCTTAGCCTGTGGGTTGGTGCTGATCGGCATGCTGGTGATGAAGTTCTGACCGCCCGCGAATTCTATAACTCGAAAAAAGGACGGCGTTATGACGGTGGCTCTGTGGTGTGTGTTGATCGCGATCTTCTTGCCGTATGTGTGCACGATTGTGGCCAAGGCCTCGGGCGGTTTCAGGCTGAGGGACAATCACGATCCCCGGGATTTTCTCGACAGCGTTGATGGTGTGGCCCGGCGGGCGCATGCGGCGCAACTGAACAGTTTCGAAGTGATGCCGGCGTTTGCCGTGGCGGTGATCGTCGCGCATCTGGTGGGGACTGCGGAGCTGGTGACGGTGAATGTGCTGGCGGTACTGTTTATCACCAGTCGCCTGCTGTACATCATCTGCTACCTGGCGGACTGGGCGGTTCTGCGTTCGCTGGTGTGGTTTGTGGGGATGGGGCTGATTGCTTCGTTCTTCTTTGTGTCTGTGTAGAAAAACAGGATCAAGAGATCGCCGCCTGCGGCAGCTCCTTGTATCTCGACTATCGCTCCGTCAGGAGCGATAGTTCTCGACTGATCATCGAGGGAGGGACTTGGAAGCCGTGCAGCTCCTTAGGCTTTTTGCCTGTGATGTAGATCGTGCTCCAGCCCTCCACACTCACTCGTATAGTTCGAACGGTATCTTGGGCCCGTCTCTGGCGAGAGCCCGCATTCGCAAGGTTGGACAGAGTGCAGTGATGATCGAAAACGGATTAATGGAGAAACGGTCATGTCCAATTTCGTCGGCGTCGATGTCGCTAAAAACACCTTTGATATCGCTACTCACCTGCCAAACGGCAAGCACAAAACCAAAGCCAAACTGGCTAACGACTCAAAAGGTTTCAAAGAGTTTGACGCCTGGTTGAACAAGCAGGTCGAGCCTACAGCCCTGATCGTGATGGAAGCCACCAGCGTTTATCACCTGGAACTTGCCGAGTTCGTCTACAACAAGGGTTACCAGGTCTGCGTCGTCAATCCGGCTACGACCCACGCTTACGCCGACAGCGAGCTGCGCCGGATAAAAACCGACAAAAGCGACGCCAAATTGATCGCTGACTTTGCTCGGGAAAAGGCTGAAAAGCTTCAGCTTTGGGCTCCAGAGCCGCTGAAATATCGTCAGCTAAAGGCGATGGTACGTCGCTTGGATGACCTTCAGGAAATGGAGCAAATGGAGCTCAATCGCCTGGATGTATCCGACGAAAAGGTCAAAGACTCGATCAACTCTGTGCTGCGTCACATCGAGAAAGAGATCGTTGAAACTCACAAAGCAATCAAAAAACACATCGACGATGATCCAGACATGCGCCAAATGCGCGACTTGATCGTGACCATCGACGGTATCGGCCAGAAAACCCTTGAGCGGCTGCTGGCCGAGTTGGGCGACCTGCGTAAATATGACGACCCTCGCAAGCTGGTCGCTGCCGCCGGGTTGAACCCAAAGCTGCAGGACTCGGGAAAGTTCAAAGGCAGAACAGTGATTTCGAGAATCGGATCGGCTCGCGTTCGGGCGGGTCTATACATGCCTGGGTTGGTTGCACTGAAGCACAACAAGGCAATCATCGCCATGAAGGACCGCTTGAAGGCCAACGGCAAGGCCCCCAAGCAAATCATCTGTGCAGCGATGCGCAAACTCCTACATTTTGTCTACGCCGTTCTTAAATCGGGCCAGCCATTTGACCCGAAAATTGCCCTTGCCCGATGAGGGGCAAGACGGTATCTACAGAGGACTTCGCGTTTCCCTGTAGGCGCTGCCGCAGGCTGCGATCTTTTGCTTTTATGGCTTATCTGCCACCTGCGGCACTTGCGGCAACGCCGCGCCTTTTGGCCAGAGCATCCAGATCTGCCCCTGCTGTTTCATGTCCCCGGCCAATTGCCCGGCCGCATCACCGGTGCCCCAGAACAGATCCGCACGCACCTCGCCGGCAATCGCACCGCCGGTATCCTGCGCTGCCACTGGCCGCACCAGTGCCGTGCCATCCGGGCGAGTGGTCGATAGCCACAACAGGCTGCCCAACGGAATAACCTTGCGATCCACTGCAGCGCTATAGCCGGCCGTGAGTGGCACGTTCAGCGATCCGCGCGGGCCTTCGTTGCTGTCGGGGTTACGGGTGAAGAACACGTAGCTCGGGTTGCTGCCCAGCAGTTCCGGGATGCGCGACGGGTTGGCCTTGGCCCAGTTGCTGATCGCGCCCATGGTCACGTCTTCTTTTTTCAGCTCGCCTTGCTCGACCAGCCAGCGGCCGATGGGCCGGTACGGATGGCCGTTTTGGTCGGCGTAGGCGATGCGGAGCTGTTTCCCGTCTTGTGTCTGGATCCGCCCGGAACCCTGGATCTGCAGAAACTGCAGGTTCATCGGATCGGTGAGGTAGGCCACCACCGGTGCTTTCACGCCTTTCGATTCAATGGTCGCTGAGTCGTCGTACGGCTTGAGCACCCGACCTTCCAGGCGCCCGCGCAGGCGCTTGCCTTTAAGCTCCGGATAAATGCTGTCCAGCGAAACAATGATCATGTCCTCGGGCACGCCGTAAACCGGTACGTTCGCCGTTTCGGTTGGCGTAAGGCTGCCGGGGTAGACCGGCTCGTAGTAGCCAGTGATCAGACCGTTGGGGTTGTCGTTCTCCGCGCGCAGGCCGAAGACATCAAGATTCTGTTTGAGAAAGGCGCGGATCTCGTTGGCGTTCTGCGGCACGTTGGCTGCCGCTGCGCAGGTAGTGCCCCAGACCGGATCGGCCTTGAGTCGAGTACAGGCGCTGCGCCACGAACCGAAACCGGCGACCAGATCGCTATCGGACACCGCCGGCAGTGCTTCCCACGTCGCGGTGGAATAAGTGGCCAGCGCATGGGTTTTCGGCTTGGCGCTGTCGCCACCGGTGCAGCCGGCAAGAATGGCCAGCAATGGCAGGGTCGTGATCAGTGGGTGACGCCAGGCCTTGAGACGGCTGTTCATGCAGTGATTCCTGTGCCGGTTGCCTCAGTGCTCCATGCGCTCAAGCAACCCGTATTTTTAATAGGGCTATTGGTGTTTATCGGTGACGCGGGGATACTGGCCGCCGATTTCCGTGACCTGAAGCCACCATGACTCTTAAACGTATTTCTGTTGTATTGCTGGCCTGTCTGACCTTGTCCGCCTGTGGCGGTGTCGATCCGAATTCTCCGCTGGGGCAACGCAAGGCGATCTTCAAACAGATGCTCAACACCGGCGAAGACCTGGGTGGCATGTTGCGTGGACGCATTCCATTCGACGGACCGAAATTCGCCGAGGGTGCGGTGAAACTCGATGCGCTGTCCCATGAGCCGTGGAAGCATTTTCCGCAGGTTCGCGAAGAAGATCACACCAGTGCCAAGGACGATGTCTGGCAAAAGCAGGCCCGCTTTCAGGAAATGGCTCGCAACCTTGAAGCGGCCACCGGTGAATTGGTGATCGCCAGCAAGGTTCAGCCTTACAAGGCCAGTAATCTCGGGCCTGCGGTGCAGAAAGTCGAAGATGCCTGCAGCGCTTGCCATAAAGAGTTTCGCGATCATTGAGATTTAAAAGATCGCAGCCTGCGATCTTTTGATTTTTTACTTATCGATCTGATCCAGTGCGTCCCGCAACTCTTTACGCGACTCGGCGAGCTTGTTTTTGCGCTTGTCGATCTTTTCCGGGTCGCCTCGCTTTATGGCTTTGTCGAGGTCAGCCTGGCGCTGGCTGACTTCGTGCTTGGCTTCCAGCACCTTGTTCTCGCGTTCCTTTTTTAGGCCTGCGTCGGTGCAATGTTCGGTGACCTCACGCAGAGCAGTTTCCAGGCCCGCCTGCTGATCGGCATTACCGCGCGACTTGGCCTGTTCGATCTGGTTGATGATGCCCTGCTTCTTGGCAGCGCAACCGGTCAGGCCCGGAGCATCTTCGTCGGCCATCACGGGAGCGGCCATGGCGGCGCAGAGGGTGAGCAGGGCGAGCGGTGCGAGAAATTTCATAAAAGCTCCATGTGCAAAGACAATCGGGTCGGTTGGGCACTGCGCTGTTGGAGCGCCTCAGTGGCCGACGGGTTCCCGGCGTGCCGGGATTGCATGTTCAGAAACCGTCAATTCCGGCGGCGTGTAAAGTTTCGCTCAAGGCTAGCACCTGCGGGTCGCGGAAGAATGCGCTCAATTGCGCCGCGCGACCGGGGCCGATGCCGGGTTCTGCCTGCCATTGTTCGGTGTCACGTTGTACCAGCAACTGCCACGAGTCAGGGAGTTGCGCCTGACCGGTCGGCGGTAAACCCAAGGCCTTGAGCCATTGGGCAAACGGCCGTTGGCGAGCGCTGTGAATACTGTGCATCAGGCGCGCGCTGCTGCGTTCGCCGAAGCCGGCAATGTTAGCAAGCTCTGGCTCGTCGAGGGTCAACCAATCCAGCAGGTAGTTCAGACGGCCTGTTTCGAGAAGTTTCTCCCAGGTGCCGCGACCGACATGCGGCATGGCCAGTCCTTGCTTGCCACTGAGCCAGGTCAGGCGGGCGAGAAACTGACTTTCGCAACCGGGTGTAGGTTGCCAGCAACTCAAGGCATGAAAGTCGCTGGCGCTGGGGATTTTGAGTTCCGCACGTTCAGTGCTATGCCATACAACGCTGTCGAGTCGCGGAATCGTCAGGCCGGCGAGACTGATTGCCACTTGATCGCCGGGGCGGATGTCCAGCTCCTGCCAGCGTTTGAGTGAGCCGGCGCTGACCCGTTTGATCTCCCGGTCATCGAGCATGACGGGCGTCAGTTCCAGCACCGGCGTGATGCGCCCGGTGCGACCGATCTTGAAATTCACTTTGCGCACTTCGGCCAGTGCCTGGGCAAATGGATATTTCCAGGCGATGGCCCAGTACGGCGAACGCGCCTGCCAACGCTCGGCGGATGGGCGCTGGCTCTGGCGCAAAACCACACCGTCAGTGGCGAATGGCAGGGGAGAGCGATACCAATGCTCGCGCCATTTTTGTGCCTCGACGAATTGCGGGACGGGATGGCTGTAGGGTTCTGTTGCGGCGAACCCCAGCGCCGCCAATCTCGATAACCTTTCAGGTAAGTCTGCTGGCCCTTGCGGCCAGTCCCAAACGAACAGCCCGATCCCGGCGGCTTGTTCAGCGCTCAGCGATTTGCGTCCCATCAGGCCGGCCACCGTGGCGCGGGCGTTGACGCTGCCGGCTTGAGCCTGAACATGCTCGGTCAGACGCCAATAGAGTTCGCCCTGCACGAGCAGATCCAGCGGTTGTTTCAGTCGCTGAGGAATAGCGCCGATCATGCGCGCCGACGCCGTCCAGTCCTGCCCGCTGACGCCGTCGCCGCGACTGATCGCTTGCTGCAAAAGTCCATCGCGATAAATCAGCGTCACCGCCACACCATCGACCTTGGGTTGTACCCATACCCCTTGGCGATCACGCAGCCAGGCTTGCACGGCCTCGGCTTTGTGAAGTTTATCCAGGCCGGTGTGGGCGATTGGATGGGCGACAGCGCCGGAGACCGTGCGCACAGGCTCGATCGTCGCTGGCGATTTGAAACAGCCTCGCCACTCGCTGAGCCGCACGCGCGACTGGTCGTAAAGTTCGTCGGCAATCAATGAGCGGCCTTCGCGGTGGTAGGCGTCGTCCCATTGGTCGAGCTGTTTTTGCAGAGCGGTGATTTCGCGTTGGGCTTGGGCGGGTGGCCAATTCGGGCATTCGGCGTAGGCGTTTAGAGTAGGGAGCGACAGCAGAAAAGTAATCAACAGGCGCAGCGTGGCATGCATCGTGAGCGTCCTTGCTCAAAGGGAATGCTTGAAGGCTAGGCGAGGTTTTTGAGTTGGGTCGGCGTGGTGTTTTGCGGAGTGTTTCAATGCGCAAATTGATGTCGCTCTTGCAGGCCTCTTCGCGGGCAAGCCCGCTCCCACAGGTTTATTCGTTTGGGTTCAGGAGTCGCATTTCAGGCACAAAAAAGCCCCGCACGGCGCAAACCGTGCGGGGCTTTTCATGCAGCCAGGTTATTACAGGCCGGCAGCAGTACGCAAAGCGTCGGCGCGGTCGGTTTTTTCCCAGGTGAAGGTGGTGAAGGTGTCTTCGCCAACAGTCTTGGTCTGCGAAGCACGGCCGAAGTGGCCGTAGGCTGCAGTTTCCTGGTACATCGGGTGCAGCAGGTCGAGCATGGTGGTGATCGCGTATGGACGCAGGTCGAACACTTCACGCACCAGTTTGACGATCTTGTCATCGCTGATCTTGCCGGTGCCGAAGGTGTTCAGCGAAATCGAGGTAGGCTGGGCCACACCGATCGCGTAGGAAACCTGGATCTCGCAACGCTCGGCCAGGCCGGCAGCGACGATGTTCTTGGCAACGTAACGGCCGGCGTAGGCCGCCGAACGGTCAACCTTCGATGGATCCTTGCCGGAGAACGCGCCGCCACCGTGACGGGCCATGCCGCCGTAGCTGTCGACGATGATCTTGCGACCGGTCAGACCGCAGTCACCTACCGGGCCGCCAATGATGAACTGGCCGGTCGGGTTGATGTGGAACTGGGTGTCTTTGCTCAGCAGTTCGGCCGGCAGCACGTGCTTGACGATCAGCTCCATCACGCCTTCGCGCAGGTCTTTGTACGACACTTCAGGGTTGTGCTGGGTCGACAGTACAACGGCGTCGATACCGACAACCTTGCCGCCTTCGTAACGGCAGGTCACTTGCGACTTGGCGTCCGGACGCAGCCAAGGCAGCAGACCCGATTTACGGGCTTCGGCCTGGCGCTGCACCAACTGGTGCGAGAAGGTGATCGGCGCTGGCATCAGCACTTCGGTTTCGTTGCTGGCATAGCCGAACATCAGGCCCTGGTCGCCGGCGCCCTGATCTTCAGGCTTGGCACGGTCAACGCCCTGGTTGATGTCGGGGGACTGCTTGCCGATGATGTTCATCACGCCGCAGGTGGCGCCGTCGAAGCCGACTTCGGAGCTGGTGTAGCCGATGTCGCAGATAACGTCACGAACGATCTGCTCCAGGTCAACCCAGGCGCTGGTGGTCACTTCACCGGCAACGATGGCCACGCCAGTCTTGACCAGGGTTTCCACCGCAACGCGTGCGTGTTTGTCCTGGGCAATAATGGCGTCCAGCACCGCATCGGAAATCTGGTCGGCGATTTTGTCCGGATGTCCTTCAGACACGGACTCGGAGGTGAAGAGGGAGTATTCGCTCATCTCGATGTTTTCCTGAATTTACCGATGGTGAGTGTCGCCAGCCGGTCGCTGAAAGTGGCGAACCTGGATCTGGAAACCATTACGTAAGCCTACATAGAGGCTTTCCCCGGGAACGAGTCCCGCAGCGGTGGCCCAACGGGCCAAATCGTCCTGTTCAAACCCCAACCACAGATCACCGCAGGCCTCCCTGGCCCAACTCTGGTTGTGGCTACATAACTCTGTCACGAGCAGGCTACCGCCCGGTTGCAGCAGGTCGGCCATGTGCTTGAGCGCTTCGGCCGGCGCGGCGAAATGGTGCAAGACCATATTCAGTACCACGCAATCGGCCTGAAGGCTGCTGCCGTTCAATGCATCGGCCAATTGCAGGCTGACGTTAGCCAGTCGTTCACGTTCACATACCTGACGCGCCAGTTCGAGCATCGCCGGGCTGTTGTCCAGCGCGGTTACGGTGCTGAAACGGCGCGCCAGTTCCGGCAGAAAAGCACCATCACCGGGGCCGACTTCAATGGCCGTGGCAGCGCCACTGAAGCTCAGTTTGTCGAGCAGGGCCAGCACGCTTTCGCGGTACTGCGGCAGGCCGGCAATCAAGTCTTGCTGGGCGCGGAATTTCTCCGCGACCCGGGCGAAAAAGTCCTGGCTGGCCGCAGCACGTTGCCCGTGCACTTGAGCGATGCGCGCCTGCACGGCATCCGGCAGCGCCAGATTGTCGACTTCTTCTAACAACGCTGCGTGCAACTTGCCGCCCAGCAGTTCGGTATGGGGCAGGGCGCGACGATAGAAAATCGCGTTGCCTTCACGGCGAGTTGCCACCAGCTCGGCTTGCGCCAAGACCTTGAGGTGGTGACTCATGCCGGACTGACCAATGCCGAAAATCTGTGCCAGTTCCAGTACACCAAACGAATCGTTGGCCAGCGCGCGCAATACATTCAGCCGCAACGGATCGCCGCCGGCCTTGCACAGGGCCGCCAGCTCGTCGCAATCGTCATGGCTAATGGAAGGCGCGCGTAAGTTCATGGGGCAGCAGTCTAGAGACGGGGTTAAATCCCTGCAAGAGCAATATCAAAAAGTTTTGATATTGCTCGATAGATGGCACTTCTCACGAGATGGTTAACTCTACAAACGAGCAGCGGAAAGGTTTCACCAACAGAAACCGCAGCTATCCATTGGAAAAACGCCTCTGCATGACTATCTGTCATTGCCCCGAGGCGCTCCGGTGAGGGAAAATGCCCTCCTTTTTTCCGTTCCAGTTTATTCACACCCAGGAGATCAGCGATGCCTAGCCGTCGTGAGCGTGCCAACGCCATTCGTGCCCTCAGCATGGATGCCGTGCAAAAAGCCAACAGCGGCCATCCCGGTGCCCCTATGGGTATGGCAGATATTGCCGAAGTGCTTTGGCGCGACTACCTCAAGCACAACCCGAGCAATCCATCATTCGCCGATCGTGACCGCTTCGTGCTGTCCAACGGCCATGGCTCGATGTTGATCTACTCGCTGCTGCACCTGACCGGTTACGACCTGTCGATCGAAGACCTCAAGCAGTTCCGTCAACTGCACAGCCGCACCCCGGGCCACCCGGAATTCGGCTACACCCCGGGCGTCGAGACCACCACCGGCCCGCTGGGTCAGGGTCTGGCCAACGCTGTGGGCTTCGCCCTGGCAGAAAAAGTCCTGGCGGCGCAGTTCAACCGTCCGAGCCACAACATCGTTGACCACCACACCTACGTGTTCCTGGGTGATGGCTGCATGATGGAAGGCATTTCCCACGAAGTCGCTTCTCTGGCCGGTACTTTGGGCCTGGGCAAGCTGATCGCCTTCTACGATGACAACGGTATCTCCATCGACGGCGAAGTCGAAGGCTGGTTCACCGATGACACCCCGAAGCGTTTCGAAGCCTACAACTGGCAGGTGATCCGCAACGTTGACGGTCACGACCCGGAAGAGATCAAGACCGCCATCGAAACCGCTCGCAAGAGCGCGCAGCCGACCCTGATCTGCTGCAAGACCACCATCGGTTTCGGTTCGCCGAACAAGCAGGGTAAAGAAGACTGCCACGGCGCCCCACTGGGTGACGCGGAAATCGCTCTGACCCGTCAGGCGCTGAACTGGAATCACGGCCCGTTCGAAATCCCGGCCGACATCTATGCCGAATGGGATGCCAAAGAAGCTGGCCGCGCGGTTGAAGCCGAGTGGGATCAGCGTTTCGCTGCTTACTCCGCTGCGTTCCCGACCGAAGCCAACGAACTGATCCGTCGTCTGAGCGGCGAACTGCCGTCCGACTTCTCGGAAAAAGCCTCGGCGTACATCGCTGAAGTGGCCGCCAAAGGCGAAACCATCGCCAGCCGTAAAGCCAGCCAGAACACCCTGAACGCCTTCGGCCCTTTGCTGCCGGAACTGCTTGGCGGTTCGGCTGACCTGGCCGGTTCCAACCTGACCCTGTGGAAAGGTTGCAAAGGCGTCAGCGCTGAAGATGCCAGCGGCAACTACATGTACTACGGCGTGCGCGAATTCGGCATGACCGCAATCATGAACGGCGTCACTCTGCACGGCGGCCTCGTGCCTTACGGCGCGACCTTCCTGATGTTCATGGAATACGCTCGCAACGCCGTGCGCATGTCGGCACTGATGAAGAAGCGCGTGATCCACGTCTACACCCACGACTCCATCGGTCTGGGCGAAGACGGCCCGACGCACCAGCCGATCGAGCAACTGACCAGCCTGCGCACCACGCCGAATCTCGACACCTGGCGTCCAGCCGATGCCGTTGAATCGGCGGTGGCCTGGAAAAACGCTCTGGAGCGCAAGGACGGCCCATCGGCGCTGATCTTTTCGCGTCAGAACCTGCAGCACCAAGAGCGCGATGCCGGCCAGATCGCCGACATCAGCCGCGGTGGCTATGTGTTGAAGGACTGCGCAGGCGAGCCTGAGCTGATCCTGATCTCCACCGGTTCGGAAGTGGGGCTGGCGGTTCAGGCCTACGACAAACTGACCGAGCAGGGCCGCAAGGTGCGCGTGGTTTCCATGCCATGCACCAGCGTGTTCGACGCTCAGGATGCCGGCTACAAGCAAGCCGTTCTGCCGTTGCAGGTCAGCGCACGTATCGCGATCGAAGCGGCTCACGCCGACTTCTGGTTCAAGTACGTGGGTCTGGAAGGACGCGTGATCGGTATGACCACCTACGGTGAGTCGGCGCCGGCGCCTGCGCTGTTCGAAGAATTCGGTTTTACCCTGGAAAACATCCTCGGTCAGGCTGAAGAGCTGCTGGAAGACTAAGTCGGACAGTTGCGTCGACTGAACTGACGCCTTCGCGAGCAGGCTCGCTCCCACAGGGTTATGCACTGCCCATGTGGGAGCGAGCTTGCTCGCGAAAGCGATGGTTCGGGCAACATCGCACTACCTGATTCACCACGGTAATCGAGAACCCCATGCCTCAACCGCGTCCTTACAAAGTTGCACTCAACGGCTACGGCCGGATTGGTCGTTGCGTCTTGCGTGCGTTGTTTGAGCGAGGCGAAAAGGCCGGGTTTGAAATTGTCGCGATCAACGATCTGGCCGACATGGCCAGCATCGAATACCTGACACGCTTTGACTCCACCCACGGCCGCTTTCCCGGCGAAGTGCGGGTCGAGGGCGATTGTCTGCATATTAATGGCGACTGCGTGAAGGTCCTGCGCAGTGCCACCCCCGAAGGCATCGATTGGGCGTCACTGGGCGTCGATCTGGTGCTGGAATGCTCCGGCGCTTACCACACCCGTGCCGACGGCCAGCGTTTCCTCGACGCCGGTGCGCCACGCGTGCTGTTCTCGCAGCCGATGGCCAGCGAGGCGGATGTCGACGCCACCATCGTCTACGGCGTCAATCAGGATTGCCTGACCGGCGATGAGCTGCTGGTGTCCAACGCCTCGTGCACCACCAACTGCGGCGTGCCGCTGTTGCGTCTGCTCGACAAGGCGATCGGCCTCGATTACGTGTCGATCACCACGATTCACTCGGCGATGAACGATCAGCCGGTGATCGACGCCTATCACCACGAAGACCTGCGCCGCACCCGTTCGGCGTTCCAGTCGGTGATCCCGGTGTCCACTGGTCTGGCGCGCGGTATCGAGCGCCTGCTGCCGGAACTTGCCGGGCGAATTCAGGCCAAAGCCGTACGCGTGCCGACGGTCAACGTGTCCTGCCTCGACATCACGATGCAGACCGCCACGGCGACCGACGCGAACGAGGTCAACCGGATCCTGCGCGAAGCCGCCACCAGCGGCCCGCTCAAAGGACTTTTGGCCTATACCGAATTGCCTCATGCCAGCTGTGATTTCAACCATGACCCACATTCGGCCATCGTCGATGCCAGTCAGACCCGTGTTTCCGGCCCAAAACTGGTGAACATCCTGGCCTGGTTCGACAACGAATGGGGTTTTGCCAACCGAATGCTGGACGTTGCAGACCACTATCTGCAAACAGCAACTTCAAAAAAACCGTAGGAAGTGCGACCCATGACCGTGTTGAAGATGTCCGACCTCGATCTGCAAGGTAAGCGCGTATTGATCCGCGAAGACCTCAACGTCCCAGTCAAGGACGGTGTTGTCACCAGCGACGCGCGTATCCTGGCTTCGCTGCCGACCATCAAGCTGGCCCTGGAAAAAGGTGCGGCCGTGATGGTCTGCTCGCACCTTGGCCGTCCGACCGAAGGCGAGTTCTCTGCCGAGAACAGCCTCAAGCCAGTCGCCGACTACCTGAGCAAGGCCTTGGGCCGTGAAGTGCCGCTGGTGGCCGATTACCTGGGCGGCGTTGACGTCAAGGCCGGCGACATCGTGCTGTTCGAAAACGTGCGCTTCAACAAGGGCGAGAAAAAGAACGCCGACGAGCTGGCCCAGCAATACGCCGCGCTGTGCGACGTGTTCGTGATGGACGCGTTCGGCACCGCTCACCGCGCCGAGGGTTCAACCCACGGCGTGGCCAAGTTCGCCAAAATCGCCGCCGCCGGCCCGCTGCTGGCCGCTGAACTGGATGCACTGGGCAAAGCCCTGGGTGCTCCGGCCAAGCCAATGGCTGCCATCGTTGCTGGCTCCAAGGTCTCGACCAAACTCGACGTATTGAACAGCCTGAGCCAGATCTGCGATCAACTGATCGTCGGCGGCGGCATCGCCAACACCTTCCTCGCCGCAGCCGGTCACCCGGTTGGCAAGTCGCTGTACGAGCCGGACCTGCTGGACACCGCGCGCGCCATCGCCGCCAAGGTCAGCGTGCCGCTGCCGGTCGATGTGGTGTGCGCGAAGGAATTCGCTGAAAGCGCTGAAGCCACCGTCAAGCTGATCGCTGACGTCGCTGCCGACGACATGATTCTGGATATTGGCCCGCAAACCGCAGCCAACTTCGCCGAACTGCTGAAGTCGTCGAAAACCATTCTGTGGAACGGTCCGGTCGGCGTGTTCGAATTCGACCAGTTCGGCAACGGCACCAAAGTGCTGGCCCAAGCCATTGCTGACAGTTCCGCATTCTCAATTGCTGGCGGTGGCGACACCCTGGCCGCCATCGATAAATATGGCGTGGCTGAGCAAATCTCCTACATTTCCACCGGTGGCGGCGCGTTCCTCGAATTCGTCGAAGGCAAAGTGCTGCCTGCCGTAGAAGTCCTGGAAAGCCGGGCCAAGGCCTGAGGCCGTCCGTCAGGCCAGGCAAAGGAGTGGTCACATGGTCAAGTCGTTAGCATTGTTGTTGCTGACCGGTACGCTGGCGGCCTGCGGGAGTAACCCGAAGGCCGAAGCGACACCGGCACCCAGCGAGTCGCAGAAGGGCTGTTATCAGGCCGACTGGCAGGCCGAAACCAACCCGGTGCTGAACAAGCGCTCGGGGCCGGACGGTCTGGACAAATACGAAGCGCAAACCCCGGCCAAGGAACATGGTTGTCCTTGACGGGTCTGACTCTTAACTCAGGGCTGGCGGCGTGCGCCGTCAGTCGAGGAACACGGATGAAAGGCTTGATCGCCATTGCGGCGTTGGCATTGTTGGGCGGTTGCGCGCAGTTGAACCTGTTTCAGTCGTCCGCCCCTACGGATAACTGGACCACCTGGACCTGCGACAGCCAGGCCAAAGTGCTGTGGCGTTACACCGATGCCGGCCAGAAAGAAGTCGATGTTCGACTGGGTGGCGGTGATCAGGTCTATCGCCTGAAAGAAGAGCCGGGCGCCTCGGGCACGCTGTACAGCGACGGCATGTTGGCGTTTCACATCAAGGGTAACGAAGGCCTGGTGTACTGGGTCGCTACCAATGACCTGATCGGCCGCGGCTGCAAGGCGCAGTAATTCAGAATTTGCTGTATCGAATCACCAGGCCGGGTCTCAACCCCCGATCTGCAATCACTTGAATAGCCGCCGCCGCTCCGGCAGGCTGGCACGATTAACGACCCTCAACCGGGAGAGACACACACAATGGCACTTATCAGCATGCGCCAGATGTTGGACCACGCAGCCGAATTCGGCTACGGCGTTCCAGCTTTCAACGTCAACAACCTTGAGCAGATGCGCGCCATCATGGAAGCCGCTGACAAGACTGACTCCCCGGTGATCGTCCAGGCTTCGGCCGGCGCTCGCAAATACGCCGGCGCGCCATTCCTGCGTCACCTGATCCTGGCCGCGATCGAAGAATTCCCGCACATCCCGGTGTGCATGCACCAGGACCACGGCACCAGCCCTGACGTCTGCCAGCGCTCGATCCAACTGGGCTTCAGCTCGGTGATGATGGACGGTTCCCTCGGCGAAGACGGCAAGACTCCGACCGATTACGAGTACAACGTGCGCGTTACTCAGCAAACCGTGGCCATGGCTCACGCTTGCGGCGTATCGGTTGAGGGCGAACTGGGTTGCCTGGGTTCGCTGGAAACCGGCATGGCCGGTGAAGAAGACGGCATCGGCGCTGAAGGCGTTCTGGATCACAGCCAAATGCTGACCGACCCGGAAGAAGCCGCTGACTTCGTCAAGAAGACCCAGGTTGATGCCCTGGCCATCGCCATCGGCACCAGCCACGGCGCCTACAAGTTCACCAAGCCACCTACCGGCGACGTGCTGGCCATCGACCGCATCAAGGAAATCCACAAACGCATCCCGAACACCCACCTGGTGATGCACGGTTCCTCTTCGGTTCCACAAGAGTGGCTGGCGATCATCAACCAGTACGGCGGCGACATCAAAGAAACCTACGGCGTGCCGGTTGAAGAAATCGTCGAAGGCATCAAGTACGGCGTGCGCAAGGTCAACATCGATACCGACCTGCGTCTGGCATCCACCGGCGCCATGCGTCGCCTGATGGCCACCAACCCGAGCGAATTCGACCCACGTAAATTCTTCGGCGCCACCGTGACTGCGATGCGCGATGTTTGTATCGCTCGTTATGAAGCGTTCGGCACTGCCGGTAATGCTTCGAAGATCAAACCGATCTCGTTGGAAGCGATGTACCAGCGTTATTTGAAGGGTGAGTTGAACGCTAAGGTTAACTGATTGATCACTGTTTCAGCGGTAATAAAAACCCGTCGTTAGACGGGTTTTTTGCGTTTGATAGAAGATCTCAGCTTTTTGTAAAGGTGATGTTGTAAGTTTTACCTACATTCGGGCCGCCGCGATCAACCCGAACGGTTCCGTCTAACTTCGAATAGTTTCTGTCAGGCGATCTCAAACTGATGCTGAACACGTTGTGTTCAGGGCTCCCTGCTTCTGCTCGAAGATTAAAGGATACGGCGGATTCATCCGTTAAATTTTCATACGTGAAACTTCCATTAACTTTGAAGCTAAGCCCGTAATACTCCATGCTGCCTTGGCTTATGTTGCCCGTCTGTGGATCTGAAGAAGTTATTTTAAGTGTGGCTTCATGGCTCTCGCCGGCATCGTATACGCGACCTCTATAAGTACCATTCGGGTTGATCTGGCCCATGGTATTTCTCCTTTATTTTTTGATGAGCAGTGAATGGGTTATTTTTCCATCCGTTTTTCTGATGTTTCGATCCTGAGGTTATGAGGCGGCATGTAATTCGTCACCTGTCAGAGTTGACAGGTGTAGAGATGTTTTTGCGATGAGTGGCCCGTTAAAAAGAAATAAGCATATTGTGTGGGCTGGTCAAAAAGTCTGGAAAAAGTAACTAAGCAGGAAGCGTGAAAGGGATAAATTTATTTCGTCATGATTCAGTCACTGTTATTGCGAAAGTGTGAATGCTGAGGTGAAATTCAGGATTAACTAAGCCTGAGCGCTAACCCGCTTATTCAAGAAACCCGCCGAGAGGCGGGTTTCTTGTGGATGGCTATTGAAGCATCCAATGCATCGAGATTCTGAGCTTTTGGGACTAATCGATGTTGGGTTTATTTCAAATGAGTATTACGGACTGTCAGATCTGACAGTGGACGGCCATTGGTGATGCTCACAAAATGAAACTTCACCTTGTGATGGAGTACACATCGATGGCTACTAAGGATGTAACACCAAAAGGCGCGGCACCCGGCACTCTTCCAGTTGATCCGAAACCGCAACCCGAAAACCTGATCAAATCCAGAGGTCCGGCACCTGTTAAACTTCCGAAAGACAGCAAGTAAGCCTGTCATCAGAGAACCCGCATAAATGCGGGTTCTTTTTGGGTGACTACTCCTTCAACTCAACATGATCCAGCGCCTGATTCACCGCCAGTTCACCGAGCATGACCACCTGCGCGATGCCCAGCGCTGTCTTGCGGTGCGAGGTGTCGAGCATCGCGGCGAAGTTGTTGAGCATTTCGCTGGCTGAACTCAGGGTTTCGCTAGCGTTGGCCAGCAGGGATTCGGTGTTGTACTTCGGGTTGGCGAGGTACATGGCCTCGGGTTCGTGGGTGCTGGCCATGATGGCTGCGGCGGGGTTGAGGTAGTGGTCTAGGGCGCGCTCGGCGGCGTCGTGGAATCTTTTTGAGTTGGGGGATTCGTAAGGGGATGCCGGATCTGTGACCGGCGGATGAGGCGTTGATTTGATCATTTGCTGAAAACTCCTGATGGAGCCGCTTCGCCTTCTCTACTAAAAGAAGGGTGGCAGCTGTGCGCAGGTTAGTAGACCGGGGAGTTATTCAGCATTAACCGGCGCGCCGAAGCGCCCTGCACACAGCCACCATCAAGTCAAACAGCAATAGCCGACCGATGCGCTTTGCGCATAACTGAAAAACACCTCGGGCTACTAAACCCGATCACTGGAAATCAGTGACGCGGATCAAGTTACCGATGGCCCTCCAGGCGCACAAGCCGGCGGATTCTGGCGTACCCGTAGGCAACGACGCAAGCTGTTGTAGGCATCCGGAAGTAACCGCCGACCGATCTAAACAACGCCGTTTAAATGCGGGGATTATTTGTCGTGATCGATATCGAGTTTGCTAAACGTCACCTGCCCACCCTCACTCGTGTACCCCGTATTGTCCTGCACATAAACCCCTGCCTTGAAATACAGCGGCTTGTTGCGCCACGTCGCGCTGATCTGCGAATCCCACTGATAACCCGCCGCACTTACGCCCAGTGCGCCGCCCGGGCTTAAGTGGATGAGGTAGTTGAATTCGCGATCGAGTTTGACCCCGGTGGCGAGGGTGATGACGCGGCTTTCGTCGTCATCGGGATGCATGCGAACTTTGATCACCAGGTTGCCGGTTTCGGTTTTGGTCTTGTACTGGTATTCGAGTTTGAGCATCGGCTTCTGGCTTTCATAGGCGTGGATCTGGCCGATGACGATTTTGCCGGAGCTCGGCACTTTGTTGACCGTGAGGGTCGCGCGCAGCAGGTTGTCGGCGTCGGGGTAGTACCAATTGCGCAGGGTGCCGTTGCTGTAGGTTTCGCGCAGTTCGGTGCGGGGGTAGATGGCGTTTTCGGTTTTTGACCCGGTCACCGGTGACCAGAAGAACAGGGTGCCGGTGTCGGAATGGAAGTACTGATCCTTGAAGCCTTTCACCAGTTTGGAGGTTTCGACGGTGTATGGCGGGCTGCCAACGGGAACGCTGAGGTTCCAGGTTGCGAGATCGATCATGTCGGTTCTTCCACTCAATTTTCGCTGCACGCGCGTGCCAGAAGCTCTAGCCCGCGCGTTTTGGGGCGGCCTTTATAAGCGTAGAGGGATTTTTTGTTAACCGCCGTCCGGCGGACGATTGACGTCAACATCCTGTCGAAATGCCATCTATCCCGGTTTTAGCGGGCTACAGGAGTGACCGTTAGTCGGCTAAACCTGCCATTGGTTAAATGATGGCCTGATGACAGCTACTGCTTTTGTCGATCCGCGACTAGAGTGATGGCTCAGTATGTGTACGGTTTTAACCGGAAAACCGCCTGTGGTCCCGATAAGAGAAGCAGCATGGAATGCGCGCAACCCCAGCCAGGTGAAGGCAACTCTGTCCTTTTGATCGTTGATGATTACCCTGAAAACCTGATCAGCATGCGCGCGTTGCTGCAGCGTCAGGATTGGCACGTGCTGACCGCCGCCTCCGGTTTCGAGGCGCTGAATATCCTCCTCGAACACGACGTCGATCTGGTGCTGCTGGACGTGCAGATGCCGGGCATGGACGGCTTTGAAGTCGCGCGACTGATGCGCGGCAGTCAGCGTACGCGGCTTACGCCGATCATCTTCCTCACCGCTAACGAACAGTCCCAGGACGCCGTGATCAAGGGCTACGCCAGTGGCGCGGTGGATTACCTGTTCAAACCGTTCGATCCGCAGATTCTCAAGCCCAAAGTGCAGGCGTTGCTTGAGCATCAGCGCAATCGCCGGGCCTTGCAGCGCCTGAGCCGGGATCTGGAATCCGCCCGGGCCTTCAATGCTTCGGTGCTGGATAACGCCGCCGAGGGCATTCTGGTTTTGGGCGAGGACGGCTTGATCCGCTTTGCTAATCCGGCGATCTCACGGTTGCTCAATGCGCCGGTAAAGGAGTTGGGCGGTAAGGAGTTTCTCGATTACCTGCAGAAACCGCACATTCCCGTGTGGGCCGATTCCGAATTCCGTACAAGCTATCAGCGCGGCGAAACCCTGCGGCTCCACGATGCGCTGCTGCGCACCGCGCCGGGTCAGCAGGTGCCGGTGGCGCTGTCCTGTGCGCCGTTACCTTCCGAACAACAGGCGATGGTGGTCACGGTGCTGGACATGTCGGTGGTGCGCCATCTGCATCAGCAACTGGAATTTCAGGCCGTCACCGATCCGCTGACCGGTTTACTCAACCGTCGCGGTTTCTACCAGACCGTTGAGAACCTGCTGTTGCGCGGTGAGCGCAGCGACAGCAGTTGGGTGCTGCTGTATCTGGATCTGGACGGCTTCAAACGGGTCAACGACTCCCTCGGCCATGATGCTGGCGACCGTGTGTTGCGCTGGGTGTCCGAGCAGTTGAAGGCGTGTCTGCGGCCGTTCGATATTCTCGCGCGAATGGGCGGTGATGAATTTACCGCGTTGCTGGATCTGGAGTTTCCCGAGCAGGCGGCGAAGATTGCCGAGAAACTCATCGAACGAGTGTCGATCTGTCAGCAAATCGAAGGGCTGGATATCGCGCTGGGCGCCAGTATCGGTATCGCGACATACCCTGATTGCGGATCGAATCTCGACGGTCTGCTGCGCGCCTCTGACATTGCCATGTACGAAGCCAAGCGTGCCGGGCGTCAGCAATATCGCTTTTACGATCATGAAATGAACGGCCGGGCGCGTTCGCGTCTGATGCTGGAAGAGAGCGTGCGCGCCGCCATCGAAAACCGTGATTTCAACCTGGTCTATCAACCGCAGGTAGCCATTAATAGCGGCCAGATCCGTGGGTTTGAGGCGTTGTTGCGCTGGCAGCACCCGAGCGTGGGTGATGTGCCGCCGGGTCTGTTTTTGCCGTTGCTGGAAGAGGCGCGGCTGATCAGTCGTCTCGGCAGCTGGATTTATCATCGCGGCGCCGGCCAGCGCAAAGCCTGGGAAACCTTGTTTGCCGAAGATCTGGTGCTCGGCGTGAGTTTGAGCAACACCCAGTTCAGCCTGCCGAATCTGGTCACCGAGTTACGCCAGGTCATGGAGCGGCATTCTTTGCAGCCACGGCAACTGGAGGTCGAGGTCACCGAAGAAGCCTTGATGCAAAATCCGGACGAAACCCGCAAACAGTTGCGCTTGCTGCGCAATCTCGGTGTGCGTGTGGCGCTGGATGACTTCGGCTCCGGGCCTTGTTCACTGGCGCATCTGCGCGATCTGGAACTGGACACGCTCAAGCTCGACCGGCACCTCATCGCCCGATTGCCTGATTCGTCGCGGGACGCTTCACTGGTGAGCACAGTCATCAGTCTGTGCAAGCAGTACGGTTTGCTGGTGATTGCCGAGGGTGTCGAGACCATCGAGCAATACCAATGGCTGCAAGCTCACGGCTGCGAATATGTGCAAGGCTTCCTCGTCGCGCGTCCATTGATCGCCGAGGATGCTGCCAGCTTCGCCGAGCCGTTTGACTGGAGCGCGTTGCCCGGTTGAATTCGCTACACTGGCGCACCTTTTTCGAACCGTGTCGCCCGTCCATGACTGTGTTGAAGTATCTCCAGGCCTATCCCGCGCAATTGCAGGATCAGGTGCGTCAACTGATCGCCGACGGGCGTCTGGGTGAATACCTGGATCAACGTTACTCGGGGCGGCATGACGTGCAGAGCGACAAGGCGTTGTACAGCTACGCGCTGGATCTGAAGCAGGAATACCTGCGTAATGCTCCGGCCATCGACAAAGTGCTGTTCGACAACCGCCTCGACCTGACCCACCGCGCCCTTGGTCTGCACACCACGGTTTCACGCGTGCAGGGCGGCAAGCTCAAGGCCAAGAAAGAGATTCGTATCGCCTCGCTGTTCAAGGACGCCGCACCGGACTTTCTGAAAATGATCGTGGTGCATGAGCTGGCGCACTTCAAAGAGTCGGATCACAACAAGGCGTTTTATAAATTGTGTGAGCACATGCTGCCGGGGTATCACCAGGTCGAGTTTGATCTGCGGGTGTATCTGACTTGGCGGGACATGCAATAACAACAGTCGCAACCAGGAAGGTGTGGATGGACGTAAGCAAAACCAAAAGCAGTTTCTATCGCCGCTTGTATGTGGCGTATCTGATCGACAGCGGCCTGGCTCCGAGTGTGCCGACGCTGACCGAAGTCACCGGCATGCCCCGGCGCACGGCGCAGGACACGATTGCCGCGCTGGCGGATCTGGATATCGTCTGCGAGTTCGAACAGGAAGAGGGCGCTCGCAACCATGCCGGGCGTTATCGGATTCGCGAGTGGGGGGCGATTGATCGGGGGTGGATCGAGAGGAATTTGCGGCAGATCAAAGCGGTGCTGGAATATCCCTGAATCCTGCGTTGACTGAGCTGACGCCATCGCGAGCAGGCTCGCTCCCACAGGAAAATGCATTCCAAATGTGGGAGCGAGCCTGCTCGCGAAAAGGCCCTTAAGCGCGCCGCATCCCGATATGTGGAATGTCATCCTCCAGATATTCCTCACCCGCCGCCACAAACCCGTACTTGCCGTAATACCCCTGCAAATGCGCCTGCGCCGACAGATAGATTGGCACCTGCGGCCAGTGTTTCTCAGCCTGTTTCAGCGCCTGCTCCATCATCTCGTGCCCCAGCCCTTTGCCTCGTCCTTGTGGCGCGGTGATCACGCGGCCGATGACTACGTCGCCGCCCTGGGACTCCGGGTCCAGCAGGCGCAGATACGCCATCAACTGGTCATCCTCCCAACCCATCAGGTGGTAAGTGTCGCCGTCCAGGTCCTGGCCGTCGAGGTCCGGATAGGCGCATTTCTGTTCGACCACGAACACTTCCGAGCGCAGCTTCAAAAGGGCGTAGAGCTGTTCTTTGCCCAAGTCGCTGTGATGTTTGCAGACCCATTCGATTGTCATTTTCCGATTCCTTGAACGTGTCGCCCGATACTAAGCGCAGGCGCGAAAGATGTCTGTATGGCGTAAGAGTCTGTGACAAAGGTCAAAATGCCATCATTCCTTTCTCGCACCGGTGACTTCTTTGTGTAATCTGCTGGGGAGCCCTGTGCACTGGCTGCAATGAGCTAATGTTAGGGCCTGGGTTTTGCCGGTACGGGGCCTTGGGGTTTTGACTGGAAACACGCCGGGCGTGCCGCCCGCTAAGGATTTTCAAGCATGCCGCGACTGCATCGAGCTTTTGCTTTGATCGGATTGCTCTTGCTGGCCCAAGCCGCTGCAGCCGAAAAGCTGCGGCTGGTGTTTGATATCTGGCCGCCCTTTACTGACGACACGCTGGTCAACGGCGGTCTGGCCACCGACATTGTCAGCACTGCGCTGGCTCGGGCCGGTTATGCCAGCGATTATGAGCAAGTGCCATGGGCGCGGGCGCTGCTGGGTGTCGGTGAGGGACGCTACGATGTGCTGGTCAACGCCTGGTACAACGATGAGCGCACGAAATTCGGGCAATTTTCCGGTGAGTATCTGGTTAATCGCATCCGCTTCCTCAAGCGCAAAGACACGCCGCTCGAATACAACAACTTGCAGCAACTGCACACTTATCCGATTGCCGTGGTACGCGGTTACGCCTACTCGCCGCCGTTCGATGCCGATACCGCGTTGCAGAAAGTCCCTGTGCATAACTTTGCGATGGCGGTGCGTATGCTCGCGGCGGATCGGGTCAAGCTGACGCTGGAAGATGAATATGTCGCGCGGCATTACCTGGCACGGGAATCACCGAAAGTGCGCAGTGCCGTGGAGTTTTTGCCCAAGCCGTTGAGCGAGAACAGCCTGCATATCTTGGTGAGCCTGAAGAATCCGCAGCATGAGCAGATTGTCGCGGGGTTTGATAAGGCGATTGAGGCGATGAAGGCGGATGGCAGTTATGACAAATTGCTGAGGCAGCATGGGATGTGAGGCCAGTCCGGCCACCTCAAACCTCGGCAGTGTCCTTGATTAGGTGCGCCGCCAGCGTGCGCAACGGCCCAAGCTGCCGGCAGATCAGCGCCAGTTGCGTCTGTACCAACCGCTGCCCCTCATCAATCTCATCCGGCATCTGCTCCAGCTCATTGGCCAGTGCTTCTTCTTCATCACTCTGAATCGCCACCGGCTGCTTGCTCGCCAGCCCTTGGGCGATTTCATCGATGCTCGCCGCCAGTTTCACGCCGGCACCGTCAATCAAATGTTCGCGCACATCGGCCGGCAACTGAGTCTCGCGATGCGCGCCCAGCCCTGACAGATAACTGAGCAAGGTGTGCGACAGCACCAGAAAGCGGAAACCGACATCCGCTTCCTTCCGGAAATGCCCCGGCTCCATCAGCATGTTCGCCAGCGTCGTCGACAGCGCCGCATCGGCGTTGTGCGCGTTGCGCCGGGCCAGGCGATAAGCGAGGTCGTCGCTCTTGCCGGCGGCGTATTGCTGCATGATCTGGCGCAAGTAGATGCTGTTGCAGGTCAGGGTGTTGGCCAGCACTTTGTTCAGGCGTCGACCCTGCCAGTCCGGCAGGAACAGGAACACCGTCAGGCCGGCGATCAGGCTGCCGAGCAGGGTATCGAACAGCCGTGGCAGGAACAGCCCGTAACCGTCGCCGACCTGATTGAAGCAGAACAGCACCATGATGGTGATCGCTGCCGTCGCCAGGGTGTAGCGGGTGGTGCGATTGGTAAAGAACACCACCCCGGCGGCGATGGCGAAGCACGACTGCACCAGCGGGCTCGGGAACAGATCGAACAAGGCCCACGCCACGGTCAGGCCGATGGCCGTACCGAAAATCCGCTGACCGAGTTTGCGTCGCGTCGCGCCGTAGTTCGGCTGGCAGACGAACAGCGTGGTGAGGATGATCCAGTAGCCTTGCGACGGGTGAATCAAATGCACCATGCCGTAGCCGATGCTCAACGCCAGCGGCAAACGCAGGGCGTGGCGGAACAGCAGCGAAGTCGGCGTCAGTTGTGTGCGCAGGCGAATCCACACGTCTTTCAGATTGCGTGGCGAGCGGTCGAGCAGGCTGCTGTCGGTGGCGTCGGCCAAGGCATCGGGGTTGCTCGCATCGCTGAGCAGACGGTCGAGGGTGCCGAGGTTGGCCGCCAATGCGCGCAGTGACCGCAGCAGGCCGCGCCAGGCCGGATTGCTCTGGATGCGCAGGTGTTCGAGGGAGGCGTCGAGGTCGCTCAGGGCTTCGGCGAAACTGGCGTCGTAGACGAACGGCTGGCGCATCTGGATCGATTCGGCGAGTGCCCGGCAGGCCTTGCCTTGCTGGCGCAGCAGGCGCTGGCAGCGGAACAGCACGTCGCTGTGGAAAAACGCATCGGCCAGCGCGTTGTACGGATAGTGCGAAGAGCTGGCGCGTTCGTGAATGTCCTGGGCGAGGAAATAAAGCTTCAGGTAACGGCTGACTTTCGAGCCGGGGCGACCGTTGCCGACCCGGTGCAGGATGATTTCCTTGGCGCTGTTCAATGCAGCGACCACGCGGCCATTTTGCTGGGCCAGTTCCAGGCGCCGGGCTTCGACGTCCATCTGCCGGACCGGCTCGAACAGCGAGGATTTCAGCTTCAGGTAGAACCCGAGTTCACGGAATAACCGCGCCAGACTCTGCTGCACCGGCTGATTGGAAAACATCGCCTGCCACAGCACCGAGAGCAAGCCGTACCACGCGGCGCCCGCCACCAGCAGCATCGGTTCATGCCAGAAATCGATCACCGCGCCACCGCGCTGATCGACGCCGATCATCGTGTACACGGAGAGAATCAAGGTCGCCGACGCGATCGCACCATAACGCTCACCGAGCGCACCGAGCATGGTCAGGCCGAAACTGGCCAGTGCCAGAGCGACGGCAAACACGATGGGGTAGGGGAAGAGTAATTCCACCGACAGCGCGGCGATGCTGAAACACACCAGCGTCACGGCGAGTGCGTTGAGGCGGCCCTGCCAACTGTCGTCGGTCTCGGCCAGGGCGCTGGCGATAATCCCCAGGAACAACGGGATCAGCAGCCCCATTTCATCCTGATACCAACACAGCGCCATGCTGCCGGTCAGGGCGATGAACACCCGCACGCTATAGCTGAATTTATCCAGCGCCCACAGGCGCCGCAAAGACTGACGAAACGAGGTAGAGGACATGAAGTGCGAAGGCCTTCCGAGGCGATGCCGCTAAATTGAGCCAGTAATGACGCCGACGCAATGGCGCCGATCACATCTGACAGCAAAAAGTGTTCCTTGATTGATGGGCATTGAAGGCCTGTATTGAAACTGTGGCGAGGGGATTTATCCCCGATGGGGTGCGTAGCGCCCCCAAATCTGTCACCTCAGTTTGTCAGACGGACCGCATTCAGGCTTTTTGGGGGTGCTGCACACCCCAATCGGGGATAAATCCCCTCACCACAAAAGCTCGCTCCCACAGGGTTTTGCATTGGGTTTGGATCAGACGTACTGCGCAGCCGCGTAACCCGAGGCCCAGGCCCACTGGAAGTTGAAGCCGCCCAGATGGCCGGTGACGTCGAGCACCTCGCCGATGAAGTACAGGCCAGGGCTTTTCAGCGATTCCATGGTCTTGGAGGAGACTTCGCGAGTATCGACACCACCCAGCGTAACTTCGGCGGTGCGATAACCTTCGGTGCCGGCCGGAACGACTTTCCAGCTCCCTAGCTTGTCGGCGATTTCCGCCAGCTCGGCATGGGTGTATTGCTTCATCGGTTTGGAGACGAACCAGTTGTCCGCCAGCAAACCAGCCATCTTCTTGGTGAAGATTTCACCGAGCAGGGTTTTCAGTTCGCTGTTCGGGCGTTCGGCCACTTGCTGTTGCAGCCATGTAGCCGCGTCGTGATCCGGCAGCAGATTGATCTCTACCGTGTCGCCGGATTCCCAGAACGACGAGATCTGCAAGATCGCCGGCCCACTGAGCCCGCGATGGGTGAACAGGATGTTCTCGCGAAAACTCTGGTCGTTGCAGCTCACCAGACAATCCACGGAAGTGCCGGACAGCTCCGTGCACAAGTCCTTGAGCTGATCGGTGATGGTGAACGGCACCAGGCCGGCGCGGGTCGGCAGCAGTTCGTGGCCGAACTGTTTGGCTACCTGATAACCGAAACCGGTGGCGCCTAGCGTGGGGATCGACAGACCGCCGGTGGCGATCACCAGCGACTGGCACTGGATCTGGCCGAGGGTGGTGTCGAGCAGGTAACCGCTCTCGATTTTTTCGATGGTCTGGATCGAGGTATCGAGGTGCAACTCGACGCCGACCTGATCGCACTCGTCCAGCAGCATGCCGAGGATGTCGCTGGACTTGTTATCGCAAAACAACTGGCCGAGCTTTTTCTCGTGATACGGCACGGCGTGCTTGCCGACCATGCCGATGAAATCCCACTGGGTGTAGCGTGCCAGTGCGGATTTGCAGAAGTGCGGGTTTTGCGAAAGGAAATTGCTTGGTTCGGTGTACATGTTGGTGAAATTGCAGCGACCACCGCCCGACATCAGGATTTTCTTGCCGGCCTTGTTCGCATGGTCGAGCAGCAGTACCTGACGGCCACGCCCGGCGGCGGTCAGTGCACACATCAATCCAGCGGCGCCAGCGCCAATGATCACGACTTCGGTAGAGCGCAAAACGGTGTCCTCTTGGTGGATCGCTACAAAACAAACTGTGGGAGCGAGCCTGCTCGCGAAAGCGGTGTGTCATTCAACACTGATGTCGACTGACAGATTGCATTCGCGAGCAGGCTCGCTCCCACAGGGGATCTCCTTTGGATGGAAGATTGTTTACAAGATACGCACGCGCAACGAACGGCCCTTGATCTTGCCGTCGTTCAAACGCTGCAAGGCTTGCATGGCCACGGTGCGTTCAACGGCCACGTAGGCCTGGAAATCGAAGATTGCGATCTTGCCGACCTGAGCGCCGGGAATGCCGGCGTCGCCCGTCAGAGCACCGAGGATGTCGCCCGGACGCACTTTGTCTTTACGGCCAGCGCCGATGCACAGGGTGGTCATCGGCGGCTGCAACGGGGCGAGGCCCTGGGACTTGAGGTTGTCGACCTGATCCCAGTTCAGCGGGGATTTCTGCAGTTGCTCGATGGCCTGCGCGCGGTGCGCTTCGCCCGGTGCAACGAGGCTGATCGCAATGCCTTTCTCGCCGGCACGACCGGTACGGCCAACGCGGTGAATGTGGATTTCCGAGTCGCGCGCCAGTTCGACGTTGATCACCATGTCCAGTGCATCGATGTCCAGACCACGGGCCGCAACGTCGGTGGCGACCAGTACCGAAGTACTGCGGTTGGCGAACATTGCCAGCACCTGATCGCGGTCACGCTGTTCCAGATCGCCGTGCAAGCCGACGGCGGAAATGCCTTTGGCGGTCAGGTGGTCGACGGTTTCCTGCACCTGCTGCTTGGTGAAACAGAACGCCACGCAGGAGGCCGGACGGAAGTGGTGCAGGACTTTGGTCACCACGCTCATACGGTCTTCCGGGGAAATCTCGTAGAAACGCTGCTCGATCTGCGTGTCATCGTGGAACGCTTCGGCCTTGACCGTTTGCGGGTCACGCATGAATTTCGAGGCCAGTTGCTTGATGCCCACCGGGTAAGTGGCGGAGAACAGCAGGGTCTGACGACGCTCTGGGGTTTTGACGATGATGTCTTCGATGGCGTCGTAGAAACCCATGTCGAGCATGCGGTCGGCTTCGTCGAGGATCAGCGTGTTCAGGCCATCAAGTACCAGCGAACCCTTGCGCAGATGCTGCTGAATGCGTCCCGGGGTGCCGACGATGATGTGTGCGCCGTGTTCCAGCGAAGCGATCTGCGGGCCGAACGACACGCCGCCGCACAGGGTCAGGACTTTGATGTTGTCTTCGGCACGGGCCAGACGACGGACTTCCTTGGCGACCTGGTCGGCCAGCTCACGGGTCGGGCAGATCACCAGCGCCTGGCAACCGAAGTAGCGCGGGTTGATCGGGTTGAGCAGGCCGATGCCGAATGCAGCGGTTTTGCCGCTGCCGGTTTTGGCCTGGGCGATCAGGTCCATCCCCTTGAGGATCACCGGCAAGCTCTGCGCCTGGATCGGCGTCATTTGGGCATAACCGAGGGATTCGAGGTTAGCCAGCATGGCGGCGGACAGCGGCAGAGTATTAAAAGCGGTGGCGATGGTGGTCACGGGACTGGCCTGCAAAACAAAATGTCGCGCAGTGTAGCAGCCCCGTGCCACTTTCCTCGAAAGTTCTGGACGAACAGTGATTAATGTTCGATGTGTTCTTCCGGACGTTTGGCGCGCCGGCCATCTTCTTTCGACAGTTGCGAGAAGATCGTCGCGGCGAGCATCGCCATGATTCCGACCGTCACAAAGGTCAACTGGAACGCACCCAGCACGGTTTCCACGCCATCGTTGCCGATCTCCGCCGTAAAACCGCCGAGCAATGCACCGGCGCACGCCACACCGAGACTCAACGACAACTGCGCGACCACCGACAGCAGACTGTTGCCGCTACTGGCGCTGGCGTCATCGAGGTCGATCAGGGTCACGGTGTTCATCGCGGTGAATTGCAGCGAGTTGATCGCGCCGAGCACCGCCAGCAGGCACAAGAGCAACCAGTACGGCGTCTGCTCGCTGACCAGACCCATGCTCGCCAGCATGATCCCCAGCGCCAGCGTGTTGCTGGTGAGAACGATGCGATAACCGAGGCGTTCAATCAGCGGCCGCGCCACCCACTTGGCGACCATCGCCGCAGCGGCCAGCGGCAGCATGCTCATCCCGGCTTGCGACGGTGAATAACCCAGCGCCACTTGCAGCAGCAACGGCACCAGAAACGGCAGGGCGCCGCTGCCCAGACGGGCGAACAGGTTGCCGAGAATGCCGACGGCAAATGTACGAGTCTTGAACAGCGATGGCGCGAACAATGGATTTTCGATATGCCCGGCGCGCAGCCAGTACGCCGCGAGACACGCCATGCCGCCGAACAGCAGCAACATCACCCGCAAGTGCGGCAGGTGCAGTTCGCCGAGGCCTTCCATGGCGATGGTGATGAGGATCATCGCCGAACCAAACAGCAGGAAGCCGAGACTGTCGAAACGCGTGCGCTCAGTGCCGCGCAGATCGGGAATGAATTTCCATACCGCGTAACAACCGATCACGCCCACCGGCAGGTTGATCAGGAAGATCCAGTGCCACGTCAGGTACTCCACCATCCAGCCGCCCATGGTCGGGCCGATCAGTGGGCCGAGCAGGCCGGGAATGGTGATGAAGCCCATGATCCGCACCAGTTCGGATCGCGGATAGGCACGCAGCACCACCAGTCGCCCGACTGGCAGCATCAGCGCACCGCCAAGGCCCTGAATCACCCGGGCCCCGACCAGCATGCTCAAGCTGCTCGACAGCGCGCAGAGCAGCGAGCCGAGGCTGAACAGCAGGATCGCGCCGAAGAAGATTTTCTTGGTGCCGAAGCGGTCGGCGATCCAGCCGGAAGCGGGGATCAACAACGCCACGGTGAGCATGTAGGCGATGACCACGCCTTGCATGCGTAACGGGTCTTCGGCCAGATCCCGGGCCATGGCCGGCAGGGCGGTGTTGAGGATGGTCCCGTCGAGGGACTGCATGAAGAACGCGATGGCGACGACCCACGGCAACCAGCGTGCGGTGATGGCGTCGAGAGGCGGGCGGTTGGGCATGGAACCTCTTGTGGGTTAATCCGAATTCTTGTTCTGAAATGAAACCCTGTGGTGAGGGGATTTATCCCCGATGGGGCGCGTAGCGGCCCCCGCTTTTAAAATCAAATGCGGGGGCCTGCTGCGCAGTCCATCGGGGATAAATCCCCTCGCCACAAAGCTCATTCCAACATTTGATCCCCGGTGTGCCGGGGATTTATGTTTACAGCGTTAGCGTCAATCGGCTCACCAGCGCGCCCGGCAATAGCGCCGACGAAGTATTGCGCTGGCTATACGTGCTCGCCGACAACAACATCTCGCGCTCGGCGGTCAGCGCTTCCAGCTGCGAACCGAGCAGGTTGTAAGCGCTGTCATCAAAACGCATGGTGCTGACCGGCGCCTGAATCTCGCCGTTCTCGACCCAGAAGGTTGCGAAGCGAGTCATGCCGGTGAGGCGCGCCGCCGGTTGATCCGAGAAGTTCAGGTACCACAAATTGCTGATGTACAGCCCGGTGCCCAATTGCTTGAGTATCTCCGCTTGCGACAGATCACCGGCCGCCATGTTCAACGCACTCGGTGCTTCACCGCCGCTGGCGCCGTTGGCGGTCAAGCCGTATTCGGCGGCACTGCGCGACCCGACCAATTGCTCGCCGGCCTTGCCTTCGATGATCAGCCGCAGATCGCTGCGCGGATAACCCTCGCCGGAAAACGCCGGGCTCAGTGAACCGCTGACTTTCTCATCCAGCGACACCAGTGGGCTGAATGTCTGATCGCCGGCATACAGCTTTTGCAGCGGGCTGCTTTTGCTGGCAATCGACTGTGCCGAGAAACCACCCCAGCACAACATGCCCATGATTTCTTCCAGTGCGGCGGGTGCCAGGTAAGCGCGGTACTGCCCCGGTGCCAGTGTGCGCAGCGGGCGACCGAGAAACTCAAGCTGCTCGCGGGCCTGCTGGAAACGCTTGGCGAAGCCTTCGCTGCTCCATTCGTGCCCGGCGTAGCTCGCCTTCACCGCTTCGCCATTTTCATGGAACAGGCTGAAGTCGAAATTGAAGCTGTTGGCCTGATGCCAGCCAAATGCACCCGCAGAGCTGGCGAAGCCACGGCTGATCGGGCCGGCCGCATAGAAACCGACCAGATCCAGACCTTCAGCAGCAGCGCAGATTTCTGCCACGACCTGCTCGGTGTCAGGCAGCGGATGTTCCTGGATGTTCTTGCTCTGCCAGCCGTTGTGGTTGAGCAACAGATACGGATCCTGCGGCAGCAGCGGCAGGGTTTCGCGCAGTTGATGCAGGCCTTCGGCAAGGCGTTGCAGGTCGGCTTCCTGATCACCGGACAGGGTGATGTGCAGGTCGGCGTGGCGGCCGTCGTTGATCAGTTTCAGGCCAACCTCGGCTTGTTGCACTTGCCCGGCCTGCCGCACCTTGGCGTGGTTGAAACGCACGAATGCCGAGGATTCGGCGGCGTAGCTGAGGGTGAACTGCTCGGGCTCGCGCACGCTGTCGCGCAGCCAATTGACCATGACCTTGAAGGCGTCGGACTGACTCTTCGAAATACTCATCAGGCGTCTCCCCCAAATACATCAACGTTGCTGAATACGCAGGCCGGTGAAGCGTGGCCGACGCGGATTACCTGGTTCGGTTCGCCTTTGCCGCAGTTTGGCGTGCCCAGCACCTTGACGGTGTTGGCATCGCCGACAGCGCGCAGGCTCTTCCAGAAGTGCGCGGAAATCGCCCGGTAGTTGGGGTTTTTCACCACGCCTTTGAGTTCGCCGTTTTCGATCAACTGACCCCATTCACAGCCGAACTGGAATTTGTTGCGCGCATCGTCAATCGACCACGAACGGTTGGTGCTCATCAAAATGCCGTGCTCGATGCCCTTGATCATCTGCTCAAGTGGCTGGTCGCCCGGTTCGATGTTGAGGTTGGCCATGCGGTCGATCGGCGGGCGGTTCCAGCCGCAGGCGCGGCTGTTGGCGACGCCGTCGAGCCCTGCACGGAACTGCGACAGTGCACCGCCCAATGGCCGGAGTAACAGGCCTTCGCGAATCAGGAATTGTTTGCTGGCCTTGGTGCCGTCGTCGTCATGGCCGTAGCTGGCGAGTTCTTCGGGAATACCCGGATCGAACGTCACGTTGAGCAGTTTCGAGCCGTATTGCAGGCTGCCGAAGTCGCTGGCTTTGACGAAACTGGTGCCTGCGTAATTACGTTCATCGCCGAGGATGCGGTCGAGTTCCAGCGGGTGGCCGATGGACTCGTGGATCTGCAGCATCATCTGGTCGGGCATCAGCAGCAGGTCGCGCGGGCCTTGCGGGGTGTTCGGTGCGAGCAGCAGTTGCAAGGCCTGATCGGCGACTTGCGGGCCGGCGCCGATCAGGCCGCAGCGGCTGATCACATCCGCGCCGCCCTGCTGGCCGAAGTTCTCACGGCCGAGGCTGCGGGTCTGGCTGTCGTTGCCGTCGTAGGCGGTGACGTCGAGGCTCGGGTAGACGAAGCGCTGGGCCTGGCGCAGTTCGGCGCCGGCGCTGCTCAGGTAGATCTGCTCGACGTGGGTGATGCCGATGCTCACTTCCCAATTCACCAGGCGCTCATCCTTTGGCACCGAGGCGGATTCGGCGCCGAGCAGCTCAAAGCATTCACTCAGGGACGGGAAGGGTTGGTCAAGATTGGGTGAAAAGTAATCGGCGCGGTCGCTCGAAACCGGCTGATCGCGCAGGTCGAGCAAGGCGTGGGGCTTGAGCGCCCGGGCCTGCTGTTCGGCGCGCTCAAGGGCGGCTTGCAGGCCTTGTTGCGAAAGGTCGTTGGTGGCCGCGTAGGCCTCGACACCGTTGACCCGCACCGTGAGCATCGCCCCTTCGTCGCGGCTCAGGCTCGGCGGTTCGGCAACGTTCTTGCGCACCGACAGGTACTGGCCGGACTCGCGTACATACCGCAGGGAAAAGAATTCAGCGCCCGTGCGCAAGGCAGCGAAGCGCTGCTTGAGCTGGGGGTGGAAATCGAACATTCGGGAACCTCCTTGTTATGGAGTAGCGGGGCATTGCGATTCGGCGGGGAGGGGGGAAGCGGTCGCGCGAGGTCTAGAGTAGGCCTGCGTGGGGGTAGGATCAAGTGAAGAGGGGGTGTAGGAGGATTTACTTGAAGAAGAGGGATTTGTGCTGAATGTGAGGGCCCCTTCGCGAGCAGGCTCGCTCCCACATTAAATCCTGAGCGCTCACACATTTTGTGTTCACTGGAGATCTACTGTGGGAGCGAGCCTGCTCGCGAAGGCCGCGCCTCGGTATTACGTCTTACTGAGCAACAGGCGTGATATCACGCATCGGTTTGCCCTTCACTGGCGCATCGCCCGCAACGTAGTAAGCAGCGGTGCTACGCGGCAGCGGCTGGCGGCCACGGATCTTGTCGGCGATTTTCTCGGCCATCATGATCGTCGGCGCGTTCAGGTTGCCGGTGGTGATGATCGGCATGATCGACGCATCGACCACACGCAGGCCTTGCATGCCGTGCACACGACCTTCGCCATCGACCACAGCCATCTCGTCGGTGCCCATCTTGCACGAGCAGGACGGGTGGAACGCGGTTTCGGCGTGCTCACGAATGAACTTGTCCAGCTGTTCATCAGTTTGCACGTCGATGCCCGGGCTGATTTCGCGGCCACGGAAGGCGTCCAGTGCAGGCTGTTGCATGATTTCACGGGTCAGGCGGATGCCATCGCGGAATTCCTGCCAGTCCTGCTCGGTGGCCATGTAGTTGAACAGGATGCTCGGATGCTGACGCGGATCCTTGGATTTGACCTGGATGCGACCACGGCTTGGCGAACGCATGGAACCCATGTGCGCCTGGAAACCGTGCTCTTTCACCCCGTTGCTGCCGTTGTAGTTAATCGCCACCGGCAGGAAGTGGTACTGGATGTTCGGCCATTCGAATTCCGGACGCGAACGGATGAAACCGCCGGCCTCGAACTGGTTGCTGGCGCCGATGCCGGTGCCGTTGAACAGCCATTCGGCACCGATGGCTGGCTGGTTGTACCAGAGCAGCGACGGGTACAGCGAAACCGGTTGGGTGCAAGCGTATTGCAGGTACAGCTCAAGGTGGTCCTGCAGGTTTTCACCGACGCCCGGCAGATCGTGGACGACCGGAATGTCGAGGCTTTCCAGCAGTTTCGCCGGGCCTACGCCGGAACGCTGCAGAACCTGCGGCGAAGCGATGGCGCCGGAGCACAGCAACACTTCTTTGCGCGCTTTGACTTCAACGCGTTCTTCAGCGTCGCCGACCAGGTAGCGCACGCCGACCGCACGCTTGCCTTCGAACAGGATCTTGTCGGTCAGGGCGTGGGTGACGATGGTCAGAGTCGAACGCTTTTTAGCGGTGTCGAGGTAACCACGGGCGGTGGAAGCACGACGGCCATTCGGCGTCACGGTGCGGTCCATCGGGCCGAAACCTTCCTGCTGGTAACCGTTCAGGTCTTCGGTGCGCGGGTAGCCGGCTTGTACGCCAGCTTCAACCATGGCGTGGAACAGCGGGTTGTTACCCGCCTTCGGCGTGGTCACGCTGACCGGGCCTTCGCCACCGTGGTAGTCGTTCGGGCCGATGTCGCGGGTTTCGGCTTTGCGGAAGTACGGCAGGCAGTCGAGGTACGACCAGTTTTCCAGGCCTGGCAGTTTCGCCCAGCCGTCGTAGTCCATCGCGTTGCCGCGGATGTAGCACATGCCGTTGATCAGCGAGGAACCGCCGAGGCCTTTGCCGCGACCGCATTCCATCCGGCGACCGTCCATGTGTGGCTCTGGATCGGTTTCGTAGGCCCAGTTGTAGCGACGGCCTTGCAGCGGGAACGCCAGGGCGGCCGGCATTTGCGTGCGGAAGTCTAAACGGTAGTCCGGGCCGCCTGCTTCGAGCAGCAGAACGGTGACGCCTTCGTCTTCAGTCAGACGGGTCGCCAGGGTGTTACCGGCCGAGCCGGCACCGATGATGATGTAATCGAATTCTTGGGACATTGAATGCACCCTCTTTGAAGTTGGTCAGGTCAAGATCGCCGGGACCCTGCAAAGCCTGTGGTGAGGGGATTTATCCCCGATGGGCTGCGCAGCAGTCCTGAAATCAGCGATTGAGATCTATCTGGAGAACTGCAGGGTCTGGAAGGGGGCTGCTTCGCAGCCCATCGGGGATAAATCCCCTCGCCACAATCAGAACACCGAGACGTAATCGCCCAGCTCGACCTGTACCGATTTGATGCGAGTGAAGTTGTTCAGCGAGCTGATGCCGTTCTCACGACCCACGCCCGACTGCTTGTAACCGCCCACCGGCATTTTTGCGTCGGACTCGCCCCAGGCGTTGATCCAGCAGATACCGGCTTCCAGTTGATGAATCACGCGGTGAGCGCGGTTCAGGTCTTTGGTGACGATACCGGCGGCCAGGCCGAAGTCGGTGTCGTTGGCGCGACGGATCACTTCTTCTTCGGTTTCGTAGGAGAGGATCGCCATGACCGGGCCAAAGATTTCTTCACGGACGATGGTCATGTCGTCGGTGCAATCGGTGAACACGGTCGGAGCAACGAATGCGCCTTTGGCGAACTCGCCGTCGGTCAGACGCTCGCCGCCACACAGGACGCGGGCACCTTCTTCTTTACCCTTGGCGATGTAACCCAGCACGCTTTCCATGTGCGGGAAGCTGACCAGTGGGCCGAAGTTGGTGTTTTCGTCTTCCGGGTTGCCGACGCGGATGCGCGCAACGCGCTCAACGATCTTGGCTTCGAAAGCAGCTTTCAGGTGGCTAGGCACGAATACGCGAGTACCGTTGGTGCAAACCTGACCGGAGCTGTAGAAGTTGGCCATCATCGCGGTGTCGGCAGCGCGATCGAGGTCGGCGTCGTCGAAGATGATCAGCGGGGATTTGCCGCCCAGTTCCATGGTCACGTCTTTGAGCGACGAAGCCGAAGCGCTGGCCATTACTTTCTTGCCGGTGTCGGTGCCGCCAGTGAACGAGATCTTCTCGATGCGCGGGTGCTCGGTCAGCCAAGTGCCGACTTCACGGCCGCTGCCGGTCAGAACGTTGAACACGCCATTCGGTACGCCGGCTTCGGTGTAGATCTCGGCCAGTTTCAGGGTGGTCAGCGAGGTGACTTCGCTTGGCTTGAAGATCATCGCGTTACCGGCCGCCAGGGCTGGAGCGGATTTCCACAGCGCGATCTGGATCGGGTAGTTCCACGCGCCGATACCGGCAACCACGCCCAGCGGCTCGCGACGGGTGTAGACGAAAGCGGTGTCACGCAGCGGGATCTGCTCACCTTCGATGGCGGGTACCAGGCCTGCGTAGTATTCCAGCACGTCAGCGCCGGTGACGATGTCGACGTACTTGGTTTCGGAGAAGGCTTTACCGGTGTCCAGAGTTTCCAGAGCAGCCAGTTCATCGTTGCGCTCGCGCAGGATGTCGACGGCGCGACGCAGGATGCGCGAACGCTCCATGGCGGTCATCGCGGCCCAGATTTTCTGGCCCTTTTCGGCGCTGACCACAGCACGCTCGACGTCTTCCTTGGTCGCACGTTGCACTTTGGCGAGGACTTCACCGTTCGCCGGGTTGATGGCTTCGAAGGTGGCATCGCTGCCAGCGTCGGAGTACGCGCCATCGATGTAGAGTTTTTGCAGTTCGAAACGGGCCATAGTGTCCTCGCAAGTGCATTAGTGGTTGGCGTTGACCACCGCGATGACGCTGCGGTGGCGGTTCAGGGGCCGAGCGTTTTCTCTGTGCTCTAGCTCACCTGCTTGGCCAATTGGAAATCCATGTATTCGTAAGCGATCTGTTGCGCCTGCGCCGTGTCGAAAGCGTCTCCCGACAGTGCGCCGCGCAACCACAAACCGTCGATGAGGGCTGCGAGACCCCGGGCGGCGCTGCGCGCATCTTCGAGCGGCAACACGCGGCGGAACTCGCAGCACAGGTTGGAATACAGACGGTGATCGTTGATCCGCTGCAACCTGTGCAAAGACGGCTGGTGCATGCTGGTGGCCCAGAAGGCCAGCCAGGTTTTCATTGCCGGGCCATTGACCTGGCTGGCGTCGAAGTTGCCTTCGATGATCACCTGCAGATGCGCCCGTGGGCTGCTGTCTGCCAGCGCCTGACGGCGCGCGGTGACGTTCTCGCTGAGGACATTCATCAGATACCGCATCGTGGCGGCAATCAGGCCGTTCTTGTCCTGAAAGTAATGACTGATGATGCCATTCGAGACACCGGCCAAACGGGCGATCAGCGCAATGCTGGCGTCCCCCATTCCGACCTGATCGACCGCTTGCAACGTGGCTTCGATCAGTTGTTGGCGGCGGATGGGTTGCATACCGACCTTGGGCATCTTGCACATCTCCTTAGGCCTTCCGACGGGCGATGAACGCTTATCGGATTGAGGGCCAGTCTATTTTGTTTTGATTGAACGTTCAATCAACAAAGAATAAGATCTGCGACAAATCGTCGCTGCCTACAGATATTTCCTACACGTAAGTGGCGATAAAACCGACATCCGAAAATGCTTGAAACCTGCGTGGGGCATGGCGCGGTTCGCTGTTCGATGGACGTGTTGAATGGGCAAGACGCTCAGGGCCAGGTTTCGGATGAACGTCCGCACTGCTTTGGCCACGAAAGCGATTCGCAGCGCCATTTCGGCAGGTTCGGGCTTTTTTCGGGGTGTCTTTATATCACCCGCCGGTCGGCTGCCAACTAACCGATTGGTCGGGTTCCGTGTTGCCTTGTGTTCTTCTCTCGCACTGCCTGGAGCATTTGTGCCATGAGTTCTGCCTCGCTTATAAAGACCCCGCCCGAGAAGGTGACGGTCAACGGTTGGGTGTTTTACACCTCTACCGCGCTGATTCTGTTGTTGACCGCCATTCTGATCATCGCCCCGCAAGAGGCCGGCAGATTGTTGGGTATCGCTCAGGCCTGGTTGTCGCGCAGCTTCGGCTGGTACTACATGGTGGTGATCGCCGCTTACCTGGTGTTTGTGGTGGGCCTGGCGTTTTCCTCCTACGGCAAACTCAAACTGGGCAGCAAGGACGACACCCCGGATTTCAGTTACGGCGCCTGGGCGGGGATGCTGTTCTCGTCGGGTATCGGTATTTCGCTGCTGTACTTCGGCGCATCCGAGCCACTGGATCACTACTTCAATCCGCCGGAAGGCGCAGCGGCCACCAACATGGCCGCGCGTCAGGCGGTGCAACTGACGTTCCTGCACTGGGGCCTGCACGGCTGGGCAATCTACGCACTGGTCGGTCTGGCTGTTGCTTACTTTGCCTATCGTCATAACCAGCCGCTGGCCCTGCGTTCGGCGCTGTATCCGCTGGTGGGCGAGCGTTGGGTCAAAGGCGCGGCCGGTCACGCTGTAGACGGCTTCGGCATGTTCGTGACCCTGCTGGGTCTGGTGACCAACCTGGGGATCGGCTCGCTGCAAGTGTCCTCCGGCCTGGAAAACCTGTTCGGCATGGAACACAGCAACACCAATTTGCTGATCGTGATCATCGTGATGAGCACCGTAGCGACCATCGCTGCCGTGTCCGGTGTGGAAAACGGCATCCGTCGTCTGTCCAACCTGAACATCGTGCTGTTCAGCGGTCTGCTGATTTTCGTTCTGCTGTTTGGCCCGACGCTGCACCTGCTCAACGGCTTCGTACAGAACATCGGCGATTACCTCAACGGCATCGTCCTGAAAACGTTCGACCTTTATGTGTACGAAGGCAGTGGCGAGAAATCCGAGCGCTGGATGGGCCTGTGGACTCTGTTCTACTGGGCGTGGTGGATTTCCTGGGCTCCATTCGTAGGCATGTTCATCGCGCGGATTTCCCGTGGTCGTACCGTGCGTGAACTGGTCGCCGGCGTACTGCTCATTCCGCTGGGCTTCACTCTGGCGTGGCTGTCGATCTTCGGTAACTCGGCACTGGATCTGGTGATGAACCAGGGGGCGGTTGAGTTGGGCAAGACGGCGCTGGAACAGCCGTCGATGGCGATCTATCAGTTGCTTGAGCACTACCCGGCGTCGAAAGTCGTCATCGGTGTGTCGATCTTTGTCGGTTTCGTGCTGTTCCTGACCCCGGCCGACTCCGGCGCGGTGATGATGGCGAATCTGTCGTGCAAGGGCGGCAACGTCGACGAAGATGCGCCGCACTGGCTGCGGATTTTCTGGTCGGCGGTGATCACCCTGGTGACCATCGGTCTGCTGTTCGCCGGTAACTTCGAAGCCATGCAAACCATGGTGGTGCTGGCCGGTCTGCCGTTCTCGGTGGTGTTGGTGTTCTTCATGTTTGGCCTGCACAAGGCGATGCGTCAGGACGTGCAGATTGAACAGGAGCAAGCGCAACTGGCTGAGCGCGGTCGTCGTGGTTTCAGCGAGCGTTTGACGCAACTGGATCTGCAACCGAGCCAATCGGTGGTGCAGCGTTTCATGGACAAACAGGTCAGCCCGGCGCTGGAAGATGCGGCTGCGCAAATGCGTGCGCAGGGTCTGGAAGTGCAAACGTTGTTGGGTAAATCCAAACGTTGCATGGGCGTGCGCATCGAGATGGAAGAGGGCAACCCTTTCGTTTACGAAGTGAGCCTGGATGGCTATCTGGCGACCCCGACTGAATCGATCGAGTCTGAAGAGGCGCGTCAGCGTTTCTATCGCGCCGAGGTGTATCTGCACAACGGCAGTCAGGATTACGACCTGATGGGCTTCACGCAGGATCAGATCACGCGGGATGTGCTCGATCAGTTTGAAAGCCATCGGCAGCTCCTTGGCCGGGTGTACAGCTAACGCCTGAGGTCGGCGGTGTGGTGAGTACACCGCCGAACTATTGTGGCGAGGGGATTTATCCCCGATGGGGCGCGAAGCGGCCCCAAGTCGTCAACCGCGGTCGTCCAGAACAACCGCGTTTGACGGTTTCAGGACTGCTCCGCAGCCCATCGGGGATAAATCCCCTCACCACAGGTTCTCTGTTTGCAGCTGAATATATGCACTAACAAAAACGCCGCGATCCTCTCGCGGCGTTTTTGTGTGTGGGGTGTTTAGCCCAGGTTCTTGCCCAGCAACGCGTGATACAACTCGCTGTCGCCCAGAATCCCCACCACATGATTGTTATCGTGCAGCACCAGTTTGTTGCCGGTCTGATAACGAATCTGCAATGCATCACGCATGCCGATATTCGAATCCACCAGCGTCGGCTTGCGCTCCAGCCCTTCTACCGCTTGCCCCGGTGCCCAGTTCTGCAGGTTCAGCACCGAACCGTTCTGCCGTGCACCCTTGATGGTGTTGCCTTCGGCCAGGTCCAGCCACGAGTCGCCGCCCGGATCGAGGCATACCGAACCGTTGATGCGTTTGCACTTGTCCAGCGTGCGCATCAGGCTGCGACCGCAGAGCACGTTGAGCGGATTGGTGTGCGCCACGAATGTACGCACATAGTCATCCGCCGGGTTCAGCACGATCTCTTCCGGCACGCTGTACTGGATGATCCGGCCGTCCTTCATGATCGCGATGCGGCTGCCGAGTTTCAGCGCCTCGTCGAGGTCGTGGCTCACAAACACGATGGTCTTGCTCAGCTTGCGTTGCAGTTCCAGCAGTTCGTCTTGCAGACCTTGGCGGATCAGCGGGTCGAGTGCCGAGAACGGTTCGTCCATCAGCAGAATGTCGGCGTCCATCGCCAGCGCACGGGCCAGGCCCACGCGTTGCTGCATGCCGCCGGAGAGTTCGTCAGGCTTCTTGTTGCGCCATTGGGTCAGGCCCACCAGTTCGAGTTTTTCATCGACCAGTTTCTTGCGTTCCTTCTCCGGTCGACCCTGCATTTCCAGACCGAAGCTGATGTTCTCGCGCACGGTCAGCCACGGCATCAGGGCGAACTTCTGGAACACCATGGCGATGCGTTTAGTGCGCATCATTTTCAGTTCTGCCGGGGTGCAGGAAGCGATGTCGATCTGACGGTTCTCATGCTCGACGAACAGCTTGCCGCGACTCACGGTGTTGAGACCGTTGATGCAGCGCAACAGGCTCGACTTGCCGGAACCGGACAAGCCCATCAGTACGCAGATTTCGCCTTTGTTGATGTCCAGCGTGGCTTTTTCCACACCGACAATTTGCCCGGTCTTTTTCAGAATCTCGTTACGGGTCATGCCCTGATCCAGCAGCTTGAGTGCCTCGCGTGGATCTTTGGAGAAGATTACGTCGACGTCTTCGAAGCGAATTATGCTCATGCGTCACCCCCTACTTTAGCGTCGGGTTGTTTGCAAATACGGTCGAGCATGATCGCCAGCAGTACGATCGCCAGGCCTGCTTCGAAGCCCAGGGCGATATCAGCAGTGTTCAGTGCGTTGACCACCGGTTTGCCGAGTCCGTCGGCGCCCACCAGTGCCGCGATCACCACCATCGACAGCGACAGCATGATGCACTGGGTGATGCCGGCCGCGATGCTCGGCATGGCGTGAGGCAGTTCGATCCGTGAGAGCAATTGGCGACGCGAGCAGCCGAAGGCCTTGCCGGCGTCCATCAGTTCTTGTGGGACATCGCGGATGCCCAGGTAGGTCAGGCGGATCGGCGCAGCGATGGCGAACACCACCGTGGAGATCAGGCCTGGCACCACACCCAGCCCGAAGAGGGTCAGGGTAGGAATGAGGTAAACGAAGGTCGGTACGGTCTGCATCAGATCGAGTACCGGACGCATCACTGTGTAGAACATCGGTTTGTGCGCGGCGACGATGCCCAACGGCACGCCGATGACCACGCAGACCAGGGTCGCGAACATGACCTGGGCGAGGGTTTCCATGGTTTCCTGCCAGTAGCCCAGATTGAGGATCAGCAGAAAGGACGCAATCACAAAAACAGTCAGCCCCCATTTGCGCTGGATGAAATGGGCGAGGATGGCAATGAGGCCGATCAAGACGAAAGGGTTGAACCAGGTGAGCGCAAACGTCACGCCGTGGATCATCGTTTCCAGCGTCACGGCGATGGCGTCGAAGGTGTTGGCGCCGTGTTGCGTCAACCATTCAACGAAGCCCGCGATGTACTGGCCTAAAGGTATTTTCTGATCAATCAGCATGGTAGTGAACGTCCGCATGCAAGGAAATAAACAGCCCGGACGGCCGGAGCCGTCCGGCATAAGCGATTACTGAGCAATCTTGGCTTTCACGGCCTCCAGGCCAGGTTTACCGTCAATGGTGGTCACGCCAGCGAGCCAGGTATCGAGCACTTGTGGATTCTTTTTCAGCCAGGCCTTGGCGGCCGCGTCAGGCTTCATCTTGTCGTCGAGGATGTTGCCCATCAGTTCACTTTCCATGTCGACAGTGAACTCCAGGTTCTTCAGCAACTGGCCGACGTTGCTGCACTCGGTGGCGTAGCCCTTGCGGGTGTTGGTCGCCACAGTTGCGGCACCGAAATCAGGGCCGAAGAATTCGTCACCACCAGTCAGGTACTGGATCTTGAAGCGCTTGTTCATCGGGTGCGGCGCCCAGCCGAGGAACACCACTTCGGTGCCACGCCGAGAAGCACGGTCAACCTGCGAGAGCATGCCCGCTTCGGAGGATTCGACGACTTTGAAACCGGCGGTTTTCAGGCCGAAGGCGTCCTTGTCGATCATGCTCTGGATCAGACGGTTGCCGTCGTTGCCAGGCTCGATGCCGTAGATCTTGCCGTCGAGTTCTTTCTTGAATTTGGCGATGTCGGCGAAGTCATGCAGACCTTTGTCGTACAGGGCTTGCGGCACGGCGAGCGTGTACTTGGCGCCCGTGAGGTTGGTGCGCACGGTCTCCACGGTGCCGGCTTCGCGGTAGGCCTTGATGTCGTTTTCCATGGTCGGCATCCAGTTGCCGAGGAACACGTCCATGTTCTTGCCGTCGGCCAGCGACTTGTATGTCACAGGCACGGAGATCATGGTGGTCTTGGTCTTGTAGCCGAGGGCGTTGAGAACAACGGAGGTGGTTGCGGTGGTGGCGGTGATGTCGGTCCAGCCGACATCGGAGAAGTTAACGGTACTGCACTGCGCCGGTTCTGCGGCTTGAGCCAGTAACGGCAGACTCAGCATGGCGGCCAACAACAACGACGGGGAACCTTTCATGGATGGACTCCTTGGTGTTTTTTTTGGCAGTGTTCCGACTGTGGACCACCGCACTTATAGGTTGCGGTTGGATGGCGTTCTGGAGACAGCTCTACCACGGCGCCTTGCAATCGAGTCATAACGATCATGTACCAGTGAAAATCTGACGCCTACAGGGGGCGTCGTATCCAGTACAGGGATGGTCGCATCCAGTGTCAGTGACGTCGTTTACAGCTTTTTTCAGCCCCGTTTGGCCATCTGAACCGCATAAAAACGGCGAAAACCGGGGACGAAAGCGCTACGGCGTTAGTGGGCATGAGTGCGTCGGTGTCAGACGCCGTGCGACTCGACAAAAGCCCGATGATGCCGGCATTCCGGCGGATCGCAGCTTGAGCGTAGCAGCTCCGCCAGTGGGCGCTTCACGCCCCGGACCGGCATCCTCAGGAGCTCTGCAGCAATGGCTATCAGCGTTTTCGACCTGTTCAAAATCGGCATCGGCCCTTCCAGTTCTCACACCGTCGGGCCGATGCGCGCCGCGGCATTGTTTGTCGAGTCGCTGCGCAGCAAGCACCAGTTGGAGCACGTGCGCCGCATCGAAGTGCAACTTTTCGGTTCACTGTCGGCCACCGGCATCGGTCACGGCAGCGACAACGCGGTGATCATGGGCCTGATGGGCGAGTGGCCGGACGCAATCGACCCGTCGCAGATCGGCCCGCGCATCCAGGCCTTGCGCGAAACTCACACCCTGCTCTTGGATGGTCGCCTGTCGGTACCGTTTGTCTGGGCTCGCGACATGCGCCTGATTGACGAAAACCTGCCATTCCACCCCAACGCCATGACCCTGGTTGCCGAAGGCGATCACGGTGAACTGCATCGCGACACCTACTATTCAGTCGGCGGCGGGTTTGTGGTGGATGAAGCGCAGGCGTCCAGCGGTGTGGTCGATCTGGATCGCACCGAGTTGCCTTATGACTTTTCCAGCGCCGTCGAGCTGCTGGAACTGTGCAAAAAGAACAACCTGCGCGTCGCCGAATTGATGATGGCCAACGAAAAGGTCTGGCGCAGTGAAGAAGAGATACGCGCTGGGCTGATGACGCTGTGGCGGGCGATGCAGGATTGCGTCGAGCAGGGCCTGAAACACGAGGGCATTCTGCCCGGTGGTTTGAATGTGCGGCGGCGCGCAGCGAAGTTGCATCGCAGTCTGCAAGAGTTGAACAAGCCCAATGTGATCGGCTCGACCCTGAGTGCGATGGAGTGGGTCAACCTGTTTGCCCTTGCCGTCAACGAAGAGAACGCCGCCGGCGGGCGCATGGTTACGGCGCCGACCAATGGAGCGGCGGGGATCATCCCGGCGGTGTTGCACTACTTTATGAAGTTCAGCGAAGCGGTGACTGACGCCAACGTGGTCGATTACTTGCTGGGCGCGGCGGCGGTGGGGATTCTGTGCAAGAAGAATGCTTCGATCTCCGGCGCCGAAGTCGGTTGTCAGGGCGAGGTCGGCTCAGCCTGCGCGATGGCGGCGGCGGGGCTGGCGGAGATTCTTGGCGCCACGCCCGAGCAATTATGCAACGCAGCGGAAATCGGCCTGGAACATAACCTTGGCCTGACCTGCGATCCGGTGGGCGGGCTGGTGCAAGTGCCGTGCATCGAGCGCAACGCGATTGCGGCGGTGAAAGCGATCAATGCGGCGCAGATGGCCTTGCGCGGGGATGGTCAGCATTTCATCTCGCTCGATAGAGTGATCCGCACCATGCGTGATACCGGCGCCGACATGCATGACAAATATAAAGAGACGTCGCGGGGTGGGTTGGCGGTGAGCGCAGTTGAGTGCTGAAACAGAGGTGTCCTGTGGCGAGGGGATTTATCCCCGATGGGCTGCGAAGCAGCCCCAAATCCTGAAATCAAGTTCTGCCTGACACACCATGGTGAATGGATTTACGGCCGCTACGCAGCCGGTCGGGGATAAATCCCCTCACCACAGGGATCCATGTTTGATTTGAAATTGCTGCAGGGCCTGGACCAGTCAAAACTGCTCGGTAAGTGAACACACATAACCGCAAGCGCCACCTTTTAGCGCGTCGCAATCAGATAAGAGTATTTCCCAGTTCCATCACCTGATTCGCCCCTCCTACCGTCCGTCACCCGTGCCTTGGGTGACACTCCCCGCCAACTGCGCGCAGGCCAGTTCCCACAAGTGCTACCGATTTGCTCACAGGCTACGGGGCAGGGCTTTCGCCATCGCTGATGGCACTTCGAAATACCTTTCGTCGGACGTCTCGAATAGACACGTCGCGACGTCGTTTTCAGGAGTTATTGAACGCTCATTCAATTTTAGGCATGGCAATTGCTCTGTCATAACAAAGCCCGTCTCCCGCATGAGTACGCGGCAATAACAAGAGCCTCCGCCTGAGGCCATCACCCGCTTTGTGTGAGGAGATACCGCGATGACGTCGTTCAACTCAGGGGCCCAACCCCAGAACCGTGCGCCTCAATCCATCGGCTTTCTGCTGCTGGACAATTTCACGCTGATTTCCCTGGCCTCTGCGGTAGAACCGCTACGCATGGCCAACCAATTGTCCGGTCGCGAGCTGTATCGCTGGAGCACCCTCACCGTCGATGGCGGCCAGGTGTGGGCCAGTGACGGTCTGCAAATCACCCCCGACGCCTCCATGCACAAAGCCCCGCCGCTGGACACCGTGATCGTCTGCGGCGGCATCGGCATTCAACGCACTGTTACCCGTGAACACGTCTCATGGCTGCAAAGCCAGGCGCGGCAGTCGAAGCGTCTCGGCGCCGTGTGCACCGGCAGTTGGGCGCTGGCCTGCGCCGGCCTGCTCGACGGTTTCGATTGCAGCGTGCACTGGGAATGTCTGGCGGCGATGCAGGAAGCTTTCCCGCGCGTGGCGATGAGCACTCGCCTGTTCACCCTCGACCGTAACCGGTTCACCAGCTCCGGCGGCACCGCGCCGCTGGACATGATGCTGCACCTGATCAGCCGCGATCACGGCCGTGAACTGTCCGCCGCAATCTCGGAGATGTTCGTCTACGAGCGCATCCGCAATGAGCAGGATCACCAGCGCGTGCCGCTCAAGCACATGCTCGGCACCAACCAGCCGAAGTTGCAGGAAATCGTCGCGTTGATGGAAGCGAATCTGGAAGAGCCGATCGACCTCGACGAATTGGCGGTGTACGTCGCCGTGTCGCGTCGACAGCTTGAGCGCCTGTTCCAGAAGTACCTGCACTGCTCGCCGTCACGCTACTACCTCAAGCTGCGTCTGATCCGCGCCCGGCAACTGCTCAAGCAGACACCGATGTCGATCATCGAAGTGGCTTCGGTGTGTGGTTTCGTGTCGACGCCGCACTTCTCCAAGTGCTACCGCGAATACTTCGGCATTCCGCCGCGTGACGAGCGTGTGGGTTCCAATACGACACAGCAAGTGGCGATGCTGCCGCTGCCGCAGGCGATCGTGATGTCGCCGTTGTCGGGGCCGATGTCGGCGTTGAGCCAGGCGCGGAACGAGTCGACGTTTGCCAGCGTAAGGCTCTGATCAGGATCGTTCCCACGCTCTGCGTGGGAGCGCAGCCCGGGACGCTCCGCGTCCCAAAAGGCCGAACGCGGAGCGTCCGTTGAGGCATTCCCACGCGGAGCATGGGAACGATCAGGCGATCAGTGTCAGGCGCTATGTGTCTGTTGGTACTGCGCCAATGCCGGCAACAACTGCTTATCGATGGCCTGACGCACCGCCGGCTGAATGCTTGCGCCGCTGGTGTACATGTCCTTGACCATCTTGCGCAGTTCAAACGCGCGAACGTTATCCAGCCCACGCACCGCACACTCGCAAGCCTGCTCCGCCGTGGAGCCGCTCGGCACTTGAAATCCCAATGCCTTGAGCTGGCCCAACAGGTCTTCCTGATCGATCAAATCGGCATACATCATGAGGCGAATCCTTCTTCGGCAACGGAGGTCGTGGCTCGATTCTGGTAGGCAAGGGGAGGGACGGCAAGGGCGATTTGTCGCAGTGGCCGCGACTGCTATGAACAGGTCGTTTTCGGCTAACTCGTCATAAAGGGGAGTGGGCACACTGACCTCAGCTTGCAACACGAAGGTTTGGTCACCCTCGCACGGCAGCTCCTCAACAGTACCCTCTGCCCCGATCCTGTCACGGCTGGTATCGGGGCTTTTTTTTGCGATCTAGCGTTGCAACACCAGGATGCGCGACAACAACTCATCCCGGTCGATGTAACCGCCCTGAAAGTGCCGCGCCCCGGTGCTTGGGTCAAACGCATTGCGCGCGTGCAACGTGCGGCGATTATCAAAACACCACAACTCACCTGGGCTAAGCCGCTGCATCAAGCGAAAACGCGGCTCCCGCGTCATCGCGATAAACCGCCGATAAGCCCGATACAACACCGGCATCTGTTCCACCGACGTCTCGAACGCGCCGCGCAGAAAATTCGCCATGCGAATCTCCGCGACCCGGCCCAGCGCATCCAGCGCAATGATCGGCGCCAGATAGCGATAGTCGCTATGACGATCCTTGTTGCGAAATTCTACCGGGATCTTGCACAGCGCCTGAAATGACGCAGAGTCTTCCTGGCGCAAGGCATCGGCAATCGCAAACCCGTCGACAAAAATGCTCTCGCCACCCTCAGCGTCATTCACCAGACAATGCAGAAATTGCAGCCCCGGTTGCAGCTCTCGGGTTGGCAGATCCGTGTGCAATGGCAGGTTGAAAGCGGTGTAGGCGTTGCTGTCGGCGTTGGCCTTGGATTGCACGTTGAACAGCACGCCGAAATTGCTTTCGCGGATGAAGGAAATGCGTTGCGCAATGGGTTTCAGCGAACCGGTTTCGGTGGGTACGCCGCGCACCTGAGTCAGACCAATATCACGCACGGCGAGCAGCCATTGCAGCAAAGCTGCGTTGTCGTTCATCAGCGCCGAGTAATCGAAGACCGGCAACTGCAAGTCGTTGTGCCACAGGTAAGGCTTGGGTTTGGCGGCCAGGCGTTCGGCGCGGGATTCGTCGTCATAGGCATGCGCCCGCAGCCAGCCCGGATCGAAACGGCTGAGATGGCCGTCCTGCCAGTCGATGCACAGGCAGCCTCCGGTATCGATATACGCAGCAACGGGGGCCAGATCCTGCGCCGCATCGACAATCTCGAAAAGCTGTTCGCGAGTGACGTTGTAGACGCACTGTTCACACGGGCAGTTATCCCGCAACCAGACATGATGAAACGGGCTGATGCGGCCATCGGCCCAGGCAATCGAAACGCGATCCGCCAGGCTCTGCACGCCACTCAGCGCGCTGATCAACGGATAAGTACGGAAGTCGGCAACAGCGGCAGCGGTGTTCATGGCGGCTCCTTGCGATTGGGATTTACCGGGCGGGTGGCAGGGCGATGACGCGGCCGATGTAAGCGGGGGCGGGCAGGTCGGTCTGCTCGGCGACGATGGCTTGCAGGCGGCTCAGGGTGTCGGCACTGAACGGCGCCGAACGCGGGCCGGCAAGGTCGACGTGGAGCAGCATTTGTTCGTTGCCGGCCAGTTCCTGGTCCTCTCCGACCTTATGCAGGCTGTGATAAAGGTGCAGGCGCTTGCTGTCGTGGCCGATGATTTGCGTGCGCACTTCGACGTCGGTGTCGAGCTTCACTTCATGCAGGTAATTGAGATGCAGTTCGAGGGTGAACAGCGAGTTGCCGCTGGCTTCGCGGTTGTTGCTGTCCATGCCGAGACGGTCCATCAGGGCGTCGGTGGCGTAGCTGAAGATCAGCAGGTAGAAGGCATCGCGCAGATGGCCGTTATAGTCGACCCAGTCGGGGATGATGCGGGTTTGGTAGGTGGTGAGGTGGGGCATGGTTTGGATTCCGGCAGTTGGCGGGTCGTTAGGATCAAGAGCAACCCCCTCACCCCAGCCCTCCCGAAACGTCGGACCGCCCCCAAGGGGGCGAGGGGGAAAGGGAGCTGATCGGGGGCTGTTCAGACCTTGAGTTCGGCTCGGTATTTTCAGGTCGGTGTAGCTCGAACATTCACCTCGGTCAGTCCCCTCTCCCCCCGGGAGAGGGCTAGGGTGAGGGCAGCAGTTTGAAGCGGACGCATCACTCGCTGAAACTCATCCCATGCTTCTCCTTGGTAGCTTTCACCGCCTCAAGCACCGCTAGCAAACAATCATCACGATAGCGCTCCAGCGCCGAGATGCTGCGCTCGCCAAGCTGTTCACTGGTGCCATCCACCACGTCATCGATCAACTTGTCGGTCAACTCCGGCGCCGGCAGATACGTCCACGGCAACTGCAACGCCGGGCCGAATTGCGACATGAAGTGGCGCATGCCGGCATCGCCACCCGCCAGGGTGTAAGTCAGGAAAGTGCCCATGAACGACCAGCGCAAACCGGCGCCAAAACGGATCGCATCGTCGATCTCGCCGGTAGTCGCAACGCCATCGTTGACCAGGTGTAGCGCCTCGCGCCACAACGCTTCGAGCAAGCGGTCGGCGATGAAGCCCGGAACTTCCTTGCGCACATGCAGCGGACGCATGCCGAGGGATTCGTAGACTTTCATCGCCGCTTGCACGGCTTCGGGCGCGGTGTTTTTGCCGCCGACCACTTCGACTAGCGGCAGGAGGTAAACCGGATTGAACGGATGACCGACCACACAGCGTTCCGGGTGCGTCGAACTCTCGTAAAACTCACTCGGCAACAGGCCTGAAGTACTCGATCCAATCAAAGCATTGGGCTTGGCCGCTGCGCTGATTTTGCTGTGCAGTTCCAGTTTCAGCTCCAGGCGTTCCGGGGCGCTTTCCTGAATGAAATCGGCATCGCGCACGCATTCTTCGATGGTCGCGACAAAACGCAGGCGATCTTGGGATGCGCCCGGCGCCAGGCCGCTTTTCTCCAGTGCGCCCCAGGCATTGGCCACGCGTTTGCGCAGTGCCGCTTCAGCGCCGGGCGCCGGGTCCCAGGCCACCACATCGAGGCCGTGGGCGAGGGCGCGGGCAACCCAGCCGCTGCCGATGACACCGCTGCCGAGGGCGGCGAAGGTTTTGATTTCGGTGATAAAGCTCATGGCGATTTCCTGAGAGAGTTCGGTGATCCCTGTGGAAACTCTGTTCTTGTGGCGAGGGGATTTAGCGAAACGTCGCACCGTCCCGATCGGCTGCGAAGCAGTCGTAAAACCAGCACCCTCGGTCTATCTGATGCCCCGGGTTGTCAGGTTTTGGGGCGGCTTCGCCACCCATCGGGGATAAATCCCCTCACCACAAAATTTATGTTCACAGGGGAGAAAGGGTGAGGTTTAGCCGCGCTGGGTCAGGCCCATCTTCTTGCGGCCTTCCGCCGGGGTCAGTACCCGGGCACCGAGGCGGCTGAGGATCTCGGTGGCGCGTTCGACCAATTGACCGTTGGTCGCCAGCACGCCCTTGTCCAGCCACAGGTTGTCTTCCAGGCCGACCCGAACGTTGCCGCCGAGCAACACTGCTTGCGCGGCCATCGGCATCTGCATGCGGCCGATACCAAACCCGGCCCACACCGCGTCCGCCGGCAGGTTGTCGACCATGGCTTTCATGGTGGTGGTGTCGGCCGGCGCGCCCCACGGGATGCCCAGGCACAGCTGGAACAACGGGTTGTCGAGCAAGCCTTCCTTGATCATCTGCTTGGCGAACCACAGGTGACCGGTGTCGAAAATTTCCAGTTCGGCTTTCACGCCCAGCTCGGTGATGCGCTTGGCGCCTGCCCGCAGCTGCGCCGGGGTCGAAACGTAAATGGTGTCGCCATCGCCGAAGTTGAGGGTGCCGCAATCGAGGGTGCAGATTTCCGGCAGCAATGCTTCAACGTGAGCCAGGCGAGTCAGCGGGCCGACCAGATCGGTGTTCGGGCCGAACTCCATAGGATTCTCGCCAGCGCCGATCTCCAGGTCGCCGCCCATGCCGGCGGTGAGGTTGACGATGATGTCGACGTCCGCCTCGCGGATGCGCTCCATCACTTCGCGGTACAGCGCCACGTCACGGCTGAACTTGCCGGTCTGTGGATCGCGCACATGGCAGTGCACGACGGTGGCGCCAGCCTTGGCCGCTTCCACGGCGGCTGCGGCGATCTGTTTCGGGGTGACCGGCACGTGGGGGCTCTTGGCGGTCGTGTCGCCAGCACCGGTAAGTGCGCAGGTGATGATGACGTCGTGGTTCATGAGGCGGTTTCCTTCAGGCGTGATGGGTCTGTTCGCAGCCCTTGCCGGACTGCGAAGCGATGATTCAGTGGTGGGTTATTGACTGGTCAGTTGCAGGTTTTCAGCGGCCGGTTTGCCGTCGAAAGTGGTCACACCTTCAAGCCAGCGCTGTTTGTCTTGCGGGTGATCCTTGAGCCATTGCCTGGCCGACTCAAAGGCGTCCTTGTGATCGAGCAGCGGCTGCATCATCCGGCTCTCGTCTTCGGCGGTGAACGTCAGGTTGCTCAGCAGGCGACCGATGTTCGGGCATTGTTCGGCGTATTTCGGCGACGTGACCGTCCACACCGTGGCCATGCCTTCGTTCGGGCCGAGGGCGTCGTCGCTGCCGGTGAGGTAGGTCATCTTGACGTTGACGTTCATCGGGTGCGGCGCCCAGCCAAAGAACACCACGGCCTCTTTGCGGCGCACGGCGCGATCGACGGCGGCAAGCATGCCGGCCTCGCTGGACTCGACCAACTGGAACTTGCCGAGGCCGAACTGGTTCTTGGTGATCATTGCCTTGATTTGGGTATTGGCGCCTGAACCCGGCTCGATGCCGTAGATCTTGCCGCCCAGTTCTTTCTCGAATTTGGCGATGTCGGCGAACGTCTTCAGCCCCTTGTCGGCCAGATAGGTCGGCACAGCGAGGGTGGCGCGGGCGTCTTTGAGGCTTGGTGCTTCAAGGACTTTGACCTGATTGGCATCGACGAACGGGGTGATGGTCTGGGTCATCAACGGGTTCCAGTAGCCGAGGAACAAGTCCAGACGCTGGTCGCGGATCCCGGCGAAGATGATTTGCTGGGACGCGCTGGTTTGTTTGGTGCTGTAGCCGAGGCCGTCGAGCAGCACCTGGGTCATGGCACTGGTGGCGATCACGTCGGTCCAGTTGACCACGCCCATGCGCACGTTCTGGCAAGACGCGGGTTCGGCCGCCATGACGCTGGCGCTCAAGAAAGCGGTACCGCTGAGTGCAAGAACACAGCTGCTGATCAGTCGTTTCATGTCGGGTTCCTCGGCAGGTCGTTTATTGTGAGTTCCGGCATCTGGCGTGCCGGTGATGCAAAGTTACGCAGCTATACGCCCTTGAAAGCGCACTGCGGCGACTGGCATTTGCACTGTAGCGACCTGTGCGCTTGAACGCTGACGACAATCGGCGTATCAACGATCCACGCTACCCGCCGACCGAGTGCGCACATGTCCCAGGATTTCTACTTTTTGCTGATGCCGGGGTTCTCCGCCATCGGCTTTATTTCCGCGATCGAACCGCTGCGTGTGGCCAACCGCTTTCGTGGCGAGTTGTACCGCTGGCATGTGCTGAGCGCTGACGGCGGGGCGGTGCTGGCGAGTAACGGCATGTCGGTCAACGCCGACGCAGCGCTGGAACCGCTGAAGAAAGGCGCGACGTTGTTGGTGGTGGCTGGCTTCGAACCGCTGAAGTTCGCCACGCCGACGCTGGAGCATTGGCTGCGGCGGCTGGACAACGAAGGCGTGACCCTCGGCGCCATCGACACCGGCAGTTTCGTCCTCGCCGAGGCTGGCCTGCTCGATGGTCATCGCCTGACCCTGCACTGGGAAGCCATCGACGCCTTCAAGGAATCTTATCCACAGCTCAGCGTGACCCAGGAGCTGTTCGAGATCGACCGTCGACGCATCACCTCGGCCGGTGGCACGGCGTCCATCGATCTGATGCTCGACCTGATCGCCCAGGCCCACGGCCCGCAAGTGGCGATTCAGGTCAGCGAACAGTTTGTGTTGGGGCGAATTCGTCCACGCAAAGACCATCAACGCATGGAAGTCGCCACGCGTTACGGCATCAGCAACAAGAAGCTGGTTCAGGTGATTGGCGAGATGGAACAACACAGCGAGCCGCCACTGACCACGTTGGCGTTGGCGGAATCGATCAAAGTGACCCGGCGCCAACTTGAGCGCCTGTTTCGGCTGCATCTGAACGACACGCCGAGCAATTTCTATCTGCGCTTAAGGCTGGAAAAGGCCCGGCAGCTATTACGCCAGACGGATATGAGCGTGCTGGAAGTCAGCATCGCTTGCGGTTTTGAATCGCCGTCGTATTTCACCCGCAGCTACCGGGCACGTTTCGCCCGTTGCCCGAGAGAAGACCGCCGTACCGCCAACGCCTGAATGGGTGTATACAAAACCAATGTGGGAGCGAGCCTGCTCGCGAATGCGGTGTGTCATTCAACACCAATGTCGACTGACAGATTGCATTCGCGAGCAGGCTCGCTCCCACAGTTGGTTTGTGTCGTCTGGAAGATCGGATTACTTCTTCACCAACGCCGAACACGCCGCTTTATAAGCCTCATGCTGATACTTGTTCAGCGTCCCCGGCAGCTCGAAATTGTGCTTCTTGGCCTGCGCATTAATGGTCTGCGGCGACAACAACGTCACCTCGCAGCCATCAAGCAACTGAAACACACCCTCTATCTTGAACGTGGTCGGCCCACCGGCAAACTCACCCTTCTTGCTGCGCTTCTTGATCGCAATCCGGTCAATCGAGTTCTCCCGCACAAACGACGCCACCTGCGCGGCGAAGCGTTTGACGTTGGCCGCCTCGTCGTCATCGTCGAGGGCGATTTTCTTGGTGCTGAGGGCGACGTGACTCAGGGTCGAACCGTCGAGAGCGGCCACGGCGATGATCGCTTCGCTGCCTTTGATTTCGATGCCGCAGATGTTCATGGGTGTCCCTTGATTGGCTATATGAAGTGCAGCTTACAGCGCAGACCCTCACTCCTGCCCAATCGACTCCAAAAACTCCGACCGCTCATCACTCATCCGCGCCACACAGTCATTTTGCGCAATCTTGAAGGCCTTGCTGCCTTCGGTGGCCGGGAAGGCTTCCACCGCGCAATCGGCGTCGCGGGTTTTCAGCCACTGCTGCTGGGCAGTCTTCAGCTTGGCGGTGATGTCGGCCAGCTGCGCCGGGTTCTTGCCGTACGCGGTTTGCATGCGTTCGGCGAGGCTGGCGTAGTTGTCCTTGAGCAGGTCTTCGGCGGTGGTACGGCTGTAGGTCGAGCATTCCAGGGTCTGGACGTCGCTTTCCACTGCGTCGCACGGGTTGTTGTCGGACTCTTCAGCGGCGTGTACGCCGGTCGCAATCAAAGCCAAAGCCAGGAAGATCGATTTCATTGATGTCGCCGCTCTAATCCAGTGGTGTTTCCAAGATGCGGGAGATTCTGGCTCAAGCTTGCAGGCTTGAACAGGTGGCTGGTCGGGCCGCTTGGTGACCCTTTGTCGCGGATTGACGCTTTCGGCAATTCCCCTGTCGTTTTTGCACCCGGTCGCCCCTGCACCGAGGCATATGCTGGCCCCAAAGCGCCGGCAGACGATTCGGCGCATGAATCGCCAATAAGGGGACGCCTGATGAGCCCAGCCGAATTACACGCCGACAGCATCGTTATCGACGGTCTGATCATTGCCAAATGGAACCGTGAGCTGTTCGAAGACATGCGCAAGGGCGGTCTGACGGCGGCCAACTGCACCGTGTCAGTGTGGGAAGGCTTTCAGGCGACCGTGAACAACATCGCTGCCAGCCAGAAGCTGATCCGCGAAAACAGCGACCTGGTGATGCCGGTACGCACCACCGCCGACATTCGTCGCGCCAAAGAGCAAGGCAAGACCGGCATCCTGTTCGGCTTCCAGAATGCCCACGCGTTTGAAGACCAGATCGGCTATGTCGAGGTGTTCAAGCAGCTCGGCGTCGGCATCGTGCAGATGTGCTACAACACCCAGAACCTGGTCGGCACCGGTTGCTACGAGCGTGACGGCGGCCTGTCGGGCTTCGGTCGCGAGATCGTTGCCGAGATGAACCGCGTTGGCGTGATGTGCGACCTGTCCCACGTCGGTTCCAAGACGTCCGAGGAAGTCATCCTCGAATCGAAAAAACCGGTCTGCTATTCCCACTGCCTGCCGTCGGGGCTTAAAGAGCACCCGCGCAACAAGTCCGATGAAGAGCTCAAGTTCATTGCCGACCACGGCGGTTTCGTTGGCGTGACCATGTTCGCGCCGTTCCTCGCCAAGGGCATCGATTCGACCATCGACGACTACGCCGAAGCCATCGAATACGTGATGAACATCGTTGGCGAAGATTCCATTGGCATCGGCACCGACTTCACTCAGGGCCATGGCCAGGACTTCTTCGAATACCTGACCCACGACAAGGGCTACGCCCGCCGTCTGACCAGTTTCGGCAAGATCATCAACCCGCTGGGCATCCGCACCGTCGGCGAGTTCCCGAACCTGACTGAAACCCTGCTCAAGCGTGGCCACTCCGAGCGCGTGGTACGCAAGATCATGGGCGAGAACTGGGTGAACGTCCTAAAGGACGTCTGGGGCGAATAAGCCGCTGCACTTCTGAATCCTTTCCTCCGGCCGTCCGCGCCGGGGCAACAAACCAAATTTTCTGGAGTTAAGTTTCCATGGCCAAGATCGCCCCGCAATTGCCAATCGAAGTCGACAGCGAGACCGGTGTCTGGACCTCCGACGCCCTGCCGATGCTGTACGTGCCGCGCCACTTTTTCGTCAACAACCACATGGGCATCGAAGAAGTGCTGGGCGCCGGCGCCTACGCCGAAATCCTCTACAAGGCCGGCTACAAGTCCGCCTGGCACTGGTGTGAAAAAGAAGCCGAATGCCACGGTCTGGAAGGCGTAGCGGTGTTCGAGCACTACATGAAGCGCCTGTCGCAACGCGGCTGGGGTCTGTTCAAGATCCAGGACATCGACCTCGACAAAGGCACCGCCAGCGTCAAGCTCGAACACTCGGCGTTCGTCTACGTCTACGGCAAGGTCGGGCGCAAGGTCGACTACATGTTCACCGGTTGGTTTGCCGGTGCCATGGATCAGATTCTTGAGGCTCGCGGCAGCAAGATCCGCACCGTTGCCGAGCAAGTCTACGGTGGCTCCGAAGAAGGCCACGACGACGGCCTGTTCACCGTCAAGCCGTTGTAAGTCGAGGAACCCGCCATGGCTTTCGAAGCAATGTTCCAGCCGATCCAGATCGGCAAACTGACCATCCGCAACCGCGTGCTCAGTACCGCGCACGCCGAGGTCTACGCGACCGACGGCGGTATGACCACCGATCGCTACGTCAAATATTACGAAGAGAAAGCCAAGGGCGGCATCGGCCTGGCGATTTGCGGTGGCTCCTCCAGCGTGGCCATCGACAGCCCGCAAGGCTGGTGGAAATCGGTCAACCTGGCAGACGACCGGATCATCCCGCACTTCCAGAATCTGGCCGACGCCATGCACAAGCATGGCGCCAAGATCATGATCCAGATTACCCACATGGGCCGTCGCTCGCGTTGGGACGGCGAGCACTGGCCGACCCTGCTGTCGCCGTCGGGTATCCGTGAACCGGTGCACCGCGCAACCTGCAAAACCATCGAGCCGGAAGAAATCTGGCGGGTGATCGGCAACTACGCCACCGCTGCCGCGCGGGCCAAGGCTGGCGGGCTGGACGGCGTTGAACTGTCGGCTGTGCACCAGCACATGATCGACCAGTTCTGGAGCCCGCGCGTCAACAAACGCACCGACGAATGGGGCGGCAGCTTCGAGAACCGCATGCGTTTCGGTCTGGAAGTGCTCAAGGCTGTGCGCAAGGAAGTCGGCGACGATTTCTGCGTCGGTATTCGTCTGTGCGGTGACGAGTTCCACCCGGACGGCTTGTCCCACGAAGACATGAAGCAGATCGCCAAGTATTACGACGACACCGGCATGATCGACTTCATCGGCGTGGTCGGTTCGGGTTGTGACACCCACAACACCCTGGCCAACGTTATCCCCAACATGAGTTATCCACCGGAGCCGTTCCTGCACTTGGCCGCCGGGATCAAGGAAGTGGTGAAAGCGCCGGTGCTGCACGCGCAGAACATCAAGGACCCGAACCAGGCTACGCGCATTCTGGAAGGCGGTTACGTCGACATGGTCGGCATGACCCGCGCGCATATTGCCGACCCGCACCTGATCGCCAAGATCAAGATGGGCCAGATCGACCAGATCAAACAGTGCGTCGGCGCCAACTATTGCATCGACCGTCAGTACCAAGGGCTGGATGTGCTGTGCATCCAGAACGCCGCAACGTCCCGTGAATACATGGGCGTGCCGCACATCATCGAGAAGTCCACGGGCGTCAAACGCAAAGTGGTGGTGGTCGGTGCCGGGCCTGCCGGGATGGAAGCCGCGCGTGTTGCGGCCGAGCGTGGCCACGACGTGACCTTGTTCGAGAAGAAAGACTTCATCGGCGGGCAGATCACCACGGCTTCGAAAGCACCACAGCGCGACCAGATCGCCGGCATCACCCGCTGGTTCCAGCTGGAACTGGCGCGCTTGAAAGTCGATCTGCGTCTGGGCACGGCTGCCGACGCGGCGACCATCCTCGATCTGCGTCCGGACGTAGTCGTGCTGGCGGTCGGCGGGCATCCGTTCCTTGAGCAGAACGAACACTGGGGCGCTGCTGAAGGGCTGGTGGTCAGCAGTTGGGACGTGCTCGACGGCAAGGTCGCGCCGGGCAAGAACGTGCTGGTCTACGACACCATTTGCGAGTTCACCGGGATGTCGGTTGCCGACTTCCTCGCTGACAAGGGCAGCCAGGTCGAGATCGTCACCGACGACATCAAACCGGGCGTGGCCATTGGCGGTACGTCGTTCCCGACCTACTACCGCAGCATGTACCCGAAAGAAGTGATCATGACCGGCGACATGATGCTGGAGAAGGTCTACCGCGAAGGCGACAAGCTCGTGGCGGTGCTGGAAAACGAATACACCGGCGCCAAAGAGGAGCGGGTGGTCGATCAGGTGGTGGTGGAAAACGGCGTGCGTCCGGATGAAGAGCTGTATTACGGGCTCAAGGACGGTTCGCGCAACAAGGGCCAGATCGACATCGACGCACTGTTCGCGATCAAGCCGCAGCCCTCGCTGAGCACCACGGGTGACGGCTACTTGCTGTTCCGCATCGGCGATTGCGTGGCGCAGCGTAATACCCACGCTGCGATCTACGACGCACTGCGCCTCTGCAAGGATTTCTAAGCTGCTGAACTGATCGTTCCCACGCTCTGCGTGGGAATGCCGCAATGGACGCTCCGCGTCCGCTTTGGGACGCGAAGCGTCCCGGGATGCATTCCCACGCAGAGCGTGGGAACGATCATCGAACGCCCGTGTTTCTCCAGGCTGTACTGGTGGGAGCTTCACCTATGTTGAACACCCTTCTTCCAATCCTGTTGTTCGCAGCCCTGGGCCTTGGCGTCCTCGGCGCCTTGCGGCGGGTGGCCATGTGGCGTCGGGGCCGAGCCTCGAAGGTCGATCTGATCGGTGGCCTGTTCGCCATGCCCAAGCGTTACATGGTCGACTTGCACCATGTGGTGGCGCGGGACAAATACATCGCCAACACCCACGTGGCCACGGCCGGCGGTGCGGTGGCGTCGATTGTGCTGGCGATTCTGGTGCACGGTTTCGGCCTGCATAACCGCATCCTCGGCTATGCGTTGCTGCTGATGACGGCGGTGATGTTCGTCGGCGCGATCTTCGTTTACCTGCGTCGACGTAACCCGCCGGCACGGTTGTCGAAAGGCCCGTGGATGCGCTTGCCGAAAAGCCTGCTGGCGTTCTCGGCGTCGTTCTTTCTGGTGACCTTGCCGGTGGCCGGGATCCTCCCGGAAAACTTCGGCGGCTGGATATTGGCGGTGATTCTCGGCGTCGGTGTGCTGTGGGGCGTGTCGGAATTGTTCTTCGGCATGACCTGGGGCGGGCCGATGAAACACGCCTTCGCCGGTGCCCTGCACCTGGCGTGGCACCGTCGCGCCGAGCGTTTTGGCGGTGGTCGTTCCACCGGTTTGAAGCCGCTGGACCTCAACGATCCCTCCGCGCCGCTGGGCGTGGAAAAACCCAGGGATTTCACCTGGAACCAGTTGCTCGGCTTCGACGCCTGCGTGCAGTGCGGCAAGTGCGAAGCGGCGTGCCCGGCCTTCGCTGCCGGCCAGCCGCTGAACCCGAAAAAGCTGATTCAGGACATGGTCGTCGGCCTCGCTGGCGGCACTGACGCCAACTTCGCTGGCAGTCCGTATCCGGGCAAACCGATTGGCGAGCATTCAGGTAATCCACATCAACCGATCGTTAACGGTCTGGTCGATGCCGAAACCCTGTGGTCGTGCACCACTTGCCGCGCCTGCGTCGAGGAGTGCCCGATGATGATCGAGCACGTCGACGCCATCGTCGACATGCGCCGTCACCTCACGCTGGAAAAAGGCGCGACGCCGAACAAGGGCGCCGAAGTCCTGGAAAACCTGATCGCCACCGACAACCCCGGCGGTTTCGCTCCGGGTGGGCGGATGAACTGGGCGGCGGATCTGAACCTCAATTTGCTGAGCGAAAAGAAATCCACCGACGTGCTGTTCTGGGTTGGCGACGGCGCTTTCGACATGCGCAACCAGCGCACCCTGCGTGCATTCGTCAAAGTGCTGAAAGCGGCCAAGGTCGACTTCGCGGTACTGGGTCTCGAAGAACGCGACAGCGGCGACGTAGCCCGCCGTTTGGGTGATGAAGCAACCTTCCAGTTGTTGGCCAAACGCAACATCCAGACCTTGGCCAAATACAGCTTCAACCGCATCGTTACCTGCGATCCGCACAGTTTCCATGTGCTGAAAAACGAATACGGCGCCTTTGATGGCAACTACCTGGTGCAGCATCACAGCACTTACATGGCTGAAATCATTGAGGCCGGCGCGCTCAACCTCGGTCAGCACAAAGGCAACAGCGTGACCTATCACGATCCGTGCTACCTCGGCCGCTACAACGGCGAGTACGAGGCGCCGCGTGAAGTTCTGCGCGCGCTGGGTATCGAAGTCAAAGAGATGCAACGTTCCGGCTTCCGTTCGCGCTGCTGCGGCGGCGGTGGCGGTGCGCCGATCACCGACATTCCGGGCAAGCAACGCATCCCCGACATGCGCATGGACGACATCCGCGAGACCGGCGCCGAGCTGGTGGCCGTGGGTTGTCCACAGTGCACGGCGATGCTCGAAGGCGTGGTTGAACCGCGTCCGCTGATCAAGGACATCGCCGAACTGGTGGCCGACGCCCTGCTCGAAGACGCTGCGCCAGGCAAGCCGACTACGCCGGCCAAACGTGAACCTGCGGAGGCCCACTGATGAGCGACATTATCCGCCGCGACCCGCGCGCCGAATGGATTGCGCGTAACCGTCTGCATCCATTGCACGCGGCCATGCAACCGGCGCAACACAGTTGGATGGGCCCCAATGGCGTCATCCGCAAGAACCTGCATGGCATTGGTTTTATCGGCCCCAACGGCATCAAGCGCATTGACCGCAGCGGCGCGCAGCAGGGCGGGGCGGTCAAACGCTCGGCCACGGTTGAGGTGCAACTGCCGCTGCATCAGGTGCCGGCTCCGGCGTTCTACATCAGCGTGGTGCCGGACATGGTCGGCGGCCGCTTGAGCAGCCATGATCGCGATTTGCTCGGCCTCGCCCATCAACTGGCCGGCAAGGACGGCGCGGTGTTGGCTGTGGTCTTCGGCGAGCACAAGGAAAACGCTTTCGCCACCGCAGGCGTCGATCGCTTGCTGGTGCTGGAGGGCGAGGAATTCAGCGGTTACGCACCGGAGCAGCGTGTGCAAGGTTTGCGCGCTGTGGATAACCAGTTCAACCCGCGTCACTGGCTGCTGCCGGACAGCCGCAGCGGTGGCGGTGAACTCGGTCGACGCTTTGCTGCGGCATTGGGCGAACGCCCGGCGACACGTGTGTGGCAGGTCAAGGATCAGGAATGCATCGGCCGCGCTGGCGCGGGTCTGCAGGATTTGGCGCGTCCCGTTGCGCGGTTGATTCTGGCCTCGGCCGAATGTGCGGAACCTGTCAGCGAAACCCGTCACGAAGCGCTGCCCGTGGAGTTATCCACAAGCGTCGCGCGCAGTCTGTCGCGCATTGAAGATCTAGGTGCGGTGGCAGTCGATCCGGCGGCGATTCCAATGGCCGAAGCCGAGTTCATTTTCTCCGGCGGTAACGGGGTCAAGGACTGGGCATTGTTCCACCAGACCGCTGCTGCACTCGGCGCCACCGAAGGCGCGTCGCGGGTGGCGGTGGACGACGGCTTCATGGCGCGCGACCGGCAGGTCGGCGCGTCCGGCACCTGGGTCACCGCGCGGGTGTATGTCGCCGTGGGGATTTCCGGAGCGATCCAGCACCTGCAAGGCATCGGTGCCTGCGACAAAGTCGTGGCGATCAACCTCGATCCGGGTTGCGACATGATCAAACGCGCCGACCTGTCGGTGATTGGCGAGAGCGCGGAGATTCTTCAGGCCTTGATCGCGGCGGTTGAGGCTTACCGCAACGACGCCAAGCGCGATGCGGCTTAAGGAACGGCTATGAACACAAAAATCATCAGTTTGGTTTCAATCGGCGCCCACCCGACCTCCGGCCGGCCACGCCGCGCCGAACAGGATGCCCGTGCCGTGGAGTTGGGCCTGCAACTGGCTGGGGATAACCTGCAAGTGCTGCATGCCGGCGATGTTGCGGAACCTGCATTGCGCGCCTATCTGGGCATGGGCCTTGAGCAGATGCATGTGCTGGAACAACCGGCAGGCGCCGATGCATTGCCGGCACTGACCGCGTATCTACGTGATGCCGGTGCGCAGGTCGTGCTGACCGGTAGCCAGGCTGAAACCGGTGAAGGCTCGGGGATGCTGCCTTTTCTGCTGGCCGAAGGCCTGGGCTGGCCGCTGGTGGTCGGTTTGGCCCAGGTTGAGTCGATCAATGACGGTTCGGCGCTGGTGCTGCAAGCGTTGCCGCGCGGGCAGCGGCGGCGGTTGAAGGTGCGGCTGCCGTTTCTGGCGACTGTGGATAACGCCGCACCGAAGCCTCGGCAGAGTGCGTATGGGCCGGCACGTCGCGGGGAGTTGAATGCCGAAGACGTGGAGGTGCTGGACGATGAATTGCTCGCAGTAGCGACACTGCAACCGGCCAAGCCTCGGCCGAAACGCTTGAAAGTGATCAAGGCCAAGAGTGGCGCTGATCGGATGAAGGCTGCTACGGCCAAGGCCAGTGGCGGCGGTGGGCAGGTGTTGAAAGGGGTGACTGCCCAGGCCGGGGCTGAGGCGATTCTCAAGTTGCTGATTGAGGAGGGTGTTGTCCGCTGAGGCACCGAGCATTTCCTGCGGGCGATGACATGACAGGCAGTCATTGACTGACATGTAAAGTCGTCGAATGCAGGTTGTCGAGGGTTTCAAACGCGGGTTAAAACAACGCTCAAGCCATAAGGAGTCAAGTGAATGACTGTTGAGTTTCGACCTGCGCGGCGTACGGATGCGCGTGAGATTGCCCGCTTGTTCCAGATTTCCTCGGAGGGGGCTGCGGATTACATCTGGAGTCAGTTGGCCGAGCCTGGGGAAGCGCTACTGGATGTCGGTGCACGTCGATATGCCCGCGAAGATGTCGACTTTTCTTTTCAGAACTGCCTCATCGCTGAAGCCGACGGCCGCGTCGTCGGGATGATGCACAGTTATGCCACACACGAAAATCCTGATCCGACACCCCCTACCGATCCGGTGCTGGCGCCTTACGCCGATATGGAGGTTGCGGACACGCTCTACATCTCCAGCCTGGCGCTGCACGAAGGCTGGCGTAATCAGGGCTTGGGCGTGCAGTTTCTTGAGTATGCTCAGGCGCGTGCAGAACGCTTGGCGCTCAACGGTTTGAGCCTGATCGACTATGCCGCCAATACCGGCGCAAAAAGATTTTATGAAAGGCATGGTTTCGCCATCGTCAAAACCTGTCAGGTGACGCCTCACCCAATGATCCGGGTGACGGGTGACGCCTATCTGATGCATCGTGCTTGATACCTGCGAACAACATACGGTTTGAGGCCACGTTACCCACAATCCCTGTTGGCCAATCTGTGGATAACGTGTTCGCCCATCCCTGCACCCCACGCCAATCAAGCCCTGCAAGGCGCAGATCAAAAAACAACCAGCCTAACTAACGGTTTTTCCACGCTTTTTTCGCTGGAAAACTGCGCAAGTTGCCCCCAATCTCTGTTGGCGCTTCTGTGGATAAGATGTTCGCTATCTGCTAAGCGCCTTATAGAACGTGGCTTTCAAGAGATTGGTCAAAAACTGATCAAATCGCGGATTCTCACCCGATCGCCTCTCTATAACGCCCGGTTTTTCACAGTCTTGGATGCTTTTCCACAGCACCCGCAAAGTTACCCCCGAACTCTGTTGGCGCTTCTGTGGATAACGTGTTCGCTATCCGCTACAGGCCAATTAATACGTGGCTTGTAGAGAGTTGATCAAAAAACATCCATCGCTTATCCCAAACCATGCTTCTGGATAAGTCACGTTTTTTCTTCACTTATTCACCGATGTTTTTCCAAATCATCCACAGTTGTCCCTAATTGCTGTGGGTGGCTATGTGGATAACTTGTTCGCCAAACCCTGCAAGCCCCGGCGGCTATAGTCCAAATCGCAATTGATCACATTTCATACAGTTCTAAGGCGTTGCCTTGACTTCGATTACTCCGCTGTCTTCACTGCAATGGCACAAGGACAGCCGTCACTTATCCACATCTGGTTCTGGGAGAACGCATGATGGATAGCCGTACACACCGCCCCCCACCCCATCCACGCAAGCGCACGCTACGTCGCGCCGCTAATCAGCATGCTCGTCTGTAGCGTGTAAATCCTGCCTCGATTGCTGTGCTGTCGCCGGACTCGCTCCGGAGGCCAGGTGCCCGTTCGCCCATTGATTGCAGGCAACCGCAGAGTTGCCCCCATCTGCCTGATTAGAGGAACCACCTCATGACACGGATCGCAACGCCCATCAGCGAGATCAAGGAACACTACGACGTCATTGTCATTGGCTCCGGTTATGGCGGCGGCATTGCTGCGTCGCGCCTGTCCCGGGCCGGTAAACGCGTGTGCCTGCTGGAACGCGGCCGGGAGATTCAGCCCGGCGAATACCCCAACACCGTGATTGCCGCCACCGAAGAATTGCAGGTGCATGATCCCGACGGCCATATCGGCTCGCGCACTGGATTGTTCGACCTGCATGTCAACGCTCAGCAGAACGTCGTGGTCGGTTGCGGCCTTGGCGGTACTTCGCTGATCAACGCCAACGTCGCCCTGGAGCCGGAGCCCGGCGTGTTCGATGATCCGCGCTGGCCGAAGGCAGTGCGTGAACACCGCGACACCTTGCTCAAGGACGGCTATGCCCGTGCCCGGGAAATGCTCAAGCCCAATCCTTATCCGGACACTGCACCCAATCTGCCCAAGCTCGACGCCAACAAAAAGTCCGCGGAGTACCTCAAGCAAGGCGCGCACTTTTACAAGCCGCCGATCAACGTGACCTTCGACAAGCTGCCCAATAACCTCAATCACGTCGGCGTCGAACAACTGCCGTGCAACCACTGTGGCGACTGCGTGTCGGGCTGTAACAACAAGGCCAAGAACACCACGCTGATGAACTATCTGCCGGACGCCTGGAATCACGGCGCGGAGATTTTCTGTCAGGCCGAAGTGCGGCATCTGGAGCGTGACGGTGACGGCTGGATCGTGCACTTCCAGTATCTGGACAGCGGTCGCGAGAAGTTTTCCGCGCCGACGCTGTTTGTGAAGGCCGACATCGTCGTGGTGTCCGCCGGCACACTGGGCTCCACGGAAATTCTGCTGCGCTCGCGCGACAAAGGGCTGGCGATGTCCGACCAGCTCGGCGAGAACATGAGTGGCAATGGCGATATCCTCGGTTTCGGCCACAACTGCGAGCAGACCATCAACGGCATTGGTTTCGGCGCGAATCCGGCCAAAGAGCTGCACCCGGTCGGCCCGTGCATCACCTCGATCATCGACATGCGCACCGAAGGCGACTGGCGCAGCCGGATGGTCATCGAAGAGGGTTCGATCCCCGGCGCCCTCGGTCGGCCGATGGTGCCGGCGATGGCCGGCTTCGCCGAGATGATCGGGGTGGCCACCGACGACAGTTTCAGCGGCAAGTTGAAATACAAGGAACGCGAACTCGAAAGCTTTCTGCGCGGCCCGTATTACGGCGCGCTGCACAATATGCAGACCTACCTGATCATGAGCCACGACAGCGGCCAGGGGCGGATGGTGCTGGATAACAAGGATCAACTGCGCATCGACTGGCCGGGCGTCGGCGAGCAAGAGAACTTCAAGCTCGGCAATGACCGTCTGCACCAGAGCACCAAGGCGCTCGGTGGTATCTGGGTGGAGAATCCTATCTGGACGAAGCTGCTCAAGCACAGCATCGTCTCGGTGCATCCATTGGGCGGTTGCGTAATGGGTGAGGACGCCGGACAAGGCGTGGTCAATCACAAGGGCCAGGTGTTCAGCGGCGCCAGCGGTACCGACGTTTACGCCAATCTGTACGTGACCGATGGGGCGGTGATTCCGACGTCTTTGGCGGTCAATCCACTGCTGACCATTTCTGCCGTGAGCGAGCGCAACATGGGCCTGCTCGCCGCTGACCGGGGCTGGCAGATCGACTACACGCTGCCCTCGGCACCGCGCAAACAAGTCGCGCCACCGACCCTGGGCGTGCAGTTCACCGAAACCATGAAGGGTTACTTCTCCCGGGCCTTTACCGCCGCACAAAGCACTGACCTGGAGGTCTACGAAGCGGCGGCCAAACGTGGTGAGGCAGACAATTCGCCCATCGACTTCACCCTGACCATCACCGCCAACGACATGAACCGGATGATCAAGGAGCCGGAACACGCCGCGACCATTGTCGGTACGGTGATCGCTCCGGCGTTGTCGCCAAAACCGCTGACGGCCAGCAACGGCGTGTTCAACCTGTTCGAGCAATTCGAGCAACAGGTCGATACGCGGCACATGAAGTACGACATGAAACTGACCGCCGAGGACGGCAGCGATTATTTCTTCAGTGCGTTCAAAACCGTGCCGGAAGACAACGGCGTGCTGAACATCTGGCACGACACCAGCACGCTCTACGTGACGCTGTATCGCGGGCCGGACAAGAGCGGCGAGGTAATCGGTTCGGGGGTGATGCACATCCATCCGACTGATTTCGCCAAGCAGATGACCACCATGACGGTGCTCAACGCCCGCAACGAGCGTGAGCGCATCGAAGGGCTGGCGCGTTTTGGCAAGTTCTTCGCCGGGATTCTCTGGGAAAGTTATGGCGGGGTATTTGCCGGGGATATCTACTTCAACCCTGACGCGCCGCCACGGCTGAAACGGCCGCTGGATGCGCCAATCCCGGCGGTGCATTTCTTTCCCACCGAGGATGGCGTCGAACTGCGCCTGACCCGGTATCAGGCAGGTACGAAAGGCCCGGTGATGCTGGTGCATGGTTTGGGCGTGGGTTCGAATATTTTTTCCACCGACACCATCCAGACCAACCTGCTGGAGTACCTGTGCAAGCACGATTACGACGTGTGGCTGCTGGATTTTCGCGTGAGCATTCTGCTGCCGGCGAGCAAGAAGGAATGGAACGGCGACCAGATTGCCCAGTACGACTTCAAGGCGGCCATCGCGCAGGTCCAGCAGCAAACCAAGGCGAAAGACGTGCAGTGCGTGGTGCATTGCTATGGTGCAACGACGTTCTTCATGTCGCTGCTGGCCGGTTTGCAGGGCGTGCGTTCGGTAGTGTGCTCGCAGATTGCTGCCGACACGGTGGTCGCCACTGCAACCGGGTTAAAGGCCGGTTTGCACCTGCCGGGCATGCTTGACGCCATCGGCGTCAAGTCGATGACCGCTTACGCCGACAGCAAGGAGAACTGGTTCAACAAACTCTACGACAAGGCCCTTAACGGCTACGCGCGTTTCGAAGCTCAGGGCTACTGCACCAACCCGGTGTGCCACCGCATCACCTTTATGTACGCCTCGCTGTACCGCCATGACACCCTCAACGAAACCCTGCACGACAACCTGCATGAGTTGTTCGGTGAGTCGAACATCGAGACCTTCGAGCATCTGGCGCTGATCGTGCGCAAAGGGCACTTGGTGGATTTCAAAGGCAACGATGTATACATGCCGCACTTTGATCGGTTGACCATGCCGATCTGTTTTATCAGCGGTGCTGAAAACCAGTGTTACCTGCCGGAAAGCACGCTTAAAACCTATCAGCGCTTGTGTGACCTGCACGGGCCGGAGCGTTACAGCCGGCAGGTGGTGCCGGGCTACGGCCATATCGATTGCATGTTCGGCAAGAACGCGGTGGTTGATGTGTACCCGATCATCCTTGAACACCTGGAGAAAACTGCCTTGGGTTGACACCTGTCATTGATCTTTTGTGCAGAGAAAGTCCTTTGTGGCGAGGGGATTCATCCCCGATGGGTCGCGCAGCGGCCCCAAATCAGGCCGCGCGGTGTTCCTGACAAACCGCAGGCGATAGTTTGCGACTGCTTCGCAGCCGATCGGGGATAAATCCCCTCGCCACAGGAATGGGTTCGATCCAGTTATGTACAAGGAAATGGATGACATGGACACCTACATCCGCTGGTTTCAGCGCTTCATCTGGCTAGGCATTGCAATGAACATGGTGTTCGCGATCCCCGCGCTGTTTGCGCCGGGGTTGCTGACATCGGTGGTCGGTCTGCCGCCGCAACTCTCCGATCCCTGGCTGGAAAACGCCGGGATGCTGCTCGTGGGTATCAGCGTGTTTTACATGCCCTCGGGCTTCAACGCGCCGCGCTACGTGGTGCATTCCTGGTTGTGCGTACTGACGCGGCTGATCGCCGTGGTGTTCTGGATCTACCTGATCAACACCAGCATTCAAGGCTCGGTATTCGTGCCGATGCTGATGGGCGATCTGAGCTTTTTCCTGATCCTTGGCATTTTGCTGTATCTGGGCACCACTCCCGAGAACCGGCCATGGGCGCTGCTGTGCGATGGCTGGCGCGAATGGCGGGCCGCGTGGGCGCGGCACTGGCAGAGCCACAGCTTCAAGGTCGGCACCTTTATCGTTGTGGCATTGCTGGCGTTCATCGGTTACCAGACCTGGTATCAGATGCTGCGGGTGGTGCCGGAGCAGGAATACGCCTCTGACGAAGACCACTACAAATACGCCGCCATCGGCCTCGGTATCGAAGCGCGAATCCCGTATTACCTGTTCGCCGTGCTGCCGCAGATGTGCCCGGAAAAACTACCGAAGCCCGGCGGCTGGGAAGTCTTCGGGTTTCTCTATGAGAACGGCAAGGACCTGCCGATCGGCATGGCCAAGCGGCAGATCGGCTACCCGACCGTGGAGCCGAACTGCGCGCTGTGCCACACCGGCTCCTACCGGGCAAACGCTAGCGACGTCGCCGTCAACGTGCCGAGTGCGCCGGCCAACACCCTGCAACTGCAAGCCTTTCAGTGGTACGCCTACGATTGCGCCAGCGATCCGAAATTCACCACCGACGCGGTGATGGCGGCGATCAACAGCAAATTCCAGCTGGGTTTTTTCGAACGGCTTTACAACCGCTACCTGATTATCCCGATGGCGAAAAGTGCGCTGCTCAAGCAGAAGCAGGCCTACGCCTGGCAGAAGCTGCGTCCACAACAGGGACCGGGTCGTACCGACACCTTCAACCCGACAAAAATGGTGGTATTCGGCTTCCCGGATGACTCGACCATCGGCACCGTCGACCTGCCACAGGTCTGGAACCAGAAACCGCGGGAATCGATGTACCTGCACTGGGACGGCAATAACAACAAGATCCACGAGCGCAACTACGCCGCCGCCATGGCTGTAGGCGCAACGCCGGAATCGGTACTGCCGCCAAGCTTCAACCGTGTGACCAACTGGTTGCTCGGGCGCAAGCCACCGGCCTGGCCGTGGGCGCTGGATCAGGCCAAGGTCGCTCAGGGCAAACCGATCTGGGACAACAACTGCGCCGGTTGTCATGACTTCGGTCGTGCCGACACCGGGCAAGTCACCACCAACATCGACCAGCTCGGCACCGATCCACATCGGCTGGACTCTTTCACCACGGGGCTGGTGACCGCGTTCCACACCTTCAAGAAACCGCCGTTCGACTTCGGCGCCTACCGCAAGACCCAAAGCTACAGCAACACGCCGACCGACGGCGTCTGGCTGCGCGCGCCCTACCTGCACAACGGCTCGGTACCGACCTTGTGGGACCTGCTGCAACCGCCGGAAAAACGTCCACAGGTGTTTATCACCGGCTCCGACGTCTACGACCCGCTCAATGTCGGGTTTGTCACCAGCGGCGCGCAAGCCAAAGCCTCGGCCGACTTCAAGTACGACACACGACTGGAGGGCAACCACAACAGCGGTCACCTGTATGGCACGACGCTGTCGGACGACGACAAGCGTGCGCTGATCGAATTCATGAAAACCCTGTGAGCCCTTACGGATAGAGGAATACGCCATGTCACTGGTCAGTCATTGGGAACACGAGTACGACAAGGTCAAAGTGCGCATTCACGGCTTGATCACGCGCATGGAAATGGCCTGGATGAAGCTCGTCAGCGAGCTTGAGCCACAGGAGTTTCAGGCGATTATCAAGCTGCTGCAACGCGGGCACGATCAGGCGCATTACGTGTTGAAGAACGGCGAGTTGCCGAGCGACGAACCGAGCGTGCCGTGGGAGTTGTCGCACGGCTTGTCGATCCTGCGCATCGGCAATGCCACGCCATTGCCGCAGTCGAGCGATCAACTGCAAACCCGGGTACTCAAGGACGGCAGTTTGCTCGGGTGTCGCAAGTGGGAACTGCTGGATCTGTTGTGGAGCGAGGCGCTGCTCAAATGGATCGAAAACCTGCGCCATCACGCGACCTTCGGCACCGATCCCGCCGTGGTGCAGATGGAGCGCGACGTAACCCTGGCGATTGCCGGCGACTGGGGCACCGGGCCGTTCGACAGCCATGCGCCGGCGGTATCGGTGGCCAACCAGATGCAACTGGCCCAGGCCGATTTCACTATTCACTTGGGCGATGTGTATTACGCCGGCAGCCACTCGCAGGAAGACGTCGACATGGCTGGCTGGCCGATGGGCACGCATGGCTCATTCACGCTCAACTCCAACCACGAGATGTACAGCGGCGCCCACGGCTATTTCAAGGAACTGGCCAAGCGTTTTCCGGGACAGCAGGGCACTAGCTATTTCGCGTTGATCAACGATGACTGGCTGGTGGTCGGGCTGGATTCGGCTTATGCGTCGGATGCGCTGAACCTGTACATGGACGGTACCTTGAATGAGCCGCAGATCGAATGGATGAAGGCACTGCCCAAGCGCAAAAAAATCATGGTGCTCAGTCATCACCAGGGCTTCGATATTTCCGGGCATAACAAGACTGCGCTGTATCAACCGGTGTGCGATGCACTGGGGCGTGAGCCGGATTATTGGTACTGGGGGCATCTGCATAACGGCATTGTTTACGCGCAGCAGGGCGGATTGCAGGCGCGCTGTGCCGGGCATGGGGCGATTCCGTATGGCAACGCCAGTGAGCTGGACGGGCATTCGCGGGTGCTGTGGTCGGAGACGCAGAGTGCGAAGGACCCGGCATATCCGGATCGGGTGTTGAACGGGTACGCGAAAATCAGGTTGGTGGGGGAGGAGATTTTTGAGGAGTTTATTGGTGAGGATGGCAGTGTGAGGTGGTCATCCAAGTGATGCGATGGCTGTTCTGACGCCATAGCTGGCAAGCCAGCTCCCACAGGTTTTGAGGTGATCACAACATTTGTGTACACCGCAGTACCCTGTGGGAGCTGGCTTGCCAGCGATGCTTTTAGCCTTGGACGGGCACACCTTTGAGGTAAGGGGCTGGCTCGGCGCCGAGGTTGTTCAGCAGGCGCTCGCTGTACCAATCCACAAAGTTGACCACACCAAACTCATAAGTCTTCGAGTACGGCCCAGGCTGGTATGCCGTGGAGTTGATCCCACGCTGGTTCTCTTCGGCCAAGCGACGATCCTGATCGTTGGTCGCGTCCCACACCTGGCGCATACGCTCGACGTCGTAATCCACGCCTTCCACTGCATCCTTGTGCACCAGCCACTTGGTGGTGACCATGGTTTCCTGGGCGCTGATCGGCCACACGGTGAAGACGATGATGTGGTCGCCCATGCAGTGGTTCCACGAGTGCGGCAGGTGCAGGATGCGCATCGAACCCAGGTCCGGGTTCTTGATCCGGCCCATCAGTTTGGCGCAGCCCTGTTTGCCGTCGAGGGTCATCGACACGGTGCCCTTGAGCAGCGGCATACGCACAATGCGGTTACGCAGGCCGAAACTGGCGTGGGCGTAAGGAATCTTCTCGGCTTCCCAGGCAGCGGCGGAGGCGGCGACGTGATCCTTGAACGCCTGATCGGCGCGCGGGTCGGTAACGTCGTCCCATTCCAGCAGGGTTTTCAGCAGTTCCGGGTGCGAGGCGTTGCAGTGGTAGCACTCGCGGTTGTTTTCCAGCACCAGTTTCCAGTTGGCCTTTTCCATCAAGGTGGTGGTGATCGCCACCTTGGTGTTCTCCATGTCGTACGGTTCCATGTAGTGGTTCAGCGTCGACAGGAAGTCATCGATGGCCGGCGGGCTCTCCGCCAGGCTGATAAAGATGTAGCCGCCGGCAGTCTTCACGTTCACCGGTTTGAGGCCGTACTCCTTCATGTCGAAGTCGGCGCCCATTTCGGTGCCAGCGAACAACAGGCGACCGTCCAGCTCATACGTCCACTGATGGTAATGGCAGACCAGTTTGGCGACCTTGCCCTTGTCGCTGGTGCACAGGCGCGAGCCACGGTGACGGCAGACGTTGTGGAAGGCATGGACGACGCCGTCGGCGCCACGAATGACGATAATCGGGTTCTTGCCGATCTGCAGGGTGATGTAGTTGCCCTTGGCCGGGATCTCGCAGGTCATGCCGGCGATCAACCACTCTTTCTGGAAGATCTCCTGCATGTCGATATCGAACAGCCGCTCGTCGCTGTAGAACGGTTGCGGCAGCGAGAAAGTGCGCTCACGCTCCTGCAGCATCTGTGCGGTGGCCTTGCGTGCGGGTTCCAGCGGATCGCCCAGGCTGATTTTTGCGGTGACGTCCATCGATGTGATCCTCATGGCCATCTGCGTGGCCGGCGAAAGTGGCTAATCAGGTGTGCTGTAAACGGTTGCTACGCAAGGTGTAAAGAATTCGTCTTGGTGTGAGGCGAGTGTGGGGCCGGCGCAGGCGGGAACCTTATCCATGGGCGACATGATGCAATCTGTTCCCGACGCGCAACCCCCGGCGGTTGGGGGCTGGTCGCGATAAGTATGTCAATGTCGCGGATAGGTAAACGGGCGGTTCGCGCTATACGCAGAATCGCCGACATGAGGCCGACAGTCGGCCGTGGAGAACAGCATGTCCAACAGCTTCCTGAATCCGGTCACCACCCAGACCTGGGCCAATGGCCGACACATCGTCCGTTGCGTCAAAGTCATCCAGGAAACCTGGGACGTGCGCACCTTCTGCTTTATGGCCGACCAGCCGATCCTGTTCTTCTTCAAGCCCGGGCAATTCGTGACACTGGAGCTGGAGATCGAAGGCCAGCCGATCATGCGCTCCTACACGATCTCCAGTTCGCCGTCGGTGCCGTACAGCTTTTCGGTGACGATCAAACGCGTGCCGGGCGGCAAGGTGTCCAACTGGTTGCACGACACGCTGCATGAAGGCCAGGAATTGGCCGTGCACGGGCCGGTCGGGCTGTTTAACGGTATCGACTTCCCGAGTCCTAAAGTCCTCTACCTCAGCGGCGGCGTCGGCATCACCCCGTGCATGTCGATGGCGCGCTGGTTCTACGACACCAACGCTAACGTCGACATGACGTTTATCCACAGCGCCCGTTCGCCGAAAGACATCATTTACCACCGCGAGCTGGAACACATGGCGTCGCGGATCGACAACTTCAGCCTGCACCTGATCTGCGAGAAGCATGGTCTGGGCGAGCCGTGGGCCGGGTATCGCGGCTATCTGAACCACAAGATGCTGGAACTGATGGTTCCGGACTTTCTGGAGCGCGAAGTGTTCTGCTGCGGGCCGACGCCGTACATGACGGCGGTCAAGCGCTTGCTGGAAAACGCTGGCTACGACATGTCGCGTTATCACGAAGAGTCGTTCGGTGCGACGCCACCCGAAGCGCGCGCTGATGCAGTCGAGCAAGCCGAACAGGCCGCCGACGCACCGGAAATCGATGCGGCGGATCTGCATCAGGTGGAATTCACCTCGTCCGGCAAGAGCATTCGTGTGGCGCCGGGCGAGACCGTGCATGCGGCGGCGGCCAAGCTGGGCTTGATGATCCCGAAAGCCTGCGGCATGGGGATTTGCGGGACGTGCAAAGTGCTCAAGCTGGGGGGCGAGGTGGAGATGGAGCACAACGGCGGGATTACCGAGGACGACGAGGCGGAGGGTTTCATCCTGTCGTGCTGCAGCGTGCCCAAAGGCGACGTGCGCATCGAGTTCTAAAGATTGGCGCAACTCCAATGTGGGAGCGAGCCTGCTCGCGAATGCGGTGTGTCATTCAGCATCTGCGTTGTCTGACACGGCCTATTCGCGAGCAGGCTCGCTCCCACGGAGGTTGTGTATTTCAATCTACAAACAGGTCGGGCATCAGGGTTGCATCGCTGTCCGGCTCGTAGCGGTAATGATCGAATTCAGTCACGCCCTGTTCACGCAAAATCTCCTCATCAATCAGCAACCGCCCAGTAATCTGCCGTCCGCTACTGCTCAAAATCACATGCGCCGCATCCGCCATGATCGAAGGCGTACGCGCATGCTTGAACGACTCGCGATTACCCAGCTGAAACTCGATGGCTGCCGTGGCAATCATCGTCTGCGGCCACAGCGAATTGACGCTGATGCCGAAATTGGCAAATTCCTCACTCATCCCCAGCGTCAGCATGCTCATGCCGTACTTGGTCACGGTGTAAGGGCTGTACTGGGCGAACCACTTGGTCGCCAGATTCAGTGGCGGTGACAGATTGAGAATGTGCCCGGCGGATTTCTTCAGATAGGGCAGGGCAGCCTGACTGCACAGCAGCACGGCGCGGGTGTTGATCTGGTGCATCAGGTCGAAACGCTTGAGTTCGATGTGTTGCACGCCGGTAAGTTTGATCGCCCCGGCGTTGTTCACCAGCGCATCGATGCCGCCGAAATGCTCATTGGCCTGAGCCAGCGCCTGGCGTACGGCGTCTTCATCACGCACATCCACTTGCAGGGCCAGAGCCTTTCCGCCCGCCGCCTCGACTTCCGCCGCGACGCTGTGAATGGTCCCGGGTAATTTGGCGTGAGGTTCGGCGCTCTTCGCCGCAATCACGATGTTGGCCCCATCCCTGGCGGCGCGCAGCGCAATCTCACGGCCGATGCCACGGCTGGCGCCAGTGATGAACAGGGTTTTTCCTTGTAGCGACATGCCGATGCTCCTGCTTGTTGATATGTGAGCGGAGGCTCGACAAACAATGTAGACCAAGCAGCAAACGCGGTAGGTGGGGTGTAGCTTTGTGGCGAGGGGATTTATCCCCGATGGCCTGCGCAGCAGGCCTAAAGTCTGAATCCAGTCGCTGTCAGACAGAAACTCAATGGCAGGTTTTGGGGCTGCTGCGCAGCCCATCGGGGATAAATCCCCTCACCACAGGGGATCTTATCGGCTCAAGGGATCAGTTGGACATGACTTCGCGGATATCGCGCGCCAGTTCGCGTACGCGTTCTTCTTCGGTATCCCACGAGCACATGAAGCGTGCGCCGCCCTTGCCGATGAAGGTGTAGAAGCGCCAGTTTTTCGCGGTCAGGGCCGCGATGGCCGGTTCCGAGAGTTGCAGGAACACGCCGTTGGCTTGTACCGGGAACATCAGCTCGACGCCGGGAATGTCGCTGACCAGTTCCGCCAGCAACTGCGCGCAGTGGTTGGCGTGGCGGGCGTATTTGAGCCAGGCGTCGTTTTCGAGGATGCCGACCCACGGCGCCGACAGAAAGCGCATTTTCGACGCCAGTTGCCCGGCCTGTTTGCAGCGGTAGTCGAAGTCTTCGGCCAGTTTGTGGTTGAAGAACAGGATCGCTTCACCCACCGCCATGCCGTTTTTTGTACCGCCGAAGCACAGCACGTCGACGCCGGCCTTCCAGGTCAGGTCGGCCGGCGAGCAGCCGAGGAACGCGCAGGCATTGGAGAAACGCGCGCCGTCCATGTGCAGGTGCAGGCCCAGCTCCTTGCAGGTGGCGCTGATGGCGCGGACTTCTTCCGGGGTGTAGACGCTGCCGACTTCGGTGGCTTGGGTCAGGGTGACCACGCGCGGTTTAGGGTAGTGAATGTCCTGGCGCTTGAGCGCGACTTCGCGGATCGATTCCGGTGTGATCTTGCCGTTTTCGGTACGGGCGATCAGCAGTTTCGAGCCGTTGGAGAAGAATTCCGGCGCGCCGCATTCGTCGGTTTCGACGTGGGCGGTTTCCGAGCAGATCACGCTGTGGTAACTCTGGCACAGCGACGACAGGGCCAGCGAGTTGGCGGCGGTGCCGTTGAAGGCGAAGAACACTTCGCAGTCGGTTTCGAACAGGTTGCGGAAATGATCAGCGGCGCGCGCTGTCCATTCATCGTCGCCGTAAGCGCGTTGGTGGCCGTGATTGGCCTGTTCCATGGCGGCCCAGGCTTCAGGGCAGATACCGGAGTAGTTGTCGCTGGCGAATTGTTGGCTCTTGTCGGTCATGGCCGGCTTCCGTGGTCGAGTCGCTTGTGGCGACTCGTTGGTCAATGATGGTGCGCACTTTACCGAAGATCATCCGGGGAGCACACGGGATGTCGCTGGCAGAACTCTACAAGGACACGGGCCGATTATGCACCTGAGAAAACGCGACGGCGCGCTGGATCTGCTCAAGTGGCTGGCGCTGCTGAGCATGTTGCTCGATCACCTGCGATATGTCGGCTACTCCGCCGATTGGTTGTATGTGCCGGGGCGGTTGGCGTTTCCGTGGTTCTGTCTGGCGATGGCGGCGAATCTTTCGCGTGACGGAGCGCGCCAGACTGAGTGGCGCTATTTGGGGTGGTTGGTGGTTTTCAGCGCCGTCAGCGAAATTCCCTATCGGATGTACATTCCTGATCCCGATACGTTAAACGTGATGCCGACGCTGGCGCTGAGTTTGCTGGTGGCGCGGGGCTGGCAGGATGGAGCGCTGGTTTCGCGACTGCTCGGCGCCGGCGCGTTGCTGCTTTCTGCGTTGTTCTCGGAACGGCTGATGTTCGGTTTCTTCGGTGTTTTGTTGCCGTTAGCGATTCTGCTGGTGATTCGTCGTCCGTGGTATTTCGCTGTGTTGCCGGGGCTGGTGTGCCTGGCGGCGAATCAATGGCGGGTGTTGCTCGAATCGGCGCAGTTCGGTAACGAGTTGGCAGTCTTGGGCCTCATCACCTGCCTGATTGCGCCATGGCTGGGGATGCTCCTGTTGCGACATGCCCGAACCTTCCAGCCGCCACCGATGAGGCGCTGGGCCTACGCCCTCTATCCCGCGCATTTCCTGATACTGCTCGCTCTACGTATGACCCTACAGGGGACTGTGTTCTCCGGGTGATTTCCCGCCATGTCGTAAACGCACCTTTGCGTGGCGTCCGTAGGCATTTGAGCTGTCTGCACCGGTCATACCATCGCATCAAAGGGCACGCAGGTGCCTGACCGAGACGAATGGCGCACCGCCGCCGCTGGGAGAGACGCGATGTTCAGCAAGCAAGACCAGATCCAGGGTTACGACGATGCACTGCTGGCGGCGATGAATGCCGAGGAGCAACGTCAGGAAGATCACATCGAGCTGATCGCGTCGGAGAACTACACCAGCAAACGCGTGATGCAAGCGCAGGGCAGCGGCCTCACCAACAAATACGCCGAAGGCTATCCGGGCAAGCGCTACTACGGTGGCTGCGAGCACGTGGATAAAGTCGAAGCGCTGGCCATCGAACGCGCCAAGCAACTGTTCGGCGCCGATTACGCCAACGTCCAGCCGCACTCCGGTTCTTCGGCCAACAGCGCCGTGTATCTGGCGCTGATCCAGCCGGGCGACACCATCCTCGGCATGAGCCTGGCCCACGGCGGTCACCTGACCCACGGCGCCAAAGTGTCGTCCTCGGGCAAGCTCTACAACGCCGTGCAGTACGGCATCGACACCAAGACCGGGCTGATCGATTACGACGAAGTCGAGCGTCTGGCCGTCGAGTGCAAACCGAAAATGATCGTTGCCGGTTTCTCGGCGTACTCCAAGACTCTGGATTTCCCACGCTTCCGCCAGATCGCCGACAAGGTCGGTGCGCTGTTGTTCGTCGACATGGCCCACGTCGCCGGTCTGGTTGCTGCCGGTCTCTATCCGAACCCGCTGCCTTACGCTGATGTGGTCACCACCACCACGCACAAAACCCTGCGCGGCCCACGTGGCGGGTTGATCCTGGCCAAGTCCAACGAAGAGATCGAAAAGAAACTCAACTCTGCCGTATTCCCCGGCGCTCAGGGCGGCCCGCTGATGCACGTCATCGCCGGTAAAGCCGTGTGCTTCAAGGAAGCGCTGGAGCCGGGTTTCAAGGCTTATCAGCAGCAAGTGATCGACAACGCCCAGGCCATGGCGAGCGTATTTATCAAACGTGGCTACGATGTAGTGTCCGGCGGTACCGACAACCACCTGTTCCTGGTCAGCCTGATCCGTCAGGGCCTGACCGGCAAAGACGCCGACGCCGCCCTCGGCCGCGCGCACATCACCGTCAACAAGAACGCCGTGCCGAACGATCCGCAGTCGCCGTTCGTGACGTCCGGCCTGCGCATCGGCACCCCGGCGGTGACTACGCGCGGTTTCAAAGTGACCCAGTGCGTGACGCTGGCCGGCTGGATCTGCGACATCCTCGACAACCTCGGCGATGCCGATGTCGAGGCCAATGTCGCCCAGCAGGTTTCGGCCCTGTGCGCAGACTTCCCGGTTTATCGCTGAGCGTTCTGGAGTAAATGACTATGCAACGCTATTCGGGCTTCGGCCTCTTCAAACACTCCCTCAGCCACCACGAAAACTGGCAGCGCATGTGGCGCACGCCGACGCCGAAAAAGGTCTACGACGTGGTCATCGTCGGCGGCGGCGGGCATGGTCTGGCGACGGCCTACTATTTGGCAAAAGAACACGGCATCACCAACGTCGCCGTGGTCGAGAAAGGCTGGCTGGGCGGCGGTAACACCGCGCGCAACACCACCATCGTCCGCTCCAACTACCTGTGGGATGAGTCGGCGCACCTGTACGAACACGCGATGAAATTGTGGGAAGGCCTGTCGCAGGATCTGAACTACAACGTGATGTTCTCCCAGCGTGGCGTCTACAACCTCTGCCACACCCTGCAGGACATCCGTGATTCCGAGCGTCGGGTCAGCGCCAACCGCCTCAATGGCGTCGATGGCGAACTGCTCAACGCTCAGCAAGTCGCCGACGAGATTCCGTACCTCGACTGCTCGAAAAACACCCGTTACCCGGTGCTGGGCGCAACCGTCCAGCGTCGCGGCGGCGTGGCCCGTCACGATGCCGTGGCGTGGGGCTTTGCCCGTGCCGCCGACGCCCTCGGTGTGGACTTGATCCAGCAGACCGAAGTGATCGGCTTCCGCAAGGAAAACGGCGTGTGCATTGGCGTTGAAACCAACAAAGGCTTCATCGGCGCCAAGCGCGTCGGTGTGGTCACTGCCGGCAACTCCGGGCACATGGCCAAACTCGCCGGTTTCCGTCTGCCGATCGAATCCCACCCGCTGCAAGCGCTGGTGTCCGAGCCGATCAAACCGATTATCGACAGCGTGATCATGTCCAACGCCGTGCACGGTTACATCAGCCAGTCCGACAAGGGCGACCTGGTGATCGGCGCCGGTATCGACGGCTACAACGGCTACGGCCAGCGCGGTTCGTACCCGGTGATCGAGCACACCATCCAGGCCATCGTCGAGATGTTCCCGGTGCTGTCGCGGGTACGCATGAACCGTCAGTGGGGCGGCATCGTCGACACCACGCCGGACGCCTGCCCGATCATTTCGAAAACCCCGGTACCGAACATGTTCTTCAACTGCGGTTGGGGCACCGGCGGCTTCAAGGCCACACCTGGCTCGGGCAACGTGTTTGCCGCGAGTCTGGCCAAGGGTGAAATGCACCCATTGGCTGCACCTTTCTCCATCGACCGTTTCCACAACGGTGCGTTGATCGATGAACACGGCGCTGCTGCGGTTGCCCACTAACAGGAGAAATCCCCATGTTGCATATCTTCTGTCCTCACTGCGGCGAGTTGCGCTCCGAAGAGGAATTCCACGCATCCGGTCAGGCGCACATTCCGCGCCCGCTGGACCCTGCAAGCTGTTCCGACGAGGAGTGGGGCGACTACATGTTCTTCCGTGACAACCCGCGCGGTCTGCACCACGAGCTGTGGGATCACGTCGCCGGTTGCCGTCAGTACTTCAACGTCACCCGCGACACCGTGACCTACGAGATTCTCGAAACCTACAAGATCGGCACCAAGCCGCAATTCACCGACAAGGCTGATGCTGCGAAAACAGCCACGACGGCGCTGGGAGAGAAGGTATGAGCCAGACCAATCGCCTGTCCAACGGTGGACGGATCGACCGCAACAAAGTGCTGAGCTTCACCTTCAACGGTCAGACCTACAAAGGCTTCGAGGGTGACTCGCTGGCCGCTGCGCTGATCGCCAACGGCGTCGACATCATCGGCCGCAGCTTCAAGTATTCGCGTCCACGCGGCATCTTCGCCGCTGGCGCCGAAGAGCCGAACGCCGTGCTGCAGATTGGCGCGACCGAAGCCACGCAGATCCCCAACGTGCGCGCCACGCAACAGGCGCTGTACCAAGGCCTGGTCGCCACCAGTACCAACGGCTGGCCGAACGTCAACAACGACATGATGGGCATTCTCGGCAAGGTCGGCGGCAAGCTGATGCCGCCGGGTTTCTACTACAAAACCTTCATGTACCCGCAATCGTTCTGGATGACTTACGAGAAGTACATTCGTAAGGCTGCCGGTTTGGGCCGTTCGCCGACCGAAGTCGATCCGGACACCTACGACTACATGAACCAGCACTGCGACGTGCTGATCGTCGGCGCCGGCCCTGCCGGTCTCGCCGCCGCTCTGGCGGCCGCGCGCAGCGGTGCCCGGGTGATTCTGGCTGACGAGCAGGAAGAGTTCGGCGGCAGCCTGCTTGATTCCCGCGAAAGCCTCGACGGCAAACCGGCGATGGATTGGGTTGCCAGTGTCATCGCTGAATTGAAGGACACGCCGGACGTGTTGCTGTTGCCGCGCGCCACGGTCAACGGCTACCACGACCACAACTTCCTGACCATTCACGAACGCCTCACCGATCACCTCGGCGACCGCGCACCGATCGGTCAGGTACGTCAGCGCATTCACCGTGTCCGCGCCAAGCGTGTGGTGCTGGCCACCGGCGCTTGCGAGCGTCCGCTGGTCTACGGCAACAACGACGTGCCGGGCAACATGCTCGCCGGTGCGGTCTCGACTTACGTGCGCCGTTACGGCGTGGCGCCGGGTAAAAAACTGGTGCTGTCGACCAACAACGATCACGCCTATCGCGTGGCTTTGGATTGGCTCGACGCCAGTCTGCAAGTGGTGGCCATCGCCGATGCGCGCAGCAATCCGCGCGGTGCATTGGTCGAAGAAGCCCGCGCCAAAGGCATCCGCATCCTCACCGGCAGTGCCGTGATCGAGGCCCGTGGCAGCAAGCGGGTTACCGCTGCCCGCGTCGCCGCGATTGATGTGAAGGCGCACGCCGTGACCAGCCCGGGCGAATGGCTCGACTGCGATGTGGTCGCGACTTCCGGTGGTTACAGCCCGGTGGTTCACCTGGCCTCGCACTTGGGCGGCAAGCCGACCTGGCGCGAAGACATCCTCGGTTTCATCCCGGGCGAAGCCCCGCAGAAACGCGTGTGCGTCGGTGGCATCAACGGCGTTTACGGTCTCGGCGATTCGCTGGCCGATGGTTTTGAAGGTGGCGTGCGCGCTGCCAGTGAAGCCGGCTTCGCGGCGGTCGAAGGCACGCTGCCGAAAGCCCTGAGCCGTCTCGAAGAGCCGACGCTGGCGCTGTTCCAGGTGCCGCATGAGAAGGGCACTGCCCGCGCGCCGAAGCAATTCGTTGACCTGCAAAACGACGTCACCGCCGCCGCCATAGAACTGGCGACCCGTGAAGGTTTCGAGTCGGTCGAGCACGTCAAACGCTACACCGCACTGGGCTTCGGCACCGATCAGGGCAAGCTCGGCAACGTCAACGGCTTGGCCATCGCCGCCCGTTCGTTGAACGTGACCATCCCGCAGATGGGCACCACGATGTTCCGTCCGAACTACACGCCGGTGACGTTCGGCGCCGTGGCCGGCCGGCATTGCGGGCACATCTTTGAGCCGGTTCGTTACACCGCGCTGCATCAATGGCACCTGAAAAACGGTGCCGAGTTTGAAGACGTCGGCCAGTGGAAACGTCCATGGTACTTCCCGAAAAACGGTGAAGACCTGCACGCTGCCGTGAAGCGCGAATGCAAAGCCGTGCGCGACAGCGTCGGCCTGCTCGACGCCTCGACCCTGGGCAAGATCGACATTCAAGGCCCGGATGCCCGCGAGTTCCTCAACCGCGTGTACACCAACGCCTGGACCAAGCTCGACGTGGGCAAGGCCCGTTATGGCCTGATGTGCAAAGAAGACGGCATGGTCTTCGACGACGGTGTGACGGCTTGCTTGGCCGACAACCATTTCGTCATGACCACCACCACCGGCGGCGCCGCGCGCGTCCTGCAATGGCTGGAGCTGTACCACCAGACCGAATGGCCGGACATGAAGGTGTACTTCACTTCCGTGACCGACCACTGGGCGACCATGACCCTGTCCGGCCCGAACAGCCGCAAGCTGCTCAGCGCTGTGACCGACATCGATCTGAGCAACGAAGCCTTCCCGTTCATGACCTGGAAAGAAGGTCTGGTTGGCGGTGTGCCGGCGCGGGTGTTCCGCATCTCGTTTACCGGTGAGCTGTCGTACGAAGTCAACGTGCAGGCCGACTATGCGATGGGCGTACTGGAGAAAATCGTCGAGGCCGGCAAGCAGTACAACCTGACCCCGTACGGCACTGAAACCATGCACGTTCTGCGCGCCGAGAAAGGTTTCATCATCGTCGGCCAGGATACTGACGGCTCAATGACCCCGGACGATCTGAACATGGGTTGGTGCGTCGGTCGCACCAAACCGTTCTCGTGGATCGGCCAGCGCGGCATGAACCGTGAAGATTGTGTGCGTGATCAGCGCAAACAGTTGGTAGGCCTGAAGCCGATCGATCCGACCAAATGGCTACCGGAAGGTGCGCAGTTGGTGTTCAACACCAAACAGGCGATCCCGATGACGATGGTCGGCCACGTGACCTCCAGTTATGCGCACAACTCCCTTGGCTATTCGTTTGCCATGGGCGTGGTCAAGGGCGGTCTGAAACGCCTCGGCGAGCGGGTGTTTGCACCGCTGGCCGATGGCAGCGTGATCGAGGCAGAGATTGTTTCTTCGGTGTTCTTCGATCCGAAGGGTGATCGCCAGAACATCTGACACTAATCGTTCCCACGCAGAGCGTGGGAACGATCAAGAATTCAGCAAAGGTGCTTTATGACCACAGCCAACGTGTACCAACAACGCCCGACCACCGGTGCCCGTGCCGAGTCGTCGCTGCACCATGCCGACCTCGCCAGTCTGGTCGGCAAGGGCCGCAAGAATGCCGGCGTGATCGTGCGTGAGAAAAAATTACTGGGTCACCTGACCATCCGTGGCGATGGCCACGATGCAGCGTTCGCCGCTGGCGTACACAAGGCCCTGGGCATTGAACTGCCGGGCGCCCTGAGCGTGATCGTCAAAGGTGAAACCAGCCTGCAATGGATGGGCCCGGATGAGTGGCTGCTGATCGTGCCGAGCGGCGAAGAACTCGCCGCCGAGCAGAAGCTGCGTGAAGCGCTGGGTGATCTGCACATTGCAATCGTCAACGTCAGCGGCGGCCAGCAAGTGCTCGAACTGAGCGGACCGAATGTGCGTCAGGTATTGATGAAGTCCACCAGCTACGACGTGCACCCGAACAACTTCCCGGTTGGTAAAGCCGTGGGCACGGTGTTCGCCAAGTCGCAGCTGATGATTCGTCACACCGCTGAAGACACCTGGGAACTGCTGATCCGTCGCAGCTTCTCGGATTACTGGTGGTTGTGGTTGCAGGATGCTTCGGCTGAATACGGGTTGAGCGTGCAGGCCTGACACTGAATTGCCGTCGTGCGTGCTTCTGTGGTGAGGGGATTTATCCCCGACGGGGGGCGAAGCCGCCCCAAACCAGCCACAGTGTTTATCAGGTAGATCGAATACACAGGTTTTACGACTGCTTCGCAGCCGATCGGGGATAAATCCCCTCACCACAAAAGCAGATCAGCATAGCCACAGAGTTCACTCTGCTCACAGATGTTGAAACAGGAGTCACCGCACCATGAGCCGCGCCCCAGACACATGGATTCTGACCGCCGACTGCCCCAGCGTTCTCGGCACCGTGGACGCGGTGACGCGTTTTCTGTTCGAGCAGGGTTGCTACGTCACCGAGCACCATTCCTTCGATGACCGCCTCTCCGGGCGTTTTTTCATTCGTGTGGAATTCCGCCAGCCCGACGGTTTCGACGAACAATCCTTCCGTGCCGGCCTCGCCGAACGTGGCCAGGCCTTCGGCATGATCTTCGAGCTGACCGCGCCGAACTACCGGCCAAAAGTGGTGATCATGGTCTCCAAGGCCGATCACTGCCTCAACGACTTGCTCTACCGCCAGCGCATCGGCCAGTTGTCGATGGACGTGGCTGCCGTGGTGTCCAACCACCCCGACCTCAAGCCGTTGGCCGACTGGCATCAGATTCCCTACTACCATTTCCCCCTCGATCCCAACGACAAACCGTCGCAGGAGCGTCGGGTCTTGCAGGTGATCGAAGAGTCTGGCGCCGAACTGGTGATTCTCGCTCGCTACATGCAGGTGCTGTCGCCGGAGCTGTGCCGCAAGCTCGATGGCAAAGCGATCAACATTCATCACTCACTGCTGCCGGGCTTCAAGGGCGCCAAGCCGTATCACCAGGCCTATAACAAGGGCGTGAAACTGGTGGGTGCGACCGCGCATTACATCAATAACGACCTCGATGAAGGGCCGATCATTGCCCAAGGTGTCGAGGCGGTGGATCACAGTCATTACCCGGAAGACTTGATTGCCAAGGGGCGGGATATCGAAGGTCTGACCTTGGCCCGCGCCGTTGGCTATCACATTGAGCGCAGGGTGTTTCTCAACGCTAATCGCACGGTCGTTCTTTAGATAGCTAAAAGATCGCAGCCTTCGGCAGCTCCTACAGGGGGATGCGATTCATGTAGGAGCTGCCGAAGGCTGCGATCTTTTGATTTACCGAGCATTTAACGCGCTGCCTGCCTGGGCAACGCGATTTCATAAAAACAACAGCGAGGTGAAAGCATGTCTGGCAATCGTGGTGTGGTGTATCTCGGCGCTGGCAAGGTCGAAGTACAGAAAATCGACTATCCGAAAATGCAGGACCCGCGCGGTCGCAAGATCGAGCACGGGGTCATTCTCAAAGTGGTTTCCACCAACATCTGCGGCTCCGACCAACACATGGTGCGCGGCCGTACCACGGCGCAGACCGGTCTGGTGCTGGGCCACGAGATCACCGGCGAGGTGATTGAAAAAGGCTCCGACGTCGAGAACCTGAAAATCGGCGATCTGGTCTCCGTACCGTTCAACGTGGCTTGCGGGCGCTGCCGTTCCTGCAAAGAACAACACACCGGCATCTGCCTGACCGTCAACCCGGCCCGTGCCGGTGGCGCTTACGGTTACGTCGACATGGGCGACTGGACCGGTGGCCAAGCCGAATACGTGCTGGTGCCGTACGCCGACTTCAACCTGCTGAAACTGCCGGATCGCGACAAGGCCATGGAGAAAATTCGCGACCTGACCTGCCTCTCCGACATTCTGCCGACCGGTTATCACGGTGCGGTGACTGCGGGCGTTGGCCCGGGCAGCACCGTTTACATTGCCGGCGCCGGCCCGGTCGGCCTGGCCGCCGCCGCTTCGGCGCGTCTGTTGGGTGCTGCGGTGGTGATCGTCGGCGACGTCAACACCATCCGCCTGGCCCACGCCAAGGCGCAGGGTTTCGAAATTGTCGACCTGTCCAAAGACACCCCACTGCACGAACAGATCGCCGCACTGCTGGGCGAGCCGGAAGTGGACTGTGCGGTGGATTGCGTAGGCTTCGAAGCCCGCGGCCACGGTCACGACGGGGTGAAATCCGAAGCCCCGGCCACCGTACTCAACTCGCTGATGGGCGTGGTGCGGGTCGCCGGCAAGATCGGTATTCCGGGCCTGTACGTCACCGAAGACCCGGGCGCCGTCGACGCCGCCGCGAAAATGGGCAGCCTGAGCATCCGCTTCGGTCTGGGCTGGGCCAAATCCCACAGCTTCCACACCGGGCAAACGCCCGTGATGAAGTACAACCGCCAACTGATGCAGGCGATCATGTGGGATCGCATCAACATCGCCGAAGTAGTGGGCGTGCAGGTCATCAGCCTCGATCAGGCGCCGGAAGGGTACGGCGAGTTCGATGCGGGTGTGCCGAAGAAGTTTGTGATTGATCCGCACAAGTTGTTTAGTGCGGCGTAGGTTTCACCCCTATAAGTAGGGCAGCCCTCGGGTTGCCCTTTTTTGTTTGTTATTTCGCTACCTCGAACGCGCATTTGCGGGCATCACCGTCCTTGACAGAACAGTCATCGCCGCTCCAATTCGCAGGGATGGTCGCTTTTACCGGAGTATCGTTTCTGTAACCGATCGAGGCGGCGATGTCGTCCTTGCCTTCAAATCGGCAGATAACAACTGAATTGGAACTGTCTTTGTCTTTAAGGCGTGCAGAGGTGAAGGTTAGATCTTCGGCGTCTTGAGAATGGGTCACCGAGAGAGTCGGGCACGTTGCTGCATAGGCGGTGCTCATCATAGCCGCCGAAACCAGGACACCTGCGACAATTTTCAACTTCATCATTTGTACTCCGTTACGTAATGGGAGCACCAATGTTGGCGTTGTAGGGGACTGGCGCCAACTGTCAGATCTGACAGTTTTTTAGCTTTTTTTGAGATGGTGATGAGCCTGGTAAGAAGAATCTGAGCTAATGGATTCAAAGTCAGAGCGCCGCCAACGCCCCTTGATACAACACCGGCCCCGTCGGTTTGCCCGTCGGCGAGCCACCCTTCGGCTCAAGAGTCACCGCCAACGCAACCGGCTTGCCGATCAAGACTTTCTGCGCCTCACTCAACTCAACCTTGCCCTTACCCCCCGCCGGGATCACACCCAGCGAAATCGGCTTGCCATCCGCCGGGATCGCCCACAGTTCCAGGCTGCGAGTTGGATCGATGGCGGCGAGGGTCAGCGGCTCGACTTGCAGATAATCAGCATGCGCCTCGACCTTGAGCGCCGGTTGCGCGTCGGCGCTCAGCAGGGTGGCGCGGTAGCGGGCGTCGTCGCGGTTGTACAGCGAGCCGAGGAACACCAGCACCACGATCGAACACAGCGCAGCCGTAACGCGCAGCCAGTTCCAGAACGGACGTTTTTCCGGCACGTGCAGGACTTGCGGCTCAATCCGCGCGGTAATGCCATGCCATACGCGGTCGGGCACCGGTTGCTCCGGCAGGGATTCGGTGAGGGTCGCCAGCGTATCTTGCCAGTGCGCCAGCTCGGCACGCAGTGCTGCGTCGTCGAGCAGCAATTGTTCGAAGCGTCGACGCGCAGCCGGGCTCATCAAGCCGATGGCGTAATCGGCTGCGAGGGAACGGCGCAGGGCAGGGGTCTGGTAGTTCATGATTCAAGGCACCGGCGCAGGCGTTCCATGCCCCGGCGGATCCACGACTTGACCGTGCCCAGCGGCGTGGCCAGATGCTCGGCCAGTTCGGTACACGACAGGCCCTGAAAGTAGGCCACGCTGATCGACTGGCGCTGCATGCTGTCGAGGGTTTCCAGGCAACGGTTCAGCGCCTGAGCCTCGCGGGCGCTGCTCAATTGTTCATGTGCCGAAGGACTTTCGTCCGGCAGCGCGTCCAGTTCGAGATCGCTCAGCGGCCGGTCGCGCTGTTTGCGCAGTTGGTCGATGGCCTGATTGCGGGTGATGTTGATCATCCAGGTCAGCGGCGCCGACAGATGCGCTTCGTAACGCGAGGCGTTGTTCCAGATGCGCACGAAGCTTTCCTGCAGCACTTCTTCGGCCAGATCGGGTCGGCCCATAAAGCGCAAGGCGACGCCGTGCAGGCGCGGGCCGACGCTGCGGTACAGCGTTTCGAACGCGCGACGGTCGCCCAGTGAGCACTGGGCCAACAGGTGTCGCAGCTGATCGGTGTCGGCGATGGAAATGATGAGTCTCCAGGCAAGGCGTGGGCGACAAGGACTGATCTCGGGCTGTTCACAGGCTAGTTCAGTGATGGCGCTTGTGCCATTCATCGCGGCAATTCCAGGGTTTCACGTTTTATATACGTGGCTATGCTGAAAATGGATGCGCGGGCGAGGAACATGCCGGCGGATACCCGGTCAAACCGGCAGCTTCACCGCCCATTTGACGGGTGGTTTCCACAGCGCAAGAGGATGTCTGAATGAAGATTTCACGCGGTTTTGCTTTGGCATCACTCATGACCCTGGCGGCCGGCCCGGTGTTCGCCGGTTTCAGCCTGGACGATGTGACCAAGGCAGCTTCGAGCATGCAGGGCGGCGACAAGGCTGCCGCTGCGGCACCGACCTCGGAAACCGCTGGTTTGTTGAGCGCTCTGAGTGCGCTGAACGTTACCCCGCAGCAAGCCGTGGGCGGCACCAGTGCGATGCTGGGGCTGGCGAAGAACCAGCTGAGCAGCACCGACTATTCGCAATTGGCCAAGGAAGTGCCGGGCATCGACAAACTCTCCGGCGGCGGTGGCAATCTGGCTGCGCTGAGCGGTTTGCTCGGCTCGTCGGGCAAGTCGGCCGGGCTGGAAAATGCCTTGGGCAACGTCAAGGACACCAATGACCTGAACAATGCGTTCAGCGCCTTGGGCATGGACAGCGGCATGATCGGCCAGTTTGCCCCGGTGATTCTGCAATACCTCGGTCAGCAGGGCGTTGGCGGCTCGCTGCTGAGCAGTCTGGGCGGCATCTGGGGCACTGGCACCGGTAGCTGATTCAGCCGCGCCCGCTCTTCAGTTCAGCGATGCGCTGATCTTTCTCGGTCCAGAGCTGGTTGACCCAGTTCTGGACCTTCTGGCGAAACACCGGATCGTTTTCGTAATCGCCCTGCCACAGCGCCGGGTCGAGTTCGCGGGTCTTGATGTCGATGATCACTCGCGGCACGTTGCCGCTGATCAAATCCCAGAATCCTGGAATCGTCGCCTGTGGATAAACCACGGTGACGTCGAGGATCGCATCCAGTTGTTCACCCATCGCCGCCAATACAAACGCCACGCCGCCAGCCTTGGGCTTGAGCAAGTGGCTGAACGGTGACTGTTGCTGCGCGCTTTTCGCAGCGGTGTATCGGGTGCCCTCCAGATAATTCACCACGGTCACGGGCTGACGCTTGAACAGCTCGCATGCCTGTTTGGTGATCTCCAGATCCTTGCCCGCCAGTTCCGGGTTCTTCGCCAGAAACGCCTTGGTGTAGCGCTTCATGAACGGGTAATCCAGGGCCCACCAGGCCAGGCCCAGAAACGGCACCCAGATCAGTTCTTTCTTGAGGAAGAACTTGAAGAACGGCGTGCGCCGGTTGAGGGTCTGGATCAGCGCCGGAATGTCGACCCACGACTGATGGTTGCTGACCACCAGATAAGAGGTGTCGCCGCGCAGGTTTTCGCCGCCACGAATGTCCCATTGAGTAGGAATGCACAGGCGAAAAATCAGCTTGTCGATTTCTGCCCAGGTCTCGGCAATCCACATTACCGCCCCCGACGCGTAATCACGCCAGCGCCCGGGCGCTACCAGTTTGAGCAGGGCAAAGATCATCAACGGCCCGATCAGGATCAGGGTGTTGAGCAACAGCAGCAGGGTGACGAAACAGCCGGTGAGCAGGCGGCGCATAAGCAACTCTATGAAAGCGGATGGACGCGCCATGATAAGTGGCTTCGGGCGACAGGCCAAATTTGCACTGACGAATGTTTCACTTTTGTACCGCTATGCTGCGGGTTGGATGATCGTTCCCACGCTCTGCGTGGGAACGCCGCCCGGGACGCTCCGCGTCCCTGTGACGCAGAGCGTCACTGGATGCATGCTCACGCAGAGCGTGGGAACGATCGGGTGGAACAAGGTCTAAAATCCCACGTCTGCCGCCCTCATTTTTCAAGGAAGCCCCTTACGTGAAATCCCTCCTTGCACTGTTTGCCCTCGTCGCCCTGCCAGTCATGGCCGCCGAGCCGACCCTGTACGGGCGTTACGAATACATCGCACTGCCGGAAATCGGCGGTGAAGTGCTCAAGGCCAAAATGGACACCGGCGCGCTGACCGCGTCGCTGTCGGCCAAGGACATCGAGACTTTCACCCGCGATGGCGACGACTGGGTGCGCTTCCGCCTCGGCACCAAGGACGCCAGCAACAAGGTCTACGAACACAAGGTTGCGCGCATCAGCAAGATCAAGAGCCGCTCCGATGAAGAAGACGAAGATCGCGAAGCCACCGAAGTCGCCAAGCGCCCGGTGGTCGATCTGGAGCTGTGCCTGGGCAACGTCAAGCGCACCGTGGAGGTCAACCTGACCGACCGCAGCAACTTCAACTATCCGCTGCTGATCGGTGCCAAGGCCTTGCGCGAGTTTGGCGCAGCAGTGAACCCAGCGCGGCGCTTCACCGCCGACAAACCGGACTGTTAAGCCAAGTGGTCTCATTGACGTAACGTCAGGCTTGGGGCACCGTTCGCGCACTTAACCCACGGGCTCGGACGCCATGCCTCATATCCTGATTGTCGAAGACGAAGCGGCGATTGCCGATACGCTGATATTTGCCTTGCAGGGCGAGGGGTTCACCACCACTTGGGTGAGCCTCGGCGCAGCGGCGCTGGAACATCAGCGCCAGACCCCGGCCGATCTGATCATTCTCGACATCGGCCTGCCGGACATCAGCGGTTTCGAAACCTGCAAACAGCTGCGCCGCTTCAGTGAAGTGCCGGTGCTGTTCCTCAGTGCGCGGGACGCCGAGATCGACCGTGTCGTGGGGCTTGAAATCGGTGCCGACGACTACGTGGTCAAGCCGTTCAGCCCTCGGGAAGTGGCAGCGCGGGTTCGCGCGATTCTCAAGCGCATGGCGCCACGGCCCACGGTTGAGGTGTCCTCGGCGTTGTTTCGCATCGATCCCGAGCGCGTGCAGATTGCTTATCGCGGTCAGCCTCTGAGCCTGACCCGTCACGAATTCCGCCTGCTGCAATGCCTGCTCGACCAACCGGAGCGGGTGTTCAGCCGCGAGCAATTGCTCGACGCGTTAGGTGTTGCTGCTGACGCCGGTTACGAGCGCAGCATCGACAGCCACATCAAAAGCGTGCGCGCCAAGCTGCGTCTGGTGCGTGCCGAAGCCGAGCCGATCCAGACCCATCGTGGCCTCGGTTACAGCTACAGCCCGGGGCACAGCTGATGTCGTTGGGGCTGCGGATTTTCCTGGTGTATGTGCTGTTTGTCGGCCTGACCGGTTATTTCGTGCTCAACACGGTGATGGAGGAAATCCGTCCCGGTGTGCGTCAGTCCACCGAAGAAACCCTGGTCGACACCGCCAACCTGCTGGCGGAAATCCTGCGCGACGATTTCAAGGCCGGCACCCTCAGCGAGAATCGCTGGCCCGAGTTGCTGCGCGCCTACGGCGAACGCCAGCCGCAAGCGACGATCTGGGGCCTGCCGAAGAATCAGGTCAACCATCGCATCTACGTCACCGACGCCAAGGGCCGGGTGGTGCTGGATTCCAGCGGTGTGGCGGTGGGGCAAGATTATTCGCGCTGGAATGACGTCTACCTGACTTTGCGCGGCGAATACGGCGCGCGTTCCAGCCGCAGCGATCCGGATGACCCGAGCTCGTCGGTGATGCACGTCGGCGCGCCGATCCGCGACAACGGCCTGATCATCGGCGTAGTGACCGTGGCTAAACCCAACAGCTCGCTACAGCCTTACGTTGATCGCACCGAACGGCGTTTGCTGTTTTATGGCGCCGGTCTGATTGGCCTCGGTTTGTTGTTCGGCGCCTTGCTGTCATGGTGGCTGAGCCGCGCACTGCATCGCTTGACCGGTTATGCCCAGGCCGTCAGTGAAGGCCGGCGAGTGGAAGTGCCGCACTATCGCGGTGGCGAACTTGAGCAACTGGCCACAGCGGTCGAGCAGATGCGTACGCAACTGGAAGGCAAGGCCTACGTTGAACGCTATGTGCACACGCTGACCCATGAATTGAAAAGTCCGCTGGCGGCGATTCGCGGTGCGGCGGAGTTGCTGCAGGGCGATATGTCGCCGGTTCAGCGCCTGCGCTTTGTCGGCAATATCGACAGCGAAAGTGCGCGGATGCAGCAGTTGATCGAGCGCTTGCTGAATCTGGCGCAGGTTGAGCAGCGCCAGGGTCTTGAGGAACGAGTGGCCGTGCCGCTGGCGGTGTTGGTCGATGAGTTGTTGCAGGCTCAGACCGCGCGAATCGAAGGCAAGCAGCTGCGCATTGAACAGGCGATCTCGGCGAGTCTGCTGCTGATCGGCGAGCCATTTTTGCTGCGTCAGGCGCTGGGTAATCTGCTGGAGAATGCGCTGGATTTCACCCCGGTCGAGGGGTTGCTGCGGTTCAGTGCCGAGCGGGTTGGCGAGCAAATCGAATTTCGTTTGTTCAATGAGACGGCGGCGATTCCTGACTACGCTTTGCCGCGTTTGACTGAACGCTTCTATTCATTGCCGCGCCCGGACAGTGGACGCAAAAGTACCGGACTGGGACTCAACTTCGTCGAGGAAGTGGTCAAGTTGCATGGTGGGTCGATGAGTATTCGCAATGTTGAAAATGGCGTTGAAGTGACATTGCGCTTGCCTTGAGACCGAGTCGCTGCCTTCGCGAGCAGGCTCGCTCCCACAGGTGGCGCATTCCAATTTAGGAGCGAGCCTGCTCGCGAAGGGGCCGTTGAAGTCTCCACACAATCTCCACATTCCCCCCACAAATTCCCCATACAGCCCATCCAGACTCTGCCCATCAAAACAGGGAGAGTCCCATGAACAAGAATCTGACCATAAAGCTCGGGGCCATTGCCCTGTTGATCCTGCTGTTGCTGATACCACTGCTGATGATCGACGGGGTCATCGACGAGCGCCAGCAACTGCGCGACGGCGTGCTGCAAGACATTGCCCGCAGCTCCAGTTACAGCCAGCAGATCAGCGGCCCGGTGATGGTGGTGCCGTACCGCAAAGTGATTCACAACTGGAAGCTCAACGACAAAACCAACAAGCGCTATGACGAGCCGAGCGAAGAACGCGGGCGTTTGTACTTTCTGCCGGAACGGTTCGAACTCGATGGCCAGGTACAGACCGAACTGCGCGCCCGGGGCATTTACGAAGCGCGGCTGTTCCATGCCGAGAACCGCATCAACGGCAGTTTTTCGCTGCCAGCGCAATTGGGCATCAAGGAAGACTTCGCCGATTACCAGTTCGATGCGCCGTTTCTCGCGGTCGGCATCAGCGACATTCGCGGCATCGAAAATGCCTTGAAACTGGAACTCGACGGCCAGCGCCTGGACTTCGTTCCCGGGACTCAAGTCGGCTGGCTCGGCGAGGGTGTGCGAGTGACGCTGCCGCAGCTCGACACCAGCAAAACCAACGAACTGGCGTTCGGTTTCGACCTGCGTCTGCAAGGCACCGGTTCATTGCAGGTGCTGCCGGTGGGCAAGAGCAGCAGCGTCAGCCTGACCGCCAACTGGCCGCACCCAAGCTTCATCGGCAACTTCCTGCCGGCCAAACGGGAAATCAACGACGCCGGTTTCAGCGCCGACTGGCAGACCACGTTCTTCTCCACCAACCTGCAAGACGCCATGAGCCGCTGTGTCAGCAGCAATGATTGCGATGGCTTCAATGCCCGTAGCTTCGGCGTGAGCTTCATCGACCCGGTGGATCAATATCTGAAGAGTGACCGGGCGATCAAATATGCGCTGTTGTTTATCGTCCTGACGTTCGCCGGTTTCTTCCTCTTCGAAGTGCTCAAGAGTCTGGCGGTGCACCCGGTGCAATATGCGTTGGTGGGGGTGGCGCTGGCGTTCTTTTACCTGTTGCTGCTGTCGCTGTCGGAACACATCGGGTTTGCCCTGGCGTATCTGTTGTCGGCCAGTGGTTGTGTGTTGCTGATCGGGTTCTATGTCTGCCACGTGCTGCACAGCGTGCGTCATGGCTTGAGTTTTTCGGCGGGGTTGGCGGCGTTGTATGGCCTGCTCTATGGCTTGTTGAGTGCCGAGGATTACGCGCTGCTCATGGGTTCGCTGCTGCTGTTCGGCTTGCTCGGTGTGTTTATGGTGCTGACGCGCAAACTCGATTGGTACGGTATCGGGCAGAAGCCGCAGAAGCCGCTGGAGTTTGATATCGGGGCGGTGCAATGAGCGGGCTGCGTGAGGATCAGCGGGAGGCTGAGGTGTTGGTGACGCTGATCTTTGCGTCACTGCCGCCGGAACCGAGGTGGTGCCATCGCGAGCAGGCTCACTCCCACACTGTGCATGAACACAAATCACTTGTAGGAGCGAGCCTGCTCGCGAAGAGGCCGGAACAGGCGCCGCCGTTTTAAGGCTTGGGCATGGTCGCGATCATGGACGGTCGCTGACTGACTTCAAAGAACCAGTTGGCCAGTTGTGGGTTGGCCTCACGCCAGCCCAGGTCCGGGAAGCGCAGATCGAGGTAGCCAAGTGCACACGCCACGCTGATCGCCGCTACATCGAAATGGCTGGTCAGCTCGGCAATCGCGTCTTTTTCCAGCAGGGCGAGGGCGCGACGGATCTTGTCGCGCTGGGCTTCGAGCCATTCGTCCCAGTGTTTTTCCGGTGCACGCAGCACCTGCTCGTAACGCACCATCACCGAGGCATCCATGATTCCGTCGGCCATCGAGGCCAGGGTCAGACGCCGCCAGCGGGCCGAACCGTCGCGAGGGATCAGCGGGTTGCCGACGTGTTGGTGGTCGAGGTAATCGAGGATCACGCGGCTGTCATGGATGACATTGCCGTCGGCCAAGCGCAGGGCCGGGATCTTGCCCAGCGGGTTGTCGGCGTTGAGCTCGGCACTGGGGCTGACCGGGCTGAGCACACAGTCTTGCAACGCGACGCGATCCTGCTGGCCGGTCTCGTGCAGAAACACCATCACTTTGCGTACGAACGGGGAGAGCGTGTTGTGGAACAGGGTCATGCTGGGGACGGACATTGGCAGGGTCTCGATCAGGACAGTGATGGGGCAGCATAGCCTGTCAGTGCACGAGCTCAAGCCTTGCGCCGAACCAAATGCAGGAGTGAGCCTGATCGCGATAGCGTAATGACATTTAATACCTATGTTGACTGACCCGCAGCCATCGCGAGCAGGCTCACTCCTACAGGGTTTTTCAGCTTCGCAGCAATAGACCTCTTATGGCCAGAAATGCCGGCACACCCAAGCCGATCCAACTCAGCGCATCCCAAACCCCATCCCCCAGCAACGCCGCAAACAACCCCGCCGCACTGAGTAGCGCGATCACCAGCGGCGTGCTGAACACCTTCCAGAAATTCGACTGACGCGGCTTCATGCAGAGGCCTCCGTCGTTTCCAGCACGGGCTTGGCCGCTCTGCGCCGTACTACCCACAGATACACGCCGCTGCCGAGCACGATGATTGTCAGTACATCGAGGGCGGCCCAGAGAATCTTCATCGGCATGCCGCCGTAGTCACCGAAGTGCAGCGGCTGGGACATGCCCATGGCGTCCATGTACCACGGTCGTTCCGCCACGGCGGTGACTTGCAGGGTCGTCGCGTCGATCAATACCGGCGTCAGCAGGTGAGAGGTCAAATGCGTGCCGCCCTTCATGAACACCGAGTAATGGTGCTCGCTGGAAAACCGCGTGCCGGGGAAGGCGATGAAATCCGGCTTCATGCCCGGCGCGACTTCGCCGGCAATGTCGAGCAAGCGGGTGGCCGGGGCCAGATGGGTCAGCGGTGGCGCATCGCGATAGGGCGCGATCAAGGTATTGAGCGAGTCGTTGCGCCATGCAGCGATCAGCAAGTCGGCGCAGGCGCTGATCACACCGGTCACGCCGACAACCAGCGCCCAGGTCAGCGTGACGACGCCGATCAGGTTATGCAGGTCGAGCCAGCGCAGGCGGGTGGATTTGTCCTGGCGCACGGTGCCGAACTTCAAACGGCGCATGAACGGCAGGTACAGCACCGTCCCGGAAACTATCGCCACGACAAACAACAGCCCCATGAACGCCAGCAGCAACTTGCCCGGCAACCCGGCGAACACGTCGACGTGCAGGCGCAGGATGAACAGCATCAAACCGCCGTTCGCCGAAGGCGTTTCCAGCGCTTCGCCGGTGCGGGCATCGAGCATGAAGGTGTGCGAAGAGTTGGGCTCGGTGCCGGCGGTTTTCGCCATGATCGTCAGCACGGCGTTCGGCTCATCGTCGTCGAAGCCGAAGTACTGCACGACGTCATCCGGGCGATGTTTTTCCGCTGCCTCGACCAGTTGCGCCAGATTCAGGCGCGGCGTGTCGGCCGGCATCTCGCGCACTACGGGAGCATCGCCGAGCAGGTGGTCGATTTCATGGCTGAAAATCAACGGCAGGCCGGTCAAGGCCAGCATCAGCAAAAACACGGTGCAGATCAGGCTGGTCCAGGTGTGGATGAACGACCAGCGGCGGATTGTTTTACTTTTCATTTCATGACCTTCAAAAACACCAAAGCCGTCCACGAAGGACGGCCGGGTGACATGACCTGTTTCAGCTCAATCGCTTACCACTTATAAGTGGCGCTGGCGACGACACTGCGCGTGTCGCCGTAGTAGCAGTAGAAGCTGTCGCAGGTGGAAATGTATTCCTTGTCGAACAGGTTGGTCGCGTTCAGTGCCAGCGACGCGCCCTTGAGGCTGTTGTCCAGACGGCCGAGGTCGTAATGCACGCTCGCGTCGAACACGGTGTAGGCGTCCGCCTTGCCCAGCCAGGTGTTGGCCTTGTCGCCGTAAGTGTTGCCGGTGTAACGCACGCCGGCACCGATGCCGAAGCCGTCGAGTACGCCGGTGTGCCAGGTGTAATCGGTCCACAACGACGCTTGCTGGTTGGGCATCAGTTGCAGGCGATTGCCCTTGTCGGTGCCGTTCTGCACTTCGGATTTGGCCAGGGTGTAGGCGGCGATGACTTTCAGGTTATCGGTAACGTCCGAGACCGCTTCCAGCTCAAGGCCTTTGACTTTCACTTCGCCGGTCTGGCTGGTGATCGACACGCCGTCGACGAAGGTGTTGACCGAGACGTTTTTCTGGGTGAGGTCATACACGGCGGCGCTCAACAGCGTCTTGCTGCCCGGCGGCTGGTACTTGATGCCCAGCTCCCATTGCTTGCCTTCGGTTGGCTTGAGCGAACCGGTGGAGGTAGCGTCGGCGCCCGTGGTCGGCTGGAAGGATTCGGCGTACGACAGGTACGGCACGAAGCCTGAATCGAACACATAGCTGAGTGCCGCGTTGCCGCTGAACGCCTTGTCGCGCTGGGTGTTGGTGGCGCCTGCTTTGTTGATGAATCGCGTGCTGGTGTGAACCCAGTCTTCACGGCCGCCGAGGGTCAGGCGCCATTGGTCGAGGGCCATTTGATCTTGGACGTAGAGGCCGGTCTGGTAGGTCTTCTGGTTGTAGTCGTAAAACGCTGTGGAGCGCGCCGGACGCACGATCGGCTGGCCGTAGATCGGGTTGATCACGTTGGTTTGAAGACCATCACCAAATATAGAGGTGTAGTTGGTGTTGCTGCGCTGGTGATCCAGACCCAGCAGCAAGGTGTGGCGGATATCGCCAGTGGCGAAATCGGCCTGGAAGTTGTTGTCCACGGCGAACTGGCTGATGTCTTCGTCGACGCTGGTGCTGGTACGGCCGACGTTGCCCTGATCATCCACTTCGGTGAACGGGTACGAGCCAACGGTCAGTGCCTGGAACGACAGATCCGACTTGGTGTAACGCAGGTTCTGCTTGAACTGCCACGTATCGTTCAAGCGATGTTCGAACGCGTAGCCCAGCGCGTAGTAAGTGCGGTCGTAGTATTCCCAATCCGGGTCACCCAGATTCTTGTGATGGGAAATGTCTCCCAGCGGCGACTTGATCTTGGTGCCCTGAATCGGCAGGAACTGGCTGGTGATGCCGGTATCGTCGCGGGTGAACTGGCTCAACAGGGTGAATTTGGTGTCGTCGTCGATGTTCCAGGTCAGGCTCGGCGCGATGTTGTAGCGCTTGTTGTCAACGTGGTCGACCTGAGTACCGCTGTCACGTACGACGCCGCTGATGCCATAGAGAAACTGACCCGCCTCATCGATCTTGCCGGTGCTGGCGAAGTTGATCTGGCGATGGTTGTCGCTGCCGTATTGCAGCTGAATTTCGCTGCTGGCGATGTCACTTGGACGGCGGCTGACCATATCCAGCAGGCCGCCCGGCGGGGTCTGGCCGTACACCGACGAGGCCGGGCCACGGAGCAGGGCGAGGCGGTCGAGGTTCCAGGTTTCCTGTTTCGGGTTGGCGTACACGCCTTTTGGCAGCGGCAGACCGTCGAGGAACTGGGTCGGTTCGAAGCCGCGTACGCGCAGCCAGTCCGCGCGGGTGTCGCTGCCGTAGCTGCTGGCGGTGATGCCTGGCATGTAGCGCACGGCGTCATCGAGGCTGTGCACGCCACGGTCGTCCATTTGCTGGCGGGTGGCGACGGAGATCGAGCGCGGTGCTTCGACCAGCGCGGTGTCGGTCTTGGTGCCGGCGGCGGTGCGCGTGGCGGTGTAGCCCTCGACAGGGCTCCAGGCGGTTTCCAGATTTTCCACACCGATCACCGATGTTTCCGGCAGCGCCATCACACCCTCAGGCACAGCGACCAAGGTGTAAGTGCCGGTGCTGCTTTGTTCCAGTTGCAGGCCAGTGCCTTGCAACGCTGCACGCAATGCGCCAGTGGCGTCGTACTGGCCGTTCACCGGGGCCGAGGTCTTGCCTGCCGCCAGTGACGGATTCAGCGACAGCGCGAGGCCACCCTGGCTGGCGATCTGGTTCAACGTGGTGGACAGAGGCGCGGCCGGCAGGTTGTAGACTCGCACGCTGGACGCTTGTTCAGCGGCGAACAACGGGCTGCTGATCAGCGGGGCGCCCAGAGCGATGGCGACGGCCAGCAGACTGGGGCGCAACAAGGTGTCTAGCGAACGGGACATACGGCGGCTCCTGAATGGAAACATTTCTCAATTGCCTGTGTGCCGGACGAGATCGGAAAAGTGATAGGGCTGGATGAAAATAATTTCGATTAACTGAAAGGCGAGTTGTGGCAGATGACGTCTTCGCGAGCAGGCTCGCTCCCACAGGGGTAACGCATCCCAATGTGGGAGCGAGCCTGCTCGCGAAAGCTAAAGCTCAGGCACCACATTAATCAGGTTTGGTATCAGCCTTCGCCACGGTGACCCAAAATGGCGTGTGCTGTTCGATCTGCACCGGCAGGGTCGGCAGCAGGGCGCTCAAGGCTTTATCGGTGTCGTGCAACGGGAAGCTGCCGGTAATGCGCAAGTCAGCTACTTCCGGTGCCACGCCCAAATGTCCGCGTCGATAACGCCCCAACTCGTGCACCAGATCCCCCAGTCGCGCGTTATCGACCACCAGCATCCCGCGCGTCCACGCATCGGCGCCAGGGTTGAGCGCGACAATGGCGTCCAGTCCGTCATGGCGCAGCAGCACTTGTTGGCCTTCACGCAGGATCTGTTCTTCAGGTTTCGATTGCGTATGCGCAGCGACTGCCGACTGCAACACGCTCAGGCGCGTCCCTTCTTCTTCGCGCTTGACCAGGAATCGCGTGCCCAATGCACGCATGCTGCCCTCGCGTGTTTCCACAATGAATGGCCTCGCGTCACCGTGGCCGGTTTCGACGAGGATTTCGCCTTCCTGCAAAACAATCAGGCGTTGCTTGTCATCGAAGCGCACATCCACAGCGCTGTGGGTGTTGAGATTGAGCACGGTGCCGTCGGCCAGGCGCACGGTGCGCTGTTCGCCAGTCGCAGTACGCTGATCCGCCAGCCAGTAATCCAGCGGCAGATAACGATCGCCCGCAAAAAGCGCCAGCCCCACCACCGCCACCACACTGGCCAATCCGCTGCCCAGCTTGCGCACTCGACGACGAATGCCCTCGCGTGATTGCAGCAAGGCACTGCGGGCTGGCCCTTTGGCCACGCTGAAACGCTGATCGAGCATGCCCAACTGGCGCCACGCCCGCGCATGTTCTTCATGGGCCGCGTGCCATTTGGCGAATTCCTCGCGCTCCAGCGGGCTGCTCGAATCGAGCGTCAGCTGCCAGGCAATCGCCGCGTCCAGCACATGCGCCGGCACCGGTCTGGAACTGGCCGGGCTCATGTCGGCTCACCGTACAGGGCGATGTAGCACTGACGAATCCCTTGCGCCAGATACTGGCGCACACGCGGTACCGACACGCCGAGCTTCTCGGCGATCTCGGCATGGCTGAGGCCGTCGAGGCGGTTATAAAGGAAAGCGGCGCGGGCCTTGGTCGACAGTTTGCCGAGCAGACGGTCGATGGCTTTGAGGTCTTCGAGGATCAGTTGCTGTTCTTCCACCGATGGCTGTTCGCCTTCGGGAATCAGCATCAGTTCGGTGAGGTAGGCCTGTTCCAGCGCGGCACGGCGGAAGTAATCGAACAGCAGACCCTTGGCGATCGCCACCAGGAAAGCCCGGGGCTCGCGCGGCGATGGCAGTTCATCGCGACCGAGCAGACGCACGAAGGTGTCCTGACTCAGGTCTTCGGCACGTTGCGGACACGCCACATTGCGCCGCAGCCACGCCAGCAGCCAACCGCGATGGTCGCGATACATCGCACCGACGAGCTCACTGTGAGGGCTTGGGACTGACGACACCAGACGCACCGATTGGGAAATGTTAACCAACGAGAATTGTTCGCGATTCTGGCAGAGGTGGGAATGGTTAGCAATTGGCCACTGGTCGGGTGGGAGGGACGCAGCTCCTACGGGGTTAGAAAGAGTGGGTTTGTTGCCTGCGCTTCCATTGACTCAACCGCTGCTGCAAATTCAGCGGGCTATGAATCTGCTGCCCCCGCGCCCGACTGAACAGGATCAACGCCAGCTCCGCCGTCGCCAGCGCATCGGCACTCGCATTGTGCCGCTCGAACACTTCAAGCTTGAACCAGTCGATCCACTCATCCAGCCCGGCCTCGCGAATGTTCGCCTGCGGGCACACCAGCGGTGCAATATCCGCGACATCCAGAAACGTCTGCTGCAACTTGTATCCCAAGTGCTCCTTCAGCGCCCGCCCAAGCATGTGCTGATCGAACGGCGCATGAAACGCCAGCACCGGGCTGTCACCGACAAACTCCATGAACTCCAGCAACGCCTCGGCAGGCTCGCTGCCAGCGGCAATCGCATTCGGCCCCAGCCCATGAATCAACACGCTGGGGCTGAGCTTCAATTCACGACATTGCAGCGTGCGTTCGAACTGCTGGCTGAAATCGATAGCGCCGTCCTCGATCACCACCGCGCCAATCGACAACACTCGATCCTTATTCATATTCAGCCCGGTGGTTTCCAGATCCAGCACCACCCAGCGCTGTTCGCGCAGGCTGCATTCGCCCAGTTCACTGATCGCCGGCAGCTTGGCCAGACGCTGCTGCAAATCCACCGGCACCACCGGATTGGCGGGACGCAACCACGAGAACAGGCTCATAGCTGATACCGCAGGCTCAGGCTGCTTTGCAGGCGCTGAGCCTGACGCAGGGATTCGCGCAGGATGCGTCGGTCGAGATGATTGAGACTGTCGGGATCGACACGATTGGAGTACGGCAGATTCTCCCGGGTCTGGAGTTGATGTTGCTGCATGCGGGTTTGCTGAATGAAGTGGTACGCCTCTTCATACGCCGCGCCGTCCAGTCGCTCGATGACTTCTTTTTCCACCAGTTGGCGGAAGCGTTCAAGGGTGTTGTTGCTGTCGATGCCGTTGGCCAGCGCGAGCAGGCGCGCGCCATCCACGAACGGCGTCAGGCCCTGGACTTTCAGATCCAGTGTGGCTTTTTCACCGTTCTTGCGCGCCAGCACGAACTCGCGGAAACGCCCGACCGGCGGGCGATTGCGCAAGGCGTTGTCGGCCATCATGCGCTGGAACAAACGGTTGTCGCCGACCTGTTCGAGAATTCCTCGGCGCAGTTGTGCGCAGCCCTGTTCATCACCCCAGACCACCCGCAGATCGAAATAGATGCTCGAGCCCAGCAGGTTCTCCGGCGTTGCCTCGCGAATAAACGCCGCAAAGCGCCGCGCCCACTCCGCCCGGGACAAACACAGCTCCGGGTTGCCGGCCATGATGTTGCCCTTGCACAGGGTGAAGCCGCACTGCGCCAGGCTCTGGTTGATCTGCTGCGCGATGGGCAGCAGCTTGCCGCGAATCTCCGCCGCGTGCGCGGCATCGCGGGCGTCGAACAGAATGCCGTTGTCTTGATCGGTGTGCAGCGTTTGCTCGCGCCGGCCTTCGCTGCCGAAACACAGCCAACTGAACGGCACGCCGGGGTCGCCTTTTTCGGCGAGGGTCAGTTCGATCACCCGGCACACGGTGTGATCGTTGAGCAGGGTGATGATGTGGGTGATCTGCGTCGACGACGCGCCGTGGGCGAGCATGCGTTCGACCAGTTGGCCGATCTCGCCGCGCAGGGTTACCAGTTGTTCGACGCGCTGGGCGCTGCGAATCGTGCGGGCCAGATGCACCAGATCGACCCGCTGCAAGGAAAACAGATCACGCTCGGACACCACGCCGCACAGGCGCTGATCCTTGACCAGACAAACGTGGGCGATGTGCCGTTCGGTCATGGCAATCGCCGCGTCGAAGGCGCTGTGATCCGGCGAAAGATAGAAGGGCGCACGGGTCATGTGGCGTTCAATGGCTTCGCTGAAATCGTCCACCCCTTCGGCCACCACATGGCGCAGATCTCGCAGGGTGAAAATCCCCAGCGGCGCCTTGTGCTCATCCACCGCGACGATGCTGCCGACCTGCTGCTCGTGCATCAATTTCACCGCTTCACGCAGCGGCGTTTCAGGGCTGCACGTCACCGGATGCCGCATCGCGAGCTCACCGAGGCGGGTATTCAGCGAATACTGGGTGCCGAGGGTTTCCACGGCTTTTTGCTGGACTTGCTGGTTGACCTGATCGAGCAGGCTGCTGACCCCGCGCAAGGCAAAATCGCGAAAGATGTTGGACAGGGCGAACAGTTTGATGAACGCCGGTTTGTTCAGTTGCAGGCAGAAGGTATCTTCCCCGGCCAGATGCTCGGTGCGGGTCGCTCGCTCACCCAGCAACGCGGCGAGGGGAAAGCATTCGCCGGTGGTGATTTCAAACGTGGTTTCGGTGCCACCCTTGGCCGTGTGCGGACGCTCGCCGACAACGCGGCCCTGTTTGACGATATAGAAGTGTTCAACCGGGCCATCGGCGGGTTTGATGATGCTCTCGCCCTGGCCGTAGAAGCGCAGCTGACATTGCTCCACCAGATAGGCGAGGTGGGCGTGTTCCATCTGATTGAAGGGCGGGAAGCGCTGGAGGAATTGCAGAGTGCCCTGAATGTTCTGCAACACCGCGGTTTTCCCTGCCTGGGTGAAGGCGTCCGCTTTACTCATAACCATTACCGCAGTCTTTTTCGAATTGTTGTTGTCGGATCGTTGCAGCCATGGTCGACCCCTCTGGCCGGGGTGCCCATTGGACGTAAGTCTAGGTTTGCCATGCCGTTGAGCACATTTGGGAAGAACCCTACAAAAACAGTCGGAAATTCGACCGCTCGGCTATTGGAAAAAAATCCGACGAAGTGCACATTGAAGCTCTGCCTGGCGATGTCTGACGACTGTGCCAGGTGATTGATTTGAAAACGTAGAGAACGCCATGCCCGACCACGATATTTTGAGCGACGCCGAGCGCGAAGCACTCAGCGCTGTGATGCTCGAACCTGATCTGCCTCCGCAGCGAGTCCTGATCGTCGATGACGACAAGGATGCCCGGGAGCTGCTCTCGGAGATTCTGGCGCTCGACGGCATTCGCTGCATGACCGCAGCCAGCGGTGAAACCGCACTGAAGATGTTGGCCGAGAAACCCTCGATCGGGCTGGTGATCACTGATCTGCGCATGGGCAATGTCGATGGCCTGGATCTGATTCGTCAGGTGCGTGAATCGGTAAGGGCGGCGCTGCCGATCATCATCGTTTCCGGCGATGCCGATGTAAAAGACGCCATTGCGGCGATGCACCTGAGCGTGGTGGATTTTCTGCTCAAGCCGATTGATACGGGCAAGTTGCTCGGTCTGGTCAAACACGAATTGGGTATTGAGTCTACTAGCCCCTCACCCTAGCCCTCTCCCAGAAGGAGAGGGGACTGACCGCGGTGGATGTGCAAGGTACACCGACCTGAAATTCCTCAGTCGAACTCCGGTTATGAAAAGCACAAAGATCGGCTCCCTTTCCCCCTCGCCCCCAATGGGGGAGAGGGCTGGGGTGAGGGGGATCGATCTAAAGTCCTCCACAAATCCCCCACACCGCACAAACAAAAAAGTCCTGATCTCTCGATCAGGGCTTTTTCATGTCCGGCATCTACGCAAATTTACAGGCCGTTGGCAGCCTTGAACTCGCGACGACGACGGTGCAGCACCGGCTCGGTGTAACCGTTCGGCTGTTTGGTGCCTTCGATCACCAGTTCGACCGCCGCCTGGAAGGCGATGTTGCTGTCGAAGTTCGGTGCCAGCGGGCGGTACAGCGCGTCGTTGGCGTTCTGACGATCCACCACCGGCGCCATGCGCTTGAGGCTTTCCATCACTTGCGCTTCAGTCACGATGCCGTGGCGCAGCCAGTTGGCGATGTGCTGGCTGGAGATACGCAGCGTTGCGCGGTCTTCCATCAGGCCGACGTCATTGATGTCCGGCACTTTCGAGCAACCCACGCCCTGGTCGATCCAGCGCACCACGTAACCAAGAATGCCCTGGGCGTTGTTGTCCAGTTCGTTCTTGATCTGCTCCGGCGTCCAGTTCGGATTGACTGCCAGCGGGATGGTCAGGATGTCGTCCACCGAAGCGCGGGCACGTTTGGCCAGTTCGGCCTGACGGGCGAACACGTCAACCTTGTGGTAGTGCAACGCGTGCAGCGCGGCGGCGGTCGGCGATGGAACCCAAGCGGTGTTGGCACCGGCCAGTGGATGGGCGATTTTCTGTTCGAGCATCGCGGCCATCAGGTCGGGCATCGCCCACATGCCTTTACCGATTTGCGCACGACCTTGCAGGCCGGTGCTCAGACCGATATCGACGTTCCAGTTCTCGTAGGCGCCGATCCACTTCTCGGCCTTCATGTCGGCTTTGCGCACCATCGGGCCGGCTTCCATGGAGGTGTGGATTTCGTCGCCAGTACGGTCGAGGAAACCGGTGTTGATGAATACCACGCGCTCGCTGGCTGCCTTGATGCAGGCCTTGAGGTTGACCGTGGTGCGGCGCTCCTCGTCCATGATCCCGACTTTCAGCGTGTTGCGTTTCAGGCCCAGCACGTCTTCGATGCGGCCGAACAACTCGTTGGTGAACGCCGCTTCTTCCGGGCCGTGCATCTTCGGTTTAACGATGTAGACGGAACCGGTGCGGGTGTTCTTGCGCGAGGTGTTGCCGTTGAGGTTGTGCATGGCCGCGAGGCAAGTGATCAGACCGTCGAGGATGCCTTCCGGCACTTCGTTGCCTTGGCTGTCGAGGATCGCGTCGATGGTCATCAGGTGACCGACGTTGCGCACGAACAACAGCGAGCGACCATGCAGCGTCACTTCACCGCCATCGACTGTGGTGTAGCTGCGATCCGGGTTCATGGTGCGGGTGAAGGTCTTGCCGCCCTTGGCAACTTCTTCCGACAGATCGCCCTTCATCAGGCCGAGCCAGTTACGGTAGATCACCACCTTGTCGTCGGCATCGACGGCGGCGACGGAGTCTTCGCAGTCCATGATGGTGGTCAGCGCCGCTTCCATCAGGACGTCTTTGACGCCGGCTGCGTCGGTCTGGCCGACCGGGGTGCTGGCGTCGATCTGGATTTCGAAATGCAGACCGTTGTGTTTCAGCAGGACTGCGATTGGCGCGTTGGCGTCGCCCTGGAAACCGATCAACTGAGCGTCGTCGCGCAAGCCGCTGTTGCTGCCGCCCTTGAGGGTGACAATCAGTTTGCCGTCAGCAATTTTGTAGCCGGTGGAGTCGACGTGGGAGCCGGCGGCCAGTGGCGCGGCTTCGTCGAGGAAAGCGCGGGCGAAGGCGATGACTTTATCGCCGCGCACCTTGTTGTAGCCTTTGCCTTTCTCCGCGCCACCTTCTTCGCTGATCGCGTCGGTGCCGTAGAGGGCGTCGTACAACGAACCCCAGCGGGCGTTCGAGGCGTTGAGGGCAAAGCGAGCGTTCATCACCGGTACAACAAGTTGCGGGCCGGCGGTACGGGCGATTTCGTCATCGACGTTTTGCGTCGTTGCCTGGAAATCGGCCGCTTCTGGCAGCAGATAACCGATTTCTTGCAGGAAGGCTTTGTAGGCCACGGCGTCGTGTGACTGACCGGCACGGGACTGGTGCCAGCCGTCGATACGGGCCTGGAAGTCATCGCGTTTGGCGAGTAGGGCTTTGTTCTTCGGTGCCAGGTCGTGAATGACCTTGTCGGCACCTTCCCAGAATTTTTCGGCGGTGAGGCCGGTACCGGGAATGGCTTCGTTGTTCACGAAGTCGAACAGGACTTTGGCGACCTGCAGGCCACCGACTTGAACGTGTTCAGTCATTGCTTGCCTCACTCTGCTCAGCTATTTCGCTTTTCAGCTCTTCAATTTGACAATGAAGCCTCTGGCCATTTAAACCACAAACCTTCCGACCAGTACATGCCATTGCTGGCGGCTGGGCTGGGACCAATCAACGGCTTGGGGCCTTGATGACGGGGCTTTCAGGGTTGCGAACATGCCTTGGGCAGACATCGATTCAGCGTTATGTAGTGCGTGCCGAGGCATACTACATGATGAGTTGCGCTTGTGAAAATCAGACTAATTACGTCGTTCTGCGACCACATGACGCATTGCGGTCACAGCGCGGAACGGGATGTTCTCAAAAAACCATTGGATTGTTCCAGCTAAATATAAAAAGTTGTACACATAAATGCTGTGGGGCTGCTAAGGGATAGTCCGGGTGTACCCGCTTTTGTGGTGAGGGGATTCATCGGAATGCCGCACCACCCCGATCGGCTGCGCAGCAGTCGTGAAACCTGCCTGCACGGTGTATCTGCCAGAAAGCGGGGGGCGGCTTCGCCACCCATCGGGGATAAATCCCCTCGCCACAGGTATGCGCTCACTTGGAGCATTGCTGCTCAATTCCGGGGCTTGCCTATACTTGCCCTTCGATAACAAAAGTCATGACAAGAGGGCTGCGCCATGGACCATCTCGTACTCACCGTCTTCGCTCCGGACAAGCCCGGGCAGGTCGAGCGCATCGCCCAATGCATCGCCGAACATGGCGGTAACTGGCTGGAAAGCCGCATGTCGCGGATGGCCGGGCAGTTCGCCGGGATTCTTCGAGTGGGCGTACCGGCGGAGGCTTACGACGAATTAGTCGATTCCCTACAAGCGCTGTCGGCTCACGGCATTCGTGTGTTGATCGCTGAGAGCGGGATCGAGCAATCCTGCACCTGGAAACCGATCGCCATGGAGTTGGTGGGCAATGATCGTCCGGGAATTGTTCGCGACATCACTCGGCTGCTGAGCGAGCAGGGCGTCAACCTCGAACGGCTGATAACCGAAGTGCGCCCGGCACCGATGAGCAGCGAGCCGTTGTTCCACGCCGAAGCGATTCTCGCGGTGCCGTTGACGCTGTCACTGGATGTGCTGCAATCGCGCCTGGAAACTCTGGCCGATGATTTGATGGTGGAACTGGTGTTACGCACAGACGTTTGAGCGGAGTCAGGTTATCCAGTTTAAAGGTGAGCCTGCCTGTGGATAACCTGTAGAGACTGATCGCCAGCCCACGTCGGCCGTGGCTTTGCTTGAGTTGATCAAAAAACCGCCAACATTCAGTGACTTGCGCACAAACGGCGGGGATCACGCTGTGGATAACCTTGGGAAGGAACGATGCAGGCCACGAGAACCGTGGCCTGTGAGGGTTTGTACGTTTTTTGATCAGGTGCGGCGGCGTAAACTTATCCAAGCATCGACGCTGTACACGGCCAGACCGGCCCAGATAAACATGAACGCGATCAGCGTGCTCGACGACAAGTGCTCGCCGAACAGCAGCACCGCTTGCAACAACACCAGCGTCGGTGCGATGTATTGCAGGAAGCCGATGGTGGTATAGGGCAGGTGCCGGGTGGCGGCGTTGAAGCATACCAGCGGTACCAAAGTCACAGGGCCGGCCGCTACCAGCCACCAGGCTTGCGACGTTGTCCAGAATTCCGGTTGAGCGCTTGTCGCGGTCTGATTGAACAGCAACCAGGCGATGGCGATAGGCACCAGCATCCAGGTTTCCACCACCAGCCCTGGCAACGCCTTGACCGGCGCCTGCTTGCGGATCAAGCCATAGAAACCGAAGGTCAACGCCAGCACCAGCGACACCCACGGCAGACTGCCGACCTGCCACACCTGCTGCGCCACACCGACCGCCGCCAGCCCTACCGCGAGCCACTGCATACGCCGCAGACGCTCGCCAAGAATCATCATCCCCAGCAACACGTTCACCAGCGGGTTGATGTAGTAACCGAGGCTCGCTTCAAGCATGCGCCCGTTGTTCACCGACCACACATACGTCAGCCAGTTGGCGGCGATCAGCGTGCCGCTCAACGCCAGAATCGCCAGACGCTTGGGGTTGTCGAGCAATTCGCGCAACCAGCCCGGGTGCTTCCAAACCATCAACAGCAGCGCGCCAAACAGCGCCGACCACAGCACTCGATGGATGATGATCTCGACCGCCGGCACTTCGGCGATGGCTTTGAAGTAAATCGGGAACAGGCCCCAGATGATGTAGGCACTCAGACCCAGAATGTACCCGCGACGCGGGTTGGCGGCTTGCATGCAGAATCCTTGCTTAGGCAGCTAACAAAGCAGGGATTGTAAGGAGGTTGTATAGATGTGTCGTGTCAGAAAGGAAAAAGATCGCAGCCTTCGGCAGCTCCTACAGGGGAAATGTATTCCAGGGTAGGAGCTGCCGAAGGCTGCGATCTTTTGATCTTTAATCAGAAAAGTTTCAGTGGCTCTTCATTCAGTGCCGAAAGCTGCTCACGCAACGCCAGCACCTGATCGCCCCAGTAGCGCTCAGTCCCGAACCACGGAAAGCTGTGCGGGAACGCCGGGTCATCCCAGCGCCGCGCCAGCCAGGCGCTGTAGTGCATCAGGCGCAACGCGCGTAGCGGCTCGATCAGCGCCAGTTCGCGCGGATCGAAATCGTGGAATTCGTTGTAGCCGTCCATCAGTTCCGACAATTGCCCCATGCATTCCTGCCGGTCACCGGCGAGCATCATCCAGATGTCCTGCACCGCCGGGCCCATGCGGCAGTCATCGAGGTCGACGATGTGGAACATCTCGTCGCGGCACATCATGTTGCCGGGGTGGCAGTCGCCGTGCATACGGATGTTCTGGTGCGGTGTGGCGGCGTACACATCTTCCACGCGCTTGAGCAGGTCACGGGCGACGGACTCGTAGGCCGGCAGCAGGCTTTTGGGGATGAAGTTGCCTTCGAGCAAAGTGGTCAGCGAGGCATGGCCGAAGTTTTTCACGCCCAGCGCTTCACGGTGTTCGAAGGGCTTGGTCGCGCCGACCGCATGAATGCGCCCGAGCAACTGGCCGAGGCGATACAACTGATCAAGATTGCCCGGCTCCGGCGCCCGACCGCCACGGCGGGGAAACAGGGTAAAGCGGAAGCCGGCGTGCTCGTGCAGGGTTTCGCCGTTGTGGATCAGCGGCGCGACCACCGGGATCTCGACGTCGGCCAGTTCAAAGGTGAACTTGTGTTCTTCGAGGATGGCTTCGTTGGTCCAGCGCTGCGGACGATAGAACTTGGCGATCAGCGGTTCGGAGTCTTCGATGCCGACCTGATAGACGCGGTTTTCGTAGCTGTTGAGCGCCAGAATGCGCGCATCGCTCAGGAACCCGATGCTTTCAACGGCATCGAGTACAAGGTCTGGTGTAAGGGTTTCAAACGGGTGGGCCATGCTGACTCCTGCGCGCAGCAGGCTGCCGCGTCCGGCCCAGCATGGTAGCGCAGATGGCAGCGGGGAAGTTGGTTGGTGTCTTTGCTGACGCCATCGCTGGCAAGCCAGCTCCCACATTTGGAATGCGATCCCCTGTGGGAGCGAGCCTGCTCGCGAAAGCGGTTTATCAGGCGCCGACGATCCCGCCGTCCTCACGGGTAATCGCCATCACCGAAGACCGCGGCTTGCCATTCGGCAAATGCTCAGGGAAGGTCGACCCGCCGTTCTCTCCCGGATGCTGGATCCCGACAAACAACGTCTTCTGATCCGGCGAGAAGCTGATCCCGGTCACTTCACAACCAATCGGCCCGACCAAGAACCGGCGAATCTCCCCGGTCTTTGGATCGGCGCAGAGCATCTGGTTGTTACCCATCCCGGCGAAATCCCCGGCATTGCTCGAATCGCCGTCAGTGAGAATCCACAACCGGCCAGCCTTGTCGAAGCCCAGACCATCGGGGCTGTTGAACATGTTTTGCGGGGTGATATTCGACGAACCAGCCTTCGGCGTGCCGGCATGCACGCCCGGGTTGCCGGCGACCACGAACAAATCCCATGAGAACGTCTTCGACGCATGATCGTCGCGGTCGGTGCGCCAGCGCAGAATCTGCCCATAGACGTTCTTCGCGCGCGGGTTCGGCCCGCCCACCGGTTGGCCATCCTCGCCACGTTTGGCGTTGTTGGTCAGGGTGCAATAAACCTGGCCGTCTTTCGGACTGACCACGATCCATTCCGGGCGGTCCATGCGCGTGGCGCCAACGACACTGGCAGCGAGGCGCGCGTGGATCAGCACTTCGGCCTGATCGGCGAAACTGCTGCTGGCGTCGATGCCGTTCTTGCCGTGGGTCAGTTCGATCCACTGGCCCTGGCCTTTCGGGTGGTCGGGATTGCTGTCGCCGTTATCGAACTTCGCCACGTACAGCGTGCCGTGATCGAGGATGTCGCGGTTGGCTTTGGCGTTGCGGTGGTTGATGCGGTCGCGGCTGACGAACTTGTAGATGAACTCGCCACGCTCATCGTCGCCCATGTACACCACGGCGCGGCCGTCGTCGGTTTCGGCCAGAGCAGCGTTTTCATGTTTGAAGCGGCCCAGCGCGGTGCGTTTGACCGGGGTCGATTGCGGATCGAACGGGTCGATCTCGACCACCCAGCCGTGACGGTTGAGTTCGTTAGGGTTTTTGGCCATGTCGAAGCGCGGATCAAACGGATGCCAGTTGATCTCGCGGCTGGCGGCCGAGACGCCGTAGCGTTTCTGCGCCGGGTCGAACTGCTGCTGGGCGTTGCTGCTGCCGAAGCAGTCGGTGAAGTTCTCTTCGCAGGTCAGATACGTGCCCCACGGGGTTTTACCGTTGGCGCAGTTCTGGAACGTACCGAGGACTTTTTTGCCGTGCTTGTCGGCACTGGTTTTCATCAAGTCATGGCCAGCGGCCGGGCCACCGATGCGCAGCGGCGAATTGCCGTGGATGCGACGGTTGTAGCGCGAGCCCTGGACGAACTGCCACTGACCGTTTCTGCGCTGCACTTCAATCACCGACACGCCTTCGCAGGCCAGCGCCTTGCGCACGTCTTCGGCCGATTGCGGCATGCCGCCGTGCGGGTAGAGGTAGCGGTAGTTGGTGTATTCGTTGTTGATGGCCATCAACGCGCGGTTTCTGTCGTCGGGGAATTCGAACAGGCTCATACCGTCGTTGTTGTCGCCGAACTGCACTTCCTGTGCGGCAGCGGTGCCATTGCCGCTCGGGTCGAAAGCCGGGCCGTTCTTTTGCAACGGCTGGCCCCAACTGATCAACACCGAGGATTTGTAGCCCTTGGGCAGGCTGATGACGTCGGTGGTCGCCGCCGGAATGCTCTCAAAGCCGAGCAAACGGCTGTTGCCGGCGCTGACACCCGCAGCCAGTGCGCTGCGGGTCAGCAGGTTGCCACCGAGAAACATCGCCGCGCCGCACAGCGCGCCGGCGCTGATGAAACCGCGACGGCTGAGGCCGACCATTTTTTCCAGATCAGTGGATTGGTTTTCTTCTAATAGGCTCACATCAGGCTCCCTGCTAGGTTTTGGCAGCTACCTTAATGAGCGTCGATGACGCTTTCGTTGCAGGGGCAGATTAAAGCGGTGTGCCGATCAGCACGTTGGACGGCGAAAACTGCACCTGCACCGGTTGTTCGACGGTCAGCCCGCGAGTGCGCAAATCGATCGGCTCGGCCAGCGCGCAGAGGGTGTGGCCGTTGGGCAGGGAAATACGCACTTCGCTGGGGCCGTCTTCGGCGTCGAGAATCGCTTCGATGGTGCCCTTGAGAAGATTGTGTCCGGACGTTGCCGGTTGATCGCTGGCGAGCAATTCGAGCCAGCCGGCCTTGATCAGCGCCACCACTTCGGTGCCGGTTTGTAGCTCCAGATGCAGGGTGCTGTCGTGGGTGATCTGCGCGTCAAGGCACAGGCCCTCGGCCAGTTGCAGGCGAATCAGGTCATTGCGCCCCTGGCTTTCGATCGCCACGACTTTGCCGTGCAACTGGTTGCGCGCGCTTGTGCGCAGCATCAAACGACCGAGCAGATCGAGGTCGCTGGCATCTTCAGCCGCTTCCAGCACTTGGGCCTGCAAGGCTTGCAGCTTTTGATAGAGGCGCAACACCCGCTCGCCTTCGCTGGACAGTCTGGCGCCGCCACCACCCTTGCCGCCGACCGCACGTTCGACCAGCGGTTTCTGCGCGAGGTTGTTCAGCTCATCGATAGCGTCCCACGCCGCTTTGTAACTCAGGCCTGCGCTTTTCGCAGCACGGGTGATCGAGCCCTGTTCGGCGATATGTTGCAACAGGGCAATACGCTGCGGACGGCGGACGATGTGCTGGGACAACAGGGTGGGCAGGGACATGAATGGATGCTTTTTTTGCTGTGGCTGTGGGAGTTGAAGTTGGCCGCTTGCGACGCGCGAGTCAAGCCGGACAAAGATCCCTGTAGGAGTGAGCCTGCTCGCGATAGCGGTGGATCAGCCACCATGGATGTTGGCAGTGATGACGCTATCGCGAGCAGGCTCACTCCCACAGGGAGTTGCAGTGTTCTCAAGTCAGGTGGCATCACCCGGTTTTGGAGTGCGGGCCAGGCAATACACGTCGACTCTTGCAGCGCCCGCATCCCTTAGCAATCGAGCGAGAGCGCGGGTGGTCGCTCCAGTGGTCAGCACATCATCAATCAACGCCAGATGCCGGCCTTTGACGTCTGCATCCGGCGCCAGGGCGAAGGCACTACGCAGATTTTGCTTGCGCGCCTTGGCATCGAGTTCCTGCTGGGCGTTGGTGTCCTTGATTCTTCGCAGTACGTTTTCCTCGCACGGCAAATCCAACTGCCGGCTCAACCACCGCGCCAACATCGCCGCTTGATTGAACCCACGCTGACGCAGACGTTTGCTGGCCAGTGGCACCGGCAACAACATATCCGGGCGCGGCAAATCTTCATCGAAGCGATATAGCAGGTATTGTCCGAGAACGTCGGCGAGCAGGTGACCAAACGGCCATTTTGCGTTGTGTTTAAAACGCGTAATCAAACTGTCCACCGGGAAGCCATAAAGCCACGGCACGGCGACCTGTTCGAACGCCGGCGGCTCTAGCAGGCACTCGCCACAGGTCAGGCCCGCTGCGGGAAGTGGCAGGGCGCAGGTCTGACAGTGGTCGCCGAGCCAGGGCAATTCGGTTTCACAGGGGACGCAGATTGGCGTTTCTGCATCTACCGGTTCATCGCACAGCAAACAGGTCTGTACGTTTTTTAAACAGATGTAAACCTGTCCTTCGTATCGTGGTTGACAGCGCATGACTCTTCCTTAAATATGCCGAACATCCGTGTAGCGCCTGTGGGTATTCCGTTTACCCACACGCCAGCCAAGCATAACCAAGGAATTACCCATGAGCGCGAGCACCACCGCCACCCTGCGTCACGATTGGTCATTGGCCGAAGTCAAAGCACTCTTCGTACAGCCATTCAACGACTTGCTGTTTCAGGCTCAGACGGTGCACCGCGCCCATTTCAACGCCAACCGCGTTCAGGTTTCCACACTGCTATCGATCAAGACCGGCGCCTGCCCGGAAGACTGCAAATACTGTCCGCAGTCCGGTCACTACAACACTGGCCTGGAAAAAGAAAAGTTGATGGAAGTGCAGAAAGTCCTCGAAGAGGCTGCCCGCGCCAAAGCCATCGGCTCGACCCGTTTCTGCATGGGCGCGGCGTGGAAACATCCGTCGGCCAAAGACATGCCTTACGTGCTGAAGATGGTTGAAGGCGTGAAAGCCATGGGCCTGGAAACCTGCATGACCCTCGGACGTCTCGATCAGGACCAGACCGAAGCGCTGGCCAAGGCCGGTCTTGATTACTACAACCACAACCTCGACACCTCGCCTGAGTTCTACGGCAGCATCATCACCACCCGCACTTACAGCGAGCGCCTGCAAACCCTGGCCTACGTGCGTGAGTCGGGGATGAAGATCTGCTCCGGCGGCATTCTCGGCATGGGCGAGTCGCTCGATGACCGCGCCAATCTGCTGATCCAGTTGGCCAACCTGCCGGAGCATCCGGAATCGGTGCCGATCAACATGCTGGTGAAAGTCGCCGGTACGCCGCTGGAAAATGCCGAAGACATCGACCCGTTCGACTTCATCCGCATGCTCGCCGTGGCGCGCATCCTCATGCCGCAATCCCATGTGCGCCTGTCCGCCGGCCGCGAAGCGATGAACGAACAAATGCAAGCCCTGGCGTTTTTCGCCGGTGCCAACTCGATTTTCTACGGCGACAAGTTGCTGACCACCGCCAACCCGCAGGCGGACAAGGACATGCAACTGTTCGCGCGCCTGGGCATTCAACCGGAAGCCCGCGAAGAACATGCCGATGAGGTGCATCAGGCTGCCATCGAGCAGGCGTTGGTGGAGCAGAAGAGCAGCGAGCAGTTTTATAACGCCGCGGTGTGAATTTTTTGATGCGATACAAACCCCTGTAGGAGCTGCCGCAGGCTGCGATCTTTTGATTTGGTTTTAAAAACCAAAGTCAAAAGATCGCAGCCTGCGGCAGCTCCTACAGGAGGATATTTTTCAAATTGTGAGGCCTGCATGTCTTTCGATCTCGCCGCACGCCTTGCTGCCCGCCGTGCCGAAAATCTCTACCGGCAGCGACCGCTGCTCGAATCCCCCCAAGGACCTGAAGTAGTGGTCGACGGTCAGCCGTTGCTGGCGTTCTGCAATAACGACTACCTGGGCCTGGCCAATCACCCGCAAGTCATCGAAGCCTGGCGCGCCGGAGCCGAACGCTGGGGTGTGGGTGGTGGTGCGTCGCATCTGGTGATCGGCCACAGCGGCCCGCATCACGCCTTGGAAGAAGCGCTGGCCGATCTCACCGGTCGCCCGCGTGCGCTGCTGTTTACCACCGGTTACATGGCCAACCTCGGCGCGGTCACTGCGCTGGTCGGGCAGGGCGACACGGTGCTGGAAGACCGGCTCAATCATGCCTCGTTGCTGGATGCCGGGTTGTTGTCCGGCGCACGCTTCAATCGTTACCTGCACAACGATGCCGACAGTCTGGCCAAGCGTCTTGAGAAAGCTACCGGCAATACATTAGTAGTCACCGACGGCGTGTTCAGCATGGACGGCGATATTGCCGATTTGCCGGCGCTGGCCCGTGAGGCCAAGGCCAAAGGCGCGTGGCTGATGGTCGACGATGCCCATGGTTTCGGCCCGCTGGGCGCCAATGGCGGCGGCATCGTCGAGCACTTCGGCTTGAGCCAGGACGATGTGCCGGTGCTGGTCGGCACCCTCGGCAAAGCCTTCGGCACGGCCGGCGCGTTTGTCGCCGGCAGTGAAGAGCTGATCGAAAGCCTGATCCAGTTCGCTCGGCCCTACATCTACACCACCAGCCAGCCGCCGGCACTGGCCTGCGCAACGCTGAAAAGCCTTGAGTTGCTGCGCGGCGAACATTGGCGACGCGAGCATTTGCAGACGTTGATCCGGCAGTTCCGCCACGGCGCCGAACAGATCGGTCTGGAGCTGATGGACAGCTTCACGCCGATCCAGCCGATCATGATCGGCGACGCTGGTCGCGCGGTGCGTCTGTCGCAAATGCTGCGTGAGCGTGGGCTGATGGTCACTGCAATCCGTCCGCCGACCGTACCCGCCGGCAGTGCGCGACTGCGGGTGACCCTGACCGCCGCCCACAGCGAGGCGCAGGTACAGCTATTGTTGGAAGGACTGGCCGATTGCTTTGCCCAACTGTCGTCGGAGCCAAGCCATGCGTGATCGCCTGATTCTGCTGCCCGGCTGGGGCCTCGGTGTTTCGCCGATGGAACCCTTGGCCGCCGCATTGCAAGGCCTCGACGAACACCTGCATGTCGAGATAGAGCCGTTGCCGGAGCTCGATTCCAGTGACCTGCGAGACTGGCTCGATGAACTTGACGAGCGCATTCCTCAAGACGTCTGGCTCGGTGGCTGGTCGCTGGGCGGCATGCTCGCCTCCGAACTGGCGTCGCGCCGTGGCGAACGTTGCTGTGGGTTGCTGACGCTGGCGAGCAATCCTTCTTTTGTCGCTCATGAGCAGTGGTCGAGCGCGATGCCTGGCGAGACTTTCGATGCGTTTCTCGCCGGTTGCACTGCCGATCCACGGCTGACCCTCAAACGGTTTTCGCTGCTGTGTGCCCAAGGCGCGCAAGACCCGCGTGGCTTGTCACGGCTGTTACTTGGCGCTGCTCCCAGTGCGGCGCCGGCAACACTGATGGCCGGGCTGGAGCTGCTCGCGCAACTGGACACGCGCGAAGCCCTGCAGGCGTTTCGCGGCCCGCAGTTGCATCTGTTCGCCGGGCAGGACGGATTGGTGCCGGCAGAGGCGGCGGGCGAATTGTTCGCCCTATTGCCGGATATCGAAATTGGTCTGATCGAACAGGCCAGCCATGCGTTTCTTCTGGAAGACCCCCATGGAGTGGCGGGTGCAATCCAGGCTTTTTTACATGAGTGCGGTGATGACTGATTTGTCCCTTGTTGCGCTGCCCGGTGGCTTGCCTGACAAGCGCCAGGTCGCGGCCTCTTTCTCCCGCGCGGCGGCCAGCTACGACAGTGTCGCCGAGTTGCAACGTGATGTCGGTACACAGTTGCTGCAGCGCTTGCCGATGGATTTTGTACCGGCGCGTTGGCTGGATATGGGTTGCGGCACCGGTTATTTCACTCGCACATTGGCCGAGCATTTTGCCGATGGACAAGGGCTGGCGCTGGATATCGCCGAGGGCATGCTTGACCACGCCCGTCCGTTGGGCGGCGCTGAGCATTTCATCGCCGGTGATGCGGAACGTCTGCCGTTGCAGGATTCGACCTGCGATTTGATCTTCTCTAGCTTGGCGGTGCAGTGGTGTGCGGATTTTGATGCGGTGCTCAGCGAAGCTTTTCGCGTGCTGAAACCGGGCGGTGTTTTCGCGTTTGCTAGTCTTTGTGTTGGAACGTTGTACGAATTGCGTGACAGCTGGCGTCAGGTCGATGGCCTGGTACACGTCAACCGCTTCCGCGAGTTCGCCCGTTATGAACAGTTGTGTGCGGCCAGTGGTTTGCGCACAGTGAGTCTGGAGAAGCAGGCGCATGTGCTGCATTACCACGATGTGCGCAGTCTGACCCATGAATTGAAGGCATTGGGTGCGCACAATCTGAACCCCGGGCGCCCGGGTGGATTGACCGGGCGGGCGCGGATTCTGGGACTGGTCGAGGCTTACGAGCAATTCCGTCAGGCACAGGGACTGCCGGCGACTTATCAAGTGGTTTATGCCGTGTTGGAGAAACCCGTATGAGCGCAGCCTATTTCATCACCGGAACGGACACCGACGTCGGCAAAACCACCGTCGCTGCTGGATTACTGCACGCGGCGCGCTCGGCAGGCTTGAGTACAGCGGCGGGCAAACCGGTCGCCTCCGGTTGCGAAGTCACGCCCAAGGGTTTGCGTAACGCCGATGCGTTGGCGCTGTTGGCCGAGTGCTCATTGTCACTGAGTTATCAGCAGGTCAATCCGGTTGCGTTCGAACCGGCGATTGCGCCGCATCTGGCGGCGCGCGAGGCGGGTGTCGCGCTGACGGTGCAATCGTTGTTGGCGCCGATGCGCGAGATTCTGGCGATGAATGCCGATTTCACTTTGATCGAAGGCGCGGGTGGCTGGCGGGTGCCGCTGGCGGATCAGGATAATCTTTCGGATCTGGCCATTGCGCTGAAGCTGCCGGTGATTCTGGTGGTCGGCGTGCGGTTGGGTTGCATCAGTCATGCGCTGCTGACGGCCGAGGCGATTGCCCGGGATGGCCTGCAACTGGCGGGTTGGGTGGCGAATATCATCGATCCGAAGACATCGCGACTGGAGGAAAACCTGGCAACACTGGCCGAGCGGATTCCGGCGCCGTGCCTGGGGCGGGTGCCGAAATTGAAAGCGATGAGCGCTGAGGCCGTGGCTGAACATTTGCAACTGGATCTGCTCGACTAAGCTTTTAACTATGAACAGGCACTGTGCCATTAGTGTTTTTGACGGGTGTTTTTCTGGCGCCTCTTGTTCAATGGCGGCAATTGATCCTTCCCAAGGATGAGAACTGTTATGGAAATCTCCGGTAACACAGCTTTTTATGCGGGTTTGAGCTCCATTCAGACCGGGCAGAATCGCGTCGATCAGGCAGCCAGCCAGATCGCCAATAACACCATCGAACGTTCAGTCACCAGCCAGTCTTCCGAAGTACAGGTTGATCGTCTGCGTGGCGTGGATCGCAGCCAGCAGTCAGATTTGGCCAGTAACATGGTCGAGATGTCTCAGGGCAAGATTCAGGCAGAGCTGGGTGTGAAAGTCGCCAAAGCATCCGATGAAATGCTTGGCACGATTATCGACACGTTCGCCTGATTTTTTAAGCTCCGTGCATGTTAAACGCCGCGCCTTGTCGCGGCGTTTTTCGTTCTAAGTCCTTCTCTCTCAACTAATCTTTATTTATCGCCCCGTGGCTCGTTCGAGCCCATGGCGGTTTGTTGTGTCCGGCGTTTGAAAAATGCGATGACGAACGGCAAAAGATCGACGCTTGACAAGATTTCGGCGTAAACGTATGTTTCAAACAACTGTTTGACCGTCACAACAAATCAACACGGTCGTTCATTCCCGGTTACATCAGCAGAGGTTTATCGCTATGCCTGACTACAAGGCCCCCTTGCGTGATATTCGCTTCGTTCGTGACGAACTGCTCGGCTACGAAGCGCACTATCAGAGCCTCCCGGCTTGCGCAGACGCAACTCCGGACATGGTTGACGCCATTCTCGAAGAAGGCGCCAAGTTTTGTGAGCAGGTACTGGCGCCGCTGAACCGCGTGGGCGACATCGAAGGGTGCACCTGGAGCGAGTCCGGCGTGAAAACCCCGACTGGCTTCAAAGAGGCTTACAAGCAATTCGTTGAAGGCGGCTGGCCAAGCCTTGCCCATGACGTCGAGCACGGCGGTCAAGGTCTGCCTGAGTCGCTGGGTCTGGCGGTCAGCGAAATGGTTGGCGAAGCCAACTGGTCGTGGGGCATGTACCCAGGCCTGTCGCACGGCGCGATGAACACCATTTCCGAGCACGGCACCCCTGAGCAGCAAGAAGCCTATCTGACCAAACTGGTTTCCGGCGAGTGGACCGGCACCATGTGCCTGACCGAACCGCACTGCGGCACCGACCTGGGCATGCTGCGCACCAAGGCCGAACCTCAGGCCGACGGTTCCTACAAAGTTTCCGGCACCAAGATCTTCATCTCGGCCGGTGAACACGACATGGCCGACAACATCGTCCACATCGTACTGGCCCGCCTGCCGGACGCACCGGCTGGCACCAAAGGCATTTCCCTGTTCATCGTTCCAAAGTTCATGCCGAATGCCGATGGTACCGTTGGTGCGCGCAATGCTGTGACCTGCGGTTCGCTGGAACACAAGATGGGCATCCACGGCAACGCTACTTGCGTTATGAACTTCGACGGCGCCACCGGTTACCTGATCGGCCCGGCGAACAAAGGTCTGAACTGCATGTTCACCTTTATGAACACCGCACGTCTGGGCACCGCGCTGCAAGGTCTGGCCCACGCCGAAATCGGCTTCCAGGGCGGCCTGAAATACGCTCGCGATCGTCTGCAAATGCGCTCCCTGACTGGCCCGAAAGCGCCGGACAAAGCCGCTGACCCGATCATCGTGCACCCTGACGTACGCCGCATGCTGTTGACCATGAAGGCATTCGCCGAAGGCAACCGTGCGATGGTGTACTTCACCGCCAAACAGGTCGATATCGTCAAATACGGCGTGGACGAAGAAGAGAAGAAGAAAGCCGACGCACTGCTGGCCTTCATGACTCCAATCGCCAAAGCGTTCATGACCGAAGTCGGTTTCGAAGCCGCCAACCACGGCGTACAGATCTACGGCGGCCACGGCTTCATCGCCGAGTGGGGCATGGAGCAGAACGTCCGCGACAGTCGCATTTCGATGCTGTACGAAGGCACCACCGGCATTCAGGCACTCGACCTGCTTGGCCGTAAGGTGTTGATGACTCAAGGCGAGGCTCTGAAAGGCTTCACCAAGATCGTCCACAAGTTCTGCCAGACCAACGAAGGCAACGAAGCCGTCCAGGAATTCGTTACTCCGCTGGCTGCACTGAACAAAGAATGGGGCGAGCTGACCATGAAGGTCGGTATGGCTGCCATGAAAGATCGCGAAGAAGTCGGCGCGGCCTCCGTGGACTACCTGATGTACTCCGGTTACGCCTGCCTGGCCTACTTCTGGGCCGACATGGCGCGTCTGGCAGCCGAGAAGCTGGCAGAAGGCACTGGCGATGCGGCGTTCTACACCGCCAAGCTGCAAACCGCGCGCTTCTACTTCCAGCGCATCCTGCCGCGTACCCGTACACACGTGGCAACCATGCTGTCGGGCGCCAACAACCTGATGGACATGAAAGAAGAAGACTTCGCACTGGGCTACTAAGTCCCAGGGATGTTTTCACAGCCGCTGTTCCTTCGGGGACAGCGGCTTTTTCATGCCTGATGAAATATTGTTTAAGCGATGAAAATTCCCCACTAAAACGCTAAGAAAAGCGGTTTTCCTGCCGTTAAAGAGGCTTCGATGTGACGCACGTCACACCGCATGTGCTTAACTGCTCAAAATGCAGGCACAATGCCATCTTTTGCCGGGTCGGAGTCCTACCCCTTGCCGCGTTCTTCCGCTGTACGTTTCAGCCATTTCATACCTTCACTGCTGTTGTTGCTCGCGGGGTTGGCGGCTGCGTACGTCAAAGACCTCAACGTGTTTTTCACGTCCCTGTTTAACGTACTGCCCACTCTGGTGTTGTTGTTGGGCGGTGCTTACTGCGCGGTTTACCGACGTCAGCGTGAGCTGTTTCTGATGCTCACGGTGTACATCGCCTACTTTCTGCTCGATACCCAGACCGACTATTACCGCGACAACGGCAAAGTGCGCGAAGACGCCGCCGTGGTGTTCCATCTCGTCTGTCTGCTGCTGCCGTTGTTATTCGGGTTATTCGCCGCGTGGCAGGAGCGCACCCACCTGTTTCAGGACATGGTCGCCCGGTTCGCCGTGCTGCTGGCGTTCGGCAGCGTGGCGCTGGGGCTTGAGCAAAGTTACCCACAGGCGCTGCTGATGTGGCTTTCGGAGATCCGCTGGCCGGCGCTGCACGGCGCGTGGATGAGCCTGATCCAGTTGTCTTATCCCGTTTTTATCTCGGCATTCCTGCTGTTGGCGTGGCAATACTGGCGCAACCCGCGTCCGTTGCACGCGGCGCAATTGGTCGGGTTGCTCGGCGTGTTCTGGATGCTGCCGAAAACCTTCATCCTGCCGTTTACCCTGAACATCATGTGCAGCCAGGTGATGTTGATGATCGCCGCCGCCGTTGCACACGAGGCTTATCAAATGGCCTTCCGCGACGAACTCACCGGTCTGCCGGGACGTCGCGCGCTCAACGAACGTATGCAGCGTCTGGGCCGCAACTATGTGCTGGCGATGAGTGATGTCGATCACTTCAAGAAATTCAACGACACCCACGGCCACGATGTCGGTGACCAGGTGCTGCGTCTGGTCGCCAGCAAACTCTCCAAAATCAGTGGAGGCGGTAGGGCGTATCGCTATGGCGGTGAGGAATTCGCCCTGGTGTTTGCAGGCAAAACCCTTGAGGAGTGCATGCCGCACTTGGAGGTAATCCGCGAGTCGATCGCGTCCTACAACATTCAACTGCGCAACCAGGAAAACCGCCCGCAGGACGATCAGCAAGGTCGTCAGCGTCGCGCAGGTTCCGGTGCTTCCAGCGTTTCGGTCACTGTCAGTATCGGCGTCGCCGAACGGATAGAGCAGCGCAACCCCGAACAAGTCCTCAAGTCCGCGGACGAGGCGCTCTACAGCGCCAAGGGCGCGGGGCGTAACTGCGTGGTGGCGTTCGGGCAAAACCGCCGTGGCGCGGTGCGCATGGACTCCGCCGCAGGTTGAGTGATGACGGCGCATTCAGCGTCTGGACAGTGATTGTGGGGCGTGGTGCCCGGCAGTAGGTTGGAGAAATCTGCTGACGGAGAAGCCACCATGCCCGACTACAAAGCTCCCCTGCGCGACATGCGCTTTCTGATCGACCACGTCTTCGACTTCCACGGCAACTACGCCGCCCTCGGCGCCCACGACGCCAGCCCGGACATGATCAACGCGATCCTCGAAGAGGGCGCCAAGTTTTGTGAGAACGTTCTGGCACCGCTCAATCGTAGCGGTGACGAAGAGGGCTGCCATTTCGACAACGGTGTGGTGACAACGCCTACAGGCTTCAAGCAAGCCTTCGCACAATACGTCGAGGGCGGCTGGCATGGTCTGGCAGCGGATCCGACCTACGGTGGCCAAGGTCTGCCGAGTTCGCTGGGGCTGGTGATCAGCGAAATGGTCGGCTCCAGCAACACCTCCTGGGGCATGTATCCGGGCCTGACCCACGGTGCGATGTCGGCGATACACGCCCACGGCACCGAAGATCAGAAAACCACTTACCTGAGCAAACTCACGGCCGGCCAATGGACCGGCACCATGTGCCTGACCGAAGCCCATTGCGGCACTGATCTGGGCATCATCAAGACCCGCGCCGTGCCTCAAGCCGACGGCAGTTACGCGGTCACCGGCAGCAAGATTTTCATCTCTGCCGGCGAGCACGACATGAGCGACAACATTATCCATCTGGTGTTGGCCAAGCTGCCGGACGCGCCGGCGGGCACCAAGGGGATTTCACTGTTCATCGTGCCGAAATTCCTCCCGGATGCTGTGGGCGAGGCGGGTGAACGCAACGGCGTTTCCTGCGGCTCGATCGAACACAAGATGGGCATCAAGGCTTCAGCTACTTGCGTGTTGAACTTCGACGGCGCCAAAGGATTTCTGATCGGCGAGCCGAATAAAGGCCTGAACTGCATGTTCACCATGATGAACCACGCGCGGCTCGGCACCGGCATGCAGGGTTTGTGTCTGGGTGAAGCGAGTTTCCAGGGCGCGATCAAATACGCCAACGACCGTTTGCAGATGCGTGCCCTGACCGGTGCCAAAGCCCCGGACAAACCGGCCGACCCAATCATCGTTCACCCCGACGTGCGGCGCATGCTGCTGACCATGAAAGCCTTCAACGAAGGCAACCGCGCGCTGACTTACTTTACCGCTCAACTGCTCGATACCGCGCACCTGAACAGTGATGCCGATGCGCGTCAGGAGGCCGAAGACTTGCTGGCGTTCCTCACGCCGATCTGCAAGGCCTTCATGACCGACACCGGGCTGGAAGTGACCAACCACGGCATGCAGGTGTTCGGCGGGCATGGCTTCATTCGTGAATGGGGCATGGAACAGTTGGTTCGCGATTGTCGGATTGCGCCGATCTACGAAGGCACCAACGGTATTCAGGCGCTTGATCTGCTCGGGCGCAAAGTGCTCGGCAGTCAGGGCAAGCTACTGCGCGGTTTCACCAAAATCGTCCACAAGTTCTGCGCGGCGAATGCCGGGCATGCGCAACTAGGCAGTTTTGTTACGCAGCTCAACGACCTCAACCAGCAGTGGGGCGACCTGACCATGAAGGTCGGCATGGCGGCGATGAAGAATCCGGACGAAGTCGGTGCCGCATCGGTGGATTACCTGATGTACAGCGGCTACATCATCCTCGGTTATCTGTGGTTGCGCATGGCGCTGGTGGCGCAGGCGCAACTGGAGGCGGGCGAGGGCGATGGGGATTTCTGTCGGGGCAAACTGGCGACGTGCGAGTTTTACTTCAAGCGGTTGCTGCCAAGAACGGCTGCGCACCGTGCGGCGATTGAGGCGGGGAGTGATTGCTTGATGAAGCTGCCGGCCGAAATGTTTGCGCTTTAAGGAAGATCAAAAGATCGCAGCCTGCGGCAGCTCCTACACGGGATCGCGTTTTACCTGTAGGAGCTGGCGAAGGCTGCGATTTTTCTGGTGACTAAAAATAACAAATCAGTCACCGGTTGACCCTATGTGTCGCAAAAGTTGTTGGGGTACACTCGGCCTCAATGAAAACACCCTTCCACGAATACCTGTTTAGATCTTGCGAGGTTTGCCATGGCTGACTACAAAGCGCCGCTGCGCGATATGCGCTTCGTCCTCAATGAAGTGTTCGAAGTCGCCAAACTCTGGGCCGAACTGCCGGCGCTGGCCGAGACTGTCGACGCCGAGACCGTTGAAGCGATTCTCGAAGAGGCCGGCAAGGTCACCAGCAAAAGCATCGCGCCCCTGAGCCGTGCGGCAGACGAAGAAGGTTGCCGCTGGGCCGACGGAGCCGTCACCACGCCGGCCGGTTTCCCACAGGCTTATCAGACTTACGCTGAAGGCGGTTGGGTCGGTGTTGGCGGTGATCCGCAATACGGTGGCATGGGCATGCCCAAAGCCGTTTCGGCCCAGGTCGAAGAAATGGTCAACTCCGCCAGCCTGTCCTTCGGTCTGTACCCGATGCTGACTGCCGGCGCCTGCCTGTCGATCAACGCCCACGCCAGCGAAGAGCTGAAAGCCGCGTACCTGCCGAACATGTACGCCGGCGTCTGGGCCGGTTCCATGTGCCTGACCGAGCCGCACGCCGGCACCGACCTGGGCATTATTCGCACCAAGGCCGAGCCTCAGGCCGATGGTTCCTACAAGGTCAGCGGCACCAAGATCTTCATCACTGGTGGCGAACACGACCTTACGGAAAACATCATTCATCTGGTTTTGGCCAAGCTGCCTGACGCACCGGCCGGCCCGAAAGGTATTTCGCTGTTCCTGGTGCCGAAGTTCATGGTCAATGCCGACGGCAGCCTGGGCGCGCGCAATCCGGCGAACTGCGGTTCTATCGAACACAAGATGGGTATCCAGGCATCCGCCACCTGCGTGATGAACTTCGATGAAGCGGTCGGTTATCTGGTTGGTGAGCCGAACAAGGGTCTCGCCGCGATGTTCACCATGATGAACTACGAGCGTCTGGGCGTCGGCATTCAGGGCCTGGCCACTGGCGAGCGCTCCTATCAGAACGCCGTCGAATACGCGCGCGACCGTCTGCAAAGCCGTTCGCCAACTGGCGCGCAGAACAAAGACAAAGTCGCTGACCCGATCATCGTCCACCCGGACGTGCGGCGCATGCTGCTGACCATGAAAGCCTCGAACGAAGGTGGCCGTGCATTTTCCACCTACGTGGCGATGCAACTCGACACCGCCAAGTTCAGCGAAGATGCGACCACGCGTAAGCGTGCTGAAGATCTGGTCGCCTTGCTGACGCCGGTGGCCAAGGCGTTCCTGACCGATCTGGGTCTGGAAACCACCGTCCACGGCCAGCAGATTTTCGGCGGCCACGGTTACATCCGCGAGTGGGGCCAAGAGCAATTGGTGCGTGATGTGCGCATCACGCAGATCTATGAAGGCACCAACGGTATTCAGGCGCTGGACTTGGTGGGGCGCAAGATCGTCGGCAGCGGCGGCGCGTACTACCAACTGTTCGCCGACGAGATCCGCCACTTTACCGCTACGGCGAGTGCTGATCTGGGTGAATTCACCAAGCCGCTGAACGACGCTGTCGATACCCTCGACGAGTTGACGGCGTGGCTGCTGGATCGGGCGAAAAACAATCCGAACGAAATCGGCGCAGCCTCGGTCGAATATTTGCAAGCGTTTGGTTACACCGCTTATGCCTACATGTGGGCACTGATGGCCAAAGCCGCGTTCGGCAAGGAATCGCAGGAAGATTTCTATGCTAGCAAGCTCGGCACCGCGCGCTTCTATTTCGCCCGTCTGCTGCCGCGCATTCACTCGTTGAGCGCGTCGGTGAAGGCTGGTAGCGAGTCGTTGTTCCTTCTGGATGCAGCGCAATTCTGATGCGATGACGTGATGTAAGCATTCGCTTACATCACGTGCTGCTGTTCTCCCATATGCGCGGATTGGATCCACGGCTAATCTACATTTCATGGACGTCGCGCAGGAAGCGCAAAGCAACAACAGGGACACGTAGGATTCTGCCAGGGTGGCGGAGTGAAATGGATGTCAGGGAAACAGTCTGCAAAGCCCCGCTTCGGCGGGGTTTTCTTTTGTCTGCAGAAAAGTTTTCAGGCCCGGGAATCCAGCGGCGGCGCGCCCTTGAGCGGTTTCTCTTCGCGCCCCATCACTTCTTCCAGCAATGTCCGCAGCAACGCCAAAGACGCCTGCTGACGTTGTACGTCGCGACACACCAAGCCCACCTTCAGCGGTACCCGTGGTTCGCTCAACGGTTTCCAGAGCAAATCCTCATCGTCGTATTCTTTTTGCGATTGGCCGGGCAGCACTGTTGCCAGTTTGGTGTGCGGCAAACTGTCGAGAATCCCCACCATATTGTTCAGCTCTGCCTGCACCTGCGGGCGCCGACCGAGGCTGGTCAATTGAGCCTGCCAGATCTGGCGAATCTGAAACTCTTCTCCGAGCAGCAACATCGGCAATTCGGCAGCCTGTCGGATCGAGACTTTCTTGAATTCACGCAACGGATGATCCGCCGGGATGACCAGCGTGAGCTCATCTTCATACAGCAGCACACCATGCAGCCCGGGCTGACGCGGCGGCAGATAGCTGATGCCGATATCCAGTGAGCCATTGAGCAGGCGCCGCTCGATCTCCAGCCCCGTCAGTTCATAGATCTGCACAACCAGATGCGGTTGCGCCTTGCGCACCCGCTCAAGCATTTGCGGGACGAGGCTGGTGTGCACCGTTTGCAGCACACCGATTGCCAACGTGCGCAGTGCCTGGCCCTTGAAGTTGCCCAACGCCTCCCGGGCCCGTTGCAAACCATCGAGCAATGGCAACGCGTGGTTGTACAACGTATGGGCGGCGAGGGTCGGCAGAAGGCGTTTGCTGCTGCGTTCGAACAGAGTGACATCGAGGTTCTGTTCGAGCTGGCGGATCTGCTGCGAGAGTGCCGGTTGCGAGATCGACAGGCGTTCGGCGGCCCGCCCGACATGACCTTCTTCGTAGACCGCGACGAAATAACGCAGTTGTTTGAAATCCATAAGTAATGCTTATCGAAAATGCTGGGAAATCGAAATGGCCCGGAGCCGTCAGTGCGCCTAGTCTAACCGCAATCACAAGGCTTACAGGGCCAGAGAGCGCGATGAATAGCGTTTGCTTCGACAGTGTTTGCATAGGCAGTTCAAAAAACCTCAAACGAGGTTTTTTCCAATGAATCTGTTCAGTTTGCGCCGCCCGGTGCCGAGTCTGGATGACCTCGCTTTCGAGGCCGATCAGCCTGCTGCTGGTGACAGCCTGAACGCCGAGCGGCTGATGCCCAGCGTCGAGCGGCCGCAACAGGTCTTCGTTCGTGGGCAGGGTTCCTGATTGTGGGACAGCAACGACCGCGCTTATCTCGACTTCTCTCAGGCCGGCGGCGCCAACAGCCTCGGTCACAGTCCGTCGGCGCTGGTCAAAGCCATCGCCAGTCAGGCCCAGGCGCTGATCAATCCGGGTTTCAATCTGCACAATCGCGGCATGCTCAGCCTCGCCGAACGCCTGTGTGCGAGCACCTCCAGCGATCAGGCTTATCTGCTCAACAGCGGCAGCGAAGCCTGTGAAGCGGCGATCAAACTGGCGCGCAAGTGGGGTCAACTGCATCGCGGCGGCGCCTCGCGGATCATCGTTGCGAAGCAGGGCTGCCACGGCCGTAGTCTGGCGACGATCTCGGCGTCGGACAGTGCGAACCTGCCCAACCGCTTCGCGCCGTTGTTGCCTGGCTTCGATCTGGTGCCATTCAACGATTTGCCGGCAATGCATGCTGCAGTGGATGCGCAAACCGTAGCGATCATGCTTGAACCGATCCAGAGCGATGCCGGCGTCATTCCCGCCACCGAGCATTACCTCAAAGGCGTCGAGCGTTTGTGCCGTGAGCTGGGCATCCTGTTGATCCTCGATGAAGTGCAGACCGGCATCGGGCGATGCGGCACCTTGCTCGCGGAACAGGCCTACGGTGTACACGCCGATATCGTCGTGCTCGGCAAAGGTCTCGGAGGTGGCGTGCCATTGGCGGCGCTGCTGGCGCGAGGCAAGGCGTGTTGTTTCGACGCCGGCGAACTGGGTGGCACCCATCATGGCAATGCGCTGATGACAGCTGCAGGGTTGGTGGTGCTCGACAGCGTGCAGGACCGGACTTTTCTCGAACAGGTTAGAGAAAACGGCCAGCACCTGTGCGAAGGTCTGGCGCGATTGGCCCACCGTTACGGCCACGGTGAACTGCGCGGTCAAGGTCTGTTCTGGGGACTGAGCCTGTCAGACGACTCTGCAGTTGCTGTCATCAATGCCGCACTGCACGAAGGCCTGCTGCTCAACGCCCCGCAAGCCAACTGCCTGCGTTTCACCCCGGCACTCACCGTCAGCAAAACCAATATCGATGAAATGCTCCTGCGTCTGGCCCGTGCCTTTTCCCGCGTGCGCACTGCGCAACTGCAATGCCGTAAAGGGATTGCCGTCTGATCCGAAACGTCCCACCCGAATTGAAGAACCGTCTCGCGGTATAACGCACGCCCCACGCCTGATTCTTTTGGCGTGGGGCGTTTTTTTGTGTGGGGTAGTGGCGAACAAATGGCGATAGCACTGAACCCTGACGAACGGCAAATGTCGATTAGCTTGTATGGCTCAAGTGAGCCAACCCCCAATCAGGAGCTGACCCATGGATTTCATTCGTATCATCATCGCCATTCTGTTGCCGCCACTGGGTGTGTTTCTGCAGGTCGGGTTCGGCGGGGCGTTTTGGCTGAACATTCTGCTGACGTTGTGTGGCTACATTCCGGGGATCGTGCATGCGGTGTACATCATCGCCAAGCGTTGAGTTCTGCAGCGCCAGATAGATTGCCTTCGCGAGCAGGCTCGCTCCCACACTGGATCTGTGTCGTTCACAAATCCCCTGTGGGAGCGAGCCTGCTCGCGAACGGGACACCGCTAATTCTGTGTCAACGTTAGCCCCATCACCCGCCGATAAAACAACCACTCCTGTTCCAGCGCATGCGCCTGATTCACCGCGCGGCGGAAGCCGTGGCGTTCATCGGCGTAGTAATGCGCCTCGACCGGAATGCCGTTCTGCTCCAGCGCCGTGACCATGTCGCGGGTCTGTTGCGGTACGACGACGGCATCCAGTTCACCCTGAAAGAAAATCACCGGCACGCGAATATTGCTCGCGTGCAATAGCGGAGTGCGAGCGGCGTAACGTTCGGCGTCTTGCTCGGGATCGCCGATCAGCCAGTCGAGGTAGTCGCCTTCAAACTTGTGCGTGGCTCGGGCAAGGGCCACCGGATCGCTGACGCCATAAAGGCTGGCGCCCGCACGAAACACCTGATGGAACGCCAGGGCGCACAGCGTCGTGTAACCGCCCGCGCTGCCGCCCCGAATAAATGCGCGATCACCATCGACCATGCCACGCTCGGCGAGATACGCCACCACCGCGCAGGCATCTTCGACGTCGACGTCACCCCAGCTCAAATGCAACGCCTGTCGATAGTCGCGGCCATAACCGCTGCTGCCGCGATAGTTGAGGTCGGCCACGGCGAAGCCGCGTTGCGTCCAGTACTGGATGCGCGGGTCGAGCATCGGGTAGCAGGCTGAAGTCGGGCCGCCATGAATGAACACCACCAGCGGCGGTTTCGCCTCGCCGCTCATGGCCGGATAAAAGAACCCGTGGGCCTCGCCCGCAACGCTGGGGTAACGCAGGGTTTGCGGGCGGCTGATGCGTTCGGCGGGCAACGGTGCAACACCGCCGGCCAGCACTTTGACTGCGCGGGATACGCGATCAATGGCGATCACCGCTGAAGGACTGATCGGCGACGCGGCGATGCAATAGATGAATTGCTGATCCAGTGCCAGATGACGAAAGCGGCTGTAGTCGCCGGTAAAGTCTTCGCCGTCGAGCGCCAAACGCCCAAAACCACCCTCGCTCCAACTGGCCAGGTAAGACTCACCAACGGGCAGCCAGGTGCAACCGCCTAGCTGCCAAGGCGCGGGTCCATGATCGGCTTCAGCACTTGGCAAAGGCTGAAGGCCATTCGATGTATCAATCCACGGTTGCCAGAATCCGCCACGATCGGTCAGACAATACAAACGGCCTTCAGCATCGAAACGCGGCTGTTGAATGGATTCCTCAAATTGTTCGCCCGCCACGCAACGGGGCGCCGAAAAATCACCTTCGGCCACCATCAACCGAGTCGACGTCCAGGGCTGATGCGGGCGGCTCCACTCGATCCACGCCAGACGCTGGCCATCAGGACTTACCGTCGGTGCGGCGTAAAAGTCCGCCCCTTCGGCCAGCAGATGACGCTTGCCGTCAGCCAGATCAATCGCCACCAGCCGATGCGTGTCGTGTTGTTCCTCAACCGCCAACACCTGGCCATCGGCAAAATGCAGATCGCCATAACGGCACTCGCCCGACGTCAGCGCCTCAGGCTCGCCATCCAGCGTTTGCCGATACAGTTGCTGATCCGCCTCGCCGACGAAAACTACCCCGTCAGGCGTCAGACAAAACGCGCCACCGCCATATTCGTACACCCGACTGCGCACGCTGAAACCGGCCGGCGTCAGACATTTCGCCACGCCGTCACGCCAGTGCCAGATCCGGCACGCGGCATCTTCGGGACGATATTCATTCCAGAACAAACCGTTGGCACCGAGCTGCAGTTCGGCGAAATCCATCCCGGCGGCGACGGCTTGAGCGGCGCTGAAAGGCTCAGCCTTTAGCGATGAGGCGTGAGTTTCGTTCATTACGGAAGGCCAGTTGTTCGATGGTTTGAGTAGCGTGTTCGGCTTCCTCGCGGGCCTTGAGAATCACGCCGTGCTGTTCGGATTTGCTGCACACCGGGTCAGCGTTGCTCGCGTCCCCCGTGAGCATGAACGCCTGGCAGCGACAGCCGCCGAAGTCCTTTTCTTTCTCGTCGCAGGAGCGGCAAGGCTCGGGCATCCAGTCGTAACCGCGAAAGCGGTTGAAGCCGAACGAGTCGTACCAGATGTGCTGCATGCTGTGGTCGCGCACGTTGGGAAATTGCACGGGCAGCTGTCGGGCGCCATGACAGGGCAGGGCAGTGCCGTCCGGGGTGACTGTCAGAAAGATGCTGCCCCAGCCGTTCATGCAGGCTTTCGGGCGTTCTTCGTAGTAGTCCGGGGTGACGAAAATCAGCTTGCACGGATGCCCTTCGGCTTCCAGTTTGGCGCGGTATTCGTTGGTGATGCGTTCGGCGCGCACCAGCTGTTCCTTGGTCGGCAACAGACCGACTCGGTTGAGCTGCGCCCAGCCGTAGAACTGGCAGGTGGCGAGTTCGACGAAATCCGCCTCGAGCGCAATGCACAGCTCGATGATGCGGTCGATCTTGTCGATGTTGTGCCGATGAGTGACGAAGTTGAGCACCATCGGATAGCCGTGGGCCTTCACCGCACGGGCCATTTCCAGCTTCTGCGCGAAAGCCTTTTTCGAGCCGGCGAGCAGGTTGTTCACTTGCTCGTCACTGGCCTGAAAACTGATCTGGATGTGATCGAGACCAGCCTTCTTGAAGTCGCTGATTTTCTGTTCGGTGAGGCCGATGCCCGAGGTGATCAGGTTGGTGTAGAAGCCCAGTTTGCGAGCTTCAGCAATCAGCTCGGCAAGATCCTGGCGCACCAGCGGCTCACCACCGGAAAAGCCCAGTTGCGCCGCGCCCATCTCTCGCGCCTCGCGGAATACCTTGATCCACTGCTCGGTGCTCAGCTCTTTGCCCTGCTCGGCAAAATCCAGTGGATTGGAGCAGTACGGGCATTGCAGCGGGCAGCGGTAAGTCAGCTCGGCGAGCAACCACAGCGGCAGGCCGACCTCAGGCTTGGGCGGCACTTTTTCCGATGAATCAGGCAAGTTCGATCCAGTGCTGCGCACGGGCAACCTCCATGAATTGCTCGATGTCTTCACCGAGTTCAGGCACGCCGGGGAACTGTTTGTCGAGTTCGGCAATGATCGCCGCGACATCGCGCTCACCGTCGATCAAACCGCCGATCAGCGCAGCGCTTTCGTTGAGTTTGATCATGCCTTCGGGGTACAGCAGCACGTGGCCTTTTTGCGCCGGTTCGTACTGGTAACGGTAGCCGGTACGCCAGGTCGGGGACTTGCTGCGATCGAAACTCATAAGGTGATTCCTTTATGCCAGACCCGTTGTTCGGTCACGCTGTGGTACGGAGGGCGGTTCAGCTCGTAGGCCATGCTCATGGCGTCGAGCATGCTCCAAAGGATGTCCAGTTTGAACTGGAGAATTTCCAGCATGCGCTCCTGGCCATCGCGCGTCTTGTAGTGCTCCAGCGTGATCGCCAAGCCATGCTCGACATCGCGGCGCGCCTGACCGAGGCGGGTGCGGAAATATTCGTAACCGGCCGGGTCGATCCACGGGTAATGCTGCGGCCAGCTATCGAGGCGCGACTGGTGGATCTGCGGCGCGAACAGTTCGGTCAACGAGCTGCTGGCAGCTTCCTGCCAACTGGCGCGGCGGGCGAAGTTGACGTAGGCATCGACGGCGAAGCGTACGCCGGGCAGCACCAGTTCCTGGGAGCGCAATTGATCCGGGTCGAGGCCGACCGCTTGACCCAGGCGCAGCCAGGCTTCGATGCCGCCGTCTTCACCCGGGGCGCCGTCGTGGTCGAGCAAGCGCTGAATCCACTCGCGACGGATTTCGCGATCCGGGCAGTTGGCGAGGATCGCCGCGTCTTTCAGGGGAATGTTCACCTGATAGTAGAAGCGGTTGGCGACCCAGCCCTGAATCTGTTCGCGGGTTGCGCGGCCCTGATACATCGCCACGTGGTACGGGTGATGGATGTGGTAGTAGGCGCCTTTGGCGCGCAGGGCCGCTTCGAATTCTGCGGGGGACATCGGTTGGTCGGTCATTGCGGTTCTCCGGGGAACAACCCTAGAAATCTTTTTTGTTTGCACTGGCCTCTTCGCGAGCAGGCTCGCTCCCACAGGTTGATCGCATTCCAATGTGGGAGCGAGCCTGCTCGCGAAGGGGGTCTCAAAGGCTTACAGCACAATACTCATGCCGTCATACGCCACTTCAACATCACGCCGCGCCAGTTCTGCGCGCTCCGGCGAATCCTCGTCGAGGATCGGGTTGGTGTTGTTGATGTGGATAAGCACCTTGCGTTGCTCGGGAAGCTGTTCCAGCACTTCGAGCATGCCGCCAGGGCCGTTCTGCGCCAGATGGCCCATCTCGCGACCGGTGCGAGTGCCGACGCCACGGCGCTGCATTTCATCGTCGTCCCACATTGTGCCGTCCACCAGCACGCAATCGCTGCCGGCCATGATTTCCAGCAGTGGCGCGTCCACCTTGCCCAGGCCCGGCGCATAGAACAGCTTGCCGCCGGTACTCAGGTCTTCGACGATCAGGCCGATGTTGTCGCCCGGATGCGGATCGAAGCGGTGCGGCGAGTACGGCGGCGCGGCACTGCGCAATGGCAGGGGAGTGAAACGCAGGTTCGGGCACGCAGCGACGGTGAAGCTTTGATCGAGTTCGATACGGTTCCAGTCCAGCCCACCGTTCCAGTGTTTGAGCATGGTGAACAGCGGGAAACCGGTGCTCAGGTCTTCGTGAACCATGTCCGTGCACCAGACCTGATGCGGGCAGCCTTCGCGCAGGCTGAGCAGGCCCGTGGTGTGGTCGATCTGGCTATCCATCAGGATGATCGCGCTGATACCGGTATCGCGCAGCGCACGGCCCGGTTGCATCGGAGCGAAGTTCTGCAGTTGCGCGCGGATGTCTGGCGAGGCGTTGCACAGCACCCAGTTCACGCCGTCATCGGAAATCGCGATGGACGATTGAGTGCGGGCCTTGGCATTCAGGCTGCCGTCGCGAAAACCGGCGCAATTGACGCAGTTGCAATTCCACTGCGGAAAACCGCCACCGGCGGCCGAACCCAGAATCTGGACGAACATGAACGCTCCATCATTTCAACGCTGAAAATAAAACGCCCCGGCGAGCCGAGGCGTTGCACTGCAAGTCTGCGTGGGCAGAACTCAGCGGCTGGCGAAGTACATGGTGACTTCGAAGCCGATACGCAGGTCGGTGTAAGCCGGTTTTGTCCAGGACATAGGGTGTCTCCTTCGGGTGGGTGGGATAGCGCTGTCCATAGGTATAGTCCACGGCAGCGCAGGGATGTTCCAAATAGTTAGGCGGCTATGTTACTCAAAATTTCAACACGATTGCCTGTGAATCTTTGAGAAAGCTCCTTGCAGCCTGAGTAATGATCAGTTTGCCGCTTGCCATGGTTCGCCGGGCATAGCGTCGCTGGCAAGGCAGAGCCAGCCACCTTCGGCGTTGTTTAAGCGCTGTGCGGCTGCCAGCAATGCCGGACGATCCAGTTGGCCAATCGCGGCGAACAATTGCGGCAGATAATCCGACGAATGGTCCGCGAGTCTGGCCTGCCACAGCAGTTCGGCGGAGTCTTTGGTCGACAGATTTGTGTCATTGAACTGATCGATTAGCGATTGGTGTTGTTGGCTGAGACTGGCGTCATCCAGGGTTTCAATCAGCGCCGGAATGCCTTGGAGGAATTGCTGAATTTGCCCGAGCAATGCTTCCGGTGTGGCTGTTGGCGATTGCACGCCGAACAGCAACCCGGTCTGCCCGTGCATTTGCCGCACACCACTGAACACCGCGTAACCCAACTGCAATTCGACGCGCAGGCGCTGATAGAACGGCGTCTGGCACAGTTGCGCCAGCAGGCGCCATGCAGCTTCGTCGGCGATTTCGCGGCTGGCGGTCGGGCAGAACAGCAGCAGCGAGTGTTCGCTGGACGCGGTGTCGATGTGGCTCCACAGGTGTTGGCCGTTGATGGTCGACGGAGCAGGCAATTGATTATCAGGGATGCCAGGAATACGGCTCAGGGCCAGCCCCATGGCAGATTGGGTTTGCGCGCTGAGGCCTAGCGCCAGGCCATCCCAGCGGGAAGTTGTCCACAGATGTTTGGCATCGGCGCAAGTTGGCGTTGAGGCCAAACAATGTACCGGCAGCGCCTTGAGCAACTGGCGGATCGGCATCAACGGCGTTTCTGGCTCGCCTCGCACGGCATCGGCGTCAATTTGCGTCAGACATTTCAGCGCGTGCTCCAGGACGATGGGTATCGGCTCTTGCAGGCCGGTGAGTTTCAGCAGCCATTGATTGCCGGTTGTGCCGAGCGACAACTCGACCCCGGCCTGACGTGCGTCGTCCTGAGTTTCCCGAAGGCTGCGATGCAGTTGCGCTTGCAGGTCAGCATTGGCTGCTGCCTCCAATTGCCAGCGCAGATAAATCGCGCCTTCATCACCGTTGTCCGGCAATGCCTGACTGAACTGCATGGGCGAGTGTTCGCGACGGCCGCGCGAACGATCCTGAGCAAACGTGCGCAACCCACGGTGGGCGCTGGTCTGGCCACGGATCAATCCGGCGTTGGCCAGTGGTTCATTCGCACGCAAGAACGGATTGGCTTCAGGCAGGCGCCAGTGGCTGCTGAAGTTATCCACAGTGCCGATTTCACCAAGGATTTGCTTGAGGGCCGACACGCCGGCGTCGGTCAGGCCACTTTCGAGCCGTTCGATATCGATACGCGCCAGCTGCAACGCGCCGCTGACTTGCTGCTGACGCTGAAGCAGGGCTGCGTATTCCTTACGCAGCGGCGCCCAATCCTGCCGTGCAAAGAAACTCAGCCAATCGCGCACTTGTTCGCCAATCGCGCTCAACGATCCGGCAGGCGCGCTGAACTGCAGATGCAACAAGGCTTGCCGGGAGAAGTGATACAGCGGCGCTGCTTTCAAGCTGTCGGCCAGATTTCCGGCCTGTAAGTACGCGAGCAAACCACCCGGTTTGGCGCTGTTGAGCCAATGACAGAGAAACGCCATTGCCTCGGCAGAGGCGTCGGGCAACGCGTCGAAGGCAAACAACAGATTGCAGTACTGCTCGCCGACCTGTTGATAACTTTTCACCGCCAATGGCGAGGTGGCTGCCTGCGGCGTTTTATCCCCAACCGGCAGCATCGCAGCAAATTGCTCTGCCAAGCTGCGCAACTCTTCAACACGCTGCGGCCCAACCAGGCTCAGGGTCATTTGCGCGGTGCGATAGAAGCGCTGATGGAAATCTGTCAGCGCCAGCTGAAACGACGGTTGCTCGACTTGCAGCGTGTCGCGGTTCCCAGCGTGAAAACCGCGCAACGGATGTTCCGCCGACAATCCCTCGTACAACGCAAACTGCCGCTGAGCCGTCGGATCTTGCGACCAGGCGACGAATTCCGCCTGCAACACTTCCCGTTCCCGCAACTGATCGTCCGGATTCATACGCGGGTTGGCGAGCATGTCCGACAGACGTTCAAGCCCTGCACCGAAAGACTGCGTCGGCAACTCAAAGAAAAAGTCCGTGGTGCGCTCCCGAGTGCTGGCATTCACCTGCCCGCCATGACGCTGCACGTAGGCCATCAGCCCTTCATTCGCAGGAAAACGCTCAGTACCGAGAAACAGCAAATGCTCGAGGAAGTGCGCCAGCCCCGGCCACGCCAACGGCACATCATGGCTGCCAGCGGCCACCCGTAAGGCGGCGGCGCTGCGCTTGAGTTCCGGTACATGACGCAGGGTCACGCGCAAGCCATTGGCCAGGGTTTCAGTGTGGGGACGAGGGTGGGTCGGCGCGGGCATGGGCACTTCCAGAACAGTGAAGTGCCAATGCTAGCGGATTAGCGCTTGTTCAGCGCGCCGTAAAGCTCGGGGCGACGGTCGCTGAGGTAGCGATTAGCTGCACGGGAGTCGACCATCAACTGCCGATCGAGCTCGCCGACGATCAGCGCTTCATCCAGTCCGGCCTGAGCAATACGGCTGCCGTCCGGCGCAGCGATACTGCTTTGCCCGCAATAGTGGATATCGCCTTCATGGCCGCAGTAGTTGGCGTAGGCCACGTAGCATTGGTTTTCGAAGGCGCGTGAGCGGACGGTGACGTCAGCGACGAAATCGAACGGGATCATGTTCGCCGTCGGCACCAGAATCAGCTCGGCGCCTGCCAGGGCCAGACGTCGGGTGTTTTCCGGGAATTCCAGGTCGTAGCAGATCAGGAAACCGAGCTTCCAGCCATTGAGTTCAACCACGGGAAATGCGTCTTCGCCGGGGCTGAACATCGACCGATCCAGATCGCCGAACAGATGCGTCTTGCGGTAATTGCACAGGCGTTCGCCGTGCGAGTCGATCAACTGCACGGCGTTGTAGATCTGCCCGTCAGCAGTACGCTCGGGGTATCCGTAAACAATCGCCAGGCCGGCAGACTTGGCGATCCGGCCGATCTGCTGAGCCCATTCACCGTTGTAAACCTCGGCCAAAGTGCTGACCGCCTCGGCGCCGATGTTGTAGCCGGTCATGAACATTTCCGGCAGCACCAGCAGGTCGGCGCCCTTGGCCTCCATCGCCAACTGATGCAGGCGTTGCAGGTTGGCGGCGGGGTCCAGTGGCAGCGGCGGACATTGGTAAAGGGCTACACGCATCAGGGATTCCTCTTACTCGGGCAGGGCGATAGGGCCGATGTCTTTGAACACATCACCCGGGCCCGGGTTCTCTTTATGTGTAGAACCGCCGAAATGTTTCATGATCCCCCACACCGCGTTGAGCGACGTCTGCACCGCGCCCTCAACCCACGCCGGCGTCCACGACACGTCGTCGCCGGCGATGAAAATCCCGCGTTGCTCAGCGGGCATGTCGTCCTGCATGAAGTGCGCGTACATCCGCTGGTTGTAGCGATAGTGGCCGGGCAGGGCGCCCTTGAACGCACCGAGGAAGTGCGGGTCGGCTTCCCACGAGACGGTGATCGGATCGCCGATGATCCGCGCGGCGATGTCGACTTTCGGGTAGATCTTCTTCAACGCGTTCAACGCCAGTTCCACGCGTTTTTCCACCGGGTGCGGGAGCATCTTCAACGCATCGCTCATCCACGAGTACGACAGGCAGATCACCCCCGGCTTGTCGTCGCCGTTGTCGAACAGATAGGTGCCACGGGTCAGGCGATCGGTGAGGGTCATGCTCATCAGGTCGCGGCCGGTTTCCGGATCCTTGTCCTTCCAGAACGGCCGGTCGACCATCACGAAAGTTTTCGACGATTGCATGTAGCGAGTACGGTCCAGCGCCATCCACATCTTTTGCGAGAACAGGGTTTCGTCGCATTCGATCTGCGTGGTCAGCAGCCAGCTCTGGCAAGTGGTCAGCACGGCGGCGTATTCGCGGGTGTCACCGTTGTTGTCGGTGACGGCGAAGCGGCCATCGGGGGCGTGGGCGATTTTCTTCACCCCGGAGCGCGGCGCGCCACGGTGCAGGGATTTCAGGCTGGTGCCTTCTGGCCAGTGCACGCAGCGTTCCGGCACATGACGCCAAATGCCTTGCGGCACTTGTTCCACGCCGCCGACCACCAGGTGCTGATGATCGTCGCAGTTGGTCATCACTACGCGGAAGATTTCCAGCATTGAGTTGGGGAAGTCAGAGTCCCAGCCGCCGGTGCCGAACCCCACCTGACCGAACACTTCGCGGTGATGGAACGACAGTTTGGCGAAGGCTTTGGAAGTGGCGACGAAATCGTAGAACGTGCGGTCGTCCCACAGCGGCACGAGGGTGTTCCACAGCTCTTTCAGGCGCGGTACATCGCGATCGCGGATGGCTTGCTGGATATCCGCGAACTGCGAGCCAGCTTCCAGTGCGTCTGCCCAGGCGTCAGCCACTTCCTGAAACAGTGCAGGAAGATCCGCCAGTTTCTGTGCGTAATGGGTTTTGCCTTCCAGATCGATCACGGTGCTGCCGGAGGCCGGCGTCAACGGGTTGGGGAAGGGCTTGGTTTCGAGTCCGAGTTTGTCGACGTAGTGATAAAACGCGGTGGACGATACCGGGAAACGCATGCCGCCGAGTTCAGCGACGATACCGTCTGTGCCGTTGAATGCCTGGGAACGCAGACGGCCACCGAGTTTGGAAGCCTCGTACACCACCGGTTTCAAGCCAAGCTTCATCAGTTCGTAGGCGGCGACAAGTCCGGCAATGCCTGCGCCGACAATCGCCACTTCGGCACCATGATTATGTTCAGGAATGCTGCCGAGACCGGCCGGGTGTTCGATCCAGTCGTCAAAGCCGAACGGGAAGTCCGGGCCAAAAATGGTGATTGGCTTCTTACCGTCTGCAGGATGGCGATTGTTCTTGTTCATGGCTGACCTTGCTGGCGACCCGACGCGGAATACGCGTCTGAGTATAGGAAAAGATGCCAGCCATTCTAGGGAGCGTAGAACACGTTAATAAGACGCAAAGTGTCGTCGTTTTGCCATTATTTTGATCAAAGTGACGATTCATGGCTTCATTTCGATCACTGTAGGAGCCAGCCTGCTGGCGATGAGGCCCTCTCAGCCACGTGTGATCAAACCGGCTGTCCCCGATCAATCTTGCTGCTCAGGATGATCGAAGTCGTCGTCTTCTCCACCCCATCCACACTCCCGATCTGATCCAGCAACTGATCCAGTTGCTCTGGCGAATCGGTACGTAACCACGCCACATAGTCAAACTCGCCACTCACCGCACACAACTGCTGCACCTGCGCCATCGCACTCAAGCGGCGCAACACCTCTTTGCCAGAACGCGGCTGCACCTTGATCCCGACATACGCCTGCAACCCGCCATCAACCACGCGTTGCCCCAAACGCACGCCATAACCGGTGATCACTTTGGCCTTTTCCAGCCGTGCAAGCCGCGACGTCACGGTGGTGCGGGCGATGCCCAACTGCCGGGCGAGCATGGCCACGCTTTCGCGGGCGTTGATTTGCAGGGCGGCGATCAACTGGCGGTCGATTTCGTCAAGCGCGGGTGGGCGGATGTCTGGCAAGGGGTGCTCCATGGGGCGCGGGTCTCAGACTTGGCATGTTACAGGCTCAACCAGTGAATCGCTTGCGAGCGGATAATCGAATGGTTTTGTAACCCTCAAGAATTTTTTCGCCCGCTCCAAATGCCTTGAATACATGCAATCCAAAAATGGGTTGACTTGCCAGGTGTCTTTATCAAAAATACCGACAAGAGCGCGAAATCTGCTGCCTTGCAGGGCTTTAGCAGACGTAGGTACCTCAGCGATGCTGCAACATCGGTGTAAGGTGAGACCTCTTCATCCCATTTCCTGAGGATGCCAATATCAGGATTCAAATACTCAAGGGCAGCCTCATAGCTGCCCTTTTTCTTTGTCTTCAAGAACGTATCGCTTGTATAAAAGTTTGCCTTGGCGATGCTTGTTCATTGCTCTGGCCGGCGCATGCATGAAGTTCCAGAGAACATGTCCGTTTCTGACATCGACCACGACGAGCATGTCATTTTTTGCCTCGTAGGCGTTGATGAATGCCAACCGATATTCGCCGTTATCGTAAAGAATTCGCCAAACTTCGAAAGGTCCAGTTAGCGTATCGATAGCATGTCGGACATACCGCTCTCGAGAGTCTGGGCGTTTTTCGACAATATGGGCGAGCTTGTCTCTCCTGACCGCAATGTTTCCGATGGGTGTGAGGATGGTGATAGCCAGTAATGCCTCGTCGACGAAACCAAAGTAAGCCAAGAGAATTTTCAGGGCTCCGTCTGCGTCTTCAGCTCTTTTTATCTCATCGATTGCGGCTGAGCGAAGCTCCCTGGCCAGCGTTCGCAGATCGGGTAAAGCAAGGTCGATCCATGTCTGCTGGCCAGCCGCTTCCTTTATCAGTGGCGCTGCAGTCACAATCATGAAAGTAATCCCGGGCGAATAACGGCGTCCGGAGGTTACTTCTTCGGATTAAAAACCAACAAGGTAGAAAACTGAATGAAAACATAGCTTCGGAAAACTCCTACAGAACCCGGGGTTATCTTCCGAAAATATACCCACAGCGAGAGTGAATCGACGACGAGCAAACTCGAAAAAGCTACGCGGATACTCGGCTTATTTCGATGAAGTTTGTTTTGGATAGCTAATGACCTTCACCACATCATCAATTACCGCTTTGCTCATCGCCGTGAGGAAATAAGCGCCCCAGGCATAACGGTCGGTTTTTTTGTCGTAGGCGGCGTCTTCAGCGAAGGCTTTGACCAGAAACAGCAGGTCGGAGGCTTGAGACAGGGCATCGCCAATCGGGACGCCGGCGCTGACATGGAAGAGGGGTTGGTTGGAGCAGTAGATGAAGGGGGTGAGGCCGATTGTTGTCAGGTCTGAAGGGTGGGGCAGTTTTGTTTCAGTCATAGTCTTACTCCTGGTATGAGGAGCCGCCACCATCTCTTCCATTGATATGGGTGACAGCTGTGCGCAGGTTGGAAACCGGGAAACCGAACCAATGAAACCGGCACGTCCGAGGACGTCCCACGCACAGCCGCCATAACTTTGATCACAAGTCTGGATGCTGTCGGTTTCGATTTCATCGGGTTTCCAAGCCCGGCCGCTGATGAGCAGCGACGTCTTGAGAGTATCCCGTCAAAGAAAAGCCCAACAAGCTCCAAACCGCCTCAAACCACAGCTTCGGAACTTGCCTACAGCCTTCGCGGAAGTCGTCCTGCGAAGTCAAACCGTACCAAACCATCACCCAAGAAAAAGCCGCGCATTAAGCGCGGCTTTCAATTTGGTGGGCCCACACGGACTTGAACCGTGGACCAAAGGATTATGAGTCCTCTGCTCTAACCAACTGAGCTATAGGCCCTCAGTAGGCCGCGGATTATAGCGACGGTTTCTCGGCTGTGCTATCCGAAAAATCCGATACGGCAATACGCAGAAACGTTGCGGCGAATTCTTCCGGCGGTAGCGGCAGGCTGACGATGTAGCCCTGGATCTGTTCGCAGCCTTCGGCGGCAAGGAATTGTTGTTGTGCCTGGGTCTCCACGCCTTCGGCGATCACGGTGAATTGCATGCTCCGGCCCAGGGCGATGATGGCGCGGACAATCGCCGCGTCGTGGGGGTCGTCGGGCAGTCCGCGGACGAAAGACTGGTCGATTTTGAGGATGTCCAGCGGCAGGCGTTTGAGGTAACTGAGTGAGGAATAGCCGGTGCCGAAGTCGTCGATGGCCAGTTGCACACCGAGGTGTTTGAGCTGGTGCAACACCGCCAGGGCCTCTTCGGCCTGACTCATGATGAAATTCTCGGTAATTTCCAGTTGCAGTAAATCCGGCCTGAGGCGGTTTTCCTTGAGCAGTTGCTCGATGCGCCCGAGCAGATTCGGCTGGCGCAGTTGGGCGCCGGCGAGGTTGACCGACAGCGGCCCGAGGCTTTCGTAGATCTGGTTCCATTCGAACATCTGTCGGCAGGCGGTCTCCAGCACCCAATCGCCGATCTGCAAAATCATTCCGTTTTCTTCGGCCAGTGGGATGAAGTGCTCCGGCGGCACATCGCCAAATGTCGGATGACGCCAGCGGATCAGCGCTTCGGCGCCGACCAGGCTGTGGTCGTCGAGGCTTATTTTCGGTTGGTAGTAGAGGCGCAATTCGTCACGTTCGATGGCCCGGCGGAGCTCGTGCTCCAGTGCCACGCGTTCGCTGGCCTGGGCGGTGAGGTCGCGGGTGTAACTCTCGACGCGGTTGCGGCCCTTGGCTTTGGAGCGATACATCGCCGCATCGGCGTTTTTCACCAAGGTGGCCACGTCACAACCGTCGCGCGGGTACAGGCTGGTGCCGATGCTCGCGCTGATGAAAAACTCGTGCTCGCCAGCCTGGAACGGTGCGCCGAAACAGTTGAGCAGTTTTAGTGCGATGTTGTCGGCATCGCTGGCTTGCTGCAGGCCGGGCAGCAGAATAATGAATTCGTCGCCGCCCAGTCGGGCGACGGTGTCGATGTCACGCAACTGTTCTTTCAGGCGCACGGCGATGCCTTTGAGCAGCAGGTCGCCAACCGGATGGCCGAGGCTGTCGTTGATGTGCTTGAAGCGATCGAGGTCGAGAAACAGCACTGCGCCCTGACCGCCATTCTCCTGCTGACCGTTCAGTGCCATCAGCAAGCGGCTTTCGAACAGCGTGCGGTTCGGCAGGCCAGTGAGCGGGTCGTGGTGAGCCTGATAGTCGAGTTTGGCCTGCGCGTGTTTGAGGCTGGAGATGTCGGCGAACACCGCGACAAAGTGGGTGATGAATTTGTCGCGGTTGCGCACGGCACTGATGGTCAGCCAACTCGGGTACAGCTCGCCGTTCTTGCGCCGGTTGGAAATTTCGCCTTGCCAGTGGCCTTCGTCGGTCAGTTGGTGCCACATCGCGGCATAAAATGCGCTGTCGTGCAGCCCCGAGGCGAGCAGGCGCGGGGTGTGGCCGAGGGCTTCGCTTTCGCTGTAACCGGTGATTTCAGTGAAGGCCCGATTGACCGCGCTGATGTGCTGCTGGGTATCGGTGATCAACACGCCTTCGGCGGTGCTCTCGAATACGGTCGCGGCCTGTTGCAGCTTTTCCTGCATCAGGTGGCGTTCGGTGATGTCGCGGGCGATGGTCAGCATGCAGTCTTCTTCGCCGATCGGCAGCGGGCGGCTGGATACTTCGCAGAGCCGAATCTGCCCGTCGCTGCGGCGGATATGGCAGGTGAAATCGCGGACGAAACCATCGCGGTGCAACAGGTCGAGCATCTGTTTGCGTTCGTTGAGGTTGACCCAGATTCCCAGATCCAGCGTCGAACGATCCACCGACATGGCGCTATTGAACCCGGTGATGCGGCTGAAACCTTCGTTGACCTCCAGCAATAAGCCGTCGTTCTGGCGCGACAGCAGCAAGCCGTCCGGCGAGGCATGAAATGCCTTGGCGAATTTCTCTTCCGAGGTTTGCAGTTGCTGTTGGGTTTCTTTGAGCTGGGTGATGTCGCGCACGACCACGACCAACGCTGGCGTGGTGTCGAGGTCGAACGGTTCGGCGGAAATCAGGCCGGTGAACACTTGGCCATTATTGCGACGAAAGGGCATCTCCAGGTTGCGGATGCTGCCGGCCTGCAAACGCTGCAACAGCCCCGGACCCACGCCGGGTATGCCCCAGATATTCAGGTCGGTGGCGGTCTGGCCGATGACGTCTTCGGCTTTGAGGCCGATCTGTTCTTCAAAGGCTTTGTTGACCTCCAGCAGACAGCCGTCGGACAAGCGCGCGATCACCAGGATGTCCGGACATTGCTGGAATACCGACGCGAACTTCTGCTCCGACAGGCGCAGCGCTTCTTCGGTGCGCTTGGTTTCGCTGATGTCGATCATCAACCCGCGCATCACCGGTTCATGACCGTGTTCGATCAGGCTGACGATGTCTCGCACCCACAGACAGCGACCATCTGCGGTGATCACCCGGTAATCGAGGCTGTGATCGCGCCCGGCCAGTACTTCGTGATCGCAGAAGCTCTGGGCGCGGGTCAGGTCCGCCGGGTGAATGATGTTGCGCCAGAAGCCCGGAATCAGCCAATGCGACAGTGGATAACCGAGCAGGTCCTCTGCGTGCGGCGACACATAGCTGTAAGTGAAGTCACTCATCCGCGCTTCCCACGCGATGGCGGACAGGCTCTCCACGAGGCCCCGATAGTGGTACTCGCTGCTGCGCAGTTCCTGTTCGAGGTCGATGCGTCGCGCAATCTCTGAGCTCAGGCGCCGGTTGATGCGGATCACCACGGCCAGCACGATCATCAGTAGCAGCAGGCCGGGCAGGCCATAAACAAGCAGATCATTCCAGAATGTCCGATGGTCGAGGACGTTGCCGACCCAGTGTTCTTGAATACTGCTGATTTCAGCAGGGGTCATGTCTGCCAGAACTTTGTCCAGAATGCCCACCAGCATCTTGTTATCGCGCGGTACGGCCATCGCCAGTTGATAGCGATACGGGGTTTCGCCGCTGACGTAGAGGCCGTCGAGCTTGAGTTGGCGAAGGCTCCAGACGCTAGAGGCGAGGTCGCCGACCACCGCGTCCACTTCGTCGGTCGCCAGTGCCTGCAAGGCTGAGCTGACGTTGGGCATGGCGACCAGATTCAGGTCAGGGTGGTGGGTACGCAGGAGTTCATGGGGCGCGTAGTTTTCGACCACGGCGATCTTCAGGCCGTACAGATCGTCAAGTTTGCGCGGTTGCGCGCCACCGATGTGCGCGAGGATGACGATCGGGAAGTCGAGGTAGGGCCGGGTAAACGACAGGTAGGTCTGGCGCTCGGGTGTGGACATGATCCCCGGCAGCAAGTCGATCTTGCCCTGTTTGACCTGCTCCAGTACCACCGTCCAACTCACTGGCTCGATGGGCGTAAGTTTGATCGCCAGTCGCTGGCGTATCACGTCGATATAGTCAGCCGCCAGGCCCTGATAGCGGGCCTGGTCGTCGCGAAACTCGAAGGGCGGCCACGACGCATCTACACCCAGTTTCAAGTCCGGGTGAGCCGCCAGCCAGCTACGTTCTTCATCGGTCAGAGTCAGCGCGTCAGCCGTTGCGGTCCAGATCATCAGTGACAGCAAAAAAAGCACGGACGCCAGTCTGGGCATAACGCTCTCGTTATGGCACGGGGGTGATTGTTTCGAGTGTAGACGGGGTATGCGGGGGAGGGGTGGTGCGAGGAATTTAATCTGCCATATAAACAAAACCCCCGGCCTGGGCCGGGGGTTCTGGTATCACTCGTCGAGGAAGGAGCGCAGATGCTCGCTTCGCGTCGGGTGGCGCAGCTTGCGCAGCGCCTTGGCTTCGATCTGACGGATCCGCTCACGCGTTACGTCAAACTGTTTGCCCACTTCTTCGAGCGTATGGTCGGTGTTCATGTCGATACCGAAACGCATGCGCAGTACCTTGGCTTCACGGGCAGTGAGGCCGGACAGGACTTCGCGAGTCGCTTCTTTCAGACTCTCGACAGTGGCGACATCGATTGGCGACTGCATGGTCGAGTCTTCGATGAAGTCACCCAGATGGGAGTCTTCGTCATCACCGATCGGGGTTTCCATGGAGATCGGCTCTTTAGCGATCTTCAATACCTTACGGATCTTGTCCTCAGGCATTTCCATGCGTTCGCCCAGCTCTTCCGGGGTCGGTTCGCGACCCATTTCCTGCAACATCTGCCGGGAAATGCGGTTGAGCTTGTTGATCGTCTCGATCATGTGCACCGGAATACGGATGGTGCGGGCCTGGTCGGCGATCGAGCGAGTGATCGCCTGACGGATCCACCAGGTGGCATAAGTCGAGAACTTGTAACCACGACGGTATTCGAACTTGTCCACCGCTTTCATCAGACCGATGTTGCCTTCCTGGATCAGATCGAGGAATTGCAGGCCGCGGTTGGTGTACTTCTTGGCGATCGAGATCACCAGACGCAAGTTCGCTTCAACCATCTCTTTCTTCGCGCGGCGGGCCTTGGCCTCACCGATCGACATGCGACGGTTGATGTCCTTGATCTCAGCGATGGTCAAACCGGTTTCGGTTTCCAGCGCCGTCAGCTTCTGCTGGCAACGGATGATATCCGGCTGAACACGGCCAATGGCTTCGGCGTACTTGCTCTTGCCTTTGGCCAGAGCGTCGGACCAGCTTTCGTCGACTTCGTTGCCCGGGAACTGACGCAGGAAATCGGCGCGTGGCATACGTGCATCACGTACGCACAGTTGCATGATCGCGCGCTCTTGCTGACGCAGACGATCCAGGGCACTGCGAACACGCTCGACCAGGCCTTCGAATTGCTTCGGTACCAGTTTGATCGGCATGAACAGCTCGGCCAGAGCCAGCAACTCGGCAATCGCTGCCTTGTTGCTGCGGCCGTGCTTTTTCAGCGCCTTGCGGGTGATTTCCATCTGATCGGACACAGCGCCGAAACGCTGGGCAGCGATGACCGGATCCGGACCGCTTTCGGCTTCTTCTTCGTCATCGGAAGATTCGGCTTCGTCGTCGTCCTCGGCGTCGTCAGCCTTGACGGCTTTCGGATCGACCGGCGGCGGCACTTCTGCCGCAGGCGGCGCAATGCCGTCGTCCGGGTCGATATAACCGCTCAGGACGTCGGACAGGCGGCCACCTTCGGTGGTGACGCGAGTGTACTCGGAGAGAATGTGGTCAACCGTGCCAGGGAAGTGCGCGATTGCGCTCATCACTTCACGGATACCCTCTTCGATACGCTTGGCGATTTCGATTTCGCCTTCACGAGTCAGAAGCTCGACCGTACCCATTTCACGCATGTACATGCGCACAGGGTCAGTGGTGCGACCGATATCGGTCTCCACCGCTGCCAGCGCGGCTGCTGCTTCTTCCGCAGCGGCCTCGTCGGTATCGGCGTCGGCCAACATAAGGGCGTCCGCATCCGGAGCACTCTCGTGTACGGGGATCCCCATGTCGTTAATCATGCGGATGATGTCTTCCACCTGCTCAGGATCTGAAATATCCTCGGGCAGGTGGTCGTTGACCTCGGCGTAAGTCAGATACTTCTGCTCACGACCCAGTTTGATCAACTCAATAATACGAGACTGCTGTTGCGCTTTTCCGGACATAACACCCTATCCACTGAAGGTCTTGGCGGGCAAAAAACAAGCCGAGGATTATACCTGAGCTATGACCTCACGCGCCAGTTGAGGTCGGGTTTGATGCGGAAACATTGCGACTTAGAAGGTCGCGCAGTTGATTTTTCTCTTCAATACTCAGTTCGCTTTGACGCGCTTTCCTGAGCAACTGTTCCAGATTTCGCTCGCGTTGGCGGGCTGACAAGCTAGTAATGGTGTCGAAAAACTGTTGTTCAAGGTTATCTCCATCAATCAGCCATTCCTTTTCTGCCAGCGCCTTGAGCAATCGGCCCTGTTCAGTGCCGTGCCATCGCGCGATCAGTTGAAATGAGTTTAGCTTGGGATTCTTCTGTACGGCTTCGAGCAGCGCTACCAGCAGCTGCGCGTTGGTCTGATTTTCGTCCGCTATGTGCCCGGCGTCTTCGACGCGCTCGGCCAATTGCGGGTGATGAAGCAGTGTGCGCAGTGCCGTCAGGGTTGGCGACTCGACGCCAATCGGCGTCCGTGGACGCTGCTGATCGCGATCGCCGCCACGCTTGCCGTTCTTGTCCCAGGGTTTCTTGTCCCATTTCTTGCCGCCGGCGCCGGGTTTCTTCGGCGTCCATTCCTGCTGCGGCACGTACAAATCCTGTGACTGCGGCTGATGGTAGTCGCTGTAGTCCGGCATTGCGTCGTAATCGATGCTCGGATCATAGGCGGGCGGTGCTTCCTGCGGCGCGCTTTGAGCGAGCTGGCTGACGGTTTCACTGCTCAGGCCGGTGATTTCGGTCAGGCGCTGACGCATCAGGATGCGCAGGTTGGCGCCCGGCACTTTGTCGATCAGCGGTGCGGCGAGGGTGGCCATGTGGGCCTTGCCTTCGAGCGAGCGCGGGTCGGCTTCTTCGGTCAGTTGCTGGAAGAAATAATCTGCCAGCGGCTGCGCATGCTGATTGATTCGGGCCTTGAACGCATCGGTGCCTTCGGCGCGAACCAGGGTGTCCGGGTCTTCGCCTTCAGGCAGAAACAGGAATCGCGCACGGCGCCCGTCTTGCAGGCATGGAAGTGTTGCCTCCAGCGCGCGCCATGCGGCGTTGCGGCCAGCCTGGTCGCCGTCGAAGCAGAACAATACGTTCGGAACGACGCGGAACAGACGTTTTAAATGTTCTTCGCTGGTCGCGGTGCCCAGCGTCGCGACGGCATTGCGCAAGCCCTGTTGGGCGAGGGCGATGACGTCCATGTAGCCCTCGACGACGATGATTTCGTCGAGGTTTCGGTTGTTCTTGCGCGCTTCATAGAGGCCGTAAAGTTCCTGGCCTTTATGGAAAACCGGAGTTTCCGGCGAGTTCAGGTACTTCGGCTTGTCATCGCCCAGCACGCGGCCACCGAAAGCGATGATGCGCCCGCGCGTGTCGCGGATCGGGAACATCACGCGATCGCGGAAGCGGTCATAGCGTTTGCCGGTTTCGGCGTTCTCGATCAGCAAGCCGGCGTCGACCATGGCCTTCTGTTGCAAAGTGTCGCTGCTTAAGTGTTTGAACAGGTTGTCCCAGCCGGGTGGCGCAAAGCCGAGGCCGAAATCCCGAGCGATCTCGCCAGTCAGGCCGCGGCCCTTGAGGTAATCCACCGCAGCTTTGCGCGATGGGTGGCTCTTGAGTGCCTGCCGATAAAAGTCGGCGGCTGCAGTGAGCAAAGGGTATAGCGGCGAATCGGTCGGTTGTCGCGGTTTGTGCGCGCGGCCGCTTTCTTCGCGGGGGATTTCCATGCCGGCGGCTTTCGCCAGATCTTCGACTGCCTGGGGGAAGTCCAGGTTGTCGTGGTCCATGAGGAAGCCGAGGGCATTACCGCCAGCGCCGCAACCGAAGCAGTAATAGAACTGCTTGTCGGGGCTGACGCTGAAAGACGGGGTTTTCTCTTTGTGAAACGGGCAGCAGGCGGTGTAGTTTTTGCCTGCTTTTTTTAGCTGCACACGCGAGCTGACCACGTCGACGATGTCGGTGCGGTTCAGGAGGTCGTCAATAAAGCTCTGGGGAATCAGCCCGGCCATCGCGTTCTCGTCGTCTGCGCTGTAATGAGTCCGATGCGAAGGGCGGCCGGACGCGGGTCGTTGTTTGAAGCACGCAAAATGTGCGGCTCGACCGGTGTCGTCTGCATAATCGCTGTCGGGAAGTGTATCTGCCGAAAATCCACTGACGTTAGTACCAATCAGCCTTCGACTATTTGAAAGTGTTGCGCTGAATCCGCTGACGGCCGGTTAATGGCCTCGGATAGCTCAATAAAGCGGGCACGCATGCAGGTGCCTTGGGCTGATCGTCGTGAGAGGAATCAGTGGGTGTGCTCGTCAGTAGCCTTTAAAGGCTCGTCAGAAAAGACGTGCACCGCTGGCAAAAGAGCCAGGTCTGACGCGTGAAGCAGATTTGTCTTGGTCGCATGTGCGGCTTTGACGGTGAAGCATCAAGCGTTTTACGCAAATGCCATTAGCCCGGCTGAGAGCCGGGCTTAGGCAAGAAGCTTGCTACGAACGTCTGTGTATTAGTACAGACGAACGGCGCGGCGCTGTTCGCGCTGAACTTTCTTGGCGTGACGCTTAACAGCGGCTGCTGCTTTACGCTTACGCTCAGAAGTTGGCTTCTCGTAAAATTCGCGGCTACGAACTTCAGCCAGTACACCGGCTTTTTCGCAGGAGCGCTTGAAACGACGCAGAGCTACGTCGAAGGGTTCGTTCTCTTTAACTTTGACGGCTGGCATCCAGAGCTACCTTCATTCATTACCGGGGTCAACATCCTCGCGGCAAAAGAGCACTTGAAGACGTCGGTTTTTAAGGGTTGCGGATGTTAACCCCTCATCGCTCGGAATGCAAAGCCTCTGATCGAAAACCGCTGGCCGGGGCATCACGCGGCGACTATTATGCGCGCCTTCGAAGTCAGCCTAAACAAGGCGCAAACCCATGCTAGTACTGGGATTAGAAACCTCCTGCGACGAAACCGGCGTCGCATTATACGACAGTGAACGCGGCCTGCTGGCCGACGCACTGTTCAGTCAGATCGACCTGCATCGCGTGTATGGCGGTGTGGTGCCTGAGCTGGCCTCACGTGACCACGTCAAGCGCATGCTGCCCTTGATTCGTCAGGTGTTGGCCGAGGCTGACCGTGTGCCGACCGAGATCGATGCGATCGCTTATACCGCGGGTCCTGGCCTGGTTGGCGCTCTGCTGGTTGGTGCTTCCTGTGCTCAGGCGCTGGCGTTTGCCTGGGGCATTCCGGCACTCGGCGTGCATCATATGGAAGGTCACTTGTTGGCACCTATGCTGGAGCCAAAACCACCGGAATTCCCGTTCGTCGCTTTGTTGGTCTCCGGCGGTCATACGCAGCTTGTTCAGGTCGATGGCATCGGCCAATACACCTTGCTTGGCGAGACGCTCGACGATGCTGCCGGCGAAGCGTTCGACAAAACCGCGAAGATGATGGGCCTCAATTACCCAGGCGGACCGGAAATTGCCAAGCTGGCGGAGAAGGGCGCTGCAGGACGTTTTACTTTTCCGCGTCCGATGTGTGATCGCCCTGGGCTGGATTTCAGCTTCAGCGGTCTGAAAACCTTCGCCCTCAACACCTGGCAGCAGTGCGTCAGCGCCGGGGACGACAGCGAGCAAGCCCGTTGCGACATCGCGCTGGCGTTCCAGCAGGCCGTGGTGGAGACTTTGACCATCAAGTGCAAGCGTGCCCTGAAACAGGCGGGCATGAAGCGTCTGGTCATCGCGGGTGGCGTCAGCGCAAACAAGGCTTTGCGTGTTTCGCTGGAGAAAATGCTCGGCGACATGAAGGGCGATGTGTTTTACGCCCGTCCCGAGTTCTGCACCGACAATGGCGCGATGATCGCGTTTGCCGGTTGCCAGCGTTTGCAGGCCGGTCAGCAGGAAAGTCTGGCGATCAGCGTGCAGGCGCGCTGGCCGATGGAGCAGTTGTCGGCGTTGTAATGGGCAGTGCGGAAGGCCGGCATTTAAAAATGCCGTTCGCGCCCGGCAAACAGGTCGCGTAGATTGCCGCGGTGGCGCCAGACGATCAGTAGCGTCAAGGCGCTCATCGGCAGCAAAGCCTTTGGCTCTTGCCAGGCGAGCAGCGGCAGGGTCAGTGGCGTGGCGATCAGCGCCGCCAGTGAGCTGGTACGGGTCAGGTAAAACGTTAGCAGCCATGCGCACACCGCTAACAGCGCAGCCGGCGGATACAGGCCCAGCAGCATGCCGGCGGCAGTGGCGACGCCTTTGCCGCCGCGAAAGCGGAAGTACAGCGGGAACAGGTGACCGATCACGGCGCATACGCCTATCCAGGCCTGATCCTGCAGCGAAAGGCCGACAGCCGATGCGATCAGCACCGGCAGCAAGCCTTTGCACAGATCACCCAGCAGGGTCAGGATCGCGAGTTTGCGGCCGGCCAGGCGCAGCATGTTGGTAGCTCCGGCATTACCCGAGCCACTCATTCGCGGATCCGGGTTTCCGGTCAGGCGGCTGAGCAAAATGGCGAAGGACAGAGAGCCGAGCAGGTAGGCGAGAGTCGCCAGTAACCAAAACATGCTAACTATTCCGGGCGAGGACGCCCTGATTCTAACGGCGCATTGCGCCCTTGTCGTGCAGCGGAGAAAAGTGCTTGGACAGAGTGTTTATCGAGGGCCTGGAAGTTGACACCGTGATTGGTGCCTACGACTGGGAGCGCGGCATCCGACAGTGCCTGCGTCTTGATCTGAGCTTCGCCTGGGACAATCGCCCGGCCGCCGCCGGTGACGACCTGACCCTGGCGCTCGATTACGCCAGCGTTTCCACGCGCATCCAGGCCTTTGCCGAGCAGGCGCAGTATCAACTGGTCGAGACTTTCGCCGAGCGCCTGGTCGAAGTGCTGATGACTGAATTCAACATCACCTGGGTGCGTTTGAAGCTGACCAAGCCCGGCGCCGTGCCGGCTGCCAAGGGTGGTGTGGGCGTGGAGATCGAGCGCGGATGTCGCTGACTCAGGTGTATCTCGGGCTTGGTAGCAATATCGAGCGTGAAACCCATTTGTGCGCCGGTCTTGATGCATTGGCGACGTTTCTGGTGGATATCCGTTGTTCGGCGGTGTTCGAAAGCCAGCCGGTGGGGATCAAGAGTGGGCCGTTCTTCAACTTTGTGGTGTCGGCGTATACCGACCTGCCGTTGATAGAGCTGGATCGGCGCTTGAAATTCATCGAGGCGGATAACGGTCGCTATGCGCCGGATCGCAAGGGGTTGCCGCTGGACATCGACGTGCTGCTGTACGGCGATCTGGTGGGAAACTTCGACGGATTGGTCCTGCCGCGAGCCGAAATTCTGAAAAATGCTTTTGTGTTGTGGCCGCTGTCGCTGATTGCGCCGGATCGGGTGCATCCCGGTGTGGGAAAAAGCTTCGCCACGCTGTGGGCGGAGGCGCAGATTGATCAGGTGTTGGCGCCGGTGGGGTTTGAGTGGCGAGGGGAGCAGCTCACACCTCTGAATCTTTAAAAGCAAAAGATCGCAGCCTTCGGCAGCTCCTAAACAGGGATTCCCGTTTCCATGTAGGCGCTGCCATAGGCTGCGGTCTTTTGATCTTGCTTCAAGCGTTTTCTTTGTAAGCCTTCAACGCCTTGAGCCGTTCACGTTTGAGCGCTTCGCCCAGATCCGGGCCTTTGAATCCCTTCTCCAGCAATGGCTGCACCGGTACGCCGCGCGCAGCATTCGCCGCGCCGCGCAAATAATCCGCCTGTGGATAACTTCTCTGCTCCAGACCTTTGCGCCCGCGTGCATCCATCTCGCACGCGGCAATAAATTCCTCAAAGCGCTGGGGCCGACGATACACATCAAAGCTCTGCAACAATTCCAGCAGCGTTGAAGCCTTCAACTCCAGGGCGCGGTGGCCATGGGTGTGATATTGACAAACCAGTAGCGCCAATTCCTGACAGTCCTTCGGCGCCTTGAAGCGCTCGTTGACCGCTTTGATCAGCTTCAGTCCCTTATGCTCATGGGCAATGTGTCGCGGCCATTCCTCTTCTGGCGTCAGCCCCTTGCCGAGATCATGCAGCAGGCACGCCCAGCGAACGGTCAGCGGTTGTTTGTACAGCGCTGATTGCTCCAGCACGCTGAGGGTGTGGATGCCGCTGTCGATTTCCGGATGATGGATTTCCGGTTGAGGCACGCCGAACAGAGCGTCGACTTCCGGCATCAGTACTTTCAGCGCGCCGCAATCACGCAGTACCTGAATGAACACCTGAGGCTGATCCTCCATCAACGCGCGGGAGATTTCTTTCCAGCTGCGCTCAGCCGTCAAAGCTTCCAGTTCGCCGGACTCACTGAGTTGGCTCATCAGTTCCAGTGTCTCTGGTGCGACGGTAAAACCGAGCCCTGCATAGCGAGCGGCAAAGCGGGCAACACGCAATACTCGGAGGGGATCTTCGGCGAATGCCGGGGATACGTGACGCAGAACCCGATCCTCAAGATCGCGCTGGCCATGATAAGGATCGGTCAGATTGTGCTGATCGTCCTCGGCCATGGCGTTGATGGTCAGGTCGCGGCGGATCAGGTCTTCTTCAAGCGTAACTTCGGGGCTGGCGTGAAAGGTGAAACCGCCGTAGCCGCGACCGCTTTTGCGCTCGGTGCGGGCGAGGGCGTATTCCTCGCCACTTTTCGGATGAAGAAATACCGGGAAGTCCGCACCCACCGGACGAAACCCCTTGGCAAGCATCTCGTCAGCAGTAGCGCCTACTACCACCCAGTCGATATCAGTGACCGGTTTGCCCAGCAAGCGATCACGCACCGCGCCGCCGACCTTATAAATCTGCATAAAAAACCTCCGTTGGCCCGACAGGATAACCCTTGCGTCGGACTTTCGGAGGCCAGAACCGGATCAAAGATGAATGACGGCCAGATCGAGCCGACCGTAATCCCCTTCGCTGTGTTCACTGCGTGGCGGTACGTGATGGGTTTTCATGACCTGGTCGCCTTGCAGGGTTTCCAGATGAATGTCGAAGCCCCACAAACGATGCAAGTGTTTCAGGACTTCTTCGGTGGAGTCGCCCAATGGTTTGCGATCGTGTTGCTGGTGACGCAGGGTCAATGAGCGGTCGCCGCGACGGTCGATGCTGTAGATCTGCACGTTGGGTTCGCGATTGCCGAGGTTGTACTGCGCTGCCAGGGTTTCGCGGATGATTCGGTAGCCGGTTTCGTCATGGATCGCCGGTACCAGCAGATCATCCTTTTGATCGTCATCGAGGATGCTGAACAGTTTCAGGTCGCGGATCACCTTTGGTGACAGGTACTGCAGGATGAAGCTCTCGTCCTTGAAGCTGCTCATGGCGAACTTGATGCTCGACAGCCAGTCGGTCCCGGCGATTTCCGGGAACCAGTGACGGTCTTCCTCGGTGGGCTCTTCGCACATGCGCCGGATGTCGCGGTACATGGCAAAGCCGAGCGCGTAGGGGTTGATGCCGCTGTAGTAGGGGCTGTCGAAACCAGGCTGGAACACCACGCTGGTATGGGACGTCAGGAATTCCATCATGAAACCGTCGGTGACCAGGCCTTCGTCGTACAGGTCATTCATCAGCGTGTAGTGCCAGAACGTCGCCCAGCCTTCGTTCATCACCTGGGTCTGGCGCTGTGGATAAAAATACTGGGCGATCTTGCGCACAATCCGCACGATTTCCCGCTGCCACGGCTCGAGCAATGGCGCGTGCTTCTCGATGAAGTACAGGATGTTTTCCTGCGGCTCGGCCGGGAAGCGCGCATTGTCCTTGTCGCTGTATTTGTCTGCGCCTTTTGGAATGGTGCGCCACAGGTCGTTGATCTGCTTCTGCAGATGTTCTTCGCGATCTTTCTGCCGCCGCCGTTCCTCCTCGGCGGAAATCGGGTAGGGGCGTTTATAGCGGTCGACACCGTAGTTCATCAACGCATGGCAGGAGTCGAGCAAATCCTCGACTGCATCGATGCCGTGGCGCTCCTCGCATTGCATGATGTACTGCTTGGCGAACACCAGATAATCGATGATCGAACTGGCGTCGGTCCAGGTGCGAAACAGGTAATTGCCCTTGAAGAAGCTGTTGTGACCGTAGCACGCGTGGGCCACCACCAGCGCCTGCATGCAGATGGTGTTCTCTTCCATCAGATAGGCGATGCAGGGGTCCGAGTTGATCACGATCTCGTACGCCAGCCCCATTTGTCCGCGGCTGTAGGATTTCTCGGTGCTGAGGAAGTGTTTGCCGTAGGACCAGTGGTGGTAGCCCAGCGGCATGCCCACCGAGGCGTAAGCATCCATCATTTGCTCGGCGGTGATGACTTCAATCTGGTTGGGGTAGGTATCCAGCGCATAGCCGGCCGCGATACGGGCGATTTCGCGGTCGTAGGTCTGGATCAGCTCGAACGTCCATTCGGAGCCGGTGGAAATGGGTTGGCGTTTCTGCTCTTTGGCGGTCATGTCACTAACCTGCGCTGGAAGAGTTCACGGAAGACCGGATAGATATCCCCGGCCGAGACCAGTTGCTGCTGGGCAAACGTGTCGGAAAAGGCTTCGGCGATGCGTTCGTATTCGTACCAGAGGGCTTGGTGTTCGCGCGGGGTGATCTCCACGTAAGTGTAGTACTGCACAAACGGCATGATCTGGTTGATGAGGATGTCGCGGCAGATTGGCGAGTCGTCGTTCCAGTTGTCGCCGTCGGAAGCCTGAGCCGCATAGATGTTCCACTCGTTGCTGGGATAACGCTCGGCCATGATCTCCTGCATCAGTTTCAGGGCGCTGGAAACGATGGTCCCGCCGGTTTCCCGTGAATAGAAAAACTCCTCTTCGTCCACTTCCCGGGCGCTGGTGTGGTGACGGATGAACACCACGTCGATCTTGTCGTAGTTCCGCTTCAGGAACAGGTACAGCAGGATGAAAAAGCGCTTGGCAATGTCCTTGGTCGCCTGGGTCATGGAGCCTGAGACGTCCATCAGGCAGAACATCACTGCTTTGGAACTTGGATTGGGCTGCTTGATCAGCAGGTTGTATTTCAAGTCGAAGGTATCGAGGAAGGGTACGCGATGAATGCGCGCGCTGAGTTTTTCGATCTCTGCCTCGAGTTCCTGAATATCGCCGAAGTTGTCAGGCTCTTCACGCTTGATGCGCGCCAGTTCTTCTTTGGCTTCACGCAGTTTCGCGCGGCTGCTGCCCGACAGGGCGATACGCCGTGCGTGGGCTGAGCGCAGGGTGCGGATGATGTTGATGCGCGAAGGGTTGCCTTCGTTGCTGATCCCCGCGCGCACGGTTTTGAAGGTGTCGGTGCCGCTCAGGTTGCGTTTCACCAGGTTCGGCAGTTCGAGGTCTTCGAACATGAATTCTAGAAATTCTTCCTGGGTGATCTGGAAGACAAACTCATCCATGCCTTCACCGGAGTTGCCGGCCTTGCCCGGTCCGCGTCCGCCGCCGCCTCCCGGTGGGCGGGCGATGTGTTCGCCGGCAGTGAATTCCTTGTTGCCAGGATGAACCACGGTCTGCTTGCCGCCACGGCCGTGGTGAAGCACCGGTTCGTCGATGTCGCGACCGGGAATGCTGATCTGTTCGCCGTGTTCCATATCCGTGATGGAGCGCCGGCTGACCGCCTCTTCGACAGCCTTCTTGATGTGGTCACGGTAACGCCGCAGGAAACGCTGGCGGTTCACCGTGCTCTTGTTCTTGCCATTGAGACGTCGGTCGATCACATAGCTCATACGTGGCCCTCCGGGCAGCTTCAAGTTGTGAGCTGCAAGCTGCAAGTAGACGCCATTGCCCGAACGTCAGGCTCATGCGCTTTTTTCTTGCAGCTCGTAGCTGTTAGCTTGCAGCTGCTTCACTGCGATTTCCGGACCCGTAGGTACCATTCGGACAGAAGCCTTACCTGTTTGTCGGTGTAGCCGCGTTCGACCATTCGTGTAACGAAGTCGTTGTGCTTCTGCTGATCCTCTTTGCTCGCCTTGGCGTTGAAGCTGATGACCGGCAGCAGATCTTCGGTGTTCGAGAACATTTTCTTCTCGATGACCACCCGCAGTTTTTCGTAGCTGAGCCAGGTCGGGTTCTTGCCGTTGTTGTTGGCCCGGGCGCGCAGTACGAAGTTGACGATCTCGTTGCGGAAGTCCTTCGGATTGCTGATGCCGGCCGGTTTTTCGATTTTCTCCAGTTCTTCGTTCAGCGCGACGCGGTTGAGGATTTCGCCAGTTTCCGGATCGCGGTACTCCTGATCCTGAATCCAGAAATCCGCGTACAGCACGTAGCGGTCGAAGATGTTCTGGCCGTATTCGCTGTAAGACTCCAGGTACGCGGTCTGGATCTCCTTGCCAATGAATTCGATATAACGCGGTGCCAGGTATTCCTTCAGGTAGCGCAGATAACGTTCGCGGGTTTCAGCCTGGAACTGTTCCTGCTCGATCTGCTGCTCCAAGACATAGAGCAAGTGCACCGGGTTGGCGGCGATTTCATGTGGATCAAAGTTGAATACTTTGGAGAGGATCTTGAACGCGAAGCGGGTCGACAGGCCGTTCATGCCTTCATCTACACCTGCCGAGTCGCGGTATTCCTGAATCGACTTGGCTTTAGGGTCGGTGTCCTTGAGGTTCTCACCGTCGTATACGCGCATCTTCGAATAGATATTGGAGTTTTCCGGCTCCTTGAGGCGCGACAACACGGTGAACTGCGCGAGCATCTTCAAGGTATCTGGCGCGCAGTGGGCCTTGGCCAGGGAGCTGTTGAACAGCAGTTTGTCGTAGATCTTCACTTCATCGCTGACCCGCAGGCAGTACGGCACCTTGACGATGTAGATTCGGTCGATGAAGGCCTCGTTGTTCTTGTTGTTACGGAAGGTGTGCCATTCCGATTCGTTGGAGTGCGCCAGCAGAATACCGGTGAACGGAATCGCGCCTAGACCTTCAGTACTGTTGTAGTTGCCTTCCTGGGTTGCGGTCAGCAATGGGTGCAGCACCTTGATCGGTGCCTTGAACATTTCGACGAATTCCATCAGGCCCTGGTTGGCCCGGCACAGCGCACCGGAATAGCTGTAGGCATCGGCGTCGTTCTGTGGGTATTCCTCGAGTTTGCGGATGTCGACCTTGCCGACCAGTGCGGAGATGTCCTGGTTGTTCTCGTCACCTGGCTCAGTCTTGGCCACGGCGATCTGATTGAGGATCGACGGATACAGTTTGACCACGCGAAACTGACTGATGTCGCCACCGAATTCGGCCAGGCGCTTGGTCGCCCATGGCGACATGATGGTGTTCAGGTAGCGCCGAGGAATGCCGAAGTCTTCCTCAAGGATCGCGCCATCTTCGGTGGCATTGAACAGACCCAATGGCGACTCGAATACCGGCGAACCTTTGATCGCGTAGAAAGGGACTTTCTCGATCAGTTGTTTCAGCTTCTCGGCCAGGGACGATTTACCACCGCCGACGGGGCCGAGCAGATAGAGGATTTGTTTCTTCTCTTCCAGGCCTTGGGCGGCGTGGCGGAAATACGAGACGATCTGGTCGATGCATTCTTCCATCCCGTGGAAGTCTTCAAAGGCCGGATAGCGACGGATCACCTTGTTGGAGAAGATGCGCGACAGCCTGGAGTTGGTCGAGGTGTCGAGCAGTTCCGGTTCGCCGATGGCCAGCAATAGACGCTCGGCGGCGGAAACATAAGCGCTGCGGTCTTTCTTGCACAGCTCCAGGTACTCTTGCAGCGAGAGTTCTTCCTGGCGTGTAGATTCGAAGCGTTGTTGGAAGTGGCTAAAGATACTCATGACGTCACCTCGCTCGATACGTGGAGCCGACGCCGGATCACTCAGTCGATGCTGGCAAGCAGCCGCTGTGGCCACTTGTTTACCCCCCAGAACACTTTCGCGGTCGACAACCTTGAAAGTCACTCCCGATGACCCGTGCGCCGGTGTACCGGCTCTCCCCTGATTTGGATGGCCTGGGCTTAAGGATAGTTGGGAATTCGGGAGGTAAAGGCGAGATACGTAATTAGTTGTGGCAGACCGTTCGTCTGCCGTGCGCAGGCCCGCGGAAGCCGGGGCCTGCGCATGACAAAAAAATTATTCGGAGGTGCCTTGCGCAGTTTCCGAAGGGTAAGTCGTACGCCAGAGCTCGAAGCCGCCATCCATGCTGTAGACGTCGGAGAAGCCCTGACTGATCAGGTAGGCTGCGGCACTTTGGCTGGAGTTGCCGTGATAGCAGACTACGACAGTCGGTGCGTCGAGGTCAGCGGCACGGATGAAATCCGAGATGGAAACGTTATCCAGATGCCTGGAGCCGGCGATATGCAGTGCGGCGTAGGTTTGCGGGTCACGTACATCGACCACCACGGCGCCTTGCTCACGCAGGGCCTGGGCCTGTTCCGGGGGGATTCGTTTGAATTCGCTCATGGCGGGTTCCTGTAGCTCGGCTGAAAGCACAGTCTAACGCAGGGCGTTGACCGGCAAAGTTTCGGGGGTAGGTGGTGCGACTGTCGGTGCTAAGCCACCGTGCTCATCGCATTTGCACGACACGCGTTCGCCGCTGTCGACGTTCATCAGGGTCAGGCTGCCGCCCCAGACACAACCGGTGTCCAGCGCCGAAATGCCAGGCTCATGGATATTGCCTTCCAGAGCAGCCCAATGGCCAAAGATGATCCGCAGGCCCCGGGTCTTGCGCTCCTTGTGCTGGAACCACGGTTTGTAGCCGGGCGGCGCAGTATCGAGGCCTTCTTTGCTTTTGAGGTCGAGCTTGCCCTCGGCGGTGCAGAAACGCATGCGGGTGAAATAGTTGGTGATGACTCGTAGACGGGAGACGCCTTTAAGGTTGTTGTCCCATTTCGACGGCTCATTGCCATACATCCCGTCAAGGAAGGCGGGAAGCAGGTTTTCATCGCGCAAAGCAGTTTCAACTTCAGCGGCGCATTTCAAGGCGCGGCGCAGTGACCATTGCGGCGGGATGCCGGCGTGAACCATGGCGACATCGCGCATCTCGTCGTAGTGCATCAGCTTCTGCTGGCGCAGCCACTCCATCAGTACGGGGCCGTCAGGGGCTTCGATGATTTCGCGCAGGGTGTCGGACTTCTTCAAACGCTCGATATGTTTACTGGCCGCCAGCAGATGCAGATCATGGTTGCCGAGCACGCAGATCAGCGACTCACGCATGCCATAGAGCAAACGCAGGGTTTCCAGAGACTGCGGGCCGCGGTTGACCAGATCGCCCACCAGCCAGAGCCGATCAAGCTTCGGATCGAAAGCGACTTGCTTGAGCAGGCACTTGAGCGGCTCGAGGCAACCTTGCAGGTCACCGACGGCATACGTCGCCATCAGTGCAAGGCTCCGGGGACGGCGAGGCGGAAGGGTTTGATGATGGCATCGAAATGCTTGCCGTCGTCGGCGACCATTTCGTAGGTGCCCTGCATGGTGCCGACCTTGGTGGTCATCACCGTGCCGCTGCTGTAGGTGTGCTCACCGCCAGATTTGATCAGCGGCTGCTGACCCACGACACCGGCGCCGCGCACTTCTTCGACATGCCCATCACCATCGGTGATCACCCAGTGCCGCGAGATCAGCCGGGCAGGGAGCTCGCCATTGTTTTGCACGGTGATGGTGTAGGCGAACGCGAAGCGGTTGTGCTCGGGTTGCGATTGGTCTGCCAGATAGTGGGTAACGACGCGGACATCGACGTGGTAACGGGAATCGGACATGCAAGGGGCCTTAAACGAAGCGGAACGCGGGGCGTAGCTGATGGGGAATCAGTCTAGGCAAGTATCGGGCAGTAAACCAGAGTGGCGTCCTGCCCGATAGCGTTCATCGCCGGTCAGTCGGCGGCGGGAGTTTCCGGGACTTGTTCGCTGAGCTTGTCGGCCAGGCGCACGAAGGCAGCCAGATCCAGTTGCTCCGGGCGCAGACTGCCATCGACGCCTGCAGCTTCGATCTCGGCGTTGCTCATCAATTGCTTGAGCGTGTTGCGCAGGGTCTTGCGGCGCTGGTTGAACGCTTCACGCACAACGCGCTCGAGCAGGCGATGATCCTTGGCCGGGTGCGGCAGCACTGCGTGTGGCACCAGACGGACGATGGCCGAATCCACTTTCGGCGGTGGATTGAACGCGCCCGGGCCAACGTTGAACAGGTGCTCTACGCGGCAATGGTACTGAACCATGATCGATAGGCGACCCCAGTCACCACCGCCGGGGCCTGCGGCCAGACGCTCGACCACTTCCTTCTGCAACATGAAGTGCATGTCGCGAATGATGCCGGCGTTGTTCAGCAGGTGAAAAATCAGCGGTGTGGAGATGTTGTACGGCAGGTTGCCGACGACGCGCAGGCTGTTCGGCGCGGCGTTGAGTGTGTTGAAGTCGAACTTCAGCGCATCGCCCTGATGCAGGTTGAAGTTGCTCTTGCCGGCAAATTGCTGGTTGAGGATCGGGATCAGGTCCTTGTCCAGTTCCACCACGTCGAGTTGCGCACCGGAGTTGAGCAGACCGGCGGTCAGTGCGCCCTGGCCCGGGCCGATTTCCAGCAGGCGGTCTTCGGACTTGGCGCTGATGGAGCGCAGGATGCGGTCGATAACGCCGGCATCGTGCAGGAAGTTCTGGCCAAAGCGTTTGCGCGCCTTGTGTTGGTATTGCTCGGTCATAAACGGGTCTCGGCCATCTGATAGGCGGTTTCCAGGGCGACTTGCAGGCTTCCGGTATCGATCTTGCCGCTGCCGGCCAGATCCAGGGCGGTGCCGTGGTCGACCGAAGTGCGGATGATCGGCAGGCCAAGGGTCACGTTGACGGCGGCGCCGAAGCCTTTGTACTTCAGCACGGGCAGGCCCTGGTCGTGGTACATCGCCAGCACTGCGTCGCAGTGCTCCAGATATTTGGGGGTAAACAGAGTGTCGGCAGGCAGCGGGCCACGAAGGTCCATGCCCTCGCCGCGCAGGCGCTCTAAGGTGGGTTCGATGATGTCGATTTCTTCATGGCCCAGGTGTCCGCCTTCACCGGCGTGCGGGTTGAGTCCGCACACCAGGATGCGTGGCCGGGCAATGCCGAATTTTTCTTGCAGGTCGGCGTGCAGAATGCGCGTGACCCGCTCCAGCCGCTCCGGTGTGATTGCATCGGCAATCTCGCGCAACGGCAGGTGGGTGGTGACCAGTGCAACGCGCAAACCGCGAGTGGCGAGCATCATCACCACTTGTGCGGTGTGGGTCAGATCAGCCAGGAATTCCGTGTGCCCGGAGAACGCGATGCCCGACTCGTTGATCACGCCTTTGTGTACTGGAGCGGTGATCATCCCGGCGAAGTCGCCGTTCAGACAACCGTTACCGGCGCGGGTCAGGGTTTCGAGGACGAACGGGGCATTGGCCTTGTCCAGTTGCCCGGCGACCACAGGGGCGCTGAGCGGTGTGTCCCAGACGTAAAGACTGTTCGCGGGCGCCGGCGCGACCGGCCAGTGATCGGGCCCGACGTCGAGCAGATTGACAGCCAGCCCCAACTGCGCGGCCCGCTCAAGGAGCAGGTCGCGGCTGGTGATGGCAATCAGGGGATGAGGCTGGGCTTGCGAGGCGAGCAGCAGGCATAGGTCGGGACCGATGCCGGCTGGTTCGCCGGGTGTCAGCGCGAAACGCTTGGGTTTCACTGCGCTGCCTGGTCTGCACCAGGGAGTTTGATCTCTACGTACGCTTCGTCACGGATCTGACGCAGCCAGGTTTGCAGCTCTTCGTCGTATTTGCGGTTACGCAGTACGGTCATGGCCTGCTGTTCGCGAGCCTGTTCGGTGCTGTCGGTGGCGCGACGGCCAAGGACTTCCAGAACATGCCAGCCGTATTGAGTCTGGAACGGCTTGGACAGCTGACCTTGTGGGGTCTTGGCCATCACTTCGCGGAATTCCGGCACCAATACGTTCGGGTCGATCCAGTTCAGGTCGCCGCCGTTGAGGGCAGAACCCGGGTCTTCGGAGTAGCTTTTCGCCAGGGTGGCGAAATCTTCGCCTGCCACGATGCGCTCATACAACGACTGAACCAGGGCTTTGGTCTTGGCTTCGTCGCGGATCGGGCTCGGCTTGACCAGGATGTGGCGCACATGCACTTCATCACGGGTCTGGGCTTCGCCACCGCGCTTGGCCAACAGCTTCAGGATGATGAAACCGCCTGGAGTGCGTGCCGGCTGAGTCACGTCTCCGACTGCCATGCTGCTCAACTCGCGATCGAACGGTGGTGGCAGTTGAGCAGCTTTACGCCAGCCCATGTCGCCGCCTTCCAGTGCGTTGTCGCTGGCGGATTTGGCCACGGCCAATTGACCGAAGTCGGCACCTTGCTTGAGCTGCTGGTAAACCTCCATGGCCTGACGCGCAGCATTCTGAATCGCTTCAGAGTTGGCGCTTTCCGGGGTCGGGATCAGGATGTTGGCCAGGTGCAGTTCTTCGGACAGTTGCATCTTGCCCAGGTCGGAAGCGAGGAAGTTCTTCACTTCCTGCTCGGACACCTGAATGCGTTCGGCAACACGGCGCTGACGCACACGGCTGATGATCATCTCGCGACGGATCTGGTCACGGGCGTCGTCGTAAGACAGGCCATCGCGAGCCAGGGCGGCGCGGAACTGGTCAATAGTCATGTTGTTGCGCTGTGCGATGGTGCCGACAGCCTGGTTCAGTTCTTCATCGGTGATACGAATGCCGGAACGTTCGCCGATCTGCAATTGCAGGTTTTCGACGATCAAGCGTTCGAGCACCTGCTGATCCAGTACGCCTGGAGGTGGCGAGCCGCCGCCACGCTTGGCGATGGTCTGCTGAACTTCCTGGACGCGCTGGTCCAGTTGGCTCTGCATGACCACGTCGTTGTCGACGATCGCTACCACTTTATCGATGGACTGTACTGCGGCGTTGGCCGCAGTACCCAGGAACAACGCGCCCAGCATCAGCGGGCGCAGACAATCAGAAAGCTTGGTCTTCACGTTCACGATAACCTTGAATGCCTTTGTCGAGGAAGCTCTCTACCTTGGCGCCAGTGAGGCCACCGAGTCCCTTCAGAACAATTTGGAGGAAGACGCCATGGTCGCCTTTTTCGTTTTGCGGAGCTTCCTGACTGAACTCGTCATAGGAAACCCAGTAACGGTTGATCAGGCGCAGTTTCCAGCAGCAGTTGTCGTACTCGAAACCACCGAAGGCTTCCAGGGTACGGTTACGGTTGTAGTCGTACTGCCAGCGGCTGATAGCGTTCCACTGTGGAACGATCGGCCAGATGACCGAGAAGTCATGCTGCTGGATCTTGTAGTAGTCCTTCACGTAGCCAGGCGTGCCCGGCGTGCCGTAGTCACCACCACCCACCGACCATTTACCGGTGTTCTGGTCGTAACGAACCTGGTCATTGCGATAGCGATAGCCGGCGTTGATGACCTTGTTCGGGTTGTCTTCAGGCTGGTAGTGGAACATCGCACTGCCGGAACGTGGGCTGCGGCTGTCCGGATCCCAGTTGTAGTCGGCCGTGGTGCGCCAATCGCGGTTCCAGCGGTATTCGTATTCCAGTGCGTAAGGCGAGACGTTGGATTTCGCATCGTCACGGGTTTTTGCATCGATACCTGGCAGTTGAACTTCGCGATCCTTGAAGTACAGGGCCTGGCCGACGCTGATGCGTTGACGTTCGAAACCGTCGTCTTCGATCCAGCGACTGGTTACGCCCAGCGACAGCTTGTTCTCGTCACCGACACGGTCGGCACCGGAGAAGCGGTTGTCACGGAACAGCGAGGAGTAGTTGAACGTGGTTTCGCTGGTGTCGAATACCGGGATATCGGTCTGGTCTTTCTCAGGTACATAGAGATAGAACAGGCGTGGTTCCAGGGTCTGGCGGTAGTTTTTGCCGAAGAACGACGTGTTGCGGTCGAAGTACAGGCCGCTGTCGATGCTGGCGATTGGTACGCCGCGGTTTTGATTGCTGCCAAACTCGCCGCCGACGTAGTCAGTACCTGCCGCAGTTGCTGCATTCTGCTGGGCGACGATCTGCGACTTGCCGGTACCGTCCAGATCCAGTTGATACTGGGTGTACTGATACTTGAGCGATGGCTTTAAGAAGCCATAGGTCCAGTTCATTGGCAGACTTACACCGGGCTTCAGATTCAATCGGTCGCCGTTAGCGCGTGCCAGGCCTGTAACGTTTGTATCCAGGCGCGGTGACGCAGTGCCATTTTCGTCGATGAAGTTGCCGGTTTTCAGATCACGATCAAACCGCACAAGCTCGGTCTCGTAATCGAAATTCAACCCTTCCGGATGATACGGCAGCTGACCATTGAAGGTGATCTGCGGCAGACGGCCATACGGTGTGATGTTCGAAACGGTCGCCAACTGGTACTGCTGAGCATTCAAGCGAGCGGTGTAGCTGTCACCACGATAGGTAACCGCGCCCTGCTGATTCACGAAGTCGCTGGACTTCACACCAATCTGATCGGTCTGCAGATCCTGGAAGTAATACGGATCGCTGATCTTGGTGTAGTCAACTTCGGTCAGCACGCGGGAGTCGAGACCACCCTTGTGCTGCCAGTTGTACATGTAGCGGGTTTTTTCGTAGTCGGTCTGCTTGCTGCGTTCGGTGTCGTCATCGTTCAGGTACGCAGCGCCGAACTGGCCTTCGCTGGACTTGGTCAGGTAACGGAACTCGCCTTCCACCAACATGCCGCGCTTGCTCATGTAACGCGGGTACAACGTGGCATCGTAGTTAGGCGCCAGGTTGAAGTAGTACGGTGTGACCAGCATGAAGCCGGTATCGGTGCCGGTGCCGATGGTCGGCGGCAGGAAGCCCGACTGGCGACGGTCATCGATCGGGAAGTAGATGTATGGCGTGTAAAGGATCGGAATGTCTTTTACGCGCAGCGTCACGTTAGTCGCGGTACCGAAGCCGGTGGCCGGGTTCAAGGTGATGTTGTTGCCCTTGAGCTGCCAGGCGTTGCTGTTCGGTTCGCACGTGGTGTACGTGCCGTCCTTGAGACGGATGATCGCGTTTTCCGCACGCTTGGCGTACAGCGCGTTACCGCGAATGCGCGACTTGTGCATCACGTATTCAGCGTTATCGACCTTGGCTTCACCGGTGTCGAGCTGCACATCGGCGTGGTCGCCGACGATCAGTGCGCCGTTGTCGCGGATACGTACATCGCCATTGAGTTCGGCGCGGCTCTCGGCCTGGTACAGGCTGGCCTCGTCGGACTCGACCTGCATGCTGCCCTGACGCAGGACGACATCACCGGCCAGCGTACCGACTTGATCATCGGTGTTATAGCGCGAAGCTTTTGCGCCGATAAAGGTCGGAGCATCGCTTTTATTCGTCTTGTCATTCATGCCAGGACGAATCGGTTCGATATAAGCACCAGAGCAGTAAGGACCCGTCTCGGCCAATTGGGCGGCGGTGAGCTTCTCGCGCGGAACCCAGTCGAGGTGACTGAAGTCTTCGCTACGGGATTTCAAACCACGGCCTTTGGCTTCGGTGACCAGCGCTGGCTTGGCGCCAGTGTCGGCAACCGAACCCTTGTCGCTCGGGGCTTCGCCGGTGGCGCTGACGGCACTGCCGTCATGCACTGGACGCGGAGGCAATGCAGCCGCCGGCGTCTTGGGCGCACAGTCCCAACCACCCGAAGCCGAGACGGAGCAGTCATACTGCTCGGCGGCAACAACGAATTGACTGGCCAGAGGTTGCATAGCCAGCAGACTGCCGGTTACCAACAACGGAAATTTTTTACGAAACGCGGGGGATTTCAATGCCATCTTATTAGTCCGGGCTTCCTGCGTGCCATCTGCCCGCGGTGGTGGGCCGCACGCCTCTCGATGGTCTGAAAAAGATGCTGGATAATAAAGCATGACCCGCTTGACGGCTAGCGCCGTCGGAGACCCTTGCAATGCCTGACCAAGATGTACGCTTGCAACACCTGAAAGTTTGGCTCGATGAACAGTTGGCAATCCTCTTTGCAGATCAGGGCTGGGGCGCCGTGCCCCCGGCCACGTTGACCGCGGCCAGTAGCGACGCGAGTTTCCGCCGTTACTTCCGTTGGGAAGGCGCGGGTCGCAGTTTCGTCGTAATGGACGCGCCGCCGCCCCAGGAAAACTGCAAACCGTTCGTGGATATCGCCTTTTTGCTGGCGAAATCCGGAATAAATGTGCCGAAAATTTATGCCGAAGACCTCGAACGCGGATTTCTTTTGCTCAATGACCTGGGCAACAAGACCTATCTGGACGTGATCGATGGCGAAAATGCCGACGCATTGTTCAGCGATGCCCTGCAAGCGCTGCTGGCTTTTCAGCAGTTGCCGATGGTCGCACCGTTACCGAGTTACGACGTTGCATTACTGCGTCGTGAGCTGGAACTGTTTCCCGAGTGGTACGTGAAGCGTGAATTGGGTATCGAATTCGATTCGACCCAACAGCAACAGTGGCAACACGTCAGCGACCTGCTGATCGACAGTGCCCTGGCCCAGCCGAAAGTGCTGGTGCACCGCGACTACATGCCGCGCAACCTGATGCTCAGCGAGCCGAACCCCGGCGTGCTGGATTTTCAGGATGCGGTCTATGGCCCGGTGACCTACGACGTGACCTGCCTGTTTAAGGACGCCTTCCTCAGTTGGCCTGAAGAGCGCGTCCGTGGCTGGCTGGAAACTTACTGGCAGCAAGCCTCGGCACTGAACATTCCCGTGCAGCCGGACTTCGAAGACTTCCTGCGCGCCAGCGACCTGATGGGCGTGCAGCGTCACCTGAAAGTCATCGGCATTTTCGCTCGCATCTGCCATCGCGATGGCAAACCGCGTTACCTCGCCGACGTACCGCGCTTCTTCTCCTATATAGAAGCAGTGATCGCCCGTCGTCCTGAGCTGGCCGAACTGCAAGCGCTGTTCATCAGCCTGCGTGGTGGAGCGACGGCATGAAAGCAATGATTCTGGCGGCAGGCAAAGGCGAGCGTATGCGCCCGCTGACCCTGACCACGCCGAAACCGCTGGTACGTGCCGGCGGCGTCCCGTTGATCGAATATCACCTGCGTGCCCTCGCGTCGGCGGGTTTCAGCGAGATAGTAATCAATCATGCCTGGCTCGGTCAGCAGATCGAGGATTACCTGGGCGACGGTTCGCAGTTTGGTCTGAGCATCCAGTACTCGCCGGAAGGCGAGCCGCTGGAAACCGGCGGCGGGATTTTCCGTGCGCTGCCGTTGCTCGGCGATGATGCGTTCCTGGTGGTGAACGGTGATATCTGGACCGATTACGATTTCAGCGTGCTGCACCAGCCGATCACCGGTCTGGCGCATCTGGTGCTGGCGGATAATCCGGCGCATCACCCGACAGGTGATTTTTCTTTGGTCGACGGTCAGGTCATCGACGGCCAGCCGACTGCCGCCACCCTGACCTACAGCGGTATCGCCGTGATCCATCCGCAACTGTTCGACGGCTGCGCGGACGGTGCCTTCAAGCTGGCACCGCTACTGCGCAAGGCCATGGCGGATGGGCAGGTGACGGGCGAGCGTCTGAAAGGTCATTGGGTGGATGTCGGCACGCATGAGCGTCTGGCCGAAGCTGAAACCTTGATAGAAGCGAGTCGCTGATATGTTGTGGCCAGGGACTCTGATTGGAGCCGGAGCGGGTTTTGCGATTGCCAGCATTCCGGGGGCCATGCTTGGGGCTTTGTTGGGGCAGGCGCTGGATCGGCGCCTGCATTTGCAGAGCTGGGGGCATCTGCGGGAGAAACTCGGTGGTCGGCCGATGCTGCGCAACGACGAATTGTTGTTCGTGTTGCTCGGGCGTCTGGCCAAGAGTGACGGACGGGTGACGGATGGACATATCCAGCAGGCGCGCAATGAGATGCGCGCGCTGGAGATGAGCGAGCCGGCGACGCGCCGGGCGATTGCGGCGTTCAATCGCGGCAAGTCCGGGGACGATAATCTTCGCGGTTATCTACGGCGCCTGAGTGCGCAGCCGCATGCGGCCGAAGGCGTGTTGCGCGCGTGTTGGCGGATGGTCTGGGCCGATGGTCGTGCCGGCGTCAGCGAGCGGGAATTGTTGGCGCAGTGGGGTAAATGGCTGGGCTGGACGACGCATCAGGTGCAGGCGTTGGCCAGTGATTACGAGCCCGGCAAACGGCCCATCGTCAGTGCGGCGGTAAGCTATCAGGAAGCGATGCGATTGCTCGGTGTTTCGGCGAGCAGCGAACCGGCGCAAATCAAACGAGCTTATCGACGTCTGCTCAGCCGTCATCATCCGGACAAGATTGCCGGCAGCGGTGCAACGCCGATGCAGGTGCGAGAGGCGACCGATAAGACCCGCGAGTTGCACAATGCCTACACGTTGATTCGTGAACGGCGGGATTTTCGTTAGGCGGTTTCAAGATCAAAAGATCGTCCGATCGCGGCCTGAGCTTTCGGACGATCTTTTGCTTTTGGGTCAGTCTGTGTTCTGTGGGCTCAACCAGCCACGCACCCGACGGAACAACTGTTCCTGCTCAGCCTTGTTATCCGGTAACGCCTTGAGCGCCACTTGGCTGAACGCCGACGTCTTCAAGCGCTTGCTCGCCTGCATGCGCTCCAGCGCCGCGTTGCGATCCAGCGCTTTGTCCATGTAGAAAATATCAGCCGTTGGCAGTTTCAGCGTTGGCGTCAGTTCCACCAGCGGCGGCTTGGCTTTGGCCGGTGCTTGCGCGTCGACCATGACGAATTTCTCCACCTGCGCCGTTTGCCGCTCGCTCAAGAAACGCGCCGCCCAATACGCGCCCGTTCCATGACCGAGCACGACAATGCGCCGCGCACTTTGCTGTTCGGCGTAGGCAATGGCGGCGTCGATGCGCGCGAAGATGCGTTCGGCATCGGCTTTGGACTGTTCTTCAGTCGTTTCGGCGATCACCTGGTCGGCGACTTCGGCCTCACCGCCTGCTGCTTGTTCGATCGGCTGCGCGGTGGTGGCGTCCTTGCTGCCTGTTTCGGGGGCTTTCGGCGCAGCAACGGCTTCAATTACGCGTGGAGCGATGGCATCGCTTTGCAGATCGGGCAGGGTGATACTCAGACTGCTCCATTCGGCGTCCGGCAATTTGCTCCGCAACGGGCCGATTGCTTGTGGCCAGTCAGCGGTTTCGCCGGCACCGGGGACGATAATCACCGCGCCTTTCGGTTCAGCGGTGTTGGCCGGTTTCCACAAGGCGAGGAAAGTGTCGCTGCCGGCTTGAAGCTGTTGCTGTTCTTGCGCCGGGACTTTACGTTCCAGTGCCGCGGCCTCTTCCTGACTACGCTCAAGCAGTGGTTGGCGCTCGGCCGGTTTTTCTTCGGCGGATTTTTCCGCAGGGGCGGCAGGGGCCGGGTCGGCCGCGTGGACAGAAAACGCACAAGGCAGGATCAGCGACAGGCACAATGCTGGCATTGCCAGGCGGTAGACAGAGGGCATCGGTTATTCCAGGCCAGAAAGTATCCCGGCAGCCTAATGGGTTGGTCAGAATTTGTCAGTGTATGAGACTTCAATGAAGCGATTTTGCTGCCTGTGGGTTATCGGCTGTTTGTGGCTTCCCTTGATGGGCTGGGCGGCGCCTGCGCCATCGGCACACGTTGCGCAGTTGTCAGCCAGCGAGCAGCAATGGCTCGCGCAACACAACGAATTGCGGGTCGGATTGGTGTTGCAGGCGCCGTACGCGCAATACGATCGGCGTTTGCAGCGACTGTCCGGGGCCAACGTCGAGCTGATGAAATTGCTGGCCAAAGCCCTTGATGTCGAATTGAGCTGGCGCAATTTTCAGGATCTGGCGCAACTGGAAGCGGCTGCACGCGATGGCGAGATCGACATCGCTCCTGGTCTGACCCAGACACCGAGCGCGCTGCGCCTGTGGCAGTTTTCCGATCCGTACATGCGTGTGCCACAACTGGTGGTCAGCGACCAGAAGGCCAGCGGTGTGGTGGATCTGGAAAAACTCGATGGCCAGACCCGCGTCGCCGTGCGCATGCCGAGCACCACCGCCGACTATCTGCGCGGCAACTATCCACACCTGAATCTGCAAGGCGTGCCGCTGGAGCGTCAAGCGCTGCAATTGTTGCTGAGTCAGCAGGCGTCTTACGCGGTGGTCGATGAAGCGCAGCTCGGGCGGTTGTCGGCAGAACCGGAGTTCGCTGAACTGGTAGTGGTCGGCGATATCGGCCTGCCGCAATTGTTGCGAGTCGCTTCGCGCCGGGACTGGCCTGAGCTGGCCGGCATCGTCCAGAGCGCGCTGCGCTCGATCCCGGCCAAGGATCTGGAGCGCCTGCACAATCAATGGCTGCAACCCAAATATCCACGGTTGTCGGAATCGCCGGGGTTCTGGCAGAACCTCAGTCTGTTGTTCGCGGTCATGCTGCTCAGTTGCGTGGCGATCGTGTTCTGGCAGCGGCGCCAGCAGCACAGCCTCGAACAACGCCTGCTCGCCGCGCGTGAAGACATCGCCTTGCGCGCCGCCAGCGAAGAAGCGCTGCGCCTGACGCAGTTTTCCATCGATCAAAGCACTGTCGGCATCCTTTGGGTCAACTGGGATAGCCATGTGCGCTACGCCAACCGGGCGGCGGAAAACATGCTCGGCTACCCCTCGGGCGGGCTGATCGAGCGGCCGCTGATTGATTTCGAACCGGATCTGCACATGGACCGCTGGCTCAATCTGTGGAAACGCGCGCGTGCCAGTGAAGAAGGGCCGCTGAGTTTTGAGACAAGCTGTGTGCGCGCCGATGGAAGTATTTTGCCGGCGGATGTATCGCTGAGTTTCCTGCGTTTTCGCGACAGCGAGTATTTGGTGGTCTATCTCAACGACGTCACCGAGCGCCGTCGCGCACTCGCGGCGTTGCAGGAAAGTGAAGCGCGTCTTCAAGGCATCGCCGCCAATGTGCCGGGCCTGGTGTTCCGCCTGGAGCGGGCGCCGGTCACCGGGCAGATCGACTTTGCCTACATCAGTGAGGGCAGCGAAAGTCTGGTCGGCTACGCGCCGGCCGCTATTGCCCACCGCGACATGGGCCTGCGCAGTCTGGTGCATCCGGATGACAAGGCCAGTTATCACCGCACCCAGGATCAGGCGCTGGACACCGATAGCGACTGGTCGTGGCAGGGGCGAATTCTCACACGACAGGGCGAGCAGCGCTGGGCCGAGATCAAAGCGATCACCCGGCAGCTTGAAGATGGCGCTTATGTCTGGGACGGCATCGTCTGGGACATTACCGAGAGCAAGCGCATCGAGCTGGAGCTGGCGGCATCGCGTGAGCAACTGCGCGAGCTGTCGGCACACCTTGAGAGCGTGCGCGAAGAAGAGAAGGCGCGGATTGCCCGGGAAGTACACGATGAGCTGGGGCAGATGCTGACGGTGCTGAAACTGGAGACATCGATGTGCGAACTGGCCTACGCGCAACTCGACCCCGGTCTGCACGACAGGTTGAACAGCATGAAGCGCCTGATCGCCCAGTTGTTCCAGTTGGTGCGTGATGTAGCGACCGCATTGCGCCCGCCGATTCTCGATGCGGGGATTGCGTCAGCGATTGAGTGGCAGGCGCGCCGGTTCGAGGCGCGCACGCAGATTCCGTGTCTTGTGCAGGTGCCGGACAATCTGCCGCCGCTCAGCGATGCCAAGGCGATTGGCCTGTTCCGCATCCTGCAGGAGGCGCTGACCAACGTCATGCGTCATGCCCAGGCGCATACTGTGGAACTGACGCTGGCGCTGGAAGGCGATGAATTGTGTCTGACGGTCAGCGATGATGGCGTAGGATTTGTCGCCGCTGCCGGTCGGCCGACTTCGTTTGGCTTGGTGGGCATGCGTGAACGGGTGCTGATCATGGGGGGGCGCCTGGCGCTTGAGAGTGAGCCGGGGGAGGGCACCAGTCTGAATGTCTGGGTGCCGGTGGATGAGGTTTGACTGAATCTGGAGAACAACGTGATCCGTGTACTGGTAGCCGAAGACCACACCATCGTCCGTGAAGGCATCAAGCAATTGATCGGCCTGGCCAAGGACCTGCAAGTCGTGGGAGAGGCGAGCAATGGTGAACAACTGCTCGAAACCCTGCGCCATGTGCCGTGCGAAGTGGTGCTGCTGGACATCTCCATGCCAGGCGTCAACGGCCTGGAAGCGATCCCGCGAATCCGTGCGCTGAACAATCCGCCGGCGATTCTGGTGTTGTCGATGCACGACGAGGCGCAAATGGCTGCTCGCGCCTTGAAGGTCGGCGCTGCGGGTTATGCGACCAAGGACAGCGATCCGGCGCTGTTGCTGACGGCCATCCGCAAAGTCGCGGCGGGTGGGCGCTACATCGACCCGGATCTGGCCGACCGCATGGTCTTCGAGGTCGGCCTGACCGATGCGCGGCCGTTGCATTCATTGTTGTCCGAGCGCGAGTTCTCGGTGTTCGAGCGCTTGGCCCAGGGCGCCAACGTCAACGACATCGCCCAGCAATTGGCCCTGAGCAGCAAGACCATCAGCACCCACAAGGCGCGGCTGATGCAGAAGCTCAACATCACTTCGCTGGCGGAACTGGTGAAGTACGCGATGGAACACAAGCTCCTCTGAACAACGCCGCGCTCTGTGTAGGAGTTGCCGAAGGCTGCGATCTTTTGATCTTGCTGTTTACAGGGTCAAAAGATCGCAGCCTTCGGCAGCTCCTACAGTAGACCGCGTTGGCATATCCATTCGCGACAAACGCTTTTGCCGTTACTGGCGGCTTGCAGCTTGACGCTCGTAGTCGGCGTGCCAATCCGCGCCATCCTTGTAGGGCAATCCCTACCCCCAACCTTCCATCCCGCTGAGGCGATTCTCTCCTGCGCCCCGATTTGCGTGCCTGCCGCCAGCCACTAGGCTTGGTACACAAGCAGTCATCAACAACAAAGGTGTGGGTATGAGCCAGGTCGATACAAACGCAGGGGCCAGTGATGTGCTGGTCAGCTTTCGTGGAGTGCAGAAGAGCTACGACGGCGAGAACCTGATCGTCAAAGACCTCAACCTGGACATTCGCAAAGGCGAATTCCTTACCCTGCTCGGGCCGTCCGGTTCCGGCAAGACCACCAGCCTGATGATGCTCGCCGGTTTCGAAACGCCGACCGCTGGCGAAATCCTCTTGGCCGGGCGCGCGATCAACAACGTGCCGCCGCATAAGCGCGACATCGGCATGGTGTTCCAGAACTACGCACTGTTCCCGCACATGACCGTCGCGGAAAACCTCGGGTTCCCGCTGACTGTGCGCGGCCTGAACAAGAGTGACGTCGCCGACAAGGTCAAGAAAGTCCTGAGCATGGTGCAGCTCGACGCGTTCGCTTCGCGCTACCCGGCGCAGTTGTCCGGCGGTCAGCAACAGCGTGTGGCCCTGGCCCGTGCGTTGGTGTTCGAGCCGCAACTGGTGCTGATGGACGAACCCCTCGGCGCCCTCGACAAACAACTGCGTGAACACATGCAGATGGAGATCAAGCATCTGCACCAGCGCCTCGGCGTGACCGTGGTCTACGTAACCCACGATCAGGGCGAAGCGCTGACCATGTCCGATCGCGTCGCCGTGTTCCACCAAGGCGAAATTCAGCAGATCGCGCCGCCGCGTACGCTTTACGAAGAGCCTAAAAACACCTTCGTCGCCAACTTCATCGGCGAGAACAATCGCCTCAACGGTCGTTTGCTCAGCCAGAGCGGTGAGCGTTGCGTCGTCGAGTTGGGCCGTGGCGAGAAGGTCGAGGCACTGGCGGTCAACGTCGGCCAGACCGGCGAGCCAGTGACCCTGTCGATTCGCCCGGAGCGCGTCAGCCTCAACGGTTCCAGCGACCAATGCGTTAACCGCTTCTCAGGGAGGGTGGCGGAATTCATCTATCTGGGCGACCACGTCCGAGTGCGCCTGGAAGTCTGCGGCAAGACCGACTTCTTCGTGAAACAACCGATTGCCGAGCTCGATCCCGCGCTCGCGGTTGGTGACGTGGTTCCGCTTGGCTGGCAGGTCGAGCACGTTCGCGCGCTTGATCCGCTGTTAGAGGCGAACTGATCGCCCCCCGCAATACCAACACCAACCCTGCACGTGGAGAGAACAATAAATGTTGAGATCCCTGAAGTTCACCGCCCTGACCCTGGGCCTGATGGGTGCGGCCAGCGCAATGGCCGCTGGCCCGGATTTGACCGTGGTGTCGTTTGGCGGGGCGAACAAGGCGGCGCAAGTCAAAGCCTTCTATGCACCGTGGGAAGCGGCGGGTAACGGCAAAATCGTCGCCGGTGAGTACAACGGCGAAATGGCCAAGGTCAAAGCCATGGTCGACACCAAGAGCGTGTCGTGGGATCTGGTCGAAGTTGAATCGCCAGAGCTGTCCCGTGGCTGCGACGAAGACATGTTCGAGCAACTCGACCCGGCACTGTTCGGCAAAACCGAAGACTACGTCAAAGGCGCGATTCAGCCGTGCGGCGTAGGTTTCTTCGTCTGGTCGACCGTACTCGCCTACAACGCCGACAAGCTGAAAACCGCGCCGACCAGTTGGGCCGATTTCTGGGACACCAAGAAATTCCCGGGCAAACGTGGCCTGCGTAAAGGCGCCAAGTACACCCTCGAATTCGCTTTGATGGCTGATGGTGTGGCGCCTAAAGACGTCTACAAAGAGCTGGCGAGCAAGGGTGGTCAGGATCGCGCGTTCAAGAAACTCGACGAGCTGAAGCCAAGCATTCAGTGGTGGGAGGCCGGCGCACAACCGCCGCAATACCTCGCTTCCGGCGACGTGGTCATGAGCTCTGCCTACAACGGTCGCATCGCTGCCGTGCAGAAAGAGTCGAACCTGAAAGTGGTGTGGAACGGCGGTATCTACGACTTTGACGCGTGGGCCATCCCGAAAGGTCTGGACGCCAAGCGTGCTGAAGCGGCGAAGAAGTTCATCGCCTACTCGGTACAGCCGCAGCAGCAGAAGATCTACTCGGAAAACATCGCTTACGGCCCGGCCAACACCCAGGCTGTTCCGTTGCTGAGCAAGGATGTGCTGAAAGATATGCCGACTACCCCGGAAAACATCGCCAACCAGGTGCAGATCGACGTCAGCTTCTGGGCTGACAACGGCGAGCAACTGGAACAGCGCTTCAACTCCTGGGCGGCGAAGTAACCACTGTTTCACCTGCATGGGAGATGGCGATGGGTGCTTTTGTGGCGAGGGGATTTATCCCCGATCGGCTGCGCAGCAGTCGTAGAACCTGAGACTCCAACCTTCCTGACACACCGAGCTGCGTGGTTTTGGGGCTGCTTCGCAACCCATCGAGGATAAATCCCCTCGCCACAAGGTTCGATCTCTCAGGAAAGCTCGCGCCCACAGGTAGCTGTGTTCCAACACAACAGAGGTGGTTCGCCACCTCTGTAACGATCAAAGATTTGCGGAGTACGTCATGGCCATCGCCGTTCCCCTGAACGAGGGCGCCAGCCCCACCTTGAAGCAGAAGCTCAAGCGCGCCGAGCGGGTCAACCGCTGGAAAGCCCAGGCGTTGATTGCGCCGTTGGTGCTGTTTCTGTTGCTGGTGTTTCTGGTGCCGATCGTGGCGCTGCTCTACAAAAGCGTCGGCAACCCGGAAGTGGTCGGCGGCATGCCGCGCACCGTGGCGGCCATCGCCAGTTGGGACGGCCGTGGCCTGCCCGCTGAACCGGTGTACAAAGCGGCCGGCGAAGACCTCGCCGAAGCGCGCAAAAACCAGACACTGGGCGATCTGTCGAAGCGCTTGAACATGGAGTTGGCCGGCTATCGCAGCCTGCTGACCAAAACTGCCCGGGCGCTGCCATTTGCCAGCGAACCGGCCTCTTATAAAGAAGCACTGGAAGCACTCGACGAACGTTGGGGCGATCCGGCCTACTGGCAAGCGGTGAAACGCAACACCAGCAGCATTACGCCGTATTACTTGCTGGCATCGGTCGATCACCGCATCGACGACCTCGGTGAAATCGCCCCGGCGACCCCGGATCAGGCGATCTACCTGGACATCTTCGCCCGCACCTTCTGGATGGGTCTGGTCATCACCGTGATCTGCCTGCTGCTCGCCTATCCACTGGCATACCTGCTGGCAAACCTGCCATCGCGCCAGAGCAACCTGTTGATGATTCTGGTGCTGCTGCCGTTCTGGACGTCAATCCTGGTGCGGGTCGCGGCGTGGATCGTGCTGCTGCAATCGGGCGGTCTGATCAACAGCGCGCTGCTGGCCATGGGCATCATCGATAAACCGCTGGAACTGGTGTTCAACCGCACGGGCGTCTACATCTCGATGGTGCACATCCTGCTGCCGTTCATGATCCTGCCGATCTACAGCGTGATGAAAGGCATCTCGCCGACCTACATGCGTGCGGCGATCTCGCTGGGCTGCCATCCGTTCGCCAGTTTCTGGCGCGTGTATTTCCCGCAGACCTATGCCGGTGTCGGCGCCGGGTGCCTGTTGGTATTCATCCTCGCCATCGGCTACTACATCACCCCGGCGCTGCTCGGCAGCCCGAACGATCAGATGGTCAGCTACTTCGTCGCGTTCTACACCAACACCAGCATCAACTGGGGCATGGCCACCGCGCTGGGCGGGCTGTTGCTGCTGGCGACCGTGGTGCTTTATCTGATTTACAGCTGGCTGGTGGGCGCCAGTCGCCTGCGCCTGAGCTAAGGGGAATTTGAAATGCTGAGTCCTTATATGTCGCCCATTGAACGGGTGTGGTTCTACAGCTTGCGGATCCTCTGCGGCTTGATTCTGCTGTTTTTGATTCTGCCGGTGCTGGTGATCGTGCCGCTGTCGTTCAACTCGGGCAGTTTTCTGGTGTACCCACTGCAAGGCTTCTCGCTGCAGTGGTATCACGACTTCTTCGCCTCGGCGGAATGGATGCGCGCGCTGAAGAACAGCATCATCGTCGCCCCGGCCGCGACGGTGCTGGCGATGATCTTCGGCACGCTGGCGGCGATCGGCCTGACCCGTGGCGACTTACCCGGCAAAGCACTGGTGATGGCGCTGGTGATTTCGCCGATGGTGGTGCCGGTGGTGATTATTGGTGTGGCGAGTTACCTGTTCTTTGCACCGCTGGGGCTAGGTAATAGCTTCTTCTCGTTGATCGTTGTGCACGCGGTGCTGGGTGTGCCGTTTGTGATCATCACGGTGTCGGCGACGTTGCAGGGGTTTAACCACAATCTGGTGCGTGCCGCGGCCAGCCTTGGCGCTTCGCCGTTGACCGCGTTCCGTCGGGTGACTTTGCCGCTGATTGCGCCGGGGGTGATTTCCGGTGCGCTGTTTGCCTTTGCGACGTCGTTTGATGAGGTGGTGGTGACGCTGTTTCTTGCAGGTCCCGAGCAGGCGACGTTGCCTCGGCAGATGTTTAGCGGGATTCGGGAGAATTTGAGTCCGACGATTGCGGCGGCTGCTACGTTGCTGATCGCCTTTTCCGTAATCCTTTTGCTGACGCTGGAATGGTTGCGTGGGCGCAGCGAAAAACTGCGAACCGCGCAGGTTTAAGGGCCAGATCAAAAGCTTACCCCCTCACCCCAGCCCTCTCCCCCAAGGGGGCGAGGGGGAAGGGAGCAGATCGTTGTGCTGTTCAAGGCCTGAGTTCGACTCGGTAATTCAGGTCGATGTACTTCGAGAGTACAACTCGGTCAGTCCCCTCTCCCTCCGGGAGAGGGCTAGGGTGAGGGGCTGTTGATCTTGCCCTTGATGGGTCATTCACGACCTGAATAGCAGACAACCCCAAATCTCCAGCTAATCTTGTGCCCAGCTCCCACATCTATAAGAGGCTGCGCACGATGAGTCTTTCCCAGTTCAAAATCGCTCACAAATTGATCACCGGCGCGGGGGCCATCGAGCAACTGGCGGCCGAACTCACCCGTCTCGATATCGACAATCCGCTGATCGTCACCGACGCCGCGCTGGTCAAGTCCGGCACCGTGGAGCTGGCGCTGGTGCAATTGGGGGGGCGCGAGTACGAGATTTTCGACCGCGTGCTGCCGGATCCGGAAATCGCCATCGTCGAAGACTGCATGCGTGTCTATCGCGAGGGTGGGCATGACGGCTTGATCGGTCTCGGTGGCGGCAGTGCCATCGACATCGCCAAGAGTGTCGCGGCCTATGCCGGTTATCACGGCGCGCTGGAAGATCTGTTCGGCGTCGAACAGGTGCCACGCAAAGGCCCGCCGCTGATCGCCATCCCGACCACCGCCGGCACCGGTTCGGAAGTGACCAACGTCGCCATCCTTTCCGACAAGGTTGCGCAACTGAAGAAAGGCATCGTCAGCGACTATCTATTGCCGGACGTGGCGCTGGTCAGCCCGCAAATGACCCTGACCTGTCCGCGCAGTGTCACCGCGGCCAGTGGCGTTGATGCGCTGGTGCACGCCATCGAATCCTATCTGTCGGTCAACGCTTCGCCGATCACTGACTCCCTGGCCATCGGCGCCATCAAGCTGATCGCCAACGCACTGCCCAAGGCCTACGCCAACGGCGCCAACCTGCAAGCCCGAGAAGACATGGCCACCGCCAGCCTGATGGCCGGCATGGCGTTCGGCAATGCCGGCGTCGGCGCGGTGCATGCGCTGGCTTATCCACTGGGCGGGCGTTTCAACATTGCCCATGGCGTCAGCAATGCCTTGCTGCTGCCGTATGTCATGACCTGGAACAAGATGGCCTGCGTCGAGCGGATGCAGGATATCGCCGAGGCCATGGGCGTGAAGACCGCTCATCTGAGTGCCAGCGAAGCGGCGGACAAAGCCGTGCAGGCCATGACCGACCTCTGTATGGCGGTGGAAATCCCCGTCGGCCTGCGCAGTTTCGGTGTGCCGGAAGACGCGATCCCGGCCATGGCCGTGGAGGCCGCGGGAATCGAGCGCTTGATGCGCAATAACCCGCGCAAGCTCAGCGCCATCGATATCGAGAAGATCTACCGCGCGGCCTACTGATCATCGCGGTCACGGTGCGCGCGCGGAAACTTGAGGTATACAATGCGCGCCATCGTGATTTAGCTCAGAAAAGGTGCGTCATGCAGCCCTTCGTAATTGCTCCGTCGATTCTCTCCGCCGACTTCGCCCGCCTCGGCGAAGAAGTGGACAACGTCCTCGCCGCTGGTGCCGACTTCGTCCACTTCGATGTCATGGACAACCACTATGTGCCCAATCTGACCATCGGTCCGATGGTTTGCGCGGCATTGCGCAAGTACGGCATCACCGCGCCAATCGACGCGCACCTGATGGTCAGTCCGGTGGATCGCATTGTTGGCGACTTCATCGAAGCCGGCGCGACTTACATCACATTCCACCCGGAAGCCACGCTGCACGTCGATCGCTCGTTGCAACTGATCCGCGAGGGCGGCTGCAAATCCGGTCTGGTGTTCAACCCGGCGACCCCGCTGGACGTGCTCAAGTACGTGATCGACAAAGTCGACATGGTCTTGCTGATGAGCGTCAACCCAGGCTTCGGCGGACAGAAGTTCATTCCCGGCACCCTCGACAAACTGCGCGAAGCGCGGGCAATCATTGATGCGTCGGGCCGTGACATTCGTCTGGAAATCGACGGCGGCGTCAACGTCAACAATATCCGTGAAATCGCTGCCGCTGGCGCCGACACCTTTGTTGCCGGCTCGGCGATCTTCAACGCGCCGAACTATCAGGAAGTCATCGACAAGATGCGTTCCGAACTGGCACTGGCACGCCCATGAGCGGTTTTGAGCAGCTGTTCCCGGGCAAACTGCCACGGTTGGTGATGTTCGATCTGGATGGCACGCTGATCGACTCGGTTCCCGACCTGGCGGCGGCGGTGGACAACATGCTGCTCAGCCTCGGCCGCCAGCCTGCGGGCATCGAGTCGGTGCGCGAGTGGGTCGGCAACGGCGCGCCAGTGTTGGTGCGTCGTGCGCTGGCCGGCGGTATTGATCACTCGGCTGTCGACGACGTCGAGGCCGAACATGCGCTGGAAGTGTTCATGGAAGCCTATGGCGCCAGCCATGAGCTGACCGTGGTCTATCCCGGCGTGCGCGACACCCTGAAATGGCTGCACAAGCAGGGCGTGGCGATGGCGCTGATCACCAACAAACCGGAGCGTTTTGTCGCGCCGCTGCTGGATCAGATGAAAATCGGCCGCTACTTCAAGTGGATCATTGGCGGCGACACCCTGCCGCAGAAGAAGCCTGATCCAGCGGCGCTGTTCTTCGTGATGAAAATGGCCAACATCCCGGCCTCGCAATCGCTGTTCGTCGGCGACTCGCGCAGCGATGTGCTGGCGGCGAAAGCGGCGGGGGTCAAATGCGTGGCGCTGAGTTATGGCTATAACCATGGCCGACCAATCGCCGAAGAGTCCCCGGCGCTGGTGATTGACGATCTGCGCAAGCTAATTCCCGGTTGCCTGGATCTGGCCGGTGGGATAACGTTGCCCGACGCTGTTCAACCCCCTGCCGGAAACGCCATCGTGGTGGTCACTCGCAAACTCTGGATGAAAGTCATCAAGGCCCTGGCCCGCTGGCGTTGGCGCGCCTGACTTGTTCCTGGCCGGCCCGCCGGCACGTTTGCCTACCTGACTGATTAGCACCTCACACCACGAGGCACCTCATGATCCGCGAAGAATTCCTGCGCTTGGCCGCTGATGGCTACAACCGCATTCCGTTGGCCTGCGAAACCCTGGCCGACTTCGACACGCCGCTGTCGATCTACCTGAAACTGGCTGACCAGCCCAACTCCTACCTGCTCGAATCGGTTCAGGGTGGCGAGAAATGGGGCCGTTACTCGATCATCGGTCTGCCGTGCCGCACCGTGCTGCGGGTTCACGACCATCACGTCAGTATCACCGTCGATGGCGTCGAGACTGAAAGCCATGACGTCGAAGACCCGTTGGCCTTCGTCGAAACCTTCAAGGCTCGCTACAACGTGCCGACCATCGCCGGTCTGCCGCGTTTCAATGGCGGTCTGGTCGGTTACTTCGGCTATGACTGCGTGCGTTATGTGGAAAAGCGTCTGGGCAAATGCCCGAACCCTGATCCGCTGGGCGTGCCGGACATTCTGCTCATGGTTTCCGATGCGGTCGTGGTGTTCGACAACCTCGCCGGCAAGATGCACGCAATCGTACTGGCCGACCCTGCTCAGGCGGATGCCTACGAGCAAGGGCAGGCGCAATTGCAGGGCCTGCTGGAGAAACTGCGCCAACCGATCACCCCGCGTCGTGGCCTGGACTTCAGCAAGCAGCAATCGGCTGACCCGGTATTCCGCTCCAGTTTCACCCAGGACGATTACGAAAAAGCCGTCGACACCATCAAGGAATACATCCTTGCCGGTGACTGCATGCAGGTCGTGCCATCGCAGCGCATGTCGATCGACTTCAAGGCTGCACCAATCGACCTTTACCGCGCACTGCGTTGCTTCAACCCGACGCCGTACATGTACTTCTTCAACTTCGGCGACTTCCACGTCGTCGGCAGTTCGCCGGAAGTGCTGGTGCGGGTCGAAGACAATCTGATCACCGTGCGCCCGATTGCCGGTACTCGCCCGCGCGGTGCCACCGAAGAGGCGGATCTGGCGCTGGAAGAAGATCTGCTGTCGGACGACAAAGAGATCGCCGAGCACCTGATGCTGATCGACCTCGGTCGTAACGATACCGGTCGCGTTTCGGAAATCGGTTCGGTGAAGCTCACCGAGAAGATGGTCATCGAGCGTTATTCCAACGTGATGCACATCGTGTCCAATGTCACCGGCCAGTTGAAAGCCGGGCTGACGGCGATGGACGCGCTGCGGGCGATTTTGCCGGCGGGCACCTTGTCGGGCGCACCGAAGATTCGGGCGATGGAAATCATCGACGAACTGGAACCGGTCAAGCGTGGTGTGTATGGCGGGGCGGTCGGTTATTTCGCCTGGAACGGCAACATGGACACCGCAATTGCCATCCGTACCGCAGTGATCAAAAACGGCGAACTTCATGTGCAGGCCGGTGGCGGCATCGTTGCCGACTCGGTGCCGGCGCTGGAATGGGAAGAAACCCTGAACAAGCGTCGGGCGATGTTCCGCGCTGTGGCCCTGGCCGAGCAAACCCCAGAAGCCTGAATCCGCGTAAAACCTGTGGGAGCGATCCTCTGTGGTGAGGGGATTTATCCCCGATGGGGCAGCGGAGCGGCCCTGAAACCTGCAACAGAGATTTTTCAGGTATACCGTGAACAACGGTTTGCGACTGCTGCGCAGCCGATCGGGGATAAATCCCCTCGCCACAGAGGAATATGAATACGCATAAAAAAGCGGCGCCTGAGAGGGCGCCGCTTTTTTGTGCCTGCGCTTCAGAAGTCCAGCACGACGCCGACGTTAACCCCTTGCTGGGTAAAGTCATCATCCTTGCGGAATGTGTACCCACCACGCAGCGCCAGATCCGCCGTGAGTTTGTGGCTGACGCCCAGGCTCAAGCGGTTCAAATGACTCTGCGGCGTATAGCCCTCAAGTGTGAAGTCGTTGGCCGGCAGGGTGTTGAGCGCGATGTTGACCTTCTGCACATCATCTTCGTACTCACGCTCGTGGGCGTACTCGCCGAACACCTGAGTTTGCGGCGTGAAGTTGTACTTGCCCTGAATACCCACGCCCAAACGTTTCGAATCGCGCGCCTGATCATCGAAAGTCAGTGCGGTGGCGCGGTTGCTCTTCTCCGAGTAGCCGTCGACGTCGACACTGGCGTAGTCGGCGCTGACGAATGGCGACAGATGCCATTCACTGCCCGGCTGGGCGATGTCGTAGCCGACGCGGGTACTGAATGCCCACAGATGGCCGTCGGTATCACCTTTCTCCGCCCCCTCGCTGACACCCAGATCGAACTTGCGCTTGAGGTTGTCGTAGTCGAGCTTGCCACCAGTCAGCGCGGCATCAGCCCACCAGCGATTTTGCTGGAACTGGGCAAAAGCTGTAGCCAGATAGCTGTTGAGTTTGTAGTCCGAATCGTTATGACCGGCCTCCAGATTCTGCCGGTAAAAACCCGCTGCCACGCCAACGCGCCAAGCCTCATTGAGGCGATAGCTGCCACCCACGTTGAGGTTGTAACCGCTGCCGTCGGCGCTGGCGCCGCTGCTTTGGCTGTCGACGTCCAGGTGCTGGCCGCCGGCGGAAACAATGGCGCGCCATTGGCCGACTGCCTGCCAGTTTTCCCAGTCCGCCTGCCATTGGCTGCGCAGTTCATCCTGATGCGCGCGCACGGTGGCGTGGGCCATTTCCGGGAGCAGCGTCAATTCCCACGGCGCGGCCAGCAGGGAATAGGCGTAATCGGAAATCAGTTTCTGCCCGGCTTCAGTCGGGTGCACGCCGTCGTTGTAGATCAGTTTGCTCGGATCCGGTGTCCCACTGTTGATGCCGTAACGGGCGTTTTCCGTGCAACTGCTGCCGCTGAAGCAGGTTGCGGTCAGGTTTTGGTCTGTGGCGAGGCCGAAACGTCCTGGATCGGCAAACACTTCGGACAGAAGCACCGGAATGTTCAATGGAATGATTTCGGCGTTGATGCCTTGCAGGCGGGTGGTCAACTGACTGTTGAACTGGCCGGCAAGTTGACTACTGAACGCTTGCAAAGGCGTGCCGTTGATTGCCGGAGTCAGGCCGACGTCAGGCAACAGCCAGACCATCACGTATTTGGCGCCGGCGGTTTGCAGGGTTTGCACGCTATCGGCCAGTCGATCTGCCGCCGCATTGGCTTGGGGCAGGCTGAGAATACGACCTTGCAGGAAGTCGTTACCGCCGCCGGAGATGTAATACAGCGCATTCGGATCGGCACGGAAACCGTTCGACGGCAGGTAGCCGGCGCGGGTGCGTTCACCGGTGGCTGATTGCGTGGTGATCGAATCGAGGATCTGATCCGTGCGGTAGCCGCCGACCGCCCAGTTATTGCCGTCGGGCTGGCCATTGTCGGCGCGCACTGCCGAACTGGAAGAGGCCGTCTGATCCGCCGTAAAGCCGAGGCGTCCGCCCAGCAGTTGGGTGGAGTTCAGCGAATACAGCTCACCGCTGCCATCCAGATAAACCGGACCGGTACGGTTGGTATAGCGTTCAGTAGAACCCGCCGGGCCGCCGCTATCGGCGAAGGTCCCGGCGTCGTTGAGGCTGTCGCCGAAGACAATGAAATTCGAATAAGGATTGGGCGCCGCATTCGCCTGGGCACAGGCCAGTGCGAGCAAGCAGCCGGCCAGCGGTACAAACAACGTCTGTTTGATCATGAGCAAGTCCGTTTTATTTATTGTTGTAGGTGAACGAAACGACAGTACCAAAAACTTCCGGCCTAGTGCCATCGGTCGCGAACCCTCCCTTGGATTTCTCCCCCAAAGGCCCCGCCATATTGCACGCTCTGCCCAGCTAAGTTACTGTGCCGGAACGTATGAACGAGACCTTCCCCGTGTTGATCACCAGCAAACTTCTGGATCAAGTCATCAAGGCACACGCCCGTTGGCGTTGGCGCGCCTGAATCTTTTCTGCCGGCCCGGCCGGATCTGTATCGCTTTGCCTTCCTTGCCCGTTTGAAATGCCGCTTTGCCGACGCCACTTGCGTGTCCGACATCGTGCAGCGCCCTGCGGGCAAGTCATCTGAAGGCTGTCTTCAAGTCAGAATTCAAGAGGTTCGAAACGCCATGTTGCTGATGATCGACAACTACGACTCCTTTACTTACAACGTTGTGCAATACCTCGGCGAGCTGGGTGCCGAGGTCAAAGTCGTGCGCAACGATGAATTGACCATTGCTGAAATCGAAGCGCTCAAGCCCGAGCGCATCGTCGTGTCCCCTGGCCCTTGCACGCCGACCGAAGCCGGCATCTCTATCGACGCCATCAAGCACTTCGCCGGCAAACTGCCGATCCTCGGCGTCTGCCTCGGCCACCAGTCCATCGGCCAAGCCTTTGGTGGTGATGTGGTGCGTGCCCGCCAAGTGATGCACGGTAAGACTAGTCCGGTATTCCACGAGGACAAGGGCGTTTTCCAAGGCCTGAATCATCCGCTGACCGTTACCCGCTACCACTCGCTGATCGTCAAGCACGAGACGTTGCCCGATTGCCTGGAGCTGACCGCGTGGACGCAACACGATGATGGTTCGGTCGACGAAATCATGGGCCTGCGTCACAAGACCCTGAACATTGAGGGCGTACAGTTCCACCCCGAGTCGATCCTGACCGAACAGGGCCATGAACTGTTTGCCAACTTCCTCAAACAAACCGGCGGCACGCGCTAAGGACTTCCCATGAATATCAAGACAGCCCTGAGCCGTATCGTCGATCACCTCGACCTCAGCACCGATGAAATGCGCGATGTGATGCGCGAAATCATGACCGGCCAGTGCACCGAGGCACAGATCGGCGCGTTCATGATGGCCATGCGCATGAAGAGCGAGAGCATCGACGAAATCGTCGGCGCGGTATCGGTGATGCGTGAGCTGGCCGATCAGGTCGAACTCAAGACCCTCGACGGTGTGGTCGATGTGGTTGGCACCGGCGGTGACGGTGCGAATATTTTCAACGTATCCACCGCTTCTTCTTTTGTCGTTGCGGCAGCAGGTTGCACCGTGGCCAAGCACGGCAACCGCGCGGTCTCGGGCAAGAGTGGCAGTGCCGACTTACTGGAAGCCGCCGGCATCTACCTCAACCTGACGCCGGTGCAGGTCGCCCGTTGCATCGACAACGTCGGCATCGGTTTCATGTTCGCCCAGACACACCACAAAGCCATGAAGTACGCCGCCGGCCCGCGCCGCGATCTCGGCCTGCGTACGCTGTTCAACATGCTCGGCCCGCTTACGAATCCGGCCGGTGTTAAACATCAGGTGGTGGGTGTGTTCAATCAGGCGTTGTGCCGCCCGTTGGCTGAAGTCTTGCAGCGTCTGGGTAGCAAGCATGTGCTGGTGGTGCATTCGAAGGACGGTCTGGACGAATTCAGTCTGGCGGCGCCGACTTTTGTTGCCGAGCTTAAGAACAACGAGATCACCGAGTATTGGGTCGAGCCGGAAGATCTAGGTATGAAGAGCCAGAGCCTGCACGGCCTGTCGGTCGACGGCCCGGAAGCTTCGTTGGCGTTGATTCGCGATGCGCTGGGCAAGCGCAAGACTGAAAACGGCCAGAAAGCCGCTGAAATGATTGTGCTAAACGCCGGTGCAGCGCTGTACGCCGCCGACGTAGCCAGCAGTTTGAAACAAGGCGTGGAGCTTGCGCACGACGCCCTGCACACCGGCCTCGCTCGGGAAAAACTCGAGGAGCTGGGTGCCTTTACCGCGGTATTCAAAGTGGAGAATGAGGGATGAGTGTACCGACGGTTCTGGAAAACATTCTGGCGCGCAAAGTTCAGGAAGTCGCCGAGCGTAGCGCTCGTGTCAGCCTGAGTGAGCTGGAAAGTCTGGCCAAGGCGGCCGATGCACCCCGTGGTTTCGCCAAGGCTTTGCTGGCGCAGGCCAAGAAAAAACAACCGGCGGTGATTGCCGAAATCAAAAAGGCTTCGCCAAGCAAAGGCGTGATCCGCGAGAACTTTGTTCCCGCCGACATCGCCAAAAGCTACGAGAAGGGCGGGGCAACCTGTCTCTCGGTGCTGACTGATATCGATTACTTCCAGGGCGCCGATGCCTACCTGCAGCAGGCCCGTGCCGCGTGCAAGCTGCCGGTGATCCGCAAGGACTTCATGATCGATCCATACCAGATCGTCGAAGCCCGTGCGCTGGGCGCCGACTGTGTGTTGTTGATCGTCTCCGCGCTGGACGACGTGAAAATGGCCGAGTTGGCTTCCGTGGCAAAAGGCGTTGGTCTCGATGTGCTGGTGGAAGTGCACGACGGCGATGAGCTGGAGCGCGCGTTGAAAACCCTCGACACGCCACTGGTCGGGGTCAACAACCGTAACCTGCATACCTTCGACGTCAGCCTGGAAACCACCCTCGATCTGCTGCCGCGTATTCCGCGTGATCGTCTGGTAATCACTGAGAGCGGCATCCTCAACCGTGCCGATGTCGAGCTGATGGAGATCAGCGACGTGTACGCGTTCCTGGTCGGTGAGGCGTTCATGCGCGCCGAAAGCCCGGGTACTGAGCTGCAACGATTGTTCTTCCCGGAGCGCGGTGTTTCGGTGAGTGGTTCGACCCTCGACTGATCACTCCTTCACAGGCACCCGCGCCCCCTGTGGGAGCGGGCTTGCCCGCGAAGAGGCCAGCCAGTTCCCTAAAGATTCCAGATCTGCCGGAGTCCGCTATGTCGCTGCCAACCTCCCTGACCATCGAAGCCGGCCTGCAAGCCGAACAGGACTTGCTGGCCTCGATCTGTGCCGGCGACGCCGAATTCGGACTTCTATTCTGGCAGCCCAGCGACCGCGCTCTGGTCATGCCTCGCCGCTTGAACCGCCTACCCGGATTCGAACACGCCTGCGAAGTCTCCGCCGCCGCCGGCTGGCCGGTGCTGCTACGCGAAACCGGCGGGGAACCGGTCCCGCAATCGGCCGCGACCATCAATATCGCACTGGTTTACGCACCGCCTCGCAGCGAAGGCGATCTCAACCGCATCGAAACCGGCTACCGCCGTCTGTGCGATCCGATCTGCCAATTGCTGGATGAGTTGGGCGGCACTTCGTCATTGGGAGAAATCGAGGGCGCGTTTTGCGACGGTCGCTTCAACGTCAACCTCGACGGCCGCAAAATGGTCGGCACCGCCCAGCGCTGGCGCCAGAGTCAGGGCGGACAGCGTCCGGTGGGTTTGGTACACGGTGCGATGCTGATGGATAACGAGCGGGATTCGATGGTGGCAGCGGTCAATCGCTTCAACGAAGCCTGTGGTCTGGAGCAGCGGGTACGCGCGCAAAGCCACATTGCCCTGCATGAAAAATTCAACGCGCCACAGGCCTTGGCGCGTCTCGATGAGTTGTTTCGTTTAATGCTGGCGCAGATGTACAGCGTTTAAGCGTTCGCGTTTAACGTGTACCGAAGACCACCATGGTCTTGCCCTTCACATTGACCAGGTTGCGTTCCTCAAGATCCTTGAGAACGCGACCGACCATCTCCCGCGAACACCCGACAATCCGCCCGATTTCCTGACGGGTCACCTTGATCTGCATGCCGTCGGGGTGGGTCATCGCGTCCGGCTGTTTGCACAGTTCCAGCAGGCAACGAGCCACGCGACCGGTAACGTCGAAGAACGCCAGATCGCCGACCTTGCGCGTGGTATTGCGCAGGCGTTGTGCGATTTGTCCGCTGAGCACGTAAAGAATGTCCGGATCCTGCTGCGATAATTCGCGGAATTTCGCGTAGCTGATTTCCGCAGTCTCACACTCGACCTTGGCCCGCACCCAGGCGCTGCGCTGCTGCTCCTGACCCGCCTGCTCGAACAGTCCCAGTTCACCAAAGAAATCCCCGGCGTTGAGATACGCGATGATCATCTCGCGGCCGTCGTCATCCTCAATCAGGATCGTTACCGAGCCCTTGATGATGAAGTACAGCGTGTCCGAACGATCGCCAGCGCAAATGATGTTGCTCTTGGCCGCATGGCGGCGACGTTGGCAATGCATCAACAGCTTGTCGAGGTTCTTGATTTTGGGTGTGGGGGTAATAGCAACCATGGTTGTATCCCGAAAAGACTGCACGGTGATGTTTGATTTTTTTATGAGGCGCTGAAGGCGGTCGCTACACAGCTGGCATGGGGCGCCAGCGAATTGGCGCCAGCTTACCAGACACTTCGTCGAAAATTCGAGAAATTACCTACGCAGTTGGAGCATCCGTCCTAGGAACAGTCGCGCTGTCAGAGCAAAACCCTGTGCTAAGCTGGCGACCCTTTTTTTACAGTGGAGTCTGGGCGATGAAGGCACGCATCCAATGGGCTGGCGAAGCCATGTTCCTCGGCGAATCCGGCAGTGGCCATGTCGTGGTCATGGACGGTCCGCCGGACGCCGGTGGTCGTAATCTGGGTGTTCGCCCGATGGAAATGCTCCTGTTGGGCGTCGGCGGTTGCAGCAACTTCGACGTGGTCAGCATTCTGAAGAAATCGCGCCAGGCTGTTGAAAGCTGTGAGGCCTTCCTCGAAGCCGAGCGCGCAACCGAAGATCCTAAAGTGTTTACCAAGATCCACATGCATTTCGTGGTCAAGGGCCGTGGCCTGAAAGAAGCCCAGGTCAAGCGCGCCATCGAACTGTCCGCCGAGAAGTATTGCTCGGCCTCGATCATGCTCGGTGCGGCTGGCGTGGCGATCACCCACGATTACGAAATCATCGAACTCGGTTGAACCGACATTCAACTATCATAAAAGCAGTGCAGACTCTGGGGATCCCCCTCCTGACGTCTGCATAATGCGCGACTTTTTTCAGGGCGGTGATCGGTCAACCGACGTGTCATCCGCCTGAACAGATAACCGTAATCGCCATCGCGAAGAGGTGTTGACCGTCCTACGCAGGTGCGTTGTTCGCACTTGACGGGCATGCTTGATCACGCGGCCGGGCCGCATACACAGAGAGTTTTCAACGGTGAAAAGCAAACTCAAGCTCCACGGGTTCAATAACCTGACAAAGACCTTGAGCTTCAACATCTATGACATCTGCTACGCGGAAACCCCGCAAGACCAGCAGGCTTACGTCGAGTACATCAATCAAGAGTACAACGCGAAACGCCTGACGCAGATTCTCACCGAAGTTGTCGAAATCATTGGTGCCAACATCCTGAACATTGCCAGTCAGGACTATGAACCTCAGGGCGCCAGTGTCACGATTCTGATTTCTGAAGAGCCGGTAACCCCGACTGAAAGCCAGATTGAAGAGTCCCCGGGCCCGTTGCCTGAAATCATCCTGGCCCACCTCGACAAGAGTCACATCACGGTGCACACCTATCCGGAAATCCACCCGGACGACGGCATTGCCACCTTCCGTGTGGACATCGATGTGTCGACGTGTGGTGTCATTTCACCGCTTAAAGCGCTCAATTTCCTCATTCACCAGTTCGATTCGGACATTGTGACTGTGGATTACCGTGTGCGTGGTTTCACCCGTGATGTTGAAGGCAACAAACACTTCATCGACCACGAGATCAATTCGATTCAGAACTACCTGTCCGAAGACACCCGCGACGCGTACCAGATGACCGACGTGAACGTGTACCAGGAAAATCTGTTCCACACCAAAATGCTGCTGAAGGACTTCGAACTGGACAACTACCTGTTCGGCGACGCCACCAGCAGCCTGTCTCCTGAGCAGCGCGCTCAAGTGACTGAGCGTGTGAAACACGAAATGCTCGAAATTTTCTACGCGCGGAACATGCCGACGTAAGAAATCCAAGCGCAAAAAAGGCGACTACTTAGCGGTAGTCGCCTTTTTTATCGCGCAAACACATAACCCTGTAGGAGTGAGCCTACTAGCGGTGAGGCCCTTAAAGCGTCTAAAGCTTCAGATCCGATAAGTACTCTTGGTCATAACCTTCGCCAACAGACTCATCCCGAACTTCACCGGCGCCGGAAAACGGAAGCCGCCAGCATCCAGCGCGCTCTCCGCATGATGCTCCTCATCAATACGCATCTGCTCCAGAATCGCCCGGGACTTCTCGTCCTCGGCCGGAAGTTGTTCCAGATGCTCGTTCAAGTGTTTGCACACCTGATGCTCGGTCGCTGCGACAAACCCGAGGCTGACCTTGTCGCTGATCAGCCCGGCCACCGCGCCAATCCCGAACGACATGCCGTAGAACAGCGGATTGAGAACGCTGGTATGGCTGCCCAACTGGTGAAGGCGTTGTTCGCACCAGACCAGATGATCGATCTCTTCTTCGGCTGCGTGCTCCATGGCTTCGCGCACCTGCGGCAGCTTGGCGGTCAGGGCCTGCCCTTGATACAGCGCCTGGGCACAGACTTCGCCGGTATGGTTGATACGCATCAGGCCGGCGACGTGGCGAGTGTCTTCGTCGCTCATCTGCGTGTCTGGCTGCAGAATCGCTGGCGACGGACGGTATGGCTGGCCGCTGAAGGGCAGCAAGGTACGCATCGCGGCATCGGCTTGCAGCAGAAGACGGTCAATCGGCGAGTAGTGACGTTGGGTAGTCATGCTGACCTCCGGGAAGAATCTCGGCGGCCAGTTTAACCGAATCGGCCGGGGAGCGTTTGCGCTGGGTCATGTGGGAGCAGGGCGCTCCCACAGATTTGCCGTGGATCAGCCCGGCGGCCAGTTCATCTGGCGCTGACCGAGTACGTGCATATGAATGTGGTAGACGGTCTGCCCACCTTTCTCATTGCAGTTCATCACCACCCGGAAGCCGTCTTCGCAGCCCAGCTCCAGTGCCAGACGCTGGGCTGTGAAAAGAATGTGCCCGGCCAATGCCTTGTCGTCTTCGGTCAGGTCATTGAGGGTGCGCACCGGTTTTTTCGGGATCACCAGAAAGTGCACTGGCGCCTGAGGTGCGATGTCGTGGAACGCCAGAACCTGGTCGTCCTCGTAGATGATCTTGGCCGGGATTTCCCGGTTGATGATCTTGGTGAACAGAGTATCCACTGCTGTTTTCTCCGTGGTGTGGGCTGGTCTGAGTGTACTCATGGGGAAAGAACCCGCCCAGTGTTTTGCCGTAGGACAGTTCAGCGCGGGCAGTAAGCCTTGTTGACCATGCCGACGATGGTGCGGTTGAGCCAGCGCGAACCCAGTCGCGGCAGAAACGCGAACCAGCGGTTGCGTCGTCCCGGAATAATGATTGCGCGGTTCTTGTCGAGCGCACGCACGGTGTACAGCGCGACCTCTTCGGGGCTCATCAGCAACTTGCTGTCTTTGAGTTTGTCGCTGTTCAACTGCGCGGTGCGGAAAAACGCCGTGCGGGTCGGGCCGGGGCAGAGCACTGAAACCTTCACCGCGCTCTGTTTGAGTTCAACTCTCAGTGCTTCGGAGAAGTGCAGCACATAGGCCTTGCTGGCGTAATAGGTGCTCATCCACGGGCCGGGGTTGAACGCCGCTACCGAGGCAACGTTGAGAATCTGCCCACCGCCTTGCAGCGCCATGCTGTTGCCGATCGCATGGCACAAACGGGTGAGGGCGAGGATGTTCACCTCGATCAAGTCCTGCTCGGTCATCCAGTCCTGAGCCAGGAATGGACCACAGGTGCCAATGCCGGCGCAGTTCACCAACAGATCGATCTGCCGGTCACCTTCTTCCAGTTCCAGCAAAAAGCCGGACAGGCGCAACGGCTCACCGAGGTCGCAGGCGCGAAACAGCACCTCGACGCCGAAGCGCTGGGTCAACTCGATCGCAATACTTTCCAGCTGATCACGCTGTCGTGCCACCAGAATCAGGCTGCGGCCGCGCCTGGCCAGCGCTTCGGCCATGGCCAGGCCGATACCGCTGGAGGCGCCAGTGATCAGAGCGTAACGGGTCATGCATTTCTCCATCGCAACAGCTCCGCGCCAGCGACGCAGGTGTCACGGCGGGGAGCGCTGTTCATTCTTTCGCAGAGTCTACAGGGGCCTGCGCCGCTTCGGCTGCATCGTCGGCGGAATTCGCTGCCGGTTCGACCTCGACGTCGATTTCATCGGTAGTTACCGAGCCGCTGTCGTAGCTGCTTTCGAGGCTGGTTTCGTATTCCTGCTGAATGGCGGAGATCCCGCCGAGCATTCCACCTACGAAAAACAGCCCGATGAATACGATCCACAGAGAGCACAGCACCTTGACTGCTGTGCTGTTGGGCGGAGGTGGTGGCCCGTAGCGGTTTGCACCGGTATTGCCCGGCACAACCATGATCACAAAAGGAAAGATGCTGCCCACCAACGGGACAAGATTCAGCAGCCAGAGCCAGCCGGACCAGCCGATATCGTGCAGGCGTTGAACGGTGAACAAAATGCTGATGATGATGAGCGCCAAACCCAGAATGGCCGCGATGAGGCCGCCGATGATCAGGCCGCTGGTGGAGTCGGAACTGACAAGGCCGACGGCGATCAGCGCAAAAATGCTGAGAATTGGCAGGCTTACCAGCGTCACGACCATCGTCCAGGCCAGAAAGCGCAGACGTCCGATCCGGCCTTCGACGCTCAACGGTTTGAGCACGGCGAATGCCGGAAGGTTTTCACCAACACTGGCGCGGGGTGGCGCATAAGGTGAGTTCGGTTCCGCGTAGGCGGGAGCGGGGGAGTGCTCGTGGACGTCCGACAGATTCAGCTCGATGGCCGTGTCAGATTCGATCCGTGCGTCAATCCCGGTTTTGCTCAATGCCTGCAGATAAGTCTGCGCATCGCTGTGCGACAGATCACGCTTAAGCGCCACGGTGCTGCCATTGAACAGTCGCTCGATGGCTGCAACATCGCTTTTGAACAAATCCGCCAGATTGAGCTTGGCAGTGGTGATATCGACACCGGGCTGTAGAGCACCGTCGAAAACGATCTTGTAACGGGGTTCGCTCATGGCCGAGGCATCCTTGTCGCGAAGAGAATGAAAGGTCGTTAGTGTAAGGCCAGTCCATGAGCGACTGGCTTGATTTTTACCTTGGCCAGCGTTTCGGCAGCTGTGCTGCGCGTTCCTGTGCCTGACGATATTCAGCATCGAGTCGAGCGATCAACTGATCCACGCCTGGCAGATCGTCGATCTGCCCCACGCCTTGCCCGGCTGACCACACGGTCTTCCAGGCTTTGGCTTCATCGCTGATCGGTTTGAGCTTGTCGCCAAAATTCACTTCGCCTTTACCTTGTAGCGCTGCCATGTCGAAACCGGCCGCCTCCAGGCTTTGCCGCATGAAACTGGCCGGCACTCCCGACACCGCTGGAGTATGGATGATGTCGGCCGCTTTGGCTGTCAGCAGCATCTCCTTGTAGGCGTCAGGTGCATGACTTTCGGTGGTGCCGATAAAGCGCGTACCGAAGTAGGCCAAATCCGCGCCGAGCATCTGTGCGGCGAGAATCTCATGGCCGTGGTTAAGACATCCTGCAAGCAGCAGGGTTTTGTCGAAGAACTCGCGAATCTCGGCGATCAGCGCAAACGGACTCCAGGTGCCGGCATGGCCACCGGCCCCGGCCGCGACCGCAATCAGACCGTCGACACCAGCCTCGGCGGCCTTCTCGGCATGCCGACGGGTGGTGACATCGTGGAAGACCAGGCCGCCATAACTGTGCACTGCATCGACCAGTTCCTTCACCGCGCCGAGGCTGGTGATAACGATCGGTACCTTGTGCTCCACGCAAATGGCCAGATCCGCCTGCAAGCGTGGATTACTGTTGTGCACGATGAGGTTCACCGCGTACGGCGCGGGGTTGTCCAGCGCCGCGAGGCCCGCTTCGATCTGTTCCAGCCAAGCCTTGAACCCGCTGCTTTCGCGCTGGTTCAGCGCGGGAAAACTGCCGACCACGCCATTGCGGCAGCAGGCCAGCACCAGTTCAGGGTTGGAAATCAGGAACATCGGCGCAGCCACCACAGGCAGGCGCAGACGTTGTTCGAGCAAAGCGGGCAGCGACATTGGAAGTACCCCGAAGTGATTGACTTATTAAAGTTAGAACGGCTTGACCACGACCAGAATTACGATAGCCAGCAATATCAGAACCGGCACTTCATTGAACCAGCGATAAAAGACATGGCTGCGGGTGTTCTCGCCACGGGCGAAGCGTTTTACCTGCGCGCCGCACATATGGTGGTAACCGATCAGCAAGACGACCAGGGTCAGTTTGGCGTGAATCCAGCCGCCCATGCTGAAGATGCCCGGGTTGAGATAGATCAACCAGCCGCCGAAGATCAGCGTGGCGATCATTGCCGGGCCCATGATGCCGCGATACAGCTTGCGCTCCATGACGCTGAAGCGTTCTTTGCTGACCGTGTCTTCACTTTGCGCGTGATAAACGAACAGTCGCGGCAGGTAAAACAGGCCTGCAAACCAGCAAACGACGCTGACGATGTGAAACGCTTTGATCCACAGATAGAGCATTTTTAGGTATTCCCTTATTCACGGTAAGCCGGATAGTAGAGGCTTGAGCGTCCGCGCGTCACCTTGACGGTTGTCGCAGGGCCGCGTGGCCCCTATTATCGACGGCTTTCCAGTGGGTTCGTTGAGGGCAGGTTTATGGTCAAGGTCGGTATCGTCGGCGGCACGGGTTACACCGGTGTCGAACTGCTGCGTCTGTTGGCACAGCATCCGCAGGCAGAAGTGGTGGTGATCACTTCCCGATCCGAGGCCGGTCTGGCCGTGGCTGACATGTACCCCAACCTGCGCGGCCACTACGACGGCCTGGCCTTCAGCGTGCCGGACATCAAGACCTTGGGCGCCTGTGACGTGGTGTTCTTCGCCACACCGCATGGTGTCGCTCACGCTTTGGCAGGTGAACTGCTGGCGGCGGGCACCAAGGTTATCGATCTGTCGGCGGACTTCCGTCTGCAAGACGCCGAGGAGTGGGCCAAATGGTACGGTCAGCCGCACGGTGCGCCGGAGCTGCTGGACGAAGCGGTTTACGGTTTGCCGGAAGTCAATCGTGAGCAGATCAAAAAGGCTCGCCTGATCGCGGTGCCAGGTTGCTATCCGACCGCTACTCAGTTGGGTTTCTTGCCGCTGCTTGAAGCGGGTCTGGCTGATGCTTCGCGTCTGATCGCCGACTGCAAATCCGGTGTCAGCGGTGCCGGTCGCGGTGCGGCTGTAGGCTCCCTGTACTCGGAGACGTCGGAAAGCATGAAGGCTTACGCGGTGAAAGGTCACCGTCACCTGCCGGAAATTCGCCAGGGGCTGCGTCGCGCAGCGGGCGGCAAGGATGTCGGTCTGACATTCGTCCCGCATCTGACGCCGATGATCCGTGGCATTCACTCCACGCTTTACGCGACCGTGGTTGATCGCTCGGTGGATCTGCAGGCGCTGTTTGAAAAGCGTTATGCCAACGAACCGTTCGTCGATGTAATGCCAGCCGGCAGCCATCCGGAAACCCGCAGCGTGCGTGGCGCCAACGTTTGCCGCATTGCGGTTCACCGTCCGCAGGATGGCGATCTGGTGGTGGTGTTGTCGGTGATCGACAATCTGGTCAAAGGCGCGTCGGGTCAGGCTGTGCAGAACATGAACATCCTGTTTGGTCTGGATGAGCGCTTGGGTCTGTCCCATGCCGGCATGCTGCCGTAACACTTAATCCGACACAGCAAAAAGGCCCGTCAAACGGGCCTTTTTGCATGCTGAACAGCTGGTCGGGTTTATTGATATACCGTAACAATAGTTGACCGATTTTCTCGGACAAGCGGATAATGCGCGTCATCACGCATTATGGCGGCGTAACGCCGGGAGATAGTCAGCATGAGCGTCGAATCCTTCACCCCCACGGCTTTGCAATTCACCCAAGGTGCTGCGCACAAGGTGAAGAGCCTGGTCGATGAAGAGGGGAATGATCGCTTGAAGCTGCGCGTATTCGTTACGGGCGGCGGTTGTTCAGGGTTTCAGTACGGTTTCACCTTCGATGAAGATGTGGCTGAGGATGACACCATCGTCGAGCGCGAAGGCGTGAGCCTGGTGGTTGATCCGATGAGTTTCCAGTACCTGGCCGGTGCAGAAGTGGACTACCAGGAAGGTCTGGAAGGTTCGCGCTTCGTGATCAAGAACCCGAACGCCACCACGACTTGTGGTTGCGGGTCTTCGTTCTCGATCTGATCGCACTTCGCTGCACACAATAAAACGCCGCAGAGCCTTGGGTTCTGCGGCGTTTTTTGTTGTCAGCGTTTTGTTTAGTTGGGGTAGATGGCGCCGAGTACGCGCAGCCCTTTGGCGCCAGTGACACTTGGCCGGTTGGCGGCAATACCTTCGAGGCAGCAATGGGCCAGCCAGGCGAACGCCATGGCTTCAACCCAGTCCGGATCAACGCCGTGGGTGGCGGTGCTGGCGACTTTTGCGTCCGGCAGCAGATCAGCCAATCGCTTCATCAATGTGGCGTTGTGTGCGCCGCCGCCACAGACCAACAGCTCTTGAGTATCCGTTTGAGCGCTTTGCAGCGACTCGACGACGGTCAACGCTGTCAGCTCGAGCAGCGTGGCCTGTACGTTTTCAGCGGGGAAGTCTGGCAGACGTGAGAGGTGCTGCTCCAGCCAAGGCAGGTTGAACACTTCTCGGCCGGTACTTTTCGGGCCCTTGGTCATGAAGAACGGATCACTGAGCAATGCTTTCAGCAGCGTTGGTTCAACGGTGCCGGTAGCGGCCCACTGGCCATTGCGGTCGAAGTTTTCACCGCGTTGCTGGTGAATCCAGGCATCCATCAGCACATTCCCCGGACCGCAGTCGAAACCGGCTACAGCCTTGGTCGGCTCTATCAGACTGAGATTGCTGAAGCCGCCGACATTCAGGACAGCCTGGTTACCGGTACGCTCTTCGAACAAAGCTTCATGGAAGGCGGGCACCAGAGGGGCACCTTGACCACCGGCAGCGACATCGCGACTGCGGAAGTCGCTGACAACGGTGATGCTTGTCAGCTCGGTCAGCAGGGCAGGGTTGCCGATCTGTATGGTGAAACCTCGAGCCGGTTCATGGCGAATAGTCTGGCCGTGGCTGCCAATCGCGCGAATCGCCTCCGGTTTGAGCTGTTGCTGGTCGAGGAGGGCGTGAATGCCCTGTGCGGCAAGCTTCACCCAGTTCTGCTGGGCTATCGCCGAGCGGGCGATCTCGTCAGGGCCGCTGGCGCACAAGCCAAGCAGCTCGGCGCGCAGGGATTCAGGCATGGGAATGTAGTGCGTGGCGATCAGGTTGATCGCCGAGGTCTGTTCGATCAGGGCAATGTCCAGGCCGTCGAGGCTGGTTCCGGACATCACACCGATATAAAGGGCCATGGCTTAACGCTTGCTCGAAGCCAGCATGGTGGCCTTCTCTTGATCCATACGCGCCATCAACGGCTGGCTCTGAGCCATGAAGCGGGCACGTTCTGCTTTGGCAATCGGATCGGCCATTGGCAACTTCTGGCCCAGTGGATCGACATGAACGCCGTTGACCTGGAACTCATAGTGCAAGTGCGGTCCGGTGGACAGCCCTGTCGTGCCAATGAAACCGATTACTTGGCCTTGCTTGACCGTGCCGCCGGTTTTCACGCCTTTGGCGAAGCCTTGCATGTGGCCGTATAGCGTGCGGTAGGTGTTGCCGTGCTGGATGATCACAGTGTTGCCGTAACCGCCACGACGGCCGGCCAGCAGCACTTTGCCGTCACCGGCAGCCTTGATTGGCGTGCCGCGTGGCGCAGCGTAATCAACGCCTTTGTGCGCGCGTATCTTGTTGAGGATAGGGTGTTTGCGGCCCATGGAGAACTTCGAGCTGATGCGGGCAAAGTCCACCGGCGTTCGGATGAACGCCTTGCGCATGCTATTGCCGTCGGCCGTGTAATAGCTGCTGTTGCCTTGCTTGTTGGTGTAACGCACGGCGGTGTAGGTCTTGCCGCGATTGGTGAAGCGGGCGGACAGGATCGGGCCATTGCCAACAGCTTTACCGTTGACCACTTTCTGTTCGTAGATCACATCGAATTCGTCACCCTGGCGGATGTCTTGTGCGAAGTCGACGTCATAGCCGAATACGCTGGCCATATCCATGGTCAGGCTGTGAGAGAGGCCTGCACGCGCAGCGGACTGTGACAACGAGCTGTTGATCACTCCGTGAACGTAAGCGGTACGAACGGTAGGTTTTGCGGTTACACGATTGAAGGCGTAACCCTTGTCATTCTTGGTCAGCGTGATGGTTTCAAGATCGCTGACCTTGCTGTGCAGGCTGGTGAGCTGGCCTTCCGGGTTCAGTTCAAATTCGAGCTTCTGGCCGCGTTTGAGCTGGCTGAACTGTTTGGCTTGCTTGTCGCTGGCCAGTATTTCATGCACGGCTGTGGCTGGAAGGCCGACTTTTTCGAACAGTGTCGAAAGCGTATCGCCCTTGGAAACGACGACTTCCCGGTGACCTGGCGCTTTCGGTTTTTCCGCGAGAGGTTCGGGCGCAGGTTTGGCTTCCGCGGTTTGCGGAGCGTTTTCTTCTGTGTTTTCGATTTGTGCAAACGGTGAGGCTACTGGCTCATTTGTGGCTTGAGCGGCGTCAGCAGCGTCTTGATCTTGTGTCAGTTGTTCAGCAGGACTTTCCAGTTCAAGGCTCAGGGTCGTCTTTTTGGCTTCAACATCACTGGAAGGAAATACCAGGAGCGCCAGGCTGAGAAGGGCGGCGATACCACTTGCGGCGAGCAGGTGGGTCTTCGGGTAAAGCGGTGGCGCTTTAGACGGTTCAGTGGTCATAAGTAGTTTTGACTTTGAATAGTGATGAATTGGAAAAGATGAATGACATGATGAAGATGAAATAACTGTATAAAATATAACCAAATCATCTCTTAAGCAAGTCTACAGACATCACGTCTGTGGATTGGTGTCCGTGCGCCGGGCAAAACTTGTAATTGGTGCGCGATCTTGTATGGTTGGTTCCCTTTGAATCTGAGCCTTGCGGGTCTGTTATGAAGTCGGTTGAAGAGCAGCTAGCGCTGATTAAACGTGGTGCGGAAGAACTGTTGGTTGAGTCCGAGCTGATCGAGAAGCTCAAGCGTGGCCAACCGCTGCGTATCAAGGCTGGTTTCGATCCAACCGCTCCGGATCTGCACTTGGGCCACACCGTGCTTATTAATAAGCTGCGCCAGTTCCAGGATCTGGGGCATCAGGTGATCTTCCTTATAGGTGATTTCACCGGGATGATCGGTGATCCGAGCGGCAAAAGCGCAACTCGTCCTCCGCTGACGCGCGAGCAGGTTCTGGAAAACGCTGAAACCTACAAGACTCAGGTTTTCAAGATTCTTGATCCGGCGAAAACCGAAGTTGCTTTCAACTCCACCTGGATGGATCAGATGGGGCCGGCGGACTTCATTCGTCTGACTTCGCAATACACCGTCGCTCGTATGCTTGAGCGTGATGACTTCGACAAGCGCTACACCACCAATCAGCCGATCGCTATTCACGAGTTCCTCTATCCGCTGGTTCAGGGTTATGACTCGGTCGCTCTGCGTGCGGACGTCGAGTTGGGTGGTACCGATCAGAAGTTCAACTTGCTGATGGGGCGCGAGCTGCAACGTGGTTATGGTCAAGAGGCTCAGTGCATTCTGACCATGCCGCTGCTCGAGGGGCTGGATGGCGTCAAGAAGATGTCCAAATCGCTGGGCAACTATGTCGGCATTCAGGAAGCTCCGGGTGTCATGTACAGCAAGTTGGTTTCGATTCCGGATGCGTTGATGTGGCGCTACTTTGAATTGCTCAGCTTCCGCTCCATGGATGAGATCAATGCGTTCCGCGCCGATGTGGAGGCAGGTGCTAATCCGCGTGACATCAAGATCAAGCTGGCGGAAGAGATCGTTGCGCGCTTCCATGGTGAGGAGGCTGCGGCTAATGCTCATCGTGCAGCGGGTAACCGTATGAAGGATGGTGAGCTGCCGGATGATCTGCCGGAAATCGAATTGGCTTCTGCTGAGGATATGCCGATTGCTGCCGTCCTTAATAAAGCAGGGCTGGTGAAGAACTCTGCGGCGGCGCGCGATCTGCTCGCTTCCGGTGGTGTGCGTATAGATGGTGAGGTCGTTGATCGTTCCTTTATATACGTAGTGGGTGCGACCCACGTTTGCCAGGCTGGCAAGAAGGCGTTTGCGCGAATTACGCTGAAATCTGAATAAAGTTGAGATTGGGGGTTGACGGCGAATTCTAGGAGTCTATAATTCGCCCCACTTCCGGCGCAGTCGAAACGGAAAACTCCTTGAGATTCAATGAGTTATACGGTTTTCGGCAGTGGGTTGCTTCAGTTCATCGAAGCCTGGAAGGAGTTGAAAGAGCGGTGATGTTTGGCTCTTTTAACGGTTCGATCTTCTCGGTCGAAAGCGGAGAAAAAGAGGTGTTGACAACAGCGACTAACGCTGTAGAATTCGCCTCCCGCTAACGAGAGATCGGAAGCGCAAGTGGTTGAAGTTGCTGAAGAATTCTTCGAAAACTTCTGAAAATAATCACTTGACAGCAAATGAGGCTGCTGTAGAATGCGCGCCTCGGTTGAGACGAAAGATCTTAACCAACCGCTCTTTAATAACTGAATCAAGCAATTCGTGTGGGTGCTTGTGGAGTCAGACTGATAGTCAACAAGATTATCAGCATCACAAGTTACTCCGCGAGAAATCAAAGATGTAACCAACGATTGCTGAGCCAAGTTTAGGGTTTCTTAAAAACCCAAAGATGTTTGAACTGAAGAGTTTGATCATGGCTCAGATTGAACGCTGGCGGCAGGCCTAACACATGCAAGTCGAGCGGATGAGAGGAGCTTGCTCCTGGATTCAGCGGCGGACGGGTGAGTAATGCCTAGGAATCTGCCTGGTAGTGGGGGACAACGTTTCGAAAGGAACGCTAATACCGCATACGTCCTACGGGAGAAAGCAGGGGACCTTCGGGCCTTGCGCTATCAGATGAGCCTAGGTCGGATTAGCTAGTTGGTGAGGTAATGGCTCACCAAGGCGACGATCCGTAACTGGTCTGAGAGGATGATCAGTCACACTGGAACTGAGACACGGTCCAGACTCCTACGGGAGGCAGCAGTGGGGAATATTGGACAATGGGCGAAAGCCTGATCCAGCCATGCCGCGTGTGTGAAGAAGGTCTTCGGATTGTAAAGCACTTTAAGTTGGGAGGAAGGGCATTAACCTAATACGTTAGTGTTTTGACGTTACCGACAGAATAAGCACCGGCTAACTCTGTGCCAGCAGCCGCGGTAATACAGAGGGTGCAAGCGTTAATCGGAATTACTGGGCGTAAAGCGCGCGTAGGTGGTTTGTTAAGTTGGATGTGAAATCCCCGGGCTCAACCTGGGAACTGCATTCAAAACTGACAAGCTAGAGTATGGTAGAGGGTGGTGGAATTTCCTGTGTAGCGGTGAAATGCGTAGATATAGGAAGGAACACCAGTGGCGAAGGCGACCACCTGGACTGATACTGACACTGAGGTGCGAAAGCGTGGGGAGCAAACAGGATTAGATACCCTGGTAGTCCACGCCGTAAACGATGTCAACTAGCCGTTGGGAGCCTTGAGCTCTTAGTGGCGCAGCTAACGCATTAAGTTGACCGCCTGGGGAGTACGGCCGCAAGGTTAAAACTCAAATGAATTGACGGGGGCCCGCACAAGCGGTGGAGCATGTGGTTTAATTCGAAGCAACGCGAAGAACCTTACCAGGCCTTGACATCCAATGAACTTTCCAGAGATGGATTGGTGCCTTCGGGAACATTGAGACAGGTGCTGCATGGCTGTCGTCAGCTCGTGTCGTGAGATGTTGGGTTAAGTCCCGTAACGAGCGCAACCCTTGTCCTTAGTTACCAGCACGTAATGGTGGGCACTCTAAGGAGACTGCCGGTGACAAACCGGAGGAAGGTGGGGATGACGTCAAGTCATCATGGCCCTTACGGCCTGGGCTACACACGTGCTACAATGGTCGGTACAAAGGGTTGCCAAGCCGCGAGGTGGAGCTAATCCCATAAAACCGATCGTAGTCCGGATCGCAGTCTGCAACTCGACTGCGTGAAGTCGGAATCGCTAGTAATCGTGAATCAGAATGTCACGGTGAATACGTTCCCGGGCCTTGTACACACCGCCCGTCACACCATGGGAGTGGGTTGCACCAGAAGTAGCTAGTCTAACCTTCGGGAGGACGGTTACCACGGTGTGATTCATGACTGGGGTGAAGTCGTAACAAGGTAGCCGTAGGGGAACCTGCGGCTGGATCACCTCCTTAATCGACGACATCAGCTGCTCCATAAGTTCCCACACGAATTGCTTGATTCATTGAAGAAGACGATAAGAAGCAGCCCGAAATTGGGTCTGTAGCTCAGTTGGTTAGAGCGCACCCCTGATAAGGGTGAGGTCGGCAGTTCGAATCTGCCCAGACCCACCAATTTTGTGTGGGAAACGCCTGTAGAGAATACGGGGCCATAGCTCAGCTGGGAGAGCGCCTGCCTTGCACGCAGGAGGTCAGCGGTTCGATCCCGCTTGGCTCCACCACTACTGCTTCTGAAGTTTTGAAAGCTTAGAAATGAGCATTCCATCAGTATGATGATGAATGTTGATTTCTAGTCTTTGATTAGATCGTTCTTTAAAAATTTGGGTATGTGATAGAAAGATAGACTGAACGTTACTTTCACTGGTAACGGATCAGGCTAAGGTAAAATTTGTGAGTTACTCTGAATTGAGTATTATCGAATTTTCGGCGAATGTCGTCTTCACAGTATAACCAGATTGCTTGGGGTTATATGGTCAAGTGAAGAAGCGCATACGGTGGATGCCTTGGCAGTCAGAGGCGATGAAAGACGTGGTAGCCTGCGAAAAGCTTCGGGGAGTCGGCAAACAGACTTTGATCCGGAGATGTCTGAATGGGGGAACCCAGCCATCATAAGATGGTTATCTTGTACTGAATACATAGGTGCAAGAGGCGAACCAGGGGAACTGAAACATCTAAGTACCCTGAGGAAAAGAAATCAACCGAGATTCCCTTAGTAGTGGCGAGCGAACGGGGACTAGCCCTTAAGTGGCTTTGAGATTAGCGGAACGCTCTGGAAAGTGCGGCCATAGTGGGTGATAGCCCTGTACGCGAAAATCTCTTAGTCATGAAATCGAGTAGGACGGAGCACGAGAAACTTTGTCTGAATATGGGGGGACCATCCTCCAAGGCTAAATACTACTGACTGACCGATAGTGAACTAGTACCGTGAGGGAAAGGCGAAAAGAACCCCGGAGAGGGGAGTGAAATAGATCCTGAAACCGTATGCGTACAAGCAGTGGGAGCCCACTTTGTTGGGTGACTGCGTACCTTTTGTATAATGGGTCAGCGACTTATTTTCAGTGGCGAGCTTAACCGAATAGGGGAGGCGTAGCGAAAGCGAGTCTTAATAGGGCGTCTAGTCGCTGGGAATAGACCCGAAACCGGGCGATCTATCCATGGGCAGGTTGAAGGTTGGGTAACACTAACTGGAGGACCGAACCGACTACCGTTGAAAAGTTAGCGGATGACCTGTGGATCGGAGTGAAAGGCTAATCAAGCTCGGAGATAGCTGGTTCTCCTCGAAAGCTATTTAGGTAGCGCCTCATGTATCACTGTAGGGGGTAGAGCACTGTTTCGGCTAGGGGGTCATCCCGACTTACCAAACCGATGCAAACTCCGAATACCTACAAGTGCCGAGCATGGGAGACACACGGCGGGTGCTAACGTCCGTCGTGAAAAGGGAAACAACCCAGACCGTCAGCTAAGGTCCCAAAGTTATGGTTAAGTGGGAAACGATGTGGGAAGGCTTAGACAGCTAGGAGGTTGGCTTAGAAGCAGCCACCCTTTAAAGAAAGCGTAATAGCTCACTAGTCGAGTCGGCCTGCGCGGAAGATGTAACGGGGCTCAAACCATACACCGAAGCTACGGGTATCACCTTCGGGTGATGCGGTAGAGGAGCGTTCTGTAAGCCTGTGAAGGTGAGTTGAGAAGCTTGCTGGAGGTATCAGAAGTGCGAATGCTGACATGAGTAACGACAATGGGTGTGAAAAACACCCACGCCGAAAGACCAAGGTTTCCTGCGCAACGTTAATCGACGCAGGGTTAGTCGGTCCCTAAGGCGAGGCTGAAAAGCGTAGTCGATGGAAAACAGGTTAATATTCCTGTACTTCTGGTTATTGCGATGGAGGGACGGAGAAGGCTAGGCCAGCTTGGCGTTGGTTGTCCAAGTTTAAGGTGGTAGGCTGGAATCTTAGGTAAATCCGGGATTCTAAGGCCGAGAGCTGATGACGAGTCATCTTTTAGATGACGAAGTGGTTGATGCCATGCTTCCAAGAAAAGCTTCTAAGCTTCAGGTAACCAGGAACCGTACCCCAAACCGACACAGGTGGTTGGGTAGAGAATACCAAGGCGCTTGAGAGAACTCGGGTGAAGGAACTAGGCAAAATGGCACCGTAACTTCGGGAGAAGGTGCGCCGGTGAGGGTGAAGGACTTGCTCCGTAAGCTCATGCCGGTCGAAGATACCAGGCCGCTGCGACTGTTTATTAAAAACACAGCACTCTGCAAACACGAAAGTGGACGTATAGGGTGTGACGCCTGCCCGGTGCCGGAAGGTTAATTGATGGGGTTAGCTAACGCGAAGCTCTTGATCGAAGCCCCGGTAAACGGCGGCCGTAACTATAACGGTCCTAAGGTAGCGAAATTCCTTGTCGGGTAAGTTCCGACCTGCACGAATGGCGTAACGATGGCGGCGCTGTCTCCACCCGAGACTCAGTGAAATTGAAATCGCTGTGAAGATGCAGTGTATCCGCGGCTAGACGGAAAGACCCCGTGAACCTTTACTATAGCTTTGCACTGGACTTTGAATTTGCTTGTGTAGGATAGGTGGGAGGCTTTGAAGCGTGGACGCCAGTTCGCGTGGAGCCAACCTTGAAATACCACCCTGGCAACTTTGAGGTTCTAACTCAGGTCCGTTATCCGGATCGAGGACAGTGTATGGTGGGTAGTTTGACTGGGGCGGTCTCCTCCTAAAGAGTAACGGAGGAGTACGAAGGTGCGCTCAGACCGGTCGGAAATCGGTCGTAGAGTATAAAGGCAAAAGCGCGCTTGACTGCGAGACAGACACGTCGAGCAGGTACGAAAGTAGGTCTTAGTGATCCGGTGGTTCTGTATGGAAGGGCCATCGCTCAACGGATAAAAGGTACTCCGGGGATAACAGGCTGATACCGCCCAAGAGTTCATATCGACGGCGGTGTTTGGCACCTCGATGTCGGCTCATCACATCCTGGGGCTGAAGCCGGTCCCAAGGGTATGGCTGTTCGCCATTTAAAGTGGTACGCGAGCTGGGTTTAGAACGTCGTGAGACAGTTCGGTCCCTATCTGCCGTGGACGTTTGAGATTTGAGAGGGGCTGCTCCTAGTACGAGAGGACCGGAGTGGACGAACCTCTGGTGTTCCGGTTGTCACGCCAGTGGCATTGCCGGGTAGCTATGTTCGGGAAAGATAACCGCTGAAAGCATCTAAGCGGGAAACTTGCCTCAAGATGAGATCTCACTGGAACCTTGAGTTCCCTGAAGGGCCGTCGAAGACTACGACGTTGATAGGTTGGGTGTGTAAGCGCTGTGAGGCGTTGAGCTAACCAATACTAATTGCCCGTGAGGCTTGACCATATAACACCCAAGCAATTTGCGTCGAAAGGCCAGATTGCGGTGTGTGAAGACGAAACGAACCGAAAGTTCGATGTTCACAAAACACCGACAGCTGTCACATACCCAATTTGCTGAAGCGAGGCCAGCCGGTCACGACTCAGTACCCGAATTTCTTGACGACCATAGAGCGTTGGAACCACCTGATCCCATCCCGAACTCAGCAGTGAAACGATGCATCGCCGATGGTAGTGTGGGGTTTCCCCATGTGAGAGTAGGTCATCGTCAAGATTAAATTCCGAAACCCCAATTGCGAAAGCAATTGGGGTTTTGTTTTGCCCGCAGGAAATGCGCCTGCTTGATTTCTATGCAACGGCCCGGGGCATGGCTATTATTCGGGCCTCATTGTGAGGCGAGACCTGCATGCTGACGTTGTTGAATCTTCTGAAGGATGGGCGATTCCATTCTGGTCAAGACCTGGGTGCAGCCTTGGGAATTAGCCGAAGTGCGGTGTGGAAGCAGCTTCAGCATCTTGAGGTTGAGCTTGGGCTATCTATCCACAAAGTTCGAGGCCGTGGCTATCAGTTGGCTGCTCCATTGATGCTGCTCGATCCTCTAAAAATGGCGGGAATGAAAGTCGGCTGGCCAATAACTGTCTTTGATTCTATCGACTCCACCAACGCAGAGGCATTGCGCGCGATTGGCCAAGGCCAATCGGCGCCCTTCTTGGTGCTTGCCGAGCGGCAGGTCGCCGGGCGCGGACGTAGAGGGCGCAAGTGGGTAAGTCCGTTTGCCGAAAACCTTTATTACAGTCTTGTTCTGCGTATTGATGGTGGAATGCGCCAGCTTGAAGGCCTGAGTCTCGTTGTTGGATTGGCCGTTATGCAGGCCCTGCGGAAGATGGGGGTGCCCGGTGCAGGTTTGAAGTGGCCCAACGATGTTCTGGCGGGCAATAAGAAAATTGCCGGCATTCTGCTGGAGCTGATTGGAGATCCGGCAGATGTGTGTCACGTGGTGCTAGGTATAGGCATTAACGTGAATATGCAGGTTGCAGAAGAGGTCGACCAACAATGGACGTCTATGCGGCTTGAGTCTGGCAAAAACTGTGATCGCAATGTCCTGGTCGCTGAATTGAGCGAGCAGTTGCAGGCATACATACAGCGGCAGCAAATGCATGGTTTTTCGGTTCTCCAGGCGGAATGGGAGGAAAATCATTTGTGGCAGAAGCGTTCCGTGTCGTTGATTGCTGGTGTCAACCAAATAGATGGTGTAGTGCTCGGTATTGATAGTCAGGGTGCGTTGCGATTACAGGTGAATGGCGTGGAAAAAGTCTTTAGTGGTGGCGAGCTCAGCCTGAGGTTGCGTGATGATTCTTGAGCTTGACTGCGGCAACAGCTTTATAAAATGGCGTGTGCTGAATGCTGAGGCTGTTACTTTGATCGCGGAGGGGGTGGTCGACTCAGATCAGGCGCTCAGTGAAGGTCTGTGGGCGCTGAGTGGGGTGTCGTTAAGCAAGTGCCGATTAGTGAGTGTTCGTTCCGCCGAGGAAACCGGTGCATTAATTCAGATGCTTAAGCAAGAGTTTGGAGTAACGGTCATATGCGCGGAGCCTGCTCGTGAGATGTCCGGTGTTGTAAACGGTTACGAAGAATACGAGCGTCTAGGGCTTGATCGTTGGCTGGCTATGCTCGGCGGGTTTCACTTGGCTAAAGGTGCGTGCCTGGTGCTTGATTTCGGCACGGCGGTTACCGCCGACTTCATTGCGCAAGATGGGGGGCATCTCGGTGGCTTCATCTGTCCGGGTATGCCGTTGATGCGCAGTCAGTTACGAACCCATACCCGAAAAATTCGTTATGGCGATCTTGCAGCAGAGCGTGCATTAACCAGTCAGGCGCCCGGTCGAAACACTGTAGAGGCGGTGGAGCGCGGCTGCTCCATGATGCTGAGGGGGTTCGTGCTCACCCAGCTCGAAATGGCGCGAGCATATTGGGGGGACGGCTTCACTGTTTTCATTACGGGTGGTGATGCTGGGTTGGTTGCAGATGTCGCGCCTGAGGCCAGGATTGTTCCTGATCTTGTATTCGTAGGTTTGGCTATGGCGTGTCCTTTGTCCTGAGGTAGGTTTGGCTATGGCGTGTCCTTTGTCCTGAGGTATGTATGCGTTGGTTGTTCCTGCTGCTCCTTGTTCTCAATGTTTTCTATTACGTCTGGCATCAGCAGGAAGCACCCTTGCGGGCAAAAGACGTAACCCCTCTCAGTTTGTATAAAGGCTCGCAGCAGGATATTCGTCTGTTGAGCGAGAGTGTCGGTGCTTCTAAGGCAAGGCCTGGTGTGCCGCGGACTGAGGAGAGGTGCCTTTATTTGGGTGGATTTGCTCGTGAGGAGCAAGTTATGCCGCTGAGCCAGCGTTTGGCTGAGATGGATATCAAGGCTGAACTTTCAGCGAATGATGTTCCTGCGACAGGTTACTGGCTGCGTATTGCACCTGAAAGCCAGCGTTTGCTGGGGGATGCGCAACTGCAAAACCTTTCCAAGGAATTCAATGAGTTAAAACATAAAATAATGCTGTGCGAGGGGGTTGCACCTGCTGAATAGTTTGAATAGAATGGCGCCCGCTCCGCAGTGAAGACCTTTCAAAGGTTAACGAGGCGGGGTGGTGTCAATGCAGCTAACCTCAGGTTTTTAAATGAGAAAATGCTTGACAGGGGTTTGGCATAGTATAGAATGCCGGCCTGATTAGGAGGGGTTCCCGAGCGGCCAAAGGGATCAGACTGTAAATCTGACGTCTACGACTTCGAAGGTTCGAATCCTTCTCCCTCCACCAGATTTGAGCGTGAGCTGTAAGCTCTGCGGGTATAGTTTAGTGGTAGAACCTCAGCCTTCCAAGCTGATGATGCGGGTTCGATTCCCGCTACCCGCTCCAAGTTTGCAGGTTGTGCAAAGTGTTTTGCTCTTGTAGCTCAGTTGGTAGAGCACACCCTTGGTAAGGGTGAGGTCAGCGGTTCAAATCCGCTCAAGAGCTCCATATAACAAGGCAGATATGAAAATATCTGCCTTTGTTTTAATGGTTGATATTGTTTGTCTAATTCTTCTGTTTGAGGGTGATATCGATGGCTAAGGAAAAATTTGATCGTTCCCTGCCCCACGTCAACGTTGGGACCATTGGTCACGTTGACCACGGTAAAACCACTCTGACTGCTGCTCTGACTCGCGTTTGCTCCGAAGTTTACGGTTCCGCAATCGTTGACTTCGACAAGATCGACAGCGCACCAGAAGAAAAAGCTCGTGGTATCACCATCAACACCGCGCACGTTGAATACAACTCGCTGATCCGTCACTACGCTCACGTTGACTGCCCAGGTCACGCTGACTATGTGAAGAACATGATCACCGGTGCTGCCCAGATGGACGGCGCAATCCTGGTTTGCTCGGCCGCTGATGGTCCGATGCCGCAAACCCGTGAGCACATCCTGCTGTCCCGCCAGGTTGGCGTTCCGTACATCGTGGTTTACCTGAACAAGGCTGACCTGGTAGACGACGCTGAGCTGCTGGAGCTGGTTGAGATGGAAGTGCGCGATCTGCTGAGCACTTACGACTTCCCAGGCGACGACACTCCGATCATCATCGGTTCTGCTCGTATGGCTCTGGAAGGCAAAGACGATAACGAAATGGGCACTACGTCCGTTCGTAAACTGGTTGAAACTCTGGATAGCTACATTCCGGATCCAGTTCGTGTTATCGACAAGCCGTTCCTGATGCCAATCGAAGACGTGTTCTCGATCTCGGGTCGCGGTACTGTTGTAACCGGTCGTATCGAGCGCGGTATCGTTAAGGTTCAAGATCCACTGGAAATCGTTGGTCTGCGTGACACTACCGTCACCACCTGCACCGGTGTTGAAATGTTCCGTAAGTTGCTCGACGAAGGTCGTGCTGGCGAGAACTGCGGCGTTCTGCTGCGCGGTACCAAGCGTGACGACGTTGAGCGTGGTCAGGTTCTGGTTAAGCCGGGTTCGGTTAAGCCGCACACCAAGTTCGAAGCTGAGGTGTACGTGCTGAGCAAGGAAGAAGGCGGTCGTCACACTCCGTTCTTCAAAGGCTACCGTCCACAGTTCTACTTCCGCACTACCGACGTAACTGGTAACTGCGAACTGCCGGAAGGCGTAGAAATGGTAATGCCGGGCGACAACATCAAAATGGTTGTTACCCTGATCAAAACCATCGCGATGGAAGATGGTCTGCGTTTCGCTATCCGTGAAGGCGGTCGTACCGTCGGCGCTGGTGTCGTAGCCAAAATCATCGAATAAGCGGTTGTAATGTATTTTTCAGGCCGGCATAATGGTCGGCCTGATTTTGTTTTAGGTCAGTAGCTCAATTGGCAGAGCGACGGTCTCCAAAACCGTAGGTTGGGGGTTCGATTCCCTCCTGACCTGCCAGATTCACTCGGTGTATCTGGCTTTCTTTTCACAGGATCTTCATAGATGACTCCTAAAGCTGAAGCTCAAAGCTCTCGCTTCGATCTACTCAAGTGGCTTGTAGTAGTTGCTTTGGTGGCTGTTGGCGTTGTTGGCAATCAGTACTACGCCGCTTCGCCGATCCTGTACCGCGTACTCGCTCTACTTGTGATTGCTGCTGTAGCTGCCTTTGTAGGCCTGCAGACTGCGAAGGGCAAGTCTTTCTTTGTACTGGTTAAGGAAGCTCGCACCGAGATTCGTAAAGTCGTTTGGCCAACTCGCCAAGAAACCACACAGACCACGCTGATTGTCGTGGCTGTTGTACTGGTTATGGCGTTGCTGTTGTGGGGGCTAGATTCCCTGCTCGGCTGGCTTGTTTCCTTGATTGTCGGCTAAGGGTGTCCCGTGGCTAAGCGTTGGTACGTTGTGCATGCTTACTCGGGTTACGAGAAGCATGTCATGCGCTCGCTCGTTGAGCGAGTAAAGCTGGCTGGCATGGAAGATGGCTTCGGCGAAATTCTGGTTCCCACTGAAGAAGTGGTTGAAATGCGTAATGGCCAGAAGCGCAAAAGCGAACGCAAGTTCTTCCCAGGTTATGTGCTGGTACAGATGGATATGAATGAGGGTACTTGGCACTTGGTCAAGGATACTCCTCGGGTGATGGGTTTCATCGGCGGTACTGCTGATAAACCGGCGCCGATCACTGATAAAGAGGCAGAGGCGATTCTGCGTCGTGTTGCTGATGGTAGCGACAAGCCTAAGCCGAAGACTCTCTTCGAACCAGGTGAAACGGTACGAGTCAATGACGGTCCATTTGCTGATTTCAATGGTGTCGTTGAAGAAGTTAACTACGAAAAGAGCCGCATCCAAGTGGCTGTGCTCATTTTCGGTCGCTCTACCCCGGTAGAGTTGGAGTTCAGTCAGGTCGAAAAGGTCTAACTGGACAAGCATCCCAACCCCGCAGCCATAGGCTGTGGGGTTTTGTCGTCACTGGGATAAACGCGCAAGTAACCGGGGAGCCTTTCGAGGCGTTCGAACCCGTAATTGGAGTGCCTCATGGCCAAGAAGATTACCGCTTACATCAAGCTGCAAGTGAAGGCCGCTCAGGCTAACCCAAGCCCACCTGTTGGTCCTGCTTTGGGTCAGCACGGCGTGAACATCATGGAATTCTGCAAGGCCTTCAACGCCCGTACTCAGGGTCTTGAAGCAGGTCTGCCGACTCCAGTGATCATCACTGTTTACAGCGACCGTAGCTTCACTTTCGAAACCAAATCCACCCCTGCTTCGGTTCTGCTGAAGAAGGCGGCCGGTCTGACCAGCGGTTCCGCTCGTCCGAACACCGTTAAGGTTGGCACTGTTACCCGTGCTCAGCTGGAAGAAATCGCGAAAACCAAAAACGCGGATCTGACTGCAGCTGATATGGATGCAGCCGTGCGTACTATCGCCGGTTCTGCTCGTAGCATGGGCCTTAACGTGGAGGGTGTGTAATGGCTAAGCTGACTAAGCGTCAAAAGGCTATCGCCGGCAAAATCGAAGCAGGCAAGGCCTACAACATTGTAGATGCCGCTGCTCTGCTGGCTGAGCTGTCGACTGTCAAGTTCAGCGAGTCGTTTGACATTGCTGTAAACCTGGGTGTAGACCCGCGTAAATCCGACCAGGTTGTTCGTAGCGCTACTGTGCTGCCACACGGCACTGGCAAGACTGTTCGCGTTGCTGTGTTCACTCAGGGTCCAGCTGCTGAAGCCGCTCTGGCTGCCGGCGCTGACCGCGTAGGTATGGACGACCTGGCTGCCGAAATGAAAGGCGGCGACCTGAACTATGACGTAGTGATTGCATCCCCGGATGCCATGCGCGTAGTAGGTCAACTGGGCCAGATCCTCGGTCCACGTGGTCTGATGCCTAACCCTAAAGTCGGCACCGTAACTCCAGACGTAGCCACCGCGGTTAAAAACGCCAAGGCTGGTCAGGTTCGTTATCGCACCGACAAAAACGGCATCATTCACACTTCCGTTGGCAAGATGGGCTTCGACGCCGTCAAGCTGAAGGAAAACGTTGAAGCCCTGATCGCTGATCTGAAGCGCATCAAGCCAGCTTCTTCGAAAGGTATTTACGTCAAGCGCGTTACCCTGAGCACCACTATGGGCCCAGGTCTGGTCATCGACCAGAGCTCGCTGGACGCGTAAGACAAAGGTTGGCGCGATTGATCGCGCCAATTGAAATATTGGGGTCCCTGCCTGGCGGGGGCTATCCAAGACCGTAGGCGGCGCAAGCCTTAAACCAAAAGCCTACGCAGATGGTGCTCCCGGTTCCTTACCGAATCAGACACCAAAACGACATTCGGTTTCGATCGAATGAAACGGTAACAAGCAGGAGTTAAACCCGTGGCAATTAATCTCGAAGACAAGAAGGCCATCGTCGCTGATGTCAACGAGGCTGCCAAAGTCGCTCTGTCCGCTGTCGTGGTTGATGCCCGTGGCGTAACAGTAGGCGCAATGACCGGACTCCGTAAAGAGGCTCGTGAAGCTGGCGTATACGTACGTGTTGTACGTAACACCCTGCTCAAGCGCGCCGTTGCTGACACTCAATACAGTGTTCTCAACGACGTGTTCACCGGCCCGACCCTGATTGCATTCTCGAACGAACATCCGGGCGCTGCTGCCCGTATCTTCAAAGAGTTTGCCAAGGGTCAGGACAAGTTCGAGATCAAGGCAGCTGCGTTCGAGGGCAAGTTCCTCGCAGCTAATCAGATCGACGTACTGGCAACCCTGCCGACCCGTGACGAAGCAATTTCTCAGCTGATGAGCGTGATTCAAGGCGCTACCAGCAAATTGGCTCGTACTCTGGCGGCAATTCGCGACCAGAAAGAAGCTGCCGCAGCCTAAGGCTCGTCAACTTCTCGCGTTTTTTGTTTATTTCGATGGTCGCGTAGGCCGTCCCCCAATTCAGGAAATAAGTCATGTCTCTGACTAACGAACAAATCATCGACGCAATCGGCGAAAAATCCGTAATGGAAATCGTTGAGCTGATCAAGGCAATGGAAGAGAAGTTCGGCGTTACTGCTGCAGCTGCTTCCGCTGGCCCAGCTGCTGCTGCCGCTGTTGTTGAAGAGCAAACCGAGTTCAACGTTGTTCTGCTGGAAGCTGGCGAGAAGAAAGTAAACGCCATTAAAGCAGTTCGCGAGCTGACCGGTCTGGGCCTGAAAGAAGCCAAAGAGAAAGTAGACGGCGCTCCTCAGGTTGTTCTGGAAGGCGTTTCGAAAGACGCTGCTGAAGACGCCAAGAAGAAGCTGGAAGAAGCAGGCGCTAAAGTCGAGCTGAAGTAAGCTTCGACTTTGCTCCTCCAGCCCGAGCGTCAAGCGACAGGCTGATGGCTGGTGGCTCTTGCCACCGGCCTTTTTCCGTTATTGGCAGCCGACTGGGTCGGTGCTGATAAAGGTGCTGTAACCACCCGATGTGGTGGCGCAAACCATGGGGTTTGCACGATTTTCTGGCTGCTCCCGTCGGGAGGGGCCAAACAAGCAGGTGACCAAGCTGGGGAACGCTGATGGCTTACTCATATACTGAGAAAAAACGTATCCGCAAGGACTTTAGCAAGTTGCCGGACGTCATGGATGTGCCTTACCTCCTGGCCATCCAGCTGGATTCGTATCGTGAATTCTTGCAAGCGGGAGCGACTAAAGATCAGTTCCGCGACGTGGGCCTGCATGCGGCCTTCAAATCCGTTTTCCCGATCATCAGCTACTCCGGCAATGCTGCGCTGGAGTACGTCGGTTATCGCCTGGGCGAACCGGCATTTGATGTCAAAGAATGCGTATTGCGCGGTGTAACTTTCGCCGTACCTTTGCGGGTAAAAGTGCGCCTGATCATTTTCGACAAAGAGTCGTCGAACAAAGCGATCAAGGACATCAAAGAGCAAGAAGTCTACATGGGTGAAATTCCCCTGATGACTGAGAACGGTACCTTCGTAATCAATGGTACCGAACGTGTAATCGTTTCCCAGCTGCACCGTTCCCCGGGCGTGTTCTTCGACCACGACCGCGGCAAGACGCATAGCTCCGGCAAACTGCTTTACTCCGCGCGCATCATTCCTTACCGCGGTTCGTGGCTGGACTTCGAGTTCGACCCGAAAGACTGCGTATTCGTGCGTATCGACCGTCGTCGCAAGCTGCCGGCCTCGGTACTGCTGCGCGCGCTCGGCTACACCACCGAAGAAGTACTGGACGCGTTCTACACCACCAACGTATTCCACCTGAGCGGCGAAACCCTCAGCCTGGAACTGATTGCATCGCGTCTGCGTGGTGAAATTGCCGTTCTGGACATCCAGGATGAAAAAGGCAAGGTCATCGTTGAAGCGGGCCGCCGTATTACCGCGCGCCACATCAATCAGATCGAAAAAGCCGGGATCAAGACGCTGGAAGTGCCTCTGGACTACGTCCTGGGCCGCACTACCGCCAAGGTCATTGTGCATCCGGCTACCGGCGAAATCCTGGCAGAGTGCAACACCGAACTGAACACCGAAGTCCTGGCAAAAATTGCCAAGTCCGGCGTTGTGCGCATCGAAACTCTGTACACCAACGACATCGACTGTGGCCCGTTCGTCTCTGACACGCTGAAGATCGACTCCACCAGCAACCAATTGGAAGCGCTGGTCGAGATCTATCGCATGATGCGTCCAGGCGAGCCGCCAACCAAAGACGCTGCCGAAACCCTGTTCAACAACCTGTTCTTCAGCCCTGAGCGCTATGACCTGTCTGCGGTCGGCCGGATGAAGTTCAACCGTCGTATCGGTCGCACCGAGATCGAAGGTTCGGGCGTGCTGTGCAAGGAAGACATCGTCGCGGTACTGAAGACTCTGGTCGACATCCGTAACGGTAAAGGCATCGTCGATGACATCGACCACCTGGGTAACCGTCGTGTTCGCTGTGTAGGCGAAATGGCCGAGAACCAGTTCCGCGTTGGCCTGGTACGTGTTGAGCGTGCGGTCAAAGAGCGTCTGTCGATGGCTGAAAGCGAAGGCCTGATGCCGCAAGACCTGATCAACGCCAAGCCAGTGGCTGCGGCGGTGAAAGAGTTCTTCGGTTCCAGCCAGCTGTCTCAGTTCATGGACCAGAACAACCCGCTGTCCGAGATCACCCACAAGCGTCGTGTTTCTGCACTCGGCCCTGGCGGTCTGACTCGTGAGCGTGCTGGCTTTGAAGTTCGTGACGTACACCCGACTCACTACGGTCGTGTATGCCCGATTGAAACGCCGGAAGGTCCGAACATCGGTCTGATCAACTCCCTGGCCGCTTACGCGCGCACCAACCAGTACGGCTTCCTGGAAAGCCCGTACCGTGTGGTGAAAGAGGGTGTGGTTACCGACGAGATCGTGTTCCTGTCCGCCATTGAAGAAGCCGATCACGTGATCGCGCAGGCTTCGGCGACCATGAACGACCAGAAAGTCCTGATCGACGAGTTGGTAGCCGTACGTCACCTGAACGAATTCACCGTCAAGGCGCCTGAAGAAGTCACTTTGATGGACGTTTCGCCGAAGCAGGTAGTTTCGGTTGCAGCGTCGCTGATCCCGTTCCTCGAGCACGACGACGCCAACCGTGCGTTGATGGGTTCGAACATGCAGCGTCAAGCTGTACCAACCCTGCGCGCTGACAAGCCGCTGGTAGGTACCGGCATGGAGCGTAACGTAGCTCGTGACTCCGGCGTTTGCGTCGTGGCTCGTCGTGGCGGCGTGATCGACTCCGTTGATGCCAGCCGTATCGTGGTTCGTGTTGCTGATGACGAAGTTGAAACCGGCGAAGCTGGTGTCGACATCTACAACCTGACCAAATACACCCGCTCGAACCAGAACACCTGCATCAACCAGCGTCCGCTGGTGAGCAAGGGTGATCGCGTTCAGCGTAGCGACATCATGGCCGACGGCCCGTCCACCGATATGGGTGAGCTGGCTCTGGGTCAGAACATGCGCATCGCGTTCATGGCATGGAACGGCTTCAACTTCGAAGACTCCATCTGCCTTTCCGAGCGTGTTGTTCAGGAAGACCGTTTCACCACGATCCACATTCAGGAACTGACCTGTGTGGCCCGTGACACCAAGCTTGGCCCAGAGGAAATCACTGCGGACATCCCGAACGTGGGTGAAGCTGCACTGAACAAGCTGGACGAAGCCGGTATCGTTTACGTAGGTGCTGAAGTAGGCGCAGGCGACATCCTGGTCGGTAAGGTCACTCCGAAAGGCGAGACTCAACTGACTCCGGAAGAAAAGCTGCTGCGTGCGATCTTCGGTGAAAAAGCCAGCGACGTTAAAGACACCTCCCTGCGCGTGCCAACCGGCACCAAAGGTACTGTCATCGACGTACAGGTCTTCACTCGTGACGGCGTTGAGCGTGATGCTCGTGCACTGTCGATCGAGAAGTCCCAACTGGACGAGATCCGCAAGGATCTGAACGAAGAGTTCCGTATCGTTGAAGGCGCGACTTTCGAACGTCTGCGTTCCGCTCTGGTAGGCCACAAGGCTGAAGGCGGCGCAGGTCTGAAGAAAGGTCAGGACATCACCGACGAAGTTCTCGACGGTCTTGAGCATGGTCAGTGGTTCAAACTGCGCATGGCTGAAGATGCTCTGAACGAGCAACTCGAGAAGGCTCAGGCCTACATCGTTGATCGCCGCCGTCTGCTGGACGACAAGTTCGAAGACAAGAAGCGCAAACTGCAGCAGGGCGATGACCTGGCTCCGGGCGTGCTGAAGATCGTCAAGGTTTACCTGGCAATCCGTCGTCGCATCCAGCCGGGCGACAAGATGGCCGGTCGTCACGGTAACAAAGGTGTGGTCTCCGTGATCATGCCGGTTGAAGACATGCCGCACGATGCCAATGGCACCCCGGTCGACGTCGTCCTCAACCCACTGGGCGTACCTTCGCGTATGAACGTTGGTCAGATCCTCGAAACCCACCTGGGCCTCGCGGCCAAAGGTCTGGGCGAGAAGATCAACCGGATGGTCGAAGAGCAGCGTAAAGTCGCTGAGCTGCGCACCTTCCTGGACGAGATCTACAACCAGATCGGCGGTCGTAACGAAGATCTGGACAGCTTCTCCGATCAGGAAATCCTGGATCTGGCGAAGAACTTGCGTGGCGGTGTTCCAATGGCCACCCCAGTATTCGACGGCGCCAAGGAAAGCGAAATCAAGGCCATGCTGAAACTGGCAGACCTGCCGGAAAGCGGCCAGATGCAGCTGACTGACGGCCGTACCGGCAACAAGTTCGAGCGTCCAGTTACCGTTGGCTACATGTACATGCTGAAGCTGAACCACTTGGTAGACGACAAGATGCACGCTCGTTCTACCGGTTCGTACAGCCTGGTTACCCAGCAGCCGCTGGGTGGTAAGGCGCAGTTCGGTGGTCAGCGTTTCGGGGAGATGGAGGTCTGGGCACTGGAAGCATACGGTGCTGCTTACACTCTGCAAGAAATGCTCACAGTGAAGTCGGACGATGTGAACGGCCGTACCAAGATGTACAAAAACATCGTGGATGGCGATCACCGTATGGAGCCGGGCATGCCCGAGTCCTTCAACGTGTTGATCAAGGAAATTCGTTCCCTCGGCATCGATATCGATCTGGAAACCGAATAACACGTGACGCGAATCGAGAGCGGGGCAGGATTGCCCGCTCTCTGCTCCGCCAGGAGGAAAGGCCTTGAAAGACCTACTGAATTTGCTGAAAAACCAGGGTCAAGTCGAAGAGTTCGACGCCATCCGTATTGGATTGGCCTCGCCTGAGATGATCCGTTCGTGGTCGTTCGGTGAAGTTAAAAAGCCGGAAACCATCAACTACCGTACGTTCAAACCTGAGCGTGATGGCCTGTTCTGCGCCAAGATCTTTGGCCCGGTAAAGGATTACGAGTGCCTGTGCGGTAAGTACAAGCGCTTGAAGCACCGTGGTGTGATCTGCGAGAAGTGCGGCGTTGAAGTTGCACTGGCCAAGGTTCGTCGTGAGCGCATGGCGCACATCGAACTGGCTTCGCCGGTTGCCCACATCTGGTTCCTGAAATCGCTGCCGTCCCGTATCGGCTTGCTGATGGACATGACCCTGCGTGATATCGAACGCGTTCTCTACTTCGAGAGCTATGTCGTTATCGATCCAGGCATGACCACACTTGAAAAAGGTCAGCTGCTGAACGACGAGCAGTACTTCGAAGCGCTGGAAGAGTTCGGTGACGACTTCGACGCCCGCATGGGTGCTGAGGCTGTCCGCGAACTGCTGCACGCTATCGACCTGGAGCACGAGATTGGCCGTCTGCGCGAAGAGATTCCGCAAACCAACTCCGAAACCAAAATCAAGAAGCTGTCCAAGCGTCTGAAGTTGATGGAAGCCTTTCAGGGTTCCGGCAACCTGCCAGAGTGGATGGTGCTGACCGTTCTGCCGGTTCTGCCGCCAGATCTGCGTCCACTGGTCCCGCTGGATGGCGGTCGTTTCGCGACTTCCGACCTCAACGATCTGTATCGTCGAGTGATCAACCGTAACAACCGTTTGAAGCGCCTGCTGGATCTGTCCGCTCCGGACATCATCGTGCGCAACGAAAAGCGTATGTTGCAGGAAGCTGTCGATGCACTGCTCGACAACGGTCGTCGTGGCCGCGCTATCACCGGTTCGAACAAGCGTCCTCTGAAATCCCTGGCTGACATGATCAAGGGTAAGCAAGGTCGTTTCCGTCAGAACTTGCTTGGTAAGCGTGTTGACTACTCCGGTCGTTCGGTAATTACCGTAGGTCCGACCCTGCGTCTGCACCAGTGCGGTCTGCCGAAGAAGATGGCTCTCGAGCTGTTCAAACCGTTCATTTTCGGCAAGCTGGAAATGCGCGGTCTCGCGACCACCATCAAAGCGGCCAAGAAAATGGTCGAGCGCGAACTGCCAGAGGTTTGGGACGTTCTCGCTGAAGTGATTCGCGAACACCCGGTTCTTCTCAACCGTGCACCGACCCTTCACCGTCTGGGTATCCAGGCGTTTGAACCGGTACTGATCGAAGGTAAGGCTATCCAGCTGCACCCGCTGGTCTGCGCCGCGTACAACGCCGACTTCGACGGCGACCAAATGGCCGTGCACGTACCGCTGACGCTGGAAGCCCAGCTCGAAGCGCGTGCGTTGATGATGTCGACCAACAACATTCTGTCGCCAGCTAACGGTGAGCCAATCATCGTTCCGTCGCAGGACGTTGTATTGGGTCTGTACTACATGACTCGTGAAGCGATCAACGCCAAGGGCGAAGGTCGTGTATTCGCGGATCTGCAGGAAGTTGACCGTGTGTTCCGTGCCGGCGAAGCCGCACTGCACGCCAAGGTTAAAGTTCGTATCAACGAAACCGTCAACGACCGTGACGGCAACAGCGTGAGCGGTACCCGTATCGTCGACACTACAGTCGGCCGTGCGCTGCTGTTCCAGGTTGTGCCAAAAGGTCTGTCGTACGACGTCGTCAACTTGCCGATGAAGAAAAAGGCGATCTCGAAACTGATCAACCAGTGCTACCGCGTGGTTGGTCTGAAAGAGACCGTGATCTTCGCTGACCAGTTGATGTACACCGGTTTCGCTTACTCGACCATTTCCGGCGTTTCCATCGGTGTTAACGACTTCGTTATCCCGGATGAAAAAGCTCGCATCATCGGTGCTGCCACCGACGAAGTGAAAGAGATCGAGAGCCAGTACGCCTCCGGCCTGGTAACCCAGGGCGAGAAGTACAACAAAGTGATCGACCTTTGGTCGAAAGCGAACGACGAAGTTTCCAAGGCGATGATGGCCAACCTCTCGAAAGAGAAAGTCATCGACCGTCATGGCGTTGAAGTCGATCAAGAGTCTTTCAACTCGATGTACATGATGGCCGACTCGGGTGCGCGGGGTTCCGCAGCACAGATTCGTCAGCTGGCCGGTATGCGTGGTCTGATGGCCAAGCCGGACGGTTCCATCATTGAAACGCCGATTACTGCGAACTTCCGTGAAGGTTTGAGCGTACTTCAGTACTTCATCTCGACTCACGGTGCTCGTAAAGGTCTGGCGGATACCGCGTTGAAAACTGCGAACTCCGGTTACCTGACTCGTCGTCTGGTAGACGTGGCGCAGGATCTGGTTGTAACCGAGATCGATTGCGGCACCGAACACGGTCTGCTGATGACTCCGCACATTGAAGGCGGTGACGTTGTAGAGCCGTTGGGTGAGCGCGTATTGGGTCGTGTTATCGCCCGTGACGTATTCAAGCCAGGTACCGAGGACGTTATCGTTCCTGCCGGCACTCTGGTAGACGAGAAGTGGGTTGAATTCATCGAGCTGAACAGCATCGACGAAGTGATCGTGCGTTCGCCGATCAGCTGTGAAACCCGCTATGGCATCTGCGCCAAGTGCTACGGCCGTGATCTGGCTCGTGGTCACCAGGTGAACATCGGTGAAGCGGTCGGCGTTATCGCTGCCCAGTCCATCGGTGAGCCGGGTACCCAGCTGACGATGCGTACGTTCCACATCGGTGGTGCGGCAAGCCGTACTTCCGCAGCCGACAGCGTTCAGGTGAAGAATGGCGGTACCGTCCGTCTGCACAACCTGAAGCACGTTGAGCGAGTGGATGGTCACTTGGTAGCTGTGTCCCGTTCCGGTGAGCTGGCAATCGCTGATGACTTCGGTCGTGAGCGTGAGCGTTACAAGCTGCCATACGGTGCCGTGATTTCGGTTAAAGAAGGTGACAAGGTCGACGCTGGCGCAATCGTGGCCAAGTGGGATCCGCACACTCACCCAATCGTTACCGAAATGAAAGGTACCGTGACCTACGTGGGCATGGAAGAAGGCATCACGATCAAGCGTCAGACTGACGAATTGACCGGTATGACCAACATTGAAGTACTCGACGCGAAAGATCGTCCAGCTGCCGGTAAGGAAATCCGTCCTGCAGTGAAGATGGTCGACGACAACGGCAAGGATCTGTTGCTGCCAGGCACTGACGTTATCGCTCAGTACTTCCTGCCAGCCAACGCCCTGGTCGGTGTTGCGGACGGTGCGAAGATTGCGATCGGTGATGTTATCGCTCGTATCCCGCAAGAAACTTCGAAAACCCGTGACATCACCGGTGGTCTGCCGCGTGTTGCCGACTTGTTCGAAGCTCGTCGTCCGAAAGAAGCGTCGATTCTGGCTGAGGTCAGCGGCACCATCGCGTTCGGTAAGGAGACCAAAGGCAAGCGCCGTCTGGTTATTACCCCGAACGACGGTAGCGATCCGTACGAAGAGCTGATTCCGAAGTGGCGTCACCTGAACGTGTTCGAAGGCGAACAGGTAAACCGCGGCGAAGTTATCTCCGACGGCCCAAGCGATCCGCACGACATCCTGCGTCTGCTGGGTGTGAGCGCGCTGGCCAAGTACATCGTTAACGAGATCCAGGACGTTTACCGTCTGCAAGGCGTGAAGATCAACGACAAGCACATCGAGACCATCCTGCGTCAGATGCTGCGTAAAGTTGAGATCGCTGAATCCGGCGATTCCAGTTTCATCAAGGGCGACCAGATGGAACTCACTCACGTACTGGTAGAGAACGAGCGTCTGGGCGGCGAAGACAAGTTCGTGTCCAAGTACACTCGCGTACTGCTGGGTATTACCAAGGCGTCGTTGTCGACCGAATCGTTCATCTCGGCGGCTTCCTTCCAGGAAACCACTCGCGTACTGACCGAAGCGGCCGTAACCGGCAAGCGCGATTACCTGCGCGGCCTGAAAGAAAACGTGGTTGTGGGTCGTCTGATCCCGGCCGGTACCGGTCTGGCTTATCACAGCGAGCGCAAGCGTCGTCGTGAAGCTGACAAACCGTTGCGCGTAAGCGCCAGTGAAGTGGAAGCTGCACTGACCGAAGCGCTGAACTCGAGCGGTAACTGAGTTCTGCGATAAATGAGCGTAAGGCCCTGATCGCTCCGTTCATCGAATCGAGACAATTTGTCGAGGTTCGAGGGGCGGGGAGGTCGGGGCCTTGCCTTGACTGGGGGCAAGATCCTCTTTAGACTCTTGATCCCCTAAATTTGGCGGGAATTCGTTCCTGCCATTTTGCTTTTCTTGCAAGACAATAGCGTCGCAAGACAACAGTGGAGCTAGTAGATGGCAACTATCAACCAGCTGGTACGTCAGCCGCGTAAGCGTATCGTCGAGAAATCCGACGTACCTGCGCTGCAGAACTGCCCGCAACGTCGTGGCGTGTGCACCCGTGTGTACACCACTACGCCGAAAAAACCTAACTCGGCACTGCGTAAAGTATGCCGTGTGCGTCTGACCAACGGTTTCGAGGTTTCCTCGTACATCGGTGGTGAAGGCCACAACCTGCAAGAGCACAGCGTGGTACTGATCCGCGGCGGTCGTGTAAAAGACTTGCCAGGTGTTCGTTACCACACCGTTCGCGGCTCCCTGGATACTTCCGGCGTTAAAGGTCGTAACCAAGGTCGTTCGAAGTACGGTACCAAACGTCCGAAGTAATCGGCCGTTTTGCAGATTTTCATTTTATTGAGTCGATAAGAGTAAGGTCGGGCACGCATCCATTGGATCTGTCCCGAGCTAACCTGAAGACCGCTTGAGGGCTTATCATGCCAAGACGTCGCGTAGCAGCAAAGCGTGAGATTCTGGACGATCCGAAATACGGAAGCCAGATCCTCGCCAAATTCATGAACCACGTTATGGAAAGCGGCAAGAAAGCCGTTGCCGAGCGTATCGTTTATGGTGCCCTGGAAACCGTTGCGACCCGTAAGGCTGGCACCGATCCCCTGGAACTCTTCGAAAAAGCACTCGACGCCATCGCTCCGCTGGTCGAAGTGAAGTCGCGCCGCGTTGGTGGTGCTACTTACCAGGTTCCGGTCGAGGTTCGTCCTTCCCGTCGTAACGCTCTGGCAATGCGCTGGTTGGTAGACTTCGCACGTAAGCGTGGCGAGAAGTCTATGGCTCTGCGTTTGGCTGGCGAACTGCTGGATGCTGCTGAAGGTAAAGGTGCTGCTGTTAAGAAGCGTGAAGACGTGCACCGTATGGCCGAAGCCAACAAAGCTTTCTCGCACTACCGCTTCTAATTTTAGCTTCACTAATTTTGCGAGGGCTTTATGGCTCGTACTACTCCGATTAGTCGCTACCGTAACATCGGTATCGTCGCTCACGTGGATGCTGGTAAAACCACCACCACCGAGCGCGTCCTTTTTTACACCGGCAAAAGTCACAAAATGGGCGAGGTGCATGATGGCGCCGCGACCACAGACTGGATGGTGCAGGAGCAGGAGCGTGGTATTACCATTACTTCTGCTGCCATCACCGCCTTCTGGAAGGGTTCCGAGAAGCAGTACAAAGACGAGCATCGCTTCAACGTAATCGATACCCCGGGCCACGTAGACTTCACTATTGAAGTTGAGCGTTCCCTGCGCGTACTCGACGGCGCTGTCGTTGTGTTCTGTGGTACTTCGGGTGTTGAGCCTCAGTCGGAAACCGTATGGCGTCAAGCCAACAAGTACGGCGTTCCACGTCTTGTTTACGTAAACAAGATGGACCGTGCTGGCGCCAACTTCCTGCGCGTGATCGGTCAGATCAAGCAGCGTCTGGGTCACACTCCGGTGCCGATTCAGTTGGCCATCGGTTCTGAAGATAACTTCCAGGGTCAGATTGATCTGATCAACATGCAAGCTATCTACTGGAACGACTCTGACAAAGGTATGGTCCCTGTTCGCAAGGACATTCCTGCCGAGCTGCAAGAGCTGGCTGAAGAGTGGCGCAACAACATGGTTGAAGCTGCTGCTGAAGCCAACGAAGAGCTGATGAACAAGTACCTGGAAGGCGAAGAGCTGACGATCGAAGAGATCAAAGCTGCTTTGCGTCAGCGTACTATCGCCGGCGAAATCGTTCTGGCTGTCTGCGGTTCTTCCTTCAAGAACAAGGGTGTTCCCCTGGTTCTCGACGCCGTTATCGACTTCCTGCCTGCACCAACTGACATTCCTGCTATCAAGGGTACTGACCCGGATAACGAAGAAGTCGAGCTGGAGCGTCATGCAGACGATGCGGAGCCGTTCTCGGCTCTGGCGTTCAAGATCGCTACCGACCCATTCGTGGGTACTTTGACCTTCGTCCGCGTTTACTCGGGCGTGTTGAACTCCGGCGACGGCGTGATCAACTCGGTTAAAGGCAAGAAAGAGCGCGTGGGTCGTATGGTGCAAATGCACGCAAACGCCCGTGAAGAGATCAAGGAAGTACGCGCTGGCGACATCGCGGCCCTGATCGGCATGAAGGACGTCACCACTGGTGAAACCCTCTGCAACGCTGACAAGCCAATCATCCTGGTTCGTATGGACTTCCCGGAGCCGGTTATTTCGGTTGCCGTAGAGCCTAAGACCAAGGATGACCAGGAAAAAATGGGTATCGCTCTGGGCAAACTTGCTCAGGAAGACCCGTCTTTCCGCGTTAAAACTGATGAAGAGACTGGTCAAACGATCATCTCCGGCATGGGCGAGCTGCACCTGGACATCCTGGTTGACCGGATGCGCCGTGAGTTCAACGTCGAAGCCAACATCGGCAAGCCTCAGGTTTCCTATCGTGAGCGCATCACGAAGAACTGCGAAATCGAAGGCAAGTTCGTTCGTCAGTCCGGCGGTCGTGGCCAGTTCGGTCACTGCTGGATCCGTTTTGCTCCTGCTGACGAAGGTCAGGAAGGTCTGCAATTCGTGAACGAAGTAGTAGGTGGTGTGGTTCCTAAGGAATACATCCCGGCTATCCAGAAGGGTATCGAAGAGCAGATGAAGAACGGCGTCGTTGCCGGCTATCCGCTGATCGGCCTGAAGGCTACCGTGTTCGATGGTTCTTACCACGACGTCGACTCCAACGAGATGGCGTTTAAAGTGGCTGCTTCCATGGCGACCAAGCAACTGGCCCAGAAGGGTGGTGGTGAGTTGCTCGAGCCGATCATGGCGGTAGAGGTTGTTACGCCTGAAGACTATATGGGTGATGTGATGGGCGACCTTAACCGTCGTCGCGGCATGATCCAGGGTATGGAAGACACGGTGTCCGGCAAGGTAATTCGTGCCGAAGTGCCACTGGGTGAGATGTTCGGTTATGCGACCGACGTTCGTTCCATGTCCCAGGGTCGCGCAAGCTACTCTATGGAATTCAAAAAATACGATACAGCCCCGGCGCACATCGTCGAGACTGTTACCAAAAAACAAGGCTGATTCAGCCCCTTTAGGCTAGGAGTTAATTGTCGTGGCTAAAGAAAAATTTGATCGTTCCCTACCGCACGTCAACGTTGGCACCATCGGTCACGTTGACCACGGTAAAACCACTCTGACTGCTGCTCTGACTCGCGTTTGCTCCGAAGTTTTCGGTTCCGCAATCGTTGACTTCGACAAGATCGACAGCGCACCAGAAGAAAAAGCTCGTGGTATCACCATCAACACCGCGCACGTTGAATACAACTCGCTGATCCGTCACTACGCTCACGTTGACTGCCCGGGTCACGCTGACTATGTGAAGAACATGATCACCGGTGCTGCCCAGATGGACGGCGCAATCCTGGTTTGCTCGGCCGCTGATGGTCCGATGCCGCAAACCCGTGAGCACATCCTGCTGTCCCGCCAGGTTGGCGTTCCGTACATCGTGGTTTACCTGAACAAGGCTGACCTGGTAGACGACGCTGAGCTGCTGGAGCTGGTTGAGATGGAAGTGCGCGATCTGCTGAGCACTTACGACTTCCCAGGCGACGACACTCCGATCATCATCGGTTCTGCTCGTATGGCTCTGGAAGGCAAAGACGATAACGAAATGGGCACTACGTCCGTTCGTAAACTGGTTGAAACTCTGGATAGCTACATTCCGGATCCAGTTCGTGTTATCGACAAGCCGTTCCTGATGCCAATCGAAGACGTGTTCTCGATCTCGGGTCGCGGTACTGTTGTAACCGGTCGTATCGAGCGCGGTATCGTTAAGGTTCAAGATCCACTGGAAATCGTTGGTCTGCGTGACACTACCGTCACCACCTGCACCGGTGTTGAAATGTTCCGTAAGTTGCTCGACGAAGGTCGTGCTGGCGAGAACTGCGGCGTTCTGCTGCGCGGTACCAAGCGTGACGACGTTGAGCGTGGTCAGGTTCTGGTTAAGCCGGGTTCGGTTAAGCCGCACACCAAGTTCGAAGCTGAGGTGTACGTGCTGAGCAAGGAAGAAGGCGGTCGTCACACTCCGTTCTTCAAAGGCTACCGTCCACAGTTCTACTTCCGCACTACCGACGTAACTGGTAACTGCGAACTGCCGGAAGGCGTAGAAATGGTAATGCCGGGCGACAACATCAAAATGGTTGTTACCCTGATCAAAACCATCGCGATGGAAGATGGTCTGCGTTTCGCTATCCGTGAAGGCGGTCGTACCGTCGGCGCTGGCGTCGTAGCCAAAATCATCGAGTAATCTCTTTTATAGAGTTAGCTTGGTGAATTGAAAAAGCCCCCGCTCAGCGGGGGCTTTTTTATTGGGTTGACACCTATCTGGGGCGTCTATAGAATTGCGCCTCCTTTTAACGGGCGTATTGCGCTCGGTGGGAATAGCAGCCGGAGTCTGAAATCCAATGCAAAATCAGCAAATCCGTATCAGGTTGAAGGCTTTTGACCATCGCCTGATCGACCAATCAACCCAGGAAATCGTGGAAACCGCGAAACGTACTGGTGCTCAAGTGCGTGGTCCAATTCCACTGCCTACCCGTAAAGAGCGGTTCACCGTTCTGGTTTCCCCGCACGTCAACAAAGACGCGCGTGACCAGTACGAAATCCGCACTCATAAGCGCGTTCTGGACATCGTCCAGCCAACGGATAAAACCGTTGATGCTCTTATGAAGCTTGATCTTGCGGCCGGTGTGGAAGTGCAGATCAGCCTCGGCTAAGACTCGGTCTTAGTCGTGTAACGCTCTGAAATGGGCGGCCATAGCGGGTGAAAGCCCCGTACACTCATGAGGTTTACAACATGACTATTGGTGTAGTCGGTCGTAAATGCGGTATGACCCGTATTTTCACCGAAGAAGGTGTCTCCATTCCGGTCACGGTCATTGAGATCGAACCGAATCGCGTCACCCAGTTCAAAACTGAAGAGACCGATGGCTATCGTGCAGTGCAAGTCACTGTAGGCGAGCGTCGTGCTTCGCGTGTTACAGCTGCTCAAGCTGGCCACTTCGCTAAGGCGAACGTTGCCGCTGGTCGCACTGTCATGGAGTTCCGTCTTGAAGAAGGCGACTACCAGGCTGGCGATCTGATCAACGCTGAAATCTTCGCTGCTGGTCAACTGGTTGATGTAACCGGTCAGTCCAAAGGTAAAGGCTTCCAGGGTACGATCAAGCGTTGGAATTTCCGCGGGCAAGATAACACCCACGGTAACTCCGTATCCCACCGCGTCCCAGGCTCTATCGGCCAGTGCCAGACTCCTGGTCGTGTATTCAAGGGCAAAAAAATGTCCGGTCATATGGGCGCTGAGCGCGTGACCGTGCAGTCCCTGGAAGTAGTGCGCGTGGACGCTGAACGCAATCTGTTGTTGGTCAAGGGTGCTGTTCCTGGCGCTACTGGCGGCAACCTGGTTGTACGTCCAGCAGCCAAGGCTCGCGGTTAAGGGGAAGCTGACATGCAATTAAATGTAAATGACGCTCAAGCGATCGAAGTTTCCGAACTGACATTTGGCGGCGAGTTCAACGAGACGCTGGTTCACCAAGCAGTCGTGGCCTATATGGCCGGCGGCCGTCAGGGTAGCAAGCAGCAAAAGACCCGTTCCGACGTTCGTGGTGGCGGTAAGCGCCCATGGCGTCAGAAAGGTACTGGCCGTGCTCGTGCCGGTACTATCCGTAGCCCTATCTGGCGTGGCGGCGGTACCACTTTCGCAGCTCGTCCACAGGATCACTCCCAGAAGCTGAACAAGAAGATGTATCGCGCAGCAATGCGTTCCATCCTTGCTGAGCTGGTGCGTACTGATCGTCTGATCGTGGTTCAGGATTTCGCTGTTGAAACTCCAAAAACCAAAGATCTGCTGGGCAAGCTGAACAACATGAGCCTGACCGATGTTCTCATCGTGTCGGACGCTGTTGATCAGAACCTGTACCTGGCTGCTCGTAACCTGCCGCACGTCGATGTACGTGACGTTCAAGGTTCCGATCCAGTTAGTCTGATCGCATACGACAAGGTGTTGATCACCGTGTCGGCCGTGAAGAAATTCGAGGAGCTGCTGGGATGAACCAGGAACGCGTATTTAAAGTTCTGCTTGGCCCGCACGTTTCCGAGAAGGCTACGGTTCTGGCTGACAAGAAAGGCCAGTTCGTTTTCAAGGTTGCAACTGACGCAACCAAGCTGGAAATCAAGAAGGCCGTCGAAAGCCTGTTCAGCGTGAAAGTTGAGCGTGTTACTACCCTGAACGTTCTGGGTAAGAGCAAGCGCACGGCTCGCGGTCTGGGCAAGCGCAATGACTGGAAGAAGGCAGTTATCTCCCTTCAGCCAGGCCAAGATCTCGATTTCAGCAGCAGTGCTGAGTAAGGAAGGGGTGCATCATGGCAATCGTTAAATGCAAACCGACTTCCCCTGGCCGCCGTTTTGTGGTCAAGGTGGTCAACCAGGAGCTGCATAAAGGCGCTCCTCACGCACCGCTGCTCGAGAAAAAATCGAAGACTGGTGGTCGTAACAACAATGGCCGTATTACCACGCGTCACATCGGTGGTGGTCATAAGCAGCATTATCGTATGGTCGACTTCCGTCGCAACGACAAAGATGGCATTCCAGCCACTGTCGAGCGTATCGAATACGATCCAAACCGTACTGCTCACATTGCTCTTATGTTGTACGCAGACGGCGAGCGCCGTTACATCATCGCCCCTAAAGGCGTGAGCGCTGGCGACCAGCTGATTTCGGGTGCTTTGGCTCCGATCAAGCCGGGTAACCAGCTGCAACTGCGCAGCATTCCAGTTGGTAGCACCGTACACGGCATCGAATTGAAGCCAGGTAAAGGCGCACAGATCGCTCGTTCCGCTGGTGCTTCGGCTCAGCTGATCGCTCGTGAAGGTGTGTACGTTACCCTGCGTCTTCGCTCCGGTGAAATGCGTAAAGTCCTGGCTGAATGCCGTGCGACGCTGGGCGAAGTCTCGAACTCCGAGCACAGCCTGCGTTCGCTGGGTAAAGCTGGTGCCAAACGCTGGCGTGGCGTTCGCCCAACCGTTCGTGGTGTTGCCATGAACCCGGTTGACCACCCACATGGTGGTGGTGAAGGTCGTACCTCTGGTGGTCGTCATCCGGTATCGCCATGGGGCTTCCCGACTAAGGGCGCGAAGACTCGTGGTAATAAGCGTACCGACAAAATGATCGTCCGTCGTCGCAAGTAAATAGAGGGATACGACAGTGCCACGTTCTCTGAAAAAAGGTCCTTTTATTGATCTTCACCTACTGAAGAAGATCGAAGTGGCGGCGGAAAAGAACGATCGCAAACCAATTAAGACTTGGTCGCGTCGTTCCATGATCCTGCCACAAATGGTCGGTCTGACCATCGCAGTACACAACGGTCGTCAACACGTCCCAGTTCTCGTTAACGAAGACATGGTCGGCCACAAACTGGGCGAGTTTGCCGGTACCCGCACTTATCGTGGGCACGTGGCAGACAAGAAAGCCAAGCGTTAAGGGGTTAGGAAATGGAAGTAGCCGCTAAGTTGTCGGGCGCTCGAATCTCCGCCCAGAAAGCCCGCTTGGTCGCCGACCAGATTCGCGGGAAGAAGGTGGGCGAAGCGCTCAACTTGTTGGCTTTCAGCAGTAAGAAAGCCGCCGAGATCATGAAGAAAGTGCTGGAGTCGGCCGTAGCCAACGCCGAGCATAACGAAGGCGCAGACGTTGATGACCTGAAGGTCAGCACCGTTTTCGTCAACGAAGGGCGTTCGCTGAAGCGCATCATGCCACGTGCCAAAGGCCGTGCTGATCGCATCGTCAAGCGGTCTTGCCATATCACTGTCAAGGTTGCTGACAAGTAACGGAGTCGAAGAGATGGGTCAGAAAGTACATCCCATTGGCATTCGCCTGGGAATCGTCAAGGAGCACACCTCCGTCTGGTACGCAGACGGTCGGACTTATGCGGACTATTTGTTCGCTGATCTGAAGGTGCGCGAGTATCTCCAAGACAAACTAAAAAGCGCGTCCGTAAGCCGTATCGATATCCATCGTCCGGCGCAAACTGCACGTATCACCATTCACACCGCTCGTCCAGGTATCGTTATCGGGAAGAAAGGTGAAGATGTTGAGAAACTGCGTCAGGACCTGACCAAGCAAATGGGTGTGCCTGTGCACATCAATATCGAAGAGATCCGCAAGCCGGAGCTCGACGGTATGCTGGTTGCGCAGAGCGTAGCTCAGCAGCTGGAGCGTCGCGTAATGTTCCGTCGCGCTATGAAGCGCGCTGTACAGAACGCCATGCGCATTGGTGCCAAAGGCATCAAAATCCAAGTGAGCGGTCGTCTCGGCGGTGCTGAAATCGCACGTACTGAATGGTATCGCGAAGGTCGTGTGCCATTGCACACCCTGCGTGCCGACATCGACTATGCCAACTACGAAGCTCACACCACTTACGGTGTGATCGGTGTAAAGGTTTGGATCTTCAAAGGCGAAGTAATTGGTGGTCGCCAAGAAGAACTGAAACCACAAGCACCAGCGCCTCGTAAAAAAGCTGCTAAGTAAGGGGTACGCCAAATGTTGCAACCTAAGCGTACGAAGTTCCGCAAGCAGATGACAGGCCACAACCGTGGTCTGGCTCAGCGCGGTAGCAAAGTCAGCTTCGGCGAGTTCGCGCTGAAGTCTGTAGCTCGTGGTCGTCTCACCGCTCGTCAGATCGAGTCAGCGCGTCGTGCTCTGACCCGTCACGTTAAACGTGGCGGCAAGATCTGGATCCGTGTATTCCCGGACAAGCCGATCTCCAAAAAGCCCCTCGAAGTTCGTATGGGTAAAGGTAAGGGTAACGTGGAATACTGGGTTGCCCAGATTCAGCCAGGCAAAGTCCTGTATGAAATCGAGGGTGTAACTGAAGAGCTGGCGCGTGAGGCTTTTGCCCTGGCTGCTGCAAAGCTGCCGCTCGCCACCGCCTTTGTTAAACGGACGGTGATGTGATGAAAGCGAATGAACTTCGTGAAAAATCCGCACAGCAGCTGAACGAGCAACTGCTCGGCTTGCTGCGCGACCAGTTCAATCTGCGTATGCAGAAAGCAACTGGCCAGTTGGGGCAGTCTCATCTGCTCTCGCAAGTTAAGCGTGACATCGCTCGCGTGAAGACTGTGCTTAACCAGCAGGCAGGTAAGTGATCATGGCTGAAGCCGAAAAAACTGTCCGTACGCTGACTGGCCGTGTTGTCAGCGACAAGATGGACAAAACCATCACCGTTCTGATCGAGCGTCGCGTTAAGCACCCGATCTACGGTAAATACGTTAAGCGTTCGACTAAGCTGCACGCGCACGACGAAACCAATCAGTGCCACATCGGCGACAAAGTCACTATTCGTGAAACTCGTCCGATGGCCAAGACCAAGTCTTGGGCGCTGGTTGATGTTCTCGAACGCGCTGTGGAAGTCTAAGGACTAGGGGTCGGAGAAATTATATGATTCAGACTCAATCCATGCTCGATGTGGCCGATAACAGCGGCGCTCGCCGTGTTATGTGCATCAAGGTGCTGGGTGGCTCCCATCGTCGTTACGCTGGTATCGGTGACATCATCAAAGTTACCGTGAAGGAAGCAATTCCTCGCGGTAAAGTGAAAAAAGGCCAAGTGATGACTGCTGTTGTAGTCCGCACTCGTCACGGCGTACGTCGTGCTGATGGCTCCATTATCCGCTTTGATGGCAACGCTGCTGTTCTTCTGAACAACAAGCAAGAGCCGATCGGCACCCGTATCTTTGGGCCAGTGACCCGTGAACTTCGTACTGAGAAGTTCATGAAGATCGTCTCGCTCGCCCCAGAAGTGCTGTAAGGAGATCCGACATGCAAAAGATTCGTCGTGACGACGAGATCATCGTGATCGCCGGCAAAGACAAAGGTAAGCGCGGTAAGGTGCTGAAGGTTCTTGCTGACAACCGTCTGGTTGTTGGTGGTCTGAACCTGGTCAAGCGTCATACCAAGCCTAACCCGATGTCGGGCGTACAAGGCGGTATCGTCGAGAAAGAAGCGCCACTGCACGCTTCTAACGTAGCCATCTTCAATGGCGAAACCAACAAGGCTGACCGCGTTGGTTTCAAAGTAGAAGACGGTAAAAAAATTCGTGTCTTCAAGTCGACCCAAAAAGCGGTTGATGCTTGAACACTGCTAGGTAGAAGACCATGGCACGACTAAAAGAGATTTACCGGAAGGAAATCGCTCCGAAACTTAAGGAAGAACTTAAGCTTTCGAACGTGATGGAAGTTCCGCGCGTTACAAAGATCACCCTGAACATGGGTCTGGGCGAAGCGATCGGCGACAAAAAAGTCATCGAGCACGCTGTTGCTGACCTGGAAAAGATCACCGGCCAGAAAGTCGTTGTGACCTACGCTCGTAAATCCATCGCTGGCTTCAAAGTCCGCGAAGGATGGCCGATCGGCGTCAAGGTGACTCTGCGCCGTGAGCGTATGTACGAGTTCCTGGATCGTCTGCTGTCGATCTCCCTGCCTCGGGTTCGCGACTTCCGCGGCCTGAATGCCAAGTCCTTCGATGGTCGTGGTAACTACAGCATGGGCGTGAAAGAGCAGATCATTTTCCCGGAAATCGACTACGACAAGATCGATGCTCTCCGCGGTCTGGACATTACCCTGACCACCACTGCCAAGAACGATGATGAAGGCCGCGCTCTGCTGCGTGCTTTCAAATTCCCGTTCCGCAACTGATTGGAGTAGGAAAATGGCCAAGAAGAGCATGAAAAACCGTGAGCTGAAGCGTCAGCTCACCGTTGCCAAGTACGCCACCAAGCGTGCAGCGCTGAAAGCTATCATCGTTGATCTGAACGCAAGTCCAGAAGCGCGCTGGGAAGCTACCGTAGCTCTGCAGAAGCAACCACGTGACGCAAGCGCTTCGCGCATGCGTAATCGTTGCCGCCTGACTGGTCGTCCGCACGGCGTTTACCGCAAGTTCGGCCTTGGCCGTAACAAGCTGCGTGAAGCTGCAATGCGTGGTGACGTTCCAGGTCTGGTTAAAGCCAGCTGGTAATCGTTGTCAAAGCCTTGATGGTCGGGTTTGCAAGAACCTGACCATCGGTGGCCTTGAATGTGAATCAAGCCCCTTTTGGGGCTTGATTCATTTCTGGGGTGTGTCTAGAATGACCGGCTCGCCTGAGCCCGTGTTGTTCATGCCCGGAAGTTCTCGGCGACAAGTAGTAGCCGCAAGGCTAATTTTTCTGTTTTAGGAGCGTCTAGCCCATGAGTATGCAGGACCCGTTAGCGGACATGCTAACTCGAATCCGTAATGCCCAGATGGCTGAAAAGTCTGTCGTAAGCATGCCGTCTTCCACGCTGAAGGTGGCTGTAGCAAAAGTCCTGAAGGACGAAGGTTACATCGCGGATTTTCAGATCACCACCGACGCTAAGCCGTCGTTGTCCATCTCGCTGAAGTACTTCGAAGGCCGTCCGGTTATCGAAGAAGTGAAGCGCGTTAGTCGTCCAGGCCTGCGTCAGTACAAGTCCGTTGAAGATCTGCCGAAAGTTCGTGGCGGTCTTGGCGTGTCTATCGTCTCCACCAACAAAGGTGTGATGACGGATCGTGCTGCGCGCGCTGCCGGTGTCGGCGGCGAAGTTCTTTGCACTGTGTTCTAAGGGGGGATAAGCATGTCTCGCGTCGCTAAGAACCCCGTTAAGCTGCCAGCCGGTGTCGAAGTAAAATTCGCAGGCCAACAGCTTTCGGTGAAGGGTGCCAAGGGCACTCTTGAACTGAACATCCATTCGTCCGTTGAGATCGTTGAAGAAGCTGGTGAGCTGCGTTTTGCTGCTCGCAATGGCGATCAACAGACTCGCGCAATGGCCGGTACCACGCGTGCGTTGGTAAACAACATGGTCCAAGGCGTAAGCCAAGGCTTCGAGCGCAAGCTCCAGCTGGTCGGTGTTGGTTACAAAGCGCAAGCAAAAGGTCAGGTTTTGAACCTGGCTCTTGGCTTCTCGCACCCAGTGGATTACGAACTGCCGGAAGGCATCACCGCTGAGACTCCTAGCCAGACCGATATCCTGATCAAGGGCATCGACAAGCAGCTGGTAGGTCAAGTGGCCGCCGAGATCCGCGACTTCCGTCCACCAGAGCCGTACAAAGGCAAAGGTGTGCGCTACGCGGACGAAGTCGTCCGTCGTAAAGAAGCCAAGAAGAAGTAGGGCATAGCAAATGACCGACAAAAAAGTTACTCGACTGCGTCGCGCTCGCAAAGCACGCCTGAAAATGCACGAACTCGAAGTCGTGCGTCTCTGCGTGTTCCGCTCTTCGCAGCACATCTACGCCCAGGTCATCTCGGCCGACGGCAACAAAGTCCTGGCAAGCGCCTCGACTTTGGATAAAGAACTGCGTGATGGTGCCACTGGCAACATCGACGCGGCCACAAAGGTTGGCCAGCTGGTCGCTACGCGTGCTAAGGCCGCTGGCGTCTCGCAAGTGGCTTTCGACCGCTCTGGCTTCAAGTACCACGGCCGCGTTAAAGCGCTGGCTGATGCTGCTCGTGAAGCTGGGCTGGAGTTCTAAGTTATGTCAAATAACGACCAAAAGCGCGACGAAGGCTACATTGAGAAGCTGGTTCAAGTTAACCGCGTAGCCAAAACCGTTAAAGGCGGCCGTATCTTCACTTTCACCGCGTTGACCGTGGTTGGTGATGGTAAAGGGCGTGTTGGCTTCGGCCGTGGCAAGTCGCGTGAAGTGCCTGCTGCGATCCAGAAGGCAATGGAAGCTGCTCGCCGCAACATGATTCAAGTTGACCTGAATGGCACAACTCTGCAGTACGCAATGAAGTCTGCTCACGGCGCTTCGAAGGTGTACATGCAGCCTGCTTCTGAAGGTACCGGTATCATCGCTGGCGGCGCTATGCGTGCTGTCCTCGAAGTTGCTGGCGTTCAGAACGTTCTGGCCAAGTGCTACGGCTCGACTAACCCGGTAAACGTGGTTCACGCCACTTTCAAGGGTCTGAAAGCCATGCAATCTCCTGAGTCCATCGCTGCAAAGCGTGGTCTGACTGTCAAGGAGATCTTCTGATCATGGCTACCGTTAAAGTAACGCTGATCAAAAGCATGACCGGCCGCATCCCTAACCACAAATTGTGCGTTAAGGGTCTGGGTCTGCGTCGCATCGGTCACACTGTAGAAGTCCAGGATACTCCCGAGAATCGCGGGATGATCAACAAGGCTTACTACATGCTGCGTGTCGAGGGTTAATCGATGAAACTCAATGATCTGAGTCCAGCGCCGGGTTCCCGTCGCGAAAAGCATCGTCCGGGCCGTGGTATCGGTAGCGGTTTGGGTAAGACTGGTGGCCGTGGCCACAAAGGTCAGACCTCCCGCTCCGGTGGCACCATTGCTCCAGGCTTTGAAGGCGGTCAACAGCCGCTGCATCGTCGCCTGCCGAAGTTCGGTTTCGTTTCCCTGAAAGCCATGGACCGCGCAGAAGTGCGTTTGTCCGAGCTGGCTAAAGTGGAAGGCGACATCGTCACCGTGCAGTCCCTGAAAGATGCCAACGTGATCAACGTCAACGTACAGCGTGTGAAAATCATGCTGTCCGGTGAAGTGACTCGCGCTGTCACTATCGGCAAGGGAATCGGCGCCACCAAAGGTGCGCGTGCGGCTATCGAAGCAGCTGGCGGCAAGTTCGAGGAATAAATGGCTAAGCAAGGTGCTCTCTCTGCGCTCGGCAAAGGCGGTATGTCTGAACTCTGGGCTCGTCTGCGTTTTCTGTTCCTGGCGATTATCGTCTACCGAATAGGCGCACACATCCCGGTTCCAGGTATCAACCCGGACCGACTCGCAGAACTGTTTCGACAGAATGAGGGGACCATTCTTAGCTTGTTCAACATGTTCTCCGGCGGCGCGCTGGAACGGATGAGCATCTTTGCACTGGGGATCATGCCGTACATTTCGGCATCGATCATCATGCAACTGATGACAGCCGTCAGCCCGCAGCTGGAACAGTTGAAGAAGGAAGGTGAAGCTGGGCGTCGCAAGATTGCTCAGTACACCCGCTACGGCACTGTCGTTCTCGCTCTCGTTCAGGCAATTGGCATGTCCATTGGTCTGGCGGGGCAGGGCGTATCGTTCACTGGTGACTTTGGCTTCCATTTCGTCGCGGTATCCACTTTTGTGGCTGGTGCGATGTTTATGATGTGGCTGGGTGAGCAGATTACTGAGCGTGGTGTTGGCAACGGTATCTCGATGTTGATTTTCGCAGGTATCGTCGCCGGTCTTCCGAGAGCGATCGGGCAGTCTTTCGAGTCTGCGCGTCAGGGTGATATCAACATTTTTGCCCTGGTTGCGATCGGTTTGCTGGCAGTAGCGATTATCGGTTTTGTGGTGTTCATTGAGCGTGGTCAGCGTCGTATTGCTGTTCACTACGCCAAGCGTCAGCAGGGCCGCAAGGTCTTTGCTGCGCAGACTAGCCACTTGCCGCTGAAGGTGAACATGGCCGGTGTTATTCCGGCTATTTTCGCGAGCAGCATTTTGCTGTTCCCGGCTTCGTTGGGTACCTGGTTCGGTCAGTCTGAAGGTATGGGCTGGTTGCAGGACATCTCGCAGTCGATCGCTCCTGGTCAGCCGTTGAATATTCTGCTGTTTAGTGCAGGGATTATTTTCTTCTGCTTCTTCTATACGGCGTTGATGTTCAATCCGAAAGACGTAGCGGAAAACCTGAAGAAGTCCGGTGCCTTTATTCCGGGCATCCGTCCAGGCGAGCAGTCGGCGCGCTACATTGATGGCGTTCTGACCCGTTTGACCCTGTTCGGTGCTCTATATATGACGGCCGTATGTCTGTTGCCCCAGTTCCTGGTGGTTGCGGCAAACGTTCCGTTCTACCTTGGCGGGACCTCGTTGCTGATCGTGGTCGTGGTTGTGATGGACTTCATGTCCCAAGTACAATCGCACCTCGTTTCGCACCAGTACGAATCCCTGATGAAGAAAGCCAACCTGAAGGGTTACGGCAGCGGCATGTTGCGCTGAGTACCCATAAGGTTCGAGGAGTTGGTGATGAAAGTTCGTGCATCGGTGAAAAAGCTGTGCCGTAACTGCAAGATTATTCGCCGCGAAGGTGTTGTTCGAGTAATTTGCAGCGCGGAACCGCGTCACAAACAGCGCCAAGGCTGAGTGTGATTGTGCTTCAAGCCCGGTAGCTAGTGCGCTACCGGGTTGATTATTTGTTATTACAGCGATATTATCTCGCGCCCTATTTCTTGGCTTCCGGGGCGTAGGTAGCTGTCAATTGGAGTCCCACTGAATGGCCCGTATTGCAGGCGTTAACATTCCAGATAACAAGCATACTGTTATCTCGCTGACCTACATCTATGGTGTTGGTCGCACTACTGCGCAGAAGATCTGTGCAGTGACTGGGGTAAACCCAGCAGCAAAGATCAAAGATCTGAGCGACGAGCAAATTGAACAGCTGCGTGGCGAAGTGGCGAAGTTCACCACTGAAGGTGACCTGCGTCGCGAAATCAACATGAAAATCAAGCGCTTGATGGACCTCGGTTGCTATCGCGGTCTGCGTCATCGTCGCGGTCTTCCAGTGCGCGGTCAGCGTACCAAGACCAACGCGCGTACCCGTAAAGGTCCGCGTAAGCCGATCCGCAAGTAATCGCCCCAGCGAATCGACAGGAATTTAATCATGGCAAAACCTGCTGCTCGTCCTCGTAAAAAAGTTAAAAAGACAGTGGTTGATGGCATCGCCCACATCCATGCATCTTTTAACAACACCATCGTGACCATTACCGACCGTCAAGGTAACGCTCTTTCCTGGGCTACCTCCGGTGGTTCGGGTTTCCGCGGTTCCCGCAAGTCCACCCCGTTTGCTGCTCAAGTAGCTGCTGAACGTGCTGGTCAAGCTGCGCTGGAATATGGCCTGAAAAACCTCGACGTTAATGTCAAAGGTCCAGGTCCAGGTCGTGAATCCGCAGTCCGCGCTTTGAACGGCTGTGGCTACAAGATCGCCAGCATCACCGACGTGACGCCAATCCCGCACAACGGGTGCCGTCCGCCGAAGAAGCGCCGCGTGTAATCCAGGAGATTGTAAAGAATGGCTCGTTACATTGGTCCAAAATGCAAACTCGCTCGTCGCGAAGGCACCGATCTCTTTCTGAAGAGCGGCGTGCGCGCGATCGAATCGAAGTGCAACATTGAAGCAGCACCTGGTATCCACGGCCAACGCCGCGGTCGCCAGTCCGACTACGGCACCCAACTGCGTGAAAAGCAGAAGGTCCGTCGTATCTACGGCGTTCTCGAGCGTCAGTTCAGCGGCTACTACAAAGAAGCTGCTGGCAAGAAAGGTGCAACCGGTGAAAACCTGCTGCAACTGCTCGAATGCCGTCTGGACAACGTTGTATACCGTATGGGCTTTGGTTCGACTCGTGCCGAATCCCGCCAGCTGGTATCGCACAAGTCGATCAGCGTTAACGGTCAGACCGTAAACGTTCCGTCGTATCAGGTTCGTGCTGGTGACGTGGTTGCAGTTCGCGAGAAAGCAAAAAACCAACTTCGCATTGTCCAAGCTCTCGATCTGTGTGCCCAACGTGGCCGCGTAGAATGGGTAGAAGTAGACACTGAGAAGAAGTCGGGCGTTTTCAAGAACGTTCCTGCTCGCAGTGATCTGTCCGCCGACATCAACGAAAGCCTGATTGTCGAGCTCTACTCCAAGTAAGGGCTAGAAAATAGGTGCATCCATGCAGATTTCGGTAAATGAGTTCCTGACACCCCGCCATATTGATGTGCAGGTTGTCAGTCCAACCCGCGCCAAGATCACTCTCGAGCCTCTCGAGCGTGGTTTTGGCCACACCCTGGGCAACGCGCTGCGACGCATCCTGTTGTCCTCAATGCCCGGCTGCGCAGTAGTCGAGGCCGAGATTGACGGTGTGCTCCACGAGTACAGCGCCATCGAAGGTGTACAGGAAGACGTAATTGAAATCCTGTTGAACCTTAAAGGTCTGGCCATCAAGCTGCACGGTCGTGACGAAGTTACGCTGACCTTGTCGAAGAAGGGTTCGGGGGTGGTTACCGCTGCCGATATTCAGCTGGATCATGATGTCGAGATCGTTAATCCCGATCACGTAATCGCTAACCTGGCGTCTAACGGCGCCCTGAACATGAAGCTCACCGTAGCTCGTGGTCGTGGTTATGAACCAGCCGACTCGCGTCAGAGCGATGAAGATGAAAGCCGCAGCATCGGTCGCTTGCAGCTTGACTCTTCGTTCAGCCCGGTTCGCCGTATTGCATACGTGGTGGAAAACGCCCGTGTCGAGCAGCGTACCAACCTGGACAAGCTGGTTATTGATCTGGAAACCAACGGTACTCTGGATCCTGAAGAGGCTATCCGCCGCGCTGCAACCATTCTGCAACAGCAGTTGGCTGCGTTCGTCGACCTCAAGGGTGACAGTGAGCCAGTGGTTGTCGAGCAGGAAGACGAGATCGATCCGATCCTGCTTCGCCCGGTTGACGATCTGGAACTGACTGTACGTTCGGCTAACTGCCTTAAGGCGGAAAACATCTACTACATCGGCGACCTGATTCAGCGTACCGAAGTAGAGCTGTTGAAGACTCCGAACCTGGGCAAGAAATCCTTGACTGAAATCAAGGACGTTCTGGCCTCCCGCGGTCTGTCCCTCGGCATGCGCCTCGACAACTGGCCGCCTGCAAGTCTTAAGAAGGACGACAAGGCGACTGCCTGATCGTCGTAATCACCGAACGTAGTGTTTGGTAAGGAATGAACCATGCGTCATCGTAAAAGTGGTCGTCACCTGAGCCGCACCAGCTCGCACCGCAAGGCCATGTTCCAAAACATGGCGGTGTCGCTGTTCGAGCACGAGCTGATCAAAACTACTCTGCCAAAAGCCAAAGAACTGCGTCGCGTTGCTGAGCCGCTGATCACTCTGGCCAAGACAGACAGCCTGGCTAACCGCCGTCTGGCTTTCGACCGTACTCGTTCGAAAGCTATCGTTGGTAAGCTCTTCAACGACCTGGGCAAGCGTTACGCTACCCGTGAGGGTGGCTACCTGCGCATCCTCAAGTGCGGTTTCCGCGCTGGCGACAACGCGCCTATGGCGTACGTCGAGTTGGTTGATCGTGCTACTGCCGGCGAAGCTGTATCCGCCGAGTAAGACGTCAGTCTGAAACGAAGAACCGGGCCTAGTGCCCGGTTTTTTGTGCCCGCAAGAAAATGCGCTGTTCGTACAAGCTTCCGACACAGTTCTGTTGGCACTATGTGCTGGTAAACATAATTAGTAATTATCTATCGATGTCTGCAAGTTAATGAATTTGTAGGTGTCACATTGATGATCAATAATTCACACCAAGCCGATTAGCCGGCAGTTCCAAGACTGACAGAGGAAGAAGTCCGTATGAGCCAGATCAAAACGCTTACGACCGCCAGTGGCGCACCTGTCGCTGATAACCAGAATTCTCGCTCTGCCGGCCCGCGTGGTCCGCTGCTGCTCGACGATTTTCACCTGATCGAGAAGCTTGCCCATTTCAACCGTGAAAACATTCCTGAGCGTCGCGTACACGCCAAAGGTTCGGGCGCCTACGGTACATTCACGGTCACTCGCGACATCACTGAGTACACCAGCGCCAAGCTGTTCGAATCTATCGGCAAGCAGACCCCAACCTTCCTGCGCTTCTCCACCGTGGGTGGCGAGCGTGGTTCGGCTGATACCGAGCGCGATCCGCGTGGCTTCGCGTTGAAGTTCTACACCGAGGAAGGTAACTGGGACATCGTCGGTAACAACACGCCTGTGTTCTTCATTCGCGATCCACTGAAGTTCCCAGACTTCATCCACACGCAAAAGCGCCTGCCGCAAAGCAACCTGAAAAGTGCGCAGATGATGTGGGATTTCTGGTCGCACTCCCCGGAAGCCTTGCACCAGGTCACCATCCTGTTCTCTGACCGCGGCATTCCTGACGGCTACCGCCACATGCATGGCTTCGGTAGCCACACCTATAGCCTGATCAGCGCCAAGGGCGAGCGTCACTGGGTGAAATGGCACTACAAGACTAAACAAGGGATCAAGAACCTTGCACCGGCAGATGCCGCGCGTTTGGCGGGCACCGACCCGGACTACGCCCAGCGCGATCTGTTCGAAGCGATCGAGCGCGGTGACTTCCCGAAGTGGCGCGTGTGCATTCAGATCATGACCGAATCCCAGGCTGCGGCGCATTACGAGAACCCTTTCGACGTGACCAAGACCTGGTCGCAGAAAGAGTTTCCACTGATTGAAGTCGGTGAGCTGGAACTGAACCGTAACCCGCTGAACTACTTCGCCGAAGTTGAACAAGCTGCATTCGGCCCGAGCAACATGGTGCCAGGCGTCGGTCTGTCGCCAGACCGCATGCTGCAAGGTCGCGTGTTCGCTTATGCCGATGCGCACCGCTACCGTATTGGCACCAATCACCAGCAATTGCCGGTGAATGCCCCGCGCAGCCCGGTAAACACTTACCAGCGCGACGGCTCGATGGCTTTCGGCAGCAACGGTGGAGCGGCGCCGAATTACGAGCCAAACAGCTACATCGAATCGCCAAAACAAGCTCCGCACTACGCTGAGCCTGCCTTGGCCCTGAGCGGCTCAGCTGATCGGTACGATCACCGTGAAGACACCGATTACTACAGCCACGCCGGTGCGCTGTTCCGCTTGATGAGCGATGACCAGAAAGCATTGTTGGTCAGCAACATTGCCGGTGCAATGGGTGGAGTTTCTCCTGACGTCGTCGACCGTCAGTTGCAGCACTTCTACAAGGCCGATCCAGCGTATGGAGAAGCAATCGCAAAGCTGCTCAGCGTACAGCTTAACGAAGTCTAAACGAGAAGCAGAACCGCCCGCATTAAGGGCGGTTTTTGCGTTATTTAGGCTGCTTTTCTCAGAATATCTTCGCTTTTATTGCGCGAAGTGGGTGACCTTGCAGTCAGCTTGGTTCAAACTACATACTTTCAAGCAGGGAGATGTAGGGCGATGCAAGGCCACCCAGACGTTATCGATTACCTCAACACGTTGCTGACCGGCGAACTGGCCGCGCGTGACCAATATTTTGTTCATTCGCGGATGTATGAGGACTGGGGGTTCACCAAGCTCTACGAGCGAATCAACCACGAAATGGAAGAAGAGGCCGGTCACGCTGATGCGTTGATGCGCCGGATTCTGATGCTTGAAGGTACGCCGCGCATGCGTCCGGATGATCTGGATGTCGGCACTACCGTGCCTTCGATGCTCGAAGCAGATCTGCGTCTTGAGTACAAAGTTCGCGCCGCGCTGTGCAAAGGCATCGAGTTGTGCGAGCAGCACGGTGACTACGTCAGTCGCGAGATCCTGCGGGTCCAGCTCAACGACACTGAAGAAGATCACACCTACTGGCTGGAAAAGCAGTTGGGCCTGATCAAGCTGATCGGTCTCGAGAACTACCTGCAATCTCACACCTGATTGCACTGATACAAAAAAGCCCCTGTCACTGATGAAGTGACAGGGGCTTTTTCATGCCTGGAGTTTAAGCCCGGTCGCGGATCAACAACGGCTTGAGGTAATGGCCGGTGTGAGATTGCTTCATCTCGGCCACTTGTTCCGGCGTGCCGGTTGCAATGATCTGCCCACCTTTGGAACCGCCTTCCGGTCCGAGATCAACCAGCCAGTCGGCCGTCTTGATCACGTCGAGGTTGTGTTCGATCACCACGACAGTGTTTCCGTGGTCGCGCAGGCGATGCAACACATCGAGCAGTTGCTGGATATCCGCGAAGTGCAGGCCGGTGGTCGGCTCATCGAGGATGTACAGCGTCTTGCCGGTATCGCGCTTGGACAGTTCACGAGACAGTTTGACCCGCTGCGCTTCACCGCCGGACAAGGTCGTCGCCGACTGTCCCAGCTTGATGTACGAAAGCCCTACATCCATCAACGTCTGCAGCTTGCGCGCCAGCGCCGGCACAGCGTCGAAGAACACCCGGGCTTCCTCGATGGTCATCTCGAGGGTTTCGTGGATGCTCTTGCCCTTATATTTGATCTCAAGGGTTTCGCGGTTGTAGCGCTTGCTCTTGCACACGTCGCACGGCACGTAGATATCCGGCAGGAAGTGCATTTCAACCTTGATCAGACCATCGCCCTGACACGCTTCGCAGCGACCACCCTTGACGTTGAAGGAGAAACGCCCCGGGCCGTAACCACGGGAGCGCGACTCGGGCACGCCGGCGAACAGTTCGCGGATCGGAGTGAACAGTCCGGTGTAGGTCGCGGGGTTGGAGCGCGGCGTGCGGCCGATCGGGCTCTGGTCGATATCGACGACTTTGTCGAGATGCTCCAGGCCTTTGATGCTGTCATGGGCCGCTGCTTCCAGCGTCGTGGCGCCGTTGAGTGCGGTGGCACTCAATGGGAACAGCGTGTTGTTGATCAGCGTCGACTTGCCCGAGCCGGACACGCCGGTTACGCACGTCAGCAAGCCGATCGGGATTTCCAGGTCGACGTTGCGCAGGTTGTTGCCCCGCGCGCCCTTGAGCGACAGGGTCAGCTTCTTGTTGCGCGGCGTACGCTTGGCTGGCACTTCGATCTTGACCCGCCCCGACAGGTATTTGCCGGTCAGGGAATCAGGGTGCGCCATGACTTCGGCTGGCGTACCTTCGGCAACGATCTGCCCGCCATGTACACCGGCGCCCGGGCCGATATCCACCACGTAGTCGGCCAGACGGATAGCGTCCTCGTCGTGCTCGACCACGATTACCGTGTTGCCGATGTCACGCAAATGCTTGAGCGTGCCAAGCAGTCGGTCGTTATCGCGCTGATGCAGACCAATTGACGGTTCATCGAGGATGTAGAGGACGCCAACAAGGCCGGCACCGATCTGACTCGCCAGGCGAATCCGCTGCGCCTCGCCTCCGGACAGGGTGTCGGCACTGCGATCCAGCGACAGATAATCGAGACCGACGTTAACGAGAAATTGCAGACGCTCGCGGATTTCCTTGAGGATCTTGTCGGCAATCTCGCCACGGCGACCGGTCATCTTCAGTTCACCGAAGTACACGCAGGCATCGCCGATCGGCAGGTTGGTCACCGCCGGTAATGTCTTTTCACCGACCCACACGTGCCGCGCTTCGCGACGCAGGCGGGTGCCACGGCAATCCGGGCACGACTGCGTGCTGAGGAATTTTGCCAGCTCTTCACGCACGCTCGCCGATTCGGTTTCGCGGTAACGGCGCTCCAGGTTCGGCACGATGCCTTCGAACGGGTGCGAACGTTTGACGATGTCGCCGCGGTCGTTGAGGTATTTGAAGTCGACGTTCTGCGAACCGCTGCCGTGCAGGATGAATTTCTGCTGATCGGCCGGCAGTTCGTTGAACGGCACTTCCAGACTGAAGCCGTAGTGCGAGGCCAGTGAGCCGAGCATCTGGAAATAATAGACGTTGCGCCTGTCCCATCCGCGAATGGCACCTTCGGCCAAGGTCAGGTCGCCATTGACCAACCGCTTGATGTCGAAGAACTGCTTCACTCCCAGACCGTCGCAGGTCGGGCAGGCGCCGGCAGGGTTGTTAAAGGAAAACAGCTTCGGCTCCAGCTCGCTGATCGCATGGCCGCAGATCGGGCAGGCGAAGCGCGCGGAGAAGATCATTTCTTCGCCAGGCTCGTCGTCCATCGGCGCCACGAGGGCGATGCCGTCGGCCAGTTTCAGCGCGGTCTCGAAGGATTCGGCCAGACGTTGCTGCAAATCGGCGCGAACCTTGAAGCGGTCGACGATCACATCAATCGAATGCTTCTTCTGTTTATCCAGTTTCGGCAGCTCGTCGAGTTCACAGATGCGGCCGTTGACCCGGGCGCGGACGAAGCCTTGAGCACGCAGTTCTTCAAAAACAGAAAGGTGTTCGCCTTTACGCTCGCGGATCACCGGTGCCAGCAGCATCAGTTTGCTGCCTTCCGGCTGGGCCAGCACCAGGTCGACCATCTGGCTGACGGTCTGCGCTTCCAGTGGAATGTCGTGATCCGGGCAGCGCGGCGTACCGACACGTGCATACAACAAACGCAGATAGTCGTAGATTTCGGTGATGGTGCCGACCGTGGATCGCGGGTTGTGCGAGGTCGACTTCTGTTCGATGGAGATCGCCGGCGACAGGCCTTCGATGGTGTCGACGTCGGGTTTTTCCATCATCGACAGGAACTGCCGGGCGTAGGCCGACAGGGATTCGACATAGCGGCGCTGACCTTCGGCGTACAGCGTGTCGAAAGCCAGGGACGACTTGCCGGATCCGGACAGGCCGGTGATGACGATCAGTTTGTCCCGTGGCAGGGTCAGGTCGATGTTCTTCAGGTTGTGGGTACGGGCCCCACGTATCAGGATCTTGTCCAAAGTGGCCTCGCTCGGCGGGCGTCGAAAACGTAGGAGTATACGGGCAAATACTGGATGGATGCACACTATCAAGCGAAGCGTTTTTTACCCTGCATGAAGAGTGTTTCATCTATACGCGTCATAGCGTCGCGATATACCCCGTCTTCCGATGGGACTGGTAGAATCGCCGCCGGTTCACACGAGGTTTTTCCATGCACGATCTCCACAGCGAACGCATGAGTGGCAGCGAGACCCGCGCGGCGAGCGGTCTGGCCCTGGTGTTCGCCTTCCGTATGCTTGGCATGTTCATGGTGTTGCCGGTACTGGCGACCTACGGCATGGATCTGGCGGGAGCGACTCCGGCCCTGATCGGTCTGGCAATCGGCGCTTACGGCCTGACTCAGGCGATTTTTCAGATTCCGTTCGGGGTCATTTCCGACCGCATTGGCCGTCGTCCGGTGATTTACCTGGGGCTGATCGTCTTTGCCCTCGGCAGCGTTTTGGCGTCTCAAGCCGATTCGATCTGGGGCGTGATTGCCGGTCGGATCCTGCAGGGCGCCGGGGCGATTTCCGCTGCGGTCATGGCATTGCTCTCCGACCTGACCCGCGAACAGCACCGTACCAAAGCCATGGCCATGATTGGCATGACCATCGGCCTTTCGTTCGCCGTGGCCATGGTAATCGGGCCTTTGTTGACCAGCGCTTTCGGCTTGTCCGGACTGTTCCTCGCCACAGGCGCGATGGCGCTGGTGGGCATCCTGATCATCATGTTCATGGTGCCGAAATCCACCGGGCCGTTGCAGCATCGTGAATCGGGCGTGGCGCGTCAGGCCTTGATGCCGACACTCAAGCATCCTGATCTGCTGCGACTCGATCTGGGCATCTTTGTGTTGCATGCGATGCTGATGTCGAGCTTCGTTGCTTTGCCCTTGGCGCTGGTGGAAAAAGCCGGGTTGCCCAAGGAGCAGCATTGGTGGGTCTACCTGACCGCGCTGCTGATTTCGTTCTTCGCCATGATCCCGTTCATCATCTACGGCGAGAAGAAACGCAAAATGAAACGAATTTTGCTCGGCGCCGTCATGACGCTGATGCTCACTGAGCTATTCTTCTGGCAGTTCGGTGACAGCTTGCGGGCTCTGGTGATCGGCACGGTGGTGTTCTTCACCGCGTTCAATCTGCTGGAGGCTTCATTGCCGTCGCTGATCAGCAAGGTTTCACCGGCGGGCGGGAAGGGCACGGCCATGGGCGTGTACTCCACCAGTCAGTTCCTCGGCTCTGCACTCGGCGGGATACTTGGCGGCTGGTTGTTTCAGCATGGCGGTCTGTCGGTTGTGTTCCTCGGATGTGCCGGTCTGGCTGCCATCTGGCTGGCCTTTGCTGTTACCATGCGCGAACCTCCCTACGTGACGAGCCTACGCTTGCCGTTGTCGCCCGAGGCGATCCGCGAAGCGGGTCTGGTCGAGCGCCTCAAGGCCCTCGTGGGGGTAACAGATGCAGTGATAGTTGCTGATGAAGCGGCTGTTTACATCAAACTGGACAAAGAATTAGTGGATCGCGACACCCTCGAACGCCTGGTGAACAACCCGGCCGGGGCTGCTTGCGAAGCCTAGGAGAACGTTATGGCCCGTGGGGTTAACAAAGTCATATTGGTCGGCACTTGCGGCCAGGATCCCGAAGTTCGCTACCTGCCTAACGGTAACGCCGTGACCAACCTGAGTCTGGCAACCAGCGAACAGTGGACCGACAAGCAAACCGGTCAGAAGGTCGAGAAGACCGAATGGCACCGTGTGTCGATGTTCGGCAAGGTTGCCGAGATCGCTGGCGAATACCTGCGTAAGGGTTCGCAGGTCTACATCGAAGGCAAGCTGCAGACCCGTGAGTGGGAAAAAGACGGTATCAAGCGTTACACCACCGAGATCGTGGTCGACATGCAAGGCACCATGCAACTGCTCGGCGGCCGTCCACAACAGGGCGACCAACAAGGCGGCGGCAACAACTACCAGCAGTCCGCTCCAGCTCCACGTCAGCAGGCTCCGCGCCCGCAGCAATCGGCTCCACAGCAGCGTTCGGCCCCGGCTCCACAGCAGGCCGCACCGCAACCGGCTCCGGATTTCGACAGCTTCGATGACGATATTCCGTTCTAAGCTGTATTAACGAAGAGTGATGCTGCATCCGCTCTGAAAAAAAAGGCCCGTCGTTCAACACGACGGGCCTTTTTTGTGGGCGATGGATCTTCAGTCGAGGATCAGGTGGGGCAAGAAGCGGCTGGAGTCTTTAGTGATAAGGCTGTTGTCCTCACGCACACCAATTCCCGCCGCCTGATCGCCGATTACCCAAGAACCGATCAGCGTGTAGCTGTCATCGAACTTCGGCAATGGCGCAAACTCCTGCAGGATAAATGGCGCATCGGTGTAGGGCCCGTCTTCTTTGACGATCAGACCTTCCGCCGTTTGCAGTTCGATGTTGGCGCCTTCCCGGGAAAAATACGGTTTGCGCACCCAGCCCTTGGGCACGGCGCTGGCCGGATTCGGGTCGAGATGCGCCGCGAGCAGATTCGGATGGCCCTTGTGCAGTTCCCACAGCAACGGCAACGCGCCTTTGTTCGACAGGATCGCCTTCCACGCCGGCTCGAAAAACTGCGTGTCGCACTCGGCAATCGCCGCGCCGAACGGTTCGTGGAAGATGAACTCCCAGGCGTGCAGCTTGAACAGGTGCGGGATCCAGCGATCCTGCAGATCGACGAAGCGTCCATCGGCGGTCAAACCAATGTCTTCAATGTCGATGTGGCGTGATTCGATGCCGACTTTTTCCGCGATCAGTCTCAGGTAGTCCGTGGTGCCCTTGTCTTCGACCGAGTCTTTCATCGACGCGAAGTAGAACGGACGCTTGAGCTGCAACTCGGCGAAAGCCTGATGCAGCTTGGTGTCGATGCTGTTGAACTGGTCGGCATGGCGCGGCAGCGTGCCGCGCTCGATGCATTGCTCCAGCCAGCCCCACTGGAACGCCGCCGCTTCGTAGAGGCTGGTCGGCGTGTCGTAGTTGAGCTCCAGCAGTTTCGCCGGGCCGTTGCCGCTGTAGGAAAAGTCCATACGCCCATACAGATGCGGATGACCTTCCAGCCAGGACGTGCGGATCATGTCGTAGTACGCAGCAGGAATGCTCAGGCGATCCAGCAGTTCTTCGCTGTGCACCACGCGGTCGACCAGGTCCATGCACATCTCGTGCAGTTCGGTGGTCGGGTCCTCGAGATCGTTTTCGATCTGCGCGAGCGTGAACTGGTAGTAAGCGCTTTCGTCCCAGTACGGCTCGTCGTCGATGGTGTGGAACATGAAGCCGAGGCTCTCGGCCGTGTGTTTCCAGTCGGGGCGCTCGGCGCAGAGGATCTTTTTCATCGTCAGCTGCTCGAGCGACCGGAACTGCTGCCCCAGCCACCCCAACCACTGCGGGCGCTGGACTGGCTGCCGAAGCCGCCACGGGAAGTCGACGAGGCGACGTTGACCGGTTTGCTTTTGCTGCTCTCGTAGTCGGGTTGGCTGCGAGGCGCCGATTCGATTTTGCGGTACTGCGTCGAGGTGTTGTAGGTCTGGCGCGTATCACGGTCGCGGTAAACCGTGCGGTTCTGGTTGTTGCTCATCGCATTGCCGATCAGCCATCCGGTCAACATGCCATTGCCGCCGCCCCCACCACCGGAGTAGTGCGAAGTGCTTTGGGCCGCGTTGCTGGATGTTGTGTCACCCGCTGGCATCTGCGCGTCGGCGATGGCATCGAGATTTTGCGCGGCTTCACCGGGCTGCGGCACTTTGAAGCCACCGAGTTTCGGCACGAAGCGGCCGTCGGAATTCTTCTGGCACCAATCAGCGGCGAAATCCGCGTCGCACTTGGCCTTGTCGTCATACGCCGGGGCGATACGCCGGTGTTCGGTCAAGGCCGCCACGTAGGCATTCGAGCAAACATCAGCGGCGACTTCGGCATCGACACACTGTTCCACGCTCTGGAGGTTGCGCGGCTGATCCACTGCCGCCGCTTCACCGGAAATGGCCATGGCCACCGACGCTGCGAGGGACAACTGAACGTATTTACTTCGTTTCATCTAAGGCTTCCTGCCGATCAGTTGGACGGCGTCATGCACGCAGCGTTGAGCATGCCGACGCTAATCGCTACGGCGGCGACGTAGATGCCAGCAGCGATTTCACCATTGGCGATGCGCTGCGAAGTACCTTTAAGCACCAGGGTCGTGCCAAGGAACGCCAGCAGTTGCACCACTGCGGCGATCACCGCCCAAACCACGAAGTCGACAACGTTGACCGAAAAGGCAATCACGTTACTGGCGGGAATGGCGAAACCGATGATTGCACCGGCCAGCGCAACGGCAGCGGCCGTGTTGCCGGAACGAATCAGCTCGAACTCTTTGTGCGGGGTGACGCGGGTGTAGACGAACTGAAACAGCATGAACAGCAGCACGGCGCCGATCAGGTAGACGACGAAACCGGTCAACGCGGTTTTGTTCAGGGAAACGGCCAGAACTTCCAGCATGAAAAACTTCCTTATTTAAATGGTGCTCAGGTCAGTCGTGTACAGCGAGATGCCCAGTGAGGTGCTCAGGCTGACGGTGCCTTCTTCGTCCTGCTCGACGGAAAACAGCAGCAGTTCGCGGCGATCGGTCAGGCCGGTTTCGCGTGCATAGAGCATCGAATGGTGTTCGATGGTGTAGCTCTCGTCCGGATTGACCACTTGTTCGGTCATTGGAACCAGCTCGGTCTGGCCCTGTTCGGTGCCCCATTCGCGGGTGTATTCGACACCTTCGTGGGTGTAGGTCGGCAAACCGATCTGACTGCTCGGGCCAGCGAGGCGCTGAAGTTCGGCGTCGCTGTTGACCGTCACGTAACCGATATAGTTGAACAGCGTGACCGATTCGACCTGGTCGTCGCCGGTGACGTGGATCTGTACCCAGAAATCCTCGTCGTTCATGTAATAGCGGTGCAGCTTGTTGGACTGGCCGAGGTCGACCCAGCCGGCGCTCCAGATCGCCTGATCGAAGGGCACACGCACCGAGGTCGAGCCATCAAGCAGCAGCGCCAGGGTCGTATCGAACCTGACACCTTTGCCTTGCGCCATCCCGAGTGGGCCGCTGGCAACGGTCGGCGTTGGCGCAGCGTTCTGCCAGTTGCTGGTGCCCAGCAAATCTTTAAACCATCCCATGGGTACGTTCCTTGAAGCGGGTGGAGGTGTTCGTCGGCAAAAAAACGTCGCTAGTGTACCGGGCTGCGCGGTGAACGAGCAGGCAAAATGCAAATGTTGTGGGTGCTGAAAACCATGTAGGAGCTGCCGAAGGCTGCGATCTTTTGATCTTGAATCCAGATCAAAAGATCGCAGCCTTCGGCAGCTCCTACACGGGGAACGGTGTTACTGAGTCGACTTCTGCTTCAGACGCTCAAGAATCGCATTGGCGCTGCCTTCGTTCGGCGTGATCCCGGCGTCGCGCAGTTTGCGGTCCAGGTCGTTGCCGGTCGAAGCATCGGCCAGTTCGTCCGCGGCGCTCAGCTCGGCAGCTCGTTGCTGCTGTTTGGCTTGCAGACGGTTCAGGGTGCCGACGGCGGTTTCCAGTTTGCCGTTGGCGCCGCCGCTGGCGATGGATGCGCTGACCTGGGCTTTCTGCACGCTGTCACGGGCCTTGGCCATGTCCACTTGCTGGCGCAGGCTCTTGATCCGGGCTTCGGCCTTGTTGATGTCTTTGCGCATGTTGTCGGCGTAGGTGCCGAATTCGTCGCTCAGCTTTTTCTCGGCGGTCAGGTCGTTGGTCAGTGTCGAAATCGCTTCGGCCACTTCCATCGCCAAGTCTTCACGGCCGGCATTCAGGGCCGAAACAGCTTTGGCTTCCAGGTCTTTGATCTTGGCGTCGTACTCGCTCACGCGGTCGGCGGCCAGTTTGTGCTTGGCCATGATGGTGACCAGTTCACGACGGGCGTTCGACAGGGCGGTGTCGGCGTCGCGGATTTCCTGGTCGAGGATACGCAGGGCCTGTTGGTCGACGATGCTTTCGCCGACTTCATTGGCGCCGCCGCGCAGTGCGGTGAACAACTTGCTCCAGATGGACTGAGTCATTGGATATTCCCTGTTGATTACTTGAAGAAGTGTTCGAAGGCTTCACTCGCGCGCTGCACGTTGTCGACCAGGGTTTTCACCTCGGTGACGACGTTGGTCAGGCTCGAGTCGGCGCTGAGGGCGCCAAACATGTTGTAAACGGTCTGCCCGTTCGGCATCGACTCAATACCGATCGACGACAGCGGGAACATTTCACGGCTGCGCAGCACGGCATCGTTGAAGGCGTGCACGTCGGTGATCGAATCGATGTCCACCAGCACGGTGTCGACGATGATCTGCTGACCGGCCAGGGCGATGTGAATCGGCAGACCGCCGAATTCGTTCATTTCCAGCTTGATGCTGGGTTCGGAGCTCTGGATCAGAGACAGTGTGATCTCCTGCGAAGCCACCTCGTCCAGTGCCTTGAGGGCGTTGAAGAGGCTATCGATGTTCCAGTTGTTGCCTGCGCTCATGTAATTCTCCGACATGAATGAGCCAGCCAGAATCGGTTGGCGTAGCTGTTGCTCCATTTGCTTGAGCAAGCTTCGGTTTTCCGGAAGCACCCAAGTTTCGTGTTTCACATAACCGGCAGCGGCCAGGCCCGCGCGCATCTGCTTCATATAAAAGCTCGACGGTTTTTTTGCGGACGGTTTCGAGCGCTCTCCCTTTGGACTTGCTGACGCTGAAGCAGGGGAGTGGCTTTTCATGGCAGTGACTCCGTTATGAACATCTCACGCGTGGGCCACACTACAACCAATTCAAAGTGCCATCAATGGCTCACGCGTGAGATTTTTTCGACGCATGCAAAAACGCCCGCAACGGGGCGGGCGCAGGTTTTTGCAAAGTGTTTCGCGGTGGCTCAGCGTTGAAGGAACTCGTCGGTTGAGATCACGCTGGCGTAGGCAAAACCCAGCGCCGACATGAAAGCTGCATGGACGTGCGCCGCCGGCACTGTGAGGCCGTTGAACTCCAGATCGCGGCTGGCGCAGGCATCATGAATCACCGTCACTGCATAACCCAGATCCGCGCCTGCACGGGTGATGCCGTCGACGCACATGTGGCTCATGCTGCCGACCACCACCAGTTCCTTGATGCCTTGTTCGTCGAGGATTGATTGCAACTCGGTTTCGCGGAACGAGTTGACGAAATGCTTGAGCACCACGGGTTCGTCGGCGCGGTTGAGCACTTTCGGATGCAGCTTGGCGCCGTCGGAACCTGGAGTGAAAAACGGTGCGTCGGGTGAGGTGAATTCGTGGCGGATATGCACCACCGAATCGCCGGCTTCGCGGAAGGCTGCGATCAGTCGTGCGGCGTTGTCGGCGGCGGCGTCGGCACCTGCCAGCGGCCACTTGCCTTGGGGGAAGTAGTCGTTCTGGATATCGACTACGATGAGCGCTTGCTTGGCCATGGGTGTGTCCTCGATGGATTGGCTGGAAGTGGCTTCAGTATTGGCGCTTACCAGCGATTCGAGGATTGGCCGCACCGACAATAGACAGGGGAAAACTGACAATGGGCGCAGAAAGGGCTGCCATCGCCGAACTGGGCGTGCTGATTTATCCCGGTGCGCAAATGGCGGCGGTGCATGGCCTGACCGACCTGTTCGCGGTTGCCAACCGGATTGCTGCGGAGCATCAGTCTGCGCAGTTGCCGTTGCTGCGGGTCAGTCATTGGCACGTCGACGGCGATCAGGCACCGGCGCGGGTTTTCGAGAGTTGTCCGGGTGTCGACAGTGGTTTGCTGGCGGTGCTGATTCCGCCGTCCATCGCCGGGTTTTCCTCGGCGCAAATGCCAGCCAGCCTGGCGCAATGGCTGCGCGAACAGCATGCAGGCGGCGCGACGTTGGGCGGTGTCTGTGTCGGTTCGTGGCTGCTGGCCGAAAGCGGTCTGCTCGACGGCCGCAGTGCCACCACGCACTGGACGTCGGCCAAGGACTTCGCTGAACGTTATCCGAAGATCAAGCTCAAGGCCGACACACCGATTGTCGATGACGGCGACCTGATCACCACCGCCGGACTGATGGCCTGGTCTGAGTTGGGGTTGCGTCTGGTCGATCGTCTGCTCGGGCCGAGCATCGCCACTGGCACTGCGCGGTTTCTGGTGGTTGAACACAGCGACAGCGCCAGTGCCTGCGGGAGTAATTTTGCACCGATCCTCAGTCACGGCGATGCAGCCATTCTCAAGGTTCAACATTGGTTGCAAGGCACTGGCGCTACGGACGTTTCATTGGCTGCGATGGCTGAGCGCGCGGGGCTGGAGGAGCGCACATTCCTGCGCCGATTCCGCGCGGCGACCGGGTTGAAACCGACCGAATATTGTCAGCATCTGCGAGTGGGTAAGGCGCGGGAAATGCTCGAGTTCACCAATGGCACGATTGATCACATTGCGTGGACGGTGGGCTATCAGGACCCGGGGGCGTTCCGGGCGATCTTCAAGAAGATTACCGGGTTGGCGCCGAGTGATTATCGGGGGCGGTTTGGTTTAACCCGGTAGTTCCGGCAATGCATAAGCCTGTGGGAGCGGCGTGATGCCGGGGATCGTGCAAATTGCCGGGGTTTTGCGCCCGGTCGTGCAGATTGAAACAGGCTTGATGCCAGCACGATTTCGGCAAACGACTGATTAACCGAACATTTTCCCGATCCTGCCGTTGGCCTGATCTCTGCACCTTTCCCTTCTACATTCACCGCGCTGCTGAAAGGGGGAACGCATGACCCCGACACCCCGCAAGAAAACCGTCGTCGCTCACTCCGTGCGCAACGACGCGCCGCAGCACGAAGTGCAAACCAACAAAGCCCTGGCCCGCTGGCTGGCGCAGATTCTCGGGTTCAAGTTCGGTGGCAGCTATAACCCCGAGAAACATCGCGACCGTGACCTCTATCTGTTACCGACGCAAACCATTGTCGGCGCCGCTCATGCTCACGAATTGGGCATCAAAGGCCCGGATGATTTGTGGGGTGGCTATGTCGAGCATGATTTCATCTGCACCAAAGCCATCAGCCACGGCTTGCGTAGCCATCAGGCCCACGCGCCACAGGGCTGGTCGCCGCTGTTTTCCGAGCGCGTGCGCAATGTTGTGCTTGACGGTTTGAGCGTGTTTGCCCTCGACGATGCGCGGCCCGCCGCCGAGCATTTGCTGTATAGCGGGCCGATCCGCTTGAAGCCGATTCACGCCTGCGCCGGTCGTGGTCAGGAAGTGATCAAGAGTCTCGACGCCTTCGACGAAATCCTTGCCCGCCCCGAAGCTGAAAAGCTGTTCCGCGAAGGCGTAGTGCTTGAGCAGGATTTAAGCGACGTCATCACCCACAGCGTCGGCCAGTCATTCATCGGCGATAAAGTGCTGAGCTACTGCGGTGATCAATACTTGACCGAGGATGCTCACGGCGAAGACGTCTACGGCGGGTCGAATCTGTTGGTGGTGCAGGGCGGTTATGAAGATCTGCTGGCGCTGGATCTGCCAGACGATGTGCGTTTGGCTATCGAGCAGGCGCAGGTTTTCGATAACGCTGCCAATGAAGCCTATCCACGCTTTTATGCCTCGCGCCGCAACTACGACATTGCCCAAGGGCTGGACAGCAACGGCAAAACCCGCAGCGGCGTACTCGAACAATCCTGGCGCATGGGCGGCGCCAGCAGCGCGGAAGTGGCGGCGCTGCAAAGCTTCGTCAACGACCCGACGATGCCCGCGATTCGCGTGTCTTCGGTGGAAACCTATATCGATCAGCCGCTGCCGGCGGATGCCATCGAGGTGTATCGCGGCCCGGCCGAGAACAGCGAATTTCTCCTTAAATACGTAACGGTCAAATCCTATGACGGCTAGAAGCGAAAGCATTCAAATCGACATTGATGATGAACAGATGAGCGGGACATTTCTCAGTCCCAAATCGAAAGTGCCGGGGGTGTTGTTTGTTCACGGTTGGGGCGGTAGCCAGGAGCGGGACCTGGAGCGAGCCAAAGGCATCGCCGGTCTCGGCTGTGTGTGTCTGACCTTCGACTTGCGCGGACACACGGGCGGCACCGGGATACCGCTAACTCGGGTCAGCCGCGAAGATAATCTGCGTGATCTGCTGGCGGCTTACGATCGCCTGCTCTCACACCCGGCACTCGACACGTCAGCGATTGCCGTGGTCGGCACCAGTTATGGCGGTTATCTGGCTTCCATCCTCACGTCTTTACGCCCGGTGCGCTGGCTGGCGTTGCGGGTGCCGGCGCTGTACCGCGACGAACAATGGCACACGCCCAAGCGTGAACTGGACAAGGCCGACCTGCGTGATTATCGCGGCACGCTGATACGCGCCGACAGCAATCGGGCGCTGCATGCGTGTTCACAGTTCACCGGAGATGTGTTGCTGGTGGAATCGGAGACCGACGACTTCGTGCCCCACGCGACGATCATGAGTTACCGCGCGGCGTGTCAGCAGACGCACTCGCTGACCCACAGGATAATCGACGGGGCGGACCATGCGTTGAGCGAGCCGGTTTCGCAGCAGGCGTATACGTCGATATTGGTCGACTGGATTACCGAGATGGTGGTGGGCGAGCGGTTGAGCATTATCCAGTCTTCATAGGCTGTTGTGTTCTCTCGGACGCCTTCGCGAGCAGGCTCGCTCCCACAGGGGGCGCATTTCAAATGTGGGAGCGAGCCTGCTCGCGAAGAGGCCGGCAACTGCAAAACAGAATCAGGACGGTGTTTTCTCGATCCGCAATGACCTGGCCTTCGCCTCCACCAGCAGATACATCACCACGGTAATCAACAGCGGCAACAGAAAATAAATCGCCCGATACGCCAGCAACCCCGCCACCAGACTGCCCCGCGACGCCTCATGTTGCAGCAGCGCGACGAACACCGCTTCGAGCACGCCAAGCCCCGCCGGAATATGCGTGATCACCCCGGCAATCGCGCTGATCAGCAACACTCCGAGCACCAGCGGATAGTCGAGTTTGCTCGGCAGTAACGTGAAAATCACCGCCGCCATCAGCGACCAGTTCAACGCGCCAAGCAACAGTTGCAACACCGCCATGCGCAGCGACGGCAAATTGATCTCCACACCGCGAATCGACCACTCGCGCCGTTTCGAGAATTGGCACGCGGCGAGATACCCGGCGCTGATCAACAGCAACAACACACCGATGCCTTGCAACGCCGTGGTGCTGACTTTCCAGCCCGGCGGCATGCTCACCAGGCCACTGCTGAATACCACGCCGGCGATGGTCATGTAGCCAAACCAGTTGGTCGCCAGGCTCAGGCCGAGAATTTTGGCGATGTTGCCTTTGCTCACACCCAGGCGCGAGTACAGCCGATAACGCATGGCGATGCCGCCGACCCAGGCGCTGAGATTGAGGTTGAACGCGTAGCTGATAATCCCTACCGGCAGGATCTGTTTCCAGGTCAGGTCCTGGCGGATGTAGGTGCGCCCGATCAGGTCGAAACTGGCGTAGGTCAGAAAACTCAGCAAGGTCACGCTGGCGGCGATGATCAGCGTGCGCACCTTGAAGTCAGCGAGGGTTTGCAGCACCTCGGCCCATTCGATACGACGGGCGAACATCGTCAGCAGCGCGATCAGTGCGAGGAAAAACAGCGCCGTCAGCGGACGTTTCCATTTGCTCCAGCGTGAGTGCGTCGCTGGCGCGGCATGATGGGTTGCCGGGGCTTCGGAATGGCTCATGAGTGATCACCTCGAAATGGCTTGAGCCGTGGTTTGTGCGCAGGCAGCCAACCGGCCATCGCCGGAAAATGCCGCAGAAAGTGAAACACCAGAAAACCCACCGTCATGTGCCAGATACGTCCGCGCGGCGACTTGCCGGCGTCCATGGCTTTGCAGTGGTTTTGGCTGAGGTCTTCGAGGCGCCGGAACAGTTCCTGATTGAACGCGCGGTCGCGGATCAGCACGTTGGCTTCCAGGTTCAGCGATAGGCTCAGCGGGTCGAGATTGCTCGAGCCTACGGTGCTCCACTCGTCGTCCACCAGCGCGACTTTGCCGTGCAGTGGGCGCTGGCAATATTCGTGGATCTGCACGCCGGCCTTGAGCAAATAGTCATAGGTCATGCGCGCGGCCAGTTTGGCCACCAGCATGTCCGGCTGGCCTTGCAGGATCAGCCGCACATCAACACCGCGCCGGGCGGCGTTGCGGATCTCGCGCAACAAACGATAGCCGGGGAAAAAATAAGCGTTGGCAATCACCACCCGCCGTTTGGCGCGGCGCAGCACCTGCAAGTACACGTCTTCGATATCGGTGTTGTGCTGATCGTTGTCGCGAAACACCAGGCGCACCTGGCCGTCGTGTTCGGTGACAGCCATTTCGGCGCGACGCTGGCGCCGGCGTTGCCACCAGAACCGTGCCCGACCGGGGCGACCACTTTGCAGCAGGGCGAAATGGTGGATATCGGCCACCGCCGGGCCTTGAACTTCCACCGAGTAGTCCTGTTTGGCTTCCGGTCCGAAATCCAACAAATGGTCGCCGGAAAAATTGATCCCGCCAATGAACGCGATCATGCCGTCGACCACCACGATCTTGCGATGCAAGCGGCGGAACCAGTTGGTGCGAATGCCCAAATGTTTGGGGGCGGGATCAAACATCTGCAGATGTACGCCGGCTTCGCTCAGGGCGGCGAGATAACCGGTGGTCAGCTCGCCACAACCGAAGCCATCGAGGCTGACGGTCGTGCGCACGCCGCGGCGGGCGGCGTCGATCAGGATCTCCTGCAACTCCTGGCCGACCTTGTCTTCGAAAACGATAAAGGTCTCCAGCAGAATCTCGCTTTTCGCCGCCCGCATTGCAGCGAACACTCGCGGGAAATACTCCTCGCCGTTTTCCAGCAGCTCGACCCGGTTGTTGCCCTGCCAGCCATATTCGACAGCAACGTGGCCGGGCTCGCGTATCGGCGGGTTGACGGTCATCGGTTCTACGGCGGACTTCTCCAGCGGTGCGCTGCTCATAGTTCGATCTCCACCGATAACGGTGCGTGGTCGGAAAGGTGGGACCAGGGCCGGTTGGACAGGACTTTCGGCTGGCTGGCCTTGAGGTTGCGCACGTAGATACGGTCCAGTCGCAGAGTCGGCAGACGCGCCGGAAAACTGCGCGCCGGCTTGCCGTGATGTTCGGCGAATACTTCACGCAGACCGCAAGGCTTGAGCAGTGCGTCGGCACGCTGGCGCCAGTCGTTGAAGTCTCCGGCGACGATCACCGGTGCGTCATCGGGCAGCTCGGCGAGGCGTTGGCCGAGCAGTTTCAACTGAGCGTTGCGGTGACTTTCGCGCAGGCCCAGATGCACACAAATCGCATGCACCTCGACGCCGTCGCCGGGCAGGCGCAGCACGCAGTGGAGCAGGCCACGGTTTTCATGGCCGCTGATCGAAACGTCGAGGTTGTCGTGGCGAATGATCTGGAATTTCGACAGCAGGGCATTGCCGTGATCGCCGTCCGGGTACACGGCGTTGCGCCCATAGGCGAACTGCGGCCAGAGGCTGTCGGCAAGAAACTCGTACTGCGGCATCGTCGGCCAATTGGTGTAGCGCTTGGGATGGTGTTCATGGGTGCCGTGAACTTCCTGCAAAAACACCACGTCGGCCGCCACGCTGCGCACCGCTTCACGCAACTCCGGCAGGATGAAGCGCCGGTTGAGTGCGGTGAAGCCCTTGTGGGTGTTGACCGTCAGCACAGTGAAAGTACGCACAGATGGCGCTACGACGGAGCCTTCGTCGGTGAAGCCGACCGGTTCTGAAATGCTCATGCCTGCGCTCTTTCGCCAGCGGATTCGCCGTGCGGATTGTCGTGTTCATGGGCGTAGCGCCAGTCGAAAGTACCGATATGAATCGTTGCCATGCCGCCCTCCCGTCGAAAGTCCCCGTACAGCCTCTGTCTGTTGATGACTGCGGGCGGTTCGGGAAAGTTTCGATGGCGTTACGGACGGTACATATTCAAGAAACCACCACAAAACCAACAGTCGGAGCGAGCAGGCTCGCCCCCACAAGGGATTGGTGTTGAATCAGTGGCCAGTGACGATGCGCTCGGAGCTTTCGGCATAGGTCGGGCCGAGGCGGTCGAGGCGACCGCTCCACGCGGTGAGGGCCAGCGCCACCAACACCACCAGACCACCAATCCACGCGGTATGAATCAGGCCAATGTGCTCGACGATCAACCCCCCGCCCCACGCACCGCCGGCAATCCCCAGATTGAACGCAGCAATATTCAGCCCCGACGCCACATCCACCGCATTCGGGGTGTGATGTTCAGCCTGACGCACCACATACACCTGCAAGCCCGGCACGTTGCCGAACGCCACTGCGCCCCAGACCAGCACTGTCGCCAACGCCAACCAAGGATTGCCGGCAGTGAAGGTCAGCACGAACAACACCGCCGCGAGCAGGGCGAAGATGATTTTCAGCGCACTGATCGGCCCACGTTTGTCAGCCAGTTTGCCGCCCCAGATGTTGCCGACCGCCACTGACACGCCGTAGACCAGCAGCACCAGACTGACGGTGCTGGCGCTGAAGCCGGAAATGTCCTGAAGGATCGGCGCCAGAAACGTGAAGGCGATGAACGAGCCGCCGTAACCGATGGCCGTCATGGCGTACACCAGCAGCAGGCGAGGTTGTTTCAGCACTTGCAGCTGCTGCAGCAGAGACGCCGGTTTGCTGTGGGCAATGTTGTTCGGCACGTAGAGCAGGCTGCCAATGAACGCGATCACACCCAGCGTCGAGACGGCGAGGAAGGTTTCACGCCAGCCGAAATGCTGGCCGATGAACGTGCCCAGTGGGACGCCAGTGACCAGCGCCACGGTCAGGCCAGTGAACATGATCGCAATCGCGCTGGCAGCTTTTTCCTTCGGCACCAGGCTGGTGGCGATGGTCGAGCCAATGGAGAAGAACACGCCGTGGGCAAGCCCCGTGACGATCCGCGCCAACACCAGCGATTCATAACTTGGCGCCATCCAGGCCAGCAGGTTGCCGAGGGTGAACAGCATCATCAGCGACAGCAGCAACAATTTGCGCGGGACTTTGCCAGTGAGCGCGGTCAGCACCGGCGCACCGATGGCGACGCCCAGTGCGTAGAGGCTGACCAGCAGGCCGGCGGAAGGAAGACTGACGCCGAGATCGGCACCGATGGTAGGCAGCACGCCAACGATGACGAACTCGGTCGTCCCGATGGCGAATGCGCTGAGAGTCAGCGCAAGCAAGGCAATGGGCATGACGGCATTCCGGTAGGTTTGGATTGAGCGCAGTGTCGGGGTTTGCGGTGGGCGGAAAAATACCGAGGAGGGCATTTGATATTTGCCTTGGGCGCAAAGATCAAAGGCCTACCCCCTCACCCCAACCCTCTCCCCCAGAGGGGGCGAGGGGGAAGGGAGCTGATCTTCATTGTTTTCGGAACTTGAGTTCGACGTTGGAAGCTCAGGTCGATGTACCTCGTGAGAACAACCCGGTCGGCTCCCTCTCCCTCCGGGAGAGGGCTGGGGTGAGGGCGATCTTGAACTTGCCAGGCAAATGCCGATCAGTTCCTTACAGGTTCAGCCAACGGGAGATCGGAGTTTTGATCAAGTTCAGGATCGCCATTCTGCTGGGAGCATTGTTGTTTCTCGGTGCCAACGAGCTCGAAGCCGCCGCGCTGCCGGGTCTTCCTGCCGCCACAGAGGAGGCGGCCAAACCCGAGCCGATTGTCCAGGGCGGACTGCTCGGCGCCATCAGTTCGAGCATCGATGACGTACAAGACAAACTCGACCTCAACGAACATCTGGTCGACGCCTGGCGCCTGCGTGCTGACCGCGCCGCCGATGAGGTCGACAAACTGGTCAATCAACCGTCGAACCGTTCAGGCTGGAGCGTTGCCGGGGATTTCCTGATGTTGTCCGGTGTCTGGCTCGGTAGCTTCGCTCTGCTGACCGTGCTCGGCAGCCTGTTGGCCAAACGTCTGCGCGAGGGCCGCTGGTTTCGCACGCGCCAGCGCAGTCAGGATCTGCTCGGCTACCTGCTGCCGTACACCGTGCCGGCATTGATCTGTTTGCCACTGACGTTGTACGTCAGCCACTTTCTGCAAGCCTCGGTGGGGCGAGCGCTGGCGTTGTGTTTTGCCTACGCGACCAGCAGCGGCATCTTTTCCACGTCGATGCTGTTGTGCGTCGTAGTGATGTTCAATGTCGGCCACAAACGCCCGGCCGCGCGGATCATTCGCCGTTATTGCCCGCGACCGCTGTTCCTGATCGGTTTCCTCGCCGCCCTCAGCGATGCGCTGACCAGCCCGCAGATCGCCCGGCAATTGGGTGGGAACATCACCAGCAGCGTTGCGGTGTTCACTGGGCTGATTGCCTCGGTCATCTTTGGCCTGGTGGTGATTCGCCTACGCCGTCCGGTGGCGCATCTGATCCGCAATCGTTCGCTGAGCCAGCGTCTGAAACAGCCGTCATTGCAGGAGTCACTGCGGATTTTTTCCGGGCTGTGGTATTGGCCCATCGTGCTGATGGTGCTGGTGTCGGCGGTGAGTCTGATCGGCATTGGCGAAGACAATCAAAAGGCCCTGCGTTGCGCGTTGTTCACCACGGTTCTGCTGATCGGCACGGTGTTTCTCAGCACCATCCTCCAGCACCTGTTCAAGTCGCATAAAGCGGCAGCGATCCAGCGCAGCAGCGCTTACAAGGAGCGTTTTCTCAGCCTGTTGCACGCCTTGCTGCGGATCGTCATCGCGATAGCCTTCATCGATATCCTCGGGCGGATCTGGGGCGTGTCGCTGCTCGATTTCGCCCAGAGCAGCACGGTCGGCCGGGCGATCAGCAATGCCCTGAGCAGTATCGGCCTGATCTTTCTGGTGACGTGGCTGCTGTGGGTGGTGCTCGACACGGCGATTCAGGAAGCGCTGAAACCACCGGTCAGCAAACGCGCGGCGCGCCAGCCCAGCACGCGGGTGAAAACCATTCTGCCGCTGCTGCGCAACGCGATCAAAATCATCCTCGTGGTGATCTGCGCGATCACCACCATGGCCAACCTGGGGATCAATGTGGCGCCGCTGCTGGCAGGTGCCGGGGTGGTCGGTCTGGCCATCGGTTTCGGTTCGCAACAGCTGGTTCAGGATGTGATCACCGGTTTGTTCATCATCATCGAAGACACCCTGTCGATCGGCGATTGGGTGGTGCTCGATTCCGGGCATGCCGGCACGGTGGAAGGGCTGACCATTCGCACCCTGCGCCTGCGTGACGGCAAGGGCTTTGTCCACTCGGTGCCGTTTGGCCAGATCAAGGCTGTCACCAACCAATCGCGGCAGTTCGCCTATGCGTTCTTCTCGGTGCAATTCACCTACGACACGGATGTGGAAAAGGCGATCGAGCTGATCCGCGAGACTGGCGATTCGATCCGCGAAGACCCGTTCCTCAAGTACAACCTGCAAGGGCCGCTGGATGTGTTTGGCGTGGACAAGATGGATCTCAACGGCGTGGTGCTGACGGCACAGTTCCGCACGGTGTCGGGCGGGCAATACGCGGTGAGCCGGGCCTTCAACCAGCGTTTGAAAAAGCTTGTGGATAACAGCCCGTGGGTGCATTTCGCGCAGACTTATCCACAGCAGGTTTTGTTGCCCAAGCGCGAGCCGGCGGATGATGTGGTGCCGGAGCATCGCTCAGTGGTGTTGCCGCAGCAATCGCCCACTTGACTGCAGGATGGTGTGGTAGGAGTGCTGGCCCCTTCGCGAGCAAATCCCGGCCATCGACACTTTACGGGTGACGGTTGCGCACTAAACCCGCAAAATGCAACGATTCCGGCAATGATCGACGACGGCGCCACAAGCATCGTCGCCAAAGCCATCGTTCCAATCAGACTGGGCCTGCTGACTCTATGCGAATGCGCCTTATGTTACTGGGCGGCGGAAATGCCCTTGGGCAGGCGCTGATTCGCCTCGGTGCGGAAGAAGACATCGGTTTCCTCGCCCCCCGCCCCCCCGAAGACGGCTGGGATGCCGCGAGCCTGACGCAACTGCTCGACGACACCCGTCCCGATGCGTTGATCAACCTTGCCTACTATTTCGACTGGTTCCAGGCCGAGACTGTCAGCGAAAGCCGCATGGCCGGGCAGGAACGCGCGATCGAGCGGCTGGCCGAACTGTGCCAGCATCACAACATCGTCCTTGTGCAACCCTCCAGTTATCGGGTGTTCGACGGCTCGCGTGCCACCGCCTACAGCGAAAAAGACGAACCGGTGCCGCTGGGCCTGCGCGGTCAAGCGTTGTGGCGCATCGAACAAAGTGTTCGCGCGACGTGCCCGCAACACGTGTTGCTGCGTTTCGGCTGGCTGCTTGATGACAGCCCCGACGGCACCCTCGGACGTTTCCTTGCCCGCGCCGAGCAACCGGAAGAATTGCTCATGGCGGATGATCGCCGGGGTAATCCAACACCGGTCGACGACGCCGCCCGGGTGATCATTTCGGTGCTCAAGCAACTCGATTGCGCAGCGCCGCTGTGGGGCACTTATCACTACGCCGGCCACGAGGCGACCACACCGCTGGCGCTGGGTCAGGCGATTCTGACCGAGGCCCGCAGCCTGCACGCACTGGCCATCGAAGCGCCGACCGCCCAGGCCCACGCCGCGCGACCGGACGCCGCCGAAGAACCGCAACACGCGGTGCTCGCCTGCAAGAAAATTCTGCACACTTTCGGGATCAAACCGCGCGCCTGGCGTGCCGCGCTCCCGGGCTTACTGGATAGGTTCTACCGTCATGGCTGAAGGTACTGTTTTAATCACCGGCGGAGCCGGTTTCATCGGCTCGCATCTGACCGACGCCTTGCTCGCCAAAGGGCATTCGGTTCGGGTGCTGGACGATCTGTCGACCGGCAAGCGCAGCAACCTGCCGCTGGACAATCCCAAGGTTGAATTGATCGTTGGCGATGTCGCCGACGCTGCGCTCGTTGCCCAGGCGATGCAAGGCTGCAGCGCAGTCGCCCACCTGGCGGCGGTGGCTTCGGTGCAGGCGTCGGTGGATGATCCGGTGAAGACTCACCAGAGCAACTTCATCGGCACCTTGAATGTCTGCGAAGCCATGCGTCTGGCCGGGGTCAAGCGTGTGTTGTACGCCTCCAGCGCAGCGGTGTACGGCAACAATGGCGAGGGCGAGTCGATCGATGAAGACACGCCAAAGGCTCCGCTGACGCCCTACGCGTCGGACAAACTGGCCGGCGAGCATTACTTCGATTTCTACCGTCGCCAGCATGGTCTGGAACCGGCGATCTTCCGCTTCTTCAACATCTTCGGGCCGCGTCAGGATCCGTCCTCGCCGTACTCCGGTGTGATCAGCATTTTCAGCGAACGCGCGCAGAAAGGTCTCCCGATCACCGTGTTCGGCGATGGTGAGCAGACGCGTGATTTCCTCTATGTCGAGGATCTGGTCGATATTCTGGTGCAGGCGATCGAAAAGCCTGATGTGGACGTGGGACCTGTGAATGTTGGCTGGAACGAGGCGATGAGCCTCAAGCAGATGCTTGTAGCCCTGCAATCAGTGGTCGGCGAGTTGCCAGCGGTCAGCTACGGCCCGGCACGCTCCGGCGACATCCGCCACTCGCGGGCGAACAATCGGCGGTTGCTGGAGCGGTTCAAACTGCCACAGCAGACGCCGATGAGCGTGGGGCTGGCGCGGTTGCTCGGAAAATAGCATTACCGCAGACATGAAAAAGGCGCCTTTTGACAGGCGCCTTTTTCACGGCCGAAATTTATCTCAATCCCTGTGGCGAGGGGATTTATCCCCGATCGACTGCGCAGCAGTCGCCTTCAGTTCAAGCTGCTCACCACCAAGCCTCATTCACCACCACGTGAACGTTCTGTAAACCGGGCTTAGAACTTATAGCCCAAACCCACCATGTAGATGAACGGATCCACATCCACGTTCACCCGTGCGCGAGTGCCCGGCGCCACAGCGTTGTTCTCCACAGTCGCGCGAGTATCGATATCGATGTAGCGCACTTGAGCGTTGAGCATGATGTTGTCGGTCAGCATGTAGTCCGCACCCACTTGCCACGCCAGCCCCCAGGAATTCTTCGCCTTGAAATTGCTGAAACCATTGGCGCTGGCTTCGCTGCCGACGTGCTCGTCATAAATCCAGGTGTAGTTGATGCCGCCGCCGACATACGGTTGAAACGGCGACTTCGAATCCAGCGGGTAGTAGACGACGCTGAGGGTCGGTGGCAGGTGTTTCAGCGTACCGAGTTTGCCGTTTGCTGCTGGCAGGGCAGTGCCTTTGATCTTCACATCATGTTCGAACGGCGTGGCGGCGAGCAGCTCGATACCGACGTGGTTGGTGAGCATGTAAGCGAAGTTCAGGCCCAGTTGAGTGTCGCTGCTCATGGTCGCCTTGCCGCCCAGATTGGTGCCGCTCAGCGGACCCTGATCGACCTTGACGCTGGAGCTGTCGGCCTTCGGGTTGACGGTGATTGCACCGGCACGAATCAGGATGTCGCCGGCTTCGTGAGCGTGGGCGAGCGGGGCTGCGAGCGCGAGGGCAAACAGCGAGGCGCTGAGCAAGGACTTGTTCATGGGGGCTCCAAAAGGACGTTAAAAGTTTCTGATGTCCTATGGTACGAAGCCAACTGATACGGTCTTTTGACTCAGCTCAATGAAACAGTGAAGGGGCAGGCTTTTGTGGAACCTTTGCCAGCGATGAGGCCCTTACAAACAACACAGAACTGTCGGATTCACTCCGGCAGTTCATACACATAAATCTTGTCCGCCTCCATCTGATACCCGGCATCCGCCAGTTCGCTGCTCGACGCTTTAACCTGCATCGGCCCTTCGACCCAATACGGCTGATACAACTCATCGAGCTTCACGCCCAACTCGCTTTTCACATGCACGATCTGGTTCGACGGCGGTGGCGGCACATGGATGCAGGCGCCGAAATACGGCACCAGCAAGAAGTCCGTGGTGCGTCCTTCTTCATTGACCTCCAGCGGCACGATGTAGCCCGGCAGACGAATGTTCTGACCATCGAGTGATTGCACAACCGGAGCATTCGGCATGTCCTGTTTCGCCGCTGGCGCGGCTTCGGCAGACAGCGCATCGCTCATCTTCGACAGATCGTGCAGCGGGGTCATGTTCGGCACTTCCGGCGCCGCGTCCGGCGGGATCATTTCCGACCAGGTCAAATCTTTCGGCGCCGCCGCCCACACGGGCAGGGCGACCAGCAACAACAGCGCGAGCACGGCGCGGGGCATGGAAAACATCCTCATAAACGAATCGACAGGCCATCGGCCAAGGATTGGCGATACGCGCGCCAGGCCGGCACGCTGCCCATCAGCAGCGCGGCCGCCAGAATGCCACCGAGCAGCGTCCATTCATACTCGCTCGGCCACGCCAGCGGCAGGAACAATCCGTAATTGGCCTGCACATAACCCTGCGCAGCAGCGATGCCGATATACAGCAACGCCAGCCCGGCGATCACCCCGGTCAACGCCAAGGCAAAGGCTTCCAGCACCAGCAGACTCGCGATGTGCCACGGCCGCGCACCGACCGAACGCAGAATCGCCATCTCGCGGCGACGCTCGTTAAGGCTGGTGAGAATCGCCGTGAGCATGCCGATCAAACCGGTCAGCACCACGAACAGCGAGACTACGAACAGCGCTTTCTCGGCGGTGCTCATCAGGCTCCACAACTCCTGCAAGGCCACACCCGGCAGGATCGCCAGCATTGGCTCACCACGGAATTCATTGATCTCGCGTTGCAGCGCGAAAGTGGAAATCTTGCTGTTGAGGCCAAGCATGAACGCGGTGATCGCTTGCGGCGCCAGGTCCATGTTGCGCGCCTGATCGGCCGTGATCCGCCCGTTGCCCCGCGCCGGCACGCCGTCGTGCCAGTCGATGTGAATCGCCTCCATGCCGCCGAGGCTGATGTGCAACGTGCGATCCACCGGGGTGCCGGTGCGCTTCAGAATGCCGACCACGGTGAACGGTTTGTCATCGTGTTTGACCAGACTGATCGCCGCTACGCCATGGGCCAGGACCAGTTTGTCGCCAAGCTTGTAATGCAGCGCGTCGGCGACTTCGGCGCCGAGCACCACTTCAAACGGATCGGTGGCAAACGCGCGGCCATCGGCCAGTTGCAGGTGCTGCTGGCGGCCGTACTGGTAATGCTCGAAATACGCTTCGGTGGTGCCCATCACCCGGTAGCCACGATGGGAATCGCCGAGGGACATCGGGATCGCCCACTTCACTTTCGGGTTGTTGGCGAAGTGTTCGAAGCTGTCCCAGCGGATGTTGTTGGTGGCGTTGCCGATGCGAAACACCGAGTACAGCAGCAGATTCACCGAGCCGGAACGGGCGCCGACGATCAAGTCAGTGCCGCTGATGGTGCTGGCGAAACTGGCTTTGGCCTCGGTGCGCACCCGCTCGACGGCGAGCAGCAAGCAGACCGACAGGGCGATGGCGAATGCGGTGAGCAACGCGGTGAAGCGGCGGTTGGCCAGGCTGGCCATGGCCAGACGAAACAGATACATCTCAGACCTCGGCAGACGTGGCGGCGCGATTGAGTTCGGCCAGGGACAGGTGACGGTCGAACAGCGGCGCCAGACTTTGGTCGTGGCTAACGAACAACAGACTCGAACCGGCCTCGCGGCATTCGGCGAACAACAGGCGAATGAAGTTTTCCCGAGCGTCGTAATCCAGCGCCGAGGTCGGTTCGTCTGCGATCACCAGTTCCGGCTGTCCGATCAAGGCACGGGCGGCGGCGACCCTTTGTTGCTGGCCGATCGACAACGAGTCGGCGCGGCGACTGAGGATGCTTTCGTCCTTCAAACCCAAGTGAGCAAGCAGGGTGGCGGCGGCTTGATCGACGCTGCCGTGACGCTGCTTCGCCCGTTCGGCCCGCAGCCTGGAGAAGTGGCAGGGCAGTTCGACGTTCTCACGCACCGAGAGAAACGGCAGCAGGTTGAACTGCTGGAAGATATAGCCGGTGTGATCGACGCGGAAGGTGTCGCGGGCGCCGGCGGACAGTGCGGTCAGTTCCTGGCCGAGCAGGCGAATGCTGCCACGATCGGGTTTCTGCACACCGCCGAGCAGGCCGAGCAGGGTGGTCTTGCCGCTGCCGCTGGGGCCTTTGAGGAACAGGGTTTCACCCGGCTCCAGACGAAACGCCGGGATGTCCAGCAGCGGCGGGTGGCCGGGCCAACTGAAGCCCAGGTCGGACAGTTCGATGAGTGCTTGGGTCATGGCGCCAGTTTCAAAAATTTTCATAGCCCCTGCAGGAGCAGCCTTCGGCAGCTCCTGCACAGGGCAGCGTTGGAATCAGAACTTCAGCGCAGCAGCCTTGGCCGTCACTTCGGTGCCTTGCTGACCGCTGGCACTGATCAGTTGTACCTGAATTTTCTGCGTCGCCGGGAAGGTGCTGAAAATGTTCGCCAGATCCAGCGTCTTCAAGGCGCCCGGAGCTGCGCACTTGAACTGATAGTGCGCGTGGATTTCACTGTGGTCGTGATGATGCTCGTGGCCGTCCTTGCCCGCTTCACCGTCGTCGTGATCATCGGCATCCGGCTTGTCACCGAACAACGGACTTTCCAGTTCCTGACTCACCACTTTGCAACCGGCAGCGGCTGGCAGCTTGAACAGCGTCAGAGGCTTTTCCAGTTGGGCGCGGGCGGCGGCGACTTTGGCCTTGTCGGCATCCGTGGTGGCGGCGTGTTCGAAACCGACCAGGTTCATCGCCGGGCTTTCCAGCTCCAGTTCCAGAGTCTGACCATCCAGCGCGGCGTTCAAACGACCGACGCCATGTTCGTGCGCGCCAAGGCTGCCGTGTTCATGATCGTGGTCATGCTCATCGGCAGCATGGGCGATGGCCAGCGGCAACAGGGCAAACGGCAAAGCGAGCATCAGACGACGCATGGCGGTCTCCGGGAAGTAAAGTGAAGAGTTTGTTATGTAATCTTATAACGAAAGTGCGCAGAGTTTGCCCGTGCGCTTGGCGTTACACAAGTCCCGTGGGAGCATGCAGGTCAGAAATATGTGGGAGCGAACTCAATGTTGCGGATACGTGGAACCGTCGGCGACGTGCCGGTGGATTTGACGGTGGAACTGGATGACAGCGACTGGGCGAAGCTGGGCTCAGCCCTTGGCGATCAGCCGCATATCGCTCAAGCGGTGGCCGCTTCGGCGCCAGCGGCGAAACCGCTGAATCAGGACGATGCGTTGTGGCAGGCTGCCCGGAATTTGCTGCGCAAGGCCGGGCAACTCAGCGGGCCGGATCTGCTCGAACAACTGGAAGGCCTGACCGGCAGCGCAGGGGCAGGCAAACGCTTGCTGGTGCGGCTGCGGCACAGTTCGGATGTGAAAGTGGTGAGCGGCGGGGATACGCCGCTCTACAGCTGGATCGAGTAAACGCTTAGTACAGCGCGGCAAACAACTTGCGACGGTAGGCGGTCACCAGAGGGTGATCGTTGCCCAACAACTCGAACACCTGCAACAACGTCTTGTGCGGCAAACCTTCGCCGTAGCTGCGATTACGGATGAACAGCTTGAGCAAGGCATCCAGAGCCGCTTCGTATTGCTGACGAGCCAGTTGCTGAATCGCCAGTTGATACACCGCTTCATCGTCCTGCGGGTTTTGCGCCAGACGGGTTTTCAGGTCGGCAGCGTCCGGCAGGTCGCGGGCAAGGCCCAGGAATTTGATCTGCGCCTTCGCCCCGGCGAGCGCGGCTTTATGCTCATCGCTCTTGACCGCGTCGAGCACGGTTTGCGCTTCGTCCAGTTCACCGCGCTCGGTCAGGCAGCGGGCGTACAGGATCAATGCCTTGGCGTTGGTGTTGTCTTCGTTGAGCATGATCACCAGCGCGGCTTCGGCATCGGCGTAACGACCGTCATCGAACAAGGCCTGAGCCTGTTCGAACGGATCGGCAGCAGTCGGCGCCGGCATCTGCACATGGGGTTCGAGCAAGGCACGTACGGCGGATTCCGGTTGCGCGCCGGCAAAACCGTCGACCGGTTGACCGTCCTTGAACAGCACCACGGTCGGCAGGCTGCGAATGCCGAAGCGGGCCACGATGTCCTGCTCGATGTCACAGTTGACCTTGGCCAGCAGTAACTCGCCCTGATAGCTCTCGGCAATGCCTTGCAGCATCGGCATCAGCGCCTTGCACGGCGCACACCATTCGGCCCAGAAATCCACCAGCACGGGTTTATTGAAGGAAGCCTCGATCACCGACTGGTCGAAATCGGCAGTCGTGGCGTCGAAGATGTACGGCGTTTGTTGACTCATGGGGGATCTCTTTTAAGCGTCAATGAACGCACTATAAGGGGTGGCGCAAAAGATCGCGACGCGCGTGGTAAAGGCTCACATGCCGAAACTCTTCCGGCTCCGCCAGATCTGGCAAGGTCATCGCCTCAAGCATTTCAATGCGCTCATACAACGGATGGCGAAAATCCCGAACCCGCGAATCGGCCACCAGCGCTTCACGGCCACGGCTGAGAAACGCATCGAGCAACGGCAGATTCGCCCGGTCATACAACACATCAGCCACCAGGATCAGATCAAAGCGATCCGCTTCGGCGAAGAAATCCGTCGAATAACTCATCTGCACATCGTTGAGTTCGGCATTCGCCCGACACGCCGCGATCGCCAGCGGATCGAGATCGCAGGCCACCACTTCCAACGCCCCGGCCTTCACCGCCGCAATCCCGGCAATTCCCGAACCGGCGCCAAAATCCAGGACGCGTTTGCCGCGCACCCACTCGGGAAACTCGGCCAGATAACGGGCTACTGCCAGACCACTGGCCCAGCAAAAGCTCCAGTAGGGCGGCTCGTGCAGAATTCGTTGGGTTTCTTCCTGGCTGAATTCGCGCGCCATGTTGTCGCCGTCAATCAGCCACAACTGCAAATCGGTGTCCGGCAACGCACAGGCTTTCAGTCTGGCGTCGCCGAGCAGTTCACCCAACGCCTGTTGCAGGTCGAGCGGTGCATTCATGGTGCTTTGACGAATTGCAGTTGGCCCAATGCCTGAGTGGTCGGCTGGGTAATGGTTTGCGACGGCAGATGCAGGATCAACTGGCCAGACTGGCTGGCGCGGCCACGCAGTTCAACCCGCGCCCCGGCCGGGAAGGCCTCGGGGTTGAAGCGCACATGGAACGGCAGAATCTGGTTGTTGCCGATCAGGCTGGAACTGGCGAGCAATTGCTGCGGACGATCCTTTGCATCGATCACCAGTAGCGCCAGTTCGACTTCGGCACCGGCCGGCACACCTTGCAGGGTGCCACTCAGTTCGCGCTGATACGCCGGCAACGGGCCGAGGTTGGCGGCTTCCTTGGCTTTTTTCTGCGCCTGCTGTGGCGCCGGGCCTGGAGTGGGCGGCTGAGGCTTGGGCGCATCGCTGCTGCAGGCCACCAGCAGGCTTAAAAAACTGAGCAAAACGAGCGGACGTAACGACATTGGCAGCTCCGGCAAAATGAAATCCATGGATCAAACGATCATGCCAGTCTGTATACCGCAAACCCTATGGCTTGTCTTGCCACCGGGATGCGCTACCATGGCCCTCCCTTTTTTTGTTGCCAGCCACCATGCACTGTCCCTTCTGCGGTGCCAACGACACCAAGGTCATCGACTCGCGTCTGGTCGCCGAGGGCGAACAGGTGCGCCGCCGGCGTGAATGCCTGGCCTGCGGCGAACGTTTCACGACATTCGAGACGGCCGAACTGGTGTTGCCGCGCCTGATCAAAACCGATGGCAGCCGCCAGCCGTTCGACGAAGAAAAACTCCGCGCGGGCATGCAACGCGCCCTGGAGAAGCGTCCGGTGAGCGTCGAGCGCCTCGAATCCTCTTTGGTTCACATCAAGCACAAGCTGCGCGCCACCGGCGAGCGCGAGGTCAAATCCCTCGTGGTCGGCGAACTGGTGATGGCCGAGCTGCAAAAGCTTGATGAAGTCGCCTACATCCGTTTCGCTTCGGTCTACAAGCGCTTCCAGGACCTCAACGAGTTCCGCGAAGAGATCGACCGCCTCGCCCGCGAACCGGTGAAAGAATGACCAGCGCCGCCGAGCAGGCCATCCTCGACGCCCACTTCATGGCCCGCGCGCTGGAACTGGCGCGCAAAGGTCACTACACCACGCATCCTAATCCCCGGGTTGGCTGCGTGGTGGTGCGGGACGGGAAGATCGTCGGCGAAGGCTGGCACGAACGCGCCGGCGAGCCTCACGCTGAAGTCCACGCCTTGCGCGCTGCCGGTGAGCTGGCCCGGGGGGCGACCGCTTACGTCACCCTCGAGCCGTGCAGCCACCATGGCCGCACCCCGCCGTGCGCCGATGCGTTGGTCAATGCCGGCGTGGCTCGGGTGGTCGCGGCGATGCGTGATCCGAACCCGCAAGTGGCGGGCCGTGGCTTGCAACGTCTGGCCGATGCCGGCATTGCGACTGAAGGCGGCGTACTGGAAGCTGAGGCGCGCAAGCTCAATCAGGGTTTTCTGAAACGCATGGAACACGGCTTGCCGTTCGTGCGGGTCAAACTGGCCATGAGTCTCGACGGCCGCACGGCGATGGAAAGCGGCGAGAGTCAATGGATCACCGGCCCGGCCGCACGTTCGGCGGTGCAGCGTTTGCGCGCGCAAGCGGCGGTGGTGCTGACCGGCGCCGACACGGTGCTGGCTGACGGCGCACGCTTGACCGTGCGCGCTGATGAGCTGGGTCTGGATGCCGGGCAAACCGCACTGGCCATGAGCCGTCCGCCGCTGCGCGTGCTGATCGACGGACGCCTGCGGGTGCCGCTGGACGCGCCGTTCTTCAAGGCTGGCCCGGCGCTGGTCGCCACCTGCATGGCGGTCGAAGAGCAATACGCCAATGGCCCGGAATGTTTGATCGTGCCGGGTGATGACGGTCAGGTCGATTTGCATCAATTACTGATCGAACTGGCCAACCGTGGCGTCAACGAAGTGCTGGTCGAGGCCGGCCCTCGTCTGGCCGGTGCTTTTGCCCAGCTTGGTCTGGTCGATGAGTTCGTGATCTTCATCGCGGGCAAGTTCCTCGGTTCCACGGCGCGTCCGCTTTTGGATTGGCCGCTGAGCTACATGAAGGACGCTCCCGAGCTGAAAATCACTGAAATCCGCGCGGTTGGCGATGACTGGCGAGTCACTGCCATCCCTGTCCTTTCGGCGAGCGTATAATTCCCGGCCATCGCGTTAGCGCTGGCTTCGTTCTCAAGGAGAACCCCATGTTTACCGGCATCATCGAATCCATCGGCAGTATCCGTGCATTGACCCCAAAGGGCGGTGATGTGCGGGTGCATGTTGAAACCGGCAAGCTCGACCTGAGCGACGTCAAACTCGGCGACAGCATCGCGGTCAACGGCGTCTGCCTGACGGCCGTTGAGCTGCCGGGCGACGGCTTCGCTGCCGACGTCAGCCGCGAAACCCTCGACTGCACCGCCATGAACGACCTGAAAAGCGGCAGCCCGGTCAATCTGGAAAAAGCCCTGACCCCGACCACCCGTCTCGGCGGGCACTTGGTCAGCGGTCACGTCGACGGTGTCGGTGAAATCGTCTCCCGCGCTGATAATGCCCGCGCCGTGGAATTTCGCATCCGCGCACCGAAAGATCTGGCCAAGTACATCGCCCATAAAGGCTCGATCACCGTCGACGGCACGAGCCTGACCGTGAACGCGGTCGATGGCGCCGAGTTCATGCTGACAATCATCCCGCACACCCTGAGCGAAACCATCATGGCTTCCTACAAGCCAGGTCGCCGAGTGAACCTGGAAGTCGACTTGCTGGCGCGTTATCTGGAGCGTCTGCTCCTCGGCGACAAGGCCGCAGAGCCAAGCGCTGGTGGCATCACTGAAAGCTTTCTGGCCGCCAACGGCTATCTCAAATCCTGACCCAAGGGGGTGCCTTGTGGCGCTCAATAGCATCGAAGAACTGGTTGAAGACATCCGCCAAGGCAAGATGGTCATCCTCATGGATGACGAAGACCGCGAGAACGAAGGCGACCTGATCATGGCCGCCGAATGCTGCAAGGCCGAGCACATCAACTTCATGGCCAAGCACGCCCGTGGCCTGATCTGCATGCCGATGAGCCGTGAGCGCTGCGAACTGCTGAAGCTGCCGCTGATGGCGCCACGCAACGGTTCCGGTTTTGGCACCAAGTTCACCGTCTCGATCGAAGCCGCTGAAGGCGTGACCACCGGCATTTCCGCCGCCGACCGTGCGCGCACCGTGCAAGCGGCTGCCGCCAAAGACGCCAAGGCTGAAGACATCGTCAGCCCCGGCCATATCTTCCCGCTGATGGCGCAGGCCGGTGGCACCCTGGCGCGTGCCGGCCACACCGAAGCCGCTTGCGACCTGGCGCGCATGGCCGGTTTCGAGCCGAGCGGCGTGATCTGCGAAGTGATGAACGACGACGGCACCATGTCCCGTCGCACCGAACTGGAAGCCTTCGCCGCCGAACACAACATCAAGATCGGCACCATTGCCGACCTGATTCACTACCGGATGATCCACGAACGTACCGTTCAGCGGATTGCCGAGCAGCCACTGGACAGCGAACTGGGCCATTTCAACCTGGTGACCTATCGTGATTCCGTGGAAGGCGATGTGCACATGGCCCTGACGCTGGGCACCGTTTGCGCCGAAGAGCCAACACTGGTTCGCGTACACAACATGGACCCGCTGCGCGACCTGTTGATGGTCAAACAACCGGGCCGCTGGAGTCTGCGCGCCGCCATGACGGCGGTTGCCGAGGCTGGCAGCGGTGTGGTGCTGTTGCTTGGTCACCCGCTCGATGGCGACGTGTTGCTGGCGCACATCCGCGAAACCGCCGATCAGGCTGTGGTGAAAAAACCGACTACTTACAGCATCGTTGGTGCCGGTTCGCAGATCCTGCGCGACCTTGGCGTACGCAAAATGCGCCTGATGTCGGCGCCAATGAAATTTAATGCGATATCCGGTTTCGATCTGGAAGTTGTAGAATACGTGCCCTCCGAATAATGACCGGTTGTTTCCGGCCCTGATTTCGCGGCAAATAAATCACTGAGGGATGCGTAGCAAACGCGTCCCGGCTCTTTAAGAGATCTGACGAATGACCCTGAAGACCATCGAAGGTACCTTCATCGCCCCTAAAGGCCGCTACGCTTTGGTAGTGGGCCGTTTCAACAGCTTCGTCGTTGAAAGCTTGGTCAGCGGTGCAGTTGATGCCCTGGTTCGCCACGGCGTGAGCGAAAGCGACATCACCATCATCCGCGCACCTGGCGCCTTCGAAATTCCGCTGGTTGCGCAGAAAGTCGCCCAGAAAGGCGAGTTCGCAGCCATCATCGCTCTCGGCGCGGTCATTCGTGGCGGTACTCCGCACTTCGAATACGTGGCGGGCGAATGCACCAAGGGCCTGGCCCAAGTGTCCATGGAGTTCGGCGTGCCGGTCGCTTTCGGTGTCCTGACCGTTGATTCCATCGAGCAAGCCATCGAACGTTCCGGCACCAAGGCCGGTAACAAAGGTGCTGAAGCTGCCCTGTCCGCTCTGGAAATGGTCAGCCTGCTGGCGCAGTTGGAGGCCAAGTGATTAGCGACGAAAGCGATCGTTTCAACCCGCGCGAGCCACGTCCAGCGGACGCCGGCAAGCCTTCGAAAAGCGAGAAGCGCCGGGCTGCCCGTCAGTTGGCGACTCAAGCACTGTATCAGCGTCACATGGCCAGTACCTCGCTGAACGAAATCGAAGCGCAGTTTCGCGTCGATAACGATTTTACCTATGCCGATGCCAGCTACTTCCACGACATCCTGCACGGTGTTCCAGCGAGCCTGACCGAGATCGACGCCGCGTTGGCGCCGTGCCTGGATCTGACCATCGGAGAGCTCGACCCGGTTGAATTGTGCGTACTGCGCCTGTCCGCCTGGGAGCTGCTCAAACGTGTCGACGTGCCGTACCGTGTGGTAATCAACGAAGGGATCGAACTGGCGAAAGTCTACGGTTCGACCGACGGCCACAAGTTCGTCAACGGCGTACTCGACAAGCTGGCCCCGCGCCTGCGTGAAGCTGAAGTGAAGGCGTTCAAGCGCTGATCGGCGCTTGAATACTTTTTCTCAGTCATGGGCGAGTTTGAGCTGATCCGCAATTACTTCGCCGCCGCGCCCTGTGCGCAGGGCGGCGAAGGCGTTGCACTGGGGATCGGCGACGACTGCGCCTTGCTGGCAGTTCCTCCCGGGGAACAGCTGGCGATTTCCACCGATACGCTGGTGGCCGGTGTGCATTTCGCCGACCCCTGCGATCCGTTTCTGCTCGGTCAGCGCTCGCTGGCCGTCGCGGTCAGCGATCTGGCCGCCATGGGCGCCACGCCCGTTGCCTTTACCCTTGCCCTGACTGTGCCGACGGTGACCGCCGATTGGCTGCAAGCCTATGCCCGTGGTTTGAACCGCATGGCGCAGAGCTGCGGCGTGGCATTGGTCGGTGGCGATACCACGCGCGGGCCGTTGAGCTTGACCGTCACCGTGTTCGGCCGCGTCCCGGCCGGTCAGGCCTTGACCCGTAGCGGCGCGCAGCCGGGTGACTTGCTGTGTGTCGGCGGTGAACTGGGCAATGCCGCCGGTGCTTTACCGCTGGTATTGGGTCAGCGCGACGCCGCGCCGGACATCGCCCAGCCGCTGCTCGATCACTATTGGTCGCCGCAACCGCAACTGGCCCTCGGTCAGGCGCTGCGCGGTAAAGCCACGTCAGCGCTGGATATCTCCGATGGCCTGCTCGCTGACTGCGGGCACATCGCCCTGGCGTCGAAGGTGCGGCTTGAGATTGAACGCGAGCGCGTACCGTTGTCGGATGCTTTAGTGGCGTTTCTCGGCCAGCGCGGCGCCGAGCGCGCGGCGCTCAGTGGTGGCGATGATTACGTGCTGGCATTCACGTTACCGTCTGTCGAGTTGCCGGCGCTGCTGGCTGCCGGTTGGCCGATCCATGTGATCGGTCGCGTGGCAGAGGGGCAGGGCGTGGTGCTGCTGGATCGAGACGGCCACGACATCACCCCGCAAATCCGGGGTTATCAACATTTTCAGGAGACACCGTGACAGATCACCCGAAACAGGTTCCGGCCGAATTCGTTCCGCCGTCTGTCTGGCGCAATCCCTGGCATTTCCTCGCGTTCGGCTTCGGTTCGGGCACCTTGCCCAAGGCACCGGGCACGTGGGGCTCGTTAGTTGCGCTACCCTTTATCCCGTTGTGGCAGATGCTGCCCGACTGGGGTTACTGGCTGATGCTCGGGATCACCATGCTGTTCGGCTTCTGGCTGTGCGGCAAGGTCGCCGATGATCTGCGGGTGCACGACCACGAAGGCATCGTCTGGGACGAAATGGTCGGGATGTGGATCACCCTGTGGCTGGTGCCGGAAGGCTGGTACTGGTTGCTCGCGGGTTTTCTGGTATTCCGCTTCTTCGATATTCTCAAGCCTTGGCCGATTCGCTGGATCGACCGGCATGTCCATGGCGGCGTCGGCATCATGCTCGACGACGTGCTGGCCGGGGTGTTTGCCTGGCTGGCGATGCAGGGACTGGTGTGGATTTTCGCCTGACCCTGTGGGGCCCAGGCGTCAAGTGAGGTAACTAGGGATGGCTGGACGCTGGTTGGTGCTATTGGTTTTTGCCCTGCTGGGCACAGTGGCCAGTGCGCAGGAATCAGTGCCAGCGCCCTCGGTCATCCACCTGGCCAGCGAAGACTGGGAAGACTACACCGCCGCCGACGGCCATGGGCTGGGCTGGGATATCTTGCGCAAGGTGTTCGAGCCGGCCGGGGTGAAGCTGAATATTCGCACCGAGCCGTACACCCGTTCAGTGGGGCTGGCCCAGCGCGGCGAGGTCGATGCCTGTGTCGGCTCTTATGATCAAGAATTCAGCGAACTGCTTTATCCGCGCTGGAATTTCGACACCGACCACGTTTACGCGCTGGGCCTTGCCAGCAACCCGGCGCCGACGCCGGAAACCTTGGGCAGTTACCGACTGGCTTGGGTACGTGGCTACGACTATCAGAATTATTTGCCCAACGTGCGCGGCTATAACGAAGTCGTCCGGCGCACCGGGATTCTGTCGATGCTGACCCACAACCGCGCCGACTATTACATCGACGCGCTGACTGAGATCGACTATGTGCTCAGCCGGGCCAGGGATCCTTCGCAGTTCCGCACCACTCATATCGCTGAATTGCCGCTGTACCTGTGTTTCGCCAATACGCCACAAGCGCGGACGTTGATGGCGCTGTTTGACCAGCGCATGGAGCAGTTGGTGAAGAGCGGCGAGCTGAAGCCGGTATTCGAGCGCTGGAAGCAGCCTTATCCGTTTAGTTCGCCCTGACGCGAAACCCCTGTAGGAGCTGCGGCACGCTGCGATCTTTTGATCTTGATCTTAAAAATCAGGATCAAAAGATCGCAGCCTCGTTTCACTCGACAGCTCCTACAGCGGTCCATGTTGTCCGGGAGTCATCAAACTTTTTGATCGTTATGCCCGATAATTCAGCCTAAGCGTCTGTAGGAACCTGCTGTTACAATGCCGCCCAGCGAATCTTCAGACTTTTTTAGATCAGGAGCACACCGGTGCCTGTCGTTTTTGTCGCCGCTTCCAAGCTGCCAACGCCTTTTGCGCAATTCACCATGCATGGTTTTCTCGATGAAGCCACCGGCCGCGAGCACGTCGTGCTGAGCCTGGGTGATTTTGCCGACGGAGCCCCGGTACTCGGCCGATTGCACTCCGAATGCCTGACGGGTGATGCCTTGTTCAGCCAGCGTTGCGACTGCGGTTCGCAACTCGAGGGCGCGCTCAAAGCCATCGCTCGCGAAGGTCGTGGCGTCCTGCTGTACCTGCGCCAGGAAGGTCGCGGCATCGGTCTGTTGAACAAGATCCGTGCCTACGAATTGCAGGACGGCGGCGCCGACACCGTTGAAGCCAACGAGCGTCTTGGCTTCGCCGCCGACCAGCGCGACTACGCCATGTGCCTGCCGATGCTCGAGCATCTGGGTGTGAAATCCCTGCGTCTGATGACCAACAACCCGCGCAAGGTCAAAGCCTTGACCGACATGGGCATCGTCGTCGCCGAGCGCGTGCCGTTGCACACCGGCCACAACCCGCACAACAAACTGTACCTGGCGACGAAGGCCAGCAAACTCGACCACATGATGGGCAATGAGCATCAGGGCGAGGTAGACCGGGCGTGACTCGCGGTCAGGTGCGCCGTCGCCTCAGCGTCGACTGGTGGAAATACCTGACGCTGGCGCTGGTGCCGTTGTTCGTGCTCAACGCCGTGTTCGGTCAAAGCGAGGCGATCCTGCCGGTACTGGCGATGCCGTTCTTTATCGCTGGTGTTGCCTCAATGTTTGTCAGCCTGAAATTTTTCGGCCGCTACAAACATGCGCTGATCGCCACGCAAAAAGCCCTCGATACCCCGGATGAGCCGACTGCATGGATCGCGCTCGCGGCGCGGCGCCGAACTGCCTTTCTCGCCGCGGCGTTGCCGGCGTGGATCGGCGCATTGGCGGTATTCGTCGGCCTTGAAGCCGTACCGCTGATGTTGCTGGCATTGTCCACGGCGGTGCTGTTCTACCTCTACCGTATCCCGCGTCAACTCGGCTGATGCGCCGTCTCTGGCTGGCGGTTCTGCTGCTGGCCGTCAGCGGGTCGACGCTGGCCGCTCTGCGCGTGGTCAGTCTCGCGCCGTCTCTTTCTGAAATCGTCGTTGATCTGGATTCGGCCGATCTGTTGGTTGGCGTGCTGGATGCGGGCGATCGGCCTGCTGCGATTGCGAATGTTCCCTCAGTCGGTCGCTATGGCCAACTCGATATGGAGCGTTTGCTCAGCCTCAAACCCGATCTGCTGTTGCTCTGGCCCGGCAGTGTCGGCCCGGCGCAGCGTGACCAGCTCAAGCGGTTGAACATCCCGACTTACGTCGCCGAGCCGCATACGTTCGAACAACTCACCACGCAGATCGAAGACATCGCCGGGCAACTGGGGCGCCCGGAACGTGGGGTGCAACGTGCGGCGGATCTTCGTAGAAAACTCGACGGCCTGCGCCAGCGCTATCGCCGGGATACGCCGCTGAAAGTGTTTTATCAAGTCTGGGACAAGCCGCTCTATACCATCGGCGGTGGGCAGATCATCAGCGATGCGCTTGAGGTGTGTGGTGCGCGCAATGTCTTTGGCGACCTGAGCCTGCCGGCACCGCAAGTGAGTGTCGAAGCGGTGTTGCAGCGTGATCCCGAGGTCATTCTCGCAGGTGATCAGGCGCAGCTTGAGGCGTGGAGGGCTTGGCCGCAGGTGGCAGCGGTGAGGCAGGGGAAACTGCTGTTGGTCACCGATAAAGGCCTCGAACGGCCGAGCGGCCAAATGATCGCCGCCACCGCCAAGCTCTGCCAAGTGATCGCGCCAGACAAATAATCCCTACAGGGGATTTCAGCGCAGCTCAGGCGTCCAGGTCACCCCAAACATCCACGCCCGACCTTCCTCACGATAGCCATACTGACTGCCGTCGTAACTGTAGTTCGCCCGGCTGTAACCCTTGTCCAGCAAGTTATCGACCTTCAGATCCAGCTTGATCTCGCGGTTCAGCGCCCAGCTGCTACGCAGCCCGAGCGTGCCGTAGCCACCCAGTGGCTGAGTGTTGTTCAAGTCGTCGTAACTGGCGCTGACTAATTGCCAACTCGCGCCGAGGCTCAATCGATCGAACTGACGGTCCATATCCCAACTGGCCGTACGCCGTGCCCGTCGCGCCAGGGTGTGACCTGTATCACGATCACGCGGATCGATAATCGCCACGCCAAGATTGCTCTGCCAGCCAAACAGCTCCTGCTTCAGCGCTGCTTCAAAGCCATTGATTCGTGCCGAGGCCACATTCTCCGGCCGCGAGTTGCTGCCGAAGATAATCGCGTCTTCCAGATCGGTGCGGTACAGCGAAGCTTCCAGTCGAGCGCTGTCACTCAACTGGCTGCGCCATTGCAGTTCGTAGCTCTTGGAGGTTTCCGGCTTCAGGTTCGGGTTGCTGAAGTCCGGGTAGTACAGGTCATTGAAGGTCGGCGCGCGGAAGCCCTCGCTGTAGCTCAGCAGCAAATCGTTGTCCGGGTTCAGCGGCAGGGTGAACGTGCCGCTCCAGGTGTTCTGGCTGCCGAATTGCTGGTTGTCGTCGTGGCGCAGGCCCAGCTCCGTGGAGAAGCTGTCGGCCTGATAGCGATGCTGGATAAACGCCGCGCGGTTCCAGCGGCTGTCCTCGTCGAAGGCGGTGCTGCTGTTGACTCGGTCTTCATACCAGTCTCCACCGAGAATCAGGCTGTTGCGCGCGTCCAGGGTCAGGTCGTTCTGCCAGTTCACCGAGTCGCGGTAGGTGTTGAACACCGTGCGCTCGTCGCTGAGCTTGTCGAGGGTCTTCTCGCGGTTTTCGCTGTGGCCAAATTCGACGCGGGTTTTCCAGAGGTCGTTGACCCGAGCATCGACGTAACTGCTGATGCTGCTGACGTTGAAATCGCTGTACGGCTGCTGCTGCACCGACTCGAAGGTGGTCATGTCGAAGCGCCCGAACGGGTTGTCGAACTCGCTCTTGCCGCTATTATCCAGCAGGTTGGCGCCGACTTCGATGTCATCGGTCAGCGCATGGCTGAGGCTCAGGCTGACGGATTTGTTGCGGTAGGCGTCATGATCGCCGTCGCTCGGATACGACGCGTGGGTACGGTCGAGGCCGGCGGTTTCATCGAGGCTGGCGCCAAGGTTGAAGCGGGTTTTGTCATCGCCACCGGACAAACCGAGACTACGTTCCCAAGTCTGGTTGCTGCCGAAGCCGACGTGCAGGCGTGGCTGCAGACCTTGTTCACTGCCGCGCCGGGTGAAGATCTGAATCACCCCGCCAATCGCATCGCTGCCGTAAATCACCGAGCGCGAGCCGCGCAGCACTTCCACGCGCTCGATCTGTTCGATGTTCAGGTGTTGCAGGTTGCTGTCGCCGGAAGTGGAGCTGCCGATGCGCTGGCCATCAATCAGCACCAGGCTCTGCGCCGATTGCGTGCCGCGAATGTAGATCCCCGGCAGACTGCCGCGCCCGCCGGCCTGCGCGACCTGAACGCCCGGCACCCGGCGCAGCAGGTCCGGCACGTCGCTCGGTTGCAGGCGGTCGATGTCTTCGCGGGTGAACACAGTGTTGGCGGCGCTGCTGTCGTTGCGTGCTTCGACCTGGCGGTTGGCGGAGATCAGCGTGTCCGGCAGTTTCAGGGCCTGATCGCGTTCGAAGGTGTCGGCGAGGGCGCTGGCGGTTGGCAGCAGAAGGAAGGGCAGGGCGAGGCGCGGGAGGTACATGGCAATCCATGGTTTATGCAAAACCCTGTAGGAGCTGCCGGAGGCTGCGATCTTTTGATTTTGCTTTGAAAGGTTTTGAAGCTACCGAAGATCAGGATCAAAAGATCGCAGCCTTCGGCAGCTCCTACAGGGGGACTGTCAGCTAGCGAGCAGTGCCAGACGTTGTCGGATCGAAGCTTCGATCCCGGCCTCATCCAGTCCGCATTCCGCCAGCATCTGCGCAGGCTTGGCGTGCTCGACGTAAACATCCGGCAAGCCCAGGTGCAGCATCGACTTGAGGATGTTCTCGCGTGCGAGAAATTCGCTGACCGCGCCACCGGCGCCGCCCATGATCGCGTTCTCTTCGATGGTGACCAGCAACTCGTGGCTGCCGGCAATCTCGCGTACCAGCTCTTCATCGAGCGGTTTGACGAAGCGCATGTCGACCACGGTAGCATCCAGCTTTTCGGCGACTTTCAGCGCTTCTGCCAGTTGCACACCGAACACCAGCAGGGCGACTTTGCTGCCTTGGCGACGGACGATGCCTTTGCCGATTTCAATCGGCTCGAGGTCTTTCTCGATGGCTGCATTCGGGCCGCTGCCACGCGGGTAACGCACCGCCGCCGGGCCGTTGTACAGGTGGCCGGTGGTGAGCATTTTGCGCAGTTCGTTTTCATCGCTCGGGGTCATGATGACCATGCCCGGGATGCAGCGCAGGTACGACAGATCGAAGCTGCCGGCGTGGGTCGGGCCGTCTTCGCCCACTAAACCTGCGCGGTCGATGGCGAACAGCACGTCGAGGTTCTGTACCGCTACGTCATGAACGAGCTGGTCGTAACCGCGCTGGAGGAACGTCGAGTAGATCGCCACCACCGGTTTCGCGCCTTCGCAGGCCATGCCGGCAGCGAACGTCACCGCGTGTTGCTCGGCAATTGCCACATCGAAGTAGCGCAGCGGGAAACGTTCGCTGAACTCCACCAGATCCGAGCCTTCCTTCATTGCCGGGGTGATCCCGACCAGACGCGGATCAGATGCAGCCATGTCGCACAGCCATTCGCCAAACACCGCCGAATACTTCGGCCCGCCAGCTTTTTTCGGTGCAGCGGCCGGAGCGTCGACAGGTTCGAGCTTGGTAATCGCGTGGTAACCGATAGGGTCGACTTCCGCCGGGGCGAAGCCTTTGCCTTTTTTGGTGACGATGTGCAGGAACTGCGGGCCTTTCAGATCGCGCATGTTGCGCAGTGTGGCGATCAGGGTCGGCAGGTCGTGGCCGTCGATCGGGCCGATGTAGTTCCAGCCCAATTCTTCGAACAGCGTGCCGGGAACCAGCATGCCTTTTGCGTATTCTTCGGTGCGGCGGGCGATCTCCCAGGCGCCGGGCAGGCGCGACAGCACTTTTTTGCTGCCTTCACGCATGCTCGCGTAAGTGCGGCTGGAAAGGATCTTTGCCAGATAATTCGACAGACCGCCGACGTTGCGCGAGATCGACATGTCGTTGTCGTTGAGGATCACCAGCATGTTGGCGTTGACTTCCGGCGCGTGGTTCAGCGCCTCGAAGGCCATGCCTGCGGTCAACGCGCCATCGCCGATCACGGCAATCGCCTTGCGATCACTGTTTTGCAGGCGGGCGGCAATCGCCATGCCCAGCGCTGCACTGATCGACGTGCTGGAGTGGCCGACGCCAAAGGTGTCGTACTCGCTCTCGGCACGACGCGGGAAGGCGGCGATGCCGTCCTTCTGGCGCAGGGATTCCATGCGCTCGCGGCGTCCGGTGAGGATCTTGTGCGGATACGCCTGATGACCGACGTCCCACACCAGCCGGTCGTCCGGAGTGTCGAAGACGTAATGCAGCGCGATGGTCAGCTCGATGACGCCCAGGCCGGCACCGAAATGCCCACCGGTCTGGCCGACCGTGTAGAGCAATTCCAGGCGCAACTCATCAGCCAGGGTTTCCAGCTCGGCTTCGCCTAACCGGCGCAGGCCGTCCGGCGTATTCGCACGGTCGAGCAGGGGCGTGGTCGGGCGCTTGCGGGGAATCTCATGAAACGTCGTGGGCATCAGGCGAATCGTTATAGGTATAAAAGATGCGGCAGTTTACCTGATGCATCGCCCCCTGCCCACGCGTTGGTCTTTTTTGGCTGAATCGCCGTCAGTTGCGCCGATCGACGATATACCGGGCCAGCTCGCGCAAAGGCTCGGCCGCCGCGTCAAACGGTCGCAGGGCGTGCAGCGCCTGATCGCGCAATTCCAGGGCGTAGGCCTTGGCGGCGTCCAGACCCAGCAGGGCCGGGTAGGTTGGCTTGTCGCGGGCGATGTCGGCACCCTGGCGTTTGCCGAGGGTCGCGGTATCGCTTTCGACGTCGAGAATGTCGTCCTGCACCTGAAAGGCCAGGCCAATGGCCTGTGCATAAGTTTGCAGGGCTTTCAGTTCATCCTTTTCGGCACGGCCGCTGGCCAGGGCGCCGAGTTTGACGCTGACTTCGATCAACGCGCCGGTCTTGTGCCGGTGCATCTGTTCGAGGGCTTTCTGATCGAGTTTGAGGCCGACCGAACCGAGATCGATGGCCTGACCACCGACCATACCCGCCGGGCCTGCGGCTTGAGCCAGAGCCGTGACCATTTGCAGTCGGATGTCGGCGTCGAGATTGCTCAGATGCGGATCGAGCAAGGCGCTGAACGCCAGGCTCTGCAAGCCGTCACCAGCGAGGATCGCGCAGGCTTCATCGAATTTTTTGTGGGTAGTCGGCTGGCCGCGACGCAGATCATCGTCGTCCATCGCCGGCAAATCGTCGTGAACCAACGAATACGCGTGGATCAACTCCACCGCGCACGCTGCGCCGTTGGCCTGCTCAGCCTTGCCACCGAGCGCTTCGCACGCGGCGTAGGCCAGCAGCGGACGCACGCGTTTACCGCCGTTCATCACGCTATAGCGCATGGCCTCGTAGAGACGCGCCAGCTCTGGCAGCGGGGCGTTGAACAGGCTTTCCAGCGCCGCGTTGACTCGGGCCTGGCTGGTCGCCGAATACGCTGCAATCATTCTGGCTGTTCCGCGTCGAAGGGTTCCTCGGCGAGTTCGCCATCACGCTCCAGCAGCACTTGCACCTTCTGCTCGGCCTGGGCCAGCGCTGCCTGGCAATCACGGGTCAGCCCGATGCCCTGCTCGAAAGCGGTCAGCGAGTCTTCCAGCGACAATTCACCGTTCTCCAGACGCTCGACCAATGTTTGCAGGTCGGCGAGGGACTGTTCGAAATCCAGTGCAGCTTTTTTGCGGGCCATGGCGGCAGTTTCCGGTTGACGTTAAACCGGCGCGACACTAGCAGATAGGGGGGTTATGGGCAAATGAGCGGGGGGTGACCGCAGATGGATCAATGGGTGGATTCGCCTGGATAGCGGATCTGATAGCGAGTGCTCCTCCCGCCGCCCGGAAGTCGTTGCAGGCAGCCTTTGTCCAGCAACTCCGCCAGATGCCGGGTAGCCGTTGCCTTGGAGACTTTCGCCACACTTTGATATTGCGCCGCACTGATGCCGTGTTCGAAACCGCGCTCCCCGCCGTCGAGCAAGCGATTGAGCACTTTAATCTGCTCCATCGACAGTTCGGATTCACGGTGCGTCTGCCAGAAACGTGACTTGCCCAACACCCCCTCGATCCGCGCGATGGCTTGTTGCAGGCTGCGCAGCAAGGTTTGCAAGAACCATGTCAGCCATTCAGTGATGTCCAGCGTGGCTTTCTGGCTGGATTCCAACACTCGGTAATAGCCGCCGCGATCATCGAGGATGCTGGCCGACATGGCATAAAAACGGATCGCCCGTGCTTCGCCCTGAGCCAGCGCCAGATCGGTGATGGTACGGGTAAGGCGCCCGTTGCCATCGTCGAACGGGTGCAGCGTGACAAACCAGAAGTGCGCGATGCCCGCTCGCAGCAAAGGGTCGAGACCAACCTGACGCTGGCTGGCCTCAAACCACTTTAGAAAATTGTCGAGTTGCCGCTCAAGGCCTTGTCTGGGCGGGGCTTCGAAGTGCACGGTCGGACGATCAATCCGCCCGGAAACCACTTGCATTGGCTCCTCGCCACGTAGCGCACCGACATTGATTGCGCGCGAAGAAAAGCCTGTTTCCGGTTCCGGAAACAGCCACTCATGCCATTCCAGCAACCGATCCAGCGTCAACGGCTCATTGAAACGCCGGGTTGCATCGAGCATCAATTGCGCCAGACCTTCACTGCGCTGACTGACTTTATCGCCATCGACTACTTCCAGGCCCAGGCGCCGCGCCAATGACGAGCGAACTGAACCGACATCCAACTGCTCACCCTCGATGGCTGAGGACGTCACGATGTTTTGCAGCAACGCATCCATTTCAGTCTGAGCGCTCAAAGAGTTACCCACTGATCCGGCCATGCCCATCAATTGACCTTGTGCCTGCACGCACTCACGCAGCAACGGCGTCAGACGCTCCGCCTGCCAGTTGAAATCGGGCCAATCGGGTTGTTGCCAGATCCAGTTCGTAGCCATTGGATGCCATTCCTGAGTGCGTGAGCCGAATAGAAGCGCTATTCGGCTCATTTTGTGAGCCGAATATGACGCCTATTCGGCTCATCGTCCACCCGGCGCCGTGATTCCTACCGCAAAAGCAGATGTATCCGATTGTTAAAAAACTGCCGAATGGCTAATCTTCGCGCCTTCTACGACCCGACAGTCACGGGTCTTTCAGACGAAACGCAGTTTCCACCGCTGTGAAGTACCGAGGATCGGGTGCAAGGTTTCGTTCAGGCATGGCAGGAGGCAATACATGCGTTCATTTCTTTTGCTGCTGATCGGCCTGGCCTGCGCGCCTGCGCTGCTGGCCGCGCCGACAGCAGAGATGTCGGAGCCGGTGGGCGGCTGGCGCTACCACGGCTTGCTCGATCGCACGGAAAACCCGCAAGTCGCCTATCCCACGCCGCCGATCGATCGCGGCATCCAGCGCAATCGCACGATGATTCAGGGCCAGCTCAAGGCCATCGGGCATATGCGCCCGCCGCACAGTCTCGCCGTGAATGGCAATCCACTGAATCTGTACACCGACGACCAAGGCCGTTTCGCCCGGCCCTATGCGTTCGGCGCCGGTTCCAACAGTGTCGAAGTGATCAGCGCCGAGGGGCAGTCGCTCAAGCGCGTGCAATTTTATGAAGCAAATAACCTGCGCACGCCGGCGAAAATTCGTCTTGTCTTGGGATGGGACGATCCGAAAGCCGAGCTCGATCTGCACATTGTCACGCCCGATGGCCAGCATGCCTTTTGGGCGCGGCCGGCGCTGAGCAATGGCGGCGGGCTCGACCCGGATGGCGTCGATGGTCCCGGCCCGGAAATGTTCACCATGACCGCGCCGCTGCATGGCACCTATCTGGTTTACGTCAACTATTGGGGCAACTTTGGCAACGGCGGCTATAACTTCGAGGAGACCAGCAACCAGAACGAGGTGATCACCTCGCAAATCACGCTGGTGCTCAACGAAAACACCGTCGACGAAAAACGCGAAACATTCATCGTGCCCCTGCGGGCGATCGGTGATCTGCTGCTGGTCAAGACTTTCAACTATTAAGCATCCCGCTCCACGGATGAACTTCGGGTTTTGTGAACATGAGTGATAACGCTGCTTCTCCGGCCGTCCCGACACCTGCCGGCAAACCTTCCCGGCGCTGGCCGGCACTGCTGATCGGATTGGTCCTGGTGGCCGGCGTGGCGGGAGGTTTTGGCTGGCTGCTGCTCAAGCCCAAGGCGCCGCCGGCAGAGCTTGCCAGTGACAAACTCGGTCTGAGCCGCCCCGACGCCTTGCTGGAAACGCACTCCCTGAGCCAGTTGCCCAAGGACTTGCTGACGGTGCCGTTCCTCAAGGCCACGCTCACCGAAGATTTCGTCTTCTATTACGAAACCCACGCCGATCGCCTGGGCTTGATCGGCAGTCTGCGCCGGATCATCTACGAGCATGACCTGAAGTTGCAGGACAGCCTGATCGAACAGCTTTTCGATCAACCGGCGGACGTCGCGCTGTGGCGGGGGGCTGATGGTCGCTTGAAGGATTTCCTGTTGGTGATGGATCGCGGCGGTCTGGCCAAGCTGCTGGAACCGTTGGCGAAGGTCGCGCTGGATGATTCGCAGCTAAGCGTGTTGGGTAACCTCAAAATCGGTAGCGACGAGGTGCCGCTGTATCAGCTCAGCTACAACGCCAGCAAATCGCTGCTGTTCGCTTCGCGCGGCGACAAACTGGTAGTGCTCTCCAATCCGAACAAGTACTACGACTCTGACAGCGGCACCCAAGAGGAGCCGGGCCACGTCTCTTCGCAAGCGCTGGCAGCACTGCTCAACGGCGAAAAACTGTTCCCCGAAGCATTCGGCCTGCCTGCCAAAACCCCTGAAATCAAACAACGCCTGTCGGTCAACTCCAGCGTTCTTGCCATGGGCTACCAACGCTTCATTCCGAACTTCGCCGGCCTGCGTTTCGACATGGACGACAAGGGCTGGCACAGCTACCTCGCCATGGATGAGCTGGAAAACCAGCCGGACTTCGATTTCAAACCGGTCTGGCAAGCCATGCCGCTGGGCGCGAGTGCCTGCGTGACCCTGCCGATAGCAGCCGAACCGCAGAAGCCGTTGCTGCTGAAACTCGGTGCCGAAGACGCCGTAGCGCAGACACTCACCGAACACGTGGCCGGCGCGGCCGGGCTGTGTTGGTACGCCGGTTCGCGGCTCTACACGCCGTTGCTGGTGGCCAGTCTGAAAGACGACGACAGCAGCAAACTCGATGGCGATCTCGGCAAACTGTTCGGTTCGATGGTCGGCGCTTTCGAGTCCAACGTCGAAGAAAACGTCTTTCCGGTGGTCGAGAAGCAGGAAGGCCAGAGCCACCTCTGGCAGCGCCAGGTCAGCTCCAATTTCGGCCCGTACGCCGCCAAGACTGCCGATAATCCTGACGCCATCAGCGGCAAGGCTTTCATGAAAGTCAGCCTCGCGCGTCACGGTTCGACGTTGCTGTTCTCACTCGACGACAAACTGGTCGACAAAGCCCTCGGCACCCTCGACAAGCGCTTCCCGCCGATGGCCGACGTACTGCCCAAAGATGTGCTGATGCCGATCTACTTCGGCCCGGATTCCATGGCGCAACTGATGCAGCAGGAAACCCTCGACAGCCTGCCTCAGGACATGGAACCGGTGTTTTACAACGCCGCGCAAACCTACCTGATCCCGAAACTGCGCACCCTCGGCGGCTACGGCAAATATGCCCTGACCCTGCCTGAGGGCAGCGAGCCGGACGGCCATTGGCAATGGCTGCCGCTGGAATGGAAAGCGCTGTGACGGCACTGATTCGCAGCCTCGGCCTGCTCGCGCTGTTGCTCAGCGCGGGTGCCCGCGCCATGGAAGCCCCGGCGCTCGATCCGGCGCAATCCCAGGTGTTCCGCGCCTGGTTCGTACGCATCGCCCAGGAGCAACTGAGCCAAGGCCCGAGCCCGCGCTGGTACCAGCAGGATTGCGCCGGGCTGGTGCGTTTCGCCGCCAATGAAGCGCTGAAAGTCCATGACGACAAATGGCTGCGCAGCAATGGCCTGTCCAATCGCTATCTGCCGCCGGAGCTGTCGCTGAGCGATGACCAGCGCAAGCTCGCCCAGCAATGGCAGCAGGGCGGCGGCAAGGTCGGGCCGTACGTCAACGCGATCAAACTGATTCAGTTCAATAGTCATCTGGTCAGCCGCGACGTGTCGCAGGCGCGGCCCGGTGACCTGATGTTTTTCGATCAGGGTGATGACCAGCACCTGATGATCTGGATGGGCCGTTACATCGCCTATCACACCGGCACCACCACCCCCACTGACAACGGCATGCGTTCGGCAAGCCTGCAGCAACTCATGACATGGAAGGACACCCGATGGATACCCGACGCAGCCAACCCCAACTTCATCGGCGTCTATCGACTGAACTTTCTCTCCCAATGACCGGTGCCCGCATGTTGCGACTCTGCGCAAAAATTCCTCTGTTGCTGGCACTGCTGCTGCCGCTGGCGACTGTTAATGCCGAAGACTCGGTGGAGCCGAGCGGCTACACGCCGGTGTCCGGTGAGAGTTTCTTTCTGCTGGCCGACAGCAGTTTCGCCGCCGACGAACAGGCGATGGTCCGTCTCGAAGCGCCGGGCCGTGACTATCGTCGTTTCCGCATGGAGCCTTACGGCGGCGCCGACATTCGTGTGTACCGCATCGATAAGCCGCTGGACTTCCTCAAACGCCAGAAAAACCTGCACCGCGTAGTCAGCGACGGTCAGTTCAAGGGCGAAGGCCTGTCCAACACCCTCGCGTATCTGTGGGACAACTGGTACCGCAAATCCCGTCGGGTGATGCAGCGTGCGTTCTCCTATGAATCGCGCAAACAGGTCACCGAAGAAGTGCCGGAACTGAAGATGGGCGACGCCATCGCTGCACCGACTCCGTATGACGCACAGCCTCAATTCGCACTGATTCCGGGTCTGCCGGTGGTCAGCCAGTTCCGATATCCGCTGTGGCAGGCCAAACCGATTCAACCACCGGCCGGGGTCAATCTGGCCGGGTCTTCCAGTGACTTCGTCAGCGTCGCGCCGGGCAACGTCTACATTCCGTTGGGCAACCTGAAACCGGGTCTGTATCTGGTCGAAGCGCTGATCGGCAAGTACCGCGCCACCACCATGGTCTTCGTCTCCAACACCGTGGCGGTGAGCAAGATTGCCGGTGATGAATTGCTGGTCTGGGCCGCGCGCAAACACGAAGGCAGTTCGGTGCCAAAGGTCGATGTGCTGTGGACTGACGGCCTCGGCGTAATGAGCAGCGGTGCCACCGATGCGGACGGTTTGCTGCGTCTGAAACACGTCAGCCCCGAGCGTTCGTTCGTGATCGGCGAGGACGAGGAGGGCGGTGTATTCGTCTCCGAGAACTTCTACTACGACAGCGAAATCTACGACACCAAACTCTACGCTTTCACCGACCGGCCGCTGTATCGCCCGGGGGATTGGGTATCGCTGAAAATTGTCGGTCGCGAGTTCAAGAATGCGCGGGATTCGGTGCTGCCGGGTGCGGCGGATGTCAGCGTCAGCGTGCTCGATGCCACCGGCACCGAACTGCAACACCTCGATCTGAAACTTGATTCGAAGGCCGGTACTCAGGGCCGTTTCCAGTTACCGGACAACGCCGTGGCGGGTGGGTACGAGATTCGCTTCAACTACAAGGATCAGGCCTACAGCAGCGCCTTCCGTGTGGCCGAATACATCAAGCCGCACTTCGAGATTTCGCTGAACCTGGCCAAGCAGGATTACCGCACCGGCGAGCCGGTCAAAGGCAGTCTGGTGCTGCTGTACCCGGACGGCAAACCGGTGGCCAACGCCAAATTGACCCTGAGCCTGCGTGCCCAGCAATTGTCGATGGTCGACAACGAGCTGCAATACCTCGGGCAATTCCCGGTGGAATTGACCAGCACCGAACTGACCACCGATAGCAAGGGCAACGCAACCCTCGACCTGCCGGCCGCCGACAAACCGAGCCGTTACATGCTCACCGTGTTCGCCAGCGATGGCGCGGCGTATCGGGTCAAGACCACCAAGGAAATCCTCATCGACCGTGGCGCTGCGAGCTTCCGCTTGAGCGCGCCGCAACGCTTCAGTGCGGTCAACGACAAGGTCGCGTTCAGCTATGCCAACGAGGGCGGCACCGAGCAAAGCAAAGCGGTCACGCCGAGCAGCTACAGCTGGGTGCGTCTGGAAGATCAGAGCACTGGCGAAGGTAAACTCGCGGCGACGGATAAAGGCTTCAGCCTCGCGTTTGAACGTCCAGGCACCTACAACCTGACTCTGAAGGATCAACACGGCCGTGTCCTCGGTGCCACCGGTCATTCGGTCACTGGCGACGGCGTCAAAGCCGTGCCGGGCACCGTGGAAATCGTCCTCGACAAGCCTGAATACAAGGCCGGTGATGAAGCGCTGGCGCTGATCACGTTCCCCGAACCGGTGAGCGATGCCTTGCTGTCGCTGGAACGCGACAAGGTCGAAGCCACCGCGCTGCTGGCCAAGGGCGGCGACTGGTTGAAACTGGAAAAACTCAGCGACACCCAACACCGCGCGCGCATTCCGGTGAAGGACAACTTCGCGCCGAATCTGACTTTCTCCGTTCTCTACACCAAGGGCGGGCAGTACAGCTTCCAGAACGCCGGGATCAAGGTGATTGCGCCGCAGATCGACGTGGCGATCAGCACTGACAAAGCGGTGTATCTGCCGGGCGATACCGTCACCGTTGATCTGACCACGCAGTTCGCCGGCAAAGCCGTACCGGCGCACCTGACCGTCAGTGTCGTCGACGAAATGGTCTACGCGCTGCAACCGGAAGTCGCGCCGACCATCGACCAGTTCTTCTACCACCCGCGCCGCAACAATGTGCGCACCAGCGCCAGTTTGTCGTTCATCAGTTACGACGTCGCGTTGCCGGGCAGCCCCGGTGCACCGGGCAAAGCCAATCGCAGCGAACGCGGGGTGAAAGTGCTGGAGCGTCCGCGTCGTGAAGACGTCGATACCGCCGCATGGCAGCCGGAATTGCTGACCGGTGCCGACGGCAAAACCCGTTTCACCTTCAAGATGCCGGACTCGCTGACCCGCTGGCGCATCACCGCGCGGGCGATTGCCGATGACGGTCAGGTCGGGCAGAAGAAGCAATTCGTCCGTTCGGAAAAACCGCTGTACCTGAAGTGGAGCGGGCCGAGCAAATTCCGCAAGGGCGATCAGCCGCAACTCGGCGTGTTCGCTTTCAGTCAGGCCGAGAAACCGGTCAAGGCTGAACTGGTCACTCACTACGCTGGCGCCGAACAACGCCTGCCGGTGACCCTGAACAACGGCATCAACTATCTGCCGCTGCCAGCATTTGCGCTAGCTTCGGGCGAGTGGACGGCGGAACTGGTGCAGGACGGCAAAACCGCTGATGCCTTGGCGGTGCGCTTGAGCGCGACCGGTGATGGCTGGCAAGTGACGCAGACTCAGAATCTCGATGTGGCCAGCGGCGATACGGCGCTGAGCCTGCCGGCAGACGCCACCAACATTCGTCTGCGTCTCGATGACAGCCCGCAAGCGCTGTTCCGTTCCGCTCTTGATGATCTGCTCAGCTATCCATATGGCGGCGTCGAACAGACGGCCAGCCGTTTGCTGCCGCTGAGCATTGCTTATCCGTCGCTGGCATCGAGCCCGCAGATCCGCGACCGCTTGCGTCTTATCATGCAGAACAGCCGTCTGCGTCTGGTGCAAATGGCCGGGCCGTCAGCGAGCTTCACCTGGTGGGGTTACGACGGTGAGCCGGATGCGTTCCTCACCGCTTACGCCTATTACGCCGACTGGAACGCCAGCCAGGTGCTGGAGTTGACTCTGCCGCCGGAGCACTGGCAGCGCGTGCTGGAGGTTTACGCCAAGCAGGCGCCGAACACGCCATTGCTACAACGTGCGCTGATTCTGTCGTTCGCCAAACAGATGCATTTGCCGGTCAACACATTGCTCAGCGGTTTGATGGACGATCTGGCCAAGGCCGGGGAAGGCAGTGCCGAAACGATGATGGACGATGGCGCAGACAGCTTGGTGATGAGCGAGCCGGATTCGGCGCTCGGTCTGGCGGCGGCGAGGGTCTTGACCGCTTCGCTGGCCACTCAGGCAAAAGTCGCGTTGCCGGATGCCTTCAATCGTCAGGTCGGCGCTGCGCAACAGCGTCTGGCAGTGAGCTCGCAGCCGTTTGCCGAGGCGCTGAACCTGTCGCTGCAACCGTTTGATCAGGCGCGTGCGACGGCGTTGTTGCAACGTCTGCTACCACAGCAATCGACCCTCGAACGCGCGCTGGCGCTGACGTGGCTGCAACGCAGCATCGCCCAGGCTTCGCCGACCATCGCGCTGACACCCGGCGATGGCTGGAAGAAAAATTACGGCGCGACCGGTGAAATGTACTGGACGTGGCAGGGCGCGACCCCTGTGCCGAGCGTGTTGACAGTTTCCGGGACTCAGGAGCGTCCGCTGCGTGCGGCGTTGAGCTTCCAGACTCAGCAACCGGCAGTTGATCCGATGGCCGTGACCATCACCCGTCGCCTGTCGCGACTGGTGCCGGGGGATGAAGCATTCACCTTCAAACTGGAGCCGGTCGGCACTAAACCGCTGTCCAGCGACAGCCTGTATCTGGACGAAGTGATCCTCACCAGCAAAGCGCCGAAGCCGCTGCGCTACGGCATGCTCGAAGTGCCGCTGCCACCGGGCGCCGATGTCGAGCGCACCACGTGGGGCATCAAGTTGCAGGGCAAGGACGGCACCGAGCCGACCTCGCTGGAGAAGGCGCGTTTCGAGCCGGGGCAACTGGCTTACGCGGTGCCGGTGGATGCGCTGAGCGGCGAATTGCGCCTGCGCCATCTGGTGCGTTTCTCGCAGAAAGGCCAGTTCAATCTGCCGCCAGTGCGTTTCACTCAGGTTTACGCGCCGCAGCATCAGGCCCAGGAAGCGAAAGCCGTTCTCGGTCAGGTCACGGTCAACTGACATGACCCGGCCGCTGCTGTGGCTGCTGATGTGTGTGATTCCTGCGCTGGCGACGGCGCAGGATGAGCCGTTGCGCGTGGCTTACAAGGGTGAGCTGTTGTCGTTGAGTCAGACGCAGATGATCGCTCGCGAACCGTTGCCGTCGTCGCTGGATACGCCACTTGGCAGCCTGTGGAAGCTGTTTGTCTACGCGTGGCTGGTGGATACCGGCGCGCGGGAACCGGCTTATGAATGTCGCGGGCAGTCGAAAGAGGAAGTCTATTGCTGCTCGGCGGGCGGCAAGATCGAGCGGGATCAGGCGCTGGTGAAGTCGTGCGGGTTGTATTTCGAGCCTGTGCGACTGGGGATTTCTGCCAGCGATTGGCGCACTTACTGGCAGGCGCGAAAGGCGCCGTCGTGGTTGCTGGATTTGCCGTCGGTGCAACCGGCCACGCGGGTTTCTGTGGCTGACTTGCTAACGGTTTTGTCTGCGCTTCCCGCTCAAGATCAGATGCGCCGTGTGCTGCTCGACGTGGTGTTGAACGCCGCCGACGGTAATGTCGTCGGTGAGCTCGGCGGTCGCCTGCGGGTGAAAACCTGGAGCTGGCTCGGCGATCAGGACCCGCAATCGCGGCAGGGCGGGTTTGCCGGTTGGACGGCGGACGGTTCGCCTGTGTGGGCGGGTGGGCGTGGCACCAGTCAGATGGTCTTGCGTCATTACGGTGCTGCACTGGCGACGGTGCTGCCAGCGGCGTGGCCGGCAGAGGCGGGACGTTGTGTTGAAGTCGGACTGTTCTCACGCTATCCGGTCGTGCGGGTTTCGACTGGCGAACGCGTGGTCACGACTGGCCCGTTGCAAGGCGACTACCGCGTCGACTTCGCCAACGGCAATGCGCTGGATATCCACAGCGACGGCGAACTGTTTCTGCTCAACGACAAACTCGTCGCAAGGCTTGATCGCGAAGAATACGTCGCCCGTGTTTTGGAGCGCGAAGCCAAACCGGAACCCGCCGAAGCCGCCAAGGCATTGGCCGTGGCGATCCGCACGTATCTGCTGCAAAACGCCACGCGCAATGGCGACTGCCTGAGCATCGACGACAGCAGTAATCGCCAGCGGGTCGCACCGCGTCCGGCCTCCGCCGAATCACGCAACATCGTCGCATGGACGGCGGATCTGGTATTGGCCGGAAGCACCGTCACCTATCACTCCGACCAACCCGGTCCGGACAAACTCGCCTGGCAGCAAGCCGTCGAACAAGCCAACGCCGGCCAGCGCTACGACGCAATTCTGCTGCACGCCTATCCGCGCGCCAGCCTCAGCCGCTGGGACAACCCGGTCGCTTCCTGCGAAGCATTGCCCGCCGCCCAGGACTGGCTGCAAAAACAGCGTCGCGGCTGGCGCCCGAAGCTCGAAAGCGAAACCGGCTACAACGAAGTCAGCACGTTCGCGGTGTGCAAACTCGCTTTTGGCCGACCCTTCGTCGACCGCGAACGCCAGCGCATTTACGTGCGCGGCGTGCTGACCCTGCAGGATCGCCTCGACCTGACTCACGAATATTTGCACCTGGCCTTTGAAGCACATCCCAACGGTCAGGATGAAACCTACATCGAAGGGCTCGCCCGTCACCTCTTGCTGGAATAGACCATGACACTCCGTTATCCACAGGTCTTGCTGTTGCTCTGCACGTTGACCGCGCTATCGCCGGCAATAGCCGCCGACAGCGTCAAAATCGACACCCCGGTCAGCGGTTGGCGCAGCGGCTCGCCGGGCGGCGAGGGCGAAAGCTTCCGCCAGACCGTCAACTACCCGGCCTCATCGGTAAACACCCCGATCGGCCAGGCCAACACCGCACGCATCAGCGGCCAGATCAAAACCACGCCGAAGAACAATGAGCCCGGCCGACTGATCGTCAACGGCGTCAGCATGCCGCTGAAAATCGACCCCGCTGGCCACTTCGACCGCCCGTTCTCCTTCCCCAACGGCAGCAACAGCGTCGAAGTTCGTAGCCCCGACGGCAAACAACGCCACCGCACTCAATTCCTTAACACCAGCGGCGGCGCCACCCCGCCAAAACTGCGCGTATTGCTGGCCTGGGACAGCGACGGCACCGACCTCGACCTGCACCTCATCACCCCCGACGGCGGCCACATCTGGTACGGCAACCGCGTCGCCGCCAACGGCGCCGGTCTGGACGTCGACGTGACCACCGGCTACGGCCCGGAAATCTTCGCCATGCCGGCACCGATCAAGGGGCAGTATCTGGTGTATGTGAATTACTTCGGTGGCGGGTATCGCGGGGGCGATGAGGGCGGGGATGAGGCGGTGCAGGCGCTGACCACGGCGCAGGTGACGGTGATTACCGAGGAAGGGACGCCGAGCGAGAAGATGGAGACTTTTTTGATCCCGATGCGGGCGGTGGGTGAGTTGACGTTGGTTAAGGCGTTTAGTTATCCGTGAGGGGATTGGGCAGCGGGTTGCTGCCCAATTGAATCGGTCAACAAGCTACTGACCGATTTCTGAACTAAAGGGTATGAGAGTTATAGGTCATCCAGACTTACCTTTACTCGCTGGGGAGTGGCAAGACGTTCAGTGACGACAGCAGTAAGTCTTTCATTCTCATCGGTGTGTAGTGCGGCATCGAACGGCAACTTGCTCCGGTCGGCGACGTACTGAAGTGTTTGGCGCAAAAGCTCTGAGGGCGTGATACCTAACCTTTCGAGTTCGGTGTAGGAGCGCTGCTTCAGATCGTCGTCAATGTGAATGCTGATGAATGCCATGATGAGATACCTGTAATGACGCTTGTCGTTACCGAAACCCATTACGCCCGGTGAGCAACAAGTCCCGATTCAGGTTTTGCGCGGTAGGATCGACTTTAGGCAGGCATTAAAAGCCGGCTTGTGGGCGGCGTTATTTTTGAGTTGTGGCCTTATTTTGCTGGGCTTTTTGGTGGGGCTAAATTCTGTCCCCCCATTTGTCCCCCCATCTCGCTGAGGCGTGGCGTCTTTTGACGAAAACGTCTCAACTCTCAATTGGCTACTTCGGTTGCAGCGATTGAGGAAGATATTGCGAGTATTTACTGTGAAGCAAGGCTATACCTTCGTCTTTTGTAGCGGTGTAGTCCAATTTTTCACGGAAGGCTTCTAGTCGAGCACGGGACGCACCAAGGATTTCACTCCAGGTAACAAGACCTATCTTCAGATTCGGCTCATCATGAAAGAAGCCGAAGGCTTTTCCCTGCTGGCGAACTGATCGCGCCGCTTCCTCTGTCATCTCGTTCGATACTGCTAGAAATGTCCAGTGGGTATTGTGCTTATCAAATCGCTCATCGGCGGCGACAGCCATCGCATAGCTTTCGACTTGTGCTTTTACCTCAAGGTCGATTTTCTGTGAGGGACGTTTCAGCTCTACGACAAGGTATTCACGACGTGTCTTCGCATAGGCCGGTACTTCCCGCCCTAGTAGTAAATCGATGACCGCCTGGGAGCCATCATCTCGGAGCACTGCTTTTGACTTTCTAGGTTTTTTCTCGGAAGGCCGCAGTTTGCCCAAGTGTTTGCGCAAGACGGTATTCAGATTCTCATCGCTACTGGTCAGCAGGTATTCCTCTCCAAAGATCCAGGTCTCACTCTCCAGCATCCTGTGCAACTGAGTACGCTCTTTCAGCTCTCGCTTCGACTCGCCGTCGAACAGAAGTTCGTTTAGTCCAACAAGAAATTGCAGTCGATCCGTGACTAGCTTGCTTGCTTCGATAATGGCTGAAAGAGTGGTGTATTGGAGTAGATCGGCAAGCTCCGATTGCTTCTCTTTAGGAAGGTCTAAAACCTCCGTAAGAATGCGCTTCAAAGCTTCGGGATTTTCGTCAAGAGCGGTCTTGATCATTCGGAGGGTGAACTGACGATTCCGAGTATGACCTTCGCGAAAAGAGTCGAGATACTGATGTACGTTTAGCGCACAGATGTCGAAGACTTCTCTTCGGGCTTGCTCTAGCTCGTCCCCAGCATCTCCTGCGAACGGATAGACCCCTTCATCCTTCCACTGTTGAACCAATTCAGATGCGGTGTCTGCTTTTTTGCGACGGAAATGGGACCGCATTGCCGTACGTGCGCTGTCGACAAGACGGCGTAGGTCGGCATTCAAGTCATCGAGCGCGAGCAGATTCTCGTGCTGCAGCTTCGCGATGTAGTCCGAGCGTAGGAATGCCGTGAAATTAAATTCCCCCCCAGGTCGGATACCGGCCTCAACCTCGTGAAGGGCAAAACCGTCGCTATCGCAGAGGCATATCCGCCGCTCTTTCTTTGCAAAGCTCCATTCGACGATATCTAGTTTGGCCTGTACCTCGGTTCCATCTATTGCTTGGAATGCTGGCAGCTCAACAGAGTCGTGCGATTTCTGAACCGATTTCGGATCAATGCGCTCGTTACGAAAAGTTATATTCGTGGCCGGGTAATTGCGCAGGTAGAGAGCGAAGACCTCGGCGAACTGCCTGGCTGCTGAACCATCTTGCGTCAGTACGCCTAAGGAGTCTTGAAGATTGGAAATATGTACTCTGGTACCTCGATGTCGGCCTATCGGTGCTGGATGAGCTTCTTTGATTTCGAAGTCTTGCAGCTTGCTCGCTTGTCCTTTGATTGCGTGCTGAAGCAGACTGTCGGAGCCCTCAAGAAATGTGGTGTCCCAGATTACGTCATGCCCCAGCGCGAAGGCTTTGAACCGGCCCTTACCATTTCTGCCGTGTAATTTTTTTTGTGTTCCAGTAGTTGCTCTATGGTCTCTTTTCCATGAACCGCCTAGGTTACCGAAAGCCTGCTCAGCTTCTTGCACAGTGATGCCGTTGCCGTTATCCAAAACCTCGATTTCTACTGGACTACCCAGCTCATTGTCAGTGATTCGGATGTGTACCTGATCAGCGTCTGCGTCCAATGCATTCCAGATTAGCTCTGCGAGCGCATTGACGGGTTTTCCACGAGCGAGAGACTCCAGGTGATCTGGCTGCGCTTGAACATGAACGTATTTCGATCCGCTCTGCTGCTCTACTGTCTCTCCACTCATCGTTCGATCCATGTTTTGTGATCCAATTCACCTGGTTCAGAGCACCAGCAATCATGTCAGCGACGTGGCTAGCTCGGCCGAAGCGCAGGTGGCCTCATCCGTTGCGATTAGTGCACGGAGCATTGGTTCAGGCGCTAAGTCCCAAGGGTTCAATCCAGCCTTTGGCTGCCAATACGTCCACGGCGATACCAATTTGGCGCGGTGTGAATTGCTTCTTGCGGGCGTTCCACGCGTAAGTATGGGCAACAACCTCATCGACGCTGGACACGGGCTCACCCTGTTCAATGATCCAGTGCACTGTTGCGAGCAGTTCCAAGCCAAAAGGTGTTTCAAACCCTTCAACCAACTCACCGACCCGATCAAATTTGGCGCGGGTTTTAGCATTCGCCTCCAAGAAGGCATTTGCTTCCTCGACTGCACCAGGCACCAGCGTTAATGGTTTATCTGGCGCGTCGCCACCATCGGCATAGCCGGCAACCAAGTGGCCTTCAATCGCTCGCAATACATGGCGCAGGTTCTCGGCGTAAGGACCATAGGGTGCCTGTACGTATTTGAGGCGAAGGGGTTCTCCCGCTACCTGCATGAAGTACATCAGCTTATGCACCTCCAGCAGGCTAATTGTGGGATCAAGCAATCCGCGCACATAGCGATTCATCAGCTCGACAAGTGCGGCGCGCCCAGCGGTCATACTGGGCACTTCTCGGCTGTGATGCATTTTGTCTGCTGCTGGTGCGCCCATGGGTTCGTAGACGCGAACACGAACGTCCGGCAGGTCGATCATGGCTGCCTCGATACGTGGGCGTACGTCGGCCCAATCAAGTCCGCCCAAACCGCTACCCAACGGTGGAATGGCGATTGAGCTGATGCCACGGGTCCGAATCTCGGCCACCAAGGCGCTGAGTCCCGAGTCAATGTCCTGTAGGCGGCTTTTGCCGCGCCAGTGACGTTTGGTTGGAAAATTGATGATGTAACGCGGTAGCGTGAGCTGATTCGTATCGAAAACGAACATTCGGCCAGGCTGCACCTCTTGGCGCTTGCAGGCAGCCTCGTAGGCCTTGAAGTTCTGTGGCCACATGTTCTTGAACTGCAAGGCAATGCCACGGCCCATCACGCCGACACAGTTCACTGTGTTGATTATGGCTTCAGACTCATCCCGCAGGATGTCGCCGCTGGTAAATTCAATCATGGCCGACTCTTCATTCAGTAATACCACTCAGGGCGTAATTCGACCGTTGGCCTGTGCCCTTGTACAGGTAACACATTAGCTACCTGCGTATAAATTTGCTTGGATTGCACCCCGATGCGCTCAATCAGGTGCCAGGGAAAGCTGTTTTCGAGTAGAAACTCGGCCTGCTTGCCTTCTTTACACTGGCGCCAGTCGCGTGCTTGCACTGCGTTCCAGTCAATCTCATTGAGATGGGCCAGATCTGCTCTGTCTTCAAAGTAGTAGGCTCCGGCATTGGATAATGTGAATGCCCAGCGCCTAGCTTGGGCATTAGCCCATTGCACCGAAGCGTACAGGTCTGCTTCCAAATGCACGATAGGCCCTTGCCCACCCTTGTAGGTCAGTTCCTGGCTTTGCCGGTAGATCAAATACAGCATCACCGAACGCGGGCAAAAGTAGAACGGCACGCATTCGCCCACGTGCAAAATTGGATGGCTAGCCAGCCTCAGTTGCTGGAGTCGCCGCTGCTTGATGTGGTTCATGCCAATGACCGTGCCCGGCAACGTTTGATTCAACAGTACCGCATCAGACAACAAGCCCGTGCTGGCGATGATGGACGGTAAGCGATCCACGTGGCAGATATGGTAAATCTTTGGTTGCGCAGGCGCTGCCATTTTACAAACTCCACACGTTCTTGATGCCGGCTTGGTAACCGGTGCTGAGGATAAGAGCTTGCTGGCGTACAGCGCTACTTTCGTATTAATTCTGCTAGTCGCTCTCCTGTCGCTTTTGCCTTTCTAGCAGACCCAACCTCACATTCCCATACGACGAATACGTTCCAGCCTGACTCCTTAAGATACTCTGTCACTCGTTCGTCCCGGGCGACGTTTTTTTCGAACTTCTCCACCCAAAATGCCGTATTGCTTTTCGGTGTCGTGGCGATGCTGCAGTTGGAATGCCTGTGCCAGAAGCATCCGTGGACGAAAACTACTGCCTTGTACCGAGGAAATACAAGGTCAGGCTTGCCGGGCAAGCCTGACCCATGCAGGCGGTAACGCAGACCGAGGCTATGCAACACTTTGCGCAGCGCTATTTCTGGGCGGGTGTCACTCCCCTTGATTCGGGCCATACGCTCTGACCGCTCTTTAGGAGATAGGAAGTCGGTCACGCTTGAACTCCATGTGGAGTGCTCTTACGCAGGACTATCATTTCCCTCCTTTATCAGCTCATAGAACGGCAGTCCACGAATCACTTCTCCTGAAATATCGAAAGATTTATAGAGGCAATGATGGTTAGGCAAGGTCTTCACGCGCTCTGACAATTCTGCCAGATCCGATGTAAAGCCAAGGACGCCCAGTTCGGCAGGTGTGATGTTTGGTACCTTGTGGATGAACCAGGACAGTAAAGGCTCCCTGTAGTCGGTCGCACCGACCTTAAAGTGCCTAAGGAATTGCGAAGCTAGTATCACGCCAGTGCCGAACTCCCGCCCCTGTAGCAACAGCTTGCGTAGAACGTCGAACTCGTAGCGCATGATATTGTCGGCTTCGTCCACCAATAGGTAGGAGTCGATCGCTCTGAGCTGCGGGTCGGTGCCTGTAAACGCTCGCTTGGGCACCTTGAGCATGTTCTCGTAAAACATGTTTAGTAAGATGGCGACGAGCATGTTTTTGCTTCGGTCATCTTGTCCCATGGAGCTCAGGGATATCACCACGACGCCATCGAAGAATTCGTCGAAAGGTTTTGTCTCACCTTTGGTCTTTGCAAACACCTCCATGTCCACCAGATCGTCAATAATTGCCATTGGAGCGTCCGACTTCCCGCCAAGTATTTCTCTGTACTCCGCATGGATATCGTAGATCGTAGGCTGGCGGTCCTGAGCATTAGCTGCCTCGTAGGCATTACGGACGGCTGCTTTTAGTTTGTCCCGCTGCACTGGGCCTATGCCCGAGTACACCTTGTCGAGGACGTCTGCGAAAAAACGGAACCGATCCAACCAAGGTGCTGAAGATTCCCCCATGCCGGTGGTATCGAAGAGGTTCAGGGGCAGGTGATAAGGTTTCACTACCTTTGCCCCGGTGGCCTCTACGAAATCCGAGCTACTAAAGTCGCTCTTATAGTCGAAGATTAAGAAGCGTGGCTTGATCCCACGGTTCGCATCGGTGGCTCGGGATATCTGCAGGATAAGCGACTTGAGGAATTGAGTCTTACCTGTGCCGAGGTCACCTGCCACACCAATGTTCAACTGGTTGAGTCGAGTGTCGGATATGTTCAGGGTTAGTTGTCTTGGCTCGAAACCATCGACTGTTTTGCCTACTGAAAGAATTATCCCACTGCCTATCTCGTCTGGAGTCAAGGAAGATGCGATTTCTCCATTCGATTTACTGGAGGGTGGTTCTTCGTCGATTAAGTTCGCTGCCGTTGTTTCTTTGTTTGGAACTCCTAAAGGCGCCGCCAACTGTTCACTTTCGGCGGGAGAACTATCAGGAAGGGGTAGGCTGTCAAGATGAGGAGGTAACAGCCCCCAATCTCCAACCTTGGCACGCACTGCGTCGTAGAACGACTGTGGATCATTGCCGACTACGATTCGACCCGCATCCTTGTTTGAAATGACAATCGTCTCGTCGAAATTGTCGCCATCACGATCGTACTGGACACTCTGAGTTGAATCGTCCACGACTATAAGCCGCCCTCTCAAATCCAGACTAGGTCTGGACCCCGGATCGAGAATCGCAGCTGCGATGCGCTCATGGTAGCCAGCCCAACGGATAGCCTGTCCCTCCACTGCCTGATGTTGACTGTAGACTCGTAAGCCAAAGCCTATCATTGAAAGTAATAGGTGCTGGTAGGCGAGGCTCCATGCCAAAGATGTGCTGGCGCGTTCTTCGATGGCTTGCAAAAGTGTCGAGAGTGCTCTTGCCTGTGAAAGAGCGTCCACGGAGTCGTTGGCTCCGAACACGCTGCCTTGGCGGCACTTGACCTCTATTGGGGTGAGATGTAGATGAACTTTGTCTCTACGGATTCGCACGCCAACCACAAGCAGATCGGGTCGTGACAGGGAAGTGTCTTTGCGCTCTTTCCCGAGAGATCGGGCAAGGTCGGCAAGATAACCCCTGAACGGGTCGACGGGAACGATTATTGCGATAGTGGATTCGTCTGATGATCCCGAGAGCACTGGTAATAGGCTGTTCTGGTTTCCTTCTATGCGGAACTGATCCTGAAGCAGTCGGACCGCCAGAAAGAGGCCAAGGTCACCTGTGGCGCCTGTGTCGTCCCCAGAGAGACCCCTGACAGTGGGAATCCCTCTTCTGGCAACTTCTAGAAGTATTTGCTCAACCTTGTCGTCGTCTAAGTTTTCGCACCCCGGAAGAGGCTTCAAGACTCGGCGCAAGGCATCTCGATCGGCTTGCTTGACCTGTGATAGGAGGTAATAGCCACTAGTATCACCTGCGCGATGAGAATAGGAGGGGAGATCGTAGTCCCAAAGATAGGTACCTTTTATCCAGCCGCCCAAGAAACAAGCGGGATCGATTGCGGAAGATGAAACCGCAACGTAGCCGGCGCTGTTTTCCTTAAGCATGTCGGATACTGCATGAACACTTGGTGAGAACTGCAGACCTACTTTGCCGTCCCTCATCCGCTCTACCATGATCATGCATGCTGAAACCTTGTCAGCGAATGATTCGCCGGATAGAGGCATCTGCATGCCTTGACGTGATTCGCTCAGGAAGGAACCTAGAAGCTGACGTCGTACTCTATGCCTGATTAAGCCGCCAGCTCCCATTGGCGAAAGCATGCCGACTTCTTTCGACTCGGGTTCTGCCGAGTCTAGTTGGGCAATGATGCCTAGATCAGGCTTAGCTCCAACTGGTTGCTTGTCATACCAACGGACGTGGTTGTAAGTGTCTTCAGAAAGGTTGGCGATCGTAGCCTGATCAGGCCTTCCAGAAAGTCGGGTATCGAATACCTCTAGAATCTTCGCGCCGACACTTTGTCTTGGGGTGTCCGAATCTCCGTTACCGAACCGCTTGGTGCACCAGTTGGCCAAGCCTTCATTGCACGCATCAGTGGTGCCACCTGCACTTGACACTACCAGACTAATAATGGGCTTTGCGGCCAGAAGATTGGTGACGTCGTCGAGGGCACGAGAAACTTGTGCGGGGCTGAATCCGCTTGAGATGCCGCCGACGGTCAATCCGAATGTGTTGTCGAACGGTGGACGGCGGGTCCGGGCGGGTAACTGGCCCAGACGAGAGCCATTCCACAGTACTGACCAGTAGTCGGAGCTGCACTCTACGGACAGGAAGTCGATTCGTTCTACGCCACTTGGCGACTGCAATGCGATTGTCAGTAGATCAGGGACACAATCCGGATCAAATATGCTCGCAGCTGGGCATGGATAAGAGGAGTCGCCCTCTACCTCGTCCCGCAGCACTTTTTGCGCAAGACAATGCCATGCTAGGCGTAGGGGATGCATAGGAGAAAGGATAATGGCGTCTGGGATTCTGCTCAGCGTGCGTCCGTCTGATTCCAAGGAGCAGACCGCAACAGTATCTATCCAACAGGCGATGTCCGGATCTGCCTCGAGCCAGAACATGTATGCTTCAAGGAATGCTTCGGCGAGTATGCGGAATTCCGCACGATCCGATAGCCAGGCTCCGAGCGGGGCGGACTCAAGTAGCCCTGACTGATCCTCGCCTCGTATGTATTTTGCTATCTCCCTGCGAGCTTCCACAAAGCCCTTGGGCGGTTGAAAGCTTTCGACCTCTGGGCGCGGGTCATGCAGGAAGCGGCCTTGTGAGAGAACGGGGCCATGAGGAGCATCCCAGTCGGGGGGGGCCCATCTTGATACGTAGTCGTCGGCAATAACTAGTGGTCTGAACGACTTGGCTATGTTCTGCTCTTCGAGTATCCATGATTGTAAACTTGAAGACCGGGCGTTCCGGTCAAGATGGACCACAGCCTTGGTGTCGAATTTTTCGAGATGTCGGCGATTTAGTTTAATTAACCGCTCGAATTCGCTCCGACAACCTTCCTCCTTTGCTTCATCGCAAGAAAGGTAAACTCTACAAATTTGAGGAGTTGCAACGTCTGTAAGGTTGAAGGAAATATCTAACTGATATTTGCCTTCGGCTACCACCTCCACCAAATACTCATTCTCCCCAACCAGCCGGGCTTCGATGGATTGTTGCTGCTCCTCTAGCTCTGTTGCATCGTCAGGCATGCCTTCAACGTTGCGAATAGTTGCATCAGGTGATAAGTGCAACCGTAGTTCGTAACGCCCAGAGCCTGGTAGTGATAGGGATGTCTCCCAGTTCATTGCCGCAGAGTTCTTGCTTGGTTTTTTCGGCGGGGAGAGTTTCGTTGCTAGCCTGCAAGTTACAAGTATCCCGGGCTTCCAGTTTATTAAAGAAATTACCCGTATGCTTGCGGGCTTGCAGTTGGCAGCAGTGACTTTGTAGGTTAGGGGAGTCCTGTGGGAGGGCGGGGCTAAATCTGTATGTTCCGTAGCTCCGTCTGGTGCTGCTTGCAATGGTGTTGGAGCCTTTCCAAAGGAACCACCAGTCAGCATAAATTCTTCTGGCTGACTGCCGTCGTTCGTTGAAATGACTAGTTCCACTCGGTCTCGAACTACTGCCGGTAAACCCTTGATCGCAGGCGTAACACTATTAGTGCATCGCATGCTGATCTCCCCGATGACTTCATCGAGTTCTTCAGCGAGCAAATCTGTCCACTGCTCTACAGTTAGCAGACTCCACCATGCCGGAGAAGGCACAAGTTCTAGGGCCTTTCCAGGAAGATAGAAAGCCTCGGTAGCGCGGTCAAAGGCCGTAGGCACATCGCAGCTTGCTTGGAGGTGGGCAAGAAGTTCTCGCAGGGCTTGGGCAATGTCGGCAGGGGCGCTTTGTGCTAGGCGTTCAATGCCGGTCTTGAAGCCATCCGCAAGTTCATCGGCAATCTTTCTTAAAACGGAAAGTTGGCCCTTTGACGAGACGCCACCATCCTTCATTGGTGGGAGACCGCATGCTAGAGCAAGCGCGTTGCCAGGCGACATGCCCTGGTGGCAGGTCTCTATTGAAAATATACGAGATAACATGCGCCATGAGGCACTATGGTTTGCTTGTTCCGGATCCACCTCGTCGATCGAATCTGCAGCTGCGCGTATAAGCTGTTTGGCATCGTCTCTATACGAATCCTCAATGCGAGCGACGACTAACGCCTCATTAATCGCTTGCTGAACAAAACCGTCTTGCGACCATTTTTCGACATCTGCGCTCATGCCGAACACATCGCTCGACGACTCGATCGACAAGTTGTTGTGCTGGCCAGCGGGGACTAGGGCTACAAAGCTGGAGTTATTTGGGTCATTACGCACATCCAGTAAGTGGTCGTTGTCACACTTGCCGGACTGCCCTATTTGAAGTTTGTGGCCTTTGATATGGTCAGATGGGCACTGGAGTAGTACTGGCAACGTCACTAAGCTACCGTCTATCCCAGACGTAACTTGGATCCCTCCGTCGCGAACGAGTTCCTCGTAGACTCGCTCGAGAATTTCGAGTGGAGGACCACGGAAAATTAGCCTGTATTCAAATTTTTTCCCACTAAGCCCCTGCGTGGCGCCTAAAGCTTTTTCCCGGACAATTGACGCAAGCCAGTGTGCTAGTTTATTCATTTTCACTTCCCTGAAGAGCTTGGCTTGTGTGGAACGGCGGCAATAGCAGCATGCCGCTTTCGGCATCTGGGCTATCAAGCACGAGACCGAGCATCCTAAGCTGGTGCCCCAGGTCATTTCTGGCTATATCGTGCTTATCTACGGTAACGCCATAGGCTGCGAGCTGTTGTCCTAGTCTTTGGATTGAGCGTGGGCCGCCCATGCCTGCGAGAGCGCAGTGGACTAAAGCAAGGACGGCCACCGGGCCAAGAGACACGATCCATGGGCTGGATGGGCTACTGCCCTTTTGCTTGAGGATATATCCTTGGTCATATCCCCTAAGCAATGGCACTGCTGTCCGACGTTGCCCTAGGCCATGCCGCGCGAACTCCATCAGGTTGGCGCCTATGCCTTTCTTGCACAGCCGCGCTCTGGTCTCTTGTTCGCGTATATCAGCAATTGTTTCTAGAGTTCCCGCACGGATGAGTGCCGCCCTATGCGCCCCGATATGACGGCATAGTTCCACCATGTCGTTGCTTGATGAAAGCTGACCTTTATAGGGCGCTCCAACTTGATCTAGCGACCAGAGAAGGGCATTGATACCAAGGCGAGCATTCAGATAACTTGATACCTGATCTTTGAGGCCTAGAAGGGCTTTTCCCCCATATGCCATATATTGGGGAGACTCCGGGAAGACTGCGCTCCGAGCTTCCAGCTCGTTAGATGGTATCGTGCCATTGTTGAGTACAGCCGATAGGCATCCCCAGATTCTGGTATGTACGTCGCACAGCCATGTTGCGTGGGAAACAGCAGCTAGGCGAAGCACAGCCTCAAGCAAACTGGTCCATTGCCTGCGTGTCATAGCATCTTTCGCCTGCATAAGTGAATGCAGATCTTTGGTGAATCTTCGAGCGGGTAGGAAGGTAATTCCTAGGAAGTCAGAAGACTCTAACGTTGCCATGTCCTCATCAGGGATTGGAGCTAGCGTCCAGACGCTCGGACCTTGGTTCCACGAAGATGTCTCCTGCTCAAGCCACCGTGCGAATACGTCGTCCGTTTCAGTAACGCTCAAAGCTGCAAAGAGGCTTTTCCAAAGTTTTTGCGCCGACTCCTGATCCTTGGATCCTAGGCAAACCATTCTGCGTATGAGCTTTCCAGCATTCCAAGGATTCCCCCGCAACCGAGCTGCTCCAGAGAAGAGTCCCGTTCCTGGCACGATGGGAGTGACTTGCAAAAATCGGTTAGTGGACTGATTTGGGAGTTTCGGGCTCTCCAGAATTCCGTGAAGTACTGTATTCCAAGTCTCAACACCTACGATCGCACCGGTAGGAGGCTGTTGGCTCTTTTCTCGGAGTTTCTGGATACGTTTGTCCAGATCGCGTCCGGCCTGCGGTACGCTCCCCTCACTTGCGGATGAAAAACCTATCGCCCGATAGAGCGACGCTAGAAGTACTTCTGAGTTCGCATATTCCGGAGCAGGCGTCATCGCGAGGATTGACGTCTGATAAATGGAATGGGAACTCCTCCAGGGAGCTTGCTTGAAGTCCGCGAGACTCATCTTCCATCCTCCATGCCCGCAACGAAGCCATTCCATGATCGGCCTACCACCGTTCCATCTGTTCCTATTCGTATCTGTGCATCTTCGAGTAGGTCCTGATCACGGACAATTAAGCCGGAGAGCCGAGCTTTAGTTGTATCAAGTAGAGCTACGACTGTACGGGGAAGAGAGGCAGGAGATAGGCCTCTTTCTAGCTCTTTCACGGCTTTAAACAAGTCATAAGTCAGTGGGATTGGTTGTGCAGATTTCCCATTACCAACCCCTAGGTAGCAAATTGGTGCCCGAGGTCGTCCTGATGTGTTTTGGGGTAGCATTTTGACCTGACGCTGTGGCACAACTAATGTCGCCTGGCGTTGTCTTGGCGGTAGAGGCTGTCCGAAAGTGGTGGTTAGAGATACCTCGAATTCTTTTCCTGTGTTCAGCAGATCCTTCACTTGCTTTACGACTTCGAAGAGATGCTGGTGCTTGTCGTCATCTTCAACGACCTGTTGGAATGCCTGCAAAATCTGAAAGTCTGCAACTATCGCTGTTCGAGTACATATGCTGCGGCGAACAAGTCGGCACGCAAAGTCTCGGAGGATATGTTGTATGCGACTTGCCGCTAGGGGCTTCTTGCGGCGGATATTCGGCAAGGAAAGCATGGCGTCTGCATTAGAAAGTCGCTTGAGTAGCTCAAGTTCGTTTTGCGATAGCACCTGATACTTACGGATAAACTCTATGCCACCAGCGAGGGAGCGACTGAAGCGCATGTCGAGGTCGCCAAGGCCAATTGTGCTGCGGTTACTTACTGCAACTTCGCTGTCGGGGCTTGCAAACGCCGGGTCTAGGGAGTCGACAAGTCCTTCCAGCAAGGGGGCAATGGTTGCTGGGAGATAATGAGTCTTGCGCTCTGCCAGGAAATGAGCGAGGCCGACAAGCGTTCGCACTTCCTCAGCCTCTAGTTCCTTCCCGAGTCCTAGTTCCTTGATGTCACGGCGGAGAGAGGTAGCGACACTCTTACCCCATCGGTGGAATAGCGCGTGTTGGTAACTTGATGTCGCCAGATGAAAAATAGCTGAGAGCGTCTGTCTCGTAGGTCTTTTGGTCCCTGCTGCCTTCTGGTCAAGTTCGACGAGGCTGGCTGCCCATTGGCATGGCGTTGACTGGTGCGTATGACTTGCTGGGTCGTGGACGACAGGGTGGTGCCCGGCCAATAGGTAAGAAGTCAGAGAGAAAAGGTCGCGGAAGCTCCAGCGCTTACCGCTGGCTAATTCATACCAGCGCAATATCTTTAGTAACGCTGTTCGGTGTTCGTCCCGGGCTAAGATTGCTTGGCTGGTACAGAAGGGGCATTTTTCGCCTGCTGGACATGATCCCTTTGCAGGCCACATTTCGGATGCAGTGGCCTGTCCAAATAGAATTTCCGCTGGTGCAGAAGTCACTTCGTCAGGTTTAACTAAGAGGGACTCGGCATCCATTGGCCAGACCGCAATCGATGGGAAACCTTCGAGTGGCCAGCATGAGGGAGCATCGTAAGCCAGGCTCACAGCCCTCGTTACAGCTTCGAGGATGGCTCGCGGCTTTTCCAAATCATTGTCGATAGCATGGATCAGCGCATCATCGAGGACACCCCGGTTAACGCAGCATAGATAAGCATGGGATGGTGGTCCATCCTGTAGCCTATCGAGCTCCTCGATGAGGAGTGCTGATGCAGCGCTCCCTTCGTGACCGGCTGTCGAAGTAGCGTCCTGAACTATATCCAAGCTCAAGCCACTGTCGAACCTTGAAAGACTTCCTGCATCGACGCTGACTATTCGTGGAACTTTAAAGCCAGCAAATGGATGGAACGCTTTTGACAGCTCTTCGATGAGCCGTCCTTCACAGCCTAGGCTCGCATCTAACCAGTGGATGGTGGACTCGATCGCTTCGGTTTTCCCATTACCTGGACCACCAACCAGAAGGATAATCCTCGGGATGCTGGTGCTATCGGCCGGGAGCTTTTCGGCCCAGGCTTGGAGTCGGGCCAGAAGACTCGTTTTTAGTAGTAGTTTGTTAGGCTGGCCGCTTTCGTTGTCTAACAGCCGCTTCACTCCCCCTGAGTGATGACCGGCCCAGTCGACAAGGGCTGCGGGGTAGCGCGCCCCTTCCATTTGGGTGCTTTCCATTCCCCTCGACTCCTATGTTTTTAAGCTATGGCTAAGATTTCTTGTTCTGGTTCACTGATTGTTTTTTGACTAGCTGTGGCCATGGCTTCTTTTAGTACCGACTCGATGGCTATACCAATGGCTCTTGCAAGGTAAGGAGGAACAGCGTTGCCTACCTGCGTGTAGCGCGGGCATTCCTTAGTACGTCGGCTCCCGCCGGTGGTGAATTTGCCTCGGAACTGGAACCAGTCGGGAAAGGACTGCAGGCGTGCAGACTCTCGGACGGTCAGTATTCTGGGCTCGCTGTAGTGGAGCACATCGTCGGGCAAAGTTGTTATTGTTGGTGCGGGATTTGCTTCGTGCATTAGGCAAATGCGGTGCTTCTTGAGGCCATATTTTTCCCTTTGGGCCAAGCTCATCAAACCACCCCTAACGCACTCGGGGTCCTGAATGATCCTCATGAACCGTTCACTGATTTCGGGTTTGTGTTTGGCTAAGCGTACGCTGTCCATAGAGTCGCCGCTCCCTTGATGCATGAGGGTTTGGTAATGTGTCCGAGGCCCCTTATATGCGAGCTCTAGAAAGCCGGTACGAGAGGAGAGATCAGTACATGGTCTGGTCCCAACGTGCTTTATTTCTAAATCAGAAATGGCCTCCGAAGCGCTGACAATTTCTGGAAGGCCAAGCTCCTGCAGCTGGTTCAGCCTTGCTTCCTCCAGAAGCTCGAAAGCTCTGTTAGCGCCGCCACGGAGATGGCGAGAGAGATCTTTGCGGATCCCTATCACGATTAGGCGTGGGCGCTTTTGCGGAACTCCGAAGAGTGAGCAGTCCACTATTTTACCGAGGACCTGATACCCGACCCTATCCAGGCTTTCGACAAGCTTGTCATAGTAGGAATGGGGCTTCACTTTCGTTAAGCCAAGTTCTTCTTTCCAAGATTTGGCTTTATGCGCGACCTTCATGCCCGGTACGTTTTCCAGGACAATGGCCGCTGGCTGAATAGCCTTGACCATTTCCACGTACTTCTCAAACAGTTGGTTTCGGGGGTCGGACTCTAGTCGCTTCCCTGCGAAACTGAATCCTTGGCAGGGAGGGCCTCCTGCAAGTACATGCACTTTGCCCTTGAGCTCGGAAAGTTTAAGTGGGTGCTGTTCAAGAATTTCATCGATACCCCAGGCTTTTCTTTCCAGCCAATCGGGCCATTCGAATTGAGGTGCAGGCACGTTGCGCCCTTCGAGCAGGTTTGCCGAAAGGGTAGAAAATGCCATTTTGTCGCGTTCTACAGCAAAAACGCCGTTTAGCCCTGCGAGCGATAGACCTAGAGATAGGCCTCCACAGCCCGCAAAAAGATCTGCGAACATCAAAGGTTGCCCGTGGGCGGGTAATGAGGGGAGGGTTTCGAAATTTTTCATGGGCTCCTGCCCGGATACGGTCGTTTTCAGGGTAGGGAGCGTCTCGCGAAGCCCTTGGCTATCGCCAATAAAGGCAGCACGATGGTGGTCTTTTTTCGCCACTGATGCTGGATGCTTACTCGGCATGCTGACTAGAGGTAGCTCGGTAGGCGTCGAGGGGGCAATAGTGGTGGATAATGGATTGCCCTGCAAGCAAACGCAATGGCTTGGGCCGCCTGACGGCTGGATTGGTTTGAGATTGTCCAATTCACTTATGTCTTTGAATTCATCCAGAAATATTGCGTCGGCTAAGCCTGGGGCTTCGCTTGGTGGTACCCACATATTGAGCTCCTTCAGCCGGTTTGAAACCCGAGTAATCTTTCCTCAGCGCAGCCCTGTGCTGGTCTAGTCAGGAGCTAGCTGAGTGAGTGTATTGAAGAGTAAGCAGATAGATCCAGGAGTTTTGGAAGACGCCGGTCTGTGGTGCTGTAATTATGTACAGTATTAGCCTTGGGGCGATTCGTACAGTCACGTTCGTCGACTGGTGCGGAGCTCCTTGATTTAAAGAGGCTCTGCATAGCAATACTCGCACCCCTTCGTCCGCGAAAGTGCCGCGCGGCAATTACTCCTGACGTTAGCGAGGAGCGCCTAACAAGGAAGAACGGCAGACCGCGCAGAAACAGAGCTCGGATTTTCGATCGGCCAGTAAAAAAATGAATTTATGCCGGCAGGAGGTGTAGTGGTCAAATGGCGTTGAACACCATCGGACAGTAGAGCGCCTGAAAGGCCCGTGATAGCTAGGCTATCGGCAGGATTTTCGGATGGGATAGGATTATTTCGGACAATTAAAAAGCCGGCTTGTGGCCGGCTTCTCGGGGACTGGCTTGGTTCATTTTTGGTAAACCGCGCCAGCCTTCAAAATGTACACCCGGATCTGCGTCCGGCTGTGGGACTTGGCAGACGTTGGTCTGCCGCGTCGGGCGTCATCTGAGCCGCGGGAGCGGGTCGATGCGCGAATGTGGGGCGCAGGATACTGAGTTTTGCTTTGGATTCCCAGTGTGACGTGCGGGTTAGAGCGATCTGACTGGCCAAAATCCGAGATTTGTACTGTCTATCCGGGCCTCATCGCGAGCAGGCTCACTCCAACAGGGGAGGAGCAAGCCTTCGGATTAGAGAAACGGTACCACCGGCCGTCTCTTGCTCAGCGTCGACCACCAGAACACCCAGCCCAATATATGAATCCGCTGCTCTTCAATCTGCGCTGGGCGAAAGACTTCGTCCGGGTATTCGGCGCTGTTGTGGCTGCGCAGGCGCAGGCCGTTGCCGGGCATGCGGTGCAGGTATTTGATGCGCAGCATGCCGTCGTGTTCGATGGCGTAGATTTCGCCGTCGACGACCTGGGTCAGGCCGCGGTCGATGGCGAGTATCGAGCCGTCTTCGATGCGCTCGGCCATGCTGTTGCCGATCATGTGGGCGCAGATGGCATCGCTGTGGCGCACTTCCAGTTGGTCCAGGTGCGCGCGGGGCAGGCGGATGGTTTGATCCGGATCGAGGATGACGTGGGTTTTGCCGGAGTCTTTGGTGAGCGGCGTTTCCTTGAAGAACGCCAGGTCGATGTCGTTGGGGTCGATGACGGTGTACGCGCCGCGGATGGCGTGGGCGTCAAAGGTGTCGCCATTGCTGGCAGGCGGCGTCAGGCTAGGCGCCTCTTTGGTGCCTTCGCCGGTTTTCAGCCATTCGCTGTTGACGGACAGCAGGCGTGAGACTTCTTCCATGCGATACGCCGGGACGCCCCGGGTGTACCAGTTGTGGACATTTTGGGCTTCCGTGCCCCAGAACTTTGCGAAACCCGTGGTAGAGATGTTCGCTTTTTCCAGGAGTGCCTTGAATCTTGGACCGCTAGTGTTCTTTCTCATAAACACGGAGTCTACGGCCGTGCCAGAGCGGTTTGAATAAACCGGGCGTTCAAAAACGGGCTGAATTTTGCGACTGGATGTAAGACGTTCTTGTGGGAAATTAAACAAGTTAAAACCGCGTCGCGCGGATTTTAAACGTCCTGTTTAAGGAAGCTGATCTCGCGCATAAAAAACCCCGGATCAACCGGGGTTTTCTGCAAGCATCACGCAGGTCGCAAGCGCTTAGCCTTTGTAGGCAGCAACCGACTTGGTGATCGCTTCGCGGGCGGCGTCTGCACCGGCCCAGCCTTCGATCTTGACCCACTTGCCTTTTTCGAGATCTTTGTAGTTCGCGAAGAAGTGCTCGATCTGCTGGATCAGCAGAGGAGGCAGGTCAGTGTATTCCTTCACGTCGACGTACAGCTGGGACAGCTTGTCGTGTGGCACTGCGATGACTTTGGCATCGCCGCCGCCGTCGTCGGTCATGTTCAGGACGCCGACTGGACGCGCGCGGATCACCGAGCCTGGTGCAACCGGGTAAGGGGTCACAACCAGCACGTCGAGGGGATCACCGTCGTCAGCCAGGGTGTTCGGGATGAAACCGTAGTTGGCCGGGTAGAACATTGGGGTGGCCATGAAACGGTCAACGAACAGGCAATCACTGTCTTTGTCGATTTCGTATTTGATCGGCGCGTGGTTGGCCGGGATCTCGATCGCGACGTAGATGTCGTTCGGCAGGTCTTTGCCAGCCGGAATCTTGCTGTAGCTCATTGGGCGTTGCCCCCGTAGTTGACCAAAAACACTTGGCCGGATTGACCAAAAAGTGGCGGCGATTATAGGCATATTCTGCAGCCTACGCCATGTACTGAGCGTCGTTCGGCGCTCAGTCTTGCGCCTGATAGACCGGGTCTGTGGCCTGAAGTTGCTGCAACCTGCCCAACGGATCCTGCCGGTAGAAACGCTTGAGTTGCAAGTAGACCTGTGGATAAGCCTCGTACAGCAGATCCGGTGCGCTGAAGAAATACTCACTGGTGACGGCAAAGAACTCGGCCGGGTTTTCCGCGGCGTAGGGATCGATGGCGGTTTCGGCGTCAGGGTTGTCATCGAGTTGCAGATTGAGGTCGTCGTAGGCCTTTTGCATCACCTCGGCCCAGTCGCTGACGCGCATGTCGGCGTGCAGCGGCGGCAGGCCGTTGGCATCGCCGTTGAGCATGTCGAGTTTGTGCGCCAGTTCGTGAATCACCAGGTTGTAGCCTTCCCAGCCACCACTGGCCATCACGCCAGGCCAGGCCAGAATGATCGGCCCCTGCTGCCAGGCTTCGCCGCTGTGTTCGCCATCCCATTCATGCTCGACGCCGCTGGCATCGCGATGGCGCTGCGGGCTGAGGAAGTCGTCGGGATAGAGGACGATCTCGTGAAAGCCCTGATACCAGTTCAAGTCGCCCAGGTGCAGAAGCGGCAATTGCGCTTGTGCGGCGAGCAGCAGGCGTTGCTCCTGATGCAGTTCGACGCCGGGCAGGGCGCTCAGGTGTTTGTCGTCGAGGAACAAGACGCAGGCCTCGCGCAGCCACTGGTCTTCGGCGGCCGTGATGCCGTCAAGAAAACTCAGGTGATGGCGCACCCGCTGCCACAGGTCGTCGGCAATCGGGTGCTTCGCCAGAATGCGCCGACGCCGCCAGGCGCTGAGCGACCACACAGGCTTAGTGCGATTGGGCTTTGGTGCCGCCGAAACGGCTGCGAACCACGCCGATGATCATCGGCACCAGCGACAGCAGAATGATCGCGACCACCAGCAACGACAGGTTCTTCTTGATGAACGGTACATTGCCGAAGAAATACCCCAGCGTTACCAGGCCACCAACCCAGAGAATAGTGCCCAGGACGCTGAAACCGAAAAAGCGCGGGTAGGGCATCCTCGCAACGCCGGCGACGAATGGAGCAAAGGTGCGGATGATCGGCAGGAAGCGCGCGAGGGTTACGGTTTTACCGCCGTGCTTGTCATAGAAATCGTGAGTTTTCTGCAGATAGTCGCGGCGGAAGATTTTCGAGTTCGGGTTGCTGAACAATTTTTCCCCGGCCGTTCGTCCGATCACGTAGTTGGTGCTGTCGCCCATGATTGCCGCGAGCATCAGCAGACCGGCCAGCAGCACCGGGTCCATGCCACCGCCAGCCGCAACGGCGCCAGCGATGAACAGCAGCGAGTCGCCCGGCAGGAACGGCATCACCACCAGACCGGTTTCACAGAAAATCACCAGAAACAGGATGGCGTAGATCCATGGCCCATAGTTGTTCACCAGCAAATCGAGGTAGACGTCGAGATGCAGGATAAGGTCGAGCGGGTTGAAATCCATGGAGGCACCTGTGGTGATGGCCCAACTCTGCAGGCCCGTGCGGATGACTTCGTGTAAGCCTACAAGCAGGTGTAGTTTTTCTTACAAGCCGGAAAGCTCGGGATTATACGGTCTGAAGGATGAAACGCGCGTTGGTTTTGTAGCGAGGAATGTCGGGGTGTGAACAATTGTCAGGTAGGCATTCTTTGTGGCGAGGGAGCTGGCTCCCTCATCACGGGCTGGCAACGCCGTCAGAGCTCTTCGCTGATCGGCAGCACATAGTTCTTGAACTCGGTGTCTTCCTTGAATCCGATGGACTCATAGGTTTTCTGCGCGACTTCATTGTTACTGCTGGTGGAAACGCGCATGCGCACGGCCTGGGTTTCCTTGGCCATTTTCTTCGCGGTGCGGATCAGATTGTCGGCGACCAATTGGCGTCGGGCATCTTCGGCGACATAGATGTCGTTGAGGATCCACACGCGCTTGAGTGACAGCGAGGAGAAGCTTGGATACAGCTGACAGAAACCCATGAGTTTCTTGTCGTCATCATCGGCCAGGGCCAGATAGATCACCGACTCTTTGCGGCGCAGGCGTTTTTCGAGGAACGCGCGGGAGGAATCCGGGTAAGGCAGGGAACCGTAGAACTCGCGATATTTGACGAACAACGGGGTCAACAAATCCAGATGTTCGAGGGTCGCTTGAATAATCCGCATGATAGGTCTCGTCTTCAAGTGGCTGTCTTCAACTGCTCTGACGGCGATGGGAAACCCTGGCGGCCGTGCATCGATCCTGCCTGAAACCTTCGCAGAAACGCAATGCGGAAACGGTTCAGGTTGGGGGCGGACCGAGTAGGAAGTTTCCTTTCATGTCCGCCCCTGCGTCCGACTCCAACGTCTGAACCTGTGCTTCGTCCTTCAGATTGACTCCCGACAGCTGCCGCCGACAGGCTTCGCGCATCAGATACAGCAAGCGATGCGCCGCCATGCCGTAGCTCAAGCCCTCTAGCCGCACGTTGGAAATGCAATTGCGGTAGGCGTCGGTCAGTCCGATTTTTGGATTGTAGGTGAAATATAAACCGAGGCTGTCTGGCGAACTCAGGCCAGGGCGCTCACCAATCAGCATCACGACCATTTTTGCGCCGAGCAGTTGACCGATTTCATCACCGACAGCGACCCGTCCCTGTTCCACCAGAACGACGGGCGCAATGGACCAGCCGTCAGCACTCATCTGATCTTCCATGCGAGTGAGAAACGGCAACGTATGCCGATGCACCGCCAGTGCTGACAAACCGTCGGCCACGACAATCGCCAGATCGACGCCGCCAGGATGCGCGGCTGCGTAATCGTGCAAGGTCTGCGCTGACTCGTCACTGAGCTTGCGCCCCAGATCCGGACGTTGCAGGTAACTGTTGCGATCCACCGCTGCGCTGTGCAAAAGCAGGCTTTCACGCCCGCGCTCACTGAGTTGCGCGCTGAGTTCTGCATGATCGAACGGCAGATGCACCGCATCCCGCGCCTGTGCGTGGGCGAACTGAAAATCAAGCTGGGCACTGGTCGGCAAACTGGTGCCGGTGCGGCCAAGAGCGATCCGTGCCGGGGTCAGGCGGCGCAGTTCCAGCCATGGGTTTTGCGGGTCGACGGGCGGATTTTCCATAAGGCTCATCCCAGTTGCGCCAGGGCCTGGCGGAAGGCCGGCGGCAGGTTGTTGCCGAAGCGGACCTTGCCGTCAGCCTGAGTGAAGATACCCATGTTGGCCAGCCATTGTTCGAACTCAGGTGCCGGTTTCAAGCCCAGAGTCTGGCGTGCGTAGAGGGCGTCGTGGAACGAGGTGGTCTGGTAGTTGAGCATGATGTCGTCGGAACCGGGGATGCCCATGATGAAGTTGATCCCGGCCACACCTAATAGGGTCAGCAGGGTATCCATGTCGTCCTGATCGGCTTCGGCGTGGTTGGTGTAGCAGATGTCGCAGCCCATCGGCACGCCGAGCAACTTGCCGCAGAAGTGGTCTTCGAGGCCGGCGCGAATGATCTGTTTGCCGTTGTAGAGGTATTCCGGGCCGATAAATCCTACGACGGTGTTCACCAGGAACGGCTTGAAATGTCGCGCCACGGCGTAAGCCCGCGTCTCGCAGGTCTGCTGATCGACGCCGTGGTGAGCGTTGGCCGACAGCGCGCTGCCCTGGCCGGTTTCGAAATACATCAGGTTCTTCCCGAGGGTGCCGCGATTCAGGCTCAACCCGGCGTCATAGCCTTCCTGCAAAACATTCAGGTTGATGCCGAAACTGGCGTTGGCCGCTTCGGTGCCAGCAATCGACTGGAACACCAGGTCCAGCGGCACGCCGCGGTTGATCGCTTCGATGGAAGTGGTGACGTGGGTCAGCACGCAGGCCTGGGTCGGGATGTCGTAGCGCTGAATGATCGCGTCGAGCATTTCCAGCATCGCGCAGATCGAGGCGATGCTGTCGGTGGCCGGGTTGATGCCGATCATTGCGTCGCCGTTGCCGTACAGCAGGCCATCGAGAATGCTCGCGGCGATGCCGGACGGCTCGTCGGTCGGGTGGTTCGGTTGCAGTCGGGTCGACAGACGTCCACGCAGCCCAAGGGTGCCGCGAAATTTTGTGACGACGCGGATTTTCTGCGCGACCAGCACCAGATCCTGCACGCGCATGATCTTCGATACAGCAGCGACCATTTCCGGGGTCAGGCCGGGGGCGAGGGCGCGCAGGCTGGTTTCATCGGCGGCGTCGCTGAGCAGCCAGTCGCGGAAACCGCCGACGGTGAGGTGGCTCATTACGGCGAAGGCTTGTTTGTCGTGGGTGTCGATGATCAGGCGGGTGACTTCATCGGACTCATAAGGGATCAGCGCTTCTTGCAGGAAATGCGTGAGCGGGATGTCGGCCAGCGCCATTTGCGCGGCCACGCGCTCGCCGTCATTGAGCGCGGCAACCCCGGCGAGAAAATCCCCCGAACGTGCTGGGCTGGCCTTGGCCATGACGTCCTTGAGGCTGTCGAAGCGGTAGGTCTGGGCGCCGACCGTGTGAGCGAAACTCGCCATACAGAATTCTCCGTGACGGCGCAGGCGAGGCCTGCGCCGTGGTTTTCGACCGTCAGTGCAGGGCTTTTTCAGCGTTCTGAATCGCCGCGAATTCTTCCTCCGGCGTACCTGCTACCAAGTGATGTCGACTGTAGAAAGCAAAGTAAGCAATTAACACTCCATAGATGATAGCGGCGCCGATCACGACCCGCGGATCGACCAGGAAACCCGCAATCACGGCGATGCAGGCCAGCACCAGCGCAACACCCGAGGTGAAGATGCCGCCGGGCGTACGGTACGGACGATCCATTTTGGGGCGGCGGATGCGCAGGGTGATGTGCGCGGCCATCATCAGCACATAGGAAATGGTCGCGCCGAACACCGCCACCAGAATCAGCAAGTCGCCCTGGCCGGTCAGCGACAACCCGAAACCGATGATCCCCGGAATCACCAGCGCCAGCACCGGTGCCTTGCTTTTGTTGGTCTCGGACAATTTGCGCGGCAGGTAGCCTGCGCGGGACAAGGCGAAAATCTGCCGCGAATAGGCGTAGATGATCGAGAAGAAACTGGCGATCAACCCGGCCAGGCCCACGAGATTGACGAAACCGCCCATCCAGGTCGAGCCGCCGTAGGCTTTGCTCAACGCTTCAACCAGCGGGTTGCCCGACGTCAGCAGCGAGTTGGCACCTGCGCCGCCCGGCCCGACGATCAAAATCAGCAGGGCAAACGCCAGCAGCACCAGCATCGCGCCGATGAGCCCGCGTGGCAGGTCGCGCTTGGGGTTTTTGGTTTCTTCTGCGGCCAGCGGCACACCTTCCACCGCGAGGAAGAACCAGATCGCGTAAGGAATCGCCGCCCACACGCCGACATAGCCGAACGGCAGGAAACTGCTGGCGCCGGTAGCGTTGCTCACTGGGATGTCGAGCAAATTGGCGACGTCAAAGTGCGGCACCATGGCCACCAGAAATACGCCGAGCGCCAGAGCAGCAATGGCCGTGATGACGAACATCAGCTTCAACGCTTCGCCCACCCCGAAAATGTGGATGGCGATAAAAATGATGTAGAACGCCAGATAAATCATCCAGCCGCCGATGCCAAACAACGATTCGCAATAAGCGCCGATGAACACGGCAATCGCGGCAGGGGCGATGGCGTATTCGATAAGGATCGCGGTTCCGGTCAGGAAGCCGCCCCACGGGCCGAAGGCACTGCGGGCAAATCCGTAACCGCCACCGGCAGTAGGAATCATCGAGGACAGTTCGGCCAGGGAAAAGCACATGCACAAATACATGGTGGCCATCAGCAGTGTCGCGAGGAACATGCCGCCCCACCCGCCCTGAGCCAGGCCGAAGTTCCAGCCGGCATAATCGCCGGAGATCACATAAGCGACCCCAAGCCCCACCAGCAGCACCCAGCCGGCGGCGCCTTTTTTCAGTTCGCGTTGTTGGAAGTAGTCCGAACCGACTTTTTCGAAGTCGACGGAGGAGCTAGTCGCCGGAGCGCCAGCAGGGGATTCGCTAGGCATAGGGTTCACCATTCTTATTGTTTTATTGGCCCAGTTGCGGGGCCGGGGACCATTGGGTTGAATCGCACATCGCTTTCGCGAGCAGGCTCGCTCCCACATTGGATGTGTGTCGAGTCGAGCATTGCGGGGGCACGCAGTCCCTGTGGGAGCGAGCCTGCTCGCGAAAGCGGTCGAAAGGGCGAGGCAGAAATATCTGCCTCGCCCCTATGCTTTAGAAGAAGCCCAACGGATTGATGTCGTAGCTCACCAGCAGGTTTTTGGTCTGCTGATAGTGGTCGAGCATCATCTTGTGGGTTTCACGGCCGACGCCGGACTTCTTGTACCCCCCGAACGCGGCATGCGCCGGGTACAGGTGGTAGCAGTTGGTCCACACGCGACCGGCCTTGATCGCGCGGCCCATGCGGTAGGCGCGGTTGATGTCGCGGGTCCACAGGCCGGCGCCAAGGCCGAACTCGGTGTCGTTGGCGATGGCCAGGGCTTCGGCTTCGTCCTTGAACGTGGTGATGCTCACCACCGGGCCAAAGATTTCTTCCTGGAACACGCGCATCTTGTTGGTGCCCTTGAGCAGGGTCGGCTGGATGTAATAGCCGGTCGACAGGTTGCCCTCGAGTTTTTCCACCTTGCCGCCGGTCAGCAGTTCTGCGCCTTCGCCCTTGGCGATTTCCAGGTAGGACAGGATCTTGTCGAATTGCTGCTCGGACGCCTGAGCGCCAACCATGGTGTCGGTGTCCAGCGGATCGCCACGTTTGATTTGCAGGACTTTCTTCATGACCACGGCCATGAACTCGTCGTAGATCGATTCCTGAACCAGTGCGCGGGAAGGGCAGGTGCAGACTTCGCCCTGGTTGAAGAACGCCAGCACCAGACCTTCGGCGGCTTTCTCGATGAAAGTCGGCTCGGCCTGCATGATGTCTTCGAAGAAGATGTTCGGCGATTTGCCGCCCAGTTCCACGGTGGACGGGATGATGTTTTCGGCAGCGCATTTCATGATGTGCGAGCCGACCGGGGTTGACCCGGTGAAGGCAATCTTGGCGATGCGTTTGCTGGTCGCCAGCGCTTCGCCGGCTTCTTTGCCGTAGCCCTGAACAACGTTCAGCACGCCCGGCGGCAGCAGGTCGCCGATCAGTTCGACCAGCACGGAGATACCCAGCGGAGTTTGCTCGGCAGGTTTGAGCACCACGCAGTTACCGGCGGCCAGGGCTGGCGCAAGTTTCCACGCGGCCATCAGGATCGGGAAGTTCCACGGGATGATCTGGCCGACCACGCCCAGCGGTTCATGAATGTGATAAGCCACGGTGTTGCCGTCGATTTCGGCAGCGCTGCCTTCTTGGGCGCGGATGCAACCGGCGTAGTAGCGGAAGTGGTCGGCGGCGAGCGGGATGTCGGCGTTGAGGGTTTCGCGGATGGCTTTGCCGTTGTCCCAGGTTTCGGTGATCGCCAGCAGTTCGAGGTTGGCTTCGATGCGGTCGGCGATTTTCAACAGGATCAGTGAGCGCGCCTGCACGGAGGTCGCGCCCCACGCATCGGCGGCAGCGTGGGCGGCGTCAAGTGCCTTGTCGATGTCTTCGGCAGTGGAGCGGGGGAATTCGGCAATTGGCTGGCCGTTGACCGGCGAAGTATTGGTGAAGTACTGACCTTTGACAGGCGCGACGAACTCGCCGCCGATGTAGTTACCGTACTTGCTTTTGAACGAGACTTTGGCGCCTTCAGTACCGGGGTGAGCGTAACGCATGATGTTCTCCTTGGCTTTGTACTTATTAGAGAAACGCGCAAGTGCGCTTACTATAAGCGTAGAGCAAAGGTCGGGCCACCGCCGTGCAGGTCAGGTAAATCAAGGCCTTGCGCGGTTTCTGTCGGACGGGTGGATGAAGGCTGTGACGGTTTCGGTACAGATGCGGTGACAGTTTGTACCGCTTTTGGCACAACCGGTGACCGGGCAGTCTTGCCAGCATTGCAATGCGCCGGTGGCTGGAGGATGCTGGGCGTCACCTCAAGCATTGGGCCGCCGAGCCTCGGGGAGAACAATAAGAAATGCACGACAACCATTTGAGTCGCCATGCCCAACAGGTTCTCACCGCCACCCAGGGCAAACCTCACCTGCACGGGCCCGGAGCTGATCCGTCAATTGCCCGCTCATGGCTTCGCTGTCTTGAGGATTATCATCTCGACCCCGCGTTGAGCATGGCGCCCACCGTGCTTGAACACGGGCGCGTCCTTGAAAGCCGCGAACGTCTGCAGCAGGTCTTGCAGATTGCCGGCAATGAAATGAGCAGCCTGCATCAACAACTCTCCGGCGCCGGCCACGCGGTGCTGCTGACCGACGCGCGCGGGGTGATCCTCAATTGCGTCACCGCGCCCACCGAACGCAAGATTTTCGAACGCGCCGGCCTCTGGCTCGGTGCCGACTGGAGCGAAGCCTGTGAAGGCACCAACGGCATCGGCACCTGTCTGGTCGAGCGTCAGGCACTGACCATTCACCAGGACGAACATTTTCGAGGGCGCCATACGGGCCTGACTTGTTCGGCGAGTCCGGTGTTCGATCCGCACGGCGAGTTGCTGGCCGTGCTCGATGTGTCCTCGGCGCGCCACGACGTCTCGCGCCAGAGCCAGTTCCACACCATGGCGCTGGTCAATCTGTCGGCGAAGATGATCGAGAGTTGCTACTTCCTGCGTTGTTTCGATAACCAATGGCTGCTGCGTTTCCACCTCCAGGCAGAATCCGTCGGGTTGTTCAGCGAAGGGCTGCTGGCGTTTGACGGGGAAGGGCGGATCAGTGCGGTCAACCAGAGTGCGCTGAACCTGCTCGGACATATTCGCGGTGGCTTGCTCGGCAAACCGGTGGAGGCGTTTTTCGACTGTTCACTGGATGAGCTGCTTGCTCGCGCCAGTGCCCATGCCAGCGCTAGTTGGCCGCTACGCACCCGTGATGGCCGGCAGCTGTTTGCCGTGTTGCGTGGCGAATCGCGCAAGCCGCCGCCGATCATGCGTTCGCCAGTTGTCACCGAGGCACCACGCTTGTCGGGCATCTGCCTCGGTGATGCGACGCTGCAAGCGAACTTCCGCAAAGCCCTGCGCGTTTTCGAGCGTGATGTGCCGCTGTTGATCAATGGCGAAACGGGCTCCGGCAAAGAAGCCTTCGCCAAAGCGGTGCATCAAGCCAGTCAGCGGTCGAGCAAGGCGTTCGTCGCACTCAACTGTGCAGCAATCCCCGAGAGCCTGATCGAAAGCGAGCTGTTCGGCTATCGCGGCGGAAGCTTCACTGGTGCTCGCAAGGACGGCATGCGCGGCAAGTTGCAGCAGGCCGATGGTGGCACGTTATTCCTCGATGAAATCGGCGACATGCCGCTGGCCTTGCAGACTCGCTTGCTGCGGGTGCTGGAAGATCGGCAAGTGGTGCCGATTGGCGGGGAACCGGAAGCGGTCAATGTGCGGATCATCAGCGCGACCCACCGCAATCTGCTGGAGCGGGTTGCGGACGGCAGCTTTCGTGAGGATCTGTATTACCGGCTCAATGGGCTGGAAGTGGCGTTGCCGGCGTTGCGTGAGCGCAGTGATAAATCGCAACTGTTGGACTTCCTGCTGGCCGAGGAAGCTGGCGGCGAAACGATATTGATTGAACAACCTGCACGTGAGGCGCTGCTGGCGTTCAACTGGCCGGGCAATGTGCGGCAGTTGCGCAATGTGCTGCGCACGTTGGCGGCGTTGTGTGATGAAGGGCGGATCGGGCTGGAGGATTTGCCGGCGATGATTCGGCAGGCGCGGGTGGCGGTTTTGCAACCTGATGTATCTGAGCATCCATTGGAAGATGCTGAGCGGGTTGCGCTGCTTAAAACGCTGGAACAGACGCGGTGGCATATGACGCATACGGCTGAGCAGTTGGGGGTTAGTCGTAATACGCTTTACAGGAAGCTGCGTAAACATGGCATTGAGCGGCGGGTCAGTTAGAGCCCTCACCCTAGCCCTCTCCCAGAGGGAGAGGGGACTGACCGAGGTGTTCTGGCGATTTACGCCGACCTGAATCATCGACGTGAACTCAGCATTTGAAAGCAACCGAGATCGGCTCCCTCTCCCTCGGGAGAGGGCTGGGGTGAGGGGCGACAATCCACAGCCGAACACAAATGCCATTCCCGCCCCATCACCTAAAGAGTGCGAATTCCCCCTCCCTACGCTAACCTGCGGCCATGTTTTACGAGGTCGACTATGCACATTCATATTCTGGGTATCTGCGGGACTTTCATGGGCTCGATGGCGGTTCTGGCCAAAGAGCTGGGCCACCACGTGACCGGTTCCGACGCCAACGTCTATCCGCCGATGAGCACGCAGCTTGAAGCTCAGGGCATTCAGCTGACGCAGGGTTACGACCCGGCTCAGCTCGATCCGGCGCCGGATCTGGTGGTGATCGGCAACGCCATGTCCCGCGGCAATCCGGCGGTGGAATATGTGCTGAACAAAGGCCTGCCGTACGTTTCCGGCCCGCAGTGGCTGGCCGATCACGTGCTGCAAGGTCGCTGGGTGCTGGCCGTCGCCGGTACCCACGGCAAAACCACCACCAGCAGCATGCTCGCCTGGGTGCTGGAACACGCCGGCATGAGCCCGGGCTTCCTGATCGGCGGCGTGCCGCAGAATTTCTCGGTGTCGGCGCGTCTGGGCGGCACGCCGTTCTTTGTGATCGAAGCTGACGAGTACGACAGCGCGTTTTTCGACAAACGCTCGAAATTCGTTCACTACCGCCCACGCACCGCGATCCTCAACAATCTTGAGTTCGATCACGCGGACATCTTTCCGGATCTGCCGGCGATCGAGCGACAATTCCACCATTTGGTGCGCACGATTCCGAGCGAAGGCCTGGTGATCCACCCGACAACCGAGCCTGCGTTGCAGCGAGTGATCGAAATGGGCTGCTGGACTCCGGTGCAGACCACCGGGGCCGGCGGTCAGTGGCAGGTCAAATTGCTTAGCGAAGACGGTTCGGCATTTGAAGTGATGTTCGAAGGCGTGTCCCAAGGCACGGTCGAGTGGGAGCTGACCGGTCAGCACAACGTCGCCAACGCCTTGGCCGCGCTGGCGGCAGCGCGTCATGTCGGCGTGGTGCCGTCGATGGGCATTGCCGGGTTGAGTGCGTTCAAGAACGTCAAACGTCGCATGGAGAAAGTCGCTGAGGTTCGCGGTATCACCATTTACGACGACTTCGCCCATCACCCGACGGCGATTGCTACCACCCTCGACGGTCTACGCAAACGCATCGGCGATGCACCGCTGATTGCGATCATCGAACCGCGTTCCAACTCGATGAAGCTCGGCGCGCACCGCGACGGTTTGCCAGCCAGCGTGGTCGATGCCGATCAGGTGATCTGGTACGCCCCGGCCAACCTCGGCTGGGATCTGGGCGCGACCGCTGCGCTGTGCACCGTGCCGTCGATTGTCAGCGATTCGCTGGAAGGCATCATCGAACGCGTGAAGAGCCAGGCTCAGCCCGGCACTCACGTGGTCATCATGAGCAACGGCGGCTTCGGCGGCCTGCACGGAAAACTCGCCGAGGCGCTGCAATGAACACTCGTTTGGAGAGCAATGGCCCCGAACGCATCACGCTGGCGATGACCGGCGCTTCAGGCGCGCAGTACGGTTTGCGCCTGCTCGATTGTCTGGTGCGTGAAGATCGCGAGGTGCACTTCCTGATCTCCAAGGCTGCGCAACTGGTGATGGCCACCGAGACCGATGTCACGCTGCCGCCCAAGCCGCAGATGATGCAGGCGTTCCTGACCGAATACACCGGAGCTGCCGCCGGGCAGATCCGCGTGTACGGCAAGGAAGACTGGATGTCGCCAGTGGCTTCCGGCTCCGGCGCACCAGCGGCGATGGTGGTGGTGCCGTGCTCCACTGGCACGCTGTCGGCGATTGCCACCGGCGCCTGCAACAACCTGATCGAACGTGCCGCCGACGTGACGTTGAAGGAGCGTCGACAGTTGATTCTGGTGCCACGCGAGGCGCCGTATTCGAGCATTCATCTGGAGCACATGCTCAAGCTGTCGAACATGGGCGTGACCATCCTTCCTGCGTCGCCGGGTTTCTATCACCAGCCGCAGACCATCGATGATCTGATCGATTTCGTCGTGGCGCGGATTCTCAATCTGCTGGGCATTCCTCAGGACATGCTGCCGCGTTGGGGCGAGCATCATCTGAGCAGCGATGAATAAGCTGCTGGTGATTTGTCTGGCGCTGCAACTGAGCGGGTGCGCCACTGCGCGCACGCTCGATGCGGCGAAGCCGGGCGCGCCGGTGGTGTATTCGGGGACGCGGCTGGATTTGTATGCGCTGAATGGCGGGTGTTGTGCGATGGATCGGTTTGGCGCTGAAGCGCCGAGCTATCCGGGGGTGGATCTGCCGGCAAGTGCTTTGCTCGATACGCTGCTTTTACCGTTGTCGTTGCTGACGGTGATTGGCGTGGGGTTTCAAGCGACTGGCGGATTGTAGTCGGGTGTTCTGATCGTTCCCACGCTCTGCGTGGGAACGATCAATTCCAGACACCGCTGGATTATTTACCGAGTTTCCTCAAATCATCCGATTCGATCACCCGGACCCCATCCTGTTCTTCCAGCGCCAGCCGCCACATCGCCCGGGCCAGTTGGCAGGCCTCGATGCCGCGATACTTACCGGGAATCAATTTTGAAAACGGTGCGGCTAGCTGCTCGCCCAGACGCGGCTCGGTACGTTCCCCAAGCAACAGCGACGGCCGGCAGATGGTCAGTTGCGGCCAGTCCTGCGCGCGCAATGCCTGTTCCATTTCCCCTTTGACCCGGTTGTAAAAAACCGAAGATTTCGGATCGGCCCCGATTGCACTGATCACGATCAGATGCCGCGCACCCATTTCCCGCGCACGTTTGGCGAACGCCACGACCATGTCCAGATCCACCGCGCGAAACGCAGCTTCGGAGCCGGCCTGTTTGATCGTCGTGCCGAGGCAGCAATAGGCGATGTCGACGCGACCGCTGAGTTGCGGCAGAAACGCCTGTGGGTCGCCAACCGGGTTTTCCAGATGCGGATGCTCGGCCAATGGTCGACGGGAGGGGGCAAGCACGCGGGTAATCGTAGGCTCGTTGAGCAAACGGTCGAGTAGATGTTCACCGGTCAAACCGGTGGCTCCGGCAAGCAATACGTGCTGAGGCGTCAAGTACATAGTGTCTCTCCCTTGATACTGTTCAGCTTAGTTGCTCTTTGTCGCTCCGTCGTTCAACGCAGCACTTTGCAAAGCTTTTCTCGCTTGCTGTTTACGCAGCAGTTGCCAGTGCGACAGCACGGTTTTCGGCGCCCAGATTTGCGGCTCCGAGGCTTCGAAATTGTCCGCCAGTTCGCGCTCGGCAACGGTGGCCTTGGCCAGTTTGAAAGCTTGTTCGAGATCGTCGGTCTGGTTCAGCGCCTGGGCGAACAGTGCGTCACCGAAGTAGGTGAAGTTGGCCTCTTCCGAGCAGCCGAAGGACACCCGGTCGGCGCGCGACGCGGTCATGATCAGCGTGCGTTCGTCTTTGAGCGCCGGGATGAAACCGCCGGAGTAGCACGACGAAATCACGATGATCTTGTCGCGGTTTTTCAACGGCGCCAGCACCGCGGCGAGTTCGTCGGCGGGCAGGTCGGCCAGCTCCATGCGCGGCTGGTCGAGCACCAGTTCGTGTTCGGCGGTGCCGTGGCTGGTCAGGTAGATGAACAACAAGTCTTCCGGGCCGCTGCGTTCAGCCAGGGTTTGCGCGGCGCGGCGCAGGTTCTCGCGGGTGGCCATCGGCCGGTCGCCGAGGTGGTCGCGGTGGTTGACCAGACGGATCTGGCCATAGGCGCCGAAGCGCGTGTTGAGCATGTTGGCGACGTAGTCCGACTCGCGCAGGAATACGCTCTGCTTGCCGTCGCCGCCGAGGGTCAGGGTGTACAGCTCAACGGCCGGGGTGGAAGCCGGGATCGCGGCCAGTGCGTCGTCGAGTAGACGACCCTGAGCGAGCAAACCGAGTTCCAGAGTGTCGGGCAGCAACTTGCCGTCGGCATCGCGCACACGCTGGCCGTTGATCCAGGTGCCGCTCATCACGCTGCCATCGGTGAGCACCAGTGTGCCGCGTCCCGAATAACTGTCGCTGTCGAATCCACCGACATAGAAGCTGCCATCGGACAAATTCAAACGGCCCTGACCGCTGAAGCGCCAGTCGCTGAAGGTGCCGACGTAGTGGCTGCCGTCGGCGCCGATCAGTTCGCCCTTGCCGGTCAGCGCGCCTTCCTTGAACTGGCCGAGCCAGACGTCGCCGTCAGCGTTTTCGTAGCGGCCCTTGCCGTGCAACTGATTGTTCTTGAAACCGCCGACATAGATGTCGCCGTCCGCGCTGTTGAAGGTGCCGTTGCCTTCCAGTTGGCCGTTGACGAAATGGCCGGTGAACGAGTTGCCGCTGGAGTCGCCGCGCTGGCCTTCGCCATTCGGTTTGCCGTGGGCGAACTGGCCTTGATAGGAACTGCCGTCATCCATTTCCAGACGGCCGAGCCCGGAATACTGATCAGCCTTGAATTCGCCACGGTAAGTCATGGCATTTTCTTTCAGGGTGCCTTCGCCATCGCGTCGGCCCTGCTTGAAGCTGCCGGTGTAACTGCTGGCATTGGTAGTCAGGCTGCCCTGACCCTCGAACAGCCCTTGCTGGAACTGGCCCCGATAGATCTCGCCATTGCTGCCATGCCATTCGCCCTGGCCGTGCCACTGCCCCTTGTCGAACTGCCCGGCGTACCAACTGCCATTGGGATAGTCGACCCGTCCCTGACCTTGCAGCAAGCCATCGACCAGTTCGCCGCGATAGCGTCCGCCATCCGGCAGTCGCGCATCGGGAGGCAGCAGCGATTCGCCGTCGCCGCAAGCGGCAAGCATCAGGGTCAAGGCAAGGGGTGCAAGACAGGCGAGTGAGCGCATAGCGGGATCCGGGCAATTAGGCGACCGAGTATGCCGCAGCTATGTGACCTTATACAGCCGCTGGAACGGGAGTGGATGCGAAACAGCGTGCGCTGCTTCGCATCCCGGCGCTTAAACGAAGCAAAGCGACAGTGGCTCGGCGATATAGGCCGGTTTATCCGAGCCTTCTATCTCAAGTGTTGCGGTGGCTTTGAGCAGCCATTGGCCCGGTTTTTTCTCGGTCACTTCGCCCAGATCGACCTTCAGGCGAACTTTGGAATTGACCTTCACCGGCTGGATGAAACGCACGCTGTCTAGGCCGTAGTTGACCACCATCTTCACGCCTTGCGGCAGGATCAGGATGTCTTCCATCAATTTGGGGATCAGCGACAACGACAGGAAACCGTGGGCAATGGTGCTGCCAAATGGCGTTTGCGCGGCTTTGACCGGGTCGACATGAATGAACTGATAATCACCGGTGGCTTCGGCGAACAGGTTGATGCGTTCCTGATCGATGGTGAGCCATTCGGAACGTCCGAGTTCCTTGCCGACATAATCTTTGAGCTCTGCAACTGGAACATAGGGCATTGAGACTCTCCTTGGGTTCATCGGTTTTATAGTTTTTCAGGTGGGGGATATGACCGCCCTGCGAACCACTGTAGATCATCATGGCGAATTGCTCCGGTCAACCGACCATGCTTTTGGCGAATGCCGATCCATAGCGCAGGCGTGCTTATAATGCCGACGACTTGCAGGGTGAAAAGTAAGACGGAGATGTCGGATGTTGCTACGTGGCCTGACCATGCTGGTGCTGTTTCAATTGCTCGGCACTGCGCTCAATCATTTGCTATTGCCAGTGCTGCCGGGGCCGATCATCGGCCTGCTGTTGTTGCTGGTGTTCCTGATCATTCGCGGCGAAGTCGGCGAGCCGTTGAACCAGGCGGCCAGTAGCTTGCTGCGCTATCTGCCGTTGCTGCTGGTGCCACCGGCGGTGGGCGTGATGGTTTATGCCACGGCTATTGCCGCCGATTTCTGGGCGATTGTCGGCGCCCTCGTGGTGTCGCTGATTCTGTCGATGGCCTTCGCCGGCGTGCTGATGCAGCGCCTGGTCAAGCGTCACGCGCCACCGTCGGAGGAATCCTGATGCTCTTCGATTGGCACGGCGCCTGGACGTCGGTGATTCACCATCCGCTGTTCGGCATCGGCATCACCCTCGGCGCTTATCAGTTGGTGCTGGCCGCGTTCGAGAAAACCCGCTGGATCTTTCTGCAACCGGTGCTGGTCTCCATGCTGTTGGTGATTGGTGTGCTGGTCGGCTGCGGCCTGACATACACCGAGTACCGCAAGAGCACCGAGATCCTCAGCATCCTGCTCGGCCCGGCGACCGTCGCCCTGGCGGTGCCGCTATATTTGAACTTGCGGCGTATTCGCCAATTGTTTTGGCCGATTTTTACTACGCTGGTGATAGGCGGAGTGGTCGCCACAGGCATGGGCGTGGCGCTGGGCTGGTGGTTCGGTGCCGATCACATGATCTTGATGACCATGGCGCCGAAGTCGGTGACTTCGCCGATCGCGATGCTGGTGGCCGAACAGATCGGTGGCGTTGCGGCGCTGGCGGCGGTTTTCGTGCTGATCACCGGGGTGATCGGCGCGATCTTCGGCCCGACGCTGTTGACCCGTCTCGGCGTGCACAGTCCCGAAGCGCGCGGCATGGCGCTGGGCATGACCGCGCACGCGGTCGGCACGGCGGTGGCGATGCAGGAAAGTGAGGAGTGCGGCGCCTTCGCGGCGCTGGCGATGAGTCTGATGGGCGTAGCCACGGCGGTGTTCCTGCCGTTGGCGGTGTCGATGGTGGTGTAAGGAAATGACTATGAGTCTGCCGCTTTTCCCGCTGAACACGGTGCTGTTTCCCGGCTGCAACCTCGACTTGCAGATCTTCGAGGCGCGGTATCTGGACATGATCGGCCGCTGCATGAAACAGGGCGGCGGCTTTGGCGTGGTGTGCATCCTCGACGGCCATGAAGTCGGCGTCGCCCCTGAGGGTTTTGCCCTGGTCGGCTGCGAGGCGCGTATCACCGATTTCCAGCAACAGGACAACGGACTGCTCGGTATTCGCGTGCAGGGCGGCCGGCGCTTCAATGTGCTGCGCACGGAAGTGCAGCGCGACCAGTTGATGCTCGCCGACGTCGACTGGCTGGACGATGAGCCCGAGCAGCCGTTGCAGGACGAAGACGCCGACCTGGTGGCGCTGCTCAAGGCGCTCGCCGAGCATCCGATGGTCGAGGCGCTGAACATGGGCACTGATGCGCTCGGCCAGCAATCGTTGGCGAATCAGTTGGCTTATCTGCTGCCATTTGCTGAAGAAGATAAGATCGACCTTTTGCAACTCGATGACCCGCAGCAGCGTCTCGATGCCATTCAGGCATTGCTCGACGAATTGCAGGGCGAATTGTTCGCCTAGTTTTACTTTGAATTAACTCGGGGCGCTTGCCAGCCTTGTTTTGATTTTTTTCTTTGGCATAACTTCAAGTTGTCCGCAGGACGCGGGTAACTTGAATAATGATAAGGAAAATCATGACTGTTTATGAAGGTAAATGGGCGTTTTTGGATGATGGAGGGGACGAAATTATCGCTCAGATGAGCTTGATGTCAGACGCCATTCATTTGTGAAATGAATGGCGTGATTCAAGTGTTAAAGGGATTGTGGCGGGTCACGGTCTGTAATGTTCGGGGACGGGCCACACAATGTCATTGGCAAATGTATGTTCGCCTTTTTGTAAATCCAGTATCACTCCCCCGGTATCGGCAACTCGATTGATCAACTCGTCGTAAGGGGTGTAGCCGTAGCGCCACATAGCGCTGGCGTCAGTGCCTGCCCAAGTTGCTTTCTCGATTCCATCGGCGTCTTCGTCGGCTTCACGAAAGATATCTTCAACCCGGGCAGCCCGTTTTAAGTCCGATTGCACCAGCCAGATCCTCTCGGCGCTGATACCTCGCGTAGGCATTGATATCCGGCCCTCCAGTGTGTCCCCGAGAAAATGCATGTTGTTCAGATAAATGTTTTCCGCTTGAGGGACCACCTCGATGCCGCGGGTGTCGATGACATAAAGGAAGCCAAGTTTCTGTTCGCGCCGCAGTAATGGATAGTCTCGCGAGTCGTCCATCTCAAACGACGTATCAGATTCCCCATCCGTGCTATGTCGACGTCCGCTAGACGAATCACTGTCACTCAAATGCCCTGGATACCGGTTGGCCTGGCTGTTGTAATGCCGTGGATTGGAATAGTAGTTAAATCCCATGTAGTTCAAGCCATCGGCCAGACTAAATGTCGCACTGAACGCCCGTTTGGTCGTGGAGTCGGACGGGTTGCCTCGTAATTTCACCAGGCGTTCGTCCCGAGCCAGTTCAAAAGGCGTGCGCAGATCGGCCCGGAACATGGCAGGGATGTCGGTTCGGTATATGAAGCCGTGTACATTGCGTTTGTAACCTGCATGTTCCAGATAGCGGTTAAGAAACTCGCTTTCATATCGCTCTTCAACGTCGGGTAATGAGTCGCGCAGACGCTCGCCCTCATTTCTCAGTCTGAGAATGTACGGCTCCAGTTCTTCAGCGATTTGCTTGAATCGCTGATCGTCATTGCTCTGGGTCAATCGCTTGTGCTGTTCGGCCCATTCGGGGAATACGCCGTCTTCCATATCCGCTCGCAGGCGATTCTGTTGAGCGATGCTTAAATTGTAGGTTCGCAAGATATCTGCGCGTTCGGTCAGGGATTTTTGCGGATGAGACCATCGCAAAGAGTCGGTCAGGTACTTGTGGATGTTCGGCTCATCGAAACGTCTGGCCCAGTCAGGTGCCCGACCATGAGCGTCTGCCTCGCTACGGAAGACCAATGCCTCCGTCTCCCGCAGGCGGTACACGTTCCAGATATCGCCATCAGTCCAATGCGCAAGTTTCAACGGCAAGGAGGTATCTCCGCGAGCCATAAGTGGGTCGACCCGGATCAACCTGTCACGTTCATCCTTGACGGCGAAACCGACATCTCTGTTCTCGTAACTATGAGGTGGTAAACCGGCGATCTCATTGGGCCATGTAACTTTTTCGTGAACGGCATAGTAGCCTCGGGTATCCGGAGCATAAGACGAGGTGTACCGAGGGTAGTCGTAGTACTCGATCGGCTTTTGCAAACTCCAGGTGTTGCTTTCGGCGATACGATAAAGCGGTGGCCCGGAAGGCTTGCGTTCTGCAGGCAGCTTTGCCCGATAGGCCTTCATCGCCTCATCGAACTCCACCATCACCGTTTGTATGCCGCTTTCTGGCGTCTCGTCTGCAACGTCCAAAAACTTTTTGTTCTTGTACAACCTCAGTCCGGCCGCATCGGGTGCGGATAATTCGCTCCCGGGATGTTGTACATAGCGTTCCAGTGGAGAGGTTGGGGTGGTGCGCTGCGTCGTGGCGATATCCGCTATCGGCGATACCGTGACGGCAGGCTCCGGGTGCAGTGTTCCTCCCGTTGTTGTTTCGACTCTCACGCCTGACGTGGTCTCGCTTGAGCCGTCCGGCCTGATTCGACCGGGCAGGTTGAAACTCAGATCGTCCGACCCGTTGTCCGGCGTGGTTGAGCGGGGCGTCGAGATGCCGGATGTATCGCCCGTGGTCGATTGTCGAGTGGCTTTGGGTTTGTTGCGCATTAAGGGTGACTCCATGTGGGTAAGTCAGCCGATCCGTCGGCTGATTGAGACTGGCACCGGTGTGACGATGAACATCACACCGGGCGCCTGACGTTAAGCGGGTTCAGTCAGGATCAAGAAATGTTGGCCGATGCGATAACCAGGTCTTCGGGTTTGATCCGGTACGTCGGTTGCTGGTCGATTCCCCAGTAATCTTTTGTCGAGTTGTAATACACCGTGCCGTCCATTTTCGGTACCACGCCAATGTTCTGGACAATGACTCGAGCCGCCAGCTCATTGCGCTGCTTGTGCAGGCGCATGTCGGCCAGGAGGGCATTGACGCTGGAGTAGCTCTGCGCATTGATCAGGTACAGCTGCAGCAACTCAAACAGGAATGCCACCTCATAGATGTTGCCGGAGCGGGTCACCACGCTGACAGACTCGACCGGTGCGTCATCTTCTATGCTCGGCAGTTCGATCAATGCGCTGCCAACATTCAAGCGTTGGCCTTCGAGTTGAATATCGTTGCGGGTGATCACTTCAGTCATTTGCCCGGTGTAGAGGCTCCAGGTTGAGGCATCGGCAATTTTTGCCGTGGCACCTGGGGTCGTCAGGTGAATGATTGTGTTGCTCATAAGGTAGATATCGTAAGTCGAGCTTTCGCCCTTCAGTACATAGATACCGTTGTGCGAGGTCGCCTCGATATCAACCCGGCTGGGCTTGGCGGGCAGCGCAATGTTGCGCGCGACTTTGGGGCTGGAAAACAGATAGTTTCCGTTACGAAACTTCAGGCAGCTTCGTGCGCTGCGGATCTTGTCGCCGGGTTCATTGGCGTCTGACAAATACGGCATGTCGGGCATTTGCAGTCGATACGAGATACCGTCCTGCATGATCAGAACAATGTCTTGGGCCAGGCGCGGAGTCGTGACCTTCAGGCTGTTTCGACCGCTGTAGCCGTTGGCTTGTGGGGCGACCTGGATGACGCCTTTGAACGTCACGATCTTCGAGGCAAGCAGCAACGAAATGTCGATGTTGCGGTAGATCAAGTGGGCGTTACCCGATACGCCATCGCGCTTTTCGACCTGGTAATTGACGATGACGTCGGCAATTTCAGCGTCCTTGAAGTCAAGGAAGATGACACGGGATGTTTCGGCCAGATCGCTGCGGGCAACAAATTCCACCCGACGGTTGGTCCGTGCCACAAAGTGCCGTTTCGATCCCTGCGCGGTGAGCAGAGCCGTGCCGCCGTTGATGATCTCGGGGCTGACGGACGGTTTGCCCATGACGCTGATCACGACTTCAACATCTGGATCGTCAGATCCATTTATCTGTGGGGGCAGGAGAAGCACCAGCTCGTAGCCGTCCTGGGTTTTGAACAGCAGTTGGTCATTTTTCAGGTGACGCTGACCCTCGACCCACTGGTAGACATTTTCGAGGGTCAGGACATGCTCGGGATCTTCACCGTCCTTGCCGCGCAAAGAGTTGACGATCAACGAGGTGCCGACGATTTGCCAGCGCTGAATCCTTTCGATGGGCCAACCGAACTCGATGGTGCTCGATTGTTGGCCATCTTCGATAAGCGTGACCAAAGCCGAGGTATCGGCGATGTAGTAGCGATCCTGGCCGGAGCCGCCATCGACACGGCAATCCGCGCCGCGGATGGCGATGGTGTCATCGCCCGCACCGGTCGCGATGTGATCGTTGCCATTGGCCGAAATTCGATTGGCATGATCGTCCCCGGTGACCCGGCTGACGCCGTTTGGCAATGTCGAGATATTTTCGATGGCCTGGATCTGCGCCAGCTCGACCGCTTCCGTAGCCGGTGTGTGGCTGCGCAACGCCAACTTTCCGCTGTGCAGATTGATGTCGTAACCGATGTGGCGGGTATCCGTGAAAGGGCGGCGGCCTTCGAAGGCCAGGGTGTCGGAACCTTTGCCGCCATCAAGCGTGCTGGCAAGCGCTGGGGCTGTCACCTGGTTGAGTACGTTCTCGGTGGTCTCAAAGTAAAACTCATCAGCTTTATCGCCGCCCGTCAGGTTTTTTGGCCCCTCCCGATAACTGAAGAGATTGGGCTTGTCCTTGACGCCAACGACTTGATCGTTACCGTCATCGAGTCGCCAAAGCACCCCTTTGTCATCGCCGGGCGCGCCTTTGACGCTGCCCTTGAGGCTTGGCGGTATGCCGTCGCGTGCATCAATGATGTCATCGCCGCCGACGATGACAGGTTCACTGTCGAGCTTGAACGCTGACTCCCCGGCATGCTCGTTCCACTCATGACGCCAGACTTTCAAAGGCTTGAGTTCAACGCTGAAACTGCCGTTCACCACATATTCCACAAAATTTTTGTACGCACCCTCCAGCAAGGTTTTTGCCGAACTCTCCAGTTGCTTGGTGTGATCGCTGAAGGCTTTGGAGATTTTGAAACGATCCAGCACTTCTTTATCCAGTTCCTTCCCGGTGAAGGCGAACCAGCCGGAGCGTATGCGTTCGTGAGTGCTCAGTTCGATGTAGTCGTCAATATCGTCCACGACGCGGGCGGCCTGGTAGATCATCGAGCCGAGGATAAGAATGGCCGCCGCCGCAAGTCCCAGTGGGCCGGCGACACTGCCGAAACCGGCCAGTGCCGCCAGGCCCAGCGCCAGACTGATGCCGGCGCCCGCTACGCTCAGGCCACCGCTGACGTAGTGATCCTGAGCCTCCTTGCCGCTGGTCGCTGCCGCAGCATTGAAAGACTTGACGGCATCATTGATGTCGAACGGAAGAGTGATCGCACTGGCAAACAGGCCGGCGCCCCGACTCAGGAATTTGCCTGCCGACGTCAGCGGGAATCGGCCAAAGGCCTGCGAGCCGTTTCTGAGCATCGTTTCGCCGGTTTTGGTCAGGCCTCGCTCGATAATCAGCGAGCCGACTTCGGCGGCGATCGATCCGCCCTGATATGCCGCCTCCAGCGAGTCGCCTTGCTTTATCGCGTCCATCATCCCCCTGTAACCGCTGTAAATGCCGAACGCTTGCAGCCCTACGCCGGCACCGCTCATCAGGTAACTTTTGGATCTGCTTATCCAGCCCGGTGCGTCGTCGAGGGAGTCGACCCGATGAATGTCCAGTTTTTGCGCGGCGTTGCTCAGTTGGTTGAGACGATCCATCCCGCTGCCGGGGGGCAACGGTTTGGCGCTGACGAACAAGGGGGGCGCATCGACCGAGCGCTTGCAGGCAATTTCAAAGAAGAGGGTGGCCACGACACCGCTGTCGGAGATGTCTGCGTGCTTCAGGCGGGTGTCGACGGTCGCCGAATCAAAGTTCAGCGCGTTCAGAAAGGCCTGATCCGGTGTTTTCATATTGGCGCTCGACGGGCTTAACGCCTGACCGTTGACGGTGGCGCCCAACGCGTTGAGTTCCACGCGAGTGACCCAGATTTCGCCAATGCGCAAAGGCCCGAAATGTTTGTCGAGGGATTTGAGCGTGTGTCGGGAAGTGTCAACCGCGGGCGCGGTGTCCGCTGTTGAAGTGGATGTATCGGCTGCTACTTCGACTCTTCCTGCCTGCGGCGCGTGGATGTTGGCCGAAGTGCTGATCTGCGTTACCTGAATGATGTTGTCGGTTGAAACTGTAATAGCCGGTTCAATAAGTTTTGACACGATTCAATCCTTTGAAAATAAGCGTGATTGCGCCCCGGTGTCCGTACCGGTTTGCTGATTGCCGAGTTGTGTTGTCTGAACAATAAAACTGGATGTAACCCAATGCACTTAAGAGCCTTTATTCAGGCCAGGTTATGTCATCCCCAAACTCGTTTTTATTACCGGAAAGTTTAAGTATGGGTTTGCCTGCTGCTTCCACGGCATCGATCAACCGATCGTATTCATATCGGTTGGAGCGCCCTGCGTGAGTCACCGCTTCAATACGGTCAGCGTCAGCACCGGCCTGGTCGTGGATGTCGTGCACTTTCGCTGCTTTTGTCTGCGTGGAATCCAGCAACCAGATCCGGTCAGCGTCCAGACCCTTTTGAGTCACGGAAATCAGGCCTTCATGGTCATCGGAGGGGAACCAGGTGTCTGGGTTGTCCCGGGCGGATGAATTGAACATATGGTTTTGTTCATGCGGGACCACTTCCAGTTGGCGGGTGTCCAGGACATACAGAAACATCTCTGTCTGGCGTTCTCGAATCCGTTCGTAGTTGCGTTCGCGATCCATCGCGACGGGGCTCCCAGGGTCGGACCACGCAGAGGAGGTGCTGCTGTCACTATCGCTGCCGTCGCTCGAATCGCTGTTCGGGGGCGTATCGTCAGCGGCCCTGCCGGGGTATTTGTTGGTTTGGCTGTTGAAACGCAGGTACTCAGGGTCTGGCGCGCTGGCGTACATTTGCCCCTCCTTGAGGCTGAACGTGGCGCTCATCGGTTTGTGCGTGGTGGCACCGCGTCTGTGGGCATAACGGGGCAGCATGGCGTCGTCTTTTGCCAGCTCGAACGGGGTGCGTTCATCGCCCCTGAACAGCGCCGGAATATCGGTTCGATAAAGGCAGTTTTGCGCGTTGCGCCGATAACCCATTTTGGCCAGCAGGGCTTCGCGCAATTCAACGGTCAGGCTGCTTTCCGGGTCGTACCAGTCATGCCGGGCCTCACGTTTGAGATTCAATTCCTGGATTGCATCCAGGCTGTATTGGTCGAGCCGGTGCGGGTTGTCGACCTCTTCCATCAGGCGCTTATGCACCGTTGCCCACTCCGGCATCGTCAGCGCTGTCTTCATGTCTTGTTGCAGTCGGGTCAGTTGGCTCGGTAACAGGTTGTAAGTTTGCAAGAACGTCTCGCGTTCCTTCGCAGTCATGGACGGATGCAGCCAGCGCAGGGAGTCACGCATCAATACATCGAGCGGATTTCCTGTTTCCCGGGGGGTGGCCCATTGCGGTGGTTTACCGGACGCTTGAGCCTGAAGACGAAAGCGCTCTATGTCCTGGCCTTGAATCGCGAAGGCCTCCCAAATCTCCTGATCGGTCCATTGCGTCAAATGTGTAGGATGCGAACCGAAGCCTGCGCTGGGCGGGTCGACCTGAATCCATCGAGCGTATTGATCCTTGAAGGCAAACAATGTGTCCGTTTCCTTCATTCCAAGCCTTGGCTTGAGTTCGTAATAACCCTGGGTGTCCGGAGAACGGTGCGAAGGACTGTAGCGGTTGGGGTCGATGAACATCGGCTCTTCGGCCGGGCGAGGCTTTTTAGCGGCGGGGGGTTGATCAGCTAGTTCGCCCACGGAGGTATTGGGCCGCTTGGGTGCGGCGTCGCTGACGTTCTGTGGTGCAGGGCTGACAGAGGGCCTTTGGCTTTCGTTGAGGGTCAGGCGCCAGGTTGGCCGGCCATCGTTTTTATAGATGATCGGGCCGAGCGCATGCCGGTCTTTCAGCGTCTTCAACCGATAGACGTTGAGGTTTGCATCGTAGTCGGCGTGAGCGGTACACAAGACACCCTCATATTCGACGTCGACGAATCTGCGCCCGACGATAAAACGCCAGCCGTCAGCGTCCGCTTCCTGCATGCCCCGCAGAAAACTGTCGGGGAACCAGTATTTATCGATAGAGGTTTCGCTCGCGCGGTCCACAGGAGTGCGCGTCGGCATTTCGGTGACCTGCACCGCAGGGTGCCGGGTGTGATCGGTTGCTGAGTGGGGAGCGGGTGCTTGACTCGGGGGGATCGAAAACGGGTTGTCGACAGCCCCGGGCATTCGTGTCGATGTGGCGTCGGTTTGTCGCGGCAAAGAAGTATTAGGTTCAGTTGTTTGTGTTGTCGGCGTGGGCGGTTTGCGCGTTATTTTTGGACTCATGGATTGCTCTGTGTCGATAGCATTTATGGGTATTTGAATGTCGTGATTTTGTATTGGACATATTTATTCAATGACGCTGAATGTTGGCGTCTGTATTTAACTTGATGAATTGAATGTTGATGAGGGTGGGGCGGGTTGAATGTAAATGATTTTTCGAGCAGTGATAGGCGAGAGTTTGTGGTGGTGCAATTAAATATGTAACTTAAGTTAATTATTTGGGTGTTGTGTAAGTTGTTGGTGTTTTTAAGTTGGGAATAATTACCGCGAGGTATAAAACAGACGTAGGGCGGGAGCGCCACTCTTGTCGGAATAGTCCTCAAAGAGTGGCGTGGAAAGGGAAGGGCAGCCGAATCTAGTAGGCGTAACGCAGCAGCGTGTGAGGCAGGTGGCGAAAGACGAAGAAGCTGAACAGCACCACCAGCGCCGGCAGGATCAGCCACCAGACTTTGAAGGGCATGGCATTGAGCGGTGTCTGGCGCTGACTCAGCCACAGGGCCGCAGCGCATACGCCCGATGCCAGCATCGCGCCGGCCAGCACATCGGTCGGCCAGTGCGCCCCCAGATAAACCCGCGACAGGGCAATGGACAGGGCCGGAATACAGCCGACCAGCAGCCACGTCAGGCGCATGCGTGGCGGTTGCCCGCGTCCGGCAAGTACAGCCAGAGTCAGAAACAGCGCGAACGACCCCGAGGCATGGCCGCTGGGCATGCTGTAGCTGGTGATCGGATCGGTCAGTACTTCCGGGCGGACCCGGGCGAAAAACAGTTTGGTCCCCGTGTTCGCCAGCGCGGTGACGAGGAGGGTGCCGCCGGCGAAAACCGCGTGACGCCAATGCCGGCACAGCAACAGCAGGCCGGTCAGGAGGATGCTGAACAGCAGCATGTTGCGGAACTCGCCGATCAGGGTCAGCGTGACCGCGATTTCATCCAGCACGGGTTGGCGATGTTCTTGCACTAGCGTCATCACGCCTTGGTCGAGTGCCGTCAGGTACGGGTATCCGATAAACAGACCAATCAGGATCAGCAAGCTCATGCTGCTGATCCAGATAGTCGCGCGGCGGTGGCGGCGCATGCTGCTGTTCACACTCAGGCCGACCATTACCGCGATGCTGCCAGCAACGATCCCCGCCTCCGGCCAGAAACCTTCCGGCAACGGCAGGCGGAAGGCGGCACCCGTGGCCCAGCCCGGCAACAGATAGGCCAGACTCCAACCAGCGGCGGCGAGCAGGCTGACGGCGGCAAAGCGCGGGAAGGGCATGTCGCACATGCCGGCAACCATCGGCAGCATCGGGCGTAGCGGGCCGATGAAGCGTCCGACCAACAGACTGGCAATGCCGTAGCGCTGGAAATAGCTTTCGGCGCCGGCCATCCATTCCGGATGATGGCGCAGGCCCGGCAGTCTTCGGATGTTCTGGTGAAAGTGGCGACCGAGGAAGTACGAGATCAAATCGCCGAGGATGCCGCCGAGAAAACCCAGCAACAGGGTTTCACTCAACGACAGCGCGCCGCTGCCGGCCAGCACCGCCACGGCAAACAGCAACACGGTGCCGGGCACAATCAGTCCGGCAATCGCCAGGCATTCGACAAGGGCAACAATGAACACCGCCACGGCCAGCCACTGAGGGTTGGCCGCCAGCCAGCCGGTAACGCTATCGAGCCATGGGCCCATACAAACCACTCCATTTCATTGATCACCCCGTAAGGGTGTGTTCACAGCAGAAAATAATCGCGACCTTCGACCTGGCCCCGGCGCAGCGGGTTCCGCGTACACCATTGCGCATAAGCGGCGTCGACGAAGCGGTACATCAGGTGTTCGTCCCGGCCGTGGGGGATGCCCAGGCGGGTGGTTTGAATGATGTGCGAGGGCGCAGGTCCGGCCTCTTCCACCAGCAAAAGGTCATGATCGAAGCGCTTGGCGTCCCACACCGGCACTTTCAGTCCCAGCGCCTTGCAGAGCAAGGTCTGGCCGGCGCAGAGCTTCTGCGGCGGGCGCGGGCGACCTTGAGCATCAGGGTTGTTCAGCAGCATTTGCGCCAGACTGTCCGGGCCGCTGATCTCATCAACCCACGGATAGGCGGATTTGATCAACACCGCATTGCCCGGCCCTTGCGCGCTGAAGTTCAGCGAATCGCCGCCACGGGCGTAATACATATAGATGTGGCCGCCATCCAGAAACAAAGCCTTACGCTTTTCTGTGTAGCCAAGGGACGCGTGGCTGCCTTTTTCCGCGCAGTAATAGGCTTCGGTTTCGATGATTCGGGCGCTGAGCCACAAATCGCCGACCCGGTGGCGGATGAGTTTGCCCAGCAGATCCTGCGCTAACACTTGGGCGTCACGGTCGAAAAAAGCGTCCGGAAGTCCCAGTGGCAGGCGCTCGTCACGGGTGCGAACGGTGAGGTTGGACATGGCAGGCAAGGTTTATCCAGGCTGAATGAGGTCGAGATGATAACAATTTGAGGCTTAATCCCGGCTGAACATCGGCAATTTGTAGTCCATTTCGACCATCCGCCCGTCACCGCTGTTAGTCCCGGGACGCGACAGCTATAATCTGCCGCTTTCCTCTTTGCCAAGACCCCAGCAGACCATGACTGAGTCCGTTCTTGACTACATGACCCGATTGGGTCGCGCCGCCCGCGAAGCTTCCCGGGTCATTGGCCGTGCCAGCACCGCGCAGAAAAACCGCGCCTTGCAGGCTGCTGCCAATGCCTTGGACGCCGCTCGAACGGAGCTGGCGGTAGCCAACGAACGGGATCTGGCTGTCGGTCGCGCCAATGGTCTGGAGCCTGCGTTGCTTGAACGTCTGGAACTGACTCCGGCGCGTATCGACGGCATGATCGTCGGCCTGCGCCAGGTCGCGGCGCTGCCGGATCCGGTCGGCTCCATCCGTGACATGAGCTTCCGCCCGTCGGGGATTCAGGTCGGCAAGATGCGCGTACCGCTGGGCGTGATCGGGATCATTTACGAGTCCCGGCCCAACGTGACCATCGACGCCGCCAGCCTTTGCCTGAAATCCGGCAACGCGACCATCCTGCGCGGCGGTTCCGAGGCGATTCATTCCAACCGGGCGATTGCCGCGTGCATTCAGCGCGGTCTGGCCGAGGCCGAGTTGCCAGCAGCCGTGGTGCAAGTTGTCGAAACCACCGACCGCGCCGCCGTTGGCGCGATGATCACCATGCCCGAGTACGTCGATGTGATCGTGCCGCGCGGTGGCCGTGGCCTGATCGAACGTATCAGCCGTGATGCCCGCGTGCCGGTGATCAAGCATCTGGACGGCATCTGCCACGTTTATGTCAGTGAGCACGCCGACCTCCCGAAGGCCCAGCGTATCGCCTTCAATGCCAAGACTTACCGTTATGGCATCTGCGGTGCGATGGAGACCTTGCTGGTCGATCAAACGGTTGCGAAGGATTTCCTGCCGTCGATGGCAGCCCAGTTCCGCGAAAAAGGCGTCGAGCTGCGTGGTTGCGAGCGCACCCGGGCAATCATCGAAGCCGTCGCGGCCAGCGAAGACGACTGGAACACCGAGTATCTGGCGCCGATCCTGTCGATCCGCGTGGTCGACGGTCTGGATCAGGCTATTGAGCACATCAACCATTACGGCTCCCACCACACCGACTCGATCGTCAGCGAAAACCTCGCCGACACCCGCCGGTTCGTAGCGGAAGTCGACTCGGCGTCGGTGATGATCAACACCCCGACCTGCTTCGCCGATGGATTTGAATACGGATTGGGTGCCGAGATCGGCATTTCTACTGATAAGCTGCACGCCCGCGGCCCGGTGGGCCTCGAAGGACTGACCTGCGAGAAGTACATCGTGGTCGGTGATGGCCAGTTGCGCGGCCAGGCGACGGTCTGACTTGACCGACCTCGACCTGACAGCGCCGCAGCCCGGCAGCGAGTCCCGCCCACGACGCATCGGCATCCTGGGCGGAACGTTCGACCCGGTGCACATCGGCCATTTGCGCGGAGGCCTGGAAGTGGCCGAAGCGCTGGCACTGGATGAACTGCGCCTGACGCCCAGCGCGCGACCGCCACACCGCGATACGCCGCAGGTGTCGGCGCAGGATCGGTTGGCGATGGTGGAGTGCGCGGTGGCCGGAGTGCCGCCGCTGGTGGTAGACGCCCGCGAATTGCAGCGGGACAAACCGTCTTACACTATTGATACCCTGGAGTTGATGCGTGCCGAAATGGCCGCCGAGACCCAGGTTTTTCTGCTTTTGGGCTGGGACGCATTTTGCGGCCTGCCCACTTGGCACCGCTGGGAAGAGTTGCTCCAGCATTGCCACATCCTGGTGCTACAGCGCCCGGACGCCGACAGCGAACCGCCGGATGCCTTGCGCAACCTGCTGGCAGCGCGTTCGGTGAGCGACCCGCTGGCCCTGAAAGGGCCGAGCGGACAGATTGCATTCGTCTGGCAGACACCGCTCGCGGTCTCCGCCACCCAGATCCGTCAACTGCTGGCCAGCGGTAAGTCGGTACGTTTCCTGGTGCCCGACGCGGTCCTGGCCTACATCGATGCGCACGGTCTGTACCGTGCGTCGAATTGAACAAGGCGTGCTCAAGTAACACGATCTACGTGTGACGAGGCGCCGAATACATGAGCAAAACGAGTTTTATATGACTGACAACGTAAAGAAAGTTAAGCGCAAAGGCACATTCAAAAGCGCTCCGCTGCCAGAAGTGGCCAGCTCCAACGAGCCGCTGAAGGGCGACGAGCTGGTCAAGGTTGCCGTTGCAGCCCTGGAAGACGTCAAGGCGCAAGACATCCAGATCATCGATGTGCGCGAGAAGCAGAGCATCACCGACTACATGATCATCGCCACCGGTACGTCCAACCGTCAGATCGGCGCGATGCTCGACAAGGTTCGCGAAGCCGTCAAAGCCCAAGGCGTCAAGCCACTGGGTGAAGAAGGCAAGGGCGACAGCGACTGGGTGCTGCTGGATATGGACGATGTCATCGTGCACATGATGACCGCCTCGGCTCGCCAGTTCTATGACCTGGAACGCCTGTGGGCCGGTGCCGAGCAAAGCCGTTCGGCCAGCGCTGCCCACCACAGCCCGGAAAACACCCACGAGCATTTCACCAAGCTCAACAAAGACCAGCTGTAAGGGATTGCTGTGCGACTGCGACTGATCGCCGTCGGTTCACGCATGCCCAAATGGGTGGAAGAAGGCTGGCATGAATATGCCAAGCGTCTTCCGTCCGAGCTGGCGCTGGAACTGGTGGAAATACCGCTCAATACCCGTGGCAAGAATGCCGACGTGGCCCGTTTCATCCGCCAGGAAGGCGAAGCCATGCTGGCCAAGGTCGGGCCGAACGAGCGGATCGTCACGCTGGAAGTCCACGGCAAACCCTGGAGCACCGAGCAACTGGCGGTCGAACTCGACCGCTGGCGCCTGGATTCACGCACGGTCAATTTCATGGTCGGTGGCCCGGAAGGGCTGGCGCCGGAAGTCTGTGCCCGCGCTGATCAGCGTTGGTCGTTGTCACCGTTGACGCTGCCGCACCCGCTGGTGCGGATTCTGATCGGCGAACAGTTGTACCGTGCCTGGACCGTGCTGTCCGGTCACCCTTACCACAAGTAAGCCTGCCCACATGTCTCAGCCGATCCGCATCAAGGACCACGAAAAGGACGCACGCCTGGTGCGTAGCCGCGTCGTGTTCGGGGCCATTGTGATCGTGATGCTGATTGGCGTGCTGATCGCGCGGCTGTATTTCCTGCAGGTGATCCAGTACGAGTATCACTCGACCCTGTCGGAAAACAACCGCGTACATGTGCAGCCGATTCCGCCGACGCGCGGGCTGATTTTCGACCGCAACGGCGTAGTGGTGGCGGACAACCGTCCCAGCTTCAGCCTGAGCATGACCCGTGAGCGCTCCGGCGACTGGCAGCAAGTGCTCGACGTCATCGTCGAAGTGCTGGAGCTGACGCCCGAAGACCGGGTGATCTTCGAGAAGCGCATGCGTCAGGGGCGCCGGCCGTTCGAGCCAGTGCCGATCCTGTTCGAGCTGACCGAAGAGCAGATCGCTCGTATCGCGGTGAACCAGTTCCGTCTACCGGGTGTTGAAGTGGTCGCGCAACTGGTTCGCCACTACCCGCAGGGCGCGCACTTTGCGCACTCGGTGGGTTACATGGGGCGGATCAACGAGAAAGAGCTGAAAACCCTCGATCCGGTCAACTACAGCGGCACCCACCACATCGGCAAAACCGGTATTGAACGTTTCTACGAACCGGAACTGCACGGGCAGGTGGGTTACGAAGAAGTCGAGACCAATGCCCGTGGCCGCGTCTTGCGCGTGCTCAAGCGAACCGATCCGATTCCCGGCAAGGACATCGTCCTGAGCCTGGACATCAAGTTGCAGGAAGCTGCCGAAGCCGCGCTGGGCGGGCGCCGTGGCGCGGTGGTGGCGCTTGATCCAAAGACCGGCGAAGTGCTGGCGATGGTCAGTCAGCCGAGCTTCGATCCGAACCTTTTCGTCACCGGGATCAGCTTCAAGGCCTACGCCGAGTTGCGTGACTCCATTGACCGGCCACTGTTTAACCGCGTGTTGCGCGGTCTGTACCCACCGGGTTCGACGATCAAACCGGCGGTGGCGATTGCCGGTCTCGATTCGGGCGTGGTGACGGCGTCCAGCCGGGTGTTCGACCCGGGCTACTACATGCTGCCCAACTACGACCACAAATACCGCAACTGGAACCGCACCGGTGACGGCTTCGTCGACCTCGACACGGCGATCATGCGTTCCAACGACACCTACTTCTATGATCTGGCGCACAAGCTCGGCATTGATCGGTTGTCGGCTTACATGAACAAGTTCGGCATCGGCCAGAAGGTCTCGCTGGACATGTTCGAAGAATCCCCGGGCCTGATGCCGTCCCGTGAATGGAAACGAGCGACCCGCAAGCAGGCCTGGTTCCCGGGCGAAACCCTCATCCTCGGGATCGGCCAGGGCTACATGCAGTCGACCCCGCTGCAGCTGGCTCAGGCCACGGCGCTGGTGGCGAACAAAGGCGTGTGGAACCGACCGCACCTGGCCAAATCGCTGGAAGGGGTGAAGCCGGTGGACGAAAACCCGATGCCGAACATCATTCTGCGTGATCCGTCGGACTGGACCAAGGTCAACCACGGCATGCAACAGGTCATGCATGGCGCCCGGGGTACCGCGCGAAAAGCGGCCATCGGCGCGCAATACCGGATCGCCGGCAAGTCGGGTACTGCCCAGGTGGTGGCGATCAAACAGGGCGAGAAGTACGACCGTTCCAAGGTTCAGGAGCGCCATCGCGACCACGCCTTGTTCGTCGGTTTCGCCCCGGCCGATGATCCGCGCATTGTCGTGTCTGTGATGGTCGAGAACGGGGAGTCCGGTTCCGGCGTCGCCGCCCCGGTAGTTCGTCAGGTGATGGACGCCTGGCTGCTCGATCAGGACGGACGTTTGAAGGCCGAATACGCCAGCCCAATCAGTGCGGAGGCTACGGCCCGTGATGAATAACTTTGATCGCATGCTCTCCAGTGAGGATGTGATGCGTCGCCGCGCGACGCTGCTACAAAGACTGCATATCGATGGCCCGTTGCTGATCCTGCTGCTGATCCTCGCCGCCGGCAGCCTGTTCGTGTTGTATTCGGCCAGCGGCAAGAGCTGGGATTTGCTGGCCAAACAGGCCACTTCGTTCGGCATCGGTCTGGTGTCGATGATCGTCATCGCCCAGTTTGAACCGCGCTTCATGGCCCGTTGGGTGCCGCTCGGCTACGTGATCGGCGTGGTTTTGCTGCTGGTGGTGGACATCATGGGCCACAACGCGATGGGCGCCACACGCTGGATCAACATTCCCGGGGTGATCCGCTTCCAGCCTTCGGAATTCATGAAGATCCTGATGCCGGCGACCATCGCCTGGTATCTGTCCAAACGCACTTTGCCGCCACAGCTCAAGCACGTTGGCATCAGCCTGATGCTGATCGGTGTGCCGTTCGTTCTGATCGTGCGCCAGCCGGACCTCGGCACCTCGCTGCTGATTCTGGCCGGCGGGGCGTTCGTACTGTTCATGGGCGGGCTGCGCTGGCGCTGGATCCTCAGCGTGCTGGCCGCTGCAATCCCGGTGTCGGTGGCGATGTGGTTTTTCATCATGCACGACTACCAGAAGCAACGGATCCTGACGTTCCTCGACCCGGAAAGCGATCCGCTCGGTACAGGCTGGAACATCATTCAGTCGAAAGCTGCGATCGGTTCCGGGGGCGTCTTCGGCAAGGGCTGGCTGCTCGGCACCCAGTCGCATCTGGACTTCCTGCCGGAAAGCCACACCGACTTCATCATTGCGGTATTGGGTGAAGAGTTCGGGCTGGTCGGCATCTGCGCGCTGCTTTTGATCTATCTGCTGTTGATTGGTCGGGGGCTGGTGATTACCGCTCAGGCGCAAACGCTGTTCGGCAAATTGCTCGCCGGGGCGTTGACCATGACGTTTTTTGTTTACGTTTTCGTCAACATCGGTATGGTCAGTGGCCTGTTGCCGGTCGTAGGGGTGCCGTTGCCGTTCATTAGCTACGGAGGAACTTCGCTGGTGACGCTGCTGTCAGCGTTTGGGGTTTTGATGTCGATCCATACCCATCGCAAGTGGATCGCACAGGTTTGAATAAGGTGAAGAGTTCAATGCAAGTAATGCGTGGCTGGGCGACTCGATGCGCGCCATGGGTTGGCCTGGTAGGCCTCCTGGGCAGCGTGCAGGAAGCGCTGGCCGGCGAATACGAAGGCTCGCCTCAGGTGGCCGAATTCGTCGGTGAAATGACCCGCGACTACGGTTTCGCCGGTGAGCAACTGATGGGTGTGTTCCGCGAGGCAGCGCGTAAACAGGCGATTCTCGACGCCATTTCCAGGCCCGCCGAACGGGTCAAGCAGTGGAAAGAATACCGCCCGATGTTCATCACCGACGCGCGTATCGCCCGCGGTGTGGACTTCTGGCGCCAGCACGAGGCCACGCTGGCCCGTGCCGAGCAGGAATACGGCGTGCCGGCACAAGTTATCGTGTCGATCATCGGCGTTGAGACCTTTTTCGGGCGTAATACCGGTAATTACCGGGTGATCGATGCCTTGTCCACCCTCGGTTTCGACTATCCTCCCCGTGCCGAATTTTTCCGCAAGGAACTGCGTGAGTTCCTGCTGCTGGCGCGCGAAGAGCAGGTCGATCCACTGACCCTCAAAGGTTCCTACGCGGGGGCCATGGGCCTGCCGCAATTCATGCCGAGCAGCTTTCGCGCCTATGCGGTGGATTTCGACGGTGACGGCCACATCAATATCTGGAACAACCCGGATGATGCGATCGGCAGCGTCGCGAGTTATTTCAAGCGCCACGGCTGGGTTGCCGGCGAGCCTGTGGTCAGCCGCGCCGATGTGCGCGGCGAGCAGGTCGATGAAGGCCTGACCACCGGCATCGAACCGACAAAGACCGTCGGGGAGTTGCGAGTGCTGGGCTGGTCGAGTCATGATGCGCTGCGCGATGACATGCCGGTCACTGCATTTCGCCTCGAAGGCGACAACGGCCCTGAATACTGGATGGGCCTGAAGAATTTCTACGCGATCACGCGTTATAACCGCAGCGTGATGTACGCCATGGCCGTACATCAACTGTCTGAACAGCTGGTACAAGCACGGGGCGTCAAGTAATGCGGGCATTGCCTATCAATAAACCCCTGAAGCTGGTGGCATTCACTGCGTTGGCGGTGCTGGTCGCCAGTTGTTCGACCAGCCGTACCCCGACTCAAAAAGCACCGTCTACCGCTGTGCGCGCACAGCCGGGGCTGGACATCAACCGCGCCCACAAAGATGGCGCGCCGTGGTGGGACGTCGATGTCTCGCGCATTCCTGATGCCACGCCGACCCTGCATACCGGCGCGTACAAGGCCAACCCTTACACGGTGCTGGGCAAGACCTACTTCCCGTTGCAGGAATCCAAGACGTACGTCGCTTCCGGCACCGCGTCCTGGTACGGCACCAAGTTCCACGGGCAGAACACCGCCAACGGCGAGGTCTATGACTTGTACGGCATGAGCGCCGCCCACAAGACATTGCCACTGCCAAGTTACGTTCGGGTGACCAACCTGGACAATAACCGTACGGTGATCCTGCGCGTTAACGACCGTGGGCCGTTCTACTCTGATCGCATCATTGACTTGTCCTATGCCGCCGCGAAGAAACTCGGTTACGCCGAAACCGGCACCGCGCGGGTCAAGGTCGAAGGCATCGATCCACAGCAATGGTGGGCCGCCAAGGGCCGTCCGGCGCCTTTGATGCTCAACGAGCCGCAAGTCGCGCAGAATAGCGCCCCGGTGATCACGGCTTCAGCCGGCACCGTCGAGCAATGGACTCCGCCGCCGCAGCAACACGCCGCGGCTGTTGTGCCAGTTCAGCTCGACGCAAAAAAAAACGCTTCTGCAACAGCGTCTGGCCAGTATCTGCAGGTGGGCGCGTTCGCCAACCCGGACGCTGCAGAACTCCTGAGGTCGAAGCTCAGCGGGATGGTGAGCGCTCCGGTGTTCATCAGCTCGATCGTGCGCAATCAGCAGACCCTGCACCGGGTACGCCTGGGGCCGATCGGCTCGCCGGGTGAAATTGCCCAGGTCCAGAACAGCGTGCGCCTGGCCAACCTTGGTTCGCCAAGTGTGGTCACCGAGTAAGTAATACGTAGGACTTGATTGACGATTCACCAGCGATTGGGGGGTGAATCAGGTTGTTGGCTCGTCGAAGAACAAAAGCCCGGCAAGGGTGACTGGAGTGAGCAACTGAACACGCGATAACCCGTTAGAAGGTTATTTGATTAGTTTTTGCCCTTGGGCAAGTTTCCATTAGCGATTTCGAGAGACGGATGAACATCACCACCTTTGCCAAACGCCTGTGTCTGCTAGTCCCGCTGCTCCTCTCGCCAGCCGCCTTCGCGGCCGAGATGATGCCATCGCCACCACAACTGGCCGCCAAGGCTTACGTGCTCATGGACGCCAGCAGCGGCAACGTGCTGGTCGAGAACAACGGTGACCAGCGTCTGCCGCCGGCCAGCCTGACCAAACTGATGACCGCGTACATCGCTACGCTGGAAATCCGTCGTGGCCAGATCGGTGAAAACGATCCGGTGACTGTCAGCGAAAACGCCTGGCGTACCGGCGGTTCGCGGATGTTCATCAAAGTCGGCTCGCAGGTGACTGTCAGCGACCTGCTGCACGGCATCATCATCCAGTCCGGCAACGACGCCAGCGTGGCGCTGTCCGAGCACATCGCCGGCAGCGAAGACGCGTTCGCCGACCTGATGAACAAGACTGTCACCGATCTGGGCATGACCAACTCCCACTTCATGAACCCGACCGGTCTGCCGAACCCTGAGCACTATTCGTCGGCGCACGACATGGCGATCCTGGCTCGCGCGATCATCCACGAAGACCCGGCTCACTACGCGATCTACTCGCAGAAAGAGTTCTTCTGGAACGGCATCAAACAGCCTAACCGCAACCTGTTGCTGTGGCGCGACAAGACCGTCGACGGTCTGAAAACCGGTCACACCGACGAAGCCGGCTACTGCATGGTGTCCTCGGCTGTACGTGATGGCCAGCGTCTGATCGCCGTAGTGTTCGGTACCAACAGCGAAGTGGCTCGTGCCGCTGAAACCCAGAAGCTGCTGACCTACGGTTTCCGCTTCTTCGAAACCCAGACCTTCTATCAGAAGGGCACCGAACTGGCTCAGGCCCCGGTGTGGAAAGGCACCACCAATCAAGTCAAGGCCGGCCTGGCTCAAGACTTGACCATGACTCTGCCGAAAGGCCAGCTGAAGAAGCTCGCTGCCAGCATGACCATGAACCCGCAACTGACCGCGCCAATCGCCAAGGGCGACGTGATCGGTAAAGTCGAAGTCAAACTGGAAGACAAGGTGGTGCACAGCGCCGACCTGATCGCTCTGGATGGCGTCGAGGAGGGTGGTATCTTCCGCCGCATGTGGGATAGCATCCGTCTATTCTTCTACGGCTTGTTCAACTGATTTGTGTTGACCTGCATGGCCTCGCCCCGATCCGGTGCGGGGCCATGCGCGTTACCACGGCTTAAGAGGCCGTTACGCCATGACCGATACCGAAGTAAAGGCGCCAAAGATCGAATTCCCTGCCACTGACTACCCGGTTAAGGTGATCAGCGACACGGGTGTTGGCAACAAAGACAAGATTATCGACATCGTCAAAAAGCACGCGACCATAAATGATGAGCGCATCGACGAGCGTCAAAGCACCAACGGCAAGTACACCACCATCCAGCTTCACATCATCGCCACCGGTCAAGACCAGCTGTACGACATCAACAGCGAGCTGCGGGCTACCGGTTTCGTGCACATGGTGTTGTGATGCCGGGCACGCTGGGCTTTCGTGAGCTCGGCCAGATGGCTTACGAGCCGGTCTGGCATGCCATGCAGCGTTTTACCAACGAACGCGGCAGCGATGCCGCCGACGAAATCTGGCTCGTCGAACACCCGCCGGTGTTCACTCAGGGCCAGGCCGGCAAGGCCGAACACTTGTTGCTGCCGGGAGATATCCCGGTGGTGCAGGTCGATCGCGGCGGCCAGGTGACCTACCATGGCCCCGGGCAACTGGTGGCTTATCTGTTGCTGGATGTACGCAAGCTGGGTTTCGGCGTGCGTGATCTGGTCAGCCGCATGGAGCTTTGCCTGATCGAACTGCTGGCCAGCTACGGCGTGACCGCCGCGGCCAAGCCAGATGCTCCCGGCGTGTACGTCGATGGAGCGAAAATCGCTTCTCTGGGTTTGCGGATTCGCCACGGTTGTTCCTTTCATGGCCTGGCCCTGAACGTGGATATGAACCTGGAACCGTTTCGACGGATTAATCCCTGCGGCTACGCCGGGCTGGCGATGACCCAGCTGAGCGACCATGCAGGATCGATTGAATTTGCCGAGGTAAGTGCCCGGCTGCGCGCGCAGCTCGTCAAACACCTCGACTATGCTGAGCAGACGACCCTGACGGGCGGAATCGACTGATATGACTACTGATGCAGTGCAAACCATGATCCCGACGCTCGACGTGACCGAGCGCCCGGCCCCGCGTCCCAAGGTTGAAGCCGGCGTCAAGCTGCGCGGCGCCGAGAAGGTTGCACGCATCCCGGTAAAGATCATTCCGACCACCGAGCTGCCGAAGAAGCCTGACTGGATTCGTGTACGCATCCCGGTTTCGCCGGAAGTCGACCGTATCAAGAGCCTGCTGCGCAAACACAAACTGCACAGCGTCTGCGAAGAAGCCTCCTGCCCGAACCTGGGCGAGTGCTTCTCCGGTGGCACCGCGACCTTCATGATCATGGGTGACATCTGCACCCGTCGCTGCCCGTTCTGTGACGTTGGCCACGGTCGTCCGAAACCACTGGACGTCAACGAGCCGGAAAGCCTGGCCATCGCCATCGCCGACCTCAAGCTCAAGTACGTGGTGATCACCTCGGTTGACCGCGACGACCTGCGTGACGGCGGTGCCCAGCACTTTGCCGACTGCATCCGCGAAATCCGCAAACTGTCGCCGAATGTGCAATTGGAAACCCTGGTCCCGGACTACCGTGGCCGCATGGACGTCGCCCTGGAAATCACCGCGGCCGAGCCGCCGGATGTGTTCAACCACAACCTCGAAACCGTGCCGCGCCTGTATAAGGCTGCGCGTCCGGGTTCGGACTACCAGTGGTCGCTGACCCTGCTGCAACGCTTCAAGCAGATGATGCCGCACATTCCGACCAAGTCCGGCCTGATGCTGGGTCTGGGCGAGACCGACGAAGAAGTCATCGAAGTCATGAAGCGCATGCGCGAACACGACATCGACATGCTGACGCTGGGCCAGTACCTGCAACCATCGCGCAGCCACTTGCCGGTGCAGCGTTTCGTGCACCCGGACACCTTCGCCTGGTTCGCCGAGGAAGGTTACAAGATGGGCTTCAAGAACGTTGCGTCCGGTCCGTTGGTGCGTTCTTCGTACCACGCCGACGAGCAGGCGAAGCTGGTCAAGGCTGAGCTGCTGGGTTCCTGATTTCTGCGCTGAACTGAAAAATGCCCGCCGAGGCTTCAACGCCAGGCGGGCATTTTTTTGCCTGTCCTACAACACGCAGCCACTTTTCCTGCGAGCCGTGGAGGAGCAAAGCCTCTTCTGTTTATCGCGGTTCCTGACTACTGTGTGCCCATGACTTTATACGCGGAGACTCATGGATGACTGTTCGACCGACCCACACACTTTGTCCTTATCGTGCCGTGCCAGCGCTGCCGTCCGAGGGACTGATCGGCGTTATCGCACCCGCCGGCCCCGGCGTCCTCGACACCGACAAGGCTGTGCAGTGGATGCGCGCCCGGGGTTATGGACTGCGTGTGTTTCCCGGAGTCTATGAAAAAGACGGCTATCTGGCTGGCAGTGATGACGTGCGGCTTAACGATCTGCATGCCGCGTTCGCCGATCCCGAGGTCGACGCGATCATCTGCTTGCGCGGTGGCTACGGTACACCGCGACTGCTGGATCGGATCGACTTCGATCTGTTGAGTCGCAATGCCAAGCCGTTTGTCGGCTACAGCGACATCACCGCGTTGCATCTGGCCATCAGTCGTTACGCGGGTTTCGTCACCTTTCACGGGCCGTTGCTCAATGCCGACCTGTTGGGTGACAAGGAGCCGCCGACCGTCACTTCATTCTTTGCCATGCTGCGCGGTCAACTGAAAGCGGGCAGTGTGCTCAGCCATCCCGTGGCCTATCCGTTGACCACGGTCGAGCCAGGTATTGCTCACGGGCGCTTGCTCGGCGGCAATCTGGCGATGATCGCAGCGACGTTGGGTACGCCTTACGAAATCGACGTCGAGGGGGTCATTCTGCTGATCGAGGATATCAACGAGCCGTTGTATCGCATCGACCGCTTGCTGACCCAGATGCGTCTGGCCGGTAAGTTGGCCAAGTTGCGCGGGGTGTTGGTCGGGGATATCGCGGGAGTTGATGTCGAGGCGTTGAATCGCTTGCTCAAGCAGACCTTTGAACCGTTGCGGATTCCGGTGCTGTCCGGGTGGCGCAGCGGGCATTGTGATCCGAACCTGACGTTGCCACTGGGTGCGCTGGTGCGGCTGGATGCGGGGAAGAAAGAGTTGATGCTGGAGCAGGATGTGGTGGTTCGACGGTAGTCCGGGTGATACAAAAAAGATCGCAGCCTGCGGTAGCTTCTACAGAAATCGGTGTAGAAGTTGCCGCAGGCTGCGATATTTTGATTCTGCTTTACTGCGTACGCAGGCTCTCGAGCAGCTTGTGCGTCGGATACCCGTCCGCTGGCCAGCCAAACGACTGCTGAGCACTGCGGATTGCCTTGCGCGTATTCGCGCCGATAATCCCGTCCGCCGCGCCGGCATCGTAGTTGCGGGCACTCAGCAAGGTTTGCAATTCGATCCGCTCGGTGCGGCTCAGCGGCAAGTCATCTTTCGGCCAGGTGCCATTGATCAGACCACCGCCATCGAAGCGCTCGGACAACAAACTCACGGCCAAGGCGTACGACGAAGAGTTGTTGTATTTGAGGATCGCCCGGAAGTTGTCAAGGATCAGGAAGGCCGGGCCACGATAACCGGCCGGCAGCAACAGGGCGGCGGACAGCTGTTCGGAACCTGCGGGTACCTGACCGCCATTGGGCAGGGTCACACCCAACTGACGCCATTCGGCGACGCTTTTACGAATCGCACCGTCCGCCAGCGTGTAGTTGAAGCTGCTCGGCAGTAGCACCTCGAAACCCCAAGGCTGGCCGCGCTGCCAGCCAGAGCTTTGCAGGTAGTGCGCAGTCGAGGCCAGGGCGTCGGCCGGGCTACCCCAGATGTCGCGGCGACCGTCACCGTCGAAATCCACTGCGTGGGTGTTGTAGGTGGTCGGAATGAACTGGGTCTGGCCCATCGCGCCGGCCCAGGAACCGAGCATCTTCTCGGGTGTGATATCGCCTTGTTGCAGAATTTGTAGCGCGGCGATCAATTGCGCGTGTGCAAAGCCCGGACGGCGGCCTTCGTAGGCGAGGGTGGCCAGCGAGTTGATCACCGATTTGCTGCCCTGGAATTGACCGAAGTTACTTTCCATACCCCACACCGACACCAGTGCCTGACGATCAACGCCATAACGCTGTTCGATGCTTTGCAGAATGTCGGCGTACTGGTTGATCAGCGCCTGGCCTTTGCGTACTCGCAGCGGCGATAGCGCGCCATCGAGGTATTCCCAGACCGGGCGGGAGAACTCTGGCTGGCTGCGATCGGCACGAATCACGCTGGCGTCGAAGCTGACGTTGGCAAACGCACGATCGAACAGATCGGAGCGGATCCCGGCGGCGAGCGCATCCTTGCGAAAACCCGCCTGCCATTCGGCAAAGGACTGGGTCGGCTGAAGGTCGAGAGGGTCGGCGGACGGCACTACCGGCGGAATGATCGCTGGGGCCGTGGCGACAGGGGCCGCTTGAAGAGGTTGCGCGTCGGCGGCGGTAGGTTTTTCCGCACAGGCAACAAGCAGGATGAAACTTGTGGCAGCAACCAATTGGCGAACAGGCCAACGATGGGAAAGACAAAAGGGCATGCACAGGTCCAGAGGATACGAATCAGGTGCAGACCTTAACATGACCGGGGGGTACTGTGCTTCAGGCAGCCAGAAAGTAAGAAGCCTCCCAGTTGTCAGACTGGAAGGCTTCGCGGCGGTAGCTGCCTTTACCCTTGGTTGGTCGTTCCTGGCGACTGCGGAACAGGGGTTGGGCGATGATGGATTTGGCCTTGTTCGGGCCATGTTTCGATGGCTTTTTGCTCATGAGGGTTCTCTTGGGTGAGTGGGTTTTGCGGGGGAAATAATCTGCCGATGTCGGGCGTCTGTCTATAGGGCAAATGCAGGTCGTTTTGTAGGAAAACAAGATCAAAAGATCGCAGCCTTCGGCGGCTCCTACAAGGATTGGTGTAGGAGCTGCCGAAGGCTGCGATCTCTTGATCTTATTCGGCAGGCAATGACAAACGTTGGCCAGCCATCAACAGTGCCAACCGACTCAGACTCATCCACGGTGATCCGGCCGCCTGGCCCTTGATCTGTGCATCGATGCGCTGGGCCTCCAGCAACAACTGCGCCCAGCGTTGCGCCGAGTAGCGTTGCAGGGCTTTGCTCATCAACGGTTTGCGCTTGTCCCAGACCGGCGGTTTGGACTGGCTGAAGGCCTTGTCCAGCGGCGTGCCCTGGCTGTACTGCAGCGAGATATTGGCCAGCAGGCGCAACTCCCGCGCCAGCGCCCAGAGAATCACCGGCGGTTCGACACCTTCACCGCGCAGCCCTTCGAGCATGCGCAGGGCGTGAGCCGGTTCGCCGTTGAGTACGGCATCGGTCAGGCCAAACACATCGAAGCGCGCACTGTCCGCCACAGCGGCCTGCACGGTTTCGACGGTGATCTGGCCGCCTTCGGCCATCAGCTTGAGCTTTTCGATTTCCTGCGCGGCGGCGAGCAGGTTGCCCTCGACACGCGCGGCAATCAGTTCGACGGCGTCCTGGCTGGCCGACAACCCGGCCTGAGACAAGCGCTGACGAATCCAGCTTGGCAGTTGATTGGCATCCACCGGCCAGATCTGGATGAACTGGGTTTGCTGGCCTTCAACCAGTGCCTTGCCCCACTTGGTCTTCTGCGCGCTGCCGTCGAGCTTGGGCAGGCTGATCAGCAGGACGGTGTCTTCGGCAGGACGTGAGCAGTACTCGATGAAGGCGGCAGCACCCTTGTCACCGGGTTTTCCCGACGGAAGACGCAGTTCCAGCAGGCGCTTTTCAGCAAACAACGACATGCTCGCGCCGGCCTGCAACAACGTGCCCCAATCGAAACTGGCGTCGGCGGCGAAGACCTGGCGTTCGTCGAAACCTTGCTGGCGGGCAGCAAGGCGGATGGCATCGGCGGCTTCCTGACATAGCAGAGGGTCATCGCCGCTGATGATGTAGACCGGCGCAAGGGCGCCTTGCAGGTGTTTGCCGAGTTGAGCGGGAGCGAGCTTCATAAGAGCAATCGAACGGGGCGCCTGAGCGCCCCGAACGTCTTACTGCTGCGGAACTTCGAGCGGCGACTGACGCGGGGTTTCCGCTTCAGCCTTTTGCGCCGCTTCCAGCGCGTCGGCTTCTGCCTTGGCGCGGTTATTGGCAGCCTGCTGCAGTTGCTCCAGTTGACCCGGGGTCAGCTGTTGCAGACGCAGCATCATGCGCTGAACCAGCTCGCGACGAATATCGCGACGGGCGTCGTTGGCTTCCTGATCGGAGCCGACGAGGTTGTTGCCGTCGTGGATAAACACTTTCTGCACTTCAAGCTTGTCGCTCAGCAGCGAAAGGTTTTTGTCGCCACGGATGTCGTAGCTCAGGACGGTGTTGACCTGATACTCGCCCGTACGACCGGCACCGGCGTAGCTGAGGATACGCTGGCTTTCCTGCTCGTCAGCCAGGTACAGCTTGTAAGGCGCGCCGCTGTAAATCTTGACGCCGCTGGATTCCAGTACCTGACGCAGTTGGGTGACGGTCTCGCCGTAGGCGTTACGCGCACTCAGGTCGAGTTCCTTGATGGTCAGTTCGGTGGTGCCAGTGCCGCGCAGCTGGAAACCGCAGGCGCTCAACAGGACGGCGAGGCCCATCACCAGCAGATTGCGTTTGATCATTGTGTTGCTCCCCTTGAAACCATGTGGGCCGTTCATGCGGCCCGAAAGGTTTTACTGGGCGCCAGGCACACCTGACGCCCGATCCAATTAGCTGGCGACGATATTGACCAGTTTCCCGGGCACTACGATCACTTTACGAATAGTCAGGCCATCGACGAACCGCAGCACGTTGTCGTTGGCACGAGCAGCGGCTTCGACTTCTTCGCGAGTCGCGCTGGCCGGCATTTCGATCTGACCGCGCAGCTTGCCGTTGACCTGGATGACCAGGGTCAGGCTGTCCTGCACCAGCGCAGTCTCGTCCACTGCTGGCCAGCCAGCGTCGATCACCGGATCGGCGTGGCCCAGTCGGTTCCACAGCTCATGGCTGATGTGCGGTGTGATCGGCGCCAGCAGCAACGTCACGGCTTCCAGACCTTCCTGCACCAGTGCGCGATCCTGTTCGGTGCCTTGCGCGGCTTTTTCCAGCACGTTCATCAGCGTCATCACCTGAGCGATGGCGGTGTTGAATTTGTGGTTCTGGCCGACGTCGTGGCTGGCCTGCTTGATGGCCAGGTGGATCGCACGGCGAACGGCTTTCTGCTCGTCGTTCAGGCCCGCAACATCCAGTTTGCCTGGCAGGCCCTGAGATACGTGGGCCTGCGCCAGACGCCAGACACGCTTGAGGAAACGGTGCGAACCCTCGACGCCGGAGTCGGACCATTCCGCGCTCATGTCAGGTGGCGAGGCGAACATCATGAACAGGCGGCAGGTGTCGGCACCGAACTGGTCGATCATGGACTGTGGGTCAACGCCGTTGTTCTTCGACTTGGCCATCTTCTCGGTGCCGCCGATTTCCACCGGCAGACCGTCGGCAATCAGCTTGGCGCTGATGACTTTGGCCTTGCTGTCACGTTCCAGTTCGACGTCCGCCGGGTTGAACCAGGTGTAGGCACCGTTGGCTTCGCGACGATAGTAAGTCTCGGCGATTACCATGCCCTGGGTCAGCAGATTCTTGAACGGCTCGTTGGAGCTCACCAGACCTTCGTCACGCATCAGCTTGTGGAAGAAGCGCGCGTAGAGCAGGTGCAGGATCGCGTGTTCGATACCGCCAATGTACTGATCAACCGGCAGCCAGTGGTCGGCCGCGGATTTTTCCACCAGGCCACCTTCAAAGTGCGGCGAGGCGTAGCGGGCGTAGTACCACGAGGACTCGACGAAGGTGTCCATGGTGTCGGTTTCACGCTTGGCAGGCTGGCCGCATTTCGGGCAGCTGCACTCGTAAAACTCGGGCATGCGTGCCAGCGGCGAACCGGCGCCGTCCGGCACCACGTCTTCCGGCAGTACAACTGGCAATTGGTCTTCCGGCACCGGCACGTCACCGCACGCATCGCAGTGGATGATCGGGATCGGGCAGCCCCAGTAGCGCTGACGGCTGATGCCCCAGTCGCGCAGACGGAACTGAGTGCGCGAAGCGCCCAGTTCTTTCTTGATCAGTGCGACTTCGATGGCGTCGAACGCGCCGGCGAAGTCCAGACCGTCGAACTCAGCGGAGTTGATCAGCGTGCCGTGCTCGCCGTAGGCGTCTTGCCACGGGGCCGGGTTGGTGTCGCCGGAGCTGGTACGCACCACCGATTTCACCGGCAGGTTGTACTTGTGGGCGAATTCGAAGTCGCGCTCGTCGTGAGCCGGCACAGCCATTACTGCGCCATCGCCGTAATGCATCAATACATAGTTGGCGACCCATACCGGGAGTTTTTCACCGGTCAGCGGGTGCTCGACGAACAGGCCGGTCGGCAGGCCTTTTTTCTCTTGAGTGGCGACGTCGGCTTCGGCAACGCTGCCGCCCTTGCATTCAGCGATGAATGCTTGCAGCTCATGGTTGTTCTGCGCAGCCTGGGTGGCCAGCGGGTGTTCGGCGGCCACGGCGACGTAGGTCGCGCCCATCAGGGTGTCCGGACGGGTAGTGAAGACTTTCAGGGTGCCGGCTTCGCCGATGGAATCGACGTTGTACGGGAACTGCACTTCCATGCCGCGGGATTTGCCGATCCAGTTGCGCTGCATGGTCTTGACCTGTTCAGGCCAGCCAGTCAGTTCGTCGAGGCTCTCCAGCAGCTCATCCGCGTAAGCGGTGATCTTGAAGTAGTACATCGGGATTTCGCGCTTTTCGATCAGAGCGCCGGAACGCCAGCCGCGACCGTCGATTACCTGTTCGTTGGCCAGAACGGTCTGATCGATCGGGTCCCAGTTCACGGTGCCGTTTTTACGGTAGATCACGCCTTTTTCGAACAGGCGAGTGAACAGCCATTGTTCCCAGCGGTAGTAATCCGGCTTGCAGGTGGTGACTTCGCGCGACCAGTCCACCGCCAGGCCCAGGCTGCGCAGCTGGGTTTTCATGTAGGCGATGTTTTCGTAGGTCCATTTGGCCGGCGCGACGTTGTTTTTCATCGCGGCGTTTTCTGCCGGCATGCCGAAGGCGTCCCAACCCATCGGTTGCAGAACGTTCTTGCCTTGCATGCGCTGATAGCGGGAGATCACGTCGCCGATGGTGTAGTTGCGCACGTGCCCCATGTGTAGTTTGCCGCTGGGGTAAGGGAACATCGACAGGCAGTAGAAAGTCTCCTTGCCTGGCTGTTCACTGACTTCAAAGGACTTTTGCTCGTCCCAGAACGACTGGGCGGCGGCTTCGATTTCACGGGGCTGATATTGTTCGTGCATGGCTACTTTTGTACTGGATATGGGTGGCCTAATCCTCTTCAACGCGGCATCGGGATGGCCCGGACGAGCTGGAAGTGGAATGACAGGAAGCGCCGTAGCATACATGACCGCGCTTGGCCTAGGGAAACCCTGATTACAGCTGTTTGGCCCGGTAAATACGTGGCGAGGGCCGTTGGTCGCGGCGTGTAGCCGGTTTGTGCAGCGAAGCTAAGCTCTAACTGGGGAGTGAGTCTTATCTTCAATGAGGTGAGGGATGGTGGAGCAACAGCAGAGAAACATCACGAAACCTGAGTTGTACGAACGGTTGATGGATCGTCTGGGGATGGCCCTGGATGCTGCAAAAACCGCTGATCGGCTGCGCGATGAGCGCCCCTTGGAACTGGAATTGCGTGGCTTGAGCCCCGCCGAGTTCAAACTGGTCAAGGCCTATCTGGATCGCAGTGAACGTGAAACGCACGGATGCTTGTCGCAAGCAGTGAAGCAGCTCGATGCAGCACATTCGGCCAAGGTCATCTGGCTCAAGGACAAGGCGCCCCGCAAAGACACCGTCAAGGTGCGTGCTTTGCAGGCCAAGTAAGCGCATGGCAGGTCAAGAAACGGATCTTTTTCAACAGGATCCCACCCTATCGGTTGTCGCGTTGGTTTAACCCACTTAGGCTTCGGGCATCTTTGGAGATGCCCGATGCCTTTTCGTTACTTCATCAAACAACTTTTGCTGCCGCCCGGCATTCTTTTACTACTGTTGCTGGCTGCCTGGTGGCTGCGACGCTCACGGCCGCGCCTCGCTGGATTGTGTTTTGCCATTGGTTTTGGAGGGCTCTGGCTGATGAGTCTGCCGGTGGTCGTGCAGTGGGGCGCCAAGGCCCTTGAGCGCGAGCCGCCGCTGGCTCGCGAAGAGTGGGCGACGCTCGCGCAACGGGCCGATGCGATTGTAGTGCTGGGTTCCGGGCGTGAGCGCGGTGATCTGGCCTGGGGCGAGGATCAGCCGACCGGCGTGGGGCTGGAGCGTCAGCGCTATGCGGCACGGCTGGCCAAGGCGTCGGGATTGCCGATTCTGACCAGTGGCGGCTTGCATTACGGCACGCCGCCGACCGAGGCGAAATTGATGGCTGACTCGTTACTGGATGACTTCGGCGTGACTGTGCGCTGGCAAGAGGGTGAGAGCCGTACCACATGGGAAAACGCCAAATTCAGTGCTGATATGTTGTTGCCGCAGGGGATTAAGCGCGTGGTCGTGGTGACACAGGCCTGGCATATGCCGCGCTCGGTCTGGAGTTTCGAGAAGGCGGGATTTGAAGTGGTGCCGGCGCCAGTCGGGTTTCTCGGCACCGATAACGCCAGGCCATTTGGTGGCTGGCTGCCGGAGTTCAAGTCGATCTGGCAGAGCGGGCAGTTGCTCAATGAAGCGGTGGGGCAGGTGGGGTATTCATTGTTTTACCGCTGATCCCCCAGCCCACTGGATATTGGGTTTTTGTGGCGAGGGGATTTATCCCCGATCGATGGCGAAGCCATCGCAAAACCTGTGTGCGCGATGTATCAGACACACCGCTGTTGCAGGTCGGGGCGGCTTCGCCACCCATCGGGGATAAATCCCCTCGCCACAATGGGGCGAATCTCACAATTGGGTTGGATCTGAAAATTGTGTGATCAGACCGTTTTTGACATCCGCCCCGCCATCAATGCCCAGCCAAACAGCAGCAAGCAGACAATGATCAACGGCCACGAACGCCATTGCAGATACGGCGTCAGGTTATGCATTGGCACCACTTCGCCGTACAAAATGCCTTGCTCGAACTGCGGAATCTGCTCGGTGATCTGCCCAAACGGGTTGATCAAACCGGTCACGCCATTGTTGGTCGCGCGGATCATCCAGCGACCCGCCTCAAGGGCGCGCATTTGCGCCATCTGCAAGTGTTGCAGTGGGCCGATCGAGGTGCCGAACCAAGTGTCGTTACTGATCGTCAGTAGCAGATCACTACGCGCCGACAGACTGGCGGCGAACTCCGGATAGACCACTTCGTAGCAAATGAACGGTGCGATCTGATACCCCTTGGCTTGCAACAGAGGTTGGTCCGCCGGGCCACGGGCAAAGTCGGACATCGGCAGGTCGAAGAACGCGATCAGTCCACGCAGGATGTCCTGCAATGGCACGTATTCACCGAACGGCACGAGTTTTTGCTTCAAGTAAGTGCCATCACCTTCGCCAACCACGGTAATACCGTTGTAGAAGCGTCTCTCGTGATGCACCGTTTGGCGAATGGGTACACCGGTAATCAAGGCCGATTTACGCTCGGCGGCGAAGGTCCCCATCATGCTCAGGTAACCCTCGGCGGATTCCTTGAGCACCGGCACGGCGGTTTCCGGCCAGATCAGCAGATCCACTGGTTTGGAGCGCAAACTCAGATCGCGGTACAACGCCAGCTGTGCGTTAAGTTCTGCCGGATCCCATTTCATGCTTTGTGCGACGTTGCCCTGAATCGCCGCCACGGTCAGCGGCGCGCCGGACGGACTGGTCCAGGCGTGACCCTTGAGCGCAATGCCCGCCACCCATGGCCCGACCAACAACAGCAGGCCAACGGCAACAAAAGCCTTGCGACCGGTTTGCAGCAGGCGCGGCGCGTTGTAGATCAGCGCGCCAGTCAGCGCCAGAACGAACGACACCAGCCACATGCCACCGACCGGCGCCAGACCGGACAGCGGCCCATCGAGCTGACTGTATCCGGAATACAGCCACGGAAAACCGGTAAGGAACCAGCCGCGAAACGCCTCCTGACCCACCCACAACGCAGCGAATGCCAGCGCATCGGCCAGCGGCGCTTCGTTGCGACGCAACCAGCGCGTCCAAATCCAGGCGGGCAGGGCGAAGAAGAACGCAATCGCTGCGGTAAACAGCAGCATCAGGAAACCGGCCAGCAACACCGAAGCGCCGCCGAAGTGGTGGATGCTGTAGTAGATCCAACTGGTGCCAGCGCCGAACAGGCCGAAACCGAAGCACCAGCCACGGCCCACCGCCTGACGCGGGCTCAGCTCGCGCAACCCGGCATAGAACAGGCCGACCGCCAGCAAGGCCAGCGGCCAGATATCGAACGGTGCCAGAGCGAGGGTGGTGATTGCACCGGCCGCCACGGCCAGCAGGTTACCGGGCCAGCCGGGGCGGGTTGTCCAGCGCATTTCTATCCTTAATGATTACCGAGCGATTGGCGAAAGTCGCAGCAAGTGAATCCGACGGCTGTCGGCGTTCAGAATGCGGAAACGATAGGCGCCGATTTCAGTGATTTCGTTACGTTTTGGCAAGTGCCCGAACGCGCTCATCACCAGGCCGCCGACGGTGTCGAATTCATCATCGGAGAACTCGCTGTCGAAGAACTCGTTGAAGTTCTCGATCGGCGTCAGGGCCTTGATCAGGAAGTCACCGCTGGGCAGCGGCTTGATGTAGCTGTCTTCTTCGACGTCGTGCTCGTCTTCGATGTCGCCGACGATTTGTTCCAGCACGTCTTCGATGGTCACCAGACCCGCCACGCCGCCGTATTCGTCAATGACGATGGCCATGTGGTTGTGGTTGGCGCGGAATTCACGCAGCAACACGTTCAGACGCTTGGACTCCGGCACGAACGTGGCCGGGCGCAGCAGGTCCTTGATGTTGAAGCTGTCGCCGTTCTCCTTGAGGATCAGCGGCAGCAGATCCTTGGCCAGCAGCACGCCCATCACGTCGTCATGGCTTTCGCCGATGACCGGGTAGCGCGAGTGGGCCGAGTCGACCACGGCGGGGAGGAATTCACGGGGTGTCTGGGTCGCCTTGATGCTGATCATCTGCGAGCGCGGCACCATGATGTCGCGTACTTGCAGGTCAGCTACCTGAATGGCGCCTTCGACGATGGCCAGCGCTTCGCTGTCCAGCAGCTTGTTTTGATGTGCATCGCGCAGCAGCTCAAGCAGCTCCTGACGGTTCTTCGGCTCGTGGGCAAAAGCCTGGGTCAGTTTACCCAGCCAAGACTTCTGCCCGTTGCTCGATCGATCTTCGCTCATAGCGATTACTCTGAATCCTTTGTTGTAACGATAGGGAATGGTTCGGTTTCGTCGTCCGCGTACGGATCGGGATAGCCCAGTTCAGCAAGCAACTCGCGTTCCAGTGCTTCCATTTCTTCGGCTTCTTCGTCATCTATATGGTCGTAACCGAGCAGATGCAAGCAGCCGTGAATGACCAGATGTGCCCAGTGGGCCTTTAGTTCCTTGCCTTGTTCAGCAGCTTCGCGCTCGACCACGGCCACGCAGATCACCAGATCGCCCAGCAGCGGGATATCGAGAAACTCGTCGGGCACTTCGGCGGGGAACGACAGGACGTTGGTCGCGTAGTCCTTGTGGCGCCAGGTGTGATTGAGTTCGCGGCCTTCTTCCTCGTCGACCAGACGAATGGTCATTTCCGAGTCAGCGGTGCGCTGGCGCAGGGCCAGTTCGCACCACAGGCGGAAATCGGCCTCACTCGGCGCGCTCGCTTCAGTCGCGATTTGCAGGTCTAGCTCAAGCATTTCGCGAGGTTTCCTTGGGTGCTTCGTCACGGTTTTCGAAGCGCTCGTAGGCTTCGACGATCCGCTGTACCAAAGGATGGCGCACGACGTCTTTAGGCTGGAAGTGAGTGAAGCTGATGCCCGGTACGTCTTTCAGCACCTCGATCACATGGTGCAGACCGGACTTGGTGCCTTTCGGCAAGTCGACCTGAGTAATGTCGCCGGTGATGACCGCAGTTGAGCCGAAGCCGATCCGCGTCAGGAACATCTTCATCTGTTCGACGGTGGTGTTCTGACTTTCGTCGAGGATGATGAAGCTGTTGTTCAGTGTACGGCCACGCATGTAAGCCAGCGGTGCAACTTCGATCACCTGACGCTCAATCAGCTTGGCCACGTATTCGAAGCCGAGCATCTCGTAGAGCGCGTCGTAGAGCGGGCGCAGGTAGGGGTCGATCTTCTGCGACAGGTCGCCGGGCAGGAAGCCGAGTTTTTCGCCCGCCTCAACTGCCGGACGCACCAGCAGGATGCGGCGGATTTGCTCGCGCTCCAGTGCATCAACCGCGCAGGCCACGGCCAGGTAGGTCTTGCCGGTACCGGCCGGGCCGATGCCAAAGTTGATGTCGTTGCCGAGGATTTCCTTCACATAGCGCAGTTGATTCAAGCCGCGTGGGCGAATCATGCCTTTCTTGGTGCGCAGGGCGACGGAGGCTTCGGCGGGGGCGTGGTTGTCCAGTTCTACGACGGCCGATTCCTGGAGGAACAGGTGCACCATGTCAGGCGACAGCTCGGTACCCTTGGTTTCCCGGTACAGGCGGCGCAGCAGGTTTTCCGCAGAAGTGGTGTGCTTGGGGTCGCCGATCAGTTCGAACTGGTTTCCGCGGTTGCGGATCTCGATGGTCAGGCGCTGTTCGATCAAGCGCAAATGCTCGTCGAATTGCCCGCACAGATTGGCGAAGCGGCGAGCCTCAAAGGGCTCGAGGATAAAACGATGTGGTTCTATGGGTGCGTTCAAGGTCGTATTTAGCCGCCCTGGGGCAATTAAGATGAAATCAAGGATAACGCCAGAGGCGTGGGTGCGAAAGCTCTTAAATATCGCAACGCGATTCCCGGGTCTGGCGCTGTCCCTGTAGGAGCGAGCAGGCTCGCTCCTACAGGGGAAATGCAGTGTTACTGAATCAGTGAGCCACGCAGCGAATGCGGTTGCGCCGCGTCGATATGCACGTCGGCGAACTGGCCGATCAAGGTTGGATTGTCGCAGCGGAAGTTGACGATACGATTATTCTCGGTGCGCCCTTGCAGCTCGCCCGGGTCCTTCTTCGAATAATCGGTCACCAGAATCCGCTGTATCGAACCGACCATTTGTCGGCTGATCTCGAAACCTTGCTGATTCAAGCGGTGTTGCAGCGCGTTCAGACGTTCCTTTTTCAGCTCTTCCGGGGTGTCATCCGCCAGATCAGCGGCCGGTGTGCCCGGGCGCTGGCTGTAGACGAACGAGTAGGAAAAGTCGAAACCAACGTCGGCAATCAGCTTCATGGTCTGTTCGAAATCTTTCTCGGTTTCGCCGGGGAAACCGACGATGAAATCCGAGCTGATGCAGATCCCCGGTACCGCCGCGCGCAGTTTGCGCAGCTTGGATTTGTACTCCAGCGCCGTGTGGTTACGCTTCATCGCCGCCAGAATCCGGTCCGAACCCGATTGCACCGGCAAATGCAGGTGTTTGACCAGTTCCGGCACGTCGGCGTGGGCCTGGATCAGGCTGTCGGAGAACTCCAGCGGGTGCGAGGTGGTGTAGCGAATGCGGTCGATGCCATCGACGGCGGCGACCACGCGGATCAGCTCGGCGAGATCCGCCAGGCGACCATCATGGGTGGTGCCGCGATAGCCGTTGACGTTCTGCCCCAGCAAGGTCACTTCACGCACGCCGTTTTCGGCAAGGTGGATGATCTCGGCGATCACGTCGTCGAACGGCCGGCTGACTTCTTCGCCACGGGTGTAGGGCACCACGCAGAACGTGCAGTACTTGCTGCAGCCTTCCATCACCGACACGTAAGCGCTCGGGCCGTCGATACGCGGCTCGGGCAGGTGGTCGAATTTTTCGATTTCCGGGAACGAGACGTCGACTTGCGGCAGCTTGGTGCTGCGTGCGGCGTCGATCATCTCCGGCAGGCGGTGCAGCGTTTGCGGGCCGAAAACGACGTCGACATACGGGGCGCGATCGCGGATCGCCGCGCCTTCCTGGCTGGCTACGCAACCGCCGACGGCGATCACCATCTCCGGGTTGGCCAGCTTCAGTTCGCGCCAACGGCCGAGCTGCGAGTACACCCGATCCTGGGCGCGCTCGCGGATCGAGCAGGTGTTGAGCAGAATCACGTCGGCGTCTTCCGCGCGAGCGGTGACTTCCAGGGCCTGATGTTCGCCCAGCAGATCGACCATGCGCGAGCTGTCGTACTCGTTCATCTGGCAACCGTGGGTTTCGATGTAAAGCTTCTTGGCCATGGATTTTGGTCGTCACGTGATTCAAAGAACCGCGCATTATAGGGAACATGCCCTCAGGTTCCTACCGCTGTGCGTCCAGTGGCTATGCTATAGTTCGCGCCCTCATTTTTATCCCCGATGTTGTCCGCCCGCCATGACCAAACGCGAAGCTCCAATCTACAAGGTGATTTTCCTCAACCAGGGCCAGGTGTTCGAAATGTACGCCAAGCAGATCTATCAAAGTGATCTGTGGGGCTTTCTGGAAGTGGAAGAGTTCGTCTTTGGCGAGCGCACGCAAGTGGTCGTCGATCCGAGCGAAGAAAAGCTCAAGGCGCAGTTTGAAGGCGTGGTGCGCAGCTTTGTGCCGATGCATTCGATCGTGCGTATCGACGAAGTCGAGCGTCTGGGCACGCCGAAAATCAGCGAAGCCCGCGGCGCGGTCGGCAATGTGATGCCGTTTCCGATGCCGATGCCTGAGAAATAACAGCAGATTCTGGATTGGAATGAGTTTGTGGCGAGGGGATTTATCCCCGATGGGTTGCGAAGCAGCCCCAAACCCCGCAATCCGGTTCTTTCTGACACGCCTTGCCGAATGGACTTGCGACTGCTTCGCAGCCGATCGGGGATAAATCCCCTCACCACAAGTTAATCACCACAGCCCTTAAGGCAATGGCGAAAACGGCGTGCGCCCATCGGCGCTCTGCAGTTCCATCAGGTATTTACGGAAAATTTGCCCGAGCACCTGCGTAGCGGTTTCGAGATCTTCGCGGGACATTTTTTCGGAGACTTCGTCGGCCGTGTCCAGTGCCTCTTCGGCGCCGTTGACCGCCGCCATCTTCAGCACGATGTACGCCTGAATATTGTTGGCCTGTACGCCTTCACCGTGGAAGAACATGGTGCCGAGCTTGAATTGCGCCTGAGCGTGGCCTTGCAACGAGGCTTTTTCGAAATAGCTCAGGGCTTGATTGAGGTCGCGCGGCGCATTCTTGCCGTCGTAGTAGAACTCACCCAACTCGTATTGCGCTTGCGCATCCCCTTCGTCCGCCGCTTTCTGGCAGGCGGCCAGTGCCTGCGTGACGTCTTGCGGCTGAGTATTGAGGGTGCAACGACCCATCGCCGGGATCAACAACGAGTTGCCGCCTGCTTGTGCATGCGCGAGCAGGGGCTGAAGGAGCAACAGGCAGCCCAAGGCAAGGGTGCGGCCGGTGCGGTTCATGGGAATCGACTTACCTCTGAAGGGCACGCGGACCCATCGAGGGATCCAATAAGCGCGCATTATGAAATAAGCAGGGCCAACCTTACAAAGTCTTTACTCGTTTTTCTGCTGCGCGGGGAATATATCGCCCACTTTACGGGTGAATTCTGGCAGGTGCGTCGGAAAAACCGGGTGGATGTAGGTGAAAGCTGACGTCGGCGATAGCCAACGTCCGCGGTGCGGCGATTACTTCAGTGCAGCGAAGGCGCGTTCGGCAGCGTCCAGGGTCAGTTTCAACTCGTCTTCGCCATGCGCGATCGAGGTGAAACCGGCTTCGAATGCGCTCGGCGCCAGGTACACGCCACCTTCCAGCATCAGGTGGAAGAAGCGACCGAACAGCGCTGCGTCGCTGGCCATCACGTCTTCAAAAGTGACGATGTCGTCAGCGCCGCTGAAGTACAGGCCGAACATGCCGCCTGCCTGCGTCGTCACGAATGGAATCCCCGCGGCATCGGCGCGCTGTTGCAGACCGTCGAGCAGGCGTGTGGTGTAGTCGGTTAGTTCGTCGTGGAAACCCGGACGGCTGATCAGGCGCAGAGTGGTCAGGCCGGCGGCCATGGCCAACGGGTTACCCGACAAGGTGCCCGCCTGATACACCGGGCCCAGCGGCGCGATGCGCTCCATGATTTCACGCTTGCCACCGAAGCAGCCGACCGGCATGCCGCCGCCAATGATCTTGCCGAACGTGGTCAGATCCGGGGTCACGCCGTAGTAGGCCTGAGCGCCGCCGAGGGCGACGCGGAAACCGGTCATCACTTCGTCGAAAATCAGCACCACGCCGTGCTTGTCGCAGAGTGTGCGCAGGCCTTCAAGGAAACCCGGTGCCGGCGGTACGCAGTTCATGTTGCCGGCCACTGGCTCGACGATGATGCAGGCAACGTCCCGACCGACTTCGGCGAGCATTGTTTCCACCGCGTCGATGTCGTTGAACGGCAGGGTCAGGGTGTGTTTGGCAAACGCCGCTGGTACGCCAGCCGAACTCGGTACGCCTTGGGTCAGTGCGCCGGAACCGGCCTTGACCAGCAGGCTGTCGGAGTGGCCGTGGTAGCAGCCTTCGAACTTGATGATGCTGTCACGACCGGTGTAACCGCGGGCCAGACGGATCGCGCTCATGGTCGCTTCGGTGCCGGAGCTGACCATGCGCACCATGTCCATCGATGGCACCAGCGAGCAGACCAGATCGGCCATCTCGGTTTCCATCGCGGTCGGCGCGCCGTAAGACAAGCCGTGTTGCAGTTGATTGCGCACTGCGTCCAGAACGTCCGGGTGGCTGTGGCCAAGGATCATCGGGCCCCACGAACCCACGTAATCGACATAACGCTTGTCGTCTTCGTCGGTCACGTAGGCGCCTTCAGCGTGTTTGAAAAACAGCGGCGTGCCGCCAACGCTCTTGAACGCGCGAACCGGCGAGTTCACGCCACCGGGGATGTGTTTCTGGGCATTGGCAAACAGGGTTTCGGAACGAGACATGATCGGGCTCTCAAATCAGACTTTCAGTAATTCGTTGAAGGCGCGGGCGCGGCGGGTCACTTCGGCGGTGCTTTCAGCGCCGAACAGGCCGTGGACGACGGCCAGCAGGTCGACACGATGGGCCACCAACGGCGCGGCGTTGTCGAGGGTGATGCCGCCGATCGCGCAGATCGGCAAATGCAGTTTGCGGCGAGCCTCATCGAGCAGGTCGAGGCTGCAGGTCGGCGCGCCGGGTTTGGTGTTGGAGTTGAAGAAGCGACCGAAGGCGACGTAGCTCGCACCTTCTCTGGCAGCTTGTTCGGCCAGTTCGATCTGCGCGTGGCAGGTCGAGCCTATGATCGCTTTCGAGCCGAGCAGGGCGCGGGTCGGCGACAGCGGGCCGTCGGTCTGGCCCAGATGCACGCCGACGTTGAGGCGTGCAGCCAGTTCGGCGTCATCGTTGATGATCAACTGCGTCTTGTAGCGCGCACACAAATCGCGCAGCGCTTCGGCCTCGCGCAGACGCCGGGCCTCGTCGCTGCTCTTGTCGCGGTATTGCAGCAGGGTGACGCCGCCTTCCAGCGCCGCCTCCACGTACGAGAGGAATTTGCCGGCCAGCAATTGGCTGTCGGTGATGGCGTACAGGCCACGTAGTTTCATCAGGCAGACCTCACGACGTTACGAGCAGAAATCCAGCGGCAGACGACGCGGCACAAACTGGCCTTTGCCCAGTTGTTCGGCATCGCGCAGGGTGCGCCAGGTGTAATCCAATGCACTGCGTACCGCGCTGGCGAGATTCTCGCCCTGGGCCAGTCGGCCAGCCAAAGCGCTGGCCAAGGTGCAACCGGAGCCGTGATAACTGCCCGGCAAACGCTGGCAATAGAAGGTTTCACGCAGGCCGTCGCGGCTGTACAGGCGGTTGTGGATTTCAGTTTCGTCGCCATGACCGCCGGTGATCAGCAGGTTTTTGACGAACGGCAAAAGTTTTTCAGCGCACTCATCCGCTGTGCCTTCGGGCAGTTCGGCGAGGATGCGGGCTTCGGGAAGGTTGGGGGTGGCAATGATCGATAGCGGCAGCAGACGCTCACGCATCGCATAGCCGACTTCGTCCTTGCCCAGGCGTCCGCCGCCGCCGGCGCGCAGCACCGGGTCGCAGACCACTGGCAAATGCGGGTGCGCCGAAAGCAGTTCGACAACGGTGTCGACCATTTCCAGCGAACCGAGCATGCCCAGTTTGACCGCCGCGACTTCGGAGTCGTTGAGCACGGCATTGGCCTGAGCCAATACCCACTCACGGTCGAGGACGCGGAAATCAGTGACGTTGACGGTGTCTTGCACGGTCAGGGCGGTGACGGCCGGAGCCGCATGGCAACCCTGCGCGAGCAAGGCTTCTATATCTGCCTGCAAGCCGGCGCCACCACTGGGGTCGTGGCCGGAGAGACAGAGGACAACGGGGCGGGAGCTGTAGATATTCATGGTGCGCGAGCTTACCACCAAACCTGATTTTTCGGTTCAGTGCCGTTGTGCCTGGCGGATAACCCGGTCAGAGAATGCTGACCGGTTTGTCACAACCTGACCAACTCAACAGCTCTAGCTCGGTACGTTGCTCTGAAACGCCCGTTCTAGAGCCTTTGTAGGAAAAATTTCGATGGTGCTCAATGGCCATCAACGGCTATGCTAGTCTGGATCCAAACCAATAACAGGTAATACCGGTTTTACGTCTACTCAAAGGGAATGGGGGGGCTTCCTGACACAACCGGACGAGCCACGCTGGGGCTTCAATGCGCTATTTGCTGATGTTGTTGTTCTGCTTGCCCCTCATGGCGAGCGCCGTCGAATTCGACGAATTCACCCAGAGCCTCCCTCTGGGCCGGTCGCTGCAAGTGTTCGAAGACCCGAGCGGTCAGGCGAATATTGCCGACGTCCGCGCGCAGGCCGCCGCCGGCAATTTCAAAGCCCACGATAAAGCCACGCTCAATGCCGGGTACTCGCGTTCGGCGTTCTGGCTGAAGATCGATCTGCATTACCGTCCGAGCAATCCCGCTGCACAGCGCTCCTGGCTGCTGGAACTGGCTTATCCACCGCTCGATCATCTCGACCTTTATATGGCCGATGCCAATGGCGACTATCGCCTGATCCGGCAAACCGGCGACGCCTTGCCGTTCGCCAGTCGCGAGATCCGCCAGAACAATTACCTGTTCAACCTGGCCGTCAAACCGGATCAACAACAAACCCTTTACTTGCGACTGGCCAGCGAAGGCTCGATCCAGGCGCCGGTGACGTTGTGGTCGAGCACTGCGTATCTCGAAGATCAGCCAGTGCGCCTGTATGTGCTGGGCATCATTTATGGCGTGTTGCTGGGGATGCTGGTTTACAACCTGTTCATCTTCCTCAGCGTGCGCGACACCAGCTACCTCTATTACATCTTCTACATTGGCTCGTTCGGCCTCTATCAACTGTCGGTGAACGGCGCGGCGGTCGAGTATTTCTGGCCGGACAATCCGTGGTGGGCCAACGCGGCAACGCCGTTCTTCATCGGTTGCGCGGGCCTGTTCGGTAGCCAGTTCGCCCGCAGCTTCTTGCAGACCAAGACCCACAGCCGCTGGCTCGACCGTTTGCTGATCGCCCTGATTGCATTCGGTGCGTTGGTAGTCGGTTTGTCGCTGATGACCAGTTACGCCTTGGCTCTGCGCCTGGCGACGACGCTGGCGCTGACCTTCACTGTGGTGATTTTTGCGGCGGGGATTCTCGCCTGGTGGCGCGGCCTGCGCGTGGCGCGCTATTTCATCATTGCATGGTCGGCGTTCCTGCTCGGCGGCGTCATCAATACGCTGATGGTGTTGGGCCTGCTGCCAAACGTGTTCCTGACGATGTACGCCAGCCAGATCGGTTCGGCGATCGAAGTGGCTTTGTTGTCGCTGGCCTTGGCTGACCGCATCAACGCGATGCGCGAGCAGCAAGCGCAGACGCTGTTTGATGCCGGGCAGAAACTTGAAGTGCTCAACCAGCAACTGGCCCACAGCAACAAGCTCAAGGACGAATTCCTCGCGACCCTGACCCACGAACTGCGCACGCCGATGAACGGTGTGATCGGTTCGCTGGAACTGATGCAGACCGTCGATCTGGATCCCGAGCTTGAGCAATATCACCAGACCGCCGCCGGTTCCGCCCGGGACATGATGCGCATGGTCAACGGCATCCTCACCCTCACCGAATTGCAGGCCGGCAAACTGAAAGCGAAGCCGGGCAGTTTCAGTCTGCGGGGTGTGGTTGAAGCGTTGCGCGCTCAGTTCGAAGGCAACGCGGCAAGCAAGTCGCTGGACTTTAAGGTCGACGTGCTGCCGACTCTGCCGGATCGCCTGCACGGTGACAGCGCGAAACTGGCGCAATGCCTGGAATGCCTGCTGGATAACGCGATCAAGTTCACCCGTGTCGGTGGGCTGGCGCTGCGGGTCACCGGCAAGCCGTCGACGGACAATCGATTGGCGCTGTCATTTGCTGTGATCGACACCGGTATCGGCTTCAGCGATTTGGGTGAGGCGACGATGTACCAGCGCTTCTTCCAACTCGACGGTTCGATGACCCGTGAGTACGGTGGATTGGGAGTAGGGCTGGCGATCTGCCGACAACTGGTCGAACTGCTTGGCGGCAAGCTCACCCATCGCTCTGAACCCGGAAGTGGCAGTCGCTTTCAGCTGGACGTGGAGTTCGAATTGCCGGTGGTCGAGCCGGCGCCGCCCCCTGCGAATGTGCGCGATTGCGTCCGTGCCCCGCAGGACTGCACGGTGCTATTGGTCGACAACAACACCGTCAATCAACTCGTGATGCGCGGCATGCTGCTCAAACTCGGTTTCCGCGTGCGTACCGCTGAAAACGGTGCAGCGGCGCTCGATTGCCTGCAGCGCGAAATTGTTGATGCGGTCTTGATCGATTGCCAGTTGCCCGCCCATGACGGCGCGTCGCTGTGCTGTCAGATCCACGCCTTGCCGGGTTGCGCACACTTGCCGGTGTTCATGCTGGCGTTGAGCGCGGATCGCGAGGTTTGCGCCACGGATGCAGTGATCGACTACCTGAACAAACCGGTGAAATTCGAAGATTTGCAGTCTGCGCTGGAGCGACGGGTGCTCTGCTGTTGATAGGGTAAAAGCGCCGCAAATTCGGCGGATATGACACTTTGTTCGGGGTTTGGGCGGTGCTTAACTGACCTTCTCGCTGAAAAAGGAACCCGTCATGAACCTGCATCAGTTTGCCGAAACCCACGAGGTCACCAACCAGCCGCCGTCGCTGGACGGCACCAACCTCTATCGCATCGACCTGCCGTTGCAGGAGTGGTCGCGCAGGTTCGGCGCCGGTTGGGCCGAGTCGCGGATTGATGCCTACGGCGCACTGGCCGGCGGGCCGCTGATGGAGGCCGGGTTCCTCGCCAATCAGAACAAACCGGTGTTTGCCAGCCATGACCGCTACGGTCATCGCATCGATCTGGTGGAATTTCACCCGGCGTATCACGAGTTGATGCGAACGGCAGTCGAGCATGGCCTGACCTCGCTGCCTTGGGCGCAACCGCAGGACGGCGCGCATGTCGCCCGTGCTTCCATGACCTATCTGCACAGCCAGGCCGAGGCCGGCAGCGGTTGCCCGCTGACCATGACCTTCGCCAGCGTCCCGGCGCTGCGCCTGCAACCTGATCTGGCCGAGCAATGGTTGCCTAAAGTCCTCGCCACCGAATACGACCCGCGCAATGTCGGCATGGCGCACAAGGCCGGTGTCACCATCGGCATGGCCATGACCGAGAAACAGGGCGGCACCGACGTGCGCGCCAACACCACCAAGGCCTATCCGGTCGGCGCCAGCGGTCCGGGCCAGGCTTATGAACTGGTCGGGCACAAGTGGTTCTGTTCGGCGCCGATGTGCGATGCGTTTCTCACGCTGGCGCAGACCGACAAGGGCCTGACCTGTTTCCTGCTGCCGCGCCATCGCCCGGACGACACGCGCAATCAGTTCTACATCCAACGCCTGAAAAACAAACTCGGCAACCAGTCCAACGCCTCCAGCGAAGTGGAATTTCGCGGGGCGCTGGCGTGGATGGTCGGCGAAGAGGGGCGCGGCGTGCCGACCATCATTGAAATGGTGGCGATGACCCGTTTCGATTGCATGGTCGGCTCCAGTTCGCTGATGCGTCAGGCGCTGACCCAGGCCAGCCACCACTGCGCGCACCGCAAGGTCGGCGGCAAGTTGCTCAGCGAACAACCGTTGATGCAGAACGTGCTGGCCGATCTGGCGCTGGAAAGCGAAGCCGCGCTGGCCCTGAGCCTGCGCATGGGCAAGGCGCTGGATCATTTGGACGATCGCCACGAAGCGCAGTTCGCCCGGTTGGTGACGGCGGTGGGCAAATACTGGATCTGCAAACGCGCGCCGGCAATGATCAATGAAGCGGCGGAATGCATGGGCGGCGCCGGGTATGTCGAGGACAGCATACTGCCGCGTCTGTACCGCGAGGCGCCGGTCAACTCGACGTGGGAAGGCTCGGGCAACGTGCAGTGCCTCGACGTGTTGCGCGCGCTGTCGAAAGAGCCGGGTGTGCTGGACGTGCTGTTCAGTGAACTGGGTGACGGCCATGGCGATAGACGGTTGGCTGCGCATATCCAGCAGTTGCAGGCGCAGTTCAAGGACACCAGTGATATTCAGTATCGGGCACGGCAATTGACCGAGGACATTGCCCTTGGCTTGCAGGCCAAACTGTTGCTGGAGGCGGGGAATTCAGCGGTGAGCGATGCGTTTATTGCCAGTCGGTTGAGTGGTAGCGGCCGTGTGTATGGTGCGTTGCCGCGTGGGCTTGATGTCGAAGCCATCGTTGCCCGCTCGACCCCGCAAGGCTTCTGACCCCATACAAGTCCTACAGGGGGGCGTGGGTGGCTCATATATTGTGCGGCAGCCAACACGCCACTGTTCCCGTCGCGCCACGATGCAGGCAAGATGAAGCTCTGCAAGTCAGAACACAGGAAGCTGATCGTGACCGAAGCGTTTATTGTCGTTCAAACCGCCGAACAAGCCGTGGATCGTCTGGCCGAGCTGCATGAGCAGGCCACCACTGCACTGAATTCCGCGCTCAAGCGGTACCTCAAGGATCGCGTCGAGCCCGACGCCGGGCAGCGTGCCCTGTTTCGTTATCCCGAACTGCGTCTGACCTACCACTGCCAGGGCGAAGTCCCGCAGACCACTCGCGCCTACGCCAAGGTGCAACTGCCGGGTACTTACAGCGTCACCGTCACCCATCCGAAAGCATTCCGCAAATACCTGCTGGAACAGCTGGTGCCGTTGATGCACGACTTCACCGTGACTGTTGAAGTCGGCGTCAGTCAGCAAAATATTCCGTACCCGTACGTGGTCGAGCAGGGCGATGAACTGGCCGGTTCCGGCGTCACTGCCGCCGTGCTGGCGCGCGTCTTCCCGAGTACCGACCTGTCCGCCGCCACCGATGGCATTGCCGACGGCCTCTACGATTGGGAAAACACCGATCCGCTGCCACTGGCGCTGTTCGATGCCGCGCGGGTCGACTTCTCGCTGCGTCGTCTGGTGCACTACACCGGCAGCGACTGGCGCCATGTGCAGCCGTGGATCCTGCTGACCAACTATCACCGTTACGTCGACCAGTTCATCGTTCATGGTCTGGAGCAATTGCGCAGCGATCCCCGTTTCGTGCGCATGGTGCTGCCGGGCAACGTGATCATCGAGAAGGGCATGGATCACGGCGAGGCGTCGGCGATTGCCGCCGGTGTGGTCTGGCACCGTTATCAGATGCCGGCCTATCACCTGATCGCCAGCGATGGCCATGGTGTGACGCTGGTGAACATCGGCGTCGGCCCGTCCAACGCCAAGAACATCACCGACCATTTGGCAGTGCTGCGTCCGCATTGCTGGCTGATGATCGGTCACTGCGGCGGCCTGCGTCAGTCGCAGACCATCGGCGACTACGTGCTGGCCCACGCCTATATGCGTCGCGACGGGATTCTCGACCGCGTGGTGCCGCCGAACATTCCTATCCCGGCACTGGCCGAAGTGCAGATGGCGCTGCAACAAGCGGCCGCCAACATTACCGGTGAGAAGGGCGACGACCTCAAAAAACGCCTGCGCACCGGCACCGTGCTGACTTACGACGACCGTAACTGGGAGCTGCGCTGGGCGCAGGAACGTCCGTTGATCAACCTGTCCCGCGCCGTGGCGGTGGACATGGAAAGTGGCACCATTGCCGCGCAAGGTTATCGCCTGCGGGTGCCATACGGCACGTTGCTGTGCGTTTCGGACAAGCCGCTGCACAGCGAAATCAAGCTGCCGGGTTCGGCCAACGCGTTCTACGAGCGTGCGGTCAGCCAGCATTTGAAGATCGGCATCGAAGCGGTGGATCTGCTGCGCACCGAGCTCAACTCGCTGCACTCGCGCAAACTGCGCAGCTTCGACGAACCGCCGTTCCGCTGATTTGTTGATGGTCATTTAACGGTCAGGCTACTAGCATTGGCAGCCCTGACCGTTAGATGTTCTTTTCGCCATGTCCCGTCCCCCGCGTCCACCTTCCCGCCGCCCCGGCGCGAAGCCTCAGTCTTCTGCCCCGCGCCGTGTTGCCAAGGCGCCGCCGGCTGAGCCGAAACTGATCCTGTTCAACAAACCGTTCGATGTGCTGACGCAATTCAGCGACGGCGAAGGGCGGGCGACGCTCAAGGATTACATCGACGTGCCCGGTATTTATCCGGCCGGACGCCTTGATCGCGACAGTGAAGGTTTGTTGCTGCTGACCAACGACGGGCAGTTGCAGGCGCGGATTGCCGACCCCAAGCACAAATTGGCCAAGACCTATTGGGTGCAAGTCGAAGGCGAGCCGACGGCCGAGCAGTTGCAGTGTTTGCGTGACGGCGTCGAACTGAATGATGGCATGACCTTGCCCGCCGAAGCTCGGCAACTGGAGGAGCCTGAGTTGTGGCCGCGTAATCCGCCGGTACGCTTTCGCATGACCATACCTACAAGCTGGCTGGAATTGGTGATACGCGAGGGGCGCAACCGTCAGGTGAGACGCATGACGGCTGCGGTAGGCCTGCCGACGTTGCGGCTGGTGCGGGTCAGGATTGGTGACTGGACGATCGAAGGTCTAGATCAGGGCCAGTGGAAAGAAGTGCCGGCGCGCTTATAAAGCGCCGGACTCGATCAGGCCGATCACCACACTCTTGATGATGAACGCGGCCACACCCAGGCCCAGCACGAAGAACAGAATGAGCGAGCCAAAGCGCCCGGCCTTGGATTTTTTCGCCAGATCCCAGACGATGAAACCCATGAAAATGATCAGGATGCTGACCAGGCCAGTCATCATCCATTCTTCAAGTAGTGCAGGATCCATCGGGGTTCTCCGGCGCGCATGGGGCTAAAAGGGCGCGTCGAGTATACGCCAAGGTCGAACGGCGGGGCATTGACCTGCGTCGGTGTGCCGCAGTCATTGGTCTGCAACCCTGTGGCGAGGGGATTTATCCCCGACGGGTTGCGAAGCGACCCCAAAAATATCTGCCTCGCTGCAAAATCTTGCCAGTGCTGCGCACTGGATCGGGGATAAATCCCCTCGCCACGAAAGCAATCAGCTACGCAAATGGGTCAGCGGCAATTCGGTGCTGTTGAGCACCTGATTCAGCACAAAACTCGAGCGCACACTGGTCACCCCATCAATCCGTGTCAGATGCCCCAGCAGCAATTTCTGATAGTGATCCATGTCCGGCACCACCACCTTCAACTGATAATCAGCGTCCACGCCGGTTACCAGACTGCACTCCAACACCTGCGGCAACGTACGAATCGCTGCTTCGAAATTCTCGAAGCGCTCCGGTGTGTGCCGGTCCATGCCAATCAGCACATAAGCGGTCAGGCTCAGCCCGAGCATCTTGCGATCCAGCAACGCCACCTGACGCGAGATGTAGCCGTCGTCTTCCAGTTGCTTGACCCGGCGCGAGCACGGCGAGGGTGACAGACCGATGCGCTCGGCCAGTTCCTGGTTGGAGATGCGGGCGTCGCGCTGCAATTCCGCCAAAATGCTCAGGTCGTAACGGTCGAGTTTGCTCATCAATCAGTCCTTGGTTGTAACTATTGCGGCGGATTATCTATCCAGGGTTAAAAATTGCGCAAGTGGTGTTTATTTAAGCAATCTTCGCAATCCTCTGTCGCGGCCTCAGGCCTATTCTTATTACCAGAATCACTGCTCGGTAACACAGTCCACAGCGGCCCGCCTATCAGGCCCGCCGCGGTCGCCACCCCCACCGGGGATGTGCCGGCCCCCGAGCTGCACACTGTCCAGAAGACGGCGTGAGGTGAGCCGACGTCAAAAGCGTCGAGCCAGGACGAAGTTCTCTAGAAGGGAGGCCGACGGGTCTCCCTTTTTCTTGCCTGCGATTTTTGTGCAGCCCTCAATAAATAAGTTTCGTGACTGATAACCTGTTGCAGAACCCGGTGTGTACATTCCCGGTCTTAGTGACAAGTCCCCTCTTAATTTCAGGCCCTGAGCCGCAGCGAGGAAAAGCATGAAGTCGCGCATCTGGCGTCTGGCCGGTGTTGGGTTGCTGTGTGTGAGTGTCGGTGCGCAAGCGCTTGCCGATGAGCCGCAGAATCGTGGGCCGGACAATAATGGTCGCGGCCCGGAGCATCAGGGCAACAATCAGGGCCATGGCGGTAACAATCAGCCTCGGCCGCAGAGCAATGAAATCATTCGTGGCGACAACAGCCGCCAGTTCGAGCACAACGGCCAGCAGCGCAACGATAATGGCCAGTGGCAGAACCGCGACCAGAACCGTCCAGCCTACAATCCCAACCCGGTTCGCCAGCCGCCGCCACCGCCACAGTTACCGGCCAACAGTCTGCCGATCCAGCCGCGTCCCGACGCCGTGCGCCAGACCCAGGAACCGCGTCAGGGCTACTACCGCGACGAGCGTCCACAGAACGGCTACAACAACCAGCATTGGCAGACCGGCAACCGGCCTAACGACAATCGCTGGCCAGGTCGTCCGGACGGGCATGGCAACGGTTGGGGGCCGGGGCCGCAATATCGGCCGGGGCATGTGATCGACCGTTTCCCGGATCGTGACTATCGCGTGCCGTATCGCGGGCAGGATTACTTTTTCTCTGGCGGCTATTGGTATCGCCCGCAAGGCCCGCGCTACATCGTCGTGCAGCCACCGCGCGGGATTCGTACCCAATACTTGCCGGATTACGCCCGTGAAGTGTGGGTAGGTGGCGCGTTGCTGTTCCTTGCCGCCGGTTCCTATTACGCCTATCAGGAAGCGACTCAGGACTACGTGGTGGTCGAGCCGCCGGTGCAGCAACAGCCGCAGCCGCAATCACAGGGCTACGATGTCGAGGCTTACCCGGCCAACGGTCAGTCGCCGGAGCAGGTGCAACAGGACGGTTACCAGTGCTATCAGTACGCGGTGCAACAAAGCGGTTTCGATCCGCGCACCGCGACTTACCAGCCGGCGCCCGAAGTGGTCCAGGCCTACCGTCAGGCCCAGGGCAATTGCCTGAGCAGTCGCGGTTATCAGGTAAGTTACTGAATCCGGGTTTGCGCCCGTTCAGCCTTGACCACTTCCTGCGGGTCGGCGTGCACCAGCACTTCGGCCCGTGGGTAGGCTTTGTGAATGGCATCCGCCGCCTGATCGCTGATGCCGTGCGCTACTGACAGGGTCAATTCCCCCGGCAATTCCAGATGCAGCTGCACGAACCAGTGGTTGCCGGAAATCCGCGTGCGCAAGTCATGTGCGCCCAGCACACCCGGTACGCTGCACGCCAGTTCGAGCATGTGCTGACTGACGTCCGGTGGCAGCTCCTCATCCATCAGCACCGAAAAGCTTTCCCGGGCGATCTGGATCGCGCTCCACAAAATGTACGCGGCAATCCCCAGGCCGAACCACGCGTCCAATTGTTGCCAGCCGAATCCGGCCAGCACCAGCGCCACCAGAATGCTGCCGTTAAGCAGCAGATCAGAGCGGTAATGCAGCGAGTCGGCGCGTACGGCGTTGGAGCCGGTCTGCTTGACTACCCGGTGCTGCAAGATCAGCAAGGCCACCGTCAGCAGCAGGGAAAAAATGATCACGCCAATGCTGATCCACGGCGCACCGAGCGGTTCAGGTTGCTTGATCCGCTCATAGGCCTGAAACGCGATCAACACCGCACTCCCGCCGATGAACAAGGCCTGCGCCATGCCGGCCAGGGATTCCGCTTTGCCGTGGCCATAACGATGATCGTCATCCGCCGGGCGCAGCGCGTAATGCACCGCCAGTAGATTGAGCAACGAAGCAATGCCATCGAGCGCCGAGTCGGTGAGGCCGGCGAGCATGCTCACCGAACCGCTCAGCCACCAGGCGATGGCTTTGGCGATGATCAGCGTACAGGCCACCGCCACCGAGGCGCGGGTCGCCAACCGCAGCAGGCGGGCGTGTTCGGGGCTGGAGGTCATGAAGTTTTTGATTCCTTATGCGGCAGGTTGCAGGCCGAACATTGCCAGTTGTTGAGTGCTGCCCTTGTGCTGGATCAGGCGTGGATCATCCAGCGGCAGATTGCGGCCCAGTTCAGATTCGAGAATAGCCTGCAACTTCAGGTTATCGACCTGACCGTCCGGGCCGATGGCTTGCTTGAGCTTGGCCGGATCGACTTGCGCGGTGTGGCCCGGTTCGAAATAGATCGCGCCGGTGGCGAAGTCGACTGCAAATGCGATCAGACCGGGAATGACATAGAACAGCAGACCCACGGCATCGAGCACGGCAATCGCCGGGTCGATCTTGCCGTCGATCTGGCCGCGACGATCCGGGTAGAAAATCGAGCCGCACGCGGTGATTTGGGTGAGCAGGGTGGCGACCAGTACACCGCCGATCAGGCGAAAGGGTAAACGCATGGGAAATATCTCCTGAGTCATCTGATAACGAAGCTTCGTCTTGTGAAGTTAAGACCCTGACGAACGCTTGGCAGTTCGCCGTTATACTCGCCGCTCTGTTTGGGAGCCAGCATGATTTCTTTGCCGATCGACGAAGTTTTACCCGCCCTGCGTGAAGCGTTGGCGATACGCCACGAAGCCGTGCTTGAAGCACCGCCCGGCGCCGGTAAAACTACCCGCGTGCCTTTGGCCTTGCTCAACGAAGCGTGGCTGAACGGGCAAACCATTCTGATGCTGGAGCCGCGCCGTCTCGCCGCGCGTGCCGCAGCGGAACGACTGGCCAGCGAACTGGGCGAAAAGGTCGGTGAAACCGTTGGCTATCGCATTCGTCTCGACAGCAAGGTCGGCCCCAACACCCGTATCGAAGTGGTCACCGAAGGCATTCTCACCCGCCGTTTGCAGGACGACCCGGCGCTGGAAGGCGTGGGCCTGCTGATCTTCGATGAGTTTCACGAACGCAGCCTCGACGCCGATCTGGCGCTGGCCCTGAGTTTGAACGGTCGCGAGCTGTTTCGAGCTGAACAGCCGCTGAAGATTTTGCTGATGTCGGCCACCCTTGAGGGCGAACGCCTGGCCGGGTTGCTCGATGACGCGCCGATCCTGCGCAGCGAGGGGCGTATGTATCCAGTGACCATGCGCTGGGGCCGGCCGTTTCAGCCCGGCGAGTACATCGATCAGCGCGTGACCGCCACCATCCTTGAAGCCCTGCACGATGAAACCGGCAGCCTGTTGGTGTTCCTGCCGGGGCAGGCGGAAATCCGTCGCGTCCATCAACAATTGGCCGACGCCATCGGCGAGCGCAGCGACGTGCTGCTCTGCCCGTTGCACGGTGAACTCGATCTCAACGCCCAACGCGCCGCTATCGACCCGGCACCGGCCGGGCAGCGCAAAGTGGTGCTGGCGACCAACATTGCCGAAACCAGTTTGACCATCAACGGTGTGCGCGTGGTGATTGATGCCGGGCTGGCGCGGGTGCCGCGTTTCGATCCGGGCAGCGGCATGACCCGCCTCGACACTCAACGCATTTCCAAGGCCAGCGCCACGCAGCGCGCGGGGCGGGCGGGGCGACTGGAGTCGGGTGTTTGTTATCGGTTGTGGTCGCAGGATCAGCACGAGCAACTGGCCGCTTATGGCAGTGCGGAAATTCTGTCGGCAGATCTGGCCAGCCTGGCGCTGCAATTGGGGCGCTGGGGGGTGACGCCGGGGGAACTGGTCTGGCTCGATGTGCCACCGACAGCGGCTTATGCACAGGCGCAGGATTTGTTGCAGCGTCTTGGTGCGTTGGAAGGCCAAGCGCTGACCTCCCATGGCCAGGCCATGGCCGAATTGCCAGCGCATCCGCGTATTGGCCATTTGTTGCTGCGCGGGCAGGCGTTGGGCCTGGCAAACATGGCCTGCGATGTCGCCGCGTTGCTCGGCGAGCGCGACATCTTGCGCGGCGCCGGGGCGGATTTGCACAGTCGTCTGGTGCTGTTGTCTGGCGAAGAACGCGCGGCACGCGGCGCTCAGGGCGGCGTGCAACGTGCCCGACAACTGGCGCGGCAGTATCGCGGTTACTTACGCGGCAAGGCGAGCGAGCCGGTCAGCGATCCGGATCACCCCCGCTGGCTCGGCGCATTACTGGCGCTGGCCTACCCGGATCGCGTCGCCCAACAACGTCGTGCCGGAGGCGCCGAATACCGACTGGCCAACGGTCGCGCCGCGCTGTTCGCCGAGGCCGACAGCCTGATGAAAGAACCGTGGATCGTCATCGCCGACCTCGGCAGCCGACAGGGTCAGCGGGAAGAACGAATTTATCTGGCGGCGGATTTCGATCCGGCGCTGTTCGATTCGGTGCTCGCCGAGCAGGTGTGCAACGTCGATCAACTGGATTGGGACGAGCGCGAAGGCGTGTTGCGCGCTGAACGTCAGCGCAAGGTAGGCGAACTGATCCTGAGTCGTGAACCGTTGACTGGCCTCCATGAAGCCGCGCGCAGCCAGGCGCTGGTCAATCTGGTGCGGCGCAAAGGCCTGGAGCTGCTGCCGTGGACGCCGGAACTGCGTCAGTGGCAGGCGCGTGTCGCGTTGTTGCGGCAGTTGGAGCTCAATACTCAGGACGAAAGCCAGTGGCCGGATGTCAGCGACGCGACACTGCTGAACACTCTCGAAGACTGGCTGATGCCATATCTGGGCAAGGTCTCGCGGCTCAGTCACTTCGCCAATCTGGATCTGTCGAGCATCGTGCGCAATCTACTGCCATGGCCGCTGCCGCAACGCCTCGATGAACAGGCGCCGCATCATCTGAGCGTGCCGTCGGGTTCGTCGATTCGTCTGGATTACAGCGAGTTTCCGCCGATTCTCGCGGTGCGTTTGCAGGAGTTGTTCGGGCTGGCCGAAACGCCGCGGATCGCTGGTGGCCGGCAGGTGGTCAAACTGCATCTTTTATCCCCGGCGCGCCGGCCGGTGCAGGTGACGCAGGATCTGGCCAACTTCTGGCGCAGCACCTATGCCGAAGTGAAGAAGGATTTGAAGGGGCGGTATCCAAAGCATTACTGGCCGGATGATCCGTTGGTGGCCGAAGCCACCGCACGGATCAAACCGCGAAAACCCTGAGCGCGCAGCGTTTTATTGAAGCGAAAACACGGTCCTGGTCCAACCCTGCAACGTGTACTTTTCATAGATCTGCACAGGGACGTCCACATACGGGCTCGTGATGAAATGCTCCGGAATCAGCGGGTTGGCCTCATCAATGACCAGGATGTTAGCCGGGTTGTAGAAGTCATAATCGACAACGCTTTTGTTGGTGGTGATCACTTTTTTCCGCGAGGCCATGGCTTCAAAGAATCGGAAGCTCAAACCGGCCTGGCCGGGCTTGGAAATGTCCAGAATGATCCTGGAGCGTTTGACTAACTCACCAACGGATTCCAGCGACATTCTCTGCTCGAAAAAAGTGATACCGGGATGAGCACCCGGAATCGGTTTGCACTGCACCAGAAACTTGTAATCGGTAACGCCGAGCCGATCAAATTCCCGCGCCAGGCCTTCGAGCGCCGGCACGCGGTCCTTGCCGGCCATCACTACGAAAGCCGAGTATTCGCCCGGTTCACCGTCTGCAACGTAGTCTTCATAGATAAAGTTGTAGAGCTTTTTCAGGCCGTAACTCTCGGCATTCTGCGGGTCGAATGAAAACACCTCGTCATAATCAGCCAGTTCTTCCCGGGTCATCGGCCAGCGACTGAAACTGTCGTAAAGGTAGGCGATCTTGCGATCGGAAGCCTTGAGTCCAGCCGCCAATTGCTGTGGGTCGATTTGCGCCGGATTAATGATTAGGGCAGCGTCAAACCGCCCTGCCGCCCGAAGGGTCTTTTTCACATGCCGCCATTGGGCCCAGCGTTTCAGCGGACGTCGAATGATCTTCGGGGCTCGATCAAACCTGTCCGACATCGACGAGGTATCGATGAAGCACACGTTGTTATCGATCATCAAATGCTCAGCCAGTTTGCGTGCGTAGCCGCCGATGTCCTTGCATACAATTAAAATTTTCATGGGTCTTCCGTGCGTTTGATTCGAATGCCCGAGCATCGTTCGTGGCGTAGAGTTGTTGCTACGGCGCAACCGGCAGCAGGAACCGCGCAATGACCGGCAGGTGATCGGAAATCCGAAGCGTATCGTCCTGGCGCACCATCGCTTCAACCCGTTTGATCTTCGGGCTGTAGAACAGATAGTCGACCGTGCGATCCGGACCATTGAGACCGGGGTCATTGGGGTAGTGGGTCAGCCACTGCGCGCGGTCGATGCCGCTGGCCTCGTTGTTGGTCGGGATCATCGGGTACTTGTCCCACAACAGATGCAATTCGCTGTCGGCGGAGTAGGCCGTGCGCTGCTCGGCTGGCAAACGGCGATATTGACCGAGGGGCAACAGGTTGAAGTCACCACCGATCAGCCAAGGCAGGCCTTGGCTTTCATACTTGTCGAGCACCCTGGCCACCGCCGTCACTTGCGCCTGCAACGTCTCATCCGGTTGGCTGGCGCGCTCCAGATGCGTGTTGAACACGGTCAGTTGCCCGCCATCGCTCAGCGGCAGCTTCGTCGCGAGCAGGGCGTCTTTGGGCTGGAACTGGCGGCTGATGAAGTTGCTCGAAGCGACCGGTAATTGCAGGCGCTCGGCGTGTTCGATGCGATAACGGCTCAGCGTCGCCAGTTGCCGGCCAACGCTGCCGAAGATGTGCGGTTCAGGGACGAAATCGGCTTTCCAGTCAAAGGCGCTGGCGCTACACGGGTACAGATCGGCGACCCGCTCCTGCAGCAATTTGAGTTGATCCTGATAATCGCTGGCCTTGGCGCCGTCATCCAGCTCCTGCAACAGCACCACGTCGGGCTGTTCATCGCGAATTACCCGCGCCACTTCATCGAGACTGAAGGCCATGTCTTCCAACGTCGGCGCTTCATCGTCGCCCCCGGCCAGGTCATTCCAGAACACATAACGCTTGCCGGCCAGGTACTGCACGTTCCAGGTCATGACTTTCAGTGCCTGCCCGGGCACCAGCGTCGGCGCGGTTGCGGTGCAACTGACCGGCAGGGTTTCACGGGGTTCGGGACGCCAGGTCAAGCTGAACATCAGCCCGCCAATCACGGCGATGGCGAGCACAACGAGCAACAGGGTGTAGCGCAGTAGACGGGTCATGGCTCGGCTTTTAGCGTTACAGAAAGTGGCCCCGAGCATACCTGAGGGCGAGTCTTAAACCTAAGGCCAGAGCAGTCAGACCGCTCTGTCTCTTTTGTCAGGCAATTCGCTGATCAGCATGAACAGACGGAACAGCACCACGCTGGTGAACAGTTGCAGGAAGCCGTGAGCGCTGTCGATCAACACGGTGATGGCCATGTTCTGCGGTTCTGGATAGACCGCCAGCGTTGCGCCTTTGAGCAACCACAACGGCGTCATCACGCAAAGAATGCACAGCAGAATCCGCCAGAAATGCCCGCGTGTCAGACGCAGGCTTTCTTTCATCGCATGCAGTGGATTGAGGCCGCGCAGCACCAGCAGATATTCGCCGAACGCCAGCATCACCATCAGCATCAGGCCCGGCAGAAAATACAACGACAGTCCCAGCAGGATCAGCAACGTGTTAAGCGCCGTGAGCAGGGCGAAACGCGGCCACAACCGTGCGGCCATCGCCAGCAGGTCAAGATTGCGCGGGGCTTCGCCACGGGTGCGGGCGTCGAGAAACAGAATCAGTGCGGCGGTGTACAGCGGATAGACCAGCAGGCCGACAATGATGCTGGACGCCGAAAAACTGTCCGGGTCGCTGGCGTGATCTACCACTTGTTGCAACAGCGCTTCGACGATCACCAGCGGCAGGCACAACTGCACGATGCTGACCAAATGGCGTTTGAAAAAATACAGAGAGTCGCGCAGCACTTCGAAGGCATTCATCAGTCGGTATCGCAGGTCGAAAACAGTGGCTCACTTTAACCGATGATGTGCGGGCGGACGCAAACGTAAACATTCGGTAAAGGTCGTTGAAACATCCTGTCACTGTCTCCATTACGGGAGAGCACCTTGTCCAAAGTGGGCGAGGGCAATGTTATCCCCGGCAATCTACGAGGTCGCCATGAACAGCGAAGAGCAAACCCTGATCGATGGACTGTTTTCCCGGCTGCAACAGGCCGAAACGGAGGCAGCCCCGCGCGATGCCCAGGCCGAGACGCGGATCAAGGAACACCTGACACGCCAGCCGTCGGCAGGCTATTTCATGACCCAGGCGATTCTGGTGCAAGAGGCGGCGCTCAAAAGCCTCGACGAGCAGAACAAACAACTGACCCAGCAAGTCCAGCGTTTGCAGGCCGAACTGCAATCGGCCAAGGCGCAGAGTGCTGCGCCGGCACCCAGCGGTAGCAGTGGGTTTCTGTCGAGCATCTTTGGCGGCGGCAGCTCGCGTCCTGCGCCAACACAGAGTGCACCGGCATCGACGGGCGGCTGGCGCGAACCGGCACCGCAGCAGAACTTCAACGCTCCCGCGCCACAACAGAACTTCGGCGCACCGCCGCCCAACTACGCGCAACAGGCTGCTCCGGCGGCGGGCAGCAGCTTCCTCGGTGGCGCGCTGAAAACTGCCGCTGGTGTGGCGGGTGGCGTGATGCTGGCGCAGGGTATCAGCAGCCTGTTCCATCACAATCAGCAACCGGAAGAGATTGTTGAAGTGATCAAGGAAGAACCGGCGCAGGTTGCAGACCAGAGCAACAACGGCTGGGGCGATGACCAGCGCATGGCCGGCAACGACCAGAGCGGCTTTACTGATACCGACTACAGCGATGACAACTCATCGTTCTTCAATGACGACGATTCCTTCGTCTGACCCAAACCTTCCAGGTTGACATCGAACTGTGGTGAGGGGATTTATCCCCGATGGACTGCGCAGCAGGCCCAAAAAACCGGGGCCGCTACGCTGCCCAGCGGGGATAAATCCCCTCGCCACATTCACCACTCGTCAGTAGCACCCTTGCGCCTGCGGGCGATTATTCGCGGAACCTTCCTTCGGGCTGGCATACTGAGCGCCTTTTTCGGGCCTGGCGCCTGATCCCGCTTCGTGCGCTCGCGCGCTCACAGGAACTCCGGTGAAAAAAATCGCAGTGTTCGCCGACGTGCAGAACCTCTACTACACCGTGCGTCAGGCCTATGGTTGCCACTTCAACTACGCCGCGCTGTGGGCCGACATCAGCAAGGACGGGCAGATCGTCGAGGCCTACGCCTACGCCATCGACCGTGGTGACAGCAAACAGCAGCAGTTCCAGCAGATCCTGCGCAACCTCGGCTTCATCGTGAAGCTCAAACCCTACATCCAGCGCAGCGACGGCTCGGCCAAGGGCGACTGGGACGTGGGCATCACCCTCGACATCATGGACGCCGCCGATCACGTCGACGAAATCGTCCTGGCCTCCGGTGATGGCGATTTCGACATGCTGCTCGAACGCATCATCAACAAGCACGGCGTGCAAGCGGTGGCCTATGGCGTCCCGGGCCTGACCGCCAACTCGCTGATCCGCGCTGCCAGCCGCTACGTGCCGATCGAAGGCGCGCTGCTTCTGAAGAATTGAGCGGCTACTGAAGAATTGATTTGAACGGAGTTGAACCCGGTTTGGAACGCATTGCAGTCATCGACTTTGAAACCACCGGCCTCTCGCCGAACAGCAGCTGCCGCGCCACGGAAATCGCCGTGGTCATGCTGGAAAACGGCCGCATCGTCGAGCGTTACCAGAGCCTCATGAACGCCGGCGTGCGCGTCCCCGCGTTCATCGAACAACTGACCGGCATCAGCAACGCCATGCTGCGCACCGCGCCCTCGGCGGAACAGGTGATGAACGAGGTCAACGAGTTTGTCGGCTGCACGCCACTGGTCGCACACAACGCTTCGTTCGACCAGAAGTTCTGGGATTTTGAACTGGGGCGGATCAAACGCACCCGTCTCCAGAATTTTGCCTGCTCACTACTGCTGGCCCGCCGGTTGATGCCGGCCGCGCCGAATCACAAACTCGGCACCCTCACCACGTTCGCTCGCCTGCCGCACACCGGTCAGGCTCACCGCGCGATGGCGGATGCGGAGATGGCGGCTAACTTGATGGCGCATCTGGCCGGAGAGTTGCGCGACAAGCATGGCGTGCGCGAGTTGAACCATGACCTGCTGTGCAAATTGCAGAAAGTGCCGGCTGCGAAAGTTGGCGAGCATCTGCAGCGCTATCGCTGATCCCGAACTCAACAAGAACCCTTGTAGGAGTGAGCCTGCTCGCGATGGCGGCGCATCAGTCGCCAGCAATGTTTACTGACACATCGCCATCGCGAGCAGGCTCACTCCTACAGTGGATTTGTGTTGGCCTGGACTATTTTCCGTTGCTTTCAAAAACTCGCGAACCGGGTTGTTTAGTGGTGTGTAGAGTTCGACGAAGCATCCTACTGAAGTTTAGGGATTATCTGTCTTGAGCTCTGATAGCCCCACCGCTAACCTCTTTTCGTCGCTGAAAATTCAGCGATCGGGACTGCAAGCCCGCCGATAATTTGTTAGGCACTGACCGGTGCACCTATAATCGCGTTGCTCTTATGGCGACCAACGATTTTATGGTGGCTGTGTGCGGGAGACCTTCGGGTCTGCCGAGGTTGCCTAACGACTCGGTCTTGCAGACCCGCGCACAGCCGCCACCCATCATCTGCAAGTGATGCTAGCGGCTCCAACATTCGTTAGGTGATTTGCCATGATCAAAGTAGCTACCAACGCTCCAAAAAACGCCGGCTCGTCATTCAGCCGTGAGTCACTCGTAAAACCCCAAACCTTCATCCGCCATCACATCCAGTTGCAAGCCGCTCTGGTACATGGCGAAGCCTGGTTCTGTGCCCGTGATTTTGGTCGTCTGATGGGGTTGGAAATCAATGGGCGACAAGTTCTGAAGCTTGATGAAGATCAGCGGCTGATGATGTATCTGTCGGGAAACGATGGTGTTCAAGAGACCTTGATGTTGAGCGAGTCCGGCGTTTACGCAATGCTGGTTTATCACTACTCCCCGGAGAACCGTCATTTGCGTCGTTGGCTGACCCATGAGGTCGTGCCGATGCTTCGTCAGGGCTCGGAGTCAGTTTCAGATCCGCATCTACGTTTGATGATGTGCGCAGGGGAAACGTTGAGACTTCTGCATTGGCGCAATGAGCCATGGATGCGCATGCGAGATATGCCGCACTTGCTGACTCAGGAAAGTCGTCGCCAGGGTTGAAGGCTTCTCGCTAGCGGACTTACTCGCGAATGCGCTGTGTCATTCAGAAAGGTGTTGTCTGACACTCCCTCTTCGCGGGCAAGTCCGCTCCCACAGCGGACATCATTGCCTCAAGACTTACCGTTGCTTTCGATATGCCCCAACGGCACGCGCTTCTCGATGGCGCTCGACAACACAATCGACGTCTTGCTGAACCCGAACTTCGCCACCCGGTTGATCAACTCCTCCAGCTCCGGCATCGATCCCACTGCGGCCTTCATGATCACGCACGGATCGCCCGTCACGCGAAAGCACTCGGTCAGTTGCGGAATTTTGACCAATTCGTCGTACACCTTCTGGCTGCCGTTTTGATGCAGGCGCAGTTCGATCACACACTGGATCGGCAGACCGATTTTCGACAGGTCGATTTTCGCTTCATAGCCGGTGATCACGCCCGATGCCTCAAGCTTGGCCACGCGCTCGGCCACGGCGGGGGCGGAGAGGTTTACTTTGCGCGCCAGGTCGGCGTAGGACGCCCGGCCGTTTTCGAGCAGGGCGCTGAGCAGCATGCGGTCGTATTTATCCAAGGCTTAACTCCTGAAAGTGTCAGTCTTTCGAAATCGTGGTTCATTCCGTAGATCTCCGTGATTTCAAAAGTGTACTGGCCTGATAAACAGGTTTTGTAACTTATTTTTGCCCGCTGGCCTTTCTAGAATAACCAATCTTCTGACACAGACTGTCGAGCTGCCCATGCCTGCCTTGCGCCGTTTTTCCTTGCCGCTGATCGCCGCGTTTTTTGCGTTGTATGTGATTTGGGGTTCGACCTATCTGGTGATTCGCATCGGCGTTGAATATTGGCCACCGCTGATGCTTGGCGGAGTGCGCTTCATCATTGCTGGCACGTTGATGTACGCGTTCCTGCGCTGGCGCGGGGCACCGGCGCCGACGTGGGTGCAGTGGAAAGCGGCGGGGATCATCGGGATTTTGCTGCTCAGTTTTGGTAACGGTGCGGTGAGTGTGGCGGAGCACACGGGGGTGGCTTCTGGCGTGGCGGCATTGGCGGTGGCGACGGTGCCGCTGTTTACGTTGCTCTGCGGTTATTTCTGGGGCGCGCGTAATACTCGTCTCGAATGGGCCGGGGTGGCGCTGGGGATTGTCGGCATTGCCATGCTCAACATGGGGTCCAACCTGCAATCGAGCCCCTTGGGCGCTGCTTTGCTGATTTTCGCGGCGGCGACCTGGGCCTTCGGTTCGGTGTGGAGCAGGCACCTGCCGTTACCGCAGGGCGCGATGGCCAGTGCGGTGGAAATGCTGGTCGGCGGTGTTGTCCTGCTGATCGGCAGTGCGGTGAGTGGTGAACGCTTGCAAGCCGTGCCGCCGATGGAAGGCTGGTTGGCGCTGGCGTATCTGATCTTCTTTGGCTCGATCATCGCCTTCAATTCCTACATGTATCTGCTCAAGCATGTGCGTCCGGCGGCGGCCACCAGTTATGCCTACGTCAATCCGGCGGTGGCGGTGTTGCTGGGGATCGTGTTTGTCGGCGAGACCATCGGCATTGAAGAAGCGCTGGCGATGCTGGTGATCATCAGTGCCGTGGTGCTGATCGGTCTGCCGCAATGGCGTCGTCCGGCACAGCCGCCGGTAGACGTGCCGACGGCCGTTCCGACGGAACAGCGCGCGAATTAGGGTAAACTGCGCGCCATTGCACACTCGTGTCGCACAACTGCGCTGAATTTTCCTACGGTACTCCCATGACTTTCGCCTCCCTTGGCCTGATCGAACCCTTGCTGCGCTCCCTTGAGACGCTCGGCTACCAGACCCCGACACCGGTTCAGGCGCAAGCCATTCCGGCCGTTCTGGCCGGTCGCGACCTGATGGCAGCGGCCCAGACCGGTACCGGCAAGACCGCCGGTTTCGCCTTGCCGTTGTTGCAGTTGCTGGCTATGGAAGGCCCAAAAGTCACCGCGAATTCGGCGCGTGCGCTGATTCTGGTGCCGACCCGCGAGCTGGCCGAGCAGGTTCATGAGTCCGTGCGCCAGTACGCCGAAAACCTGCCGCTGCGCACTTATGCGGTTTACGGCGGCGTCAGCATCAACCCACAAATGATGAAGCTGCGCGGCGGCGTCGATGTGCTTGTTGCCACTCCTGGTCGCCTGATCGACCTGTTCCGCCAGAACGCGCTGAAACTCGATCAGTTGCAAACCCTGGTGCTGGATGAAGCCGATCGTATGCTTGACCTGGGCTTCTCCGAAGAACTGGCGAACATTTACCGCATGCTGCCGAAAAAGCGCCAGACCCTGCTGTTCTCCGCGACTTTTTCCGATGACATTCGTCTGCTGGCCGGGCAAATGCTCAACGACCCGCTGAGCATCGAAGTCAGCCCGCGCAACGTTGCCGCCAACACCGTCAAGCAGTGGATCGTGACGGTGGACAAGAAGCGCAAGGCCGAACTGTTCGTGCACCTGATGCGCAAAGGCAAGTGGAAGCAGGTGCTGGTATTCGCCAAGACCCGCAACGGCGTGGATGCGCTGGTGGAAAAACTCCAGGGTCTGGGCATCAACGCCGACGGCATCCATGGCGACAAGCCGCAAGCGACACGCCAGCGTGCGCTGGATCGTTTCAAACTCAGCGAAGTGCAGATTCTGGTGGCCACCGACGTGGCGGCCCGTGGTCTGGACATCGAAGATTTGCCGCTGGTGGTCAACTTCGACCTGCCGATCGTGGCCGAAGATTACATTCACCGGATCGGTCGTACTGGCCGTGCGGGTGCGACGGGCGAGGCGATCTCGCTGGTGTGTGCCGATGAGGTGAACATGCTCTCGGCGATCGAGATGCTCACGCGTCAGACGTTGAAGCGTCAGAACGAACCTGACTTCGAGCCTGAGCACCGTGTGCCGGATACCGATGCCAGCGGTCAGGTGATCAAGAAGCCGAAGAAACCTAAAAAGCCGAAATCGTCCGGCGGTGGCGGCAAGCGCAATCTGGGCAAGTGGGTGGACAGCGGCGAGACGCAGGCGCCGGAGCCATCGATCAAGCCTGTGCGTAAAGTGCCGGTGTTCAATACCGGGCCGCGCAAGCGTAAGCCATAACCCTCTGCTGAAGGCGCGCTATCCAGGTAGGAGCTGCGGCACGCTGCGATCTTTTGATCTTGTTTTTAAAGGTCAAAAGATCGCAGCCTCGTTTCACTCGACAGCTCCTACAGGGTTTTGTGCCGAAGCCACTCCAGCATCCCGAACCCCGCCGCCCGGCCACTGGCAAAACACCCCGTCAGCAAATAGCCCCCCGTCGGCGCCTCCCAATCGAGCATCTCACCTGCGCAGAACACCCCCGGCAACGCCTTGAGCATCAGCCGCTCGTCCATCGCTTCGAACGTCACGCCCCCGGCACTGCTGATCGCTTCGTCCAGCGGGCGGGTTTTGATCAGTGTCAGCGGCAACGCTTTGATCGCCCGAGCGAGCAGCGCCGGATCGGCAAAGGTTGCAGCGTCAGTCAATTCACGCAACAACGCCGCTTTCACACCATCAATCCCGATCTGACTGTGCAGATGCTTGGCCATCGAGCGCGAGCCGCGCGGTTTGCTCAATGCTGCCTGCAATTTATCCACAGGTCGGCCCGGCAGCAGGTCGATATGAATGGTGGCTGAGCCGTGCTGGTTGATTGCCTCGCGGATCGGTGCCGACAACGCGTAGATCAAACTGCCCTCAATCCCGGTCGCCGTGATCACGCATTCGCCCAAGCGCGGCACATCGTCATTCAAACCGATGGCGATATTTTTCAGCGGCGCGCCGGCGAATTTGCTGACCAGCAATTCGCTCCAGGCCTGCACTTCAAAGCCGCAATTACTGGGCTGCAACGGCGCCAGTCCTACACCGCACTGCTCCAGCGGCAACATCCACGCGCCGTCCGAACCCAGCCGCGACCAACTGCCGCCGCCGAGGGCGAGCAGGGTGGCGTCGGGGTTGATGGATTTCTCGCCTTCCGGGCTGTCGATGCGCAACGCACCTTGTTCATCCCAACCGAGCCAGCGATGGCGGGTGTGGATAACTACGCCACTGTCGCGCAGACGCTTGAGCCAGGCGCGCAGCAAAGGGGCGGCTTTCATGTCGGTGGGGAACACGCGGCCAGAGCTGCCGATAAAGGTTTCGATGCCCAGCTCATGAATCCAGCGGCACAGCGCATCGGCATCAAAACCGCGCAGCAGCGGAGCGATGTGCGGCGCGCGTTCGGCGTAGCGTGAGAGGAACGCCGGGTAGGCTTCGGAGTGGGTGATGTTCATGCCGCCGACCCCGGCCAGCAGGAACTTGCGGCCTACCGAAGGCATGCCGTCGTAGAGATCGACGCGGACTCCGGCCTGGCTCAGCACTTCGGCGGACATCAGGCCGGCGGGGCCACCGCCGATGATGGCGACGTGAGCGTGGGAGGGGGCGGAGTTCTGGGTCATGGCGTGCGCTGCGGTATGGCGGGATAAGGCGCGCATTCTAACAGCCGGGATCTTTGTAGCGGTTGGTTAAAAATTAACCGCCGCGCTGCGCGCCATGTTCGGTATGGGCTGCAGCCCCTTTCACTCAGGTTATCCACAGGCCGTTCCACAGCCATTGTGGGTAACGCAGCACAGCTCAATGACAGCCGTGTGACTGCCAGACGCGCTGCGCGCTGTGGTGGAGAATGCCGTGGCGGCGGGCGAGGGCGTGGCGGTCCTTGCTGTAACCACCGCCGATCACGCCCATCACCGGGATGTCGCGGCCCAGGCAATGGCGCATCACGCTTTCATCCCGGGCAGCGACGCCTTCATCAGTCAGTTGCAGATAACCGAGGGCGTCGTCCTTGTGCACATCGACGCCGGCGTCGTACAGCACCAGATCCGGTTGATAAAGGGGCAGCAGATAATTGAGTGTGTCGTCCACGACCTTCAAATAATCGGCATCGCCCATGCCTTTGGGCAATGGAATGTCCCAGTCACTTTCCGCTTTGCGTGCAGGAAAATTCTTCTCGCAGTGCAGGGAAACGGTAATCGCCTCCGGGGTGTTGTGCAGAATCCGCGCCGTGCCGTCGCCCTGATGCACGTCGCAATCGAAGATCAACACACGGCTCACCCGGCCGCTCTGCAGCAGATATTGGCTGATGATCGCCAGGTCATTGAAGATGCAGAACCCCGCCGGGTAGTCGTAGTGGGCGTGATGGGTGCCGCCGGCCAAGTGGCAAGCCAACCCATGCTCCAGGGCTTTTTCCGCCGCCAGTATCGAACCACCCACCGCGCGCACCGTGCGTCGGGCCAGCGCTTCGTTCCATGGCAGGCCAAGACGCCGCTGGTCTTCGCGGGACAACTCACCGCTCATGTAGCGTTCGATATAGCTACGGTCATGGGCCAGGGCGAGGATGTCGTTGGGGCAGATTTCGGGGCGCAGCAGATCGGCGTCACGGGTCAAGCCGCTGTCGACCAGGTGATCGCGCAGAAGACGAAACTTGTCCATGGGAAAGCGGTGATCCGCAGGAAACTCCGGGCTGTAGTCTTCGTGGTAGATCAGCGGCAGTGGCATGGCGATTTCTGTCAGACGTGTAGGAAAGAGTGAAGGATCCTACCAGCGATGTAGACTTGCGGCATGGAAACGGAGGGGCACGATGGAGCCGATACTGGAACTGGAAAGCGCACGGTTGCTGATGCGTCAGTGGCAGGATGAGGATTTGCCGGAATTTGCGGCGATGTGTGCCGATCCTCAGGTGATGCGCTATTTTCCGGAGCCGTTGAGCCGGCTGGAAAGTGCCGCGTTGATCGGTCGCGTGCGCGGACATTTTGCCGAACACGGCTACGGCTTGTGGGCGCTGGAGCGCAAGGACAGCGGCGAATTCATCGGTTTCACCGGGCTTGGCGTGGTCGGTTTCGACGCGCCGTTCACCCCGGCGGTGGAGATTGGCTGGCGTCTGGCGAAGGAGCATTGGGGCCTGGGTTACGCCAGTGAAGCGGCTTGGACCGCTCTGCGTTGCGGGTTTGATCGATTGGCCCTGAAGGAAATCGTGTCGTTCACTGCGCAACCAAATCTGCCTTCGGAGAAAGTCATGCAGGCGATCGGCATGCATCACGCGCCGGCCGATGACTTTGATCACCCCAAGCTTGCCGTCGATCACCCGTTAAGAAGACATGTGCTGTATCGGATTACCCGGGAGCAGTGGCTGCAAACCTTGCATGGATAAGCTGACACGGACGTTTACAATGGCCGCCATATCATTGGCCCGTGCCAGTACCTGAATCGCCCGCCGCAGCCAAGACTGCGCGGCATTGCTTTGTGTGAGGAGAGTCTGAATGAGCCAAGTGTTGGAAGATCTGGTCGATTTGCTGACCCTGGAACCGATCGAAGAAAACCTGTTCCGTGGTCGCAGCCAGGACTTGGGTTTCCGTCAGTTGTTCGGCGGTCAGGTGCTCGGTCAGTCGCTGTCGGCGGCCAGTCAGACGGTTGAAGAAGCGCGCCATGTGCATTCGATGCACGGTTATTTCCTGCGTCCGGGCGACGCCAAGTTGCCGGTGGTGTACTCGGTTGACCGCGTGCGCGATGGCGGTAGCTTCAGCACCCGTCGCGTCACGGCAATCCAGAAGGGCCATCCGATCTTCACCTGCAGCGCTTCGTTTCAGTATGACGAAGACGGCTTCGTGCATCAGACTCAGATGCCGCAAGTAGTCGGCCCGGAAAGCCTGCCGTCGGAACTGGAACTGTTCCAGCAACGCGCGCAACTGATCCCGGAACACATGCGTGAAAAACTGCTGTGCCCGAAGCCGATCGAAGTGCGCCCAGTCACCGAAAAAGACCCCTACAACCCGCAACCGGCGGATCCGATCAAGTACGTGTGGTTCCGCGCCGACGGCGCACTGGCGGACATTCCGGCGCTGCACAAATACCTGCTGGCCTACGCCTCGGACTTCGGCCTGCTGACCACTTCGATGCTGCCCCACGGCAAATCGGTCTGGCAGAAAGACATGCAGGTCGCCAGCCTCGATCACGCGCTGTGGTTCCACAACGATCTGCGCGCCGATGACTGGTTGCTTTACGCGATGGACAGTCCGTGGGCCGGCAATTCTCGCGGGTTCTCCCGTGGCAGCGTGTTCAACCGCGCCGGGCAACTGGTGGCGTCGGTGACCCAGGAAGGCTTGATCCGTCATCGCAAGGATTGGGCATGAGCCTGGCCGATGTGAAGCACTGGGTGTTCGACATGGATGGCACCCTGACGGTCGCCGTGCATGACTTCGCGGCGATTCGTGTGGCGTTGGCGATTCCGCCGGAGGACGACATCCTCACCCATCTTGCCGCGCTGCCGGCGGATGAATCAGCAGAGAAACATGCGTGGTTGCTGGAGCACGAGCGCGATCTGGCGCTCGGCTCGACGCCGGCCACCGGGGCGGTGGAACTGGTGCGTGATCTGCATTCGCGCGGTTATCGCCTCGGCATTCTTACCCGCAATGCGCGGGAATTGGCGCATGTGACGCTCGAAGCGATTGGTCTGGCCGACTGCTTTGCGGTGGAAGATGTGCTGGGCCGTGATGAAGCGCCGCCCAAGCCGCATCCGGGTGGGTTGCTCAAGTTGGCGGAAGCCTGGGCGGTACCGGCCAGCGAGATGGTGATGGTCGGCGATTACCGCTTTGATCTGGATTGCGGGCGAGCGGCGGGCGCGCGGACGGTGTTGGTGAATCTACCGGATAACCCGTGGCCGGAGCTGACGGATTGGCATGCGCAGGATTGTGTCGAGTTGCGGCGGATGCTGTTGGCCTAAGATCAAAAGATCGCAGCCTTCGGCAGCTCCTACAGTTGCTATTGCAATCCCCTTTAGGAGCTGCCGAAGGCTGCGATCTTTGCTTTTGCTTCTATTCGAACAACGCTTTCTGCCCCTCCGGCGACGTCAACATCCCATCGCCGTTATGCCCGACCCCGGGCACTTCCACCAGCCGCTGATTCACTCCTTCCGGGTGACGGCGCAGCAAATAGCCGAAAAACAGTTTGCCGCGTATCAAACGATAAGCCCCTTGCGCCTCAGCCTCACAGCCCTTGTCCAGCGCCGGGTGCTGCGGGTCGATGTCTTGCTGCCCAAGCAGATAAATCACCTCGCGTTTGATGTAACTGCTTTCAAGCTGCAACGGCGTTTGCCCACCGGCGTACACCGGCATGTCTGACAGACCGTACTTCCAGCGATTGAAACCCATGCACTTGGCGTGATCGAACGCCACGGGCCGCTGCTCATTGAAATACGCGTAGGAAGAAGGATTGGCCACCACGTAACGCAGGCGGATGCCGTTGGCCTTCAGTGCCGGCTGATCCTTGGCGAGCAGGGCATAACGTTGCACCACTTGCCCGCCACCGGAGTGGCCGAAAATCACTATCTGCTTCACGTCCGGAAACTGCTTGCGATCGGTGACTCGGGCGACGATTTCGTCCAGTGCCGCGTAGGAGCTCAACGGATTCGGCCCTGTGGATAAACCGCCACCCATCCACTCGTTGCCTTTCCAGCGCAACACCGTGGCGGGCAACGAGTACAGGGCCACATCACTTTCATTGAGAAACTGCGGCGCGATCACCAGTGTGTGTGCGGTTTGGCCGGCCATCTCGGCGGCGCTTTCGGCGCTCTTGCGATACGTCTCGGCGTTGCGCAGGCGACCGTGAATGACGATCAGCACGCGCTCGATTTTCTCTGGCGCAGGTCCTATGCCCACCGCCATTTCCCCGGCCTTCAGTTGCAGGCGCCCGGAGCTGATCGCGTCGACACCGGCCGCTTGCGCTGTGCTGCCAAAGATCAGTAAAGCCAAAAGCCATTTATGCATTTACAGGTTTTTCGCCGCGAAGGTGTCGCACTGGCCGACCTGGCCCTGCGCGAATCCGGTTTTGAACCAGCGCACCCTTTGCGCCGACGTACCGTGGGTAAACGAGTCCGGCACCACACGGCCCTGACCCTGTTGTTGCAGGCGATCATCACCGATGGCGTTGGCGGCGTTCAAGGCTTCTTCTATATCGCCGGGTTCCAGCCAGTTCAAACGCTTCTGTGCGCTGTAGGCCCAGACGCCGGCAAGGCAATCGGCCTGCAACTCCTGACGTACCAGCAAGCCACCGTCACCTTCCATCTGCCGACCTTGCTGGCGGGCTGTCTGAATTTTCGCCGAGACACCGAGAAGCGTCTGCACATGGTGTCCGACTTCGTGCGCAATCACGTAGGCCTGGGCGAAGTCGCCGGCCGCCTTGAAGCGTTGCGACATCTCCTGGAAGAACGCCATGTCCAGATAAACCTTCTGATCCGCCGGGCAGTAAAACGGCCCGGTGGCCGAGGTGGCCAGACCACACGCCGAGTTGACCCGATTGCTGAACAGCACCAGGGTCGGGTCCTTATATTGCCGGTCGGCCTGCTGGAAAATCGCGCCCCAGGTGTCTTCGGTGTCGCCAAGGATCGAGCGGACAAACTCTGCCTGCTCATCATTGGCCGGCGGCGCCTGGCGGGTTTGCGAGGTGGGTGCCGATTGCTCGGTCATCTGCCCGGTGAGTTGCCCGAGGATCTGCAATGGATCCTGGCCGGTGATCCAGCCAATGCCGACGATCAACAGGATGGCCCCGATGCTAAGCCCCTTGCCGCCACCAAAGCGCATGCCGCCGCCACCGCCAGCATCATCACCACGGGCATCGACGACGTTGTCACTGCGTCGGCCTTTTTTCCATAGCATGTGGGAATCCTCTCTCTAATCGTGGTGATGAGTGTTGCTGGTGTGTGAGTGTGGCGCCAGTCCGGTCGTCCGTCTATTCGTACGCCGTCAGGCAGGTTGACGGGTAAGAACCTGTAGCGTTCGGTGAATTCCATTCCATAAAGTTTTTTTGTGAAGTTATCAGATGGTTCCAGATTTTGCGTTGTGCTGAATGTATTTTAGAATCTGCCAAATTTCAGTGGGATCTCATCATGGCCGGCAGTCAAATTGAACGGGTTTTCAGCGTGCTGGAAAACCTCACCAGTGAGCCGCGTGGTTTAGCGCTGCAAACGCTCGCCGAGCAGATCGACATCCCGAAAAGTGCGACTCACCGCTTGCTCGCCGAGCTGACCCGACTGGGTTATGTAAGGCAGAACCCGGAGACCTTGCGGTATCACTTGTCGACCAAACTGGTGGCGATGGGTTTTCGTTACCTGTCGAGCAGCGGCGCCGATATCGTGCAACCGGTGCTTGACCGCTTGGCTCAGGAAACCGGCGAGCTAATTCGACTTGGGGTTATCGACGGCGAGCGCCAGACCTGGATCGCCAAGGCTCAGGGCGCGCGCAGCGGTTTGCGTTACGACCCGGACATGGGCCGCGATGCGCCGCTGTTCTACACCGCGTCGGGCCATGCGTGGCTGGCGTGCATGAGCGATGCTGAGGCGTTGTCGCTGGTTGAGCGCCAGGGCGCCGAGGTGCCGGCGGATATCGGGCCGAATGCGCCGCGCTCCAATATCGAATTGCTCGAGCGTCTGCGGGTCGCCCGGGAGCAAGGGTATGCTTGCGTCGAAGAAAGTTCGGCCGTGGGGACTGCGGCAATTGCGGCGGTGGTGCGCCACCCCGCTGATGGGCGGGTGATCGGTGTGCTGAGCATCGCCGGGCCGAGTGCGCGGATGCCGGGCGCGAGGCTGCACGAACTGGCACCGTTACTGTTGAAATTCACTGAAGAGTTGTCGGCGGCGAGTCTGGCTTCGGAGCTGTTCGTTTAACTTGAGTTCACTTGGGCCCTCTGCACCTGCTCGCTTGTAAAACTGTGCGCTGTTCGCACACTTTTATGGTTGTCGGGTGTCGTAATCTGGAACCAGGTTCTAGATTGTTGCTTGAGGCTTTTTTCCTCAGCTTGTTTTCTTCAGAGATAGCCAATGACTGTCAGCACCCCACTTTCCGGAGTCAACCAACCCTTCAAGGGGATCTTGCTGATTGTCGTGGCGACCTTCCTGTTCTCCAGCCATGACGCACTGTCGAAGTATCTGTCGGGGTTCTATCCGATCGTGATGGTGGTGTGGGCGCGGTATGTCGTGCACACCTTGTTGATGGCGGGGATTTTTCTGCCGCGTTCCGGGTTGCGTGTCCTGCGCACCAAAAAGCCTTTATGGCAGTTGACCCGCGCACTGTGTCTGCTTGGCACGAGTCTGTTCTTCACCACGGCACTTTTGTACATCCCGCTGGCGGAAGCCACGGCGGTTAACTTTCTTGCGCCGGTTTTGGTGACGGCGTTGTCGGTACCACTGCTGAAGGAGCGGGTGACGCGCGGCCAATGGATTGCGGTGATTTGCGGCTTTGTCGGTGTGCTGATCATCGTCCACCCGGGCGGTGAACTGTTCACGCCGGCGGTGTTGCTGCCCTTCTGCTCGGCACTGTTTTTCTGCTTCTACCAACTGCTGACTCGCAAGCTCGCCGAAGTCGACAGCCCGACCACCAGCAACTTCTTTGCCGGGTTGTGCAACACGTTGGTGATGAGTGCGCTGGTGCCGTTCTTCTGGCAGGTGCCGACGCTGACCCACGCCGGGCTGATGCTGGCACTGGGCAGTTGCGGGATGACCGCGCATTTGTTTCTGACTCAGGCGTTCCGCCATGCCGCGCCGGCGTTGCTGGCGCCGTTCGGTTATTGCCAGATTGTGTTTGCGGGGTTGTTGGGCTGGCTGCTGTTCAACCACACGCCGAGTCTGTTGACGATGATCGGGATTGCGGTGATCTGTTGCAGCGGGTTGGCGGCGGCGTGGCAGCAAAGTCGCCGCTGAAAAGACAGCCGGCCTGAAATCAGGCCGGTGTTTGTAGGCAGGTTACTCGGTAACGGTCGGAATCTTGCGCGGTGCCATGAAGTACATCCACGTCAGCGCAATGAAATACATCGCCGGAATCAGGGTGAACAACACGGTGTAGTTGTTGTTGGTGACGGTGAGGATGTGGCCGACGATCTGAGTCATGAACATTCCGCCGATCGCCGCGCACATGCCGCCGAAACCGAACACCGTGCTCATCATGTGCTTGGGCGTGTAGTCCATCACCAGGCTCCAGATGTTCGCCGTCCATGCCTGGTGCGCGCCGATTGCCAGGGAAATAGCAGCCACGGCGACCCACAAATTGGCGGAGCCGGCAGCCATGACCACGCCGATAATGCAGCAGGCGAACAGCAACATCGACAGCAACCGCGCCTTGATCGCGTTCATCCCGCGACCGATCAGGAACGAGGACAGAATGCCGCCACCCACGCTGCCAAAGTCGGCGGTGACGTAGATGATGATCAGCGGGATCCCCATCTGGGTCACGTTGATGCCCAGGTTGTATTGCTGATTGAGAAACGGCGGCAGCCAGTACAGGTAGAACCAGAACACCGGCGCGGTCAGCGAGTAGGCGAGGGCGAAGGCCCAGGTGCCGCGCATCCGCAGGATTTTCGAGAACGGCACGCGGGCCTGCTCCGGTTCGACTTCCTGCTGGATGTAATCCAGCTCGGACTGTTTCACGCTCGGGTGATCTTCCGGGTTGTAATACTTCAGGCCCCAGAACAACAGCCAGATCCCGCCCAGCGCCGCCATGCACAGAAACGCGGCTTGCCAGCCCCACACATGAAGAACCAGCGGCAGCAGCATCGGCGTGAACATGGCACCGACGTTGGTGCCGGCGTTGAAGATGCCGGTGGCGACGGCGCGTTCACCCGCCGGGAACCACAGACGCGTGGTTTTCACACAAGCGGGATAGTTCGCCGCTTCGGTCAGGCCGAGGACGAAACGGCAGACCATGAAGCCGACCGCCGATGTCGCCAGGCCGTGGGCACCCGTGGCCAGGCTCCAGAGCAGCACGGCGCAGAAGAACACGCGCTTGACGCCGACCCGGTCGATCAGTCGCCCTTGCAGCACGAAACCAATGGCGTAGCCGACCTGAAACCAGAAGTTGATGTTGGCGTAATCCATCGCCGTCCAGCTCATTTCCTTGGCGAGGATGGGCTGCATGACGCCGAGGGCGGCGCGGTCGATGTAGTTCAGGGTGGTGGCGAAAAACACCAGCGCCAGCATGCCCCAACGGGTTTTGCCGACAGCCAGGGCGCCGCGGATCTTGTCGCCGATGCCACCCGTGGCAGTGCTCATGGCCGGAGCCATGCGGGAAGTCTGTGAAGGAATCATGTGTTCCACCCGTTTTTGGATTTTTTATTTGGTGTGCTTTTTGGTTTGCACGCTGCGACCGGTGGTTCAGGCCCGGACTCAATGTGCGGTCGATGTTGGGCAGTGGACGAAAAATCGTCAATTCGTCAAAACGGCATTGTGTTCGATAATCGCACGCAAAACTAACCGGGTAGTACACTTTAAATTGCTGCGCGAAGTGATGCAGCCAATAATTTACCCCACGACAAAAATGGTCCCCCGCAACAAAGCGGCGCAGTCCGGGAGTTGAAACATGCAGCGTTCCATTGCCACCGTTTCCTTGAGCGGCACCCTGCCGGAAAAACTCGAAGCCATCGCCGCCGCCGGGTTCGACGGGGTGGAGATTTTCGAGAACGACCTTCTGTACTACGACGGCAGTCCACGTGAAATTAAACAGATGTGCGCCGATCTCGGGATTGCCATCACCCTGTTTCAGCCGTTCCGCGATTTTGAAGGCTGCCGCCGTGATCGGCTGGCGCGCAATCTGGAGCGGGCCGAGCGCAAGTTCGACCTGATGCAGGAACTGGGCACCGATCTGGTGCTGGTGTGCAGCAACGCTTCGGCGGACAGCGTCGGCGATCAGCAAATACTCATCGATGACCTGCGCTTGCTGGCTGAACATGCCGGCGCCCGTGGCTTGCGCATTGGCTATGAAGCACTGGCCTGGGGCCGTCACGTCAATACGTATCAACAGGTCTGGGACATCGTGCGTCAGGCCGATCACCCGAGCCTCGGCGTGCTGCTCGACAGCTTCCATACGCTATCGCTCAAGGGCGATCCGCGTGCGATTGCCGAGATTCCTGGCGACAAGATTTTCTTCGTGCAAATGGCCGATGCGCCGATTCTGGCGATGGATGTTCTGGAGTGGAGTCGGCATTTTCGCTGCTTCCCGGGGCAGGGCGAGTTTGATCTTGCGGGGTTCCTCGCGCCGATCATCAAGAGTGGCTACACCGGGCCGCTGTCGCTGGAGATTTTCAACGATGGCTTCCGCGCCGCACCGCCACGGGCCAATGCGGCAGACGGCTTGCGCTCGCTGCTCTATCTGGAAGAGAAAACCCGTCAGCGTCTGGAGCAGGAAGCGGCCCCCGTGGCCAACCGCGAAATCCTTTTCGAAACGCCGAAGGCCAGCGAGTACAACGGCATCGAGTTTCTCGAATTCGCTGTCGATGAAAGCCTCGGCGCCAAGTTGTCGAACTGGCTGGAACGCCTGGGGTTCGTCAAGGCCGGGCAACATCGCTCCAAGAGTGTGAGCCTGCTGCGACAGGGTGATATCAACCTGATCCTCAACGCTGAACCCTATTCGTTTGCACACAGCTTTTTCGAAGCACACGGCCCGTCGCTGTGTGCCACCGCCGTGCGGGTCAAGGACAGCGCGAGTGCTCTGGCGCGTGCCGTTGCCTACAAGGGCCAGCCCTATCGCGGTCTGGTCGGTCCTAACGAATTGGAACTGGCGGCAGTGCGCGCGCCGGATGGCAGCCTGATTTATCTGGTGGATGAGGCGGCTGATGTGTATGGCACCGACTTCAATCTGCTGCCAGGCGCGCAGGTGCGCGGAGGCCTCAAGCGCATCGATCACATGGCCATGGCGCTGCCGGCGGATAGCCTCGACAGTTGGGTGCTGTTCTACAAGAGCCTGCTGGATTTCGAGGCCGATGACGAAGTGGTGCTGCCCGACCCCTATGGTCTGGTGAAAAGCCGCGCGCTGCGCAGTCGTGACAGCTCGATCCGTTTGCCGCTGAACATTTCCGAGAACCGCAACACCGCGATCTCCCATGCGTTGTCGAGTTATCGCGGCTCCGGTGTGCATCACATCGCCTTCGATTGTGACGATATCTTCGCCGAAGTCAGCCGAGCCAAAGAGGCCGGCGTGCCGCTGCTGGATATTCCGCTCAACTATTACGACGACCTTGCCGCGCGTTTTGACTTCGACGACGAGTTCCTCAGTGAGCTGGCGTATTACAACGTGCTCTATGACCGTGACGCCCAGGGTGGTGAGTTGTTTCACGTTTACACCGAGCCGTTTGAGGGGCGGTTCTTCTTCGAGATCATCCAGCGTAAAAACGGCTATGCCGGATACGGCGCGGCGAACGTCGCGGTGCGGCTGGCGGCGATGGCCAAATCACGCAGTGGCGCCGTCCGTCAGGCGAAGTTGTAGGAAATTCGTAAGCGCGGGATTAAACACGGGTCGCGCGGCTTCCTTCACCGTGCCGCGCAGCCCATAATCGCCAGCCTGTGCAGTGATGGCCGTGAGCCCGCAATGACAATGACTTCAGAACTCCCCGCAGCCCCCATCGAGCCCGCCGTTGAGCCGCGCAAGAGTCGCAAGAACAATCCGGAAAAGACCCGCGAGAACATCCTGCAGGAGGCGATCGTCGAGTTCGTCCAGCAAGGATTGTCCGGCGCGCGCGTCGACGCGATCGCCGAACGCATCCACACCTCCAAACGCATGATCTATTACTACTTCGGCAGTAAGGAGCAGCTGTACGTCGAGGTGCTGGAAAAGCTCTACGGCGATATTCGTAACACGGAAAGCCGTCTGCACCTTGCCGAGCTGTCGCCAGTGGTAGCGATCCGGCGGCTGGTGGAGTTCACTTTCGATCATCACGACCGCAACGTCGATTTTGTCCGCATCGTCTGCATTGAAAACATCCACAACGCCGAATTCGTGAAGCGTTCCGATGCGATCAAGGCGATGAACAACACCATCCTCGATTCACTCGGCGAGATTTTGCGTCGGGGCGCCGAAGAAGGCGTTTTCCGCAGCGGGCTCAACGCGCTGGACGTGCATTTGCTGATCAGCTCGTTCAGCTTCTATCGCGTGTCGAACCGCCACACATTCGGTGAGATTTTTCAGATTGATCTGCCGGACGAGAGCATCAAGCAGCGTCATCGCGAGATGATCTGCGAGTCGGTGTTGCGTTACTTGCAGGCCTGACATGAGACGAGGGGGCAAGCCCCCTCATTTGGCTAGCCATTCATGCTTTGGAAGTGCGCAAGCATGCGCTGCGCATCCGGCACCACGCCACTGAACAACTCAAACGCCTTCACCGCCTGAAACACCGCCATGTTGCCGCCATCCAGCGTCCGGCAACCTATGGCGCGGGCGTTGCGCAGCAGTTCGGTTTCCAATGGGAAGTACACGATCTCCGCCACCCACAATTCCTTGCGCAGCAACTCGACTGGCACCGGCATACCCGGCAGTTTGGCCATGCCCATCGGTGTGGTGTTCACCAAGCCGTCAGCCTGATTCATTGCGCTCGGCAAATCCTGCCCGGCCACTGCGCGGCCAAAGCCGAAATGCTCATTGAGGTTGTTCGCCAGATGCTCGGCGCGATCACTGTCCACGTCGAAAATGTTCAGCCTTTGTACGCCTTCGCTCAATAGCGCGTGGGCCACTGCCGCGCCTGCACCACCAGCGCCCATCTGGACTACACGCTCACGGGCGGCTTCCTTCAGGCCGCGACGAAAGCCCTCGGCAAAACCCAGGCAGTCGGTGTTGTGGCCGACGCGTTTGCCGTCCTTGAGCACCACGGTATTGACCGCGCCGATACCGCGGGCTTCGGGTGACAGTTCGTCGAGCAGCGGGATAATCGCCTGCTTGCAGGGGAAGGTGATGTTGAGACCGGTGTAGTTCATGCGCTCGGCGGCCAGCAACAAGTCGGGCAGGGCATGGGTGTCCAGTTGCAGTTGATCCAGGTCGATCAGCCGATACAGATATCGCAAGCCCTGGGCGTCGCCTTCGTGCTCATGCAGCGCCGGCGTGCGGGAGGCCTGAATGCCGGCACCGATCAGCCCGGCCAGTATCACGTTTTTGCGGCTCATGCTGCTTGCCCCTTCAGCCGCTGGCTCAAGTGTTCCAGGGCCAGACGATAGCCATGGCTGCCAAACCCGCACATCACCGCCGTGGCGATGGCCGAGACAAACGAGTGATGACGGAACGGCTCGCGGGCATGGACGTTGGACAGATGCACTTCGATCACCGGCAACTCACTGGCCACCAGCGCGTCGCGAATCGCCACCGAGGTGTGCGTCCAGGCTGCCGGGTTGATGACAATCCCGGCGCAACGACCGCGAGCGGCGTGAATCCAGTCGAGCAGTTCACCTTCGTGGTTGGTCTGGCGAAATTCCACGGCCAGGCCGAATTCTTCGCCTGCGCGACCGCACAGGGCAGAGATATCCGCCAGGGTTTCATGGCCGTAAGTGGCGGGCTCACGGGTGCCAAGCAGGTTCAGGTTCGGGCCGTTGAGCACCAGAACGATAGGGGGCATGGGGGTAACTCCACTTCTTGTTTTTGGCTTGGGCCATGGGTTTCGGCCTGTGGAGATAAAATGTACTAGATGGTTACATCGGTCAATTGAACGGCGCCGGCCTTAGCGTTTTTTGTTCGGTGATCGCACAACCTGAAACAAGCGCCCACAAAAAAGCCGTCATTCACGACGGCTTCTTCGTATCTGGCAACAGCAATCAGCGGCGGGTCAGCAACACGCCCGACTCCATGTGATGCGTCCACGGGAACTGGTCGAACAGCGCGCACTGGGTAATGCGGTGCGTGTCGTGCAACTGGGCGATGTTGGCCGCCAGGGTTTCCGGGTTGCAGGAGATGTAGAGGATGTTGTCAAAGCGCCGGGTCAGCTCGCAGGTGTCAGGGTCCATGCCGGCACGCGGCGGGTCGACGAACACGCTGCCGAACTCGTAGCTCTTGAGGTCGATGCCGTGCAGGCGACGGAATGGGCGCACTTCGTTGAGGGCTTCGGTCAGTTCTTCGGCGGACAAACGCACCAGAGTGACGTTATCCACAGCGTTTTCGCTGAGGTTGCTCAGTGCGGCGTTGACCGAGGTCTTGCTGATTTCGGTGGCCAGCACTTTGCGTACGCGGGTCGCGAGCGGCAGGGTGAAGTTGCCATTGCCGCAGTACAGCTCCAGCAAATCGTCAGTGCGATCGCCCAATGCTTCGTAAGCCCAGTTCAACATCTTTTGGTTTACGGTGCCGTTGGGCTGGGTGAAGGCACCTTCCGGCTGGCGATAGCTGAACGTGCGGCCGCCGACTTCAAGTTTCTCCACTACATAGTCTTGGCCGAGCACTTCGCGTTTGCCCTTGGAGCGGCCGATGATGCTGACCCCGAGATCTGCCGACAGCTTGGTCGCTGCCGCATGCCAGTGCTCGTCCAGCGGACGGTGGTAGCACAGGGTAATCATCGCGTCGCCCGCCAGGGTGGTCAGAAACTCCACCTGAAACAGCTTGTGGCTCAACGCCGCGCTGGCCTGCCACGCCGCCTTGAGCTGCGGCATCAGTTGATTGATGCGCAGGCTGGCGATCGGGAACTCTTCGATCAGGATCGGCGTGCGTTTATCGTCCTGAGAGAACATCGCGTAATGACGCTCACCGGCCTCGCGCCACAGGCGGAATTCGGCGCGCAGGCGGAAGTTCTGAAGTGGCGAGTCGAATACGCTCGGCTCGGGTGCATCGAACGGGGCCAACAGGTCACGCAAACGCGTGACCTTGTCTTCTAGCTGTGCGGCGTAAGCCTGGGAATCGAAAGTCATGCGTTGAACCAACCCAACTTGATCACGAACAGAATCGACAGAATCACCAGCGCCGGGTTCAGCTCACGGGCACGACCGGACAGCAGTTTGATTGCGGTCCAGGCGATGAAGCCGAATGCGATGCCGTTGGCGATCGAATACGTGAACGGCATGGCCAGAGCGGTCACCACGACCGGTGCGGCGACGGTGATGTCGTCCCATTCTATTTCCGCCAGGCCCGACATCATCAAGACGGCGACGAACAGCAGCGCCGGTGCGGTGGCGAAAGCCGGAACGCTGGCCGCCAGTGGCGAGAAGAACAACGCCAGCATGAACAGAATCGCCACGACAACAGCTGTCAGACCGGTACGGCCGCCCGCACTCACGCCGGCAGCGGATTCGATGTAGCTGGTGGTGGTCGAGGTGCCCAGCAGCGAACCCGCCATGGCGGCGGTGCTGTCGGCAATCAGTGCGCGCCCCATTTTCGGCATGTGGCCATCCTTGCCCATCAGGCCGGCGCGCTTGGCGACGCCGATCAGGGTGCCGGAGTTGTCGAACAGGTCGACAAACAGGAAGGCGAAGATCACGCTGACCAGACCGATGTCCAGTGCACCCATGATGTCCAGCTGCAGGAAGGTCGGGGCCAGCGAAGGTGGCATCGACGTCACGCCATTGAACGCGGTGAAGCCAAAGGCGATGGAAACGATGGTCACCGCGAGAATGCCGATCAACACCGCGCCGCGCACTTTCAGTGCCTCAAGGGCAACGATCAGGGCGAAACCGAGGGTGGCGAGGATCGGTGCAGGCTGTTTCAGGTCACCGAGGCCGACCATGGTCGCCGGGTTGCTGACCACGATACCGGCGTTGTGCAGCGCGATCAGCGCCAGGAACAGGCCGATACCGGCCGCAATCGCCGAGCGCAGCGGCAGCGGGATGCTGTTGATGATCCATTCGCGGATGCGGAAGATCGACAGCAGGAAGAAGCATACGGCCGAGATGAACACCGCGCCCAGCGCCACTTGCCAGGTGTGGCCCATGTGCAGCACGACGGTATAAGTGAAGAAGGCGTTCAGGCCCATGCCCGGAGCGAGGGCGATCGGGTAGTTGGCGATCAGGCCCATGACCGTGGAGCCGATGGCGGCTGCCAGACAGGTGGCGACGAACACCGCACCTTTGTCCATGCCAGTCTCGCCGAGAATGCTCGGGTTGACGAACAGAATGTAGGCCATGGCCAGGAACGTCGTGATGCCCGCAAGAATCTCGGTGCGCACGTTGGTGTTGTGTGCCTTGAGTTGAAACAGCCTTTCCAGCATGTCTGCTCCCCGTGGCGCGCATGGCGCCGTGAATGTATCGACCTCAACAGCAAAGCACAGACAGTCGCAAGCGCCTGAGAAATTGTGGTGGGCCGGAAAAAGCCGCGCATCATACCAGCAGCGTGAGGAATATGGCGGTTGTTGGTGTCGATCGTCGTCGAAGTTTTGCGTTGGGTCCAACTGCGCCATACTGCGCGCTGATTTTTTGGGGGGTGGGTAACGCATGAGCAAGCGCTGGTTGAAGACTTTCGGCCTATTGGCCGTTCTGATGGGCGGGGCGTCTGGCGCCTGGGCTGCGTCGGCCCCACCGTTAACTCAGTTAAAGGTGTTGAAAGTCGAGTCACCGAGCTGCGGCTTCGAAGACATCGCTGAAGGTCAGGAACAGACGCGTTGCGACCACAGCGGCCCGAATATCAAGGTTTACGTGCTGGAGGTCGGCTACGGTCGCGAGGCGCACGTAGCGTTGGACGGTTTTGAGGTGAACGGCACACGAACCCCGGTCTGCGCTTTTGATAACGGCAATCTGACCGAGTGCACGGTCGGCAAGAAAACCTTGGGCTATCTGTATGTGCTCGACCTGGCTGGCAAGCAGGACGGTATCTTCACCTTTACCAACATGTCCATCAACGCGCCGGGCAACAGGATGTCGACGCAGCTTTACATCAAGTAACGGCGACGACCGAACGAGGCCGGGTAAAGCTGACTACGCTTTGAAGATCACTCAGCGGATAGCGCCCATGACCTTTAGAGCCCTGATTACCCTCGCCGAGGGCATCGATGATCTGCAAAGCGTGACCCTGATCGACGTATTGCGTCGCGCCGGCATCGAAGTGATGGCGGCCAGCATCGAAGGTCGGCGCATGCTGACCTGTGCCCGCGGCACCCGCCTGACCGCCGACGGCATGCTGATCGATGTGCTGGCACAGACTTTCGACCTGATCGTCCTGCCCGGCGGCGGCGTCGGTTCACAACACCTGGCGGCTCATCAGCCGCTGCAACAACTGCTCAAGGATCAGGCCAGCGCCGGACGCCTGTTCGCCGCCATCGCCGAAGCCCCGGCAGTCGCCCTGCAAGCCTTCGGCGTTTTGCGCCAGCGGCGCATGACGTGTCTACCGAGCGCCAGTCATCAGTTGTCGGGCTGTACGTTTGTTGATCAACCGGTGGTGGTTGATGGCAACTGCATCACCGCCCAGGGTTCTGGTGCGGTGCTGGAATTTGCTCTGGCGCTGGTGGAACAACTTGGGGGCAAGGCATTAAGGGCGAAAGTTGGGGGGGAGTTGTTGGTCTGACGAGCGCTAAACCTTCGCCTCTTCCACCAACTCCGTCATCCGATCCCGTTTGGCCAATGTCGGAAACAGTTTGATCCACGTCCCCGTCACCACCAGCGTACCGACTCCGCCCATTACCACTGCCGGCACGGTGCCGAACCAGTGGGCGGTGAGGCCGGATTCGAATTCGCCCAACTGGTTCGAGGCGCCGATGAACAGGCCGTTCACCGCACTGACCCGGCCGCGCATTTCGTCCGGGGTTTCCAGTTGGACGAAGGAGGCGCGGATCACCATGCTGATCATGTCCGCCGCACCGAGCACCACCAGCACGGCCAGCGAGAACCAGAACGAAGTCGACAGGCCGAAAGCGATGGTGGCGACGCCGAATATGCCCACCGCGGTGAACATCACCCGGCCGACATTGCGCTCCACGGCAAACCGCGCGAGGAACAGTGACATCCCCAGCGCGCCGACCGCTGGCGCCGAGCGCAGCAGGCCGAGGCCCCACGGCCCGGTCAGCAATATGTCTTTGGCGAATACCGGCAGCAACGCGGTGGCGCCACCAAGCAGCACCGCGAACAGATCCAGAGAGATCGCCCCGAGAATGTCCGGACGGCTGCGAATGAAACGAATCCCCGCCAGCAACGAATCCAGCGTGGCTTTGCCTTTATTCAACGGGGTTTGCCGAGCGGGCAGGTTGAGCATCAGCGAGCAGGCAATCACATAAAGCAGCACCGTCGGGCCATACACCCAGACGCTGCCGAACGCATAAAGCAAACCGCCGAGTGCCGGGGCGACGATGGTTGCCGACTGTTGCGCCGATTGCGCGGCCGCGACTGCGCGCGGGAACAGCGACGCGGGCACGATGCTCGGCAGCAGCGCCTGTGTGGTCGGCATTTCGAACGAGCGCGCCGCACCCAGCAGGAAGGCGAGGATGAAGATCATTTCCCGGGTGACGTGATCGGTGGCGCTGCCAATGGCCAGCGCCAGAGCGATCAAGGCCTGCAACGACTGACAGATCGCCGCGACTTTGCGCCGGTCATAGCGGTCTGCGACATGCCCGGTGTGCAGCATGAACAGCACGCGCGGTGCGAACTCGACAAGACCCACCAGGCCCAGGTCGAGCACGTTGCCGGTCAACTGATACAGGTTCCAGCCAATCGCCACAGTGAGCATCTGGAACCCGCTGGCGGTGAAAATCCGGGCCAGCCAGAACGCAAGAAACGGACGATGGTGACGTAACAGCAGGGGCTCTTGGCTGGGCATCTGGAGGCAGGTCTGGTTCGAGGGGGAACTGCGAGGTTATCACCAGTCTGTAACAGGAAGTTGCTATGAAAAAAAATTTAGTTAGCCAGACATCGATTATCCCCGCGCCCTCAACTCCCTGCGACAAGGGAGCACGCCGTTTCGCCACATGGCATGTACTTCAGAGCATTGCCGTAACCGTGAGGCAACTTGTCACGCGGCAAACGACCACGCGGTTCTTCGTCTGAAATGGGACTACTCTTTCAACGTTGCTTGATCCAGATCAAGGCCTCTAACGGAATTGATCCGGCGGCCCGATGGCCAGACTCCCTGCGTTGCGATGGTTGTTAAAAAAGAACGAATCAGAATTCGCCGCACTCCATATCCGTGGGGGCAGTAGGCGTAGGGGTCACAAGCCCCGCAGCCGGTATTACCTGACAGAGGAAGACTTATGTTCGGTTTAGAGGCACTCGATCTCGCCCGAATTCAGTTCGCGTTTACCGTCTCATTTCACATCCTGTTCCCGGCCATCACCATTGGCCTGGCGAGCTACCTGGCGGTGCTCGAAGGCTTGTGGCTGAAAACTCATAACGACACCTACCGTGACCTCTACCATTTCTGGTCGAAGATCTTTGCCGTCAACTTCGGCATGGGCGTGGTCTCCGGTCTGGTTATGTCCTACCAGTTCGGCACCAACTGGAGCCGCTTCTCGGACTTCGCCGGTGCCGTCACCGGGCCTTTGCTGACCTATGAGGTGCTCACGGCGTTCTTCCTCGAGGCCGGTTTCCTCGGGGTGATGCTGTTTGGCTGGAACAAGGTCGGACGCGGTCTGCACTTTTTCTCCACGGTGATGGTGGCGATCGGCACATTGATCTCGACGTTCTGGATTCTCGCTTCCAATAGTTGGATGCAAACCCCGCAGGGCTTCGAAATCGTTAACGGCCAAGTCATTCCCACCGACTGGCTGGCCATCATCTTCAACCCCTCGTTCCCGTACCGCCTGATGCACATGGCGACTGCCGCGTTTGTGGCCACGGCATTCTTCGTCGGCTCCTCGGCGGCCTGGCACCTGTTGCGCGGCAAGGACAACCCGGCGATACGCACCATGCTGTCGATGGCGATGTGGATGGCATTGATCGTCGCGCCGATCCAGGCCGTCATCGGCGACTTCCATGGCCTCAACACCCTCAAGCATCAACCGGCAAAAATCGCTGCCATCGAAGGCCACTGGGAAAACAAGGGTGACGAACCCACGCCGCTGATCCTGTTCGGCTGGCCGGACATGAAAGAAGAGAAAACCAAATTCGCCGTGGAGATCCCGTACCTCGGCAGCCTGATCCTGACCCACTCGCTGGACAAGCAAGTGCCGGCGCTCAAGGATTTTCCACCCGAAGACCGGCCGAACTCGACCATCGTGTTCTGGTCGTTCCGGATCATGGTCGGTCTGGGTTTCCTGATGATCTTCACCGGTCTGTGGAGCTTGTGGCTGCGTAAACGCGACACCCTCTACACCTCACGTCCGTTCCTGTATCTGGCATTGTGGATGGGGCCGTCCGGGTTGATCGCGATTCTCGCCGGCTGGTTCACCACGGAAATCGGCCGTCAGCCGTGGGTGGTCTACGGGCTGATGCGCACGGCGGATGCGTCGTCCAATCACAGCTTCGTGCAGATGAGCATCACGCTGATCATGTTCGTCGTGGTGTATTTCGCCCTGTTCGGTGCCGGCCTGGGCTACATGATGCGTCTGGTGCGCAAAGGGCCGAAGATCAGCGAAGGCGCAGAAACGCCAGAAGGTGGTCCGGGCAAGCAACGCACGCCGGCCCGTCCGCTGTCCGCTGCGGACGATACGGCCGATGCCGATCACGATGCTCCCAGCCTGACCAAGGAGATTTGACTCATGGGTATTGATCTTCCGCTGATCTGGGCCGTGATTATCATCTTCGGCATCATGATGTACGTGGTCATGGACGGCTTCGACCTCGGGATCGGGATTCTCTTCCCGTTCATTCCGGGCAAGACCGACCGTGACGTGATGATGAACACCGTCGCCCCGGTCTGGGACGGTAACGAAACGTGGTTGGTGCTGGGCGGCGCGGCGTTGTTCGGCGCCTTTCCGCTGGCCTATTCGGTGGTGCTCTCGGCGCTGTACTTGCCGTTGATTTTCATGCTGATCGGTTTGATTTTTCGCGGCGTGGCATTTGAGTTTCGCTTCAAGGCCAAGGACGACAAGCGTCACCTGTGGGACAAGGCATTCATCGGCGGTTCGGTGGCGGCGACGTTCTTCCAGGGCGTGGCGCTCGGCGCATTCATCGATGGTTTGCCGGTGGTCAATCGACAGTTTGCCGGCGGATCACTGGACTGGCTGACACCGTTCACGATGTTCTGCGGCGCTGCGCTCGTGGTGGCTTATGCCTTGCTCGGTTGCACCTGGCTGATCATGAAGACCGAAGGCAAGCTTCAGGAACAGATGCATAACCTGGCACGGCCGCTGGCATTCGTGCTGCTGGCCGTGATCGGTATCGTCAGTATCTGGACACCACTGGCGCACCCGGACATCGCGACACGCTGGTTCAGCATGCCGAATCTGTTCTGGTTCATGCCGGTACCGATTCTGGTGATGGTGACGATGTACGGTTTGATCCGTGCCGTGGCGCGCAATGCCAACTACATGCCGTTCCTGCTGACCCTGGTGTTGATTTTTCTCGGCTACAGCGGTCTGGGTATCAGCCTGTGGCCGAACATTGTGCCGCCGTCGATCTCGATCTGGGACGCCGCCGCACCGCCGCAAAGTCAGGGCTTCATGCTGGTAGGCACGCTGTTCATCATCCCGTTCATTCTGGGTTACACCTTCTGGAGCTACTACGTGTTCCGCGGCAAGGTCACCCATGAAGACGGTTATCACTAGGCGTGATCACGATGGCGCTGCCCGCAGCGCCATCTCCCTCAAACGGAGGATGAAGCAATGACCGGCAAACATTCCCTGAACGATATTGAAGAAGCTGAAAAAAAGCCGCTGTGGCAGCGGCTCGGCTGGTTAGCGATGATCTGGGTTGGTAGCGTCGGCGCGCTGTTTATCATCGCCAGCCTGATGCGCATGTTCATGAACGCCGCAGGCCTGACCACTCACTGAATCACTCCGTCCCGGCGCCTTCGGGTACGGATTTGTAACCCTCCTGATGGAGGGTTTTTTTTGCCTGGCGGTTTACTTGCGGGCCTTGAGGATCACGAATTTCGGTGTGGCGGCGACTTGCTCGACACCACGGAACAGCCGCGCCAGTTTGCTGTGATAACCCAGATGACGGTTGCCGACGATGTACAACGCGCCGCCCACCACCAGCGCCTCGCGGGCTTGCTGGAACATGCGCCAGGCGAGGAAATCACCCACGACCTGCTGCTGATGGAACGGCGGATTGCACAACACCACGTCCAGCGATTGCGGCTCTTGACCGGCCAAACCATCACCCGCACGCACGATCACGTCGCGATCACCGAACGCGGCGCGCCAGTTTTCGGCAGCCGACTGCACGGCCATGAACGATTCATCGACCAGCGTGTACTGTGCGTCCGGGTTTTGCAGTGCGCTGGCAATGGCCAGTACACCGTTACCGCAACCCAGGTCGGCGACTCGTGCACTGCCAAGATTCTTCGGCAGATGCGGGAGAAACGCGCGGGTGCCGATGTCCAGGCCTTCGCGGCAGAACACGTTGGCGTGGTTAAGCAACTCAATGGCCGGATCGTCAAGGCGATAGCGAGACGGGTAGGGCGACACGGCTGGCGTTTTCGCCTCAGGTGTGGCGATCAGCAGCCGAGCTTTTTTTACCGCCAGTGATGCCTGTACGGGGCCGACGTAGCGCTCCAGCAGGTCGCCCGCTGCGCGCGGCAGATGTTTGACCATCGCTGCTGCGACCACTTCAGCGCCGGGCGCCAGTTGTCCTTGCAGGCGAATCAGTTGTTCCTCCAGCAAGGCCAGGGTTTTCGGTACGCGGATCAATACCCGATCGAACGGCCCGAGCAAGGGCTCACTGGCCGGGATACCGCAAATCGCGTCGAACGCGTGGCCATTGCGCAGCAGGTTTTTTTCCAGCCCTTGAAAGCCCAGAAACGAATCACCGCTACTGCTGACCGTCACCTTGCCGAGCAGACTGGCGGCCAGCGCGCCGAAGCTGTCGTTGAGCACCAGAACCCGCGTGTCAGCCGTCGGTTGCTGCGCGGCCAGATGATTGAGCAAATATTCATCGGCGGCATCGAACGCCTGCAGCGGTTCGTTTTGCTGTTCGGGCTGGCGGATCAGGTCGAGTTGGGCGAAGGGCGTATCGAGCAAAGGCATGGGGCGGGGACTCAGGATAATCGACGGATGTCCCGCTGCCTGGGTGACGTACGGCGGAACCCGACCGAGTGGACTGCAACGCAAACGGCTGGCGTCATCACTCAGGAAGGGCATAAATGGTACGTTTTTTTCTGCGGGAATACCCGCACGTTTTAATCGGGGGCAAAGCAATGGGTCTAGATGATTCCTGCTCTGGCGGCCGCGATGACAGCGGAAATCTTGTTGCAGACGTTGAGCTTCCCGATAACGTTCTGCACGTGATAGTTCACGGTGCGTTCGCTCAAGCTGAGGATTTTCGAGATCTCATAAGCCGTTTTGCCACTGGCGGACAATTGCAGCACCTCCAGTTCTCGGGGTGAAAGATGCGGTTGGCGGGACTTGGCGGGCTGTGCGGGCAAGGCCCTGGCGAACAGTTCGCTCAAGTAGCTGGTGGCGTAGAACATATAGCCAAAATGCTCATACAACTCGAGCGGACTGATCGGGCAGTGCTTTCGGGCAAGGCTGATAATGCTGCACAAGCCGCTTTCCTCGTTATGGAACGCCTGAGACCAGCCGTGTTGCAGTCTGTGTTCCTTCAGTGATTCCCATAACTGAGGCGTTTCGGCGAATACCGTTTCATTCCATACGATGGGTAACATTGAGTGGTTGCAGTGTGCTATTACCGGATCAATTTTCCGGAAGTTTTTTTGTGCATATTGTTGATTCCATTCTTCAGGGTAGTTGTTGATTTGCAAGGCATTAAGATGAATTTCCCGGTGCGGCGAAGTGACTGAAATTGCGCAGAAGTTAAATCCTAGATTCTCGGCAAATTTCAGCAAGATCGGATAAGCGGCATCTATTCCCTTGGCGAAAGTCAGTTGCTTTAGTTGCGACTCCTTCCACGTTTCCATTAAAAACTCTCCGTTGGTGTTGCGGGGGCGCCGAGTGGATCCAAAAGATCCGGCACGGGTCGAAGTGTAGGACGTTTCCTACGAAGAGTTTTAAATTTTTTCGCTCTTGAGAATGCGTGTGTGGTCATAAAGCGTTATTAGCAATAGCGAAGTTTTAGTATGCAACTTGTCATCCTAAATTTTAGTTTGCATAGCTTGCTTGCTTTAAATGCGGTTAATAGTTGTCGGTGGCGAGCGTTGATAAAGCCATTACCAATCATCGGTGTTTAAGCGCGCAGATTTGCGGGACACTGCTGGTCATAGTTCAACGGAGTGCCCCATGACCGCCAGTGCAGAGAAGTTTACCGCTCAGACCTTGCTCGACGTGCAGCCCTTGACCTCCAGCCTGTTCACTTTGCGCACCAGTCGTGATGCCGGTTTTCGTTTCCGGGCTGGGCAATTCGCCCGGCTCGGCGTGACCAAGGCCGATGGCAGCACTGTGTGGCGCGCCTATTCGATGGTGTCGTCACCCTTTGACGAGTTTCTTGAATTTTTCTCCATCGTAGTGCCGGGCGGCGAGTTCACCAGCGAGCTGAGCCGACTGCAGATCGGCGATACCTTGCTGGTGGATCGCCAAGCATTCGGCTACCTGACCCTTGATCGCTTCGTTGACGGCCGTGATCTGTGGCTGTTATCCACCGGTACCGGGGTGGCGCCTTTTCTGTCGATCCTTCAGGACTTCGAGGTCTGGGAAAAATTCGAACGGATCATTCTGGTGTACAGCGTGCGCGAAGCGCGGGAGCTGGCGTATCAGCAGATGATTGCCGGGCTGGCGCAACGTGAATACTTGAGTGAACACGCACACAAGTTGCGTTTCATCCCGACAGTCACCCGTGAAGCCCATCCCGGAGCGTTGAACGGTCGCATTACTACACTGATCGAAAACGGTGAGCTGGAACGGGCGGCGGGCGTGGAGCTGTCGGCTGAACATTCGCGGGTCATGTTGTGCGGCAATCCGCAGATGATCGACGACACTCGTGCGTTGCTGAAAAAAAGGCACATGAGCCTCAGCCTCACCCGCCGACCGGGACAGGTGGCCGTAGAAAACTACTGGTAAACAAACGGCGCCCTAAGGCGCCGTTTTTCAGGGTGCAGTCAAGTCAGGGCTGATTGTTCCGGGCCTTGAGCAGATCGCGGATCTCACCCAGCAATTCTTCTTCCTTGGTCGGCACCGGTGGCAGGGTAGGGGCCACGGCTTCTTCGCGTTTCAGGCGGTTGATGGCTTTGACGCCCATGAAGATTGCGAAAGCGACAATCACGAAGTCGAGCACGCTCTGGATGAATTTGCCGTAAGCCAGCATGACCGCAGGGGCCTCGCCTTGGGCAGCTTTGAGCGTAATGGCCAGGTCACTGAAATCCACTCCACCGATCAGCAGGCCGATCGGCGGCATGATCACGTCACCGACAAACGATGAAACGATTTTGCCGAAGGCGGCACCGATGATGATACCGACGGCCATGTCGACCACATTGCCTTTGACCGCGAAGGCCTTGAACTCACTTATCACGCCCATAGGTTATTTCCTTGTTACAGATGAGTTTGGTGTACGCAGTGTAAATCAGCAAAACGCGTCCTGCGCGAAACACCTTCTTACAATGCCCGTTTTAATCGACACATTAATCCACGATTAGTTTGCAAAGTGCCACTAATCGCGCGCGAAATACGCCGTAACTCACTGATCGGGAAGCCAATTTTTTCAATCATGGCGTTACGTTCTTTCTATTTATGTTCAGCGGCACAGGCCTCTAGCCTTGGGTTGGCGCACCTGGATGCGCCCAAAAAAACCAGAGGAACCTGATATGAATGCCACTCTTGGACTGGGGGCTTTTCCCCATCGCCGCACACTTGGCGTAATCACCGCCAGCCTGTTGACCTTTTCCGTGCATGCCGCGCCCCTGACCCGGGATAACGGTGCGGCGGTGGGCGACAATCAGAACTCGCAGACCGCCGGCGCCAACGGCCCGGTGTTGCTGCAGGATGTGCAGTTGATCCAGAAGCTGCAGCGCTTTGACCGCGAGCGCATTCCCGAGCGTGTGGTTCACGCCCGTGGCACCGGCGCCCACGGCACTTTCACCGTGACCAACGACCTCAGCGACTTGAGCAAGGCCAAGGTATTTGCCGCCGGCCAGAGCACGCCGGTATTCGTGCGGTTCTCTGCCGTGGTTCACGGTAACCACTCCCCGGAAACCCTGCGTGACCCGCGTGGTTTCGCCACCAAGTTCTATACCGCCGACGGCAACTGGGATCTGGTGGGCAACAACTTCCCGACCTTCTTCATCCGTGACGCGATCAAATTTCCGGACATGGTGCATGCGTTCAAACCCGACCCGCGCACCAATCTTGATGATGACTCGCGCCGATTCGACTTCTTCTCCCATGTACCGGAAGCCACGCGTACGCTGACCGAGCTGTATTCCAACTCGGGAACACCAGCCAGTTATCGCGAAATGGACGGCAACGGAGTGCATGCCTATAAGTTGGTCAATGCCAAAGGCGAAGTGCACTACGTAAAGTTTCACTGGAAGAGCTTGCAGGGCATCAACAATCTCACCCCTAAACAAGTCACAAAAGTTCAGGGTCAGGATTACAGTCATATGACCAATGACTTGGTGACTAATATAAACAAAGGCAACTTCCCGAAATGGGACTTGTACATTCAGGTTCTGAAACCACAAGATTTGTCCAAGTTTGATTTCGATCCGCTGGATGCAACCAAGATCTGGCCGGGTATTCCAGAACGTAAAGTTGGACAAATGGTTCTAAACCGTAATCCGGCAAACGTATTCCAGGAAACCGAACAAGTTGCAATGGCTCCGGCCAATGTTGTGCCGGGTATCGAACCTTCCGAAGATCGATTGTTGCAAGGTCGCGTGTTCTCTTATGCCGACACGCAAATGTATCGTCTTGGCGCCAATGCCCTGCAATTGCCGATCAACGCGCCGAAAGTCGCGGTGAACAACGGCAATCAGGATGGCGCGATGAACTTCGGTGCCAGCCAGTCCGGTGTGAACTATCAGCCGAGCCGTTTGCAACCGCGTGAAGAAACGCCAGCGGCGCGTTACAGCCAGATGGCGCTGTCGGGCAGCACGCAGCAGGCGAAGATCCAGCGTGAGCAGAACTTCAAGCAGGCCGGCGATCTGTATCGCTCGTTCAGCAAAAAGGAACGCCGCGACCTGATCGACAGCTTCGGCGGCTCGCTGGCCACCACGGATGACGAGAGCAAGCACATCATCCTGTCCTTCCTTTATAAGGCCGATCCGGAGTACGGCACCGGCGTGACTGAAGTGGCCAAGGGTGACCTGAGCCGGGTCAAGGCACTGGCGGCCAAACTGGTCGACTGATCCAACGCTGATGCAAAACGGGGTCTGAATCAGGCCCCGTTTCGCCAAAGGAGACTGCTGATGCGTATCTGTCTTTTATTGTTTTGCGGTTGCCTGTCGTTCTCTGCGTGGGCGGCTTCGCCCGAGCAGGACCCTGAAGCCATCAGGGCGCAACTGCAGGACTACTATTTCGACGCGGCCCGGCGCGGTGATGTGCCGATGCTCGATACCTTTATCGAGTCCGGATATTCGCTCGACACCCGCGATGACAAGGGCTACACCGCGCTGATTCTGGCGGCGTATCACGGCCAGGCACCCGCGGTTGAAAGGCTACTCGCCGCCGGGGCGGATGCCTGTGCTCAGGATCAACGCGGCAACACGGCGCTGATGGGCGCGATTTTCAAGGGCGAGTTGCAGATTGCCCGGCGCTTGATGGCCACCGATTGCAGTCCCGACCAACGTAACGGTGCCGGTCAGACGGCCGCCATGTACGCCGGCTTGTTCAAGCGTCAGGAATTGCTCGACGCGCTGAAAGCCAAAGGCGCCGATCTGAATGCCGAAGATCCGCTGGGTAACAGCCCCGCACGTCTGGCCAGCGGGGAATTCCGTACCGCCGCGCCGCGCTGATCGGCAGCGCGTGCGTTATCATCGCGGTTTTTGTCGGGGGTTCTGATGGCCAAGGCCAAGCGCATGTACGGCTGCACCGAGTGCGGCGCAACCTTTCCCAAGTGGGCCGGCCAATGTGGCGAGTGCGGTGCCTGGAACACCTTGACCGAAACCATGATCGAGAGCGGCGGCGCGACGGCGCCCACCGGTCGCACTGGTTGGGCCGGGCAACAGGCGCAGATCAAGACGCTGGCCGAAGTCAGCATCGAAGAGATTCCACGGTTTTCTACTGCCTCCGGCGAACTGGACCGCGTGCTCGGTGGCGGGCTGGTCGATGGCTCGGTAGTGCTGATTGGTGGTGATCCAGGGATCGGCAAGTCAACGATTCTGTTGCAGACCCTTTGCAACCTCGCCAAGAGCATGCCAGCGCTGTACGTCACCGGCGAAGAATCCCAGCAGCAAGTAGCCATGCGCGCCCGACGCCTCGGCTTGCCGCAGGATCAACTGCGGGTGATGACCGAAACCTGTATCGAAACCATCATCGCCACTGCCCGTCAGGAAAAACCCAAGGTGATGGTGATCGACTCGATCCAGACGATTTTCACCGAACAACTGCAATCGGCGCCCGGCGGTGTCTCTCAGGTGCGCGAAAGTGCGGCGCTGCTGGTGCGATACGCCAAGCAAAGCGGCACTGCGATTTTCCTCGTCGGCCACGTCACCAAGGAAGGCGCGCTTGCCGGCCCGCGCGTGCTGGAACATATGGTCGACACCGTGCTGTATTTCGAAGGTGAATCCGATGGCCGTTTGCGTTTGCTGCGGGCGGTGAAAAACCGTTTTGGTGCGGTCAACGAACTCGGTGTGTTCGGCATGACCGACAAGGGACTTAAAGAAGTCTCCAACCCATCGGCGATTTTTCTCACCCGTGCTCAGGAAGAAGTCCCGGGCAGTGTGGTGATGGCGACGTGGGAGGGCACTCGGCCGATGCTGGTGGAAGTGCAGGCGCTGGTCGATGACAGTCATCTGGCCAACCCGCGCCGGGTGACGTTGGGCCTGGATCAGAACCGATTGGCGATGTTGCTGGCGGTTTTGCATCGACACGGCGGCATTCCGACCCACGATCAGGACGTGTTCCTTAACGTGGTCGGCGGGGTGAAGGTGCTGGAAACCGCATCCGATCTGGCGTTGATGGCGGCCGTGATGTCGAGCCTGCGTAATCGGCCGTTGCCCCATGATCTGTTGGTGTTTGGCGAAGTCGGTTTGTCCGGCGAAGTGCGTCCGGTGCCGAGTGGCCAGGAACGTTTGAAGGAAGCAGCCAAGCATGGCTTCAAGCGCGCGATCGTGCCCAAGGGCAACGCGCCGAAAGAGTCGCCGCCGGGGTTGCAGATCATCGCCGTGACGCGTCTCGAACAAGCCCTCGACGCCCTGTTCGAATAATCTCTCAGATACGCCACATACCCTGTGGGAGCGGGCAAGCCCGCTCCCACAGGGATTTGTAGTGGTTTCTAGATTTCGATCAGAGCGCCCAATTCTCGCTCCAGCTCCTGCGGGTCACCTAGGTTGAACTCAATCAAGCGCCGCAGGCGTTCGATGGACTCCAGGCTGATGTGCTTGCAGACGAAGCCGAGTTGGCCATGGTCGTCGTGGGTCAGTTGCACATCCATCTTGATGCCGACCTCATCGTTGAGATGAATATCGACCAGAAAATGCCGCTCCCGATCACCTAACCACGGCTCGGGTTTTTCGATCAACAGACCCTTGAGCGACAGATCAATCAATTTGACCGGCCAGATGTACTCGCCCTGACTCAATTCAGTCTTGGCATCGAACGCGATACGTTTGAAGCGGCGACGCTCAGCTGGGTGCTGGCTCATGGCGCAATCCTCACGAAGGTTTGCTGACTATAGACCCGACCAGTCGGTCGCAGCCAATCGTTAAGGCGTCTAGACCAATGTCGGGGTATGGCCTTTGTCGCCGTAAGCGCTAAACTCGGGGTGGCTGTCTTTCTTGTCCACCCTGGCTGGAATAATAAAATGAAAAATAATAATAGCCTGCTACGCCACTTACCCTGGCTAGTGCTGGCAATCGTAGGAGCGTGCGCCCTGGGCGTAGTGGCATTGCGCCGAGGCGAGGCGATCAACGCCTTGTGGATTGTGGTCGCTGCCGTGGCCATTTATCTGGTTGCGTACCGTTACTACAGCCTGTTCATCGCTAACCATGTGATGCAACTCGATCCGCGTCGGGCCACCCCCGCCGTGCTCAACAATGACGGTCTGGACTATGTGCCGACCAACAAACACATTCTCTTCGGTCACCACTTCGCGGCCATCGCTGGCGCGGGGCCTCTGGTCGGTCCGGTACTGGCGGCGCAGATGGGGTATTTGCCCGGCACGCTGTGGCTGATCGCTGGTGTGGTGCTGGCGGGTGCGGTGCAGGACTTCATGGTTCTGTTCATGTCGACCCGTCGTAACGGCCGCTCCCTGGGCGACATGGTGCGTGAAGAAATGGGCCGCATTCCCGGCACCATCGCGCTGTTTGGCTGCTTCCTGATCATGATCATCATCCTCGCGGTGCTGGCGCTGATCGTCGTGAAAGCCCTGGCCGAGAGCCCATGGGGCATTTTCACGGTGATGGCGACCATCCCGATCGCGATGTTCATGGGCATTTACATGCGCTACATCCGTCCGGGTCGCATTGGTGAGATCTCGGTGGTCGGCGTGTTGCTGCTGCTGGGTTCGATCTGGCTCGGTGGGCAGATCGCCGCCGATCCGGTGTGGGCCAAGGCGTTCACCTTCACGGGTGTGCAGATTACCTGGATGCTGGTCGGTTACGGTTTTGTGGCCGCTTCGCTACCGGTCTGGTTGATTCTGGCGCCGCGTGACTACCTCTCCACTTTCCTCAAGATCGGTACCATCGTCGCTTTGGCGATCGGCATTCTGGTGACCATGCCTGAGCTGAAAATGCCCGCGCTGACCCAGTTCGTCGACGGCACTGGCCCGGTGTGGAAGGGCGGTCTGTTCCCGTTCCTGTTTATCACCATCGCTTGCGGTGCGGTCTCCGGTTTCCATGCGCTGATCTCGTCGGGCACCACGCCGAAGTTGCTGGATAACGAAACCAACGCCCGTTACATCGGTTACGGCGGCATGCTGATGGAATCGTTTGTAGCGATCATGGCCATGGTTGCTGCTTCGGTGATCGAGCCTGGCGTGTACTTCGCCATGAACAGCCCGGCAGCCGTCGTCGGCAGTGATGTGGTGTCTGTTGCGCAAGTGGTCACCAGTTGGGGCTTCGCCATTACGCCTGAGGCGCTGCAAGCCGTGGCGAATGACATTGGCGAAACCACGATCCTGGCCCGTGCCGGCGGTGCGCCGACCCTGGCGGTCGGTATCGCGCAGATCCTGCACAGTGTCCTGCCGGGTGAAAACACCATGGCGTTCTGGTACCACTTCGCAATTCTGTTCGAAGCACTGTTCATCCTCACCGCTGTAGACGCCGGCACCCGTGCCGGGCGTTTCATGCTGCAGGATCTGCTCGGCTCTTTCGTGCCGGCGCTGAAACGTACCGAGTCGTGGACCGCCAACCTGATCGCCACCGCCGGTTGTGTGGCGATGTGGGGCTGGTTGCTGTACCAGGGCGTGATCGATCCACTGGGCGGCATCAACACCCTGTGGCCGCTGTTCGGTATCTCTAACCAGATGCTGGCCGGTATCGCGTTGATGCTTGGTACCGTTGTGCTGATCAAAATGAAGCGCCAGCGCTACATCTGGGTCACTTTGCTTCCGGCTACCTGGCTGCTGATTTGCACCACCACAGCAGGCTTCATCAAGCTGTTCGACGCCAACCCGGCGATCGGCTTCCTGTCGCTGGCCAAGAAGTACAGCGATGCACTCGCCAATGGTCAGGTGCTCGCGCCGGCCAAAAGCGTGGAGCAAATGCAGCACGTGATCTTTAACGCCTACACCAACGCAACGCTGACAGTGCTGTTCCTGTTTGTGGTGTTCAGTATCCTGTTCTACGCGCTCAAGGTCGGCATCGCCGCCTGGGGTAAAAAAGAGCGTACGGATAAAGAATCACCATTCCAGGCCCTGCCGGATGCGTAACCAGAGGATTGCACCATGTTCAATGACCTGAGTCGCCTCGGTAAATACCTCGGTCAGGCCGCGCGCCTGATGGTCGGCATGCCCGACTACGACACCTACGTCGAGCATATGCAAACCAAGCACCCGGACAAACCGGTGATGAGCTATGAGATGTTCTTTCGCGAACGTCAGGAAGCCCGTTACGGTGGCAAGGGTGGGCCGAAGTGCTGTTGATTAGAGCCTGAGGTCGAAGCTATCCCCTGTGGGAGCGAGCCTGCTCGCGAATACGGAGTGTCAGTTGATGAATCCATTGGCTGACGCACCGCTTTCGCGAGCAGGCTCGCTCCCACATTTGTTTTTGTGTTCCTTTTAAGGAGATCGGGTTTTGTCTTCTCCCATACCTGTCACTGTACTCAGCGGTTTCCTCGGCGCCGGCAAGACCACTTTGTTGCGGCACCTGTTGAAAGCCGAGCACGGCCTGAAAATCGCCGTGATCGAAAACGAATTCAGCGACGCCGGCATCGACACTCAGTTGCTTGGCGACGAACCTGTGCAAGTCATGACCCTGGCCAACGGCTGTGTCTGCTGCACCATCCACACCGATCTGACCAAAGCCCTGTACTTGTTGCTTGAGCGGCTGGACAGCGGCGAAATCGCCTTCGACCGACTGGTGATCGAATGCACCGGTCTGGCCGATCCGGCACCCGTGGCGCAGACCTTTTTCATCGATGAAGAACTGCGCGAGCGTTACCTGCTCGACGGCATCATCACCTTGGTTGACGCGGCTCATGCCGATGTACACCTGACTCAGACCATCGCCCAGGCACAGATCGGTTTCGCCGACCGCTTGCTGGTCAGCAAAACTGATCTGGTGGATGAAGCAGCGTTCACCGCATTGAGTGAGCGCCTGACGCGGATCAACCGTCGTGCGCCGATCCGTGTGGTCGAGCACGGCAACATCGATCTGGCTGAATTGCTCGACGTGCGTGGCTTCAACCTCAACGCCGATCTCGGCGGTGGGCTGAATCTGCGTCCGGTCAGCAAGGCGCCGTCGATCGATCGCATCTCCAGCCTCGTGCTGCGCACCGAGCAGCCGCTGGATATCGACCAGCTCAGCGAGTTCATGAATGAGTTGCTGGAAGAACACGGCAAACAATTGCTGCGTTACAAAGGCGTGCTGAACATTGCCGGGGAAGATCGGCGATTGGTGTTTCAGGGTGTGCTGAAACTCTATGGTTTCGACTGGGACACCGAATGGGCCGAAGGTGAGGCGCGCGAAAGTGTGATTGTGTTTATTGCTGATGACTTGCCGGAAGAGAAGATTCGGGCGGGGTTTGCCAAGGTTTCGGCAGCCTGATGGATCTTCGGTGTCAGAGATGACGCCATCGCGGGCTTGCCCGCGATGGCTATCTATCCGGCAGCGCAGTGCGCATTGACGGAATACAACAGGGTGCCTTCCAAATGATCCAGATGTTGATTCATCAACATCGCCGCTTTAGCTGCATCCCCACATTCCACCGCCTCGACAATCTCCAAATGCTCCTGCCACGCGCAACAACTGCGCGTCGTTCCATCACCCCGCGCAATCGCCAGTGACGTAATCGGCACAAGGCTGCCAAGAAAATGCGCCAACGGTGCATTCCCCGCCATCTGCGCCAATTGCAGATGAAACTCCCCCGACAATCGAATCGCCGCGCCGCGCCGATCCTGCTCTACGGCCTGACGCTCGCGCTCGATCAAGGCGCGCAGGCGTTTCACGCCATCAGCCTGTGGTCGCTGACAAGCCAGGCGCACCAGTGTGTTTTCGGTCAGGCGCCGTGCATGCAAGGTCTGCCGGGTCTGCTCCATATCGGGCGCAGCAACACGCGGCCGATGATTGGCGCGCAGGACGATCACTTGTTCATGGGACAACTGCGTCAGCACCCGACGCACGTCCGCGCGGCTGACGCCGAACATCTGCTTGAGGCTCTCTTCGGTGAAGCGGCTGGCCGGGTCGATACGTTGTTCCAGAATCGCATCGAACAGCCGTGGATACAGGTCATCAATGCGGGAGAAGGGCAGGGCGGCCGACATGTGGCGAGTGCGCTGTGGTGAGGCAAGACTGTTCATGGCCGGTCTCCAGTGGGAAGAAATTCAGTTGTTCAAATTGTCGTCCGGAATGTTCAGCTCGATGCCCATCCGCTGGCCTTCGCGCAGGATGTGCCGGCGCATTTCGGCGCTGGCCTGGGCGCTGTTTTTGCTGCGGATCGCACGAACCACGGCTTCGTTTTCCTCCAACCTTTCGGCCAGATGCTCAGGGGAATTGCGCAGCACCTCGGCGCTTTGCTTGAGGGCATTGCTGGTCTGTTGCACCACGCTCTGGAAGATCGGATTCGACGTCAGGGTGAACAGCTCTTCGTGAAACGCGATGTAGGCGCTGACCCCGGCTTCGCTGTCACCCGCCTCGAGGGCTTCGCGCATGTCCATCAGAGTCAGGCGCAACTGGCCGACTTCCTTGCTGCTGATCGACTGTGCAACGAGGCCGACGATGAACGGTTCAAGGGTGTAGCGCAGTTGCAGCACGTCTTCGAGACTGGCGCTGGCCACTGCACTGTCGTGGCTTTGGCTGTCGCTGAGCTGTGCGTCGAGTACGACTACGCCTTTGCCCGGCATCGAGCGCACGAGACCGAGGGTTTCCAGGACGATCACCGCTTCGCGCAGGCTCGGGCGGCTGATGCCCAGTTGTTCGGCCAGTTCGCGCTGGCCCGGCAGCATGTCGCCGGAGCGCCACTGACCTCGGGCCAGTGCGGCCCGGAGTTTTTCTACGACTGAGTTGACGACGGTTGAGGTGGTAATCACGTGTCTTGCTCCATGAGCCGTGCCTGCGGGTCAGCAGGCACGGCGATCAATCAGAATTCTTTGGCCGCCGCTTGAGCGACGGTTTTTCTCGGCTGAAAGGTATAGCCCTGCTCGCCGTTGAGCACCTTGTTCGCCCGTTGCACATCGATGTCCTTCTCCCAACGAGCGATGGCCACGGTGGCGACGCAGTTGCCGATCAGGTTAGTCAGTGCGCGGCCGATGCCCATGAACCAGTCCACCGCCAGCACTAACACCAGACCGACCACCGGAATGGCCGGGATCGCCGTCAATGTCGCCGCCAGAATCACCAGTGCTGAACCGGGAATGCCATGGGCGCCTTTGGAGGTGATCAGCGACACCAGCAGAATCGTCAGCAAATCAGTCATGGCCAGCGGCGTGCCGGTGGCGTTGGCGATGAACACGATGGCCAGGGTCAGATAGATCGAGAAACCGTCGAGGTTGAACGAGTAGCCGGTGGGAATCACCAGCCCGACCGTCGAGCTGCCAATCCCCAAGTGTTCAAGTTTGCGCATGATCTGTGGCAGCACGGCGTCAGACGACGCGGTGCCCATGACGATCAGCAGTTCTTCACGCAGGTATTTGAGCAGTGGCCACATGCGCAGGCCGGAGGCGCGCATCACCACACCGAGAATCACGCTGACGAAGGCGACGCAGGTCAGGTAGAACAGGCCAACCAGACTGCCCAGGTGTTGCAGCGAGTCGAGGCCATATTTGCTGGTGGTGAACGCGATGGCGCCGAACACACCGATCGGCGCCAGACGCACGATCATGCCCATGATGCGGAAGATCACATGGCTCAGTTCGTTGATCAGGCGCGAGATCCCGGAAGCGGCTTCGCCGACCAGATTCAATGCGCTGCCGAACAGCACCGAGAACAGCAGTACTTGCAGGATGTTGTTGTCGGCAAACGCGCCGATCACCGACGTCGGGATCAGGTCCATCAGGAACTGCGTGGTGGTGTGCATGTGCTGGCTGCGTTCGGCGAGGTCGCCCATGTCGGCGGCGGACAGTTGCTCCAGATGGATATTGGCGCCGCTGCCGATGCCGGTGCTGAAGGCGAACACCAGACCGATCACCAAGGCAATGGTGGTCAACACTTCAAAGTAGATAACGGATTTGAGGCCGATGCGCCCGACCTTCTTCAGATCGCCCGCGCCACTGATGCCGCTGACCACCACGCAGAATACGATCAGACCGATGAGCATCTTGATCAGTTTGATGAAGCCGTCACCGAGCGGTTTGAGCTGGGCCGAGTATTCAGGAAGGGTCAGTCCGCAGACGATGCCAAGCACCAGTCCGAGAACCACTTGGAGGAAGATTGAACGCGAGCACCATCTGAGCATGGGAGGAATCCTGGTCGGTGTCCTGGCTGCCGTGCGCGTGGCGCATCAGATTCAGGACTTAATTATTTTGGTCTTACCGGTATGTCCAGTGCGGGTGCAGTCTAGGCGCGGATTTTTGCGAATCGCAAGTGAAAAATGACGAATTGGCATGACCGGTCTGACCAGTTGTGCGGTGAGTCCCATTTTTGAGCGGTTCAGGCGTTTGAAAAAATGCAGACATAAAAAAACCGGCCAATCACTTGGCCGGTTTTTCATGCTGCGGATTTAACGTCGCGATTAAGCGCCGTACACCGGCAGTTTCTTGCAGATGGCTTTGACTTTCTCACGAACGGCGTCGATCACCGCTTCGTTGTTCAGGTCAGCCAGGATGTCGCAGATCCAGCCGGCCAGCTCTTTGCACTCAGCCTCTTTGAAGCCACGAGTGGTCACAGCCGGAGTACCGAAGCGCAGGCCGGAAGTGACGAACGGGGAGCGTGGATCGTTAGGCACGGAGTTCTTGTTCACGGTGATGAACGCTTTGCCCAGAGCGGCGTCTGCGTCTTTACCAGAGATTTCCTGCTTGATCAGCGACAGCAGGAACAGGTGGTTTTCAGTACCGCCGGACACCACGTCGAAACCACGCTCGATGAACACACCGGCCATGGCCTTGGCGTTTTTCACCACTTGCTGCTGGTAAGTCTTGAACTCAGGCTGCAGCGCTTCCTTGAAGCAGATCGCTTTAGCGGCGATCACGTGCTCCAGCGGGCCACCCTGGGCACCCGGGAATACCGCGGAGTTCAGCTTCTTCTCGATGTCGGCGTTGGCGCGAGCCAGGATCAGGCCGCCACGTGGACCGCGCAGGGTCTTGTGCGTGGTGGTGGTCACGACGTCAGCGAATGGCACCGGGTTTGGGTAGACGCCAGCGGCGACCAGACCGGCCACGTGAGCCATGTCGACGAACAGGTAGGCGCCAACCTTGTCAGCGATAGCGCGGAAGCGTGGGAAATCCAGAATCTGCGAGTAGGCAGAGAAACCGGCCACGATCATTTTTGGCTTGTGCTCAACCGCCAGACGCTCGACTTCGTCGTAGTCGATCAGGCCGTTGGCGTCGATGCCGTACTGGATAGCGTTGTAAAGCTTGCCGGAGGAGGAAACGCTGGCGCCGTGGGTCAAGTGACCGCCGTGGGCCAGGCTCATGCCCAGAATGGTGTCACCGGCCGACAGCAGGGCCAGGTAGACAGCAGCGTTGGCTTGCGAACCGGCGTGCGGCTGAACGTTGGCGTAATCGGCGCCGAACAGTTCTTTGGCGCGGTCGATGGCCAGTTGCTCAACAACGTCGACGAACTCGCAACCACCGTAGTAGCGCTTGCCCGGGTAGCCTTCGGCGTACTTGTTGGTCAGTACCGAGCCTTGAGCCTCCATCACCGCTGGGCTGGTGTAGTTCTCCGAAGCGATCAGCTCGATGTGTTCTTCCTGGCGCTGAGCTTCTTGCTCCATGGCGGCAAAAAGATCGGCGTCGTACTTGGCAATAGTCAAATCACGGCTGAACATGGCGGTCCTCAAGGATCGGGGGCAGAAAAGGGGGGCATTCTAACCCAATGGGTTTTGGATGGCATATGAAACGACATCATGTCGCAGACAAGTGGTTTTCATGACCGATGTGCGGTGCTTTTGAAGGCCTCTTCGCGAGCAGGCTCGCTCCCACAGTAATCGAGGCAGGCCTGCGATTTTGTGATCGACATCAATTCCTGTGGGAGCGAGCCTGCTCGCGAAGGCCGCACCGCAGATTTTCAGTCGAACATGAAGAGGGCGTCATTGCTGAACTGCGCCTCAAACCGACCCGCCGGCATCGGCCTTCCAAACAGATACCCCTGAACCTCATCGCAGCCATGCTCACGCAGGAAGTCGAGCTGCTCATGGGTTTCCACACCCTCGGCAATCACCGCCAGATTCAAGCTGTGGGCCATGGCGATGATCGCCCGGGCGATCTGCGCGTCCTGTTCGCCGGACGGCAAACCGTCGACGAAGGTGCGGTCGATCTTCAACACGTCGATCGGGAATTGCTTGAGGTAGTTCAGCGATGAATAACCGGTGCCGAAGTCGTCGACCGCGATGCTCAGGCCAAGGTTTTTCAGCCCGGCGAGGATCTGCATGGCTTCGCTGACCTCGCGCATCAGGATACTTTCGGTCAGTTCCAGCTCCAGGCATGCCGGCGGCAGGCCGGTTTCGCGCAGGATGGTGGCGATCCGCGTGCCGAGTTGGCCGTCGGAGAACTGCCGCGCCGAGATGTTCACCGACACCTTAGGCACGCGCACGCGGCTCTGGTGCCAGGTCTTGAGCTGACGGCAGGCCTCGCTGATCACCCAGTCGCCGACATCCACCACCAGTCCGAGTTCTTCCAGCACCGGAATGAAATCCCCCGGCGGCACCAGCCCACGACGCGGATGACGCCAGCGCAGCAGGGCTTCGGCGCCGGTCAGGCGCTTGCCGTCGCCGCTGAATTGGGGTTGGTAATACAGGACGAATTCGTTCTGCTCCAAGGCATGGCGCAGGTCGCTTTCCAGCTCCAGACGCTCCAGCGCACTGGCGTTCATGTCGGCCTGATAGAACTGGAAGTTGTTCTTGCCGCGCTCTTTGGCGTGGTACATCGCGGTGTCGGCGTTCTTCATCAACTGGCTGAGTTCGTTGCCGTCCTGCGGACTCAGAGCGATGCCGATACTCGCGGTGACGAAGAACTCGCGACCTTCGAGCACGAACGGGCGTACCAGACTGCCGAGAATCTGCTCGGCCACATGTATCGCGCGGTTCAGCGCCAGCTCCCGACTTGAGCGGTGTTGCAGCAGGAGAGTGAACTCATCGCCACCCATCCGCGCCACGGTGTCGTCATCGTCGACGCAGGCCAGCAGGCGCGTGGCCATGTCTTTCAACATGCGGTCGCCGGCAGCGTGGCCGAGGGAGTCGTTGATCGGTTTGAAGCGGTCGAGGTCGAGAAACATCAGCACCACCCACGACTTCTGTCGCTCCGCTGCTTGCAGCGCAGTGTGCAGGCGATCCTGGAACAACGTGCGGTTGGGCAGATGGGTCAGGGCGTCGTAATAGGCGAGGCGGTGGATGCGCTGTTCGCTGGCCTTGCGCTCGCTGATGTCGCTGAAGAAGCACACGTAACTGGCCAGATCGCCTTCATCGTCGAGCACAGCGGTGATGCCGACCCACGCCGGGTAGTGCTCGCCATTGCGGCGCTTGAGCCAGACTTCGCCTTCCCACGTACTGTGCTGATGCAGTTGCTTGAGCACGTAACGCAGGTGCGCATCCTGTTGCTCGTCGACGGTGAGCATGTTGGGCAATTGGTCGAGCACTTCCGCCACCGCGTAACCGCTGACCCGACTGAACGCCTCGTTGGCCTGGACGATGTAACCGGCCGGGTCGGTGATCAGGATCGCCGACGTCGAGTGTTCGAATACCGTGGCGGCCATGCGCAAATCTTTCTCGGCGCGGCGCTGCTGACTGATGTCGCGGCCAACGCCGAGCACGCCTTCGAACGCGCCGTGTTCGTCCCACACCAGCACCAGACGCAGTTCGATCGGGATCTTGCGGCCATCGGCGCGCAGGCAGTCGAACAGGAACAGTTGGGTCTGCACCTGATTGCGCAAAATGGCTAACTGTTCGGGTTTATCCAGGGCTTTGCTGACGCGATCCATCAGGGTGTAGATGCCGCTCAGTTGCTGCGGGTTGGCGATGGTCGATTGCCAGCCGTTCTGGAAAATCCATTCGGCGTCGTAGCCCAGCACCGCTTGCACCGACGGGCTGACGTAGTTCAGCGAGAGCTTGCTGTCGGTGGAGAAGATCACGTCGCTGATGCTTTCGGCGAGCATCCGGTAGCGCTGCTCGCTGTCGCGCAGGGATTCGCTGGCTTCGATCTGCTCGGTTATGTCCTTGGCCACGCCGATGATCCGCGTGACCTGATCGTGCTTGTCCCGGGCCAGCGCCTGTTCACGAATGTCGAAGCGCCGCCATTCGCCATCGCGATGACGGAAGCGCAACTGGCACTGCAACAGTTGGCTGTAACCGGCGTGGCGCTGCATCTGCCGTGAGCGATGGTAATAGTCGGCGTCTTCCGGGTGCAGGAGAATTTCCCAGAAGTACTCGCCCATCTGATGCAGTTCGGTGCGGTTGTAACCGAGGGTCTGGCCGAGATGGTGGTTGCTGAAAATCATCCGCTGGCTGATCACATCCTGCACGTACAGATGATCCGGCACGGTGCGCACCACGTCCGACCAGAAGCCCTCGCGCTCCAGCAGCGACAGCTCGATCAGCTTGCGGCTGGTGATGTCGTTGATACTCAGGATCACCGCTTTATAGTCGTGCCGCTCGGTCGGCAGGCGCAGCACCATCCACAGGTGTTGATCGCGACCGTTGATGTCCGGGAGTTTGATTTCCAGTTCCAGCTGCTTTTGTTGCTGGAGCACCGCGTCGAGTACTTGATGGCCGATCGCGCAGTGACGATGTGGATGACCGTCGATCAACAACTGCCAGGCGTGTTCGCAGGAATTGACATTGAGCAATTGCAGCGCGACCTGATTGACCTCGGTGACACGCAGTTCCTGCAGCAATTGCTGGCGCTGTTGCGGCTGGTCCAGCCAGGCCTTGAGCTGGTCGCTGGTCTGGATCTGCGCCTTGTCGAAAATCTGCTTGAGCCCGGACAGATCGAGCACGCACAGGGCAACCCCGGTACCGTCGAAAATGTCCTGATAGCGGCGGCGGCCTTCATGTAATTGGCGCTGACGCCGGCGCATGTTCAGTAGCGCGATCACCGGTAGCATCGAGAACGCCAGACCCAGCAGGCATTTGCCGATGAACGCCGGCAGCAACTCTTCCAGCACGCGCTGGCGGTCGAACAGGCCACGCAATTGCCAATCACTGCTGCTCAGCGGCACGGTGAGTACGGTGTTGGCCAGATCGTCCGGGCTCAGCACGCCAGGCTTGGCGGATGACAGGGCTTCGTCGCGACTGATGATCTGATGGTTGATACGGTTTTCCACCAGCCACAGCGGACGCAGGCCGGTTTCACTCTGCTTGGTCAGCGAGTCGAAGAACGTCGGCGTCAGGCGCAAAGCCCAATAGGCGCGTGTACTGCCGCTGGCCTGATGCAACAAAAGATGCACCACCGAGCCATCGTCGGCGTTACTGAAATAGTGCGCCTGGGCGCGGCTGCGGCGTACCAGTTCGGTGAGGTAGCTGGCGTCGGAGCTGTCGGCGGCGCTGTCACTGATGATTCGCCCGGAAGGGCTGAGCAACGCGAGGCTGCGCAGGTCAGGCAGCGATTGCTGGAGCTTGCGCAGCAACTGCTGCTGTTCGTCGGCCGATTGCGGTTGTTCGACGATCGGTAGCAGATTGAGGGCGATTTGCGCATTCAGCGCCATGTTCAGGCTGACCTGCGAGGCGAGGTCGGCGGTGTAATCGATGGTGTACTGGCGCTGGTTTTTCTGGGTTTCGCGCAGTTGATCGAGCAGTTGCCAGAACAGCAGCGCCAGCAGCAAAAGCACGAGTGTCGCCAGCGCACCCTTTAATGTCCCGCGCAGGGGCGAGCCGGGCGCCGGTTGGGTGCTGCTCACAGAAGCTGGCGGAGTGACATTGGACAAGCTGTAATCCTGCGATCTGGCTGGACTGGCGCGACGTGCACTATAAGCCGGACGCCCAAAGGGCGGCTAGCATGCCTTGAGTCGTGGCGAAGTGCCAGCCCCTCGCGGCTGGACTGCCTTCCGTCAATCAGGTAGCTTTGCCGGTTACGCGGGAGCGTTCCAGCTCCTAGAATCAGACTTTTTCAGCGCGCACGCATTGATCACCATCAAGTGAACGACGCGCACGGTCTGGCCGGGCATCGCCTGCGCTCCAATCATTCATCTGTCACTGACCCAAGGTTCTCCATGGCTCAATACGTCTTCACCATGCATCGGCTGGGCAAAGTTGTTCCGCCGAAGCGGGAAATCCTGAAAAACATTTCGCTGTCGTTCTTCCCCGGCGCCAAGATCGGCGTACTCGGCCTTAACGGTTCGGGTAAGTCCACGTTGCTGAAAATCATGGCCGGCGTCGACACCGAGTTCGAAGGCGAAGCCCGTCCGATGCCGGATCTGAACATCGGTTATCTGCCGCAAGAACCGCAACTTGATCCGACCAAGACCGTGCGTGAAGTGGTCGAGGAAGCGGTCAGCGTGATCAAGAACGCCCAGGCGCGCCTGGACGAGGTCTACGCGGCTTACGCTGAAGAAGACGCCGATTTCGACAAACTGGCTGCTGAGCAGGCCAAGCTCGAAGCGATCCTGCAAGCCAGCGACGGCCACAATCTGGATCGTCAACTGGAAGTCGCTGCCGATGCGCTGCGTCTGCCGGCATGGGACGCCAAGGTCGAATTCCTCTCCGGTGGTGAAAAGCGTCGTGTGGCCCTGTGCCGTCTGCTGCTGTCCGCTCCGGACATGCTGCTGCTCGACGAACCGACCAACCACTTGGACGCCGATTCCGTTGCGTGGCTGGAGCACTTCCTGCACGACTTCCCGGGCACCGTGGTTGCGATCACGCACGACCGTTACTTCCTGGACAACGTTGCTGGCTGGATTCTGGAACTCGACCGCGGTGCGGGCATTCCTTACGAGGGCAACTATTCGGGTTGGCTTGAAGCCAAGTCCGATCGTCTGGCTGCCGAATCCAAGCAGCAGTCGGCCCACGAAAAAGCCATGAAAGAAGAACTGGAGTGGGTGCGCAAAGGCGCCAAGGCTCGTCAGTCGAAATCCAAGGCGCGTCTGCAACGCTTCGAAGAAATGCAATCGCAGGAATTCCAGAAGCGTTCGGAAACCAACGAGATCTACATCCCGGCCGGTCCGCGCCTGGGCGACAAGGTCATCGAGTTCAAGAACGTCACCAAGGGCTACGGCGATCGCGTGCTGATCGACAACCTGTCGTTCTCGATGCCGAAAGGCGCCATCGTCGGCGTGATCGGCGGTAACGGTGCCGGTAAGTCGACCCTGTTCCGCATGCTGATGGGCAAGGAAACGCCGGACTCGGGCAGCATCGAAGTCGGCGAAACCGTGCAACTGGCCTGTGTGGATCAGAGCCGCGAAGACCTCGACGGCAGCAAGACTGTGTTCCAGCAGATCTCCGACGGTTCCGACCAGATCCGCATCGGTAACTACGAGATCCCGTCGCGTACCTACGTCGGTCGCTTCAACTTCAAGGGCGGCGATCAGCAGAAGTTCGTCAAGGACCTGTCCGGTGGTGAGCGCGGTCGTCTGCATCTGGCGCTGACGCTGAAGGAGGGCGGCAACGTCCTGCTGCTCGACGAACCGTCCAACGACCTCGACGTTGAAACCCTGCGTTCCCTGGAAGAAGCCCTGCTGGACTTCCCGGGCGCCGCCATTGTGATCTCTCACGATCGGTGGTTCCTTGATCGCGTCGCGACCCACATCCTGGCGTACGAAGACGACTCGCAAGCGATCTTCTTCGAAGGCAACTACACCGAGTACGAAGCCGACCGCAAAAAGCGCCTCGGCGAAGCGGCTGCCCAGCCACACCGGGTACGTCACAAGAAACTGGCCTGATATCGGGTTGGTTGCATGAAAAGCGGAGCCTTAGGGCTCCGTTTTTTTTTGCCTTTTTTCTCCAGTGAGACCGAGTCGCGGCCTTCGCGAGCAGGCTCGCTCCCACAGGGAAATGCATTTCAAATGTGGGAGCGAGCCTGCTCGCGAAGGCGGTGTTACTGTTGGTGCATCACTTGGGTTTCGCCTCCCCATTCAGGTGCAAAAAAGCCCTTGAAGGACTTCTGATTTATATCCTGTGCACCATTTAATTTCATATCTGCGACATTTTGAACTGTTCCTGTATGCAAATCGTTTGTTACAGTCCGGCCCAATCTCCTCCAACGACAATAAATTTGCCGAGACTTTTCCCATGACCGAATCCGTCGAATCCTTCCTCGCACGCCTGAAAAAACGCGACCCGGATCAACCCGAATTCCACCAGGCTGTCGAAGAAGTCCTGCGCAGTCTCTGGCCGTTTCTCGAAGCCAATCCGCGTTACCTGACCTCGGGAATCCTGGAGCGCATCTGCGAGCCGGAACGGGCGGTGGTGTTCCGGGTGTCGTGGGTCGATGACCAAGGCAAGGTTCAGGTCAATCGCGGTTTCCGAGTCCAGATGAACAGCGCCATCGGCCCGTACAAGGGCGGCCTTCGTTTTCATCCGTCGGTGAATCTGGGCGTGCTGAAATTCCTCGCCTTCGAACAGACCTTCAAAAACTCGCTCACGTCGCTGCCCATGGGTGGCGGCAAGGGCGGTTCGGACTTCGATCCGAAGGGCAAGAGTGACGCCGAAGTCATGCGGTTCTGCCAGGCGTTCATGAGCGAGTTGTACCGCCATATCGGCTCGGACGTCGACGTGCCGGCCGGTGACATCGGCGTTGGCGCGCGGGAGATCGGTTTTCTGTTCGGCCAATACAAGCGCTTGAGCAACCAGTTCACCAGCGTGCTGACCGGCAAAGGCATGACTTACGGCGGCAGTTTGATCCGCCCGGAAGCTACCGGTTTTGGCTGTGTGTACTTCGCCGAAGAAATGCTCAAGCGTCGCGAGCAGACCGTCGAAGGCAAGCGCGTGGCGATCTCCGGTTCCGGCAACGTCGCGCAATACGCGGCGCGCAAGGTGATGGATCTGGGCGGCAAAGTGATTTCCCTGTCCGACTCCGAAGGCACGCTGTATTGCGAGGCGGGGTTGAGCGAAGAACAGTGGTCGGCGCTGCTGGAACTGAAAAACGTCAAACGCGGGCGCATCAGCGAAATGGCGGCGGCATTTGGCCTGGAGTTCCGTGTTGGTCAGCACCCATGGTCGCTGCCGTGCGACATCGCGCTGCCCTGCGCCACCCAGAACGAACTCGACGCCGATGCCGCCCGCACGCTGCTGCGCAATGGCTGTGTTTGCGTGGCCGAAGGCGCGAACATGCCGACCACGCTGGAGGCTGTGGATATCTTTATCGAGGCCGGCATTCTGTTCGCGCCGGGCAAGGCCTCTAATGCCGGCGGCGTGGCGGTGAGTGGTCTGGAAATGTCGCAGAACGCCATGCGTCTGCTGTGGACGGCGGGCGAGGTGGACAGCAAGTTGCACGCGATCATGCAGTCGATCCACCACGCTTGCGTGCATTACGGCGAAGAGAACGGGCGGATCAACTACGTCAAAGGCGCGAACATCGCAGGCTTCGTCAAAGTCGCCGATGCAATGCTGGCGCAGGGTGTGGTTTAACTCGGTTCGACGCGGATCACTTCAATCACTTGATCGCCGGCGGGGCGTTGCCACAGCACCTCGTCGTTGAGCCGGGCACCGAGCAGTGCGCGGCCCAAAGGTGATCCCCAATTGATCAGGCCTTTGGCGGCGTCGGCCTGATCTTCGCCCACCAGTTGCACCCGGCGTTCGGTGCTGTGTTCGTCGGCGTAGGTGACCCAACTGCCGATCTGCACCTTGTCGGTGGAGGTCGCGGCGACGGCGACCTGCGCGCCGCCCAGGCGTTGGTTGAAGTAGCGCAGATCCCGTTCAAGATCGGCCAGGCGCTGTTTGTCAGCCTGTTCGCCCTTGGCCGATTGCTCGGCGTGCAGGGCTTGCAGCTCGGCGACTTTCGCCTGCAACTGCGCCAGCCCTTGCGGGGTGACGTAATTGGGCTGTGTGCTGACCTGCCGTTCGACCGGTTGATCGGCTTGCGCAGCGGCATTGTCTTCGTTGACGAAAGCGCGACTCATGGTGTCCTCCTCTTCATAGAGTTTGGGCCATGGTCGCCGGCATTTGGTTTCACTGGATGTCTGGAAGCGACCTACTGCGAGCGATAAGCCCGCCCGGCGTCCTGGTCTTTCTGTTGCTGCCAGGCGCGTTCGCGTTCGTCCCAATGTTCGTTGCGATATTCTTCGCGACCCTTGTTTTCCAGCATTGCCTGACACTGGCGGAAGCCATCGGTCCAGCCTTCGGCGTACTGCTTGTCCTTGAGATAGCGCGGCACGTTCTTGCGGAATTCACCGCTGATCGAACCGGCCGCCTGGCGGCCGCTGACACAACCGTCATCGAAACCGTCGGCGAAGGCCGGTGGATAACCTTTGGCAATCAAATCTTCGTGAGTGGTCTGGCAACCGCTCAGCACCAGCAAAACGCCCAGCAAACCCGCACACCGCCACATCGCACTCTCCCGCGCCGGTTTTCGGCTTATGGGGGAAGTCTAGAAGGGGATTCGTTGATGGGGTGTGAAAGAAAGATCAAAAGATCGCAGCCTGCGGCAGCTCCTACAGTTGGAATGCATTTCCCCTGGAGCTGCCGCAGGCTGCGATCTTTTCAGTAGTGATACCACTTCACTTCTAGCATCACTTCAGTCTCCGGCGTGGCCAGATGACTGAACTCACGCTGCGCACTCAAGCGCAAGCCGAGGTTGCGTGACAACTCCCACTGCTGATTCAGACTCAGGCTGCGGCGCACTTCGCCATTGAAGAAGTAATCGCCCTTGGCTTCCAGGCTGAGATTGCCCAGCGGGTTTTTCCACAGCACGCCGGTATTGAAACCGCCCGCCGGGGAAACAAACTCGGCGAAGTCATTGTTGTGTTCCACCCGCACCGTGCCGAGAGCAAAACCCAGCACATCGTCGCCCAGCGCCCACGTACCGCCACCACCGCCATTGACGTGGCTGACCAGCGTCTCGTCATCGTGTTTGCCCGGCACCCGCTCCAGGCCTCCGGTGACTTGCCACGACAGCGGCTGCAATAGCTCATTGCGAGGGGTAAGCGAGCGAATGGTCGCAAGATCCAGTTGCTGGAATTGCCACTGGTTGCCTTCGTACTGGCGCAGTTTCATCTGCAGGATTTCAATCTGCGCACCCAGCGGGAAGCTTTCGGCGTTGTCGTTGAGATCGTGATAGGCCATGCGCAAGCCGTACTCGCCAAATGCGCGGTCACCTCGAGTACCGAGACCGGCCTGCCAGGTCCTTGATTCGTGGCCATCTTCGGGCAAGCCCGGTTGCGGGATTTCCAGCTCCGGCGCCGGATTTTTGTTGATTGCCCGCAGCAGTTCAAAACTGCGCTGCGCCCTTTGTGGGTCGCGTTCCTGGCCGTTGGCGCGGTAGCGTTCCAGACGATACGCCGCGTCGATGATCAAGGCTTGGCGGGCGCGGGGCAGGGCCTTGAAGGTCAGGTCTTGCAAAACTTGCTGGTCAGCGCTGACTTTCAGCACCCACTGCTGTTCTTCATCGCTTAACGGTTCGGCGCGACTGAGCAGTTCACGCTCGCGGGAGGGGCGGTATTCGATGCTTTCGACCAGCCCGGCTTCTTTCACCGCTTTGACCGTGTCGGTAGGAATCGCGGTCAGCGGGAATTGTTCGGTCAGGCGCAGGCTCGGCCGCGCCACTTGCAGCAGTTCGAGCAAGCGGTAGGAGCAGTTTTCATCGAAGAAGAAGTAGTCGAACTGGATCTGCTTCAACTCCCACACATGTTCAACCATGCGCGCGGTTTCTTCTTGCGTCAGATTGAGTCGGTATTCCCACAGATCGCGGTTTTCCAGACTGCGGTATTCGGAGAGTTTTTCCTGATACGGCACCAGTGCGAACAGGCCGGGATAGCCACCCATCAAACCTTTCCAGGCGTAAAGGATGCTGTTGTCCGAACCTTCGATGTAAGCACCGAAGTTGATCGCGTAACTGAGCAGCGACGTCTTGTCTGCCTGCACGTCAGCCTGATCGATGCGCAGCAGCGTGTGGCCGAACATCGACGATGGGCTGTTGAGATAAGCCGCCGGGAAGATCATCACCGCGCTGTGCGGCGAGACATCCTTGAACCATTTTTTGTACTCGGCGCACGCAGGTGCCGGCAGGTCGGTCAGGTTGAGCTGCGTTTTCAGCCAGCGCGTGCGCGCCGGGTAAACGCATTGTGCGTGTTGCTCGCCGAGGCTGGCCGGGGCATACAGTGCCTGAACGGTGGCGGCAAGTTCATGGTCGGGATGTTCGTTGCCGTCGGGCGCCAGAAAGAACTTCTTGTCGCTGACATAGCTGCGCCAGCCACCGAGCTTGGCGGTTTCGTAATGACCGAGGGAGATCCAGAAGCGGTCGTTGGCCAGTTGCTGCAAACGTTGAGGGTCGATGTTTGGCGCGGCGGACAGCGGGGCGCAGACACAGAGCGCCAGCCAGGCAAGGCGTTTGAGCATAGTCGGCAACTTAAACAGGAAAAAAACAAAAACCCAAAGAGGGACGGGCCAAAAAAATAAAACCCGCTTCCCGAAAGAAGCGGGCGGAGTCGAGCTTAAGCCTGAGTTGCGTACTTGGCCAGACGTGGGTCTGACTTCAGAACGGACAGGGTGTTGGTATGCACGTCTTCAGCGGTCACGTCAGCCTTGCTGAAGATCTGCTGGAAGTGCTCGTGAGTGACAGCAGCGAAGTGCGCACGGTCTTCCGGCGCCACGCCCAGTACCACGGCATAGGTAGTCAGCGCTTCGCCGTTACCTTTTGCCATGTCTTCGGACAGCTCGTTCATCATGCCATTCATGGCAAACCAGGATTTGCCGCCGTAGGTCAGCGACGCGTTGGTCGAGCAACCGTTGGTGCCGGAAGTCATACCAAACGTGGCGTTACCGGAAGTGCCGTTGGTGGTGGATGCCAGGAAGTGAGCAGGGGTGCCACGCTGACCTTCGAACAGCATGTTGCCCCAACCGCAATCCGGGCCGCCTGGAGCTTGCGCCATTGCGTTGATGGATACAGCGGTGAAGAGAGTACCGAGAAGAATCCGTTTCATAGCTTTGTTCTCTTTATGTGCATACCAATGGACAGGGTTCTGACACCTGACGGTGCCAGTGGGCCAGTATTAGTTCCAGCCGCGCAGTTTGGAGTTTAGGCACGTTCCCGGGGTTCCGTGAGTTTTTACAAAAGATTTGGCGATAACCCCGATTTCATGGGTGGCGGGACATGGGCAGCCGGTTGTCTATGCTTTGTCACATGGCGCGCCTTGCCAGTGGGGCACGGGCAGCGCCAGAATGCCGCTATCTGCCCCGCCTGATTGTTAAGGAAGCCCGATGCCTGATCCTGTTGCTGCCAGCCTGCGTATAGCGCCCGAAGCGCTGACCCGTCCGTTTTCCGCTGAACAGTTCAGCTTCACTACCACCAATGATCTGGAGCCCTTTCGCGGTGTGCTCGGCCAGGAACGTGCGGTCGAAGCCTTGCAGTTCGGCGTGGCCATGCCACGCCCCGGTTACAACGTATTCGTCATGGGCGAGCCCGGCACCGGTCGCTTCTCGTTCGTCAAACGCTACCTGAAAGCCGAAGGCAAACGCCTGCAGACCCCGGCGGACTGGGTTTACGTCAACAATTTCGATGAGCCGCGCGAGCCCCGCGTGCTGGAGCTGCCATCGGGCACGGCCGGCGCGTTCATCGGTGACATCAACGGCTTGATCGACAACCTGCTGGCGACCTTCCCGGCGGTGTTCGAACACCCGTCCTACCAGCAAAAGAAAAGCGCCATCGACCGCGCCTTCAACCAGCGCTACGACAAGGCCCTCGACATCATCGAGCGTCTGGCCCTGGAAAAAGACGTCGCCCTGTACCGCGACAGTAGCAACATCGCCTTCACGCCGATGCTCGACGGCAAGGCGCTGGATGAAGCTGAGTTCTCGCAGTTGCCGGAGGCCGATCGCGAGCGCTTTCATGAAGATATTTCCGGCCTTGAAGAGCGTCTGAACGAAGAACTCGCCAGCCTGCCGCAGTGGAAGCGTGAGTCGAACAACCAACTGCGTTCGCTCAACGAAGAAACCATCACCCTGGCCTTGCAGCCACTGCTGTCGCCGCTGTCTGAGAAGTACGCGGAAAACGCCGCTGTCTGCGGTTATCTGCAAGCGATGCAGGTGTACCTGCTGAAAACCGTGGTCGAGCAACTGGTCGACGACAGCAAGACCGACGCCGTCGCGCGCAAGTTGCTGGAAGAGCAATACGCGCCGAGTCTGGTGGTTGGTCATCCGGCCAGCGGCGGTGCGCCGGTGGTGTTCGAGCCGCACCCGACTTACGAAAACCTGTTCGGCCGTATCGAGTACACCACCGATCAGGGCGCGCTCTACACGACCTATCGCCAGTTGCGTCCGGGTGCCTTGCACCGCGCCAACGGCGGTTTCCTGATCCTTGAAGCGGAAAAAATGCTCAGCGAGCCGTTCGTGTGGGATGCGCTTAAACGCGCCCTGCAATCGCGCAAGCTGAAAATGGAATCACCGCTGGGCGAGATGGGTCGTTTCGCCACCGTGACCCTCAACCCGCAGCACATTCCGCTGCAGGTCAAAGTCATCATCATCGGTGCGCGGTCGCTCTACTACACGCTGCAAGACCTCGATCCGGACTTCCAGGAGATGTTCCGCGTCCTGGTCGACTTCGACGAAGACATTCCGATGGTCGACGAGAGCCTTGAGCAATTCGCCCAGTTGCTGAAAACCCGTACGTCGGAAGAAGGCATGGCGCCGTTGACCGCCGATGCGGTCGCGCGTCTGGCCACTTACAGTGCACGTCTGGCCGAGCATCAGGGGCGCTTGTCGGCGCGCATTGGCGATCTGTTCCAGTTGGTCAGCGAAGCGGATTTCATTCGTCACTTGGCCGGCGATGAAATGACCGATGCCGGTCATATCGAACGTGCCCTGAAAGCCAAGGCCACTCGCACCGGACGTGTGTCGGCGCGGATTCTCGACGACATGCTCGCCGGGATCATCCTGATCGACACCGACGGCGCGGCGGTCGGCAAATGCAACGGGCTGACCGTGCTTGAAGTCGGCGACTCGGCGTTCGGTGTGCCGGCGCGGATTTCCGCCACGGTGTACCCGGGCGGCAGCGGTATCGTCGACATCGAGCGTGAGGTCAACCTCGGCCAGCCGATCCACTCCAAAGGCGTGATGATCCTCACCGGGTATCTGGGCAGCCGTTACGCTCAGGAATTCCCGTTGGCAATTTCCGCGAGTATCGCGCTGGAGCAATCCTACGGTTACGTCGATGGCGACAGTGCATCGCTGGGCGAGGCGTGCACGCTGATTTCGGCGCTGTCGAAAACCCCGCTCAAGCAGTGCTTTGCGATCACCGGCTCGATCAACCAATTCGGCGAGGTGCAGGCAGTTGGCGGGGTCAACGAGAAAATCGAAGGCTTCTTCCGCCTCTGCGAAGCACGCGGGCTGACCGGGGAGCAGGGTGCGATCATTCCGCAGGCCAACGTCGCCACGTTGATGCTCGACGAGAAAGTGCTGGCGGCGGTGCGCGCCGGGCAGTTCCACGTTTACGCAGTGCGTCAGGCCGACGAGGCGTTGAGCCTGCTGGTCGGCGAGCCGGCCGGTGAACCGGATGCTGACGGTCAATTCCCTGAAGGCAGCGTCAACGCTCGGGTGGTTGAGCGTCTGCGCGTGATTGCCGAGATGATCAGTGAAGAAGATCTGAAAGAGGCCGAGAAGGAACTGGCGCAGGAGGCGTTGGCGGAAGCCAAACCGGCGTAACACATTAAGCGGTTAAAACTGTAGGAGCGAGCCTGCTCGCGATCACGGTGTATCAGTCGACATTTCCATCAACTGACACACCATGATCGCGAGCAGGCTCACTCCTACATTTGTTTTGTGTCGATCTTCGGGAAAAGTGCCATCACTCTGGCGCCAATATTCACACAATGACCATTCGGCGCCTTCTGGTTCCATAAAGCTTGCGCGGCGAACTTTTCTTCTATTCTCAGCTCAAGGATATCGACAGTATCACTGGATCGAGCCAGTCCTCCCGTGAGGGCTGAATACCGGCTTCACCGAGGGTCGCCGCCATGTCGCGCAACCTCTGCCTCACCCGTCAATGCCTGGGTCTCGTGACCCGTATCGAGTGCGCCATCAAGCCGTTGGCCGGCGATACTGGCATGTGGACGCTGCTCTTCGCTGCCGGCATGGCCGGCGAACAACCCTCTGCCATCAAAGCCCAAGGCCCGTTTCACGGCCCGGTCGCTGCCGAGTCGATCCTCGATACCATCGTCGAAAGTCTGACCCTGCACGGCTACGAATTGGCCGACGATCCGCAAATCTGGAGCCTGCACCTGCAAGCCCAGCTTCGGCAGATCAACGGCGGGCGAGGACGTAGCCTCAACAGTTAAGGCGCAGGGGCGGGTGCCTGCGACTTGTCGAGTTTGACCTCAAAGCCGTATTGCACGGTGGCGAGGTCGGTTCGCTGGAAGGTTTCGACGTGGGTTGGTCGGCCGTAGAAGTAGTGCACACCGAACAACGCTGGGCCTTCTGCGCTCGCATCATGGCTGACCGAGAGGATCTGCTTCAGATAGTTGCCGCTGTCGTCCTTGACGAAGAACCGCCATTCGTTCGCAGGAAACAGTTTCAGATCCACCGCCAGGGTGTTGTTTTTGATCTCCAGGCCTTTGGGCAAAGACTTGGCGTCGTAGGATTTTTTGTCGACCGTGGCGAGAAACAACGGCATCGAACCGACGGCAATCGCCGGGGTTTCCGGGAACAGATTCAGATCATAGGTAATCGTCGCCCGCAACGGGTCGACCTGATAAGCCTCGGGCGGCAGTTCGATTGGCTCATCAAGTTTGCCGCTGCGCTTTTCGGTGAAGAACGTCACCGGGCTGACGCCGGGGCTAAAGTCGTCACCGAGCAATTCGTCGTTGAAGGTACGTCGATGGGAAAACTCGATACGCGCCGCACTGGGGTCTTCCACCGATTGATGAATACGGATGCCGGCCTTCAATTGGTCTTCTGTCAGGCTTGCGCCTTTGAGCCAGTTCACCGCCAGATCGTCATACACCACCACGGGCAGATCCAGCGCTTGAATGGCTTTTTCCGTGGTGTGCTGATTGAACGCACGAATCGGCAGATCCAGGTTTTTGCGGGTCACGGTGGCCGATGAGAAGTCGAGCACGCTGACTTCCAGGGTTTCGATCGGGCCGTTGAAGTAAACCTTGTTGTAGCGCTTGGGGTGTTGCTGCTCAAAGGCTTGCTGATCGTTACTGAGCTGTTTTTCCAGGGTGTCGCTCCAGCTTTTCTGCTGTTGCAACTGAGCCAGTTGTTTTTCGTAGAAGGCAACCTGCTCCGGACTTTCGTTGATCGAGCCGGCACGCATCAAATATTGCCCGCTGATGTCGCGGGCTTGAACGATCAGCGGATTGAGCTGGGCGTCTGCGACTTCCGGTGCCAATGGCAGGCTGTTGCTGAACTCTACTTGCGCGTAGTTCTTTTCAAGCTTGAGCAGTTTGACGCTGAGGTTGTCGTTGGTGCGGATCTGGCCAACGTCTTTTTGCGTCAGGTCGAAACTGTACAAACGTCGCGGCGCAATGACTTCGACCTGGCCTTGCAGGCTCACTGGTTGCGGCTGGGTTTTCTTGTCCACATTCAGGCCGTCTATGAATGGGTAGGTCACCGTCAGGTCATCGGGGTTGGTGACGTTGGAGCTGGACGGGCTCAACTGAATGCCGGGATCGGTTTCCGACCACTCGGGTTGATAAGCAATGACGCGCTTGTTGCTCAGCGTTACCGACTGCCATTCCACACTATGGGGAAACAGGAAGCCGCCGGGAATGTTCAGGTTGAAGGGGAAGACCGGTTGCAGATCCGTGAGGTAATCGGAACTGGCGTCCTTGTGCAGTACGAACAGGCCATTGATGAAGGTATCGACAAGGCTCTGCGGGGTCGGGTAATGCTTTAGCACGCCGAGGGCGTCTTCGCCGTATTCGGTTTTTGCCGGATTGCTGTCGAGTTTCTGTTTTGCGCGCTCAAGCAGCAGCAGCGAACCGCCAAGTTCGGTGATGGCGTCCTTGAGCTTCGGATCGGTGATGGCATCCAGTGACTGTTCGAACTTTGTGGTCTTTTCTTCAAGGCTGGCAGCCTGCTTGTCGTCGCCGGGTGAGCAACCGCCGAGTAGCATGGCGAAGCAAATTCCGGCAGTCGTTATCGGCAATCGCAGATCCATTTCCACTCGTCCTGTCCACTGTCGCTGGGCTGTCAATGATTTGGACACTAGCAGAAAAACCTTGTCACACACACGCAGGTGGCGGATTTCCGGGCGGTTTCTGGCTGTCACAGGTGGCTGGTATACTCGCCACCCATTACAACCCCCCTTGTGTGAGATTCAATGGAACGCTTTATCGAAAATGCAATGTACGCCTCGCGTTGGCTGCTGGCGCCGATCTACATCGGGTTGTCACTCGGGCTGCTGGCGTTGGCGCTGAAATTCTTCCAGGAAGTTTTCCACATCCTGCCCAACGTGTTCTCGATGGCCGAGTCGGAGCTGATTCTGGTGCTGCTGTCGCTGATCGACATGGCGCTGGTGGGTGGCCTGCTGGTGATGGTGATGATTTCCGGCTACGAGAACTTCGTTTCCGAACTGAACATCGACGAAGGCAAGGAAAAACTCAGCTGGCTCGGAACCATGGACTCTTCGTCGCTGAAGATGAAAGTGGCGGCCTCGATCGTGGCGATCTCCTCGATCCACCTGCTGCGGATCTTCATGGACGCCAAGAACGTCGATCCCGAGCACCTGATGTGGTACGTGATCATCCACATGACCTTTGTGATCTCGGCGTTTGCCATGGGTTACCTCGACAAGCTCACCAAGCACTGATCATTGTGGCGAGGGAGCTTGCTCCCGCTGGATCGCGTAGCGATCCCCCCCTCGCAACACAAAAACACCGCCCGTCTGTTGCGAAACAGACGGGCGGTGTCGTTTGTGGCTTGTGCTTTGGGGCGTGCGGGCATATCCCTGTAGAGGTCTTGGCTCGCCACTGCGTGAGGTGTGTTCATGAACCTGCAAGAGTTGAATGCGTTTGCTATCGCCAAAAAAGTAGATGAGCTGAATCTGATCTCCATGGAAGGCGGGATTTATCTGCTGGAAGCGCGGATGCATGGGGCGGCGTATCCGTTGAGCGATCTCAAGGGCAACATGCTGACGCTGCGTTCGGTGGAGCATGCACGAGATTTGCTGCATAACTTTCCGGTGCTGCCGTTCAACCTCGTCCACACCTCGGTGCATGATGAAATGTGTGGACTAAGTGCCAGCATTGAAGAGAGCCTGAAATTGCCGATTGCCTGGCGCTCCGCCCTGTAGACCCCGTGCCCCAACCGACGGGGCATCTGTGCTAGTCTGCTCGCCCTTTTTGGTTCCGGGCGCGCCGGGACGCGCTGTGTTCGCACGGCAAGTCTTGAGGTCGTCCGCACAGCGGAGCAGTGTCATGTCCGAAGTAAATCTGTCCACCGATGAAACCCGCGTCAGCTACGGCATCGGCCGTCAGCTGGGTGACCAGCTGCGCGACAACCCGCCACCGGGTGTCAGCCTGGACGCCATCCTGGCCGGTCTGACCGACGCCTTCGCCGGCAAGCCAAGCCGTGTGGGTCAGGAAGAAATGTCCGCCAGCTTCAAAGTGATCCGCGAGATCATGCAAGCCGAAGCCGCTGCCAAAGCTGAAGCCGCTGCGGGCGAAGGCCTGGCATTCCTGGCTGAGAACGCCAAGCGTGACGGCATCACCACTCTGGCGTCCGGCCTGCAATTCGAAGTGCTGACTCAGGGCGAAGGCGCCAAGCCTACCCGTGAAGATCAAGTGCGTACTCACTACCACGGCACCCTGATCGACGGCACTGTGTTCGACAGCTCCTACGAGCGCGGCCAGCCTGCAGAATTCCCGGTTGGCGGCGTGATTGCCGGCTGGACCGAAGCTCTGCAACTGATGAATGCCGGCAGCAAGTGGCGTCTGTACGTGCCGAGCGAACTGGCTTACGGCGCTCAAGGCGTTGGCAGCATCCCGCCGCACAGCGTTCTGGTGTTCGACGTCGAGCTGCTCGACGTTCTGTAAGACCTGGCCTGTCCTTGTGATGGGCTAATGTGGGAGCCAGCCTGCTGGCGATGGTGCGACGGGGTTTTCTTTCAGGACCGCGTTGATGCCATCGCCAGTAATCTGGCTCCCACAATTTTTTGTGGTACTGCTCATATTTCGATCTTGTGATGCAGCTCATTGGTCGGGCGCAAGGCCCGGGCATAGCAGAACAGAAACAGATTGCGCACGAGCTCCTTGAGCACCAGCGGCTCGCTGGAATTCAGGCTGCTGACGTCCAGATCCCCTTGATCCTGCAGCTCATGCAGGGCCTCTTCTTCCAGCACTGCGCAGACTTCCCCGGTTTCCCGATGCAGGATTCTCAGATAAGGGTGTGGGCGATCCAGCCAGGCGTCGATCAAATAAGTCATGGTTCTAATCTCCTTGAAAGGGTTTCAATGAGAATAATTCTTATTCGTCAAATAGCAAGCGACTATTGGCATGTTGCGAGTTTTTACGGGTAAAGATTGCGTAAGGTCAAAACGGCTGGCGTTTAGCTATTGCGTGGTTTTTCTGGGGGAAAGCGAGGAGGGTGGAGCTCCATCCCACGGCTGGCGCGGGATGGATGACAGCAGGCTCAGACTTTTCTGACGAACTCGGATTTGAGTTTCATCGGGCCGATGCCGTCGATCTTGCAGTCGATATCGTGGTCGCCATCGCACAAGCGGATGTTCTTGACCTTGGTGCCGACCTTGACCACCAGCGACGTGCCCTTGACCTTCAGGTCCTTGATCACGGTGATGGTGTCGCCGTCCTGCAGGACGTTACCGACCGAATCTTTCTTCACTGCATCGTCAGAGGCCACTTCGGCTTTGCCATTGGCAGACCACTCGTGGGCGCACTCCGGGCAGATCAGTTGGGCACCGTCTTCATAGGTGTATTCGGAATTGCATTTCGGGCAGGGTGGCAGCGTGCTCACTAAGGCTCCTTGAGGATGTGGTTCGCTAAAAGTCGCACATTGTATAAGGTTTTTGCCGTGAGAGGGCAGGCAACAAAAAGCCGCAGGCTTCGGGGAAGGCTGCGGCTCTTGGTGATGCGGCAGAATCAATGCGTGCGCGCGACCGCAAACTCACTCAGTTCAACCAGTGCATCGCGGTATTCGCTGGCCGGCAGCGCATCGAGGCACTTGATCGCACGGGCCACGTAATCACGGGCCAGTTGCGCGGTGTACTCCAGCGAACCGGACGCTTCCACGGCGACGCGGATGCTTTCCAGGTTTTCGATCCCGCCTTTCTGGATCGCCTGGCGCACCAGTGCAGCCTGCTCAGGCGTGCCTTCGCGCATGGTGAAGATCAGCGGCAGAGTCGGTTTGCCTTCGGCCAGATCGTCACCGACGTTCTTGCCCAGGGTTTCGGCGTCGCCCTTGTAGTCGAGCAGGTCGTCGACCAGTTGGAACGCCACGCCCAGGTGATCACCGAAGGTGCGCAGGGCTTCGCTCTGCTCGGCGGTGGCACCGGCCAACGCGGCGGCGCTGTGGGTCGAAGCTTCAAAGAGCATCGCGGTCTTGCCGCGGATGACTTCCATGTAGGTTTCTTCGGTGGTGCTGGCGTCGCGCACCTTGGACAGTTGCAATACTTCGCCTTCGGCGATGATGCGCGTGGCCTGGGACAGAATCTTCATCACCGGCATCGAGCCCAGTTCGACCATCATTTCGAACGAGCGCGAGTACAGGAAATCGCCGACCAGCACGCTCGGGGCGTTGCCCCACATGGCGTTGGCGGTTGAACGGCCACGACGCATGCCGGACATGTCGACGACGTCGTCATGCAGTAGGGTGGCGGTGTGCAGGAATTCGATGGTCGCCGCCAGCAGGCGCATGTCGTCGCCTTCGCGACCCAAGGCCTTGCCACACAGCAACACTAATAAAGGACGCAGACGTTTGCCGCCGGCCGACGTGATGTAGTCGCCGATTTTCGATACCAGCGGCACTCGGGAAGTCAGCTGCTTCTTGATGATGCCGTCGACGGCGCTAAAATCGTCCGCCACCGCGCGGTAGAAAGCTTGGGGTTGCATCAGCGAGAGTCGCTCCAGAAGGGTTGCGCGGCATGCTAGGACCCCCGTCCAGACCTGTCAAGGCGCGATGGACGGCTACTTGCAAGCCTGCCGCGCCTTGCGTACAATCGCGCACCCTGAACTTCCTGGGCAGCACCTGCCTTACGCAATTGCAAGCAGGCCTTCCAGCCTCATGCAGCCATGCCAGCCAATACCTCTTCTTATAAAGAGCTGGGTGAGCAGGATTATCGGAGAAATACCATGTCTTATGCAGTAATCGTTACTGGCGGCAAGCAATACAAGGTCGCCCCAGGTGAATACCTGAAGATCGAAAAACTGGAAATCGCTACCGGCGAATCCGTTACCTTTGATCGCGTTCTGTTGGTTGCCAATGGCGACGACGTGAATATCGGCGCTCCAGTTGTTGCTGGCGCTACTGTTGTGGCTGAAGTGATCTCCCAAGGTCGTCACGATAAAGTCCGCATCATCAAGTTCCGTCGTCGTAAGCACCACATGAAGCGTATGGGCCACCGCCAGTGGTACACCGAGATCAAAATCACCGGTATTCAGGCTTAATTTCAGCCTAATTCCTCACTAGGAGAATTGAACTCATGGCACACAAAAAAGCTGGTGGTAGTACCCGTAACGGTCGCGACTCAGAAGCCAAACGCCTTGGCGTCAAGATGTATGGCGGCCAGAAAATCATTCCGGGCAACATCATCGTGCGTCAGCGCGGCACCCAATTCCACGCCGGTTACGGTGTTGGCATGGGTAAAGATCACACCCTCTTCGCGAAAATCGAAGGCGTGATCAAGTTTGAAGTAAAAGGCGCGTTCAACCGCCGTTACGTGAGCGTTGTCGCAGCTTAATTGCGCAATCGCTGGAAGAGCCCTGTCTTGCGACGGGGCTTTTTCGTTTGTGGGGTGAGTCTCTTGCAAAACTGTTTGTATGGGCTGTCGGCGTGCGATGCAGGTCGTGTATTGGGGTCGCTGCGCTCATTTTTGCAAGAGTCTTATGTCTTGATTGTTTTTCGGCTCGTCCGTATGGCGAGAGGCGTTGGTTATGAAGTTTGTTGATGAAGTATCGATTCGCGTAAAGGCTGGTGACGGCGGCAATGGTGCCATGAGTTTCCGTCGGGAAAAATTCATCGAAAACGGTGGGCCGAACGGTGGTGATGGCGGTGATGGCGGTTCCATCTACATGATGGCCGACGAAAACCTCAACACCCTGGTGGACTACCGTTACACCCGGCACTTCGATGCCGAGCGTGGCTCCAACGGCGGCAGCACCGACTGCACCGGCAAAAAAGGTGAGGATCTGATCCTGCGCGTGCCGGTCGGTACCACGGTGATCGACTCCGCCACCCAGGAAGTCATTGGCGACCTGACCAAGGCTGGTCAGAAGTTGATGGTTGTGCAGGGCGGCTGGCACGGTCTGGGCAACACCCGTTTCAAATCCAGTACCAACCGTGCGCCGCGTCAGACCACTCCGGGTAAGCCGGGTGAGCAGCGCGACCTGAAGCTGGAAATGAAAGTGCTGGCCGACGTCGGTCTGCTGGGCTTGCCGAACGCCGGGAAAAGTACTTTTATCCGTTCGGTTTCGGCGGCCAAGCCGAAAGTTGCCGACTACCCGTTCACCACGCTGGTGCCGAACCTGGGTGTGGTCAGTGTCGATCGCTGGAAGAGCTTCGTCGTTGCCGATATTCCGGGCTTGATCGAAGGTGCTTCTGACGGTGCTGGTCTGGGTATTCGTTTCCTCAAGCACTTGGCGCGCACGCGTCTGCTGCTGCATCTCGTCGACATGGCGCCGCTGGATGACTCCAGCGCTCCGGATGCGGCGGAAGTGATCGTCAACGAGCTGATCAAATTCAGCCCGTCCCTGGCTGAGCGTGATCGCTGGCTGGTGCTGAACAAGTGCGACCAGATCCTTGAGGAAGATCACGATGCTCGCGTCAAGGAAATCGTTGATCGCCTGGAGTGGACTGGTCCGGTTTACGTGATCTCGGCCATCGCCAAGATCGGCACCGAGCGTCTTTGCCACGACATCATGCGTTACATGGAAGATCGCGCCGATCGCCTTGCTGCCGACCCGGCTTACAAGGAAGAGCTGGCCGATCTGGATCAGCGCATCGAAGACGAAGCGCGTGCGCAATTGCAGGCGCTGGATGACAAGCGTGCCCTGCGTCGCAGCGGCGTGAAGTCGGTCCACGACATCGGTGACGATGACTGGGATGAAGAAGATGTGGATGACGAAGACGGTCCGGAAATCATTTACGTGCGTGACTGATTCGTTGCAGTAAACTTAAGCGCCGCTCAATCGAGCGGCGTTTTAGTATCTGGAAATCGATCGTTGGTCAGGAACAGCCACGAATAACGTCACGGGCAGCGCTGGGTCGCGCTGTCCTCAAGCTAAGGTTGAAGATGATGCGGAGCAAGGTGACAGGTGCGCAGCGTTGGGTCGTGAAGATCGGCAGCGCTTTGCTGACAGCTGATGGCAAAGGGTTGGATCGTGCGGCAATGAGTGTCTGGGTTGAGCAGATGGTGGCCTTGCATGAGGCTGGCGTCGAGTTGGTGCTGGTGTCCTCCGGGGCGGTGGCGGCCGGCATGAGTCGTTTGGGCTGGATCGCACGACCCAGTGCGATGCATGAGCTCCAGGCGGCCGCTGCGATCGGTCAGATGGGCTTGGTGCAAGCGTGGGAATCGAGCTTCGCCGAGCATGGCCGACACACGGCGCAGATTCTCCTGACCCACGACGACCTGTCCGATCGCAAGCGCTACCTGAACGCCCGCAGTACCTTGCGTGCGCTGGTCGAGCTGAAAGTCATCCCGGTGATCAACGAAAACGACACTGTAGTCACTGATGAAATTCGTTTCGGTGACAACGATACGCTGGCGGCGCTGGTGGCCAACCTGGTCGAGGCTGATCTGTTGGTGATCCTGACGGATCGCGATGGCATGTTCGACGCTGATCCGCGCAACAATCCCGATGCGCAGATGATCTACGAGGCGCGTGCCGATGATCCGAGTCTGGATGCGGTGGCGGGCGGCACTGGCGGTGCGCTGGGGCGCGGCGGTATGCAGACCAAATTGCGCGCGGCGCGGCTGGCGGCGCGCTCAGGTGCCCACACCATCATCGTCGGTGGGCGGCTTGAGCGGGTGCTTGATCGTCTTAAAGCTGGCGAGCGTATCGGCACCTTGCTGTCGCCTGAGCGCGGCATGCTGGCTGCACGCAAGCAGTGGCTGGCCGGGCATCTGCAGACCCGTGGCACCTTAGTGCTGGATGATGGTGCGGTGTCGGCGTTGTCACAGGGCAACAAGAGCCTGCTGCCGGTGGGTGTCAAACTGGTGCAGGGCAGTTTCCGTCGTGGTGAGATGGTGGTGTGCGTGGCGCCGGATGGTCGTGAGATCGCTCGTGGTCTGGCCAACTACAGTGCGCTGGAAGCACAAAAAATTATCGGACAGTCGTCGGATGCGATTGTCGGTTTGCTGGGTTACATGGCTGAGCCGGAACTGGTTCACCGTGACAATCTGATTCTGGTTTGAGGAAAGCTCGATGCGTGTAGCAAAAGGATTGTTGGGTCTGCTGATTGCGTTGCCATTGCTGGCCTCGGCCGAGGAAATCGGTCAGGTGTCGACGGTGTTCAAGTTTGTCGGGCCGAACGACCGGATCGTGGTCGAGGCCTTTGATGATCCGAAGGTGGAAGGTGTGACCTGTTATCTGTCGCGCGCCAAGACGGGTGGCGTGAAGGGTGGTCTGGGTCTGGCCGAGGATCGCGCCGAAGCCTCGATCGCTTGCCGTCAGGTCGGTCCGATCAATTTCAAGGGTGAGCTGAAAGATGGTGATGAGGTGTTCAAGGAGCGCACGTCACTGGTGTTCAAGACCATGCAGGTGGTGCGTTTTCTCGACAAGAAACGCAATACGTTGGTGTACCTGGTCTACAGCGACCGCTTGATCGAGGGCAGTCCGCAGAATGCGGTGACGGCGATTCCGATCCTGCCGTGGGTGCCGGTTCAGCAATAAGGCAAGAAAATCCATGTGGGAGCCAGCTCCCACATTTTTTTGCTCTGCATTCACCAAATCGCAGGCAATAAAAAACCGACCCTGAGGTCGGTTTTTTAATGACTACGTCGCTTAGGCAGCTTCTTTCAGTGCCTTGACGTGGCCATTCAGACGGCTCTTATGACGAGCAGCCTTGTTCTTGTGGATGATGCCTTTATCGGCCATGCGGTCGATAACTGGCACAGCCAGAACGTATGCAGCTTGAGCTTTTTCAGCGTCTTTTGCGTCGATGGCCTTAACTACATTCTTGATGTAGGTACGAACCATGGAACGCAGGCTGGCGTTGTGGCTGCGACGCTTCTCAGCCTGTTTTGCACGTTTTTTGGCGGAAGGTGAGTTGGCCACCGTCGAGCTCCTCGAAAGACTTTTTAGGAAATAGCAAACAAAATAGGCCGCGAATCATGCCGATGAAGAGATGTCTTGTCAAGGGCACTTCAATCGTTCCGCTAAGTGGTAGGTATAAAGAGGCGGGATATTTATTTCCGGCGCTTGACCTGTAAACTCGCGAGCTTTGGCTCTGTGCTGTTGCGGCGCGGAGTATCGCACAAGTAGGCGCATTGTTCGCCTGCTGTTTATCGAAAGGCCCTGATTTCCTCAATGAATCTGCTCAAATCGTTGGCCGCCGTCAGCTCTATCACGATGCTTTCCCGTATTTTGGGATTTGTTCGTGACACGCTCATCGCTCGCACATTCGGCGCCGGAATGGCGACTGACGCCTTCTTTATCGCCTTCAAACTGCCCAATCTGCTGCGGCGAATTTTTGCCGAAGGCGCGTTCTCTCAGGCATTTGTGCCGATTCTGGCCGAATACAAAAGCCAGCAGGGCGAGGAGGCGACTCGAACCTTTATTGCCTACGTATCGGGTTTGTTGACCCTGGTACTGGCCGTGGTAACGGCCCTGGGCATGATCGCTGCGCCTTGGGTAATCTGGGCCACAGCCCCTGGTTTCACAGATACGCCGGAAAAATTCCAGCTCACCTCTGATCTGTTGCGGGTGACCTTCCCTTATATATTGCTGATCTCCCTGTCGTCGCTGGCCGGGGCAATTCTCAATACCTGGAACCGTTTCTCGGTGCCGGCCTTTGTGCCGACATTGCTCAACGTCAGCATGATCGTGTTTTCGCTGTTCCTCACGCCGTACTTCGATCCACCGGTCATGGCCCTTGGCTGGGCGGTGCTGGTCGGTGGTCTGGCGCAATTGCTCTATCAACTGCCACACCTGAAAAAGATCGGCATGCTGGTGCTGCCGCGCCTGAATCTGCGCGACACCGGTGTCTGGCGTGTGATGAAGCAGATGCTGCCGGCGATCCTTGGTGTCTCGGTGAGCCAGATTTCGCTGATCATCAACACCATCTTTGCCTCGTTTCTGGTCGCAGGTTCGGTGTCGTGGATGTACTACGCCGACCGCTTGATGGAGTTGCCATCCGGCGTACTGGGCGTCGCGCTGGGCACGATTCTGTTGCCGACTCTGGCCAAAACCTACGCCAGCAAGGATCGCCACGAGTATTCGCGCATTCTCGACTGGGGCCTGCGCCTGTGCTTCGTGCTGGTGCTGCCGTGCTCGCTGGCGCTGGGAATTCTCGCCGAGCCATTGACCGTTTCGCTGTTCCAGTACGGCCAGTTCAGTGGCTTTGATGCCGAGATGACTCAGCGCGCATTGATTGCCTATTCTGTCGGCCTTCTCGGGATTATCGTGATCAAAGTGCTGGCGCCGGGCTTTTACGCGCAACAGAACATCCGCACTCCGGTGAAAATCGCAATCTTCACGCTGGTGGTTACTCAACTGTTCAACCTGGTGTTGATCGGCCCGTTGGCCCACGCCGGGCTGGCGTTGGCCATCAGTGCAGGTGCCTGTCTGAACGCCGGTTTGCTGTTCTATCAACTGCGCAAACAGCAGATGTACCAGCCGCAGCCTGGTTGGGCGAAGTTCGGCTTCAAGCTGGTTGTGGCCGTGGCGGTGATGTCGGTGGTGTTGTTGGTCGGCATGCATTTCATGCCGGCCTGGGATCAGGGGCACATGCTGGAACGCTTCCTGCGTCTGGGCGCTTTGGTCGCGGCGGGCGTGGTTTCGTATTTCGGTATGTTGCTGCTGCTCGGTTTCCGTCTGCGCGACTTCAATCGCAAGGCCTTGAGCTGAGGTTTTACCCCTTATAAACGGGCACGGGCCGGCAGTTTTGTCGGCTCGATCACTTTGCGTTACGGTGTTGCCTGTCGTCTGCCGCCGGGTGTGGTTATAATCGGCCACTTTATGAGCAAGAAGCGCGTTATGCAGCTGGTTCGAGGCCTCCACAACTTGCGCCCCCAGCATCGGGGCTGCGTCGCCACTATTGGCAACTTTGACGGTGTTCACCGTGGTCACCAGGCTATCCTGGCCCGGCTGCGTGAGCGTGCGCTCGAGTTGGGCGTACCCAGCTGCGTGGTGATTTTCGAGCCGCAGCCACGGGAATTCTTTGCACCCGAGACCGCGCCGGCACGTTTGGCCCGGTTGCGCGACAAACTGCAACTGCTGGCGGCCGAAGGTGTTGACCGGGTCTTGTGCCTGGCCTTCAACCAGCGTCTGAGCAAGCTCAGCGCCAGTGAGTTCGTCGACACCATTCTGGTAGACGGCCTCGGCGTGCAGCATCTGGAGGTCGGTGACGACTTCCGCTTCGGTTGCGATCGCCTCGGTGATTTCGATTTCCTGCTGCAGGCCGGGCAGGTTCACGGGTTTAGCGTGGAAGCTGCACAAACCGTCGAGCTGGACGGCATTCGCGTCAGCAGCACCCAGGTGCGCAACGCGTTGGCCGCCGCCGATTTTGCCTTGGCCGAACGGTTGCTCGGCCGCCCGTACCGCATTGCCGGTCGCGTGCTACATGGCCAGAAACTGGCCCGGCAACTGGGGACGCCCACTGCCAATATTCAACTCAAGCGTCGTCGCGTGCCGTTTACCGGGGTGTATCTGGTGGATGTCGATATCGACGGCAAGACCTGGCCCGGCGTCGCCAATATTGGCGTGCGGCCCACGGTGCAGGGTGATGGCAAGGCCCACCTTGAAGTCCATCTTTTAGATTTTGCCGGCGATCTGTATGACCGGCGTTTGACGGTGGTTTTCCACCAAAAGCTGCGTGAAGAGCAGCGTTTCGCCTCCCTGGAGGCGCTGAAAACGGCGATCAATGCGGATGTCGCCACCGCCCGTGCACTAGCCGCACCTAGCGCCCATCGCTAATGAAGAGCCTTAAATGACCGACTATAAAGCCACGCTAAACCTTCCGGACACCGCCTTCCCAATGAAGGCCGGCCTGCCACAGCGCGAACCGCAGATCCTGCAGCGCTGGGACAGTATTGGCCTGTACGGAAAGTTGCGCGAGATTGGCAAGGATCGTCCGAAGTTCGTTCTGCACGACGGCCCTCCGTATGCCAACGGCACGATCCACATCGGTCACGCTCTGAACAAGATTCTCAAGGACATGATCATCCGCTCGAAGACCCTTTCGGGTTTCGATGCGCCGTACATTCCGGGTTGGGACTGCCACGGCCTGCCGATCGAGCACAAGGTTGAAGTGACCCACGGCAAGAACCTGGGCGCGGACAAGACCCGCGAACTGTGCCGTGCCTACGCTACCGAGCAGATCGAAGGGCAGAAGACCGAGTTCATCCGCCTCGGCGTGCTGGGCGACTTCGCCAACCCTTACAAAACCATGGACTTCAAGAACGAGGCCGGTGAAATCCGCGCCCTCGCCGAAATCGTCAAGGGCGGTTTCGTGTTCAAAGGCTTGAAGCCTGTGAACTGGTGCTTCGACTGCGGTTCGGCTCTGGCTGAAGCGGAAGTCGAGTACGAGAACAAGAAGTCCTCGACCATCGACGTAGCGTTCCCGATCGCTGACGAAGCCAAACTGGCTGCCGCGTTCGGTCTGCCGTCCCTGAGCAAGCCTGCCTCGATCGTGATCTGGACCACCACACCGTGGACTATCCCGGCCAACCAGGCGCTGAACGTTCATCCGGAATTCAACTACGCCCTGGTCGACGTCGGCGACAAGCTGCTGGTGCTGGCTGAAGAACTGGTCGAAGCCTGCCTCGCTCGTTACAGCCTGGAAGGCTCGGTCATCGCGACCACTACCGGTAAAGAGCTGGAACTGATCAACTTCCGTCACCCGTTCTACGACCGTCTGTCGCCGGTGTATCTGGCCGACTACGTCGAGCTGGGCGCTGGCACCGGTGTGGTTCACTCCGCTCCGGCCTACGGCGTGGACGACTTCGTGACCTGCAAGAAGTACGGCATGGTCAACGACGACATCCTGAATCCGGTGCAGAGCAACGGCGTTTATGTGCCGTCGCTGGAATTCTTCGGCGGTCAGTTCATCTGGAAGGCCAACCCGGCCATCGTCGACAAACTGACCGAAGTCGGTGCGCTGCTGCACACCACCGTCATCGAACACAGCTACATGCACTGCTGGCGTCACAAAACTCCGCTGATCTACCGTGCCACCGCGCAGTGGTTCATCGGCATGGATAAAGAGCCAACCAGCGGCGACACCCTGCGTGTGCGCTCGCTCAAAGCCATCGAAGACACCAAGTTCGTCCCGGCCTGGGGCCAGGCGCGCCTGCACTCGATGATCGCCAATCGTCCGGACTGGTGCATCTCCCGTCAGCGCAACTGGGGCGTTCCGATCCCGTTCTTCCTGAACAAGGAAAGCGGCGAGCTGCACCCACGCACCGTCGAACTGATGGAAGAAGTCGCCAAGCGCGTTGAAGTCGAAGGCATCGAAGCCTGGTTCAAGCTCGACGCCGCCGAATTGCTGGGCGATGAAGCGCCGCAATACGACAAGATCAGCGACACCCTCGACGTCTGGTTCGACTCGGGTACCACGCACTGGCACGTCCTGCGCGGTTCGCACCCGATGGGCCACGAGACCGGCCCGCGCGCCGACTTGTACCTGGAAGGTTCCGACCAACACCGTGGATGGTTCCATTCGTCCTTGCTGACTGGTTGCGCCATCGACAACCACGCGCCGTACCGCGAACTGCTGACTCACGGCTTCACCGTCGATGAGTCCGGCCGCAAGATGTCCAAATCGCTGGGCAACGTGATCGCACCGCAGAAAGTCAACGACACCCTGGGCGCCGATATCATGCGTTTGTGGGTCGCTTCGACGGACTACTCCGGCGAGATGGCCGTGTCCGAGCAGATCCTGCAACGCAGTGCGGACGCCTATCGTCGTATCCGTAACACCGCGCGCTTCCTGCTTTCCAACCTGACCGGTTTCAATCCGGCCACCGACCTGCTGCCGGCTGAAGAAATGCTGGCGCTGGATCGCTGGGCGGTGGATCGCACCCTGCTGCTGCAACGCGAGCTGCAAGAGCACTACGGCGAATACCGTTTCTGGAACGTCTACTCGAAGATCCACAACTTCTGCGTGCAGGAGCTGGGTGGTTTCTACCTCGACATCATCAAGGATCGCCAGTACACCACCGGCGCCGACAGCAAGGCGCGCCGCTCGGCGCAAACTGCGCTGTTCCACATCTCCGAAGCGCTGGTGCGCTGGATCGCGCCGATCCTGGCGTTCACCGCCGACGAGTTGTGGCAATACCTGCCGGGCGAGCGCAACGAATCGGTGATGCTCAACACTTGGTACGAAGGTCTGACCGAGCTGCCAGAAGGCTTCGAGCTGGGTCGTGAGTACTGGGATCGCATCATGGAAGTGAAGGTTGCGGTCAACAAAGAAATGGAAATCCAGCGCGCGGCCAAAGCCGTCGGTGGCAACCTGCAAGCCGAAGTGACGCTGTTCGCCGAAGAGGCGCTGAGCGCCGATCTGGCCAAACTGAGCAACGAACTGCGCTTTGTCCTGATCACTTCGACCGCAAGCGTTGCGCCTTTCGTGCAGGCTCCGGCCGATGCCGTGGCCACCGAAGTCAGCGGCCTGAAGCTGAAGATCGTCAAGTCTGCCTTCGCGAAATGCGCCCGTTGCTGGCACTGCCGCGAAGACGTCGGCGTGAACCCGGAGCATCCGGAAATCTGCGGTCGTTGCGTCGACAACATCAGCGGCGCTGGCGAGGTTCGTGACTATGCCTAATGCCGTTGGCCGTTTCGGACGGTTGAGCTGGCTCTGGTTGAGTTTGCTGGTTCTGGTCATCGACCAGGCCAGCAAGTTCTACTTCGAAGACAAGCTCGAAATGTTCCAGCAGATCGTGATCATTCCCGATTACTTCAGCTGGACCCTGGCTTACAACACCGGCGCTGCGTTCAGCTTCCTGGCTGACAGCTCTGGCTGGCAGCGCTGGCTGTTCGCTTTGATCGCCATTGTTGTCAGTGCGGTGCTGGTGGTCTGGCTCAAGCGTCTGGGTCGCAACGAAACCTGGCTGGCCGTCGCTCTGGCGCTGGTGCTGGGCGGTGCGCTGGGCAATTTGTATGATCGCATTGCCCTGGGCCATGTGATCGACTTCATTCTGGTGCACTGGCAAAACCGCTGGTACTTCCCGGCGTTCAACTTCGCCGACAGCGCCATCACCGTTGGTGCGGTGATGCTCGCACTGGATATGTTCAAAAGTAAGAAAACCGGAGAAACCGTTCATGACTGAACAGGTATTGGCTGAGCAACGCATCGGCCAGAACACGGAAGTCACCTTGCACTTTGCATTGCGCCTGGAGAACGGCGACACGGTCGACAGCACCTTCGACAAGGCCCCAGCGACGTTCAAGGTCGGCGACGGCAACCTGCTGCCGGGTTTCGAAGCCGCGCTGTTCGGCTTCAAGGCTGGCGACAAGCGTACCCTGACCGTTGAACCGGAAAACGCTTTCGGCCAGCCGAACCCGCAGAACGTGCAGGTTATCCCGCGTTCACAGTTTGCTGATATGGAACTGTCGCCGGGTTTGCTGGTGATCTTCAACGATGCAGCCAATACTGAGCTGCCGGGTGTGGTGAAAGAATTCGACGACGCGCAAGTGACCATCGACTTCAACCACCCGCTGTCTGGCAAGACGCTGACCTTTGACGTCGAGATCATCAACGTCAAAGCGCTGTAAAAAATGTAGGAGTGAGCCTGCTCGCGATGAGTGCCTGACATTCAAGGTTGATGTTGATTGACACTGCGCCATCGCGAGCAGGCTCGCTCCTACAGTTTTGAAATTCTTTGTTTTTTCGCGCGCAAGACACGAGGCACAGCATGCAAATCAAACTCGCCAACCCCCGTGGCTTCTGTGCCGGTGTGGACCGGGCGATCGAAATCGTCAACCGCGCCCTTGAAGTCTTCGGGCCGCCGATCTACGTGCGCCATGAAGTGGTGCACAACAAGTTCGTGGTCGAAGACCTGCGCAGCCGTGGCGCCATCTTCGTCGAAGAACTGGATCAGGTGCCGGACGACGTCATCGTGATCTTCAGTGCCCACGGCGTATCCCAGGCTGTGCGTACCGAAGCCGCTGGCCGTGGCCTGAAAGTCTTTGACGCCACCTGCCCGCTGGTGACCAAAGTGCATATCGAAGTCGCGAAATACAGCCGCGACGGTCGTGAATGCATCCTCATTGGTCACGCCGGTCACCCGGAAGTCGAAGGCACCATGGGTCAGTACGACGCCAGCAATGGCGGCGCCATCTACCTCGTCGAGGACGAGAAAGATGTGGCTGAATTGCAGGTGAACGATCCAGAAAGATTGGCGTTCGTCACCCAGACCACCCTGTCGATGGACGACACCAGTCGTGTTATCGACGCCCTGCGCACACGTTTTCCGGCCATCGGCGGCCCGCGCAAGGACGACATCTGCTACGCCACGCAAAACCGTCAGGATGCGGTCAAGCAACTGGCCGACGAATGCGACGTGGTGCTGGTGGTCGGCAGCCCGAACAGCTCCAACTCCAACCGCTTGCGTGAGCTGGCTGAGCGCATGGCCACGCCGGCCTACCTGATCGACGGCGCCGAAGACATGCAAAAGAGCTGGTTCGATGGCGTCGAGCGTATTGGCATCACCGCCGGGGCTTCCGCGCCGGAAGTGCTGGTGCGTGGCGTGATTCAGCAATTGCAGGCCTGGGGCGCTACCGGTGCCGATGAACTCGCCGGCCGCGAAGAGAACATCACGTTCTCGATGCCTAAAGAGTTGCGCGTGCGTTCGATCTGACGCTTTTGACTTTTTGACACAGCGCCTGTTCAGTCTTCTCCCTGCCCAGGCGCACTCGACCGGTCGCCGCCAGCACCACTTGACGCTGGCTGACCGGCTCGCGAGTCGAGCAAATATGTAATGTTCCTGCCTGAAACGCCCGCCCGGGCATCAGTGGTTGTCCAAGACTGCTGAACCGCACGTAACGACTGACCAACCAATTGCCGACAATCGGCACCCTCGCGTCACGCGCATTTTCCATCATAAGTGGATTGCTGCTGTCTTCCGGCCCCTTGCCGCTGATATCCAGAATGATCCGCCAGCCCTGACTCCAGTCACCGTTGATGCCGTGAATCACCACGCTTTGATTGCGCGTGATCGCCATTGTGCGGGCGTTGCGAATACCGTCGAGCAAAGCCTGCGCGGCCTGATCGCGATGATTCGATTCCGTAAGTGTGGCAAACGCCGGGCTGACCAGCAGCAGAACAATTGCGCCAATCGCCAGTCCCATAAGCAGTTCAATCAGGCTGAAACCCTGTTGCGACATGAAAACTCCCTCCATGGAGTGTGATGAGCGGCGCGCTCCTGCGCCGGGCAGGGCAAATCAACCGACAGAGTCCGGTTGAATGTTCTAGCGTGTACAAGCAGGTATAGCCGACGGCAACGGAGGGCATCGATGGATCATCGTACAAAAGGTTTCACGCTGATCGAGTTGCTGGTCGCGGTCGCGATATTCGTGATCCTGATCACCCTGGCGGTGCCTGCGTTCACCCGTTCGATACAAGGCAGCAAGGCCGATACCGAAATGGGCGACCTGCAACGGGCCATCAATTTCGCCCGTCTTGAAGCGATTGATCGAGGCGTGACGACGCGGCTGCGACCGACGGCTGGCGGCAGCGTCTGGACCGGCGAACTGTCGGTCTACGACAGTACTGGCAATTCGGCCAATGTGTTGCGGGTTGTTCCGGCAATGAGCAGCGGCGCAACTCTGACGCTAACCTCTGGAGTGACCGCGCTGGATTTCAACAACCTTGGCGGTCTGGCCGCACCCTCGACGGCGGTGGTCATCAGCTACACGCTGGGAACGCAAAGCAGGACGCTTAACGTGTGTTTGAACGGACGAATTCAATTGGGTGGAAGTTGCGGATGAGGCCAGGGAGCAAGGGCGTTCAGCAGGGCATGACGCTGATCGAAGTGTTGGTCGCGTTGCTGATTCTGACGGTCGGGCTGTTGGGTGCGGCGGCGGTGCAAATGAATGCACTGAAGTACACCGACAGTTCACGCATGACCAGTCAGGCCAGTTTCATCGCCTACGACATGATGGACCGCATCCGCGCCAACTCCGGCGCCGACTACACCGTCACGTCACCGACGTCAGGAAACCTCAGTGTTGCCCGGGATCAGGACCTCTACGACTTCACTACCAACATCGTCAACTTCGGCGGGCCGACCGCCACCGGCACGATCGCCCGCAATCAGCGGGTGTACACGATCACAATCAACTGGAATGACTCACGTGCAGCGAATGCCGCCGGCACTGCGCGCAGCTTTGTCCTGACCAGTCGCGCCACGGTAGATCCGGTGGCCACGCCATGAAGCGCCATAACCGCGGTTTCGGCCTTATCGAAATGCTCATCGCCCTGGCGCTCGGGCTGATCGTGGTGCTGGGAGTGGTGCAAACTTTCCTCGCTGCGAAAAATACCTACGTCAGCCAGAACAGTGCTGCCGCCATGCAGGAAGACGCACGCTTTGTGCTGAGCAAAATGATTCAGGAACTGCGCATGGTCGGAATGTTCGGTTGTCTGGGCACGATCACGGATTCAAGCTCCGCCGGTGACTTCAGCGCCGCGCAGATCACGCCGATCAGTTGGGACAACGCCAATCTCAAGTTGACGCTGGTGACCGCTGACGTCGGCAGCGCTGGTGGCACTCCCACCTGGACTGTGGTCTCCGATTGCCGCAACAGCGCGACGGCCTATACCGGGTTACGCAGCGCGGCGAGCGGACAAATCGCTTTCCCGATCCGGCGTCTTGTCTACAGCTTCAGCAACAACCAGATCCTGATGGGCACCGGCAGCGGCACACCGACCCAGCAGGTGCTGGTTAACAACGTCAGTGCCTTTAACGTGACGTTCGGTCTGGCCAGTTCCGCGACTGATGTAGCCGCCTCGACTTACAGCACCAACCCCAGCGATCCGGCGCGTATTCGCAGTGTGCGCCTGAGCCTGACTCTCAACGATCCGAACAGTCGGGTCGCCAATCAAACCTTCAACGTGGTTGCCGCTTTGCGCAACCGCTTGCAGTGAGGGTCTGGGCGATGAGGATTTCTCTCCATCAACGTCAGACCCAGCGCGGCATGGTGTTGCTGGTCAGTCTGGTGTTTCTGTTGTTGCTCACAGTGATTGGCCTGTCGTCGATGCAGGGTGCCAACCTGCAGGAGAAAATGGCCGGCAGCGTGAGCCTGCGCAACCAGTCGTTCCAGACCGCCGAAGCGGCGTTGCGTGTGGGCGAGAGTGCGGTGCAACTGGACAGCTACTCGTTGGCCGTATGCAGCGGCACGACGCAATGTGCGCCGCCTGCGGAGTCATCGGTGGTCAGTGCGGCAGGGCTCAATTCGGCGTCCGGCGTAACCTGGATCGCCGCCGGGAGCGGGTTCTATGGCGTGCAGAACATCGGCACAACGCTGACCGCCGTGAATGTGCCGAGCAACACCTCGGCGACGCTGTATCGAGTGACCGCTGTCGGGATCGTCGGCACTTCGCGTAGCGTGGTGGAGAGTGTCTATGCGAAGTATTGAACGCTACGCATCGCTGCTGATCGGTATGTTGCTGAGTTTCTATCTGACGGCGCCTGCCTATGCATTTACGCCGTCCGATTCGCCGCTGCTGAGCGCTGCGGCAGTGGCGCCGAACGTCATGCTGCTGATCGATGACTCGGGGAGTATGAACAGCATCATTTATGCCGCGGGATTCGATCCGACCGCTGACCGCACGCCGGCCCGGGAGTGCAATGCATTCCTCGGGTTGTGCTCGGCCCTGAATGCGCCTGCGATTACCGGCGATACCGTGTTTTTATCGAGCCTTCCAACCTCCGGATGCTCCGGTGGGGCGTATGCGTTCTACAACAACAGCCTGGCGCCGCTGTGTCTGAAACTGCCGGACCCGGTGGGCAACGGCAACACGCGTTACTCAGGGGATTACATTGCCTACGTGGTCAGTCTTGCGATCAACAACGGCACCCGTGACTTCACCAATGGGGCGATTCCCAACGATTACCGCATCAACGTTGCGCGCAACGTCTCCACGGCACTGGTCACAAGCAACAGGACGTTGCGCATCGGTCTGTCGACATTCAACCCGGCCACCAACAACAACTCGGGCAATGGCGGTTACATCGCCCGCACCATCACCGACATGTCACCGGTTTCCGGCAGCGTGACCCAGGGCCAGGCTGATACCAACTACAACGCGCTTATTTCAGCCATTAACAATCTGAGTGCCGTGGCCAACACGCCATTGGCGGAAACCTATTACGAAATCACCCGCTACATGCGCGGTATGGCGCCGTATTACAACAACACGCCGAATACTTACACCAGCCCGATCCAATACCGTTGTCAGAAGAATTATGGTGTGGTGATTACCGACGGTTTGCCCACCTTTGACCGTACCTTCCCGAGCAACGACCCGCTGGGCGGCAGCCGCTTGCCGAACTGGGACGGCGTCAACAATGACGGCAATAACCTCAATGGCGACAGCGAGGGCAACACGCTGTATCAGGACGATATCGCCAAGTTCGCTTTCGATATCGACATGCGTTCGACCGGCAATGATGCGGCGGGCAAGAGCTGGAACGCGGTGGATTTTCCCAAACAGAACATGAACACCTACACCGTGGGTTTCGCTGCTGACAACGACATGCTCTCTGACGCGGCGAGTTACGGGCAGGGCAAGTACTATCAGGCAACCGACAGCACCGGCCTGAACGCGGCATTGTCGTCGGCACTGAGTGACATCACTTCCAAGTCGGGTTCAGGCGGCGCCGGCGTCACCAGCGGAACCACGCTGACCAGTAGCAGCAGTTTTTACCAGACCACTTACGACCCCAAGGATTGGCGCGGCACCATCAAGTCTTTTGGCTTTACATCGGCTGGAGCGGTGAATACGTCGACGGCACAGTGGACCACGGACACGACTATTGTGCCGGGCGCAACTGTGCCGACTTATCAATCGTGGAACACCGCCAGCAACGCTGCCGTGACGCTTGCTTATGGTAATTTTTCCGCCACGCAGCAGACGACGCTCAGTCAGGGATTGCCCACCGGTATCACGGGTATCGATCTGGTCGAGTGGAGCAAAGGCACCAACAAGGCCGGACTCAAGGTGCGCAACGTGTTGTTGGGCGACATCATCAACTCGCCGCTGGTACTCGCGTCACCTACGGATAAAACCGCCTCCGATCTGTCTGGCGACACCACCTATACCTCCTACTTGAACACCAAAGCGTCGAATATGAACACCAGCCTGGTGGTGAATGCCAACGACGGTTTCGTCAACGTCATCAACTCGGCCAACGGCACTCGACGTTACGCTTACATGCCGTCCAGTGTTTTGCCGTCTCTGCGGCTGATTGCCGATCCGACCTACATCAATGGTGTCAGCCATAAGTTTCTGGTCGACGGCCAGGTCGGGGTGTTTGACGCCCAACTCAACAGCGCCTGGAAGACTCTTGCCATCGGTGGCACCGGTGCCGGTGGCAAGACGTTCTACGCGCTGCAACTGTTCGACGCGTCGGCCGGTAATGTTTTACGCGCACTTTGGGAAGTCAGTGCGCCAACGACAGCAAACACCTCCAACGTTTTCAATGATCTGGGTTATGCCTACGCGCGGCCGGAAGTGGCACGCTTGGCCGATGGTCGCTGGGCGGCGTTCATTTCCAACGGCTACGGCAGCAACTCCGGCGTGGCAGCGTTGTACGTGCTGGATGTGCGCGATGGCTCGCTGATCAAGAAAATCGTGATCGACAGTTCAGAAACCACCAACGGTCTGTCGTCGGTGAAGCTCAAGGTCAATTCGCAAAATGTGGTGCAAGCGGCTTACGGCGGTGACTTGAAAGGGCGGTTGTGGAAGTTTGATCTGAGTGCCACGTCGACGGACAGCTGGGGCGTGGCGTTTTCCGGCAAACCGCTGTTCACCACGGCGGGCGGCGCGACTCAGCCGATCACCGCGCAGCCACTGCTGGCGGACAATTCGCTGGGCGGCAAACAGATCTTCGTCGGCACCGGTAAATTCAACGAAACAGCCGACAAGGCCAACAAGGATTTGCAGGCGTTCTATTCGGTGTGGGATGCCGGCGGTGGCTCGGGACAGCTCACCGTCAGCAGTTTGCAGCCACAGGCGATAACCGGTTCATTCTCCGGCAGCTCCGGGCAATTCCTGACCACAACGCAGAATGACACGAACTATCCGGGGGAGAAGGGCTGGTATCTGCCGCTTGTGTATAACAACGTGCTGACCGGCGAGCGAGTCATCAATCAAGCGAATATCGTGCTTGGCCGTATCGTCTTCACCACCGCGAGTGTCGACACCACAGACCCCTGTGCGAGTCTCGGTACGGGCAAACTGGTCGAACTCGATGCGTTCAGCGGTAAGATGCTCAACTACGCCGTGATCGACACCAATTCCGACGGCCTGGTTGACAGCAATGACACGATCTCCAGCGGTGTGATATTCACTGGCGGCAATCCGACGGTGAACTTCATCTCCAGTGACGGGAAGCGCAAGGGAGTGACCGACTCCAGTGGCAACATCACGATCGTTGTAGAAAAGGGCGGCGGCGGCAGCCGTCGTATCATGTGGCGACAAATACAGTAAGTGAGAGTTTGAGGCATGCGCAGATCCAACCGAGGCTTCACCCTGATCGAAATCATGATCGTGATTGCGATCATCGGGATCATGCTCACCATTGGCATCCCAAGCTATACCGAATACGTGAAGAAGGGCCGTCGCGCCGAAGTGGTGTCGCTGCTGTCGGAACAGGCGCAAAGCCTCGAACGTTTCTACACCAGAAACAATCTCTACACCGGCATCACTGGTCTGAGTGCGGGCAACGATTTCTACACCATCACGCCGACGATCACTGACCAAACTTTCCTGCTGACTGCCACACGCAAGTCGGGCACGGCCATGGCCACCGACAAGTGCGGGGATTTCACCTTGACCAATACCGGCGTCAGAAGCATGAGCAATGCGACTACCGGGCTGACCACCAAGGATTGCTGGGGCCGCTGAGGCGCTTCTTTCGGGCGCCATTTTGCGCCCACTGTCTTTTTTACGGTTGGATCAAACATGACCAGGCAACAGCAAGTGGTGATTGTCGGTGGCGGGGTGATTGGCCTGCTGACCGCCTACAATCTCGCCTCCGAAGTGGGCAGCGTAGTGCTGCTGGATCGCTCGAACGTCGGCCAGGAATCGTCCTGGGCGGGCGGCGGCATCGTTTCTCCGCTGTATCCGTGGCGCTACAGCCCGGCGGTCACAGCGCTGGCGCATTGGTCACAGGATTTTTATCCACAGCTCGGCGAGCGATTGTTTGCTGATACCGGTGTAGATCCCGAGGTTCACACCACAGGCCTGTACTGGTTGGATCTGGACGACGAAGCCGAAGCGCTGGCCTGGGCTGAGCGGGAGAACCGGCCCCTGCGGGCTGTGGATATCTCGGCGGCCCATGACGCGGTGCCGGTACTTGGCGGTGGCTTCTCGCGGGCTATCTACATGGCTGATGTGGCCAACGTAAGAAACCCGCGTCTGGTGAAGTCGCTGAAAGCGGCATTGCAGGCGCTGCCGAACGTGATCATTCACGAGCAGTGCGAGGTCAGCGGGTTTGTTCGTGAGGGTGAGCGGGTTGTTGGTGTGCAAACCGCCACTGGCGTGATCAAGGGCGATCAGGTTGTGCTGACGGCAGGTGCGTGGAGCGGTGATTTGCTCAAGACGCTTAACCTGACGCTCCCGGTGGAGCCAGTCAAAGGCCAGATGATTCTCTACAAATGCGCGGCTGACTTCTTGCCGAGCATGGTGTTGGCCAAGGGCCGTTATGCGATTCCGCGTCGCGACGGGCATATCCTGATCGGCAGCACGCTGGAACATGAGGGCTACGACAAGACGCCGACCGATGTTGCGCTGGAAAGCCTGAAAGCCTCGGCGGTGGAGTTGTTGCCAGCGCTGGCGGAGGCCGAAGTGGTCGGGCATTGGGCCGGGTTACGTCCGGGCTCGCCTGAGGGGGTTCCTTATATTGGCCGAGTGCCGGGGTTTGATGGCTTGTGGCTCAACTGTGGGCATTACCGAAATGGGTTGGTGCTGGCGCCGGCGTCATGTCAGTTGTTTGCCGATGTGATGCTGGGGCGCACGCCGATTATTGATCCGGCGCCGTATGCGCCAGAAGGCCGCATCTAGTCAGATACCTTCTGGTGTCTGTTAGGCCGCCATCGCGGGCAAGCCCGCGATGAGGCCCTCAATCCAGACCGAGTTTTTTCAGCCTGTAGCGCATCGACCTGAACGAAAGACTCAACCGTTGCGCCGCCGCCGTGCGGTTCCAGCGGGTCTCCTCCAGCGCCTGCAGGATCAGTTTGCGCTCGACGCTCTCCAGGTAATCCTCCAGATTGTCGATCTGCGTCAAATCCGCAATGCCGCCATCCGCCGCGCAGTTGCCTTCGCTCAAGCGCAGGTCTTCAGCCTCGATCACGCGGTTCTCACACAAGGTGTGCGCGCGTTCGAGAACGTTCTCCAATTCCCGCACATTGCCCGGAAAGCGATAATTTTTCAGCGCTTCCAACGCCTGCGGATGCAGGCGCGTAGCTGGTTGCCCGGTGTCTTTGGCCAAGCGCTGGAGCATGTGAGCCGCCAGCACTTCAATGTCATCGCGGCGCTCGCGCAGGGACGGCACGCGCAGTTCAATCACGTTGAGCCGGTAATACAGATCCTGGCGAAAACGCTCGGCGGCAACTTCTGCATCGAGATCCTTGTGCGTGGCACAGAGTATTCGTACATCAACCACGGTTTCCTGCTGGCCGCCAACGCTGCGCACGGCTTTTTCCTGAATCGCCCGCAGCAACTTGACCTGCATCGAGAGTGGCAAGTCTGCCACTTCATCAAGAAATAACGTGCCGCCGTGTGCGGCCTGAAACAGCCCCGGCTTGTCCTCGACCGCGCCAGTGAAACTGCCTTTGCGATGGCCGAAAAACTCGCTTTCCATCAGCTCCGAAGGAATCGCCCCGCAATTGACCGGCACAAACGGTTGGCCGGCACGCGGGCCTTGTTCGTGAATCAGCCGCGCAACCAACTCTTTGCCGCTGCCGGATTCGCCGCTGATATACACCGGCGCCTGACTGCGAGCCAGTTTGTCGATTTGTTTGCGCAGCGTTCGCATCGGTAATGAATCGCCAAGCAATCGTCGATCAATCGAGACAGAAACGCCGCCCACCGCCGGCATGCGCAGCGCTGTTGCGACCAGTTCGCGCAATCGTGTGAGATCCACCGGCTTGGTGAGAAAGTCGAACGCACCGGCCTTCAGCGCGTTGATCGCCGTTTCGAGGCTGCCATACGCGGTAATCATCGCCACCGGCAACTGGGGATAACGATGCTGGATGTGCTGCACCAGTTCCAGCCCCGTGCCGTCGGGCAGGCGCATGTCGGTCAGGCACAGGTCAAAGGCCTCGCGCTGCAGCAACGCTTGGGCTTCGCCAAGATTGCGTGCGCTGAAGGTGTCGAGTTTCATCCGTCCCAGGGTGATTTCCAGGAGTTCGCGAATATCCGGTTCGTCGTCGACGATGAGGACTTTTTGCCGTGGGCTCGTGTTCAACTTTGTTTCCGTCCGTGAGCAAAGGTGATGCGAAAGCAGCCGCCGCCTTGGCGTGATTTGAAGTCTAGGCGCGCCTGGTTGCTTTCGCACAGCTCACGGGACAGATAAAGCCCAAGGCCGGTGCCCTGGCTGCTGGTAGTAAAGAACGGTTCGAACAGATGAGCCTGTTCATCGAGCGCCACGCCGGGGCCGTTGTCCTGCACTTCGAGCACTGCCAGTTGGCTGTCGAGATCCATGAACAGATACAGCCAGACTTCAGCATGCTCATGCAGCAGGGCGCTGTGGCGCCAGCCGTTGCGAAGCAGATTGTCGAGAATTTGCGTGAGCTGGTTGGGGTCCATCAGGGTGGTGAAGTCGCCCGAGTTGATCCGCAGATGGATCTGCTGGCGCTCGGTGGCCTGTTCGCGGCTTTCGGCGACAAAGTTTTCCAGCCACGGCTTTAGATCCAGCCGTTGCGGGGCGCTCTGTTGGCGGCGGGACAGTTGCAGGACGTTTTCGATGACTCGGTTCATGCGTTGGGAGTGATCTTGAATGATCTGCGTCAGACGCCGATCCGCGCCATCGAGTTCCTCGGATTCCCCCAATAGCTGTGCGGCGTGACTGATGGCCCCCAGTGGATTGCGAATTTCGTGGGAGATACCGGCGGTCAGGCGCCCGAGCGCGGCGAGTTTCAGTTGTTGGGCCTGTTGGGCGATTTGTGCGAGGTCTTCGAGAAACACCAGTGTCTGTTGATTGGGGCTCTGTTCGAGGGCGATGAAGCTTGGCTGCAGTTCCAGGCCGTTGCCGGGGATTTTCAGGCTTTGCGGGCGCAGGGTCGGGTTGTTCATCCACAGTTGCAGGCGATCGACTAGCGCGGGCGAATAATCATCGATCAAATGGCCTTGAAGGTGCGACTGCGCGAGCAAGGTCTGGGCGCTCTGATTGGCCAGTTGGACGCGGCGCTGTTCGTCGAGCACCAGGATCCCGGTGCGCATGCGTTGCAGAATCAGCGCGTTAAGGGCTTCAAGGCCGACCACCTCGCTGGCCCGTCGCTCAGCCAGAGTTTCACTGACTTCAAGGCGCCGGATCAGACCCTGGACCAGCAACGAGGCAGCAAAACACAAAGCACCGAGGGTGCCCGCTTGCAGGTATTCATTGGCGCTCAGCGGATGGCTGAAGTTGAGCAGAAAACTAAAACCGACAATACCGAGCGCAGCGATAGCGGCAATCAGCAGGCCTATGCGTCGGCGCAGCAGGGTGTTGCTGATCGCCACCGAGACCACCAGCAAATTGCCGAGGGCACTGGCGACACCGCCCGCCGCGAAGAACAAACCGCACAACAGCAGCACATCGACAAGGGCCAGGCTGAACAGTTGCGCGGGCCGCCGGGTGTTTTCAAGAAACACTACCAGAAGAATGTTCAGCACCAGATACAGCCAACTGCCGCCGCGCAGCAGATCGTCGTTGGCCGACGTCAGCAGGCGGTTGTCCATGTTGCTGGAGATCAGCAGCACCAGGGTGATGCCGACACTTAAACGGTAGAGATGATAAAGGCGCAGCAGACGCTGAGCCTGTTTGCTGTCGGCGTTGGCGGCCTCAGCGATCACTGGAACCAGGGCCTTGCTCAAGATGAGCCTGGCTGCAATACCACTGTTGTTGAAGGTTCAGCGCGCGGTCGCGGGGCAGGTGCACGCCGCAATGGGCACAGCGCACCATCGGCGCGGCGTCTTGCTCGCGGGGAGATTGTGCGGATGAGGCGGGGGCCTTGAATTTACGCCACAACCATATCGCAGCGAAAATCAGGGCAATCCAGAACAATAAACGAAGCATGATGAGCGGCTTTTCGACTGATGATCCGGCAGTTTAGCCAAGGACATGACAAGCGCACAGCCTATTAAAGCGCGGTCATGAAAAAGGGAGATCCGAAGATCTCCCTTTTCTGTGCATCCGGTGTGATCAGTCGAACACGCCGAAAGTCATGTAGCTGAACCAGGAACGGTCGGTGTCGCTCGACTCTGGCTCCGGCTCTTCGATCACGTCACCGTTCTCGTCTTTAGGCTTCAGCTCGTTCGGGATCGCGTCTTTCGCGTCCTGGAACTGCTTCTGCACGTCCTGGTTGGCGCGGGTCTCTCCCGGCGGCAGCGGTGGACGCGATTCGATCAGACCCAAAGTTGCCTTGCTCAGGAACGAACGGTTGTCGGCTTCGGCAACCCTTGGCACGAACTGGCCATCTTGCAGGCTAGGGTGGTTCGGGTAGTTGAGCTTCAGGGTTTCCAGGCTGCTGGCCGCCAGTTCGTCCAGGTGCAGACGCTGATAGGCTTCGGTCATCACCGCCAGGCCGTCACCGACCGATGGGGTTTCCTGGAAGTTTTCCACGACATAACGACCACGGTTGGCAGCGGCAACGTACGCCTGACGGGTCAGGTAATAGTCGGCCACGTGGATTTCGTAGGCCGCCAGCAGGTTGCGCAGGTAAATCATGCGCTGCTTGGCGTCCGGCGCGTAGCGGCTGTTCGGATAGCGGCTGGTCAGCTGGGCGAACTCGTTGTAGGAGTCGCGGGCAGCGCCCGGGTCACGCTTGGTCATGTCCAGCGGCAGGAAGCGCGCCAGCAGGCCGACGTCCTGGTCGAAGGAAGTCAGACCTTTCAAGTAATACGCGTAATCCACGTTCGGGTGCTGCGGATGCAAACGAATGAAACGCTCGGCGGCGGACTTTGCAGCTTCCGGTTCGGCGTTTTTATAGTTGGCGTAGATCAGCTCCAGCTGTGCCTGATCGGCGTAGCGACCGAACGGATAACGCGACTCCAGAGCCTTCAGCTTGGCTGTGGCGCTGGTGTAGCTATTGTTGTCCAGGTCAGTCTGAGCCTGCTGATACAGCTCGGCTTCGCTGAGGTTTTCGTCTACGACTTCCTTCGATGAGCAAGCAGCGGTCAATGCGAGGATGGCGATCAGCAGCAGGTGTTTCACTTGCATGGCGGCTTGCGTCCCTATGACGGCCGCTGTCTTGGGCGGGGCCGTCCTGTTATGATGAGCGCCCCGTTGAAAAGCCTCGGGGCAAAAGACGCCGTATTTAACCACAAGCGCGCAGCCGAAACCAAAAGCTGTGCCGACGCCCAGTCAGAGCATGTCCGATAAAATTGAACTTCGCGCAGAGGTGCCGTCCGAATTGGGCGGCCAACGCCTCGATCAAGTCGCCGCCCAACTCTTCGCTGAGCACTCACGCTCGCGCCTTTCCGCCTGGATCAAAGAAGGTCGCCTGACTGTGGACGGGACGGTCATCCGCCCGCGCGACATCGTGCATGGCGGTGCCATCCTTGAGCTGACTGCCGAGCAGGAAGCCCAGGGCGAGTGGATCGCCCAGGACATCGAGCTCGACATCGTCTATGAAGATGACGACATTCTGGTGATCAACAAGCCTGCGGGCCTGGTGGTGCATCCGGCTGCCGGTCACGCCGATGGCACCTTGCTCAACGCCTTGCTGCACCACGTGCCGGACATTATCAATGTCCCGCGCGCCGGTATCGTGCATCGTCTGGACAAGGACACCACCGGTTTGATGGTGGTAGCCAAGACCATTCAGGCGCAGACAAAGCTTGTGACTCAATTGCAGAGTCGCAGCGTGAGCCGGATCTACGAGTGCATCGTGATCGGCGTGGTGACCGCCGGTGGCAAGATCAACGCCCCGATCGGCCGTCACGGCCAGCAGCGTCAGCGCATGGCAGTGATGGAAGGCGGCAAGCCTGCCGTCAGCCACTACCGCGTGCTGGAGCGTTTCCGTTCCCACACCCATGTACGGGTGAAACTGGAAACCGGTCGTACCCACCAGATCCGTGTTCACATGGCGCACATCAACTTCCCGTTGGTCGGCGATCCGGCGTACGGCGGTCGTTTCCGCATTCCGCCTGCTGCGAACCTGAACATGGTCGAAACCCTCAAGAACTTCCCGCGACAGGCTCTGCATGCGCGTTTCCTTGAGTTGGATCATCCGACGAGCGGTGAGCGCATGAGCTGGGAATCTCCGTTGCCGGAAGACTTCGTCTGGCTGCTGACCCTGCTAAAGCAGGATCGCGAGGCCTTCATCGGATGAACTGGCTGACGCCGGACTGGCCTGCGCCGGCCAGCGTCAGGGCCTGTGTCACCACCCGTGAGGGTGGTGTCAGCGAGGCGCCGTTCGACAGCCTCAACCTGGGCGATCATGTTGATGATCGTCCCGAGGCTGTTGCCGAGAACCGTCGGCGTTTGACTGATCACTTCTCTATAAAGCCTGCCTGGTTGCAGCAAGTCCACGGCATTGCCGTGGCGCATGCGGATCCTGCCGTTGTTGCGACTGCCGACGCCAGTTGGACTGCCACTCCTGGAATTGCCTGCGCTGCAATGACGGCAGATTGCTTGCCGGCGTTGTTCTGCGACCGTGCCGGTACCCGCGTTGCAGCGGCCCATGCCGGTTGGCGTGGTCTGGCGGCGGGCGTCCTCGAAGCCACACTCGACACGCTCGATGTCCCGGCGCAAGAGGTTCTGGTCTGGCTCGGCCCAGCCATCGGCCCACAAGCCTTTGAAGTCGGCCCGGAAGTTCGGGAAGTCTTCATCAATCAATTGCCCGAAGCGGCAAGCGCCTTCGTGCCGAGCCACAATGCTGGCAAGTTCATGGCTGACATCTATTTGCTGGCGCGCCTGCGACTGGCAGCGCGTGGTGTCACAGCGGTTTACGGTGGCGGTTTCTGCACCGTGACCGATCCGCGCTTCTTTTCTTACCGCCGTGCATCTCGCACTGGTCGGTTCGCCTCCCTGATCTGGCTGACCCGCTAGACTTGCCTGACCTGCATCAACTCTCCGCCGCTTGAATCTCGCAGAATCGACCGCATCTACTGTGGTATCTGGCAGGTTTCTTTATTCAGGATGGTTTTAGGTCCGGCCTGCTCAAAAGGAAGGTGACCCATGCGTATAGACCGTTTAACCAGTAAATTACAGTTGGCATTATCCGACGCCCAATCGTTGGCTGTCGGCCACGATCATCCGGCCATTGAGCCGGCGCACTTGATGCAGGCCATGCTTGAACAGCAGGGTGGTTCGATCAAACCCCTGCTGATGCAAGTGGGTTTTGACGTCAACAGCTTGCGAAAAGAGCTGACCAAAGAGCTCGATCAATTACCGAAAATCCAGAACCCCACCGGCGACGTCAACATGTCGCAGGATCTGGCGCGCCTGCTCAATCAGGCTGACCGTCTGGCCCAGCAGAAGGGCGACCAGTTCATCTCCAGCGAACTGGTGCTGCTCGCCGCGATGGACGAAAACAGCAAGCTCGGCAAGTTGCTGCTCGGCCAAGGCGTGAGCAAAAAGGCCCTGGAAAACGCGATCAACAACCTGCGCGGTGGCGACGCCGTCAATGATGCCAACCACGAAGAGTCGCGTCAGGCGTTGGACAAGTACACCGTCGACCTGACCAAGCGTGCCGAAGACGGCAAGCTCGATCCGGTGATCGGGCGTGACGACGAAATTCGTCGCACCATTCAGGTTCTGCAACGCCGCACCAAGAACAACCCGGTGCTGATCGGTGAGCCTGGCGTGGGTAAAACCGCGATTGCCGAGGGTCTGGCCCAGCGCATCATCAACGGCGAAGTGCCGGACGGCCTCAAGGGTAAGCGTCTGCTGTCGCTGGATATGGGTGCGCTGATTGCGGGTGCCAAGTACCGCGGTGAGTTCGAAGAACGCCTGAAATCGCTGCTCAATGAGCTGTCGAAGCAGGAAGGGCAGATCATTCTGTTCATCGACGAACTGCACACGATGGTCGGCGCGGGCAAGGGCGAAGGCTCGATGGATGCCGGCAATATGCTCAAGCCAGCGCTGGCGCGTGGCGAGTTGCACTGTGTCGGCGCGACCACACTCAACGAGTACCGCCAATATATAGAGAAGGACGCGGCACTTGAGCGGCGCTTCCAGAAAGTGCTGGTGGATGAGCCGAGTGAAGAAGACACCATCGCGATCCTGCGTGGCCTCAAGGAGCGTTACGAGGTCCACCACAAAGTTGCGATCACTGACGGCGCGATCATCGCGGCGGCCAAGCTCAGCCATCGTTACATCACTGATCGGCAGTTGCCAGACAAGGCCATCGACCTGATCGACGAGGCTGCCAGCCGTATCCGCATGGAGATCGACTCCAAGCCGGAAGTGCTTGATCGTCTTGAGCGTCGCCTGATTCAGTTGAAGGTCGAATCACAGGCGCTGAAGAAAGAAAGCGATGAAGCGGCGATGAAGCGTCTGGAAAAACTCCAGGAAGAAATCGTTCGTCTTGAGCGTGAGTATTCGGATCTGGAAGAAATCTGGAACTCGGAAAAAGCCGAGGTACAGGGTTCTGCGCAGATTCAGCAGAAGATCGAACAGTCCCGTCAGGAACTGGAAGCCGCACGCCGTAAAGGTGATCTGAACCGCATGGCCGAGTTGCAGTATGGGGTGATCCCGGATCTGGAGCGCAGCCTGCAAATGGTCGACCAGCACGGCAAGAGCGAAAACCAGTTGCTGCGCAGCAAGGTGACTGAAGAAGAGATCGCCGAAGTTGTGTCGAAGTGGACAGGCATACCGGTGTCGAAAATGCTCGAAGGCGAGCGCGACAAGCTGATGAAGATGGAAAGCCTGCTGCACCAACGTGTGATCGGTCAGGACGAAGCGGTAGTGGCGGTGGCCAACGCGGTGCGGCGTTCCCGCGCCGGGCTGTCTGACCCGAATCGTCCAAGTGGCTCGTTCATGTTCCTCGGCCCTACCGGTGTCGGTAAAACCGAGCTGTGCAAGGCGCTGGCCGAATTCCTCTTTGATACTGAAGAGGCGATGGTGCGGATCGACATGTCCGAGTTCATGGAGAAACATTCCGTGGCTCGTTTGATCGGTGCGCCACCGGGATACGTCGGTTACGAAGAGGGCGGTTATCTGACCGAGGCGGTTCGGCGCAAGCCTTACTCGGTGATCCTGCTGGACGAAGTCGAGAAGGCGCATCCGGATGTGTTCAACATTCTGCTGCAAGTGCTTGAGGACGGGCGTCTGACCGACAGCCACGGCCGTACGGTGGACTTCCGCAACACTGTGATCGTCATGACCTCGAACCTCGGTTCGTCGCAGATCCAGGAACTGGTCGGTGACCGTGAAGCCCAGCGTGCAGCTGTAATGGATGCGCTGACGTCGCACTTCCGGCCGGAGTTCATCAACCGGGTCGACGAAGTGGTGATCTTCGAGCCTCTGGCGCGGGATCAGATCGCGGGCATTACCGAGATCCAGTTGGGCCGTCTGCGCAGTCGTCTGGCCGAGCGTGAGCTTAAGCTGGAGCTGAGCCCGGAAGCGATGGACAAGTTGATTGCTGTCGGTTACGACCCGGTCTATGGCGCTCGTCCTTTGAAACGGGCGATCCAGCGCTGGATCGAAAACCCGCTGGCGCAGTTGATCCTGTCGGGGCATTTCCTGCCCGGCGCGACGGCGACCGGTGCCGTTGTGAACGACGAAATCGTTTTCAACTGAGCCGCAGCGTCAATGAAATAGGGAAGGCCTCGCATTGCGAGGCCTTTTTTTCGCCAGGCTGTTGAACTCAAAGGAAAAGGCTTGTAAAGTGCGCCCCGCAGTCAGTCACCCACAAGGTTTCAGCTCACTGAGCAGGAATCTGAAATAAGTTGCAAATCATTAACTTGAAAGCAATTTAGGGGGTTGACAGAGGTGATCTAGGTTGTAGAATAGCGCGCCTCAGACACACGAACGCAGCGATGCGAACAGAGTCTAAGAGCTGTAAGTTTCACCGTTGTAAATTGAAATATGTAGTTCCGTGATAGCTCAGTCGGTAGAGCAAATGACTGTTAATCATTGGGTCCCAGGTTCGAGTCCTGGTCACGGAGCCAATTTCAAACCGGGGTATAGCGCAGTCCGGTAGCGCGCCTGCTTTGGGAGCAGGATGTCAGGAGTTCGAATCCCCTTACCCCGACCATTTTTGGGTCGTTAGCTCAGTTGGTAGAGCAGTTGGCTTTTAACCAATTGGTCGTAGGTTCGAATCCCACACGACCCACCATTTTTGAAACCAGTTTGCACTGGGATCGAATCTTAAGATCAGAGGCCAAAAGCGCTGATCGAAGAAGGCGATCTTTGAAAGGTCGCCTTTTTTTTACCGGGGTATAGCGCAGTCCGGTAGCGCGCCTGCTTTGGGAGCAGGATGTCAGGAGTTCGAATCCCCTTACCCCGACCATATTAAAAATCCTCGTATCGAAAGATACGGGGATTTTTTTTGTCTGGCGGTCAGGGCCTGGCACCAGACGTAAAAAAGCCGCGCCTCCTTCAGGGAGGGCGCGGCTTTTTGCTTTCAGCGAATCAGACGCCGTCTTGATCTTTCAGATGCTCGAACAGGCCCTTGGGCATCTTCTTGCCATTGGCTTCGAAGTTGGCCTTCACGTTGTTGTAGGCCTCTTGCTCGTCGATGAAACCGTCATGGTTGGTGTCAATCTTGTCGAAATCAGATTTCGGCGCGACTTTGAGGAATTCGGCACGGGAAACCTTGCCGTCGCCATCGGAGTCGGTCTTGGCCATCGACGCATCGCCACACTTGCCTTCACCGCATTTGCCTTCCGGTGTCTTTACCGATGTTTCTGCCGAGGCAACCATATAGCCCTGGGCCAGTGGCTGGGCGGCAAACACCGAGCCGGACAGCATCAGACCACCCGCCAGTGCGGCGCCGATCAGGCCAATGGATTTTTTACCGAGAGTCGAAGTACGGGACATTACATTCTCCTACGGTTGCACAGTGCAACCACACGTTAAGGACGACATCCGGAGCAGAGGTGCTCGGGTGAGGCCATTAGGCGGTGGCGGTGTATCGCGACTGTGTCGTGGAGCGGGGGAGTTTGTAAGCGAAGGTGGGGAAGGTGGGGCGGAGATACAGTCAGACACATATCTCCCAATCAACATGAAACACTGTGGGCGCGAGCTTGCTCGCTCCCACAGTTCTTACATCAATGCAGCTTCAGACGCGGCTCAGTCCCGCGACCAATCTTGCTACCGAGCATCAACATCGCCGTGCGGAATGGCCCGTACAGTGCCATTTGGTGCATGCGATACAGCGACACGTAAAACATCCGCGCCAGCCAGCCTTCAAGCATCACGCTGCCGGTCAGGTTGCCCATCAAGTTACCCACAGCCGAAAAACGCGACAGCGAAATCAGCGAGCCGTAGTCGGTGTACTTGTACTCCGGCAGAGTCTTGCCTTCGATGCGCAGCTTCAGCGATTTGGCCAGCAAGGATGCCTGTTGGTGTGCAGCTTGCGCACGTGGCGGCACGTTGCGATCCGAACCCGGTTGCGGGCACGCGGCGCAGTCACCGAAGGCGAAAATGTTTTCGTCCCGGGTGGTTTGCAGCGTCGGCAAAACTTGCAGTTGATTGATGCGGTTGGTTTCCAGGCCGTCGATGTCCTTGAGGAAACCCGGTGCACGAATGCCGGCCGCCCAGACTTTCAGGCTGGCTTTGATCTCGTTGCCGTCGGCGGTAATCAGGCTGTCGGCGGTAACTTCGCTCACCGACGCATTGGTCATCACGTTGACCCCGAGTTTCTCCAGAGTCTTGTGTACCGGCCCGCTGATACGCTCCGGCAGGGCCGGCAGCACCCGTGGCCCGGCTTCGATCAGGGTGATGTGCATGTTTTCCGGTTTGATCCGGTCCAGACCGTAAGCCGCCAGCTCATGGGCGGCGTTATGCAGTTCTGCCGCCAGTTCGACGCCCGTGGCGCCGGCGCCGACGATCGCCACGCTGATCTGTTCGACCACATCGGTTTGCCCGGCGTGCGCACGCAGATAGTGGTTGAGCAGTTGCTGGTGGAAGCGCTCGGCCTGTTTGCGGGTGTCGAGGAAAAGGCAGTGCTGCGCCGCACCCTGGGTGCCGAAATCGTTGGTGGTGCTGCCGACGCTGATCACCAGCGAGTCATAGGCCACTTCGCGGGCCGGCACCAGTTCCACGCCGTTTTCGTCGTAGGTGGCGGCTAGCTGAATTTTCTTCGCGGCACGATCAAGCCCGCTCATGCGCCCCAACTGGAACTCGAAGTGGTTCCATTTGGCCTGGGCAACATAGTTGAGTTCGTCTTCGGAAGAGTTCAGCGATCCGGCGGCCACTTCATGCAACAGCGGTTTCCAGATGTGCGTCAGGTTCGCGTCGACCAGCATCACACTGGCCGTGCCGCGCTTGCCCAGAGTCTTACCCAGACGGGTAGCCAACTCCAGACCGCCGGCGCCGCCGCCGACAATAACAATACGATGGGACATAGGGATAACTCGCAAGGTTTTTAAAGGAAATCGGTGCGGTTACCTTCGCGAGCGCCAGGCAGCTCATAGCGTCAGATAACTTATAAGTCGGCTCAACAGGCCCAGACCAATGGTCACTGCCAGCACCAGCACCAGGAGCATCCACGGCCGGAAAGGCCGGCGCTCGACACGGTGTTGGGACAATTGCAGGTACTCTTCGACATGCTTTTGGTCTTCGGGGTTCAGGCGGCTGGTCATAAAGGCCTCGTCAGGTAGACGTTGCTGAATGTGCAGAAGCTACAGTGGTTTTCAACCGGGGTTGAACGCAGCATAGCCGCTGTCCGGAACCGGTTCGACAGACACACCGTCGTCGAGGCGAATGATCCCGCTTTGTAACACCCGTGCGGTGATTCCGCCATGCCCGCGCACCGCTTGGAAAGTGCCGGGGCCGAGGTTGTTTTGCAGGCGGGCGCAAGGCTGACACCAGCCGGTGGTCTCGAAAATTGCCTGACCGATGCGAAAGCGCCGACCCTTGAGGCTGAACAGGTTGATCCCACTGATAACGAGATTGCGCCGCAGATCTTCAGGTTTGACCGGTTGATCGGCCGGGCGGCCCATCAGCGCGCTGATCACCGCGAGGTGTTCAAACTGGATCAGCGTCACCTGCCGCGCGTTGCGCACGCCGGGGCGGGCGTGATCGCCAGTCAGTCCGGCTTCCAGCCGCGCTTCCACAGCATCGAGTTCGATCATTGGCCCACGGGATTCGGGACGCACGCCAATCCAGCGCACTCGGCCGGTTTGCGGAACATCGGCGATCAATTGCTGAAGCGGCGTCACAGGCTGATTCCAACATCAAACACGATGCTTCTTCCAAGGTTGCTACGTAGAAAGTCCGGTGCATCGGGGTGGGCGAACAGCACGCGGGCGAATGTCGGGCCGACAAGGGACAGCGAGCGCCAGCCCTGACGCAAATATTCGGTCGGTGGTGGAAAGTGGCTGTTCAGATCCAGCACTTCGCGCTTGAGGCTGGCGAAGGCGATGATATCCAGTTCGCCCAGATCCATGCCACGCTCTTTGTAGTTGTGGGCTTTCTTGCGCAAGGTCGGCGCCAGTCTGAGCAGGAATTCATTGGCCGGAATCCGGCGCGGCTTGGCTTCGCGGCGCACCAGTTGGCTGAGGGAGAACGCACTGCGTCGCCGCTGCAATTCGTCGCGCCATTCGTCGTTGAGTCGGCGGCCTTCGTCGAGAACGAAGAACACTTCGAAGTTGGCATCACGAAACAGCACGTCCGGTGGCTCGCCGGCAGGGGCGAACTCGTCGGCGCGGTAGGGAATGTTCAGGCCTTGCAGCAGGCGCTGGCAGACCCAACGCTCACGCTCCCATTTGCGGGCATTGGACAGGAACGCGTTGGCCTGCTCGGCCGCGATGGTCAGCAGGCGTAAATAATCTGAGTCATCCATAGGCCCAAGCTTAGCGTTCAAATGCGACAAGCAGAAAGCCTTGCGTGGCAAAGTGCGTCAGTGGGCAGTCGAGAATGGCGGTGTAGACTCAATACAGCCGAGTCATTACGTCAAACCAAGGGGACTTATCGTGAAATTTCGCTGGCTAATGGTGTTTGCTCTTGTCCCGCTGTGGGCCCACGCCCTCGAAAACGGCGAGCGACTTGCCCCCTGGACGCTGCTGGATCAGTACGATCAGGCCTACACGCTCGATAACAGCACTACGACGCTGTTGGTGGCGCGGGACATGGATGGCGCCAAGCTGATCAAGGAAGCCATGAAAGATCAGCCCAAGGGCTATCTGGAGGCGCGCCACGCGGTGTTCGTTGCGGACATCCAGCGCATGCCGGCGCTGATCGCCAAAATGTTCGCCGTGCCCGCCATGCGGGACTACAGCTACCGGGTCATGCTCGACCGTGAGGGCCGGGTCGCGTCGCGCTATCCCGGCGCAGAAGGGCAGGTGTTGTGGCTGCAATTGAAGGACGGTCGGCTGCTCGAACAGCATGAGTACGCCAACGCTACCCAACTGCGCGAGGCACTGGAGAAGGCGCGGCCATGATCGGTGTCGAGGTGCTGTCGACTGAAAGCCTGGCAGTGGGCTGGCTGATTTATCTGCCGGTGCTGCTCTGGGCGATCTTTCGCGCACCTTGGGTCGAGTTGTTCAGCGACATCCGCCGTCAGCACTTGTTGTTCGGCACAGTGTTCGCGTTGTTTCTGTTGTGGCTGGTGCGCAGGGATTTCGACACCGGTGTGTCTTATCACTTCATCGGCATGACGGCCGTGACGTTGCTGCTGGACTGGCCGCTGGCGATTGTCGGCGGGTTGATTGCTCAGATCGGCCTGGTGCTGCTCGGGCGTCAGGATCTCGCGGCGCTTGGGGTCAATGGCGCTTTGTTTATTCTGCTGCCGGTGCTGATTACCGAATGCGTGGCGATCCTCGTCGAGCGCGCTCAGCCGCGCAATCCATTTGTGTATATCTTCTGTTCCGGGTTTCTGGCGGCTGCGCTGTCGGCGTTGATGTGCCTGCTGTTGAGCCTGACGCTGCTCTGGTACGACGGCCTCTTTGCCATGCCGGAGTGGCTGGAAGACTTCATCGGCTACCTGTGGCTGATCATTTTTCCCGAGGCATTCATCAACGGTGTGGTGATCAGTGCGCTGGTGGTGTTCAGCCCTGAGTGGCTGGAGACCTTCAATCGCACGCGCTACCTTTCGGCGCCGTGGAAGGACGACGATCCGAAGTCTTGATCCACATCAAACCAGCCCGGCAAGCGTCATTTCATGCTCGTGCAAATCCCTTCAGGAGCAGCGGTATGAGTGTGTACGAGTGGGCGAGACAGGAAACACGGCAGAGTCTGGAGATGGCGCAGGAGGTGGGGTTTGATCCGGGACTGAGTCTGCGCGCCTTGCTCAGTGCAGTGGTGCAACAGAGCAAGGCTGTGCGCAATGCCGAAGACCTTGCCGACGAGTTGCGCTTTCTGGCGGAAAACCTCGACGACGATCAGGACTACGGCTTCATGCGTCCTTGAGCGGGATCAGTGACGCGGGTCGAAATCGCCGGAAAACAGTTCATCCTCGGCATCCGGGGCGACCGGAATCTTGTGTTCCTCGGAGGCCCACGCACCGAGGTCGATGAGTTTGCAGCGATCGGAGCAGAACGGGCGGAATTTGTTCTCGGGCGTGAATTCCACGGGTGCGCCGCAGGTTGGGCATTCTACGGTTGGGATCTGGCTCATGATTGGCCTCCACTTAAAGTCAGGTAAAAGTCATGCAGGCGCTCGACCTCGCTGTGCAGCCAGGCGAGGTCGCGGTCGTTGACCACCACGTCGTCGGCACGGCTCACACGGTCTTCGCGGCTCGACTGGGCCTTGAGGATCGCCTGAACTTGCTGTTCGCTGGTCTGGTCACGCTGCAAGGTGCGTTCGATCTGCAGTTGTTGCGGGGCGTCGATCACCAGGATGCGCTGAGTCATTGCGTATTGCCCGGATTCGATCAGCAGCGGTGATACCAGAATCGCGTAAGGCGATTTTGCCAGCGCCAGGTGATGGGCGATTTCCTCGGCGATCAACGGATGCAGCAGGGCTTCGAGCCAGCGGCGTTCCTCCGGAACCTCAAAGATCAGTTTGCGCAGCGCGGCGCGATCCAGCGTTCCGTCCGCTTGTAACACGCCAGCGCCAAAGTGTTCGGCAATCTTCGCCAGCGCCGGACGCCCCGGTTCGACCACCCAGCGCGCCGCATGATCAGCGTCGACCACATGAATGCCGAGGTCGATAAAGTGCTGGGCCGCGGCGCTTTTGCCGCTGCCGATGCCGCCGGTCAGGCCGAGAATCCAGGGTTTTTCCACAGGGGTATTCATTTCAAACCGACAAACTGCCAATAGAAGTCGGTTATTTGACCACCCCAGAGCAAGGCAATCCAGCCGGCAATTGCCAGATAGGGGCCAAACGGGATTGGCGTCGAGGTTTCCTGGTCGCGCAGGCGCAGCAAAATCACTCCGATGATCGCGCCCACCAGCGATGAGAGCAGGATCGTCAGCGGCAAAATCTGCCAGCCACCCCAGGCGCCGAGCAGCGCCAGCAGCTTGAAATCACCGTGGCCGATGCCGTCCTTGCCGGTCAGCAGTTTGAACAGCCAGTACACCGACCACAGCGCCAGATAACCGGCCACCGCGCCCCATAGTGCATCGTGCAACGGCACGAACAGCCCGAAACTGTTGACGATCAGCCCCAGCCATAACAAGGGCAGCACCAGCACATCGGGCAGCAATTGGTGATCTGTGTCGATCAGGCTCATCGCCAGCAAGCCCCAGGTGAGGAAGATCAACAGGCACGCTTGCCAGCCGAATCCCAGGTGCCAGGCAATGAACGCCGAGAGCAGGCCGCAGGCCAGTTCCGTCAGCGGATAGCGTTTGCTGATCGGCGCGGCACACGCGGAACAACGTCCGCGCAGCCACAGATAACTGAGCAACGGAATGTTTTCCCAAGCGCGGATTCGATGCGCGCAGTGCGGGCACTCGGAGTGGGGAAGCATCAGGTTGTAGGTCGGCAGCGGCGTTTCGCCGGGAAGACCTAGTACGTCCTGGGCCTGCTGGCGCCAGTCACGCTCGAGCATCTTTGGCAGACGCCAGACCAGCACATTGAGAAAGCTGCCGACCACCAGCCCAAGCAACAGCGCGGTGAAGACAAAAGCCAGCGGATAGAGGACAAACAGTTCGTCGATAGGCATGTCAGATCGCTGAGCCGAGTTGGAAGATCGGCAGGTACATGGCCACCACCAGACCACCGACGATCACCCCCAGGACCACCATGATGAACGGCTCCATGAGGCTGGTGAGGTTGTCGACCATGTTATCCACTTCGTCCTCGTAAAACCCTGCGACTTTGGCGAGCATCTCGTCCAGCGCGCCGGACTCTTCGCCGATTGCGGTCATCTGCACCGCCATGTTGGGAAACACGCCGGTGGTGCGCATCGAAAAATTCAGCTGCATACCGGTGGAGACATCTTGGCGGATCCGCAGAATCGCTCTCTTGAACACGACGTTGCCAGCGGCACCGGCCACCGAATCCAGCGCTTCGACCAGCGGCACCCCGGCGGCGAAGGTAGTCGACAGGGTTCGGGCGAAACGAGCGACGGCAGATTTGTACATCAGCGTGCCCACCAGCGGCAGCTTCAGCAGCCAGGTGTCGCGACGGTCGCGCAAGGCCTGGGAAGTTTTCAGCGCATGTCGAATGCCGAAAAACGCCACGACCAGAAAGATCAGAATCGCCCACCACCATTGCTGCATGAATTCCGAGAGGCTGATCACCATCAGGGTAAAGCCCGGCAATTCGGCGCCGAATCCGGAAAATACCGACTGGAACTGCGGCACCACTTTCACCAGCAGAATCCCGGTCACTATGGTGGCCACCAGCACCACGGCGGTGGGGTAGGTCATGGCCTTCTTGATCTTGGCCTTGAGGCTTTCGCTCTTTTCCTTGTAGGTCGCGACCCGTTCCAGCAACGTGTCGAGGGCGCCGGACTGTTCGCCGGCATCCACCAGGTTGCAATACAACTCGTCGAAATATTGCGGCTTTTTGCGCAGGGCGTTGGCGAAACTGTTACCGGCGGCGACCTCCTGTTTCACCTCGTCCACCAGTTTGCGCATGGCCGGGTTTTCGAAGCCCTCGCCGATGATGTCGAACGACTGCAACAGCGGCACTCCGGCCTTCATCATGGTTGCCATTTGCCGGGTAAACAGCGCGATGTCCCGGACCTTGATGCGTTTGCCGAAACTCAGAATCGATGCGGATTTTTTGCGCACTTTGCCCGGATTGATCCCCTGTTTGCGTAGTTGCGCCTTGATCAGGGCCGGATTAAGACCGCTCAATTCACCACTGAGTTTGCTGCCTTTCTTGTCCGTGCCTTCCCAGGCGTAGACGCTGATTTTCGCTGCCTTGACCGCCATATTCAGTCCTTGGTGACCCGGTTGATTTCTTCCAGGCTGGTGATGCCTTGCATGGCTTTATGCAAACCGGAAGTGCGCAGGTCGTCGAAACCGTCGCGGCGCATCTGAATGTCGATTTCCAGCGAATTGCCCTCGGCCATGATCAGCCGTTGCAGGTCGGGTGTGTTCTTCACCACTTCATAAATCCCCACGCGTCCCTTGTAACCGCCGTTGCAGTGATCGCAACCGACCGGCTCGTAGATCGTGAAACTGCCGATGCGTTCCTCGGGGAAGCCTTCCTTGATCAGGGTTTCGCGGGGGATCTCGATGGCTTTCTTGCAATGGCTGCACAACTTGCGCGCCAGCCGCTGGGCGATGATCAGGCTGACCGAAGTGGCGATGTTAAAGCCGGGAATACCCATGTTGTGCAGGCGGGTGAGGGTTTCCGCCGCGCTGTTGGTGTGCAGGGTCGAGAGCACGAGGTGACCGGTCTGCGCAGCCTTGATCGCAATCTCGGCGGTTTCCAGGTCACGGATCTCGCCGACCATGATCACGTCCGGGTCCTGCCGCAGGAACGAGCGCAGGGCCTGGGCGAAATCCAGCCCCTGTTTAGGATTGACGTTGACCTGGTTGATGCCTTCCATGTTGATCTCCACCGGGTCTTCGGCGGTGGAGATGTTGATGTCGACGGTGTTGAGAATATTCAGCCCGGTATACAGCGACACGGTTTTACCCGAGCCGGTGGGGCCGGTGACCAGAATCATGCCTTGTGGCTGCTTGAGCGCGGCCATGTACAGATCTTTCTGCGCTGGCTCGTAACCGAGTGCATCGATGCCCATCTGCGCGCTGGACGGGTCGAGAATCCGGATCACCACTTTTTCGCCCCACAGGGTCGGCAGGGTGTTGACCCGAAAGTCGATCGACTTGCTCTTCGACAGGCGCATCTTGATCCGTCCGTCCTGCGGTTTGCGCCGTTCCGAGATGTCGAGGCTGGCCATGACTTTCAGGCGTGCGGCAATTCGCCCGGCCAGTTGGATGGGCGGTTTGGCTACCTCGCGCAAAATGCCGTCGGTGCGTACCCGCACGCGGTAGTTCTTTTCGTAAGGCTCGAAATGCAGGTCGGAGGAGCCGCTCTTGATCGCGTCCAGCAGCATCTTGTGAACGAAACGCACCACCGGCGCATCGTCGGCATCGAGTCCGCCGATGGCGTCCTGTTTGTTGTCATCGATGGCTTCGACATCGATGCCGTCGAGATCGACATCGGCCATGTCTTCGAGACCGCTGGCATGGGTGTCGAAGAATTTTTCGATGGCATCGGTAAGCTTGTCGTCTTCTACCAGAATGGCTTCGGTGTTCAGCCCGGTGCTGAACTGGATGTCGTTGATCGCCTGATGATTGCTCGGGTCGGAAATCCCCACGAACAACTTGTTGCCGCGTCGCCACAAGGGCAGTGCGTGATGCTGGCGTACCAGTTTTTCACTGACCAGGCCTCTGGGCTGGGTTTCCTTGTCCAGACAATTGATGTCGAGGAAAGCCATGCCGAAGTGCTCCGAGGCGATCTCGGCCACCTGTGAGCTCTTCACCAGTTTGTTCTGCACCAGATAGCTGACCAGTGACTGTCGATTGCGCTGGGCCTGTTGCCAGGCCTGCTGGGCGCTTTTTTCCGTAAGCAGTTCGGCCTGCACCAATTGCTTGGCCAGACCGCTCAGAGCGATGTCATTCATGGGGATTCCGCACGCTTGCAGTTCATGACTTATAGCCTAGTCAAGTGACAGCGCCAAACATGGCCGGTGCAGGTGACAAAAAGTGTCAGATAGTGCGGTTACAGGTTGTAGGAAGCTGCGTCGAGCGCGGTAACCGCCTAGTGCGCAGGGCATTGAGGCGCTTGGCATGGGCTATGCTCAGTCCTTCTCAGATCATGAGAATTCGACTCATGCATGGAGCGTGTCTATGAAAAAACAACAAGGCTTTACTCTGATCGAGCTGCTGATCGTTGTGGCAATCATCGGGATTCTGGCGACTATCGCCCTGCCGCAGTATTCGAAATATCAGGCGCGGTCGAAGGTGACGGCGGGGCTGGCGGAAATCAGCGCACTGAAAGTGCCGTTTGAGGACACCATCAATCAAGGGACAAACCCGACGCTTGCAATCGTGAAGGGTGATGCGGTCACTACCACTTCAAATTGTGCATTGACGGCTTCAGGTACAGCCGCTGACGGTGCGGGAACCATTGTTTGTACGATCGCCAATGCTCCAGCGCCAGTGTTGGGCAAAACTATCACGCTGACTCGTTCCTCCGGCACGGGCGCAGGCGTTTGGAGCTGTGGTACCACAGTGGCTCCGGACTACTCGCCAAAAGGCTGCACTGCCAGCGGTACTTGATCTCAGGCCATGTCTGAAAAATGCCCCGCCAATGCGGGGCATTTTTCATTGCGCAGTGGTTCTCAAAAGCTTCAATAATTTCAGCACCTTAGGAACTTTTCGAAAAACCGCAACTTGCATGTGAATATTTCCCGAGTCATGCAATTTGCATGAATCCGTAATTTTGCAAAATTCATAAGTTATTGATTTATATGGTTTTTATACTTATGGAAAAGTTGGCACAGCGTTCGCAATATCTCCAGTAACCCTGCTGACAAGACATCCAGCAGACTTTCCAGAAAAACAGGAGTTACTCGTATGAAGAAGTTCGCTATCACTGCCGCTGCTGCTACCGCGCTGACCCTGACCATGGCTTCCGGTGCATTCGCTCAATCCACCCAGGCTACCCAGGCTCCAATGACTCTGGCTGCCGGTGAAGTGACTCAGGCGAAAGAGGCTACCTCCGACACTTGGATCACCACCAAGGTCAAAGCTGATCTGGTCACCGAAAAAGGCATTCCAGGCACCGACATTAAGGTCGAAACCAACAAAGGCGTTGTGTCGCTGTCGTCGACTGTAGCTGTCACTGATGCTCAGAAAACCACTGCAGTAGCCATCGCCAAGAAGATCAAAGGCGTTGAAGCGGTTTCCGCTGACGGCCTGAAAGCCAAGTAAGGCATGACTTCTCGCCTGGACCGGGAGAAGGCGCGACAGACGGGCCGAGCAATACGTCTGCCGCAACTTTAGAGTTCATGCGAACGGTCACACGGAGGTGACCATTACAGGCCCCGGCACTTGTGTCGGGGCCTGTTCTATTTCCCAAGGCAAAAAGATCGCAGCCATCGGCAGTTCCTACATTGTTTTCCTGTAGGCGCTGCCGAAGGCTGCGATCTTTTGATTTTCAGTTGCCCCGTTTGCTGTTGATCTGGCGCAGACGATTGCCTTCAAAGCGCAGGTATTGATACATGCCGTTGCTCGGGCCGTAGGTCCATTCCTCGACCTGAAACTCTTCGCGGCGATTGGCGCTACGCTTGTAACCCAGCGCATCGCGACTGACCGGCTCTCCGCACTTTTGCAGTACTTCGCTTGCGCGGTCGCCAAGGCTGATCAGTTGGCTGCCGCAACGCAACGTATCCGACGCTGAGGCTTGGCCAACAACGAGTGTCAGTGTCATCACGGCCAGCCATTTGCGCTTCATCACTCGGCATCCAGATGCATTTGCGTCACCACCCGACCATCGCTTTCAGCCTCGCCCAGATTGGTGTCGATGAAGTACACGCGCTCGTCAGCCAGTTGACCTTTATCCACCAGATAATCCTTGATGCTGCTGGCGCGGTCCTGGCCCAACTGGCGCAGCAACACATCGCTGCCGCTCCAGAAATTGATCACGGCTTCGCGCATTTTCGCTGTGCGTTCTTCCTTGCCCAGATCCTTCCATTCGGCCGGCGGCTGAGTCTTCAGGCGAGTGCGATAGATGCCTTCGAGCAATGGGCCTTTCTCGCTGTCCGGCACTTCTATCAAGGAAGCCTGAGCCGGGACTTTATCGCCACGGCGCTGGAGCATCTTGTAGTAGTTGTACTGGTATTCACGTTCCAGGCGCTGCTCGGCGAGCAATGGACCGTCGCTGCTTTTGGCGGCGGCGCCCTCGATTTCCAGGCGTAGGGCCGGACGTTCCTTGAGTGCCTGGGATAGCTTGATCAGCGCACTCTCGGCATCCTTGTTCAACTCGCTGGACCCCGGCGCGAACGACACTGTGCCGAGGTCTTCGGAACCGCCACCGCTGACAAGTCCGCCAATCATTTTGAAAGGCGCGGCAGCGGCTTTGACGATCAGGTTGCGCAGGGTCTGCCAGACAATCGGCATCACGCTGAACTGCGGGTTGTTCAAGTCGCCCGTCACCGGCAGTTCGATGGAGATCTTGCCGTCGACGTCCTTGAGCAATGCGATTGCCAATTTCAGCGGCAGGCTTGTCGCGTCCGGGCTGTCGACTTTTTCACCGAGTTGCAATTGCTCGACCACCACTTTGTTCTCGGCTTTCAACTGGCCTTTGGTGATCAGGTAATGCAGATCGAGGTTGAGTCGGCCCTTGCGGATGCGGTAACCGGCGAATTTGCCGGAGTAGGGCGTCAGTGTGGTCAGCTCGACACGTTTGAAACTGGTGGTGATATCGAGGCTTGCCATCGGGTCGAACGGATTGACCGCGCCCTTGATGGTCACTGGCGCATAGCGATCAACCTTGCCCTTGATATCGACAGTGGCCGGTTTCACCTGTCGACTGTCGATGGTGCCGATCTGGCCGTTAAGTTGCTGGACGGCGGTGGCGAAGTTCGGGGTCAGGCTGAAGTCGGCGAAGTTGGCCGAACCGTCATTGATTGCGATGCCGCCGATGTGGATGCCCAGCGGTTTTTCTTTGCTCGCCGGTTTGGCGGCTGCGGCTTTTGCGCCGCTGTCGGCAGGCTGTGGAATCAGCAGGTCGTCGATGTTGGTGGTGCGGTCATCGTTGATCATGAAACGCACATACGGCTGGAACAGGTTGACCTTGTCGATCGACAGGCTGTCGCCGTGCTGATAGTTCAGGCCTTCCACCACCACTTGCTGCCATTTGAGGAAGTCGCGGGTTTTCAGGGTGTCGAGGGTGTGCAGTTGATCGATCTGAGCCCGGCCGGTCACGCTGAGCGCCAGCGGGTCGGTGCTTTTGAGATTGACCTTGAGGTCACTGCCAAGCATGCCGCTGCGCAATTCGAGGCGAATGAACGGATTGATGTAGGACTGCGCGACACGCAGGTCGATGTCCTGAGTTTTCACGTTGAGCTGGGCGGTGACCGGCGCGAGATTGACCACGCCGTCGGCCATGATCTTGCCTTGCTTGCCCAGCCCGGAATCGAGTTTAACCTTGAAGGGCGAACCGTTGAGGCTGTCGAAATCCTGCAAGTCAGCGTTCAGCGGGCCGACATCCAGCGCCACCGGTGGATTGGCCGAACGGTCAGCCAGATGCACTTGGTAGTTGCGCAACTGCACATCTTTGAGCAGCACCTGCCATGGCTTGCTCGGGGCAGTGGATTCAGCCTTGGGCGAATCGGCGGCGGCCGGCGTACTGGCCGGTTCGGCGGCGGCTTTGGCGGCGGGCTTCGACGGTTGGCTGGCGAACAGTTTCTGCCAGTCCAGTTGGCCGTCGGCTTCGAGGGCGGCCCAGGTTTCCAGTTTGTTGCTGCGGATCTTGCCGACCACCACTTGCTGCTTGGCCAGGTCCACGGTGGTGTCGCTGATGTCGAGGCGTTCGAGTTTTGCCAGTGGGCGCCCGTCCGGTGCCTTGATGGCGAACGGCGCGATGCTGACCGCAACGTTGTTCAGCAGCAGTTCGGTTTCTTTCGACAGGTTGAGCTTGTAGTCGGTGCTGAGGCTGACCACGCCGTTCTCCAGCACCAGTGGCACCGCATCACGCACGTACGGCCAGAAGGATTTCATCTGGCCGTCGGTGATTTTCAGTGTGCCTTCGGAGGCAATCGGGATCAGGCTGAAGTTGCCTTTCCAGTCGATCTGCCCACCGGCCGGGCCGGCGGCGACCAGCGTCATGTCGGCGCTGTCTTCGGGCAGGGTGCTGAGGTTTTTCAGTTCGAAGTCGAGTTTGTCGTAAAGGAACTCGATCGGCTCACTAGGGCGCGCATCCTCGAAATGCAGGGCGCCACCCGCCAGTTTGATCCGGTCGATGCGCAGCGGGAACGGTTTTGCATCCGGGTCGGTCGGAGTCGGTTCGCTGGCCGGCAGCTTGAACAGGCCCAGCAGGTTGAGCTTGCCGTCTTTGGCGAAGAGGATTTCAGTCTTGGATTTGTCCAGCTCGATATCGGACAGGTGCAGCGCTTTTGTCCACAGGCTGTCGAGTTGCAGGTTGGCGTACAGGCGTTCGAAGCCGACCTGCTCTTTGCCCGGTTCGCCGATAACCAGGCCCCACAGGGTGACCTCAAGGCTGAACGGATTGAGTTCGATGCGCTGGATATGCGCAGGCACCGTGGCGTAGTTGGCCAGTTGCTGGTTGGCTACACGCAGGGCGATGCCCGGCAAAATCAGAAACCCCAGCAGGCTGTAGAGGGCCAGAGCGGTCAACAGGGCGCCAATCGCGCGAATCAATCCTTTGGGCATGTGCGGCTTCATCTGTCTGAATCGGAGTGCCTTGGAGTATGGCACGCGATTCTGGTTCCGAAGTACATGGCGTGGGACAGGATTGTTCAGATTTTTCCGCAATCGTTGTAGGAGCAACCTTCGGCAGCTCCTGCAAAGGGATGCGATCAGAGCTGCAGGATCAGGGTTTTCAACGGCGGCTGCTGATCCATTGACGGGAAGTCGGCGCCCGGCGTCATCACGCTCCACTCGCGCACCGGACGTCCGGCCTTCTCGGCGCAGCGCAACACCTGCTCACGCCAGTCGTCCATGCTGACTTTCGCCAGGTTGTTGCAACAGATCAGCACGCCGTTGTCGGCGGTGGTCAGCAGGGCCGGTTTGAGCAAGCTCTGATAGTCGCGCAGCAGGTCGACGGTGCCGAATGCGCTCTTGGCCCAGGCTGGCGGATCAAGCAGCACCAGATCGTATTGGCGTTGTTCGAGGCGCTGATAGCTCGGCAGCTTCTGCCCGCGCCGCTGGCTGATCGGCAGGCCGGCGAGTTGGCGAATCGCAGGGAAGTAATCGGACTGGATAAATTCCATTTCGGGCAATTGCGGATTGAGCTGGCCATTTTCGCGACCGACTGCGAGGTTGCCTTCGGCGAAGTCCAGATTGCACACCTCACGCGCACCACCGGCCGCGGCACTGAGGCCGACGCCGCAGGTGTAGGCGAACAGGTTGAGCACGCTTTTGCCCTGGGCGTGATCCTTGACCCAGCCGCGGGTGTTGCGCAGGTCGAGGAACAGCAACGGATCCTGCCCGGCATGGCGCCCGCGAACTCGGTAGTTCAGGCCCCACTCGTGGCCGATCAGATCGGCCAACGCGGCGGCGTCGGCTTTATAGACGCTGTCTTCGCGGTCGATACGCGAGTTGCCGCGGGAGCGGTCGTTGTAGACCAGCAGGGCTTCAAATCCAAGGGTCTGGTTGACCATGGCGTGCAGTTGCAGCAGGTCGTCACGCTCCAGCGTCTGGTGAAAGCTTTGCACCAGCAGTTGCGGGCCGTAGCGGTCGATCGTCAGGCCGCCGGCGCCTTCCTGGCTGCCGTGGAACAGCCGATAGCAATCGGTGCCCTGGCTATGCAGCTCGGCGAGCAGGTCCTGGCGTTGGTCGAGGGCGGCGCGCAGCGCCTGATTCAAGGAAGACATGCGTGCGCCTTGCTGGTGAGAATTGGGGCGCGGGAGTTTAGCATTGTGCTGCTACCGATGCCCTGAGGCATTACCGATTACCTGTGTGCAGGTCAGGTGAGCAGGCCCATCCGCCGCTTGGCCCGTTGCACCGACCCATTACGCATCGCCCAACGCAGCATCGGCGCGCTGCGCCTGACGCTGGCGCGGATCAGTTGCCGTTGCAGCGAACTCTGCCGCACATCGAGCATGTCGCTGGCCCAGTCCGGCAAGAGGTCGATACCGGCCTTCATCATCAGATCGCCAAAGGGCCGCGCCAACACGCTGGGGGCTGGCGCGTCGAGCAGCAGACGCAAGACTTCGCGGCTGCGCTCATCGCACAGCAATTGCGGGCGCATGCGTTGCAGATAATCCGCCACAGCTTGCCGTGACTTCGGCACGTCGCGGGCGCCCAGGCGTTCGGCGACCACAGCGATCTCCGCGTAATAACGATCCTGATCCGCCGGCGACAACTGCGGATTGCGATAACGCAAATGCGCGGCGAGGAAGTTGCTGACTTCCGCCACATGCACCCACGTCAGCAGATCCGGATCGCTGGCCGCATATGCTCGGCCATCCGGCGCAGTGCCGACCACTTGCAGGTGAATGGTGCGCACTTTTTCGATCAGCCATTCGGCGTCCCGCCGCGAGCCGAAGGTGGTGCCGGACACGAACTGGCTGGTACGGCGCAATCGCCCGAGCATGTCCTGGCGAAAGTTCGAATGATCCCAGACCCCGGCCAGCGCCAGTGGATGCAGCGCTTGCAGCAACAATGCGCTGATACCGCCGATCAACATGCTGCTGAAGTCACCGTGCACCTGCCAACTGATCGAGTCGGGGCCGAACAGGCCGGGATCGCCCTTGGGATTTTCCAGGTCGAGCTGACCAAGAGATAACCCGGTCAGGCTCATGAGTTGGGTTTCGATACGGCTGCGGATAAATTCCATGACCACTCATTGTTGAAGAGCGGGCGCGACCGGTTGATCGCGCCCGGGATGTTACTGATTGAGGCGCTTGTCGATCAGGCCTTGCACCACGCTCGGGTCGGCCAGGGTCGAGGTGTCGCCGAGGCTGTCGAGTTCGTTGCAGGCGATCTTGCGCAGAATGCGCCGCATGATCTTGCCTGAGCGGGTTTTCGGCAAGGCCGGCGCCCACTGGATCAGGTCCGGTTTGGCGAAGCTGCCGATTTCCTTGCTGACGTGGGCCAGCAATTCTTTCTTCAGCTCATCATTCGGTTCGGTGCCGTTCATGGGGGTGACGAAGGCGTAGATGCCCTGGCCTTTGACGTCGTGGGGATAACCGACCACCGCGGCCTCGGCAATGCTGTCGTGCAGCACCAGCGCGCTTTCCACTTCGGCAGTGCCGATGCGGTGACCGGAAACGTTGATCACATCGTCGATACGCCCGGTGATCCAGTAATCGCCGTCCTCGTCGCGACGGGCGCCGTCGCCGGTGAAGTAATAGCCGGGGTAGGGTTTGAAATAGGTGTCGACCATCCGCTGCGGGTCGCCATAAACACTGCGGATCTGCGCCGGCCAACTCGATTTGATGGCGAGCACGCCGCTGCCAGCGCCTTTGATTTCCTTGCCCTGCTCATCGAGCAGCACCGGTTGCACGCCGAACATCGGCTGTGTGGCGCAGCCCGGTTTGATCCGCTGCGCACTGACCAAGGGGCTGAGCATGATGCCGCCGGTTTCGGTCTGCCACCAGGTATCGACAATGGGGCAGCGCTGTTCGCCGACCACATTGAAATACCATTCCCACGCTTCCGGGTTGATTGGCTCACCCACGCTGCCGAGTAATCTGAGGCTCTGGCGCGAAGTTTCCTTCAGCGGTTCGGCACCTTCACGCATCAACGCGCGCAGCGCGGTGGGCGCGGTGTAGAAGATGTTGACCTTGTGTTTGTCGATCACCTGCCAGAAACGCGAACTGCTCGGATAGCTCGGTACGCCTTCGAACATCAACGTGGTCGCACCATTGGCCAGCGGGCCGTAGACGATGTAGCTGTGGCCGGTGACCCAGCCGACGTCGGCGGTACACCAGAACACTTCGCCGTCGCGGTAGTCGAGCACGTACTTGAAGGTCATCGCCGCTTGCAGCAAGTAGCCGCCAGTGGTGTGCAGCACGCCTTTGGGTTTGCCGGTGCTGCCGGAGGTGTAGAGGATGAACAGCGGATCTTCGGCGTCCATCGGCTCTGGCGGGCAGTCGTCGCTGACCTCGCGCACAGCCTGGTGATACCAGAGATCGCGGCCCTCGACCCAGTCCACATTGCCCTGGGTGCGCTCGACTACGACGACGGTGCTGACAGCCGGGCAATTTTGCAGGGCTTTATCGACGTTCTGTTTCAGCGGCACGAATTTGCCGCCGCGCACGCCTTCGTCGGCGGTAATCACGGTGCGGCAATCGGCATCGAGAATGCGGTCACGCAGTGAATCAGGGGAAAAGCCGCCGAACACCACCGAATGAATCGCGCCGATCCTCGCGCAGGCGAGCATGGCGTAGGCGGCTTCCGGGATCATCGGCATGTAGATGCACACCCGGTCGCCTTTCTTCACGCCACGGTTTTTCAGCACGTTGGCCAGTCGGCAGACGTGGTGATGAAGTTTTTTATAGGTGATTTGCGCCGATTCGGCAGGGTCGTCGCCTTCCCAGAGCAGGGCTGTCTGATCGCCGCGCTGTTCGAGATGGCGGTCGATGCAGTTGTAACTGACGTTCAGTTGGCCGCCGGCAAACCAGGAGGCTTCACCGGTTTTCAGGTCATAGCGCTGAACGGTCTGCCACGGTGTACTCCAGTCAAGGAAGCGGGTGGCCTGTTCGGCCCAGAAAACGCTGGGGTGTTCAATGGATTCGCGGTACAGGCGTCGGTAGTCGTCCTGACTCAACTGAGCAGCCCGGCGGACGGCATCGGCTTTGGGGAACGTGCTGATATCGAACATGACGGTTCCTTATTCTTGTTGTGCGAAGAATAAAGATGCGCCGAGAGATCGAGAGGTTCAAGTCATCCACAAAACAACTGTGGGAGCGAGCCTGCTGGCGAAGGCGGGGTGTCAGTCAACAAAGATGCTGAATGACAAACCGCATTCGCGAGCAGGCTCGCTCCCACAGTGGAGAAGTGTTGCCCGCAGGATCTGTGGGCAACACAGTCAAATCACCCGCGGTGACGACCGCGGAAGTAGTTGATCAGGCCTTGGGTGGACGGATCGTCAGCGGTCGTTTCATCGCTGCCGACCAGACGGTTGTAAACGCCTTTGCCCAGTTCCTTGCCCAGTTCCACGCCCCACTGGTCGAAGGCGTTGATGCCCCAGACCACGCTTTGCACGAACACTTTGTGCTCATACATGGCAACCAGCGCGCCGAGACGACGCGGGCTGATGCGTTCGACCACAAGGGTGTTGCTCGGACGGTTGCCCGGGATCACCTTGTGCGGTGCGATTTTGTGCACGTCTTCTTCGCTCACGCCTTTGTCGCGCAGTTCTGCTTCGGCTTCCGGCAGGGTCTTGCCGAGCATCAGCGCCTGGCTCTGCGACAGGCAGTTGGCGTACAGCCACTGGTGGTGGTCGGACACCGGGTTGAAGCTGACGATCGGCACGATGAAATCGGCCGGAATCAGTTGGGTGCCTTGATGCAGCAACTGGTGGTAAGCGTGCTGACCGTTACAGCCGACGCCGCCCCAGATCACCGGACCCGTGTCAGTCGACACCGCAGTGCCGTCCTGACGCACGCTCTTGCCGTTGGATTCCATGTCCAATTGCTGCAAGTGCTTGGTGATGTTACGCAGGTAATGGTCGTACGGCAGGATCGCGTGGCTTTGCGCGCCCCAGAAGTTGCCGTACCACACGCCGAGCAGCGCCAGCAGCACTGGCATGTTCTGTTCGAAGGGGGCGGTCTGGAAATGCTGGTCCATGGTGTAGGCACCGGACAGCAGTTCCTTGAAGTTGGACATGCCGATGGCCAGGGCGATCGGCAAACCGATGGCCGACCACAGCGAGTAGCGGCCGCCGACCCAGTCCCACATCGGGAAGATGTTTTCTTCACGAATACCGAACGCAATGGCGGCGGCGTTGTTGCTCGATACGGCGATGAAGTGACGATACAGCTCGGCTTCCGAACCGCCCTGAGCCAGGTACCAGGCGCGAGCGGCCTGAGCATTTTTCAGGGTTTCGAGGGTGTTGAACGACTTCGACGAAACGATGAACAGCGTGGTTTCGGCGCGCAGTTTTTGCGTCAGTTCGTGGAACTCGCTGCCGTCGATGTTCGCCAGATAGTGGCAACGCACGCCTTTCTGCGCGTAGGACAGCAACGCTTCGGACACCAGTTCAGGGCCGAGGAACGAGCCACCGATGCCGATGTTGACCACGTCGGTGATCGGCTTCTCGGTGTAACCGCGCCACAGACCGTCGTGGATGCGGCCGACCAGATCGGTGATCTGGTTCAGAACCTTGTGGACTTCCGGCATCACATTGACGCCGTTGACCGACAATTTGTCGCCCACCGGGCGGCGCAGGGCGGTGTGCAGTGCCGGGCGGCCTTCGGACGAGTTGACGATTTCGCCGTCGAACAGCGCTTTGATCGCGCCCTTCAGATCGACTTCATTGGCCAGACCCACCAACAGATTGCGGGTCTCGGCGTTGATCAAATTCTTCGAATAGTCGAGAAACAGTCCGCAGCTGCTGAGGGTGAACTGATTGAAGCGCTGCGGATCGGCGTTGAAGGCCTCGCGCATGCTGAAATCCTGCATGGCTTGGCGGTGGTCTTTCAACGCTTGCCAGGCAGGCAGAGCGGTAACGTCGTGAGGAGTGCGGTAGTACGCCATCGCTGCGGTTTTCCTTTTTACTTGAACGGCCTTTTGAACACGGAACAGGCCAGCACGCCATGGTTGGGCATGGGCCACCTGCGTCGACAGGGTTTCTGGACACAGGGCGAATACAGTAAACCTCGCGCTGCGTTCTGTCTTGACTTTGTCTGACCCGATCCCTGTACTTTTTTAACATTGATACCGGTAACGAGGCGACAAACGGAGAATAGCGAGACTGAATTGAGCACAAACGACTGTGGGAGCGAGCTTGCTCGCGAAGGCGTCGTGTCAGTAGACGCTTGGTCATCTGACAGATTGCATTCGCGAGCAAGCTCGCTCCCACAGTGATATTGCAGTGTACTCAGGTCGGCGTATCGAGATTCAGGTGCAGGTTATCGATCAACCGCGTGGTGCCGAGGAACGCCGCGACCAGAATCACCAGATCGCGATCTTCAGCCGTCGCCGGACGCAAGGTCAGGGCATGGCGAATCTCCAGGTAATCCGGGCGCAGGCCTGCGGCTTCCAGTTGTTGCAGCTGCGCGCTGATCAGCGCCGGGAAATCCCGCTCACCCTGTTTGATCGACTCGGCAATCGTGCTCAGGGTGCGATAGACCACCGGGGCTAAGGCACGTTGTTCTTCGCTGAGGAAACCATTGCGCGACGACAGCGCCAATCCATCGGCGGCACGGACGGTCGGCTCGCCGATGATCTGGATCGGCATGTTCAGGTCATGCACCAGTGCGCGGATCACCGCCAGTTGCTGGAAATCCTTCTGGCCGAAAATCGCCAGATCCGGCTGAACCATGTTGAACAGTTTGCTGACCACCGTCGCCACGCCTTCAAAGTGCCCCGGACGGCTGGCGCCGCACAGACCTTCGGAGAGGTGCGGCACGCTGACCCGGGTCTGTCCGGCCATGCCGTCGGGGTACATTTCCTCGACAGTCGGCGCGAACAGCAGCGAACAGCCAGCTTCCAACAGTTTTTCCTGATCCGCCGCCAGGGTGCGCGGATACTTGTCGAGGTCTTCGCCGGCGCCGAATTGCAGCGGATTGACGAAAATGCTCGCCACCACGAAGTCGACCCGCTGGGTGGCCTTGGTGACCAGCGCCACGTGGCCGCTGTGCAGGTTGCCCATGGTCGGCACGAAGCCGATGCGCTTGCCTTCGCTACGGGCGCGGGCTACGGCGGCGCGCAGTTCGCGTACGGTTTTAACGGTGTTCATGCAGAGAATCCGTGTTCGATCCCAGGGAAAGTAACGCCTTTGACTTCGTTGACGTATGCCTTCAGTGCGGACTGGATGCTGTCCTGACCCTGCATGAAGTTTTTAACGAACTTCGGTACGCGGCCGGTGATCGACAGGCCGAGCATGTCGTGCAGCACCAGTACTTGGCCGTCGGTATCGCTACCGGCGCCGATGCCGATGACCGGAATCTTCACGGCCTGACTGATTTCAGCGGCCAGTTCACTCGGCACGCATTCGAGCAGCAGCATTGATGCGCCTGCCTGCTCCAGCGAGATCGCATCAGCGCGCATCTGCCGCGCCTGGTTCTCGTTGCGGCCCTGCACTTTGTAGCCGCCGAGAATGTTCACCGCTTGCGGGGTCAACCCCATGTGCGCGCAGACCGGAACACCGCGTTCGGCCAGCAGACGAATCGACTCGGCCAACCACAGCTGACCTTCGACCTTGACCATGTGCGCACCGGCCTGCATCAGCATGGCGCTGTTGTTCATGGTTTGTTCGAGGGTGGCGTTGGCCATGAACGGCAAGTCGGCCAGGATCAGGGCGTCGCTGTTGCCGCGTTTGACGCAGGCGGTGTGGTAGGCCATTTCCGCAGTGGTCACCGGCAATGTGCTGTCATGACCTTGCAGGACCATGCCGAGGGAGTCGCCCACCAGCAGCACTTCGACACCGGCCTCGTTGCAGGCGTGGGCGAAGGTCGCGTCATAGCAGGTCAGCATGGTGATCTTTTCACCTTTCTGCTTGAGGCTCTGGAGCGTGGTCAGGGTGATGGCTGGCATGTAAAAAATCCTCGTTCAGGCGCTCTGGAAACTACTGCGAGTAACGCGCGTGATTCTTCATCTACTCAGGCGCACGCTCTTTTGTCGTGCTTATAAGGCCTGGATTGCGCCCGTTTGTGCCGGGTTGGCGGCAGCGGGACGCCTATAGTCGTGAGGAGAACCTAGGAAGTCAATTGCGTGTGTTACCGCGTTGTTACGAGGGGAGTGTTACCGGCGTTACTGATGCGATTCAGCGCGGCGGCGGGGCTTGATCGGGGCGTTTTTGTCCGACAAAAAACGAATACGGAGCATCGCTTATGTGGCGAGGGGATTTATCCCCGATGGGCGGCGAAGCGGCCCCAAAATGGTAGTACGCATTAATCAGTCACTCCGCATTTGCCGGTTTTGCGACTGCTGCGCAGCCGATCGGGGATAAACCCCCTCGCCACAAAAGCCTGCACCCAAGGGAAATGGGTGTCAGGCGTGAGGGAGGCGCTCGAGGCCGACGAACGGGCAGGCGGCGAGCAGGTCGGTGAGGGTGCGGCCATCGGCCAAACGCAGCTCTTCAGGAGCTAGCTCGGCGAGGGGATAGAGGACGAACGCACGTTCCTGAATTTGATAGTGCGGGACTTTCAGCCGTGGTTCGTCGATCAGCCGATCACCGAACAGCAGAATATCCAGATCCAGCGTGCGCGGCCCCCAGCGCTCCAGACGTTCGCGGCCCTGATCGTTCTCGATGGCTTGCAAGGCATCGAGCAGTTCCAGCGGCGCCATATTGCTCTCGAGCGCTGCAACCGCGTTGGTATAACGCGGTTGGCCTGGCAGCAACGAGTCGCTTTGGTAGAAGGCTGAAACGCCGGCCAGCGTGGTCAGCGGCAATTGCCCCAGCGCCTCGACGGCGCTGCGCAATTGTTCGGCAGGGTCAGCGAGGTTGCTGCCCATGCCGATGTAGATACGTTCCATGCCTTACTCGCCCGATGCGCTCGGAGCACCGGCGGTGCGCTTGCGCTTGGAACCGCTGCTGCGGCGACGCTTGCGCGGAGCACCGCTGGCGTCATCACCTTTGCCGCTCAGATCACGGATCATGTCGCGACGCTCGCTGTCATTGGCGTCCTGATAATCGGTCCACCATTCGCCCAGGCCATCGGTCTGCTCGCCAGCGCTTTCACGCAACAGCAGGAAGTCATAACCGGCGCGGAAACGTGGATTGTCCAGCAGCAGATCGGCACGTTTGCCGCTGCGCCGTGGCAGGCGTTCCTGCATGTCCCAGATTTCGCGGATCGGCATGGTGAAGCGCTTCGGAATCGCAATGCGCTGGCACTGTTCGGCAATCAGTTCGTGCGCCGCTTCCTGCATGGCCGGAATCGGCGGCATGCCACGCTCTTGCAGACGCAACACACGGGCCGGCAGGGCAGGCCAGAGCATGGCGGCAAACAGGAACGCCGGGGTTACCGGTTTGTTCTGCTTGATCCGCAGATCGGTGTTGGTCAGCGCTTCACTGATCAGCGTGTGGGTGTATTCCGGGTTGTGTTCCAGTGCGTCGGCACTGGCCGGGAACAGCGGGGCGAACAGTTGCAGATCGACCAGCATTTCGAAGGTAATCGCGCCGTGGCCGGAGAGGAACAGCTTGAGTACTTCTTCGAACAGGCGTGCCGACGGAATCTCGCGCAGCATCGGCGCCAGTTCACGGATCGGCTGGACGGTGTGCTTCTCGATACCGAAATTGAGCTTGGCGGCGAAACGCACGGCTCGCAGCATGCGCACCGGGTCTTCCTGATAGCGCTGCTTCGGGTCGCCGATCAGACGAATCAGATGATTGCGGATGTCGTGTACGCCATTGGCGTAATCGAGAATGCGCTCGCTGACCGGATCGTAATACAGGGCGTTGATGGTGAAGTCGCGGCGCTGCGCGTCTTCTTCCAGGGTGCCGTAGACGTTGTCGCGCAGAATCCGCCCGCTTTCGTTACGCGAAGACTGATTGCTGTCTTCGTCGTCTTCGTTCTGCGGGTGATTGGCGCGGAATGTCGCGACTTCGATGATTTCGCGACCGAAGTGGATATGCACCAGCTTGAAGCGACGTCCGATGATTCGCGCATTGCGGAATTCGGCACGGACTTGCTCAGGGGTGGCGCTGGTGGCGACGTCGAAATCCTTGGGCGTGATGCCCAACAGCATGTCACGCACGCAACCGCCGACCAGATAGGCCTGGTAACCGGCGCCCTGCAAGCGTTCGACGATATTGACCGCGTAGCGGCTGAACTGCGTTTTCTGCAGCGAATGTTGGCCGCTGTTGAGCACTTCAGGGGTGCTGCGGATGTGTTGCGTACGACGCACGGGAGCTCGGAATGACTGGAACAACTTCTTCAGCATGGGATGCACTGTTTGAAGGAATGTTCGGCCATACCAAAGAATGACCGCATGATGGGCGCAGATTCTAGCATTTAGTCGGGGGATGGTGTAGGACGCAGCCGTTTTACGCTGCAAGCCGCGGGCTACAGGCGTCGAGCCTTGAAAATGTGGGGAGTTTTGCCGGGAGGGAGAAACTACAAGGGGAGCCGAAGCTCCCCAAGAAGTAGTTGCGTGCTCTTTTTATTATTGATTCGGGCTTCTTGTTTTTGTTGAGTGCCCTCGCCATGAAGCTTTTCCTTCATGACCCTCCCAATCGGGAGCCAAGAGCAAACGGATTGCTTTGGTCGCTGAATTGCAGTGATCTCTCGATCCAACCAGTACAGGCTCTGTCTTAGGACAGTTTTTGTTGTTCTCGGCCTGGTCGTGGGGCAAGCCCCAAATACAACGCCTCTCCAAAAGAATCAGTTAGCTGCGCCTCTCGCCGTCTTGTTTTTATTGTGCGTGAGTCGATTCGTCTTATTTTTATTGTCTTGTGCATTGCTTGTTATTGTTCTTGTACCAAACATATAGCAGGTGCCGTGCCAACTTTTGCGAAGGCCAATAAAACAAGGGGTTAGGTCGATATAACCGTTTTAGAGGGGCGAAAAAAAGCCGGGGTTTCGTTACCGATAACCCCGGCTTCTGTTACGTGAAAAGGCTGAGGTAACAGTTTTTTCACATCTTCATGCGTTACCCGCACACTCGACAGGTAACGTTCAGCTCTCGCTGGCGACCCCGGTCTTGCGCCGCGGGATGCCCAAGCGCTGACGGCGTTCCCACAGGCATTTACGGCTGACGCCCAGTTTGCGCGCCAGTTCGGTCTCGGTCATGTGGTCCTGATGCTCAAGCACGAAGTGCTGGAAGTAGTCTTCCAGCGACAGATCTTCGGTCGGTTCATGGCTGCTGTTGCTGGTGTTACCCGCCGTCTGTGGCGGCAGACCGATGAATTCGTCGTCTTCCAGATCGCTCAGCTCGATATCGATGCCCAGCAGGTCGGCGGAGATTTCCGGGCTCTCGCTGAGGATCACCGCGCGCTCGACGGCGTTTTCCAGCTCTCGCACGTTACCCGGCCAGGAATAGTGACGGATTGCCTGTTCGGCATCTGCGGCAAATTTCAGGTCGGTACGGTTGATGCGCGCACTTTGGCGGGCGAGGAAAGCATTGGCGATTTCGTTGACGTCGGCGCCACGCTCGCGCAGGGCCGGCAGTTTCAACGCGATCACGTGCAGACGGTAATAAAGGTCTTCACGGAACTGGCCGATTTTCGCCAGGCTCTTCAGGTCGCGGTGGGTCGCGGCGATCAAACGCACATCGACCTTCTGCGACTGCACCGAACCAACGCGGCGAATCTCGCCTTCCTGCAATACACGCAGCAGGCGAGCCTGGGCTTCCAGCGGCAATTCGCCGATCTCATCGAGGAATAGCGTGCCACCGTCCGCCGCTTCCACCAGACCGGCACGCCCGGCGCTGGCGCCAGTGAACGCGCCTTTCTCGTGGCCGAACAGTTCGGACTCGATCAGGCTTTCCGGGATGGCCGCGCAGTTCACCGAGATCATCGGCGCCTTGGCGCGTTTCGACAGGTTGTGCAGGGCGCGGGCAACAAGCTCTTTACCCGTGCCGGATTCGCCCTGAATCAGAACATTGGAATCGGTCGGCGCCACTTTGCGGATCTTGCTGTACAGGTCCTGCATCGGTGGACAGGAGCCGATGATGCCGATTTCGCCGTTGCTGTTGTCGACGGCGGCTTTGCCGCTGCCATTGGCGGTTTTACCGGTAACAACTTCGCCGGCAGCAGGCGCCGACTGACGGTCTCGCAGAATCCGCGCGACAGCCTGAAGCATTTCATCGTGGTCGAAAGGCTTGGCGATGTAGTCCACCGCGCCCATCTTCATCGAGTCGACCGCCGAGCGCAGGCTTGCGTAACTGGTCATGATCAGCACCGGCGTGCCCTGGCCAAGCTTGATCAGCTCGGTACCCGGCGCACCCGGCAGGCGCAGATCGCTGACGATCAGATCGAACGTAGGAATGGTGAAGCGTTCTTGTGCTTCCTGCACTGAACCGGCTTCGCTGACCTGGTACTGGTTACGTTCCAGCAGGCGGCGCAAGGCGGAGCGGATAATTGTTTCGTCTTCGACGATCAAAATGTGCGGCATTGATTCGATACTCTCGACGGTCTCAGTTCACAGCGGACGTCGCTTCGACATGACGCGGTAAGGTCACCCGGATACGGGTGCCGCGTTGGCTTTGTACATCAGCCGGGCTGTCGATGGTGATTTGTCCATAATGCTCTTCAACGATGGAATAGACCAGTGCAAGGCCCAGACCGGTGCCTTCGCCAGGATCCTTGGTGGTGAAGAAGGGTTCGAACAATCGGTCCATGATGTTCTTCGGAATACCACTGCCTTCGTCCTCGACGATCAGATCGACCGTGTGTTCGCCGGCTTCGCTCTTGACCCGCACCGCACTGCCCGCAGGCGACGCGTCACGGGCGTTGGAGAGCAGATTGATGAGGACCTGAGCGAGTCGCTGTGGATCACCTTCGACCCAGTGATCCGGATCGCACAGGTTGTAGAACTGCACTTCGAAATTGCGTCGGTTCAGGGCCAGCAGGCCGATGGCGTCCTGGGCCACTTCCGCCAGACAAACGGGCTCGTCGCTGTGCTGATGGCTGCCGGCATGGGCAAAACTCATCAGCGACTGAACGATGCGAGACACGCGTTTGGTCTGTTCGAGGATCTGCCCGCTGATTTCCGTCAGCTCGCCATCGTCTTCGCGTTCTTCGCGCAGGTTCTGCGCCAGACAGGCGATGCCGGTGATCGGGTTACCGATTTCGTGGGCCACACCGGCCGCGAGACGACCGATGCTCGCCAGGCGCTCGGAGTGCACCAGTTTGTCTTCGAGCATCTGGGTTTCAGTCAGATCTTCCACCAGCAACACCAAACCACTGTTACCCGGCGCCAACGGCTCGTCGATTGCGGCTTTGTGCAGGTTCAGCCAGCGGGTCTGGCCATCGAGCGCCAAGTGCTGTTTGTGCAAATGCTCGTCAGGCAAGTTGATGAAGCCTTGCAGCAATTCTTTCCACGGATTGCCGATGGTGCTCAGGCGGGAACCGACCACCCGTTGCGCGGCGATCCCGGTCAGCTCCTCCATGGCCTTGTTCCACATCAGGATCTCTTGATCCTTAGCCAGCGAGCAGACGCCCATCGGCAATTCCTGCAGGGTCTGGCGGTGGTAGCGGCGCAGGGCGTCGAGCTCGGCGGCCAGACCTGTGAGGCGCGAGTGGTAATCCTCGAGGCGGCTTTCGATGAAGTGAATGTCTTCGGTGACATAGTTTTCGCCGCCGGCCTTGTACGGCAGGAAGGTTTCGACCATGTCCTGCGCCACACTCGGGCCCATCAGGCCGGAAAGGTTGGCTTCGATACGGTCGCGCAGACGGCGCAAGGCGTAAGGGCGGCGTTCATCGAATGGCAGATAAAGGTCACGCAGCGCCTGTTCGACTTCTTTCTGAGCAGCCTTGGCACCCAGTGGTTTGGCCAGTTGCGTGGCGAATTCCTGTGGCGAGGCAGCGTGCAGTTCCCGGCGTTGCGGGCGGCGCACGTTATCCACCGCGCAGGCTTCGGCGGCGCTGGCTTCTTCGGGACTGGCGTTGGTGAACAGCGAGATCAGGGTGAACATCAATACGTTGGCGGCCAGTGACGCGATGGCAGCCATGTGCCAGCTGGTGTCGTCCAACACGTAGATCATGTTCAGCAGCGGAATGTAGAAACCCTGCAGATTGCCGACCAGCGGCAACAGCATGGTGATCACCCAGACCAGAATCCCCGCCAGCAAACCGGCAATGAAGCCGCGACGGTTGGCGGTCGGCCAGTACAGCACCGACAGCACGCCCGGTAGGAATTGCAGGGTCGCTACGAAGGCCACGATGCCCAGGTTGGCCAGATCCTGGCCGGCGCCGAGCAGCAGATAGAAGCAGAAGCCGGCCATGATGATCGCGACGATCAACGCCCGGCGCGTCCACTTCAGCCAGCGGTAGATATTGCCTTCGGCCGGTGGCTGATAAAGCGGTAGCACCAGGTGGTTAAGGGCCATGCCCGACAACGCCAGGGTGGTGACGATGATCAACCCGCTGGCCGCCGACAGGCCACCAACGTAGGCGAGCAATGCCAAAGGCTTGCTGTTGGCGGCAATGCCGATGCCGAGGGTGAAGTATTCCGGATCGGTCGTGGCGCCAAGCTTGAGGCCGGCCCACAGGATCAGCGGCACCGCCAGACTCATCAACAACAGGAACAGCGGCAGGCCCCAACTGGCACTCACCAGTGAGCGCGGGTTGAGGTTCTCGGTAAAGGTCATGTGATACATGTGCGGCATCACGATCGCCGAGGCGAAGAACACCAGCAGCAACGTGCGCCACGGGCCTTCCTGCAACGGCGTGTGCAAGGCGGCGAGAGCGGTCTGGTTTTGCAGCAGCCACAGTTCAAGTTGTTGCGGGCCGTCGAACACGCCATAGAGGGCGTACAGGCCAACGCCGCCGAGGGCGATCAGTTTGATCACCGACTCGAAGGCAATCGCGAACACCAGCCCTTCGTGTTTCTCGCGGGTGGCAATGTGGCGCGAGCCAAAGAAGATCGTGAACAGAATGATCAGCGCACAGAATGCCAGCGCCACGCGGCTTTGAATCGGTTCACCGGTGAGAATGCCGATGGAGTCGGCCACTGCCTGAATCTGTAATGCCAGCAGCGGCAAGACGCCGATCAGCATGAAAATCGTGGTCAGTGCCCCGGCCCAGGTGCTGCGAAAACGAAACGCAAACAGATCCGCCAGCGACGACAGTTGATAGGTGCGGGTGATTTTCAGAATCGGATAGAGCAGCACCGGCGCCAGCAGAAACGCGCCGGACACCCCGAGATAGCTGGAGAGAAAGCCGTAGCCGTACTGATAGGCCAGGCCGACCGTGCCGTAGAACGCCCAGGCACTGGCATAGACCCCCAGCGACAGGGTGTAGGTCAACGGATGGCGAATGATCGCCCGCGGGATCATGCCCCGTTCGCTGATCCAGGCTACGCCGAACAGCACCGCCAGGTAGGCGGCGCTGACCAGGATCATCTGGGTCAGGCTAAAGCTCATCGGCATCTTTTTGGCTCTGCAGGATGAAGGTCACGACAATCAGGATCAGCCAGAGCAGATAGGGGCGATACCAGGCGCCCGTAGCGTCGATCCACCAATCCATGATGGCGGGAGAAAACAGATAGATCCCCACGACCAAAAGCAGGACCAAGCGATAGATGTACATCCCGGCCTCTCTTTTTTATGCGCGTGCCCGAAAACGTGCGGCGATGGTAACGGATGGCGGCGCGACTGCAAGTGTCGTCATAGCAGTTGCGCTTCGGGCAGGGTCAGTGTGCGCGGGATCTTGCTGGCATCCCAATGGGCGCTGCCCCAGTTGAGCAGTTCCTGCGGCGACGCATGTGCCAGTTCGGCGCCGGGGTTTTGCCCCAATGCGCGCAAGGCCCGCAGCAGCAACGGCGTGGCTTGGTCGGCTTTCAGCGGCGGCGAGCGGTAGGACTTGCCGAGCTTGTTGCCGTCCGGCTGGGTGATCAACGGCAGGTGCAGATAACGCGGCTGACGCAGGCCCAACAGTTGTTGCAGATAGAGCTGGCGTGGCGTGGAGTCGAGCAGGTCGGCGCCGCGTACGATGTCGGAAATGCCTTGCCAGGCATCGTCGAGCACCACGGCCAATTGATAGGCATAGAGGCCGTCGCGACGGCGAATCACGAAATCGCCGACATCACGGCCCAGATGCTGTCGGTATTCGCCCTGCACCCGGTCGATGAAGTGGTATTCGAGTTCCGGCACGCGCAGGCGGATCGCCGCGTCCTGCTGGTCGTGTCCGGCATTGCGGCACAGCCCCGGATAAATCCCGTCATAGGGCTCCAGCTGTTTGCGCGAGCAGGTGCAGGCGTAGGCCAGGCCATGATTGAACAGGCTGTTGAGCACTTCGGCATACGCGTCGTGCCGATCACTTTGGCGCACCATCTCGCCGTCCCATTCGAAACCGTAGCTTTCCAGGGCCTTGAGGATCGCCGCTTGCGCACCGGGTTCTTCACGGGGCGGATCGAGATCTTCCATGCGCACCAGCCAACGTCCGCCAACCGAACGTGCATCAAGATAAGAGGCGAGGGCGGCAACCAGCGAACCGAAGTGCAGGTGGCCACTTGGGGTTGGGGCGAAACGGCCGATGTAGGCGGGTGATGTCTTGGCAGTCATTGGGCGAAACTACTTTTCAGGGCGTGCGCAGGTCAACTTGTAGGAGTGAGCCTGCTCGAGATAGCAGTGTGACAATCAACATCATTATTGACTGATCTACCGTGATCGCGAGCAGGCTCACTCCTACACAGGCAAAAGGCAGAAACAAAAACGGAGCGTTCGCACGCTCCGTTTTTCGTTCAGGTCGAGATTACTTGCCGACCTGCTTTTCCTTGATTTCAGCGAGGTTCTTGCAGTCGACGCACATGTCGGCTGTCGGGCGGGCTTCGAGGCGCTTGACGCCGATCTCGATGCCGCAGGATTCGCACCAGCCGTAATCTTCGTTCTGGATCAGATCAAGCGTCTTGTCGATCTTCTTGATCAGCTTGCGCTCGCGATCACGGGCGCGAAGCTCCAGAGCGAATTCTTCTTCCTGGCTGGCACGGTCGGCCGGGTCAGGGAAGTTGGCCGCTTCGTCTTTCATGTGGTCGACAGTACGGTCGACTTCCTGCATCAAGTCCTGCTTCCACTTGTTCAGGATCTTGGTGAAGTGGGCGCGCATCGGAGCGCCCATGTACTCTTCGTCTTTGGCCTGAACATAAGGTTCGAAACCGCTGACGGTCGGATTAGCCTGTTGCTTTGCTTGGGTGGGCATGAAATGGACCGCCTCTACTCTTGTAATCCATTGCGCAGGATTGCTCCATCACCGACACCTGCCGGCCCTGCGGCTGCAAGCGGGCGAACTTACCAGATCAATTCGGCCTGCGCTACTCCCGGATGTCGAGGCCCCGGCGGGTGGCGCTTGCAAATGTTTGGCAAGCCGTGTCTGGCGGTGTGGGAGACCTGTTCAATCACTGATTTTAGTCAATCCTGGAGGGTACGCGTGTGTCATTACATTCCAGAGTTCTTGAGGCTGTGACCGCTACGGGTTCTCGCTCGTTCCGGCAGATGGGTAGAATCGTTTCTTTTCTCCCGTCGAAGGAAGGCCAATGGCTCAGCCCTACAGTGCGCGCAGTCGTGCGATCGAACCGTTCCATGTGATGGCGCTGCTGGCGCGGGCCAACGAGCTGCAGGCTGAAGGCCACGATGTGATCCACCTGGAAATCGGCGAGCCAGACTTCACCACGGCCGAGCCGATCATTCGTGCCGGGCAAGCGGCGCTGACGGCGGGCAAGACCCGTTACACCGCGGCGCGCGGTATTCCTGAACTGCGCGAGGCGATTTCCGGGTTTTATCAATCGCGCTATGGCCTGAATATCGACCCACGGCGGATTCTGATCACTCCGGGCGGCTCCGGCGCCTTGTTGCTCGCCAGCGCGTTGTTGGTCGATCCCGGCAAACACTGGCTGTTGGCAGACCCGGGCTATCCGTGCAATCGGCACTTCTTGCGCCTGGTCGAAGGCGCGGCGCAGCTGGTTCCTGTAGGGCCTGACGTGCGTTATCAACTGACCCCAGATCTGGTCGAGCGCCATTGGGATCACGACAGCGTCGGTGCATTGGTGGCCTCGCCGGCCAACCCGACCGGGACGATCCTGACCCGAGATGAGCTGGCCGGGTTATCCACAGCCATCAAGGCGCGACACGGACATCTGGTGGTGGACGAGATCTATCACGGCCTGACTTATGGCACCGACGCGGCGAGTGTGCTGGAAGTCGATGACAGCGCTTTTGTCCTCAACAGTTTCTCCAAATACTTCGGCATGACGGGGTGGCGTCTCGGCTGGCTGGTAGCCCCGGATGCGGCGGTCAGTGAGCTGGAGAAGCTCGCGCAGAACCTCTACATCAGCGCGCCGAGCATGGCCCAGTACGCCGCGCTGGCCTGTTTCGAGCCGGACACCATTGCGATTCTCGAAGAGCGCCGCGCAGAGTTCGGACGTCGTCGTGACTTTCTCCTTCCGGCATTGCGCGAGTTGGGGTTCAACATCGCCGTTGAGCCCGAAGGTGCTTTCTATTTGTATGCAGATATCAGCCGGTTCGGCGGTGATGCCTTCGCATTCTGTCGTCATTTCCTCGAAACCGAGCACGTTGCGTTTACCCCGGGGCTTGATTTTGGTCGCTATCAGGCCAGTCACCATGTGCGTTTTGCCTACACGCAAAACCTCCCGCGCCTACAGGAAGCAGTCGAGCGAATCGCCCGTGGCTTGAAGAGTTGGCAAGGCTGATGCGCTTTTATCCTCCTCTGGAAGAGGCGCGGCTGATTCGACGTTACAAGCGTTTTCTCGCCGATATCGAAACCGTTGGCGGCGAGATGCTGACCATTCACTGCCCGAACACTGGTTCGATGCTCAACTGTCAGGTCGAGGGTGGGCAGGTCTGGTTCAGTCGCTCCAACGACCCGAAGCGCAAGTTGCCTGGCACCTGGGAAGTCGGCGAAACCCCACAGGGTCGGTTGTTTTGCGTGAACACCGGGCGCGCCAACGGGCTGGTGGAAGAAGCCTTGCAGGCCGGTGTCATCACCGAGTTGAACGGGTTTACCGCGTTGAAGCGCGAAGTGGCTTACGGACAGGAAAAAAGCCGCATCGATTTCCGCCTCGAATACCCCAGCGGCCCCGCTTATGTAGAAGTGAAAAGCGTCACCCTGGGCTTCGATGGCACGAATGTGGCGGCTTTTCCCGATGCCGTGACCCAGCGCGGTGCCAAGCATCTGCGTGAGCTGGCGCATCTGGCGCGGGACGGGATTCGCGCGGTGCAGTTGTATTGCGTCAATCTCACCGGGATTGAAGCGGTGCGTCCTGCGGTGGAAATCGATTCGGCCTACGCCGATGCCCTGCGCGAAGCGGTGGCCTGTGGCGTTGAAGTCCTGGCTTACGGCGTTCGGCTCAACCATGAAGAGATGGTGATCGACCGGCGACTCGACGTATTGCTCAACGGTTAAACATCGATCCACACGCCCTGTGCATCTTCGCGGCAATCTATAGTCGTCAGCGCCTGCCCGGCGCAGGGGCCGGACACGCACTCGCCGTCCTCGATCAGAAACAGTGCGCCGTGGGTGGCGCACTGGATCAGGCTGTTGCTCGGGTCGAGAAACTGGTCCGGGTGCCATTCCAGACCCACACCGCGATGCGGGCAGCGATTCAGGTAGACATACGCCTGACCGTTGCGGCGCACGGCAAACAGCTTTTTACCGTCAATATCAAAACCGCGACTGCCGGCCTCGGCCAGATCGGCGCCCGCGCACAGAAACTTCATGGCTATCCTCTAATGTCGGCTCGTGTCCGGATATGTCCGAGCTTGACGTTTAAATGCAAACAATTATCAAATGGAGGCCTTCACCCGCAGGCGCCCGCCAGATGCCGAGGATACTTGGCCTGTCATCCTGACGCCCGGGAAACCTTGTTCAAGGAAGCTGTGTATGCGCCTGAGTACCCGCGTCGCTGTGCTCTGTGTCGGACTTTTCGCCAGCCACATGACGGCAGCGGCCGATCTGCCGCAACGCTGGGTCAGTGCTGGCGGTGCGCTGTCGGAGTGGGTCAGTGCGTTGGGCGGCGAGTCAAAACTGGTCGGCGTCGATACCACCAGTCAGCATCCCGACTCGTTGAAGGCGCTGCCGAGCATCGGTTATCAGCGCAGCCTTTCCGCCGAGGGCATTCTCAGCCTGCGTCCGGACATCCTCATCGGCACAGAAGAAGTCGGTCCGCCCCCCGTGCTTGCCCAAGTGAAGGCGGCCAAGGTTCAGGTGGAGTTGTTCTCGGCTCAGCCGGATCTGCCAACGCTGGAAAAAAACGTCATTCATCTTGGGCAGTTGCTCGGCGCTGAAGAGCGGGCCACTCAGTTGCTGCAAAGTTATCAACAGCAACTCGACGCGCAGAAAGCGCGGGTGACTGAAGCGCAGTCCAAGCAGAAATCGCCGGGCGTGCTGCTGTTGCTGGGACATGCCGGGGGCAAACCGCTGATCGCCGGCAAGGACACCGCCGCCGATTGGCTGCTGCAACAGGCGGGCGGGCATAACCTGGCGACTCACACCGGCTACAAACCGTTTTCCGTGGAATCTCTTGCGAGTCTTGATCCTGAAGTGCTGGTGTTTGCCGATCGTGCGTTGACCGGTGATGCGGCCAAGGCTGCACTGTTCAAGGAAAACCCGATTCTCAATTCAAGCCGTGCGGCCAAGGACGGACGTGTGCTTGAGCTCGATCCGACCTTGCTGGTCGGCGGGCTCGGGCCGCGACTGCCGGCGGCGTTGAAAACCCTGTCTGACGGTTTCTACCCAACCAAGAGTGGCCAATGACCACACTGCTCAAACCTCGTGGCCTGTTCATCGGCCTGACACTCCTGTGTCTGCTGGCAATCTGGTTGTCGCTGGCGCTGGGGCCGGTCAGCCTGCCGTTGTTCGATACGTTGCGTGCGGCGTTGCGCCTGATTGGCGTACCGTTGGCTCCGGAAGGGCTGGAGCAGGCTGAGCTGATTCTCGGGCAGATTCGTCTGCCGCGAACGTTGCTCGGGCTGGCGGTCGGCGGTGTGCTGGCCTTGTCCGGTGTGGCGATGCAGGGATTGTTTCGTAATCCTTTGGCGGATCCGGGGCTGGTCGGGGTTTCCAGTGGCGCGGCGTTGGGCGCGGCAATTGCGATTGTCGGCGGCTCGTTTTTCGGCGGCTTGCCGGAGTGGTTCGGGCCTTATCTGTTATCGGTGTGCGCGTTCCTCGGTGGGCTCGGGGTGACGGCGCTGGTTTATCGCCTCGGCCGGCGCAACGGGCAAACCCATGTCGCGACCATGCTGCTGGCGGGGATCGCGCTGACCGCGCTGGCCAGTTCGGCGGTCGGACTGTTCACTTATCTGGCGGACGACGCGACTTTGCGCACGCTGACCTTCTGGAACCTCGGCAGTCTCAATGGCGCCAGTTATGCGCGGTTGTGGCCATTGCTGATCATCAGCGCCGGCGTTGCCCTGTGGTTGCCGCGCCGGGCGAAAGCGCTGAATGCCTTGCTGCTCGGCGAGTCCGAGGCCGGGCATTTGGGGGTTGATGTCGAACGGCTCAAGCGTGAACTGGTGTTTTGTACGGCGCTGGGTGTCGGCGCGGCAGTGGCTGCAGCGGGGATGATCGGCTTCGTTGGGCTGGTGGTGCCGCATCTGGTGCGCTTGCTCGCGGGTCCCGATCATCGAGTATTGCTGCCGGCCTCGGTGTTGGCCGGGGCTAGTCTGTTGTTGCTGGCTGATCTGGTGGCGCGTCTGGCACTGGCACCGGCGGAATTGCCGATCGGGATCGTCACGGCGTTTATCGGCGCGCCGTTCTTCCTTTATTTGCTGCTGCGAGGGCGTGCCTGATGTTGCGTGCGCAAAATCTGCATATCCGTCGCGGCCGCAAGACTGTTCTCAGCGAGGTCACCCTGCAACTCGAACCGGGCGAAGTGCTCGGCGTGCTGGGGCCGAACGGCGCCGGTAAAAGTACTTTGCTTGGTGCCTTATGCGGTGAACTGGCGCCAAGTGAAGGCGAGGTCTCGCTTGATGGCCAGTCGTTGGCACATTGGACGGGCACGCAACGCGCTCGACGATTGGCCGTGTTACCGCAGGTTTCGACCCTGGATTTCGCCTTTCGCGTTGAAGAAGTGGTCGGCATGGGGCGTTTGCCTTATCAAAGCGGTCGAGTGCGTGATGACGAGATTGTCGCCGCAGCATTGGCGGCGGCGGATGCCGGGCATCTGAGCGGGCGCAGCTATCTGGCATTGTCGGGCGGTGAGCGCCAGCGCGTGCATCTGGCGCGGGTGCTTGCGCAACTCTGGCCGGGGCAGGTCGGGCAGACATTGCTGCTGGATGAGCCGACGTCGATGCTTGATCCGCTGCATCAACACACGACTTTGCAGGCCGTACGCGAGTTTGCCGATCGCGGCGCGGCAGTGATGGTGATCCTGCATGATCTGAATCTGGCTGCGCGTTATTGTGATCGCGTGTTGCTGCTTGAGGGCGGACGACCGGTTGCGCTGGACACGCCGCAGCAAGTGTTGCGGCCGGACACGCTCAAAGCCGTGTTCGGTCTCGAAGTATTGGTGCAGCCGCACCCGGAGCGTGGGCATCCGCTGATCATCGCCCGCTGACTTTCTCATTGAGGTGATTGCATGCGAGGAATGTGGCTGTTGGCGGTGTTGTTGCTCGCGGGGTGTCAGCATGTTGCCGCGCCACCGCCAGTCAGTGGCGAGATTCGTGACCTGCACAGCGGTCAGGTGCTGACCGCGCAGCAACTGCTCACACGTCTTGCTGAACCGCAGCGGCTGATCATCGGCGAGCAGCATGACAACGCCGATCACCACGCCGCGCAGTTATGGCTTTTGCAGTCTCTTGGCAAACAGCGGCCGCAAGGCAGCCTGTTGTTGGAAATGCTCACGCCTGATCAGCAGCCGAAGGTTGATGCGCTAAGCCAGTCTGCGTCTCAGCCCGACAACCTTCCTGACGCATTGGCCTGGCAGGAGGGTTGGGACTGGAGTCTCTATGGGCCGATTGTTCGCTTCGCCCTCACACAGCCGTATCCGCTGCTGGCGGCAAATCTGGATAACAACGAAATCCGCAGCTTTTATCGCAATCCTTCCCTTATGCCGGGGGAGCGCAGCAATGCTCAATCGGTGAAAACTGTTTTGCTGGAGCAGATCAGCGATTCCCACTGTGGCCTGCTGCCTGAGTCGCAGATGCCGGCGATGCTGGCGGTTCAGCAACAACGCGATCGGCGCATGGCCGAGCGTTTATTGGCTGCGTCCACACCGTCGTTGCTGCTGGCGGGTGCCTGGCATGCACGCAAGGATGTCGGGGTGCCGCTGCATGTTGTGGATCTGGGCGCTACCCAGGCTCCTGCAGTGCTGATGCTGGCGGAGCAGGGCGCCGAGGTTACGGCGGCGATGGCCGATTACGTCTGGTACACCTCGGCCATGCCCAAGCGTGATTACTGCGAAGAAATGCGCAAACAGTTCGGCAAGTGACTTTTCCACAGGCAAAAAAAGACCCGGTAAAAACCGGGTCAAATAACCGTGATTAGCCTGATGAGGAGATAATCTGAGAGTCCGAACCAAGGGCTTTTCAGAATATCGACTGATCTCGCGACCAGTTGTGATAATCATAGCGATTCTCATTACCGAGTCAACCTCTGTTTTTTCATTTGCCTGATTTAATCTCGGGATTGGCCGGAATGCCCCGGAAAACGAGGACTTAAAACTGGGTTTTGACCGCAGTCAGTTGAGTGATCTGGCCGTTGAGCTGGCTGATGCGCCGCGCCATGCTTTCGATCAGGCTGTGGGCGATCTTCGGATTGCTGCGGGTCATGCTCAAAAACTGATCACCGGGAATCAGCATCACCGTGCTCGAATCACGAGCAATTACTGTGGCATTTCGTGGCTCCCCGGTGAACACCGCCATGGCTCCAAAAATCTCATCCTTGGGCACTTCGCCGACCTTATGTCCATCGACAAAGGCTTCGGCATGCCCGTCGATGATGACAAACACGTGATCGGCGGCATCGCCCTGGTGGATCAGCACTTCACCGGCCTCGACCCGTTTGAAACCGTTGGTACTGCGAAACTCCCGCGGTTTCAGTTCGGCCACGGCGTGGGCGAGGAGTGCCATTTGGCCCAGCAGGTACTCGAGAAATTGGTTCGCCCGGTTGGTGTCAGCATACAAATGCCCGAACACATCGCTGCGGCGATAGGGCAACAAGCGCAACGGTCCTTCACTGCACAGACGGCAATCGCCCCATGCATCACCCTGTTGTAGGCCGATCAAGTCACCTTCCTGCCAATAGAACAGTGCTCGTGCACCGACGTACCCGTTGATTACACCTTCCGTCAGCAGAAACAACTGATCGCCGGGCAACTGCGCCATCAAGTCATCGGTCGTCTCCAGTTCAATCACCGGGCCGCACGGCACGAGGTCTTCCAGCCACTGCGCAGGAAAATTCTGCAGACGGTTGATCACTGAGTCGGCAAATGCCGATTGTTCCCCAAGCAGGTACATGACGGTCAGCGCCCGTTCAGTTCTTGTGACGTGAGGAAATGGCTTCGAGTTGCTTGTTCAAGGCGTCCTTGCGCTCGGCGGGGATGTCGTTCCAGTGAACATCCATCAATGCGCCTTCGATCGCATACAACAACACCTTCGATGCGCGAAACCCGCGGGTACGCACGGCCCGGTAGGCGTCCACCGCGCCCAGGCGACGCAAGTCCGAGGCGCTGTGGATGCCCACGGCATGCAGCCATTGCGCCGACGTCTTGCCAAGATTCTTCAGGTGTTGCAGTTCATCATTCATCAAGCCTCCTTGCGACGGCCGAATGGTGCGTGGGGCGAGCTTCTCAGGAGTGTAGCCATCAGTAGGAAAAGCGTGGTTGTTTGGTCGGATTCAACGCAAACGCTTCTAAGAACGGTCGCAATTTTCAGCAGGATAGGCGGGGGGGAGGGATGCCATGGCGCGGGAAAAATCCGCGCAGCAAGCAGTCCAGCGCAAAGCGGGGGCGCTGGACACATCAGGCAGAAGCGTTTAGCGAGTGCGATAACGCAGGCGTGTACCGAAGTTCATCGACATCAGAATCTCGTCAGCGCTCAGCTCAGGCGGAAAGTACGCACCGGAAATCTGTGCGTGGGCCAGGCTTGCACCTTCCAGCGATGCGTTGCGGAAATCAATGCCACGCAAATCGGCGGAACGGAAATACGCGTCCCGGAAATCCACGCCATCGGCGTTCAGTTCACGCAGGTCGAGGCCACGGAAGTCGCCGCCGACCATATCGATCGGCCCGTCTTGCGGGCGTTCCTTGTTGAAACCTGTGATGTCATCTTTGTGCAGCAAAGCATACAGCGGGGTATCGAGAAGTTTCGGCTGGCTCATGTCACATCACCTGTTGGTTTTATGGCGCCAGTATAGTGCCACTATTTGACGGCCGTGAAGCCGGCGAGGGCTTCACGGCCGAAATAGTTTCTTACAGGCCTGGCAGGCGTTGGCGGATTTGCGCGACCACGGTGTCCAGTGTGCCGGATTCATTGGTCTGCACGCGTTTGCTGCGCAGGATTTCTTCCGGCGTCAGCGCTTCGCGATTGGCCTGCTGAGCTTCGATCACTGCCAGCGTGGCGTCGGACGGATCCTGTTTGTCTGCCTGACGAATCGCCAGCCAGCTCTCGATCACCGCTTGCGGCGCGTTGCAGTCGAGAATCAGGAACGGCGTGCCGGTGGCTTCGGCGACTTGAGCCGCGCTGTCACGTTGTTCGCGCTTGAGGTAAGTGGCGTCAATCACCACCGGGAAACCGGCGTGCAGGATCACGTCAGCGATTTCATGCAGGCGCGCGTAGGTCTTGGCGCTGGCGTCGGCACTATAAATGCCGGCCTGTACATCATTGGCGACGGTTTGCTCGCCGAACAGACGCTTGCGCTCAACATCGGAGCGCAGGCGGATCGCCCCCAGCGCTTCGACCAGACGCATGGCCACGTGGCTCTTGCCGACAGCGGAAACGCCGTGGGTGATCGCCATGAAGCGCGAAGGAATGGTGCTGTAGCTTTCCGCCAGGTTGGCGTAGTTGCGGTACTGGCGCAGGGTGGTGGCGCGCTGCACCGGGGTCGCGTCTGCCGGCATGCTGAACAGCGCTACTTTTGCGCGAACCAGTGCGCGGTAGGCTTTATAGAAGTTCAGCACTTCCAGGCCTTGATAGTCGCCGGTCAGTTCCAGATATTGGCTGATGAAGCGGCGGGCCAGGGATTTCAGGCCGCGATCTTCCAGGTCCATTGCCAGGAAACCGGTGTCGGCCCAGACGTCAGTGAAGCGGAACGGTTCGTTGAATTCGATGCAGTCGAAGATCACCACTTTGCCGTCAATGACAGTAGCGTTACCCAAGTGAATATCGCCGTGGCACTCGCGGGTGAAGCCTTCGGCCTTGCGCTGGGCGAACAGTGGCTTGAGACGCGCAAAGCTGCTTTCGGCCCAGGCTTTCAGGGCTTCAAGTTGCAGCAGGTCATTTTTGTCGCTGAGGAACGGCAGGATCTGTTCGAAGTTTTGCGATACCGGCGCCATCACGCTGTCCGGGGTGCCGGCGTCGTGCTCGGCCGGGACTTCCGGGGCGGTGAGGTGGAAATGGGCGATCTGCTCGGCCATTTCATCGATGTGCTGGGTGGTCAGCTCGCCATTGGCTTGCAAGGTGCTGAGCAAACCGGTCTGCGGGAACTGACGCATTTTCAGCACGTATTCGATAGCCGGGCCGTCGCCGCCCAGTTGTGGTGCTTCGACGCTGCCGGTGACAGGCAACACCTCCAGATACAAATCGTCGGTCAGGCGCTGGTTCAGACGCAGTTCTTCGCCGCAAAAGTGTCCGCGTTGTTCGAGATTGGTGAAGTCGAGGAAGCCGAAATTCACGGGCTTCTTCACTTTATAAGCAAAGGGACCGGTGAGGATCACCCACGAGATATGGGTTTCGATGACCTGGAACCCTTCGACGGGGTGCGGGTAGAGGGCCGGGTTTTGCAGGGCAGCGATCAGTGACTGGCTCACGGGCGATCCTTCAGAGACTGGGGGAAATTCGAGGTCGCCATTATGGCCGCTCGCCAGCCCGACGCAAACCTCGGAGCGCTCCTGTTGAGTATGAATAAAGTGCGTATAATCCGCCGCCATGACTCGAACTCGATCCCCCCGCACTCCTAAAAAACCACCTGCCAAGGGCCTGCGCCCATGGTTGGGTTGGGCCATTAAACTCAGTCTGGTCGGCCTTGTGGTGCTGGCCGGCTTCGCCGTTTACCTCGATGCCGTGGTGCAGGAGAAGTTCTCCGGCAAGCGCTGGACCATCCCGGCCAAGGTCTACGCGCGCCCGCTTGAGCTGTTCGTCGGACAAAAGCTCAGCAAGGACGATTTCCTCACCGAACTCGATGCCCTCGGCTACCGCCGCGAAGCCGTGAGCAATGGCCCTGGCGCCGCTGCCGTCAGCGGCAACACCGTCGATCTGAATACCCGTGGCTTCCAGTTCTATGAAGGTCTGGAGAAAGCGCAGCCGGTGCGCGTGCGCTTCTCGGGCGATTATGTCGCCGAGCTTTCAGCCACCAATGGCTCCAAGCTGTCAGTGGTGCGCCTGGAACCGGTGTTGATCGGCGGGATTTATCCGAAGAATCTTGAAGACCGCATTCTGATCAAACTCGATCAAGTGCCGCCATATCTGCTGGAAACCCTGGTTGCGGTTGAGGATCGGGATTTCTACAGTCACTGGGGCGTGTCGCCGAAGTCGATTGCCCGCGCCATCTGGGTCAACACGTCCGGCGGCAAGATGACCCAGGGCGGCAGTACGCTGACCCAGCAGTTGGTGAAAAACTTCTACCTCACCAACGAACGCAGCCTGTCCCGCAAGCTCACCGAAGCGATGATGGCGATGCTGCTGGAACTGCATTACGACAAGAAGGAAATTCTTGAGGCCTACCTCAACGAAGTCTTCGTCGGACAGGACGGCCAACGCGCGGTGCACGGTTTCGGTCTGGCCAGTCAGTTCTTCTTCGGTCAGCCTCTGTCCGAGTTGAAGCTGCATCAAGTCGCGATGCTGGTGGGAATGGTCAAAGGCCCGTCCTATTACAACCCGCGGCGCAATCCCGAGCGTGCGCTGGAACGTCGTAATCTGGTGCTCGATGTGCTTGAGCAACAAGGCGTCGCAACGGCGGAGCAGGTCGAAGCAGCGAAGAAAATGCCACTGGGTGTGACCACTCGCGGCAAGCTGGCCGACAGCTCGTTCCCGGGCTTTATCGATCTGGTCAAACGCCAGTTGCGTGAAGACTACCGCGACGAAGACTTGACCGAAGAAGGTCTGCGGATCTTCACCAGTTTCGACCCGATTCTGCAGATGAAAGCCGAGGCGTCGGTCAACGACACCTTTAAGCGTCTGTCCGGGCGCAAAGGCTCCGATGACGTTGAAGCGGCGATGGTCGTGACCAATCCGGAAACCGGCGAAGTCCAGGCGATGATCGGCAGCCGACAGGCAAGCTATGCCGGCTTCAACCGGGCACTGGATGCGGTACGACCGATCGGCTCGTTGATCAAGCCGGCGGTGTATCTCACTGCGCTGGAAAAACCGAGCCAATACACCCTGACCAGCTGGTTGTCGGATGATCCGTTGTCGGTCAAGGGGGCGAACGGTCAAGTGTGGAAACCACAGAACTACGATCGTCGTTCCCACGGCACTGTGTTCCTCTATCAGGGCCTGGCGCATTCCTACAACCTGTCGACCTCGCGTCTGGGCCTGGAAGTGGGCGTGCCCAATGTCCTCAAGACGCTGGGGCGCCTGGGTGTGACGCGCGAGTTTCCGGCATTCCCGTCGATGTTGCTGGGTGCCGGCGGCATGACCCCGATCGAAGTGGCGACCATGTATCAGACCCTCGCCAACGGTGGTTTCAATACGCCGATGCGCGGGATTCGCAGCGTGCTGACCGCCGAAGGCGAGCCGCTCAAGCGTTATCCGTTCCAGATTCAGCAGCGTTTCGATCCGGCGTCCATTTACCTGATCCAGAACGCCATGCAGCGGGTCATGCGTGAAGGCACCGGCAGCTCGGTTTACAACGTGCTGCCCAAGACCCTGACACTGGCTGGCAAGACCGGTACCAGTAACGACTCGCGTGACAGCTGGTTCGCCGGTTTCAGTCAGGATCTGCTGGCGGTGGTCTGGCTGGGACGCGATGACAACGGCAAGACGCCATTCACTGGTGCTACCGGTGCGTTGCAGGTCTGGACAAGTTTCATGCGCAAGGCTGACCCGCTGCCGCTGGACATGCCACAGCCGGACAACATCGTCCAGGCGTGGGTCGATTCGCGTACCGGGCAAGGCTCTGATGCCAACTGCCCGGGGGCGGTGCAGATGCCGTATATTCGCGGCAGCGAACCACCACCCGGCGCTGCCTGTGCAAGCGAAACGCCTGCTTCCGGCGAGTCGGTGATGGATTGGGTCAAGGGCTGGATGAATTAAGCAAAGAGGGTTTCAAGTGAACAAGTGGTTGATTCCAGCGGTGACTGCCGTGGCTTTGCTCAGCGGCTGCTCTACCGTACAGCGTGGTTCGATTCCGGTGGTTGATTCGGGCACGGCTGTGTCCAACAGCGAACGTATTTCGGCCAATGGCGGCTTCCGTCAAACCACGGTCAAGCGTCCTGCGCAGGGCCAGACTCAGGCCATACCGCAAGGTGATACTGGCGTTGTGGTGATGGTGCCGGGCGGCGGCGCGGCAACATCGGCGCCGATCAGCTCTTCGCCGATCGTGCCGGGCCCGGCATCCGGCGGCATCACGCCGGGGCCGTACAACCCTTCGCCAGTCGAGTCGGCACCGATCAACTCCGGCAGCTACAGCATGCCTTCGACGCCGAGCGGCATTCCTTCTGCCAGCAGCGGCGGCGGTCTGTCGGCGGACGAGCAACTGGACGGTCCGGTACTCGCCTTGCTGACGACTGCCCAACAGCAACAGGCCGGTGGCGACCTCAACGGTGCATCGTCCAGCCTGGAGCGCGCGCAGCGTGTTGCCCCGCGTGAGCCGCAAGTGCTTTATCGCCTGGCGCAGGTGCGTATGGCCCAAGGCGATGCGCCGCAAGCCGAGCAGTTTGCCCGTCGTGCACTGACCATGGCCAACGGCCGTCCGGACTTGCAGGCCAGCCTGTGGGAAATCATCGCTCAGTCCCGTGAGAAACAAGGTGATTCCGCCGGCGCTGCGCAGGCTCGCCAGAAGGCCAAGGTTTCGTTGTGATGGATAGTCGTTTCCCGAAAATCGCCGATCAGCTGTTGCTGATTGAGCGTGAGCTGCGCACGCAGGGGTGGTGGGATGAAGTTCAGCCGTCGGTAGAAGCCTTGAGCAGCGTCGAGCCATTCTCGGTCGACACGCTGGACTTCGAGCAGTGGCTGCAATGGATCTTCCTGCCTCGGATGAAGATGATCCTCGAGCAGGATCTGCCTTTGCCGAACGCCTCGGGCATTCAGGAAATGGCTGAAATGGTCTTCGCCCAGCGCAATATGCAGGGCAAGGATCGGCAGCTTCAGTTATTGCTCAAACAGTTTGATCAGTTGATTACTGCTTCGCGCTGAACCGGAAGCTGCCAGTTGTTACTGGCAGTTTTCCGCAATCTGCTTCTGCGCTTCGACGATGCGCTCCTGACGTTGTGCATCGCTCAGCCGCCGCAACTCCCCCTCAACTTCCTCCCGCAAACGCGGATTGTTGTGCAATTGCGCAAGATTCGTACGTGCCTGCTCGCAAAACGCCTTGAGCTGCGCTTGTTGATCGGCGACTTGCTTCTTGACCTTGTCGTCGATGGCTTTCTGATCGCCCATCACGCCGCCACCTGGCATCGGCGCCGGTTTTGCCGCAGGCGAGGAGGGCGTCTGCAGGGTAGTGGACGGCTGGCCTTGGGGAGGTTGTGCATCAAAGTGAGTGACACCTTGGGCATCGACCCATTTGTAGATCTGAGCGGCCGTGCACCATGGGCTGAGGCCGATCAGCAGGGTTAACAGAAGCATTCGCATGCTGATTCCTTGGCAAAATTGCGCAATTGACACTAACAGAGTAGCTGTTTTCAGGTTTTTTCTTGCGTTCTCATGTGCTTACCCACAATTAAGCACATAGACGGCTTGACTTGGAGAGGGCGAAACAGAAGAATCCAAAGTCCGCTGTAGAGGGACTGCCAGAAGCAGACCCACTCGGTAGATCATGAGGCGCACATCCGCGCCGACCTGTTACACCCGCAACGCGTTACCTCGCGCTGGGTGGGAAAGGCCCGCAACACTTGGGACGATCCCAATACTTGCTCAGTCAGTGCTGACGTAGTCGGCGACCACCGTCGCTCATGCTCTGCCGAGAAGTAAACCTATTAAGACCCGTCCCATTTTTCGTGGGCGGTATTCTGGCGTTTTAGAGGTGAACAACGTGGAGCTTTTATCTGGCGGTGAGATGCTCGTCCGCTTCTTGCGTGACGAAGGCGTCAAATATATCTACGGGTACCCGGGTGGTGCTCTCCTGCATGTTTACGATGCCCTGTTCAAAGAGCCGGAAGTGACTCACATCCTGGTTCGTCACGAGCAAGCGGCTACCCATATGGCTGACGGCTACGCCCGTGCCACCGGTAAAGCCGGCGTGGTATTGGTGACTTCCGGTCCAGGCGCCACAAACGCCATCACCGGTATTGCCACCGCCTATATGGATTCGATTCCAATGGTGATCATTTCCGGTCAGGTGCCTAGCACCATGGTCGGCACCGACGCGTTCCAGGAAACCGACATGATCGGTATCTCCCGGCCGATCGTGAAGCACAGCTTCATGATCAAGCACGCTTCGGAAATCCCGGAAGTCATGAAGAAGGCCTTCTACCTGGCGCAATCCGGTCGTCCGGGTCCGGTCGTGGTCGATATTCCGAAAGACATGACCAACCCGGCCGAGAAGTTCGAATACATCTTCCCGAAGAAAGCCAAGCTGCGCTCCTACAGCCCGGCCGTTCGCGGTCACTCGGGGCAAATCCGCAAGGCGGCAGAAATGCTCCTGGCGGCCAAGCGCCCTGTGCTGTACTCCGGTGGCGGCGTGATCCTGGGCAACGGTTCCGCACCGCTGACCGAACTGGCGAAAATGCTCAACCTGCCAGTGACCAACACGCTGATGGGCCTGGGCGGCTTCCCTGGCACCGATCGTCAGTTTATCGGCATGCTCGGGATGCACGGCAGCTACACCGCCAACCTGGCGATGCACCATGCCGACGTGATCCTGGCTGTCGGTGCGCGTTTCGACGATCGCGTGATCAACGGCGCGGCGAAGTTCTGCCCGAACGCCAAGATCATCCACATCGACATCGACCCGGCTTCGATTTCCAAGACCATCAAGGCTGACGTGCCTATCGTTGGTCCGGTCGAGAGCGTCCTGACCGAAATGGTCGCGATCCTCAAGGAAATCGGCGAGACCCCAAACAAGGAGTCTGTGGCCAGTTGGTGGAAGCAGGTTGATGAATGGCGTGGTGATCGCGGCCTGTTTCCTTACGACAAGGGCGACGGCAGCAAGATCAAGCCGCAGACCGTGATCGAAACCCTGTGCGAAGTGACCAAGGGCGATGCCTTTATCACCTCCGACGTGGGTCAACACCAGATGTTCGCTGCGCAGTACTACACGTTCAACAAGCCTAACCGCTGGATCAACTCCGGTGGCCTGGGCACCATGGGCTTCGGTTTCCCAGCGGCCATGGGTATCAAGTTGAACTTCCCGGAAGACGACGTTGCCTGCGTCACCGGTGAAGGCAGTATCCAGATGAACATCCAGGAACTGTCGACCTGCCTGCAATATGGCTTGCCAGTAAAAATCGTCATCCTGAACAACGGTGTTCTGGGGATGGTGCGTCAGTGGCAGGACATGAGCTACGGTAGCCGTCACTCGCACTCGTACATGGAATCGCTGCCTGACTTCGTCAAGTTGGCTGAAGCCTACGGTCACGTTGGCGTACGCATCACCGATTCGAAAGATTTGAAGTCGAAGATGGAAGAAGCGTTCGCCATGAAGGATCGCCTGGTCGTGATCGATATTTCGGTAGACACCAGCGAGCACGTCTACCCGATGCAGATCAAAGACGGCTCGATGCGCGATATGTGGCTGAGCAAGACGGAGCGTACTTAATCATGCGGCACATTATTTCCTTGCTTCTGGAAAACGAACCCGGCGCTCTGTCTCGCGTAGTCGGCCTGTTCTCGCAGCGCAACTACAACATCGAAAGCCTGACCGTGGCCCCGACCGAAGACCCGACTCTGTCGCGTCTGACGCTGACCACCGTTGGCCACGATGAAGTCATCGAGCAGATCACTAAAAACCTGAACAAGCTGATCGAAGTGGTCAAGCTGGTGGACCTGTCGGAAAGTGCTCATATCGAGCGCGAACTGATGCTGGTCAAGGTCAAGGCCACTGGCGCCCAGCGCGCCGAGATCAAACGCACCACCGATATTTACCGTGGACAGATCGTCGATGTCAGCGCCAGCGTGTATACCGTTCAATTGACCGGTACCAGCGACAAGCTCGACAGCTTCATTCAGTCCATTGGCACCGCATCGATTCTGGAAACCGTCCGCAGCGGCGTGACCGGCATTGCCCGCGGCGACAAAGTACTCAGCATCTAAACCAAATTAGCGAATGGCCTGAACGGCCAGGATATATAGGGGAAATTCATGAAAGTTTTCTACGATAAAGACTGCGACCTGTCGATCATCCAGGGCAAGAAAGTTGCCATCATCGGTTACGGTTCCCAGGGCCACGCCCAGGCGTGCAACCTGAAAGATTCCGGTGTCGACGTTACCGTTGGTCTGCGTAAAGGTTCGGCCACCGTTGCCAAAGCTGAAGCTCACGGCCTGAAAGTGACCGACGTTGCTTCCGCTGTTGCTGCTGCCGACCTGGTCATGATCCTGACCCCGGACGAGTTCCAGTCCTCGCTGTACAAAAACGAAATCGAGCCGAACATCAAGAAAGGCGCCACCCTGGCCTTCTCCCACGGTTTCGCGATCCACTACAACCAGGTTGTTCCGCGTGCCGATCTCGACGTGATCATGATCGCGCCGAAAGCCCCGGGCCACACCGTGCGTTCCGAGTTCGTGAAGGGTGGTGGTATCCCTGACCTGATCGCGATCTACCAGGACGCTTCGGGCAACGCCAAAAACGTTGCACTGTCCTACGCTGCCGGTGTTGGCGGCGGTCGTACCGGCATCATCGAAACTACCTTCAAGGACGAGACTGAAACCGATCTGTTCGGCGAACAAGCCGTTCTGTGTGGCGGTACCGTTGAACTGGTCAAAGCCGGTTTCGAAACTCTGGTTGAAGCTGGCTACGCGCCGGAAATGGCCTACTTCGAGTGCCTGCACGAACTGAAACTGATCGTTGACCTCATGTACGAAGGCGGTATCGCCAACATGAACTACTCGATCTCCAACAACGCTGAGTACGGCGAGTACGTGACCGGTCCGGAAGTAATCAACGCCGAATCCCGTCAGGCCATGCGCAACGCCCTGAAACGTATTCAGGACGGCGAATACGCCAAAATGTTCATCAGCGAAGGCGCAACCGGCTACCCTTCGATGACCGCCAAGCGTCGTAACAACGCCGCTCACGGTATCGAAATCATCGGCGAGCAACTGCGCTCCATGATGCCGTGGATCGGTGCCAACAAGATCGTCGACAAAGCCAAAAACTAAGTCGTCGTCCCTTGTACGAAAAACGCGGCCTCGGCCGCGTTTTTTCGTTTGAGGCGGTGGTTCTGGTATAAAGCTGCATCGTTTGTGGCCGAACCGTCGTCCCAGACACCTGTCGAATTTTTTCCAAACCGTTGCAAGGTAATGTCCATGAGCGAACGTCCCGAAGAGCCGAACAAGGCTTCTGACGCCGAAAGCCTGCTGCCTATCGATGAACACATCGAAGAAGGGCACGACGCAGAAGGTCGTAAAGTCCGGCATCGTGGTATCTATCTGCTGCCGAATCTGTTCACCACTGCGAACCTGTTCGCAGGGTTCTACTCCATCATCAACTCGATGAGTGCCCAGGCTGCGTTAAGCGCCGGGGACTCGGTGAACGCGAGCAAGTATTTCGCCTTCGCTGCCATCGCTATTTTCGTCGCCATGGTGCTCGACGGCCTCGATGGTCGTGTTGCGCGCATGACCAATACGCAAAGCGCTTTCGGCGCCGAGTATGACTCGCTGTCCGACATGGTTGCTTTCGGCGTGGCACCGGCGCTGCTGGCCTTTGGCTGGGCGTTGGGTGATATGGGCAAGGTCGGCTGGATGGTCGCCTTCATCTATGTAGCGGGTGCGGCCCTGCGTCTGGCGCGCTTCAACACTCAGGTTGGCACTGCCGACAAGCGCTACTTCATCGGTCTGGCCAGTCCGGCAGCCGCCGGCGTGGTGGCGGGTATTGTCTGGGCGTTCAGCGATTACGGGATCCAGGGCTCGAAGATGTCGTTCCTGGTCGCGCTGATGGTGGCCGCTGCCGGCATGCTGATGGTCAGCAACATCAAGTACAACAGCTTCAAGGAGCTGGACTTGAAAGGGCGTGTGCCTTTCGTTGCGATTCTCGCGGTGGTGTTGGTGTTTGCCGTGGTCTTCAGCGATCCACCGCGCATTCTGCTGCTGGTGTTTCTCGCTTATGCGGCCTCCGGCCCAGTGCAATACCTCTTGCATCTTCGTCGCCACAAAAACGCCGAGTGATGTAATTTCCCGCATACTCCGCAGTCTATGGGTACATCTGTCCTCCAAAGCTGCGGAGTTGTCATGTTGATCAAAATCCCCAAAGCATCTGACTGCCATGAGTCGGATGTCACGTCTGAATCGATTTATCTCTCTCGTCGCCAATTGCTTGGAGCCACTGCCGCCGGTATCGCCGTCAGCAGCTTGCCGCGCTGGGCAAGTGCAGACGAAGCCGCTCGATATGCTGATGTCGAGGCGGGTAAAGCGCCAGCCTGGTTTACCGAGAAGCTCCCCTCTACTAAGTGGGGAGCGGTCAACGTCAAGGATGAGGCGATCACCCCTTATAAAGACGCGACTCACTACAACAACTTCTATGAGTTCGGTACTGACAAAGGTGACCCGGCGGCGAATGCCGGGACGCTGAAAACCGAACCCTGGAGTGTTGTGGTAGACGGGGAGGTGGGTAAGCCAGGGCGTTATGCGCTGGAAGACTTCATGAAACCGTATCAGCTGGAAGAGCGCATCTATCGCCTGCGCTGCGTTGAAGCCTGGTCGATGGTTATTCCGTGGATCGGTTTTCCTATCTCGGCGCTGCTCAAGCAGGTCGAGCCTACCTCCAATGCCAAGTACATCCGTTTCGAAACGCTGCAGGATCCCAAGAGCATGCCCGGACAGCGCTCTGGTTTTGCCCTGATCGACTGGCCTTATGTAGAAGGCTTGCGTCTGGATGAGGCGATGAATCCATTGGCGATTCTGGCTGTGGGCATGTATGGCCGGGAATTGCCGAATCAGAATGGCGCACCGCTGCGTTTGGTTGTGCCTTGGAAGTATGGGTTCAAGAGCGTCAAATCCATCGTGCGGATCAGTTTGGTCAGCGAGCAGCCGAAGACGACATGGCAGAGTATTGCGGCGGATGAGTACGGGTTTTATGCGAACGTGAATCCTACAGTCGACCATCCGCGCTGGACGCAAGCACGGGAGCGCCGGTTGCCGAACAGCCTGTTCAAGCCGAATGTGCGCGATACCCAGATGTTCAACGGCTACTCGGATGAAGTTGCTTCTTTATATACAGGGCTCGATCTGCGGAAGAATTACTGATGCGATATCCGGTCTGGCGAGTGGGTGTTTTCATTGCAGCGGCGATCTGGCCTTTGCTGTGGTTTTATCAAGCCTTCGAAGATTTGCTTGGGCCGGATCCTGGCAAGGTCCTGGTTGATCGGCTCGGACTCGGGACGTTGGTGTTGTTGCTGATTACTTTGAGCATGACGCCTATGCAAAAGTTGACCGGCTGGGCGGGGTGGATCGCAGTACGTCGGCAATTGGGGCTTTGGTGTTTTGCCTATGTGGTTCTACATCTATGTAGCTACATGGCATTCATTCTCGGGTTCGATTGGTCGCAGCTTGGCGTTGAGCTGCGTAAGCGGCCATACATTATTGTCGGTACGTTAGGTTTTCTCGGGTTGCTGGCGTTGGCGGCGACTTCCAATCGTTACAGTCAGCGCCGTCTAGGCGTGCGCTGGAAGAAGCTGCACCGTCTGGCCTATGTGATTCTGGGGCTGGGTTTGCTGCATATGCTTTGGATCGTGCGTGCGGATCTCCGGGAGTGGGCTATCTATGCCTTTATAGGTGCTCTGCTTCTTTTGCTGCGTGTGCCACCCGTTACTCGCCGAATCCCGCGTTTAATGGCTAAAAAACAGATTCTGCAAGAAAAGCGAAATTAGTGGTTGACGGCAGATTCTGGAAGTCTATAATTCGCCCCACTTCCGGCGCAGTCGAAACGGAAAACTCCTTGAGATTCAATGAGTTGCACGGTTTTCGGCAGCGGGTTGCTTCAGTTCATCGAAGCCTGGAAGGAGTTGAAAGAGCGGTGATGTTTGGCTCTTTTAACGGTTCGATCTTCTCGGTCGAAAGCGGAGAAAAAGAGGTGTTGACAACAGCGACTAACGCTGTAGAATTCGCCTCCCGCTAACGAGAGATCGGAAGCGCAAGTGGTTGAAGTTGCTGAAGAATTCTTCGAAAACTTCTGAAAATAATCACTTGACAGCAAATGAGGCTGCTGTAGAATGCGCGCCTCGGTTGAGACGAAAGATCTTAACCAACCGCTCTTTAACAACTGAATCAAGCAATTCGTGTGGGTGCTTGTGGAGTCAGGCTGATAGTCAACAAGATTATCAGCATCACAAGTTACTCCGCGAGAAATCAAAGATGTAACCAACGATTGCTGAGCCAAGTTTAGGGTTTCTTAAAAACCCAAAGATGTTTGAACTGAAGAGTTTGATCATGGCTCAGATTGAACGCTGGCGGCAGGCCTAACACATGCAAGTCGAGCGGATGAGAGGAGCTTGCTCCTGGAATCAGCGGCGGACGGGTGAGTAATGCCTAGGAATCTGCCTGGTAGTGGGGGACAACGTTTCGAAAGGAACGCTAATACCGCATACGTCCTACGGGAGAAAGCAGGGGACCTTCGGGCCTTGCGCTATCAGATGAGCCTAGGTCGGATTAGCTAGTTGGTGAGGTAATGGCTCACCAAGGCGACGATCCGTAACTGGTCTGAGAGGATGATCAGTCACACTGGAACTGAGACACGGTCCAGACTCCTACGGGAGGCAGCAGTGGGGAATATTGGACAATGGGCGAAAGCCTGATCCAGCCATGCCGCGTGTGTGAAGAAGGTCTTCGGATTGTAAAGCACTTTAAGTTGGGAGGAAGGGCATTAACCTAATACGTTAGTGTTTTGACGTTACCGACAGAATAAGCACCGGCTAACTCTGTGCCAGCAGCCGCGGTAATACAGAGGGTGCAAGCGTTAATCGGAATTACTGGGCGTAAAGCGCGCGTAGGTGGTTTGTTAAGTTGGATGTGAAATCCCCGGGCTCAACCTGGGAACTGCATTCAAAACTGACAAGCTAGAGTATGGTAGAGGGTGGTGGAATTTCCTGTGTAGCGGTGAAATGCGTAGATATAGGAAGGAACACCAGTGGCGAAGGCGACCACCTGGACTGATACTGACACTGAGGTGCGAAAGCGTGGGGAGCAAACAGGATTAGATACCCTGGTAGTCCACGCCGTAAACGATGTCAACTAGCCGTTGGGAGCCTTGAGCTCTTAGTGGCGCAGCTAACGCATTAAGTTGACCGCCTGGGGAGTACGGCCGCAAGGTTAAAACTCAAATGAATTGACGGGGGCCCGCACAAGCGGTGGAGCATGTGGTTTAATTCGAAGCAACGCGAAGAACCTTACCAGGCCTTGACATCCAATGAACTTTCCAGAGATGGATTGGTGCCTTCGGGAACATTGAGACAGGTGCTGCATGGCTGTCGTCAGCTCGTGTCGTGAGATGTTGGGTTAAGTCCCGTAACGAGCGCAACCCTTGTCCTTAGTTACCAGCACGTAATGGTGGGCACTCTAAGGAGACTGCCGGTGACAAACCGGAGGAAGGTGGGGATGACGTCAAGTCATCATGGCCCTTACGGCCTGGGCTACACACGTGCTACAATGGTCGGTACAAAGGGTTGCCAAGCCGCGAGGTGGAGCTAATCCCATAAAACCGATCGTAGTCCGGATCGCAGTCTGCAACTCGACTGCGTGAAGTCGGAATCGCTAGTAATCGTGAATCAGAATGTCACGGTGAATACGTTCCCGGGCCTTGTACACACCGCCCGTCACACCATGGGAGTGGGTTGCACCAGAAGTAGCTAGTCTAACCTTCGGGAGGACGGTTACCACGGTGTGATTCATGACTGGGGTGAAGTCGTAACAAGGTAGCCGTAGGGGAACCTGCGGCTGGATCACCTCCTTAATCGACGACATCAGCTGCTCCATAAGTTCCCACACGAATTGCTTGATTCATTGAAGAAGACGATAAGAAGCAGCCCGAAATTGGGTCTGTAGCTCAGTTGGTTAGAGCGCACCCCTGATAAGGGTGAGGTCGGCAGTTCGAATCTGCCCAGACCCACCAATTTTGTGTGGGAAACGCCTGTAGAGAATACGGGGCCATAGCTCAGCTGGGAGAGCGCCTGCCTTGCACGCAGGAGGTCAGCGGTTCGATCCCGCTTGGCTCCACCACTACTGCTTCTGAAGTTTTGAAAGCTTAGAAATGAGCATTCCATCAGTATGATGATGAATGTTGATTTCTAGTCTTTGATTAGATCGTTCTTTAAAAATTTGGGTATGTGATAGAAAGATAGACTGAACGTTACTTTCACTGGTAACGGATCAGGCTAAGGTAAAATTTGTGAGTTACTCTGAATTGAGTATTATCGAATTTTCGGCGAATGTCGTCTTCACAGTATAACCAGATTGCTTGGGGTTATATGGTCAAGTGAAGAAGCGCATACGGTGGATGCCTTGGCAGTCAGAGGCGATGAAAGACGTGGTAGCCTGCGAAAAGCTTCGGGGAGTCGGCAAACAGACTTTGATCCGGAGATGTCTGAATGGGGGAACCCAGCCATCATAAGATGGTTATCTTGTACTGAATACATAGGTGCAAGAGGCGAACCAGGGGAACTGAAACATCTAAGTACCCTGAGGAAAAGAAATCAACCGAGATTCCCTTAGTAGTGGCGAGCGAACGGGGACTAGCCCTTAAGTGGCTTTGAGATTAGCGGAACGCTCTGGAAAGTGCGGCCATAGTGGGTGATAGCCCTGTACGCGAAAATCTCTTAGTCATGAAATCGAGTAGGACGGAGCACGAGAAACTTTGTCTGAATATGGGGGGACCATCCTCCAAGGCTAAATACTACTGACTGACCGATAGTGAACTAGTACCGTGAGGGAAAGGCGAAAAGAACCCCGGAGAGGGGAGTGAAATAGATCCTGAAACCGTATGCGTACAAGCAGTGGGAGCCCACTTTGTTGGGTGACTGCGTACCTTTTGTATAATGGGTCAGCGACTTATTTTCAGTGGCGAGCTTAACCGAATAGGGGAGGCGTAGCGAAAGCGAGTCTTAATAGGGCGTCTAGTCGCTGGGAATAGACCCGAAACCGGGCGATCTATCCATGGGCAGGTTGAAGGTTGGGTAACACTAACTGGAGGACCGAACCGACTACCGTTGAAAAGTTAGCGGATGACCTGTGGATCGGAGTGAAAGGCTAATCAAGCTCGGAGATAGCTGGTTCTCCTCGAAAGCTATTTAGGTAGCGCCTCATGTATCACTGTAGGGGGTAGAGCACTGTTTCGGCTAGGGGGTCATCCCGACTTACCAAACCGATGCAAACTCCGAATACCTACAAGTGCCGAGCATGGGAGACACACGGCGGGTGCTAACGTCCGTCGTGAAAAGGGAAACAACCCAGACCGTCAGCTAAGGTCCCAAAGTTATGGTTAAGTGGGAAACGATGTGGGAAGGCTTAGACAGCTAGGAGGTTGGCTTAGAAGCAGCCACCCTTTAAAGAAAGCGTAATAGCTCACTAGTCGAGTCGGCCTGCGCGGAAGATGTAACGGGGCTCAAACCATACACCGAAGCTACGGGTATCACCTTCGGGTGATGCGGTAGAGGAGCGTTCTGTAAGCCTGTGAAGGTGAGTTGAGAAGCTTGCTGGAGGTATCAGAAGTGCGAATGCTGACATGAGTAACGACAATGGGTGTGAAAAACACCCACGCCGAAAGACCAAGGTTTCCTGCGCAACGTTAATCGACGCAGGGTTAGTCGGTCCCTAAGGCGAGGCTGAAAAGCGTAGTCGATGGAAAACAGGTTAATATTCCTGTACTTCTGGTTATTGCGATGGAGGGACGGAGAAGGCTAGGCCAGCTTGGCGTTGGTTGTCCAAGTTTAAGGTGGTAGGCTGGAATCTTAGGTAAATCCGGGATTCTAAGGCCGAGAGCTGATGACGAGTCATCTTTTAGATGACGAAGTGGTTGATGCCATGCTTCCAAGAAAAGCTTCTAAGCTTCAGGTAACCAGGAACCGTACCCCAAACCGACACAGGTGGTTGGGTAGAGAATACCAAGGCGCTTGAGAGAACTCGGGTGAAGGAACTAGGCAAAATGGCACCGTAACTTCGGGAGAAGGTGCGCCGGTGAGGGTGAAGGACTTGCTCCGTAAGCTCATGCCGGTCGAAGATACCAGGCCGCTGCGACTGTTTATTAAAAACACAGCACTCTGCAAACACGAAAGTGGACGTATAGGGTGTGACGCCTGCCCGGTGCCGGAAGGTTAATTGATGGGGTTAGCTAACGCGAAGCTCTTGATCGAAGCCCCGGTAAACGGCGGCCGTAACTATAACGGTCCTAAGGTAGCGAAATTCCTTGTCGGGTAAGTTCCGACCTGCACGAATGGCGTAACGATGGCGGCGCTGTCTCCACCCGAGACTCAGTGAAATTGAAATCGCTGTGAAGATGCAGTGTATCCGCGGCTAGACGGAAAGACCCCGTGAACCTTTACTATAGCTTTGCACTGGACTTTGAATTTGCTTGTGTAGGATAGGTGGGAGGCTTTGAAGCGTGGACGCCAGTTCGCGTGGAGCCAACCTTGAAATACCACCCTGGCAACTTTGAGGTTCTAACTCAGGTCCGTTATCCGGATCGAGGACAGTGTATGGTGGGTAGTTTGACTGGGGCGGTCTCCTCCTAAAGAGTAACGGAGGAGTACGAAGGTGCGCTCAGACCGGTCGGAAATCGGTCGTAGAGTATAAAGGCAAAAGCGCGCTTGACTGCGAGACAGACACGTCGAGCAGGTACGAAAGTAGGTCTTAGTGATCCGGTGGTTCTGTATGGAAGGGCCATCGCTCAACGGATAAAAGGTACTCCGGGGATAACAGGCTGATACCGCCCAAGAGTTCATATCGACGGCGGTGTTTGGCACCTCGATGTCGGCTCATCACATCCTGGGGCTGAAGCCGGTCCCAAGGGTATGGCTGTTCGCCATTTAAAGTGGTACGCGAGCTGGGTTTAGAACGTCGTGAGACAGTTCGGTCCCTATCTGCCGTGGACGTTTGAGATTTGAGAGGGGCTGCTCCTAGTACGAGAGGACCGGAGTGGACGAACCTCTGGTGTTCCGGTTGTCACGCCAGTGGCATTGCCGGGTAGCTATGTTCGGGAAAGATAACCGCTGAAAGCATCTAAGCGGGAAACTTGCCTCAAGATGAGATCTCACTGGAACCTTGAGTTCCCTGAAGGGCCGTCGAAGACTACGACGTTGATAGGTTGGGTGTGTAAGCGCTGTGAGGCGTTGAGCTAACCAATACTAATTGCCCGTGAGGCTTGACCATATAACACCCAAGCAATTTGCGTCGAAAGGCCAAGTTGCGGTGTGAAGACGAAACGAACCGAAAGTTCGATGTTCACAAAACACCGATAGCTGTCACATACCCAATTTGCTGAAGCGAGGCCATCAGGTCACGACTCAGTACCCGAATTTCTTGACGACCATAGAGCGTTGGAACCACCTGATCCCATCCCGAACTCAGCAGTGAAACGATGCATCGCCGATGGTAGTGTGGGGTTTCCCCATGTGAGAGTAGGTCATCGTCAAGATTAAATTCCGAAACCCCAATTGCGAAAGCAGTTGGGGTTTTGTTTTGCCCGCAGGAAAGTTTTTTGCTTAGCCTGCGAACAAATTTGCACAGTTATTTTCCAATCAGAACACTAGAATAGCCCCACCTTTTTCGGAGCCAGAGCCTTTATGTCAGAGTCGGTTGACGCCCCCGGGCTGTCAGATTTACCGCTGGAAGACTTGGTGGCCTGTCACGAGTGCGATTTGCTGATGCGCAAGCCAAAACTTGCCCACGGTGAGAAGGCCCTCTGTCCACGCTGCGGTTACGAGCTATACGCCCACCGCCATAACGTGGTGCAGCGTAGCCTTGCCCTGGTAATCGCGGCACTGCTGCTCTACGTACCAGCGAACTTTTTACCCATCATGGAGCTCAATCTACTCGGGCAATCGTCGCAGGACACTGTCTGGAGCGGTGTGGTCGGTTTGTTCAACACGGACATGCAAGGTGTATCGATCGTCGTATTCCTGTGCAGCATGGCCATACCGTTAATCAAATTGCTCTGCCAGTTGATCGTATTGCTAACAATCCGCTTCAACATCGGTCGCAGCTACGGTTTGTTGCTCTACCGCATTTACCATCACCTCAAAGATTGGGGAATGCTTGAGGTCTACCTCATGGGCGTACTGGTGGCGATCGTCAAACTGGCGGACATGGCGGCCATTACTGTCGGTTTCGGCCTGGTGTGTTTCATTGCGTTGTTGTTGGTACAGGTCTGGCTGGAAGTGGTGATGTCACCGCATCAGATCTGGCAGGCGTTATCTGGAGAGGATGCTCATGCGGGCGATTGATGCGGGCATTCTGATTTGTACCGAATGCCACGAATTGAACAGGCAGGAAGCGGACACCGATGAGCAAACCTGCACTCGATGCGGTGCATTGGTTCATGCTCGGCGTCCAAACAGTCTGGCCCGAACCTGGGCTCTGCTGATTACGGCGGCAATTATCTATATTCCGGCCAATGTGTTGCCGATCATGACTGTCAGTTCTTTGGGGCAAGGCGATCCGAGTACCATCATGTCCGGTGTGATCCAGTTGGTGCAGCACGGCATGATTCCAATTGCTGCCGTGGTGTTCATCGCCAGTATTCTGGTGCCGACTTTCAAATTGGTCGGCATCGCCCTGCTGCTGTTTTCGGTGCAGCGGCGCCAGCCGTTGTCCGCGCGTCAGCGCATCTGGATGTACCGCTTTATCGAGTTCATCGGCCGCTGGTCGATGCTCGATATTTTTGTGATCGCCATTCTGGTGGCGGTCGTCAATTTCGGCAGGCTTGCCAGTGTCGAAGCCAATCTTGGCGCCATCGCTTTCGCCACTGTGGTGATTCTGACGATGCTCGCCGCAGTAACTTTCGATCCCCGACTGATTTGGGATAACACGGAGTCGGACGACGACCATGACTGATTTGCCCGTAGCGAAAACCCGACCGGCCTCGAACTGGTCTGCCATTTGGGTACTGCCTCTGATTGCGCTGATCATCGGCGGTTGGCTCGGCTGGCGTGCCTATTCCGAAACCGGTATCGAGATCCAGGTTCGCTTCGAAAGCGGCGAAGGCATCCAGGCCAACAAGACCGAGGTCATGTACAAAGGCATGTCGGTCGGTAAGGTGAAGGCGCTCAAACTCGACGACGAAGGCAACTCCAAGGGAGTGATTGCCACGGTCGAGATGAACAAGGACGTCGGGCAGTACCTCAAGACAAGCACTCGCTTCTGGCTGGTCAAACCCAGCGTGACCTTGGCGGGTATTACCGGTCTGGAAACCCTGGTGTCCGGTAACTACGTGGCCATCAGCCCCGGCGAAGGCGAGCCTGCGCGCAAGTTCAAGGCGCTCGCCGAAGAGCCGCCGCTCTCCGACGCCAAACCCGGTCTGCACCTGACGATCAAGGCTGATCGCCTCGGTTCGCTGAATCGCGGGAGTCCGGTGTTCTACAAGCAGATCAAGGTTGGCCAGGTGAAAAGCTACCTGCTTTCCGAAGACCAAAGCACGGTCGAACTCAAGGTCTTTATCGAGCCGACCTACGCCAAACTCGTGCGCAAACACACGCGTTTCTGGAACGCCAGCGGCATCAGCATCGATGCCAATCTGTCCGGAGTAAAAGTGCGTAGCGAATCCTTGGCGAGCATTGTTGCCGGCGGTATCGCATTCGCAACGCCTGAGAACCGCAAGGACAGTCCTCCGACCGATCCAAGCCTGCCGTTCCGTCTCTATGAAGACTTCGATGCCGCCGCTGCCGGGATTCGGGTCAAGGTCAAACTCAGCGACTTCGAAGGCCTGCAGGCCGGCCGCACGCCGGTGATGTACAAAGGTATTCAGGTCGGCAACATGAAAGCGCTGAAAGTTGATCCGGATTTGAACAGCGCCACAGCCGAGCTCACCCTTGATCCATTGGCTGAGGACTATCTGGTCGATGGCACTCAGTTCTGGGTGGTCAAACCGTCGATTTCCCTCGCCGGTATCACCGGGTTGGAAGCGCTGGTGAAAGGTAACTACATCGCTGTACGCCCGGGCGACAAGGGTGCGGCACCGAAACGCGAATTCGAGGCCAGGCCAAAAGCGCCGCCGCTGGATCTGCGTTCGCCGGGCCTGCACCTGGTGTTGTTCACCGATGCCCTCGGCTCAATCGATGTGGGTAGCCCGATTCTGTACAAGCAGGTCAAGGTCGGTTCGGTGCAAAGCTACCAGTTCTCCAAGACCAAGAAGCAATTGGTCATCGGTGTGCACATCGATAAGGAATACGAAAACCTCGTCAATGCCTCGACCCGTTTCTGGAATGTCAGCGGTATCACACTGACCGGTGGTTTGACGGGCGGGATTCAAGTGAAGAGCGAGTCGTTGCAGACGTTGATGGCCGGCGGTATCGCCTTCGAAACGCCGCAGGCCAAGGCGCCATTGCAGAAGCGCATTCCGCGCTTCCGTCTGTTCGCCAACCATGACGACGCGAATCAGAAGGGCGCCGTGGTGACGATCAAGGTTGATCGCGCCGACGGTTTGCGCAGCGGCACACCGGTTCGCTTCAAAGGCCTGGATGTTGGCAAGATCGAAAGTGTCGACCTGACTGACGATCTGCAATCGGTCATCCTCACCGCGCGTATCACTGAAGTGCCGGAGAAGATTGCCCGGGTTGGCAGTCAGTTCTGGGTGGTCAAGCCGGAGTTGGGTTTGATGAAAACATCGAACCTGGAAACCCTGGTGACCGGGCAATACGTCGAAGTGCAACCGGCGGCAAAAAACCTCGGCCCGCAGAAGAACTTCGTGGCACTGGCCAATGCGCCGGAAGTGGCTAAGCAAGAGGCAGGTTTGAGTCTGGTGTTGAGCGCGGCTCGCCGTGGCTCGCTGAAACCGGGTGTGCCGGTGACTTATCGTGAAATCACTGTGGGTAAGGTCACTGGTTATGAACTGGGTCAGACCGCCGACCGGGTGTTGGTACATATCCTGATCGAGCCGAAGTACGCGCCGTTGGTGCGCAGTGGCAGCCGGTTCTGGAATACCAGCGGTGTAGGCTTCGATATCGGTCTGTTCAATGGTTTGACGGTACGCACGGAGTCGCTTGAGACGGCGATCCAGGGTGGCATTGCCTTCGCTACACCGGATGGCGAGCGCATGGGTAATCCGGCGCGTCCTGAGCAGACGTTCCCGTTGTTCGACAAGTTTGAGGATGAGTGGCTGACTTGGGCGCCGAAGATTTCGCTGGGTAAGTAAGCTTGCGGCGACTGCTCGCGATAGGGCACTAAAAATCAGCACAAACCCCAAGCCATAAAAAAGGGCCGCGATCCAAACAGATCGCGGCCCTTTTTATTGCCTTCAGTTAATGCCGATCAAACCGCATCCATCTGCGGTTCATCCGCTTCAACATTCAGCGTCGCCTTTACCACATCATGGCGACGGATGTACTTCCAGTCCGCCTCGTCAATGTAGATCCCCGCCGGGCCGCTGCCACCTTCCAGGTCGATGGCGACACTGGCGCAGACCTGCGGCTTCACGCTCGCCAGAATCGGCACAAAGCCCAGTTGCAGGCTGGTTTCCAGCAATGCGGCCTGGTTCTTCTCGTCGATGTCCGCCGCCTCGTCGAGGTAGTACGGCAGGCGTACGCGACCGGCCAGATCGCGATCCATCAAGTGCAGCAACAAGTACATGTTGGTCAGCGCCTTGATGGTCATGGTGGTGCCGTTGGACGCCGCGCCGTCGATGTCGGTGTGAATCACCGGTTGACCGTTAACCTTGGTGATCTCGAACGCCAGTTCGAACAAGTCCTTGAGGCCGAGCTGGTTGTGGTTTGCCGCCACCAGCCGTGCCAGGTATTCCTTGGCTTCTTCGTTCTTGTTGTCCTGCTCGGCGCTTTGGCTCAGATCGAACACTGACAGTGTTTCGCCTTCTTCGTACTGACCGGCGCTGTGGATGATCTGGTCGATGTGCTTGAGCGCTTCCTTGTTCGGCGCCAGCACAATGCGGAAGCTCTGCAGGTTGGAGACCTGACGCTTGTTGATCTCGCGGTTGAACAGCGCCAGTTGATGCTCGAGGCTGTCGTAGTCGCTGCGGATGTTACGCAAGGTCCGGGCGATGTCGGTGACCGCTGCACGACGGGCCTTGCCCAAGGTCAGGGCTTCGTCGGTACGGTGTGCATAGGCGTTGATCAGCAGTGACAGACGGCGCTCCATGTCGTCTTCGCTGTCGAACTTGGCCACGCCTTTGAGGCGCACTTGCGCATACAGCGCTTCGATCTGGCCATCGGCGCGCAGCAGGCCCTGCCAACTGTCCTGGTAGTCGTTGAGCAGCGGCAGCAAGTTGTCCATCGAATCGTCGACAGGGTCCATGAACGGCGTACCGAACGGCAGATCCGCCGGCAGCAGTTGGCGGCGGCGCAGAGCGTCGTCGAGGGTGCGTTGCTTGGCTTCCATGTCCGCGATCTGCCGGCCGACCAGTTGCAGCTTGGCCGACAGTTGCTGGACGCGCTCGGTGAACGCATCGCTGGAGCGTTTGAGCTCGTCCTGCGCGCCTTCCATTTGCGCCAGTTGTTCGAGCTTGTCGCCTTCTTCGGCGCTCAAGGTCTGGGTGCGACGGAAGTCTTCCAGGGCTTTCTGCGCATCCAGCACCTGCTGGTACAGCGCTTCGGTCTGGGTCTTGCTCGCGGCGCGGTCGGCGGCCACGGCTTGCTGGGTTTTCAGTTGCTTGAGCTCTTTTTCCAGACGCTCTTTCTGATCACGCAGCGCGGCGCGGTCGGCCAGCGCTTGCAGGGCCGGCGGCTCGATGTGCGAGATGTCGATCGACAGGCCCGGCACTTCGAAGCGCTCGCCTTTGAAGCCATCAAGGATCAATTCAACCGATTTGACCCACTCGCCATCCTCGTCGAGGGTGATGCCGTGTTCGCCCAGCGGCAGACTGAACAGCGCGCTGTTGAACAGACGCATCAAACGCTCGACGTCCTGTTGCGAGAACTCTTCGCGCAGGCGCGCATAGCTGTTGTTGTCGGCGTGATCGAGTTGCTGCTTCACCGACTTCAGGCGTTTTTCCAGATCGCGCAGACGCTCTTCCAGATCTTCGGCGCTGAACTGACGGGATTGCGCCAGGGCGCCGGCCAGTTCGTCGTGGGCGTCTTTGGCCGCCAGCAGTTGCTGCTCCAGCACTTTGACGTCGTCGACCAGCGCGAAACGGTTTTTCAGTACCGACAGCTCGCCGAGCCAGCGCTGGATACCGGAGATTTCCCGCTCCAGACGCATCAGTTCCTGAGTGCCGCCACGCTGATTGTTTTGCAGAGCGTCCTGCTCGCCACGGTAGTGGTCGGCCTGAATGGTCAGCTCTTCTTTGCGCGCACTGGCGTAGTCCGACCAGGTGCCGAGCAACGAGTCGAGCAAAGGCGACAGGCGATGCAGTTTGCCGCGCAGCACGTCGCGTTGTTTCACGCCGTTGGCCAAGGCTTCAACCAATGGGCCAGCGGCAACCAGCGAGTTGTAGTCCTGTTCCATACGACGCACGTCGCGGAACGCTTCTTCGCACGCGGCGATGTAGTCGACGCTGCCGGAACGCAGGCTGTGTTCGAAGGCATCGAGGAACAGCTGCTTGAGTTTGGCCGCAGTGATTTCGCGCATGTGCAGCAGGTTGATGAACAGCGCGCGGAAGGTCTTCAGGCTCTGCTCGCTGGTGGAACGCAGCGGGATCAGGGTCAGATCCAGCGGGATCGATGTGTGACCGCCGACCAGCAAACGACGCAGTTCGTCAGGTTTGAGCTCGTAGGCTTTCAGGCCTTCGCGCTCAAGGTTGCTGAACAGCTCTTTCTGACGCAGGCAGGTGTCGTTTTTCTGGTAATGAGCCAGATCGAGTTTGCCCGCGTAGGCGAAGAACTGGTGACCGAAACCGCCGCCCGGGCCGCGACCGACCACGCCGATCACGTGCGGGCCGTGGGGCAGGTTCACTTCAACCAGGATGTAGCTGGTGTCGGAAGCGAAGTAGAAACGCCGCGATTGTTCCAGGCTGTACTTGCCGAAACTCATGTCCGACATGCGCGCCAGAATCGGGAACTGCAAGGCGTTGATCGACGCCGATTTACCGAGGTTGTTCGCGCCGTAAACCGACAGTGGTTCTTCGAGCGGAAACAGGCCGAGGCTGTAACCGGCGGTGTTCAAAAGGGCAAAGCGGCGGATGCCGTAGCGTTCCTGGCTCATGCGTCGGACTCCTGTTCTTCGGCAATGGCGCGGGCCAGTGCGTCTTCTTCGCTTTCTTCATCAAATTCGGAAAGATCGAGCGGATCGTCGGTTTCGAGGAATTTCGCCTCAGCGGCTTCGTCAATCAGCACCGGCGCCGGCAGCGGCAGAACGCTGTGGACGCTGGCGGCCAGATCGCGGTCTTGCTGCACTGACAGGCACACGTCGAGGAAACGGTGCATCGGTGGCAGGAACCGGTAGACGCCGTTTTCTTCGCCAGCGAAACCCAGTTGAGTCATGCGGCGCATGATTTTTTCTTCCAGCTCTTCAACCGTCTGCACTTCGGCCTGAATAAACAGGTCGCGGTACTTCTCCAGCAACGACGGCAGTTCTTCGCGGCCGAGGCTGCCGCCGTCGAGCACGGCGATCGGGTCGCGGCCCTGGTCGGCCAGATGCTCGACGAGGATGAAGGTGAACAGCGCCAGACGCTGGGCAGTCTTGTTCACCGCCGCCGCGGCCATGTCCGGCACGAAGTAGTAGAAACCACGGGTGTCGCAGACCAGTTCAAAACCCAAGGCCTTGAACAGCGTGCGGTACTGATCCTGGAAGTTCGAAAGTTGTGTGTACAGCTCCGGGTCGCGGCGGCTGACGTGGTAGCCCTTGAACAGTTCGCGGAAGATCGGCGCCAGTTGGGACAGTTCGGAGAGATCAAGATGCATTGGGGATGCTCGCAGAATCCTCGGCGGCGGTGTCGCGGGCCGAGAGCAGGGCGAAGGAGCGCAGGCTGACCTGGTGCTCGTGAGTGTGGTATTCGCGGCGTTCCAGACGCTCGCGCTTGAAGCGTTTTTCCCGCGACAGGCGCGAGAACCAGTAGAGCAATTCGTCGGTCGCGCCGTCCGGTTCCTGCTCCAGCAGCCAGGTCATCAAGTCCGGCATCGGCAGGGATTCTTCGCAACGATCGACCATCTCGCGCACGGTGCGCGGCGCACGTGGGGCCTCGCCCTTGTGAGTCTTGTGCGCCTTGGGGAAGCGCGCCGGTTTCGGCTCGAATCGCGCCAAAGCGTAAACGTAGGCTTCAACTTGACTGGCGCTGCCGAGGAAGGTGCTTTGCGGCCGGGTGAACAGTGGCATCGCGGCTTGTGGCACGGCGTCGATGCCTTTACGGCGGATCGCCGCCAGGGCCAGCGCGGCGCCACGGGTCACGGCGTTGTGCCGACGGGCTTCTTCACGCAGCGGCAGCAGCAGTTCGCGGGCATGACGCAGGGTCAACTGGGCGCTGGTCTGCATTTCGAGAATGCGCGCGTGGGTGCGCAGCAGCATGTCGTCATCGACCAGATGGCCGAGGCGCTGCTGTTCGCTGAGCATCTTCAGCAGCACGGTTTCGACCTTGCGCACGCCTTGTTCGAAGGCGCCGTCGGCGTTCACCAGATCGATCATCGGCTCGACGTATTCGTCCCAGGTTGCCAACACTTCGGCGTAACGCTGACGCAACGGAATCTGCCGGTCGCTGGTTTTCGCCCGTTCGGCGACGGCCACCAGCGCCTGTTCGTCGTTGTCGAGCTTCTTCAATACGTCGCGCACGCGCATATCGAGAAGACGCAACTGACGGGCGAGGTCGTTGCCGTCGCGGATGTCGAACGCGTCCTGGATGTAACCGGCCAGACGTTCGAGGTGGCGCAGATAGGCTTCGATTTCCAGGCACAGGCCCAGACGGTGCTCACGGCGCAGGTAGGCGAGGAAGTCGTGGATCTGCGCGTTCAGCTCGAAACGGTTCGGGCTTTTCGCCACGGGCACCAGGATATCGAGGCGAATCCACACGTCGAGCAGGCTGGTGATGTCCTGCGGCGTGCTGTCCAGTTGTTGGGCGGCCAGTTGCGTGCGCAGTTCGTTGAGGCTCAAGGTGCCTTGGTCGAAGTGCTCGCACAGTGGCTCCAGAAGTGCCCAGTGTTCAGCGAGGGCGCGCAAGACGCGCTTGGGTTCGATCATCGGAATGGCCGGCTGGTTGGCGATTAAAAGCCGCGATTGTACTGCATCACGAAGGATGCGATTCACTCTCGGGACGGGCTGTCGCTTTTGTTTAGGTCAAGACTATCGATCAACAGCGGGCGATCTTTAGCGAAGGGCGGTAGAATCAGCGCACTTTCAGTTATCCACAAGTGGCCGACCCTTGCTTATCGAGTCCCGCCGCCGCGCCTATTTGAACGCCATGCAGGTGGTCAATTGGCTGCCGCGCACCGAATTGCCCTTCGCCGCCCCGTCGCGGCCCGAGCTGCTGGACATGCCCGAGCCTGAGGTTGAGGTGCCGGTGGTGCTGGCTCCGCAGGCCGAAGCTCCGGTGCAAGCGGCTGCAGCGCGTCCGGTCGAGCGGGCGAAGATCGAAGTGCCGCGCCCCTCGCTGGCGAGCACCCGCACCGGCGCCAAACCGGTGGAAGAAGTCGACGACACACCGGTGGTCGCCAAACCAGCCCCTGTGCCGCCACCGCGTTTCGCCCTGCAATTGCTGCGTGCCGGGCGTTGTCTGCTGCTGGTGGAGTTACCCACAGGCGAACCCTTCCAGAGTCGCGACCCCGCTTATCTGCTGCTCAAAGACATGCTGCGCGCCGCCGGTCTGCCGGATGCGCCGCAGATCGTCGGCGAACCAGTGCGTTGGCCGTGGCTCAATCGCGGCACGATGGATCAAGGCCCGGACGCGGCGCGCGACTTTGTGCAGGGTTTCCTTTCTGTGCAGATGGAAGCCGCGCCTTGTGCCTGCCTGTGGCTGATCGGCCTGCCGGCAGTGCGTTTTGCCGGTGAGGCGGACGCCGAAGCGTTCAATCGTGAATTGCAGATCGAAGGCCTGGGCTCGGCCTGGGCCCTCCCGGGTCTGGAATTATTAATGGAAGAGCCGCAGCGCAAAGCCGCTGTGTGGCAAGCCATGCGTCGGCTGATGGCGCGCTGGAAAGAATCGAATGAGTGAAGCTGTATCGTTCCGCCCGATGACCGAGGCGGATCTGGACACCGTGCTGAAGATTGAATACGCGGCGTACAGCCATCCATGGACTCGCGGGATTTTTCTCGATGGCTTGGGCAAGTACCAGATCTGGCTGATGTTCGAAGGTCAGCAGCAAGTCGGCCACGGCGTGGTGCAGATCATTCTTGATGAGGCGCATCTGCTCAATATCACGGTGAAACCGGAGAATCAGGGGCGTGGGCTGGGGCTGACGTTGATGGAGCATTTGATGTCGCGGGCCTATGCCGCCGAGGCTCGCGAGTGTTTTCTCGAAGTACGCGACAGCAATACCGCGGCGTTCAAGTTGTATGAGCGTTATGGCTTCAACGAGATTGGCCGGCGTCGGGATTACTATCCGGCGGTGGGTGGGCGTGAAGATGCGGTGGTCATGGCCTGCACCTTGGTTGATTGAATACTGTAGGAGCTGCGCAGGCTGCGATCTTTTGATCTTGATCTAAAAAACAAAGTCAAAAGATCGCAGCCTGCGGCAGCTCCTACAGGGGATTGCATGATGGCGGGTGATCAGCGGTTGCCATCAATCGGATCGCGCCGCGCCAGTTCCGCCTCATCCAGGCCGTTACCGCCGCCGATGTCATCTTCATCGACCACGCTCAAATCCCAATCCGCCGGATGGTTTTCACCCGCTTCTGCGGCATCCCGGGCACCATCTTCATGAATCAGCGTTTCCGGGCTCATATCGTCGTCGGTCGGCTCATGGTCGCTGATTGACGCTCCCGTCATGCCCGCCTCACGCACACGTTCCTCTGGCATCAGCTGTTCGCGCTCACGCTCGGGCAATTCATCGCCAATTTTTGCGCTGGGCTGTTCGTCTTCGTCGAAGTCCAGTTCGCGCATCGAACCCATGCGGTCTTCGTTATCATCGATGGGCTCCGGTTGCACCGCATCGTAAGGGCGTCGTGAATCAGTCATGGCAATTCCTCATACTGTGGGCCTTACTTGGGTGGACACACCCGGCACGCGAGAATTCCAATCAAAACACTTGCGATCCTTTCGTGACCCCGACGGACGGTTGTCTGTCAAAGCTGCGCATCTTTCTTGAGGCCTTACAGCATGCATGACTTACAAGACCTGATTGATAACAACGAGCGTTGGGCTGACGCGATCACCAAGGAAGACCCGGATTTCTTCGCCAAACTCGCTCGCCAGCAAACCCCCGAATATCTATGGATCGGCTGCTCCGACGCGCGGGTGCCGGCCAACGAAATCGTCGGCATGCTGCCGGGTGATCTGTTCGTTCACCGCAACGTCGCCAACGTGGTCCTGCACACCGACCTCAACTGCCTGTCGGTGATCCAGTACGCCGTCGATGTGCTCAAGGTCAAACACATCCTGGTCACCGGCCACTACGGCTGTGGCGGTGTGCGGGCGTCGATGCAGGATCGTCAGTTCGGCCTGATTGACGGCTGGCTGCGTTCGATCCGCGATCTGTACTACGAAAAACGTGAAGAGCTGGCCAAGCTGCCAACCGAAGAAGAACAGGTCGACCGACTGTGCGAGCTCAACGTCGTCCAGCAAGTGGCCAACGTCGCCCACACCAGCATCATCCAGAACGCCTGGCATCGCGGGCAGAGCCTTTCGATTCACGGTTGCATCTATGGCATCAAGGACGGTCGCTGGAAAAGCCTGAACACGACCATCAGCGGTTTCGAACAGTTGCCGCCGCAATACCGTTTGCGTCCGGTCGGTGAGTTGTAACCCGGATTTTTCAGGGGCTGTTCAACGTGAGCATTGCCGGTGCCAGCGCTGCAGAAAGTACTGGCCCTCAATGCTCGGTGGTTCGTTGTAACCGGTGATCCACCCTCGGCAACGCGAAGACCCGCAACCGCAGGCAAACTGGCGCAGCAGTTTGTCTTCGGTGGCGGCGTAATCCATGGTCAGGCGCTCGCCCCTGTGGATATCTTTCAACGCCCACAGCCATAGTTCGCTCATGTCGAGAAACACATTTGGGTCGCAGGCGTGTTCGAGCAATCCGCAGAAGCGCGGATCGTAGATATGAATGCCGGTCAGCAATTGTCGGGTCTGTCGACAGCGATAGGGCAGCAATTGCCCCGAGACCCGGCACATGCGGCTGGTATGCAGAAACTCACGGCGCGCGGCAACCGCCACAGGGTTGCCGTGTTGATCGTGGATGACTTCGAAGTCGGCGCTGGATGGAAACCCGAGGCGCACCGGCAGTCCGGCGAAGGGGTAGATGCCTTCGGTATCGCGTGGAGCGGATCCAGCAACGGCATGGGTATTCATAACAATCCTTGTCGCAAGGGGCTGCGACTTCCTTGGTTGACGTCCTGTCAACACGGTGACACGTTTCTTTGGATCCAATCTATTCGTATAGGTATAGCCGGTCTACTGTCAGATCTGACAGTCGAGATAGACGCTTTCCCGCGTCAGTCATGACTGACACAGGAATCACGTCTGCTCGATTACAGATGTGGAGCGGGAACCGCAGCGGCTGGCAGCGGGGCTTTGAGCTGTTGCAGTTGCGCCTTGATCGGCGTGGTCGTGCACTTGGCAGCGGCCTCTTCCGGCTTCAGGTTGCGGATCGAGGTGTAGAACAGCTCGCAGGTTTTGACCTTTTGCGTCACCTGCCAGGTCTGGGTGCAGCTGTTGAGCGTGGCTTGCGGATCACTTCCCGGTTTGCTGCCCATCCCGGCCTGCCAGCAGGCGGCGCTCAAATCCTGCCCCATCACTTTCAAACCAGCAGCATCGGCTTTGGCCTGCGCATCGTCGCCGGTGTAGCTCTTGGGGTCGGCGGCGTACCAGATGTAACTCGGGTGGTTCGAACCGAGCACCGGCACTTTTACACCTTCGCTCGGGCTGATGGTCGCCAGACCCAGGACGTTCACGGTCGGCCCGTATTGCTGTTTGATCCAGTTCCGCACGGGCGCGCCGAAAGCCACCATCGGCAGCGTCGCGCCGCTGGCGGTCTGGCTGAACTGTTTGACCAGTGTGGTCTGGTAGTCCTTGAAGTAGTCATAGACGCCTTCCAGATCGCTGCCGGCGTTGGACGGCGCGGCAATCGGGGCGATGTCGATGATGGTCTGGTAAGCAGGTGTCTGATCGGCAGGGATGCCATTGACCGTCAACAGCGTTGCCCAGCGGTCGGTGGTGTTCGAACGCAGATAATCCTGAGCCTGAGTCAGTGAGTAATCCGGCGGGAAGTGCAACAGCTCGACGCTTTTGCGATTTTCCAGGGCCATGCCCAGTGGCAGGAACAGGTACCAGCTATAGGCCCATTTGCCGTCGGCATTGAGTTTGCTCGCGCCGGTATAAGCCAGATCACCGGCATCGAGCAGGGCGGACAGCGGTTTGTCGTACCCCTCAGGCACGCCGCTGATTTCGGCGTAAATCTGGCCGTTATCGTTCTTCACCAGCACCTTGGCATCGGTGTAACCATCGCGCTGCACGCTCTGGCTCAGATAATGGGCGACGGTCTGCTCCAGCGACCAATTGCGAAAGCAGATCACGCTGCAATTGTTGGGATAGGCGAAGAGGCGGGTGACGCGCTCGGTGCTGCCCAGTTTCAGGTCGACATCGGCGTGGGCGGCCGCGCTCAGTGTGAGCGCGGCGAGGGTAAGTCCTGCGAATTTGAACATGCTCAGATCCTTTTCAGCGTGGTTTCCCCCGATTGTTGGGGCGCTTCATATTGGATCAGCGCCGTGACACAGAGAAGCCATCATTCGCAGATTTTTACGCCGCGCCGCAGGACTCGCTCTCAGACCTGAAAATGCAGGGCGTTGGTCAAATCCCCCATGGGTTTCTGGCCTCGTGCGGTCATTGCATCATCGCGCTGCTTGAGGCCGTCGAGGGTCTCCAGTTGGAACACTCGGGTGATCAGGCGCAGGATCGATGCCGTGTCGTAAATCGTGTGATCCACCGTGCCCTTGCGTGCGAATGGCGACACCACCAAGGCCGGTACGCGTGAGCCCGGCCCCCAGCGATCCCCCTTGGGCGGCGCGACGTGATCCCACCAGCCGCCGTTTTCGTCCACCGTGACGATCACCACCATGTTTTTCCACTGTGGACTTTCGCGCAGCACCTTCAGCGCACGCACGATGTGCCGGTCACCTGACGCCACGTCGGCATAACCGGCGTGCATGTTCAGGTTGCCCTGAGGTTTGTAGAAACTCACGGCGGGCAGCTTGCCGGCCTCGGCGTCGGCGAAGAACTTGTTGGTGCTCGACTCGTCACCCAACCCGGCATCGCGCAGGCGTTTGTTGCGCTCGGCTGGATTCTCCGGGCCTTGCTGCTTGAAGTAGTTGAACGGCTGGTGGTGATACTGAAAGTTAGGGATCTTCGGAATGCCGCCGGAATCCTTGTACTGCTCCAGCGTCGCCTGCCACGCCCCGGCGTACCACGCCCAGTCGACGTTCTTCTTCGACAGCTTGTCGCCGATGTGCTCGTGGGTCTGCGGCACCAACACGTTGGGCAGATCGGGTTTCGAGTACGCCGGACGCTCCGGGTCGCGAATCCACGTTGGCCAGTAGGGAGGGGCGAGAGTGTTGACCGCGAAACCGTCCGGCGTCAGCGCACTCGGGCCAAACTGTGGCGGGCCTGTCATGGCGCTGGCCGGTGATTGCGCCAGCGGTTTGAGCCTTGGATCGGCCGGGTCATCGCTTTGCAGCGCAGCGATTTGGCTTTTGGCTACCGAATTGGCAGCGTCCGGGTAAAACGGCGCGGTGGCGCTGATCAGGTATTGATGGTTGAGGAACGAGCCACCGAAGGCGCCCTGGAAGAAGTTGTCGCACAGCACGAATTCCTGCGCGACGTCCCACAAACGCAGGGAATAGCGACTCTGTGCGTAGTGGCCCATGGTCAAGCCGCCGGAATCGGCCCACGCGACAAAACCATCGTTCTTGCCGCCATTGATCTGCATCTGGTTCTGATAGAACACGTGCCATAAATCGCGGGTAACCAGACCAAACGGCAAGTCTTCGCCGTTCGGACCTTTGAGGGCGAATGGGGCGTTCGGCAGGTTTTCCTGAAACTGCGTGGCGCCGGGATAGGTTACGCCATCGAGGGTTTGCGGACCGATCTGCAAGACACCGCCCCAGGCGGGCGGCAGGGTTTGTAGCAGGCTGCCGTCGCGGTCGCGTTGTTGATAGTCGGCAGGTTTTAGCGCTGACAGCGGTTTCTCGACACCGGGGAAATCACCGAACAGGTTGTTGAAGCTGCGGTTCTCGGCGTAGATCACCACCACGGTTTTCACCTGATCGCGCAGGGCCTTGTCCAATTCGGCATGGGACAGTGGCCGCTCGGTCGGTTGGCCGGATTGATCGCCCGCGTTGCTGCAACCCGCCAGCGTTGCGCCGACACCGAGTACCGCGACGCCGCCGAGAAAGCGGCGGCGACTGGTGTCGGTGGGTTTATCAGATTCTGGCGAGGAGGTGTCTTTAGCGTCTGTATCGTCGTTCATGTCGCGCCCGTTTTTGCTTAAATGTTTCAGTATGTTTCAGTATGTTTCGGGCGGACGCTAGCAAGGGAATGTGACGGTGGGGTTACAAATGGCGCGGTGTCTACCGCGCATCGGCACTGCTAGACTGCTGCGATATTGAAACCGGCTACGGTGAACCATGAAGCCTTCCATTGCTCTTGATTTGCAACGAACTGCCGTCCGTGAAGTGGTCGGCAGATTTCGCGTGACCAACCCCCGAGTCTTTGGCTCTGCGGTGCTGGGGACTGATATGGAAGGCAGTGATCTTGATCTCTTGGTCGATCCACTGCCCGGGGCCACCTTGTTTGATCTCGGCGGACTTCAGGTCGAACTTGAGGATCTGCTCGGCGTTACTGTTGATTTGCTGACGCCGGGAGACCTGCCGTTGAAGTTTCGTCAGCAGGTTCTTGATCAGGCCCGTCCCGTATGATCTGAGCAAAACTGATTGCACCTGCCCTTAGGCAGGTGCAATCCAATCATTTACGGCATCACCGGCGGCGTATACGCCAATGTCGTCCCCAGCGCCCACAGCAACAGCAGTACCAGCGGCGTGTGCACCAGCAATTGCACGAACGAGAAGCCGATCAGATCCCGCGCCTTCAGACCGAGCACGCCCAGCAGCGGCAGCATGTAGAACGGGTTGATCAGGTTCGGCAGCGCTTCGGCGGCGTTGTAGATCTGCACCGCCCAGCCGAGGTGATACTGCAGATCGTTGGCCACTTGCATCACGTACGGCGCTTCGATGATCCACTTGCCGCCGCCGGACGGGATGAAGAAGCCGAGAATCGCCGAGTACACGCCCATCAACAACGCATAGGTATCGTGAGAGGCGATGCTCACGAAAAACGTCGAGATGTGATGCGCCAGGGTTTGCGCATCGGCGCCTTTGACCGTGGTCATCAGCGCGGCAATCGAGCCGTACAGCGGGAACTGAATCAGCACGCCCGTGGTGGTCGGCACCGCTCGCGCAACCGCGTCCAGGAAGCTGCGCGGACGCCAGTGCAGCAATGCGCCGAGCATGATGAACAGGAAGTTGTAGGTGTTCAGCCCGGAGATCGCGGTGATCGCCGGTTTAGTCGAGAACTCGTGGAACAACCATCCCGCCGCCAGCAGCACCAGCACGATGATCAGCAGCGGACTGTGTTCCAGCCATTCACCCGGCCGGGTGCGTGGTTGCAGCGGAGGCAGGTTAAAGGCCGGGTCGATGCCGCAGGCCTCGGCGTCGCGCGCGGAGTTCGGCCCGGGGGCGGTGGCGTAGGCGATGATGATCGAAATCACGATCAGCGCCAGCAGCATCACGCCGGACTGCCAGAGGAAAATCGTTTCGGTGAACGGAATAACGCCAGTGATCGACAGGATCGATGGCGGCAGGCTGGCGGGGTTGGCCTGCAATTGCGCAGCCGACGACGACAAGCCCAGCGCCCACACCGCGCCAAGACCCAGATAAGCAGCGGCCCCGGCGGCACGGTAGTCCATTTTCAGATCGGTGCGGCGGGCGAGGGCGCGCACCAGCAAACCGCCGAACACCAGCGACAGACCCCAGTTGAGCAGCGACGCGACCATCGAGATCAAGGCAACCCAGGCCACGGCGGAGCGACCGTTTTTCGGGATGCGTGCCAGGCGATCAATCAGTTTCACGGCGGGGGGCGAGCTGGCGACAACGTAGCCGCCTATCACCACGAAAGCCATCTGCATGGTGAACGGAATCAGGCTCCAGAAGCCGTCACCGAACGCCATCGCGGCAGCGGTGGGCTTGGCGCCCATGGCCAGCGTGGCCAGTGCCACGATGATCACGGCCAGCGCGGCGAATACCCAAGAGTCGGGAAACCAGCGTTCGGCAAAACTTGAACAGCGCAGGGCAAAGCGTGCGGAGCGGCTATCTTCGATATCAACGGCCACGGGAGTACCTCGGATTTTTTATGGTTATTTTTGGTCCCTTGGGGCTGCCATCCCTATCAGTCAAACCAGATAACCCCTGTGGATATGACTGTCAGAGCTTCGCGTACCCTCAGGACAGGCATAAACAGTAAATCAACCGCCGCCGTTTTGTGAGCAGGTTTTGCCAAACCATGACTATGGTCTAACGGGTTGTCCATCCGCCCATTTGCGTAGACCATGGGCGCCTTGGTTTTTTGCCTGCCAGAGTTCTTTGCCATGACTGCCCAAACCACGGCCAAACCTGCGCCGTTCAGCCGCTCCGACTACAAGACCCTCGGTCTTGCGGCCCTTGGCGGGGCGCTGGAGATCTACGATTTCATCATTTTCGTGTTCTTCGCCCTGACCCTCAGCCAGTTGTTCTTCCCGCCGGAAATGCCCGAGTGGCTGCGCCTGTTGCAGAGCTTCGGCATCTTCGTCACCGGTTATCTGGCGCGGCCGCTGGGCGGGATCCTGATGGCGCATTTCGCCGACCGATTGGGGCGCAAGAAAGTCTTCAGTCTGAGCATCCTGATGATGGCGTTGCCGTGCCTGCTGATCGGGATCATGCCGACGTATGCGCAGATCGGTTATTTCGCGCCGCTGCTATTGCTGGCGCTGCGCATCCTCCAAGGCGCGGCCGTCGGCGGTGAAGTACCGAGCGCCTGGGTGTTCGTCGCCGAACACGCACCGACCGGCCATCGCGGTTATGCGCTGGGCGTTTTGCAGGCCGGGTTGACGTTCGGCTATCTGATCGGCGCACTGACCGCGACCTTTCTGGCGCAAGCCTTTACCCCGGCGGAAATCCTCGATTACGCCTGGCGCTATCCGTTCCTGCTCGGCGGCGTATTCGGCGTGATCGGTGTCTATCTGCGTCGCTGGTTAAGCGAAACTCCGGTATTCATGGCGATGGAAGCGCAACGCGAAGCGCGGGTCGAACTGCCGCTGCGTACCGTGCTGCGTGAACACCGGTTGGCGATGCTGCCGGCCATGCTACTGACTTGCGTACTGACCTCGGCAGTGGTGGTGTTCGTGGTCATCACCCCGACCATGATGCAGAAAACCTTCGGCATGACCGCTAGCCACACCTTTGCCCTGAGCGCATTGGGCATCGTCTTCCTCAACATCGGTTGCGTGATCGCCGGTCTGCTGGTCGATCGCATCGGCGCCTGGCGCACCGTCATGCTTTACAGCCTGCTGCTGCCGCTAGGCATCGCCGTGCTTTATGGCTGTCTGATCATGGGCGGCGATTGGGTTGGACTGGCCTACGCCGTGGCCGGTCTGGCGTGTGGTGTCGTCGGCGCGGTGCCGTCGGTGATGGTCGGTTTGTTCCCGGCGCGTATCCGAGTGTCGGGGATCTCCTTCACCTACAACATTGCCTACGCCGCCTGGGCGAGTATCACACCGCTGTTGTTGATCGGTCTGATGCCGTGGAGCCCTTGGATCTGCGTGATCTTCTGCGCGGTGATGGGCGTAGTGGGGATTCTCAGTGCAGCGTATTTCGGCTCGCGGATGCCGCGCACGGGCCCGTGTCAGGTGGCCGGGGCTGCTTGACGCCAACCGCCCAAACTATTTTTGACTGACCGGTCTCAAACGCTCTTCAGAAAAGACTTCCAAGGCCGATGGTTAGGCTGTATCCCGCTTACTACCCTGCCCATCGGTGCTTTCCCATGTTCAACAAACGCCTGAAGCAAGAGCTGGCCGCTCTTCGTGAAGAACTCTCCAGTCTTGTACAGGTAAAGGAAAGCCTGGAGAGCGAGATGCTGGTGCTGACCCTTGAACCGGACGGACGGATTCAATCGGTCAACCAGAACTTCCTCAACGAGATGCTCTACAAGAGCCAGGACCTGATGGGTCGGGCGCTTGAGGATATCGTGCCGGCTCACGTCAAATCCGACGAATTTCACCACCGCTTCAGGAATGCCTTGACCCGAGGCGAGCACTTCGCCGGAGCCGTGCGCCTGTTGCGTGGCAATGGTGAAGAGGCCTGGTTGCGCTCGATTGCCCAGCCTGTACGTTCTTCGGATGGGCGGATCAAACATATTTCGATCTTCTCCAGCGACTTGACCCGCACCATCGAAGCCTCCCGCGAACACGAAAACCTGATCGGCGCGTTGGTGCGTTCCACTGCAGTGATCGAGTTTGACCTCAACGGCAACGTGCTGAACGCCAACGAGCGGTTCCTCAACGGCATGGGTTACAGCCTGGCGCAGATCAAAGGCAAACATCACCGTATGTTCTGCACACCCGAGGAATACAACAGCGCCGAGTATCAGAACTTCTGGCGCCGTTTGAACAATGGCGAATTCGTGGCTGAACGCTTCAAGCGTGTCGACAGCCATGGTCGTACAGTCTGGCTGGAGGCGTCCTACAACCCGGTGGTCGATGCCAACAACAAACTGTACAAAGTGGTGAAGTTCGCCACGGTGATCACCGATCAGGTCAATCGCGAGCAAGCCGTCGCCGACGCGGCCAACATTGCCTACAGCACCTCGCAGCAGACCGACAGCACCGCGCAACGCGGTACGACCGTTGTGACCGAGGCTGTCAACGTGATGCGCGATCTGTCGCGGCACATGCAGACCGCCGGTGAAGGCATCGAAGCGTTGAACGAGCAGTCGCTGGTGATTGGCACCATCGTCAAAACCATCAGCGGCATTGCCGAGCAGACTAACTTGCTGGCGCTCAACGCGGCGATCGAAGCGGCTCGCGCGGGCGAGCAGGGTCGCGGCTTTGCTGTGGTGGCCGATGAAGTGCGACAACTGGCTTCACGTACCAGCCAGGCGACCGAGGAAATCGTCGGCGTGGTGCGGCAGAACCAGGAAATGGCGCGCAACGCCGTCGCCCTGATGACCGACGGCAAGCTCCAGGCCGAACAAGGGCTGGCGCTCGCGGCGGAGGCGGGCACGGTGATCCTCGAGATTCAGGACGGCGCGCAGAAAGTGGTCGATGCGGTCGGCCAGTTCGCCAATCAACTGTCCCACTGACCTGCACTGATCCCTTGTGGGAGCGACGGTGCGACGATTCGACCTGCTCGCGAAGGCGTCAGTACACTCAGCATTGATGTTGACTGATACACCGCTTTCGCGAGCAGGCTCGCTCCCACAGGATCTGTGTTTCTCCAGTGGCAGCGCTACAATCTGTTCCTTTTTCCCGGAGCAGATCCCCATGAGCGATTCCCACCGCCGCCCGGTACCCCTGAACAAAGCCTACCGTTTGCTCAACCACGGCCCGACCGTTCTGGTCAGCGCCGCCCATGACGGCCAGCGCAACATCATGGCCGCCGCGTGGGCGATGCCGCTGGATTTCGAACCGCCGAAAGTCGCCGTCGTACTCGACAAATCCACCTGGACGCGGCAATTGCTCGAAGCCTCCGGCACCTTTGTCCTCAACGTGCCGTGCGTCAATCAGGCCGACATCGTGCAAACCGTCGGCAACACGTCGGGTCTGGAAATCACTCAAAACCAAGGGCAGGACAAGTTTCAGGCCTATGGCTTGCAGACCTTTGCTGGCGAGAAAGTCGAGGCGCCATTGCTCGACGGTTGCGTCGCCTGGCTCGAATGCCGCTTGTTGCCCGAGCCGCGTAACCACGAACAGTACGATCTGTTTCTCGCCGAAGTCATCGCCGCTCACGCCGATGAGCGTGTGTTCAGTGAAGGGCGTTGGCATTTCGAAGGGCATGATGGTTTGCGTACGCTGCACCATGTGGCGGGCGGGCATTTCCTGACGATTGGTGATGCGGTGGATGGCAAGACGCTGGCGCTTTAACGCTGGTTGATGGCAAATCATTGCCGAATGTTGCAAGGTAGGGGCATTGTCGAACCGATCAGGCGCGTGCCCCATGGATCTTTCCCTTTCGAGTTATCTCGCACCGTTACTGTCGCTGGCGTTGCTATGGACAGTTGCGGTGGTCACACCCGGCCCGAACTTCTTCAACATCGCTCAACTCGCAGTTAGCCGCTCCCGCCGTCATGGCGTGGTAGCGGCGCTCGGCGTTGCCAGCGGGACGGTGTTGTGGGGACTGGCGGGCGGCCTGGGTATCCAGTCATTGTTCAGCGCAGCACCGACCTTGTACTTGAGCTTCAAGATTGCCGGCGGCTGCTACCTGATCTATCTCGGACTCCAGCAATTCAAGCGCAAGGCGTCCATCGTCCCAGGCGCTTCAGATGCTGCGGAGCAAACGTTGCTCGGTGCTTACGGGCGCGGTTTTCTGGGCAATATGACCAACCCCAAATCGGCGCTTTTCGTCGCAACAATCTTCGCCACCGCGATGCCTGCCCATATACCGCCGTTGCTGCTGGCGCTGGCGGTGATGACCATGGCCACGTTGTCGTTCAGTTGGTATTGCAGCGTGGCGCTGTTCTTCGCCAGTCGGCGGATTGCCGGTGTTTACGAGCGGTCACGTCAATGGCTGGATCGATTGGCCGGTGGTTGTTATCTGCTGTTTGGTGCGCATCTGCTGGCTTATCGCTGAGCCGCGGTCACAGTCTGGGTTGCTGCAATCTGTATCAGATTTGCTTCATTGGCTTGATCAGGCTTTCTGCAGGAATTCCAAACAGCTCATGAAGTTTCCAGATCATTGGCAAAGTGAGTGCCCGCTTGCCATTCAACACTTCATAGACCCTGTTTGTTCGACCGATAGCCGGAGCGAGATCCGCGGCTGACAGGCCTGACTGTTCCATCCGGAATTTGATGGCATCGATTGGATTGGGCAAATCCAGTGGAAACTGTTTGGCTTCGTAGGCCTCAATGAGAGTGATCATGATGTCGAAGTAATCACCTTCAGGGGTACCCGGTTCTGGCTCGTTGTCGAAGAGTGCAGACACGTTATTGAGCGCCGCACGGTAGTCTTCTTCGTTATGAATCGGACGTATGTTCATGGGTTACTCCATTTCGACGGTATCAGCGTCGATTGCATCGTACTGCTTGTGGGTGCCGACGAATTTTATGTATATGGCGCCGAAGCGGCACGGTCACTTACTCTATCCGTGGCAGCAAATTTTTGGGGTAGGAAAAGGCGACGGAATGCTAGTGAACACAATCTGTTAGCCACAAAAAAGGCCTACCTCCCGGTAAGCCTTTTCCATTCACTGCGTAGCCTCAATCGCCCAACGCTTCCCCTTCACGCCGTGGATCCGCGCCACCCGCCAACGACACACTCCCTTGCGCATCCTTGACCCGCACGACGGCCTGGGTGCCGCTGGTCATGTCGATTTCATTCACGCTGTGGCCCTTGTCCTTCAGCGCCTGAATCAGCGCCGGGCTGAACTGGCCTTGTTCCAGTTCGGTCGGGCCGTTGCGGCTGCCGAAGTTGGGCAGGCTGATAGCGCTTTGCGGGTCGAGGTTCCAGTCGAGCAGGCCGACGGTGGTTTTCGCCACGTATTCGATGATCTGCGAGCCACCCGGTGAGCCGACGCTTGCGAGGAATTCGCCGCTGTTGCGGTCGAAGATCAGCGTCGGCGCCATCGACGAGCGTGGTCGTTTGCCGGGTTCGACGCGGTTGGCGACTTTCTGCCCGTTTTCTTCGGGGATGAACGAGAAGTCGGTCATCTGGTTGTTCAGCAAGAAGCCCTGAACCATCAGGTGCGAACCGAATGCGGCTTCGATGGTGGTGGTCATCGACACGGCGCCGCCGAGGTCATCCACCGCCACCACTTGCGAGGTGGAAATGCGTAGCGGCGAGCGATCCGGTGCGTAGGCCACTTGCACGCCCGGCGGCGTGCCCGGTTTGGCGCTGCCCATGCTGCGTTCGCCGATCAGGCTGGCGCGGCTGGCGAGGTAGCCTGGGTCGACGAGGCCTTTGACCGGCACTGGCACGAAGTCGGTGTCGGCGACGTATTGCGCGCGGTCGGCGTAGGCCAGGCGCTCGGCTTCGGCGATCAGGTGCACGGCTTGTGGGTCGGGTTCGATGCCGGCCGGTTTGTCAGTCTTGTGGGGTTTGAGCGGGGTCAGCGAAAGACGCGGATCGCGGGTTTCCAGTGCCTGCAAGGTGCCGAGAATCTGCGCCACGGCGATCCCGCCCGACGACGGCGGCGGCATGCCGCAGACCTGCCATCGCTTGTAGTCGGTGCACAGCGGCGCGCGCTCCTTGGCCTGATAGCGCTGAAGATCGTTCAACGACAGGCTGCCGGGGTTGGCGTGGCCCTGAACCTTGGCGACGATTTCGTCGGCGATCGGGCCTTTGTACAGCGCATCGGCGCCTTCGTTGGCAATGCGCTTGAACACCTTAGCCAGCGCCGGGTTTTGCAGGCGCGTGCCGACGGCTTTGACACTGCCGTCGTGGTTGAGAAAGTACGCGGCCATGTCCGGCGATTTACCAATCACCGGGTCTGACGCCAGCAGCGAATACAGACGCGGGGAAATCGCAAAGCCTTGCTCGGCCAGTTTGATTGCCGGCTCGAAGAGCTTCGCCCACGGCAGGCGCCCGTGTTGTTTATGCGCCATCTCCAGTGCGCGCAACACGCCCGGTGTGCCGACCGAACGGCCACCGATCTGCGCCTGCGGGAACGGCATCGGTTTACCGTCCGCTTGCAGAAACAGCTTCTCGGTGGCGCCGGCCGGCGCGGTTTCGCGTCCGTCATAGGTGCGCACCTGTTTACCGTCCCACAGCACGATCATCGCGCCGCCACCGATCCCGGAGGATTGCGGCTCAACCAGCGTCAGCACCGCTTGCATCGCAATCGCCGCATCAATCGCCGAACCGCCCTGACGTAGCATCTCGCGACCGGCTTCAGCGGCCAGCGGATTCGCAGCGGCGGCCATGTGTTTGCTGGCGTGGCGGGTTTGCAGGTCGGTGCGATAACCGGAGGCGGCTTCCGGCGCCAGCGGCAGGGTCGAGGAGGGCGGGGCGTTGCACGCGGTGAGGGTCAGGGCACTGATAATCAGGGTCAGGGCAGGCAGGCGAAAGCGGCTCAAGGGCAGGGCTGTAAACACGTAGGCTCTCCGTCCGTGGGATAAAAGTCTGACGGACTTTATCGGCCGACCGTGCAGGACGCAAACCACCGGTGTGTTTCTCCTTCATGCCTTGACGAATTTTCTGTAGGGTCAGTGGCAATCGTGAAGCCAGAAAAATCCACAAGAGGCCGACATGCACAGCGAGTTTCCTAGCGAGTCCAGTTACCGCCATCAGCGCGAACAGTTTCTTGCCGCTGCGACATCCGCCGGCGCGACGCTTACCTCCTACGCACACCCGCGTTGCGGGCCGTTTGGCGAAACGTTGAGCACCGATGTGGCCGTGCTCGGCGACCCGCAGGCGAAGCGGCGTTTGGTGACGCTTAGCGGTACGCATGGCGTGGAGGGTTATTACGGCTCCGACTGTCAGATCGACTGGCTGAAAACCTTCGTGCCGGGTTCGCTGCCCAAGGACGTCGCGGTGGTGATGGTTCACCAGATCAATCCCTGGGGCACGGCGTGGTTGCGGCGGGTCAATGAAGACAACATCGACCTCAACCGCAATCACCAGGATTTCACTGGGTCGCTACCGGATAACCGCGCTTACGCCGCGTTGCATGAAATTTACGCCTGCCGCGACTTGAACGGCCCCGAGCGACAACGTGCCGATGCCTTGCTGGCTGCGCAGATCGCTGAGCATGGCTGGCCGGCGGTGATGTCGATCGTCGAGGGCGGCCAGCACAGCCATCCCGATGGATTGTTTTACGGTGGCCGAGCGGCGAGCTGGTCGAATCGCACGTTGCATCAAATCATCGACGCGCATCTGGCCGGCGCTGAAACGCTGATGTGCTTCGACCTGCACACCGGGGCTGGTGAGTACGGTCATCCGATGCTGTTGACCATCACTGAGGCGCCATACCCGGCGTTGGCGCAGGCCCAATCGATCTACGGCCCATGGCTCTACACCCTGCACACCGGCGCCGATACCCTGAGTGCAACCGGTGTCGCGGCGACGGCTACCGGTTACACCTCGCAGGCGTTGCTCAATGCATTACCAGGTGTGCAACTGATGCCATTCGTGATCGAGTGCGGGACGTATCCGGGCGCGGACGTGCATCGATATTTGCGTGATGACCATTGGCTGCATCTGCATGGCGATCCGCTGGATGCGACGGGAAGGGCGATCAAGTTGAATTTGCTGGGGCAGTTTTATCCGGCGGACCCGGATTGGCGGGCGATGGTGGGGTTGCGGACTCGGCAGATTTGGGGGAAGGGATTGGCAGCCCTGTCGACAGAGAACCCCGAATAGGTCAGGCAGAACTCTGTGGCGAGGGGATTTATCCCCGATGGACTGCGCAGCAGTCCCATTCATTTAATGAAGAGGTGGGGGGCGCTTCGCACCCCATCGGGGATAAATCCCCTCGCCACAGGTTCGGTGCTGTTTCAAGGTATAAAAGCGCTTATCGCTTAAAACCGGGCAGTCCATTGGCGGCACGCCACTTTTTTACTGTTTCGGTGATGCCTTCTGCAGAGTCATCGGCGTCCTCTTGCGGATAGAAAATCAAATCGGATCCTTCGGGATGTCCGCAAATAGAATTGAAGTGAAATACGAGTCTGCTTTCGTCCTCCTCGCGCTCATCATTTCCTATGATGCGCTCAAGCAGGTCAATAAACTCTTGTTCTGTGTAATCCGAAAAGCTTTGTTTAGTAGCCATTTCAATCTTCCCTGTGAATCTCTACGTGCCGTTTCGGAGTCATTACAGCCAAGTTATCCACATCATAAACTGCACCACCATTCTGGATATGCTCGATGTGATGTATCTCATACTTGGCTTTTTCTCCGTGGTGCTCTGACTTCGGAGCAAAAGGAGATCTTCCGTCCATGAGTTTCCCTTGGTTTGTGCGTTTGAATTGACTGAGCAACTCAGGGTCATTCGCCACCTCCACCCAAAACGCCTCCCTAAATTTGTCAAAGCTTGAAAACTCCCACCCCCTGAGCCTATCCGCAATCCGTGTCGGAATCGGCACGCCTATCCCCGTTCCCGCTCCAGCAAGCCAGATCCCCGAAACATCATCCCCAACCCCCGTCACCGTACCCGGCGTCAGTCTGGCCAGTTTCGAAAACACCACATACAGCGACTTCAGCCCAGTGTCCGCCGGGAACACCAGAATGCAATCCTCGGCAGTAATGTCCTCGCCGGGCAGGCCTTCTATCTGGGTGTCCGTGTTCTCGGCAATCGGATGAACAAGGATCGTGTTCAGTTGCTCGCCGTGTTCGGGACAGACCAGCGGCGGCATTGAGCCGAGTGGCCCGCGTTGTGGCGTCCACAAAATCGTAATGCCGTTAAGCTTGGCCTCCATCGCAGTCTTGTCGCTGTTCCACTCGACTTTGACAGTACGCACCGAGTCATCGCCAGAAGCGCCGGAGTGGATGCCGTAAACCTGCATGACCCCTTCGGCATCACGCCGAAACTGGAAGCGCACACGAGTGGGCGCGCGGCTCATGCGGCGCAGCTGTTCATCGGTATGCAGCGTGCCGTCGCCCATTCGGGTCGGCAGCATCCCGAGGATGAACACGCTGGCCGGCCCACCAGCGCCGCGAATTGCCCAGTTGAGGCGTTGTTGCAGAATGCCGCCGCCCGCCAGACGCCCCAAGGCCAGATCAGCACCTATTGCCGTCGCTACCGCAGTGCTGGTAGAGGGCAGGAGCATGGCGCCGGCGACCATGATCTTGCCGAAGTTGCTGGCGGGTTCGGTGGCCGTGCCGGCGTCCGTTCGGCACCAGTTATCCACAGTGCAGGACTTGGCGAACACCTGATCTTCGCGAGGCTTGGGCGTTGGCCATTCATCCTTTTCGATGTACACCGGCTCCGGCGCGGGGGGGGGGGGGCGGATTCCACGCAGCCCATGAGCCGTTCCCGCTTGGACGTTTCCAAGGCCAATCTTCATCGAAGAGAGATTTGAATCGAGCCATGACAACTCCCTGTATAGCTTTGAATCGAGCCAGGGAACCTTGTCGGTCAGTGGGGATTTCGGGCAAACCGATGGGGTGAGTTTCACGCGCCTGGATTTACGAAAAATCCGATTCGTACCTGGATCGAAGCCGTTTCCTACGGCGCTCTCTCAACCTGTTGATGGGCGATTGATCCAGGTGAACCAGCGGTATTTCGTGCTTGTAGTCTTTCGGTTTGGATGGAAGGGATGTCTGCATTTCTCCTACAGAGTTTTCAGGTCGACAACTTACGCACCGCTGCCTGAGGATGTTTTCTGTTGTTTTTTCCAGGATGGATTTCATATGAAAAGGATGAGTCCGTTGCCATTTAACTCTATTTTCAGTCGGCCATTGTCATGAGTATTTCCAATGAGGACCGTGATTTTCTGGTGGCGATGGGCAGTCGCATTGCCCACTTACGCACAGTGCACGAGATCACACAGACTCGGTTTGCACGGGCATTAGGTCTTTCCCGGCAAACCTTTCAGGGCTACGAGGAGGGCACGCGCAGCATGCCGGTCACGACACTGGTGAAGATGGCATTTGCGCTTCGCGTTCCTGTTGAAGACTTGCTCGGGGTTCCCTCGTACACGGAGACGCCCAGACGCTGCTTGACCTCAGCGTGGTATCGACGGCTGCAGTCCATCAATGAGCTTTCGAAGGTCCAACAGAAGGTCATTGCGCAGATGCTCGACGCCCTGATCGCGCAGGCAGCGACCAAAACAAGCGACGAAGAAAGAGAAGTTTGAAGTAACTCAAAGAACGCAGAACCAAGGTGCGACAACACCTTGGCCCCGCTAACCAAAAGCAGCTAAACAGGAGCTAATCATGGCTAAAACCAATCATACGTCATCAACCCCCATCACTGAACGCCGGTTGAAAATCGCCGCAGACTTTTACCCGGTCCACACCAAGGAAAAAAACCACAGCCCCGCCAAACCGGTGCCCTGGATCAGGCTACGTGGCCTGTGGTTGCGGCAGGCGGGATTTGAGGTGAACGAGAACGTTAAAGTCCGAGTGATGAAAGGGTGCTTGGTGATTACCGCGGAGTAACGGATTGCCGAGACTTTTCTCGAGGCATAAAAAAACGGCCTACCTTTCGGTAAGCCGTTTTTAGTACTTGGTGGCTACACAGGGACTTGAACCCCGGACCCCAGCATTATGAATGCTATGCTCTAACCAACTGAGCTATGTAGCCAAGTGGCGCGCATTATTCCCCTGAAATGGAAAAGCGTCAAGCGTAAATTTAAAATATTTCTTCCTGTTTTCAACCGCTTATCCTCCGACCCCGGAAATCGGGGCCGGGCAGGGCGTCAACGCAGTTGGAATCTTGCGGTATTGGCGCTCAACGCATGGCTGCCCTGGCTCAGGGTGTCCGCCGCCAAGTTCACCGCCCGCGCACCTTCAAGCAAACGCACCGCTGCCTGATCGACCTGCTGGATATTGCCGCTGACCTCATCGGCGGTACTCGCTTGCTCTTCAACCGCCGTGGCGATCTGCGCGAGGGTGTCGGTGACGCTCTGTACGGCGCTGGCGATTTCGCCCAAGCGTTCACCGAGACCGGTGACCGACTCGGCATCGGTTTGCGCCTGGCCGCACGCGGCTTCCATCAAACTCACGGCTTCGTTGACCGTGGCGCGTAGGCTGTCAACGGTGCCGGCGATCTGCGCCGTGGACGATTGCGTACGTTGCGACAGGCTGCGCACCTCATCGGCCACCACGGCAAAACCGCGTCCCTGTTCACCGGCGCGCGCCGCTTCAATCGCAGCGTTGAGTGCCAACAGGTTGGTCTGTTCGGCAACACCACGAATGGTGTCGACCACCAGTTGAATCTGCTGCCCTTGCTCGCTGACCCGGCCCAGTGCCGCTGCCGTTTCGTTGAGGCGTTGATTGAGCTGCTGAATGCTCGCGGTAGTCCGTTGGCTGTCGCGGCTGCTGTCAGCGGCGATGCGTTGGGTGTGCTGCGCGCTGCCGGAAGCCTGTTCGCAACTCTGCGCCACGCCTTGCGAGGTGGCAGCCAGTTGCGTGGCGGCAGCGGCGATCTGGCTGATCTGCAACTGCTGCGCTTCGACTTCACCCAGCGCGCCGCTGGAATGATCGTTGAGGCTGCGCACCGCGTTGCTCAGTTGCGAGGTCTCGTGGTCGACGCCGAGCATGCTGTTGCGCAGTTGCACCACGGCGACGTTGAGCGCGGTGCTGATCGCCGCCAACTCATCGCGGCCCTCCACCGGCACTTGCAGGCTCAGGTTGCCGTCACGCAGGGCTTCGGCAAGCACCGTGATGCCGCTGGCGCTGCGCCGGATCGAGGCTTGCAGGCAGATGAACAAGTACAACGCGGCCAGCAGCAGACAGCCGAATACAGCGGCGACGAGGATGAACTGGCGAATCGCCGAGGCGTGGTAGGCCTCCAGGCGCTGATCCAGCGACACCAGCGATTGCTGGCGCAGGGAGGCAAGGTCGGTCAGCAACGCGTCGAGGCTGCGTTCGAACTCTTCGGGCTTGAGCGTGATGCTGCCGCCGAACACGCCGTCATCCAGCACCTTGAGGCCAGCATCGAGGTTTTTCAGGCTGCCGTGATACTGGCCGGCCCAGGCTTGCAGCTCTTTCGGCAGGCGCGCTTCGAGCAGGCCTGCCGTTTTGACAAGCTGCTCGCGGGCATCGCCGATACGGCTGCGCAGGTCGCGCAACTGCAAACGGCTCTGCAAGGTGAACTGGCCGGACACCACCGAAGCCTGACCCACCGCTGCGAGGCGACCGACCCGTTCGATCAAGTCCGGCGCGTGCTGCGTGGAAATTTGCGTGAGCAAGTAGGTTTCCAGCCACGGTGCCAAGGTCAGGCGATTGTCCATGACGATCTGCTCGCGCAACGCTTGCAGGGCGCTGAGGGCATGGGTGAACCGGTCGTAACCGTCCGGCCACCAGCCGACGCCGCTGAGGCTTTTCGAATCCAGGCCATTGAGCGCGGTTTGCAACGCCTGAAAGCGGACGAGAATCTCGCCGTCGGCGCCTTCGTTTTTCAGGGCATTGCCCAAATCGGCAGTGGCTTGCAGGACGGCGGGTTGCACGCCATCGAATGCAGCCATGGCGGCGAGGGTCGCCGGCGTCGGTTGGCGATTGGTTTCCGTGGCGCGCCAACGGGCGGCGCGGTCGCGCTGGGCGGCGAGCAGATTGTCCAGCGCATCGAGGCTGAGCAACTGGCGCACCCCGGCGCGTTCGCCGGAAATCAGGTTGAGCTTGTCGCGATAGTCCTGGCCGATCATCAACAGACTGCCGGCCAACGGCAGAATGAACAGCAGAAACAACAGCTGGAATTTACGTGCGAAGCCAAACCGCCCCAGCAATTTGATCCCCGGTGAAAGGAAAGCCTGCATGCCCCATGACTCCTCTGGACACCACGCACCATTGGCGTGCATCGCGGTCGTGCGACCTTGATGTTGTGCCCTGCTAAAAGGCCTCGAAAGTTCACTCTCGCCCGCTCTGTAGGCCGACTCTGTAGCGAAACTTCCCATTCTCGGCGCCCTTTGTAAGGGCGCCGCGTTCAAGCATAGAAGCAAGGCAAGATTCAGACCATGGCGTTGCGCTATCACCGTTATGGCGATGAACAACTCGTTCGTTAGCTGGCTAAGGGGATGGCGCTGGCGCACCGAAAAATGGCACATTGACGCACCTGCCTGCGGGCACCCATCTGCTGTCCGGAAATCTCCATGGCTATCAGCAACACTCAGACCGCCGCTGCCTCGGCGTCCGCTCCTCCCCAAAGCAGCCCATTGGTGATGCGCATCATCGGCGCGGTGGCGCTGGCGCATTTGATCAATGACCTGATCCAGTCGGTGCTGCCGTCGATCTACCCGATGCTCAAGGCCAACTACGGTCTGAGCTTCACTCAGGTCGGTTTGATTACCCTGACGTTTCAACTGACCGCCTCGCTTTTGCAGCCGTGGGTCGGTTATCACACCGATCGCCATCCGAAACCGTGGCTGTTGCCGGCGGGTTCCATTTGCACGCTGATTGGCATCGTGATGATGTCGATGGTCGGCAGTTTTCCATTGATTCTGTTGGCGGCGGCGCTGATTGGTATCGGCTCCTCGACGTTCCACCCCGAGGCATCGCGCATTGCGCGGCTGGCCTCGGGCGGACGCTTCGGTCTGGCGCAATCGACCTTCCAGGTCGGTGGTAACGCCGGTTCTGCGTTCGGCCCGTTGCTGGCGGCGGCGATCATTATTCCGTTCGGTCAGGGCAACGTGGCGTGGTTCGGTCTGTTCGCAGTGTTTGCATTGTTCGTGCTGTACCGCATCAGTCGCTGGTACGCCCATCACCTGAACCTGTTCAAACTCAAGGCCGGCCAAGCAGCGACTCACGGGTTGTCGAAGGGCAGGGTGACCAGTGCGCTGGTGGTGCTCGGTTTGCTGGTGTTCTCCAAGTATTTCTACATGGCCAGCCTCACGAGCTATTTCACGTTCTACCTGATCGAGAAGTTCGACCTGTCGGTGGCCAGTTCGCAGCTGCACTTATTCCTGTTTCTTGGCGCGGTGGCGGCGGGCACCTTCTTCGGCGGGCCGATCGGCGACAAGATCGGGCGTAAGGCGGTGATCTGGTTTTCGATCCTGGGCGTGGCGCCGTTTACGCTGCTCATGCCTCACGTCGATCTGTTCTGGACGACGGTCCTTAGCGTGGTGATCGGCTTCATCCTCGCTTCGGCGTTCTCGGCGATTGTGGTGTACGCGCAAGAGTTGGTGCCGGGCAATGTCGGGATGATTGCCGGGGTGTTTTTCGGTTTGATGTTTGGTTTTGGCGGGATAGGCGCGGCGTTGCTTGGGCATCTCGCGGATGTGCACGGGATTGAGTACGTTTACTTCCTGTGCTCGTTCCTGCCGTTGTTTGGCGTGTTGGCGATCTTCTTGCCGCGGACCAAAAAGGCCTGACCTCACACAGTTCAAACTGTGGGAGCGAGCCTGCTCGCGAATGCGGTGTGTCATCCGCAGAGATGTGACTGACACTCCCTCTTCGCGAGCAGGCTCGCTCCCACAGGGGAAATGTTCAACAGTAGATTTCAGGCACAAAAAAGCCGCGTATCAAACGCGGCTTTTTCTTGGGCGTGTCGCTTACACGTTGAAGCGGAAGTGCATCACGTCGCCGTCTTTGACGATGTAGTCCTTGCCTTCCAGACGCCATTTACCGGCTTCTTTGGTGCCGGCTTCGCCCTTGTACTGGATGAAGTCGTTGTAGGCGATAACTTCGGCGCGGATGAAGCCTTTTTCGAAGTCGGTGTGGATCACTCCGGCAGCCTGAGGTGCGGTGGCACCGACTTTGACGGTCCAGGCGCGGACTTCTTCGACACCGGCGGTGAAGTAAGTCTGCAGGTGCAGCATTTCGTAGCCGGCACGGATCACGCGGTTCAGGCCAGGCTCTTCCAGGCCCAAGGCCTCGAGGAACATGTCCTTCTCTTCGCCGTCATCCAGCTCGGCGATTTCCGCTTCGATCTTGTTGCAGACCGGAACCACCATGGCGCCTTCTTCTTCGGCGATGGCCTTGACCACGTCTAGGTGCGGGTTGTTCTCGAAACCGTCTTCAGCGACGTTGGCGATGTACATGACCGGTTTGGTGGTCAGCAGGTGGAAGCCCTTGATCACTGCCTTTTCGTCAGCGCTCATGTTCTTCATCAGGCTGCGTGCCGGCTTGCCTTCGGTGAAGTGCGCGATCAGTTGCTCCAGCAGAGCTTTCTGAACGACTGCGTCCTTGTCACCGCCCTTGGCGTTACGCGCGACTTTCTGCAGTTGCTTCTCGCAGCTGTCGAGGTCGGCGAAGATCAGTTCCAGGTCGATGATTTCGATGTCGCGTTTCGGGTCGACGCTGTTGGAAACGTGGATCACGTTTTCGTCTTCGAAGCAGCGCACGACGTGAGCGATGGCATCGGTTTCACGGATGTTGGCCAGGAACTTGTTGCCCAGGCCTTCACCTTTCGAAGCGCCGGCTACAAGGCCCGCGATGTCGACGAATTCCATGGTGGTCGGCAGGATGCGCTTTGGATTGACGATGGCCGCCAGTGCTTCCAGACGCGGGTCCGGCATCGGCACGATGCCGCTGTTCGGCTCGATGGTGCAGAAGGGGAAGTTCTCGGCCGCGATACCGGATTTGGTCAGGGCGTTGAACAGGGTGGACTTGCCGACGTTAGGCAGGCCGACGATGCCGCAATTGAATCCCATGGTGTTTCCCCTCGGAGTAGAGTCAGGCCTTCTGGCTGTGCAGGTTTTTCATCGCGCGGTTCCATTCACCGGCGAGGATATCCGGCAGCACGCCGAGGGCAAAGTCGATGCTGGCATCGAGTTTTTCCTGTTCGGCGCGTGGCGCACGACCCAGGACGAAATTTGAAACCATACTGGCGACGCCCGGGTGGCCGATGCCAAGCCGCAGGCGGTAGAAAGTATTCTGATTACCCAGTTGCGCGATGATGTCGCGCAACCCGTTGTGACCGCCATGGCCGCCGCCCTGCTTGAGCTTGGCAACGCCCGGAGGCAGATCGAGTTCGTCGTGCGCCACCAGGATTTCTTCAGGCTTGATGCGGAAGAAACCTGCGAGTGCCGCCACGGCCTGGCCGCTGCGGTTCATGTAGGTGGTGGGAATCAGCAGACGAACATCCTGACCCTGGTGCGAATAGCGCCCGGTCAAGCCGAAATATTTGCGATCGGCCACAAGATTCACATTCTGTGCGTGGGCGATGCGCTCAACAAAAAGGGCCCCTGCGTTATGCCGGGTCTGTTCGTATTCGGCGCCTGGATTTCCCAGGCCAACGATCAGTTTGATGGCAGTCACGATAGGGGCCCTTCCTTGGAGTGGTGGATAACATCGCCGCGATCAGGGGAAGCGGCGAAAGTGGACGAAAATTGCTCATTTACCATGAATGTAAACTCCGCGTTCTCGCCCGCTTTCTCGCTACGTTCCAGTCCGCGATGTTACCTGCTCACTCAGGCGTTACAGAGTGAATTACTCTGCTGCGCCTTCTTCGGTAGCTTCTGGAGCAACACGTGGAGCGTGGACGTTGGCAACAGCCTTGTCATCGCCGTGTGCCAGAGCAACGAACTCAACACCTTTAGGAGCTTTGAGGTCCGACAGGTGAATGATGGTGCCGATTTCTGCTTTCGACAGGTCGACTTCGATGAACTCAGGCAGATCTTTCGGCAGGCAGGTCACTTCGATTTCCGAAGTAACGTGCGAGATTTCGCCGCCTTTCTTCACTGGAGCTTCTTCACCAACAAAGTGTACAGGCACGATAGCGGTCAGTTTCTGACCTGCTACAACGCGTACGAAGTCAGCGTGCAGAACGTGGCCTTTCGACGGGTGACGTTGCAGAGCTTTGATGATGACGTTCTGCTTGGTGCCACCAACGTTCAGCTCGATGATGTGGCTGTAAGCCGCTTCGTTTTCGAGCAGTTTGGCAACTTCTTTGGCCAGCATGCTGATGGATTCAGGGGCTTTTTCGCCACCGTAAACAACAGCTGGAACCAGAGCGGCGAGACGACGCAGGCGGCGGCTCGCACCTTTCCCCAGGTCGGAACGCACTTCAGCATTCAGAGTAAAATCGTTCATTTTGTATCTCCAAAATAGCCATGACCGAGCGGCGTTTGCGACCAGCGCCTAACACGGTATGGGCAAAAAAGCCCCGCCCCGACAGGAATGCCGGGGCGGGGCGCTTTTCGTCAACTAGACATTTCGAGAAGGGCAGGGCCCTTAGCGGAACATCGCGCTGATCGATTCTTCATTGCTGATGCGGCGAACCGCTTCGGCAACTACCGGTGCAATATCCAGTTGACGGATACGTGCACAGGCTTGTGCTGCAGCGGACAGCGGGATGGTGTTAGTCACCACCAGCTCGTCCAGCACGGAATTTTCGATATTCTCGATGGCCCGACCCGACAGCACAGGGTGTGTGCAGTAGGCAAAGACCTTGGCTGCGCCATGCTCTTTCAGGGCCTTGGCCGCGTGGCACAGAGTGCCGGCGGTATCGACCATGTCATCGACCAGAATGCAGGTACGCCCTTCGACATCACCGATGATATGCATCACTTCAGAGTGATTGGCTTTCTCACGGCGTTTGTCGATGATCCCGAGATCCACACCCAGCGACTTGGCAACAGCACGTGCACGCACGACGCCACCAATATCCGGGGATACGATCATCAGGTTTTCGAAGCGCTGATCTTCAATGTCATCCACCAGAACCGGGGAGCCGTAGATGTTATCTACCGGAATATCGAAGAAACCCTGAATCTGGTCAGCATGCAGATCAACCGTGAGAACACGGTCGATGCCGACTACGGTAAGCATGTCAGCGACGACTTTCGCGCTGATAGCCACACGTGCGGAACGCGGACGGCGATCCTGACGGGCATAACCAAAATAAGGAATAACAGCAGTGATACGAGTAGCCGAGGAGCGGCGGAAGGCATCAGCCATCACTACCAGTTCCATCAGGTTATCGTTGGTCGGAGCGCAAGTCGGCTGAATAATGAAAACGTCTTTACCGCGAACGTTTTCATTGATCTCGGCAGTAATTTCGCCGTCGGAGAACTTACCGACAGAGATGTCACCGAGAGGGATATGCAGCTGACGTACAACACGCCGAGCCAGATCGGGGTTAGCGTTCCCCGTAAAGACCATCATCTTGGACACGCGCAGTACCTAGAGGCTGAGGGTAACCTGGATGAGTAGAGAAAATGGCAGGGGCGGCTGGATTCGAACCAACGCATGGCAGGATCAAAACCTGCTGCCTTACCGCTTGGCGACGCCCCTGTATCTGTTGCATCAAGTGCCGAGCACTTGGTTCCTTTAGAGCAGACTTTGCAGCTTGCGATGCAACATCGAAACGTTGCTTCCTTTTGCTACAAACCCTGTAAGGGTCTCTGTCAGAAGGGCCGAGACTTTATCAGCTTCAGCTTTGCTTGGGAAGCCCCCAAACACACAACTTCCAGTTCCGGTGAGCTTTGCTTCGGTAAATTTACCTAACAAATCCAATGCGTTACGTACTTCTGGATAACGCCTTGCAACCACCGGCAAGCAGTCATTTCGACTGTTTCCCTCGGGAACGGGGCGCACTTTAATGGGCGGCGTGTTACGTGTCAACAAAGGATCGGAAAAAATTTCTGCCGTACTTACAGCGACTTGCGGCACAAGCACGAGATACCACGGTTCTTCGGGATCGACCGGGGTGAGTTTTTCGCCTACGCCCTCGGCAAACGCTGCGTGGCCACGGACGAAAACCGGAACATCAGCGCCAAGCGACAAGCCCAGTGCGGCGAGTCGATCTTCATCCCAGCACAACTGCCACAGATGATTGAGACCGAGCAGGGTTGTCGCCGCGTTGGAACTGCCGCCACCAATGCCGCCGCCCATGGGCAGCACCTTGTCGATCCAGATGTCGATACCAAGAGAGCAACCGGATTGTTCCTGCAACATTTTCGCCGCGCGCACGATCAGATTGCTGTCGTGGGGCACGCCTGCGAATTCGGTGTGCAGTTGAATCACGCCGTCATCGCGAACGGCAAAAGTGATTTCGTCGCCGTAATCGACAAACTGAAACAGCGTCTGCAACTCGTGATAACCGTCTTCACGGCGACCAAGAATGTGCAGCATCAGATTGAGTTTGGCCGGCGACGGCAGAGTCAGGCGTGCAGCGCTCATGCTTATTGCCCCAGTTTGCGCGGCTGCCAGGTCTTGATCACCAGCGTCACGTCCAGGTCAGTGCCGTGCAGTTTGATGCGCTCGGGCAACCAGTAACCATTTTGTTCGGTGTAGGCGGTGTATTCGACTTTCCAGCCATCCTGTTCAAGGTTGGCCAGGCGGCTGTCGGCATCCAGACTCAGACGGCTTTTGCTTTCCGGCGCCGGCAGGCCGCGCACCCACCAGGCGAGGTTCGACACTGGCAGTTTCCAGCCAAGTTGCTCTTCCAGCAGCGTTTCCGGCGACTGCGATTCATAGCGACCCTGATTGGCGACTTCCAGCGACACCTTGCCCGGACGCCCGGTCAAACGTGCCGCACCACGACCCAGCGGGCCGGAGAGTCGAATGTCGTAATAGTCCTGACGCTGCAGCCAGAACAGCGTGCCGCTGCCCGAGTCTTTCGGGGCGCGGATGCCGATCTTGCCGTCGATCTGCCAGCCGTCAAGGCCGGTCAGTTGCTGTTTGTTCGCGGCCCATTGAGCCGGGCTGCCGTGGCCTTCGACCGATTCGCGAGCGCCGAAGCCCGCGCAACCGGCGAGCAGGGCGATGAAGCTGAAAACAATAACGTGGCGCAAAAACATTAAAGAGTCTCGGATCCGGTCAGGCGCTTGATGGTGCTGCGCAGAATGGTGCTGTCGGGCTGATCCTTGAGGAATTTGCCCCAGATTTGTTTGGCTTCGCGCTGATTGCCCTTGGTCCACAGGACTTCGCCCAGATGTGCGGCGACTTCGTGATCAGGGAAACGCTCCAGCGCCTGACGCAGATATTTCTCGGCGTCGTCCAGGTTGCCCAAGCGGTAATTCACCCAGCCGAGGCTGTCGAGTACTGCCGGGTCTTCCGGGTTGATCTGGTGCGCCTGCTCGATCAGCGTCTTGGCTTCAGCGTAGCGGGTGGTGCGGTCGGACAGGGTGTAGCCCAGCGCGTTCAGCGCCATGGCATTGTCCGGATCGCGCTTGATGATCAGGCGCAGGTCTTTTTCCATCTGCGCCAGATCGTTGCGCTTTTCCGCAAGCATGGCGCGGGTGTACAGCAGATTCAGATCGTCCGGGTATTGCAGCAAGGCTTGCTGCAAGACTTTCATGGCCTTGTCGTCCTGTTTGTTGGCCGACAGGGTTTCCGATTCGATCAGGTACAACTGGATCGCGTAATCGGGTTGTTCGTCACGCTCGGCCGCCAGTTTGCTTTGTGCTTCGGCGGTTTTGCCGTTGTTCATCAGAATGTCGGCCTGACGCAACTGCGCGGGCAGATAGTCATTGCCCGGGCCGACCTGGGCGTATTCGATCAGTGCGCCTTGCGGGTCATTGCGCTCTTCGGCGATACGACCGAGGTTAAGGTGCGCCGAATCGACATGGCTTTCACGGGCGATCAGGTCTTCCAGATAACCCTTGGCCTCGTCCCAGGCCTTGGCTTCCAGGCACACCAGCGCCAGCGAGTAACGCAGTTCGTCGTCTTCCGGGTATTGCTGAACGAGGCCGGAGAACTCGGCCTTGGCGTCGTCCATCCGGTCCTGTTCAACCAGCATGCGCGCGTAAGTCAGGCGCAGACGCTTGTCGTCCGGGTATTTCTTGATGTTCTTTTTCAGCAGCGGCAGGGCTTCGTCGCCACGGTTCAGGAGCTGGAGAAGACGTGCGCGCAGCAGGATCGGGGCGATTTCGCCGTCTTCCGGCTGATTGTCTTCGAGCAGGGCCAGTGCCGCTTTGTTGTCGCCATCCTGCTGCATGAGCAGGGCCTTGCCGAAAATCAGCTGACTGTTGTTCGGGTGACGCTGCAACAAACGGTCGAAACTTTTCATCAGGCCGTTGCGGGTTTCCTGATCAGTATCGGCCGCCGACAGTGCGAGGAAATCGAAATGGGTATCGCCCTTGCCTTGCAGGACTTTCTCCATATAGACCATCGAGTCGTCGTAACGCCCGGCGCGTGCCAGTTGCACGGCGGCGGCGCGTTGCGCTTCGAGATCGTCCGGGGCGTTTTTCGCCCAGATCAGCGCGGTATCGAGGGCCGGTTGATCGGCGCCAAGGTACTCGGCGATGCGGAACGCACGCTCGGAGACGCCCGGATCCTGAGTGTTGATGGCCTGGGTCACGTAGTTGTCCAGGGCAATGTCGAAACGATTGCGCTGGCCGGCGAGTTCGGCGCTCAGCAGGCTGAACACGGTTTCTTCGCTGAACGAGCTGTAAACCTTGGGCTTTTCAGGGGCGGGCGTGGTGTCTTCTACCGATGGCGTACCATTCGGCGCAACGGGGGCCAAGGCCTGGCAGCCGCTGAGGAAGACAAAAGCAAGGAGCAACGCGGAAGATCTATTCATATAGGAAGAGGACGACTAACCTGCGGTCGGATCATCATGACACAAGCCTTCGGCCAAACATAACCGAGTCTCAATTGTGCCCATTATAGGGGCGGACAATTGGGACAATAGTCAGCGGTAGTTGTTCTGAATCTGACGAAGGTGGACAATTGCCGGCTTCACGTCACCATCAGCGACCTTGAATGGCCTTCCTTGCACTCGGTATTAACCACAAGACTGCTTCAGTAGACGTCCGCGAGCGCGTGGCCTTTACCCCTGAGCAACTGGTTGAGGCCTTGCAGCAGCTCTGCCGAATGACCGACAGCCGCGAAGCTGCGATCCTCTCCACCTGCAATCGCAGTGAGCTTTATATAGAACAGGATCAGCTTTCTGCGGATATCGTGCTGCGCTGGCTGGCCGATTATCACCATTTAAGCCTCGATGAGCTGCGCGCGAGTGCTTATGTGCATGAAGATGATGCGGCAGTTCGTCACATGATGCGCGTCGCCTCCGGGCTCGACTCGCTGGTATTGGGCGAACCACAGATTCTCGGCCAGATGAAGTCGGCCTACGCCGTGGCCCGCGAGGCCGGCACCATCGGGCCGCTGCTGGGGCGGCTGTTTCAGGCAACCTTCAATGCCGCCAAGCAGGTGCGTACCGACACCGCCATCGGTGAAAACCCGGTGTCCGTGGCGTTTGCCGCGGTCAGCCTGGCGAAACAGATTTTCAGTGATTTGCAACGCAGCCAGGCCTTGCTGATCGGCGCCGGCGAGACCATCACCCTGGTCGCCCGCCATCTGCACGAGCTGGGGGTCAAACGCATCGTTGTCGCCAACCGTACGCTTGAGCGTGCCAGCCTGTTGGCCGAGCAGTTCGGCGCCCACGCGGTGTTGCTCTCGGACATCCCGGCCGAACTGGTGCGCAGCGACATCGTCATCAGTTCGACGGCCAGCCAGTTACCGATTCTCGGCAAGGGCGCGGTGGAAAGCGCACTGAAGCTGCGCAAGCACAAACCGATCTTCATGGTCGACATCGCTGTTCCCCGGGATATCGAACCGGAAGTCGGCGAGTTGGACGACGTTTACCTGTATAGCGTCGACGATCTCCACGAAGTGGTCGCCGAGAACCTCAAGAGCCGCCAAGGCGCAGCGCAAGCGGCCGAAGAGATGGTCTCGGTCGGTGCCGACGATTTCATGGTGCGCCTGCGTGAGCTGGCGGCGGTCGATGTGCTCAAGGCCTATCGTCAACAGAGCGAACGCTTGCGCGACGAAGAGCTGCAAAAAGCCCTGCGTCTGCTGGCCAACGGCGGCAACGCTGAAGATGTGCTCGGCCAATTGGCCCGTGGCCTGACCAATAAACTGTTGCATGCACCCAGCGTGCAACTGAAAAAGCTTTCTGCCGAAGGCCGCCTCGATGCGCTGGCCATGGCCCAGGAACTCTTTGCCCTCGAGGGCTCACCGGATAGCTTTTCGGATAAAAAACCGCAATGAAAGCGTCACTGCTCAATAAACTGGACATCCTCCAGGATCGTTTCGAGGAACTGACCGCGTTGCTCGGCGACGGCGAAGTCATTTCCGATCAGGCCAAGTTCCGCGCTTATTCCAAGGAATACGCCGAACTCGAGCCGATCGTACACGCCTATAAAAAGCTGCTCAGCGTACAAAGCGATCTTGAAGGCGCTCAGGCGCTGCTCAAGGACAGCGACCCGGACATGCGTGAAATGGCCGTGGAAGAAGTCCGTGAAGCCAAAGAGTTGCTGATCACGCTGGAAGGCGATCTGCAGCGCATGTTGCTGCCCAAGGACCCCAACGACGGGCGCAACGTGTTTCTCGAAATTCGCGCCGGCACCGGTGGCGACGAGGCGGCGATTTTCTCCGGCGACCTGTTCCGCATGTACTCGCGTTACGCCGAACGCCGTGGCTGGCGTGTGGAGATCCTTTCGGAAAACGAAGGCGAACACGGCGGCTATAAAGAAGTCATCGCTCGCATTGAAGGCGACAACGTTTACGGCAAGCTGAAATTCGAATCCGGCGCGCACCGCGTACAGCGTGTACCCGCCACCGAATCCCAGGGACGTATCCACACCTCGGCCTGCACCGTAGCGGTGTTGCCGGAGCCGGACGAGCGGGAAGCCATTGAGATCAACCCGGCGGATTTGCGCGTCGACACTTACCGTTCCTCCGGGGCCGGTGGTCAACACGTCAACACGACCGACTCGGCGATTCGCATCACGCACATACCGACCGGCACCGTCGTCGAGTGTCAGGAAGAGCGTTCCCAGCACAAGAACCGTGCGCGGGCGATGGCGTGGCTGTCGGCCAAGCTCAACGATCAGCAAACCGCCGCGGCGGCCAATGCCATCGCCAGCGAGCGTAAATTGCTGGTCGGCTCCGGTGACCGTTCCGAGCGGATTCGCACCTACAACTTTGCCCAGGGCCGGGTCACCGACCATCGCGTCAACCTGACCCTGTACTCTCTTGATGACGTTCTCGCCGGTGGCGTTGACGCGGTGATCGAGCCTTTGCTGGCTGAATACCAGGCTGACCAACTCGCTGCGATAGGTGAATAAATGACCATCATTGCCAGCCTGTTGCGCGCCGCCGAACTGCCGGACTCACCTACCGCGCGTCTGGACGCCGAATTGCTTCTCGCGGCCGCGCTGGGCAAGTCGCGTAGCTTCCTGCACACCTGGCCCGAGCGCATCGTGCCGACGGAAGCCGCGCTGACCTTTGCCGAATACCTGCAACGCCGTCGTGGCGGCGAGCCGGTGGCCTACATTCTCGGCCAGCAAGGATTCTGGAAACTCGATCTGGAAGTCGCGCCGCACACGCTGATTCCCCGTCCGGACACGGAACTGCTGGTGGAAGCGGCGCTGGAATTGCTGCCAGCGACCCCGGCCAAAGTGCTCGACCTCGGCACCGGCAGCGGCGCGATTGCCCTGGCTCTGGCCAGTGAGCGTCCGGCATGGGAAGTCACCGCCGTGGATCGCGTGCTGGAAGCGGTGGCATTGGCCGAGCGCAATCGCCAGCGTCTGCACTTGAACAACGCCACGGTGCTGAGCAGTCACTGGTTCAGCGCTCTGGAAGGTCAGCGTTTTGATCTGATCATCAGCAACCCGCCGTACATTGCCGCCGCCGATCCACACCTGGTCGAAGGCGATGTGCGCTTCGAGCCGGCGAGTGCGCTGGTGGCCGGTGAGGATGGGCTCGACGATCTGCGCCTGATCGTTGCCCAGGCCCCGGATCATCTTCAGGCCGGCGGCTGGGTAATGCTCGAGCACGGCTATGATCAAGCCGAAGCCGTGCGCGATCTGTTGAACACTCGCGGTTTCGAAGAAGTCCACAGCCGCACCGATCTGGGCGGCCATCAACGCATCAGTCTGGGACGCCTGCCGTGCTGAATGATCAGGAGTTGCTGCGCTACAGCCGGCAGATTCTGCTGCAACACATCGATATCGATGGGCAACTGAAGCTCAAGGACAGTCGCGTCCTGATCGTCGGCCTCGGTGGTCTTGGCGCACCGGTTGCGCTGTATCTGGCGGCAGCCGGTGTCGGCGAACTGCATCTGGCGGACTTCGATACAGTCGATCTGACCAACCTGCAACGCCAGATCATTCACGACACCGACAGCGTCGGCATGAGCAAGGTCGACTCGGCGCTAAAGCGCTTGAGTGCGATCAATCCCGAGATTCAACTGGTGCCGCATCGTCAGGCGCTCGACGAGGACTCTCTCGCCGCTGCCGTTGCGGCGGTGGATCTGGTACTCGACTGTTCGGATAATTTTTCCACGCGCGAAGCGGTTAACGCTGCGTGCGTGGCCGCGACCAAACCCTTGGTCAGCGGCGCGGCGATTCGTCTTGAAGGGCAACTGTCGGTATTCGACCCGCGTCGCCCCGAGAGCCCTTGCTATCACTGTTTGTACGGGCATGGCAGCGAAGCCGAACTGACCTGCAGCGAGGCTGGTGTGGTCGGGCCGTTGGTGGGGTTGGTCGGCAGCCTTCAGGCGCTTGAAGCGTTGAAAGTGTTGGTCGGCTTCGGTGAGCCGCTGGTGGGCCGCTTGCTGTTGATCGATGCCTTGGGTTCGCGTTTCCGCGAGTTGCGGGTCAAGCGTGATCCGGGGTGCAGCGTCTGTGGGTCGCGCCATGCGTGAGGCGCCGGTCGGCGTGTTCGATTCCGGTGTCGGCGGTTTGTCGGTGCTGGCGGAAATCCAGCGCTTGTTGCCCAATGAGTCGCTGCTGTACTTCGCCGATTGCGGGCACATTCCGTACGGCGAGAAAACCCCGGAGTTCATCCGCCAGCGTTGCAGCGTGATGGCCGGGTTTTTTCGCGAGCAGGGCGCCAAGGCTTTGGTGGTCGCCTGCAATACCGCCACAGTGGCGGCGGCTGCCGATCTGCGCCGTGACTTTCCCGACTGGCCGATCGTTGGCATGGAGCCGGCGGTGAAACCGGCGGCCGCGGCAACGCGCAGCGGCGTGGTCGGTGTTCTCGCCACCACCGGCACCTTGCAGAGTGCCAAGTTCGCTGCGTTGCTTGATCGCTTTGCCACCGATGTGCGGGTGATTACTCAGCCGTGCCCGGGCCTGGTCGAATTGATTGAAAGCGGTGATCTGCACAGCGCCGAGTTGCGCCAGTTGCTGCAAAGCTATGTCGATCCGCTGCTGGCCAACGGTTGCGATACGATTATTCTTGGTTGCACGCACTATCCCTTCCTCAAGCCGATGCTCAAGTCGATGATCCCCGAGACCATCAGCCTGATCGATACCGGCGCCGCCGTGGCGCGGCAACTTCAACGGCTTTTGGCCGAGCGTGATCTGCTCGCCGAAGGACCGAACCGATCGGTCAGATTCTGGACCAGCGGTGATCCTCAGCACTTCAAAAACATCCTGCCGTTGTTGGGGCAAACTGCCGGCGACGTGCAAAACTTCAGTTTGTAAAAAAAATGTGAAATAACCGGAAGATCGGCTGAACTTCTGTTTGAGCGCTAGCTTCTATAGCGATGAGTTATCTAGAAAACCAAACGATCGTTCCGGAAAAGGAAGTTTCAAAGTGAAGCGACTATTCTGCCTGGCCGCGATTGCGGCCGCGTTGATGGGGCAAAGTATTACAGCACAAGCTGCCGGCGTTGAATTCGCCGTCGGTGCTACCAGCGATTCGACCATGACCTATCGCCTGGGGATGAATTTCGACTGGGACAAGAGCTGGCTGCAGAGCGACGTCGGTCGCCTGACCGGTTACTGGAGCGGTGCTTACACCTACTGGGAAGGTGACAAGACCTCCAGCAACAACAGCCTGTCGTTCTCGCCGGTATTTGTTTATGAGTTTGCCGGCCAGTCGGTCAAGCCCTATATCGAGGCGGGGATCGGTGTGGCGGCGTTCTCCAATACCAAATACGAATCTAACAATCTCGGCGGCTCCTTCCAGTTCGAAGACCGTCTCGGGTTTGGTCTGCGCTTCAATGGCGGGCATGAAGTCGGGATCCGCGCGACGCACTATTCCAACGCCGGTCTTGCCAGTGACAACGACGGTGTAGAAAGCTACTCGCTGCATTACACGTTGCCGTTGTAAGCAAAATCAAAAGATCGCAGCCTGCGTCAGCTCCTACAGGGAAAAACACAATCCCATGCAGGAGCTTCCGCAGGCTGCGATCTTTTCGCTTTTAATCAGCGGTAGGCTGTGGCGATACCCTGGCGTTCTTCGATGCACTCCGGTGCACCCATCTCGAACTCGCGACAAATCAGCGGGCGCTTCTCGTAAATCGTGCACATCATCGTGTCGCGATCCAGCGCCGCACACCAGCCGTCGTCCAGACGCAGCATCACTTCGCCGCCCCATTCATCGGTATCGATAAAACGATCAGGCACGCCCGTGTCGGTGATCAGCATCACTTCGAGCTGGCAGCAGCAGGCTGCGCAAGTCGAACAGGTGACCGCCGGTTCGGTGATTTGCTGGTGAGGAATGGTTTTCATGGCCGGCAGTGTAAGGCAGAGCTTGCCGAGTGTGTGAAAGCTCTGACGGACGCTCAGTGAGTCAAGCGTCGGGCCATGATGTGCAGCAGCGGAAACAGCAGCGCCCAGAGCAGGCCGATGCCGATCAGTGTCGGTAACTCGCCGTAGGGGAATTGCACCCCGGCCAGGCGCCCGCCACCGTAGTAAGACATTGCACCGCCGACCGCGCCGAGCGCGCTGGCCAGCCACCATGGCCTGGCAGTCCACTCAAGGCAATGACGCAAGGTCGTGGCGAGCAAGGCCCACAGCAACATCAGCCACAGCGGAATCAACGGCGACTGATCCTGAAACTCGAACACGCCGAGGGCGCGCAAGACGCTGTCCACCGCCGTGCCGACGATCACCACACTGAGCATCAAACGGCCTTCAGCCGCCCAACTGCTGATCCAGCGCAGATGAATCACCAGCACCGCCAACGCCAGCAGCAACCACAGGCTGTTGCCGCCGAGCACACAGACCAGCCAACCGAGCTGGAACAGCACGGCATTGGCGATCCGCTCAAGCATCGAAGCGGCCGAGCAGCGGCGCGGGCATGGCGGCCGGTTTGGCCAGCAACAACTGCGCGGTGCCGATGGTGCGTTCGAGGAATCCGCCCTCGCAATAGCACAGGTAAAACTCCCACAGTCTGAGGAAGTAATCGTCGTAGCCCAACTCGCTCAAGCGACTGTGGGCGCGGCGAAAGTTCTCGTGCCACAGGCGCAGGGTTTTGGCGTAGTGCAGGCCGAAGTCCTCCATGTGCAGCAGGTTCATGTCGGTTTCGCGACTGACCACCTCGAGCATCTTCTGTACAGACGGCAAGGCGCCGCCAGGGAAGATGTAGCGCTGGATAAAGTCGACCCCGCGTTTGGCCTGCTCGTAGCGCTGTTCGCGAATGGTGATTGCTTGAATCAGCATCAGGCCGTTGCTCTTGAGCAGGTGCGCGCATTGTTTGAAATAGGTGGGCAGGAAGCGATGGCCGACCGCTTCGATCATCTCGATCGATACCAGTTTGTCGTACTCGCCGGTGAGGTCGCGGTAGTCCTTGAGCAACAAGGTGACTTGATCCTGCAAGCCCAGCTTTTCGATGCGCTGAGCGGTAAAGGCGTACTGCTCCTTCGACAACGTGGTGGTGGTTACCCGGCAGCCATAGTTCTGCGCCGCGTAGAGCGCCATGCTGCCCCAGCCTGTGCCGATTTCCAGCAGGTGGTCCTCGGGCTTGAGCGCGAGCTTCTGGCAGATGCGCTCCAGTTTGTTCAGTTGCGCCTGTTCCAGACTGTCTTCGGGAGTGAGGAACTGCGCCGCCGAATACATCATGGTCGGGTCGAGAAACTGTTCGAACAAATCGTTGCCCAGATCGTAGTGGGCGGCGATGTTCTTCTGCGAGCCTTTGCGCGTATTGCGATTGAGCCAGTGCAAGCCCTGCACCAACGGTCGCCCAAGGCGGGCCAGACCGCCCTCCATCGCATCGAGTACTTCAAGGTTGCTGACGAACACCCGCACCACCGCAGTCAGGTCGGGCGAACTCCAGTAACCGTGGATAAACGCTTCGCCAGCGCCAATCGAACCGTTGCTGGCGACCATTCCCCAGACCGCCTTATCCTGGACATGAATTTCCCCAAGCAATGTGCTGCCAGGGGTGCCGAACAGCAGACGTTCGCCATCCTCAATGACCACCAGTTGCCCGTGTTTGAGCTGACCCAGCTGGCGCAAAACGCCACGGCGCAGGAGCGAGCCGGTCACGCCATTGGTGCTGAACAGATTGGCTTTGGCCGAGACGCTAGAGGATTTCATGGCGGCGCTCCTTGGGAAGCACGGTGGCGGTTTGAAAGCTGCCGTCAGCAGCCTTGTGAGTGAAGATCGGTGCACGTTTGAGCAACAGGCGCAGTGCCTGCCAGTAAATCGCCAGAGCTGTTTTTGCCGTCATCCATGGAAAACGCCGCAAATAGCGATGCAAGTTTGGCCGGTCGAGTGTTTCGCGTTTCAGGCTGAGGGTGGCGTCGAACAATTTGTGTTCGCCCTGCCAGTCCGCCATGTGCACGCCGAGGCTTTGCGCGGCGGGGCTGAAACTCATGCGGTATTCCAGATCGCGCGGCAGAAAAGGCGAAACGTGAAAGGCTTTGGCCACGGCGAAATGTTGATGGAAGTCGTGCAGGTTCACCCGGGGGCTGGCGGGCAGTACGTAGTGATAACGCTCGCGCCACGGGGTGTTGGTGACTTCGCAAAGAATGGCCGCAAGTTGCCCGTCAGGTTCATGGCAATAAAAAAAACTCACCGGGTTGAACGAAAGGCCCCAACTGCGAGGCTGGGTCAGCAGGCAGATCGAACCCTGTGGCTCATACCCGATAGCCTCAGCGACCCGCTGGCGCACAGCATCGATAAGGCGAACGCCCCGACCGGTGAAGGTTTTCAGGTAGTCCGTCTCGCGGAAGGAGAACGGCGCAAATCGACTGCGTCCCGCCAGTGGCGATAAACCCAGCACCGCGTCCTGCTCGGCCAGATCCAGATACAGCAGACCAATCCGGTAACGAAACTCATGCCGGCGCGGCGCAAAACGTCGGTGGCCGATCCAGCCGCTGTACAGGGCGCTGTTCATAAGGTTTCCCCGAACGCGGCGGCCACGCGCAAGCCGCTGACCACACCGTCCTCATGGAAACCGTTGGCCCAGTAGGCACCGCAGTAATGGGTGTTCTGCACGCCGTCCAGTTCGGCCCAGCGGTTTTGTGCGGCTACCGCTGTGAGGCTGAACTGCGGGTGGGCGTAGGTGTATTTGGCGAGCACCTTGAACGGACTGATGCCGGCACTCTGGTTGAGGCTGACGCAGAACGTGGTGTCGCTCTCAATCCCTTGCAGGATGTTCATGTCGTAAGTGACGGCCGCGTGGGTATGGCCGGCACCGCTCAAGCGATAATTCCAGCTGGCCCAAGCGAGTTTGCGTGTCGGCAGTAGACGCGTATCGGTGTGCAGCACGACTTCGTTGTCGGCGTAGGGCATGGCGCCGAGAATCGCCCGTTCGGCGTCGCTCGGGGTCGCCAGCAGTTGCAAGGCCTGATCGCTGTGGCAGGCGAACACCACTTTGTCGAAATGCTCGATGCCCGCCGGGCTGTGGATAACCACGCCGTGTTCGTCGCGATCGACTCGGCTCACCGGGCAGTTCAGGCGGATCCTGTCCTTGAACGATGCGGTCAGCGGCGCGATGTAGGCGCTGGAACCCCCGTCGATCACCCGCCATTGCGGGCGGTCACTGACTGACAGCAGGCCATGATTCTTGAAGAACCGCACAAAGAACTGCAGCGGAAAATTGAGCATCTCGGCCATCGGCATTGACCAGATCGCCGCGCCCATCGGCACGATGTAGTGCAGGATGAAGCGCTCGCCATAACCGCCGGCCTTGAGGTAATCATCCAGGGTCATGTCGGCCGCGATGCGCTGTTCGGCAAGGTCGCGCTGGGCTTCTTTGTTAAAGCGCAGGATGTCGCGCAGCATGCCCCAAAACCCCGGCGACAACAGATTGCGCCGCTGGGCGAACAGGCTGTTGAGGTTGTTGCCGTTGTATTCCAGACCGCTATCCGGATCAGTCACCGAAAAGCTCATTTCAGTAGGGCTGGACGTCACCCCGAGCTGATCGAGCAAGCGGATGAAGTTGGGGTAGGTCCAGTCGTTGAACACGATGAAACCGGTGTCGACCGCGTACTGACGTTCGTCGACCGTCACCTGCACCGTGTGCGTGTGACCGCCGACCCAGTCGCCGGCCTCGAACACGGTGACGTCATGGCGACGATTGAGCAGGTAGGCGCAGGTCAGCCCCGCGATCCCGCTGCCGACGATAGCGACCTTCATACTGGATCACGCAGCGGCGGTGATTTGCGCACCATGCGTTTGCCGATTGCCAGTTGCAGACGGGCAGGCAGTTTCGACAAGGGCCACAGCGCCGCCATGAACAGCGCCGGGAAGGCGATCTCCAGTGGTCGATCCTTGAGCTTGGCGAAGATGTGCCGCGCGGCTTTATCCACAGGCCAACTGAGCGGCATCGGAAAATCGTTCTTCGCGGTCAGCGGAGTTTCGACGAAACCCGGACTGACCACGGTGACTTCAATGCCCTCATCCGCCAGATCAATGCGCAACGATTCGAACAGATAACGCAGCCCTGCTTTGGACGCGCCGTAGGCTTCGGCCCTTGGCAGCGGCATGTAAGTCACGGAACTCGCCACCCCGACCAGATGCGGCGCGGTGCCTTTGCGCAGCAAGGGCAGGGCGGCTTCGATGCAGTAAGCGCTGGCGAGCAGATTGGTGCGCACCACGTGCTCGACAATGGAGGCGTCGAACTGCCGGGCGTCGACATATTCACAGGTGCCGGCATTGAGGATCACCGTGTCCAGTGAGCCCCAGGCCTCGTTAATCTGTTCGCCGATTTCCCGGACCGTCTGGCTGTTGGTCAGGTCTCCGGGCACCACCAGCACTTGTCCCGGATAGCGTTGTGACAAGACCTTGAGTGGGGCGACCTGGCGTGAGCTGACCGCCAGATGCGCACCGCTTTTCAGAATGTCCTCAGCCAGTGCCGCGCCGATGCCACTGCTGGCACCGGTCAGCCAATAACGCCGTGGAGGTGTACGACTCATCCCATTCTCCTTTTCAGCCAGGCGATCACCCGGCCCAATACTGGCAAGTGTTCATAGAGCAACGCCCCGGCATCGAAATAATCCCGATGGCGATAAACCTTGTCGCGCCAAAGCAGGTGCGAGCAACCGCTGACCCGGATCACCCGGCCCCCGGCCAAGCGTGGATGGCGATAACTCATGACCCAGCGCAGGTAGCCTTCACCGTCGCTGATCTGGTCGAAACCGTGGAAGTCGAAACGCAGCTCGCTGACGTTGGCGTACAGCTCACTGAAGTAATCACGCAATTGCGCCAACCCCTGTACTTCGTGCAGCGGGTCGGTGAACTGAACGTCATCGCTGTACAGCTCGCCCAAACGGTGCAGGTTCTCTGAGTTCAATTCGGCAAACTGGCGGGCGAAGCGGCGCAGGAATTCACTCATGATCGCCTCCGGCCGGTTGGCGCGAGGGCAGATTTTTGAACGCGGTCAGCGCCCGCTCCCGCGAGGCACTCAGATTGACGATTGGCGTTGGGTAATCCGCCACACCGAACAATCCGCCGGCACTGGCCGGGTTATGCACAGCTTTTTTGTCGAGGCCGGCCAGTTCCGGCAGCCAGTGCTTGATGAACAAGCCTTCGCTGTCGAATTTTTCCGACTGGCTCAGTGGATTGAAAATGCGGAAATACGGCGCCGAATCGGTGCCCGTCGACGAGCTCCATTGCCAGCCGCCGTTGTTCGCGGCCAGATCCCCATCAATCAAATGCCGCATGAAAAAGCGCTCGCCTTCGCGCCAGTCGATCAGCAGGTTCTTGGTCAGGAACATTGCCACCACCATGCGCAGGCGATTGTGCATCCAGCCGGTTTCGAGCAATTGGCGCATGGCGGCATCGATGATCGGCAGGCCGGTACGCGCCTCTTGCCATGCGGCGAGGTCATCCGGCGCGTTGCGCCAGGCCAGTGCTTCGGTTTCCGGACGGAACGCGCGGTGGCGCGAGACCCGTGGATAACCCACCAGAATGTGTTTGTAGAACTCGCGCCACAGCAACTCGTTGATCCAGGTGACGGCGCCGACTTTGCCGCTTTCGAACTCGCCCTGATTGCTTTGCAGGGCGGCGTGCAGACATTGGCGCGGCGAGATCACACCGGCGGCCAGGTACGCCGACAGCTGACTGGTGCCGGGCTTGGCCGGGAAGTCGCGCTCGCTTTTGTAGTAATCGATTTGGGCGTCGGCAAAGGTGTCGAGACGGCGACGGGCTTCTTGTTCGCCGGCAGGCCACAGGTCACGCAACGACTCGCTCGGTGCGGCGAAGCCTTTGACGGACGCAGGAATCGGATCACTGTCGATGTTCAATGGCGACTGTTTGCCGGGGACTGTTACCAACGCCGGCATCGCGCGATGCAGGCGCTCGTAACAGACCTTGCGAAACTGGCTGAATACCTGAAAGTAGGTTCCGGTCTTGGTCAGCACGGTGCCGGGCTTGAACAGCAATTGATCGAGGTAACTGCGAAAATCGATACCTTCGGCCTGCAATGCCTCGGCCACGGCTGCATCACGGCGGCTTTCGTGGATGCCATATTCCTCGTTGACATGCACCGCTTCGATGTCCAATTGCCGACAGAGTTTGAGCAGCTCCGCCGGCGCCTGATCCCAGTGCGCCGCCGTGCGAATCAACAACGGAATGTTCAGGGCTCCGAGACTTTTACTCAGCTCATTCAGATTGCGCAGCCAGAAGTCGACCTTGCACGGCGCGTCGTCATGTTCTTGCCACTGCTGTGGGCTCAACAGATACACCGCGACCGTCGGACCGCGCGCTGCGGCCGCCGCGAGGGCAGTGTTGTCGTGTTGGCGCAAGTCGCTGCGCAGCCAGATCAATTGCATGTCGGTATTCGCCGCGCTCATTAAATCAGCCCATGCTGAACGAGGGTCTGGTGCGCCGAAAGCGCATCTTCAGCCAGGTACAAATCAGCAGTTTCTGAGGTTTTTACGGACAACTCGGCGTGGTGGATGCATACCGTTGGTCCGACAATCATTTTCGTGCAACTCACGCCAGCCAACAGTTTCGGCAACTGCGCAAGCTGCATGGCTTTGCTGGAATACAGCAGTACGCCACGGGCTTGCAGATGTTCGACCGTCAGTGCCAGCTCCCCGGCCGGTAACGGCCAGTCAAACACTTGCACAGGGCAATTGGCGCTGCTGATCAACCAAGCGCATAGCCACAGATGAGGTTCCAGTGGCAGGTCGGAATGGTTGATCAGCAACAGGGGCGCAGCGTGCAGTTGATGATTGTTATGGTAGATGCGTGCGCCGAATTTGCTGCGTAGCCACGAATAAAAGAACACGCGTTCCATCTGCGCGCCGAACTGGCCCTGCCAGCGCTGTTCCAGTTCTTCCAGCAGCGGCATCAGCAATTGCTCGCACAATGTGCGCGGCGGGTAGAGCGCCATCGCTTGATTGACGCTGTCGTCGACGGTGCGTTCATCGAGTTGCGTAACGGCTGCCAGCAGGGTCTGGCGCAACCGTTGCCAGTCGTTTTCCACCGGTTCGCTGAATGCCTGCGGCGTGTCGAGCAGCGGTTTGACCTGGCTGACCGCGACGCCGCGGTTGAGCCAGGTGAGGATGGTCAGAATGCGTTGTACGTGCTCGGCCGAATACAGCCGATGGCCCTTCGGTGTGCGTTGCGGGATGACGAGTCCATAACGACGCTCCCACGCACGCAGCGTGATCGCATTGACGCCGGTCTGGCGCGCCACTTCGCGGATCGGCAGCCAGCCTTCGTCGAGGGCTTTCTTGAAGTCGGCGCCGAGGTCTTCCTGGGCGCTTGAATCGGGTTTTTCATTCATTAGATAGCGTTTCGCAGGCTGAGATTTTCCGGATGCGGTTGCAGGTAAACCTGTTGCGCAATGTACGGATCCGGATGTTGGCGAAAGTGATGTTTGAGCAGTGTCAGCGGTACCACCAGCGGTACAATGCCGTGGCGGTACTGGCCGATCACGTGCTGCATTTCCTGTTTGTCTTCGGCAGTGATGACCTGCTTGAGGTAACCGCTGATGTGCTGCAAGACGTTGCTATGGGTGCGCCGGGTCGCGCACTTTTTCAACGCGGCCATCAGCTCGCTGAAATAGCGAGGGCCGAGTTCGGCCGGGTCGCTGTGGCCCATGTTGCCGAGCATGTTGCCCAGCGTCTTGTATTGCACCGGGTTATGGGCCATCAGCAGATATTTGTAGCGCGAGTGAAATTCGGTGAGCGCGCGACGGCTCAAACCCTGGGTCAGTAATTGCTGCCAGGCGCTGTAGGCGAGGACGCGGGTGATGAAGTTTTCCCGTAGCACCGGGTCGTTCAAGCGTCCGGCTTCTTCCACCGGCAAGTCCGGGTGTCGCGCGCAGAAGGCCTGGGCGTAGATACCGCGACCGCCGCCGTTCACTGGAGCGCCATTGGCGTGATAGACCTTGACCCGTTCCAGCCCGCAGGACGGCGATTGCTGCATGAAGATATAGCCGCAGAGGTCACCAAGTTCGGCGGCCATTTTCTCGCCGTACTCAGCCAGTGGCGCAGTAACGTTGATCGTCGGGTTGACGGTGCCGATAGCTTCGGGGCTTTCAGGATTGCCTACCAGACGAATCGGCTCGCGGGGAATGCCCAGGCCGATGGCGACTTCCGGGCATACCGGGACGAACTCGAAGTGTTCAGCGAGTGTGCGGCTGCACAGTCGCGATTCCTTGTGTCCGCCGTTGTAGCGCACCTCGGCGCCCAGCAGGCAGGCGCTGATGGCTATCTTGGGTTTGAGCTGGGAAGCTTCGGACATAAGCACCTCGAATCTATACCTGTACAGAGAGTTATCTCTGTACAACATTTCTTTCAGCATAGATTCATGGGTGTACAAGTCAAATCATTTGTATAAGTTTTTGCAGGGGAGGTGATTCCGTGTGGGAGCGGGTTTCACTTCCAGCCTTGCATCCACTCGGAATTATTTTTCAGGATTTGCCACTCGAATCGCTCACTGCGCTGCGTGAGCACTGCTTGCAACTCAACCTCGAGCACCGTGCCTTCCTCATCGCGGATCAGCTCGGTGACCAGAAAATGTTTTTCACGGTTTTGCGGGTGGGCTGCTGTCCATTTCGACAGCAGCAGTTTTTGCGGATTGATGCGATTCATTGCAGGTGTTCGTGCAGACGGCGCGCGGCTTCCTGGCCACTGAGCCAGGCGCCTTCGACGCGCCCGGACAGGCACCAGTCGCCACAGGCGTACAAACCCAGATCGGCATCGGCCAGGGTGCCCCATTCGTGGCCTGTTGCCGGGCGGGCATAGAGCCAGCGATGAGCGAGGCTGAAGGTCGGGGCGGGCATGGCGCTGTGCAGCAACTCGGCAAAGGCGCCGTGCAGTTGCTCGATCACGGCTTCCTTGGGCAGATCAATGTGCTGCCGGCTCCAAGCGCTGGTGGCATGCAGCACCCAAGTGTCGAGGGTGTTGTCGCGTCCGGGTTTGCTGCGGTTGCGCGCCAGCCAGTCGAGGGCGCTGTCTTGCACGAAGCAGCCTTCGATGGGCGTATCCAGCGGTGTGTCGAAGGCGAGGGCAACGGCCCAGGTCGGTTCCATTTTCACCCCGGCAGCGGCACCGGCAAGTTTCGGCGCAGCGGCGAGCAATGCCGTGGCCTGAGGCGCTGGCGTGGCAATCACCACATGGCTGAAAGGGCCGTGGGTGAAGCCTTCGGCGTCTTGCAGATGCCAGTGTTCTTCGCCACGAAAGACCTCGGTGATCCGGCAGGCGAAGTGGACTTCCATGCCGTCGAGCAAGCCGCGGGTGATCGCGCTCATGCGCGGCGCGCCGACCCAGCGGGTCTGCTCGTCCGGCGACAGATTCAGTTGTCCACCCTGGAAGGTATAGAGCTGCGGCGTCCACTCGGCGACCCAGCCCTGACTTTGCCAGCGCTGAACCTCGGTGACGAAACGGCGGTCGCGCGCAGTGAAATATTGCGCGCCCATGTCCAGCGAACCGGCGTCGCTGCGTTTGCTCGACATGCGTCCACCGCTGCCGCGACTTTTATCGAACAATTGAACGGTGTGCCCGGTCTCTGTCAGAGCCTGGGCTGCCGAGAGTCCGGCGATGCCGGTGCCGATGATTGCGATAGGTACAGTCATAGGGGCCTCGTTTACCTTTCTGTACAGACTACGCCGTTGATGAAACCTGTACAATTTTGTTTTTTGGTATAACTTCTAGCGTTCTCGTTCTGACAGCTTGGCCTATGGTTAAACAATAGAGCCTGCCCGTTCGAAAAGATCCCTGCTTTTAAAAATAGACTAGGGATCCGGGTAAAACGCCACGCGAGGAAGATGTCATGCACATATTGCTGACCGGCGGTACTGGTTTGATAGGACGGCAGCTCTGCCAGCATTGGGCGGAGCAGGGCCATCGCCTGACGGTGTGGAGTCGACGCCCCGAAAAAGTCGCGAAAATCTGTGGTGCGCAGGTGCGTGGCATTGCGCGCCTGGAAGACCTCGGCGATGAACCCGTAGACGCCATCGTCAATCTTGCGGGCGCGCCGATCGCCGACCGCCTGTGGACGCATCGCCGCAAGGCGTTGCTGTGGAGCAGCCGGATCAAGCTCACGGAAACCCTTTTGGCGTGGCTCGAAACCCGAGCGCAGCAGCCGTCGTTGTTGATCTCGGGATCGGCCATCGGCTGGTACGGCGACGGTGGTGAACGCGAGTTGACCGAAGACTCGCCGCCAGTGATCGACGATTTTGCCAGCCAGTTGTGCATCGCCTGGGAGGAAACCGCCCTGCGCGCAGAGTCGCTGGGCATCCGCGTGGTGCTGGTGCGAACCGGTCTGGTGCTGTCGGCCGAGGGCGGCTTTTTGTCGCGCTTGCTGCTGCCGTTCAAGCTCGGGCTGGGCGGGCCTTTGGGCAATGGTCGGCAGTGGATGCCGTGGGTTCATATCGACGATCAAATCGCCCTGATTGATTTTCTTCTGCACCGCGATCAGGCGAGCGGTCCTTATAATGCGTGCGCGCCGAAACCTGTGCGCAATCGTGAATTTGCCAAGACGCTGGGCAGCGTGTTGCACCGCCCGGCGTTCATGCCGATGCCCGCCCTTGCACTGAAGGTGGGGCTCGGCGAGATGTCTTTGTTGTTGCTGGGGGGCCAACGGGCCACGCCGGCACGCTTGCTGGAAGCGGGTTTCACTTTCCAGTTCACGGATTTACGCGCGGCTCTGGACGATCTCTCCAGCCGCCTCTGAAATAGGACGTTGCATGACCGATCACGCCTTGCTTCTGGTCAACCTGGGCTCCCCGGCCTCCACCTCGGTGGCCGATGTGCGCAGTTACCTCAATCAATTTCTGATGGACCCGTACGTGATCGACCTGCCGTGGCCAGTGCGGCGTTTGCTGGTTTCGCTGATTCTGATCAAGCGGCCCGAGCAGTCGGCGCACGCCTATGCCTCTATCTGGTGGGACGAAGGTTCGCCGCTGGTGGTACTCAGCCGTCGTCTGCAAGAGCAGATGAAAGCGCAGTGGAAACATGGCCCGGTCGACTTGGCGATGCGCTACGGCGAGCCTTCGATTGAAACGTGCCTGACAAGGCTGGTAGCAGCGGGACACAAGCGCATCACGCTGGCGCCGCTTTATCCACAGTTCGCCGACAGCACCACCACCACGGTGATCGAAGAGGCGAAGCGCGTGATCCGCGCGAAGAAGCTCAATGTGCAGATTTCGGTGCTGCAGCCGTTCTACGATCAGCCGGAATACCTCGACGCCTTGGTGGCCAGTGCCAAGCCGCATTTGCAGCAGGATTACGATCACTTGCTGCTGAGCTTCCATGGCCTGCCGGAACGGCACCTGACCAAGCTCGACCCGACCGGCAATCACTGCTTCAAAAATGAAGACTGCTGCAAGAATGCGTCGCCTGCGGTATTGGCAACCTGTTATCGCGCGCAATGTTTGCGCACGGCGGCCCTGTTCGCTGAGCGTATGGGGTTACCGGAGGGCAAATGGTCTGTCTCTTTTCAGTCGCGATTGGGCCGGGCGAAGTGGATTGAACCCTACACCGAAGCGCGGCTGGATGAGCTGGCGAAAAGCGGCGTGAAGAAGATTCTGGTGATGTGCCCGGCGTTTGTCGCCGACTGCATCGAGACACTGGAAGAGATCGGTGATCGCGGCAAGGAGCAGTTCCGCGAGGCGGGGGGAGAGGAGTTGGTGCTGGTGCCGTGCCTGAATGATGACCCGCAATGGGCGAAGGCGTTGGCGACCTTGTGTGAGCGAGCGCCGTTGGCGCTGTAAAGCCAAAAGCTTCGTCGGAACGCCGCCCGGAGCAAGCTCGCTCCCACATTTGATCTTCGGTGCGCTGAAGAACCCCTGTGGGAGCGAGCCTGCTCGCGAAAGCTATCTGTCAGGCAATAAACATCTTGAAGCCTTAGATCAGCGGCTCATCCGCCTTCTTGTTCTTCCAGCCATCATTGCCCGGCAGAATCAGGTTCAGCGCAATCGCCACCACCGCGCACAGCGCGATGCCTTTGAGACCGAAGTCATCCGGGCCAGTGCCGGTGCCGACCAGCACACCACCAATCCCGAATACCAGCGTCACCGAAACGATCACCAGATTGCGTGCTTCGCCCAGATCGATCTTGTGACGGATCAGGGTGTTCATCCCCACCGCCGCGATCGAGCCGAACAGCAGGCACAGAATCCCGCCCATCACCGGCACCGGAATGCTTTGCAGCAGCGCACCGAACTTGCCGACGAACGCCAGGCTGATGGCAAAGATCGCCGCCCAGGTCATGATTTTCGGGTTGTAGTTCTTGGTCAACATCACGGCGCCAGTCACTTCGGCGTAAGTGGTGTTTGGCGGGCCGCCGAACAGGCCGGCAGCGGTGGTGGCAATGCCGTCACCGAGCAGGGTGCGATGCAGGCCAGGCTTCTTCAGATAGTCGCGACCGGTAACGCTACCCACCGCAATCACACCGCCGATGTGTTCAATGGCCGGAGCCAATGCCACCGGCACGATGAACAGAATCGCCTGCCAGTTGAATTCCGGTGCGGTGAAGTGCGGGATCGCAAACCATGGAGCTGCGGCAATCTTCGCGGTATCGACCACGCCGAAATAGAAGGCCATGCCAAAGCCGACCAGCACGCCAGAAATGATCGGCACCAGACGGAAGATGCCTTTACCGAACACCGCCACGATCAACGTGGTCAGCAGCGCCGGCATCGAGATCATCATCGCGGTCTGGTAGTGGATCAGTTCGGAACCGTCACCCGCCTTGCCCATTGCCATGTTCGCGGCAATCGGCGCCATGGCCAGGCCGATGGAAATGATCACCGGACCAATCACCACCGGCGGCAGCAGGCGGTCGATGAAGCCTGTTCCTTTGATCTTCACCGCAAGGCCCAGGAAGGTGTAGACGAAACCAGCCGCCATCACGCCGCCCATGGTCGCGGCGAGGCCAAACTGGCCCTTGGCGAGAATGATCGGCGTGATAAAAGCGAAGCTCGACGCGAGGAACACCGGGACCTGACGGCCGGTGACGATCTGGAACAGAATCGTCCCAAGACCTGCGGTAAACAGTGCCACGTTCGGGTCCAGGCCGGTGATCAGCGGCATCAGCACCAGAGCGCCGAAAGCCACGAACAGCATCTGGGCGCCGGACAGCACCGTGCGCCAGAGCGGATCGTTGAACTCTTGCTGCATGGTCACGCGTCCTTCTGCTTGGTGCCGAAGATCTTGTCACCGGCATCGCCCAGCCCTGGGATGATGTAACCGTGTTCGTTCAAGCGTTCATCAATGGAAGCGGTGTAGATGGTCACGTCCGGGTGAGCCTTTTCTACTGCGGCAATGCCTTCCGGCGCGGCAACCAGCACCATGGCGCGGATATCTCTGCAGCCAGCCTTCTTCAGCAGGTCGATGGTCGCAACCATGGAGCTGCCGGTAGCGAGCATCGGGTCGATGATCATGGCCAGGCGTTCGTTGATTTCCGGAACCAGTTTTTCCAGATAAGTGTGGGCTTGCAGGGTTTCTTCGTTGCGGGCAACACCCACAGCGCTGACCTTGGCACCCGGGATCAGGCTCAGCACGCCTTCGAGCATGCCGATGCCGGCGCGCAGGATCGGCACGACGGTGATCTTCTTGCCGGCGATTTTCTCGACCGACACGGTGCCGCACCAACCTGCAATATCGTAGGATTCGAGCGGCAAATCTTTTGTAGCTTCATAGGTCAACAGTGCGCCGACTTCCTGAGCGAGCTCGCGGAAATTCTTGGTGCTGATGTCAGCGCGGCGCATCAGGCCGAGTTTATGACGGATCAGCGGATGGCGGATCTCGAGGATGGGCATGGGAAAGGCTCCGGCGGCGGGCAAAAAAACCGGCCTAGATTAATCTATCCGAGGGTGATGTCCTATAGGACATTGAGTACGTTAGTCCATAAAGGCTTGATTCGGCCGTGCGAGATGCGTACCTTTGCCCGCTTTTCGCAGCCATACCCCCCACCCACAACCCCCCCGGAGAGCGCCATGTCCGCTGATCTCGAGCATATCCGTCAAATCATGCGAGAGGCTGACTGCCTGTACACCGAGTCTGAAGTCGAGGCGGCCATCGCCCGCGTCGGTGCACAAATCAACGAGCAACTGGCTGACAGCAACCCGGTGGTGTTCTGCGTGATGAACGGCGGCCTGATCTTCTCCGGCAAACTGCTGACCCATCTGCAATTCCCGCTGGAAGCGTCCTACCTGCACGCGACCCGTTATCGCAACGAAACCAGCGGCGGCGATCTGTTCTGGAAAGCCAAGCCAGAAGTCTCGTTCATCGACCGCGACGTACTGATCATCGACGACATCCTCGACGAAGGGCACACCCTGGGCGCGATCATCGACTTCTGCAAACACGCCGGCGCGCGCAAAGTGCACACTGCCGTGCTGATCGACAAGGATCACGACCGCAAGGCACGTCCTGACCTGAAAGCCGATTTCGTCGGTCTGCCGTGCATTGACCGTTATATCTTCGGTTACGGCATGGACTACAAAGGCTACTGGCGCAACGCCAACGGGATCTTCGCCGTTAAAGGCATGTAAGCAAGATCAAAAGATCGCAGCCTTCGGCAGCTCCTACATGGGATTGATGTAAACCTGTAGGAGCTGCGGAACGCTGCGATCTTTTGCTTTTAATCCCATGCTAGAGTGCTCGGCCCGTCCCCGGAGCCAGCCATGAGCCTCTTGATCCGCAGCTTTGCCGCCCTGTTGCTGACCCTCAGCCTGCCTCTGTCCGCCGCGCCGATGCACAGTCAATTCCTGCCGCCGGATGACCTGACCCTTCGCGATGCCGAGCCGGAACAGCAGCAACTGCTGCAAGTCACCGACTATTCGGTGGTCGTCGGTGCGCAACGCCAATCCAATCAGCAGCCAATTCCGGTCACTTCGTCGCTGATGATCCGTCTCAAGGGCAAGTCCCTGAACAAGGGCGCAACGATTACTCAGGTGCTGGTCAGTTTCGATGGTGAAAGCAAAAGCCTGAAAAAACCGCTTTACGACGAAAAAAGCAAAACCCTGAACCTGTTTTACCCGCTCGCCCAATACCGCGTGGTGATGGATCTGCTGCGTAACGACACCGTCTATGTGCAGTTCCTCAGTTACGCCAACGGCCATATCTGGGCCGATTTGCACACCGGCAGCGTGCGCGCGCGTTGAGCCCGGCGGCGGGGCAGGGGTAAACTGCCCGCCCGTGAAATGTCTGCGAGCTGGAGTCGGCAATGCGTAAAGATAAGAAACAAGTGATTGGTGACGAGATCGGCGATGAGCAGATCAAGCTGTTCCTCGATTTTGAACCGGTCGACGCCACCTCGCCGTCGCTGCACAAACTGATCAAGGCTTATCGTGGCTTGCGCATTGATGACTTCGAGCGGTTTCTGACGTTCTTCGTTGCCGCTGGCTACGACGTCGATGGCAAGGATGAGCAGGGCCAGACTTTCGTTGAGGTGATCAAGGATCAGCGAAACGCCCCGGACTACATCGAGCTGATCGAAAAAAGCCGCGGCTAAGGTTTTCTCAAGGCATAAAAAAACGCCCCGCACTCACTGAGTACGGGGCGTTTTTTATGCCGCTAGATCAAGCGTAGCTTGGGGTCTCGCTGCTTTCTTCAACCAGTTCCAGTGCGATGTTGTTCTGCGTGTTGATCTTGCGATACAGCGCAGCATCGGTTTCCAGTACTTTTTCACGGGCCGGGAAGATTTCGGCCAGTTTGCCAGCCCATTCAGCCTTGGCCTTGCCCGGGAAGCACTTCTCGATCAGTTCCAGCATGATCGAAACGGTTACCGAGGCACCTGGGGATGCGCCGAGCAGAGCAGCGAGGGAACCGTCCTTCGCAGCCACCAGTTCGGTACCGAATTGCAGGATGCCGCCCTTTTTCGGGTCTTTCTTGATGATCTGCACCCGTTGGCCGGCCACTTCCAGGCGCCAGTCTTCGGCTTTCGCTTCAGGGTAGAAACGGCGCAGGGATTCCAGACGCTGCTCCATCGACTGCATCACTTCGCTGACCAGGTACTTGGTCAGGTCCATGTTGTTTTTCGCCACCGCCAGCATCGGCCCGATGTTGCCGGCGCGAACCGACATCGGCAGATCCATGAAGGAGCCGTGCTTGAGGAACTTGGTGGTGAAACCGGCGTATGGCCCGAACAGCAGGGATTTCTTGCCATCGACCACGCGGGTGTCCAGGTGCGGCACCGACATCGGCGGCGAACCCACGGCGGCCTGGCTGTAGACTTTGGCCTGGTGGTGTTTGACCACGTCCGGGTTGTCGCAACGCAGCCACTGGCCGCTGATCGGGAAGCCGCCGAAGCCTTTGCTTTCTTCGATTCCAGAGGCTTGCAGCAACGGCAGTGCCGCGCCACCGGCGCCGAGGAAGACGAATTTGGCGTCGACTTCACGGCTGCTGCCGCTGTTGACGTCCTTGATGCTGACGGTCCAGCCGTTGCCGTTACGCTTGAGGCCAGTCACGCGCTTGCAGTATTTGACCTGGGCGTCGGGTGCGCTGGTCAGGTGCTTGAGCAACTGATTGGTCAGGGCGCCGAAGTTGACGTCGGTGCCGTTCATCACGCGGGTGGCAGCGAGCACTTCGTCCGGCGAGCGGCCCGGCATCATCAGCGGCATCCACTCGGCCATCTTGGCTTTGTCTTCGGTGTATTCCATGTCGGAGAAAGCGTGGTGCTTGCTCAACACGTCAAAGCGTTCCTTGAGGAACGAAACGCCTTTGTCACCCTGGACAAAACTCAGGTGCGGCACCGGGCTGATGAAGGACTTGCACGAGCCGAAGGTGCCTTTCTTGGTCAGGTACGACCAGAACTGCTTGGACACTTCGAACTGGGTGTTGATGTGCACGGCTTTCTTGATGTCGACGCTGCCATCGGCAGCCTGCGGCGTGTAGTTCAGCTCGCACAGGCCTGCGTGACCGGTACCGGCGTTGTTCCACGGGTTGGAACTCTCCGCAGCACCGGAATCCATCAGCTCGACAACTTCCAGCTTGATCGCCGGATCGAGCTCTTTGAGCAGCACGGCAAGGGTGGCACTCATGATGCCGGCCCCAACCAGTACTACGTCGACTGCTTCGTTATGCGCCATTTAACGCGTCTCCAAAATCTGCAGCACCAAATTGTCGGCATGGCTGCCAGGCGTTCAGGGGCAGTTCAGTGGTGCCCCAGGTAACGATGGTCAGTTCGCCATGTCCGAATCTTCGCAATTTTTCGCGACTTCGATGGATGCATGCGGCCAGGCTTCAAGAGTTCCATGAACTCATTTCAGCGCGCGGCTGGCAATTCGACTTATGGTCGAGACATCCATTTTGTGCAACCAAATCCGTAGCGGACAGGCTTCAGGCTCCGATATTCGAGGTATACCCGGTCCTGTGTCGTTGGGCTGTTTCAGACGCTAATGGTGCATGTTCAGACGCAAAACTATTCATTTGCTCGCCACACTCTTGTGAAGTTGTGAAAACCCGTTTTTTTCACGCTCTTTTGAAGACGTGAACCTCAAAAAAGGGCTGTCGAAGCCTGGCACCGTGCCCATGAAGGCAAAACAGCTCAGTGACCGAGCGTCATGACAGCTCTGCAGATTCGCGAAAAGCGGGGTTTTGCCGGAAGAACAGGCAAGCGCGCCAACTTCACTCGATCTGTGTGGGCGGCTCTCTGTGGGCGATTTTTGATGTCGATGCAAGCGCATTGACGCTGTTGCGGGGCCCGATCAGGAGACGTCCTTATAATCGGGGGGAGATTGTATCGAAGAAATGCGCGGAGTTGGTTGTGTTTAATGACTTTTATTAGCCGTCCGGTCAGATGGTCAACTGCACTTGAGCCCGTGCGCGCATTTGTCGCGGTACGACCCGGGCGCTGGCGGGCAGCGGCTGGTTCAACCACTGCAGGCGGATTTCTTCGATTTCGACCCAGCCATCGCCCATCGGTTGCAGGCTGCACTGCTTGAACGCCTGACAATGGCCGTTACGATCGAGCAGGGCGAAGCTGCGGTGCAGCGGGCGTGGGGCGAACAACGAGATCAGATAACGCATGGCCGAGTACCTTGTTGGAGGACTGGTTTGAAGATTGCCAGCGACCCGTGACGTCAAGGTGTATGGGCGGTGAAGAATGTGTGACAGGAACCGCTTTCGACAGGGTTTGTCAGACATTTCAGTATTCACCTCGCGATGCTGGTGACCCGCAGTGGCCCACCGCTATACTGCCGGCCTGTTTGTGCCTGATTCTGGAGAGAAGAGCATGTTGCAACGCCTGTTGTTCGGTTTGATCACTGTGGCCGGTTTGACTCTGGCCGGCTGCGCCCACAGCCCGCAACAACTGAGTCCGGAACCGAAGCTGACCACGCAATTGCCAGCCGTCGGCCGTGGCCAGCCTGTGGTAGTGCGTGTGGTTGACGGTCGTCCGTCGCCAACCTTGGGCACCCGTGGTGGCCTGTACCCGGAAACCAGCGCCATCACCGTGCAACGCGAGCAGATCCTGCCGAAGTTGCAGGCTCAGGCTGAAGCCGCCGTGCGTCTGCTCGGGTTTACCCCGACCAACAACGCGCCGAATGCTCCCCAGTTGACCGTGACCCTGGCGGAACTGAAATATCAGTCGCCTAAAGAAGGCATGTACGTGACCGAAGCCACGATCGGCGCAACCTTCCGCTCCGACGTACAGAACGCCAACCGCCGCTACAGCGGCCGTTACGGCGCATCGCTGGACCAGCGTTTCGGCATGGCGCCGAATCAGGAAACCAACACCAAACTGGTGAGTGACGTGTTGAGCGATGCGTTGACGCGTCTGTTCAAGGACCCGACTGTTGGGCAGGTTCTCGCTGAGTAAGTCTTTCGGCTGATGTAAAAAAGCCCGGTGCCAGTGATGGCTCCGGGCTTTTTCATGTGTGCAGGTTCTGGATTCGGGTTGTCTGGAAGATCCATCCCCCTCACCCCAGCCCTCTCCCCCAGGGGGGCGAGGGGGAAGGGAGCCGATTGGGGGCTTTTCAAGGCTTGAGTACGGCTCGATATTTCAGGTCGACGTAACTTAAATATTCATCTCGGTCAGTCCCCTCTCCCTCCGGGAGAGGGTTAGGGTGAGGGGCTCTTGACTCACGCAGCTTGCGAATAGAAATCGAGCACGCTGACCCCAGTCAGCAAATCCGTCTCGGGCAAATCCGCATGCTGATGCCCGCCCAGTGCGCAATACACCAGCCAATGGCGATCCTGAACATTGAAGGCAAGGCTGCCGACGAGGCTCTGCTGTTCGTCGGATGGGGTGATGAGGTAGAGACGATCCTGGTTTTCAGCGTGAAGCATGTCGCATTCCATGTGTGTTTCGAGGCGCGCATGGTGGCCGATGTAAATGACGAAGCCGTGACACAGGACAGCCATCGGTCGATTGATGGGTTATTTGTCGTAAAAGGGAGGCGTCGGGGGCCGGTTTCGGTAGAATCCCGCCGCAGTCGTCGGTCTGGCGCCTGCCACACCGATTAAGTTTGAGGTCTGTGATGTCGCTGCATTTGATGACGCTGTTTACCGCCCATCCCGCCAAATTGATCAATCTGTTGGCCCTGCTGCTGGCCTTCCCGGGCAGTTGGCTGCTGCACGCGACTCGCCGCCGTGAACAACGCGCAATGGCCAGTATTGCGGCCCAGCGCCAGGCGCAGCCGAACGCCGAGCCGATCCTCGATTGGGCAACGTTGCGCATGAACCGGTTTTTCTATCGCTTCGGCTTTGCCTGCCTGGGGCTGGCGTTGCTCATTTCGTGGGTCAGCACCCGCTTCTGAAGCGAATGCAAAACCTTGTGGTGAGGGGATTTATCCCCGATGGCCTGCGCAGCAGGCCCATGATTTCTCAGGCAGAAACCTGGGGCCGCTTCGCGCCCCATCGGGGATAAATCCCCTCACCACAAAGGCGCCGTTTTTGTCTCTGGCCGAAGACGCTTACAGCGCCAACCCAGCCTTGACCCGGTACTGATTGCGCACCGGCGTCGCATATTGAAGCACCAGATACGGACGATGCTCTTCAGGGCAGGCGTCCAACCGTTGCTGCCACTCTTCCTGCGCCTTGGCCAGTTCATCCGCCGGGAACACCTCGGCAGCCTTCGGCACGTTCAACTGCGGATCAGCATCCGCCCACTGCGCATACGCCAGGTAATGCACCGGGAACAGGCGATAACCGCCGAGAATCTGCTTGTCCATCTCGACCGCCAATTGCTTGGTGTCTTCGAACAGCTCGGTGATTGGCGCGGCAAAGTTCACGTGCACCCGGCCTTTGTAACCGGTGATGCCCTTGGCGATACTCACGTCATCTTCGCCCGGCGCCTTGGCGTAGGTGCCGGTGGTGGCGCGGATATACAACTCGCGGGCCTTGGCCTGGTCGCACGGGTCGTATTCGTAGCTGATCGACACCGGGGTGACGTTCAGCGACTGAATGACTTCACCGAACGGTTCGTCCTTGCGGCTCATGTGGAACATCTTGAGGATCGCCGACTCGGTACGGTCGTCACCGTCCTTGGCCCGACCTTCGGCCTGAGCGATCCAGATCGAGGCGCAGTCGTTGCGGATCGAGTGGTTGATGTAGGCCGACAGCAATTGGTACGCAGCCATTTTCTCGCGGCGTCCGGTGATCGAACGGTGAACGATGAAGCTTTTGTTCAGGCGCATCAGATCGCTGACAAAGGGCTTTTGCAGCAGGTTGTCACCAATCGCGATACGCGGCGTCGGCAGGCCGGCGTGATACACGGCGTAGTTGACGAAGGCCGGGTCCATCACGATGTCGCGGTGGTTGGCGATGAACAGATACGCGCTGCCGGACTTGAATTGCTCGACACCGGTATAGGTCACGCCATCGGTGGCGCGCTCGATGGTGTGGTCGACGTAGAACTCGACTTTGTCCTGCAAGGTCGCCACCGACGTCACGTCGGCGAACTCACGACGCAGCCGATGGGCTATAAGTGGTTTGAGCATCCAGCCGAAGGCACCGGCAAAACGCGGGAAGCGGAAGTGGGTGAGGATATCTAGAAACGCCTTGTCGCCGAGCAGTCTTGCCAGTACCGCAGGTACTTCGCTGTCGTCGTAAGGTCGGATGGCATCGAATTCGCCCATCATGCTCTCTTGTTGGAAACGGCTAGGGTAAGTAAAGGTTTTGATCGAAAACCAACGGGGCACGGTCTGAAAAAGTAGCCAGACAAAAATAGCCCTGCAAATAGACCGGCGATTATACGCACAAGTCACCTGGGAGACCGCGATGCTGGAAACCGAGCATTATGAATGTCCATATTGTGGGGAAAGGTGCGAAGCGGTTCTGGATTTGTCCGGAGGAGATCAGAAGTACACCGAGGACTGCCCGGTATGCTGTAAACCGATCATATTCAAGCTGCAAACTGACGGTATTGAATGGATGCTCGATGTACTTAGCGAAAACGAATGAGGGGCGCCCATGCAGCGAATCTACGAGCCGGAAAACCTGATGGAAGGCGAGATGCTCAAGGGCATGCTTGCCAGCGAAGGCATCGAGGCGCACCTGATGGGGCGGGATCTGCTCGGCGGCACGGGCGAGTTGCCGATCTTTGGCCTGTTGGGGCTGTCGGTCGACAATGATAAGGCCGAATACGCCCTTGAGCTGATCACCGCGTACAATGCCGCGCTGCCGCTACCCGGCGATGAACCGGAGAGCTTCCCCGGTACGTTGGTCTGTTAGGCTGACGTTCGTTTTATTTGTGAGTCGTGTTGCCCCATGTGCGGACGTTATGCCCTGTTTCGCTGGAACCGCGACTTCGCGGCGCTGCCAGGTTTTCCTGCCGATCAACTGGCGCAGTGGAACATTTCCCCCAACGATTCGGTGTTGATGCTGCGTGCCGGTGAAGATGGCGAACGCACTCTGGCCCGTGCGCGCTGGGGGCTGACGCCGCCGTGGCTGACCGATCTGTCGCGTACCCCGGCCCACGCCCGGGCGGAAACGGTGGCCGAGCAGCCGATGTTTCGTGAAGCCTTGCGTCTGCGTCGTTGCCTGCTGCCGGCCAACGGTTTTTATGAATGGCGCGGGACCCAGCGCAAGCGCCCGTACTGGCTGACGCCGGGTGAGGGCTCTTCGCTGTTTTTTGCGGCGATCTGGGAAGCGTATCCGGTGCAGGAGCAGGTGTGGCTGAGCACGGCGGTGATCACTCAGTCAGCGGCCAGTCAGCGACGACCGTTGATTCTGGATGAGGCGGGGCAGGCGGCCTGGCTCGATCCCGAGACGCCGCTGCATACCTTGCAGGCGCTGCTGGCCAGTGAACCCGCCGCGTTGCGCGAGCGGGTGTTGGCGAATCTGGTGAATGATCCGAAGCTGAATGGACCGGAATGTTTGACTCCGGGGTGAGGGGCTCTTCGTTTTTCAGACCTTGAACTGGTTGATCAACCGTCGCTGCTGCTCCGCCAATTTGGTCAGGTCGGCGCTCGCCGAACTCGATTCATCCGCGCCGCCCGCCACTTCATTGGCCACTTGTCCGATATTGATCACGTTGCGGTTGATGTCATCGGCGACCGCACTCTGCTCCTCGGCCGCACTGGCAATCTGCGTGTTCATGTCATTGATCACCGATACCGCCTGAGTAATCGTCTCCAGCGCCTCGGCCGCTTTTGCCGCGTGCTGCACGCTTTCGTCGGTGCGATTCTGGCTGTCTTCCATGACCCGCACCACGTCGCGGGTGCCTTGTTGCAGTTGCTGAATCATGGACTGGATTTCTTCGGTGGCTTTCTGGGTCTTCTGCGCCAGATTGCGCACTTCGTCCGCGACCACGGCAAAGCCACGACCCTGTTCCCCGGCGCGCGCCGCCTCGATGGCCGCGTTAAGCGCCAACAGGTTGGTTTGCTCGGCAATCCCGCGAATCGCGGTAAGGATCGCGTTGATGTTTTCGCTGTCCTTGGCCAGTGTTTGCACTACATCCACAGCCTTGCCGATTTCCACAGCTAGCACGCCAATCGAATTCGAAGTATCACGGACGATCTGCATGCCCTGGCTGGCGGCCTGATCGGCATGGCTGGCAGCTTGCGCAGCCTGGGTCGCATTGCGCGCGACGTCCTGCGCGGTAGCCGTCATTTCGTGCACGGCAGTGGCGACCTGCTCGATCTCGGCCATTTGTTTCTGTATGCCGATGTTGGTGCGAATCGCGATGTCGGCCGTGTGTTCGGAAGAATCACTGACGCTCTGCACCGACGTCACCACTTGCGTGATCATCGCCTGCAACTTGCTCAGGAAAGTGTTGAAGCCCTTGGCGATCGAGCCCAGTTCATCGCTGCGATCACTGCTCAAACGACGCGTCAGATCACCTTCGCCCTGAGCGATGTCATCCAGCATGGCGACCATTTGCTTCAGCGGTCGGGCGATGCCGTGGCCCACCAGCCAGATCACCAGCAGGCCGATGCCGGCAATGATCAGGCCGACCATGGCCATGCCGAAGGTGTCGGATTTGCGCTGGGCGTCGAGGTCGGCCTGCAGTTTCTGCAAGTCGGCCATCACCGCGTCGAGCGGCAGTTGCAGCATCAGCGTCCAGCGTGCGTCGGTCTGGCCGATGCCGAACGGCAGGTACAGTTCGATCCGACCCTTGTCCTTGTCGACGGAGTAGGTGACTTCGCCGCGCTTGAGATTGGCCATGTTGGCGATCTGCTCGGCGTCGAGAATGTCGCTGACCTTCTCGCCGAATTTGCTCGGGTCCTTGGTGTAGGCAACGATCCGCCCGTTGCTGCCGACCAGGGCCATTTGCCCGGCGCCGCTGTACAGCTTCTGGTTGGCCGCGAGGAGCATTTCCTGAATGAAGTTCACCGACAGGTCGGCGCCAACGATGCCCTGGAACGCGCCGTTGAGCATGATCGGTTCAATAAACGAGGCGAGCATGACGATCTTGTCGCCGACCTTGTAGGGCGCCGGATCGATCACGCAGGATTTTTTACTCTCTTTCGAGCACAGGTAGTACTCGCTGGCACGCACGCCGGTGGACAGGACTTTCTGGTCGTCGACGTCCACCAGTTTGTCCAGGCCCAGGGTGCCGTCGTCATTGCGGAACCACCATGGCAGGAAGCGCCCGTTGGCCGAATCGATACCGACTACGCTAGTGCCGACGTAGGCTGCGTCATTGTGGTCCAGAGCGTTTTTTTCCCAGCCGATGTAAGTACCCAGAATCTTCGGGTTCTTTTCGACGTTTTCCTTGATCAGGCTGATCAGTTGCTCACGGCTGACGGTCAGTCGCGGCTGGCCATCGGCACCCGGCGCGCCGAGCAGGGCATTGACCCGCACCAGCCCTCCGGCAATCAACAACGGCGCTTCGAGTTCGCGCTGGATCTGGCTGACCTGGGTCTGCGCCAGCGAAGTCAGGCGCTGTTCGATGACTTGCTCGAACTGGGCCTGGGTGCGCTGCTGCACCATCTCTTGGGTGCGGGCGCCGGAGAACAGCGCATATAACACCAGCGCGGCGACCACGCTGAGAACGATGGCGCCGGCCAGAGCGGCGACGGAAAACTGGATCGACTTGAACTTCATGGGAGCTCCGCACGCAAGAGGACGTCTGCGCTGTTGTATCGGCCGCGGGCAATGAGCCATGAGTGGTGCAAGGCGTGATCAGGCGGGGATGTCGCAAATGGATCGGTATGCGACGTAGTTGCCGGGGCTTGCCGGTCGCTGTGAATTTTTTACGACAGCGCGGGTGGGAAACTTCTGAAAGTCGGTGCAACACGTCCGTTGTATCTGGCGCCGATACAATTACCCGCCTACGATACGCGACAGGTTTTCAGGGAGCTTTTTAATGAACAAGACATTGGTTGTAAGTGCACTGAGCGCAGCGCTGTTGCTGGCCGGTTGTCAGTCGGTCAACACCACCAGCGGCGGCGCCGTGGGCGTGGAGCGCAAGCAGTACATGTTCAGCATGCTGTCCTCGCAAGAGGTCGACCAGATGTATGCCCAGTCGTATCAGAAGACCGTCGGCGAAGCATCGAGCAAAGGCGTGCTGGACAAGACTAGCCCTGAAGCCAAGCGTGTTCAGGCCATTGCCAACCGCCTGATCGCCCAGGCGCCGAACTTCCGTCCGGATGCCGCTCAGTGGAAATGGGAAGTCAATCTGATCAAGAGCGATGAGCTCAACGCCAACTGCGGCCCTGGCGGCAAGATCATTTTCTACACCGGGCTGATCGACAGCCTGAAACTGACCGACGATGAAATCGCCGCAGTCATGGGCCATGAAATCGCCCACGCCTTGCGCGAGCATGGTCGTGAAGCGATGTCCAAGGCATACGGTATGGAGATGGCCAAGCAGGGTGCGGGTGCTTTGTTTGGCTTGGGTCAGGACAGCCTGGCGCTGGCCGACACCGTGGCCAACTACGGCATGACCTTGCCTAACAGCCGTGCCAACGAAAACGAAGCCGACCTGATCGGGCTGGAACTGGCCGCCCGTGCCGGATACAACCCGAACGCGGCGATCACCCTGTGGAACAAGATGAGCAAGGCCTCGGAAGGTTCGCCACCGGAGTTCATGAGCACTCACCCGGCGTCGACCAGCCGTATTGCTTCGTTGCAGGCGGCGATTCCGAAAGTCATGCCGCTGTACGAGAAAGCACCGAAGTCCTGAGACTGCCGCAGTTTCTGTGGTTGATTGGATTTCATTGTGGCGAGGGGATTTATCCCCGATGGGGTGCGCAGCGCCCCCAAAACCCGCTGTCTCAGAATGTCAGACATGCCGCATGTAAAGGTTTTGGGGCTGCTTTGCAGCCCATCGGGGATAAATCCCCTCACCACAGGTCAGTGTCAGATCAGGAGGCCGGTTTAAACCCAGCCACTGCTCTGCATCGCCTTGTACACCGCAACGATCGCCAGAATCAGGAACGCCGAAGCCGCCAGGCGACGAATCAGGGTCAACGGCAGTTTGTCTGCGGCAAAGTTACCCGCCAATACCACCGGCACGTTGGCAATCAACATGCCCAGGGTGGTGCCGATAATCACTAGCCACAACTCAGGATACTGCGCGGCCAGCATGACGGTAGCCACCTGAGTCTTGTCGCCCATTTCCGCCAGGAAAAACGCGATCAGCGTGGTCAGGAATGGCCCGAATTTGCGCGCAGTGCTCGCTTCATCGTCATCCATCTTGTCCGGGACCAGTGTCCACAGCGCTGTGGCAGCGAAGCTCGCGGCGAGAATCCAGTGCAGCACCGAATCCGAGAAGAAACTGCCGAACCAGGCACCGACCGCGCCGGCTGCTGCGTGGTTGGCCAGGGTCGCGGCGACAATCCCGGCAATGATCGGCCAGGGTTTGCGGAAGCGAGCGGCGAGAATCAGCGCGAGCAGTTGCGTCTTGTCGCCGATTTCGGCCAAGGCAACGATTGCGGTGGGAACGAGTAACGAGTCCAGCATCAGGATTTTCCTAAGGGGCGGGTCGACACGGCTATGACACGTACAGCCTTCCCGCCCCGGGTAAGGTGTGCGTGTCATAGGTCTTGTCAAACCCTGCGATCCGTCTGGTGCGGACGCTTGGGTCGCATACGCCATGATCTGAGGATCAAGTATGTTGACGTATGCCGGACGAGCTTGGCGCTCGTGGGAGACTACTCCCCTAGGACGGAGCGGATTCTGCCTAGGCAAATCCGATAGAGCAAGCCTCTTTTTGAAAAGAAACTTCAGCCGCGTTTGGCCCGGTAAATCCGGAAGCCATTGCCTTCGGCCTTGATCGCACAGACCCCAAGATGCTCTTCGATCAGTGGTTGATACTTCAGGAAACTGTTCGCGACCAAGCGTAGTTCGCCGCCGTTTTTCAGATGTTTGGCCGCTTTTCGCAGCAAGTTCTCGGTAGCGAAATAGTCGGTATGCACGCCGACATGGAACGGGGGATTGCTCAGAATGGCGCTCAAACCCATGGGCGCCGCATCGATTCCGTCGCCGGTCAGCACGTCGGCTTCCAGACCGTTGGCCGCCAATGTCAGACGGCTGCTGGCGGCGGCAAACGCATCGACGTCGAGCAATGTCACCTGATTGTGCGGATAGCGACGTTTGACCGCAGCACCCAACACACCCGCGCCACAACCGAAGTCGAGCAAATGGCCGCTTGGCAGTTTGTCCAGATGTTCCAGCAGCAAGGCACTGCCGCGATCCAGTCGACCGTGGCTGAACACGCCCGGCAGGCTGATGACTTTCAACGGGCCTTCGGCCAGCGGCAGCTCGTAAGTCTGCGCCAGGCTTTCCAGCGATTTGGCTTCAGGGGCATTGGCGACCGTCACTTGCCACAGTTGGCAGTGACGTGCGCTGTCGAGTTTACGGGGCTTGCCGAACGGGTTGAGCTGTTTTGACGCGCCTTCGATGCCGCTGCGTTTTTCCCCGACCAGAAACACTTCACGACCGGCCAGGCGCGCCGCCACAGCGTTGAGAACGTAATCGGTCAGATCCTTGGATTTGGGCAGAAACACCACAGCGCTGTCGAACTCGCGCTCGGGAATGTTTACGCCAAAATGGCTGCGGCCTTCGAAGCGAGCGTCGAGCGCGGCTTGGTCGCCGGCGTGCCAGCACCAGCCAAAGGCGTTGGGCAGGCGCCCGAGCAAATCGTCGGCAGGCAACCCGGCCAACAACAGTGAACCCTGAAATAACTCGGCCTGACGAAGCAGTACTTCACTGCGCGGATCCATAACTGCTCCTCAAAAAAAAGTGCAGCAGTTTATCAACTGACGACCCGCAGCGCCTTACCGCTGAAGAACGCCTGAGCGTTTTCGGTTAATTGGCCAACGATGCGCTGTCGCGCCTCGCGACTGCCCCAGGCGTTGTGCGGCGTGACGATCAGGCGCGGGATATCGGCGGCCAGCAATGGATTGCCTTGGCTCGGTGGCTCGATACTCAGCACATCAGTAGCAGCGCCGCCGAGATGACCGGCGCGCAAGGCATCGGCCAGGGCCTGTTCGTCGATCAGTCCGCCACGGGCCGTATTGACTACGAACGCGCCGGGCTTCATCGACGCCAGTTCGCGGGCGCCGATGAAGTGGCGGGTGTGCTCGTTGAGTGGGCAGTGCAGGGTGAGGGCGTCGATCTGTGGCAACAGTTCATCCAGCGGCAGGCGATCCGGCCGGGCAGGGCGCCCCGGAATCTGCCCGAGCAACACGCGCATGCCGAAGGCTTCAGCCAACCGTGCGACGGCGCCGCCGAGTTCGCCATGCCCGAGCAGGCCAAGGGTTTTGCCTTCCAGTTCAACAATCGGGTAGTCGAGCAGACAGAACTGTTTCGCCTGCTGCCAGCGACCTTCACCGACGGCTTTCTGGTAATCGGACAGGCGGGTAGCGAGGTTGAGCAACAGCATGATCGTGTGTTGCGCCACCGACGGGGTGCCGTAGCCCTGGCAGTTACATACGGTGATGCCTTGGGCGCTGGCGGCTGCGAGATCGACGTTGTTGGTGCCGGTGGCGGTGATCAGGATCAGTTTCAGATCCGGGTTGGCGGCCATGGCGGCGGCGTCGATCTTGATCTTGTTGGTGATCGCAACTGTTGCGCCCTGCAAGCGTTCGGCTACTTGTTCCGGCAGGGTCTGGGCGAACAGTTGCAGGTCGCTGAAGCAGGCGCGCAACGGGCTGAGGTCGAGATCGCCAAGATCCAGCGAAGGGTGATCGAGGAATACGGCGCGGCGCGGGTTCGTCATCAACTGTACCTTTTGTGCGTTGTACGGAAGGCGTAATCTGCCGAGCCTACCAGATGAAACAAAACGTTACGCTTGGCCGAAAGGAGCCCCCATGTACTGGACCGAGTTCTTGACCGTTGCATTGATCCACCTGCTGGCCGTCGCCAGCCCCGGCCCGGACTTTGCCGTGGTGGTGCGCGAGAGCGTGACCCATGGTCGCCGCGCGGGCACATGGACGGCACTGGGTGTCGGCACGGCGATTTTCCTGCATGTGGGTTATTCGCTACTCGGCATCGGCCTGATCGTGTCGCAGTCGATTGTCCTGTTCAACGCCTTGAAATGGGCGGCTGCCGCATACCTCGTGTATATCGGCTTCAAGGCCTTGCGCGCGCAACCGGCGAAAACCGTCACCGACGATTTGCACAAGGAAGCGGGTGTTCGCACAGCGCGTGGTGCCTTCACCTCGGGTTTCGTGACCAATGGTCTGAACCCGAAAGCCACGCTGTTTTTCCTGTCGCTGTTCACCGTGGTGATCAATCCGCACACGCCGCTATCGGTGCAGGCCGGTTACGGCGTTTATCTGGCTGTCGCGACGGCCGTCTGGTTCTGCCTGGTGGCGATGCTGTTCAGCCAACAACGCGTACGCGCCGGGTTCGCGCGCATGGGCCATTGGTTCGACCGCACCATGGGTGCGGTATTGATCGCTCTCGGCGTGAAAATCGCGTTTACCGAGATGCATTGAGCGATAGAAAAGCGGCAAATGCTGGCGCAAAGCTAGCATTTGTACGGCTGTGCAAATCATTCCTTCGGCTGATTTGACTGGCGTATAAGCGATCTAGAGTACAAAACTCTTCGCCTAACACCGTGCAGTCAGAAAAGGGATTCTTATGTTGCAGACTCGCGTCATTCCCCCGGCCGATGGGGCTTACCAGTATCCATTGCTGATTAAACGGCTGTTGATGTCCGGCGCCCGTTACGAGAAAACCCGCGAGATCATCTACCGTGACCAGTTGCGCTACAGCTATCCGACCCTGATCGAGCGTGTCGCAAGGCTGGCCAACGTGCTGACGGCTGCCGGAGTCAAGGCCGGTGACACCGTGGCGGTGATGGACTGGGACAGCCATCGTTACCTGGAATGCATGTTTGCCATTCCGATGATCGGCGCGGTGATCCACACCATCAATGTGCGTCTGTCGCCGGAACAGATTCTCTACACCATGAACCACGCCGAGGACCGCTTTGTGCTGGTCAACAGCGAGTTCGTCGGTTTGTACCAGGCCATCGCGCCGCACCTGACCACGGTCGACAAAACCCTGCTGCTGACCGACCTGCCGGAAAAAACCGCCGATCTGCCAAATCTGGTCGGCGAGTACGAACAACTGCTGGCCGCCGCCAGTCCGCAGTACGATTTCCAGGATTTCGACGAAAACTCGGTCGCCACCACGTTCTATACGACCGGCACCACCGGCAACCCGAAAGGCGTGTACTTCACCCATCGGCAACTGGTGCTGCACACCATGGGCGTGTCGACGATCATGGGCTCGATCGACAGCGTGCGCCTGCTCGGCACCAACGACGTGTACATGCCGATCACGCCGATGTTTCACGTGCACGCCTGGGGCCTGCCTTACGTGGCGACCATGCTTGGGCTCAAGCAGGTTTACCCGGGACGTTACGACCCGGAGTTTCTGGTGGAGCTGTGGCGCAAGGAGAAGGTCACGTTCTCCCACTGCGTGCCGACCATCCTGCAAATGCTGCTCAACGCCAAAGGTGCGCAGGGCAACGATTTTGGCGGCTGGAAAATCGTCATTGGTGGCAGCGCACTGAATCGCACCTTGTATGAAACCGCCAAGGCTCGCGGCATTCAGCTCACCGCCGCGTACGGCATGTCGGAAACCGGGCCGCTGGTCTCATGTGCGCACCTCAACGATGAGTTGATGGCTGGCACCGAAGACGAACGCACCACTTATCGGATCAAGGCCGGTGTGCCGGGGCCGCTGGTGGAAGCTGCCATCGTCGATGCTGAGGGCAACTTTCTCCCGGCGGACGGCGAGACTCAGGGCGAGCTGGTGCTGCGCGCACCGTGGTTGACCGAAGGCTATTTCAACGAGCCGCAGAAGGGCGCCGAGCTGTGGGCCGGCGGTTGGCTGCACACCGGTGACGTTGCGACGCTCGACAGCATGGGCGTGATCGACATCCGCGACCGCATCAAGGACGTGATCAAGACCGGTGGCGAGTGGATCTCTTCGCTCGACCTCGAAGACCTGATCAGCCGTCATGTGGCGGTACGCGAAGTAGCAGTGGTGGGCATCGCCGATCCGCAGTGGGGCGAGCGCCCGTTTGCCCTGCTGGTGATCCGCGAAGGTCATGAAATCGGGGCACGTGAGCTCAAGGAACACCTCAAGCCGTTCGTCGAACTGGGGCACCTGAGCAAGTGGGCGATTCCAAGCCAGATCGCTGTTGTTACGGAAATTCCCAAGACCAGCGTCGGCAAGCTCGACAAGAAGCGCATCCGCCTCGACATCACCGAATGGCAGGCCAATAACAGCACCTTCCTCTCGACACTTTAAGTGTCTCTGGCGCGCCGAAAACGGCGCGCCAGACCCACCAAGCAAGCGCTTGGCTTGTGAAATCGAAAAAATCAGCCATCCTTGCCGTGCCGACATCTGTCGGACTGGCGAAAGGACTGTTCCAGAGTGGTTGGCGGCTGCAAATCACACTTTAGAGGGATCAAGCAGTACCACCTGCTGGCTATAGTCCGCTCAAGGATTTTTAAGAACGGGGCACACGCACAAAACGGGGCGATGCATTTTTGGAGTGACATCGGACAGCCGTTGGCATCCGGTCCTTCAGACGTTTTTAAAAGTACTCACTGCCATAACAATAATGCACATGGAGTAGCGTCGATGACCTCAGTAAACCAGTTCTGGCGCCGGGCGAAACTGCCTCTGGCGGTCAGTCTTGCCTCCTCGCTCGCCGGGCCTGCATTCGGCGTCAGTTTCAACGTCGGTGAAATCGAAGGCCAGTTCGACTCTTCCCTGTCGATCGGTGCCAGTTGGTCTACTCAGAGCCCGAACAAGAACCTCATCGGCGTCAACAACGGCGGTCAGGGGCTGTCGCAGACTTCCGACGACGGCCACGCCAACTTCAAAAGTGGCGAAACCTTTTCGAAGATCTTCAAGGGTATCCATGACCTTGAATTGAAATACGGCGACACCGGCGTGTTCGTCCGTGGCAAATACTGGTACGACTTTGAACTCAAGGACGAAAGCCGCGAGTTCAAGGACATCAGCGATTCGGGTCGCAAAGAGGGCGCCAAGTCGTCCGGCGCGCAGATCCTCGACGCCTTCGTCTACCACAACTACTCCATCGCCGATCAGCCGGGTTCCGTGCGTCTGGGCAAGCAGGTGGTGAGCTGGGGTGAAAGTACCTTTATCGGCGGCGGCATCAACTCCATCAACCCGATCGACGTGTCTGCATTCCGTCGTCCGGGCGCCGAGATCAAGGAAGGCCTGATCCCGGTCAACATGTTCTACGTGTCCCAGAGCCTGACCGAGAACCTCTCGGCCGAAGCGTTCTATCAGCTTGAGTGGGACCAGACCGTCGTCGACAACTGCGGCACGTTCTTCTCGCAGCCGGACATCGTTGCCGACGGTTGCAACGACAACCTGCGGGTGCTGAACAAGCGTTCACAAATCCCGGCCATCGCTTTGGGGCCGTTGGCTGCCAACGGTGTCAACGTAGACCAGGAAGGCGTTCTGGTGCGTCGTGGCCCTGATCGTGATGCCCGTGACAGCGGTCAGTGGGGCGCGTCCCTGAAGTACATGTTCGAGCCACTGGATACCGAGTTCGGCGCGTACTTCATGAACTACCACAGCCGTGCGCCGATCTTCAGTGCCACCGGTGCGCCACAGTCGGTCTACAACACCGCAGCGTCTTTGCCAGGACCGTTCGCTGCCCTCGCACCACTGCTGGTGGCGGGTAACTCGAATTACTTCATTGAATACCCGGAAGACATTCGCCTCTACGGCCTGAGCTTCTCCACCACCTTGCCTACCGGTACGGCGTGGAGCGGTGAGATCAGCTATCGCCCGAACGCACCGGTGCAACTGAACTCCACCGATATCCTGTTCGCCGGGGTACGTCCGCTGGGCGGCGCGCTGACCAACGCTTCGCTGCTCACTGGCGTTCCTGGCCAGGATCTGCATGGCTACGAGCGTAAGGAAATCACCCAACTGCAAACGACCTTCACACACTTCTTCGACCAGGTCATGGGCGCCAGCCGTCTGACCCTCGTCGGTGAAGTCGGCGCGACCTACGTCGGCGGGCTGGAAAGCCGGTCCGACAAGCGTTATGGCCGCGATCCGGTGTATGGCCCGGGTGAGTTGCCGGCCACGGGTACCACCAACACCTGCGCCAACATCCTCAACGCCAGCACCATCAATGGTGCCGGGCCGGGTTCGCCGCAGAACAACCGCAGCCGCAATTGCGACAACGACGGCTTCACCACATCGATGTCGTGGGGCTACCGCGGTCGTGCCATCTGGGAATACAACGACGTATTCGCCGGTGTGAACCTCAAGCCTAACGTGGCCTGGTCGCACGACGTCAGCGGCTACTCGCCAGGCCCTGGCGGCAACTTCGAGGAAGGTCGCAAAGCCGTCAGCCTGGGCGTCGATGCCGAGTACCAGAACACCTACACCGCGAGCCTGGCTTACACCAACTTCTTCGACGGCAAGTACACCACCGTGGATGACCGCGACTTCGTTGCGCTCAGCTTCGGCGTGAACTTCTAAGCACTGCATTTCAGGACGAACGAATTTATGAAAATAACAAAGAGTCTGTTCCACGCCGGTGTTTTGGGCCTGTCGCTGCTGGCGACCAGTGTCATGGCCGCAGTGCCTGCTGCCGAAGCCGACAAGTTGGGCAAGAGCCTGACCCCGATGGGCGCCGAAATGGCCGGTAATGCCGACGGTTCGATTCCGGCCTGGAAGCCGCTGCCGAAGAATGCCGGCAGCGTCGACAGCAAAGGTTTCCTGTCCAACCCGTACGCCAGTGAACAGCCGCTGTTCACCATCACCGCGAAAGATGCCGACAAGTACAAGGACAAACTTGCACCGGGCCAGTACGCGATGTTCAAGCGCTACCCGGAAACCTTCAAAATGCCGGTGTATCCGTCCCATCGCGGCGCCACCGTGCCGGATGAGGTGTTCGCCTCGATCAAGAAAAACGCCACGACCACCAATCTGGTGTCCGGTGGCAACGGTCTGGAAAACTTCGAAACCGCCGTGCCGTTCCCGATTCCGAAAACCGGTGTGGAAGTCATCTGGAACCACATCACCCGCTATCGCGGCGGCAGTGTGACCCGTCTGGTGACCCAGGCGACGCCACAGCCGAATGGCTCGTACAGTCTGGTGTACTTCCAGGACCAGTTCGTGTTCCGCGACAAGATGAAGGACTACGACCCGAAAAACCCGGGCAACATCCTGTTCTACTTCAAGCAGAAAGTGACCGCGCCGGCACGTCTGGCCGGTGGTGTGTTGCTGGTGCACGAGACCCTCGACCAGGTGAAAGAACCACGTTCGGCGTGGGTATACAACGCTGGTCAGCGCCGTGTGCGCCGTGCGCCACAAGTGTCCTATGACGGCCCGGGTACTGCGGCGGATGGCCTGCGGACCTCCGACAACCTCGACATGTACAACGGTGCGCCGGACCGCTACGACTGGAAGCTTGAAGGCAAGAAAGAGATGTACATCGCCTCGGACAGCTACAAGCTCGACGATCCGAAACTGAAGTACTCCGACATCATCAAGGCCGGCCACATCAACCAGGATCTTGCGCGTTACGAGCTGCGTCGCGTCTGGCACGTGGTTGCAACCCTGAAGGAAGGTCAGCGCCACATCTACGCCAAGCGTGACTTCTACATCGATGAAGATACCTGGCAAGCAGCCGTCATCGACCACTACGACGGTCGCGGTCAACTGTGGCGCGTAGCCGAGGCGCACGCCGAGAACTACTACGACAAACAAGTGCCGTGGTACGCGCTGGAAACCCTCTACGACCTGCAGTCCGGCCGCTATCTGGCACTGGGCATGAAGAACGAAGAGAAGCAGGCGTATGACTTCGGCTTCACCGCCACCACCAGCGACTTCACCCCGGCCGCTCTGCGCCAGGACGGTGTTCGCTAATCCGCTGTAAATCCGAGGCCGCATCCTCGTGAAAACGCCCCGACCGGTTCGGGGCGTTTTTTTGTCTGTAGCTTTTTTGTAGCCATTTGTAGCGGCAACCTTCATAACCGGTTCGATTAACGCTAGTCTGCGGACATCTGCAACGCCGCCAACAGCAATTCGAACAAGAGCCGGCCATGACTGATCTGTCCCCACTTCCGGGTCCCGCAAGCGTTGCCGTCGCGGCACTGGACGGGCGTTTTTTTCGCCCGCCATTACCCGACGGATACGTGCTGCGACCCCGCCTTTGCGAGCGCCTGCAAGCCGGGCTCGGTGGACGACTGTTGCTGGTCAGCGCCCCGGCCGGGTTCGGCAAGAGTTCGCTGGCGGTGGAGTTCTGCCAGAGTCTGCCGGCACACTGGCAAAGTCTCTGGCTGGGTTTGAGCCCGCGCGACAGCGACCCCGGACGCTTTCTCGAGCGCTTGCTTGAAGGTCTGCAGGACTACTTTCCGCAACTGGGCAGTCGCGCACTCGGCCTGCTGAAGATGCGTCAACGCCATCAACCCTTTGCTTTCGAAGAATGGCTCGACGGTCTGCTCGATGAGCTGACGCTGCACCTCGATACGGCAACCCCGTTGCTGCTGGTGCTCGACGATTACCATCTCGCCCAAGGGCCGGTGCTTGACCGCTGCCTGCAATTTTTTCTCAATCATTTGCCCGATGGCTTGCTGGTGATGGTCACCAGTCGGCAGCGCCCGGACTGGCATCTGGCGCGTTTACGTCTTTCGCGGCAATTGCTCGAATTGCATGAGCAGGATCTGCGCCTGACCCACGATGAAGCCCTGACGCTACTCGATCGCCACAGCACGTCTTTGCGCGGCGAGGCCCTGGAAAACCTCATTCAGCGCAGCGAAGGCTGGGTCGCCGGGCTGCGCTTCTGGCTGCTGGCTGTGTCCGAGGCCGGCAGCGACGCGGCATTACCGCAAGCGCTGAACGGCGGGGAAGGGCTGATCCGCGACTACCTGCTTGAAGAAGTCATCGATTGCCTGCCCACCGAAGTGCAGGCGTTTCTCTACGACACTGCACCGCAAGAACGCTTTTGCAGCGAACTGTGTGACGCCGTGCGCGAAGCTCACGACAGTGCCGAAATCCTGCGTTTCCTGCTTGCCCATCAGGTGTTTCTGGTGCCGCTGGACGAACACGGGCACTGGTATCGCTATCACCATCTGTTTTCTGATTTGTTGCGCAGCCGGCCGATTGCCCAGGCGATGGTGCCGACCGCCACCCTGCACTTGCGCGCCTGTCGCTGGTTCAATGCCCAGGGCTTGCTTGACGAAGCGGTAGAGCAGGCCTTGCGCGCCGGGCACCTCGACGTCGCCGCAAATCTGGTACAGAACCTCTCCGAAGAACAGCTGCTGGCCGAGCAAAACGTCGGCATGCTGCTGCGCTGGAAAATGGACTTGCCTGACAGCCTGCTGATCAGCACGCCGCGACTGATCGTTTTGTACAGCTGGGCGCTGGGGCTGGCCTGCCAGCTCGACGCAGCTGAAGAGTTGTCCAGTCACTTGAGCCGTTTCCTGCCGGCGCCGTCCGCCACGGCGCAAAGGTCGATGCTGGCGCAATGGCTGGCGCTGAGCGGAATCATTGCCCGTGGCCGCGGCCATCGGGAACTGACCCTCAGGTATTGCTCAGAAGCTCTTGAGAGTCTGCCGGCCAAGCGTTATGGCCAGCGATTGATGTGTTTGTCGACCTTGTCCAACCTAGCGATTGCCGACGGTGATCTGTGGCGCGCTCGCGGGCTGAACCGCGAATCCCTTGAGCTGGCGCAACGCGTCGGCAATCCCTTGTTCGAAGCATTGGCGCACTACGACCGTGCCCGCGTCTTGCAGGCGCGCGGCGAAATCCTGCGCTCACTGGATGAAGTGCATCAGGGCCTTGAGCGCTTGCGCGGCCTGTCGCCGCAACGGTTGTATGCGGTGCGCGCGCGGCTGACGCTGTACGAAGGTTTTCTACTGGCGATGCGCTTGCAGCCGCAGGCCGCACGTGTGCGCTTGCTGGCGGGGATTGGCGAAGCGCGAGCCTGTCGCGATATCAGCGTATTGATCGGTCATTGCGTGATCGCCCGCCTGGACGGTTCTAGCGGCGAGTTTGCCAAGGCCTTCGCCGAACTCGCCGAAGCCGAACGCCTGATGCACATCTGGGACGTGCCGCCGATTTACTATCTGGCGATGATCACCCTGGTCAAATGCGAACTGTGGCTGGCGCAGGGTCGTACCGATCTGGCTGAAGGTTGGCTGGCGCGGCTTGGCCAGACCTACACGGGCGAACGTGCAGCGGCGCCACCGGAATTTCATCCACAGTTGCCGTTGCATGTTGAGTTGCAGCAGGCGCTGCTCGACATGACTCAAGGGCAACCGATGATTGCCGAAGGGCGGTTGAATGTGTTGCATGAAAACGGTCAGCGAACGGGGCGGCAGTTGCTCAGTGTGATGGCGTTGACGCAGAAAGTGGTGTTGCTGCTGGCGGGTGGGCGTGAGCCGGAATCCCGCAAGGTGCTGGTTCAGGCACTGGAGGCTGCCCATGGCGGCGTGCTGCAACCTTTTGATGGCTTGTTCAAGCAACATCCTCACTGGTTGCGCGGACAACTGATGCTGATCTCGCAACATCCGGTCGGACAACAATTGCTGGAGCATTTTCCGGTGACCGAGGTACGCCCCACCGTTGAGTGTTCAGCAACAGAGCAGTTGAGCAGTCGAGAGCTCGCAGTCCTGCGGTTGATTGCTCAGGGGTGTTCGAATCAGGAAATCAGCGAGCAACTGTTTATTTCGCTGCACACGGTGAAAACCCACGCCAGCCATATCAACAGCAAACTGGGAGTTGAGCGGCGTACGCAGGCCGTGGCGCGCGCCAAGGAGCTCGGCGTACTGAGTTGAACGAACCCGCAGCACGCCCGAAAAAAAAACGCCCCGAACCAGTCGGGGTGCTTGTTTTGTGGTTCCCGGTCCATCCTGCAGACCGGGTCATGCGTGTGCGTTGAGCGTCAGGCCACCAGATCGTTGGTGCTGAAGCTGTTCACACCGACCAGTTGGATTTCAAAGTCCGCGCCGGCATTGCCAGTGACGTTGCCCGACAGCACGTGATCGACGAAACGCAATTGACCGGCACCGGTGAAGTCATTGGCGCCGATGAAAGTGAAACCATCCATGCCGCCTTGCAGCAGGTTGGCATCGAATTTCGTCAGATCGATCTTGTCGCCTTGCAGGCTGTTGAAGTCAGTGATGACATCACGGTTGGCACCCAGCCCCATATCACTGCGCGAACTGAAGACGAAGGTGTCGGCGCCAGCACCGCCTGTGAGCGTGTCCGTCCCCGCGCCGCCATCCAGGATATTGTCTGCGTCGTTGCCGTAAATGGAGTTGTTCAACCCGTTGCCGGTGCCTTTGCTGGCGGACCCGACGAGACTCAGAATCTCCAGGTTGGCCCCCAGGGTGTAATCGACGTACGAATAGACGCTGTCGATTTCCGAGAGCGACGTGCCGGTTTCGGTGACCACATCGCCGATGTTGTCGACGATATACGTGTCGTTGCCACCGCCGCCGGTCATGGTGTCAGCGCCTTTGCCACCGTTGATGAAATCATTTCCGCTGCTGCCGGTCAGGCTGTTGCCGAGATCGTTGCCAGCCAGCGTGAAATCGCCCGCGCCCGTCACTACCACGTTCTCGACATTCTTCAGATTGTTGAGGTTGAGGTCGACGGTGCCGGTCTGTGCAGTCGCTGTGTATTCAATGAAAAGAGAGTCGGTGCCTTCGCTGGCGAGCTCCTGAACCAACGCGAGCTCTCCCGCCTGATCGATGCTGTAGATATCGTTGCCCTTGCCACCGATCATGGTGTCGAGCCCTGCACCACCAATCAGTTGGTTGTTCCCCTCGTTGCCGGTAATGACGTTGTTCTGGCTGTTTCCGACGCCATAGATATTGCCGCTGCCAGTAAGAATCAGATTCTCCAGGTTGGCCCCTAGCGTGTAGTTGACGGATGCGCGAACAGTATCGATTTCGCTCGCGATGGTGCTGGTTTCGCTAACGACATCGCCGAGATTATCGACAATGTAGGTGTCGTTACCGGTGCCGCCAGCCATGAAGTCGGCGCCGGTGCCCCCGTCGAGGATGTTGTTGCCTGCGGTACCGTACAGCGAGTTGTTCAGCGCGTTACCGGTCGCACTCAAAGCGCTTCCGACCAGATTCAATACCTCTAGATTTGCTCCCAGCGTGTAGTCGATGTAGGAATACACCGTATCGATTTCAGAGAGCGAGATGCTGCTTTCAATCACCACGTCGCCGACGTTGTCGACAATATACGTGTCGTTACCGGCGGCACCGCTCATGGTGTCGGCACCTTTACCGCCGTTGATGAAGTCATTACCGCTGCCACCGGCGAGATTGTTGTTCAGGTCGTTGCCGGCGAAAGTGAAATCGCCGCCGGCCAGTACGGTGACATTCTCGATCTGCTGCAGGTTGCTCAGATTGAGATCAATCAGGCTGCCCGTTGCCGCAGCCGCATAACTGATGAGAAGTCTGTCCGTACCCTGATTGGCACTTTCGCTGACCAGCGCCAATTCTCCAGCCTGGTCTAGGACATACTCATCATCGCCCTTGCCGCCGACCATGGTGTCGAGGCCAGCGCCGCCATCGAGCCGGTTGTTGCCGTCATTGCCGTACAGCGAGTTGTTCAACGCGTTGCCGGTGCCGTTTACGGCGTTGCCGACCAGGTTGAGCACCTCGACGTTAGCCCCCAGGGTGTAGTCGACATAGGAGTAGACCGTGTCGATTTCCGAGAGCGAGGTGCTGGTTTCGGTGACGATATCGCCGATATTGTCGACGATGTAGATGTCGTTGCCAGCGCCACCGTTCATGGCGTCGGCACCCTTGCCGCCATTGATGAAGTCAGCGCCGCTGCCGCCGTTAAGGCTGTTGTTCAGGTCGTTGCCGGCCAGGGTGAAGTTGCCGGCGGCGGACACGACGAGATTTTCAACGTTGAGCAAATTGCCCAGGTTGAGGTCGATGGTAGCGGCGTTAGCCGCGTATTCGATGTAGAGAGTGTCGTTGCCTTCGCCGGCAACTTCCTGGACCAGTGCCAGTTCGCCGGCCTGATCAATGCTGTAGATGTCGTTGCCTTTGCCGCCGATCAGGGTGTCGAGGCCAGCGCCACCGATCATCCGGTTGTTGCCGTCATTGCCGGTGATCACGTTGTTCTGGGCGTTGCCGATGCCGGAAAAGTCACCGTTGCCGGTGAGAATCAGGTTCTCGACGTTGGCGCTGAGCCCGTAGGTCACGGAGGCGCGAACGGTGTCGATTTCGCTGGCCAGTGTGCTGGTTTCGCTGATCACGTCACCGATGTTGTCGACGATGTAGGTGTCATTGCCAGTGCCGCCGACCATCAGGTCCGCGCCCGCGCCGCCGTCCAGCACGTTGTCGCCGGCGCTGCCGTACAGCGAATTGTTCAACGCGTTGCCGGTGCCGTTTACGGCGTTGCCGACCAGGTTGAGCACCTCGACGTTAGCCCCCAGGGTGTAGTCGACATAGGAGTAGACCGTGTCGATTTCCGAGAGCGAGGTGCTGGTTTCGGTGACGATATCGCCGATATTGTCGACGATGTAGATGTCGTTGCCAGCGCCACCGTTCATGGCGTCGGCACCCTTGCCGCCATTGATGAAGTCAGCGCCGCTGCCGCCGTTAAGGCTGTTGTTCAGGTCGTTGCCGGCCAGGGTGAAGTTGCCGGCGGCGGACACGACGAGATTTTCAACGTTGAGCAAATTGCCCAGGTTGAGGTCGATGGTAGCGGCGTTAGCCGCGTATTCGATGTAGAGAGTGTCGTTGCCTTCGCCGGCAACTTCCTGGACCAGTGCCAGTTCGCCGGCCTGATCAATGCTGTAGATGTCGTTGCCTTTGCCGCCGATCAGGGTGTCGAGGCCAGCGCCACCGATCATCCGGTTGTTGCCGTCATTGCCGGTGATCACGTTGTTCTGGGCGTTGCCGATGCCGGAAAAGTCACCGTTGCCGGTGAGAATCAGGTTCTCGACGTTGGCGCTGAGCCCGTAGGTCACGGAGGCGCGAACGGTGTCGATTTCGCTGGCCAGTGTGCTGGTTTCGCTGATCACGTCACCGATGTTGTCGACGATGTAGGTGTCATTGCCAGTGCCGCCGACCATCAGGTCCGCGCCCGCGCCGCCGTCCAGCACGTTGTCGCCGGAATTGCCGTAAAGCGAGTTGCCGGCGCTGTTGCCAAGCAGTGTGAAGGCACCAGTGCCTGTCACTCTGACGTTTTCGAAGTTTTGCAGGTTGCCCTGGCTCAGGTCGATGGTGTCGGTTTGCGCAGTCGCATTGAAATCAATGACGAGGGTGTCAATGCCTTCGTTGGCGTTCTCTTGCACCAATGCAAGTTCGCTTTCCTGATCCAGGCTGTAACTGTCGTCACCCTTGCCGCCGATCAACGTGTCGAGACCGGCACCGCCCACCAATTGGTTGTTGCCGTCGTTCCCGGTGATTACATTGTTCTGACTGTTGCCGACGCCTGATAGGTTGCCAACGCCAGTCAGGATCAGGTTTTCCAGGTTGGCGCTGAGGCTGTAGTTCACGGAGGCGCGAACGGTGTCGATTTCGCTGGCCAGGGTACTGGTTTCGCTGATCACGTCACCGATGTTGTCGACGATGTAGGTGTCATTGCCAGTGCCGCCGACCATCAGGTCCGCGCCCGCGCCGCCGTCCAGCACGTTGTCGCCGGCGCTGCCGTACAGCGAATTGTTCAACGCGTTGCCGGTGCCGTTTACGGCGTTGCCGATCAGGTTGAGCACCTCGACGTTAGCCCCCAGGGTGTAGTCGACATAGGAGTAGACCGTGTCGATTTCCGAGAGCGAGGTGCTGGTTTCGGTGACGATATCGCCGATATTGTCGACGATGTAGATGTCGTTGCCAGCGCCACCGTTCATGGCGTCGGCACCCTTGCCGCCATTGATGAAGTCAGCGCCGCTGCCGCCGTTAAGGCTGTTGTTCAGGTCGTTGCCGGCCAGGGTGAAGTTGCCGGCGGCGGACACGACGAGATTTTCAACGTTGAGCAAATTGCCCAGGTTGAGGTCGATGGTAGCGGCGTTAGCCGCGTATTCGATGTAGAGAGTGTCGTTGCCTTCGCCGGCAACTTCCTGGACCAGTGCCAGTTCGCCGGCCTGATCAATGCTGTAGATGTCGTTGCCTTTGCCGCCGATCAGGGTGTCGAGGCCAGCGCCACCGATCATCCGGTTGTTGCCGTCATTGCCGGTGATCACGTTGTTCTGGGCGTTGCCGATGCCGGAAAAGTCACCGTTGCCGGTGAGAATCAGGTTCTCGACGTTGGCGCTGAGCCCGTAGGTCACGGAGGCGCGAACGGTGTCGATTTCGCTGGCCAGTGTGCTGGTTTCGCTGATCACGTCACCGATGTTGTCGACGATGTAGGTGTCATTGCCAGTGCCGCCGACCATCAGGTCCGCGCCCGCGCCGCCGTCCAGCACGTTGTCGCCGGCGCTGCCGTACAGCGAATTGTTCAACGCGTTGCCGGTGCCGATTACGGCGTTGCCGACCAGGTTGAGCACCTCGACGTTAGCCCCCAGAGTGTAGTCGACATAGGAGTAGACCGTGTCGATTTCCGAGAGCGAGGTGCTGGTTTCGGTGACGATATCGCCGATATTGTCGACGATGTAGATGTCGTTGCCAGCGCCACCGTTCATGGTGTCGGCGCCAGTCATACCGTTGATGAAATTGTCGAGCGCGTTGCCCGTGAGGATGTCATCGAAATTCGAGCCAGTGGCGTTTTCGATTTTGGCGCCATATGCAATCGCCAGCCCCTGGTTGAAATCGTTGCCACCCTGATCGGTGAATATCTTGCCGATTTTGCTGTATTGACCTTCATTGAGGTCGATCGACACCGCCGCCAACTGGTTACTTGCGTCGATCGTATCGTTGCCGCCAGCGTCCCAGATCGTCTCGAAAATGGATTGGTTGGGTGCCCACGAGTAATTGTTGTCGCCGGTCATCCAGTATTTGTTGATGCCATACAAACTCTGGATCGCCAGAATGTCGAGCACCATGGGTGTGGTCGGCAGATAGGAATAATTGTTGTTGTAGCTCATGACGCTGAATGCGACATCGTCAAGCGATGGATCGATGGTGAGACCATTGTTGGCTGACGGTGCGAATGGATGTTTCAAGCCAATCGCGTGTCCGATTTCATGAACAAACGTCATGAAGTCATAAGTGCCTTTGACGGGCGCAGGATTATTGGTGTTCGGGCCGAGCCAGACGTCACCGGCGTTTGGAGTTTCGGCGGGCGTGTAAGCCCATGCTGCGGCATCGGCATCCATGAGCTGGTAGCCGCCGAATCGCATGTCGCCTACGCTGGATGACGTCTCAGGGGCCAACTGGAACGTGATGTTGGCCACGGCTGACCACGTGTCGAGTGCGGTCATGATGCCCAGTTGCTGCGCACCAGTCAGCGCATACGCCGCTTTGTACTCGTTGTTGGCGCTGTAGTTGGGCGCAAAGACAGAAACGCCAGGCGTAATGAAGCTGTAAGTCAGACTGGTTACAGCGTCTGGCGAGTACCACTTGGTACTTTCCCATTTATAGCCGGATATCAGGCTGTCGACGGGTTTGACGCCGGTGGAGTAGGCGCGCGTAGCATAGGTGTAACCAGTTGGGCGTGGCATGCAGAGTTCCTGATAAATTCTGCGGCCTGTCCTGGAATGTGGCCGCTACAAGGGATCGATTTTGCACGAAAAATGCGTGCGATGGCATCATTGTGCCATTACTTTTTGATCAATGGCGCCAATTTCCCGTCCTCGTAATCTGTATCGACGTGTACGGTACAATCCTGAGCCGGATTTTTTCCCTGCCTGCTTCAGGATTCTTGTCATGTCTGTCCCAAGCCCGTCGCTCATCCGCGAAACCTTCCCCGTCGGCCCGCTCCAGTGCAACTGCACCATCATCGGCGACCCGATCACAAAAAAGGCCATCGTCGTCGACCCGGGCGGCAACCCCGATCTGATCATGGCGCGCCTCGACGCGCTGGGCCTCAAGGTCGTCAGCATCATCCACACCCACGCCCATCTCGATCATTTCCTCGCGTCCGGCCAGATGAAAGAAAAAACCGGCGCAACGCTGCATTTGCACAAAGAAGATCAGTTCCTGTGGGACAACCTCGAGATGCAATGCCAGATGTTCGGCGTGCCTTACGTGCCGGTGCCATCGCCCGATCGCTGGTTGAGCGATGATGAAGAACTCGCTTGCGGCTGCGGCGTGGCCCTGCATACGCCGGGTCATACGCCAGGTTCCATGAGCTTTTGGTTTTCCGAGGCTAAGCTGTTGATTGCCGGCGACACGTTGTTTCGTCGCGGGGTAGGGCGCACGGATTTGTGGGGCGGCGATCAGGCGACCATCGTGCGATCGATCAAGCAGCGGCTGTACACCCTGGATGAAGACGCGACGGTAATTGCCGGGCATGGTCCGGACACGCGTCTAGGGGATGAAATGCGCGAGAACCCGTTTGTACGGGCCTAAATATTTTGTCACGAGTGCCCGGTGGAATTTTTGCGCATAGTCACGATCAAACGCCCGCAGAGGTTTATTGCCAAACGGCCGCTGCACCACAGAATGCAGAAACGTAGGAGCTCTTCATGTTCACCAAGCGTCGTTTGATTATTGTCGCTACTGCCGTGGCCTTGCTGTCCGGATGCGCCTCGCCCAACCCGTATGACAATCAGGGTCAGGCCGACGGTGGCTCCCAAGGCATGAGCAAAACTGCCAAATACGGTGGCCTCGGCGCTCTGGCCGGTGCACTGGCCGGCGCTGCTATCGGTCACGATAACCGTGGCAAGGGTGCCTTGATCGGTGCGGCCGTGGTCGGTGCTTCGGCGGCCGGTTACGGTTACTACGCCGACCAGCAGGAGAAAAAACTGCGCGCCAGCATGGCCAACACCGGCGTTGAAGTGCAGCGTCAGGGCGATCAGATCAAGCTGATCATGCCGGGCAATATCACTTTCGCTACCGATTCGGCGAACATCGCGTCGAGCTTCTACCAGCCGCTGAACAACCTGGCCGGCTCGTTGAAAGAATTCAGCCAGAACCAGATCGAAATCGTCGGCTACACCGACAGCACCGGCAGCCGCCAGCACAACATGGACCTGTCCCAGCGCCGTGCGCAGAGCGTGGCGACTTACCTGACCTCGCAAGGTGTCAGTGGCGCCAACCTGTCGGCCCGTGGTGCCGGCCCGGATAACCCGATTGCCAGCAACGGTGACGTCAATGGCCGTGCGCAGAACCGACGCGTCGAGGTCAACCTGAAGGCGATTCCGGGTCAGCAGTATGGTGGTCAGCAGCAGCCGGGTACGGTTCAGCAGTATCCGTAACTGAATGCCTGAATGAAGAAATGCCCGATCCTGGTGATCGGGCATTTTTTTGTTTGGGCAGTGCCGGCCTCTTCGCGGGCAAGCCCGCTCCCACAGGGTTTTATGTTGAACACACATTCTGTGGGCAACATCACTCACTGTGGGAGCGAGCTTGCTCGCGAAGGGACCGGTCAGGCACCGAAGATTCCATGTCACAAAAAAGCCCCCGGACAACCGAATTGTCCGGGGGCTTTTTGTTTTCAGCGAAGACTGATTACTTCTTCAAACCATATTGCTCATCAAGCATGCCCGGCGAGTTCGGCGTCTTCGGAGCGTAGTCGCGCGGTGGCTCTTGATCGCGCGGGGGCGTCAGGCGTTCGCGTGGTGCCACCGCCGCGTCGGCGTGCAGGGCGGCGATCAGGCGCTGGCGGGTCTGCTCGTCCAGGGCCAGACGATTGGCGCCCTCGGCGAGATGATCCTGCACTTCCTGATAGCTCTGGGTCAGCTTCTTGACCAGCATTGCGGTGCTGTTGAAGTGGGTGACCACCTCGTTTTGATAACTGTCGAAACGCTCCTGGATATCATCCAGTTGACGCTGCGTACGGCTCGGCGCGGCGTTCGGCGCAACGCGCGCGATCAGGAATCCAATGGCGACACCCACAACCAGGGCAAGAGTCGGTAACAACCAAACTAAGAGCGAGTGTTCCACGAGTCCTTCCTCTATAAACGGCTTTGCTTTACGTTAACGGCTCGAACCTGCGCTGTATACCGCGATTCACTCGCAATAGATTGGCACAGACAATTTGCTAGACGAGTCGACCCGATTCGAGGTCACGGAGTTCCTTCCTTGCTGATGCGTGAAACCCCTGTAGTGATTGACGGCCCGGTGGGTCAACTTGAGTCTCTGTACCTGGACAACGAGCAGCCGCGCGGCATCGCGCTGATCTGCCATCCGAACCCGGTGCAGGGCGGCACCATGCTCAACAAGGTCGTCTCGACCCTGCAGCGCACCGCGCGCGACGCGGGCCTGATCACCTTGCGTTTTAACTATCGTGGCGTCGGCGCCAGCGAAGGGGCACACGACATGGGCACCGGCGAAGTCGATGACGCTCAAGCCGTTGCTGACTGGCTTCGGGAAAAACACCCGGATCTGCCGCTGACCCTGTTCGGTTTCTCCTTCGGCGGATTTGTTGCAGCAAGTCTCGGCGGCCGTCTTGAAGCCCAGGGTGTGCAGCTCAAGCACCTGTTCATGGTCGCGCCGGCGGTGATGCGTCTGGGCGAACAGGATCAACTGCCGCAACTCGGCGAGTTGACTCTGATCCAGCCGGAAACCGATGAAGTCATCGATCCGCAACTGGTTTACCAATGGTCTGAAAAACTCCAGCGCCCCCATGAGCTGCTGAAAGTGGCAGAATGCGGACACTTTTTTCATGGCAAGTTGACCGATCTCAAGGATCTGATCCTGCCGCGTCTCTCGAATTGATTGCAGTCTGACAAGCGATTACCCATGACGAACCGTACCCGCATCCTTACCGGCATCACCACCACCGGCACGCCGCACCTGGGCAACTACGCCGGCGCCATCCGCCCGGCGATCCTCGCCAGCCGCGACAGCAATGCCGATTCGTTCTACTTCCTGGCTGACTACCACGCCCTGATCAAATGCGATGACCCGCTGCGCATTCAGCGCTCGCGTCTGGAAATCGCCGCGACCTGGCTGGCCGGTGGCCTTGATGTCGACCGCGTGACCTTCTACCGCCAGTCCGATATTCCGGAAATCCCCGAGCTGACCTGGTTGCTGACCTGTGTTGCCGCCAAGGGCCTGCTCAACCGCGCCCACGCTTACAAAGCGTCTGTGGATAAAAACGTCGAGACCGGCGAAGACCCGGATGCCGGCATCACCATGGGCCTCTACAGCTACCCGGTACTGATGGCCGCGGACATCCTGATGTTCAACGCGCACAAGGTGCCGGTGGGGCGTGACCAGATTCAGCACGTGGAAATGGCCCGTGATATCGGCCAGCGCTTCAACCACCTGTTCGGCCAGGGCAAAGAATTCTTCACCATGCCCGAAGCGCTGATCGAAGAAAGCGTGGCGACGTTGCCGGGCCTGGACGGTCGCAAGATGTCGAAGAGCTACGACAACACCATCCCGTTGTTCTCCAGCGCCAAAGAGATGAAGGACGCGATCTCGCGGATCGTCACTGACTCGAAAGCGCCGGGCGAAGCCAAGGATCCGGACAACTCGCACCTGTTCACCCTGTTCCAGGCGTTCTCGACGCCGGCGCAGTCGGACGAATTCCGCAGCGAACTGCTGGGCGGTCTGGGTTGGGGCGAGGCGAAGAACCGTCTGTTCCAGTTGCTCGACAACGAACTCGGCGAGTCTCGCGAGCGTTATCACCAATTGATCGAGCGTCCGGCGGATCTGGAAGACATCCTGCAGATCGGCGCGAAAAAGGCCCGTGCCGTGGCGACGCCGTTCCTCAACGAGTTGCGCGAAGCGGTTGGCCTGCGTTCGTTCGTAAATCAGGTTCAAGTGGCCGCGACCACCAAGAAGAAAGCCGTGAAAGCCGCGCGTTTCGTCAGTTTCCGTGAAGACGACGGCAGTTTCCGCTTCCGTCTGCTGGCGGCTGATGGCGAGCAACTGCTGCTGTCGCGCAACTTCGCTGATGGCAAAGCGGCAGGGCAGGTGACCAAGCAATTGCAATCCGGTCAACCACTGGACGTGCGCAGCGAAGACCTGAGCTTCAGCGTGTGGCTGGAAGGCCAGTGTGTCGGCGACAGCCCGGTGTTCGCCGACAGTGCAGCACGGGACGCGGCCATCGAGGCCCTGCGCATCGCACTGACACCGGTTCAGGAATAATCAGCGGCTCGGCCCGACCAAGGGCTGATTGCCATTCCCACGGGCCGTCGCTACAGTGACGGCCCGTTTTTGTTGCCTTGCTAACGAATTATGACGCCCCTAGAACGATACCAAGCTGATCTGAAACGCCCGGACTTCTTCCATGACGCCGCGCAGGAAACTGCTGTGCGTCATTTGCAGCGCCTGTACGAGGATCTGATCGCCGCCGATCAGAACAAGCCCGGCCTGTTGAGCAAACTGTTTGGCAAAAAGGATCAGACGCCGGTCAAGGGTCTGTATTTCTGGGGCGGCGTGGGTCGCGGCAAGACTTACCTGGTCGACACCTTCTTCGAAGCGCTGCCGTTCAAGGAAAAGACCCGCACGCACTTCCACCGCTTCATGAAGCGTGTGCACGAAGAGATGAAAACCCTCGGCGGCGAGAAAAACCCGCTGACCCTCATCGCCAAGCGTTTTGCGGCGGAATCGCGGGTTATCTGCTTCGATGAGTTCTTCGTTTCCGACATCACCGACGCCATGATTCTCGGCACGCTGATGGAAGAGCTGTTCAAGAACGGCGTGACCCTGGTCGCAACGTCGAACATCGTTCCGGACGGCCTGTACAAGGACGGCCTGCAACGTGCGCGCTTCCTGCCAGCCATCGCGCTGATCAAGCAGAACACCGAGATCGTCAACGTCGACAGCGGCGTTGACTACCGTCTGCGTCACCTCGAACAGGCGGAGTTGTTCCATTATCCGCTCGACGAAGCCGCTCACGAAAGCCTGCGCAAGAGCTTCAAGGCACTGACACCGGAATGCACGGCGGCGGTGGAAAACGATGTGTTGATCATCGAGAACCGTGAAATTCGCGCGCTGCGTACCTGTGACGACGTGGCCTGGTTCGACTTCCGCGAACTGTGCGACGGCCCGCGTAGCCAGAACGACTACATCGAACTGGGCAAGATCTTCCACGCCGTGCTGCTCAGCGGTGTCGAGCAGATGAGCGTCACCACCGACGACATCGCTCGTCGCTTCATCAACATGGTCGACGAGTTCTACGACCGCAACGTGAAGCTGATCATTTCTGCGGAAGTCGAGTTGAAGGATCTGTACACCGGCGGACGTCTGAACTTCGAGTTCCAGCGTACGCTGAGCCGTTTGCTGGAGATGCAATCGCACGAATTCCTGTCCCGGGCGCACAAGCCTTAAACGGATTCGCCAAAAAAAAGGGCCTGCAATTGCAGGCCCTTTTTTGTGCGCTGAAGATCCCTGTGGGAGCGAGCCTGCTCGCGAAAGCGGTGTGTCAGCCAACAGTATTGTTGAATGTAAAACCGAATTCGCGAGCAGGCTCGCTCCCACATTGGATTTGTGTCGTTACGAGAATCTATGCCGCCTGCTGAAACTGCTGCCGATACTGGTTCGGTGACAATTCGGTGTGCTGGCGGAACAGTCGCGCAAAGAAACTCGCATCGTCGTATCCGACTTCATAGCTGATGGTCTTGATGCTCTTGCGACTGCCCGACAGCAAGCCCTTGGCCGTCTCGATGCGCAGCCGTTGCAGGTAATGCAGCGGTTTGTCGCCCGTGGCGGTCTGGAAGCGGCGCATGAAATTGCGAATGCTCATGCCGTGTTCGCGGGCGACGTCTTCGAAACGGAACTTGTCGGCAAAATGCTCTTCGAGCCAGTGCTGGATCTGCAGGATGATCACGTCCTGATGCAGCTTCTGTCCGCCAAAACCGATGCGCCCCGGCGAATAACTGCGCTGCACTTCGTAGAGGATGTCGCGCGCCACGGCCTGTGCGACGTTGGCCCCGCAGAAGCGCTCTATCAAGTAGATGTAGAGGTCGCAGGCCGATGTGGTGCCGCCGGCGCAGTAGAGGTTGTCGGCGTCGGTCAGGTGTTTGTCCTGATTGAGGAACACTCGTGGGAAACGCTCGGCAAACGCATTGAAGAAGCGCCAGTAGGTGGTCGCTTCCTTGCCGTTGAGCAGGCCGGCCTCGGCCAGCCAGAACACTCCGGTGGCTTCGCCGCACAATACCGCGCCGCGAGCATGTTGCTCGCGCAGCCACGGCAGGACCTGTGGGTAACGGCTGCAGAGCGTATCGAAATCGTCCCAGAACGCCGGAAGGATGATGACGTCGGCATTTTCCAGGCCGCCGTCGACCGGCATGACCACGTCGCTGAAACTGTTCACCGGTTTGCCGTCGGGGCTAACCAGGCGTGTTTCGAACGCCGGAGTCAGGCCGTGGCCCAGTTGTTTACCGTAACGCAGGCTGGCCAGATGGAAAAAATCCTTGGCCTGCATGAGAGTGGATGCGAAAACCCGGTCGATCGCCAGGATGCTGACGCGCCGCAAGGGCGTGGAGACTTGCTTAGACATAATTCAACTTTTGTTTTGTTTTTATAAGGGAAAGTGGTCACCAGACGGCTGGATCGTCTTATTTTTTGTCGGATGTGTCCAGTGTCCTGTATCGGAGGGGAGGCATAGTCTCTGAAGGTCATATCCCTCCAACAAGAAAGAAAGGTGCCGCATGATCCCTAGAACTTTGTTCAGCCCCGAGCACGAACTGTTCCGCGACAGCGTACGAACCTTCCTCGAAAAAGAGGCGGTGCCGTTTCATGCGCAATGGGAGAAACAAGGCTATATCGACCGCAAACTGTGGAACAAGGCAGGGGAGGCAGGGATGCTGTGCTCGCATCTGCCGGAAGAATACGGCGGGTTGGGGGCGGACTTTCTTTACAGCACCGTAGTGATCGAGGAGGTCGGTCGACTAGGCCTGACCGGTATCGGTTTCTCGCTGCATTCGGACATCGTGGCGCCTTACATCCTGCATTACGGCAGCGAAGCGCTGAAGCACAAATACCTGCCGAAACTGGTCTCGGGCGAGATGGTCACGGCGATTGCCATGACCGAGCCGGGCGCCGGTTCCGACCTGCAAGGCGTCAAGACTACTGCTGTGCTGGACGGCGATGAGTACGTGATCAACGGCTCGAAAACCTTCATCACCAACGGCTTTCTGGCTGATTTGGTGATCGTCGTCGCCAAGACTGATCCGAAGGCTGGAGCGAAGGGCACCAGTCTGTTTCTGGTGGAAGCAAACACGCCGGGTTTCGACAAGGGCAAACGCCTGGAGAAGGTCGGAATGAAGGCCCAGGACACGTCGGAATTGTTCTTTCAGGACGTACGCGTGCCGAAAGAAAACCTGTTGGGTCAGGCCGGGGCGGGGTTTGCCTATTTGATGCAGGAACTGCCGCAGGAGCGTCTGACCGTGGCGATTGGTGGACTGGCCTCGGCGGAAGCTGCGCTGCAATGGACACTCGATTACACCCGCGATCGCAAGGCGTTCGGCAAGGCGATTGCCGACTTCCAGAACACCCGCTTCAAACTGGCGGAGATGGCCACCGAGATTCAGATCGGTCGGGTGTTCGTCGACCGATGCCTGGAGTTGCATCTGCAAGGCAAGCTCGACGTGCCGACGGCGGCGATGGCCAAGTATTGGGGCACGGACCTGCAGTGCAAGGTGCTCGACGAGTGCGTGCAGTTGCATGGTGGCTACGGTTTCATGTGGGAATATCCGGTGGCCCGGGCGTGGGCGGATGCGCGGGTGCAGCGAATTTATGCCGGGACCAACGAAATCATGAAGGAAATCATTGCGCGGTCGCTTTGATGAGCGTTCCCAAGCTCTGCGTGGGAATGCCGCCGGGGACGCTCCGCGTTCCGCTTTGAGCGCGACACGGAGCGTCAGGAATGCATTCCCACACGCTGGGTGGGAATGATCACTCTTTTTTACTTATGGCGCAGGATTTGGATGATCCTTGTGAATCGCATCGATCCCTGCCAGCACTTCATCGGAAAGTTTCAGATCGAAACTGGCAATGTTGCTGTCCAGTTGCTCAAGAGTGGTTGCACCAATGATGTTGCTGGTGACGAACGGTTGCTGGGTCACGAACGCCAGAGCCATTTGCGCCGGATCCAGACCGTGTTCACGGGCCAATGCGACGTAACGGCTGCAGGCAGCTTCCGATTGTGGATTGAAGTAGCGGCTGAAGCGGCTGTAGAGGCTCAGGCGACCTTTTGGCGGGCGGGCGCCACCTTCGTACTTGCCCGACAGGAAGCCGAACGCCAACGGCGAATAGGCGAGCAGGCCGCACTGTTCGCGGATGGCGATTTCGGCCAGGCCGACTTCGAAGCTGCGGTTGAGCAGGTTGTAAGGGTTCTGGATCGACACAGCGCGCGGCCAGCCACGGGCTTCGGCCAGAGCGAGGAAACGCATGGTGCCCCACGGCGTTTCGTTGGACAGACCGACGTGGCGGATCTTGCCGGCCTTCACCTGCTCGTCGAGCGCTTCAAGGGTGTCTTCGAGCGGGGTCAGGTTGGCTTCGATCTTGTGCTTGTAGCCCAGTTGTCCGAAAAAATTGGTGCTGCGCTCAGGCCAGTGCAACTGGTAAAGATCGATGTAATCGGTTTGCAGGCGTTTGAGGCTGGCATCCACCGCTTCAGTTATGTGCTGGCGGTTGTGGCGCAGATTTTTGTCGCGGATGTAGTCGATGGTGTTTCCCGGGCCGGCGATCTTGCTGGCCAGGATCCAGTCGGCACGATCACCCCGACTTTTGAAGTAATTGCCGATGTAGCGCTCGGTGGTGGCGTAGGTTTCGGCTTTCGGCGGCACCGGGTACATCTCGGCGGTGTCGATGAAATTGATCCCGGCCTCTTTGGCCCGTTCAATCTGTGCGAAGGCTTCAGCTTCAGTGTTTTGCTCGCCCCAGGTCATGGTGCCGAGGCAGATTGCACTCACGTTCAGGTCGGTACGGCCTAGCTGGCGATAGTCCATCGGGTGCTCCTTGGGCAAAACAATCATAAAAGCAGGTTGAATTATTTTTCGCAATCTGCATAATTGCCGACCTCTTTCTGCAGTGGAAGTGATGCGCCGCCGCCGAAGAATCTTGCCGTTGAACGGACGCGCCGACCCGAGCCCCCGAAAGCGTCTGTATCCGGCTGCCTTTGACTTGTCAAAGTACGCACTATTCAGTAAGATCCGCCGTCTAATTTACAGGGCGGCCCCTGAGGCTATAAAGAATGAAAACTTTTACTGCTAAACCGGAAACAGTAAAGCGCGACTGGTTTGTCGTCGACGCTGCTGGTCAGACCCTGGGTCGTCTGGCCACCGAAATCGCGAGCCGTCTGCGTGGCAAGCACAAGCCTGAGTACACTCCTCACGTTGACACCGGCGACTACATCGTCGTAATCAACGCCGAGCAGATCCGTGTTACCGGCGCTAAAACCACTGACAAAATGTACTACTCCCACTCCGGTTTCCCGGGCGGTATCAAGTCGATCAACTTTGAAAAGCTGATCGCTAAAGCCCCTGAGCGCGTGATCGAGACCGCGGTTAAAGGCATGCTGCCTAAAAACCCACTGGGTCGCGACATGTACCGTAAGCTGAAAGTCTATGCGGGCGCTGCACACCCACATACTGCTCAGCAGCCCCAAGAACTGAAGTTTTAACGGAATAGTACATTATGTCGGCGACTCAAAATTACGGCACTGGCCGTCGCAAGACCGCAACCGCACGCGTTTTCCTGCGTCCGGGTACTGGTAATATCTCCATCAACAACCGTTCGCTGGAAAACTTCTTCGGCCGCGAAACTGCCCGCATGGTAGTTCGTCAGCCGCTGGAGCTGACTGAGACTGTCGAGAAGTTCGACATCTACGTCACCGTGATCGGCGGTGGTGTAAGTGGTCAAGCTGGCGCAATCCGCCACGGCATCACTCGCGCTCTGATGGACTACGACGAAACCCTGCGTGGCGCTCTGCGCAAAGCTGGCTTCGTTACTCGCGACGCCCGTGAAGTTGAACGTAAGAAAGTTGGTCTGCGTAAAGCGCGTAAGCGTCCGCAGTACTCGAAGCGTTAATTCCGCTTCCACGTTCAAAAAGAACGCCCGATTCCTCACGGAACCGGGCGTTTTTTTATGCCTGCGATTTATCAAAAGAATTGCGCTGCGACAACTTGCCACTTCCGTAGACCCCCTATACTGCAAGGCTTGAGGGTGAGAGCTCCGGGTAATTCCCTTGTCAGAATTGGGGCTTTTCATTACCATCTCGGCAAAATTTTTATAAGTTACATTGATTTATTTAGTAGATGCCTGATTTAACAGGCCACAAAGCTGATGGGAGAGGACTGAATGAGCAATGACGGCGTGAATGCAGGCCGGCGTCGCTTCTTGGTAGCAGCCACATCCGTGGTGGGTGCTGCAGGAGCGGTGGGGGCTGCGGTCCCGTTCGTGGGGTCATGGTTTCCCAGTGCCAAGGCGAAAGCCGCAGGTGCACCGGTGAAAGTGAATGTCAGCAAAATCGAGCCAGGACAGCAGATGATTGCTGAGTGGCGCGGCCAGCCGGTGTTCATTGTCCGCCGTACTGAGGAAATCCTGGGGAATCTCAAGAAGATCGAGGGCCAGCTCTCTGATCCAACCTCCAAAAACTCCACGCAACCCACCTATGTCGACCCTGAAGTGCGATCGATCAAGCCGGAAATTCTGCTGCTGATCGGGATCTGCACACACTTGGGTTGCTCACCGACCTTCCGTCCCGAAGTGGCACCTGCGGATCTGGGTAAAGACTGGGTAGGCGGTTATTTCTGCCCTTGCCACGGTTCTCACTACGATCTGGCTGGCCGCGTCTACAAGTCGCAACCTGCGCCTTTGAACCTGCCAGTTCCCCCGCATTCCTATGAGACCGATGACCTGATTGTCATTGGCGTCGATACGGAGAAAGCGTGATGAGCAAGTTCATGGATTGGGTTGATGCGCGCTTCCCTGCCACCAAAATGTGGGAAGACCATCTCAGCAAGTATTACGCTCCAAAAAACTTCAACTTCTTCTATTTCTTCGGCTCGCTGGCGCTGCTCGTTCTGGTCAACCAGATCGTCACCGGTGTCTGGCTGACGATGAGTTACACGCCGTCGGCAGAAGAAGCGTTTGCTTCCGTCGAATACATCATGCGTGACGTCGAGTACGGCTCGATCCTGCGCCTGCTTCACTCCACTGGTGCCTCGGCGTTTTTCATCGTGGTCTATCTGCACATGTTCCGTGGCCTGCTCTACGGTTCGTATCAGAAACCGCGTGAACTGGTCTGGGTGTTCGGCATGCTGATCTACCTGGCGCTGATGGCCGAGGCCTTCATGGGTTATCTGCTGCCTTGGGGGCAGATGTCCTACTGGGGTGCGCAGGTGATCATCTCGCTGTTCGGTGCGATTCCGGTCATCGGTAACGACCTGACCCAGTGGATCCGTGGTGACTATCTGATCTCCGGGATCACCCTCAACCGCTTCTTCGCCTTGCACGTGGTGGCCCTGCCAATCGTGATTCTCGGTCTGGTGGTGTTGCACATTCTGGCGCTGCACGAAGTGGGTTCGAACAACCCTGACGGCGTCGACATCAAGAAGCACAAAGACGAAAACGGCATCCCGCTGGATGGCATTGCCTTCCACCCTTACTACACCGTGAAGGATATTGTCGGCGTAGTGGTGTTCCTGTTCATCTTCTGCTTTATCGTGTTCTTCTTCCCGGAAATGGGCGGCTACTTCCTCGAAAAGCCAAACTTTGAACCGGCTAACCCGTTCAAGACGCCAGAGCACATTGCGCCGGTCTGGTACTTCACACCGTTCTACGCGATCCTGCGGGCAATTCCGGACAAGCTCATGGGTGTTATCGCCATGGGCGCGGCCATCGCCGTGCTATTTGTCCTGCCATGGCTCGATCGCAGTCCCGTCAAGTCGATGCGCTATAAAGGCTGGATGAGCAAAATCTGGCTGTTGGTGTTCTGCATTTCGTTCGTGATTCTGGGCATTCTGGGCGTTCTGTCTCCGACACCGGGGCGAACCTTGCTGTCGCAGGTCTGCACCTTCTTGTACTTCGCCTACTTCATTCTGATGCCGTTCTACACCAGGCTCGAGAAGACCAAACCGGTTCCGGAAAGGGTGACTGGCTGATGAAAAAGTTATTTTTTGCTCTGCTTTTTGCTGCTTTGCCTGTCCTGTCTTTCGCCGCTGAATCTGGCGGTCCGGAACTGGAAAAAGTCGACATCGACGTTTCCGACAAGGCTGCCCTGCAGGATGGCGCACGTACCTTTGCCAACTATTGCATGGGGTGCCACAGTGCCAAGTTCCAGCGTTACGAGCGCGTGGCTGATGACCTCGGCGTGCCTCACGAACTGATGCTGGAAAAACTGGTGTTCACTGGGGCCAAGATCGGCGATCACATGAACATCGGCATGCAGCCGGCGGACGCCAAGACCTGGTTCGGTGCTGCGCCACCGGATCTGACTCTGGTGGCTCGCGTGCGTGGCACTGACTGGCTCTACGGTTACCTGAAGTCGTTCTACGAAGATCCTGCACGTCCTTGGGGCGTGAACAACAAGGTCTTCCCGAACGTTGGCATGCCTAACGTGCTGGTCGGCCTGCAGGGTCGTCAGGTCGTGGGTTGCAAACAGGTGCAGATCGTCGAGGACGGCAAGAAGCAATATGATCCGCTGACCGGTACGCCTTTGACCCATGAAGCGTGCGATCAGTTGACCATCGTGCCGAAGTCCGGTGCTCTGAACGAAGAGCAGTTCGATGAGAAGGTCAAGAATCTGGTAACCTTCCTGGCTTACTCGGCTAACCCGGTTAAGCTGCAACATCAGCGCATCGGTACTTACGTTTTGCTGTACTTGGCGTTCTTCTTTGTGTTCGCCTATCTGCTCAAGCGTGAATACTGGAAAGACGTGCACTGATACGCTTCAAAGCATTGCTGTTAATCGCGCGCGTCCAAGGGCGTCTCCGATAGCGCAACGCCTGGTCAGCCAGGCTTTGCCGGAGGCGCCCTCTGGGCGCGCGCGTTTTTCCGGTTCCGATAATTTCAACAAGCGAGGAGGATCGCCATGGGCGTGACCAATCGGTTGGCCTGTTACTCCGACCCCGCCGACCACTATTCCCACCGGGTGCGTATCGTACTTGCAGAGAAGGGTGTCAGCGCCGAGATCATTTATGTGGAAGCTGGTCGCCAGCCGCCTAAACTGATTGAGGTGAACCCTTACGGAAGCCTGCCCACGCTGGTCGATCGTGACCTGGCGTTGTGGGAGTCGACCGTGGTGATGGAATATCTGGATGAGCGTTACCCGCACCCGCCATTGATGCCGGTTTATCCGGTGGCGCGTGCCAACAGTCGTCTGCTGATTCACCGTATTCAGCGTGACTGGTGTGGTCTGGTGGATCTGATACTTGATCCCAAGTCCAAGGAGGCCGCGCGTGTCGTGGCGCGTAAGGAATTGCGAGAAAGCCTGACGGGCGTGTCGCCGCTGTTTGCCGACAAGCCGTTTTTCCTCAGTGAGGAACAAAGTCTGGTGGATTGCTGCCTATTGCCAATACTCTGGCGTTTGCCGATTCTGGGTATTGAACTGCCGCGGCCAGCCAAGCCGCTGCTTGATTATATGGAGCGCCAGTTTGCGCGTGAGGCTTTCCAGGCGAGTCTGTCTGGTGTCGAACGCGATATGCGCTAAGGCTTAAGGAGCCGCTATGAACTCCAGTCGACCTTATCTGGTCCGCGCGCTCTACGAGTGGATTGTGGATAACGATTGCACCCCGCACATGCTGGTCAACTCCGAGTACCCAGCGGTGCAGGTGCCGCAGGGTTTCGCCAGTGACGGGCAGATTGTCCTGAACATCTCGCCCAGCGCTGTGCGGCATCTGCACATGGACAACGACGTAGTGACCTTCGAAGGTCGCTTCGGTGGTGTCCCGCACAGTCTGTACGTGCCGATCAGCGCAATCCTGGGCATCTACGCCCGGGAGAACGGGCAGGGCATGGTGTTCGATATCGAGTCGCCGATGGATGACGAAGACGACATCGAGCCGGATGACGACTTGCCGCCACCGGACAGCGAGCCACCGCGCCCTAGCGGCCGGCCAAGTTTGAAAGTGGTGAAGTAATAAAAAAGGCGATCCGGATGGATCGCCTTTTTTGTGTGCGCGTTTCAGCTATCAGTCGATGTATTCGAACAGTTTCACGATCTTCTGCACGCCGGAAACACCCTGGACCAGATTGGTTGCCTGGGTGGCTTCCTGTTTGGTCAGCAGGCCCAGCAGGTAAACGATGCCGTTCTCGGTCACAACCTTGATGCGCGAGCCCGGAATACTGGCGTCGGTGAGCATCTGTGTCTTGATCTTGGTGGTCAGCCACGCGTCGTTCTGGCGAGCCAGCAAGGAGGAGGGCTGCAGCACTTGCAGTTCGTTGTGCACCTTCTTCACGCGCTGCACATTGGCGGCGGCCTGTTCGGCCTTGGCCTTGAGGTCTTCGCGCGGCGTTTGACCCGCCAGCAGCACTACGCCGTTGAAGCTGGTGGCGACGATGTGCGAGTCGTTGTCCAGCGCCGGATCGGCCTTGGCGATGTTCACGCCTACTTTGGTTTCGATCAGCGAATCGTCGATCTTGCTGCCGAAGGTACGGGTGCCGCGGTCGTCTTCGATCGGCGCTTCACGGCTGGCGTTCACCACCGAGGTGCAGCCGCTGATGCCGAGGCACAGGGTCAAGGCCAGAAGGCCAAGGCGATTAGGGGTCATTCTTCACTCCCGAACAGTTGGCTGTCGATCAGATCGCAGAGGCAATGGATCGCCAGCAAGTGGACTTCTTGAATACGTGCAGTGACGTTGGCCGGTACGCGAATCTCGACGTCCTCGGGCAACAGCAGCGACGCCATGCCGCCGCCATCGCGTCCGGTCAAAGCTACGACAATCATTTCGCGATCATGTGCGGCCTGGATCGCTTGAATAATGTTCGCCGAGTTACCGCTGGTCGAAATAGCCAGCAAAACATCGCCTGGCTGACCGAGCGCACGGATCTGCTTGGAGAACACTTCGTTGTAGCTGTAGTCGTTGGCGATCGAGGTGATCGTCGATGTGTCGGTGGTCAGGGCGATGGCTGGCAGGCTCGGGCGCTCGCGCTCGAAGCGGTTGAGTAACTCCGAGGAAAAGTGCTGCGCATCGCCGGCGGAGCCGCCGTTGCCGCACGAAAGCATTTTGCCTTCGTTGAGCAGGGCGTTGACCATGATCTGGCTGGCTTGCTCGATGTGCGGTGCAAGTACGTCCATCGCCTGTTGCTTGGTGTCGATACTGGCCTGGAAAAGCTGGCGAATTCGGGATTGCATGTCCATCTGTGTGACCTTAAGTAGCGCGGCTGTCCGGCACGTGAATGTGCAGCCCGCAAAGCAAAGAGCAAAATGTGTCGGATGAAAAAGTCCGGGTTGGATGCAGATCAACTGTCGAAAGCATTCTGCAACCAGTTCAACTGACTCGGATGGCTGTCGATGGCCACCACGTCGAAGCGGCAGGGGGAATTGGCCCAGCGCGTCTCGCGCTGAAGAAAATACTGCGCAGCGAAAATCAGTTTCTGCTGCTTGCGCCCATCGATGCTAGCGAGCGCGCCACCCCATTGAGTGTTTTTTCTGTAGCGAACTTCAACGAATACTACTGTATCGCCATCAAGCATGACCAGATCAAGCTCGCCGCGTTTGCATAACCAGTTCTGCGCCAACAGTCGCAGCCCCTGTTTCTGCAGATGCTCGAGCGCATGGCGCTCGGCATCTTTACCGCTTTGCGAGCGTGACCTGTCGGGCATTAGCGCGCGGTGTCCGGCAGGCGTTGAATTTGACCGCTGACAAACTGCGCCCAAGGCAACTGACGCACAACACGCTGAGTCTGAGTCATGCCGAGGCTGCCCGACTGCCCTTCGATGCGGCTGTCCGGCAGGGCTTTGAGTTGGCCCAAACGCGGCGCCAGACGATAGGCGTCGACGCCCATGGCATACAGGCGGCCGAGGCTGCCGGCGGCTTGTGGCCACTGTGCGGTGACTTGCTGGCGCAGCGGATCGTTGGCTTCCAGTAGCCATGGGGTTTCGCAGAAGCGAATGCCGTTCATGTCGTTGTACTGGTTCACATCGCCGCTGGCGCTGTACACGTGGGAGGTCGCGTAAACCGGAACATCACCAGCGTACTGGAAGTTCAGGGTCGGCTTGATCTGCTGCGCTTGCTGTGGAGTGGCAGCAAGGAAGATGAACTCAATGTCCTGACGACGCGAAGGCTGTGCGGCGACGTTGGTGCCAGCCGCATTCTGCAGGCTCTTGGCGCGGGCTTCGCTCTGGCGCAACTGGAACATGTCGGCGATCTGCTGGGCGAGTTGCACCGGCTGATCAACACGCTCTGTGGCAACGATGCTGCCGCCATTGGCTTGCCAGTCCTGGCTGAACGCACGCAGCACGCGGTCACCCCATTCGCCTTTGGGCACCATGATTGCGGCGCGGTGCAGGCCGTCGGCGCGGGCGCGACGGGAGACTTCGCGGGCTTCGTCTTCAGCGGCCAGACCAAACTGGAACAGTTGCGCCGGGCCTTGATCGCCTTCGCTGTAGTTCAGCGCCAGGGTGGTGATTGGTAGTTGCGGGCGGGTGCTCAGTTGTTTGACCAGTGGTTTTTCCAGCGGGCCAACGACCAATTGCACGCCGTCTGCCTGAGCCTTGCGGTAGAACTCGTCCATCGAGGTCAGTTTCGAGCTGTCGTAGAACTCGATGGCTGGTGGTTTCTGCCCGGCCTGTTGAGCCTGGTAGTGCGCGGCCATGAAACCTTCACGCAATGCTTTGCCGACTGAAGCCAGCTGGCCGTCTTGCGGCAGCAGCAGGGCGATTTTGCTCAGGGGCTGGCTGGCCAGTTCCTTGAGCTTGGTCAGCGGCAGTGGCAGGTTGATCGCTGCTGGGTGCTTTGGATTCTGTGCGCGCCAGGTGTCGATAGCGGCCTGCTGCTGCTCCAGGGTGCCAGCGGTTTTAACCGCCTGCGCCAGAGCCATCCAGCCACCGAGGTCATCGGTGCTGTTTGGTTGCAATTGGTCGGTCGGCAGCGAGGCAATCAGTGTCCAGATCGCTTCGTGGTTCTTGCTCGCGGCTTCGCCTTGCAGCATCGGCGCAATGAAGATGCGCTCGCGGGCGGCGGCCAGCGTCTGGCCATCGGCTTCGAGGGCGCGGGCATGAACGGTGCCGGTGCGCACCTGCTGCTCTTCCGGCATCTCACCCAGCTTTTGCAGGCTCGGGTGGCTCAGTGCGGTCAGCGCGGCTTTCGGCTGATTGCGGGTCATGGCCAGTTCGGCGGCCAACGTGTTAGCAAAAATCTGCTGCCCCGGCTTTAGCTGTTCAACGGGCACTTGTTGCAGGATTTGCGCGGACTGTCCGGCATTGCCCTGACGATAAGCCAGATCCGCTGCGCTCAGGCGCAGCAGGGCGGCTTTTTCCGGGGTTTTAGCCTGGGTAGCCTGTTCGAGCAGTTGCTCGATGCTGGCATCCGGAGTCCGTGGAAGTTCGCCAAGGCTGGAGGAAGGGGAGCTGGCGCAGGCCGCCAAAAGGGCAGCGAGGCAGAGGGCAGTGAACAGCCGCAGGCAAGCGATCATGTAAGTGTTCCTGATACTCGATCAAATTAGCGTGGAATTGTACCCAAGCACTGGCCGGGGCGCGATGTTAGTGGCGTGAAACAGTCAATTTAGCTGGAGTAAATGTTGCGGAGCCGCACATCTGCGCGCAAAACCGTGTGCGGGCAGAGCGCATCGCAAGCCTCGTGACGCGTTACAATGCCGGCTTTTACCGATCATGAGGTGTGCGCTTTGACTGCTCCAGGTCCTTTGAATTCCGCTGCTGGCTCGCTTTATGTGGTGGCGACGCCCATCGGCAACCTGGACGACATCAGCGCCCGGGCACTGAAAATTCTCCGCGAAGTGGCATTGATTGCTGCCGAGGACACGCGTCACTCGCAGCGACTGATGCAGCACTTCGGTATCTCCACGCCGTTGGCCGCTTGCCACGAACATAACGAACGAGATGAAGGTAGCCGCTTTATTACTCGTTTGCTGGCGGGCGACAACGTTGCGCTGATTTCCGATGCCGGTACGCCGCTGATTTCCGATCCGGGCTATCACCTTGTGCGTCAGGCCCGTGCCGCGGGGATCAATGTGGTGCCGGTGCCCGGCGCTTGCGCCTTGATCGCGGCATTGTCGGCGGCAGGCCTGCCATCCGACCGATTCATCTTCGAAGGTTTTCTGCCGGCCAAGTCGGTTGGGCGCAAGGCGCGCCTGGAAGCGGTTAAGGAAGAGCCGCGCACGCTGATTTTCTACGAGGCCCCGCATCGCATTCTTGAATGTCTGCAGGATATGGAGGCGGTGTTCGGTGGTGAGCGCCAGGCATTGCTGGCTCGTGAGATAACCAAAACCTTCGAAACCCTCAAAGGATTGCCCCTGGCTGAATTGCGCGCGTTCGTCGAGTCCGACAGCAATCAGCAGCGCGGCGAGTGCGTGGTGTTGGTCGCAGGCTGGACAGCGCCGGAGTCTGAAGACGCCGTTAGCAGCGAGGCGATGCGCGTCCTCAATCTGTTGCTCGAAGAGATGCCGCTCAAGCGTGCCGCTGCGTTGGCAGCGCAGATCACCGGTGAGCGCAAAAACGTGCTGTATCAGGTCGCGCTGGACAAACAGAAAGACGTGTAAGCCGTCGCCCATAGCGGTCTTGGGGCTTTTAGCGCTTGTTCTTCGGCCGCTCTGCCGTTAACCTTCGCGGCGGAGAGTCGATCGGACAGTCGCTGCCCTCTATGAAAATTAGGGGGGGGAGGAAAGTCCGGGCTCCATAGGGCGAAGTGCCAGGTAATGCCTGGGAGGCGTGAGCCTACGGAAAGTGCCACAGAAAATAACCGCCTAAGCGCTTCGGCGACGGTAAGGGTGAAAAGGTGCGGTAAGAGCGCACCGCACGTCTGGCAACAGTTCGTGGCTAGGTAAACCCCACTTGGAGCAAGACCAAATAGGGTCCCAAGGCGTGGCCCGCGCTGGGACCGGGTAGGTTGCTAAAGATGTCCAGTGATGGCCATCGTAGACGAATGACTGTTCAAGACAGAACCCGGCTTACAGATCGACTCTCCACCTTTTTCTTTCCCTGCTTGAATCAGTGTTATCGGGGCTGTGTATTATCAGCAGGCCCACGCTGAAAGTTCGGCAGCGGCAAATGCAGTAATAGCCATTTCCCACCCTGCTTCAATCAACAGCAGAAGCGCCTTCGTAATACCGAAAAAATCTTACTCTTAACAAATTACTTTAACTTTCGAGCGCAGCTTTCAGTGCTGCATCAAGTTATGGGTCAAAAGTCTCCGCCAGATTCTCGTTGTGCCTCCTTTTATGCTCCTAAATCTCCGTTCTGTAAGGGTTTTCCTTTAATCCGCGCCTTGACGGTGTGGTGGGCGCATTCCTATAGTGTGCGCAAGTGGCGGAAAGTGGCATGAAGTGGGTTTTTTGAGCTCAAAACGATAAAAATTGGAGAAACGCAGACGTGTTTCGCGGAGCTAACGCTATCAGTCTCGATGCAAAGGGCCGTCTCGCTATGCCGAGCCGGTACCGTGACGAGCTCGATTCGCGCAGTTCCGGCCAATTGATCGTCACCATTGATGCCGTTGATCCGTGTCTGTGTGTCTATCCGCTCGACGAGTGGGAAATTATTGAAACCAAGTTGCGCGCACTCCCTTCGCTTCGCGAAGAGAACCGTCGCCTGCAACGTTTATTGATTGGTAATGCCGTCGACCTCGAACTCGATGGCAGCGGTCGTTTTCTGGTTCCACCGCGTCTGCGCGAATACGCCAAGCTTGATAAGAAAGCGATGCTGGTGGGCCAACTGAACAAGTTCCAATTGTGGGACGAGGATGCATGGAACGCGGTATCTGCCGCTGACCTTGCTGCCATTCAACAACCGGGCGCGATGCCTGATGAACTGCGTGATTTGATCCTGTGACTATTGATAGCGGCTTTAACCACATCACCGTACTGCTTGACGAAGCCGTCGAGGCTCTCGCCGTACGTCCTGATGGCTGCTATCTGGACGGCACGTTCGGGCGCGGCGGGCACAGTCGGTTGATCCTCAGCCAGCTCGGGACTGACGGGCGACTCATCGGATTCGACAAGGATCCACAAGCGATTGCCACCGGGCAAACGCTAGCGGCCGAAGACGGCCGCTTTGTCGTTGTGCAGCGCAGCTTTGCCGAGCTCGGTTCGGTCGTCGCCGAACGTGGTCTGGCCGGCAAGGTCAGCGGCATCCTGCTCGACCTGGGCGTGTCTTCGCCGCAGCTCGACGACGCTGAACGCGGCTTCAGTTTCCTCAACGACGGCCCGCTCGACATGCGCATGGATCCGTCCCGTGGCATCAGCGCTGCCGAGTTCGTTAACACCGCGCCGGCTGAGGAAATCGCCCGTGTGTTCAAGGAATACGGCGAAGAGCGTTTCTCCGGTCGCATGGCTCGCGCCGTCGCCGAGCGTCGCGATATCAAGCCTTTCGAGCGCACCGCCGATCTGGCTGAAGTACTCAAGGTTGCCAACCCGGCTTGGGAGAAGGGCAAGAACCCGGCTACCCGTGCGTTCCAGGGTTTGCGTATTCACGTCAACAACGAGCTGGGCGATCTGGAAGCCGGCCTTGAAGCCGCACTGGACGCCCTGGAAGTCGGCGGCCGTCTGGTCGTGATCAGCTTCCACTCGCTGGAAGACCGCATCGTCAAACTGTTCATGCGCAAGCTGGTGAAAGGCGAAGCCGACAACCTGCCGCGCAACCTGCCGGTTCGCCACGTAGCGTTCGAACCGAAAATCAAAGTCCATGGCAAAGCGCAGACGGCCTCCGACGCCGAACTCAAAGCCAACCCACGTTCCCGTAGCGCCGTCATGCGCGTCGCGGAGAAGTTGCGGTGAGCAAGCTTTTCGCCAAGCCACTGCCCGGCGGCAGCTTTTTCATGCTGCTGCTGTTTGTCGGCGTGCTCGTGTCGGCCATCGGCGTGTCTTACAGCGCGCATTGGAACCGCCAGTTGCTCAACAACCTTTACAACGAACTCAGCGTGCGCGACAAGGCGCAGGCCGAGTGGGGCCGGCTGATTCTTGAGCAAAGCACCTGGACCGCGCACAGCCGGATCGAAGTGCTGGCCACCGAACAATTGAAGATGCACATCCCGGGCGCGGCTGACGTGAAGATGGTGGCGCCATGATGAAACTCGAAGGCGCACTCTTCCCTTGGCGCTTCCGTCTGATGGTGGCGTTGCTCGGCGTGATGGTTGCGGCGATCTGCTGGCGCATCATCGACCTGCAAGTGGTTGACCGTGACTTCCTCAAAGGCCAGGGCGACGCGCGCAGTCTTCGTCACATCCCGATTCCTGCTCACCGTGGTCTGATCACCGACCGTAACGGCGAGCCGTTGGCCGTGAGTACCCCGGTGACCACGCTGTGGGCCAACGCCAAGGAAATGCAGACCGCCAAAGAGAAGTGGCCGGCACTGGCCGCCGCGTTGGGTCAGGACCCGAAAGCCCTGACCGAGCGCCTCGAAGCGCAAGCCAACAAAGAATTCATTTATCTGGTGCGCGGGTTGACCCCCGAGCAGGGCCAGTCTGTGCTCGACCTTAAAGTGCCGGGCGTCTACGGCATCGAAGAATTCCGCCGGTTCTATCCGGCCGGTGAAGTCACGGCGCACATGGTCGGCTTTACCGACATCGATGATCACGGTCGCGAAGGTGTCGAACTGGCTTATGACGAATGGCTCGCCGGTGTACCCGGCAAGCGGCAGGTCATCAAGGATCGGCGCGGACGGCTGATCAAGGATGTCCAGGTCACCAAAAACGCCAAGGCCGGCAAGCCCTTGGCGTTGTCCATTGACCTGCGTCTGCAATATCTGGCCAACCGCGAACTGCGTAACGCGATCATCGAGAACGGCGCCAAGGCCGGCAGCCTGGTGATCATGGACGTGAAGACCGGCGAAATTCTGGCCATGGTCAACCAGCCGACCTACAACCCGAACAACCGCCGCAACCTGCAGCCGGCAATGATGCGTAACCGCGCGATGATCGACGTGTTCGAACCGGGTTCGACCATGAAAGCCATCTCGATGAGTGCTGCCATCGAGTCCGGCCGCTGGAAACCGACCGACACCGTCGAGGTGTATCCGGGCACTCTGCAGATCGGCAAGTACACGATCAAGGACGTTTCCAAGAGCGAAGGCCCGGTGCTGGACATGACCGGCATCCTGATCAATTCCAGTAACGTCGGCATGAGTAAGGTCGCGTTCGATATTGGCGGTGAAACCATTTACCGTCTCGCGCAGAAAGTCGGTCTGGGCCAGGACACCGGCCTCGGCTTCCCGGGCGAGCGCGTCGGCAACCTGCCGAACTACCGCGATTGGCGCAAGGCTGAAACCGCGACGCTGTCTTACGGCTACGGTATTTCCGTGACCGCGATTCAGCTGGTTCACGCCTTCTCTGCGTTGGCCAACAACGGTCGCCTCGCGCCGCTCACCCTGATCAAAACCGACAAGCCGCCGCAGACCACTCAGGTGCTTCCTGAAGCTGTCGCGAAAACCATGCAGGGCATGTTGACCCAAGTGATTGAGGCCCCACGCGGCGTTTTCCGTGCGCAGGTGCCGGCGTATCACGTGGCCGGCAAGTCGGGTACTGCGCGCAAGACCTCGGTCGGCACCAAGGGCTACGCCGAAAACTCTTACCGTTCGCTGTTCGCCGGTTTCGGCCCGATGAGCGATCCGCGTTACGCCATTGTTGTGGTGATCGATGAACCGTCCAAGGCCGGTTACTTCGGTGGTCTGGTATCGGCGCCGGTTTTCAGCCGTGTGATGTCCGGCACCCTGCGTCTGATGAACGTGACTCCGGACAATCTGCCGACCACGCAACAGGCCAACGCCACCCCGGTTATTCCGCTGAAAGCCAATGGAGGGCGCGGCTGATGTCATTAAGTCTGAACAAAATATTCCCCCACGCCGGCCACGATCTGTTGATCCGTGAATTGGCGCTGGACAGCCGTAACGTGCGCGCGGGTGATTTGTTCCTCGCGGTGCCGGGCGGCAAATTCGATGGCCGTGCGCACATTGCCGATGCACTGGCGCGCGGCGCTGCCGCTGTGGCCTATGAAGTGGAGGGCGCTACCGTCCTGCCTATCACTGACGTTCCGTTGATTCCGGTCAAGGGGCTCGCGGCGCAGTTGTCAGATATCGCCGGGCGTTTTTACGGCGAACCAAGCCATCATCTGAACTTGATCGGCGTCACCGGCACCAACGGTAAAACCAGCGTGACCCAACTGGTCGCGCAGGCATTGGATCTGCTTGGTCAGCATTGCGGCATTGTCGGCACCCTCGGTTCCGGCTTCTATGGCGCATTGGAAAGCGGTCTGCACACCACGCCGAACCCGATTGCCGTGCAAGCGACTTTGGGCGACCTGAAAAAGGCCGGCGCGAAAGCCGTGGCCATGGAAGTCTCGTCCCATGGTCTGGATCAAGGCCGGGTGACTGCGCTGGCGTTCGACGTGGCAGTGATGACCAACCTGTCCCGCGATCACCTCGATTATCACGGCACCATGGAGGCTTACGCCGAGGCCAAGGCCCGGCTGTTCGCCTGGAATGATCTGAAGTGCCGCGTGGTCAACCTCGACGACGATTTCGGCCGGCAACTGGCTGCTGAAAAACGTGAGTCGCGCTTGATCACCTATAGCCTGCTCGACAGCAGCGCTTATCTGTTCTGTCGCGAAGCGCAGTTCGACGACCACGGCGTACGCGCCACGCTGGTGACGCCGCAGGGCGAACATCATCTGCGCAGCACCTTGCTCGGTCGTTTCAACCTGAGCAACGTACTGGCTGCGGTCGGTGCTTTGCTCGGCCTGGATTACGCACTCGACGAAATTCTCAAAGTGTTGCCGAAGCTCGAAGGCCCGGCCGGACGCATGCAGCGTCTTGGCGGCGGTACTCAGCCGCTGGTGGTGGTTGATTACGCCCACACCCCGGATGCGCTGGAAAAAGTTCTCACGGCATTGCGTCCGCACGTCAAAGGTCAGTTGCTGTGCCTGTTCGGCTGTGGCGGTGATCGTGATCGTGGCAAGCGTCCGTTGATGGCCGAAGTGGTCGAGCGTCTGGCCGATCAAGTGCTGGTCACCGATGACAATCCGCGCACCGAAGACCCGGCAGTGATTTTCGATGACATCCGTGCCGGTTTTACCGCTGTGGATAAAGTCACGTTCGTGGCTGGCCGTGGTCAGGCCATCGCGCAATTGATTGCCGCTGCTTCGGCCGATGACGTGATTGTGCTGGCTGGCAAAGGTCACGAGGACTATCAGGAAATCAACGGCGAGCGCCATGCCTTCTCTGATCTGGTCGAGGCCGATCACGCCTTGACCGCTTGGGAGGTGGCCCATGCTTAAAGCCCTGAAACTCAGTGAATTGACCAACGCGCTCGACGCACGCTTGATCAGCGCCGATGCCAGTTTCGACGGTGTGAGCATCGACAGCCGCGCGATCAAGCCTGGCCAACTGTTTATTGCCCTGACCGGCCCGCGTTTCGATGGTCACGATTATCTGAACGACGTCGCCACCAAAGGCGCCGTAGCAGCGCTGGTCGAGCGTGAAGTCGCCGACAGCACGTTGCCGCAGCTGTTGGTCAAGGATACCCGTCAGGCCTTGGGCCAATTGGGTGCCTTGAACCGCGCCGCCTTCACTCAGCCAGTGGCTGCCGTGACCGGTTCCAGTGGCAAGACCACGGTCAAGGAAATGCTCGCAAGCATCCTGCGCACGCGCGGCCCGGTGCTGGCGACCCGTGGCAATCTGAACAATGACCTCGGCGTACCGCTGACCCTGATCGAACTGGCCGCGGAACACACCTCGGCCGTGATCGAACTGGGCGCTTCGCGTCTGGGTGAAATCGCCTACACGGTCGGGCTGACCAAGCCGCATGTGGCGATCCTCAACAATGCCGGCACCGCTCACGTCGGTGAGTTCGGCGGCCCGGAAAAAATCGTCGAAGCCAAAGGTGAAATCATCGAAGGTCTGGCGGCTGATGGCATCGCCGTGCTGAATCTCGACGACAAGGCCTTCGGTATCTGGAAGACCCGCGCGGGTGCTCGCAAAGTGCTGACCTTCGCCCTGAGCAATTCGCAAGCTGACTTCTACGCCAGCGACCTGAGCACCGATGCCCGGGGTTGCCCGGCGTTCAATCTGCACACGCCTGAAGGTTCGGAGCGCGTTCAACTGAATCTGCTCGGCACCCATAACGTCGCCAACTCGATGGCCGCTGCTGCTGCCGCACATGCGTTGGGCGTGTCGCTGTTCGGCATCGCCACCGGGCTTGGCGCGGTGCAACCGGTCAAGGGCCGCACCGTCGCGCAACTGGCGAAAAACGGCATGCGCGTGATCGATGACACTTACAACGCAAACCCCACCTCAATGTGCGCGGCCGTTGATATACTCGCCGGCTTTTCCGGCCGCACCGTCCTGGTGCTCGGAGATATCGGCGAGTTGGGCGATTGGGCGGAGCAGGGGCACCGCGACGTGGGCGAATACGCCCGGGGCAAGGTTTCCGCGCTTTATGCCGTTGGGCCGAACATGGTTCACGCCGTAAACGCTTTCGGTGAACAGGCGCATCACTTCGGCACGCAAGCCGAACTGATCCAGGCCCTCGACGCCGAGCAGGACACAAACACCACCATTTTGATCAAGGGTTCGCGCAGTGCAGCGATGGAAAACATCGTTGCGGCTCTGTGCGGGTCCAGTCTGGAGAAACATTAATGCTGCTGCTGCTAGCGGAGTATCTGCAACAGTTCTACAAAGGCTTCGCGGTCTTTCAGTACCTGACCCTGCGCGGGATTCTCGGTGTGCTGACCGCGCTGGTTTTGTCGCTGTGCTATGGCCCGTGGATGATCCGCACTTTGCAGAACCGTCAGATCGGTCAATCCGTTCGTAACGACGGCCCGCAATCGCACCTGTCCAAGTCGGGTACTCCGACCATGGGCGGCGCACTGATTCTGTCTTCTATCGGCGTCAGCACCTTGCTCTGGGCTGACCTGAGCAACCGTTATGTCTGGACCGTACTGCTGGTGACCTTGTTGTTCGGCGCCATCGGTTGGGTTGACGATTACCGCAAAGTCATCGAGAAGAACTCCCGTGGCCTACCGAGCCGCTGGAAGTATTTCTGGCAGTCGGTGTTTGGCCTCGGCGCGGCGATCTTCCTTTATATGACCGCCAGCACGCCGGTAGAAACCACGTTGATCCTGCCGATGCTCAAGGACTACAGCATTCCGCTGGGCCTGGGCTTCATCGTGCTGACCTACTTTGTGATCGTCGGTTCGAGCAACGCGGTCAACCTGACCGACGGCCTCGACGGTTTGGCGATCATGCCAACCGTGATGGTCGGCGGTGGCCTGGGCATTTTCTGCTACCTGTCGGGTAACGTGAAATTCGCCGAATACCTGTTGATTCCTTATGTGCCGGGTGCGGGCGAACTGATCGTGTTCTGCGGCGCATTGATCGGTGCCGGTCTGGGGTTCCTCTGGTTCAACACCTATCCGGCCCAAGTATTCATGGGCGACGTCGGCGCACTGGCGCTGGGTGCTGCACTGGGCACCATCGCGGTGATCGTCCGTCAGGAAATCGTCCTGTTCATCATGGGCGGCGTGTTCGTGATGGAAACCTTGTCGGTCGTCATCCAGGTTGCGTCCTTTAAGTTGACCGGTCGCCGCGTGTTCCGCATGGCACCGATTCACCACCACTTTGAACTCAAGGGCTGGCCCGAGCCGCGTGTGATCGTCCGTTTCTGGATCATCACCGTGATTCTCGTGTTGGTTGGCCTTGCCACCCTGAAGCTGAGGTAGAACGAGTGTCTCTGATCGCTTCTGACCACTTCCGCATCGTTGTCGGCCTCGGCAAGAGCGGCATGTCCCTGGTTCGCTTCCTGGCGAACCGGGGCACGTCGTTTGCTGTGGCTGACACGCGGGAAAATCCACCGGAACTGGCCACGCTCAAGCGTGACTATCCGCACGTGGAAGTGCGTTGTGGCGAGCTGGACGTCGAATTCCTGTGCCGTGCCGACGAGCTCTACGTGAGCCCCGGTCTGGCGCTGGCGACCCCGGCCCTGCAAGCCGCCGCGGCCCGTGGCGTGAAACTGTCCGGTGACATCGAGCTGTTCGCGCGTAACGCGCAGGCGCCGATCGTGGCCATCAGCGGTTCCAACGCGAAAAGCACCGTCACCACGCTGGTTGGCGAGATGGCGGCTGCGGCCGGCAAGCGCGTGGCGGTGGGCGGCAACCTCGGTACGCCGGCGCTGGATCTGCTCAGTGACGATGTCGAGCTGTACGTGATGGAGCTGTCGAGTTTCCAGCTGGAAACCACCGACCAGCTCAACGCCGAAGTGGCTACCGTTCTGAACATCAGCGAAGACCACATGGATCGCTACAGCGGTCTGCCGGCCTATCACCTGGCCAAGCACCGGATCTTCCGTGGCGCGAAGCAGTTCGTGGTCAACCGTCAGGACGCGCTGACCCGTCCGCTGATGGGTGAGGGCCAGCCGTGCTGGACCTTCGGCCTGAGCAAACCTGATTTCAAGGCATTCGGTATCCGTGAAGAAGACGGCGAGAAGTATCTGGCCTTCGAATTCCAGAACCTGATGCCGGTGCGCGAATTGAAAATTCGTGGCGCCCACAACCAGTCCAACGCCTTGGCGGCGCTGGCGCTCGGCCATGCGGTCGGTCTGCCATTCGACGCCATGCTTTCGGCCCTGCGCACGTTCGCCGGCCTCGAACATCGCTGCCAGTGGGTGCGTGATCTGGACGGCGTCGCTTATTACAACGACTCCAAAGCCACCAACGTTGGCGCCGCACTGGCGGCCATCGAAGGCCTGGGTGCGGACATCGACGGCAAGGTCATTCTGATCGCCGGCGGTGACGGCAAGGGCGCCGAGTTCAATGATCTGCGTGATCCGGTGGCGGCCAACTGCCGCGCCGTGATCCTGATGGGCCGCGACTCGGACAAGATCGGTGACGCCATCGGCGATGCCGTGCCACTGATTCGCGCCACCTCGCTGGTTGAAGCCGTTGAGCAATGTCGCGCCGCCGCGCAAGCGGGCGACGTGGTGCTGCTGTCGCCGGCCTGCGCCAGTTTCGACATGTTCAAGAATTACGAAGACCGTGGTCACCAGTTCGTCCGCGCCGTGGAGGAACTGGCATGAGCCTGCTCAACATCATCAAGCCGTATCCGTCGCCGATCATCACCGGACGCGGGATCGACCTCGACTTCCCGATGCTTGCCGGTTGCCTGGCGTTGTTGGGGCTGGGCCTGATCATGATCGCCTCGGCATCGACCGAAGTCGCGGCGGCGCAGTCGGGCAGTCCGCTGTATTACATGATCCGTCACCTTATTTATGTGGTGCTGGGGCTGGGCGCGTGCATCGTCACCATGATGATTCCGATCGCCACCTGGCAGCGCCTCGGCTGGTTGATGCTGCTGGGTGCCTTTGGCTTGCTGGTGATGGTGATCATCCCGGGCATTGGCCGAGAGGTGAACGGTTCGATGCGCTGGATCGGTTTCAGCTTCTTCAACGTGCAGCCATCGGAAATCGCCAAAGTGTTCGTGGTGATCTACCTCGCCGGTTACCTGGTGCGGCGCCAGAAAGAAGTGCGCGAAAGCTGGATGGGCTTCTTCAAGCCATTCATCGTGCTGCTGCCGATGGCCGGCCTGTTGCTGATGGAGCCGGACTTCGGTGCCACCGTCGTCATGATGGGCGCTGCGGCGGCGATGCTGTTCCTCGGCGGGGTCGGCTTGTTCCGCTTCTCGCTGATGGTGGTGCTGGCGGTCGGGGCCGTGGTCTTGCTGATTCAAATGCAGCCGTACCGGATGGCGCGTCTTACCAACTTCGCCGACCCGTGGGCCGACCAGTTCGGTGCCGGTTACCAGTTGTCGCAAGCCTTGATCGCGTTCGGTCGCGGTGAGTGGCTGGGCGTGGGTCTGGGCAACAGCGTGCAGAAGCAGTTCTACCTGCCGGAAGCGCACACCGACTTCGTGTTCTCGGTGCTGGCCGAAGAGCTGGGCGCGGTGGGTTCGCTGTGCACCGTGGCGCTGTTCGTGTTCGTGTGTATTCGCGGCATGTACATCGGCTTGTGGGCCGAGAAAGCCAAACAGTTTTTTGCCGCTTATGTGGCTTACGGCTTGTCGTTCCTGTGGATCGGTCAGTTCCTGATCAACATCGGTGTGAACGTCGGCCTGCTGCCAACCAAAGGTCTGACCTTGCCGTTCCTCAGTTACGGCGGCAGTTCGTTGGTGATTTGCTGTGCCTGTCTCGGCTTGTTGCTGAGGATCGAGTGGGAGAGTCGAACCCACCTGGGCAGTGAAGAGATGGAATTCCATGAGAGCGACTTCGCCGAGGAGCCGAATCATGGGCGCTAACGTATTGATTATGGCCGGCGGAACCGGCGGCCACGTGTTCCCGGCGCTGGCCTGTGCCCGCGAGTTTCAGGCGCGCGGCTACACCGTGCACTGGCTCGGCACGCCACGCGGGATCGAGAACGAACTGGTCCCGGCCGCTGGGCTGGAACTGCATCGCATCAACGCCAGCGGCTTGCGCGGCAAGGGCAAGCTGTCGCTGCTCAAGGCGCCGTTCATGCTGCTTAAATCGGTGTGGCAGGCGCGCGCAATCATTCGTCGGCTGCGTCCGGTGTGTGTGGTTGGCTTCGGTGGTTATGTGACTGGCCCCGGTGGCCTCGCCGCGAAACTGGCTGGCGTGCCGGTGATTGTTCACGAGCAGAACGCTGTTGCCGGCACCGCCAATCGGTTGCTGGTGCCGTTCGCCGCCCGGGTGTGTGAAGCATTCCCCGACACCTTTACTCTGTCGGACAGCCGCCGTACCACCGGAAACCCGGTGCGCAGCGAGCTGTTCCTCGACACATCGCGACCTGCTCTGGCCGGTCGCAAAGCGCGTTTGCTGATCCTTGGCGGAAGCCTGGGCGCAGAACCGTTGAACAAGTTGCTGCCTGAAGCCCTGGCCCAAGTCGCTGCCGATTTGCGTCCAGAGGTGTTTCATCAGGCCGGCAAAAACCACGATGAAGTGACTGCAGAGCGCTACCGCGCCGCCGGCGTGGACGCGCAGGTGCAGCCGTTCATCAAAGACATGGCCCAGGCCTATGGCTGGGCTGACCTGGTGGTGTGCCGCGCAGGCGCGTTGACCATCAGTGAGCTGGCTGCCGCCGGTCTGCCCTCGATGCTGGTGCCTTTGCCCCACGCGATCGACGATCACCAGACCCGCAACGCCGATTATTTGGCCCGTGAAGGCGCTGCCTTCCTGATGCCGCAAAGAACGACTGGTGCCGCGGACCTTGCCGCGCGCCTGACAGAGGTCTTGATGCAACCGCAACGACTCGAAGAAATGGCCCAAGCGGCCCGCCGTCTGGCGAAACCCGATGCCACCCGTAGCGTGGTCGATACCTGTCTGGAGGTGGCCCATGGTTGAGAATCAGAAAGCCATGCCGCAACCGGAAATGCGCCGCATCCGTCGCATCCACTTCGTCGGCATCGGCGGCGTGGGCATGTGCGGCATTGCCGAAGTGTTGTTGAACCTGGGCTATGAAGTGTCCGGTTCCGACCTGAAAGCATCGCCGGTGACCGAGCGTCTGGAATCGTTCGGCGCGAAAATCTATATCGGCCACCGCGCCGAGAACGCCGCTGCTGCCGATGTGTTGGTGGTGTCGAGCGCCGTCAACACGTCCAACCCGGAAGTCGCGACCGCGCTGGAGCGCCGCATCCCGGTGGTGCCGCGTGCCGAAATGCTGGCTGAGCTGATGCGTTATCGCCACGGCATCGCCGTCGCCGGTACCCACGGCAAAACCACTACTACCAGTCTGATCGCTTCGGTGTTCGCTGCCGGTGGCCTCGATCCGACGTTCGTCATCGGTGGTCGTCTGAATGCCGCGGGCACCAATGCCCAGCTCGGCACCAGCCGTTACCTGATCGCCGAAGCCGACGAAAGCGACGCGAGCTTCCTGCATCTGCAACCTCTGGTGGCCGTGGTCACCAACATCGACGCCGACCACATGGCGACCTACGACGGTGACTTCAACAAACTGAAGAAAACCTTCGTCGAGTTCCTGCACAACCTGCCGTTCTACGGTTTGGCCGTGATGTGCCTGGACGATCCAGTGGTGCGCGAAATCCTGCCGCTGGTCAAACGTCCGACAGTGACTTACGGCTTCAGCGAAGACGCTGACGTGCGCGCAATCAATGTGCGCCAGCAAGGCATGCAGACGTTCTTCACTGTACTGCGTCCTGACCGCGAGCCGCTGGAAGTGTCGGTGAACATGCCCGGCAACCACAACGTGCTCAACTCTCTGGCGACCATCTGCATCGCCACCGACGAAGGCGTCAGTGATGAGGCCATCGTTCAGGGCCTGTCCGGGTTCCAGGGTGTCGGTCGACGCTTCCAGGTCTACGGCGAACTGCCGGTGGACGGCGGCCACGTGATGCTGGTCGACGACTACGGTCACCACCCGACCGAAGTCGCTGCCGTGATCAAAGCCGTGCGCGGTGGCTGGCCGGAGCGCCGTCTGGTGATGGTTTACCAGCCGCACCGTTACAGCCGCACTCGCGACCTGTACGACGACTTCGTCAATGTACTTGCCGACGCCAACGTGCTGCTGCTGATGGAAGTCTACCCGGCCGGCGAAGAACCGATCCCGGGCGCCGACAGCCGCAAGCTGTGCAACAGCATCCGTCAGCGCGGTCAGCTAGATCCGATCTACATCGAGCGTGGCGTCGATCTGGCGCCGCTGGTCAAGCCGCTGCTGCGTGCCGGCGACATTCTGCTGTGCCAGGGCGCCGGTGATATCGGCGGTCTCGCACCGAAACTGTTGAAAAGTGAGTTGTTCGCTGGCGCCGTGGCGGCGTCGGTCGAGGGGAAGTTGAAATGACTGCTGCCTACGCCAATCTGTCCTCCACTATCGCGCCGAAAGACTTCGGCCGTGTCGCCGTGCTTTTCGGTGGCCTGAGTGCCGAGCGTGAGGTTTCGTTGAAATCCGGTAACGCCGTGCTCGAGGCGCTGCAAAGCGCTGGCGTGGACGCGTTCGGCATCGACGTCGGCGCAGACTTTCTGCAGCGTCTGCTCAGCGAGAAAATCGACCGCGCCTTCATCATTCTCCACGGTCGCGGCGGCGAAGACGGCTCCATGCAGGGCCTGCTCGAATGCGCGGGCATCCCGTACACCGGCAGCGGCATCCTCGCTTCGGCACTGGCAATGGACAAACTGCGCACCAAGCAGGTCTGGCACAGCCTCGGGATTCCGACGCCGCGTCACGCCGTGCTGTGCAGCGAAGCCGATTGTATTTCGGCAGCGACGGAACTGGGCTTCCCTTTGATCGTCAAACCGGCGCATGAAGGTTCAAGTATCGGGATGGCCAAAGTGAGTTCTGCGTCCGAGTTGATCGACGCATGGAAAGCGGCCAGTACCTACGATTCGCAAGTCTTGGTTGAGCAATGGATTCAAGGTCCGGAGTTCACCATCGCCACCCTGCGTGACCAGGTGTTGCCTCCAATCGCCCTGGGTACACCGCACACGTTCTACGACTACGACGCCAAGTACATCGCCAACGATACCCAGTACCGCATTCCGTGCGGGCTGGATGCCGCCAAGGAACAGGAACTCATGGATCTCACGGCCAAGGCCTGTGAGGCGCTGGGTATCGCCGGTTGGGGCAGGGCGGACGTGATGCAGGACGCCGACGGGCAGTTCTGGTTCCTGGAAGTGAACACCGCACCGGGCATGACCGATCACAGTCTAGTGCCGATGGCGGCCCGTGCCGCCGGTCTGGATTTCCAGCAACTGGTTCTGGCCATTCTGGCCGCCAGTGTTGAAGACGCTAGAGGTTAAGACGATGCAAGGCGCTCAGCTCAGACATCAGCCACCCGCACCCGGCCGCAAGCCGGTGCCGCGGGGTGCCAGCCGAATGGTGGCCAAAGAGCCGATGTCCGCGCGCCTGCCGAAAGCCAATTTCGGTTTTCTGAAAAGCCTGTTCTGGCCGGTGCTGCTGGTCGCGCTCGGGTTCGGTACTTACGAAGGCGCGCAGCGTTTGCTGCCGTACGCCGACCGGCCGATCACCAAGATCGCCGTGCAGGGCGACCTGAGCTACATCAGCCAGCAAGCGGTGCAGCAGCGAATTGCCCCTTTTGTGGCGGCGAGCTTCTTCACCATCGATCTGGCGAGCATGCGCAAGGAACTTGAGCAAATGCCCTGGATCGCCCACGCCGAAGTGCGTCGGGTCTGGCCCGATCAAGTGGTGATTCGCCTCGAAGAGCAACTGCCGGTGGCGCGTTGGGGTGACGAGTCTTTGCTGAACAACCAGGGCCAGGCGTTTACGCCCAGGGAACTGGCGAACTACGAACACCTGCCACAGCTGTTCGGCCCCCAACGGGCCCAGCAGCAAGTGATGCAGCAGTACCAAGTGCTGAGCCAGATGTTGCGCCCGCTGGGCTTCTCGATTGCACGCCTGGAATTGCGTGAACGCGGGAGCTGGTTCCTGACCACCGGTGCCGGCAGTTCCGGCCCCGGCATCGAGTTGCTGCTGGGACGCGGCAACCTGGTGGAAAAGATGCGCCGTTTCATCGCCATCTACGACAAGACGCTCAAAGAACAGATTACGAACATTGCGCGCATCGATCTGCGCTACGCCAACGGCCTCGCTGTTGGCTGGCGGGAACCAGTAGCGCCGACGACAGCCCAACCCGCTGTCGCAAAGAATTAAGAAGAGGCAGGACCCATGGCAAACGTGCAAAGCGGCAAAATGATCGTCGGTCTGGATATCGGCACCTCCAAGGTGGTGGCGCTGGTAGGCGAGGTCTCGGACGACGGCACGCTGGAAATCGTCGGTATCGGTACACATCCGTCCCGCGGCCTGAAAAAAGGCGTGGTGGTGAATATCGAGTCCACCGTGCAATCGATCCAGCGCGCGATCGAAGAAGCCCAACTGATGGCGGGCTGCCGCATTCACTCGGCGTTCGTCGGCGTGGCGGGCAATCACATCCGCAGCCTGAACTCCCACGGCATCGTCGCGATTCGTGATCGCGAAGTCAGCTCGGCTGACCTTGAGCGTGTTCTCGACGCTGCCCAGGCAGTGGCGATCCCGGCTGACCAGCGCGTGCTGCACACCCTGCCGCAGGATTACGTGATCGATAACCAGGAAGGCGTTCGCGAACCTCTGGGCATGTCCGGCGTACGTCTGGAAGCCAAGGTTCACGTGGTCACCTGCGCCGTCAACGCCGCACAGAACATTGAAAAATGCGTGCGTCGCTGTGGCCTGGAAATCGACGACATCATTCTTGAGCAACTGGCTTCGGCCTACTCGGTCCTGACCGACGACGAGAAAGAACTGGGCGTGTGCCTGGTCGACATCGGCGGCGGCACCACCGACATCGCGATCTTCACCGAAGGCGCGATCCGCCACACCGCGGTGATCCCGATTGCCGGTGATCAAGTGACCAACGACATCGCCATGGCGTTGCGCACTCCGACCCAGTACGCCGAAGAGATCAAGATCCGTTACGCCTGCGCCCTGGCCAAACTGGCCGGTGCCGGCGAAACCATCAAGGTGCCGAGCGTTGGCGATCGTCCACCGCGCGAACTGTCGCGTCAGGCCCTGGCCGAAGTGGTCGAGCCGCGTTACGACGAACTGTTCACCCTGATCCAGGCTGAACTGCGTCGCAGCGGTTACGAAGACCTGATCCCGGCCGGCATCGTCCTGACCGGCGGTACGTCGAAGATGGAAGGCGCCACAGAACTCGCCGAAGAAATCTTCCATATGCCGGTACGCCTCGGTGTTCCGCATGGCGTGAAAGGCCTGGATGACGTGGTGCGCAACCCGATTTATTCCACTGGCGTTGGCTTGTTGATGTACGGCCTGCAAAAGCAGTCCGACGGAGTTTCGTTCTCCGGCATCGGCAGCCGCGACAGCTACAGCAGCGACGAGCCACAGGCGCCGCTGCTGGACCGATTGAAGAAGTGGGTTCAAGGCAACTTCTAAAGCTTTACCGCAACACCGCAACAAAACGCAGTAGGCGAAAAAACTAGAGAATGTAAGGAGAGGGAAAATGTTCGAACTCGTAGACAACATCCCCGCAAGCCCGGTAATCAAAGTTATCGGTGTTGGCGGTGGCGGCGGCAACGCTGTCAATCACATGGTCAAGAGCAACATCGAAGGCGTCGAATTCATCTGCGCCAACACTGATGCTCAAGCGCTGAAAAACATCGGCGCGCGTACCATCCTGCAACTGGGCACCGGCGTGACCAAAGGTCTCGGCGCTGGCGCCAACCCTGAAGTAGGTCGTCAGGCCGCTCTCGAAGACCGTGAGCGCATTGCCGAAGTCCTGCAGGGCACCAACATGGTGTTCATCACCACTGGCATGGGCGGCGGTACCGGTACCGGTGCTGCACCGATCATCGCCGAAGTGGCCAAGGAAATGGGCATCCTGACCGTTGCGGTCGTGACCCGTCCGTTCCCGTTCGAAGGCCGCAAGCGTATGCAGATCGCCGACGAAGGCATCCGCATGCTGTCCGAAAGCGTCGACTCGTTGATCACCATTCCTAACGAGAAGCTGCTGACCATCCTCGGTAAAGACGCCAGCCTCTTGTCGGCTTTCGCCAAGGCTGACGATGTACTGGCCGGTGCCGTTCGCGGTATCTCCGACATCATCAAGCGTCCGGGCATGATCAACGTCGACTTCGCCGACGTACGTACCGTGATGAGCGAAATGGGCATGGCGATGATGGGCACTGGCTGCGCCAGCGGTCCGAACCGTGCACGTGAAGCCACCGAAGCTGCCATTCGTAACCCGCTGCTGGAAGACGTGAACCTGCAAGGCGCACGCGGCATCCTGGTGAACATCACCGCCGGTCCTGACCTGTCCCTGGGTGAGTACTCCGACGTGGGTAGCATCATCGAAGCCTTCGCTTCCGAGCACGCCATGGTCAAGGTCGGTACCGTTATCGATCCGGACATGCGCGACGAACTGCACGTGACTGTGGTTGCCACCGGTCTGGGCGCGAAAATCGAGAAGCCTGTGAAGGTTATCGACAACACCGTTCACACTTCGATGGCTGCCTCTCAGGTGCAACAACCGGCTCCGTCCCGTCAGGAAGCGCCGGCGGTGAACTACCGTGATCTGGACCGTCCGACCGTCATGCGCAACCAGGCTCAGGCCGGTGCTGCGGCTGCCGCGAAGATGAATCCGCAAGATGATCTGGACTACCTGGACATCCCGGCATTCCTGCGTCGTCAGGCCGATTGATGGAATGTATCAGGGCTATGAAGGTGATTGGTGTTCAGCAAAGGCTCGGTCTGCTATTATCGCCAGCCTTTGTTGATACCAGTTCGCAATTTGCGCTGAAGCGGCCCAAGCCATGATTAAACAACGCACACTGAAAAATATTATCCGTGCCACAGGTGTAGGCCTGCACTCCGGTGAGAAGGTCTATCTGACCCTCAAGCCTGCGCCTGTCGACACTGGCATTGTGTTTTGTCGCGCTGACCTCGACCCTGTGGTGCAGATTCCTGCCCGCGCGGAAAACGTCGGTGAAACCACTATGTCGACGACGCTGATCAACGGCGACGTCAAAGTGGACACGGTAGAGCACTTGCTCTCGGCCATGGCTGGCCTGGGCATCGATAACGCCTACGTCGAGCTCTCCGCGTCCGAAGTCCCGATCATGGATGGCAGCGCTGGACCCTTCGTATTCCTGATTCAATCGGCTGGCCTGGAAGAACAGGACGCCGCCAAGAAATTCATCCGCATCCTGCGTGAAGTGACAGTGGAAGACGGCGACAAGCGCGCCACTTTCGTCCCTTTCGAAGGGTTCAAGGTGAGCTTCGAGATCGATTTCGATCACCCGGTATTCCGGGACCGCACCCAAAGTGCAAGCGTGGATTTTTCCAGCACTTCGTTCGTAAAAGAAGTCAGCCGCGCCCGTACTTTCGGTTTCATGAGTGACATCGAGTACCTGCGCAAGCACAACCTCGCACTCGGCGGCAGCGTTGAAAACGCAATCGTGGTCGATGCCGATGGCGTACTGAACGAAGACGGCCTTCGCTATGAAGACGAATTCGTGAAGCACAAGATCCTCGATGCCATTGGCGATCTGTACCTGCTGGGCAATAGCCTGATTGGTGAGTTCAAAGGCTTCAAGTCCGGTCATGCACTGAACAACCAGCTGCTGCGCAAGTTGATTGAGCAGACAGACGCTTGGGAAGTGGTGACGTTCGAAGACGCCAGCACCGCACCAATCTCTTACATGCGCCCTGTTGCGGCCGTGTAAGTAAAAAACCTCTCTAGTTTTTTGAAGGCCATCCTCGGATGGCCTTTTTTTATGCCTGTTGTTTTTGTATTGCTGACTTGGCGCCTTCGCCGCAGAACTTTCAGGAAGCAACCACCACCCGATTGCGGCCACCTTCCTTGGCCTGATACAACGCCTTGTCCGCCGCAAACAACAACTGCTCCAGCGTCATCTCACTGGCCGCTGTCCAGACACAAATACCGATACTCACCGTCATCGGCACCTGCGCTCCGTTGCGCCACGGCAATTGCTCCACCGCCTGACGAATATGCTCGGCAATCTGCTGCGCGCCCGCGCTGTCGGTCTCGGCCAGAATCACCGAAAACTCTTCGCCGCCATAGCGCGCCACCAGATCCGCCGGTCGTCGCACACTCGCCGTGATCACCTTGGCCAGCTCGCGCAACGCCTGATCGCCAGCCTGATGCCCATGGAGGTCATTGAAAGCCTTGAAGTGGTCGGCATCGATCATCATCACCGACAGCGGCTTGCCCGAACGTTGGGCGCGGAACCACTCGTGGCGCAGCGCCTGATCGAGCATCCGCCGGTTGGCTACCCCGGTCAGCGCATCGGTGGCCGCCAGTTGCGCCAGCTCGCGCTCGGCCCTTTGGCGCAAGCGCAGTTCCCGGGCCAGCAGCCACGTCAGCCACAGCAGACCGAGGCACAGTATGCCGGTGGCGCCGCTGATCAGTAACGCCGTGCGCCGCCAAGTGCCGAACACTTCATCGCCGGACAGTGCGACGATCACCGTCAACGGCAAATTGCCGACTCGCGAATAGGTATAGAGCCGCTGTTGGAAATCGATGCTCGAAACGCTGTTGAAACTGCCATTGCCGGTTGGGTCGCGCAGGATCCGCACCACATTGGGCCGATTGCCGAAGCTTTTGCCGATGGAGTCGCTTTGCAGGTACGGCTTCTGCGCCAGCAATACACCGTCGTTGTCGATGATGTTCAGCGTGCTGTTGTGGCCAATGTCGAGGCTGTTGAACAACTGGTCGAAGTAATCGAGCTTCAACGAAGCCACGGCCACGCCGACGAATTCCCCGGTTTCAGAGGAAATGCGTCGGCTGAAGCTGATGCGCCATTGATTGGCTTCATCGCAGTCGCAACGGGTCTTGAACGGGCGGCTGATAAACATGCCAGTGTCGCGGTTGAACGCATGGGCAAGGAAGTAATCGCGGTCGGCGAAGTTGCCGGGTTTGGGTTCGACGCGCGAAGAATCGGCAACCACATCGCCATGCTTGTCGAGCAACAGAATGTCGCCTTTGTAGCGGGCGGTGGTCGAACGGTCGAACAACGCCAGATGGCGGATCTGCGGCGTGACGTCGCGCAAGTCATCACGCTGCGAGGCGGCGATCAGGCCTTGCAGCGTCAGGTCGTACAACTCGACGGTGCGCAGCACGTCGGCATCGATCAACTGAGCGATGGTCTTGGCACTGCGGGTGGCCGACTCCTGAGCGTTGGCGTGCTCACGAATCAATAGAAAAGTGACGATGCAGATAATCGCGATCACGGTCAGCAAGCTGCCACAAATCAGCAGCAGTTCGGGGCGTCCGGTTTTGCCCGAAGCAGGTGGGGTACGGCTCGCGATCATGATGGGGTTGTCGGTTGGGAAGTTATATAAGCGTAGTTGCAGACGCAAAAAGGCCAGCCTTCAGGCTGGCCTTTTTACTGTAGCGCCGATCTTAGAAGACGTTGATCGGGTAGTCGATGATTACGCGGTATTCATCTGTGTCTGAATCAATCGCGCCGTACCCGTTACCTCCACGGTTAGTGGCCCATTGCAGGCGCACTGCCAGATCTTTGGCCTGGCCACTTTGCACCACGTACTTGAGGTCGATGTCGCGTTCCCAGTGCTTGGCGTTGCGTCCATCGGCGCTGTACCAGTTGGAATAGCCCTGGCTGTCCGGGTCCACTTTGGTCAGGTCAACCGTACCGCGCGAGTAGGACACCGCCGACGTCAACCCCGGCACGCCGACACCGGCAAAGTCGTAGGCGTACTTGAGCTTCCACGAACGCTCGTTGGGGCCGTTGAAGTCCGAGTACTGCTGGGAGTTGTCGAGGTAAACGCTGTCGCCCTGGCTGATGTAGTCGAACGGCGTATTGCCGTTGACCCGCTGATACGCGGCAGTGACGCTGTGGCTGCCGATGCCGACGGTGAAATGCAGGCTGTAGGTGTTGTTGTCGATGTCGCCGAGCAGCGCATCGCCGGTGTCTTGGGTGTGATAAAAGTGCAGGCCAGGGTTGAGGCTGACCAGATCATTCACTTGCCAGGTGTAATCCAGATCGTAGTAGTACTGGTTCCAGATGTCCTTCAGCTCCGAGGCATACAGGCTGCTGGTCAGGCCTTCAACGCCGCTCCAGGAAACGCCGGCCCAGTTCAGGTGACGGCTATCGTCACCATCGGTCAGGGTGCCATACGAAGTACCGATGCGCGTGTGGCCGCTCTGGTTGTAAGGCTTGGTGAAACTGGCCTGGCCGCCTTCAATCAACCAGCCATCGAAGCTGTGGTTGGTCAGGCTGACGCCACGAAACGTCTGCGGCAGCATGCGGCTGTCACCGCCGGCAATCACCGGGTTGGTAAGGAATAGATCTCCGGCCTTCAGTTCAGTGTCGAACGCACGCATTTTCAAGGTGCCGCCCGCTGTCGAGAACGACCCCGGCGCTTTGCCGTTGCCATCGCTGATCGGCAGGATGCTGGAGCCGTCCGTGCCGCCACCACCATCCAGTTTCAGCCCGAGCATGGCGTGGGCATCCATGCCGAAACCGACCGTACCTTCGGTGTAACCCGACTGGAAGATGCCGAGAAAGCCCTGGCCCCACTCGATGTTGTCGTCCGCCTTCTGCAGGCGGTTGCGATTCATGTAGTAGTTGCGGGCGTTGAGGTTGAGGCTCGAGCCTTCGACGAAGCCTTCTGGTGCGGGTTCGTCGGCGTGAACGGCAGGGGCAATCGTTGCGGCAATTGCAATGAACAGCGGCGTGTAACGGACTGGGTAACGCACGTGCGGTAAAGCTCCTTGGGTCAACGGCACCTCAATGTCTTGAGGCGCTAGATGTTTCTTGTTGTAAAAGACGCACCAAACAGCTTTCAGACCACAACGAAAAAAGGCCGCTGAAAGGCAGCGGCCTGGAATGACGACGGTTGAACGGGAAGAGCCAAACAACCGCGTCGAGGGAAACGGTGCAGTGCGCGACTCAGCTGTCTTTCTCGGACGCTTGAGCCTGGGCGGCGGCAGCTTGAGGCGCCTGCGTCGCGTCTTTGGCCTTGGCCATCATTTCTGCCTGATGCTGATCGTACGCCTGGGCACGTGCGCTGTTTTGCGCGACGAACGCTTGGGATTCTTCAGCCATCGCCATGGGCGACAGGATCAATGAGGACAAAACGAAAGCGCTGGCAATACCCATACTGTTGGACATTCTGAAAACCTTCTTGCTTGGCAAGTGCTGTTTGGTGCGGGCAAAGATAAGGTTGCCGGGCGGTGGGAAACAGCGTGATTTTCATAAATGACTGTTGCGCAGAAGGTAAAAGTCGAAGATCGCGGTGTAGTCAAGAGCAACCCCCTCACCCCAGCCCTCTCCCCTAGGGGGGGCGAGGGGGAAAGGGAGCAGATCCGGGGCTTTTCAGAATCCGGGTTCGACTGGATATTTCAGGTCGGCGTACCTTGAAAGAACAACGCGGTCAGTCCCCTCTCCCTCTGGGAGAGGGTTAGGGTGAGGGGCTTTTCAGACCGGTAAATAAATCCCGAAGGTATTCATCCCCCGATCACTGCGCACAAACACATCCCCACCATGCATCAGCGCAATCGCTTTCACGATCGCCAGCCCCAGCCCATGGTTGTTCCCACTGTTGCTGCGCGAAGCATCGACCCGATAAAAGCGCTCGAACAACCGTGGCAAATGCTCACTGGCAATCGGCGAACCGGGGTTGGCCACGCCGATACTCACCTGATGTTCCTCGACCTCGATGCGCACCTCGATCACCTGACCCGCTTCAGTGTGCTGCACTGCGTTACTCAGCAGATTGATCAACGCCCGTCGCAAATGCGCGACCTCGATCTGCACCTGTGCATCGCCGCTGACCTGCACCTGAACCTGCGCGTCTTCGAGGATGAAATCCAGGTATTCAAGAGTCGTTGCCACCTCATCGGCCAACGACGTCGAAGTCAGTTTGGTGGCCTTGTTGCCCTGATCGGCACTGGCCAGAAACAGCATATCGTTGATGATCGAACGCAGCCGCTCCAACTCTTCGAGATTGGATTGCAGCACTTCGAAGTAGTGCTCGGCCGAACGTCCGCGCGTCAGTGCTACCTGCGTCTGGCCAATCAGATTGGTTAGCGGCGAGCGCAGCTCATGGGCCACATCGGCGTTGAACGATTCCAGCCGCGAGTAAGCCTGTTCAACCCGTTCCAGCGTCGAGTTGAACGAGTCGACAAACTGCTCAAGTTCCGGTGGCAATGGCGAAAGACGCAAGCGCCCGGCCCGCAGCGGCGGTGCCAGGCGTTGCGCCTCATGGGACAGTTTGATCAGCGGTTTGAGGCCGATCCGCGCCACCCAATAGCCCAGTGCCGAGGCCATCAGCACACCGGCAATGGCCAAGCCGATCAAGGCGATCAGCAGGTTGTGCTGGGTCTCATGAAAGGTCTCGGTATTGATGCCGATCATAAAGCGCAGGGGCGGGCGCTGATCCTTGGCCGGCAACTCGGTCAGCAGCACCTTCAACGGGTAAGGCTGGCCGGGTAACTTCAAGTCATGCATGCCCGTCGGGCCTTTGGCGAAGGCGCGGATCTCGGCATTCGGCTCGCCGAACTCATAACCCGGATTGCCGCTCACCACCCAGAAACGAATGCGTTTGTCTTCTTCGCTCAGCAGCTTGAGCTTGGCGTTGATCTTCACCCAATGCTCGGGCGTACCAAAACGGTTGAGGGCCGACTCCAGCACGCTGTAACGCGCGTCCAGTTCGGCTTCCGGCAACAGGCCCAAACCCTTGTCGACCTGCTGATACAGCGCGCCGCCGATCAACAGAAACACCACCAACGCCACCAGCGTGAACATCCCGCTCAGGCGCAGGGCAATAGAATTACTGGACACCGCGGCTCTCCAGCACATAACCCATGCCACGGATAGTGTGCAGCAGTTTCTCGTCGAACGGCCCGTCGAGCTTGGCCCGCAGGCGTTTGATCGCGACTTCGACCACGTTGGCGTCGCTGTCGAAATTGATGTCCCAGACCATCTCGGCAATCGCGGTTTTCGACAGGATTTCACCCTGGCGGCGGGCGAGGACGCTCAGCAACGAAAACTCTTTGGCGGTCAAATCCAGCCGCGTGCCGGCACGGGTAGCCTTGCGGCTGATCAAATCTATCCACAGGTCGGCGATGCTCACTTGCACCGGTTCATGGCCGCCGCTGCGTCGTGTCAGCGCTTGCAGGCGCGCGACCAGTTCAAGGAAGGAAAACGGTTTGCCCAGGTAATCGTCGGCGCCATCGCGCAGGCCCTTGATGCGGTCTTCAACGCGTTCGCGGGCGGTGAGCATGATCACCGGGGTTTGCTTGCGCGCACGCAATGCGCGCAACACGCCAAAGCCGTCGAGGCCCGGCAGCATGACGTCGAGGACGATCACCGCGTAGTCGCTTTCCAGCGCCAGGTGCAGGCCCTCGACGCCGTCGCGGGCCAGATCCACTGTGTAACCCTGTTCCGTCAGACCGCGGTGCAGATAATCCGCGGTTTTTTCCTCGTCTTCGATAATCAGAACGCGCATGACCCGCCTCAGTCTGTGGTCGCCAGTGCCGGTAAAGGCATGGGTTTGGGCCGATGAAATAGCCGCTCAAGCCACAAGTATATGACCGGCGTGGTAAACAGCGTCAGCATCTGGCTCACCAACAAACCGCCCACCACGGCGATCCCCAACGGCTGGCGCAGTTCGGCGCCGGTGCCGTAGCCGAGCATCAGCGGCAGCGCGCCGAGCAGGGCGGCGAGGGTGGTCATGATGATCGGCCGGAACCGCGTGATGCACGCCTCGAAAATCGCTTCCTGCGGCGTCAGCCCACGGTTGCGTTGGGCTTCGAGGGCGAAGTCGATCATCAGGATGCCGTTCTTCTTGACGATGCCGATCAGCAACACCAGGCCAATCAGCGCCATGATCGAAAAGTCCTGGCCGCAGATCCACAACATGATCACCGCTCCCAGGCCCGCCGCCGGCAGCGTCGAAATGATCGTCAGCGGATGCACGAAGCTCTCGTAGAGCACACCGAGAATGATGTACACCGCCACCAACGCCGCGAGAATCAGCCAAGGCTGACTGGCCAGCGAACTTTGGAATGCCTGCGCCGCACCCTGGAAATTGCCGCTGATCGCGGTCGGCATGCCGATCTCGGCCTGGGCTTGGTTGAGGAGAATCACCGCATCGCCCAACGCCACGCCGGGGGCGAGGTTGAACGACAGGTTGGCGGCCGGGAACATGCCGTCATGGGCAATCGACAACGGGCCGATGGTCGGCGCGTCGAACCTGGCCAGCGCCGACAGCGGCACCATTTCCCCGCTCAGCGGCGAGCGCAGGTAGAAATAGTTGAGGCTTTCGGCCTTGCCGCGCTGCTTGGTGTCCAGCTCCAGAATCACGTTGTACTGGTTGACCTGAGTCTGGAATTCATTGACTTGCCGTTGGCCGAAGGCGTCGTACAGCGCCTCATCGACGTCACTCGCAGTCAGGCCAAAACGCGCAGCGGCGCTGCGGTCGATGCTGATGTGAGTGATGCTGCCGCCCAATTGCAGATCGTTGGAAATATCGCGAAACGCCGGGATGCTGCGCAGTTTTTCCGTCAGGCGCTGGGTCCAGGTGGCGAGGGTCGCGCCGTCGTTGCTCTTGAGCACGTATTGATACTGCGCACGACTCGGGCCGGAGCTGAGGTTGATGTCCTGGCCGGCGCGCAGATAAAGCACGATGCCAGGGACTTTCATCAGTTGTGGGCGAATTCGGTCAATGAACTGGCTGGCGCTGACGTCGCGGTCACCGCGTTTTTTCAGGGCGATCCAGAAGCGACCGTTGGCAATGGTCTGGTTACTCCCGGACACACCCACCGAGTGGGAAAACGCCTGCACGGCCGGATCGGCGGCGACGATTTCGGCCATGGCCAAGTGTTTTTTCACCATGTCGCCGTAGGAAATATCCGCAGCGGCTTCGGTGGTGCCGAGGACAAAACCGGTGTCCTGTATCGGGAAGAACCCCTTGGGGATAAAGATGTAACCGGCGACGGCCAAAGCGAGGGACAAGCCAAACACGCCGATCATCAATTTCTGATGGGCGAGGGCGCGGCGCAGGCCTTTTTCGTACCAGCCGAGCAAGCGTTCGCTGAACCCCGGTTTATCGCTGGCGTGGTGCACCGGTTTGCGCATGAACAACGCCGCCAGTGTGGGTGCCAGCGTCAGCGAAACCACCACGGAAATCATGATGGTCGAGGTTGCCGTCAGAGCGAATTCCTTGAACAACCGCCCGACCACGCCACCCATAAACAGCAACGGAATAAACGCCGCCACCAGCGAGAAACTGATCGAGACCACAGTGAAGCCGATCTCGCCGGCGCCTTTTATCGCGGCCTCGCGCATCTCGTCGCCGGCCTCCAGATGCCGGTGGATGTTCTCCACCACCACAATCGCATCGTCGACCACAAACCCCACGGCCACCACGATCGCCACCAGCGTCAGGTTGTTGAGGCTGAAACCGAGGATGTACATCAACGCGAAACTGGCGATCAGCGACACACCGAGCACTGCTGACACGATCAGCGTCGCCGACAACTGGCGCAGGAACAGCGCCATCACCGCCACCACCAGCAGGATCGCGATCAGCAGCGTGATCTCGACCTCATGCAGCGAGGCGCGGATGGTCTGGGTGCGGTCGATCAGAACGTCGACCTGCACAGAGGCTGGCAGCATGGCTTCGAGGCCGGGCAGGGCGGCTTGAATTCGATCCACTGTCTCGACGATGTTGGCGCCCGGTTGGCGCGAAATGACCAGGTTTACCCCCGGTCGATCACCCGCCCACGCTTGCACATAATCATCTTCCGAACCGTTGATGACGTTGGCGACATCTCTTAGGTGAACCGGGGCGCCATCCTTGTAGGAAACAATGAGTTGGCGGTATTCCTCGGGCTGGAACAACTGATCGTTGGTCGACAGCGTGGAAATACTCGACTCGCCGTAAAGCGCTCCTTTTGCCAGATTGAGGCTGGTCTGTTGGATCGCCAGACGGATGTCGGCGAGGGTCAGGCCAATGGCCGCGAGTTTATCCGCTGAGGCCTGCACCCGGATCGCCGGACGTTGCTGACCGGTAATGTTGATTTGGCCTACGCCGTCGATCTGACTGATCTGACGTGCCAGCAGGGTTTCCACCAGATCACTGAGTTCGGTGCCGGGCATCTGTGTCGAGCTGACACTGAGGATCAGCACCGGGCTGTCCGCCGGGTTGACCTTCCTCCAGGTCGGCAGCGTCGGCATGTCCTTGGGTAGCTTGCCGGCGGCGGTGTTGATCGCCGCTTGTACTTCCTGGGCGGCCGTGTCGATGCTCTTGTCGAGGCTGAATTGCAGGGTCAGCAGGGTTGAGCCCAGGGCACTGCTTGAGGTCATCTGGGTCATGCCGGGGATGGCGCTGAATTGCACCTCCAGTGGCGTGGCCACGGACGAGGCCATGGTGTCGGGACTGGCACCGGGCAATTTCGCGGACACCTGAATCGTAGGAAATTCCGCTTCCGGCAGTGGGGCAATCGGCAAGCGCGGGAAGGCAATAATGCCGACCAGCACCAAAGCGATGGTCAGCAGAATCGTCGCCACCGGGTGATCAATGCACCACGTCGAAATCCCTTTGTGTTCCTTCATGGTTTAGGCCCTGCTTGCACCACCTGCGGCGGCTCACTCATCACTTGCACAGTCGAACCGGATTTGAGCCGCGACTGGCCGTCAGTGACCAGCACGTCACCGGCCTTCACGCCTTTGATAATGTCCTGACCGCTGCCCTGATAAACCATCTGCACCTGTACGGCTTCGACCTTGTCGCCGTTCACGCGATAGACGAAGTGTTGATCGAGGCCGCGTTGTACGACGGTGGGCGGGACGACCAGCGCATCTTTCTCCAGAGCCGTCTGAATTTTTACCGTCACCAGCAGGCCCGGCCAGAGTTTCTGGCTGGCGTTGTCGAATTCGGCCTTGGCGCGGATGGTGCCGGTGTTGGCGTTGATCTGGTTGTCGATCAGGGTCAGATGACCTTCGCCGAGCAGATTGCCGGTTTCGCCATCGGTGTCGGCACCGATGTAGGCCTTGACCTGCGCGTGCTGCGGATCGTTGATCAGGCCTTGCAGGGTGGGGAGCATTTGCTGGGGCAGGGCAAATTCCACGGCGATCGGGTCGATCTGGGTCACGGTGAACAGTCCCTGGGTGTCGGTCATGCGCAGGAAGTTGCCTTCGTCGACTGTGCGAATCCCGACGCGGCCGGTGACCGGGGAGCGAATCTGCGTGTAGGAAAGTTGTACCTGCGCGGCGTCGATCGAGGCCTGGTTGCCCTGGGCGGTGGCTTTGAGCTGGTTGACCAGGGCTTGTTGCTGGTCGTAGGTCTGTTTGGAGACGCCGTCGTCGACGCTGAGCAGTTTGTAGCGTTTGAGGTTGACCAGGGCGACTTGCAGTTGGGCCTGGCTTTCGCCCAGTTGCGCGCGGGTCTGGTCGAGGCTGGCGCGGATTGAGCGGTCGTCGATGGTGGCGAGCAGGTCGCCGGTTTTGACCAGTTGGCCTTCTTTGACGAGGATTTTGGTGAGGGTGCCGTCGATCTGCGGGCGTACGACCACGCTGTGTAATGAAAGGACTGAGCCGATGCCGCTGGTGTAGCGGGGGACGTCTTTTTCGCTGACGGTTATGACTCGTACCGGGATGGCGGTTGGGGTGGCGAGTTTGGTCGGGGCCGGTTTGATTGCAAACCATAGGCCCATGGCTGCCAGGGCGATGAGCAGGGTGGCTAGCAGGGCTTTGTGTTTTTGGATTCGCATGCTTTGGGGCGCCAAGGGTATGGAGTTTGGGCAGGTTGGGTATTTATAAACTTGTTTGGGGGTCAGGAGGGTGACCGGAAACTGACGGCGCTGTCAGTTTGGTGGGGGTTTTGGGGGTGGGTGAATATCCGTTGCTGCGGGTGTTGCTGATTAGGGTTCCGCCCTTACGGCGGGTCACTTTTTCCAGACGCCGAAAAAGTAACCAAAAAGGCTTTGCCCTGACGTTCGGCCCTCGCTGTGGCTCGGGTTCCTTCGCTCCGGAATTGATCCGGGCGCATCGCCTCCGGTTTGCTGCGCTGCACCTCCTCTCGATGTGTTCGACTTCGTCGAACGGTCGCTGCGCTCCCACACCCGGATCAATCCCTCCGCTCAGCCTGCCGACGGGCTCTGAGATCAAGATCAAGAGCTTTACTCGAGCTAACGCTCATTGTTGAGTGGGGCGGCATTCGCCGCATGCGGGTTGTACCTGTCTCCTCTGTAGGAGCTGCCGCAGGCTGCGATCTTTTGATCTGGCTTTTGCTTTCTGTGGGAGCTGGCTTGCCAGCGATGAGGCCCACACAGTCACCCGATTACTTTGCTGTGTTTAGAGGTGTATGAAATCACCAGAACCTTCCCACAAGGTTTTCAGGTTGTCCGTCGGACGTGCGCTCTCTAGTCTTTGGCTGTCGCTGACAACTCAGCGATCGGGAGTGAGATCCCCGGATAGCTTGCAACTGACGCCAACACAACGATAATTGGCGCCAACTCAATCTGCTGCCTGCGTTATGGCGGCTGTGTGCGGGCAGACTTCGGTCTGGCCGGTTGCCTGCTTCGGTGGATCTCACCCTGCACATAGCTGCCACCCATTCGCCGCGTGAGATCCGGCGAACGATGGCTTCCGCTCAAGCATCAGCAGGAGTTGTATTTTGGACAAACTAGTACCGGATCCACCAAACGAAACATCCATCCCTCTCGCCGACGCCATCCGCGCCGAAGACCGCATCAAAAACCACGAGGCCATAAAACGCGCCCTCGATTTCTACCTCTGTCCCGAACCCTCGAAACCACGAAGACCCAGCACCATGTTCATGGTCTGTCCCAACATCGACACCGAAAGTCTGCTCGCCCACGCCTGTGAGTCGTTGGCGTCCGCCAGTGCGGCGACCAGTAATTTCGCCAATGAGTTAAGCGGCTTGCAGCGCAACACGGCGCTCGGCATCCAGCAAATCATCATGCTCGCCGAGCTTGCAGTTAACCGGGCGCTGGATAGGGTTGATCCGCAGACCTGAGTCCGCGTTATCGTTCTTCGCCAGCAGGCTGGCTCCCACGGGAGTACGCATTCCAATTGTGGGAGCAGCCTGCTGGCGATGACGAACAGCTGTGACAGTTTCAACCTGTGAACCACCCCGCAAACTCACCACCGGTCATTCCCGAATCGGGATCCTTCTTTGCTGCGCCAACTACGCTCCTAAAGATCCGCCCCCACCAGCGGATACACGTTGTATAGCCCAGTCGTTCACCGCGTGGGTCTCTACGGGAGTGTCCTGCAATGAAGCTAGTAACCGTCATGTTCTGTGTATTTGTCCTGCTTCCGTTCACGGTCTCCGCTGCCCCTCAAACCACCTCCGGTGAAATCCGCTTTATCGGGCAGATCGTCGATTCCGCCTGTGAAGTAGGGCGAGCCGGCACGTTGAGCTCCAGCGAGTCTCGCCAGATCGAACTCAAGCCCGGTCTGAAGCTCGACGTCGACACGTACCGCAACGCGTGCAGCCATGAAGCGCTGCCAATGACCATGACCTTTGAGCCGCTGAAGACCTCGCCCGATAAAGGCATCGTCACCATCACGTACCTGTAAACCGTTCGGCGTACGCTGCAAATCTTCAGGTGCTGACCCGTGGCGCGCAGGTATACTGCGCGCCTTCGCGGCTCACTTACCGGGCGCGACTTTTTGTTTTGCGGAGCTTTCATGACTTCCCCGATCCAACCGCCGGTTGACGACGCCGTGAGCGATGTCCCGGCTGAACTGGCCGACGCCAGCGAATCCAAAGCCGAGATCCCGGCGTTCAAGTTCCCGTTCAAACCGGGCGAATTGGCCGCTGCCAAAGACTCGAACCAGCCGTGGTACAAGAACGGCGCCAAGAACGGTCACACCAAGACCCCGGGCATGGCCCCGCCGGGTACCCGTCGTTCGATGGGCAAGCGCTGAGTTTCTCTCTCAGAAAGAGACTATTCCCACACGGATAAGCGATCCGTCTTCTGGGAATTCCGATGACCTCTCGTCGAAGATTCATGCCCTCGTGAATGCTTTGATGAAGGTCATCTCAATGTCTCTGGCAAAAATCATATCCATCTTGTCGGTGTTAGCCCTGACCAGCGGCTGCGTGTCCTCAGCGGTTGAACCGACGATTCGTTTCGGCGTTGAGCCCCTTGTTCCTCCATTTGAAAGCCGAAACGATAAAGGTGAGCTGGTCGGGCTGAACATCGAACTGGGCAATGCGTTGTGCGCGGAGTTGCAAAAGCGCTGCGTCTGGGTCGATCAGGATTACGCGACCAACATCGCGGCACTTGAGGACAATCGCTTCGATGTGATCATGCCGATGACCGCCACGGTGGCGCGTCGTGAGCGAATTGACTTCACTGACAATCTCTACCCGCTGAGCAGCCAATTGGTCGCGCGCAAGGGTTCCAACCTGCAACCGGATGTCCGGTCCCTCGAAGGTAAACGTATCGGCGTGCTGGCCGGCACCAGCCGTGAAGCGTTCGCCAGGGAACGATGGGCGCCGTCTGGCGTGACGGTGCGCAGTTTTCAGTTCAACGACCAGCTGATCGCCAGCCTGCTGACCGGCGAGATAGATGCCACTCTGCAAGACTCCATCGAAATCACTGAGGCGCTGCTGCGGCATTCCCGAGGTGCGGCATTTGAATTCGCTGGTCCACCGCTGAAAGATCCGATGCTGGGCACCGGCGTGGCCATGGCTGTGCGCAAAACCGACAGTAAACTGCGCGATGACCTGAACGCCGCCCTTGGACGTCTGAAGCTCAATGGTGTGTATCAAGTGATTACCGAAGGGTACCTTCCGCCCGTCGTTGAAGAGTCACTTCGTTATCAGCCCAATGCCGAAGGGTTTCCGTTCTCTGATTCGGTCAGGATTGGAGACACGATCTACTTATCCGGCGTGCTGGGGCTCAATGATAAAGGCGAGCTGACTAAAGGGGGCATTCGCCCGCAGATGACTCAAGTGATGGAGAACCTGCGTAGCGCTTTGCACAGCAGCGGTTCATCGCTGTATCACGTCGCCAAATGCACGGTGATTCTGACTGACGTCAAGGATTTTGCCGGCATGAACGAGGTGTATCGCAGTTATTTCCCGGCTGACCGCTTACCGGCGCGCACTACATTCGCTGGCAAACAACTGGTGGTGCCGGGCGCAAAAGTGGAGCTTGAGTGCCTGGCGGTGGCTCGACGCTGAGTCATCGAAGCTTTCTCCATCGACCGTCTCGTCTCTGGACACTGACGGTTGATGGCTAAATACCGGTGATTCGCAGCATCTGGATCAAGCCACCCGCAGAGAAATAAACGCATACGTCTGCGCCGGCTCCGTCACCACCTGCGCCCCGGCCGCGAGCACTTGCCCGGCGACATCATCACCGGACAAATGAAACAGCCATTCACTCGATGCTTCGCTCAGTGGCTGCGCGCTCACCTGATCAATCACCGCTGCAAAAGCGTCCATATTCGGCAGATACGCCGTGAACCCGTCGCCCTTGAGCGCGGTGGTACGAATCCCCAATGCGGCACAAATCGCATCCTTGAGCCGAATGTCATCGCGATCCGCCTGCCTTGAGCGCTGAATCAGTTCAATCAGTTCCTGATCAACCAATTCGCCACCGACGATCAGCGCAGGCCCCTGTTCCCATGACTCTGGCGGGCAATCCTTGGCTGCAGGGTTGAGCGGGATATGCGGATTGATTTCCGCCGGATAAATTCGACACACCAAAGGCCGACGCTCGTAGATGCGACATAGCTTGTCTTCGTCAAGATTCCGACAAGGGCCGACGTTGTACGCGGCAAAGGTGATCGCCACGTGCACGTCCGATGCGCCGCTGCGTACCAGCGCCGAACGCCGCTCGGCGTGTTCACGTTGCTGCGCCGGCAAGCCCAGACCGTTGCCGAGAAAAGCCTCTGCCAGCACGATGACCTGGCCGCCGTCCGCCGCCCACATGCGGGCTTCGGCCAGGGTCAGGGGCACATGATGGTCAGTGCAGCATTTGCCGCAACCTACGCAGGAAAACGTCGTAGTCATTGAGCGATCAATCTTCAATCAGGGTGTGAATCGGCGGCAGAAAATCGCCGTGCAGACCCGGATCGAAGCAAGTTATGCGCCATTCACTGGGCTTTGGCGGTTGGTCGGATCGAGTCCCACTCGGTGACGAACGCGGTTTTCGACTTTTTGTTGTACAGGCACAGTTCGGTGCCTTGCTGGCCTTTCATGTGTTTTTGCGGGTATTGGCCTTGCAGCAACACGGCGGTGTAGCCGACGCGGTCGTCGAATTGAGCGGGGGTGCCGACGGGTTTGGCGTTTTTCAGGCCGCTGGTTTTGGTGCAACTGGCGAGCACGGTTTTGTCGTAGGCGGCCCATGCGTCGGGGCTTGATGCGTGGGCTTGGGAAGCGAGGGCGGTGAGGCAGAGCAGGCTTGCGGTAATGGCTTTCATGGTTGGGGCATCCTTGTAATGACCAAGGTTGGAGTATGCCTGAGGGCTGGAAGTTGCTGGCGATGGCGGTTTATCAGGCGGGAACACGTTCCCGGCGAACCACATACATCCCGGCACTCTCATACAGCCGCTGCGCCCGAACGTTATCTTCCAGCACCTTCAAATCAACAAATCCTTCGCGCCGCTGCTGAAAAATTTTGAATGCATTCAACAGTAGCGCCCGACCCAAACCTCGGCCTTGAGCGCGCGGATGCACCACCAGATTTTTGATATATGAACTGGTCCAGCACTGCACCACACCGACCACGCCCTCGGCATCAAGAGCAATGAAACACAGCGACGGGTCATATTCCGGATCGCTTTCAAAGCGCCGTTGCCAGGTGTCGAGATCTGGCACTCGCCCCCCACCTTCCCGGTGACCGAGTTGCATGAGGTGATGCACAGCCAATGCCAACTCCGGCCGGTAAGTGCTGATCTCAACACCCTCCGGCCAGACCATTTCCGGCACGTCTGCTCGCAAATCGCGCCGCATCAAAAAGCAGTAGGTCTCGCCCAACACTCAGTGGCCGTTGGCGGCGACGTGCTTGGCCGCTTCGATCAGGCGTTGGGTCAGTTCCGGCGAGGAGAACTTGGTCAGCACCGCGTTGGCCCCGGCCAGTCGGGCTTTTTCGCTGTTCATCGCGCTGTCGAGCGAGGTGTGCAGTAGCACGTAAAGGTGAGCGAAGTCCGGGGTTTCACGCAGGGTGCGGGTGAAGGCGTAGCCGTCCATCTCGGACATTTCGATGTCGGAGACGATCAGGTTGATCTGTTGCGCCGTGCCTTGCAGGTCGAGCAAGCAATCGATGGCTTCCTTGGCACTGCGCGCGGTGTGACATTGCAGGCCCAGGTTGCGCAGGGTGTGCACCGATTGCTGCAGCGCCACCTGGCTGTCGTCGACCACCAGAATCCGCGCGTTGCCGAGTACATCGGCGTCTTCCATGGACAGGTCGGTCGGCGCCATTTCGATCTGCGCCGGGGCAATGCTGTGGATGACTTTTTCGATGTCCAGCACTTGCACCAGTGTGCCGTCCACTGAGGTCACGCCAGTGATGTAGGCCCGCGAGCCGCCGGAACCGAACGGCGGTGGCTTGATGTCGGTGGTCAGGCAATGGACGATCTTGCTCACCGCCTGGACGTGCAGACCCTGCTTCGAACGGCTGACGTCGGTGACGATCAGGCAGCCGCCGTTCGGGTCTTCCAACGGCCGCTCGCCGATGGCGCGGCTGAGGTCGATCACCGACAACGAGGCGCCGCGCAGGGTCGCAATGCCTTTAACGTGCGGGTGCGACTCCGGCATTTTGGTCAGCGGCGGGCAGGGGATGATTTCACTGACTTTCAGCAGGTTGATCGCCATCAGCTTGCCGCTGCGCAAGGTAAACAGCAGAAGCGAAAGTGAGTCTGCGCGGGCTTTGGTGGAAGACATATAAACCTTCTGTGGAAAAGGTGGTGGGCGAGGGTGCAAATCGCCAGAAACTATTGATGCCGGGTTATCGGCGTTAATGGGGTGGGCTTTAGGTCAGTTGTCGGGTGGGGGGCTTAGCTTTTCATCCCCAACCGCTTGGCCATCCGTCCGAGGTTGGCTCTATCAAGCCCCAACTCCCGCGCCGCACTCGCCCAGTTATCCTGATTGCGTTCCAGCGCCGCACTGATCAACCGCCGCTGATACTCCTCGGTCGCGCTGCGCAAATCCCCGCTGATCAACGGCATCGCCGCGACAACCCCGGCAATCGGTTCGGGCGAGTTATCCACAACCTCGCGCGGCAAATCCAGGTCCGCCGCACTCAGGCTGAGGATTTTCGGCCGCACCTTGCAGTTGCCCAAAGCCTTCAACGCACTGCGCCCGATCAAGTGTTCCAGCTCACGTACGTTGCCCGGCCAAGTGTAGGCGAGCAGGGCTTCCTGAGCGTCGCTGGTGAGCCGCAGGCTATTAAGGCCCATGCGCGAGCGGTTCTGTTCGAGGAAAAAACCGCTGAGCAGCAATACGTCACGGCCGCGATCACGCAGAGCCGGCACCCGCAACGGGTACACGCTCAGACGATGATAAAAGTCGGCCCGGTAGCGGCCACTGCGCACTTCTTCGGCCAGATCGCGGTTGGTCGCGGCGATCAGGCGTACGTCGACCTGATGTTCCTTGTCCGAACCCAAACGCTGCAACTGGCCGCTTTGCAGGACCCGCAACAACTTGGCCTGCACGGTCAGCGACAGCTCGCCGACTTCATCGAGAAACAGCGTGCCGCCATTGGCCAGTTCGAATTTGCCACGGCGGTCGCTGGTGGCGCCGGTGAAGGCGCCGCGCACGTGGCCGAACAGTTCGCTTTCCACCAGTGTGTCGGGCAGTGCGGCGCAGTTGAGGCTGATGATCGGTTTGTCGGCACGCTTGGAGGCTGCATGGATCGCCTGAGCCACCAGCTCTTTGCCGACCCCGGTTTCACCCGTGATCAACACGGTCAGATCGCTGCCGCCGACCAGATTGATTTCTTCCACCAGATGTTTATGCGCCTTGCTCTGGCCGATCATTTCGCGGTTCTGCTGACCGCTGGCCTGACGGTAGACCTCGGCGCGCTGGTGCTCGTCTTCAGCGCGGATTGCCAGCCGTTCGATGCGCTCGGCGGCGTTGACCGTGGCCGAGGCGAGGCTGGCGAAGGCTTGCAAAGCGTCCAGTTCGATCGGCTCGAAACGCTCGGGGTCGAGGGCATCGAGGGTGATCAGACCCCAGAGTTTTTCATCGACAAACAACGGGCAGCCGAGGCAGTCGTGAACTTCGAGGTGATCGTCGAGGCCGTCGACCAGACCGTCGTAGGGATCAGGCAAGTCGCTGTCGGCGGCAAACCGGGTCGGGCCTCTGCCTGCCAACAACACTTCAAAGCGTGGATGCTCGCTGACTTTGAAGCGCCGGCCCAGGGTGTCGGTGCTCAAACCATCGACTGCCAGCGGCACCAGCGATTCACCGTCGAGGCGCAACAACGCGGCGGCATCGCACGGCAGCAGGGCGCGCATGGCTTCGAGCAGGCGTCGGTAGCGTTCACCCTCGGGCAGTTCGCGTGAGAGGTCGGATACGAGGGGAAGCAACGCGGTGAGCAGGGATTTGGCAGTCATGGTCTTGTAGTCAAAGAGACAAGATGTAGTCGGGATGACTATAAAGAGCTTTGAGTCGATTTGACTACTATGTTTTTAAGCTGCTGATTTATATGAATAAATTAGTTGGCATGGAAACTGATAAGCCTAGGTAACTTTTAAATCAAGCTCAGGAGTCAACCTTATGCTTAGCGTCCAGGATCGTGCCATCGTCAAATCCACCGTGCCTCTGTTGGAAAGCGGTGGTGAAGCGTTGATTACCCACTTCTACCGCATGATGCTCGCCGAATACCCGGAAGTCCGCCCGTTGTTCAACCAGGCCCACCAGGCCAGCGGCGACCAACCGCGGGCCTTGGCCAACGGCGTGTTGATGTACGCGCGGCATATCGATCAGCTCGACCAGTTGGGTGATCTGGTGGCGAAGATCATCAACAAGCACGTAGCTCTGCAAATTCTCCCGGAACACTACCCGATTGTGGGTGCCTGCCTGCTGCGCGCTATCTCCGAAGTGCTCGGCGAAGAGATCGCCACGCCAGAAGTGATGAGTGCCTGGGGCGCGGCTTACGGGCAACTGGCTGATATCCTGATCGGCGCCGAAACCGACATCTACGACCAGAAAGAGCAAGCCGTCGGCGGCTGGCGCGGGGCGCGGGAGTTCATTGTGGCGGCCAAGGTCGAGGAGAGCGCGGAAATCATTTCGTTCTACTTCGAGCCAGCGGACAAAGGCCCGATCCTCGCAGCCGAGCCGGGTCAGTACATCGGTATGAAGCTGATCCTCGACGGTGAAGAAATCCGCCGCAACTACTCGCTGTCGGCACTGGCGAACAACGGTCAGTACCGCATCAGCGTCAAACGCGAACCGGGAGGCCGTGCCTCCAATCATTTGCACGATCAACTGCATGTCGGCGCGAGCATTCAGTTGTTCCCGCCATCGGGTGAGTTCGTTCTGACCGCCAGCGACAAGCCGCTGGTTCTGATCAGTGGCGGTGTCGGCATCACCCCGACGCTGGCGATGCTGGAAGCGGCGCTGGAGACTGAGCGTCCGGTGCATTTTATCCACTGCGCGCGCAATGGCAGCGTCCACGCGTTCCGCGACTGGATTGATGAGTTGGCCGAACGTCATCCACAGCTCAAGCGTTTCTACTGCTACGCCGAAGATGACGGCGTGAGCCCGGCGGCGGACAAGGTCGGCCTGTTGAGCGAGGAGTTGCTCGGCGAGTGGCTGCCGGCGCAGCGTGATGTCGACGCTTACTTCCTTGGGCCGAAAGGTTTCATGGGGGCGATCAAGCGCCATTTGAAAGCACTGGGTGTGCCGGAGAAGCAGAGCCGGTATGAGTTCTTCGGGCCGGCGGCGGCTTTGGAGTGATCTGAAACCGCGTCGCCTTCATTCGCGAGCAGGCTCGCTCCCACAGGATTTGTGTTCAACGCAGATCCAATGTGGGAGCGAGCCTGCTCGCGATTTGCCGTTACACGGTCCTGATTCGTAAAAAGTGTTTAAAGGTTAATCGTTTCTTAACCGGTTTATCGTTTATTCCCCGATGCTGATGATAGGCGCTCGTTCGTTTACCTGATCAGGATCGCCCTCATGTCGCACCTCACCTTGTCCCGTCATTTCAGCCTTGCCGCTCTGGGCCTGTCGGCCGCTTTGCTGGCCAGTCCGTTTGCCTCTGCCGAATCGGCCTTGATCAAACCGCAGACCCTGATTGTCGATCAGAGCCTGCCCAAGGCACAGGCGCAAGCCATGGAGCTGGCGGCGCGGCGTTATGGCAGTTTCTGGAACAGCGGTGAAGAGGCCTTGGCCACCGCCGCCTTGTCGCCGCAATTTGTCGACAAGACCCCACCCGAAGGCCGGGTGCAGGGGCCGACCGGGCCATTGCTGGCGTCGAAGTTTTTTCGCACGGCGGTGCCGGACTTGAGTTGCGAGATCGAGCAAATGATCGTCGCCGGTGATCGCGTGGTAGTGCATTTGCACTTTCGCGGGCATTTCACTGGCACGTTCAAGGCTCTCAAAGGGCAGGGTCAGCGTGTAGACTTCCGGGCAACCGATATCTATCAGATCGACAACGGTCGCATTGCGGCCAATTGGCATATCGAAGACAACATCAGCCTGATGGCGCAACTGCAAGCGCAGCCGCCGGCCAGCTGAACCATGGACATATAAGGGAAACGCGATGAGCGAGGAAACGATTCGACTGGGACGTGAGCGGCGCTTTCTGGTGCTGCTGGGCATCATCTGCCTGGCGCTGATTGGTGGCGCGCTGTACATGCAGATCGTGCTCGGCGAAGCGCCGTGCCCGCTGTGCATCTTGCAGCGCTATGCGTTGCTGCTGATCGCGCTGTTCGCGTTCATCGGCGCGGCCATGCGGACCAAGCGCAGCATCACCGTGTTCGAAGCGCTGGTGGTGATTTGCGCGATTGCCGGTGCCGGCGTGGCGGGGCATCACGTGTACACCCAGTTCTATCCGGCGGTGAGCTGCGGTATCGATGTGTTGCAGCCGATTGTCGATGATCTGCCGCTGGCGAAGATCTTCCCGCTGGGCTTCCAGGTCGACGGTTTCTGCTCGACCCCGTACCCGCCGATACTCGGTCTGTCGCTGGCGCAATGGGCGCTGGTGGCGTTCGTGCTGGTGGTGATTCTAGTGCCACTGCTGACCTCGCGTAACCGAAAAGCACTGCGCTGAGTCAACTATTCGGCTGATTGGCCGATACAGAAAACGCCCCGATTTGCGGTTCAGCAAATCGGGGCGTTTTGCATTTCAGGGTGTTTGTGAAAACACCGTGACGAACGGCAAGGGAGGGTGCGGCAGATGTGCGACATGTTGTCACACAGACCGTGTCGCAGGCCGTCGCAGCGACACGGATTGGTGCGCTGTTACAAAAAAGGATTGGTCAGTTTCATTGAATTTTGGCTTTTGCACGCGTGTGCCAGATCAGGCAGTTTTAACAAGCGCAGGCAAATGGCCAGAAGCCTTGGGGTATCGGGCTTTGCGCTGATCCGGCATTCAGGAAATGCCTTCAGAGCTGTCTGAACTGAGGCGTGTACACCTACAAAATTTGGTGTTTTTGTTGAGAATCGATTTCGATAACATGCGGCACTTTTGCAAAAATGGCGATGGATTGTTGCTCGAACGGATAAAAATTATTTCGGGATAAGACATGGTGTATAGGGCGCTACCTATCTACAATCGCCCGCACTGAATTCCCGGCACTGTTCAGCCTTTATTAAGGAGGCGAGCAGGAAGTCGGGTGTCGAGTAAGTCGTGAGGCTTTCAAGACACCCAGGTGTCGGTGCCTTCCAACTTTCCGCACCAAATGGAATTGGTCTGTAACAAGGCCTTTGACCACGAATTCGAATAAGAACTGACCGCTGTCCCAGGTTTTGTCGAGCGTCTGACGCGCGACGGGCGGCCCTTATTCAATCCAAAGAAAATGCCAACCCTTGGCAGGGTGAAGTGTTGGCGATCAAAACCCAACTGCATTGCGCAAGCTGCTTTAGAGGTCGTGAGATGAGTAAAAACAGGTACCCCAGATTACTAGGCCTAGTGCCGCTGCTCGGCACGTTGTTGCTGGGAGGCTGCAACATGACCTTGCTCAATCCAACGGGCCAGGTTGGCCTGGAACAGCGCAACCTGATCATCACCGCGACCCTGCTGATGCTGTTGGTTGTGGTGCCGGTCATCGTCATGACCTTCCTGTTTGCCTGGAAGTACCGCGCCTCCAACAAAGACGCCATCTACACCCCGAAATGGTCGCACTCGACCAAAATCGAAGTGGCGGTCTGGACCATCCCGGTGCTGATCATCATTGCCCTGGGTTACATCACTTACATTTCGACCCACGAACTGGACCCGTATCGTCCAATTCAATCCGACGTCAAGCCTGTGACCATCGAAGTGGTCGCGCTGGACTGGAAGTGGCTGTTCATCTACCCGGAACAAGGCATTGCCACGGTCAACAAGATCGTGTTCCCGGCGCACACGCCAATCAACTTCAAGATCACCTCCGATGCCGTGATGAACTCGTTCTTCATCCCGGGCCTGGGCGGCCAGATCTACGCGATGGCGGGCATGCAGACCAAGCTGCACCTGATCGCTGACCGCAACGCTGAAATGGACGGGATCTCCGCCAACTACAGCGGTGCTGGTTTCACCGGCATGAAGTTCAAAGCCATCTCAACCACTCAGGAAGATTTCGACGCCTGGGTAAGTGAAGTCAAGAAGTCACCTAAACAGCTTGATCAGGCTGAATACGCAGCCCTTGCCAAGCCGAGCCAGAACAACCCAGTCGAACTCTACTCCTCGGTCACGCCGAACCAGTTCCAGATCATCGTCGACAAGTACGAAGGTATGAAGCCGGGCAAGCCGCTGAAGCACGAGAAGAAAGAGAAAGAAGTGGCGGCCACGGAAATTGACTCGAGTTCGCATTCAGCTGCCGGGGCAGAGGAGTAAACGATGTTTGGTAAATTAAGTTGGGAAGCAGTCCCATTCCACGAGCCGATCGTGATGGTGACCATCGCCATGATCGCCCTCGGTGGTCTGGCGCTGTTCGCTGCAATCACTTACTTCAAGAAGTGGACTTACTTGTGGACCGAGTGGCTGACGTCGGTCGACCACAAGAAAATCGGCGTGATGTACATCATCGTCGCCATGGTCATGCTGCTGCGCGGTTTTGCCGACGCCATCATGATGCGTACCCAGTTGGCCATGGCCACCGAGGGTTCGCCTGGCTACCTGCCGCCTGAACACTATGACCAGATCTTCACCGCTCACGGTGTGATCATGATCATCTTCATGGCGATGCCATTCTTCACCGGCCTGATGAACCTTGCAGTGCCGCTGCAGATCGGCGCGCGTGACGTTGCGTTCCCGTTCCTGAACTCCCTGAGCTTCTGGCTGCTGGTATCCGGCGTTGTGCTGATCAACCTGTCCCTGGGCGTCGGCGAATTCGCCAAGACCGGTTGGGTCGCTTATCCACCGCTGTCGGGCCTGCAATACAGTCCTGGCGTGGGGATGGATTACTACATCTGGGCGCTACAGCTATCCGGGTTAGGTACGACGCTGACGGGGGTCAACTTCCTGGCCACCGTGCTGAAAATGCGTACCCCTGGCATGAAGCTGATGGACATGCCGATCTTCACCTGGACCTGCACCTGGGCTAACGTCCTGATCGTGGCTTCGTTCCCGATCCTGACCGCTACCCTGGCACTGCTGACCCTTGACCGTTACATGGATTTCCACATTTTCACCAATGAACTTGGTGGCAATCCAATGATGTACGTCAACCTGTTCTGGGCCTGGGGCCACCCTGAGGTATACATCCTGATCCTGCCGGCATTCGGCATCTTCTCGGAAGTGATCTCGGCGTTCACCGGCAAGAAACTGTTCGGCCACCACTCGATGATCTACGCTTCGGGCGCGATCTCGGTGCTGGGCTTCATGGTTTGGCTGCACCACTTCTTCACCATGGGTTCGGGTGCGAGCGTCAACGCCTTCTTCGGTCTGGCGACGATGCTGATTTCCATCCCGACGGGTGTGAAGCTATTCAACTGGCTGTTCACCATCTACCAGGGCCGTCTGCGCTTCACCAGCCAGGTTCTGTGGACGCTGGGCTTCATGGTGACCTTCGCCATCGGCGGGATGACCGGCGTACTGCTGGCCATCCCGGGTGCTGACTTCGTTCTGCACAACAGCCTGTTCGTGATCGCGCACTTCCACAACGTGATCATCGGCGGTGCGGTATTCGGTTACATCGCAGGTTTCGCGTTCTACTTCCCGAAAGCGTTCGGCTTCAAGCTGCACGAAGGCTGGGGTAAAGCGGCGTTCTGGTTCTGGATCTCGGGCTTCTTCGTCGCGTTCATGCCGCTCTATGCACTGGGCTTCATGGGCATGACCCGTCGTCTGAACGCCACCACCAACCCTGAGTGGGTACCGTACCTGTACGTTGCCATGTTCGGTGCGGTGATGATCGCTGTCGGTATCGCTTGCCAGCTGATCCAGCTGTACGTGTCGGTGCGTGACCGCAACAAGCCAGAGAACGTTTGCGATCACGGTGACCCGTGGAATGCACATACCCTGGAATGGTCGACCTCGTCGCCACCTCCGTTCTACAACTTCGCTGTGCTGCCTAAGGCTGACTGCATCGATCCGTTCACCGAAGCCAAGGAAAACGGTACTGCGTACCAGCGTCCGGCCAAGTACGAGCCGATCCACATGCCGAACAACACCGCTACTGGTGTGGTGATGGGCGCACTGTTGACCGTCTTCGGTTTCGCAATGATCTGGCACATCTGGTGGCTGGCAATCGCGAGCCTGGTAGGCACTGTCGTCTACTTCGTGATCCACGCTGCACGTGACGACCAGGGCTATATGGTTCCGGTTGAAACGATCGAGCGCATCGAAGCCGAGCAGCACAAGCGTCTGGTTGCGGCAGGGAAAATCCCGGCCGGTGCCACCCGTGTTGAAACCTCGTTGGAACAGGCTTAAACCATGTCGAATTTAGTGACCAATGCCGGACACGCCCATGGTGAACATGGGCACGATGACCATCACCACGACTCGGGCGAGATGACCGTATACGGTTTCTGGCTCTACCTGATGACCGACTGCATTCTGTTTGCGTCGATCTTCGCGGTGTACGCAGTACTGGTAAACAACGTTGCCGGTGGCCCGTCGGGCCACGAAATCTTCGAACTGCCATACGTGCTGGGCGAAACCGCTCTGCTGTTGTTCAGTTCGATCACCTACGGCTTCGCCATGCTGGCGTTGTTCAAAGGTAAAAAGCAGCAGGTTCTGGGTTGGCTGTTCATGACCTTCCTGCTCGGCGCCGGCTTTATCGCCATGGAGATCAACGAGTTCCACCTGCTGATCTCCGAGGGCTTCGGTCCTAGCCGTTCGGGCTTCCTGTCCGCGTTCTTCACCCTGGTCGGTACCCACGGTCTGCACGTATCCGCGGGTCTGATCTGGATGGGCATCATGATGTACCAGGTCAACAAGCACGGCCTGACGGCGACCAACAAGACCCGTCTGAGCTGCCTGAGCCTGTTCTGGCACTTCCTGGACGTGGTGTGGATCTGCGTATTCACCGTTGTTTACCTGATGGGGACTCTGTAATGGCTAATGCACACTCCCATGACAGCCATGATGCTGGCCACGGCAGCGTAAAGTCGTACGCCATTGGCTTCATCCTGTCGGTGATCCTGACCGTCATCCCGTTCGGCCTGGTGATGTACCCGAGCCTGCCGAAGGCGACGACGCTGGCAATCGTTCTGCTGTTCGCAGTGATCCAGGTGATTGTTCACCTTTATTACTTCCTGCACCTGGACCGTTCCATCGCTCAGCGTAACAACGTGATCGCGTTTGTCTTCACGGCCATCGTGATCGTGCTGCTGGTTGGCCTGTCGCTGTGGATCATGTTCAGCATCCACACGTACATGATGGCGAAGTGAGGTAGACCCGATGTCGCTCAAGCACTTTATCCAAATCACCAAACCGGGGATCATTTTCGGTAACGTGCTTTCTGTGGCAGGCGGGTTCTTCCTGGCCTCGAAAGGGCATGTCGATCTGGCGGTGTTTCTGGCAGCCATGATCGGCACCTCCCTGGTTGTAGCCTCCGGTTGCGTGTTCAACAACTGCATCGACCGCGACATCGACCTGAAGATGGAACGCACCAAAAACCGGGTGCTGGTCCAGGGCTTGATCTCCCTGAAACTGGCCCTGGTCTACGCGACCATCCTTGGTGTTCTCGGCGTTGCATTGTTGTACAAGGTGGCCAACCCGTTGGCCGCCCTGTTCGCCGTAATCGGCTTCGTGATCTACGTCGGCTTCTACAGCCTGTACCTCAAGCGCAAGTCGGTTCACGGCACGCTGGTGGGCAGTCTGTCGGGCGCCATGCCGCCAGTGATCGGTTACGTCGCCGTAACCAATAGCTTCGACATGGCCGCGCTGGTCCTGCTGGTGATGTTCAGCCTGTGGCAGATGCCGCATTCCTACGCCATCGCGATCTTCCGCTTCAACGATTACCTGGCCGCATCGATTCCGGTGTTGCCAGTGAAGCGCGGGATTCAAGTGGCCAAGAAACACATCCTGCTCTACATCCTGGCGTTCCTCGTGGCGACATTGATGCTGACCTTCAGCGGCTACGCCGGCATGAGCTACCTCGCCGTCGCCGCGGCCATGGGCATGTACTGGTTGTATATGGCCTGGACCGGCTACAAGGCAGTGGATGACACGGTCTGGGCACGCAAGCTGTTCGTGTTCTCGATCTTCACCATCACCGCGTTGAGCGTCATGATGTCCCTGGACTTCAAGGTGCCGAGCGAGCTGCTGCTGACGTACGCGCCGTAAGGTTTCAGGTTGTACAAGAAACCCCGCCATCGAGAGATGTGCGGGGTTTTTTGTTGGGTGATTTTCACTGATTGAGGTGCCGCAGCTCCTACAGGGTTAGTTGCGGTATCTTGGCAAAACCCCTAGATTTGGATCCAGCCGCGACAGTGATAGCGCCCTGCTATTCCACAGGTGCTCGACTGTTATTCACGCATCAATCAAAAGGCTGGGCGAAATGACTGAGAGGATGACCTGCGACGAACGCTTCATTGCCCTGGCACAAGAGCTCAACTACGACATCTACGGCGAGAACACCGCCGGCGGCAATTACGCGCCGCTGATCCGACATCACGATGAGCTGTACATCAGCGGCATGGTGCCGCGCACCCATGGCAAGATTCAGTACCCCGGTCGCGTTGGCCTGGAGTTGACCCTCAAGGATGCGCAGGCCGCTGCCAGCATCAGTGCGATGCGGTGTCTGGCGTTGATCGTCGATGCGGTGGGGTCGCTGGACAAGATCCGGGTGTTGTTGCGGGTCACGGTGTACGTGAAGTCCACCCCTGACTTCGTTGACCTGAGCGAAGTAGCCAACGGCGCATCGGATGTGTTCAGTCATGTACTCGGCGATGCCGGGCGGCACACGCGCACCACGGTCGGTGTCTATCAGTTGCCGAAGAACGCGGCGATCGAAGTCGACATGATTGCGGCATTGCACGCCGACGCATAACCCGCCCGCCGGAAAACAAAAAGCCCCGCCTGAATCTCAGTGCGGGGCTTTTCTGTCAGCGTTGCCGTATTACTGCGCGGCGATGCTGTAGCCATCGAACGCGGTCTGCTGTTGCAGGGCGGTGATGATGTTCTTGCGGTTGACCGCGTGTTCAGTGCCGGCGTTGTCGACGAAGGTTTCGCCGTCGACTTCGGCTTCTTCGCCTTCACCGACGAAGGTGAAACCGAGGAACTCCAGCGCTTCACGATCAACGCTCAGGCGCGAACGTGGCGTGCGCAGTGGCAGGGTCACGCTGCTGCCGTCCTTGCTGATGGTGAAGATTTCGACTTCTTTCTTCGCCCGTGCCGCTTTGCTCTTGCCGCCGCTCGGGTTGCTGATCGCCAGATGCGTATGGTTCAGCACTTTGAGCGCCAGACCGTAAACGATTTCCTGGAACGCCGGATCGTCCTTGAAGCTGGACAGGATTCGGCCGATCGAGAACTTGCTGCTCAGGTCTTCAAGCGCGGCAATGTCCGCAGCTTCGGCGTCCTTCAGGGCCTTGAGTTCACCCATCAGTTCGTAAGCCTTGTCGTCGTCGAAGCGGTCGTGTGCCTGACGGATCGCGGTGCGCAGTTCGCGGATCTGGTCGCTTTCGCGGGTCGACTGAAAAGCGTCCAGCACCATCTCGCTGATGATTTTGGCTTGTGGCAGGTGTTGTGAAAGATTGATGGAGTTTTCGTATTCCGCTTTGGACGATTCGGTGACTACGGATTCAGCGGTGTTGAAATCGGACATTGAAATTTCACTACTTTTTAACTTGAGTGGAGATGAGCAAGCGCGGGGCTTTTTCAGGTCGACTAATTTAGGGGAGTGGGGTGGCGTTGTCACGGAGCAACAGTCTGCCGGTCGAGTTTTTTGCCCTTTGCTCAGTGCTCGCTCTGTTTCAAGCGTGCGCGTTCCATGGCGATCACCGACGCCTCAAAACCCAGACTGGCGAAAAACGCCTCCGCACCTTCACGGCCGGCACGCAGCATCCAGGTGATATCGGGGTTGTCGCCCATCACATGTTCGACCAGTGCGCGGCCAACGCCTTCGCGACGATGTTGGCCGTCAACCACCACCATCGACAGATAACCGTTGGATAAACCGTCAGTGATGCCTCGGGCGAAACCGATGATTTGCCCGTCCTTGAAGGCGACGGCGGTACGCTGGGAGTTCTGGATCAGTTGGGCAAAATATTCGGCGGCGCCCGTGCGATGTCCCCAGCCGTGCAGGCCTAGAAAGCGCCTGGCCGATTCCACTTCGGCGGGTTGCAGATCGCGTACGGTGAGTGCGTTGTTCATTGGCTGTCGAGTCCTTTGTCAGCGTTGGTTTGAGTCTGCTTCGGGCGTCCGTCGTCAGGATCTGCCCCATGCTTTCATCGCGAATTCGACAAAGCGCCGCAGCTTCGGCAGTCGATAGCGATCCGGGGCGTAGAGCAAGTGCAATGGGCGACTGGGCGGTTGGTAGTCGGGAATGACCGTGACCAGTTTGCCGTCGCGCAGGTCCTGTTCCACCAGCGCGTCAGGCAGCATCACGATGCCCATACCGGTGCGTGCGGCCTGATGCAAGCCGGCGGAGCTGTTGATCAGCATCGGGCCGCTGACGTCGACCATGATTTCTCCGTCCGGACCACTGAGGCGCCAGCGCTTTTCCACTGATTGCCAATCATCGCCGGTAGGGTAGGCGAAGGACAGGCAGTCATGCTGTTGCAGGTCTTGCGGTGTGAGGGGCATGCCGCGTCGTGCCACATATTCCGGCGATGCGCAGACCGTCAGGGTGTAGTCGATCAATGGCCGCGCAATCAGGTTGGACTGCTCGAAGTTTCCCAGCCGGAAGGCGACATCGAGACCGTTTTCCATCAGGTCCGGGCGGCTGTTGGTCAGCACCACGTCGAGTTTGACCTGCGGCCATTGCAGGGAATACTCACTGAGCGCCGGAGCCATGCGTTCAACGCCGAAGGTCAGGGGAGCGGTAATTCGCAGGATGCCACGCGGCTCATCAAGGGCCTGTTCGGCAAGTCGTTCGGAGTCCGCCACGAGCCCCAACACGTCCAGACAACGCTGGTAGTAAACGCTGCCGAACTCGGTGAGGCGCTGCCGCCGTGTGGTGCGTTGCAGCAGTTGCACGCCGAGCCGTTGCTCCAGGGCTCGCAGGTGATTGCCTACCATCGTCGTCGACATATCGCACTGCAACGCGGCCGCGGTCATGCTCCCCGCTTCGACAACTTTGACGTAGACGCTCATCGACTGAAACAGATCCATTATCAAGCTCTGCTTTTAAATGATTGAAGTTTTGCCGAGTTTATCCAGTTCTGGTGGCTAACCATACTGCAAGCACACCGACCTTCACTGGAGTTTGAAGTCATGACCGCCGCCCTGATGAACACCTACCAACCGCTGGCCCTGAGTTTCACCAAGGGCCTGGGCACCCGACTGTGGGATCAGGCCGGTCGCGAGTATCTGGATGCGGTTGCCGGGGTCGCGGTAACCAACGTTGGCCACTCGCATCCGCGGATCGTTTCGGCGATCAGCGAGCAGGCGGGATTGCTGCTGCATACCTCCAATCTGTACAGCATCGACTGGCAGCTACAACTGGCAAAGCGGCTGACTGTGTTGTCGGGGATGGAGCGGGCGTTCTTCAATAACTCCGGTGCCGAGGCCAACGAAACCGCGCTGAAACTGGCGCGGCTGTACGGGTGGCGCAAAGGTATCGAACAGCCGCTGGTGGTGGTGATGGCCAACGCGTTTCATGGCCGCACACTCGGTACGTTGTCTGCCAGCGACGGCCCGGCAGTACGCCTGGGCTTCAATGAGCTGCCGGGGGATTTCATCAAAGTGCCGTTCGGTGATCTCGCCGCACTGGAGAACATTCAGCGCAAGCACGGTGAGCGGATCGTGGCGATTCTGGTCGAGCCGATTCAAGGTGAAAGCGGCGTGCAACTGGCGCCGCCCAATTACCTCAAAGCCCTGCGTGAACTGTGCAATCGGCATGCGTGGCTGCTGATGCTCGACGAGATCCAGACCGGCATCGGTCGCACCGGCCAGTGGTTTGCGTTTCAGCATGAAGGCATCGTCCCGGACGTGATGACGCTCGCCAAAGGACTCGGCAACGGCGTACCCATCGGCGCTTGCCTGGCGCGGGGCAGGGCAGCAGATCTGTTCACGCCGGGCAGCCATGGCAGTACGTTCGGCGGTAATCCGCTGGCCTGTCGGGTGGGATGCACGGTGCTGGATATCATCGAAGAGCAGGGTTTGCTGGAAAATGCGCGGGTGCAGGGTGAGCGTCTGTTGGCTCGGTTACGCGCAGAACTGGCGGACAACCCCAATGTGCTGGCGATTCGCGGGCAGGGATTGATGATCGGTATCGAGTTGAAACAGCCAATTCGCGATCTCACATTGATCGCTGCGCGGGATCATGGGCTGCTGATCAACGTCACACGCGGCAAGACCATACGGCTGCTGCCGCCGCTGACGATTGATGAGCGTGAGGTGGGGATGATTGTCAGAGGTGTCGGGCGGGCGTTGGATAGAGACTGAGCGAGTGATCAGTAGTGGTATTTGCAGGTGATGACGCAAATTTCTCCGCCTTCGATCCTATATACCAAACGATGCTCGGCAGTTATTCGTCGTGACCAAAAGCCGCTCAGGTTGTGCTTGAGCGGTTCAGGTTTACCTACTCCCTCGAACGGTTCGCGCTGGATTGCTTTGATCAACAGATTGATACGTTTGAGCCCGGCCTTATCGTTCTGCTGAAACCACAAGTAGTCTTCCCAGACTGTTGGGGTGAACTCGATTTTCATTCTTCGATCAATTGCCTGACTTTGGCTTTTCCAGCGCGCATTTCACCAATCGATTTGATCAACCGCTCGGCGTTGGCCGGAGAGCGCAGCAGGTAGGCTGTCTCTTCGAGTGCGTTGTACTCAGCCAGAGACATCATTACGACAGGTTCACCTTTTTGACGGGTTACCAGAAGTGGTGCTCGGTCTTCATTGACCCGATCCATCGTCTCTGCCAAGTGTGCACGGGCTGTGGTGTAGTTGATGGTTTGCATGTTGTAGTCCTCGCTGGATGCAAAGAACGTACAGAAATGAGTACATGATGACAAGGTGATACCTACCAGTGGTTGTTTCGCAAATGGGCTTTTTGCGAGCAACTTCAGTATCACTCAAGAATTCTGCAGACGTTTCTGAGAAAGTTGTAATCCCTATCCTCGGTCGCGAACCCTGAATAGCCATCACACTGTCGTCATGTGGCAGCCTCAGTGTAGGAAAAGGGTCGTGCGTCAGTCCGGATAGTCCGTCAAATCCGGCGCCAGCATCCGCGTCTTCGCCGCGCCATTCGAATTGTGCTGAATGATCTCTCGCGGCTGCCCCTGCTCATTGAAAAACACCTGCCCGATCCCCGCCGAGTTCCACAAGCGCTCACCTGCTTCAGCATGGTCCGGCGTGTACGGCACGATGCGCATGCGCCGGCGTTTGGTCAGCCAGTTCAGGGGTGAGCGCGGTGAGTAGAGCCAGCGGTTGAGCCGGTCGAACCATTCCAGCAGCGCCGGCGGAAATTCGTTCTTGATGCCGCTGCTGGTGATCTGCCAGATCCGCGGGCCGGCCTTGCGGTGTCGGATAAGCACTTCGTAGACGAAGGAATAATGCACATCGCCGGACAGCACCACGTAGTTACCTGGCGTACGCGTGTGTCGGAAGATGTTCAGGATCACCTGCGCCGCACCCCGATGGGCCATCCAGTTCTCCGCGTCGACCAGCAGTGGATAACCGAACCAACTGAAGATCTTCTGCACGGTTTCAATCAGCTTCACGCCAAAGATCGGCGCGGGCGAAACGATGATTGCTGACGGGTGATCAAGCAGGTCCTGCTGCAACTCGCTCAAGGCTTCCCAGTCGAGCAGCCCCGACGGTTGCTTGAGCGCCAACTCGCTGCGCCAGCGTCGAGTACGAGTGTCGAGGACTACCAGCGCGGGACTGGTCGGCAGCACGAAATGCCAGTTCTGAAAGCGCAGCAGGTCATCGATCAGATCGTCCTGTACCGGGCTGTCGAGGTAGTGATCATCGCCGCTGGCGATCAGACCTCGGGTTTTCTCCAGTACATCCTTGAAGGCATCCGGGTTGTTGCCCCAGCCCTGGCACAGCATATAAGCGATCAGTGCGTTGCCGATGATGCGTTTGGAGAACGGATGGCCGTAGGCCGTTTCCTCCCATTGCGCGGACAGATTCCAGTCATCGGTGATGTCGTGGTCGTCGAAAATCATCAGGCTCGGCAGATGCGCCAGTGCTCGGGCGACGTTGCTCAGGCCAGCCTTGAAGGCGTCGATACGAGTTTGTTCGAGGGTGTAACGCTTGAGCCGTTCGGGCGTGAGCGTTGGCGCTGCCGGATTGATCAGTGTCCACGCGACCGGCGACCACACCAGCAAGTACATCGCCATGACTTCGGCGAACGTTACCAGGTGATTGTCGGCGCTGCTGCTGGTGAAAATCGGCTTACGCGCGCCGCCGAAAAATCGCTCACGCAGAGTCTCGTTGCTCTCCAGCGCCGGTAACAAATCCGCGCGGTGGTAGTAACTGGCCGGGTGTTCGTAAAGCTTGGCGCTGTCGCTGACCACGGCACCTTCGAGGTGTTCGTCGAACAGGCCGAGGCGCTTGATCAAGGCATGAATCGCCCGTAGCGTCGGCCCGGCAACGTCATCGGCGTAGACCTGATCGCCGCTCATCATCAACAGAGCCGGGCGTTGCTGTGGATCGGTTTCGGCGGCCAACAGTTGATCGACACAGAGCAAACCGTCCGCCGCCGGGTGATGTGGCTTGCGACAGGAACCGTGGAGCAACTGATCGATGCGTGAGCGCACGACGAAGTTTGGACACGTAGCGCCGCCATACAACAGGTGCGGCGCCCAATCGGCGATACCGTCCTGGTCATCAATCAGCAGGTCGTAGTCGATAAATTCGTCGAGGGGCAGGGCGTTTTCGAGTCTGACATCGATGAGATGAACGAACGCTCGGCTGCCCACGGCAATGACTGCGCATTTCTCGGCATCGAGAAGAATGTTTCCTACACCCTGCAAGCGCAAGGTCAGCGACAGCGGGCGTGTAGCAACCAGCCACAGTACCAGGCGTTTGGGCTCCAGCCGTCGGATCAACGGGCCAGCCAGAACAGGTGGCAACGGGGTCAGCTCATCAAGTGTTGGGGACATCCGGGGACAAAGCTCAAGGCGCACAGGCCGGCGATGATAGCGCAGCCGGCGCCTTGAACGCTTAAGTGAGACTTAAGAGTCCGCTTTTTGCAGCTTCAGGCCCAGCAGGCGCCATTCGGCAGGAATCGCATCAACTCTCGGCTGCTCCTGCACGGAGCAATCGAAATGGTATTTCACATCGTCGCCGTTCATGTTGCGCGCGGTGACGGTGTTGCTGAAGGTGTAGACCTGATCCTTGAAGCGATGGCTGACGAGGCCTTTGCTGTCAGCAAAGCGCGCCGAGTTGGGAAAGCGCAACGTGCTGGTCACGAACGGGCTGCACATGACATACGCGATCATCGACTTGTCGGCCTGTGCATCGCCGCGCAATTTCTTGTTCAGCGCTGCCAGGGCCATGCGACCCTGATAGTCGCTTTGATCCAGCACGGTCTGTAACCCGATTGATTTCGGCGCCCGGCTGGCGTAGTTCGGCAGCAATGCGGAGTCGGCGGGAGAGGGCTTGTCGTCCGGCTCGATGGCAGCAAAAACCGGCGCATCCTTCAGCTCGGCAGCGGGCGTGACTGACTCGGCCTCAGGCAATAGGGAGGTCGGCTCGGCGACCTGCGTGTTTTCAGCCTGCGCCGCCTCGTAGTCATGCGACGAAGGAAACAGCGATAAAGTGATCGACAGCACCACCATCGCAACAATGAAACCACCCGCAGCGCCAACAATGTTGCCGTAGAAAATATTCCAGCTAGCGCGGTTCTTCACCACCCAGCGCCACATGAAACCCCAGGCCGCGACAAACGCCAGAAAACGCAAAAACTCCATTTGATCCTTTCCTTAAACCTTCAAAAACCTGAAAACAGTGCGCAGCAGATGATGAGCCCTGAAGATGGACGGCAAGATATCAAAATCGAAGCGCTACGCTATCAAGAACCGGGGAAATAATTCACTGCAAGGAACGCCAGCGTGGTAAATCCGGCGGCGAAACCACACAGTGCGCCCAGCAACTGACGTGCGACCGGATGCTCCGGTTGACGGCGATGGGCAACCCACATCCATACACCCGCCAACACCCCGGCGCTGTTCATGATTACCACCAGGCTGCGATCCAGGTTTGACGTCGCCATCGTCGTGCCAATGACCCCGCCATAAATCAGCGTGAATACGATTCCAGTCACCACGGCACTTCCGGCACCGGCAAGGTTGGCAAGTAACAAATTCCACTCACCCCGTTGCTTCACGACCCACGTCCAGGTTCCGGCCATTACCAGCAAGCACAACAAAGCATCCATTGATTCATTCCTGAGTGCGCGATAGCAGAGGCGGTTGGTGCGCCTCCAGCGAAAGTGGACGGCAAGATATCAAAATAGTAGCGTCACGCCACTGCCCTTATCCTCGTAACGGACTACACATGCCTGCAATCACTAAAACCTTGCGCCTGTTTTGTGCACTCACTCTGGGCTTTTCCCTGACCCCGGCATTCGCCGCCTGGCAAGAACACCCGGAAAACAGCTGGAAGTATTACGCCGGCAACTGCCAGCAAGTGCAGGGAAAACTGGCCGAGGTGCAGAGCGGTCGAACCAGTGCCTACGAGATGATGGTTGCTCTGGAGAGCAATCTGCGAACCATGAATGAGCACCGCTCGAACCTGACTCCCGATCACGTGGGTTCCGCCGAATTTGCCCAATGCGAAAACGTCGCCGCCCAGGCTGAGGCGATGATCGCCCAAGGCAAAGCCGAGTTCGCCGAGAAAATGGAACGTGGCGTGCAGGAAGGTCGGATCGCCCACCAGAACTCCCCCGAATACCAACGCGCGCGCTCCCTCGGCTTCAGCGACGTCGGTGACATTTCCTTCCTGAAACTGCACGAAGACACCGAAGGCGAAGCACGCCTGAAAACCATGCTGATCACCGTCGACGAAGTCTGCGGCCAATACTTCCGTGCCACGCAGTATGTGAAGCCGTATGTGATTTATACGGTCAGGCCTTCGGATGGCGGTTGTGGGGAGGTAAAGCGCGTGGCGATCATGGGTGGCCGAGCGGTGGAGAAGGGTGACTACATCGATGAAAGAGGCGAGTTTCAGTATCTGGGATGGAAGAATATTGTCGGTGCGGATGGGTTTCCGACGGATATTCGGGTGCTGAAAGCCCGTCGTTAAGTTGCGTCAACACTTGGATGTTTTCTTGAATAAAGGGATAAACAGATGATCGACTTCAACAACAAAGGCTTCTTCAAACTCAAGCAGAACAATGAATACGCCGAACGCGTCACCGCCCTGTTGCTGGACGGGGAAGAAGTGATCGACGCCTACAAGGCCATGCGCGACGGCGTGGTGTTTACCAACAAACGCATCATCGCCGTCAACGTCCAGGGCATCACCGGCAGCAAGAAGGATTTCACTTCGCTGCCGTACAAGAACATCGTCGCGTACTCCGTGGAAACCTCAGGGACGTTTGATCTGGATTCGGAACTGGAGATTTACTTTTCGTCTCTGGGGAAGGTGAAGTTCGAATTCACCGGGAAGACTTCGATGGTCGAGATTTCGAAGTACATCTCTAAGCATCTGTTGTAAGAACGCTCAGGGCGGTCAGTCAAAGAATGTCTTTCAAGTAACCCTTGAGCGCGAGGAGCGGCTGATCAAGCTGCTCCAGCGATTGCGCCTGGCTGAAATCGGCTGACAGCTTGTGCAGCTCCCGCCCCAACGGTTTCTCGACACCGCCCAATGCATTCATCGCCAAATCCAGGCACTCATTCACTTTGAACTGAATGGTCTCGACATCACCCCGGCGCACCAGCAATTCGAACACGTCTTTCTGATAATCACCCATGACCATGTCGTCCCGCAAAATCGGGCTCAGGCCTTCTTCCTCGTAAGCGAGTTTGAGGGAGAAAAGGGCGACTGTTTCCAGTGACGTTTCCATGGTGTGCCTTTAGCGATGTCCTTCAGAAAAAGATGGCGGGCTGTTTTCAGATGGACGTGATTATACGGAGAGGGATCAACAAGTGCAGCCCAAAGGCGAGACTGGGCACGCTGAAGCCGATCAGTAACCTTTACTGGATCGAACGCCATTTCCCTCGGAAGATCGGCGAGTATTATGGTGAGCCCTGACAACTCGACGTTAACTCTTGGATACGAGCGGAGCGACGACCATGGAATACGACAACAAACTGATGGACGACGCCGTGCTTGCCTTGCTGGCAGCGCTCAGTTCCGATGACGGCAATGCCTGGAAAGGCTTCGACTTCGAAATCATGAATCGATTACATGAGCAGGGTTTCATCAGTAACCCGGTGAACAGGAACAAGTCGATCTGGTTGACGGAGGAGGGCCTGGAGCGAGGTCGGCAGATTGCCGAGCGGTTGTTTGGAGGGAGTGCTCAACCTGAGCCTGTATCCAGTTCCGACACCTGAGTCACTGCTACGCCGACTGTAGCGAGAGGACTCGTCGCCGACTCGCTAGATGAGGAACTGGAGGAATTTTAGCATTGGGACATTTTCTGACTGAACCACAACTGACAAACATCAGAGCCGCACTGTCCGAACCTTTCAACCATTTTCCAACTGATTACGACTACGTCGCACGTCAGCTCAAAGGCGTCGATCCAGCGGTGCTCTATGAGATTTTTTATTCGGAAGTAGCGCCAGTGTGCTTTACGAACATTGCGGTGGTCTTGCCCACTGTCTGGACAGGTTTTGACCCTGATTGGCTCAGGGCCGCGATAGAGGAAAGGCTCGCGGCGCGGCAGCGTAATTGGTTTCGCAGGCAGTTCGACAAGTTGCTGGTTCGTTGGCTGAAATACAACTACGACTATATGTGGGAAGAAATCGCCAGCAGACTTTGAACTTGTGATTAGGGTTTTAGAAATCTTTGCTTTTAGCGATCAACACTTTCGTCCGGTTTCAACGCACGGCCAGTCTGATCGTAGGTGAGCTGGTGGCAAATGAGTGAAGGGGGGCTTTATTGCAGACGAAAAAAAAAAGGCCTTGCTAAGCAAGACCTTTCTTAATTTTTGGTGCCCCGAGGGAGACTCGAACTCCCACTCCTTTCGAAAACGGATTTTGAATCCGCCGCGTCTACCAATTCCGCCATCAGGGCTCAATGGCGGCGAAGTATAGAGATGAGATTACCGTTGGTCAATCACGTTTCATGGTCAATTTTCGATATTTCCGCTAGACTTTCCGGCCCTGCTAGACGAACCCCATCATGCGCGTTGCTGACTTTACCTTCGAACTCCCTGATTCGCTGATCGCTCGCCACCCTTTGGCCGAGCGTCGCGGCAGTCGCCTGTTGACCCTGGATGGGGTGAGCGGCGCCTTGGCACACCGTCAATTCACTGATTTGCTTGAGCATTTGCGCCCGGGCGATTTGATGGTGTTCAACAATACCCGGGTGATTCCGGCGCGGCTGTTTGGACAAAAAGCGTCCGGCGGCAAGCTGGAAATCCTCATCGAGCGGGTGCTCGATACGCATCGCGTGCTGGCCCATGTGCGCTCCAGCAAGTCGCCGAAGCCGGGTTCGAAGATTCTCATCGACGGCGGTGGCGAAGCTGAAATGCTTGCGCGTCACGACGCGTTGTTCGAGTTGGGCTTCGCTGAGGAAGTGTTGCCGCTGCTTGATCGCGTCGGGCACATGCCGCTGCCTCCTTATATAGACCGCCCGGATGAAGGCTCGGATCGCGAGCGTTATCAGACCGTGTACGCCGAGCGCCTGGGCGCGGTGGCGGCGCCGACGGCGGGGCTGCATTTCGATCAGTCGCTGATGGAGGCGATTGCGGCCAAGGGCGTCGAGACCGCATTCGTCACGCTGCACGTAGGCGCGGGTACTTTCCAGCCGGTGCGCGTCGAGAAGCTTGAAGATCACCATATGCACACTGAGTGGCTGGAAGTCGGCCAGGACGTGGTCGATGCGGTCGCTGCGTGCCGTGCGCGCGGCGGTCGAGTGATTGCCGTTGGCACCACCAGCGTGCGTTCGCTGGAAAGCGCCGCGCGCGATGGCGTGCTCAAGCCATTCAGTGGCGATACCGACATCTTTATCTACCCTGGCCGGCCGTTCCATGTGGTCGATGCCCTGGTCACCAATTTCCATTTGCCGGAATCCACGCTGTTGATGCTGGTTTCGGCATTCGCCGGTTATCCCGAAACCATGGCCGCCTACAAGGCCGCCGTCGACAACGGTTACCGCTTTTTCAGCTACGGTGATGCCATGTTCATCACCCGTAATCCCGCACCTACTGCCCCTAAACAAACAGGCCCAGAGGAAACAGAATGAGTCGCGAATGTCGCATGTCCTTTGAGCTCCTGGCCACCGATGGCAAGGCCCGTCGTGGTCGTCTGACCTTCCCGCGTGGCACCGTCGAGACCCCGGCTTTCATGCCGGTCGGTACTTACGGCACGGTCAAGGGCATGTTGCCGCGTGACATCGTCGCCACTGGCGCAGAAATCATTCTGGGCAACACCTTCCACCTGTGGCTGCGTCCTGGCACCGAGGTGATCAAGGCGCACGGCGACTTGCACGATTTCATGCAGTGGAAAGGCCCGATCCTGACCGACTCCGGCGGCTTCCAGGTGTTCAGCCTGGGCGCGATGCGCAAGATCAAGGAAGAGGGCGTGACCTTCGCCTCTCCGGTCGACGGCTCGAAAGTGTTCATGGGCCCGGAAGAGTCGATGCAGGTTCAGCGCGATCTGGGTTCCGACATCGTGATGATCTTCGACGAATGCACGCCGTACCCGGCTGACGAAGACGTCGCCCGTGTGTCGATGGAGTTGTCGTTGCGCTGGGCTCAGCGTTCGAAAAACGCCCACGGTGAAAACACCGCGGCGCTGTTCGGTATCGTTCAGGGCGGCATGCACCAGGATCTGCGCATGCGCTCGCTGGAAGGTCTGGACAAGATCGGCTTTGACGGTCTGGCCATCGGTGGTTTGTCGGTGGGCGAACCGAAGCACGAGATGATCAAGGTGCTGGATTATCTGCCGGGCATGATGCCGGCTGACAAACCTCGTTACCTTATGGGCGTTGGCAAACCCGAAGATCTGGTTGAGGGTGTGCGCCGCGGTGTGGACATGTTCGATTGCGTGATGCCAACCCGTAATGCCCGCAATGGGCATCTGTTCATTGATACAGGCGTGCTGAAGATCCGTAACGCGTTCCATCGCCATGATGATTCGCCGCTGGATCCGACCTGCGATTGCTATACCTGCCAGAACTTCTCCCGCGCTTATCTGCATCACCTGGACAAGTGCGGCGAAATGCTGGGAAGCATGCTCAATACCATCCATAACTTGCGCCATTATCAGGTGCTGATGGCTGGTTTGCGCGAGGCTATTCAACAGGGTACATTGGCCGCCTTTGTCGATGCCTTCTACGCCAAACGCGGGCTCCCCGTTCCGCCTTTGGACTGAGTTTTCTGACCCCAAGATTCAACATTTGCAACTGGAGTGCTAAATGAGCTTTTTTATCTCTAATGCCATGGCTGACGCAGCTGCACCGGCTGCTGCCGGCCCAATGGGCGGCGGCTTCGAGTGGATTTTCCTGGTCGGCTTCCTGGTCATCTTTTACCTGATGATCTGGCGTCCACAGGCCAAGCGCGCCAAAGAGCAGAAGAACCTGCTGAGCAGCCTGCAAAAGGGCGACGAAGTGGTCACCACCGGCGGCATCGCCGGCAAGATCACCAAGGTGGCCGATGACTTCGTGGTTCTGGAAGTTTCCGACACCGTGGAAATGAAGTTCCAGAAAGGCGCCATCGCCGCCACGCTGCCAAAAGGCACGCTGAAAGCGATCTAAGGTTCCAACTTCTACTCAATCGACGGGGCGCGCAAGGCGCCCCGCGTTCATAACGGGCGGCGTGATGCTGAACAAATACCCTCTGTGGAAATACATTCTGATCCTGGCGGTGCTGGCGATCGGTCTGATTTATTCCGCTCCCAATCTATACCCCGATGACCCGGCCATTCAGGTGAGCGGCGCCAGCACGGCACTGCAGGTCAATCAGGCCGATCTGGATCGTGTAAGCACCGCGCTCAAAGAGTCCGGGATCACCGTCAAGGCGGCCACGCTGGCGGACAACGGCAAGGGCGGTCTGATCCGTCTGGCCAAAGCTGAAGACCAGCTGCCGGCAAAAGACGTTGTGCGCAAGGCATTGGGTGATGACTACGTCGTCGCGCTGAACCTGGCGCAGACCACCCCGCAATGGCTGCGCAATCTGGGCGCGCACCCGATGAAGCTGGGCCTGGACTTGTCCGGTGGTGTGCACTTCCTGCTGGAAGTGGACATGGATAAAGCCCTCGATGCACGCCTGAAAGTCTACGAAGGCGACGTCAAGAGCCTGCTGCGTAAAGAGAAGCTGCGCTATCGCAGTCTGCCGCAACTGGGCGGTGCCATTCAGTTGGGCTTCAGCGATGAAGATTCCCGCGAACAGGCCCGTGCGCTGATCCGCAAGAACTTCAACGATTTCGACATTGTTCCGGCCGACCTCAACGGTCAACCGGTGCTGCGTCTGGCGATGACCCCGGCCAAGCTGGCGGAAATCCGTGAATACTCCATCAAGCAGAACTTGACCACGGTACGTAACCGCGTCAACGAGCTGGGTGTTGCCGAACCGATCGTTCAGCGTCAGGGCGCCAACCGCATCGTGGTTGAGCTGCCAGGCGTGCAGGACACTGCCGAAGCCAAGCGTATTCTGGGCAAGACGGCCAACCTTGAGTTCCGTCTGGCTGCAGAGCCGGGTGCTTCGAAAGCCACTTCCGAGAGCTTTGAATTCCGTGAGGGCAACCGTCCTCCTGCGCAGATCGAGCGTGGCCTGATCATCACCGGTGACCAGGTGACTGACGCCAAGGCCGGTTTCGGCGAGCACGGCACACCTGAAGTGAACATCCGTCTGGATGGTCACGGTGGTGAGTTGATGAGCCGCGCGACTCGTTCGAACGTCGGTCGCAGCATGGCAGTGATCTTCATCGAGCAGCGTCCGGTCACCACTTACACCAAGCAAATGGTTAATGGCGTCGAGAAAGACGTCGCGGTGCAGACGTTCAAGGAAGAGAAGAAGATCATCAGCCTGGCGACTATCCAGTCGCCGCTGGGTGCTCAGTTCCGCATCACTGGCCTGAACGGTCAGGGCGAATCGTCCGAGCTGGCGCTGCTGTTGCGTGCCGGTGGTCTGGCAGCGCCGATGTACTTCGCTGAAGAGCGCACAATCGGCCCGAGCCTGGGTGCTGACAACATCACCAAAGGTATCGATGCATCGCTGTGGGGCATGCTGTTCGTGTCGCTGTTCATCATCGCCATCTACCGCTTCTTCGGCATCATCGCCACTGTCGCTCTGTCGGTGAACATGGTGTTGCTGCTGGCGCTGATGTCGCTGCTGGGTGCAACGCTGACCCTGCCGGGTATCGCCGGTATCGTGTTGACCATGGGTATGGCGGTTGACGCCAACGTACTGATCTTCTCGCGGATCCGCGAAGAGATCGCCGCCGGCATGACCGTGCAGCGCGCAATCAACGAAGGCTTCGGCCGGGCATTCACTGCGATTCTCGACGCCAACCTGACAACTCTGTTGGTCGGCGGGATTCTCTTTGCTATGGGCACCGGCCCGGTCAAAGGCTTCGCAGTGACCATGTCCCTCGGGATCTTTACCTCGATGTTCACGGCCATCATGGTGACCCGCGCAATGGTCAACCTGATCTTCGGCGGACGTGACTTCAAGAAGTTGTGGATTTAAGGGGCTGCCATGTTACGTACAATCAACTTCATGGGCGTTCGCAACTTCGCGTTCGGCGTCACAGTATTCCTCACCCTGCTGGCTATGTTCAGTGTCTTCACCAAGGGCATGAACTGGGGGCTGGACTTCACCGGCGGTACGCTCATCGAGCTGACCTACGAGCGTCCGGCCGATGTCACCAAGGTGCGCGAGCAACTGGTGACTTCGGGTTATCACGAAGCCGTCGTGCAGAGCTTCGGTGCGACTACCGATCTGCTGGTGCGGATGCCGGGTGAAGACCCGCAGTTGGGCCATCAGGTAGCGGAAGCGCTGCTGAAGGTCGGCGGCGACAACCCGGCAACGGTCAAGCGTGTCGAGTTCGTCGGCCCGCAGGTCGGTGAAGAGCTGCGCGACCAGGGCGGCCTCGGCATGCTGCTGGCGCTCGGCGGCATCCTGATCTACCTGGCTTTCCGCTTTCAGTGGAAGTTCGCGGTCGGCGCCATTGTTTCGCTGATCCACGACGTGATCGTGACCATCGGCATCCTGTCGTATTTCCAGATCACTTTCGATCTGACGGTACTGGCGGCGGTGCTGGCGATCATCGGTTACTCGCTGAACGACACCATCGTGGTATTCGACCGGGTTCGCGAGAACTTCCGCGTGCTGCGCAAGGCGACGCTGATCGAGAACATCAACATCTCGACCACTCAGACCCTGCTGCGCACCATGGCGACGTCGATCTCCACCTTGCTGGCGATCGCGGCACTGCTGTTCTTCGGTGGCGACAACCTGTTCGGCTTCTCCATCGCCCTGTTTATCGGTGTTCTGGCGGGTACTTACTCGTCGATCTACATCGCTAACGTGGTGCTGATCTGGCTGAACCTGACCACTGAGGATCTGATTCCTCCGGTCAACACCGAGAAGGAAGTCGACGACCGTCCATAACGGCCATCGTTTTCCCCCGCTGTCAGCCGAAAAAGGCGCGAGTTGAACTCGCGCCTTTTTTTATGCTCCAAGGCTGGGAGAAGCGCGGGCGCGTCCCGCATGTGATGGTCAGGAGGTTCATGTGAACAAGTCGTTGCTGGTTGGTGCGGTATTGGGTGCTGTCGGTGTGACTGCCGGGGGTGCTGTTGCCACCTACAGCCTGGTTAAAAGCGGCCCTGAGTATGCGCAAGTACTGGCTGTTGAACCGGTCAAAACACAGATCAAGACTCCACGTGAAGTGTGCAAGGATGTAGCCGTGACCCGCCAGGCGCCGGTCAAGGATCAACACCAGATCCTCGGTACCGCGATTGGTGCGGTAGCGGGTGGTTTGCTGGGTAATCAGGTCGGCGGCGGTACTGGCAAGAAGATCGCCACCGTGGCCGGTGCGGTTGGTGGCGGTTATGCCGGTAACAAGGTGCAGGAAGGTATGCAGAATCGCGATACCTACACCACCACGCAGACTCGCTGTAACACGGTGAATGACATCAGTGACAAAGTTGTCGGTTACGACGTGCGTTATTCGCTGGATGGCAAGGAAGGCAAGGTGCGGATGGATCGTGATCCGGGCAACCAGATTCCGGTCGACAAGGAAGGCAAGCTGGTTCTGTCGCAGAATGAGCCTGCTCAGTAATAGTCCGAGCGTTTAAAAAAAAGCACCCCGAAGGGTGCTTTTTTTCGTTTCGCGTAAAGCTTAGCGCTTCAGCGAGGCTGGCAGGTGCGGCTGGATCGCCGTCAGAACTGCCTTGAAGCATTTGGTGTTGCCGGCAACGATATGGCCTTTTTCAAGGAAGTCGTGACCGCCGGTGAAGTCGCTCACCAGGCCGCCAGCTTCTTGAATCAGCAGGGCGCCTGCAGCCATGTCCCACTCGGACAGACCCGACTCCCAGAATGCATCGAAACGACCGGCAGCTACATAGGCCAGGTCCAGGCTGGCCGAACCGGCGCGACGGATACCGGCAGTCTGGCCGACCAAGGCGCGGAACATGCCCAGGTAGTTGTCGAGGTTGTCCATTTGATCGTCACGGAACGGGAAGCCGGTACCCAGCAGGGCGCCGTCGAGGCTTGTGCGACCGCTGACGCGCAGGCGACGACCGTTCAGTTGCGCGCCGCGACCACGGCTGGCGGTGAATTCTTCCTGGCGAACCGGGTCCAGAACAACAGCGTGCTCCAGGCGACCACGGTATTTGCAGGCGATGCTGACAGCAAAGTGTGGAATGCCGCGCAGGAAGTTGGTGGTGCCGTCCAGCGGATCGATGATCCACAGGTATTCTTCGCCTTCGATGCCGGTACCGGCGTGCAGGCCAGTCTCTTCACCGCGGATCGAGTGGTTCGGGTAAGCCTTGCGCAGCGCGTCGATGATTTTCTGTTCGGCGGCGCGATCCACCTCGGATACATAATCCTTGGCGTCTTTTTCGTCGACCTTGATGGTATCCAGGCGCTCGATGGAGCGGAAGATCAGTTCACTGGCGCTGCGGGCGGCGCGCAGCGCGATATTCAGCATGGGCTGCATGGATGTGTCACCTAAGGTTGTTAAAGAAAGCCGCGCATTCTATCAGAACTTTTCTTCAGGTGAAGGTTGCTGTTCGCTTTCATAGCTTAACGGTAGGCTGTTCTGTAAGATTTGCACCCCTTTCCTGTGTCCGAGAGCGCCTCCCTTGCTGCAGAACATTCGTGTCGTCCTGGTCAATACCAGCCACCCCGGCAACATCGGCGGGGCTGCGCGCGCCATGAAAAACATGGGTCTGTCGCGCTTGGTGCTGGTCGAGCCGCGCCTGTTTCCGCACCACGAGGCCGATGCTCGCGCTTCCGGTGCCGGTGACATCCTTGAAAACGCCCAGGTCGTCGCCACCCTGGAAGATGCCTTGGTCGGCTGCAATCTGGTGCTCGGCACCAGCGCCCGTGATCGGCGTATTCCCTGGCCGCTGCTGGACCCGCGCGAATGCGGCACCAAAGTGGTTGAGGAAGCCGGGCAGGGCGCAGAGATTGCGCTGGTGTTCGGCCGTGAAGATTCCGGCCTGACCAATGACGAGCTGCAGCGATGTCACTTTCACGTGCACATCCCCTCCGATCCTGAGTTCAGTTCGCTGAACCTTGGGGCGGCGGTGCAGGTGTTGAGCTATGAAGTGCGCATGGCATGGCTGGCCGCGCAAGGTCAGCCGAGCAAGATCGAGAAGGAAGAAGTGGCTTCGGTGAAAAGCGCCGAGCTGGCGACCATGGATGAGCTGGAGCGATTCTATGAGCATCTGGAGCAGACGCTGGTCGCCATCGAATTCCTCGATCCTGAGAAGCCGCGGCACCTGATGGCGCGCCTGCGCCGGTTGTACGGACGCAGCTCGGTCAGCCGGGCGGAAATGAATATATTGCGTGGCATCCTCACGGAAACCCAAAAAGCGGCCCGTGGTGAGCTTCTGAAACGGAAGGACTGAATGATGTTTGAGCGTTTGCGTGAAGATATCCAAAGCGTATTCCATCGAGATCCGGCGGCGCGTAACGCTTTTGAAGTCCTGACTTGCTACCCCGGTATGCACGCGATCTGGATTCATCGTCTGGCCGGGATGCTCTGGCGCAATGACCTGAAGTGGCTGGCGCGTCTGGTGTCGAACTTTGGTCGCTGGTTGACCGGGATCGAGATTCACCCGGGGGCGAAAGTCGGTCGACGCTTCTTTATTGATCACGGCATGGGCATCGTCATTGGCGAAACCGCCGAGATCGGCGATGACGTGACTATCTATCAGGGCGTGACCCTCGGCGGCACAAGCTGGAACAAAGGCAAGCGTCATCCGACCTTGGGTGATGGTGTTGTTGTCGGTGCCGGAGCGAAAGTGCTTGGGCCATTCACTGTCGGCGCCGGGGCCAAGGTCGGCTCCAACGCTGTGGTGACCAAGGAGGTGCCGCCGGGCGCGACGGTCGTGGGTATTCCGGGGCGAATCATCGTTAAATCCGATGAGGAGCAGGACGCCAAGCGCAAGGCCATGGCCGAGAAAATCGGCTTCGATGCCTATGGTGTCAGCGAAGACATGCCTGACCCGGTGGCGCGCGCCATCGGTCAGTTGCTTGATCACCTGCAAGCGGTGGATGGGCGACTGGAGGGGATGTGCGGCGCACTGAAGGATCTGGGCAGTAATTACTGTGCGAAAGATTTGCCTGAGCTGCGCGAAGAGGATTTCGCCTGTGTAAAAGGCAAAGACGAATCCAAAACTGGCTGACACCCCTGCGGCAGCTCCTGCACGGCACATCCTGCAACCGGTGTGCCATTAAGCCGCAGACCCTGATATCATTCGCGCGCTCTTTTGCGGGTAAACCCGACTAAAGCACTAGGTCTTATAGTTGACTTAAATGCTCGGGAATTGCATACTCCCGCCCATTCTGAACTCCGTGGTAACTGTCCATGCGACTGACTACAAAAGGCCGATACGCCGTGACCGCCATGCTCGACCTGGCGTTGCACGCGCAGCACGGGCCGGTGTCCCTGGCCGATATCTCCGAGCGCCAAGGCATCTCCCTGTCCTATCTCGAACAGCTTTTCGCCAAGCTGCGCCGCAGCAACCTGGTATCCAGTGTTCGCGGTCCGGGCGGTGGCTACCAGTTGTCCCGCGACATGCAGGGCATCCAGGTTGCACAGGTGATCGATGCGGTTAACGAATCGGTCGATGCCACCAAATGCCAGGGCCAAGGCGATTGCCATTCCGGCGACACTTGCCTGACCCATCACCTGTGGTGCGACCTTAGCCTGCAGATTCACGAATTTCTCAGCGGTATCAGCTTGGCTGATCTTGTGACTCGCCGTGAGGTGCAAGAAGTAGCCCAGCGTCAGGATCAGCGTCGTTGCAATGGCAAGGCGCCGCGCCTGGACAAGATTGAAGCGTCCGCCGTCGAATGACAGCCAAAGAGCTAGCGGCACGCCAGCCAGCCTGATTTAGGAGATAGTCCATGAAATTGCCGATTTACCTTGATTACTCTGCGACCACCCCGGTCGATCCGCGCGTTGCGCAAAAAATGAGTGAATGCCTGCTGGTCGACGGAAACTTCGGTAACCCGGCTTCCCGTTCCCACGTGTTCGGCTGGAAAGCTGAAGAGTCCGTCGAAAACGCTCGTCGTCAGGTGGCCGATCTGGTCAACGCTGATCCGCGTGAAATCGTCTGGACGTCCGGCGCCACCGAGTCCAACAACCTGGCAATCAAGGGTGCGGCACATTTCTACGCCTCCAAGGGCAAGCACCTGATCACCTCCAAGATCGAGCACAAGGCTGTCCTCGACACCATGCGCCAACTCGAGCGTGAAGGTTTTGAAGTCACCTACCTTGATCCGACTGAAGACGGTCTGATCACTCCGGCCATGATCGAAGCCGCTTTGCGCGAAGACACCATCCTCGTGTCGGCCATGCACGTGAACAACGAAATCGGTACCGTCAACGATATCGCCGCCATCGGCGAGCTGCTTCGTTCGAAGGGCATCCTTTTCCACGTTGACGCTGCTCAGTCCACTGGCAAGGTCGAGATCGACCTGCAGAAGCTGAAAGTCGACATGATGTCGTTCTCTGCCCACAAAACCTACGGCCCTAAAGGCATTGGCGCGCTGTACGTCAGCCGCAAGCCGCGTGTGCGCATCGAAGCGACCATGCACGGTGGCGGTCACGAGCGTGGCATGCGTTCCGGCACCCTGGCGACTCACCAGATCGTTGGTATGGGCGAGGCGTTCCGTGTAGCTAAAGAAGATATGGCTGCTGAAAACGTTCGTATCCAAGCCTTGAGCGACCGTTTCTACAAGCAGGTCGAGCATCTGGAAGAGCTGTACGTCAACGGCAGCCTGATCGCCCGCGTTCCGCACAACCTGAACCTGAGCTTCAACTACGTTGAAGGCGAGTCGCTGATCATGGCACTCAAGGATCTGGCGGTTTCGTCCGGTTCCGCCTGCACCTCGGCATCGCTTGAGCCTTCGTACGTACTGCGCGCCCTGGGCCGCAACGACGAACTGGCGCACAGCTCGATCCGCTTCACCTTCGGCCGTTTCACCACCGAAGAAGAAATCGACTACGCCGCGCAGAAAGTCTGCGAGGCCGTTACCAAGCTGCGCGCTCTGTCGCCGCTGTGGGACATGTACAAAGACGGTGTCGACATTTCGAAAATCGAGTGGGCGGCACACTGATTTCAAGTCGCCGCGAACCGGCCCTGCGCCCCACGGTTGCAGGGCTTAAAGAGCGACTCTCTGATGAGTGAGGATTAAGCATCATGGCTTACAGCGAAAAGGTCATCGACCACTACGAAAACCCGCGCAACGTCGGCAAGATGAACGCGGAAGACCCGGATGTCGGTACTGGCATGGTCGGCGCTCCGGCGTGCGGCGATGTCATGCGCCTGCAAATCAAGGTCAACGATCAGGGCGTTATCGAAGACGCCAAGTTCAAGACCTACGGCTGCGGTTCGGCAATCGCTTCCAGCTCCCTCGCCACCGAGTGGATGAAGGGCAAGACCCTGGACGAAGCCGAAACCATCAAGAACACCCAGCTGGCCGAAGAATTGGCCCTGCCGCCAGTGAAAATTCACTGCTCGGTACTGGCTGAAGACGCTATCAAAGCGGCTGTTCGCGATTACAAGCAGAAGAAAGGCTTGATCTGACTTTCTGGATTTGGCGACGAGTAAGGAGTCAACGATGGCTATCAGCATGACAGAAGCGGCTGCTCAGCACGTGCGACGCTCCCTCAACGGGCGCGGCAAAGGTGAAGGGATTCGTCTGGGTGTTCGCACCACAGGTTGTTCCGGCCTTGCCTACGTGCTGGAGTTTGTCGACGAGGTGGTTGAAGAGGATCAGGTGTTCGAAAGTCACGGCGAGAAAGTGATCATCGACCCGAAAAGCCTGGCCTACCTGGACGGCACCGAACTCGATTTCGTCAAGGAAGGGTTGAACGAAGGCTTCAAGTTCAACAACCCCAACGTGCGCGGTGAATGTGGCTGCGGCGAAAGCTTCAACATCTGAGGCTTGTCGTGGGTATTCCTTGTCATTTCGCTTTATTCGAGCTGCAACCGAGCTTCCGTCTGGATCTCGAGCAGTTGGCCACGCGCTACCGTGAGTTGGCGCGCGGCGTTCATCCTGACCGTTTTGCCGACGCTTCCGAGCGCGAGCAGCGGTCGGCGCTCGAGCAGTCTGCGCGGCTCAACGATGCTTATCAGACGCTCAAGAGCCCGCCGCAGCGTGCGCGCTATCTGCTGAAAGTCAGCGGTCATGAAGTGCCGATGGAAGTCACGGTTCACGACCCCGAGTTTCTTCTGCAGCAGATGCAGTGGCGCGAAGAGCTCGAAGACCTCCAGGACAGCGCCGATCTGGACGGTGTCGCGGTGTTCAAGCGTCGCTTGAAAGTGGCTCAGGAAGAACTCAACGAAAGCTTCGCAGCCTGTTGGGATGATGCAGCGCAACGCGAACAGGCCGAACGCCTGATGCGACGCATGCAATTCCTCGACAAGCTCACCTACGAAGTGCGCCAGTTAGAAGAGCGCCTCGACGATTAACCCAGTGCCGCTCCGGTCGCACGCCTGATATACAGATAAGTCCTGATCACGATGGCCCTACTGCAGATCGCCGAACCCGGCCAAAGTCCTCAACCGCACCAGCGTCGTCTGGCTGTGGGGATCGACTTGGGCACTACCAATTCGCTGGTCGCTGCGTTGCGCAGTGGTCTTTCCGAGCCATTGGCCGACGCTGACGGGCAGGTCATCCTGCCGTCTGCCGTGCGTTACCACGCCGATCGCGTCGAAGTCGGCGAGTCGGCCAAGCTGGCCGCCGCTTCCGATCCTTTGAACACCGTGCTGTCGGTCAAGCGCTTGATGGGTCGTGGTCTGTCCGACGTCAAGCAATTGGGCGAGCAACTGCCATACCGCTTTGTCGGTGGCGAGTCGCACATGCCGTTCATCGACACCGTGCAAGGCCCGAAAAGCCCAGTCGAAGTTTCCGCCGATATCCTCAAGGTGTTGCGTCAGCGTGCTGAAGCGACGTTGGGTGGCGAACTGGTCGGCGCGGTAATCACCGTTCCGGCGTATTTCGACGACGCCCAGCGCCAGGCCACCAAGGATGCGGCGAAACTCGCTGGTCTGAATGTGCTGCGCCTGCTCAATGAGCCGACCGCCGCCGCTGTGGCTTACGGTCTGGATCAGCACGCTGAAGGCCTCGTAGCGATTTATGACTTGGGCGGCGGCACCTTCGATATTTCGATTTTGCGTCTGACTGGCGGTGTTTTCGAAGTCCTGGCCACCGGCGGCGATAGCGCGCTGGGCGGCGATGACTTCGATCACGCGATTGCCGGCTGGATCATCGATAGTGCGGGTCTGTCCGCCGATCTCGATCCGGGCGCACAACGTAATCTGCTGCAAACCGCCTGCGCGGCCAAAGAAGCCCTGACCGATGCGGCCAGTGTTGAAGTTGCCTATGGCGACTGGAAAGCACAGCTGACCCGCGAAGCCTTCGATGCGCTGATCGAGCCGATGGTCGCGCGTAGCCTGAAAGCCTGCCGCCGCGCCGTTCGCGATTCCGGCGTCGAGCTGGATGATGTACACGCCGTGGTCATGGTCGGCGGTTCGACTCGCGTTCCTCGTGTTCGTGAAGCCGTCGCCGAAGCGTTCGGTCGTCAGCCGTTGACTGAAATCGATCCGGATCAAGTGGTGGCCATCGGGGCCGCGATCCAGGCCGATACCCTGGCTGGCAACAAGCGCGATGGCGGCGAACTGCTGCTGCTCGACGTGATTCCGTTGTCCCTGGGGCTGGAAACCATGGGCGGCCTGATGGAGAAGGTGATTCCGCGTAACACCACCATCCCTGTCGCTCGCGCACAAGATTTCACCACTTATAAAGACGGCCAGTCGGCCATGGCGATCCACGTATTGCAGGGCGAACGCGAGCTGATCAGCGATTGCCGCTCGCTGGCGCGCTTTGAATTGCGTGGCATTCCAGCAATGGTGGCCGGTGCGGCGAAGATTCGCGTGACCTTCCAGGTCGATGCCGACGGTCTGCTCAGTGTTTCCGCTCGTGAACTGGGTTCGGGCGTCGAGGCGAGCATTCAGGTCAAGCCGTCCTACGGTCTGACCGACGGCGAAATCGCCAAGATGCTGAAAGATTCGTTCCAGCATGCCAATGACGACAAGGTCGCCCGTGTCCTGCGCGAGCAGCAAGTTGATGCCCAGCGCCTGATCGAGGCGGTGCAGGGCGCTCTGGAGGCTGATGGCGAGCGTTTGCTCGACGCCGAAGAGCGCATGGTCATCGACATGCAAGTGCAGGAACTGACCGAACTGATGAAAGGTACTGATGGTTACGCCATCGAGCAGCAGACCAAGCGTCTGTCGCAAGTGACCGATGCTTTTGCTGCCCGCCGCATGGATCTGACGGTGAAAGCCGCTCTGTCGGGGCGCAATCTGAATGAAATCGAGGATATCTGATGCCGCAGGTCATTTTTCTGCCCCACGAGAAGTTCTGCCCGGATGGCATGGTTGTGGAGGCTGAGCCGGGGACTTCCATTCTCGAGCTGGCCCACGAACACCATATCGATATGGAAAGCGCCTGTGGTGGCGTCTGCGCTTGCACTACTTGTCACTGCATCATTCGTGAAGGCTTTGACTCGCTGGAAGAAGCGGATGAGTTGGAAGAAGATTTTCTTGATCGGGCCTGGGGTCTGGAAGCGCAATCGCGTCTAGGCTGTCAGGCGATTGTCGGGACTGAAGACCTGACCGTTGAAATTCCGAAATACTCGCTCAACCATGCTGCCGAAGCGCCGCACTGATTCAAGGAAGCTGACATGAGTCTGAAATGGGTTGATGTGCAGGAAATCGCTATCCAGCTGGCAGAAAGCAAGCCGGATGTTGATCCAAGATCGCTTAACTTCGTCGATCTGCGCAAATGGGTGATGGAATTGCCCGAGTTCGATGATGCGCCGGATCGCAGTGGCGAGAAAGTTTTGGAGGCCATTCAGGCCTACTGGATCGAAGAGCTCGACTGAGCCCACGCTACAGGTTAGGCAATACCAAAGAACCCGCGTATAATTCGCGGGTTTAATTTTTCGCAAATTACCGTTTCTGGAGTTACACCATGGCTGTTCAACGTACTTTCTCCATCATCAAGCCTGACGCAGTTGCAAAAAACGTCATCGGCGAGATCACCACTCGTTTCGAAAAAGCAGGCCTGCGCGTTGTAGCTTCGAAACTGAAGCAACTGTCCAAAGCTGAAGCTGAAGGCTTCTACGCTGAGCACAGCGCTCGTGGTTTCTTCGGCGATCTGGTTTCCTTCATGATCTCCGGTCCAGTTGTTGTTCAGGTTCTGGAAGGCGAAAACGCTATCGCTCTGAACCGTGAGCTGATGGGCGCTACCAACCCTAAAGAAGCTGCTGCCGGCACCATCCGCGCTGATTTCGCTGATTCCATCGACGCCAACGCTGTTCACGGTTCGGACTCCGAAGCCGCAGCTGCTCGTGAAATCTCGTACTTCTTCGCAGCTACTGAAGTAACCACTCGCTAAGCATTGGCTTAAGAGTGAAGGTGAATCCATGACTACATCGACTGTAAAAACCAACCTGCTGGGTCTGACTCAACAGGAAATGGAAAAATTCTTCGACTCAATCGGGGAGAAGCGTTTCCGTGCTGGTCAGGTAATGAAATGGATTCACCACTTTGGTGTCGATGATTTCGACGCCATGACGAACGTCAGCAAGGCCTTGCGCGACAAGCTCAAGGCTATTGCTGAGGTCCGTGGTCCTGAAGTGGTCAGCGAGGACATTTCCAGCGACGGCACCCGTAAGTGGGTGGTGCGCGTGGCGTCCGGCAGCTGTGTCGAGACCGTGTACATTCCCCAGGGCAAACGCGGCACTCTATGCGTTTCGTCCCAGGCAGGCTGTGCCCTGGACTGCAGTTTCTGCTCCACCGGCAAGCAAGGCTTCAATAGCAACCTCACCGCCGCCGAAGTCATCGGACAGGTGTGGATTGCCAACAAATCTTTCGGCAGCGTCCCGGCAACCGTCGACCGTGCCATCACCAACGTGGTGATGATGGGCATGGGTGAGCCGCTGCTGAACTTCGACAACGTCGTGGCCGCCATGCATCTGATGATGGATGACCTCGGCTACGGGATCTCCAAGCGCCGCGTGACCCTGTCCACGTCTGGTGTGGTGCCGATGATCGATGAGCTGGCCAAGCACATCGACGTCTCCCTGGCGTTGTCCCTGCACGCACCGAATGACGCATTGCGTAACCAATTGGTGCCGATCAACAAGAAATATCCGCTTAAGATGCTGCTCGAGTCGTGCCAGCGCTACATGTCCGCCCTTGGCGAGAAGCGTGTGCTGACCATCGAGTACACCTTGCTCAAGGACATCAACGATAAAGTTGAGCATGCGGTGGAAATGATCGAGTTGCTGAAGAACATTCCGTGCAAGATCAACCTGATCCCGTTCAACCCGTTCCCGCATTCCGGGTACGAGCGGCCTAGCAACAACGCTATCCGCAGGTTCCAGGATCAGCTGCATCAGGCCGGTTTCAACGTCACCGTGCGCACCACCCGTGGTGAAGACATCGACGCCGCTTGTGGTCAATTGGTAGGGCAGGTGCTGGATCGCACCCGCCGCAGCGAACGTTACATCGCCGTGCGTGAGTTGAACGCCGACGGCGATCTGGCACAGAACGCTGCGAACACTAACTAAGAGAGGATCTCTATGTCCCTGCGCTTTGCGCTGCTGTTGCTGTTGGCCAGCCTGTGTGCTGGTTGTGTTCTGTCGGGTGACTACAACCCGATGAAGACCAGCAAGGGCCGCGACGAGGCGCGCGCTGCCTATGTGCAGTTGGGGCTGGGATACTTGCAGCAAGGCATGACCGAGCGGGCCAAGGTGCCGTTGAAGAAGGCGCTGGATCTGGACGACTCGGATCCTGACGCCAATGCTGCCCTCGGGCTGGTGTTTCAGGCCGAAATGGAGCCGAAACTGGCTGACGAGCACTTCCGCAAGGCCTTGTCCGGTCGCCCCTCCGATGCGCGCATCCTCAACAACTACGGCAGTTTTCTCTACGAAGAACAGCGTTACAAGGAAGCCTACGAGCGTTTTGAACAGGCCGCCGCCGATACCCTGTATCCTGAGCGTTCGCGTGTGTTCGAAAACCTCGGCATGACCGCATCGAAGCTGGGGCAGCGCGATCTGGCGCAGCAGCAGCTGGAAAAAGCCCTGCGACTGAACCGTCAACAACCGCGCGCGCTGCTCGAAATGGCTGAGTTGTCATTCGAAGACAGGCATTATGTGCCCGCACGTGACTATTACGACCGTTTCAGCCTGCTTACCGAACAAAATGCACGTAGTCTATTGCTCGGTGTTCGGCTGGCAAAAGTGTTTGAAAATCGCGACAAGGCCGCCAGTTATGGCCTGCAATTAAAACGACTCTATCCCGGTACGCCGGAATATCAGCAATACCTGTCGGAGCAATGATGAAAGCGGCGCATCCCGAAGTTGTAGCAGCGAATCGCGTTAACCCCGGTGAGACCCTGCGCCAGGCACGCGAAAGCAATGGCTGGTCGCTGGCCGAAGTGGCCCTCAAGCTCAACCTCACCGTGACTTCCCTGAGTAATCTTGAAGCCGGCGCTTTCGACAAGCTGCCGGGGCATACCTTCGCTCGCGGTTACATTCGCGCCTATGCCAAGTTGCTCGGCATGGACCAGACCGTTCTGGTTCAACAGTTCGACCAGTCCACCGGAACCGACTCCCAGGGCAGCAATGTCCATGCGCTCGGTCGTATCGAAGAGCCGGTGCGTGTTTCTCACACCATTTTGCGTATCGTCAGCCTGCTGTTGCTGATCGCGGTCATCGGCGGTGGTTTCGTCTGGTGGCAGGATCAGACTTCGCAGCGCAGCAAAGACTTGACCAGCCTGGCTCCGGAGCACGTCGAAGTCGAAGGCGCCGATGGCACCACGCAGATTCACCCGATCGATGAGCCGGAAGATCAAGCCGTCGCCGAAAATCAGGCCGAGGGCGCAACCGCTCTGGCGCTGCCGCAATCGGAAACTACCGCTGAATCGACCGGCGCCGAGCCTGCCGCTCCGGTAACCGCTCCAACGGCACCGGCTGCTCCCGTTGCAACGCCAACTGCACCGGTTCATACGCCCGCGCCAGTGGTCGCCACCCCGGCTACGAACGTACCGGCCACTCCAGCGCCGACCGTCACCGCACCGGTTGTTCCTGCGACGCCTGCACCAATCGCAGAAGCGACCGCACCGCTCGCCGGAGAAGGTCAGGTGCAACTGCAGTTCACCGCCGATTGCTGGGCACAGGTTACCGATGGCCGCGGCAAAGTACTGTTCAGTGGTCTGAAGCACAAAGGCGATAACGTTTCCGTTAGCGGTAAACCACCGCTTGCCGTGCGTCTGGGCGTGGCCCGCGCGGCACAGGTCAGCTACAACGGCCAGCCGGTCGATATCGCTCCGTTCACCAGTGGCGAGACTGCTCGCCTGAAGTTGGGTCAATAAGTCATGCACGGCGAATCTCCAATCAAACGTCGCGAATCGCGCAAGATCTGGGTCGGCAACGTACCGGTGGGCGGCGATGCGCCTATCGCTGTGCAGAGCATGACCAACAGCGACACCAATGATGTTGCCGCCACCGTGGCGCAGATCAACCGTCTGGAAGCCGCCGGCGTCGACATCGTCCGCGTTTCGGTGCCGGACATGGACGCCGCCGAGGCGTTCGGCAGAATCAAGCAACTGGTCAAGGTGCCGTTGGTTGCCGACATCCACTTCGACTACAAGATCGCCTTGCGCGTAGCCGAACTGGGTGTGGACTGCCTGCGCATCAATCCGGGCAACATCGGCCGTGAAGACCGCGTGCGTGCCGTGGTTGATGCTGCCCGTGATCGCGGGATCCCGATCCGCATCGGCGTCAACGCCGGGTCCCTGGAAAAAGACCTGCAAAAAAAATACGGCGAGCCGACCCCGGCAGCGCTGGTTGAATCAGCCCTGCGTCATGTCGAGCACCTCGAACGCCTGAATTTCCAGGACTTCAAGGTCAGCGTGAAGGCATCCGACGTGTTTATGGCCGTCGAAGCCTACCGTCTGCTGGCGAAAGAAATTGTTCAGCCACTGCACCTGGGCATCACCGAAGCCGGTGGATTGCGTTCGGGCACAGTGAAATCCGCCGTGGGCCTAGGTATGCTGCTCGCCGAGGGGATTGGCGATACTATCCGCATCTCGCTGGCGGCCGACCCGGTCGAAGAAGTGAAAGTCGGTTACGACATCCTCAAGTCTTTGCATTTGCGTTCCCGTGGCATCAACTTCATCGCCTGCCCGAGCTGCTCGCGGCAGAACTTCGATGTGGTCAAGACCATGAACGAGCTGGAAGGGCGCCTTGAAGACCTGCTGGTGCCGCTGGATGTCGCGGTGATCGGTTGTGTGGTCAACGGCCCCGGCGAAGCCAAGGAAGCCCATATCGGCTTGACCGGCGGTACGCCAAACCTGATTTACATCGATGGCAAGCCGTCGCAGAAACTGACGAATGACAATCTGGTGGACGAGCTGGAAAGGCTGATCCGCCAGAAAGCGGCCGAGAAGGTCGAAGCTGACGCAGCGGTTATCGCGCGCGGCTGAGCCTGACTGAAAGCCGAACGAATTTAAGGATTTATAGTGAGCAAGTCATTGCAAGCCATCCGTGGCATGAACGACATCCTGCCCGAACAGACCCCGCTGTGGCGTTATTTCGAGAGCACGGTCGCGCGTCTGCTGGATAACTACGGTTACAAGCAGATCCGCATGCCGATCGTCGAGTTCACCGAGCTGTTCAAGCGCTCCATCGGTGAAGTGACCGACATCGTTGAAAAAGAGATGTACACCTTCGAAGACCGCAACGGTGACTCCCTGACCCTGCGTCCTGAAGGCACCGCGGCGTGCGTGCGTGCCGTGCTCGAGCATGGCATCACCGGCGGCGGCCAAGTGCAGAAGCTCTGGTACATCGGCCCGATGTTCCGCCACGAGCGTCCGCAGAAAGGCCGTTATCGTCAGTTCCACCAGATCGGTCTGGAGGTGTTCAACCTCGACGGTCCGGACATCGATGCCGAGCTGATCATCATGACCTGGCGCCTGTGGGGCGAGCTGGGCATTCGTGATGCGGTCAAACTCGAACTCAACAGCCTCGGCACCAGCGAGTCCCGTGGTCGTTATCGTGAAGCGCTGGTCGAGTACCTCTCTGCGCACCACGACAAGCTCGACGAAGACAGCCAGCGTCGCCTGAAAACCAACCCGCTGCGCGTGCTCGACACCAAAAATGCCGACACCCAGGCCGTGCTGGTCGATGCGCCGAAGATGGCGGATTACCTCGACGACGAATCCCGTGCCCACTTTGAAGGCCTGAAGGCCCGTCTGGATGCCGTTGGCATTCCTTACGTGCTCAACCCGAAGCTGGTTCGTGGCCTCGATTACTACAGCAAAACCGTTTTCGAATGGGTCACCGACAAGCTCGGCGCCCAGGGCACTGTTTGCGCGGGCGGCCGTTACGACGGTCTGGTCGAGCAGATGGGTGGCAAGCCGACCACCGGCGTTGGTTTCGCCATGGGCATCGAACGTCTGGTGCTGATGCTCGAAACCCTGGAGCAGATCCCGGAAGAAATCTCCCGTCAGGTCGATGTCTATCTCTGCGCCTTCGGTGAAGAAGCCGAGCTGGCGGGTCTGGCCTTGGCCGAACGTGTACGTGATCAGCTTCCAAACCTGCGTCTGCAAGTCAATGCTGGCGCCGGCAGCTTCAAAAGCCAGTTCAAGAAAGCCGACAAGAGCGGTGCGCTGTACGCACTGATCCTGGGTGACGACGAAATGGCCCAGCAAGTGGTAGGTTTCAAACCCCTGCGTGGCCAGGGCGAACAACAAAGCATTGCCTGGGATGCGCTTGCCGCTCACCTGGCCACCTGCGTCGTGCAGGGTTGAAGCTGTCTTAACAGCCGATTTAGCGATTAAGGAGTATTGGGGTGTCGAGTACCGAAGACGAACAGTTGGCGGATTTGAAAGACTGGTGGACACGCAACGGCAAACCTCTGGTCACCGGCGGCCTGTTGGCGCTGGTCATCGTGTTCGGCTGGCAGGCTTATCACAAGTATCAGGGCAACCAGTCGCAAGGCGCCTCGGTGCTCTATCAGCAACTGCTGGAAACCACGCTGACCCCGGACGGCAAGCCTGACGCAGCCCGCGTTGCGGATCTGGCCGGCAAGCTCAACAGCGAGTTCGGCGGCACTGCCTACGCGCAGTACGGCAGCCTGTTCGTGGCCAAGGTTGCGGTCGACAGCGGCAAGCTGGATGACGCGGCGACCGAGCTGAAAGCCATCGTCGACAAACCGGCCAACCCGGCGCTGGGCGAAATCGCCCGTCAGCGTCTGGCACAGGTTCTGGGCGCGCAGAACAAGGCCGAAGACGCCCTGAAGCTGCTCGATGGCGATGCCGACAAAGCGTTCCTGGCCACTCGCGAAGAACTCAAGGGCGACCTGCTGGTGCAGCTGGGCCGTACCGATGACGCGAACAAGGCGTATCAAAAAGCCAAGGCGGCACTGTCGGATGAAGCGGCGGTCGGTGGCCTTCAAATCAAGCTCGACGACCTGGCCAAAGGGGATGCGTGACGTGATCCGTTGGAAGCATGCAGCATTGCTGGCTCTGGCCCTTCTGGCCGCGGGTTGCAGCAGCAACAGTAAAAAAGAATTGCCACCGGCCGAGCTGACCGACTTCAAAGAAGAAGTGGTTCTGCAAAAGCAGTGGAGTCGTTCGATCGGTGACGGTCAGGGCGAAACCTACAACATGCTGGTGCCGGCGATCGACGGTGACACCATCTACGCGGCCGATGTGACCGGCGTGGTGATGGCCATGGATCGCAGCAACGGCGACGTGAAATGGAAACAGGATCTCGAACTGCCTGTCTCCGGCGCCGTTGGCGTGGGTTACGGTCTGGTTCTGATCGGTACGCTGCGTGGCGAAGTCGTCGCTCTGGACACCATCAACGGTGAAGAGAAGTGGCGTGCTCGCGTGAACAGCGAAGTCCTCGCGCCGCCGGCCAACAACGGCGACGTGGTGGTGGTGCAGACTCAGGACGATCGTCTGATCGGTCTGGATGCCTCCACCGGTACTCAACGTTGGGTGTATGACAGCACTCCGGCCGTTCTGACCCTGCGTGGCACCAGTGCACCGCTGGTGACCAACCGCCTCGCGGTGGCGGGTCTGTCGACCGGTAAAGTGGTCGCTCTGGACATTTCCAACGGCGTACCGGTGTGGGAACAACGCATCGCGATTCCACAGGGTCGTTCGGAACTGGAGCGCGTTGTCGACATCGATGGCGGTCTGCTGCTTTCCGGCGGCACACTGTACGTTGCCAGCTATCAGGGTCGCGTTGCGGCGCTGGATCTGGAAAGCGGTCGTCAACTCTGGCAGCGCGATGCGTCGAGCTACGCCGGTATTGCTCAGGGTTTCGGCAGTGTTTACGTGAGCCTGTCTTCGGGCACCGTTGAAGGCGTCGACGAGCGTTCCACCACCGCGCTGTGGAGCAACGACTCGCTGGCTCGCCGTCAACTGTCGGCTCCGGAAGTGTTCTCCAGCTACGTGGCTGTGGGTGACCTGGAAGGTTATCTGCATCTGCTAAGTCAGGTTGACGGTCGTTTCGTCGGCCGTGAGCGCATCGACAGCGACGGCCTGCGTGCCCGTCCGCTGGTGGTGGGTGACACGATTTATGTGTATGGCAACAGCGGCAAACTGGAAGCCCTGACCATCAAGTAACAACTATGCTTGGGGATAACACCCCAGGCAGCTTCACTTGTGGGAGTGAACCTGTTCGCCCTCACAGTGTTGCCCCGAGCACCAGCCGCTGCCTAGCAGCGGCTTTTGTATTTTCTGAAATAACGAAGTGGAGAGCCGCATGGTTCCCGTAATCGCCCTGGTGGGCCGACCGAACGTCGGCAAATCCACCTTGTTCAACCGCCTGACCAGGACTCGCGACGCCATCGTCGGCGACTTGTCCGGTCTGACCCGTGATCGCCAGTACGGTGAGGCCAAGTGGCAAGGGCGTTCCTACATTCTGGTCGACACCGGTGGTATCTCCGGTGACGAGCACGGTATGGACGAAAAAATGGCCGAGCAGTCGCTGCTGGCCATTGAAGAAGCAGATGTTGTGCTGTTCCTGGTAGATGCCAAGGCCGGTTTTACCGCCGCCGACCAGATGATCGCCGAACACTTGCGCAAACGTAACAAGCGCTCCTACGTGGTTGCCAACAAGGTCGACAACATCGACCCGGAAATGGCCCGCGCTGAATTTGCTCCGTTGGGCATGGGGCACGCGATTCCGATCGCGGGTGCTCACGGCCGTGGCATCACTCAGATGCTGGAAATCGCCCTGGGCGATTTCCCGAGAGACGAAGAAGAGCCGGAAGACGGCGAAGAAGAACTCGTTGCCGAAGGCGAGGAAGCCAAGCGCATTCCTGGCCCGAGCGAAAAAGACGGGATCAAGATCGCCATCATCGGTCGTCCGAACGTTGGCAAGTCGACCCTGGTCAACCGCATGCTCGGTGAAGACCGGGTAATCGTCTATGACCAGCCCGGCACTACCCGTGACAGTATCTACATCCCGTTCGAACGGAATGAAGAGAAGTACACGCTGATCGACACCGCCGGTGTGCGCAAGCGCGGCAAGATCCACGAAGAAGTCGAAAAATTCTCCGTGGTCAAAACCCTGCAGGCGATCAAAGACGCCAACGTGGTGATCTTCGTGATGGACGCCCGCGAAGGTGTGGTCGATCACGACCTCAACCTGCTGGGCTTTGCCATCGAGTCGGGTCGTGCGCTGGTGATCGCGATCAACAAGTGGGACGGTATGACGCCGAGCGAACGCGACTTCGTGAAGGTCGAGCTGCAGCGTCGTCTGTTCTTCGTTGACTACGCCGACATCCACTTCATCTCGGCGCTGCACGGTACTGGCGTGGGCAACCTCTACGCTTCCGTACAGAACTCGTTCAAGTCGGCGGTCACCCGCTGGCCGACCAACCGTCTGACCCAGATTCTGGAAGACGCTGTTGGGGAGCACGCGCCACCGATGGTCAACAACCGCCGGATCAAGCTGCGTTACGCCCACTTGGGTGGTGCAAACCCGCCGATCATCGTGATCCACGGTAACCAGATCGAGAAAGTACCGAAGTCGTATGTGCGCTATCTGGAAAACACTTACCGTCGTGTGCTGAAGCTGGTCGGTACGCCGATCCGCATCGAGTTCAAGGGCGGCGAGAACCCGTACGAAGGCAACAAAAACACGCTGACCGACCGCCAGGTCAACAGGAAGCGTCGGATGATGTCGCACACCAAGAAAGCCGACAAGAAGCGCCGCGACAAGAAGTGATCCGAGGCCCTGCACAATTTTGTGTGGGGCTTTTGTGGTGAGGGGATTTATCCCCGATGGGCTGCGCAGCAGCCCCAAAACCTGTGCCCGCGGTGTATCAGTCAAACCGCATTCAACGGATTTGCGACTGCTTCGCAGCCGATCGGGGATAAATCCCCCTCGCCACAGGTATCGCGGTGTTTTACAAAGAAGAAGGGCGCCGGTTGGCGCCCTTTTTTTATGGGCGCCGGATGGGCTATTCTCGGGCTCTCCCGCGCCGTCGTCAGAGCCGGGTGTTGAGCAGGGAACCCCCGATGATCACCAGTAAGCTGCCGAATGTCGGCATCACTATTTTCACGCAGATGTCTCAGCTCGCGGCGCAGACCGGTGCCATCAACCTGTCCCAGGGTTTTCCTGATTTCGACGGCCCGCAGTCCCTGCTCGATGCGGTCGGTTGGCATATTGCCAGTGGCCACAACCAGTATTCGCCGATGACCGGTCTGCCGGCGCTGCGTGAGCAGATCGCGGCAAAAATCGTCCGCAGCTATGGCGTGAGCGTGGATGCTGACAGCGAACTGACGGTGACCCCGGGAGCGACCCAGGCGATCTTCTGTGCGATTCAGGCAGTTATCCACAGCGGCGACGAAGTCATCGTCTTCGACCCGTGTTACGACAGTTATGCACCTGCAACGGAGCTGGCCGGCGGTCGCTGCGTGCATGTGCAGTTGGCAAGCGACGACTTTTCCATCGATTTCGAGCAACTCAGCGCTGCCATCACGCCGCGCACGCGAATGATCGTCCTCAACACCCCGCACAACCCGAGCGGTGCCCTGATCAGCCGTGCCGAGCTGGATCAACTGGCCGCATTGATCCGCGATCGCGACATCTATCTGATCAGCGATGAAGTCTATGAACATCTGGTATTCGACGGCGTGCCGCATGTCAGCGTGCTCGCTCACGAAGAGCTGTATCAACGCGCCTTCGTGGTCAGCTCGTTCGGCAAGACTTATCACGTCACTGGCTGGAAAACCGGTTATGTTGTCGCGCCGCCAGCGCTGACTGCCGAATTGCGCAAAGTGCATCAGTACGTGAGTTTCTGCGGCGTCACGCCGCTGCAATATGCCTTGGCTGATTACATGGCCGAGCACCCGGAGCACGTCGAAGAGTTGCCGGGCTTCTATCAGGCCAAACGCGATCTGTTCTGCGATCTGCTGGCACCGTCGCGATTCAGCTTTACCCGGGTCACCGGTACTTACTTCCAACTGGTCGATTACTCGCAGATCCGTCCCGACCTGAACGATGTCGAGATGGCCATGTGGATGACCCGCGAACACGGCGTGGCGAGCATTCCGGTGTCGGTGTTCTATCAGAGCCCACCCGAAGGCCAGCGCCTGGTGCGTCTGTGCTTTGCCAAACGCGAGGAGACGCTGCGCGAAGCGGCGGCAAAACTATGCGTGATTTGAGTATGTTGCCCGATCTCAATCTGGCGCTGATCCAGACCAGCCTGGCCTGGCATGACCGTCAGGCCAATCTCGAGCATTTCGATGCGTTGCTGGAGCAGGCGCGGGGGGCGGATCTGATTATCCTGCCGGAGATGTTCACCACCGGTTTTTCCATGGAATCAGAAACCCTCGCCGAAGCCGAGAACGGCCCGACCAGCAAATGGCTGCGGGTTCAGTCGGCGAAGCTCAACGCGGTGATCACCGGCAGTGTCATTATTCAGGCCGCCGACGGTAGCCATCGCAATCGCCTGTTGTGGGCGCGGCCCGACGGTGAAGTGCTGCATTACGACAAGCGCCATCTGTTCCGCATGGCCGGCGAGCACAACCATTACACCCCCGGCGAGCGCCAGGTGCAGTTCGAACTCAAGGGCTGGCGGGTTCGGCCGCTGATTTGCTATGACCTGCGCTTCCCGGTGTGGAGCCGGGATGCGCAAGACACCGATTTGCTGCTCTACACCGCCAACTGGCCCGGCGCGCGTCGTCTGCACTGGAATCGTCTGTTGCCGGCCCGGGCCATCGAAAACCTCTGTTACGTGGCGGCGGTCAATCGCGTCGGTACCGATGGCAAGGGTTTCGCGTACACGGGAGACAGTCAGGTGCTGGATTTCCAGGGTGAGACGTTGCTGGCGGCGGGGGAGGCTGATGGCGTATTCAAGGTTGTGCTGGAAGCGGCGCCACTGGCGGCTTATCGCGAAAGATTCCCGGCTAATCTGGATGCCGACACCTTCGAATTCACCTGAAATTCAAGCGGTGACGGGGAGGGCCCTTTCGCGAGCAGGCTCGCTCCCACATTGGAATGCGATCCTCCTGTGGGAGCGAGCCTGCTCGCGAACGGGGCTTTGAAATCTGCACAAAAATGTCAGGCAAAAAAAGGCCCCGGAGTTCGCACTCCGGGGCCTTTTGCATTTCAGCAGTCGATTAAGCCGCTTTCGCTTCCGGCTGGCTCAACGAGCGGTTCAGTGCACTGAACAGCGCCTTGAAGCTGGCGGTGGTGATGTTTTCATCGATGCCCACGCCGTGTACTGCACGTTCACCATTTACACGCAGCTCGATGTAGGCCGCTGCTTTGGCGTTGGTGCCCGCGCCGATCGCGTGTTCGTTGTAGTCCATGATTTCCACCGGAATCGGCAGGCCGGCCACCAATGCTTCCAGCGCACCGTTGCCCTTGCCACGCCAGTGCAGGTTGGTTTCGCCCTGACCCTTGCTCGCCACTTCCACTTCGACGGCGCTGTTGCCGTTTTCTTCCTGCAGGCGATGGCTGACCAGCGCGTACGGGGTGTTGGCTTGCAGGTATTCACTGATCAACAGCGAGTGAATCTGCTTGGCGGTCATTTCCAGGCCCAGGCGGTCGGTTTCACGCTGCACGACTTGGCTGAACTCGATCTGCATGCGACGCGGCAGGCTGATGCCGTACTCCTGCTCCAGCAAGTAAGCGATGCCGCCCTTGCCCGACTGGCTGTTGACGCGGATCACCGCCTCGTAGCTGCGGCCAATGTCGGCCGGGTCGATCGGCAAGTACGGCACTTCCCACAAAGCGTCCGGTTTCTGCTGGGAGAAGCCCTTGCGGATCGCGTCTTGGTGGGAGCCGGAGAACGCGGTATGGACCAGGTCGCCAACGTACGGGTGACGTGGGTGAACCTGGATCTGGTTGCACTCTTCGACGACTTTGCGCACGCCGTCGATGTCGGAGAAGTCCAGTTGAGGGTCGAGGCCTTGGGTGTACATGTTCAGTGCGACAGTGACGAGGTCGACGTTACCGGTACGCTCGCCGTTGCCGAACAGGCAGCCTTCAACACGGTCGGCGCCGGCCATCAGGCCCAGCTCGGTGGCAGCCACGCCGGTACCACGGTCGTTGTGGGTGTGCAGGCTGATGATGACGCTGTCACGACGGTTGATGTTACGGCCGAACCATTCGATCTGGTCGGCGTAGATGTTCGGGGTCGCGCACTCAACGGTGGCCGGCAGGTTGAGGATCATCTTGTGCTCAGGCGTCGGGTTCCAGACCTCGATCACCGCGTCACAGACTTCCTTCGCGAACTCCAGCTCGGTGGCGCTGAAGGTTTCCGGCGAGTACTCAAAGGTCCACTCGGTGTCCGGCTGCATCGCTGCGTATTTGACGAACAGTTTGGCGGCGTTGACCGCGATGGCCTTGATGCCGTCCTTGTCCTGATTGAAGACGATGCGACGGAAAGAAGGCGAGGTGGCGTTGTACAGGTGAACGATGGCTTTCTTCGCACCACGCAGGGATTCGAAGGTGCGCTCGATCAGGTCTTCACGGCCCTGGGTCAGCACCTGAATGGTGGTGTCGTCCGGGATGTGGCCTTCTTCAATCAGGGTACGCACGAAGTCGAAGTCGGTTTGCGAAGCTGCCGGGAACGAGGCTTCGATTTCCTTCACGCCCACTTGCACGAGGGTTTTCCAGAAGCGCAGCTTTTTCACCGCGTCCATCGGCTCGATCAGCGACTGGTTGCCGTCACGCAGGTCGGAGCTGCACCAGATCGGCGCGGCGTCGATGGTTTTCGACGGCCAGGTGCGATCCGGCAGATTGATGACAGGGAACGCGCGGTACTTGGAGGACGGATCTTTGAGCATGCTCATCGGGAAATTCCTTATTGTCTGGGCCGAAAAGAGGCGGCCTGCCGGTGGAACGAATGTTCTTGGAAAAGCGTGGGACGAGGCGCAGCGATTCAGCCCGGCAGTCGTGCGCTGACGAGGCACAGGCTGCGGTGCTGGCGAAGCTGAATAAGGGTGTGAGAGGTTTTCATGCTTTCAACCCTAACCGCGGGTGGGGAGGATGGCAAGCAGTCGAAAAAAATTGAGAGGAATACTCGAAAAGAGAGGGTTCGCGCGATTTTATTGTGTGATAAGCCAGAGAGTGTCTGGATTTTTGCGCAGGGTTTGATGGGGGCGCAATTGAAAGAGGTGGGTTTCAGCGGTATTTGTGGTGGGGAATAGGCCGCTATCGCGAGCAAGCTCACTCCTACGGGGGAGTTGTGTTGTGAACACGATCAACTGTAGGAGTGAGCCTGGTCGCGATGAGGCCAGAAGCCTCGCTGAATAAATCAGGGCTGGAACGCCCCAATGAAAATCGCCGGATCCACCCGCGCATCATTCAGGCTGATATTCCAGTGCATATGCGGCCCGGTCGCCCGGCCAGTCGAGCCGACCTTGCCCACCACTGCACCCCGCGCCACTTGATCACCCACCTTCACATCAATCTTCGACATATGGCAGAACATGCTGATAAAGCCCTGACCGTGGTCGACAAACACCGTATTGCCGTTGAAGAAGTAGTTACCGGTCAGAATCACCTTACCCGCCGCCGGGGTCTTGATCGGCGTGCCGGCCGGCACCGCGAAGTCCAGGCCTGCGTGCGGATTGCGCTCTTCGCCGTTGAAGAAGCGACGCACACCAAACTTGCTCGACAGTGGCCCGTTGACCGGTTTGTCCAGCAACAGGTTGCTCGGCGTGTTCGGGCTGAAGCTGCGGTAGGCCTTGATCTGCTCGGCCAGTTCGCCTTCGATGCGCTTGAGGTTGGCCGGGTTTGGATTGACCTGTTGGGGGTTCTTCAGGGTGATGCGCTGCTCCGGATATTTTTTGTTGCCGACCGTGAACGGCAGATTGCGCCCGCCAGTGCTGATTTGCTGCGATCCCGGTTTGACGGTCAGTGGCACGCCGACAATCGCCAGCCAATTGTTCTGCTCTTTGACCACTAACACCGGTTTGCCCTGATAGGTGGCTTTCGGCGCTTGAGCGGCAGCGCCCAGATCAACCACCGCCACGCCGCCCGGCACCGGTTTGTTCAGCAGCCGGGTGATGTAACTGTCGGCGTGGGCGTTGAAGGTCAGACAGAGTAAAAACAATGGAGCCAGAAAACGCGGCATGGATCAGTCCAGTAAAGAGAGGGTGACGGGCGTCAGGTGATTGTCCTCGACGCGCACTTGCAGTTCGCCTTCGCCGAGTTTGGCTTTCAGGCGCTGGCCAGTGTGGGTCTGCGCGGCGTTGCGGATCGCGTTGCCGCGCTCATCCAGCAGAATGCTGTAACCACGGCCAAGGGTTGCCAGCGGGCTGACCACATGCAGCGTCTGCATCTGACTGTGCAGTTGCAGACGACGGTTTTTCAGGCCTTCACGCATCGCTCGCGGCAAACGTTCGGCGAGGCTGTCGACGCGCTGGCGCAACATCGCCAGTTGCCGTCCCGGATGCTGCCCGGCGAGGCGGGTTTCCAGGCGAATCAGGCGTTCGCGTCGAGTATTGAGATGACGCTCGAAGGCCCGGCGCATACGCATGTCGAGGTCGTCCAGACGCTGAGCCTGCTGGCGCAGACGCTCGCCGGGATGGCGCAGGCGCCGGGCCATGCCTTCCAGACGAAGACGATCGCGCATCAAACGGTCACGCATGCGCATGACCAAACGGCGATGCAGGCTTTCGACCTGACGGATCAGGTGGCTGGAATCGGGAGCGAGCAGCTCGGCGGCAGCGGAAGGCGTGGGTGCGCGTACGTCGGCAACGAAGTCGCTGATCGACACATCGGTTTCATGGCCGACGGCGCTGACAATCGGTGTCACACAAGCATCGACTGCGCGGGCCACGGCCTCTTCGTTGAAACACCAGAGGTCTTCCAGCGAGCCGCCGCCACGGGCGAGGATAAGAGCGTCAAATCCGCGGGCATCGGCCATTTTCAAGGCGCGGACGATCTGCGCAGTGGCTTCGCGGCCCTGCACGGCAGTCGGAATCAACGTCAACTGAACCTGCGGCGCACGGCGGCGGAACACGCTGATGATGTCGCGGATCACCGCGCCAGTCGGCGAACTGATGATGCCGATGCGTTGCGGATGCGCCGGCAGCGGCACTTTGCGTTCGGCGCTGAACAGGCCTTCGGCGCTGAGCTTTTCCTTCAACGCATCGAAGGCCAGACGCAGCGCGCCGTCACCCGCCGGCTCCACGGTGTCGAGAATCAGTTGATAGTCACCACGGCCTTCGAACAGCGAGACCTTGCCGCGAACCTTCACGGCCAAGCCGTCTTTCAGCGCCTGGCGCACGCGTGCAGCGTTCTGACGGAACAAGGCGCAACGCACCTGCGCGCCGCTGTCCTTGAGCGTGAAATAGATGTGGCCGGACGCCGGGCGGGCGAGGTTGGAGATTTCGCCTTCGACCCAGATGTTGCTGAACACGTCTTCGAGCAACACCCGCGCGCGGCCGTTGAGCTGGCTGACGGTCAGGACTTCACGGTCCAGGCCAAGTCTTGCAAAGGGATCTTTAATCATGGGGCGCAGTTTAAAGGCATTCGCCGGTGAATGTCTGGAGGAAGTGTTGCACCAGCGGTGTCGGATTTTGCCGATAGGCGAGGGCCACAGTGCTTTGGCAATCTGAATCTGCCAGCGGTAGAAATCTTACGCCGGACGGTGCGATGTCCTGCATCGACTCGGGCAGCAGGGCGATGCCGAACCCCGCCTGAATCAACTGCAATTGCGTGGTTTTGCGCGACATCACTCTCGCGGCTTTCGGGAAGAAGCCCTGGCGCATGCACAGGTCGGCGCATAAATAGCTCAGGCCACCGCGCTGCGGATGGGGAATCGAGATGAACGGCTCGTCTTTTAATTGCGCCAGTTCGACAATTCTCAGGTCAGCCAATCGATGACTCGCCGGCACCGCTAACAGCAAGCGTTCAGTAAACAGGGGCGTAACCTGAATACCCTCGCGCTGACGCAACACCGGCAGACGCAGCAGGCCGATATCGAGGCGACCTTCGGCCAGTTCCTCCAGTTGCGCTTCCGACGACAGTTTGCCGATGTCCAGCGACACGCCTTGCTGCTGATCAAGGTAAGTGCTGATGTCGCGCAGCAATCGCCCGCTGATCGGTACGGTACTTGAGTGACTCAAGCGCAATGTGCCGAGTTGACCGTGGCCGACTTCGGTGGCCATGGTGCTGGCCTTGTTCAACTCAATCAGCAGATTGCGCGCTCGCGGTAACAACGCTTCACCCGCCGCCGTGAGTCGGGGTTGGCGTGCTGTGCGCTCGAACAGCGGTGTTTGCAGACGGGTTTCCATGTCTTTGATCTGCCGGCTCAGTGCCGATTGCGCGATGAACAAACGCTCGGCCGCCGCACTGAAGCTGCCGCATTCGGCGATTTCCACGAAGTAACGCAGTTGACGGGTTGAAAGCACAAGACATGCCTTTTCGAGATGGGTTGGCGACTTTGAAGATATTAGTCGCAACCCTCGGCGGTGGCTAAAGTCATCAAAGGCTTATAAAGGAAGTCGAGCGATGAGCGTTGTGGGGCTGCTGAGTGAGTGGGCATGGGGTGCCGAGGGCTGGGCGGTGATCGGATTGGCGATCGCGCTGGCCTATATCGTGTTTGGCATTGCCGGTTTCGGCACGGCGCTGGTGGCGGGGCCGATTCTGATTCTGTTCATGCCGTTGTCGAAGATTGTGCCGTTGCTGGTGCTGCTGGATTTCGTCGCGGCGCTTGGCAATCTGCTGCCATCGCGGCGGGACGTGGCGAAACCCGAATTGCTGCGATTGCTGCCGTGCATGGCGGTTGGTTGCACGTTGGGGGTGATTTTTCTGCTCAATCTCAAATCCGATCTGTTGTTGCTGTTGATGGGGCTGTTTATCAGCGCTTATGCGGTTTACAGCCTGTGGGTCAAAGCGCGGCCCGCGCAACTGTCAGCCGCTTGGGCGGTACCGATGGGGACGGTGGGCGGATTGTTCGGAGCGTTGTTTGGCAGTGGTGGCTTTCTATACGCTATCTATCTCAATAGCCGACTGCCTAAAGACGCGGCCCGGGCTACGCAAAGTGCGCTGATCAGTTGCAGCACGGTGGTGCGCTTGAGCCTGTTCGCCATCGCCGGTGTTTATGCCGAACTACCTTTGTTAATGCTGGCGCTGTGTCTGTTGCCTGCCATGGTGCTGGGGTTGTGGATCGGGCGGCGCTTGACCATGCGGTTGTCCCGCGAGGCGTTTGTGCGGCTGGTGACGTGGTTGGTGCTGGCGAGCGGCATTGCCTTGATCGGGCGCTATTTGAGTACTTGACCGGATTTCGTCAGGGATTAAGCTGCCGGCTTTTAGGGCCTCTTCGATTTGCTCGCGAAGGCGTCAGAAGCCATACCGCAGGACTTTCCATGAATTCGCAAAGCATCATCGTCCCGAAAATCTCCACCCTGCCGGTCCACGAACCCCGGGCCCGGGCGATCGTGCGCTGGCTGGTGCGCAAGAACATCATCGAGGAAGAACTGACCACCTGCGGCCGCACCGGCAATCGCATGGCCCACGCCATTGCTGACGGCGCTCGCGCCGTGGTGCTGCACCCTGAGGCGTTGCCGTTCGGCGAGCCGATCAACGGCTTGGAAATCGTCACCAAGCGCTGCATCTACACCCCGGCCAAGGGATTTCTGGAAGAGGCTGGTTGCGCCGAGTGCCGCCGCGAAGTTGGTGAAGCGCTGTTCGAAAGCCTGGAAGACTGGATGCCTGGGCGTACCGACAACTTCACTTGCCCGGAATGCGGACATGAAGACGACATCAACGGCTTTCTGTATTTGCAGGAATGCGCGTTCTCCAACCTGGGGTTCATCTTCAACAACTGGCTGGAAGCCGGGTTCAAGCAGAGCTTTATCGACGAATTCGCCGATTGGCTGGATCAACCTGTCTCTTGGGTCAAGGTGGAACTGTAGAAGCGGCGATTCCCGTACATCAGCAACATTGATATTAAGCAGAGTTTTACGTTGAACAGCGGGGGGTGTCTGACTATAATGGCGCGCTTCCATTTTCCCGCTCGGGAGCCCCCGCGATGCTGCGTATCAGCCAAGAAGCTCTGACATTCGACGACATTCTCCTAGTGCCCGGTTATTCCGAGGTGCTTCCTAACGAAGTCAGTCTCAAGACCCGCCTTACCCGTGGCATCGAACTGAACATTCCTCTGGTTTCTGCTGCAATGGACACCGTTACTGAAGCCCGTCTGGCAATTGCCATGGCTCAGGAAGGTGGCATCGGCATTATCCACAAGAACATGACCATCGAGCAGCAAGCTGCCGAAGTTCGCAAGGTCAAGAAGTTCGAAGCCGGCGTCGTCAAGGATCCGATTACCATCGAGGCAGATGCCACGGTTCGTGATCTGTTCGAATTGACCCGCATGCACAACATTTCCGGCGTTCCGGTACTGCACGATGGCGACCTGGTCGGTATCGTCACTTCCCGTGACGTGCGTTTCGAAACCCGTCTGGATGCCACCGTCCGTGAAGTGATGACGCCTAAAGAACGTCTGGTCACCGTACGCGAAGGCGCCGACAAGAACGAAGTCCGCGAGCTGCTGCACAAGCACCGTCTGGAAAAAGTTCTGATCGTCGATGACAAGTTTGCCCTCAAAGGCATGATGACCGTCAAAGACATCGAAAAAGCCAAAGCCTATCCGCTGGCCAGCAAGGACGATCAAGGTCGTCTGCGCGTTGGCGCTGCCGTTGGTACCGGTAAAGACACCGGTGACCGCGTAGCCGCGCTGGTCAATGCCGGTGTGGACGTGGTGGTGGTCGACACCGCTCACGGTCACTCCAAAGGCGTGATCGACCGCGTTCGCTGGGTTAAACAGAATTTCCCTGAAGTGCAGGTGATCGGCGGCAACATCGCCACCGGCGCAGCCGCCAAGGCCCTGGCCGAAGCTGGCGCCGATGCGGTCAAGGTCGGTATCGGCCCTGGCTCGATCTGCACCACCCGCATCGTCGCCGGTGTCGGCGTCCCGCAAATCAGTGCCATCGCCAACGTTGCTGCTGCCCTTGAAGGCACCGGCGTACCGTTGATCGCCGACGGCGGCATCCGTTTCTCCGGTGACCTTTCCAAGGCCATCGTTGCCGGTGCTTCCTGCGTCATGATGGGCTCGATGTTCGCCGGTACTGAAGAAGCGCCGGGCGAGATCGAACTGTTCCAGGGCCGTTCGTACAAGGCTTATCGCGGTATGGGGTCGCTGGGCGCCATGTCCCAGGCTCAAGGCTCTTCCGACCGTTACTTCCAGGACTCCTCGGCAGGCGCCGAGAAACTCGTTCCGGAAGGCATCGAAGGCCGTGTGCCGTACAAAGGCACCCTGAGCGCGATCATTCACCAGTTGATGGGCGGCCTGCGTTCCTCGATGGGCTACACCGGCAGCGCCGACATCGAAGAAATGCGCACCAAGCCTGAGTTCGTGCGGATCACCGGCGCTGGCATGGCCGAGTCCCACGTTCACGACGTGCAGATCACCAAAGAAGCGCCAAACTACCGCGTAGGTTGAGCCTTCAAGCAACAAGCTAAGCAACCGGGGCTGTTTTATTCAGCCCCGAGTTGTTTCTGAATCACGACTGTTTCTGAATGACTTAGACGAGACTGAATCATGGCCCTCGATATTCACGCTCACCGCATCCTGATCCTCGACTTCGGTTCCCAGTACACCCAACTGATCGCCCGCCGCGTGCGCGAGATCGGTGTGTACTGCGAACTGCACCCGTTCGACATGGACGAAGATGCGATCCGCGAATTCGCTCCTAAAGGCGTCATCCTCGCCGGCGGCCCCGAGTCCGTGCACGAAGCCAACAGCCCGCGCTGCCCGCAGGCCGTGTTTGACCTGGGTGTGCCGGTCTTCGGTATCTGCTACGGCATGCAGACCATGGCCGAGCAACTGGGCGGCAAGGTTGAAGGTTCCGAACTGCGTGAGTTCGGTTACGCCCGCGTTGACGTGGTCGGCAAGAGCCGTCTGCTCGACGGCATCGAAGACCATATCGACGCCGACGGCCTGTTCGGCCTCGACGTGTGGATGAGCCACGGTGACAAGGTCACCAAGATGCCGCAAGACTTCCACATCCTCGCCAGCACCCCGAGCTGCCCGATCGCCGGCATGTTCAATGACGATCGCGCTTACTACGGCGTGCAGTTCCACCCGGAAGTGACCCACACCAAGCAGGGCGGTCGGATCCTGTCGCGCTTCGTTCTCGACATCTGTGGCTGTGAAGCCCTGTGGACCCCGTCGAAGATCGCTGAAGACGCCATCGCCAACATCCGCGCACAAGTCGGCACCGACAACGTGCTGCTGGGTCTGTCCGGCGGCGTTGACTCCTCGGTGGTTGCCGCGCTGCTGCACAAAGCCATCGGCGATCAACTGACCTGCGTCTTCGTCGACAACGGTCTGCTGCGTCTGCACGAAGGCGAGCAAGTGATGGCCATGTTCGCCGAGAACATGGGCGTCAAAGTGATCCGCGCCAACGCCGAAGAGCAGTTCCTGAACAATCTGGCTGGCGAAGCCGACCCAGAGAAGAAGCGCAAGATCATCGGTCGCACCTTCATCGACGTATTCGATGCCCAGTCGAACAAACTGGACAACATCAAGTACCTCGCTCAGGGCACCATCTACCCGGACGTAATCGAGTCGGCTGGCGCGAAAAGCGGCAAGGCTCATGTGATCAAGTCGCACCACAACGTGGGCGGCCTGCCGGAAGAGATGAACCTGAAACTGGTCGAGCCACTGCGCGAACTGTTCAAGGACGAAGTCCGCCGTTTGGGTCTGGAACTGGGCCTGCCGTACGACATGGTCTACCGTCACCCGTTCCCGGGTCCGGGCCTGGGCGTGCGCATCCTCGGTGAAGTGAAGAAGGAATACGCCGACCTGCTGCGTCGCGCCGACCACATCTTCATCGAAGAACTGCGTAAAGCCGACTGGTACCACAAAGTCAGCCAGGCTTTCGTGGTGTTCCAGCCAGTGAAATCGGTTGGCGTGGTTGGTGATGGCCGTCGTTACGCCTGGGTTGTGGCCCTGCGTGCCGTGGAAACCATCGACTTCATGACTGCGCGTTGGGCTCACCTGCCTTACGAACTGTTGGAAACCGTTTCCGGCCGCATCATCAATGAAATCGAAGGCATCTCCCGCGTCACTTACGACGTGTCGAGCAAGCCGCCGGCGACGATTGAGTGGGAATGATCCCGCTGCACGTCGATGCCTGCATTGAGTGACTGAAAACCCCTGGCCCAGGCCAGGGGTTTTTCGTTTCAAGCGCCTTTGAAATCCTTTCAGGCGGGTAGGCGACTCTGAAGTTTCATGCCGACTTCTATCAGGCGCTGCGATAAAGCCGCGATATCCGGAAACAATATCCCACTGATTCGCGGCATGGACTGAAGCCAGATGTAAGCCTGGCCGTCCAGTGTCCGATTCACCGGTATTCGAACAATGTTGCCTGTGCTGTTACGGCGCACGAGCATGTAATCGTTTTGCGACTTTTCAAACAGGTAAGCGCCATTGCGATGCAGCAGGCGACCCAGCGTTTCCTCAGTCCATATCACCGCAGGCGCGTCGATTTGCAGGCGAAGGTCAGCGTAGAGGTAGTCGAACGAGTCGCGGGTCGATGCACCATTGTCAAAAGGGCCGCGAGCTACTTTGAGTCCCGGGTCGATGCTGACGCCTGGGTTTTCCAAGGCAGCGGCTTCTTCAATGCGTAAGCCGATGCCGCCTTTCAGTTCGCTGATTCCTGGCAGGCCTCTGAAATTATTGGTGTTCTGTGCATCGATCAGGGCAATCCATTTGCCCGGTCGATTGAGGAGTGCGTCGCCCCACATGATCCGGGACATCAGATGAGCGCGCATCATTTGCTCTTCAATCGACGTGAGCGGCACCCTGATTTTGCTACTCGCCGCGCACCCAAGGCCTTGGACGCGCACGCCATTGGCCTGGGCGGTCTTCACCAGTTCCAGGATGTTGTGCACCTCGTTCGGGTCGGTTCCGAGGCTGGTCAGGTAAATCCGCAGATCCTCGGACATCTGTCCTGTGGTGTAGAAACTGTTCAGATCAACCTGGGCAAAATCATTCAGCAACTCACCCACGTAGAGCGTCGTGGCGTGTCGTGCAAGCGCGGGCATGTTTTCGATCATGAAACGCATGCTGGTGATGCGATCAAGGGTTTCTCCCACTGCCAGGCCAACCGTTTTTTCAAAGAGGCGATCAATGAGTTCATCGGTCGACATCGAGTGACTGACTTCTGGCAGTGCCGGACGAGCAGGCAGATTGGTCCAATCCAGCTCTGAGTAATACTCTTTGGCCTGGTTCAGGAGTTGTGTGCGTTTTTGGCTGAAATGCAGCGCAACCTGATCATTGAAAGATGGATGTCTGGCCGTGCTCGCCACATCAGCGGAATCATCAGGGAGGTTCATCGCCCACTTTCTCAGCCTGACCTTGTCCAGGCTTCCAGTATCGGCGAGGGTGGTAACCAGGCGCAGTGGGCGGGCAGTCGGTGGCACCGGTTCGACCAGTGGCAGATCCGGCGATGACGTTGATGTAGAGGTAAACGAGGTCCCTTGAGTCTTCGGCGTGCATCCCTTGCCAATGCACTGACCGCCCCCTCTGAGACGCAGCGCAGGCATGCGCTCCCACTTGCCGGCAGCATTGAAGCGAACCGGCAACGAATAAGCGAACTGGTTGGGGTGTTGAGGATCGACGATGGCCCAGTTGCCACTGCTCTCGGAGGCGTCGAAGTAGCGCACGTAGTACGCGCTGCCATCGATATCGATCGCATAGGGGTGGGCGTTCTCGAGGCGGTAGATGCCTTGAAACTTTCCCGGCTCGGTTTCTGCGTAATAGCGATCAAGCAACTCGTTGCACTGATACCGGACAGGCACCTTCGGCGCAGACGGGCGTTGCGGCAGGGGCGCGGTGGGTGTGACCTCGACGGGAATTTCGTTTGCCATCTCGTCAGCCTCTTCGTCAGCGATCACCAACGACGCCTGATCGCGCGGTGGCAGGAAGGGCTCGTTCGCCGAGGTGAACTCAATCAGCCCGGCCATTTCTTCAGCTTCGGCAAATTCGACTTGCGGGCCCACCTCCAGATACGCGCCGGTGCCGATCAAAAACGGGACGTTGAACACTACTTCGATGCCGTTGAGCACCGCGCCAAGGGTGCCGGTCTTGCGCTCGGCAGCTGTCCTGCCGTTGACTGCAAGATCGATGTTCAGCCCCATATTGGCGATGCCGGCGCCAATCACCGGCAATGCCAGCGGCCAGCCGACGGTTGCCATTGGGCCGAATACTTTCAGACCCGCGCTCAAGTACCCTATCCAGAGTTTTTTGCGCAGATCACTGTTGGAGGTCAATGCCAGATTTGCCTCGGCCAACATGGCGCTACGAGTCGAATCGCTTAACCAGGTGAATGCGTCATCGCTGATCGCGACGTTGCTGTGGTTGATCATCCGGTGATCGCTGTGTCCCCAACTGCTCACCAGACGGGTCATCAGATCATTCAGTTTTTCGCTCATCTGATTGCGGTCAGTCAGCGAAAAGCGGTTCATGAAAACCTTGCGCTTATCCTCGGTGTTCATCTGTTCAAGCATCCACCAGTGCAGATCCGCTTCATCTTCCATCAACCGAAAGGGTTGAGCTTCGCCGGGCAGGTAGAGAGTTTGCCGGCCATTGTCCTCAACCAGACGCAGCACTTGGGTGGCGACATGACCATCGAGATCCAACACGCGCACATCACCACTCACCGGGTGCGTGGCTTGTAGCATTTGAAGGGTGACGGGCCAGGTAATGGGCCCTGCCACCGAGTCGATTACGCGCTGAAAATCAGTGCCGTCAAGTTGACCTTTTTGCAGCGCCTGTACCGCCAGGCTGAGGAAGTTGCACTTGGCCAGCGTCCGGAAATCGTTCCACGAGGACTGCCAGAAAGTGGTCAGCTGATGGGTGTAAAGCGTGCTGAAATCGATGTTCCAGAATGCATTCAGAACATCGCTACCCAGCAGCCGCACTTCATTATTCTGATTGAAGTTTTCAGCTTGCGGCCCGTCCGAGTAGAAGCCGCAGTACAGGCCCAGCAGATCGGCATTGTCCTGATCGGTGGCGCGAAAGCGGTGGATCACCAGTTGTGTGAGGGTCAACGATTCATAAGGCTTTTCCAGCAGGTGTTCCCAACCGGTAAACGTCAGATTGCTGCTCTGCGCTGCCCTGAATCTGTGGAAATAGATAAGGTCCGGATCGATGTCCGACAGTCCTTTGTCGATCAGCAGTTGAAGGGCGATCTCACGGGCCGCCTCCAACAGGCTGGGACATGTGTGTACGAGTGTTGTAGCGATTGCCTTGAGGCTGGCCTTGTCTGCTGCGTTCGGCAACAGGCGGCGTTCGGGGGCGTTCATGCACTTCTCCATCCTTGGGGAAAACGAAGATCGAGCATGATCGATCTGCTCAGGGGGGATGCATTACATATGTATTGCTTATCGCAAGGCCGAGGGGGGGAATGATCCCGCTGCACTTCGATGTGCGTATTGCGTGACTGAAAACCCCTGGCACGCGACAGGGGCTTTTCGTTCTGGCTCGGCCGTTAATCCGGAAGGCGGCTTTGTAAGGTCAGGCCCATTTCGATCAATCGATTAGACATGGCCTCGATGCTGGCGAACCGGATATCGTTCACTTGTGGCCATGACGGGCGGTGCAAAGAAACGCCTCCGTCCGCCAGTAGAACCACGCGCGTTCGCACGAGTATGCCCTGCTTGCTGCGGTGCACCACGGTGTAGGTGTCTGCGATTTTGTTGATGATGAACATGCCACGTCTGTGCAATAAGTTTTCTAACGCATCCTCCGTCCAGTTCATTGGTTCGGCTGGCATTCGCACGCGCAAATCAGCACGAAGAACATCATGATTGCCCTGTGCGGCAGCACCGTTTGGAAATGAACCTCGACGCACTTCGATACCCGGATCAACGTCGATATCCATGATCGTTCCCACTCCAACTTCCTCGATCCGCACACCGATGCCGCCCTTTATTTCGCTGATACCGGCAAGGCCTCTGAGCGTGTTGGTGTTTTGTGCACCGATCAGCACGATCCACTTTTTCGGGCTGTTGAGGTAGGTGTCGCCCGTCATGATGTCGCTCGCCAGGTAGGTGCCGATCATTTGCTCGTCATAGAGCGAGAGGGGCGTCTTCATTTTGTAGCTCGCGGCGCAATCGATGCCCTGGATTCGAACACCATTTTCCCTGGCCACCTTGACCAGCTCCAATGCATTGAAGCGCCCCGCCGGATCGGTGCCCAGGCTGGTCAGGTAGGTTTGCAGATCTGCCGACAGGGTCCCAGTCGTGAAGTAGCGGTTCAGCTCCACTTGAGCGAAGTCACTCAGTACCCCGCGCATGTAGAGGGTTTTTGCGTGTCTGGCCAGTGCCGGCATGTTCTCGATCATGAAGCGCATGCTGGCAATGCGATCCAGGGTCTCACCCACCACCAGTCCGGAGGCTGATTCAAAGATGCGATCCAAGAGCTCGGAAATTTCCATCTGCGCCCTGATTTCTGGCAGTGGCGGACGGGAAGGAGGGGTGATCCACGGAAGGTTGCTGAAGAATTTTCTCGCGGCGGCATGCAGCAATTTGCGCTTGCTGACTGCATACAGCTCAAAGGGGTCGGACATGCCGAAAGCGCCGTCGGCATTTGGCTCCAGTTGGGCGTGGGTTTCGTTCAGGTTCAAGGCCCAGCCTTTGATCGAACGGCGCACCGTCGGCTCGATATCGTAGGCAGAGGTCACGATGCGCACTGGGCGTAATACCGTATAAGGTGATTCGACCTCCGATTGAATCGCCGCTTCGGGCGCTGGCGGTTCATAGGTTTCGAGGGCGATATCGGGGGCGCACGGTTTTCCCACGCATTGACCGCCGCCGGATAGACGCAGCGCTTGCATCCGCTCCCAGGCACCTTCGGCATTCAGCCGCACCGGCAATGAATGAACAAACTGATTGGGACGCTCTGGATCGACGATAGCCCAAAAACCGCCGTCGCCTGGTTCGCCGAAATAACGCACGTAGTACGGATTGTCATTCATCAGGATGGCGAAAGGCGGGTCGGTATCAAGTCGAAAGATACCCTGAAACTGTCCGGGATCACTTTGCACGTCCAGCCCGTCGAGCAATTCGTTGCACATGTATTTGTCTGGAATGGGTGGTGGTGCGGCGCTGTCAGCCGGGGGCAACCGTGGGGGCTCAATAGCCGGGGTGATCACTTCGGGCTCACCGGCAACCCTTGCCGGCGCCTCATCAGCGAGCGAATCCCCTGGCTCCAATGCCGCGGCAGACTCGTTGAGCTCCGCCATCTCTGTCGCTTCGGCCGCGTCCACCGCACCACCAGCCTCCAGCATCGAGCCGGTACCTTTGAGAAAGGGCACGTTGAACAGCGCATCAATGCCGCTCAGCACGGCGCCAACCACGCCGGCCTTACGCTCCCCAGCGGTTTTGGCGTTGACTGCCTGGTCGATGTTCAGCCCCATGTTGGCGATGCTGGCGCCTATCACTGGCAGCGCGACTGGCCAGCCGACGGCGGCCATCGGGCCAAGCACTTTGAGGCCTGCGCTCAAGTAACCGATCCACAGTTTTTTGCGCAGATCAGCATTGGACGTCAGGCTGAGGCTGGCTTCGGCAAACATTGAGCGGCGGGTTGAGTCACACAACCAACTGAACGCGTCGCCAGTGATCTCGAGTTTGCTCTGATTGATCAGATGATGGTCGGAGCGGCCCCAGGTGCTCACCAGCCGATTCATCAAATCGGTGATGTTCTCCCTCACCTGCTGGCTTTCGGCAAGTGAATAGTGATTGAGCAAGGACTCGCGGCGGATCTCCTCGTTCATCTGCTCAAGCACCCACCAGTGCATATCCGCCAGCGTTTCGTTCACGACAAATGATTGCGCTTCACCCGGCAGATAGACGATTTGCCGACCCGGGGGGGAGATGAAGCACAGGAGGTTGGTGGAGGCATGCCCAGCGATATCGAGCGCGCGCACATCATCGGTTACAGAGTGACTCGATTGCAGCATGGACAGGGTCACCGGCCAGGTGACAGGCCCGATGACTGCGCCGACGATCCATAGGTAATCGCTGGCGGTCAGTTGCTTGAGTTCCAGTGCCTGCACCGCCCGGCTGAGGAAATTGCACTTGGCCAACGTACGAAAATTATCGGCGTGTGTGTTCCAGAAAGTCGTCAGCTTGTCGTTGTATCGCGTGCTGAAGTCGATGCCCCAGAAGGCGTTGAGCACCTCGTTGCCGTGCAGGTGACATTCATTGTTCTGGTCGAAATTTTCGGTCTCGGGGCCGTCCGTGTAGAAACCGGCGTAGAGGTCCAGCAGGTCGGCGTTGTCCTGGTCGGTGGCACGAAAGCGATGAATCACCAGTTGCGTGAGAGTCATCGATTCGTAGGGCTTTTCGCGGATGTGCTCCCAACCGGTAAACGCCTTGGTACTGCTTTGTGCCGATCTGAACCGATGGAAATAAACCCGGTCCGGATCGAACCTCGTCAGGCCCTTACGTTCCAGCAACTGGCGGGCGACTTGATGTGCCTCGTCGTGAAGGCTGGGGCACATTTGTACGACAGCCGCAGCGATGGTTTTGAGGGACGCTTTGTCTGCCGCATTCGGCAGAGGACGCTGTTCAGGCGAATTCATGCTTTCTCCATCCTTGAGAAATGAAGGCCGAGCATGGCCGATTCGCTCAAGTGGAGTGCGCTACATAGATACCGCACATTACCGAGGCAAACGTGCTGCGGTCAGCGGCGAGCCACGTCGGAGAAGTAGAACTTGTCCAGGGTGTGCCGGGATTCGGTGTACTCGAACTGCCGTCCGTCCTGAAGGAACGTCTGGTTGCTGACCACGATCACGTGGCTCTGCCCGTCAAGATCCAGATGTGACTGGTCATCCTTGCTGCGTGGCTGCGCTTCGATGGTCCGTTGGGCGTAAGCGATCTGCAGCTGCAGGGTCTGTTCGATATAGGCGTAGATCGATTGCTCGGCGATATCGAGTGACAGGCCGGGAATGACTTCGCTGACAAAGTGGTTGATGTCGAGAATGACCCGTTTGCCGTCGATCCGCCGCACGCGTTTGACCCGGGTTATCAGGCAGCCGGGCTCGGCCTTGATGTGCTCAAGCAGGCTGCCTTCAAGTGCAAACTGGGTCAGTTCGACGACTTCAGTGCTGACGTCGTTGCCCAGCCGCGGATAGGTTTCCTGGAAACTGACGATGCCACCGAGTTGAAACTCGATCGGATTGGTCGACAGGACGAACGTGCCTTTGCCATGGACTTTCTGGGCGAAACCGCGCTCCTGAAGCAGTTCGATGGCCTTGCGTACGGTGCCGCGGCTGGCCTGATAGCTGTCCATCAATTCGGTTTCCGACGGCAGGCGGGCGCCGCGCTCCAGGCGTTCGGTCGTAATGCTGGCCAGCAGATCGCTATAGATCTGGTTGTATTTACTCATGGAGGGGCTCGATGCCGGCTGTGCTCAAAGCTTCGAACCTTAAGGGCAGGGTAGGGCTTTGTCCATGTAGGGATTGGAAATCGACTAAGGGCACGGTAGGAAATTTCTCCGCTGGTCCGGCAAAAACATACAAAAACAAACTCGTCTGTACGAGTTGTTGCATTAACTCGTACAGACGAGTACTTTTCGCTTCGGCGTGCTGCCAATAACAACAATCCACAGCGGAAGAACTAGCATGAGCCACGACTATCCGAACATCGCCAGGGAACTGCTGCAAAGCCTTGGCGGCAGCGACAACCTCGAGCAGGCCGCGCATTGCGTCACGCGGTTGCGACTGGCCCTGAAGAATCCCGGTCTGGTCGACAGCGCCACGCTCAACCAGATCGATCTGGTCAAAGGCTCGTTCTTCACGGGTGGCCTGTATCAAGTGGTGATCGGTCCGGGCGAAGTAGAAAAGGTCTACGCCGAATTGCGCCGCCAGACCGGTCTCGCCGCATCGACCATCGCCGACGTCAAACAGAAAAGCGCCGAGAAGATCAACGCCATGCAGCGTCTGGTGCGGGTGTTTTCCGATGTGTTCATGCCGATCCTTCCCGCGCTGATCATTGCCGGCCTGCTGATGGGTATCAACAACCTGATCGGCGCGAAGGGCATGTTCATCGACGGGCAGACCCTGCTGGATGCCTACCCGAAACTCGACGGGCTCTGGAGCCTGATCAACCTGATGGCCAACACCTCTTTCGTATTTCTGCCGGCGCTGGTGGGCTGGTCGGCAGCCAAGCGCTTTGGTGGCAGTGAAATCCTTGGCATCGTGCTCGGCCTGATGCTGGTTCACCCGGACCTTCTCAATGCCTGGAACTACGGCAAGGCCGTGGCCGGGCTGGACGGCCAGCAGCTGCCGTACTTCGACATCCTCGGGCTGTTCCAGATCGAGAAGGTTGGTTACCAAGGGCAGATTCTGCCGATTCTGCTGGCGGCGTATGTCATGAGCGTCATTGAAAAATGGCTGCGGGCACGGGTGCCGAACGCGGTGCAACTGCTGGTGGTGCCGATCACCACCATCGTGGTTACCGGTGTGCTGGCGCTGGCGGTGATCGGCCCGGTAACCCGCCACATCGGCATCTACATCACCGAAGGTGTGGTCATGTTGTTTGATCTGGCGCCGATGGTCGGCGGGGCGATTTTCGGCCTGCTGTATGCGCCACTGGTCATCACCGGCATGCACCACATGTTCCTGGCGGTCGATCTGCAGTTGATCTCGACCCAGGGCGGCACCTTTATCTGGCCGATGATCGTCATGTCCAACCTCGCGCAGGGCAGTGCTGCGTTAGCGGTGTTCTATATGACGCGCAATGCGCGGGACAAAAGCATGGCTTCGACCTCGGCCATTTCCGCGTATTTCGGCATCACTGAACCGGCCATGTTCGGCGTCAATCTGCGCTACAAGTTTCCGTTCTATGCCGCGCTGACCGGTTCGGCGCTGGGCTGCATCTTCCTGTCACTGAACAAGGTTCAGGCCTCGGCCATCGGCGTCGGTGGCCTGCCCGGTTTCATCTCGATCATCCCGCAGTTCATCCCGATGTTTGTGTTCGGGATGGTCATCGCCATGGTGGTGCCATTCGTTCTGACCTGTGCACTGAGCATGAAGATTGTCCGGCCTGGATATCGGGTTGCCTGACGCGTCCACTTATTGAAGGAGTCCTGCCATGCAAGACTGGCAACGTTCGGTGATCTACCAGATCTACCCGAAGAGTTTTCACAGCCACGCCGGCAACCCGACAGGGGATTTGCTCGGTGTTGTGGCCAAGCTCGATTATCTGCAATGGCTGGGTGTCGAGTACTTGTGGATCACGCCGTTCCTGCGCTCGCCGCAACGTGACAACGGTTACGACATCAGCGATTACTACGCGATCGACCCGAGTTACGGCAGCATGGCCGACTGTGAGTTGCTGATCGCCGAAGCCGGCAAGCGCGGGATCAAGTTGATGCTCGATATCGTGGTCAACCACACCTCGATCGAGCACGCCTGGTTCCAGCAGGCGCGCAGCAGCCTCGACAATCCCTACCGCGACTTCTATATCTGGCGCGATCAGCCGAACAACTGGGAATCCAAGTTCGGCGGCTCCGCCTGGGAGTACGAGGCCCAGACCGGCCAATACTTCCTGCACCTGTTCGATCACACCCAGGCCGACCTGAATTGGGACAACCCCAAGGTGCGCGCCGAAGTCTTCAAGATGATGCGTTTCTGGCGGGACAAGGGGGTGGGTGGTTTCCGTCTGGATGTCATCAATCTGATCTCCAAGCCTGCGGATTTTCCCGAAGACGACAGCGACGGTCGACGCTTTTACACCGACGGGCCGAACGTCCATGAATACTTGCAGCAGATGCACCGCGAAGTCTTCGAAGGGCACGACCTGATCAACGTCGGCGAGATGTCATCGACCCGCCTCGAACACTGCATTCGGTATTCGAATCCGCAATCGAAAGAGTTGTCGATGACGTTCAACTTTCATCATTTGAAAGTTGATTATCCGAACCTGCAAAAGTGGGTTCGTGCCGATTTCGATTTTCTGCAACTCAAGCAGATTCTGTCCGACTGGCAGACCGGTATGCAGGCTGGTGGTGGCTGGAATGCGCTGTTCTGGTGTAACCACGATCAGCCGCGGGTGGTCTCACGCTTCGGTAACGACGGCGAGTATCGGGAGATCTCGGCAAAGATGCTCGGCACCGCGCTGCACTTCCTGCAGGGCACGCCGTTCGTGTATCAGGGCGAAGAGCTGGGGATGACCAACCCAGGGTTCGAGCATATCGATCAGTACCGTGATGTCGAAACGCTTAACATCTTCCGGCTCAAGCGCGATGCCGGTAGCAGTGACGCCGATAACATGGCGGCGATCATGCAGAAGTCCCGGGACAACGGGCGTACGCCGATGCACTGGAACGATGAACCGAATGGCGGTTTCAGTCGTGGCGAGCCGTGGATCGGAGTGCCGGCCAATGTTGCGCAGATCAACGTTGCCAACCAGCTCGACGACCCGCAATCGGTGCTGCATCACTACCGCCGATTGATCGCGTTACGGCGCACAGAGACGTTGATTTCCGACGGTGTCTATCGACAGTTGTTGCCCGAGCACAAGCAAGTCTGGGCTTACCTTCGCGAAGGAAGGGGCGAGCGCCTGCTGGTGGTGAACAACTTCTATGGCACGCCGTGTGAGATCGAATTGCCGCCCGTGATCGACGAGACGCAGAGCCAGCGGTTGCTGATCAGCAACTACCCGGACTGCCCGCGGCGCAAGCGACAGTTGACGTTGCGACCTTACGAATCGTTCGTCCTGCACCTGATCGATCACTGATACCTAACTAAAAAGCCGACGTTTAAAAAACACGCAGAGCCCTGCGCGGGGGAGTTTTGCGCGCCGAATTCATGCAAACACACAATAAAAATAATGGGGTGGCTTATGAAAACAACAATAAATCGCAGCCTTGCAGTTGCAGGTATTTGCCTTGCGTTACCGCAGACTTCACAAGCGCTGGAGTTCGGGGGGTACTTGCGCAGCGGCGTCGGCAACTCGACCAAGGGCGGTGGCCAATCGTGTTTCCAGTTACCGGGGGCGCAGACGAAATACCGTTTGGGCAACGAATGCGAACAGTATGGCGAGCTTGAGCTGCGCCAGGATTTGTACACCCTCGACGACGGCTCGGTGCTCAGCGTCGATGGCATGGCCTCGCTGTACAACCGCTACAACCGCAGCCCCACGTTCAACGAGGATAACGGCTCGATTCGCCTGCCACAGGCCTATGCACAATGGTCGAACATGCCCGCGCTCAATGGCGGTTCGCTGTGGGCCGGGCGCCGCTACTACAAGCGTAATGACATCCACATTTCCGATTTCTACTACTGGAACCAGAGCGCCACGGGCGGCGGTGTCGAGGACGTGCTGATCGGCGACCTGAAATACAGCTACGCCTTTTCGCGCAAGGACAACCTGTACCAGAAGGACTACATCAACCGTCACGACTTCAACGTGGCCGGTTTCAATACCAACCCGGGCGGTGAGCTTGAGTTCGGCTTGAGCTACATCGACAAACCCGACAGCCGCGATGCCCACCGTGGCTGGGCGATCACCACCCAGCATGTGCAGAAGGATTTTCTCGGCGGCAAGAACAAACTGGCCCTGCAATACGGTGAGGGGCCGGGTACCGGACTCGGCTATACCGGCAACGTCAAACTGGACGACAGCAACAAAAGTTATCGGGTCGTGGAGTTTTTTGACTGGCAGGTGACACCGCGCTTTGGCGGACAATTCGAAGCGGTGTATCAGAAGGACATTCGCCCGGACGGTGCTGATCAGAACTGGATGTCACTGGGCGTTCGCCCGGCCTATGCGCTCACCGAACAATTCAAACTGGTGACCGAGCTGGGTCATGATCAAGTCGAAGCCCCTGGCGGTACGCGCAAACTGAGCAAGTTTACGATTGCCCCGACGTGGTCTCCCAAAGGCCCTGAATTCTGGGCGCGCCCCGAGGTGCGTCTGTATTACACCTATGCCACCTGGAACGAGGCGGCCAAACGGGCGGCCAATGAACTGGCCAAAGGCTCGGCGCTATCGGACACCGGCGCCTTTGGCACCGCACGCCACGGGGCGAACGTCGGATTGCAGGTCGAATACTGGTGGAAATAAGCGATGCTGGTGGGGCGTTGCGCTCCATGGGCACTTCAAAGAATAAAACCGCAGGTGACGTCATGGCCACATCTCAACCCTTGCAACTGCTGGCGCCTTTGGCTGGCGTGCTGATACCGCTGGATCAAGTACCCGATCAGGTGTTTTCCAGCCGCGTGATCGGCGACGGTCTGTGCATCGACCCGACTTCGTCAACGCTGTGCGCGCCGCTGGCCGGGGTGATCAGCAACGTACAGGCCAGCGGGCATGCCGTGAGCATCACCGATGACCACGGCGTTCAGGTGTTGCTGCACATCGGTCTTGATACGGTGAACCTCGCCGGTCAGGGATTCACCCGATTGGTTGAAGAAGGTCAGCGGGTGGAATTCGGTCAGGCACTGATCGAGTTCGATGCCGACTACATCGCTTTGCATGCCCGCAGTTTGATGACGCTGATGCTGGTGGTCAGCGGCGAGCCTTTCACCTGGCTGACCGTGCCAACCGGTCTGGTCGAAACCGGCCAGCCATTGCTGAGCCTCGCCAGTGCAGAAACCACCGCCGAGGAGCCTGCGACGCCACAAGGCGAAGCGTTTTTCTCCCAGTTCTTGAAATTGCCCAATCCCAATGGCCTGCATGCGCGTCCGGCAGCGGTTTTCGCCCAGGCGGCAAAGGGTTTTGCAGCAAAAATCCTTTTGCACAAACAACAGGCCGAAGCCAACGCCAAATCTCTGGTGGCGATCATGGCGCTGCAGACCGCTTTGGGTGACAGCGTGCGGGTCAGTGCAGTGGGCGAAGATGCTGAGGCTGCTATCAGTGCGCTCTCCCGGTTGCTGGCCGAGGGTTGTGGTGAGGCGGTGACCGCGCTGCCGGCGGAGGTTCAAGTCGAGACCATCGAGCCTGAGAGTCCGGGTGTTCTGCTGGGGGTCTGCGCTTCACCGGGTTCGGCGTTGGGGCGAGTGATGCAGGTCACCGAGTCGACGCTCGACGTGAGCGAATTTGGTGCCGGCCCGGCTATCGAACAGGAGGCTTTGGCCAATGCTCTGATCGAGGCGGATATGGCCTTGCAGCATTTGCGCGATACCGCCACCGGCGAGGCCAAGGCCGAGATCTTCAAGGCGCATCAGGAGCTGCTCGAAGATCCAAGCCTGCTCGATCAGGCCCAGGCGTTGATTGCCGAGGGCAAAAGCGCCGCGTTTGCCTGGCGCGCCGCCACCGAGACAACAGCGACACTTTTCCAGCAACTGGGCAGTGCGTTGCTGGCCGAAAGGGCGGCGGATCTGGCTGACGTCGGCCAGCGCGTACTGAAACTGATCCTCGGGATTCGCGAGCATGCGCTGGAGCTGCCGGCCGGAACCATTCTGATTGCCGATCAACTGACACCGTCACAGATGGCCGGGCTCGATACGAGCAAAGTGCTGGGATTCGCCACGGTCGGCGGTGGTGCAACCAGTCACGTGGCGATTCTGGCGCGGGCCTGTGGTTTACCGGCAATCTGCGGGATGCCTGTACACATGCTGGCGCTGGCCAATGGCTCACAGGTGTTGCTCGATGCCGACAAGGGCGAGTTACAGGTGCATCCGGACGCCGTGGCGATCAATCAATGGCAGGCCAGGCACGAGCAACAACACCAGCGCCGTCAGCACGAACACGCGCAGGCAACACTGGCCGCCTGTACCCGCGACGGGCATCACATCGAAGTGACCGCCAACGTCGCTTCGCTGAGCGAGACTGAACAAGCGATGGGCCTGGGTGGTGCGGGCGTGGGGCTTTTACGCTCGGAGTTTCTTTATCTGGATCGCAACCACGCACCGACTGGCGACGAACAAGCGTCGACCTACAGCGCCATCGCCCGGGCCGTGGGGCCGTCGCACAATCTGGTGGTGCGCACACTGGATGTCGGCGGTGACAAACCACTGACCTACGTGCCAATGGATAGCGAAACCAATCCATTTCTCGGGTTGCGCGGGATCCGCCTGTGTCTGGAGCGCCCGCAGCTGTTGCGCGAGCAATTCCGGGCGATCCTTGGCAGTGTCGGTCTGACCCGCCTGCACATCATGTTGCCGATGGTCACGCAGCTCTCGGAGCTGCATCAGGCTCGGCAGATGCTGGAGCAGGAAGCGCTGGCGCTGGGCCTGGTCGAGCTGCCGAAACTGGGGATCATGATCGAAGTGCCGGCGGCGGCATTGATGGCCGATCTGTTTGCGCCGCACGTGGATTTCTTTTCGATCGGCACCAACGATCTCACCCAATACACCTTGGCCATGGATCGCGATCATCCGCGTCTGGCCAGTCAGGCCGACAGCTTTCATCCCTCGGTATTGCGCCTGATCGCCATGACCGTGAAAGCCGCGCATGCCTACGGCAAATGGGTCGGTGTGTGTGGGGCGATGGCCTCCGAACGTCTGGCCGTGCCGTTGTTGCTCGGGTTAGGTGTAGATGAGCTGTCGGTCAGCGTGCCGCAAATACCGGCGATCAAAGCCGCAGTGCGCGAGGTGCATCTGCTCGACTGCAAAGCCATCGCCGAGCAGGTGCAGGGGCTGGAAAGCGCTGAAGAAGTGCGCGAGGCGCTGCGCCTGTATCACGAGGCGACGGTCGATACTCTACGGGTTCTGGAGAACTGAACATGTTCGATAAATTGCAGAAAGCCTTCTGGAAAGCGCTGACCCCGGATCTGGTAGTGGATGAGCCGAAAGTGCAGGCCGTACCTGTCGAGGGGCTGAGTGCGCAGATCGTGGTGGCGCTGGGGGGAGTGGATAACCTCGAATCGCAACAACCGGCGGCGTTGACCCGAGTGCGAGTGACGTTGCGCGATGTCTCGCGCATGGATCGCCAGGCGTTGAGCGATGCCGGTGTCGCCGGCGTCATGCCGTTGGAGGGCGGTGTGGTGCACCTGATTACCGGCCTGCGACCTCAAGCCGATTGACGATGTGCGGCCTCAGGTCGCCCTTACTGTTTCGCAATTGCAGGTGTATCGTATTCGCCTTTTACGGGCCTTCAGGGTCCGTCGCTGATACGTGAGGTAGTTGAGTTCATGTCCTTTACCCGTCGCCAAATCCTCGGTGGCCTTGCCGGTCTTGTTGTCGTTGGCGTGGGAGCGGGGGGCGCGTCGCGTTACTGGCTGGGCAAAATGGCTGACGCTGAGGCTGGTCACGACTATGAGCTGATCGCCGCGCCACTGGACGTCGAACTGGTGCCGGGGCACAAGACCGAAGCCTGGGCGTTCGGCCCGTCGGCGCCGGGCACCGAGTTGCGCGTGCGTCAGGGTGAATGGCTGCGGGTGCGCTTCATCAATCACCTGCCGGTGGCGACCACCATTCATTGGCATGGCATTCGCCTGCCGCTGGAAATGGACGGCGTGCCTTACGTGTCGCAGTTGCCGGTGCTGCCGGGCGAATACTTCGACTACAAATTCCGTGTGCCGGACGCCGGCAGCTACTGGTATCACCCGCATGTCAGCAGCAGCGAAGAACTCGGTCGCGGGTTGGTCGGGCCGCTGATCATCGAAGAGCGCGAACCGACCGGTTTCAAGTACGAAAAGACCCTGAGCCTGAAAAACTGGCACATCGACGACGAAGGCAAATTCGTCGAATTCAGCATCCCGCGTGAGGCCGCGCGTGGCGGTACGGCGGGGCGGTTGTCGACCATCAACGGCGTGCCGTTGCCAGTGATCGAATTACCGGCAGGGCAGATCACGCGAGTGCGACTGCTCAACCTCGATAACACCCTGACGTATCGCATCAACATCCCAGGTGTCGAAGCGAAGATCTATGCGCTGGACGGCAACCCGGTCGAACCACGGCCGCTGGGCAAGGAATACTGGCTTGGCCCGGGCATGCGTATTTGCCTGGCGATCAAGGCGCCAGCGGCTGGCGAAGAACTGTCGCTGCGCAACGGCCCGGTTCGACTGGGCACCTTGCGTTCGGTGGCCAACACCGACGCCCCGACTGAATGGCCGAAAGCCTTGCCGGCCAATCCGGTGGCCGAGCCGGATCTGGCGAATGCCGAGAAACTCAACTTCAATTTCGAATGGGTCGGGTCGGTGTCGGTCAATGTCGACAACGGCAAGCCGCCAAGTCTGTGGCAGATCAACGGCAAGGCCTGGGACATCACCGACAAGACCTGTGCCGATCGGCCGATTGCCAGTCTGAAACTGGGCCAGAGCTATATTTTCGAATTGAAGAACATGACGCAGTATCAGCACCCGATTCATTTGCACGGCATGAGCTTCAAGGTGATTGCGTCGAACCGGCACAAGATCATTCCGTACTTCACCGACACCTATCTGCTGGGCAAGAACGAGCGTGCGCAAGTGGCGCTGGTGGCTGATAACCCGGGGGTATGGATGTTCCACTGCCACGTGATCGACCACATGGAAACCGGCCTGATGGCCGCCATCGAGGTGAAGTGATGCGCCAGATTCGCCCCGCAGCGATCATCGACCGCAGCCGTGATCGCGATTTCATGCACGAAGCCCTGGCCCTCGCCGCGCAAGGCGCAGCCCTCGGCGAAGTGCCTGTGGGCGCAGTGCTGGTGCAGGATGGTGAAATTATCGGGCGCGGTTTCAATTGCCCGATCACCGGAAGCGACCCCAGCGCCCACGCAGAAATGGTCGCGATCCGCGCCGCTGCTCAAGCCGTGAACAACTATCGCCTGCCGGGCAGCACGCTGTACGTGACGCTGGAGCCGTGCAGCATGTGCGCGGGGTTGATCGTGCATTCTCGGGTGGCGCGGGTGGTATACGGCGCACTGGAACCGAAAGCCGGGATTGTGCAGAGTCAGGGGCAGTTTTTTACCCAGGGCTTTTTGAATCATCGGGTGTTGTATGAAGGCGGGGTGCTGGCGGAGGAGTGTGGGGCGGTTTTGACTAAGTTCTTCAGAGCCCGCCGAGCCAAAAGCCCCTCACCCTAGCCCTCTCCCAGAGGGAGAGGGGACTGACCGAGGTGATTGGCAGAGGTGCGGCGACCGGGATATCGAGTTGAACTCGGATCCTGAAACGCTCAAAGATCGGCTCCCTCTCCCTGGGGAGAGGGCTGGGGTGAGGGGTGGGCTCACCGCGGTGTTAGGGAGTTTTAGTCACTTGCGGGCGACGATGACCGCCCGCATCGGCGCCGGCAGCCCTTCGATGGTCTTGCTGTGATCCTCAGGATCAAGGAAGTCGCTCAGCGACTGATACTTCATCCATTCGGTCCCGCGCTGTTCCTCGACCGTTGTCGTACTCACATCGACACAACGAATGTCAGTGAAGCCGGCGCGGCGCAGCCACAGTTCCAATGCAGGCACCGACGGCAGGAACCACACGTTGCGCATCTGCGCGTAACGGTCTTCCGGCACCAGCACCTGATGCTTGTCGCCCTCAACCACCAGCGTTTCCAGTACCAGTTCGCCACCCTTGACCAGGCAGTCCTTCAGCGCCAGCAAGTGCTCGATCGGCGAGCGGCGGTGATAGAACACGCCCATCGAAAACACCGTGTCGAAACCTTCAAGGTTTGGCGGCAGGTCTTCAAACGGGAATGGCAGGTGCCAGGCGTTTGGTTCGGACAGGTAACGTTGCACAGCCTGGAACTGGCAGAAGAACAGCCAGTTTGGATCGACGCCAATCACACTGTCCGCACCGGCACCGAGCATGCGCCACATGTAGTAACCATTGCCGCAACCGACATCGAGGATGCGTTTGCCTTTGAGGTCCAGATGCGGGGCGACCCGCGACCACTTCCAGTCCGAGCGCCATTCGGTATCGACATGCACGCCAAACAGATCGAACGGTCCCTTGCGCCATGGCGACAGGCCCATCAGCGCGGTGTGCATTTGCGCACGGGTTTCTTCGTCGCAATCGGTGTCGAGTTTCAAGCCGTTGAGCAGATCGACTTCGCTCGGCTGGATCTTCGGCAAGGCGTCCAGCGCACTTTGCCAGCGCTCCAGATCACCGTGGCCTTTCTCCATTTTCTTGTCGAGTTGCGCTTGCAGGGTGTTGGCCCAGTCGGCCAGCGGGGTACCGGCCAGGCGGCGGGCGAGGGGGGACAGATCAATCATGGCAAGGCAATCAACGAGGCAAAGTTAAGACACTGGAACCACGGCACGACTTTCGAGAACCCGGCGGCCAAGAGGCGTTCGCGGTGTTCTTCGAGGCTGTCGGGCTTCATGACATTTTCGATGGCGCTGCGCTTCTGGGCTATTTCCAGTTCGCTGTAGCCGTTGGCGCGTTTGAACGCGACGTGCAGATCGGTGAGCAAGGCGTGTTCTTCGGCATCGTTGAAGCGCAGCTTCTCCGAGAGAATCAATGCGCCGCCGGGCAGCAACGATTGGCGGATACGCGAGAGCAGGGCGGTGCGCTGATCCGGAGCGATAAATTGCAGCGTGAAGTTCAGCGCCACCACCGAAGCAGGCTGGAAGTCGAGCGCGAGAATATCGCCTTCGATCACTTCGACCGGCAGCAACTCCTGGAACATCGAATTCTGGCCATTGAGGTATTCACGGCAACGCTCGACCATCGCCGCCGAGTTATCCACAGCGATCACTCGGCAACCGTCGGTGCGCACATGGCGGCGCAGCGCCTGAGTCACTGCACCGAGCGAGGCGCCGAGGTCGTAGAGCACGCTGTTTGGCTGGGCAAATTGCGCAGCGAGCACGCCGAGGTTTTCGACGATGGTCGGGTAACCCGGCACCGAGCGCTTGATCATGTCCGGGAACACCCGCACCACGTCTTCGTTGAAGGCGAAGTCAGGCACCTGGGCCAAAGGCTGGGCGAAAATGCGATCGGGTTCTTTGCTCACGGCGGTTTCCGGCGGTGTCGGTGGAAAAGGCCGGCATTTTAGCCAAAGTGGCGCGGGGATGCGCGGGTTGTCCGACGTGGCGAGGGGATTTATCCCCGATGGGTTGCGAAGCGGCCCCAAAACCGGTCAGCACGGTATGTCAGGCAGACCGCGTGCATAGGTTTTACGACTGCTGCGCAGCCGGTCGGGGATAAATCCCCTCACCACAGGATTTAGCGGTGTTTTTGGGAGAAGGCCGACGCCGCGATGCCCCACTGCCCAAGCCAATAGCTGAGGATGATGATGTACGGCGCGGCATTGAACGGCGCGACGAAGCGGTTGATGCCGATCACGCTGTCGGAGAACACAAATGCTAGCGCACCGCCGGCTGCCAGTAACGCCGAACGCTTCGGCACATCAGTTCCCAGGCGAGCGAGGGCGCGCCAAAGCATCGCGCTGATGGCGGTGCCGTAAACAATCACGGGAATCAGCAATGGCCCGAGTCCGCTGGAAATCAGAATGCCCAGCAGCACCGCGCCGACAACGACGGCGAGCACCAGCGGCAACAGCGCCAGACGTTTGCAATCGCTGAGGTAAGCCTTGAGGTACGCCAGATGTGCAACCAGAAACGCTCCGAGGCCAAACACAAACAAATCCCCCGGCCACGCGAGCAATACATCGCCGAGCAGCGAGAAAATCAGTCCAAGGCTGATCCAGCGCCGATAGTCGCTGGGCGGGGCGTCGTGTAGCCAGCCGAGCAGCGCCAGCACCGGCAACGGTTTGACCAACAGGCAAAGCAGCGCCGCGTGGGTGCTCACACCGTAGAGAAAAGTCACCGCGCCCATCAGCGCCAGAATCAGCCAGCCCACGATCAGTTCACCGAAATGGCGCAGTCAAAGGTTTCCACCGGCAACACTTCCGGTGCCCACGGCTGTTGCGAGGTCAAGCGCAGACGCCCGGTGCCGGGGGCGAAGGCCTGAAAGCGCCAGGTCGAAAGGCCGGCAGCGCCGACCACACCGGCATCTTCCGGGTTGCTGTAAACCTCGGGGCTGAGCGCACGCAACACGCCACCGGCCGAGTCCTGAATGGCCCAGCGATAACCCGTGGTCGGGTTGCTGGGCAGCATCACGATCAGGTTTTGCCCGTTGGTCAGGCGCACGGGGCATTCGCTCTGTTTTTCCACGGTCACGTTGTGTTTCGGCTGCGTGGCGCAAGCGGCCAGCAAGGAAAGGGCGAGGGGGACAAACAGGCGAGTGGGGGACATAAGGTCAGCGGCTCCGGCGTTTACGACGAACGGCGAGCATAACTGAAGATGAGACAAAGTGTGACGGTGAGCCGATGCAGATAACCTGGCTGAGTTTGCATGGCTGCATGTGCAGCCATGCGAAACTGTCGGCGATTAAGGCTTCTTGGTGATGTCAAAGCTGCCAAGAATATCGAGGGTGTCCAGCAGATATCTAGCCACCACATGGAACGACATTTTGTAGTGCTGGGTTGATTCATTGAAGTCGATAGTGAACGTACCGCTATCAGCGGTGTACTTCGCGGAATCCCCGTTTTTCCGGAAACTATAAAAGAACTTTTTAAACGTTAAACTGCTTGCGTCTTTATTTACAAAGATATCGATCTGCCGAAATTCGTCACCTGGTAAGCTGGGTTCGCCTTCTACACCTTGGATGTGGTAGTGCTCGCCTTCAAGCTCGCAGTGAAGGGAATTTGCCGCGAAGTCGGGATGCTTTTCGATCTTCGCAACGAATGTACCCTCATCGGATTTTTTACTGATGGGTTGGGTGTTCATTTAGATAACTCCGAGTGTATTAAATTTATGGAGCCCGATTGGGCGCCCGCAAGAAAGGATGAGGGCGAAGAGACGTTTTTAGACAAAGTCGTTGGTTAATCAACGAATACATGGTTGTTGGATGAATCCTCGGTTTCAAGTTCCGAGTTTTACCCTGTATAGGGTTTTCGGCGAAGTTAAATGCTGCGATGTAATGCCGTTTGGCTGGATCACCGTCAGTGCCTTAGTTGATCTCTTGGCCATAAAAATTTAATTCGATCTGAGACGGCTCGCTTCAGTTTGCCCGCTAATGCAGAAACTTTTTTCAACAGCACTGTTCGCGTCGAAATAGTTGGTCCATGTTTTTTCTCCCTGGGTAGTCGGTGCGTCTTGCCCATGGATCATACGAATGCCTGGCGCCGCGGCCTACTGTCATAGTTGACAGTTCTTTATATCATTTGGTTATATTTTATGATCAGTAATGACTTTTTTAGTCGATCTACTTGGCGAGTGCGGCAGCGAGCAAGCCCGCTCTCCCACAGGCTAAAGGGACTGGGGTCGCTTTCTACATCGGATAAATGAAAGTGCACGCCGTCAGTAGAGTAGCCTTGAAGCATTGATGCTTTTCAACCTTGGCTAGAAAAGTAGCAGTGTTAGTGGCTGTATCAATAGAGATAGCGGTGATGGTGAGTGACGCCATGAGCGAATGACAGCTCATGGTGATTTAAATCTCTCAGCGACGTAACAGTAATAGTTGACAGATTCTAAGATTTTTTTGACTCACGGCGAGGATTCAGAGCGTGATCATATGAAAAATGATCACGCTCCATACGCTGTTAGAACAACACCTTCGCCACATCCGCAAAACGCTTGGCAAAGTGCACGGTAATACCTTCCTTCAAATACTCCGGCAATTCGTCGAAGTTGCCACGGTTCGGCTCCGGCAAAATCAGTTCGAAAATCTTCTGCCGCCGCGCCGCAATCACCTTTTCGCGCACCCCGCCAATCGGCAGCACATGCCCGGTCAGCGTTAACTCGCCGGTCATCGCCACGCCTTTTTTCGGCGCTTGATTACGCGCGAGTGAGAGCAGGGCACTGGCCATGGTCACGCCGGCGCTCGGGCCGTCCTTTGGTGTCGCGCCTTCTGGCACGTGCAGGTGGACGAAGGCTTCGTCGAAGAACTTCGCGTCTCCACCAAATTGCTTGAGGTTCGAGCTGACATAGCTGTAAGCGATCTCCGCCGATTCCTTCATCACATCACCCAGTTGCCCGGTGAGTTTGAAACCACGGTTGAGCGTGTGAATCCGCGTCGCTTCGATCGGCAATGTGGCGCCGCCCATGCTGGTCCACGCCAGACCGGTGATGACGCCAGTGCCGGACAGCACTTGTTCATTGCGGAACACTGGATGGCCCAGCGAGGCTTCCAGATCTTTCGGCCCGAGTTTGATCACCGCTTTCGGCTCGTCGATCAGCTTCATCACCGCTTTGCGCACCAGTTTGCCCAGTTGTTTTTCCAACTGACGCACGCCGGCTTCACGGGCGTAACCGTCGATCAAGGCCTTGAGGGCGCTGTCGCTGATGCTCAGGCTGCCCTTGGACACGCCGGCCTTTTCCAGCAGTTTCGGCCACAGGTGACGCTTGGCGATGGCAACTTTTTCTTCGGTGATGTAGCCCGACAGGCGAATCACTTCCATCCGGTCCAGCAATGGGCCAGGGATCGAATCCAATGTGTTGGCGGTGCAGACGAACAGGACTTTCGAAAGGTCCATGCGCAGGTCGAGGTAGTGGTCGAGGAATTCGACGTTCTGCTCCGGGTCGAGGGTTTCCAGCAGCGCCGAGGCCGGGTCGCCCTGGTAGCTCTGGCCCATCTTGTCGATCTCGTCGAGCATGATCACCGGGTTCATCACTTCGACGTCTTTCAACGCCTGCACCAGTTTGCCCGGCTGCGCGCCGATGTAGGTGCGGCGGTGGCCCTTGATCTCGGCTTCGTCGCGCATGCCGCCGAGGCTGAAGCGGTAGAACGGTCGTCCGAGGGATTCGGCGATGGATTTACCGACACTGGTTTTACCCACGCCCGGCGGGCCGACCAGCAGCACGATGGAACCGCTGATTTCGCCTTTGTAAGCACCGACGGCGAGGAATTCGAGGATGCGATCCTTGATGTCGTCGAGGCCGGCGTGGTGTTTGTCGAGGACTTTGCGTGCGTGCTTGAGGTCGAGTTTGTCTTCGCCGTACACGCCCCACGGCACCGAGGTCGCCCAGTCGAGGTAGTTGCGGGTGACCGCGTACTCCGGCGAGCCGGTTTCGAGGATCGACAGCTTGTGCATTTCTTCTTCGAGGCGCTTTTGCACCTGCGCCGGCAGGACTTTGCCTTCCAGACGCTGTTCGAACTGTTCAAGGTCGGCGCTGCGGTCATCCTTGGTCAGGCCGAGTTCCTGCTGGATGACTTTGAGTTGTTCTTTTAGGAAGAACTCGCGCTGATGCTCGCCGATCTTGCGGTTAACTTCCGCCGAGATCTCTTTTTGCAGGCGCGCGACTTCGACTTCCTTGCGCAGCATCGGCAGGACTTTTTCCATGCGCTTGAGCATCGGCACGCAGTCGAGCACTTCTTGCAGCTCGGGGCCGGTGGCGGACGTCAGGGCGGCGGCGAAGTCGGTCAGCGGCGACGGGTCGTTGGGGCTGAAGCGGTTGAGGTAGTTTTTCAGCTCTTCGCTGTACAGCGGGTTGAGCGGCAGCAGTTCCTTGATCGCGTTGATCAGCGCCATGCCGTAGGCCTTGACCTCGTCGGTCGGCTCGGTGGGCTGATGCGGGTATTCGACTTCGACCAGATACGGCGGGCGGTGGTGTTTGAGCCAGGTTTTGATGCGTACGCGGCTCAGGCCTTGGGCGACGAATTGGAGTTTGCCGTTTTCGCGACTGGCGTGGTGCACTTTGACCAGGGTGCCGTATTGCGGCAATGCGTCGGTGTTGAAGTGGCGCGGGTCTTCCTGGGGGGTGTCCATGAAGAACAGGGCCAGGGAGTGGTGTTCGGATTTGCTGACCAGTTCGAGGGTTTCGGCCCAGGGTTCTTCGTTGACGATGACCGGCAGGACTTGTGCCGGGAAGAATGGGCGGTTGTGGATCGGGATGATGTAGACCTTGTCCGGCAGGTTCTGGCCGGGCAGGGCGAGGCCTTTGCCGGAGGCGGTGTGTTCGATGTGATCTTCGCTGGCTTCGGTGTAGTCGTCGGAGTTATCGGGGAATTCTTGCTGGTCGCTCATGGGGCACCTGCACAATGGGGTATGGGTCTTAGATGGGGCAGGGCTTGGGTGGTTTCAATGGGGGGCGGTGTTTCTGGTTGTGTGTTCAGGGTTTTGACAGGGTTAACGCTTTGGACTTGGCGGCCTTTGGGCCGACCATGTTCTTGGGGTTTTGGGGGTATATCCGTTTTTGCGGTGCCGCTGCTGGCGGTTTCGCTTTTACAGCGAGTCACTTTTGCAGACGCCCAAAAGTAACCAAAACGCTGGGCCCCGGCGTTCGGCCCGCTCGCTGGGGCTCGGGGTTCCTTCGTTACGGTGCTCATCCGGGGGCATCGCCTCCGGTTTGCTTCGCTGCACCTCCTCTCGATGTGTTCGACTTCGTCGAACGGCGCTGCGCGCCTACCCCCGGATGAACACCTTCACTCAGCCTGCCGAAGGGGCCGGTACGTCAAAAGCTGCAGCCGAGCTAACGCTCATCCTGTTGAGTGGTGAGGAGCGCTCGCTTGGCTTTTGTTTCGTGGTGGGTTTGCCCACCCCAGCCCTCTCCCTAGGGAGAGGAGGCCTATTTGTGGGCTTTTCAAAATCTGAGTTCGCCTCGGTATTTCACGTCGGCGTACTTCTTTCAAACACCTCGGTCAGTCCCCTCTCCCTTTGGGAGAGGGTTAGGGTGAGGGGCTTTTCAGCTGTGTGTTGGGGATTGGGAAACTTCGTGGTTATCCAGCACGCGGTTCACCGCCAGTTCCGCCAGCATGATGATCTGCTGGATCGCCAAAATCGTGCGCCGTTGCGGGAGGTCAATGTAGGCGGCGATGTCGCTGGTCATGAGGCTGGCTTGTGCCAGTGATTCGCAGGCGTGGACCAGCAGGCTTTCGCTGTCTTGATCGGGCGCGACCTGGAACATGGTGCTGGGTTTGTGGAACCGCAAGGTGAGCGCGTTGGGTTTGAGGTAGTGGTCGAGGGCGCGTTCGGCGGCTTCGTGGAATTTCTTCGAATCGGGGGATTGGTAGGGCGAGGTGTCGTTGGTTTCTGGTGGATTGGGTGTGTGCTTTTTCATGGTGAAACTCCGAATGATAAGTGGGGCTATCACTCTCAATCACCGCGACGCGACAGAGGGTGGCAGCTGTACGCGGGTTCGCGGACCGAGCCATTCGGCAATCTCGGCATACCCGAAGGTATCCCGCGCACAGCCACCATCAAACCAAATGAAAAGCACTTGGGCGCTCCAGTTTGGGCCGGCGATTATGCATCAAATCGAATGAACTGCTCGGGCCGCGACGCCCGTTCGCTGATATTTGCAGCGACCCCCGAGCCTATTCACCCGGTTTCCGACGCACAACCGACGCGAGTTGTCGGAAATCTCCCGCCAATTACCCACTCTGTAGGACGTCCCCAATCCCCCTGTAGGTTCATGCAGGCTGTAGCGTGATTACGGAGCTTTGTTGCAGCGATTGATTCGCAAGATGGGGATGCCCGCTTCGGCAGGACGAACGGCAGTTAAAAGGCGACTTCAGAACAAATGCTGCTCCAACCTGCGGGGGCCGTTGCCGACATGATCGAAGATCCACTGCTCGATACCCGGCAATCGCCGCAGCGCGGCAAAGACCGCCGGCACGTCCCGTGGGGTACACAAGACATGCACATTGGGACCGGCGTCTACCGTAGCGCAGACATGTAGACCCTCGTTGCGCAATTGTCGAACGCGCTCCAGTAGCGCGAGCGTCGCCGCTTGCCAATAAAACAGCGGAGGCTGCGAGGTCATGGCAATCATGTGCATTTCAACGGCTTCGCGTTCAACCGCATCGGCCAGGGCATTGAAGTCCCGAGTCAGGATCGCGAGGCGTACGTCGTTCAAGCGTGCTGGCAGCAGGTTCAAGCGCGTGGAGTAAAAAGGGCTGGTGGGTGCGATGTGGTGGCCTTGTCGGGAGCTGACTTTTTTCTGGCGGGCATCGACCACGGCAATCAAGTCACACAGGGGCCAGTGCTGCGCGTCGGCCAGTTGCTGCGCGGGTCCCGACGGGTCTTGAGGATTACCGGGCCACTGGACGAATCCTCCGATTATCGAGCGTGCCGCCGAGCCCGATCCGGACAGGCGTGCCAGTAGGCTGAGCTGTGGATCATCAAGATCCAGTCCGCATTTGAGCGCAAACGCCAGAGCCAATGCACTGAAGCCAGCCGCCGACGAGGCAATGCCGGCACCTGTCGGGAAGCGATTGGTGGTCGCGATGCGCAGCGGTTGCCAATCGTCGAAGTACTGACGCAATTGGTGCAGATGGAATTCGATACCGTTGCGCAGGTGTGGCTCGGCGGGAATCAATACCCCGTCAGCGGTTTGCCAGAGAATTTCGTCTGCGCTGCCCGTGCCGGGAGAGGCCAAGGTGCAGAGGCTGACGCAGCGGCTCAGCGTCATGGACAGCGAGGCGTTGTTCGGAAGTGTCTGTCGCTCATCGCGCATGCCCCAGTATTTGATCAGCGCAATATTGCTCGGTGATGAAACGGTGATGGGTTTCATTGCTCGCTTAGCTCGAGGCCGCCGACTGCCAGCGGCGCGTCGATTCGCCGATAGCGTGCCAGTTCCGGCAGTTGTGGAGCATCGACGACCAGCATGGCGCCGGCCTGATCGCCTGAGAGCGCGCCTGCGCCACAGATTTTTGCTGCGCCGCCGGCGAGTTCTATCGCGCGGACGACTTTAGCGATGGGCCGGGGTACCACGCCAAGTGTTTCCAGATCGAGTTCATAGTCGCGCAGCACGGCTTTGAGGGTTTGCGGTATGGGGCTTTGTTGCTGCATGAGCTTGCAAAAGCGTTCGGCGTTGCGGCGCATGCTCGCCAACAATGGATTGTCCGCACCTTCGAGTCGATGGCGGGTGGCGGCGATGACGTGGCCGGTGCTCTCGCGGGCCGTACCGGTGTGGTACAGCTTGAGGTCCTGCGGCAGGCTCAGCGCTGTCGCGGGCCATGAAGCGAACTCGAAGGTATCGTTCACGCCGGATCGTCGTTCGATGATCGAACCGTACAGGCTGACGTTGTGATCAATGCCCGACGGCTGACCGTGCACGTAGCGTTCGAGGGTCATTGCCAGCCGATCCAGCGTCTGTAAGTCGGTTGAACGTTTGAACAGGCGTTGTAAGGTCGCCGTCAACGCGACCGCAAGGGCGCCGGAGCTGCCGAATCCTGCGCCGACAGGGATAGCCGATTCCACCCGCACGGAAAAACCGCACCGTGCTTGCGGATCAAGCCTGAGCAGGCACTCACCCAAAGCACATTTCACCAAGTGACTACGATCGCCGTCGTTGACCTGGGTAAAGGCCTGCACTGAAGGGCTTTTCTGAAAACACTGCCAGGCCTGTCGAACTTTGCGGGTGTAGTCGATCAGCGCGGCGGGACTGTAATGCTGGTGCAGCGACAGGTCAGGCAGATGAACCTCGATCTGTTCGTCTGCCCTCGGCCATCCCCAAACGTTGCAATACAAACCTACAGAAACGGCCAGCGCAGGGCAGCCGTGAAGCGCTGCGTGTTCGCCAATCAACATGATTTTGGCCGGGGTGCGCGCGTGGACCACAGTCATTGTTCACCGCCCAAGACGCACATGGGCTTGCACCAGTTGGTGAGAGGCCTGGGCTGCCATGATCGACAGCTCGCCGGCCAATACCAGCGCACCGAGTATTTCGGCCAGCCGTTGGGTATCGACTCCAGGTTTCTTCTCCCCGGGCACGATTCCCATCAAGGCCAGGGCTTCACGCTGGGTGCTCAGTCCCGTGCCGCCCCCGACGGTTCCCAGCGGTGTGTCAGGCAGCAGAATCGATGCGTACATCGCGCCATGTGCGCGAGCTTCAAGGCAGGTGACGCCGATCGCGCTTTCCGCCACCTGCGCCAAATCCTGACCGGTGGCGATAAAAAACGCGGCGAGGACATTGGCGTGATGGGCGTTACCGCCAATCATTCCGGCCATGGTCGAACCCAACAGGTTTTTGCGGTATTGCAATTCACACAGCGCGTCGGCATCGGTTTTCAGAATGTCGCGCAGGATGTCGGCGCTCAGGTGAACTTCGGCGTGGGTGCGTCGACCGCGACCGTTGATGAAGTTGACCATCGACGGCTTTTTATCGGTGCAATAGTTGCCTGAGATGCTGATGCACGGTACGCCCGTGGCGGGGCTGATCAATTGGGTGATGGCCCGGTCGCACGCAATACTAGCCATGTTCATGCCCATGGCATCAGCGCTGTGGAATCGAAAGCGCAGGTAAATCGACGTGCCGACGATGGCGGGCACGATATCAAGCAGGATGAGGTGCTGACTGTCCTGCTCGCAGAGTTGTTTGACCTGATCGAAATGGCTGCTGATCCACAGCAGAAATGCTTGAGTCTGCACGATGCCGTTGGAGCGGAAGACCGGCGCGCGCGTGATGCCCATATCCTCGCTGCGCACCACAGCGCCGCCGGCCGCATGCAACGCGGCGCAACCACGGGACACACTGGCGATGAGTGCGCCTTCGCTGGTGGCAAGCGGTGCATAGATGAGTTCCTGGGCGCAGGTGGCCTGCCCCTTGATCAACAGCGGGCCGACGACACCGACTGGCACCTGGATGGCGCCGATAAAGTTCTCGCACTTGGCGGCGGGAACGTTCGGCGTGTACTGGCTGATGCTGCGCAATGACACACCGACGATGTGTTGCAGGGCCTCACGCCGAATCAGAGCGGCTTCTTCTGGGGGGAGGTGGGCGGGCAACTGATGCAGGCGCAGTTCGCCCTTAATCAAAGCATCGATCCACTGATGGTCAAAACGGGTGTGTGCCATGACGTCGTCGCTCTGCAATTCAATGGAAGGCTTTGACTGCGTCGATCATGCATGCGCATCACGTCAGCGACTACTGTTAGACCTGACAGGGTTTCTAGACCGATTGGCGATCAAGCACGGTTTTTTAAGTGGTTTGGTTAACGATGAAAAATGCTGGGCAGGGACAGGCTGATCCAGAAGTGCAGCAGGCCATGAACCTCTCGAACCAACGTCAAAAGATCGCAGCCTGCGGCAGCTTTTACGGGCAAATTGTCAGGTTTTTGCGGGGATTTCGTGGTTATCCAGTACGCGGTTCACGGCCAGTTCGGCGAGCATGATGATCTGCTGGATCGCCAAAATCGTGCGCCGTTGCGGGAGGTCAATGTAGGCGGCGATGTCGCTGGTCATGAGGCTGGCTTGTGCCAGGGATTCGCAGGCATGTACCAGCAGGCTTTCGCTGTCTTGATCGGGCGCGACCTGGAACATGGTGCTGGGTTTGTGGAACCGCAAGGTGAGCGCGTTGGGTTTGAGGTAGTGGTCGAGGGCGCGTTCGGCGGCTTCGTGGAATTTCTTTGAATCGGGGGATTGGTAGGGCGAGGTGTCGTTGGTTTCTGGCGGATTGGGTGTTGGCTTTTTCATGATGAATACTCAGTTGGTGAAAGTGGAGCTGCCTTCGATTGCCGCGACGCAATCTGAGGTGGCAGCTGTACGCGGGTTCGCGGACCGATAACTGAGAAATCGGCATACCTCCAAGGACGGTATCCCGCGCACAGCCGCCATGACACAAACAACGGGCACCGAGGTGCCGTCAGGTTGGCGATTATGCATCAGTTATCGGGCCGCGACGCCCCATCGCTGAATTTGCAGCGACTCACCGAGCCTATCCATCCCATTTCCGACGCACAACCGACGCGAGTTGTCGGAAATCTCCCGCCAAACGCCCTCTTTGTAGGACTTCCCCAATGCCCCTGTAGGAGCCGCCGCAGACTGCGATCTTTTAAATGTGTCATACGTGCGTATTCCCCCAAGGGTAATTTCTTCGGTTATCGACCTATCTATCCCGGCAACGAGGAAGTTGAAATTTTCGCTCGATTGAACTTGCCGCAAAGCGATTGATGATCGACAGGCGCGCTTGAAAAAAGAGGGGAAAGGTGGCTAGTTTTTCTGATTATGTTTCCACGCATCTGCGTGGGAATTCAGTCCAGGATACTTTGCGTTCCGTCGGGAAAAATATCGCCATAGCGCTCAAACCATTTCGATGACCGCGAGAGGAAAAGTTATACGCTTTTTGCTCTTTAAGAATCAGATGATCTAAAGGACTGTCAGGTATGACAGTTACGCACTTGTAATTAAATCAGCATGATTACTCCTCACTTTGCAATTCGATGGAGCCGAATATGGAAAGCAAGCAGATGGTAACGTCCAGCTTTACGGGGTTTTTCAATGCCAAGATCCAAGGTCGGCCTGATTTCATAGCGAACTATCTCAGTATTTATGATGATGGCGAGAATTATCACTGTATCGGTAGAGAGAACACGGATGACATTGGCGAATTTACATTGCTCTACCTAACGGTGAAACATAACCCGTTGCCATATGAGTTCGCTATTTTATTCGTTGCCTTCAGATCTGGATCAGGCAATGAAAACATAGAGACAAGAACATGTGAGTCATTCGACTTTAACTTTGATGCGCAGACTCAATGCTACAAGGGATCCTTCCATATACCTGAAGATAAGGAAGAACGCATTAGGGATATTCTGGGTAGGTTCGAGATAACTACGCGCAATGTCAAACACTCCCTTGGAGACTAACAAAGATGGTGAGTTGAGAGGTTCTGTGTCAGTCACCTTTAACTGTAAACATTGATGCTTGCGCAGGCCCTCCCGCAGTCTTACCAGTGAATTCAAAAAACTGTATGGCACAAAAAAGGCGATGTCCCTCACGAGACATCGCCTTCTTTTTTACCGCCGCTAAATCTTATTCCGGCAGTTTGTACGCAATCACATAGTCACCCATTTTGGTGCCCAGCGAGCCGTGGCCGCCGACAACGAGCAGGACGTATTGCTTGCCGTCCTTGCCGGTGTAGGTCATCGGGGTCGCTTGGCCGCCAGCCGGCAGACGCGCTTTCCACAACTCTTTACCGGAGTTGACGTCGTAGGCGCGCAGGTACTGGTCGAGGGTGCCGCTGAGGAAGCCGACGCCGCCGGCCGTTACCATCGAGCCGCCCATGCTAGGCACGCCCAGGGTGAAGCCGATCGGGATTGGCGAGCTGTCGCGGCTGGTGCCGTTTTTGCGTTTCCACACGACTTTGCTGGTGGTCAGGTCGATACCGGCGACGTAGCCCCAGGCCGGGGCCTGGCACGGTACGCCGAATGGCGACATGAACGGGTGCATGATCACCGCGTATGGCGCGCCAGTGTTCGGTTGCACGCCAGCGGTTTCGCTCTCGCGTTTGCTGCCGGCGGCGACTTGCTCGCGTGGCACCATTTTCGAGACGAAGGCCATGTAGTTCGGGCTGGTGAACAGCATCTGGCGAACCGGATCGACCGACACGCCGCCCCAGTTGAACACGCCAACGTTACCCGGGTAGATCAGGCTGCCCTGTTCCGACGGCGGGGTGTACTGGCCTTCATAACGCAGTTCCTTGAACTGGATGCGGCACAGCATCTGGTCGAACGGGCTCGCGCCCCACATGGCTTTTTCGGTCAGTTCCGGGGCCAGCAGGTTGAGGTCCGAACGGGCCTGGGTCGGTGCGGTGCGGTCGCCTTTCACGGCGCCTTGCGGTACCGGGATTTCCTTGATCGGGATGATCGGCGTGCCGTCACGACGGTCGAGGACGTACAGGCTGCCCTGTTTGGTCGGAGCGATCAGCGCGGGTTTCACGCCGTCGGCGGTTTTCATGTCGAGCAGGGTTGGCTGGCTGCCAACGTCCATGTCCCACAGGTCGTGGTGGGTGAACTGGTAGTTCCAGCGCACTTTACCGGTGGCCAGGTCCAGGGCTACAACACCGGCGCTGAATTTCTCGGCGCCCGGGGTGCGGTCGGCGCCCCACTGGTCTGGGGTCTGGTTGCCCAGTGGCAGGTAAACCATGCCGAGTTTTTCGTCGACGCTGGCCAGCGACCACATGTTGGCCGAGTTACGGCTGTAGGTTTCGCCTGGGGCCAAAGGTTCGGTGGCGTCGGGATTGTTGCTGTCCCAGTTCCACACCAAGTGACCGTCGCGCACGTCGTAGGCGCGGATCACGCCCGATGGCTCGTTGGTCGACTCGTTGTCGGTGACGTGACCGCCCATGATCACCAGATCACGGGTAATCGCGGCCGGCGAGGTGGAGTAGTAGCCACCGGCGGTGAACGGGCCGATGCCTTGGGTCAGGTCAACCACACCTTTGTTGCCGAAGTCTTCGCAGATTTTGCCGGTGTCGGCGTTCAGCGCGATCAGGCGCGCATCAGCGGTTGGCAGGTACAGACGACGTGGGCAGGCCTGAGCAACGGCTTTGCCAGCTTCGGAAATCACGGCGGAGGCCGCATTTTCAGACTTGGCGTAAGCGGCTTCGTCGTAGTACGACACGCCACGGCAGGTCATGTGGGCGAAGCCTTTGAAGCCGACCGGGCTCTTGATCTGCGGGTCGAAGCGCCACAGTTCTTTACCGGTGTCCGGGTCCAGTGCCAGCACTTTGCTGTGCGCGGTGCAGGCGTAGATCATGCCGTTGGCTTTGAGCGGGGTGTTTTCGTTGGTCAGCTCAACCGGGTCATCAGCGGTCGGCAGGTCGCCGGTCTGGATGCGCCAGGCTTCTTGCAGCTTGCCGACGTTGGCCGGGGTGATCTGCTTGAGCGGGGAATAACGATCACCGAATTCGCTGCGACCATAGGCCTGCCAGTCGCCATCAGGCATGGCTGGCGCGGTGCTGGTCATGTCGGCTGTGTCGCGGCCCAGTTCGCCGAAAGTTTCGCCCGGGTGGGTGAACAGGCTGGCCAGAGCCGTGACGCCGGCCAGAACCACCGCCACGGTCAGACCGCCGGTGCCCATTGGCGCAGGGCCGGCGAGCAGCAGCGGACGACGGAACCACGGCAGCAGCATCACGAAACCGAGGGCAAACCACAGCGCCAGACGCGGCACCAGTTGCCACCAGTCCAGACCGACTTCCCACAAGGCCCAAACAGTGCTGGCGAACAGCACGATGGCGTACAAGCCCAGCGCCGCGCGACGGCGCAGCAGCATCAGAATGCCGGTCAGCGTGATGCCGATACCGGCCAGCAGGTAGTACAGCGAGCCGCCGAGCATGCTCAGCTTGACTCCCCCGGCCAGCATGGCCAGGCCCATCAGTAGAAGCAGAATGCCGAGCAGGCCCGGTAGCAGACGGCCCCGACTCGAAGCACTTACGGTGCTCATAGTGTGAATCTCCGTGACGTTTATGTAGTCCCGCGCTGTAGTCACTTTAGATGACGATTTGGCGTGGGCATGGTTCAGATAAAAACTTGTTTAGCTAACGAATTTTATGTGGGAGCGAGCCTGCTCGCGAAAGCGGTGTGTCAGTCGACTTCTTAGGTGAAGTTGAAATTGCTTTCGCGAGCAGGCTCGCTCCCACATTGGATCTCAGTGGTTTTCTAGAACGAGGACTGGATCTTCAGCCCCGCGATCAGTGCGTCATCGACCTTGTCCACGCCGCCCGGATGGCGGATGTATTGCAGGTTCGGGCGTACGGTCAGCCAGTTCGTCACGTGCACGCCGTAATACAGTTCGGCGCTGTATTCGGTGTCTTGCGGCGGCAGGAACGATGGATCGTCGTAGTCGTAGACCGCGTTGGCCCGGTTGCTCGCTTCGGCGTTTTTGCGATAGGCCGGGTTGACGTGCACGCGGGCCAGGGCGAAGCCGATGTCGTCTTTGGCGCGGGCGTCGAACGGGCCTTTGTAGGTGAGGCCGGCCTGGACGTAGTTGTCGATGGCGTTGGTCTTCTTGTCGTGCATCGTGGCGTTGGCGAACACGCTCAGGCCACGGCTGTTGTCGCTGGCGATGCTGGTGAGCTGCTGCTGGGCACCGAACCACACGCCGTGTTTGCTCGACGCGCTGCGGTAGGCTTCGCCGCTCAGCGCTGCCGGTTGGCCATTGTTGTCTTTATAGACGTCAGTGGCCTTGGCGTTGCTGTAGTAGTAACCGGCGCGGTATTCGCCCGGAAGGCCGTTGAGCTTCGGCGTCCACACCAGTTCCACCGGCAGGATCGCGCCTTGGGTGCCGCTGCCGCTGAGTTTGAAGCCGTTGCCGCGATCAAGGTTCGACGGGTTCTGCTCGTAGGCGCCGACCTGTGCGTACAGCTCCGGCGTCAGGTGATATTTGACGCGCATGGCCCACTGGCTGACCGGCCAGTTGTACCAGATGCCGCCGACCCAGTTGCCGACCTGCGAACCGCAGAACGCCAGGTTCTGGAAGTCGCACGGGAAGGTATTGAAGTCTTCGCCTTCGCCGAAACGGCCGACCTTGATGTCGAGTTTCTGATCGAAGAATTTCTGCTGGTACCACATCTGCGTCAGGCGCGTGGTCTGGCCACGGCCCCAGACTTCCTGAGCAGACGTGAAGCCGCCGACGCGGGGATCGTTGATGCGGTCGTTGCTGATGTTGTTGCCGCTGCGTTTGGTGATGGTCAGTTGAAACTCGGCGTCGTCCCAGCCGAGGATCTTTTGCAGGTCCAGGTGTGTGCCGAGGCCGAACTGGTCGCTGTAACGTGCGGTGCGGTCGTGGTCGTAGCCGCCGTGCAGGTTGCTGCCCATTTCGCCGGTGTAATCGAGTTTGAAGTCGTAGCCTTTTTCCGAGAGTTCGGTGCGCGTGCCGTTCCAGTCACCGAGCATGTACGGTGATTCGCTGTCGAACGCGGGAGCCGCGTGGGCGCAGGTGGCGAGGCCAAGGGCGGTGCAGCCGCCGATCACGCGCAGGGATGAGATAGCGCTGTCTCGGAAGAACGGAAAATCGGGCATAAAAGGGGTCTTTCTTGATCTTTTTTTGGGGATGAGCTGACCGCTACGATTTGACGCAGGCAGTGAAGCGATTCAGCGGAAAGGCGGCAGGATAATGATCTGTAACAAAAAGACAAAGGGGTTTTATTGACATGAACAGTTTCGGATTTGGTAACAGTGCGGCAAACGGGCGCATTGCGGGTCTGGTCGCAGGCTGCGATCTTTTCGGGTTGGCCTACATTTGATGCAAGGCCTTCCACCCGATCACCCCCTCGGCTAAGGTGCGCGGCTTCTGCATTTTCACTTCGTCCAAAGGCCTGGCATGAACGAACAATCCCCCGATCCGCTGCACGGCGTAACCCTCGAACAGATCCTCACCGCTCTCGTGGCCCATTACGAATGGTCTGGGTTGGCCGAGCGCATCGACATCCGTTGTTTCAAGAGCGATCCGAGCATCAAGTCGAGCCTGACGTTCCTGCGTAAAACTCCGTGGGCGCGGGAGAAGGTCGAGCGTCTGTACGTGAAACTGATGCGCACCAAGCGACCGCTCTGAGATGGACGCCGTATGGCGCCGACGCCTGATCATCCTCGCCGCCATGCTTGGCTGGGCGGGACTGGCCATTCAGCTGTACCTGATTTTCTTCGCGCGTTTGAGTGTCGGCGCCAGTCTGTTGGGCGGCCTGGTGAGTTTCTTCAGTTACTTCACGGTGTTGACCAACACGTTGGTGGCGACGGTGCTGACCTGCGCCGTCACGCTGCGTGAATCCGCCGCGCGCCGCTGGTTTTTGCAACCGTGGGTGAGCAGTGGGGTGGCGGTGAGTATTGTGGTGGTCGGGGTCGCGTATAGCCTTTTGCTGCGGCATTTATGGCACCCCGAAGGCTGGCAATTCATCGCTGACGAATTGCTTCACGACGTGATGCCGTTGCTGTTTCTGGGCTATTGGTGGTGTTGCGTACCCAAAGGCACCTTGCGTCTTTGGCATCTGCCGCTGTGGCTGATTTATCCGCTGGCGTATTTCGCTTATGCCTTGCTGCGCGGGCATGTGCTGGGGGCGTATGCGTATCCGTTCATTGATGTGTCGGTGCTGGGTTATCCACAGGTGTTCATCAATGCCGGGGGGATATTGGTGGGGTTTGTGGTGATTGGGTTGGCGGTGATTGGCCTCGATCGCTGGTCTCGGCCTCAACTGCACAGTTGATTGAAAACTGTGGCGAGGGGATTTATCCCCGATGGGCTGCGAAGCAGCCCTGATACCTGCCAGCGCGATTTACCTGATTCACCGAGGTGCCGGGTTGGGGCTGCTGCGCAGCCCATCGGGGATAAATCCCCTCACCACAATAGTCCCCAGTCACAGTTGGTTTGTACAAAGCAGGGGATATCATTCCTCTTCTTCAGAACCCTCGGCGCGCCAGTAGCCGACGGCTTTGACGAGCTTCTCATCGAGTCCATGCTCATCCAGCAACACCCGGCGGATCTGCCGCGAAACCTTGGTCTCTGTCGCCACCCACGCATACAGATTGCCTTTGGGCACCTGCAACTGTTTGACGGTGGTCAGCAGGTTGTCCTTGCCGCCGTCGCGCAATACCCAGATCACATTGACCTGCGCCGCGCTCTCCAGCGCTTGCTGCTCGGCGCCGTTTTCCACTTCGATCACCACCAGCGCCTTGCGATTGGCCGCCAGGCCTTCGAGGCGGCGGGCGATGGCGGGCAGGGCGGTTTCGTCACCGATCAACAGGTAGCTGTCGAAGATGTCCGGCACGATCATCGAGCCGCGTGGGCCGCCGATGTGCAGGAACTGCCCAGGTGCGGCCTGTTCCGCCCAGGTCGAGGCAGGGCCATCGCCGTGCAGGACGAAGTCGATGTCCAGCTCAAGTTTGTCGAGGTCATAGCGGCGCGGGGTGTAGTCGCGCATCTCGGGTGTCGGGCCATCGTTCTTGCTGCCGAGCACCATGGTTTCCAGCGCGGCCGTTTGTTCGGCGTTCTGCGGGAACAGCAATTTGACGTGATCGTCGGTGCCGAGGCTGATGAACCCGGCCAGCTCCGGCCCGCCGAGGGTGATGCGGCGCATGCGCGGGGTGATATCGACCACGCGCAACACTTCGAGGCGACGGCGTTTGATTTCGTGTGTCACGCGGTGAATGGTTTGGGTATCGACTGCAGTCATTCGGCTTTCTCCGGGGCAGGTTGAACGGCTGGGCCGTCGACGATGGCTTTGGCGGTGTCGTTGAGCAGGTCACGCACGCGCTGGATTTCTTCCGGGCTCCAGCGCCCGTGGTGCAGTTGCAGGGCGTGGCGCAAGTTGTGCACCGCCTCGTGGATTTCCGGCGGCCGGTCATGGCCACGCAAAGAGCGTTTGCTGACGTCGATGCGCATGCGCACGCCGTCGAGGGCTACGGCTTGCTCGCTCAGGGACAGGCGCCCGGCGTCGGTCACGCTGTAGCGTTTTTTGCCGCCCTCGGCATCGCCTGTGATCAGTTCGCTTTCTTCCAGAAAGGTCAGGGTCGGGTAGATCACGCCGGGGCTCGGGCTGTAGGCGCCGTCGAACATGCCTTCGATCTGGCGGATCAGGTCATAGCCGTGGCAGGGCTGTTCGGCGACCAGCGCCAGCAGCAGCAACTTCAGGTCACCGGGGGCGAACACGCGTGGCCCACGGCCGCCGCGTTCGCGGCCGGGGCGCTTTTCAAAGCCGTCACGGCCGTCGCCGTGTTCTCGGTGGGGGGAATGATGGTCTCTCATTTCTGTCTTCTCTCGTCACGTTTAGATAGAACTTAAGATATATCTTTACGCCGGCGCAAGACGTTTTTGCTTCGAGTACCGGCCAGCTGACGAGTGGGGGTCTGTGCCGATGTTGCAATAGGCATTTTCGCGAGAGTCTTCAGCCATCGATAACTTGAAAGTTAAAGTTAACACTCTATTTGTCTTGAGTGATTATTCTAAAATCGCAACTAAGGCCCGCTGTATCGAGGCCGTATTGCTGTATGGTTTTTCAACTAAAACTGTATGTAGGGAATAACTTACAGTCATCGTTTTGATTATTGATTTTTTGTTCTTTTTTCTTGCGGGTCATGGGGTTGTTTAACTACGCGCTTATAGGAAGTTACTTGCTTACTTTCCAGAGGCAACAGCCGATGATGCTCCGGCATTGAAAGTTCAAGTTGATCTGGCTCAACTCCCCTGGCGTTTGACTTGGACTTTCAATCACTCCTTCTCTTAAAGAAAACAAGGTACTGAACGATGTTCAAGAAAATCGCTATCGCTGCTCCTCTGGCTCTTCTGGCACTGGGTTCCTCGGGCGCTTTCGCCGCTGGTGAAGCCGCTCACTCGATCAACATCGTCGCTCAGGTTCCGACCAACGGCTTCTACGTGGTGCCGACCAATCCTGATCTAGTCAATAAGGATCAGGACATGAGCTACAACCCAAGCACCGGCAAGATGGGCGAAGTCACCGGTTTCTTCGACGTGCGCAACAACAACGGTTCGGTTCACGCCAGCCTCGACAGCGCACCGAAACTGATCGCGGGCAGCAGCAACATCGACTTGAAAGTCGAACTCAACAACAAGACCCTCACCCTGACTCCGCAAGAAGTAGTGGGTGAGGCCGAGTCGGACGTTAACTACCGTATGCCGGTGAAAATCAGCGCCATTGGCACTAACTTCGCCCCGGGTGATTACACCGGTGTTGTGGCAATGACCTTCGACGCCGTTCCTCCGGCCGTTACGCCTTGATCGAACGATCCGGCACCCAGCGCTGACCGCAGGTCAGCGTTCACCGACGGGGCAGGCAATCCTTCTGCTCCGTCGGACTTCCACTATTCGTAATCAGAGTAAGAGTTCATGTTCCCGATGACACCCATCGCGGCTGCGCTTGCGCTGCTGTTTTGTGCCAGCGCAGCCGTGGCTTCCAACTCCGCCGGCACCACGCCGCGAAGCCTGTTGGCTCAGGCCAAAGGTTTGCCGGCGGATTTCGAGGAGCACTTCTTTGACGTACCTCTGGCGGTTCGGGTCGAACTCGATCATCAGCCATTGGGCGAGGCCATGGTGGTGTTGTCCCGCGACGATCGCATCACCCTGCTGGAATTCACCGACACCAGCGAAAACCGTTTCGGCCCCGCCGAACGGGAGAAATGGGCGGCTTTTCTCAAGCCCGGCGTGCCACTGGGCAATTGCACCGGCTCCTGTCCCGATCAGGTGCTGGCGGTGCATTACAACCTGGAAAACTCGCTGGTTTCGATTCTCACTGAAAACGCCGAGCGCGACGTCGAGGCCAAGCGTTATTACGAACAGCCCGATGGCGGCAGCAGCGGTTTGATGGTGCGCAATCAGCTCAACCTCAATGGCGGTCAGGAGCAGGATCTGGGCGGACGTTTCGGCCTTGAGGCCAGTGGCAGTCTGGGTAACTGGAGCCAGACGCTGAACCTGCAATTGGCCCGTCTCGGCGGCCCCGATGACAAGCTTTATCACGCAGTACACGAGCTTCACACCCAGCGCGAACTGCAAGGCAGTTTTTTCCGCCTGGGCTATTTCACCCCCAATTCCGAAGGGCTGACTCGCTAACCGCGCACGTTCGGCACCAGTCCCGATACGGCTGTCGGTGTCATGTACGGCAGCTCCGACAGTCTGGCCATCAACAGCCCGATGCCCAGCGTCTATCCGATTTATGTCACCGCCAACCGTCAGGGTTCTGTGGAAATCTGGCGCGATGGCCTGTTGATCAATACACAATCGGTACCGGCCGGTTTGCAGACCCTCGACACCCGGCCCTTGCCCGGTGGCATTTATGAAGTGGAAGTCCGCCTGATTGAAGACGGCCAGATCACCTCCACCACCCAGGAGTTGGTGTACAAGCCCAACAACTGGCGCAACCTCGACGACCGCTGGCGCTACAACGTGTTTGCCGGTGAGGAAAGCAAACTGCTGAGCAACTGGGACACTCAGGCCAGCGGCAGCCCCACCGCCGGTGCGGCGCTCAATTACCTGCTGCATCCACGGGTGATTCTTGGCGTGTCGGCGCGGCAGATTCGCGAAAAGCTGCAATACGGCACGTCCATCGACTGGACGCTGGCCAACCACATCAGCCTGTATGCCAACGTCTACAAGACCGAGGATTACGGCACCGGTCTGGATCTGCAAAGCCTCTATAACTATGGTTCCGGCAGCGTGGTCGTCAGCCACAACCGCAGCTGGCTCGACACCACCAACACCTACGACACCCTGCCGGACGGCACCCGGATTCGTCCGCGCAATGTGTTTATCGGCCAGACCAGCAATTCGTCGCTGGCGCTCAACCATCGCGTCAGCAGCAAGAGTTCGATCAACGCGCGGGTGTCGCACAGCGAGGGCAACGTCGAAGGCGTCGGCATGGATCTGGGCTGGACCCAACGCACCGAACTGTTTGGCAGCGACGCCAGTTGGCGCTTGTCGCTGTTCGATCGGCCGGGCAGTTACAGCAGTGGCGATGCGCGCAATCGCGGCGTCGATTTGAGCGTCAACATGGCACTCGGTGCCCCCGGTCAGCAGATCACCGGCAGCATCGGTTCGCGCACGGCCCGCGATGGCAGCCGCGACAACAATGGCTCGATCGGCTGGCGCAAGGACTTCAAGGATCATGTACTGCAAAACGTATCGGTCACCGCGCTGACCGACACCTATGGCGTCGGGATGTCCAGTCTGACGAACTGGCGCACGGATGCGGTCAATGGCGACGCCTTCATTCAGCGTTCGTCCTACAACGGCAATTTCACCGGTGGCCTCAACGTCGACAGCACGTTGGTGGTCGGCGGCGAGAAAATGCTCATGACCAGTCAGTACGAGATGCGCGGTGCGGGGATGATCGTCGATGTGGAATCGGACATCGATGACATCGCTCTGCGCGCCGACGATTACAGCGGCGGCAGTGCGGCGTTGAAGCCGGGGCGCAACTTCATTCCGATCACCGCGTACCGCAACAGCTCGGTGAGTTTCGACTTCGAAGGCAACCACGTGCCGGCGGCCACCATTGAACCGGCGCGTACCCGCTATCACCTGAACAAGGGCGGCGTGGAGTACCGCAAGATCCGCGTGATGAAGACCCTGACGGTGCTCGGTCGTCTGGTCGACGGGCAAGGGCAACCGCTCAAGGGCCACCATGTGATCAACCACGCCAGCCGTGGGGTGACGGAAGTCGACGGGTTCTTCTCGATGGAGATGAACGCCGGCTCACCGACCCTGGAAGTGCGTCAGGGCAGCCAGTTGCTGTGCCAGTTCCGCCTCGATGCGAACCAGCACCGCAGTGAAAACAATGTGCTGATGATCGGCGATCTGCGCTGCACGCCGGACACGCTGGCCGACGTGACCTCCACCGATCAGAAGGCGGGTTGAGCCATGCACAAGTCCCTGTGTGGCTGGCTACTGGCTTTGGCTTTGCCATCGGCAGAAGGCGCGAGCCAGGAAATCCGGGCGTTGTTTCAGCCTGATCCGTCGCAACCGAGCAAAAACGTGTTTATCAACAAGACACCGGTCAGTGGTTACTGCGCAAGTCATGTAAGCGAGTGCGCCGACAACAATATGTTCAGTCTGCAACTGCCGATTCGTTTTAACGCGCAGCGTCCACTGGTGCCGGCGGACTATATCCAGATCAGGGTGCCTGCCAGTTGGCGACAACTCACCGTCACGAACAGTGAAACCGGGGAAACGGAAACCGTCGAAGTGCGTATTACCGGGATTGGTTCCAATTATGTCCTGAGTGATGCTGCCACCGCGATCACCGGCGAAGTGGATAACATCGATGCGCATCGCAAGCTCTGGGTGGAAAGCAGCTGGGTCAATGCGCCGCCTCCCTGTCAGTACAGCGGTATGGGCTACCTCACACCCAAGACTTACCAGTTTTTCTGGAAAACACCTCAGGAAGGGGCGTGCACCAAAACCGCCGCTTACGCCATCCCGCACATGTCTATGGAGTACCTCGACTTTGCCTATGAGCTGCGCACACCCAATCCCTTGAACATGTCGTCGGGTCTGTACAGCGGCTCGATGGTCTACAGCATCGGTCCGGCCGGCGATTTCGATCTGGGGTCTTTGATCCAGCCGGACGACAACGTTCTCAATCTGGATTTCGTCCTCGACGTGCAGCACACCCTGAAGGTCGATCTGCCACCGGGCGGCAACAAAGTCATGCTCGAACCCGAGGGCGGCTGGATGCGCTGGATCGACAGTGGCCGCAAGCCGACAAGCATCTACCGCGACCAGCTGTTCTACATCTCCGCCTCGTCGCGCTTCAAAGTCATGATGCTGTGCGATTCAACTGGCGGCACACGCTGCAAGTTAGGCAGCCCGCGAGGCAACGTCACCGAAGTGGAAACCTTCCTGACATTGCCCGCCGGAATCGGTGGGCCGAGTGGCGGTGAGGTGAAGTTGCTCAAGCTGCTTTACAACACTTGGGTCGGGCCTTTCCAGCCCACTGTCTATCTCGACCGCAAGGCCGGCTCACTGCGTTTTGAAATGCCCAGGGACGCTATCGATTTTCTTTTCAGGCCCGGCCTGAGCGACACGCTCAGCGGCAACATCACCATTATCTGGGACTCGGAAGTGTGAGCACTCCGGTCAGGCCATTTCGTTTTTCATGGAGTTGAAACCGATGAAACGTGTTTTTTTGCTGGGTGTGCTCAGCGTGTTTTACCTGACGGCACAAGCCGGTCCGCAGATCAACGTCGGCACGGTATACGACTATCTGGATGCCGATAAAAGTACCTACCTGAAACGGATCTTCAACAGCGGCGACGCGACAGCGTTCGTCAAGGTCAACGTGCTGGAGATTGTCTACGGTGCTGATGGCACACCGCAGGAAATCCCGGTTCAGAACGCCGCTGACGGCGCCTCGCGCAACGGGTTGATGGCCAGCCCCGCGCGGCTGATCGTGCCGGCCCAGGGCATGCAGGGCACGCGTTTGCTGTACATGGGCGAGCGTGATCGCGAGCGCTACTTCCGCGTACGTTTCGTGCCGGTGGTGCCGGAAAAGGAAGATGAGTTCGCCGTCACCGGTGAAGAACGCGAAGACTACAAAAAGTCGCTGAAAGCCGGGGTCAACGTGATGACCGGGTTCGGCATTGTGTTTTTCGTGCGGCCCAAGGATGCGCGTTTTGCCACCGCAATTACCGAGACCGACAGCCGTTATGAGCTGCGCAACGATGGCAACACGGTGGTGATTGTCGACGAGTTCAAAAGCTGCGCGGTGAACAAGGAAACCGACTGCGGCGCGACCACCAAGCACCACTTGCTGGCGGGCAAGACCTTCGCTTTCGACAAGGAGAAGGGGCGCGAGTACCGCTTTCTCCTGATCGAGGGTGGCGATAAGAAAGTCCTCAAGGTCGCAGGCGGCAAGGCCTGATTTCCAATGACGCAACGGGTAACCGACATGATCAAGCAATGCACCGTTGTCGCGCTGATGGTCACGGCGGCTCTGACAGCCAACGTGGCGTGGGCGGCCCGGGAAGAACACACCTTTGAAGTGTCCCTGACCATCCCCAGCCGACCGTTCTACATCATCCCCTCCGAGCCGGACTGGATTCACCGGCCCCAGCGGCTCGACTGGAATCACTCGACATCGAGTCTGAGCAGTGTGCGCAAGAACTTTGATGTGCGGCACGACACCAGCGCGATTGAAGCGCGCCTGGAGGCCGAGCCGTACCTGTCCAACGGTCGCGCCGGTGAGGAAATTTATTTGCAGGTGAGCTTCAACGGGGTGCAGTTGAGCGCCGAGACGACACCGCGCCAAGTGGTGTCGCAGGAAGAAGCCGCTACGGGAAAACGGGTTCTGTTGCAGATCGATCCGATCAAGCCGGACGGTGGTTACCGCCCCGGGGACTATAGCGGCAACGTGCTGCTGCTATTCAACGCCAGGGCGCCGGGCGAGTGAGTCGGACCGTGAAATTTCCTTGGCTTTATCGACACTGTTTTGGAGAACGCCCGTGAGCTTTTCAATCGCCCCGGCCTGCCGGTCATGGATCGGTTTGCTGCTGACACTGGTTGCCAGTGCGGCATCGGCAGAAGTGCATAACATCGACGCGACCTTCGAACCGGATTTTGCCAACCCGCAGAGAAATCAGTTCAAGAACCAGACGCCGTCCGAGGGGTTTTGTCGCCAGGTGCCTGCAACTTGCGAGTCCCTGGGTCTGTTTAGCCTGATTGCGCGCATACCGTTCGAGGCCAAGGCGCCGATTCAGGCCAACCACGCTGATCCGCGTCAGGGGGGGATGGCCAAGGTGCCTTCGGACTGGCGCACGGTCACCGTCACCCATGCTTCAGGTGATACGCACGTTGTCGAGCTAAGGATTGCCGGTATTGGTCATGAAACCGGATTCCCGATATCGGTCGGTGAAATAACCGGAGGCGGTTGGTGGGATGATTTATGGGAAGGGGGGGCCTGGAGCTACGCTCCGGCACCGTGCCTGGGGGTTGGTATAGCTACGGCGGGCCACCATGGCTACAACAGTTTCTGGAGAGTGCCGGAAGGCGCGGGTGTCTGCTCGAAAAAGGCCTTGTTCGATATTCCGATTGGCATGCATTACCAGTATTTCGTTTACGCCTACGAACTGCGCACACCTGATCCACTGAAGATGGAGTCGGGCGATTACACCGGCTCCATCACCTACACCGTCGGCCCGAATATGGACTTCGACATGGGCGATGTGTTGACCCCGGACGACTCGATTTTGACCCTCAACTTCAATCTGAAGGTCACCCACACCATGAAGGTCGACATTCCTCCCGGCGGCAATCGCGTGGTGCTGGAGCCGGTGGGGGGCTGGCAGTCCTGGCTGGATCAGGGGCGCAAGCCGACACGGCTGCTGCGCGACCAGACCTTCAATATCTCGGCGTCGAGCCGCTTTAAAATGAACATGGAATGCCAGTACGTCATGGGCAACAACTGTGCGTTATGGGAGTCGACCGCCGGCCACGCCGTGCCGCTGGAAGTCAGCGTCAGCCTGCCCAACGGCCTGACGGATGGCGCAGGGCAGCCAGTCAATCGCCGGCGACTGTTGCGCGATGGCAGTGGCACCGAGTTGTTCCAGCCGGGTTTCTATCTGGATCGCAAGGTCGGCACGCTGCATTTCGAGGTGGCCCGTGAAGCGGTGGATGAAATGCTCAACGAAGGTGTGGCTCGTAACTATTCGGGCAATGTCACGGTGATCTGGGATTCGGAGTTGGGTTGAGTCTGGCGGCGTCAGCCAGCCTGTAACGGGGCTGGCTGACGGCACCGATCAAAGTCCGGCGCGGGCCAACGCTTGATGGGTCAATGTTCTGCTCAACTGGTTGCGCGCATAACCGATGTCCTTCATCCAGCGGTCATAGCGGGCATCGCTCATGGGGTCGCCGCTGAAGACCTCCCGGTGGGGAATGTTCAGTTGATTGGCCAGGCCTTCCATTTTTCGTTGAAGCCGGTTCATTTGCGTTTGCGGGGTCGGGTTCGCCCATTCCGCCTGGGCCTTGCGCAACTCATCGAGCAGCCCCGGTTTTTCCTCGAACAGACGATCATTGATTTCGTATTGCGTCGGATGGGTTCGACGTAAATGACGTTCCCAGAACGGATTGGAATACGAGTCGATCATCCCGTCCACCAGCCCGTCTCCTTGCTCGCGGGCAATGATTGAATCGTAGGCCGCGTCGATCTTGACTTGCGTCACGCCTGAGCGCGGCTGATAGAGCATGCCCTCGGACTGCCACGGTAACTCCAGGCGCTTGCCAAGCCCCGTCTCGTAGGCCATGTGCACTTCGATTTCATCGGGCGCGGCATTTCGCCCAGGGTTGATCAGGTGCTGTTGCTCTTGGCGTTTGACCTCTTCCACGGCCACATCCGCTATCCGGTCCAGACGCGCGGCACTGCGTGCGAGCCGCGTAAGGTCGATGTCCAGCACCTTGGCGGATGTCGGCTGCGCATAGGCTTTCGATACCAATACCTTCATGCCCATGTAGTTGAACAGCTGCGCCCCGCCTTCTCGGCAGTTGTCCGGCTCCCGGGCGTGCTTGAACAGTTCTTCGCGCAGTTCGCTGTCCAGCGCAGCGGCATCGATCATTTCCCAGACTCGCTGCGTCAACTGTCTACGCGACTTGTCGGACTGGTAGTCCCGGGCGTCTCTCTGCTTGCGTATGACCTTGAACAAACCTTCGGAGCCGGGCTCTGCCAGCACATCCTGCCAGGACTCCTCGCGGTACTTTGTGAAAGACGTCGAAGGACTGAACGTTCCTTGCTCCTGAGGTAGCAATCGCCAGTGATTTATCTCGTCCGCAACGGCCGGGGAGTAGACTTGCTGGCGGCTGAAACCTACCGACTGGCGATAGTCGCCGTAACGTATCCGGTCGCCGTTGGACAGTCGGGCCGTGTCGAAACGCGCGCGACTGAGAATGAAGGCCTGATCGGATCCCGGCGTGACCTCGGGCAGGCTGCTGATCGGGCATTGGCGCATGTCCAGGGCGAATCCCCGTGAGCGATGTCTGTCTGCATTACCCACTTTGAACAGGCCCTCCGGCCAAGTCTCGATTGTGCTGTTGGCCAGGTCCAGCCGGTTCAGTCGGTACAGACGCCCGACGGCGGGCGGGCGACGCAGTGGGTTGCCGCTCAGGATCAGGGTTTGCAGGCGGGAGAGTCGACTCAATTGCTTGTTGCTGTTGGCCATGACGGTGATGTTGTTGTCTGCCAGATCCAGCGTTTCGAGCTGACGCATGCGACCCAGCGCCGGAGATATCTCGGTCAAATCGCATTGACGGGCGCTCAGTTGGCGCAAATGGGCGAAGTCATCCAGCAGACCTTTGTCTGCGACAGAAAAGCGTGTGTTGTCGAGTTTCAGCGCGGTGATCTGGTTCAGGTATTTTTTCATCCCGGGTTGCTGGCGCAGATCGTTCCACCAACGATCAAGATCGGGTTGTGAAAGGTCGGTGGACAAGTCCAGCGTATAGCCTTGTTCCGGGTGGTTGCTGCGCTCACCGAAGATGTCGCTTTTGCGTTCGAAACATTCAAGCAGTTGCTCTTCGATGTGTCTCCCGCCGTTTTGCAGGAAATCCCTCGATACTCCCGGGATCCGGTCGCCAAAGTCGTCCAGTTCGCCCGAATAACTTTCTCGCCAACTGCTCAGGGTTTGGCGCAAGGTACTGCGTTCGTTCTCCAGTTGCTCGATAGCAGGGACAATGTCCCCCTTGTTCTGGAGCGCCTGGATGAACGTTGTCACCTCTCGGTCGTTCATTTTTGGATACAGCTGTTTGATCCTTTTTTCCGGTGTTTTTTCGCCAAAGAACCACGGCCAGCCTCGCACCAGTGTCTCGGTTTCAATCGTGGGCACGGTGCGAATGGGTGGCTCGGCCAGCAAGGTTCTGCGTTCGCCGGGTGCGGCGGTGGTTTCCATGATCCACGCCTTGAGTCGGCGACCATCGGTGCCTTTGCTACCCAGTTCCACACGTTTGCCGTCGGGCAGGGCATTAAGCATCGCCTGGTAAAAATCGCTGGCGTCATGCAAGGGTCGGTTGTTGCCGTCCACTACCTCGTACTGGCCGTGTTCATTGCGAATCAGCCGCCGCACCTGCGTGGCGTCATCCGCCCCGGCGCTGCAACGCAAGGGGCCGTCATGGACGCCATCGAGGACTTCAATGCGCAGATCGGCAAAGGTATCGGTGTGAATCTTGAGGGTGTTCAGCGCCAGTCGTTCGGTGTCTGGCAGGACGCTCTCGTCGCGATAGAAACCCTCATAGGCACGTGCGGCAGAGGCTTCGAAATTCAACTCACGGGCTTGCGCCTTGATCCGCAGGGGCAGGCGGTTTTCATCGACGATACGCTGCATTTCGGCGGGTTTGGCCCCGGTCAGGAGTTTTTCTGCCAGTGTCAGTGGCATTTCAGGAAATGTCTGTTGCACCACGCGGATATCGGCCTTGTTTGATCGTTCACCCGCCTGGTACAGACGCTTGGCCACTTCTCCCTGACGGGCCTGCACTGCATCGGCCAAACGCTCACGCAGTGCCTGAGGACGTTCTGCTGGCGCGACGTCACGACCGAGCAGGGCCTTGCACTCGGCGTCATCGAGAAAATCGGCGAGGCGTTCGGGTAACTTGCCGTAGATAAGGTCTGTGTGACTGATGTTCAGGGTGTTGGCATCTGTGGCGCCGGGGTTGCCGTACTTGCGCGAATAGCCACTCAAGTCGGCCTGTTCGTACACCCTCAACGCCCGTTCACGGGGCCATCCCGGCAAGCCGGTGGTGATCGGTTCAAACCAGACGGCGTCCGAGGCGAGCGGCTGGCCGTCGCGAATAAGGGTGGCTGATCGCTGAACATCGTCATAGGCGGTGAAACGTTTGATGGTGTCGGCCAGCAGCGGTGGCGGTGGGCTGTTGTCATCATGCATCTGTCGTAATTCGTCGGTGTCGGTGCCGCTGCTGATGCGGATCTGTTCAAGCTCGGCGGGCGAGAAACGTTCGACGTCGTGTCCCAAACGCTGCATCAGGGTCTGATCCGACCAGTCCTGCGGGCTTTCGGCTTCATGCCGCCAGGCACCATGGTCGTTGTGCTCGATCTTCGGCCGGTAGGCGTTGGGGCGCGAAGGGTGTTTGATCCGGTGAGTTCTGGAGGTGGGTTGTGTCGAGGCTTTTTCGACGCTGTAGAGTTTGCCTTCCAAGGGCAAAAGGGTGTCGCGGCCCACCTGATGCAGGCCGTGCCTGTCGGGTTTCGAGGCGGCCGGCAGCGTCAGTGTTTTTTGCTCGTAAGGCGCAAGATCCGGATGCCACAGCGAAGGTTTGCCATTGGGCAGCGTTACCGGTTTCATGCCTTCCACCAGTGACGACAGTTTGAGCTTGAACGCGCTGCCGATTTCAGCGCCTGCGCCGAACGCAGCCAGTTGAATAAAGCTTGTCACCACACTGATCACATGTTCGCCCATTTCTTGCCAGAGACCTTCGGCGAGATCGACCAGGCCTTCGATGACATCAGTGGTGATTTGATAAACCGTGTACGCCATCATCAGTTCGCCAAGCCCCGGCACGAACGGCGTGGCGATCAACAAAGCGGCGTTGAAAATATCCGACACGATTTTCTTGAAGTTGTCCCACCAGGCCCAGCGTGCCTTGCTGTCTGTGTCGGCGGTGGACACGGCGAGTTCGCGGGCATCGTTGAGGATCTTGTTGAGTTTCTGTTGGTAGGCGTGGGTCCAGTAGTCCGGTGCCAGCGGCAGGTGTGCAAGTTGCAGTCGCGGGGTGGGTATGGGGTCTTTGCGCCACGGTGGCCGTTTATCGTTGTGGTCGTCAGGCTTGTGGTATCGAGTGATAAACAAGCGTTGCTCAAGCTCGGCGAAGAAGTGTCCGCGCTGTTGCTGGTCGACAAACTGGCTGAAGAATTGCCGGTAGCTCTGTTTCGTTGACGCGGTGACTTTGTCTTCGCGCAACTGACGCGACAGTTCGGCGCTGAACGCCTGTGGCGACGGGTATTCCTTGAGCGGGTGATCGGGATCGTGCGGGACATAGACAATCAGGCGATTGATCCCTCGACGGTCGCGCACGGGGTGCATCAACAAAAGGACACCGGTCAATCGCGTACCCAGCATCGACAGGTCACAGCATTGCAGCCGTCTGCCGTTGAGCATCAGCCGGGTCTGGTTGGCGGCCAGTTCGAGCAGCATCTTGTAGGCGTCGTACTCGATGTCCTGGGTGAGCAATGCCAGTTGCGCCGCAACGGCCAGTGCATCTTTCTGACTTTCGATCACTTTGTTTTTCAGCACGGCTTCGGCGACAGGCTCGCCGGGCAATAGATAGCTTTCGAGGTGTTTTTTGTATTGCGCACCGATGTCCAGTTCCCGGCACAGTGTCTGGAACTGGCTGATGCTCATTTTCTGTTTGATGGGCAGGATGTCGAAATTGCCGATCCGATCCGGTTTGCTGATGAAGTCGGAACCGGCGGCGACCTTTTCATGGCTGGCGAAATTGTGCAGTGCAGCATCCAGTAGGGACACGTTACGAGCGGTGACTCCGTCGGAAAGGTTCAGCACATACCAGGGGTTGTCCTTGGGCATGTACAGGCGCAGCCAGATCCTTTCGATGTCGGTATCGCTTTCGGTGTTGCGGGTGGTTTCGATGCCGAAGCGTTTTTTCAGCTCACCCTGGAGCAGGGGAGTGGCGAAGGTTTTCAGGTCGATTTTTTGCAGCAGGTGATCAACCTGGTTCTGTGAGCCCCATGCTTTGAGATTGGCGGCTCTGAGCTTTTCGAGGTAGGCGGTTGGCGCGCTGATGTACCACGGTTCGACGTTCAGCGGTGTCGCTGCGAGTGCCAGACCTCGGCCGACCGTGGCGGCCTTGAAGCGGTCATCGACTGCGTTGGCAATGAGTTCGTAATGCTGCCCTTTGTCCGGTATGTGAGCAGGCACGGGGGAGTCAGACATGGCCAATCATCCTTGATTGTTGTAGGAGTGATCAGCCTACCTGCGAGGGGGTAAAACAAAAGTTCAAAGATCAGCGAGCAAAGGGCGCTACGGGTGGCTAACCCGACGAAAATTCGAATTTGAAAAATACATAAGTACCACCCGCCAACGAGAAAAATCCTCACCCTGTATCAGAAATGCCTGACACGAATTGTTACTTCGCTCAAGGCTCTATTATGCCGGCCACTGCCACGCCGGGTGTCTGCATCGGATGACATTGCGAGTCGCTGCCCGGTTGCAAATACGGCGTGAGAATCGGCGCCATGCCCTTGAGCACCTGCACGGGCAGGGCCGAGGTGAATTTGAAGTTCTCCGCCGAGCGCCCCGGAACGAACGCGGTGAGGGTGCCGAAATGGTGGTCGCCGATGAAGAACACGAAGGTCGCCGTGCGGTTGATCGACTTCGAACTGAGGATGCGTCCTCCCGAGCCGATGGCCTCGATCCGGTTGTCGCCGGTTCCCGTTTTGCCACCCATGGCCAGCGGGCTGCCATCAGCCAGTTTGAAACTGCCGGAAACACGTTTTGCAGTACCGGCGTCCACCACCTGCGAAAGGGCTTCGCGCATGGCGTTGGCGACTTCGGACGGCATCACTCGTTTGCCGACGTTGGGGTCATTGACCAGCCGGGTTTCATACGGTGTGTCGGCGGCAAAATGCAGGCTGTCGATACGCAGCGTCGGCATCCGCACGCCATCGTTGAGGATGGTGCCGATCAACTCGGCCAGCGCGGCGGGACGGTCGCCGGAGCTGCCGATGGCGGTGGCCAGCGATGGCACCAGGTGATCAAACGGGTAACCGACTTTTTGCCAGCGCTGGTGAATCTCAAGAAACGCTTCGATCTCGAGCATGGTGCGGATGCGACTGTCACGGGCGCCTTTGTGTTTGCTCTTGAACAGCCAGCTGTAGACTTCCTGGCGTTCGAAATGGCTCGCTTTGACGATCTGGGTGAATGTTGCGTCCGGGTTGTTCAGCAGATAACCCATCAGCCACAGATCGAGCGGATGCACCTTGGCGATGAAGCCTTGATCCGGCAGATCGTAGCTGCCCGGGCCGTAGGAATCGTAGAGCCTGATCAGGCGATCATCGGTGAGCTTCTCGGTGACCTTGGCGCCTTTGAGGTGCGAGCGCACGAAGCTGTTGAAGTCTTCCTGGCTGGCGTTCGGCAACAGATAACGGTGCACGGCAGCCATGCGGATCGGTGTCGGACGCATGCTGTCGAGGAACGTGTCGAGGCGCGCCTGGGTGTTCTTGTTTTTGTATTTTTTCCAGAACTTGAGCAGGAACGAGGTGCCTTCGCGGTCGGCAAAACTGGCCAGGTATTCCTGGCGTCGCGGGTCGCGGTCGTCCTTGAGCAACTCGGCACTGCTGTTGGGGCCGGAATACGTGACGTAGCGCACCACGTCGCGCATCAGGCGGATGAACGGCAGGTTGATCGATTCACGCAGGGCATCACGCAGGGTTGGTATGCGGCCGTTGTCTTCCTTGCGAAAGTTGTTGAAGGTGTGCAACCCGCCGCCGGTGAAAAACGCCTCGCCGGGGCTGGCCGAGTATTTGCGATCGAGTGCGGCGCCGAGCATCTTCGACAGGTCGTGATCCTTATTCTGGATCAGATAGTCGATAACCCACTGGCTGAGGCGATCCTGATCGGGCACCTCGATTTTTTTCAGTTCCGGCACGCTCATCGCGCCGTACTTGTCGTGCAGTTCAGCGATGATTTGCAGGTACGTGGTGAGCACGCGCATTTTCGCCGTTGAGCCCAGTTCGAGTTTGCTGCCTTCGTTGATGTCGAACGGCTGGTCAGTGCTGTCGGTTTGCACCCGCACACGCGAGCCGTCCGGGGTCAGTTCGAACAGGGTGAAGCTGTAGCGCACCTGCGTGGTGCTGGTCGGCGTCAGCAGGCGTTCGCCGATCAGGCCGATTTCGCCGGCATAAGCCGGATCGGCGAGTTTCTTCAGGTAGGCGGTGGCCTGAGTTTGCAGGTCACCCTGCAGGGTACTGGTGGCCGAAAGGTCGAGGCGGTCGAGATCGTACAACGGGCGGTTGAGCATGCTCGCCAGACGACTGCGAGCAGCGCTGATGCCTTTGTTGGTTTCAATCGGCTGCAGGGTCGGCTGAGTCTGCCAGTCGCGGTAGCTGACCTTGCTGGCGAGCGCAGCATCGGCGAGGGCGCTGTCGATCACGCCGCTTTGCTTGAGCAGGCGCAAGTGGCTGTCGGTGAGGTCGGAGAGTTCTTCACGGCCCTTGGTCAGGTAATGCGACGGGCGCCGCTGGGCAATCATCAGCGAGAGCATTTCGCGCAGGGCCAGGCCTTTGTCGGCCATGGTTTTCGCATCCGTTGCCGGGCTGTTCAACTGGGCGTTGGCCTTGTTGAAATCGCTGCCGTACCAGACCCGCAAGCCTTCGGCCATGCCATGCACTTCGCCATGCCCCGGCACTGCCGACAGCGGCACGCTGTTGAGGTAATCGCGCACGATGTTCTGCCGCGCTTCCAGGGTTTGCGGGCCGGGCTGATAGGCGCGCACGCTGGCGGACATCATCTGGCGGATTTTCTCGGCGCCGGAGACGGTCAGGCCGTCAGGCGAATGCCGGTACTTCTCCAATTGCGTGGCCAACGTACTGCCGCCGGCCGATTGCCCGGGCAGGTTCAGCAACTTCGCCACTTGCGACCACGCGGCCTTGCCGAACCGTGGCCAGTCCACCGCCGGATTGGCGAGCGGTTGTTTGGGATCGAGCAGAAAGCGGTTTTCTATGAACAACAGGCTGCTGACCACTACCGGCGGAATCGTTGCGAAGCTCGCATACAGTTGCTGCGGATAGTTGTACTTGTACAGCGGCGCGGCCCGGCAATCGGTGATCGACAGCCCGGCCTGGATCTTCTCGGAATACGGTACGAACAGGCCTTTGTCGGTGTAGCTGAGCAGCGCGGGCGAAAAGCGTGTCTGCTCGGTGACAACATAATTGCGCTTGAGCAGGCGCGGCAGGAACTCATCGAGGGCGCTGTAACCCAGCCGCAGATCGAACGGCCCGTTACCCGGATAGCGAATGGCTTCACTGGGCCCGGGCTCCAGTTTGTAGGTCAGCGAGGCGGCATATTGGCTGAGCTCACGGGATTGAAAGCGCGAGGTGCGCATCTCTTTGGACGCGGCAAGCCCCACCACCACCGCGATAATCAGCAGCAACAACCAGAAAGCCTTCCACCCGTGCCGGCGGCGGCGGGTTTTTTCAGGGACAGGCGCTTGATCATCCACACGTTCAGTCGGAACCACGGCTTTACTCGAATCGGTTTGCCACAAAGCGCCCATAGTCGATTGATCCATTCACGCAGATTGATCGGACTTGTCTGAAGCTTAGACGGTGGTTGGCGGTGGTGAAAAAATTGTGAAAGGTTGGGAAGCTGAATAAATCTGAAATAAGTATCTGACTTTGGGGTCATGGGCTGTGGCGAGGAATTTATCTGTGGCGAGGGGATTTATCCCCGATGGGCTGCGAAGCAGCCCCACAACCTGACACTCGATTTATTCAGACAAACCGCAATCTCTGTGTTTGGGCCTGCTGCGCAGGCCATCGGGGATAAATCCCCTCGCCACAGATAATCCGAGCCAAGTCTGGTCTAGAGCCAGCAGGCATCCCAAAGCGGGTAGTCGCCGATTTTCTTCACCAGTCCAGCTCTTAGGGGATTGGCCACGATATAGCGGGCGAATGGCTTCAAGTCCTCGCCGTCGCGAATCGCGCGGTCGTAAAAGCCGGTTTTCCACAAAGGCCCCCGTCGTCCGGTTTTTTTGTTAACTGCGTGAGAGCAGCGTGCCTTTATCCCGCCAATCACCCCGCCCAGCGTGCCGGTTTGCAATTGCATCAACCAATGAAAATGGTCAGGCATGACAACCCAGGCAATTGACTCTGCTTGGCCTTCGTCATGAGCCTGACGAAGTTGGGCGACTAATAAACGACCTGTCTGCCAATCAGAAAATACCCGCTGCCGTGCGTGTACTACAGCGGTGATGAAGTAGGCGCGACCGACCTCCGAGCTTCGGCCAAGACGCAGACGATAGGAGTTTGGATAGGCAGACACATTCACTTCCGTGTGTTGGTTCATTGATCTCCTAAGGCTAGAGCTCGCTTATCCAAGCCGGATCTGTAACTGCTGAGTGAATTTTCCTTATCGTGTGAAGGATTGGTAAAGGTCTGTACCCGTGGCGAGGGGATTTATCCCCGATGGGCTGCGAAGCAGCCCCAAAAAAACCTCATCTCCCAAATATTCAGGCACACCGCATTCTCTGGGTTTGGGCCTGCTGCGCAGGCCATCGGGGATAAATCCCCTCGCCACAGATAATCCGAGCCAAGTCTGGTCTAGAGCCAGCAGGCATCCCAAAGCGGGTAATCGCCGATTTTCGTTACCAATCCAGCTCTTAGGGGATTGGCCACGATATAGCGGGCGAATGGCTTCAAGTCCTCGCCGTCGCGAATCGCGCGGTCGTGAAAGCCGGTTTGCCACAAAGGCCCCCGTCGTCCGGTTTTTTTGTTAACTGCGTGAGAGCAGCGTGCCTTTATCCCGCCAATCACCCCGCCCAGCGTGCCGGTTTGCAACTGCATCAACCAATGAAAGTGGTCAGGCATTACCACCCAGGCAATTGACTCCGCCTGACCTTCGTCGTGAGCCTGACGAAGTTGAGCGACTAGCAGACGGCCCGTTTGCCAATCAGAAAATATGGGCTGGCGTTCGTGTACCACCGCAGTGATGAAGTACGCGCGCCCAATTTCGGAACTTCGGCCAAGACGCAGACGATAGGAGTTTGGATAGGCAGGCACTTTCACTTCCGTGTGTTGGTTCATTGATCTCCTAAGGCTAGAGCTCGCTTATCCAAGCCGGATCTGTAACTGCTGAGTGAATTTTCCTTATCGTGTGAAGGATTGGTAAAGGTCTGTACCCGTGGCGAGGGGATTTATCCCCGATGGGCTGCGAAGCAGCCCCACAACCTGACACTCGATTTATTCAGACAAACCGCAATCTCTGTGTTTGGGCCTGCTGCGCAGGCCATCGGGGATAAATCCCCTCGCCACAGATAATCCGAGCCAAGTCTGGTCTAGAGCCAGCAGGCATCCCAAAGTGGGTAGTCGCCGATTTTCTTCACCAGTCCAGCTCTCAGAGGATTGGCGACGATATAGCGAGCGAACGGCTTCAAGTCCTCGCCGTCGCGAATCGCGCGGTCGTAAAAGCCGGTTTGCCACAAAGGCCCCCGTCGTCCGGTTTTTTTGTTAACTGCGTGAGAGCAGCGTGCCTTTATCCCGCCAATCACCCCGCCCAGCGTGCCGGTTTGCAACTGCATCAACCAATGAAAGTGGTCAGGCATTACCACCCAGGCAATTGACTCCGCCTGACCTTCGTCGTGAGCCTGACGAAGTTGAGCGACTAGCAGACGGCCCGTTTGCCAATCAGAAAATATGGGCTGGCGTTCGTGTACCACCGCAGTGATGAAGTACGCGCGCCCAATTTCGGAACTTCGGCCAAGACGCAGACGGTGAGAGTTTGGATAGGCAGACACATTCACTTCCGTGTGTTGGTTCATTGATCACCTAAGGCTAGAGCTCGCTTATCCAAGCCGGATCTGTAACTGCTGAGTGAATTTTCCTTATCGTGTGAAGGATTGGTAAAGGTCTGTACCCGTGGCGAGGGGATTTATCCCCGATGGGCTGCGAAGCAGCCCCAAAACCTCAGGTTTCATATATTCAGGCACACCGCATTCTCTGGATTTGGGCCTGCTGCGCAGGCCATCGGGGATAAATCCCCTCGCCACACAGGGACCCCGGACAGATCCGCGGGGTAGAGCCATTGCCAGAGCAATACCACCAAACCCCAGGGCATGACGATGCACCAATGCTGTGCAATACTCGGCGCCTTTTTCTGTGGCGAGTATTCCTACGTAAACCAGCTAATGCCTCTCCGAAAACCCCACTTTTACCGAGAGTTGTCGCTGAATGTTGTGGTTTATAGAGTGAAAACGCCTGCAGAAGGCTTTTTATACTGCACGCCCCGCTGATCTTGAAGGTTTGTCCTGCAAGACGCGTCTGCCCACGAAGCAGGCGCGGTTTCCTGCCAGCCAAGGCCTATCGGCCGACGCTTCGATACTCGGTGGTCATATCCAATAACAAGACGAGGTTGTATCCCTATGCCAGTTGGCAATCACCTGCCTCACGGCGAAACCGCTCAGGGCGGTCCGCTCAAACGCGAACTCGGCGAACGGCATATTCGCCTGATGGCACTCGGTGCCTGTATCGGCGTCGGTCTGTTTTTAGGTTCGGCCAAGGCCATCGAAATGGCTGGCCCGGCGATCATGCTCTCCTACATTCTTGGCGGGCTGGCGATCCTGGTGATCATGCGCGCCCTCGGCGAGATGGCCGTGCATAACCCGGTGGCCGGTTCGTTCAGTCGCTATGCACAAGACTACCTCGGCCCATTGGCGGGCTTTCTCACCGGCTGGAACTATTGGTTCCTGTGGCTGGTGACCTGCGTGGCGGAAATCACCGCCGTGGCCGTGTACATGGGCGTCTGGTTCCCCGACGTACCACGCTGGATCTGGGCGCTCGCGGCGCTGGTCAGCATGGGCTCGATCAACCTGATCGCAGTGAAAGCCTTCGGTGAGTTCGAATTCTGGTTCGCCCTGATCAAGATCGTCACCATCATTGCCATGGTGATTGGTGGCGTCGGCATTATCGCTTTCGGTTTCGGCAACGATGGCGTGGCACTGGGGATTTCCAACCTGTGGGCCCACGGCGGGTTCATGCCCAACGGCATTCAGGGCGTGTTGATGTCCCTGCAAATGGTCATGTTCGCCTACCTCGGCGTCGAAATGATCGGCCTGACCGCCGGTGAGGCGAAGAACCCGCAGAAGACCATCCCCAACGCGATCGGCTCGGTGTTCTGGCGGATTCTGCTGTTTTACGTCGGCGCCTTGTTCGTGATTCTGTCGATCTACCCGTGGAATGAAATCGGCACCCAGGGCAGTCCGTTTGTGATGACCTTCGAACGTCTGGGCATCAAGACGGCCGCCGGCATCATCAACTTCGTGGTGATCACCGCTGCATTGTCGTCCTGCAACGGCGGCATTTTCAGCACCGGGCGCATGCTCTACAGCCTGGCGCAAAATGGTCAGGCCCCGGCCGGTTTCGCCAAGACGTCGAACAACGGTGTGCCGCGTCGTGCGCTGCTGCTGTCGATTTTTGCGCTGCTGCTGGGTGTGCTGCTCAACTATCTGGTGCCGGAAAAAGTCTTCGTCTGGGTAACCTCGATCGCCACCTTCGGCGCGATCTGGACCTGGGTGATGATCCTGCTGGCGCAACTGAAATTCCGCAAAGGCCTGAGTGCCAGCGAACGTGCCGGCCTCAAATACAAGATGTGGCTGTACCCGGTCAGTTCGTACTTTGCCCTGGCTTTCCTGGTGCTGGTGGTCGGCCTGATGGCGTACTTCCCGGACACGCGCATTGCCCTGTACGTGGGCCCTGTGTTCCTGGTGCTGCTGACCGTGTTGTTCTACGTGTTCAAGCTGCAACCGACCAACGCGGCGCAAGGCGCGGTGCGTTCGGTTTCGTAGTTTGCAGAGGCTGAAACAGCAAAGCCCCGGTCGAGAGATCGGGGCTTTTTTGTGGGTGATACCCGGTCGCGGGGCGGGTAAAGCAGGCGCGACCGTTGGTCGGAATCAACCGCCTACCTGTAATTTCTGACAGTAGACCGGCCCATCCCCTTGGCCTAGCTTGAAAGCCCGGCAAGTGGCAACGGCAAGGAACGGGCATGAAAGGATTTTCCGCAACGAGCGTGATCGGCGTGGCCGATGCACTTATCCACTGGCAAATATTCTTCGTGCTCCGCACTGCGGTTGGCCTTGATCAGGCGGCCAGCAATTTTGCGGCGTTCTGTGTGGCCGCGGCATTCTCGTTTTACGTGAATGCGCTTTATACGTTCGAGCGAGAAACGTCGGTGTTCGTCTACCTGATGTTTATTGGCCTGATGGGGGCCGTGAGTTTCGGCGTGGGCGTGATTGCTGATGCCCGTAATCTTCCCGGGCTAGTGACCGTGGCTTCGTTTTCGTTGCTGAATATCTTGTTCGGGTACTGCTTTTTCCGTTTTGTATTGTTTCGTGAGCGTCAGACATGAACGTATCACTGACGGATTACCCCCTGACGTCCGAGTCTTGCGTGACTTCACTGCCCTTCGTAGTCGATCTGGACGGAACCCTCCTCAAGTCCGATTTGCTGTTCGAATGCGCAATGGCCTTTATCCGCAGTAAGCCGTCGCAATGTCTGAAACCTTTGGCCTGGCTCAGTCATGGCAAGGCGTATTTGAAAGAGCAATTGGCGCAATCGACGGAAATCGATGTCGCCACGCTGCCCTACGATCCCGACGTACTCTGGATGATTGAGGCGCAACGCAAAAGCGGCCGGAAAATAGTCTTGGCCACGGCCAGCCATTATTCATTGGCAGTACGCATTGCTGAACACCTGAAGGTGTTCGATGAGGTGTTGGGGACCACCCTTGAGCGCAACCTGTCGGGAATGCACAAACGTGATGTGCTGGTCACGCTGTACGGTGAAGGAGGGTTCGACTACGTCGGTAATTCGTTTGACGATCTGCCGATATGGCGCTCGGCCAGGCAAGCCTATGTGGTCAATCCGTTAGCGGGTGTCGAGCATGCCACTCGGCACTTGGGCAACGTTGTCCAGGTGATTCGCTCTGACACGACCAGCTTCAGAAGTTGGTACAAAGCCTTGCGCATTCATCAATGGGTGAAGAACGCGCTCATTTTTGTCCCTCTGCTCGCCGCCCATCAACTGGCCAACCCGCTGCCGCTGTGGCACGGCGTGCTGGCTTTCGTATTTTTCGGGTTGTGTGCATCGGGTGTGTACATCCTGAATGACCTGCTCGATCTTGCCGATGATCGCAAGCATCCGACCAAGCGCCATCGACCGTTCGCCAGTGGATCGTTGTCGATCAAGTCCGGATTGATGGTTTTTCCTTTGCTGTTGCTGGTGTCCTTTACTGGCGCCTGGTTTTGCCTGCCTCGGGCATTCGTCGCGGTGCTCGCCTGTTACTACGCACTGACGCTGGTTTATTCACTGGTGTTGAAGCGACTGATGGCGCTCGACGTGATTGCCCTGGCCCTGCTTTACACCCTGCGCATCATTGCCGGTGGCGCCGCTTTTGAGCTCGAATTGACGGGCTGGATGCTGGCCTTCTCCATGTTCATGTTTTTGAGTCTGGCGCTGGTCAAGCGTTATGCCGAACTGTTGCTGGCGCTGCACAGCGGGATCACCGGGAAAACCGGTGGCCGCGATTACTTTCCCGCCGATCTGGCGATGCTCTCTTCATTGGGTGCAGCGTCCGGTTATCTCGCCGTCATGGTGCTGGCGCTTTACATCCATGACAGCGCGACCACTGCGCTCTATGCACATCCTCGATGGATCTGGCTGGCATGCCCCGTATTGTTGCTCTGGATCACCCGGATCTGGCTACTCACCCATCGCGGCCGAATGAATGACGACCCGGTGGTGTTCGCATTGCGCGATCGTTTGAGTCTGGCGATGGGCGCGGTGTTTACGCTGATTTTCTGGGTGGCGGCATGAAGCCGGCACTGACCTCTTGGGGAGCCTACCCCGATGCACCGCAAACCGGCCATCCCTGCCACTGGCAAACTGACGTGGAGCTGCAGTGGCAGCAGTTGATCGAGGCCCACGGCAGCACGTTGCCGTTCGGCAATGGCCGCAGCTATGGCGACAGCTGTCTGGCCGTCAGTGATCATGTGTTGCAGTTACGTCCCTTGAGTCGCTTCATCGAAGCTGACTGGGAGAACGGTGAGATCTGCGCCGAGGCCGGGGTGACCCTGGGCGAGATTCTGCAACTGGCCATCCCGCACGGCTGGTTTTTGCAAGTTACGCCCGGGACGCGGCATGTGACGCTGGGCGGAGCGGTGGCCAATGATGTGCACGGCAAAAACCATCACCGGTGCGGGACGTTTGCTCATTCGGTGGTGAGTTTCGGTCTGCACCGGTCCCAGCAATCGCCCATGGTCTGTTCGCCAACGGAGAATCCCCAATGGTACGCCGCCACAATCGGTGGACTGGGCCTGACCGGCGTCATCACTTGGGTGAACCTTCGCTTGCGCAAGGTCCAGACCAGCCTGATCGACACCACGCGGGTGCGCTTTGACGGGCTGGATGACTTTTTTGCCCTGTCGGCCGAAATGGATGCCCGGCACGAATACAGCGTTGCATGGATCGACTGTCTGGCCAGTGGCAGTGCGCAAGGGCGCGGTGTCTTTACCGCCGGGGATCATTGCGAAACGGGTGCGCTTCAGGCCGCAGTGCCGCGTTCGCTGCACATGCCGATCCGGCCTCCGGTGTCGCTGATCAATCCGCTCACTTTGAAACTGTTCAACCGTCAATACTGGAACCGGCAACCGACAACCCGACAATTTCGGACGGTCGCCTACAGCCCGTTTTTCTATCCATTGGATCGAATCGAGCACTGGAACCATATATACGGACGCAAAGGCTTCCAGCAGTTTCAGTGTGTTTTGCCGAGCGCGGTGGCGCAGGCGGCATTGGCCGAACTGCTCAAGTCCATCGCCCGCAGCGGTGCCGGCTCCTTTCTCGCGGTGCTCAAACGTTGTGGCGATATGGCTTCCCCCGGGCTGCTGTCCTTTCCAATGCCGGGCATCTCACTGGCACTGGATTTCCCCCAGAACAGTGCCCTGACAAAAAAACTTCTGCCGCGTCTCGACGCCATCGTCCGCGAAGCGCATGGCCGTTTGTACCCGGCCAAGGACGCACATATGAGCGGCAGCGATTTTCGCCAGGCCTATCCCGCCTGGGAGCAAGTGGAAGCAATGCGCGACCCGGCCCTGATTTCCCGTTTCTGGCAGCGAGTCATCCGATGAAAAAAATACTCATTGTGGGCGCTACATCGGCCATCGCCAGTGCGTGCGCACGACTTTGGGCGGCTGAACGGAGCGAGTTTTTTCTCGTCGCCAGGGATGGGCAAAAGCTGCAGCAAACCTGCGCTGACCTGCAAGCCCGAGGTGCTAGAGCGGTAACTCCCTATGAGATGGATGTCAGCGATACCGCCGGGCACGCCGTCATGTTCGAGCGCTGTATGGCGGCGTTGCAGACGGTGGATATCTGTCTGATTGCCTATGGCTCCTTGCCGAATCAACGCGAGTGCGAACAAAGCGTTGAGGTAGCCTTAAGGGAGTTCGCCAACAACGGCAGTTCGGTGATAGCCCTGTTGACGCTGTTGGCTAACCGCATGGCCGCTCAGCATCGCGGCACTCTGGCGGTGATTTCCTCGGTGGCCGGGGATCGCGGACGTCCTTCCAACTATCTGTACGGCGCAGCCAAAGCCGCAGTTACCGCATTTTGCGAAGGCTTGCGCGCGCGCTTGTTCAAATCGGGTGTGCATGTGATCACCATCAAACCCGGTTTTGTCGATACACCGATGACCCGTGGGCTGGCGCTACCGGCGTTGCTGGTGGCGCAACCGGATAGCGTCGCGCAACGCATCGTCGCGGGTATCGAGCGCAAGGCGGCGGTACTTTATGTGCCCGGATTCTGGGCGTGGATCATGGGGTTGATTCGGGCCATACCGCAGCCGATTTTCAAGAGGCTGAATCTATGAGCCAGGCGCTGATGCTCTCCGGGTGGCGCTATCGGGTTCTGATCGGTTCGGTGGTCTGTTCCGCCCTTGCATATCTGGCCGTTTCCCTGTGGGGCGGGTGGCCGGCCGTGAACGCGGCCCTCAGTCGGGTGGGCTGGGGGGAGGGAGGGCAAATCGTCGGTCTGGTGCTACTCGGTTACGGTCTGCGTTTTTTGCGCTGGCAGGTCTACCTCAATGCCTTGCGCCATCCGCTGCCCTGGTGGCCAAGTCTGAAAATCTACTTGGCAGGATTCGCCTTGACCACCACCCCCGGCAAGGCAGGCGAGGCGTTGCGCGGAGTTTTGCTCAAGCGTTGGGATGTGCCGTATCCACACAGTTTTGCCGCACTGTTCAGTGAACGCCTGTCGGACTTGATGGCAATGGTGGCATTGGCCCTGTTCGGATTGAGCGCGCATCCCGAATGGTTTTCGATGATTTTTGCCTGTCTGGTGCTGTTGGTGTGCGGCGTATTGCTGGTATCCCGACCAGCACTTGTCGGTGCTCTTGATCGACGGGTCGATCAAAGGAACGGTTGGTTTCCCCGTTTGTTGCGTCATGTCGTTCAAGTGTTGCATCAGTCCCATAGTTGCCACACCCCACGCCGCCAGATTGGCGCGACGCTTTTGAGTGTTCTGGCCTGGGGGCTGGAAGCGCTGGCGTTTTACTGGATTCTCAATGCCATGGGTGCGGATGTGCCTCTGACGTCCGCGATGTTCATTTATGCCGTTGCCATGTTGGCCGGTGCCTTGAGTTTTATGCCTGGCGGGTTGGGCAGTGCCGAAGCGGTGATGGTGGCGTTGCTGGTATCGGGCGGCGTGGCATTGCCTGATGCGATTGCTGCGACGGTTTTGTTGCGGTTGGTGACGTTGTGGCTGGCGGTGGGGTTGGGGGCTGTAGCGTTGTCGAAAATCAAGGTCGATATATAAAAGAGTGATCCAGTTGCGTGACTATCTGTCAGGAGTAATAAAGGAATGAAGTTTAAACTTGAGAGCAGATTGCCGGCAGTTTATATGTCTCTATTAGCAGCCATGTTAGTGGGTATTTATTTACGATTGCGTCATATCGATTCTGGAGGCCTCTGGCTTGATGAGGCCTTTAGCGTTTCGGTCAGTGATCCTGATAATGACTTTGTTGATGTTTATCGAGCTACTTTAAGTGATGTTCATCCCCCCTTTTATCAGATTTTGTTATGGGTCTATTATCATTGCTTTGGTTTTGGGGAGTTTGCAGGGCGATATTTGTCAGCTGCTCTCGGTGTGTTATTGATTCCGAGCGTGTTTTTTTTGGGGCGCAAGCTGTTTGATGAGCAGGTAGGTATTCTGTTTGCATGGCTTGTGGCGATTAATTATTTCTTGATTCGATACTCTAATGAAACTCGCTCTTATGCGCTTTTGGTGTTATTGACGGTTGTGTTATTTTGGTTTTTTATACGTTGTGTCAGGCAGTCAGGAATTATTGATTTTTGTGGTTATTTTGTTATTTCTGCTATGTTGATAAATACCCATTATTTTGGTTATTTGGCGGTGTTTTCTCAAGCGTGCTTCGTTCTCTATGCGTTGCTGAAAAAAGACGTTTCACTCAATGTTTTTTATAGGTTTTTGGGGGCAGGATTTTTTACCGTTTTAACGGTCCTCCCAGGTCTTTCTTATACAGAAATGGCCTTTGCTCGGCAGGATTTTTGGATTCTCCCCCCGCACGAAACTTTTTTCTTGGACGTTTTTTTTGGTTATTTTGGCAATGAATTTTTGGCATCCATGGCAGCAATAATGTTCATTGCCGGATTCGTGTCGCTAACAATAAGTGAGCAAAGAAAAGAATCTTTTCGCCTACTGGCGTTTTGGTTGATATTAGGTGTGGCGGTACCGTATGTGTGTTCTGTTTACTTTACGCCCGTGACAACTTTTCGAAATTTTATTGTTTTACTGCCGGTTGTTTTGTTGTTGATTGCTTTTGCTATCGATGGCATCAAGGATAATGCAGTAAAGGTATTGGTTCTTGTGTTGTTTTTATGCTTTTCTGCAACGCCAGTGTTTAAAGGCGTCAGTAAGTTTGTGGGGGGGCAGAACTCAAGCTTCCAAGGTATGCAAATGCGTGAAATTGTCGAGTCGGCTAAAAATAAAGCTAATGGTGTTCCGGTTTATTCGAATGATGATATTCAGTTTGGGGTCTATTTCAAGTTGCTAGGATCCCCGGTGCAAGTTAGAAGTTTCAAAAAATATGCGTCCGATCTGAGCGGTCTGAGGAGATTTTATTTTCTGGAAACGACATATACTCGAAGCTTGGAGTTGGATGAGCTTTTTTTAAAGCAGATTAACGCTGTGCTTGTCAGCAAGGAAGAAAAGAATGAGGTGCGCTTGTTGGAGTTTCGTTCAATGAAACCATAGGCCCGTAGAGGAGCGTACATACTCGATAGCGTATGTACGCCCAAGTGTAATTACGCCACTGCCACTTCCTGCGGCTCAAAACTATCCGCCCGCGCCATCTGCCACATCCGCGAATTGAACTCTCCGTTCACTTCCCCGGTGAGCAATTCCCCCGGCTTCAAAAACACATGCAACTGCGAGAACAGCTTGATCTCGGTCGCCGACATGCGTCGTACCAGATGCTTGGCCGACAGTTGCGATGGATGGTCCAGCCCGGCCGCCGCGAGCATTTCAGCCAGGGCCTTCAACGTGTTGCGGTGGAAGTTGAATACCCGCTGCGCTTTGTCCGGCACGACCAGTGCGCGTTGGCGCAACGCATCCTGAGTGGCGACGCCGGTCGGGCATTTGTTGGTGTGGCAGCTTTGCGACTGGATGCAGCCGATGGCGAACATGAAGCCGCGCGCGGAGTTGGCCCAGTCTGCGCCGATGGCCAGCACGCTGGCGATGTCAAAGGCGCTGACGATCTTGCCGCTGGCGCCGAGTTTGATCTTGTCGCGCAGGTTCAGGCCGACCAGGGTGTTGTGGACGAACAGCAGGCCTTCGCGCATCGGCACGCCGATGTGGTCGGTGAATTCCACCGGCGCGGCGCCGGTGCCGCCTTCCTTGCCATCGACCACGATGAAGTCCGGCAGGATGCCGGTTTCCAGCATGGCTTTGGCGATGCCCATGAACTCCCACGGATGGCCGAGGCAGAACTTGAAACCCACCGGTTTGCCGCCGGACAGTTCACGCAATTGCTGGATGAAATGCATCATCTCCAGCGGCGTGGAAAACGCGCTGTGGCGGGATGGCGAGACGCAGTCTTCGCCCATCATGATGCCGCGGGTTTCGGCGATTTCCTTGGTCACTTTGTGCTTGGGCAGAATCCCGCCATGGCCCGGTTTGGCGCCTTGGCTCATCTTGATTTCGATCATGCGGACTTGCGGATTCTGCGCCTGAACGGCGAAGCGTTCCGGGTCGAAACGGCCGTCGCTGGTGCGGCAGCCGAAGTAGCCGCTGCCCAGCTCCCAGGTCAGGTCGCCGCCGTGTTCGCGGTGATACGGGCTGATGCTGCCTTCGCCGGTGTCGTGGGCAAAGTTGCCGAGTTTCGCACCCTGGTTCAACGCGCGAATGGCGTTGGCGCTGAGCGAGCCGAAGCTCATCGCCGAAATATTGAACACCGAGGCCGAGTACGGCTGAGTGCACTGCGGGCCGCCGACGGTGACGCGGAAACTGCTCGGGTCGCTCAACGGCGCCGGGCGCATCGAGTGGCCGATGAACTCGAAGCCGGACTGATAGACATCGATCAGCGTGCCGAACGGCTTGTCGGCGCTTTCATTCTTTGCCCGCGAATACACCAGCGAACGCTGTGCGCGGGAGAAGGGCAGGGCGTCGCTGTCGGATTCCAGCAGGTACTGGCGGATCTCCGGACGGATGCCTTCGACCAGATAACGGATGTTGCCCAGGATCGGATAATTGCGCCGCACCGCGTGCGGACTTTGCAGCAGGTCGAATATACCGATCAGGCTCAATACGCCGGTCACAGCGGTGATTGGCCACAGCCAGTCGTGTTCGAGAAAAGGCAGGCTGGCGAGGGTGAAAATCACGCAGACGGCAAAGAAGGCGTAGCGGCTCAGGAGTGACAGGCTCATACGGTTTCCTTGGGTTCGGACTCGGGTTTTAAAGATCGTAGCCTGCGGCAGTCCTACAGTTAGATGCATGGCTTGCCCCTGTAGGAGCTGCCGAAGGCTGCGATCTTTTCAGGCGTTTTGTGCCTGGAGAAATATCGAAAACAACTCGGACTGGGACTTGATCCCGAGCTTGCTGTACATGTGTTTCTTATGGACTTTCACGGTTTCTACAGAGATTTCCAGCTTACGAGCGATTTCTTTGCTCGAGCAACCGCTGAGCATCAAGCGGCCGACATCCAGTTCCCGGGCGGTCAGTTGCGCGCCCTTGAGTTGTTGCACCGAAGCTTCCAGTTGCACCCGCCAATCCGCCGGAGCAGGTGAGGCCGCGAGGGACACGGTTTCATTGATTTCGTAAGGCAGACGCTGGCGCAACAAGCCTAATACCCACGGCTGAATCAGCGACAACAGCGCGATCTGTTCAACTGTAAAACGCTGTTTGCTGCCCAGCGACAGGCACAACGTGCGTTCACCCTGGAGCTGACAATTGAACTGGATTTCGTCGGCCACCACATTCAGACGAAAGTATCGCTGGTAATACTCGGTCAGCTCGAAATGTTCTGGCGCCACTTCCGAGAGGCGATACAACCCGGTGCGCGATTGCTCGCGGCAGGCGATGTAGAACGGATCGAGCAGGTACAGACCGCGCAGATAATCCTGGAACAACTGATCAGGGCTACCGTCTTCACCAGGGCATTCGGCAAAGACTTGCGGGTGCTGATCGGCGCTGAACAGCAGCGCGACCCAGCTATCGAACGGCACGTACTGATCGAGAAGACGCACCAGTTGTGCCCAGAAATTCGGCTTGTCCAGCGCATCGATCAATTGCCCGACGGCGCGGTGCCAGGTGATGTCGTCAAACGAAAGTGTCATCGATCTACCCCTATCGGGTTACCCCGGCCGCGTGATTCCCTGGCCGGTTGCTTGCTGCGCATACTGGCCCACAGACAGGCACCGGGCAATCTTTCAGCGCCCGGCCAATAGAACAAGGACACCTCATGAAAGTCGAACTCGCCCAATTGGCGGGCCGTGACAATGGCACTGCCTACAACCTCCAGCGCGCCCTGGCGGCAATTGCGGCTTGTGCAGCCGACACGCAACTGATCGTGTTTCCGGAAACCCACCTGATGGGTTTCCCGACCGCCAACACCGTCGCACAAACATCTGAACCGGTGGATGGCCCGACCGTCAGCGCGGTGCTGGCCGCCGCCCGCGAACGCAACATCGCTGTGGTGATCGGCATGGCCGAGAACGACAACGGGCGCTTCTACAACACCACGCTGCTGATCACCCCTGATGGCATCGCCCTGAAATATCGCAAGACGCATCTGTGGGCGTCGGATCGCGGTGTGTTCGAGGCCGGTGACCGTTATGCGACCTGCGTGTGGAACGGTGTGCGCGTCGGTCTGCTGATCTGCTACGACATCGAATTCCCGGAAACGGCCCGGGCTCTTGCACAGCTCGGCGCTGAACTGCTGATCGTCACCAACGGCAACATGGACCCGTACGGCCCGACTCACCGCACCGCGATCATGGCACGCGCGCAGGAGAATCAGGCGTTCGCGCTGATGGTCAATCGGGTGGAAGCAGGGGATGACGGTTTGATGTTTGCCGGCGGCAGCGCGCTGGTGGATCCGCTTGGGACTTTGCTGTTTGAGGCGGGGCGTGAAGAAGGGCAGTTCACGGTTGAGCTGGATTTCAGCCAGTTGCAGATTGCGCGCAGGGATTACCGCTATCTGGATGATCAGCGGTTGAAATTGCCGGGGGAGGTGGTGGCGCGGTCTTCGGGTGTTCGGGAGTTGTTGATTCCTGCCGGTTAACCGCTGCCCTCACCCTAACCCTCTCCCGGTGGGAGAGGGGACTGACCGAGTCGCTTTTTCGAAGTACACCGACCTGAGATATCCAGCCGAACTCGGGGCTTGAAAGCGACAAAAATCTGCCCCCTTTCCCCCTCGCCCCCCCCTGGGGGAGAGGGCTGGGGTGAGGGGGAAAGATCTCAAGTCGTACAAATATTTCAGTCACACCAAAACAACAAAACAAACCCGCAACATTCGCCGAACTCGGCTCTGCCATAAATCCAATAATATTTCGGAGTAAGTCGCCCATGGCTCGTTTGCAACGCACCCTTTCGCTAGGGTCGGTGGTGCTGTTCGGCATCGCCTACATGACGCCGATCATCGTCCTCGGCACCTTCGGCATCCTCGCGCAATCCACCGCTGGCATGGTGCCCGCCGCGTATCTGGCGGCGCTGGTCGCCATGTTCTTCACCGCCATGAGCTACGGTCGCATGGCCGCCGCGTTCCCGGTCGCCGGCTCTGCTTATAGCTACGTGCGCAAGGCCATCAGCCCGAAACTCGGCTTTATCGCCGGTTGGGCGGTGCTGCTCGATTATCTGTTTCTGCCAATGGCAATCTGGCTGATCGGCGCCGCTTACCTGACCTCGGCATTCCCGTCGATCCCGCAATGGATCTGGGTGCTGGCGTTCATCGGCATCACCAGCGCGATCAATATCGTCGGCCTGAAACTGGCCAACGGCATTAACGCCTTGCTGATGCTGGTGCAGTTTCTGGTGCTGATCGCCTTCGTCGCCCTGTGCGTGCACTACATCGGTGGCGACGCGAGTACGCCGCTTTGGTCGATCAAGCCGTTCTTCAACGGCGACATGCAGATGCCACTGATCATGAGCGGCGCGGCCATCGCCTGTTACTCGTTTCTGGGCTTCGACGCGGTCAGCACCCTGACAGAAGAAACCCGCGATCCACGCCGCACCATTCCTCGGGCGATCATGTTGATCACCCTGATCGGCGGGCTGATCTTCGTCGGTGTGTCTTACTTTGTGCAGATCGCCCACCCGTCGTTCCAGTTCGACAGCGTCGACTCGGCGGCTTATGAAATCGCGCGCAATATCGGCGGCGACCTGTTCGTCTCGATCTTCCTCATCGGCCTGATTGTCGGCCAGTTCGCCTCGGGGCTTTCGGCGCAGGCCAGTGGTTCGCGACTGCTGTTTGCCATGGGGCGCGACGGGGTGTTGCCGAAATCCTTCTTCGGCACGCTGCACGCGCGCTTTGGCACGCCGGTCAACAGCATCCTGCTCTGCGCAGTGGTGGCTTTGCTGGCGCTGAAACTCGACGTGACGACGTCCACCTCGTTCATCAACTTCGGCGCGTTTCTCGCGTTCAGTCTGGTGAATCTGTCGGTGATTTTTCACTACTGGATCGGCGGCGAAAAAAAGGGCCTGCGTGAGCTGGTGCTGTTTCTGGTTTTCCCGCTCATTGGTCTGGTCGCGGACTTGTGGTTGATGGTCAGCCTCGATCATCTGGCGGTCTGGCTCGGCCTGAGCTGGCTGGCGATTGGCGTGGTGTATCTGGCGGTGCTGACCGGTGGTTTCCGTCGCCAGCCACCGGAAATGGATTTCCAGGAAGCCAGCTGAGGCGCCTTCAGGCAGCGGGCCGGCTCTGGCGCATCGGCAGTTCGACACGAAATGTGGTGCCCACACCCAGCTCGCTGCGCACCGATATGTTTCCGCCGTGTTTTTTCACGATGCCGTAAGACAGGGATAAGCCAAGCCCGGTCCCTTCACCGACGGGTTTGGTGGTGAAGAAGGGGTCGAAGATTTTTTGCAGGGTGTCCGGCGCGATGCCCGAACCGGTGTCGGCGACTTCAACCCAGGCGGTGTCTTGCGCTTGCCCGGTGCGCAAAGTGATGGTGCCACGCTCCGGCCCCATGGCCTGGGTGGCGTTGACGATCAGGTTCATGATCACCTGATTGATTTGTGAGGGTAGACACTCGATATCCGGCAATGCCTGATACTCCTTGATCACGTCGGCCTTGTATTTGAGTTCACTGGCGACGATGTTCAGGGTCGACTCGATGCCTTGCTGCAGATTGGCCCACTGCCACTGCTGATTGGAATCGACCCGGGAGAAATCCTTCAAGTCCTTGACGATCTGCCCGACGCGGCCGATGCCTTCCTTGGATTCGCGGATCAGCACGGGAATGTCTTCAAGCATAAAATCCAGTTCGACCTCTGTGCGCAATTGCGCCAGCCGTGTCGCAGCTTCGCTGTCCGCGGCGTTATCGAGCGTCTGGCAGGCATCAAGCACGGTCAGCAATTGTTTGAAGTAGCCGTCCAGCGTGCCGAGGTTGGAGGAAATGAAGCCAATCGGGTTATTGATTTCATGGGCCACGCCCGCTGCCAATTGCCCGAGTGAGGCGAGTTTTTCCGACTGCACCAACTGACTTTCCAATTGCTTGCGCTCGTCGATCTCTCGCTGCAGTTCTTCGCTGGCCTGCTTGAACTGCGCGGTGCGCTGATCCACCAGATGTTCCAGTTGGTGCATTTGCAGTGAGGCTCGTTCAGTCATCTGCCATTTGGTCAGCAGGGTGTTAGCCATCTGCTGCACTTCGATGTTGTCGAACGGCTTCTTCAGGATCAGCAGCCGATCATGGGCGTGCAGACGTTCCAGCAGTTCGTCCCAGGAATAATCCGAATACGCGGTACACACCACCACTTGCAACTGCGGATCCTGTTGCCACAGGTGCTCGATGGTTTTCGCGCCGTCCCAGCCATCGGGCATGCGCATATCGACGAAAGCCAGCGCGTAGGGACGTTGTTCCTGCATGGCCTGAACCAGTTTGCCCAGACCTTCTTCACCGCCGTAGGCAGAGTCCAGCTCGAACAAGGGGCGCAGGGGGCGGGCCTCGGTGCCGAACAGCGCGGTCTCGATTTCGTCCAGCTCCACCGAGTGTGGCGCCGCCGGAGCGAGAATCTTGCGAAAGTCCTCATGAATCGACGGCATGTCGTCGATGAGCAGAATGCGACGGTTCGAAAGCTCGCTCATGCGTTCTCCGTGACGCTGACCAGAGGAATTTGCAGGGTGAATAACGCACCCTTGCCCGGTCCGTCGCTGTGCGCGGTGAGGTGGCCGTTCATCTCGATGGCCGCCAGGGCACAGCTGTGCAGGCCGAAACCATGGCCCTCCTTGCGAGTGGTGAAGCCATGGGCAAAGATCCGCGTCATGTTCTCCGGCGCGATGCCCTCGCCATCGTCCCTGACGCTGATTTCGAGGAAGTCTTCCTCCACGACTTTGACCCCCAGGGTCATGGTGCGTGGGCGGTTGCTGAGGTCGGACATCGCGTATTTGGCATTGCTGATGAGGTTGATCAGGATCAGCAGCAAGCGGTGTTTGTCGGCCATCACCTGGGGCACGTCGGCGTATTCCTTGACCACCGTGACGTGATGTCGGGTCAGTGCCCCGGCGTTCATGCGCAGGGCATCCTCGAGCAGTTCGTTGATGAACAGCGGCTCGGTCATGCTGTTGGCCCCAGCGTAGGACTGCTGGGTGGCGACGATGTCCTTGATGTGGTCGACGCTTTTGTTCATCTGGTTCAATTCGTCGACCATTTCCTGCTGTTCCAGGGCGATCGCGCCGACCAGTTGATTGAGGTAACCGGGCAGCAATTTGCCCTTGGCATCCTCGTTGAGAAAATGGCCAAGATCGTGCGGATGCTCGTTGATCAATTGCATCGCCTTGCCCAATCCCTGCGTCTTGCTGGCACGCAGCTTTCGCGCGATCAGGTCGGAAGAAATGTTCACGCTGTTGAGCACATTGCCAACGTTGTGCAGCACATTGGTCGCGATTTCCGCCATGCCGGCCTGACGCGCAGCGTCGAGCAGTTCGCGCTGGGCATTCTTGAGTTCGCGGGTGCGTTCCTCGACCCGTTGCTCCAGTGCATCGTTAGCGGTTTGCAGAGCCGTGTTGACTCGGTTGATCTCGGCGAAGCTGCGGATCAGGCGAACGGTCAGCCAGATCAATGACAGCATCAGCAGCACGGCGAACAGCAACAGGTAAAAGTGGTATTGCCTCTCGATGACGTCGACCCGCTGCTGATCCCGGTCAAGCATGGTGGTGATGGTGTCCAGACGCTCGGCCACGGGAACGGCTTCGATGCTTTCCAGCAGCTGATTGACCAGCGGCTGCTCGCGCGCAATCAGCTTGATGTGATTGCTCATGATCCTGATCGGCGCCTGAAAATCCTCGGGCAGGCGTTGTGCATTCACCGCCAGTTTGTTCAGCCCGACCTCAATGTCGGCGGCCTTTTCAGCGGAGGTGACCTGGGAGAACTCCAGAGAACTGAGCAGCAGGTCGTAGGTGTCGGTGATGATGTTCTGCAACTGAAGTTTGTCGAAATCAGACAGGTTGGCCAGTTGCGCGTGGATGTCGTCTTCGGCCGTCGGCAGGAACGCCAGAGAGTTGCGCAACAAGGCATTGTGCGATTTGAACTGTTCCACCAGCCGGATTTTTTCCTGCGTCGCTTGCCGGTAGCCCTCGTGGGCGACGCTCCATTGCGCCGAGTCATTGCGACCATGGCCGGATTCCAGAGAATCGAAGCGCTGCCACAGTCGAGTCATTTCGTTCATGGGCGAGACCAGGGGGTCGTAGTTGTACGAGATCGCCACCCTGGCTTTGAGCACCTCATTTTCCCACAGGGCGTTCTGCTGTTTGATCTGCCGGATCAAATCCCGAGACTCGGTGTAGGTCATGGTCTGTTCGGTTCTGGACTTGAGGTAAAGAAACAACAGCGTCGAGGCCAGCACGACAACCACCAGTGTGAGCAACAGCAGGCTGCCGCGACGTGAGATGGTGTTCATGGCTTGCCCTCCCATTGGCCGGTCAGGGTCTTGAGAAACAGGATGATCAGTGTTTTGTCCTCTTCGCTGGGCATGCGCCCCAACTGGTACTGGAACATCGCGTCCACGGCCCGTTCGAGGGTGGGCGCCGAGCCGTCGTGAAAGTACGGCGCGGTGAGCGCGACATTGCGCAGACTCGGCACTTTGAACACGGCACGATCGGCTTCGTCGCCGGTGACATTGAAGCGCCCCTGATCGGCCCCGGTCGGGTTGCCGCGATCGGCGATGTAGTCGCCGAACACGCCAAATTTCTGGAACATGTTGCCGCCGATGTTCACCCCTTGATGGCAGGCAATGCAGCCGTATTCCTTGAAGCGCTGGTAGCCGTACTTTTCCTCCAGGGTCAGGATGTCGGTGTTGCCCAACAGGTATTGATCGAAGCGGGAGTCGGGCGTCAGCAAGGTGCGTTCGAAGGTGGCCAGCGCTTGCTGGATATTGGCCTTGGTCACGCCGTTCGGGTAACTGGCGGCGAAGTCCCGCTGATAATCGGCGTCTTTGGCGATGCGCTCGACCACAGTGTTCCAGTCGCTACCCATCTCATGCGGGCTGGTGATGACAACGTTGGTCTGCTCCTCCAGCGTCTCGGTGCGGCCGTCCCAGAACTGGCGGAAGTTCAGGGCGGCGTTGAACACTGTCGGCGTGTTGAAGGCCACCGGTTTGCCGTCGAAACCCAGTGAAAAGGCACGGCTGTCGGCACCGTTCTTGTCCAGTTGGTGGCAACTGGCGCACGACAGCGTGTTGTTGATCGACAGTCGAGGCTCGTGGAATAACCGGCGACCGAGTTCAACCCGTCGGGCATCCTGTTGCACCACCGGCGGCAAGGGTTTGAGCGGCTCGTTCAGCGGTTCCGCATGAGGGCTGGCACAGAGTCCGCAGAGGGCCAATACGATGGCGTGGCGCAAAAAGCTCATGGGTAAACGTCTTCCAGACTTGAGGCCGGTGTCGGGCTGTTCATCACACCGTCCATGGCGCGGGGCCTGCGCCGGCGAGCAAATGTGCAAACGCATCGGGCGGCAGGGCTTTGCTGAAGTAGTAGCCCTGGCCTTCTTCGCAATGTTGGGTCTTGAGAATAGCCAGTTGCTCGGCGGTTTCGATGCCTTCGGCGATGACGTTCAACCGCAGGCTCTTGCCCAGGCTGATAATGGCGCTAACGAGGGCCGCGTCGTTGCTGTCGTTGCTCAGGCCGCGAATGAACGACTGATCGATCTTCAGTACATCAACGGGAAACCGGCGCAGGTAGCTCAGGCTTGAATAACCGGTGCCGAAGTCATCGATGGCCAGTCGTGTCCCCAGCGCTTTCAGGCGATTGAGCACGGTCATCGTCGCCTCGACGTTCTGCATCAGGACGCCTTCGGTGATTTCCAGCTCCAGCCAATCGGCGGCCAGACCGCTTTGCTCGAGTATCCGCTCGACGTTTTCGACGAAGTCACGCTGGCGAAAGTCGATGGGCGAAATGTTCACCGACATGCGGATGGTCGGCAGTCCCGCGACTTGCCACGCCCGGGTCTGGCGACAGGCCTCGCCCAGCACCCATTGGCTTAGCGGCACGATCAGCTTGCTGTCCTCGGCCACCGGAATGAAGTCCGAAGGATAGACCAGGCCGTGGCCCGGTTTCTGCCAGCGCACCAATGCCTCGGCACCCACCACTCTGGCACTGCGCAGATCGATTTTCGGTTGGTAGTGCAAGACGAATTCCTGCTGTTGCAAGGCCCGGCGAATGCCCGACTCGATGCTCTGCTGTTCGCGGGCGCGCTGGTTCATCGCATCGATGAAGAAACCGATGTTGTCGGGGCCGTTGTCCTTGAAGTTGCGCATCGCGGTTTCGGCCTTTTTGATCAACTCGATGGCCTCGAGGCCGTCATCGGGATAGACGCTGATGCCCAGGCAGGCGGTAACGCTGATGTCATGACCGGCAATCGTCTGCGGCAGGCGGATGGCGGCGAGCACTTTTTCGGCAATGCCACGGGTTTGCTGGGGATGGCTGATGTCGCTGAGAATCACCACGAACTCGTCGCCACCGTAACGAAAGACCGAGTCTGACTCACGGACGCACTGCAACAGTTGCTGGCCGACCCGTTTGAGCATCTCGTCGCCCGCCGGATGGCCCAATGCATTGTTGATGCGCTTGAACCGATCCAGGCCGAGGAACATCACCACCAGTTGCTTGTCATGGCGCCGGCAGACGGCCATCGCATGGCTCAGGCGATCACCGAGCAGGGTGCTGTTGGGCAGACCTGTGAGGGTGTCGTATTGCAGCAGGTGCGAGACTTTCAGCAGTTCATGCACCCGCGCCTCGATGCTTTGCTCAAGGCCGAGCATCTTCAGCGCTGCGTCCTGGGCCAGTTGCCATTTCCACGTCAGGGCGTTGGCCATCTGGCGGATTTCCAGACTGTCGAACGGCTTTTTCAGGATCAGCAACTGGTCGCCGAACTCCAGGCGTTCAGCCATGGCTTCCCAGCTGTAGTCGCTATAGGCCGTGCACAAGGCAATTTGCAGGTTCGGATCGACGCGCCACAGTTGCTCGATGGTTTCCAGACCGTCCCAGCCGGGCGGCATGCGCATGTCTATGAAGGCGAGGGCGTACGGGTTGCCCTCGGCGAGTGCGCGTTGAACCAGCGCCAACCCTTCCTGACCCTGGTAGGCGGAGTCGAGCTGGAAGGTCAGATGCGTCGTCAGACGGGTGCCGAACAGCGTCTGTTCCAGCTGATTCAGATCGGCCTCGTCCGACGATTGTGGGGCGAGGATCTTGCGGAAATCGTCGTGAATCGCCGGTGTGTCATCGATGATCAGGATGCGCCGATTGGTTTGTGCGAATGCTGCGCTCATTCTTCACCCTCCTGCGGGTCCGCCGCCTTGCATCCGTCTCTGAGCAGTTGGCCAGCCTCCTCGGCGCTGACCGCCTCGATGAAGTAGAGCCCCTGCGCACTGGGCAGGGGACTGACCGTGGACGGCGCGAAATGCTGCTCGGGCTTGGGCGGACCTTCGGCGATGATGCCAATGTCCAGATCCCGGGCGAAGTTGACGATGGCGCGCAGCGCATTGGCGCCGGCCGCATCCTGGGCTGCGCTGTCGATGAAGCGCTGGGCGAGTTTGAGGTGATTAACCCGGTAGGTTTTCAGGTAATCGAACGAGGAGTATTCGGTGCCGAAATCATCGATGGCAATGGTCACGCCCAGTTCACGCAGACGCGGCAATGCGTCGTTGTGAGTCCACTTGGTCTGGGCCAGTGTCGCCTCGGTGACATCGAAACGCAGGTCCCAGGGCGCGAGCTCCCAGCGAGCGGTGGTGCGCAGAACGTCGTAGATCAGCTCGTGACCACTCTTGAGTTGGGCCAGAGAAAGCTTGATCGCGATCACCGGTGGTGCCACGCCTTCGTCGCGCCAGATCTGCATCTGGCGGCAGGCACGATCCAGCACCCAGCGCCCCAGAGGAATGATCGCGCCGGTTCTTTCCGCTGCCGGTACAAAGGCGCTGGCCGGCAACAGGCCAAGGCGTGGGTGCTGCCAGAGGACTTGCGCCTCCATGCCCAGAATCCTGCCACTGTGCAGGTCCATCTCCGGGGCGTAATGCAGCCTCAACTCATCCCCTTCGAGGGCCGTCATCAATTCGCTGACAATGGTCATGCGTTCCGCCACTTCCCGGGAGATCTCCTCTGAGTGGAAGTGGTACTGGTTGCGGCCCATTTCCTTGGCGCGGTACAGCGCCATGTCGGCCTGCCCCAGCAGGCTGTCGGCGTCGAGGCTGACGGCGCTGTAACTGCTGATGCCGATGCTGACCGAGATGTGCAGGGCATTGCCGGCCAGGTTGTAGGGCGCCAGCAGCTTGTCACGGATATGGGTGGCCATGGCGGCCGATTGGGTCGGGTCGCTGACGTCCAGTTGCAGAATCGCGAACTCGTCGCCGCCCAGACGCGCCACGATGTCGTTTTCGCGCACGCTGGATCTGATGCGGCGGGCGACTTCCTGCAACAGCAGATCGCCGACCGGATGGCCCAAGGTGTCATTGATGCGCTTGAAGTGATCCAGATCCAGGTAAAACACCGCGAACGGCATGGCGCCACGGCGCGCGGCGGCGAACGCCTGGTGCAGGCGCTCGATCAGCGTGGCGCGGTTGGTAAGCCCCGTCAGGCCGTCGGAGCGGGCCAGCAACGCCAGTTTGTCCTCGACCAGACGGCGCTCGGTAATGTCCAGAATGATGCCCTCGACTTCAAGCAGACGGCCGTCATGATCGCGTACCGGTATGTAGCGGTTTTCTACCCAGCGCCAGGTGCCCTGGCCGGTGCGCAGACGAAACTCGATGGTTGCGCCCGACGCGTGCCGATCCAGTACCCGGGCCATTGCCGCATCGACGTTGGCCTGATCATCGGGATGAATCAGTGCCTGCGCCCAGTTCGGTGAGCCCACCAGATCCGCCGCGACATGGCCGTAGCGAGTGATGTTGTGGGAGATATACATCAAGGCAAACGACGGATCGCCGCGCAGTCGATACAGGATGGTCGGGCTGTTCTGCACGATCATATTGGCGTCGGACAGTTCCCGGGTGCGCGCCTGAACCGCCTGTTCCAGCAGGTTCATTTTCAGCGCGGCGTCTTCAGTCATTTGCCATTTGACCGTCAGGGCGCTGGCCATCTGGCGGATCTCGATCGCATCGAAGGGCTTTTTCAGAATCAGCAGGCGGTCGTTCAGCGCCAGGCGGCGGTCGATGTCTTCCCAGGAATAGTCGGAATAGGCCGTGCAGAGGGCGACCTGCAACTTGGGGTCGACTTGCCACAGCCGTTCGATGGTCTCCAGACCATCCCAGCCCGGCGGCATACGCATGTCGATAAAGGCCATGGCATAGGGGCGATTGTCGGCCAGCGCGGCTTTGAGCTTGTCCAGCGCTTCACGGCCCTGAAACGCCGAGTCCAGTTCGAAATGCGGGGTCCGTACCGCAGACGGTGTACCAAACAACAGGCTTTCGGTCTCACCCAGGCCGTCGTCCGCCGGGGTGGCGGGGCAGAGAATCTTGGCGAAGTCGCCATGGATCGCCGGGCTGTCATCGACGATCAGCACACGTCGATTGACGAGCGCGGGGGGCAGGTTCATGCCGCACCGACCATGGGGTCATATGGTGTTGTCATCGGGAGCATCCGTTTCCCTCGGCACAGGCCTGTTCGAAGACCGACGGAGTCGTTCAACCTATTGAGCATAGTTGGCGTCCCGTTACTTCGCATGCGCATTCGCGCCGAAGATTTGCGTGAAGGCTGCCAAAAATCATCTAGCCTTTGACTCAGGCGCGGGCCAGCGAGGCGGTCGGCCCGTTGCGTCGTTTGCCCCTGTAATGCTTGAGGTCACGCCATGGAAGAGCAAACCGCCCCGCCGCAGCCACACCGTCCCAAAGTGTTGCTGGTCGATGACGAGGAATCGATCCTCAACAGCTTGCGCCGCCTGTTGCGGAGCCAGCCCTATGATGTCCTGCTGGCGACCAGCGGTGCCCAGGCGCTGGAACTGTTGGCGCAGCAGCCGGTGGACCTGGTGATGAGCGATGCCCGCATGCCCACTATGGACGGCGCCTCGTTGCTGGCCCAAGTCCGCGAACGCCATCCGGCAACCGTGCGCATCATGCTTACCGGCTATGCCGACCCGTCCGCCATCATCAAGGCGATCAATGACGGGCAGATTCACCGTTACATCAGCAAACCGTGGAATGACGAAGAGTTGCTGCTGATCCTGCGTCAATCCCTTGAGCATCAACAATCCGAGCAGGAGCGCCAGCGCCTGGAGCGCTTGACCCGGGTGCAGAACGACCAGCTCAAGTTGCTCAACAGCACCCTGGAAAAACATGTCGCCTCGCGCACAGCCGAACTGCAACAGACCGCCGACATGCTCGATCTGGCGTACGAAGAGCTCAAACACAGTTATGTCACCGGCACTGAGGTGTTTTCGCTGCTGGCCAACCTGCGCTTGCCCCCGGCCAAACAGACCAACCGGCAGATCATCGAATTAGTGCGCAGTTACTGCACACAACATGGTCTGGATGAAGCCACCAGCCGCGACCTGACCATGGCCGCGGCGCTCTACAACATCGGCAAGCTGAGCTGGACCGACGGCATGATGACGACGCCATCGGATCTGCTGCGCCATAACGATCGCGAGCGTTATCGCGCTTATCCAAAGCAGAGCGAATCACTGCTGATGACGCTGGACCCGATGAAGGATGCCGCACGGCTGATCTTGCATCACCAGGAGCGTTGGGACGGCAGCGGCTTTCCCGACCGGCTCAAGGGTGAGGCGATTCCGTTCGGTTCACGCTTGCTGAAACTGGCGGTGGATTTCGTCGAGTTGCAACGCGGTTTGATCCTTGAACGGCATATGAACAGCGATGAAGCGCTGCTGTACCTGCGTCAGTACGCCGGGCGATTGTACGACCCGGAACTGGTCGAAGATTTCATTCAGGTGTGTGCGGCCTTCCTCAGCGACGTCACCCTGGCCGATCCGACGGTCAAGGTGCTGACCACGCGGGATCTGGCGGCAGGGATGATTCTGGCGCGCAATCTCAATGCCGATAACGGCATGTTGTTGCTCAATGCCGGCAAGGTTCTCAGCGGACTGTTGGTGGAAAAGCTGATTGCCTTTGAGGCCATGGAAGGCGGCCAATACAAGATTTTCGTCAAGGTGCCCGAGGAGGTTGAGGCGGCGCTCAACGCCCAGAGTGGATGACCGGTGAGGTGACGCCATGGGCGGGGCGTGGGATCCTTGCGGTTTTTCCAGGCCGGTGGCTCACCCATGACCTCTGCATCCGTTGTCTCCCCGCGCATCATTCGCATCGCCGCTGCCCTGTTGCTCAATGCCGATGGCCAGACCCTGCTGGTGCGCAAACGCGGCACCACGGCGTTCATGCAACCGGGCGGCAAGATCGAACCGCACGAGTTGCCAGTACATGCCCTGGCCCGTGAGCTGGAGGAAGAGCTGGGATTGCTGATCGACCCGACGCAGGCCACTTTCCTCGGCCAGTTCTCCGCACCCGCCGCCAATGAGCCGGGGTTTGTCGTACAGGCCGAGATCTTTCAACTGACCATCGATGCCGAGGTCTGCCCGGCAGCCGAAATCGAAGAGGTGATCTGGGTCGATCCGGCCACTGATCCTGCTATCGACCTGGCGCCATTGACACGCGACCTGATCCTGCCGTTTTATCGCCGTTCGCTCACCGCCATCGCCTGATCATCCCCGCAAAGGACGTTGCCATGATCCCGCTTCAAGACCTGCTGATCTTCGCCGCCGCCGCGTTGCTGATGGTGCTGACGCCGGGGCCGAACATGATCTACCTGATCTCGCGTTCGATCTGTCAGGGACGCAAGGCTGGCGTGACATCGTTGCTCGGCGTGGTGGCCGGGTTCTTTGTGCATCTGTTTGCCGCCGCCGCCGGTTTGACGGCGGTGTTTCTTGCGGTGCCAATGGCCTATGAAGTGTTGAAGTGGGCCGGTGCGCTGTACCTGCTGTGGCTGGCCTGGCAAGCGGTGAAACCCGGCGCGCGTTCGCCGTTCGAAGCTCAGCAGTTGCCGGCTGATTCGTCACGCAAACTGATCACCATGGGTTTTCTCACCAGCGCTCTGAACCCGAAAATCGCCGTGTTCTACCTCTCGGTGTTTCCGCAATTCATCACCCCTGAACACGGCTCGGTGTTCACCCAGAGCATCATCCTCGGCCTGACCCAGATCAGCGTCAGTTTCTGCGTCAACTTGCTGATCGCACTTTTCGCTGCCGGCATCGCTTCGTGGTTCTTGCGCAACCCGACGTGGCTGGCGATGCAGCGTTACTTCATGGGGATGGTGCTCGGCGGCCTGGCCGTGCGGTTGATGCTTGAACAACGGCGAGGCGCTTGAGATGTGGATTGAGCGGCTGGATGCCAGCCATGCCCTGGCCTATCGCGAACTGATGCTTGAAGCCTACGACCGCCATCCACAGGCGTTCACCTCCAGCGTGCGCGAACGCGCGGCGATGCCGTTGAGCTGGTGGGAAGCGCGGCTGACCAGCAAGCTTGATGTGGTGCTGGGTGCATTTGAAGCGGGGGTGTTGGCCGGCATTGTCGGGTTGGCGTTCGAACCGCGCGAAAAGGCCCAGCACAAGACAACCCTGTTCGGCATGTACGTCTCGGCAGATTATCGCCAACACGGTCTCGGTTTCGAACTGGTGCAAGCCGCGCTGACCGAGGCACAAAACCACCCCGGGCTGAAACTCATCCAGCTCACCGTCACCGCCGGCAACGATGCGGCCTTCAAGCTGTACCAGCGCTGCGGATTTATCCAGTTCGGTCTGGAACCGCTGGCGGTGCGAGTCGGCGAAGACTACTTCGACAAGATCCACATGTGGCGTGAACTCTGACCCTCCCACCTAAGTGAACAGCATTACCCTAAGAGAGGGGCTTTTGTGGCGAGGGGATTTATCCCCGATGGGCTGCGAAGCAGTCCCAAACCCTACAAACGCGGTCTCTCTGAAACACCGTGTGCACAGGTTTCAGGACTGCTGCGCAGCCCATCGGGGATAAATCCCCTCACCACAATGAATCTTTTTATACGGCAAATGTTCAGGCAGTGGGATCGAGGTTGTCCAATGCCCGGTTTACCGTCAGTTCGCCGAGCATCACCACCTGCTGAATGCCGAGCAAGGTGTTGCGATGCGGCGTGTCGAGCAGGCCGGCGAAATCACTGAGCATCACACTTGCCGAGGCAAGGGATTCACAGGCGTGGGCGAGGAGGGTTTCGTTATCGGTGTCGGGAGTGACGTGGAACAGGGTGCTGGGGAGGCGAGGCGGGTTGGGCGTTACCTTGAACATGGCGAATCTCCATTTATACCTGGTGTTCCACCAACACCTGTCGCTAAACAAGTAAGGGTGGCAGCTGTACGCGGGTTAGCGAACCGAGAGGTATAAGACCCGGCAGACCCGAAGGTCTCCCACGTACAGCCACCAAAAACTGGCGCATGTTTGGACTTAATACCTGGTCGAGTCGCTAAACCCGATCGCTGAATGTTCAGCGACCGACAAACGATAGAGGTCAGGCACAAGGCGCACAAGCCGGCGGATTCTGGCGTAGCTGTAGGCAGTGACGCAAGGTTGCGTAGCCTGAGTCCATGTCTGGACATGTCGTTTAAACAGCAGCCGTTTAAGATTTTTTGATTTTGGAGTTTCAGCGCACCGCGCTAACACCATCCAGCGTCGAAAACGAAGTGTCCTTGGCCGTCAGCAGAAAATCGCGCATGTACGGCGCATCGAGCATGTCGGCGCGTATCCCGGCGTACAGCGTGGCGAACAGACCTTTCTCGCCCAGGCGCTTGCCCTTCACATAGCCGCGCGAGCTGTACTCATGCAGCGCCCAGTGCGGCATGCCGCAAACGCCTCGGCCGCTGGCGACCAGTTGCATCATCATTACCGTCAGCTCCGAAGTGCGCACCAGCGCCGGTTCGATGTCGGCCGGTTCAAGGAAGCGGGTGAAGATGTCCAGTCGGTCGCGTTCCACCGGGTAAGTGATCAGGGTTTCTGTCAACAAGTCTTCGGGGACGATGTAGGGTTTGCTCGCCAGCGGGTGCTGATTGGCCACCGCGAGCATGGCTTCGTAGGTGAACAGCGGCACATAGGTGATGCCGGCGATTTCCAGCGGATCAGAGGTCACCACCAAATCCAGATCACCTCGGGCCAGGGCCGGTAGCGGGGCGAAGGAGAAGCCCGACGCGAGGTCGAGTTCGACTTCCGGCCACGCATCGCGGAACTGGTCGATGGTCGGCATCAGCCACTGAAAGCAGCTGTGGCATTCGATCGCCATGTGCAGGCGTCCGGCAGTGCCGCCGGCCAGTCGAGCGATGTCGCGCTCGGCGCCGCGCAGCAGCGGCAGGGTGGCGTCGGCCAGTTGCAACAGGCGCAGGCCGGCGCTGGTGAAGCGCACCGGTTTGGTCTTGCGCACGAACAACGGCATTCCCAGCCGTTCTTCAAGCTCCTTGAACTGGTGGGACAGCGCCGATTGGGTCAGGTGCAACCGGTCGGCGGCATCGACCAGGCTGTCGGCTTCGCGCAGTGCGTGCAGGGTTTTCAGGTGACGGATTTCAAGCACCGGCTGGCTCCATGAGGAAAACTTGTGATCAACACGAAAAGGTTGAGTTTGTCTCATGTTGGCTTGACTGTCGACAATGGCGCCATCTTTTACGCAATGGAGCACATTCGACATGGCCGTGGCCCACACCCTTGGTTTCCCGCGCATCGGCGCCGACCGCGAACTGAAAAAAGCCCTCGAAGCCTACTGGAAAGGCGATCTCGATCAGGCCGCGCTGAACCAGGTTGGCCGTGATCTGCGCGCCACTCACTGGCAGTTGCAGAAAGCTGCCGGTATCGACTTGTTGCCGGTCGGCGACTTCGCCTGGTACGACCAGGTGCTGACTCACTCGCTGACTTTCGGCGTGATCCCTGAGCGTTTTGACGGCGTACGCGACGAGCGTGGCCAGCCGACCCTCGACACGCTGTTCGCCATGGCTCGCGGCGCCACGGCTGGTTGCTGCGCTGATGACCACGGCAAGACTCAATATGCACAAGAGCTGACCAAGTGGTTCGACACCAACTACCACTACCTCGTCCCGGAATTCAGCGCTGATCAACAGTTCAAGCTGAGCTGGGAACAGTTGTTCGATGAAGTCGAAGAAGCCAAGGCGCTGGGCCATAACGTCAAACCGGTGATCATCGGCCCGCTGACTTACCTGTGGCTGGGCAAGGCGAAAGGCAACGACTTCGACAAGCTCGACTTGCTTGAGCGTCTGCTGCCGATCTACAACCAGATTCTCGTGCGCCTCGCCGAGCAAGGCGTGGAGTGGGTGCAGATCGACGAGCCGATCCTCACCCTCGACCTGCCGCAAGCGTGGAAAAGCGCCTTCGAACGCGCTTATCACATCCTCCAGTATTCGCCGCTGAAGAAACTCGTGGCGACGTACTTCAGTGGCCTTGAAGACAACCTCGGCCTGGCCGTGGGCCTGCCGGTGCAAGGTCTGCACATCGACGCGGTGCGGGCGCCGGAGCAACTTGGCCAGGTGCTGGATCGCCTGCCGACTTACAAGATTCTTTCGGTGGGGCTGGTCAACGGGCGCAACGTCTGGCGCTGCGAACTGGAGCAGGCGCTGGCACAACTGCAGCCGGCGCAGGAGCGTTTCGGCGACAACCTGTGGGTCAGCAGTTCCTGTTCGTTGCTGCACAGCCCGGTGGATGTCGAGCGTGAAGACAAGCTCGATCCGGAGCTCAAGAGTTGGTTGGCGTTTGCCGTGCAGAAGTGCAGCGAAATCTCCGTGTTGCGCGATGCCTTGAACGATCCACAGGCGCCCAAAGTGCAAAGCGCATTGGCCGAGAACCGAGCGATTCAGGCCAGCCGTGCGCAGTCGCCACGCGTCCACAATGCCGAGGTACAAGCGCGGATCAAGGCGATCAATGCCAGCGACAGTCAGCGTCATTCGCCGTTTGCCAAACGCATCGCCCAACAACAGGCGCGCCTGCAATTGCCGACGTTCCCGACCACCACCATCGGTTCTTTTCCACAGACCGGCTCAATCCGTCTGGCGCGCCAGGCGTTCAAGCAGGGCAAGCTGTCGGCCAACGATTACCACGACGCCATGCGCAGCGAAATTCGCCACGCCGTGAAGATTCAGGAACGCCTGGGGCTGGATGTGCTGGTACACGGTGAGGCCGAGCGCAACGACATGGTCGAGTACTTCGCCGAGCAGCTCGACGGCTACCTGTTCACCCGTTTCGGCTGGGTGCAGAGCTATGGTTCGCGTTGTGTGAAACCGGCCGTGATTTATGGCGACCTCAGTCGCCCGAATGCCATGACCGTCGACTGGATCACCTACGCCCAAGGCCTGACCGACAAGGTCATCAAAGGCATGCTGACCGGCCCGGTGACCATGCTGATGTGGTCGTTCCCGCGTGAAGATGTGTCGCGCAAAGTCCAGGCGCAGCAATTGGCGCTGGCCCTGCGTGACGAAGTGGTGGATCTGGAAAACGCCGGGATCAAGATCGTGCAGATCGACGAAGCGGCATTCCGCGAAGGCCTGCCGCTGCGCCGCGCACAATGGCAGGCGTATCTGGATTGGGCCGTTGAGGCCTTCCGTCTGACGGCGTCGGGCGTGAAGGATGAAACCCAGATCCACACCCACATGTGCTACAGCGAATTCAACGACGTGATCAAGGCGATTGCCGACATGGACGCGGACGTGATCACCATCGAAACCTCGCGGTCGGACATGGAATTGCTCGAAGCCTTCGAAGCGTTCGACTACCCCAACGACATTGGCCCGGGCGTCTACGACATCCACTCGCCACGGGTGCCGGATACCGCCGAGATGGTCAAGTTGATGAAGAAGGCGGTGCAGCGGATTCCCGCCGAACGGCTTTGGGTCAACCCCGATTGCGGCTTGAAGACGCGGGCCTGGCCGGAAACGGAAGCGGCACTGGTGAACATGGTGGCGGCGGCCCGGCAGTTGCGCAGTCTGTTGGCGTAACTGGCCGCAAAAAAGCCAGCCTTTGCGTGCGGCTGGCTTTTCAGATTGTTGATCAGCGCAGCTTTCTAGACCGGGTCGTTAGCCGCAATTGCTTCGAAGTGCTCGAGCACGGCTGACTTCTTGCCAATGCCGGCGTAGGGCAGGGTGGCATCGTCCGCGTGGGTCAGGAAGCGGTGGTCTGGCAGTTTCAAGTGGGCCTTCTCGAAATTGCCGAACGCCGCTGTCGGTTTGCGATAGTGAAAGTGGGCATACCACAGCAGCTCCGCTGGCGACAGGGTCATGTCCCAGATTTCATATTCCTGCAGATAGTCGTTATGGCCGTGGCGCTTGCCGAGGTTTTTCAGCGCGCTGGTTTTACGGATTTCCACAGCGTTCTGCTCGATGAGGTCTTCAAGCATGCCGTCGGTGGGTTTTTGGCTGGTCAGTGATTGGCGGGTACGCAGGTTCCGGCCGATGAGGGTCAGTTCGCTGGCCTTGTCGCGCAGTTGTGGAATGATCGGGTTTTGCGCCGCCAGGGTCTCGATGCGGTCGGCGCGGCGATTGAGCTCGGCTGCCTCACTGACCATCATGTGTTCCAGGTCGACCGGGAGCATGTCCTGCTCGGCGTAGGATTCGACTCTGATCTGGTAGTCCGCCTGGGCATCCAGGCGCCGTTGCGCATCGGCCACCAACTTGGCGAGGCTCATCGGGGCGGGGGCGGACGGTTCTGTATTTCGCGGGTTGAGCAGGCGGTAACTGCCATCGCTGCCTTGCTCCCAGACTTCCTCATGGCCTGCGCGGCCGGTGGAAACGTATTGGTGTTTCTGGGTCGTCGGTTCCCAACGCTCGATGCCGTACATCAACTGATTATCGGCGGTTGTGAACACGCGCTGTGCGGCCTGCCCCCCCGTTGTCGGCGCGGGCGGTTCGATGATGCCTTTGCGGGCGCGTTCGGCGAGCCATTCGATCCCGCTCATCAATGCGGGGACTTCATTCAAGTGGAAGTGTTGCGGATAGGTGGCGGTCCAGATATTCATTTCACGGCGATAGCGGGTGTACAGCTCCAGGCAGTTGTGCAGAATCTGATTGCGTTTTGCCCGGGTCGCCTGGATGTTCGGCAGGTTGTACTGCGTGTACAAGGCCCTATCGACATTGCTGCGAAGCTCCCGAGCCTGTCCCATCAGGTAGAACCAGGAGACATCGTCGGTTCGGCCATAGCGTTTGACGGTTTCCAGGCGTTGACTGGTTTTCAGATAAAGCAGGTTGGCATCACTGTGCTTGGTGTTTATATCCTCGATCATCGCCGTTCTGGGTTCTTTGTGCGCGCGGATGCGGATGCGCTCATACCAGTAATTGGCATCGCCCTTGAGCTGCTCCATTTGCTCAAGCAGGCGTACGTAATCGACCCGCTGTGTGCGGATATCCTCAAGGAGGCTGATGCGTTGGGCCAGACTTTCGGGGGGCAGGTTATCCAGTGCCAAGGCCAGGTCATCAATTTTTTCAGTCACCCGTGCGGTGCTGTGGGAGAGATGGTAAGCGCGGCGCCAGTAACGGTCAGTCAACAGCGAGGCCTCCTTGCTCTGTATTTCAAGCAGCGCGCGTTTTTTGTTTCCCTTGGTCAAGGGCATCAAATCATCGAGGGTTTCGTAGTGCCGTGTTGCCAGTTGGATATCGCCGACACAGGCGGCCTCTGAGGCTGGCATCAAGGCCGGTCGATCCGCTTGCGATGCCGCGCCGTAACGGTTGATCGCGGCATCGCTCGCCACACCCCTGGCATCGAGCTGGTCGGCCAGGCTATCGGCGGCCTGGGTCAACTGACGATAACGGCGATACTTGCGATCCACCAGCCAGCGCGGCAGGCGCTGCCGAATCGCCTGTGGCCAGAAGGGATCGGCCGCATCAGCCAGGTGTCCGGCGATATTCCCGCCGCCCAGCGCCCCGCCTTCGACCGCCGTGCCATGCACACCGAACCACGTATCCCACTGGCCGGTTTCATCCAGGGCAATCGGTTGTTTATAGGTCTTGGTACTCGTGCCGTGTAAACGCCAGTTGTCGGCGTTGTTGCTGCGTTGAACTTCAAAGATCCGTCCCTGGCGCAGGATGAAGTCGCCGTCGGCATGCCGGTAGATGCCGCGATAGAGGCCTTCGGTGGCTGGTTCCAGCCCTGACAGCGAAATCGGCTTTTCATACTCGTAGCCGGCGAAACGCGCCGTCAGATGCCGAGCCTGACGTTGCGAGGGAACATGCAGCGCGCCGGCGCCTTGAGCCAGTCTGCGCAGTTGGCGAGTGCGGGTCAGTGAACGGGCCGCTCGGGAAAGGGCGGAAGTGGTCATTTCGCCCGGCAGCAGATCCATGGCCGCATCGATCAGCGACAACAACACCGATTCAAGTTCCGCCAGGCCATCACCCACATCACCGCGCAAAAATGCCGCGACCGCCTGATTGGCGCTGGTCCAGGCGTCGTAGACGGCAAACGCCACGCCGACAAAGGGCAGCAACCCCAAGGCCATTTTCAGGTAATTGAAAGCTCGCGGTCCCTTGAGGGCATAGCGTTCCATGTACAACGCATCATTGGCGCGCGATGTGCCGCGATGGGCTTCGATCAATCGGCCCATGTGGGCGTTGAGCAGGTGCGCGGCCAATGAGGTGGTCGAAGGCCAGGGCATACCGACGCCGACCATGGCGTCATGCTTTTTCACGATGGCCTGAGCGAGGCGGTTTTCATGGGCGCGCACATCCCCTTGCAAGGCCCGGCCTGCCAGATAGCTGATCCACGGGTCTTGCTCGCAGAGTTTGAATAGCGCCTTGCGGGCCTCCTCCAGACTGTCGTAACGACGCAGAACCTGGTCGTCGGGACTGTCTGGCAAATAGAGCAAGGTTGTCCCGCTGATTTGCTCCTGGATAAAGGTGACGCCTGACAGCGTGACGGGGCCTTGATTGGGGGTGTCCTTGCCACCGGCTCTGAGGAAGGCCGGCAGGAGCACAATGCGCAGGGCTCCAGTGTTCCAGGCATGGGTAGTGTCGGCTTCAATGGCAATGTTGAATATTTGCCATTCGTGATGGTTGATGCGTTGTTGTAAACGCGCGCATTCGCCTTGCATCTTGAGCATCAGCCGCCACGGTTCGATCAGGCATTCACGCCGATGCTCGCGCACGAAGGCGGATTCACCGAGCCCGCCCATGAAGGCGTCACGGATCGTTTGCTCGTAGGTTTTGGGCAAATCCAGTTCCGGCAGAATCTTGCGCAGGTACTCATGGGTGATGCCTGTGCGCAAGGCTGCTCGTGCGCTGTCATCGGCCGCGATGACTTCGACCGTCATGAACAGCAGGCGCAAGGACTCCGACTCCAGACGCATCGAGGGTGTGTTGTCGATGTTGGACTGCGCGAGGTCTTCGAGTGGCACCTTACTGCGTGAGGCGCTGGGCACCGCGACCAGCTTTTGCGGGGTGGTCATGGTTGAGCCGTCGCTCAATTGCTTTTGCAGTCTGGCGGAGTCCGGCAGGTCGATCTGTACCGAGAAAGGCCCCTGCACCGAGAAGTCCTCACGCAACCGTTGGTGCAAATGCTGACGGGTGAAGTCATCACGTGGCGGCAAGGCCCGCATCAGCAGTTGGTGGCTGCGGTGCATGGCGGCGATATAGGCCTGGATCTGCGTCTTCAGATTGCTGCGTTCGCTGGCCGGCAAGTTTCGTTGCCAGTGCGGCAGATTGTCGGCCAACCTGCCGGAGCGGTTTTGTTCCAGCAGATGGGCAAAGGCCAGATTCCGTGCGGCGTGCACTGGCACCTGGAGGGCGGCCCTGAAACGTTCGCGCAGGGCCTGCATTGGCCCGCTGCGTTCGGGTGTCAACATGGACTTGCCGGGGTGCGCACGGAGCACGGCGGCCTGCTCTTCGTACTCGCTGGTCACCTGATCGAGGGCGTGATGCAGTGGATCGCCGCTGATTTTTTTCAGTTGCAGGGTCAGTAATGGATCCTTTTCGGCAAGGGCGAACATCTGGCTTTCCAGCGCCCGACGACTGGCAAAGCGTTGCAGTCCTCCACCAGTGCCGGGCCAGTACAGCAACAGGCTGTGGGCAGACGTCGGGTCGAGCAACGTACCGGCGCGGGTCATGACAAACGGGCCGTTGAGCGTCTCGGTCGTTGGGCTGTCAGCCGTTTCGCTCGTCGAAAGTATCAGGCTGGCGGCTACACAATCGCTGTCGGGGTTGTCTGGCGGGTCGAGCAGGGCCTTGATCAGTTGGTGTTCTTCGCTGCTGATCTGTTCAAGCAACTTTTGCAAGTCGGTTTCGGCTAGCAAACCGGCCTTGTGTGCCTGATGCAGAGCGGTGAACTCACGATTGAGGGTAAGCAGGTCGAAAGGCTGCGAGCGGCCCAACAGCGCAGTCGCGGCGTTGTCGGCGGCTTGCTCGGCGGTTTCCAATGTTTGTTGCAAATCCTTGATCGGTTGCAGGGCGGCGTTGTCGCTCGACGTACCCAACCGGGCTTCCAGGGCATCACGCTGGCGCTTGAGAGCGGCCTGACGCAGGGCCAGAGGAATGTCGGCATAGAGACTGCCGAACAGCGACGGTTCATCGTCCTCGACACTGACGGATTCAAACACGGGGGGAGAACCGAACACGGCAGCGGTCTGCCGTTGACGGTCTGTCTGGTCAGAGAAGTCGAGGGCTTTGCTGCCATGTTCGGCAAACCCGGGCTTGCCGAGGCTACCGTTGCGCAGGGCGTCGATCCGGGCCTGGCGAAAGTGCGTCAGCAGGTCGCTCATGCCAGTGGTCAATGGCAACTCTCTGTGGGTGTATTCAAACCTCAGACCGGTTTGTGGCAAGCCACTGGGAATCAGCGACTGAGCGCCCAGCCAGGCCTCGAGTTCGCTGCGCTGGTCAAAGCCTTTTAATGCTTCGGGGCGCAACGGCAGGTACAACCAATGCACGGGTTGCTGCCGGGCGCCAAAGCCGATGACCCAGGCCGTGGGGCACTTCACTTTGCTGCCATTGCTTAACACCAGCGAAATCTGCTCGCAGGTGACTGTTGCATCGTGAGTGGTCGCGTCCATCAACGCGAACAGCGAGAGACGCTGTTCGGGCGTCACGCGATGCTGGGCGACGGCGGTCAGTACGGTCGCTTCGAAATGCTGGCGATACTGTTGATCGGCGCGTTCGCGACGGGATACCGAAGCGCCGGGCGCGCGCGCATCCCAGTATTGATCCCAGTCCCGGTCCAGTGCCTTCTCCAGATCCAGGGTCTTGAGCCGTTCAAGCAATTGCCGCGGCGTGAGGGCGAACAGCGCATGGGTGGCGGGCAAACCCGTCACGCGGCATTGCCGGTCAAGTGTGTTCGCAGGCAGCGGATGCTGAAAGCCAAAGGCACAGGCCTGCACGATCGGTATGAAATGTTCGGGGCTTTGCGGGGTGGCCGCAAAGCGAAAACCGATATCGGGCTCGCCCAGATCCAGTTCCTGCTCAAGCAATCGAGTCAGCGTTTTACGCGTGGTCGGCACACCGGCGAACAGTTCACGCAGCGCCTGGCTGCTATAGCGCCAGCGGTTCGAAGCACTCAGCGCCACTGCGGCGTCAGGGTTTTTGGGTAAATGGGCAACGGACGGTGTCTGCGCCGGACCGGGATCTGAGAGCGCGGAAATAAAACTGTCGGGCATGGCAACTATGGCTCGCGTAACGAAACGGCGGATCCGCTTCCTGTAGCCGTCATTCAAAGCAAATCGTCGATCTCCATGGCGGTACATAGTTATCGCGCAATGACCACTCGGCACTCTTCATCAAACTGTCATCGAACTGTGGCAGCGCGCTTGTACAAACTTCATCAGACTCGCGCTCTACTGGGGTTCTGCGTTTCGGTGTTTTTTCATGCACAAGGTTTTTTTATCAATCGCGGCCGTTTTGGCCGCGCTTTTGTTCGGCTCATCGTCGTTTGCCGCCGCGCGTTGCGATGTGAACGTGCCGACCGAGCGCGCCGATCTGGCGCAGGTGAGCATCGCCTACCAAAGCATCGGGCGCTCATCGGATCCGGCACTGTTGCTGGTGATGGGGCTGGGCGGGCAGTTGATCCACTGGCCGGATGAAGTGGTGGTGGCGCTGTGTCAGCAGGGCTTTCGGGTCATTCGCTATGACAACCGCGATGTCGGCTTGTCGACCTGGCGTCAGGCCCCGCTGGAGGCCAACCTGACGTTTGAAGTGTTGCGCTACAAACTCGGTCTGCCGGTGTCGGCACCGTACAGCCTGACCGACATGGCCGACGACGCGCTGGGCTTGATGGACGCGCTGCATGTCGAGCAATTCCACGTGCTGGGCGCAAGCATGGGCGGCATGATCGCCCAGCACATGGCGGCCATGGCGCCGCAACGGGTCGAGAGCCTGACGCTGATCATGACCACCTCCGGGGCCGAAGGGTTGCCGGCGCCGAGTGCGGCGCTGGTGCAACTGTTGTCGCGGCGTGGCGCGCCGAACCGTGAAGTGGCGCTGGAGCAGCAGGCTGATTTGCTGGCGGCGCTGGGCAGTCCGGCGGTTACCGATGATCGGCAGGCGTTGTTGCAACAAGCGGCGGCGTCCTACGACCGGGCGTTCAATCCTGAAGGCGTGAAGCGGCAGATCATGGCAATTCTGGCCGAACGGAGCCGGGTGGCGCTGCTCAATCAATTGCGCGTGCCGACGCTGGTGGTGCACGGCACGGCCGATCCGTTGCTGCCGGTGATGCATGGCGTGCATTTGGCGGCGCACATTCGCGGCAGTCAGTTGAAGCTGATTCCGGGGTTGGCGCATCGTTTTCAAGAGGCATTCAAAGCGCCGTTGCTGGCGGCGGTGTTGCCGTATTTGCAGGCGCATCGTGAAGACACTTCGCATTGGGCGCAGATTGAACCGGTGGTGGGAACAGGCCTTTTGTAATAATGATGCATTGAAAACACCGGGAAAAGTTAACCCCTTGGTAGTTTGCTGCGTGGTTTGAAACTAATAGAGAAAATGAAGTAAGAAGTTTCTTCGCTATTCTGAATCGGTATGTCCGACTGTAATTTCTGACAGTGGCGTAATTGGCATCATTAAAATATTCTCGGCTAATGGTCTCGCGAAGCGGGATAACTATAGGGAGAATAGAAAATGATACGTCTACGCAAAGGTCTTGTTGTAGCCACATTTTTTGCCATGCTTTCTCTTGATGCCGAGTTTGTTAAGGCAGATCAATATGATGACGCTCTTGACGCTATCGACAAAGAGAGCGCTGACGAAGAGGCAAAAGTCGCGGAGTGGGCGAAAAGTCGAAAACCAAAACCCGATACACCTTGTATGACAGCCTGGAAAGAAAATAGCGCAAACCATAGCTGTATCTCATCTGCCATCATCGATGGTCCTAACAATGAATGTACGTTTACAAGTATTACGTGCCCGAGAGTGAACACTTCACCAAACGATGAGTTTTCGACGGAATCAAAGGGCGACGCTTCATCCATTCATGTAAGGACTTCTGTGATCTATGAAAACCTGACAGTGCACATCAATACTGCGAGAGGTTACTTTAATTGTGATGGCGTATTAACGGTGAAGCGTTCGATCAACGATGTTGAGCCCTGCAAAAATTGATTTTCATCGGTTTGAAGTGGATTGTGTGCAGGTCATGCATGGATACGCACCCACACCGTGACAAGCACCGTCGCCGCCATCAACCACGCCACCGCCGCCACGGCGAGCGAAGCCTCCAGCCGCATCCGGTCGACCATCACATACAACGTCGCCAGATAAACAAAGTACGGAATGATCGACCACATCCCGAACACGATGGTGGTCTTCAGGTCATCAATCGAACGCCCCTTGCCGACGATGTAATGCGCGATCAAGGCAAAGGTCGGAAACAGCGGCACCAGGCCTGCGATGTAATAGTTCTTGGTCTTGGCCAGTGCCGCGAGAATCACGACCACGGCGGCGCCGAGTGCGGCTTTCAGTAGTAGATCCATCAGTGGCTCAGCCCGTATTTTTTCACTTTGTCGAACAGCGTGGTCTTGGCCATGCCCAGTTCCAGGCTCGCCTGTGTCAGGTTGCCGCCGCTGCGTTGCAGAGCATCGCTGAGCAAATTGCGCTCGAAGGCTTCCACTGCTTCGGCAAACGCCAGGCCCTGGCCAGCGCTGCCGGCGCCGGATTTCTTGAAGGCCGGCAGACCCAGGGCGAAACGCTCGGCGACGTTGCGCAGTTCACGCACGTTGCCCGGCCAGTCGTGGCTCATCAGGTTCGACAGGGTCTGGTTGTCCAGCTCCGGCAGCGCGCGGTCGAAGCGCAGGGCTGATTGCTGAGTGAAGTGTTCGAACAGTTGCAGGATGTCTTCGCGGCGTTCGCGCAGCGGTGGCAACTCCAGAGTCACCACGTTAAGTCGGTAGTACAAGTCGCTGCGAAACTCGCCAGCCTTGCTCGATTCGTCGAGGTCGGATTTCGTCGCCGCAATCACCCGGCAATCCACCGCCACACTCTGGTTCGAACCGAGGCGTTCAAGGGTGCGTTCCTGCAATACGCGCAGCAGTTTGATCTGCAACGGCAGCGGCATGCTTTCCACTTCATCGAGGAACAGCGTGCCGCCGTCGGCGTGTTCGATCTTGCCGATCCGGCGTTTGCCGGCGCCGGTAAAAGCGTTGGCTTCATGGCCGAAGATTTCGCTTTCGAACAGATTCTCCGGCAGGCCGCCGCAGTTCAGCGCGACGAACTGCTTGCTGTGACGGCGGCTGAAATCGTGCAGGCAGCGGGCGACCAGCTCTTTGCCGGTGCCGGTTTCGCCTTCGATCAGCACGTTGGCCGAGGTGTCGGCGACGTTGGCGATCAGTTCGCGCAGGTTTTGCATCGCTGGCGAGCGACCGATGATGCGTCCTTCAAGAGAATCACGCTCGGCCAGTTGCCGGCGCAGCGATGAAACCTCGCGGGCGAGGCTGCGTTGCTCCAACGCACGCCGCGCGACATCCACCAGACGCTCGGGGGAGAACGGTTTCTCCATGAAGTCGTAGGCGCCTTTTTGCATCGCGCCGACCGCCATGGAGATGTCGCCGTGGCCAGTGATCAGCACCACCGGCAAACTGCGGTCGCGTTGCTTGAGCCGGGTCAGCAGTTCCAGGCCATCGATGCCCGGCAAGCGAATGTCGCTGATGACGATCCCGGCAAAGTTGTCGCCGACACGTTCCAGTGCTTCTTCGGCACTGCCGACGCCGACGCAGGGAATGTCTTCCAGCGTCAGCGCTTGCTGGCAGCCGAGCAACACATGGGGGTCGTCTTCGACGATCAGCACACTAAGGTCGTGGTTCATATTGGCTCGGCAGGAGTAGGGCTTACCAACGGTAAACTGAGGACGAAGGTGGTGCCACCGCTGGCCGGGTGTTCGACACCCAGATGCCCGCCCGTGGCGGCGGCGAGGCTGGCGGAAAGGGTCAGGCCCAGGCCCAGGCCTTGCTCACCCGGTTTGGTGGTGAAGAACGGTTCGAACAGATGCTTGCGTGCTTCAATGTCGATGCCGTGGCCGTTGTCGCGCACCCGCAGGCGATATTTGCCGTTGAACTCTTCACCTTCCAGCCACAGTTCCGGCAGCGGTTGCGCCTGCATGGCGTCGAGCGCGTTGCCGATCAGGTTGACCAGAATTTGTTCGAGGCGGGTCTGGTCGATATGCAATTGCACATCCATGAATTGCCGGTGCAGTTGCAGCGCCGAACTCTCCAGGCGTGCGCCGAGCAATTGCAGCGCGGCATCGACGGCTTTGCCGAGGCTGGCCTGGCCGTGGTTGTCACCGCGCCGGGCAAACGAACGCAGGCTGGCGGTGATCCGGCCCATGCGGTCGATCAGGTCGTTGATGGTCTTGAGATTGGTGCTGGCAACATCCAGCTGACCGCGCTCCAGAAAGCGCACGGTATTGCCCGACAGCGTGCGCATGGCTGCCAGTGGCTGGTTCAATTCGTGGGCGATGCTGGTGGACATCTGGCCGATGGCGGCGAGTTTGCCAGCCTGGACCAGTTCATCCTGGGCGCGGCGCAACGTCTCTTCGGCCTGACGCCGCTCGCGGATCTGGCTCTTCAATCGATCGTTGCTGGCGCGCAGGTCGGCGGTGCGTTCGGTAATCCGACGCTCCAGTTGATTGTTGGCTTCCTGCAAGGCTTCGCGGGCGGCGAGGCGGGTGGCGATGACCTTGCGTCGCTCGTTCCAGGCGATCAGCAGGAAGGCCACCAGAGCAAACGCCACGGCCACCAGGATGCCCTGATTGATTGCTTCGCGCCGCAAATCCTGCAATGACGTGAGCAGGGTGAAATTCCACGGTGTGTCGCTCAAGGGACGGGTCTGCGCCAGATAGCTGATGTCGTCTTCATCGGAATCGACTTCGCTGTTGGCCGGGAAGGTGAGTTTCTCCACACCTTCGGACAATGTCTCCCTTGCCAGCGGTTGCAGTTCATTAAGGGGGAACCAGTAGTACTGCAGACTGCGGGCGAGTTTTTCCTTGGTCTCGTCGCTCAGCGGAACCACCGACTTCAAACGCCGCGCCGGATCGCTGGAGAGAATGATGATGCCGTTTTCGTCACTGACAAACGCTTCGAGGCGCGCACGTTGCCAGCGTTCTTCCATGGCTTCCAGACGCACCTTGACCACGGCGACGCCGACGATCTTGCCGTGTTCTTCAAGGCCGTGGGCCAGGTAGTAACCGGGTTCGCCGTTGGTGCTGCCGATCCCGTAGAAGCGGCCGGGTTCGCCCCGTATGGCTTTCTGAAAGTAGGCGCGGAAGGACAGGTCTTCACCCAGGTAACTGTCGACATCGCGCCAGTTGCTGGTGGCCATGACGCGGCCGGTGGTGTCCATCACGTAGATGGCCCGACTGCGGCTGCGCCGGTTCAGGCCTTCAAGGTAAGCATTGACCGTTTGCCGGTGTTCCGGGGTCGGGTCGGCCAGCAATTGCGGGACACTGGTTTCCAGTTCCAGCAGGCTGGGCAGGTAGGTGTATTTGCTGATCTCGCTCTCGACCGCACGGGCGTGCAGTTCCAGTTGGCGCTGGCCGTTCTCGCCGAGGCTGCGAATACCAAAATGCTCACTGGTCCAGAAGCCGATAAAGCCCAGGCCGATCATCAGGGCGATGACCAGCGGCGGCAGGAACAGATGACGAATCAGACGGGGTTTCACGGCAAGTGATGGCGGCGCTGCGCGATAGAGAGTGGGGTCGCATTTCATCACAGTTGCCTTGGGTCAACCACAACACTTGTTTGTGAATCACCGCTGGTTTGGAGGTGAACTCTGTGGCGAGGGGATTTATCCCCGATCGGCTGCGCAGCAGTCGTCAAACCTATGCACGCTGTTTGACTTTGAAGTGCTGGGGCCGCTTCGCAGCCCAATCGGGGATAAATCCCCTCACCACAGGGGATCTCATTGTCAGGCAGCCCGCTCCCCATAGTCGGGGAGCGGGTTGTTGCTTTTAGTGCTGCAGAATCTTCTCGAGGAAATGCTGCGCGCGTTCGGAGCGGGCGTTGATGTCGCCGAAGAACTCCTCTTTCGGGCAGTCTTCGATGATCTTGCCGGCGTCCATGAAGATCACCCGATCAGCCACTTTGCGGGCGAAGCCCATTTCGTGGGTCACGCACATCATGGTCATCCCTTCGTGGGCCAGTTGCACCATCACGTCGAGCACTTCGTTGACCATTTCCGGGTCGAGCGCGGAGGTCGGTTCGTCGAACAGCATGACGATCGGGTCCATCGCCAGCGCACGGGCAATCGCCACACGCTGTTGCTGACCGCCGGACAATTGCCCCGGGTGCTTGTGGGCGTGGGCCGACAAGCCGACGCGCTCAAGCAGTTGCAGACCTTTTTTGGTCGCCTCTTCCTTGCTGCGGCCCAACACCTTGATCTGCGCGATGGTCAGGTTTTCGGTGATGGTCAGGTGCGGGAACAGTTCGAAATGCTGGAACACCATGCCCACGCGCGAACGCAATTTCGGCAGGTTGGTCTTCGGGTCGGCAATCGACGTGCCGTCCACGACGACGTCGCCTTTCTGGAACGGCTCCAGCGCGTTGACGCATTTGATCAGGGTCGATTTGCCGGAACCCGACGGGCCGCAGACCACGATCACTTCGCCTTTTTTGACCTCGGTGCTGCAATCAGTCAGCACCTGGAAGTCCCCATACCACTTGTTGATGTTTTTGATAGAGATCATACGGCGAACCTTTTTTGCAGACGCTTGACCAGCAGCGAGGCGGCAAAGCTGATGATGAAGTACACGACACCGGCGAAAATCAGGAACTCATTGGAACGACCAATGATGTCGCCGCTGGCGCGGGAGGCGTTGAGGAAGTCCACCAGGCCCACGGTGTAAACCAGCGAGGTGTCCTGGAACAAAATGATGCTCTGCTGCAGCAGCAGCGGGGTCATCTTGCGAAAGGCTTGCGGCAGGATGATCAGACGCATCATCTGCCCGTAGCTCATGCCCAGCGCTTGCGCTGCGCCCATCTGGCCTTTGGGAATCGACTGCACACCGGCACGGACGATTTCGCAGAAGTACGCGGCTTCGAACATCATGAACGCCACGATGCACGAGGTGAACGCACCAATCGGGGTGTCTTCGCCGGTGATCCAGCGCAGCACGAACGGCACCGCCAGGTAGAACCAGGTGATCACCAGCAGCAGCGGAATCGAACGGAAATAGTTGACGTACGCACCGGCAACGTTCGACAGCAGTTTGTTATGCGACAGACGGCACAGCGCCAGAATGGTGCCGAGAATGATCCCGCCAACCACGCCCATGGCCATCAGCTTGAGGGTCATCACCATGCCGTTCCACAAACCGGGAATGGCCGGGACGATGCCACTGAAATCGAATTCCATTATTTACCCCCCACGGAGATCAGGCCGGGCACGGCCACTTTCTTCTCGACCACGCGCATCAACAGCATGAGGCTCATGTTCAGGGTGAAATAGATCAGGGTCGCCAAGGTGAACGCTTCGAACAGGTTGGCCGAGAACTCAGCGGTCTGTTTGGTCTGCGCGAGCAGCTCCATCAAACCGATCAGCGAGGCCACGGAGGAGTTCTTGAACACGTTCAAAAATTCCGAGGTAAGCGGCGGAATGATGATCCGGTAGGCTTGGGGCAGCAGCACGTTCCAGTAGATCTGCGGCAGCTTGAAACCCATGGCGCGGGCGGCAGATTCCTGGCCGCGAGGCAGCGCCTGAATACCGGTGCGCACTTGTTCGCAAACACGCGCGGCGGTGAACAGGCCCAGGCACACGACAACGCTCAGGTAGGCCGAGGTGGTCGGGTTGAGGTCCTGCTTGTACCACTCCTGCAAGTCCGCCGGCAGCAGGTCGGGCACCAGGAAGTACCAGATGAACAGCTGAACCAGCAGCGGCACGTTACGGAAGAGTTCGACGTAGCAGGTCGCGATGCCCGACACGATGCGGTTCGGCACGGTGCGCATGACACCCAGTATCGAGCCCAGCAGCAGGGCGATGATCCAGGCCACGATGGCGATGGCGATGGTCCAGCCCAATCCGGAAATGAACCAGTCGAGATAAGTCTCGCTGCCCACGCCGGTGGACTTGAAGAACACGCTCCAGTCCCAGTTGTAATTCATTAGGGTCTCCCCTCGATTCGATCGATGTACAAGTGCCCGCTTGGGGAACTCCGTTCCCTCCCTGATCGTGAAGATCAGGCACACGCGATCGGCTCGATAGCCACCGGTTCGAGTGTTTCCAAAAAATGCCAGCAGGGAGTGACAAACTCCTGAAAGGGCCGCGCCCCTTCAGGAGATAAGGTTAGTCAGAAATCAGGATTTCTTGTCGTCAGCCGCTTTGTCGGTCGGATTGGCGATCAAGGCCTTGAGCTCATCGCTCATCGGGAAGTTCAGGTTCAGGCCTTTTGGCGGGATCGGTGCCATGAACCACTTCTCGTAGATCTTGTTGATCGCGCCCGATGCGTAGGTCGCCTTGATAGCGTCATCCACAGCCTTTTTGAATGGCTCGTCACCTTTGCGCATCATGCAGCCGTAGATTTCGTACGACTGTGGTGTGCCGGTCACGGCCCAGTCGGTGGCTTTCTTGGCCTTGGCGGCTTCGCCAGCCAACAGGGCGTCGTCCATCATGAACGCGACGGCACGACCCGATTCCAGCATCTGGAAGGATTCGCCGTGGTCTTTGGCGGAGATGACGTTCATGCCCATCTGCTTGTCGGCGTTCATCGCCTTGAGGATGCGCTCGGACGTGGTGCCGGCGGTGGTCACGACGTTCTTGCCTTTCAGATCGTCGAAATCCTTGTACTTGGAGTCGGCCTTGGACAGCAGACGGGTACCGATTTCGAAGATGCCGACGGAGAAGTCAACTTGCTGCTGACGCTCGACGTTGTTGGTGGTGGAGCCGCACTCGACGTCCACGGTGCCGTTCTGCACCAGCGGGATACGGGTTTGCGAAGTCACCAGGTTGTATTTGACTTGCAGGTTTGGCAGGTCGAGGTCTTTCTTGATCGCTTCGACGATGGCCAGCTGGATGTCGTGGGAGTAGCCGACCGGCTTGCCGGAAGCATCCGCGATGTAGGAAAACGGGATGGAGGCGTCGCGGTGGCCCAGGGTGATCACACCGGACTCTTTGATCTTCTTCAGGGTGCCGGTGAGTTCGGCGGCGAAAACTGGCGTGCTGATCAGAGCGGCAGCAATGGCTGCGCCCAGGATATGGGGAACGATGCGCATCAAATTTTCCTCGACATTGTTTTTTTTATGGAGCCAGTTTGTCGGCCCTTTTGTGCTTCGAATGCCTGACGGCTCCTGAAGTGTTGGCTCAACAGGCATTCGTCGAGAGAGTGTAGAGCATGAGTCGTGCCAGACCACCAGCCTGTCATTAACTATATGATTTATAACGTTATTAAAGTTTTGTGATGGTTTTTTAAGATCAAACTGATCCGGTTAACCGAATCGACCGTCAGGTCGCGTTCGGAAAACCGAATGGGGAGAGGGCCGGGAGGGGGCTGGTTCTGGCTGTCCAACAAAAAAGCCCCTGAATCTCACAATTCAGGGGCTTTCGTTCAAGCGCTGCTCAGATCAGGCCGCTTCAATTTTGCGATTTTGCTCGACCTTACCCAGATACGCCGCCAGTTTTTCCTGCTCGGCCGGCGTGGTGAACAACCCCAGCTTGCTGCGGCGCCACAGAATGTCGTGCGCCGTGGTCGCCCATTCTTCGCTGCACAGGTAATCGACTTCACGGGTGTAAAGCCCGCCACCGATGTGTTCACCCATATCGGTGAGGGTCTCGACACCTTCGAGCATGCGCCAGGTGCGGCTGCCGTAGGTGGTGGACCAGCGGCGAGCGATTTCAGTCGGCACGAAGTCGAACTTGTCGCGGATCAGCGCACTCAGCGCCTGCGGCGTGGACATGTCTTCGCCGCCGGGCAGGGTGGCGGTGGCCGTCCAGCTCGGGCGCATCTGGGTGAAGAACGGCATCAGTTGCGCCATTGCCGATTCGGCGAGTTTGCGATAGGTGGTCAGCTTGCCGCCGAACACCGACAGCAACGGCGCTTCTTCGGTACCGCCAGACAGTGCCAAGGTGTAATCGCGAGTCACGGCCGACGGATTGTCGGATTCGTCGTTGCACAGCGGACGTACGCCGGAATAGCTGTGCTGGATGTCGTCGCGGCTGATCTGCTTCTTGAAGTGGGCGTTGACCACTTTCAGCAAGTAATCGGTTTCGCCCTCGGTGATCGCCACTTTGGCTGGATCGCCGGTGTACTCACGGTCGGTAGTGCCGATCAGGGTGAAGTGGTTCAGGTACGGAATGGTGAAGACGATGCGCTGGTCTTCGTTTTGCAGAATGTGCGCGTTTTCACCTTCGTACAGTTTCGGCACGATGATGTGGCTGCCCTGAATCAGACGGATGCCATACGGCGATTCCATCTTCAGGTCATCACGAATGAACTTGGCCACCCACGGACCAGCGGCGTTCACCAGCGCTTTGGCGGTAATCGAAAACAGGCTGCCGTCGGCGCGTTCCAGGTTCAGGTGCCACAGGCCCTTGGCGCGGCGGGCGCTGACGCAACGGGTCTGGGTGTGGACGTGGGCGCCTTTTTCACGGGCGGCCATGGCGTTCAAGACCACGAGGCGGGCGTCATCGACCCAGCAGTCGGAGTATTCGAAGCCGTTCTTGATTTCGCTTTTCAACGCGCTGTCGGCGCCGAACTTCAGGCTTTTCGAACCTGGCAGCTTTTCGCGTTTGCCGAGGTTGTCATAAAGGAACAGACCGGCACGGATCATCCACGCCGGACGCAGGTGCGGACGGTGCGGCAACACAAAGCGCATCGGCTTGACGATGTGCGGCGCCTTGGTCAGCAGCACTTCGCGCTCGGCCAGTGCTTCGCGTACCAGACGGAATTCGTAATGTTCGAGGTAGCGCAGGCCACCGTGGATCAGCTTGCTGCTGGCTGACGAGGTGTGGCTGGCGAGGTCATCTTTTTCGCAAAGGAACACCGATAGACCGCGACCGGCGGCATCCGCTGCGATCCCCACCCCATTGATCCCGCCGCCGATGACGGCGAGGTCGTAGATCTCGGAGATAGGGGGCGTACGCAAGGTAGATGTGGACATCGGCTGGCCTCGGGCTCTTTTGATTTTCTGTATTGGAAATCGAACATTAATGTTCATTTGCGAAAATGGTAGCCCATAAACACGCGCACAGCCAGTCGACTTCGATTGAAAAAACTCATCGAAGGGCAGGGAAAGGAAAATTTTCGAACATTAATAGGCGAAGAAGAGTGGTTGTGGTGAGGGGATTTATCCCCGATGGACTGCGAAGCAGTCCCAAAACCATCAAACGAGGTTCCACTTTGAAATGCTGAGGGGGCCGCTTCGCAGCCCCTCGGGGATAAATCCCCTCGCCACATGGGAATGCTGAGGGGGTTAAACGACTTCTAAACGAATCTTGTGCTGACTCAACAACTGCGCCAACGCCGGCACCGGCTGCTGATCGGTGACCAGACAATCAATCAGGCTGATCGGCCCAAGGCGAATCATCGCGTTACGTCCGAACTTGCTCGAGTCCGCCGCCAGAATCACCTGCCGTGCATTGGCAATGATCGCCTGGGAGACCCGCACTTCCTGATAATCGAAGTCGAGCAGGCTGCCGTCCTCGTCGATACCACTGATGCCAACCAAGGCGAAATCAACCTTGAACTGGTTGATGAAATCCACACTCGCCTGACCCACAACACCGCCATCGCGGCGCACGTTGCCGCCGGTCAGCAGCACATCGAAATCATCCTTGGCACTGAGCATCGATGCCACGTGCAGGTTGTTGGTGATGATCTTCAGATGGTTGTGATTGAGCAGGGCGCGGGCAATCGATTCGGTGGTGGTGCCGATATTGATGAACAGCGAGGCGTGATCGGGGATCTGCGCGGCGATGGCTTCACCGATGCGTTGCTTTTCATCGCGCATCTGATCGGCGCGCATCGCATAGGCAGTGTTTTCGACGCTGGAATCATAGGCCGCACCGCCATGGTAGCGACGCAGCAGATTGGCTTCCGCGAGCTGATTGATGTCGCGGCGGATGGTTTGCGGGGTAACAACGAACAGCGTGGCCATTTCCTCGATGCTCACATAGCCGCGTTCGCGGACCAGCTCGAGGATTTGCTGCTGACGGGGAGGCAGATTCATGGGGCTTCCTTTGGGCTGCCGTGCAAAATTTGCCCATGATGCCGCAGGAATCCGCTCCCGACCAGTTTCCAGCCTTAGTCAGTCCTCAGACTGGCTTATTCAGCGTCTTCACGCGCCCAGTCACGGGTGCGGCTGACGGCTTTTTTCCAGCCTTTATAAAGCTTCTCTTTCTCGACTTCGTCCAGGCTCGGCTCGAATTCGCGCTCGATCACTGCTTTGCCGCGCAGTTCTTCCAGGCTGCCCCAGAAGCCGCACGCCAGGCCGGCCAGGTAAGCCGCGCCCAGTGCCGTGGTTTCACGCATTTGCGGGCGCTCGACCTGAGTGCCGAGGATGTCCGCCTGGAACTGCATCAGGAAGTTGTTCGCCACTGCGCCGCCGTCCACGCGCAGGGCCTTCAGGCGTTCGCCGGAGTCCTGTTGCATGGCGTCGAGGACGTCGCGGGTCTGATAGGCGATCGATTCCAGCGCGGCGCGGATGATGTGATCCACGCGCACGCCGCGAGTCAGGCCGAACAGCGCGCCACGGGCATACGGGTCCCAGTACGGAGCGCCCAGACCCGTGAAGGCCGGCACCAGGTACACGCCGTTGCTGTCCTTGACCTTGCTGGCGAAGTATTCGGTGTCGTGGGCGTCGTTGATGATCTTCAGTTCATCACGCAGCCACTGCACGGTCGAACCGCCGTTGAACACAGCACCTTCCAGCGCATAAGCGACTTCGCCGCGCGGGCCGCAAGCGATGGTGGTGAGCATGCCGTGCTTGGATTTCACCGCTTTGTCGCCGGTGTTCATCAGCAGGAAGCAACCAGTGCCGTAGGTGTTTTTTGCCTGGCCCGGCTCGACGCACATCTGGCCGAACAGTGCCGCTTGCTGGTCACCAGCGATACCGCCGATGGCGATGCCGCTCTTGGTGCGACCGTAAATTTCCGAAGACGCTTTCACTTCCGGGAGCATTTCGCGCGGGATGTCGAGGATCTCCAGCATCTTCGAATCCCACTCAAGCGAGTGGATGTTGAAGAGCATGGTGCGCGAGGCGTTGGTGTAGTCGGTGACGTGGACTTTGCCGCCGGTGAATTTCCAGATCAGCCAGCTATCGATGGTGCCGAACAGCAGTTCGCCGTTGCGCGCACGCTCGCGGCTGCCTTCGACGTTGTCGAGGATCCACTTCAGTTTGGTGCCGGAGAAGTACGGGTCGGTGACCAGACCCGTGGTGTCACGGATGTAGTCTTCGTGGCCGTCACGCTTGAGCTGTTGGCAGATCTCGGTGCTGCGGCGGCACTGCCAGACGATGGCGTTATAGACCGGGCGACCGGTGGTCTTGTCCCAGACCACGGTGGTTTCACGCTGGTTGGTGATGCCGATGGCGGCCACTTGATCGTGATGCAGACCGGCCTGGGCCAGCGCTTCAACCATCACCGCGCTCTGGGTGGCGAAGATTTCCATCGGGTCGTGTTCAACCCAACCGGCTTGCGGGTAATGCTGGGCGAATTCGCGCTGCGCGGTGCAGACCACGTTCGCGTCGCGGTCGAAAATGATCGCGCGGGAGCTGGTCGTACCCTGATCGAGGGCAATGATGTAGTTCTTATTCTGAATGTCGGTCATGTCGATTGCCTTGGACGAAATAAGGGAGAGTGGGCCGGGGCGCAGGCTCTATAGGGCAGGAGCCTGCGCCGACTGTTTCAAGAAGTTCTTGGTTTGCCTTCAATGGCCGGTTCTGCATCCTTTGTAGCAGGTGTGGCGCCGGTCAGGTGACGGGCGATGAGCCCGCGATACCCGGCAGCGCCGAGGCAGGCACCGACAATCGGTGCAAAAATCGGAATCAGGAAGTACGGGATTTCACGGGCGCCGGTGAAGGAAATTTCACCCCAGCCAGCGAAGAAAGTCATCAGTTTTGGACCGAAGTCTCGTGCCGGGTTCATCGCAAAACCGGTCAGCGGACCCATCGAGCTGCCGATCACCGCGATCAACAGGCCGATCAGCAGCGGCGCCATCGGGCCTTTTGGCAGACCGTTGTTGTCATCGGTCAGGGCCATGATCACGCCCATCAGGATGGCAGTGATGATCATCTCGACCAGGAATGCCTGAGCGGTAGACAGCACAGGGTTCGGGAAAGTGGAGAACACCGACGCCAACTCAAGGCTGGCAGCCGAGCCACGAACCATTTGGTGAGTTTGTTCGTAATCGAAGAAAAGATTGCTGTACAGCGTGTAGACCAGCAGCGCACCACAGAAGGCGCCGGCAATCTGCGAGACGATATAGAACGGCAGTTTGCGCTTTTCGAAGTCAGCAAAGATTGTTAGCGCGATGCTCACAGCAGGATTGAGGTGCGCACCGGAAACCCCGGCGGTGAGGTAGATCGCCATGCTCACGCCGACGCCCCAGATGATGCTGATTTCCCACAGGCCGAAGCTGGCGCCCGCGACTTTGAGCGCGGCGACACAACCGGTACCGAAAAAGATCAGGAGTGCAGTCCCCAGAAACTCGGCCATGCATTGGCCCGAGAGCGATGGTTGCTGTAAAGCAGTTGTCATTGAAAACCTCGATTTTTGTTGTTGTCTGGCGCATTGCCAACAGGGCAATGCGCGATTTTCCCCGGGGCAGGATCCCCATCCTGTTCCCGGTTTACTGCTGGGTGCTGCGATGTCGACAATTCTTACATTATTCAGATTCGAAAAAATATAGACAAGAAACAAACCTGTCAAAGGTCGAAAGTGAACCGTCGGTCACAATTAAACTATTCGTTGTGTGAATGATCGTTTGTGATCCGCGTGCTCAAAAGTCTGCAAGCCACGGGAAACGTGGCTTGGAATAGAGCCTTTTGTGGTGCGATGGCCTAAAATCCGCCACAGGTTTTTTCTGCCACTGCCGAGCCTGGAGCTGCCATGACCCCTGCGTTGGACTTGTTGAAAAAAGTTCGTGCCGAACATCGCGTGCACAGTTACGAACATGATCCGAAGGCCGCGTCCTATGGGCTGGAGGCCGCAGAAAAACTGGCGCTTGAGCCTGCTCAGGTGTTCAAGACGCTGCTGGCGGCGAGTGAAAAAGGTGAATTGTTAGTGGCTGTCGTGCCGGTCGTCGGAACGCTCGACCTCAAAGGTCTGGCGCATGCCGCCGGCGTGAAGAAAGTCGAGATGGCTGATCCGGCAGCCGCGCAGCGTTCCACGGGTTACCTGTTGGGAGGCATAAGCCCGTTGGGTCAGAAGAAGCGCCTGCGCACTTTTATCGATAGTTCAGCCCAGGGTTTTGCGACTATTTATGTCAGCGCCGGTCGGCGCGGGTTAGAGGTTGAGCTGGCGCCAACGGTCTTGGCCGAACATACCCAGGCGAAATTCGCCGAGATTGGTCGAGCCTGAGATCGGCCTGCGCTGTATGAAGAAAATTGGTCGGTTCTGTCACTGGCGCTGATCCGACCTGCGCTGCATGCTCTGCCGACGAACTTAGGGAGAAGGTTATGCAGCTCGAGTTTTATCAGGTCGACGCATTCAGTGATCGGCCGTTCAGTGGCAATCCGGCGATGGTCTATCGACTCGACGCATGGCTGGCGGATGAGTTGATGCAGAAGATCGCCGCCGAGCACAACCTGGCGGAAACCGCATTTCTGGTGCGTGAAGGTCAGGCCTGGCACATCCGCTGGTTCACCCCGACTACAGAAGTGCCGTTGTGTGGGCACGCGACGCTGGCCAGTGCCTATGTCCTGTTTGAAATCTATAAGGAAACTGCCGAACGTCTGGACTTCGTTTGCAAGTCCGGACCGCTGAGTGTCAGTCGCGAAGGTGGCCGCTTGTGGTTGGACTTCCCGTCGATTGTGCCGTCGGAAATCGGTGTGACGCTGGATGTCGAGCGGGCGCTGGGCGTCGAAGCAGTGGATGTGCTCGGGTCAAATGAGTTGTTTGTAGTGCTGGAATCGGAGCAGGCTGTGCTCGATTGCAAGCCGGATATGGTCGCACTGGCCAAACTGCCATGGCTGGGCGCTATCGTCACAGCTCGCGGCAATCATCATGATTTTGTCTCGCGCTACTTCGCGCCGGCCATCGGCATCAATGAAGATCCAGTGACCGGTTCGACTCATTGCAGTTTGATTCCGTATTGGTCGAAGCGTCTGGGTAAATCCAGTCTGACCGCGTGCCAACGTTCGGCGCGGGGCGGGGAGTTGTTCTGTCGTCTGGAGGGTGAGCGGGTGAAGATCGGTGGCAATGCGACGCTGGTGGCGAGCGGTACCCTTATCTTGAGCTAACGCAAAACCCCTGTAGGAGTGAGCCTACAGGGGAGCGGTTTCGGATCAGAGGGCTGTGCTGTAGCGGCGCACGCCGTTTTCTGCGGCAGGGATTTGTGCAGCGGTGCTGCCCGAAGCCTGGAACAACACCAAGTGTTCGGCTGCAACGCGAATGCCTACCTCAGCTCCCACATGATGATCAGCATGGCTCGGGAAAATCGATTCCAGTTGCGAGCCCGTCGGCAATTGCAGGCGATAGAGCGTCGAGGCGCCGAGGAATGTCTTGCCAATAATCCGTGCCTTCAGCGGACTGTCCGGCGCATAAACGATGTCGTCAGGACGCAACAGCACATCCACCGCACCACCAATCGGCCATGTATAAGCACGATTACCGCGCAGTTCACCCAGTTCGGTCTGCACCGATTCCGGAGTGTTCAGTTGGCCACGAATGAAGTAACCCTGACCGATGAAACTGGCCACAAACGGCGTCGCCGGTTCGTGATAGAGGTTGTAGGGCGTGTCCCACTGTTCCAGTCGACCTTCCTTGAAGACGCCAACGTGATCACTCACGGCGAAGGCTTCTTCCTGGTCGTGGGTCACCAGAATCGCACTGGTGCCACGCGCCTTGAGGATGTCGCGCACTTCGTGGCTGAGCTTGCGGCGCAACTCGCCGTCGAGGTTGGAGAACGGCTCGTCGAGCAGCAGCAGTTGCGGTTCCGGTGCCAAGGCGCGGGCGAGGGCAACGCGCTGTTGCTGGCCGCCGGACAGCTCATGAGGGAAACGCTTGCCAAGGTTCTTCAGGTTGACCAGTTCCAGCAGCTCTTCGGTCACGCGATCCTTGTGCGGGTGCTTGCGGATGCCGAAGGCGATGTTGTCCGCGACGCTCAGGTGCGGGAACAGCGCGTAGTCCTGGAACACCATGCCGATCCGGCGTTTCTCCGGCGCGAGGGTGAAACCGGCGCTGGAAATGGTCTCGCCACCCAACGTGATTTCACCTTCGTGCACCGGTTCGAAACCGGCAATGGCACGCAGAGTGGTGGTCTTGCCGCAACCGGACGAGCCGAGCAGGCAGCCGATGTCACCGGCATTGAGGTGCAGATTGAGGTTCTGCACCACGCGTTGGTCTTGATAGCCGCAAGCGAGGTTGCGCAGGTTCAGCAGTAATTCATGGCTCATGCGTGGTGATATGCCGGTTCGACGAGGAACTCGAGCAGGGCCTTCTGTGCGTGGAGACGGTTTTCTGCCTGATCCCAAGCGACGGAGCGCGGGTCATCAAGCAGGTCGAGGCTGATTTCTTCGCCACGGTGCGCGGGCAGGCAGTGCATGAACAGCACGTCCTCGGCAGCGAGATCGAGCAGGGCGCGGTTGACCTGGAACGGTGCGAACAGCTTGAGGCGCTTGGCCGTTTCCTCTTCCTGGCCCATAGAGGTCCAGACGTCGGTGCTGACCAGATGCGCGCCGCGCACGGCGTCCTGCGGATCGCGGACAATGGTCACGCGATCGCCGGCCTTGGCGACGAATTCAGGGTTCGGCTCGTAGCCTTCGGGGCAGGCTATACGCAACTGGAAGTCGAACTGGATCGCCGCTTCTATATAGCTGTTGCACATGTTGTTGCCGTCGCCGATCCAGGCCACGGTTTTGCCCTGAATCGAGCCGCGATGTTCCAGGAACGTTTGCATGTCGGCCAGCAACTGGCACGGGTGCAGGTCGTCGGACAGGCCATTGATCACCGGCACGCGCGAGTTGGCGGCGAATTCGGTCAGGGTGCTGTGGGCAAAGGTACGGATCATCACCGCGTCGAGCATGCTCGACATGACGATGGCGCAGTCGCCGATCGGCTCGCCACGGCCCAGTTGGGTGTCGCGCGGCGAAAGGAAGATCGCCTGGCCGCCGAGCTGGATCATGCCGGCCTCGAAGGAGATCCGGGTACGGGTCGAGGATTTCTCGAAGATCATCCCCAGCACGCGGTTTTTCAGAGGCTCGAACAGTACGCCGCGGTTACGCAGGTCCTTGAGCTCAACGCCTCGACGGATCACGCTGACCAGCTCTTCGGGCGTGCAATCCATCAGGGAGAGAAAGTGCCTTGCGCTCATCATTGACTACCTTTTTGCTACAAACCGCAGATGCTCAAAGCCTTGTTTATCGGAACAACGGGCGAGACCTGCGGCGTAAGCCGCACGGGGCGACGAAATAGGGGGAGGCGCGATATTGACACTAAATGTCGCGTTTTTCCAATAGGCTACGGTTTTTGCGGGATTCGGAGGGCGGACTGAATAGAGTCGTCACGCATTTGAAACCGGGTTCAGGACAGCAGCGAGCCTCTTTGTACACTGGCCTCGCAGGGCTTGGCAATCCGGTTTGGCGGGGATAGCGCCGCTTTGGTCGGTTTACGACCATGGCGCCATGCCACCACTTGGTCGGATGCTCAGTCTGAAACATTTGCTAAAGCAAAGTGCTGGGTTATAAATACGTTTCGAGCGACGCAGGAAGCCTCCGCATGGAATCGAAAGAAAAACTGTTAATGGAATTGCTGGGCCATACGGCTCGCTCTCTGACCCATCTCACCGCATCGGTCACTTCGATGTCCTTCGAACTGCTGCGCAGCGAAGACGACGTGGTCAAGGCTGCCAGCCGGCAGATGATCGACCGCATGGCGACCATCAGCGCCGGGCTAGACGAACACTGGCGCCTGATCGGCGAACTCACCGGCGTACACGTCGCCCACGAGCAGATCGAAACCATTCAGGAAATCCAGTTGCAGGCGCCGCCGCAACTGCCGTCCAACTGATCGCGACGGGCTATCGGCTCGCCTGATAGCCGTCGATTCACAAGACGAACGTCGCTGGCGCCCCACCGACGTAGGGGCCATAGTTTTGTTCCCGCAGGCATCATTACCTGCCCCAGAACAAAACAGAGACTGGCCATGACCAAGACTCTCCATCACCGTGCCTGCCATCTGTGTGAAGCCATTTGCGGCCTGACCATCGAGACCACCGAAACTGATGGCGCTGTCGCGATCACCTCGATCAAGGGCGATGCTCTCGACACCTTCAGCCGTGGCCACATCTGCCCCAAGGCCGTGGCCCTGCAAGACATTCAGAATGATCCTGATCGCCTGCGCCAGCCGATGCGCCGGGTCGGCAGTGAATGGCTGCCGATCGAGTGGGACGAGGCGTTCGCGCTGGTGGCCGAGCGGCTGGCGGCGATTCAGGAACGGCATGGGCAAAACGCGGTGGCGGTCTATCAGGGCAACCCGAGTGTGCATAACTATGGGCTGATGACTCACAGCAACTATTTCCTCGGTCTGCTGAAGACGCGCAATCGTTATTCCGCGACGTCGGTCGATCAATTGCCGCATCACCTCAGCAGCTACTTGATGTACGGCCATGGCTTGCTGCTGCCGATCCCGGACATCGATCACACCGACTTCATGCTGATCCTCGGTGGTAATCCGTTGGCGTCCAACGGCAGCATCATGACTGTGCCTGACGTGGAGAAACGCCTGAAAGCGATTCAGGCGCGCGGCGGCAAAGTGGTGGTGGTCGACCCACGGCGCAGCGAGACAGCAGCGATCGCCGATCAGCATCTGTTCGTGCGCCCGGGCGGCGATGCGGCGCTGCTGTTTGGCATGCTCAACACGTTGTTTGATGAAGGCCTGACCCGCGACAGTCATTTGCCAGTCGAGGGGCTGGACGAAGTCCGCGCCGCCGTGGCGACGTTCACCGCCGAAGCCATGAGTCCGTTGTGCGCCGTTCCCGCCGAACAGATTCGCCAACTGGCCCGCGACTTTGCTGCCGCACCAAGCGCGGTGTGCTACGGGCGGATGGGCGTATCGACTCAGGCGTTCGGCACCTTGTGTCACTGGGTGGTGCAGTTGATCAACCTGGTGACCGGTAACCTGGATCGCGTTGGCGGTGCGCTGTGCACCGAGCCTGCTGTTGATCTGGTGGCGTCGACCTCGGGCGGGCATTTCAACAAATGGCAAAGCCGTGTTTCCGGGCGCCCCGAGTACGGCGGCGAACTGCCGGTGTCGGCACTGGCTGAAGAGATGCTCACCGAAGGCGAGGGACAGATCCGCGCGCTGATCACCGTTGCAGGCAACCCGGTGTTGTCGACGCCCAACGGCCGACAATTGGAGCAAGCGCTGGACGGTCTGGAGTTCATGGTCAGCATCGACCTGTACATCAACGAAACCACCCGTTATGCCGACCTGATCCTGCCGTCCACTTCTGCGTTGGAGAACGATCACTACGACACCACGTTCAACCTGTTCGCGGTGCGCAACGTTAGTCGTTTCAACCGCGCGATCCTCGCCAAGCCTGAGGGCGCGCTGCATGACTGGGAGATCTTTGTCGGATTGGCCAAGGCCTTTGCCGAGAAAACCGGCAAGGAGCTCAAACCAACGATGCCGCCGGCGAAGATGATCGACATGGGGCTGCGCATGGGCCTCTATGGCGATGCTTCCGAGCATAAGCTGTCGCTGGCGACGCTGTTCGATCATCCCCATGGCGTTGATCTGGGCGCGTTGAAACCGAATCTGGCGAAGCGTCTGAAAACGCCTGATCAGCGGGTGCAAGCTGCGCCGCCGGAGATCCTCGCGGATCTCGCACGCTTCGCCGCATTGCAGGCGCCGGCCGCCGATGAGCTGTTAATGATTGGCCGCCGCCATGTGCGCAGCAACAATTCGTGGATGCACAATTACCATCGTCTGGTGAAGGGCAAGCCGCGTCATCAGTTGCTGATGCATCCGGATGATCTCGCCAGCCGTGGGCTCAATGACGGTCAGTTGGTGCGCGTCAGTTCGCGGGTCGGGCAGATCGAAGTGGAAGTGCTCGGTAGTCTGGACATGATGAGGGGCGTGGTCAGCCTGCCGCACGGTTGGGGCCATGCGCGCCCTGGTGTGCAGATGGCGATTGCCAGCGGTCAGCCGGGTTCGAGTGCCAACGACCTGACGGATGAATGCCAGCTCGACGAGTTGTCCGGTAATGCCGCGCTCAATGGCGTGCCGGTGACAGTGGCGGCGGCTTGAACATGTCTGTCGGGGAGACCGAGCATGGCGCTCGGGATTCCGTTACAATGCGCCACCGTGCCGACCCATGAGTCGGAAAGTTCAGCCGAGGTGCTCCATGGATATCATCGAAACGATTAAAGAGCAGATTGCCAACAACACCATTCTGCTTTACATGAAAGGCTCGCCGAATGCCCCACAGTGTGGCTTCTCTGCGAAAGCTGCGCAGGCTGTGATGGCATGTGGCGAAAAGTTTGCGTACGTGGACATCCTGCAGAACCCGGAAATCCGCGCCAACCTGCCAAAGTACGCCAACTGGCCGACTTTCCCGCAACTGTGGGTGGGTGGTGAGCTGGTCGGCGGCAGCGACATCATGACCGAGATGTCTGCAGACGGTTCGCTGCAAACCACCATCAAGGCTGCTGTCGAAGCGGCTGCTGCGAACAAGTCCGAAGCCTGATTGGCTTCTGTGGGGTTCAGCAAATGCTGAACCCCGGGCAATAAAAAGCCCCGCGCCTCGAAAGAGGGCGGGGCTTTTTAGTGTCGCAAGTTTAGCGGGCGCTAACTTACTCTTCGCCCATCTGCGATTGCAGATAGTTCTCAAGACCGACTTTGTCGATCAGGCCCAGTTGGGTTTCCAGCCAGTCGATATGTTCTTCTTCGGATTCGAGAATGTCTTCGAGCAGTTCACGGCTACCGAAGTCGCCAACGGTCTCGCAATGCGCGATGGCGGCTTTAAGGTCGGCGTGGCCGGTCTTCTCGATACGCAGGTCGCACTCCAGCATTTCTTTGGTGTGCTCACCGATGTGCAGCTTGCCCAGATCCTGCACGTTCGGCAGGCCTTCGAGGAACAGGATGCGCTTGATCAGCTTGTCCGCGTGCTTCATCTCGTCGATGGATTCTTTGTACTCGTGCTTGCCCAGCTTGTTCAGGCCCCAATCTTCATACATGCGCGCATGCAGGAAGTACTGATTGATCGCGACCAGCTCATTGGCAAGGATCTTGTTGAGATGCTGGATGACTGTAATGTCGCCTTTCATGATCGGAGTCCTGCCCTGTAATAGCTGTATATAAGGCGGAGTTTGAGCTGCACGTTTATAAGTGTCAAACCTAAGTTATTGAATAATAAATGAAAATAAATCTGAATAAGAATGTTTGTGTTCCGCGTCTAGAGCCTAACCGATTGATTTGCGGGCATAAAAAAACCGGACATAAGTCCGGTTCTTTGAAATAGGGGTAATTACGCAGCAGTAAATTCTACTGGATAGGGGATCGCAGCCTGGGCGGTTTGCAGCTTCGTCAGGGTTTCGCGAACCACTTCCTTGGCCAGGCAGGCACATTTGCCGCATTGGCTGGCGACGCCGGTAGCTTGGCGCACTTCTTTGTAGCTGCAGCAACCTTCATAGATCGCATCGCGGATTTGACCGTCGGTGACGCCAGTGCAGAGACAAACATACATAAGTGAGAACCGTCGCTGGTTGTGACTCAATTGCGATGGATCTTAATGTTAACGAGAATGATTGTCAAAGTGCTTTCGGAAGGCTTTTGCCGGGATTAGCGAGTGACTGACGAGCGGTAGTGACTGGCCATCTGCCTGGCCCTGTAAATGCAACGCCGTTATCCGCCTGCTTTAAAAAACCGTTAAGGACAGGCCAAAAACGCAGTGTATGATGGTCGGCCCTTGCGAAGGGGGTTCGTGTCACAGGGCTGTCGCCTCAGGGTGGCAGGCTGGCCCGGACCCTGAACTTCAAGTTTTTACACCAGGAGATATCAATGAGCGTACTCGTAGGCAAACAAGCCCCTGACTTCACCGTCCCGGCCGTACTCGGCAATGGCGAGATCGTTGACAGCTTCACCCTGTCCTCGGCCATCAAAGGCAAATACGGCCTGGTGTTCTTCTACCCACTGGACTTCACCTTCGTCTGCCCGTCCGAGCTGATCGCTCTGGACAACCGCATGGCTGACTTCAAAGCACGCAACGTTGAAGTGATCGCTGTGTCGATCGACTCGCACTTCACCCACAACGCCTGGCGCAACACTCCAGTGAACAATGGCGGCATCGGTCAGGTGAAATACACCATGGCTGCCGACATGAAGCACGAAATCGCCAAGGCCTACGACGTTGAGTCCGAAGGCGGCGTGGCTTTCCGTGGCGCGTTCCTGATCGACGACAAGGGCGTTGTCCGCTCGCAGATCATCAACGACCTGCCGCTGGGCCGTAACATGGAAGAGCTGATCCGTCTGGTCGACGCTCTGCAATTCCACGAAGAGCACGGCGAAGTCTGCCCTGCCAACTGGAAGAAAGGCGACAAAGGCATGAACGCTTCGCCAGAAGGCGTTGCTGCATACCTGACCGAGAACGCTGCTGCCCTGTAAGGCATCAACGTCGAGGTACAAAAAAACCGGCCCACGTGGCCGGTTTTTTATGCGCGGTTGAAACGGCGACGATCAGTCGTCGAAGTCTTCCCAGCCACCCATCTGTTTCCAGCGGTTGACGATGCCGCAGAACAGCTCGGCAGTCTTCTCTGTGTCGTAACGCGCCGAGTGCGCCTCACGGCCGTCGAAATCGATGTCCGCTGCCTGACAGGCTTTTGCCAGGACGGTTTGGCCATAAGCCAGACCAGCCAGTGTCGCGGTATCGAAACTCGAAAACGGATGGAACGGATTGCGCTTCATGTCCAGCCGCGCGACGGCGGCATTCAGGAAGCCGAGATCGAAGCTGCTGTTGTGGCCGACCAGAATCGCTCGCTTGCAGCCGTTGGCCTTCAGCGCCTTGCGGATGCCACGGAAGATGTCGGTGAGAGCCGTCTCTTCACTGACCGCCATGCGCAATGGGTGATCAAGCTTGATCCCGGTGAACTCCAGCGCCGCTGCTTCAATGTTGGCGCCTTCGAAAGGCTCAACGCGGAAGAAGTAGGTGTGATCCGGATATACAAAACCCTTTTCATCCATGGCGATGGTGGTCGCGGCAATCTCCAGCAATGCATCGGTGGCCGAGTTGAAGCCACCGGTTTCTACGTCTACGACAACCGGCAGGTAACCGCGAAAACGCGCTGCCATCGGATGACGGGAACCGCCGCCGCCACCTTGACCTTCCAGTTCGTCGTCGAAATGGTCTTCACTCACGCGTGTTCCTCCAGCAGGCGCCAGCGCAGTTTTTCACCGGCGCGCAGCGGGATAACGGTCAGCTCGCCAAATGGCAGGCTGGTTGGGGCGGTCCATTCTTCGCGAACCAGGGTGATGCGATCGGTGTTGGCCGGCAAACCGTAGAAACGCGGACCATTGAGGCTGGCGAACGCTTCGAGCTTGTCCAGTGCATTACGCTGTTCGAACGCTTCGGCATACAGCTCGATGGCGGCGTACGCGGTGTAGCAGCCGGCGCAGCCGCAAGCGGCTTCCTTGGCGTGCTGGGCGTGGGGGGCCGAATCGGTGCCGAGGAAGAACTTCGCGCTACCGCTGGTGGCGGCGTCGAGCAGGGCTTCCTGGTGCGTATTGCGCTTGAGAATCGGCAGGCAGTAGAAGTGCGGCCGAATCCCGCCAACCAGCATGTGATTGCGGTTGTAGAGCAGGTGATGCGCAGTGATGGTTGCGCCGACGTTGGCCGATGCCTCGTTGACGAACTGCACGGCGTCGCCGGTGGTGATGTGTTCGAACACCACTTTGAGTGTCGGGAAACGCTCGACCACACGGCGCATGTGTTCATCGATGAAGATCTTTTCGCGGTCGAAGACATCGACATCGCCACGAGTGACTTCACCGTGAATCAGCAGCGGCATGCCGACTTCGGCCATGGCTTCCAGCGCCGGGAAAATCTTGTCGATGCTGGTCACCCCGGAATCGGAGTTGGTCGTGGCGCCAGCCGGATACAACTTGGCGGCGTGTACGAAACCGCTGGCCTTGGCTTTACGAATTTCTTCGGGTTGGGTGCGGTCGGTGAGGTACAGCACCATCAACGGCTCGAAACGACTGCCGGCCGGGCGGGCAGCGAGAATCCGCTGGCGATAGCCGTCGGCTTCAGCGGCGTTGCGCACCGGAGGTACCAGGTTGGGCATGATGATGGCGCGACCAAAAGTGCGCGCAACATCGGCAACGGTATTGGTCAACACGGCACCATCGCGAAGATGAATGTGCCAGTCGTCGGGACGCAGCAGGGTCAGGCGGTCGGACATGAGGGGATTCCAGGCGGGTCAAACTGAGGCGAATGCTACCGGAAAAGACTCTTGCAGGCACTCGCTATCAAGTTTTGCGGGAAGCTTCCGATATCCCGTAGGTATGCCGTAAACATAGTGTGAATCGGTCTTTGTGTTTCAGAAGCCAATGGAGCCTCCCGTGCGCCAGCGTTATTTAGCCTTGCTCAGTGTGTTTGCCAGCCTTCCCGCGATGGCGCTGACCTACCAGACTCGCCTGGAGAACATTGAGTGGACGGTCGCCGGCGACAAGTTCGAATGCCGCCTGACACAACCGATCACCGACTTCGGTTCGGGTGAATTCGTGCGCAAGGCCGGTGAGCAGGCGATATTCCGTCTGAACGCCTACAACGCCATGTTGGGCGGCGGGTCGGCGACGTTGCTCGCGGCCGCAGCACCATGGCAACCGGGCCGTGGTGACATCAATCTGGGCAGCGTAAGGCTCGGTAGCGGCAATGTCCTGTTTAACAGCTCGCAGTCTCAGGCTGGCGGTCTTATCAGTGGCCTGCTGGACGGTCGCAGTCCTGTCGTGCGCCGTGCATCGGGTGATGGCCGAGTGTCGGAAGTGCGTTTATTGCCGGTCAAGTTCAGCAAGGCGTTTAACGACTACCAGACCTGTGTGGCGAAATTGCTGCCGCAGAATTTCGACCAGATCAAGCAGTCGCAGATCGGCTTCCCCGGGGAAGGCGTAGACCTCGACACCGCCGCCAAAGCCAAGATGCAAGTTATGCTCGAATTCATGAAGGCCGATCCTACGGTCAATCACATCGAGCTCGACGGCCATTCCGACAACAGCGGAAATCGCCTGACCAACCGTGAGTTGTCGCGTCGCCGCGCGCTGGCGGTGGTCGACTTTTTCAAGGCCAATGGGATTCAGGAATCGCAGATCACCGTGCGTTTCCACGGCGAGCAATATCCTATTGTGCCGAACACTAATGCGGCCAATCGTGCGAAAAACCGTCGGGTCAATGTCAAACTGGCGCGAGTGGCGCCAACCACCGCTCCGGCGCCGCAAGCGAGCACTCCGGCCAACACCGCAGCGACTTCCTGACCCGCCAGTCATCGTCGCGCTCTCGACAGATTCTGTCGCTTTGTCGTCTTAAGCTGTCGCGCCTCTGTAAATTATCGCGTTTGGGCGGTAGACTCCTCGGCTTTCCGTAGAACCCCGTGGAGTGATGGCATGGCGGACGTAAACAAGGTCGTTCTGGCGTATTCCGGCGGCCTGGACACTTCGGTGATCCTCAAGTGGCTGCAGGATACTTATAACTGTGAAGTGGTGACCTTCACCGCTGACCTGGGTCAGGGCGAAGAGGTCGAGCCGGCCCGCGCCAAGGCTCAGGCCATGGGCGTCAAAGAAATCTACATCGACGACCTGCGCGAAGAATTCGTGCGTGACTTCGTGTTCCCGATGTTCCGCGCCAACACCGTTTACGAAGGCGAGTACCTGCTGGGTACCTCCATCGCACGTCCGCTGATCGCCAAGCGTCTGATCGAAATCGCCAACGAAACCGGCGCTGACGCCATTTCCCATGGCGCCACCGGCAAGGGCAACGACCAGGTACGTTTCGAGCTGGGCGCCTACGCGCTCAAGCCAGGCGTGAAAGTGATTGCGCCATGGCGTGAGTGGGACCTGCTGTCCCGCGAGAAGCTGATGGACTACGCCGAGAAGCACGCGATCCCGATCGAGCGCCACGGCAAGAAGAAATCCCCGTACTCGATGGACGCCAACCTGCTGCACATCTCCTATGAAGGCGGCGTGCTGGAAGATACCTGGACCGAGCACGAAGAAGACATGTGGCGCTGGACCGTCTCCCCGGAGAACGCGCCTGACAAGCCGCAATACCTGGAACTGACCTACCGCAACGGCGACATCGTTGCACTGGACGGTGTCGAAATGACCCCGGCCACCGTGCTGGCGACGTTGAACAAGATTGGTGGCGAGCACGGCATTGGCCGTCTGGACATCGTCGAGAACCGTTATGTCGGCATGAAGTCCCGTGGCTGCTACGAAACCCCGGGCGGCACCATCATGCTGCGCGCTCACCGCGCCATCGAATCGATCACTCTGGACCGTGAAGTCGCTCACCTCAAAGACGAGCTGATGCCAAAGTACGCCAGCCTGATCTACACCGGCTACTGGTGGAGCCCTGAGCGTCTGATGCTGCAACAGATGATCGACGCTTCGCAGGTCAACGTGAATGGCGTTGTTCGTTTGAAGCTGTACAAGGGCAATGTGATCGTCACCGGCCGCAAGTCCGACGATTCGCTGTTCGACGCCAACATCGCGACCTTCGAAGAAGACGGCGGTGCCTACAACCAGGCCGACGCGGCGGGCTTCATCAAGCTCAACGCCCTGCGCATGCGTATTGCTGCCAACAAGGGCCGCAAGCTGTTCTGATTTTTACAGACTGACGCGCCAATGAAAGGGCGGCCTTGTCTTCGAGACAAGGCCGCCCTTTTTTTAAATTCTTTGTCTGGCTCTTATCGAACGTTTTTCCGCTGCATCTGCTTCTCGGCAATGCTTCTTTCTTCAGGCCCGCGCCAACAGCGTTACCCCTTGTGAGCACAGGTTGTAAACCACGCAGAGTGTGGTGCCTGAGCCTTTCTTCGCGTGCTTGATGTGCAGCAACACATTTTCCGTCAGTGAAACGTCCGACACGTGATTGGAAAGAAACACGATCACACGGGTGGCTTTTTTGTCGGTGCGTTGGATTTTTTCCACAATCGTGGCGAACTCTCTCGATGCATCAATATCCCGTGCATCGATGATGTGCAGGTTGCTTACGGAAGCGGACAACTGAATATTGTATTGAAGCGTCCGGTGTGACTTCGTAATGATGCCAGGAGGCGGGTCGAGCGTATTATGGATTTTTCCCGTGTTGGCGCATTGGGCCGCAGCGGTTTCGCTGGGCACGACACTACTTGATATGCCGAACGTGCAATGTGCGATTGTGTCCTGCGTCGGCATGTTTCGTTTGTTGTCGCGATCATTGTGGTCGTTGGCCTTTAGAAAACTCTTGTCTTTGCCAAAGTCAGAGGGTGAATAAAGTGAGCGGTGGTTGAAGTTCAGGGTAATAAAAAATAGAAGTAACAAATAAAACGGAAAACTGATCAGAAACCAGACGTATATTTCGCGATCTTCATTGTTGAGAAACGGCAGAGAGATAGCAGCTGATGTCTCGGAGATGGCTGCAAATATAGCGATAACTGTCATGGGGTTGGTGATTTTGTTTTTTATTTTAAACATGGGTGTTTTCTCGTTTTTGATTTTTCTCATTGTTAGTCGCTTTATATGTTCTTGATTGTCGTGAGTGGGTAGTTGGTGTTTCTATTTATAGCAAAACTGTTGTCTTAAGTATAAATAGCTTGTTTCAAGTCTTTATGGTTGGGTGGGGAGTATATTGGCGCTGTAAGAAATTGCGGCTATTTCCTGATGTTTCGGATGTGTAATCTCCGTATGACGTGATGCGGATATTCATTCACTTGCCCATGTGACGAATGCAACGAATAGCTGCTCGGACAGGGAGTCTCCAGAGAAGTCGGTTGCACGCGGTTACAAGTTCAAAGCTGAAATATTGCATGGGATTGAAAGGTGGGTTTTGTCAGATGTTTAGAGGGAGACAGATTTTTTGTAGGAATTATCCTCAATGCCCGTAGGGTATGTCTCTCGATGCGAGTGCATCAGAGCCCCGGTATGCCATGGAGCAAGTGACTGGGATATTGTGCGTGCTCTAAAAATTCGAACAGCGAAACTGGACTTGCCCATGAATAAAGTGCTGATCGTGGATGACCACCCCGTCATTCGACTTGCGGTACTTATGCTGATGGAACGTCATGGCTACGAAGTCATTGCAGAAACAGATAACGGTGTGGATGCGTTACAACTTGCTCGCGAACAAATGCCGGATATTGTCATTCTGGATATTGGAATACCGAAACTTGATGGGTTGGAAGTTATTGCGCGCCTTACCTCGGTTGCCATGCCTATTAAAGTGCTGGTGTTGACTTCCCAGGCGCCTGGCCATTTTTCAATGCGTTGCATGCAGTCGGGCGCGGCGGGTTATGTATGTAAACAGCAGGATCTGACCGAATTACTCAGCGCGATCAAGGCCGTGCTCTCCGGCTACAGTTATTTCCCCAATCAGGCGTTGCATACAGTGCGCACCAGTCTGGGTAATGCCAGTGAAGCCGACATGGTGGATCGCCTTTCCGGGCGCGAAATGATGGTGTTGCAACAGTTGGCCCGTGGCAAGACCAACAAGGAAATCGCCGATGGCATGTTTTTGAGTAACAAAACCGTGAGCACCTACAAGACCCGCTTGTTGCTCAAACTCAATGCGCGTTCACTGGTGGACTTGATCGAGTTGGCACAGCGTAATGGACTGGTCTGAATGTCTCGGTAGCTGACGGGGTCATGGGCCGATCTGATTCAGTTAGTCGCAGAAAGTGAAAAGCCTCCATTTCGGGAGGCTTTCAAATGTCAGAGATCAAAGTCGTAATCGGCCAATCGCCTTTGGAGTCGGCGCTCTTCCAGCAGATTGTCGATAGTGCGGCGTTTGCTCAGGTTGGTTTTGGCGACTTCGACTACCGGTTCCTCAGCGTCAGCGTCCGCGGTGTCAACGTCGTCTTCTACGTCCAGTTGCTCTTTGTCGCTACTCATAAGGTTAACTCCGGCTAAGACTGCCTTTGGCGCCCCTTATATCGGTAATGCAGCAACGGGTAAAAAAGATTTTTTCAATCGATCAGTTAATAAATCTAATAGCCGGTCAATCGTCCGATGTTTTGGCCTTGTACTCGCACAAGTCTTCGATCCTGCAACTGCCACAGCGTGGCTTGCGCGCCAGGCAAACGTAGCGTCCGTGAAGAATCAGCCAATGGTGGGAGTCGAGCAGGAATTCCTTCGGCACAAATTTCATCAGCTTGTTTTCCACTTCAACCACGTTTTTGCCCGGTGCAATGCCAGTGCGGTTGCTGACCCGGAAAATGTGCGTGTCGACCGCCATGGTCAGTTGACGGAACGCCGTATTCAGCACCACGTTTGCGGTCTTTCGGCCTACGCCGGGCAAGGCCTCCAGCTCTTCACGCGTTTGCGGCACTTCACTGTTGTGGCGTTCGACCAGCATGCGGCAGGTCTCGATGACGTTCTTGGCCTTGCTGTTGTAGAGGCCGATGGTCTTGATGTATTCGGAAAGGCCTTCGACACCCAGCGCATAGATCGCCGCCGGGGTGTTGGCGATCGGGAACAACTTCGCCGTCGCCTTGTTGACGCCGACATCAGTCGACTGCGCCGAGAGAATCACCGCAATCAGCAATTCGAAGGGCGAGGAGTAGGCCAATTCGGTTTTCGGCTCGGGATTGTCTTCATGCAGTCGGCGAAAAATCTCAAGACGTTTTGCGGCATTCATGGGCGATGCGTTTCCTTGGGAATTGAGTTCGAGCGAGTCCACGCCTGACGGGCCGCAAGCAGCAGCCCCAATACGATGAAGGCGCCGGGAACCAGAGTGACCATGTGCAGCCCCTCACTGAATAAAACAAGACCTTGCCAGTGTTCTGATAGTCCGCGACCGAGGCTGCCATGACCGAGCAGTTCACGCATTACAGCGAGTACCAGCATCAATGTGCTGAACAAACCGCAGAGTTTGAGCCGTTCGATCCGCGTCTGGCGGAAAAATCCATGCTGTTCCAGCACCACGCACTGCAAGGCAATCAGGCCAGCATAAAGGCCAAAGTTCTGATGCCAGGGCAGATAAAAGCGTTGCGTAAAAATTTCCACACAACTGGTCAACGTAGCGGCGAGCAACAGGCTTGCCAGCAACGCACTTGAACCGTTAAGGCGCGAACGCAGGGGTGCCATGCAGACGCCATAGACCAGCACGACGGTGGCAAACATCATCAGCGTGCCCAGCGCACCGGCCAACGTTTGTGTGGTGCCAAGTAGCAGGACCAGCATCAGAGCATTCGACAGATTCATGTTCCACTTCCCAGCAACGCCGCGCGATGCTCATCGAAGTAACGCAGCGCATCATGGATTGCGTTGATCGCCGCGCGGGACGTGATGGTCGCACCGGCCATTTGATCAAATTGTCCCTGATCCTTTTTCAACGCCCAACCTGAATCCGTCGGCTCGTTGCTCGATTTGCCAACGAATGCCTGGAGCCAGATGTTAGGCCAGTCGCCGATCACGCCACCAAGCGCCGGGGTTTCGGTTTGTTTGAGGGTTTTCACGCCCAACAATTTTCCGCTCGCATCAATGGCAATCAGCAGCTCGATGCTCCCGGCATAACCCTGCGATTGACTACGCAGCAGCACTGCGACCGTTTGCCCGGCATTGGTCGCGCGATAACCGCCGCTCAGCGTGCTGTGGCTCAGGGCAATGTCGGCCAATGCCAGCGGCTGCTGCAGCGGTTGATTGTCATAAGTTTCTGAAGCGAGCACATCGAGCAGTTTGCGGCTGTCGAGCAGACGTTGCTCGGCAGCAATTTGCGGCGCATTGCTGCGTTGCACCAGATACGTCGCACCGATGCCGAACCCGGCCAACAGCAGCAGTATGAGTACGCTGGTCGTGCGGTTCATGGGGTCACCTGGGCTTGTCGGTTTGCGGCAAAACGCTCCAGCGCCGGCACGCAGAGATTCATCAGCAACACCGCAAACGCGACACCGTCCGGGTAACCGCCCCAGGTGCGGATCAGGTAAGTCAGCAGCCCGACACCGACACCAAACAGCAGGCGAGCGAGTGCGCTTTTTGCCCCGGATACCGGTTCAGTGATGATGAAAAACGCGCCGAGCATGGTCGCCCCGCTCAGCAGATGAAACAGTGGCGAGCCGTGAGAATCGGAGCCAGAGCCATTCCAGAACAGCAAACTGACCACAAACAGACTGGCAAGCATGCCAACCGGTGCATGCCAGCCGAACACCCGCCGTTGCAGCAAAAACAGCCCGCCGGCGAGAAACGCCAGATTCACCCATTCCACGCCACGTCCGCCGAAGCGCCCGAAGGCTGGATTGGCGGCGAACAGTTCATCGATGGTCAGGCTTTTGTTGATGCGCAGGCTGTCCAGTGCTGTCGCCTGAACCCAGGCGTCAGGAGCCTGACTTGGATTGAACACCTGCTGCACGGTGTCGAGCAGCCCCATGCCTTGGGCCGGCCAGTGGGTCATCGGCTGCGGGAACATCACTATGGCCAGCGCAAAACCGAGCATGGCCGGGTTGAATGGGTTTTTGCCAACACCACCGTACAGGTGTTTTCCAAACAGCAAGCCCGAAGCAATCGCGATCACCGTCAGCCACCACGGGCAATAAGGCGGCAGGGCAGCGGCGAGCAGTGTGGCGCTGACCAGTGCGCTGCCGTCGCTCAGTGTCGGCTGCAAAGGCTGTCGGCGCAGGCGTGTGACGCCTGTCTCGACGATCAATGCGCCGCCGACGGCCAACAACAAGTTGATCAACACCCCCCAACCGTACATCCAGAACAGCGCCAGCAGCCCCGGCAGCATGGCCAACAGCACCAGCTTCATCGCCTGTTGCAGGCGATCGTCCGGCGTCTCAAGGGGCGACATGGTCTTGCACCTGGCGCTCGGCGTCTTGCAGGCGGGCGCGGGCCTTGTCGAGGGTTTTGCCCGGCGTGTCGGCGCGGCGTTCGAGCTTATTGAGGTCGGCGCGGGCGTAGGCCAATTCGGTTTTCAGCTGTCGAAGCTGGCTGTCGATCGGATGTTTTTCCACGCGTACGAGGTCAGGCACGGGCTGATCACTGGCGGCTTCGGCAGCGTGCAGTGCCTGCTCGGCGTCACGCAGGGCCTGTTCCAGCGTGGCGATCTGCTGCGCGGGCGCCTTGGCGGTCTGGGCCTTTTTCAGCTCGGCGCGGCGCATGGCCAACTGGATCTTCGCCCGTTTCAGATCAGCATCCTTTGCCGGGACTGGCGCGACCGGAGCGTCGGGGGCGTTGCTTTCAAGTTTCGCCAGAGCCTGTTCGGCCGCTTCGAATTGCTGCTGCAAGACGATCAATTGCGACTGCTGCTCAAAAGTCGGCGGATGGCCGAAGGCTTTCAGGGATTTATGCAATTGTGCGCGGCTCATCGCCACATCGATCTTGGCTTTTTTCAACGCGGCATCGGCGGTCGCGGTTTTCTGCGCGCGCACACGTTCAAGTGCAGCCTGCACCGGGTCAGTTGCAGTGACTTCAGGTTGCGCCGCTTTTTTCGCTCGAGCCTCTCGCTCAGCCTGCTTCTGTTGTTCTTCGCGCAGCAAGCGATCGTTGCGTCGCTCAAAGCGCTGGCGGGCGTGATCGCGTTTGGCGGCGCGGGCGCGCTGTTCTTCAAGGCTGAAGGCCAGGCCACCGACCACCGGCAGCGTGCCGAGCGGCAGCGGATGCATTTCGATGCAGTCCACCGGGCACGGCGCCACGCAGAGGTCGCAACCGGTGCATTCGTCGATGATCACCGTGTGCATCAATTTGGCGGCGCCAACGATCGCGTCGATCGGGCAGGCCTGAATGCACTTGGTGCAGCCGATGCATTCGGCTTCGCGGATGTAGGCGACTTGGGGCGGTGCCGAGCCACGGCTGATATCCAGTTCCAGCACCGGCACTTTCAGCAACTCGGCCAGCGCCGCGACCGTTTCGTCACCGCCCGGCGGGCACTTGTTGATCGGCTCGCCCTCGGCGATGCCTTGTGCGTAGGGTTTGCATCCGGGATGGCCGCATTTGCCGCATTGGGTCTGGGGCAGCAGGGCATCGATGCGTTTAATCAGACTCATGTTTTGATCAGTCCACTGAATCCGAGAAAAATCACAGCCATCAGTCCGGCGCTGATCAGATCGATCGGCAAACCGCGAAAGGGCAGTGGAATATCGTTGTCGGCGCTGCGTTCGCGCAAATCACTGAACAGGCTCAGCACCAGCCAGAAGCCCAACCCGGCACCGAGACTCAGCGCCGTCGCCTGCAACAGGCCCTGATCGTTCTGCGCATTGATCAGCGCCAGGCCGAGCACGCCGGCATTGCCCAGTAACAGCGGCCACAAACTTTCGAACGGCCAGTCGGGCAGTCCGCGCGCCAGCAATTTCAGGATCGGCGCGATCAACAGCACGCTCAGCGGTAGAAACACGAACAGGCGCAGAGCTTCAAGTTGCAGCGGCACCAGCAGCCAGTGCCAGGCCGCGTAACTGAACACGCCGACCACCACCATCAGGCACAGCGTTGCCAGCCCCAGCGCATGCACTTGGCGGCGATTGCCAGCCAGCAGCGGATCGACGCCCAGCGGCCAGTGCAACACGAAGTTGTTGAGCAGCGCAGCACTGAAAAGCGTAAGCACAAGTTCGGTCATGGTTCTGCCGGCGAAACGGGCGGGTGTCTCATAAGGTTAGGCATTATCCGGCTGCCGCGAAGGGTGGGCCAGATATGAAAAATCCCACAGGCATGCGGAGCACGTCTGTGGGATCGATCTAACGCATAGACTTACTTGATGCGCTGACCCGGCTTGGCGCCGCTGTCCGGGCTCAGCAGGTAGATTTCTTCACCGCCAGGACCTGCCGCCATCACCATGCCTTCAGAGATACCGAATTTCATTTTCCGCGGCTTGAGGTTGGCGATCATCATGGTCAGGCGACCGTCGAGCTTGGACGGATCCGGGTAGGCACTCTTGATCCCGGAGAACACGTTGCGTTGCTCGTCACCGATGTCCAGGGTCAGGCGCAGCAGCTTATCGGCGCCTTCCACGTGTTCAGCCTTGACGATCAGCGCGACGCGCAGGTCGACAGCGGCAAAGGTGTCGAAGTCGATTTCCGCCGACAGCGGATCCTTGGCCAGTTCGCCATTGCCCGCAGGGGCGGTGGCACCGGTGTCGGTCTGGCTGGCGGTCAGGTCTTCTTTGGAGGCGTCGCTCATGGCTTGCACTTTTACCGGGTCGATGCGGGTCATCAGCGGCTTGAACTCGTTGAGCTGATGGTTGGCCAGCAGGGTGGTGTGGTCGTTCCAGGTCAGCGGCGCGACGTTGAGGAACGCCTCGGCATCGGCGGCCAGCAGCGGCAGCACCGGTTTGAGGAAGATCACCAGTTGGCGGAACAGGTTGATGCCGGTGGCGCAGATCGCCTGGACTTCATCCTGCTTGCCTTCCTGCTTGTTCAGCGACCATGGAGCCTTGTCGGCGATCCAGGCGTTGGCGCGATCGGCCAGGGCCATGGTTTCACGCATGGCACGGGCGAAGTCGCGGGCTTCATAGGCGTCGGCAATGCTTGGCGCGGCGGCGAGGAAGGCCTCGGTCAGCTCTGGCGCGGCATTGTTGTCGACCAGCAGGCCGGTGTTGCCTTTCTGAATGAAGCCGGCGCAACGGCTGGCGATGTTGACCACTTTGCCGACCAGGTCAGAGTTGACCTTCTGCACGAAGTCTTCGAGGTTCAGGTCGAGGTCATCGACGCCACGGCCCAGTTTGGCCGCGTAGTAGTAGCGCAGGTATTCCGGCGACAGGTGATCAAGGTAAGTACGGGCCTTGATGAAGGTGCCGCGGGACTTGGACATCTTCTGACCGTTGACGGTCAGGTAACCATGCACGTTGATGCCGGTTGGCTTGCGGTAGCCCGCACCTTCGAGCATCGCTGGCCAGAACAGCGCATGGAAGTTGACGATGTCCTTGCCGATGAAGTGGTACAGCTCGGCGGTGGAGTCCTTGCCCCAGAACGCGTCGAAGTCCAGCTCAGGCGTGCGGTCGCAAAGGTTCTTGAAGCTGGCCATGTAGCCGATCGGCGCATCCAGCCACACGTAGAAATATTTGCCCGGCTCGTCCGGGATCTCGAAACCGAAGTACGGCGCATCGCGGGAGATGTCCCACTGTTGCAGGCCAGCGTCCAGCCACTCGGCGATCTTGTTGGCTACGGCGTCTTGCAGGGTGCCGCTGCGGGTCCATGCCTGCAGCATTTCCTGGAAGTCCGGGAGCTTGAAGAAGAAGTGCTGGGAATCCTTGAGCACCGGGGTGGCGCCGGAGATTGCCGACTTCGGATCCTTCAGGTCGGTTGGTGCGTAGGTCGCACCGCATTTTTCGCAGTTGTCGCCGTACTGGTCTTCGGTGCCGCATTTCGGGCAGGTGCCCTTGATGAAGCGGTCGGCCAGGAACATTTTCTTTTCCGGGTCGAAATACTGGGTGATCGAGCGTTGGGCGATGTGCCCGGCGTCACGCAGCTTGAGATAGATCTGGCTCGACAGCTCACGGTTTTCTTCGGCGTGAGTGGAGTGGAAGTTGTCGAAGTCGACCAGGAACTCGGCAAAGTCGGCGCTGTGTTCAGCCTGCACGTTGGCGATCAGTTGTTCCGGGGTGATGCCTTCCTTTTCCGCGCGCAGCATGATCGCCGAACCGTGGGCGTCGTCGGCGCAGACATAAATGCATTGATTGCCGCGATGCTTCTGGAAGCGCACCCACATATCGGTCTGGATGTATTCCAGCATGTGGCCAAGGTGAATCGAACCGTTGGCGTAGGGCAGGGCGCTGGTGACGAGGATCTTGCGTGGTTCGGACATGTGGGGCTTCGCTACTTGATGAAACGGAGGTCGGCCACTATAAAGCGCCGGCCAAGATATTTCACCCCTGCAAATCGTTGCCGGGCATGCCGTCCGGAGGATAGAAGGGGTAGGATAGCGGCCATCTTTTCCCAGTCTTGTTATCGGAGTTGCCCATGAGTGCCGTCACTCGCGCAGCGGTGGAAGCCGTCCTCAGCCAATACACTGACCCTTACCTGAACCAGGACCCGGTCAGCGCCGGTTGCGTGAAAAACATCGAGATCATCGGTGATCGCGTCAACGTACAACTGGAAATCGGTTATGCCGCCGGTCTGTTCAAGAGCGGCTGGGCGCAATTGCTGCAACTGGCCATCGAAAACATCGACGGCGTGGTGATCGCCAGGGTTGAAGTCAACAGCGTGATCGCCGCGCACAAGGCCCAGGCGCAGATTCCGGGCCTGGCCAACGTCAAGAACGTGGTCGCCGTGGCATCGGGCAAGGGCGGTGTGGGCAAATCGACCACTGCGGCCAACCTCGCACTGGCATTGGCCCGTGAAGGCGCCAAGGTCGGGATTCTCGACGCCGATATCTATGGCCCGAGCCAGGGCATCATGTTTGGCATCCCCGAGCGCACTCGCCCAGAGGTCAAGGATCAGAAATGGTTCGTGCCACTCAAGGCCCATGGCGTCGAAGTCATGTCGATGGCATTCCTGACCGACGACAACACGCCGATGGTCTGGCGCGGGCCGATGGTTTCCGGCGCGCTGCTGCAACTGGTCACGCAAACCGCGTGGGGCGATCTGGATTATCTGGTCATCGACATGCCGCCAGGTACCGGTGACATCCAGCTGACTCTGGCGCAGAAAGTCCCGGTGGCTGGCGCCGTGATCGTCACCACCCCGCAGGATCTGGCGCTGCTCGACGCGCGCAAAGGCGTGGAGATGTTCCGCAAGGTCAACATCCCGGTGCTCGGTGTGGTTGAAAACATGGCTGTGCACATCTGCTCGAACTGCGGCCATGCCGAGCATCTGTTCGGTGAGGGCGGTGGTGAGAAGCTGGCGACTCAATACGGCGTCGAACTGCTGGCTTCGCTGCCGTTGTCGATGCTGATCCGCGAGCAGGCCGATGGCGGCAAACCAACGGTAATCGCCGAACCGGACAGCCAGATTGCCATGGTCTATCAGGAACTGGCCCGCCATGTCGGCGCGCGGATTGTCTTGCAGGAAGCGGCAACGCCGGCGATGCCGAATATCACCATCAGCGACGATTGATAAATCGGCCACGCTGAAAATCTGTAGGAGTGAGCCTGCTCGCGATGGCGGATTAACATTCAACGGATGTGTTGAATGGACTACTGCATCGCGAGCAGGCTCACTCCTACATTTGGTTTTGTGGTGTGTTTAGATTCGCAACCCGCCATCCATCTCCAGAATCCGCCCGGTGTAGTAGTCGTTCTCGAAGATGTACGCCGCCGAATGGGCGATCTCTTCCGGCTTGCCCATGCGCTTGAGCGGGATGCCCGCGGTCATCTTCTCCAGCGCTTCGGGCTTCATGCCCAGGGTCATCTCGGTTTCGATGAAGCCCGGGGCAATGCCCGCCACACGAATGCCATACCGCGCCAGCTCCTTGGCCCAGGTCACGGTGGCCGCCGCTACGCCAGCCTTGGCGGCTGAGTAATTGGTCTGGCCAACGTTGCCCGCGCGGGAGATCGACGAGATGTTGATGATTGCGCCGCTGTTTTTCAGCTCGACCATTTTTGCTGCCACTTCACGGGTGCACAGGAACACGCCGGTCAGGTTGACGTCGATCACCGCCTGCCACTGGGCCAGGCTCATCTTGGTCATTTCGCCGTCCTTGACCTTGAGCAGCAGTCCGTCACGCAGAATCCCGGCGTTGTTGATCAAACCGTGGATCGCACCAAAGTCGGCGGCGACCTGAGCAACCATGTGCTCGACCTGTTCTTCATTGGCGACGTTGCACAGATAGCTGCGCGCCTCGACGCCCTTGGCTTTGCAGGCGGCCACCGCGTCGTCGAGTTTTTCCTGGTTCAGATCGACCAAGGCCAGCTTCGCGCCTTTGCCGGCGAAATACTCGGCCATCGAGCGGCCCAGACCTTGGCAACCGCCAGTGATAATGATTACTTTGTCGTTGAGTTGCATTCGCATGCCCCGATAGCAGGTCAGAGTGGTGGTCCTTTTAGAGAGCCTCTCGATCTGCACCCGACATGGCCTGGCTGCACATGAGAATTGCCCCGAAGGTGACTGGAACGTATCCAAGGCACCTGTCCGTTTTTTCGACGGATTCTAATTAAGGAGTCATAAATTGAGCGTTGAAGCGGCCAAGAATGCCCGAGAATTGCTTCTCAAGGAATACCGGGGCGTGCTGTCGACCCACTCCAAATCGATGCCCGGTTTCCCCTTTGGCTCCGTCGTGCCGTATTGCCTGGACGAGCAGGGCCGGCCGCTGATCCTGATCAGCCGTATCGCCCAGCACACCCACAATCTGCAAAAAGACCCGAAATGCTCGATGTTGGTGGGCGAACGTGAGGCCGACGACGTACAAGCCGTTGGTCGCCTGACGTATCTGGCTGAGGCGCAAAAGCTCGAAGACCCGGCGGCCATCGAAGCGGCGGCGCAGCGTTACTACCGCTATTTCCCGGATTCAAAGAACTACCACAAGGCCCACGACTTCGATTTCTGGGTACTGAACCCGGTGCGCCATCGCTATATCGGCGGTTTTGGTGCGATTCACTGGATTGATCAACTGACCCTGGCCAACCCGTTTGCCGGCAAAGCCGAGATCAGCATGGTCGAGCACATGAACAGCGACCACGCCAAGGCCATCGCGCACTACGTCGATTTGGCCGGGCTGCCGAAAACCGAGCCGGCGCAACTGGCCGGGATCGACAGCGAAGGCATGCACCTGCGCATCGGTCAGGCGCTGTACTGGCTACCGTTTCAAGCGCCATGTCATACGCCGATACAAGTGCGCGAAGCCTTGGTTTCTCTGGCTCACGCAGAGGTTTGGCCAAAAAATGCAGGGGTCGACGCTTGAATTCACGAAAGGGCGACGTCATCTAAGGCTTACTGCAAGGCATTTCTTGCGTTGAGGAATCTTTGATGCGCCCTTTTTTGTTGCTCTTTCTGCTGTTTCCGGTGCTGGAGCTGTTCGTATTCGTCAAAGTGGCAGGGTCTATCGGGTTTTTCCCGGCCCTGCTGCTGATCATTCTCGGCTCGATGTTCGGTGTGTTCGTGCTGCGCGTCGCCGGTCTGGCCACCGCACTGCGTGCCCGTGAAAGCCTGAACCGCGGCGAACTGCCTGCGCAAACCATGCTTGAAGGCCTGATGCTGGCACTGGCCGGTGGCCTGTTGATCCTGCCTGGCTTCATCAGCGACGTGGTCGGTCTGGTGATGCTGCTGCCGTTCACCCGTCGTCTGCTGGCGAACAAAATGCGTCAGCGCGCCGAAGATCAGGCCATGCGTCAGCGTGCCTTTGCTGACGACCTGCAACCCCGTGGCGGTCCTGCACCGCGCGAGCCTATTGGCCGCGAAGGTGATGTGATCGAAGGCGAGTTCGAACACCGCGACACCAAATAACGTCTGCATCGACACGGCACCTTCGGGTGCCGTGCTCGTTTTTGCGCTCCTTTTACGACGAGCAACTGCGAAATTTTTTTAGCTGCGCCCTTGTAATAAGCTTATGCGCCCCTATGTAACGGTCACCGAAAGGTTTCCGACATTCGAGTCGGACAGACTTCCGCGGTTCGCTCGACGAATCGCAACCGGCGCAGGCCGGATTTGTTAAACCCGCCGGGACTACACCGGCCGATGAAAACCACAATTAGGAGAGATCGACAATGAAGCTTCGTCCTCTGCATGACCGCGTCGTTATCCGTCGCAGCGAAGAAGAAAAGAAAACCGCTGGCGGTATCGTCCTGCCAGGTTCGGCTGCTGAAAAAGCCAACCACGGTGTGATTGTCGCTGCAGGCCCAGGCAAGACTCTGGAAAACGGTGAAGTACGTGCGCTGGCCGTTAAAGTCGGCGACAAGGTTGTGTTCGGTCCTTACTCCGGCAGCAACACTGTGAAAGTCGACGGCGAAGACCTGCTGGTAATGGCTGAGAACGAGATTCTCGCTGTACTGGAAGGCTGATTTCCCGCTCATTTTCCCGCTACTACAAAGTATTTAAGGAATATCGATCATGGCTGCTAAAGAAGTTCTGTTTGGCGATTCCGCCCGTAAGAAAATGCTCAAGGGCGTCAACATCCTGGCTGACGCAGTGAAAGCGACCCTGGGCCCGAAAGGCCGTAACGTGATCATCGAGAAGAGCTTCGGCGCTCCGACCATCACCAAGGACGGCGTTTCCGTCGCCAAAGAAATCGAACTCGAAGACCGTTTCGAAAACATGGGCGCGCAGCTGGTCAAAGACGTTGCCTCCCGTGCCAACGATGACGCCGGTGACGGTACTACCACCGCTACCGTTCTGGCTCAGTCGATCGTCAACGAAGGCCTGAAAGCCGTCGCTGCCGGCATGAACCCGATGGACCTCAAGCGCGGCATCGACAAGGCGACCATCGCCATTGTCAAAGAGCTGAAAAACCTGTCCAAGCCATGCGCTGACACCAAGGCCATCGCTCAGGTCGGCACCATCTCGGCCAACTCCGACAGCTCCATCGGCGACATCATTGCCGAAGCGATGGAAAAAGTCGGTAAAGAAGGCGTGATCACCGTTGAAGAAGGCACTGGCCTGGAAAACGAACTGTCGGTTGTAGAAGGCATGCAGTTCGACCGTGGCTACCTGTCCCCGTACTTCGTCAACAAGCCGGAAACCATGGTTGCCGAGCTGGACAGCCCGCTGATCCTGCTGGTCGACAAAAAGATCTCGAACATCCGCGAAATGCTGCCAGTACTGGAAGCCGTTGCCAAAGCCGGCCGTCCACTGCTGATCGTATCGGAAGACGTTGAAGGCGAAGCCCTGGCGACTCTGGTAGTGAACAACATGCGTGGCATCGTCAAGGTTGCAGCCGTCAAGGCTCCAGGCTTCGGCGACCGTCGCAAGGCCATGCTGCAGGACATCGCCGTTCTGACCGGCGGTACCGTTATCTCCGAAGAGATCGGCCTGAGCCTGGAAAGCGCCACCCTGGAAAACCTGGGCAGCGCCAAGCGCGTGACCATCACCAAGGAAGCCACCATCATCGTTGACGGTGCTGGCGTAGAAGCCGACATCCAGGCGCGTATCGCTCAGATCCGTGCTCAGGTTGGCGAAACTTCGTCCGACTACGACCGTGAAAAACTGCAAGAGCGTCTGGCCAAGCTGTCCGGCGGCGTTGCAGTGATCAAGGTTGGCGCTGGTTCCGAAGTTGAAATGAAAGAGAAGAAAGCCCGCGTTGAAGACGCCCTGCACGCAACCCGCGCAGCCGTTGAAGAAGGCGTGGTACCTGGCGGTGGCGTTGCGCTGATCCGTGCTCTGGAAGCCATCCTGGACCTGAAAGGCGAAAACGCTGATCAGGACGTGGGTATCGCTGTTCTGCGTCGTGCTGTTGAAGCACCGATGCGCCAGATCGCTGCCAACAGCGGTGACGAGCCAAGCGTTGTGGTCAACGAAGTCAAGAACGGCAAAGGTAACTTCGGTTACAACGCTGCGACTGGCGAATACGGCGACATGATCGAAATGGGCATCCTGGACCCAACCAAGGTGACCCGTTCCGCTCTGCAAGCTGCATCGTCGATCGGCGGTCTGATCCTGACCACCGAAGCTGCAATTGCCGACGCACCGAAGAAAGACGGTGGCGCTGGTGGTGGCATGCCAGACATGGGCGGCATGGGTGGCATGGGCGGCATGATGTAAGCCAGCCTTACCCCCGTAACGCAAAACCCCGCCTGCGATAAGCTGGCGGGGTTTTTTATTGTCCGAATTTAAGCTTTGCACCAAACCCTGTGGGAGCGAGCCTGCTCGCGAAGGCGTCGAATCAGTCAGCATGAATGCTGAATAACACATCGCATTCGCGAGCAGGCTCGCTCCCACATTTGGATCTGTGTTTCAGGCGCTGACAGGTTGTGCTTTTACTACTGCATCCGCTTTCACCGCCGGGCGATACAGCACCCAGTAATACGATCCCAGACAAATCAGCCAGCAGAAGATCGCCGTCCACACGTTGTGCGAAAAGAAGTGCGCGCCCTGCATCATCCGGCTGATCGAGAACACCGAACCCAGTGCAAAGGCAAAGATGAACGCTTGTCTGGCCAGACGCGGACGCCGGTCACGCAGCACAAAGAACAGCGCAAACAAAGTGAACCCCGTGGCTGCATGACCGCCGGGCCAGCAACGGCCAGGCTTGTCGGTAGGCGGGCGATGGTCGAGCAGTTTGCTATAGGTTTCATGGCCGCCGAATTGCTCCAGGCTCCATGGGCATTGCACGGCTGTCACCGCTTTGACCGGTGTCACGAATGAAGTGGCCAAACCGAGCGAGAGCACCAGGCAGCCCAACTCGCGTTTGAACGGTTTCAGCCGCTCGATGAAAAACGAACCGATGAAGCCGAGAATGGCAAACACTGAAAAAGCGATCACCACCTGCTTGGCGCGGTCATGCAGGATGTCTTCAAGGAAGAAACTGTGGCGGCCGATGAAGTCGCCCGCGACCGGGTCGTAAAACAGCCGGGCCAGATCCATGTCCAGATCGGTCAGTTCCAGCAGCACCAGAATCAACGCCGCGAAGGCGGGAATGCCCAGGCACAGCCAGAGATTCAGCGGCCTTGAAACAGGACGGGCAGAGGTCGACACCATGGCAATTCCTTGGTCGGTAAGTGGGTTCGATGAGCGCAATTGCGCGGAGTCTGCGCGTGATGGCGTTGCTGATTTGTTAACCGAAAGTGAAAAAAACGTTGGCCGGCGCAATCCGTATCTTTATCGATAAACAACCCTACACACGCCTAGCCCTGAGCCACACTTGGCCGTAAGCTGCGCGGGCCACGACGGCCGTTACCGTGTACGGAGGAGGTGCCCATGCGAATTCTATTGGTCGAAGACAACCGCGATATCCTGGCCAATCTGGCCGATTACTTTGGGCTCAAGGGCTATACCGTCGATTGCGCCCAGGACGGACTGTCGGGCCTGCATCTGGCGGCCACCGAGCATTACGACCTGATCGTGCTCGACATCATGCTGCCCGGCATTGACGGCTACACGCTGTGCAAACGCCTGCGCGAAGATGCCCGCCGCGACACCCCGGTGATCATGCTCACGGCCCGCGATCAACTGGACGACCGTTTGCAGGGCTTCAAGTCCGGGGCGGACGATTACCTGATCAAGCCATTCGCTTTGTCCGAACTGGCCGCGCGGGTGGAAGCGGTAATGCGTCGTACCCAGGGCGGCGGGCGTCGGGCATTGCAGGTCGGTGATCTGAGCTACGACCTCGACACTCTGGAAGTGACGCGTGAAGGCAAGTTTCTGAAACTCAACCCTGTGGGGCTCAAGCTGCTCGCGGTGTTGATGCAGAAAAGCCCACACGTGCTGCGCCGGGAAATTCTTGAAGAAGCGCTGTGGGGAGATGACTGCCCGGACAGCGACAGCCTGCGCAGTCATGTCCACCAATTGCGTCAGGTGATCGACAAACCGTTCGCCAAGCCACTGCTGCACACCGTGCACGGCGTGGGTTACCGCTTGGCCGAGGGCCGTGATGGAGTTTAAGCAAAGCCTTTCCCAGCGGATCATCATTGCTTTCGCGCTGATGAGCGCACTGGTGGCCGGTGCATTCGCCATGGGTATCGTCGCGACGGTGCATCTGGTAGAGGAAAAACTGATTTCAGCGGGGCTGGGCGGCGATTTGCAGCGTCTGTTGCTGATGGACAATGTCTCGGACTGGAGCCATCGCCCAGAGCCGGACCAGTTGTTCTATTTCAGCGGCGGCCCGGGCGATTTCGACTTGCCCAAGGATCTGCGGCATCTCGATGCGGGGTTCCACGAAGTGTTCCGCGAGCAGCTGTCGTATCACGCGATGGTCGAAATCGTCGATGGTCGGCGTTATGTGCTGCTGCAGGACCAAAGCGATTTCGAAGAACGCGAGCGCGTGTTGTTTGCCGTGGTGCTGGTGGGTTTTGTGCTCAGTCTGGCGTTGGCGGTATTCCTCGGCTGGGTGCTTGCGCGCAAAGTGATGGCGCCGGTGGTGCGGCTGGCTCGGCAGGTTCGCCATCGCGATCAACTGCTGGGGCTGGCACCCCCACTGGCGCCGGACTATGCGGCTGATGAAGTCGGAGAACTGGCCGTGGCGTTCGACGCCACGCTGGGGCGTTTGCGTCAGGCATTGACCCGCGAACGGCTGTTCACCAGCGATGTCAGTCACGAATTGCGCACACCGCTGATGGTGTTGGCCAGCTCTTGCGAGTTGCTGCTGGAAAACCCGGCGATCGATCAACGCGGTCGCTCACAGGTCGAGCGTATTGCCCGGGCCAGTGAGGAGATGCGTGAACTGGTGCAAACCTTCCTGATGCTCGCCCGTGCCCAGCGCGAAGACGCGGGGGCGGCGCCGCAACAGAATATTGCCCAAGTGGCTGACAGCCTGCTGTGTGTCTGGCGCGAACCGATCGAAAGCAAAGGTTTGAATTTGCAGTTTGAAGCCGGCAACCCCGCCGCGACCTGCTACAACGCGACGTTGCTGACGGCGGTGATGGGTAACCTGTTGCGCAATGCTTGCCATTACACCGAGCAGGGTTTCATTCGCCTGACGCTCAGCGCCAACGGGTTTGTGGTCGAGGACTCTGGCGTGGGCATTCCCGAGGAGAAACGCGAGGCGATGTTCGAGCCGTTTGTCCGTGGCAGTGAAAAGCGCGGCGAAGGCCTGGGGCTTGGCTTGTCGCTGGTGCAGCGTATCTGCGAAAACCAGGGCTGGATTGTCAGTTTAAGTACGATGGAGCCCAATGGCTGCCGCTTCGAGGTAGATCTCGGCAAAATCTGACGCAAATAGTGGCTCCATGCTACTCCCGCCAACCTGTCCAAATCCTGTATAACGCTGTAATAATTTGCCGGTTTACCTGACAAAATTTTCACAACTGGATGACCTGACGCTGACATGCCGCTCCTTAAGGTGGTGTCATCAGTCATTCAGGAGTCCAGATGATGACCGGCCCGATCAAACTCGATTTTTCCGAAAAGTACGACGATCAACATGCGCAGAAATATTTGCGCAAGCATAAGGCAAGCCTGGGGCGTCGCCTGTCTCATTTGCGTGACGAACAGCTGGCCCGCAAGGCGCTGGCGCTGGCCGGCGAACCCGGCCTGGTGCTGGATTTGCCGTGCGGCGCCGGACGTTTCTGGCCGTTACTGGCGGAAAAACCCAACCGGGTGATCATCGGTGCGGACAATTCCGAATCGATGATCAAGACGGCGATGGAAGGACAACCGGCAGAAGTGGTGAAACGGGTACAACCTTTGCACACTTCTGCGTTCGACATTGCCTTGCCGGATAACGCCGTCGACAGCATTTTCTGCATGCGTTTGCTTCATCACATCGGTGAGGCCGAGCACCGCCGGGCGATTCTTCGCGAATTCGAACGCGTAACCCGTGACAGCGTCATCGTTTCATTGTGGGTCGACGGCAATTTCAAAGCCTGGAAACGCAAGCGTGCGGAGAAGGATCGTCCCAACCGCGATTACCAGAATCGCTTTTTGTTACCGGCGGCAACAGTCGAAAAAGAATTTGAAGAAGCGGGTTTCCGCATTCAGGAACAACTGGACTTTATTCCGCTCTATGCGATGTGGCGGGTTTACGTATTACGCAAGAGGTAACAGGATGGCAGTGCAATTTGCAGCAGAAACGGAAGTCGCTTCCCAGGATAGCTTCGACTACTACTGGAGTCAGCGCGGCGAGTGGGTCGAAGAGCCCAACGTTCGTCGTGGCGGTGAAAGTGGTGTGCAACGGATCGTGGGCAAGGACGGCCAACTGCTGTATGCCAAGCGCCAGACTGGACACATCTATCGCAGTTGGTTGCATCCGTTCGGACGTCCGACGGTATTGCGCGAGCTCGATGCCCTGACCGGCGTCAGCAAACTTGGTGTGCGAGTCCCGCAAATCGTTTTCTGCGGTGCCCAGCCTGATCCGCAGCACAAGTGGCGCGCGCTGTTGGTGACCAAGTCCCTGGACGGTTTTCAGGAACTGGAGCATTGGCTGGCCGCTGCCGGTGGTCGCGATCAGTGTGGCGATGCGATCTATGAGCGCGTGCTCAAGGATCTCGCCGAAAACTTGGCGCGGATGCACAAGGGCCGCTGGCAGCACAGCTGCATCTACATCAAACACGTGTTTGTGCGAGTGACCGGTGAAGGCGAGTCGGCCAAAGTCGAAGTCGCGTTGATCGATCTGGAGAAATGCCGCCAGCGCCTGACCGCCTATCGCGCCGCCTCCCATGACATGAAGCAATTGCGTCGCCACTCGTCGTTCCGCGACGCGGACTGGAAGAAACTCGTCTATTTTTACGAGACGGCGTTTGGCAGCGCTATCAAAGGTTTATAGCGATGAAACTCGAAATTGCACGAGGTTTGTTTTTGGTTGGAGCCTTGGCAGTTGCTTCACTGGCGGTGGCTGCCTGGGAGCAGCCCCGCATGCAGGTGGTTGGCGCGTCGATAGACGATGCTCACTGCGCGGTACCACGGGTGGCGAAAGCCTCCGTGGCGTCCAGGCCCGATCATGATTTGCTGCTGTTCATGTTCGGACTTTCTCAAGGGATGAGGCCACAGAGTTGAACCGATTGAAGCCCACATAAAAGGCCTCGCAAATGCGAGGCCTTTTTTATGCACAAAATTTGCGTCCGGCACCGCTCCCACAGGGTTACGCGGATGGTTTGGGATCAGGTTTCGCCAGCAGGGTGTAGATGCACGGCAACACAAACAACGTAAACAACGTCCCGATCGACATCCCCGTCGCAATCACCGTACCAATATCAAACCGGCTGACTGCTCCCGCTCCCGTTGCCAGAATCAGCGGCACCATGCCGAAGACCATCGCCGCCGTGGTCATCAACACCGGCCGCAGGCGAATCGCCGCCGCTTCTTCCACCGCTTCGCGTGCAGTCAGGCCCTTGTCCTTGCGCAACTGATTGGCGAATTCGACGATCAGGATTCCGTGTTTGCTGATCAGCCCGATCAGCGTCACCAGCCCGACCTGGGTGTAGATGTTCATGCTCGACCAGCCAAGGAACAGCGGAATCAGCGCGCCGCAGATCGACAGCGGTACCGTCACCAGAATCACCAGTGGATCGCGGAAGCTTTCGAACTGCGCCGCCAACACCAGGAAAATGATCGCCAAGGCCAACCCGAACGTCACCCACAACGCACTACCTTCCTGCACGAACTGGCGCGACGCGCCGCCGTAGTCGAAGGCAAAACCGGCCGGCGCTTCTTCCCTGGCGATCTGGAGCACGGTGTCGATCGCTTCGCCCATGCTCACCAAAGGGAATCCGGAGATCTTGGCCGCATTGAGCTGTTGGAACTGGTTGAGCTGACGCGGTCGCGCGCGATCACTGACCTTGATCAGGGTCGACAGGGGCAGCAGCTCGCCCTGGGTGTTTTTCACGTAGTAATTGTTCAGCCAGTCCGGGTTGTCGCGGTACGGCCGTTCGACCTGAGCGATGACCTTGTAGCTGCGACCTTCGATGGTGAAACGGTTGATTTCCGCCTCGCCAAGCAGCGTCGCCAAGGTGCCGCCCAGATCCTGCATCGACACGCCCATCTGCGCAGCCTTGGCGCGGTCGATATCGACCACCACCTCCGGCTTGTCGAAGGCCAGATCAAGGTCGACGAAGGCGAATTTGCCCGATTCCATGGCGCGCTTCTTGATCCGGTCGGCCACTTGCAGCAGAAGTTCGTAGTCGTTGGCGGTGTTGATCACGAATTCGAACGGCAAGCCTTCACCGGTGCCGGGCAGGGAGGGCAGGTTGAAGCCGAAGACCTGCAAACCGGGGATGCCTTCCAGTTTGCCTTGCACCTCGGGGAGGATTTCCATCTGGGTGCGACTGCGCTCGTTCCACGGTTTGAGCAGGAAACCGCCGATCCCGGCCTGCACGCCGTTGTAGCCATTGATCTGGAACGAGGAGTAGTACTCCGGGAATTCCTTGAAGATCTTGATGAACTCGTCGGTGTAGGTGTTCAGGTAATCGAGGTTGGTCGGTTGCGGGGCTTTGGCCATCATGAAAATGATGCCCTGGTCTTCGTCCGGCGCCAGTTCCGATTTGGTGAATTTCAGGAATACCGGGATCAGGCACAGCACGATCACCGCGAACACCAGCACCACCGGCCGGGTGTTCAGCGTGCCGTGGAGCATGCTCTGGTAGCGGCGCTTGAGGCTGTCAAAGATGCGGTCGAGGCGATGCGCCAGGCCACTGGGATTTTCTTCGTGGCGCAGCAAGAAGGCGCACATCATCGGCGACAGGGTCAGGGCGACCACCCCGGAAATCACCACGGCCCCGGCCAGGGTCAGGGCAAACTCCTTGAACAGCGCCCCGGTCAGCCCGGTGAGGAAGCCGATCGGTGCGTAAACGGCCGCCAGAGTAATGGTCATCGACACCACCGGCATGGCGATTTCCCTGGCGCCCTCAAGCGCTGCGTCGTAAGGCGTCTTGCCTTCCTCGATGTGTCGGTGAATGTTTTCCACCACGACAATCGCATCGTCGACCACCAGACCGATGGCGAGCACCATCGCCAGCAAGGTCAGCAGGTTGATCGAGTAGCCCATCATCTGCATGAAGAACATCACGCCGATCATCGACAGTGGAATGGTCACCACCGGGATCACCACCGAACGCAGTGCGCCGAGGAACAGGAACACCACCACGATCACGATCAGTACCGCTTCGAAGAGGGTTTTCACCACTTCGTCGATGGAGGCCTGAATGAACAGTGTGGCGTCGTAGGCAATCTCGCTCTTGAGATTGGGCGGCAGTTGGGCTTCCAACTCCGGCATGATCTTGCGCACTTCCTTGATCACATCCAGCGGGTTGGCCCCCGGCGACGACTTGATGCCGATGTACACCGACGGCGTGCCACCGAACGAGCTGACCGAGTCGTAGTTTTCCGCGCCCATTTCGACCCGCGCCACATCGCTGAGCAGCACACGGCTGTCGCCACTGACCTTGAGCGGAATCGCCGCGAATGCTTCAGCGGATTTCAATTCAGTGTTGGCGTTGATGCTGGTGACCACGTACTCGCCTTTCACTTCGCCCGCAGCGGAGAGGAAGTTGTATTGGCGTACCGCGTTGGTCACGTCGCTGGCGCTGAGGCCGAAACCGGCGAGCTTCACCGGATCGAGCCACAGGCGCATGGCAAACACCTGATTGCCGAGAATCTCCGCTTCGGCCATGCCCGGCAGGGTCGCCAGTTTCGGCTGGATAACCCGTGACAGGTAATCGGTAATCTGCGGGTTGCTCAGATCCTTGCTGAAGAAGCTGATGTACATCAGCGCCGAGGCGTCGGCAGACTCTTTGCTCAGCACCGGATCTTCGGCGTCCTGCGGCAGTTTGTTCTTCACCTCGTTGGCCTTGGCCAGCAGCTCGGTGAACAAGCGGTCGGTGTTGGAGCCGATGCGCGCGTAGATCGAAATCGTCGAGAAGTTCTGCCGACTGACCGACGTCATGTAGTCGATGCCCTCGGCGCTGGCCAGGCTCTGTTGCATCGGCTGGGTGATATAGCCCTGAATGGTTTCGGCGTTGGCCCCGGGATACGCGGTGGTCACCGTGATCAGGGCGTTTTCCATTTGCGGGTATTGGCGCAGCGGCAGCTTGCTCCAGGCCTGGAAGCCCAGCAGCACAATCAGCAGGCTGACCACGGTGGCGAGCACCGGGCGGCGGATGAACGGATCAGTAAAAGCCATGAGGATTCCTTGATCAGTCGGCGCGGCGCGGACTGTTCTGCTCGCCGAGGGTCTTGTCGTCGCTGATGGCAATGTGGGCGCCGTTGTCCAGTTTGATCTGGCCGGCCGTCACCACTTGTTCGCCGCTCTGCACGCCCTTGTTGATCATTACCAGGCCATCGCGGCGCTCACCGGTTTCGATGAAGCGGCGTTCGGCGATCAGCACCGGTTGGCCCTTGTCGTCTTTCTCGACGCTGCCGTCCTCGGCTTTCTTCTGTCCGACCACGTACAGCGAATTGCCATAGAGGGTATACGTGATCGCACTCTCAGGTACCACGACGTGCTTCTGTGGATTGGGCAGCAGCACTTCGAGGCTGGCGAACATGCCCGGCAGCAATTTGCTGTCGGGGTTGGCGAGGGTGGCGCGCACCAGAATATTGCGGGTGCTGCTTTCGACGATCGGGTTGATTGCGCTGATCTTGCCCGGGAAATTTTGCCCGGGGTAAGCGCCGGCCGAGATATTCACCGGTTGGCCGATGGCCAGTTTCGGCACCGATTGCTCGGGCACATAGAAGTCGGCGTAGAGGCTGCTCAAATCCTGCAGGGTGGCGATTTTGGTGCCGCTGGCGAGGTAGTCGCCGACGTCGACCTGACGGATGCCGATGGTGCCGCTGAAGGGGGCGAGGATGCGTTTCTTCGCCAGCGAGGCATTGAGCTGGTTGACCGTGGCCTTGTTCTTTTGCAGTACCGCCGAGAGCCGGTCGTACTCGCCTTTGGAAATCGCGCGGCTGTCGACCAGTTGGCTGCCACGGCCGAAGTCCAGTTGCGCCAGGCCCAGGTCAGCCCTGGCGGTTTCCAGCAGGGCGGTTTCCACGGCGCTGTCGAGTTGCAGCAGCGGTTGCCCGGCCTTGACCTTCTGCCCGGATTCGAACTTGAGTTCGGTAACGGTGCCGGCGACTTCCAGGCTCAGCTCGACGCCTTGCAGCGCCTTGAGCGTGCCGACGGTGGGCAGGCGCATCTGCCACGGCTGCTCGCTGGCATTGGCCACGGCGACACTGATCGGCGGTTTCGGCTTGGAGAAACCCTGGATCATGGTGTAGATCGAAAAGGCTTTATAACCGCCCAGCACCAGGACGATCAGCAAGACAACACCCAACATGATCAGCATGCGGCGACGCAGCATATTTCCATTTCCTTGGATAAATCAGGCGAGACAGGCGGGAACATTACTCCGAGTGCTGGGGGGATTCCAACTGGCAGTTTTTACAGGTTAGAGAGCAGAGGACGGCTGAACACAAAAACCGTGGTGAGGGGATTTATCCCCGACCGGCTGCGCAGCAGTCGTAAACCCGTCGCACGCCGTTCATTTGATAAACCGCGGTTGCTGGTTTGGGGCGGCTTCGCCACCCATCGGGGATAAATCCCCTCACCACAAAGTTCTGTAAACGCAGGGATATTACTGGTTCACGCCATCAGATGAAGATGGTTGTCCCAGAGCCCCGCCGGCAATTCCAGCGGTTTGGCCAGCAGTTCATCCTGACGGCAATCGTAGTAACGGCAGCGCCCTTGACCCGAGGTCACGACAAAACCGTCCTGCACGGCACCGACGCCGGCGCAATCGGGCAACGGTGCGTCGAGGCGCACTTCGCCGGTGTCCAGATCCCAGATGAAGAAGCGATTGCCGCGCGGTGCGGTCAACGCCACCAGACGCAAATCGCTGTGCACCGCGACACTGGCGGTGTAGTGACCCATCGATTGCAACTGATGCTCCGGCACCGGGAACGCCGTGAACGGTTGGCCCGGACGCTTGATCGCCAGCAGCTCCGAACGCTCGTGGGACGCGCCCATGAACTGCTGACCGGCGACGATGGTACCGTCGCTGGCAATCCCCAGATGGCGCACGCTGTTCATCTGCTGGGCGAGGGTTTCCTTGCTCAGCAGGGTGCCGTCGCGCTGCATCAATACCAGGCTTGGTTCCATGGCGTTGAGGTTCATGTCGACGCGGCTTTCCGCCTCGGTACGAATCCCGCCGTTGGCCACTACCAGCGTCTCGCCATCCGGCATCCATGACACCTGATGCGGGCCGAGGCCGTGGGTGGAAATTTCGCCGCTGTGCACCAGCCGCTCGCCTTCGAACTTGTACACCCCGAGCAGGCCACGACCGGGATCAGTGGTGTCGTTTTCGGTGGCGTACAGGTATTCGCCGTCCTTGTGCACCACGGCGTGGCCGTAGAAATGCCGGTTCGGCTGCGACGTCACGGTTTGCAGCAACGTGCCGTCGCGCAGGTCGATCAGATAGCTTTCGGTGCCCGGGCGGCGGGCGACGAACAGCGCAATCGACAGCGTCGGGTGGTTGATGATGTCGTGGCAACGCTGGCCGACTTCGGTGGCGAATACCCGCGTGCCGTCCAGTCGGTAGCCGACGGCGTAGTGTTTGCCGTCGGTATCGTCGCGCGCCGAGAGCAACAACGGGCTCTGATCCTTGCGCTTGAACAGCGTCCAGCCGCCCAGTGTCACTGCTCCCAGCAGCAAACTACCTAAAGTCAGAGCCTGGCGTCGCAGCATGGCAGTTGCCCTCATCAGTCACCGTCGTTGGCGTTGAAGCCCAGTTGGATACCCAGCGCCTTGGCCAGTTCGCCTTCGTGCAGGCGATGGACGACGTTGAGGCTGTCGTAGATATCGTTGAGTTGCTGGCGACCGGCGTCGTCTTCGAGCATTTCGCCGAGCGAACGCTGGGTGCTGTCGAACAGCTTCAGCGACGCGGCGTAGGCAGCATCGATCTTGTCCGCCAGTGGTTTTTGCTCAGCCGGCAGCAGGCCGCGCAGGCCTTTGTTGTCGACGCCTTCCCAGACGGTTTTGGCGGCGGCAAGGCTCGCTTCCAGTGCGCTCAGGGAAGATTGGCTGCGCCAGGCATCGGCCTGGAACGGCTGCGGCACGCCTTTGCTCTGGCGGCCCATCGGCGTGCCGAGTTTTTTCTTCAGGGTGTCGATGGCGGTGACCTGCACACGCAGCAGATCGGCGATCGCTTCGTGAGAGTCGGCGTAGCGCTGGTTCGGGAACTTGCTCATCTGCGCGAGCATGCCGTCGGTGTTGTTCCAGCTTTGCAGAATTTCTTCGGCCAGTTGCTTCTGGCGTTCGCCGATGGCGATCAACAGTGGGCAGTACTTGGCTTTCTGTTCTTCGTTGGCAACGTCAGGCTTGGCATCGAACAGGATGTACTCGTAAGCCGACAGGCCCTGAACCACCACGCTCGATTTGGCCAGTGCGGCAGCATCGATCTGCGGCTGGGCGACGACCAGTTGCTCGACCTGACGGCCGACGAGGTTTTTCTTGTCCGGCCAGAATTGCACCTGCCACGAACGGTTGCCTTCGGCCAGTGGGCCGATCAGCAGCGGTTGCAACTCGGCCCAGGCTTTCTGCGCGTGCAGGAAGTCGGCGCGGGCGGTTTCCAGGGTTTCTTTGCCCTGGCAGTAGGCGAGGGCGCTGACGGCCAGTTGCTTGTCGGCTTCAACCCAACGGGTGTAGGTCGGCAGAATCACCGATTTGGCGATAGCGGCCGAAGTGACGGCTTGCGGATCCTGCGGCGAGCAAGCGCCGAGGGCGAGCGCGGCAAGGCTGGTGAACAACAACTTGGGACGGAACATGTCGGGCTCCCGATTCTTTTAAGTGTTTAAAGTGAATTCAGAAACGCCAGCAGCGCGGCACGCTGCCCGGCATTGAACGATAAAACCTGTTGCTGGGCCGCTTTCGCTTCGCCGCCGTGCCAGAGCACCGCTTCGAGCAGATTGCGCGCGCGACCGTCATGCAAAAACTGGGTGTGGCCACTGACCGCTTGCGTCAGGCCGATCCCCCACAACGGCGGCGTGCGCCAGTCGCGACCGGAGGCCTGGAATTCCGTGCGGTTGTCGGCCAGACCGTCGCCCATGTCATGCAGCAGCAGATCGCTGTACGGGCGAATCACTTGATTGGCCAGTTCAGGTTCGGCCGCGTTGGCGGCGGTGGTGTATTTCGGAGTGTGGCAGGACTGGCACCCAGCCTGGAAAAACAGGTTTTTGCCGGCCAGCACTTGTTCATCGTTGATGCCACGGCGCGCAGGAACAGCGAGGTTGCGGCTGTAGAACAGCACCAGGCGCAGAATGTTGTCGCTGACTTCCGGCTCGCCGTCCGGGCCATTGCCATTCGGTGCCTGCTTGCAAGCGGTTTGCGCGTCGGTGCAGTCATCGAAGGGCCTCAGGCTGGTCGTGAGACCCATATCACCTGAAAACGCGTGAACATTCTGTTGATTGAGGTTTGGCTGTCCGGCTTTCCAGCCAAAGCGACCGATCACGGTTTTCTGCAACTCGTCGTCCCAAACCCGGTTTGGCCGACCGTTGATGCCGTTTTTCTCTTTGGCCTGCGCGGTGGCATTGGCGAGGATTGCGTCTTCGGGGATCGCTTCGAGCAGGCCGAGGCCGATCATCGGCGGCGCGATCCGCGCGGAGAAACGCGTATCCGGGTGCATCGGCCCGTAGCCAAGTTGGGTGATCTGCAACACCGGTTTACGCAACTCGACTTCGGTGCCGTCCTTGAAACGAACAGGCACCGGCGTGTAGTCGACTCGCACTTTGCCTTCCGGAGTGACACCGGGCACCGCCATGTCCTGGAACTGGCCGCCGTAGACCGGCTCCGGCACCACACCGACCTGCTCGATCAGCTTGGCAAACTCTGGCGAATCGGGAATCGACAGGCGTACCAGCATCGATACCGCGTTGGTCGCGCCGGTTTCTGGCGGATGACCGCGACCGTCCTTGATGTGGCAGTTCTGGCAGGCGTTGGTGTTGAACAGCGGGCCGAGGCCGTCGCGCGCGGTGGTGGTCGACGGGGCGATCACCCAAGGGCTGCGGAAGAAGCTGTTGCCGACGCTGAAATCCACCCGGCGCGACGGCGGCAGGTTGGCCGAAGGCAGGGAGAACGCGTTCTGATCGGTCTTGCGCACGGTCGCCGCACCACCCGAGCGTGCTTCACCCGGCTCGGCCTGGGTAAAGCGCGGGGCGTCATCGCAGGCACTCAGGCCCAGGGCCAGAAACAGTGCGGACAAGCGAAGAGGCAGCGAGGGCATCAGACATCCTGAAGACGTGCGAAAACAAAGGCGCAAAGTCTAACAGGGCGAGGGAGTTTGAATAAGAGGAATTATCGTTTGCTTGATGTGAGGTAAACCTTCAAGCCAATGCAAAACCCTGTAGGAGTGAGCCTGCTGGCGATAGCGGTGTATCAGACACTAATTCTTCAACTGACACTCCGCTATCGCCAGCAGGCTCACTCCTACAATGGGCCGTGTAGGGCAGGCATGAAAAAGGCGACCCGCAGGTCGCCTTTTTCAGTCAGACGCGGTTGATCAGAACTCGTGATCAGCGTTGTCCGGGTTCAGGTCGCTGATGCCCAGTTTGCCGGCAGCGGCTTCGATCGAACCGGTCTGCTTGACCAGCGATGCGATAGCGTCGCGAACGACCTGGTTGCCAGCGGTGTTGCCGGCCGCGATCAGTTGGTCGTAGTGCTCACCTTTCTTGGCGTGATCAACCATGACCTGGATCTTGGCTTCGGTAGCGGCCAGATCAGCTTTCAGCGCGGTGTCGGCAGCCGGATCGGCCTTGGCCACCAGCGACGACAGGCTGGCGCCGGTCATCTTGGTGCCGTCAACACGGGTGTACTCGCCCAGGTAAACGTTACGAATGCCTTTGGCATCGTAGAAGTGCGAGTAGTGGGTGTTGTCGCTGAAGCAATCCTGTTCGTCTTCCGGGGAATTGGCTTCCAGGGAAACCTTCATGCGCTCGCCCGCCAGTTCGCCCAGGGACAGACTGCCCATGCCGAAGAGCATTTTGCGCAGACCGGTTTCGCCCGGCTCGGCTTCCAGGGTGGCGCGGTAGTTGTCAGCCACGTTCGGCTTCCAGTTGCCGACCATTTCTTCCAGGTCGCTGACCAGCAGTTGGGTCACGGACTTCAGGTAGGCACGACGACGATCGTTGTGGCCGCCAGTGGCGCCGGCGCCTTCCAGGTAGTCCGAAGCAGGACGGTTGCCAGCGCCAGGGCCGGTGCCGTTCAAGTCCTGGCCCCAGAGCAGGAATTCGATCGCGTGGTAGCCGGTGGCAACGTTGGCCTCGGAACCGCCCAGCTCGTTCAGGCTGGCGAGTTTTTCCGGGGTGATGTCTTTGACATCGACCTTGTCTTCGCCGACCTGTACTTCAGTGTTGGCGATGATATTGGCGGTGGCGCCCGGGTTACCCAGTGCGTGCTCGTAGGATTTGTCGACGTAGTCGATCAGACCCTCGTCCAGTGGCCAGGCGTTAACCTGACCTTCCCAGTCATCGATGATGGTGTTGCCGAAGCGGAACACTTCGCTCTGCAGGTAAGGAACGCGAGCAGCAACCCAGGCAGCCTTGGCGGCTTTCAGGGTGTCGGCGTTCGGCTTGGCGAGGAAAGCGTCAACGGCGGTTTGCAGGGTTTTCGCGGTGGATTCGGCATCGCTGTAAACGGCGAAGACCATGTCGGCGTAGTGCGCGACCACTGCCTTGGCAGCGGCTTCGTCGACTTTACCGGCAGCGGCAGGCGCGGCTGCTGGAGCGGCGGCGGTGGCGGCTGGAGTCGGCGTGGCCGGGGCGGCAGCCTTGTCTTTGCCTTCGCCGCAACCGGCGAGGGAAATAGCGATGGCCAGCAGACTGGCGGTAGCCAGAGGCATACGAATCATGGCGAACATCCTGCTTCGGTAGTTGAGTGGACTCGCGCTGGGGGCGCAAAACTGCGACATAATGCAAATCTTTCGCATTATGTGTAAAGGGTTGTGCTTGGAAATATTTCTTATTTAGCCAACGCTTATGCGCTGTATCAAAGAATCGCCGCGTTACTGCGCTGCGCCTGCTTGAGGTAGGCACTGAGCTCCCGCGCCGGCAGCGGCTTGCTGTAGTGGTAACCCTGACCTTCGTGGCAGCCTTCGGAGATGATGTAGGACTCTTGCTCGGCGGTTTCCACGCCCTCGGCAATCACCTGCATGCCGAGACTCTTGCCCAGTTGAATGATCGCGCGAACGATGGTCGCGTCATCGTCGTCATCCAGCAGATCCTGAACGAAGCTCTTGTCGATCTTGATCTTGTCCAGCGGCAGACTTTTCAGATAGCTCAGTGACGAATACCCGGTGCCAAAGTCGTCGATGGCGATCAACGCCCCGGAGCGACGCAGGCTCAGCAGGTGCTGGGCGGCGGTGCTGATGTCTTCCATCAGGCCGGTTTCGGTGACTTCCAGTTCCAGGCTGCGCGGTGGCAGGCGGTACATCTGCAACAGGTTGTTGACCACCCGCGGCAACTCGGCGTGGTGCAGTTGCACGGTGGACAGGTTGACCGCCATGCGCAGATCGGCGAAGCCCTGATCGTGCCATTCGCGCAACTGCTTGCAGGCCTGATCGAGCACCCATTCGCCTATGGCAATGATCGTGCCGTTTTGCTCGGCCAGCGGAATGAATAAGTCCGGCGGCACCAGACCGTGCTCCGGATGCTGCCAGCGAATCAGCGCCTCGACCCCAACCACGCGGTGATCGCGGTAGCTGATCTGCGGTTGATAGACGAGGTAGAACTGATCGCGAATCAGTGCGTCACGCAGGTCTTTTTCAAGCTCACGACGGCGGCGCATCTCGCTGTCGACGCTGGCGATGTAGAACTGATAGCGATTGCGTGAGCGAGTCTTGGCCAGGGTCATGGTCTGCTCGGCTTTCTGCAACAGCTTCTCAGTGCTGTCGCCGTCCTCCGGGAACAGGGTGATGCCGATGGTCGCGCGCAGGCGGATCTCCTGATGATCGAGGGCAAACGCCGCTTCCAGGTCATCGAGAATGCTTTGCGCCAGTTCGGCAGCTTCGTAAGGCTGTTCGATATCGGCCTGCACCAGGGCGAACTGGTCGCCGCCCAAACGGGCGAGGGCGCCTAGGCGGCCGCTGTGGGCGCGCAGGCGATCAGCCAGGGCCAGCAATAATTGGTCGCCGGTCTGGTAGCTGAACTGCTCGTTGATACCTTTGAAATCATCCAGCCCTACACACAACACTGCGACCCGACGCTGCAACTTGCCGGCGTCGACCAGAATCTTGTCCAGTTGCTGCTGCAATTGCTGACGGTTCGGCAGGCCGGTTAGGAAATCGTACTGGGCCATGCGCAGCAGGCTGTTTTCCGCTTCGTGGCGCAGGTGGGTATTGCGTTCGATGGATTCGAGCAACTGGTTGGCGGTGTTGATCCAGAGGCCGAGTTCGTTTTTTTCGTGGCCCTTGAGCTGCGGAATCTTGTGTTCGCTGGGGCGATCCGGATTGATTTCGGTCAGATGCTCGATGATCCGCGACAGCGGTTTGGTCAACAGCCAGTGATAAACCAGATACAGCACCAGACCCATGGCCAGCGCCCGCAACACACCGGAAATGAAGATGATCACCGAGCTGACGATAAAACCCTCGCCATAAGTGGCGGTGTCGAGGGTGATGCTCAAGTCGCCGTAGTACTCGCTGTACGGTCCACGTCCCACCAGTTGGGTGGTGAAGGTGCGTTCTTGCCCAAGAATCAGGTCGGTCAGCCAGCGGCTGTTGGAATGCTGCAACTCACGGGACTTCTGCGCCAGCATCGCTTCGTTGGGGTGGCCAATGGAGGCCTGGCGCACGGCATCGTCCTGAAACAGGCCTTCGATCACCTGCATGCCCATCTCCCGATCCAGGCTATAGACGGCCTGAGTGGAGGGATCACGGAACATGTCGAGGATGCGCTCGGCGTCGCCCGCCACGGCCTGACGGGTTTTATAGGCGTCGAAAACGATCTGCGCGCAGCTCAAGACCACGCCGACGATCAATGCTGACAGGAGCACGACCCGGAGCAACTTCACCGACAAGCTGTTCTTGAGTTCCAGCTTCAAAGGGTTATTCCTTGTTCCGTGCGGGTAGCGTCAGTTTGCCATGAGTATTGGCAATCCCGTGTTTGCAGTCAAAGGGACAATCAGGCCTCAAGTCATTCGCCTGTGGTCTTGGCCGAAATGCTGCTGTCTGGAGTATTAGTCCTATTTGTACTATGTCGGTAGTTTCGGCCCCCAACTTGAGCGGTACGCAAGAAATTTTCCTCTGTTTGATGTTAGCCCGCTGTGGCTCGGCGACAAGCAGTCAAAGCCAGCTTTCCTCGTGAGAGAAATGCTCTCCCTGTAGACATAAATCACAGGCATGAAAAACCCGGCAAAAGCCGGGTTTTTTGTCTGGCGCGCAGCTTAAGCGGTGAAGGCTTTGCCTTCGAACTGCTCAGCAACGAACTTCCAGTTGACCAGGTTCCAGAACGCTTCGACATACTTAGGACGAACGTTGCGGTAGTCGATGTAGTAAGCGTGTTCCCAGACGTCGCAGGTCAGCAGCGGGGTGTCGCCGCTGGTCAGCGGGTTGCCGGCGCCGATGGTGCTGGCCAGAGCCAGGGAACCGTCAGCCTTTTTCACCAGCCAGCCCCAGCCGGAACCGAAGGTACCGATCGAGGTTTTGCTGAACTCTTCCTTGAACTTGTCGAACGAACCGAACGCAGCGTTGATGGCTTCAGCCAGCGCGCCGGTTGGTTGACCGCCGGCGTTTGGTGCCAGGCAGTTCCAGTAGAAGGTGTGGTTCCAGACCTGAGCGGCGTTGTTGAAGATGCCGCCCGAGGAAGTCTTGACGATTTCTTCCAGGGTTTTGCCTTCGAACTCGGTGCCTGGCACCAGGTTGTTCAGGTTCACGACATAGGTGTTGTGGTGCTTGTCGTGGTGAAATTCCAGGGTTTCCTTGGAAATGTGCGGCTGCAGGGCATCGTGTGCGTAAGGCAGCGGCGGCAATTCGAAAGCCATGATGATTCTCCTAATCAGGTCTGTTGCGGTGAGCGCAAGGCCGATCACGGGCGGCCAGAAATGCACCGGCGAGTTTTTACTCTTTGCGGCGCAGGGTTCGGATCATAGCACCGGGGTTGCGGCTTAACCACGCAACAACTGTGTGGGATAGAGGTTCCAGAGCCTTTTGGAATAAATCAGGAGGCGATAATTAATTGCCCGGCCACCGTGAACATCATCAGCGCCACCAAAAGATCAAGAATCCGCCACGTACTCGGGCGAGCCAGCCATGGTGCGAGCCACGCGGCACCCAGCGCCAAAGTGAAAAACCACAGCAAAGAAGCGCTTGCCGCGCCGACCACATAAGCCCCCGGCACCGACTGCTGAGCCCCCAGCGAACCAATCAACAGCACGGTATCGAGATAAACGTGCGGGTTGAGCAAGGTCACCGCCAAGGCACTGAGCATCACCGCCCGCAACGAGCGTACGGTCTGGTTTTCACCCTGATTCAGGCTCTGCTTCGAAAACGCCCGGCGCAGGGCCTGGCTGCCGTACCAGATCAGGAACACCGCACCACCCCAGCGCGCGACCGCCAGCAATGTCGGGTTTTGCGCCAACACGGTCGCCAGGCCAAACACCCCGGCGGCCACCAGCAATGCATCGCAGGCGACGCACAGCGCGGCGACGGGCAGGTGATGCTCACGGCGCAGACTCTGCGCCAGCACAAATGCGTTCTGCGTACCGATCGCCATGATCAGCCCCAGTGCCACTAACAAGCCGTTCACATAGCTTTGCCACATAAAATTTACTCCGCGTTGGCTGCCAGATCGCGCAGCACTTGCATGGCGCGTTCGGCGTCGGCCTGACCGACAAACAAATGGTCGTGGTAGTAACCGGCGATCACGTTGCAACTAATCCCGGCCTTGCCCAGTGCGGTGGCAAACGCGGCGGTGAGGCCGACGGCTTCCAGCGCCGAATGCACGTTCAGGGTGATCCACGCGGCCACATAGTCGAAGTTGAAACCGGCCTGTTCGGCATCGCGGCGTTGCAGGATCACCGTCAGGCCTTCTTGCTCACGGAAGCTGCCGACAACCTCCAGGCCGCGCGGCAACTGGCCGTCGGGCAGGGTGCAGAACACGTATTCGCCGGCGTTGAGCTGCGGGCTCATGCTGCGCAGCAAGGTCGAGAGTGATGTTTCGCCAGCCATTGACGTTGTCCTTGATAAAGAGTGCTTGCTGGCTATTCTCCGGTCTGACGTTGTATAAGAAAAACCAATAGTGCTGATCGCTCATTAGGAAAACTGATGTTCGACTACAAATTACTCTCCGCTCTGGCCGCCGTGGTCGAGCAGGCTGGATTCGAACGCGCGGCGCAGGTGCTGGGTTTGTCGCAATCGGCGATTTCGCAGCGGATCAAACTGCTTGAGGCGCGTGTCGGTCAGCCGGTGTTGGTGCGCGCGACGCCGCCATCGCCGACCGAGATTGGCCGACGTCTGCTCAACCATGTGCAGCAAGTGCGCCTGCTCGAGCGCGATTTACAGACGCTTGTGCCCGCGTTGGACGAAGAGGGGCTACCGGAACGTCTGCGCATCGCAATCAATGCCGACAGCCTGGCGACCTGGTGGGCCGAGGCGGTGGGGGATTTCTGCGCCGACCAGCATTTGTTGCTGGATCTGGTGGTGGAAGACCAGACCGTCGGCCTCAAACGCATGCGCGCCGGTGAAGTGGCGGCGTGCGTCTGCGCCAGCGAGCGACCGGTGGCTGGCGCGCGCAGCGTGTTGCTCGGGGCGATGCGTTATCGCGCGCTCGCCAGCCCGGCGTTTATCGAACGGCATTTCCCCGATGGCGTGCGCGCCGAACAACTGCCGCGAACCCCGGCGCTGGTGTTTGGCCCGGACGATTTCCTCCAGCATCGCTACCTGGCATCCCTCGGCGTTGATGGCGGTTTCGAGCACCATTTGTGCCCGTCTTCCGAGGGTTTTATCCGCCTGACTGAGGCCGGATTGGGCTGGGGCCTGGTACCGGAACTGCAAGTGCGCGAGCAATTGCAACGCGGGGTGTTGCGCGAGCTGTTGCCAGATAAACCGATCGACGTGCCGTTGTACTGGCATCATTGGCGCAATGGCGGTCAGCTGCTGGGCTTGCTGACCGAGCAATTGGTGCGTTCTTCACCCCAATGGTTGGTGCCGTTGAACTGACGGCCAGCGTCAAGACACACGAATCAGGCAAAACGAAAGACATCGGAGCTTTACATGAAAATTCTGGTCACCGGCGCAAGCGGCTTCATTGGCGGGCGCTTTGCGCGTTTCGCTCTTGAGCAGGGCCTTGACGTGCGGGTCAACGGTCGCCGGGCCGAGAGCGTCGAGCATCTGGTGCGCCGTGGCGCCGAATTTGTCCCCGGCGATCTGACTGACCCGGATCTGGTGCGTGAACTCTGCGCCGACGTCGAAGCCGTGGTGCATTGTGCGGGCGCTGTCGGGCTGTGGGGGCGTTATCAGGACTTTCATCAAGGCAACGTGCAGGTTACTGAAAATGTCGTCGAGGCTTGCCTGAAGCAGCGGGTTCGACGGCTGGTGCATCTGTCATCGCCGTCGATCTATTTCGATGGCCGTGACCACTTCGACCTGACCGAAGAACAAGTGCCCAAGCGCTTCAAACATCACTACGCCGCGACCAAGTATCTGGCCGAGCAAAAGGTCTTCGGCGCGCAGGAATTCGGTCTGGAAACCATCGCGCTGCGTCCGCGTTTTGTTACCGGTGCCGGCGACATGAGCATTTTTCCGCGCCTGTTGAACATGCAGCGCAAGGGCCGTCTGGCGATCATCGGCAACGGTTTGAACAAGGTCGATTTCACCAGCGTGCACAACCTCAACGAAGTCATGCTCAGCAGCTTGCTGGCCGCCGGCTCCGCGCTGGGCAAGGCGTACAACATCAGTAATGGCGCGCCGGTGCCGCTGTGGGATGTGGTCAATTACGTGATGCGCAAAATGGAAGTCCCACAGGTCACCAAGTACCGTTCCTACGGGCTGGCCTACAGCGTCGCGGCGCTCAACGAAGGCGCGTGCAAACTCTGGCCGGGACGTCCGGAGCCGACGCTGTCGCGCTTGGGCATGCAGGTAATGAACAAAAATTTCACCCTGGACATCAGCCGCGCCCGGCATTATCTGGATTACGATCCGAAAGTCAGCCTGTGGACGGCCCTCGACGAGTTCTGCGGCTGGTGGAAAGCCCAGGACATTCGTTGAAACGATTCGGCCGGGCGGCAATGAACCGCACTGCAGGTTGAGGGTCAATCCCTGCGGCTGCGGGGTTTATACTTCGCCGCAATCTGCCATCACCGCGTTTCACAAAGGTTGCCTCAATGTCCATGCGTAATGATGCCCACGACGATTTCGATGATGTACCGAGCCTGCGTGCCGACACCTTCGACGACGATGACATTCCGACCACTGCCCGCACCGCCGTGCACTCGCGTACGCCGCCGGTGGTCAAGGTCAAGGCGGCCAGCACCGGGCCGTTGTGGGCGCTGGTCGGTGCCTTGTTTTTTGCCTTCATCGGTCTGGCCTGGTGGAGCTTTCAGCAGATTTCGCTGATGGAGCAGCAACTGGTGGCGACCCAGGAAAGTTTCGCGCGTATCAGTGAGGAAGCGGCCGGGCGGCTGCAGGATATTTCCGGCAAGGTCGTGGCCAGCCAGAGCAACGTCAGCAGCGACAGCGAAGCCTTGAAGCTGCAGATCAAACAGCTGGAAGGCAAACTGCTGGATCAGAGCAAACAGCAGCAGGGCGTGGCCGGTCAGGCAAGCGACCTGGACAAACGTCTGGCGCAGATGACCGCGCAGACCACAGAACAGCAGAACGCCAATATCCAGTTGCAGGCGCAGGTCAAAGCCCTCAGCGCCGAACTGGCGAGCGTGAAAAGCACCCCGGCCGATACCAGCAAGGTCGACGCCCAGCTCAAGGCCTTCGATGCCCAGTTCAAGAGTCTTGGCGCCGACATTGCGGCACTGAAGAAACAGGGCAATCCGAGCGCGGCGATTGATCGTCTGGAACAGGAAATCGTCGTCCTCAAAAGCGAGCAGGACAACCGTCCGGCAGCCCCTCAGGGTGGCGGCAACACGGCCGAGTTCGATGCGTTCCGTGGGCAGATGACCCGCAACATCAATACGCTGTCGGCGCAGATCCAGAATTTGCAGCAGCAAATCAACGCCCGCCCATAGCCAAAAGCAGGGTTCTTTGTGTCGACAGAGAACCCTGTGGCGAGGGGATTTATCCCCGATGGAGGGCGAAGCGCTCCCCGGCATTTTTCCAGTGATATCGAGTTCTCAGGTTTTGGGGCTGCTTCGCAACCCATCGGGGATAAATCCCCTCGCCACAGGAATCTCCTTTGTCACAGGGGGGGCTCTGTAATCACCTGCATCATTCTGAATACTCGTACATGCCCCCAAGCCGTCTACGCTCTTGAAACACCAACAAGAACGAGGGATGCGCTATGGGGTTTTTGCATAAAGTGGCCTGGCTCGGCGTGATGTTACTGGCGGGGTTCGGCCAGGCCAGCGCCGCAACCACCGCCAAGGATGACAGCCAGGCCGCCATCGCCTTGCTGGAAAAGGCCCTGGCCTATTACCACGACAACGGCGACAAGGCGTTCGCCGCATTCAGTCGTCAGGGCGAGTTTGTCGACAAGGATCGCTACGTGTTCGTGGTCGACACCAAAGGCGTGATGCTCGCCAGCGGCGGGCCATCGTCAGCGTTGATCGGTCGTGATGTGAGCGATGTGCTCGGCCCGGATCTGCAAAAAACCTTCAAGGACGCCTTGAAAGTGCCTGAGGGCAACGGCATCCAGCAAGCCGAGTACCGCTGGCAGAACTGGGCTGACGGCAAGGTCGAGCGCAAGCATGTGTTCTATCAGCGCGTCGGTCAGCGGATTCTGGCGGTCGGTTATTACTTGCCCCGGGCGTCGGCCGAGCAAGCGATGGCATTGCTGAACAAGGCAGCGACGGATCTGGGCAAAGACGAGAAGGGCACGCTGATGGCGATCAACTCGCTCAAGGGCGGCTATTTGCAGGATGACCTGTACGTGTTCGTGGTCGATCTGGATACCCAGCGCTATGTCGCACATGGCACCAATCTGCGGCTGATCAATACCGACTTCAGCAAGATCAAGGACCCGGAAGGCAAACCGGTGGGCGAGCCGATTCTGGCGCTGATCGCCAAGCAGGATTATGGCGACTACCAATATCGCTGGAAAAACCCGGTGACCGGCAAGGTCGAGGACAAACATGCCTATCTGAAGAAGGTCGGGCACTTTCTGGTGGCGGTGGGTTACTACAGCCCTTGAAACGCATCCTCCCTTGTGGGAGCGAGCAGGCTCGCTCCCACATGTTTTGGGGTGTTGCCGCTATTTGGCGCCGTGCTCGCGCCCACGCAGCAAGTGGTTCGGCATCGCAATCGCCGCCGCCAGCCCCAGCAGCGACACCGCCGCACTGACCCACAGCAAATGCCGGAAGGTCACCGAAAGCTCCGCGCGCAAGGCGTTCTGCGCATCACCCGGTGCAGCGTTCAGACCATCGAGCAGTACGTTGCCCGAGTGCCCCTCGCTCATCAGCGAGCTGCTCGTCAGATGGACAAAGTTTGAGTCCTGTAAAAATGCCAGCAACAGCGCGGACATCAACGCCACACCCACCGCGCCGCCCAGCGAGCGGAACAGGTTGGTGGTGCTGGTGGCCACACCGATGTCGCGTTGCTCCACCGAGTTCTGCGTGCCGACCAGTGACGTCGGGAACTGCATGCCACTGGCAATCCCGCTGAGCAACATGAACAGACCACTCATGACTGTGGCCTCCGGCGGACTGAACGCCATGCCGAGAATCGAGATCGGCATCAGGATCGCGCCGGTCAGAATTTGCGGTTTGTAGCGCCCGGTCACCGAGGTGCGACGCCCGGCAAAGAAGGCGCCGATCGGCAGGCCCATGGCCAATGGCAGCAAGTGCAACGCGGCGCTGTCGGCCCCGGCCCCGGTGACCGTTTGAAAGCGCAGCGGCATCAGCACGATCAGCGAAATCGCCTGGAAACTGGTGAAGAAAATCGTGCACCAGCACAGCAGGGCGTTGCGATTGGCGAACAGGTGCATCGGCAGCAACGGCTCACGCGCACGCCGCTCATGCCAGACAAAAATCGCCAACACCACGACCGCACAAGCGAACAGCCCAAGCACTTCGCTGCTGCGCCATGAATGGCCCTGACCGACCTGAGTGATACCGAGCAGCAGGGCCGTCAGGCCGATGATCATCAGCACTGTGCCGAGGTAATCGATGATCGGCTTGCGTTGTGGAATCGGTAGCCCGCGCAAGTTGCGATTGGCCACCCACCAGGCGCCGAGGCCCAGCGGCAGGTTGATCAGAAACACCCAGCGCCACGACAGGTACTCGGTCATGTAGCCGCCGAGCACCGGGCCGGCGACGCTCGCGACCGCGTACATGCTGCTGAAATACCCCTGATAGCGCCCGCGTTCGCGCGGCGGCACGATGTCGCCGATGATCGCCTGGCTCACCGAAATCATCCCGCCGGCACCGATGCCTTGGAGAATCCGCGCGAGCACCAGTTGTTCCATGCTTTGGGCCATGCCGCAAAACAGCGAAGCCAGCGTGAAAAGGCCCATGCCGAACAGCATCAGTTTGCGCCGCCCGTACAAATCGCCGAGCTTGCCGTAGATTGGCACCGCGACGGTCATCGCCACCATGTACCCGGAAATCACCCAGGCCAGCAGGCTGACGTCCTTGAATTGCGCGGAGATGGCCGGCATCGACACGGCGACGATGGTCTGGTCCAGCGCGCCAAGGAAGATTGCCATCATCAGCGCGACCAGCACGCTGCGAATGGCCGGTTTGGGCGTTTCAGGCTGGTTGAGATTGGACACGGGCAGGACCTGCGGGCAGAGATGAACCCGCTGGCGAGCGGGGTGGATGCTCGCCAGTGTAAGTCGATAGCAGGCTATTCGATAGCCTCGTATGGAAGCCCGACGTAATTTTCTGCAATGGTTTTTCGGCCCGCTTCCGAGCTGACAAAATAGTCCAGCTCCGAGGCGCAAATGCGTTGGCTGAAGTCATCGTGATCGTCGAAGCGATGCAGCATTGACGTCATCCACCAGGAAAATCGCTCGGCCTTCCAGACCCGACGCAGGCAGATCTCGGAGTATTTCTCCAGCAGATCGATGCGACCGTTGCGGTACACCTTCAACAGAATATTGAACAATGTGCTGACATCGCTGGCGGCCAGGTTCAAGCCCTTGGCGCCGGTGGGCGGGACGATGTGCGCCGCGTCGCCGACCAGAAACATCCGGCCGTATTGCATCGGCTCCACCACGAAACTGCGCAGCGGCGCGATGCTCTTTTCAATCGACGGGCCAGTGACCAGTTTCTCTGCCAGCTCCGACGGCAGGCGCTTTTTCAGCTCATCCCAGAAGCGCTGATCGCTCCAGTTGTCGACGTTTTCATCCGCTGGCACTTGCAGGTAGTAACGGGTGCGAACCGCTGACCGCATGCTGCACAAGGCAAACCCGCGTTCGTGGCGGGCGTAGACCAGTTCGTCTTGCACTGGCGGGGTGTCGGCGAGAATGCCTAGCCAGCCGAAAGGGTAAACCCGTTCGAACACCTTCAGGCAATCCGCAGGAATTGACTGCCGGGCGACACCGTGGAAACCATCACAACCGGCGATGTAATCGCAATCGACGCGCCAGGTTTCGCCGTCCTTTTCGAAGGTGACGAAGGCTTCGTCGCTTTTCATGCCGTGAGGAACGACATTGCTCACTTGATAAATCGTCGTTGCCCCGGCCTCCCGACGAGCGGCCATCAGGTCGCGGGTGACTTCGGTCTGGCCGTAGATCATTACGGTCTTGCCGCCGGTCAAGGCGTGCAGATCGATGTGTACCTGACGCCCATCCAGCGCCAGATCGAAACCGCCGTGAACCAGACCTTCAGCGTCCATCCGCTGACTCACGCCGGCCTGACGCAACAGCTCTACCATGCCTTGTTCAAGCACACCGGCACGGATGCGCCCGAGCACATAATCGGGTGCCTGGCGTTCGAGGATGAGGGTGTCGATGCCGGCGTTGTGCAGCAACTGACCGAGGAGCAATCCGGATGGACCGGCGCCGATGATGGCGACTTGGGTTTTCAGCGTTTTCATTGTTTTTATGGCTCGCAAGCTTCACGCGGCCAAGGCCGGTGAATGATTTTTATGGATCGAGTGCTTGCATTTTTCCCTTGCGGGTCTGTCAATTGAAGGTGAAAACTGAGCCGATACCTGTACATTCTGCCAATCGGTGCGATTATCGCCCGTAACCCTAGAGGCCTGGATTGAAGTGATGAACAAGCCTGAGCTGCCTTCGATTCCGGTGTTCAAGCTCTACGGTGAAAGCCTGGACTGGCCGACCCCGGACTTGCTGCACTGTGAAACCATTTCCTCACGCAGTCGCGAACATCAATGGGAAATCAAACCCCACCGCCACGCCGATTTGTGCCAGCTGCTCTTCGTCTTCAAAGGTCAGGCAGAGCTTGAGATCGAAGGTCAGCGCACTCAGCTTCAAACGCCTGCCATTCAAGTACTGCCACCGCTATCGGTACATGGCTTCCGTTTTTCCGAGGACATCGAAGGATTCGTCGTCACGCTCGCCACGCCGCTGATCAATCACTTGCAGGCGCAGCTGGGCAACGCGGTTCACGCGCTTGCCCAGGCCGATAGCTATCCGGCGGGCAATGACGGCGATTACCTGAATAGCTTGTTTACGGCGTTGCAGGCCGAGTACAACGGCCATCAACCCGCGCGGGAAATGCTCATGCATTCGCTGGTCAGCGTGATCATGGTCTGGGTCAGCCGCCAGGCGATCGTGCGCCATAACGCCAGCCAGCGGCCGCAACGCCAGCGCGAATACCTCGCCGGGTTTATTCAATTGGTGGAGGAAACTTACCGCCAGCATGTGAAGGTCGAGGACCTGGCCCATCGACTGGGCATTTCGGTCTCTCACCTCAACGGCACGTGCCGTGAACTGGCGGGGCAACCGGCGTTGCAGATCATGCACGAACGCCAGTTACTGGAAGCCAAGCGCCTGCTGACCTATACCAGCATGACCATTTACGAGATGTCGGAATTGTTGGGGTTTTCCGATCCGACCAACTTCACGCGCCTGTTCAGGCGTCGGGTGGGGATTTCGCCCAAGGCGTTTCGTGACAGGCTGAAGGCCGAGCAGTAATTCTGTAACCACCACAAATCCCTGTGGGGGCGAGCTTGCTCGCTCCCACAGGGATTTTATTCCAGCCTGATTCAATCAGCGCAGCGCATTCAGCGTGGCGTTGTGCGGAATACAGCGCTCGAAGTTACAACTCGCGTATTCGCGGGGCAGTTGTCGCAGTTGCTCGACCCGCCAGGCCGCGGTGCCGTACAACGCCAGCGTGGCAGCGCAGGTGATGAAAATCGCGAAGTATCTTCTTGTTTTGATGTTCATGGTGTTCGACCTCTGAACGAATACCCTTGGGTACTGCTTTCAGCATAGGTCAGCCATGAAGACTTGCCAGCACCAGCGGTTGCACATTTAACGCGACATTCAGAACATTGATGACCGGGTTTACAGGTCGATATCCCACGCCGGGTTTTCCGGGAATCTGAGCACCAGAAAATCCAGCATGCTGCGCAATGCTGCCGGCATGTGCTTGCGCGAGGCATAGACCGCGTAGATGTTCATCTGCCGGGGTTCGGCGTCGGGCAGCAAGCGAATCAACTCACCTGCGTGAATGTGCACCCCGGCCTGATAGGTCGGCAGCATCGCCACCCCCGCACCGGCCAACGTCGCTCGCAACAGCGTGCTTGCTTCGTTGGCGCTGATATTGCCCTGAACCGGCACCGACACCGGCTCGCCGTCCTCTTCGAAATGCCACAGGCTTTTGCCGAAGTAGGAGTGAGTGAGGCAGTTGTGTCGACTCAGCTCTTCAACCCGCTGTGGCGCCGGATGCGCTTGCAGATAATCCGGGGCCGCGCAGACCACCGAGCGGCAAACGGTCAGGCGCCGGGCGATCAGGTTCGGATCGAGGTCATTGCTGGTGCGGATCGCCAGATCGATGCGCTCATCCACCAGATTCACCGTGCGATCGAGCATCTGCATATCGATGCTGACGCCGGGGTAGCGCTTGACGTACGCCGCCATCGCATCGGCCAGTTGCGCCTGGCCGAACGAGGTGCTGACGCTGATCCGCAGCAGTCCGCGCGGGGCGTCGTGGGGTTCGCTCACGGCGGCCTGCATATCGCTCGACAGTTCAATCATCTGCCGGCAGCGCGGCAGGATTTCACTGCCGGCGGCGGTCAGGCTCAATTTGCGCGTGGTGCGGTGCATCAGGCGTGCGCCGACCCAGTCTTCCAGCTCGGCCAGATAACGCGATACCACCGGGCGTGAAAGGTCCAGGTGATCGGCCGCTGCCGACTGACTGCCCAGGTCCACCACCGTGACAAACACCCGCATTGCTTGGAGACGATCCATGATTTGCCCGCTTTCAGAAACAAACTATGTCCAAGCATCGCATTTTTTGTACTGACTCAGGCAACTAAGCTCTGTCCCATCGCCAGACATGGCATTCGGACACCGGAGCAACAGATGATCGGTTTCACTGTAATCAAACGCGTACTCCTCGCCACCGCTTCCCTCGGTTTTGCTGCCCACGCAGCGGCTGCCAACCTGACCCTCGATGTCTACAACCCGGGCACCAACGCCATTTTTCCGGTGACCTCGGTGCTGGTCAGCGGCGCAAAAGACGCGATCCTGGTCGATGCACAATTCGGTAAATCCCAGGCCGAGCAAGTGGTGCAAAAGATCCGCGCCAGCGGCAAGCACCTGACCACCATTTACATCAGCCACGGTGACCCGGATTACTACTTCGGCCTCGACACCCTGACCAAAGCCTTCCCCGATGCAAAGGTGCTGGCTTCTCAGCCGACCGTTGATCACATCAACAAAACCGTCGAAGGCAAACTGGCGTTCTGGGGCCCGAAAATGGGCGCCGACGTACCGGCGAAAACCATCGTGCCGGGCGTGCTCAAGGGCGACAGCCTGATGCTAGAAGGGCAGAAGTTGCAGGTGATCGGTCTTGCGGGCAAACAACCGGATCGCAGCTTTGTATGGATTCCTTCGCTCAAAGCCGTGGTTGGTGGCGTTGTCGTCGCTGAGAACATCCACGTCTGGATGGCCGACACCCAGACCGCACAATCCCACGCCGACTGGCTGGAAACCCTGCATTCGATCGAAACCCTGAAGCCGAACACCGTGGTGCCGGGTCATTACCTGGGTAACAGCAGCCGTTCGCTGGCCAGCGTGAAATTCACCGCCGATTACATCAAAGCGTTCGATGCAGAAACCGCCAAGGCCAAGGATTCCGCCGCCCTGATCGCGGCAATGAAAAAACGCTACCCGAAGCTGGGCGAGGAAAGCTCGCTGGAGCTGAGCGCCAAAGTCGCCAAAGGCGAAATGCAGTGGTAACCCGATTCTGAAAACGCAGCACTCTCAAGCCAACTGGAGAATGTCATGAGCAAAATCGCAATCATCGGTGCCACCGGTCGTGCCGGTAGCCAATTGCTTGAAGAAGCCCTGCGTCGCGGCCACAGCGTTACCGCCATCGCCCGGGACACCTCGAAGATCGGCGCCCGTGCCGGTGTGGTCAGCCAGAATGTCGATGTGCTGGATTCGGTGGCACTGCAAGCGGCGGTGGCGGGGCATGATGTGGTGATCACCGCCGCGCATTTCGCGACGGTGCCGGCCAGCGCAATTGTCGGGCCAGTGAAGCAGGCGGGTGTGAAACGCCTGTTGGTGGTCGGCGGTGCCGGTTCGCTGTTGTTGCCGGACGACACTCGGGTTATCGACAGCGCAGGTTTCCCGGCCGAGTACAAAACCGAGGCCAGCGCCGGTGCGGCGTTTCTTGAAGCGTTGCGTCAGGAAAAGGAATTGGACTGGAGTTTTCTGTCGCCGTCGGCGGAGTTTGTCGAAGGTGAGCGCAGCGGTACGTTCCGTGTCGGCAAGGATCATTTGCTGGTGAGTGGAGAAGGGCGCAGCTGGATCACTTTTGCCGATTACGCGATTGCGTTGATCGACGAAGTGGAAGCGCCGAAACATTCGCGGCAGCGGTTTACGGTCGGGTACTGACAGCCCCCCTCACCCCAGCCCTCTCCCGGAGGGAGAGGGAGCCGACCGAGGTGTCTTGCGGGATACATCGACCTGAAAGATCGAGCTGATTATGGATTCGTCAGAGCGGAGCCGACCGAAGTGTCATGCGGGATACATCGAACTGAAAGATCGAGTCGATTATGGATTCGGCAGAGCGGAGCCGACCGAGGTGTCTTGCGGGATACATCGACCTGAGGGATCGAGCCGATTATGGATTCGGCAGAGCACGTTCAGGTCGGCGTACTTCTTGAGCATCCCCCGATCGGTCCCCTCTCCTTCGGGAGAGGGCTAGGGTGAGGGGAAAGGCCTCAACGCAAATGCGCCTGCTCCACCAGCCAGATCATCAACTCCTCCAGCAGCGGCGAGGGTTCTCCGCCCTGCGGCACCACCACGTAATACGCCAATCCCGTCTTCACCTTCAGCTCGAACGGCATCACCAGTCTTTCGGCGCGCAGGTCGTCGCCGATCAGCGACCAGTCCCCGATCGCCACCCCCGTCCCGTGCGACGCCATCGACATTGCCTGATCCAGCGTCTCGAAATGCTGGCCCGTGTTGACGTTGTTCAATTGCTGCTCGGCGGCGGTCAGCCACGCCGTCCAGTCCTGGGTATCGCGGGTTGGATGCAGCAGCAGATGGTGTTGCAGATCCGCCGGTGTGGCTAACGCCGGTGGGCCTTGCAATAGCGCGGGCGAACAGACCGGTGTCAGTTGCTCATCGAACAGATGCAGGGCGGTCGATGAGTTGTCCGGTGGCGTGCCATAAATGACGGCGGCATCGAATGGCTCGCGCGCAAAATCCACGCCGTGGGCCAGGGTGGTGGTCAGTTTGACCGGTACATCCGGGCGCTCTTTCTGCCATTGCAACAGGCGCGGCACCAGCCAGCGCATCACACAGCTTGGGGCCTTGATTTGCAGGGTTTCACGCTTGAGACCGATCTGCTCGGTGGCTTCGCTGATCAAGCCGAACACCTTTTCCACGCGCGGCAGCCATTCGCGACCCTCGGCCGTCAGTTCCAGACCACGGGCCTGGCGGATAAACAATTCATAACCCAGATGATCCTCAAGCCCGGCGATCTGCCGGCTCACCGCACCCTGGGTGATGTGCAACTGCTCGGCCGCCCGGGTGAAGTTGCAGCACTGCGCGGTAATCAGAAAGGTATGCAGCGCGGGCAAGGGTGGCATTCGTTTCATGGCGATCCGAGGTATGACGTGAGGACATGGCTAGTATGATTTTTTATCCATTGTTGCGGCTAGGTGTCGCCCGTTCCAATGAGGCCATCCCTGGGCTTGCCCGCGCATCATAAACACAGCGCAGGCCCGGCGTCTCAAACGAACAAGAAGGGCAATGACATGGCGACGTGTGGCGAAGTACTGGTCAAGTTACTCGAAGGTTACGGGGTCGAGCAGGTGTTCGGCATTCCCGGGGTGCATACCGTGGAGCTGTATCGCGGGCTGGCCCGTTCGAGCATCAACCATGTCACGCCACGGCATGAGCAGGGCGCCGGGTTTATGGCCGACGGCTACGCGCGCACCAGTGGCAAGCCGGGCGTGTGCTTCATCATCACCGGCCCGGGCATGACCAACATCACCACGGCGATGGGCCAGGCTTACGCCGACTCGATCCCGATGCTGGTGATCTCCAGTGTGCAGTCGCGCAGTCAGTTGGGCGGCGGTCGCGGCAAGCTCCACGAATTGCCGAACCAGAGCGCGCTGGTCGCTGGCGTCGCGGCGTTCTCCCATACCTTGATGTCGGCGGCGGAATTGCCGGTTGTGTTGGCTCGCGCCTTCGCCCTGTTCCAGGCCGGTCGTCCGCGTCCGGTGCACATTGAAATTCCGCTGGACGTGCTGGTGGAAAACGCCGATGAGCTGCTCGCCAGCATCCCGGTCAATATCGATCGCGCCGGTGCCGCTCCAGCCGCTGTGAGCCGCATGACCGAGCTGCTCGCCGGCGCACAGCGTCCGCTGATCCTCGCCGGTGGCGGTGCTATCGATGCCGCCGCCGAGCTGACTGAACTGGCCGAACTGCTCGACGCCCCGGTCGCGCTGACCATCAACGCCAAAGGCATGTTGCCGTCCAGCCATCCGCTGTTGATCGGCTCGACGCAGAGTCTGGTTGCGACCCGCGCACTGGTCGCCGATGCCGACGTGGTGTTGGCGATCGGCACCGAACTGGCCGAGACCGATTACGACGTCACTTTCGCCGGCGGTTTCGAGATTCCCGGCAAGCTGCTGCGCATCGACATCGACGCCGATCAGACCGTGCGCAACTATCCGCCGCATGTGGCGCTGGTCGCCGATTCGCGCAACGCCGCACAAGCGCTGCTCAGCGCGTTGTCGCACAAGTCCTTGGCCGAGCGGCGCAACGATTGGGGGCAGGTGCGTGCTGCACGTCTGCGCGATGAGCTGGCCGCCACTTGGGATGCACCGACGCTGGCCCAGACCCGGCTCCTCGAAACCGTTCTGCACGAATTGCCGGACGCCGTGTTCGTCGGCGATTCCACGCAACCGGTGTACACCGGCAACCTCACCTTCAACCCGGAGCGCCCGCGCCGCTGGTTCAACTCATCCACCGGTTACGGCACCCTCGGCTACGCCTTGCCGGCGGCCATCGGTGCATGGCTCGGCGGCCAATCCGACAAAGGTGCGCGCCCGCCAGTGGTGTGCCTGATCGGCGACGGTGGTTTGCAATTCACCCTGCCGGAACTGGCCAGCGCCGTCGAAGCGCGCACGCCGGTGATCGTCCTGCTGTGGAATAACCAGGGTTACGAAGAGATCAAGAAGTACATGGTCAACCGCGCCATTGAACCGGTCGGTGTCGACATCTACACACCGGACTTCATCGGTGTGGCCAAGGCCCTGGGTTGCGCGGCTGAAGCGATCAGCTCGGTAGAACAACTGCGCGCTGCGCTGCGTGCCGCAACCGACCGCCAAGGCCCGACCGTGATTGAAATCGATCAGAACCACTGGATGCAGGCGGTGGCCAAATGATCAGTTTCCCTACCACACTCGACGGCCTCTACATCAACGGCCAATGGTCCGCCGGCCGCGAGCATTTGCGGGTGATCAACCCGGCCACTGAAGCGCTGCTGACCACGGTCAATGGCGGTGATGAGCTGGCGGTCGAACACGCGGTGACCGCCGCCGTCGAAGCGTTCAAGGATTGGTCGAAAACCAGCGGCGCGGAGCGTGGCGCGATCCTGCGCAACATCGCCAATGGCGTGCGCAACGGTCGTGACCAACTGATGAAGTTGCAGTCGAGCAACAACGGCAAACCGCAATTCGAAGCGGCCATCGACGTCGACGATGTGATCGCCACGTTCGAGTATTACGCCGAGTTGGCCGAAGGACTCGATGGCAAACAGGACAGCAATGTGCCGCTGCCCAGCGATGATTTCAGCGCACGTCTGCGCCGCGAACCCTGCGGCGTGGTCGGGCTGATCGTGCCGTGGAATTTCCCGATGGTCACCACTGCCTGGAAGCTCGCGCCAGCCCTGGCTGCCGGTTGCTGCGTGGTGCTCAAGCCGTCGGAAGTCACGCCGCTGCCGGAGCTGGAACTGGCGGCGATCATTGCCGAGTCCGGCCTGCCCAAAGGCGTGTTCAACGTGGTTTGCGGCACCGGGCTGGCGGTCGGTGCGCCGCTGTCGGCGGATCCGCGTATCGCCAAGATTTCCTTCACCGGCAGCAACGCCGTCGGTGTGCAGGTGATGCAACGGGCCGCCGAAACCGTGAAAGGCGTGAGCCTGGAGCTGGGCGGTAAATCCTCGCTGTTGGTGCTCGAAGATGCCGATCTCGATCTGGCGGTGGAGCTGGCGTGCGGTGGCGGGTTCTTCAACGCCGGGCAGATGTGTTCAGCCACCAGCCGCGTATTGGTCGCCGATGAACTGGCGGATGAGTTCCTCCTGCGTCTGAAGGCCCGTGCGGAAAAAATCCGTGTGGCCGAACCGTTTGATCCGGACGTGGAAATGGGCGCTTTGGTCAATCAGGCGCAGTACCAGCGCGTGCTGGGCCACATCGACCGTGGGTTGAGTGCCGGGGCAAAGCTGATTTGCGGCGGCAATCGTCCCGCCGATCTACCGCGCGGATATTTTTTGCAGCCGACGATCTTCACCGACGTGCCCCTCGACAGTGCGTTGTGGTGTGAAGAGATTTTCGGCCCGGTGTTGTGCGTGCGCAGTTTCAGCAGTGAAGCCGAGGCAATCGCGCTGGCCAACGACAGTCAGTTCGGTCTGGTCGCCAGTGTGGTAACGCGTAACACCGAGACCGCTGACCGGGTCGCCAACGCCCTGCAGGCGGGGCTGGTGTGGCTCAACGCGCCGCAAGTGATCTTCCCGCAAACGGCGTGGGGCGGTTACAAGCAGAGCAGCATCGGCCGCGAATTGGGCCCATGGGGGCTGGCGGCGTTTCAGGAAATCAAACACGTGATCCGGGCGCTCTGAACGCCCGAAAAAGGTGAGCGCATGCCTCGCAACGAGGCATGCGTCGGCGTCATGGCTTCAATGAGTTTTTATCGATAGTCAGGTGTTTTGCACGACCTCAGGATGAACCCGTCGGCAGCGCTCAAGCCCTTTGAAAACGGGGCTTTGAGCCGGACCGGCCGCGCGGATGCAACGGTTGCGACCAACCTCATACTTAAAAGAACAAAGGGAGTCCTTCATGGGCGAGCACGATCTGAACAGGCGTCAATTCATTAAAACCGTCGGCGTGGCGTCCGTGGCCGCAGCGGCCATGAGCATGCCCTTCATCCGGGCCAGCGCCAGCGACACGCGTTTTGCCGGCAAGACCCTGCGTTTGCTGACCTGGTCGGATGACACCGGCCTCGCCGCACTGCGCAATATTGCCGCGACCTTCGAGGCCAAGACCGGCGCCAAGGTGATCGCCGACCGCACCGGCAGCACCTCGGAAATGGTCGCCAAACTCAAGGCCGGTGGTGACCGTCCGCAATACGACATCATCACCTTGGCCGGCGTCGGCGCCGAAGGCCTGGCCGCCGCCGGGCTGCTGGAAAAACCCGACCTCAATCGCATTCCCAATCTGGTCGACGTACCGGAAAAATACCGCACCGGGGCCAACGGTCACGGCATCGGTTATCTGTTGTGGTGCAACAGTCTGGTCTATAGCACCCGCACGTTGAAAGAAGCGCCGGACAGTTACGCTGCGTTGTGGGACGCCGATCTGGCGCCTAACATTTTCCTCCCGCCACCGAACTGGACCGAGGCGATGGACCTGATCATCATCGCCGCCAAACTGGCCGGTGGTGACGAGCACAACATCGAGCCGGGCTTCAAGAAACTCGCCGAACTCAAGGACCGCGTGATCACCCTGGGCGAGAACCCCAACCAGATTGCCGAGCTGTTCCGTACCGGTTCGCTGGACATGGGCGGCCTCTACGCCCCGGCGTTTTTCCCCAAGCAGATCCGCGATCCGAACTATGGTCTGGGCGCCACGTTCGGCATGAAGGAAGGTTTCTACACCGACCTGATGCTCTCGGTGATGCCGAAGAATCGTCCGGGTGATACCGATCTGGCCTACGCCTTTATCAACCACTCTCTCGACCCGCTGGTGCAGGGCAAGATGGCCGAAGACATCTTCAACGGCCCGGTCAACGCCAAGGCGATCATCTCTGCCGAAGCGCGCAAGAGCCCGTACATCCTGACGCCGGAGCAGATTGCCGAGAAGGCGATCATGCACGACAACGCCTTCCTGGCCACCGTGCATGACCAATGGATTCGTCGCTATACGGAAATCTTTTCTTCCTGACGCCGTCCTCCCAAACACCGCAATCTCTGTGGGAGCGGGCCCTGTGGCGAGGGGATTTATCCCCGATGGGTAGCTCAGCTGCCCCAAGATCAGCAAATACGGTGCATCAAATGTCCGCATACGGTGGTTTTGCGACTGCTTCGCAGCCGGTCGGGGATAAATCCCCTCACCACAGAAGCTCGCTCCCACAGGGAAATGGTGGAGCTTGGGATATTCGCTTTCCATTGACGAGATCATTGCTATGGAACATCAATCCCTGACCCAACCGGTTGGCGCCGGCGACGTGCGTCCGGCGCGCGGTATTTCGCCGACTGCCCGGGCGTGGTTTTTCCTCACCCCGTCGATGCTGTTTCTTGGTGTGCTGATTGCCGCGAGCCTGCTGGTGCTGCGCATGAGCGTTGGCACCAAAGGCGCGGAGTGGTCGGGTTTCAGCCTGGCCAGTTACGCGCAATTGCTCGAACCCTATTACCTCAAATCCTTGCTGCTGACCCTGCGGCTGGCGCTGATCAGCGCGGTGATCGCCGTGGTGTTGGCGATCCCGGTGGCGTACACCATGTCGCGGCTGACTTCGCCCTTTCTGCGGCGGATTTTTCTCGCGGCGGTGCTGCTGCCATTGCTGGTCAATCTGTTGCTGCAAAGCTACGGCTGGCTGGTGATTCTCGGCCCCGGCGGCATGTTGAACCAGGCGCTGATGGGCCTGGGTCTGATCAAACGGCCGATCATGCTGCTGTACAACCAGAACGGTGTGTTGATGGGCCTGGTGCAGACGGCGTTTCCCCTCGCGGTGTTGCCGATTGCCAGCGCCATGCGCGGCGTCGCCCGCAGCTACGAAGAGGCCGCCGCCACCCTCGGTGCCAGCCGCTTCCAGGTGTTCCGCCAAGTGGTGTTACCGATGAGCCTGCCGGGCATCATCACCGGCGCGACACTGGTGTTCGCCTACAACGCCAGCAGCTTTGTCGTGCCGTTACTGCTCGGTGGTCGGCGCGTGCCGATGCTCGCGGTGATGGTGCATGACCAGATCGCCCCGCTGATGAACTGGCCTGCCGCCTCCGCCGCCGGGGTGGTGCTGATCATCACCACACTGGCGATCATGACCTTGTCCGAATACATCACCGGCCGTCGTCGGCGTTTGCTGGAGGCTTCGCAATGAGTGTCCTGTTCAAGAAGCGTCAGTCGCTGTTGCCCGGCGACACGGGCAAGTTCGCCGGCATCCTTTCCGGGTTCATTCTGCTGCTGGCGGTGTTGCCGATCCTGACCATGATCGTGATGTCGTTCAGCGGTGCGTCGAACCTCGACTTCCCGCCGAGCAGCTACAGCCTGCAATGGTACAAAGCGGCCTGGCACACCTTTGTCTCGCCGGACGCCAGCGATGTGCTGAGCCTCGGCCAGGCCATGGGCACCAGCCTGCTGGTGGCGTGCCTGACCATGATCTTCGCCACGCTGATCGCGGTGCCGGCCGCTTATGCACTGACCCGTTGCGAATTCCGCGGCAAAGCCGTGGCGCTGCAACTGATGTCGCTACCGCTGGTGTTTCCGATGGTGGTGTTGGGGCTGGCGTTGCTGTTGGTGTTCGACAGCCTGCCGTTCCACATGACCACCTCGCGTCTGGTGATTGCCCACGTGATTTTGGCGTTGCCGTTCGTGGTGAAAAACTGCACCGCCGCGATGCTTTCCATCGGCAGCGAAGTCGAAGAAGCGGCGCAGATGCTCGGCGCCTCACCGTTGCGGGCGATTGTCGATGTGGTGGTGCCGTTGATGAAGTCGGGGATTCTGGCGGGCATGCTGCTGGCGTTCATCGTTTCGTTCAACGAATTCACCGTGACCTATTTCCTCTACACCATCGACGTCATGACCGTGCCGATCTGGATGTACAGCCGCACCGTGTCATCGCTCGACCCTACCGTGTTCTCGTTTGCCGTGCTGATCGTGCTGATCGACTTCGTCCTGATCTGGGCGTTGGAGAAGCTGGTGGGCGAGGGCGGCGTTTCCTTTTGATTTGAGGTGCAACATGACTGGTCTGATTCTGGAAAACGTCGAGAAATTCTACGGCTCGGCTTGCGCGGTCAAAGACGTCAATCTGCATTTGCCGGAAGGCAAACTGGTGTGTTTTCTCGGCCCTTCGGGCTGCGGCAAAACCACTTTGCTGCGGATGATCGCCGGGCTGGAAACCCTCACCAGCGGCGAGATTCGCCTGGACGGCGAAAACATCGCCCACACCCCGGCGCACCTGCGCAACTTCGGCATGGTGTTCCAGTCGCTGGCGCTGTTCCCGCACATGACTGTCGGCGAAAACATCGCTTACCCGCTGAAACTGCGCGGCGTCAGCAAGGCCGATCAGCAGGCACGGGTGGTTGAACTGCTTGAGCTGATCCAGTTGCAGGCGATGATCGACCGTCCGGTGGCCAAACTCTCCGGCGGCCAACGCCAACGCGTGGCGATTGCCCGGGCGATTGCCTCGCACCCGAAAATCCTCTTGCTCGACGAACCGCTGTCGGCGCTCGACGCCAAGCTGCGCGAATCGATGCAGGTGGAAATTCGCCAACTGCAACAACGCCTGAACATCACCACGATCATGGTCACCCACGATCAGCGCGAAGCGATGACCATGGCCGACATCGTCGTGGTGCTGGGCGAGCACAAGGTGCAGCAGGTCGGTACGCCGATTGAAATCTACCGGCATCCGGCCAACGAATTCGTTGCCGACTTCATCGGTTCGGGCAACATTTTCCCGGCCACCGCGCTGGGCGACGGCATGGTCAGTTTGCCGGGTGGTGACGCATTGCAAGTGCCGATCTGCAGCAGCATCGTGGTCGGGCAGAAGTTGAAAATGCTGATTCGTCCGGAAGACCTGCAACTGTCGCCAGCGCAGGCAACGGCGGGCAACCGGTTGCTGGGCAAAGTGACGTTTGTGCGCGATATCGGCGCGACCATCGAAACCACGGTGGAGTGTTCGGGGGTGACGTTTACGGCGTTGAGTACACCGTGTCAGGGGATCGGGTTGGGGATCGGGCATCCGGTGTCGGTGACGTTGCCGGTGGAGGCGTGTCGGGTGTTGCGGGCTTGATCCAGTTTTTTTACTGTTTATACCGGCCTCTTCGCGAGCAGGCTCGCTCCCACAGGGGATTTGTGTCGATCACAGATTCAATGTGGGAGCGAGCCTGCTCGCGAAAGCGTCGGTCGATACAGCGCAATGTCTGGATCAGACTGACTGCCGCAACCGCGCCAGATCCCGCAATGGCGGCGCACCAAACAACCGGCTGTACTCACGGCTGAACTGCGACGGACTCTCATACCCCACCCGATACCCCGCCGCCGAAGCCTCCAGCCCTTCTGCCAGCATCAAGCGCCGCGCCTCTTGCAGGCGCAGTTGCTTCTGATACTGCAGCGGACTCATCGCCGTCATCGCCTTGAAGCGGTGATGCAATGTCGACACGCTGAGGTTCACTTCTTTGGCCAGATCATCAATGCGTAGCGGTTGTTCGAAGTTGCCGTTGAGCCATTTGATCGCTTGGCTGATGCGATGGCTCTGGCTGTTGGCAATCGCGATTTCATACAAACGATGGCCCTGCGGACTGCGCAGCAGGCGATAGAGGATCTCCCGGCGAATCAGCGGCGCGAGCATGGCGATGTCTTTTGGCGCATCGAGCAAACGCGCCAGGCGCAGCACAGCGTCGAGCATGGCGCTGTCGATTTTTTCGACGTACAAACCGCGTCCGGTCGGCCGGGTCGGCACGCCCAGGGGACCAGCGTCGGCGATGAGCGCGGTGATTTCCGCCGGGTCGATATCCAGGCGCACGGCGAGGATCGGGTCCTCTGGCGAGACATTGACCACGCGCCCGCTCAACGGCATCGATACCGAGACCACCAGGTAATTCAGTGGGTCGTAATTGAAGAACTCATCCGCCAGCCGCACCTCTTTACGCCCCTGGGCCATGATGCACAGCGCCGGTTGCGCCAGTACCGGGGCGAAGTCGTGGGATCGGGTGTGGCGCGACATGAACAGCGAACCGACAGCGGTGGCGTAACTACCATCGTCCGTGGTGTTACGGCGGATGATCGCCGCGAGTTCCGCGCGCTGCTTTTCCATGTCTGCGGTGGGTTCGGCTTGAAAACGATCGAATGACGTCATGCACGGCATCCTCGGCAAGGGAGGTGGAATGGAGCAGAGCATATGTTTGTGCAATCGAGAGCGGTAGACGCATTCTGCGAAATGCTTGCCTGATTCTGCACGGGGTCGCTGATGTGCCCAGGCATAGCAGGACACAGGCCGCCTAACTTGCTTGAACCTCGTATGACAGCCGTGTGACCGCAATTTACAGGTTGTTACAGGTCTTGCGTGCAGTCTCGCAGGATTGTGCAACGCGACGGCAGGAATCGACTAACGGCGTCTGGCGCGCGGCCCTTAACCTTTGATCCTGTCGCAGCCCGTCCGCTGGCTGCCACGCGACTCCCTGGGAGGGTTGAACAATGTCCAAGCAGATTCCCGTCAGTCATATGGCCTTCGTCCGAGCGCGTGCCGGGCGCTCGGCGGAACTCGGTGTACGCCTGAGCGCGCTGATCGAACCGTCTCGCGCCGCCCCCGGTTGCCTGAGCTTTGCCTTGCAGCATTCGCAGTGTGATCCCGAGTTGTGGCTGGTCTCCGGTTTCTGGAGCAATCAACAGATGATGACCGCGTACTTCAATAGTCCGTCGATGGAAATCTTCGCCGAGCTGGTGCAGGAGCTGGTGGTCAACAGTCTGGATTTCCACACTTTCAAAGAAGTCTCTGCGGCGCAGGCTCTCGGCCAGTGTTCGGCACCGGTACACAAACTCGCCGGTTGAGGGTTTAATATCCGGCTTATTTGTCTGAGCCGGGATGTATGACATGGCACGTAAAGAGTTCGAACACTTCGAAGCAGTCTCCGCAGTCGTCCCCGTCGAGTTGGGTGGCAACAAGGGCTATCACGCGGCAATCGCGGTCAAGGCCCTGGTCGATGGCGGTGCGCCACGCTTTCACAAACTGCTGGGTGACCAAGTGTTTCCCGGCGCCATCGCTGCCGATGAGGCCGCCATCAATGAGCTGGACCGCCTCAAGGGCGTCACTGAAGACGCCGAGCTGATCTGGTAATCAGTTATTTGACGGCACCCGGTCGCCACATTTTGAACAGGGCTTCAGGCCCCAACTGAAAATAGTCCGCCGGCCCACCGCCGCGCAGAATCGGTTCTGCCGCGGCGGTGTCGTAAATCCCATCCTTCAACAGCCACTTGGCGATATGCACGGCGACCACTTCGCCGAGGATCAGCCAGCTCGGCACCGTCTCGCCATCGGCGCGCTGCAACTGAATGATCTGGGTGACCTTGCACTCGAAGGACACCGGGCTTTCGGCGACCCGTGGCACTGAAATCACCTTTGACGCCACCGTCGTCAGTCCTGCCAATTCAAACTCGTTGACCTCAGGCGCGACCATCGCACAGCTCTGATTCATCTGCTCGGCCAGCGGGCGGGTGGCGAGGTTCCAGACGAATTCGCCAGTCTGTTCGATGTTGTTCAGGCTGTCTTTGCGCCCGACGCTGGAAAAACCAATGATCGGTGGAATGTAGTTGAAGGCGTTGAAGAAACTGTACGGCGCCAGGTTCAACTGGCCGTTGGCATCCTGTGAAGAGATCCAGCCGATAGGACGGGGGCCGACGATGGCGTTGAACGGATCGTGGGGCAGGCCGTGGCCGTTGGCGGGTTCGTAGAAGTGGATGTCATCGGGCATGGCTTGGAATCCAGGAAGGGCATTGGTCAGAGAGCAATAGTGCAAGTCCGGCCGTTGAAGATCAATTGTGGGAGCGAGCCTGCTCGCGAAGACAGCTCTTCAGTCGACATCAATGTTGAATGGGCTACCGCCTTCGCGAGCAGGCTCGCTCCCACAGGGGATCGTGTGCATTCCAGACCTTTTCCATTCCCCAGAAATGACTAAGCCCGGCCGAAGCCGGGCTGTGCGCTTTACAACAGCAATCAGCTGATCGAAGCGGATTGGGTGCGGTCGTAGCCGTCAGCGGCGAAAGTGGCGGAACCGGTGCGGTCGTAACCATCTTCAGCGAAGGTAGCGGAGCCGGTGCGATCAAAGCCGTCTTCAGCGACAGTGGCCGAGCCGGTGCGGTCGTAGCCATCAGCGGCGACAGTGGCGGAACCGGTGCGGTCATAACCATCGGCAGCAACGGCCGAGCCAGTGCGATCAAAACCATCGGCGGCAAAAGTGTTGGCAGCCAGTACGGACAGGGTCAGGGCGAGGATCAGTTTGGTTTTCATGTTCGTTACTCCAGATTCGTTGGCGGGTGTGTCTTGCATGGGTTTAATGCTACGCCAACTAAATTGATTAAAAAGCGCAAATTAATGCTAAAAACTATCGATTAACTAGATGTTAAGGGCGACGCATTAATTGGCTTCCATCATCAGGAGCGAACGTCGCGCAGGTAATCGATCAGGTGAGCACAGGATGCAGAGGCAGCATTAACCGGTGATTAATCGGCCATAAAACAAAAATCGCAGCCCCGACAGCCTCCTGTAGGAGCTGCCGAAGGCTGCGATCTTTTGATCTTGCGTAACTGTCAGTCAGTCACGATCCGCGAATGTTTCTGGGTGTCTTTCATGGTGATGTACACCAGCAACGACACTGCGATGCATGCGGTCACGTACCAGTAGTAACCGGTTTCCATGCCAATGCTCTTGAACCACAGCGCGATGTATTCGGCGGTGCCACCGAAGATCGACACGGTCAGTGCGTACGGCAGGCCGACGCCCAGGGCGCGGATTTCGGTCGGGAACAGTTCGGCTTTCACCACTGCGTTGATCGAGGTGTAGCCACTGACAATGATCAGCGCCGCCATGATCAGGAAAAACGCACCCCACCAGGTCTGGATGGTGTGCAGGGTCATCAGGATCGGTACGGTGAAGATCGTCCCCAGCACGCCGAAGGCGATCAGGATCGGACGACGGCCGATTTTATCGGACAGGCCACCGATGATCGGTTGCAGGCACATGAACAGGAACAGCGTGGCCGCAGAAATGGTGGTCGAGTCGGAGATGCTCATGCCGACGGTGTTCACCAGGTATTTCTGCATGTAGGTGGTGTAGGTGTAGAACGCCAGCGTACCGCCCATAGTCAAGCCGACCACGGTCAACAGTTCTTTGGGGTGACGCATCAAGGTGCGCATGGCGCTTTCCTTGGCTTTCTCTTTTTTGGTGAACGATTCGGTCTCTTCCATACCGCGACGCAGGTACAGCGCAACGACTGCGCATAGTGCGCCGATGGCGAACGGGATACGCCAGCCCCACGCATACAGCTCTTCGGTGGTGAGGAAGTTCTGCAGCACGATCAGTACGCCGAGGGCGATGAGCTGGCCGGAGATCAGCGTCACGTACTGGAAGCTGGAGAAAAAGCCGCGACGTTCCTTGGTCGCCATCTCGGACAGGTAAGTCGCCGAGGTGCCGTACTCGCCTCCGACCGACAGGCCTTGCAGCAAGCGAGCGAACACCAGGAGGATCGGCGCGCCGACACCGATGGTTTCATAACCTGGGCTCAGGGCGATGATCAACGAGCCGAAGCACATCAGGTAAACCGAGGCCATCAGCGCTTTCTTGCGTCCGACCTTATCGGCATAAAGCCCCATCAGCCAGCCGCCGATCGGGCGCATCAAAAAGCCCACGGCGAAGATCGCGGCGGTGTTCAGCAGTTGGGCGGTGGTGTCGCCTTTGGGGAAGAAGGCTTTGGCGAAGTACAGCGAGAAGGCGGCATACACGTACCAGTCGTACCACTCGACCATGTTGCCGACGGAACCGCTGAAGATCGATTTGATCCGGCTGGCGGTGGTTCTTTCTTTGGCCGGCACGGCAGCCGACCCAAGTGGCAGGGCGTTGGAGTTATCCATTGAAGGATCCTTCGTATAATTGTTTTTGTGGAGCGCGTCGAAACGCAGCCTGCGAGGGCTATAGCAGGAGCTGTGCCAACGGGGGGAGGCCCGGTTTAGAGGGGCCGGGGATATCGAGTGAGCGGAAATCCGCTTATGGCTGGATTGTGGTGAGCGGAAAATTGCTCATTCAGGCAGATGGATAATGGTTGGCTGTAACGGACCCTTCGCGAGCCTGCCATCAGCGACAACGAAAAACTCAGCTGTCCGGAACAAACATCTCCCGACTCAACCCATGCCGCTGCATCTTTTCATTGAAGGTGCGACGCGGCAGTTGCAGCTCTTCAAGCACCGCTTTCACATCGCCTTTGTGCCGGGTCAGCGCTGCACGCAAGCATTGCGCTTCAAACGCCTCTTGCTGCGCCGCCAGCGACTGGCCCGGATCAATCCCCGGCGCCGGTTCATCCAGCCCCAGCACCTGGCGTTCGGCGACGTTCGCCAGTTCGCGCACATTGCCCGGCCAGTCATGGCTGAGCAGGTGACTCAACTGCGCACCCGTCAACGGTGGGAAGGTGCGGCCAAGACGCTGAGCCGCGCTCTGGGCAAAGTTTTCGAACAGTAACGGAATGTCTTCGCGACGATCACGCAGCGGCGGCAAACGCAGCTCGGCAACGTTCAAGCGATACGCCAGGTCTTCACGAAAACGTCCGGCCCGCGCTTCGTCGAGCAGGTCGGGTTTGGTCGCCGCGACGATGCGCAAATCCACCCGAATACTCTGGTTCGAACCCAGGCGTTCAAGCTTCTGCTCCTGCAACACCCGCAGCAGTTTGACCTGCTGGGCCAGCGGCATGCTTTCGATTTCATCGAGAAACAGCGTGCCGCCATCGGCATATTCCAGCTTGCCGATGCGCTTGCCAGAGGCACCGGTAAACGCGCCGCTTTCATGGCCGAACAGTTCCGCTTCGAACAGCTGCTCAGGGATCGCCGCGCAGTTCAAGGCCACGAACGGCTTGTCCGCACGCGGGCCGAAATCATGCAGGCAACGGGCAACCAGTTCCTTGCCGCTGCCGGTTTCGCCACGGATCAACACGTTGACCGGTAACGTCGCCAGATCCAGCACCTGCCGGCGCAAGGTCTGCAAACCACGGGACACGCCCAGCAGCGTCGCGTCGAGTCTGGCGCGGTGGTCGGCCTGCTCGTGCAGGGCACGGTTTTCCAGAATCAGGCGGCGCTTTTCCAGTGCCCGGCGCAGGCTGCCGAGCAGGGTTTCCGGGCTGAAGGGTTTTTCCAGAAAGTCGTAGGCGCCGTCGCGCATCGCTTCGACCGCCATCGGCACATCGCCGTGACCGGTGAGCAGGATCACCGGCAGATCGGCGTCGCGGCGCTGCACTTCGGCCAGCAGCTCCAGACCACTGAGGCCGGGCATGCGCACGTCGCTGACAATCACCCCGGGAAAGTGTGCGGGCAGGGCGGCGAGGCATTCTTCGGCGCGGCTGAACAGCTGCACTTCGAAGCCCGACAGGCTTAGCCATTGCTCGACTGCATTGCGAATGCTGCTTTCGTCATCGACCACCATCACCGAATTGAGCATCAGATGTGTGCCTCCAGATCGATTGGCAAGGTCAGGGTGAACACCGCGCCGTTCTCGCCATTTTCCACACTCAGGCGTCCACCGGATTCATGGACGATGGCGAACGACACCGCCAGCCCCAGGCCCAGCCCGTCACCCACAGGTTTAGTGGTGAAGAACGGATCGAACACCTGACCCAGATGTTCTTCGGCGATGCCGCCGCCATTGTCGCTGATGCTCAGCCGCCATAGTTGTTCATCGGCTTGCAGACGGATTTCCAGACGTTTGCACGGTTTGCCCTGCATCGCATCAAGGGCATTGCGCAGCAGGTTGATCAGCACTTGTTCCAGGCGGATCGCGTCCCCGCGTACCCACGCCGGACGCGTCAGGTGCAGCACCAGACTGACCTGTTCGTCACGCAGTCGCGCATCAAGCAGTTGCAAGGATTGATCAACCACGGTCGCCAGATCCAGACGCTCGCGCAAACCGCTGGGGCTCTTTCGCGCAAAGGTTTTCAGGTGACCGGTGAGGGCGGCCATGCGCGTGAGCATTTCGTCCACCGGTTTGAGTGCCTTGTAGGCATCATCGACGCGGCCATGGTCGAGCAGCAGGCGCAGGGTCGCCAGTTGCATGCGCTGGGCGGTCAGCGGTTGATTGATCTCGTGGGCGAGCGCGGCGGACATCTGGCCGAGTGCGGCGAGCTTGGCCGACTGCACCAGACCGTCCTGGGCGGTGCGCAGGTCGCGGGTGCGCTCCTCGACCAGTTGCTCCAGTTCTTCGCGGTTGCGTTGGCGGATTTTCGACAGCCGCCAGCGCTGATTGAGGAACAGCAGCAGAAACACCAGCGCCAGCCACACCCCGGCGGCTGCGAGGCCGGCGTTACGCAAGTCTTCGAAGGCCACTTGCGGACGGCGCAACAGGTGCAGCGTCCAGCCTTCGGCCGTCAATGGCAGCGACTCCCAGAGATAGTCCGCCGTGCCTTGCGGGCCTTCGACCCGGCGCAGATCGCTGTTGTCATCGAAGCGGCGCAGTGACAGGTGGGTCAGTGGCTGCAGAGATTGCTTGTCGTACTGGCGCGTGGTTTTGATCTCTGCCAGATCGCTGGCACTCAACGGCCGCAACGCGCGATAGCGCCAGCCAGGCTGGTTGGCGATAAAGATGATGCCGCGCGCGTCGCTGACCAGCAGCGTGTCGCTGCCCTGGCTCCATTCGCGTTCCAGTTCGGGGAATTCCAGCTTGACCACCATCGCCCCGAGGAACTGCTCGTTATCACCGAGCACCGCACTGGACAGGAAATAACCGGGAATCCCGCTGGTCACACCGACCGCGTAGAAACGTCCGGTGCCCTGGGTGCGGGTCTGGCTGAAATAAGGACGAAAACCGTAATTGTGGCCGACATAGCTGCTCGGCAGGCGCCAGTTGCTGGCGGCCACGGCAAGGCCGGTGTGATCGAGCAGTTCAAGGGTCGAGGATTGCGCCGCACCGTTGATCTTTTCCAGCTTCAGATTCAGTGCCCGTTGCTGCTCGGCATCGACAGGGCCGGCCAGCGCCGAGCGTAACTGCGGGTCCAGTGCCAGCACGGCGGGGAGGGCGCGGTAGCGGTCGATCAGGGTGTGCAACGAATTGGCGTAGAGCGCCAATTGCTGGTTGGCGCGAGCGGCGTCCTCTTCCAGCGCCTGACGTTCGGCGTGGCGGATGGCGAGCGTTGCGGCAACAGCTGCGCCGGCGATGATCAGCAGGGTATACAACGACAGACGCAAGGTACGGGAAGTCGGCAGCATGCTGGGCAAACGGATGGCAGTCGGGCGGGCACGATAGCATGGGCGAGCGTGGCCCGGCGCGCTGTTCGGTCAGGCCATGGCGATCACACGTATGTTTCGCCGACCGACACGCGACGAATGAATTTCGTCCGGGGTTTGGGCACGGGCCTTGGCCTCGGTTCTTCAATGATCGAGCGCTCCAGTTGTTGCAACCGGTCGTTGGCCTGTACGGCCTCGCTGACAATGCCTGGCACGTTCTCAATGACACTCTTTGCCTTTTCCATCGCCTGGAACGGCGAGACATTGTCTTCCAGCAGGCTATAGAATTTGAGTTTCTGCTCGTTCGTAAGGGCCTTCAATCCTTCGTTGAAGGTATCTCGAGCGTCCTGAGAGTATTCCTTTAGGGTGTCGGGAAGGTTCTTGAGACCATTAAACACTTGTGCCCCTCCTCGAAGCAGATCTCTTCCTGCCTCCATCGCGCTGGAAACGGCATTGCCCGCCGCGCTCACGCCGTCCTTGAGCTCCTGGGTGTGCAGCGTTTGTGCAAGCTTCAAACCTTTCTTGAAAAAGTAATAACGCAGCAACGGGAAAACGATCGCACCGACGATCGCACCCACGCCTGTACCAATGGCATTGCCAATCCCCGGCACCGCCGTGCCAAGAACGCTGCCGATCGCGGCCCCTTTCCCCGCGCCATAAAACGCGGATTTGATCCCGTGCCTGGACTTGAGAAACTTGCCGAGCGTCATGTTCTTGCGCAGCTCTTCGATATCCGCGCCTTCGGGAATCAGTCCGTCGAATTCGGAAGTCAGATTGTGCAACTGATCTGTCGCGGTTTTGGCTTTGTCGAAGATGCCGACAGCTCTTTTCGCCAGATCGAAAAGGATCCTGGAAGTACCTCTCTGGTCGACATAAACCATCGGGTTGTTGCCGACAAATCCATACAGATTCAACCCGTCTGCATCTCCCGCCGGGTCAGGGCTGACCCAACGCTGCAACCACGGCGCGTAATAGCGTGCGCCGTAGTAATACAGACCGCTGATATCCAACTCCTTGCCCGAATAGTGGATGAACCGGTAATCGACCTCGATTACTGATCTTGCGGCCATCCACGCGGTGGCGCCGAACGGATAATAGCCTTCGCTGCTGATGACCCGGGCGTCTTGATCCAGCTCCATGATGCAGGAACCCAAGTGGTCATCGAGGCTGTAGCGCAGTTGATCGTTTTCGATGTCCTGGGGCGGATTCTTTGCCCAGTGCAGGCAGCGCGCACCGCCAACACTGATCACGTGCAGTTCTTCGCCGTTGTCCTTGTCGCGAATTTCCAGCCCCGGCAGGTAGCGCACCTGATGGAAATGTTCGGCGCTGTCGGTGAAGGTTTCATGGCGTTTGAACACCCGCACGCCCTGGCTGTAGTGGTAATACTCGGCGTCATCGCGACCATCTTCTCGGGCAATCAGCGTTACGCTTTGCAGTTCGTCGCGGGCGCTCCATCGCATGGCCTGTCCCGGTTGCGTCACCTGCTGATTACCGTGACGGTCGAACAGTTTCTCGAACTCCGGTGGCGGATCGCCCGGTTTCCAGCGCACGCCGCGGTTGCTGGTCGAGTCAATGCACATCTGGACAGTTTGACTGGCGCCATCGCGCACGTGGACAAGTTTTTCCAGATTGCCGCCAGCGTCGTAGGTGTAAGTCTGGGTGTAGTTGAGGCGGTTGTTCGGATCGGTCGGTTGAGGCAGGCCCGGAATGTCCGAGAGCGGGCCGTCGTCGTAACCGGTGGCGCTGGCCAGTCGATACAGTGAGTCATAGGTGAAATCACGGTGGCCATCGACGAGCTGATTGGCGAACCAGGCCGGTTGAAAAACGTGGTCTTCAATGCGGATGATGTTGCCGACCGAGTCGTGGAAATATTCCAGACTTTGCAGCAGCGGGCCGGCGTCTTTCTGGTTGGACTGGGTGCGCAGCCGGCCATCGGCCTGATCGTAAGTCCAATGGCTGCGCACTCCATTGCCAGCCTGCTGTTCGATGATCTGGTCGGCAGCGTTGTATTGTGCGTCGAGTAAAACTGCCTGCCAGTCGGACTGTCCACTGACTAGCAGTCGTACATGCTTGAGCTGACCGGCGAGGCCGTAGCGCGATTGCTGCCGATGCCCACCGGCATCGGTCTGTTCCAGCGTCGCGCCGAGGGGGCTTAACATTCGATGACTGGTGAACGCTTCAGCATCACGAAAGGTGCGGGTTTCTGTCAGCGGTTGGCCAGGCAGGGCGAAGCTGTCTGTACGCAGGGTGCCTGAACGGTCTTTCAACTCCCGCAACTGCCCACGCAGATTGTGTCCGGGGTCGGCCAAGCCATCGGCGTAGGTAAACACATCGACGTCGGCCTCGTCGTTTTCCTCAACCGCCACCACGCGCAACTGATTGTCGAAGGTCGTGCGCCAGTGGTTGTCACGTTCATCCCAGCGCTCCAGTGTCTCACCGCCCAGGCCCGGCAAACTCAGGCGCCAGCCGGCATCGACGCTGTCGGACTTCAGCACGGCGCCACCCAAACCGTAAACCGTGGTCAAGCAGGGAACCGGCAAGCGTGGGTCCCACTGGGCGATCAAATGACCGATGGGATCGTGGCGCTGGCGGGTGATCTGGCACTCGACATCGGCGCCGGCGACTTTGCGTAAGTAGGCGACCTGGCTGACCGGCAGATCTCTGGCGTCATGCACTCGCAGGGTCGGCGTGCGCCAGTGGACTGTCTGAGTCATGACCGGATACTTGCGCACGTGATCATTTCAGCCGGCCTTTTTCTTCGCCGCACGCGCCTGCTTGAGCAAAAACTGATTGTCCGTGGTGCCCATTTCTTTGTATTGGGCAACCATGGCCTGGGTGCGTGCAATGTTGCTCAGTGTGGCGCTGTGCAAATCGCGCATGCCTGAGCGAGTGATGGGGGTAAGGGTTTCTCTGGATGTCAGGTTGTTGACGTTGGGCAGTAATCTGGCTGGATTGACGGTGTCTGTACCGTGCGCATCAAAGGCATTTTCGGCCCAGGCGAAACGTTGCTCGACCGCCGCTTTCCAGTCGCTCAGCATTTTTTCGATTTTTTCGATCTTCACCGGATCCAGTCGATTCTTGATGTCCTCAGCCTCAATGGCTCTCGAAAACAGATTCAGGAAGTGGGGGATGATCGATATCCATGAGGCCATGACACGGTTCATGACGAATTCAGGATTGAGTACGGAATTGAGCGCCGGGTGAATCAGTTGCTCTTTCATGTCTGTCCACGAATTGATCTCGTTGACGGCATCACCGATGCCCAATCGCTCGTCAATTGCGCTCACTGACATTTTTGAGGTTTGCGGTATGAGCGGACCGAGCCCCAGTCCGACACCTTCCATCACCGGAGCGATCATGCCGCCGCCGATTTCGCCGCCCAGGTTGCCCCCGATTATCCCTCCACCCGTCAGATAAGGCGTTGGTTGAGGCAAGCCGGGTACTGCGAGGTCGAACGCTTCGGCACCGGCATTGCCTGCCTTGTAGGTCGCGCCAAACCAGTTAATACCTTCGACAACGGTGTTCAGCACCATTGTTTTGAAGTAGCTCTGGGGGGGATGAAGGATGTTATGGAATTGATCCATGGTCTGCTGGGAGTGCCCATTGACGGCTTCCAAGAACTGCGACGTCAACATGATCACGGCTTCCGCTCGGGTATTTCCGTCAGGATCGATAAATCGCATCGGGTTGTTCCCCACAAACCCATAAAGGTTCAAGCCATCGGCCTGCGATGGGTCGGCGCTGATCCAGCGCTGCAGCCAGGGCGCGTAAAAGCGTGCGCCGTAGTAATACAAACCGCTGACATCCATTTCCTTGCCCGAATAGCGGACGAATTTGTAACTCACCTCAATGGCCGATGCTGTGGCCATCCACGCCGTGGCGCCGAATGGGTAATAGCCTTCGTGGCTGATCACCTGTGCGCTCTGATCCAGTTCCATGACGCAGGAACCCAGGTGATCGTCGAGGCTGTAGCGCAGCTGATTGTCGTCGATGCCGCGCGGCGGATTTTTTGCCCAATGCAGGCAGCGTGCGTTGCCGACGCTGATGACGTGCAGTTCTTCGCCGTTGTCTTTGTTGCGAATCTCCAGGCCCGGCAAGTAGCGCACCTGATGAAAGTGTTCGGCGCTATCGGTAAAGAATTCATGCCGTTTGAACACCCGTGCGCCCTGGCTGTAGCGGTAATGTTCGGCATCATCGCGACCGCCTTCGCGGTGTATCAGGGTCACGCCTTGCAGTTCGTCGCGGGCGTTCCATTGCAGGGGCTGGCCGGGTTGTACGGCTAGCCAGTTGCCGTGGCGGTCAAACAAGGTGTCGAACACGGGATCGGGGTCGCCCGGTTTCCAGCGCACCCCGCGATTGCTTTGCGGATCAATGCGCATCTCCCGTGTCTGGTTGGCGCCAGCACGTACGTGGCTCAACTCGATCAGGTTGCCACCGGAGTCGTAGTGGTAAGTCTGGGTGTAGTTGAGGCGGTTGTTCGGGTCGCTCGGCGGCGGCAGTCCCGGAATGTCCGAGAGCGGGCCATCGTCATAACCGCTGGCGCTGGTCAGTCGGTACAGCGAGTCGTAGGTGAAGTCGCGGTGACCATCGACCACCTGGTTGGCGAAGTAAACCGGCTTGAAGGCGTGATCCTCAATACGCAGAAGGTTGCCGACGCGGTCGTAAAAATATTCGAAGTCTTGCAGCACCGGCCCGGCGTCTTGGCGGCTGGACTGCGTGCGCAAGCGGCCATCGGCGGGGTCGTACGCCCAGTAGCTGCGCACATGGTTACCGGCCAGTTGCTCGATGATCTGTCCGCTGGCGTTGTACTGCGCATCGAGCAACGGCGTTTGCCAGTCTGGCTCGCCATTGACCAGCAGCTTCACCTGCTGAAGCTGCCCGGAGCGACCGTGGAACGATTGCTGGCGATGCCCGCCGGCGTCGATCTGTTCCAGCGTTGCGCCGAGGGCATTGAAAGACCGGCGACTGGTGAACGCTGCGCCATCGTGAAAAGTGCGGGTGTCTGCCAGTGGCTGGCCGCCCAGGGCGAAGCTGTCCGTGCGCAGCGTACCGGAGCGATCTTGCTGCTTTAGCAACTGCCCGCGCAGATTGTATTGCTTGTCGGCGGTGGCATCGGCATAGGTAAAAAGATCGACGCCTGCTTCGCCGTTTTCCTCGAGCGCCACCACCCGCAACTGAGCGTCGAAAGTCGTGTGCCAATGGTTGCCGCGCGCGTCCCAGCGCTCCAGCGGTTCACCCGCCAGCCCCGGCAGATTCAGGCGCCAGCCGGCGTCGACACTGTCGACTTTCAGCACCTGGCCAGCCAACCCGTAAACCGTTGATAGGTTCGGCTCGGACAAGCGCGGATCCCATTGCGCCACGCTGCGTCCATTCACGTCGTGACGCTGACGGGTTATCAGCGCAGTCACGGGTTCACCGGCAACGCTGCGCAAATATTCGATCTGACGAACTGCCAGACCCCGTCCCTCACTCACCGTGAGTGAGGGCGTGCGCCAATGCACGGAGGCGTTCAACGCCGTGATGTCCGCTTCGGCGGCACCGGTTCAGCGGTGTCGTTGAAGTCTTCGCTGGCGTGGTACCACGGATGATAGGTCTCACGGGAGAAGTCGCCCTTGGCGTTGAGCAATTTGACCGCACGTCCCAACGGGTCATAGAACAGCTGATCGAAGTACCCCAGATCGTGCAGCGACTGGTCGTTGATGTAACCGTGGGCATTGGCAAAAAACGGCCGGAACTGTCGCACCGCCAAGCCTTTGTTGTTGTATTCGACACGCTCGCTGACGCGCCACCGTGGATTGGCTTGTACTTCAACGAACTTGCCGTCTTCAACGATCAGCGAGCCGTCGGTGTCCACCGCATAGGCCAGGCCGGGTTCAACCAACTGCTGGGATTGCAGCGCTCGACCAAAGCCGTCGACGCAGGCCTTGGTGATGTGGATCTGTGCCGGCACGGCGTCATCGGGGTAGCGGTCGGCGCTGAGGACGACGCTGTGTACCGGCTCGCGTCGGGTTGTTGCGATCGCCTCGCGCAAGTGCTGTTCTGTCGCCGTCAGATTGCCGATTCGCGCGAGTCGCCGGCGGGCGCTGGCACGAATATGGCCGCTGGGCAGGAGGTAACCGTTGGCGATCCATTCGCCACTGGCGCGGTTGTCGGGCGGGATCTGCCCCATCCAGCTGAACAAGTCCTTGCGCAAGGTGCTGGCGGCTTTTTGCAGCGCCTCTTGCGGATCGTCAATCGCGGTATCCGGGCGATGGTCCTCGGGTCGGCGGTATTCGCTCAACGGTTTGAAACCGGCAGGCATCCCGTTTTCCGTACCGTGGAAACTGGTGGCCAGTGGTTGGCCGGAGGGTTCGTAAATCGCCTCCTCGACATTCTCGTTGGCATCGATGATGCGCAGCGGTTGCAGCGCGTGGTAGTCGTATTCGACCTGGGTGGTGCAACCATCCGGCAACTCGACGCGGGTGATCGCCAGCCGATAGTCGTCGTATTCGGCGCGGGTTACGCCATGGCTCGGGGTTTCGTGGTAGCCGTGTACCTGGTGAAACCCTTTGAGGTCGGCGTACTCGGCGTAGCCGAATGTCGATGACCATAGATTTTCTTCGGCATCGTCCGGCTCTACCTCAAACAGCAACGGCATGGCGGTGTAACCGATTTTTTTCAGTTCGACACGGATATCGAACGGCGGCGGCAGCACGTTGTAGGCGTCCAGTGCGGTCTTGTCCAACTGCGCCAATTCCAGTGGCCCGGCCAGTGCTTCGAACTCGGCGACACCGTCGTCCAGCGGCGAGCCGTCCGCCTGCACATAACGCTGCACCGACTGTGTCGTCAGGACTCGTTGAGTGTTCCAGTGCGGCGAATCCTGATGCAAAGCCAGTTGCTCGAAACACACCTCACTCGCGGACAGTCCCTCAGGCAGTGGGCCTTTTGGCAAGACCAGCGCGTTGCCACGCTGTTGCCACGGCAGGCCCAGTCGCCACTGTTGGGGATTACTGTCGAGGTTGATGTATCGCGCGCGGGTTTCGCTGATGTAGAAGGATTGCTGCGCCTCGTCATGAGCGTCGCGCCACCACTGTTGTTCATCGGGATCGCTGAACGGCGGGGTATCCGAGTCGACAAGCCTGCGGGCGTAGCTCACGGCCAACGCATGGGTCGACAGACCGAAGTCGTTCCAGCGCAGATTAATCTCATGACGGCACAGCGGATCGTCGATAAACCGGTCGTACTGGTAGCTGATTTTTTCCAGTACCAGCGGCAGCAACACAGCTGCCGCATATGGCCCTTTGGGCCGGACTTCGCGCACCAGATAACGTAGTTCTTGCACCGCATAAGGCGTGGCAATGCCCGGCTGATCCATATCCGCATCGGCATAGGTTTCGATGCGGGTGATCGAGCCGACCAGCGCTCGGGCTATCTGGTATTCACTGTCGGCGTCATGCGGCGCGATGGGCTCATCGATTTCGTCGCCGGCGTGGTAACGGCTGAACAGTGTGGTGCCCAGTGCGACGGCTTGCGCATCCTCATTGAAATAGCTATCACGCGCCCGATCCATTGACTGCCCGGTGTGGAACCAGGTGCAGACCCGAACCGGTTCGCTGAAGCCGACGTCATCATCGCCCGTGGCGCTTTCACTATCGGTTTGCTGCAACAGTCCGAAACCGCGGAACTCGCGTTCCTGGCCGTCGTAAACCCCTTCGCACCAAGTGAAAGACTGGGTCAGGCAGTTGCCGGTGACTTCATCCAGTTGCAGTTGTTTTTTGACCACCGCCACCGGGAACGGCAAGTGCGAAACCGGCAGACGCTTGAGCTTGAGCATCCGCTGTTTTTCATCCAGCCATTCCTGGGCGGAACTGCGATAGACCACACTGGCGCTGCAACCCATGTTGTTGTTGCTGGCCGTCAGCAAATAGGGTTTGGCCGCGACGAAATCGTAGCGCCAGTGCTGCGGTGCGAGGTGCGGCACCGTCAGTATCAGGCTGGCACAGCCCAAACCTTGCAGGTCGGCGAAGCTCACCTGGCACAGGCGGTCATAACGCACACCTTGCGGCCAGGGCACGATCACCGGGATCTGTTCCAGCCCGTTGCCGCCGCGGTTCAGATAGATCTCGAACACATCGGACTTCAGATAGATCAGCGCCGGTGCCCCACAGCCATCGAGGTCGGCGAGGCGTACCCGCGATGAATCGAATTGCTCGTATGTGAAGGGCAGGTCACTGATCTTGCGACCTTCACCAAACCGGCCGTGGCCCAGGTTCGGCCAGCAGCGGATTTCGTCATGACGAATGCGGCACAGCTCGGGCATGTCGCTGCCCAGCAGATTGCCGAGCAGCACCAGTTCAGTGGGCGAGTCGCTGAATAATGGCAAGCGGTCATCGGGTGGTGAATGCGGCACCTCTTCTGCCCGGGCGAACCCTTGCTCTCGCTGGTTGGCGTACAGGCGCACCGAGTTTGGGCCGATCAGGGCAATCGAGCTGAGGCCGTCACCGCTGAGATCCGCCAGTTGCACCAGCGTGTGGAAAAACTCCAGCGGAAACGCGTTGAACGGCACGAAATCGGCGAAGTTGCGTTGCGCATTCAGCGTGCGAAACCCGCTGGCGCCCGGTTGTGCGGTGATCCAGTCGAGACGTCCGTCACCGGTGAGATCGGTCAGCCATTGCATTACCGGCCGATTGCGATCAGCCAGCGGAATCCTGGCCAGCGCAGTCCATGGTCCATAGCTGATTTCATCACCACCTACTTTTGCGCGTAGCGGTTCGCGGTAGTACCAGCCTTGGTCATAGCGGCAGAGAAACCCCGGCACACCTTCGCCGTAGAGGTCAACGCACTGGTAGAACCCGCCGTCTTCGACGCCCGGTTGCGTGTCTGTTGCCAGCAGGCGTGTCGGGGTTTTATTGATTTCGAAGGCTGAGTAGTCGAACTCCACCGGCGGCGTGTTTTCCACGTAACCGCTGGCATCGAAGGCTTGATAGTGGGCGGCGCTGATCTGACTGAACGCCCACTGCGTCATTCTTTGAAGGTCGTGATATTCCAGCAGCAGACGCCGAACCAGCAGAGGTTTGTCGCCCGAGGCTGTGGGGAAGTGATGAAACATCAGTACTTGCCGACAGAGCCGACGGGTGCCCACTTCAAAGCCCTGGCCATAGGTTGAAAAGGGATCCGGGCGCAGAGGCCATGGCAACAGTGTGGCGCCGTCGTAAACCGGGACTTCAGTCAGCGACGTAGTGCGCTCGCCGTAGTCGAAGATCAGCTGAAAATGCCAATCCGGTTGGGCCGCGTCCTCCGCCTCCCAGGCATACAATTTCTTGCTCGCCGTGAAGTTGCCGTAGCACACCCGCTCCAGATAGCGCTGGGCGCTGTAGTCATGGATCGGGTCGGGATCCTGATCATCGGCCTTGTACCGATAACAGATGTGTTCGCCGCGCGTGTTCATGCTTTCGCAGAGCAGCCAGGCGCCGACACGGCCCTGAGCCTGTGGGTCTTCACGGCGTGAGGCGGCTGTTTTGCCGTAGACGTGCAACGAACCATCGGCACCGTGTATCAGCCAGAAACCAGGCGTTGCGGCCTCCTTCGAAGCAGGCTCTCGTTGCCAGTATTCACGCAGGGAAAAGTCCCCCTCAACCCGTGGCCAGTAGCGCACCACACGGTGTAGGCCGATGTTCTCGCTGTCATAAGTGGATTCATGGCGGGACTTGATTGTGCCGTCGGCTTCCAGCTCCGGCATCCACACTTCGCCGTCATGGCCGATGATCTCGTCGTGTTCGGTATAGCGCGGTACGCCCTTGTTGGTGCGCCGGCTGATCTGACTGAGGGCAAGTCCCCAGCCAATCCCGAACGAGCCATTACCGGTCTGGCTGCTGTAAGTCAGCGACAGTTGCGGATCCCAGCCACGCCCGGCGGACAGTGGCATCGGCAGCTCGAACGACGCTGCGCCGGTCGGCCCGACGGCCCCCCAACTTTTACCGATGGTGGCAATCGACGAACTCTTGGCAATGGAAGGTGTGGTGATGTTCAGTTCCTGATCGGCCATGGTCTTGTCCGTTGCGCACGCGGAGGGCGAGGGTGGATAGACGCTAGCAACAATCAGGCGCGAGGTAACCTGTCAGACCTGACAGGTGCGCAAGACCGATTTGTATGCATGGGCGATGTTTTTATCGCCAAATCATTGAATAAACAAAAAGGCCGGCCCGTCGTATGACGGGCCGGCCTTTTTTTACAGCGTTAAAGCGCTTACTGCACTTCGACCGCCAGGCTTTCGCTGATCTTCTTTTGCCAGATCGCAGGACCGGTGATGTGTACCGACTCACCGTTGCTGTCCACCGCGACGGTGACCGGCATGTCCTTGACCTCAAACTCGTAGATCGCTTCCATGCCCAGTTCGGCGAATGCCAGCACCTTGGACTTCTTGATGGCCTGGGCCACCAGATAAGCGGCGCCGCCAACGGCCATCAGGTACACAGCCTTGTTGTCCTTGATCGCTTCGATTGCGGTCGGGCCGCGCTCGGACTTGCCGATCATGCCCAGCAGGCCGGTTTGTTCAAGGATCTGACGGGTGAACTTGTCCATCCGCGTGGCGGTGGTCGGGCCAGCCGGGCCAACCACTTCGTCACCGACCGGATCAACCGGGCCGACGTAATAGATGAAGCGACCTTTCAGATCGACCGGCAGGGTTTCACCTTTGTTGAGCATCTCGACCATGCGCTTGTGCGCCGCGTCGCGACCGGTGAGCATCTTGCCGTTGAGCAGCACGGTTTCGCCCGGCTTCCAGCTCTGCACGTCTTCCGGGGTCAGCGTGTCGAGGTTGACGCGACGGGCCGACGGGCCGGCTTCCCAGACGATTTCCGGGTAGGCGTCCAGCGGTGGCGCTTCCAGCGAGGCCGGGCCGGAACCGTCGAGCACGAAGTGCGCGTGACGGGTGGCAGCGCAGTTCGGGATCATGCACACCGGCAGCGAAGCGGCGTGGGTCGGGTAATCCATGATCTTCACGTCGAGCACGGTGGTCAGGCCACCGAGGCCCTGGGCGCCGATGCCCAACTGGTTGACCTTCTCGAACAGTTCCAGGCGCATCTCTTCAATGCGGTTCTGTGGGCCACGGGCTTTCAGCTCGTGAATGTCGATGGATTCCATCAACACTTCTTTAGCCATGACAGCGGCTTTCTCGGCGGTGCCGCCGATGCCGATGCCCAGCATGCCCGGTGGGCACCAGCCGGCGCCCATGGTCGGAACGGTCTTGAGCACCCAGTCAACGATCGAGTCGGACGGGTTGAGCATGGCCATTTTCGACTTGTTCTCGGAACCGCCGCCCTTGGCCGCCACGTCCACTTCCACGGTGTTGCCCGGGACGATGGAGTAGTGGATGACCGCCGGAGTGTTGTCCTTGGTGTTTTTACGAGCGCCCGCCGGGTCGGCGAGGATCGAAGCACGCAGGACGTTTTCCGGCAGGTTGTAGGCGCGACGCACGCCTTCGTTGATCATGTCGTCCAGGCCCATGGTGGCGCCATCCCAACGCACGTCCATACCTACGCGGACAAACACGGTAACGATACCGGTGTCCTGGCAGATCGGCCGGTGGCCGGTGGCGCACATGCGCGAGTTGATCAGGATCTGCGCCATCGAGTCACGGGCCGCTGGCGATTCTTCGCGCAGGTAGGCTTCGTGCATCGCCTGGATGAAATCCACGGGGTGGTAATAGGAAATGAACTGTAGGGCGTCGGCAACGCTCTGAATCAGGTCGTCTTGCTTGATCACGGTCATGAGTCGCGCTCCTCTAAAAGACGGGAACATTCAATAAGGTGCCTGCGGCTTGGGTGTATCGGTCGGTCGCAAGCACCTTTCAAGGCACGCCGGGGCTGCTGGCGCGACGCTAAAAAGGCGCGGCAGTATAACGCGCATCAAAGGGGCGTACACGCGCAGGTAGTCATTCGTTGGTCGCATGGTTGGGCGAATATCGGACATCGGGTTTCACGTCTACATCACCCGCTCAGCCCAGCCCTCTCCCTTGGGAGGGGGAGCCGATCCTCATGCTGTTCAAAATCTGAGTCGGGCTCAGACAACTTGGGGGGAAGGGGAGCCGATTTGTGTCGTTGTCAAAACCTCAGTTCGGCTCGGTATTTCAGGTGGATGTAGCTTGTGAGTGAAACGCGGTCAGTCCCCTCTCCCACCGGGAGAGGGCTAGGGTGAGGGGCTTTTGAGGCCACACTTTTGACGTCAAATTTCGAGCCCGAAAATCGGTGGTCATTTATCGACTACGCCACTAAAGTGGCAGCCGGTCTGTAGAGTAGGACACTCGGTCAGCCTCCAATCGCACGGTGAGTCAACGATTGACCCATAACGCCATTCAACGTCTTTTGCTCAAACGCTTTGCCCTCGCTGCAGCCACCTATGGATTGGCTTTGGTGCTGTTGTGGCTGGCGTTTTTCACCGGGCATTACGACCAATCCTTGAGCTCAGTGACCATCGGCAGCGCGCTGGTGGTGATCACTCAGGCCATCCTGTTCGGCCTGTTCTGGTCCGGCCGTAACCTACGTTTTGCCGATCCCAGCCTGACCGAAGCGCAAGTGCTGCTCGGACTCGGCTGGCAGACCTGGCTGATCGCCCATCTGGATGAAGCACGCAGCGCGTTTCTGGTGTTCTACGTGCTGATCCTGTTGTTCGGTCTGTTTCATCTGAGTCGGCGGGCGTTTATTCGCTGTGCGCTGCTGGTGTTCTTCAGTTTCTGCGCAATTACCCTGTGGGACGGCTATCACATGCGCTTGCCGGAACCGGCGCTCGCAGCCTTGCAAGTGTGCGTCCTGGCGATGGTGCTGGCGTGGCTGGTGATTTACGCACGTTTCGTCCAGGTCTCGCGCCAACGCATGCGCCAGCGTCGCTTTGCCTTGCAGGCGCATCAGGACACCCTGCGCGGGATGATGCGCCAGCTTGAAGACCTGGTCGCCACCGACGAACTGACCGGCCTGTTCAATCGCCGGCATTTTCTGCGCCTGGCCTCGCGTGAACTGAATGCGATGGACAGCGACGTGTTGCACGGGCTGGCGCTGATCGACCTCGACCATTTCAAACGCATCAACGACCTGCACGGCCATGCCGCCGGCGATCAGGTGTTGCAAGCCTTTGCCGGCGTTGCTCAAGCATGCCTGCGCGACGGCGACGTGCTGGCGCGTTATGGTGGTGAGGAATTCGTGGTGTTGCTGCCCGACTGCGACGCCGAACGCCTTACGGCTTGTTGTGAACGGCTGCGCATCGCCTTTACCGACGTCGAACTGATCGGTCTGAACGTGCGAGATCTCAGCCTCTCGGCCGGCATGACCTTATTGGCGCTGGACGATGATCTGGACGACGCCTTGCAGCGCGCCGATCAGGCGCTCTATCGAGCCAAGCGTGACGGGCGCAACCGCTGTGCGGCCGCGTGGGAGAACGTCGATGCCTGAACTTCGCGTCGGTGAACGGCACTGGTCGGTGGCGGCGGGCAGCAATCTGCTCGATGCACTCAACCAGAACGGCGTGGCTGTGCCCTACAGTTGTCGCGCCGGCAGTTGCCATGCCTGCCTGGTGCAGTGCGTACAAGGCCTGCCGGCAGATAACCGCCCGGATGCCTTGAGCGCCGAACAGCGTGAGCAGGGTTGGCGGCTGGCCTGCCAGTGTCAGGTGATCGAAGATTTGCAGGTGCACACCTTCGACCCGATCAAGGACGGTCGCCCGGCCGTCGTCGAAGCGCTGGACTGGCTCGGTGACAACGTCCTGCGTCTGCGCCTGACCCCGCAACGGCCCTTGCGCTACAGCGCCGGCCAACATCTGGTGCTGTGGATCGATCACATCGCGCGGCCGTATTCGCTGGCCAGCCTGCCGGAAGAAGACCGCTTTCTTGAGTTTCACCTCGACTGCCGCCAGCCCGGCGAATTCAGCGAAGCGGCGCGGCGCTTGCAGATCGGTGACCCGATCCGCCTCGGCGAACTGCGCGGCGGCGCATTGCATTACGACCCCGACTGGCACGACCGGCCACTGTTATTACTCGCCGCCAGCACCGGCCTTGGCCCGCTGTTCGGCGTACTGCGTGAAGCCTTGCGCCAGGATCACCAAGGCGCAATCCGCGTCATTCACCTAGCCCATGACGCCAGCGAGCACTATCTGGCCAAACCCCTTGCGGCACTGGCCGCGCAGCGGGAAAACCTGACCGTCGAACTCTGGACGGCGGCCGAGTCGCCCGCCGCTTTGGCGCAACTGCGCCTTGTTTCCCGGCAAACCCTGGCCTTAGTCTGCGGCTCACCGACCAGCGTAGACGCCTTTGCCCGGCGGCTGTACCTCGCTGGACTGCCGCGCAATCAACTGCTGGCCGACGTCTTCCTCAGCCGTGGTTGAGCGCTGATCCATCAGACGCGAGACACGCCATGCCCGAAGCCATCCTGCTGGAACGCGAACGCGGTTTACTGACCCTGCGCCTCAACCGCCCTGACAAGAAAAATGCCCTGACCCGGGCGATGTACAGTCGTCTCGCCGAGGCGCTGAAACAGGCTGACAGCGATCCCGAAATCAACGCCGTGCTGATCACCGGCAGCGCCGAGTGCTTCACCGCCGGCAACGACATCGCCGACTTCATCCAGCAACCGCCGAGCGATCTCGACAGCCCGGTGTTCCACTTCATGCTCAACCTGCTCGAGTTCCGCAAACCGGTGATCGCTGCCGTGGCCGGGGCGGCGGTGGGGATTGGCACCACGCTGTTGCTGCACTGTGATCTGGTCTACGTCAGCCGTGATGCGCGCCTGCGCATGCCGTTCGTCAACCTTGGTTTGTGCCCGGAGTTCGGCTCCAGCCTGATCCTGCCGCGCTTGCTCGGCCAGGCCAAAGCAGCGGAGTTGCTGTTGCTCGGTGAAGGCTTCAGCGGTGAACAAGCCGCCGAGTGGGGCATTGCCAGCGAAGCGTTGGGCAGCGGCGAAGCGGCACTGGCCAAGGCGCGGGAAATGGCCCTGCGCTTCGATGAGTTGCCGCCCGAAGCCGTGCGCATCAGCAAGCAACTGATGAAAGCGCCGGATCGCGAGTTGATCCGCAAAGTGATCGAAGCGGAGGGCGCGTTGTTCACCCAAAGGCTGCGATCGCCCGAAGCGCTGGCGGCGTTGACCGGGTTTATCAAACGGCACTGAATCTTCGCGGCCTTGCCAGCGATGAGGGCCGAACAGGCGCCGCACCTGTTGGATCAGAATGCAAAAAGCCCCGCCATTCACATGGCGGGGCTTTCGCTTTTCAGCAACCGGTCACTCAGACCTGCGGGTCGCCCACGTGCAGGATCTTCATGCCGTTGGTGCCGCCGGTGGTGTGGTAGCTGTCGCCCTTGGTCAGGATGACCCAGTCGCCTTTTTCCACAACACCGCGCTTGACCAGTTCGTCGATCGCCTTCTGGCTCACTTCGTGCGGCGGTAGCGATGCCGGGTCGAACGGCACGGTGTACACGCCACGGAACATGGCCGCACGGGCCTGAGTTTCACGGTGCGGAGAGAACGCGTAGATCGGCACCGAAGAACGGATGCGCGACATGATCAGCGGGGTGTAGCCACTTTCAGTCAGGGCGATGATCGCTTTGACGCCCGGGAAGTGGTTGGCGGTGTACATGGCTGCCAGCGCGATGCTCTGGTCGCAGCTTTCGAACACTTTGCCGATGCGGTGGCTGGAGGTTTTACCGGTCGGATGCTTTTCAGCGCCGACGCAGATGCGCGCCATCGCTTGCACGGCTTCCAGCGGGTACAGGCCTGCGGCGGATTCGGCCGAGAGCATCACGGCGTCGGTGTAGTCGAGCACGGCGTTGGCCACGTCGGATACTTCGGCGCGGGTCGGCATCGGGTTCTGGATCATCGACTCCATCATCTGGGTCGCAACGATCACAGCCTTGTTGTGGCGGCGTGCGTGCAGAATGATTTTCTTCTGAATGCCCACCAGTTCGGCGTCGCCGATTTCCACACCGAGGTCACCACGGGCAACCATCACTGCGTCGGACGCCTTGATCAGGCCGTCGAGGGTTTCGTCGTCGGCCACGGCTTCGGCGCGTTCGATCTTCGCCACCAGCCAGGCAGTACCGCCGGCCTCGTCGCGCAGTTGACGGGCGTATTCCATGTCGGCGGCGTCACGCGGGAAGGACACCGCGAGGTAGTCGACTTCCATTTCGGCGGCGAGCTTGATGTCGGCCTTGTCTTTTTCAGTCAGGGCCGGCGCGGTCAGGCCGCCACCGCGACGGTTGATGCCTTTGTGGTCGGACAGCGGGCCGCCGATGGTCACAGTGCAATGCAGTTCAGTGGCAGTGGCGGTATCAACGCGCATCACTACGCGACCGTCGTCGAGCAGCAGCTCGTCGCCCACGCCGCAGTCTTTCACCAGATCCGGGTAGTCGATGCCGACCACTTGCTGGTTGCCTTCGGTCAACGGATGGCTGGTGGAGAAGGTGAACTGGTCACCGATTTTCAGCTCGATCTTTTTGTTGGCGAATTTGGCGATACGGATTTTCGGGCCTTGCAGGTCACCGAGCAGGGCGACGAAGCGGCCGTGCTTGGCAGCGAGGTCACGCACCAGTTTCGCGCGAGCCTTGTGCTCGTCGGGGGTGCCGTGGGAGAAGTTCAGACGGGCAACGTCCAGACCAGCCAGAATCAGCTGTTCGAGAACTTCCGGCGAGTTACTGGCCGGGCCAAGGGTAGCGACGATTTTGGTACGACGGACGGACATGCAAAGACTCCTGAGTTCAAGCGCAAGCGAAGGCTACTATGCTCGAGGGGTGTAGTCATTGTTCGTTTGCACTACTTTCTATTTTCTTTATTGAACGCGGTAACTTTGGGACAAACGCGCCTGAAGATTTCCGACCAGGGGTCGATACAGAGCACAAGACAGGAGAACCCCCATGCGATTGTTGCCCATTGCCGCCCTTGCCCTCAGCGTCCTCGCCGTCACGGGCTGCACCCGTTGGTCGATGAACCATCATTTGAACAACGCCTACAGCGCCTATGATCGCGGCAATTGCGAGCAGGTGATGCTCGAACTGTCCAAGGTCGAACGCGCCAGCCGTGCCCGCCCGTATGTGTGGCCGGAAGTGTCGATGATGCGCGGCCAGTGCCTTGAACGGCAGAAGCTGTTTGTCGATGCCGCGCAGACCTACCAGTTCATCATCGCCTCGTACCCCAACAGCGAATACGCCTACCGCGCCCGCGCGCGCCTGGAAACCTTGCAGAGCCTGGGCCATTACCCGACCCGCAGTGCTGCGGCCGTGGTGCGGCCAACGCGCTTTTGATGGCAGTTGTCATACAAATTCTGGCCGGTTGTACAGCCTGAGCTATAGTCGAATGATCCGGGTTAGAGTCGAGTCTCTAAACTTGGGCAACACCTGCGACTGGCAGTTTTAAGGTGATGGCGTTGTAGCGACCATTACACCGGAAGCGGGGAGAGCGTGCCTGCCATACAGGTGCGTTCCGAAGCAAAGGTGCGGCTCTGTGATGGAGCCTTGCATGGCGAACTGCGCATGTTTACCGACCGCCGGATCGAACGGCATCAACTGCCGTACTTCCTCAGAGTGTTCAACAGCGTCACCGACAAACCCATCGGCTTTCTCGGCAATGTGTCCGAAGACGGGCTGATGCTCATCAGCCAGTTGCCGATGATGATCGGTGCGGATTTCCATTTGCGTCTGAAGATCCCCTGCGGCGATGGCTGCCAGCAGGTGATCGATCTGGCAGCCTGCTGCCTCTGGTGCCACGAAGACGCGACGCCGCTGCACTACGACGCCGGCTTCAGCCTGCAACGACCGCCGGTGGAATACGGGCAACTGGTCGAGGCGCTACGGCAATACTTCAGTTTTCAGCCGTTGCCGGCTTCGGCCTGAGTTCTGCGGCGCCTTCACCATTGCAATCGCTGGCAAGCCAGCTCCCAAAGGGTTTGCGTCGTTCACTGATGTTGTGTCCGCTCGCTGAACCTGTGGGAGCGGGCTTGCCCGCGATGGCGTCAGTTCAGGCGCCGCATGGTTAACGATCAGGTAACGGCAATCGCCCGCTCGTTATCCAGCGCCTGCTCCGCCAGCAACAACCCCATTTCGCTCAATTGATAAATCGCCATCGCCAGATGCCGCGGCTTGTCGTCCAGGCTGTCCGCCAGATCCAGCAGCAGAATGCTCACCGACGAAAACGTCTCGTACGTCTGAATGGCCACGGCTTCGGGGTTGAGGTCGGGGGCGACCCTGAACATCTGCATGCCGCGATCCACGGAGTTGCGCGGGTCGGGTTTCGGTTTGAGGTAGTGGTCGAGGGCTTTTTCGGCGGCCTCGTGGAGTTTTTTTGATTCGGCGGATTTGTAGGGGGAAACCGAGTCGGTTTCGGGGGGATTCGGTGTGTCTTTGAACATGATCGTATTTCCTTTTAATGGAGCTGCCACCGTCTCGCGACTAAACGAGGGGGGTGGCGGCTGGACGCAGGTTAGTCGACCGGGAGGAATACGAAAAAACCGGCGCGCCCGAGGGCGCCCTGCGCACAGCCACCATCGAGTGCGGGGATAGGGATTACCCGACTTGATGACGCTTATGCACCTTCATATACCTACCGGGCGACTAAACCCGACCACTGATTGGCAGCGGCACGGATCAAGTTACGGGGCATCAGCAAGGCGCACAAGCCGGCGGATTCTGAGGGATGTGTAGGCAATGGCGCAACCCGGCGTAGCCGGATGTTGGCGGCTGTAGGACGTCACTGAACGGCAGTGCGGGAAAAATTACCGTCCGTCGGTACTGTCAGATTTTACAGGTGCGAAAGGCAAGGGCGGAGGCGTATTAAAAGGTTTCCTGCAAGCCATCCCGCCCCAGTAACAAGAAGGAACTGATCATGGCGACCTTTGAAGAAGAGGGTACAACGGGTCCATCAGGTGATGCGCAAACCCTTGATTCTCCGCCCTACATTCTGACCCCTTTCGACGGTGGAAAAGTTGGAGCCCTGGTGACGGTCACGGGGGGCGGGCACGCCAGGCGCCATGTGCGAATTGTCACGCCTGGAAAAGAGGACTATTTGAGTTACGAAGAGCAAATGGGAGGTGACGGGAGTTTTTCGTTGCCGCTTATAAATGGTCTGAAACCAGGAAAAAGTGAATTTCAGGTACTGCAATGGGAGTCAAGGCCGGAGTCTCATATGCGCAGTAAGGTGTGGACGGTTTATAACATTACGGCGCCGCTCATCTCTTCGAAACATAACAATCAGTTGGTGGGGAATTCATTCCTGCTGACGGGGACCGGTTGTCCGCCCTATGCGAAGGTGGTGAGCGAACACAGCTCGACTCATGAGGTTATTGGTGAGGGAAATGCCGATGGAAACGGCAATTTTTCGATCATGGTCGCGACCCCACGACAATCGCCAAGCTTGAGTTTGTTTGTTTTTTGGTCTGACAGCGTCAACAGTCGGGCGTCAGACATCATAACGGTGCGGGTTTTGGCCCCGTTGCTTCTTGGTCCTGCAAATGAACTTCTTGTGGGTAAAAAAACAACGTTTTGGGGCGATGGTTTGAGCGGTTCAACCGTCGACCTTTACCGATATAACGGCGCAATTGAGCACTACGGCAGCGCTCCCGTTCTCAATGGCAAATGGACCATAACGTCAAACGATCTGCCTGAAGGCAGGATTCAGATGCATGTCAGGGGGATGTTAGAAAACCTGGCGGCTTGGTCCAGTGTGGTAGTGCTTAATGTCATTCATGCGCCCGTCATTTCTTCCCCAGGTTCGGGTTCATTGGTGGACTCAACCTTTACGATTGAAGGTTCAAAGGGCATGCCTGGGGCTACTGTCGAGATTCTGCGCGATACGGGTGAGCACAATCCGATTGCCACCGGTCCGGTTCCAGAGGGCACGGAGTCATGGCGCGTGACTGTCAGCAACATGCCGCCGGGCCCCCTGAGTCTGGTGGCAGAACAGTTTGTCAGCGGCTTGGCGGAACATTCCAGGCGCAGTCTCCCGCGAGGATTCAAGGTTCGGCCTGCAAAATTTACCGGTGTCACCGTCGAGCTCACCGACACATCAATAAAATTTTCGGGTAGCGCACACCTTGGAGCAACGGTCGTGATCACCGTTCCCGGTTCGACTGTCACGCCACCAGCGCCCGTTGTGGCGAACGGAGGCAATTGGACAACCACGGCTACAGGCTGGCCGTACGGCATTTACACTGCGCACATCATACAAAAGGTCGGCGACGGTGCCAGTGGCTGGATCGAGTCGTTACCGTTTGAGTTTACGGTCGAAAATAGATTGCCTGATGTGAGTGAGTTGGCCTTCACCCCGGAATATCAACCGACCTTCAGCGGCAAGGGCAATGCTCGTGCGACCGTGTGGCTGTGGAAAATCGACAAGGACGAGGCGGTGGCGCCTCATGTGCCGCTGACGGTCAGTGGCAAATGGTCGAGCAAGGCCTCGGAAATCTGGGGGCCAACGTACAATCGACGAGTTCGTATCAAACAGGCGGGAGACGGGCAGGAAACAGAGTGGGTCTATCTGGATGTGACCATCCCGCCCTTGGCCCCCGGCCTGAACGACCCGGTGGAAGATGGTCTTTCCCCAAAGCTCAGCGGTACTTGCTGGCCAGGTGCAGCGGTCAAAATTCGGTACAGCGACGAAGACCAGGTCGAGCATGACGGGATTGTCAGTGGTGGTACCTGGCAGTTCCGGCGGGACAAGGAATTTGCGCCGGATGTGTCACATACCGTCACCGTCACCCAATTCGCCGCCGAGCAAACCTCGCCACCGGTGTCAAAGACCTTCACTGTCAAAATACTCATGCTCCAACCGCTGATTACCCAGCCCGGGGACGGGGCGAAAGTCGGTCGCGTTGTCACGATCCAGGGTAAAAACGGTATGGAGGGCGCCACGATGCAGTTGCGTGACGTGCGTTTCGACCGCCCGCTCGGCAGTCCCAAGGTACTGGATAAGGACGGTGACTGGTCGATTGACCTCAGCGCTCTGGAGTTCAGGCTCTATACCTTCGACGCGCAGCAGACCCTGCTGGGCAGGCCTTCGGCTCGCAGTGACGCGCGCACTTTTGAAGTGGTGTTGCTGCCCCCGGAATTTCTCCAGCCGACGCAAAACGGCAAGCTGCCCCGCATGGCGAAGCTGGAGGGGCGCGGCATGGCGAATGGGTATGTCGAGATTTTTCTCGAAGGCCTCACCGAGCCTCTGCTCACGGATGTTCCGGTGAACCGGGAGGGCCATTGGGAAGCTGAAGTGACGTTGCCGGTAGGACATAAAACCATCTGGGCGCGGCAAACGTTCATGGATGAAACCGGCAAATTGCAGGAATCAGAAGACACGCCACTGCTGCAATTTGACCTCGTGCCGGCGGCGCCGTTTGTAGAGTCCCCAGTTGAAAATGACCAGGTCGGCCAGCAGGTCGTGGTGTCCGGCTTCGGTGTGCCGGGCGATACCGTCACTGTGCAGTTGAACCTTGGCACACAAAGCACCGTCGTGCTGGAGGATCGCACCTGGTCGGTGAAGGTGACCTCGGGTGTGAGGAGCGGCTTTCACGTTTTGCACGCGACGGCAATGTACAACAACTTCGAGTCGGATCCCGCGCAGCGAACGCTCGAACAGAGCACTTATCGACCCGTCATCGACGAGCCGGCAGCCGGGCGCTGGCTCAGTGATCCGGTGACGCTCGCCGGCAAGGGGCGCGCGGGCAGCGTGCATGTGGTGAGCTGGTTCAACCCGGACGTGAAATGGTCGCCGCCACTGGCTGTGTCCGGCGACGCATGGCGCGGCGAATCCGAAGTGCCACTGCCACCCGGAGGCAACTGGTGCCGCGTCGGGCAAACGCTTGTCGACGATCCTACCGGGGTAGAGGCTTCGGACTGGGCGTTGAGCGCGCGCTTTGAGATCAAAAACTCAAAACCGACCTGAGCCAGACCATCCGACGAACGGTCGACAGACCTGTCAGATCTGACAGTAGACGTTGATCTTTTCAAAGCGCCAAATCGTACTCACTCAATACGCAGTCTGCCGGAAACGGCAGGCTGTTCGGGCCAGTTGTCGCCTCAAGGAACCTGATCATGGTCGATTCGCGCCGCCCAGTCCTGCAACTGTTCGATCAGTTGTTTGCTGAGGAGCAACAAGTACAAAACATCGGGCTGGGAAACCTGAAAACCTACCTTGAGGAGGGCGGATCGATTTTTCCTTTGGTGGAGAAGGGCGTTCAAGGCTTGGTCAGGGAACAGCGGGTAACCCCCGATGACGCGCGGCGGTTTCTGCGCTCGGCCAACAGCATGGCCACGTTTTTGCGTCGCCAGTTTATCGAGCAAACCCTGACCGGCGAAAAGACGACTGCAACACGTAGTTCAAGCGGTTTGTTATCAATGGTTGACGGCCCCAGTTATGAATATCTGATCGGTACACGTTTTGCCGCACTGTGTCCGCCGAATGCACTGGAGTCACTGTTGTCGCCAGTGGCTTATCTGATTGAACTGTTGCGCTGGATTCGAGACCGTATCGAGTCTGTAGACAATCCGCCGGCGGAATTTCGACTGCATAACCGCCGTACTGATTTGCTGCCGTTGTCTGTCGACTTCAATGCGGTTTATCAGTCGATATCTTCGGTCGACATCATTGTCTCGGTGCTGGAAGCTTTCATTGTTGCGAACACGGAAAGCGAGAACAGTGCGTCGATTGAAGACGCGTTGATCGAAGCCCGCTATCCCAATGGCCTGCCGTACTACCAGCATTGGGTCACGCTTGATGGCATTGCCCAGTCTCATGGCCTGTCGGTGGGCGATTTCGAGCACAGGGTTGATCTAGCGTACCCGTATTTTCTGCAAGCCAGTGCCCGTGGCCCCAATACCGGTCCCGGTTTTGCTCATGCGTCGCGGCTAGGCCCTTATCAGCGGCAAATATTGACAGAGCCGCGTGCGGGGCTCGATGAGGCCGAGGCTTTCTACGCGCACAATTTCGGTACTGATAATCTCGATAAGTATCAAAACCTTAATCAGTTTGCGTTTTTAGGCCAGCGGACAAAGTTGACCAGTACGCAGATCGAAGCCTTGCTGTCGATTCGCGATTTTGCACCGGTACGTTCAGCCAATGTGACCTACCCGGATGAGGCGCCCGAGATACCGCAAAGCGAGCGTTCAGGATCGGTCTACATCAACAACAACACCTTTCCGCCGGTGCGTATCGACGACGAGTCATTGTTACTCCCTCGCCTGACAGCAAATCCCGACGACGAAACTGGCTTCAACCGCTATGACCGGATGAATCAGATGGTGCGTCTGGCCAATTGGGTCGGATTGCCTTTTGACGAGGTGGATGCAGTGTTGGTGGCAGCCATCAGGGCGGTGCCGCGCGGCAGTGGACCGAAAATCGATTTGCAACAAATGAACATGTCGAGCGGCGTCGTGCATGCACTTGGCCTGTTTCAGACCTTGCGCGAGCGCTACGAATGCACAGCCGCCGACTTTGCTGTGTTTATGGGCGAACTGGCGGTTTATGGCCGTGGCGACGCGCTCTCGCAGTTCGACCGGATTTTCAATAATCAGGTGGGCTATCGCGAACCCTTGAGACTTGACAGCGGTGAGTTTGCACTGGCGCCGGTGCCGGGCGAGGTTGATTTGACGATCAGCCAGTTGTGCAGCGGTCTGGCGATCGACCTGCAGACTTATTACTACCTGGCAATGACGGTGGCCAACGCGCACGGCCTGACGGAAAAACTGACGCGCAGTCCGGCGATTATCAGCGCCTTTTACCGCCTGGTGAGACTGCCCCGACTGTTGAACATTACTCCCGTCGAAGGTGTGCTGATGCTGTCGTTGATGGGTGGGGATTCGTGGGTCAAAGGCGTGGCGGGTGTTCCTTATATCCACACCGTGCCGGCTGGTTCACCGGATGTGCTGGAACTGATCGAAGCCATGCAAAGCTGCGTTCAATGGTGCGCGCAAAGCAATCTGCCGGTGCTGTGGGTGTTGCAACACGCCGTCGCTGCGCAACCGGCGCTGGAACCGACTGAGCAGGATCTGCAGTTTTTCGAGCAGTTGCGCAATTTGCTGCCGACGGCACTGTTGTCCAATAGCGCTTTTCTGATGGCGGGTGTGCCGCCTGCCGGGGCCGCCAACTGGCTGGAATTCCTCGCAATACATGCCAATAACCTGAGTCCGATTGTCGATGCCTATGGTCTGGTATTGCCATATGTCGGAACTGCCGAGCAGTACCTGGTCTTTGTCCACGCAAAAATCGAGTGGGCGGTCGACAGTGCCTTGGGCGTGATCGAACCACTGTTGCGCCAGAACATCATCGACATCATGACCCGAGTGCTATTGCAGGTCCGGGATGCTCAGACGTCGCTGGTGAAAGAGACGCTGGCCGTGTATGCCGGCGTGGGTGTGGAACAGGCAATACCGATCCTTAACTGGGCAAATGCCACGGTTCATCAGTTACTGCAACAAGTGCTTGAGCTAACAGACGCGAGTTCGGAGCAACCCGAACGAACGCGCATCCGCAATGCCAACCCGATGCTCGATCTGTTGGCGGAGGTACGACGCCGCAGCGAGGTAGTGACGACGCTGGGACTGAGTGCCGCGCTGTTGCTCGATTATCTGGATTACGGCTACAGGGATTGGCTCGCTCAGACCAACAAGCATGAGTTGTCGCTGCGCACGCTGTATTACCTGACGACGCTTACCCGGGCCTTCGGCTTGAGCGAACAGCCGGCGCAGAAGCTCTTGGACTACCTGCGCCAGGTGAATGCACTGCCCACCGTCACGGGGGATGCGATGAAGCTTGCCCAACAGGCTGCCGCCATCAAACTGGCCGACTTTTTTGGCTGGAGCGTGCAGGAAGTACGTGAGTGCGTCAGTCGCATTGATCCCACGGACCTCAAGGTGCTGAAAAACCTCAGTCAACTTGATCTGTTGATGCGGATTCGGGTGCTGTCCGCGGAAACCGGAATGGATGCGTTGACGATCTTCCTGATCGGCAGCTTGCCCGAGACCGTCGACAAACAAGCTTATGAAATCGCTGCCGAACTTGCCCTGTTGGGCGAGTCTCATACGCGCGCGCCAACGGTGCATGTGCCGGGCGACCTCAAGGCGCTGGTCACGACCACGTGCGAAGTGCAGGGTGACAACAACGTGGTGGCCAACAAGCCTGGCGAACACGTCATCTATAAGGTGACCCTGTGCGATGCCAAAGGGGCTGCGCTCAGTGGTGTCAACGTTTACTGGCAGACCACCTTGGGCCGCATGGAAACAGGCGCGACCCAGATAGACGGAACGCTGTTGGCCGAGTTCATCCCAGGCAAGGTCATGGGCACCGAAACGCCAATCTTCTGGCTGGACTTGTTTGACCCGGAGTACGCCCCTCCTTTGGTGATCGGGTTCGAAGTCCAATCACTGTCTTTTCCGCTTGCGGAACTGTCGCCAACCCCCTTGGGGGATGTGCCGCAAGGCCAGGAAGTCGAACTCTATGCCCTGCTTGAGGACAGGTACGCAAACCGTGGAAAAAACTCGCTGGTCGAATGGTTTGCAGAGAGCGTCGGCCCCGAAAAAAATGCACTGGCGACGATACGGCCATCGCAGGGGTTCACCGACCAGCAGGGGCTCACACGGGCCTTTGTTTCCAGTTCGACGGGCGGCACCTTCATCTTCTCGGTTCGCACTCAAGGTGGAGATGCCGAAAGAACATTCGTCGACTCCATCACCTTTGCGAGTGGTTCGACACCGGGGTAAGCGATGTTGCTTGGCGAACGTTTGTCCCCGGGTTCTACCCCAAGGAGCTGAATCATGGCACTGAGTAATATTGGCGGGCTGCTGGAAAAGCGCCGTTCGGCGCTGCTCGAATACTGCATCGGCCAGGTTGGCAATGCGAAATACCCTTTTGTGAAAACGCCGACCGATTTGTTCGAACTGCTGCGCATGGATCCGCTGGACACCTATCAGGTGCAGAGCTCCTGGGTGGCCGAAGCAACAAGTTGTGCGCAGCAGTACATTCATGCGGTGTATCGCAAGCTTGAGCCAGGCTTTGAAACACAGCGGTTCGACAAGCGGCATCTGGAGGAGTGGGAGCTTTGCAACAACTACCCAGACTGGGCGGCGGTGCAGATGATTTCGTGCTACCCGGAAAACTTCATCAATCCCTTTGTGCGTCTGCGCAAGACCAGTCTGTTCAAAAACCTGGAAAACAACCTCAACCAGGCGCGTTTGAACAACGATTCCGTTCAGGCTGCCCTGCAGGACTATTTGCAGGACTTCGAAAAGACCTGCGATCTGGACGTGATCAGTTGCTACATGGAGGGCACAACGCCTGCCCGCGCCGATTATTACTTTGTCGGGCGTCAACGTGTGCAGCCGTTCCAGTATTTCTGGCGCAAGGCCGAAATTGAACTAGGCGCCTCCACCGTTGCAGTCAATCCGGCCGCCTGGAGTGAGTGGCAAGCCGTGGAGATTCCGTCCGGCAACCGCGTGCTGGATATTCGCCCGGTGGTGTGGAATGGCCGGTTGTGTCTGGTCTGGGCCGAATGGCGTGACAAGGTCGCCAGCAAAGAAGCGGGCGAATACACCCCGAACAAACTTGAAATCAATCTGGCGTTCATGGCGCAGAACGGCCAATGGTCGGCACCGTTGAACCTGCACAGTTCGGAGTATGACCGTGCGCTTTTGCCGGACACGCGGTTGATTGCGAGCGTGCGCACCGACTATCTGGATCCCAAGGGCAAGCTGGGTGTTTTGATGTCGGGCAAGTTCGTACCGGCAGGGTCTGAACCTGATGATCTGAGGGTTTACGCCGTATATGACGTACTGATGCGCCCCATCAGCGGCGACGGCGGGGGCTGGCTGGATTTGGCGCTGCAACACCGATTCGTCAGCAACGAAACGGTTCAGCACCCGCTGAGCAGTCAGGTGACGGTTGTTCCACGGGTGCAGGTACCGGGCGTCATGACGCCGTATCTGGATGTGCAGGTCATGGCTCTGCGGGTGGATGAAAGCGATCTACTGATGGTGCAGGGTTTTTGCCGGCCCACGGGACGTGACAGTGCCTTGCAAAAAATGACGTTGGGGATAAACCAGGCAGGCGGGGACCCAAGCCCGATAGTCCAGGATGTTGATGAGGCGGGCGGCTGGGTCACGGCGCCGTGGATAAGCAGTCGAGCCAAAGGATCATGGCCGAACCCGACCACGTTCTCATTAGGTTTTCCCAATTGGGCGGGGGGAGAAGTGTTGTTCGACCTGACGATTGTCGACCTCATGGACTTCACCCCGCCGACCCTGCACAAAAATACCGTTGATGCCGCGCAGTTTCTTTCCTTCAACCAGACCGGACTTGCATTGAAGTTCACCCGGCTCAACTCATTGTTTGGGCCGGAACTGGTGCAGCGCTCGAATATTTCCGTGGATGCCGTACTGGACTGGGAAACCCAGTTCTTGCCGGAGCCACCGCCCACCGGTGTGGTGTTTGATGAACCCAACGGTGCGTTCAACGGGGCCAACGGCCTGTTTTTCTGGGAACTGTTTTTTCATCTGCCGCATTTGATGGCCACGCGCTTGCGCGATGAAGAGCGCTTCCGTGAAGCACAAAACTGGCTGCATTACCTGTTCGATCCTCAGGCACCTGCCGATCCTGTCACAGATCCACCCACTGCCAATCCGAAACCGAGGTATTGGCGCTGCCGCCCTTTGGACACCGTTCAAGGCGAGCCGGGTTGCGAAACGCAAGACCCCACAGACCCGGATGCCATTGGCTACGCCGCCCCCGCGCACTTCCAGATTCTGGTGTTCACCGATTATGTGAAAAACCTGATGGCCTGGGGTGACTGGTATTACCGGCAACTGACCCGTGACAGTCTGGTGGCGGCCAAGTTGTGCTACGTCCAGGCCGGGTTTCTGATGGGCGAGGCGCCCTCCGCCAGCACGGCAACCCGTTGGCAAACCAATACAGTCGAAAGCCTCTTGAATCAGAGCGCTTCGCGGCCCAGGCTCGAAGCTTTTGAGCAGACGCTGAATTTCAGCCTGGCGGATTTTCCGCTCGCCTCGGATACCCCGCCCATGCTCGGCCTGTTGGCGTGCGGGCCTTTTGAAATTCCGATCAATCAGTCGTTGCTCGACCTGTTCGAAGCCCCCCATCGACGGATGTATGGCCTGCGCAACAACCAGACCATTGATGGCAAACCGCTGGATATCCCCCTGTTCAGCCCCGCCACTGATCCTAATCAATTGTTGCGTGACCTGGCGTCCGGTGGCGTGGCCGGGCCTAGACCGATGGGCGGGCGGCTGGTGGTCAATGCGTTCCGCTGGCGCGTGACGTTCGAAGTCGCGCTGCGCGCGGTGCAGGCGTTGCAGGATTACGGCAGTCAGGTGCTGAATTTGCTTGAAAGACGCGATCGCGCCGAGCAGGAAGAGTTGCAGCAAAACCATCTGGTGGAGTTGGGCAGCTACGCCGAGACGGTGCAGGAACAGTCCATCGCTCAGTTGGAGGCCAGCGTGACGGCGCTGCAGCATAGCCGGGCAGTGGCGCAGGAACGGGCCGATGCTTACGCAGCGCGCTACAACGACAACGTCTCGGCGATTGAGTATCAGGTCATGGCAAGCCTGAAACAGTCGAAAACATTCACCTTGCAGGCCAAAGTCGTCAAAACCGCAGGCGGGGTCATTGCGGCATTGCCAAAAATCTATGGTATGTCCAATGGTGGTTTCAAGCCCGAAAATGCATTCGATGCAGTCGCTTTCGGCCTGGAGGTTGCCTCTTCGCTATTGCAGATCGACGCCGATAGTCAGGCCACTACCGAAGGTTACCGTCGCCGCCGTGGCGAATGGGGCCTGCAACGCGACCAGGCACTGGCGGAGGTGCGGGCCATCGATGCGCAGATCGTAGCGCAAACCCATTCAGTCACCGCTGCCCGATCCAACCTTGAGCAAACCCTCAGGGGCAACGCTCAGGCATTGACGGTTTACAACTACCTGAAAAAACGCGCCAGCAACGCCGAGTTGTTCGGCTGGATGCTCGGTCAGCTCAAGGCGCTGCATTATCAGGCCTACGATGCGGTGATCAGCCTGTGCCTCAGCGCCCAGGCTTCACTGGCTGCCGAAACCGGCGATTACGATGCGCAGATCCCCTTGCCCCAGGTCTGGCTGGACCACCGCCATGGTCTGACCGCCGGTGAGCAGTTGCGTGGGCATCTGCTGCGTCTGGAACGTGAACACCTGCAACGTCAGGAGCGACGGCTGGAACTGGTCAAAACCATCTCCTTGCGGCACTTGTTCAGTGACGAAGTTGAGCGCCAGGTGGGGGTTGCCGACTGGGCGGATGCCTTGGAGCAATTGAAAGATACTGGCGTGCTGGAGTTCAAGCTGACCCAGTTGCTGTTTGATCGTGATCATCCGGGCCACTTCTGCCGGCAGATCAGTTCGGTGGAAGTCGATCTGCCGGTACTGACCGGACCCTTCGAAGATGTCCGCGCGACCTTGCTCCAGATCAGCAGTATGACGGCAACCCGATCGACCACGCAGTCGGTGCAGTACTTGCACAATCCGATCGGGGTCGCGCCATCGGATGTGGTGATCAATCTGCGTAGCGCTCAGCAAATAGCGTTGTCGCTCGGGGTTGCCGACAACGGCCTGAGCGCCATGAAGCCCGATGAGGGGATGCTTAATCCGTTTGAGAACACCGGTGCGATCTCCAGTTGGCAACTGAAGTGCCCGTGGCCGGAAAAACAGCCGCAGGCAGCAATGCTCGCCTCGTTGACCGACATCATTGTGCGCATCCGCTACACCGCCAAGGCTGGTGAGCAGACCTTCATCCAAAAAGTCATGGATCTGGTCACCGAGGCTGAAAACGCCAGGCTGGACAAACCGTTCAAAGGGGCACGCAGTCATGAATGATCCAGTCATCCAAGCGAATGAAAGTCTGGTGCGTAATGGCGATTTCAATGACCGGCTGAACGAGTGGACTCGAAAAGGCCAAGTAGGTTTGGCAGCGGAAATGTATGAGGGCTGGCTCACCAATTTTATGGATGTCGGGGTTGGAAGCTTGGCCACACAGGCCTTTGCGATCCCTAAAAAACCCGACGCCAATGCCCGGTACGAATTGTCGTTCCTCTGCGAACTGCGGCCCGGAGTGTCTTGGTCAGGCGATTCCGGCTGGTTGCGCATCCTTAAGGGCGACGACGTGCTATTGAGCATCGAGCTCAGGAAAGGGGATTCACGCAACCTTGAACAGGATCAAGCCCGGCTGGCGGCAGGGCAGCCGTTGGAGTTCCTGCCGATTGCCTATAGAGCGTCACTGGATGAGTTGGCGTTTGATAGTGGGGAGGAGCTGAGTGTTCAGGTCAGTGGTGTCGCGGCCAACCCTTTAGATACCCGTTCGTCTGTCTGTATCACCCGCATTGACCTCCAATTGCATCTGGAACCATTGAGGCTGCAAGAGATGCGCCTCGATGATCAGACTCTGGCGCCAGGCGCTGCGTTACACCTGTGCCTGGGAACGACGATCCTTGGCACTCCACATCGGTTGACGTTCTTGCCTGAGCCGGGAAATGCCTGGGAAAACACCGAGGCTTCGTTGAGCAGCGTCGGCAACCCTCGGGAAGCAATCATCGCGACACCTGATTGGGGTGTCGATCAATCGCTGGAATCCGAATGGCTGCTCGATTGCCCGTGGGTGGGGGATGAGGAGCGCTATGAGTTTGCGTTGACCTTGCGCAACCGGTACGCCGCCGAACCTTTCACTATCCCGATTTCACTGGGACATCACCGTCTGGCATTTCGTGATGAGCAGCAAGCCAGTCATTATCCGGTGCTTGAGTATGAAGACCAGGGCGTATGGCTGGGTGTGCGTGTGGTGTCGTATTACACCAGCCAGGCGATTGCAGACCAAACGGTGAACTGGTCGGTTGCAGGGCAAGGCGTCAAAGCCGCTTCGGTTACCAATGAGCAAGGCTGGGCCGAGTTCTATTACCAGCCGGAGGCGGCGGGTGATGTTGTTGTCACCGCAACGGTTGCCAGTCCTTACTACACCGAAGGCGAAGTCAGCATGCCGTTTGAGGTGAAGGTCCTGGCCACGGATCCGTGGAGCGACCTGAAGGAAATCATTGGCGGAGCACCGACAGACTGGGACACCCCCGGGTACCCGAACCGGGGCTCGACTCATGAATTGCAGGTACGCCTGCCCGCCGACAGTCCTTTGCTGAACACCACGATGGCGTTGCGCTGGAGCGGCGATGGGCATGAGCAACTCGGTGTGGTTGTCGAACCGCCCGTCGGGTCCCCGGTGCTTGTTGAAACACCCGACATGGGCTGGACGCTGACCTGCGAGGATCGGCTGGACGGCCGGTTCAAACTGTCACTGGTTTGCTCAATGCTCAAATTGCCGGCTCCCGAAAAAATCATGTCGCTGGCGCGCAACATCGTGCGGATTGCCGACGTGCGCGAGGCCAACAAGTATCCGGTGGTGGCGGATAGGGAAATTGTGGTGTTGCGCCTGCAAGTGGTGCATGTCACAGCAAGCGGCGACGGCGAGGGTGTCATCGACGCTCGGGTCGACTGGGACACCCTCGATGGCCCGTTTTCGACCCGCACCGGCACCGGTGGCTGGGCGAGTCTGTCTTTCGTGCCAAGACAGGTCGGCGAGCAGGTCGTCACCGCCAGCGTCAAGGCCTACGAAGGTGCGGTGGGCATTGAGCGCAAATTCGATGTGAAAGCGATTGCGACCAGTTCCTGGAAAGACAAGGTGGAGATCAAGGTGGATAACCTATCCATCCCCCATATCAAGGGAGTCGTGTGTTACCGAGGGGAGACACACACCTTGCAAGTCGAGGCGTTACCCGGCAGCTCATTGATTGGCCAAAACATTACGCTCGAGTGGCGGGGTAGCGAGCCGGGTATCGGCCTGGTGGCGAGTGACATCGGAACACCCAAGACTTTGCCCGCCGAGGGCGGCCTGAGCTGGACACTGGAGTCTGATCTTACGGGCAGCATCAGCAGCATGTTTGAGATGAGATTGACTTGTGCAGGGCTTGAAGATCGAGAATTTTTCGGGCGCCTGATGAAGCGTGATTTTCAGGATGAATTGTCCGTGGTACTGGATCAGATGACCACGACGAGGGGGCAGCAACTCTACCCATGTCTAGGGGCCAGGCACCGCTACACCCTGAGGCCTCACGCGTTGAGTCCTTTGGTGGGGTTGAATATCGCTCCGTTGTGGGTGAGTGGCGACACACCGGACAAGCTGGGTATCACGATCGAGCCTGCTTTGATAACTGAGCAGTGGCTGGAGGATGGTGGCGCAACCTGGACACTCGATTGTTCAAGCGCTCCGGCACCGGCTGATTTTTCCCTCCTTTTCCAGACGCCTTTGGGTCGAGTCGATGCCAACCAGATGAAGATGGGTCACAACAAATTCAGGATCGAGGCGTCGCACGAGTCAGCGGTGGATCCGGTTGTCGGGCAGGATCCCGCGTGGATGTGGGTGCAGCTGGTGTCTCATTTCACAGACCTTGCCGTGGATCAGGTACCGGTGAACTGGACCGTGGATGAAAAAAACCAAGAGCACAAAACCGCTGCTGACGGTTGGAGTGGCTTCCCCTTTGTGCCCGCCACGGGAGGGGGCAAAACTGTCGAGGCCCGGGTGATCAGTCCGTATGACGGCTTCGAAGAATCCCGTTCGATGACGGTCAATGCGCTGGCGAGTGATCCGTGGGAAGAGGTGACACTCAATTTTGATGGGCAAGTGGAACAGTCATTGGGAACACAGACGTTCTTCCCGCGACGCAATGGGGAACACAGGCTTGACGTGAAAGCCCCGCAGGGCAGTGCCTTGTTTGGCAAGTATCTGACGCTGGGCATGATGGACACCGGGCCAACGGAACTGGGCATACGCTTTGAAGAACCCAGGCTTGGCGAACCCAGGTATTTCAGCGAAGCAGGATTGACCTACCAATTCAGGGTAGGCGATCTCAAGGATGGAAGCTTTGGCCTGGGCCTCTCGTCCTCTCGGCTGGCGCGCCTGTCACCGGTCAACGCATTTTCGGTAGGTCAAGGCTCGCAGGTGGTGAAAATCGCCGAGCGCCAGCGGATCAACAAGACGCTGCTGTGGAGGGAGGTTGTGTCGGAACAGATCACCGTCATCTCGGTGGTCAGCGGCAAGCCGATGGTCGGGGTGACGGTGACGTGGCGCAGTCCTGATCTGGGTGTCGTGACGTCGACCACCAATTTTTACGGCGTGGCGAAAATAGCCTTTGTACCGACCACACCCGGGGCGTTTGCACTGACGGCAACGGTGGGGGATGAGCTGTATTCGGATTCGGTTTCGATGGCGTATTTTCTGAGCGAGCCTCGGCAGATCAGCGCGTTGGTCATTGATGAGCCCGGCGGCTATCCCGGCCAGCAAATGACCGCACAGGCATGGGTTGTTTCGGCAAATACCGGGGAGCCTATGGCAGATGTCGAGGTGATGTGGGAGCACGACAACACATCGATACCGGCAACACTGACGGATGCCGATGGCAAGGCAACGTGTAGTTTTACCTTCGGGTCATCGGGTGAGGCTGCTTTGTGGGCGTCGGTAAAGGGCGGTTTGGCTGGCTGGGATGTGAAAACGCTGTGGTTGACCGTCATTGAACGTCCAGCGGCAGTGGCCTCCGTTGTCGCTTCGCCCAATCCGGTTCCCTTGCAGACCTATGTAACCATGACTGCATTGATCGTGGGTAAGGAGTCTCGAGAGCCGATGCCTGACAGAAAGATCCAGGTCTCAAATAATGGAGCACCATTCTTCGAAACCACTACCGATCACAAGGGGCGATATCAGAGCCATTGGAGACCGATGGCTATAACGGATAACGTTTCCCTCGCCGTCAAGCTCGACAACCCAGATGGCACCTCGGACAGTGGTGCCGTGTATGTCACGGTCGTGAGCTGATCGACAGTTTAAAGCGCGGCACTTCGTTTCCAACTGAGATACCGCGTCACCAGTTCGGCCCCCAACTCCGCAGGCCGAACATCCACCACCGGAACTCCGTGAGCACTCAACCGCTCATGGAGTTCTGCCCGTTCATTCAGATAGCTCACCGCCCCGCAGTAGGCCAGTGCCTCAGGCAATGTTTGCACCGGCGTATTACGCAGCGTATCGAGTGTTTCCTCACGCAAACTCGCCACCAGTACTCGGTGTTGCGTGCTCAAGCGTTTGACGGCGCCGAGCAGTTCTTCATCGTCCTCATCGCGCAGGTTGCTGACCAGCACCACCAGCGCCCGGCGCTTTTGCCGGGCCAACAGCTGATTGGCGGCTGCCTGGTAATCGGCGGGGCGCTGGCTGCTGTCGAGGTCGTAGACACTGTTGAGCAGCGCGTTCAGTTGGCCGGTGCCTTTGACCGGCGCGAGATAGCGAGGTTGATCGCAGGCAAAAGTCATCAAGCCAACGGCATCACCCTGGCGCAAGGCGATGTAACTGAGCAGCAGACAGGCGTTGAGTGCGTGATCGAAGTGCGACAGTTCATCGTCCTGGCTGCGCATGCGCCGGCCGCAGTCGAGCAGGAAGATAATCTGCTGATCGCGTTCGTCCTGATACTCACGGGCAATCGGCGTGCGCTGGCGTGCCGTGGCTTTCCAGTCGATCTGGCGCAGGCTGTCGCCTTCACGGAATTCGCGCAGTTGATGGAACTCCAGACCCTGGCCGCGACGTTGTCTCTGGCGCACGCCGAGTTGGCTGAGCCAGTTGTCCACCGCCAGCAACTGACCGCCGTATAGCCGGGCAAAGTCGGGGTAAACGCGGGTGCTATCGCTAACCTGCAACAGGCGTTTGCCTGACCATAGACCCAGCGGACTTGGCAGGTTGACTTCGCACACATCGACGCTGAAATGACCGCGTTTGAGTGGCCGCAGGCGATAACCGATCTGGCTGGTTTGACCGGGCCGCAACGCGACGCTGAGTGGCAGGTTTTCAAAGCTCAGCCCATCGGGGACATGGTCGAAGATCTGAATGTTCAGGGGTTCGGCAAAGTCATGCTCAACCTCAAGCTGCACGTCTCCCCAACGCCCGAGCGCAAGGCTGCCGGGCATCTGCCGTTTGATCCGCAGTGCCGGCAGGCGCTTGAGGCGCAGCGCGTCGAGCATTGCCAGCGCCAACAATGCCAGCAGCAATCCCCAGTTGATCGATAGCACGCTGGCCGGGATGTCGACCTCCAGTGCCCGCAAAGTGCCCAGCACCATGCCGATGACCAGCAGCATGGCCAGCCAGATCAGCAGCAGGCGTGCGGGTTTCACAGGCGCGGCGCCGGGATCTGGTCGAGGAGTTGCTGCAGCACCTGATCGACTTGCAGGCCTTCGATGTCCAGCTCCGGGGCAATGCGTACGCGATGGCGCAGCACGGCCAGTGCGCAGCCCTTGATGTCATCCGGGATCACGAACTCGCCGCCGCGCAACAACGCCCTTGCGCGGGCACAACGCACCAGTGCGATCGAGGCGCGCGGCCCGGCACCGAGGATCAGGCCTGGCCAGGTGCGCGTGCTGCGCGCCAGACGCACGGCGTAGTCGAGCACCTGATCGTCCAGCGGCAAATCACTGGCAATGCGCTGCAAGGCTTGCACATCCTTGGCTTGCAGCACGGTGCGCAGTGGTTGCACATCGAGCATGTCGGCGCGGGTCGAACGGCTGACCTGTCGCACCATGTTCAATTCCTGATCCGCGTCCGGGTAGTCCATGCGCACCTTGAGCATGAAGCGGTCTAGTTCAGCTTCCGGCAATGGATAAGTGCCTTCCTGTTCGATCGGGTTCTGCGTGGCCAACACCATGAACGGCTGAGCGATTGGCAGTGCGCGGCCTTCAAGGGTGACCTGGCGTTCCTGCATGGCTTCGAGCAGCGCGGCCTGAGTTTTCGCCGGGGCGCGGTTGATCTCGTCGGCCAGCAACAGATGGGTGAACAACGGGCCTTTGCGCAGCTTGAACTGCTCTGTCTGAAGGTCGTAGACCGCGTGGCCGGTGACGTCGCTGGGCATCAGGTCCGGGGTGAACTGAATGCGTGCGAACTCGCCGCCGAAGCACCGCGCCAATGCGCGTACCAACAGGGTTTTACCAAGTCCGGGAACGCCTTCAAGCAACACGTGGCCGCCGGCGATGAGTGCAGTGAGCACGTCGTCGATCACCGCGTTCTGGCCGATCACGGCTTTCTGCAATTCGCCACGCACCGCTTGCGCCAGTTGACTGGCACGCTGGCGTTGCTGGGCGGCGTGGCTGGCGCTGCCGGGCTCGATCTGTTCAGTCATAGCGTGTTCCTCAAGGTTTGCAGGTGGGCGACCTGGCGGCAGAAGTCGGCGCTGGACATCCGCCGGTTCGGCACCGGGCTCAAGGCCTGGCTGATGGCACGGGTGGGTTGCCGTGTCAGGCGCGACAGCGCCAGCCATTGTTCGGCGACGTTCAATTGATCAAAACCGGGATGCCGTCGCCGGGCACGACGCAATACGTCCTGTTGCAACGCCTGCAATAGCGACTGCTGTCCGTTGTGCCGGAGCATGAAATCGGCACTGGCACGCAGGTGTTCCTGCAACTGCCGACGGCCAGTCGAGGCGGGCGCCTGAAGCGGGCCGTGGCGTACGCCGGCTTGCCACAACCACAGGCCAATCAGTGCAAGCAGGGCGACGAAGGCTTGTGGGAAATAGCGCCAGAGTAGCGTCAACAGGCCATCGTGCTCGGTGTTGTAGATCAGCGTGACGTCGGTGTCGGCGCTCAGATACCAGAGCAGCCAGGCGTTGTCGTACTGGGCGATGGCCGGGGTTTTCCACAACTCGGCATCGGTAACCACGGTGATCGAACCGAGGCTGTAGGGCAGTTGCATCATGTGCGTGGCCTTGGCGCTGTTGGCCCAGGCCTGGGCAAGATTTTTCGGATCATCGAGGTGAAAGTCGGTGTCGAACCCCGCATAGGCCGGCGCGTCTTCATCTTCCATATACAGCTTGGTCAATTTCGGAAAAGGGTCTTGTTCCTGATCGGTGGGTGGATCCTTCAGATCCTTGCTCAGGGATTGGTGCAGTTGCACATGATCAAGCAACAGGTCGTTGCTTTGTTTCGCCTGCTCATCCCAGAGCGATTCGGCGACAAACACCAGCCGCCCACCGGCCCGCGTCCAGTTCAACACTTGATCGACCTGACGCGGCGTCATTCGCGAACGGTCGTTGAACAGCAGCAATGTGTGGCCCCGTGGATCGGTGTCCGGCAGCACCGCCAGACTTTCGGCATGGGCGACTTTGATGCCGCGCTCGCGCAAAAACATTTCTGCCGCCAGATAGGGATTGGCCTGCGCGGCTGGTGAGGGGCCGTGATCGATCTGCTCCTGATACGGCTTGGCGTTGAGGTACAGGAATATGCTCAGCGCAGCCAGCAGCGCGACGATCAATGCGCCAATCCACCACAGCGTGCGCCGGTTCAACGGCTGACTCCATGGCCGAACAGGGCGCGCCAGCCATCACACAACTCCTGTTGCAGATGCGCCGCCGGTATCCGATGCCCGTAGGCCATGCTCTGCCAGTGCGTGGTCAGCGTGCGGCTGAAGGCGAGCAATTCCGGACGCTGCAACTGTTCGACACGCGCCAGCACCTGGTTTTCGGTGTCGGCGTCTTTCAGGGTCAGAGCAAAGTCGTGCAGCAAATGGCTGAGCAGGCCCCGATAGAGCAAACTCAAGGCTGCGCGGGGCTGGCTCTGCCAGAGTTGTTCGGCGTGGGCGGCGATATCGTCTGGCAGGGTGTCGCGGTTCAGATCCAGGCCGAAGGCTTGCTGCGGGGTTGGTCGCTTGGCGCGGGCGGGCAGTTTCGGCCGGCTGACGAAGGTTTGCAGAAACTCCCGATAGCGCCAGACCAGCCAGCCGAGTCCCGCAATCAATGTGCCCCACAACACCACTTCGATCAGCGTGGCCAAGGTATTGAAGTGGCGGCCGTCGAGCCAGCCGATCAGGGTCTTCAGCCACTGCGGAGCTTCACCGTCCTTCTCGGATTTGGCCGGGGCCGCCGGGTCGTCGCCAAAGCGGTAGCGGGTGACGGACTCCTTGTTCTTGAATGGCGCTTGTTCAAGCAGGGCCTTGACGCTGTCACGTGAGGCCTGACTGGTCAGCGGCTGATTCAACAAGCGCGGCGCATCCGGGCTGCTGACGGATTCGGCCGCCCAGACCTGGGGCACATTTGGCAGCAGCAGACACACCGCCAGCAGCACGCCGACCACGCTGCTGTTCAGGCGTTGGCGCAAGCGGCGGAACACCAGTTCAATGTCCCATGCCTCCAGTTGTGTGCGCCGATTCAGATAGAGACTAAAACCGCAGGCCACGTAGATCGGCTCCCACACCACCAGCACCAGTGCATAAAAGGCGTTGGTCAGGTGCTCCAGCCAGCGCCAGTCCTGATCCGCCGCGAGGATCAACGACTGCCAGTCCCAGTCGGTTTCGATCTGTTGCGGTAACAGCAGGTAGAACAGTACCATCAGGCCAATCCACAGCGCCGTTTCCAGATGCACGCCGATGATCGTCAGCCACTGCGCGGCGCCGGCGTTGCGTTGCAGCAACACCTGCAAACGCTGCTGACGGGCGTCGCCATCCAGACTTTCGAGTTGCACCACGGGCATGAGGAAACTGCGGCTCAAACTCAGGCGTCGCCAGGTCAGGCTGGCCAGCAGTTGCGGTTTGAGCAGGCGCGGCCACTCACGCAGGGCTTGTCTGAGCGTCGGCGTTTCGCCGAACAGCGCTTTGGACAGGATGTACAGTGGCAGGCGTTCATAGGCCGGTTTCAGCCACCAGAAAATAAACACCGCCAGTGACGGCGAATCCCACAGCAATATGCTGAGCAAGGCGAACAGCGGCAGGGTGACGATGGCCCAACTGGTCATCAACAAGCGTCGATGCTGCTGACTCATGAGCACACCAAGATCCATGGCTTCCCAGGTGGTACGCGGACGGATGACCACGGTCGCGTCACTCAGGCGCATGGCGTGTCCTTCCGGCGAACAGCAAATAGCTCGCCACTAACATCCACAGAGCGGCACCGACCAGATATTTGGTGAGCGGAGCGACGCTGGTTTTCGACGACCAATAGGCTTCTATAAACGCGGCGATCAGCAGGAACAACATGACCCCACAGATCAGCAGCACGCTTTTGCGCGCGGCGCGTTTCAACGCTTCGGCACGGGTCAGGCGCCCCGGTGCGATCAACGCCCAGCCCAGTTGCAGACCTGCCGCGCCGGCCAGGGCAATGGCTGTCAGTTCAAAGGCACCATGGGCGACCACGAATGACCAGAAGGTCTGGCCGTAGCCGATTTCACTCAGATGCCCGGCCACGGCGCCGATGACCAGGCCGTTGTAGAACAGGAAAAACGCACTGCCCACCCCCATCAGCAAACCGCTGGCGAAGGTCTGAAAGGCGATGCCGATGTTGTGCATCACGTAGTAGCCGAACATCACCCAGTCTTCGCTGGCCGCGCGTTCGGCCGGGCGCCCGAGGTGACCGGCCACCGGGTCATACATGCCTTGCATCTCGCGCACCTGATCGGCGGGGAGCAGGTTGTAGACCAGTTCGGGAAACACATAGACCAGCACACCGACGCCGATCAGGCTGCCGAAAAACAACAGGCCGGCGGCCAGCACGAAACGCCATTCGGCACGCACCAGACGCGGGAAGTCGGCGAGGATGAAGCTCAACAGGTTGGCGCCCAAACGACTGCGATGCCGGTAAAGCTGTTGATGACCGCGCAATACCTGTTGTTGCAGCGAGTCGATGAGAAAACTGCTGTAACCGCGTTCCTGCGCCAGTGCCAGATGTTGGCAGAGGTGCCGATACGCTTTGGGGAAGCCTGCCACTTGTGAGGTTTCCTTACCCCGTTCGAGACGTTCAAGGGCCAGCGCAAAACGCTCCCATTCGGCCTTGTGTCGATTTTCGAAAAGGCTTTGCTTCATGTCGGACCCAACAAGCCGCGGGCGATGCCGTTGAGTTCGGTGACTGCCCTGGGCGCAGAAATATGCAGCGGCTGGGCCAGCAACGCCGCCAGTTCATTGACCCGCGCCGGTGTCAGTTCGGCCTGCCGCTCGGCGAATCCGAGCAGCGCGCGCTGTTCGCTGAGGCTGAGGGCAATCGGCGCGCGGCGCGGTTCGGCGGCGGGCAGTTGCGGGCGGGTTAGTGGGCGTTCGCTGTAGACCACCAGCGTGCCGGCGGCGATGTCGCCCAGACGCTTGAAGGTCGGGTGATTAAGGCAACTGAGGGTGCCGAGGAAATAACCGAATGGCAGCAGATCGACAAAGCGCAACAGGTTGCGCAGCAAGGACGCCGACCAGCCAATCGGCGTGCCGTCATCGTGTACCACGCGCAGGCCCATCCATTGCTTACCCGGCGAGCGTCCCTGGCGCAGCACTTCGAACAGCACCATATACCACCAGCTGACCGCAAACAGCAGCAGCGAACCGAGGCCCATGCCGAGCTTGCCGAAAAACGCCAGGACGATGAACAGCACGCCCATGACCGCGCCGCGAATGCTCAGGTCAATCGCGAAGGCGATGGCCCGCACCATCAACCCGGCGGGTCGCAGCGGCAAGTCGATGCCTTCCGGCGTTTCGACCTGATGCCGCGTATCCAGCGGTGCTTTCCTTGGCGGTGCTGTGGGCTCGAGCATGGGCTTCCTGATGTTCGCCTGTTCGGGATGCAAGTGGGGCCGATGCTAGCAGCCTCTCGGGGGGAAACGACATAACTATGTATTGCACATCGTGTGACGCCAGGTGTTTGAATGACGCGAGGCTGGCCGCGACCGCGGTTGAACGCCTAGACTTCGCCGATCTTCAGTTCAGGAACCGCCCGTGACTTCCATCTTTTGGTACGACTACGAAACCACTGGCATCAATCCCCGCAACGACCGCCCGCTGCAGGTTGCCGGGATTCGCACCGATCATGACCTCAACGAAATTGATGAACCGGTCAATCTCTACTGCCAACCCAGCGAAGACATCCTGCCGCATCCGGCGGCATGCGTAATCACTGGCATTACTCCGAGCCAGCTCGCCGACAAGGGCTTGAGCGAGGCCGATTTCATGACCCGGGTGCATGCACAACTGGCGGCTCCCGGTACGTGCGGCGCCGGTTACAACACGTTGCGGTTCGACGACGAGATGACGCGCTACAGTTTGTACCGCAATTTCTTCGACCCATACGCGCGTGAATGGCAGGGTGGCAACAGTCGCTGGGATCTGATCGATGTGGTCCGCGCCGCGTATGCACTGCGTCCGGACGGGCTGGTCTGGCCGACCGATGACCAGGGTCGGGTAACGCTCAAGCTCGAGCGCCTGACGGCCGTGAACAATATTGATCATGGCCACGCCCACGAGGCCTTGTCGGACGTGCGCGCGACCATCGCGCTGGCGCGGCTGATCCGCGAGAAGCAGCCAAAACTGTATGACTGGTTGTTCCAGTTGCGCAGCAAGCAAAAGGTCATGGATCAGATTCGTCTGTTGCAGCCGCTGGTGCACATTTCAGGGCGCTTCTCGGCGGCGCGCAGTTATGTCGGCGTGGTGCTGCCGTTGGCCTGGCATCCGAAGAACCGCAACGCCTTGATCGTCTGCGATCTGCATCTGGATCCTCAGGGCTTGCTCGATCTCGATGCGCAGACCCTGCGCCAGCGCCTGTACACCCGCCGTGACGATTTGCTGGAAGGTGAGTTGCCGGTGCCGCTCAAACTGATTCATATCAATCGTTGCCCGGTGGTGGCGCCACTGTCGGTATTGCGTGCGCAAGATCAGCAGAGACTGGGGCTGGACATGGCGCTTTATCAGGACCGAGCGCTGCGACTAACTGACGCACAAGAAGTTTGGAAAGATAAAGTTGCGGCGATTTATGCCAGCGAAGACTTCACCCCGAGCGAGGATCCGGAACAACAGTTGTACGACGGATTTATCGGTGACCGCGACCGACGTCTATGTGAGCAAGTGAGAACGGCCGATCCTGCGCAATTAGCGCAAGAGCAATGGCCTTTCGATGATGAACGTTTGCCTGAATTACTCTTTCGATATCGAGCGCGTAACTTTCCCGACACCTTGAATTTTGAAGAGCAGGAACGTTGGCGAATATTTTGTCAGCAGCGTTTGTCCGCGCCTGAATGGGGGGCTCCAAATACCCTGACATCTTTTACAGAGGCCGCAGAGAAATGGGCGATTAGTGCGACGCCGGTGCAGAGTGCGGTGCTCAATGAATGGCAGAATTATGTCCAGGCATTACGCAAACGTTTGAATCTTTGAAATCGAACATGACCGGGTTAATTCCGGACATAAAAAAACGCCAGCATTCGCTGGCGTTTCATTTTCACCGCAGATCAGTCTGCGGCAGGCGTTGCGGCTTAGCCCAGCAGGGTAGCCCAGCCTTCAACCACGTCACCGCCCCACTTGGCTTTCCACTCTTTCAGAGTTTTATGGTTGCCACCTTTGGTTTCGATGACTTCGCCGTTGTGCGGGTTTTTGTATTGTTTAACTTTGCGAGCACGCTTGGTGCCGGTAGTTTTTACTGCGCCGCCGCGTGGAGCCTTGGTTTTGGATTCTGGATCCAGCAGGGCGATGATGTCACGCAGGGATTTGGAGTATTCGCCCATCAGGGTGCGCAGTTTGCCTTCGAATTCCAGCTCGGTTTGCAGTTTGTCGTCTTGCGACAGGTTCTTCAAACGGGCTTGCAGCTCTTTGATAGCTTCTTCGGTGGCGCGATATTCGTTGATCAAGGACATGATTACTACCTTAGTAGAGTGCTGAGTGGCAGGGGACAGTGCCGCAATAATAGTCAGGCTGTTTCATCAAGTAAACATTTAACCGGGGTTTTTATTTAAATTAGTTACAAGAATTAGCGGCAAATTGAATGTTCGGTTAAATAGTGTGATGCAGTCATCACAGATACTCACAGTTATCTGATCTAGCAGTACCTCCGAATCGCCGTCCCGTTGACGGTTGTCCCCGTCAAAAAGCTGTACGCCGGGGTGGGGCGAACGCCCCCGAGCTCATCAATACTGCAGTTTTGCTGCGCAGTCGCTAGAATGGCGGCCTTTGCGAAGTTCTGGAGTTTCCCCCTCATGCGCACTTTTCGGCTGGTGATTTCTTGCCCGGACCGCGTTGGCATTGTTGCCAAAGTCAGTAATTTTCTGGCATCCCATAATGGCTGGATCACCGAAGCGAGCCACCACTCGGATAATCAGATCGGTTGGTTCTTCATGCGTCACGAAATTCGTGCCGATTCGCTGCCGTTCGGTATTGAAGTCTTGCGCGAGAAGTTTGCACCGATCGCCGAAGAGTTCTCGATGGACTGGCGCATCACCGACACCGAGCAGAAAAAACGCGTGGTGCTGATGGCCAGCCGCGAATCCCATTGCCTGGCCGATCTGCTGCACCGCTGGCACAGCGATGAACTGGATTGCGAAATCTCCTGCGTGATTTCCAACCACGACGATCTGCGTAGCATGGTCGAGTGGCACGGCATTCCTTATTACCACGTCCCGGTCAATCCGCAGGACAAGGAACCGGCCTTCGCCGAAGTGTCGCGTCTGGTCAAACAACACGATGCCGAAGTGGTGGTGCTGGCGCGCTACATGCAAATCCTGCCGCCGGCGCTGTGCCGCGAATACGCGCACCAGGTCATCAACATTCACCACAGCTTCCTGCCGTCGTTCGTCGGTGCCAAGCCTTACCACCAGGCCTCCCTGCGTGGCGTGAAACTGATCGGTGCGACCTGCCACTACGTGACCGAAGAGCTGGACGCCGGTCCGATCATCGAGCAGGACGTTGTCCGCGTCAGCCACAGCGACAGCATCGAAGACATGGTGCGTTTCGGTCGTGACGTCGAGAAGATGGTGTTGGCGCGTGGCCTTCGCTATCACCTCGAAGATCGTGTGCTGGTACATGGCAACAAGACTGTAGTGTTCTGATCGAACGACTTCATGCTTGAAAAACGAAGGGCTTGGGCGTTGAATCGCCCAAGCCCTTCGCCGTTTCAGAATCAGAGGACATGCAGATGAGCGATCCACTGGACAAAGCCACTTCCAAAGCACCCGCGACATTGGGCGAGGGCTGTTTGAGTCGGTATGACCCGGATGACCTGAGTCCAGACGACGGGACGGAGTTTCCCGGCGCTGCCGAGTTGTGGGAGCAACTCAAGGATGAACAGAGCGAGCCTAAGAAGCCTGCCTGACCTTCAGCAGCTTTCTGAGTAGCGGCCGTCCGAGCATCAGCAGAAACACCGGCCCGCCCACCACCAGATAAAAGTAGAACGTCACCACCCGCCAGATCAGAATCGCCGCCGCGGCAGTGGATTTGCCGACCATCGGTGCCAGTAGCGCCGCCGAGGTCAATTCTGCGGCACCTGCGCCGCCCGGCAGCAGGCTGAACTGGCCGGCGCCCAGCGAGAGCATCTGCACCAGAAAACTCCACGCCCACTGCAAATCCGCCCCCAGCCCACGCAGCGCCAGATACAGCACGCTATAGCGCAGTAGCCAGTGCACGCAGGTCAGGGCGAAGACTTTGCTCAAGGTCTGCCAAGGCAACTTCAGCGTATCGATGAACGCGGCAAGAAAATGCAGCAGCTTGCGTGCCCAGCGGCGACGGGTGCTGGCGCGCACGTTCATTCGAGCCAGCAGCCGTCCGCTCAGGCGAATCAGTTGGCGGTGGTAGCGCGCCAGCAGTACACAACTGCACAAACCGCCGAACAGCGACACCGCGCTGACGATCAGCAGCCATTCCATGCGATCGCTGAGGTGTTGGAACAGTGCGTAAATCAGAATCCCGCTCAGGGCGCAGAGAAAAAACAGCAAATCGCTCAACTGATCCATGGCAAATACTGCGCTGCCCCGGGCCGGGCGCACGCCGCTGCGGGCCAGCAACGCCATGATCGTCAGCGGCCCGCCGCTACCGCCGGGTGTCGCGCAGTAGGCGAATTCGGCGGCCATGACCACGCCGAGGCTTTTCATCGGCGTGACGCGATCCCGTTGATCACCGAGCAACAAACGCAGGCGCAAGGTGTTGATGCCCCAGCACAGCAGGATCATGCCGAACATGATCAGCAGCCATTGCAACGGAAAGCTCTGCAGGCGCGCCCAGATTTCGCTGCCGCCGAGCAGCAGCGGGATCGACACCGCCGCGAGCAGGCCGATCAACAAGACAATGCCGCGACTCATGCGGCGTGTTCCTGTTGACCGCGCTGTTGGGCGAGCCAGTTCACTTTGGTCATCGGTACTCGTCCTTCATTCAGCAATCGTTCGAGAGTGTTCAGCCAGTAATGGCGGGAGAATTCGTGGCGCATGTCCACCGGGTGCAAGCCTAGCCGAATCACCGGCGCCTGGCGCCAGTGCTGTTCACGCTGGTCGCTGATGATCTTCGACAGGCCGCGACGCCATGCACTGCGGGCGCTCCAGACCAGCCCCGGCGCATCGATGGAGGTGAAGTCCGGTAAACGATAAAGATGCTGCGGGTCGCTGGTGTAGCTTAGCGGCAGTTCGCGCAGGGCCTGCCGTGTGCCGTCGCTCATCAGCCAGGCGGGGGCGACGAAACCCTGCAGCGGCCAGTCGTAACGCCGGAACAGGTCAATGCCGGCGCGCAGTCTGGCGAGAGCGGCTTCGCGAGACAAGTGATAAAACTCGCCTTCATGGGTATAAATGCGCCGCATGAACCAATCGCGCGGCGTGGTCGGGCCTGGCTCCTGGTCGTCGTGAAAGTAACCGTGCAGAGCCAACTCATCGCCGCGGGCGACGCGTGCGCTCAGCAGCCGGCGAAAGTCCTTATGAGCATCGAGGTTGTTGTGGCGATGAAAATTCGGCACCACCAGCCAGGTCATTGGCACGTCACCCAAAGCATCGACGGCTTCAACAAAGGGTCGGTAATCCGTCCAGGTCGAGGGGGCCACGTCGTGCAGCACCAGCAACACGGCGGGCCGATTGAGCGAGTCAGCCATTAGCCACCCGTGGAATCCCATGGCCGAGGACAGCGTGATAGTGACTGAGCAGACTGTCGACCACCGTGTCCCAGGCGTAATGCCGTTCGACATGCTGGCGCGCTTGCTGGCCGAGTTTCACGCTGCCGCGACTGAACAATTCCCGCACGGCATTGGCCATGGCCTGGGGATTGTTCGGCGCACACAGCAGACCGCACGACTCAGTGACGATTTCTTCGAACGCACCTGCCGCCACAGCGACCACTGGAATACCGCTGGCCATCGCTTCGAGGATCACCAGACCGAAGGTTTCCTGATCGCCGGCATGCAACAACGCATCGGCACTGGCCATCAGGCGTGCCACGGTCGGTGCCGGGCAGAACTCATCAATGACGCTGACGTTGTCCGGCACTGCGGCGGGCATCGCCGAGCCGACCAGCAACAAGTGATAGCGCGAGCCAAGGCGCTGCATGCACTTGAGCAAGACCGGCAGGTTTTTCTCTTTCGAACCGCGCCCGGCGAAGATCAGCAGGCGGGCGTCTTCGGCAATGCCCAGTTCGGCCCGCAAGTCCGGGTCGCGGGCGCCGGGGTGAAAGGTTTGCAGATCAACGCCCAACGGCTGTACGAAGACGTTGCGCACGCCCAGGCCTGTGAGCTTGTCAGCCATCACCTGACTGGGCGCGAGAACCCGGTCGAAGTTGCCATACAACTTGGTGACATAGGCCTCGACGTTGGGCGTGACCCAATGCCCCATGCGGTTGCTGACCAACAGCGGCAAGTCCGAGTGATAGAAACCGATCACCGGCACGTCCAGCTGCCGCCGGGCATCCAGAGCTGCCCACGCGGTGAGGTACGGATCGCCGACCTCGATCAGATCGGGCTGCAAATCCTGCAAGACATTTCTCCAAGGAGCCAGGCGTACCGGAAAGCGGTAGCCCTTGCCGAAGGGCAGGGCGGGGGCGGGAACCGTGTAAACGCCATCGTGTTCACCGACATGCGCGCCGGGGATCAGCAAACTGTGGCGAATCCCGGGTTTGACGCTCAACCGACGGTGTTTTGCATCCAGATAAGTACGTACGCCACCGCTGGCCGGGGCGTAGAACATGGTGATGTCGGCGATATGCACGGTGATCGTCCCTCCGCAGCGTTGCTCTCCTTTGGTTGACCTTTATCCAGAATAGATGTTCGGTCGGGATTGCGCGGGGTAGGGCCGATGCGAAAAGATCGCAGCGTGCGGCTGCTCCTGCAGGGAAAACACATTCCCACTGCAGGAGCTGCCAAAGGCTGCGATCTTTTGATTTTCAGATGCGGAAACTACCCACCAATTGCTTCAACCGCGAAGCCTGCTGCTCCAGATCCGAACAGGCACGCAATGTCGCGTGCAGGTTCTCCACCCCTTCCTGGTTCAGCGTATTGATCTCGGTGATATCGACGTTGATCGACTCGACCACGGCGGTTTGTTCCTCGGTCGCCGTAGCCACCGACTGGTTCATCCCATCGATCTCGCCAATGCGTTGGGTCACGCTGTTCAAGCGCTCGCCCGCCAGGTTGGCGATTTCCACGCTGTCCTGGCTGTGACGCTGGCTGTCGCTCATGGTGCTCACCGATTCCCGGGCGCCGACTTGCAGCTCCTCGATCATGGTTTGTACCTGCTGCGCCGATTCCTGGGTGCGGTGGGCGAGGTTACGCACTTCGTCCGCCACCACGGCAAATCCGCGCCCGGCCTCACCGGCACGCGCGGCTTCAATCGCCGCGTTGAGCGCCAGCAGGTTGGTTTGCTGGGAAATACTGGTGATCACTTCGAGAATCTGCCCGATGTTCACGGTTTTGCTGTTCAGCGACTCGATATTGCTGCTCGACGCGCTGAGCATGCTCGACAGTTGATTCATCGCCTTGATGCTGCGATCCACCACTTGCTGGCCGTCTTCGGCGAGGCCGCGGGCGTCGCTGGCCTGGTTCGAGGCTTGCGCGGCGTTGCGGGCGATTTCCTGGGCGGCGGCGCCAAGTTGGTTGATCGCGGCGGCGACACTGCTGGTGCGCGACGCCTGCTGATCGGAGTTGTACATCGACGAGTTCGACGCCGCGACCACACGCAGGGCGACTTCGTTAACCTGCCCGGTGGCCGACGACACTTCGCGGATCGAGCCATGAATACGCTCGACGAAACGGTTGAACGCGGTACCGAGTACACCGAATTCATCGTTATTGACGATGGTCAGGCGCTTGGTCAGGTCGCCTTCGCCATCGGCGATGTCCTCCATGGCGCGGGTCATGACGTGCAGCGGCTGGATCAGGATGCGGATCAGCATGCCGAGCAGGGCAATGATGATCGCCACGGCAATCACCGTTGCGATTACTGCCGAGGTGCGGAACTCGCTGAGCATCGCGAACGCCTTGTCTTTGTCCACTGACAGGCCGATGTACCAGTTCACCGACGGCAGACCCTTGATCGGGGCGAAAGTGACGATGCGGGTCTTGCCATCGACAGTGACTTCACTGAAGTCGCTGCTGATGCGCGGGGTGTCCTGCGGATAGGCCTCCTTCAGTGATTTCATCACCAGGGCTTTGTCCGGGTGCACGAGGATCTTGCCGTCGGCGCTGACCAGGAACACATAACCCATGCCGTCGAAATCCCGGGCGGCCAGGGTGTCGACCAGTGATTGCAGGCTCAAGTCACCGCCGACCACGCCAACGCTCTGACCGGCCTTTTTCGAGGCGGTGGCGATGGAGATGATCAACTGGCCGGTCGCGGCGTCGATGTACGGTTCGGTCAGGGTCGGTGTGCTGCTGCTCTCGGCACCTTTGTACCAAGGACGAACGCGTGGATCGAAACCGTCCGGCATCTTCACGTCCGGGCGGATGGTGAAGTGGCCGGTGGCATCGCCCAGATAGGTCGCCATGAATGTCGAGGTCAGGGACTTCTGTTCCAGCAGGCTGGCGACATTGGTCGCTTCCGGGTTGATGGCGATGTTCTGGGCAGCGTTCTCGACCAGCAGAATGCGGCCATTGAGCCAGGTCTGGATATTGTCGGCGGTGACCTCGCCCATCTCGTTGAGATAGTTGTTCAGGTCATCGCGGATTGCGTTGCGCTGTAGCCAGTCGTTGTACAGCGTGAACGAGGCGAAAGCGGCGATGACGATGAGGGCGGCGGCAAGCAAAATTTTATGGCTGAAGCGCAGGTTTTTGTTCATGGCTTGGGGTTCCGCTAAGGTCTTAATGTCCTGGGCGTGCTTTTATAAAGACGCTCAATATGGGCAAGGGTGAAAAAAGCTGATATTTCCGTCTCTCCTTAGGGAAATGTCCGACCCGACTTTTCAGTCAGGTTCACGCCTTTATTTATCGGCCATCGCGAATTAAAGATTAACCATTGGGTGACAAAATGCCTGACTCATCGCAACTCGTAATCGGCGCCGATCTCGCGGGGCAACCGATAGCCCAGGCCATGCGCCTGGCCAACCGACATGGACTGGTTGCCGGCGCGACCGGCACCGGTAAAACCGTGACTTTGCAACGTCTGGCCGAAGCCTTCAGCGACGCGGGCGTCGCGGTGTTTGCCGCTGATATCAAGGGAGATCTGTGCGGCCTCGGTGCTGCCGGCAACCCGCAGGGTAAGGTCGCCGAGCGCATCGCCGGCATGCCATGGCTCAATTACAAACCGCAGGCTTATCCCGTGACCTTGTGGGACATTCACGGTCAGTCCGGTCATCCACTGCGCACCACGTTGAGTGAAATGGGGCCGCTGCTGATTGGCAGCCTGCTCGAGCTGACCGACAGTCAGCAATCGGCGCTCTATGCGGCGTTCAAGGTCGCCGATCGCGAAGGCCTGTTGTTGCTGGATCTGAAGGATCTGAAAGCGCTGCTCAATCACCTCAAGGACAATCCACAGCTGTTGGGCGAAGACGCCGCGCTGATGACCACCGGTTCCAGTCAGGCACTGTTACGCCGCTTGGCAACGCTGGAGCAGCAGGGTGCCGAAGCCTTGTTTGGCGAGCCGGCGCTGCAACTGGAAGACATCCTGCAACCCGCTGCCGATGGCCGTGGGCGCATTCATCTGCTCGATGCCAGCCGTCTGGTACACGAGGCGCCGAAGGTTTATGCGACGTTTCTGTTATGGCTGCTGGCCGAACTGTTCGAGCAGTTGCCGGAGCGCGGCGATGCCGATAAACCGCTGCTGGCGCTGTTTTTCGATGAGGCGCACTTGTTGTTTGGCGATACGCCAAAGGCGTTGCAGGAGCGGCTGGAGCAGGTGGTGCGGTTGATCCGTTCCAAGGGCGTGGGTGTGTATTTCGTCACCCAGTCGCCGACTGACCTGCCGGACGACGTGTTGGCACAGTTGGGGCTGCGCATCCAGCACGGCCTGCGTGCATTCACTGCAAAAGAGCAGAAATCCCTGCGTGCCGTAGCCGATGGGTTTCGGCCTAATCCGGCGTTCGACAGTCTGTCGGTGCTGACCGAGCTTGGGATCGGTGAGGCGTTGGTCGGTACGCTTGCCGAGAAAGGCACGCCGGAAATGGTTCAGCGCGTGTTGGTCGCACCGCCGCAATCGCGGATCGGGCCGTTAACCGAAACCGAGCGAACAATGCTGATTGCCGGATCGCCGTTCAAGGGGCGCTATGACAAACCGATCGATCGGGAGTCGGCTTATGAAATCCTGATGGGGCGTAAAGGGTTGGCCCCGGAGGCTGAAGCGCCGGCAGCTACTCAAGAACCGAGTCTGGCGGACAGGGCTGGCGAGTTCCTGGGGACCGCGGCAGGGCAGGCGCTGAAGTCGGCGATGCGCCAAGCGGCCAACAACCTGGGCAAGCAACTGGTGCGTGGCCTGATGGGTTCGCTGCTCGGAGGCAGCAAACGCCGCTAAAAGCAAAGATCGTCCGATCGCGGCCCGAGCCTGCGGCACCTCCTAGAGGGGATGCATTCCAGCTGTAGAAGCTGCCGCAGGCTGCGATTTTTTCAGGGCTTGGCTTTGGCGTGCGCCGCAAGGCGCTCCAGCGCCGCCCGCAGATTCGGATCACTGATCCCGTCCGCCGTGGCCTGAATGGTCGCCGCTGCATCCGTTGAAAGATCCATCGTATGCCCGGTTGCTCCACGCTGAACCGTCGGTGGTTGAACCTTGAACAGAATCCGCGTCAGGCTGGCGAACTCGTCGAACATCTGCAATTGCCGTTGCAAGCGCTTTTGCTGATAGCGCAGGCGAGTGGCCCAATGACCATCGGTGACAATTAACAGGAGACTGCCCTCACGCCACGACGCCACATGGCAATGTTCGCGGGCGGCGGGTTGCAGTTGGCTTTCGAGCAGGCGTTGCAGATGGCCCAGTCGCTGGGCATGGCCGAGGATGGCTTTGAGCGGCTTGGCTTCGCGTAGCAAAACGGCGGGTGCTTTGGCCGTAAGAGGGCGAAACGCCATGATCGAACACCTGAAAGTACAGAGGCGCCATGGTAGCAGAAAGCACCGAATTCACTCGCCCATTGCTTTTGCCCCTGCTTTGCCCATTAAATCAACGACTAACTTCTTTTGCGTACGACTTGAAGTTGAGCAAAACGCCCCTATTTTAAGTGAGCCCCGTCAAAGCGCAGTGCCAGCATCGTGGAATATCGCCACTTTCCTCACCACCGTTTCCGGGTAGAATGCTCGTTCGCATGCGGCCATGAGGGCTGCACGGGCGACTCACGGGGCCGCCCTCCATCCCTTTAGTGTGGAAGATCCTGCCGATATGTTTGCGCCTTTGTTAAAGAAACTTTTTGGAAGCAAGAACGAGCGTGAAGTCAAACGCATGCTCAAGACGGTGCAGCTCGTCAATGCCTTCGAAGAGCAAATGGTGGCCCTTTCGGACGATCAATTGCGCGCCAAGACCGATGAGTTCAAGGCCCGCATCGCCAAAGGGGAAACCCTCGACAAGCTGTTGCCAGAAGCCTTTGCGGTCGCCCGCGAAGCCGGCAAGCGCATCATGGGTATGCGCCACTTCGACGTGCAACTCGTCGGCGGCATGACCTTGCATGAAGGCAAAATCGCCGAAATGCGCACCGGTGAGGGTAAAACCCTCGTGGCTACGCTGGGTGTTTACCTCAACGCACTGTCCGGCAAGGGCGTGCACGTTGTGACGGTGAACGACTACCTGGCCCGTCGTGACGCCAACTGGATGCGCCCGCTGTATGAGTTCCTCGGCCTGACCGTCGGCGTCGTGACGCCGTTCCAGCCGCCGGAAGAGAAGCGTCTCGCTTACGCTGCCGACATCACCTACGGCACCAACAACGAATTCGGTTTCGACTACCTGCGCGACAACATGGCGTTCAGCATGGAAGAAAAATTCCAGCGCGAACTCAATTTTGCCGTGATCGACGAAGTCGACTCCATCCTCATCGACGAAGCACGTACCCCACTGATCATTTCCGGTCAGGCCGAGGACAGCTCCAAGCTGTACACCGAGATCAACAAACTGATCCCGCAGCTGGAACTGCACGTTGAAGAAGTCGAAGGGGAAGTCACCAAGGCTGGCCACTACACCGTTGACGAGAAGACCCGTCAGGTCGAACTCAACGAAGCCGGTCATCAGTTCATCGAAGACATGCTCTCCCGTGTCGGCCTGCTGGCTGAGGGCGAGAGCCTGTACTCGGCGCATAACCTGGGTCTGCTGACCCACGTTTATGCCGGTCTGCGTGCGCACAAGCTGTTCAATCGCAACATTGAATACATCGTGCAGGACGGTCAGGTCGTACTGGTCGACGAGCACACCGGCCGTACCATGCCGGGCCGTCGTTTGTCCGAAGGTCTGCACCAGGCCATCGAAGCCAAAGAAGGCTTGAACATTCAGGCCGAGAGCCAGACCCTGGCATCGACCACGTTCCAGAACTACTTCCGTCTGTACACCAAGCTGTCCGGCATGACCGGTACCGCTGACACCGAAGCGTTTGAATTCCACCAGATCTATGGTCTGGAAGTGATGGTCATTCCGCCGAACAAGCCGTTGGCGCGTAAAGACTTCAACGACCTGGTGTTCCTGACAGCCGAAGAGAAGTACGCGGCGATCGTGACGGACATCAAGGAAAGCATGGCCGCTGGCCGTCCGGTGCTGGTGGGTACTGCGACCATCGAAACCTCCGAGCACATGTCCGCACTGCTCGTGAAGGAAGGCATCGAACACAAGGTTCTGAACGCCAAGTTCCACGAAAAAGAAGCCGAGATCATCGCGCAAGCCGGTCGTCCGGGCGCACTGACCATCGCCACCAACATGGCCGGTCGTGGTACCGACATCCTGTTGGGCGGTAACTGGGAAGTTGAAGTCGCATCGCTGGAAGACCCGACCCCTGAGCAGATCGCCCAAATCAAGGCCGACTGGCAGAAGCGTCACCAGCAAGTGCTGGAGTCCGGCGGTTTGCAGGTGATTGCATCCGAGCGTCACGAATCCCGTCGTATCGACAACCAGCTGCGTGGCCGTGCCGGCCGTCAGGGTGACGCCGGTTCCAGCCGCTTCTACCTCTCGCTGGAAGACAGCCTGATGCGTATCTTCGCCTCTGACCGGGTGAAGAACTTCATGAAAGCCCTGGGCATGCAGCCGGGCGAAGCGATTGAGCACCGCATGGTGACCAACGCGATCGAGAAGGCGCAGCGCAAGGTTGAAGGCCGCAACTTCGACATTCGTAAGCAACTGCTTGAGTTCGACGACGTTAACAACGAACAGCGTAAAGTGATTTATCACATGCGTAACACGTTGCTGGCCGCCGACAACATCGGTGAAACCATCGCCGACTTCCGTCAGGACGTACTCAACGCGACTGTCAGCGCTCACATTCCGCCGCAATCGCTGCCAGAACAGTGGGACGTCGCCGGTCTGGAAGCCTCGCTGCAGAGCGACTTCGGTGTGGCGTTGCCGATCCAGCAATGGCTCGACGAAGACGATCACCTGTACGAAGAAACCCTGCGCGAGAAGCTCATGACCGAGCTGATGGCCGCGTACAACGAGAAAGAAGATCAGGCCGGTGCCGAAGCACTGCGCTCCTTCGAGAAGCAAATCGTTCTGCGCGTGCTGGACGACCTGTGGAAAGACCACCTGTCGACCATGGATCACCTGCGTCACGGCATCCACCTGCGTGGCTACGCTCAGAAGAACCCGAAGCAGGAATACAAGCGCGAGTCGTTCACGCTGTTCTCCGAGCTGCTGGATTCGATCAAGCGCGACTCCATCCGTGTGCTGTCGCACGTTCAGGTTCGCCGTGAAGATCCGGAAGCCGAAGAGCAACGTCTGCGTCAGGAAGCCGAAGCACTGGCCGCCCGCATGCAGTTCGAACACGCCGAAGCCCCTGGTCTTGATCAGCCGGAAATCCTGGGTGAAGAGGTCGATGTGGCCCTCGCCACCGCCCCGGTTCGCAATGACCAGAAGCTAGGCCGCAACGAACTGTGCTACTGCGGTTCGGGCAAGAAATTCAAGCATTGCCACGGGCAGATTCAGTAACACCCGTTTCAATCGCTGATGTACCCGCGCCGCGACCGGCATAAGCCGTCGCGGCGTTTTGCCATTTAAACCACCGCTTTCAAATGGCGGTGCTGACTTCATTGAGTAAGGAGCGCATTCATGGCTGTTGGTCTTGGTCCTTTGCCAACGTTGCACCCGGTTGCCGGTTTTGAACTCGGTATCGCCTCGGCCGGCATCAAGCGCCCCGGGCGCAAAGATGTCGTGGTGATGCGCTGCGCCGAAGGTTCGACCGTGGCGGGCGTATTCACGTTGAACGCCTTTTGTGCAGCGCCGGTGATCCTCGCGAAAAAACGCGTGCAGAACGCTGTGCGCTACCTGCTGACCAACACCGGTAACGCCAACGCCGGTACCGGCGAACCAGGCCTGGCCGCTGCCGAGCGCACCTGCGCCAAACTGGCCGAGCTGACCGGCGTTGCTGCTGAGCAGATCCTGCCGTACTCAACGGGTGTCATCGGCGAGCCATTGCCGGTCGAGAAAATTGAAGGTGCCTTGCAAGCCGCACTGGACGATCTGTCGGAAAACAACTGGGAAGCGGCCGCCACCGGCATCATGACCACCGACACCCTGCCCAAAGGGGCCAGCCGCCAGTTCCAGCATGACGGCGTGACCATCACCGTTACCGGCATCAGCAAAGGCGCGGGCATGATTCGTCCGAACATGGCGACCATGCTCGGCTACATCGCCACCGACGCCAAAGTCTCCCGCGATGTCCTGCAAAACCTGATGCTCGACGGCGCCAACAAGTCGTTCAACCGCATCACTATCGACGGCGACACTTCGACTAACGACTGCTGCATGCTGATCGCCACCGGCAAGGCTGCACTGCCGGAAATCACCCGCGCGGAAGGCGAACTGTTCGCCAAACTCAAGCAAGCGGTGTTCGAAGTGTGCATGGACGTGGCCCAGGCCATCGTGCGAGACGGCGAAGGCGCAACCAAGTTCGTCACCGTTGAAGTCAACGGTGGCGGCAATCACCAGGAATGCCTGGACGTCGGCTACACCGTGGCGCACTCGCCGCTGATCAAGACCGCGCTGTTCGCCTCCGACCCGAACTGGGGACGCATCCTGGCCGCTGTCGGCCGTGCCGGCGTGCCGGATCTGGACGTGAGCAAGATCGACGTGTTCCTCGGCGATGTGTGTATCGCCAGCCGTGGCGCCCGCGCTGAGACCTACACTGAGGCGCAGGGCTCGGCGGTGATGCAGCAGGAAGAGATCACCATCCGTATCGAGCTGGGTCGCGGCGATTGCAGCGAAACCATCTGGACCACTGACCTGTCGCATGAATACGTGAAGATCAACGCCGAATACCGGACCTGATCCGAGACCGAGTCGCTGCCATCGCCAGCAGTCTGGCTCCCACAGGGTTTGTGTTCACTGAACATCTACCGTGGGAGCTAGCTTGCTAGCGATGGCGTCGGTTCAGGCATCGCAAGTCCCAAAGCTTTTCCACTGACGAAAAGGCGCCAAACCATGTCTCTGCACCTGATCATCGGCGACAAACTGCTTTCCTCCTGGTCCCTGCGCGCCGCCCTGGCGCTCGAATTGACCGGCGCTCCCTACACCGAAGAGTTGATCAAACTCGGCAAGCCCGACACCCGCGAGCGTCTGCTCAAGCATTCGCCGACTGCCAAAGTGCCCCTGCTGAAAACCGCACGCGGCACCGTGGCTGATTCCTTGGCTATCGCTGAGTACCTCGCCGAGCAGTTTGCGTCCGAGCAGCTTTGGCCAACCGACCTCTTCGCCCGCGCCCAGGCGCGATCCGCCTGTGCGCAAATGCACAGTGGCTTCTTCGCCATGCGCAACCACATGCCGTTCAACCTGAGCCACAACGCGCCGCTGAACCCGGTGCCGCCGGAAGTGAAGGTCGATATCGAACGCATGCTCGCCTTGTGGGCTGAATGCCGTGCTGTCGCCACCGAGAGCGGGCCGTACCTGTTTGGTCGTTTGAGCCTGGCCGATGCGTTCTTCGCACCGATTGCCGTGCGTTTGCGCACCTATCAGGTGAAGCTGCCGGCCGCCGACGAAGCCTATGTTGAAACCGTCTACCAATGGCCGGCCTTCAAGGCATGGCAGAAGGCTGGACTGGAGGAGATGAACCCGTGAAACGTGTACACGTCGCGGCTGCCGTCATACGTGACGACAGTGGCAAAATTCTCATCGCCCGCCGTGCCGACACCCAGCATCAGGGTGGTTTGTGGGAGTTTCCCGGCGGCAAGGTCGAGGCTGACGAGTCGGTCGAAACCGCGCTGGCCCGTGAGCTGCACGAAGAGTTGGGCATTGTCGTAGGCAGCGCCCGGCCATTGATCAAGGTGCGTCACGATTACCCGGACAAACAGGTGTTGCTGGATGTCTGGGAAGTCTCGGACTTCAGCGGCGAACCCCACGGTGCCGAAGGTCAGCCATTGGCCTGGGTAACCGCGAAGGAGCTGGCGAACTACGAGTTTCCGGCGGCCAACCAGCCAATCGTCGCAGCGGCACGTTTGCCAGCCGAATACCTGATTACTCCGGAAGATCTGGAAACCCCGGCGTTGTTACGGGGCATCCAGAAGGCGATTGCCGGCGGGATCAAATTGATCCAGCTGCGTGCGCCCAATGGCTACGACCCGAAGTACCGTGATCTGGCGGTGGATGCAGCGGGTCTGTGTGCCGGCAAGGCGCAGTTGATGATCAAGGGGCCGTTCGAATGGCTCGGTGATTTCCCGTCCGCCGGGTGGCACATCACCTCCGCGCAACTGCGCAAGTATGCGGCGGCGGGGCGACCGTTGCCTGCGGAGCGTTGGTTGGCGGCGTCTTGCCATAACGCCGAAGAACTGGCGCTGGCCGAACAGATGGGCGTGGATTTCGTGACCCTGTCGCCGGTGCAGCCGACGTTGACTCATCCGGATGCGCAGCCGTTGGGCTGGGAGCAGGCTTCGACGTTGATCGAGGGCTTCAGCAAACCGGTGTTCGTGTTGGGCGGGGTTGGCCCGGCTGAGCGTGAGAAGGCCTGGAGCTTTGGGGCTCAGGGTGTGGCAGGGATTCGGGCGTTCTGGCCAGAAGCCTGATTCTTTATTTAGGCTAAAGGCCCCATCGCGAGCAGGCTCACTCCTACAGTTGACCGCGTTTTGTCAGTAGACATGCGGTCAACTGTAGGAGTGAGCCTGCTCGCGATAGCGTCATATCTGGCGCTATTGATCTGAAGGCTTCGCCGCCGGCAGCCACAAAATCTCCGCAACCCCCTGCCGCCGCGCAATCACTCGCGCCGCCACAAACAACAGATCCGACAACCGATTGATGTACGCCAAACCAACCCCGGCCAACGGCTCGATCGCATTCAAATGCTGACAGCGCCGCTCGGCACTTCTCGCCAGACTCCGGCACACATGGGCCTGAGCAATCAGCATCGAGCCCCCCGGCAGAATGAAATTCTCCAGCGGCCCCAGCTCCTCATTCCACACATCGATCGCCGCTTCCAATCGTTCGATTTCTGCCTCGTTCAGTGCCTGATATTCCGGCATTGCCAACTCGCCACCCAGATCGAACAGCCGATGCTGACACGGCGCCAACACCTCAATCAGCTCATTCAAGCCAGGCGTAGCTTCACGTTCGGCAAGCAGCCCGGCCAACAACACGCCGACCTGACTGTTTAGCGTATCGACTTCACCAATCGCCTCGATACGCGGGTGATCCTTGGGCACACGGCGGCCATCGCCCAGGCCGGTTTCGCCTTTGTCGCCGGTGCGTGTGTAGATTTTCGACAGGCGAAAGCCCATGGGTTACCTCGATAATTGATTGGTTTCTGGAGCGATGGCAGTGGGTTGGGCCAGCGGCAGGCGCAAGGTGAAACATGTGCCTTGCCCGGGCGCTGACTGCACTTCCATCTGCCCTTTGTGGTTGTTGGTGATAATGAAGTACGACACTGACAAGCCAAGTCCTGTGCCCTGACCGATTTCCTTGGTGGTGAAGAACGGTTCGAAGGTGCGTTTGCGCACGTTCTCGCTCATGCCGATGCCATTGTCCTCGACCTGAATCTCGGCCCACGGCGGATTGAGTCGGGTACGCAGGATGATCCGCCCCGGTTCGCTGTCGTCTTCGCGCTGATGAATGGCCTGTGCGGCGTTTTTCAATAGATTGAGCAGCACTTGTTCCAGCTCGTTGGCGGTGCCCGGCACCGGACCCAGCGCCGGGTCGAATTGGCGGATGATCGCCTGACCCTTGAAATCAAAACCGATGGCCAGATCGAAGTCGTTGCCGGCGATTTCAACCGCTTGATCAATCAGTGCCGGCAAATCGCACGGGGCCATTTGCCGGGTGCTGCGGCGGCTGAAACTGAGCATGTGAGTGACGATTTTTGCTGCCCGCGCTCCGGCCTGTTGAATGCCATCGAGCAGTTTCGGGACTTCCCGGCCTTGCAGATAACGGTTGACCGTGTCCAGTTCGATGCCCAGTTGCTCGGCGGTTTCGAGGTTCTTCGGCAGATCCGCTGACAGGCGCCGGCGGATGTTCTGCACGTTATGCAGGATCGCGCCCAGCGGGTTGTTGATTTCGTGGGCCATGCCCGCTGCGAGGCCGCCGACCGAGAGCATTTTTTCCGACTGCACCATCATTTCTTCCAGCGACAGGCGCTGGGTAATGTCGTCGATACGGATCACCACACCACGCCCGGCGCCGCCCATCAGCGGGTAGAACGTGAGTGCGTAATGCTTGGGCTCGTCGTCCTTGAACCAGGTCACGCGTTCGATTTTCGCCACGGTGTGTTGCTCGACGGTCTGCTTGAGTTGCGGCAGAAACGGTTTGAGCGGCTCGAAGGCGAGAAATATCGGCTGGTTCAGCGCTTCGTCGAGCCGGGTGCCGGAGAGGGCGCTGGCTTCCTGGTTCCATTGGGTGACGTAGAGCTGTTCATCAAGGGCGATCAGCGCCGACGGCATCGAGTCGATGATGCTGTTGAGGTAGTTCTGGAAACCGGTGAGTTTCTTCTCGATCTTGCTGCGTACCTGGACTTCCAGCTCCAGCTTGCGGTTGGTGTGGCGGGTTTCCTCGGCCAGGCCCTGGGCCTGATCGTAAGCCGCTTGTGAGTCGTCGCGGGCACGTTTGAGTTGCTGCTCGCGGGCTTCGATGCGCGACAGCATGGTGTTGAACGCCTCGGCGAGGCTGCCGATTTCGTCGTGGTTGCCGCGTGAAGCGCGCAGTGCGTAGTTCTCTTCACGGGTCACCTGACGCGACAACTCTTCAAGTTGATGAATCGGTCGGGTGATCAGCCGCTTGATCTGCCGGGCAATCACCAGCCACAGCAGCACGCTGAAAATCAGGATGCCAAGACTGGCCGTCAGCGTGCCGGTGTAGAACGCCATGGGCAATTCGCTACTGGCGACCAGTAATAGATGACCCGGCGCGGTGCCGGGGCGGGGCAAGGTGATCAACTGGTTGCTGCGAAACTCGGTGAGTTGCCAAGCCTCAATGTGCCGGTAACGTTCCGGCAGGTCGAGTTTGTCGCCGTGCTGCACTTGCGCGAGCCTTTCGCCCTTGCCGTCATACAGGGCGGCAGCGCGCAGTGGAGAATAGCTGTCGAGCTCCTTGAGCAGACGTTCTGCACTCTGCGGTGATTGCAGGGCTTCGCTGACAAGACTTGGGTTGGAGATCAGTCGGCCGATGGTCTGCAAGGCCTGAGGGGCCATGCTTTCCTGGGAGATGTAATAGGCGGCGCTGATAAAGGTCAGGTTGGCGACCAGCAAGACAGTGGTCAACAGCACCAGCAGGGCGGCCAGCAGTTTCTGGCCGACCGGCAGGTTTTCGAGGCGCTGGCGCAATGGCATCAGGTTTATCGCAGCAAAGGAACAAGTGGCCAGCGTAGCCGCTGCTCAGTCGCTGGGCAATCCGAGGCTGTGCAGATGAGCGACCAGTCGTTGCTGCAATTGACTGAGGTGCGGCAGGTTCAACTGGTGGCGCGCAGCGACTTTGCAGGCGTGGCCCAATAAATAGCTGATCTCGGTGCGGCGCTGGTTGGCCACATCCTGATACATCGATGAGTAATTGGCTGCGGTGGCCTGGATCACTCGCTCGACTTCCTGTTGCAGATTGTCGGCGGCTGACGGTTGGCCGCAGCGCTGCAGCAGTTCGGTCAGTTCGACGCACAGCGTGGCGATTTCGCAATGATGCGCCTGCAATCCGCCGTTGCGGCAGTTATGCAGCACGGTCAGCGGATTGATCGCGCAGTTGAGCGCCAGTTTGCGCCACAGCCGGGTGAGGATGTCGGTGCTCCATTCGTGGGGGATTTTTGCGGCTTGCAGATCATCCAGCCAGATTGGCGCGACCGGATGCGCGACATCGCCGAGCCAGGTGTAACCGTGACCGGCAAACACCACGCGCCAGTCACCGTCGCGGAAGGCGCCTTCGGTACTGGAGGCGCTGATGCAGCGCGCCTGGGGCACTTGCGCGGCGACAGCGTCCTGACTGCCGAGGCCGTTTTGCAGCAGGATCAGTTCGGCATCGGGCGCCAGGCGTGGGGCGAGGCGGGCGACCGCGCTTTCGGCGTCGTAGGCTTTGCAGGCCACCAGCAGGCGTCGGATCGGTTCGGGGTTGTCCGGGGTTTCGCCGGGAACTGCATAGGTGCGGGCTTGTCCCTGTTCCACAAGGGTCAGTCCACCTGCCGCTTCATAGCTGTGCAAGCGCTCGGTATCGCGCACGATCAGCCTGACCGGTAATCCGGCCCGGGCCAGCCGCGTAGCCCAGAGTGTGCCGAGACTGCCGGCGCCGAGAACATGCCAAAGGGTGGACATCAGTTTTTTGCTCGAATGGGTGCAGGCATGTGCGGCTCGCCGTGTCGTCAGGAAAAGACCCGTTATAATGAGCCCGATTTTAACCGCAAGCCAAGCGCGCTCCATCCTCATCGAGCGCGCCTTTTTTATTGGAGAGATTACATGCCGTCGTTCGACGTGGTATCCGAACTGGACAAACACGAACTCACCAACGCGGTCGAGAACGCCGTGAAGGAACTCGATCGTCGTTATGACCTGAAAGGTAAAGGCAGCTTCGAGTTCAAGGAAAAAGACCTGACCGTCAACCTGACCGCTGAAGCCGATTTCCAGCTGGAAGCGATGATCGAGATCCTCAAGCTTGCCCTGGTCAAGCGCAAGATCGACGTGCAGTGCCTTGAAGTCAAAGACGCTTACGCATCGGGCAAGCTGATGAAGCAGGACGCCGTGCTCAAGGAAGGGATCGACAAGGAGCTGGCGAAGAAGATTGTCGGCCATATCAAGGATGCCAAGCTCAAGGTGCAGGCCGCCATTCAGGGCGAGCAGGTACGTGTCACCGGCAAGAAGCGTGACGACCTGCAAGAAGCCATCGCGGCCCTGCGTGCCAAGGAATTCGGCATGCCACTGCAGTTCAACAACTTCCGCGACTAAGCTTTCTCATGCGGAACCTGTGGGAGCGGGCTTGCTCGCGAAAGCGGTGTGTCAGTCAACTTCATTATTGAATGGCACACCATTTTCGCGAGCAAGCTCGCTCCCACTTTTTATTTGTTTATAGCCCGGGTAGCCGGAAATCAGGAGATAGAACATGGATTTGAATGCTGAGGTGGACCACCTGGTCAAGGCATCCCAGGCGTGGATACCGATGATCATGGAATACGGCAGCCGTGTGCTGCTGGCAGTGATTACCCTGGCCATCGGCTGGTGGCTGATCAACAAGGTCACGCAAAAACTCGGCGGTCTGCTGGCCCTGCGTAACGCTGACCTGGCGCTGCAAGGCTTCATCAGCAGTCTCGCCAACATCATTCTCAAGGTGCTGCTGATTGTCAGCGTCGCTTCGATGATCGGTGTTGAAACCACTTCGTTCGTTGCGGCGATCGGTGCTGCCGGCCTGGCCATCGGTCTGGCCTTGCAGGGTAGCCTGGCGAACTTCGCCGGCGGCGTGCTTATTCTGCTGTTCCGTCCGTTCCGCATCGGCGACTGGATCGAAGCCCAAGGTGTGTCAGGTACCGTCGATAGTATCCAGATTTTCCACACCGTGCTGCGTACCGGCGATAACAAGACCATCATCGTGCCGAACGGTAATCTGTCGAACGGCATCATCACCAACACCAACCGTCAGCCAACCCGTAAGGTTGTCTTCGATGTGGGCGTGGATTACGAAGCGGATCTGCAAAAGGCCCGTCAGGTGCTGCTGGATCTGGCCAAGGATGAGCGTGTTCTGCAGGACCCGGCACCGCAAGCCGTAATCTCGACACTGGGCGACAGTTCGATCACGGTTTCCCTGCGTGTTTGGGTTAAAACTGCAGACTATTGGGATGTGATGTTCATGTTTAACGAGCAGTCCCGCGATCGTTTAAAGACCGCAGGCATTGATATTCCGTTTCCGCAGCGGGTTATTCGTGTAGTTCAGGAAACAGCTGCACAGTAACAACATTGATACCTGGCCTCGCGGTCAGTTAATTAATGTCATACCCAAGAGATGTTCACACTCTTGGGTTTTTTTATGTCTGTTGTGAAAGTTTGCTGGCTAATAGATAGCTGGCTAATGTTTTATGTCTGCAAACAAGTTAATGAGTGCATAAAAAAACCGCTCACCTGAATCCAGGTGAGCGGTTCTTGTTAGAGCAGGGCTCTAGTACGTCATCCTTACATCCCTATTAGAGGATGTTCAGAGGGTACTCAACGATCAGACGGGTGTCGTTATTGTCAGACGAGTAGCCGCTGTATGCGCCGTTGGAGCGGTACATGGCATAACGCAGACGGAACGACAGGTCTTTGGCTGGACCTTCCTGGATCACGTATTTGGACTCGGCGTTCCACTCGTTTTCCTTGCCTTCGCCCAAGCCGTTGGTGGTGATGTGGTCACCCATCACGTAACGGGTCATGAAGCTCAGGCCAGGTACGCCGTAAGTCTTCATGTTCAGGTCGTAGCGAGCTTGCCAGGAGCGCTCGTCGCGGCCCACGAAGTCGGAGATCTGAATGGAGTTGGCAACGAAGATGGTGCTGTTACCGTCAACGCCGTAGTAGTAAGCGTTGTCGCCGCTGGAGCGCTGGTGAGCGAGGGTAAACTTGTGAGCACCGATGCTGTACGCAGCAGCCAGGGACCACAGGTTGTTGTCCACACCAGTGGTGCCGTCGCCGATCGCGTCAACCAGGTCACCGCGGCTATCGCCTTTGGTGTGGTAGCCGTTGAAGTCGAAGTTCAGCGACTGCTCGTCGTTGATTGGCAAGGTGTAGTTCAGGTTGACGTAGTACTTCTTGAAGTAGTCGTCAGCGTCGGAAGCAGCCAGGGCACCGGTGAAGTTATCGGTGAAGGAGTAGCTGGCACCGAAGATGTTGATGTTGGTCAGGCCTTTGCCGCCATTGCCATCTTCATCTGGCAGGCCGCCGATGCTGTCACGGCCCATGCCTGTTTGCTTGCTCAGCGCTGTGAAGCGACCTGCGCTCAGTTCCAGACCTTTGATCTCTTTGGAAGTGATCAGGGTACCGGTGGCGACTTCTGGAATCAGACGGCTGTCGTCAGTGGCGAACACTGGGCTTGCAACAAATTGTTGGCCGTATTTCAGCACGGTGTCGGATACGCGGAATTTGACTGCGCCGCCGATTTTACCTTGGGATTTTTCAGGGTTGCCATCGCTGTCGTTGGCGAACAGGCCATTACCACGACGGCCCGAACCGCCGTCCAGTTTGACCGAACCCATGGCCATGGCATCGAGACCGAAACCTACGGTGCCTTGAGTGAAGCCCGACTCGTAAGTCAGCAGTTGGCTTACACCGGTGTCCTGGCGATAGCCACTTTTGAAAGTGCCGTCACCGTTGGAAACGTTACCCGCGCCGTTTTTGTAGTCGCGGTTCATGTATTCCATACGAGTCTTCAGTTTCAGACTCTGGTCTTCCAGGAAGCCTTTGGACTCGTCTTGGGAAGACGCCATTGCGAACTGCGAGGTGCCTGCTGCAACAGCCAGGGCGATCATGCTCCACTTCATCACGCGCATCGTGATTTGCTCCTTTGGTTTTTAGAAGAGTACTGCCGTCCCACCTGTTTTATTATCTGGGCGGCTCTTTCTTTTTGTGTCGGCGCAAACTTATATCACGCCGACATTGTTGGCGATACTTGCGAATCTAACCTTTCACCTTCTTTACGACGCTGTCGCAGATGGCTTGGTAGATGTCGCAAATTCACAGTACCGATGCAATCGGACCGGCAACTTTCTCGCTGTTTTTGTAGCCTTTTGCATCGCTAAAAAAGAGTCCCTGGCAAAACACTTGAATCTCCATCGGGCAACCCTGCCACTGTTTTTGTTGGGCTTAAGGCTCCCACTTCCCGTGGTGCGCTTATAGTCCATATGAGTACGAATGCAACAAACGTGCACAAACCGCGATATCGCTGCGGTTATTTTTCTGTGCACCTGTCTCTACCTGTAAAAACCTCATAAATACGGGGTGCCAAGCCGCTTTCTATCGGGGCTTGACGCGACTGTTCGTATGGTGTTGTCACACCGTGGCTGGCGCGCGACAACCAAAAACGTTACCGGTTCACCCCGCCAGTGAGTATTCGGCGGATGCCTGCCGCACTGAGCGTAGACGCACTGTGCGGTTTTGGTGCAAAAAAATTTACAGGCTGTACCGGATTCATACAGTTGAAGCATTGGGTGATTGTGAGCGGGTCAGGGTTTTTCGGTCATTTGAGCTTGCTGCTCGCTCGTTCTGGTTCTGTGCTGGTGCAGGTTGTCGATAAATGTCACATGTCGGGGCGTTCGCCGGGTGACAAATGGGCGCTGTCGTCGTGAAGGTCGGCGCATTCGCAGGTATGCTGCCGGTCTGTCGCTTGGTTCGCCGCTCGGTATGAGGGCCGCCAAGCTAATTATTCAGATCAGCCGGGAGTGCGCGCGGTGTTTGCTTTAGATTCACGACTTCAACAGGACACGCTGACCATTGGTGACTTCCCGCTCTGCCGTCTGCTGCTGTCCAACGACGCCAACTACCCGTGGTTCATCCTGGTGCCACGTCGGGACGATATCAGCGAGTTGTTTCAGTTGGATGTCGCCGATCAGCAGCAGCTCTGGCTGGAAACCACCGCGCTGGCGGAGTTGCTCAAGGACTTGTTCGATGCTGACAAGATGAACGTTGCGACCTTGGGTAATGTTGTCAGCCAGATGCACATGCATGTGATTGTGCGTAAACGCGATGATGCAGCGTGGCCGGCGCCGGTATGGGGCAAGCACGCGGCCAAACCTTATAGCGACGAACAGGTGGCCGCCATTCGCGAGCAATTGCGCGTGGTGCTGACCGAAGATTTCACATTTGTGGAGGGCTGAATCATGAGCCTTGAAGATCGCGTTACCGATCTGGAGAGCCGTCTGGCGTTTCAGGATGACACCATTCAGGCGTTGAACGACGTTCTGGTGGCGCAGCAGCGCGTGGTTGAGCGCCTGCAATTACAGATGGCTGCGCTGCTCAAGCGTCAGGAAGAGATGGTCGGCCAGTTCGAGTCCTTCGAAGAAGACGCGCCGCCACCGCACTATTGAGGCGAGCGCTTTTCATCGGGCATAAAAAAACCGCGAACAGCACGCTGCTCGCGGTTTTTTTTGGCCTTGGATCAGCGACGCGGCAGAGCGGCGATCACGTCCTCGGCTTGCAAACCCTTGTCCCGGTTCATCACCGAGAACTCGACGCGCTGGCCTTCGACCAGAACACGGTGGCCTTCGCCACGGATCGCACGAAAGTGCACGAAAATATCATCGCCGGAATCCCGGGAGATAAAGCCGAAGCCTTTGGAAGTGTTGAACCACTTGACGGTGCCGGTATCGCGGTTGGTCATGTCGTAGTTGGTCGGCGCGGCAGCCGGTGAAGATCGATAGAAGCTGACGGCCAGGTGCAGGATCACCGCAACCAGGGCAATCACCAGACTGAACAACACGGCGGGCTGGCCGGCGATGACAGGCATCGGTGCGATCAGGGTCAAGGTTTGCAGGACTACAGTCAGCACCAGAAGAGCGCTGACAAGGTTTTGCAGATGCTGGCGCGGGCCTTTGTTCCAGTAAGGAATCACTGGAGCGATCACCAGGTTCAGCAGGCCGAAAAAGGCCAGGTAAAGTGCATCGGGTTGTTGCAGGTAGGGAACGGCTTCGGATTTCAAACTAGGTATGAACGACAGCAGCAAGGCCGCTGCGCCCATTAGCAGGTGGACGATTTTCAACATTTTGATTGGCTCACGTTATGACGGCTCACAAGGAAGAGCTGAAGGCGCACGGTTCGCTTCGGAACAAAATAAGAGGCGGTGGACACGTACACGGCATCAGCCTATGCGCAACACCCCGGAAAATGGGGCATGGCGACACACTGCCTATTTAACAGCAAAGCCTGCAGCTACTCAAATCAGCCCGGCCAGCGGCAGAGAGTCGGTCTTTTTGTCGCAGTCTGTTCAGGCTTTCGGGGCTGCGGGCTGGCGATAGCCTTGCTAGAGTGGGGTTACACCTGTTGGATGAATTCAATCGCCGTTAGGGGGTAAACATGGCAATCGATATCGGTATCAGTGAAGAAGATCGCAAGTCCATCGTCGAAGGGCTGTCGCGGCTGCTGTCGGACACCTACGTGCTGTATCTGAAAACCCATAACTTCCACTGGAACGTCACAGGCCCGATGTTTCGTACGTTGCACTTGATGTTCGAAGAGCAATACAACGAACTGGCGCTGGCCGTGGACTCGATTGCCGAGCGCATTCGCGCGCTGGGCTTTCCGGCGCCGGGCGCTTATGCGACTTACGCACGTCTGTCTTCTATTAAAGAGGAGGTGGGCGTACCAAGCGCCGAGGACATGATCAAGCAATTGGTCGACGGTCAGGAAGCTGTGACCCGCACCGCGCGCGGTATTTTCCCGCTGCTCGACAAGGTCAGTGATGAGCCGACGGCCGACCTGCTGACCCAGCGTATGCAGGTTCATGAGAAAACCGCGTGGATGTTGCGCGCTTTGCTGGAAGCGTAACCCGTAAGCGCGGGCTTGCCTGAGGCCGGCTCGCGCGCTGTCCGCAATCTTACCGCTATCGTTGGCTTATCCTACGGTGATGGTCAAAAAGTCATCTGGATATAACTTTGCGTCTGCGCTTTTATGAAGTCACAGCTTGTGGCTTCCAAAACAGGCAGAGATGACAAAGGAGTGTCACCGATATGGTAGAGGGAGACAGGCGAGGCGACAGGATTGTCGGTTTGCAGCATGAATTGAAATTCGATCCGTTCGTCAACGATTTCGACATGTCACTGGTCCAGCCGCTGTCGCGATCCGTGCGTTTGAACGGATTCGCGACCTGCCTGCGACTGGAACAGGTTTATTGGAACATCCTTGGCAACATGGCAGCAGACAATTGTTGTTCGGTCAGTTCGTTATTGTCCCACGTCGACCGTGAAGTGCATCTGCGTCACGGCGGGGTGAAGAATTTCAGCGCGCTGGTGCGGGTAGTGTGCGTCATGAACAGCACCAAGGAAGCACTCCCATTGAAACAGCGGTTGTAAACGAGGTCGCGGCCTGTGCAGTCTTACGGCTGCACAGGCCGCATTTAATGGATATAATCCCGCTCTTTCGCCGCAAAGCCCTGCGCGCGGTGGCAATCTGATCGCCGAGACACCCCAATGCCGATGTACGATTACCAATGTGCTTCCTGTGGTCATCAGTTGGAAGCCATTCAAAAGATCAGCGAAGCACCGTTGGTCGACTGCCCTGCCTGCCAGGCGCCAGAGCTCAAGAAACAGCTGTCCATGCCGGGCTTTCGCCTCAGCGGCAGCGGTTGGTACGAAACCGATTTCAAGACCGGAACCAAGAAGAATCTGGCCGGTGGCGACAAATCTGACTAGGGTTCAAACCCAGGTCGAACGACACGCGTGAGTTTTCCGCACTGCTTCAGTGCGCCGGGATCTCCACCGAATTTCGAATTACGAGAAGCGAACCACTACCATGATGCGCAGCCACTATTGCGGCCAACTGAACGAAAGCCTGGAAGGCCAGGAAATTACCCTTTGCGGATGGGTTCACCGTCGCCGCGACCACGGCGGGGTGATTTTCCTCGATATCCGTGATCGTGATGGTCTGGCTCAGGTAGTGTTCGATCCGGATCGCGCCGAGAGCTTCGCCGCCGCGGATCGCGTGCGCAGCGAATACGTCGTGAAGATCACCGGCAAGGTTCGCCTGCGTCCGGCCGGTGCCACCAACGCCAACATGGCGTCGGGCATGATCGAAGTGCTGGGCTACGAACTGGAAGTGCTGAACGAGTCGGAAACCCCGCCGTTCCCGCTGAACGAGTTCTCCGACGTCGGCGAAGAAACCCGCCTGCGTTATCGCTTCCTCGACCTGCGTCGTCCGGAAATGGCCGAGAAGCTGCGTCTGCGTTCGCGCATGACCACCAGCATCCGTCGCTTCCTCGACGAGAACGGCTTCCTCGACGTCGAAACGCCGATCCTGACCCGCGCGACCCCGGAAGGTGCCCGTGACTACCTGGTGCCAAGTCGTACCCACGCCGGTTCGTTCTTTGCCTTGCCGCAATCGCCGCAGTTGTTCAAGCAACTGCTGATGGTCGCTGGCTTCGACCGTTACTACCAGATCGCCAAGTGCTTCCGTGACGAAGACCTGCGTGCCGACCGTCAGCCGGAATTCACCCAGATCGACATCGAGACCAGCTTCCTCGATGAAAAAGAGATCATGGGCCTGACCGAGCAAATGATCCGCAACCTGTTCAAGGAAGTGCTGGGTCTGGAATTCGGTGATTTCCCGCACATGACTTTCGAAGAAGCCATGCGCCGCTACGGTTCCGACAAGCCAGACCTGCGTAACCCGCTGGAACTGGTAGACGTTGCCGATCAACTGAAAGAAGTCGACTTCAAGGTGTTCAGCGGCCCGGCCAACGACCCGAAATGCCGCATCGCCGCACTGCGTGTTCCAGGCGGGGCGAGCATGCCGCGCAAGCAGATCGACGACTACACCAAGTTCGTCGGCATCTACGGTGCCAAGGGCCTGGCGTACATCAAGGTCAACGAGCGTGCTGCCGGTGTTGAAGGTCTGCAATCGCCGATCGTGAAAAACATCCCGGAAGCCAACCTGAACGTGATCCTTGATCGCGTCGGCGCGGTTGATGGCGACATCGTGTTCTTCGGCGCCGACAAGGCCAAGATCGTCAGCGAAGCTTTGGGCGCACTGCGCATCAAGCTCGGTCATGACCTTAGCCTGCTGACTTGCGAATGGGCACCGATGTGGGTTGTCGACTTCCCGATGTTCGAAGAGAACGATGACGGCAGCTTCTCTGCGCTGCACCACCCGTTCACCGCGCCGAAGTGCACGCCGCAAGAGCTCGAAGCCAACCCGGCTGGCGCCCTGTCTCGCGCGTACGACATGGTGCTGAACGGTACCGAGCTGGGTGGCGGTTCGATCCGTATCCATCGCAAGGAAATGCAGCAGTCGGTGTTCCGTCTGCTGGGTATCAACGAAGCGGAACAGGAAGAGAAATTCGGCTTCCTGCTCGACGCGCTGAAGTACGGTGCTCCGCCGCACGGTGGTCTGGCCTTCGGTCTGGATCGTCTGGTGATGCTGATGACCGGCGCCCAGTCGATCCGTGAAGTGATCGCCTTCCCGAAAACCCAGAGTGCTGCCGACGTGATGACGCAAGCACCGGGTGTGGTGGACGCCAAGGCACTGCGCGAGCTGCACATTCGTTTGCGCGAAACGCCAAAGGCTGAGTAAGACGGGCCTGAAGGCGCATCTTCGGATGCGCCTTTTTTCTTTCTATAGAGAAGAGAGCAGGTCGAGATTTTTTGGTTGCTGGCCGATGCATGAGCAGGCGGGCAACGTTTCAAAGAGAATTCGGAGCGAGTTATGGCAGGTCATTCCAAGTGGGCGAACATCAAGCACCGCAAAGAACGTCAGGATGCCAAGAGAGGCAAGATCTTCACCAAGTGGATCCGTGAACTGACCGTTGCGGCCCGTCAGGGCGGCGGTGATCCGGGCTCCAATCCGCGTCTGCGTCTGGCCCTGGACAAGGCGCTGAGCGCGAACATGAGTCGCGACATCATCGACCGTGCAGTGGCGCGCGGCGCCGGTGCGACAGAAGCGGACAACGTCGAAGAACTGACCTACGAAGGTTACGGCCCGGGCGGCGTGGCGGTAATGGTCGAGTGCATGACCGACAACCGCAACCGTACCGCAGCCGCTGTGCGCCATGCGTTCAGCAAGTGTGGTGGCAACCTTGGCACCGACGGTTCGGTCGCGTACCTGTTCGAGCGCAAGGGCCAGATCAGCTTCGCCCCGGGCATCAACGAAGACGCTCTGACCGAGGCGGCGCTGGAAGCCGATGCCGATGACGTGGTTACCCACGAAGACGGTTCGATCGATGTGTTCACCTCGTTCACCAGTTTCTACGCCGTGCGTAACGCCCTCGAAGCCGCTGGTTTCAAGGGTGATGATGCTGAGATCGTGATGCAGCCGACCACCAGCGCCGAGCTGGACCTGGAAGGCGCGGAGAAAGTCCTGAAGCTGATCGACATGCTTGAAGACCTGGATGACGTGCAGAACGTCTATTCCAACGCAGACATTCCGGAAGACGTGGCCGCTCAGCTCGGTTAAGAGCGACTACGATTCAATGTGGGAGCTGGCTTGCCAGCGATGGCGTCGGCACATCTGTTGAAGATGTTGCCTGACACACCGTCATCGCTGGCAAGCCAGCTCCCACATTTGTTATTCGTTGTATTGAATTTCGTGCTTTTTCCGAATCCGCAGGCGTTATGACTTTAATTCTTGGTATCGACCCCGGTTCGCGTATCACCGGTTACGGCATTGTTCGCGATACCGGCCGCGGTGGCTGTATCTACGTGGCCTCCGGTTGTATTCGCACTGGCGCGGGCGAGCTTCATGAGCGTCTGCAAATCGTCTATCGCGGCGTACGCGAAATCATTCAGACCTACGGCCCGGTCACCATGGGCATCGAAAAGGTGTTCATGGCGAAAAACGCCGATTCTGCGCTGAAACTGGGGCAGGCCCGCGGAGCCGCCATCGTCGCTGGCGCCGAAGAGAGTCTTGAAATCGCCGAATACACCGCGACCCAGGTCAAGCAGGCCGTGGTCGGTACCGGCGCAGCGAATAAGGAGCAAGTGCAGATGATGGTCATGCACATGCTCAAGCTGACCAGCAAACCGCAAATCGATGCTTCGGACGCTCTGGCGATTGCCATTTGTCACGCGCACACCCGTTCCAGCCTACTGCCGCATGGCTTGGGAACGGCACGCAGTCGTGGCGGGCGCCTGCGTCTCTGATAGCATCAGCAATCAAATTTCCCGGAAGGTGGGTTTTGCGCCTGTGTCGTCGGCCTGAAGCTCGCCTTCCGTCAGTCGCCAGCCCACGGCTGGCCAACGCTCAAGGATCTGAAACGTGATTGGACGCTTGCGCGGCACCCTGGCTGAGAAACAGCCGCCGCACCTGATTCTGGATGTAAACGGCCTCGGATATGAGCTGGAAGTGCCCATGACCACTCTCTATCGGTTGCCGTCGGTCGGTGAGCCGCTGACCCTGCACACCCATTTGGTCGTACGCGAAGACGCGCAATTGCTCTATGGTTTTGCCGGCAAGCGTGAGCGAGACTTTTTTCGCGAGTTGATTCGTCTCAATGGTGTGGGGCCGAAACTGGCTCTGGCATTGATGTCGAGTCTGGAAGTCGACGAGTTGATCCGCTGCGTGCAATCCCAGGACACCTCGGCCCTGACCAAGGTGCCGGGCGTTGGCAAGAAAACCGCCGAGCGTTTACTGGTCGAACTGAAAGATCGCTTCAAGGCCTGGGAAACCTCGCCGGCCATGTTTGCCCTGGTGCCGAACCAGCCGGACGGCCCGGCGCCGGTCAACACCGCCGAGAACGATGCGGTCAGCGCGCTGATTTCCCTGGGTTACAAGCCGCAGGAAGCGAGCAAGGCGATTTCCGCGATCAAGGACAAGAATTTGAGCAGTGAAGACATGATCCGCCGCGCCCTGAAGGGAATGATTTAAGTGATTGAAGCTGATCGTCTGATCGCCGCTGCGCACAGCCCGCGCGAGCGCGAAGAAGTCCAGGACCGGGCCATTCGCCCGGTCAGTCTGGCCGACTATATCGGCCAGCCGACCGTGCGCGAGCAGATGGAACTGTTCATCCAGGCCGCCCGTGGCCGTAGTGAATCCCTCGACCACACGCTGATCTTCGGCCCGCCTGGGCTGGGTAAAACCACGTTGGCCAATATCATCGCTCAGGAAATGGGTGTATCGATCAAGAGCACCTCGGGGCCGGTCCTCGAGCGTCCGGGTGATCTGGCGGCGTTGCTGACCAATCTTGAGCCGCACGATGTGTTGTTCATCGACGAAATCCATCGTCTGTCGCCGATCGTTGAAGAAGTGCTGTACCCGGCGATGGAAGATTTCCAACTCGACATCATGATCGGCGAAGGGCCGGCAGCGCGTTCGATCAAGCTCGATCTGCCGCCGTTCACGCTGGTCGGCGCGACCACTCGCGCCGGCATGCTGACCAACCCGTTGCGTGACCGCTTCGGTATCGTCCAGCGTCTTGAGTTCTACAGCACGGCTGACCTGTCGACGATTGTCAGTCGTTCGGCGAATATCCTCGGTCTGCCGCTGGATCCGGAAGGTGCCTTTGAAATCGCTCGCCGCGCCCGTGGTACGCCGCGGATCGCCAACCGTCTGCTGCGCCGGGTGCGCGATTTCGCCGAAGTTCGCGCCAAGGGGCACATTACCAAGTCGGTTGCCGATCTAGCGTTGAACCTGCTGGACGTCGACGAACACGGCTTCGATCATCAAGATCGGCGTTTGCTGCTGACCATGATCGAGAAGTTCGATGGCGGCCCGGTGGGGATCGACAGCCTCGCCGCTGCGATCAGCGAAGAGCGCCACACCATTGAAGATGTGCTTGAGCCATACCTGATTCAACAGGGCTACATCATGCGCACACCACGGGGCAGGGTGGTGACGCGGCATGCGTATCTGCATTTCGGTTTAAACATTCCGTCACGAATGGGTGAAATGCCCGTGGCAGACGAGTTTCTCGATGCTGTGGACGATTAATACACATTTGTTGTCGATTTATTCAGGGTTTGTACTGTCTGAGGACGGTACTTTTGCGGTAAAGCCTTTGAACAATGAAAAACAGTTGCCTGGCCGGATTGGCAACCTGAGGAGTAAGCACTAGAGTATGCGCGCGCAAAACGGGCTTGAGCCGTTCGCACATCGTTGTCGCGTTTATTACGAGGACACCGATGCGGGCGGCATCGTGTATTACGTTAATTACCTCAAGTTTATGGAACGGGCTCGAACCGAGCGGCTCCGCGAGCTGGGCTTTGCCCAATCGCAGCTGGCAGGGGAGGATCTGTTGTTTGTCGTGCATTCCAGCGAAGCGCGCTATCACGCGCCGGCGCGACTGGACGACGAGCTGCTGGTAAGCGCTGAAGTAATCGAATTGAACCGTGCCAGCCTGCGCTTTAAACAGCAGGTCAGGCGGGCTACGGATAATGTGCTGCTCTGCGAAGGGCAGTTTTTGGTGGCCTGTGTGCGCACTAACAGTTTGAAACCCCGGGCCCTTCCCGAAGACCTGCGTGCGGCCTTCGCCGACGCGGGCGGCCCGGGTACACACTCAAAGCAGGAGATAAAGCGTGGAAGCTAACGTCGTCGACCATTCCTCCATGTGGAGCCTGGTCAGCAATGCCAGCATCGTGGTGCAGTTGGTAATGTTGACTCTGGTGGCCGCATCGGTGACCTCATGGATCATGATCTTTCAGCGCAGCAACCTGCTGCGTGCCGGTCGACGCGCCCTGGAGAGCTTCGAGGAGCGCTTCTGGTCGGGTATCGATCTGTCCAAGCTGTACCGTCAGGCGGGTAGTAACCCGGATCCGGATTCGGGCGTCGAGCAAATCTTCCGCGCCGGTTTCAAAGAGTTCTCCCGTCTGCGTCAGCAGCCAGGCGTCGATCCTGAGGCGGTGATGGAAGGCGTGGCCCGTGCCATGCGTGTGGCCATCTCCCGCGAAGAAGAGAAGCTGGAGCAGAGCCTGCCGTTCCTCGCCACCGTTGGTTCGGTCAGCCCGTACATCGGCCTGTTCGGTACCGTGTGGGGCATCATGAACTCCTTCCGCGGTCTGGCCAGCGCCCAGCAAGCCACCCTGGCCACCGTGGCCCCGGGTATTGCCGAAGCACTGATCGCCACGGCGATCGGCCTGTTCGCGGCAATTCCTGCAGTAATCGCTTACAACCGTTTTGCAGCTCGCAGCGAAACCCTGCTGGGCCGTTACTACACCTTCGCCGATGAATTCCAGGCGATCCTGCACCGCAAAGTGCACACCAGCGAAGAATAAGCAGGTAATTTCCAATGGCTTTAATCGCTCGAGCTCGCAAAAAGCGCAAGCCGGTCGCCGAGATGAACGTGGTGCCTTACATCGACGTGATGTTGGTGCTGCTGGTCATCTTCATGGTAACCGCGCCGATGCTCAATCAGGGCGTGAAAGTTGATCTGCCCAAGGTTTCCAGCGAAGCCTTGCCGCAGGACAACAACACCCAGGTCCTGACCATTTCGATCAAGGCTGACAAGACCTATTACTGGAACCTTGGCAGCGAAGTCGACACCGAAAAGCAACAGGACAGGGCCATGACCCTGCCGCAGATGACCAGCGCGGTGACAAAAATCATCGCTGCCGGCAACGGTAACGGCAAGCGTACCCAGGTCTTCATTCGTGGCGACAAGACTGTCGATTACGGTTCCGTCATGGGCGCCATGGGCGGGTTGCAGAAAGCCGGGGTCGGGAATGTTGGCTTGATTACCGAGGCCCCCTGATGCAGCCACTGCGAGAGCCGTCTGCCTCGGAAAGCTTCTTCTGGCCTAGTGTCTGGGCGATTGTCTTGCACGTGCTGGTGTTCGGCATGCTGTTCGTCAGTTTCGCTTTTACACCTGAGCTGCCGCCGGCCAAGCCGATTGTCCAGGCGACCTTGTATCAACTGAAATCGAAAAGTCAGGCGACCACCCAGACCAATCAGAAGATTGCGGGTGAGGCGAAGAAATCCGCCGCGCGTCAGACCGAAGTCGAGCAGATGGAACAGAAAAAGGTCGAGCAGGAAGAGATCAAGGCCGCTGCGGAACAAAAGAAAGAAGAAGCGGCTCAAAAAGCCGAGGAAGCCAAGAAGGCCGACGAGTCTAAAAAAGCGGACGAGGCGAAAAAGGCTGATGAAGCCAAAAAAGCCGATGAAGCGAAGAAGACCGCCGAAGCCAAGAAGGCAGAAGAGAAACAATTGGCTGATATAGCCAAGAAGAAATCTGAAGAAGAAGCCAAAAAGGCTGCTGAAGAAGAGGCCAAGAAAGCGGCCGCTGAAGAAGCCAAGAAGAAGATTGTCGAAGACGCGAAGAAGAAAGCCGCCGAAGACGCCAAGAAGAAAGCTGAAGCTGAAGAGGCGAAGAAGAAAATCGCCGACGAAGCGAAGAAGAAAGCTGCTGCCGATGCTGCGAAGAAGAAAGCGCAGGATGCGGCACGTAAATCTACCGAAGACAAAAAGGCTCAGGCCCTGGCAGATTTGCTTTCCGACACGCCACAGCGTCAGCAGGCCTTGGCCGATGAGCAGGGTGACGAAGTCGCGGGCAGTTTCGATGACCTGATTCGTGCGCGAGCAGCAGAAGGCTGGGCTCGCCCACCTTCAGCACGCAAAGGCATGACGGTGGTGCTGCAAATCGGCATGTTGCCGGACGGTACGGTGACTTCGGTCAGCGTGGCCAAATCCAGTGGCGACGGTCCGTTCGATGCTTCGGCAGTCGCAGCGGTCAAGAATATTGGACGTTTGACAGAAATGCAGGGAATGAAGCCGAGCGATTTCGCTCCGTATCGTTCATTCAAGATGACATTCACACCTGAGGATCTAGCCTTGTGAGAAACCTTCTTCGAGGAATGCTGGTCGTGATCTGCTGCATGGCAGGGATCGCGATGGCTGATGAAAAGAACATTCTGGTCACCAGCGGCAGCGATCGGGCTACTCCGATCGCCGTTGTACCTTTCGGCATGCAGGGCGGTGCCGTGCTGCCGGACGACATGGCTGAAATCATTGGTAACGATTTACGCAACTCGGGCTATTACTCGCCGATTCCAAAGCAAAACATGATCAGCCAGCCAAGCCAGCCGAGCGAAATCATCTTCCGTGACTGGAAGGCGGTGGGTGCTCAATACATGATGGTCGGCAGCATCGTTCCAGCGGGCGGTCGCCTGCAGGTGCAGTGGGCGCTGTTCAACGTTGCCACCGAACAGAAAGTGGCTGACGGCAGTGTTTCCGGCACTACCGAGCAATTGCGCGATATGGCGCACTTCATCTCGGACCAGTCGTTCGAAAAACTCACCGGTATTCAAGGTGCGTTTTCGACCCGTCTGTTGTACGTAACGGCTGAACGCTTCTCCGAGAAGAACACCCGTTACACCCTGCAGCGTTCGGACTATGACGGTGCGCGCGCCGTGACTCTGTTGCAATCGCGTGAGCCGATCCTGTCGCCGCGTTTCGCGCCTGATGGCAAGCGCATCGCCTACGTGTCGTTTGAACAGAAGCGTCCGCGGATCTTCATGCAGAACATCGACACCGGTCGCCGTGAGCAAATCACCAACTTCGAAGGCCTGAATGGCGCACCCGCCTGGTCCCCGAATGGCGATCGTCTGGCGTTCGTGCTGTCGAAAGACGGTAACCCGGACATCTACGTGATGAACCTGGCTTCGCGTCAGATCAATCGTGTCACTGCGGGCCCGGGCATCAACACCGAACCTTACTGGGGCAAGGATGGTTCGACCATCTACTTCACCTCGGACCGTGGCGGCAAACCACAGATCTACAAAACCAGCGCCAGTGGCGGCGGTGCGGAGCGAGTGACCTTCATCGGTAACTACAACGCGAACCCGAAACTGTCGGCTGATGAAAAGACTTTGGTGATGATCCATCGTCAGGATGGTTTCACCAATTTCAAGGTGGCGGCCCAGGATTTGCAGCGAGGTAGTGTAAAGATCCTCACTGATAGCACTCTGGACGAGTCACCCACTGTTGCGCCCAACGGCACCATGGTAATCTACGCCACCCGCCAACAGGGCCGGGGAGTCTTGATGCTCGTGTCCATTAATGGACGCGTTAGGCTCCCGCTTCCTACCGCTCAAGGCGAAGTCAGAGAACCGTCCTGGTCCCCTTACCTGAAGTGAGCGGGCGCTACACGTTTTACTTAACACACTGGGGTTCATTAGGAGTTTCACGATGGAAATGCTGAAGTTTGGTAAATTTGCTGCGCTGGCTCTGGCCATGGCTGTAGCTGTAGGTTGCTCGTCCAAAGGCGGCGACAACGCCGGTGAAGGCGCTGTTGATCCAAACGCTGGTTACGGCGCAAACACTGGTGCCGTTGACGGTTCCCTGAGCGAAGAAGCTGCTCTGCGCGCAATCACCACCTTCTACTTCGAATACGACAGCTCGGACCTGAAGCCAGAAGCCATGCGCGCTCTGGACGTTCACGCCAAAGACCTGAAAGCAAACGGCGCTCGCGTTGTTCTGGAAGGCAACACCGACGAACGTGGTACTCGTGAGTACAACATGGCACTGGGCGAGCGTCGTGCGAAAGCCGTTCAACGCTACCTGGTACTGCAAGGTGTTTCCCCAGCTCAGCTGGAACTGGTTTCCTACGGCGAAGAGCGTCCAGTTGCTACCGGCAACGACGAGCAGTCCTGGGCTCAAAACCGTCGCGTCGAACTGCGTAAGTAATTCGATATGCGAACGTGCCGTCGTGCTGTAACTGTTCTGGCTCTCAGCCTCGCGCCGCTTGCGGCGTGGGCTGCGGTTCCTGTGGTCGATGACAACTCCGGTTATAACAATAGCGGGAGTAGTTATCCGCCTGCGGGTTACGGTACGAACGGCGCCTATGCCGGGGGAGCGGCTTCGGCCCCTGCCTCGGCACAAGGCATGCTGTTCAACCAACTGCAACAAATGCAGGATCAGATTTCGCGCCAGCAAGGTGTGATTGAAGAACTGCAGAATCAGGTTGCGCGCATGAAGCAAGAATCCCTGGAGCGATACCAGGATCTTGATCGGCGCATAGGATCCGGTGTTGCACCTGCCGCGACTCCTGAGAATTCTTCTACCGGTGGCGATGCAAGTGCTGCTGCCGGTGCTGCCGCTGGCGCCGGGGCTGCTGCCCAGGCACCTGCTGCGAGTAGCGAACCGGGTGATCCGGCCAAGGAAAAGCTGTATTACGATGCCGCTTTCGACCTGATCAAAGCCAAGGATTTCGACAAGGCCAGCCAGGCTTTCGCCGCTTTCCTGCGCAAATACCCGAACAGCCAATATGCGGGCAACGCCCAGTATTGGTTGGGTGAAGTGAACCTGGCCAAAGGTGATCTGCAAGGTGCAGGTCAAGCTTTTGCTAAGGTTTCGCAGCTGTATCCCAAGCACGCCAAAGTGCCGGACTCGCTGTACAAGCTGGCTGATGTAGAGCGCCGCCTCGGTCATAACGACAAGGTAAAAGGCATTCTGCAGCAGGTTGTTGCCCAATATCCGGGCACTTCTGCCGCTCAGTTGGCCCAACGCGATCTGCAACGCATGTAAGTTGCTTGACCCTTTGGAAGAAACCCGCGCCTGTCGCGGGTTTTTTCGTTAGAATTCACGCCCTTTTTCTGAAACACGCTTCTTGTGGTCTGCGCGTTGGCGGGATTGCCTGAAGTGCCTGACGGAGGCGGACAGCCTGTTTAGCTGTTACGCCCGTGGCGACTATGCAAGACACATTGAGAATCACCGAAGTTTTCTACTCTTTGCAGGGGGAAACGCGGACTGCCGGGCTGCCCACTGTTTTTGTGCGTCTGACCGGTTGCCCTTTGCGTTGCCAATACTGCGACAGTGCCTATGCGTTCAGTGGCGGCACCGTCCGCACCCTCGACGATATCCTCGAGCAAGTAGCGGGATTCCGTCCGCGCTATGTATGCGTCACCGGCGGTGAGCCGCTGGCACAGCCTAATGCCATTCCTTTACTCAAGCAGTTGTGTGATGCCGGTTACGAGGTCTCTCTGGAAACCAGCGGTGCTCTTGACGTTTCCGCTGTCGATCCGCGCGTCAGTCGCGTAGTCGACCTGAAAACACCGGGCTCGAAAGAAGCGCATCGCAACCGTTACGAGAATATCGAACTGCTGACTCCCAACGATCAGGTGAAGTTTGTCATCTGCTCGCGGGAAGACTACGACTGGGCCGTTTCCAAGTTGATCCAGTACGGACTCGACCGACGTGCCGGTGAAGTCCTGTTCTCGCCAAGTCACCACGACTTGAATGCGCGGGATCTGGCAGATTGGGTCGTAGCGGATAACCTGCCGGTACGCCTGCAATTGCAGCTGCATAAATATCTTTGGAATGACGAGCCGGGGCGCTGATATGACTGAGCAACTGAACACCACCGACAAACGCGCAGTCATTTTGCTGTCTGGCGGCCTCGACTCTGCGACTGTCGTAGCCATGGCTCGCGCCGAGGGCTATAGCTGCTACACGATGAGCTTCGATTACGGTCAGCGTTCGCACGCCGAATTGCACGCTGCTGCACGTGTTGCCCGCGACCTAGGTGTGATCGAGCACAAGGTGATCGGTCTGAATCTGAACGGCATGGGCGGTTCGGCCCTGACGGACACCAGCATCGAGATTCCTGAAGAGCTGGGCGAGGGCATCCCGGTGACTTACGTGCCGGCGCGCAATACCGTTTTCCTGTCGCTGGCACTGGGTTGGGCTGAAGTGCTTGGCGCCCGTGACATCTTTATTGGTGTGAATGCGGTGGATTATTCCGGTTATCCGGATTGCCGTCCCGAGTTTATCGAATCCTTCGAGCGCATGGCCAATCTGGCGACCAAGGCGGGGGTTGAAGGCAATGGCTTTCGCATTCAGGCGCCATTGCAGAACCTGAGCAAGGCGCAGATCGTCCAGGCGGGCGTGAAGCTCGGCGTCGATTATGGTCTCACCGTTTCCTGCTATCAGGCCGATGATAATGGCCGTGCATGCGGTAAATGCGACAGCTGCCGCCTGCGTGCGGAAGGCTTTGCGGCGGCCGGCGTGAGCGATCCAACACCTTATTTTTGATTATTTTCAAAAAGGTGTTGAATAGTCCTTAAAAATCAGTATTATACGCGCCACCACACAGCGGGTCGTTAGCTCAGTTGGTAGAGCAGTTGGCTTTTAACCAATTGGTCGTAGGTTCGAATCCCACACGACCCACCATATTTGGCGGTTTAGAAAATCCGGAAGGCCCACGAAAGTGAGGATTTCCGGGTTTTTTTTTGCCTGCGATTCGGGTGCGCGTTCGATCGGTGCTGCCGGCGCTGACACAGGTCAGAATCATCTTTTGTATCAACCGGATATTCTGTAGCCTTGCGCAGCTTCAACGCTGTCCGTGCCTGATAAAACTCACTCTCCCGGCGGTACCCACAAGGGGTCCGGAGCCGGGTGTATACTCGACTTTCGCGCGAAAGCGCCTGCAGGTCTTGCGAACATGACGCAGATTTCCGAACGCCTTCTGGTTCAAGCTCACCTCGACGCGAAACAGCCCAAACCGCTGACCGCCGAGGAAGAGGCTTATTACCGTTCTGCCATCGCCGCCGAGCTCAAGGCTCAGGACGCGGTGCTGGTGGCCCACTTTTATTGCGATCCGGTGATTCAGGCTTTGGCCGAAGAAACCGGCGGCTGTGTCTCCGACTCCCTGGAAATGGCCCGCTTTGGCAACGCTCATCCGGCCAAGACCGTGGTGGTCGCCGGCGTGAAGTTCATGGGTGAGACCGCGAAGATTCTCAATCCGGAAAAACGTGTGCTGATGCCGACCCTGGAAGCGACGTGCTCCTTGGATCTGGGTTGTCCGGTAGACGAGTTCTCGGCGTTCTGCGATCAGCATCCGGAACGCACGGTGGTGGTTTACGCCAACACCTCTGCCGCCGTGAAAGCCCGGGCCGACTGGGTGGTGACGTCGAGTTGCGCGCTGGAGATCGTCGAAAGCCTGATGGACAACGGCGAAACCATCATCTGGGGGCCGGACAAACACCTGGGCACCTACATTCAGCGCAAGACCGGTGCCGACATGCTGCTCTGGGACGGTGCCTGCATCGTCCACGAAGAGTTCAAATCCAAACAGCTCGAGGACATGAAGGCGTTGTACCCGGATGCAGCGATTCTAGTGCACCCGGAGTCGCCGACATCGGTAATCGAACTGGCGGACGCCGTTGGTTCCACCAGCCAATTGATCGCCGCTGCGCAGTCTTTGCCGAACAAGACTCTGATCGTCGCCACGGACCGCGGCATTTTCTACAAGATGCAGCAGCTATGCCCGGACAAGGTCTTCATCGAGGCGCCAACCGCCGGTAACGGCGCTGCGTGCCGCAGTTGCGCACATTGCCCGTGGATGGCCATGAACACCCTTGAGCGCACGCTCAAGAGCTTGAAGGAAGGGACGAACGAGATCTTTGTTGACCCGGCGTTGATTCCGCAGGCGATTCGGCCGTTGAAGCGCATGCTGGATTTCACTCAGGCTGCGCGAATGAAGCTGGCCGGTAACGCTTAAGCGCAAAAGCAAAAGATCGCAGCCTGCGGCAGGTCCTACAGAAATCGTTGTAGGCGCTGCTGCAGGCTGCGATCTTTTTTATGGGCGCTACTTTTGTTTCTTCGGAATCCGCACCACGCGAGTATCGGAATAGATGTCATGCCACGTGCGCTTCTGCTTGTCATAGAGCGACCAGAAGAATCCCAGGCCGACGCACAGCCATGAAGCAATCGATACCATAAACCGCAACAGCGCCTGCCACAGGCTGATCGCCGTGCCGTTGGCGTTCTGCACACGAATGCCCCACACCTGCATGCCCAGCGTCTGACCGCCATGGGTCCAGAATTTGGCGAAGAAGGCAAACAGCACCAGGAGCAATACGGTGGAATACAGCGGATCGCCGTCCAGTTGCCCGGCATCTGTCATCACGCGCAGACGTTCTTCGCCGATGATCGCCGCCTGGATGAGCTTGTAGATGAAGCCGGTCACGATCAGCAGGGCGGTGCACAACAGAAAGTCATAGAACATCGCGGCCAGACGACGGCCAAGGCCAGCGGGAGGAAAGTCGCCTTGGGGCGTGAGCAGGTGTTTCGACATGGCGGCCTCTGGACGCGAAATGAAGCGCCATTTTACGGATTCGCGCGCACAAAAAAGCCCCTGATATCAATATCAGGGGCTTTTTCGTTACAGAAGGATCAAGCTTCTGCTTGTACTTCGTCAGCCTGCATGCCTTTCTGGCCTTGCACAGCAACGAAAGTCACTTTCTGGCCTTCTTTCAGGCTTTTGAAGCCGTTGCCCTGAATGGCGCGGAAATGCACGAACAGATCCGGACCGCTTTCTGGAGTGATAAAACCAAAACCTTTCTCGTCGTTAAACCACTTGACGGTACCGCTCTGACGTGTGGACATTTCTTATTTCCTTTGACGCATAAATTGATGACAGTCTCTTTCTCATGAAAGAGTACTGGGGCTGGTTGCAGGAGAGTAAGAAGACGTCGAACGGGATGTAGCTAACTTGTAGGCTACTGCCCAGGTCACGATTCCAAGCTGACCCATGCAAACACAGTGGATAAACTCTACGCCAACTACGGGAGAAAAAACAAGCCCCGTGAGGGCCCCGGTTTTGTTGCGCTTGCTGGCAGTTAGTCAGTTCACTAGTGCGGCTTGGACGATTAGCTTTTTCAAAAGTTTTCGAACGTTATAAGCAAAGTTCATATTCGAATCAGTTGTTAGAAAATGCACTTTTTTGTGGCGATTGCGTTACACATTAGTGCACGCATAACGCAATCGCGTTACTTATAGAAACAGCCAATCAACCACGATAGTAGCGTTGTGGAACAAATGGCATTTTGCTTACAAGCATTTGCACCTTTTTCCCACGAACGATGGCCCAGACTGGCGTGTCGAGAGTGACATAAGCGCTGTCGAGGTAACCCATCGCCAATGGGCCGCCCAGTGTCGGGCCGAAGCCGCCGCTGCACACGCTGCCGATGATCTCGTCGGCTTCGTTGACGATTTCTGCGCCTTCACGCACCGGCGTGCGTTCCTGCGGCAGCAGGCCGACACGTTTGCGCGCGACGCCGTTCTGTTGTTGAGCGAAAACCTGCTCCGCCCCAGGGAAACCGCCGGCCCGCGCGCCGTCTGCACGGCGCGGCTTGGAAATCGCCCACAGCAGGCTGGCTTCGATTGGCGTGGTCTCGGTGTTCATGTCGTGGCCGTAGAGGCACAGACCGGCTTCCAGACGCAGCGAGTCGCGCGCGCCGAGGCCGATGGCCTGGACTTCCGGTTCGGCCAACAGGGCGCGAGCGAGTTTTTCCGCATCGGCGGCCGGCACCGAGATTTCGAAACCGTCTTCACCGGTGTAGCCAGAACGGCTGACAAAGCAGTCCACGCCCAACAGGTTCACGCGGTTGAACTGCATGAAGGTCATCTTCGCCACGTCAGGAGCAAGGCGCGCCAGCACGGTCACTGCGGCCGGACCTTGCAGGGCGAGCAGGGCGCGCTCTTCGAACAGCGCCGTAATGGTGCACTGATCGCCGATGTGTTTTCGCAAGTGAGCCAGATCCTGATCCTTGCACGCAGCGTTCACTACGAGGAACAGCTCATCGTTACCGAGGTTGGCGACCATCAGGTCATCGAGAATGCCACCGCTCTCGTTGGTGAACATCGCGTAACGCTGCATGCCCACTGGCAGGTCGATGATGTCCACCGGCACCAGGGTTTCCAGGGCTTTGGCGGCGTTGGCGCCGGTCAGACGGATCTGGCCCATGTGCGAAACATCAAACAGTCCGGCTTGCTCACGGGTGTGCTGGTGCTCCTTCATCACGCCGAGTGGGTATTGCACCGGCATGTCGTAGCCGGCGAACGGCACCATGCGGGCGCCGAGTTCGATGTGCAGAGCGTGCAGCGGGGTTTTCGACAGTTGTTCGGTGGACATGCGGAACTCCTTGATTCACACCAACCCTCTCCCGGAGGGAGAAGGGGCTAATTAGCATTCGATAATGTTGACCGCCAGACCGCCGCGGGCGGTCTCTTTGTATTTGCTTTTCATGTCGGCGCCGGTCTGGCGCATGGTGCGGATAACTTTGTCGAGGGAGACGAAATGTTGACCGTCGCCACGCATGGCCATGCGCACCGCGTTTATCGCTTTCACCGAGCCCATGGCATTGCGCTCGATGCACGGCACTTGCACCAACCCGCCAATCGGGTCGCAGGTCAGGCCGAGGTTGTGTTCCATGCCGATTTCCGCCGCGTTCTCGACTTGCTGCACGCTGCCGCCGAGCACTTCGCACAACGCCCCGGCGGCCATTGAACACGCCACACCGACCTCGCCCTGACAGCCGACTTCAGCACCGGAAATCGAAGCGTTTTCCTTGTACAGAATGCCTATGGCGGCGGCGGTCAGCAGAAATCGCACGACGCCGTCATCGGTGGAACCGGGGATAAAACGCATGTAGTAATGCAGCACGGCCGGAATGATCCCGGCCGCGCCGTTGGTTGGCGCGGTGACCACGCGTCCGCCATTGGCGTTTTCTTCGTTGACCGCCAGCGCGTAGAGATTGACCCAGTCGAGCACCGACAGCGGATCACGCAACGCCGACTCCGGGTTCTTGCACAGTTGCCGATGCAGCGCTGCCGCGCGACGTTTGACTTTCAAACCGCCCGGCAAGATGCCTTCGTTACGACAACCAGCAGCCACGCAGTCCTGCATCACTTGCCAGATCTTCAGCAGACCGGCACGGGTTTCCGCTTCCGGGCGCCAGGCGCTTTCGTTGGTCAGCATCACCTGGCTGATCGACAGACCGTAAGTGCTGCAATGCGTGAGCAAGTCCTTGGCGCTTTTGAACGGGAGGGTCAGCGCGGTGGCGTCTTCGACGATGCGGTCGGCACCGGCCGCGTCCTCATCGACAACAAAACCACCGCCGACCGAGTAGTACTCGCGGCTGCGGATCTGAATGCCCGCCGCGTCGAACGCGCGGAAAATCATGCCGTTGGGGTGATAGGCCAGCGGCTTGCGGATCATCGCCAGATGTTCTTTTTCGTTGAACGCGATGCTGTGTTCACCGAGCAGATTCAAGCGGCCGCTGCCGCGAATGTCTTGCAGACGGGCAGCGACGGTTTCGGTGTCGACGGTGTCCGGGTGTTCGCCTTCAAGGCCGAGCAATACGGCTTTGTCGCTGCCGTGCCCCTTGCCGGTGGCCCCCAGCGAGCCGTACAGCTCGACTCGAACGCTGGCGGTGGTGGTCAGCAGGTTTTCACGACGCAAGCCTTCGGCGAAGCGCGCGGCTGCGCGCATCGGGCCGACGGTGTGGGAACTGGAGGGGCCGATGCCAATCTTGAACAGGTCGAACACGCTTAACGACATGAGTGGTTCTCCGGTTTCTTGTTATAGGAATTGGCGCAATATCAGGCTGGTTACATCCCCCTGTAGGAGCTGCCGAAGGCTGCGATCTTTTGATCCTGATCTTTCAACAGCAAGATCAAAAGATCGCAGCCTTCGGCAGCTCCTACAGGTGAAGCGGTAGGGGCGAGTGGTTCGCCCCTTTCCGGTTTAAGCGTAGCTTTCGATCGACGGGCAGGCGCAAACCAGGTTGCGGTCGCCGAACACGTTGTCGACGCGACCGACCGGCGGCCAGTATTTGCCTTCGATCAACGAGGCCACCGGATAAACGGCTTGCTCGCGGCTGTACGGGTGAGTCCACTCGCCAACCAGTTCGGCTGCGGTGTGCGGCGCGTTTTTCAACGGGTTGTCGTCCTTGTCCAAGGTGCCGTTTTCCACTGCGCGGATTTCTTCGCGGATGCGGATCATGGCGTCGCAGAAGCGGTCCAGTTCTTCCCTGGATTCGCTTTCGGTCGGCTCGATCATCAGCGTGCCGGCGACCGGGAACGACATGGTCGGGGCGTGGAAGCCAAAGTCGATCAGGCGCTTGGCGACGTCATCAACGCTGATGCCGCTGCTGTCTTTCAGTGGACGCAGATCGAGGATGCACTCGTGTGCCACCAGACCGTTGCTGCCGGTGTACAGCACTGGGTAGCGTTCTTCCAGGCGACGGGAAATGTAGTTGGCGTTGAGGATCGCCAGTTGCGAAGCGCGCTTCAGACCGGCGCCGCCCATCATCCGAATGTACATCCAGGTGATCGGCAGAATGCTCGCGCTGCCGAACGGTGCCGCGCAGACCGCGCCTTCTTTACGCTCCATGGTGCCGTGACCCGGCAGGAACGGCGTCAGGTGCGACTTGACGCCGATCGGGCCGACGCCCGGGCCGCCACCGCCGTGGGGGATGCAGAAAGTTTTGTGCAGGTTCAGGTGCGAGACGTCGCCACCGAACTTGCCCGGGGCGCAGAGACCGACCATCGCGTTCATGTTGGCGCCATCGATGTAAACCTGGCCGCCGTTGTCATGGATGATCCCGCAGATTTCGCGGATGCCTTCTTCGAACACGCCGTGAGTCGACGGGTAGGTGATCATCAGCGCAGCGAGGTGTTCGCGGTGCTCGATGGCTTTGGCGCGCAGGTCTTCGATGTCGACGTTGCCGCGAGCGTCGCACGCGGTCACGACCACACGCATGCCAGCCATGTTGGCGGTGGCCGGGTTGGTGCCGTGGGCGGACGACGGGATCAGGCAGATGTCGCGACGGTCATCGCCACGGCTCTGGTGATAGGCGCGGATGGCCAGCAGGCCCGCGTATTCACCTTGCGAACCGGCGTTCGGTTGCAGCGAGATCGAGTCGTAACCGGTGGCGGCGCAGAGCATCGCTTCCAGTTCATCGGTCAGTTGCTGATAGCCGGCGCTTTGCGCGGCCGGAGCGAACGGGTGCAGGGCACCGAATTCAGCCCAGGTCACCGGGATCATTTCGCTGGCGGCGTTGAGTTTCATGGTGCACGAACCCAGCGGGATCATGGTGCGATCCAGTGCCAGATCCTTGTCCGCCAGTTTGCGCAGGTAGCGCATCAGCTCGGTTTCCGAGTGATAACGGTTGAACACCGGGTGGCTGAGGATCGGCGACTGACGAACCAGCGCAGCTGGGATGGTGCTCTGCACCGAAGCGGCGAGGGCGGCGAAGTCCGGCAGGGTCTTGCCGTCGGCAAACACGCTCCACAGAGTTTCGATGTCAGCCTGCGTGGTGGTTTCGTCGACCGACAGACCGACACGCTGAGCATCGACGACGCGCAGGTTGATCTGCTGGGCGTGAGCCTTGTCGTGCAGCGCAGCGGTTTGCGCGCCGGTGGCCAGCGTCAGGGTGTCGAAGAAGCTTTCCTGCTCGACGTTCAAGCCCAGCGCGGTCAGGCCCTTGGCCAGAATCGCGGTCAGGTGATGCACGCGGTTGGCGATTTGGGTCAGGCCTTTCGGGCCGTGGTAGACGGCGTACATGCTGGCGATGTTGGCCAGCAGCACTTGCGCGGTGCAGATGTTCGACGTGGCCTTCTCGCGACGGATGTGTTGCTCGCGGGTCTGCATCGCCAGACGCAGGGCCGGCTTGCCGAAACGGTCAACCGACACACCGACCAGACGGCCCGGCATGTCGCGCTTGAACGCATCTTTAGTCGAGAAGTAAGCCGCGTGCGGGCCACCGAAGCCCAGCGGCACACCGAAGCGTTGTGCGCTGCCGATGGCGACGTCCGCGCCGAACTCGCCCGGAGCGGTCAGCAGGGTCAGGGCCAGGAGGTCGGCAGCCACGGCGACCAGAGCGTTGGCCGCGTGGAAGCGTTCGGTCAGTTCGCGGTAGTCGAACACATCGCCGTTGCTCGCCGGGTATTGCAGCAGGGCGCCGAAGAACGGGGTGACGTCGGTCAGTTCACGCTCATCGCCCACAACCACGTCGATGCCCAGCGGCTCGGCACGGGTGCGCAGCACGTCGAGGGTTTGCGGGTGGCTGTGGATCGAGGCGAAGAACTGGTGGCTGCCCTTGTTCTTGCTCAGGCGTTTGCAGAAGGTCATGGCTTCGGCAGCGGCGGTGGCTTCGTCGAGCAAGGATGCGTTGGCGATCGGCAGGCCGGTGAGGTCGCTGATCAGGGTCTGGAAGTTCAGCAGCGCTTCGAGACGGCCCTGGGAGATTTCTGGCTGGTACGGCGTGTAAGCGGTGTACCAGGCCGGGTTTTCCAGGAGGTTGCGCAGGATCGGCGACGGCGTATGGCAGTTGTAATAGCCCTGGCCGATGTAGGTCTTGAACAGTTGGTTCTTGCCAGCGATGGATTTGATCATCGCCAGTGCGTCGGCTTCGCTCAGGCCGTCGTCCATGCCGAGTACGCTGGTGCCCTTGATGCTTTCCGGGATGACGCTGGCGCTCAGGGCTTCGAGTGAGTCGAAGCCGAGGCTGTTGAGCATGGCTTGCTCGTCACCGGCGCGCGGGCCGATGTGACGGGCGATGAATTCGTTGGCGGTGCCGAGATTTACTTGGGTCATGTCGCTACTCCTCAGGCTTCGGCTTGGGCTTTGATCAGACGGTCGTAAGCGTCTTGATCCAGCAGTTTGCCGACAGCGGCGGCGTCGGATGGCTGGAAGCGGAAGAACCAGCCTTCGCCCAGCGGATCTTCGTTGACCAGTTCAGGGCTGTCTTCAAGCGCCGGGTTCACTTCCAGCACTTCTCCGTCGAGGGGCATGTACACGCCGCTGGCGGCTTTTACCGATTCCACGGTGGCGGCTTCGGCGCCTTTGTCGTAGGACTGCAGCTCAGGCAGTTGCACGAATACCACGTCGCCCAGGGCGTTCTGCGCAAAAGCGGTGATGCCGACAGTAACGCTGCCGTCAGCTTCAGTGCGCAGCCATTCGTGATCTTCAGTAAAACGCAACTCGCTCATGGAAACTCCTCAGGGGCCGGACTCGTCCGGTGGACGCGGTGGAAGGCTTGGGCAATAAAGCCCTTATTTATGAGTGGTTGATTAGCAAGAACGCGGCCAAGGTTTATTTATCGTTATAAATCAATGGTTTGAGTGTTTATTTAGAAAGGGTGATTGATGCGTGCGTAGCGAAATCGCTACAGCATAGGGCGAGGAAAAAAGCTGAAGCGGATCAAAGCCTTGCACAGCGGTGGCTGGAGGAGAGTGTACCGATATCGTTCCGCTGTAGCGCTTTCAGTACAGATGGAGGTCGCTTTTGAACGGATTTCGAATCCGTTACATACCTTGTGGGAGCGAGCCTGCTCGCGAAAGCGGCGCATCAGGCACATTAATGTCAATTGACACACCGCATTCGCGAGCAGGCTCGCTCCCACAAAGGGACAGTGATGGCTCAGGGTTTGTTGGGAATGCCGTATTTGCGCAATCGGTGGGCGATGGCTGTATGCGACGTTTGCAGGCGGCTGGCCAGTTGGCGGGTCGAGGGGTAGCTGACGTAGAGTTTTTCCAGCAGCGATCTTTCGAAGGACTCGACGGCTTGTTCGAGGCTGTCGACATCGCTGTCGGTCTGTCGGGCCACCGAGGTGCCGGCGATGTCGAGGTCGCCGATGTCGACGAGGCTGCTTTCGCAGATCGCAGCGGCGCGGAAGATCACGTTCTGCAATTGCCGTACGTTGCCCGGCCAGCGGTTGCCGAGCAGCGCCGGATAGGTGCCGGGGGCGAGGCGGCAGACCGGGCGCTGGATCTGCGCGCAGGCCTGCTGCATGAAATAACGCGCCAACAACAGAATGTCCTGACCCCGTTCACGCAGCGGCGGCACTTCGACGTTAAGCACGTTGAGGCGGTAGAACAGGTCTTCGCGGAACAGGCCTTCGCTGACCATTTTCTCCAGATCGCGGTGGGTTGCACTGAGGATTCGTACGTTGACCTTCACTTCTCGATCACCGCCGACCCGGCGGAAGCTGCCGTCATTCAAAAAACGCAGCAGTTTGGCCTGCAAGTACGGCGACATCTCGCCGATCTCGTCGAGAAACACCGTGCCCTGGTTCGCCAGCTCCATCAGCCCCGGTTTGCCACCGCGTGCGGCACCTGTGAAGGCGCCGGGGGCGTAGCCGAACAGTTCGCTCTCGGCGAGGTTCTCCGGCAGGGCCGCGCAGTTCAGGGCCAGAAACGGCGCACTGTGACGCGTACTGATAGCGTGGCAGGCGCGGGCGACCAGTTCTTTACCGGTGCCGGTTTCGCCTTGAATCAGCAGCGGTGCATCGAGTGCGGCAACGCGTTGCGCGCGGGCCTTGAGGGTGCGGATCGCCGGGGATTCGCCGAGCAACGCATCGAAACCTTCGGCGTGGTCATGGTGCAGCGCCGAGAGTTGTTCGCCGATGCGGTTCGGTTGATACAGGGTGAGCAGGGCGCCGGCGTCGGTAATCGGCGTGGCATCGAGCAGCAGGGTCTGGCCGTTGACGGTGATCTCGCGCAGCGGCAGGCGGAAACCTTGCTCAAGCAGGGTGTCGAGCAGGCCGGAGTCATTGAACAGTTCCGCGACACTTTCGCCCGCCGGTTCGCGACCGTACAGCGCGATCAATGCCGGGTTGGCCAATAGCACCTTGCCGGCGCTGTCGAGAGCGAGCACCGGGTCAGTCATCGCCGCGAGCAAGGCGTCGAGCTGCAAGTGCCGACGCTGGCCGGGGAGAATGTCGACCACCGTCACCGCTTCCACGCCGAGCACGCGAAACAGCGCATCCTTGAGTTCTTCGAGCACTTGCGGGCTGAGCGTTGGCGCGTCGATGTAGACGTTCGGCGGGATCATTTCCACCGCATCCAGATTGAGGTTGCGCCCACCGAGGATAGCCAGGACTTCCTGGGTGATGCCGACGCGGTCGATGAAGCTGACGTGGATACGCATGGGGCGGTTCAGTGTTCTGCAGTGCGGAGGGTGGCAAGTATGCCTTAAATCAAAAGCACCCTCACCCCAGCCCTCTCCCAAGGGGAGAGGGAGCTGACCGAGGTGTCTCGGGTTTGACATCGACCTGGAAGAGACAGTCGATTATGGATTCGGTAAAGCAGGATCAGGTCGGCGTAACTCTGCAGCATCCCCCAATCAATCCCCTCTCCCTTTGGGAGAGGGCTAGGGTGAGGGGCTTTTGAGGGTTATTCGAAGTGCTCAAGATTGACCGGGTCGCCGGATTTCATGTCCAGCTGCTTACGGATGTCTTCAAACATCATGTCGTAATGCTTGTGCACCGAACCGATCTGACTGTGAGTCTTGGGAATGCCGTACTGCTCGGCGATTTTCGTCACGTTGTTGGCAAAGTTGTAGGCCTCCTCCTTGGGCAGGAAGAAGGTCTCTTTCATGTCCTTTCCCTGAAGGTTGCCATGCATCGTGAACTGGATGCCTTTGCCTTTTTGCGGATCGGTGAACACTTCATAGTCGAGGTGCACGTTGTAACTGACATCGTCCGGGGTCAACGCATGTCGCTCGATGTGCAAATGACCGGGTTCAAACTGGGCCATGGGTTTCTCCTTTCAAGGCATGGGAGAAGGGCAGACCCTACATCTGCCCTCGGAGTTTCTAATTATCGATAGGTGATACCAGGCTTGGCAGTACTGACCCGTGTGCCGGCAGTACCCTGGACGATCGCTTCGATGTCCGCCAGCGAACCGATCACCGCGACCTTGCCAGTATGGCGCGCGAATTCACAAGCTGCCTGAACCTTCGGCCCCATGGAGCCGGCGGCGAAGCCGAGGCGTTCGAGTTCGTCCGGGTGCGCCTGGGCGATGGCCTTCTGGGTCGGTTTGCCGAAGTCGATGAAGGCGGCGTTGACGTCGGTGGCGATCACCAGCAACTCCGCTTCCAGTTGTTCAGCCAGCAGCGAGGAGCACAGATCCTTGTCGATCACCGCCTCGATGCCCTTGAGGTGGCGGTTCTCGTCGTACATGGTCGGAATGCCGCCGCCACCGGCGCAGATGACGATGCTGCCCTTGTCCAGCAGCCACTTGATCGGGCGGATCTCGAAGATGCGCTTCGGCCTCGGGCTGGCTACTACACGGCGGTACTTGTCGCCGTCAGGAGCGATGGCCCAGCCTTTTTCAGCGGCGAGTTTTTCCGCTTCAGCCTTGTCGTAGACCGGGCCGATGGGTTTGGTCGGGTTCTTGAACGCCGGGTCGTTGGCGTCGACTTCGACCTGGGTGAGCAGGGTGGCGAACGGCACTTCGAAGTCCAGCAGGTTGCCCAGTTCCTGTTCGATGATGTAGCCGATCATGCCTTCGGTTTCGGCGCCGAGCACGTCCAGCGGGTAAGGGGTGACGGAGGTGTAGGCTGCCGCTTGCAGCGACAGCAGGCCGACTTGCGGGCCATTGCCGTGGGCGATGACCAGTTGATTGCCGGGATGGATCTTGGCGATTTGCTCGGTGGCGATGCGGATGTTGGCGCGCTGATTGTCAGCGGTCATCGGTTCACCACGGCGGAGCAGGGCGTTACCGCCCAACGCTACGACGATACGCATGGTGCTTGTCCTTCTGGAAAACAGTGATTTGTTGATCGTTCCCGCGCTCTGCGTGGGAATGCCGCCACTGACGCTCCGCGTCCGCTTTGACGCAGAGCGTCACGGGATGCATTCCCACGCGGGAGCGTGGGAACGATCACAGGTCAGCAGTGGTTAAAGATCAGCCAGCGCCGACACCAGAATTGCCTTGATGGTGTGCATGCGGTTTTCCGCTTGCTCGAAGGCAATGTTGGCCGGGGATTCGAACACGTCTTCTGTCACTTCGACGCCATTGGCCAAGTGTGGATAGCGTGCGGCAATGTCTTTGCCGACCTTGGTTTCGCTGTTATGGAACGCCGGCAGGCAGTGCATGAATTTCACGCGTGGGTTGCCGGAGGCTTTCATCATTTTGCTGTTGACCTGGTACGGCAGCAGTTGCTCGATACGCTCGTCCCACGCTTCGACCGGCTCGCCCATCGATACCCAGATGTCGGTGTGAATGAAGTCGACGCCTTTGACCGCTTCTTTCGGATCTTCGGTAATGGTGATGCGCGCGCCGCTTTCTTCGGCGAATTCTTTGCATTGCGCGATGAAGTCAGCGTGCGGCCACAGGGCTTTCGGTGCAGCGATGCGCACGTCCATACCGAGTTTGGCGCCGATCATCAGCAGCGAGTTACCCATGTTGTAACGGGCGTCGCCGAGGTAGGCGTAGCTGATGTCGTGCATCGGTTTGTCGCTGTGTTCGCGCATGGTCAGCACGTCGGCGATCATTTGTGTCGGATGGAATTCGGCGGTCAGACCGTTGAACACCGGCACTCCGGCGAACTTGGCCAGCTCTTCGACGATTTCCTGTTCGAAGCCACGGTACTCGATGGCATCAAACATCCGGCCGAGTACGCGGGCGGTGTCTTTCATGCTTTCTTTGTGGCCGATCTGCGACGACACCGGGTCAATGTAGGTGACGTGAGCGCCTTGGTCGTGCGCCGCGACTTCGAAGGCGCAACGGGTGCGGGTCGAGGTTTTTTCGAAGATCAGCGCGATGTTCTTGCCTTGCAGGTGTGGACGCTCGGTGCCGGTGTATTTGGCGCGTTTGAGGTCGCGGGACAGATCGATCAGGTAGTTGATCTCGCGAGTGGTGTGGTGCATCAAACTCAGCAAGCTGCGGTTGCGCATATTAAAAGCCATGATGGATCTCCTTGCCCGACACTGTGAAAGCTACTGCAGGCTGTGCGCCTTCGGCGCTACGCTTTCACAGCGTCGGGTCGTCATTAGTCAAAAAATCAGTAATCGATCGGGTCGCGGATGATCGGGCAGGTCATGCAGTGGCCGCCGCCACGGCCACGGCCCAATTCCCCGGCGCTGATGGTGATGACCTCCACGCCAGCCTTGCGCAGCAGGGTGTTGGTGTAGGTGTTGCGGTCGTAGCCGATGACCACGCCCGGCTCCACGGCGACGACGTTGTTACCGTCGTCCCATTGCTCGCGTTCGGCGGCGAAGCTGTTGCCGCCGGTTTCCACCACGCGCAGCTTCGGCAGGTTGAGGGCGGCAGCCACGGTGTCGAGGAAGCTTGATTCTTCGCGGCGGATGTCGATGCCGCCCTGTTTGCTGTCGTCAGGTCGCAGGGTGAAGGCGACGATCTGGTTGACCACTTCCGGGAAAATCGTCACAAGGTCGCGGTCGCAAAAACTGAACACGGTGTCCAGGTGCATCGCTGCGCGGGACTTTGGCAGGCCGGCGACGATGACTTTTTCCACGGCTTTGTTCTTGAACAGGTTCAGCGCCAGTTGGCCGATGGCCTGACGGGATGAGCGCTCGCCCATGCCGATCAACACCACACCGTTGCCGATCGGCATCACGTCGCCGCCTTCAAGGGTGGCGCTGCCGTGATCCTTGTCCGGATCGCCGTACCAGATCTCGAAATCGGCGTTGGTGAACTGCGGGTGGAATTTGTAGATGGCCGTGGCCAACAGGGTTTCCTGACGGCGCGCCGGCCAGTACATCGGGTTCAGCGTCACGCCGCCGTAGATCCAGCATGTGGTGTCGCGGGTGAACTGAGTGTTCGGCAGCGGCGGCAGGATGAAGCTGGAGTGGCCGAGGAAGTCGCGGAACATCTGGATGGTCTTGCCGCCGAAGCTGTCCGGCAGGTCATCGGCGGAGACGCCGCCAATCAGAAACTCGGCGATGTGCCGTGGTTCAAGGCTTTTCAGCCAGGATTTCACCTCGCTGATCAGGCCCAGGCCCACCGAATCGGCGGTGACCTTGCGATCGAGAATCCAGTCCAGTGCTTCGGGGATGGCGACGATGTCGGTCAGCAGGTTGTGCATTTCCAGCACATCGATCCCGCGTTCACGCATCTTGGTGACGAAGTCGAAGTGGTCGCGCTTGGCCTGGGCGACCCACAGCACATCGTCGAACAGCAGTTCATCGCAGTTGTTCGGGGTCAGGCGCTGATGGGCCAGACCAGGGGAGCAGACCATGACTTTGCGCAGTTTGCCGGCTTCGGAATGTACGCCGTACTTAACTTTTTCCGTGGTCATTGCAGTGATCCTCCAGATAACTAATCAATCAGGTGTTACAGAGTCAGGAAGCCGTCATACAGTCCGTAGGCCGCGACCAGCGCGCCCACAACCACTGCGGCGAAAATCAGCTTCTCGACGTTGGTGAAAACCGCTTGCTTGAGTTCGAGCTTGGCCTTGGCGAACAGGAACGCGCCGGGGGCATAGAGCAGGGCCGAGAGCAGCAGGTATTTGATGCCGCCGGCGTACAGCAGCCAGATCGCGTAGATCAGGGCGATCCCGCCGATGATCAGATCCTTGCGCCGCTCGGCCGCGAAGCCTTCGTAGGTTTCGCCGCGCACCGCCAGCAGTACGGCATAGGCCGCCGACCACAGGTACGGCACCAGAATCATCGAGGTGGCGAGGTAGATCAGCGACAGGTAAGTGCTGGCCGAGAACAGGGTGATGATCAGGAAAATCTGCACCATCGCGTTGGTCAGCCAGAGGGCGTTGACCGGTACATGGTTGGCGTTCTCCTTGCGCAGGAACTCCGGCATGGTGTGGTCTTTGGCGGCGGCAAACATGATCTCCGCACACAACAACACCCACGACAACAACGCCCCCAGCAGCGAGATGATCAGACCGACGCTGATCAGCACAGCGCCCCAGTGACCGACCACATGCTCAAGCACGGCGGCCATCGACGGGTTCTGCAGTTTGGCCAACTCTGGCTGAGTCATGATGCCCAGCGACAGCACGTTCACCAGCACCAGAAACAGCAGCACGGTGATGAAGCCGATCACGGTGGCCTTGCCCACGTCGGAGCGTTTTTCCGCCCGGGCCGAGAAGATGCTTGCGCCTTCGATGCCGATGAACACCCACACGGTGACCAGCATCATGTTGCGCACCTGATTCATCACACTGCCCAGATCAGGGTTTTTCACGCCCCAGATGTCAGCGGTGAAGATATCCAGTTTGAACGCGAAGAACGCGATCATCACGAACAGCAGCAGTGGCACCACCTTGGCGACCGTGGTCACCAGGTTGATGAATGCCGCTTCCTTGATTCCGCGCAGCACCAGGAAATGCACGGCCCACAGCAGCACGGAGGCGCCAATCACCGCAGCGACGGTGTTGCCTTCGCCGAAAACCGGAAAGAAATAACCGAGGGTGCTGAACAACAGGACGAAGTAACCGACGTTGCCCAGCCAGGCACTGATCCAGTAACCCCAGGCCGAAGAGAAACCCATGTAATCGCCGAACCCGGCCTTGGCGTAGGCATACACGCCGCCGTCCAGGTCAGGCTTGCGATTGGCGAGGGTTTGAAAGACAAAAGCGAGGGTGAGCATGCCGACAGCGGTGATGGCCCAACCGATCAGTACCGCGCCGACGTCGGCGCTGGCGGCCATGTTTTGTGGCAAAGAGAATATCCCGCCACCGATCATTGATCCGACGACCAAGGCAACCAGTGCACCTAATCGTAGTTTTCCGGGAGCTTCAGACATTGCATGACTCCATTGCAGGAGAGAAGAGTTCACAGCGTAGTTCTGTTGACTGATCAAACTACTGACTTAGATCAGTGCATAGGCACATTCCATTGTTAATGAATGACTTATGAAGCGCCTGATGGCATAAAGCGACTGCCTGAAAGGCCCATTCCAGAGGCTTTCGGCGATGGATTTGGGAATTGCTCCTATTACTTTCGAACTATCACCCTAGTTCTTTTTCAGGTTTTGGCAAATTTCCTCATTTGTTTTCAGTACAGAATCGAATAATCAGGATCAGCAAATAAAGCGACTATCCGTGTAAGGCATTAGCGTCATTGGCTATATATAACGGGCATTAATTGGCGTTATTCAATAAACGTACTTACGCTTTATCCGTTTAGTTAAAAGCAACATCTTTTTGATAATTGCCAGAGCAGGAGAAGGGAGACTGGAATGTCGCAACCGACGCAAAAGCTGCGACTGGGTGCGTTGATCGCCCTGGTGGTGGGGTCGATGATTGGCGGGGGGATTTTCTCCCTGCCGCAAAACATGGCGGCACGGGCCGATGCCGGGGCGATTTTGATCGGTTGGGGCATCACCGCGATCGGCATGTTGACCCTTGCTTTCGTGTTCCAGACCCTGGCCAATCGCAAGCCCGAACTGGACTCGGGGGTCTATGCCTACGCCAAGGCCGGGTTTGGCGACTACATGGGGTTCTCGTCGGCGTGGGGTTACTGGATCAGCGCCTGGCTGGGTAACGTCGGCTATTTCGTCCTGCTCTTCAGCACCCTCGGCTACTTCTTTCCGGTGTTCGGCCAGGGCAACACACCGGTTGCCATCGGCTGCGCCTCGGTGTTGCTGTGGGCCGTGCATTTTCTGGTGATGCGCGGGATCAAGGAGGCGACGTTCATCAACCAGGTGACCACCGTGGCCAAGATCGTGCCGCTGATCATGTTCATCGTCATCGCTGCCGTGGCGTTCAAGGCTGACGTTTTTACCCGCGATATCTGGGGCCGCAGCAACCCGAGTTTCGGCGGGGTGATGGATCAGGTGCGCAACATGATGCTGGTGACAGTGTTTGTGTTCATCGGCATCGAAGGCGCCAGCGTGTACTCGGCACGGGCGCAGAAGCGCAGTGACGTCGGCCGTGCCACGGTGATCGGATTTATCGGCGTGCTGGCGTTGCTGGTGCTGGTCAACGTGCTGTCGCTGGGGATCATGAGCCAGCCGGAACTGGCCAACCTGCAGAACCCGTCGCTGGCGGCGGTGCTGGAACATATCGTCGGGCCGTGGGGCGCGCTGCTGATCAGCCTAGGGCTGGCGGTTTCACTGCTCGGGGCGTTGTTGTCGTGGGCGTTGTTGTGCGCCGAAATCCTTTTCGCCACGGCCCGGGACAACACCATGCCGGCGTTCCTGAAAAAGGAAAACGCCAATCATGTGCCGGTCAATGCGTTGTGGCTGACCAACGTGATGATCCAGATTTTTCTGCTGATCACGCTGTTCTCGGCAGGCACTTACACCAGCCTGATCTACCTCGCCTCGTCGATGATTCTGGTGCCGTATCTGTGGTCGGCTGCCTACGCCGTGCTGTTGAGTGGGCGCGGCGAAACCTACGAACACGCCTCGGCCGAACGCACCAAGGATCTGCTGATCGGTGGCATCGCCCTGTGTTATGCGGTGTGGTTGTTGTACGCCGGCGGGGTGAAGTATTTGCTGTTGTCGGCGTTGCTGTATGCGCCGGGGGTGATCCTGTTTGCCAAGGCCAAGCATGAACAGGGTGAGCCGCTGTTCACCACGGTGGAGAAGGGTATTTTTACCGGCGTGATCATTGGAGCAGGTCTGGCAGCTTATGGTTTGTACAGTGGGGTGTTGTCGTTGTGAGGTTTCTCGCGTCGCGGCAGTGGTCGGCATCGACGGCGGATCTGGTGGCGCAGGTGTTGTGGGCATCTTTGAGCCGGGCTGATTGATCAGGTTTTTGTGCCGGCCGAACTGGCCTCTTCGCGAGCAGGCTCGCTCCCACATTTGAAATGCGTTCCTCCTGTGGGAGCGGTGTAGCGATTAGACGCGGAACTGGTCCATCAACTTCATCTGCTGACTCGCCAAGGCGTTGAGCTGGCTGCTGATCGCTGCCGATTCAGTGGCTTGCTCGGTCAAGGTTTCAGTCACGGTACGAATCGCCGAAACGTTGCGATTGACCTCTTCAGCCACCGCGCTCTGCTGTTCGGCGGCGCTGGCGATTTGCAGGTTCATGTCGCTGATCACCGTGACCGCATCGCTGATCTTGCCCAGCGCATCCACGGCCTGACGGATCTGCCCGGCGTTGTTGTGCGCCTGGGTCTGGCTCGAATGCATGGTCGCGACCACGCCACGGGTGCCGGTCTGAATCCGCTCGATGACCACGCGAATTTCCTCCACCGAATCCTGCGTGCGCTTGGCCAGGTTGCGCACTTCGTCGGCGACCACGGCAAACCCACGACCGCTTTCACCGGCACGGGCTGCTTCAATGGCGGCGTTGAGAGCGAGCAAATTGGTCTGTTCGGCGATGCTGCGGATCACTTCCAGCACCGAGCCGATCTGCTCGCTGTTGACTGCCAGCGCTTCGACTTCGGTCACCGCTTTGCTGACTTCATCAGCCAGTTGATTGATGTCGCGGGTGCTGCGCTCGATGATCGACATGCCGTCCTTGGCCGACTGGTCGGCACCCTTGGCGGCGTTGGCCGCGTTCGATGCGCTGTTCGCAACGTCGTGGGCAGTGGCGCTCATTTCGTTGGAGGCGGTGGCAACCTGGTCGATTTCGCGGAACTGCACCTGCATGCCTTCGCTGGTCTGGCGGGCGATTTCCGAAGACTGGTCGGCGGTGCCGCGCGCCTCGGTGATGCTCTGTTTGATCTGCGCGATGGTCGGTTGCAGCTTGTCGAGGAAACGGTTGAACCAGTTCACCAGTTCGCCCAATTCATCTTGCTTGCTGTAGTTCAAGCGCTGAGTCAGATCGCCTTCACCGCTGGCGATATTCTTCAGCATCTCGGCGACGCTGTTGATCGGACGCGTAACGCCGGAAGCCGTCAGCCAGATCAGCAACAAGCCAATCAGCCCGGCAACAACAGCCACCGCCAGTGCGGTAAACACGCCGGTTTCCTGTGCGTCGTCGAGCACCGCTTGCAGTTTGACCGAGTCGGCCAGCAGCACCTGTTTCGGCAGGTCGATGACCACGCCCCAGGCCCGCGAGTTGCCAATCGGATCGACCGGGTACACGGCGCGGATCAGGTCGCCCTGTTCAAGAATTTTCGGCGCGCCGCTGCCGAGCAGTTGCAGCACATCCTTGCCATCGGCACCGAGGGTGTCGCCGATCTTTTTGCCAACCTTGGCAGCATCCGAACTGTCCGCAGCCAACACGCCGCTGCCCGAGACGATCAGCATGTGCCCGGCGTTGTTGAACAGGTTGCGCTGCGAGTCCACAGCCGCCGCTTGCAGGGCGTCGAGGGCGATATCAACGCCGGCCACGCCGATGGCTTTGCCATCGACGATCAACGGCACGGAAATGGTCGTCATGAGCATTTCCTTGCCACCGACGGTATCGGCATACGGGTCGAGCAGGCAGGTGCGCTTGTTGTCGCGAGGGCAGGTGTACCAACTGTTGTACGGCGTGCCGCTGACGCTTAGGGTGGTCTTGGTCAGGTCATCTTCGACCATGATCGTGTTCAGCGAGGCACCGCCAGCGCGGCTCCAATAGGTGGAAAAACGTCCGGTTTCGTTGGACTGGCGGGCCGCGTCGTTGGCGAATTCGCTGTCCTTGCCGTCCAGCCCATTGGGTTCGAAGGCGAGCCAGATGCCGAGCACTTTGTCGTTGCGCTCGAACGCGGTTTTCAGGCTCAGGTTCAACTCTTCACGCAGAGCGCCAGCGTCCAGCGAACGCTTGCCCGCCATCACGCGCATGTCCTTGATCTGGTCGGCCACTGCGGTGATGACCGTCAGGCTTTCGCCGAAGGTCTTCTGCACCCGCACCGCTTGTTCGGCGGCCTTGGCTTGCAGCAGGTTCTGCACACTGGCGGTGAGCATCTTGCTGCTGGAGTTGCTGACCAGTTCGTCGTTCTGGTTGGTCTGGTAAATGTTCATGCCGACGATCAGCGCAACCACACCGAGCAGGCACAGACCGGAGAGCAGAACGATTTTCAGGCGAATGGAGAGAGAGTCGAACATGGGCGTTCTCGCGAATGAATAAACGGGTGGGTGTAGGGCATGAACTACCCGGTTCGCCAAATCCATTCAGCGCCATGCAATGCTCATCGGCGCGGAGCGAGGGCGCATGAGCGGCTTGCCGACGAACGGTCAGTGCTAAACGTTTGCGCAGGGGAATGTGCTGAAAAGGCGATTAATTACAGGGAAGTTTCAGTGTTGTTGCGCGGGTTCAGGAAGGGGTGGGCAAGGTTTCCGGTCGCGACCAGATCCACAGATTACCCAGGCTCATCCCGGCAATCGCCAGATAGACCGGCCAGCCGTGATCGAGCATCAGCAGCATCAGCGTCGCGCACAGCAGCATGCTCACTGTGGCGCTGATTTTGGCTTTGCGCGCGATGATCTTGCCGTTGCGCCAGTTGCTGAGGATCGGCCCGAACAGCCGATGGTTTTCCAGCCAGGCACTCAGGCGCGGCGAACTGCGGGTCGCGGCCCAGGCGGCGAGCAGGATGAACTCGGTGGTCGGCAGGCCGGGCACGACGATGGCAATCAGGCCAATGCCGAGGCTGAGGTAGGCCAGCAGGCCGAACAGCAGACGGGCGAGTTTGGAGGAGGCGGGTTGCGGCATGGGCTCAGCGGTGGCTTCTGAAGCGGAATGGAGATCTTACAGGTTGTTGCAGTTCCCATGTGGGAGCGAGCCTGCTCGCGAAAGCGGTGGATCAGTCACATTAATGTTGAATGTGCTGCCGTCTTCGCGAGCAGGCTCGCTCCCACAAGGAATAGGTGTTGCTTCAGGCCAGTTCTGCTTCGGTGGCATAAGCCTGTTCCAGCAACACGGTGAAGCGGTTGAACGCGTCAATCGCGCCTTGGTCCACTTCAGCTTCTTCCTCGGCGCTGAACTCCAGCGAGTCGAGAGTTTTGACAAAGCGCTTCCAACCCTCGGCGCGTCCACCTTCAGGTTCACCCAAATGACGCGCACCAAAGGTTTCGCTCAGTTCCAGCGCCACGGCGCGTTTGATCAGAAACGCAGCACCGAGCTTCGAACCTTCAGAGACGAAGATCCAGCCCAGCGCCCGGGCCTTGCTCGGGTTTTTCACTGCGCCGGCAACCGGCGCCGGGACCTCGGTGTCCAGATCCGCCAGGTCGGCCTTGGCGGCTTCAGCGCGGCAGCGAGCCGGCAAGTCCGCGACGATCTCTGTCAGCTCGGCATCGTTGTACAGACCGACCAGTTCCGACTGAAACAGGTATTGCGCCACCACAAACCGGGCGAAGTTGGCGCGGGTTTCGAATGGCGCGTGGGCTTTGACCAGGGCGTCGAGCTTGCTGTGCGGCTCGTGGGTGATCTGGTTCAGACGTTGCGAACGCAGGGCTTTTTGCGAAGTGGTCATGACATGTCCTTGATAAAAGAGGCGCTTGATAACGAGACGAACGGGATAGCGCCGGACAGTAAAAAAAGCCTCACTGCGCGGCGTATCAACACGCGCAGTGAGTTCGATGGGATCAGATGTCCCAGATCAGGTTGATCGCGAAGTTGCGACCCGGTTGGGTCAGGCGATCGAGGTTGGCCGGTTGCGTCACCGAGGCTTCGCCGACGCTGTCGTAACCGCGCACGTCATCCCACAGCCAGTATTTCTTGTCGGTCAGGTTGTAAATGCCGCCGCTGACGGTGACGTCGTCGGTGACTTTGTAGAACCCGGTCAGGTCAAGAAGGCCGAAGCCCGGCGACTTGAACTGGCTGCTGACGCCATCCGGCGACTTGAAGTTGGTGTCGTCGACGCGACCCTTCTTCTTCACCAACGTCCAGCTCAGCAGGCCACCGTAGTTGTCCTGGTCGTAACCCAGGCCGAACACGCCGGTCAGCGGATTAACACTGTTGAGCGGCTCGCCGGTGTCGTCGTTGCGACCGTAGGCGTAGGCGATCGAGCCTTGGGTGTACAGGCCTTGCGGCGCGCCGAACGAGTCCAGGTTCAGACGTCCTTTGACTTCGGCACCCTTGATGGTCGCGTGCTTGATGTTGTTGCTCTGGAAGGTCAGTTCGTCATCGCCCGGCTTCACCGCGTCTTCATTAATGAAGTCGCGATACTTGTTGTAGAACACCGCCACATCGAACGAGCCCGACTCGAAATTGCCGCGCAGACCGGTTTCATAGCTTTTGCTTTTTTCCGGCTCCAGATCCGGGTTCGGCGCCACGGTATAACCGGTGGTGTTGTTCTCGAAGCGACCGTACAGCGCTTTCGCGGTCGGGGTGCGGAAGCCTTCGGCGTACTGACCGTACCAGGTGTAGTTGTCGTTAAAGGCGTAGGTCAGGCCGAATTTCGGCGAGACTTTGTGCCAGGTCTTGTTCTTCTCGCTGACCGTGTCCGTGCCGTCAGCGTTCACGGTGTTGAGGAATTCCTGAGTGATGTGCGGCTTGAGCTGGGTGTAGTCGTAGCGCAGGCCCGGCAGGAAGGTCCAATTGTTCCAGCTGATCTGATCCTGGGCGAACAGGCTGTAGGTGTTGATGGTCGGGTCCGGGAAGTCAGTGGCCTTGGCCAATACGTCAGCGGTACTGGTTGCACCAATCGCCGTGCAGCCACGACCGACCGCCAGGCACGTGCCGTCGCCGCTGCGCGAGCCGGTGACTTTCTGCTGCTTGATGGTGGTGCCGTAAGTCAGCACGTGATCGGTGTCAGCGATGGCGAACGCCTTGTCCAGTTGCGCATCGAATACCCACTGTTTTTCCTCGTAAATGGTGTCGCGGGTGCGCAGCACTTTTCGGGTGATCGGGTAGTAATACTCTTCGGTGCTCTGGTCGGTTTTGGCGATCTGATGGTTGAGGCTCCACTTCACGTTGTCGACCAGCAGGCTGTCGAGGGCGAAGCTGTGTTCAATGCCAAAACGCTCACGGGTGATGGTGTCGTTACCGGTGCGCCACTGGTACATGCCGCCGGGCAGCACGCTGTTCGGAATGGTCGGGGCGCCATTGAAGTACGGGCCGCCGTAGGCACTTTTCTGATCGGTGTCGCGATCATCCTTGTACTTTTCGTAGGTCAGGCCAAGGCGCGAATCGTCGCTGTAGTTCCAGCCGATCTTGGCCAGCACGTTGGTTGCCTTGACGTCTTCCGGGTTGGCGGCGGTGCGCTCAAGGCCTGTGCCGTTGTTGCTGCCATAGGAGTCGGTTTCGTGGCCGTCGCGCTGGCTGTAGTGCAGCAAACCGTCGAACTGATCGGCTCGGCCGGCGACGGTGGCGGATTTCAGCCAGCTTTCATCGGCCGAGCTGTAACCGGTTTTCAGGCGGGCGCCGACGTCTTTGCCGGGTTTGATGATGTCGTCCGGATCGAGTGTGTAATAGCTGACGGCGCCGCCGATGGCGTTGCTGCCGTACAGCACCGAGGCCGGGCCACGGAGAATTTCCACGCGTTTGACGATTTCCGGGTCAACGTAATTGCGCTGGGTCTTGGCGTACGGGCCGTTGAAGAAACCGTCCGGTACTTCGACGCCGTCAACCTGCGTGAGGATGCGGTCGCCGTCGATGCCACGGATGTTGTAGCCGCTGATGCCGCCACGCTGGCCGGCGCCGCCGACGGAAACACCTGGCTCGTAGCGCACCAGATCCTTGATCGTGTTGACGTTGTTGCGATCCAGTTCTTCACGGGTGTTCACGGTGACGGTACTTGGCACGCTGTTCACCGACTGTTCCTGTCGGGTGGCGCTGATGGTCACCTGATCCAGATTCAGTGCGCCGCTGCTACTGCGTTTTTCCAGCACGACGTTGTTGTTGCTCAGTTTGCGGAAGCTCAAGTTGGTCCCCACCAACAGGCGCTCAAGGGCTTTTTCCGGTGGCAGCGAGCCGCGCACGCCCGGCGACGATACGCCCTGACCCAGTTCTGCCGGCAAGCCGACTTGCCAGCCAGTGACGGTGGTGAAGGCGTTGAGTGCCGACACCAGCGGTTGCTGACCGATAGAGAACGAGTAATCGCCCATGTTGCGCGTCGGTTGCTCGGTGGCAGCCAGCAGCGGTGCCGTGCCGGCCATGAGGATGGCAGCGGTCAGCAGCGACAATACGCGGGAAGGGGAAGAGGTCTGGCGGGTAAGGCGTGAGGACATCGATAGCGCTCCGTGTCGCACGAATCTTTATAGGTGCTGATTAGCGTCCGAAGATGCGAATCAATTGCATTGGCTATAACTAGACGTACGTGCTTCGGCTATCGAGTAAAAATAATTCTCATTTAGTTCAGGATCACCAGCGCGGGGAATTCCTGCAGCCGCGCCGAGGTGATGTGAGCGAGGGAGCGCACCACGTCGAGGGGTTGATCGAGGCGGTAGTTACCCGTGACGTTGACGTCGGCCAACTGCTCGTTGGTGTTGATGATCCAACCCGGATAGTAGCGGCGCAGCTCGGCCAGCACCTGATTCAGCGGGCAGTTCTCGAACACCAGTCGACCTTGTACCCAGGCCAGATCGGTATTTGCGTCGAGCTTGGCCGGGCGGTCGAAACCGTTGGGGCCGATGCGGATGCTTTCCCCGGCGGAGAGACGCACCCGGGCATCGTTATGGGTGGCGCGCAAATCGACATCGCCGCGCTGCACATTGACCTGCGCAACGCCGTCCAGATAACGCACGGCAAATGCAGTGTCATGCACGCTGGCTTTGACCGGGCCGGCATCGATTTCCAGCGGCTGGTTGCGATTGGCCGCCACCTCGAAAAACGCTTCGCCCTGATACAGCCGTGCGAAGCGCTGCTGATCGTTGATGGTGCTGGAAAACGCCGAATTGGTATTGAGCAGGACTTTCGAGCCGTCCTCCAGTTGCAGGCGCTGGCGTTCGCCGACCACGGTCAGGTGATCGGCCTGCAAGCGCATCGGCAAATTACTGAAGCTGAACAACCCGAGCATCAGCACCGCAGCGGTGGCCAGCGGTTTCCAGTGCGGACGCAGACGCTTGAGGACGGTAACTTTCGCAGGTCGCAAAGCCAGGGTTTGCGCGCATTGGGCGATTTGCGGGCCATCCCAGATCGCCTGTGCCTTGGCAAACGCCTCGGCATTCAACGGATCAGCCGACAGCCACGCGTGAAACTGCCGGGTCTGCTCTTCATTCGGACTGCCGAGTACGATGAGCCAGTCCAGTGCCTGGTCCATTGCAAGTGCAGCATCCTGCGCCGATTCGGGCGAAGGCGAGCGGTGGGTGTCCGTCACGGTGATTCCTCGGCAGTGTCTGCGCACGGCTGTTTTTTTTAGTGAAGCGTAAAAGTCGGGCAAGGGTAACAAAGCCCGATGATCAGTGCAGTCGAACCTGGCACTTACAGAAAGAGCCTACAGTCTCAGTCGCCATTCAAGCGCTCGGCGACGCCTATGCAAATGGTCATGATCAGTTTCAGTTCTTTCTGCACGGTGCTGAGCGAGACATTCAATTCGTCGGCGATTTCCTGGTAGCTGTGCCCGTGCAAACGGCTGAGGATGAAAATCTGCTGCTGACGCGGGCTGAGTTCACTGAGGCTCACGTTCAGGCGCTCCAGCAATTGTTCGGCGTGGGCGGCGTCTTCGGCGCTGCTGGCGGGGGCGGCGACGCTGTGCACCACGTCCTGCGGCACGTCATCGACCATGGTGCGCGAATGGATCTTGCGCGCACGCAAATGATCCAGCGCCAGATTGCGTGCGGTCTGGAAGACAAAGGGTTCGAGATGATCGATGGCCCGCTCGCTCAGCGCCCGCGTCACGCGCAGGTAGGTTTCCTGCAACAGGTCTTCAGCGGTGCTGTGATTGTTGACCATCCGTTCCAGCGTACGCAGCAGCGAAATGCGCTGGGTGAGGAAGACGTGGTTGAAGTGTGATTGACTCACGGGGTGACCTGATCGATTTCAAGCGAATGATAATGCTTATCATCTGCCCGTGTGGTCAAGCCTTGATTTCAAATTGAAATTGAAACCTGTGGGAGCGAGCCTGCTCGCGAAAGCGGTGTATCTGCCAACATAAATGTTGAATGACACATCGTATTCGCGAGCAGGCTCGCTCCCTCAGGGTTAGGGGATTCTTTGGATTACTCGGCGTTGCACAGCGCCAGGCAGTTATCCAGCATGCGGTTGGAGAACCCCCACTCGTTGTCATACCAAGCCAGCACTTTCAGTAGTTTGCCACTGGATTTGGTGTGGTTGGCGTCGAAGATCGACGACAGCGGGTTGTGGTTGAAGTCACTGGAGACCAGCGGCAACGTGTTGTAACCCAAAATTTTCGAATGCTGGCTCGCTGCTTTGAGCAGGGCATTCACTTCCTCGGCAGTGGCTTCTTTCTTCAGTTGAACGGTCAGATCCACCAGCGACACATTGATCACCGGCACCCGCACGGCCATGCCGGTCAGTTTGCCTGCCAGTTCCGGCAGCACCAGACCCACCGCTTCAGCGGCGCCGGTCTTGCTCGGGATCATGTTTTGCGTGGCCGAACGCGCGCGGTACGGGTCGGTGTGATAGACGTCGGTCAGGTTCTGGTCGTTGGTGTAGGCGTGGATGGTGGTCATCAGACCGCTTTCGATCCCCAGTTCGCGGTGCAGCACTTGCGCCACAGGCGCCAGGCAGTTGGTGGTGCACGAAGCGTTGGAGATGATCTGGTGCGACTGGCGCAGAATGTCGTGGTTAACACCGTAAACCACGGTGGCGTCGGCACCTTTGGCCGGGGCCGAGATGATCACTTTGCGTGCGCCGGCAGTAATATGCGCGGCGGCTTTGGCACGGTCGGTAAACAGACCGGTGCATTCGAATACCACATCAATCTTTTCGGCAGCCCATGGCAGTTCGGCTGGGTTACGAATAGCGCTGACCGCAATGCGGTCGCCGTTGACAGTCAGGCTCTCGTTGTCATGCTCGACCTGTGCATCGAAAGTGCCGTGAACGGTGTCGTATTTAAGCAGATGCGCGTTGATCGAGCTGTCGCCCAGATCGTTGATGGCGACAATCTGCAAATCCTGTCGATAGCCTTGGGTATACAGTGCGCGCAGGACATTACGGCCGATGCGGCCAAAACCATTGATTGCGATTCGAAGAGTCATGAAACAGCGCCGCCGTCGTTTTGTTGTTGGAATTACAAGATTATTCGCATAAAAATAGAAAACAAGCCTTTTTAGTGGCAATATTTTGTTTTATCTACAACGAGTGACCTGAATCAACTGGTCCGAATGGTCAAAAAAGCCGTCTGTCATTCCAACAACAACGGCGTTTGATCAGCATAGACAATCAGGTCGCCACATCCGTTAGCCTGGAGTTCTACACATGCATCCCCGCGTTCTTGAGGTCACCGAACGGCTTATCGCCCGCAGCCGCGCTACGCGTCAGGCTTACCTTGCACTGATTCGCGGCGCCGCCACTGACGGCCCGATGCGCGGCAAGCTGCAATGCGCCAACTTCGCCCACGGCGTGGCCGGGTGTGGCAGCGAAGACAAGCACAGCCTGCGGATGATGAATTCGGCGAACATCGCCATTGTTTCTTCCTATAACGACATGCTCTCGGCGCATCAGCCGTACGAAGTCTTTCCTGAACAAATCAAAAACGCCCTGCGCGAAATCGGCTCGGTCGGTCAGTTTGCCGGCGGCACTCCGGCGATGTGCGACGGCGTGACCCAAGGCGAGCCGGGCATGGAACTGAGCCTGCCGAGCCGCGAAGTGATCGCCATGTCCACGGCGGTGGCGCTTTCCCACAACATGTTCGACGGCGCGCTGATGCTCGGCATCTGCGACAAGATCGTGCCGGGCCTGATGATGGGCTCCCTGCGTTTTGGTCATCTGCCGACGATTTTCGTCCCAGGCGGGCCGATGGTCTCCGGTATTTCCAACAAGGAAAAAGCCGACGTGCGGCAGAAGTACGCCGAAGGCAAGGCGACCCGCGAAGAGCTGCTGGAATCGGAGATGAAGTCCTACCACAGCCCGGGCACCTGCACCTTCTACGGCACCGCCAACACCAACCAGTTGCTGATGGAAGTCATGGGCCTGCACTTGCCTGGCGCATCCTTCGTCAATCCGAACACGCCGCTGCGTGATGCCTTGACCCGCGAAGCCGCACATCAAGTCACGCGACTGACCAAACAGAACGGCAACTTCATGCCGATCGGCGAAATCGTCGACGAGAAGTCGCTGGTCAACTCGATTGTTGCGCTGCACGCCACCGGCGGTTCGACCAACCACACCCTGCACATGCCGGCCATCGCCATGGCCGCAGGCATTCAACTGACCTGGCAGGACATGGCCGACCTCTCTGAAGTCGTGCCGACCCTGAGCCACGTCTACCCGAACGGCAAAGCCGACATCAACCACTTCCAGGCCGCTGGCGGCATGTCGTTCCTGATCCGCGAACTGCTCGCGGCGGGCCTGCTGCACGAAGACGTCAACACCGTGCTCGGCCACGGCTTGAGCCAATACACCAAAGAGCCGTTCCTCGATAACGGTCAACTGGTGTGGCGCGAAGGCCCGATCGACAGCCTCGACGAAAACATCCTGCGTCCAGTCGCTCGCGCATTCTCGGCGGAGGGTGGCTTGCGGGTGATGGAAGGCAACCTCGGTCGCGGTGTGATGAAGGTGTCCGCCGTGGCGCTGGAAAACCAGATCGTCGAAGCGCCGGCCATGGTGTTCCAGGATCAGCAGGATCTGGCCGATGCGTTCAAAGCCGGTTTGCTGGAGAAGGATTTCGTCGCCGTGATGCGCTTCCAGGGTCCGCGCTCCAACGGCATGCCGGAGTTGCACAAGATGACGCCGTTCCTCGGCGTGCTGCAGGATCGCGGCTTCAAAGTCGCGCTGGTGACCGACGGGCGCATGTCCGGCGCGTCGGGGAAAATCCCGGCGGCGATCCACGTCAGTCCTGAAGCTTATGTCGGTGGCGCTTTGGCGCGCGTGCAAGAGGGCGATATCATCCGCGTCGATGGCGTCAAAGGCACTTTGGAACTCAAAGTGGACGCCGAAGAATTTGCCGCGCGCGAACCTGCCAAAGGCCTGTTGGGCAATAACATTGGCAGCGGTCGCGAACTGTTCGGCTTCATGCGTTTGGCCTTCAGCTCGGCGGAGCAGGGCGCCAGCGCCTTCACTTCTGCCCTGGAGACGCTTAATTGAAACTGGCTTTGGTCGGTGACATCGGAGGCACCAACGCGCGGTTTGCGTTGTGGAAAAATCAGCAACTCGAATCGATTCAAGTGCTGGCCACGGCCGACCACGCCAGCCCGGAGGAGGCGATCAGCCTCTATCTGAGCGGGCTCGGTCTGGCGCCAGGCTCGATCGGTTCGGTGTGCCTGTCAGTGGCTGGCCCCGTCAGCGGCGATGAATTCAAGTTCACCAACAACCACTGGCGCCTGAGCCGCAAGGCATTCTGCGAAACCTTGCAGGTCGAGCAGTTGTTGCTGGTCAACGACTTCTCGGCGATGGCGCTGGGGATGACCCGTTTGCAGCCCGATGAGTTTCGCGTGGTCTGCGAGGGCACGCCGGAGCCGTTGCGTCCGGCGGTGGTGATTGGGCCGGGCACTGGCCTTGGCGTCGGTACTTTGCTCGACTTGGGTGAAGGCCGCTTTGCCGCGTTGCCGGGCGAGGGCGGTCATGTCGATCTGCCGTTGAGCAGCCCGCGTGAAACCCAGCTCTGGCAGCACATCCATAACGAGATCGGCCATGTCAGCGCGGAAACCGCGTTGAGCGGCGGCGGCTTGCCGCGGGTTTACCGGGCGATCTGCGCAGTGGATGGCCATGAGCCGACACTGGATACGCCGGAATCGATCACCGCTGCGGGTCTGGCCGGTGATCCGATTGCCCTGGAAGTGCTGGAGCAGTTCTGCTGCTGGCTCGGGCGAGTGGCCGGCAACAACGTGCTGACCACCGGCGGGCGAGGTGGGGTGTACATCGTCGGTGGCGTGATTCCGCGCTTTGCCGATTTCTTCCTTGAGAGCGGTTTCGCCCGCAGCTTCGCCGACAAGGGCTGCATGAGTGATTACTTCAAGGGCATTCCAGTGTGGCTGGTGACGGCGCCGTATTCCGGTCTTGTGGGTGCTGGTGTGGCGCTGGATCAATCCATCCCGACCTGAAATGCAATCAAATTGTAGGTGTGACCCTTTGTGGTGAGGGCATTCATCTGTGGTGAGGGGATTTATCCCCGATGGCCTGCGCAGCAGGCCCAGCTTTTTGGGGACGCTGCGCGACCCATCGGGGATAAATCCCCTCACCACAGGTTTTGCTCCCACATTGGTTCTGTGGTGTTTGTAAGTTCGATGCTTAAGGCATAATCCGCCCCAATTCCAACAACAAGGATGCCTTCGAAGTGAGCTCAGTCAACAAGTCGATATTGTTGGTCGATGACGACCAGGAAATACGCGAGTTGCTGGAAACCTACCTGACCCGCGCCGGGTTTCAGGTGCGGGCCACAGCCGATGGCGCCAGTTTCCGTCAGGCGCTTAACGAGGCGCCAAGCGATCTGGTGATCCTCGATGTCATGCTCCCCGACGAAGACGGCTTCAGCCTCTGCCGTTGGGTGCGTCAGCATCCGCGTCAGGCGCAGGTGCCGATCATCATGCTCACCGCCAGTTCCGACGAAGCCGACCGGGTGATCGGTCTGGAACTCGGCGCCGACGACTACCTCGGCAAACCCTTCAGCCCCCGCGAACTGCAAGCGCGCATCAAAGCGCTGCTGCGCCGTGCGCAATTCGGTCAGGAACGCAGCGGCAGCGATGTGCTGGCGTTCGATGAATGGCGGCTGGACATGGTCAGCCATCGGCTGTTCCACACCGACGGCGAGGAAGTGATTCTCTCCGGCGCCGACTTCGCCCTGCTGAAACTGTTTCTCGACCACCCGCAGGAAATCCTCGACCGCGATACCATCGGCAACGCCACCCGTGGCCGTGATCTGATGCCGCTGGATCGCATCGTCGACATGGCCGTCAGCCGCTTGCGCCAACGCCTGCGCGACACGGAAAAACCGCCACGGCTGATCCGTACCGTGCGCGGCAGCGGCTACCAACTGGCAGCCAACGTGGTTGCCGGCAATGGTCACTGAGTCGCTGCGCAAACTCGCCGCCAAAGTACCGGTGCCACGTTCGCTGCTAGGGCGGATGTTGCTGCTGACCTTGCTGGCGGTGTTGTTCGCGCAAACCTTGTCGAGCGTGATCTGGGTTTCGCAACTGCGCGCCACCCAGCTCGAAGGGCTGGTCACCAGCGCCCGCAGCCTCGCCCATTCGATGACCGCCAGCGTCAGTTACTTTCGTTCGCTGCCGGTAGCGTATCGGCCGCTGGTACTCGATCAGTTGCGCAGCATGGGCGGCACCCGATTTGTCGTGACCCTCAACGACAAACCGTTGGGCATGGACGTGCTGCCGGTCACACCGCGCAAAGCGGCAGTGATGAAAGCGGTCGACGAAGTGCTGCGTCAATCCCTGGGCCATGACACTGATATCTCGGTGACCTTCGTCAGTCCGGAGGACCTGCGGATCTTCAACGCCGGCCTGAAGCTCGATGAGCTGCCGCGTTCCTGGGCGCACTATGCGCTCACTCTTGAGCCGGTGAATCCACCGGTGCTGGTCACGCAGATTCAGATGGCGCCGGGCGAATGGCTGTACATCGCCTCGCTGTTGCCCGAGCCCTACACCAGCCTTGAAGAGCAGGGCCTGCCGTCGCAGCAGGTGTGGTTTATCGTCCTCACCAGCGGTTTTCTGCTGCTGTTTATCGGCTTGCTGGTGCATTGGCAGAGCCGACCGCTCAAGCGTCTGGCGCGGGCGGCGCGGGATCTGTCGCTGGGGGCCGACGTCGAGCCGGTGGCCGAGGGCGGCGGCAGTGAAGTGGTCGAAGTGGGCCGTGCGTTCAACACCATGCGCGAGCGCATCAGCCGTTACCTGACCGAGCGCAGCCAGTTGTTCAGCGCGATTTCCCATGACCTGCGCACGCCGATCACTCGATTGCGCCTGCGCGTCGAACTGCTGGAAGACGAACAACTGCAAGCCAAGTTCGGCCGCGATCTGGACGAACTGGAGTTGCTGGTCAAAGGCGCGCTGCAATGCGTGAAAGACACTGACATCCACGAGAACATCGAACCGGTTGACCTCAACCATGTGCTCGATTGTCTGGTGGAGCCTTATCTGGCGCCGAACGGCAATGGCCGCGTGACTCAGCACGGGCGGGCACTGGCGGCGTATTCGGGCAAGCCTTTGGCGTTGAAGCGTTGCATCGGCAACCTGATCGACAACGCCTTGAAGTACGGGCAGAACGCACATCTGCACATCGATGACGATGAGAGTGCGTTTGTTCTGCATGTCGACGATGAAGGGCCGGGCGTGCCGGAGCAGCGGTTGGAGCAGGTGTTTGAACCGCACTTCAGGTTGGCGGGGCAACAGCAGGGGTATGGGCTAGGCCTCGGGATTGCGCGCAACATTGCTCATAGCCATGGCGGTGAGGTGACGTTGCAGAATTTGCGCGAGGGTGGTTTACGGGTCACGTTGCAACTACCCCGTTCGATGGACTGAAAATCAAAAGGCTTTGCTTTTAAATGTCACTGACTCGTGACAAAACCCGTCCCCTTCGTTACAAGCCCATCCCGGCCCGTTGTTTAGACTCCCCGCAGTCATAACAACAAAAAAGGCCACCCATGGATCTCTTCAACCCAGGCTTCAGCAGTTGGCTGAACGCCCCTGCCCACCAGCAATGGCTCGCCGCCGAAGGCCTGCGTCTGCTGGATTTCGCCAAGGCTTCAAAACTGCCTCAAGGCTTCGGCAACCTCGACGAACGCGGCCAGTTGCCAGCGAGCGCGCAGGCCGAAACCATGAACACCGCGCGCATGACCCACAGCTTCGCCATGGCCCATATTCAGGGCCTGCCGGGGTTTGCCGAGCTGATCGATCACGGTATCGCCGCCCTGCGCGGGCCGTTGCGGGATGCCTTGCACGGTGGCTGGTTTGCGGTGGCCGAACATCGCGACGACAACACCGGCAAGAACGCCTATCTGCACGCGTTCGTTGCACTGGCGGCGAGTTCTGCCGTTGTCGCGCAACGTCCCGGCGCCCAGGCTTTGCTGGATGACGCGATCGACATCATCGACACGTATTTCTGGAGCGAAGAAGAGGGCGCCATGCGCGAATTCTTCAACCGCGACTGGAGCGAAGAAGAAGCCTATCGCGGCGCCAACAGCAACATGCACGCCACCGAAGCCTTCCTCGCGCTGGCCGATGTCACTGAAGACCCGCGCTGGCTGATACGCGCGCAACGCATCGTCGAGCGGGTGATCCACGGTCACGCCGCCGCCAATGATTACCTGGTCATCGAACACTTCGATCGCAACTGGCAGCCACTGCGTGAATACAACCAGGACAATCCCTCCGACGGTTTCCGCCCTTACGGCACCACGCCGGGCCACGGTTTCGAGTGGGCGCGGCTGTTGCTGCACCTCGAAGCCGCGCGGGTCCAGGCCGGCATGCTTACGCCGGGTTGGCTGGCGACCGACGCGCAAAAGCTTTTCGACAACAACTGCCGTCATGGCTGGGACGTCGACGGCGCGCCTGGCATTGTCTACACCCTCGACTGGGACAACAAAGCCGTGGTCCGCCATCGCTTGCACTGGACTCACGCCGAAGCCAGCGCCGCTGCCAGCGCGTTGCTCAAGCGTACTGGCGATCAGCAATACGAAACCTGGTACCGGCTGTTCTGGGAGTTTTGCGAAATGAATTTCATCGACCGCTGCGATGGCAGTTGGCACCACGAACTCGATCCGCAAAACCGCCAAAGTGCCGATATCTGGCCGGGCAAGCCCGATCTCTATCACGCCTGGCAAGCGGTGCTGATTCCGCGCCTACCCTTGTCACCCAGTATGGCAACGGCTCTGGCGCAATTATCCCGGGCCGTTCCTGTGTAACCATGTGGTGACATTCGCGCGTCCCTTCGTTACCTGCGAAGGCAAACGTCCTGTTTAAACTCCTGTGCAGCGCAAGCACCAGACTTGCAATGCATAACAACAAGAAAGGTACATCTCAGATGAATGCGATTTCTCGCCTCGCTACTGTCATTTCTGTCGCCTCCCTGTTCCCGCTCGCAATTCTGCCTCTCAGTGTTTCCGCTGCCGAATCCAAAGGTTCGGTCGAAGTCGTGCACTGGTGGACGTCCGGTGGCGAAAAAGCTGCCGTTGATGTGCTCAAGGCTCAAGTCGAAAAAGACGGTTTCACCTGGAAAGACGGTGCTGTCGCCGGTGGTGGCGGTGCAACTGCCATGACCGTGCTGAAAAGCCGTGCCGTTGCAGGCAACCCACCGGGCGTTGCCCAGATCAAAGGCCCGGACATCCAGGAATGGGCGTCGACCGGTCTGCTCGACACCGACGTTCTGAAAGACGTCGCCAAAGCAGAGAAGTGGGACAGCCTGCTCGACAAGAAAGTCTCCGACACCGTGAAGTACGAAGGTGATTACGTGGCCGTGCCGGTGAACATTCACCGCGTGAACTGGCTGTGGATCAACCCGGAAGTCTTCAAGAAAGCCGGCATCGAAAAAGCGCCAACCACCCTCGAAGAATTCTACGCCGCTGGCGACAAGCTCAAGGCTGCGGGATTCATTCCGTTGGCCCACGGCGGTCAGCCTTGGCAGGACAGCACCGTGTTCGAAGCCGTTGTGCTGTCGGTCATGGGTGTTGATGGCTACAAGAAAGCCCTGGTCGATCTGGACAACAAAGCGCTGACCGGCCCGGAAATGGTCAAGGCCCTGACCGAGCTGAAGAAAGTCGCGACCTACATGGACGCTGACGGCAAAGGTCAGGACTGGAACCTGGAGGCGGCCAAAGTCATCAACGGCAAGGCCGGCATGCAGATCATGGGTGACTGGGCCAAGTCCGAATGGACTGCCGCGAAGAAAATCGCCGGCAAGGATTACCAGTGCGTAGCTTTTCCGGGCACCGACAAGGCGTTCACCTACAACATCGACTCCCTCGCTGTGTTCAAGCAGAAAGACGCCGGTACAGCCGCGGGTCAGAAGGACATTGCCAAAGTCGTGCTGGGTGAAAACTTCCAGAAGGTCTTCAGCATCAACAAAGGCTCGATCCCGGTTCGTATCGACATGTTGAACGACATGGAGAAACTCGGTTTCGACTCCTGCGCGCAGACGGCTGCCAAGGACTTCCTGGCAGATGCCAAGTCCGGCGGTTTGCAACCGAGCATGGCGCATAACATGGCGACCACGCTGGCGGTGCAGGGCGCGTTCTTTGACGTAGTGACCAACTACATCAACGACCCGAAAGCCGACCCGGCCGATGCGGCCAAGAAACTCGGCGCGGCGATTCAGTCGGCCAAGTAATGCTTGGCCCCTGTAGGAGTGAGCCTGCTCGCGATAGCAGTTTGTCAGGTAACAGATTCATCAACTGACACACCGCAATCGCGAGCAGGCTCACCCCTACAAGGGGGCGAGTTGCCCAAGTAGTCCTTTTCTCTCGTACTGGATTCCCCCATGAGTTCTGTTGCTGTGTTCAGCAAGGCCTCGCCGTTCGATGCATTGCAACGCTGGCTGCCAAAACTGGTGCTGGCGCCGAGCATGTTCATCGTGCTGGTGGGCTTCTATGGCTACATCCTGTGGACGTTCATTCTGTCGTTCACCACTTCGACGTTCCTGCCCAACTACAAGTGGGCCGGCCTGGCGCAGTATCAGCGGCTGTTCGACAACGATCGCTGGTGGGTCGCGAGCAAGAACCTCGCCCTGTTCGGCGGGATGTTCATCGGCATCACCCTGGTGATCGGCGTATTGCTGGCGGTGTTTCTCGACCAGCGTATCCGCCGCGAAGGTTTCATCCGCACCATTTACCTGTACCCGATGGCGCTCTCGATGATCGTCACCGGTACCGCGTGGAAATGGCTGCTCAACCCGGGCATGGGCCTGGACAAATTGTTGCGTGACTGGGGCTGGGAAGGCTTCCGTCTCGACTGGCTGATCGACCCCGATCGCGTGGTCTATTGCCTGGTGATCGCCGCTGTCTGGCAAGCCTCGGGCTTCATCATGGCGATGTTCCTCGCCGGCCTGCGTGGGGTTGATCAGTCGATCATCCGTGCCGCGCAGATCGACGGCGCGAGCATGCCGACGATCTACTGGAAAGTGGTGCTGCCAAGTCTGCGTCCGGTGTTCTTCAGTGCGGTAATGATTCTGGCGCACATCGCGATCAAGAGCTTCGACCTGGTTGCCGCGATGACTGCCGGTGGCCCGGGTTATTCCTCTGATTTGCCGGCGATGTTCATGTACTCGTTCACGTTCAGTCGCGGCCAGATGGGCATGGGCTCGGCCAGTGCGATTCTGATGCTCGGTGCGATTCTCGCGATCATCGTGCCTTACCTGTATTCCGAGCTGAGGACCAAGCGCAATGACTAGTCTCGCTGCCAAACCTGCGATCAGCCTGAGTCGCATCGCGATTTACGCGGTGCTGATCTTCGCCGTGTTCCTTTATCTGGTGCCGCTGGTGGTCATGTTGCTGACCAGCTTCAAGACCCCGGAAGACATCAGCACCGGCAACCTGCTGAGCTGGCCGACCGTGGTCAGCGGCATCGGCTGGGTCAAGGCCTGGGCAACGGTTGATGGCTACTTCTGGAACTCGATCAAGATCACCGTCCCTGCCGTAATCATCTCCACCGCCATCGGTGCGTTGAACGGTTACGTGTTGTCGATGTGGCGCTTCCGTGGCTCGCAACTGTTCTTCGGTCTGTTGTTGTTCGGCTGCTTCCTGCCGTTCCAGACCGTGCTGCTGCCAGCCTCGTTCACCCTCGGCAAGATGGGTCTGGCCAGCACCACCACCGGCCTGGTGTTTATCCATGTGGTTTACGGTCTGGCGTTCACCACGCTGTTCTTCCGTAACTACTACGTGAGCATTCCCGATGCGCTGGTGAAAGCCGCACGTCTGGATGGCGCGGGTTTCTTCACCATTTTCCGGCGGATCATTCTGCCGATGTCGACGCCGATCATCATGGTCTGCCTGATCTGGCAGTTCACTCAGATCTGGAACGACTTCCTGTTCGGTGTGGTGTTCTCCAGCGGTGATTCGCAGCCGATTACGGTGGCGCTGAACAACCTGGTCAACACCAGCACCGGCGCCAAGGAATACAACGTGGACATGGCAGCGGCGATGATCGCCGGCCTGCCGACCCTGCTGGTCTATGTGGTCGCAGGCAAGTATTTCGTGCGCGGGCTGACGGCCGGCGCAGTCAAGGGGTAATCATGGCTACGCTCGAACTTCGCAACGTAAACAAGACCTATGGTGCCGGCCTGCCGGACACCCTGAAGAACATCGAACTGTCGATCAAGGACGGTGAGTTCCTGATCCTCGTCGGCCCGTCGGGCTGCGGCAAGTCGACCCTGATGAACTGCATCGCCGGCCTGGAAACCATCACCGGCGGCGCGATCATGATCGGCGACCAGGACGTCAGCGGCATGAGCCCCAAGGATCGCGACATCGCCATGGTGTTCCAGTCCTACGCGCTGTACCCGACCATGAGCGTGCGCGAGAACATCGAGTTCGGTCTGAAGATTCGCAAGATGCCGCAGTCGGCGATCGACGAAGAAGTCGCCCGCGTGGCCAAGCTGTTGCAGATCGAACACCTGCTCAACCGCAAGCCGGGCCAGCTCTCCGGTGGTCAGCAACAGCGTGTGGCAATGGGCCGTGCGTTGGCGCGTCGGCCGAAGATCTATCTGTTCGACGAACCGCTGTCCAACCTCGACGCCAAGCTGCGCGTCGAGATGCGCACCGAAATGAAACTGATGCACCAGCGCCTGAAAACCACCACGGTCTACGTGACCCACGACCAGATCGAAGCGATGACCCTGGGCGACAAAGTGGCGGTGATGAAGGACGGCATCATTCAGCAGTTCGGTACGCCAAAAGAGATCTACAACGACCCGGCCAACCTGTTCGTGGCGAGTTTCATTGGTTCGCCGCCGATGAACTTCATCCCGTTGCGGCTGCAACGCAAGGACGGTCGTCTGCTGGCGCTGCTCGACAGCGGCCAGGCGCGTTGCGAGTTGCCAATGGGTATGCAGGACGCCGGTCTCGAAGATCGCGAAGTGATCCTCGGCCTGCGCCCGGAACAGATCGTACTGGCGAACGGCGAGGGCAATGGCCTGCCGAGCATTCGCGCTGAAGTGCAGGTCACTGAACCGACCGGTCCGGACACTCTGGTGTTCGTCAACCTGAACGACACCAAGGTCTGCTGCCGTCTGGCACCGGACGTGGCACCGCAGGTGGGCGAGAGCCTGACGCTGCAATTCGATCCGTCGAAAGTTTTGTTGTTCGATGCCAAGACTGGCGAGCGGTTGGGTGTTGCCGGCCAACCGCAGACCGATGCGCGGTCTGCGAACGTTGCCCAGTTCAAAGGCCGCTGAATATCAACATGTGTGAGCAAACTTTTGTGGTGAGGGGATTTATCCCCGATGGGTCGCGAAGCGGCCCCAGAAGCCGGGTCTGCTGCGCAGAACATCGGGGATAAATCCCCTCGCCACAGGGTTCGATGCTGCACTTTATGTAAACCGCGTTAGATAAAAACAGTTAATAACAATAAAGACGAGGATGTAGGGATGAAAAAGAAACACGTCAATGCCCGGTTGATCTGCCAAGTGTCAGCTGCGGCGGCATTGGTGCTGGCCGGCAATGCGATGGCAGCGGATGCCTTCAGTTCCGATTCGAAATGGATGACCGGCGACTGGGGTGGCGAGCGGACCAAGCTGATCGAGCAGGGTATCGACATCAAGGCGGACTACGTCGGTGAAATGGGCGCCAACCTGAACGGCGGCTACAACGACGACAAGACCGGCCGCTACAGCGACCAGTTCGGTCTGGGCGTGGCACTTGATCTGCAAAAGCTGTGGGGCTGGGACAACACCCAGGCCAAGATCCAACTGACCAACCGTAACGGTCAAAACATCTCCAACGACCGCGTGGGCGATCCGCGTGCCGGTACCTTGAGTTCGTCTCAGGAAGTTTACGGCCGTGGCCACATGGTACGTCTGACCCAGTTGTGGATTCAGCACCAGTTCTTCGACAACAAACTCGACGTCAAGGCCGGTTATTTCGGTGAAGGCGAAGACTTCAACACCTTCCCGTGCGAATTCCAGAACCTGGCGTTTTGCGGCTCCCAAGTGGGTAACTGGGCAACCAACATCTGGTACAACTGGCCCGTCAGCCAGGCCGCGATCCGCGTGAAGTACAACATCAACGACGAGCTCTACGCGCAGATCGGCGCGTACAACCAGAACCCGTCGCAGCTGGAACACGGCAACGGCTTCAAACTCAGCGGCAGCGGCACCAAAGGCACCGTGTTGCCGGTCGAGCTGGTCTGGTCGCCGAAGGTCAACAGCCTGCCGGGCGAATACCGCGTCGGTTACTACAAGAGCACGGCGGATGCTGATGATGTTCGTGAAGACATCAATGGTTTCGACGCTGCCACTACTGGCAACGCCTACAAGACCCACAGCAGCAAAAGCGGCTACTGGTTCGTCGCGCAACAGCAACTCACCAGCCACAACGGTGACGCCTCGCGCGGTCTGAATATCGCGGCGAACGCCACGTTCCACGACAAGGACACCAACTTCATCGACAACTACCAGTCGGTGATGTTTGTCTACAAGGGCCCGTTCGATGCTCGTCCGAAGGATGACATCGGTATCGGCGCAGCGCGTATCCACGTCAACGATGACGTGAAGAAAAACGCCGAGCTGCTCAACGTGTCTAACGGTGTTTCGGACTACGACAATCCGGTGTTCTCGCCGATTCGTGAAACCGAGTACAACTATGAGCTCAACTACGGCATCCATGTCACCAACTGGCTGACCGTACGTCCTAACCTGCAATACATCACCCATCCGGGCGGTGTGGATGCCGTGGACAACGCTTTGGTCGCGGGTCTGAAAATTCAGACCGTGTTCTAACGCGTCTGCGGTAAGCTCCTCTCTATGTGCGCATATTTGCGGACAGCCAAGGCTGTCCGCTTTTTTTTGCGATAGCCGTCCGGTGATATACCTGTGGCGAGGGGATTTATCCCCGATGGGTTGCGAAGCGACCCCAGACCTGCAACCGTTTTCACCCTGACATACCGTATGCAATTGGTTCAGGGCCGCTCCGCGCCCCATCGGGGATAAATCCCCTCGCCACAGTGTTCACTCTCACTGGGCACAAAGGTAATTGAGTACCCCAATGATTTTCAGGATCGTGGCCAATGCATGAGCATCCGCTACAACGCTTTTTCAAATCCCTGCGTGAACAACCTGTGTTCGCCTGGGAGCGCTATCAGATGCGCGACGTGTTGGTGATCGATCATCCGCTGTGTCAGGCGGTGTTCAGTCGTCAGGGCGCGCAGTTGCTGCACTTTCAGCCGCGCGGGCAAAAACCGTGGTTGTGGTGTGCGGCGAAGTGGCCGCATGTTGGGGCCATTCGTGGTGGTGTGCCGGTCTGCTGGCCGTGGTATGGCCGCCATCCGAGCGAAAATGCCTGGCCGTCCCATGGTTGGGCACGATTGCTGGACTGGAAACTGCTCGACAGCAGCAGCGCCGAGGATGGCGTGCGACTGCACTGGCAATTGCAGTTATGCGACTGGCAGGTCGACCTGCACGCTCACCTCGGTGAGCGCATGGAATTACGTCTGAGCACCGAGCATCAGGACGACATGCCTTGCCAGTTGAGCCAGGCTTTGCACGCTTACTGGCGTATTGGCGATGTTGGTGAGATAGCGCTGTCTGGCCTCGAGGGCGCGCAGGGTTATGACCAGTTGAACCGCCAGGCTTGCCAGCAGGAAGGTGAGTTGCGGGTCGATGGCGGCTGTCAGCGGGTGTTCCAGCATGACGGCGAATTGCAGCTCAAGGATCACGCCTGGCAGCGCGAGTTGTGCATTGATACTGGCGACAGTGGCGATACGGTGGTGTGGCATCCCGGGTCGCGGCCGTTGTTGGGCGTGAGCTGGGATGAGGTGACGGAGTTTGTCTGTGTGGAGGCAGCGGCGGGTGGGACCGATAGCCTGCATCTGGCGCCGGGGGAGAAGGCGCATTTGAGTTTGCAGGCGTGGGCTGCGGCCTGATCCGAAGCCATGCGGTGAATCGGCTGGCCTCTTCGCGAGCAGGCTCGCTCCCACAGGGAAATGCATTCCAAATGTGGGAGCGAGCCTGCTCGCGAAGAGGGTGGATCAGTCAGCCGAGATTTTGGATCAGTTGAACTCATCCCCCACCGGATACCGGCTCGCATTCAAGCTCTCTTTGATCTTGCGCAAATGCGGCTGGAAATCCACCCCGCGACGCAACGTCATCCCCGTCGCCAGCACATCCAGCACCGTCAACTGAATGATCCGCGAAGTCATCGGCATATAGATGTCGGTGTCTTCCGGCAGCGGAATGTTCAGGCTCAAGGTACTCGCCTTGGCCAACGGCGAATTCTCCGCCGTCAGGCCGAGCACCGAAGCACCGTTCTCCCGAGCAATGCGCGCCACTTCCACCAGCTCACGGGTGCGGCCGGTGTAGGAAATGATCACGAACAACTCGCCGGTGTGTGCCACCGAAGCAATCATTCGCTGCATCAGCACATCGGCATGCGCCGTCACCGCCAGGTTGAAACGGAAGAACTTGTGCTGCGCGTCGAGAGCCACTGGAGCTGACGCACCGAGGCCGAAGAAGTGGATCTGTCGGGCCTGAATCAACAGGTCGACGGCGCGGCTGATCAGGTTCGGGTCGAGTGCCTGGCAGGCGCTGTCGAGCGAAGCGATGGCGCTGCCGAAAATCTTCTGTGTGTAGGCTTCGGGATTGTCATCGGCCTCGACCGCGCGGCTGACATACGCCGCGCCGCTGGCCAGGCTCTGGGCCAGTTGCAGCTTGAGTTCGGGGTAGCCGCTGACGCCGAACGAACGGCAGAAACGGTTGACCGTCGGTTCGCTCACCGAGGCTGCCTGGGCGAGGGCGGCGATGCTGAAGCGGGTGGCCTGCTGCGGGTTGAGCAGGATCACTTCGGCGACTTTGCGTTCGGCCTTGTTCAGGTCTTCAAGGCGACTCTGGATCTGTTCCAGTAAATTTCGCACGCGGTCCATATGGAATTCCTAATTCACCTGCGCAAAGTGCGCCGGGCTATGCAAATTGGGCCTTTGATATGGCCGGTAACGGTGGCCTATCCTACTGATGGCTCCGACCGACCACCACTCGGAATCTGTATTTTGCGAAAATGTTGTGGTTATTACTACATTTTCCCTTGAGTGATGCCTTGAAAAAAGGTATTTGTAGCTTAACTTGATAAAAGAACAAACATCATGCCTTCGATTACGGTTGAACCGTGCACCTTTGCCTTGTTCGGCGCTCTTGGCGATCTCGCCCTGCGCAAGTTGTTTCCTGCCCTTTATCACCTTGACGGCGCCGACCTGTTGCACGAGGACACGCGCATCATCGCGTTGGCCCGTGAAGCGGGTTCCGAGCAAGAGCACATGGCGTTCATCGCCGCCGAACTGCGCCGCTACGTCGGCAAAGAACTGAACGAAGCCGTTGCCGAGCGCTTTCTCGCTCGCCTGACTTACCTGCACGTCGACTTCCTCAAGGCTGATGATTACGTCGCACTGGCCGAAATGACCGGCAGTGCGCAACGCATGATTGCTTACTTCGCCACTCCGGCGGCGGTATACGGCGCGATCTGCGAGAACCTGGCGAAAGTCGGTCTGGCAGAAAACACCCGCGTAGTGCTGGAAAAACCGATCGGCTCCGATCTCGAATCCTCGCGCAAAGTGAATGATGCCGTGGCGCAGTTCTTCCCGGAGAACCGCACCTACCGTATCGACCACTACCTGGGCAAAGAGACCGTTCAAAACCTGATCGCCCTGCGTTTCGCCAACAGCCTGTTCGAAACCCAGTGGAACCAGAATTACATCTCCCACGTGGAAATCACCGTGGCCGAGAAGGTCGGCATCGAAGGCCGTTGGGGCTACTTCGACAAGGCCGGCCAGCTGCGCGACATGATTCAGAATCACCTGCTGCAACTGCTCTGCCTGATCGCCATGGACCCGCCGGCTGACCTGTCCGCCGACAGCATCCGTGACGAAAAAGTAAAAGTGCTCAAGGCCCTGGCGCCGATCAGCCCGGAAGGTCTGACCACCCAAGTGGTGCGCGGTCAATACATCGCTGGCCACAGCGAAGGCAAATCCGTACCGGGCTACCTCGAAGAACCGAACTCCAACACCCAGAGCGACACCGAAACCTTCGTCGCCCTGCGTGCCGACATCCGCAACTGGCGTTGGGCCGGTGTGCCGTTCTACCTGCGGACCGGCAAGCGTATGCCGCAGAAACTGTCGCAGATCGTCATCCACTTCAAGGAACCGTCGCACTACATCTTCGCCCCCGAGCAGCGCCTGCAGATCAGCAACAAACTGATCATCCGCCTGCAACCGGACGAAGGCATTTCCTTGCGCGTGATGACCAAAGAGCAGGGCCTGGACAAAGGCATGCAACTGCGCAGCGGCCCACTGCAACTGAATTTCTCCGACACCTGGCGTAGCGCGCGGATCCCCGATGCCTACGAGCGGTTGTTGCTGGAAGTGATGAACGGCAATCAGAACCTGTTTGTCCGTAAAGATGAAATCGAAGCCGCGTGGAAGTGGTGTGACCAGCTGATCGCCGGGTGGAAAAAATCCGGTGACGCGCCCAAGCCGTATGCGGCCGGGTCGTGGGGGCCGATGAGCTCCATTGCATTGATCACGCGGGACGGGAGGTCGTGGTATGGCGATATCTGATGTGAAACTGCCTGCGGGCGTGAACGCTCACGAATTCAAGAGCCCGGTGCTGTTGGCCGAAGGTCTGGCGCTGAACGTTGCCAAGCAGCTCGGCGATGCCATTGCGGCACGCGGCAACGCAGTGCTGGTGGTGTCCGGCGGGCGCAGCCCGGTGGCGTTTTTCCAGCACTTGGCCAAACAGGAACTGGACTGGTCGAAGGTTGTCGTGACCCTCGCCGATGAGCGCTGGGTACCGGTCGAACACGCCGACAGCAATGCCGGTCTGCTCAAGCAGTATCTGCTCAAAGGTCCGGCAGCCAAGGCACAGTTCCTCAGCCTCTACAGCGCTGCGGCGAATGTGGAACAGGCAGCGGAAAACGCCGACCGCTTGCTCGCGGAACTGCCAGCGATTGACGTACTGGTGCTGGGCATGGGCGACGACGGTCACACCGCTTCGCTGTTCCCTGACAGCCCGAACCTCGCTGAAGCGCTGCAAGCCGACGGCACGCGCCGTTGCTGGCCGATGCTGGCACCGAGCGTGCCGCGTCAGCGCCTGACCATGAGCCGTGCGCTACTGGCTTCGGCCAAGCACAAGATTCTGTCGATTTCCGGTCAATCGAAACTGACCACCCTGAATGCCGCGCTGGCGTCCGACGACGTCGCTGCCATGCCGGTTCGCGCGTTTCTGCAACCCACGTTAGAGATTTACTGGTGCCCATGAGCCAAGGAACAGCCGCTATGACAACCCCATCCCCGACCGTTTCCATGGCGGACAAAGTTGCCCTGATCGACAGCCTCTGTGCCAAGGCGCGGATCCTGCCGGTGATCACCATCGCTCGCGAACAGGACGTGCTGCCACTGGCCGACGCTCTGGCCGCCGGTGGCCTGACTGCACTGGAAGTGACTCTGCGTTCGCAATTCGGCCTCAAGGCGATCCAGATCCTGCGCGACCAGCGTCCGGAACTGATGACCGGTGCCGGCACCGTGCTCGATCGCAACATGCTCGCAGCGGCCGAAGCGGCGGGTTCGCAATTCATCGTTACCCCGGGCATCACCCGTGACCTGCTCGAAGCCAGCGTCGACAGCCCGATTCCGCTGTTGCCGGGTATCAGCAACGCCTCCGGCATCATGGAAGGCTACGGTCTGGGTTATCGCCGCTTCAAGCTGTTCCCGGCAGAAGTCAGCGGCGGCGTCGCGGCCATCAAGGCCCTCGGCGGCCCGTTCGGCGAAGTGAAATTCTGCCCGACCGGTGGCGTTGGCCCGGCCAATATCAAAAGCTACATGGCGCTGAAAAACGTCATGTGCGTGGGCGGTAGCTGGATGCTGGATCCGGAGTGGATCAAGAACGGCGATTGGGCCCGCATTCAGGAATGCACCGCCGAGGCGTTGGCGCTGCTGGACTGATTTTTATCCGACACTTCGTTGTGTGTTCTACGGCTTTACGGTGCGCTTGGTCGGTGCACCGTTTTTTTTTGCCCTGAAAAAGTTGCGGATACATTGCTCGATACATAGTTACCGCACGCTGACTTTTCCCCGCCGCTAATCTGCGCTCTTCTTATGGAAGAGAGCACGTGTCATGGATCGAGATCCCGCTTCACCCTCAACGCAATTGGTGTACCAACTGGCCCCCGAGCAAATTCCCGGGCCGTATTTTCGCAATCCAAAACTGTTGCGTCGCAACATCAGCGAAGGAGCCGAAGGCTTGCCGCTGGTCCTGCGCCTGACCATTGTCGATGCCATGACGGGTGAGCCGGTGAGTGGCGCCCTGGTGGACATCTGGCACTGCAACGCGCGAGGCGCTTATTCGGGTTGGAGTCGGATCAATCCGGATCTGGAAGCCGATGCCGAAACAATCGGTTCGATCCCGCGCACCGACGATGATACTTATCTGCGCGGCAGTCAGTTCTGTGACCATCGAGGGCAGGCGCGATTTACCACGATTTATCCGGGGTTCTATGCCGGTCGTGCGCTGCACGTTCATGTCGCGGTGCGCATCGCGGCCGGTAGCGAATACCTGGAAGAGCGCAATGTGGCCTGGGTCGGTCAGCTGTACTTTCCCGAGGTCGTCTCTCGCTCGGTGCTCAATGCCAAAGCCTATCGCGGCCGCGCTTCGTTGCCACGCAACAACGCCGAGGACGACCTGTATGCCAGCATGAACGGTGAAGCGTCGACACTGACTGTTTGGCCCATTGGTCGCGATTCTTACGATGATGGGTTCTTCGGCCACCTCACCATCGGCATCGATACTTTTGCGGCGTCGTCGCAGATCAAACCCGAGGATTTCGACAAATACACCGTATAAGCGGCTCAGCGCAGTGCGTTGAGCGCACGGGTCAGCAACTGCATGTCGTCGGCTGTGGTCGTCAGTCCCGGCGTGATGCGGATGCATGGGCCGCACGCTGCACCGTTGCGCACTACGGTGAACAGGTTGTAGTCGTTGAGCAAACGTTCTGCCATCGCCTGTTGATTGTCGTGGCGGGTGAAACGCATTGACGTGATCCCGCAATACAACCGTGGATCGTCCGGGGTCATGACGTCGATGCCCGGTAAGTGCCGCACGGCGCTGACCCACAGATTGCGCAGGTAATTGAGCCGCGCACCTTTGGCTGCGGCGCCGCCCAGGGAGCGGTGCTCCTCGAACACCAGCGGCAAGGTCATCAGCGCTGGAATGTTCGGCGTGCTGTAAGACGTACGCGCACGGATGTCATTGGCTGGATAGTGCATCTCGCCCATGTCCGGATCGATATCGGCCAGACGTTGCGGGGCGATATAGAGAAAGCCGAGAGTCAGCGGTGCACCAATCCATTTGTGCAGGTTGTAGCCGGCGAAGGTAATGCCCAGCGCTTCGAGATTGAACTCCATCTGGCCGAGGGCGTGGGCGCCGTCAAGGATGATGTCCACGCCGTGTTCCTTGGCCAGTGTTGCGATTGCCTGCACCGGCATCACCAGGCCGGTGCGATGGGTGACATGGGTCAGCGCCATCAACTTGAGTTTCGGATGGCGGATGAATGTCTCGCGATACGTCTCCAGCAGGCTGTCGAAACTGGCCGGGTGCGTGTGGCTGATCTCGATCACCTCTACGCCGCGCTGCCGTGCCAGCCAGCGCATGGCGCCCTTTACCGTGTCGTATTCGAGATCGCAGATCAGCACCTGGTCGCCCGGCTGCAAGCGGTTGTAGTTGCGGATCAGCGATTGCAGGCCTTCGGTGGCGTTGCGGGTAAAGGCGACGCTTTGCGCGCGCACACCGATCAGTTCGGCCAGTTGCGCGCGAATGTCGAGGTTGTCGTGTTGTTCGAAGCGTTGGCGCACATACACCGAGTTGCTGTTGTTGATCAGTTCGATGTTGCGCTGGTACTCCTCGATCACCGTGCGCGACATGCGGCCGAAGTAACCGTTTTCCAGGTTCACTGGGCCGGGATGAACGTCGTAACGATCGGTGAACGTCTGCCAGAAGGCTTCGTCACGGGCGCGGCGGGTGTTATCGGGCATGATCGGGCTGAACTCTATAGAGGAGGGCGCTTCAGTGGCGCGGAGCAGGTTTGCCGTGTTTGGCGCGCAGCGGTTCAAGCAGATCAGACAAGCCGTTGTGGTCGATTTCCTGCATCAATGCCAGCAAGCCACCGAGTTCACCGTGGGGAAATCCCTCGCGGGCGAACCAGTTCAGGTAAGGGCCTGGCAGGTCGGCAATGATCCGGCCCTTGTACTTGCCGAAGGGCATTTCGCGGGTGATCAGCAGTTCGAGTTTTTCAGGATTCATCGAGTTTCGGTCTGGATTCAATTCAAACTGGAAAATACAGGCATTCTGCATGCAGGCCAAATGACAGATCATGCAAATAACCGTGATACAGATAGTTCCTTTATATTTAAGTTGTTGATAAATAACGATTTATTAACAAATAAAAAGCTGGCACGCTCACTGCAATATCCCTTGCATCTTCCACCGATCGCAAGGAATTGAAAAATGACCGACATGAATAAAGAAGCCATCTCTGTACTCAATGACCTGATTGAAACCAGCAAGGACGGTCAGGAAGGGTTCAAGACTTGCGCTGAAGACATCAAGCATCCAGAACTGAAAACCCTGTTTGTGTCCCGCTCTGCCGATTGCGCCACTGCCGCTGCTGAACTGCAAGCTGAAGTGCGTAAACTCGGCGGCGATCCGGAAACTTCCACCAGCGTCAGCGGTGACCTGCACCGCCGTTGGGTAGACGTCAAAGCCATGTTCACCGGCAAGGACGAAGAGGCTGTACTGAACGAAGCCGAGCGCGGTGAAGACCATGCGCTGAAGGCTTATCGTGAAGCCATGGAGAAAATCAACAAGCACAACCTGGTGGGTATTCGTGACCTGGTTGAACGCCAGTATCACGGCGTACAGCGCAATCACGATCAGGTGAAAGCCCTGCGTAACCAGGCTCGCGCACGCTCGTAAGCGTCACTGAAAAAAACTGTGGGAGCGAGCCTGCTCGCGAATGCGGTGTGTCATGCAACGATGTTTTTGCTGACACGACCCTTTCGCGAGCAGGCTCGCTCCCACTTTTTTTTGCGCTATCAATCAGCCAATGCTGATCGCCGGCAACGTCGGCAGCGTCACAGTCTGCTGCTTGCGTGGCGCCAGAATTTCCGCCTCGCCATCCACCACCAACTCATCACGCTGATTGAACACGCGAGTGGCAATGCGCACGCGAAATTTCGGCAGCTTCTCGAGAATTTCCAGACGCACCGTCAGAGTGTCGCCAATCTTCACCGGCTTCTGAAAACTCATCTGCTGACCGATATAAATAGTGCCCGGCCCAGGCAGTTCGCAAGCCACCGCAGCACTGATCAGCGCGCCGCTGAACATGCCGTGGGCGATGCGTTCCTTGAACATGCTGGCGGCGGCGAATTCGGCGTCCAGGTGCACCGGGTTGTGGTCGCCGGACATCGCGGCGAACAACTGAATGTCACGCTCTTCGACAGTCTTGCTGTAGCTGGCGGTCTGGCCGACTTCGAGGGCTTCGTAAGGGATGTTGGTAACCTGGGTCATCGGTCTTGATTCCTGTGATGGATCAAATGAATCCACAAAAAATTATTCGCTACGTTGAGGGCGCGGATGGCTCAGGGCCTGGTCGATCCAGGCCAGCACATCGGTGATCACTTCGTCGCGATTGGTTTCGTTGAACAATTCGTGCCGCGCCTGCGGGTAGATCTTCAGTTGCAGGTTCTGGCTGCCGGCGGTGCGCAAGGCATTGGCCAGATCTGTCAGACGCTTGCCCTCGCTCACCGGATCACATTCACCACCAATCACCAGCAGCGGCAGGCCCGGGGCTATCTGGGCGAGAGTGGACGCTTTGCTGATTTGCTGCAAGCCGCCGAGCAAGTCGATCCACAGTTGATTGGTGCAGCGAAAGCCGCACAGCGGGTCGGCAGCGTACTGGTCGACTTCGGCCGGATCGCGGCTTAGCCAGTCAAACGGCGTACGCACCGGTTTGAATTTTTTGTTGAACGAGCCGAACGACAACCACTCGATCAGCGCGCTGCGACCCTTGCCACCCTGGCGCAGTTTTTCCAGGCGGGCGATCTGCCGCGCAGCGCCATAAAGCGCCACCGGTTGAAAGTTCGAGCCACTGAGAATCGCCCCGTGCAGGCTGGCGCTGTGGTGCAACAGATAGCCTTGGGCGAGGTAGCTGCCCATGCTGTGCCCGAGCAGAATGATCGGCACGCCGGGGTGCTGTTGGCCTATGTATTGATTGAGGCTGGCCAGATCACCGACGACTTTGCACCAGCCGTCATCGTCAGCGAAATGCCCGAGGGTGCCGTTATCGGCAGTTCTGCCATGTCCACGCAGGTCCGGGGCGTACACGCCATAACCTTCGGCGCAGAACCGCTCTGCCAGCCGCTGGTATCGCGCGCTGTGCTCGGCCATGCCGTGGGCCAGCAGGATCACGGCCTTCAGCGGAGTGGCCGGCAACCACTGATTGACGAAGAGGCGACTGCGGTCACTCGCGTCCAGCCATAGGGTGTCGTGGATCATGGCGATTCCTTTGCTCAGAGTCGAAACAGTGTATAGCGCATCTGTCGTCCGCCGTCTGATCAGCCCACGCCACGGCAGGAAGATTCACACGATCAATGACGGCTTTAGCCGTATTTGCCTGATTGGCCATAACTGCTAGTGTCCGTGAAGCTCCGCTTTTTGCTTTCTGTATTCAAGGGATGAACGAGAAATGACAGAAACGCGGCCCCGGATCGGCTCAGGTAAAGAGGACAAGAACAATGCAACCTGATTTCTGGAATGACAAACGCCCGGCCGGCGTACCGCTGGACATCGACATGGCTGAGTTCAAGTCCGTGATCGAGGTGTTCGAGCGTTCCTGCAAGAAGTTCGCGGATCGCCCGGCGTTCAGCAACATGGGCGTGACCCTGACTTACGCCGAACTCGAACGCCAGAGCGCCGCTTTCGCCGGTTATCTTCAAGCACATACCGATCTGGTGCCGGGGGATCGCATCGCGGTGCAGATGCCCAACATCCTGCATTACCCGATTGCCGTGTTCGGCGCCTTGCGCGCCGGGCTGATCGTGGTCAACACCAACCCGCTCTACACCGCGCGGGAGATGCGCCATCAGTTCAAGGACTCCGGCGCACGGGCGCTGGTGTACCTGAACATGTTCGGCCAGAAAGTCCAGGAAGTGCTGGCCGACACCGATATTCAATACCTGATCGAAGCGAAGATGGGCGACCTGATGCCTACCGCCAAAGGCTGGCTGGTCAACACCGTCGTCAGCAAGGTGAAGAAGATGGTGCCGGCGTATTCGCTGCCGCAGGCGGTCTCTTTCAAAAGCGCGTTGCGTCTGGGTCGGGGGCAGGGCATCAAGCCATTGAAAGTCGGTCTCGACGACATCGCCGTGCTGCAATACACCGGCGGCACCACCGGGCTGGCCAAGGGCGCGATGCTCACGCATGGCAATCTCGTGGCGAACATGCAGCAAGTGCGCGCCTGTCTCGCGCAACTGGGGCCTGATGGCCAGCCATTGCTGCGTGAAGGCCAGGAAGTGATGGTCGCGCCACTGCCGCTGTACCACATCTATGCCTTCACCGCGAACTGCATGTGCATGATGGTTTCCGGCAACCACAACGTGCTGATCACCAATCCGCGAGACATTGCCGGGTTCATCAAGGAGCTGAAGAACTGGCGCTTTTCCGCATTACTGGGTTTGAACACACTGTTTGTCGCGCTGATGGAGCACCCGGATTTCAAGACCCTGGATTTCTCCAGCCTGAAACTGACCAATTCCGGCGGCACTGCGCTGGTGAAAGCCACGGCCGAACGCTGGGAGCAGATCACCGGTTGCCGTATCACCGAAGGCTATGGTCTGACCGAAACATCGCCGGTTGCCTGCACCAACCCGTACGGCGACCAGTCGCGTCTGGGCACGGTTGGCTTGCCCGTGCCGGGCACGCTGTTGAAAGTCATCAACGATGACGGCGTCGAGCAGCCGCTGGGCGAGCGGGGCGAGTTGTGCATCAAGGGCCCGCAGATCATGAAAGGCTACTGGCACAAACCCGAAGCCACCGCCGAAGTGCTGGATGCCGAGGGCTGGTTCAAGTCCGGCGACATCGCGGTGATCGAACCGGACGGCTTTGTGCGCATCGTCGATCGCAAGAAGGACATGATCATCGTCTCCGGTTTCAACGTGTACCCCAACGAGATCGAGGACGTGGTGATGGCCCACCCGAAAGTCGCCAACTGTGCGGTGATCGGCGTGCCGGACGAGCGTTCGGGGGAGGCCGTGAAGCTGTTTGTGGTGGCGCGGGAAAGCGGGGTCAGTCTTGAAGAGCTGAAGGCTTACTGCAAAGAGAATTTCACGGCGTACAAGGTGCCGAAACACATAGTGTTGCGTGAGTCGTTGCCGATGACGCCTGTAGGGAAAATTCTGCGGCGTGAGTTGCGCGATATCGCCTGAAGATCAGAAGCGAAAAGATCGCAGCCTTCGGCAGCTCCTACATTGGAATGTGTTCCCTGTAGGAGCTGCCGAAGGCTGCGATCTTTTGCTTGGACGACCCGGAAAACCAGGGTTTCCAAGGTGATATAGGATTTTTGCTCTAAAATGACTGCTAGATAGTCTTGAGTCATCAATGTGACTGTAGGGGCCGCTTTTGGCTCTAGGCGACCCTCGGCAAAGCTGCTACTCTCGGCGCGCTTTGTGACTTCTCGGCCTCTGTAAAAGCCAGATTCACCAATACAAAACACACACCAATAATAATCGCATCAAATGCGGTGAAGAATTCGCGTTGCTGAGGAGTGGGCTTCCATGATCGAAGACTTTTGGAAGGATAAATACCCGGCTGGCATTGCTGCCGAGATCAATCCAGACGAGTATCCGAACATTCAGGCAGTGTTGAAGCAATCCTGCCAACGCTTCGCCAACAAACCGGCTTTCAGCAACCTGGGCAAGACAATCACCTACGGTGAGTTGTACGAATTGTCCGGTGCATTTGCCGCGTATCTGCAACAGCATACCGATTTGCAGCCCGGTGATCGAATCGCCGTGCAACTGCCCAACGTTCTGCAGTACCCGGTCGCTGTCTTCGGTGCGATACGCGCCGGGCTGATCGTGGTCAACACCAACCCGCTGTACACCGCGCGGGAAATGGAACACCAATTCAACGACTCCGGTGCCAAGGCGCTGGTGTGCCTGGCGAACATGGCGCACCTGGCCGAAGCCGTGGTGCCGAAAACCGGCGTCAAACACGTCATCGTCACTGAAGTCGCCGACCTGCTTCCGCCGATCAAGCGCTTGCTGATCAACAGCGTCATCAAGTACGTGAAGAAGATGGTGCCGGCCTATCACTTGCCAAAAGCCGTCAAGTTCAACGATGTGCTGAGCAAGGGCCAGGGTCAGCCTGTGGCTGAAGCCAACCCGGACAGCGGTGACGTCGCGGTGCTGCAATACACTGGCGGCACCACGGGCGTTGCCAAAGGCGCAATGCTGACCCACCGCAACCTCGTCGCCAACATGCTGCAGTGCAAGGCGCTGATGGGGTCCAATCTTAACGAAGGTTGCGAGATCCTGATCACGCCACTGCCGCTGTACCACATCTATGCGTTCACCTTTCATTGCATGGCGATGATGCTGATCGGCAACCACAACATCCTGATCAGCAACCCGCGCGATCTGCCGGCGATGGTCAAGGAACTGTCGAAGTGGAAGTTCAGCGGTTTCGTCGGCCTGAATACACTGTTCGTGGCGCTGTGCAACAACGAAGGCTTCCGCAAGCTGGATTTCTCCGCGCTCAAGGTCACCTTGTCCGGCGGCATGGCCCTGCAACTGGCCGCTGCCGAACGCTGGAAAGACGTGACCGGTTGCGCCATCTGCGAAGGTTACGGCATGACCGAAACCAGTCCGGTGGCCACGGTCAACCCGATCCAGCACATCCAGATCGGCACCATCGGCATTCCAGTGCCATCGACCCTGTGCAAAGTCATCAACGATGCCGGTGTCGAGCAGCCGTTGGGTGAAATCGGCGAGCTGTGCGTCAAGGGCCCGCAAGTGATGAAAGGCTACTGGCAGCGTCAGGAAGCCACCGATGAAATGCTCGACAGCGACGGCTGGCTGAAGACCGGTGACATCGCGCTGATCCAGCCGGACGGCTACATGCGCATTGTCGATCGCAAGAAAGACATGATTCTGGTCTCCGGTTTCAACGTCTATCCGAACGAACTGGAAGACGTGCTGGCGACCCTGCCGGGCGTGTTGCAGTGCGCGGCCATTGGCGTCCCGGACGAGAAGTCGGGCGAGGCAATCAAGATCTTTATCGTCGTCAAACCGGGCGTAACGCTGACCAAAGAGCAGGTGATGGATCACATGCGCGCCAACGTCACCGGCTACAAGGTGCCGCGCTCCGTGGAATTCCGCGATGCGCTGCCAACCACCAACGTCGGCAAGATCCTGCGTCGTGAGTTGCGTGATGAAGAGCTGAAGAAGATCAAGGCGAAGAACGCCGCGTAAAACAAAAAGCCCCGCAGATGCGGGGCTTTTTGATTTTGGCCGGCAGATATTCTGTGCCTGTGAGGCCGTTTTCGCGAGCAGGCTCGCTCTCACATTGAAATGCGGTTTACTGTGGGAGCGAGCCTGCTCGCGAAGCTTTTGCGGTTACTGACGAAACGGCGCGAAGTTCACGTTGGTCCCCGCCGGACGCATGTCCTGCAGATACGAATCCTTGTCCGCACTCAACTCCAGGCTCAGCGCGGCTTTGCGCTTGCCCTCGTTGCGAATCACCAGACCCTCAAGCTTTTCACGCAGAAACACCGTCGGCACTTTCAAGTGCAGCAGTTCGTCGGTGGCCGGCGTGTGCATCAGCAGGTGAATCCACTCGTACTGACCAACGGCCAGGCGCGTCACCGGCAGGTCGAACCACCAGATGTTGCGATTGCGGTTCAGTTCGGCGAAGTGGCAGTTGTTGCTGCCGAGCACAGCGCCGCCCAGTTCCTGGTTTCGACGGGCAATGGCCTGCTTTTTATCGAGTCTCATAACATTCCTGCGGGATCGGTTCTCTGGCGCATGGCGCCCATATGGAGCGCATTCTCAAGGCAACGCTCGCAAACATAAAGCCCAACCTGCACGCCGCGACGAAATGAGCCACTGAAAATAAATGAAACTCGCCGCAAACCCCGCCGGTCAATCTTTACGTACTGACTTTTCCCCCTAATTGCACCAAGGAGAAACACCATGAGTAGCACAGGCGATAAAGTAAAAGGCATGGCCAACGAAGCAGTCGGCAACGTCAAACAAGGCGTCGGTAAAGCCACCGACAACACCAAGCTGCAAGCTGAAGGCAAGATTCAAGAGAAAAAAGGCGAAGCCCAGCAAGCCGTTGGCAAAGCCAAAGATGCAGTGAAGAAAACCGTCGACAAGGCGTAATTGCGTTGTGAACGAAAAACAGAAGCGGCCATCCAAGGATGGCCGTTTTTGTGTCTAAGCCCTGCGCTGGCCCACCACTGGTCGCCAAGTAGGCTACCGTGATGTAAAAACGGCCCCTGAGTCGCCACGACTTCAACCTGTATTGCGGCGAAAGGAGACGCGAATGATATTTCCGGACATGAAAGGTCTGCCCCTGCACCGGGTGATGGTGCGCACGGTCACTGAGTTCGTCGACGACGAGATGTCGACGTACGCCTCGGCTCTGGCTTACCAGATGCTGTTCTCGCTGTTCCCGTTCATTTTGTTCCTGATCGCCCTGATCGGTTTCCTGCACCTGCCGGACTTTTTCTCCTGGCTGCGCCTGCAATCGGAGCTGGTGCTGCCACCGCAAGCGCTGGAGCAGGTCAACCCGGTAATCGATCAATTGCAGCAGTCCAAGGGTGGGTTGCTGTCAGTGGGTATTGTCATCGCCCTCTACACCGCTTCCGCCGGTGTGCGCCTGATGATGAGCGCAATGAACGCGGCCTACGATGTGGTCGAGGGGCGCCCGATCTGGAAGCGGTTTCCACTGTCGATTTTCTATACCGTCGGCATTGCCGGGATGCTCCTGGTGGCTGCCGCGCTGATGGTGCTTGGGCCGCAGGTGATGGGCTGGATCGCGGCGCAGGTGGGGCTGGAAGAATTCATCGTCACCTTATGGACCATCGCGCGCTGGCCGGTGATCGTGATTCTGATGATGGTTGCCGTGGCACTGATCTATTACGTGATGCCCGACGTCAAACAGGAATTCCGCTTCATCACACCCGGCTCGGTATTGGCCGTAGTGGTGTGGATCATCGCTTCGTTGGGTTTCGCGTTCTACGTGAAAACCTTCGCCAACTACAACGCAATGTATGGCAGCATCGGTGCAATCATCGTTCTGTTGCTGTACTTCTACATCTCCGCTGCGGTGCTGTTGCTCGGTGCCGAGATGAATGCGGTGATTGAGCACATGTCCAGCGAAGGCAAGGATTCGGGTGAGAAAGTCCCCGGCGAACTCGATGAACATCCCAAACAACACGTCTCGGGCCTGGGCCGCGATCACTCGCTCAAGCCGGACACTGACGAAGTCTGATCAATGATCCGTGAAATCCTCAAAATGGGCGACGAGCGCCTGTTGCGTATTGCCCCACCCGTGCCAGCCGAGATGTTCGACAGCCCTGAGCTCTGGCAACTGATCGACGACATGTTCCAGACCATGGAAAGTGTCGGCGGTGTCGGCCTTGCCGCGCCGCAGATCGGTGTCGACCTGCAACTGGTGATCTTCGGTTTCGAGCACAGTGAACGTTACCCGGACGCCGAAGCGGTGCCGCAGACGATTTTGATCAACCCGCTGATCACACCGTTGAATCCATTGACGGAAGAGGGCTTCGAAGGATGCCTGTCAGTGCCGGGATTGCGTGGTGCGGTGGAGCGTTATCAGCAAATTCGCTACGAAGGTTTTGATCCGAAAGGCCAGCCGATCGTGCGCGTGGCTGCAGGTTTTCACGCGAGGGTGGTGCAGCATGAGTGCGATCACCTGATCGGCCGGTTGTATCCGTCGCGCATAACCGACTTCAGCAAGTTCGGATTTACCGAGGTGATGTTCCCGGATCTCGATCCAGCCGCAGACGACTAGCAACAATCAAAAGATCCTATAAACGCCCCATCGCAATCATCGGCTTGCTCCGCGCATACCGGCTCAAGCGCTCCGCCATCGCCTGGGGCAGGGCAGGGTCGATACTGAATCCGCGTCGCTCATAAAACCCACGCAAATCCGGATGACAGAACAGCCACACCGGTTCTGTCACATCCTTCACTGCCGCCGTGATCAACTGCGCGGCAAGCCCTTGCTCACGACACGTCGGATCGACAAACAACCCGGTCAACCAATGCCCACCCGCCACCGGCCGCAAGCACAACGCCGCAACAATGTCGCCACGTCGCGCCACCCACAATTGCGCCTCGCGCACGGCTTTCATCGAGGATTGGTGGCTGCGGTAAAACTTGTTCATCAACGGCCAAAGCGACTCGTCGAGCAGTGTGTATTGGGTATCGGGCATGGGATCGGACTGGCGGTGAGGGAAGCGGCGATTATAAAAGAACGCGCGCCTTGGGATAGGTGTATACCTGAGCCTACAGCCCTGTGAGTGGAGACCCATCATGTCCAAAGGTATGGATTCAAAGAAAGCCGCGAAGAAGAAACCGGCCAAGACTGCGATTGAAAAACGTGCGGAAAAGAAAGCCAAGAAAGTCGACATTTTCGGCCATTGATCACGCCCCTCAGGAGCTCGATTCTCGGGCTCCTGCCTGAACCTGAAAATAATCTGCAAGATTTACCGCTGCCGTTGCACAGAGGGAGAAGACTCTCGTTCCGAGCAACGACATGGCCCATTACTTCGACGCCACCCATCGCCAACACATCGAAACCCTGCGTCAACGCTTTACCGCCCGCACCGAATGGCCGACCTGGCTGTTGCTGATCGGCGTGTATGGCGGCTGGTTCGCCATCATCTTCAATAGCGAATGGCTCGGTCGCGGCTTGACCACGGTGTTGCTGATCCCGCTGCTGGTGTTGTGGCTGTCGGTGCAGCATGAGTTGCTCCACGGTCATCCGACCCGCTCGACCCTCTTCAATAAAATCCTCGGCTACGCGCCATTTGCGGTGTGGTATCCGTACACCTTGTATCGCGACAGCCATTTGTTGCATCACCGCGATGAGGATCTGACGGTTCCCGGTGTCGATCCGGAAAGTCGTTACCTGACGAGTGCAGGCTGGCAGGGCAGTTCTTTGTTCGAGCGCAGCCTGCACTGGTTGAACAAAACGGTGATCGGCCGTTTCGTGATTGGTGCACCGCTGGGACTTGTTGCACTGGCCGGCGAAGAGCTGCAACGGTTGAAAAACGGCGAACGCCAAGCCTGGATAATGTGGCTGACCCATGGTGCCTGCACGCTGCTGATGCTCTGGCTCATCGCCCGTTACAGTGTGTTACCGGTGTGGCATTACCTGTTGCTGATCAGTGTGCCGGCGCTGTCGATCGCAATGATTCGCTCCTACTATGAACACCGCCCGCACGCTCAACCGGAGCAACGCACGGTGCTCAACGAGGCCGGGTGGCCGTGGCGCTGGCTGTTTCTCAATCTCAACTTTCATTTGGTGCATCACGACTTGCCGGGGCTGGCGTGGTACGACTTGCCGCAGGTTTATCGGATGCATCGCGAGCAGTGGATCGCGCGCAGTGGCGGCTTTCTGGTGCAGGGGTATGGGCAGTTGTGGCGGCAGAACGGGTTGAGGCCGATCGACAGTCCCGAGCATCCGTTTCACTGATTTCAAAAGCACCACCGCTCCCACATTGGAATTTTGTTGTCCGGGAAGAATGTGCATGACCCAACACCACATCGAACTGCTGATGTACACCGCCCCGGAGCCAATCCGGGCGGCCAATGACCGCTGGATCAAACGCATCCTCGACCATTTGGGCCACTCGCGTCTGAGCGCCGAAAGCCTGTCGTTGCCCGAACTGTGGTTATCACCGGATCTACTGCTGACCCAAACCTGCGGCTATCCCTTGATGACCTTGCTGCGCGGTCAGGTCCGCATCGTCGGTCGCCCACGCTACGAACTGCCCGACGCCAGCGCGGGCAACCATTGCAGCCTGATCCTCAGTCGCGCCGACGACTCACGCAAAACCCTGGTGGACTTTCGCCACAGCCGCGGGGTGATCAACAGCGCAGACTCCAACAGCGGCATGAACCTGCTGCGTCAGCGTCTGGTGTCATTGCAGCAGGACGGGCGTTTTTTCGCCTCGGTCGGCATCAGCGGCGGCCACCGCGAGAGCTTGCGCTGGTTGCGGGACAGTCGCGCCGATCTGGCGGCCATCGACAGCGTCACCTACGCCTGTCTCGCCCATTACGCGCCCGAGGAGGTAAGCGGACTGCGCGTGGTGGCGCGCAGTGCGTTGAGTCCGACGTTGCCGTTCATTACCGTCGCCGCCGCGACAGACAAACAGGTTGAACGGTTGCGCCAGGTCATTAACCTTTCTCTGAGCGAACTTCCCGACGTCGCACAGACCCTGGGTCTTGCCGAGGTGCTGCCAGCCAGCGAAAGCGACTATCAGATCGTGCTCGATTACCAGCGAGAGGCCGAGGCACTGGGCTACGGCCAATTACGCTAATTCGATAATCGAATATAAAAATAATATTTAAATATTATTAATGCATAAGGCGCCTTGCTAGGATCGCGCCACCGGACGACCGGACATTCAGCGACCCCTAACCCAGGAGCCCCTATGTCCGGCGCCGACGTATCCCATCGCAATCACCTGGACGGCCTCTTTCGCAGCCATTACCACTGGCTTTGCACTTACCTGCGCCGTCATTTGCACGATGCGGCAAGCGTGGAAGACATCGCCGCCGAAACCTTCGTGCAACTGCTCGAAGCGACCGGCCTGACCGCGCTCCGTGAACCCCGAGCCTTGCTCACCACCATCGCGCAGCGTCTGCTTTATCAGCGCTGGCGCCGCGCGGATCTCGAGCGTCAGCACCGACAGCAGATCGATGTGGATTACGCCACCTCGCCCGAAGACATCGCGCAACTGACGCAAACCCTGAGCCGTCTCGACCGCAGCCTGCAACGGTTGCCGGGCAAAGTCCGCTCGACCTTCCTGCTCGCGCGCATCGACGGCCTGACCTACCCGCAAATCGCTGCCGAACTGGGCATCTCCCAGCGCTCGGTCAGCGTGTACATGACCCGTTCCCAGGCGCTGTGCGATCGCCACAGCGCCAACCAATTCCTACAAGACAAGAGGTCTGCATGAGATCGATCAAAACCCTGCTCGGCGGTTCAATACTGGCGTTGAGCCTGAGTGTCGGCGCGGTCTCGGCGGCGGAGAAAACCACGCCGATCCACTTCGGTGACATCACTTGGGAAAGTGGCAGTTTCATCACTGAAGTGCTGCGCCTGATTGTCGAGAAAGGCTATGGCTATTCGACCGATACGCTGCCGGGCAGCACCGTCAGCCTAGAAGCGGCGCTGGCAAAGAATGACATTCAGGTGATCGGCGAAGAGTGGGCGGGGCGCAGTCCAGCGTGGGTCAAAGCGGCCGCCGAAGGCAAAGTGTTTGGCCTCGGTGATACGGTCAAAGGTGCCACCGAAGGCTGGTGGGTGCCGGAATACGTGATCAAGGGTGATCCGGAACGCGGCATCAAACCTCTGGCGCCGGAACTGAAATCGGTAGCCGATCTGCCGCGCTACAAAGACGTGTTCCGCGATCCCGAAGACCCGAGCCGAGGGCGCTTTCTTAACAGCCCGACCGGCTGGACGTCAGAGATCGTCAACAGCCAGAAGCTCAAGGCGTATGCGCTGAATGACAGCTTCGTCAATTTTCGCACCGGCTCCGGCGCGGCGCTGGATGCCGAAGTGGCATCGTCGATTCGTCGGGGTAAGCCGGTGCTGTTCTACTACTGGTCGCCGACGCCGCTGCTCGGACGCTTCAAACTGGTGAAGCTCGAGGAGCCGCCGTTTGATGCCGAAGCCTGGAAGACCCTCGCCGATGCCAATAACCCGAATCCCAAGGGCACCCGCTCGATGCCGGCAAGCCTGGCGATTGGCGTGTCGGCGCCGTTCAAGGCGCAGTATCCGGAACTGGTGACGTTCTTTGAAAAAGTCGATTTGCCGATTGATCTGCTCAACCAGACGCTGGCGGGGATGAGTGAAAAACGCCAGCAACCGCGGGCGGTGGCCGAGGCGTTTTTGCGCGATCAGCCGCAGGTCTGGAAACTTTGGGTGCCCGCAGAAGTGGCTACCAAGGTGAGCTCCCACCTCTAATCCGTCTGCCAACCCCCTGTAGGTGCTGCCGCAGGCTGCGATCTTTTGACTTTGTTTTTCAAGAACAAGATCAAAAGATCGCAGCCTGCGGCAGCGCCTACAGGGGCTTCTTTGTTTCTGGCTGAACCGTTTCTTGTGCAAAAAGTGCCAGATACTGGCCGACTAGTGGCCTTGCGCTAGGCTTTGCGATGGCTATGCTGACACCTAACTAACCATGTCGACCGTAATGTCACTGTCGGTCGGTTAGTCCGTGATTCATGCTGCCAGAGTGCGCAACCCGAGGCACCGACACTGAACCAACAAGGAGCGTCGTTTAAATGGAAGTTCTTCAACGCGTTAGGGCTGGCCCGCGTGCGGGCTATCAAGAGAAGGATGTCTTGATTAGAACGTCGCTGCATGGACGCTCCGATTAATCATCATTTGTCACCTGACAACTTCCTCCTGTGGAGGAGTGCGTGTGCCTGTTCTTCGGAACGTAGTGGTGGATTCTGAAAGACCTGAACTTTCATCAAATCAAAAATCCGCGCGGAAGGTGATACAACCATGTTCAACCTACATCACAAGGCTGACCTGCAGGAAATCGAGCGATTCAGCTGTGCTCTGACCGAGACCAACGCCAAGCTGGATGCGATCAGCCGTTCAATGGCAATGATCGAGTTCACGCCCGAGGGCATCGTTCTGGATGCCAACGAAAACTTCTGCAAGACCATGGGTTATGGCGCCGAGGAAGTTCGCGGCAAGCATCATCGAATCTTTTGTGAAGAAGCGTTTTACCGCAGCGAGGAGTACGCCAAATTGTGGCGCGATCTGGCCCGTGGCGAGCCCATCGGCGGAACGTTTCTGCGTCTGAACAAGAGTGGCAAAGAGGTCTGGCTCGAAGCCAGTTACATGCCGGTGTATGGCCCGGACAAGCAAGTCAGAAGTGTGATCAAAGTCGCCGCCGACATTACCGTGCGGATCAACAAGGAACACGAAGAGGAAAGCATGCTGGCGGCGATCGGCCGCTCCATGGCGGTGATTGAGTTCACTCCGGAAGGCAATGTGATTACTGCCAACGAAAACTTCCTGAAGACCATGCAGTACTCGCTCAACGAAATCGTCGGCCACCACCACAGTCTGTTTTGCCATCGCGCCGATGCCGAATCAGCGCAGTACAAAGCATTCTGGGCCTCACTCAATCGCGGCGAATATCACTCGCACCGTTTCGAACGCAAGAACAAGTCCGGGCAGATGGTGTATCTGGAAGCCTCGTATAACCCCCTGTTTGATGCCAAGGGCCGGCTGTACAAAGTGGTGAAGTTCGCCAGTGATATCACCCATCAGATGACCACCCTGCAAAACGCCGCGGAATCGGCCCACAGCACATCGGTACAAAACGACGCCTGCGCGCAAAAAGGCTCACTGGTTGTGCAGCAAACGGTGCAGATCATTCAGGACATTTCCCGCGATCTCAACGAAGCGGCGGTGAGCATCGATGCGGTCAGCAAGCAGTCGGACATCATTGGCACCATCGTTCAGACCATTCGCGGCATCGCCGATCAGACCAACCTGCTGGCGCTCAACGCCGCCATCGAAGCAGCGCGGGCCGGTGAGCATGGACGCGGCTTTGCCGTGGTCGCCGATGAGGTGCGCAGTTTGGCGGCCCGCACCAGTCAGGCAACTCTGGAAATTGTCGAGGTGGTGCGCAAGAACCACGACTTGTCGTTGAGTGCCGTGTCGAGCATGCAATCGAGTCTGAGCCGCACCGGGCTCGGGGTGGAACTGGCGAACGAGGCGGGGGAGGTGATCCTGGAAATTCAACAGGGCTCGCGGCATGTGGTGGATGCGATCAGCCAGTTCAATGAGACGTTGCAGTTGAACTAGCAGCACATGACAACTGCAGGAGCTGTCGAGTAAAACGAAGCTGCGATCTTTTGATCCTGACCTTTAAACCAAGATCAAAAGATCGCAGCGTACCGCAGCTCCAGCATTGGTTCTTATGCTGCCTTGAGATCAGAGCGCAGCGAGAAACTTGTCGGCCAGTTTGTCGCTGTCCTTGACGTCGTTGACGTTCTCTTTCTCCGACTGCGCCAGTTGCATCTTGTCCTGCAAGCGCTGGGCGATCTCTTTGCCGATGGCCAGTTGTTTCTCCGGCGGCATGTTCTTGATGTCTTCTTCGGTGATGCCCAAGTCCTTGAGGATACTGTCGCGCAGACGCTGTTCCGGCGTCTTGCTCATGTAGTCCTTGAACTCGTCGGTGGCGGAACCGGTGGCTTTGGTCGCATCCGAAGTATCGGTGGTTTGCAGGCCGACGCGGGTCTTGGCGAACGCTTCGTCGACGTTGTCGCTGATGCGCGTGGCTTCGCTGACTTGCTGAGTGGCAATCTGCGTGGCCGAGTCCTGAACCTTGGCGGTGGCGTCGCTGTTTTGCGTCTGCACCTGGTTTTGCAGCGTTTGCAACATCGCGCCGTGCAGGCCGCCTTGCAGACCGGCAGCCGCTGTGGCGGTCGCGTCTTCTGCCAACCGCTTGGGCAGCGGCAGCATTTCCATTTGTTTGGCACTGACCAACATGATGAATTGACCTGTAGTTATGACTGACCGCCATACAGGAGCAATTACCGTGCCTGACCAATAAAGCCTTTTATTTCAGAGAGTTGTTGGATTCAGGCGATTGAGAAAACGGTCATCCTTTGCCGATGAGCGGCAGTGGGTGACCGCCAAGCGTCAGCGATGGGCAATCCTCTCCAGCGCCATATTCGTGTGCACGGCCAGTGCGGCGAATCGGGCAGACGCTTGCGCGGCCACCCGATAAACCAAATTACGAATTAGCGATTTATGCCGCAGCGGCAGAATCCGGCAGCGCCGAGGCCGGCAAGCCGAACACCCGATCAAACAGCCAGTTGAAGGCAAACGTATAGCAAGGGATGAAGATGATCAGCGCCAGATCCAGCAGAAACGCCTGTACCAGGCTGATGTTCATCCACCACGCGATCAACGGAATCAGGAACACGATTAACGTCAGTTGAAAACCGACGGCATGGGCGATGCGTCGCTTGACTGTGCGGGTACGCGACTTCTGCCGACTTTCCCAGTGTTCAAACAGCGAGGTGTAGATGAAATTCCAGGTCACGGCGATGGTGGTGATGATCACCGCCAATGGCCCGGTGCTGCCCGGCGAGGTGCCGGACAACAAGGCCAGACCAAGGGCGGAGAAGGTCATGCCGATTACTTCGTAGAGCGACACATAGACCAGTTTGCGTTTGACGCCTTGCATGCAGATTTGCCTCTTATTTCAGATTCGATGGCCAGCGGGACTGGCGGAGGCGGCGAAAGATAGCTTCAATAGGGCTGACAGAAAAAGTCAGTAGCTTTCAGGTTTGTTGATGGGTGGGAAATTGAATTTCAATAGCGACAGCATCGAACTGTTTCTCGCCGTGATCGAACGCGGCTCGTTTTCCGCCGCGGCCCGCGCGTTGGGCAAAGTCCCGTCAGCGGTGAGCATGGCCATCGGCAATCTTGAGGCTGAACTCGGCTATCCGCTGTTCGACCGTAGCCATCGCGAACCGCAACCGACGGCGATGGCGATGTCGCTGGTGCCTCACGCGCGGTTGATCGCCGAACAGCTCAAGCAACTGCAAGTACACGCGGTGGAATTGTCGCTGGGGCTGGAGAGCAAATTGTCGATCGGCGTGGTGGCGGACATTGATCGCCGACGTTTGCTGGCGGCAATCAAGGTGATCGCCGAGCGTCATCCACTGCTCGACATCGAAGTGCTGACCGCGCCGCAGGATGACGTGCTGGCGATGTTGCACAGCGGTCGGGTCAGTGTGTGCCTGGCGTTCGCCGGACTGAGCGTGAACGTGCTCGAGCGTTTTCAGTTTGTCGGCAACGAACGAATGATCGCCACGCTGGCGGCGGACAGTCCGTTGTTGCAGGGCCAGGATCTGTTTCTTGAAGACCTGGTGCATGTGCGGCAGATATTCGTCGCCAGCCGTGATTTGCCGATCAGCGAGACCCGGCCATTGGTGGCTGAGTCCTGTTGGCGAACCGACAGTCTGGAAACGGCGATGGAGATGGTCGAGGCGGGATTGGGCTGGGGCAACTTTCCGTTGTCGGTGGTGCAGTCGCGGCTGGATTCGGGGCGCCTGAAACGCCTGAATTTCCGCAACATCGAAAACGGCCTGGTGTTGCCGGTGCATGCGGTGTGGCTCAAGAGCCAGCCGTTGCAGAAGGGTGCGTTGGCGCTGGTGGACCTGCTCAGCCACTAGCGACTATGGAGATCCAATGTGGGAGCGAGCCTGCTCGCGAAAGCGTCGTGTCAGTCGGCACAGGTTTATCTGAACCACCGCTTTCGCGAGCAGGCTCGCTCCCACAGGGATTGTGTTTCAACCATGAAACTATGGGAGATCAGGTACTTTCGCGGATCTTCAGTTCGAAGCCCATGTCTTCCACTGGCCGCGCAACGCTGTTGCCCGCCATCAAGGTCAACATCTGCTCCGCCGCCCGCCGGCCAATCGCCTCTCGCGGGGTATTGATGCTGCTCAGACGCGGCACCATGTGCTCGGACATTGGCAAGTCGTTGAAGCCCAGAATCGCCACTTGCTCGGGAATCTTGATGCCATTGCGCAGCGCCTCAAGCAAAGCACCCTGCGCCAGGTCGTCGTTACCAAAGAAGATCGCATCGACATCCGGATGCGCCGCCAGCAATTGCAGGAACAACTCCCCGCCTAAGCCAACAGAGGAGGAGCGCGGTGTCAGAACTTCCAGATCCGGATCGTAGCGCCCGGCCTTCTGCAACGCTTTGCGGAAACCTTCGCCACGCAGCAAAGTGCGCTGATCGAGCTGTGCGCCGATGTACGCCAGACGCTTGCGCCCACGAGAGAGCAAATGCTCGGCGGCAGTTTCACCAGCGCTGAGCTGCGAGAAGCCGACGCAGTTCACGCCAGCGGCGCTGTCCAGTTCCATCATGTACACGCAGGGGATGTTGCTCGCTTCGATCATCCGCCGCGAACTTTCAGTGCGATCAAACCCGGTCAGCAGAAAGCCACGCGGCTGATAGGCCATGTAGTTGCGCAGCAGTTTTTCTTCTTCATCGCGCGAGTAGTGGAAGTTGCCGATCAGCACTTCGAAGCCCTTGGGCGTCAACACCCGATGAATGGCTTCCAGTGTGTCGATGAACAACAGGTTGGATAACGAAGGCACCAAAACCACCACCGAATGGCTCTGGGCAGAGGCCAGGGCACGGGCGGCGGGGTTGACCACGTAGTTGAGTTCGAGCGCAGCTTTCTGGACTTTCTCCACCAGCTCAGTGGCCACGGTGCTGACGCCGCGCAAGGCGCGGGAGGCGGTAATCGGGCTGACGCCGGCCAGGCGGGCAACTTCATTGAGGGTGGGACGGCCGGTGGTGCGGGTATTTTTATCGTTTTTAGAGGTGGTCATCGGGCGGCTTGCCAAACAAAAATCAAGGCACTAAGGTAGCGCTGTCCTGATGCAGCTGCAAATGCGTAAGCGAGGTCCTGCCTGATCTTCGCTTTTTGGCGTTGGGAACAAACCTGCTGCAACCCAAAAAAACGACAAGAAGGCGTCGGCAACTTCTACCTGTGCACTAGAGTCATAGCTAGCAAAGGTAGCGCTGTCTGCGCGCTGAGGTGTTATATGAGTCATCCCATCACCGCCCTGGTCATCATGGGCGTTGCCGGTTGCGGCAAGACGTGCGTCAGCGAGGCCCTGTGCCAATTGAGCGGCGCCACTGCCATTGAAGGCGATACTTTTCATCCGGCCGCGAACATCGAAAAGATGAGCGCGGGGATCCCCCTGAACGACGACGACCGCGCCGGCTGGCTCGACAGCCTGTGCGATGAATTGCGTCGTGTCGATGCCTCGGGCCAGCGCCCGGTGCTGACCTGCTCGGCCCTCAAACACAGTTACCGCGAAGTGCTGCGCAGTGCCTTGCCGGGCCTGGGCTTCGTGTTCCTGGAACTGACGCCTGAAGTGGCCGCCGAGCGTGTATCCCACCGCCCGGGCCACTTCATGCCGGCCACGTTGATCGAAAGCCAGTTCGCCACCCTCGAATCGCCCAAGGGCGAGCCGTTGACCCTGGCGTTGAATGCATCGATCCACAGCGTTGAAGAACTGGCTGAACAAGCTCACGTCTGGTGGCAGGCCAACGGCCTGAAACAGGCGGTATGAGTGTGTCCATGCAGATAGCGCTGTCCTCACGACTTCTGATTAACCCGCTTTAATAACAACAACAAACCAGGAGACACCCCCAATGTTTGGCATGTCCCACGACGCCTACCTGCTGCTTGATGCAGTGGTCACGGTGATCGGACTCATCATCCTGATCACCAAGTTCAAGATTCACCCGTTCATTGCCCTGACCATCGCCGCCGCGTTCCTCGGCCTGACGTCCGGCATGCCGATCGGCACCATCATCAAGGCGTTCCAGGACGGCTTTGGTGGCGTGCTGGGTTTCGTCGGCATCATCCTCGCGCTGGGCACCATGCTCGGCAAAATGATGGCCGAGTCGGGCGGGGCAGACCAGATTGCCCAAACCCTGATCCGCGCGTTCGGTAAAGACAAAGTCCAGTGGGCAATGATGTTCGCCGCGTTCCTGGTGGGCATTCCGCTGTTCTTTGAAATCGGCTTTGTATTGCTGATTCCGCTGGTGTTCATCGTTGCCCGCCGCACCGGCGTGTCGATCATCAAGATCGGTATCCCGCTGCTCGCTGGCCTGTCCGCCGTGCACGGTCTGGTGCCACCGCACCCGGGTCCGCTGCTGGCCATCGGCGTGTTCGGCGCTGATATCGGCAAGACCATCCTGTACGGTCTGATCGTTGCGCTGCCGACCGCCATCATTGCCGGTCCGATCTTCGGTACGTTCATCGCCAAGCACATTCCGGGTCACCCGAATCAGGAACTGGTCGATCAACTGGCCCGCGAAAACGATTCCGCCGTCCTGCCGAGCTTCAGCATCACCCTGATCACTGTGCTGCTGCCGGTGTTCCTGATGCTGCTGAAAACCTTTGCTGACGTGGCGCTGCCGGACGGTAACTTCTTCCGTACCTGGATGGACATGATCGGTCACCCGATCTCGGCACTGCTGCTGGCGTTGCTGCTGTCGCTGTACACCTTTGGCTACAAACAGGGCATTGGCTCCAACCAAATGCTCAAGTGGCTTGATGCGAGCCTGGCGCCAACCGCGGCGATCATCCTGATCATCGGTGCTGGCGGCGGCTTCAAGCAGATGCTGGTGACCAGCGGCGTGGGCGACGTGATCGGCCACATGGCGGTCAGCGCGCAGATCTCGCCGATCCTGCTGGCGTGGCTGGTGGCGGCGGTGATTCGTATCGCCACCGGTTCGGCGACTGTGGCGACCATCACTGGCGCAGGCATTGTGGTGCCGGTGGTGGGGATGATCCCGGGCGTCAATCGTGAGTTGCTGGTGCTGGCCACCGGCGCCGGTTCGTTGATCCTGTCCCACGTCAACGACGCCGGTTTCTGGCTGGTGAAGCAATACTTCAACATGACCGTGGCCGAGACGTTCAAGACCTGGACCGCGATGGAAACCATCCTCTCCATCGTCGCGCTGGGCTTTATCCTGCTGCTGTCGCTGTTCGTTTAAGCGACTTTTTGCAGACACAAAAAAACCGCAGCGATGCGGTTTTTTTGTGCCTGGATCGTTCCTCAGGTAGTCGTTTTCGGTGCCAACCCGTCCGCCCGGAACATCCCGCGAATGCCGCGTACAGCCTGACGAATCCGGTCCTGGTTTTCGATCAGCGCGAAGCGCACATGATCGTCGCCATACTCACCGAATCCCACGCCCGGCGAGACGCAGACCTTGGCTTCGGCCAGCAGCTTCTTGGCGAACTCCAGCGAGCCCAAGTGCGCGTATGCCTCAGGAATCTTTGCCCAGACATACATCGACGCTTTCGGATTCTCGACCATCCAGCCCAGCTCATGCAGGCCTTTGACCAGCACGTTACGCCGTTGGCGGTACTGCTCGGCGATGTCGCGCACGCACTGCTGATCGCCTTCCAGCGCAGCAATCGCTGCCACTTGCAGCGGGGTGAACGTGCCGTAGTCGTGGTAACTCTTGATCCGCGCCAGAGCGTTGACCAGTTCTGGATTGCCGACCATGAAGCCGATACGCCAACCGGCCATGTTGTAACTTTTCGACAGGGTGAAAAACTCCACCGCGATGTCCTTGGCGCCCGGCACCTGCATGATCGACGGGGCTTTCCAGCCGTCGTAGACGATGTCGGCGTACGCCAGGTCGTGGATCACCAGCACGTCGTATTGCTTGGCGAGGGCGATCACCCGTTCGAAGAAATCCAGCTCCACGCACTGCGCGGTCGGGTTGGACGGGAAGCCGAGGATCATCATTTTCGGCTTGGGGATCGAACCGCGAATCGCCCGTTCCAGTTCGGCGAAGAAGTCCACACCGGGCACCAGCGGCACCGAACGCACCTGGGCGCCGGCAATCACCGCACCGTAGATATGAATCGGGTAGCTCGGGTTCGGCACCAGTACGGTGTCGCCCTGATCCAGCGTGGCCAGCATCAAATGCGCCAGGCCTTCCTTGGAACCGATGGTGACGATGGCCTCGCTTTCCGGGTCGATATCGACCTCGTAGCGTTGCTTGTACCAGTTGGAAATAGCCCGGCGCAGGCGCGGAATGCCCTTGGACGTGGAATAGCCGTGGGTGTCTTCGCGTTGAGCAACTTGTACAAGTTTTTCGACAATGTGCGGCGGCGTAGCGCCGTCGGGGTTGCCCATGCTCAAGTCGATGATGTCTTCACCACGACGCCTGGCGGCCATCTTCAGCTCGGCGGTGATGTTGAAAACGTAAGGGGGGAGTCGATCTATGCGCGCAAAGCGGCGCGGCGAACCTTGTTCGGCCATTGTTGCCTCGGATAACGTAAGCGCCCGGAACCGTCCGAGCGACGCTGGTCACTGCGGTGACCTGTTGGCGAAGATAAGGGCAGTGATGGCAGACTGTCCAGTCTGTGCGTAAACAAATTTTTCCCAAGGAAATCGGTAGATGGAATTCACCAGCGGCTTCTTGCTGAGCCTTTCGCTGTGCCTGGATATCGGCGTGGCCAACATCGCAATGATCACTTTGGCGATGCAGCGCGGTTACTTTCAAGGCTTCGCGCTGGGCCTTGGCACTTGTGTCGGCGACTTGATCTACGCGGTGCTGGCGCTTGCCGGGATGACCGTGCTGCTGCAATACGAAACCGTGCGCTGGGTGCTGTGGATCGGCGGTTCGGCGCTGCTGATCTACTTTGCCGCGAAGATGATTTATTCGGCGATTCACCACGAAGCGCTGCTGGCTGAAACCGCCGAAGTGGGGCACAACTCCCATCGCAAGGAATTCTTTCGCGGGATCTTCCTGGCCATGTCCTCGCCCAGTGCAATTCTGTGGTTCGCCGCAGTGGGTGGCACGCTGATCGCCCGTTCCGGTGGCGGTGGCCCGCTCAGTTCGGCGCTGTTCCTCGGTGGTTTTCTCTGCGCCGGGCTGCTGTGGTCAGCCGGTTTGTGCTTCGCCGCCAGCCACGGTGGCAAGCTGCTGGGTGACAAGCTGTTGCGTTATTCCTATATGGCATCTGCAGCGATCTTCTGCTATTTCGCGGTTTACGTGATCGTATCCGGCTACAACGAGTTTGTCGGCTCCGGTGCCGTCGAGCAGCTGCACGCACTGTAATCGTGCGAATCGGCATGGGCTTTCTATACTCACCAGCCGAACCCCTTTTTTGTTCCAGGAGTCGAGTCATGGATGAGCAAACACGCGTCGAAGTGGCTGAACCTCGCTTCGAACATGGACACTTTCTGCTGATAGCAGGTTTTCGGGGTCGTTTTACTCAAGAGACCGCCAAGGATATCCCGGCGCTGTGGGAAAAATTCCTGCCGCACCTGGGGCGCATTCCTGGCCAACAAGGCGAAGTGACCTATGGGGTCTGCTGCAATTTCGACGGCAAGGGTGGCTTCGATTACATCGCCGGGGTGGAAATAAGCAAGCTCGATGATCTGGATCAGAAGTTGTATCAATGGGTCGAAGTGTTACCCCGCCAGTACGCGGTGTTCGAACATACAGGGCCACTCGACCAGTTGCCGCAGACCCTGCAGTACATCTACAAAACCTGGCTGCCGAGCTCTCACTATGTGGAGCTGAACGCCCCGGAGCTGGAGCGCTACAGTGCGGACTTCAATCCGAAACTGCATACCGGCAAGCTGGAAATCTGTGTACCGGTCGACAGCAAATCCTGAGCCGACAACGAGGAGGCGGATCACTGATCCGCCTCTTGTTTTCAACGCTGTTTACGGCGCGCCCGCATCAGGTCGATGCCCAGGGTGATAAAGCCGAATGTACTGATGCCCAACACCATCAACAGGCCAATCTCAACGCTGCTCATAAGCGGTTCCCCCAAGGGTAGTCAGAGACACCCCACAGAAATAGACCCCCGCGAACCCGAAGAAAAGCGCTTATACGCAGGCTTTACGCCGCCCGCGCGGATCGATATGCACACCTTATTCCTTTATGCTTTGCGCACTTTTTTCCGCTGATTTTCGAGCTGCCATGAACACCGTCATCCGCAACGTCACCGCCGCCGACCTGGACCGCTGCTACGCCATCGAAACCGTTGCCTATGAAGGCGACGAAGCTGCCACTCGCGAGAAGATCGCCACGCGCATTGCGACCTGGCCGGAGGGTTTCATCGTTGCCGAGATGGACGGCGAGGTCGCGGGTTTCATCAACTCGGGCGCGGCGTTTGACGTGCAGATGTCGGACGAGGCGTTCAAGGAACTGATCGGCCACGACCCGGCCGGGCCGAACGTGGTGATCATGTCAGTGGTGGTGCATCCGGACTATCAGGGCCAGGGCCTGGCCAAGCGTTTGATGGCCGAGTTCATCGAGCGTATGCGTGGGATGGATAAAGCGACGATTCACTTGATGTGCAAGGAAAAGCACATCCCGCTGTATGCCGGGTTCGGCTTTGCCTACATCAAACCGTCTGAGTCGGACCATGGCGGCATGGCGTGGCACGAGATGATCCTGACCCTGTAAACACGTCCCCCTGTAGGAGCTGCCGAAGGCTGCGATCTTTTGATTTTGGGTTTTAAGATCTAGATCAAAAGATCGCAGCCTTCGGCAGCTCCTACAGGGGATGGTGTGTCAGTAGAGGGTGTCTTGCACCCGCTTCGGCGCCTCGCGGTCGTACGTGTCGGCATCGAACTGGCCGTCGTTGGATACGTTCGTTGGTTTCTACTCCCTACAAAGAATGCTCTGGACTGCAGTCACCGCCTTATCGAGTACGGCTTCCTCACTTAGATCGGTTGTATCGATTCTTATCCAGTTCACCAGACCGCATCGCTCATAACTGGATCTAACTCGATTCTGATAGTCAATGAAGCCCTTCTGGGGATCTGCATTGGCGCCGTCATAGGCTCCACTCTCGCTAAGGCGAAATGATCCTTTTCTCTGTGCTGCCAGTGCCGGATCAACATCTAAAAAAATTACGAAGTCAGGTTTTCTAATCGTTGAGAACATTGCCAACGCATCCTCAGCCAAATCAGTACTCTTAAGCAGGAAGCGCGCTAGGTATTTATAGTGCCAACCATCGGAGATGCAGCTTGCGCCAGAATTGATCAAAGGTGTTATAGCCGCATGATCTGTGGCCTGAAACCACGCAGTGATGAGGCTCATCCAGTGTTTGTCACCTAATTGTTCAAGGGGAGCGTTGTCCGGATAATCCCATAAGACTTCACGTAGCCGAGACATATGAAACTCTGTATAGCCTGTAGGCACTGGAGGACGATTTTTGTCTATATAGTGCAATGCAGAATGGGACTGAAAAACTCTGTCATATGTTGCTCGCGCAACCGTTGATTTTCCAGCGCCATCGGTACCTTCGAATGCAATAAATACTCCCTTATCCAAAGAATAATTCATGAAAAACCTCCTAGGTAAGCTTCAGTATCTAAAGAATTTCTTCCACTTCCTTCTATTAGCGGTCTAAAGCCTTCTCTTTGATAAATTTCTGACATTTTTTTACCGAGTGTATTTAGAAAGTCGACGGAAGGACGCGCTTTTGTGGAGTAGTGTGAGCCGGCGTCGGGGTGGAATACTGCAACCGCAGGCACCACTCCCATGTTTCCGAAATACTCGATTCCTTCAATTATTGACTCTAAAGGTTCCATGCCAGCTACAAAACCCGCGTAGACGTTTCCACGACCTAGAACCTCGACAGCAGCTTCAAACGCAGAAAGGAAACGTGGTCTTGTATAATCCTGTGACTTTCCAGGGCAAACTTCAGAAAACAGATCTGCGTTGAATACTTCCAAACTCATGGATAAGTTGTGGCCCAGTCCTTTGAATCGCTCAAAAAGCCGGAAATCTTTGGGTGGCATCGAAATTAAGTGGTAATCCAGATTGCTTGCAGTGTTTCTTTCTTTTACTCGTTCCATTAAGTCTAAATGCATTGAGTAACCTTTATCATAATTCGGGATCGTGCCGCCGTTAAACAAAACTCTCTTGTAACGTCCAGTCTCATCCTTGGTGGCTATCTCTACGGCTTCTCCTGCTAAATCACCTTTGATACGCATTTTGTGATCGGAAAGGTTTTCTCTGGCTGCGCCAAGAGAGCAAAATTTACACTCGCGACCATTGTTGAAGTAATAACAGTGACCTGGTGAAAATATTCCAAGGGTAGAGTTTCCATATACGGTTAAATGCGTTTCGAATAATTCACCGTTGCTTAATTTTTTTCCATAGGATATCGGTCTGGAAGGAAATGTAATTTTTATGGTTTTGCTTCCATGCTTTAATGCTGGATGCCCTTGTGCTAAAACGATTTTATATGCTGAGTTAGGGTTGTAATTAGCGGCCGTGATAATTTGTCCGTCGAGAATTATTTCCTGCGGCGTGTGGATGCTTGACTCAATTATTACACTGTCACCTGTGCCATATGCTCGTCTTTTCTCGATATGACTCGTTTGGTTCTGAAAGTAATCCAGGAATTCTTTGGAGAAATTAATGCCATTGGATAATAGTTTGAGTTTTAGGCTGACTGTTTCGAATAACATGATTCGTCTCCAGTTCTATGAGTTATAGGAGTAATCGTATAAGTTCTTTTGTGGATAGGGCTATTAATGTTCCATTGTCTGATACAGATGTTGCTGAAGGTGGGTAGCTAGTTCTGATACGACCTTTGTCGTCGAATAACGCGCCACCCGCTTCTCTGAGTACCAACTCTGCTGCGGCAATATCACAACTTCGTTCGTGTCCAGGTGGGCCTACGTCAATAAAAGCATCAAGAACCCCGGCAGCAATAAGACAGATTTCCAATGAGGAACAGGAATAAATTCGGACTTTCGCCGCTGACCATATGATGTTTTCAATTCTGGATCTTTCTTGAACGTCTCGGGGGCGATGGAAAGAAACTCTCATTTCTGCTAGAGAGTGGGTGGTGCGTGTCCGAAGCCTTTTAACGATTATTGCGGATTGCAGATACGCTCCTTCGTTTAATGCTGCCGTGTACACCAGATCTCTTGATATGTCATAAACCCAGCCAAATATATATGCGCCATCGTAATAAAGTGCCACACTCGATGTGTAGCCAGGGAAGCCTAGAGTCGCATTGTGCGTACCGTCTAAGGGGTCTATAAGAAGTGAGTATTCGTCTTGTTTTTCGAGGACGGTAGAACTGTCGCTTTCTTCCGAGTATATTGCGATTTTAAAACTGATAGTTGATAGGCACTCAGATAATATGTTTTGGCAATCTAAGTCCGATTGTGTTTGAGCGTTGTCCCATTGATTTTGTGATATGTCGTAGTCAGGTAAGCATGCGAGCGTCCCGGCCCAATAGCGACGTAGTTTCTTTCTGGCTTCGTAGAGGCATTCTTCCAGTTCGGAAACGTGTTCGTCCTTGAATAAAGCTCTCATATCGACTTCTCAGCTATAAGTTGTGTATGCCAGGTCTCTCTATTGAGACGTGATGCGTAGAGTCTTACCTCAAATAATTTTCCTCCATAAACTGCATAGTCTGCGCTCATGAATGCACTAAAGGTTTTTGGGAAAAGTGCGAGGGTTTTGATGTCAGTGTCATAACCTAGTTTTTTCCTAATCATGTTACCTGCTTGTCTAAGGCTTCCTCCTGTATATGACTTATCTATAATCAACCATGGGTCATTTGTAATTTCACTATGAGGGAAGATGTCCAGAAACTCACTATCGCGTGTCAATAGGTTTGCGTCGTTTTGTCGATGAATTTCTGAAAAGAATATTTTTTCGTCTCCAGTTGCCGCGAGATAACCAAGAGCAAGAGGTAGACCGGCTGATAACAAAAACAGTTTGTTCTTTGATAGTGTTTTTATTTTATGCCAAAGTGGATGGTCTTCGTAAATGTATCTGGTGTTCAAGGTAAGGCAGTTGTCCCAGTGCTCATGCGATATATAAGCACTGTAGAATGCGCAGAAACGGTTGTGAAAGTTAATGGTGTTATCGTTAGTATTTATGAGTAATCGGTTTTTCGAGATGCCACGTGTTGTTGGCTGTTTGGTTGCTGGTTGTCTATGTTTGGTTGATTTAGGCAGGATTTTATTAATTAACTGAGTTTTAAAATCAAACAGCTTCTGCTTGCATGGGCCAGAAATAGCTATTTCTGGCGTCAGGCCATCGCCTAGTATTTTTCGTATGTCTTCAAATTTTGATTGATCAATGGCGGAGTTTATTTGGTGCCAGGTTTTAACTATCTGTAAATCAGACATACAATTAAAAGCGGGTTCAAGATTGCTTAAGTCGCAAATCATCACTTCAGGATGGCGTAGTTCGAACAAGGTTCGTTGAAGATGGCAGCCACTGTGGATGGCGTTACGGTAAACGTAATAGTCGTTCGTTTGTAATCCGCTCAATGTTCGCCAGGCATGATGTTCGCTAATTATCGTTGTTAATGTTAAGTTTTGATTTTTGGTGTCGTTCAGTGAGGAAGTCTGTGTCATAGTTCGAACCTCGAAAAACAAAGTTAGTAAAGGTCACAGCAGTTTTGGGCGGCATAGGTTTTCTTTGGCGTTGGTTTTTGCGTGATATAGGGTATGCCTTAATCTCCAGGATAGAAGCAACATCAGAATAAATGAGCATGCTACTAAAGCTAGGAATATAGAGTGAACGGTATATTCGTACAGCGATAATAGGGTTGCTGACGAAAACATACCAAAAATGTTCAGTGTCAGTATTGTCATTACAGTGGGTGTCCAAAGATCATTCATGCCTCTCAAAGTAAATCTTGTTACAACATAAATGAACTCAAATATTAAGAAAGGTATTGAGATAATAATATTCTTTTCTATAAGTAATCTTGTTGCTGTATCGGATGTGTAGATTAGAGAAATATCTTCACTTAACAAAAAACACGCCGCCAGGATTGGAGTTAGTACGGATAGTCCAAGCCAGATTGCCTGGCTGTGAGTTTTTGAAATTGCTTCGAAGTCCTTTGTGGCGTAGTGCCGTGCAGTCATTATTCCTGCCGCATTTCCTATTCCGATAGAAATCATATAGATGATGCTGGCTGCATGAATAGAAGCTTGGTATGCAGAAAGGCTGATGTCATTTATATGTTTTGATATCAAAGATAGCAAAAGGAACAGGAGGCTTTCACTACCAAAGCACAGTGCCATAGGGAGTCCGCAAATCGTGTACTTTATATAATCACCTTTTGATAATTTTTTGCGGGCTGAAAAGCCATTTAAGTGTCTTTGTATTGTGATTCTGAAAAATGCTAGCGCCGCGAATGAGAATAAATAACGCAGGCAAACGTACGTGATAATAAAGTCGGATAAATTTATATCTGTGCCTATGTTCATGCATACGATACATATTAATGCGAGAGCGCTGTTCAGTAGCCATGTGAACGTGAGTTCGTATTGCGTTTTTTTAATGCCGTTATAGAAGTTGAAAATTGTAATCTGGAGATAAACGGCAGGTATTGAAATTGAAAGTATTAAAAGGGCTTTAAAGTCGTCATGGTTGCTGGGTTTTGTTTCTAGTTCTGACGAGATTTTACCTGCTAAAAATATTATGCATAAAATTATCAGTCCAAGAGAAATTGCAAGATTGAATGATGCAGCTATTTCGGACTTGATTTTGTCTGTATTTAAATTGGTCGCTCCTGCTACGGTTATTAGAGTGTTGGAAAAAAAACCGATGCCGACAACTGTCAGAAAAGATAATGACGCTAAGGCAAATGATGCGGCACTCAGCGAGTCGACAATGTAATGACCAATAAAGGAGAAGAAAATCAGTGATCCAATCATATCTCCCAATCTGGAAAATATTAGCGGTGCAGATAGTTTTAATATTTCCATACGATGGACCGCTTGTGGCATTCCAAGGGGAGCTAACTGTGAGTGTTTAATCCCATTCTTTGAGTAAGGTTGTTAGGCGTGGGGTCTGGGATGCAGCAAAGTATTTTTTTCTGAAGTAGTACTCGCACATTGAGATTTTATGTATGGTTTGTTTGCGCTCGTTGAACTCATTGTCTAGTGCGGCAAGAGAAGTTTTTGTCGTTGGATAGATGTCTTTTGTTTTTAGCAGGTCCTCAATTGCTAGGAATACCAAGTCCATGTAGTCCAGTATCTCTTGGATGTAGGATCTGCATTCCGTCTCTGTAGTTGCTCCTTGCCTGGCCAAAACAAAAAACTTGTTTTTGATGGTTTCGAATCCTTCAACTCGATACATATTTGAGTATACCCACTTATAGTGCTTGTTCGAAGTACCAGTGAGGTAGGTGAAACTCATGGACGTCTTTAGCATCATGTCTCTGGCTATCTCACAACCCATCCATAGATTTCCCGACTGCCAACAGCCTTGAATGTCCTGAAACGCGTAAAAGACGGGGAGTTTCTCACGATGTGCAATGTAGATAAGCTTGTCTAAAGGGATTCTTGATTTTATAGATTTGAATCTTTCTTCGTTTGTAATGGCATGTCCGATAATAGAACGATGAATGATGTTGTTTTCTGTATTTGTTAGTATCGGGTTATATAGGAAGCGCTGATCAGAAATTACCTCGGTAAACGCCTTATCGATTTTTTTGTATATATCTTCAATTTCCGAGAAGGTGATGTAGTCAGCGTCAATGTGGATGCTGGAGTCTCCATAGAAGTCGGTTGTGTTGTGGACTTCTTCGTTTTTCGTGATATGGCGATAATCTTCGTCTGTGACAAACGCGTGTTCGATATCTTTAATGCTTCTCGCTGTAGGGCGTTGCTCGCAGAGAATGATGCAGTCGATGTCAGAGTGAATAGTTCCTATGCCCTCTATTAGAGAGCCAGAAACAATTAGAATGCTTGTCGGTTCTAAAAAAGCTTTCTCTAGAAGATAGTTTTTCGGTATGGAAATTTTTCCATCCAGTATGATTATTTCATTATTGGTGATTTCTGATTTTGAAGTCTTAATTAGAGTGTTTGTCACACGGTGCTCCCCGGGGATATCGAGTGCTGCTGTGCTTTAAGTGTCGGTCTCCATGTCGGAGTCCGTTTTTCGAAAATGGTAATCTATTGAGTAATTAATAAATTGACTCATGGCTAAAACCTAGAGTGTTTGACAGTGGGTCGTCAATCTCTAGAATAAAAATCAGAATTTACTTACAGGGTTTTATAAGTTTTGGTGAGTTGAGGTTTTTTGCGTGGGATAACTCTTACAGGGTGATTACAAAATCCTGTAAGAGAACATCAGATCTGGTTTTTCAATAGAGGCTGTCACGCACTCTGGTCGGCGCCTCGCGGTCGTAGCTGTCGGCATCGAACTGGCCGTCGTTCAAACGCTTGTGAAAGGCTCCGGCCGTGGGCAGCGCCGAGCGCGGCAGATGCGTTTCAGGGTTCCACGCATCCGAGCGCACAAACGCTTTCGAACAATGGAAATACGCCGCTTCCACCTTTACCAGCAACACGGTTTTCGCCGGTTTGCCGTTCACTGCAAAACTCTCCAGCAACGCCGGCTCGGCACTGATCGACGCCGTGCCGTTGACCCGCAACGTCTCGCCTATCCCCGGAATGATGAACAGCAGCGACACCCGTGGATCGTGCAGCACATTGCGCAACGTATCGATGCGGTTGTTGCCCGGACGATCCGGCAGGGCCAGGGTGCGTTCGTCGATGATCCGCACAAACCCCGGCGCATCACCGCGTGGCGAATTGTCGAGGCCATCAGCGCCCACCGAGCTGACAATCACCAACGGCGACACGCGCACCATCGCCTGATAGTCCTCGTTGAGAAAGGTGATCTGCTTGCGCACCGCACGCTCGTGGGGCAATCCGTAAATAGCTTCCAGTGCTTCAATTGAGTCGATCATCGTGCTTCCCTCGATGACTTAGAAAAACAGGCCCATGCGCCGCTCGTAGCCGATTCGGCCCTTGTAGGCTTCGCCGCTGTCGACGTAGCCATGTTTGGCGTACAGGGCGATGGCGGCGTCATTGTCGGCGTCCACCGACAATTCCAGCCCTTTGATCTCCGGCCATGCCTGGCGTGCGACTTTCGGCAGTGCTTGCAGGCATGCCTTGCCATAACCCTTGCCCTGCGCCCGGCGATCCACCTGCAATGCATGCAGCGTGGCGCTGTGTTCATCGGCCCAGGCCGGTAACACCGGCGGGCGCTTGAGCAGCAGGAACGCCACTGGCATTTCATCCGCCAGCAGCGCAAAACCCTTCACGCCGGGGCCGGGTTTCGACAGCAAGGTGTGCAACGCGCCATGAATGTCGCCGGAAAACTTGATCTGCTCGGGATGGATTTCAATCGCCTCGACTTGCTGACGCTGCAATGCGTTCAGGCTGTCGTACGGCACGAGTTGGGCTGACACGGGAATTTCCTTTTTCCTACAAAGATGAGTCCGGATTCTAGCGACTTTGCTTCCTGCGGAAATTTTTTGTTTCGTCTGTCGATCTGCCGATTGGCCGAACGACTAAGAGTGTCTTCACAACAACAATCACGGAGAACAGCATGAGCGCACAGACTGAAATCCAGACCCTGATCGACACCTATCGACAGGCCGTCATGGCCAAGGACGTGGAGAAAGTCATGGCGTTGTACGCCGACGACATCGTCTCGTTCGATGCGATCAAGGCCCTGCAATTCAAGGGCAAACCGGCCTACCGCGCGCACTGGGTGGAATGCATGGAAATGTGCCCCGGCCCGCACATCTTCGAATTCCACGAGATCGTCATCGAGAGCGCCGACAACATTGCCTTCGCCCATTGGGTGGCCAATTGCGGCGGCACCAACGAGAAGGGCGAAACCCAGAGCTGCTGGATGCGCGTCACCGCGTGCTATCGGCAGGTCGGCGGGGCGTGGCGCATTGTCCACGAGCACTGGTCGGCACCGTTCGATCCGATGAGCGGCGCGACGCTGTTCGATGTGCAGCCCTGATCTTCAGCCATAGTTGATCCGTTCGTTTCAGGAGAACGCCATGAAATATCTCTGCCTGGTCTACAGCGATGAGCGCTTGCTGCATTCGTCGCCCGATAGCCCCGAAGACGCTGAATGCTGGGCCTACGCCGAGTCGATCGAGGGCAGCGGGCGGATGGTCGCGGCCGAAGCGCTGGAGTCGGTGCAGACCGCCACCACAGTGCGGATGCGCCACGGCAAACTGTCGATCACCGATGGCCCGTTCGCTGAAACCAAGGAGCAACTGGCCGGCTTCTACCTGATCGATGCCAAGGATCTCAACGAGGCGATCCAGGTCGCCGGCAACATCCCGGCGGCCCGGGTTGGCAGCGTTGAAGTGCGTCCCGTGCGCCAGTTGAATGTCTGAAGTCAGGGCGCGGGTCGAGCAGGTCTATCGCGAAGACTCGCGGCGGATTCTGGCGACGCTGATTCGTCTGCTCGGTGATTTCGATCTCGCCGAAGAGGCCTTGCACGAGGCTTTTTTCGTCGCGGTCGAACGCTGGCAGCGCGACGGCGTGCCGGACAATCCGCGCACCTGGCTGGTGTCTACCGGGCGCTTCAAGGCCATTGATGTGTTGCGTCGTCGTGCGCGGTTCAAGGCCTCGCAGCCGTTGTTGTTGGCGCAGCTGGAAGAGCTGGAGCAGGCCGACTGGAGTGACGAAGACGTGGAAGACGATCGCCTGCGGCTGATCTTCACCTGCTGTCACCCGGCTCTGGCGGCAGATGCGCAAGTGCCGCTGACCTTGCGCGAAGTCTGCGACCTGACCACCGAAGAAATCGCCCGCGCCTTTCTCTCGGCGCCGGCGGCGATTGCCCAGCGCATCGTACGGGCGAAAGCCAAGATCCGTGACGCGAAAATCCCTTATCAAGTGCCGAGCCTGAGCGAACTGCCCGAACGCCTGGACAGTGTGTTGCGGGTGATTTATCTGGTGTTCAACGAGGGCTATTCGGCGTCGATGGGCACTGAGTTAACGCGGGAAGATCTGACCCGTGAAGCGATCCGGCTAGGGCGGTTGTTGATGGAGTTGCTGCCGGAACCGGAGGTGATGGGGCTGTTGGCGCTGATGCTGCTGCACGAGTCGCGACGGCCGGCGCGCACCTCGCCGACAGGGGAGCTGGTGCTGCTGGATGATCAGGATCGCTTGCAGTGGGATGCCGGTTTGATTGCTGAAGGTTGTGCGCTGGTAGAAAGGGCGCTGACCACGCGGCGGTTCGGGCCGTACTGTCTGCAAGCGGCGATTGCGGCGGTGCATGCCGAAGCGCCGACCGCCGATGACACCGATTGGGAGCAGATCGTTGGGCTGTATGACGTGCTGTCGCGGGCGGTGCCGTCGCCGGTGATCGAGTTGAACCGGGCAGTGGCGGTGGCCAAGCGTGACGGGGCGTTGGCCGGGTTGACGTTGATCGAGGGGATATTGGCGCGAGGGGAGTTGCAGGATTACCACCTGGCGCATTCGGCGCGGGCGGAGTTTTGTCGGCAGTTGGGCCGGGTTGAGGAGGCGCGGGCGAGTTATTTGCGGGCGCTGGAGTTGACGCGGCAGGAGCCGGAGCGGCGGTTTATCGAGGGGCGGTTGAGCGAACTCGATTGATCTGAAATCTTCAATGGCAGCGCCGGCCTCATCGCTAGCAGGCTAGCTCCCACAGGGTTCGGGGTTGAACACTGCATTTGTGACCGACATCAATCATTGTGGGAGCTAGCCTGCTAGCGATTAAGGTCCGAAGGACCTTCGGCGTTTTGTCAGGCCTGCTGGCGGGTCGCAGCCATAACGATTTCGCGGATGCAAACGTTCTGCGGCTGCTCATACGCATAAGCAATCGCCGTCGCCACATCCTCGGCACTCAACACCGTCCCGCCCATTTCCTGCTTCCAGGCCTGATACCCGGTCTTGATCGCCTCATCCGTGGTGTGGCTCAACAACTCGGTCTCCACCGCCCCCGGCGCAATCGTGGTCACGCGCACGTTATGCGGCGCCAACTCTTCACGCAGGTTTTCCGACAGGCCATGCACGGCAAACTTGGTGCCGACATACGCCACGTGATTCGGAAAGGTCTTGCGCCCGGCCACCGAGCTGACGTTGATGATCGTCCCGTGTTTACGCTCGACCATCCCGGCCACCACCGCGTGCACACCGTTGAGCAAACCCTTCACATTGACGTCGAGCATCTGGTCCCACTGCGCCGGGTCCTGCTCTGTCATCGCGCCCAGCAGCATCACCCCGGCGTTGTTGATCAGCGCATCGGCCGGCCCGAATTGGGCCTCGGCTTCTGCCACCGCTGCGAGCAAAGCGGCGCGATCGGTGATGTCGACTTTACGGCTGAGGGTGTTCGGCAGCTCCAGCGCTTCAAGACGCTCAACCCGCCGCGCCAGCAACAGCAGCGGATGGCCGGCAGCACTCAAGCGGCGGGCGGTGGCTTCGCCGATGCCCGAACTGGCCCCGGTGATGATGATTAATGGCTTGCTCATGGCTGCACTCCTGAAATAAGAATTTCAAATGACTAAAGAATGGGCGCAGTATATTTAGCCCTGCCGAGGCTGAAAAATGCCTTATTCCTCTGTCTGTCATCGGAATTGCCTATGGATATCCGCCATCTCAAAGCCTTTCTCGCGGTGTTTGAGGAGCGCAACATCACTGCAGCCGCGCAGCGACTGTTCATCAGTCAGCCGACGCTGTCGGTGACCATCAAGCAGCTTGAAGAAGAACTCGGCGCTCCGCTGTTTGTCCGCCAGCCACGCGGGGTCGAGGTCAGCAATGAGGCGCGGTTGTTGTACCCACAGGCGCGGCGCATGGTGGCGGAAGCCGAGGCCTTGAGCCGGATGTTTCGCGGTGGCGAAAACCGCCTGCCGTTGACCCTGGGTATCGAGGGCGATATTGCCGCCAGCCATATCGAAGCGTTCGTGCGCATGGCCCATCTGGCATTGCCGAATCTGTTGCTGACGCTGGAGGAAGGTTGCAGCGGTGAGGGTCGTTTGGCGGTCGAGGAGATGTGCTGCGAAGACGAGTTGTTCCTGCCGCTGTGGGAAGAACCCTATGTGATGGCGCTACCGCTGGATCATCCGATGGCGGCCGCGCAGGCCGGTTGGGCACCGATTGAAGACTGGATCACTTGCCCGCAGCATCCGTCGCATCAGCGTTTGATGGCGCTGTACGGGCGCTCGCCAGACGCGGTGGCGGGGCATGCCGGCTCGTTGCAGCAGGCGTTGCATATGGTCGCGGCGGGTGTCGGCGTGGCGATGTTGCCGCAGTCACTGGTGAACGGACATGGACGGGTGGTGGTGCGCGCGTTGCATCTGCCGGCGCCGACGCGGCGGGTGGGGTTGTGTTATGCGGCACAGGCGCTGGAGTTGCCGGCGATGCGTGGGTTGCATGAGTATTTTCAGGAAGATCAAAAGATCGCAGCCTTCGGCAGCTCCTACAGAGGAAATGCACTGCCAATGTAGGAGCTGCCGAAGGCTGCGATCTTTTGATCTATTCCAGCATCTTGCTCAGCAGCCAACTCCCCGCCGGCCCCGGCGGATAGAGCCGTGACCACAGGGCATCGACAAACACCGGTTTCGGCCAGCCGCGCACGTTCAATTCCACTAGCGTGCCATTGCCGAAACGTCCCACTAGCCAGCGCGGCAGTGGCGCCCAGCCGAAGCCCATCTCAGCCATTTCCATCAACATCAGATAACTCGGTGCCGACCACACGCGGCCCTTGGCGCGACTCTCGTAGGGATTGATGATCGTTGCCAGGCGCAGTTCGCGATGCTGTTCGAGGATGGCTTGATCGATATTTTTCAGCGTCGCCAGCGGATGTTCGCGGCTGACGAACAAGGCGATATCCGTGCGCTCGGCGACGGTCGAGGTCACCAGATCCGGCGGATATGTGTCCTGCATCTCGGCAAAAGCCAGATGCGCTCGACCGCGTTGCACCAGTTCTATCAAGTCGTCGCATTCGGCGATCAGGCATTCCAGCTCCAGATCCGGATAACGCTGCTCGAAGCCCATCAACGCCGCTTCGAAACGCGCCGATTGGTAGGTGTCGGAAATCGCCACGGTCAGCTTTGGTTCGACACCTTGGGACAATTGTCGTGCGGTCATTTCCAGACGGCTGTTGGCTGCCAGAATCGCCTCGGCCCGTTGCAGCATCACGTGGCCAGCGGGGGTGAGAGTCGGTTTGCGGCTGCTGCGATCAAACAGGATCAGATCCAGATCAATCTCCAGACTCGCCACCGCCGCACTGATGGTCGACTGACTGCGCCCGAGTTTGCGCGCCGCCGCCGAAAACGAACCCTGGGTTGCCGCCTGGACAAACGCCAACAGCACTTCTTGCGAAGCCATGAACTATCGCCTTGATCGATGGTTATTGGTTATGAAGTATCGGTGTGGGGGTGGATCATGGCAACCATCTTCACTCAAGGAATCAGGCCATGACTGCCCCTAAATCCATCACTGAACGTATTTTCCAGGCCATCGGTTTCGAACTGCTGGCGATCCTGATTTGCACACCATTGCTGGCGTGGATCATGCAAAAACCGCTGCTCGACATGGGCGCGGTGACGGTACTGATCGCGATGCTGGCGCTGGGCTGGAACGTGGTTTTCAACCGTTTCTTCGACCGCATGCTGGCGCGCATGAACGTCGCGCACAACGCCTGGGTGCGGGTGGTGCATGCGTTGCTGTTCGAGGGTGGCTTGATCGTGATGGGTGTGCCGCTGATTGCCTGGTGGTTGTCGGTCAGTCTGTGGCAGGCGTTGTTGCTCGACATCGGCGTGTTGCTGTTCTTTCTGCCGTACACCTACGTGTATCACTGGGGCTATGACGTAATGCGCGAGCGCTTCCTGACCCGCAGCGCTTGTCAGGGTTGACCCCCATTCCCCTGTAGGAGCTGCCGAAGGCTGCGATCTTTTGATTTTGCTGTTTATAAGATCAAAAGATCGCAGCCTGCGGCAGCTCCTACAGAGGGACGTGTTAACTGTCAGAGAAACATCCCGCCCGACGCCTCGACCCGCTGCCCATTGATCCACTGAGCACCCGGCGACAGCAGCAGTGCCAGCGCTCCGCCAATATCATCCGGCTGCCCCGCACGACCCAGCGCCGTATTGCTGGCAACCATCGCATTCACCGCCGGGTTGTCGCGCACAGTGCCGCCGCCAAAGTCGGTTTCAATCGCACCCGGCGCCAGCGTATTTACGGTGATCTGCCGTGAGCCCAGTTCCTTGGCCTGATAGCGGGTCAGTACTTCAATCGCGCCTTTCATCGCCGCATAAGCACTGGCGCCCGGGATGGTGAAACGAGCAAGCCCGCTGGAGACGTTGATGATCCGCCCGCCATCGTTAATCAGTGGCAGCAGTTGCTGAGTCAGGAAGAACGGTCCTTTGAAATGCACGTTCATCAGCAGGTCGAATTGCTCCACGGTCGTTTCGGCGAAACCGACATGCAAACCGACCCCGGCATTGTTGATCAGGAAATCAAATCGCTGCCGATCAAAGTGCTGCAACGCCTGCTCGACCCGAGCTGCGAAGTCGGCAAAGGCTTCGCTGCGACCGACATCCAGTTGCAGCATCACGGCTTTGCCGCCGAGTGCTTCGATTTCGCTTACCAGCGCCTGAGCTTCATCGGCGCGGCTGTTGTAGGTGCCGATGATGTCGATGCCGAGGGCTGCGAGGTGCAGGGCGGCGTTTTTGCCCAGGCCACGACTGGCGCCGGTGATCAATGCAATTTTGCGGTTCATGGGACTTCCTCGGTTGCGGTGAGTGGTGATGGATCAAAGTTTATTTATCCGCCGCCAGGTGATAAACAGACTGAAATCGGAATCACTGTTCGGATGATTCGAACAGTCAGAGAGTGGCCCCATGAACAAACTGGAACTGCTGCGCACCTTCGTCCGGGTCAGCGAGTTATCAAGTTTCACCCTCGCCGGAGAAAACCTCGGCCTGCCACGTTCAACGGTGTCCGAACATGTGCAGGCGCTGGAAGCCCTGCTCGGTACGCGTCTGTTGCAACGCACCACACGCAAGGTGCAAGCGACGCAGGACGGCCTGGTTTTGTATGAGCGCAGCAAGGATCTGCTCTCGCACATGGACGAGATCGAAGGCTTGTTCCGTCAGGACGAAGCGTCGCTGACCGGGCGGATTCGCGTCGACATGCCGAACATTCTCGCGCGACGTGTGGTGATGCCACGGCTCCCGCAGTTCATGGATCGCCACCCGAACCTGGAACTGGAAATCAGCAGCACTGACCGCCGCGTCGATCTGCTCAGCGAAGGTTTTGATTGCGTGCTGCGCGTCGGCGCGCAACCGGATCAGTCGGTGGTGGCGCGGCACCTGTGCGACGTCAGCATGATCAACTGCGCCAGCCCTGCTTACCTTGAACGCTATGGCGTGCCACAGACCCTGGAAGATCTGGCGCAGCATCGACTGGTGCATTACGTCGGCGTGCTCGGTTCGCGTTCGGAAGGGTTTGTGTATGAGGAGGAGGGGCAGATACGGCGCGTGCCAATGGCCGGCAGTGTCACGGTCAACAGCACCGATGCTTATGAATCGGCGTGTCTGGGCGGCTTCGGGATTGTGCAGGTGCCCAATACCGGCCTGCGCTCGCATCTGCAAACCGGCGAATTGGTGGCGGTGCTGCCGCAATACAACGCGCCGGCGATGGGGGTTTCGCTGTTGTACGCGCGGCAGCGACATTTGCCGTTGCGGGTGCGGGCGTTTATGGATTGGTTGGGGGAGGTGATCCGTTCCACTCTCTAGCCCACTACACCAATCAAAATGCAGGAGTAAGGCTGCTCGCGATAGCGGTTCATCAGTCTAGATCTGCACCGACTGACGCTGCTTCATCGCAAGCAGGCTCGCTCCCACACGTTTGCTCACGGCATGATCAAACGTGGAAGTAACCCACGCACGAATCAAACGGCAGGCGCTTGAGTTCGATTTTGTTCAGGTCCAGCACTTCACGCAGCGCTTTGGTTTCACCCGGGAAGTTGCGATAAGCCACTTCGTCCAGTACCACGATCGCGCCTTTAGGCATGTATGGCAGGAAAGTTTCCAGCGCGACCTTGGTCGACTCGTACAGGTCAGTGTCGAGAATCAACATCGCCACGACCAGGTCCGGACGCGTCTTGACCCACTCCGGCACGGTCTTGACGATGTCGCCCTTGACCAGTTCGCAACGCGGAATACGGTTGACCGGACGCAGCAAGTCATTGGCGTCGATCATGTCCTGGATCAGCGACTGGTCGGTATCGGCGAACATGGTTTCGTTGACGTCGGCCGGATCGTCGGTCTTGCTGATGCTCTGGAAGCCTTCGAAGGTATCGAAACCCACGATCGAACGGTTGATCGCGTAGGGCTCCAGAATCATCGACAGGTGCATGTAGAGCATCAGCGAGTTGCCTTTGTACACGCCGCACTCGATGATCGCGCCCGGAATCTCTGCGACTTTCTTGAACAGCTCCATGCGCGACAGGGCAGCGGTCACACCGATGCGGTTGGCGAATACAAACGGTGCGTCCGCCACGTACTCGGCATCCACGCGCTTGAGGACATTGGCGCGGGTTTCGTTGTACTGAGCCTCGGCGGGGGTGATGCGACGCTTGGTCATTGCTGGATTCCTTGGAAATTCGAAAAATCGTGGGCGTGGAAATAATCTTTGAAACCGGCACCGACATCCGGACAGGCGCTGTCGACATTGATCGCGCCGCGCTGATGTTTGAGGTCATCAAGGTGCATCAGGCGGAAATCCACGCTGAAGCGGGTTTGCTGAGTGTGATTGGCCACGGTGCCGTGCAGGTGTGAGCCGGAGAAAATCAGCATTTCGCCGGTATTGCCGGCGATACGCAGCTCGGACGCGGTATTGATCTCTTCCAGTGGCACCGGATGCACGCGGACTTCGTCCTTGAGGTTGTCCTTGGCCTTGTGCCGCTGGTTGCTGATCCAGTCCGACAGGCTCCACTGACTGGAGGTGTTTTTCACCGGTACATCGAAGTAGCCGGTGTTGATCATCATCGTTTGATCCGGGGAAATGGTGTGCACCGGCATCCAAGTGTTGATCTGGCAATCGACGCTGCCATACCAGGTGTCGCGATGCGGCTTGTAGGCGTAGCTGACCCCGGCGTGCAGGTAGTCGTAATTGGGTACGACGCGGATGCGCGGCACGTCGAAGATGTATTCACGCGGATCGGCGCCGATCTCTTCGATAAAACTCAAAATCAGTTCTTTGACGCGCAGGCTGTTGGTGAACTGGCCCTTGAGGCGAGTCACCAGCACGACGAACTCTTCCACCGGCATCAGCGTGTGCAGCGCCTGGTGTTGGGTTTCACCGTTGAATGCAGCCGTGATGCTCTCTTGAGCAAAGGCACACAGTTGGTGGGCAGCGCGCAGTTGCGTGTTCAGAAAGATATCGCCGGCGTAGATGGCTTCCTTGAAGTCAGCTCGTTGTTGAAGCTGATTGATGTACAAATTCACTGTTGCCCTCCTGGAGACGTCGAGTGACTTAATAGTCGGCACCCGACCGACAAACTGAAGCGTTTTTTGACCACTGGCGCTTTGCGGCGAGGCTGGCAAGTTTCAAACCGACAAAAGAAATCCCGGTTTGCGCGGGGCCAGCCGGGATCTTTCGAGCGAATGTGAGCTTAGAACAATTGGGTGAACAACCAGTACAGGCTGCCCGACAACAAAATCGCCGCCGGCAGCGTCAGCACCCACGCCATCAACAAATTGCGGATGGTCTTCATCTGTAATCCGCCGCCATTGGCAACCATGGTCCCGGCCACGCCCGAAGACAACACGTGCGTCGTCGACACCGGCAAGCCAAACATGTCGGCCGCGCCAATGGTCAGCATCGCCACGGTTTCCGCCGAGGCGCCTTGTGCGTAAGTCAGGTGGGTCTTGCCGATTTTCTCGCCGACCGTCACCACAATCCGCTTCCAGCCGACCATGGTGCCCAGTCCGAGCGCGATGGCCACGGCGATCTTCACCCACAGTGGAATAAATCGCGTCGCGTTGTCGATCTGCTGCTTGAACAATTGCAGTTTGCCGCTGGTGTCGGCATCGAAGTTGCCGACCTTGTTCTTGTCCATCAGGCGAATGGTTTCGCTGGCCAGGTACATGTCGTTACGCACGTTGCCCATGGCTTCGGCCGGGACTTTCGCCAGCGAGCCGTAGCCTTTGACTTCTTCACCGATGTGCCCGGTGAGGGCGGCGAGGGCGGGGACCAATTGCGGCGAGGCTTCCTTGCTGCGCATGTAATCCGAGAGGATCGGGCGCGGATCGGCCGGCGCCGGCAGCGGTGAACTTTTGACCAGCGCTTGCTGGGTGACTTGCGCCACGGCTGCGAACTGCAGTGATTGTTCTTCCGGCATGGTGCGATTCAAGGCGTAGGCCATCGGCAAGGTGCCGACCAGAATCAGCATGATCAGGCCCATGCCTTTCTGCCCGTCGTTGGAGCCGTGGGCGAACGATACGCCGGTGCAGGTCAGGATCAGCAAACCGCGAATCCACCACGGTGGCGGGGTGTTGCCTTCAGGCGCCTTGTACAGCGAACGGTTCTTCACGAACGCGCGCAGCGCCAGCAGCAACAACGCCGCAAAACCGAAACCCACCAGCGGCGACAGCAGTAATGCGTAACCAATCTTCGTTGCCTGCGCCCAGTCCACACCAGAGGTGCCGTCGCGCCCGTGCATCAACGCATTGGCCACGCCGACGCCGATGATCGAGCCGATCAACGTGTGCGACGACGAGGCCGGCAAGCCCAGCCACCAGGTGCCGAGGTTCCAGAGGATCGCCGCAATCAGCAGTGCGAAGATCATCGCGAACCCGGCGGACGAGCCGACCTGCAGGATCAGCTCCACCGGCAGCAACGCGATGATGCCGAACGCCACCGCGCCACTGGACAGCAGCACACCGAGGAAATTGAAGAACCCCGACCAGACCACCGCCACATTCGGCGGCAGCGAGTGGGTGTAGATCACTGTGGCCACGGCGTTGGCGGTGTCGTGGAAACCGTTGACGAACTCAAAGCCGAGCGCAATCAGCAGTGCCACGCCGAGCAGCAGGAACGGCGTCCACGTGGTGACCACGGTGCCGAGTTCGTGCATGTCGTGCATCAGGCTATAGGCCGTGAACAGCATCCCCATGGCCAGCACTGCGAAAAAGATCACGTAGGTGAACGGGCCGGTTTTCTTGTCGAGGGCGGGCCTGCCGCTGGGGGCAGACGTTGGGCGGGCGGTCAGGGAGGGAGTAGCCATGAGCGGACAATCCTGAGCGAGGGAAGGAGTGTCGCCCATGATCGTTGCAGAATGTTACAGAGAGACTGCTTCAGGTCAGTGTTTGGTCTGTCAGCCGATTGATCACGACAACTGATGAAGTTCCCGGTGGCGAGGGGATTTATCCCCGATCGGCTGCGCAGCAGTCGTAAATACGGTGACCACTGTTTAACTGATAAACCAAGGTGTCGGGTTTTGGGGCTGCTTCGCAACCCATCGGGGATAAATCCCCTCACCACAAAAGCTGATGTCGCCCTGTAGAAGTTGCCGCAGGCTGCGATCTTTTGCTCTTAATAATCGCCTCTTTTACGAAACGCCCAGCGCCCGGCAATCACGGTAAACGTCGCCACCAGCGCGACCAATATCCAGAACCCCTCCGGGTCTTGCGACAACGGTACCCCACCCACATTCATCCCGAAGAAACCGGCAATGATGTTGATCGGCAGCGCCAGCACCGTCACCACGGTCAGGGTGAACAACGTGCGGTTGCTCTGTTCGTTGAGGTTGGCGGCGATCTCTTCCTGGAGCAGTTTGATCCGCTCGCCGAGGGCAGTGAGGTCGTTGATGATCAGCGCAAATTCCTCGGTGGATTTGCGCAACTCCTTGACGTCCTCCTTCTGCAACCACGGCGGCGGGCGATTGAGCAGGCGCAGTAACGAACCCGGCTCCAGCGCCAATAGCCGCTGCAAACGCACCAGCACCCGTCGGTGGGCGCCGAGTTCGGCACGGTTGGTCGACAGCCGCGATGAGAGCAATTCGTCCTCGATCTGATCGACGCTGAGGCTGGTCTTGCGCACGATCTGCGTCAGCACTTCGCCCTGATCGCGCAGCAGGTGCACGAGCAATTCCGAAGGCGAGCGAAAGCGCTCACCGGCCTTCACCGACGAACGCAATTTATCCACCGAATGCAGCGGTTGCAGGCGCGCACTGACGATCAGTTTGCTGCGCACGCACACCCACAGCGTCGACACATCAGAAGAGACCATGCTGCTGAGGTTGAACACCACGTCGTTGACCACCGCCAGCAATGCCGAGTCGACATGTTCGATGCGCGTCGAACGCGAGCCTTCGTGCAGCGCCTCAAAAAACTCGTCGGGCAATTGCAGATGGCTTTTCATCCAGCGCTCGCACGCCGCGTGCGCCAGGTTCAGGTGCAGCCAGAGGAATTCGCCGCTGTCGCTGTCGTCCTGCAGGCAGCGCAGTGCCGTCGCCGAATCGACCTCGCGGCCACGCTCACCGGGCAGAAAACGAAAGCCGTAGAGCAAGCCAAACAGGTCAGGATCGCGATGACTGATATCGAGGCTGTGGTTCATGAAGGCTCGCTGCGAGGTTGGCGTGAGACAGGGAATTCACAGATTCACCTGAACCGCATCATCGCAATGTCACATGACGTTTGTGTGACGGCAAAATGACGTCAAATCAGCAACTTACCGGCGGTCGGATTTTTCTCAAGAAGCGCTCTGGAACGCCGATCACAGGTGCATTAGGTTGCGCGCCATTGGCCACGGGCCAAGGTTCGCTGACAGGGAAGTCCGCACCATTTCACGCTCGTTTCGGGCGTGCCTCATCCCTGTCTTGAGTACCTGCGATGCTGCAAAAATCCCTGAGAGCGCAAATTCTCGCCCTGCTGAGTGGCAGCCTGTTGGCGATGCTGTTGATCGCGCTGGCCTGTTTCCATTTCCTATCCAACGGCGTGCAAAGCTACAGCCAGTTGATCGCAGGCCCCTTGCACACTTCGCAACTGATCGACGAAGCCAACCTGCAATTCAAGGTGCAGGTGCAGGAATGGAAAAACGTCCTGCTGCGCGGCAAGCAACCGGCAGACCTGGCCAAGTACTGGGGCCAGTTCGAAGACCGTCAGCGCGATGTGCAGAACATCCTCGGCGAACTGGCCAGCCAGAAAGGTATCGAGCCAAGTCTGAAAAACCGTATCGATCGTTTGCGCGACGAGCACCGTCAGTTGGGCGTTGCTTACCAGAAGGGTCGCGACGCCTATGTAGCGGCGGGCGGCGATCCAACGGCGGGCGACGTCGCTGTCAAAGGCGTCGACCGCGCGACCAGCGAGCAGATGAGCGAACTGGTGACCGAGTTGCGCAAACAGGGCACCGAGCAGTCGGCGCTGATCAGTGCCGAGGCTGATCGCACGGTATTGCTAGGCACCCTGGTGATGCTTGCTTCAAGTTTGCTGATTGGTCTGCTCAGCTTGTGGCTGGTCAACCGCAATCTGGTCGATCCGATCCGTAAGCTGATTGATTACGTGACCCAGTTGAGCCGAGGCAAATTGGCCGAGCGCGTGTCCAGCGACCGTCAGGATGAATTGGGCAACCTCGCCGCCGCCGCCAATACGCTGCGCGATTTCCTCGCTGAAACCTTCACCCGTTTGCAGCGCAGTGCCAGTGACCTGGACAGCGCCAGCGGCGAGTTGAACGCCATCGCCACCACCATGGCCGGCGGCACCAACGAGCAATTCAACCGCACCGATCAGGTGGCCACGGCAATGAACGAAATGTCTGCCACCGCCCAGGAAGTGGCGCGTCACGCCGCCGATGCGGCGCGCGCTGCCGACGATGCCGACCAGTCCGCCCAGCAGGGTGAAAAGGTCATGCAAAGCACTATTCACACCATCACGCAGATGCGCGGCGAAATCGCCAACACCGCCACGGTGATCCGTCGTCTGGAAGCCGACAGCGGCCGTATCGGCAAGGTGCTGGAAGTGATTCGCGGCATTGCCGAGCAGACCAACCTGCTGGCGTTGAACGCCGCCATTGAAGCGGCGCGGGCCGGTGAGGCCGGGCGTGGTTTTGCTGTGGTCGCCGACGAAGTGCGCAACCTGGCTCAGCGTACGGCGGAGTCGATCATCGAGATCAACCAGATCATCCAGAGCGTGCAGACCGGCGCGGTGGACGCCGCGCAAGCCATCGATAGCGGCCAGACTCGCAGCGATGAAAGCGTCGAGCAGGTCACCCAGGCCGGCGCGATGCTGGAGCGCATCACCCACGCGGTGGAAGCGATTCGCGACATGAACCGCCAGATCGCCACCGCCGCCGAAGAGCAGACGTCGGTAGCCGAGGACATCTCACGCAATCTGACCGAGATCACCTCCATCGCCAGCACCAACCTCGAGAGCGTCCAGCGCACCGAAAGTGCCAGCCAGAACCTGCATGGGCTGTCGGGGCAACTGAACGAAGTCACCGCGCGCCTGAGCGCCTGAACCGTTGACTGTGTACCGATTCGGATACCGAGTCGGTACACAGTCGATCTCAATTCAATGCGGCCATGGTCGATGACCGGTTATCCATAACCGGCATTGGAGCATTCCCATGGTCAGCATCACCTCTGTTTCGATCAACCAGACCCTCACCACAGCGACCAGCAAAACGTCGATCAAAGACGTCAGCGAAGACACCTCGACCAGCGCAACGACGAGCAGCGGTGTAGCGGCCGATACCAGCAAAGTCGCTGCGGGCGGCGGCGCGGCTCCGGCGGGCGACAGCAGTTCCAGCAGCAGTGAAGAATCGGACTCGGTGAAAGAGCTGCGCAAGCAGATTGCCGAGTTGCAAAAACAATTGCAGGAACAGCAACAGGCGCTGCAAGCGGCGCAGGCGAAGCAGGAAAGTGCTGAGGCGAAGGCTGCGGATGTTGCGGCGGCACAGGCGCAAATCTCCAGCACCTCAGCCTCGTTGCAAACCGCCACGGCGGCGCTGTTGCAGGCGTTGCAGGATTCCGACAGCAGCACCTCCGGCTCACTGGTCAGTACCTCGGTCTGATCGTCAGCGCACTTCCTGTGTGGGGGCAGGCTTTAGCGTCGTTCACCCGATCCTGTAGGAGCTGCGGCACGCTGCGATCTTTTGATTTTGTTTTTAAAGATCAAAAGATCGCAGCCTCGTTTCACTCGACAGCTCCTACAGGGGGTTATGTCGCGCACAAAAAAGCCGCGCGATCATTAGATCGCGCGGCTTTGGGTACGCGGTGTATCAGGTGTCTTGCTTGTTGCTCAGCACCTTGCCGGTGGTGGCGTCGAAGTCCACGTCGAACTCTTTGCCATCAGCGGTTTTCAGCTCAACTTCATACTCATAACCGTTGAAGTGGTTATCCAGATCGGTGTCGGTGATCGTCGCACCCGGGTGCAGCTTCAGGGCTTCGGCGTTCATCGACTCCAGCGACTTGATCTTGCCTTCCTTCTCCAGTTGCGGGATCTGGTCGATGCGAACATCAGCCTGGGCCAGGCCAGCAGTCAGCGTCAGGGCAGCGGCGGTAAACAGGGCAGTCAAAGTTTTCATCGGTTCGTTCCTTGGGTTGCTTAAGTGCGTGTTCTGTTGAAGTGGGTTCAGATTAACCACCGCAACTTAATTCACCCTTAAAACCCCACATCGCGTGCAGGGCTCCTGTAGGAGTGAGCCTGCTCGCGATGCGGACAACCCGGTTTACCGATCAGAACCCGTTGTTCTTCAACACCTGATCAACGCTGGCAGCGGCCGGGCGTTTATAGAACTTCAACAGTTCGCTGGCGCGGTTGGTGAAGATACCGTCGACACCAGCAGCCATTACTTTTTCGAAGTCCACCGGCTCATCGACGGTATAGACGTGCACCAGCATGCCTTGGTCGTGGGTGTACTTGTTCATCCACGGTTGCACCAGATCGGAATAGCTCTGATCGCCACCCTTGGTCAGCTTCGCCGAAGGGCCGGTACCGATGGCGCCCTGAGCCTTGGCGTAATCGACCCACTGTTTGAACTCAGCTTCGGACTTCGGCTCCTGCTTGCCGTAGAAAGCGTTCTTGTCCTTCTCGCCCGACTCGGCAAACGTCACTTTGGATTTCGGCTCGATGCTGCCTTCGCCGACCCACAGCAGCAGAATCTTCGGCACTTGCGGCATTTCCTTTTGCAGCAGTTCGAGGCTGTTCTTCTCGAAGGTCTGCAAAATCACCTTGCCTTTGCCCTGACCGACGCCCAGCGCACTCTTCGCCAGTTTCGAACCCGCCGGGCTCAGCCAGCCGCGATCCTGCAGTTTGTCTTTCAGGTCTTTCTCGATCCCCGGAAACAGTTGCGGCTCCTTGGTTTCGATGTACAGGCCCGGCTTGTGCTGCGGGTTGGCCTGGGCGATGTCGATGATTTCATCCAGCGTCAGAATTTTCAGCCCGGCGTAGGAAGGGCGGGCGCGATCCGGGTAGGCCTTGTTGTACCAACTGCCGGCGTCGAGGGTTTTCAGTTCGGCCATGGTGAAAGCCGTGGCCGGGCTGTCCTTGCGCTCCGGGAACTTGGTGGCGACGTCGGTGGTGCGTTGCAGGTTGTTGTCGTGCAGGGCGAACAGCACGCCGTCCTTGCTGCGTTGCAGGTCCATTTCCAGGTAATCGGCGCCCAGATCGCGGGCCAGCTTGTAGGCCGCAGCGGTGGATTCCGGTGCATCAAAGGACGCGCCACGGTGGGCGATTACCGCCGGGTGCGGGATGCCATGCGTCGCAGCCACGGCGTCGGGCGTTGTCTGGCTGGCGGCATGCGCCTGACCGAAACCGAGCAACAGGCTCAGCATGAGGGCGCTTTTGGTGAAAGTGGCGGGCATGTTCGAATTCCTTTCGCAGGGCATTTTCAAAGACGTACCTTTTAACAACTGAATCGATTGCGTGCTATCGCGAGACCGACATAAACGTATTAAAAGCGATTTTTCCTGCACTTTTGTGGCGCTGTTTGCAGTACGCTTGCCCACGGCAGACGTCCCGGCAGAGGACGCGCCCACTGTTGCGCCTTGCGTGTAAACCATCGATCAACATTTCGTGAGGTTTACCATGCGCATCACCTCCCAACTCATCTGCCAGGCCGCCGACGACCTCAAGGGCTTTGTCGGCCTCAACCGCAAGACCGGTCAGTACATCGTGCGTTTCAGCGAAGATTCCTTCGGCATGGACGTGGCGGATGACGGCATCATTCCCACCAGTGAATTCGTCTGGGCCCGGGTTTCAGACACGACCATGACGTTGAAGCGCGAGTTGATTCAGTTGCTGCTGGATCAGAACATCGATGACCGGATCAACATCACCGAGCCGTTGCGGGTGTATATGCACAAGCAGGACGTGCCGGAGATTGTGGCGGTGCGCAGTCTGGTGCGCGGCTGAAATTTGCAGTGACCCTATTGCCGCCATCGCCAGCAGGCTGGCTCCCACATTGGATCTGTGGCGCTCACACATCCCCTGTGGGAGCCAGCCTGCTGGCGATGAGGCCAGTGAGTGCGCCGCCGCACTCACTGCCCAAACCGATACTCGCGCTCAACCTTGCACACCCGCGTTTGAAACGCCGAATACCAGATCGACCGCCCACGCTGCTGAATCACCTTATGTTCGGGATGCTCCCGCCACGCCAGAATCGCCGCCTCACTTTCCCAATAAGAAACAGTGATGCCGATGCCGTCCGCCCCGCGAATCGAGTCAATGCCCAGAAAACCCGGTTGTTTGGCAACCAGTTCCATCATGCGCTCAGCCGCCTCGGCATAGCCGTTGTCACCCTCGGTTCGAGTCGACGTAAAAATCACCGCAAAGCACAAAGTCATCAACGTGCCTCCGCACAAGCTTCGACAAACGCGCGCACCAGCGGTGGCATCTGCCCTATGAGCGCCGCACGTTCCGGTTGAAACAACGTGGCGACAAAAAACCGATGATCCCTGAGTTCGATTGCCCTCAAGTCGCCCGCTGAGTCATGACCCACCGCCTGTAGCCGATGTTTGAAAAGCTCCCGTTCGAACTGCGGATTCACACCGTAGCGGCAGCGATAGCCTTCACGAATTTCAGACGTTTCGTACGCCTTGGCGATCAACGAACCCGGCACCAGATCAATGCTGTCCACGGTTTCCACCAGCGAACAGGTGAGCGGGGTGAGCACGGCTCTTTCGGATTCGGGCGAAGTCTCGCCATGTTCAGCATCAGCCCAGCCCAACACATTGCGGGAAAATTCCAGCACCGCATGCTGAAAACCGCCACAGGTGCCGAGGAAGGGGCGCTGTTGCTCGCGGGCAAAACGGATCGCTCGCAATGCGCCGGCTTCACTTTTGTAAGGGCTGGCCGGCACGCACCAGAAGCCATCGAAGTGATCCAGCGAAGTGTCAGCGAGGATTTGATCGGTGGGTAGCCATTGGTATTGCACATCGCGGCCGGTCTGCTCGGCGATCATGCCGAGCGCAACAGGGATCGCCTGGTGGGCGGTGACTTGCGGGTCGTAGTCGCCGATCAGGGCGATGGAAATGGCGTCCATGGATTTCCTTTATTTGAAAGCAGTGATGAATCTTTGTGGTGAGGGGATTTATCCCCGATGGGGCGCGAAGCGGCCCTCAAACAAGGCCTGCTGCGCAGTCCATCGGGGATAAATCCCCTCGCCACAGTAAATGTGTGCAGTTGTCGATCACTGGAGCTCACTATAGATTGGCGCTCACGCACTCAATATTGGCGTTTCCCCAAGTGATCAATGCACCGACGCACTATCGGCTCGACTACCCGGATCTGGCGCTGATTCTCGCTTTGGTACGTGGCGGCTCTCTGGCCCGGGCTTCACAGCTGTTGAAGGTCGATGTCTCGACGGTGTTCCGTGCCGTGCGACGCCTTGAGGCTGCGCTCGGCCAGCAACTGTTCGAAAAGAGCCGCGCCGGTTATTTGCCAACGTCGCTTGCGCAGACACTGGCCGAGCAGGCCGAACGCGCCGAGCAGGCACTGGACGCCGCGCGGATCGGCGTGGAGCAGGGCGGTGAAGTCGTCAGCGGCACGGTGCGGCTGACCTGCACCGACTCGGTGTTGCAGGGCTTGCTGCTGCCGGCGCTGGCGCAGTTCATGCCCAACTATCCGGCGCTGACCATCGAATTAAGCACTTCCAACGATTTCGCCAACCTCAGCCGCCGCGATGCTGACATTGCCCTGCGCCTGACACGCACACCGCCGGAGCATTTGGTCGGACGGCAATTGGCGAAGATTTCCTACCGCGTCTGTGCCAGTGCGCGCTACTTGCAGAACGTGGATGCGTCGGATCTGGCCGCACTGACCTGGATCGCCCCGGACGATTTCCTCCCCGATCACCCGACCATCGCCTGGCGCCGCCAGCACCTGCCCGGTGTGACCCCGGGTTATCGCTGCAACAGCATGCTTTCGGTCACGGAACTGGTGCGCGCCGGCCTCGGCGTGGCGGCGTTGCCGGACTTTTTGATCAACGATGGCTTGCAGGCGTTAAGCGAACCGCTGCACGGTTACGATACGGCGCTGTGGTTGCTGACCCGGCCGGATTGCCGGGCATTGCGCTCGGTGGTCACGTTGTTCGATGAACTCGGGCGGGCGCTGCGTTTGCCGTGATCAGCGCTGTGGGTTCTGGCACACGTGCGCGTGCAACTCGCTGGTCAGGCCTTCGATGCGTTCGGTCAGGCTTTTGGTCATCTCGGTGAGGCGCGTGTTCTGTTCCAAAAGCTCAAGCAATTGCGCGGTGTTCTGCGCTGCCTGTGCCTGGCGTTCGGTGTTGGCTTGCGCCAGGGCTTCGCGGTGCAGGGCGTCGGCGTCGGCTTGTGCTTTGTCGCGCGCGGCCTGGCGGGTTTGTGCGAGCAGGATCAGTGGCGCGGCGTAGGCCGATTGCAGGCTGAACGCCAGGTTTAAGAGGATGAATGGGTAAACGTCGAACGTGGTCACGCCAAACGCGTTGAGACTGATCCACAACACCACGATCAGGGTTTGCGCGCCAAGAAAGGTTGGCGTGCCGAAGAACCGCGCAAAGGCTTCGGCGCGCAGGGCGAAGGTGTCGTTGCCGAAGGTTGTGTTCAGGTGGGCGTGGGGGCGGTGGAAGCGCAGGTGATCGACGGGGGGCGCGGATGGTCCGGGTTTTTCGTTGTTCATGGTGTGCTCGGCAGGGCTTGGGACTGAAGGCCACTATAGTCCTGCATTGCCGCTGACACCGTCTTCGCGAGCAGGCTCGCTCCTACATTGAAATACAATCCACTGTGGGAGCGAGCCTGCTCGCGATGGCCGCGACTCGGTTTCCAGCCTCAGCCAGGCGCCCGCTCATTGGCAAACATACTCACCGCCTGCACCGCCTCACTGGCGCCATCACGAATCTGCAGGATTACCGTGCCGGCCTGATCCGCCAGTTCCACGCCCTGCGCCGCGCGATCGCGGGTGCCGTCCATGCTCTTGATCGCCTGGCGAGTTTCGGTCTGGATCAACCCGATCATGTTGGAAATCTCCGCTGTCGAGCCGCTGGTGCGTGCCGCCAACTGCCGTACTTCATCGGCCACCACGGCAAAACCGCGGCCCTGTTCACCGGCGCGGGCGGCTTCGATCGCCGCGTTGAGCGCCAGCAAGTTGGTTTGATCGGCGATCCCACGGATGGTGTTGACGATGGCCGTGATCTGCTCGGAGCGCTCACCCAGTTGTGCGATCAGTGTCGAAGACTCGGCAATGTCCTGGGCAATTTCACGCATCTCACTGGCCGCTTGCTGAATGACCTGAGTGCCTTGTTCGGCGACTTTCCGCGTCTCGACCGAAATGTGATAGGCGGCGCTGGCACTGCGCGCGTCTTGCTCGTGTTGTTCGACCCGGGCGGTGACGTCCGAGGCGAATTTCACCACTTTGCACAGACGTCCGGAAGCGTCGTAAACCGGGTTGTAATTGGCCTCCAGCCAAACAGTCTGCCCGCGCTTGTCGACGCGTTCGAACTGGCCTTGAAAGAACTCACCCTGATTCAGCCGTCGCCAGAAATCCTGATAGACGCTGCTGTTGACCAATTCTGCGGTGCAGAACAAACGGTGATGTTTACCTTTGAGCTCGGTCAGCGTGTAACCCATGCGCGTCAGAAAATTCTGGTTGGCGGTGATTACGCTGCCGTCGAGGTTGAATTCAATCACCGCCATCGCCCGGTCGATGGCTTCCAACTTGGCGTTGACCTCGCTTTCCTGCTGCACCTTGGTCGTCACGTCCATGGCGTACTTGACCACTTTCACCACCCGTCCGGAGGCATCCTTGATCGGGTTGTAGCTGGCTTCGAGCCAGACTGGCTGGCCTTTGCTGTCGACCCGTTCAAACGTCCCTGACTGAAACTCCCCGTTTTTCAGGCGCGACCACAACTCGCTGTACCGAGCGCTGCGACCAAACTCAGGGGTGCAGAACAACCGATGGGGCTGGCCGATCGCTTGTTCGGCGCGGTAACCCATGGTTTTGAGGAAGTTGTCGTTCGCACTTAAAACCACACCGTCGAGATCGAATTCAATCACCGCCATGGAGCGGTTGATGGCATCGAGCAGGCCACTTTGTTGAGTGAGGGTGTGTTGAAGGTCATCGAGGGCGGCTTTGTGGCGATTAAAGAACATGTCGCAGTACCTGGAAGTAGGGAAAGACTGGGGTTGTGTCCCTGTTTCCGCGGGGGCAGGCCAAGCCGATGGATGTAGGCATTGACCGCAAAGTGCCAGCATCCAGGCTGACGACTGAATCTTATACAGACTTATTGGTTCTGTACAAGAAACTGCTGTTTCGAAATTGTACGAAAGTGCTCATATGCCCAGCGCGAGATTCATCCTGAAATACTTTGCCGTATTTTTTTCGGACGGATCTTGCGGCGGACATTGTCATTTATTCCAACGGAATCGCTGCCGAGGCATTCAATCTAAGGAGCGCGCAGGAGAGTGGCGATTCAGAGCTGATAACGCGCCAGAAACATCTCCAGTGCCGAGTCGGCCACGGTGTTTTGCGTCGCGGTGTCGAGCGGTGGCTGACCCATGGAAATCTGCGGCCAGAAACCGAACGACTTCAGCAGGCCCTGCACCTGTTGCGCGGCGAAAACCGCGTCCACCGCTTTAATCCGGCCATCAGCCTGAGCGGCACGGATCCAAACGGTCAGGCCTTCTTCCCGCTCGCCCATGCGCGCGACCATGTTCTGCGCACGCTCCGGTGAGTGGATGGTCGCGGCAATCGCCACGCGCGCCAGGCTGAGGAAGTTGTCATCGGCCATCAGTTGCAGTTTGGCCAACAACATCTGTCGCAACTGATCAGATAACGGCTGATCAGGGCTGTACGCGACCGACTGCTCGGCGCTGATCCGCGCCCATAACTGGTTGAGAATTTCGGCGAACAGCTCTTCTTTGCTAGGGAAATGGTTGTACACGGTGCGCTTGGACACACCGGCGGTGGCCGCGATTTTGTCCATGCTCGTGATCTCGAAACCGTTGGCACGGAATTCGGCAATCGCCGCTTGAATAATGGCTTCGCGTTTACGGTCAGTGAGGCGCTGTGGAGCTGTCATAAGTACGCTTCGGCAGGAAGAGGGTGAAATTACACTTGGCAGTTTACTTGTCATCTCGTTTGATGCAACCTAGAAACTACACCGATGAGTGTAATGTTGCGTTAATCCTCGCAACCTAAAAAACAGACAGTTCGGCTAATGCGTGCGTGCCTTGGCCATTTATCGTCCCACCGTGGAAAACCGTAAATTGCGCGGTTTTCTGGAGTCATTCAGTCATGGCCAATCCAGTTTCTGTTACGGACAACACCTCCACGCCTGAAGCCTCTCGACAGGATCAAGGCCTGTTCCGCAATCATGCGCCAGTTCAACGCGAAGGCGTGCGCAAAATGCTGCGCATCATGTGGAACATGATCTTCCACAAACCGCGCAACACCCGGCCGGCCGCAGCGATCCCGGTACAACCGCTGACCCGCAAAGACCTGATGGCAGCGCCTGACCACAGCGTCTGGCGCCTCGGTCACTCGACCCTGTTGCTGAAGATGCAGGACAAGTTCTGGATCACCGACCCGGTGTTCGCCGAACGCGCCTCGCCAGTGCAATGGGCTGGCCCTAAACGCTTCCACCAGCCGCCGATCAGCCTCGACCAGTTGCCGCCGATCGAAGCGGTGATCCTGTCCCACAACCACTACGACCACCTCGATTACGAGGCCGTGCTACGGCTGGCGGTGAAAACCAATCTGTTCCTGACCCCGCTGGGCGTCGGCGACACCCTGATCAAATGGGGCATCGACGCCAGCAAGGTTCGTCAGTTCGACTGGTGGGAAGGCACGGAAATCGCCGGCATCCGCTTCATCGCCACGCCGTCGCAACACTTCTCCGGTCGTGGCCTGTTCGACAGCAACAGCACCTTATGGGCGTCATGGGTAATGATCGACGGCGACACCCGCATTTTCTTCAGCGGCGACAGTGGCTACTTCGACGGTTTCAAACGCATCGGCGAACAGTACGGCCCCTTCGACCTGACCCTGATGGAAACCGGCGCCTACAACGTCGAATGGCCGCACGTGCACATGCAGCCCGAACAAACCCTGCAAGCCCACCTCGACCTCAAGGGCCGCTGGCTGTTTCCGATACATAACGGCACTTTTGATCTGGCGATGCATGCTTGGCATGAACCGTTTGACCGGATACTGGCGCTGGCCTGGGAGCGCAGTGTTTCGATTACTACGCCGCAGATGGGTGAGGCGTTCAACATCGCTCAGCCGCAACGTGGGAATGCGTGGTGGTTGGGAGTTGAAGGGGAGAGTGAGGGGGTGGTTCAGAACGCTTAACGAGTTTTAGGTTAAGCAAACACCACTTCAATTCGGCCCTCTTTCCGTGATCGGGGGGCCGATTTCACTACGATTTGCACGTCTCGCCCAAGATGTGAAAGACATTCCATCATTTTGGCTTCACTGATCCCTCGAAATTTCCCGCGCAGCATTTCGGAAAGTTTTGGCTGGGATAATCCAAGAATTTCAGACGCCTGAATCTGAGTAAGATGGCGAGCTTTGATGATCTCGCCGATCTTTGCCGCGAGCTGCGACTTAACCTGCATTTCACTGGCATTGGGCAGTTCGAGGTCTTGGTAGACGTTCCCGATACCTTCTTCAATTTCTATCATGTTGTGATCCTTTCGCGTGATCCTGAGCGGCTCGAAGTCTGTTTCGGATCAGATCAATGTCGGACTGAGCCGTTTTGATTCCAGCAGTCGACTTCTTCTGAAAGCAGTGCAATACATAAATGGCACTGCCGAAACGAACCGTATAAATGGCACGGTAGGTGTTGGTGTCGAAGTCTTCGATCAGCTCCAGTACACCTGCGCCTCCAAACCCTTTCAGGGGTTTTGCATCTGGGTGCTTCAAGCCACTTTGAGCCAAGTCCAGTGCATAACCAAAAACATCCTGTACGTCTGTGGGCATCTGCTTGAGATCTTTCTTGCTACTGCAGACCCAAAAGAGCGGCTTCCTTGCACTCATGCGAAAATATACCTATTTAGGGATAAAGATCAACTTGCCTTTTCAATCAGCCATGGCGTAGTCCCCATGCCCCACAGACTCCGATGCTGAGTTCGTAACACTCACTGATCGCCCCGGCGCAAACCCCGGAAAGAACACCAACCCCCGTGACTCAAACCGATACGCCAGCGCCAAACGCGCCGCATCCGCCACCTCTTGCTGCGCCTCGAACCGTTGAATGTCGGCTACCGAAACTTCAGCTTCCCGCGACAGCTGTTCCACGCTCCAGCCCAGCATCGCTCGGGCCTGCACGCAGTGGGTCGGGGTGAACTGGAAAAGGGCAATGCGTTCGAGGATGTGGTTCATCGCAAGAGAGGCCATGGTGTGCTCCGGGCTCAAGAGTGCTGATTGAAAATGTACTGTGTTTTTGTACAGTTGTTTTCGGCCGGGATCAAACGCATTTTTTGATTTGCCCTAATTCGCCGCCTCCAACCAGACGGACGGTGCCCGACCGAGGATGCGCCGGAACATTGTCGAGAACGCTGCCGGGCTCTCGTAACCGAAATCCAGGGCAATCCGCGTCACTGCTTCACCCGCCGCCAGCCGCGCCAGTGCCTGCACCACGCAAGCCTGCTGGCGCCAGTGGCTGAAGCTCAATCCGGTTTGCTGCCGAAACATTCTGTTGAATGTACGCAAGCTTATGTGTAACTGGTCAGCCCAGTGCTGCGGCGACTGGTGGGCGTTCGGCTGATGCAGAAAGTTCTGACACAACGCGAGGAGCTTTCCGTCAGACGGCAACGGAATGTGCAACGGCAGCGGGGCACTGCGCACAACTTCATGCAGCAACAGATCGACCAGCGCGCCGTCGCGGCCGCTCAGGTCATATTCCAATGGCACTTCCACCGCTTCCATCAGCAAGTGCCGCATCAACGGCGAGACATTGATGACTTGGCAGCGCTCACCCAAATCCACCGCCCCGGGTTCGATGTACACACTGCGAGTGCTTACGCCCAGCATCAACACCTCATGCGCCACCCCGGGCGGAATCCACACCGCGCGCTGTGGCGGCACCACCCAATTGCCGTCATGGGTGCTGACCTGCATCACCCCGGTCGCGCCGTACAACAATTGCGCGCGCCGATGTGTATGAAACGGCAACAGGTGACCGTGGGAATAATCCGTACCGATCGCCACCACCGGTCGTGGTGTGTCATCCAGCAAATTGATCGAAACATTGCGCATCGAGCGGCACCGAGTGGTTGGCGTAAACGCAAACATTATTGGCTGACTTGCCGAAGCAGGCCAAGCCAAGTCTCACTATTGTCGACCGCTCCACCCGAACGGACGACGCCTCATGTTCTATCTCCTCCTGACCCTTTTCGGCTGCCTCACCGGCATAACAGCCGTGCTCTTCGGCTTCGGCGGCGGCTTCGTCGTAGTGCCATTGCTCTTCCGTCTGCTCACCGCCAGCCACGGCGCCGACGACCCCATCAGCCAATCGGCCATGCACATTGCCGTCGCCACCTCGACCTGCGTGATGATCGTCAACGCCCTGATCGCCACCGACAAACACCGCCGCGCCGGGAATCTCGTTCGTCATTATCTGTGGCCGCTCGGCGGCTTCATCGGTTTGGGTGCAATCGTCGGTGCAATCGCGGCGGTGTGGGTCAGTGGCGAAGTCATCCGCTACGCCTTCATCGCCTACCTCGGGATAACCATCATCGACTGCCTGCTACGGCGCGGATTTATCACGCAATCTGCCACTGTCATCCCACGCCGACTGGGCAGGGCGGAAACATCCGCCGGCGGTGTAGGCATCGGCGCCATCGCGACGTTTCTTGGCGTAGGAGGAAGCGTCATGACCGTGCCGCTCCTGCGCCGTTGCGGGTTGAGCATGTCGCAGGCGACCTCCATGGCTAACCCACTCAGCGTGCCGGTGGCATTGGCGGGAACGCTGACCTACATGGCCCTGGCCGGGTTCAGCGAGACAGATCTGGGCGCATGGTTTGTCGGCTATGTGGACCCGCTGGCGTTTGGGGTGCTGACGGTTGGGTCACTGATAGGGATTCGAATTGCTACGCCGTGGATTGGGCGGATACCGGATCGGGTGCATGCTTGGGTGTACATCGGGTTGTTGGTCATCGTTCTGCTGGGAATGGCTATCAAGTAGTGTCTCGATTCCTACAGGCAACACCGCCATAATCCACTCCCGAATTTACCGGCGCCGATCTCACTTCGGCGCTGCCAACGCCTCCTTCAAGGATTGATTCATGCTCAAGGGACTGCTGCGCCTGGCGCCTTACGCCGCTGCGCTGTTCACACTGATTTCCACCGCTCACGCAGAAGATGGCCGGCAGGTATTCACCGGTACTTTGGGCAAAACCCCAATCGTGGTGGAGTTGAACACCGAACAGCCGGGCGAAGTGACCGGCCGTTATTTCTACGAAAAATACCATCGCGACCTGCCCCTCAGCGGTGCGTTGCAAGGCAACACGCTGACCCTGACCGAAGGCAACAATCGCTACGGCGACGACAAACCGCTGCCGACCTTGAAACTGCAAGAAACCGGCAACGGCTGGCAGGGCGAGTGGCAAAGTCCGAAGGGTAAAAAACTGCAGGTGAACCTGACCGAGGCCAAACTTCCGGCGCTGCCTGCCAATGCCGTGCCCGTCATTGCCTCACTGCCCAATGGCGAGGCGTATGAATACTTGCGCCTACAAGGGTTGAAGCTCAAACCCACCAAGAAAGAAAACTTCATGGGCTACACCCTGCAATGGTGGACCGAGCCTGAAACGAAGATCTCTCTGTTCAGCGTGGAATCCGGCCTGTCGAAAGATGATCAACAGCGGGTTAACCAGCAACTACTGGGCAGACTCTGGCTTGAAGTCATCAGCTATCACGGCTGCCAACTTCAGGGCGGAGAAAACGTCGAGTTCATGCAGCAGGCAGAACCGAAAATGATCTCGCCAGCCGTGGTCAGCCTGAACATCTCGACCAGCTATTACTGCGGCGGCGCGCATCCGGACTTCGGTGATTCCCCGCTCAACATCGACGTTAAAACCGGCCACCCGTTGTCGCTCGAAGATGTGCTGTGGGTCGGTGAGGGCAAGCCACTTCTGCATGCCGAGCGCGACAGCCTGGGTGACAAGCCTCTGAGCGAGGCCGAAAGTGACGCGCGTTATCAGTATCAAAGCAAAGAGTTGGTGCCGTGGCTGATCAAGCAACTCACCGCCCTGTACCCCACAGAAATGAAGAAACCGACGCAAGAAGACGACTGCGACTTCACGGATGAAAGCATCTGGGGTTCTTCGCCGTGGTACTTCACCGAGAAGGGCTTGTACCTGGGCGCCTACTTCGCTCGCGTACAGCGCTCTTGCGACAGACCAGACTGGTCGGTCTTGCCGTACTCGCTAGTCAAACAACACCCCGGCGCCGTCAAACTGCAACTGCCCCAAGGCTGACCGTCACGCCAAACCCGGCGCTTCACGAATGATGAAGTGATCCAGGTTCTCGATATCGGCATTGAAGACCTCGAAAGGCTTTTCGGGGTTCTTCTTGCCCGGCACCTGCTTCAACTCCGGCGTCACGCCATAAAAGAAACAGAACAACGCCTTATCACTGTCGACCGCCTGCTTGATCTCTTCCAGAAACGCCTTGCGCTTGCGGTAGTTGTCGATCAGCTTCTTGTTCAGATAGACGCTCACCGGATAAGGCTTCTTCTTGCTGTCTTCAGGCTTCTTCCACCAGACCCTGTCCTCGAAGTCGATACGAAAGCTGACCCCCCCGTGGAAGTCCTCAATCTTCTTGATCCGCCCCCAGTAAATCAGCCCCTTGTTGTCCATCAAGTATTCAACCTTCTTGAAGAACGAACTGTACGGCGCCGTATGCTCGCCGATCTTCAACGGCATACGCTTGAGCAACTCCTTGTCGGCGAAGTTCGACACAAAACACTCCACCGGATGCGCAAACACACTGGTCTTGTCCGGTGCCGTCTCACGACTCGCCGACTCTTTACCAGTCACCGCCGCCACCCGCACCGGATCATCACGCAACACATCCGCCGCCACCGCGGGCGCGGCAGGCTTACGCACATACTCACGCCGCGTCAGCAACAACTCCGACGGAAAATGCTCCTCCCGCCCGTCTTCCCCCTCGCCATCCGCCGTCTCAACGCCAGACGCCGACGCCTTCAAACTCACATACAGACAACCCGCCACATGCTGCGTGCCCGGCAGATTCTTGAAGTGCGGCGTGCGCACGTAATTCACATTCTTGGCGTTAAACGTGCCCAACTCGTTCGACGCATCGAACGCCGAACGACAGGCATCGTTGGGGCACTGGAACTGTTCCTTGGCAGAATCGAACGCCACCGTCTCATCGAAATTAAGATCGCGAACGTCATAGATCGACAACTTGTCGTCGAGGCCGAGGCAATAGGCGAGATCGAATTTCATGGTGGGGCTCGGATCCTTGAGTGGGGGAGGGGTATTAATAGCGGGAGGCGGCGCGGGTTGCACTGATTGTTTTCAGGATGATGCGGAATCTGTGTGAGTCAGCCTGCCGGCGATTGGTGGCATCAACTCAATAACGAATCCAGACACCCATCCACCCAGCAGCAACACATCTCAATTGTGGTGAGGGGATTTATCCCCGATGGGCAGCGAAGCTGCCCCAAATCCAGCAAACGCGAATTTTTAGCGTTGTAGGTTACTTGTTTGGCGACCGCATTTAACGGCGTCAGAACCATCGGTTACACATTGCAGCTGAGCTGAAATTTATAAGCAGGGTTATAAATTTCCTTCCCCAATAGTTTTTCCAAGGCTCCAAGCTGTCCGTGCGAGAGATCGTATCCCTCCCATCCTTCCTGCTCCGCCGTCCAACCCATGATGGTTTTTATTGCCTGATCTGATCCACTTGGGAGTTCCTCTTCAAAAGCCAGGAAACCGCTTTCTTCATAAAATGCCTCGATTAAATAGATCATGGATCTACTGTTCGCGTGCCGTCGCTGGGTTGCCCTGAACTTTTAATTTCCATAGCTGGCGAGTTGGTAATCGTATTGAGGATCGTAGAAGGATTTTCCGGTTAACGTTTCCAATTGTGCTAGCTGCTGAAAATCAAGATCGTAACCGTAGAGTTCGTCTTCTGCGTCATTCCATTTCATGATGACTCGCAGCTGCTCGATATCCTCTGCCGAGATAGGCACTTCGAAAATCAGAGCTTCGGTGGATCGATCAAACGCATAAATTACGTGAGTCATGGTTCTATCCTTCTCTTTGAATCGGCCGGTTTGTTCTGCTCACCAGTTTCAGCATCGAATTCGCCCAGATGCCGACCGCGTTTGTCGTACATCTCTACGGCTCCATGTTGATAATCCCATTCCAGAATCAGCCCATCCTTGGTTTTCCAACGCATACGAGTACCTCGTCCTTTGACCCTGGTCTTCTGTTTTGCTGGTGTTGCGTCGGGAAACGCACTTAATCCTTTGGGTGCCGGATGATATTTGTGATCAGAAACACTCACCACAATATAAACCGGCCTGACCCCCGAACTCTCCGGAAACACCAGAATGAAATCCTTGTACTCCGGTGGGTAAACCGGATTCACAAGGATGTCATTCGCCGCTTTCGTTGGTGGGTAAACCCAGATATGCGGGGCCTGCGGAGCAGCTTCCAGAGCAGGAATGCCGAGAATGTCGGAGCCGTCTACGGCGGGTGTCCAGATCAGCTCGACGCCTTCACCCAGATTGGCGACGTACTGGCTGTCGCGGGTTTCCAGCTTCACGACATCGACCATTTCCCAGTCGCGATTCTTGCCGGTGTAGAAGGCATAACCTTTGAGAGCGCCGTCGGTTTGTTGCTCGATACGCAGGCGAACACGGGTGCGGGCCTGCTTGAGGGCGCGCAATTGTTCCTCGGTGTAGAGAGCGCTGTCACCCAGGCTCGGCGTCCAGAGCAAAGCAACCATGCCGGTCATGAGTGCGGCACCGGTAGCGCCAATGGTGGCTCCAAGACCTATTGTTGGCGTGGCGAGTGTCGGGCTTCGAAGAGCAAGGCGCCCAAGGCCGAGTGAAACGGTACTGCCGCTAATGGTCTGCAGGTTCCGCAGCCCGGCATCATCGGCCTCACGGGTACCGAGCAAAGCGAATTCGCCGTAATCCCTCAGGCTGTCGGTCGGCACCATCCCGGAGGGATTCGAGTAATCAATGATCGCGTCCGGCAGCTTGCAAGACTTCGCGAACACGCATCCGGCCCGAACCGCCTCGTCTTTTTTGACAGCGACCTGCCGGCTGCGCTCAAACGCATCCTGCCGGGCCAGCATGGCCTCGTAAGCGTTCTGCCTGGCTTCGCGCTCGGCCAGTTCGGTCGTGTTCATGAACCGGTAGGTGACGTGATGCCCATCGCCTGAAGGTGGGTTCCTGACCCGGGGAATATCCTTTTTGCCAGCCACTGATCATCCTTTCGTTCATTTATCGGTCGCACCGGAAAGAAGCCGGGCGACGTTAACGAAGGTGATGCATTGAGGCTGTAGGACGGGTCTTGGATCAGGTTAGGAATTGTCGCTGTTTGATTTGGAGGTCAGTGCAGAGTCTTTGGGATCGTGGGTTTCCTCGGCACAAGTTTGATCCTCTATTCAGGCCTCAACCGCTCAACTTTTTTATAAAACTCGGCGGTGAACTCTTTTTTGTCGCTGGAATGATGGCAACGACGATGGCAGTTCGGACACAGCGCGACCGTGTTGCATATACGGTCGGTTCCGCCATTAATTAGGTGCTTAACGTGGTGGACTTCAAGAAAGGGGCGGCCGTTTGCGCTAACGAATGGTGCGGTTTGGCCACAACCTTCACAAATGCCTTGGGAGTGCTTGAGTACCCACTTTTTCACGCTCTGGGCGCGGGCAAGTCTCACGACAGTGGAGGTCGTTTCTTTAGGGTTTAGAACGCCCACTGGCGCTTCATTTTGTTGAGGTGCAGTGACCTCGACCAACTGAAGCGCAGTAAATGTAATGGCCCTCTGTTCGCCTCGTCGTAATGCCTCGATGCCCCTCTTCGCGAGGATTTCCTTGATCCGTTTACTCACGCCAGAGCCAAGGTTCTTTGCCGAAACGTAGCCAGTAATACGCTGCTGCCCCAATTGCTCCATCACCGCAGAGATGTTCTGCATGCGGTATTCGACGGAGGAGGCACTGCGTTTGCTTAGCGGGCCTTCACGCAAAAGACGGTTTTCGTCTGCCTTTTTGAATGGCTGATTTTGCTGCTCAAGAGCCAACATCTTCAGATAAGCGTCTACCGAAGCCTCTAGCTCCTCATTGCTCCAGCCAGTCTTTTTTTTCGAGGTGTCCATACAGTCGCCGAGGGTTGAAAACCCTCGGACGATACTGAGTGGCCATTACTGCTGTCTATGAAAATTCCTACAAAAAATAGCGACGGTTCTTGCGTGTGATCCTACAAGCGTATCGCTCAACCCACTGAGTGCTTCGACGACTGAAACGCCTGAGCGACCCTTTGCCACCAAGGCTTCGTCGCCATCGCTTTTCGTGGTGTCTGATCGCTCAACAGATAAGGCATGTCTCGCAGCCGAATCCAACCCTCGTTCTGCCAATGCAACAGACTCAACGACATCTCCGGCCAATCCAACAAACTCAACATCGGCCGATCTGAATGTCCCAAGTGTTCTGCATCGCGCAAGGCTGGCACCACCTGATGAGTCAACCACTCACGCAACAACCGGTTCCCCGGAACGTAGTGATACACCAATAGCGCGTAAACACCGGACTCGCTGAGCATCAGTTGTTTTTCGGGTTGCCGGAAATACTCAATCCACAAAACGCGACGCTGATCCTTGTCCAGTTTGTTGACCATGCGTTCGCTCAGATGCACACCCATCAAGCGACCGATGTCGCGGGCGCAAAACCATGGCTGGTTTTCAACCAAAAGGCCGTGCAGATAGAGGCCGTGGCGTTTAAAAGTCGTGGGAATGATTGGTTCAGCCAAGGTCGGCCTCCGAGGTAGTGGGAGGCAGCCGTTTTTTGTAAACATATCCTTACCTCTACGTTTAAGTTAAAAGAGCCGTAACCCGACGTAGAGGAATTAAGAATATCCCAACAAGCTTTATTGTTCACGCATTAAACATATATATATTCTTGAGGGAATATAGGTCGTAATGTGTAAATAAGTCAGCTTCTACGTTGGGTGTTTCTTAGGCACCTATATGTACCTTAAGTGCGATAGGTTTTTGCGTCAATAAGGAAGTGTGATTTTTTTTGTGTGGGAATTATCTGTAAATCTAGGCGATGTGTTGATATCGCCTAGATTGTTTTCGGTTTGGTTTATTTTTTTAGGGATAAAAGAAGTGCGCCAGCGGTACCCTGAGGAATAAGGCCTTGCGCTATTTTTTTCTGTAAATATGCAGGGAATTTTTGAGGTAAATATATCTTTTCTAGCCAGATTCTGAAATCGCCCAGAGCGCTCAGTGGATATATATTTGCTTCGGTTTTTGCTGCTGATTGAGGGAAGTAGTCTGGTTATTCATGAGGGAATTTTTTTCTTTCACCATGGACTGCTTCGAGATTTTCTGAAGCCCAGTGTCTGGCCCACATCTGTCCAACACTGATGTCTGGAACAGTATGTGTGTCAATGATCAGTCCTGACTCAATTGCAGATACAACGATGTCTGCAATCTCTCTGAAAACACTAAAAAAACCTGCGGGCAGTTTGTTTAATAAGATTCTGTCGTGGTAATGGCGCCATGAGTCTAGTTTAAGTGACTCGGGTGAGAATCCAACTCCTTCGTAGATAAAGGCTCGCAGGGTTCTGCGGGCTAGCAGTCTAAAGTTTCTTTGCGCTATCTGGTTGTCGGTATTATCTGAGTCAAATGCGTAATATTCTAGGATTGCCATGCAGACTGTGTCTGGGTAGGCGCTGATTTTTTGGCCGTTTTGCTCTGTTTTAATAACTATTCGTTCAGCTGTGAAATTTTGCTGAATCAATAGCTGTTTAATTCTTTTTCCTCTGGGCTTGAATACTTCATCGTGCCAATTGTTAGCTAAATCACTGATGGTTTTAGGATTTACTCCGCAGAGCCTAGCTAAGCCTCTTTCTGTGAGATAAGGGGTAGTGTCGTTCAAAACGCCCATTTGTATCCCGTCGATCTCCGCGAAAGAAGCCGAGGGTAATTCTAGCGGTAGTTCTGACTGCATTAGCTCGCTCATCATCAGCTCCGAATAAGTTTTATGGCTTCATTTATTAGTAATGGTGGGTACAGATAGTCCATGTGGGATTCGGGGTTGTTCTTCTTGTTATAAGTGATGCCCTGTTCCAAGCACAGTTTTGCGCACATGGCTCTCAGATGTTGCAGGTCAATAATTATAGACCTGTCCGAACAGTAGTTTTGCACATCTATAAGGTCGGAGTTATCACTTGGAAGCGAAATCGTCTCGATTTTCTGATTTATTTCTTCGAGTTGTCGCTCGGTTTCTTCAAAGCGTAAGCGGGTTTCGTTGGCGAGTTTTTCTCGCTCTTCTATTTCTTTTATAAGTAGATTGGTATGCTGTGCGAGGGTTTGGGCTAGAGACATTATCTCGGAGCCACCTTGTTTAACTGGTGCGGGGTATGTTCCGTACTTCCTTACTGCCGGTATTACTTCGTGGAATATCCATCTTTGGAATGATTTACTGGCTGGAGTGCTGTCGCGAGAGATTATTCGGTATAAACCGGGTTCTGTGATAAAAACCTCTGTTCTCGGTTGCGCAGATAAATCGTCGATGACTGGGAAGTGTTTGTATTCGTCACTGTCCAGTACATCGCGTTGAGCTTTTACTAACTGTCCTAGACCAGTTTTTCCTTGTTCGTTTATAGCTGTATTTGTTTTTGCTAGAGTTAAAACAACGTCTTCTAACGAGATATATAAATTTTCATCGATGTAGAAGCTTCTGATTTTCGAGGTGCCATGAATAGCGTGATAATCCAGCAGTATTGGCGTATGCATTTTAATTTCCTATAAAAAAGCCCCGCACTTGCGGGGCTTTAATTTATTCAGCTAAGCATCCTTTAGGCTTTTGCTGTTATAGCATGGCTCAACGCCATCATCAATCCCAGCTCAACGCCCCACCAGTCTGATACTCAATAACTCTCGTCTCAAAGAAATTCTTCTCTTTCTTCAAGTCCATGATCTCGCTCATCCAAGGGAACGGGTTAGTCGTCCCTGGATATTCCTCTTTAAGGCCGATCTGCGACAAACGACGGTTAGCGATGAACTTCAGGTAGTCCTCCATCATCGCCGCGTTCATGCCCAGTACGCCGCGAGGCATGGTGTCGCGGGCGTATTCGATCTCCAGCTGCGTACCCTGCAGGATCATCTGGGTCGCTTCTTCTTTCATTTCGGCATCCCACAGGTGTGGGTTTTCGATTTTGATCTGGTTGATCACGTCGATGCCGAAGTTCAGGTGCATGGATTCGTCGCGCAGGATGTACTGGAACTGCTCGGCGACGCCGGTCATTTTGTTGCGGCGGCCCATGGAGAGGATTTGGGTGAAGCCGCAGTAGAAGAAGATGCCTTCCAGAACGCAGTAGTAGGCGATCAGGTTGCGCAGCAACTCTTTGTCGGTTTCGACGGTGCCGGTTTCGAACTTCGGATCGGAGATCGAACGGGTGTATTTCAGGCCCCAGGTGGCTTTTTTCGCGACCGATGGGATCTCGTGGTACATGTTGAAGATCTCGCCTTCATCCATGGCCAGCGATTCGATGCAGTACTGGTAGGCGTGGGTGTGGATCGCCTCTTCGAACGCCTGGCGCAGGATGTACTGGCGGCATTCCGGGTTGGTGATCAGGCGGTACACGGCCAGTACCAGGTTGTTGGCAACCAGGGAGTCGGCGGTGGAGAAGAAGCCGAGGTTGCGCATCACGATGCGGCGCTCGTCGTCGGTCAGGCCTTCCGGGTCTTTCCAGAGGGCGATGTCGGCGGTCATGTTGACTTCTTGCGGCATCCAGTGGTTTGCGCAACCGTCCAGGTACTTCTGCCAGGCCCAGTCGTACTTGAATGGCACGAGTTGGTTGAGGTCGGCGCGGCAGTTGATCATGCGCTTTTCGTCAACGGCGACACGGGCGGAGGCGCCTTCGAGTTCGGCGAGGCCTTCGGCGACGTCGAGGGAGTTCAGTGCAGCCTTGGCGCGGGCCACGGCTGCCGAGTCAGCGGCGGTGACGGCGCGGGCTTCCAGCGCTGCGGCGCCGCCAGCGTTGTCGAGGCGGTCCATGTTGGCTTCAGTAGCGTGGCCGGCGTTGGCGCCTTTCACTGCTGCTACTTCACTGTCTTCTTTGTCGAATTCGTCCCAGCTCAGCATGACGTGTCGTCTCCTGCGTGAGGGCCTGTCGCCCCGTGTGAAACCTGATTGGTTGGTTTTTCACACGGTCGTACAGACCGCGTTGGATCTTAAGGAATCGTTTTTTGCAGCAGCTAAGGCAGGCAATAAAACAGAATTTTGTACGGGGTTCCGAGAGCCTCTGACGGGCGCAGCTCGCGTTGAACGCTGCTGCGGGGCTTCAGATTGGCTGTTCATCCCTGTAAGGGAATATTGCTGTCCCGATTAGGGCGGCATTATAGGGAAAAAAAACGGGCCGTGCTGAGGCGAATCCGCGCATGGAGCGGTCGGGGAGGGTGGTTTTTCAGTGAGAGCGTTGGTTTACAGGGCTTTGCCGGGGAAAGATTTTTTTTCGAAGAAATTTCGTATTTGTGGATTTGCTCAAAAAATAAACAAAAAATCGCGTTTTTCACTACATCTAGTGTTTTGCAAGCATTTTTGACGGCTCCAGACACAACTGAGCCCGACCGAAGTCGGGCTGGAATCGACCCTCATTGATGCGCTGAGAGATCCAATTCGGTGCAGTCTGAGCTCATCAATTGGTGCAACCGTTGCCCATGACGCTGTAACGCAGGATGTGACGCTGGCCTGTGGAGTCGTCGTATTCCATTTTCATCGGAACCACTTCGCAGACGTTTGGCACTTCGCTCATGGAAACAACTTTGGCGATGTCCAGGTGGGTGGAGTAGGTGTACTCCTCAATAGCCGGTTGTTGCTGTGCGACATCAGTCGGGCCCTCGTTTGCCATGGCGGTTGCGCACAGACTGCTGAGGGCCAGAACCAATAAAGCTTTCATTTCAAATTTACCTTTTTGAGGTCGAGTGGGGGCACGCAACCTTTTTGGGGTTGCGTGTGGAACTTCAGTGCTTTGTTTCATTACTTGGAGAGCGGGATTAACGGCCTTCGTGGGGGCTGTAACGTTGTTAATCGCTTTGCCTTGTCGGCGAGGTGAATTTTAGGGAGGTGGGGCGGGGGTAAACAGAGCGGGTTTTGATAAACACCTTTGGCAGATTTGGTAACAATCGCCGGAAGATCAAAAGATCGCAGCCTTCGGCAGCTCCTACAAGGGCCGTGGGGCGTGGGGTTGAGGGTTTTGGTCCGGTAACGCCACGACTTGTAGGGGCTTGTTACTACCATCGTCGAATGGTTCTATGGGGCCGCTCCGGCTACAACGGGGTCATACAAAAACAACTATTACACCGAGGTAGGAAAGATGAGTGCGGCTTCTCTGTATCCCGTTCGTCCCGAGGTTCTGGCTAATACGCTGACTGATGAGGCGACCTACAAAGCCATGTACCAGCAGTCGGTCGTCAACCCTGACGGCTTCTGGCGCGAGCAAGCCAAGCGTCTTGACTGGATCAAGCCTTTCACCACGGTGAAGCAGACTTCTTTCGACGATCACCATGTCGACATCAAGTGGTTCGCCGACGGCACCTTGAACGTTTCCTACAACTGCCTTGACCGTCATCTGGCCGAGCGCGGCGATCAAGTCGCGATCATCTGGGAAGGTGACGATCCTGCCGAGAGCCGCAACATCACCTACCGCGAACTGCACGAGCAAGTGTGCAAACTCGCCAACGCCCTGCGTGGTCAGGACGTACACCGCGGTGACGTGGTGACTATCTATATGCCGATGATTCCCGAAGCCGTGGTCGCCATGCTGGCCTGCACCCGGATCGGCGCGATTCACTCGGTGGTGTTCGGTGGTTTCTCGCCGGAAGCCCTGGCCGGTCGCATCATCGACTGCAAATCGAAAGTGGTGATTACCGCTGACGAAGGCATTCGTGCTGGCAAGAAGATTCCGCTCAAGGCCAACGTCGACGACGCGCTGACCAACCCGGAAACCAGCAGCATCCAGAAAGTCATCGTGTGCAAGCGCACCGGTGGTGACATCAAGTGGAACCAGCATCGCGACATCTGGTACGAAGACCTGATGAAAGTGGCGGGCACTGTCTGCGCGCCGAAAGAGATGGGCGCTGAAGAAGCGCTGTTCATCCTTTATACCTCCGGCTCGACCGGCAAGCCGAAGGGTGTGCAACACACCACTGGCGGGTATCTGCTGTATGCGGCGATGACTCACGAGCGCGTTTTCGATTACCGCCCGGGCGAAGTCTACTGGTGCACCGCCGACGTCGGCTGGGTCACCGGCCACAGTTACATCGTCTATGGCCCGCTGGCCAATGGCGCGACCACGCTGCTGTTCGAAGGCGTGCCGAACTATCCGGACATCACCCGGGTGGCGAAGATCGTCGACAAGCACAAGGTCAACATCCTCTACACCGCGCCGACCGCGATCCGCGCGATGATGGCGTCGGGGCAGGCGGCTGTTGAAGGCGCTGATGGCAGCAGCTTGCGCTTGCTTGGTTCGGTCGGTGAGCCTATCAACCCGGAAGCCTGGGACTGGTACTACAAGAATGTCGGCAAGTCGCGTTGCCCGATCGTTGATACCTGGTGGCAGACCGAGACGGGCGGCAACATGATGAGTCCGTTGCCGGGCGCCCATGCGCTGAAACCGGGTTCGGCGGCACGGCCGTTCTTCGGTGTGGTGCCGGCGCTGGTCGACAACCTCGGTAACATTATTGAGGGCGAGGCTGAAGGCAATCTGGTGATTCTCGATTCGTGGCCGGGTCAGGCGCGCACGCTGTATGGCGACCATGACCGTTTCGTCGACACCTACTTCAAGACGTTCCGTGGCATGTATTTCACCGGTGACGGCGCGCGGCGTGACGCCGATGGCTACTACTGGATCACCGGGCGTGTGGATGACGTGCTTAACGTGTCTGGCCACCGCATGGGCACGGCCGAGATCGAAAGCGCGATGGTTGCTCACCCGAAAGTCGCCGAAGCGGCGGTGGTCGGTGTGCCGCACGACATCAAGGGGCAGGGCATTTATGTCTATGTCACGTTGAAGAATGGCGAGGAACCGAGCGAGCAGTTGCGTCTTGAGTTGAAAAACTGGGTGCGTAAAGAGATCGGGCCGATTGCTTCGCCGGACGTGATCCAGTGGGCGCCGGGGCTGCCGAAGACCCGTTCGGGCAAGATCATGCGCCGGATTCTGCGCAAGATCGCGACCGCTGAATATGATGGGTTGGGGGATATTTCGACCCTGGCGGATCCGGGTGTGGTGCAGCATTTGATTGATACGCACAAGACGATGAATGTTGCTTAAGCGTTAGAAGCATAGGAGCCCTGTCCGGTTTTGCCGGGCGGGGCTTTTTTGTGTCTGGTGGATTTGTGTCGATCGGGCCGGCCCCTTCGCGAGCAGGCTCGCTCCCACAGTTTGACCGAGTACCTTCAGGCAAAATGCAGATCCCTGTGGGAGCGAGCCTGCTCGCGAAGGCAATTTGTCGGACGCCGAGGTAGTCCGCTGTCGGAACGCGGACTCACCCAACCAATAATTATCGATTTCAGCCGTAGGGCATTTCCCGCTGTTACCTCCTGCCTTCCACGTAACCGAATGTGTAACCGCCCGCGCCAAACCGGGGCAAAGGGAAACGCATCGCCCCGTTTTAGCGCCTTTAAACACCTCGTGAAAAATAAGACACAACGCTGCGCTTGCCGGATTAGAAGGGTTTGCGAATAATAGGCCCGCAATTTGCAGCATAGATCGGTTCACAATCTTTCGCTCCCGCATGAATTTGCAGGGCTGTCAATGTGCTCAAGTCGCTTTCTCTGTGCATCTGTAATTAGTTGTCGCATTGAAGAAATATCGGCTTCGGGCCTGTCGTTAGAATGCCGATCACTCGCTCATCGTTGCTTACGTTGAAACCTCCGACGGTTTCAATAGGAAATTTCCCACCGATGCAGCAACCGATTTCCGATTCACCATTCGCATATTGGGCTGTTGCTCACTCTGCCGTTTTTGCCCTTTACCGATGGAGTCCCAAGATGAAGAAACTTGTGCTGCTTGGCGCCCTGGCACTGTCCGTGCTGTCGCTGAATTCCTTCGCTGATGAAAAACCTCTGAAGATCGGTATCGAAGCGGCTTACCCTCCGTTCGCATCGAAAGCGCCGGATGGCAGCATCGTTGGTTTCGACTACGACATCGGCAACGCGCTGTGCGAGCAGATGCAGGTCAAGTGTGTGTGGGTCGAGCAAGAGTTCGACGGTCTGATCCCGGCACTGAAAGTGCGCAAGATCGACGCGATCCTGTCGTCCATGTCGATCACTGAAGATCGCAAGAAGTCCGTGGACTTCACCAACAAGTACTACAACACCCCGGCTCGTCTGGTCATGAAGGCCGGCACTCAGGTCAGCGAAGGTCTGGCTGAGCTGAAGGGCAAGAACATCGGCGTGCAACGTGGTTCGATCCACGAGCGTTTCGCCCGCGAAGTCCTGGCCCCGCTGGGTGCCGAGATCAAGCCATACGGTTCGCAGAACGAAATCTACCTCGACGTGGCTGCCGGTCGCCTCGACGGCACCGTGGCTGACGCTACGCTGTTGGATGACGGTTTCCTGAAAACCGACGCTGGCAAAGGCTTTGCCTTCGTTGGCCCGGCATTCACCGACGTCAAATACTTCGGCGACGGCGTAGGCATCGCAGTGCGCAAGGGCGACGCCCTGAAAGACAAGATCAGCACCGCCATCGCGGCCATTCGCGAAAACGGCAAATACAAAGCTATCCAGGACAAGTACTTCGCCTTCGATATCTACGGCAAGTAAGACGTCTCTGCGACAAGTCCGAAATGGCGCAAGCAACAGAATCTCTGCGGTTTGCGCCATTTTTTCATCCCAACTTTCGAGGACCTGAATCATGTTGAAAGGCTACGGGGCTGTCATCCTCGATGGCGCATGGCTGACGCTTCAGCTCGCCTTGTCGTCCATGGCTCTGGCCATCGTTCTGGGGCTGATCGGTGTCGCGCTGCGCCTGTCGCCGGTGCGCTGGCTGGCATGGCTGGGCGATCTGTATTCCACGGTGATCCGCGGGATTCCCGATCTGGTGCTGATCCTGCTGATCTTCTACGGCGGTCAGGACTTGCTCAACCGCGTTGCACCGATGCTCGGCTATGACGACTACATCGACCTGAACCCGTTGGCCGCCGGTATCGGCACCCTGGGTTTCATCTTCGGTGCGTACCTGTCGGAAACCTTCCGGGGTGCGTTCATGGCCATTCCGAAAGGTCAGGCCGAAGCGGGCATGGCGTACGGCATGAGCAGTTTTCAGGTGTTCTTCCGGGTGATGGTGCCGCAGATGATTCGTCTGGCGATTCCCGGCTTCACCAACAACTGGCTGGTACTGACCAAGGCCACTGCGCTGATTTCCGTGGTCGGTCTGCAAGACATGATGTTCAAGGCCAAGCAGGCGGCAGACGCCACTCGCGAGCCTTTTACCTTCTTCCTCGCAGTGGCGGCGATGTACCTGGTGATCACCAGCGTTTCGTTGCTGATCCTGCGTCAACTTGAGAAGCGCTACTCGGTAGGCGTAAGGGCGGCTGATCTATGATCTTCGACTACAACGTCATTTGGGAGGCTCTGCCGCTGTACCTCGGCGGCCTGGTGACTACCCTCAAATTGCTCGCGCTGTCGCTGTTTTTCGGTCTGCTGGCGGCACTGCCGCTGGGCCTGATGCGCGTCTCGAAGAACCCGATCGTAAACGGCGCCGCGTGGTTGTACACCTACGTGATTCGCGGCACGCCGATGCTGGTTCAGCTGTTTTTGATCTACTACGGTCTGGCGCAGTTCGAAGCCGTACGTGAAAGCTTCCTCTGGCCGTGGCTGTCCAGCGCCACGTTCTGTGCGTGCCTGGCCTTCGCGGTCAACACCAGCGCCTACACCGCGGAAATCATCGCCGGCAGCCTCAAGGCCACGCCGAACGGTGAGATCGAAGCGGCCAAGGCCATGGGCATGTCGCGCTTCAAACTGTACAAGCGCATCTTGCTGCCGTCGGCCCTGCGCCGGGCGCTGCCGCAGTACAGCAACGAAGTGATCATGATGCTGCAAACCACCAGTCTGGCGTCCATCGTGACCTTGATCGACATCACCGGCGCGGCCCGTACCGTCAACGCGCAGTACTACCTGCCGTTCGAGGCGTACATCACCGCTGGCGTGTTCTATCTGTGCCTGACCTTCATTCTGGTCAAGCTGTTCAAGCTGGCCGAGCGTCGCTGGTTGAGCTACCTCGCTCCGCGGAAGCACTGATATGGAACGCATCGACCACGTTTTGCCGTGGAGCCACTTAGGCAGCGAGCGCAAGATTTCGGTCTTCCGTTTCGGTAGCGGTGAGCGCAAGGCCTACATTCAGGCCAGCCTGCACGCTGACGAATTGCCGGGCATGCGTACCGCCTGGGAGCTGAAAAAACGCCTCGGCGAACTCGAAGCCAAAGGCCTGCTCAACGGTGTGATCGAGCTGGTGCCGGTGGCCAATCCGTTGGGTCTTGGGCAATTGCTGCAAGGTAATTTTCAGGGCCGTTTCGAGGCGGGCAGCGGCAAGAATTTCAACCGTGATTTCGTTGAGCTGAGCGCGCCGGTAGCGGCAGTGTTGGCCGACAGCCTCGGTGATGATCCGCACGCCAACATTCGTCTGATCCGTCAGGCGATGGCTGATCACTTGGCCGCATTGCCGCCAGCGAGCAGCCAGTTGCAGGGCATGCAGCGCGTTTTGCTCAGTCATGCCTGCACCGCCGACGTGGTGCTCGACTTGCACTGCGACGCCGAAGCCGCGCTGCACCTGTATGCGCTGCCGCAGCACTGGCCGCAGTGGCGTTCGCTGGCCGCGCACCTGAATGTGAAGGTCGGCTTGCTGGCCGAAGATTCCGGCGGCAGCTCTTTTGATGAAGCGTGCTCACTGCCGTGGCTGCGTCTGTCGCGGCAGTTCCCGGATGCGCAGATTCCGCTGGCGTGCCTGGCGACGACCATCGAGCTGGGCGGTCAGGCTGACACTGGCCGTGCCGAGGCCGAGGCGTATGCTGAAGGCATTCTGGCGTTCCTCTCCGAGCAAGGTTTGATTACCGGCGAGTGGCCCGATCCTGCCAACGAGCCGTGCGAAGGCATGCCGTTCGAAGGCACCGAATTGCTGCTTGCGCCGCACCCTGGCGTGGTGAGTTTTCTGCGTAAACCCGGCGAGTGGGTCGAGGCCGGTGACGAGATTTTTGAAGTGATCGACCCTGTGTCCGATCGGGTCAGCACGGTATGTGCTGGTACGTCCGGGGTGCTGTTTGCCATTGAACGGCTGCGCTATGCCCAACCCGGTTTCTGGCTGGCCAAGGTGGCGGGGCGCGAAGCGCTGCGTCACGGGCGCTTGCTCAACGACTGACTGACTGTTTTTGTGAGAACCGACCGCATGTACAAACTTGAAGTCCAAGACCTGCATAAACGCTATGGCAGTCACGAAGTGCTCAAGGGTGTTTCCCTGAAAGCGGCAGCCGGCGATGTGATCAGCATCATCGGCTCCAGTGGCTCCGGCAAAAGTACTTTCCTGCGTTGCATCAACCTGCTTGAGCAGCCGCACGCGGGCAAGATTCTGCTCAATAACGAAGAGCTGAAACTGGTGGCCAACAAGGACGGCGCGCTGAAAGCCGCTGATCCGAAACAGCTGCAGCGCATGCGTTCGCGTCTGTCGATGGTGTTCCAGCATTTCAACCTTTGGTCGCACATGACCGCGATTGAAAACATCATGGAAGCGCCGGTCCACGTACTGGGCGTGTCCAAGGCTGAAGCCCGCGAGAAAGCCGAGCACTACCTGAACAAGGTTGGCGTGGCTCATCGTAAGGATGCGTTCCCGGGGCACATGTCCGGTGGCGAGCAGCAGCGTGTGGCGATTGCCCGTGCGCTGGCGATGGAGCCGGAAGTGATGCTGTTCGACGAACCGACTTCGGCGCTTGACCCGGAACTGGTGGGCGACGTGCTCAAGGTGATGCAGGCACTGGCTCAGGAAGGCCGCACCATGGTTGTGGTGACGCACGAAATGGGCTTTGCCCGTGAAGTGTCGAACCAGTTGGTGTTTCTGCACAAAGGTGTTGTTGAAGAAAGCGGCAACCCGCGCGAAGTGCTGGTTAATCCGCAGTCGGAGCGCCTGCAACAGTTCCTCTCGGGTAGCCTCAAGTAATCAGGGCTGCCGGTATGCACCGGAATAGTGCATGCTTCGCCGACCGGGTTCCCCTGTAGGAGCTGCCGCAGGCTGCGATCTTTTGATCTTCAAAAACCAAAATCAAAAGATCGCAGCCTCGTTTCACTCGACAGCTCCTACAGGTGATCTCCGTCAGACTCAAGATTTGTGTTCATTTTCGGGCTAGCATTGGCCCTTGCCTTCATCACCGTTCCTCGTTTCGGATTGCCCGCCCATGACTGCCCATCGAATTGGTTTCCTGATTTGGCCCAGCACTAAAGCGTTGACGCTGGCGCTGGCGGAGGAGGCCTTGCGTGTTGCGCAGCGGGTGCACCCGGACGTGGTTTACGAACTGTCGTTCTTGCAGGCCGAGCCGCCCGTCGAAGGCGCCTGGCAATTACCCGGCGAACCGTGGGCCGGCAAGCTCGAGAACTTCCAGAAACTGTTCCTGCTTGCCGATGAGCCGCCAACTTCGCTGGCCTCGCCACTGAGCAGCGCGCTCAAGCAACTGGTGCGTGCCGGTTGTGTGATCGGCGGTCTGTCGGCCGGTGTGTATCCGTTGGCGCAACTGGGGTTGCTCGATGGTTATCGCGCCGCCGTGCACTGGCGCTGGCAGGACGATTTCGCCGAACGCTTCCCTAAAGTCATCGCCACCAGTCATCTGTTCGATTGGGATCGCGATCGCCTGACCGCGTGCGGCGGCATGTCGGTGCTCGATTTGTTGCTGGCAGTGCTGGCCCGTGATCACGGTGCTGAGCTGGCCGGTGCGGTGTCGGAAGAGCTGGTGGTCGAGCGCATCCGCGAGGGCGGCGAGCGTCAGCGTATTCCGTTGCAGAACCGTCTCGGCTCCAGTCATCCGAAGCTCACGCAAGCCGTGTTGCTGATGGAAGCCAACATCGAAGAGCCGCTGACCACCGACGAGATTGCCCAGCATGTGTGCGTATCCCGTCGGCAGTTGGAGCGGATCTTCAAGCAGTACCTCAACCGCGTGCCGAGCCAGTACTACCTGGAACTGCGCCTGAACAAGGCCCGGCAGATGTTGATGCAAACCAGCAAGTCGATCATCCAGATCGGTCTGTCGTGCGGCTTCTCCTCGGGGCCGCATTTCTCCAGTGCCTACCGCAACTTCTTCGGCGCCACACCGCGGGAAGATCGCAACCAGCGGCGCAGCAGCAGTCCGTTTGAATTGTCATCGGTGCCGCCCGAGCGCGGCTAGACGCTAGTCGACGACCAGGTCACCTGAACTCTGCGAAGAGTCGATGTAAGACCTGGCTTCAGCGCCACTGGAAAACGAGTCGTCTTCGAACTCTTCGAAATGGCGACCAATTCTTTGTGGGATCTGCAGTCTGACAGCCCTTCTGCTGGCATAAACACTCAGTGCTTGCTGGCTACTCGGGGAGAGCAGATTGCCGCTGAAGATGAATTCGGTGGTGTCGGCCTCGATTATCTCGATGGGCAATTCGACAATGGCGTTGTTGGCCAGGTCGGCATACACAAGGTCCGGGCGATTGAACAAGCCCGGCGGAATTTCCGTAAGTCCTGTGTTGTTCAAGTTCAGTCTGGCCAGTGACGTCATCTGACTGAGGTCGGGGGTTCGGCCCAGCGCGTTATCCGCCAAGGCGAGTCGCGTGAGGTTACTCATGCCACGCAACGCATTCGCGCTTTCCTGAGTGAGGGTGATCTGACAATTGGCCAGACTGAGTTCCGTCAAACTTTCCATGGCTGGAATGGCGCCAGGAATGTCGCCCAGATGATAGCTCTCTATGGTAAGCGAACGCAGATGGGGGAAGCGCTCCAGGAATCGACCGACGCGAGGGAGCTTGAATCTGTTACCCGCCAGGATCAGCGTGCGTATATGCCAAAAATCCGCCGACAGCGTTGGTAGTTCGCCTGTAATTGGCAGATGGAACGTAAAGTCGAACTCGGATCGGCCTTCCCTCACTATCCGGCGCCAGCATTGTTCGAGACTTTCCTTGAATCGCATTCTGCAATCTTGTTCCTCGATCAGGCTATCGCCCGTCAAGGGTGTGTTGGTGCCGGGGGCGAGGGGAATTTCATTCGTCCACGCCTCAAGATCATTGATCAGTGTGGTGATCTCTGTTTGTCTGCGGATCAGCTCCAGATGCCCATCGGCCAAAGTACCGGGCAGGCCGTAGACGATTTCGTCGAGGCGCGCGTCGGTCAGATGCGGATACAACGCACGGGCCAGCAAACTATCTTCCTGAGGTACGGAAACGCCAAAATCAATGCCCAGCGCTTGATGATGGGTTTTTATCCGTTCGCGCGTGGCTGGCAACAGCGGGTTGCGATTCAAGTCAAAGCCATTGCTGGCGTCGGCGGGCAGTTGAAAAAGTGCCTCTGGCAACTCGCTGATGCGGTTTTCATGGAGTATCGCCGTTTCCAGAACCGGCAGTTCGAGCAGGCTGGGCGGTAGATGGTCGATCCCGGTTCGGGATAGATCGATGAACGTCAGTGCTCTCAGCGCCGAAACGTCTGGGGCGCTGCCCAGCGGGTTGTTGTACATATCCAGCATTGTCAGTCGGGATAACGAGGACAAGGCCGCTTGCCCCGATTCATCAAAAGCAATGCCGCAGCTGCTCAGTACCAGGGTTTTGAGTTGGGGCATGCGGGACACGGCCAGGGGGAATTGATCCAAGGCAAAGCGGCGCATTTCCAGTGCCTCCAGCCCGGTAAAGCAATTCAGGAAACCCTCAACCCCCGTCAGCTTTTCGCTGCCCTGCAAGGTCATTTGGGTGACGTGACCGAAATCAGCACTCAGCGCTGGCAGATCACCGATCACCCTGAGGTGGGCGTCGAAAGCGTTGAGCCTGAGCTCTGTTTTGCTGTTTTGTCTGCTGCGCCAGAAATGTTCCAGTTGTACGCTGAACGCTCGGCGCTCGAACCGCTGTGTCGCTCTGTCAGCGGCGGTCATGTTCAAACCCGCCAGACCCGCAGGTGCGCGATCGGACCATTCGGTAAGGTCACTGACCATCTGCGTGAGTTCAGCCTCCCAGTGCGCCAGTTGGGCGCTGCCGTCTGCCAGCGTTCCAGGCAATTCATAGATCACGTGCGTGACATCTTCGATGTCCAGATCGGGAAACAGTGCTTGTGCCTTGGCGATGTCGGCCAGGTCGGGGAGTACACCGAAGTCATAGCCGATGGCAGCGTAGTGGGACTTGATACGCTCACGCGTGGGCGGGGACAAAGGATTGTTTGCCAGATCTATGCCGTCAGCCAGATCAATGTCCACCGCGAAAAACGATTCGGGCAGATCCGTGATCGCGTTGTCGTTGAGCAGTGCATTGCGCAGGTTCGGATGAGAGCTCAAACCATTGGGTACGTTGCCAATGCCGGTGTTGGTCAGGCGAACATCGTTCAGCATGGGCAGCGCCGCCAGATCTGGAATCTGCACCAGTGTGTTATGGCTCAGGTTCAGGAGTTCAAGTTCGTTCAGCGATTGCAGAAGGGTCTGCCCCTCGGCCGTGAGGGTAATGTTGCAGTGGGTCAGCATCAGCTCCTTGAGCTGCGACAGGTGTCCGAGGTTGGCTGGTATTTGTCCCAATTCGAAGTTGCGCATCTCAAGGACGTGCAGGTTGGGAAACAGTTCCACGAACGAGGCGATGTCATTCACCGACGCAGTGCCCATCAGGTTCAGACTCGACACATGGCTGAAATCTACGTTCAGCCGTGGCATGTCCCCCGTGAAGGCCAGGTTCGCGATAAAGTGATCGTCGCGCATGCTGGAGGTGGTCGAACGACTTTGCCAGAAATCCTGCAGCCGCTGGGCAAACTCCGATCTGGCCGTGTAGTTGTTGAACATTTCGACAGCATCGATCGCCGCCCCCGTCACAGGATCCTGATGTGGTACCTCAACGGCCCATGTGCGCAGATCCTGCTCCAGCCCGCTCAGCTCCATTTGCCAGACATTGAGCTGAATCCGACTGTCCGCCAGGGTGCCGGGCAGGTCATAGATCACTTCACTGGCTTCGACGGTATCCAGCGTCGGGAACAGCCGCTTCGCCAAGGCGATATCTGTTGGATCTGCCAGCACGTCGAAATCATGCCCGGTTTTGCGGTAATAGTTTTTTATCTGGTTGCGAGCGTTCGAGGAGAGCCTCGGATTCTCGGCCAGATCAATTCCGTCACTGCGCTCGGCCGGCAGATCGAATAAGGCATCGGGCAATTCGACAATATTGTTTTCACTGAACAATGCGGTTGCCAGGTTGTGATTGTCGGTGATTCCGGCTGGAAGCTCGGAGAGTCCGGTGTCTGACAGGTCGAGGTGCTTGAGCGAGGGCAGCAGATTCAGATCAAAGAAGGATCCGAGCGGGTTGCCGCGCAACTCGAGTATCTCCAGTTGGCTCATGGCGCAGAGTGCTGCTTGATTTTCCGGGGTGATCACGACCCCGCAGTTCTTGAGCCGCAGTGTGACCAGTTGTCGGGCATTGATGGATTCCAAGGTGGCCGGTTCAAGGTCAAAAAAACTCAGCTCCAGGTCGGTCAGATTCTGGAAACGTTGCAGGAAGGGCAGTACGGTCGAAACGTTTTTGTTGCCATCGAGCGTCAGTTCAGCAACGTGGCTGAAGTCAGCGTCGAGTACTGGCATGTCTCCGATAAACTCGACGCTCGCTACCAGACGGCTACTGCGAGAGTTGGGGGATACAGGGCTTCTTTCGTGCCAGAACTGTTCGAGTTTGATACTGAATCGCTGCCGGGCGAGACGTTCGTTCACCCGCTCACTGATAGTCAGCGCCTGGCCGGTTTCGGGGTGGTGGTCAGGAACGTTATTGGTCCATTGCGCCAGGTCGTTTTGCATTCGGTGGGCTTCGGCTTCCCATCCGGCGAGGTGGACGCGACCGTCAACCAGTGTGCCGGGCAGTTGATAGAGCAACTCGGCGGCCTGCTCGGTGTCGAGGGCAGGAAAGAGGTTCATGGCCCGATTCATATCGGCTCGCTCCGGCAAGATGCCGAAGTGTTTTCCGGTTTGCTGGTAGTACGCTTTCACCCGCTCCCGACTGATTGGAGACAGTGGGTTGTTGGCAAAACTGAAGCCATCGCTCAGCGCCGGGGGCAAGTCGAAAAAAGCCGTGGGAATGTCAGTGATCTGATTGCCGTCGAATCTGCCATTGCTCAGCCGTGGATGATCCAGCAGACCGTCTGGCAGCTTCGTGATTCCCGTGTTTTCGAGATTGATGTAGCGCAACGAAGGTATCGTGTGTACCTCGGGCGCAGCGCCTAATCGGTTGCCTTGCAGGTCCAGGATAAGGAGTTCGGACAAGGGTGAAAATAGCGCTCGGCTGTCGGCGGGCAGAACAATGCCGCAGTTGCGCAGGATCAGATTTCGCAATCGTGGCATCGAGCGAATGGCGGGCGGCAGATTCGGCACATTCAGGTTTTGCATGTCGAGGTAAAACAGTTGCGGGAATTGCTGCAAAAACCCATCGACGGCGCCGGTGCGGGCGCTGCCATTGATGCTTAGCAAGGTGACATGACTGAAGTCTGCATTCAACACAGGCAGGTCGCCAATGATCGGCTCCCTGATCTGCAGCGTGTAACCGGTAGAGTTGCGTAGCTCCCTGCGCCAGCAGCGTTCAATGTCGACCCTGAGTCGCGCTCGGCTTTGCCTTGCAGCCCGCAGTTCAATCACCGTCAATGGAAGGCCGGTGTCGGGATTGTTCACGGGGATCCGGGTTTCCCACAGCCGCAGGTCATCCTGAAGTTGACTGAGTTCACCCCTCAGACGGGTCAGTTCGTTTCTGATTGCTAGCGGGTCCTGATTGAATCGGGTCGCAAAGTCTTCGGCCTCCTGAGTGGTGTAGCCGCGATAGATCACCTGAACAGGATCCAGTGGCTGGGGCTCTATGATTGCGCCCGGATGCACGTAGGCGTCAGGCAGACCGAATGTTGGCTGGCGACCGCCACGCCCGACCAGGCGCAGAGTATCCAGTTGCGGTTGCGGAGCCGGGGGCAGTGATATCGCTACGCGCAGATCCTCCCGAGCCAGTGGTTGGGCGCGGATCGCACTTTTCAGTCGTTGCGGCTGGCCAATCTGAATGTTCAGGGCCTGACGTTCGGTATCCGGCAGGGCGTACAGAATGCTGGAATAAATATCGGTGGCCGAATGCAGTTCCTGGCCGCGGTCGTCGAACGGCTGATAGAGGTCATCGGTTTGTCTGACCAGAATTTTTTGCACCGGCGCATCCACTCGCCCGGTGCTGTCGAGCACCTTGCCCTCATAGGCGCCGTCGCGAATTTCCAGGCGCACATCACCGCTCCAGCCAGGCACTTGCCTGAGGCTGTGCAGTACCAAAGTGTCGGTATCCGGATTACTCACCGAGCCCATCTCCAGTCCTTCATATGCGCGCGCGACGCGTACCTCTTCGCTGGCAATCTGGATAAGGTTTTGCTGGCGCTGGGGTAACTGCCCTTCACTGATCAGCAATAGCTCATCGCCGGTGGCGTTGTTGAGCAGTTCCTCCGTGATGCGCCGGGGGAGCGTTGGTTCATGCTGCGTAAGGCGGCTGATCAGCGGATCGTCGGGCGTTTCGAGAGCCTGGTAGCGTGCTTCGAACAGTGTCCCGCGTTGCGTTTTGGCATGGTGCAGCAGTTGCTTGCGCAAATGGCGGGTGCGGACCTCCAGTGTCAGATCCGGACCGGCGAAGTCTTCGCCCAGCAGCGCTTTGGCGTCCTGTTCGTCCAGGGTTTGCAGCAGTGTCTTCAGGACATCGCCGTCCACCAGTCCGTCCGAGCGAATATCGGTGAGGGGAAGCGTTTCGTCTGCTGAAGACTGCCAGGTGACAGCCTGTTGTTGGTCCATCAGGCGCAGGCGTTTGTTGCCAGGCCAGCGTCCGTAATCATTGAGCAGTTGCAGTTGCGTCAGCGGGTCGGCACTGCGTTGCTGTTCGGGCAACTCGCTGCCCATTTGCTCGATTAACAGTTGCAGATCCTGGTCGATCTTGAAGCGCGCAATACTGTCCGCCAGCAACGGCGGTAACGGCTCCTGGTCGACATGCATCTGACGAAGAGCGTTGTGGTCGAAGCCGCTGATCTGAAGGATTCGTTCACGTTGAACGGGTGAGAAGGACTCGACCGAGTGGCCAATCCGCCGCAACGCCGTGGGGGCGTCCCACTCCAGCGGCTGTTCGACCTCGGTGTGCCACGCACCGTCGCCGTTATGGCGCACCAGCGGCTTATAGGCGTCGGGTCGGGTTGGATGATCAATTCGATATTGGCCGGGAATCGGAGTTTCTTTGACGGCATAGTGGCCTTGATCAATGGGTAGCAATAGCTTGCCCTGATGTTCGTGCAGGCCCAGTCGCGAAGGGGATGAACCTGGCGTCGGCAGGTTTTTTTGCTGGTAGGCGGACAGATCCGGTTTCCAATAAAGGGTTTTGCCGTTGGGCATCTGTACCGGTTTGAAACTGTCGATGAAGGCGACTATTTCTTTGGGCAGCACGTTGCGGAACTCGCTTAGGGCAACGACACCGCCGGCGACAAATGCGCCGAGTTGAACCAGCGACTCAAGGCAGCCGAACAGGTGCGTCAGCGCTTCGGTGTTCTGGCCTTGCGTCCACTCGACAATGCCTTCGAACATTTCGTCGAGAAACTGGTAGGCCATGTACGCCATCATCATTTCGCCCAGAACCGGCACGAACGGCGCAATGATGAATGCGGCGGTCTGCACAATCGTCGAGGCGATACCGACGAACGAATCCCACAGTGCCCAGCGCACTTTTGAATCGACTGTGGCGGTCGCGACGGCAATGACTTGGGCGTCATTGAGGATCTTGTTCAGTTTGCCTTGATAGAGGTGCTCCCATAGCTCGGCGCTGATTGGCGTGGCGGCCAGTTGCAGGTCCGGTTTGTCGAATGGTTCGTCTCGCCACACCGGCTGCGGGCTGCCCGGCACGGGTTCGTGCCACGTCACCCGGCTCAGGCGAGCGTTCAGGCTGGAGAAGAAAAAGCCACGCTGTTCGTGGTTGACGAACCGACTGAAGAATTTCTGATAGTCGCGTGAGCGCAGTTGCCGGGTCAGTTCGACTTCCAGCTCTGCTGAGGAGGCGTATTCCTTGATCGGGTGTTCAGGGTCATCCGGCACCCAGGCCACCACCCGCGCCACGCTTTGCGGTTCATCTGCCGGCGGGGCGAACACCGCGATGCCGGTGAGTGGGGCCTCCATCATCGTCAGGCTGTTACACAGCAGGGACTGGCCATTGATCCGCAGGTGCGGTACGCCTTCGGCCAGTGCGGTGATCGTACGAAAGTAGCCCTCGCTGATATCGTCGTTCATGCGGGCGAGTTGCAGGGCGGCTTTCAGGGCGGCTTGCTGGCTCTTGTCGACCTTGAGGCGCAGCGCCGAGGCTTTCGCTTCATCGCCAAACCCCAGATGGTCTTCCAGCCAGGTTTTGTACTGCGCGCCGATATCCAGCGTTCGGCAGAGCCGGGTGAATGCGGCGATGCTCAGCGTTTGCTTGATCGCAGGCAGGGTGTCGAAATGGCCGGTCGCCGAGGGTTGGGTGATGAAGGTGGATTCGGCTTCATAGGCATCGTCCTCGGTTTCCTTCTCCTCGAAGTTATGCAGCGCGGCGTCCAGTAGCGACACCGTCCAGGTGCGGGCGCCGGTCTTGATCGAAAACAGTGGCGTGGTGGCCGGGATGTACAGGTGCAGGTACGTGGTTCTGACGTCCAGATCCAGAGCGAACTGTTCTTTCAACGCGGCTTTGAGCAGGGGCTCGGCGAAGGTGCTGGCGTCCTGGAAATGTTCGAGCTGTTGGTCGACATCGTTTTGGGCGGTCCAGTGCGCGGCATTGAGCGCCTTCAGCGCCTGATGGTGGGCGACCGATACCGCTCGCAGCCTGGGGGGCAGTGCGGGTTGCGTGGTCTTGAGGGCGTTGCGCCTGGCCGCCGAAGCGTTGCCCAACCAGTCGGGCATGCTGGCTTTGAGGTGCAGGTAATGGACGTCGGGCTGCTGTGAATCGACGTTGTGACTGGTGGCGGTGTGCTGCTCGTCGGTCGGATGCATCGGGCCAATCCTTGGCGTTTGAAAGCGCCAATCAAATCAGAGCGATGCACCGTCGGTGCGGTACATATTTATACCGGTGGGAAGGTCTTGAGTTGATATCCTTGCCCGCCTGCCGCAAATCGGCAGCGCCGGTTTAAACTGCGCCTTTGCGACGCTATATGTCGCATTGCCGTAAACCCGGGAAAATCCGGGGTTTGCGCTATAAGAAGTTGTCGCTTGGCGGCAAGGCCGGGCTGAAAACTGTCCTTACAATCCCCCCATCGCTCGCCAGTTTCAGGCGGGTGGCCCTCATCAGGAGACTCCGATGTCCGTTGAGCACGCTGCGGTACAACGCGCCGATTTCGACCAGGTTATGGTTCCCAACTACGCGCCTGCCGCTTTCATTCCGGTGCGTGGCGCCGGTTCCCGTGTCTGGGATCAGGCCGGCCGCGAGCTGATCGACTTTGCTGGCGGCATCGCCGTCAACGTATTGGGCCACGCGCACCCGGCGCTGGTCGGTGCCTTGACCGAGCAAGCGAACAAGCTGTGGCACGTCTCCAACGTGTTCACCAACGAGCCGGCCCTGCGTCTGGCGCACAAGCTGATCGACGCCACGTTCGCCGAGCGCGTGTTCTTCTGCAACTCTGGCGCCGAAGCCAACGAGGCCGCGTTCAAGCTGGCCCGTCGCGTGGCGTTCGACCGTTTCGGCAGCGAGAAGTACGAAATCATCGCCGCGCTGAACAGCTTCCACGGCCGTACCCTGTTCACCGTTAACGTCGGTGGCCAGTCGAAGTACTCCGACGGTTTCGGCCCGAAAATCACCGGCATCACCCACGTTCCTTATAACGACCTGGCTGCGCTGAAAGCTGCGGTTTCCGACAAGACCTGTGCGGTCGTGCTGGAGCCGATCCAGGGCGAGGGCGGCGTACTGCCGGCCGAACTGGCTTACCTGCAAGGTGCCCGCGAACTGTGCGACGCAAACAACGCGCTGCTGGTGTTCGACGAAGTGCAGACCGGCATGGGCCGCAGCGGCAAGCTGTTCGCCTACCAGCATTACGGCGTGACCCCGGACATCCTGACCAGCGCCAAGAGCCTGGGCGGCGGTTTCCCGATCGCGGCGATGCTGACCACCGAAGCGCTGGCCAAACATCTGGTCGTCGGCACCCACGGCACCACTTACGGCGGCAACCCGCTGGCGTGCGCCGTCGCGGAAGCGGTGATCGACGTGATCAACACCCCTGAAGTGTTGAATGGCGTCAATGCCAAGCACGACAAGTTCAAGACGCGTCTGCAGCAGATCGGCGAGAAGTACGGCCTGTTCACTCAGGTGCGTGGCCTTGGTCTGCTGATCGGTTGCGTACTGAGCGATGCCTGGAAAGGCAAGGCCAAGGACATCTTCAACGCCGCTGAAAAAGAAGGCCTGATGATTCTGCAAGCCGGCCCGGACGTAATCCGTTTCGCCCCGAGCCTGGTGGTGGAAGACGCCGACATCGATGCCGGCCTGGACCGCTTCGAACGTGCTGCAGCGAAATTGACGCAAGCTTGATAGACCTTTCGACGCCTGAGGATTTCAGGCGTCGAAGCCAATTTTTGTTTCGGGCCAGATTGATTTGGGAGTGAGCCCCTGTGGCGAGGGGATTTATCCCCGTTGGGTGGCGCAGCCGCCCTAAATCCAGTCACCGCGCACGCAATTGTGCGGGGACGGGTTCAGGGGCGCTTCGCACCCCAACGGGGATAAATCCCCTCGCCACAAACAGCTTTTCCCCCTGTTTCCCCTGGGAAGTGGCCCGAGATTTTCATCTTCTGTGAATTGATAAGAGAAAAGGAGTGACACCATGCTGGTGATGCGCCCCGCGCAAATGGCTGATCTGGGCGAGGTACAGCGTCTGGCTGCGGACAGCCCGATTGGTGTCACTTCCTTGCCGGATGACGTGGAACGTCTGAGCGACAAGATCGCCGCGAGCGAAGCCTCGTTCGCCGCCGAAGTGAGCTTTAACGGTGAAGAGAGCTACTTCTTCGTCCTTGAAGACACCGCCACCGGCAAACTGGTCGGCTGCTCGGCCATCGTTGCCTCGGCGGGTTATTCGGAGCCGTTCTACAGCTTTCGCAACGAGACCTTCGTCCACGCTTCCCGCGAATTGAAGATCCACAACAAGATCCACGTGCTTTCGCAATGCCACGACCTGACCGGCAACAGCTTGCTGACCAGTTTCTACGTGCAGCGCGAGCTGGTGGGTTCGCCTTGGTCTGAGCTTAACTCCCGTGGCCGTCTGCTGTTTGTCGCCAGCCACCCGGAGCGTTTCGCTGATTCGGTGGTGACCGAGATCGTCGGTTACAGCGACGAGAATGGCGACTCGCCGTTCTGGGACGCCATTGGTCGCAACTTCTTCGACCTCAACTACGCCGAGGCCGAGCGCCTGTGCGGGCTGAAAAGCCGTACGTTCCTCGCCGAGCTGATGCCGCATTACCCGATCTACGTGCCGCTGCTGCCGGATTCCGCTCAAGAGGCGATGGGCCAGGTGCACCCGCGTGCGCAGATCACCTTCGACATCCTGATGCGCGAAGGCTTTGAGACCGATCACTACATCGACATTTTCGACGGTGGCCCGACCCTGCATGCGCGTGTTTCGGGGATCCGTTCGATCGCCCAGAGCCGCGTGGTGCCAGTGAAGATCGGCGAGCCGGTCAAAGGTGCCGGGCGCCAGTATCTGGTGGCCAACGCCCAGTTGCAGGATTACCGCGCCGTGTTGCTTGAGCTGGACTACGCGCCGGGCAAACCGGTGACGCTGGATATGGAAGCGGCCGAAGCCCTGGGCGTCGGTGAAGGTGCCAGCGTGCGCCTGGTGGCGGTTTAACGCCTTAGCGAGTTTCACGGGTGGCGAAGGCGGCCCGTTTGAGGAGATAGCATGATTGTTCGTCCCGTACGCAGCAGCGATTTATCCGCGCTGATCGACCTGGCCCGCAGCACCGGCACCGGCCTGACCACATTGCCGGCCAACGAAGAGCGCCTGACCCATCGGGTCGGCTGGGCCGAGAAGACCTTTCGCGGCGAAGCCGGCCGTGGCGACGCGGACTACCTGTTCGTGCTCGAAGATGACGACGGCCGCGTGGTGGGGATTTCCGCCATTGCCGGCGCGGTCGGTCTGCGTGAGCCTTGGTACAACTTCCGTGTCGGCCTCACCGTCAGCGCTTCGCAAGAGCTGAACATCTATCGCGAGATCCCGACGCTGTTCCTCGCCAACGACCTGACCGGCAACTCCGAGCTGTGCTCGCTGTTTCTGCACGCCGATTACCGCACTGGCCTCAACGGCCGCATGCTGTCCAAGGCGCGGATGCTGTTCATCGCCGAGTTCCCGGAACTGTTCGGCAACAAGATCATCGCCGAGATGCGCGGTGTGTCTGATGAAGCCGGTCGCTCGCCGTTCTGGGAAAGCCTGGGCCGGCACTTCTTCAAGATGGAATTCAGCCAGGCCGATTACCTGACCGGTGTCGGCAACAAGGCCTTCATCGCTGAACTGATGCCGAAATTCCCGCTGTACACCTGCTTCCTGTCTCCGGACGCACGCAATGTCATCGGTCAGGTTCACCCGGACACCGAGCCGGCGCTGGCGATGCTCAAGAGTGAAGGTTTCAGCTATCAGGGCTACGTCGACATCTTCGACGCCGGCCCGGCCATCGAATGCGAAACCAGCAAGATCCGCGCTGTGCGTGACAGCGAAGCGCTGGTGCTGGCCGTGGGTACGCCGGGCGACGACGCCACGCCGTTCATCATCCATAACCGCAAGCGCGAAGACTGCCGCATCACTGCCGCGCCGGCACGTCTTGCCGCCGGCACTCTGGTGGTCGATCAGCAGACCGCCAAACGTCTTCAACTCAACGCTGGCGATCAAGTGCGCGCCGTGGCGTTGTCCGCTGCTCGGGAGTCGAAATAATGAATTCGCTATACATTGCAGGTGAATGGCTGGCCGGTCAGGGTGAAGCTTTTCAATCGCTGAACCCGGTGACCCAGCAAGTGCTGTGGTCGGGGGAGGGCGCCACCGCTGCTCAGGTCGAGTCGGCCGTGCAGGCTGCGCGTCAGGCATTTCCGGGCTGGGCTCGTCGTTCGCTGGAAGATCGCATCAGCGTTCTGGAAGCTTTCGCCGCCGCGCTGAAAAACCACGCCGACGAACTGGCCCGCACCATCGGTGAGGAAACCGGCAAGCCACTGTGGGAAGCCGCGACTGAAGTCACCAGCATGGTCAACAAGATCGCGATCTCGGTGCAGAGCTACCGCGAACGTACCGGCGAGAAGAGCGGCCCGCTGGGCGACGCCACCGCCGTGCTGCGCCACAAGCCCCACGGCGTGGTCGCGGTGTTCGGCCCTTACAACTTCCCGGGTCATTTGCCGAACGGCCACATCGTGCCGGCGCTGCTGGCCGGTAACAGCGTGTTGTTCAAACCAAGCGAGCTGACCCCGAAAGTCGCCGAGCTGACGGTCAAGTGCTGGATCGAAGCCGGTCTGCCGGCCGGCGTGTTGAACCTGCTGCAAGGCGCTCGCGAAACTGGCATCGCGCTGGCCGCGAACCCGGGCATCGACGGTCTGTTCTTCACCGGTTCGAGCCGCACCGGCAATCATCTGCACCAGCAATTCGCCGGGCGCCCGGACAAGATTCTTGCGCTGGAAATGGGCGGCAACAACCCGCTGGTGGTCGATCAGGTCGCTGATCTGGATGCCGCGGTTTACACGATCATTCAGTCGGCGTTCATTTCTGCCGGCCAGCGCTGCACCTGCGCCCGTCGCTTGCTGGTGCCGCAAGGCGCGTGGGGCGACAGCCTGCTCAAGCGTCTGGTGGAAGTCAGCGCGACCATCGAGGTCGGTGCATTCGATCAGCAACCGGCACCGTTCATGGGCTCAGTGATTTCCCTCGGCGCGGCGAAAGCGCTGATGGATGCCCAGGAACATCTGCTGGCCAACGGCGCCGTGTCGCTGCTGGAGATGACTCAGCCGCAGGCGCAATCGGCGCTGCTGACTCCGGGCATTGTTGATGTGACGGCTGTGGCCGAGCGCCCGGACGAAGAACTGTTTGGCCCGTTGCTGCAAGTGATCCGCTACACCGATTTCGCTGCCGCGATCAGTGAGGCCAACGACACCGCTTACGGCTTGGCCGCGGGTCTGCTGTCCGATTCCGAAGATCGCTATCAGCAGTTCTGGCTGGAAAGCCGCGCCGGTATCGTCAACTGGAACAAACAACTGACCGGTGCTGCGAGCAGCGCACCGTTCGGCGGTGTCGGTGCCTCGGGCAACCATCGCGCCAGTGCCTACTACGCGGCGGATTACTGCGCGTACCCGGTGGCGTCGCTGGAAACACCGAGCCTGGTGTTGCCTGCCACCCTGACGCCTGGCGTGAAGATGGCGTGATATCCATTCGCGAGCAGGCTCGCTCCCACAGGATTTGTGTCGTACACAACATGTATGTCACCGCCAAACCTGTAGGAGTGAGCCTGCTCGCGAAGGCCGCACCTCGGTCGCACTGAACAGTTAGTTACTGAAGCCTATAACAACAGATTCTCGTGGAGCCTCGCTGATGAAATCCTATGAAGTCAATTTTGACGGTCTAGTGGGGCCGACCCATAACTACGGCGGTCTGTCCTACGGCAACGTGGCGTCCCAGAGCAACTGCCAGCAATCCTCGAATCCGAAGGAAGCCGCGCTGCAAGGCCTGGCGAAAATGAAAGCGCTGATGGAAATGGGCTTTCAGCAAGGTGTGCTGGCGCCACAGGAGCGTCCGGACGTGGCCGCTCTGCGCCGTCTGGGTTTCAGCGGCACCGATGCTCAAGTGATCGAGCGCGCCGCCAAAGAAGCCATGCCGTTGCTGGTTGCCAGTTGCTCGGCGTCGAGCATGTGGGTGGCCAACGCCGCCACGGTCAGCCCGAGTGCCGACACCGCTGACGGTCGGGTGCATTTCACTGCCGCCAACCTCAACTGCAAATATCACCGCAGTATCGAGCACCCGACCACCAGCCGTGTACTCGGCGCGATGTTCGCCAATCAGCAACACTTCGCCCATCACGCGGCATTGCCGGCGGTGGCGCAGTTCGGCGACGAAGGCGCGGCCAACCACACGCGTTTCTGCCGCGAGTACGGCGAGGCCGGTGTCGAGTTCTTCGTGTTCGGTCGCAGTGCTTTCGACAATCGTTTCCCGGCACCGCAAAAGTACCCGGCCCGTCAGACCCTCGAAGCCTCGCAAGCGGTTGCGCGTCTGCACGGTCTGCGTGAAGAAGGCGTGGTTTACGCCCAGCAAAACCCCAACGTGATCGATCAGGGCGTGTTCCACAACGATGTGATCGCGGTGGGCAACGGCGAGGCGCTGTTCTATCACGAGGACGCGTTCCTCAACACCGAGCAGATGCTGGCCGAGTTGCAAGGCAAACTGGCCAAGGTCGGCGGCAACTTCCAGTCGATCTGCGTGCCGCGTTCGGCGGTCACCGTGGATGACGCGGTGCGTTCGTACCTGTTCAACAGCCAGTTGCTGTCGCGCCCTGATGGCTCGATGCTGTTGATCGTGCCGCAAGAGTGCCAGGCCAACGAGCGCGTGTGGGCCTACCTGCAAAGCCTGACCAGCTCCGGCGGTCTGATCCGAGAAGTGAAAGTCTTCGACCTCAAGCAAAGCATGCAGAACGGTGGTGGCCCGGCGTGCCTGCGTCTACGCGTCGCGCTCAATGAAACTGAACTGGCGGCGGTCAACCCAGGCGTTATCATGACGGCCCCGTTGTACGGTTCGTTGACCGCATGGGTTGAAAAGCACTACCGCGACCGTCTGAGCGAAACCGATCTGGCGGACCCGCAGTTGCTGCTTGAATGCCGGACGGCACTGGATGAACTGACGCAAATCCTTAAACTGGGCGCGGTTTATCCATTCCAGATCAATTGATGGCCGGCGCGTCGCCTGAACGCGGCGCGCGGTTTATCTCCCCAAGAGAGTAAAAACATGAGCGATTCCCTGCAGCTGATCCTTGAAGACACCGACGGCACGCAACTGCAAACCTCGTGCACCCGCGTCGCGGTCATGTGGCAAGGCAAAGAGCTGTGGATCCAGCAGGACGGCCGTGGCCAACTGCTGATCGGCGTGGACGTCGAAGAAGGCGACGCCGAGTACGCCAACCTGCTGCTGCGCCCATTGGCGACTAATCTGGTAAGTCTGCAACTGGAAATGGAACCGGCTGACGTCGGCGACGACGAAGACCACGTGCACGGCCCGGATTGCAACCACGACCACTAAGGAAACCGCTCTATGCTCGCCCTCGGCAAACTGCTTGAACTGACCCTCGCCGGCCGCGAACCGGCGGAGAAGACTCAACTGACTGTCGAAGGCGTGCGGATGCGCTGGTTGAGCGAAGGTGCGCTGGAAGTCCGGCCACCGGAAGCACGCGACAATGGCCTGGATCTACTGCTGTCGGCGGGGATCCATGGCAACGAAACAGCGCCGATCGAGTTGCTTGACCGGCTGCTGCACGACATCGCACGCGGCGATTTGAAACCGCGCGCACGCATTCTGTTCCTGTTCGGCAACCCGGAAGCGATTCGCAAGGGTGAGCGCTTCGTCGAGCAGGACGTCAATCGGCTGTTCAACGGCCGTCATGAACAAACCAGCGGTTCTGAGGCCATACGCGCCTGTGAGCTGGAACGACTGGCGGCGAGCTTCTTCAGCCTGCCGGATCGTCAGCGACTTCACTATGACCTGCATACGGCCATTCGCGGTTCGAAGATCGAGCAGTTCGCTTTGTACCCGTGGAAGGAAGGTCGCCAGCATTCCCGCCGCGAACTGGCACGCCTGCGTGCGGCCGGCATGGAGGCGGTGCTGTTGCAGAACAAACCGTCGATCGTGTTCAGCTCATACACCTACGACAAGCTCGATGCCGAGGCCTTCACGCTGGAACTGGGCAAGGCGCGACCGTTCGGGCAAAACGACGGGGTCAATGTGTCGCTGCTGGAAACCCGCCTGAAGCAGATCATCGAAGGCAACGAACCGGCCGCCGAGGAGGGCCTGGACGGTTTGCAACTGTTCAGCGTCGCGCGGGAAATCATCAAGCACAGCGATGCGTTCCGCCTGAACCTGCCGCAGGACATCGAAAACTTTTCCGAGCTGGAAGTGGGTTATGTGCTGGCCGAAGATCTGGCCAATACCCGCTGGATCATCGAGGAAGAGGGCGCGCGGATCATCTTCCCCAATCCCAAGGTCAAGAATGGCCTGCGGGCGGGCATCCTGATCGTCCCGGCCACCGACGAAAACCTGGCCTGATAACGATCTCTAAATCAGCACAAACCGATGTGGGAGCGAGCCTGCTCGCGAAAGCGATCCATCAGTCAATTAATCGTTGGCTGACAGTCCGTCTTCGCGAGCAGGCTCGCTCCCACATTTGATTTGAGTGAGGACCGACGTTACACCGCCAGAGCGCGCGGCTCTGTGCGGCGCAGCGCGCGAACCTTCTGCAACGTATCCGCGCAAGTCTTCGCCGCTTCCTGGCCCTTGTGCACAAAGTGCTCAAAGAAGAACTTCTGATGTTCTTCACCGGCATGGAAGTGATGCGGGGTCAGGGACACCGAGAACACCGGTACTTCGGTTTCCAGTTGCACCTGCATCAGGCCGCTGACCACCGACTGGGCGACGAACTCGTGACGATAGATGCCGCCGTCCACTACCAGGGCTGCCGCGACGATACCGGCATAACGACCGGTCTTGGCCAGTAGCTTGGCATGCAAGGGCATTTCAAAGGCGCCGCCGACTTCGAAAAAGTCGATGTCCGATTCCTGATAACCCTGAACGAGCATTTCAGCGACGAAGCCTTTACGGCTCTGGTCGACGATTTCCTTGTGCCAGCAAGCCTGGATGAACGCGACGCGCTCGCCGTGAGGGTGTTTGGTTTTGCTATCGAAAGCGGTGGGTTGCATGTTCTGACTCCTGTTTGTGTGAAAAACAGGGCGTTATGAATCGAATGGGATTCAAGGGTGCGCACGCTCGCACGAATGCACGCGGACGGCCCTTTAGCGTCAATCCCGTTCTCTCTTCATCCGGACTATGACCGTCGGCCCCGGAATCACACCGGGTCTGCTGACCTTGCCGCCATCCACCGCCGAAGCCGTGGCCGCCGCCAAGCGCTCGCGGGCTATGCGCATTGCGCGCAATTACCGCCGGTGGGGAATTGCACCCCGCCCTGAGAACGTTTTGCCGCCCTTTTGTGGGCGGCGCAGCGTTTTTAACACAGATTGTGTGTCTGCGCATTGCGCCTTTGTGATGATTGCTATCGAGTTTTTTGAACGCTCTTTGGGTGTTTTCCTGCGCCAAGGGTTGATTAATCGGTGCGATGACCGCAGTAATTCACCTCCATAAAGGGATTTCCCCTGCTGACTTGAGGCCAGGTTCATGAGCGTTATCGATCTTCGCAGCGACACCGTCACTCAACCGACTCCCGCCATGCTCGACGCGATGACTGCGGCGGACACCGGTGATGACGTGTACGGCGAAGATCCGACGGTCAATCGTCTGGAGGCCGAATTGGCGAAACGGCTGGGTTTCGCCGCTGCGCTGTTTGTGCCGACCGGCACCATGAGCAACTTGCTCGGCTTGATGGCGCATTGTGAGCGCGGTGACGAATACATCGTTGGTCAACAGGCGCACACCTATAAGTACGAGGGCGGTGGCGCGGCGGTGCTCGGTTCGATCCAGCCACAGCCGCTGGAGGTGCAGGCCGATGGCTCGCTGGATCTGGATCAGGTCGCCGCCGCGATCAAACCCGATGACTTCCACTTCGCCCGGACGCGATTGCTGGCGCTGGAAAACACTATGCAAGGCAAAGTGCTGCCGCTGGAGTATCTGGCACGGGCGCGCAAGTTCACGCAGGACAATGGCTTGCAACTGCACCTCGACGGCGCGCGGTTGTACAACGCAGCCGTCAAGCTGGGCGTTGATGCCCGGCAAATCACTCAGCACTTCGATTCGGTGTCGGTGTGCCTGTCCAAGGGGCTTGGCGCGCCGGTAGGCTCGGTGTTGTGCGGAACGGTCGAGTTAATCGGCAAGGCGCGTCGCTTGCGCAAGATGGTCGGCGGCGGCATGCGTCAGGCCGGATTGCTGGCTGCGGCGGGGCTGTATGCGCTGGATCACAACGTCGAGCGCCTGGCCGATGACCACGCCAACGCGCACTTGCTCGCCGAAGGCCTACGTGATGCAGGCTTCACCGTCGAACCGGTGCAGACCAACATGGTTTACGTGCAGATGGGCGACAAGGCCGAGGCGCTCAAGGCGTTCGCCGCCGAGCGCGGGATCAAATTGAGCGCTGCCGCGCGTCTGCGCATGGTCACGCACATGGACGTCAATCGCTCGCAAATCGAGCAAGTGATCGCGACATTCGTCGAGTTTTCGCGCAAGTGACAGCGTTAGCCGTCCAATTGACCGTTTCTATCGTATAAACACGCTGTACCCCGCGCGCTGGGCCGATATAATGCGGCCCTTTGCCGTCGCTTCGTCTGTTGACGTTTCGCACAGGCCTTTGGCCGCAGCCTCCGTGGAAGAACCTAATGAAAAGCGCAGAAATCCGTGAAGCCTTCCTTCGCTTCTTCGAAGAGCAAGGCCACACCCGTGTAGCCTCCAGCTCTTTGATTCCGGGCAACGACCCAACCCTGCTGTTCACCAACGCGGGGATGAACCAGTTCAAGGACTGCTTCCTGGGCCAGGAAAAACGTGCGTACACCCGTGCGACCAGCAGCCAGAAATGCGTGCGCGCCGGTGGCAAGAACAGCGACCTGGAAAACGTCGGTTATACCGCTCGTCACCACACGTTCTTCGAAATGCTCGGTAACTTCAGCTTCGGTGACTATTTCAAGCACGACGCGATTACCTTCGCCTGGACATTCCTGACCGGCGTTCTGAAACTGCCGAAGGAAAAACTCTGGGTCACCGTCTACGCCTCCGACGACGAAGCGTATGACATCTGGACCAAGCAAATCGGTGTGCCAGTCGAGCGCATGATCCGCATCGGCGACAACAAAGGCGCGCCTTACGCCTCCGACAACTTCTGGACCATGGGCGATACCGGCCCGTGCGGCCCGTGCACCGAGATTTTCTACGATCACGGCGACCACATCTGGGGCGGCCCACCGGGTTCGCCGGAAGAAGACGGCGACCGTTACATCGAGATCTGGAACAACGTGTTCATGCAGTTCAACCGCACCGCCGATGGCGTGTTGCATCCGTTGCCAGCGCCGTCGGTGGATACCGGCATGGGCCTGGAGCGGATCAGTGCGGTGATGCAGCACGTCAATTCCAACTATGACATCGACCTGTTCAAGAACCTGTTGAAAGCTTCGGCTGAAGCAATCGGTTGCGAAAATGGCGATCAGTCTTCGCTGAAGGTTGTTTCCGACCACATTCGTTCGTGCGGTTTCCTCATCGCCGACGGTGTGCTGCCGTCCAACGAAGGTCGTGGTTACGTGCTGCGCCGGATCATTCGTCGCGCCTGCCGTCACGGCAACAAGCTCGGCGCCACCGGCAGCTTTTTCTACAAGATCGTTGCGGCGCTGGTCGCCGAGATGGGCGAAGCGTTCCCGGAGCTGAAGAAGCAGCAGAGCAACATCGAGCGCGTACTTAAAGCCGAAGAAGAGCAGTTCTCCAAGACCCTGGAGCACGGTCTGAAGATTCTCGAGCAGGATCTGGCCGAACTCAAAGGCACTGTGGTGCCGGGTGACGTCGTGTTCAAACTCTACGACACCTACGGTTTCCCGATGGACCTGACCGCGGACATCGCCCGCGAGCGCAGCCTGACCGTCGACGAAGCCGGTTTCGAGCGTGAGATGGAAGCCCAGCGAGTGCGCGCACGTTCGGCCAGCTCGTTCGGTCTGGACTACAACACGCTGGTCAAGGTTGATGTGGCCACCGAGTTCACTGGCTACAAAGACACCAGCGGTTCGGCAAAAATTGTCGCTATTTATAAAGATGGCCAGTCGGTTGACGTCTTGAATGAAGGCGAAGAGGCGGTGATCGTTCTGAACCAGACGCCGTTCTACGCTGAATCCGGCGGCCAGATTGGCGACTGCGGTTTCCTGCAAGCGGGCAACGCGCGTTTCGACGTACGTGACACCACCAAAACCGGTGGCGCATTCCTGCACCACGGTGTGCTGGATTCGGGCAGCCTGACCATCGGTGCTCCAGTGGAAACCCACGTGGATGCCGAGGTGCGTCACGCGACTTCGCTGAACCACTCGGCCACTCACTTGCTGCATGCCGCATTGCGTCAGGTACTGGGCGAGCACGTTCAGCAGAAAGGTTCGTTGGTCGACAGTCAGCGTCTGCGTTTCGACTTCAGCCACTTTGAAGCGATCAAGCCTGAACAAATCAAAGCGCTGGAAGATATCGTCAACGCCGAGATTCGCAAGAACTCTGCCGTTGAAACCGAAGAAACCGACATCGAAACCGCCAAGAACAAAGGCGCCATGGCGCTGTTCGGCGAGAAGTACGGCGACAACGTGCGCGTGCTGAGCATGGGCGGCGATTTCTCCGTCGAGCTGTGCGGCGGTATCCACGCCAACCGTACTGGCGACATCGGCCTGCTGAAAATCATCAGCGAAGGCGGTGTGGCATCGGGCGTGCGTCGTATCGAGGCAGTCACCGGTGCCGCGGCACTGGCCTACTTGAACGCGGCAGAAGAACAACTCAAGGAAGCGGCCAGCCTGGTCAAGGGCAGTCGCGACAACCTGATCGACAAGCTGTCGGCAGTGCTCGAGCGCAACCGTGCGCTGGAAAAGCAACTCGAGCAGTTGCAGGCCAAGGCTGCAAGCGCCGCGGGCGACGATCTGTCGAGCTCGGCGCTGGACGTCAAAGGCGTGAAGGTTCTGGCCGCACGTCTGGATGGTCAGGACGCCAAGGCGCTGCTGGCGCTGGTCGATCAGTTGAAAAACAAACTCGGCCGCGCAGTGATCCTGCTCGGAAGTGTCCATGAGGAAAAGGTCGTTCTGGTTGCAGGCGTAACCAAAGACCTGACTGGCCAACTCAAAGCCGGTGATTTGATGAAACAGGCTGCTGCGGCAGTGGGCGGGAAGGGCGGTGGTCGTCCGGACATGGCGCAGGGTGGCGGTGTCGACGCCGGCGCGCTGGATGGCGCACTGGCGCTGACCGTTCCATTCGTCGAGCAAGCTTTATAAGGCGGCGCGCCGGGCCCGCAGTCTAGTGGCGGGCCCGACGGCTGTTTGAGTGATTATTTGGGCGCCCTTCATGGGCAGAGGCGGCTTTGAAATGGCTTTGATCGTACAGAAATTTGGAGGCACCTCGGTCGGCACTGTCGAGAGAATCGAGCAGGTCGCCGACAAGGTTAAGAAATTCCGCGATGCCGGCGATGACCTGGTGGTCGTGCTGTCTGCAATGAGCGGTGAAACCAACCGTCTGATCGATCTGGCCAAGCAAATCAGTGGCGACACACAACCGGTTCCGCGTGAACTGGACGTGATCGTTTCCACCGGTGAGCAGGTGACGATTGCCCTGTTGGCCATGGCGCTGATCAAGCGCGGTGTGCCGGCGGTGTCGTACACCGGTAATCAGGTGCGGATCCTGACGGACAGTGCGCACAATAAAGCGCGTATCTTGCAGATTGATGACCAGAAGATCCGTGGTGATCTGAAGGCCGGTCGCGTTGTGGTAGTCGCCGGTTTCCAGGGCGTCGACGAGCACGGCAACATCACCACGCTGGGTCGTGGCGGTTCCGACACTACCGGTGTGGCACTCGCTGCTGCGCTGAAAGCTGACGAATGCCAGATCTACACTGACGTCGATGGTGTCTATACCACCGACCCGCGTGTGGTGCCGGTCGCTCAGCGTCTGGACAAGATTACCTTCGAAGAGATGCTGGAAATGGCCAGCCTCGGCTCCAAGGTGTTGCAGATCCGTGCGGTGGAATTCGCCGGCAAGTACAACGTTCCGCTGCGCGTACTGCACAGCTTCAAGGAGGGGCCGGGCACCCTCATTACTATTGATGAAGAGGAAACCATGGAACAGCCGATCATTTCCGGCATCGCTTTCAACCGCGATGAAGCCAAGCTGACCATCCGTGGCGTGCCAGACACCCCGGGTGTGGCGTTCAAGATTCTCGGCCCGATCAGTGCCGCGAACATCGAAGTCGACATGATCGTGCAGAACGTTGCGCACGATAACACCACCGACTTCACCTTCACCGTGCACCGCAACGACTACCAGGCCGCACAGACCGTGCTGGAAAACACTGCTCGCGAGATCGGTGCCCGTGAAGTGGTTGGCGACACCAAGATTGCCAAGGTCTCGATCGTCGGCGTCGGCATGCGTTCCCACGCAGGCGTGGCCAGCCGCATGTTCGAATCCCTGGCCAAGGAAAGCATCAACATTCAGATGATCTCGACCTCGGAAATCAAGGTTTCCGTGGTGATCGAAGAGAAGTACCTGGAACTGGCCGTGCGCGCTCTGCACACGGCTTTCGAACTGGATGCTCCGGCCCGTCAGGGCGAGTAATTCGGTTTCTTGAAGGGCGCGGTCTGACCGCGCCCTTTATTTTTGAATGGCGCGAGCCCTGAACTGTTCTTTTGCTCGCGCTGGTCAATACTCAGGCATGTAGGGCTACGATCGCTCCGGTTGTAGGTCGGGTGCCTTTTTTTTGCAGACTGTTGTCCCTGAAATGAAATGCGTGAGGAGAAAGGTATGCTGATTCTGACTCGTCGGTGCGCAGAAAGCCTGATTATCGGTGATGGCGAAATCACCGTGACCGTGCTCGGCGTTAAAGGAAATCAAGTGCGTATCGGCGTCAATGCCCCGAAAGAGGTTGCCGTGCACCGTGAGGAAATTTACCTGCGTATAAAGAAAGAGAAGGACGAAGAACCAAGCCATTAATTTTTATCGTTTTTTATGTTTGCAAACGGGGAAAAGGTTGGTTAAGATACGCCCCGTGTTGCGGAGAGCTGGCCGAGTGGCCGAAGGCGCTCCCCTGCTAAGGGAGTACACCTCAAAAGGGTGTCGGGGGTTCGAATCCCCCGTTCTCCGCCATTATTTGCTTAGTACGTCGTAATCTGGCTTTTTCGGTAAGTTCTTGAATTTACTAGAAAAAGTGGTTGGAATAGAGATTAGACGGGCTATAATGCGGCGCAACAAATGCACTCGTAGCTCAGCTGGATAGAGTACTCGGCTACGAACCGAGCGGTCACAGGTTCGAATCCTGTCGAGTGCACCATTTAAGAGTTACTTATAGCAATATAAGTGGCTTTGCTTTAGCCAGTTGTGATCTGGTTTAAAAACACAAATGCACTCGTAGCTCAGCTGGATAGAGTACTCGGCTACGAACCGAGCGGTCACAGGTTCGAATCCTGTCGAGTGCACCATTTAAGAGTTAGTTGCAGCAATGCAGGTAGCTTTGCTTCAGCCAGTTGTGATCTGGTCTAAAAACACAATTGCACTCGTAGCTCAGCTGGATAGAGTACTCGGCTACGAACCGAGCGGTCACAGGTTCGAATCCTGTCGAGTGCACCAAATACCAAAAAGCCCGCGTTTAACGCGGGCTTTTTGCTGTCCGGGGTTTGGCTTTTCCTTTCACGCATCCCTTCTCGTCGAAATCGACTTGGGCACTACGGCCGCGCTTGAGGTCGTATCGATAGCTCGTCGTCGAAGTCCGGATATTCACCTTGTCCGGCTTGCCCAGCGCGCTTTCAACATCCTGCTGGCTCATGCCGGCGATCACGCGTTGATTGATGATTGCCTCGCGGCGTTGTCTGGCGTCGATCAGGTTGCCGCATTTGTCTTCTACTCCGCCCACAAGGCCTGGTTCTGCGCTTCTGGTTTTCATACCGGATATTTCTTCGTGGTTGTGTTCCGGCATGATTGCCACAACCGATCCGGGCAAATAGGGGTGTACTTCCTGCACTGAAAGTTGCTCGCCGAGTGCACAGCTCATGCTGGTAAACGTTATGCCGCCATCGGGCGCTTCGCAACGATGAAGGCTGGTCGCAGCCCCGGCGGGCGGCAGGCAAAGCAGGCTGGTGAGTAAAAAACGAGTGGTTTTTGATGGCATTCGACGTCCTCCATGACGATCTATGCTCAAGGGTAGTCGCTGCATTTTTCATTGCCGGTGTGTTTTCTTTTCAGGATGAGTCGTCGCATCTGCATGGGTCAGGACAGCGCTCAGGTTTGTTTCGCAAGCGCTTGTTTCGGCCGCGATTTTTTAACGTTTAAAACCGTCAGGCGGTGTATCATTGCGCCCGTCAGCCCCGCCGGGGCTTATGGAATACCTCCATGGACTTACCCAGTAGTTACTCAGTAACCCGTTTCACCAATCATGAATTGACTGATTGATCCTTCCGGCGTGCCCCGCTGCTGGGAGTGGAGTTCGCCTATGTCTGAAATCGAAGTAAAGAAAACACAGGAAAGCCTGCAGGATCGCCTGGCTCAAGTCGTTGAGCTGCTGCAGCGTCAACGGGTTGTTGAAGACCTGACTCATCGCCAGGAAGGCGCGCATCACGACCGGGTGGAAAACCTGGTTCACCGGCAAAATCTGGTCGAGCTGCAACGCAAGCTCGATGATCTGCACTCCGCCGACGTCGCCTACATTCTTGAAGCCTTGCCGCTGGACGACCGTCTGACGCTCTGGCAACTGGTCAAGGCCGATCGCGACGGCGACATTCTTCTCGAAGTATCCGATTCCGTCCGTGAAACGCTGATCGCCGACATGGACGATCACGAGCTCCTGGCTGCCGCCAAGGACATGGATGCCGACGAACTCGCTGACCTGGCCTCCGAGCTGCCGCGAGACGTCGTCCACGAGCTGATGGAGAGTCTGGATAACCAGCAGCGCGAGCGCGTGCGTTCGGCCCTGTCCTATGACGAGGAACAGGTCGGTGCGCTGATGGACTTCGAGATGGTGACGATCCGTGAGGATGTCAGCCTCGAGGTGGTTCTGCGTTACCTGCGCCGTCTCAAAGAGCTTCCTGGTCACACCGACAAACTGTTCGTGGTCGATTACGACGGTGTGCTCAAGGGTGTGCTGCCGATCAAGCGTCTGCTGGTCAACGATCCGGATAAGCAGGTGGCCGATGTCATGGCCAGTGATCCGGTGAGTTTCCATCCCGACGAAGACGCCTACGACGCCGCTCAGGCGTTCGAGCGTTACGACTTGATCTCCGCCCCGGTGGTCGACAAGAACGGCAAGCTGATCGGTCGTCTGACCATCGATGAAATGGTTGACCTGATTCGTGAGGAGAGCGAAAGCGAAGTCCTCAACATGGCCGGTTTGCGTGAAGAGGAAGACATCTTCGCTTCCGTGTGGAAATCGCTTCGCAACCGTTGGGCGTGGCTGGCGATCAACTTGATCACAGCGTTCATCGCTTCCCGGGTGATCGGCCTTTTTGAAGGCTCGATCGAGAAGCTGGTAGCGCTCGCGGCTTTGATGCCGATCGTGGCCGGTATTGGCGGTAACTCCGGTAACCAGACGATCACCATGATTGTGCGCGCCATGGCGCTCGATCAGGTCAGTACCGGCAACACTTCGCGCCTGATGCGCAAAGAGTTGGCAGTGGGGCTGATTAACGGTCTGGTCTGGGGCGGGGTGATCGGTGTGGTCGCTTACCTGCTCTACGGCAGTTGGTCACTGGGCGTAGTGATGACGGCGGCGATGACGCTTAACCTGCTGCTGGCGGCGCTGATGGGGGTGTTGATCCCGATGACCCTGGCGAAGATGGGCCGCGACCCGGCGATGGGTGCCAGCGTGATGATCACCGCGATGACGGACAGCGGTGGTTTCTTCATCTTCCTTGGTTTGGCGACCATCTTCCTGCTCTGATCGGCTGTAAACAAAAAGCCCGCCAATCGGCGGGCTTTTTTGTGTTCGCGAAAACTCAAATTCCAGGCAAAAAAAAGCCAGCAATCATGCTGGCTTGAGATGCTCGGTATGACTCAGGACGCGTCTGCGGCCATTTCGGCGTCGTGGGCGATCAAGGACACCAATGCGTTCTGCTGACGGTGAGACAGCTGACGGAAGCGTTGCAGCAGCTCGCGTTCGTGCAACGACAGCTCGGGGCTGTCCAGGCGCATGCTCAGCTCTTCGCCCAATGCACCTTCCTGAATAAGACTCTGCTCAAGGCGCGCAATGATCTCGGAGTTCATGCTGCGATGATGATTGCGAGCCACCTCGGCAATGCGTTCACGCATTCCGTCTGGCAGACGTACGACGAACTTGTCAGCCGTACGGCTGGAATAAATTGCCTGTTTCAATGGGCGCATATATTTAACCGGTTAGTTCAGGGGAGCGGTTCTCGGGATTGGCCGCAGGATGTGTGGTAGGACAAGCATCCGCGCCAAATGGTTCAACCTGAATTGTTAAGAGGCCCGCATCATGCCTCAAAATTGCCAGATCATTGGCGTCAATTCTGTGACAAATATTGATCCGGGTAAAGGCGTAATGCCAGCACCAATTATCAGAAATGCGGACTGGTTTGAAAACTTTGCCTTCGCCCGCATCATTGTCCGCTTACTGGTACACATCAATTGATGTCCGAAGACCTCAGAACGTGCATCCTATGCGGCGTTCGATCCGTGATCCTTGTCTGTACAGGATAGTGGCAATTTGCCGATTTACTAGCGTTGAAGCAGGCTGGAGGGCGTTTTCAAGATGGATGGCAGGCTTATTTATCTGATGGGACCGTCCGGGTCAGGCAAGGACAGCCTGATTGACGCTGCGCGCGAGCCACTGCGCGAATTGAACTGTTCAGTGATGCGCCGGGTAATCACGCGCTCGGCCGAATCGGTAGGCGAGGACGCGATCTGTGTAACGCCAGAAGAATTCGAAAAGCGTAAACGCAGCGGTGATTTTTCCCTGGCATGGCAGGCCAATGGACTTGCCTATGGCATCCCGGTGGAAATGGACGAATGGTTGAAAGCCGGAAGGCATGTATTGGTGAACGGCTCTCGCGCCAACCTGCGCCAAGCGCTTGAGCGGTACCCGACACTGCTGCCGGTTTTGTTGACGGTGAAGGATGACGTATTGCGTGAGCGCCTACTCAGACGCGGCCGAGAAACGATTGACCAGATCGACGCAAGGCTTGCCCGCAACGGGTTGTTCAAGGACAGGAGATCAAGTGATGCTCCTGTTCACCTGATCGACAACTCGGGCGCGTTGACTGACGCCGTCAATCAATTGCTGGATTGGGTAAAAATCAACGCAATACCGGATCAAACTTGATCCTGCGCCCGGCAACCAGTGCCAGCACGAACAACACCGCAAACACGCCGCAGCCAACCAGGGGCAGGGTGACTTCGGTTTCCTCGAACAGCGAAAAATGCACGACGCCACTCAATAAGGCGAGGATCAGAAATCCTGCTGCTGATTTGGACATGCTGTACTCCTGAAGATATTTCAAAAAACCAGACGTTCGGTAGCAAGTGCTGGCAAAGCCTGCTGAGGTTCGCTGACCGCTTGCGGTGCGAAGCTCTGATCGCTCAACACCGCCAACTGCGGTGCCCTCTGCACCTGCAAGTAGTGCGGCATGCGCTGGGCGACCGGCTCAGCACCCTCGGGGATAAAGTGGAAGCCCACCAAAACGGCCAATGCGATTGCGTTTGCAAGCAAGAGAGTGCTGTTCATGGGACGGTGCTCCGGTTGTTCTTCTATGGAACAGACAAAGCAGCCGTCGTGCCAACAGTCTAACCGCTGTTAAGTCCTTTAAAAACAAGCATTTGGAAGGGATTTTCGGGAGGTTCGGGTTGCAATCTGCAATGATGGCGTTTTGCAGGAGTGCAAAATGCACGGTAAATTTTCCCGCAGCATTGCAAGGTGCCTGCCTACACTTAAAAACCCCCTCGTACGACATGACAAATCAGGGCTCGGCCGTTAACATGCACGCCGTCCGTCGCGCAGCGTTCAGCCCGTGACAACCCCCGTGTCTCAGTAGCTCAATTGGATAGAGCATCCCCCTCCTAAGGGGAAGGTTGGCAGTTCGAACCTGCCCTGGGACACCATCAAATTCAAACAGAAAGCCCCGGTGCAATTTCGATTGCACCGGGGCTTTTTGCAAGCCGTATGTTTCCAGCTTCAGATTGCTGTTGGCAGCGCGCGCCTTGTCATTTGGCTAGTTGTCACCGTTCTCCTCGAACTTGCCAATCGAAGTGCTTACCTCGGCCTTCGAAGCTTTTGTGCAGTCCATTCCGGCCGCCGCTACGTGCTGGATAAACAGCAGCGCACAGGCGGACACGATCTAGCGTCCTTTGATGTACACGAGGTCAGCCTTGTATTGAAATGTGGGCAGGCGCGCAGGGTAATCGCAGTGAGAGGAATCTTGAAGCGCCCGCTTCAGAGAACGCCACTTCTGGCCGATAACCCAAACGGTGAGTTCAGACTCGAGCGAAATCGCTTGATGGCATTTGGCCGGCGGCTATCATCTGCGCGCCTGAATTTTGCCTCGGTTCATCTACTTCAATTGCCTGGAAATCCTCGATGCTGTCGTATCACCAAAAGAGTTTTCTGATCGTCGATGATTTCTCGGATTTCCGCAGTTCCGTGCGCTCGATGTTGCGCGAGCTGGGGGTCAAGGACGTGGACACCGCCGACACCGGCGAGCAGGCGCTGAAGATGTGTGCGCAGAAGTCCTACGATTTCATCCTGCAGGATTTCCATCTCGGCGATGGCAAGAAGAACGGCCAGCAGGTCCTTGAAGACCTGATGTCGGAAAAGCTCATCAGCCACGAAGCCGTGTTTGTCATGGTGACGGCCGAAACCAGTCAGGCAATGGTGCTCAGTGCTCTGGAGCACGAGCCGGATGCGTACCTGACCAAACCGTTCAACCGTTCCGGCCTGGCCCAGCGGCTGGAGCGTCTGGAGCAGCGCAAGACGTTGCTCAAACCGATTCTGCAAGCCCTCGACCGTGGCAAGCCGGCCGAGGTGCTTAACGCCTGCATCGCTCTGTGCAAGCAGGACATCCGTTATTCGCCGCTGTGCCTGCGCTACCGCGCCGATGCCTTGCGCGACATGAACCAGAACGAAGCACTGGAACGTCTCTACGACAGCATCATCGCTGACCGACCGTTGCCGTGGGCGTTTGCCGGGTTGGGCAAACTGCTGTTCAAGCGTGGGCAAGTGGCGCAGGCCAAAGGTGTCTACGAAAAAGCCTTGAAGGTGTTTCCGATGATGCCGGCGCTGTATGACGGCATGGCCGATGTGCTGGTTTCCGAGGGCGACACCAAAGGCGCGCAGCGGGTGCTGGAAGAGGCGATTCGCCTGTCGCCGCTGGCCGTGCGCCGGCAGGCCTTGCTCGGCAAGCTGGCGATGGCTAACGAAGATTTTGATACCGCCTCGCGGGCTTATCGCCAAGCTGTGTCGCAGGGCGCGCAGTCGCGCTTCAAAGATCCGGAAAGCAATCTCGGCCTGGCCCATGCGCTGATCAGCAAAGGCAGTGAGCGCGGTCTCGATACGCGCACGCGTCTGGAGATCAACACCACCCTAAGCGCCGTGGCCAAAGAGAACCCGAGCGACCCCGGTTTGCAGATTCGTGCGCGTTTGATGAAAGCCACCAGCCTGCTGCTCAACGATGCCGAAACCGCCGACAAGCTTACCGAGCAGGCAATGATGCGTCTCGACGGCATGGAGCAGTTCATGAGTCCGGAAGCGGCGCTGCTCGTCGCCAAACAGTTGCAGATGCTCGGTCAGGCTGAGGCGGGCACGTCGATGCTCAAGAGCTGTGCGGAAATCTACGGCGACGATCCGGCGGTGATGAAAGACATCGCCAAGCTCACCGATGACCCGACGATTCTCAGTTCGAGCAATGCCGCCGCCGACCTCAACCGTCAAGGCGTGCGCGTGTACAAGACCGGCAACCTGGTGGAGGCCCGCGAGGTGTTCCGCAAGGCGCTGAAGATGCAACCGAAGAACATCAGTATCGCGCTGAACATGGCTCAGTCGCTGCTGCACGGCACCGACACCAGTGTGCTGTCGGCGGAACTGGAAGAATGTCGGGCCTGCCTGAAACTGGTTGGCCTGATGCCCGATACCGACGCGCGTTACTCGCGTTATCAGAAGCTGAAAAGCAAGGCGTTTGGCGAATGAACCACTCTGATCCGGCTTTGGATTTTTCCACGGTGATCGCCTCCACCGTTCATGACATGAAAAACTCGCTGGCCATGCTGATGCAAGCCCACAGCCAATGGCTGGCGCGCTTGCCCCAAGAGCTGCGCTCCGGCACGGAGCAGGGCGTGATCGACTTCGAGTTCGCCCACCTCAACGGCATGCTGGTGCAGTTGCTCGGGCTGTATAAGCTCGGCGTCAACCAGATGCCGCTGCAACCGGCCTATCACGAACTGGATGATTTCATCGAAGCACAACTGGCGGCGCATCAAGAGGTGTTCGCCAGTCGCGCAATTGTCGCGACGTATGAAGTCGATCCGCTAAGCCCGCTGGGTTTCTTCGACCGTGAACTGATCGCGTCGGTGCTGGGTAACTGCATCAACAACGCCATTCGTTATGCCCGTGAGTCGCTGCTGATCACCGTCAGTGACGAGGCCGGGCAATTGGTGTTGAGCATCAACGATGACGGCGACGGTTACCCGGCCGAGATGCTCGAACGTCAGGCCGATTACGTGCAAGGCATCAATCACAGCAGCGGCAGCACCGGCCTCGGATTGTATTTCGCGGCTCGTATTGCGGCGTTGCATCAACGCAATGGTGTTGAAGGGCGCACGGAAATCCATAACGGCGGCCCGCTGGGCGGTGGGGTATTCAGTCTCTACCTGCCGTGATGCGGGCTTTTTGCATGACGCCGCTTGATATTCCGAACAGGCGGAGCCTATTTTGTTCGGGTCGCCGTTCGCGGCTCGCACAACAACAAGGATTGCGTCATGACAACCGATGGCCAGTGTTCACTCGCGCAGCGATTGACGGGCATTGATGAGATTGAATGTGTCACGCCGGATTTGAATGGCGTACCGCGCGGCAAGGTGATGACCGCCGAAGGTTTCCTAGAGGGGCGGCGTTTGCAGTTGGCGCGGGGAGTGCTGCTGCAATGCATCATGGGTGGATATCCTGCGGCGCGGTTTTACGGCAGCGATGATGGCGACCTCGCATTGGTCGCCGACCCTGGGCAGATTCATCCTTTGCCATGGAGCGACGAGCCACGCGCCCTGGCGATTTGCGATGCCGACGAACTGACCGGCGAGAGCTCCAACCTGTCGACCCGTGGCCAGCTCAAAAAAGTGATCGCCCGTTACGCGGCGCGAGGCCTGGCGCCTGTGGTGGCGACCGAGCTGGAATTCTTTGTTTTCGCCCCGAACACCGATCCGACTCAACCGTTCCGCCCGCCAGTTGGCCTCGACGGCCGCCGCGAGGATGGCTTGTCAGCCTTCAGCGTCAGCTCCAACAACGGTCTGCGGCCGTTTTTCAGCGAAGTTTATAAATGCATGGCGGCCCTCGGTTTACCGCGCGATACCTTCATGCACGAGATGGGCGTCAGCCAGTTCGAGATCAACCTGTTGCACGGTGATCCACTGTTGCTGGCCGATCAGACGTTCCTGTTCAAGCATCTGCTCAAGGAAGTCGCGCTCAAACATGGCTTGACCGTGGTGTGCATGGCCAAACCGCTGGCGCACACGCCGGGCAGTTCGATGCACATTCACCAGAGCATCGTCGAAATTGCTACCGGCAAGAACGTTTTCAGTGACGAGAAAGGTGAGCCGACCGCAATGTTCCGCCATTTCATAGGTGGGCAGCAGGCGGGCATGGCCGACTTCACCGCGCTGTTTGCACCGAATGTGAACTCTTATCAGCGTCTGTGTCACCCGTACGCTTCGCCGAATAACGCTTGCTGGTCGCACGATAACCGCGCTGCAGGGCTGCGGATTCCGGCCAGTTCGCCGGTTGCCCGTCGGGTCGAAAACCGTTTGCCGGGCGCTGACGCCAACCCATATCTGGCGATCGCCGCCAGTCTGGCCGCGGGTTTGCATGGGATCGAGCATGAGCTTGAACCGAGCGAAGCGATTCAGGGCGAGTTCGCGGTGCCGGATAATCTTTCGTTGCCGTGTACCTTGCATGCCGCGCTCGAACGTCTGAAACGTAGCCAATTGGCCAGGGAACTGTTCGGACAGGAGTTCATCGAAGGCTACATCGCTTCGAAGACCATGGAGTTGACCAGCTTCTTTGATGAGATAACTCCCTGGGAACGGCGTGTTCTAGCAGCCCAGGCCTGACGAACCGTCGCCATAGGGCTATCGTTTTGGTAGCCCGATATTCACTGCAAGGAGCCGCTCGGAACGCCGATGCGCCAAATCTGGAAATCCTTTCGAGCGCTGTATTTCGCCTCGCTGATGATGTTGATCGGCTCGGGCCTTTTGTCTACTTATCTGGCTTTGCGCCTGGCCGCTGACAATGTCGATGGACTGTGGGTCGGTGCGCTGATGGCGGCCAACTATTTCGGTCTGGTACTGGGCGGCAAGATCGGCCACCGGCTGATCGCCCGGGTTGGGCATATCCGTGCATATTCCGCGTGTGCCGGGATCGTCGGCGCGGCGGTGCTGGGCCACGGTCTGGTGGACTGGCTGCCGGCGTGGCTGGTGCTGCGGACGATTGTCGGTCTGGGCATGATGTGCCAGTACATGGTGATCGAGAGCTGGCTCAATGAGCAGGCCGACGCCAATCAGCGCGGCCTGGTGTTCAGCGGCTACATGATCGCTTCGTATCTGGGGCTGGTGCTGGGTCAGTTGATTCTGGTCATGCACCCGGGCCTGGGCCTGGAACTGCTGATGCTGGTCGCCCTGTGCTTTGCGCTGTGTCTGGTACCGGTGACGCTGACCCGGCGGATTCACCCGGCGCCGCTGCATCCGGCACCGATGGAGCCGCGTTTCTTCATCAAGCGTGTGCCGCAATCGTTGAGCACGGTGCTCGGTGCGGGTCTGATCATCGGCTCGTTCTATGGTCTGGCGCCGCTGTATGCCTCGCAGCAGGGGCTGTCGACCGAGCAGGTCGGTCTGTTCATGGGTAGCTGCATTTTTGCCGGATTGCTGGTGCAGTGGCCGCTGGGCTGGTTGTCCGATCGCTATGATCGGGCGCTTTTGATCCGCTGCTTCGCCGGGTTTCTCGCGGTGGCGGCCTTGCCACTGGCGATCCTGCCGCAGGTGCCGCTGGAGGTGCTGTTTGTGGTCGGCTTCCTCTGTTCGCTGGTGCAGTTCTGTCTGTATCCGCTGGCGGTGGCGTTTTCCAACGACCACGTAGAGGGTGATCGCCGGGTGTCGCTGACGGCCATGTTGCTGGTGACTTACGGGGTTGGCGCCAGTATCGGCCCGCTGGCCGCTGGTGTGTTGATGAAATTCTTCGGCAGTCAGAGCCTGTACGCGTTCTTCAGCTTCTTTGCGCTGGTGCTGGTATGGCGGATACGGCCGAAAGCCGTCACCAATCTGCATCAGGTCGACGACGCGCCGCTGCATCACGTGGCAATGCCGGACAGCATGTCCAGCTCGCCGCTGGTGGCGGCCCTCGACCCGCGTGTTGATGAGCAGGTGGTGCAGGAGCAGATGCAGAATACGGTCACGCCGGAACCAGAACCAGAACCTGAGATAGAACCGGAGTCTGAGCCGGCAGAAAGTCCGGATGACGACAGCGACAAACCCACCCCGGATATCAGTGGCGCCAGGCCTTGAAGCATCGTCGGAAGTAAAAAAGGGCAGTCCCGCCAAGGACTGCCCTTTTCATTTGCATGTTCGAATCACATGTCGTCTTTATCGAAACGCCGTGCTTCACGCTGCAACTGATAGACGAAGCGTTCAACGTTACGTGCCGCCTGACCACTGATGTTGTGGAAGCGCAGACCGGCAAACGTGATGTTGAGTTTTTCTTCGAAGTGCAGATAGCGCAGTTCTACGGATACAGGCTGATTGCCGAACAGCGGCGGGGCGATCATGCGGTCGTAGACCTGGCCCAGTTGCAGGCGCTCGGTGATGTCACCTTCAAAGCGCAGTTTGCAACCGGTGGCGGAAATATCCAGCAGCTTGCCGTTGATTGGCGCCTTGAGCTTTTCACCGCCCAGTTCGACGCCGACCAGGTCGGTCAGCTTCAATGCGGCGCGGAAGGCGTTGCGGCGTTGGTGGTAAACCACCTCGGTCGGCAGTTCGCCAGTGTAAAAGCGGTCGCCGTCGGATTCTTCGATGTTCAGCGTGCCGGTGCATTCCCAGGCAATGCGTACACCTTCATGAAAACCTTCGATCTTGAACGGTTCGCCGGCGAGCAGGAAGCGCTCGCCATCGCGCGGGATCATTTCGTCCAGAGCCATTGATGCGGTGTCGCGGTCGACTTTGATCAGGTAGGTCTGGAAACGCTGGCTGCGTTCATGGAACGTGATGATCAGCGGGTCGTGGCTATCTTGCAGCTGGCGCAGGTTGCTGGAGATTTCCAGTGGCGTGGTGAGCACCTTTGGGGGCTGCGGAGCATCATCCGCGCTTAGCGTGTTGGACACGGTTTATCACTCTCCAGACAAAATATGACGACTGGCCAGTATTTTGCCAGTATGTTTCGCGAGTTGATAGGGCTGGCGCATCAACGGCTCATGCCTGGCTGAATGTACGCGGCTTGGCGGGTTTGGCAAAAGTGCCGCTGGCGTCATACAGCGCTGGCGGTTCGCCCCCGTTGAGGATTTTCAGCTGATTGGCCGTGGCGGCCTGCTGTACCTGGATCGACTGGCCATTGTTGACGTTGGCCGCCTGGCATTGGGCGATGAGGTCAGTCAACAAGTCGCTCTTGCTGAGCAACTGCTCGCCGATGCTCGACTGGCTGGCGAGTTGCTCAAGACCCTGCCGATTGGTCGGCAGGTTGAGGCTGGCGAGGATTTCGCTGCGTTTGCGGCCATGCTGTTCAAGCAGAATGATCAATGCCTGTTTGCGCGCCAGAATTTCTTCCAGCAGTGGCATGTCGCGACCGTGCAAGGCGAGGGATTCGGTTTGCAGTAACTCCAGCAATTGTTGAGCTGGAGCAAAGTCGTCGATGATCAGTTGCAGTAAATTAGTGTCGTGCATGGCTGGCCTTGGGTTTTAAGCGTCCAAAAGCCTGGCGCAGGCAAAAGCCTAGCGCTGGGCTTCGAAGTTGAGCAGTTTGCTGGCTACACGGTTGCTGTCGACTTTATAGCTGCCATCGGCAATCGCGGCTTTCAACTCGGCCACACGGGCTTTGTCGACAGCAGGTTGATCGCGCAGCTTGTCAGTGACCTTCTGCAACTGTTGAGCCTCATTGCTGAGGTGTACCGATTCCCCGCTCTTTGCGGTACTGGCCGATTCGGCCTGGGTATTCAGCGGCGCGGAGGTGCCGGTTTCGGCGGTTTCCTTGGCGTTGCTGGTACGTGTACTGCCCGTAAGTGACGAGGAGCTGTTCAAACGGCTGAAATCGATGACCATGATAAAAACCTCTGGGAATTTGGACGCTTGCCATGTTTTCGGCCATCCCCTGGAAAACTTTAGGCCCATTTATCAATGAGCTTGCATGCGCCGGCGCGTGTCCTGCTGCGGCACAGTTTAGGGAAGCGACGGGGTCCGCGCCAGTTTTCTCATCAGCGTTTTACATGGCCACTTCCACCTGGCCCGGCGCGGTGACCTGCGCCTTGATGACTCGTTGGGAGTTAAGGTTTTTCACCCGGATCTGTTCTTTCAGGCCGCCATTGGCCAGGGCTTCACCGGGCATGCGCACGGCGAGCGTGCCGCTGCGGGCGGTGATGACCACTTGATCACCCTTGCGCACGACTTCGGCCTGTTCCAGATGCACCAGGGTAATGACCTGATCAGCGACCGTTGGTCGGGTTAATTTTTGCCCGATCGCTTCGTCCACCGACGTCAAGAAACCTTGATTGATCACGCTGACGTCGCGCTCGCGCAAGGTCACGTCCTGAGGTTCGATTATCCCGGCGCGTTTGAGCGGTCGGGTGGTGGTCACAATCTCGCGAAACAGGCGGACTTGAGCGGGCACGAACACCGTCCAGGGCGAGGCGCCTTCACAGCGAACCTTCACGGTTACCCGGCCCAGCGGACGTGCCGGACTCTCCAGAGACGCTGTCAATTCCTTGTCGCACATAGGCATGCGCATACGGGGGTCGAGCTGGTTGACTTCGATTTCGTAGCGGCCTTCCGTTTGACTGGTTGCCAGATAGTCTTCTACGGTGAACTCAAGAAAGCCCTGAGTGACGCCGATAAGCATGTCAGGCAAGGTAACCGCATCAGCAATGGCAGGGCTGCCGGCGAAGAAGAAGCAAACGGCGGACACCGCGCAAAGCCCTCTGCGAAGGGGAGATGTCAGGCGTCGGAAAAATGTCGTTTGAGCGTTCATACGAGTTAAAAAGCAAGCGCCGTGCCGTTTAGCAATGAATGTGCGTCGCAACAACACTTGGCGTTGGTGTAGGAGTCTGGGCATGGCTGGTGTAATGGATTCGGTGAACCAGCGCACGCAACTGGTAGGGCAGAATCGCCTGGAGCTGTTGTTGTTCCGTCTCGACGGCCAGCAGCTCTATGGAATCAACGTGTTCAAGGTGCGGGAAGTGCTGCAATGCCCGTCGCTGACGTTGATGCCCAAGTCCAGTCCTGTCGTGTGCGGGGTGGCGAATATCCGGGGGGCGACCATTCCGATCCTTGATCTGGCAATGGCGACCGGTTCCGGGGCGTTGAAAGACAAGAAAAATCCGTTCGTGATCATCACGGAGTACAACACCAAGACCCAGGGATTCCTGGTCCGCTCGGTGGAGCGCATCGTCAACATGAACTGGGAAGAGATCCATCCACCGCCCAAGGGCACGGGTCGCGATCATTACCTGACCGCTGTGACTCGGGTGGACAATCAGTTAGTCGAAATCATCGACGTCGAGAAGGTACTGGCCGAAGTTGCGCCAACGCCGGAAGCGATTTCGGTGGGTGTGGTTGATGTCGAGACCCAGACCAAGGCGTTGTCGCTGCGGGTGCTGACCGTCGATGACTCGTCGGTGGCGCGCAAGCAGGTCACGCGTTGCCTGCAGACGATCGGCGTCGAAGTGGTGGCGTTGAACGACGGCAAGCAGGCGCTGGATTACCTGCGCAAGCTGGTCGACGAGGGCAAGAAGCCGGAAGAAGAGTTCCTGATGATGATCTCCGACATCGAGATGCCGGAGATGGACGGGTACACCCTGACGGCGGAAATCCGCGGCGACGCGCGCATGCAAAAGCTTCATATCATCCTGCATACTTCGTTGTCGGGGGTATTCAATCAGGCGATGGTCAAGAAAGTCGGTGCCGATGACTTTTTGGCCAAATTCCGTCCTGATGACCTGGCATCCCGGGTAGTCGACCGGATCAAAGCAGCAGATATCAGCTAGGGGCCTTTTGTCCCTGGCGGTCAACACGATTTAAGAGGCGGCATCATTGTCTACGGGTAATTTGGATTTCGAACAGTTCCGGGTCTTCCTGGAAAAAGCCTGTGGCATTTTGCTCGGTGAAAACAAGCAGTACCTGGTCTCGAGCCGTCTCAACAAACTGATGGAGCAGCAAGGCATCAAGTCGCTGGGTGAGCTGGTCCAGCGCATCCAGACCCAGCCGCGCAGCGGTTTGCGCGAGCAGGTGGTTGATGCCATGACGACCAACGAAACCCTGTGGTTTCGTGACACCTATCCGTTTGAAGTCTTGAAGAACAAGGTGCTGCCCGAGGCCATCAAGGCCAGCCCCAACCAGCGTCTGCGGATCTGGTCGGCGGCCTGCTCGTCGGGGCAGGAACCGTACTCGCTGTCGATGTCGATCGACGAGTTCGAGCGGACCAACCTCGGCCAGTTGAAGATGGGCGTGCAGATTGTTGCCACGGACTTGTCCGGCCTCATGCTGAACAATTGCAAGACCGGCGAGTACGACAGCCTGGCGATCGGGCGGGGTTTGTCTGCCGATCGTTTGCAGCGTTACTTCGACCCGAAAGGGCCGGGACGCTGGGTGATCAAGGCGCCGATCAAGAACCGGGTGGAGTTTCGCTCGTTCAACTTGCTCGACAGCTATGCCGCGCTGGGCAAGTTCGACATCGTGTTCTGCCGCAACGTGCTGATCTACTTCTCCGCCGAGGTGAAGAAAGACATCCTGTTGCGCATTCACAGCACGTTGAAGCCGGGCGGTTATCTGTTCCTTGGCGCTTCCGAAGCGCTGAACGGTTTGCCGGATCATTACCAGATGGTCCAGTGCAGCCCGGGGATCATTTACCAGGCGAAATGATTGCATCGGCAACACAAAAAAGACGGGAGGCCCTCAAAGCCTCCCGTTTTTTTATGCCCGATGATTCTGCTTCATGTAGGAGCTGCCGAAGGCTGCGATCTTTTGATTTTGTTTTTGAAGATCAAAAGATCGCAGCCTTCGGCAGCTCCTACAGGGCAAGGGCAGGGCTGAGAGCGGCAGAAAAGCGGCATCTGGCGGAAACCGGTTGCCGCTTTTCTGGCATTGCCGCTTTGCCGATGCCCGGCAAAGCCCCGGTTTACGGGGACTTCTCGCATTGGCACGCCGCTTGCTAAAGCTCAGTTACGAAAAACCGGTCACCCGAAGGTTCCCGACATGAGCATCAGCTTCGATAAAGCGCTCGGCATTCACGAAAAAGCCCTGGGCTTCCGCGCCCAGCGTGCCGAAGTCCTGGCCAACAACATCGCCAACGCCGATACCCCGAACTACAAGGCGCGGGATCTGGAATTCTCCAAAGTGCTCGAAGCACAGACCGAGAAAACCAAGAGCGGTGGCACGTTTGCCCTGAACATGACCAACAGCCGTCACATCGAGGCTGAAGGACTGGGCAACGGCGACGAGTCGCTGATGTATCGCACGCCGATGCAACCGTCGATCGACCAGAACACCGTGGATGCACAACTGGAACAGTCGAATTACGCGGAAAACGCCGTCGGCTTCCAGGCCAGCTTCACGCTGCTCAACAGCAAATTCAAAGGGCTGGTATCAGCCCTGCGCGGAGAGTAATCCATGTCCCTGTCCAGCGTTTTCAACATTGCCGGTAGCGGCATGAGCGCACAAACCACGCGTCTGAACACCGTGGCTTCGAACATCGCCAACGCCGAAACCGTCTCTTCGAGCATCGACCAGACCTACCGCGCCCGTCACCCGGTGTTCGCCACCATGTTCCAGGGTGGCCAGAACAGCGGCAGCAACTCGCTGTTCCAGAGCCAGGATGCGGCCGGTCAAGGCGTGCAGGTACTCGGTGTGGTCGAAGACCAGAGCAACCTCGAAGCGCGTTACGAGCCGAACCATCCGGCCGCTGACGGCAAAGGCTACGTCTACTACCCGAACGTCAACGTGGTGGAAGAAATGGCTGACATGATTTCCGCGAGCCGTTCCTTCCAGACCAACGCCGAAATGATGAACACCGCCAAAACCATGATGCAGAAGGTACTGACCCTCGGTCAGTAATAAGGGGCGACTGCCATGAGTGTTTCCGATTCCACCAGCGGCGTAAGCATCAAAGACGTTCTGGCCAATTCTTCGGTCAAGACCGGGACGACCACTGATGGTCTGGCTGCGGCCACCAACAGCGCCACCGGCAAGCAGGCTTTGGGCAAAGATGCCTTCCTGCAACTGCTGGTCACCCAACTGAAGAACCAGAACCCGCTCGATCCGCAGGACAACAGCGAGTTCGTCGCTCAGTTGGCGCAGTTCAGCAGCCTGGAAGGCATCACTACGCTGAACGACACCGTCACCGGCATTGCCGGCAACTACAACTCCTCGCAAGCATTGCAGGCGTCGTCGCTGGTTGGCCGTTCGGTCATCGCGCAGACCGACAAGGCTGTAGTCGACACCAGCAAAAGCCTCAATGGCACCGTCGTGGTTCCGGCCTCCGGCGCAGTTTCGCTCTCGATCAAAGATGCCGATGGCAAAGTCGTGCGCACCATCGACATGGGCACCCAGAAAGCCGGCAACGCCAGCTTCATCTGGGACGGCAAGGACGCTTCCGGTGCGGTCGCGAAGGCGGGCACTTACACGTTCACCGCCAGCGCCACTTACGACGGCAAGGCCACTTCGCTGGTGACTTACCTGCCAGCGACCGTCAACAGCGTGACCATCAGCCAGACCGGCGGTGAGTTGATGCTGAACCTGGCGGGCCTGGGCAGCGTTGCGCTGTCCAAAGTACAAACCATTGGTATATAGAGCCGACTAACCGGCACAAAGGAGTGGAATATGTCTTTCAATATCGGCCTTAGCGGTCTCTATGCTGCCAACAAGCAACTGGACGTGACCGGCAACAACATCGCCAACGTTGCGACCACCGGTTTCAAATCGTCCCGTGCAGAATTCGAAGACGTGTACTCGGCCACTCGCCTGGGTACCGGTAGCAAAACCGTCGGTAACGGCGTGCGTCTGGCCAACGTTTCCCAGCAGTTCGGCCAAGGTGATGTGAACAACACCGGCAACGTGCTGGACATGGGTATCCAGGGCAACGGTTTCTTCATCCTCAGCGACAACGGTTCCCTGAGCTACACCCGCGCCGGTGCATTCAAGACCGACGCTGAAAACTACGTGGTCGATAACAACGGTAACCGTCTGCAAGGCTATGGCGTCGATGCCAACGGCAAGATCATGACCGGCGTGCTGACTGACCTGAAGATCGACACGTCGGCCCTCAAGCCGAACGCGACGTCCAAGATCGACCAGACCATGAACCTGAACTCGGAAGACACCAAGCCAACCGTGGCGCCGTTCAGTCCGACCGATCTGAACAGCTATAACAAGCTGATTTCCACGCCGGTCTATGACACTCAGGGTAACGAGCACCGCATGGATCAGTACTACGTGAAAACGGGTACCAATGCCTGGAGCGTCTACACCTACATGGATGGTCGTACTCCATCGGATCCGGCCAACAACACCCTGGTGCCGATGACTCACGACCTCACGTTCAACTCAGATGGTTCCATCGCGACCCTGACGGCTGGCGCTGGCTGGACCAAAACCGGCAACACCCTGACCATGAGCGGCTGGATTCCAGGTGTGGTGACCAACGCGACGACCTCGCCAGTGACCTGGGGGCCGAACGGTTCCGATGCCAACTCGACCGGTATCGCGTTCAACACCGCGTTGACCACGTCCTATAACGCTCCGACCGCGCGTACTGCGCAATATCAGGACGGTTATGCGACTGGCCAGATCTCCAGCCTGACCATCGATTCGACCGGTGTGATGACGGCTAACTTCAGCAACCAGCAGACCAAGGCGATTGGTCAGGTGGCGGTGGCGAGCTTTGCCAACGAGCAGGGTCTGCAGCCGATTGGCGGCACGCGCTGGAAGGAGACGTTCGCGTCGGGTGTGGCCGGGGTTGATTCGCCGAAGACCGGTACGCTGGGTTCGATCGTGTCGAACTCGCTGGAAGAGTCGAACGTTAACCTGACCAATGAGCTGGTGGATCTGATCAAGGCGCAGAGCAACTATCAGGCGAACGCCAAGACCATCTCCACCCAGAGCACCATCATGCAGACCATCATTCAGATGACTTGATGCTGGTTGGCGCTGCATAAGAAGCCCCTCGTGAGAGGGGCTTTTTTTTGCCTGGTGGAATCAGGATCAAAAGATCTTAAAAGGCAGGCAAAAGAAAACCCCCGACAATCCAGAGGACTGATCGGGGGTTTTCAGGTCAGCGCCTTGCAGCTCTCACCGGCTCAGCTTATTGGCAAGCTTCGCAATCCGGCTCGTCAATCGCGCAAGCCTTTGGCACTGGAGCGGGACCGGCCGGAGCTGCCAGAACCGAATCATCACCATGGTTGCCGCCGCTGGATACAGCGTTCAGCTTGCCGGTGTTGATGGTCGACTTCTCGGTGCTGGTCGCGGCCAGGGCACGGAGGTAGTAGGTGGTTTTCAGACCACGGTACCAAGCCATGCGGTAGGTCACGTCGAGTTTCTTGCCCGATGCGCCGGCGATGTACAGGTTCAGCGACTGGGCCTGGTCGATCCACTTCTGACGACGGCTGGCCGCGTCAACGATCCACTTGGTGTCCACTTCGAACGCGGTCGCGTAGAGCTCTTTGAGTTCTTGCGGGATGCGCTCGATTTGCTGAACCGAACCGTCGTAGTACTTCAGGTCGTTGATCATGACCGAGTCCCACAGACCGCGAGCCTTGAGGTCGCGAACCAGGTACGGGTTGATCACGGTGAATTCGCCCGACAGGTTCGATTTCACATACAGGTTCTGGTAGGTCGGTTCGATCGACTGCGATACGCCAGTGATGTTGGCGATGGTCGCGGTCGGTGCGATGGCCATGATGTTGGAGTTACGAATGCCTTTCTGTACACGGGCGCGAACCGGTGCCCAGTCCAGGGTTTCGTTCAGGTCAACGTCGATGTACTTCTGGCCGCGTTGTTCGATCAGGATCTGTTGCGAATCCAGCGGCAGGATGCCTTTGGACCAAAGCGAACCGTTGAAGGTCTCGTACGCGCCGCGCTCGTCGGCCAGGTCGCAGGACGCCTGGATCGCGTAGTAGCTGACCGCTTCCATCGACTTGTCTGCGAACTCGACGGCAGCGTCGGAGCCGTAGGCGATGTGCTGCAGGTACAAAGCGTCCTGGAAGCCCATGATGCCCAGACCTACCGGACGGTGACGGAAGTTGGAGTTCTTCGCTTGCGGCACCGAGTAGTAGTTGATGTCGATCACGTTGTCGAGCATGCGCACGGCGGTGTTCACGGTGCGTTGCAGCTTGGCGGTGTCCAGCTTGCCGTCGACGATGTGGTTCGGCAGGTTGATCGAGCCCAGGTTGCAAACAGCGATTTCATCCTTGTTGGTGTTCAAGGTGATCTCGGTGCACAGGTTCGAGCTGTGAACCACGCCGACGTGCTGCTGCGGGCTACGCAGGTTGCACGGGTCTTTGAAAGTCAGCCATGGGTGGCCGGTTTCGAACAGCATGGACAGCATTTTGCGCCACAGGTCTTTGGCCTGGATGGTCTTGAACAGCTTGATCTTGCCCGGGTACTCGGACAGCGCTTCGTAGTACTCGTAACGCTCTTCGAAGGCTTTACCGGTCAGGTCGTGCAGGTCCGGTACTTCGGATGGCGAGAACAGGGTCCACTTGCCGTCATCGAAGACACGCTTCATGAACAGGTCAGGGATCCAGTTGGCAGTGTTCATGTCGTGGGTACGACGACGATCATCACCGGTGTTCTTGCGCAGCTCGATGAACTCTTCGATGTCCATGTGCCAGGTTTCCAGGTAGGCACACACAGCGCCTTTGCGCTTGCCACCCTGGTTAACGGCTACAGCGGTGTCGTTCACGACTTTCAGGAACGGAACAACGCCTTGCGACTTGCCGTTGGTGCCTTTGATGTACGAACCCAAAGCACGGACAGGCGTCCAGTCGTTGCCCAGGCCACCGGCGAATTTCGACAGCATGGCGTTGTCGTGGATCGCGTGGTAGATGCCCGACAGGTCATCCGGAACGGTGGTCAGGTAGCAGCTCGACAGCTGTGGACGCAGGGTGCCGGCGTTGAACAGTGTTGGAGTCGAGGCCATGTAGTCGAAGGACGACAACAGGTTGTAGAACTCGATCGCACGGTCTTCTTTGTTCTTCTCTTCGATCGCCAGGCCCATGGCCACGCGCATGAAGAAGATCTGCGGCAGTTCGAAACGCACGCCATCCTTGTGGATGAAGTAACGGTCGTACAGGGTTTGCAGGCCCAGGTAGGTGAATTGCTGATCACGCTCGTGGTTGATCGCCTTGCCCAGTTTTTCCAGGTCGAAGGTGGCCAGCACAGGGTTCAGCAGTTCGAACTCGATACCTTTGGCGATGTAGGCCGGCAGGGCCTTGGCGTACAGGTCGGCCATTTCGTGATGGGTGGCGCTTTCGGCGACTTCGAGGAAGTTCAGGCCTTCGGCACGCAGGGTGTCCATCAGCAGGCGGGCGGTCACGAACGAGTAGTTCGGCTCACGCTCAACCAGGGTACGGGCGGTCATCACCAGAGCGGTGTTGACGTCGGTCAGGGCCACGCCGTCGTACAGGTTTTTCAGGGTTTCGCGCTGGATCAGGTCGCCGTCGACTTCTTCCAGACCTTCGCAGGCCTCGGTGACGATGGTGTTCAGGCGGCCCATGTCCAGCGGCGCCAGGCTGCCGTCGGCACGGGTGATACGGATCGACGGGTGCGCGTTGACCGCTTCTTCGGCCGGCGCGTGGGCAGCGCGTTCTTTCGAACGGCCGTCACGGTAGATCACGTAGTCGCGAGCGACTTTCTGCTCGCCGGCACGCATCAGGGCCAGTTCGACCTGGTCCTGGATTTCTTCGATGTGGATGGTGCCGCCCGAAGGCATGCGACGCTTGAAGGTCGCGGTGACTTGTTCGGTCAGACGGGCAACGGTGTCGTGGATTCGCGACGAGGCGGCAGCGGTGCCGCCCTCAACTGCGAGAAACGCTTTGGTGATAGCGACGGTGATCTTGTCATCGGTGTAAGGAACGACAGTGCCATTGCGCTTGATCACGCGCAGTTGACCAGGCGCGGTAGCTGCCAGATCCGAATTCGAATCGGCGGCCTGCGGCAAGGTGCCCTGCGGGTTCTCGCGAGTTGTGTCGGTTTGCATGGGGGATTGTCTCCACATTCTCTATGTTTGTTTGAGCACCATCATGGTGCTCACCGTTCTGTCCCGAAGCACTACAACCGACGAGCGTCGGCCTAACAACTTCGGAGCAGTAGGAAAAAGGCTACATCGCCGCGTCCCTGCCGAAGTTTTGGTTGCGAGCCTGCGCTCGAACCGGATTCCTTCCCGGGTGACAGTAATGACTGCAACACCCATACCGTTCTTTGCCATTTGGAGCTAAAAAAACGGTGCCATCCGCAAGCGCGGTTTGGGCTTCGAAAAACTTGTTTCGTTCAACCCGAAACTTGCCATAAAGCGCTTGAGTTTCAGGTCTGAAATGTGGTTGGGCGTTTCAGTCGAAAACCCCATATGTAGGGTCTCCATTTTCGCCGTGCTACAAGATAATGCGTTTCAGGGGAGGAATGCAACGGACAGCCTGTGGATAAACCTGTGCGTAAATTGTGTAAGAAAGCAGGAATTCACGTGTAGGCCGCGAACCCACTGAGCTAGACCGTTTGTCACTGTTCTTTCAACCGGAAAAACGCTTCAGCGGATTTTTAAGGGCGCGAACCCTATCACAAAAAACCGCCTTGTCCGAACGCATTTACCGACTTGTGTTCTGGCTGTACGCCGTTTATACAATCGGCCCATGCGCAGGCATTCTTATCCTCCAGAAAGATGACAAAAAGACCGGAGGATCCCTTCTTTTATTAGTAAACCTGGCAAGCAGAGGTCACCCGTGGAGCAACAAGCCTTTCAGGTATTGATAGTCGAGGACGATCAGCGTCTGGCCGAACTCACTCGCGACTACCTGCAAGCCAATGGATTGCGCGTCGAAATCGAAGGCAACGGTGCGCTGGCGGCGGCGCGGATCATCCAGGAACAGCCGGATCTGGTGATCCTTGATCTGATGCTGCCCGGTGAAGATGGTCTGAGCATTTGCCGCAAGGTGCGTGACCGTTATGACGGCCCCATCCTGATGCTCACCGCGCGCACCGATGACGCCGACCAGATCCAGGGGCTTGATCTCGGCGCCGACGATTACGTGTGCAAACCGGTGCGCCCACGGCTGTTGCTGGCGCGGATTCAGGCGTTGCTGCGACGCAGTGACACACCGGAGCCGAGCGCGGAAAAAAGCCGCCGTCTGCAATTCGGCCCGCTGGTGGTCGACAACGCCTTGCGCGAAGCCTGGTTGAGCGACAACGGCATCGAACTGACCAGCGCCGAGTTCGACCTGCTCTGGTTGCTGGTGTCCAATGCCGGGCGAATCCTCTCCCGCGAAGAAATCTTCACGGCGTTGCGCGGCATCGGCTACGACGGCCAGGACCGCTCGATCGATGTACGTATTTCGCGCATCCGCCCGAAAATCGGCGATGACCCTGACCATCCGCGCCTGATCAAGACCATCCGCAGCAAAGGCTATCTGTTTGTCCCTGAAGCCTGCGTAGACCTGACGCTGTGAACTCGATCTTCCTGCGCATCTACGGCGGCATGTGCGCCGCGCTGATTCTGGTGGCGGTGCTCGGCGTGCTGGCGCTGAACCTGCTCAACCAGGTGCGCAGCGAGCAATACCGCGAGCGGCTGGCCCATGGCACGTTCTCGCTGATGGCCGACAACCTGCAACCGATGAACCAGACCGAGCGCCATCGTGCGCTGCTGGTGTGGGAGCGTTTGCTCGGGATTCCGCTGGCGCTGAAGAAGTTTGCCGAGACCGATCTCGACCTGACCCAGCGCACCCGCGTGCTGCGCGGCTCGGCGTTGGTGGAGCAGACCGGCCCGCACGCGGCGAAGGTTTACCGACTGGTCAGTGACAAAGAACAGCTTGTGCTGGTAGGAGAGGTGCAGCAGATCAGTGAGCAATTGGCTCGCGCGACTATTTACCTGTTGGCCGATGAGCTGGTGCGCGTGCCAGTGGCCGAGCAGCCCAAGCGGTTGGCGCAGATAAAGGAAGACAAGGGCTTCGGTTTCGATCTGCGTCTGGTCACGGTGAACGACGCCGATATGGACGAAGACCAGAGCCGTCGCGTGGCCGAGGGCGACACGGTTATGGCGTTGGGCAAGGGGGGGGATTCGATCCGGGTGTTTGCCGGCATGGTCGGCACGCCGTGGGTGCTGGAAATCGGTCCGTTGTATCAGATGAATCCGTATCCACCGGAGTGGCTGGTGTTGATCGCTGCGCTTGGCCTCAGTTTGATCGGTCTGATCGTTTATCTATTGGTGCGCCAACTGGAGCGGCGCTTGCGCGGCCTCGAAGCGGCGGCCACGCGGATCGCCAAGGGCAGTCTGGAAACCCGCGTGCCGGCGCGCGGTGCCGACTCGGTCGGGCGGCTGGCTTCCGCGTTCAATGGCATGGCGGAGCACTTGCAGCAATTGCTGGCGATCCAGCGCGAACTGGTGCGCGCGGTGTCCCATGAGCTGCGCACGCCGGTGGCGCGGTTGCGTTTTGGCCTGGAGATGATCGGCTCGGCGACCACACCGCAAGCGCTGGAAAAGTACCGTGAAGGCATGGATCACGACATCGAAGACCTCGATAAGCTGGTCGATGAAATGCTCACTTATGCACGACTGGAGCAGGGTTCGCCGGCGCTGACATTCCAACGCATCGACCTTGATGCGCTGGTCAATCAAGTGATTGAAGAGTTGGCGCCGCTGCGTGCCGAGGTCACGGTGCAGCGCGGCTTGTGCCTGTCGGCCGCCGACAATGACGATGCCTGGGTCGAGGCCGAGCCGCGTTACCTGCACCGGGCGCTGCAGAATCTGGTGAGCAACGCCATGCGCCATGCAGGCTCGAAGGTCACGGTGAGTTATCAGGTCGGCCAGTTGCGTTGCCGGGTAGACGTCGAGGACGACGGGCCGGGTGTGCCGGAAGTGGCGTGGGAGCGGATTTTTACGCCGTTTCTACGGCTGGATGACAGCCGCACGCGGGCGTCAGGCGGGCATGGATTGGGCTTGTCGATTGTGCGACGGATCATCCATTGGCATGACGGCCGGGCGATCATTGGCAAGAGCAAAAGTCTGGGTGGGGCTTGTTTCAGTTTGAGTTGGCCGAGGAATCAGGAGCGCCGCTGAGCCCCGCAGTGGCTGGACGATAGCTTTCGCGAGCAGGCTCGCTCCCACAGGTGAAATGCATTCCAAATGTGGGAGCGAGCCTGCTCGCGAAGAGGGCTGCACAGGCGCCGAAAATCTTCAGGCTTTGATGCTGACCAGACTCAGCAACTGCCCATCCTGCACACCAAACTGCGCATCCAGCTCCGTCCCGTTGCGCCATTCACTCGACAGATCCGTCAACAGGCGCAACCGCACCTCACCCTGTTCAGTCCACTCCAGCACTTCGGCGTGCTCAAAGTAAAAGCGCTTCTGCACGATCGGGTACAGCGCCTTGAACAAACTCTCTTTCACCGAAAACGTCAGCGTCACCCACAGCGCCAACTGATCCCGCGAACCCGCCGCCATGCGTTGCATCTCCGGCGGCGTGAGGATTTCCCCGGCCAGTCGTTCGGCACGTTCGGTATTGAGCAGGTTTTCCAGATCCATACCCAGACCGCGCCAATGTTGCTTGTTGGCGACAATCGCCGCCGCGCGGCCGGTGCTGTGGGTGATCGAGCCGCAGATGTGCGCCGGCCATACCGGCGCGCGATCTTCGCCAATCGCCGGGATCGCCCCCTTGCCTTCCAATTGCTGCAACGCCGCACGGGCGCAGACTCGCCCGGCGAGAAACTCCGCCTGTCGCTTGGCCACGGATCGCTGAATACTCGGCGGCGGCTCGATGGCGCTGCGTCGGAAGTCATCGCCGAGCAGTTGTGACGGATCGAAATGGGTGCTGAGCAGCACCGTGTCAGGCAACACCGTCGGCAACGGCCAGTGGGCATCGAGCGGGGTGCAGCAGGCGGGGAGGGCAGGCGTTGGATTCATGGCGGGCATTTTGCCGGTTAGCATCAAAACTGGGTAGAGGCACACACCTGTAGGAGCTGCCGAAGGCTGCGATCTTTTGATTTTGATTGTTAAAAACAGGATCAAAAGATCGCAGCCTTCGGCAGCTCCTACAGGGGCATTGCGATCAAATGAAGATTTTTGATCGCGCAGGTTTTGGGTCAGCCAAATATTGTCTGGAAGAACGCCTTCATATCCGCCCACGACTTTTCATCGGCAGCCTTGTTGTAGCCGATATCCGGGCCACCGTGCTCACCATGACCCAAGCGATCCGCATCCGGATTGGTAAAACCATGCTTGGCCCCATCCAGGCTGACGAACTTGTAGTCCGCCCCGGCCTTGTCCATTTCGGCTTTGAACGCGCTGACGTTTGCGGGTGTGACCATGCTGTCCAGTGCGCCATGCTCCACCAGAATCTTCGCCTTCACACTGCCGGGCGTGGCCGGTGTCTTGGTCGCCAGTGCGCCGTGGAAACTCACCACGCCCGCCAGTGGCTCACCCTGTCGCGCGGCATTCAGCACCACGGCGCCGCCGAAGCAATAACCGATGGCGGCGAGTTTGTTCACGTCGGTCTGCGGTTGTTTCTTCAACAGGTTCAGCCCGGCCTCGAAGCGCTTGCTGGAGGCGGCCGCGTCCTGCGTCGCCGCCTGCATGAACGCCATCGCATCTTTCGGGTGCTCGGTGTTCTTGCCCTCGCCGTACATATCAATCGCCAATGCGCTGTAGCCGAGTTCGGCCAGATCCCGCGCGCGGCGCTTGGCGTAGTCGTTCAGGCCCCACCATTCGTGCACCACAACGACTCCCGGGCGCTTGCCTTTGATGGCGTCGTCGTAGGCGTAGTAGCCGATCAGCTTGGTGCCGTCGGCACTCTGGTAGGGGATTTCTTCGGTCTTGATCGCCGCCTGGGTGAGGCTGCTGACGGCCAGCAAGGTGAGGGCGAGGAACAGGCGCATGGTCGTTGTCCTTATCGAAAAGTGGTCAGAACAGCCTAGTCGATTTGGTTCAGGTCAGGTTCAGAGAGCGTTCAGGGTCGGTACAGGGGAGGGTCAGTAACCTTGCGCCATACCCAAACAGCACTGTGAAAGAGGAAATACCCATGACTCGTTTAAACAAACTGCTGCTGGCAATGACCGTTATGAGCGCCAGTATCGCGGCCCAGGCCGACACCACTTCGAACTTCGCCGGCCTGACCTTCGGCCAGACCAGCAACAAAATCGACAAATCCCATGCTCTGAACAACAACCTCGATCACCCTAACGCCACTGGCGCGATCGACGGCAACAACACCTACGGCGTACGCCTCGGTCAGCAAAACTCGCAAGGTCGCTACTACGCCACCTACGACAACGTGTCCGGTTCGCACAATGGCATTAAACTGCGCCAGGAAAACCTGCTGGGCAGCTACGATCTGTTCTACCCGGTGGGCAGTACCACCAAACTGTTCGGCGGTGCGACGGCCGGTCTGACCAAACTGACCCAGGAGTCGCCAGGCTATAGCCGCGACAGTGACATCGGTTACGCCGTCGGCGGCCAGTTCGGTGTGTTGCAGCAAGTATCGCAAAACACCTCGGTGGAACTCGGTTACCGTTACCTGATGAGCAACGCCAGCACCGAGATGAGCGAACGCGGTGGCAGCAAGCAAGGCTCGCTGGATCTGAACAGCAGCGCGCAGACTTACCTGTCGGCCAACTACAATTTCTAAGGAGTTGCCGCCAAATTCAATGTGGGAGCGAGCCTGCTCGCGAAGCGATGTGTCAGTCGACATCTTCATTGACTGACTCACCGCTTTCGCGAGCAGGCTCGCTCCCACAGATGTGTAGTCGGAGATGTTTGATTTGCCCGGGAGAGCAATATGAAACTGTTGGTCGTCGAAGATGAAGCGCTGTTGCGCCATCACCTGCAAACCCGTCTGACGGAGAGCGGTCACGTGGTCGAGTCCGTGGCCAATGCCGAGGAGGCGCTGTATCAGACCGGACAGTTCAACTTTGACCTGGCGGTGATTGACCTCGGCCTGCCGGGCATGGGCGGCCTCGACCTGATCCGTCAGTTGCGTTCGGGCGGCAAGACCTTCCCGATCCTGATCCTCACCGCGCGCGGCAACTGGCAGGACAAGGTCGAAGGTCTGGCTGCCGGCGCCGACGATTACGTGGTCAAACCGTTCCAGTTCGAAGAACTCGACGCGCGCCTGAATGCCTTGCTGCGCCGCTCCAGCGGCTTCACCCAGTCGACCATCGTCGCCGGCCCTCTGTTGCTCGATCTCAATCGCAAGCAAGCGAGCCTCGACGAGCAACCGCTGGCGCTGACCGCCTACGAATACCGCATTCTTGAATACCTGATGCGGCATCACCAGCAGGTGGTGCCCAAGGATCGCCTGATGGAACAACTCTATCCGGATGACGACGAGCGCGATCCGAACGTGATCGAAGTGCTGGTCGGCCGCTTGCGCCGCAAACTCGAAGGCCCCGCAGGGTTCAAGCCGATCGACACCGTGCGTGGCCTCGGCTATCTGTTCAATGAGCGCTGCACTTGATTCGTTCCCTTCGCGTCCGTTTGATGCTCGCCGCCACTACGTTGGCGGTGTTGTTCATGCTCGCCTTGCTGCCGGCGATGCAGGGCGCGTTCAGCCTCGCGTTGCAGGACTCGATCGAGCAACGTCTGGCGTCGGACGTCACCACGCTGATTTCTGCCGCACGCATCGAAAGCGGCAAACTGGTCATGCCCTCGCAGTTGCCGGATGAGCGTTTCAACCTTACCGACTTCCGTCTGCTGGGTTACATCTACGACCGCGAAGGGCATCTGGTCTGGCGCTCGAAAGCCACTCAGGAAGAGCAGATCAACTACAAGCCGCGCTACGACGGGCTCGGTAATGAGTTCGCGCGGATTCGCGAGAGCAACGGTCAGGAATTCTTCGTTTACGACGTTGAAGTGAAACTGCTCGGCGGTAAGAGCGCGGCATTCAGCATCGTCGCCCTGCAACCGGTGCGCGAATACGAAACCACCCTCGAAGGCCTGCGCGAGAATCTGTATCTGGGCTTTGGCGCAGCCTTGCTTGTGCTGTTGGCGCTGCTGTGGATCGGCTTGACCTGGGGTTTGAAGGCCTTGCGCCAACTCAGCCAGGAACTCGACGAAATCGAGGGCGGCACCCGCGAAAGCCTCACGGAAAAACACCCGCGCGAATTGCTGCGTCTGACTGGCTCGCTCAACCGCTTGCTGCTCAGTGAGCGCCAGCAGCGCAGCCGTTATCGCGACTCTCTCGACGACTTGGCCCATAGCCTGAAAACGCCGTTGGCGGTGTTACAGGGTGTCAGTGAGGACATGGCTCAGCGGCCCAAAGACATCGATCAGGCGTGGGTGCTGCAAAGTCAGATCGAACGGATGAGTCAGCAGATCAGTTATCAGCTGCAACGGGCGAGTTTGCGTAAAAGCGGTTTGGTGCGACATCAGGTGCGGCTGCGTCCGGTGCTGCAAAGCCTGTGCGATACGCTGGACAAGGTTTATCGGGACAAGCGTGTGCAGGTGGCGTTTGATCTGCCGGAGCATTGTTATGTGCCGATCGAGCAGGGTGCCTTGTTGGAGATGATGGGGAATTTGCTGGAGAACGCTTATCGGCTGTGTCTTGGGGAAGTGCGCATTAGTGTGCGTGAGACGCTCGCCGGGGTTGAGTTGTGTGTTGAGGATGATGGGCCGGGGGTGCCGCCGGATCAGCGGGCGCGGATTCTTGAGCGCGGTGAGCGTTTGGATCGGCAGCATCCGGGGCAGGGGATTGGGTTGGCGGTGGTCAAGGACATCATCGAAAGCTATAACGCCAAGCTGACCTTGGGCGATTCACCGATGGGCGGGGCGGCGTTTCGGATTCATTTTCCGGCTGTGTGATTTGGTTTTGGGTGTATATCCGTTGCTGCGGGTGTTGCTGATTAGGGTTCCGCCCTTACGGCGGGTCACTTTTGGCAAACGCCCCAAAAGTAACCAAAAGGTCTGTGCCCTGACGTTCGGCCCCTCGCTGAGGCTCGGGGTTCCTTCGTTCCGGGATTGATCCGGGCGCATCGCTTCCGGTTTGCTTCGCTGCACCTCCTTTCGATGTGTTTGGCTGCGCCAAACGGTCGCTGCGCTCCCACCCCCGGATCAATCCCTCCACTCAGCCTACCGACGGGCGCTTTAGGATCAAAAGCGGTACTCGAGCTAACGCTCATTGTGATGAGTGGTGAAAAGCGTGCGGTTGGCTTTTGATTTTCTGTAGGAGTGAGCCTGCTCGCGATGGCGGCCTGACAGCCGACCAATCTCTGGCAGGTTCCCCCATTCCCTGTAGGAGCTGCCGAAGGCTGCGATCTTTTGATCTGTTTTGGCTTTGGCTTTGGCTTTGGCTTTTGATCTTGCTCTTGCTCTTGCTCTTGCTCTTGCTCTTCAGCCCATCGGCAGGCCGAGCGTAGGTGTTCATCCGGGGGGTAGGCGCGCAGCGCCGTGTGGCGAAGCCGCATACATCGAGAGGAGGTGCAGCGCAGCAAACCGGAGGCGATGCCCCCGGATGGACACCGTAGCGAGGGAACACTGAGCCTCAGCGAAGTGCCGTACGTCAGGGGGCAGCCTTTTTGGTTACTTTTTCGGCGTCTGGAAAAAGTGACCCGCCGTAAGGGCGGAACCCTAATCAGCAACACCCGCAGCAACGGATATACACCCAAATCCAAATCCAAAACTCAGAAGGCGGGATCTTGCAGCCGCCTCACTGCTCCTGCGCCCGATAAGCCCCCGGCGTCAGCCCCGTCCACTTCTTGAACGCCCGGTGAAACGCCGACGGTTCGGAAAACCCCAACTGCTCGGCAATCTGTTGCAAAGACAGATCCGCCCGCCCCAAATGATAGATGGCGATATCCCGCCGCAGTTGATCCTTCAGCTCCTGAAAACTGGTGCCTTCGTCACGCAAGTGCCGGCGCAGGGTCTGTGGGCTGATGTGCAGATGAGCGGCCACCGCTTCCAGATCCGGCCAGCGCGCACTGTCGCGGCTGAGCAAGCGGCGCAGGCGGCTGCTAAGGCTGTCGCCATCATCCGGGCGTGACAGCAAGTCAGCGGGGGAGCGTTCGAGGAAGTGTTTGAGAGTGCGTTCGTCCTGCAAAAGTGGCATGTGCAAGTAGCGGCTGTGGAACAGCAGGCTGCTTTGCTGCGCTGAAAATTCCAGAGGGCAGGGGAATAGCAGATCGTATTCAGCGCCATGCGCAGGTTTTGCATAGCTGAAGGTTGCCTGCTCCAAACGGATTCGCTGGCCGATCAGCCAACTGCCGAGGCGGTGCCAGATCACCAGCAGGCTTTCGCTGAGAAAGTGATCCGGGTCCCATAATTGCGAATCGTCGAGGCTCAGGCGCACCCATTCGTCTTCGCGGGTGAGGCTCAAGCGCGGGGCTTCGGGGAATAGGCTATAAAACATTAAGCCGCGTTGCAGGGCCTTCTCCAGATTGCGGCAGTGAATCGAGGCATGGCACATCATTGCGAAGCTGCCGGGTTTGCTCGGTGCCTTGCCAAAACCGAGGTATTCGTCGTCCAGCGCCAGCCACAGGCCCTGGATCAACCGGGTGAACTGCTCCGGGGCGATGCGCGCACGAGGCTCATCGAGCAATTCAGGGCTGATTCCCAGTTGCTGCAACAGGCCCGCGTAGTCGAACCCCAGGCGGCGTGCGCCACCGAGGGCGGCACGGGCGAAATGACTGGCGATGGTGCGTTCGCGCATAAGCGGCAAATCCTTCCTCGAGCGCCGGATGGTAGCCGTGGGTGGCATGGGCAACAAGGCGGATTTCCGCCAAATTGTAGGACGAGACTCGGTGAGTTGGCGGAAATCCGCCATGCCTGGGTAACCGGACGGTGACACAAATGAACCTGTAGTACCTGATATCAAAAGGCTGGCAGTGAATTGCACCAATGTGGCACGAGGTTTGCGATAAGAGCGACAGAAGCGTGCGTTTATCCCTCAGGAGAAAGCGCCGTTCCAACAACAAATCCCTCCAGTGCAGGAGGGTTCGCAATTTAAGGTTTCGCGGACAACAGATGGATGTTGCCTCGTGGGACTCTTGAGGAAATTTGCAATGACGACTCGTCAGCCACTCTACAAATCCCTGTACTTCCAGGTGATCGTTGCAATCGCCATCGGCATTCTGCTCGGTCACTTCTACCCACAGACCGGTGTGGCCCTCAAGCCGCTGGGTGACGGGTTCATCAAACTGATCAAAATGGTCATCGCCCCGATCATTTTCTGTACCGTTGTCAGCGGCATCGCCGGCATGCAGAACATGAAATCGGTGGGCAAGACTGGCGGCTACGCGCTGCTGTACTTCGAAATCGTTTCCACCATCGCCTTGCTGATCGGTCTGGTCGTGGTCAACGTCGTGCAACCGGGCGCCGGCATGCACATCGACGTGACCACCCTGGACGCTTCGAAAATCGCCACTTATGTGACGGCCAGTAAAGACCAGAGCATTGTCGGCTTCCTGCTTAACGTGATCCCGAACACCATTGTCGGTGCATTCGCCACGGGCGATATCCTGCAAGTGCTGATGTTCTCGGTGATCTTCGGTTATGCCTTGCATCGCCTGGGCTCCTACGGCCGACCGCTGCTGGACATGATCGATCGCTTCGCCCACGTGATGTTCAACATCATCAACATGATCATGAAACTGGCACCACTCGGTGCGTTCGGTGCCATGGCGTTCACCATCGGTGCCTACGGTGTCGGCTCGCTGGTGCAGTTGGGTCAGTTGATGATCTGCTTCTACATCACCTGCGTGCTGTTCGTGGTGGTGGTGCTGGGCGCGATCTGCCGCGCGCACGGTTTCAGTGTTTTGAAACTGATTCGTTACATCCGCGAAGAGCTGCTGATCGTACTGGGCACTTCGTCCTCTGAATCGGCACTGCCGCGCATGCTGATCAAGATGGAGCGTCTGGGTGCGAAGAAATCGGTAGTCGGTCTGGTGATTCCGACCGGTTACTCGTTCAACCTAGACGGTACCTCGATCTACCTGACCATGGCGGCTGTGTTTATCGCTCAGGCGACCGACACCCAAATGGACATCACTCACCAGATCACCCTGCTGCTGGTGCTGCTGCTGTCCTCCAAAGGTGCTGCCGGTGTCACCGGTTCGGGCTTCATCGTGCTGGCGGCCACCCTGTCGGCCGTCGGTCACTTGCCGGTGGCCGGTCTGGCGCTGATCCTGGGTATCGACCGCTTCATGTCCGAAGCCCGCGCGCTGACCAACCTGGTGGGTAACGCCGTTGCGACCATCGTTGTTGCCAAGTGGGTGAAAGAGCTGGACACCGATGTACTGCAAGCCGAACTGGCTTCTGGCGGTCGCGGTATCTCTGATCAGCGTGAAGAAGACGACCTGGGTGTGGCTGAAGGCCCAACCCCGAGCAATGTGAAGTAAGCATCGCTTGAATGAAAAAACCCGCTTCGGCGGGTTTTTTCTTGCCTGGGATTTGAGCGCAACGGTCACTGCGCCTGATGGATCCGGTGATTGCTGTAAGCGCCATCGCTGCCTAGGCTGGGTGCATCGCACAAGGAGTTCGCCCATGTCCGCACCGCTGGCCTCACTCAAGATTCTGGATTTCTCGACCCTGTTGCCGGGGCCGTTCGCCTCGCTGCTGTTGGCGGACATGGGCGCCGAGGTGCTGCGCATCGAATCGCCGACGCGCCTGGATCTGCTGCGGGTGTTGCCGCCACATGATCAGGGAATGTCGGCCAGTCACGCGTATCTCAACCGCAACAAGCGCAGTCTGGCGCTGGATCTGAAACAGCCAGAAGCACTTGAAGTGGTCAAGCAACTGCTCGCCGATTACGACATCGTCCTGGAGCAGTTTCGCCCCGGCGTGATGGAGCGCCTGGGCCTGGGTTATGAGGCTCTGAAAGCAATCAACCCGAAGCTGATTTACGTGTCGATCACCGGTTACGGCCAGACCGGCCCGTACAAGGATCGCGCCGGGCATGACATCAATTATCTGGCGCTGGCCGGGCTTGCCAGCTACACCGGCCGGGCTGACAGCGGGCCGTTGCCACTGGGCATGCAGGTGGCGGATGTCGCTGGCGGTTCGCTGCACGGGGTGATCGGCTTGCTGGCGGCGGTGATTGCTCGCCAGCAGACCGGGCAGGGCACGCATCTGGATGTGAGCATGACTGATTGCGCGTTCAGCCTGAACGCCATGGCCGGCGCCGGGTATCTGGCCTGTGGTGAGGAGCCGGGCTGGGAAGACCAGATGCTCAATGGCGGCAGCTTTTATGACTACTACCGATCTCGCGATGGGCGCTGGATGTCGGTGGGCAGTCTTGAGCCGGGATTCATGCAGTCATTGTGTGCGGCGCTGGGCCGGCCTGAGTTGGCGGCGCAAGGCTTGTCACCCAAACCGGAGCAACAGCAGGCGCTGAAGGAGGCGTTGAAGGTCGAGTTCGAGAAGCATGACTTTGCAGAGCTGTGTACGTTGTTTGCCGGGATTGATGCGTGTGTCGAGCCGGTGTTGAGTCTGAGCGAGGCAGTGAAACATCCGCAATTGCAGGCGCGGGAGCTGGTGACGCAGGTGCCGCGGGGGGATGGGACGATGCAGGCGCAGATTGCTTGTCCGTTGAAGTTTTCCGAGGATTTGCCTGCTCCCCGGCATGTCGGGGCGGGGTTGGGGCAGCATACGGATCAGGTGTTGGGGGAGTTGGGGTTTAGTGCTGAGCGGATTGCTGAACTGCGCCTAGCCAAGGTCATTCTCTAGTGTCTGTACCTGCCCTTTCGCGAGCAGGTGACTGAATTCCAGGGTGGGAGCGAGCCTGCTCGCGAAGAGGTCAATGTGAAGGACACAAACCTCAATTATTCGACCCGCATCTCACCGCTGAACACCAAGGTATTCCGGCAGCGGCGACACAAATACCGCCGCCCCTGCCTGACCAGGCTATGGCGCTGCGCCGAAAACGGAAAATCACTGTCCGCGCATGGGCACTTGTAGATGTAGCGGGTCACGCTGCGGCGTTTGATTGCGTAGGTGTGGCAGCGATCCGGCGGCAGTTCGTAAACGCCGCGCATGATCAGTTGCCACTCCTCGCCGTGGGGCTGGATGCGGTCGCCGAACAACTGATGGGCGATCAGGTGCGCGACTTCATGGGCCACGGTCTGCTTGAGGAAGTGTTCGGTGTTTTCCCGGTACAGCTGCGGGTTGAAGCGCAGCAGGTTCTCGTGCAGATGCGCGACCCCGGCTTTTTGCCCGCGCAGCTTGAGACTCACCACAGGGCGTTGGAAATGACGTTTGAAAAAGGATTCAGCGAGTTGGTAACAGTCTTCGACGCGGGTATTGAGTTGCTCGGGCATGCTTGATGGATCTCCAGAGGCGTCGAGTATGCCGCAACCCTCAGGACTTGCGAATCGCTGAACTGCCGAATGGTCATCCTCCACACGAGAAGGCCGCCTTGCGGCGGCCTGTATTGGCAGATCTTGTTTTTCTCGGTGAGTCATTGCGCTAGTTGGTATAGACGGGCCCCACGCCCAGTCCCCAGACGATCACGGTGAACGCCATGATGGCCACCAGCACCACCAGACCCACCGCCAGCACTGAGCTGGAAAACAGAAAGCCTTCATCTGACGGAATATTCATGAAGGTCGGCAACCCGACATACAGTAGATACACGGTGTAGCAGATGGCGGCCGTGCCGACGATCATCCCCAGCCACATGTGCGGATATAGCGCTGCCAGCCCGCCGACAAACAACGGTGTCGCGGTGTACGTGGCAAACGCCACGCAACGGGCCAGGCTCGGGTTGGCGTCATAAGTGCGGGCCATCCAGTGCACAAAGGCGCCCATGACCGCGACACCGCCGAGCATTGCCAGGTACGACATGACCGTCATCCAGATGGCGCTTTCAACGGTGAGCATGACCGGCGCGCGGTTGCCGATCACCCAGCCGACCTGCGTGGTGCCGATGAAGGCCGACACGGCCGGGATTGCCGCCAGAATAAGCGTGTGCGTCAGATACATGTGGCTGATGCTTTCCTCTTGGTCGCCACGGATTTCCTTCCATTCCTGATCGGGGTGGGTAAAAAGTCCCACTACGTGATGGATCATGCCAGTCACTCCTCTTGTTATTGCCGTCGCCCCCCAGCGGAGCGCTTTCGGGCCAATGAGGCCGAGCAAATTCAGGTCTTCAGATGTATGCGACCTTATGTCGCAGTATAGAAAGGTCTTAACCGCACAGGCACTAGGGGCTTAGAGCAAATCGCGCTGTAAACGCTGGGCTTAATCGCCGCAGGGTCTTGGCATCAGCTCTGTTTTATCTTTGAAATACATTTGTGGTGAGGGGATTTATCCCCGATGGGGTGCGGAGGAGCCCCAAAACCTCAGAACTCTATTTTCCCGATACTTCCCGTTGGATGGCTTGACGACTGCTGCGCAGCCGATCGGGAATAAATCCCCTCGCCACAGAGGGCAATGCAGACCTCGGAAGAATGGGACAGACCCGCGGCCCTTCGCCCCCACGACGTTTTTGCGTAAAATGCCCGCCTTTCGTCACACCTCACGGATTTCGCGTCATGGGCACTCTTACGGTCAACCAGAACAAACTGCAAAAGCGTCTGCGCCGCCTGGCCGGCGAAGCTGTTGCCGACTTCAACATGATCGAAGACGGCGACAAGGTCATGGTCTGCCTGTCCGGGGGCAAGGACAGCTACACCATGCTCGACGTGCTGATGCACCTGCAGAAGGTTGCACCGATCAAGTTCGAGATCGTCGCCGTGAACATGGACCAGAAGCAGCCGGGCTTCCCCGAGCACGTGCTGCCGGCCTACCTCAAAACGCTGGGCATCGAGTACCACATCGTCGAGAAAGACACCTACTCGGTGGTCAAGGAGCTGATTCCGGAAGGCAAGACCACGTGCTCGCTGTGCTCGCGTCTGCGTCGCGGCACGCTGTACACCTTTGCCGACGAAATCGGCGCGACCAAAATGGCCCTCGGTCATCATCGCGACGACATCGTCGAGACGTTCTTCCTCAACATGTTTTTCAACGGCAGCCTCAAGGCGATGCCGCCGAAGCTGCGCGCCGATGATGGCCGCAACGTGGTGATCCGTCCGCTGGCGTACTGCAACGAGAAAGACATTCAGGCTTACTCGGACTTGAAGGAATTCCCGATCATCCCGTGCAACCTCTGCGGCTCGCAGGAAAACCTGCAGCGTCAGGTGGTCAAGGAAATGCTCCAGGACTGGGATCGCAAGACCCCGGGCCGTACCGAAAGCATCTTCCGCAGCCTGCAGAACGTGGTGCCGTCGCAACTGGCCGACCGCAACCTGTTCGACTTCACCAGCCTCAAGATCGACGAAACCGCGGCGTCGCGCTTCGTCAATGTCGTGAACCTCTGACGGTTTCGGCAGCTCTGACTTACGGCGCTTGCGGGCGCCGTTTTTATTTTCATTTCAAGGAGAGGGCATGCGCGATTACAAGTGGCTGCACGAATACTGTCTGAACCGCTTTGGTTCAGCGGCTGAACTGGAAGCCCATCTGCCCGTTCCCAAGACCCCGGCACAACTGCGCAGGATCAGCGACGACCGTTACCTCTCGACCATGGCCCTGCGTGTGTTTCGCGCCGGGCTCAAGCACAGTCTGGTGGACGCCAAGTGGCCGGCCTTCGAAGAAGTGTTCTTCAAGTTCGATCCGGAAAAAGTCGTACTGATGAGTGCCGAACATCTTGAGCGGCTGATGCAGGATGCGCGGATTATTCGTCACCTGGGCAAGCTCAAGAGTGTGCCGCGCAATGCGCAGTTCATTCTGGATGTGGAGAAAGAGAAGGGCAGTTTCGGCGCGTTGATCGCCGACTGGCCGGTGACCGATATCGTCGGCCTGTGGACGTACCTGAAAAAGCACGGCCATCAATTGGGCGGGCTGTCGGCGCCACGGTTTTTGCGCATGGTCGGCAAGGATACGTTTGTACCGAGCTACGACGTGGTCGCTGCACTGAATGCGCAGAAGATCGTCGACAAGGCGCCGACCAGTCTGCGCGATCTGGCGATTGTGCAGAACGTGTTCAACCAGTGGCATGAGGAGAGTGGCGGGCGGCCGATGAGCCAGATTTCGATGATGCTGGCCTACACCGTCAATCACTGAGACCGCGTCGCCCCATTCGCGAGCAGGCTCGCTCCCACAAGGGGAATACATTTCAAATGTGGGAGCGAGCCTGCTCGCGAAGGCGTCAGATCAGGCGACGCTGATCTCGCCTTCACCCGCCAACTTGCGATTCAACTGGTACCGCCACCGCACATACAGCAGCGCCGAGCAGAACACCGCCAAACTCGCGAGCATCTCCAGCACACCAAACCAGTGTCGGTTCGGGTCATACGCCGCCAGTGCGCCTTTGATGAAGTACAGATTCACCACAAAACACATCCACGAATGACCGCGGGCACTGCCCATGATCATCGCCGGGGCGAGGACGAGCCACGGGATCAGTTCGACCAGCAGAATCACCCACGGTCGCGCGCCATGCAGGTCGGCGAATATCAGGTAGTAAGCGGCGAGCAATCCGGCCAGGGCAAAAAAGCTCAGCAGGCTGAGCACCCGCATCGCTTTTACCCGCGGCTCAAGCCACTCGACGGAGGGCAGGACTTTCGGCTTCTTCGCCACGTCAGCCCTCCAGTTTCTGTGCAGTCTTGGCCAGACGCAGGCCAAGCGCTCGGCACAGCGCCACTTCGTGCTGATCGAGACCGCTTTTGCCATCCGCCCCGGCGTGATGGCTGGCACCGTAAGGCGTACCGCCGCCCTGGGTTTCCAGCAACGCCGACTCGCTGTAAGGCAGGCCGGTGATCAGCATGCCGTGGTGCAGCAGCGGCAGCATCATCGAAAGCAGAGTGGTTTCCTGGCCGCCATGCAGGCTGGCGGTGGAGGTGAACACCCCGGCCGGTTTGCCGACCAGCGCCCCGGTCAGCCACAGGTTGCTGGTGCCGTCGAGGAAGTATTTGAGCGGCGCGGCCATGTTGCCGAAGCGGGTCGGACTGCCCAGCGCCAGACCGGCGCAGTTTTTCAGATCATCGAGGGTTGCGTAGAGCGCGCCTTCGTCCGGGATGTCCGGGGACACCGCTTCGCACTCGGTGGAGATCGCCGGCACGGTGCGCAGACGCGCTTCCATGCCTGCCTGCTCAACGCCGCGAGCGATCTGCCGCGCCATCTCGTTGGTCGAGCCGTTGCGGCTGTAATACAGAACGAGAATGTACGGCGCGCTCACGGCAGTAACTCCAGGATCTGCTCAGGTGGACGGCCAATGACGGCTCTGTCGCCGACTTCAAGAATCGGACGCTCCATCAGCTTGGGATGGGCCGCGATCGCTTCGACCAATTGTTTCTCGGTGAGACTGGCGTCAGCCAGGTTCAGGGTTTTGTATTCATCTTCCCCGGTGCGCAGCAGTTGTCGCGCAGTGATCCCGAGTTTGCCAAGCAGGGCCTTGATTTGCGCGGCATCCAGCGGGGTTTCGAGGTAGCGTACGACGGTCGGGGTCAGGCCGCGGGCTTCAAGCAGTTCCAGTGCGCCGCGGGATTTCGAGCAGCGCGGATTGTGATAAAGCGTCAGATCGGTCATGGCGGGTCGCTTCTGGCGTAAAGTGGCGGCTATTCTAACTGTGCAGCGCGCAATCCAGAACCTTCAGAGGCGATGGGTCGCAGGCGCATTCAAATTTTCACAAGGAACACGACATGACACGGCGATTGGCAGCAGCATTGACGATAATCGGGGCGTTGATGCTGGGGGGCTGCGGCAACGACTATGGCATTGACCAGAACGGTCAGAAGGTTGCGTCCGAGCGCCTCGACAAACAATGGGTGGTGCTCAATTACTGGGCCGAATGGTGTGGACCGTGCCGGACCGAGATCCCGGAACTCAATCATCTGGCCGATGAGCTCAAGAGCAAGAACGTCGGTGTGTTCGGGGTCAACTTCGACAACGTGCAGGGTGAAGAACTGAAGAGCGCCAGCGAGAAACTGGGCATCAAGTTCACCGTGCTGGCGCAGGATCCGGCGGAGCTGTTCGACTTGCCGCGCAGTGAGGCCTTGCCGGTGACGTACATCATCGACAACAAGGGCAAGGTGCGGGAACAGTTGTTGGGCGAGCAGACGGCGGCGGGAGTGATGGCGAAGCTAGAGGCGTTGCAGTCGACCCAGTAGGCCATGAAAAAAAGATCGCAGCCTTCGGCAGTTCCTACATGGATTGAGTACACCTTGTAGGCGCTGCCGAAGGCTGCGATCTTTTTTGTGGCTGAATGATCAGCCCTCTTCCAGCCACCACCGCAAAGGCTTGCCTTGGGCCGGCCAGAAGCGCATCTGCTCGATCGGCGAGATGTCCCAGCGCTGCACGCCTTCCAGCGCTTGCAGGAAGCGTTCTTCCTGCTCCATCAACGCCGGCGCGCACAGCTTGCGGGTCTTGCCGATTTTGCCGAAAGTCAGCTTGTTGCCATCCAGCGTGTACGGCGCGAACCAATGGTTGCAGCCGCCGTTGCCGTAGGCGCGACCATCATCGCCGAGGGTCACGGTCAGATGGCTGTAATCCATCAAGGGCCGCTCGCCGATCCACTCCAGAATGTAGCTGCGGTTCTGTTGCAGTTGCACAGGCTCTGCGGCGCAACCCGCCAGGCCAACACCGACCAGAACGGTCAGGGCAAGGCGTTTCATCACGCAGGCTCCTGGCATTTCGGGCACAGGTGCTTGTCGCCAACGGCTTTCCAGCCCAGCTCGGCGATGCGCGCAGTGGCGGCCGGTTTTTCTGCGTTTTTACCCAGTTTGGCGTCCACGGCGAATTCAAAGCTGAGCTCTTTGGCGCAGCTGTCGCAGTTGACCTGCCAGGTATGAATGGCCAGTTCGCCGAACACCGGGCCTGTGGTCATCGCGGTCCATTGGCCCGGCGGATTGATCAGGTGGCGGACGGTTTCGACGGTCAGGCGCATGGACAAGTCCTTGCTGCCTTTGAGGGTGACCAACAGGGCGTCACCGATGCGGATCGAGCCACCGTTGCCGGTGACCTGATAGCGGCCCGGAACGAGGGCGCGGCATTCGGTGAGGGTGTGTTGCGGGTTCATCAGGTTGTAGCGGAAATCGTGTTCGACCATGGGTCCTCCAAATATGCGCGACATGCTAGCACGGGCTACGTTGCAGAATGATGTGCGCTTGCGACCTTCGATCCGGTTCAAATCGACCGGCGCACATGGCAAACTGCCGCCCTCGACTCTGAAGGAACGGAACATGGCGCTGATCGAATGTTATGAATGCAAGCGGAGCATCAGCTCCGAAGCCCAAGCGTGTATTCATTGTGGAGCTCCGATGGCGGAGCAGCCGGCCCACGCACAAGCGCAGGCCGCAGCGGCACCGGCTCAGGCGTCGACGATTTCCTTCGGCAGTCTGCCGCGCAACCGGGCTGTGCCCGAGGCGGTTGTCCCTCACGCGCCAGAGCCTTTACCGAAAGTCATGCCGGCCGCAGCGGGGCGTCGGCGTCGGCAACAGGCCGAAACGGTTGCGCCGCAAATCAATGAGGATGGCAGCCGTCCGGTGGAAGGCTGGCTGAAGATCATGGTGTTTCTGCTGCCGATGGTGTTCGTCTGGTTTCTGCTGCGCAGTGGTCACTCGGCGAAGCAGCGTTTGTTCGGCTTCGGCTGGCTGGCGCTATTGATTCTGGCGTCCTCGCTGTCGCCGAAATAAGCGTCAACCCTCGACTTGGTTCTGCGGCGACCCCGCCGCCCAGGTCGCGATGTTGTGCAGGGTGGTCGCGGCAATCGCGCCCAGCGCCTCGTGGGTCAGAAAGGCCTGGTGCGCGGTGATGATCACGTTGGGAAAGGTCAGCAAACGCGCCAGCACGTCGTCCTGCAATGGCAGGTCGGAACGATCCTCGAAAAACAGCTGCGCCTCTTCTTCATACACATCCAGCCCCAGATAGCCGAGCTGACCGTCCTTCAAAGCGTCGATCAGTGCTGGCGTATCGACCAGTCCGCCGCGACCGGTGTTAATGAGCATGGCACCCGCTTGCAGGTGCGCCAGTGAATCGCGGTTGATCAGGTGTTTGCTCTGCGCGTTGAGCGGGCAGTGCAGGCTGATGATTCGCGACTGCGCGAGCAATTCCGGCAGGCTCAGATAACGCGCGCCCAATGCCAGAACGTCGGGATTCGGATACGGGTCGTATGCCAGCAACTCACAGCCGAAACCGTGCATGATTTTCGCGAACGTGGCGCCGATCTGCCCGGTGCCGACGATGCCGACAGTTTTGCCCACCAGATCGAAACCGGTCAGCCCGTGCAGCGTGAAATCGCCCTCACGGGTGCGGTTGTAGGCGCGGTGCAAGCGACGGTTGAGGGCCAGAATCAGCGCGACAGCATGTTCGGCAACGGCATGGGGTGAGTAAGCCGGGACACGCACCACGGCCAGTCCCAGGCGTTTCGCGGCGAGCAGATCGACATGGTTGTAACCGGCCGAACGCAAGGCGATCAATCGCGTGCCGCCGGCGGCCAGACGTTCCAGCACCGCAGCACTGAGGTCGTCATTGATAAAGGCGCAGACCACTTCGTGTTGGTCGGCCAGTGCCGCGGTGTCGAGACTGAGCCGGGCCGATTGAAAGTGCAGTTCGAGACTGGCAGGGCAATCGGCGCCGAGGAAACTGTCTCGGTCGTAGGTCTGGCTACTGAAAACGATCGTACGCATGACATCCTCCTTGAACATGGACTCGGGTGGCATCACCCGAGTCCACTGTAGCCGGATCGGCGTTGGCCGGCATTGCGCTGGGTCAGGCGCTGATCTTCGCCTGCGCGGCGAGGCGGTTGATTGCCCGCTCCAGCTCATCCAGCGCTGTCGACGCTTTCGGATCTTCCTGTTTGAGCAGGGTTTCACTGCGCTGACAGGCCGCACGCAATTGCGGCACGCCGCAGTAACGCGTGGCGCCGTGCAAGCGATGCACACGTTCAATCAGGGCATTCTGGTCGTGGCTGTCGCGGGCGCTGCGAATGGCTTCGCGGTCGGCTTCCAGCGAAGCCAGCAACATCGCCAGCATGTCTGCTGCCAGATCCGCTTTACCGGCAGCCAGACGCAAGCCTTCCTCGTGATCGAGCACCGGCAATTCGTTGCTGCCCGCCGCGCTGTCGCTGAGCCGCTCCGGTGCCTGATTGCGCAGGGCCAGGCCGGTCCACTTCAGCACCACTTGCGCCAGTTGCCGCTCGCTGATCGGTTTGGTCAGGTAGTCGTCCATGCCGCTTTGCAGCAGCGCACGTTTTTCGTTGGCCATGGCGTGGGCGGTGAGGGCGACGATCGGCAGCGGCGTGCAATGCCGCTCGCTCTCCCACTGGCGGATGGTTTCGGTACTCTGGCGGCCGTCCATGCCCGGCATCTGCACATCCATCAGCACCAGATCGAAGGACTCGGTCTGCACAGCTTTCACCGCCGCATATCCGCTTTCCACGGCAAGCACTTTGGCGCCCATGTCTTCGAGCAGGGTCTGCACCAGCAAAAGGTTGGCCGGGTTGTCGTCGACGCACAGCACTTTCGGCGCGCGACTCGACAGGGGTTCGCCGGGTTCGTTGCGTGGTTGGCGCGGGTTGGCCAGATCCGACAGCGCGCGGCGCAGTTTGCGCGTGCAGGCCGGTTTGGCCTGCAACTGGCTGTGGGGATTGGGTACCGACAAATGGAACAGCGTCTGCTCGGTGGTCGGGCACAGCACCAGCACTTTGCAGCCGAGGTGTTCGAGATCCCATATGTGCTGGTTCAGGCGCTCCGGGAGCATGTCGTTGCTGGTGATGCCGATGACCGCCAGATCAATCGCCTGATCGGTCTGGTGCGCGCCAGTGACGCCATTGGTCAGGGTTTCCAATGTATTGAACGGCGTGACAATGAGGCCACAGTCTTCCAACTGATGCTGCAAGGCCTGACGTGCCAGTTCGTGGTTTTCCAGTACCGCCACTCGACGTCCGAGCAGTGGCGCCGAAGGCAGGTCTTCGGCGTCGTCGCGGGTTTTCGGCAGGCTCAGGCTGATCCAGAATTCCGAGCCTTCGCCCGGCGTGCTGTCGACGCCGATCTCGCCGCCCATCTGTTCGATCAGACGCTTGGAAATCACCAGCCCCAGACCGGTGCCGCCGGGCTGGCGCGACAACGAGTTGTCGGCCTGACTGAAGGCCTGGAACAACGCACGCACGTCCTGATTCGACAGGCCAATGCCGGTGTCCTGAATGCTGATGCGCAGTTGCACGCTGTCTTCGTGTTCTTCTTCGAGCATCGCCCGGGCAACGATAGTGCCTTCGCGGGTGAACTTGATCGCGTTGCTGACCAGGTTGGTGAGGATCTGCTTCAAGCGCAGCGGGTCACCGACCAGCGACAGCGGCGTATCGCGATAGACCAGACTGACCAGCTCAAGCTGCTTGGCGTGAGCGGCGGGGGCGAGAATGGTCAAGGTGTCTTGCAGCAAGTCGCGCAGGTTGAACGGGATGTGGTCGAGCACCAGTTTGCCGGCTTCGATTTTCGAGAAGTCGAGGATCTCGTTGATGATCCCGAGCAGGCTGTCGGCGGACTTTTCAATGGTGCCGAGATAGTCGAGCTGGCGCGGGGTCAGTTCGCTTTTTTGCAGCAGATGGGTGAAGCCGAGAATGCCATTGAGCGGCGTGCGGATCTCATGGCTCATGTTGGCGAGGAACTCGGATTTGATCCTGCTCGCCTCCAGCGCCTCTTTACGGGCCAGATCCAGCTCGATGTTCTGGATTTCGATGGTTTCCAGATTCTGGCGCACGTCTTCGGTGGCCTGATCGACGCTGTGCTGCAATTCTTCGCGGGCGTTCTGCAAGGTACCGGCCATGCGGTTGATGCCCGAGGCCAGTTCATCCAGCTCCTGACTGCCGAGCGGCGGCAGGCGGGTTTCCAGATGACCGTCCTTGAGTTGCGCGACGGCCTGCTTGATCTGGCCCAGCGGCCGATTGATCGTGCGGCCCATGCGCAAAGCGAGCAGCGCGGCACCGGCCAGGCCTGCGGCGATCAGCAACAGGCTGGCGAACAGGCTGCGATAACCGCGCAGCAGCATGCCGTTGTGCGACAGCTCCAGTTCGACCCAGCCGAGCAGGCGCTCGGACTCTTCGGGGATCAGTTCGCCGGCGAGGTTGCGATGCTTGCCGAAGACCGGCATCAGATAACGGGTCGCGTCATTGCCGCTGCGCCGTTGCAGGTGCGCGCTGTCACCGCTTGGCGCCTGATTGAGCATGGTCGGGCCGGCGTGGGCCAGCGGCGTGCGATCCGGCGCAAGGAAAGTCACCGCGCGCATGTCCGGTTGTTCGAGGGACTGGGTGGCAATGCGCTCAAGCAGTTCGCTGTTGCCATGGCCCATGGCGGGCGCCACCAGCGGCGCCAGTTGCTCGGCGATCATCTCGCCGCGCTGCATCAATTGGCTCTGCAAGTCGGCCTGCTGCGTCCAGGTGAAATAACCACCCAGCACCAGCGCCATCAGGCTGGTCGGCAACAAGGTCAGCAACAACACGCGACCTTTGATTCCCAGTTTCTTGAGCACGCCTATCTCCTGCATCCCGCTGATCTGTTGACTCATGCGTGCATCCGGCACGCGACATGGGCGCAGTGTAGCGATTTGCTCGCAGGCAATCTCCGGAAAAATGGTGACGTTGTCGGTCCTTGTGCCGACGCGCGTTCGTCCGGCCGCTCAACCATGAGTTGCCCGATGCCTGGCAATCTTGAATAATCGCGCTCAACTGAGAATGACTTGCAGATACTCATGACTCCTGTTTCCGTTGGCCAGCCACGCATACTTTCCATTGAAGACGATCCGATCCTCGGTGCCTATGTTCACGAACATCTGGGCCGCAGCGGCTTTCAGGTGACCTGGTGCCAGAACGGTCAGGAAGGCTTGAGCATCGCCAAACGCCAGCCTTTCGACGTGGTGTTGATGGATATTCTGCTGCCGGGCCTGGACGGTCTGAACGTACTGACGCAATTGCGGCAGAGCCATTCGACGCCGGTGCTGCTGATGTCGGCGCTCGGTGCCGAGGCGGATCGCATCAGCGGTTTTCGTTTGGGCGCCGACGATTATTTGCCCAAGCCGTTCAGCATGGCCGAGCTGCATGTGCGCATCGAAGCGATCCTGCGCCGGGTGGCACTCGACCGCCGCCCGGCTGCCATTGCCGTGCCAGTGGCGACAGGCACACTGCATTTCGACGATGAGCAATGCGACGTGTTTTTCCGTGAGCAAGCGGCCGGCCTGACCCGCAGCGAATACCGTCTGCTGGAAACCCTCAATCGCAACGATGAAGAAGTGCTGAGCAAGGCCTTCCTTTATCAGCACGTCCTGCAACGCGGTTATGCGGCCCATGATCGCAGCCTCGACATGCACATCAGCCAGATCCGCCGCAAACTCAAGGCCATTGGTTACACCGAGCGCGAGGTGCGCACGGTGTGGGGCAAGGGTTACGTGCTGAGTGGCGCTGATGAAAGTGTCTGAATTGCCCGGGCGCCATTCGCTGTTCTGGAAACTCGCCTGTCTGCTGGTGGCGTTCTGTCTGCTGATGATCTGGCTGAGCTGGTCGTGGGGCCGGTATATGGAGAAACGCAACCAGTTCCTCTCCGATGAAGCTCGCGGCACCCTCACACGTTATGCCGCTGAAGCCGAGCGGGCGTGGCAGCGCGGTCAGCGTGACGGCGTCGATAGCTGGTTGCAGAGCATGGAATTGCGCGAGGCCGCTTGGGTCGGTGTGATTGGCGGTAATTTGCAGTCGCTGAGCAATGAGCCGCTGAACGAGCAGGAAGTCCAGCGCCTGACTTTTTTGCGTGGGCTCGATTGGCCGATTCACAAACAAGGTCGGCCATGGCTGCGTATCCCGTTTCCCGAGGAACCGGCCGCCGGCAGTCTGGTGATCGAATTGCCCGAGCGCTTCTTGCCGGGCAAGTATCGAGTGTTCTGGCGGGTGATTACCAACGGCGTGATTCCCGGTCTATTCACCCTGTTGCTGTGCGTCGGCTTGTATCGCTTGCTGGTGGTGCCGCTGAACAACTTGCGTGAGCAGGCCAATGCGTGGCGCGCCGATCAACTGAATGTGCGCTTGTCGAGTGGCATCACTCAGCGACCGGACGAACTCGGTGAATTGGCCCGGGCGTTCGACTCGATGTCCGAACGCCTGCAAAGCACCGTCGCGCTGCAGCAGCAATTGCTGCGCGACCTCTCCCATGAACTGCGCACGCCACTGAGCCGATTGCGCGTGGCCAGTGAAAGTGAGCAGGGGCTTGTGCAATTGCGCGAGCGCATCGGTCGCGAGGTCGACGGCATGCAACGGCTGGTCGAAGACACCCTGCAACTGGCCTGGCTCGATACCGAGCGCTCGCCACTACCCGGCGAAGCGATCCAGATTCAGGCCCTGTGGGAAATGCTCACCGAAAACGCCTGCTACGAAAGCGGTTGGCCGAGTTTGCAATTGCAGTGCGCGGTCGACTCGTCGTGCTGGGTGCGCGGTAATCTCAACACCCTGGCGCAGGCGCTGGAGAACATTGTGCGCAATGCCATTCGTCACTCGCCGGAGGGCGGGATCGTGCGGCTGGATGGACGGCGGGAGGGCGATTACTGGCATCTGTGGCTGGAAGATCAGGGCGGCGGGGTGGCTGACGGGGACCTGGAGCGGATCTTTTCGCCGTTCACTCGACTGGACGGCTCGCGGCCGGGGGATGGCGGGTTCGGGCTGGGATTGAGCATTGCCCGAAATGCGGTGCAGCGCCAGGGCGGGATGTTGTGGGCGGACAACAGCGGGGCGGGGTTGCGGCTCAATCTGCGACTGCTTGCTGATGACAGCGCTGTCAGTCCCGACACCATCGCTGGCTTGCCAGCGATGAGGCCAGTCGCATCGCCTCAACTCAAAAGTCTCACCGCTGGTGAGACTTTTGCTGCTTATTCCCATAAACCATAAGCACCGCACTTTGCGTGATATGGCCTGCGCGGGTTTGCCGGTATGATAGGCGCCCCCGCACGTCTGGATTGCGAATACGCCATGACCCTGCAGTACCCAACCATCGCCGATTGCGTCGGCAACACTCCGCTGGTGCGTTTGCAGCGCCTGCCCGGTGCCACCAGCAACACCCTATTGCTCAAGCTCGAAGGGAATAACCCGGCGGGTTCGGTCAAGGACCGTCCGGCGCTGTCGATGATCACCCGTGCCGAGTTGCGCGGGCAGATCCACGCTGGCGACACCTTGATCGAAGCGACCTCGGGCAATACCGGGATCGCCCTGGCGATGGCTGCCGCGATCAAGGGTTACAAGATGATCCTGATCATGCCGGACAACTCCAGCGCAGAGCGCAAGGCGGCAATGACCGCTTACGGTGCCGAGCTGATTCTGGTCAGTCAGGAAGAGGGCATGGAAGGCGCTCGCGATCTCGCCCAACGGATGGAAGCTGAAGGCCGTGGCAAGGTGCTCGATCAGTTCGCCAATGGCGACAACCCTGAAGCGCATTACACCAGCACCGGCCCGGAAATCTGGCGCCAGACCCAGGGCACCATCACCCATTTCGTCAGCTCCATGGGCACCACCGGCACCATCATGGGCGTTTCGCGCTACTTGAAAGAGCAGAGCGACACCGTGCAGATCGTCGGTCTGCAACCGATGGAAGGCTCGGCCATTCCCGGCATTCGCCGCTGGCCGCAGGAATACCTGCCGAAGATTTATCAGGCCGACCGCGTCGACCGCATCGTCGACATGGCACAAAGCGAAGCCGAGGACGTCACCCGGCGTCTGGCTCGCGAAGAAGGCATCTTCTGCGGCGTGTCCTCGGGCGGTGCGGTGGCAGCGATGCTGCGCCTGTCCAAAGAAGTTGAAAACGCGGTGATCGTCGCGATCATCTGCGACCGTGGCGACCGTTATCTGTCGACCGGCATTTTCGACGCGCCCAACTGATGGCCAAGCACGAGAGAGGCCTGCGCTTCCAGCCCACCGGCGGCAGCAAGGCCCCGCAAATCCCGACCGGCAAAAAGCAGCGCTTGAGCATTGAGCGACTGGCCAATGACGGTCGCGGCATCGCGTTTTTCGAAGGCCGCACCTGGTTCGTCCTCGGCGCCCTGGCCGGTGAAGAGATCGAGGCACGGGTGCTCGGCACCCATGGCAAAGTGGTCGAAGCGCGCACCGAGCGCGTATTCACCGCCAGCGAACTGCGCCGTCCGGCGCCGTGTCAGCACGCCGGCCGTTGCGGCGGCTGCAGCGTCCAGCATTTGCCCCACAGCGAACAGCTTGCCCTGAAACAGCGCATGCTTGCCGAGCAATTATCGAAGGTCGCCGGTGTCGAACCGCAAGAGTGGGCAGCCCCGTTGACCGGCCCCGAGTTCGGCTATCGCCGTCGTGCCCGCATCGCTGTGCGCTGGGACATGAAAGCCAAGACGCTCGAAGTCGGTTTCCGCGCCGCCGGCAGTCAGGACATTGTCGCGATCAGCGAGTGCCCGGTGCTGGTACAGCCCTTGCAACCGATCATGACCCGTTTGCCGGAGATGCTTCGCCGTTTGAGCAAGCCTCAGGCGCTGGGCCATGTGGAATTGTTCAGCGGTTCATCGCTGGCAGTGTTGCTGCGGCACATGGCGCCGCTGTCCGAGGCGGATCTGACGATTCTCAAGGACTTCTGCCAGTTCCATGAAGCGCAACTGTGGCTGCATGGTGAAGGTGAGCCGCAACCGGTCGATGCCGCGCAATCGCTGGGCTATCGCCTGGAACAGTGGGATCTGGATCTGGCTTACCGGCCGGGGGATTTCATTCAGGTCAACGCCGGCGTCAACGAAGCAATGGTCGCGCAGGCGCTGGACTGGCTGAAACCGACCCGCGACGAGCGTGTGCTGGACCTGTTCTGCGGTCTTGGCAACTTCGCTTTGCCGCTGGCCAAAACCGCACGCGAAGTGGTGGCAGTGGAGGGCGTGCAGACCATGGTCGAGCGCGCCGCTGCGAACGCCGCTAGTAACAATTTGCATAACACAAAGTTTTTTCAAGCCGATTTATCCCAGCCTCTGGCCGATGCCGAGTGGATCGCAAACGGCTTTTCTGCGGTACTCTTGGACCCACCGCGTGACGGTGCTTTCGAGGTGGTGCGCAAGCTCGCGACCCTGGGTGCCAAGCGGCTGGTTTACGTGTCGTGCAACCCGGCAACGCTGGCGCGCGATACGGTCGAATTGTTAAAGCAGGGCTACCGGTTAAAACGTGCCGGGATTCTCGATATGTTTCCACAGACGGCACATGTCGAGGCCATGGCGTTATTTGAAGCGAGCCAGGATGGCTCGTCTGAATCCGTCTGATCTGTCCGTGCCGCGCTCGCAATAGCCCCGCGAGCGCAAACGGGCGTTGAAGATCAGCGATTTGACGCATTGAATCTGCGTCGTAGGGAAGGTAAAGCAAGATGGTACAGGTGAGAGCACACCAGCCGATCAACACTGACGGCAGTATCAATCTCGAGGCTTGGCTCGATCACGCGGTCAGTGTCGATCTGGCACTGGATCGCGAAGCCTTGAAAGAAGCCTGCGAGTTCGCTCGCGAGGCCGAACAACAGTCCAATGCCAAGAAGAATCTGTGGGCCGAAGGCTCCGGCAGTTTCAGCGCCGGCCTGGAAATCGCCGAGATTCTCGCCGACCTCAAGCTCGATCAGGATTCGCTGGTCGCCGCTGTCTTGTATCGCGGCGTGCGTGAAGGCCAGATCGAGCTGGCGGCAATCAGCCAGCGCTTTGGCCCGGTGGTTGCCAAGTTGATTGACGGCGTGCAGCGCATGGCTGCCATCAGCGCCAGCCTCAGTCCGCGTCAGTCGATGGTCATGGGCACGCAAGGGCAGGTGGAAAACCTGCGCAAGATGCTCGTGGCGATGGTCGATGACGTCCGCGTCGCGCTGATCAAGCTGGCCGAACGCACCTGCGCCATTCGTGCGGTGAAAACCGCCGACGACGAAAAACGTAACCGTGTCGCCCGGGAAGTCTTCGACATCTATGCGCCGCTCGCGCACCGGCTCGGCATCGGTCATATCAAATGGGAACTGGAGGACTTGTCCTTCCGCTACCTTGAGCCTGATCAATACAAACAGATCGCCAAGCTGCTCCATGAGCGACGGCTGGATCGTGAGCGTTTCATCGCCGATGTGATGACCCAGCTCAAGGATGAATTGCAGGCTACCGGCGTCGACGCGGATATCAGCGGCCGGGCCAAACACATCTATTCGATCTGGCGCAAAATGCAGCGCAAAGGTCTGGAATTCAGCCAGATCTACGACGTTCGCGCCGTGCGTGTGCTGGTGCCGGAAATGCGCGACTGCTACACCGCGCTCGGCATCGTCCACACCCTGTGGCGGCACATTCCGAAAGAGTTCGACGACTACATCGCCAACCCCAAAGAGAACGGCTATCGCTCGCTGCACACCGCCGTGATCGGCCCGGAAGGCAAAGTGCTGGAAGTGCAGATTCGCACCCATTCCATGCACGAAGAAGCCGAACTCGGCGTTTGCGCGCACTGGCGCTACAAAGGCACCGACGTCAAATCCGGCTCCAATCACTACGAAGAGAAAATCTCCTGGCTGCGTCAGGTGCTCGAGTGGCATGAAGAGCTGGGTGATATCGGTGGCCTGGCTGAACAGTTGCGGGTCGATATCGAGCCGGATCGGGTTTACATCTTCACTCCCGACGGTCACGCCATTGACTTGCCCAAAGGCGCAACCCCGCTGGACTTCGCCTACCGCGTGCACACCGAAATCGGTCACAACTGCCGTGGCGCGAAGATCAACGGGCGCATCGTGCCGCTCAACTACAGCCTGCAGACCGGTGAGCAGGTCGAGATCATCACCAGCAAACATGGCACGCCAAGCCGTGACTGGCTGAACTCGAACCTGGGTTACGTCACCACGTCGCGGGCGCGGGCGAAGATCGTTCACTGGTTCAAGTTGCAGGCCCGTGACCAGAACGTTGCCGCCGGTAAAACCCTGATCGAGCGCGAACTGACGCGTCTCGGTCTGCCAGCGGTGGATTTCGACAAGTTGGCGGACAAGGCCAACATGAAAACCGCCGAAGACATGTTTGCCGCACTCGGTGCCGGCGATCTGCGTCTGGCGCAACTGGTCAACCTCGCGCAGCAGTTGGTCGAGCCGGAACGCGGCAACGAACAGTTGGAACTGATCCCGCGCAAAGCCACCGGTTACAAACCGGGCAAGCGCGGCGACATCCAGATCCAGGGCGTCGGCAACCTGATGACGCAAATGGCGGGCTGCTGCCAGCCGCTGCCGGGCGATGCGATTGTCGGTTACATCACTCAGGGGCGTGGCGTGAGCATTCACCGTCAGGATTGCGCCTCGGTGCTGCAACTGGGCGGGCGCGAGCCGGAGCGGATCATTCAGGTCAGCTGGGGCCCGGTGCCGGTGCTCACCTATCCGGTGGATATCGTTATCCGCGCCTACGACCGTTCCGGTCTGCTGCGTGACGTCTCGCAGGTGCTGCTCAACGAGCGGATCAACGTACTGGCGGTCAACACCCGCTCGAACAAGGAAGACAACACCGCGCTGATGTCCCTGACCATCGAGATCCCGGGTCTGGATGCGCTGGGGCGGCTGCTGGGGCGGATTTCCCAGTTGCCGAACATCATCGAAACGCGGCGTAACCGCACCCCTTGAAGATTGATCGTTGATCGTTCCCATGCTCCGCGTGGGAACGATCAAGATCGCAAAGGGTTGAGTGAGATTTTTTATGTACAGCCTCGAAGACCTGCTCCATCTGATGAGCCGCCTGCGCGATCCTCAGTACGGTTGCCCGTGGGACATCAGACAAACCTACGCGACCATCGTCCCGCACACTCTCGAAGAAGCCTACGAAGTGGCCGATGCCATCGAACGCGGCGACTTCGATCACTTGCAGGGCGAGTTGGGAGATCTGCTGTTTCAGGTCGTCTATTACAGCCAGTTGGCTCGCGAAGAAGGGCGCTTCGAATTTGCCGGGGTGATCGACAGCATCACCCGCAAGCTGATTCGCCGTCATCCCCATGTTTTCCCTAGCGGCGATCTGTATGCGCCGCTGGACGTGCCGCGTTTGACCGAAGAGCAGGTCAAGCAGCGTTGGGAGGAAATCAAGGCCGAAGAACGTACCGAGAAATCCGCCGCACCCGAGCAACTGTCACTGCTCGACGACGTGCCTGCCACGTTGCCCGCATTGTCGCGCTCGGCCAAATTGCAGAAGCGTGCAGGGCAGGTCGGTTTCGACTGGCCGGATGCCTTGCCGGTGCTCGACAAAGTGCGCGAAGAGCTCGACGAAGTGCTCGAGGCCATTTCTGAAAACGATCCCGTCGCGGTGGCTGACGAGATCGGCGATCTGCTGTTTTCCGTGGTCAATCTGGCCCGGCATTTGAAGGTCGACCCGGAAACCGCACTGCGTGGCGCCAACGGCAAGTTCGAAAGACGTTTCCGATTTATCGAACAGGCATTGCGCGACACCCACCGTCCCATAGAAGATTGCACCCTCGAAGAGTTGGACGCCCTGTGGGGTGAAGCCAAACGTCAGGAAAAGAATTTGCCTAGCTGCGGCTGAGCAACTGCCCAAGTGAGTAAGCACCATGAGTATTTCCCTTCGCGATCAGTTGCTCAAAGCAGGCCTGGTCAACCAAAAGCAGGCCAAACAGGTCAGCAAGGACAAGCAGAAACAGCAGCGTCTGGCCCACAAAGGTCAGATCGAGCTGGATGACTCGCAGCAGCGCGCCGCCCAGGAAGCCATGGCCGAGAAGGTCAAGCGCGACCAGGAGCTCAACCGTCAGCAGAAAGAGAAAGCCGAGGCCAAGGCCCGTGCCGCACAGGTCAAGCAGTTGATCGAAGTCTCGCGTTTGCCGAAGCTAACCACTGAGGATTACTACAACTTCGTCGACGACAAGAAGGTCAAGCGTATCTCGGTCAACACGCTGATGCGCAACAAGCTCAGCAGTGGTTCGCTAGCGATCGTCCATCATGCCGGCGGCTACGAAGTGATCCCGCGTGAGGCGGCCCTGAAGATCCAGGAGCGCGACCCGCAACGCATCGTGCAGCTCAACGTGCAGACCGAAGAAGTCAGCACCGAGGACGATCCGTACGCGGCCTACCAGATCCCTGACGATCTGATGTGGTAAATCGATAAGCTCTAACAACGACAAACCCCGCTCATGGCGGGGTTTGTCGTTTTCAATGCTGTGGTTGCTTCAGGCGGAGCATAAATCCCGTTGCTGTTCTTGCAGTTCCAGTTCGGCCTTATAGTTGTGGGCGTCGTTCTCGTTATGGAACATCCCGACCAGCAGGTCTTGTTGATGCACGTCCCAGATCCGGATACCGGCGGCTACGCCTTCATGGGACATGTGTGAATCGTCGCGTTCAGTTACTTTTACAGTCATCTGCTAGCTCCAAATCTCAAGTTATCTGCAGCAAGGCGTGTGCAGGGCTCTGTTATAGAATTTGTTAGGAGGCTAAGTAAACGGCTGATTCGCGCAAGGTGTTGTTGCGTTTTTTGCAACAGTGCTGGAGCCCGCGTAATCCGCGACATTCAGTCGCAGGGTACAAAGTTTCATGACAGAAGTTTCATCTCCAGAGCATACCGAGAACCCTGTGGGAGCTGGCTTGCCAGCGATAGCGGGGTGTCGGCGACATAGATGTTTGCTGTGCTGACGTCATCGCTGGCAAGCCAGCTCCCACAGGGATCGGTGGGGTTCCCGCTACTTTCTGCAGACCAAAAAAAACGCCCCGAACCAGTCGGGGCGTTTTCATGTGTGGCTCAAGCCAGGGGAATTACTTGCCTTCCCAGCGCTTCAGTACCAGCGTGGCGTTGGTGCCGCCGAAGCCGAAGCTGTTGCTCATCACGGTGTTGATGGTGGCGTTCTCGCGGGTCTTGGTCAGCACCGGCAGATCGGCCACTTCAGGGTCCAGTTCGTCGATGTTGGCGGAACCGGCAATGAAGTTGCCTTCCATCATCAGCATGCAGTAGATCGCTTCGTGAACGCCGGCGGCGCCCAGGGAGTGACCGGACAGGCTCTTGGTCGAGCTGATCGCTGGAGCCTTGTCGCCGAACACTTCACGCACACCTTTCATTTCCGCAACGTCGCCGACCGGAGTCGAAGTGCCGTGGGTGTTCAGGTAGTCGATCGGGGTATCAACGGTGGACATCGCCATCTGCATGCAGCGGATCGCGCCTTCGCCGCTCGGGGCAACCATGTCGTAGCCATCGGACGTCGCGCCGTAGCCAACGATTTCGGCGTAGATCTTCGCGCCACGGGCCAGAGCGTGTTCCAGCTCTTCAACCACGACCATGCCGCCACCGCCAGCGATGACGAAACCGTCACGGTCGGCGTCGTAGGCGCGGGAGGCTTTTTCCGGGGTGTCGTTACGCTTGCTGGACAGAGCGCCCATTGCGTCGAACAGGAACGACTGGCTCCAGTGCTCTTCTTCACCGCCACCGGCGAAAACGATGTCCTGCTTGCCCATCTGGATCTGTTCCATGGCGGTACCGATGCAGTGAGCACTGGTGGCGCAGGCAGAAGCGATGGAGTAGTTCAGGCCTTTGATCTTGAATGGCGTGGCCAGGCAAGCGGAAACGGTGCTGCTCATGGTCCGCGTTACGCGGTATGGGCCGACGCGCTTCACGCCTTTCTCGCGCAGGATGTCCAGCGCTTCCATCTGGTTCAGTGTGGAAGCACCGCCGGAGCCGGCAACCAGGCCGGTACGCGGGTTGGACACTTGCTCTTCGGTCAGGCCGGAGTCAGCAATAGCGTCTTTCATGGCCAGGTAGGCGTAAGCCGCTGCGTGGCCGACGAAGCGATAGATCTTGCGATCGATCAGCTCTTCAAGGTTGAGGTCGATGGAGCCGGAAACCTGGCTACGCAGACCCATTTCGGCATATTCCGGGTTGAACCGGATGCCAGGGCGGCTTGCACGCAGGTTAGCGGAGACGGTCTCTTTGTCATTGCCCAGGCACGAAACAATGCCCAGACCAGTGATAACGACGCGGCGCATGCGAATAACCCTTAGAAGTTGTCAGTGGAGGTGAACACGCCGACGCGAAGGCCTTCGGCGGTGTAGATTTCGCGACCGTCGACAGTCACCGAACCATCGGCGATGGCTAGGTTCAACTTGCCTTTGAGGACGCGTTTGATATGAATGTTGTAGGTGACTTTCTTGGCGGTCGGCAGCACCTGACCGAAGAACTTCACTTCGCCCGAACCCAGCGCACGGCCGCGGCCCGGCAGGCCTTGCCAGCCCAGGAAGAAGCCGACCAGTTGCCACATGGCATCCAGACCCAGGCAGCCCGGCATCACCGGATCGCCTTCGAAGTGGCAAGCGAAGAACCACAGGTCAGGGTTGATATCCAGTTCGGCGACCAATTCACCTTTGCCGTACTTGCCGCCTTCTTCACTGATCAGAGTGATGCGATCGACCATCAGCATGTTCGGGGCGGGCAGTTGCGCGTTACCTGGGCCGAACAGCTCACCGCGACTGCAGCGCAGCAGATCTTCCCGAGTAAAGGCGTTTTGTTTGGTCATGCGAGCTCCTCAATAATCCCATGCGGCAGGTGGGGCAAATCTTCCCGACCGTTCGAAGCGTTCATGCCTCGAACCGGCAGCCTACTCATAGACTATTGCGTTGTGGTGAAAGTCACAGCACCAAGGACATGAATGTACACTTGTGCACTGAAATTTTTATTCAAGCCTCTTTTGAGGCTCGTTCGGGTGCCTAAGACTGCCGCACTTTCGCTTTTCACGCCAGTCGCAGATGGTCGAAAAGCCGTCACTACGACACCCATCGCTGCAGAATCTGCTGCAAGTCATTGCGTTTGAACGGCTTGGCCAGATAATCGTTCATGCCCGCCGACAGGCAGGTTTCCCGGTCACCCTGCAAAGCGTTTGCCGTCAATGCGATGATCGGTACATCGCTGCGTCCGTGCAGACAGCGAATCTGCCGCGTCGCCTCGTAGCCATCGATGATCGGCAGGCGACAGTCCATCAGGATCACTTCGAAATCACTGCTCTCGGCACTGCGCACCGCTTGCGCGCCATCAGTGGCGACACTGACAGTAAAGCCCAGACTGCGCAGCATCGCTTCAATCACGGTCTGGTTGACCGGATTATCTTCCACCAACAATACTCTGCGCCCCTCGCCATGGTCGTTGCCATTCAGTGCCCGTGGTGCGGCCAGTTGTGGTAACGCCTGCTTATATAAGGCCAGTGGAATTTCCAGGGTGAACACCGAGCCACGACCTTCTTCGCTCTGCGCACGCAAGGTGCCGCCCATGCGTTCGGCGAGGGTGCGGGCGATCGGCAGGCCCAGACCGGTGCCGCCGTAGCGTCGCGAGATCGAACTGTCGGCCTGCTGGAACGCGTTGAACATCAGCTCCAGGCTTTCGGACGAAATGCCGATGCCACTGTCGCGTACCGAGCAGGTGAACCACAGCAGTTCGTGATCCAGCGATTGCCACTGCGCTTCGATACTGACCCGGCCCTGTTCGGTGAACTTCAGGGCATTGCCGACCAGGTTCACCAGAATCTGCCGAATCCGCGTCGGGTCGCCCTGCACCTGCAAGCCGCGCATGTCCTCGGGAATTCGCAGATCAAGCGCCAGACCACGCTGCACCGCGCTGTGTTGGAACGACTGCGCGCAGGCCCCGATTACTTCAGCGAGATTGAACGGAATGTGTTCCAGCTCAAGCTCGGAACGTTCGATGCGCGAAAAGTCGAGGATGTCGTTGATCACCTTGAGCAAGTGCTCGGTGGATTCCGAGGCTAGCGCGGCGTATTCGATTTGCTCCTCGGTCATTTCTGTTGTTTCAAGCAGTTGCAGCATGCCCAACACGCCATTCATCGGCGTGCGCAGTTCATGGCTCATCATCGCCAGAAAATCGGATTTGGCGTTGTTGGCCTTTTCCGCTTCCTCGCGGGTCTGGATCAATTGCGCCATGGCCTGCTGCTGTTCACGACTGGCCTGCTCCAGCGCCTGAGCGAGGTTGTTGATGTGCTGCGACAGGGCACCCAGTTCGGTGTCGTCGACAATCGGCAGCGGTGTTTTGAAGTCGCCGTCCTGAATCGCCTTGACCGCATTGCCGATATCGCGGATCGGCTGCGACAGACTGCCCGCCAGGCGTCGCGCCACGACGAAGGTGAAGAGCAGGGCGAACATCGCGAGAATCCCGGCCTTGAGCAGGATTTCCTGCTGACGCTGACTGAAGGCATCGTTGGAAAGACCGACGATCACACGCCCCAGATAATCCTCGTTGGCCGCACCACTGCTGGCTTTTGCGTCCTGAAAAAAATCATTGTTCAAAGCGATTCGTTGCAACCGCACCGGCGCCTGGAACACTTCGACCTGATGCGGGCGACGGTGTGCATCCGCCGGTTGTTCGACGTACGCCAGAATTCTGTTGGCGCTGTCCTGTACCTCAAGAAACCGCACGTTGGGCGTTGCCAGCGTGGCCTTGAGCAGGCTTTCCAACACTTCGTGGTTGCCGGAAATCACTCCGTATTCGGTGGCGGGGGCCAGTTGGTTGGCGATCAGTTGGCCGGTGTGGTTCAGCTCCTGACGCAAATCCTGAATGCGTACAAAGGTGAAGAAACTGATCAGCATTAAGGTCAGCAACAGCGCCGGGCCCAGGCTGATCATCTGGGTGCGGGTGTTGATGTCCCAACGGCGACGAAAACTCATGGGCGGCGTTCTCCTTCAGCCAAAGCGCTGGCGACAGACGCGTCATCAAGCGGTTCGATCCCTAAGGAACGAGCCACCTGCGCATTACTTGAGACTTTAAAGTGTGCGGGATAGAGCGTTCTCGGCCAATTGGCAGGTGCTTGGTCGAGCAAATGGTCGAGCACGCTCAGCCAGTCGCTCTGGTCGCTGTAAGTGCTCGCCAGGCTGCCAGCACGGACAAACGCGGCGTTGGGGCCGACCAGCGCCAATTGCCTTGAGTAACTGCTGAGCAGCAGGTTTTTCGCGGTTTTCGGGTTGTACAGATCCGGGTCGTCGAGGCCCAGCAGCACGTCGCTGTTTTTCAGCACCTCTTGCAGTGGGCGGCTGTCGTGGGTGTTGTCCCAGCGTTGACTGACGATTTCCAGGTCCAAGGGGCGGGCTGCCAGTTGCAGTTCTTTAAGGAGGAACTCGCTGTGCTGATCGAACAACACGCCAACCCGCCGGGCCTGGGGCAGGATTCGCCGGATCAGTTGCAACTGCCGGCCCAGAGGTGGATCGCTCCACAGCAAGCTCAGGTGCGACGGCTGTGCCGAGCCAAGACGTTGCCGGGCTTGCAAACGGCTGATGCGCAAGACTAGCGTGGGCGGGCCTTGCGACTCTTGCAGACGCCAGTCGAGGCTCGGCAGGTCGAGCAAAATCAGGCGCAGGCTGGAGGGGAGTTTGCCCGGCACCGGCAGACTGGCCAATGGCTGGAAACGCACATTATCGGTCGGGCGCAACTCACTCAGCGCCTGAACGAAGGCCTGCACGCCGGGGCTTTCTTCGGCGCCGGTCAATAGAATGTCGGCCGCCTGCACCGCCACGCCATGCAGCCATGCGGTCAAAAACAGGCACAGCACGGCCAGCCAGTGGCCAAGGGTCGGCGTCTTCCGTGACAGGCCGAAGCGCATCCTAGAACTCCAGCTCGGCGCTGAAGTACATCACGCGGCGTTCGTCATAGTTGTTGTCGACGAACGTGGTTGGTTCGTGGTCGAGCCGCTGTTGCAACACGCCGGCCAGTTGCAGTTGGGCCTTGCCCAAAGCGATGCGTTTGGCGATGCGCGTGTCGACCCGTTCGAAGCGGTAGCCGTTGAGGGCGTTGTCGCCGTAATAGAAGAGGGCGCTGTTCCAGCCGTGCCCCCAATCGCGCAGCCAGCCGGCGGAACCGCTGTTGCTCGCGGTGAATTGCTGATCCAGCGGATTGCTCGCCTCGGCGTCGACGTAGGCGTAAGTGAAACGCAAGCGGTCGACCCTGCTCACGCGCCAGTCGAGTTGTGCTTCGCTGCCACGAAACCGTGAGCTGTTGGCGTTGCTGGCGATGTATTGGTTGTTGCGCAGTGGCTCACTGATCATGCCGGTGATTTCGTCGTAGAACAGCTTCACATCCAGCGCTAGGCCTTGCTCGGGGAAATAGCCGTTGTAGCCGAGTTCGCGCGAACGCATGTGTTCCTTGTCGAGATCGCCAGGGCCGCGAGTCTTGACGAAATAGCGCGCCGACGACTGGCCGTAGGCCGAAGGCCGCAGCTTGGTCACCTGATAGCTCCAGTTGACGTTGTTCTCGAACATGTCCGGCGAGCGGATCGCCTCCGAGTACACCGCACGCAGGCCGTGGCGCGGATTGATCAGGTAATTGACGGCGAAGCGCGGGGTCAGCGAACTGCCGATCAGTTGGGTGTCTTCGAACATCGCTCCGCCCTGCAACAACCAGTGTTCAGTCGCGCGCCACTCCAATTGGCCGAACGCACGCCAGGTGGTGTCATCCAGCGTGCCGTTGAAGTAGGTCTCGGAATCGGCCCGGTCGTAACGATAGTTCATGCCGCTGACCAGACGCAGGCTGTCGGACAGGCTGAGGGTGTCTTGCAGTTCGAGGTCGTAGCGCGACTCGCGGGCACTCTGATCGATATCGCCGCACAGGGTTTGACTGGCGCCGTTGCGCCACTGATCGAGCACACGATTGGCCAGCGCCATTTGCTGCGGCGTGCCGGATTCCGGGCCGGGGCCGAGGAAACGGTTGATATTGCGTGCCAGGCGTTCGGTGTAATTCGGGTCGATTTGCCACAGTTGCGTCAACTCGGGGCTGAACGACACCTCGGCGTCGCAGGCGCGCCAGGTTTGCTGGCGATCCCAGTGTTGCGCCGAGCCTTGGATATAGAGGCTGTGTTCGGGATTGATGTCGAGGTTCCAGCGCACCGAACCGGCGTAGTCCTTGGCTATCACGTCGGAATTGTTCCCGGCGGCGGTAATCCCCGAGAACACCGGGCGGTAGGTGTAGGGCCGCTGGTTGGTGCCGTCCTTTGCGTTGACCTGCCAGTCGATACTCTGGTTGTCACTGAGGGTTTGGCTGACGGCGAGACTGAAACGATTCAAGCGACGATTGTCACGGTAATCGGCACCGGTTCGATCGGTGTCGAACCCATCATCTTCCTGACCGGACAGCGACAGCCGCAGGTCGCCGCCATTCCATCCCGTGCCCTGGCTGGCATAGAAGTCATTGATGCCGCGCTGGCCGCGAGTAATCTTCAGCCGCGTGCCGTGGCTGTCCGCCGGGTTGCGGGTGATGATGTTGACCACCGCCATCAACGCGTTGGCACCGTAGCTGACGGTGTTAGGGCCACGAAAGACTTCGATGCGCTCGATGTCCTCGATGGCCACCGGAATATCACTCCAGTCCACCGTGGCCAGGCCTGCGCGGTACACCGAACGGCCATCGATCAACACCTGCATGCGCCGTGCTTCGCTGGCGTTGGTGCCGTGATAATTGACCGCTGCCTGATTGCCGCTGATGTTGCCGACCATCATCCCCGGCACCAGACGCAGCAGTTCGCTGATGTCGCGGGCGCCGCTGGCGGTGATCAATTCGCTGTCGAGCACGGTCATGCTCCCCGGCACTTCCGCAGGCGTCTGTTTCAACCGAGTGGCCGTCAGCACCTGTGGCAGCGCTTCGCTGTCCATGAACAGATCGTCCGCCTGCAACAAAGGGCTGAACAGCAGCGCCAGCAGCAGAGAGGAACGTGATGGGGGAGGGCCAGAAAACACGACACAGCCTATAGAGTGAAGAATTGGCGCGCATGTTAACCGAGGGCTGCGACTTTTCCAGTCACGTTGCAGGCATTTTCCTAGGTTTTATTGGTCTTCTTCCTACAAGTGTCGGTAATTGACGTGGGGGCTGGCCGCGACCGGGTCGCCCCGTATAATGCCGCCATCGCCACTGGTATGGATTAACGGATTGCATATGACTGAACAGCGCCCGATTGCGGTCCTGGGAGGCGGAAGTTTTGGTACCGCCGTGGCCAATCTTCTGGCCGAGAACGGCCATCAAGTCTTGCAGTGGATGCGTGACCCGGAGCAGGCCGAGGCCATCCGGGTCAATCGCGAAAACCCGCGTTACCTCAAAGGCATCAAGATTCTGCCGGGCGTGACTGCGGTCACTGACCTGCAAGCCACTCTCGACGCCTGCGACCTGTGCTTTGTCGCGCTGCCGTCCAGCGCGTTGCGCACGGTGCTGGCGGCTCACGCCGAGCGGCTGAGCGGCAAAATGCTGGTCAGCCTGACCAAAGGCATCGAAGCCCACACCTTCAAACTGATGAGCCAGATCCTCGAAGAGATCGCCCCGCAGGCACGCATCGGCGTGTTGTCCGGGCCGAATCTGGCGCGGGAAATCGCCGAACACGCGCTGACCGCCACGGTGGTTGCCAGTGAGGACGAAGAACTGTGCAAGCAGGTGCAAGCGGCGCTGCATGGCCGCACCTTCCGCGTCTATGCCAGCGCCGACCGTTTCGGTGTCGAGCTGGGCGGGGCCTTGAAAAACGTTTACGCGATCATCGCCGGCATGGCGGTGGCGCTGGAAATGGGCGAGAACACCAAGAGTATGCTGATCACTCGCGCCTTGGCCGAGATGACCCGGTTTGCGGTCAATCAGGGCGCCAACCCGATGACCTTCCTCGGTCTGGCCGGCGTTGGCGATCTTATCGTCACGTGCTCGTCGCCCAAGAGCCGCAACTATCAGGTCGGATTCGCCCTCGGTCAGGGCCTGAGCCTTGAAGAAGCGGTATCGCGCCTCGGTGAAGTCGCCGAAGGGGTGAACACCCTGAAGGTGCTCAAAGCCAAATCCCAGGAGGTTGGCGTGTACATGCCGCTGGTCGCCGGGCTGCACGCCATTCTGTTCGAAGGACGCACGCTGGAGCAGGTGATTGGTCTACTGATGCGGGCCGAGCCGAAAACCGACGTCGACTTTATTTCCACCAGTGGTTTCAACTGATTCACAGGGAACGACATATGAACGATCCGAAAACCGAAGCCAAGTACGAATCCATCCTTCTGCGGGTGTTGTGGATGATCGTCTACGTGCTGGTCTGGCAAGTGGCGCAGTTCATCCTCGGCGCGGTGGTGCTGGTGCAACTGATCTATCGTTTGATCTATGGCGCCCCGAGCGCCAGCCTGATGAATTTCGGCGACAGCCTGAGCCAGTTTCTGGCGCAGATCGGCCGCTTCGGCAGCTTCCACAGCGACCAGAAACCCTGGCCGTTCGCCGACTGGCCAACGCCGCGTACCCCGGAAGGTGAAGCGCCGCACGCCGTGCCGCCAGCACCGCATCCGGCCCGAGATGAGGAACCCAAGCTATGAAACTCTGGGTGTTGCGTCACGGCGAGGCCGTGCCTTATGGCTCGCGCCCCGATTCCGAGCGCGAGCTGACCCAGCACGGTCGCAAAGAAGTCCTGCGCAGTGCGGCCCACCTGAAGGGCAAGCCATTGACCGCAATCTACGCCAGCCCTTATCTGCGCGCGCAGCAGACTGCACAGATTGTCCGCGAGGTGCTGAAATTCGAGCCGGAGATTCGCACGGTCGAGTGGCTGACGCCGGAAGTTGATCCGGACAAGGTCACCGATCAGCTGGTGTCGGTGAGCAATGTACTGCTGGTCAGTCACAACCCGTTGGTGGGCAATCTGTTGAGCTACCTGCAACATGGCGCCGGGTATCCGCCGGAGCGGGTCAGCACGGCGGGGTTGGCTGAGCTTGAGAGTCCTGAACTGCTGATCGGCTCGATGACCCTCAACAGCCTCAAGCACCCATAACGCTGATCCCTTTGTGGGAGCGAGCCTGCTCGCGAAAGCGGAGTGTCATTCACAACTTATGTGCCTGACACCCTGCATTCGCGAGCAGGCTCGCTCCCACATGTTCTCTGTGTCGTCGGAAATTATTTGTGTGAATTTTCCAACCAAGCACTTGCTTGGTTGACTACGCTTGCTCCAGACCAAAAAAACAGGAGCGAGTCGCATGTCTGCCGCATTCCGTTTGCCGCTGGACGTGTTTTACGAACGCGAGGGCCGGCACCCGCGCCAGCGCTTCCTCGTGCAACCTGTCGGCGGTGGGCAGGTCGAGACCCTGACCTGGGCCGACGTCGGTCATCAGGCCCGCTGCGCTGCGCACTGGCTGCGTGCCCGGGAATTGCCGCAAGGCAGCCACATCGCCCTGATCTCGAAAAACTGCGCACACTGGATCATTGCCGATCTGGCGATCTGGATGGCCGGGCACGTTTCGGTGCCGCTGTATCCCAACCTCACAGCCGACTCCGTGGCTCAAGTACTCAATCACTCGGAAAGCGTGCTGGCGTTCATCGGCAAACTCGATGACTGGCCGGGCATGTCCAAAGGTGTGCCGGCAGATCTGCCGACCATCAGCCTCCCGCTGCATCCGCCCGGCGAGTTCGATTTCAGTTGGGATGACCTGCAGCGCAGTTCACCGATCCAGGATGACCCGCGTCCCGCCGCCGAGCAACTGGCGACCATCATCTACACCTCCGGCACCACTGGCCTGCCCAAAGGCGTGATGCACAGCTTTGCCAATCTCGGGTTCGCGACGACCCGGGGCACGCAGTTGTTCGGGCTCAACGAGAGTGACCGACTGCTGTCGTACCTGCCGTTGTGCCACGTCGCCGAGCGCATGTTCGTTGAACTGGCTTCGATCTACACCGGGCAGACCGTGTTCTTTGCTGAAAGCCTCGACACCTTTATCACTGACCTCAAACGTGCGCGGCCGACGGCGATGTTCGGCGTGCCGCGGATCTGGACCAAATTCCAGATGGGCGTCTACAGCAAGATCCCGGCCAAGCGTCTGGATTTCCTCCTCGGCCTGCCGTTCATTGGCAAGCGGATAGGGCACAAAGTGCTGGCAGGCCTGGGGCTTGATGCCTTGCGCGTTGCTCTGTCCGGCGCAGCACCGGTGCCGCAGACTTTGCTCACCTGGTATCAGAAGCTCGGGCTCGATGTGCTGGAGGTCTATGGCATGACCGAGAGTTGCGGCTACTCGCACATCTGCCTGCCGGGCCAGTACAAACAGGGCTGGATCGGCAAACCGTGCCCGGATGTCGAGGTGCGCATCGATGAGTCAGGCGAGGTGCAGGTGCGCAGTCGGGCGAACATGCTCGGCTATTTCAAGGAACCGCAGAAAACCGCTGAAACCCTCACAGAAGATGGCTTCCTGCGTACTGGCGACAAGGGCGAGCAGGATGCCGAGGGACGTCTGCGATTAACCGGGCGGTTGAAGGAGATTTTCAAGACCAGCAAAGGCAAGTACGTGGCGCCGGCACCGATCGAAAACCGTCTGGCGGTGCATTCGCGAATCGAGCAGGTGTGCGTGGTCGGTGATGGCCTGAGTGCGCCGCTGGGCTTGTGCGTACTCTCAAGCGTCAATCAGGAGGAGCCGCGTGCGAGTCTGCATTCGAGCCTGGAAAAACTTCTGGAAGACGTCAATGCCGTGCTCGACAAACACGAACGCCTGCGTCGGTTGGTGGTGGTCAAGGACAGTTGGGCGGTGGAAAACGGCTTTCTCACGCCGACCCTGAAAATCAAACGCAACGTCATCGAAGACATCTACGGCGCCCGCTTCGAAGAATGGAGCGAGCGCAGTGAGGCAGTGCTGTGGCAGGATTGAGCGACTACTAAAAACAACAAAGGAAGTCTGCGATGAGTCTGTGGCGCACCACCCCGAACATCGAGCAGTTGAACGCGATCCAGAAAAACACCATCGGCGAAGTGCTGGATATCCGCTTCGAAGCGTTCGATGAAGAATCGCTGACCGCGAGCATGGTCATCGACCATCGCACTCACCAGCCTTACGGATTGCTGCATGGCGGCGCATCGGTGGTGCTGGCGGAAACCGTCGGTTCGATGGCCAGCTATTTGTGCATCGACGCGAGCAAGTTTTACTGCGTGGGGCTGGAGATCAACGCCAACCATCTGCGCGGCTTGCGCAGTGGTCGGGTGACGGCGGTGGCCAAGCCGATTCATATCGGCCGCACGACGCACGTGTGGGATATCCGTCTGACCAGCGATGAAGGCAAGGCCAGTTGTGTGTCGCGATTGACCATGGCGGTGGTGCCTTTGGGGCAGACGCCACCTGCGAGTTGAGTCATACGCTACCTCGTCTGATCACACTCATGGGCAGGTCGCCCGCGTTCGGTGTTTCCGGGTGATAACCGGCGGGTGTCGCATCTCTCCAAATCCGGTTCGCTGGAGTGAAACGATCCAGAGTGAAGTCCCCATCATCGTGCCTGGCCAGCTCGAAGGCGCCACGCTGCACATGCTGTCCCACGTATGTCCGGGCCTCGGTGGGAGTGGCCAGGCTTGTGATGACGGCTGAGCGCAAGTGGGCATTGTCGATGGCGCTTGTCAGAGGTTCGGCGAGCAATGTCAGTGATGCGGTCAAGGTCGAGCCGGCGGTGCGCGTCACTACGCCATATAGCCATTCCGCGCCGTTTGGCAGAGAAAGCTCAGAGTGTTCCGGACTGCGATACTCCCCCCCGCGCAATGAATTGATCGTGGTGATGGATACGCCATCCACACCTTCGACGACAGCACTGATCATGAAATCAACGCCGGGGGCGAGCCCTGCCGTGAGCGCACCGTCTGCCAAAAGAACACCCCCATAGAAGGCCGTGCGCCATGCCGTTGTGGTGCCGGAAGGAGCAATCGTAACGCTGGGGCCGACGTTGGCGAGCGCGCGTTGGCCTGCTTCCCTAGTCATGCCCCCCGGCACGCTGGCAAGAATACTGATGGCTGTGAGATTCAAGGCTTCCCTGTCGGCCAGGTACGCATAAAGCGGGGCAGCCGCTCCCGCTGCAGCGCCCGCCAGCCCCAAGATGCCGGCCATGACTTTCTGTGTGGTGCGGCTGTAGTTACGGCTGCTGGCAATACGACTGCCTGCTCCTATCCCCATGGATCCACCGGCCAATGCACCCGCCATGCTGCCCGCTATGGTCAATCCCAGATTGACACCCGGGTCTGGCGGTGTGTGCGGGTCGTCGCTTGCCCATCCCTCCAGTCCTTTTGCTGCAAAATATTTAATCGCCCCCCCGGCCAGTGCACTCAGACTGTCGCGGGCAAAGGTTGCGAGCGCCGCGCCCGTGCCCTCTCTTACAGTGACCAGCCCCTGAAAGTCGATATGCCCTATAGGGTTGCCTTGCACCATGGCAAACAGATTCAGGCCATCGGTTGCACCTAGTGGGTCTGCATTGATCCAGCGTTGAAACCAAGGCGCGTAGTAACGAAAACCGTAGTAATACAGTCCGCTGGCATCCCGTTCTTTTCCTGAATAGCGCTGGGTCTTGTAGTTCGCTTCGACCAGGCTTCGGCCCGCCCACCAACAGGTACCGCCAAAGGGGTAGTAGCTTTCGCGCGAGATAATCTGTGCCTGTGCGTCCAGTTCAACGGTGCTGGAGTTCAAGTGATCGGTGAAGCTGTAGCGTTGCTGATCTTGCTTCATGTCGCCTGGTGGAGTTTTTTCCCAGTGCAGCACCTGGACTGTCGCGCGACCGGCCTTGATCGTCATGACGTGGACTATCTGATCCGGCTCTGTGCGAATTTCCAGACCGGGCAGGTAACGGGTTTCATTGAAACGTTGCACTGCGCCAGTGTAAGCCTGACGGATTTTTCGCTGGCGCTGACCGCCGCCGTCGTAAACGTAAAATTCGAGATCATTCGGCTCATCCTCACGAACCACCTGATCGACCTGCTGCAACTCATTGCGTGGATTCCACTGCAGGACTTGTCCGCGTTGCAGAAACACGCGGTTTCCATTGGCGTCGTAAGCGGCGGCAATCGCCTGCTCATCGGGCAACTGGCCGTCGGGAGGGGCCGGCAGGCTGCGATTGCTGGCGCTGGCCACAACCGTGCGCTCGGTGCGGTTTCCACTGGCGGCGCGGTGCTCCATCAATAGCAGATTGCCGGCCGGATCATAGGTGTAGGTACGCGTATAGTTTTCCAGTTGTCCCGGATCGGCGGGAGAGATAAATGCGGGTAACTGTGGCCCACCGGGAGCGTTACGGATCTGCCGGCCACTGGCTTGGATCAAGCGCGAGAGACTGTCGTAAAGGTAGCTGCAGATCGCCTCGGATCGCTGGTTGCGGTGATAGGTCACCGCTTCTGCAGTATCGGTGATGCGAGTGATGTTGCCGATCGCATCATACGCGTAGGACAGATCCTGCAGGATCGAGCCATTGCTGGTCTGACTCGTCAGATGTTGCAGGCGACCATCGTCGAGGCTGAATGTCGCGTGGGAGATCACGTCATTTCCAGCGCGCTGCTGTTCAATAAGCCCGAAGGCGTTGTAGCGGATATCGCTGACCAGCATCTGGCTGTCGTCGTTTGCAGCCAGTGTCAGACGGGTTTCTTTTAATTGGCCGGCCAGGTCTTGCAGCAGCGTTTGCCGATTACCCATGGCATCAGTCTGGCCAATCAACTCGCCCATGGCGTTGTAGCTGAAATGGGTCGTGGCGGGGAGAGCTTCCAGAAATACATCCCGCTCGGCTTCCATTTTCGGCCAGTTCACTGGCCAGCCGGGGTCGGCGCTGAAGGCGCGATGAAGTTGCAGTGGCTGGCCACTCATGTTGAATTCGGGGAAGTGCAGGGTGCCTGCAGTGTCATCATGGCGAATCAATCGGCCCAGGCGGTTATGGTCGTCTTCAGCCGTTCCGTCGAAGTAAGTGAAGCGCTCCGTGCAGTGTTCAGGCTCGCCCGCAGACTGCTCGAAAGTGGCGCTCGGTCGTCGCAAAGGATCATGGTGGGTACGGCTGTGGTTGCGCTTCTGATCCCAGCCTTCAACATGGGCGCCGTTCTCTGCGAGCAAGCTCGAGCGCCAGCCGGCGTCGGTATTTTCGCTCGACAGCAAGGCTCCCGACAGGCTGAACACATTGCTCTGATTCGCAGGGCCCGGCTTTTCAGATGTGTGCTCGCGGAACAGTCGGGGGTCGCGGCTGAATACCGTGCGGCCAGCCGCGTCATGCGTATGGTGAATGATGTAACGCTCAGGCGCCGAGGTCTCATCGCGACGATGGTAATTCACGCCGCGCAGTACCAGGCCTCGAGCGTCGAAGGCTTGGATGGCAGGTGTATTCGCGTGAGTCATGGGCGCCGGCAATGTTAATGAGGATGATGTTCTTATCAGCCTGAACGCGGATTGGGTCAACTGACAGAACTGACAGTTGACAACAGCACCCTCGCGGCGACGGCTGAGCTATAGCCATGGCGTGACTGTCATCATTCCTGGCAGTTACGGTCATTGCCGCCGGCTTCGGTCTTACGGACAATCAACGCCACGTTTCCCGCTCATGGATTTACCGGTATGTCGCAACCGATCTTTTTCGCCCACGCCAACGGTTTCCCTTCGGGCACCTATGGCAAGTTGTTCGCGGCGCTGGCGCCCGAGTATCGGGTCGCGCATCTGGAGCAGCATGCCCATGACCCGCGTTTCCCGGCGGATGACAACTGGTACAACCTCGTTGACGAGTTGATCCACCATCTCAAACAGCAAGACCAGCCGGTGTGGGGCGTCGGTCATTCCTTCGGTGGTGTGCTGCATTTACACGCGGCGCTGCGTTGCCCTGAGTTGTATCGCGGCGTGGTGATGCTCGATTCGCCGGTGCTGACCCGCACGGATCAATGGGTGATTCGCGCCGCCAAGCGCTTTGGTTTCATCGATCGATTGACTCCGGCCGGCCGCACACTCGGGCGCCGCGAAGAGTTCGCCGACCTCGACAGCGCGCGCAGTTACTTCGCCGGCAAGAGCCTGTTTCGTGGCTTTGACCCGGAATGCTTCGACGCTTACCTGCAACATGGCCTGCACAAGGTCGGCGACAAGCTGCGTCTGCGTTTCGATCCGGCCACCGAGATCAGCATCTATCGCGGCGTGCCGCACACCAGCCCGGGGCGCACTCGCCAGTTGCAGGTGCCGCTGGCGGTGGTGCGTGGGCACAAGAGTCGCGTGGTGATGCGCCATCACACCCACTTTGTTTCACGCCTTGCCCAGGGAGAGGCGCTGAGCATGCCCGGTGGCCATATGTTTCCCCTTGAGCGACCGCAAGACACCGCGCGGCTGCTGAAGAATCTGTTCACTCGCTGGGAAAACCGTCAGGACAAGGATTGCGCATGAGCCAGACAGTCGAAGAGGTGCGCCTGAGCCTGCCGCATATCGAGTTGGCAGCGCATTTGTTCGGCCCTGAGGATGGCTTGCCGGTGATCGCCCTGCATGGCTGGCTCGACAACGCCAACAGCTTCGCGCGCCTGGCGCCCAAGCTCAAAGGCCTGCGCATTATTGCGCTGGACATGGCTGGGCATGGGCATTCCGGGCATCGACCGAAGGGCGCCGGTTATGCGCTGTGGGACTACGCCCATGATGTGCTGCAAGTTGCCGAACAACTGGGCTGGAAACGGTTCGGCCTGCTCGGGCATTCGATGGGCGCCATCGTTTCACTGGTGCTGGCGGGCTCGCTCCCGGAGCGTATCAGCCATCTGGCTTTGATCGACGGGGTGATTCCTCCTACAGACAAAGGCGAAAACGCTGCCGAGCGCATGGGCATGGCCCTGCAAGCGCAGCTGGATCTGCGCGAGAAGCGCAAACCGGTCTACAACACCCTCGACCGTGCCATCGAAGCGCGAATGAAAGGCTTGGTGGCGGTCAGTCGTGAGGCTGCAGAGTTGTTGGCTCAACGCGGTTTGATGCCGGTGCCCGGCGGTTACACCTGGCGCACCGACAATCGCCTGACCCTGCCTTCGCCATTGCGCCTGACTCAGGAGCAGGCGATGGCATTTGTCCAGCGCATCGGTTGCCCGGCGCAATTGGTGGTCGCGGCCGACGGCATGCTGGCCAAACATCCGGAGCTGCTGGAGCGTCTACCCTTTAGCAGGGAACAGCTGCCGGGCGGGCACCATTTGCACCTCAACGACGAGGCCGGTGCCGACCTTGTCGCAGACTGTTTCAATCGGTTCTTCGCCATTCCTTGACTTGCAGCGGGCAACTGTCGAGGCTGGGCGGGTTGAAATGGGAGACAACCACGATGGATTTCTATACCGCTGCGCCCCCGAATAGCCAAGTCATGCCGATCCGATGAGCCTGACTATGCGGTCACTCAGTCTGTTGGCGCTGTGCTGTTTCAGTTCCGTTTCGTTCGCCGCCGATGTGCCCGGCAGTCAGGATTTGCAGATCGTGCCGCGTCTGGCCGATGCGCAAATCGTCGACTATCGCCCGCCCGTTGAGCTGGAGCGAATCTACCCGCTGGGCTCGATTCGCAAGATCAGCGGCCAGTTGCGCTTTGACGGCCAAGTCACTGCCCGTGGCCAGACCACCTCGGTCACTTACGAGTTGCCGCCCGAACATTCCGCCACCGAAGCCTTCACCGCTGCCCGCGAGGCCCTGCAAAAGCAGGATGCCGAGTTGCTGTTCTGGTGTCAGGCGCGCGACTGTGGCGAAAGCAGTCTGTGGGCTAATGAGGTGTTCGGTAATGCCAAGCTGTATGGCTCCGACGAGCAACAGGCCTATCTGTTGCTGAGGTTGGCGGCACCGAAGGACAACACGCTGGTGGCGCTCTACAGCATCACGCGCGGCAATCGCAAAGCCTATCTGCATGTCGAACAGTTCGATGCGGGGGCGCCATTGGGCGAGTTGCTGCCGACTTCGGCGACCTTGTTGCGCCAACTCAAGAGCACCGGCGAGCTGGATTTCCCAAAACTCGTCAATGATCCGGATGACACCTGGCTGCGCTTGATTTCCCGTGGTTTGAACCTCGATACCACTCAGCGAGTCACGGTGTCCGGCCCTAAAGCCGAGGCCTGGCGTCAGGCGCTGATCAATCAGGGCGTACGCGCGGCGCGGATGGAAACCGGCAATGTCGACGGCGTTGGCCTGCGCATTGATCTGTTGCGATAAGCTCTGGCGAGCATGCGCGGCATGTTCGCCTACTCTTGGCCTGACTGACTTTTTCGAGACTTTACATGCTCAATAACGATCGACTGCTGGTGCAGATCCTGCTGCTGGTGTTGTTTGGCGCCAGCCTGTGGGTGATGGCGCCGTTCTGGTCGGCGCTTTTCTGGGGGGCAGTGCTGGCGTTTGCCAGTTGGCCGCTGATGCGTCTTTTGACTCGGCTGCTCAATGGTCGTGAGTCGCTGGCTGCCGCGATTCTGACGTTGGGTTGGATGCTGCTGGTGGCAGTGCCGCTGGTCTGGCTGGGGTTCAACCTGGCCGATCATGTACGCGATGCCACGGCGTTCATCAAGGATGTGCAGGTTGATGGTTTGCCGGAGGCGCCAGCCTGGCTGGGCGCTGTGCCGTTTGTGGGCGGGCGGCTGCTCGGGATCTGGAACAGCATCGATCAGCAGGGCGCGGCGTTGATGGTGTCGATCAAGCCTTATCTGGGGCAAGTCGGTAACTGGTTGCTGGCGCGCAGTGCGCAGATCGGCGGCGGGATTCTCGAGCTGACGTTGAGCATTGTCTTTGTGTTCTTTTTCTATCGTGACGGGCCGCGTCTGGCGGCGTTCGTGCACGGTCTGCTGGAGCGTTTGATCGGCGATCGTGCCGGGTACTACATCGAGCTGGTGGCCGGTACGGTGCAGCGGGTGGTCAACGGGGTAATCGGCACGGCGGCGGCACAGGCGGTTCTGGCGTTGATCGGGTTTTTGATTGCCGGGGTGCCGGGTGCATTGGTGTTGGGGATCGTGACTTTCCTGCTGAGTCTGATTCCGATGGGGCCACCGTTGGTCTGGGTACCGGCAACGGCTTGGCTGGCGTGGAAGGGTGAGTATGGGATGGCGGTGTTTCTCGGGATCTGGGGGACGTTCATCATCAGTGGCGTGGATAACGTGCTGAAGCCTTATCTGATCAGTCGTGGCGGGAATTTGCCGTTGGTGATTGTGTTGCTTGGGGTGTTTGGCGGGTTGATTGCGTTTGGGTTTATCGGGTTGTTTATCGGGCCTACGCTTTTGGCGGTTGCTTATAGTTTGTTGACGGATTGGAGTAAGAGTCAGGCTCGGGTTTAGGTTCGCTGTTGGTGGGGGTTGGGTGTATATCCGTTTCTGCGGTAATGGCTGATTAGGGTTCCGCCCTTACGGCGGGTCACTTTTGGCAAACGCCCCAAAAGTAACCAAAAGGTCTGTGCCCTGACGTACGGCCCTCGCTTAGGCTCGGGTTCCTTCGCTGCGGGATTGATCCGGGGGCATCGCCTCCGGTTTGCTTCGCTGCACCTCCTCTCGATGTGTTCGACTTCGTCGAACGGTCGCTGCGCTCCCACCCCCGGATCAATCCCTCCACTCAGCCTTCCGACGGGCGCTTTAAGATCAAAAGCGGTACTCGAGCTAACGCTCATTGTGTTGACTGGGGCGGCATGCGCCGCGTGCGGGGTGTATTCATTTTCTTGTGGGAGCTGGCTTGCCAGCGATGGCGGCCTGATAGCCGACCAGGCTCTGGTAGGTGTACTCACTCCTTGTAGGAGCTGCCGAAGGCTGCGATCTTTTGATCTGCTTTGGCTTTGGCTTTGGCTTTTGATCTTGCTCTTCAGCCCATCGGCAGGCCGAGCGTAGGTGTTCATCAGGGGGTAGGCGCGCAGCGCCGTGCGGCGAAGCCGCATCCATCGAGAGGAGGTGCAGCGAAGCAAACCGGAGGCGATGCCCCCGGATGGACACCGTAGCGAGGGAACACTGAGCCTAGGCGAAGTGCCGTACGTCAGGGGGCAGCCTTTTGGGTTACCTTTTCGGCGTTTGGAAAAGGTGACCCGCCGTAAGGGCGGAACCCTAAGCAGCCGTTACCGCAGCAACGGATATGCCCCCAACCCCCAACCCCCACCCCCCCACACACACACACACACACACACATGCAAGAACCGCCAAACGCCACGATCTGTTGATCTTGCTAATAATTCAAAAAGCAAAATCAAAAGATCGCAGCTTCGTTGCACTCGACAGCTCCTACAACAGGCGGGTTACGTAGCGACGTTGAGGTACTTACCCACCGGCGCCGCATTATCCAACGAGTACTGCTTGCTCAAGTTCGCAATCATGCGGTTCAGCGCTTCTGCGCTGGTCTGAGCGCTGGCGGTCTGCTCCTCATCCAGACGTTCACGCCCAGACTGCAAAGCTGCCTTCAACTCATCGCTGCTGACGCCACCGCTACTGTCGCTATCCAGAACCTTGAGCAGCGCGGCGCTGGTGTCGGTGCTGGCTGTCGAGGTGCTGTCGCTGGCCTGCAACACGCTGCTCAGTTCGGTCGCGGTTACGCTGCCGTCACCGTCGGCATCAAGCTGGCTGAACAGTTCATCGCTGTTCACTTGTGGCGGAGGCGGTGGCGGCGGGGTCAGGCTGGCGGTGAGTTCGTCCTGGCTGACGACGCCGTCTTCGTTCTTGTCCAGCGCCGAGAAGATTTCATTGCTGTCGGCGGTGCTGCCGGCGCTGGTCAGGCCGGTGCTCAGTTCGTCGCTGCTGATGGCACCGTCGCCGTCGATGTCGAGTGCGCTGATCAGGGCGTCGGCCAGGTCGGTGTTGGGCGCTTGATCGCGTGGCGGTGGGGGCGCCATGGCGGTCATTTCTTCGGCACTCAGGCTACCGCTGCCGTCGCTGTCCAGATCACCGAACTGTTTGCTCAGGTTGACCAGCAGGCCGTCATCGGATTTTTGAGACAGGGCGCTGTTCAGTTCGTCCTGATCCACCGCGCCGTCGCCGTTGCTGTCGAGTTTGGCGAACAGTTCTTTTTGCAGTTGCTGGCTGCGGGCGTTTTGCGTAGTGGTGCTGCTGGTGCTGGTATAGCTCGTGTAGTTGCTGACGCTACCGATCATCGGACTCACTCCCTGGAATGGAAAGCCGGTGGGTGTACCGGCTTATGCAGCCTCAAGGCGTAAGTTGTCGTGGGTATGTGGGGTTTGTACCGATTGGTACACAGATGTGTTCTCAGGTGCGGGGCAAACGGATGATTGCCGTCAGGCCGCCACCCGGTGTTTCTTCCAGGTTCAATTGCCCGCCCAAACGCTGCGCTGCCTCGCGGGCGATGGTCATGCCCAAGCCCACGCCACCGGAATTGCGGTTGCGCGAACCTTCCAGGCGATAGAACGGTTCGAACACCGCCTCGCGCTTGTCCTCGGCAATCCCCGGCCCGTGGTCGATCACGCGGATCAGCAGTTGCTCGCGCTGATCCTGCAATTCGATGCGCGCCTGCCCGGCATAGCGCAGGGCATTGTCCATCAGGTTGTTGATACACGAACGCAGCGCCATCGGCTGCACCTGCATCGGTGGGCAATGGCCGCTGACTTGCACGTCAGCGCCTTGATCCTGAGCGTTTTCGCACAACGATTCGACCAGCGCCTGCACGTCCATCAGTTGCAGCGCTTCGCTGGTACGTTGTTCGTGCAGGTAGGTGAGGGTGGCGTCGAGCATGCCGATCATGTCGTTGAGATCCTGACGCATCTGGCTTTGCAACTTGTCGTCGCTGATGTTTTCCAGACGCAGTTTCAGGCGTGACAGCGGTGTGCGCAGATCGTGGGAGACGGCGCCGAGCATGCGTGCGCGCTGTTGAACCTGTTCGCGAATGCGATGCTGCATCAGGTTGAAGGTGTGCGCCGCTTGCCTGGCTTCGCGCGGCCCGGATTCGTCGAGCGGTGGGCTGTCGAGGTCTTCGCTGAGGCGTTCGGCCGCGTCGCTCAGGCGCTGGATCGGCCGACTCAGCAGTTTGGCGCCGTACCACGCGGCAATTATCAGCGAGACAAACTGAAACGTCAGCGGCACGATCGGCCCACCAAACCACGGGCGAGGCGGGCGTGGCGGGTATCGCGGATCCTGGGGCGGACGTTGCCCCTCGGCGTTCTGGGAAAACTCCGGTGGCGGCGGAGGCGGTGGCGGGCCGTAGAGGCGAAACCAGGTAAACGCCAACAGGTGCGCCAGGACGATCGCCGCGAACAGCATGCCAAACAGGCGGCCGAACAGCGTGTCGAAGCGCGCCCGCATCAGCCGATGTCCCTGGCGTCGAACAGGTAGCCCTCACCGCGAACGGTCTTGATCAACTGCGGGGCTTTTGGATCGTCGCCGAGTTTTTGCCGCAGGCGCGAGACCAGCAGGTCGATACTGCGGTCGAACGCTTCGATCGAGCGCCCGCGGGCGGCGTCGAGCAATTGTTCGCGGCTGAGCACTCGGCGCGGGCGTTCGATGAAAACCCAAAGCAAACGGAATTCGGCGTTGGACAGGGGCACCACAAGGCCGTTGTCGGCGATCAGTTGGCGCAGGACGCTGTTCAGGCGCCAGTTGTCGAAGCGAATGTTCGCCCGCTGTTCGGTGCGATCATCGCGTACGCGGCGCAGAATGGTCTGGATCCGCGCCACCAGTTCGCGCGGTTCAAACGGTTTGGCCATGTAGTCATCAGCGCCCAGTTCCAGGCCGATGATGCGGTCAGTGGGTTCGCAACGGGCGGTGAGCATCAGGATCGGGATGTCCGATTCGGCGCGCAGCCAGCGGCACAGCGACAAGCCGTCTTCGCCTGGCAGCATCAGATCCAGCACCACCACATCAAAATGTTCGGCCTGCATCGCCTGGCGCATCGCCGCGCCGTCGGTGACGCCGCTGGCGTGAATGTTGAAACGGGCGAGGTAGTCGATCATCAACTCGCGGATCGGCACGTCATCGTCGACGATCAGGGCCCGGATGCTCCAGCGCTTGTCGTCTTTTTGCTCATCATTCACGGTGGTTTGGTTGTTGTGCATGGGGCTGTTTATCTGCCAGTAGGCCGCCAACCACAAAGATGGGCTGCGAGGTGGTGGTTTCAGCATAGGCGTCCGGCCGTGGGGCGGGAAGTGCTGATGTAAGGACGTGTTGCGGCTGGCGAGGCTAGCGCGGGTGCTTGTTGGTGGCGTGTCGGTTGTGTATCGGAGTCGACACAATAGCAGCGAGCGCTATGCTGATCACGGTTGGCGCGACGAATTACCGATCATCGGGTGCCGCGCCGCCGCCGGTTCCGCTACAATGCGCGCCGATTTCGACCTGCCTGAGAGCCCATCCATGTCCGTCTGCCAGACTCCTATCATCGTCGCCCTGGATTTCCCCACCCGTGACGCCGCACTGAAGCTGGCCGACCAGTTGGACCCGAAACTGTGCCGGGTCAAAGTGGGCAAGGAACTGTTCACCAGTTGCGCCGCGGAAATCGTCGGCACCCTGCGTGACAAGGGTTTTGAAGTGTTTCTTGACCTGAAATTCCACGACATCCCGAACACCACGGCGATGGCCGTCAAAGCCGCTGCCGAGATGGGTGTGTGGATGGTCAACGTGCATTGCTCCGGTGGCATGCGCATGATGGCTGCCTGCCGTGAAGAGCTGGACAAGCGCAGTGGCCCGCAACCGCTGCTGATCGGCGTGACGGTGCTGACCAGCATGGAGCGCGAGGATCTGGCCGGTATCGGTCTGGATATCGAACCGCAGGAGCAGGTATTGCGTCTGGCGGCACTGGCCGAGAAGGCCGGGATGGACGGACTGGTGTGCTCGGCACTGGAAGCCCAGGCCCTGAAAACCGCACATCCGTCGCTGCAACTGGTGACCCCGGGGATTCGTCCGGCGGGCAGCGCGCAGGACGACCAGCGTCGCATTCTGACCCCGCGTCAGGCGCTGGATGCCGGTTCCGATTACCTGGTGATCGGCCGCCCGATTAGCCAGGCGGCGGATCCGGCCAAGGCGTTGGCCTCCGTAGTGGCCGAAATCGCCTGAAAGCCCGAACGCAAAACCCTGTAGGAGCTGGCGCAGCCTGCGATCTTTTGATCTTGCCCGTGTTTTTTGAATAGGCCGGTATCGCCAAAAGATCGCAGCCTTCGGCAGCTCCTACAGTGGTTGTGAGTTAAACCTTCAACACCAACTTGCCAAAGTTCTCACCGCTGAACAGTTTCATCAGCGTCTCCGGGAATGTCTCCAGTCCTTCGACGATGTCTTCCTTGCTCTTGAGCTGCCCCTTGGCCATCCACCCGGCCATTTCCTGCGCGGCACTCGCGTACTGCGCCGCATAGTCCATCACCACAAAACCCTCCATGCGCGCACGATTGACCAACAACGACAAATAGTTGGCCGGGCCTTTTACCGCCTCTTTATTGTTGTACTGGCTGATGGCGCCGCAGATCACCACCCGCGCTTTCGGGGCCAGGCGACTCAGCACCGCATCGAGAATGTCGCCGCCAACGTTATCGAAATACACGTCCACACCTTTCGGACATTCACGCTTGAGCCCGGCCAGCACGTCTTCGTTTTTGTAGTCGATGGCGCCGTCAAAGCCCAGTTCATCTATCAGGTATTTGCTCTTGTCGGCACCGCCGGCAATGCCGATCACCCGGCAGCCTTTGATCTTGGCGATCTGCCCGGCGATGCTGCCCACCGCACCGGCCGCGCCGGAAAGCACCACGGTGTCACCAGCCTTCGGTGCACCGACGTCGAGTAAGGCGAAGTACGCGGTCATGCCGGTCATGCCCAGCGCGGACAAATACACCGGCAACGGCGCCAGTTTCGGATCGACCTTGTAGAAACCTCGCGGCTCGCCGAGGAAATAATCCTGCACGCCGATCGCGCCGTTGACGTAGTCCCCGACCGCGAACCCCGAATTGTTCGAAGCGATGACTTTGCCGACGCCCAAGGCGCGCATGACTTCACCGATGCCGACCGGCGGGATGTAGGACTTGCCTTCATTCATCCAGCCACGCATGGCCGGGTCGAGGGACAGGTATTCGTTCTTCACCAGTATCTGTCCCGCCGCCGGTTCGCCCACCGGTACTTCCTGATAAGTGAAAGTCTCGCGAGTCGCAGCACCCACCGGGCGTTTGGCGAGCAGGAACTGGCGATTGGTCTGGTTGGTCATGGCAGGCACTCGAGCTGAATGAAGCCTTGTTGATAGACCTTCAGCGGCGATGTCGCAAGGTTGGCTGATGCGGCGAATGCATTCCAATCCAGTGCAGTGATAGTTATTGGTGGGGTTCTATCACTGCGGCGCATGGGGGCATAAACAGCCTTCTGATAGTGCTGACGTCCGTCCACCCCCAATGGCTATGCTGCAAATCTCAAACTCTCTCCCTGCATCATTCCCTTCGAGGACATAACAATGAGCATGACGTTTTCCGGTCAGGTTGCTGTAGTCACCGGAGCCGCCAACGGCATCGGCCGAGCGACCGCCCAGGCATTCGCCGCCGAAGGCTTGAAAGTGGTGGTGGCCGATCTGGACTCGGCTGGGGGCGAGGGCACGGTGGCGCTGATTCGTACAGCCGGTGGCGAAGCGACTTTCGTGCGTTGCAACGTTACCGTCGAAAGCGAAGTAAAAAATCTGATGGACGAGGTGATCAATACCTACGGCCGTCTCGACTATGCCTTCAACAATGCCGGTATCGAAATCGAGAAAGGCAAACTGGCCGAAAGCTCGATGGATGAGTTCGACGCCATCATGGGCGTCAACGTCAAAGGCGTCTGGCTGTGCATGAAGTATCAATTGCCGCTGTTGCTGGCGCAGGGCGGCGGGGCTATCGTCAACACCGCATCGGTGGCGGGGCTCGGGGCGGCGCCGAAGATGAGTATTTACGCGGCGTCGAAACACGCGGTGATCGGTCTGACCAAGTCGGCCGCCATCGAGTACGCGAAAAAGAAAATCCGCGTCAATGCGGTGTGCCCGGCGGTAATCGACACTGACATGTTTCGCCGTGCCTACGAGGCCGATCCGAAGAAGGGCGAGTTCGCCAACGCGATGCACCCGGTAGGCCGCATCGGCAAGGTCGAGGAAATTGCCAGTGCAGTGTTGTACCTGTGCAGCGACGGCGCGGCATTCACCACTGGACATTCGCTGGCCGTGGATGGCGGCGTGACCGCGTTCTGAAAGGTTGCTGCTGAACAATGCCCGCATTCGTGCGGGTTTTTTTTTGCGCCGCTTTCAGTTCCCTTAAACGTCTAAACAATGTGTATCAAAGGATTAGATCGGTCGCTTTTGGCGGCGTTGTCGCACAGCCTGTGCGACGTGGCTGTGATTTACTGCCGCCAGCAAAACGGACAGGAGTTTGCTTGCTCATGGAATTGAGAATTGATCGACAGGCAATGGTGCCGGTCGTGCAGCAGATTGTTGACGGACTGACTGACTGGATACTGCAAAGCGGAGTACCACCGGCCACCCGTTTGCCCTCCGTTCGGCAGATCGCCCGGGGCAATCTGCTCAGCCAGTCGTGTGTTGTCGAGGCTTGTGAGCGGTTGGTGTCGCAGGGCGTTCTGAGCACGCGTCAGGGTGCTGGTTTTATCGTGGCAGCGTCGCCTTCCAGGGAGGGCGCGGAGGACGAGTTGCTGTCAATCGAGGGGCGACATGCCTGGTGCGATGCGGTGTGCGGCGCAACAAGCGGATTGAAACTCGGCGGTGGTGGTTTGCCGGAGAGCTGGCGCGAGCCCGACGATCTCAGCTACGCATTGCGTGAAGTGGCGCGTACCGACATGGCCAGTCTGTTCAACTACAGCACGCCACTGGGCCTCGCGGCGTTGCGCGAGCAGATCGTCAAACGCCTCAAACTATTCAGTATCGAGGCCCGCAGCACGCAGTTGTTGAGCACATGTGGTGCCAGCCATGCGCTGGATCTGATCGTCCGTACGTTGTTCAAGGCCGGCGACTGCGTGGTGGTCGAGACGCCCGGTTATGCGCCGCTGTTCGACCTTTTGCGCCTGCATGGCGTGCGCATGCTCGAAGTGCGTCGTACGCCCAGCGGGCCGGATCTCGAGGCGCTCGAGGTTTTGCTGCAACAGTTTCAGCCCGGCGCATTCTTCATCAACAGCCATCATCACAATCCCACCGGCAGTTGCCTGACGCCGGCGGTGGCTCAGCGGGTCATGCAACTGAGCAAACTCTACGATGTGCGCCTGATCGAAGACGATGTCTACGCTGACTTGCACACGGGTAACGGTGCGCGTCTGGCCGCACTGGATGACGATGGGCGTGTCATCTATGTGGGCAGTTTTTCCAAGACACTGAGTAGTTCGTTGCGGGTCGGTTTTGTGAAGGCCGACAGTAAGCTGATTGAGCGGCTGGCTCAGGTGAAGATGATCAGTGGCCTGGGAGGCTCGAGGTTTTGCGAGGCGGTGTTGACCAGCCTGTTGGCGACGGGTGCTTACCGCAAACTCGTAAATCGTCAGCGGCAGCGCCTGAATGCCGATCGCGCCGCCGCGCTGCAGGCGCTGGAGGACGCCGACTGGGAAGTATTCGGCAAGCCGACTGGCGGGTTGTTCATCTGGGCTCGTTCACGAATGACCGATCAGGCACAGGTGTATCAGCTGGCTCAACGTTGCGGCGTATTGCTGTCGACCCCTGATGCCTTCAGTCCCAATGGCGAGGCCGGCGATTGGCTGCGCATCAACGTGGCTTACGCCTGCGATCCGCGTGCCCGACAGTTCTTTCGCAATACCCGTTCGGATCGACCTCAAGTGTTCTGAAAACGACGCAGGCGTAGCTTTTTGCCATTATTCCGACGCCAGAGACTTGTGCTGGTTCATGGCCATTGCGACTCTTCGTCAACAGACTTTGGCAGGGGACTACGCGCAATGATTTCAGCCGTGCAAGGACGTTTTGCCAACCTCGGTATGGCGAAAAAACTGGGTATCGGGTTTGTGCTGGTTTTGCTGCTGACCGCGCTGGTGGCGGCCATTGGCGTCTGGTCCCTGCAAACCATCAGTCTGCGCTTCGACGGGCTGAAACAGATGTCCTCGCTCAATAGCAGCCTGCTCAAGGTTCGCCTGCTTGAGCAGGAATACGCCTTGCGCGGTAACCCGAAAACGGCCGATGCCTTGCGCGAAGGCGTGGATGGTTTGATGGCTCAGGCCAACGCGCTCAAGGCGCAATCGCCGGCCAACGTGCCGGTAATGACCGATGTCGAGCAATCGCTGGGGGCCTATCGCAAGTCGTTCGATGAGTTCGTTTCGTTGACCCAGGCCAAGGATCTGGCTTTGGAAATGGCCAGTTGGTCGGTCTCCAGTGTGGCCAACAACCTCGACGTGTTGCAGGCCGGGTTGGCCGATGACGGTGCGTATACCTTGAAGGACAGCGAGGGTAAGGACGGTGCGCAGTTCATCGAGCAGGCCAATCAGGTCAGTCAGGTGTCGAGGCTGATGCTGCAAGCGATGAATGAGGCGCGGATTCGTCTGGATCAAAGCCGCAAGGGCGATACCGACAGTGCCGGCAAGGGCAATATCGAACAGGCCGCCCAGGCACAGACTCAAGCCGAAGAGTTGAAATCCATGGTCAAGGATGAGGGTTATCTGACGGTGCTTAATGAGGTCTCCGGGCATATCGCCGGCTTCAACGACAAACTGGCCGAGTACACCGGGTTGCTGGATCAGGAAAAGACGGTGTACGAACAATTGCACCAGCGTGCTGCGCAAGTGGTGAAAAGGGTGGATCAGGCTTACGTTGCCGAAGACGCAGCCATGCAGGCGGAACTGAAAAAGAATTCGGTGTTGATTGTGGGCTCTTCGGCGCTGGCACTGCTGGTCGGGTTGATTGCGGCGTGGGTGATTACTCGACTGATCGTCGCACCGTTACGCAGTGTGATCACTGTTGCGCAGCGGATTGCGGCCGGGGATCTGAGCGCGACTGTCAAGGTGACCCGGCGTGACGAAATTGGCCAGTTGATGTTGGCGATGCAGCAGATGGGCGCAGGCCTCAGCACTATTGTCAGCGGCTTGCAGGCCGGTATCGAGCAACTGGCCAGTTCTGCGCAATCACTGTCGGCAGTGACCGAACAGACCAATCTTGAGGTCAGCAGTCAGAAGGAGGAAACCGAGCAGGTGGCCACGGCGATGAATCAGATGACCGCCACCGTCCACGATGTTGCGCGCAACGCTGAAGAGGCGGCGTTGGCGGCGCAGACTGCGGACGACAAGGTCGAGAGCGGTCAGCAGGTGGTGCGCCAGAGCATGGCACGGATCGAACAGCTGGCGGATTCGGCGACGTCGGCCAGTTCCAGCATCGAGAGCCTCAGTGCTGAAATCCAGAATATCGGTACGGTGCTGGAGGTGATCAAAAGCGTGGCAGAGCAGACCAATCTGTTGGCGTTGAATGCGGCGATCGAGGCGGCGCGGGCAGGGGAGCAGGGCAGGGGCTTTGCGGTGGTGGCGGATGAGGTTCGTGCGCTGGCCAGACGCACGCAGCAATCGACCGAGGAGATCGAGCGGTTGGTCAGTGCGTTGCGCTCCGCGGCGCATTCGTCGGTGCAGCAGATTCAGAGCAGTGGTGAGTTGGTGAAGTTGGCGGTGAGTGATGCGTTGCAGACGGAAAGTGCGTTGGGGAGTATTGCGGCGGCGGTTTCGTTGATTCAGCAGATGAATCAGCAGATTGCGGCGGCTGCCGAGGAGCAGAGTTCGGTGGCCGAGGAGATTAATCGCAGTGTGACGAGTATTCGCGCGAGTGCGGATCAGTCTTCGATTGCGATGCGCGGGAATGCGGCTTCGAGTATTGAGCTGGCGCAGTTGGGGGGGGAGTTGCGGGGGATGGTTGGGCATTTTCGGCTTTGAGCCTTGGCGGCCTTAGGGCCGACCAGGTTCATGGTTTTTTGTGAATATCCGTTTTTTGTGGTGTTGCGGATTACGGTTCCGCCCTTACGGCGGGTCACCTTTTCCAAACGCCGAAAAGGTAACCCAAAAGGCTTTACCCTGACGTTCGGCCCTCGCTGTGGCTCGGGTTCCTTCGCTACGGGATTGATCCGGGCGCATCGCCTCCGGTTTGCTGCGCTGCACCTCCTCTCGATGTGTTTGGCTTCGCCAAACGGTCGCTGCGCTCCCACCCCCGGATCAATCCCTCCACTCAGCCTTCCGACGGGCTTTAAGATCAAAAGCTGCACTCGAGCTAACGCTCATTGTGTTGAGTGGGGCGGCTTTGCCGCATGGGGCGCACACAAATTGAAACTGTAGGAGCCAGCCTGCTGGCGATGGCGGCCTTACAGCCGACCGGTCTCTGGCAGGGGGCATGCAGTTCACTGTGGGAGCGAGCCTGCTCGCGAACGCGGTTTATCAAACAACCCATCTCTTTCAGTCTTCCCCAATCAAGAGCCACAAAAAAGCCACCTCTCGGTGGCTTCTCTTTCAGCATCTTTGATCAGTCGTAGATCGCTTTCTTCTTCCAGTCTGCATCGGCTTCAACATCTTTGAGCCCTGCAGTCAGTTGGTTTTCTTCGCCTTCAACCGGTGCAATTTTGTCCATGACCTGGGCGTTGGCGCGGGCCAGCAGTTTTTCCAGGTATTGAAGTTGTTCGGAGTAGATTTGCGGGTCCTGCTGTTTGCGCAGGTATTGCACGCCGCGTTCGAAGGCGAGGCGGGCCTGGCCGGGCTGGTTTTGTTGCAGGGACTGCTGGCCGAGGTTGTTGAAGAACTCGATGTGCAGCAGGACCAGAATGTGGCGGACTTCACGCACCCAGTGTTTGGCTTCGTTCGGCGGCAGGAAGCCGTCATGCGCGGCGCGGGTGATCTGGCCGTGGAGGGCTTCGAGCAGGAAGCGTACATCTTTGGCTTTGGCTTCGGTCAGGATCGGCGCCGGCGGATTGTTGACCGGGATCGATTCGCCCTGGGCCACCAGCGCGTTGAGTTCGGTGATGCGTGCTTTGGTTGTAGCGCTGGTTTTTTCCAGGTTCAGCAGACGCTGGCAGACGTTCAGTTCCAGTCGGGTCAGCAGCAGCTTGAGTGCCGGGGTCATGAACTGGCCGGGGAAGGTCTCGGTCAGTTCGCCGCAGCGGCGCAGGCGGTCGTTGAGTTCGACCTTGGTACGGATCTTCTCTACCTTGTTGTTTTCCACCACATGGTTCATGTAGCCAATGGCGATCAGAATTGCGATCCCGGCTATGACAAGCAGGGTGATCATGAGTGGTGTCACCGGTAAGACCTCTTTATAGGATTCGCATGCGAGTGTAGTGGCTGGGCATTTGTGCGCCTAGCGCCGCTCGACGAGTTGGATCGGTTGGTTCAATCTGTATCGGCCGCGCACTGCTTATATGAATGCTGGCGCTTAATGTTCAAATTGCCATCACTGTGTTGCGGACTATAGCGTCTTGGCGAGTGTCGGAATATAGGCGTCAAACCTCAAGCGACGGAAAAGCTTGCGAGGGCCCTTAAAGCAGGTCGAAGTCATTGATTTAAATAAATTTATATCAGGGGGTTGACGACCTCCCAATCCATCCATAGAATGCGCGCCACTTACAGCGTAAAGCACACAGCGAAACGCGGTAGGGAGTGAATGTTGTAGCGTGTCCCCTTCGTCTAGTGGCCTAGGACACCGCCCTTTCACGGCGGTAACAGGGGTTCGAGTCCCCTAGGGGACGCCAATGCGGGAATAGCTCAGTTGGTAGAGCACGACCTTGCCAAGGTCGGGGTCGCGAGTTCGAGTCTCGTTTCCCGCTCCATTTTTAAACAGCACTGCTTTCGGGCGGGGCTGAGTGAAACCAGAACCAAGTCTTCGGACGCGGATCTGGACACCGAAACACACACCATGTGTTCCGGGTAGCGTGTCCCCTTCGTCTAGTGGCCTAGGACACCGCCCTTTCACGGCGGTAACAGGGGTTCGAGTCCCCTAGGGGACGCCATTTGCGGGAATAGCTCAGTTGGTAGAGCACGACCTTGCCAAGGTCGGGGTCGCGAGTTCGAGTCTCGTTTCCCGCTCCAATTTCACAAAAACGCCGCTCATTCATGAGCGGCGTTTTTGTTTGTGCGTTTTTTGTATTTTCCCTGCCCGTTTCATCCATAGCAGTCGGCTCAGGTTCGTGGCTGTCAGTTGAAAAAAAAGGCCCGCCGATGAAAATCGGCGGGCCTTTTGCTTTGTGGGGAAAATTACCAGGACATCATCAATCGACCGGCAAACAGAATCAGCACGACGCCCATGGTGCGCTCGAACCAATGGCCCATGCGCATGAACAGCAAGCGCACTTTGTTGCTGGAGAAAAACAGCGCAACGATCACGAACCACAACGCGTTTACAAAACACATCCACAAGCCATAGAGCGCCTGGATTTGCAGCGGCGTATTGGCGCTGATGATCGTGGTGAAGATAGCCAGGAAAAACAGTGTGGCTTTGGGGTTGGTGGCATTGGTCAGAAAACCGGTACTGAAGGCCTTGAACAGGGTTTGCTCGACGATCGGTTCGTCTTTGTTTTTATCCCCTTCAAGTGTCGATTTCGGTTTGCTGCGCAGCAGGCTGACACCCAGGTACAAGATGTAAGCGCCACCAATCACCTTGGCGACAGTCAACAACCACGGCGTTGTATGCATCAAGGCGCCGACGCCAAGCAGGGTGTAGAGCACGTGCACGGAAATGCCCGCGCCGATGCCCAGCGCCGTGCAAATACCCACAATTCGTCCAAAACGCACACTCTGGCGAATGGTCACGGCGAAGTCAGGGCCAGGAGCGACCACAGCCAAAAAGTGAATGGTGGCCAGCGCCAGAAACTCGCCCAGGTAATTCGATAACATCTCAGCTCCAGAAGGTCAGGGGTGAAGCATTGCCGCGATAGCCGACAAAGAAGGAAAGGCTCAAGCGCGGATCCGCCACACCTGGCGTCACCGAGTGCATGCAGCGCGAATTGAACATGATGAAATCGCCGGGCTCGGGCCGCACTTCAAGGGTCGGCGGGCCAAGCAGTGCGGGGTCGATGCCGTAACTGTCGCCGCGCATTTCGTCGAACTGATCGGGAGAAATGTCGTCGTCCCACATTTGCAATGCGCCGCCCTCGGTCGGCATGTTCAAGTAAACGTTGCAGGCAAATTGCGCTTCGAGGCTGCGGGCCTGAAAGCTCTCCGGTGCGTCCTTGGCGAAAATGTCGTGATGGGCAAGGAAGCACACGCCCGGCTTCACCACCCGCGACAGGCCGACATACATCTTGCGACCGTAGAGGTTTTCCAGATGGGCACCGGCCGGCCAGGATTCGTCGAGCATGCAGCGCAAGGTGTCGACCGGCGAGGAATAGGGCGCACAGCGATTACGCAATTCAGCGATGTTGCTGGTGGCGCGTTCGAAGTAATCCTCGATCAACAGCGGTTGGTTTTCTGCCTCGTAAAACGCCATGCCGATGCGGCCGATACTCGGTGCGTTTATGTAGCCCTCAAAGCCTGGAGCGAGAATCTTGTCGCCAATCTGGATCGCCAGCGGCTCGGGCAAAAAGCCTTTGACGCGGATGGCGAGGACTTCTTCGTTGGCCAGTTTTTTTATGCACGTCTCATCGAGACGCTCGACGTCTAGCATCATTTTTTTAGGTCCATCTATCGATAGTCAACGGAACCGGCGAGTGCGGTTCCCCGGCGCCGGACGCTGCGCAGGGCAGCGTCCGAAATGCTCAATCCACGCTGTAGTGGACGGACAACGTGCCTTTCTTCTGCGAAAGGGACGCGATCGTGACTGTGCCCAGATCCTTCAGGCTGCGTACATGGGTGCCACCGCAGCCATAGGCCGGCAGTTCACCAAAACCGATTTCCCGCGCGCCTTCGCGCAGCGAGGTCAGGCGCGGCAGATCATCTTCGATCCACTGGCCGATGCCGTGTTGAACGGTTTGTGCATCAACTTCTTGAGCCGCATCGCCCGGCTTGAATTGCACCCGGCCCTCATCCGGCCAGTGGTGCGCCTTGATTGGCATCCAGCCCATGGCCTGGACGAAATGCCCGATCAGGTGCCCGGCCGAATGCATGCGCGTGTTGAAGCAGCGGCGTTGTTCATCGACCCGGATACAGGTCATGCCGAGTTTTACCGGTCGGTCGACAAAATGAATGATCCGGTCCGGTTCCTGTACGACGCGCAGCACCTGGCTTTCGCCAATCCAGCCGGTGTCGCAGGGTTGGCCGCCACCTTGCGGGTGAAACAGAGTGGCGCGCAGCACTACGGCAAATTCGTTCTCGTAGGGCGTGCAGTCGAGGACTTCCACATTGGCCTTGAGGTCATCACTATGGAAAAAGAGGCGAAGCGTCATATTCCATGCCCTTATTAAAGTTTCTATTTTTATTATATGAATCGTGCAATAACGTGATAATCCGTTCAAACATCAAAGGACTTGTGCGCTGTGAGCATCAATCTTCCCTTGCCGTTGCTCGGCGAAATGGCGATTTTCGTCAAGGTCGTGGAGACCGGCAGCTTTTCTGAAGCGGCTCGCCAACTGGGTTCGTCGCCGTCGGCGATCAGTCGCAGTATTTCGCGACTGGAAAAGGCCTTGGCCACTCGCTTGTTGCAGCGCACTACGCGCAAGTTGCGCTTGAGTGATGGCGGGGAAGAGGTGTTCAAACGCTGTCAGGAGATGGTCAGCGCTGCCAAGTCAGTGATGGAAATCAGCGGGCAATTCACTCATGAAGCCGAGGGCCTGGTGCGGGTCAGCGTGCCGAAGGCGGTGGGGCGTTTTGTCATTCATCCACACATGCCCGAGTTTTTGCGGCGTTATCCCAAGGTTGATGTGGAGTTGCTGCTGGAGGATAGGCAAGTCGATCTGATTGACGACCATGTCGACCTGGCGATTCGAATTACTGATCGGCCGCCAGCCGGGTTGGTCGGGCGGCAGTTGCTGACCATTGATCATTTGCTCTGCGCCACTCCGCAATATCTGGCCGAACACGGCACGCCGACGCACCCTCAAGATTTGCTCAATCACAGCTGCATTTATCTGGGCGAAACCCCGAGTGATGCGCGCTGGAAATTCAAGAAAGGCAGCAAAGCGGTGACGGTTGGTGTGCGTGGTCGATATGCCGCCAACCACACCGGCGTGCGCCTGGGGGCGGTGTTACAGCACATCGGCATTGGCAGCCTGCCGTATTTCACTGCGCGTTATGCGCTGGAGCAAAAGTTGGTGGTGCAGGTGCTGCCGGACTGGACGTTCCTGGCTTCCTACCACGGTGGTCTGTGGCTGCTGCATTCGCCTACGCGCTACTTGCCGCCAAAACTGCGGGTGTTTATCGATTATCTGGTGGAGTGTCTGGACAAAGAGCCGACCTTGAGCAAACCGGGAAAGGCAGGCAATACCAGTAATGCAGCGATGGCCTACGAGCTGCCGGAGAGCGAGGGATTGCTTTAAAAGCTGAAGATCAAAAAAAGGCCCGCATGAATAGTCATGCGGGCCTTTTCATTACTCGATGAGTATCAGTGCTTGCTGTCCTGAGCGGACATCGCCAACAGCTGCTTTTCCTGGTTCCAGTCGAACGGCTCATCGTTCTGTTCAGCTTCAAATCGACGTTCTTCCAGCGCCTGATACATGTCGATTTCTTCATCGGCCAGGTAGTGCAGGCAGTCGCCGGCGAAGAACCACAGCAGATCCCGCGGGATCAAGTGGGCAATTTGCGGGTAACGGGTAATCACTTGAGTCAGGATGTCCTGGCCCAGGTATTGGCTTTCGATCGGATCGATCGGCAATGACGCCAGCAGTTCGTCGAAGCGCTCCAGGAACAAGGCATGGCTTTCTTCGGGAACCTGTTCGGCCTCACCTACGGCGACCAGGATACTGCGCAGGTGGTCGAGCAAAACAAGATGATCGGCAACGACGTTGGACACGAGATAAGTCCTCAAGAGCAAAACGGGCGCGGGAGTATAAAGCGCCCGCGCCCATTTTTCACAAATAAACAGCTATACGTTGGAAGGGATCAGCGGACTTTCCCCTCAGCCAGCGTCAGCTCCTCTTTGTCGAAGTCATCGACGTCGATCACCTTGCGCCGCGCCGCTTCGGCATCGCGCAAGCTCTGCGCTTCCACCGGTTGCAACACGCCGGCCTCCAAAGCCGCATCGATAGCGTGTTCGCCTGCGGCCGGTTTGACCTGACCGCTTTTCAGCGACGTGTGCAGCTTTTTGTGCAGCGGTTGCGCGGTGTGCAGCAAGTCGCTGGCGTGCTGCAGGGCACCCACTGCATCGTCTGCCGATTGCGGGCGATAGCAGCCGGCAAGCAGTTCTTCCAGTGCCGGATCACCCTTGGCACGGCCAATGACACCTGCGACCTCGGCACCGAGTTTGTCCGACGGGCCTTTGTGACGACGACCGAACGGGAACACGATGACCCGCAATACACAGCCGAAGACTTTGTTCGGGAAGTTTCTCAGCAGTTCATCCAGTGCGCGTTCCGACTGGCCGAGGCTTTCTTCCATCGCCCAGCGGAACAGCGGCTCCATGTAAGCCGGCGAATCCAGATCGTGATATCGCTTGAGCGCGGCGGAGGCCAGATACAGGTTGCTCAATACATCGCCCAGACGTGCCGACAAGCGTTCGCGACGTTTCAGTTCGCCACCCAGCAACATCATGCTGAAGTCGGCCAGCATCGCGAACGCCGCGGCCTGACGATTGAGTGCGCGGAAGTAGCCTTGGCTGATTTTGTCCCCCGGCGCGTGTTCGAAGTGGCCGATACCCAGGTTCAGCACCAGCGTGCTGGCGGCATTGCTCACGGCGAACCCGATGTGTTTGAGCAGCAGGCCGTCGAACTCTTTCAGCGCCTGATCCTTGTCCTCGCGACCGGCGAGGGCCATTTCCTTGAGCACGAACGGATGGCAGCGAATCGCGCCCTGACCGAAGATCATCAGGTTGCGCGACAGAATGTTCGCACCTTCCACGGTGATGAAAATCGGCGCACCGTTCCAACTGCGCCCAAGGTAGTTGTTCGGGCCCATGATGATCGCCTTGCCACCGTGCACATCCATGGCGTGGCTGATGCACTCGCGACCGCGTTCGGTGAGGTGGTACTTGAGGATCGCCGACAGCACCGACGGTTTCTCGCCCAGATCCACCGCGTTGGCGGTGAGCATGCGTGCGGCGTCCATCATCCAGGCGTTGCCGCCGATACGCGCCATCGCCTCTTGAATACCTTCGAAGGCCGACAGCGGTACATTGAACTGCTCGCGAATCTGCGCATATTGCCCGGTCACCAGACTGGTGAACTTGGCCGCGCCGGTGCCGACCGCCGGGAGCGAGATCGAACGCCCGACCGACAGGCAGTTCATCAGCATCATCCAGCCTTTGCCGAGCATCTCCTGACCACCGATGAGGAAGTCCAGCGGGATGAACACGTCTTTGCCCGAGTTCGGGCCGTTCATGAACGCAGCGCCCAGCGGCAGGTGCCGACGGCCGATTTCCACGCCCGCGGTATCGGTCGGAATCAGCGCCAGACTGATGCCGAGGTCTTCCTTGTCACCCAGCAGGTGATCCGGGTCATACGCTTTGAAGGCCAGGCCGAGCAGAGTGGCCACCGGGCCGAGGGTGATGTAGCGCTTTTCCCAGTTCAGGCGCAGGCCAAGGACTTCCTGACCCTCCCACTGACCTTTGCAGATGATCCCGGTGTCGGGCATTGCGCCGGCGTCCGAACCAGCGAGCGGGCCGGTGAGGGCGAAGCACGGGATGTCATCGCCACGGGCGAGCCGCGGCAGATAGTGATTGCGTTGCTCGTCAGTGCCGTAATGCAGCAGCAATTCGGCTGGGCCTAGCGAGTTGGGCACCATGACCGTGGACGCGAGATCGCCGCTGCGGGTGGCGAGTTTCATCGCTACTTGGGAGTGAGCGTAGGCGGAGAAGCCTTTACCGCCGAATTCCTTGGGAATGATCAGGGCGAAGAAGCCGTGTTCCTTGATGTGCGTCCACGCTTCTGGGGGCAGATCCATCGACTGGCCGATCTGCCAGTCAGTGACCATCGCACAGAGTTCTTCGGTCGGGCCGTCGATAAAGGCCTGCTCTTCTTCGCTCAATTGCACCTTGGGATAGGACAGCAGTTTGTCCCAGTCCGGACGGCCGCTGAACAGTTCACCGTCCCACCAGACCGTGCCGGCATCGATCGCGTCGCGTTCGGTCTGCGACATCGGTGGCAGGGTTTTCTGGAACCAGTTGAACAGCGGCGCAGTGAAGTGTTTGCGACGCAGGTCGGGCAGCAGCAGCGGCGCGGCAACCACCGCCAGGACGACCCAGAACACCAGCAGCAGCCAGCCCGGCGCGTGACTGAAAATCCCCATTGCCAGCAGGTAGACGGCAACGATGCCCAACGCGGGCAGCGGGGCGATGCGCCGGTGGGCGAGATACGCCACGCCAACGATCAAAACCAGTATCCACAACAACAGCATATTTCAGTCCTCCGTGAACCAAGGCAAATCGACCCTCCAGAGCTTAGACGGCATCTGCAAAAGCGGGTGGTCAGAGCAAGGTGATTGAAATCGTGGGAAACCCCGGACGGTTTTCGTAGGTTCGGTGGGCAACGCGTGTGGGAAATCGTTCGCCAGTCCCGCGTCTTTGCGTCCAAGTTTGGCCGAAACGTCGTTATCTCTGTGCTTGAGCTGTCGCTAGACTCGGGGCTCACCCAGGAGATCTGTCGTCATGCACGAGTATCTGAGTCCCGGCCGCTTCATCGATAGTGACCACCCGGCGGTGGTGGAGTTCGCCGAAATGCATCGTGGTGCCAGCCGCGATCCACTCGCGCAGGCGGTCAGTCTGTATTACGCGGTGCGTGAGGCGGTGCGCTACAACCCTTATACCTTCAGTCGCGATCCGCAAACGTTGCGCGGCAGCTATGCGCTGGCGACAGGGGAAAGCTACTGCGTGCCGAAAGCCACGCTGCTCGCCGGGTGTGCTCGACATTGTGGAATCCCGGCGCGCATCGGTCTGGCCGATGTCCGCAATCATCTGTCGACCCCGCGTCTGCTTGAGCTTCTGAAAAGCGATATGTTCGCCATGCATGGCTATACCGAGTTGTTTCTCAATGGTCGCTGGGTCAAGGCAACACCGGCGTTCAACCAGAAACTCTGCGAATTGTTCAATGTGGCACCGCTGGAGTTCGACGGCATCAACGACAGCGTTTTCCACCCGTTCAACCGTGACGGTGCGCAACTGATGGAGTATCTGGTCGATCACGGCCAGTTCGCCGATGTGCCGGAAACCTTCTTCTTTGAACACCTGGAGAAGTGCTATCCACACCTGTTCGGTGATCATCAGCCGCAACTGTTGGGTGACATGCACAGTGATGTCAGGCTCGTCTGATCCGGCGTATGCTGCCTGCCCACTCATTTGCAAAGAGGCGGTCATGCTGAAGATCTGGGGACGGAAAAACTCATCGAATGTCAGGAAGCCACTGTGGGCTGCCGAGGAATTGGGCCTGGCTTACGAGGCGATTGATGCCGGTGGTGCGTTCGGCGTGGTCGACACGCCCGAGTACCGCGCGATGAACCCGAACGGTCGGGTGCCGGTGATTGAGGATGACGGCTTCGTGCTGTGGGAATCCAACGCCATCGTCCGCTATCTGCTAGCCAAACATGCGCCCGATAGCGCGTGGTATCCGGCGGATGCACAGGCCCGGGCCACCGCCGACAAGTGGATGGACTGGACCACCTCGAGTTTTGCCGGGCCGTTCCGCACAGTGTTCTGGGGCGTGTTGCGTACCCCGGTGGACAAACAGGATTGGCCCGCCATCAATGCCGCGATTAAAGAATGTAATGAGTTGCTGAGCATGGCCGATCAGGCACTTGCCAGCCAACCGTACTTGTCCGGCAACGAAATCGGCATGGGCGATATTCCGCTCGGCAGTTTCATTTATGCCTGGTTCGAGATGCCTGTCGAACGCGCGGCACAACCGAATCTGCAAGCCTGGTACGAGCGCCTGAAACAGCGTCCGGCGTATCAGAAAGCAGTCATGACCGCGTTGACTTAATACCTACTATCGACACACTTGACTGTACTTGTGTGGCGACGGCAAGCACCATTGCGCTCGTGCGCCGCGGTTGTATCCCTCGCCGCCCGCCCTTATTTATGTCTTTCTTCCCTTCACCATGGTGCGTAAATCAGATATGAGTTCCGCTCTGTCCATCCGGCAGCTAACCAAAACCTACGGCAACGGGTTCCAGGCCTTGAGTGGTATCGATCTGGACGTCGCCGAAGGTGACTTCTTCGCCTTGCTCGGCCCCAACGGTGCCGGCAAATCCACGACCATCGGCATTCTCTCGACCCTGGTGAACAAGACCAGCGGCACGGTGAATATCTTTGGCAATGACCTGGACAAGAACCCGGCAGCGCTCAAGCGCTCGATCGGCGTGGTGCCCCAGGAATTCAACTTCAACCAGTTCGAAAAAACGTTCGATATCGTCGTGACCCAGGCCGGTTACTACGGCATTCCGGCGAAGATCGCCAAGGAACGCGCCGAGCAGTACCTGACCCAGCTCGGCCTGTGGGACAAGCGTGATGTGCCGTCGCGTTCGCTGTCCGGCGGTATGAAGCGTCGTTTGATGATTGCCCGTGCGCTGGTGCATGAGCCGCGCCTGCTGATCCTCGACGAACCGACTGCCGGGGTCGACATCGAGCTGCGCCGTTCGATGTGGACGTTCCTCACCGAACTGAATCAGAAAGGCATCACCATCATCCTCACCACGCACTATCTGGAAGAGGCTGAGCAGTTGTGCCGCAACATCGGCATCATCGACCACGGCACCATCGTCGAGAACACCAGCATGCGTCAGCTGCTCGGTCAGTTGCACGTGGAAACCTTCCTGCTCGATCTGAAGGGTGATCTGGCTGCAGCGCCGCAACTGATCGGTTATCCGTCTCGTTTGATCGATGCGCATACGCTGGAAGTGCAGGTCGACAAGTCCATGGGCATCACCGCGCTGTTTGGCCAACTGGCCCTGCAGAACATCGAGGTGCTGAGCCTGCGTAATAAAACCAATCGCCTCGAGGAGCTGTTCGTTTCCCTGGTGGAGAAAAATCTGTCGAAGGTGGCGGTATGAGTTCCGAGTTCCGTCCCAACCTCGTCGCGCTCCAGACCATCGTTTACCGCGAGGTCAAACGCTTTACCCGGATCTGGCCGCAGACGTTGCTGCCGCCGGCGATCACCATGGTTCTGTACTTCGTGATCTTCGGCAACCTGATCGGCCGGCAGATCGGCGACATGGGTGGCTTCACCTACATGGAGTACATCGTGCCGGGGCTGATCATGATGTCGGTGATCACCAACTCCTACGGCAACGTGGTGTCGAGTTTCTTCGGCAGCAAATTCCAGCGTTCCATCGAAGAGTTGATGGTCTCGCCGGTGTCGCCGCACACGATCCTGATTGGCTACACCTGTGGTGGCGTGCTGCGCGGGTTGATGGTCGGCGTCATCGTGACCATCCTGTCGCTGTTCTTCACCCATTTGCAGGTGCATCACCTGGGTGTGACCATACTGGTGGTGGTACTGACGGCAACAATCTTCTCGTTGCTGGGTTTCATCAACGCCGTGTTTGCACGCAACTTCGATGACATTTCGATCATCCCGACGTTCGTGCTGACGCCGCTGACCTACCTGGGTGGCGTGTTCTACTCGATCACTCTGCTGCCGCCGTTCTGGCAGACCGTATCGCTGGCCAACCCGGTGTTGCACATGGTCAACGCCTTTCGCTACGGCATTCTCGGGGTGTCGGATATCCGCATCGGCATTGCGATCACCTTCATGCTGGTAGCGACCGTGGTGCTGTATTTCGGTTGCGCGCGGTTGCTGGTGAGTGGGCGCGGGATGCGTACTTAAGATCCCTGTAGGATTGATGGCGTCAGTCCAGGCAGCACAAAAAAACGGCCTCCCATTGCGGAGGCCGTTTTGCATTCACGACATTCGTTTCTTCTTGCGCCGTGCCCATTGCCGCGCTACCCACCAGCGCCAATACATCATCACCGCGCAATAGGCGAGGGCACCAAGCACCAGCCCTACCACCACCGAACCCAGCAAAAACGGTTGCCACAACGTCGACAGCTCGCCGCTGATCCATTCCCACGTCAACTCATCCGGCAGATGCCGTGCCGGCACATCCATCAACCACGCCCCGGCCTGATAGGTGCAGAAAAACACCGCGGGCATGGTGATCGGATTAGTCAGCCAGACCAGGCTGACGGCGATTGGCATGTTGCCACGCACGATGATGGCCAGCGCTGCTGCAACCAGCATCTGCGCCGGAATCGGCAGAAACGCAGCAAACAGCCCGACCGCCATCGCGCGAGCCACCGAGTGACGATTGAGGTGCCAGAGGTTCGGGTCATGCAGCAACTTGCCGAGAAAGCGTAAGGATTTGTGTTCCCTTATGCTCGTCGGGTCGGGCATGTAACGTTTGAATAAGCGCCGGGGCATAAGGCTTCTCGGTCGGTTAAGGCGGCAAGTATGTCTGGATTCTACGAAGCCCCCATTCAGACTTTGTGACAATTGTTGACGACGGTCGTGCGAAAGAGCCGCTATGCCTAAGAGCGGGACTCTCAAGGACGGGCTTATGCGCACAGGGATGATGGCGCTGGCAGTCGGTCTGCTTGCCTCTGTTTTTATGCCGGCGTTACCGCCGGTCTGGTTGTTGCTGTTGTTGCCGATCGCCGGTTTGATGTTGCTGCCGTTTCGCAGCTCTCCAGTGGCTTTTTTGCTGTTTGGTTTCACTTGGGCCTGTGTCGGCGCGCAATGGGCATTGAATGATCGATTGCCGGTCAAACTCGACGGTGAGACCCGCTGGCTTGAAGGGCGGGTGGTCGGCTTGCCGCAAATCAGCGAAGGTGTGGTGCGTTTCGAATTGGCTGATGCGCGCTCGCGTCACGGCAAACTGCCGCCGCTGATGCGTCTGGCGTGGTACGCCGGGCCGCCGGTCAACAGTGGCGAACGCTGGCGCCTTGCGGTCAAGCTCAAGCGTCCTGGCGGTTTACTCAATGCTGATGCCTTCGATTACGAAGCCTGGTTGCTGGCGCAACGCATCGGCGCAACCGGCACGATCAAGGATGGCCAGCGCCTGAGCGAAGCGCGATGGGCGTGGCGCGACAGCATTCGTCAGCGTTTGCTTGAGGTGGACGCCCAGGGGCGGGCAGGCGCGTTGGCGGCCTTGGTACTGGGCGATGGCTCCGGGCTCAGTCGCGAGGATTGGCAGATCCTGCAGGACACCGGCACCGTGCATTTGCTGGTGATCTCCGGCCAGCACATCGGCATGTTGGCGGCGGTGATGTACTTGCTGGTCGCCGGGTTGGCCCGATATGGGCTGTGGCCGTTGCGTTGGCCTTGGCTGCCGTGGGCCTGTGGTCTGGCATTCGCTGCCGCGCTCGGTTACGGGCTGCTCGCCGGATTTGATGTGCCAGTGCGCCGGGCCTGCGTGATGGTCGGGCTGGTGCTGTTATGGCGCCTGCGTTTTCGCCATCTCGGCGCGTGGTGGCCGCTGTTGTTGGCGTTCAACTGCGTGCTGTTGCTCGATCCGCTAGCCAGTTTACGGCCCGGTTTTTGGCTGTCCTTCGCGGCGGTGGCGGTGCTTGTCTTCATTTTTGGCGGTCGCCTCGGGGCGTGGCGCTGGTGGCAGACGTGGACGCGGGCGCAATGGCTGATTGCGATCGGTTTGTGTCCGGTGCTGATGGCGCTGAACCTGCCGATCAGTCTCAGTGGGCCGTTGGCGAATTTGCTCGCAGTGCCCTGGGTCAGCCTGGTGGTGTTGCCACCGGCACTGCTCGGAACGTTGTTGCTGCCGGTGCCGTATGTCGGTGAGGGGCTGTTGTGGCTGTCCGGTGGTTTGATCGACTGGCTATTTCAGGGGCTGGCGGTAATCGCCGGGCACTGGCCCGCGTGGATTGCGCCGTCGATTCCCATGTGGGCGTTGGCCATCGGCAGTCTCGGTGCCGTGCTGCTGCTATTGCCCCGTGGGGTGCCGCTGCGTCCGCTGGGTTGGCCCTTGCTGATAGTCCTTGTGGTACCGCCAAGAGAGCGACTGGACGCAGGATTGGCCGATATCTGGCAGCTCGATGTTGGTCAGGGGCTGGCGATTCTGATCCGCACCCGGCATCACACCTTGCTTTACGACGCCGGGCCGCGTTTCGGTGATTTCGATCTCGGTGAGCGTGTTGTGCTGCCGGCCTTGCGCAAATTGAGGGTCGAGAAACTTGATTTGATGCTGCTCAGCCACGCCGATGCCGATCATGCCGGTGGGGCCCTGGCAGTGGCGCGTAGCTTGAAGGTGGATCGAGTCATCAGTGGTGACCCACCGGGATTGCCCGCCGAATTGAATGCCGAAGCCTGCGAAAGCGCACGCCAGTGGCACTGGGATGGCGTCAGTTTTCAGCTCTGGCAATGGTCGGATGCCCACGACAGTAATCAGCGCTCCTGCGTATTGCAGATCGAGGCTAATGGTGAGCGCCTGCTGTTGACCGGTGATATCGACACCCATGCCGAGCGCGTCTTGCTGGAAAGTCCATTGGCGGTGCCTACGCAATGGCTGCAAGCGCCGCACCACGGCAGTCGTAGTTCCTCTTCAATGGCCTTGCTCAAAGTCTTGAACCCCGACGCTGTGCTGATTTCTCGAGGCCACGGCAATTCCTTCGGGCATCCGCACCCCACCGTGCTCGCCCGCTATCGCAAACAGGGTCTGCGCATCTACGACAGTGCCGTGCATGGCGCCATTCATCTGCAACTCGGTACCTTCAAACCGCCCAGGACAATGCGCCAACACCGACGCTTCTGGCGTGATCCGCCCGCTTTTGCCCGTTGATCGGGGGGCGCACGAATGCGGCATCACGGTCGTCGGAGCGGCGGGTCTTAATCGCGAACCGGTATGGTAAAGTGGCGCACTTTTTCGAGGGGACTGTCACTGTGTGGGAATTGGTCAAATCCGGCGGCTGGATGATGTTGCCGATCATTCTGAGTTCCATCGCGGCCATGGCGATTGTCGCCGAGCGCCTGTGGACCCTGCGCGCCAGCCGCGTTACCCCCGAGCATCTGCTGGGCCAGGTCTGGGTCTGGATCAAGGACAAACAGCTCAATAAAGAAAAACTCAAGGAATTGCGCGCCAATTCGCCGCTGGGTGAAATCCTCGCGGCGGGCCTTGCCAACTCCAAGCATGGTCGCGAGATCATGAAAGAGTGCATCGAAGAAGCCGCAGGCCGGGTGATCCATGAACTCGAGCGCTACGTCAATGCACTCGGCACCATCGCTGCCATGGCGCCGTTGTTGGGGCTGTTGGGTACAGTGTTGGGCATGATCGATATTTTCAGTGCTTTTACCGGTTCAGGCATGACCACTAATGCGTCAGTGCTGGCCGGCGGTATTTCCAAAGCGCTGATCACCACTGCGGCAGGCCTGATGGTGGGTATTCCGGCGGTGTTCTTCCACCGTTTCCTGCAGCGTCGCATCGATGAGTTGGTGGTGGGCATGGAGCAGGAAGCAATCAAACTGGTTGAAGTGGTGCAGGGCGACCGTGACGTCGACCTGGCCGAGGGCCGCGCGTGAAATTCCGTCGCAAGCCCCGGGAAACCGTGGACATCAACCTCGCGTCACTGATCGACGTGGTGTTCATCCTGCTGCTGTTTTTCGTCGTGACCACCACGTTTACCCGCGAGACCCAGTTGCGTGTCGATCTGCCGGAAGCGGTCAGTGGTTCGCCGGCCGAAGATCAGCAGGTCAAGCAGATCGACGTCGCCATCAGCGCCGAGGGCGTGTTTTCGGTGAACAACAAGATTCTGCCGAAAAACGATCTGCCGACTTTGATGGAAGCCATGCAGAAGGAATCCAACGGTGACACCAATATGCCGTTGTCGATCAGCGCTGATGGCAAGACTCAGCATCAATCGGTGATCACCGCCATGGACGCGGCCGGCAAGCTCGGTTTCAGCCATCTGCGCATGACCACGGTCGAGGCGGCGCCAAAATCCTGATGAGCCTGTCCGATCGTTTGCTCGCCGCGTGGTATCAGGGGCACCCGGCCCTGACGCTGTTGCGGCCGCTGGAAATGCTCTATCGCCGCGTCGTCGTCGGCAAGCGTCAGCGCTTTCTCGATGGCGAGGGCGAAATCTATCAGCCGCCAGTGCCGTTGATCGTGGTGGGCAATATCACTGTCGGCGGCACCGGCAAGACGCCAATGATCCTCTGGCTGATCGAACATTGCCGGCGCCGTGGTTTGCGCGTCGGCGTGGTCAGCCGTGGCTACGGCGCCAAACCGCCGCAACTGCCGTGGCGGGTCGAAGCGGAGCAAAGCGCTGACATCGCAGGCGACGAGCCATTGCTGATCGTCCAGCGCACCGGCGTGCCGCTGATGATCGATCCTGATCGCAGTGCGGCGGTCAAAGCTTTGCTCGCCAGCGAACCGCTGGACCTGATCCTGTCCGACGACGGTATGCAGCATTACCGTCTGGGCCGGGATCTGGAACTGGTGTTGATTGACGCCGCCCGGGGTCTGGGCAATAAGCGTTGCCTGCCCGCAGGGCCTTTGCGCGAGCCGATCGAACGTCTGCAAAGCGTCGACGGCGTGCTGTTCAACGGCGCGACGGACGATCGCGAGGACGGGTTCGCCTTCCGCCTGCAACCCACCGCGCTGGTCAATCTGCGCAGTGGCGAGCGCAAGCCGCTCGATCATTTTTCTGCCGGTCAAAGCGTGCATGCGGTCGCCGGGATTGGCAATCCGCAACGTTTCTTCAATACCCTCGAAGCGCTAGACTGGCGCCCAGTCCCCCATGCGTTTGCCGACCACGCCGAGTACAGCGTGCAGGCCTTGAATTTCACGCCGTCATTGCCGTTGGTGATGACCGAAAAGGACGCGGTGAAGTGCCGTGCCTTTGCTGCTGCCGATTGGTGGTATCTGGCGGTCGATGCGGTGCCGTCGCCGGCCTTTGTGGCCTGGTTCGACATCCAACTGATGCGTCTGTTACCGGATCGGCTTTTGCCTTAACTCTTTATTCCAGGGAATGTTCATGGACACCAAATTGCTCGATATCCTCGCGTGCCCTATCTGCAAAGGCCCGCTCAAGCTCAGCGCCGACAAGACCGAGCTGATCAGTAAGGGCGCCGGTCTGGCATATCCGATCCGCGACGGCATCCCGGTGATGCTCGAAACTGAAGCCCGCACCCTGACCACCGACGAGCGCCTGGATAAATGACCACAGCCTTCACCGTTGTCATCCCGTCGCGGTACGCCTCCACTCGGCTGCCGGGCAAACCGTTGCTGTTGATTGCCGGCAAGCCGATGATCCAGCACGTCTGGGAACAGGCGAGCAAAAGCAGCGCCAGCCGCGTAGTCGTCGCGACCGACGATGCGCGTATCGTCGAGGCCTGCAAGGGCTTTGGTGCCGAAGTGGTACTGACCCGTGAAGATCACAATTCCGGCACCGACCGTCTGGCCGAAGTCGCGGCGAAACTGGGCCTTGAGGCCGATGCGATCGTGGTCAACGTGCAGGGCGACGAGCCGTTGATCCCGCCGAGCGTAATCGATCAGGTCGCCGCCAACCTTGCCGCCCACACCGAAGCGCGCATGGCCACCCTGGCCGAGCCGATCGAAGACGTGGAAACCCTGTTCAATCCGAACGTGGTCAAAGTTGTCAGCGACGTTAATGGTCTGGCGCTGACCTTCAGCCGTGCAACCTTGCCTTGGGCGCGCGATGCGTTCGCCAAGAATCGCGAGCAATTGCCAGAAGGCGTGCCTTATCGTCGCCACATCGGCATTTATGCCTATCGCGCCGGTTTCCTCCAGGATTTCGTGAGCTGGGGCCCGTGCTGGCTGGAAAACACTGAATCCCTGGAGCAACTGCGTGCCCTGTGGCACGGCGTGCGGATTCATGTCGCCGACGCGCTGATCGCACCGCCAACCGGTGTCGACACCGTCGAAGACCTCGAACGCGTTCGTCGCCTGCTGGAGGCCTGATGCGCGTTTTGTTTGTGTGCCTGGGCAACATCTGCCGGTCACCCACAGCGGAAGGCGTGTTGCGCCAAAAACTGCGTGAAGCGGGGCTGGCGGATCAGGTCGAAGTGGCCTCCGCCGGCACTGGTGACTGGCACGTCGGCAATCCGCCGGACAAACGCAGCCAGGCCGCAGCCAAAGTGCGCGGTTATGACCTGTCGGCGCAACGCGCGCAGCAGGTCAGCCGTGCCGACTTCGCCAGTTATGACCTGATCCTGGCCATGGACAACAGCAATCTGCGCAATCTCAAGGCGTTGCAACCGGCCACCGGCAAGGCCGAACTGGATCTGTTCCTGCGTCGTTATGCCGGGTTGGTCGATGAAGTACCTGATCCGTATTACGACGGCGATCAGGGGTTCGAGCAGGTCCTGGACCTGATCGAAGCGGCCTGTGACCAACTGTTGATCGAAGTGAAGGGGCGGTTATGAGTTTGTTGGTACAACCGCAGGTTTCCCTGAAACCGTTCAACAGTTTTGGTGTGGAGGTTCGCGCGCAACTGTTTGCCGAAGCCCACAGCGATGATGATGTACGCGAAGCCTTGGCGTATGCCGAGTCCCGCGATGTGCCATTGCTGGTGATCGGTGGTGGCAGCAACTTGCTGCTGACCGCTGATATCCCGGCGCTGGTACTGCGCATGGCCACTCGCGGTATTCGCGTGATCAGTGATGACGGCAACCGCGTGGTGATCGAAGCCGAAGCCGGCGAGCCGTGGCATCCGTTCGTGCAACACACCTTGGCGCAGGGGTTGTCCGGGCTGGAAAACCTCAGTCTGATTCCCGGCACCGTCGGCGCTGCGCCGATGCAGAACATCGGTGCCTACGGTGTCGAGATCAAGGATGTATTCGCCGGGCTCACGGCGCTGGATCGCCAGACCGGCGAGCTGCGCGATTTCAGCCTGGAGGAATGCAACTTCGCCTACCGCGACAGCCTGTTCAAGCAGGAGCCGGGACGTTGGTTGATTCTGCGGGTGCGCTTCAAGCTCGACCGCGCTGCACATCTGCATCTGGAATACGGTCCGGTGCGTCAGCGTCTGAACGAGCAGGGCATCGAACAACCGACGCCTACTGACGTCAGCCGCGCAATTTGCAGCATCCGCAGCGAAAAACTCCCGGACCCGGCGGTGCTCGGCAATGCCGGCAGCTTCTTCAAGAACCCGCTGGTGTCGGCGGCGCTGGTTGAGCAGATCAAGGCTCAACACCCGGATCTGGTGGCCTATGCGCAGCCGGATGGGCAGATGAAATTGGCCGCCGGTTGGCTGATCGAGCGCGCAGGCTGGAAAGGTTTCCGTGAGGCCGATGCCGGCGTGCATAAATTGCAGGCGCTGGTGCTGGTCAATTACGGCGCGGCGACGGGGCTGCAATTGCTCGATCTGGCGCAGCGTATCCAGAAAGATATTTCCGAGCGTTTCAATGTCGAACTGGAAATGGAGCCCAATCGTTATTGAGGCTACGCTTTCCAAGCGCCATCCAAAGCCCTGCACTGATAAAAAGTGCAGGGCTTTTTTGTTAATGCTGGGTTAACTTAGCGAGCTAACGATACCAGCCATTTGCTCCACCAAAGGCCCGGTGCAGACGTTTTCGTCGGCGCAAGAGAGCCTGACTAGCCTGAGTCGATCTGCGAACCCACCGCTGATGTTTCCGGCGGCAGATTGCTCGACCCCATAACCTCCAAAAATATGCGGGCGTGCCCATGATTACCCTGAAACTCAACGGTCAAGACCATCCCCTCGATGTCACTGAAGACATGCCGCTGCTCTGGGCAATTCGTGACGTCGCCGGTTACAACGGCACCAAGTTCGGTTGCGGCATGGGCCTGTGCGGCGCCTGCACCATTCATATCGACGGCTTGCCCGCGCGCAGCTGCATCACGCCGATCGGCTCGGTGGTCGGGCAGAACGTGACCACCATCGACAACCTTCACGCTGACCCGGTCGGGCAAGTCGTCCAGCAGGCCTGGCTCGACAGCGCCGTGGCCCAGTGCGGTTTCTGTCAGGGTGGCCAGATCATGTCTGCCACCGCGCTACTGAAAACCAATCCGAACCCTAGCGACGAGCAGATCGAAGAAGCGATGGTCGGCAACATTTGCCGCTGCGGCACCTACAACCGGATCAAAACCGCGATCCGTCAGGCTTCCACTCATCTGAAGGAGGCCAAGGCATGAGTCGCCTACCGAATGATTTCGCCCTGAGCAACCTCAGCCGCCGTGGGTTTCTCAAAGGCGTCAGCGCCACCGGCGCGCTGGTGCTGGCGGCAAGTTGGGGCTGGCAGGATGCGTTGGCCGAAGACAAACCGAAGAAATTTGGCGCCGATGGCATGCCCAACGGCTGGATCGATGATCCTAAGGTCTACGTCAGCATCGCTGCTGACGGCACGGTAACCGTGGTGTGCAACCGTTCCGAGATGGGCCAGGGCGTGCGTACCAGCCTGACCATGGTCGTCGCTGATGAGCTGGAAGCCGATTGGGCCAAGGTCAAAGTGCAGCAGGCGCCGGGCGATGAAGTGCGCTTCGGCAACCAGGACACCGACGGTTCGCGCAGTATGCGTCACTGGTACGAGCCGATGCGTCGCTGTGGCGCCGCTGCCCGGACCATGCTTGAGCAAGCGGCGGCTGAGCAGTGGAAAGTGCCGGTCGGCGAGTGCCACGCACAGTTGCACAAAGTTCTGCACAAACCGTCCGGCCGCGAGCTGGGCTATGGCGAACTTGCCGCCGCCGCCAGTGCCTTGGCAGTACCGGCGCGCGACAGCTTGCGCCTCAAGCAGCCGTCGGAGTTTCGCTACATCGGCAAGGAAGGCACCAAAGCCATCGACGGCGACGACATCGTCAATGGCCGCGCGGTTTACGGCGCCGACGTGCATTTCGACGGCATGCTGTATGCGACCATCGCCCGTCCGGCGGTTTACGGCGGCAAGGTCAAATCGGTCGATGACAGCGCTGCGCTGAAAGTCCCCGGTGTGCTTAAAGTCATTCAGATCGAAAGCCGCCCGCTACCTTCAGAGTTTCAGCCATTGGGCGGTGTGGCAGTTATCGCCAGTAACACCTGGGCGGCCATCAAGGGCCGCGAAGCGCTGAAAATCGAGTGGGACGATGGCCCGAACGCCAGTTACGACTCGATTGCCTATCGTAAAGAGCTGGAAGCCGCTTCGCTGAAGCCCGGTAAAGTGGTGCGCAATACCGGTGATATCGACAAAGCTCTAAGCGGCGCCGCCAGCACCCTCGAAGCTTCTTATTATTTACCGCACCTGGCGCAGGCGCCGATGGAGCCGATGGTTGCCATCGCCCGTTTCAAGGACGGTGTCTGCGAAGCCTGGGCACCGAGTCAGGCGCCGCAGGTGACTCGCGAGCGAATCGCAGAGCGCCTCGGCCTGCCGTTCGATAACGTCACGTTCAATGTGACGCTGCTGGGCGGTGGTTTTGGTCGTAAGTCAAAACCGGACTTCGTCGTTGAAGCCGCGATTCTCGCCAAAGAATTCCCTGGCAAAGCTGTGCGGGTGCAATGGACGCGCGAGGACGATATCCACAACTCGTATTTCCACACCGTGTCCGCCGAATATCTGAAGGCCGGTGTTGGCAAGGACGGCATGCCGTCCGGCTGGCTGCATCGCACCGTGGCGCCGAGCATCACTGCGCTGTTCGCTCCCGGTATGAACCATGAAGCGGCGTTCGAACTGGGCATGGGTTTCACCAACATGGCCTATGCCATTCCCAACGTGCGCCTGGAAAACCCCGAAGCCACGGTGCATACGCGGGTCGGCTGGTATCGCTCGGTGTCGAACATTCCCCACGGGTTCGCGATCCAGAGCTTTGTCGATGAACTGGCGCACAAGGCCGGTGTTGATCCGCTCAAGTACCAGGTCAAGTTGCTTGGCCCGGATCGACAGATCGATCCGCGCACCTTGAGCGAAGAGTGGAACTACGGCGAATCCCCTGAGCGCTATCCGATCGACACCGGGCGCATGCGCACCGTACTGGAAACCGCGGCCAAGGCTGCCGGTTGGGGTCGCAAGTTACCCAAGGGTCGTGGCCTGGGGCTGGCGGTGCACTACAGCTTCGTCACCTATGTGGCCGCAGTGATCGAAGTCGAGGTCAAGGACGATGGCACGCTGATCGTGCACAAGGCTGACATCGCCGTCGATTGCGGGCCGCAGATCAACCCTGAGCGCATCCGTTCGCAGTTCGAGGGCGCCTGCGTCATGGGCCTTGGTAACGCGGTGCTGGGTGAGATCAGCTTCAAGGACGGCAAGGTGCAGCAGGACAACTTCCATATGTACGAGGTCGCGCGCATGTCGCTGGCGCCGAAGGAAGTCGCGGTGCATCTGGTGACGCCACCGGGCGACGTACCGTTGGGTGGTGTCGGTGAACCGGGTGTGCCGCCGATTGCGCCGGCGCTGTGCAATGCGATTTTCGCGGCCACCGGCCAACGCATCCGCAACCTGCCAGTGCGTTATCAGTTGCAGGGCTGGCAGAAGGCGCAGGCGTAATGGACAGCGTCGACCTTAACGTCCTGCGCAGTGTGCTCGAATGGCGCCGCGCCGGGCAGCGGGTGGTGCTGTTCAGCGTGGTGCAGACCTGGGGCACCGCGCCCCGGTCACCCGGCGCCATGCTGGCATTGCGCGAGGATGGCGTGGTGATCGGCTCGGTGTCGGGCGGGTGTGTCGAGGATGACTTGATCGCCCGCCTGCATGACGGGCGCATCGCTACCGATGGGCCACCGGTGCAATTGATCACCTACGGCGTTACCCGCGAAGAGGCAGCGCGGTTTGGCCTGCCTTGCGGCGGTACGCTGCGTCTGACCGAGGAGCGTGTCGGTGATCCATCATGGGTTGCCGAACTGCTCGCGCGTTGCGAAGCCCATGAAATTGTTGCCCGTGAGCTGGACATTGAAACCGGTGAAGTGGTTTTGACTGGCGCCAGCAAGTCAGATTCTTTGGTGTTCGACGGCAAGGTACTGCGCGCCATTTATGGCCCGCGCTGGCGTCTGCTGTTGATCGGCGCCGGGCAGCTGTCGCGGTACGTGGCGGACATGGCGCGGTTGCTGGATTTCGAAGTGCTGATTTGTGATCCGCGCACCGAATTCGTCTACGGTTGGGAAGAGCATCACGGTCGTTTCGTCCCAGGGATGCCGGATGACGCGGTATTGAGCATTCAGACCGATGAGCGCACGGCAATTGTCGCGCTGACTCACGATCCGCGCCTGGATGACATGGCCTTGCTGACCGCCCTCGATTCGCCGGCCTTTTATGTCGGCGCGCTGGGTTCGCGGGTCAACAGTCAGAAGCGTCGGGAGAATCTGGCTCAGCTAGGTTTGTCGGAACAGGCCATCGCTCGGTTGCACGGGCCGATCGGTTTGCATATCGGCAGTCATTCGCCGGCGGAAATCGCTTTGTCCCTTTTGGCGGAAATTGTCGCGATCAAGAACGGCGTTGAATTGAAGCAGAAGAAGTCACTGGAGGGCGCATGAGTCGATCCATCGGTGTGATTGTGCTGGCGGCGGGCGAGGGCAGTCGCTTTCGCCAAGTGGCGGGTGCGGACAAGGACAAATTGCTGGCCGATTGCACCGGGCGTGATGGCGCTGTGCGCTCGGTGATCGAGCAGGTGTTGGTGAGCCTGCCGGCTAGCCTCGACGCGCGCGTGCTGGTGACCACTGAGGCTCGACCGCAGGCAATGCGCATGGCGCAGGCCTATGGCTGTGATGTGGTTTCGATTGAATCGACTGGCATGGGCGACAGTATTGCTGCGGGTGTGGCGGCTTGCCCGGATGTGGATGGCTGGTTGATCGTGTTGGGAGATATGCCGTTTATCTTGCCGTCGAGCATCGAGCGGGTGGTCGCGGCGATGGCTGACGATGCGGTGAGCGTGCCGGTGCAGGATGGCGAGTTTGGGCATCCAGTGGGGTTTGGTCGTTCGTTTGGTCTGGAGTTGTTGGCGTTGTCCGGTGATCGCGGGGCCAGGCCTTTGTTGAAGCAGGGAAGGGTGGTGGAAGTGGCGGTGGATGATCCAGGGGTGTTGTGGGATATCGATGTGCCTGAGGCGTTGGTGTTCAAGTAACAGCAAGATCAAAAGGCATAAAAAAGCCCCGCCTGAATCATCAGGCGGGGCTTTTTATTGGCTTAAGGCATCAGACGAGAGGTTTAGGCTCGTGTTCTTTTTCCTGGGCCTCTTCGTTGTGCTCGACCGCGTCCTGAACGGAGCGTGGTGCTTCAGCGATCACCGATTCAGCCACGGCTTCTTCAGCAACCGGTGCAGGCGCTGCCTCGACCACTTCAGCAACCACTGGCTCTGCAACAACCGGAGCAGCAGCGGCGGCCAGTTCGGCTTCCTTCGCCAGACGCTCTTCTTCACGCTTGCGACGACGCACTTCACGTGGGTCGTTTGGCGCGCGACCGTTTGGCGCCAGAGCGCTGACCGGAGCCGCTTCAACGACCGGAGCAGGTGCTTCGGCAACCACTGGCGCTTCGACGACCGGTGCTTCAACGACTGGCGCTGGAGCAGGTTCGGCAGCCTTGGCTTCTTCAACTACTGGCGCTTCGAATGCAGGCGCTGGTGTTTCAGCGGCGGCAGGCTCGGCAACCCAGTTGAATGCGGTCTGCTCTTCGCGAACTTCACGCACGGTTTCGGTCACGGTTTCAGCGACGGTTTCGACAACCGGCTCTGCAACAACGACTGGCGCTTCGGCGACTACTGCAGGTTCAGCAGCAGGTTCAGCAAAAGCTTCGAACTGCGGCTGAGCTTCGCGAACCGGTGCTACTTCGACTTCCGGAGCAACAGTCAATTCTACCGGAGTCGTTGCTTCAACAACCGGTGCTTCGACTGGAGCGGTTTCCAGAGTAGCGGCGGTGGCGCGTTCGGCTTGCTCGTGAGCCTGTGCTTCGGCCGGAGCGCTGATCACAGTGCTGGCGACAGCGGCGGTTACAACCAGGCCGGCAGCCAGATCGGCAGTGTCCGGCGCTTCAGCGTTTTCGCCGGACTCGGACTCTTCCGAACCTTCGATCACGTTGCCGTTGGCATCACGCTGACGCTCACGACGGTTGCTGCGACGACGCTGGCCGCGGGAGCGACGACGTGGGCGATCGCCTTCGGCGTTCTCCGAACCGTCTTCCGGCAGTTGCTCTTCATTGCTGATCACTTCTTCTTCAGCGACGGCAGCAGCGGCCTGTTCGGCGCGCGGTTGACGCTCTTCACGCGGTGGACGCGGAGCGCGTTCTTCACGTGGCTGACGGGCCGGACGCTCTTCAGCGGTCACGTCGGCAGCGGCCGCAGCAACGGGAGCGGCGTCCAGAGGCTCGCGCAGTTCACGCACGCGTTCTTCACGCTCGCCACGTGGCTTGCGGTCTTCGCGTGGAGCGCGCGGTGCACGTTCTTCACGAGGGGCGCGTGGTGCGCGTTCTTCGCGGGCGGCTGGGGCTTCAGTGCGGGCTTCACGCGGCTCGCGGACTTCACGGGCTTCACGTGGCTGACGCTCTTCACGCGGCTCGCGTGGGGCGCGCTCTTCACGCGGTGCACGTTCTTCGCGCGGCTTGCGTTCTTCATCGCGGCGACCGTTACGGTTGCGGCTCTGCTGACGACCGTTGCGACGCTCTTCGTTGCGGGCCGGACGTTCGGTAGCCGGTTTTTCAACCACAACCGGAGCGGCAGGCTCTTCTTTAGTAGCGAACAGGCTGACCAGCGACTTCACCAGGCCTTTGAACAAGCTAGGCTCTGGTACGGCAACTGGAGCAGGCGCTGGTGCGGCAGGGGCGGCAGCTTCGGTCGGGACCGGAGCATTGGCGCGTGCCGGAGCAGTCTTGACCGCGGCTTCCTGGCGAACCAGGGTGCGGGTCGCAGCGGCTGGCTGGACTTCTTCGACTTCGGCAGCGGCAGCAGCGATTTCGTAGCTGGACTGGTTGGTCGCGGCTTCCGGGCTGTCGTCACGCAGGCGCTGAACTTCGAAGTGCGGCGTTTCGAGGTGATCGTTCGGCAGGATGATGATACGGGCACGGGTGCGCAGTTCGATCTTGGTGATCGAGTTGCGTTTTTCGTTGAGCAGGAACGCGGCCACCGGGATCGGCACTTGTGCGCGAACTTCAGCGGTGCGGTCTTTCAGGGCTTCTTCTTCGATCAGGCGCAGGATCGCCAGCGACAGCGATTCGACGTCACGGATGATGCCGGTGCCGTTGCAACGCGGGCAGACGATGCCGCTGCTTTCGCCCAGCGATGGACGCAGGCGCTGACGGGACATTTCCAGCAGGCCGAAGCGCGAGATGCGGCCGATCTGCACGCGAGCGCGGTCGGCTTCCAGGCATTCGCGGACTTTCTCTTCCACGGCGCGCTGGTTCTTGGCAGGGGTCATGTCGATGAAGTCGATGACGATCAGGCCGCCGATGTCGCGCAGGCGCAACTGACGGGCGATTTCTTCGGCGGCTTCAAGGTTGGTCTGCAGGGCGGTTTCTTCGATGTCGCTGCCTTTGGTGGCGCGCGCCGAGTTGATGTCGATGGACACCAGGGCTTCGGTCGGATCGATAACGATGGAGCCGCCGGAAGGCAGTTCAACGACGCGCTGGAAAGCGGTCTCGATCTGGCTTTCGATCTGGAAGCGGTTGAACAGCGGAACGCTGTCTTCGTACAGCTTGATCTTGCTGGCGTACTGCGGCATCACCTGGCGGATGAACGTCAGGGCTTCGTCCTGGGCTTCAACGCTGTCGATCAGCACTTCGCCGATGTCCTGGCGCAGGTAATCACGGATGGCGCGGATGATCACGTTGCTTTCCTGATAGATCAGGAATGGCGCGGAGCGATCCAGCGAGGCTTCTTTGATGGCGGTCCACAGTTGCAGCAGGTAGTCGAGGTCCCACTGCATTTCTTCGCTGCTGCGGCCCAGGCCGGCAGTACGCACGATCAGACCCATGTCGGCTGGTGCAACCAGGCCGTTCAGCGCTTCACGCAGTTCGTTGCGCTCTTCGCCTTCGATGCGACGGGAGATACCGCCGGCACGCGGGTTGTTCGGCATCAGTACGAGGTAGCGACCGGCCAGGCTGATGAAGGTGGTCAGGGCTGCGCCCTTGTTGCCACGTTCTTCTTTTTCGACCTGAACGATGACTTCCTGGCCTTCGCTCAGGACGTCCTTGATGTTGACGCGGCCTTCAGGAGCTTTCTTGAAGTATTCGCGGGAGATTTCTTTGAGTGGCAGGAAGCCGTGGCGCTCGGAGCCGAAATCGACAAAGGCAGCCTCAAGGCTTGGTTCGATGCGAGTGATGCGGCCTTTATAGATGTTGGCCTTCTTCTGCTCGCGTGCACCGGATTCGATGTCCAGGTCGTAGAGGCGTTGGCCATCTACCAGTGCAACACGCAACTCTTCTGGTTGAGTTGCGTTAATCAGCATTCTTTTCATGTAGTACCGTCGGTTTCCGGGCTGCCGGAAACGGCGTTCGGCACACACGACTTCTCACGGTCGGTGTCAGGTGCGTCGGGAGTGGTTGGCCATTCCCGTGTCCAGCGATGTGCGACCAATTGGGCCGATACCGCGACGTACGCGTCCTGCTTGCTGTGGCTACTTAAGCACTCAGTCAGGAGGAGGAATCAACCAGCGGCTGTGGACGAGATGAAGCGTCTTGATAAAGCCTATTGCTACACAGTCCAGCGGTTGTGCATCTCCACCCTACACGTATCCCTGATAATTCGGGTGCTGCCGCGCGCAGAATCCGCAGCGGGTTGGCATTTACCGTGAGCTCCGAAAGGGGAGGTCACGCATCATGGCTAATTTAGGCAGTGTTTCCGAAGCGTTCGCTCGAGGTCATTCGCAGCTGACTGCACTTTGTGAACTGGCCTTGAATGTTTGCCTGCCAGGCGAGTTAAAACTCTGCTCGGCGGTGTGATTCAGGCCTCATGTCACCTGCGCTTGTTACAACTGCAAACTCCACCGTTACGTAGCGAAAGCCCCGTAGGACGGCCTCGCGTCCTGGTGAATTGCGTTGGTCAGGGCCGGTTTTTGACCGTGGTGCCGCTGTCCAGGCCGCTTTTGGCGGCGTTCGCGACTATAGCAGCAATGATTAAGTGCTTCAATTCCATAAAAATTGTTATCATCCGCGCCATGACAACTACTGCCCCTTCGACTCCAGGCGTTCAACTGCTTGAAGTCTCGCCGGAGTATGCCGGCCAACGAATCGACAATTTCCTCCTCGCCCGGCTCAAAGGCGTGCCCAAGACCTTGATTTACCGCATTTTGCGCAAAGGCGAAGTGCGTGTGAACAAAGGTCGGATCAAGCCCGAATACAAGCTGCAGGCCGGCGATATCGTGCGTGTGCCACCAGTTCGCGTGCCGGAGCGTGACGAGCCGGTGCCTCTGGCCCAAGGCCTTTTGCAGCGCCTGGAAGCCTCGATTGTCTACGAAGACAAAGCGCTGATCGTGATCAACAAGCCCGCCGGCATTGCGGTTCACGGCGGCAGCGGATTGAATTTCGGCGTAATCGAAGCCTTTCGTCAGTTGCGTCCGGATGCCAAGGAGCTGGAACTGGTTCACCGTCTCGATCGCGACACCTCCGGCCTGCTGATGATCGCCAAGAAGCGCAGCATGCTGCGTCACTTGCACGAAAAACTGCGTGGCGATGGCGTCGATAAACGCTACATGGCGCTGGTTCGCGGTAACTGGGCGACCTCGATCAAGCAGGTCAGTGCGCCGTTGCTCAAGAGCAATCTGCGTTCCGGCGAGCGCATGGTCGAAGTCAACGATGAAGGCAAAGAAGCCCTGACCGTGTTCAAGGTGCTGCGCCGCTTCGGCGATTTCGCCACCATGGTCGAGGCCAAGCCTGTTACCGGGCGTACCCACCAGATTCGCGTCCATACCTTGCACGCCGGGCATTGCATTGCCGGTGACAGCAAGTACGGCGATGACGACTTCACCAAGGAAATCCGTGATCTGGGCGGCAAGCGCCTGTTCCTGCACGCTTACATGCTGACCGTGCCCCTGCCCGATGGCGGCAAGCTGACCTTGCAGGCCCCGGTCGATGAGATGTGGGCCAAAACTGTGGAGCGCCTGAGTGCAGCACCCTGATTACAAATTGCTGATTTTTGATTGGGACGGCACGCTGGCTGATTCCATTGGTCGGATTGTCGAGGCGATGCACGTTGCGTCCGAACGTTCCGGTTTTCAGTTGCGTGACGATTTTGCCGTCAAAGGCATTATTGGTCTGGGCTTGCCGGAGGCGATACGCACGCTGTATCCCGAGATCGGCGATGCCGAGCTGATTGCATTCCGTGAGTTTTACGCTGAGCACTACATCGCCGCGGAGGCCGTACCTTCGCCGTTGTTCGAAGGTGTTGTCGAGTCGATGGCCTCGTTTCGCGATGATGGCTATCACTTGGCTGTCGCGACTGGTAAGGCCCGTCGCGGGCTGGATCGCGTACTCAAGGCGCACGGCTGGGAAGATTATTTCGATATCACCCGCGCTGCCGATGAAACTGCCAGCAAGCCGCACCCTCTGATGCTTGAGCAGATTCTCGCCCATTGCGGCGTACGTCCCGAGCAGGCGCTGATGGTCGGGGATTCGTCCTTCGATCTCGAAATGGCGCGCAACGCAGGGATGGGCTCGGTAGCGGTCAGCTATGGCGCGCAATCGATCGAGGCGTTGAAGCTATTTGAGCCGCGCCTGTCGATCGACCGTTTTTCCGAATTGCATGCCTGGCTGGGGAAGCAGGCTTAATATGTTTTTGCTGGGGTGGATGGCATGACCGACGAATGGAAAGCACCGGCCAAGGCAAGTGCCGACGGCGGTGACGAGAAAAGCTGGAAGCTGTTGGAGAAGACCCTTCTGGCAGGTGTGCAGGAGCAGCGTCGCTCGCGGCGTTGGGGGATTTTCTTCAAGCTGCTGACGTTTGTTTATCTGTTTGTTGCGTTGATCCTGTTCACGCCGCTGATGGACATGGAAAAGAGCGCCACACGCGGCACCAACTACACCGCTTTGATCGATGTCACTGGCGTGATCGCCGACAAGGAGCCGGCCAGTGCCGATAATATTGTCGGTAGCCTGCGTGCTGCATTCGAAGACAAGAAGGTCAAGGGTGTCATCCTGCGGATCAACAGCCCGGGCGGCAGTCCGGTGCAGTCGGGTTATGTGTATGACGAGATCAAACGCCTGCGAGCGCTGCATCCGGATACCAAGTTGTATGCGGTGATCTCCGATCTCGGCGCGTCGGGTGCGTATTACATCGCCAGCGCGGCGGATCAGATCTATGCCGACAAAGCGAGTCTGGTTGGCTCCATTGGTGTGACGGCGGCGGGTTATGGCTTTGTCGGGACCATGGAGAAGCTGGGTGTCGAGCGTCGTACGTACACGTCCGGCGAGCACAAGTCGTTCCTTGATCCGTTCCAGCCACAGAAGCCTGAAGAAACTGCGTTCTGGCAAAGCGTGCTGGACACTACGCACAAGCAGTTCATCAATAGCGTCAAGCAAGGCCGTGGTGACCGTCTGAAGGACAAAGAGCATCCGGAGCTATTCTCAGGGCTGGTCTGGTCGGGCGAGCAAGCACTGCCGCTTGGGCTGATTGATGGCTTGGGTAATGCCAGTTCCGTGGCGCGTGACGTGATCGGCGAGAAAGAACTGGTGGATTTCACTGTTCAGGAATCACCGTTCGACCGTTTCTCGAAGAAGCTTGGTGCCAGCGTGGCTGAGCAGTTGGCGATGTGGATGGGTTTCCAGGGGCCTTCGTTGCGCTGAGTTGTCGATGCATAAAAAAACCGGCCTTGATGGCCGGTTTTTTGTGGTCATGGGATTTGCACGCCCTCGACCAGCAGCATGTCGATCAGGCGAATCAGCGGCAGGCCGATCAGGCTGGTAGCGTCCGGGCCTTCAGTGGACTGGAACAGGCTCACGCCGAGGCCTTCGGCCTTGAAGCTGCCAGCGCAGTCGTAAGGCTGTTCGATGCGCAGGTAGTGCTCGATGCGAGCCACGTCGAGTTGACGCATGTGTACGGTGAATGGCACGCAATCGACCTGACATTGGCCGGTCTGGCTATTGAGAAGGGCCAGGCCGGTCAAGAAGGTCACGCTGGCGCCGCTGGCAGCCAACAGCTGTTCGCGGGCCTTCTCGAAGGTGTGCGGCTTGCCGATGATCTGAGCGCCGAGGACGGCCACCTGGTCCGAGCCGATAATCAGATGAGCGGGATGGCTGTCGGCAAGTGCGCGGGCTTTTTGTTCGGCGAGGCGTTTGACCAGGTCGATTGCCGATTCGCCGGGGCGGTGGCTTTCATCTATATCTGGCGAGCTGCAGACGAACGGCAGGTGCAGGCGGGCGAGTAATTCGCGGCGATAAGTCGAGCTTGAAGCGAGTAATAAAGGCAGCATTCGCGTCTCCTGAGGCAGGTGCGGATTCTAGCGGAGGCACGCAAGTGACGGACAGGGCACAATTTCCTTTGACATGGGTGGGTGCATCCCTATAATGCTGCGCCTATGTTGAATGACCCGATTCCACCTCACGTTGACCCGCGCAAATTGGCTGACCGTGGCACCACCCTTCAAGGTGAACTGCTGCTGGCCGATTTGAAGAGACTCTGCGACCCGCTTTCCGACAATGTCGGTACGGTGCAGGCGAAATTCGTTTTTGAACGAGATGAACGTAAATCTGTGGTAATCCACAGCTTTATCGACACCGAAGTCAAAATGGTTTGCCAGCGTTGTCTTGAGCTGGTCACCCTGCCGATCCACAGCGAATGCAGTTACGCTGTAGTGAAGGAGGGTGCGAATACCCAGTCGTTACCGAAAGGTTATGACGTGCTGGAACTGGGCGAAGATCCATTGGATCTGCAGTCACTGGTCGAGGAAGAGCTTTTGCTCGCTTTGCCCATTGTGCCTGCTCATCATCCGGAAGAATGCCAGCAGCCGGCGGGAGCAGATGAGCCCGAACCGAGCGAGGACGAGGTAACGCGGTCCAACCCGTTCAGTGTATTGGCGCAGTTAAAGCGTGACCCAAACGTTTAGGAGTTAATCAATTATGGCTGTTCAGCAGAACAAAAAATCCCGCTCTGCCCGTGACATGCGCCGTTCGCACGACGCTCTCGAGGCTAGCACCCTGTCTGTAGAAAAAACCACTGGTGAAGTTCACCTGCGTCACCACGTATCGCCAGAAGGCGTATACCGTGGCCGTAAAGTGATCGACAAGGGCGCTGACGAGTAATCACTTGTCCGCTCAAGTCATCGCGATTGACGCAATGGGCGGGGACTTCGGTCCCCGCAGCATTGTTCAGGCCAGCCTTGCTTGCCTGTCTGCTACGCCCTCGCTGCACCTGACCCTCGTCGGTCAACCCTCCCTTCTTGAAGAATTGATCAACGGCCAATCGGCTGCCGATCGCGCGCGCCTGACGATTTTTCCGGCGTCCGAGGTCATCACCATGGACGAAAAGCCGACTCAGGCCTTGCGTGGCAAGCCCGATTCGTCGATGCGTGTCGCCCTTGAGCTGGTGCGTGATGGCAAGGCTCAGGCCTGCGTCAGTGCCGGCAATACCGGTGCGCTGATGGCTCTGTCGCGATTTGTACTCAAGACGTTGCCCGGCATCGACCGGCCGGCGATGGTTGCTGCTATCCCCACGCAGAAAGGTTATTGCCAGTTACTCGACCTGGGCGCCAACGTAGATTGCAGTGCAGAGCACCTTTTGCAGTTTGCGGTGATGGGTTCGGTGGCCGCGCAGACGCTCGGCATTGCCCGTCCACGCGTGGCGTTGCTGAATATCGGCACCGAGGACATCAAAGGCAATCAGCAGGTCAAGCTGGCTGCTACTCTGCTGCAGGCTGCCCGAGGCATCAATTACATCGGTTTCGTCGAAGGTGACGGGTTGTATCGTGGCGAAGCGGACGTCGTGGTCTGCGATGGATTTGTCGGGAATATCCTGCTCAAGTCCAGTGAAGGCCTGGCGACGATGATTGCTGCGCGCATCGAGGCGCTGTTCAAAAAGAATCTTGCCTCCCGCGCTGTCGGTGCCCTGGCGTTGCCGCTGATGAAGCGGTTGCAGGCTGATCTGGCGCCGGCGCGACATAATGGCGCAAGCTTCCTCGGCTTGCAGGGTATCGTGGTGAAAAGTCACGGTTCGGCTGGGGTTCAGGGCTTTCAGAGTGCGATTTCCCGTGCCCTGATCGAGATTCAGGAGAATCTTCCCGAGCGCCTCCACGGTCGTCTGGAGGATCTGTTGTCTTAGGCGTTTTCGTCGGACAATGCTTAAATGTGACCGCCCGGTTCAAAGGGCCATCCAACTGTCAGTTTCTTGCGTCCCCAAGCGGGGCGTCATTCTCCGACGACAAGATCATTAGGGGCTTGTTACATGTCTGCTTCCCTCGCATTCGTCTTTCCAGGACAGGGTTCGCAGTCCCTCGGCATGCTGGCCGAGCTGGGCGCGCAACATCCGTTGATCCTCGAAACTTTCAAAGAAGCATCCGATGCTCTGGGCTATGACCTGTGGGCACTGACCCAGCAGGGGCCGGAAGAGCTGCTCAATCAAACCGATAAAACCCAACCGGCCATTCTGACCGCCTCGATCGCCCTGTGGCGTCTGTGGCTGGCTGAAGGTGGTGCGCGTCCGGCCTTTGTTGCCGGTCACAGCCTGGGTGAATACAGCGCCCTGGTTGCTGCTGGCAGTCTGACACTGGCTGACGCGGTGAAACTCGTCGAGCGCCGTGGTCAACTGATGCAGGAAGCTGTTCCGGCCGGGCAGGGCGGCATGGCTGCCATCCTCGGTCTGGAAGATGCCGACGTGCTGGCTGCCTGTGCCGAAGCGGCACAAGGCGAAGTGGTCAGTGCCGTCAACTTCAACTCGCCTGGCCAGGTCGTGATTGCCGGTGCCAAGGCTGCTGTTGAGCGTGCCATCGAAGGTTGCAAGGCCCGTGGCGCCAAGCGCGCCATGCCGCTGCCGGTGAGCGTGCCGTCGCACTGCGAACTGATGCGTCCGGCTGCCGAGCGCTTTGCCGAATCCATCGCCGCCATCGACTGGCAGGTGCCGCAGATCCCGGTGGTGCAGAACGTCAGCGCGCAAGTGCCGGCCGATCTGGAAACCCTCAAGCGTGATCTGCTCGAACAACTGTACAAGCCGGTTCGCTGGGTCGAGTCGGTACAGACTCTGGCCGCGAAGGGCGCGACCAATCTGGTCGAATGCGGTCCGGGCAAAGTACTGGCCGGTCTGAACAAACGTTGCGCCGAAGGCGTTGCGACTTCCAACCTCAATACCCCAGACGCTTTCGCTGCCGCTCGCGCAGCGCAAGCCTGAATCAGGAGAAGCTTGCATGAGTCTGCAAGGTAAAGTTGCACTGGTAACCGGTGCAAGCCGCGGTATCGGCCAGGCTATCGCACTGGAACTGGGTCGTCAGGGCGCCATCGTTATTGGCACCGCGACCTCTGCCAAGGGTGCCGAGGCGATTGCCGCCACTCTGAAAGAGCACGGCATTCAGGGCACCGGTCTGGAACTGAACGTGACCAGTGACGAGTCGGTCAGCAAAGTGATCGCGAGCATTCAGGAACAGTTCGGTGCGCCGGCGATTCTGGTCAATAATGCCGGTATCACCCGCGATAACCTGATGATGCGCATGAAAGACGATGAATGGTACGACGTGATCGATACCAACCTGAACAGTCTATATCGCCTGTCCAAGGGCGTTCTGCGCGGCATGACCAAGGCGCGTTGGGGTCGAATTATCAGTATTGGCTCGGTGGTGGGTGCCATGGGCAACGCAGGCCAAGTAAACTATGCAGCCGCCAAGGCCGGTCTGGAAGGTTTCAGCCGTGCAATGGCGCGTGAAGTCGGTTCGCGTTCGATTACGGTCAACTCGGTAACCCCAGGGTTTATCGACACTGATATGACCCGCGAGCTGCCTGAAGCACAGCGTGAAGCCTTGCAGACGCAGATTCCGCTGGGTCGTCTGGGACAAGCTCAAGAGATCGCGTCTGTGGTCGCTTTTCTTGCATCCGACGGTGCGGCATACGTTACTGGGGCTACAATCCCGGTGAACGGTGGGATGTACATGTAAGTAAAATGTGACGGATTGCTTCAAAAAAATGTCATACGAGCTGTCTAAAATCCGTTATAAAGCTGCAATCTATTTATAGGCAGAGGGTCGCAGGGTTTGAGGAGTGAAGCTTTCAGTTGAAAAGCTGAAAAGTCTTTCTATACACTTACCCACTGGCCAGCTGCCTGAATTTGTCCATTAGGAGTGAAAACAAGGTATGAGCACCATCGAAGAGCGCGTCAAGAAAATCGTTGCCGAGCAACTGGGTGTTAAAGAAGAAGAAGTGGTCAACACCGCTTCCTTCGTAGAAGACCTGGGTGCCGACTCCCTTGACACCGTTGAGCTGGTGATGGCTCTGGAAGAGGAATTCGAGACCGAAATCCCTGACGAAGAAGCTGAGAAGATCACTACTGTACAAGCTGCAATCGATTACGTTACTAACCACCAGGCTTAATAGCTTGTAATCGTTGCTTGCTGTCATGGAAAAACCGCACTGCCATCATGGCGTGCGGTTTTTTCTTTAGGCCTGATGCAAAATCGTCATTTGAAAAAGGAGAGTGCTGTGTCGCGTAGACGCGTCGTAGTCACCGGTATGGGTATGTTGTCGCCACTGGGCACGGATGTGCCGAGCAGTTGGCAGGGCATTCTGGCTGGCCGCAGTGGCATTGGTCTGATCGAACACACCGACCTTTCTGCCTATTCCACCCGCTTTGGCGGCTCGGTGAAGGGCTTCAATGTCGAGGAATACCTGTCGGTCAAGGAAGCGCGCAAGCTCGATCTGTTCATTCAGTACGGTCTCGCGGCGGGTTTTCAAGCCGTACGCAATGCCGGTCTGGAAGTCACTGACGCCAACCGTGAACGCATTGGCGTGGCCATGGGTTCGGGGATCGGCGGTCTGACCAACATCGAAGAAACCAGCCGTACTCTGCATGAGACGGGCCCGCGTCGAATTTCTCCATTCTTCGTGCCAGGCTCGATCATCAATATGATTTCCGGTTTCCTGTCCATCCATCTGGGTGCACAGGGGCCTAACTACGCCATCGCCACAGCGTGTACCACTGGTACGCACTGCATCGGCATGGCGGCGCGCAACATCATGTACGACGAAGCTGACGTGATGATCGCCGGCGGTGCCGAAATGGCCGCGTGCGGTCTGGGTATGGGTGGCTTCGGCGCATCCCGTGCGCTGTCGACCCGCAACGACGAGCCAACTCGCGCCAGTCGTCCGTGGGACAAGGGCCGTGACGGCTTTGTGTTGTCCGACGGTGCCGGTGCTCTGGTGCTCGAAGAACTCGAGCACGCCAAGGCGCGCGGCGCGACCATCTACGCCGAGCTGATCGGTTTTGGCACCAGCGGCGATGCGTTCCATATGACTTCGCCCCCCGCCGATGGCGCCGGTGCGGCTCGTTGCATCACCAATGCGCTGCGCGATGCAAAAATCAACGCCGATCAAGTGCAATACATCAACGCCCACGGCACTTCGACCTCGGCCGGCGACCTCGCCGAAGCCAACGCGATCAAGTCGGTGTTTGGCGATCACGCCTACAAGCTGGCGGTCAGTTCGACCAAGTCCATGACCGGTCACCTGTTGGGTGCGGCGGGCGCAGTCGAGGCAATCTTCAGCGTACTGGCGATCAACAGTCAGGTGGCACCACCGACCATCAACCTTGAAGAGCCTGATGAGGGCTGTGATCTCGATTTTGTGCCGCACACCGCGCGCAACATGGACATCGATGTCGTGCTCTCCAACTCCTTCGGTTTTGGCGGTACCAACGGCACCTTGGCGTTCCGTCGGTTCGCGGGCTGATGGACAGCTGGGTCGACGGTCAACCGGCTGACGCTCTGTCGCTGAAAGATCGCGGCCTGGCTTACGGCGATGGTCTGTTCGAGACCATCGCCGTGCGTGGCGGCCAACCGTTATTGCTGGATCGACACCTGATGCGATTGGCCGATGGCTGCACGCGTCTGGCCATTGCGGCCGATATCGAACTGATTCGCCAGGAGCTGCTGAGCTATGCGGCAGCGATGAGCGAGGGCGTGCTCAAGCTCATCCTCACCCGTGGCGACGGTTTGCGCGGTTATGCGCCCGATCCCGCGGCGCCGGGCCGACGCATTCTGCAAGGCAACCCACCCGCCGCTTATCCCGCCGTCCATGCCGAACAGGGCGTTCGCCTGTTTCCGTGCAGCACGCGATTGTCCAAACAACCTTTGCTGGCTGGACTCAAACACCTCAATCGACTGGAACAAGTGCTCGCTCGCGCCGAATGGCAAGACAGCGAGCACGCCGAAGGCTTGATGCTCGATCAGGCTGGTCGGGTCATTGAGGGTGTTTTCAGCAATCTGTTTCTGGTGCGTGACGGTGTATTGGTCACGCCCGATCTGAAGCGTTGCGGTGTCGCTGGTGTGATGCGTGCAGAAATATTGTTTCAGGCCGAGTCATTGGCCATCTCCACTCAAATCGCCGACATCAGCCTTGATCAACTGCAATGGGCCGATGAAGTGTTTGTCTGCAACAGCGTGTATGGCGTCTGGCCGGTACGTGCCTACGCTGCACTGAGCTGGCCGGTTGGCCCGCTCACCCGTAAACTGCAAACCATTTCCCGCGCCCTACTGGATGCCTGATTCGTGAGACGTAAACTTTTGCTGCTGCTGGAAACCGGACTGGTTCTGGCAGGGCTGTTGTTGGGCGCCAGCGCCTGGAAGATTCACTCCGCACTGGAACAGCCTCTGAACATCACGCAGGAAGAACTGCTGGATGTGCCGAAAGGATCTACACCGACCCGTACTTTCCTCGAACTTGAAACCGATGGCGTCATCAAGGACGCTTTCTGGCTTCGGGTCTATTGGCGTTTCAATCTTGCCGGTACGCCGATCCACACCGGTGAATACCGCATGCAACCCGGCATGACCGTCAATGGACTGATCGATTCGTGGAAGCGTGGCGACGTGGTGCAGTACAGCCTGACCTTGGTCGAAGGCTGGAATTTTCATCAGGTGCGCGCCGCTTTGGCGAAAGATGAAAAGATCGAGCAGACCCTCAATGGTTTGAGCGACAGTGACGTGATGGCGAAGATTGGCCACAAGGGCTTGTTCCCGGAAGGTCGTTTCTTCCCTGATACCTACCGCTTCGTACGCGGAGTTTCTGATACCGAACTGCTGAAAAAGGCTTTTGATCGTCTTGATGAAGTGCTGGCCAAGGAGTGGGAAAAGCGCTCCGTCGATGCGCCTTACAAGGAACCCTATCAAGCGCTGATCATGGCCTCGCTGGTCGAGAAAGAAACCGGTGTGCCGCAAGAGCGCGGTGAGATTGCCGGGGTTTTCGTGCGCCGGATGGCGCTTGGTATGCAGTTGCAGACCGATCCCACCGTGATCTACGGGTTGGGTGATCGCTACACCGGCAAGTTGACCCGCGCTCATCTCAAGGAGCCGACGCCGTATAACACCTATGTGATTCCTGGCTTGCCGCCGACGCCGATTGCGATGGTCGGGCGCGAAGCGATTCATGCGGCACTGAACCCGGTGGACGGTAGCAGTCTCTATTTTGTAGCTCGTGGCGACGGCAGCCATGTGTTCTCTGACGACCTCGATGCCCATAACAGCGCGGTGCGAGAGTTCCAACTCAAGCGACGTGCGGATTACCGCTCAAGCCCGGCGCCAGTGACGACGCCTGAAGCGGCTCCGGCCACTGAGGAAGCGATTCCAGCGGCATCACCGGATACTGCGCCAGAGTCGCTGCCATCGGTTCCTCCCCAGGAACCTGCACCGGAAGCAGCAGCACCACAAAACACGCAATGACTTTGATTAAGGACTGCCTGTGACTGGCTTGTTTATTACCCTGGAAGGGCCGGAAGGCGCCGGTAAAAGCACCAACCGCGAATACCTCGCCGAGCGCCTGCGCGCCGCCGGTATCGAAGTGGTGCTGACCCGCGAGCCCGGCGGAACACCGTTGGCCGAGCGGATTCGCGACGTGCTGCTGGCCCCGGCCGACGAAGTCATGAACCCGGACACTGAGCTGTTGCTGGTATTCGCCGCGCGCGCTCAGCATCTGGCTGAAGTGATCCGCCCGGCACTGGCACGCGGTGCGGTGGTGTTGTGCGATCGTTTCACTGATTCGACTTACGCCTATCAGGGCGGCGGCCGCGGTTTGTCGCTGGAGCGGATCGCCGCGCTGGAAACCTTTGTGCAAGGTGATCTGCGTCCGGACCTGACCCTGATTTTCGACCTGCCGGTAGAAATCGGTCTGGCTCGCGCCAGCGCTCGTGGTCGTCTCGATCGTTTCGAACTGGAAGGCCGGGCATTTTTTGAAGCGGTGCGTAGCGCATTCCTGAAGCGGGCTGAAGCCGATCCTGCGCGCTATGTGCGGATCGACGCCGGTCAGCCATTGGTCAAGGTTCAGCAATCGCTGGATACGTTGCTCCCGAACTTGCTGGAGCTGGCCCGTGGCTGAGGCCTACCCATGGCAAGACAGCCTCTGGCAGCAACTGGCCGGACGTAAGCAGCACGCACATGCCTATCTGATGCATGGCCCGGCCGGGATCGGCAAACGGGCATTGGCGGAGCGGTTGATGGCCAGTCTGCTGTGCCAGCGGCCCACGCCCGAAGCGTGCGGCGAATGCAAATCCTGTCTGTTGCTCAGGGCCGGGAGCCATCCGGACAATTACATCCTCGAGCCGGAAGAAGCCGACAAGGCAATCAAGGTCGATCAGGTGCGCGATCTGGTCAGTTTCGTGGTGCAGACCGCGCAACTGGGCGGTCGCAAGGTCGTATTGATCGAGCCGGTGGAGTCGATGAACATCAACGCCGCCAACGCCTTGCTCAAAAGTCTTGAAGAGCCTTCCGGCGATACCGTGCTGTTGCTGGTCAGTCACCAGCCGAGCCGGTTGTTGCCGACCATCAAGAGCCGTTGCGTGCAGCAGGCCTGTCCGCTGCCGGGCGAGGCCATGAGCCTGCAATGGCTGGCGCAGGCGCTGCCGGAATGTTCCGCAGAGGAGCGTGTCGAGCTGTTGACGTTGGCGGCCGGTTCGCCACTGGCGGCGGTCAGTCTTCAATCCCAAGGCGTTCGCGAACAGCGCGCGCAGGTAGTTGAAGGGGTGAAGAAACTGCTCAAGCAGCAGCAATCGCCGACGCAACTGGCCGAAGAATGGAAAAGCATTCCGATGCTGCGTCTGTTCGACTGGTTCTGCGACTGGTCGAGCTTGATCCTGCGTTATCAACTGACTCAGGATGAAGCCGGGCTCGGTCTGACCGACATGCGCAAGGTGGTGCAGTATCTCGCGCAGAAAAGTGCGCAGGGTAAAGTGCTCGATATTCAGGACTGGATTCTCGCTCAACGGCAGAAAGTCATGAGCAAGGCCAACCTTAATCCGGCGTTGCTGCTGGAAGCGTTGTTGGTGCAATGGGCAGGATTGCCTGGCCAAAGATAAGAATGTGTACCTAGACTCTGAACATCAGCAGTGGAGGTCAATATGAATGAACCCGTCAGCCCGGGGCCGCGCAACGGCATTTTGTCCCTGACCATCAAGGACAAGTCAGTGCTTTACGCGGCCTACATGCCGTTCATCAAGAACGGTGGTCTGTTCATCCCGACCAACAAAAGCTACAAGTTGGGCGATGAGGTGTTCATGTTGCTGAACCTGATGGATGAGGCGGAGAAGATTCCGGTGGCCGGTAAAGTCGCCTGGATTACCCCCAAAGGTGCGCAAGGCAACCGCGCGGCGGGTGTCGGCGTGCAGTTCAACGATGGCGATAACACCGCGCGCAGTCGCATCGAAACCCATCTGGCCGGAGCCCTCAAGTCCGACCGTCCCACTCATACGATGTAAGTTGCAGTCTCTTTTATGCTCGTAGATTCCCATTGTCACCTTGATCGCCTCGACCTCGCCGCCCATGACGGCTCGCTGGATGCTGCACTCGATGCCGCCCGCGAGCGCGGGGTAGGGCACTTTCTGTGCATCGGCGTCAGCGCCGACAACGCCGCTGACGTCAAAGCTCTGGCCGACCGATACGAAGACGTCGACTGTTCGGTCGGGGTGCATCCGTTGGATGTGCAGCCCGGCGCGGCGCCAGCGCTGGACTGGTTGCTGCACGAACTCAATCACCCGAAAGTGGTGGCGATCGGCGAAACCGGTCTGGACTATCACTACGAGCCGGAAGCCGCCGAGCTGCAACAGGCGTCGTTCCGCCTGCACCTGCAAGCGGCGCAGCAAACCGGCAAACCGGTGATCATCCATACCCGTGGCGCCCGCGCCGATACCCTTGAGCTGCTGCGTGAAGCGGCGTTGCCCCAGGCCGGCGTGCTGCATTGCTTCACCGAAGACTGGGACATGGCCAAAGCAGCGCTGGACATGGGTTATTACATTTCGCTGTCGGGCATTGTCACGTTCCGCAATGCCGACGCCTTGCGCGATGTGGCGAGCAAAGTCCCGGCGGATCGCCTGCTGGTGGAAACCGATTCGCCGTATCTGGCGCCGATCCCTTATCGTGGCAAACCGAACCTGCCGCAATATGTGCGCGAAGTGGCCGAGTTTCTGGCGATGCTGCGCGGCGAAAACTATGAGCGTTTTGCCGAGCAGACCACCGAGAACTTCAAGCGGTTGTTCCCGTTGGCCCATGTAAAAGGCTGAATCGCAGGCAAAAAAAACCCGGGTTCTGGGGGGTGAATCCGGGTTAAGACCATTAGGAGTAAAACAAAGGCACGCGGTCCTTTGGTACCTTTATCGGCGCGGCACTTGGGGGAGATGCCGCCCGACAGTTCAAGTATTGATCAGTCTGGCGTGCAGTCCAGTTAGCCGGTCGGGGTTTTTAAACAAATTTGGAATACGTTCGCTTCAGTTGAGTTCTCATTGCACCCCAAACGTTCCCAAAACGAACAAGAAACACAGATATGGTCGGATGATCCGTGCATTTTTGCGCAAGTTAGGCATAATACGCGGCTTCGAATTTTGACCCTTCAGACCTTTTCTTATGCACAAAGAACCTCGTAAGGTCCGTGAGTTTCGTCGCCGCGAGCAAGAAATTCTCGATACCGCGCTCAAGCTGTTCCTCGACCAAGGTGAAGACAGTGTCACCGTCGAGATGATTGCTGATGCCGTGGGTATCGGCAAAGGCACGATTTACAAGCACTTCAAGTCCAAGGCCGAGATCTATTTGCGCCTGATGCTCGATTACGAGCGCGATTTGAACGAGCTGCTGCATTCCGCCGATGTCGATAAGGACAAGGAAGCGCTGTCCCGCGCCTACTTCGAATTCCGCATGCGTGACCCTCAGCGTTATCGCCTGTTTGATCGCCTCGAAGAAAAGGTGGTCAAGGGCAATCAGGTGCCGGAGATGGTCGAGGAGCTGCACAAGATCCGTGCCTCGAATTTCGAACGCCTCACCTTGCTGATCAAGGGCCGCATCAGCGAAGGCAAGCTGGAAGATGTGCCGCCGTATTTCCACTATTGCGCTTCCTGGGCGTTGGTGCACGGCGCAGTGGCGCTGTATCACTCGCCGTTCTGGAGCAATGTGCTGGAAGATCAGGAAGGTTTCTTCCAGTTCCTGATGGATATCGGGGTGCGCATGGGCAACAAGCGCAAGCGCGACCCGGAAACGCCGAGCAGCTGAGCCATTCACTTCCCTTATTGCGCCATGATTTCGCTACATGGCGCAGTACCGCAGGAATATACTCAGGCATAGGGCTTGCTAAAACTTGATTTGTGAGTCAAGTTTTAGCGGCTCGATTTTCAATCGCCGGAGTGATCATGATCGTTGACCGTCAAGGCAGGCGTTTTCGCAATTTGCGGATCAGTCTGACCTCAGCCTGCAATTATGCCTGTACCTACTGCGTGCCCAACGGCAAGCGGCTGGTCGCTGCGCAGGATGAACTGTCGGCCGAAGCCATGGCACGCGGCGTGGCCTATCTGATCGAAGCCGCAGGCATCGAGCGCCTGCGTATTACCGGCGGCGAGCCGCTGGTCAGCCCCAAACTCGAATCGTTCATGACCGCCGTCGGCAAGATGGGGCTGGACGACATCAGCCTGACCACCAATGGTCAACTGCTCGCCAAAAAGCTCCCGCTGCTGGTAGACGCCGGTCTGCGCCGGATCAATGTTTCCCTCGATACTCTCGACGCCAGCGCGTTTCGCAGTATTGCCCGTGGCGGCGACCTGGCCACAGTGCTCGACGGCATGGATCAAGCCGCAGCGGCAGGAATGAAGATCAAGGTCAACATGGTGCCGTTGCGCGGGCAGAATCTCGATCAGGTGATGCCGCTGCTTGATTACTGTCTTGAGCGTGGATTTGAACTGCGTTTCATCGAGCTGATGCGCATGGGCCACCTGGCCAAAGACTCCAATGCTTTCCTGCAACAGTTTGTCAGTCTGCAACAGTTGCTGGAGCTCATTGGCGAGCGTTATGAGTACGCGCAAACCGATGCGCCCGTGGACGCCACGGCCGTGCGTTACTCTATTCCCGGGTTGGGTAACTTCGGCGTGATTGCCAACGAAAGCGTGCCGTTTTGCCGGACTTGCTCGCGGTTGCGCTTGTCGTCGACCGGTTGGTTGCACGGTTGCCTGTCGTCGAGCAATCGCCATTACGTCGGCGATCTGCTGGATAAACCACGTCATCAAGCGCTGCCGGCGCTGCAAAGGCTGCTGGTCAAAGCCTTGGGTGACAAGCAGGAAGTGGCGTTCTCTGGCGGCGCGACGGTCATGAAAATCATCGGCGGCTGAAGAACCGCATTCGCCATACCCTCGAGCTGGCGCAAAAGCTGCATTCAACGGCCATTCGCCGGTTTTCCGTCACCGGCTTCTGGAGGATGAGGATGCGTAGCCTGGTTTTGCTGCTGGCCGTTTTGGCGCTTAGCGGCTGCATGAATGTCAGCGATATGGCCGAAGGCACTCGCTACCACATGAGCGACGCGGGGCTGCTGGATCACAGCGACAGCCGCCGCGTGAACAACTTCCGCATTCAGCCGGACTCGTTCATCTACATCGCTCAGGGCGCCTTTGCACCACCGGGTGGTTCGTATCCGCGACCGAACGTAGTGGCAGAGGAAGCCTTCAAGGGTTTTGTCGAGTATTTCCCGATGGTCCGTCGCGCGCGCGCGCCCGAAGGCCTTGATCAGGCAATGGGTGAAGCCCGCGATGCGGGTGCTCATTACCTGCTGTACACGCGTTTCGCCAAGGCCGACGACCGCATTGGTAACTCCGATGAATGGCTCGATCAGGAGTACGTGGATCGCCTGGGCATCGATGGCGGCGTGATTCAGATCATGTTGATCGAGACCAGCACCCAGTATTTGATTGATACTGCACGTATCAAGAGTCGTGGCGGTTTACTGACGTTCCACGACAACAAACCCGAAGACCTGATCGGCCCTCCGCTTGCTCAATATGCACGCAGCCTGTTGGGGGTCGGCGACCAATAAGCCAAGGAGTACGCCATGAGTGGCCCGCAAAAAGCCAATGACCTGTTGGGACAGATCCCCAAAACCAAAGGCCTGCCGCCGGTGCACTTGTGGAATCCGGACTTCTGCGGCGACATCGACATGCGCATCGCCCGAGACGGCACCTGGTATTACCTGGGCACGCCGATCGGGCGCAAGCCGATGGTCAAGTTGTTCTCCACGATCATCCGCCGCGACGGCGATGATTATTTCCTGATTACCCCGGTCGAAAAGGTCGGGATCAAAGTCGACGACGCGCCGTTTGTAGCGATTGCCGTGGAGGTTGAAGGCGAGGGCGAGGCGCAGGTGCTGCGTTTTACCACCAACGTCGACGAAACCGCCGAGGCGGGGCCCGAGCATCCGATCCGCGTCGAGATTGATCCTGCCACGCAAGAGCCTGCGCCGTATGTGCACGTGCGCACCAACCTCGAGGCGTTGATCCACCGCAATGTGTTCTACCAATTGGTGGAGTTGGCGGTCAGTCGCGAAATCGATGGCCAGCGCTGGCTTGGGGTTTGGAGCAGCGGTGAGTTCTTCCGCATCGGACTCGAGCCTTAAAAGATCGCAGCCTTCGGCAGCTCCTACATTTGGAATGCAATCTCCTGTAGGACCTGCCGAAGGCTGCGATCTTTTTTGTCGTTGACACCCAATCGTATGATGATTAGCGTGGACACCCATCGCGATCCGCTTTGAGGTGTTCATGTCCAGCAGCTTTCATGCGTCAACGGTCGACTGGCTCGGCAGTTGGATCGCCGCTGGTCAGGTGAAACCTGGGCAGACCATCAAGGTCGAGGCCGATCTGGGCGAACAGCTCGGGGTTAGCCGCACGGTCATCCGCGAAGCCATCAAAACCCTCGTCGCCAAAGGCATGCTTGAAGTCGGGCCGAAAGTCGGCACTCGCGTGTTGCCGGTGCGGCGCTGGAATCTGTTCGATCCGCAAGTGGTCGGTTGGCTGTCGCGCAACGGCCTGCCGGAAAACTTCGTTGATGACCTGCTTGATTTGCGCCGCACCATCGAACCCATGGCCGTGCGCTGGGCTTGCGAGCGAGCGACCCTCGAGCAGATCGAGGCGGTGCAACTGGCCTATAACGCGCTGGAGCGGGCGGTCGACAGCAGCAAGGATTACAACCGCGCCGACCAGACGTTCCACGAATGCATTCTCGCTGCCAGCCACAATCAGTTCATCGAACAAATGGTCCCGGCCCTGGGCGCCTTGCTTGCGGTGTCGTTCGAAGTCTCCGCCGCCGACCCCGATGAACTGCGTCGCACCTTGCCGATCCACAAAGACATGGCCGACGCCATCGCCGCTCGCGATTCCGCGCGGGGCGTATGGGCCTGCATGACACTGATCGACAATGCGGACCTGGCGATCAAACGCTTTTACCCCAAAGTCATGGCTGACAAAAAAGCCGGCTAAATACCCACACACTAAAAACAACAAAGAAGGATCGCCATGACCTGGACCGCACTGACCCAACACCGCGCCAAACTCGGCGAAGGCCCGTTCTGGGACGCACCAACGCAAGCGCTGTACTGGGTCGATATTGCTGGCAAGCAAGCCCTGCGCCTGATCGGCCAGAACGTGCAGATCTGGCAAATGCCCGAGCATGTGTCGGCGTTCATTCCTTGTGCCAGCGGTGATGCGCTGGTGACTCTGAGCAGTGGCGTCTATCGCCTCGATCTCGGTTCTCCGGGACTCGACCCGCGCCTGACCCTGTTCTGCGTTGCTGATCCGCAACCCGGCAACCGCGCCAACGAAGCTCGCTGTGATGCCCTGGGCCGGTTATGGCTCAGCACCATGCAAAACAACATCGGCGAGCAGGGCGAAGACCTGCCGATCATCCGCCGCTCGGGTGGACTGTTCCGTATTGATCCGGATAAACGCGTCACGCCGCTGCTGCGCGGTTTGGGGATTCCCAACACGCTGCTGTGGAGCGACGACGGCAGCACGTTGCTGTTCGGTGACAGCCTCGACAGCACGCTTTATCGCTATTTCGTTCACACCGACGGCAATCTCGACACCGCTTACATCTGGTACGGCCCCGATCAACAGGGCGGTCCGGACGGTTCGGCCATGGATAGTGAAGGCTATGTGTGGAACGCGCGTTGGGACGGCAGTTGCCTGTTGCGCCTGACGCCTGAAGGCAAAGTCGATCGCAAGATTGATTTGCCGATCAGCCGACCCACCAGTTGCGTATTCGGCGGCGAAGATCTGAAGACCCTGTACATCACCAGCGCCCACAGCCCGCTCAACCATCCGTTGGATGGCGCCGTGCTGTCGTTGCGGGTCGATGTCGCAGGAAAGCTCTGTACGCGTTTTGCAGGTTAGATCCCAAAATATGGGATGTAAAATTATATATTGAGATTATTTGCTGGTCGGGTTTATAGTCGGCTCCAGCAGTAACACGCACTCACACTTAAAAAGAACAAAACAGGTGAAGTGATGCAGCGAATTTCCATCGCACTCCTCAACGGAGTCGGCGTCTCGCAACAGCTCAATGCTGTCATCGGCGCCTGCCTGTTTTGTTTCAAACGCTTTCCAGACCGGACATCGTCAGATGCCCGGTTTTTTTGCGCTTGCGAACAGGAGTCCTGATTCATGGCTGAACCTCTTTCCCTGCCGCCGGTGCCCGCACCGCCCAAGGGTGAGCGCCTGAAAAACAAAGTCGTGCTGCTGACCGGCGCTGCCCAAGGCATCGGTGAAGCCATCGTCGCGGCCTTCGCCTCGCAGCAAGCGAAACTGCTGATCAGCGATATTCAAGTCGAGAAGGTCGAGAAGGTTGCCGCCCACTGGCGCGAGCAGGGCGCGGACGTGCAGGCGCTCAAGGCAGATGTGTCGCGCCAGCAGGATCTCCACGCCATGGCAAGACTCGCCGTCGAACGGCATGGGCGCATCGACGTGTTGGTCAACTGCGCCGGCGTCAACGTGTTCCGTGATCCGCTGCAGATGAGCGAAGAAGACTGGCATCGCTGTTTCGCCATTGATCTGGACGGCGCCTGGTACGGTTGCAAAGCGGTATTGCCGCAGATGATCGAGCAGGGCGTCGGCAGCATCATCAACATCGCCTCGACCCATTCTTCACACATCATTCCCGGCTGCTTCCCGTACCCGGTGGCCAAGCACGGCCTGCTCGGTCTGACCCGTGCGCTGGGCATCGAATACGCGGCCAAGGGCATTCGCGTCAATGCCATCGCGCCCGGCTACATCGAAACCCAACTCAACGTTGATTACTGGAACGGTTTCGCCGACCCGCACGCCGAGCGTCAGCGTGCCTTCGATCTGCATCCGCCGAAACGCATTGGCCAGCCGCTGGAAGTGGCGATGACGGCAGTGTTTCTGGCCAGTGACGAAGCACCTTTTATCAACGCTTCATGCATCACCATTGATGGTGGTCGCTCGGTGATGTACCACGACTGAGCGAACGGGCTTCAGGCGTATAAGTCCGCTTGAAATCCAATCATCATACGATATGACTATTTTCGACAGGCTTTGCAGTAACACGCTTCAAACGCATTAACGCTTTTCAAATATTGCTCAAAAAAAATAACAAGGAGTCAGCTTATGAAACGTCGTTTCGGGATTCGTACCCTGTGCACTACCGCGCTGGCGGTCAGCGCATTCAGCCTGAGCAGTGCGCTGCTCGCTGCCGATACCGTGAAAATCGGCTTTCTGGTCAAACAGGCCGAAGAACCGTGGTTCCAGACCGAATGGGCATTCGCCGAGAAAGCCGCCAAGGACAAGGGTTTTGAACTGATCAAGATCGCCGTGCCGGATGGCGAGAAGACGTTGTCGGCCATCGATAGCCTGGCCGCCAATGGCGCCAAGGGCTTTGTGATTTGCCCACCGGACGTTTCCCTCGGGCCGGCCATCATGGCTAAAGCCAAACTCAATGACCTAAAAGTGATTGCTGTCGACGATCGTTTCGTCGACGCCAACGGCAAGTTCATGGAAGACGTGCCGTACCTCGGCATGGCCGCGTTCGAAGTCGGTCAGAAGCAGGGCGCCGCGATGGCCGCCGAAGCGAAAAAACGTAACTGGGACTGGAAAGACACCTACGCGGTGGTCAACACCTACAACGAACTCGACACCGGCAAGAAGCGCACCGACGGCTCGGTCAAAGCCCTGGAAGAGGCCGGCATGCCGAAAGACCACATCCTCTTCGCCGCCCTGAAAACCCTCGACGTGCCGGGCAGCATGGACGCGACCAACTCGGCGCTGGTGAAACTGCCGAGTGCGGCGAAGAACCTGATCATCGGCGGCATGAATGACAACACCGTGCTTGGCGGCGTGCGCGCCACCGAAGCGGCCGGTTTCGCTGCGGCCAACGTGATCGGTATCGGCATCAACGGCACCGACGCCATCGGCGAACTGAAAAAGCCCAACAGCGGCTTCTACGGTTCCATGCTGCCGAGCCCGCACATCGAAGGCTACAAGACTGCCGAGATGATGTACGAGTGGGTCACCACCGGCAAAGAGCCACCGAAGTACACCGCCATGGACGACGTCACCCTGATCACCCGCGAGAACTTCAAGCAAGAGCTGGAAAAAATCGGCTTGTGGAACTGACGGCAACGCCGGCCCGGGCAACCGGGCCGTTTGATCAGGCCGTTCTGAACACGGCGATGAGGTGGCTTAAATGCACGCGCAAGTACAAACAACACAACACAACGCTGGCGGCAGCCTGCGCTTCAACGGGATCGGCAAAACCTTTCCCGGCGTGAAAGCGTTGGACGGCATCAGCTTCGTCGCCCATCCCGGCCAAGTCCACGCCTTGATGGGCGAGAACGGCGCCGGAAAGTCGACCCTGCTGAAAATCCTCGGTGGCGCTTACATCCCCAGCAGCGGCGAGTTGCAGATCGGCGAGCAGACGATGGCGTTTAAATCGACTGCCGACAGCATCGGCAGCGGCGTGGCGGTGATTCACCAGGAACTGCATCTGGTGCCCGAAATGACCGTGGCAGAGAACCTGTTTCTCGGTCACTTGCCCGCCAGTTTCGGCCTGATCAATCGCGGCGTTTTACGTCAGCAAGCCCTGAACTGCCTCAAAGGCCTGGCCGACGAAATCGATCCGCAGACCAAGGTCGGACGCTTGTCACTTGGCCAGCGGCAATTGGTGGAAATCGCCAAGGCCCTGTCGCGCGGCGCCCATGTCATCGCCTTCGACGAGCCGACCAGCAGCCTCTCGGCCCGTGAGATCGACCGCTTGATGGCGATCATCGGGCGCTTGCGTGACGAGGGTAAAGTCGTGCTCTACGTCTCGCATCGCATGGAAGAAGTGTTCCGCATTTGCGACGCGGTGACCGTGTTCAAGGACGGTCGCTACGTGCGTACTTTCGAGGACATGAGCCAGTTGACCCACGATCAACTGGTGACCTGCATGGTCGGACGCGACATTCAGGACATCTACGATTATCGCAATCGTCCGCGCGGCGCGGTGGCGCTGAAAGTCGACGGCTTGCTCGGGCCGGGCCTGCGCGAGCCGATCAGTTTCGAGGCGCACAAAGGCGAGATTCTCGGGCTGTTCGGTCTGGTCGGGGCAGGGCGCACCGAGTTGTTTCGTTTGCTCAGTGGCCTGGAGCGCAATACCGCCGGACGCCTCGAACTGCGTGGCCACGAGCTGAAGTTACGTTCACCCCGCGATGCGATTGCTGCCGGGATTCTGCTGTGCCCGGAGGATCGTAAAAAGGAAGGGATCATCCCGCTGGCCAGCGTCGCCGAGAACATCAATATCAGCGCCCGTGGCGCGCACTCCGGTCTCGGTTGCCTGTTGCGCGGACTCTGGGAAAAGACCAACGCCGAGAAGCAGATCAAGGCGCTGAAAGTGAAAACGCCCCACGCCGGCCAGCAGATCAAATTCCTTTCCGGTGGCAATCAGCAGAAGGCCATTCTCGGCCGCTGGTTGTCGATGCCAATGAAAGTCCTGCTGCTCGACGAACCGACCCGTGGCATCGACATCGGTGCCAAAGCCGAGATCTACCAGATCATCCATAACCTGGCCGCTGACGGCATTTCGGTGATCGTGGTGTCCAGCGACCTGATGGAAGTGATGGGCATTTCCGACCGCATCCTGGTGCTGTGCGAAGGCGCCCTGCGCGGCGAAGTCAGCCGTGACCAGGCCAATGAATCCAACCTGCTGCAACTGGCTTTGCCACGCCACCGCGCTGACGGCGTGGCGAACTGAGAGGTGACTATGATGACAACCCAGAAAGAAACCCTGCCGACCGAGCGCAAACCTTTGGATATGCGGCGCTTCCTCGATGACTGGGTCATGCTGTTGGCAGCCGTCGGCATCTTCGTGGCCTGCACGCTGTTGATCGACAACTTTCTCTCGCCGCTGAACATGCGTGGCCTCGGCCTGGCGATTTCCACCACCGGGATTGCCGCGTGCACCATGCTGTATTGCCTGGCGTCCGGGCACTTCGACTTGTCGGTAGGCTCGGTGATTGCCTGCGCCGGCGTGGTCGCGGCGGTGGTCATGCGTGACACCAACAGCGTGTTCCTCGGCGTCAGTGCAGCTTTGGTGATGGGCCTGATTGTCGGGCTGATCAACGGCATCGTGATTGCCAAGTTGCGGGTCAATGCGTTGATCACCACATTGGCGACCATGCAGATTGTCCGTGGTCTGGCCTACATTTTTGCCAACGGCAAAGCGGTCGGCGTGTCGCAGGAATCGTTCTTCGTGTTCGGCAATGGCCAGTTGTTCGGCGTGCCGGTGCCGATCCTGATCACCATCGTCTGCTTCCTGTTTTTCGGCTGGTTGCTGAACTACACCACCTACGGGCGCAACACCATGGCCATCGGTGGCAACCAGGAAGCGGCGTTGCTGGCGGGTGTGAACGTTGATCGGACCAAAATCATCATCTTCGCCGTGCATGGCGTGATCGGTGCGTTGGCCGGTGTGATTCTGGCGTCGCGGATGACCTCCGGGCAGCCGATGATCGGCCAAGGTTTTGAGCTGACGGTGATCTCGGCTTGCGTGTTGGGCGGGGTGTCGCTGAGCGGCGGGATCGGCATGATTCGGCATGTAATTGCCGGGGTGTTGATTCTGGCGATCATCGAGAATGCGATGAACCTGAAGAATATCGATACGTTTTATCAGTATGTGATTCGTGGGTCGATTTTGTTGTTGGCTGTGGTTATTGACCGTCTGAAACAGCGCTGAGACCAAAAGCCCCTCACCCCAGCCCTCTCCCGGAGGGAGAGGGGGCCGACCGAGGTGTCTTGCGCTCTACATTGACCTGAAGAATCCAGTCGATTGTGGATTCGTTAAAGCACGCTCAGGTCGGCGTATCTCTGAAGCATCCCCCAATCAGTCCCCTCTCCCTCCGGGAGAGGGCTAGGGTGAGGGTGATCACTCCCAAAAAATATCTCTTGCCCACACAACCCCGTTTCGGTTATCAATTTGTACATGATTAGACAGGTACGATTTGACAAGAAACAACGGGTGGTCGACGAACTCGTCCGGCGCATCGAAAGCGGCCTCATGGAGGACGGCTTTCTGTTGCCCGGCGAGCATCAGTTGGCTCAAGAATTCAAGGTCAGCCGTGGCACGCTGCGCGAAGCGCTGGCCGAACTGAAGCGGCGCAAATACATCGCCACGCAAAGCGGGGTCGGCTCCATCGTCACGTTTGACGGTGTTGTGCTCGACCAGCGCAGCGGCTGGGCGCAGGCGCTGGCCGACAGCGGGGCGCTGGTCAATACCGAAGTGTTGCGCCTGGAAGCCGTGACTCGGACTGACTTGCTGTCGCGTTTCGGCACCGACCAATTCATCACCCTCGACCGCCGTCGCCGTTCCAACGACGGCACGCTGGTGTCCCTCGAACGTTCTTTGATGCCGGCCACCGGCGGCCTGGAAAGCCTGCCGCGAGTCGGTCTGATCGATAATTCCCTGACCATCACCTTGGCCGCCTACGGCTACATCGGCGAGCGCGGCGATCAGTGGATCGGCGCCGAACCGTTGAATGCCGAAGATGCCGAGCTGCTCGGCCGTCCGGTCGGCACCGTATTCCTCAAAGCCTTGCGTACCACTTACGACCGGCAGAACCGTTTCATGGAGCAGGTCGAAAGCCTGCTCGATCCGGTGCATTTCCGCATGCACCTGCAATTTGGAGAATCAAAATGACCACGCTTAACCGTGCCCTTGGCGCTTTCTATGGCCTGGCCCTCGGTGATGCGCTGGGCATGCCGACGCAATCGCTGAACCGCGAAACGATCAAGGCCCGCTTCGGCCAGATAACCGATCTGCAGGATGCTGGCCCGCTGCAACCGATCGCTGCAAACATGCCCAAAGGCTCGATCACCGATGACACCGAACAGGCGATTCTGGTTGGCGAATTGTTGATCGAAGGCAAGGGCCGGATCGAGCCGGCGATCCTTGCGCAACGGCTGATCGAATGGGAAGCCGAAATGCAGGCCAAGGGCTCGCAGGATTTGCTTGGCCCGTCGACCAAACGCGCTATTGAAATGATCCTCGCCGGGCATTCACCGGAAGAGGCCGGACGCTACGGCACCACCAATGGCGCGGCGATGCGCATCACCCCGGTGGGGATTGCGGCGGACGTTGCCGATCCCGAGCGCTTTATCGCGGCGGTGGTGCAGGCCTGTCAGGTCACCCACAACACCACGCTGGGGATTTCCAGCGCGGCGGCGGTGGCGGCAGTGGTTTCCGCCGGCATTAATGGCATGGATCTGGGCGAGGCGTTGAACCTCGGTCAGCAGATTGCTCAACAAGCGGAGTCGCACGGGCACTGGGTGGCCGGTGGGCGCATCGCGTCGCGCATCAGTTGGGCACGCAGTATCAGCGTCGACAGCGACAAAGCGTTGCTGGCGGATCTGCTCTACGACGTGATCGGCACTTCGGTGGCGTCGCAGGAATCGGTGGTGGTGTCGTTCGCGCTCGCGCAGCAAGTGGCCGTCGGTGAGATGAGCGCGTTTGATGCGTTGTGCATGGCTGCAAGCCTTGGCGGAGACACTGACACCATCGCCGCGATACTCGGGGCAATGCTTGGGGCCTGCCTGGGTCTTGAGAGTTGGCCTGCGCCGATGATCGAGACGGTGAAAACCGTCAATGCTCTTGAGCTGGAACCGTTGGTGCAAGGACTCCTTACTCTGCGCTGAGCACCCCCTGTGTAGGAGCTGCCGGAGGCTGCGATCTTTTGATCTTCAACAGTCTTCAGCCCGCCACAAAATCAAGGTCAAAAGATCGCAGCCTGCGGCAGCTCCTACAGGGGATGTGCAGGTTATTGAATTGCCCATAAACACAAAAAAGGCAACAGGAGCACTTTCATGAGTTCATCAAACGCCGGGCAAAGCGCCGGGCAACTGGAAACCCGCGGCATCGAGCCGGTCCCGGAAGCTGAGTGCAACGGGCATCCGCTGCAACTGTTCTGGGTCTGGTTCGCGGCTAACATTTCCATTCTCGGCCTGCCGCTGGGGGCCACGCTGGTTGCGTTTCGCGGCTTGGCGATCTGGCAGGCGATCATCGTCGCGATCATCGGCGCTGCCGGTTCGTTTGCGGTGGTCGGGATCATCTCCATCGCTGGCCGTCGAGGTCGAGCGCCGAGCCTGACCCTGTCGCGAGCGATCTTCGGGGTACGCGGCAACATCGGCCCGACGCTGGTCTCGCTGATGTCGCGGCTGGGCTGGGAAACCGTCAACACCACCACCGCCGCGTTCGTCTTGTTGTCGCTGTGCTCGATCCTGTTCGGCTCGCCGGTTGAAGCGAAAAGTGCGCCGGTGCTGACGCTGATCTTCATCGCGATTTTCGTCCTGCTGACCCTGTCAGTCTCTGGCCTCGGCCATGCCACGTTGCTGGTAATCCAGAAGTGGGCGACCTACGTGTTCGGCGCGTTGAACATTCTGGTCGGCGGCTTCCTCTGCGCGACCATCGACTGGAGCGCGGTGTTCAACGCTACACCTGCGCCGATGAGCGCAATGATCATCGGCATCGGCACCATGGCCGCCGGCACCGGTATCGGCTGGGCCAACGCGGGCGCCGACATGTCGCGCTATCAACATCGCAGCGTCAAAGCCGCGCGTCTGGTGGCCTCGGCGGCGTTCGGCGCCGGCATTCCGCTGGTGCTGCTGATCACCCTCGGCGGCCTGCTCTCGGTGGGCAACAACGACCTCGCGTCGGCGACTGACCCGATCGTGGCGATCCGCGACATGCTGCCGACCTGGATGGCCGTGCCATACCTGATTACCGCGTTCGGTGGTCTGCTGCTGTCGAACAACCTGTCGGTGTACTCCGCCGGTTTGACCACGCTGACCCTCGGCCTGAAGGTCAAACGCGTCTACGCGGTGGTGGTCGATATCGTTGCGATCTTTGCCGGTTCGATCTACTTCATGTTGATCGCCGACAGCTTTTACGGCCCGTTTATCACTTTCATTTCCTTGCTGGCGGTGCCGATCACGGCATGGGTCGGGATCTTCGTGGTCGACTTGATTCACCGTCACTACTACAGCCCGACAGACTTGCTCGACGTCAGCCCGAGCAGCGCTTACTGGTATCGCGGCGGCGTCGAGTGGCGTGCGTTCGGCGCGTGGGCGATTGCTATCGTGCTCGGTTTCAGCTTCACCACCATCGGCACCACCGCGGAAAATGTCTGGTTCAAAGGCTTCCTGTCCGACTCGTGGCTGGGCCACAACGGCCTCGGCTGGATCGTGACGTTCGTGGTCGCCGGTGGCATTTACTTTGTACTGGGCGGGGCGAAAGATCGCCGTGCCGCGCAAACCGAGAATGCTCATGCCTAAGATGTTGCACACCGGCCAGGTCATCATCGACCTGGTCATGGCCGTGGATAAACTGCCACAAATCGGCGGCGACGTGCTGGCGCAGTCCGCCGGTTTCGAGGCCGGCGGCGGCTTCAACGTAATGGCTGCGGCAGTGCGTAATGGCCTGCCGGTGGTTTATCTCGGTCGCCATGGCACGGGGCGTTTCGGTGATCTGGCGCGCCAGGCGATGGACGCTGAAGGCATTCACATTGGCATCAGCACGGCGGCACAACGCGACACTGGTTTGTGTGTGGCGTTGACCGATGCGTCGGCCGAGCGCAGTTTCATTTCCTACATCGGCGCTGAAGGTGAGGTGACGGTCGAGGATTTGAACAGCGTCCCCGCCGAAGCCGGGGACTATGTTTACGTCAGCGGTTACAGCCTGTTGCATGAAGGCAAGGCTCAGCCGTTGCTCGACTGGACGCTGGCGTTGCCGGCCACGATCAACGTGGTGTTCGATCCGGGACCGCTGGTGGAGTCGCCGGATTCACCGTTGATGCAGGCATTGCTGCCGCGCATCGATGTGTGGACCAGCAACAGTGTCGAGGCGTTGCGGTTTACCGGGGCTGAAGACATTGGCGTGGCGCTGGATCGTCTGGCCGAGCATCTGCCAAAGGATGTGCTGATGGTGGTGCGCGACGGGCCGCAGGGTTGCTGGATTCACCAGCGTGGCGAGCGTCGGCATGTGCCGGGGTTTGCCGTGAAAGCGGTGGACAGCAACGGTGCCGGTGATGCCCATGCGGGAGTATTTGTCGCGGGGTTGGCGCAGGGGTTGTCAGCCCATGAAGCGGCGCGGCGGGCGAATGCGGCGGCGGCACTGGCGGTGACGCGGTGGGGGCCGGCTACTTCGCCGGGGAGTGCTGAGGTTGATGCGTTAATCCGCGAATCCTGCGGTGACTGATCCATAGCTATCGCTAGGTAGCTCCCACATTGCATCTTTGCCAATCACAGGCCCCTGTAGGAGCAGCCTGCGGCAGCTCCTACAGGGTCAGACGGTGTCAGCTATCGAGTTTGCGCGCCGCTTCAACGCCGGCGGCACTGAGCTTGATCGGCAGGTGCAACGAATGTTCGCCGGCCTCGTTGCAGGTCACATGACCATGGTGAATCAGTCCACGTTCCTGCAAAGCGGCGAGGGCGCTGGCCACGACTTTCTCGCCCCGGTAATTGTCCAGCACCTCCTTGCCCAGTCCGCTCGGGTGAGCGTGCAGCAGGCGGGTGAGGACTTCTTTTTCCAGGTTTTTATCGACGTTCATGGTTACCTCTTCATGGATGTGAATAGGACGCTCGCGTCGGCGAACTACTGCTGACCGGACCCTTCGGAACCCGAGCCACCGGTGGTGGTTTTCGAGCCGACGCCGGGGCCGGCGTTGTCTGGCGTTGCAGGGGAATCCGGGGTGTTCATGCCGCCCTGGCGACCGGGATCACTGCCTTGCGTGCGAGGATCGGTGCCGGTGGCTGGGGGCTGGTTGATCAACGGAACACCCGAGCCATCGGTATTCATGCCGGGGGCACTGTTGATGGCGGGGGCTCGCGGAGGGGTCGGATCGGTAGGGCCGGTACCTGCCGCGGTTGCAGCGAAGGCTGCGGGGCAGAGCAGGGCGGTGAAGACAAGAGCGGTCAACCTTGACGGAATCATAGGGCTTCTCCAGTGATTGGAATCCTTACCTTGTGTTGGTCTGCCCTGGTTTTGGATTGGTGCCTGATGATCGACGAACGGTCTACATCGCTTGTGCGGTTTTGACATTGATCCGGCGCCAGAGTAATCGGCCGAGGGTGATCAACCAGTTCAGCAGCGCGACCGCCAACACCGTGAGTAGCAGCGTCGCCATGCCGTGTTCAACGATGATTTTCCCGGCCAATAATGGAAAGCCAAAAACGCCAACAAAATAGGAAAGACTGAACAGCAGCAACGCCTGCGAAGTCGTGCCATTCGGTGCTTCGTTGGCGGCCAGTCCGTTGATCACCGAATAAGTAAGTCCGTAACCGACACCCAGCATCACCGCCGCCAGCAGATAAGCGAAACCGCTGTGTACGCCGAACGCAAACAGCACAATCGAGCCGAGCATCAGCCCCGACAGCAGACACGACGCACGCAGTGGATCACGCTTGACCACGAAGCCGGCGATCAGCATCCGGCTGCTGATTGCCGCGCTCATGAAGCCGAGAAAGAACAGCGAATAATCCAGCGAGCGGGTAGCGGCATAAGTGGTCTGGAAGCTCGACAGACCACCGAACACGCAACCGCCGAGACCGACCATGATGATCGGAAACAGCGCGCGGGAACCGAGTACTTGAGTGGTCGCTCGCCAAGTGATTCTGGCGGAGGACATGGTTTGGGGGCTTTGCAAGCGAGCACCGAGCAGCCAGAACAACAACACGCCGATCAGGCTCGCCAGTGCCGCCAGATAGAACGCCGACGTCACCGGCAAGCCCAGCGCATTGGCCACCCTTCCGAGCAACGGCCCGCTGCCGATCCCGGTCATCATGCTCCCCGACAGCAAGGCAAAATATTTCGCCCGCTGCGCCGGGGTCACCAGACTGGCGACAATGATCGGCCCCAAGGTGTAAAACACCCCCCAGCCCAACCCCAGCAACAAACCGAAAAACAGCAACAGATGACCGAACCCGGGCGTCATTGCAAAGCCCAGACTGGCCGCCACCAGCAGTAGACCGAACAACGCAATCGAACGCGCCGCGCCAAGCAGATCCGACAGGTGCCCGGACACCAGCACTGCCGCAAACGTGCTGAACATCGCCGCAGAAATCACGCTGCCGGCATCGTGTTCATTGCCGCCGCGCGAGCCGATCAACAGCGACAGCAGAAACGTCGAACCGTAGGACAATGACAGCAGGTAACTGGCGAGGCAGAACAGGCCGAACAGCTTGCCCGACACCTTGGGTGTGGCTTGAGACATTGACGCGTTCCTTGACCGGAGCATTGAGCGTCATCTATCTAACACGCCCGGCGCCAGGCTTAGGTCTGAGCTTGGTGAAGTCAGGATCGTTGCGGGCCGGAGTAATGCGTTCAGGCGATACCAATCTCTTCCTTGAACTGCTCCATGAAGCCTTTCAGGCGTTGATGACGAATCTGCGCCAGGCGCTGGCCGGCGGCGGTCTGGAAACCGTCGGCGAGGTGCAGCAGTTTGGTCTGGAAGTGATCGAGGCAGAACCGTGTGTCGTTGTAATCGCGATGTCTCGCCTCCGGATCCTGTGGGTCGTACAACGCCGATCCCATGCGCCCGGCCACGTAGAAGGTGCGGGCGACGCCGAGCATACCGAGGGAATCGAGACGGTCGGCATCCTGGACGATTTTTGCTTCGAGGGTGATTGGCGTGATGTTGGCGGAAAAGCTGTGGGCTTCGATGGCGTGGGCGACGGTGTTGATTTTGGCTTCGGGCCACTTCAGGTCGGCCAACACTGCGCAGGCTTTTTCCGCTGCCAGGCGCGAGGCTTGCGAGCGCAACGGCGAGTTCTTTTCAACGGCGACGCAATCGTGCAACAGCACAGCCGCCAGCAATACTTCAAGATCCCCGCCTTCCTCGGCCTGCAACGTACGCACGTTGTGCCAGACCCGTTGCAGGTGGGCGAGGTCGTGAGCACCGTCGTCTGAGGGTTCGAGCGCGTGGGGTAGCAGATCTTCCGCAAGAGTCATCAGTGGAGTAAAAGCGCTGGCAGACATAAACACTCTTTCAGTTGAGGTGGGTGTCTGTGGCGAGGGAGCAAGCTCTCTCGCCACAAAAGCAATGGCGCCTTAGTATGGCGCTTTCCATTTTCCAACAAGGCCCGTCCATGACGATCGAGATCCGCCCGGCGACCCCCAGCGATGCTCCGCAAATCCTCGCGTTCATCACCGAACTGGCAGATTTCGAAAAAGCCCGCCACGAAGTTATCGCCAGCGTTACCGACATCGAGCGCAGCCTGTTCGGCGAAGGCGCCACCGCCCATGGCCTGATCTGCCTGCGCGACGGCCTGCCCATTGGTTTCGCCGTGTTCTTCTTCAGCTACTCCACCTGGCTCGGCAGCAACTGCCTGTACCTCGAAGACCTCTACATCACCCCCGAGCAACGTGGCGGCGGCGCCGGCAAAACCCTGCTGCGCCATCTGGCAAAAATCGCCTGCGACAACGACTGCGGACGCTTCGAGTGGAGTGTCCTGGAATGGAACACGCCGGCCATCGACTTCTACAAATCCCTCGGTGCCCAGCCGCAGGAAGAATGGGTGAGGTATCGCATGGATGGCAAGGTGTTGCGCGAGTTCGCCGAGGGCTGAACAACAATGATGGCGATCTAGTGCTAATTCGATTGTCGCCAGCCCTCTAGTCCGGCATTCTACGCGCCATTTTTGCGCGCTCACGGACGACACCTGCAATGCCTCTGGCAAAATTTCTCCACGCCCGTGGAGCCTTCGCTGCGTCAATGAGTGACCGGCGATGAGCGGATTACGGGCGTCAATGCGTTTGTATGGCCTGGTGAAAAACTCGGGCTCCAGCGACAACCCCCAGCGTCAACCGGTAGACATCCTCTGCGTCGTCAGTCGCACGGGCGGCAAAGCCATCCGTGCGTTTGTGTCTCGGCTCGACGCCGAGTTGATGGCGCGCAGCGAAGGGCTCGATGCTTATCGCGTGATCCCCCTGCGCAGCTTTGATCCCACAGTGTTTGTCGACGTCCAACAAGGCTGGCTGACGCTGCACATTTGCTGCGGCTTCGTCGCCCCGGCCGGTCATTCGTTGCTCAAGGACGGCGCGCTGATGCCGATGGGGTGGTACGTCTACTCCGAGATTGGCCAGTGGACTGCCGAACATCATCTGGACCTCGGCGCGCAAATGGCCGAGTTGCTGCAATCAACCTACGACCTGATTCACCTGCACAATTACAACGCTTGGCTCAACGAACTCGATGACGCCACGCCTGCCGAGCTGGCGTGGTACGTCGATGAAGCCTGGCGACATCTGCCAACCGCTGCATCCCCAGACAGCCGTGAGCATTGCCACGCCCTGTTCGACCCCGTCGACAACCGCTGGCGCTTCGCCGCGACCGACATCGATATCCATCAGCCGCACCCGGAACCTCTGAAGCAAGGAGCTTTGAATTGAGTGGTAAACCCGCCGCACGCGTCACCGACCCGACCGCCTGCCCACTGCCTGGCCATGGCACCAACCCGATCGTCTCCGGCTCGCCGAACGTCTTCTTCGACGGCCTCGCCGCTGCGCGCATGACCGACAAGTCAGCATGTGGCAGTCCGATTACTGGCGCTGTCTCCGGCACTGTGTTCATCAACGGCCTGAACGCCGCCACACTGGATAGCACCGGCGGGCATGGCAATGTCGTGGTCGGCGGTTCGGGGACTGTGATTATTGGCCAGAGCGGCGGAGGCGCGGCGTTTAGTGGGTTGTTGCCGATGCCGGTGCATTTTAATGATCGGATGCAGATCGTTGATGAAACCAGCGGCGAACCGCTTTCCTATATCGCGTATGTCATCGAGCGGGCGGATGGAACGCTGGAGCGAGGCGTCACCGACGCAGCGGGGCACACCCACACTGTTAGCTCGCATCTCAAAGAAACAATCAAACTGTTCGTGGAGTAACACCGATGGGAGCCCAAGCCGGAGCCGTTCAAGGATGCATCGGGAGACTGGTAGCCAGCCACGAACTCACAACCAAAGAAGACCAGACCGCCAAACCTGTGACGCTTGCGAGAGAAGTCGTAGCGTTTTTCATCGGTGGGGCAGGTGATTCGGAAAGTTACTATGGCGATGGTCCGAGTAACTACACCTTAAGGGCCATGGAGGCGTTGGAGGGGCGACTGGGGCCGAAATACGGCGATAAATTCCAACGGCATTACATGGGCTACAACGACGTCAAAGGGGATTCCGATCTTGAGGAATTTGTGTTTTCCAAGCTTCCTCACAAGTCCGCGCACGTGTACATCGTTGGTCACAGCCTGGGTGGATGGAACGGCGCGCATTTGTCTCAGATTCTGACCGACAAAGGTTACATCGTTAAAATGCTCGTTACGTTGGACCCCGTTGGTGAAGGAGTGATGGTTGCATTGATCTCGGATATTTATTGGTCGGAGCCAACACCCAAGGCTGAAAAATGGATCAATGTTCGAGCCGAGCCTGTTGAGATGGATCGGACCGACGTCGTTGCCTGGATGGGGGGTAAGTGGGATATCGAGTCAGGTCCGGATGTCATGGGGATTGTCAGGTTCAACCACTATTCGGCGAGAGTTCTGTATGAAACCCGGTTGGAGTGCGGGCAATCTGCTTTGGACTTATCTGCGGACTCTATCGCTGGTTATTTGGGAGAAGGAGCATGAGATTTGCACTGCTGATCGTGGCGTCGCTGCTGTGCGTGTCCTGCGCAAAGTCCCATGACATAAGGTCGGCGAAGTTGGAATTCGAATCGATTCAATCTCGTTCGGAAAACATTTTTTTTGATGTGAATTTTTATTCGGATATGGAATTGCTGGAGCTTTTCAGGCGAGAAAAGAAAGCGAACAGCTATGACCAGGTTTTCATCTGTGCGTTAGGCGAGGATACGGATTTCTCTGTTGAACACACGATTTCAAAAGCCGCGATGGGGTTAATCGAAGAAAACAAAGAACCTTTGAGGCAAGCAGGATTTGCTTACACGGCAAGGATTGCCGTCAAGAACGTGGCAGAAAAGAAAAGATCGTCGACGTATTTGAGTCGGGAGGAGTTGGAAAAACTATTGGTAGGTAAGCAAAGTATTCCATGCAAGGTGGTCATCACGGCCACAGGTTATAAGGCTTACTACACGCAATCGATGTTTATTCCTGTTGCAGACATTCTGTCTGCCTTGGTGGACGACTCAGTCAAAGGTGAAACGGTATCCCCCGCGTCCGAGTAATCCATCATCCGCGGTGACGGACGCCAGGAGCCCGGAATAACTGACGACAAAGGCCACACACATGAGGTGGGTTCCAGCGAGCACGAAACGGTGAGGGTCCTGATTAACAAGAATCTGGACGTCGTTCAGCGGTGGACAAAATGAACTGATTTCATCCCAAAATATGGGATGTAAAATTACATATTGAGATTTACTGTTTGAGAGGTCTATAGTCCGTCGCACTCACTGCCAAAAACAAAACAGGTGAAGCGATGCTGGCGCAATTGATCGCGCTCGATTGGGGGACGACCTCATTACGTGCTTACAAACTCGCGGCGGGCGGTGTGGTGCTGGAGCAGCGTTCGCTGTCGTCCGGGATCATGCAGTTGCCGAAGACCCCGCGAGTCATCAACGGTCGCGAATGTGCCGACGGTTTTGAACTGGCCTTTGACGAGGCTTGTGGCGACTGGCTCGATGCACAGCCGGATCTGCCGGTGATCGCCTGCGGCATGGTCGGCAGCGCGCAGGGCTGGCGTGAAGCGGCCTACTGCGAAACGCCGGCGAACGTCGCCAATCTCGGAAACTCCCTACAAACAGTTGTCAGTCTTCGCGGCACGCGGGTGCATATCGTGCCGGGCGTGATTCAGCGTTCGCGACTGCCGAATGTGATGCGTGGCGAAGAGACTCAAGTCCTCGGTGTTCTGCAGAATCTTCCGGTGGAGGCGGGCAACGAAGTGTTGATCGGCCTGCCGGGCAGTCATTCGAAATGGGTGGAAGTGGTCGATGGCCGCATCACGCATTTCGACACCTTCATGACCGGCGAAGTGTTCGCCGTGCTCAGTGATCACAGCATCCTCGGCCGTACTCAACAGCAAGGCGCGACGTTCGATGGTCAGGCGTTTGACCGGGGCGTGCAGGTTGCGCTGTCGGCGGACGGTGAGCTCGGCGTGCTCTCGACTTTATTCAGTGCGCGAACGCTGGGCCTGACCGGTGAACTCAGCCCGACGGCGCAAGCGGATTACCTGTCCGGCCTGATGATTGGCCATGAACTGGCGGCACTCGCCACGGTTCAGCGGCATCGACGCAACAGCGTGCATCTTCCTTCGATCGTCCTTATCGGCAACGCGCAACTCTGCGCGCGCTATAGCCGTGCCCTCGATGCCTGCGGGTTCGCCAAGGTGACGCTGGCCGAGCAGGCCACCGAGCGTGGCTTATGGCAACTGGCGCTGGCCGCCGGACTGATCGATTCCTCATCCCGTTAACCCTGACTGGAGGCCTGACATGCTCAAGCAAGCATTGGCACAAAACGGTCTGATCGCGATCCTGCGCGGCCTGCATCCGCAGGAAGCTGCCGCTGTCGGAGAAGTCCTGTATGCCGCCGGATTTCGCGTCATCGAAGTACCGCTCAATTCCCCTTCGCCGTACGAAAGTATCCGCATCCTGCGCACGACGTTGCCCGCCGATTGCCTGATCGGCGCCGGCACGGTGTTGACCCCGGAGCAGGTCGAGCAAGTGAAAGAGGCTGGCGGCCAGGTGATCGTCATGCCGCACAGCGATGCCAAGGTCTTGCGTGCAGCAAAAGCGGCGGGTTTGTTCCTCTCGCCAGGCGTGGCCACACCGACTGAAGCGTTCGCGGCGCTGGAGGAGGGCGCGGACATTCTCAAGCTGTTCCCGGCCGAGCAGATGGGCCCGGCAGTCGTCAAAGCCTGGCTGGCGGTGTTGCCTTCTGGAACGGTGCTGGCGCCGGTCGGCGGGATCACGCCGGACAACATGCAGGCGTTTATTGACGCGGGTGTGAAAGGCTTCGGACTCGGTTCCGGCCTGTTTAAACCGGGGATGACGCCGCAGCAGGTTGCGGTCAATGCCAAGGCCTACGTCGCTGCCTGGAAAGCCCTTCGCTAAGAACTTTTGGCGCTGCGTGCGCTGCATCTATAAGAGCTGCATTTACAAAAAGAGAGCAGAGATGAAAATCACCAAACTCACCACCTTCATCGTCCCGCCGCGCTGGTGCTTCCTCAAGGTTGAAACCGATGAGGGCGTGACCGGTTGGGGCGAGCCTGTCGTCGAGGGTCGCGCGCACACGGTTGCCGCTGCCGTTGAAGAATTGTCCGACTACCTGATCGGCAAAGACCCACGCAACATCGAAGATATCTGGACGGTATTGTACCGCGGCGGTTTCTATCGCGGCGGCGCGATTCACATGAGCGCACTGGCCGGTATCGACCAGGCGTTGTGGGACATCAAGGGCAAGGCGCTCGGCGTTTCGGTCAGCGATCTGCTGGGCGGTCAGGTGCGCGACAAGATCCGTGTGTATTCGTGGATCGGCGGCGACCGTCCGGCCGACACCGCACGCGCGGCGAAAGAAGCGGTGAGCCGTGGTTTTACCGCGGTGAAGATGAACGGCACCGAAGAGCTGCAGTTCCTCGATACTTTCGAAAAAGTCGACCTCGCCTTGGCTAACGTGGCCGCCGTGCGTGATGCGGTCGGGCCGAACGTCGGCATTGGCGTCGACTTCCATGGCCGGGTACACAAGCCGATGGCCAAGGTGCTGATGAAGGAACTCGACCCGTACAAACTGATGTTTATCGAAGAGCCAGTGCTTAGCGAAAACTACGAAGCACTGAAAGAACTGGCGCCGTTGACCAGCACGCCGATTGCTCTCGGTGAGCGGTTGTTCTCGCGCTGGGACTTTAAACGGGTGTTGAGTGAAGGTTACGTCGACATCATTCAGCCGGATGCGTCGCATGCCGGCGGCATCACCGAAACCCGCAAGATCGCCAACATGGCCGAAGCCTACGACGTGGCGCTGGCGCTGCATTGCCCGCTGGGGCCGATTGCGCTGGCAGCGTGTTTGCAACTCGACGCGGTTTGTTACAACGCGTTTATCCAGGAGCAGAGCCTGGGTATCCATTACAACGAGAGCAACGACTTGCTCGACTACGTGAAGGATCCGCGAGTGTTCGATTACGACAAGGGCTTCGTGAAGATTCCGAACGGGCCGGGGTTGGGCATCGAGATCAACGAGGAATACGTGATCGAGCGTGCGGCCGTCGGTCACCGCTGGCGCAACCCGATCTGGCGCCATGCCGATGGCAGCTTTGCCGAGTGGTGAGTCATCCCTGACCCACCGCTGGCGGTGCTGATCGTTCCCGCGCTCTGCGTGGGAACGCCTCATTGGATGCTTTGCGTCCGCTGTTGGGACGCGGAGCGTCCCGTGCTGCATTCCCACGCAGAGCGTGGGAGCGATCTTCTGACCTCAATAAACATAAAAAGAGGCACTCCCCATGCAACCGCAAACCCTCACCGGGCAGGCGTCTTTAGTCACGCCTAGCCGTAAGCGGTTTTTCATCATGGTGTTGCTGTTTATCACCGTGGTTATCAACTACCTCGACCGCAGTAACCTGTCGATTGCCGCACCGGCGCTGACCAGTGAGCTGGGCATCGATCCAATTCATGTCGGCCTGATTTTCTCGGCGTTCGGCTGGACTTACGCCGCCATGCAGATCCCCGGCGGCTGGCTGGTGGATCGGGTACCGCCGCGCATTCTGTATAGCGTTGCGCTATTGCTGTGGTCGCTGGCCACGGTGATGCTTGGTTTCGCTGCCAGTTTCATTGCACTGTTCGTGTTGCGCATGGCGGTCGGTGCGCTGGAAGCGCCGGCCTATCCGATCAACAGCCGCGTGGTCACGACCTGGTTCCCCGAGCGCGAGCGCGCCACGGCGATTGGTTTCTATACGTCCGGGCAGTTCGTTGGGTTGGCGTTCCTCACCCCGGTGCTAGCCTGGCTGCAACACGAATTCGGCTGGCACATGGTATTTATTGCAACCGGCGCGGTGGGCATTGTCTGGGCGGCGATCTGGTACGCGGTGTATCGCGAGCCGCGTGATTTCAAAGGTGTCAACGATGCAGAAATCGACCTGATCCGCGAGGGCGGCGGGTTGGTGGATATTCAGGCCGAGAGCGCCAAGGTCAAAGCCAAATTCAGTTGGACCGATCTCGGCATCGTTCTCACTAAACGCAAGTTGTGGGGCATCTACCTCGGCCAGTTCTGCCTGAACTCGACGCTGTGGTTTTTCCTGACGTGGTTCCCGACCTACCTCGTGAAATATCGCGGCATGGACTTCATCAAATCCGGCCTGTTGGCGTCGCTGCCGTTTCTCGCAGCGTTCGTTGGCGTGTTGTGTTCGGGGTTCTTTTCCGACTTTTTGATCCGTCGTGGTTACACCGTCGGTTTCGCGCGCAAGTTGCCGATCATTGGCGGGCTGCTGATTTCCACCTCGATCATTGGCGCCAACTTCGTTGAGTCGACGCCGCTGGTGATTGCGTTTCTGGCGCTGGCGTTTTTCGGTAATGGGTTGGCGTCGATCACCTGGTCGCTGGTGTCGACACTGGCACCGGCACGCCTGCTCGGCTTGACCGGTGGGGTGTTTAATTTCATCGGTAACCTGTCGGCGATTGCCACGCCGATCGTGATCGGTTTCCTCGCCAGCGGTGATTCCTTTGCCCCGGCGATCACCTATATCGCGGTTCTCGCATTGATCGGCGCTTTGTCCTACGTGCTGCTCGTGGGCAAGGTCGAACGTATCGAGTTGTAGTGCTCAGCGTCGGGCGACCATAATGCCGCCCGTTCCCTCGCTCAACGGTAAAGGCTGGATATGCAGGAAGACGCCCCGGAAAAAACCAAGGACGCCGCGCCCACCGGCACTCAGACGCTGCTACGCGGACTGGGTGTGGTGCAGGCCGTGGCCAGTGGCGCGCGGGATCTCAAGGAGATCGCCCGGCTGATCGGCACCACGCGCAGCACCACCCATCGTCTGGCCAGCTGTCTGGTGGATGAGCGCTACCTGCGCGTGGTGCCGCAAATCGGTTATCTGTTGGGGCCGAAGCTGATCGAGCTGGGTTTCCAGGCACGCGAAGAGTTGCCGCTGGTGACGTTGGCCGGGCCGTATCTGGATGAGTTGTCGGCACTGACCGGTGACACGGTTCACCTAGGGATTCGTGAAGGCGACGAAGTGCTGTATCTGTTGAAGAATCCAGGGCGCAACGGCCCGGAGATGCGTTCGCGGGTTGGCCATCGCATGCCTCTGGCGCGCACCGGGATCGGCAAGGCGTTGATGCTCGACGACACGCCGCAGGATTGGCAACGTCTGTATGACATCAGTCTTCCGGCGGGTGGGAAAAGTCAGTTCTGGCCGCAGCACCCACAGCAGTCGTGGGAACAGGTTGAACAACGGATGACCGAGTATGTGGTCGGTGGCTACGCGTTCGATCTGGAAGACAACGAACCGTCGATCCGTTGTGTGGCGGCGCCGATCCGTGATGCGAGCAAGCGCATTGTGGCGGCGATCAGTATCGCCAGCACTGTGCCGTACATGCCGCTGGAGAAGATGGCCGAGCTGATTCCCCTGATCAAAGGGGTCACAGCCCGGCTATCGGCGGAGCTGGGATTGAAGGTCTGAAGGATCAGACTTTCAGGGTCGCCATGTCGATCACGAAGCGGTATTTCACGTCACCGGCAATCATGCGGGCGTACGCCTCATTGATCTCGCGGATGTCGAGCATTTCAATGTCGCAGGTGATGTTGTGCTCGGCGCAGAAATCCAGCACTTCCTGAGTTTCGGCGACGCCACCGATCAGCGAACCGGCCAGCACGCGGCGACTCATCACCAGTTTGCCGGCGTGTACCGGTGGATCAACCGGCTCGATCAGACCGACCAGAATGTGCACACCGTCGAAACGCAGGGTGTCGAGGTACGGGTTCAGGTCGTGCTGCACCGGAATGGTGTCGAGCAGGAAGTCGAAGTAACCCGCCGCAGCTTTCATCTGCTCGGCATCGGTGGACACGATCACATGATCGGCGCCCTGACGACGGCCTTCTTCAGCTTTGCTTGCCGAACGGGTGAACAGCGTCACTTCGGCGCCCATCGCCTTGGCGAACTTGATGCCCATATGGCCGAGGCCGCCCATGCCGAGAATCCCGACCTTGTCGCCAGCCTTCACGCCGTAGTGCTTGAGCGGCGAATAAGTGGTGATGCCGGCGCAGAGGATCGGCGCGGCGCTGGCCAACGCCAGACGCTCCGGAATGCGTACAACAAAGTGCTCGCTGACGACGATGCTGTCTGAGTAGCCGCCCATGGTGTTGCTGCCGTCGACCCGGTCCGGGGTCGCGTAAGTCATGGTCGGACCTTCGAGGCAGTATTGCTCAAGGTTCGCTTGGCAGGCTTCGCAGGAGCGGCAGGAGTCGACCATGCAGCCAACGCCGACCAGATCGCCTACTTTGTGTTTAGTGACATTCGCACCGATGGCGGTGACTTTTCCGACGATCTCGTGGCCGGGCATCAATGGGTAAACAGCGATGCCCCATTCGTTGCGCGCCTGGTGAATGTCGGAGTGGCAGACGCCGCAATACAGGATCTCGATCGCCACGTCGTCGGCCCGAGGGCTGCGGCGTTCGAATTTCATCGGGGCGAGGGGCGTGGTGGCCGATTGGGCGGCATAGCCGATGGCGGTATACATGTGAAACCTCGCAAAAGCAGTAACAAGTGAGGCGGCGCATTTTGGGCGCCGTCCGCCTGTCCGGCCATGACGATTCCTCCGGGTCTCATGCCTAATCCTCCGGCATGCGGCTTTGATCGGTCGCATTGGCAAAAGGATCTGCGATGATGCTTTCATCCCTTTTTCCGTGATTTTTGTGAAGAACATGTCGATGCAATTGACCCGTCACCTTGATGCCAACGCCACGCTGGTTTCGTTGATCGAACCGCTGGCGCTGCGCGACGGTTATTCCCAGACCGGGCTGCCGGGTGTGCAGGTGTTGCGCGCCAGTTGTGACGTTGCCCGTGGCCCGCACATTTATGAGCCGAGCCTGATGATCATCGCCCAGGGCAGCAAACTGGCGTTTCTCGGGCCGCGCACCATGGAGTATGGCGCCGGGCACTATCTGATTCAGGCGCTGCCGGTGCCTTTCGAATGCGAAACCTTTGCCTTGCCGGATGCGCCGTTACTGGGGATTTCGGTGGCGATCGACCGTGTCTTGCTGGGTGAATTGGTATTGGCGATGGGGCTGGCGCCGGGGCGGCATATTCCAGCGCAGACACCTGAGTCGATGACCTCGGTGGTGCTTGACGATGCCATGCGAGGTTGCGTCGAGCGGCTGCTGCAATGTCTGCACGATCCGCTGGAATGCCAGATTCTCGGGCCGGCGCGGATTCGCGAATTGCTCTTCGTCGCCCTGCGCGGTCCGCAGGCTGATGTGTTGCGGGCGTTGGTCGAGCAGCAGGGGCAGTTTGCCCGGGTCGCGGCATCGATCAGTCATTTGCACGCGCACTACACCGAGCCGTTGAACGTCGAGACCCTGGCCAGTTGCGCGAACATGAGCGTTTCGACGTTTCATGAACATTTCAAGCGCAGCACGTTGTTGTCGCCGGTGCAGTATCTGAAGCGCCTGCGCTTGCTTAAGGCGCAAACGCTGCTGGTGGCGGAGGGCCTGGGTGTGGCGCAGGTGGCGCATCGGGTCGGGTATCAGAGTACTTCGCAGTTCAGCCGTGAATATAAGCGTTACTTTGAGCGTAGCCCTGGAGAGGAGCGCGCGGCCTGAGGATTTACACAATCCCCTGTAGGAGTGAGCCTGCTCGCGATAGCGGCGTACCAGATAACATGATGTCGACTGGTTTACCCTATCGCGAGCAGGCTCACTCCTACAGTTGTTTTTGGTGAGACAAAAATTTTGGGCAACAAAAAGGCCCCCGTTTCGGGAGCCTTGATGTTCAGCGGTTCGGCTTACATATTTGGATAGGTCGGGCCGCCGGCGCCTTCCGGCGTTACCCAGGTGATGTTCTGCGAAGGGTCCTTGATGTCACAGGTCTTGCAGTGCACGCAGTTCTGGGCGTTGATCTGGAAGCGTTTCTCGCCGTCTTCCTTGGTGATGACTTCGTATACGCCGGCCGGGCAGTAGCGCTGCGCCGGTTCGTCGTACAGCGGCAGGTTTTTGCTGATCGGGATGCTCGGGTCGGTCAGCTTCAAGTGGCATGGCTGTTCTTCTTCGTGGTTGGTACCGGAGATGAACACCGAGCTGAGTTTGTCGAAGCTGAGCTTGCCGTCGGGTTTCGGGTAGTCGATCTTCTTGCAGTCGGCCGCGAGCTTGAGGCAGGCGTAGTCCGGCTTGGTGTCGTGCAGGGTGAACGGCAGTTTGCCGCCGAAGATGTTCTGATCCAGCCAGTTGAAGCCGCCACCGACAATGGCGCCGAACTTGTGGACGGCCGGGCCGAAGTTGCGGCTGGCGAACAGTTCGTCGTAGAGCCAGCTCTTCTTGAAGGCGTCGACGTAAGTGGTCAGCTCTTCAGTGCCGTCCTTTTCAGCGAACAGCGCGTCAGCCACCGATTCAGCGGCGATCATGCCGGACTTCATCGCGGTGTGGCTGCCTTTGATCTTGGCGAAGTTCAGGGTGCCGAGGTCGCAACCGATCAGCGCGCCGCCCTTGAAGACCATTTTTGGCAACGAGTTCAGGCCGCCCTTGCAGATCGCGCGGGCGCCGTAGCTGACGCGCTTGCCGCCTTCCAGGTACTGAGCCAGTACCGGGTGATGCTTGAGGCGCTGGAACTCGTCGAACGGCGACAGGTAAGTGTTGCTGTAGGACAGATCGACGATCAGACCGACCACCACCTGGTTGTTTTCCAAGTGATAGAGGAACGAGCCACCGGTGTTCTCGGTGCCCATGATGTCCAGCGGCCAACCGGCGGTGTGCACCACCAGGCCTGGCTGGTGTTTGGCCGGATCGATTTCCCAGATTTCTTTCAGGCCGATGCCGTAGTGCTGGGCGTCGGCATCGCTGTCGAGGTTGAAGCGCTTGATCAGTTGCTTGCCGATGTGGCCACGGCAGCCTTCGGCGAACAGCGTGTATTTGCCACGCAGTTCCATGCCCGGGGTGTACAGGCCTTCTTTCGGATTGCCTTCGCGATCAACGCCCAGATCACCGGTGATGATCCCGCGCACGATGCCGCTTTCGTCGATCAGCGCCTCCTGAGCGGCGAAGCCCGGGTAGATTTCCACACCCAGGTTTTCAGCCTGTTGGGCCAGCCAGCGGCAAAGGTTGCCGAGGGAGATGATGTAGTTGCCTTCGTTGTGCATGGTCTTGGGCACAAAAAAGTCAGGAATCTTCTGCGCGCTTTCGGCGTTTTTCAGCACGAAAATATCGTCGCGGGTGACTGGCGTGTTCAGCGGGGCGCCGAGTTCTTTCCAGTCCGGGAACAATTCGTTCAGAGCGCGTGGTTCGAACACGGCACCGGAAAGGATGTGTGCGCCGACTTCGGAGCCTTTTTCGACCACGCAGACGCTGATTTCCTTACCGGCTTCGGCGGCCTTCTGCTTCAGACGGCAGGCGGCGGACAGGCCAGCGGGGCCGGCACCGACGATGACCACGTCGAATTCCATGTATTCGCGTTCCACAGGCTATCTCCTACTCAAGGCTCAACAGTTTTTTTTCTAATTTGGAGGTTTGGTGTCGCATCCGTATTGCCTTTACGTTAACGTCAAGGGCAGTAATGGAAAACCCACCTTTCTCTCTAGGGGGCGCATTATATCTACACCACTCTGAGCGTCCAATACAAACGTTTGTTTGAATTGGCTCCAGCCCAGAGAAATCAAAGAAGCGCGGCTTATGAGTGACCATTTTGCCGTATTGACCGGAATAGGCGTTCCGGTCAAGATACGGGCGGTTTTGCGCTCGCCGTAGGCAGACTGGCGGTTTCAAGAGCACCTCTAAAGACAGGGCGTAGGCAGTACAAGGTGATGCGCAGCGCAGGTCTGGCGCGCAGTTTACACACCGTGAAGATCAATGACTTGTCGGTCACCACTGACGAACGGTCATCGCACTTCGCAGCGTGGAATCACCCTATACACAAGCCGGCGTTTTTAGAGGTGCCCTTGTAGCCCGATGAGCATCATCCGCCAGGTTCGCCTAGGCGACTTTCTTTTCACCGGAGAGTAACGAGGAATCCATGAAGGTTCTTGTAGCTGTCAAACGCGTTGTGGATTACAACGTCAAGGTTCGCGTCAAGGCGGACAATTCCGGCGTAGACCTCGCCAACGTCAAGATGTCGATGAACCCGTTCTGCGAAATCGCAGTGGAAGAAGCCGTACGCCTGAAAGAGAAAGGCGTTGCGACTGAAATCGTCGTCGTCTCCATCGGCCCGACCACTGCTCAGGAACAGCTGCGTACCGCACTGGCTCTGGGTGCCGACCGCGCCATCCTCGTCGAATCCGCTGAAGATCTGACGTCCCTGGCCGTTGCCAAACTGTTGAAAGCGGTTGTCGACAAGGAACAGCCTCAGCTCGTGATTCTGGGCAAGCAGGCAATCGACAGCGACAACAACCAGACCGGCCAGATGCTCGCTGCACTGAGCGGCTACGGTCAGGGCACTTTCGCCTCGAAAGTCGAAGTCTCCGGCGACAGCGTTGCCGTGACCCGCGAAATCGACGGCGGCGCGCAGACCGTTTCGCTGAAACTGCCAGCGATCGTCACCACCGACCTGCGTTTGAACGAGCCGCGCTACGCGTCCCTGCCAAACATCATGAAAGCCAAGAAGAAGCCTCTCGAAGTGCTGACTCCGGATGCTTTGGGCGTTTCCACCGCCTCCACCAACAAGACTCTGAAAGTCGAAGCGCCGGCTGCACGCAGCGCGGGTATCAAGGTCAAGTCGGTGGCTGAACTGGTCGAGAAACTGAAAAACGAAGCGAAGGTAATCTAATCATGACTATCTTGGTAATCGCCGAACACGACAACAAAGTGCTGGCTCCGGCCACGCTGAACACTGTTGCTGCCGCTGCCAAAATCGGCGGTGACATCCACGTTCTGGTTGCCGGCCAAGGCGCTGGCGCCGTGGCTGAAGCCGCTGCGAAAATCGCGGGCGTGAGCAAAGTCCTGAACGCTGACAACGCCGCTTACGCGCATCAGTTGCCGGAAAACGTTGCTCCTCTGGTTGCCGAACTCGGCGCTGGCTACAGCCACATCCTGGCTGCCGCCACTTCCAACGGCAAAAACATCCTGCCGCGCGTTGCCGCTGCGCTGGACGTTGACCAGATCTCCGAGATCATCTCGGTAGAGAGCGCTGATACTTTCAAGCGCCCGATCTACGCCGGTAACGCCATCGCTACCGTGCAATCGACCGCTGCAATCAAAGTGATCACCGTGCGTGCCACCGGTTTCGACCCGGTTGCTGCTGAAGGTGGTTCGGCTGCCGTTGAAGCGGTTGCTGCCGCGCACAACGCTGGGACTTCGAGCTTCGTTGGCGAAGAACTGGCCAAGTCTGATCGTCCAGAACTGACCGCTGCCAAGATCGTCGTTTCCGGCGGCCGCGGCATGCAAAACGGCGACAACTTCAAACACCTGTACGCCCTGGCAGACAAGCTGGGCGCTGCCGTCGGTGCTTCGCGCGCCGCGGTCGACGCAGGTTTCGTACCGAACGACATGCAGGTCGGTCAGACCGGCAAGATCGTTGCGCCACAGCTGTACATCGCGGTCGGTATCTCTGGCGCGATCCAGCACTTGGCCGGGATGAAAGACTCCAAAGTGATCGTTGCGATCAACAAGGACGAAGAAGCCCCGATCTTCCAGGTGGCCGATTACGGTCTGGTGGCGGATCTGTTCGAAGCCGTACCTGAGCTGGAGAAGCTGGTCTAATCCAGCGGCTTCACTTATAAAGAGCCCGACCTTTTGGTCGGGCTTTTTTTTTGTCTCGGTTCTGAGTGGGAGCGTTTTGCCATGGATCTGCGCTGCGGATTGTTATTGGGATTGGCCCTATTGCCTGGGTTGGCAACGGCCGCCGGCAAGTGCGAGCGCCTCGTCGTCACCGGCAGCCCGGACGCGCCGCCGTACCTGTGGCAGGATCCGCAGAATCCCAAGCAATTGATCGGTGCCAGTGCCGATCTGTTGCAGCAAGTGGCCAAAGACCTGGGTATCAAGGTGGAGTTGCTCTACGCGGGCAAACGATCCCAGGCCCTCGATGAAGTGCGCAGTGGCCGTATGGATATGCTGGCCGATGCGCCACTGACCCTCAACGAGCTGGAAAACTTCGACTACATCCATCCGCCGCTGCTGGAAAACGATTACCTGGTGTGGACACGTAAAGGCTCGACTCTGGCCTACACCGAAGCCAAAGACCTGCACGGCCATTCCGGTGGCTTGTCGGAAAAGTCTCGAATGACCCAGGCATTTGGCACCTTCGCCGATCAGCAATTGACCCTTACCCGGACAGCAAACCTCACCCAGGCCTTTCAGAAATTGCTCCTGGGTGAAGTGGAATATGTACTCGCCGGACGTTACTCGGGCATGGCCGCCGCGCAGGCGTTGGGCATGGCCAATGACTTGCTGGCCTTCGAGCAACCCATTGATCGACCGGGGCTGTATCTGGCGGTTTCTCATAACTCGGCGTGCAACGATCCGTGGTTGCGCGGACAGTTGGCCAAAAAGATGACAGAATTGCCCGCGTCCGGACTGACGGAAACCGCGCTGCAACGCAACATCGAGCGCTGGAAGGCGCAGCAGCAACAGCCGCAACAACCTGTCAGTGCCCCAAAACAGTAGGGATTCTTAGTGAGTATTCGACCTCTTTTCGCGGCGATGGCCGTTCTGGCCATGGCCGGTTGCGCGACCGATCCGGCACCCAATGAACAAATGCGCCTGACCGAACAAACCATCGCCCAGGCCAAGGCCGTCGGCGCGACCGCCGATGATGTGCCGGAAATGAAACTGGCCGAAACCAAGTACAACCGGGCCAAGGGCAACATGGCCGATGAGTCCTACCGAAACGCGCGCATGCGCGCCGAACAGGCCGAACTCGACGCGCGTCTGGCAGAAGCCAAAGTGCTGACGCAAAAGAGCGAAGCACAACTGAACGTGCTCAACACCCGCATCACCCGTCTGCGCAAGCAACTGGGAGATGCCCAATGAGCCTCAAGTCCAAAGTTCTCGGTGGTGTGATCCTCGCCGGTTGCGCCAGCCTGTATGGCTGCGCCGGTCAACACAGCGAATCCGCTCTGCAAGAGGCCAGCGCCGACTTCCAGAAGGTCAAGGAAGATTCCAACGTGCTGCGTATCGCGCCGAAGGACGTGATACGCGCCGGTGAATCCCTGGCCCGTGCCGATCGCCTGTCCACTTATTGGGGCAGCGGTTCGGACGTGGTGCATTACGCCTACCTGAGTCAGCGATACAGCGAAATTGCTCGCGAACACACCAATAAGGTGCTCAATGAAGAGCGCGCAGCCAAACTCGAACTGGAGCGTCAGCGCCTTCAACTGGCGCTGCGCGAATCGAAACTGTTGAGCGTTCAGCAGCAGGGCAAATGGCTTGAAGAACAGATCGTCGCTCTGGCCACCACGCAGACTGATCGCGGTTTGGTGATGACTCTTGGCGATGTGCTGTTCGATACGGGTGAAGCGGAGCTGAAAAACTCGGCCAACCGCGTCGTTCTGAAGATCGTGCAGTTCCTGCAATTGAATCCGAAACGCGTGGTGCGTATCGAGGGTTACGCCGACAGCACTGGCGGCAAACAGGAAAACCTCAAGCTGTCCCGCGACCGCGCGCAGTCGGTAGCCGATGTGCTTATGGACCTGGGCATCGACGACAAACGCATTCAGGTCGAAGGTTACGGCGACGAATACCCGGTGGATGCCAACGCTTCCGAGCGTGGACGCGCACAGAACCGTCGGGTGGAAATTGTCTTCTCCGACGAAAAAGGCCAGCTCGGCGCCGCCCGTTAAGGGTTGCGTCTCTGGAAAGCCCGGGCTGTCATGCAGCGCCGGGCTTTTTTACGTCTGTCGAATAGCTCGCAAATCAATACAGTTGTGGCAGACACTGCACTGTATGGTCGACTAGAGTGACAACTGTCCCAGTACACTTCTAAACTGTTCCGGTATTGTTTCACACAAGAATAAAATGCCCGTGAAATCGAGTGCTGCGTCATGACCAATCTCTTGCTCTACCAACGTATTGCTCAGCAACTGGCCGAAGACATCCGCCGTGGTGTCTACCAACCGGGAGAACGCGTGCCATCGGTGCGCAAGATGAGCTCGCAGCTCAACGTCAGCCATGCAACGGTGTTGCAGGCTTACGCCAACCTCGAAGATCAGGGCCTGATTCGCGCGCGGCCACAGTCCGGTTATTACGTGCACCAGACCCCGGCGCTGACGGCGCCTACGCCGGATATAGCCCGGGTCGAACGGCCTGGTCTGGTCACGCGCAGCAGCATCATCCAACAAGTTCTGGTCGAGTCGCGCCGCGAAGGTGTGTTCCCGTTGGGCGCCGCCGTACCGAGCGTTGACTATCTGCCAGTGCGCGCGCTGCATCAGCAACTGGCCAAAGTCACTCGCTTCCACAGTCCACGGGCCTTCAGCTACATGTTCAGCCCCGGCTTCGAACCGCTTCGCCGGCAAGTGGCGATCCGCATGCGCGACGCCGGCGTGGTGGTTGATCCCTCGGAAATCGTGATCACCCACGGTTGTGTCGATGCCTTGCAGATGTCATTGCGCGTGCTGACCCGACCGGGCGACCTGATCGCCGCCGAGTCACCAACCTATTACGGACTGTTGCAACTGGCCGACCTGCTGGGCCTGAAAGTCATCGAGATTCCCAGCGATCCTGCCACCGGCATGAGCCTCGAAGCACTGCAACTGGCCGCCAATCAGTGGTCGATCAAGGCGCTTGTGCTGACCACACGCCTGAGCAATCCGCTGGGCGGCACCATGCCTGAAGAGCGGCAGAAACAACTGCTGCGCCTGGCTTCGGATTTCGATATTCAGATCGTCGAAGACGATATCTACGGCGAATTGATGTTCGAACAGGGCCGCACCAAAGCGCTGAAGGCTTACGACCGGCTTGACCGAGTCATCTACTGCTCAAGCTTCTCCAAAACCCTGTCGCCCGGTGTACGCATCGGCTGGATGATCGCCGGCAAGTATCAGCAGGAAATTCAGCGCTTGCAGACCTTCAGCACGCATTCGGCGTGCAGCGTGACGCAGATGGCGATTGCCGCTTATCTGGAAAACGGCGGTTATGACCGGCATTTACGGTACATCCGCCAGGAATACCGAAAAAACCTCAGCGCTTTCCAGCTGGCGGTGCAGCAGTACTTCCCCGAAGGCACGCAGATGTCCCGGCCCACGGGCGGTTTCATCCTGTGGGTGAGTCTGCCGGGACGGGTCAATACTCAGGAATTGCATGTCCGCGCATTGCAGCAGGGCATCAGCATCGCACCGGGCCTGATCTTCAGTAATACCGAGCAGTTCAACCACTGTATCCGCCTGAACTGCGGCATTCCGTGGAACCGCGAGGCGGAGAGGGCGTTGATGACGCTGGGCCTGCTGGCAACCCAACTGTGCCAGGAAACGGCTGGCGGATTCTGAACGAGTGGCCGGTGATGCTTGTCTTGTGGCGCTCAACAAGCGAGCATATGGCCCTCTGCCGTTAGTGTCGTTGGGTCCATGAAAGCGATTTTTTCTGCCGCCGGGATTGTGATTTTTTCGCTGATGATCAGTCATGCGCCAGAGGTCATGGCGGCTGCGGTTCAGGATAAACCGGCAGCGACGACCCCGGCGCAAAAGCCGGCGGCGAACAAAAAAGCCGTCCCGGTAAAAAAAGCGCAACCCAAGAAAGCCGCGCCGGTGAAGAAACGCAAGCCGGTGGCTTCCAAGTCCAAACCCGCCAGTGAAATAGCAAAGTCGAAATTGCCGCCAGCCAAATTGGACCTGAGTCTGCCCAGGGACATGGTCCAGGAGTTGAAACCTGAAGGCACTGTCCCGCTGCCCAAACGTGAAGCGATCCTGCCGCAGATGTTTGGCGAGAAAAACAGCGGATTCCAGCTCAACGGCCGTTTGCTCAGCAACGAAATGCAGCTGCAGTTGCGCAACGATGAGCGCCGGGACGTGGAAGGCGCGGCGCTGGATTTCGAATTCAAACAGTAAAAGCCACCCATCTGTGACCCGCGAAGCAGACGCTTTGTCGGAGACTGGTCAGTCATTTTCACTTATCCGTAAAAACCCCGGTTCAGGGAATTTGAAACAGCCGTTTTAGCGGTTACCCTGTCCGCGTCTCTTTTTACACATTACCCGTTGCGAGGACTTGTTCGTCATGAAATGCCGTGAAGGCTGTGGCGCTTGCTGCATTGCCCCTTCCATCAGCTCGGCGATTCCCGGCATGCCTGATGGCAAACCTGCCGGCGAACGTTGCGTGCAACTCTCGGTCGAAAACCTGTGCAGCATTTTCGGCCGTCCAGAGCGCCCGGCGGTCTGTTCCGGCTTCGCTGCCGATGTCGAGGTGTGTGGCAGCAGTTCGGAAGAGGCGATCAGGTTGATCGGCTGGTGGGAGCAAATGACGGCCGCGTGATGTGTCAAACGAACGGAACTTCAACAATAAGGAATAAGACTATGGGTTCGCTGCACCGTATCGCTGTGTTGTGTGGTTTGACTGCCGTGCTGGCGACTTCGGCCGCTCAGGCTGAAGACTGGAAGGTCGCCAAGAACGAGGACGGCATCAAGGTTTCCCTGAGTGAGGTGCCGGGTTCGGACTACAAGTCCTATCAGGGCGTCGCCCTGATGAAGACCACCATCGCCAAACTGCGCGCACTGCAGGAAGACGTCTCCGGTGCCTGCGCTTGGATTCACGAGTGCAAGACCCAGAAACTGCTCAAGCACGAGGGCGATCAGAGCTGGACTTACAGCCAGTTCAACACGCCTTGGCCAGTCACCCCGCGTGATTCGGTGCTGCGCATCACCACTGTTGAGGGCGCCGATGGCAGCCTGACTCGCAACCTTGAAGGCGTACCGAAGTACATTCCTGAAGAGAAAGGTTTTGTCCGCGTGGTCAAGGTCGAGGGTTTCTGGAAGTTCGTGCCCAAGGGCGATCAGGTCGAAGTGACCTACCAGGTGCACACCGAGCCAGGCGGCAGTGTGCCGTCGATGATTGCCAACAAGTTTGTCGTCGACGCCCCGTTCAACACCCTTAAAGCTCTGAAAGAACGTGCCGAGAAGTAATCGCCGCGCTTGCAGTAAAACGCCCCGAACAATTCGGGGCGTTTTGTTTTGGAGCTTTATTGTGTTTCCAGATATGCGTTGAACGAAATTTTCACAATGCGTTCAAGACAATTCGCCCGCGCTGTTTGCATGCTGTACCTGTCTGCTGCGGCATTAAATGAGAGTGTCCAGCGGCGTGGTAGTAATCAATGGCAATGGCGCGGGTGATCGTGCAACATTTGCGCACCGCGCACGCCCCAGGGTCGGGAATGACCAATAGAGGGCATGGCGCCGCTGTATTTTTGCAACTTCAACTTCCAATGGGTCCTAAAACGACATGGCAAACCCGGACGCCCTGAATCAGCAGCGATCTTCCAGTCGCCTGCTGCAACCGACCGTCAAATCGCATCTGGCCTACACGCTGCTTTGTGCGCTGGTCATGATGGTGATGTTTTCCGTGCTGCGCCTCGCGCTGCTGGTCTACAACCGCGAGATGATCCTCGATACCCCGGCTTCGACGTTCCTCGAAGCCTTCGCCAACGGCCTGCGTTTCGACCTGCGCCTGGTGGTCTACCTCTGCATTCCGCTGGTGCTGTCACTGTTCAGTGCGCGGGCCATGGCAGCGCGCGGTTTCTTCCGTCTGTGGCTGACCGTTGCCTCGAGCATCGCGCTGTTCCTCGGCCTGATGGAGATGGACTTCTACCGCGAGTTTCACCAGCGCCTCAACGGCCTGGTGTTCCAGTACGTGAAGGAAGACCCGAAAACCGTGATGAGCATGCTCTGGTACGGTTTCCCGGTGGTGCGCTATCTGCTGGCCTGGGTCATCGGCACGGTGATCCTGACTCTGGCGTTCAAAGGCGCCGACCGTGCCACGCGTCCACGCGGGCCATTCAGCGGTGGCAGCGTCAGCACTCGCCAAGTGGCGCCGTGGTATACGCGCCTTGCGGTGTTCGTGGTTTGCCTGCTGATCTGCGTTGTCGCGGCCCGTGGCACTCTGCGCCAAGGTCCGCCGATGCGCTGGGGTGATGTCTACACCACCGATTCCAACTTCGCCAACCAGCTCGGCCTGAACGCCACGCTGTCGCTGATCGAGGCCGCCAAGTCCCGCATGGGCGAGGATCGCGACAACATCTGGAAAGCCACGCTGCCGCAAGAGCAGGCGCAGAAAATCGTACGCGACATGCTGGTGATGCCGGACGAAAAACTGGTCGAAGCCGATATTGCCGCCGTGCGCCGTGATTACACGCCGCCGACCGACAAGACCCTGCCGATCAAGAACGTCGTTGTGATCCTGATGGAAAGCATGGCCGGTCACTCGGTTGGCGCCTTGGGCGCTCCGGGCAACATCACGCCTTACCTGGACAAGCTGTCCAAGGAAGGCCTGCTGTTCGACCGTTTTTTCTCCAACGGTACGCATACCCACCAGGGCATGTTCGCGACCATGGCCTGCTTCCCGAACCTGCCGGGCTTCGAATACCTGATGCAGACTCCGGAAGGCAGCCACAAGCTGTCTGGCCTGCCGCAGGTGCTCAGCGCCCGTAATTACGACGATGTGTACGTCTACAACGGCGACTTCGCTTGGGACAACCAGTCGGGCTTCTTCAGCAACCAGGGCATGACCAACTTCGTTGGCCGTAATGACTTCGTCAACCCGGTGTTCTCCGATCCGACCTGGGGCGTGTCCGACCAGGACATGTTTGACCGTGGTCTGCAGGAGCTCAAGGCGCGGGAAAACGGCAAGCCGTTCTACGCGCTGCTGCAAACCCTGTCCAACCACACGCCGTACGCCTTGCCGACGCCATTGCCGGTCGAGCGCGTGACCGATCGTGGCTCGCTCAACGAGCATTTGACCGCCATGCGTTACGCCGACTGGGCGTTGGGTCAGTTCTTCGAGAAGGCCCGCAAGGAACCGTACTTCAAAGAGACCCTGTTCGTAGTCGTCGGCGACCACGGTTTCGGTAACGAGCGTCAGATCACTGAAATGGACCTGGGCCGCTTCAACGTGCCGATGCTGATGATCGCACCGGGCATCCAGGAGAAGTTCGGTACCCGTGACCACACCGTGGGCACGCAGATCGACATCGTGCCGACCATCATGGGGCGTCTGGGTGGTGAAGTGCGCCATCAGTGCTGGGGTCGTGACCTGCTCAACCTGCCGGAAGGCGACACCGGTTTTGGTGTGATCAAGCCGTCGGGCAGCGAGCAGACCACCGCGATCGTTACTGCCGACCAGATTCTGGTGCTGCCGAGAGACAAGGACATGGGTCCGAAGATGTGGCAGTACCAACTGGGAGCCAATCCGCACGCCGAGGTCGTTCCGAATGCACCGCGCACTGCCGAGTTGAAACTCAAACTCGAGGCGTTCCTGCAAACGGCGACCAAGAGCCTGATGGATAACACCGCTGGTGTGATCCACGGCAAGCCGGACTGATCGATCTGTAAAAGAAAGCTGCGCGCAATAAAAAAGAGGCCCTGAAAAGGGCCTCTTTTTTTACGCTTGAATCGTTATATCCGACCGAGTAGCAATAGCACCAGCAGCACGACCAACACCACGCCGATAATGCCCGATGGACCGTAACCCCAACTTCTGGAGTGTGGGAAGACTGGCAGACCACCGATCAGCAACAGGATCAGGATAATGATAAGAATTGTGCCCATGTCTATTTCCTTGTTGAAAGTGTTCGAGAAGTCTTGGTGTTCAAGGGCGACTGGAGACTAAGTAATTCCAGGCAGCTTATAAATTCCGACCGGTGCGAATGAAAGAAAATTCAATGTTTTTTTAATGTATTTGGATTGCGTCCTTATTTCCTTTAAAGCAAAAGATCAAAAGCTCGCAGCCTTCGGCAGCGCCTACAGAAATCAGTGTAGAAGCTGCCGAAGGTTGCGATCTTTTGATCCTCCATTCAGCAACTTGATGGAGCGTGGGCGCGCGCCGAACCTTCGCTACACTCCGCGCATCTTCCCCGGAACAACAAGGCTGTCTGCTATGCAAAATCGCATGATGATCACTGGCGCGGGCTCAGGTTTAGGTCGCGAAATCGCGCTGCGCTGGGCGCGTGAAGGCTGGCAACTGGCCTTGTCCGACGTCAGCGAGCCCGGCCTGCAAGAAACCCTGAAGATGGTGCGCGAGGCGGGCGGCGACGGGTTTATTCAGCGTTGCGATGTGCGTGATTACAGCCAGCTCACTGCGTTCGCCCAGGCCTGCGAAGAGAAACTCGGCGGCATCGACATCATCGTCAACAATGCTGGCGTGGCCTCTGGCGGGTTCTTCAGCGAACTGTCGCTGGAAGACTGGGACTGGCAGATCGCGATCAACCTGATGGGCGTGGTCAAGGGCTGCAAAGCGTTCCTGCCATTGCTTGAACAAAGCAAAGGCAAGATTATCAACATCGCCTCCATGGCCGCGTTGATGCAGGGTCCGGCGATGAGCAACTACAACGTGGCCAAGGCGGGCGTGGTGGCCTTGTCGGAGAGTCTGTTGATCGAACTCGCGCAGCAGGAAGTCGGCGTGCATGTGGTGTGCCCGTCATTCTTCCAGACCAATCTGCTCGATTCTTTCCGTGGCCCGACTCCGGCGATGAAAGCCCAGGTCGGCAAGTTGCTGGAGAGTTCACCGATCAGCGCAGCGGACATAGCCGACTACATCTACCAGCAAGTGGCGGCCGGCGAGTTCATGATCCTGCCCCACGAACAGGGCCGTATGGCTTGGGCGATCAAGCAGAAGAACCCGCAACTGCTTTACAACGAAATGACGTCCATGGCCGAGAAAATGCGCGCCAAGGCCAAACAGAGCAACGGCTGAACTTGCCCCTGAAGTGCGGCGTGGTTAGGGTGGCCGCAATGGTCACCCTGTCGAGACGCGTCAATGCTCAATTATTTGTGGTTCTTCCTTGCGGCGCTGTTTGAAATCGCCGGTTGTTTTGCTTTCTTCATGTGGCTGCGTCAGGGCAAAAGTGCCCTGTGGGTGATCCCGGCGCTGCTCAGTCTGACCCTGTTCGCGCTGTTGTTGACGCGCGTCGAAGCGGCCTACGCCGGTCGCGCCTATGCCGCTTATGGCGGGATCTACATCGTGGCTTCGATTGGTTGGCTGGCCGTGGTCGAGCGAGTTCGTCCATTGGGTTCGGACTGGATCGGCGTGGCGTTGTGCGTGATCGGTGCCAGCGTGATTCTGTTCGGCCCACGCTTTTCCGCCGCTTGAGGCGAGGGCTGTTTAACGATTTGCGGGAAATGTCTGAAGGTCAGCGCGCCTGACGCTGTAGGGCATTACTGATTTGCCCGCAACGCATTGTAGAGCCGCCGCAAGCCGCGCATCTTCAGGGTTCGCTAACCCTGAAGGACGAATCTCATGCTTGTACTCAGCCGTGTCGTTGGTGAGTTGATTTCAATCGGTGATGACATCACCTTGCGCGTTCTGTCAGTGAACGGTTCCAGCGTGCGCTTCGGCGTCGAGGCGCCACAGAAAGTCAATGTGCATCGTGCGGAGGTCTACGAGCGGATCCAGCGCAAACAGGCTACGCAAAAGGTTCGCTGAGGATTTCAGTCAAACAGATGCTTGGGCACGTCGTGCTTGAGCATCAACTGGCACTGTTCGCTTTCCGGGTCGAAGACAATCAGCGCCTGGCCCTTGGTCAGTGCCTGGCGTACGCGCAATACGCGGGTTTCCAGCGGCGTGTCGTCGCCGTTATCGGTGCCGTCGCGTGTGACGAAATCTTCGATGAGGCGGGTGAGGGTGTCGACTTCAAGAGCGTCGTAAGGGATGAGCATGGGCACCTCGGCTGAATCAATGGCGGGATGCTACGGCGATTGATGGTTGCCTGCCAGTTTTGTGTTGCCTGATCTGGCCCCTTCGCGAGCAGGCTCGCTCCCACATTTGGAATGCGTTTCCCTGTAGGAGCGAGCCTGCTCGCGAAGGCGATGGTTCTGCCAACAATGATTTAACTGTCGGAACGCTGCCCCACCAGACTGTCCACTGGCGGCACTCGCGTTTCGCTCTCCATCTGCGTGTCGTGCTCGATCTGATGGCTGAAGCGGTCCAGCGATGCATTGGCCGGCGCCGCGTCGCTGGCAAATACCGGCGGACTCAGGATGTAAGCCCCGAGCAAGCGACTGAGCGCCGCCAGACTGTCGATGTGCGTGCGCTCATAACCATGGGTCGCATCGCAGCCAAAGGCGAGCAGGGCAGTGCGGATGTCGTGGCCGGCAGTCACCGCCGAATGCGCATCGCTGAAGTAGTAGCGGAAAAGGTCGCGGCGCACCGGCAGTTCGTTTTCACCGGCCAAACGCAGCAGGTGGCGCGACAGGTGATAGTCGTATGGGCCGCCGGAATCCTGCATCGCCACACTCACCGCGTGTTCACTGGAATGCTGCCCCGGCGCGACCGGCGCAATGTCGATGCCAACGAACTCGCTGACGTCCCACGGCAAAGCCGCCGCCGCACCGCTGCCGGTTTCCTCGGTGATGGTGAACAGCGGGTGGCAGTCGATCATCAGTTCCTGACCGCTATCGACGATGGCTTTGAGTGCCGCCAGCAACGCGGCGACGCCAGCCTTGTCATCGAGGTGACGGGCGCTGATATGGCCGCTTTCGGTGAATTCCGGCAGCGGATCAAACGCCACCACATCACCGACGCTGATACCCAGCGAGTCGCAATCGGCCTTGGTTGCGCAGTAGGCGTCCAGGCGCAGTTCGACGTGATCCCAACTGATCGGCATCTCGTCCACCGCGGTATTGAACGCATGCCCGGAAGCCATGAGGGGCAACACACTGCCGCGAATCACGCCGTTGTCGGTGAACAGGCTGACGCGACTGCCCTCGGCAAAACGGCTCGACCAGCAGCCGACCGGTGCAAGGGTCAGGCGACCGTTGTCTTTGACCGCCCGGACAGCAGCGCCAATGGTGTCCAGATGCGCGGAAACGGCGCGGTCGGGGCTGTTTTTTCGACCCTTGAGCGTCGCGCGAATGGTGCCGCGCCGGGTCATTTCGAAAGGGATACCGAGTTCTTCCAGACGCTCGGCGACGTAACGCACGATGGTGTCGGTGAACCCGGTGGGGCTGGGAATGGCGAGCATTTCCAGCAGGACTTTTTGCAGGTAGTTGAGATCCGGTTCGGGGATTTGCGTGGTCATGGAAACTCCTGATGGGTTGAGCACATCGATGGTTTCGATGAGGAGAAAAATTTGTAGCGCCTGAGGCGGCCCCTTCGCGAGCAGGCTCGCTCCCACAGGGGACCGCATTTCAAATGTGGGAGCGAGCTTGCTCGCGAAGGCGTCAGTAGATGCACCACATGATCAAGAAACTGCCGGCTTGCTGTGCGGAAACAACAAATCGACAAACCGCTCGGCTGTCGGTTGCGGTTCATGGTTGGCCAGACCGGCCCGTTCGTTGGCTTCGATAAACACGTACTCCGGTTGATCTGCCGCCGGCACCATCAGGTCGAGGCCGACCATCGGAATATCCAGCGCCCGCGCCGCCCGCACGGCGGCATCGATCAGGGTCGGATGCAGAATCGCCGTGACATCCTCCAGCGTGCCACCGGTGTGCAGATTCGCCGTGCGCCGCACAAACAAATGCTCGCCCGCCGGCAAGATGCTGCTGTAGTCGTAACCGGCCGCATGCAAGGTGCGCTGGGTTTCGTGATCCAGCGGGATTTTGCTCTCGCCGCCTGTGGCCGCTTGCCGGCGTCGGCTCTGGGCTTCGATCAGCGCACCAATCGAATGCTGACCATCACCGATCACTTCCGCCGGACGACGAATCGCCGCCGCCACCACTTCAAAACCGATCACCAGAATCCGCAGATCCAGACCTTCGTGGAAGCTTTCCAACAGCACTCGGCTATCGAATTGCTTGGCCGCTTCGATGGCCTGCTGCACCTCCTCGATGCTCTGCAAATCCACTGCCACGCCTTGACCCTGTTCACCATCGAGCGGCTTGACCACCACCCGCTGATGCTCATCGAGAAACTCTAAATTGTCATCGGCGTTGCCCGCCAATTGCTGCGAGGGCAGCTTCAGTCCGGCAGCCTTCAACACTTTGTGGGTCAGGCTTTTGTCCTGACACAGACTCATGCTGATTGCGCTGGTCAGATCGCTCAACGATTCGCGGCAACGCACGCGGCGCCCGCCATGGCTGAGCGTGAACAGTCCGGCCTCGGCGTCATCCACTTGCACGTCGATACCACGGCGATGGGCTTCTTCGACGATGATCCGCGCATAGGGATTGAAATTGGCTTCCGGCCCGGGACCCAGGAACAGCGTCTGGTTGATGCCGTTCTTGCGCTTGATCGCGAAGGTCGAGAGGTTGCGGAAACCGAGTTTGGCGTAGAGGTTTTTCGCCTGACGGTTGTCGTGCAACACCGACAGATCGAGATAGCTCAAGCCGCGACTCATGAAGTGCTCGATCAAGTGGCGCACCAGCACTTCGCCGACACCGGGGCGCGAGCACTGCGGGTCCACCGCAAGGCACCAGAGGCTGCTGCCGTTTTCCGGATCGTTGAAGGCCTTGTGGTGATTCAGGCCCATGACGCTGCCGATCACCGCGCCGCTGTCTTCATCCTCGGCCAGCCAGTAAACCGGGCCGCCCTGATGATGCGGGGTGAGCAGCGCCGGATCGATCGGCAGCATGCCGCGCGCCTGATACAGGTGATTGATTGCCTGCCAGTCTGCTTCGCTTTGTGCACGACGAATACGAAAGCCGCGAAACACGCGGGTGGCCTGGCGATAGTCGCTGAACCACAGGCGCAGGGTGTCGGACGGGTCGAGAAACAATTGCGTCGGTTCGAGGCCGAGAATCTGCTGCGGTGCGGCGACGTACAGGGCAATGTCACGCTCGCCGGGCTGCTCGTTGAGCAGCTCTCGGGCCAGTGTTGCCGGGTCGGGAAAAGTGTGGCCGATCAGCAACCGGCCCCAGCCGCAATGCACCGCAATCGGCGCAGTTGCGAGTTCGCTGCCGTCTTCGGCCAGGCGCGCCTGCAAACGCTCATACGACGGCGTCTGGCCGCGTATCAGGCGTTGGTTAATGGCCGTGGCGTGGGGTTTCATCAATCAGATTCCTTGTTCACTGAGCCACAGGTTCAGGGCCGCGAGTTGCCACAGTTTCGAACCGCGCAACGGCGTCAGTTGGCCTTGCGGATCAGTCAGTAATTTATCGAGCATGGCCGGGTTGAACAGGCCGCGATCCTGGCTTGGATCGAGCAGCAGTTCGCGCACCCAGTTCAAGGTGTCGCCTTGCAAATGTTTGAGGCCGGGCACCGGGAAGTAGCCTTTCTTGCGGTCGATCACTTCGCTTGGAATGACCCGTCGCGCCGCTTCTTTCAGCACTTGTTTGCCGCCATCGGGCAGCTTGAATTTGCCGGGAACCCGCGCCGACAGTTCGACCAGTCGATAGTCGAGAAACGGCGTGCGCGCCTCCAGGCCCCAGGCCATGGTCATGTTGTCGACGCGTTTGACCGGGTCGTCTACCAGCATCACGGTGCTGTCCAGACGCAGGGCCTTGTCCACCGCAGCATCGGCGCCGGGTTGGGCGAAATGCTCTTTCACGTAGTCACCGGCGGCGTCATTGGCGGTCAGCCATTTCGGTTGCACGGTGGCGGCGTAGTCGTCATAGCTGCGGTCGAAAAACGCTTCGCGGTATGCCGCGTAAGGATCGGCCGCGCCGTCCACTTGCGGGTACCAGTGATAACCGGCGAACAGTTCATCTGCGCCTTGGCCGCTCTGCACCACTTTGCAATGCTTGGCCACTTCGCGAGACAACAGATAGAAAGCGATGCAGTCGTGGCTGACCATCGGCTCGCTCATCGCGCGGAATGCGGCGGGCAGTTGTTCGATGATCTCTTTCTCGTCGATGCGCAGTTGGTGATGCTGAGTGCCGTAGTGTTTGGCGATCAGGTCGGAATACTGAAATTCGTCGCCGCGCTCGCCACCGGCATCCTGGAAACCGATAGAGAAGGTCGACAGATTTTCTACACCGACTTCACGCAACAGACCGACGAGCATGCTCGAGTCGACACCGCCCGACAGCAGCACGCCAACATCCACTGCCGCACGTTGACGAATTGCCACGGCTTCGCGGGTGCTGTCGAGTACGCGGTCGACCCAGTCTTCGAGCTGCAGGTTTTTCTCGTCCTCGTGTGGGCCGTAGGGCAGGGTCCACCAGGTTTTCTGCTCGGTGGTCCCGTCCGCTTCAACGCGCATCCAGGTCGCTGGCGGCAGTTTCTCGATGCCAGCCAACAGCGTGCGTGGCGCAGGCACCACGGCGTGGAAGTTCAGGTAATGGTTGAGCGCGACGGGATCGAGGATCGGGTTGATGTCGCCACCCTTGAGCAGCGCCGGCAGGGCCGAGGCAAAACGCAAACGCTGGCCGGTACGTGACAGGTACAGCGGCTTCACGCCGAGACGGTCACGGGCGATGAACAGACGCTGCGCATCGCGCTCCCAGATGGCGAATGCAAACATGCCGTTGAGTTTTGGCAGCAGCGCTTCGCCCCAGGCGTGATAACCCTTGAGCAGCACTTCGGTGTCGCCGCCGGAATAGAAGGCGTAGCCCAGTGCTTCAAGTTCGGCACGCAGCTCCGGGAAGTTGTAGATCGCGCCGTTGAAGGCCAGTGACAGGCCCAACTGGCTGTCGATCATCGGCTGCGCCGAGCCGTCCGACAGGTCCATGATTTTCAGGCGACGATGGCCCAGGGCAATCGGCCCTTGGGCGTGGAAGCCCCACGCGTCAGGGCCGCGAGGGGCCAGGTGATGGGTGATTCGCTCAATGGCTGCAAGGTCTGCAGGTTGTTGATCAAAACGTAACTCGCCAGCTAATCCGCACATAAAATCCTTACCGGTTTTTCCGTTGGGGAGGGGGTCAAGCCATGCCTCGCCAAAAAGGGCAGGCACTCAGAAACTGACCCGCCCCGGTAAGTGGAGTTTTAGAACGATAAGTTATAAGGCCGTTGTTGTATCTATCCGCGCTCCGGAATAAGCGGGCGTTGACCCTTCGCTGTTTGCTGATAACTGAAGGGTTTGATCGACGATGGTTTTGTAGCGGGTTGTCAGTCGGCGTCCACCTGCAAACCCTCGCGATCGGTATCAGGCGAGGACAATCGTTTTTTCAGATCCAGCAGGCGTGACAGGGCATTGTACTTCTCGATGGCGGTCCAACTGCCCAGACCGGCGAACACGGAGCCCAGCAATTCATCTGTGGCGTAAGTGCGCAAGCGGCTGCTGAAATTATGGGTCGGGCTGGTGGAAAGTCGCTCGCTCTTACCCAAGGTATGAACGTCGCGCCTGTTGGCGTAGGCGGGCTCGTTGACATTGGCGAGTGGCACGGCAATGTCCCTGGCATCTGCGGACAACTTATCCAGATAGCGGTCGAAGAGATGTTTGCACAGCCCTTTCTTTAGCGGGATAAACGTTATGTCGTTGACAGCCGAAATGTTAGTCAGGTCCTTTGCCTTTATTTCATTTTGTTCGGTATTGGTAAGTTGGGAGAAGATGAGTGTTTGGAATTCGTTATTTGCAAGGAAGTTAATGGCGAATCGATATTTTGACTGGTCTTCGCTATCGTCTGTGTAGAAGCCGTCACCCGTATCGTTGGGGAAGTACACGATGCAATGGTCTTTTCGCGACGGGTCAGGCCGGCGGCATGTGATCAGAATTGCATCGGTGGTGTACTTGCCAAATAACTGTATCGACTGCAGTTCTATTTTGCCGTTATTAAAATTGGCACCATAGAAAATATCTCCGTTTCCATTGGTCAGATCCAACAGGGTGAAAAGCCGGTGCAGAGGAAAAACGGGATTTTTGAAATACTTTTCATAGGCGCTGAGTTTCATGTTGAATTTGTGCAGGCGCGTGCCGATCAATTCAATAGTTGAAACTTTAAACGTTCTGGCGATGTGTTTCTGGTATTGACCTCCCAGATCCAGTTTGCGACTCAGAGTAGCAAACGCTTGTGCGGATACCTTGATCGCGTCAGGGGCGTCGCCTGTTGCCTGGCCAAGAATGTCCAAAATCTCGCTGTCGTTCGAGAAATAACCGGGAGCCGCTTCTTCGTCGGTGAAATTCAACATCGCCGCCTGCAGCAGGGTGTAGGTATAGGACGCAACATCCGTAGTGTTTTCAGGCTTGAGCCTGATGCTGTCGTTGACGCTGAAGCGTGTCCCATAGGTTTGCTTGAGTTCATGGCGAAGTTCGCGTCTGCAGAAATTCTCCAGTGTTTCCAGTTTGCCTGCCAACTCATCAATATAATCCTGGTAGGGCAGCGCTTCATCGAGCGTTGCGCGAAAACCGGCCAGCCTCGTGGGGTCGTCTTTTGCCATGCCGTGGGTGATGAATCGTTGCACGGCAGTTGCCTTGTCCTGATCTTTGACGACATCGAAGATGTTCCCGATGGCGTCAGCGTCCGATATCGTGGCGGGCGGGTTATTTGTAGGTGAAGTCATACTGGAAGTCTCTTTTTTATATGAGATGCCATGTTATGTTCGGCTGTCGTGATAAAAAAGTTCTTTTATTGAATGGTTTCTTGTGTGCTTTGCGTTAGTATTTGAATGTTTAATATAAATATATACCGCACGGTCTTTGGTGAGGTGTGTTTGCTGTAATGTAATTTAAATTAGTTAGGGCTATATGTTTTAATTTGTAGTGAATGTGGATAAGGTTGAAGTTCAATCCTGCAATAAAGGACTATTGCCGATGAACACCACACAGGATAAATCCGCACCGCGCGCATTGACTCAAAATGAAGTACTCAGCGCCTTGTTCGAAGCCACAGGCGACCTGGACAGCGCCGAGGCGCTGCAAAAAAACCTGCCCGATAGGCTGCTCAAGAGTTCGGTCGCCACTTTGGCCGCACTCGACCAGACCGCGCGCGACCTGCACGCCGCTCAGCTCAAGGTCGAGAAGGATCTACTGCTGCTCAAACCCCTGAAAAGCTTCTGCATTGCCGAATTGACCAAGGCGTTGAGTCGCAAGTGGTCGGCGAGCTTCAATGTCGAGAAGGATCTGTTGAGTCTGCCGGGGATCGATTGCGGTTGCCTGCCGACCTCAACCGACGCCCAAGGTATTGAAACCTTTGCGCACGCTTCACAAACATTGCTGCACGCGGCGATGCAGAACTTCAGCGAGGACGAAGAGGCCGACAATTATCCTGTCGGCAGTTTGATCCAGGTGCATGGCGCACCCTCAGGCGTGGCCGGGTTGACCCCGGCATCGTTCGCCAGATTCTGTCGCGAACTGGATCTGGGTAAACGCTACCAGGAACATTTCCAGCAGGTGTTCGGCCTGGCCGACAGCGACGGCAAAGTGGTTGCGACCAGCCCGATGACTCGCGATATCGCGACGCTGAAAAAACACCTGCTGCAACTGGATATGCATTTGGCCGGGCTAAGGCAGCACATCACGCCGCAAGGCCTGCAAACGATCCAGAGGCTGATTGCCGCTGATGGCGAGGTCTCGTCGAAAACCCTGCATTACAAGAAGCGTGCACTGCTCATGCAGGGCATTGAGGTGCTCGACAGTTGCGTCTGGGGTGTTGTGGTGTTTTCCGTCCGGTCGTTCGAGTTGTACCCGGACGAATGGTGCCTGGTGTACATGGCCAACGAGCCGCAAAGGCCTTTGTACGAGTACGACAGTTTCAACGCATTCAAGCAGTACCTCACGCAGAAATTGAATGTGAAAAGCTACAAGGACTATTTCGCCAACAGTCTTGACGAAGATGACAAGGCCGACTTCTTCAAAACCTTCGCCGATAAAGCTGATCTGGGCCACATCCGGCAGTTGCCGATCACCGTGCCACTGTTCGAGTTCATGGTGCAAAGTCACGTCGGCAAGATGCAGATCGACGCTCGCAAGCTCGCCGTGCCGACCGCCGATGTTGATGAAGAGGTGCGTCAGAAACGCTTTCTCGATTTTCTCGAACTGGGTGTGACGATTGCGACGGTGGCAGGTTTTTTCGTTCCGGTAGTCGGCCAATTGATGATGGGGGTCGCGCTCGGGCAACTGTTGGCGGAGGTGTACGAAGGGGTCGAAGACTGGCGTCGGGGCGATCAGCAGGAGGCTTTGTCACATGTGCTCAGCGTGGTCGAAAATATTCTGCTGATGGGCGTTTTCGCCGGTGCGCAGAAGGCGGTCGGTGCGTTGGGAAGCAAACTGGTTCGTGCCCATCCGGAGTTTTTCGACCAGTTCACCGCGATTCTCGACCCGACCGGCCAACCACGCCTGTGGAAGCCCGATCTGAGGACGTATGAGCATCAGCTTCCATCGGGATTTACGGTGGCGGATGGCTCCGAGGAGCTCTATCAGATCCGGGACAAAACCGTGGCTCGGGTTGACCATCGGATATTTTCCGGAAGCATCGATCCAGTCAGTCGGGTCTGGCGTCTTGACCATCCTGAGCGCCCTCAAGCCTATGCCGCCGAGCTTGAACGGCACATCGAGGGTGGCTGGCGCCTGGCGGCTGAAGATGTCGAAAAGTGGAAAAGCGCGCCCTATACCCTCAAACGCATTGATCCGCATCTGAGCGAGTTCGGGGATACGGATCTGGAGATGATTCGCCGAATCAGCAACATCCCGCACGATGAATTGCAGCGCGCCTTTACTGACAACCTGGTCTTGCCTGCCCGGTTACGCGACACCGTGGAGCGCTTGCGGATCGAGCGTCAGTTACGCCAATTCATCATCGAACTGCAAAGCGGCGAAACCCACGCTGGCCAGCCACTGCCGGAGCAGTTGCACGGCCTGCCGAAACTGCCGGGCTGGCCTACTGATCGCTACATCGCAGTCAGTGATCCCGAAGGCACAATCACTGCAACCTATCCTACGACCACCCTCCTCGATGAAGAACTCAGCGTGGCTGTCAGCCAGGATCAACTGGAGGAGGGGCAGTTGCTCCAGACGGTAATCGATGGCCTGTTTCAGCACGAGGTCGATACGTTGCTGGGAGCCAGGGTCAGCCCTGAGTCGCAAAGGCCAGCGTTGGCGAAAAAACTGGGGGCGGCGTTCAAGGCTGATCGTCGCGCGGTTTTTGAGCGAATGTACCAGCGACATGACCAGAGTGATGCGGACGAGGTGAAGAAGCTGCGTAGCGTGTTCGCCGATATTCCCGCGCGCTATGCGCAACGCCTGATTGATCAGGCGTCGAGTGTTGATCGTTTGCATTTGCGCTCCACCGGGCGGGTGCCCTTGCGGCTGGCGCAAAAAGCCCGCGAAGCTAGCGCCCAAGTGCGACTCGATCGCGCGCTAAGCGGGTTTCACGTACCGCAGATCGCCAATGCCGACTGTGAAAAACTGGCCATCCAGTTGCTGCCTCGTTTGAGTGGATGGGACGCTGAACTGCGCCTGTCGGTGCGTGACAAGACACTGACCGGGCCGATATTGGAAGCCATCGGTAATGAATCGGCGACACCCCTGAACACCTGCACGCTGGTCAAATCCAGCAACGGCTACGAAGCGTTTGGCGGGGACGGTAAATCCCTCGGGATTACCGCAGCAGGTCCCGACAGCCTTTATGCCGCGATCCTCAAGGCACTCCCTCCGCGCCAGCGCATCGCCGCCGGCTTCGCCGATCCTGTGGACGCCGACAGTGCGCGGCTGCGCAGCAAATTACTCAACGTTGCGCTGGATGAGCGTGAGACCAGTGCCCAGCTATTGGCCGGCGGCGAGTTTGCACCGCTGAGCGCTGAACTCGGCTGTTTTCAAGCTGACCATGCAGCGACGGCGACCACGCATCCGCGAGCACTGATCCGCAAGGTGAGAAAACTCTATCCACGTTTCTCCCAAGCGCAGGCAATCGAGCTTATCGATCAGTTGGGCGACGACCCGTTGACACGCGCGGCCCGGGTCAAAGGTCTGCGCCATGAACTGCTGCAATTGCGTGAGGTGCTGGACGTCTGGAGTGAGGACATAGCTGCGATGAGGGCGCTGGGCGGTGACTTGCGTGAAGAGTGGTACAGCCGCAAGTTGACGGCAGGGCTGATTGAAGACGGGTTTCGGCGGCTGTTTCTGGCGACCGATGAAAGTGGCCAATCGGTCTGTGTGCTGAATCTCGACGGAATGCGGGTGGGGGCATTGCCCACGTTACCGCCGGAGTTGAACTTCGATCATATTCAACAGTTGTCGATGAAAAACATGGCGCAGGGCGATGATCTCGTTTATTTCCTCAAGTCATTCAAAAAGGTCGAGTCCCTGCAACTCGACAACAATAAACTCACGCGGCTGCCCGAGATTCTGTCGCACATGCCCAATCTCGCCCGGTTGAGTCTGGCGGGTAACCAGATCAAGCTGACCGAACAGTCTCTGGTGAAGCTGAGCAACATACGCACAATGTGCAACTTGAACCTGAGCAGTAACCCGTTGGGCGCGACCCCGGACGTGAGCAAGATGTTTGACCTGCACTCCCTGTCCTTGCGTGAGACGGGTGCCACCGAATTACCCAAAGGCCTTGCACGCCTGCCTTATCTGGACTGGGTGGATCTGCGCAACAACGACATCAAGGAGCTGCCGAACTGGCTGTTCAAAACATCGAAACGTTTCAGTCAGGCCGTCAACCTGCGCGGTAATCCCTTGTCGAGCACCAGCGCCACTCATCTGGCCGATTATCGAAACAACGTCGGTATCGGCATGGGCTATCTGGAAGACGATATCGCTCGACTCGATGAACAGCAGGCGCGCTCACTGTGGTTTAAGGACGGAGCCGGAGAGGACTGGGGCCGGCGTAACCGGATCTGGACAGCCTTCAAGGACGATCCACGGGCCGAGGGCCTGTTTCATTTGCTGGCGGAGGTCGGCAATACGGCCGACTCTGAAAAGGTCAGCGATGACATGCATCGCCGGGTTTGGGCGATCCTTGAAGCCGCGGAATCCGACGCAGAGTTATGCGAGCAAGTGCTCAATCTGGCCGCCAACCCGATCAACTGTACGGATACGGCGGCGATGAATTTCAGCCATATTGAAGTCGCCGTGGAAGTCGACAGGGTGACCAGCCTCGCCGGCGGCCGAACCACCAGTGCGAAGCCTTTGCTCCAACTGGGCAGGGGCCTGTTCCGGCTGGACAAACTGGACCACATCGCCCAAGAGCATGTGCGCAAGAACCCGACTGCCGATCCGCTTGAGGTGAGCCTTGCGTATCGTACGGGCCTTGCCGATGACCTTGATCTGCCGGGGCAGCCTCGGCATATGCGGTTTGCCGTGTTGGGCGGGGTGACCGAAGCGGATCTGGCTACGGCAAAAAATGCGGTCAATACCGCTGAACTGTCCTCCGAATGGCTGACATTCATGCTGCGTCAGCCATTCTGGTGCGAGTACCTCAAGCGCACGTTTCCGCGATCGTTCAACAGCATTGAGCAAACGTTCGCATCGCAAATCGATGCGGTTTTTGATCAGGCGACCAAGCTGACCACCGGGGATTACCTGAACCAGATGGATGCGATCAAACTCAAACGCGAGGAGGCCGAAGAAACAGTGGTCACCCGCCTGACCAACGATGCGATACGGCTGATGGACTTGGGCATCTGTGCGATGCCCGGTGATTGAAGCTTTACTTGCCGCGTATCAGCTGACGTAAGGCGAAACGATTGGGGTGACAGGCCTCGGCAACGCTTCTTGGTAGTGGCAACGGCTCATCGTTCAACCAGGCCGCGAGCAGTTCGCCGGACAGTGGCGCGGTGATCAGACCGCGCGAGCCATGGCCGCTGTTGACGTATAGACCGTCGAGCCAAGGGCAGGCGATGTCCGGCACTTGTCGGGCATCCTTGCTCAGCGCCGCGTACGCGTGAGTGAACGCGGCACGGTCGGCGAGGGGGCCGACGATCGGCAGGTAGTCCGGGCTTGTGCAGCGGAAAGCCGCGCGGCCCAGCAGGCTCTCAACATCCTGTTCACTGATGATCAGGCGTGAGACGAGGTCGCTGGAAATCTCTTCGAGCATCGCCAGATTGCCCAGGTGTTCGGCGGTGGTCGGGGTCAGGTCGTCGCTGTTGAAATCGAAACTGGCGCCGAGGGTGTGTTCACCCAGTCGTGCGGGTGCGACGTAGCCTTCAGCGCACACCACTGTGGCCAGTGCCTGGCTTTGTTCCGTCTGCGCCAGGCGTGTGATCTGTCCGCGAATACGCTTGAGCGGTAACTCGGCGCTTTGCGCGAAACGTTTGATCTCGGCAGCACCGGCCAGCACCACGACGGGAGCGCTGGCGAGCAAACGGTCGCCGTCGAAGGCTTGCCATTGATCATCCACCTTGCGCAGTTCCAGCACTTCGCGATGGCTGAGCAATTCGATGTTCGGTTGCATGGCCTGTGCCTGACACAGCGCGGGTGGATGCACCCAACCCCCTTCGGGATAGTACAAACCACCATGCTCCAGACCCACGCCGGCGCGGGCCTGCGCTTGAGGCTGGTCGAGCCACTGCAACAGGTCTGTCGGGAAGGCTTCTGCCAGTTGAGCGTGGCGTTCGGCTTCCTTGGCATTGAACGCCAGTTGCAGCACGCCGCAATCGTCCCAGTCGGTACCGCGTTGCAGACTTTCGAGCAGGCGGCGGGTGTAACCGAAGCCGCTGACGATCAGTTGCGATAGTGCGGTGCCATGGGCCGACAGTTTCAGATACAGCACACCTTGCGGGTTGCCCGAGGCTTCTTGCGCCACGGCGTCGTGGCGTTCGAGCAAACTCACCTGCCAGCCGCGGGCTGCAAGGCTGGCCGCCGTGGCGCAGCCCGCCAGACCTGCGCCAATCACCAGCGCCCGGCGCTCACCGGTCAGAGGAGCAGGGCGCGCGAACCAGGGTTTCTCGGGGGCTGGTGGTGGCACTTCCTGCGGCCAGCCGAGGAACTCGCCACGCAGGATTTCCCACTTGTGGCCGATGCCCGGCGTGCGTTTCATCTTGAACCCGGCAGTGTTAAGCAAGCGCCGCACCCAACCGGTGCTGGTGAAGGTACTGATGGTCGAGCCGGGGGCCGCCAGTCGGGCCAGTTCGACGAACAGCTCGGCGGTCCACATGTCCGGGTTTTTTGCCGGGGCAAAACCGTCGAGGAACCACGCATCGATCTGTGCATCCAGCTGTGGTAATTGTTCCAGGGCATCGCCGATCAGCAGCGTCAACGTCACACGACCGTCGGCCAGCGTGATGCGTTGGAAGCCTTGATGAATGGCCACGTAATGCTTGAGCAACTGATCGGCCAGCGGTTTGAGTTCTGGCCACAAGGCCAACGCGCGTTGCAGGTCGGCCGGGCTCAACGGGTACTTTTCGACACTGACAAAATGCAGCCTGGAACCCGCCACCGCGTGTTGCTCGAACAGTTGCCAGGCGCAGAGAAAATTCAGCCCGGTGCCGAACCCGGTTTCACCGATGACCAGGCGCCCATTCTCCGGCAACGCGGCAAAACGCTCGGCCAAACGGTTCTGTTCAAGGAACACATAACGGGTTTCATCCAGCCCCGACTTGTCGGAAAAATACACGTCATCGAACACTCGCGAACGCGGGCGTCCCTGATCATCCCAGTCGAGTTGGGCGTGGGGCATTACAGGTTTCATGGCAGGCTCGGCAACGACAAGGCGGCCATTCTAGCCGATCGCGCAGGCGCTGCTTGATCCATGGCAAGGCTTGCTCGCGATGACCCGAGGACAATCCGCCACCCGCGGGAATTTCTGTGCCTCGTCCGTGCCCAATCCGCTAGTCTTGCTGAACCCTGGAAGGAGCCGTCCAATGTTTGAATCCGCTGAAATCGGTCACGCCATCGACAAAGACACTTACGAGGCCGCCGTCCCGGCGCTGCGTGAGGCGTTGCTGGAAGCCCAGTTCGAATTGCAGCAGCAAAAGCGTTTCCCGGTGATCATTTTGATCAACGGCATCGAAGGTGCGGGCAAGGGCGAGACGGTCAAGCTGCTCAACGAGTGGATGGACCCGCGCCTGATTGAGGTGCGCACCTTCGACCAGCAGACTGATGAAGAGCTGGCGCACCCACCGGCGTGGCGCTATTGGCGGATGCTGCCGGCCAAGGGGCGTATGGGGGTTTTCTTCGGTAACTGGTACAGCCAGATGCTGCAGGGGCGGGTGCACGGTTTATTCAAGGATCCGCGCCTGGATCAGGCGATCAACGCCGCCGAACGCCTGGAAAAAATGCTCTGCGATGAAGGCGCGCTGATCTTCAAGTTCTGGTTTCACCTGTCCAAGAAGCAGATGAAAGCGCGGCTCAAGTCTCTCGCCGATGACCCGCTGCACAGCTGGCGCATCAGCCCGCTGGACTGGCAGCAATCGCAAACCTACGACAAGTTCGTCAAATACGGCGAGCGCGTGCTGCGCCGCACCAGTCGCGACTACGCACCGTGGCACGTCATTGAAGGTATGGACGCCAACTACCGCAGTCTGGCGGTCGGCAAGATTCTCCTTGAGGGCCTGCAAAACGCCCTGAAGCGCCCGGATGTGCACGCCGAGGAAGTCAACGCCGCACCGTTGGGCACGGCGGTCGATCAGTTGAACCTGCTTGACAGCCTCGACCTGACTCAGCGCCTGGAGAAGAAAGACTACGAAGAGCAACTGATCACCGAGCAGGCGCGACTGTCGGGGTTGATGCGCGATAAACGCATGCGCCGCCACGCCTTGGTTGCCGTGTTTGAGGGGAATGATGCGGCGGGCAAGGGCGGGGCGATTCGCCGGGTGGCGGCGGCGCTTGATCCACGCCAGTACAGCATCGTGCCGATTGCCGCGCCGACCGAAGAGGAGCGGGCGCAGCCGTATTTGTGGCGCTTCTGGCGGCATCTGCCGGCGCGGGGCAAGTTCACCGTGTTCGACCGCTCGTGGTATGGCCGGGTGCTGGTGGAGCGCATCGAAGGCTTTTGCAGCCCGGCCGACTGGCTGCGCGCCTACAGTGAAATCAATGATTATGAAGAGCAGATCGCTGACGCCGGGGTGATCGTGGTCAAGTTCTGGCTGGCCATCGACAAGGACACGCAGATGGAGCGCTTTCAGGCGCGCGAAGAAATTCCGTTCAAACGCTTCAAAATCACCGAAGACGACTGGCGCAACCGCGACAAGTGGGACGCCTACCGTGCTGCCGTGGGCGACATGGTCGACCGCACCAGCACCGAGATTTCTCCGTGGACATTGGTCGAGGCCAACGACAAACGCTGGGCGCGGGTCAAGGTGTTGCGCACGATCAACCTCGCGCTGGAAGAGGCTTTCGAGAAGTCCGACAAGAAGGCCAAAAAGCACAAGGACTGAAGCGATGGGCACGCATACGCGGGGTGAATGATTGTCGCGGTCGGTCATTTGGTGGGCTTATGCTCGAGCCACTCTCAACCGACAACAACAATGAGGTATGCCATGCGTGAAGTGGTGATCGTCGACAGCGTACGAACCGGGCTGGCCAAGTCCTTTCGCGGCAAGTTCAACCAGACCCGTCCCGATGACATGGCAGCGCATTGCGTCAATGCACTGCTTGAGCGCAACGACATCGACCCGGCCAGCGTCGAGGATTGCATCGTCGGTGCCGGTTCCAACGAGGGCGCGCAGGGCTACAACATCGGCCGCAACGTCGCGGTGCTCTCGCAATTGGGCACCGGCGTTGCCGGGATGACCCTCAACCGTTTCTGTTCTTCCGGTTTGCAGGCGATTGCGATCGCCGCCAACCAGATCGCTTCGGGTTGCAGCGACATCATCGTCGCCGGCGGCGTCGAGTCGATCAGCCTGACCCTGAAAAGCGTCAACACCGATCACTTGATCAACCCGTTGCTCAAGCAGCAGACCCCGGGCATCTACTACACGATGGGCCAGACCGCTGAAGTGGTGGCACGGCGTTATGGCGTCAGCCGCGAAGCCCAGGATCGCTATTCGCTGCAAAGTCAGCTGCGCACTGCGCAGGCGCAGGCGGCTGGGTTGTTTGATGATGAAATCGTGCCGATGGCGGTGAAGTACCGGGTCGAGGACAAGAACAGCGGCGAAGTGCAGATCCTCGATGGCATCGTCGAGCGCGACGACTGCAACCGTCCGGACACCACTTACGAAAGCCTCGCCGGATTGAAGCCGGTGTTTGCTGACGACGGTTCGGTAACGGCGGGCAACTCGTCGCAACTGTCCGACGGTGCATCGATGACCTTGGTCATGAGCCTGGAAAAGGCCCTGCAACTGGGGCTCAAGCCGAAAGCGTTTTTCCGTGGTTTCACCGTCGCCGGTTGCGAGCCGGACGAGATGGGCATCGGCCCGGTGTTCTCGGTGCCGAAACTGCTCAAGGCCAAGGGTTTGCAAGTAGCGGACATAGATTTGTGGGAACTGAACGAGGCCTTTGCTTCGCAGTGCCTGTACGCCCGGGATCGGCTGGAGATCGAAAATGACAAATACAACGTCAATGGCGGGTCGATTTCCATTGGCCACCCGTTCGGCATGACCGGGTCGCGGCAGGTCGGGCATCTGGTGAGGGAGTTGCAGCGGCGCAATCTGCGTTACGGCGTCGTCACCATGTGTGTTGGCGGCGGGATGGGTGCTACGGGGTTGTTTGAGGCTGTGCGCTAGGCTCCAAAGAGTTTGTTGTTCGTTCTAGCGCTTTCGCGAGCAGGCTCGCTCCCACATTTGGAATGCATTTCAACTGTGGGAGCGAGCCTGCTCGCGAAGGAAGCACCGCAGTTTATCTGTTGGAATCCATAACCTGCATCCGCGCGATATAAGCCTTTATCCCCCGCTCGGCGCTCTCGTGACTGTCGAAAGGCCCTTCCAGGGTGTTTTCCCGAGTGCTGAAAAACAATTCGCCATTCACCCGGCATACGCGGTCGCTGCGAAACTGTGTGGCGGGGGCAGGGTCTTGGGCGCGCATGCCTAACATGACGGGTCTCCTGACGTGCATCGATTGCGAGTGGATCCAATGAGCTTATGCCTGAAGCACTTACCTTGCCTGCCCAGCCGATCAACGGCGCCTCGTCAATTTAATGCTGCGACCTGCACAGTTTCATTCGCGGCGTGTCTCCAACTGTCTCTGTGTCGCGTTCGGCACTGCGCCTAGAATGACGGCTCTTGTCAGCAGCCGTCGGGGTTCGCATGCACATTTCATCGGGGCGCTGGGTATATGGCTTGTGCCTGGCGCTGCTGACCGCATTTTTGTGGGGCATCCTGCCGATCAAACTCAAACAGGTACTGCTGGTGATGGACCCGGTCACCGTGACCTGGTTTCGCTTGCTGGTGTCTGGAGGTTGCCTGTTCATTTATCTGGCTTCGACCAGACGCCTGCCGAGTCGTAAAGTGCTCGGCCCCAAGGGCGGCTGGCTGGTGCTGATGGCGGTGCTTGGCCTGGTCGGTAACTACGTGCTGTACCTGATGGGCCTCAATCTGCTCAGTCCCGGCACCGCGCAACTGGTGGTGCAGATGGGGCCGATCATGTTGCTGATCGCCAGTCTGTTCGTGTTCAAGGAGCGATTCAGTATCGGTCAGGGCATCGGTCTGGCAGTGTTGCTGATCGGTTTTGTGTTGTTCTTCAATCAGCGTCTCGCGGAGTTGCTGACTTCGCTGTCGGATTACACCGCCGGGGTGTTGCTGGTGTTATTGGCGTCGACGGTCTGGACCTTCTATGCGCTGGGCCAGAAGCAATTGCTGACGGTGTGGAATTCGCTGCAGGTGATGATGGTGATCTACCTGTTCTGCGCGTTGTTGCTGACGCCCTGGGTGCATCCGCTCGAAGCGCTGCAATTGAGTCCGCTACAAGGCTGGCTGCTGCTGGCATGCTGCATGAATACGCTGATCGCTTATGGCGCGTTTGCCGAAGCGCTGGCGCATTGGGAGGCATCGCGGGTCAGTGCGACGTTGGCGATAACGCCGTTGGTGACGTTCGGGGCAGTGGCGATTGCGGCGTGGATATGGCCGGACTATGTGCATGCCGAGCAGATCAACGGCCTGGGTTATGGCGGGGCGGTACTGGTGGTGTTGGGCTCGGCGCTGGTGGCGTTGGGGCCTTCGTTGATCGCCGGGCTGAAGGCACGGCGGCTGCGCATGGCTTGAAGATCAAAGGATCGCAGCGTGCCGCAGCTCCTACATTTGGAATGCGTTTCCCTGTAGGAGCTGCGGCACGCTGCGATCTTTTTGCTGTTAGCCCTTGGCCCCGGCCTCGATCATGTTCTCCGGACGCACCCACGCATCAAACTCTTCATCAGTCAGATAACCCAACTCAAGCGCCGCCTCACGCAAAGTCTTTCCTTCGCTGTAAGCCTTCTTGGCGATTTCCGCCGACTTGTCGTAACCGATGTGCGGATTCAACGCCGTCACCAGCATCAGCCCACGTTCCAGATGTTTGGCCATGACTTCGGCATCCGGTTCGAGCCCGGCAATGCAGTGCTGCTGGAAGTTGCTGCAACCATCGCCGAGCAGGCGGATCGATTGCAGCAGATTGTGGATGATCACCGGTTTGAACACGTTCAACTGCAAGTGGCCCTGGCTCGCGGCAATGCCGATCGTCACGTCGTTGCCCAGCACCTGGCAGGCGAGCATCGATAGCGCTTCGCACTGGGTCGGGTTGACCTTGCCGGGCATGATCGAGCTGCCTGGTTCGTTGGCCGGCAGCCGCACTTCAGCAAAGCCTGCGCGTGGACCGGAACCGAGCAGACGCAGATCATTGGCGATTTTCATCAGTGCCACGGCGAGGGTTTTCAAGGCGCCGGACAGGCTGGTCAGCGGCTCGTGCCCGGCCAGCGCCGCGAACTTGTTCGGTGCGGTGACGAAGGGCAAACCGGACAATGCCGCCAGTTCTGCGGCAATGGCCTCGCCAAAACCGTGCGGCGAGTTCAGTCCGGTGCCGACGGCGGTGCCGCCCTGTGCCAGTTCACAGACTGCCGGCAGTGCCGCGCGGATCGCTCGTTCGGCGTAATCCAGTTGCGCGATGAAGCCGGACAGTTCCTGGCCGAAGGTGATTGGCGTCGCATCCATCATGTGCGTGCGGCCGGTTTTCACCAGCTTCATGTGCCGCGCAGCGAGTTCGGCCAAGCCGCCGGACAGCTCGGCGATCGCTGGCAACAGTTGTTCCTGTACAGCTTTCGCTGTGGCGATGCTCATGGCGGTGGGGAAGCAGTCGTTGGAGCTTTGCGAGCGGTTGACGTGGTCGTTCGGGTGTACCGGGATTTTGCCGCCGCGCGGGTTGCCGGCCAGTTCATTGGCGCGACCGGCGATCACTTCGTTGACGTTCATGTTGCTCTGGGTGCCGCTGCCGGTCTGCCAGACCACCAGCGGGAACTGATCGTCGTGCTGGCCGTCGAGCACTTCGTCGGCGGCTTGTTCGATCAGGCGCGCGATGTCGGCGGGCAGGTCGCCATTACGGTCGTTGACCCGGGCGGCGGCTTTCTTGATCAGGGCCAGAGCGTGCAGCACCGGCAGTGGCATGCGCTCCTGGCCAATGGCGAAGTTGATCAGCGAGCGTTGCGTCTGAGCACCCCAGTAGGCGTCGTCCGGGACTTCGATCTGGCCCAGGCTGTCGGTTTCGATACGGCTCATCGTGCACACTCCTGTTGGTCTGTTTGCGCTGATTAGGCCGGCGTCGGCCCAGGTGGTTCCATCAATCCGATTGTTGACCGGTAAAACCCCGCCAATCAAGCGCGGCAAGGCGCGGGGGTTGAGCCATAGCGTTTTTTAGGCGCAGAATGGTCGCCCTTGGGGTTTTACCTCGTTAGCTAGAAAAGGAAACTCGATGACTCGTCTTCGTGCCATCTGTACCGCGGTTGCACTGGTTTGCGCCAGCGGCCAGGTGCTTGCCGATACCGCCAGCCACAACGCCAGTGCCGAAGCTTTCCTGACCCTGGCGCACGCTGACAAACTGGGCACTCCGGTGTACATGCAAGTGCAGCAAATGTTCGCCCAGCGTTTTGAACAGACCAAGGCCCCGGAATCCAAGAAAGCCACGCTGGAAACCTACCAGGCCAAAGCCAACGCTGCCCTGGATCAGGCCATTGGCTGGAACAAGCTGAAGCCCGACATGGTCAAGCTCTACACCAGCAACTTCAGCGAATCCGAGCTCAAAGACCTGGTCGCTTTCTACAAGTCGCCACTGGGCAAGAAAGTCCTGGAAAAAATGCCGCAGCTGACCCAGCAATCGGCCCAGATGACCCAGGCCAAACTGGAAAGCGCCGTTCCTGTCGTTAACAAGTTGCTCGAAGACATGACCAACGAGCTGGCACCGAAAGGCGCTGCTCCGGCCAAGAAAAAGCCATAAGCGGAGTTCGTGATGACCATGCAACAACGCATCGAATCGACGCTGGCCCTGCTTCAGCCTGAGCATCTGCAAGTGCTGGATGAAAGCCACATGCACAGTCGCGGGTTGCAAACCCACTACAAGGCTGTGGTGGTCAGCGCGCAGTTCGACGGCCTGAACCGGGTCAAGCGCCACCAGAAAGTCTATGGCACGCTCGGCGAGCTGATGGGCGAGTTTCATGCGTTGGCGCTGCACACCTACACCCCGCAGGAATGGGCAGAGATCGGCGCCGCCCCGGCGTCGCCGACCTGTGCCGGCGGTAGCAAACATTAAGATCAAAAGATCGCAGCCTGCGGCAGCTCCTACAGGTGGCTGCCGCAGAGGGTGATGTTTTTGCTAGAATCCGCAACGCGCCGCTCACCCGGCGCGTTTTTTTTAGTATCCGGTTCACCCTTTGCGAGGGTAGCCACCTGGAGAAATACCCATGACACAACCGATTGTCGTGGCGGCACTGTATAAGTTCGTCACCCTCGAAGATTACGTCAACCTGCGCGAGCCACTGCTGCAAGCGATGGTCGACAATGCCATCAAAGGCACCCTGCTGATCGCCGAAGAAGGCATCAACGGCACGGTTTCCGGCACGCGCGAAGGCATCGACGGCCTGCTCGCCTGGCTCAAGAACGATCCGCGCATGATCGACATCGATCACAAGGAATCGTACTGCGACGAGCAGCCGTTCTACCGCACCAAGGTCAAGCTCAAGAAAGAGATCGTCACCCTCGGTGTCGAAGGCGTCGACCCGAACAAGAAGGTCGGCACCTACGTTGATCCGCAAGACTGGAACGCGTTGATCAGCGACCCTGAAGTGCTGTTGATCGATACCCGCAACGATTACGAAGTGTCGATCGGCACCTTCGAAGGCGCCATCGATCCGAAAACCACCAGTTTTCGCGAATTCCCCGACTACATCAAAGAACACTTCGATCCGGCCGTGCACAAGAAGGTCGCGATGTTCTGCACGGGCGGCATTCGCTGCGAGAAGGCCTCGAGCTACATGCTGGGCGAGGGTTTCGAAGAGGTTTATCACCTCAAGGGCGGTATTCTGAAGTACCTCGAAGAGGTGCCGCAGGAAGAAACCAAGTGGCAGGGCGACTGCTTTGTGTTCGACAACCGTGTGACCGTGCGTCACGACCTCAGCGAAGGCGACTACGATCAATGTCATGCCTGCCGCACACCGGTCAGCGTTGAAGATCGTGCCTCCGAGCATTACGTGGCCGGCGTCAGTTGCCCGCACTGCTGGGACACCCTGAGCGAGAAAACCCGCCGCAGTGCCATCGATCGGCAGAAGCAGATTGAACTGGCCAAGGCCCGCAACCAGCCGCACCCGATCGGCTTCAACTATAAGCAAGCATCCACCGAGGCTTAACCATGTCTGCGCGCCTGCTCTATGTAATGGACCCGATGTGTTCCTGGTGCTGGGGGTTCGCTCCGGTGGCCAAGGCACTGGTCGAACAGGCGCAGGCAGCCGGGGTCGAGTTGCATCTTGTCGTTGGCGGATTGCGCACGGGCAGCGGTGCGGCGCTGGAGCCGACCACCCGACGCTACATTCTTGAACACTGGCAGGCCGTCACCGAGGCCACCGGCCAGCCGTTCAAGTTCGACGGCGCGCTGCCCGATGGTTTTGTCTACGACACCGAGCCTGCTTGCCGGGCGATTGTCACGGCACGTAGCCTGGCGCCGGATTGCGCGTGGACACTGGTCGGACTGATCCAGCAGGCGTTTTACGCTGAAGGTCGCGATGTCACCCAGGCCAGCGTGCTGGTCGAACTGGCAGAGCAGGCCGGTGTGCCGCGTATCGAATTTGCTGCGTTGTTCGATCATGCCGATCAACACAAAGCGACTCAGGCTGATTTCAGTTGGGTGCAGGATCTGGGCATCGCCGGTTTCCCGACCTTGCTCGCCGAACGCAACGGCCAACTGGCGTTGCTGACCAACGGTTATCAACCGCTCAGCGAATTGTCGCCACTGCTCGGTCGTTGGCTGGAGCGCGCAGCCTGTGCCTGACCGAGCCGATGACACGCCAGCCGTAAAGCGTGTCGACCGGCTGAGCTGGGCAGAAGTCCGGCGACTGGCACTCCATCACAAAAAATCCCTGTGGATCGCCAACGGCGTGGCTGTGCTGGCGACGCTGTGCAGCGTGCCGATTCCGTTGCTGCTGCCATTGCTGGTGGACGAAGTCCTGCTCGGTCACGGCGACGCCGCGCTGAAAATCATGAACCATGTACTGCCGAGCATGTGGCAGCAAGCAGCGGGTTATATCGGCTTGATGCTGGTGCTCACCCTGACTCTGCGTTGCAGCGCGTTGTGCTTTGGTGTGTTGCAGTCGCGGTTGTTTGCGCGGCTGGCCAAGGACATCGTCTATCGCATTCGCGTGCGCCTGATCGAACGGCTCAAACGCATTTCCCTCGGCGAATACGAGAGTCTCGGCAGCGGCACGGTGACCACGCACCTGGTTACCGATCTGGATACCCTCGACAAGTTTGTCGGCGAAACCCTCAGTCGGTTCCTGGTGGCGATGCTGACGCTGGTCGGCACCGCGAGCATCCTGATGTGGATGCACTGGAAACTGGCGCTGCTGATTCTGCTGTTCAATCCGCTGGTGATCTACGCCACGGTGCAGTTGGGCAAACGGGTCAAACACCTGAAGAAACTGGAGAACGACAGTACGGCGCGCTTCACTCAGGCGCTGAGCGAAACCCTCGATTCGATCCAGGAAGTGCGCGCGGGCAACCGTCAGGGCTACTTCCTTGGCCGGCTCGGCCTGCGAGCGCAGGAAGTGCGCAACTACGCAGTCAACTCGCAGTGGAAAACCGACGCCTCCAATCGCGCCAGCGGGCTGCTGTTCCAGTTCGGCATCGACATCTTCCGCGCAGCGGCGATGCTCACCGTGTTGTTCTCCGACCTGTCGATCGGCCAGATGCTCGCGGTATTCAGTTACCTGTGGTTCATGATCGGCCCCGTGGAGCAACTGCTGAATCTGCAATACGCTTACTACGCGGCCGGCGGCGCGCTGGCACGCATCAATGAATTGCTGGCGCGGGCCGATGAGCCGCAATATCCGGGTGGTGTTGATCCGTTCAAGGGCCGCGACACCGTGGGCATTCAGGTGCAAGGCCTGAGCTTCGGTTACGGCGATGAACTGGTGCTGAATCAGCTCAACCTGTCCATCGCCCCGGGGGAGAAAGTGGCGATTGTCGGCGCCAGCGGCGGCGGCAAAAGTACCCTGGTGCAATTGCTGCTTGGGTTGTACACGCCGCTGGCGGGCACCATCCGTTTCGGCGGTTCGACCCAGCAGGAAATCGGGCTGGAGACCGTTCGGGAAAACGTCGCGGTGGTATTGCAACACCCTGCGCTGTTCAACGATACCGTGCGCGCCAACCTGACCATGGGCCGCACGCGCAGTGACGAAGCCTGCTGGCAGGCACTGGAAATCGCTCAGCTCGAACCCACCATCCGCGCCTTGCCGGATGGCCTGGACAGCATCGTCGGGCGTTCCGGCGTGCGCTTGTCTGGCGGTCAGCGCCAGCGTCTGGCGATTGCACGGATGATCCTCGCCGAGCCGAAAGTGGTAATCCTCGACGAAGCCACCTCAGCCCTTGATGCCGCCACCGAATACAACCTGCATCAGGCCATGGCGCGGTTCCTCAATGGTCGCACCACGCTGATCATCGCCCACCGCTTGTCGGCGGTGAAGCAAGCGGATCGGGTTTTGGTGTTCGACGGCGGGCAAGTGGCCGAAGACGGCGATCATCAGCAGTTGATTGCCGACGGCGGGCTGTACGCCAAACTCTACGGTCACTTGCAACAAATCCAGCGCCCTTGAGTTTTGTCCGCGTTTCTGTGCTTAGTGCTTGAATTGCTTCGAATAAAAACACCCGGATTACCTCCCCGTACAGCCAGGTTGCACGATCGGCATAGAGGACGGCACAGCTGTCCCTTGGACATGTCGAAAATTAGCCTAGGCTGAGCTGTCAGGAGCGGTATTTTCCGGTGCTCATCTGGCAGTGCTTGCGCAAGGGATCTCATGAAGCAAAAGCGGACTCTCGGAACGCCACGGTTGTTGGGCATCGTCTGGCCATTTATTGCCGTCGTGTTGTTTCAGGCGTTGTTGGGCGGGGTGAGTCTTTACGTGCTCTCGGCCGTTCGCGGTTACGTGGCGGGGGAAAGTCTCTGGTCCAAGGGCCAGAAAGACGCCATTTACTACCTCAATCTGTACGCCGACAGTCGTGACGAGGCGATTTTTCTCAAATACCAAAGTGCGATTGCCGTGCCCCAGGGCGGTCATCAGTTGCGCGTGGCGCTGGACCGTCAGCCGCCGGACCTGCAATCGGCGCGTGACGGTATTCTCAAGGGCGGCAACCATCCTGACGACGTCTCCAGCGTGATCTGGCTGTACCTCAACTTCCGTCACTTCAGTTACCTGGAAACCGCTATTGATCGCTGGACGGTCGGTGATGCTTATCTGATCGAACTTCATGACGTGGCGCGCGAGATGCATCAACGTATCGTCGACAATGCTGCTACCGAGGCTGATATCCAGCGCTGGAAGGCGCGGATCTTTGCGATCAACGATGGCGTGACCCCGGCCGCGAAAGCGTTCAGCGATGCCCTGGGCGAAGGCTCGCGGATGATCCTGCGGCTGCTGCTGTTCACCAACCTTGCCACGGCGCTTGGGCTGATCGTGCTGGCCTTGTGGCGTACCCACAAATTGCTCAAGCAGCGCCACGCCTTTGCCGAGGCGTTGCAGATGGAAAAAGATCGTGCGCATGTGACGTTGCAATCAATTGGTGATGGCGTCATCACCACCGACGTGACCGGCGCCATTGACTACATGAACCCCGCCGCTGAAGCCATGACTCACTGGAAGGCCGAGCAGGCCGCCGGTTTGCCCTTGGCGGCGCTGTTCAATTTGCTCGACGACAACGCCCAGGCCGAAGGCCTGACCCTGATCGAGCACATTCTCAGCGGCCAGCTCAGCGGCGGCAGCGAGCACTCCAAGCTGATTCAGCGCCTGGATGGCAGCACGCTTTCGGTGACGCTGGTCGGAGCGCCGATCCGCAATGCCGGCAAGGTCAGTGGCACGGTGCTGGTGCTGCACGACATGACCCAGGAACGTCAATACATCGCCAATCTTTCCTGGCAGGCCACCCATGATGCGCTGACCGGGCTGGCGAATCGTCGTGAGTTTGAATATCGCCTGGAGCAGGCGCTGCACAACCTCACGCGCCAGTCCGGGCGGCATGCGCTGATGTTCCTGGATCTGGATCAGTTCAAACTGGTCAACGATACCTGCGGCCATGCTGCGGGCGATGAGCTGTTGCGGCACATCTGCACCTTGCTGCAATCGGGGCTGCGCGAAGGCGATACGCTGGCGCGGCTTGGCGGTGACGAATTTGGCATTCTGCTGGAAAACTGCGCGCCGGAAGCGGCGGAGAAGATCGCCGAGGCACTGCGCCAGACCGTGCAGAACCTGCACTTTGTCTGGAAAGGGCGGCCATTCCTGACCACGGTGAGTATAGGTCTGGTGCATGTTGCACAAAACCCGACGACGCTTGAAGCCTCGCTGCGTGCTGCCGATATGGCCTGCTACATGGCCAAGGAAAAAGGCCGCAACAGGGTCCAGGTTTACCACCCTGACGACTCCGAACTCTCACTGCGCTTTGGTGAAATGGCCTGGGTGCAACGTTTGCATATGGCGCTGGAAGAGAATCGCTTCTGCCTTTATGCCCAGGAAATCGCGCCGTTGAAACAGGGTGGCGGCGACAGAGGACACATTGAAATCCTTCTGCGTCTGCACGATGAAGCCGGTCGGATGATTCTGCCGAACAGTTTTATTCCTGCCGCCGAACGCTATGGCTTGATGAGTCAACTGGATCGTTGGGTAGTGCAAAACGTATTCAAGGTTATTGCTCAATGTATTGCGCAAGAACATGAAGGGCCATTAGCGATGTGTGCGATTAATCTGTCAGGCATTACTATAGGAGATGACGCGTTTTTGCACTTTCTGCGCGAACAGTTTGTTAACTATTCGATACCGCCTGAAATGATTTGTTTTGAAATTACTGAAACCAGTGCAATTTCAAACTTGGGCAGCGCAATTAGATTTATTAATGAACTCAAGGGCTTAGGTTGTTATTTTTCGTTAGATGACTTTTGTGCCGGAATGTCTTCATTCGCTTACCTGAAACATTTGCCTGTAGACTTCCTGAAGATCGACGGGAGTTTCGTAAAGGATATGCTGGACGATCCGATTAACCGCGCAATGGTCGAAGTGATCAATCACATCGGGCATGTCATGGGTAAGCAGACAATTGCCGAGTTTGTTGAAACAACCCAGATCGAGCAGGCACTGCTTGAAATTGGTGTGGATTACGCTCAGGGTTACGTTATCGAACGCCCGCAATTGTTTACCTGCGACAGTTTGCAAAGTCGGCCCGCCAGGCCGCAGCCGCTGTTATTCAAAGCGCCTGGCACGTTCCGTTGAAGTCTCTCGCCGATCCTTACAATCACAAATCAAAAGGAGCCGAACAGTGATCGACACATTCAACCGAACCGGACCACTCATGGAAGCTGCAAGTTATCCTGCCTGGGCACAACAGCTCATTGAGGATTGCAGCGAGAGCAAGCGCCGGGTTGTCGAACATGAACTTTACCTGCGCATGCGTGATAACAAACTCAGCGCCAAAACCATGCGCCAGTACCTGATCGGGGGCTGGCCGGTAGTTGAGCAGTTCGCGTTGTACATGGCGCAGAACCTGACCAAAACCAAATTCGCCCGTCACCCCGGTGAAGACATGGCGCGGCGTTGGCTGATGCGCAACATTCGCGTTGAACTCAATCACGCCGACTACTGGGTGCACTGGAGTCGCGCACACGGTGTGAGTCTGGAAGATCTCCAGGCCCAGCACGTACCGCCTGAGTTGCATGCCTTGAGTCATTGGTGCTGGCACACCAGCTCCGCCGACTCTCTGATTGTGGCCATTGCCGCCACCAACTATGCGATCGAGGGTGCGACCGGGGAGTGGTCGGCGGTCGTCTGTTCTACCGGGGTGTACGCCGCAGCGTTCCCGGAAGAAGACCGCAAGCGTGCGATGAAATGGCTGAAAATGCATGCCCAGTATGACGATGCTCATCCATGGGAAGCGCTGGAAATCATCTGCACCCTGGCGGGCATGAACCCGAGCAAGTCCTTACAGGCCGAGTTGCGTCAAGCGATCTGCAAGAGCTACGACTACATGTACCTGTTTCTGGAGCGGTGCATGCAGCTTGAGACTTCCGAGCGTTTGCTGGTAACCCGTGAGCGCAGGACTGTGGTCGAGAGCTGATCCTGACAACACTGCGCAAAAAAATGTGGGAGCGAGCTCGCTCCCACACTGATTTGTGACAGATGGAAAAACTCAGCCCGCCATCGCCAATCGATTCCGCCCCTCGCGCTTGGCCACGTACAGCGCGCTGTCAGCGCGGCGCAACAGGCTTTCTGCCGACTCACCCGGCAGCAGGGTCGAGCAGCCCAGGCTGACCGTCAGCTCTATCAACTTTCCATCGGCGTAATACTCCGCCGCCTGCGCCGCATAACGCAGACGCTCGCCAACCATCGCCGCCGCTTCCCGGCTGGTATTGGACAGCAGGATCAGAAACTCTTCCCCGCCATAGCGAAACACCATGTCGACGTTGCGCAACTGACCCTTGATCGACGCGGCCACGGCTTTAAGCACGTCATCACCAGTGCTGTGACCATGACTGTCGTTGACCCGTTTGAAGTGGTCGATGTCCAGCATCAACACCGACAACGGCTGCAGGTGTCGGCGGGACATCTCGATCTCGCGTTGCAGTGTCTGCTCCATCGCGATGCGGTTGCCGGCGCCGGTCAGTGGATCGCGCAGGGCGCTTTGGGTGGCGGCGCGGTACAGCAGAGCGTTGCGCATCGGATACAGCAGTGACGACAGCAGCGATTCTAGATTGCCCTGTTCCTGCTCGTTGAAACGTTGGTTGCGGCGAAACATCAGTTCGCCCATATGCTCGCCTTCGTGGCTCAAGGTGTAGCTGACCGAATGATGGCCGCGAGCGCCGAACTCCAGGCGCAGGTCACTGCCTTGGTGTACGTAACTCAAGGCATCCAGCGGCACGAGACGCTGAATTTCACGGAAAAACAGACCGAGGATGCGTTGTGGTTCAAGACTGGTTTGCAGTTGCAGGCTCAGTTGCTGGCGCAATTGCGCGAGACTGGCGGGCCGCTCCAGAAGAGGCGGCTGCTGACCGAAACCCAGGCGTTGCAATTTGGCGCTGTCAAAGTCAATTGCATTGGTCTGGGAAGGTGATTTCATATGGCGTGAGCCCCTAAGCAGTAAGTCTGTCTTACAGGCTGGGTGAGAGCGGCTTTGGGCTGCGTGTCGTACTGATCCATCAGTCCCGTAGGACATTTGGCGTAAGTCTAGTCTGCCTGATGACGATTAGTAAGCTATCGAACCAGGCCTTGCCCCATTGCCTTCACACGGCATGCTTTGAGGAAATTTAGAGCGAAAGTCGTGCCATTCAGTTCGTTTTTATTTAACCCGTTATGAATCAAAGGGTTGAACGTAAATGAGAGAGAGCGGTGCTGGATATTTGACTATATTGTGACGGCTAATCGCGTTAAATGACTGCCGCGACGGGAATCCGCCACGGCAACAAATGCGACGTATGGCATTACTGCGCGTTAAATGCCTGGCCGTTGATCCCGGTGCTGTCCGGACCCATCAGGTAGAGGTAGACCGGCATGATCTCCTCCGGCGTCGGGTTGTTCAGCGGGTTTTCCCCCGGATAAGCCTGCGCACGCATGCTGGTGCGAGTACCGCCCGGGTTGATGCTGTTGGAGCGTACTGGTGCCACGCCGTCGACTTCGTCGGCCAGGGTCTGCATCAGGCCTTCGGTGGCGAACTTCGACACACCGTAAGCGCCCCAGTAAGCGCGACCCTTGCGGCCGACGCTGCTGGAGGTGAACACCACCGAAGCATCCTGCGACAGCTTGAGCAGCGGCAACAACGTGCTGGTCAGCATGAACATCGCATTGACGTTGACCTGCATGACGCGCATGAAGTTTTCGCCCGACAGTTGCTCGATCGGCGTGCGCGGGCCAATGATCGAGGCGTTGTGCAGCAGGCCGTCGAGGTGGCCGAACTCGGTCTCGATCATCGCTGCCAGCTCATCGTACTGATGGGGCAGGGCGGTCTCGAGGTTGAAGGGAATCACTGCCGGTTGCGGATGGCCCGCAGCTTCGATCTCGTCGTAGACCTGTGTCAGATTGGCTTCTGTCTTGCCCAGCAGCAGGACTGTCGCGCCGTGAGCCGCGTAGGTTTTCGCGGCAGCCGCGCCGATACCGCGACCGGCGCCGGTGACCAGAATGACCCGATCCTTGAGCAATTCGGGACGAGCGGAGTAATCAAACATAAACACCTCATCAACAGTCAGATCGTTCCCATGCGCAGCAAAGGAATGCAGCCAATGACGCTCTGCGTCAGGTCTCAGCAGCTGCAAAGCGCGCTATCAAGCACCTTGCGCAACTCCAGCGGATGATCCACCACCACATCCGCACCCCAATGCCGCGGGTTGTCGTCCGGGTGAATGTAGCCATAGGTCACTGCGGCCGTTTTGGTCCCGGCATCACGCCCCGACTCGATATCGCGCAGATCATCGCCCACAAACAGAACCGTCGACGGATCCAGATCAAGCATCTTGCACGCAAGGATCAACGGCTCCGGATCCGGCTTGCTCTTCGTCACGTGATCCGGGCAGATCAACAATGCCGAGCGCTCGGCCAGCCCCAGCTGTTGCATGATCGGCTCGGCGAAGCGCAATGGCTTATTGGTGACCACGCCCCAGATCAGGTTGGCTTTTTCAATGTCGGCCAGCAGTTCTTCCATGCCGTCGAACAGCTTGCTGTGCACCGCGCAGCCGACGAGGTAGCGCTCAAGGAACTCCAGGCGCAACTCCTCGAACCCAGGCGATTCAGGATCCATCGAAAACGTCACCGCGACCATGGCTTTGGCACCGCCGGAAATCTCGTCGCGGATGTGCTTGTCGTTGATCGGCGGCAAACCACGATCCGCGCGCATCGCCTGGCAGATGGCGATGAAATCCGGCGCGGTGTCGAGCAGGGTGCCGTCCATGTCGAAAAGAACTGCTCTGATGGCCATCGGCTTACTCCTCGCGCAGGGTCTGGATCATGTAGTTGACGTCAACGTCGCTGGCCAGTTTGTAGTGCTTGGTCAGCGGGTTGTAGGTCAGGCCGATGATGTCCTTGACGGTCAGGCCGGCCATGCGACTCCAGGCGCCCAGCTCGGATGGACGAATGAATTTCTTGAAGTCGTGGGTGCCGCGCGGCAACAGCTTCATGATGTATTCGGCGCCGATGATGGCGAACAGGTAGGCCTTCGGGTTGCGGTTGATGGTCGAGAAGAACACTTGGCCGCCCGGCTTGACCATGCGGAAGCAGGCGCGGATGACCGAAGAAGGGTCCGGTACGTGCTCAAGCATTTCCAGGCAGGTCACCACGTCGAACTGCTCAGGCATCTCTTCGGCCAGGGCTTCGGCGGTGATCTGGCGGTACTCGACGCTGACACCGGATTCCAACTGATGCAGTTGCGCAACTGCCAGTGGCGCTTCGCCCATGTCGATACCCATTACGGTGGCACCACGTTGCGCCATGGCTTCGCTCAAGATGCCGCCACCGCAGCCAACGTCGAGGACTTTCTTGCCGGCCAGATTGACCCGTTCGTCAATCCAGTTGACCCGCAGCGGGTTAATGTCGTGCAGCGGTTTGAATTCGCTTTCGCGATCCCACCAACGATGGGCCAGGGCTTCGAATTTGGCGATTTCAGCGTGGTCGACGTTGCTCATGTTCAATTCCTCGAAAAACTTGAAAAAGGCTGTAGCCCAGGCGTGTGTGCCGGGAGATTTACGATTCGGTATGGCCACTGATGCGCTGGCCCCAGGCTCGCGCAGTAGCGCCAAGCTGTTCTTCATCCAGGCGGGTCAGGCGTCGATCATCAAGCAGTTGTTTGCCGGCGACCCACAGGTGTTTCACGCAATCGCGACCGGTGGCGTATATAAGCTGTGAAACCGGGTCGTACACCGGTTGCTGCGCCAGGCCAGACAGGTCGAAGGCGACAATGTCCGCGGCTTTGCCGATTTCCAGCGAGCCCGTTTCGCTTTCGATCCCCAAGGCGCGTGCACCGTTCAGTGTGGCCATGCGCAGGGCGCGATGGGCGTCGAGCGCGGTAGCCGAGCCGGCGACGGCTTTGGCCAGCAAGGCAGCGGTGCGGGTCTCGCCGAGCAGATCCAGATCATTGTTGCTGGCCGCGCCATCAGTGCCGACCGCAACGTTGACCCCGGCTTGCCACAGACGCTCGACGGGACAGAAGCCGCTGGCGAGTTTCAGGTTCGATTCCGGGCAATGGATGATGTTGGTGTTGCTTTCTACCAGCAACGCCAGGTCTTCATCGCTGATCTGGGTCATGTGCACGGCCTGGAAGCGCGGGCCGAGCAGGCCCAGACGGCCGAGGCGGGCGAGTGGCCGTTCGCCGTGCTGTTCGACCGCTTGCTGCACTTCGTAGGCGGTTTCGTGGACGTGCATGTGGATCGACGCGTCCAGCTCCTCGGCAATCACGCGGATTTTCTCAAGATTCTCGTCGCCGACGGTGTAGGGTGCATGAGGGCCGAAGGTGATCTTGATCCGTTCGTGATGCTTCAGATCGCCGAACAACTCGACGCCCTGACGAATGGCCTCATCCGCGTTGCTGGCGCCAGGAATCGGGAAGTCGAGGATCGGAATGGCGATCTGTGCGCGGATGCCGCTGTTGTGCACGCGCTCGCTGGCAACTTTCGGGAAGAAGTACATGTCCGAAAAGCAGGTGATGCCGCCCTTGATCTGCTCGGCGATTGCGAGGTCGGTGCCATCACGGACGAAGTCTTCATCGACCCATTTGGCTTCGGCCGGCCAAATGTGGTTTTCCAGCCAGGTCATCAGCGGCAGATCATCGGCCAGGCCGCGGAACAACGTCATTGCGGCGTGGCCATGGGCGTTGATCAGGCCGGGGCTGAGCAGAACATCCGGCAATTCGCGCACTTGCGTGGCATTACACTTCAACGCTTCGGCGCGTGGGCCGATAAACACGATGCGACCGTCGCGGATGCCCAGGCCATGCTCCTTGAGCACAACGCCTGCGGGTTCGACGGGTACCAGCCAGGTCGGCAGCAATAATAAGTCGAGCGCAATGGCAGGTTTCGGCATCGAGGGTCGGTTCCAGTGCTTTTGTAAAGGATGGCGAAGTATACCCGAGCGTCTTCGCGGGGGGATCGCTATAATCGGCGGCTTTTGTTCATGAGTGCGGGGTGAGGGATGCGCGATCGACTGTTGGCTGCGGAGAAAGTAAAGGCCATCGATTGGCGAGATGGCGCGCTCCACCTGCTGGATCAGCGTATTTTGCCGTTCGAGGAAACCTGGATCGCCTACACCAGCGCCGCCGGCGTGGCCGAGGCGATTCGCTCGATGGTGGTGCGTGGTGCGCCGGCCATCGGTATCAGCGCGGCTTATGGCATCGTGCTCGCGGCCCGCGCACGGATTGCCGAAGGTGGCGACTGGTATGCGGCGCTGGAAGAGGATTTCGCCCTGTTGGCCGATTCCCGTCCGACCGCAGTCAATCTGTTCTGGGCGCTGGGTCGCATGCACGATCGGCTGGATCGTCTGAAAGAAAATGCCGATCCTCTTGCGGCTCTGGAAGCCGAAGCTATCGCCATACATGAAAGTGACCGCGAAGCAAACCTGACGATGGCGCAATTGGGTGTCGATCTGATCCGCAAGCATCAGGGCAACGCGCAGGCGATTCTCACCCACTGCAACACCGGTGCCCTTGCCACCGGCGGTTTCGGCACGGCGCTGGGGGTCATTCGCGCGGCTTTCCTTGAGGGGATGGTTGAACGCGTATATGCAGACGAAACCCGACCATGGCTGCAAGGCTCGCGCCTGACCGCGTGGGAACTGGCCAACGAGGGCATCCCGGTGACCCTCAATGCTGACTCCGCCGCCGCGCACATCATGAAAACCAAAGGTGTGACCTGGGTGATCGTCGGCGCTGACCGCATTACCGCCAATGGTGATGTGGCCAACAAGATCGGCACCTACCAACTGGCGGTCAACGCCATGCACCACGGCGTGCGTTTCATGGTGGTGGCGCCGAGTTCGACCATCGACATGAATCTGGCCAGTGGTGATGACATTCCGATCGAAGAGCGTGACGGCGCCGAGCTGCTGGAAGTCGGCGGCAAGCGTGTCGGGGCAGGCGTTGAAGCGTTCAACCCAGTGTTTGACGTGACGCCGGCAGACTTGATCGATGCGATTGTTACCGAGAAGGGCATCGTCGAGCGTCCGGACACCGCGAAAATGGCGCAGTTGATGTGCCGCAAGCGCCTGCATTAATTGTCACAGGCGCCTGAAAAGACGGCATCGCCAGCAGGCTGGCTCCCACAGGATTTGTGATCGACCCAAATCAATGTGCAAACCAAGCTGCTGGCAATGAGGCGCTATAAGTCAATAAACAAGCGTAAACCCAGCTCGAAATCTCTATTCAATAACTCTCTAAGCCTCTCTCGTCCCCCTTTCAGGCGATTACCGGTCAACTAACTATGCTCCATGCGCTTGTGGGGGATAGGTGCGTGGCGGCGATTGTGGTAGCATCCGGCGTTTTCCGAGGCAGTCCCACAGGGTTGTCTTCACTGCGCAAATCCAGGGTTCAACTTGTTGATTTGTCGTAAGTCGGCGCATGGCACTCAGTCTGCATCGACGAGCTTCGTGATCCCTATGGATATGACGAGGTTTCACCAGAAAAAGGAATCAGGCTTCTCATGGGCGAACTGGCCAAAGAAATCCTCCCGGTCAATATCGAAGACGAGCTGAAACAGTCCTACCTCGATTACGCGATGAGCGTGATCGTCGGCCGTGCACTGCCGGATGCGCGCGATGGCTTGAAGCCCGTGCACCGCCGGGTGCTGTTCGCGATGAGCGAGCTGGGCAACGACTTCAACAAGCCGTACAAGAAATCTGCCCGTGTTGTCGGTGACGTGATCGGTAAATATCACCCGCACGGTGACACTGCCGTCTACGACACCATCGTACGTATGGCTCAGCCTTTCTCCCTGCGCTACCTGTTGGTCGACGGTCAGGGCAACTTCGGTTCGGTGGACGGCGACAACGCTGCAGCCATGCGATACACCGAAGTGCGCATGACCAAGCTGGCTCACGAGCTGCTGGCTGACTTGCACAAGGAAACCGTGGATTGGGTGCCGAACTACGACGGCACGGAAATGATCCCGGCGGTCATGCCGACCCGTATTCCCAACCTGCTGGTCAACGGTTCCAGCGGTATCGCTGTGGGCATGGCAACCAACATCCCGCCGCACAACCTCGGTGAAGTCATCGACGGTTGCCTGGCGCTCATCGACAATCCCGAGCTGACTGTCGACGAGCTGATGCAATACATCCCCGGTCCGGACTTCCCGACTGCCGCGATCATCAACGGTCGCGCCGGTATCATCGAAGCCTACCGCACCGGTCGTGGGCGCATTTACATGCGTGCGCGTTCGATCGTTGAAGACATCGACAAGGTCGGCGGTCGTCAGCAGATCGTTATCACCGAACTTCCTTACCAGTTGAACAAGGCGCGTCTGATCGAGAAGATCGCCGAGCTGGTAAAAGAGAAGAAGCTTGAAGGCATCACTGAACTGCGCGACGAGTCCGACAAGGACGGTATGCGCGTCGTGATCGAGCTGCGTCGCGGCGAAGTGCCCGAGGTGATCCTCAACAACCTCTACGCCCAGACCCAGCTGCAATCGGTATTCGGTATCAACATCGTTGCGCTGATCGACGGCCGTCCGCGGATTCTGAATCTCAAGGATCTGCTGGAAGCCTTCGTTCGTCACCGTCGCGAAGTCGTTACCCGTCGTACCGTGTTCGAACTGCGCAAGGCGCGCGAGCGTGGTCACATCCTTGAAGGCCAGGCCGTTGCCCTGTCGAACATCGACCCGGTGATCGCCCTGATCAAAGCTTCGCCAACCCCATCGGAAGCCAAGGAAGCGCTGATCAGCACCCCTTGGGAATCCTCGGCGGTAGTGGCGATGGTTGAACGTGCCGGTGCCGATTCGTGCCGCCCGGAAAACCTCGATCCGCAATACGGTCTGCGCGAAGGCAAGTACTTCCTGTCGCCAGAACAGGCGCAAGCCATTCTGGAACTGCGTCTGCACCGTCTGACCGGTCTGGAGCACGAGAAGCTGCTGGCCGAGTATCAAGAGATCCTCAACCAGATCGGCGAGCTGATCCGCATCCTCAACAGTGCCGTGCGCCTGATGGAAGTGATCCGCGAAGAGCTGGAAGTGATCCGCGCCGAATACGGCGATCAGCGTCGCACCGAGATTCTCGATGCACGCCTCGACCTGACTCTGGGCGACATGATCCCGGAAGAAGAGCGCGTCGTGACCATCTCCCACGGTGGCTACGCCAAGACTCAGCCGCTGGCTGCGTATCAGGCTCAGCGTCGTGGCGGTAAAGGCAAGTCGGCGACCGGCGTCAAGGATGAGGACTACATTGCTCACCTGCTGGTTGCCAACAGTCACTCCACGCTGTTGCTGTTCTCCAGCAAAGGCAAGGTGTACTGGCTGAAGACTTACGAAATCCCTGAAGCATCGCGTGCTGCACGTGGTCGTCCGCTGGTCAATCTGCTGCCGCTGGAAGCCGATGAAACCATCACCACCATGCTGCAGATCGATCTCGAGGCCCTGCAAAAACGTGCCGGTGCTGACGATGAGGATGATGCTGACGATGCGATCATCGAAGGCGAAGTAGTCGAAGCTGAAGAAGCTGCCGAGCTTGAAGAGATCGACGGCGAAACAGCCGAACTGGTGGCTGAGCCGACCGGCGAATTCATCTTCATGGCCACGGCTTCCGGTACCGTCAAGAAGACCCCGCTGGCACGCTTCGCCCGTCCGCGCTCCAATGGCTTGATCGCCTTGAAGTTGAAGGAAGGCGACACGTTGATCGCGGCTGCCATCACTGATGGCGCGAAAGAAATCATGCTGTTCTCTGACGCTGGCAAGGTGATTCGTTTCGCTGAAGCCGCAGTGCGTGAAATGGGTCGTGGTGCACGCGGTATTCGCGGCATGCGGATCCTCAAGGATCAGAAACTGATCTCCATGCTGATTCCTGAGTCGGGCGCGCAGATTCTGACCGCTTCCGAGCGTGGTTTCGGCAAGCGCACCGCCCTGAGCAAATTCCCTCGCCGCGGTCGCGGTGGTCAGGGTGTGATTGCCATGGTCACCAAAGAGCGCAACGGCAAACTCGTCGGTGCGATCCAGGTGCAGGAAGGCGAGGAAATCATGCTGATTTCCGACCAGGGCACACTGGTGCGGACTCGTGTTGATGAAGTGTCCAGCCTGGGTCGCAACACCCAGGGTGTGACCCTGATCAAGCTGGCCACTGATGAAACGCTGGTCGGTCTGGAGCGGGTTCAGGAGCCGTCGGAAGTCGAGGGCGAAGAGCTCGAAGGTGAAGAAGGGTTGGTGTCTGGCGCGGAGGTCGTGATTGACGACGTTGCCGAGGACCAGCAACTTGACGCCGCAGCTGACGAAGAACCGCAGGAATAAGCGGACAAGCGAGGGGGCGGATGAGAATTCGCCCCCTTGTTATTTGTCCGGTATGAAAGTTTCTGAAGTGCAGAGTTACCGAATTACAGATTTATTGTGTATCACCAAGTCAGAGCGAGATTGGATGTGAGCAAGCGAGCCTATAACTTCTGCGCCGGCCCTGCGGCGCTTCCCGAAGCTGTCCTGCAGCGCGCCCAAGGTGAACTCCTTGACTGGCACGGCAAGGGTCTGTCGGTTATGGAAATGAGCCATCGCAGCGATGAGTTCGTGTCCATTGCCAATCAGGCCGAGCAGGATCTGCGTGACCTGCTGAATATCCCTTCGAACTATAAAGTGCTGTTTCTGCAGGGCGGCGCCAGCCAGCAGTTTGCGCAGATCCCGCTGAATCTGTTGCCTGAAGGCGGCTCGGCTGACTATATCGACACCGGTATCTGGTCGCAGAAAGCCATCGAAGAAGCTTCGCGTTACGGTCACGTCAACGTTGCCGCTACCGCCAAGCCTTATGACTATTTCGCCATCCCGGGTCAGAACGAGTGGAACCTGTCCAAGGATGCCGCTTACGTTCACTACGCACCGAACGAAACCATCGGCGGTCTGGAATTCCAGTGGATCCCGGAAACCGGCGACGTGCCATTGGTTGCTGACATGTCTTCGGACATCCTCTCGCGTCCAGTCGACATTTCGCGTTTCGGCATGATCTACGCGGGCGCGCAGAAGAACATCGGCCCGAGCGGCATCGTGGTCAACATTATCCGCGAAGACCTGTTGGGCAAGGCGCGTTCGCTGTGCCCGACCATGCTCAACTACAAAGTCGCGGCCGACAACGGCTCGATGTACAACACCCCGCCGACGTTGGCCTGGTACTTGTCCGGTCTGGTGTTCCAGTGGCTGAAAGAACAGGGCGGCGTCGAAGCGATTGCCAAACTGAACGACGTCAAGCAGCGCACGCTGTATGACTTCATCGATGCCAGCGGCCTTTACAGCAACCCTATCAACAAGTCGGATCGCTCGTGGATGAACGTGCCGTTCCGCCTCGCCGATGATCGTCTGGACAAGCCATTCCTGGTCGGTGCCGAGGAGCGCGGTCTGCTCAACCTCAAGGGCCACCGCTCCGTGGGCGGCATGCGTGCCTCCATCTACAACGCCGTCGACATCACCGCCGTCAATGCGCTGGTGGCGTACATGGCTGAATTCGAGAAGGAACACGGCTGATGTCCGAGCAAGAACTCAAGGCACTGCGCGTTCGCATTGACGCTCTGGACACCAAGGTCATGGAGCTGATCAGTGAGCGTGCGCGTTGCGCCCAGGAAGTCGCGCGAGTAAAGATGGCCTCGCTGGCCGAAGGCGAAGTGCCGGTGTTCTATCGTCCCGAGCGTGAAGCTCAGGTGCTCAAGCGGGTGATGGAGCGTAACCAGGGGCCGCTGGGCAACGAAGAGATGGCGCGGTTGTTCCGCGAAATCATGTCTTCGTGCCTGGCGCTGGAGCAGCCGCTGAAAGTGGCTTACCTCGGCCCTGAAGGCACCTTTACCCAAGCGGCGGCCATGAAGCACTTCGGTCACGCGGTGATCAGCAAGCCGATGGCGGCGATCGACGAAGTGTTCCGTGAAGTGGCCGCCGGTGCGGTGAACTTTGGCGTGGTGCCAGTGGAGAACTCCACCGAAGGCGCGGTCAACCACACGCTGGACAGCTTCCTCGAACACGACATGGTGATCTGTGGCGAAGTCGAGCTGCGCATCCACCATCACCTGTTGGTCGGTGAAAACACCAAGACCGACAGCATCAGCCGCATCTATTCCCATGCGCAGTCTTTGGCCCAGTGCCGCAAGTGGCTGGACGCGCATTACCCGAATGTCGAGCGCGTAGCGGTGTCGAGCAATGCCGAAGCGGCCAAGCGGGTTAAAGGCGAGTGGAATTCGGCGGCGATTGCCGGTGACATGGCGGCTGGCCTCTATGGCCTGACCCGTCTGGCCGAGAAGATCGAAGATCGCCCGGACAACTCCACGCGCTTCCTGATGATCGGCAACCAGGAAGTGCCGCCGACCGGCGACGACAAGACGTCGATCATCGTTTCCATGAGCAACAAGCCCGGCGCGCTTCATGAGCTGTTGGTGCCGTTCCATGACAACGGTATCGACCTGACCCGCATCGAAACCCGTCCGTCGCGCAGCGGTAAGTGGACCTACGTGTTCTTCATCGACTTCGTCGGCCACCACCGTGATCCGTTGATCAAAGGTGTGTTGGAAAAGATCAGTCAGGAAGCAGTAGCACTCAAAGTGCTGGGTTCCTACCCGAAAGCAGTTCTGTAAGGGGCGGTAGTAAATGAGTGGCAATTTCCTCGCTCTGGCACAGCCGGGCGTGCAACAACTTTCGCCGTACGTTCCGGGCAAGCCTGTGGACGAACTGGCGCGCGAGCTGGATCTGGATCCGGCGAAAATCGTCAAACTGGCCAGCAACGAAAACCCGCTGGGCGCCAGTCCAAAAGCCTTGGCGGCGATCCGCGAAGAGCTGGCCGAGCTGACCCGTTATCCTGACGGCAACGGCTTTGCGCTTAAGTCTTTGCTGGCTGAACAGTGCCGCGTTGAGCTGAACCAAGTCACCCTTGGCAACGGCTCCAACGACATTCTCGAACTGGTCGCGCGCGCCTATCTGGCGCCGGGCCTGAATGCCGTGTTCAGTGAGCACGCGTTCGCGGTGTATCCGATCGCCACCCAGGCAGTCGGCGCGCAGGCCAAAGTGGTGCCGGCCAAGGATTGGGGGCACGACCTGCCTGCCATGCTCGCCGCTATCGACGCCAACACCCGCGTGGTGTTCATCGCCAACCCGAACAACCCGACCGGTACCTGGTTCGGCGCCGAAGCGCTGGACGAGTTCCTGCAGGATGTTCCAGAGCATGTGTTGGTGGTGCTGGACGAGGCGTACATCGAGTATGCCGAAGGCAGCGACTTGCCGGATGGTCTGGATTTCCTTGCGGCGTATCCGAACCTGCTGGTCTCGCGCACCTTCTCCAAAGCCTATGGTCTGGCGGCGTTGCGCGTCGGCTATGGCCTGTCCACTCCGGTAGTGGCGGATGTGCTGAACCGTGTTCGCCAGCCGTTCAACGTCAACAGCCTGGCTTTGGCTGCGGCGTGTGCGGCGTTGAAAGACGAAGAATATCTGGCGCAAAGCCGTCAGCTCAACGAGTCAGGCATGCAGCAACTGCAAGCCGGTTTCCGGGAGCTGGATTTGGGCTGGATCGAGTCCAAGGGCAACTTCATTTGCGTCGATCTCGGTCAGGTGGCGGCTCCAGTGTTCCAGGGCTTGCTGCGCGAAGGCGTGATCGTGCGTCCCGTGGCCAATTACGGCATGCCGAACCACCTGCGGGTGACGATCGGTCTGCCGGCGGAAAACAGCCGCTTCCTCGACGCACTGCGTAAGGTTCTGGCTCGTGGGTGATGTCACTGCACTGCAATCTGCTGCACCTATGATCGGTCGCCTGGTGGTGGTCGGTCTGGGATTGATCGGTGGTTCGTTTGCCAAAGGCTTGCGTGAAAGCGGCGTGTGCCGCGAAGTGGTCGGCGTCGATCTCGACCCGCAATCGCGCAAGCTGGCGGTCGAGTTGGGCGTGGTGGATCGCTGTGAGGATGACCTGGCAGCTGCATGCCAAGGCGCGGACGTGATTCAGTTGGCGGTGCCGATTCTGGCCATGGAGAAAGTGCTCGCGCGTTTGGCGAGCATGGATCTGGGGCAGGCGATTCTGACCGATGTTGGCAGCGCCAAAGGCAATGTGGTGCGCGCGGCGACCGAGGCTTTTGGCGGTATGCCGGCGCGCTTCGTGCCCGGGCATCCGATTGCTGGATCCGAGCAGAGTGGGGTAGAAGCCTCAAATGCCGAGCTGTTCCGTCGACACAAAGTGATCCTGACGCCGCTTGAGCAAACCGATCCGGCGGCACTCGCTGTGGTCGATCGTCTGTGGCGTGAACTGGGTGCTGATGTGGAGCATATGCAGGTCGAACGTCACGACGAAGTGCTGGCTGCGACCAGCCATCTGCCGCACCTGCTGGCCTTCGGTCTGGTCGACTCGTTGGCCAAACGCAATGAAAACCTTGAGATCTTCCGTTACGCTGCCGGTGGTTTCCGCGATTTCACAAGAATCGCCGGAAGCGACCCGGTGATGTGGCACGACATCTTCCTCGCCAACCGCGAGGCTGTCTTGCGTACACTCGATACATTTCGCAGCGACCTCGACGCCTTGCGCGACGCGGTCGATGCAGGGGATGGGCACCAATTGTTGGGCGTTTTTACTCGCGCCCGGGTTGCCCGCGAGCATTTCAGTAAAATCCTGGCCCGCAGGGCCTATGTGGACGCTATGAATTCCAACGATCTGATCTTCCTGGCTCAACCTGGTGGCCGCCTGTCCGGTCGGATTCGCGTACCGGGTGACAAATCGATTTCCCACCGTTCGATCATGCTCGGCTCGCTGGCCGAAGGCGTCACCGAAGTCGAAGGCTTCCTCGAGGGCGAAGACGCCCTGGCGACCTTGCAGGCGTTCCGCGACATGGGCGTGGTCATCGAAGGCCCGCACCACGGTCGCGTGACCATTCACGGTGTTGGCCTGCACGGCCTGAAACCTGCGCCGGGCCCGATCTATCTGGGCAACTCCGGTACGTCGATGCGTCTGCTGTCCGGCCTGCTGGCCGCGCAGAACTTCGACAGCACCCTGACCGGCGATGCTTCGCTGTCCAAGCGTCCGATGAATCGCGTGGCCAATCCGCTGCGTGAAATGGGCGTCGTGATCGAAACCGCCGCTGAAGGTCGTCCGCCGATGACTATCCGTGGTGGCCACAAGCTCAAAGGCCTGACCTACACCATGCCGATGGCCAGTGCTCAGGTGAAATCCTGCCTGCTGCTGGCCGGTCTGTATGCTGAAGGCAAGACCACCGTTACCGAACCTGCGCCAACCCGTGACCATACTGAGCGCATGCTGCGTGGCTTCGGCTATCCGGTAAACGTTGATGGCGCGACTGCATCGGTCGAATCCGGTGGCAAGTTGACGGCGACCCATATCGAAGTGCCGGGCGACATCTCGTCGTCGGCGTTCTTCCTGGTCGCGGCTTCGATCGCTGAAGGCTCGGAGCTGGTGCTGGAACACGTTGGCATCAACCCGACTCGTACTGGTGTGATCGATATCCTGCGCCTGATGGGTGCCGATATCACTCTGGAGAACCAGCGTGAAGTCGGCGGCGAGCCTGTGGCTGACCTGCGCGTGCGGGCAGCTAAACTCAAAGGTATCGAGATTCCGGAAGAGCTGGTTCCGTTGGCCATCGATGAATTCCCGGTGCTGTTCGTGGCCGCCGCCTGTGCCGAAGGGCGCACCGTGCTGACCGGCGCCGAAGAGCTGCGGGTCAAGGAATCGGATCGTATCCAGGTCATGGCGGACGGTTTGCTGGCGCTGGGCGTCAAATGCGAACCGACGCCGGACGGCATCATCATCGACGGCGGCCAGATTGGCGGCGGCGAAGTGCATGGTCACGGCGATCACCGTATCGCCATGGCATTCAGCGTGGCATCGCTGCGCGCCACTGCACCGATCCGCATCCATGATTGCGCCAACGTCGCGACGTCGTTCCCGAACTTCCTCGCGCTGTGCGGGCAGGTCGGTATTCGTGTGGCACAAGAGGCTCAGTCGTGAAGAACATTGCACCGGTCATCACCATTGATGGGCCAAGCGGCTCGGGCAAAGGCACGGTAGCCGGGATTCTGGCCAAGCGTCTTGGCTGGAATCTGCTGGATTCCGGTGCGCTTTATCGGTTGCTGGCGTTCGCTGCACACAATCATGGTGTCGACCTGACCAATGAAGAGTTGCTGAAGACACTTGCCGCTCATCTGGATGTGCAATTCATTGCGGCGACCGACGGTCAGTTGCAGCGCATCATTCTGGAAGGTGACGAAGTCAGCGATGTCATTCGTACTGAAAGCGTCGGTTCCGGCGCTTCTCAAGTGGCTGCATTGCCGGCCGTGCGCGAGGCGCTGCTGCAGCGCCAGCGTGCTTTCCAGGAAGCGCCGGGTCTTGTGGCCGATGGTCGCGACATGGGTACGGTGGTTTTCCCGAGTGCGCCTCTGAAGATTTTCCTGACCGCCAGTGCCGAGGAGCGGGCGCGCCGTCGATATTTGCAGTTGAAGGGCAAAGTCGAGGGTGTTAGTCTGTCGAGTCTGCTAGATGAGATCCGTGCACGCGATGAGCGTGACACCCAGCGAGCGGTAGCCCCGCTTAAGCCGGCGGCTGACGCCATACAGCTGGATTCCACGGAGTTGTCCATCGATCAGGTGCTTGAACGCATCATGAGCGAGATCGCCATTCGCGATATCGCCGGGTGACCAAGAAGGTTGCAGGGGACCAGTCATAGTCCTGTGGCGCTTCTTCTATATGAAACTAACCCACACCGTCTGGGGTGTGGAGATGGGCGTATCCTTCGCCCTCATTTACAGGAATTAAAATGAGCGAAAGCTTTGCGGAACTCTTTGAAGAAAGCCTAAAAACCCTGAACCTTCAGGCAGGCTCCATCATCACCGGTGTTATCGTTGATATCGATTACCAAGCTCGCTGGGTAACCGTTCACGCTGGCCTGAAGTCTGAAGCACTCATCCCGCTTGAGCAGTTCTACAACGACGCTGGCGATCTGACTATCAATGTCGGTGACGAAGTTCACGTTGCTCTGGACTCGGTTGAAGATGGTTTCGGTGAAACCAAGCTGTCCCGTGAAAAAGCCAAGCGCGCTGAGTGCTGGATCGTTCTGGAAGCTGCCTTCGCAGCCGAGGAAGTGGTCAAGGGCGTTATCAACGGTAAGGTTAAAGGCGGCTTCACTGTCGACGTTAACGGCATCCGTGCGTTCCTGCCAGGTTCCCTGGTTGACGTCCGTCCAGTGCGCGACACCACGCACCTGGAAGGCAAAGAGCTGGAATTCAAGGTCATCAAGCTGGACCAGAAGCGCAACAACGTTGTCGTTTCCCGTCGCAGCGTCCTGGAAGCCGAGAACTCCGCCGAGCGTGAAGCTCTGCTGGAATCCCTGCAGGAAGGCCAGCAAGTCAAAGGTATCGTCAAAAACCTCACCGATTACGGCGCATTCGTCGATCTGGGTGGCGTGGACGGCCTGCTGCACATCACCGACATGGCCTGGAAGCGCATCAAGCATCCTTCCGAGATCGTCAACGTTGGTGACGAAATCGACGTTAAGGTTCTGAAATACGATCGCGAACGCAACCGTGTTTCCCTGGGCCTGAAGCAACTGGGTGAAGATCCATGGGTTGCTATCAAAGCTCGTTACCCAGAAAGCACCCGCGTTACCGCTCGTGTAACCAACCTGACCGACTACGGCTGCTTCGCTGAGCTGGAAGAAGGCGTTGAAGGTCTGGTACACGTTTCCGAAATGGACTGGACCAACAAGAACATCCACCCTTCGAAAGTCGTACAAGTCGGCGACGAAGTGGAAGTTATGGTTCTGGACATCGACGAAGAACGTCGTCGTATCTCCCTGGGCATCAAGCAGTGCAAATCTAACCCATGGGAAGATTTCTCTGGCCAGTTCAACAAGGGCGATAAAATCTCCGGCACCATCAAGTCGATCACCGATTTCGGTATCTTCATTGGTCTGGACGGCGGCATCGACGGTCTGGTTCACCTGTCCGACATCTCCTGGAACGAAGTTGGCGAAGAAGCTGTTCGTCGTTTCAAGAAGGGCGACGAGCTGGACACCGTTATCCTGTCGGTTGACCCAGAGCGCGAGCGTATCTCCCTGGGTATCAAGCAACTGGAAAGCGATCCGTTCTCCGAGTACGTCTCGGTTAACGACAAAGGCGCAATCGTTACTGGCACCGTGAAAGAAGTTGACGCCAAAGGCGCCATCATCGTTCTGGCCGACGATATCGAAGCAACTCTGAAAGCCTCCGAAATCAGCCGTGACCGCGTTGAAGACGCGCGCAACGTTCTGAAAGAAGGCCAGGAAGTAGAAGCCAAGATCATCAGCGTTGATCGCAAGAGTCGCGTGATCCAACTCTCCATCAAGTCGAAAGATGATGCTGAAGAGAAAGAAGCTATCCAGAGCCTGAAAGAGACTCCGGAAGCTGCTACCGGCGACACCACCATGGCGGCACTGCTGCGCCAGGCAATGGCCAAACAGAACTAAGTTCTGCTTGATCATTAAAAAGGGCGACTTCGGTCGCCCTTTTTTGTGCCTGCGATTTGGTGGGTTGCGTGTGCTGTGAGGGTTGTGGTGAAACCAATCTCACTCCGGAGTTGTCTGTTTCTTTAATCGGATCAATCGCCTATTCGCGACTAAGCTTGGTCTTAAGCGTGTAGTAGTCGGGCGTTGCCTGGCATAAGGAAGTGGATGAACAAGTTTATTGTCCTCATGGCTGTATTGGTTTTGGCAGGCTGCACCACCAGCGCCAAGACCCGTGCGGTGCGCGGTGTCAGCGGTATCGAAGTCGACTGCTCTGGGTTGGGCTCCAGTTGGGAGAAGTGCCAGAAGCGAGCGGCGAAGGAGTGCAAAGGGGCTGGCTATAAAGTCATTACCCGATCTGATGATGCCAAGGATGAAGATGAGTTTCCTTTTGGCTTCAATCCAGCTGGCTACGTGACGCGAACCATGCTGGTCATCTGTCGTTGAGCTTGTTTGTTGATTTTATGCCCTGAAAATGGGCGTTTTGACGCTGAGGAAGATATGTCAATCCCTGGGCTGTTCAAAATCTTCCGGGCGTGCTAAAACCTTTCAAGCGCTGATCTAGCTGCTTGAAAAAGAAGGGAAAAATATGACGAAGTCGGAGTTGATCGAACGAATTGTCACCCATCAAGGGCTGCTCTCATCCAAGGATGTAGAGCTGGCCATCAAGACCATGCTTGAACAAATGTCCCAATGTCTGGCCACCGGCGATCGCATCGAGATCCGTGGATTCGGCAGCTTCTCCCTGCACTATCGTGCGCCACGTGTTGGTCGCAATCCTAAAACCGGTCAATCTGTCAGCCTTGACGGTAAATTCGTTCCGCATTTCAAGCCGGGTAAGGAATTGCGTGATCGGGTGAATGAGGAAGAGGAGGAGGGGGTTTGATTTCCATTGCCTCTCGAGGGAGCGTGCATGCGTAAATTCAAACACATCGTTCTCTGTGGTTTCATTCTGTTACTTATATTGCTGGTTCTGGCTTTCATGCTGGAAAATCAGCAGTCGGTAGCGCTTGTGTTCATCGGTTGGTCGAGCCCTCAATTACCCGTTTCGTTGATACTGATGCTGGCGCTGCTGATCGGCATGCTCGCAGGGCCAGTGATCAGTTGGCTTCTCGGTCGTTCGTCGAGAGCTTCCCGCAAGCGCATTGCCTGACTGTATCGGAAGCAACTGCGAGAGCGAATTTGCGCCACGGCTTGTCTATATCCATTCGTAAATCGTTCATTAAGCTGTAAAATGCCGCCCTGATTTGATGGTGGCATGTTCGCACTTCGTTCAGGACTGACTTTGACAGAAGCCATTTGAACTAAGGGCTTTTGCTTTCATGGATTAGACAGCGCTGGGTTGGCGGCCCTGTCAGCTACTCGAGGGTATGGTTTCGCGTGAAAATTCTAGTAACCGGCGGGGCGGGTTTCATTGGCTCGGCAGTCATTCGTCACATCATCTCCAGTACCACCGACGCAGTGATCAATGTCGATAAGCTTACTTATGCCGGTAATCTTGAGTCGTTGGCAACAGTCAGCAATGATTCGCGATATGCGTTCGAGCGCGTCGACATCTGCGATCGCGATGAGGTCGACCGTGTTTTGCGCGAGCATCAGCCGGATGCAATCATGCACCTTGCTGCAGAATCTCACGTAGACCGCTCGATTTCTGGTCCGTCCGAATTTATCCAGACCAACATTATTGGCACTTATACCTTGCTAGAAGCGGCCCGTCGTTATTGGTCGGATATGGATGATATTCGCAAGGACGGTTTTCGCTTTCACCATATCTCGACAGACGAGGTTTATGGCGATCTTGAGGGGCCGGAAGATCTCTTTACCGAAAACACTCCCTATCAGCCAAGTTCACCGTATTCGGCCAGCAAGGCCAGTTCCGATCACCTGGTTCGCGCGTGGGCCCGTACCTATGGTCTGCCGACACTGGTGACCAATTGCTCGAACAATTACGGCCCCTGTCATTTCCCCGAGAAGCTGATTCCGCTGATTATCCTGAATGCTTTGGAGGGCAAGTCATTGCCGGTGTATGGCAAAGGCAATCAGGTTCGGGACTGGCTTTACGTCGAGGATCATGCGCGTGCGCTTTACAAGGTTGTGACTGAAGGCGTAATCGGTGAGACCTATAACATCGGCGGCCATAACGAAAAGCAGAACATTGAAGTGGTGCATGCACTCTGCACCTTGCTCGATGAGTTGCGTCCAGAGTCCGCTCATCGCCCTCATGCGGACTTGATTACTTACGTCCAAGATCGTCCGGGTCACGATCAGCGCTATGCAATTGATGCCAGCAAGATTCAGCGTGAGCTGAACTGGACGCCGCAAGAAACCTTCGAAACCGGTATTCGTAAGACGGTCGAGTGGTATCTGAATAATACTGATTGGGTCGCGCACGTGAAGAGCGGTAGCTACCAGCAGTGGATAGACCAGAATTATTCGGACCGTTCGGACAAGTCATGAAAATCCTCTTGCTGGGAAAAAACGGTCAGGTTGGGTGGGAGCTGCAGCGCTCTCTGGCTCCGCTTGGCGAGTTGATTTCCCTGGACCGCCACGGTACAGAATTTCTTTGCGGCGACCTTACCGATCTTGCTGGATTGCGCTCCACCATTCAGCGCACGCGTCCCGACATCATCGTCAACGCGGCGGCCTACACGGCTGTCGACAAAGCGGAGGTCGAGAGCGACCTGGCGGATCTCGTGAATTTCAGCGCCTGCCAGCTCATGGCGCAAGAAGCTCTGGCTACGGGCGCATGGTTGATTCATATCTCCACGGACTACGTTTTCAACGGTCAGGGCTCAACGCCCTGGCTGGAAACGGACCCTGTTGCTCCGTTGAATCGGTACGGCGCGAGCAAGGCAGCAGGTGAGCAGGCAATTATCGGTTCCGGCTGTAAATACCTGATCTTTCGTACAAGTTGGTGTTATGGCGCTCGCGACGATAACTTTGCCAAGATCATGCTCAAACTGGCTCGCGAGCGTGAAACCCTAGAGATCGTCGCGGATCAGATCGGTGCACCCACGGGCGCGGATTTAATCGCCGACGTGACGGCATTGGCTATCTTGCAGGTTTTGCAGCGACCCGAACTGGCTGGTGTGTATCACTTGGTCGCCAGCGGTGAAGTGTCGCGGCAAGGCTATGCGTCTTTTGTGATTGATGTCGCCCGCGGCCTTGGCGAGACTCTCATGGTCAAGGCCATCAATCCTATAAGCACCGAGGCCTTTCCAACACCCGCACGCCGGCCGTTGAACTCTCGTTTGAATACGCAGAAGCTGCGCGACAACTTTTCTCTGCACTTGCCGGATTGGCAAAGTGGTGTAACCCGAATGCTTAGGGAAACCCTGAACAAATGATCAAGACAAACCGTAAAGGCATCATTCTGGCCGGTGGCTCAGGTACGCGGTTGCATCCGGTCACTTTGGGTGTGTCCAAACAACTGCTTCCGATTTACGACAAACCGATGATTTTCTATCCGTTGTCGGTGCTGATGCTGGCAGGCATGCGCGAAATCCTGATCATTTCCACCCCCGAGGACTTGCCCAATTTCCGCAAACTGTTGGGTGATGGCAGCCTCTACGGTGTCCAGCTGAGTTACGCCGAGCAGCCTAGTCCTGACGGTCTGGCCCAGGCATTCATCATTGGCGAGGAGTTCATTGGCAAAGATCCATGCTGCCTGATCCTTGGCGATAACATCTTTTACGGCCAGAACTTCACGCACAATCTTCTTTCGGCCAGTGCCCAGGCTGCGGGTGCCACCGTATTCGGTTATCACGTCAGCGACCCGGAGCGCTTCGGGGTCGTGGAATTCGACGCAGCAGGCAGGGCTCTGAGCATCGAAGAAAAGCCGCAGAAACCGAAATCCAACTACGCTGTTACCGGTCTGTATTTCTACGACAACGACGTGATTGAAATCGCTAAAAGCATCAAGCCTTCCGAGCGCGGCGAGCTGGAAATCACCGATATCAACCGAGCTTATCTGGAACAGAAGACGCTTAACGTCGAGATGCTGGGCCGCGGTTTCGCCTGGCTGGACACTGGCACGCACGACTCCCTGCTGGAAGCGAGTCACTTCGTCCATACAATCGAACACCGGCAGGGCCTGAAAGTCGCTTGTCTCGAGGAAATTGCCTACAACAATGGGTGGATAGCCGCTGAGCAGGTGGCAACTCAGGCCGAGCGTCTGAAAAAGACCGGCTACGGGCAATACCTGCAGAAGTTACTGGATAATCCTTCGGCTTGATGGCGGTTGGCGTCCGACTGGTAGTTTGCCGAGTTATCTATTCAAGCCCGCTGTAGAATGGCTGACAGGTTTTGATGGTAGAGCAATGCTTTTGCACTGAGTTCGGTGCAGGAACGACTGAAAATATAACTGAACCCGCTTTTCTGATGACATCAACAGGAAAGGGGATTAAGGATTTCGAGCATGGAACTGATTCCCGTAATTTTGTCTGGCGGAGTGGGTAGCCGGTTGTGGCCTGTTTCCCGTGAAGCCCACCCCAAGCCGTTCATGGATTTGCCAGACGGCCAGAATCTTATCCAGAAGACGTTCTTGCGTGCTTCGCGTCTGGAGGGCGTTGTCGAAGTCCTCACGGTGACCAACCGTGAACTGTTGTTCAAGACTGAAGACGAGTACGGCGTGGTTAACACCGCCAAGCACGCTCAAGGGTTCATCCTTGAACCTTTCGGACGTAATACCGCGGCAGCAGTCGCTGCGGCGGCCCTTCAGCTCGAAGCTACCCATGGCGCTGATGCGCAAATGCTGGTGCTGGCCGCCGATCACCTGATCAAGGATGAAAAAGCGTTTGCCGCCGCAGTGGCCCAGGCAGGCGCGCTTGCCGCTGAGGGCTGGCTGGTCACGTTCGGTATTCAGCCGACCTATCCGGAAACCGGCTTCGGTTACATCGAAGCGCAAAAAGACACCCCGCTAGAGGGTGGCCTGAAAGTTGCGCGGTTTGTCGAGAAACCGAACCTGGAAACTGCTCAGGGGTATGTCAAGGCCGGTAACTATTTCTGGAACTCAGGCATGTTCTGCTTCCGCGTGGGTACGGTTCTGGAAGAGCTTCGCCAGCATGCTCCCGACGTCGTCGAAGCCGTTGCCAGGACAATCGAGGCTTCGCGCCTGACTTCTTCCGACAAGTATCGGTGTCTGGCACTGGACAGCGACGCCTTCGCCAAGGTACCGGATATCTCCATTGACTATGCGTTGATGGAGCGTTCCAGCAAGGTTGCGACCATCCCTTGTGACATTGGCTGGAGCGATATCGGCTCCTGGAATGCCGTGAGTGAACTGACCGAGCCTGACGAAAACGGCAACCGTTTCGAAGGCGAAGTCCTCTCCCATGGTTCGCGTAACAATTATGTGAACAGCGAATCTCGCCTGACGGCCCTGGTGGGTGTCGAAGACTTGTTGGTAATCGACACGCCTGATGCAGTGATGATCGCCCACAAGGATCATGCTCAGGACGTGAAACATATCGTCAACCAGCTAAAGGCCTGCAGTCATACGGTGCACTTGCTGCACCGTACGGTCCATCGACCATGGGGCACCTACACCACTCTGGAGGAGGGCGAGCGTTTCAAGATCAAGCGTATCGTGGTCAAACCGAAGGCGTCCCTGTCCTTGCAGATGCATCACCATCGCAGTGAACACTGGATTGTCGTCAAGGGCATGGCTGTGGTGGTCAACGACCAGCAGGAGCTGATGTTGAACACCAACGAGTCCACGTTCATTCGTGCAGGCCATCAACATCGTCTCAGTAATCCGGGGGTGATTGACCTGGTGATGATTGAAGTGCAGAGCGGCGAATATCTGGGTGAAGACGATATCGTGCGCTTCGAAGATATCTACGGCCGCGTCGACCAGTAATTGCCTGTCGGCTGTCATAAGCCTGATCGGTGATTCATTGACCGGTCAGGCTTATTTGCATGTATATACCTCACATCTCATTCAATATCGATGACGCACGACGGCAGCTCCGGGTGTTTCGTCTTCAGATTTCCAACCAAGAGACCAGAATGCATACCCCTATCAAAACCCGATGCTTCAAGGCTTATGACATCCGTGGCCAGGTACCGTCCGACCTGAACGAAGATGTGGCTTATCGGATTGGCCGCGCGATGGTCACCGAGCTGCAGGGCAAGAGCATCGTACTGGGTCGGGACATGCGGCTGGAGAGCCCGATGCTGGCGGATGCGATGACCCGTGGCTTGCTGGAGGGCGGCGCGGACGTCATTGACATCGGTCTGTGCGGGACTGAAGAGGTCTACTTCGCTACCAGCGCGTTCAATGCGGACGGTGGGGTGATGATTACTGCAAGCCACAATCCCAAAGGCTACAACGGGATGAAGCTGGTCAAATCGCAGTCGCGTCCGATCAGCGGCGATACAGGCCTCAATGCAATCCGGGACCGAGTGGAAAGCGGTGACCTGGGCGCATTGGCGGACACGCCGGGCAATATTCGCCATGAGCAGGACAAGGCTGGTTACATCAATCATCTGTTGACCTATGTTGACACTGCGCAACTCAAACCGTTGAAAGTGCTGGCCGATCCTGGCAACGGCGCGGCGGGTCCGGTTCTACAGGCGTTGATCGGCAAGCTGCCGTTTGAATGGGTGCTGATCAATGGCGAGCCCGACGGTAATTTCCCTAATGGCGTGCCCAACCCGTTGCTGCCGGAAAACCGTGAGCTCACACGTCAGGCGCTGCTCGATAACGGTTGTGATCTCGGGCTGGCGTGGGATGGCGACTTTGACCGCTGTTTCTTCTTTGACGAAACAGGTCGGTTCATTGAAGGCTATTATCTGGTGGGCCTGCTGGCCGAAATGCTGCTCAAGCAGCACCCGGGCAGCAAGATCATTCATGACCCGCGACTGACCTGGAACACAATCGATCAAGTTGAACAGGCGGGGGGCGTACCGGTGCTGTGCAAAACTGGTCACGCATTTATCAAAGAGCGTATGCGTCTTGAAGATGCGATCTATGGCGGTGAGATGAGTGCCCACCACTATTTCCGCGATTTTGCCTATTGCGACAGTGGCATGATTCCATGGTTATTGGTGACTGCCTTGATGTCCAGCGGCGGCAAGACACTTGCGCAACTGGTGGACGAGCGTATCGCGGCCTATCCGTGCACTGGCGAGATCAATTACCGCGTTGAAGATGTGCCCGCGATGCTGCAAAAGGTACTGACGCATTTTCTTCCGCAAGGCCCTGAACTGGATAAGACCGACGGCATCAGCGTTTCTTTTGCCGATTGGCGCTTCAATCTGCGGGGGTCCAACACCGAGCCGTTGTTGCGGCTCAATGTTGAAGCCAAAGGCGACCAGGCATTGATGTGGATGCGCTTGAAGGAAATCGAAACATTGATTCAAGAGGCTTGAGAGCTTCGACTCTCTAGTATCCAACGGCGCCCGTACTTCGGTAGTTGAAACATCGCGGTGCGGTCGTGGGTTGTGAAGTATCAATTTTATAGGTTCTTATTTTGAAAACGGTTTTACTGCTCAGTACCTACCCTATTGCCAGTCCCCGACACGGTGGTCAGGTCAGGGTCGCCAATATTGCTAAAACCTTCACAGACAGCGGTTGGAGCGTCACTCATCTGGCCGTCTACGAGCCAGAAGGGTATCCGCCGTCGACATTGGGCGCCAATGACGTCAAGTTTCCAGTCGACAGCCGCTTCCGAAAGTACAAGGGCACTTATGTGCCATTGATCAACGACCTGCTTTCGGGCGAGTTCGCTGCATCGGATCAAGGCGGTTTCGCCGAGATCCTCAAGAAGCTGCCACCCGTCATCGATGTGATCCATGTCGAGCAACCCTGGCTCTGGCCTCTGGTGCTGAAAATCCAGCAGATGCCTCAGTATCGTAATGCATGCTTGATTTATGGTTCGCAGAATATCGAGTCACCGTTGAAGCAGGAAATCCTCGACAGCTACGGCATTACGGGCGCTGATTCAGTGATTGCCGATATCGAAGCGCTGGAACGCAAGGCAACACTCGAAGCCGACATCGCCGTGGCAGTTACTCAGGCTGATCACGACATACTCAATGCTTGGGGCGCGAAACTGCCTTTGCTCGCTCCCAATGGCATTGCGCCGTGGACGGCCAAGGCCGAAGTTCTGGAGACCTGGAAGGCACGTCTTCCCGAGTCGCCGTGGATTCTCTATGTCGCCAGTGCGCATCCGCCGAACTTCAAGGGGTTCAATGAGTGCCTGGGGAGTTCCTTGGCGTGTATCCCTCCCGATAGCAAGCTGGTGGTGGTCGGAAGTGTCTGCGAGCACCTTGAAACGACCCTGCGAAACAGTCGTTGGGGCCAGTTGAATCTGTCGCGCCTGCAGTTGCTGTACATGCTGCCGGATGATGATCTGGATGCGGTGAAAACCCTCGCCCATGCTTTCCTGCTGCCAATCCCACACGGCGGTGGTTCTAACATCAAAACCGCTGAAGCGATTTATTCGGGTAAGTACGTCATTGGCACTGAGTCGGCTTTTCGCGGTTTCGAGCAGCATTTGAGTTCGCCGGAGATCAGCGTCGCACGCACGCCTGGCGAATTCCATGCAGCCATTCGCAATCGCCTGACGGGGAGGGCAGCAACAGATGGCCAAGGGCCGGACCGTGAGTCCCGCGAGCCGTTGACGTGGGCTCGCAGTCTCGAAGCGATCCCCCGTGCAGCGGTAGAAGTCATTGAAAAGAAGGCGCAACAGGTATGACGACCTGGTTTGATGTGACAACGATCCTGGGCTGGCACCGACCGGCTGTAGGCATTATTCGTACCGAAGCAGAAGCGGCTGCCCATGCGCTTGAGCTTATCGCTGCCGGTGAGGACGTCAAGTTCTGTTTCTTCAGTCATGCTACCGGCTACAGTGCTATCGCCGCTGGCGATGTCGCCGCCACGCTGAAGAGAATTTCGGGCGCGCATGTTGCGAGTTCCGGCAAGACTGCCAGCGCCAGATCGAACAAAAGCTCGATAGAAGCCCGCCTCAAAAGCAAAGCGATGAAAGTGCTCAACCGACTGCCTACCAGTATCAGCGGACGCATTTATCAGTTTTTCCAGCAGCGGCGCGTTTCGATCGTTGAGGCAGTCATTGGCGTTCGCCATTTGCGCTCTGCGGCCAAGGCGTTTCTCAAACCTGCCAATCGCGGACATGTGTTCAACCCGTCGTTGCGCAAGGCCAGTACCAGTGGCCACCCGTTCTCCCGAGGCGATAGCTACATTTCCGTTGGGCTGGATTGGGATAACAAGGATCTGCCGCATCTTTATGAATTGAAAAAACAGGTCGGTCTGCGGGTTGTACTTTTCTGCTACGACGTGATTCCTGTGCGCCTTCCGCACCTGTGTGTGGGCGATGTGGCTGCCAAGTTTGCAAACTATTTTGCCGATGTCGCCTGGTGTGCGGACAAGATTCTGTGCATTTCCGAGTGCACCCGCAAAGATCTGGTCTCGCTGCTGAGTGAACTGGGCGCACCGATTCCCGAGACGGAAGTAGTCAAGCTTGGCTGTCAGTTGTCCCATGTACTCAGCGACAGCATCAGCGCTGACGTCAAGGCACTGTTGAGCGAACGCTTTGTATTATTCGTTTCGACGATTGAGCGCCGCAAGAACCATGAAGTGCTTTACCGTGCCTACACGCGCCTGATCGATGACGGAGTGCAGGACCTGCCCAAGCTGGTGTTTGTAGGTATGCCGGGTTGGGGGGTGGGCGATCTGCTGAAGGATCTTGAGCTGGATCCGCGGACGAAGGATTACATCCGCATCCTCAACAACGTCTCTGACTCCGACCTGATGCATCTGTATCGGCATTGCATGATGACGGCGTTCCCGTCTCTGTATGAAGGATGGGGCTTACCGGTTGCGGAGAGTCTGGCAGCGGGTAAGTACTGTCTTGCCTCAAATGCGGCGTCGATACCGGAAGTCGGGGGTGAATTGCTGGATTATCTCGATCCGTGGAACGTCTCGGCATGGGCGGCGGAGCTGGAGAAGTATGCATTCGATCCAGTGGCGCTGTCGGCCAAGGAAGAAGCGATCAAGCGCGGATACAAGCCAGTTGCGTGGTCAGAGACTGCGCAGTTCGTTTTCAAGAGTGTGAACTGAGAGGTCATGCGCGGTGGGTACGCAGGCGAGCCCACCGCACAATGGTTACGCAATCGTGTTGTCGAAGATGCTCAAAGGTTTAAGGAGGTCCGGAGTACTGAGCAAGTCAGGACTGGCCGACCACTTTTCGATAATGCTGGCGAAATGATCCACTGCTGAAGTAATTACCCTTGCTCTGAGTATCCCAGGCACAGCTTCTTCCAGCGTGCGCGCGTAGGATTTTGCGCTGAACGTTTCTTTGGCCCACTCTTGTGCGTGCTTTCCAAGGTTGCCAGCCATGGTTCGTTCACTGAGTAGCGCGAGGAAGATTTTCTTCAGATCTTCCACCTCCTGATCAGGCGATACTTTCAGCACGTATTCGTCCGGTAGTTCGCTGTAGAAACCGGTGTCCGTCACGATAGTGGCTTTGCCGTAGAGCATGGATTCGATGGCCGAAGCGGATGCGGCTTCCAAGCTGGGCCAGCGCAGGCAACTAATCACGTCTGACGCCCTGATTGCTTCGGACAGGGTGTCATCATCGACTTCATTGGAGATGATCAGCTCTACACCGTTCTCGATTGCCAAGTCGATAAGCTTCCTTTCAACACTTGGAAGAATTGCCCCGACGAGTCTGTAGCTTATGTTCCTGCGCAGTACCGAACTGCTTCCGATCGCTTCGATACAGCTGTTGATTCTCTTGTTAGGGTTAACGTGACCGATGGTCAGAACATTGATCTTCGCGTGGTGTGGCTCTTCAACTTCGGCGCTGCTGGCGCCGGGGGCATCGTAAGCCAGCGGTGTCACGAATACCGGGCCCGCGCAAGCTGCCAGCACGCGGTCGCACCCCCAATGGCTGTGAGTGATCACGCCAGTGGCCATCGAACAGATCCATTCTGTCAACGGCGCGGCATCCTTGGTTTTATGAATAAAAGCGGTACTGTCGTGGATGCCGAAATACTCGCTGGCGAGCGTTTTCCCGTACCACTGAGTCAAGACCGCGACAGCTTCGTCACGATTGTGATGTGCCCAGCCAGAGAATAAATGACCTAGAAAAAAATCGTGCAGGCAGACGATTCCCGGTGCCTTCCCGAGCCAGGCAATCCCGCCCTCATGGAACTCGTAACTGTTGCCTATCTGATAGACACAGCAATCGGCAGTCTCGACATCCTTGGCGACTTCCACTTCGTTGGTCCAGGTCAGCATCTTGCAGCCGAACTCATGGAGTTCCTTCGCTGGAACGTGCGCACTTTCCGTGCGAACCAACACAACCTCATGCTGCTGGGCCAGAAGCTCAAGCACCACAAGTCTGGTCATCCGACCAATAGCCGAGGATTTGACCGCGGGTGTGAATACGACAAATTTCATTTGAGAAGTGCCTCGACAGTCTCGGGCCAATTGATGCCAAGGCTGTTCCACAATGCCTGCGCGCCCTCGCCGTATTGTTTGGTTCGGGAGTCTTTCTCAAAGGCGGCGTTCATCGCTTCTGCCAGGCTTTGCGCGTCGGGTTCGGCCCTCCAGCCGGTTTGTTTAGGAATAACCAAGCCGAGAATTCCGCCGCTGTCTGTCGTGGTGATCAGAGGCTTGGCGGCGGTTGCGGCCTCCATGCTCACATAGCCCAGAGAGTCTTCGTCAAAAGGAATGTAGGCCACGGCACGCGCACCGTTGACATAATCGACGTAGGTGGCGCGCGGCAAGAAGCGCAGATCGAGTTTTACCCGATCCTGCAGGCCGAACTCTTCGACGATGGAATGCAATTGTTGCGCGTCGGCGGGTGACTCGGGCGGCCCCGCGATAATCATCTTGACCCGCTTGTCGGCCTTGGCAAGTGCTTGGAGAAGCAGGTATTGACGCTTCATGCCATTCACGCGGCCGCCAGCGAATATGTAATCACCATACTGACCACCGGTGAATACTTCCGGATCATTGACAGGTGGAAGTAGTACTTTTGAATCAAAGCCGTTGTATTTCTGCAGGCGCTTTCTAGTCACTTCAGAGTTGGTGTAGATATGTCGGCTTTCAGCAAAACTCTCGTTATCTGCGTGATAAATCATTTTACGTAGATCTTCGCCAGCCTCGCCCGGAGGGAGATTGGTCTGGCCAGCGTCAAACAGGTCATACGCCTGACGATATTGGTGCAGCAGCCATAGGGATTTTCTAGGGTGCTGGACCAGGTAGGCAGGAAATTTCAACGCGATCACGTGGTCGGTGTTTTCGATTTCCAGCGTGCGGGTCAGCAGCATTTGCGATGGGATAACGGACGCAGGTTCCCATTGAAATGGAATTCGCAGAACTTCTGCATCATGACCGGCCATGATCAGATTTTTTTGCAGGTTGACAGCCAGTTCTTCTGCACCGCCCCAGATGAAGGGCGCCATGTTGTTCACGATCAAGACTTTCATGCCAAAAGACGCTCCAGCACATGCGACCAGGAAATTTTCAAGTCGACCAATCGCTGTTTGGCGTTCTTGCCCATGCTTTCGGTTGCGGATTTATCCCGGTACAACTTGTCCATGGCACTGGCCAAGGATTCGGGGGTCGGTTCGGCGATGTAGCCGTTAAACCCATCCAGTACTAACTCAAGCACTCCACCCGAGTCCGACGTGGTGAGTACAGGCTTTTCAGCGTGACTCGCTTCCAGGCTTGGATATCCGTAAGAGTCTTCGTCAACCGGCAAGTAAGCGGCTGCCAGGCAGGTAGACAGAAGTTCGACCTTTTCTTCTTCGGTGATCCAACGGTCTTCCACGATAACCCGGTCCGCAACATTGCACTCGTCGATCTTCAGTTTGAGCGCGATACCGTATTCGGGGCTGGCCCCTGTTCCCATGATTCGCAAACGTACGGGGGCGGTGGTATAGCTCAGTGCTTCAATCAGCAAGTGTTGACGTTTGTAATGCTCCAGGCGGCAGATACAGACAATTTCATCGCTGTATCCGGCATTGAAAAAGCGCTCTGGTTCGAAGACAGGCGGATACAACACCTCGCTCTCGACTTTGTTGAAGGTTTTAAGTCGATCCGATACCACTTTCGAGTTGGTAAAGACCGTCTTCGCTTCGGTCATTGCCCGAGAGTCGGCCTCGAACAAAGAGTCTCGGATGGCGCGATTCTTTGCATCGTCTGCAAAGTCCCGGTATTGGCTATCCCACAAGTCGTAGAACGTGCGCAGGTGGTGAATGAACCACAGTATCTTGTGCGGGTGAGGAATCATGTGCGCCTGAGGTCTGAAGCAAATGATCCGGTCGGCCGCCTGCAAATCCACCCAGCGCAACGCCATCATCTGCTGAAAGAGTAGGTCGGGCGGAGAATCCTTTTCGGGTAGATAAACAACTTCCACCTGATGTCCGGCTGCCGTCAGCGTGGCGGCGAGCCAGTCGACGATATTTCTACCGCCTCCTCTGATAAAGGGAATGAACGTCGAGCAAAGTGCAATTTTCATCAGGCCGCCAGAACCTTCCGCAAGCTGGCCGCGATTCGGGTGATGTCGTCTCGGGTCAGATCCTGGTGGGTAGGCAGGTTGATCCCACGTCCTGCCCACAGGTCCGCTACCGTGTAGTTGGTCTCTTCCTTGTAAGGTGGCAGAACATGCATCGGATAAAATACAGGGCGCGACTCGATGCCGTCTTCATCCAGCGCCTTCATGACAGCGTCGCGCTTGTGCTCGTCGCCGTCAGTCAGGAAAACGTTATACATCCAGAACACTTGTTTTGCCCAGGACGCCTCGGACGGCAGCACTAGCTTGTCCTTCAGATCGGCCAAGGCTTCGTTGTACCACCCAGCCAAGCGTTCGCGATCATTCAGCGCATCCGATATGTTCTCCATTTGAGCCAGGCCGATCGCTGCCTGAATGTTGGTCATGCGATAGTTGTAGCCGATCACCTCAAACCAGTAGCGTCGCTTCGGATCCATGCCTTGACCCCGGAACAAGCGCAGTTTGGCGGCAAGCTCATCGTCATTGGTGGTGATCATGCCGCCTTCACCGGTGGTGATGATCTTGTTACCGAAAAAGCTGAACGTGGCGCAATGGCCCATGCTGCCCACTTTGCGACCGTTGACTTCGGCTCCATGCGCTTCGGCAGCGTCCTCGACGACCCACAAGTTGTGTTTGCGAGCAATTTCATTGACCTTGTCCATCTCCGCCGGGTGACCGTAAAGATGTACCGGAATGATGCCTTTGGTCTTCGCCGTGATTTTGCTTTCGATGGTGTGTGGGTCGATGTTCATCGTTTCGGCGCACACATCCACCAATACCGGTGTTGCGCCGCAATAGCGCACCGCGTTTGCGGTGGCAATGTACGTCACAGTGGGAATGATGACTTCATCGCCTGGCTGCAAGTCGAGCCCGACCAGTGCCAGATGCAGGGCGGTAGTTCCATTGTTGGTCGCGATCGCGTGCTTGACACCGCAAAACGCAGCGAAGCTTTCTTCAAAGGCGACGATATATTTGCCCGCGGAAGAAATCCAGTTGGTATCCAGGCAATCGTTGACGTACTTGCGTTCGTTTCCAGCAAGCTTGGGTTGTGCTACGGAAATACGTTTCATGTCTCTTCCTTCAAATTTTGTTTTTAGCTTTTGCGGGCACGCCCACAACCGTGGTTGTCGACCCGATATTCGAAATAACGACGCTGCCGGCGCCGACCATGACCGATTCGCCGAGGTGAATTTCCGGAATGATCTTGCTGCCGATACCGACAAAACTGAGGCTGCCCACATGCACGTTGCCAGCCAGTGCACACTGGGGGGCGATATGCGCCGCCAGTCCGATCATGCAATCATGGTCAATGGTGGCGCCGGTGTTGACGATGCACAGGTCGGCTATCGTCGCCTCGGCATTGATCACCGCACCCGCCATGACCGCGACGCCCAGGCCCAGGCTGGCCGAGGGTGAAATCACTGCAGCAGGACTGATCGCATTGGCCAGTCGAAAGCCCAGCTGGATGGCTTTCTTCGCCAGTTTGTTGCGCAACGGGTTTGAACCGATAGCGATGAAGATCCGCTCGTAGCCTTGTTGGTACAACGCGGGCAGATGATCGTCACTCTTGAGTACCGGGATGCCCAGACATTCATCCGGACTGTCTGCGTTACCAACACAGTAGGCAACGGTGTCGCCTTGGGCTTGCAGCAGCTCGATGCATACCTTGGCGTGACCGCCGGCACCTACAACAATCACTTCATTTTTCATGCGTTCGTACCTGGCGCATGTAGCGATTCGGGCGATGAGAACAACAAATTGACCGAAGGAGTTTTGCTTAGTTGCTCCAATGTCCAGTTTTCCAGCTCGCCGGTTTCTGCGTTAATGACGTTGTAAGCGAGTCCTCGATTCGTGAAGTGGGCAAGCCACTCTTCGAGGCTGACGTTAGTCCGATGCAGGTGAGACTGGCCAAGCTCGACGATGAGGAGCATATGCGGATTGGCATCGAGCAACTTTCTGGCGCCCTTGATGACATCGATTTCGGCACCTTCCGCATCGATTTTCAGCATAGTGACCAACTGGTTTTCCGGCAGAAAGTCGTCGAGCGCGATGGTCGAAACATCGACAGATGCCACTGGGGAGGAAGTCAGTTCGTCCAGCTTGTAAAGAGAGTGGTGCCCGCTGGTAGCGCCCAAGTGAAGCTTGCGCTTTTCCGATTTGTCCGAGAGCGCCAACTGAGAGGTTTCGCTGATCGTTGAAAACCCGTTCAACCAGAGGTTTTTTTCGAGCAGAGACCGGGTCGGCTCAAATGGCTCGAATGCGATGATTTTTCCTTCACCGCCCATTGCGCGAGCTGCGGCGATCGAGTGCAGTCCGATGTTGGCACCGACATCAATGAACACGTCGCCCGGTTTTATCAGTCGCTCAATCAACAGGCGGGTGCCCGGTTCCAGCTCGCCGGTCTGGAGCAGGGCGGCCAGCAGGGCGTAGTCTTTTGCCGCGCAAAGTACATAGCCGACCGCTGTTTTCACCAGGATCTCGCCGGGCGCCGAGTCGATGGCGACCCGATTGGCGTCCGTCAGACTGTACTGCTCGATCCGATCCAGTTGCTGTTGCACATCTTCCCGGGAAATCTGCGAGGAAAAAACTCGCTGTGACAGCCGGGTCTGAACCTTGGCTGCGTTTGCAAGGCGTTCGAGTTCAATCACGATCTGCTGATGATGCTGGTGTTGCGCTCGCTGCATCTTGCTGAACTCTTCCATCATCTCCCGATGGATGTCAGCGGTGAAATAGCTACGCAGGCGAAACATCAACGGACGTGTGACAGGGCGGACGAGGCGCATGCCAATCAGCACCGCCCGGCGTAGCGTGAGCTTGATGGTGTGGCGAACGATCAGACTCAAGCCGGCGTAGGAGACATCAAGCTCGTCTTCGGTCGCTGGCTTTTTGATGCTGGACTTTACGTGCAGCCTTCGTGACGCCAAGGCAAACGCCTTATCGATATCCACGCCATTGCGTTTAACGCTGTTCATTCGTCTCAAGCTCCGAAATAGGCCGCGGTGACGGTTTCCGGATCGCCATCCATTTTTATCTTCCCGTGCTCCAGCCAAAGCACCCGGTTGCAGGTGTGCATGACCAGTTCACGCGAATGCGTGGCAATGACCAGAATATCGGTGGACTTCACCATTTCATTCATGCGGATTTCGGCTTTGTGCTTGAAACCCTCGTCGCCGACCGACATCCATTCGTCCATCAGCAGGATTTGTGGTCTCACTGTGGTTGAAACAGCGAACGCCAGCCGCAGATGCATGCCGGAGGAGTAAGTGCGGATCGGCATGTCGATGAAATCGCCCAGTTCGGTAAACTCGATGATTTCGTCGAGCTTCTCGCTGATCTGCGCTTTGGTCATGCCCAGAATGCCTCCGCGCAGAAAAATGTTCTCGCGGCCGGTGGCCTCTGGGTCCGTCCCTAAGGAAATGTCGATCAAGGAACCGATTTCGCCTTCGATCCGGGCGGTGCCCGAAGACGGCTCGTAAACCTTGCTGAGCAGTCGCAGCATGGTGCTCTTGCCAGCGCCGTTGTGGCCGAGCAGTCCGACCCGGTCGCCTTTGCGCAAGGTAACGGTAATGTTTTCAAGGGCTCTTACGATGACGCGGCCTTGCTGGTCTGAACCCAGCTGCCCGCCGGTGGCAACCTGAATAAGTCGCTTCTTCAGGGAGCGGCCGTTGGCGTTGTAGATCGGGAAATCTACACAAACGTTATTGAATTCGATCAGGGACATTATTAATTCTTCTCAGAGCCAGTAGGCGATGCGGCGCTTGTAACGGCCATAGACCACCAGCGCAACGAGCCAGCCGACAACGGCCATGCCCAGGGAAACCCACCAGTTGGTCGCGGTCGGCATCTGGCCGATCAGCGGCGAGCGGACCACCGAAATGATGTGATACGCCGGGTTGAGGTCAAGCAGATACAGTCCGGCGCGTTGTGGCAGCAGGCTTGGCATCCACATGATTGGCGTGAGGTAGAACACTACCTGTAACAAACTGGCGACAATCTGTGGCAGGTCACGGTAGCGCGCACACAGGATGCCCAACAGCAATGCAATCCACGTCAGATTGAGCAGGGCCAGGAAAAACCCGGGAATGCTGATGAGCGCGATCAAGCTCAAGGGCTTGCCGACCGCCAGCAACACCAGCGGAAAAATGACGATGTTGTGGCCAAGAATGAGGATGTTGCGCCATATCATGCGCATGATATGGGCGAAGAGCGGGATGGGCAGTTGCTTGATGATGCTTTCGGCCGCAATAAATCCGGTACAGCCCTCACTGATGACTGTGGACATGAATCCCCAGAGGATCATGCCGATGGCGAGGAATGGAAGAAATTCCTGAATGGGCGAGTTAAAGATCTGACCGAATACCACGCCGATGGTGCCAATCATGACGCCCATGCTGATGGTCAGCCAGAAAGGGCCCAATGCTGACCTTCTATAGCGCTGCCGGACGTCTTGCCAGCCGAGCATCCCTACCAAAGCGTACCGTCTTGTCGCAGCGATGATGTCCGACACGGCGATACTTACTGAACCATTGCGCATTAAAAGCACCAGATTGTTGGTCAAAAAAACACGCCATTTTAGGCTGGGGTGAGGGGAGTGTCACTCATTACTAGATGATTTCTTTCGGCGCGCGGCGCTCGCTGTCGGGATCCGATGCCCTGCGGCTGACGAACCCCGATAAAGGCAGCTGTGCGTTGACCCCGCCTGGCCTCAATAGCTGGCGCGACGAGTATTGAAACGTGTTGCAAGCAGGTTGGGTATCGTCGTTCGGGGCCGCATTCTGTATCATCTGCCAGAATTTGTGGCTCCTCAAGTGGAGCCCAATAGCACACACAACGAAAAAGTGCCTGTAAAAGGCACTCAAATGGAGTTCAGAGGATTCGCATGAAAGCTATCGTTACTGGCATTACTGGACAAGACGGCGCCTACCTGGCGGAACTGCTGCTGGATAAGGGCTACACGGTATACGGCACCTACCGTCGAACCAGTTCTGTCAATTTCTGGCGTATTGAGGAATTGGGTATTCAGAACAACCCGAACCTGCATCTGGTCGAGTATGACCTGACCGATCTGTCGGCCAGTATTCGTCTGCTGCAAACCACAGAAGCAACCGAGGTTTACAACCTGGCTGCCCAGAGTTTTGTAGGCGTGTCTTTCGAACAGCCTCTGACTACCGCGGAAATCACCGGCCTGGGCTGTGTGAACCTGCTGGAAGCCATTCGTATCGTCAACCCGAAAGTGCGCTTCTATCAGGCGTCCACATCGGAAATGTTCGGTAAGGTGCAGGCGATCCCGCAGATCGAGAGCACGCCGTTTTACCCGCGCAGCCCTTACGGTGTCGCCAAGCTGTATGCGCACTGGATGACCATCAACTATCGCGAGTCGTATGGCATCTTTGCTACCAGCGGGATTTTGTTCAACCACGAATCGCCGTTGCGCGGTCGTGAGTTCGTCACCCGCAAGATTACCGACTCGGTTGCCAAGATCAAGTTGGGCCTGCTGGACAAAATGGAGTTGGGCAACCTCGACGCCAAGCGTGACTGGGGTTTTGCCAAAGAGTACGTCGAAGGCATGTGGCGCATGCTGCAGGCTGATGAGCCGGACACTTTCGTACTGGCGACCAACCGTACTGAAACCGTGCGTGATTTCGTCACCATGGCTTTCAAGGCTGTCGGCATCGCTTTGACCTGGAGCGGTTCGGCAGAAGACGAGCAAGGTACTGATGCGGCCACCGGCAAGGTTCTGGTCACCATCAATCCGAAATTCTACCGTCCGACCGAAGTCGAGTTGTTGATCGGTGATCCGGCCAAGGCCAAGGCCGCACTGGGTTGGGAGCCGAAAACGACGCTTGAAGAGCTGTGCCGAATGATGGTCGAAGCCGACCTTCGTCGAAATGAGCAAGGGTTTTCGTTCTGATGAGTATTGCCGGTAAACGAGCGCTGATCACAGGTATTCAAGGTTTCACTGGGCGTTACATGGCCGCTGAGCTCAAAGCCAACGGTTATGAAGTGATAGGATTGGGTTCTCAGTCCTCGGACGAGCCTGGCTATTTTCAGGCAGATCTGGCCGACGGTGCCGCTCTGCGCAAGTTGCTGGCAACAATTCAACCTGATGTCGTGGTTCATCTGGCGGCATTGGCATTCGTTGGGCACGGCGCTGCAGATCCCTTTTACGAGGTCAATCTGATCGGCACCCGTCACTTGCTGGAAGCGATTGCCGCTTGCGGGAAGGTTCCGGATTGCGTGCTGCTCGCCAGCAGTGCCAACGTCTACGGCAATGCTTCGGCCGGCCTGCTGAGTGAATCCACTGTGCCGGCGCCCGCCAATGATTACGCAGTCAGCAAGCTTGCCATGGAATACATGGCCAGCCTTTGGCATGACCGTCTGCCGATCGTGATCACGCGTCCTTTCAACTACACCGGTGTTGGCCAGGCGGAAAGCTTCCTGTTACCCAAGATCGTCTCTCACTTTCGCCAGCGAGCAAGCAGGATTCAGCTCGGAAATCTCGATGTGTCTCGCGATTTCAGCGATGTACGGGCTGTGGTCAAAGCGTATCGCGGCCTGATTGAGGCCAAGCCTTTGGGACAGACCGTCAACGTCAGTTCGGGCAAAAGTCATTCGTTGCGTGAAGTGATCGACATGTGCGCGGCCTTTACTGGTCATCACCTGGAAGTCGAAGTGAATCCGGCATTCGTGCGCACTCACGAAGTGAAGATCCTGTGCGGTGACAACACCCGTCTTTGCGGGCTGGTTAACGGCTGGCAAACTCCAAAACTGGAAGAAACTCTAAGCTGGATGCTTTCGGCGGACTAAATGAAGCTAGTGCTATCTGTTGAGCCGATCCGCTTTCCGCTGACTGGCATCGGTCGCTATACCTACGAACTTGCGCTGAAACTTCAGCAAAACCCAGATATTACCGACCTGCAGTTCTTTGCAGGCCGCAGCTTCCTGCCGCAATTACCCACCGCTGCCAACGAGTCCGGCAGTGGCTATGGGCTCAAGCGTGCCGTGCAGAAGAGTTTCCTTGCCGTGGAAGCCTATCGGCTGCTCATGCCGATGCTGCGCAAAGCCGCGCTGAAAGGGCATGGCGATTTTCTGTATCACAGTCCCAATTATTTTCTGCCGCCCTTCCCTGGGCGCAGCGTGGCGACGTTCCATGATCTGTCGCCTTTCACTTGGGCGCACTGCCACGCGCCTCAACTGGTTCGATACCTGCAAAAAGAACTGAGAACGACTTTGGTAAGAGCTGACGCGCTGATTACCGATTCGGAATTCACGCGCCGTGAGCTCGCCGATTACTTTTCCTGGCCTATTGAGCGGATCCACGCCGTGCCGCTGGCAAGTTCTCCGGAGTTCTACCCGCGCCCTGCAAATGAGCTCGTCGTTACGCTGGCTCGGCATGGGCTGCAGCCGAGCGGATATACGCTGTTTGTCGGCACCATTGAGCCGCGCAAGAATATCGAGACATTGCTTGCCGCCTATGAACGACTGCCGCTGGCGCTGCGTACCCGGTGGCCGCTGATCCTCACCGGCTACCACGGTTGGCGCAACGATGTGATTCATCAGAAACTCGAAAGCGCGAGACGTGAGGGCTGGGCCCACTACCTTGGGTTTGTGCCGGCCGAAGACTTGCCGTTGCTCTTCGCGGGTGCCCGTTTGTTTGCCTTTCCTTCGCTCTACGAAGGGTTCGGTCTGCCGGTACTCGAAGCCATGAGTTCCGGCGTGCCGGTGGTCTGCTCCAATAGCTCATCATTGCCTGAAGTTGCCGGCGATGCCGCGCTGATGTGTGCACCGATGGATGTTGAGGAACTGACGAGGCTGATTGAGCGAGGGCTGACTGACGATGACTGGCGTGAGTCCGCCGTGGTCAAGGGATTGCGCCATGCACAAGGTTTTTCCTGGGAGCGTTGCGCTCTGGAAACGCTGCAAGTCTACCGGAAGGTATCAGGCGAAAAATGATCAAGGTTCTGCATTTTTTCAAAACCTACTACCCGGAAACCATGGGTGGTATCGAACAAGTCATTTTCCAGATCGCCCAGGGCGGTGCTGAACACGGCTTTTCGTCGCAGGTGCTCTACCTCAGCGAGCGCGGTGCGGCGCGCAATGAAACAGTCGGCAATCACGTCACTCATCGTTCGAAACTGGATCTGCACGTGGCTTCGACGGGTTTCTCGCTGTCGGCATTCAAGGACTTTTCCGAGCTGGCAAAGAACGTCGATGTAGTGCATTACCACTTCCCTTGGCCATACATGGATCTGGTTCATTTCGCGACACGCCACGGCAAGCCTTCGGTGGTCAGTTACCACTCTGATATCGTCAAGCAGAAGACCCTGCTCAAGTTGTATCAGCCGCTGATGAACCGTTTCCTTTCCAGCGTGGATTGTATCGTGGCGTCGTCGCCCAACTACGCGCAGAGCAGTCCGGTGTTGTCGCGGTTCCGCGATAAAGTCGAGATCATTCCGTACGGACTGGACGCGGCTACTTATCCGATTGTCTCTCCGGAGAAACTCGCTGAATGGCGGGCGAAGGTAGGCGACAAGTTTTTCCTGTTTGTCGGTGCTCTGCGGTATTACAAGGGCCTGGATTTTCTGATTGAGGCTGCACGTATTACCGGTTTGCCGGTAGTGATACTCGGGGGCGGTCATCAGGAATACGAACTCAGGGAGCATGCCTCCAGGCTGGGATTGGCGAACGTGCATTTCCTGGGGGGGCTGGATGATGAAGACAAGACTGCGTTGTTGGCGCTCTGCCACGGTTTTGTATTCCCGTCGCACCTGCGCTCCGAATCTTTTGGCATCTCGTTGCTTGAGGCTGCCATGTTCGGAAAGCCACTGATCTCCTGTGAAATTGGCTCTGGGACAACGTTCATTAACATTGCCGGGGAAACCGGTCTGGTTGTTCCCCCGCGGGACGCCAGCGCACTGGCCAACGCCATGAACAGGCTCTGGCATGATGATGAGCTGGCGCAGGAAATGGGCCAGCGTGCGAGGCAGCGTTTCCAGGAAGTTTTCTCGGCCGACGAAATGGCCAGATCATACGCAGATGTCTATAGAAGGGTCTGTGAGAGGTAAGCAATAGCCACCCGCACCTGCGATCCCGGAATAATGGGAGCGCGGATGCTTGTGGCTCGGCTGCGGGACCTTACTGCTTAACCGGAGCAACTTTAAAAAGAACAGCATTTGCGTCGGAGCGAATCAGTGCAGGGGCGCCCAGCAGTCTACTGAACTCTGCAATAAGCCCATCAGCACCGTCCGCGTAGCCGCGTCGATCGATATAGATGGCGGCAAATCCCAGCTTTTTGATTTCTTCAATCTGCTCGGTCGGTGTCTTCTGCTCCAGCGCCCGATAAAACAGATCGCCTTCTCTTCCCCTGATTCCACCAAAACTCCAATTCAGGGTTTTAGAGTTGAAGAATGCTGAGCCGAGCGTGTATACGGACAGAGTATTCTTCGGCCCCGACTCTGGGAAAGGGAAGTAGGGGAGTTGGTATACGGCTGAATGGGCTGGCAGGCTTTCTTCAATCTGTTGGATGAATTGCGAATCAGTGTCATAGATCGCCGCGGCGCCATCTATCACCGTGCGGTAGGAAGTTGGCGTCTGATCAAGAAATCCGACAGTTACCAGAACTGTCGACAGTGCAAGCGGTGCAAATCGGGTGCGATTAAGCCACGTGCTTCCACCAAGCGTTATGGCCAGTGCCAGCAGGCAGCCGAAGTTGACGAAAATGGCAATTCGATCCCAGCCCCGGATGACCGGCGTCACCAGCATGGCAAACAGAACACTGAACCCGCCCGGCGCAGCAATCAGCATCACGGCAAGTACCACGATCGCCGCCAGGGCAATACGATTGTCAGTCTTTCTCCCGGCCAAAGCGCTGAAGAGCGTTGCTATTATCGCCAGCAAACCCAGAATTCCGATTACCCCGATGGAGGAGGTGGTATTCGACAGTGGGAAGGTTGCCTGGTAGTTTTTTGTGAAGTCGCCGAGGCGTGTGATTCTGTGGTCTGGTTGTGGCAACAGCAAGTGCATGGTTTTCAGGCTGTAGATCTCTGTTTCCAGCGCTACCCTTTGTGCTACTTCCGGGTTGGGGCCTTGCTTGGCGCGATCAATCAGATTGGGCGCAAGGTTGGCCGCGACGCCGAGGAATATCGCGATCGAAAACAGCGCGCCAGTGATCAGCGGCCTCGCCGAGGTTTGGCGAGTGCACCCGTAGATGCCGCACACCGCAATCACAATGGCCCCGAAGAAGGCGTAATACACGCCGAACGAGCTTAATAACGCAACCGCGACAACCAGACCCAGCACGCCGCTGGCGCTGCGCAAATTGAAAAGCGGTATGCCGGTCGCAATTTTGTGTCCGTAGTAATAAAGCAACGGCACGCAGAAATACCAGGTGTAGAGCAGATGTCCATACATGTAACGGGCGAAATGGAAGGGCGCAAATGTGAAGAGTATTGCGCAGCACATTGCATATGAGCGTTTCACCTCAAAGTAGCGAAGTACCACGTAGGTGGTCGCAAACACCGCAGGGAAGCTCAGCATGAAATGCAGATTGACAGCAGGGATCACCGAGCCTGAAAAAATACCGAGTATTTTGTAGATCAGGAAGTTTCCGGTGTCGGATCCCGGGTAGTCCATGAAGCTTGAGCCGAAAGGAAAGCCGCTCCGGGGGTTGTCAAACACCCAGCCTTCGATCGCTCGCTGCGCGAGCCAGTCGATGGCCAATCCATCGCCTGCGTAGACGAAGGGCTTGTGTATCGTTACTGGAAAGAAATTGGGCCAGCCAAACAATACCAGGCTCGCCAGGGCGAACGAGATCAGGCTGCCAGCCAGTGTGTACTTCCACTCTGAGCGGGCAATCAATAAAAGACTTCGGTTATCCATTTCATCCTCTTGGTTTTTAAGCGCTGAGCCGACTGCCGAGCATTTTCGCTGCGACATCAATCACGTTGTCGGGCTATTTTTATCCATTCCAGCTTGGCCGATACACCGGACTGCACATCTATCTGCGATGTAAACTCAAGGGTGTTTCGGCCAAAATCGGGCGTTGCGGGCGGGATCTCACCGCTGAAACTTCCGTCAATACTCCAATGAACCGGGATTGCTGTGCCGTTCAGGGATATCTGCAGTACCTCGCGAACTTTTTCATTGGCAAATGCATTGAACTGTCCACTGACGATGTATGTGCCAGCTGAAGGCGTAAGCTCAAAATTGAGTGAGGAGTAAGGGGCGTTTATCCATGCCGACGCGGTATTGGAAAAAAGTCGCATTCTCCATTCTGGATCGCGCCATCCTGAACCTGCAGTAGGTGGTGCCAGGCTCCACCAACGGCCGAAGTCCCAGTAATACTCGTCCTTGGCGGAACGGTTGCGAAATTTTAAGAAATCGAACCGTGGTGAGGTTTCGATAATGCCTTGCAGGCGAACACTCAGCGGTAGCGTCCCTGACACGAGTTCACGGCGATGGGCGGATAGCTTGGCGCTTGTATTTTGGATGTCATCCCGGCCGATGACCACGGTTACAACTTCACTGCTACGCAGCTTTTTGGCAGTTGGTGTTAAAGCCGATGACATTCCGGGACCACCAATGAGTGGAGTGGGGTAGTTGAAGCTCCATCCTGATTCTGTTTCCTCACACGTACCTTTTCGCTGAAGAGGATCGGCTATTTGCCATACGCCGCCGGGCATGTAGCAAACTTCAATGGCACCCACCGGTTTGCCGTACAAGTGAAAAAGAATTGCACTTAAATCGCCATTAAGGAACATCCAGTCGTGATTAAGCTGGTTGGAGTAATCAAGAATCAGCAGGGTTTTATTGACTGCGTTGCCATCGAAATTATGAGCGAGTTGGTCAAGCACTGACTGTTGTCGCCTTGAGATATCGATGTAGTGCTGAAACTGAAACAGCTGGGTGGCCAGGCCCGTGGATATCATGAGGGCAGCGAGCGTTGCCGTGGCGATCTTTGAGTATCGATGGACGATAAGAAACAGTGCGATAAAGACCAGAGTAGCGCCCGGCGCCGCGTACAGGAACGTTCTCTGACTGACGGCCATGTGTGCGGGGTTGAAGATAAACGGTGCGTATCCCATGCCTGTGAGAATTATGCCAAGCGCAATCATGCGCCGAATGAGTGCCCATTCTGGTTGCCGCTTGTCATCCAAATGCACAGTATTCGTTGAGCGTTTTGCGGTAAATTCGATCGGCGCCATTAGAGTGGCAGTTGCCAGAAGGATGTACCAGTAACTGCCGATTTCGGTGCAAGTTATCCTGATGGCATCGATCCAGCCGCCTACAAGGCTTCTCGTGATACCCAAACTGAATATTTTGGGAAAGTACGTTTTAAATGAGGTCAAAGCGCTGTCCCCGATCACGGCACTTTGATAGGTGTCAACCAATGGCAGGACGTGGATCACGTAAGCGATGTAAAAAATCGGCCCGATTAGCCAGGCAAGATGCTGTCGGTAAAATTGCTTTATGTGCGCAGAGAGACCTTTGACGCCAATCTGAATGAAGATCACAAACGCCGGCAGGGGAACCAGGAGCAACGCCACTTCATACATCGCGCAGCCTGCGGCGAGCAACAAACTGGCGACCGCGCTGAGCAGGAGGGAACGAACTTCGGTTTTCTGCTCCAGAGCCTGCAGAAACAGAATGCTGGCCAACAGGGTCAGACTCAGCGCCCAGTTGATATGGATCGACCGGAAGGACAACTGCATGGTGTCTGCGGGGAAAACGATTACCAGCACACTGGCGAGCATCCCCCAGTTCAGTGCGCCGGTTATGTGAATCGTGATAATGCTGACAGTCCAACCCTTTATCAATAGCGCAATGATCAGCAGAACATGCCAGTATTTGAAGGAGTTGGGGTCGAGGCTATAGGCTATTGCGTGCGGAAGAATGGTGAGAGGTCGAAGCGCGTGCGCTGGCATGGCACTGGCGACGTCTGTGAGAAAAAAAACTCCAATCCTGCTGAACAGCCCGACGACCCCCCACTCCTCCAGTAGTCCAGTCAGTGCGAATCCGAACGGCAGCCACATGAAAAGAACCGTGAGTGTCGCTGGCCCGATATGCGCGAGCCATCTAAGCGCTTTCCCATGGGGTAGCGCCGCCGCTTGAATGCGCGGCTGTCTGGTATTCGCTGTCATTGGGCGCCTGCTAGTCCGTCGAAGGCTTGGCTTTATGAGTGACCTTGAGCACAAGCTTATTAAGCAAGTAGCTGCAAGGTAGCAGGAGCAATATCACCAGGATCGGAGCAATCGCCTTATGCAGGTTTATCTGCTCTACCAGAAGATTGAGCAGCAAAGCTCCGATGATGTATTGCACAAGATAGATAGACGGGTAGAGGGCCATGCCAATCCACGAATGCGGCACTTTGAAGACAACTTTCGAGTTGAAAAAATACGCAAAGACTATTCCTGCCGCATACGCGATAGCGTAAGCGACCTGGTAGTCGATCCAGTAGCTCAACAACAAATACAAGCAGTAAGTAAGCCCGGTATTAAGTCCGCCGCCGATTAGGAAGCTCAGCCAGCGACGGGCATTCGGGTTGTTTGTCAGGCCGCTCACAGCGCAGATTTTTGTGCGGTAAGTTTGGTGAATTCCGAGTAATCGCGAATGTAGTCGGCGTTGTCGTAGTAATCGGAGGTGAACACCAGCAGTACTGCGTCTTCAGAATATTTGTACTGAATGCCCCAAGTCATCGGTGGCAGGTAAATGCCTTTGTTCGGTGCATCAAGAAGAACTTCCGCACGATTGGTGCCGTCATCGACCACTACTGCACAACTGCCTTTGACGCAAATCAGGAACTGATGGCACTTGTGATGGGCGTGTTCGCCACGGGTTTTCTGGCTGGGTACGTTGAATACCAGGAAGTAGCGCTTGGGTGTGAAAGGAATCTCTCGGTCAAACTCTCCGACGGAAAGATCACCGCGCATGTCAGGAACGTGCTTGAAGCGATGAGTCGTGACATCGCCCACGCCAATACGTACGACCGCGTCATCCTGCTGTGCAGGTTTTGGTGCGGGGGGGATAGCAGCATCGCTCGAGGCTGAGTTTTCCACGTATCCGGTGATACGTGCGGGGGAGCCGGTAACGATGGCGTAAGGCGGTACTGACTTGGTGACCACCGCGCCAGCGCCGACCATGGCGCCGGTGCCGATGGTGACGCCGGGCAGGATCACCGCGCCGCCGCCGATCGAGGCGCCGTCCTGAATTACTGTTTGGGAAAAAGACTCCGGATAGACTTTCGAGCGCGGGAACTTGTCGTTGGTGAACGTGGCATTCGGGCCGATGAACACGTCGGCGCCGATTCGCAGGCCATCCCACACATAAACGCCGGATTTGATGGTCGTACGGTCGCCGATGACCACATCGTTCTCGATCAGGGAGTGCGAGCAAACATTGACGTCGTTTCCGATTACTGCGTTCTCGAACACCACCACGTATTGCCAGATTCGCGTGTTTTCGCCGATGTTCTTGCTTTTCACATCGGCCGTCGCGTGGATGAAGGCTTCAGTCACTTGGATTCTCCTGGTTATCGAGCTTCATGCAGACAATCGCCAATGGCCGCTGCTTACTGTTTTCGTAGGCGCGCCAGGCATAGGTGCCTACCAGGCCGAGGCCGAGCAGATTTAATGTTCCCAGCAGCAGTACCACCACCATTGTCGCGGCGTAGCCCGGAACTTCAATCGCGCCGGACAGCCGCGCCATGATCACCATCGCGCCAATGAACAGCGAAATGAGCGAGCCCATCGCGCCCATCCTGGTCAGCAGTCTGATCGGGTAGTCGGTGAAGGCGAACACGCTATCCATCATGTATTCGAGCTTTTTCTTGAACGTCCAGGCTGACTTGCCCTCAAGTCGGGTCTGGCGCTCGTACTCGATGAACTTGCGGCGAAAGCCCAGCCAGAAGATCAGGGCAATCAGTGACGAGCGGGATTCGTTGAGTTGCAACAGCTGTTCCCGAAACGCCTTGTTGCAGCCGAAGATGTCCACGCCGCCCTTGGGCATGTCGTGCACAACCAGTCGGCGATACAAGCCCCAGAAGAGCGATGAAGCCATGCGACTGGAAAGCGGGTCCTGCCTGGCATTGCGTGTGCCGATGGCGACATCGCATTCGTCGTTGGACAGCGACTTGAAGAAGCTGATCAGCAGTTCTGGTGGTTCTTGCAGGTCGGCTGCCATCACGCCGAAATAATCGCCTCTGGCCGCCATCAGTCCGGTGCGGATCGCAGGAAATGAGCCGAAGTTGCGCGAGTGAGCGAGCAGTTGTGCGCTGAAGCTCAGTGTGCTCAACGCTTGTTTAAGCATGGCAAACGATTGGTCGGGACTGCCGTCTACCACGAAAACCACTTCGAGCTGGTTCTCGAGCGTGTTGTTCATGTCCGTCAAAGCCTGAAGCAGCCGCGGTATCGAGTCGGCGTTTTTATAGACCGGGACGATTACGGAGTATTTCATGCAGCCCATCCGTTGACGGCCTTGATCACGGCGCTGACCGCTTCATCTGGCATGCCCGGATAGCACGGCAGCGTGAGGATCTCGCTGGCAAGTTGCTCGGTGTTTGGCAGTGACATGTCGGCAAACCGCTGGCCGAAGACCGGCTGCTTGTAGTCCGGAATCGGATAGTGGACGTCAGAAGCAATCTGCGCCGTGCGCAAGTGCTGTTGCAACGCGTCACGCTTCGACGACTTGATCACATACAAGTGTGCAACTGAGGCCGTGTCGTAATCTAGCGGATGAGTGACGTCGGCGTGGTTGATTTCGTTTCTGTAGCGCGCTGCGATCGCGCGGCGGAGCGCGTTTTCTTGATCGAGATACGGCAGGAACTCAGACAGGATTGCCGCTTGCATTTCATCCAGGCGGCTATTGCGGGCGCCATCCAGCTCTACGCAGTATTTCGAGGACCAACCGTACTGGCGTAGTTGTGCCACGCGTTGGGCAATTGTGGTCGAGTTGGTCACAACCGCTCCGCCGTCACCCAATGCACCGAGGTTTTTAGTCGGGTAGAAGCTGAAGCTTGACGCGTCGCCGAATGTGCCGACCCGTTGACCGTCACGTTCGGCACCGTGTGCCTGTGCACAGTCCTCGAGTAGAGGGATATTGCGCTCGGCGCAGAATTGGGCGATGGCTTTGATCTCCGGGATTGCCAAACCATACAAATGGGTGACGACAACCGCCTTCGCCCCGGCATCCACGGCATGTTTCACGCTGTCGAGCGTTACCACCTGGGTGTTCACGTCGACATCCATGAACAGCGGTTCGGCTCCGATCGCCAGAACCGACGTGGTGGTGTACATGCCTGCGTTGGCAACGGTTGCGACCTGATCACCTTTCGCGACGCCGAGTGCCTTGAGTGCCAGTTCAATCGCATCGGTACCGTTGGCAACAGTCACGCAGTGGCTGGCATTCAAATACTGTGCAAAAGCAGCTTCGAAGCGTTTGACTTCCGGCCCCAAGATCACCCATCCGCTCGCGACCACCCGCTGGACCGAAGAATTAATCTGCGATTGAAACTTTTCTATCTTCGCTGCAAGGTCGTTGATTTGCTGCATGGGGCTCTCCATTTCGAAGCAAAAGGCGTGCAATAGCTTTTTATTTCGGCGTTGGCCGAAATTCGATGCGTAGGAAGGGAAGAGGCTGTTTTTCATTTAGGAAAAGCCTTCATTCCATTTCCGCACGGATTCTATCCGTACCCTGAGCCAGCTCCAACCAGCAAAATACTTTTATGCAATTTGTTTGACCGGGCAGAGTGGATTTCGCGAAACAAACGACTCTGAATATCCAGTTGAGTAACGAAGCGCTGGGCAGCGAAATAACGCTGCTCGCTGAAAGTGGTCAAGCGTACGCCGATTCAATAAACTGCTTCCCCAATCCGTCTGCACTGGTGTGTTTCTGATTCACCACAGTCGACCGTCTGGTCTTTACCTCACTGACAGATTTGCTGCTGTTTCTCTGCAGTCATTAATGTTTTCCCAAAGGGTCGCCCATGAACTTCAAGACATTCCTGGTCACTGGTGGAACCGGTTTCGTCGGGCGTGCACTAATCGAACGACTGGTCCATGTTCAATGCTCTGTGCTGGCGCCGGTGCGCGACATGTCAGTGGAATTCCCGCGTGGGGTGCGTTCGATGGCATACGCCGGGCTCGATAACCGGCAGGACTGGACGTCGATGTTGAGCGGTATTGACTGTGTCGTTCACGCAGCCGGGCGAGTGCACGTCATGAATGAAGTTTGCGCCGACCCTTTGAGCGCTTTTCGTCAGGTAAATGTCGACGGTACCTTGCATCTGGCGCGTCAGGCAGCGGCGATTGGGGTCAAGCGATTTATCTTTATCAGTTCGATCAAGGTGAACGGAGACGGCACCACTGGCGGTCGGGCTTACACCGCGGACGATATTCCCGCACCCGGTGATCCTTACGGGATTTCCAAGTTCGAAGCTGAACGGGCGCTACAGGCGCTTGCAGCCGAGACCGGCATGGAGGTAGTCATCATCCGTCCGGTGTTGGTCTACGGGCCAGGTGTCAAGGCCAACTTCCTCAGCATGATGCGTTGGCTCCATCGCGGCGTGCCGTTGCCGTTTGGTGCAGTTCGCAATCAACGTAGCCTGATTGCCATCGACAATCTGGTCGATCTGATTCTGACGTGTGCCGAGCACCCCGCAGCAGCCAATCAGATCTTCCTGGGCAGTGATGGCGAGGATGTCTCAACCACGCAGTTATTGCGCAAGCTGGCGGCAGCGCTGGGGCATCCCGCCCGGCTGCTGCCGGTGCCAGTTGGTTTGATGAGCTGCGTTGCCAGCCTGCTGGGGCGTCACGCATTGTCGCAAAGGCTGTTCGGTTCCTTGCAGGTTGATATCGAAAAAAACCGAAAGCTGTTGAACTGGATACCTCCGATTACACTTGATCGCGCTCTGAGTCTGACGGCGCAGCATTTTCTGGATTCTGCTCAACCATGAACTACGGATGGATTATTCCCGTAATCGCTCTGCTCGCATTCAGTTTTACCTGGGTGTTGCGCCATTACGCGCTGTCGCGCAGCCTGCTGGACGTTCCCAATGCGCGAAGCTCGCACTCGGTGCCGACCCCTCGTGGTGGTGGTGTCGCGATAGTGCTGGCATTCCTTCTGGCGATGATGTTCCTGCTATGGCGGGAGTTGATCGCTCCAGCCCATTTTTGGGCCATTGCCGGCTCTGGAAGCCTGGTAGCGTTGCTCGGCTTCATGGATGACCATGGACATATCGCGGCACGCTGGCGCTTGCTGGGTCACTTTGCGGCCGCGATATGGCTGCTGGTGTGGATGGGCGGCTTGCCGGCGATCCGTTTCTGGGGTGTCGAGTTCGACCTGGGCGCCGTGGGCCAGATTCTTGCGGCGTTTTATCTGGTCTGGCTGCTCAACCTTTATAACTTCATGGACGGCATCGACGGCATTGCAAGCGTAGAAGCCATTTGTGTGTGTCTCGGAGCCTGTTTTCTTGGCTGGCTGGGCGGGTGGCCCCAATTGGTCTGGGCACCCTTATTGTTGTCGGTATGCGTCGCCGGGTTTCTGTTCTGGAACTTTCCTCCTGCGCGCATATTCATGGGCGATGCCGGGAGCGGTTTTCTGGGGATAGTGCTGGGAGGCTTATCCTTGCAGGCAGCAACGGTCTCGGCGGATCTTCTGTGGGCCTGGTTGATCCTGTTTGGGGTATTTATTGTCGATGCCACTTTTACCCTGTTTCGGCGTGTATTGCGCGGCGACAAAGTTTATGAAGCGCATCGCAGCCATGCTTATCAGTTTGCCTCTCGTCGGTTTGGCAGTCATCTACCGGTAACGCTCGCCGTCGCATTGATCAATATGCTCTGGTTACTGCCGGTTGCCGTGGCTGTATCACATTTCGGACTGGACGGCAGTGTGGGGCTGATAGTGGCCTATGCTCCTTTGCTATTGCTTGCAGTCATGTTTCGCGCTGGCGAACTTGAAAGGATTAATGAATAACTCGCTAACGAATGGGTCATAACGGTTTAGAGTGCAGGGTACGCGCCAGGGTAACCAACGCGATGCAGCAGTTAAAGGGAGGTACTGAGGTGTTTGAGGAGTCAATGGATAAAATCAGAGAGCGACTGTTAGGCCTGCCTAGGCGCCGCAAACGCATGATCCAGGTAGCTACGGACATTGTTCTTGTCTGGGTTGCGCTGTGGTTGGCCTTTATAGTCCGTCTTGGCATTGATGACATGTACAACCCTTTCAAGGTGCATCTCTGGCTGTTCGCTTTTGCTCCGATCGTTGCCATCCCTCTGTTTATTCGCTTTGGCATGTATCGGGCCGTAATGCGTTACTTCGGTAATGATGCGTTGATTGCCATCATCAAAGCCGTGAGTTTGTCATCGTTGATTCTGGCCGTTGTCGTTTATTGGTACAGCAACCATGAAGCGGTGGTGCCGCGCTCGATCATTTTCAATTATTGGTGGCTGAGTCTGGTGATCATCGGCGGACTGCGCCTATGCATGCGTCAGTACTTCATGGGGGACTGGTTTACCGCAGCCCAGCATGTGCCGTTCACTAACCGCGACAACGGTTTGACCAAGGTCGCGATTTATGGCGCCGGGGTCGCTGGTAATCAACTGGTGGCGGCGCTGCGCATGGGCAAGGTGATGCGTCCGGTTGCATTCGTTGATGATGATGCGAGCATTGCCGAGCGTTCTATATCCGGCTTGCATGTTTACAAACCCAAACATATTCAGCAGATGATCGATGTCACCGGTGCTCAGGAGATACTTCTTGCTCTTCCGTCGTCGACACGTGCCCGGCGCCGGGAAATTCTGAATCTGCTGGAAGGTTTCCCGCTGCATGTCAGAAGTGTCCCCAATTTTACCGATCTGGCGAGCGGAAGAGTGAAGGTCGAGGATATCCAGGAAGTCGATATTGCCGACTTGCTGGGGCGTGACTCCGTGCCCGCGCAGCCTGATCTTCTGGAGCGCTGCATCAAAGGCAAGACCGTGATGGTAACGGGAGCGGGCGGCTCGATCGGCTCCGAGTTGTGCCGGCAGATTTTTGCCTTGGGGCCTACCACGCTGCTGCTGTTCGAACACAGTGAATTCAACCTCTACAGCATTCTTTCCGAACTGGAGCAGCGGAGTTCTCGAGAGTCTATACCCGTTCGGTTGCTGCCGATACTAGGTTCGATTCGGCATCAGGACAAGCTGCTGGACGTGATGAAAACCTGGAAGGTCGACACTGTTTATCACGCCGCGGCCTATAAGCATGTGCCCATGGTCGAGCACAACATCGCTGAAGGTGTTCTGAATAACGTGATTGGTACGCTCAACACCGCTCAGGCTGCGCTGCAGTCTGGTGTATCGAATTTTGTGCTGATCTCTACCGACAAAGCCGTTCGCCCGACCAATGTCATGGGCAGCACTAAACGTCTGGCCGAATTGACTTTGCAGGCTTTGAGCCGCGAGGTTGCGCCCGTCCTGTTTGGCGATAAGTCGAATGTTTCCCGAGTCAATAAAACGCGCTTCACCATGGTCAGGTTCGGCAATGTACTGGGCTCATCCGGCTCGGTCATCCCGCTGTTCCATAGTCAGATCAAGTCCGGTGGACCGCTGACGGTGACGCATCCTAAGATCACTCGCTATTTCATGACTATCCCCGAGGCCGCGCAGTTGGTCATTCAGGCAGGCTCGATGGGGCAGGGTGGCGATGTGTTTGTTTTGGATATGGGCGAGCCGGTGCGGATTGTCGAGTTGGCAGAGAAGATGATCCATCTGTCAGGTTTGAGCATTCGTTCCGAGCGAAATCCTCAAGGCGACATATCCATCGAGTTCACTGGATTGCGGCCGGGTGAAAAGCTCTACGAAGAGCTGTTGATTGGTGACAACGTCGCTGCGACCTCCCACCCGATGATCATGTCCGCCAATGAAGATCATCTGCCTTGGGAAGTTTTGAAGGCCAGGCTGAGCGATCTGTTGAGTGCGGTTGAAAAGGATGATTACTCGCGCGTCCGCCAACTCCTCCGAGAAACCGTCTCCGGCTACACCCCCGATGGCGAGATCGTCGACTGGATCTATCAACAGCGCCGTCTCGAACCCTGATTGTTTCACATCCTGTAACGCACGCATTTTTGACATGCGCCAACCATCACCTACTTTTGAGGAGCAGCTTCGGAAAAGCTGCTTTCTCAAACGATGATGGAGCGTCACTTATGCGTACCGGTTACTTCTACTCTTTGGTTTTTGCCTTTCTCACCAGCGCCTCGATCGCCGCTATTGCCGCACCTGTTGCGCCAGCGGAATCGCCCAAAGCGCCTTTGGTGATGGATACAGCGGTATCTTCCCAGACTGCAAAAATCGATCTCAACGAAGCCGACTCGGCGACGCTGCAAAAGGAACTGTCAGGCGTAGGTGAGGCCAAGGCCAAAGCGATTGTTACGTATCGCGAAACAAACGGGCCGTTCTCCTCGGTCGATGAGTTGCTGGAAGTGAAGGGGATCGGCAAGGCGATCCTGGATCGCAATCGCGATAAGCTGGAAGTGAACTAAGCTGATTGTTCAACGCCAAGGGGCCGGTCATTGACCGGCCTTTTTGTTTTTCTGTTCGCGAGTTTGGCAGGGAAGGCGAAGGGGACGCTCGTCGGATAGCGAAAAATTACGGCTATCATATTGGCTTTGAATTATGCCTATAATAATTTCCACGCGCTCTGCATCAAAAGGATTCAGAGGCGATCCCTCAAGCATTTCAGGAGTACGGTCATGAATTCTGTTGCAGCCCAAGGTACGGCTCTTGTCACGGGTGCATCGTCCGGTATCGGTGCGATTTACGCTGAGCGGTTGGCAGCGCGTGGGTTCGATTTGTTGTTGGTCGCCCGTGATCTGGAGCGCCTGGAAAATGCCGCGAGCCAGTTGCGCGAGGCTCATGGCGTTCAGGTGGAAGTGATGAAGGCGGATCTGACGCTAAAGGATGACGTACTCAAGCTGGAGCAGCGTCTGCGCAGTGATTCGAGCATCAGCCTGTTGGTCAACAACGCAGGTGTTGCGGCTGACGGTCTGTTGGCCAACGCCGATCTGGAGAATCTGGAGCGTCTGATCCAGCTCAATGTCACTACGGTCACCCGACTGGCATCGGCCGCTGCGGCGAGTTTCGCCAAGGCCGGACGCGGCACGATCATCAACATAGCCTCGGTGGTGGCGCTGTTTCCTGAGCGCTTCAATGCCACTTACAGCGCCAGCAAAGCTTACGTGTTGAGCCTCACCCAATCGCTGAATGCCGAACTCGACGGCACCGGTGTCCAGGTGCAAGCGGTACTGCCCGGCGTGACCCGCACGGAAATCTGGGAACGCTCCGGTATCGACGCCAGCGGCATCCCGGCAGACATGGTGATGGAGGCCGGCGAGATGGTGGATGCCGCGCTGGCCGGTCTGGATCAAGGTGAACTCATTACCATCCCGTCCTTGCCGGATGCAGACGAGTGGCATGCGTTTGTCGCGGCGCGTCACGTGATGGCACCGAATCTGTCGCGCAGTTCGGCAGCCAGTCGTTACAAATAAGTTCTTCTGAATCGGTGAGAGGTATACGCGGTATGGATCAGCGTCGAATAGTCGTCACGGGCATGGGCCTGGTATCACCTTTGGGCAGCGGCGTCGAAGTCGTTTGGCAGCGTTTGCTGGCCGGGCGTTCGGGATTGCGCAGCTTGCCGGATGCGGTGGTCGCTGATTTGCCTGCGAAAATCGGTGGTGCGGTGCCAACCCTCGAAGAGGATGCCGAGGCGGGGTTCGATCCTGATCGGGCCACGCCACCCAAAGAACAGAAGAAGATGGACCGCTTCATCATGTTTGCCATGGAGGCGGCCCGACAGGCGCTGGAGCAAGCCGGTTGGCATCCAGAAGAGGGTAGGGATCAGGAGCGCACAGCGACGATCATCGGTTCCGGTGTCGGCGGCTTTGGTGCCATAGCCGACGCCGTTCGCACGACTGACAGTCGCGGCCCTCGCCGTCTGTCGCCGTTTACCATTCCATCCTTTCTGGTCAATCTGGCGGCCGGTCACGTGTCGATTCAGCACGGCCTCAAAGGTCCATTGGGCGCGCCGGTAACTGCCTGCGCCGCCGGGGTTCAGGCGATTGGCGACGCTGCGCGAATGATTCGGGCCGGTGAAGCGGATATCGCGGTGTGCGGCGGGGCGGAAGCTGCGATTGACCGGGTCAGTCTTGCAGGTTTCGCCGCGGCACGAGCGCTGTCCAGCGGCTATAACGACACCCCGGAGCGCGCCTCACGTCCATTCGACAGCGGTCGTGACGGCTTTGTCATGGGCGAAGGCGCGGGCCTGCTGGTGATCGAGTCTCTGGAACACGCCTTGGCACGCGGTGCGAAACCCTTGGCCGAACTGGTCGGTTACGGCACCACCGCCGACGCCTATCACCTGACGGCAGGGCCTGAAGATGGCAGCGGTGCGCGGCGGGCGATGACGCTGGCACTGGCGCAGGCGGGTATCGAGCCGGATCAGGTGCAGCACCTGAACGCTCATGCCACTTCCACACCGGTGGGTGATCTTGGCGAGCTGGCAGCAATCAAAAGTGTGTTCGGCTCGCAGAACAAAATCGCCGTGACCTCGACCAAATCCGCTACCGGTCATCTGCTCGGCGCTGCCGGTGGGCTCGAAGCGATCTTCACGCTGTTGGCGATTCGCGATCAGGTGGTACCGCCGACGCTCAACTTCGACAACCCCGATCCTGCCAGTGAAGGCGTGGACATCGTCCATGGCCAGGCCCGATCAATGCCGATCGAATATGCATTGTCCAACGGCTTTGGCTTTGGTGGGGTGAATGCCAGCGTGTTGTTCAAGCGATGGCAGGCTTAGCCTTCTGCTTGCTTGAGATGGTCGCGGGTGATGTCTAGAATGCGCTGCGCCAACTCGGCATCCGCGACACTGCGCGACAGTAACAGAGCGCCAACTAAAGTCGACATGATGACGATGGCTCGGTCGGCGCTGTTGTCACCTTGCAGGGTGTTCTCGATCTGGCTCAGTCGCGCGTTGAGTACGGCGTCGCTGGTTGGACTGGGTTGTCCGCGCAGTCCCAGTTCCGAGGAGATCGTCGGCAGGGGGCAGCCCTCATGTGGCGAGGTCTGATGCCATTCGGACAGGTAGGTGTCGATGAACACCTGCAGCGGATTGTCCTGCGCAAAAATTTCAGCGCATAACCCATCGACTTGATCGCTTGCCTCTTGCAGTGCTTTTTCGACCAAATCATCTTTGGATTTGAAGTGCGAATAAAAGCCGCCATGGGTCAGTCCCAGAGCTTTCATCAAAGGCTGCAGTCCGGTTGCACCGATCCCGTCCTTGCGAAATCGTGCCGACGCTTCCTTGATAATGCGCTGATGGGTCTGGGCTTTATGATCCTGCGAGTAACGCATCGGCAACTCTCCGCAACAATGTCGCCATCTTAACCAAGGAAAATTAAATGGTGACTGTACTTCTACTTCTAAAAAGCATGCGGAAACGCCGATACGGATCTGAAAAACAAACCCCGCCAATCTGGCGGGGTTTTTGTTAACGATCTTGTGCTTCTTTTGCATCCATTTCCGCGTTGCGTTGCGCAACGCGCTTACGTTCTTCATCGGTCAGTTCGACCTTGTTGGCGGTGTCTCGCAACATCATCAATCCGCCAACGATCGAGCCGATTGCAACAACCAGAATCAACCAGGCATACCAAGGCATAACGGCTCTCCTTAATGGCAGATCGACGGGCGAGGATTTCGCCGTGCGATGCTGCATACCACATTTGAGCGAAGCGGCTTCGCAGTGGTTCCATTCTAGGCCCGTTATGCCCTGTGCACCCGAAGTCCCTTAGCGCCCGGTCAGCATCGCATCGGCTGGCGCGTTGGCGCGAAGTTGCCCGGTGAGCATGAAGTAGCCGAAACCGACCGCCATGAAGCCGAGGAAAATCAACCCGATCAAGGTGTTGAACCACGCCATCGCCACCAGGCACACCACCGCCAGCACCAGTGCAATCATCGGCACCAGCGGGTAGCACGGTGCGCGAAAGGTGCGCTCCAGATTCGGCTCGGATTTACGCAGTTTGAACAGGCTGAGCATGCTCATGATGTACATCACGATTGCGCCGAATACCGCCATGGTGATCATCGCGGCAGTGAGGGTCATGCCGCCGAGGTTGATCAGGCCGTCGCTGTAGATCGCGGCAATGCCGATGATGCCACCGACGATGATCGCCCGGTGCGGTGTCTGGAAGCGCGACAGCTTGGCCAGCGAAGCGGGCAGATAACCGGCGCGGGCGAGGGCGAAGAACTGGCGAGAATAGCCGAGGATGATCCCGTGGAAACTCGCCACCAACCCGAACAGGCCAATCCATACCAGCATGTGCAGCCAGCCGGAGTTATCGCCGACCACGGTTTTCATCGCCTGCGGCAGCGGATCGTTGATGTTTGCCAAGGTGCGCCAGTCACCCACGCCGCCAGCAAAGAACATCACGCCCATGGCCAAAAACACCAGAGTCAGGATGCCGCTGATGTAGGCCTTTGGAATCGTGCGTTTCGGATCCTTGGCTTCTTCGGCAGCCATCGCTGCGCCTTCAATCGCCAGGAAAAACCAGATCGCAAACGGGATCGCCGCGAACATCCCGGCAATTGCGGGTGCCCCGAACACATCAGAACCGGCCCAGCCATTGAGCGCGAAGTTGCTGAAGCTGAAGGCCGGAGCGACCACGCCCATGAACACCAGCAGTTCGGCGACGGCGAGCACACAGACGATCAACTCGAAGGTTGCCGCCAGTTTCACCCCAAGGATGTTCAATCCCATAAAGACGATATACGCACCGACTGCTGCGTGTTTCGGATCGAGGGCCGGAAACTGCACATTTAAGTAGGCGCCGATGGCCAAGGCAATTGCCGGTGGTGCGAAGACAAATTCGATCAGCGTCGCCAGCCCGGCGATCAATCCGCCTTTTTCACCGAAGGCACGACGGCTGTAGGCAAACGGCCCGCCCGCGTGAGGAATCGCGGTAGTCAGTTCGGTGAAGCTGAAGATAAAACAGGTGTACATGGTCGCGACCATGAACGAGGTCACCAGAAAACCCAGCGTCCCGGCCACGCCCCAGCCGTAACTCCAGCCGAAGTATTCCCCGGAAATCACCAGCCCCACGGCGATGCCCCACAGGTGCAGCGTGCCCAGCGTGGGTTTGAGTTGTGTGTTCATGCGTTTGCTCCCTGAACGGTTTGGAAAGCTCGGGGGAGGGCGTGTGCAGTGGGCGTGCCATCGCGCTGAAACAAGTCGTAATGAGTTCAAAGCTGTCGCAGGGGGGATGATTGGCGGTGGATGCATGGGTTTTGTGCGCCAGTTGAGTGCGATGTTGTCTGCGCCGCCGCCTTCGCGAGCAGGCTCGCTCCCACATTATGAAATGCGTTCCCCCTGTGGGAGCGAGCCTGCTCGCGAAGATGCCAGCCCAAACACCGCATAAATCGCCCGTAAAGCCCGCATAAACCCACTCTTTACGCTTTCTTTATGCCTCGCCACACCCCTCGCTCTCGTTCCTTTACAGCCTCCTTTCCGACAATGCCTCCACACGCGGCAATACGCCGTAACACGGAGATCTTCCATGAGCGTTCTGGACGGGGTGTCACTGCTATTGGCAGTGGGGCTGTTCATTTATCTGTTGGTTGCGCTGTTGCGCGCGGATCGGAACTAGGAGCGGCTATGCACAGTTATGACTATTGGCTGATCCTCGCGTTTTTCGCGGTGGTTCTGTTGCCGGCGCCGTTCCTCGGGCGCTTCTACTACAAAGTGATGGAAGGTCAGCGCACCTGGCTGACGCCGATTCTCGGCCCGGTCGAGCGCGGTTGCTATCGCATCGCCGGTGTCGATGCGCAGGCTGAGCAGAGCTGGCAGAAATACACGCTGGCGCTGTTGGCGTTCAACCTCGCCGGTTTCCTGCTGCTGTTCGCGATTCTGTTGTTCCAGGATCACTTGCCGCTGAACCCGCAGAACCTGCCGGGCCAGGAGTGGACCCAGGCGTTCAACACCGCGGTCAGCTTTATGACCAACACCAACTGGCAGTCCTACAGTGGTGAAGCGACCCTCAGCTACCTGAGCCAAATGGTCGGCCTCACCGTGCAGAACTTCGTCAGCGCCGCCACCGGCCTCGCCGTACTGGTTGCGCTGTGCCGTGGTATCGGTCGCAAGTCGACCAAGACCCTTGGCAACTTCTGGGTCGACATGACCCGTGCCACCCTCTACGGCCTGCTGCCGCTGTGCTTGCTGCTGGCGCTGTATCTGGTGTGGCAGGGCGTACCGCAAACCTTCGCTCAGTATGTGAACGCTGTGACCATGCAGGGTGTTGATCAGGTGATTCCGCTCGGCCCGGCCGCCAGCCAGATTGCGATCAAGCAATTGGGCACCAACGGTGGTGGCTTCTTCGGCGTGAACTCGGCGCACCCGTTCGAGAACCCGACTGCGTGGAGCAACCTGTTCGAAGTCGCCTCGATCATCCTGATCCCGGTCGCGCTGGTGTTCACCTTCGGCCACTACGTCAAAGACTTGCGTCAGAGCCGCGCGATCATCGCCTGCATGTTGGCGTTGTTCCTGATTGGCGGCGCGACCTCTCTGTGGGCCGAATATCAACCGAATCCGACCCTGAACAACGCCGCCGTCGAACAGACCGCGCCGCTGGAAGGCAAGGAAGCGCGCTTTGGCACCACCGCCACTGTGTTGTGGTCGGTGACCACCACTGCGGCGTCGAACGGCTCGGTCAACGCCATGCATGACAGCCTCAACCCGCTCAGCGGCATGGTCGCGCTGGTCAACATGATGGTTGGCGAAGTGATCTTCGGTGGCGTCGGTGCCGGGCTCTACGGCATGTTGCTCAACGTGTTGATCGCGGTGTTCCTCGCCGGCCTGATGATCGGCCGCACACCTGAATATCTGGGCAAGAAACTGCAGGCGCGGGAAGTGCAATTGCTGGTGGTGACCCTGCTGGTGATGCCGGTTGGCGTACTGGTGCTCGGCGCGATTGCCGCTGTCCTGCCAGGCCCGGCAGCGACCATCAGCAACCCCGGCCCGCACGGTTTCAGTCAGTTGCTGTACGCCTACACCTCGGCCAGTGCCAACAACGGTTCGGCGTTCGGTGGTCTGAGCGCGAACACACCGTTCCACAACCTGATGCTCGGTCTGGGCATGTTGATCGGTCGCTTCGGTTACATCCTCCCGGTTCTGGCATTGGCCGGCAGCCTGGCGATGAAGAAAACCGCACCGATCGGCCAGAACAGCTTCCCGACTCACGGCCCGCTGTTCGTGACCCTGTTGACCGTGACCATTTTGCTGGTGGGCGGCCTGACTTTCCTGCCGACTCTGGCGTTGGGCCCTATCGCCGAACACTTGAGCATGGGCTTCTAAGCCTCTCTATTTAGGAGCTGCATCATGAATATGCCTGCAATCAAACCCGCTGCTGCAAAAGCACCGGAACAAGCGAAAACCGCGATCTCGGCACTGTGGCGCCCGGCGCTGGTGCAAGCGTTCGTCAAGCTCGACCCACGGCAGCTCAAGCGTTCGCCGGTGATGCTGGTGGTCGAACTGACCGCGATCTTCACCACCGTGCTGTGCTTCATTCCGGACGCTGATGTGCCGACGTTCGTCGCCGCGCAAATCGCTCTGTGGCTGTGGTTCACCGTGCTGTTCGCCAACTTCGCCGAAGCCTTGGCCGAAGGTCGCGGCAAGGCCCGCGCCGACAGCCTGAAGGCTGGCAGCGAAGGCCTCAGCGCCCGCCGCAAACAGGCCAACGGCAGCTTTCAGGTCGTGCCCGCCACTAGTCTGCGCAAAGGCGATGTGGTGCGCGTCGAAGCGGGGGAGATGATCCCCGGTGACGGCGAAGTCATTGAAGGCATCGCGGCGGTCAACGAAGCGGCGATTACCGGTGAATCGGCACCGGTGATTCGCGAGTCCGGCGGCGACCGTTCTGCGGTCACGGGTAACACTCGACTGGTGTCGGACTGGCTGCTGGTGAAGATCACCGCCAACCCCGGTGAGTCGACCCTCGACCGCATGATCGCGTTGGTCGAAGGCGCCAAGCGCCAAAAGACCCCAAACGAAGTCGCGCTGGACATCCTGCTGATCGGCCTGACCCTGATCTTCCTGGTTGTGGTCGTGACCCTGCAACCGTTCGCCCGCTTCGCCAACGGCAGCCTGCCGCTGGTGTTCCTGGTGGCGCTGTTGGTCACGCTGATTCCGACCACCATTGGCGGTCTGCTCTCGGCGATCGGTATCGCCGGGATGGATCGTCTGGTGCGCCTGAACGTGATCGCCAAGTCTGGCCGTGCAGTAGAGGCGGCGGGTGACGTGCACGTGCTGCTGCTGGACAAGACCGGCACCATCACTTTCGGTAACCGTCGTTGCAGCGCGGTGTATGCCGCGCCGGGCGTCAGTGGTCGCGATTTGGCCGAGGGGGCGCTGTTCGCCTCGCTGGCTGACGATACTGCTGAGGGTAAGTCGATCGTCGAGTACCTGCGCGGTCTGCATCCGCAGCCCGAGCCGTCGCCGGAAACCCTGACTGCCGTGCCGTTCAGCGCTGAAACCCGCTTGTCCGGTGTCGACTATCAGGGCCGCGTCTATCGCAAAGGCGCGGTGGATTCGCTGCTGAGTTTCATCGGCCAAAAACGCTCCGATCTGGCCCCGGCGTTGTCGCGAGAAATCGACAAGATCGCCCAGAGCGGCGGCACACCGTTGCTGGTCTGCGTCGACGGCAAACTGCTCGGTGCGATCCACCTCAAGGACGTGGTGAAACCTGGCATCCGCGAGCGTTTTGCCGAACTGCGCAAACTGGGGATTCGCACGGTAATGGTTACCGGCGACAACCCGCTGACCGCTGCCGCCATCGCCGCTGAAGCAGGCGTGGATGACGTGCTGGCTGAAGCGACCCCGGAGAAAAAACTCGCACGTATTCGTCACGAGCAAAACGACGGTCGTCTGGTCGCCATGTGCGGCGACGGCGCCAACGACGCCCCGGCACTGGCTCAGGCTGACGTCGGCATGGCGATGAACGACGGCACCCAAGCGGCGCGCGAAGCGGCGAACATGGTCGACCTCGACAGCGACCCGACCAAGCTGCTCGACGTGGTGCAGATCGGCAAGGAATTGCTAGTGACTCGCGGTGCGCTGACGACCTTTTCCATCGCCAACGACGTGGCCAAATACTTCGCGATCCTGCCAGCGCTGTTCGCCTCGATTTATCCGCAACTGGGCGTGCTGAACATCATGCAATTGACCAGTCCGCAGAGCGCGATTCTGTCGGCCATTGTGTTCAACGCTTTGATCATTGTGGTGCTGATTCCATTGGCCCTGCGCGGTGTGCGAGTGCAGGCGGCGAGTGCGGCGGCGTTGTTGCGCCGTAATCTGTTGATCTATGGCGTGGGCGGGATTCTGGTGCCGTTCGTGGGTATCAAGGCGATCGATATGTTGCTCACGGCGTTGCATCTGGTTTGAGGCTGTGAAGAGCCCCTCACCCTAACCCTCTCCCAGGGGGAGAGGGGACTGATCGAGTTGAATGTTTGAGGTACACCGACCTGAAAAATCGAGCCGAACTCAGGTTTTGAACTGAAAAAAGATCGGCTCCCTTTCCCCCTCGCTCCCCTGGGGGAGAGGGCTGGGGTGAGGGGGAAAGATTTCCCTGACACCCCGCAAAAGTTTGCCCAACGAATTCGAGGATTTTGAAATGTCCACAATGATACGTCCGGCCCTGAGCCTGCTGGTGCTGATGACCCTGGTCACCGGCGTCGCCTACCCACTGGTAGTCACGGGCGTTGCCCAGGTCGCGTTCCCTGCACAGGCCAATGGCAGTCTGGTCCAGGACGCCGCCGGCAAAGTCCGCGGCTCATCCCTGATCGCACAGGATTTCGTCGGCGATGCGTGGTTCCATCCACGCCCATCCGCCGGTGCGTTTGCTACCGTGTCCAGCAGCGCAAGCAACCTGGCGCCAAGCAACCCGGCACTCGCCACGCGAGTGATCGACGAAGCCAACAAACTGCAAGTTCCTGGGCAAGGCCCGGTGCCGTTGGCGTTGCTGACCACCTCCGGCAGCGGCCTCGATCCGCACTTGCCACCGGCGGCAATTGCCTATCAACTGGCGCGAGTTGCAGCCGCACGCAATCTGCCGGTGTCGACCGTGCAGCAGTTGCTTGATGCACATATCGAACAGCCGCTGGTAGGGCCGCCAGTGGTGAATGTGCTGGAGCTGAACATGGCACTGGAAAAACTCTGAATCGGCGGCGCGGCCATTCGCGAGCAGGCTCGCTCCCACAGGTGTACGTGTTCCAAATGTGGGAGCGAGCCTGCTCGCGAAGAGGGCCGAAAGAACACCGCATAACTATCAGGAAGAGAGAGCATCAAGCATGAGCGATTCCGGCCGCGCCGACGCGCTGTTAGCAGACCTGTCCCGCGACGGCCGTGGCCGGCTCAAGGTTTTCCTCGGTGCCGCGCCTGGCGTCGGCAAGACCTACGCCATGCTCCAGGCCGCCCATACCCAGCTGCGCCAAGGCGTGAAAGTCATTGCTGGTGTCGTCGAAACCCACGGCCGTGCCGAGACCGAAGCACTGCTCGGCGGCCTGCCGCAGCAGCCGTTGGTGCGCTCGGAATACCGTGGCGTGATGCTTGAAGAAATGGACCTCGACGGCATCCTCGCCGCCAAGCCAAAACTGGTGCTGGTTGATGAACTGGCCCACAGCAACGCCCCCGGCAGCCGTCACGCCAAACGTTGGCAAGATATTCAGGAACTGCTCGCCGCTGGCATCGACGTGTTCACCACCGTCAACGTCCAGCATCTGGAAAGCCTCAACGATCAAGTGCGCGGCATTACCGGCGTGCAAGTACGCGAAACCCTGCCGGACTGGGTGCTGCAAGAAGCCTACGAACTGCTGCTGATCGACCTGCCGCCGCGCGAACTGCTAGAGCGTCTGCGCGAAGGCAAGGTCTACGTGCCGGAGCAGGCCCGGGCGGCCATCGATGCATTTTTCACCCAGACCAACCTCACCGCACTGCGCGAGCTGGCCATGCAAACCGCGGCGGCGCAAGTCGATAACGACCTCGCCCAAGGCTATCGCCAACTCGGCCAAGCCGCGCCAGCCGTGCGCGGTCGTTTGCTGGTCGGGGTTGATGGCGATGCCCACGCCGAGCGCCTGGTGCGTCACGCCAGTCGCGTTGCCCAACGGCGCCATCTGCCGTGGAGTCTGGTACACGTCGACAACGGCACTGTGCGCGACGAGCAATCGCGTCTGCGCCTGCAAAGCGCCCAGCAACTGGCCGAACGCCTTGGCGGAGAAGTGGTGTTGCTGCGCGCCGGTGAGGTGGCAAAAACCCTGATCCAGCATGCCGCCGAACGTCGCGCGAGTCTGGTGCTGGTCGGGCAATCCCGGCCGGGTCTGCGTCGTCGCCTGTTCGGTGGCGGTCTGGCTGCACGGTTGCTGCGTCAGGCCCATGGCCTGGAAATCAACGTCCTCGACAGCGATCAAGAGCAGCATCAGCCGCGCCAACGATCAGCGCCGACGCTGGTGTGGTTCGACTATGCGCTGGCGCTGGTCGCCACGTTGTTGGCCACTGCTTTGGCGTGGGCGGTGTCGAGTGTGTTACCGCTGCCGAACATCTCGCTGGTGTTCCTCGCGGCGGTGTTGCTGGTGGCGGTGCGCAGCAGCCTCGGCCCGGCGCTGGCGTGTGCGGCGTTGTCGTTTCTGACCTACGACTTTTTGTTCATCCCGCCGAATTTTTCCTTCGCCATCCAGCGTGAAGAAGACGTGCTGACCTTGTTGTTCTTCCTGCTGATGGCGGCGCTCACTGGTAACCTCGCGGCACGTCAGCGTCGGCAGTTACAGGCGTTGCGCGATACTCAGGAAGAGACCACCGAACTGCTCGATCTGTCGCGCAAACTCACTGCCGCCACCGACCGCCAAGCCGTGGTCAGCGCCGCTGCGCAACACCTCAACGGCTGGAGCGATTTGCAGCTGTGCCTGCTCAACCGCGACGGGCAGGGCGGCTGGAAAGTCGAGACCGGCGGGCCGCTGGAGTTCACCGAGTCTGAACGTGCTGCCGCTGATTGGGCCTGGCAGCACGATCAACCGGCCGGCATGGGCACCGGCACCTTGCCGTTCGGGCGTTGGTGGTGGTGGCCGCTTTCCGTCGAGGACGGGCCGTTGGCCTTGCTCGGCGTCTGCGCCAAAGAAGGCCAGACCTTGAGCGGCCAGCGCCGTCGCTTGCTCACGGCGTTGAGTCAGCCGTTGGCGCAAGCGCTGGCCCGTGCGCAACTGGCGGATGATCTGGAGGCTGCGCGCCTGCACGGCGAAACCGAGCAATTGCGCAGCGCCTTGCTGGCCTCGGTATCCCATGATTTGCGCACGCCGCTGACGTCGATGCGCGGCAGCATCGACAGCCTGTTGGCCTTGGGCGAAGCGATCCCGCTGGAGGATCGTCGTGAACTGCTCGAAGGCACCCGCGATGAAGCCGAGCGCCTCGACCGCTACATCCAGAACCTGCTCGACATGACTCGCCTCGGCCACGGCGCGCTGAAGCTGGCGCGGGACTGGGTGTCGCCAGCCGACATCGTTGGCAGTTCGCTCAATCGTCTGCGCGCGGTGCTGGCGCCGTTGCAGGTCACTACCGATGTGCCGGCGGAGTTGCCGTTGCTGTTCGTGCATGCGGCGTTGATCGAGCAGGCGCTGGTCAATGTGCTGGAAAACGCCGCGCGCTTCTCACCCGCCCACGGGCGCTTGGAACTGAGCGCAGGTGCCAATGACGAAGAGATTTTCTTCTCGGTCAGCGATGAAGGCCCCGGGATTCCGGAAGACGAGCGGGCGAAGATTTTCGACATGTTCTACACCGCTGCACGGGGCGATCGCGGCGGCCAAGGCACAGGTCTGGGGCTGGCGATCTGTCAGGGCATGGTCGGCGCTCACGGCGGGCGCATCAGTGTCGCCGACGGCATCGATGGGCGCGGCACCTGCATCACCTTGCACCTGCCGCTGCAGGCGCAACCGGGGATGGACGATGAAGCTTGATTCTGACTGCGCTACTCTCTTGCCAATCTTTTCTGTTGATGTGAATTCATGAGCCAGACCGCGACCATTTTGGTCATCGACGACGAACCGCAGATCCGCAAATTCCTGCGCATCAGCCTCGCTTCACAAGGCTACAAGGTGCTGGAGGCGGGCACGGGGGCCGAAGGCCTGGCCCAGGCGGCGCTGAACAAACCGGATCTGCTGGTGCTCGACCTGGGTCTGCCGGACATGGACGGCCAGCAAGTGCTGCGCGAGTTTCGCGAGTGGGCCACGGCGCCGGTGCTGGTGCTGTCGGTGCGCGCCAGCGAAGGGCAGAAAGTCCAGGCGCTGGATGGCGGTGCCAATGACTACGTGACCAAGCCGTTCGGCATTCAGGAGTTTCTTGCGCGGGTGCGCGCGTTGTTGCGCCAGGCGCCGGCGGGAGAGGCGCAACAAGCGGCGCTGAATTTCGGCCCGCTGACGGTCGATCTGGCTTATCGGCGGGTGCTGCTCGATGGCGTCGAAGTGGCGCTGACCCGCAAGGAATACGCCGTGCTGGCGCAACTGGCGCGGCATCCGGGGCGGGTGATCACCCAGCAGCAATTGCTCAAGGATATCTGGGGGCCGACGCATACCGAGGACAGCCACTACTTGCGGATTGTGGTGGGGCACTTGCGTCAGAAACTGGCGGATGATCCGACCCGGCCGCGGTTTATCGTGACGGAAGCGGGGGTTGGGTATCGGCTGATTAGCGAGAACAGCCTTTAGTCTTGTGTCGACCAGACTGACGCTATCGCTGGCTTGCCAGCGATGAGGCCATATCAGTCAGCCGTGATCTTCAGGGCTCTCTGCTCTGCTCACTCTCATACCGATCCAGCGTATCCCGAGCAATCTCCCGCCCCAGCGCGATCAATTCCGGCGCTTTGTAAAACTCGAAAAACCGGCACACCCGCTTCGGCACGTTGATCAGGATGTCCGGTGGATACCCGGCAATCTTGTACTGCGCCAGCGAGGTCTGCATCACCTCGAAACTCTGGTTGATCAAGTCCAGCAAAGAGGCCGGGCCGACGTTATCGATGATGAACGAGCCGGTGGCGGATTTCGGTGCGCCTTCGCCTTCGCGTTCGGGGGCGGCGGCGGGTTGCTGGGCTTCAGGCTCGGCGCCTTCGAGCCACGGATTGATGGCCGCCGCTTCGGCCCTCAGGGCTTCCTGTTCCAGGCGCAGTAATTGTTCGGCCTGGGTGCGACGGAACGGCATCTTTGAACCGAGCGAACTGATCAGGCTGTCGAAGCGTGAACGAAAGGCTGGCGGGCGCTGGATCACCGGCAATTTGTAATGCCGCTGGTTGGTCGAGTTGAGATTGACCGCAATGATCAGATCACAGTGGCTCGACACCACTGGCACAATCGGCAGCGGGTTGAGAATGCCGCCGTCGACCAGCATCCGGTTGCCTTGCATCACTGGAGTGAAGAGGCTGGGAATCGCTGCCGAGGCGCGCATGGCCTGATGCAGGCAGCCTTCCTGAAACCAGATTTCCTGTTGATTGGTGAGGTCGGCGGCGACCGCGGTGTAGGGGATGCGCAGATCCTCAATGTTGATATCGCCAACGATCTTGCGGATCTGCCCGAAGACCTTTTCGCCACGAATGGCGCCGAGACGGAAACTCACGTCCACCAAGCGCAGCACGTCGAGATAATCCAGGCTTTCGATCCAGTTGCGGTATTCATCGAGCTTGCCGGCGGCATAGATTCCGCCGACTACCGCGCCCATCGAACAACCGGCAATACAGGCGATGTCGTAACCGCGGCGTTCCAGTTCTTCAATGACGCCGATATGGGCGTAGCCCCGGGCACCTCCGGAACCCAGCACCAGTGCGACACGCTTTTTCATCAAACTTCCTCCCGACAAGGTTGCACAATGCACCCATCGAGCGGACGGCTCAATTGCCAAGGTCGCCCTGTGCGCTGGTGATGTCGTTTTTTCGATACTCCATGGTCTCTCGGCGCTATCCTCTTGCCACCGCAGATTCAGGCAGGGGCAAGGCACTTTTTCGCCGCCCGACCGTCTTACCTGCACGACTGTTGACCTATTTTGAGGTGTAAGTGATGAAAGCCTGGATCTGTGTGCCGTTGATGGCCCTGGCATTGGCCGGTTGCGCCGGTAAAACCGCCTACCGTGACAGCTGCGGCAGCCAGCTCGACACCGCGTGGCATGAGCTGGACCTGGCCAAGGCCGAAGGCTTTGCCGGCACTGTCAGTTATTCCAAAGCCTTGTCGTTGCTGACGGCAGCCAAGACCCAGCAGCAATTCGAAGGTTTCGAAGGTTGCGCGAGCAAGGCCGAGAAGGCGCGTTTCTATATTCGCGAATCTCGCGCCGGTCGCTAAGCTGCTGACATAGCGCAAGCGGGTTGAGGCTGCGAAGTTGCAGACTCATCTCTGAAGCCATTTGAATCAGGAGCAAGTGATGTCTGCGTTGGTTGACCGGTTGGTGGCTCATGTCCTGAGCCTGGAAGTGCGGCTGCTGGCCTGTCAGGCGCGAATGACAGCGCGCACCGATCCCGAGGCGCTGCATGATCTGCGCACCACGGTGCGGCGGCTGCGCAGTCTGTTGCGGCCGTTGCGCGGCTTGCCGGGTGTCGAGCAACTGGAAGGCGCGGCGTCGGCGGTCGGCCAACTGACTACGCCGTGGCGCGATCGCGAAGTGCTGGCGGCGTATCTGCTCCAGCACGCTCAACCCGAAGCTGCGCAAAAACGCATGGCGCAAATGGCCGAAGCCTATCCGGCGCTGGCGGCGAGTCACGAGGTGGTTTCGCTGCTGATGATCCTCGACGCTTTCCCGCGTTTCCTGCGTGCGTCCCAGCGTCAGGGTTTGCTCAAAGGGCTGGATAAGCGCATCGAAAAACGCCTCGGCAAGCAATGGCAGAAACTTGATGAGGCACTTCACGATCCAGCCCACGACCGGCATCGCCTGCGTCTGCTGATCAAGCGTGTGCGTTACGGCATCGAGGCCTATCCCGAACTGGATCGCTTACCGAAGCCGGCGCTGGAGCGCTTGAAGTCGGCACAAGGTGCGTTGGGCGACTGGCACGATTGCTGGCAGTGGCTGGCTCGGGCTGAGCTGGAAACAGATCTGCAGCCGTGTGTCGCGACGTGGCAGGCGACCATGGTCAAGGCTGAAACCAAAGCGGATCGGGTCTTGGAAAAGCTCAGCTCCACCTGCTTCAAATAATCTCGAATCGCCCTGAATCCCTGTGGGAGCGAGCCTGCTCGCGAAGAGGTCATGTCAGTCGACATCATTGTTGTCTGACCCACCGCATTCGCGAGCAGGCTCGCTCCCACAGTGGTTTTCATTTGGTTTGAAATTGACGTAAGGCCTATCTGTCAGCCCATTTGACCGGAATAGACGCTGCGGTGCTGTGCCCGGCTGGTTAAGATCCCCGCATTCACTTTTCGCTTTTTGAGGTTGCCATGCGCTTTTGCGATTTGCTCGATGCCGTCCGCCGCCAACCGGAGCTGACCATTCCCGCCGAATGGGCGCAGGGCCGCGCCAGTTTCGGTGGCCTGGTCGCCGCGCTGCAATACGAAGCCATGCGCGCCAGGGTGCCGGCGGATCGCCCGGTGCGTTCGCTGGCGATCACCTTTGTTGGCCCGGTCGAGCCAGAAGTGCCGGTGAGTTTTGAGGTCGACGTGTTGCGTGAAGGCAAAGCCGTCAGCCAAGTGATGGGCCGGGCGATGCAGAATGGTCAGGTGGTGACACTGGTGCAAGGCAGTTTTGGCGCCTCGCGCCCATCGGAAGTGGCTGTGCCAGCGTTTCCTGCTCCCGAGATGAAGCCTTGGGACGATTGTCAGGAACTGCCGTATATCAAAGGTGTGACCCCGGAGTTCATGCGCCATTTGGCAATGCGCTGGAGTGTGGGCGGACTGCCATTTACGGGCAACACGTCGCGTGATATGGGTGGTTGGGTGCGTTTGCGTGGGGACGTGAAAGAAGAGCCGGTCACTGAGTCGCACATTCTGGCACTGGTGGATGCCTGGCCGCCGTCACTGTTGCCGCACCTGAAGAAAGTGGCGGCGGGCAGTACGTTGACCTGGACTATCGAATTCGTTCAGCCGTTGCGCGATGTGAGCACGCTGGACTGGTGCAAATACCGGGTTGAAACCGAGTACGCCGCCGACGGCTACGGCCATGCTGCCGCCAAGCTTTGGAGCGCTGAAGGAGAACTGATCGCCATGAGTCGCCAGACCGTCACGATCTTTGCCTGAATCAGTGTCGACGGTGGCGCTCAACCCAGGCGCGCCACCAGCCGCCGCTGAGGAAGAAACGCGGAAAGGTCAGGAACTGCTCGACCAGCAGGCGTGACACAGCATCTTTGCGATCACTGAACGGCTCGGAGGCTTGCGCCTCCAGGCGGTGACCGTGGCGCTGCAACCCCAGCGCCGCGACGATGCCGATCACACCGATGGCCACACTGGCCAGGCTCAGGCTGAACACCCCGGACACGATCAGCAGAAACGCGACGATAAACAGCGGCACGGCAATCAGGTGCAATACCAGGTTGGTCGGATGCTGGTGGTTGTTCGGGTACGCGCGCCATTGCCACGCGGGAAGGTTGGGGTGACGTTTGCCCATGTTGACTACTCCTCGATCCATGTTGAACACATGGGTTGAAGAATAGGCCGGGTCGGGGAGGGCGGCGAATCAAGGTTGGCTATAGGTGTGATAGGTGTGATTGTGCAAAAAGATCGCAGCCTTCGGCAGCTCCAGGTTCGCATTCCAATGTAGGAGCTGCCGAAGGCTGCGATCTTTTGATCTTCACAGTTTCAACTGACCTATAGCCTTGCTCAACTCCCCAGCCAACGTCGCCAGCTCATTACTGGTCGTCGCCGAATCCACCGTCTGCTGCACGGTGTTCTCGGTCACATCGCGAATACTCACCACCGCGCGATTCATCTCCTCGGCCACCTGACTCTGTTGCTCCGCCGCCACGGCAATCTGTGTGTTGCTCTCGCGCATCTGCGCCACCGCTCCGGTGATTTCCACCAGTGCCTCACCAGCCTCCTGCGCCTGCTGCACGCAGTCGTCGGCCTTGTACGAACTCTCCTGCATGAAATCTACCGCATCGCGGGTGCCGGCCTGCAACGCCGAGACCATGGTGGTGATCTCATCGGTCGACGTCTGCACTCGCTTGGCAAGATTGCGCACTTCATCGGCGACCACCGCAAAACCCCGGCCCATTTCGCCGGCCCGCGCCGCTTCGATGGCAGCGTTGAGTGCCAGCAGGTTGGTCTGCTCGGCGATGCTGTGAATCACGCTGACCACACCGTTGATCTTCTGACTGTCTTCGGCCAGCCGTTGAATCATCTCGGCGGTTTGCTGCACGCCGCTGGACAGCCCGGCAATCGAATGCTGCACCCGCGCAACTACCTGCTGACCGCTGCCGGCCAGGCCGTCGGCGGTCTGTGATAAATCGCGGGTGGCGCCAGCGTGTTGGGCGATGTGGTAGACGGTGGCGGTCATTTCGTTGATCGCGGTGGCGGCCTGATCGGTTTCGCTTTGCTGGCCGAGCATGCCGTGACGCACTTCGTTCATGCTCTTCGCCAGGCGCGCCGCACCGATATCCAGTTGCCGTGCGGTGTTGGCGACGGTAGTCACCACTCGCTGATAACCCGCTTGCATGGCGTTGAACGCATTGGCCATCTGCCCGACTTCGTCCTTGCCGGCCAGTGGCACACGGGCCGACAAGTCGCCGCTTTTCTCGACGTGCAGCATTACGTCCTTGAGCGTGTTGAGTTGGCTGAGCAGGAAGCGGATCAGCAGTTGCGAGGCGCCGAGCATCGCCAACATCAGGATAAATACCGCCACCGCATAATTGGCAAAACGCTCGCCGAACACTTGCGTCAGGCTTGGTCCATAAGCGATGACCGCTACTTGTTGGCCGTCGGCACGGCTGAACACTTCGGCGCCCATCAGCGGGTTATCGCCGAACAGTGGCAGGTGATTGATCTCGTTCCAGCCGTTACTGTCGGTGATCTCCAGCAGAGGTTGGTCATTGAGACGTGGGGCTTCGCCGCGTTTAAACGTCAGCACCTGATCAGTCTTGGGCAGCACCGCCCCGGCCGGCCAAACCTTGAGCAATTGCGCCTGGGCTTGCGCCGAGGCTTGTGCGGCGTGGCTGCGAGCCTGCTGTTCGAGTTGCACGGCGTACAACACCAGCAGCAGGGTGGTGACGAAGGCGACCGCATTGACCGCCCAGAATTTGTATTTCAGCGAGATATTGCTAAGCCAGGCACCCATGAAGGTTTTCTCTGATAGCGGAAACAGCATTGGCAAGGTGCCAGCATTGTGCCGCTATACAACGAGGAAGAACTTGATATGGGTCAACAGGCAACGTAGTCCTACGCTGGAAGATCGGGGAGGCCATAGAACGCGCGGGCGCACGCGGTGGTATGCGCCGCCAGATCTTCCTCGGTCTCGCCCCGATGCAACGCCACTTCGCGCAGCACTTCAGTCAGGTACGCCGGCTCATTGCGCCCGTTCTTCGGCTTCGGCCTCAGCGTGCGTGGCAGCAGATACGGCGCATCGCTTTCCAGCATCAGTCGTCCGCGCTTGATCTCCTTGACCAGCGGATGCAAATGCGTGCCCCGGCGCTCGTCGCAGATCCAGCCGGTAATACCGATGTGCAGATCCAGATCGAGGTAGCTGAACAACGCCTTTTGCTCGCCCGTAAAGCAATGCACCACGGCGGCGGGCAGTTGATCGCGGAAGTCCTTTAAAATCTCCAGCAGGCGCTGACTGGCATCGCGCTCATGCAGAAACACAGGCAATTGCAACTCAACGGCCAGCGCCAGATGTTCTTCGAGGACTTTTTCCTGCTGCGGGCGCGGCGAGAAATCACGGTTGAAATCCAGTCCGCATTCACCCACCGCGACCACATTCGATTCGCTCAGCAAACTGCGCAGACGTCTGGCGCTGTCAGCGTTCCAGTCACTGGCCGAATGCGGGTGAATTCCGGCAGTGGCGAACAGCCGTTGGCCGCTCTCATCAAGTTGCTGGCACAACTCCAGAGCCTGCTCGCTGCCTTCGACGCTGGTGCCAGTCAGTACCAGTTGGCAGACCCCGGCGGCGTAGGCGCGGTCGAGCACGGCCTGGTGTTTGTCGGCGAAACTTGGGTTGGTCAGGTTGACGCCGATATCGATGAGTTGCATGGTTGCTACCTCGGGCCGAAGGCCGGGAAGCATACCAGAGCTGTAGATTCATAAGAAAAGCCAAGAACTACAACGGCTTATGACTGTCTGTTGAGGCCGCGAGACCGCTCGTGTTGGTGTAATGGCCATCACTGTGCCAGTCTCTCGCACTTTATCAGCGCTCAGGCGCTCTGTTTTCGTCGGTGATTTCGACCGTTCAATGGTGAATTCACCCCGCATTCTTTCCGGAGAGTGGATGATTCGTCCCTCGGTTTTGTTGCTGTTGTGTGGATCGTTGCTGCTGCCGATGACGGCGGTTGCGCGCTTGCCCGGGCCGTTGCAAGCCGTGCCGGCGGCGAAAGTGCGCGACCTGTCGGAGATTCGCAGCAGCCGGGTGTTGCGCGTACTGGTCAACCAGAGCCGCAATAGCTCCGGCGAAGTCCAGGGCCAGGCCATCGGCGTCGAATACCATCGCCTGCGCGCCTTCGAGCAATACCTCAATGGCCACGCCCGTGACGGTCAGGAAGTCACCCTCAAGATCATTCCCAAAGCCAAGGATCAACTGCTCGGCGCCTTGCAGCGCGGCGAGGGGGATCTGGTTGCGCCTGGCGAATTACTGCAACTGCAACCGGGTTATGCGGTAGTCAGCAGTCAGCCGATTGCCAGCAATGTTCCGTTAGTGCTGGTCGGGATCAAGGGCGAGCGGCGCTACACAAAGGTTGAGCAACTTTCCGGGAAAACCCTCGCGTTGCCAACCGGCAGTGCAGCAGGGGACGCGGTCAGTCAGATCAACCAGAAACTGGCGCTGCACAAACTGGCACCGATCAACATCGAATGGGTCGATCCGACGCTCGCCGTCGAAGATGTTCTGGAAATGGTCCAGGGCGGGATCTTCCACCTGACCATCGTCGAGCAACCGATTGCCGAACGCTGGGGCAAGATCCTGCCCAAGCTGCGCTTTGATCGGCAGTTGATGATCAGCGAGCCAGGCGAGGAGTACTGGTTTGTGCGCCGTGATGCGTCGATGCTGCGGGCGAGCATTGATCGTTTCCTGACGGGGTACAAAAAACCTTCGAACGAAGACGCGGCGTTTCTGCGCATCTATCGCCGTCTCTATCAAGTTCACTATCCATTAGCCAAGGCCGATCGCCAGCGTCTGGAAAAGCTGCGGCCAACCCTGCAGAAACATGCCGAAGCGCAAAACATGGACTGGCTGAACCTGGCCGCACTGGCTTTCAAGGAATCCGCCCTGCAACCCAATGCCCGCAGTGGTAGCGGCCCGACCGGGCTGATGCAAATCACCCCATCCGCGGCGCAACGGGTCGGCGTGAATAACATCCAGAATCTTGATGCGAACGTGCAGGCCGGGGCCAAGTACCTGGCAATGATCCGTCGCAAGTTTTTCAGCAGTCCCAAGCTCAATGAGCGCGAACGCATGGCCTTCACGCTGGCGGCCTACAACATCGGCCCGGAGCGGGTGCAAGGCATGCGTGCCGAAGCGCGGCGGCGGGGGCTGAATCCCAATCAGTGGTTTTTTCAGGTCGAGCGCATTGCCATGGAGCAGGTGGGAATGGGCGCCGTCAGCTATGTTAATAGCGTGAACAAGTATTACTTGGCGTTCGACCGGGAGCGAGAGTCGTTGGAGCCCCGGGGACAGAAAGTTGTCTCACGCAAATGATCAAATAAATTGATTGTTATGGCGCATTATTTGCGCTTTTAACATGAAATTAACTGATTAATATAGCGGCCAACCAACACACACTTCTCGCCAAACAAGGAATACACAATGAGCACTCTGATCAACAAGGTACTGTTTACCCGCGCCGGTTACGGCCTGACCATTCTGCGCATTGCGGTCGGCGTGATCTTCGCCGCTCACGGTGCGCAGAAACTCTTCGGCATGTTCGGTGGTTACGGTCTGGCCGGCACCGCGCAGTACATGGAAAGCATCGGTCTGACCCCGGGCTATCTGATGGCCACACTGGCCGGTGGTACCGAGTTCTTCGCCGGTCTGGCCTTGATCATCGGCCTGCTGGTTCGCCCGGCGGCATTGGGTCTGACCTTCCTGTCGCTGGTGGCGATCTTCACCGTGCACATCAGCAACGGTCTGTTCATGGCCAACAACGGTTACGAGTTCGCCCTGGCACTGCTCGGTGGCAGCCTCGCGGTATTGATCGAAGGTGCCGGCAAACTCTCGGTGGACCGCGCCATCGCCGGTTGAACGCTCTGGCTCAAGCAAAAGGCCCGCATTGTGCGGGCCTTTTTTGTTGCTGCCGATTCTTGACACTGATCGGTCACGTTCTCTAGGATGTTGCTCATGCGCCGATTTAAACAGCTACTTGCGGGGCGCCAGGTGACTTCAACAGTTGCCGTCAGAAGCCGGAACAGGGCTTCGAAATACCGCTAAAGCGCTGGTTCGGTGTTGCCTCTCACCTGCCATGCAGACTTTTTGAGGCTGAGACACGACACGATGAATGCACTACGCCCTCCAGCACGTCCCGCGCCGATCACGGCACATATCACCCAGCGCAATCCAAAAATCCTCCTTGGCGGTAAACATCAGCCGACGCTGTTGCGTTATCTCGATGGCTGGCCACGGCGCAGCGGCGGTCCTGCCGCGTTTTTGATCCAGTTTGTTGAAGACGGTGAGTCGCTGGCGCGTTTTGCCAGTGACAGTTTCGATCTGGCCGTGATTCAGGCGCCCAGCCAGGAAGACGCCCCGCAAATGATCAAGCAACTGATCCGCGTCGCGCGGCAGGGATTGATTACTCGTCGCTGATCCCGATTACGGATAATCGATCGCCACGATGTACACGAATTGCTCGCCGGTCGGCGTCTGCACGCGCACTTCGGCATCCAGCGCCTTGCCGATCAAGGCGCGCGCCAGTGGTGAATCGATGCTGATCAGGCCCAGCTTCAGATCCAGTTCATCCGGGCCGACGATGCGGTAGCGCGACTGCTTGCCTTCCTCGTTTTCGATGGTCACCCACGCGCCGAAGTAAACCTTGTTCGGATCGCTGGGTTTTTCGCTGACAACCTTGAGCGCTTCCAGGCGTTTGGTGAGAAAGCGCACGCGACTGTCGATTTCGCGCAGCATCTTTTTGCCGTAGGTGTACTCGGCGTTCTCCGAGCGATCACCCTGAGCCGCCGCCTCGCTGACCGATTGCGTCACCTGCGGACGGCGCACATGCCACAGCTCATGGAATTCGGCGCGCATCCGCGCTTCACCTTCTGGGGTGATCAGCGCGGTGCCGGCGGTGCGGGGAGGGCGATAACGGCTCATGGCAACTTCTTGTGAGAGAGACGGCTGGAGTCTATCAACCCTCGCGCAACACTGTCAGCGGACTTGCATTGAGCGCCCTGCGCGTGCCGAACACGCCAGCGCCGCCAATCAGCGCTGCGCCAATCAATGGCAGCACCAGCAGCCACGGATGCGGGTGCCACGGCAGATCGAATGCGTAGCGATACAGCACCAGACTCACCACTTCCGAACCAATGGCCGCGAGCAAACCGCTGACCGCGCCAAGCAAGCCGAACTCGATGCGCCGTGCCTTGATCAGCAATTGCCGCTCCGCCCCCAGCGCACGTAAGAGCGCGCCTTGGCGAATGCGCTCATCCAGCGTCGCCTGCAACCCGGAAAACAACACGGCCATCCCCGCCGCCAAAACAAACAGCAACACATATTCCACGGCCAGGGTGACCTGGGCGAGGATGCTACGCAGCTGTTCAAGAAGGGCTTCAACTTGAAGGATGGTCACAGCCGGGAAGGTGCGCGACAGTTCGACTATCTGCTGGTCGTGTCCGGGGGCCAGATAGAAGCTGGTGAGGTAGGTAGCCGGCAGATCCTTCAGAGTGCCGGGCTGGAAGATCATGAAGAAGTTCGGCTGGAAGTTGTCCCAGTTGATCTCGCGCAGGCTGGTGACTTTTGCTTCACGGTTGACTCCACCGACGTTGAACACCATGTGATCGCCGAGTTTGAGTTTGAGGCTCTCGGCGACTTTGCCTTCCACCGACACGCCCGGTACTTCGTCCGACGGTTGCGAGCTCCACCATGAGCCGGCAGTCAGTTTATTGCCTGCGGGCAAGTCAGCAGCCCAAGTCAGGCTCAGATCCCGTTGAACTGCGCGATCCCCCGCCGAATCCTTACTGACGATTTGCTGTACGGGGTCGCCGTTGATGCTGATCAACCGGCCCGGCACTACCGGGTACAACGGCGCCGCTTGCGCCGACACCTTGATCAGGTGATCCGTAAAGGCCTGTTTGTCCGCCGGCAGGATGTTCAGAGCGAAGTAGTTCGGTGCGTTTTTCGGCAATTGGTTCTGCCAGGTATCAAGCAGTTCGCCACGCAACAGCGCGATCAATGCCATGGACAGCAAGATCAGACCGAACGCCAACGCTTGGCCGGCAGCCGCCAACGGATGGCGCAACAATTGGCCGAGGCCAAGACGCCACGGCAAGGAAGCCCGGGCCAGCAGGCGGCGCAAGCTGTTCAGCAGCAACAGCAGCAATCCACCAAGAATGACTGCCGCCACGACACCGCCGCCCAGCAGGGCAAACGTCAGCAGCAGATCCAGACTCAGACGCCACATGATCAGGCCGAGCGCGCCCAATGCGGCACCGTAAACCATCCAGGTGCTCGACGGGATTGGCAACATGTCGCGGCGCAATACTCGCAGCGGCGGCACTCGACCCAGCGCGGCAAGTGGCGGCAGGGCGAACCCTGCCAGCGCTACCAGCCCGGTGCCGATCCCGGCGATCGCTGGAAACAGACCGCCCGGTGGCACATCACTCGGCAGCAGGTCGTTCAGCAATGCAAACAAACCCAGTTGCGCGAGCCAGCCCAGCAAGGCACCGCTGAGGCTGGCGAGCAATCCGAGGACAGTCAGCTGCAAACTGAACAGCACCATGGTTTCCCGGCGTGACAAGCCGAGGCAGCGCAGCAAAGCGCTGGCATCGAAGCGGCGGCTGGCGAAGCGGTTTGCCGAAAGCGCGACCGCTACCCCGGCCAACAACACCGCGACCAGACTGGCCATGTTCAGATAACGCTCGGCTTTGCCCAGCGCCCCGCCAATCTGCCGGTTGCCATCGCGCGCATCTTGAATTCGCTGATTTGCCGCCAACCCTGGTTTGATCAGTTGCCGATAGGTTTCCAGCGCTTGCGGTTCGCCGCGCCACAGTTCGCGATAGCTCACCCGGCTGCCGGGCTGCACCACGCCGGTCGCGACGAGGTCGTCGAGGTTGATCAACACTCGGGGAGTGAGGCTATAAAAGTTGCCGGCGCGATCCGGTTCATAGGTCAGCACCCGTGTCAGCTTCAACGTCTTCATGCCGACATCGATGCTGTCGCCGATCTTCAGATCCAGCGCAGTCAGCAGACGTGCCTCGACCCAGGCTTCACCGGGTTGTGGTTCGCCGCCGGGCTCCTCAGTGGCGAATGGCGCCGGAGCGCTCTTCAGTTCGCCACGCAATGGGTAGGCGCGATCGACCGCTTTGATACTCGACAACTGAATGGCGTTGTCGGTGGCGATGACGCTGGAAAATTCCACCACTTGCGCGTGGTTCAGGCGCAACTCGGTACCGCTCCTGATCTGTTCCTCTCGGGCCGGCGAGCTGCCTTCCAGAACCAGATCGGCGCCAAGAAACTCAGTGGCGCGCAACATCATCGCGCCGTTGAGGCGGGCACCGAAGTAACCGATGGCGGTACTCGCCGCCACCGCTACCACCAGAGCGAAGAACAACACCCGCAATTCTCCGGCGCGGGCATCGCGCATGAGTTGGCGAATGGCGAGACTGAACAGACGCAACAGCGGCAGGCGTGCCATCAAGGCTCCAGAGGGGCGACCAACAGCCCGGCTTCAAGACGGATCAGGCGCCGGCAGCGATGCGCCAGGCGTTCGTCGTGGGTCACCAGCACCAGAGTGGTGCCGCGTTCCTTGTTCAATTCGAACAGCAGGTCGCTGATGCGCTCGCCGGTGTGGCTGTCGAGGTTGCCGGTGGGTTCGTCGGCGAACAGCACGTCCGGTTCGGCGGCAAACGCCCGGGCTATCGCCACGCGTTGTTGCTCGCCACCGGAGAGTTGGCGCGGTGAATGCGTCAGACGCTGGCCGAGGCCAACCCGCTTAAGCAACTCGGTGGCGCGCTCGCGGGCGTCTTTGCGGCCATCGAGTTCCAGCGGCAGCATGACGTTTTCCAGCGCGTTGAGACTGTCGAGCAACTGGAACGATTGAAAAACGAAACCCACATGCTCGGCGCGAATGCGCGCGCGCTGGTCTTCATCGAGATTGCTTAACGCCTGGCCGGCGAGAATGACTTCGCCGCTGCTAGGCAAATCGAGTCCGGCGAGCAGGCCGAGGAGGGTGGATTTGCCGGAACCGGACGCGCCGACGATGGCCAGGCTGTCGCCCTTGTTCAGTTCCAGGCTGAGTTCGTGCAGGATAGTCAGTTCACCTTCCGCGCTGGGAACCACTTTGCTGAGGTTCTTCGCGGTGAGAATGCTTGCGCCCATGGAGAATCCGATGCGTGTGTGGTTTTTGAGTGCTGGCCTGGCCTTGATGTGCATGGCCCAGAACGCAGCGGCGGGTACTGTCCTGATCGTTGGCGATAGTATCAGCGCCGGTTTCGGACTGGATACCCGCTTGGGATGGGTATCGTTGCTTGAGCAACGGCTCAAACAGGAGGGTTTCGACGACAAAGTAGTGAATGCCTCAATCAGCGGCGACACCAGTGCCGGAGGCCAGGCGCGCCTGCCAGCGCTGCTTGCAGAGCATAAGCCTGAGCTGGTGATTCTCGAGTTGGGAGGCAATGACGGCTTGCGCGGAATGCCGCCAACACAATTGCAACAAAATCTTGCCTCGATGATCGACAGCTCTCGCCAAAGCGGCGCCAAGGTGCTGTTGCTCGGTATGCAATTGCCGCCTAACTACGGTAAGCGCTACACCGATGCCTTCGCCAAGGTCTACGGCAATCTCGCCGAGGATAAAAAGATCCCGCTGGTGCCGTTTTTTCTCGACGGTGTAGGCGGTCATCCAGACCTGATGCAGGCCGATGGTCTGCACCCGGCCGCCGGGGCTCAGGGCAAGTTGCTGGAAAATGTCTGGCCTACGCTAAAACCCCTGTTATGAGGCTTTTCTAGCGGCAGGCTTTCGGCTAATGTGGCGCCCCCTTATTTGGAGCCCCCAATGCCGCGTTCTGCCTGGTCCCTGTTTGCCTACCAACTGATCGAGCCTGACGAGCAGTTGGATCTGTTCGCCTGCCAGGAAGTGCGGGTGCATCTGGTGACCCGTCAACTCGAATTGGGCGGCTCGGCCGATCGCACCCTCTGCGGCAGTCTGCTGCCGGCACAGCCGCGCTGGTCGAGCGTGGATCGCCGGGTGTTCCAGGACCAGCGTCTGTGTTCGCTGTGCCGGGCAATCCTGGAGTCGCAGAAGCGCGGCACTTCGCCGATCTGGCCTGAGTTGCGCTTCGAGCTTTAAAGCCATTCAGGCCGCTTTGCACGGTCTATCGGCGCATCCCCTGAATTCCCGAGGCGCGGTGTACAATCGCGCACTTATACCCTTGTTGATCATGCGAAGGATTTTCCGGATGTTGCCGCGCTTTCCTGCCGTCACCCGCTGCCTGTCACTTGCCGCCCTGTGTGTGGCCGGTCCCGTTGCTGCATTGGAGCTTCCCCTGCCACCTCCCGGTGAGGACATCATCGGCCAGGTGCAGGTGATCAAAGCCAAGTACGAAGACACTTTCGCCGATCTGGGCACAACCTACGATCTGGGTTATTCGGAAATGGTTGCGGCCAACCCGGGCGTCGATGCCTGGTTGCCGGGTGCCGGTACCGAAATCGTCCTGCCGACGCGTTTCATTCTGCCGCCAGGCCCGCGTGAAGGCATCGTCATCAACCTTGCCGAATATCGTCTCTACTACTTCCCGAAAGGCCGGAACGTGGTGTACACCTTCCCGCTGGGTATTGGTCGTGAGGGCTGGGGTTCGCCCATCGCGCACACCTCGATCACGGCGAAGACGCCGAACCCTACCTGGACGCCTCCAGCGTCGATCAAGGCCGAGCACGCCGCTGATGGTGATCCGCTGCCAAACGTGGTGCCGGCAGGTCCAGACAATCCTCTGGGGCCGTTCAAGTTCACCCTGGGTACTCCGGGCTACCTGATTCACGGTTCGAACAAGAAGTTCGGTATCGGTATGCGCACCAGCCATGGCTGTTTCCGCATGTTCAACAACAACGTGCTGGAGATGGCCGGCATGGTCCCGGTCGGTACCTCGGTGCGTATCATCAACGATGCGTACAAGTTCGGTCGCAGTGGCGGCAAGGTCTATCTGGAAGCGCACACGCCGATCGACGACAAGGGCAACCCGTCGGTGGTCGACAAGCACACCGCGGTGATCAACGCGATGCTCAAGCGTGAAGACGTCACCAACAACCTGCGCATGAACTGGGATGTGGTACGTGATGTGGTCGCGGCCGAAGACGGCCTGCCGACGGAAATCGGTACGCCGAGTACTTCGGCACCGATTGTTTCGACTGCGCCGATCGACCTGCAACAGTAAGCTGAAAAACAAAACCCGCCGATGTCAGCATCGGCGGGTTTTTTTATGCCCGGACAAAAGCGTCGGGCACAAAAAAGCCGACCCAAAAAATGGGTCGGCTTGATAACAATCCCGAGGGATTATTACTTGCGGCTAGCTTTGTCCAGCATGCGCAGAGCACGCTCGTTAGCTTCGTCAGCAGTCTGTTGTGCTTTTTGAGCAGCAGCCAGAGCTTCATCAGCTTTACGGTAAGCTTCGTCTGCACGAGCCTGGGAGCGAGCAGCTGCGTCTTCAGTAGCGGTCAGACGTGCTTCGGTTTCTTTCGATGCGCTGCTGCAACCGGTAGCCAGAACTGCGGCCAGAGCCAGAGCAGAGAATTTCAGAACGTTGTTCATCGTGTTCCCCTTCAAGGACTTTCAATTAAGTGGCTGTCTCCTCCGATTGAGGAAATAGCCGGCGTACATACTACCCATTACTTGTAGTAAGTAAACTGACGTAAGGCAAGAAGCAAAAAAAATTGTAGGCGTTGATTCTTTTTCGAGCAACTTTTAACTGAGCTGTTTAAAAAGTATCCAGCTGCAAGCCCCGCGCAGAGCGAGTTATTGAGAAAAAGTTCCCGGTGTCTCGTGCTGTATTGCAGGTAGTGGCTAAAGTCTGTCTATATGACTTCGTCCATACTTTTGTTCCGGATTTGTGTGCTGCTTCGCTTATCTTTGTCCATGTTGAGGTGACTTTAAAAAAGGTCGCACGTCTTAAGTCTCAACATCCGGCAATGTTCAGGTAGTCGGCCGGGGAGATCTTCTCCCCCAGCCACCCTGCGTCCATCGGAGCAACCCCGGTCTTTGAGCGTGATGACGAGCGCACCTTGAGCAATTTCGCCAATGGTGCCTACTATTTATTACGTGCTCGGTTGTGCGAGATCGGTGTGTCTCTTCTCGGTGTCCGACAGGCACGGGGTGGCGTAGATGTTCCTTCGCCGGAAAAACATCGGTAAGGTAGGGGTCAGAATTCAAGACCCGCGAGGAGTAGTGATGAGCGAGGCGTTGTCCATCCACCATGACCAGGCTGGTCATCAGTTCGAGACCAATGTGGACGGTCATCGTGCCTACCTGACCTATATGGATCTGGGGAAACAGACCCTGGACATCTATCGCACGTTTGTGCCCAACGCCCTGCGCGGCCGTGGCATTGCCGCAGCGCTGACCGAAAGCGCGCTGCAATACGCCGAAGAAATGGGCTACACGGTGATTCCATCGTGCTCCTACGTCGAGCGCTACATGGAGCGTCACCAGCGTCGCGCCGCGAAGATCTGAGCCATCCGCCACACACAAAAACGCCGGGCAATGCCCGGCGTTTTTTTATGCCCGTAAACCGCGTATCAACTGCGCTGGCGTTTTGGCAGAACATCCTTGAGCTTGGCATGCATGCTGCGCAAGGTGTTTTCGGTGGCGGACCAGTCGATGCAAGCATCGGTGATCGACACGCCGTATTGCAGATCGGCGAGGTCTTTTGGAATCGCCTGGCAGCCCCAGTTCAAGTGGCTCTCGACCATCAGGCCGATGATCGACTGGTTGCCTTCGAGGATCTGGTTGGCGACGTTCTCCATCACCAGCGGTTGCAGGGCCGGGTCCTTGTTGGAGTTGGCGTGGCTGCAATCGACCATGATGTTCGGCTTGATCTTCGCCTTGTTCAACGCCTGCTCGCACAGGGCAACGCTGACCGAATCGTAGTTCGGCTTGCCGTTGCCACCGCGCAGCACTACGTGACCGTAGGCGTTGCCTTTGGTGGTGACGATCGACACGCCACCTTCCTGGTTGATGCCGAGGAAACGGTGCGGGCTGGAAACCGACTGCAAGGCGTTGATCGCCACAGTCAGACCGCCATCGGTGCCGTTCTTGAAACCGACTGCCGAGGACAGGCCGGAAGCCATCTCACGGTGAGTCTGGGATTCGGTGGTGCGCGCGCCGATGGCCGACCAGCTGATCAGGTCCTGCAGATACTGCGGGGAAATCGGGTCGAGGGCTTCGGTAGCGGTCGGCAGGCCTTTTTCCGCCAGGTCCAGCAGCAACTGGCGACCGATGTGCAGACCGTCCTGAATTTTGAAAGAGTCGTCCAGATACGGATCGTTGATCAGACCTTTCCAGCCGACAGTGGTGCGCGGCTTTTCGAAATACACGCGCATGACCAGATACAAGGTATCGGAGACTTCCGCAGCCAGCACCTTCAGGCGCTCGGCGTATTCGTGGGCAGCCTTGATGTCGTGGATCGAGCACGGACCGATCACTACGAACAGACGGTGGTCGGTGCCATCAAGAATGTTGCGAATGACTTCGCGGCCCTTGGTGACGGTGCGCAGGGCAGCGTCGCTCAGAGGGATATCACGCTTGAGCTGATCGGGAGTGATCAGGGTCTCGTTAGAGGCGACGTTTAGGTCGTTGATCGGTAAATCAGCCATCGTTTACTCGTCAGGTCACGGGTGCCGGCCGCCAGCGATCCCCGCGCGGCGGAGCACAGCAGATTTTAGCGCGTCGGGGGAACGGAACCTTAGCGCGTCAGGCGCTGCTCGACAATGGGCAAACGCCGCTTTAATCCAGCACTGGCTGGGCAAAAGCCTTGCGAACGCTGTCCTGGGAGAACTCGTCGGCGTGCTGTTCGACCCATTGCAGGGCCAGCGCCTGAATATCCTGCAGGTCATCGTGGGTTTCGTTCATGCGGCAGTAGCGTTCGATCTGACACACCTGCTCACCCATTCGCGCGCTGAACAACGTTTGTTCGTCGATGAAGGCGATGCCCAGCAGATAGCCTTTTTTGCGGCGCAAACACCACGCCACGTACCCTGGAAAACAGATGTCGGCATTGAGCGTCGGCATGCGCACTTGCAGGGCCGTACCGTGGCGCCAGGCACGGTGATAATTGCAAGCGATCCCGCCGAGGCTGATAGTGTGCAGCTGTTGCCTGGAAATACACTCAGGCTTAAGTAAGGTTAATTCAACCGGCACTTCGTCCGGATGAGGAATGAAACGTCCCATGAGCACAGACTCCCTGTGTCGGCCATTTGACATTGTTTCCCCCAGTATAGTGGTCGAATCCGAACTGACCGATTTCGACGCCGACCAGCGGCTGCTGGCGATGAGTGGCGTTTCTCTGGTGATTTTCACCAGCGTCGGCTGCGCCAGTTGCCGCTATGCCCGTGAGGTATTGCCCGGTTTCGACTTGGCGGTGGATCGGCTGTGCTGGATCGACGCCAGTGACAACGGCGGGCTGGTGGAGCGTTACCAGGTCTTTCATTTGCCGGCGCTGTTTGTGGTGCGCGACGGTGAGTTCTTTGGGGCATTGCATACGCGCCTTACGGCCGAAGAGCTGAACGCTTCGCTGGCGCAGGCGCTGGGTCGAATTGCAGAGGAGTTGCCATAAATGGGGACAATCAACAAACCGGTAGTGGGGATCATCGGCACTGGCGCCATCGGCGGGTTCTACGGATTGATGCTGGCACGCGCCGGATTCGATGTGCACTTTCTGTTGCGCAGTGAGTTTTCGGCTGTGGCCGAGCGCGGCTTGCAGGTGGACAGCGCGGTGCACGGCAAGCTGATGCTGAATCCGGTGCAGGCCTATTCTGCTGCTGAAGACATGCCCAAGTGCGACTGGCTGCTGGTCGGCGCCAAGACCACCAGTTCGGCAGGCCTCGCTCCGGCGATCATTCAAGCGGCCAAGCCCGATGCGAAAGTGCTGGTGCTGCAAAATGGTCTGGACGTCGAGGACAGTCTGCGAGAGTTGTTGCCTGAGTCCCTGCATGTGTTGGGTGGTTTGTGTCTGGTCTGCGTGCATCGCGACGGGCCGGGGCAGATTACCCACCAAGCCCTCGGCGCAGTAAACGTCGGTTATCACAGCGGCCCGGCAGTCGATGACGCGGCGCGCATGGCGTTGGTCGAAGAAGGCGCCGGACTGTTCCGTGCCGCGGGTATCGACTCCCAGGCAATGCCCAATCTACATCAGGCACGCTGGCAGAAACTGGTCTGGAATATTCCCTACAACGGTCTCTCGGTGTTACTCGGCGCCAGCACTACGCCACTGATGGCCGACGACGACAGTCGCGCATTGATCCAGGCGCTTATGGCCGAAGTGGTGCAGGGCGCGCGGGCTTGCGGTCACGAGATCCCGCCCGGTTATGCCGAGTACCTGTTCATGATGACCGAGAAAATGCCCGACTACTGGCCGAGCATGTACCACGACTTTTTGCATAAGCGACCGCTGGAGCTGGAGGCGATTTATGCCCGACCACTGGTGGCGGCGAGAGCGGCAGGCTGTGAGCTGCCGCGCATCGAGGCGCTGTATCGCAATTTGAGTTTTATCGACCGACGTAACGTTTAAGTCGGTTTTTTGTTGTGGGGGCGGGGGAAGGCATGGCCAAGAACATCGATGACAAACTGGTGCTGGCGATTTCGTCGCGCGCCTTGTTCGACCTGAGCGAGAGCCACAAGGTCTACCTGTCGAGCGGCGTCGAAGCCTACCGGCAATACCAGATCGAGCACGAAGACGAGATCCTCGCGCCCGGTGACGCCTTTCCACTGGTGGAAAAACTCTTGAGCCTGAACAGTCGCCTGGGCCGCGCGCGGGTCGAGGTGATTCTGGTGTCACGCAACAGCGCCGACACCGGGTTGCGCGTGTTCAATTCGATTCATCATTACGGCCTGGCGATTTCCCGCGCGGCGTTTGTCGGCGGGCGCAGTCCTTATCCCTATCTGAAGGCGTTTGGTTGCGACCTGTTTCTCTCCACCCATGCCGAGGACGTTCGCGCGGCGCTGGATGCCGGCTTCGCCGCCGCGACCATTTTGTCCGGGGGCGCCAGCCGTGCGGCCAGCGACGAACTGCGCATCGCCTTCGACGGTGACGCGGTGATCTTTTCCGACGAGTCGGAACGCGTTTATCAGTCAGGCGGGTTGGAAGCGTTCCAGGCCAAGGAGCGCGAATCGGCGCGTGAGCCATTGCGCGGTGGGCCATTCAAGGGCTTCCTGGCGGCGCTCAATCTGCTACAACGCGAATTCCCCGACGATGACTGCCCGATCCGTACCGCGCTGGTGACCGCTCGTTCGGCTCCGGCCCATGAACGAGTCATCCGCACGCTGCGCGAGTGGGACATCCGTCTCGATGAATCCCTGTTTCTCGGCGGCCTGACCAAATCGGCGTTTCTCGAAGCGTTTGCCGCCGACGTGTTCTTTGACGATCAGGCCGGCCACTGCGAGCTTGCCCGCGAAGTGGTTGCAACCGGCCATGTGCCACACGGCATCAGCAACGAACCATCGATCTAAAGGCCCTGTGCTTCAAGACGTTGCGTCACACGTCGTACTCGCCAAGGCACTGCTAAGCTGAATCAAATCTCCGCCATGTTGGCTTGCGAGGAGGTCATATGATTCGTTCGATGCTGTATGCCACTGACCTCGGTCTGTACGCGCCGTTTGTGATGCAGCATGCCCTGGCCTTGGCGCGAACGTTCGATGCCGACTTATATGTAGTGCATGCGGTGGAACCGATGGGGCTGTTTGCCGAATCTGTGTTGCAGAGTTATCTCGACGAGCAGGCGTTGAACGAATTCCACAGCCAGGGTCTGAAAACTGTCATCGCCAATATCGAGCAGCGGGTGCTCGACAGTTTTCGTGAAGAGCTGGGCGAGGAGGGCGAGCAGGATCTGCAGCGGATTTGCGCGGTGCGCGTGCTACAGGGCGATCCTTCGCAGGTGATTCTCGACCAGGCGCAGAAACTCTCTGTCGATTTGCTGATCGTAGGAAGTCACAGCCACGGGGTAGGCGCGGAAACACCCTTGGGGCGCACGGCGGCGCGGGTACTGCAATTGGCCAAGGTGCCGGTTTATCTGGTGCCGCTGGTGGAGCGTCGGCGCCGGGAGGATCGCTGAGGCAGGAATAATGGCGCTTTGACAAAAAAGTTCTAGATTTATTCTTCAAACCATTAATATAGTTATATACCGTCGCTGATGCCCGTGGCGTCTACCTGCTTTGAGGGATACATATGAAGCTTCAACAATTGCGCTACATCTGGGAAGTGGCGCACCACGACCTCAACGTTTCCGCTACAGCCCAAAGCCTTTACACCTCGCAACCGGGCATCAGTAAACAAATCCGTCTGTTGGAAGATGAGCTCGGCGTTGAAGTGTTTGCCCGCAGCGGCAAGCACCTGACCCGCGTCACGCCAGCCGGCGAGCGCATCATCACCACTGCCGGTGAGATTCTGCGCAAGGTCGAAAGCATCAAGCAGATCGCCCAGGAATTCTCCAACGAGAAGAAAGGTACGCTGTCGATTGCCACGACTCACACCCAGGCGCGTTATGCGTTGCCGCCGGTGATCAGCAATTTCATCAAGCAATACCCTGACGTGGCGCTGCACATGCACCAGGGTTCGCCGATGCAGATCGCCGAAATGGCTGCTGACGGCACCGTCGATTTCGCCATCGCCACCGAAGCGCTTGAGCTGTTCGGCGATCTGGTGATGATGCCGTGCTACCGCTGGAACCGCTGCGTGGTTGTGCCCCAGGGCCACCCGCTGACCAAGCTGCCGAAGCTGACCCTCGAAGCACTGGCCGAATACCCGATCGTGACTTACGTGTTCGGTTTCACCGGCCGCTCGAAACTCGACGAAGCATTCAGCCACCGTGGCCTGACGCCGAAAGTGGTGTTCACAGCTGCCGACGCCGACGTGATCAAAACCTATGTGCGCTTGGGTCTGGGTGTGGGCATCGTGGCGAAAATGGCCGTCGATACCAAACTCGACAACGATCTGGTGGTGCTGGATGCCAGCGAGCTGTTCGAATCGAGCATCACCAAGATCGGTTTCCGTCGTGGCACCTTCCTGCGTGGTTTCATGTGCGACTTCATTGAGAAGTTCGCGCCGCACCTGACCCGCGAAGTGATGGCCAAAGCCATTCAGTGCCACAACAAGCAAGAGCTGGAAGAACTGTTCGACGGCGTCGAACTGCCAGTCCACTAAGTCCCTGCTTCAGAGCACCTCGGTGACAGCAAACTGTTGCCGGGTGCCCGCCACCAGAATCTCCACCTCATCACCTTCGAACTTGCCCAGCAGACTTTTGCCCAGCGGCGAGCGCGGGGTGATGACGGTAATCGGCTGGCCGACCACGTCGACCTTCAAGCCCGCCGCATCCGGCGCCAGAAACAGCCATTGCTCACGACCCTTTTCGTCTTCCAGGCCGAGCAGGGCGCCGACCTCAATTCCTCGGTTTTCGTCATAGGCACGCAGTGTCAGGTTCTGGCACAGCGCCAGCGACTGACGAATTTCCTCGACGCGTTTCGCTTGCCCGGCCGCCAGATACGACGCTTCCAGCCCAAGGGTGTCGTACTTGTTTTCGGCGATGTTCTCTTCGTGGGTCGCGGTTTCGTAAGCGGTTTGTGCCGCACGTTCGGCGATATCGAGGTCGATGCGCAATTTGTCGAGAATCAATTGGTGGACGCTGTGCTTGTTCATGATCAATCGCAGAATTGTAAAACGTTGGCGCGGCTCTTTTCGCTTGGCGCGGTTTGGTCCTGTTGCAGCCAGAACTGGCATTTCGGGTTCGACTGATTGCGGTTGCTGCTACGCGCCTGATCCAGACGATTCTGCTGCTCGTTCTTGCGCAGGTTTTCTTCGTACTGATCGAACAGAGGGCTCTGCGGCGGTATCTCCGGAACGGCTTGCACTGCTGGCGGATTGGCCAGTTGCTGCACCGCCTGGGCAACCGGCGCGAGTTGTTCGTTGAACATAAAACGCGAGAGTAGCCAGCATGTCAGCGCAATCGCGAGGAAGCCCAGCCACATGCCCAGGGCAATGCTGCCGGTCAAATGCAACGCGCTAAGCTGAACAGGCAAGGGGCGACGCGGGTTAGGACGGTAGGGCATGGCTGCCTCCTGGCGGATGGGTACGGGCAAGTGGCGATTGTCGCACGAAGATTAATCGCCGTCGGCTCTTCTGCACGACGTCATTTATGCGGACAATCGCTGCTTTTGCCAACGGGGAGTCTTGAATGCCGCCACTGAAAACCCGCTGGGATATTTTTTGCACTGTGGTCGACAACTATGGCGACATCGGCGTGACCTGGCGTCTGGCCCGGCAACTGGTGGCCGAGCATTCGCTGACGGTGCGGCTGTGGGTCGATGATCTGCGCGCGTTCGAGCGCATTTGTCCGGAAATCGACGTCAGCGCAGCGCAGCAATGGCAGCAGGGCGTCGAGGTACGCCACTGGCCGAGCGAGTGGCTCCATGCTGACGCTGCCGACGTGGTGATTGCCGCGTTTGCCTGCCAACTGCCGAGTGCTTACATGGACGCCATGGCCGAGCGCGAAAAGCCGCCGCTATGGATGAACCTCGACTATCTGAGCGCCGAAGACTGGGTCACCGGCTGCCACGGCCTGCCGTCGGTGAAGTACAAATCGGTGCAGAAAATCTTCTTCTTTCCGGGCTTCCAGCCAGGCACCGGTGGGCTGCTGCGTGAACGAGGATTGCTTGCACAGCGTCAGCAGTTTCAACAGGATGCCCCAGCGCAGAGACAATTCCTGCAAGGTCTGGGGATTGAACGCGCGCCTGACGCCCAGTTGATTTCCCTGTTTGCCTACGAGAACGCCGGGCTGGCCAGTTGGCTGGACGTGTTGGCAGCAGACGCCACACCGACTCAGTTGCTGGTGCCGGAAGGGCGGATTCTCGGCGACGTCGCGCGATGGCTCGGTGTTGAGAACCTCTCTGTCGGGGCGATTCATATCCGTCAGGCGCTGACCGTGCAGGTGTTGCCGTTCGTCCGTCAGGATCAATACGATCATTTGCTCTGGTGCTGCGATTTCAACGCGGTGCGCGGCGAGGATTCGTTTGTCCGGGCGCAGTGGGCCGGGCGGCCGATGCTCTGGCACATCTATCAGCAGGACGAAGACATTCATCTGGACAAGCTCGATGCCTTCCTCGCGCTCTATACGAAGGAACTTTCGCCGGCTGCTGCCGAGGCGATGAACGGTCTGTGGCGCGCCTGGAGTGCCGGCCAGCCGATCGGCGAGCACTGGCTAGCGGCTCGCAAACATTGGCCAGAACTACACAAAAATGCAGAAGCATGGTGTCTGGAACAGGGCTTGCAAGCCGATCTTGCCGCGGCGCTGGTACAGTTTTACCTAAATTGGATATGATACGCGGCCTAGATTTTTGTAAATCCCATCCAAATTCGGATATTCGCAATGAAAACTGGTAAAGAACTGAAACCCGGTACCGTGATCCGTCTCGAAAACGATCCTTGGCTGGTTCAGAAAGCTGAATTCACCAAGTCGGGCCGTAACAGCGCGATCATGAAGACCAAGCTGAAAAACCTGCTGACCGGTTACAAGACCGAGATCGTTTACAGCGCCGACGACAAACTGGACGACGTAATCCTCGACCGCAAAGAAGCGACCCTGTCCTTCATCAGCGGCGACACCTACACGTTCATGGACACCACTGACTACACCATGTACGAGCTGAACGCTGAAGACATCGAAGCTGTTCTGCCTTTCGTTGAAGAAGGCATGACCGATGTTTGCGAAGCGATCTTCTTCGAAGAGCGTCTGGTTTCCGTAGAGCTGCCGACCACCATCGTGCGCGTAGTTGACTACACCGAAGGTTCGGCTCGCGGCGACACTTCCGGCAAGGTCATGAAGCCAGCCAAGCTGAGCAACGGTACCGAGCTGCAAGTTGCTGACTTCATCGAAATCGGTGACAAGATCGAAATCGACACCCGCGAAGGCGGTTCCTACAAAGGCCGTGCCAAATAAGCACTGCTTTTTGCGGAAAGAAAAAGCCCGACCATTGAGTCGGGCTTTTTTGTGCCTGCGATTTTTTGCTTTATTTACACGGTGACGTGCAGACGTACATCGACATTGCCACGGGTGGCGTTGGAGTACGGGCAGACCTGGTGGGCAGCGTCGACCAGGCTTTGCGCGTCGGCTTGTTCAAGACCTGGCAGGCTGATGTGCAGGTCGATGTCCAGACCGAAACCACCAGGGATCTGGCCGATACCAACGTGAGCGGTGATCGCCGCGTCGTCCGGGATTTTGCGCTTGGTCTGGCTGGCTACGAATTTCAGCGCGCCGATGAAGCAGGCCGAATAACCGGCAGCAAACAGTTGCTCAGGGTTGGTCGCTGCGCCGCCAGCACCACCGAGTTCTTTCGGGGTGGCGAGTTTGATGTCGAGGACGTTGTCACTGGAGATCGCACGACCGTCACGGCCGCCGGTGGAGGTTGCGATTGCGGTGTAGAGAGTTTGCATGGTGTGGGCCTCGTTTAGTGTCATTGATTGCGCTAACTGTTTGCGCGCTAAGTAAGCTCGGAGTGAATATAGTCCGCCAATATTTAGTGCGCAAGATAAATTTTTAAGGAAAGTGAAGGAGCGCGCCGAAGGGGAGGGGTTCAGCGCGCTGGATGTATTGATCTAGAGCGGTTGAGGGGTCAAAAGCCGACAGCAAAAAATGTTCAGGTCGGGCGAAATCTCGGCAGACAACGAGATCCCTTGGGTTCTAGATAAGGCTGTCTTGCAGATGACTGCGCAGCACTTGCAGCTCAGCCTGCAGATTTTGCAGGCGCTCGAGGGTAAAGCCGCTGGCACCGAGAATGCATTGCGGAACGGTTTTGGCTTTTTCCTTGAGTGCTCGGCCTTTCGCAGTCAATTCAACAATCACCACGCGCTCATCCTCACGACTGCGGGTCCGGCTCAACAAGCCTTCACCTTCCAGACGTTTGAGCAACGGCGTTAGGGAGCCGGGATCAGTCAACAGTCGCGTGCTGATTTCTCCCACCGTCAAACCATCCTTCTCCCACAACACCATCATCGCCAGATACTGCGGATAGGTCAGGCCCAGCGCTTGCAAAAGCGGCTTGTAGACCTTGGTCAGCATCAGCGAAGTGGAATGCAATGCGAAGCAGGCCTGATTATCCAGCAACAGATCTTCGCAGTGGTCTGGGTTGTTGCGTTCGGTGCTCATGTGTAAACCTTGATCAATGATGCTCATGAATCTAGCGCTCGAATCTTTAATGCGCCAGATAATTCTCTGAAACCTAGTGCCGGCCCAAGTCCCGTTGCAACGCCAGATCCCAGGGTGGCACCGGGCTGAAGCGGGTCTTGAGATACTCCAGCAATAAACGGCTGCGCGAGTGGGTCTGCTGCTCCATCCGCAAGGCGTAGATGCCGGTGGATTCGGGTCGTGGCAGGCCATTTTCACAAAACAGCGGCAACAATTCGCCGCGCAGCAGGTATTCGCTGGCCAACCAGGTTGGCAGGTGCGCGATGCCCAGCCCCGCCAAAGCACCGCACACCAGAGCCTCGGCGTTATTGGCGCTCATGCGGATGCGCGCCGGGCGGTGTAATTGCATCTGCCCGTCCTGTTCGAAACGCCACGCAAAGGGTGGGGCGAGACCGTCCCAATCCAGACCGTCATGTTCGCTCAACTGCGCAGGATGATTCGGTACACCGCGACGCTTGAGGTAGTCGGGACTCGCACAAGCGATGCGCACCATGCTCGCCAACGGGGTGGCGACCAGTCGGGTATCGGCCATTTGTCCGGCACGCAGCACCAGATCGACTTTGCCCAGATTCGAGCCGTGCATGTCGACGAAACTGTCGATCAGGTGCAACTGCACGTCGAGCCCCGGATACAACACCAGAAAGTCGGCAATCACCGGTGCCAAGTGTCGGCGCCCGAATGCAGCCGGCGCATCGATGCGAATCAAACCTTCCGGCGCACTGCTCAGCGACACCGCTTCGGCGCGGGCCAGTTGCAGTTCGGCAACGATCCGCCGCGCCCGTTCGGCAAAGGCCAGACCTGCCGGCGTGGCCCGTACGGCATGCGTGCTGCGGATGAACAACTGGCTGCCCACCGCGTTTTCCAGGCTATCGATGCGCCGGGCAACCGCCGACGGCGTCAGCGGATGACGGCGTGAGGCGGCGGAAAAGCTGCCACTCTCCAGCACATCGAGAAACAGTCCGAGTTGATCGGTCAATTGGTTGGGATTCATGTCGGTTCAATGCTTGTGCGAATTCGGCATAGCCATTGTGCGTTGCTATGCGTTTCCCCGCCAGCCGCGACTGCGTAGGATGTTTCGCCTGACGTAAGAGGAATTCGACTGTGATGGAGTTTTTGTTGTACCTGCTGTTCGGCGCCGCCCTCGGCACGCTCGGTGGCATCTTCGGCATCGGCGGTGGCTTGATCGCGATTCCATTGCTCGGCGTCTGGTTTGGCCTTGATCAGCAGATCGCTCAGGGCACAGCGCTGGTGATGGTGGTGCCGAACGTGATGCTGGCGCTGTGGCGTTATCACCAGCGCAATCGCATCGAACTGCGTCATGCGTTGCCGCTGGCGGTGATGGGGTTCTGCTTCGCGTGGATCGGTTCGATCTGGGCCGTGGGCATCGATGCGCAAACCATGCGTATCGGTTTTGTCGCGTTCCTGGTCGCATTGTCCGCCTATAACTTGCTGAAGATGTTCGGCAAGCGCCCGGCGCCAACGTCCGAGATGCGTTATTCCTGGCCGTGGCTGGGTGTACTCGGTGCGGCGTCCGGGACCATGGGCGGGTTGTTTGGTGTCGGCGGGGCAGTCGTGGCGACGCCCGTACTCACCAGCCTGTTCGGCACTACTCAGGTGGTCGCCCAAGGCTTGTCGCTGGCGCTGGCACTGCCGAGCACAGGCGTGACGCTGGTGACCTACGCGGTGCACCACGAAGTGGACTGGATGATTGGTCTGCCGCTGGCCATCGGCGGTCTGGCCAGCATCAGTTGGGGCGTGAAAGTTGCCCACGCGATGCCGGAAAAACTCCTGCGTGGGCTGTTCTGCGGGTTTCTGGTGCTGTGCGCGGTGATGCTTGCCTTTAAAGTTTGAAGCCTTCGACGATGTGCTCGGCGAGGCATTCAGTGATCGGCGACGGATTGTTCAAGTTGCGGATCAGCATGATGCTGGCCTCGGGCAACAGCGGCAGATCCTCGTTGGCTCCCAGAATGCGCATGTCCGGGGTGATCAGGCTTTCCAGTTGCGCGGTGATCGCCAGACCCGCGCTCACCACCGCCATCAGCGCCGACAGGCTGGTGCTGTTGTAGGCGATGCGGTAATCGCGACCCATCGCGTCCAGCGCATTGCAGGCCCACAAGCGGCAGAAACAATCACTGTTGAACATCGCTAGCGGCAGCGGCGTCTGCTCATGGGCGCTGAAGTTTTGCGCTTCAGCCCAGACAAACCGTTCTTTGCGCAGTAACTGGCCGATCTCGTTACCGGGTTCGCGGGTGACGATCGACAGATCAAGATCGGTGCGCTGCAACAACTGTTTGGTCGATTCGCAATGCACTTCGATCTGGATCAGCGGATAGAACTGCGCAAATCGCGACAGGATCCCCGGCAGAAAACGCATCACGTAATCATCCGGCGTGCCGATGCGCACGGTGCCGACCATGTGCGGCTCGCGCAGAGTGTTGAACACTTCGCTGTGCAGCTTGAGGATGCGCCGCGCGTAACCGAGCAGCACCTGGCCTTCGGCGGTCAGGCGAACCTGCCGGCCGTCACGCTCGAACAACTGGCGCTGCAGCACGTCTTCTTCCAGACGTTTCATCTGCATGCTCACCGCCGATTGCGTGCGGTTGACCATCTCTCCAGCGCGGGTGAAACCGCCCTGATCGGCAATTGCGACAAAGGTGCGCAGTACATCGGTATCGATACTGGGGTAGGCCGACAATTGATGAATCTCCGTGATGCATGCCATCAGAAACATTCGTTGGATTGATCTTAGCGCCGGCGCGAGACTTGAGCCATCCACAACGGAGGTCAAGACGATGAAAGGTCAAAGAGAGTCTGTAGGTGAAGAAGCGTTTTCCGGCCATGGCCATATGGTTTCGGACCTGCTGCACAAGTTTAGCCGCTGGTACGAACTGCACCGTGAACGAGAGTTGCTTGCCAGTCTGAGCGACGAAGCGCTGAAAGACATCGGGGTCAGTCGTGCCGACGTCGAGCACGAGTCAGTGCGGCCGTTCTGGGACGATCCGATGCATAAATGATGAGGCCATTGCTACACAAACACTTCTGGACTGAGGTAGGTTGCGAGCAGACAAGGAGATGCTCATGCCCGCGACACTGTCCTTTTCCCTTAAACAGGCGCGACGTCTGGTGCTGGCTGCCCAAGGGTTCAACGGGCGCCAGCCGCCGACCGTCAAGGCGCCGCACGTCAACCGGCTGATCGAACGGCTGGGCCTGCTGCAAATCGATTCCGTCAACGCCGTGGTGCGCTCGCACTACCTGCCGCTGTTTTCCCGTCTGGGTTCCTATTCTTCTGACTTGCTCGACCAGGCCGCCTGGAGTTCGGGGCGTCGTCGTACGCTTTTTGAATACTGGGGGCATGAGGCGTCGTTACTACCGCTGTCGATGTATCCGTTGCTGGGTTGGCGCATGCAGCGGGCCAGGCAAGGTAAGGACATCTATCAGCAACTGGCGAAGTTTGGTCTTGAGCAGCAGGATGTCATTCGCCGGGTTCTGAATGCGGTCCAAGAGCGTGGGGCATTGGGCGCAGGCAGTTTGTCGACCCGTGAAGACAAGCCCGGACAGTGGTGGGACTGGAGTGCGGAAAAGCATGCGCTGGAATGGTTGTTCGCCGCGGGTGAAGTGACGGTGGCGGGGCGACGGGGCTTTGAGCGTTTGTATGATTTGCCGGAGCGGGTGATTCCTTCGGCGATCCTGCAGCAGCCTTTGCCTGATGAGGCTGAGGCTCAGCGCGGGTTATTACTGCATGCGGCGCAAGCGCTGGGCGTAGGCACTGAAAAGGATCTGCGTGATTACTTTCGTCTGAATCCGGCTGATGCCCGTCCGCGTCTGGCCGAGTTGGTTGAGGCCGGACAATTGCAGCTCTGCGAAGTCGCTGATTGGCGGCAAATCGCCTATTGCCTGCCGGAGCCGAAAACCCCTCGCAAAGTGCCGGCCAGTGCCTTGTTGTCACCCTTCGACTCGTTGATCTGGGAGCGCAGCCGCACCGAGCGGTTATTTGATTTCCGCTATCGGCTGGAGATCTACACGCCGCAGGACAAGCGGGTTTATGGCTATTACGTGCTGCCGTTTTTGCACAATGAGCGGATAGCCGCACGGGTGGATCTGCGTGCCGAGCGGGCGGCGGGGCGGCTGGCGGTGCATGCGGTGCATGAAGAGGAATCAGGGCTGGATGAGGAGGGGATGCTGGCGCTGGCGGTGAATTTGCGGCGCATGGCGGATTGGCTGGGGTTGGAGAGGGTGCAGCTGAATTGTAAGCGCGAGAGTGCGGGGCGGTTGCGGGCGGCATTGGCTCAGATCGGTGGTGACTGAGCAGACACCTTCGCGAGCTTGCTCGCGAAGGAGATGACGCGGTTTAGCGGCGGACTTGCTTCAGTGTTTCGGCGATCAGGAACGCCAATTCCAGCGACTGATCGGCATTCATCCGCGGATCACAGTGGGTGTGATAGCGATCCGACAAGCCATCTTCAGTGATCGGCCGTGCGCCCCCGATGCACTCGGTGACATTCTGCCCGGTCATCTCGATGTGAATCCCGCCGGCGTAACTGCCTTCCGCTTCGTGCACCTGGAAGAACTGCTTCACTTCGCCGAGGATCTGCGCAAAGTCGCGGGTCTTGTAGCCGCTGCTGGCCTTGATAGTGTTGCCGTGCATCGGGTCGGAGCTCCACAGCACCTGCTTGCCTTCACGCTGCACCGCGCGGATCAACGCCGGTAAATGATCGCCGACCTTGTTCGCGCCCATTCGCGCAATGAGGTTAAGGCGCCCCGGATCGTTGCTCGGGTTGAGCACGTCGATCAGACGAATCAGATCATCGGGGTTCATGCTCGGGCCGACTTTCACCCCGATCGGGTTGTTCACCCCACGCAGAAATTCGACGTGAGCACCGTCGAGCTGACGGGTGCGGTCGCCGATCCACAGCATGTGCGCCGAGCAATCGTAGTAATCGTTGGTCAGGCTGTCGCGGCGCACGAAGGCTTCTTCGTAGTTGAGCAGCAGCGCTTCGTGGGCGGTGAAGAAACTGGTTTCGCGCAGTTGCGGCGAGCTGTCCATGCCGCAGGCGCGCATGAAGGCCAGGGTTTCATCGATGCGATCGGCGAGGTGGCTGTATTTCTCGGCCAGCGCGGAGTTGGCGATGAAATCGAGGTTCCACTTGTGCACCTGATGCAGGTCGGCAAAACCGCCCTGGGCGAAGGCGCGCAGCAGGTTCAGGGTCGCGGTGGACTGGTGATAGGACTGCAGCAGACGCTCCGGATCCGGCACGCGACTCTTTTCGTCGAAGCCGATGCCGTTGACGATGTCGCCACGGTAGGCCGGCAGGGTCACGCCGTCGATGGTTTCGTCGTTGGCCGAACGCGGCTTGGCGAATTGACCGGCCATGCGCCCGACCTTGACCACCGGGCAACCGGCGGCAAAGGTCATGACGATGGCCATTTGCAGCAGCACCTTAAACGTGTCGCGAATCTTGGCTGCTGAGAATTCAGCGAAGCTTTCAGCGCAATCGCCGCCCTGCAGCAGGAACGCCCGGCCTTGAGTCACCTCGGCAAACTGACGACGCAGCTCCCGCGCTTCGCCGGCAAACACCAGCGGCGGATAACTGGCCAGGGTTTGCTCGACCTGGCGCAGATGCGCGGCGTCGGGGTATTGGGGTTGTTGCTGGATCGGCAGGGCGCGCCAGCTGTCAGGGCTCCAGGGTTGGCTCATCACGGTCTCTAAGGTTCTACGCACGGAACGCCATGGTATCAGCAAATTAGTGCGTGACCTGTTCCCGCCCCATCGCCGACAATCGCCGCTTTGCCACGGTGCCATAGCGGTGCCATCGCGTCACCGCGCCCGGTGACCATCAGGAGACGAAATGACTGAGGAGCGCGTCGAGCTATTGCTCGCCGAGGTACAGGACGAGTTCGGCGTGATTCGCGTGCTGGAGGTGGCCGATTACCGCTTTCTGGAGTTCGGCGATGCGATCGAGCAGAGCTGCGTGTTCACTGCCGACCCGAGCTGGCTGGAATACGACTACACCCGGGCGATGCTGATTGGCGCGCTGTGCCACGAGCATCCGGAGAGTGCGCTGTTCCTCGGATTGGGCGCAGGTACGCTGACTCAGGCTTGCCTCAAGTTTCTGCCGCTGGAAGATGTCGAAGCCATCGAACTGCGTCCGGACGTGCCGCGTCTGGCCATCGAATACCTTGGCCTGGATGACGATCCGCGCCTGTACATCCGCGTCGGCGATGCCCTTGAATTGCTGCCGAGCGCCGAGCCTGCGGATCTGATCTTCGTCGACCTTTACACCGACGTCGGCCCCGGTGTCGGGCATCTGGCCTGGAGTTTTCTCGGCGACTGTCAGAAACGCTTGAATCCGGGCGGCTGGCTGGTGATTAACCAGTGGGCTACCGATGATGGCAAACCGTTGGGCGCGGCGTTGTTGCGCGGGCTCTATCACCGGCATTACTGGGAATTGCCGGTGAAGGAGGGCAACGTGATTCTGATTGTGCCAGCGGATCTGGATCAGGCGCTGGACATGCAGGCGTTGACTGCCCGGGCTGAAGCGCTGGCGCCGCAGTTGGGGTATTCGTTGCAGTCGTTGATCAAGGCGATTCGTCCCGCGACTTGAGCAGTAGGAGCTGCCGAAGGCTGCGATCCTTCTTTTAAAAAATCAAAGTCAAAAGATCGCAACCTGCGGCAGCTCCTACAGGATTTGGTGCGTTTCATCAGATGCCTTTGAAGATCCCGGGCCGCCGCTCAACCAGCGACCGCACACCTTCCTTGGCATCCTCGCTGGCCAGCAACTTCTTCACCAGCGCCGGCAAGCCCTGTGCTGCCGCCGTCTCACCTTCATACCGCGCCTGGCGCGCCGACATCAACGTCGCCTGCACCCCTAACGGCGCCTGTTGCGCAATCCGTTCGGCCAGTTCAATTGCCCGGGGCAGCAGATCCTCGCTGGCCATCACTTCCTGCACCAATCCCAAGTGCAGGGCATCGTGTGCATCGAATTCGTCTCCGGTCAGCAACCACCGCATGGCATTGCCCCAACCGGCTACCTGATGAAAGCGCAGAGTCGCGCCGCCAAAAGGAAAGATCCCACGCTGCACTTCCATCTGGGCGAACCGGGTATTGCTCGCGCAAAGGTTGATATCAGCGGCCAGCATCAGCTCGATGCCGATGGTCAGGCAGTAACCCTGTGCCGCGACAATCACCGGTTTGCTCACCCGTGGGCCGACGAAAACACCCCACGGATCGCAACCGCCGGTCGGAACTACCCAGCCTTGGGCAAGTGCCGAGCTGGCATTGACCAGATCCAGGCCGGCGGTAAAGTGTTCGCCATGGCCGAACACCACTGCCACCCGCGCCTCGCTATCCGCCTCGAACTCGCCATACGCCAGGCTCAGCTCATTGAGCAGGTCGAGGTCGAAAGCATTGCGCTTGGCGGCTCGGTCGAGGCCGATCAGGTGGACATGGCCACGACGTTCACGGCTGACGCGGCCGGGGCAGGGCTGATTCATGGATAACTCCTCGGGCGGGAAGGGCGGGTGCAGCGACGGTATGCCGCAGATCGATGAATCGTTTAAGCGTCATCACCTGCGTGGCCGGGCCTTTGAAAAATAGACCTTCGCACGATTATCCGCAAAACCCCGTTACACAGCGGTGACACACGCATTCAGGCAATAAAAAAAGCTCCCTATTTTGGCGAAATCCGGTATAGTGCGCGCCGGCCTTTAACAGGGCCGCGTTTAGGTAGCGCAATTCCCCGAAGTCAGCTTCGGCTGCACGTCCGCATTGCGGGCTCTTCCCGGACGATTCTTTTTTTTCATTCATACGTTTTCGCAAATCCCCGCCGACAAAGCTGCCAGGGCGACTCTTGAGTCTCAACACGGCATGCGCAGCTTTGGAGCATGGGTCTTTGCGGATGCACTTAGAGGCAGACCCATGACCCAGGAAACCGGCGGATTCGCCGCTTTTAATCTTAACCCGAATATTCTTGCAGCCGTCGCAGCGACCGGCTACGAAGAGCCTTCGGCGATTCAGCAGCAATCGATCCCGATCATCATGGCCGGCCAGGACATGATTGGCCAGGCGCAAACCGGTACCGGTAAAACCGCCGCGTTCGCTCTGCCTATTCTGCACCGCATCGATCCTGCCAAGCGCGAACCGCAAGCCCTGATCCTGGCGCCAACCCGAGAGTTGGCGCTGCAAGTAGCAACCGCTTTTGAAACCTACGCCAAGCAAATGCCAGGCGTCACCGTTGTGGCCGTTTACGGCGGCGCGCCGATGGGCCCGCAACTGAAAGCAATCCGTAATGGCGCGCAGATCGTTGTCGCTACCCCGGGTCGTCTGTGTGACCACCTGCGTCGCGACGAGAAAGTGCTGTCGACCGTGAACCACCTGGTTCTCGACGAAGCTGACGAAATGTTGAAGCTGGGCTTCATGGATGACCTGGAAGTCATCTTCAAGGCTCTGCCAGCGACCCGTCAGACCGTTCTGTTCTCGGCTACCCTGCCGCAGTCGATCCGCGCCATTGCCGAACGCCACCTGCGCGATCCGCAACACGTCAAGATCCAGACCAAGACCCAGACCGTTACCGCGATCGAACAGGCTCACCTGTTGGTTCACGCTGACCAGAAGACTTCGGCCGTTCTCAGCTTGCTGGAAGTGGAAGACTTCGACGCTCTGATCATGTTCGTGCGCACCAAGCAAGCGACTCTGGATCTGGCCAGTGCCCTGGACGCCAAAGGCTACAAAGCCGCTGCGCTGAACGGTGACATCGCTCAGAACCAGCGTGAGCGCGTGATCGACTCGCTCAAGGATGGCCGTCTGGACATCGTTGTTGCGACCGACGTTGCTGCTCGTGGTCTGGACGTTCCGCGCATCACCCACGTTTTCAACGTGGACATGCCGTACGATCCGGAATCCTACGTTCACCGTATCGGCCGTACCGGCCGTGCCGGTCGCGAAGGTCGTGCGCTGCTGCTGGTGACTCCGCGTGAGCGCCGCATGCTGCAAGTGATCGAGCGTGTAACCGGTCAGAAAGTGGCTGAAGTTCGTCTGCCGGACGCTCAGGCTGTTCTCGATGCGCGCATCAAGAAACTGACCAACAGCCTGTCGCCGCTGGTCGCTGATGCCGAATCGACTCACGGTGAACTGCTCGATCGTCTGACCGCGGACATCGGCTGCACCCCGCGTGCTCTGGCTGCTGCTCTGCTGCGCAAGGCCACTAACGGTCAAGCGCTGAACCTGGCTGCAATCGAGAAGGAACGTCCACTGGTGCCGAACAACGCACCGCGTGGCGACCGTCCTGAGCGTACCGGTGATCGTCCGGATCGTGGTGACCGCGAGCGTCGTGCGCCAATGCCTTTGGGCGAAGGCCGTGCTCGTTGCCGTACCGCGCTGGGTGCGCGTGACGGTATCGCCGCCAAGAACCTGCTGGGCGCCATCCTCAACGAAGGTGGTCTGGCCCGTGAAGCGATCGGTCGCATTCAGGTGCGTGACAGCTTCAGCCTCGTTGAGCTGCCGGAAGATGGTCTGGACAAACTCCTGACCAAGCTGAAGGACACTCGCGTTGCCGGTAAGCAGCTGAAACTGCGTCGCTATCGTGAAGATTGATCCGCCCTTGGGCTGATTGATCGAACATAAAAAATCCCCGACTGGTTCGGGGATTTTTTTTGCCTGTTTGAAAGATCAAAAGATCGCAGGGTAGGAGCTTCTGAAGGCTGCGATCTTTTGATTTTGCCTTTAGCCGAAGCGGTAAATATCCATACCCAGCGCACCCATGGTGAATCCCTTATGCGCCACACTGAATTCACCCCCGGCACCCCGGGCAAAGTACAACGGCAACAAATGCTCATCACTTGGATGGCTGCGCACCGCGTTCGGTGCCTGCTGGCGGTAGTCATGCAGCGCCGCTTCATCATCGGTCGCAAGCTTTTCGATCACCCAGTCACGGAAGTCTTTTGCCCACGGCTCCACGCTTTCCGGACCGGCATGCCAGTCCAGCTCGCGCAGGTTGTGGGTGATGCTGCCCGAGCCGATCAACAAAATCCCTTGTTCACGCAAGCCTGCCAACGCACGACCAACACGGGTTTGCAGCGCTGGACCGCCGCGACTCGGCAGCGAAACCTGCACCACCGGAATGTCAGCTTGCGGGTACATCAGCGACAGCGGCACCCACACGCCGTGGTCGAACGGCCGTTGCGGATCGAGGCGTGCCGGCAGGTCGTTGGCGCTCAGCAACTCGGCGACTTCGACAGCCAATTGCGGATTGCCCGGTGCCGGGTACTGCACTTCAAACAACGCCCGAGGGAAGCCGCCGAAGTCATGCCAGGTCTCGGGCTGCGGATGGCTGCTGACCAGCAATTCGTGGCTCTCCCAGTGTGCGGAGACGATCACGATAGATTTAGGTCGGGGCAGTTCAGCGGCCAGTCGGGCTAGCGCCGGGCCACTCGCGCCGGGCTCCAGTGCAAGCATGGGTGAACCATGGGAAATAAACAGGCTGGGAAACATGATGGGTTCCTGAGCGTTAAGATGACTCATCTTCAGCCACATCATTGATCTAAATCTAATATAAGTTTTAACGCTTTTTGATCGAATTTTTAGGGGGATTCATGCAGCCTGAGTTTTGGCACAAGAAGTGGGCTTCGGACCAGATCGGTTTTCATTTGCCTGAGGTGAACCCGCATCTACAACGGCACTGGCCTGACCTCCCGATTCCTGCGCAGGCGCGGGTGTTGGTTCCGTTGTGTGGGAAAAGTCTGGATTTGCTGTGGTTAGCTGGGCGTGGCCATCAGGTGCTCGGGATTGAGTTGTCGGAAAAGGCCATTGAGGCCTTTTTCAGTGAGCAACATGTACAGCCGCAGGTTAGCGAGACAGACGGGTTCAAGGTCTATCGTGCCGACTCCATTGAATTGTGGTGCGGTGATGTCTTCACGCTCACGGCAGAGGATGTGGCTGATTGCACGGCGCTGTACGACCGGGCAGCGCTGATAGCCTTGCCGCCGCCGATGCGTGAGCGCTATGTGGCGCATCTTCAGCAGATCCTGCCGCAGGGAGTGCAAGGGTTGCTGATTACGCTGGATTACGATCAGGCGCAGATGCCCGGGCCGCCGTTTGCAGTGGTGGATGATGAGGTGCAGCGGTTGTTGGGCGGTGCTTGGCAGGTGCAGGTGCTGGAAGAGCAGGATGTGCTGAGTGAGAGCGGGAAGTTTCTGCAGGCCGGGGTGACGCGGCTGGAGGAGCGGGTTTACCGTATTTCGCCTCGTTAGTTTGTGTTGGCTGTTCCGGCCTCATCGTTGGCAAGCCAGCAATCAGGCCAGTGGGAACAACCCATTACTCTAAGCAAAAAAAGGCCCGCATCACTGCGGGCCTTCTTGTTTTTACGCCAGTCTGATCAACCGCGACGACGCAATGCGTCGATACGCTCTTCCAGCGGCGGGTGGCTCATGAACATGCGGGCGAAGCCCTGTTTGATGCCACCGTTGATGCCAAAGGCGTTCAGGGTGTCCGGCATGTGCACCGGCAGACCCTGCTCGGCGCGCAGGCGTTGCAGGGCGCCGATCATTGCGCTGGTGCCAGCCAGACGCGCACCGGCTTCGTCTGCGCGGAATTCGCGTTTGCGCGAGAACCACATGACGATCGAGCTGGCCAGAATACCCAGTACCAGCTCGGCGAAGATGGTTGCCACGTAGTAGGCAATGCCCTGGCCTTCTTCGTTCTTGAAGATCACCTTGTCGACGAAGTTGCCGATGATCCGCGCGAAAAACATCACGAAGGTGTTCACCACGCCCTGGATCAGCGCCAGGGTGACCATGTCACCGTTGGCGACGTGGCCGATTTCGTGGGCCAGCACGGCTTTCACTTCATCGGGCGAAAACCGTTCGAGCAGGCCCTGGCTGACTGCGACCAATGCGTCGTTCTTGTTCCAGCCCGTGGCGAACGCGTTCGCTTCGTAGGCCGGGAAAATACCGACTTCGGGCATCTTGATCCCGGCTTCGCGGGACAATTGCTCAACGGTTTGCAGCAGCCATTGCTCATGCCGGGTACGTGGCTGGCTGATGATCTGGGTACCGGTGCTCATCTTCGCCATCCACTTGGAGATGAATAGCGAGAACAGCGAGCCGGCGAAACCAAAGACCGCACAGAAAACCAGCAGCTGACTAAGGTCGAGATCAACCCCGTTGGCCGCCATGAACCCGTTGAAGCCGAAAAGGCTCAGGGTGATGCTGGCTATCAGCACGACCGCCAGGTTAGTGGCCAAAAACAGCAGGATGCGCATCATGGTTGTAGAAATCTCCTCAAGCTAAAGATGTAGCGTACTGCGGGGTATATAAGGTGCGGCACCCGGCTATTCAACTGGGTGACTATTTCAAACTGTGTCCTACAGCAGTTTCCTCGGCGCGCGACCTGTTTCCCACGACAGACACCGACACGGACGACGGGCAGTCGCGACCCGTCGCCATTGCGTCAGACGCAGGTAACCGGTACGAAACGCAAGTGTAGAAGGCGTGTGGATGTGGGTAGTGCAGAAGTGTTGCTGAATCAGACAGTGCGCAACGTTTGGGTCGTTGCGCACTGCTGGCCAGTTATTGGCGGTATGACTTGAGAAAGCTGCCGATACGGCCAATCGCCATTTCCAGATCATCGACGCGGGGCAGTGTGACGACGCGGAAGTGATCCGGCCACGGCCAGTTGAACGCTGTACCTTGCACCACCAGCAGCTTTTCGGAGAGCAGCAGGTCGAGGACGAATTTTTCGTCGTTGTGGATCGGACAGACCTTCGGGTCGATCCGTGGGAAGGCGTACAGCGCACCCATTGGCTTGACGCAGCTCACGCCGGGAATGTCGTTGAGCAGCTCCCAGGTGCGGTTGCGCTGCTCCAGCAGGCGACCCTGCGGCAACACCAGATCGTTGATGCTCTGATAGCCGCCCAGTGCGGTCTGAATGGCATGCTGGCTCGGCACGTTGGCGCACAGGCGCATGTTGGCCAGCATGTCGATGCCTTCGATGTAGCTCTGGGCATTGTGCTTCGGCCCGGAAATCGCGATCCAGCCGGAGCGGAAACCGGCCACGCGATAGGATTTGGAAAGACCGTTGAAGGTCAGGCACAGCAGGTCCGGAGCCAGCGAAGCGGTGCAGATGTGCACGGCGTCGTCGTACAGAATCTTGTCGTAGATTTCGTCGGAGAACACCACCAGATTGTGCTGACGGGCCAGCTCGAGCATGCCCAGCAACACTTCTTTTGAATACACCGCGCCAGTCGGGTTGTTCGGGTTGATGATCACCATGGCCTTGGTGTTCGGGGTGATCTTGGCCTTGATGTCGGCCAGGTCCGGGAACCAGTCGGCGCCTTCGTCGCACAGGTAATGCACGGCGTTGCCGCCGGCCAGACTGACGGCGGCGGTCCATAGCGGGTAATCCGGCGCTGGCACCAGCACTTCGTCACCGTTGTTGAGCAGTGCCTGCAAGGACATCACGATCAGCTCGGACACGCCGTTGCCCAGGTAGATGTCTTCGATACCGACACCTTCCACCTGCTTTTGCTGGTAGTACTGCATCACGGCCTTGCGCGCGCTGAACAGACCTTTGGAGTCGCTGTAGCCTTGCGCGGTCGGCAGGTTGCGGATCACATCCTGAAGGATTTCGTCCGGCGCTTCGAAACCAAACGGCGCCGGGTTGCCGATGTTCAGCTTGAGGATGCGCTGGCCTTCCTCCTCCAGACGTTTGGCGTGCTTTAGCACCGGGCCGCGAATGTCGTAGCAGACGTTGGCGAGCTTGTTCGATTTGCTGAACTGCATGGCGATGTGATCCCGAAAATGAACGATCCAGGCGGCGGATGGACAACCGTACTGGGATTCCTGCGTCTTCACACAGGCGGACGTCTGAGCCGTGGCTCCGAGAATCCGTTTGAATGCGCCCGGTCTGGCTGCCAGACTGGCGCGTGACGAGGCGCAATCATACGTGCCGCCCGATCCGTGGAAAAGGTACAGATCGGGCTTTTTCAGCCGCTGAGGTGTGATGATGGAAAAGTTGGAAAAAACCCTGGAAGAGTGGAAAGCCATGCTCGATCCGCAGCAGTACGAGGTTTGTCGCCTCAGTGCGACCGAGCGACCGTTCTCCGGCAAATACAATGCCACCAAAAGCGCTGGTGTTTACCACTGCGTGTGCTGCAACGAGGCGCTGTTCGATTCCAATACCAAATTCGATTCCGGCTGCGGCTGGCCGAGCTTTTACGCGCCGATCGGTGAAAGCGCCATGACCGAGATTCGCGACATCAGCCACGGCATGATTCGCACCGAAGTCAAATGCGCCCGTTGTGACGCGCACCTGGGGCACGTGTTCCCGGATGGCCCGCCACCGACCGGTTTGCGTTACTGCATCAACTCGGTGTGTCTGGATCTGGTGCCCCGCGAGTAGGTGATCGGGTGGCCCTAGGGTCGCCTTTCTGATAATTAAATTGCACGCAATTTAATTGCTCGCTATGTTTGGCCTTTCCCGATGATCTGAGGAGCCCGTCTCATGAGCGACAACCTGCTGAGTATCCCGTGCACCACCATCAAGGGGGAGCAAAAGACCCTGGCCGATTTCGCCGGCAAAGCCGTGCTGGTGGTCAATACCGCGAGCAAGTGCGGTTTCACTCCGCAATACAAAGGTCTGGAAGCGCTGTGGCAGACCTACAAGGATCAAGGCCTGGTGGTGCTGGGCTTTCCGTGCAACCAGTTCGGCAAGCAGGAGCCGGGCAACGAGGGCGCAATCAGCGAGTTCTGCGAATTGAATTTTGGTGTCAGCTTCCCGCTGTTCAAGAAGATCGAAGTCAATGGCGCCGGAGCCCATCCGCTGTTTGTGCAATTGAAGAAGCGCGCTCCCGGCGTACTGGGCTCGCAAGGCATCAAGTGGAACTTCACCAAATTTCTGATCGGCAAGGACGGCCAGTTGGTCAAGCGCTTCGCCCCGGCCACCAAGCCGCAGGATCTGAGTCGCGAGATCGAAGCCCTGCTCAAATGAACAACCTGCCCGTTGATTCGCTGAAGCTCGACAGTCAGTTGTGCTTCAAGTTGTATGCCGCGTCCCGGGCGGTGATTCGCGGCTATAAGCCGATGCTTGATCAGCTTGGCCTGACGTATCCGCAGTATCTGGCGATGCTGGTGTTGTGGGAATGGCAGGAGTGCGGGCCGGAGCAACCGACCGTCAAGGCTTTGGGTGAGCGTCTGACGCTGGATTCCGGAACGCTGACGCCATTGCTCAAGCGTCTGGAGCATTTGCAACTGGTTCAGCGTCAGCGCTCGGTGCGCGATGAACGTGAAGTGCATTTGAGTCTGACGCCAGAAGGGCAATTGCTGCGCGAGCAGGTCGGGCCACTCAAGGCCCGCCTGCTGTGCGACAGCGGGGTCGATCTGGACCGACTCAACGCATTGCGCGACGGTCTCGATCAGTTACTGGGGCAGATCAAGGCGCTGTCGTAGTCCGGATCCACTGATCCAGCAGCGCCGCCAGTTCTTCTCGGCGAAACGGCTTGGCCAGATAGTCGCTCATGCCCGCGGCCCGGCAGCGTTCGCGTTCTTCAGACATGGCATTGGCCGTCAGGGCAACGATTGGCAGGTCCGGCCATCGACCGCTCTGGCGGATCTGCCGGCTCGCCTCGTAGCCGTCCATGACCGGCATGTTGCAGTCCATCAACACCAGATCGAAGGCGTGATATTCCAGTTGATCCAGTGCTTCGGCGCCATGGGCGGCGACGATGACATCACAGCCGAGTTTGCCGAGCATGCCTTTGGCGACCAGTTGATTGACCGGGTTGTCTTCGACCAGCAGCACCCGACCGCGTCGTATGGATGGCGACGTATCCACCTGTGCGTCGCTGATAGTGGTGACGTCCGGTTGCAGGGTCCGTCGCAGGTTCTGGTAGAGCGCGTTACGCGCCAGCGGTCGTGCCTGCTGTTGCAGTGGGGCGAGGGCTGCCGCCTCTTCGCTGGGCAGAAAACTGCCATAGGCCGTTACCAGCAGAATGGGCGCGCCGAGTGTAGGACGCAGCCCGAACAGACACTCCGGACAGTCGGTAATCACCACGTCCGGCGTCACGCCCAACAGTGAGTCGTCGAGGGTGCGTTGCTCATACTCAAGCCCCCAGACCGGCAGCAAGCTTCTTAACAACTCGGCCAGGCCACTGCTGGCCGGGGTGATGGCGAGGACTTTGCCCTGCAGAGGCGCCGGAGCCAGCGCGCGCGTATGGCAGGGCAGTGGCAGTTCGGCGCAGAACTGACTGCCGAAACCGGTCTCTGAACTGATGGTCAGGCGCCCCCGCATCGCTTCGCAGAGGTTGTACGTCAGCGCCAGCCCCAGTCCTGTGCCGCCGTACTGACGGGTGATACCTGCGCCCGCCTGAGTGAACGGCTGGAAGATTCTCACCTGGGCTTCCTGTGCGATGCCGATACCGGTGTCGCAGACTTCGATACGCACGCCATCCTGGTAGGCCGACAAGCGCACATCGACCCGACCGAAGCGAGTGAATTTCAGCGCGTTGGACAGCAGGTTGCTGACGATCTGTCGAACCCGGGTCGGATCCCCCAGTACCAGCGCCGGAAAATGCGGATCGATCAGGCAGGTCAGCTCGACGCTCGGCGCCGCGTTTTGCGAGAGCAGGTTGGCGGTGTCTTCGATCAATGAGCCGAGATCGAACGGAATGTGTTCAAGCTCCAGTTGCCCGGCATCGAACTTCGACAGGTCGAGAATATCGTTGAGCAACTCCACCAGCACTTTTCCCGAGTCGTGGGCGATCGACAGTTGTTGCTGCTGCTCGGCGTTCAGTGGCCCGTCGAGCGACAACGCAATCATCCCCAGCAGGCCGTTGAGCGGCGTGCGGATCTCATGGCTCATGTTGGCGAGGAACGCCGAGCGGGCTTCGGCCATTTCCAGTGCCGTGCTGCGGGCGACTTCGAGTTCCTCATTGGACTGGCTGAGTCGCGTGTTGATGGCCTTGAGTTCGGCGGTTCGCGCCGAGACGATGGTTTCCAGTTGGCCGAGGTAGTCGGTCAGACGGTTTTCAGCGTTGCGCCGCTGCTGGATCTCGGTGGCGATGTTCTCGAATTGCTGATTGGCGACTTTGACCAGCACGCCGATTTCATCGTTGGCGTGTCCGGCCGGACACTCCAGCGTGGTCGCTTCGGCGCTGCGCGGATCGCGCCCGCTGAGTTCGCGGATCACCCGCACCAGCGGTTTGGTGAGCATCACGTAGAACAGCGCCAACAGGAGCCCGGTCAGGATCAGGCTGCGGGCGAACCCGTTGAGCAGGGTGATCTCGGCCCGGCGCAGGAAGCGGCTGCCGAAGGCATAGGTATCCACTTCCAGGCTCAAGACACCCAGCGATTCGTTGGGTAGATGGTCCAGATACAGGCGATCTTCGAACTGGCGTTTGGCACCGAACAGGAAGTCGCTGATCATTCGATAGCTGCTTTGCAGCTCAGGGCGTTTGACGCTGGCCAGCACGGTATTGTTGTTGTCGGTCAACTGCGCCGAAATGATTGCCGGTGAACGCAACAGGCCCAGGGTGAGTTCCTGAGCCAGTTCGGCATCGATGTTGTAGGCGATACGTGATGCCGGGTTGTGGCTGATTTCCAGCAAAGACAGGATTTCACGGTTGATGGAGGCGTCTTCGCTGGCATAATCGATGCCGATTTGCAGCAGGCTGAGCAGCGTGCCCAGAATGAACCCGACCAGCACAGTAAGCCTGGCTTGTTTGTACGACAGCCGGTGGGTGAATTTGATATCCATGGGGTGTTGAACCACTTCCGTTTCCCTTCGCTGCTCAAGCATAGTCGATCATGTATCGATACCGAGGTTCCCGAATCGCCTTGTAACAAGGCACGGGGCGGGAATTTTGATCCGCGAGTCGTCGCTGGATCGCCATCATCACTGTGAACGTGCCCGAGGAGAAGATGTGGATTCCCGATTGAATGCTTTTCTTGAACGTGCCGAGTCGGTTCTGGCGCGGATCGAACCGTTGTTGCCGGCGCCGCGCCCGGTGATCGACTGGGGCACTTGCCTGGCCGCGCGCTGGCAGCGTGACGGCCGCAGCGGATATTTGCTGCCGCTGGAAGTCAGCCTTGATATGCGTTTGTCCGACCTGATCGGTGTTGACCGGCAACTGGAACAACTGGGCCGCAATACCCAGCAATTTCTTGATGGCATGCCGGCCAACCATGCGCTGCTCTGGGGCTCGCGCGGGACCGGAAAGTCCTCGCTGGTACGGGCGTTGCTCGCTGAACACGCCGAGGCGGGCCTGCGTTTGATCGAGATCGAGCGCGACCATCTGGCCGACTTGCCGCGGGTGGTCGAGCAAATCGGCAAACTGCCGCAACGTTTTGTGTTGTTTTGCGATGACTTGTCGTTCGAATCCGGTGAGGGCGATTACCGCGTGCTCAAAAGCGTGCTCGACGGCTCGCTGGAACAGGCGCCGGACAACGTCTTGCTGTACGCCACTTCCAACCGTCGCCACCTGGTGCCGGAGAAGGAAAGCGACAACGAAAACTGGAAACGCGTTGACGGCGAACTGCACCCCAGCGAAGCGGTGGAAGACAAGATCGCGCTGTCGGACCGTTTTGGTCTTTGGTTGTCGTTTTATCCGTTTACTCAAGAACACTTCCTCAACGTCGTCGAACACTGGATCGGCCAACTGGCCGCCAAGGCTGGTCTGAGCTGGCAGCGCGACGAAGAGCTGGACATCCTCGCCGTGCGTTGGGCCACCGGCCGCGGTAATCGCAACGGACGTTGCGCATACCAATTCGCCCGTTACTGGGTGGGACTGAAATTGCTGGAGCACAAGCCATGATTGATTTGCAACAAAGCGGCCAGGGCCTCGAAGGCTATGGCATGTTGGCTGCACAACTGGAATCGCTGCTGGCGGACGAGCGCGATTTTATCGCCAACGCCGCGCAGTTCTCGGCATTCCTGTTCAACCAGCTCGATGACCTGAACTGGGCCGGTTTTTACCTCAATCGCAACGAAGAGCTGGTACTCGGCCCGTTCCAGGGCCAGATCGCTTGCGTACGCATTCCGTTTGGGCGCGGCGTATGTGGCGCGGCGGCGGCCAGCCTGCAGACGCAGCGGGTTGAAGATGTGCATGCGTTTCCCGGCCATATCGCCTGCGACAGCGCCTCGAACAGTGAGCTGGTGGTGCCGTTGGTCAAAGAGGGTCGCCTGATCGGCGTGCTCGATCTCGACAGCCCGAAGCTCGCCCGTTTCGGTGCACAGGACCAGGCAGGAATCGAGCAACTGGCGGCGATTTTCCTGCGTCTGACCGACTGCTGATCACGCGCCAAGGCCAGCCTTGTGCAACAGGCTGGCCGTGTCCACGGCATCGATCTGCCGAGGATCGAGAAAGCGCTCGGCGTACTGCATATACACGCCGTCGTTGATGAACAATCCAAACAACTGCGCATCGATGTGCGCCTCGCGGCACATGGTCGCCATGATTCCCAATGCCTCGCTCAATGACTTGGCTTTCTTGTACGGGCGATCGGCAGCGGTCAGCGCCTCAAAAATATCGGCGATCGCCATCATCCGTGCCGGCAGGCTCATTTCTTCGCGCTTCAGGCGTTTGGGGTAGCCGGTGCCGTCCATTTTTTCATGATGCCCACCAGCGATTTCGGCAATGCTGTCGAGGTGGCCGGGGAAGGGCAGGTGACTGAGCATCATGATCGTCTGCACCATGTGGTGATTGATGATGTAGCGCTCTTCGCGGGTCAGTGTGCCGCGGGCGATGCTCAGGTTGTACAACTCGCCGCGATTGTATTTGTGGCGCGGCACATCCAGCTTGAAGCCCCACGGATTGTCTTCAGGGATCAACTCGTTTTTATCGCGATCGAGCAAATGTTCGGGTTTGTCCGCCAGCAGCTTTTCACTGACCGGCAAGTTTGGCGCAGGGGTTCGGGCCTGACGCTTGTTTTCTTCCCACGACACGCCCAGGCGGTCGTCCAGCGTGCGCAGCCAGGTGCGTTGGGACAGATCATTCAGACGTTGCAAATCTGCCTCGGCCATCGCTTCGCTGCCTAGGTTGCAACGGGCGACAAAGGCAAAGTCTGCGTCCAGTGCGCACAAGGTCTGCTCGCGCATTTCGGCCAGCGTCGCTTCGTCTCCACCTAGGGCCAGCGCCTGCCAGTAATTGATCCAGGCATCGCGCTTGAGCACTTCGAAGCGGGTTCGGATCTCGTGGATGCGATCGTTGATGGTTTCCAGTTTGGTGGCTTTGTCGACCACGTATTCTGGCGTCGTGACCTTGCCGCAGTCGTGCAGCCACGCGGCAATGTGCAAGGCTTCCCATTCGTCCTCGCTGGGCTGATAAGTGCTGAAGGCGGGCGCCTGACTCGCTGCCGCGGCTTGAGCGAGCATCAGCGTCAGTTCCGGTACGCGTTGGCAATGTCCGCCGGTATACGGGCTCTTGGCGTCGATGGCCCCGGCGAGCAACTGAATGAAGGCATCGAGCAATTGCTTCTGTCTGGCTTGCAGGCGCTGGCTCTCGATGCTCACCGCCGCAGCCCCGGACACCGCTTGCAAGAAGGCGATACGGTCGGGGCGCAGTTTTTCCAGATCGGCCGCGGTGCCGCTGTCGTTGATCAACAGGATCAAAAGGCCGATGGTTTCGTTGTGGCGGTTGCGCAGACGGATACCGATGAGATGGATCCTCGGCGCTGCCATTGCCAGCAGCACTTTCTGCAAATCCCCGGCGTTTTCGAAACCTAAGTTGCTCACCACGTTGTCGGCGCTGACCAGTTGTTCAAACCACGCCGGGCCCGCGCGCTCTTGCAGGTCGTGGCCCTGAATGTCGAACGCCTCCAGTGCTTGTGGCGCGCCATCGATTACCAGACCGTAAGGCTCCATGCGACTGCCGTCGTGTTCACGCAGATAAATCAGCCCTGCCTGAGCCTGGGCGATCTGCACCGTTTCAAACAGCACCCGTTGCAGCAGCGGTGCGAATCGGGTTTCGGCGCACAGGCTGTCGGTGATCCGGAAGAAGCTCGCCAAGGTGTCTTTCATCCGCGCCATCGACACGCTCAACTGGTCGACTTCCAGCACCGGCGAGCGTCGAGCCAGCGGAAAATTGAAGTCGAAACTGCGAATCGCATCGGCTTCCTTGACCAGCGCGTGCAAGGGCTTGACCAGAATTCGTGAGATCAGCCAGCCCAGTGGCAGGCATAGCAGCAAGGTGGCGAGAGTGATCAGCGCACCTTGCCAGCGCATGTGATAGGCATCGGCCAGCAATTCGTCTTCCGGCACCAGCAACGCCAGCTGCAAACCTTTCGGACCGCCTTCCTGAATGCTGCTGCGGGCGACAATCCATTGCCGGCCATCGGCATTCAGACGATTGCCGGTGTGCTCAGCGGACAGCAGCCTATTGAGGCTCGGACTCAAGTCAGCCACTTTGGCCAGGTGTGCGGTGCTGTCATTGACGATCAGTCGGCTACTGTCGGGGTAGGCCACGGCGTTGCCGTCGGAATCGAACAGGGCGATTTCGGTGGACGGTGTGACGACATGTTTACGCAAGGTGGCAGACAGGGCTACCAGCGTCAGATCGGCGCCAATGACCGCGTTTTCGCCACTGCGTCGGGCCAGCGTAGTGCCGACGTTGCGGGTTGAGAAAAAGACGTAGGGCTCTGTGGTGATTTGTTCGGTTTGCTGGCGGGCATTGATGTACCAGGCGCGGTCGCGCGGATCGTAGGGATCCCGGGGATTGTCCTGCCGGCTGATCGGCGTCAATGCCTGATCGAAGAACAGTGACTGCGAGCGCACTTCGCCGCGCGGGTCATGCTCGATGCTCCAGACCTGATACGCCGCCGTTTCGGGGGCGCTGAGCAGTGTTTTCAGGGCCGCGTTGCGTAGTGGGCGCACCATGAAGAAATCGCCGTTGGCATAACCCAGGTACAGCGAAGCGAGATTCGGGTTGTCCGTGAGGGACTGGCTGAACGGCCTGAGCAGCGGCAATCGTTGTTCAAGCCCCGAAGCCCGGGTAGCGGGATTGTCCGCCAGCAGGCTCAGCAGGTGACGGATCGGCTGATAGGTGGCAGACATGTCCAGGCGCACTTCCTGCTCGATCCGATCGAACAGCTTCTCGCTACTCGACAGGATGATCTGCGTCGTCTGGCGATAGTTGAACAGCCCCAGCACCACGCCTGTGAGCAACAGGAGAAACGTGAACATGACACTGATGTGTACGTGCAGCGGAAACCGGCGTTGCTCCGGGTGCAGTGGGCTGGGCATTTCGGGTTCTCCATGATGGTTAACTCACTGCTCAGCGCCAAGCATAGTTAAGGCAAGCTCATTGTGCTTTGGTCAGACAACGCCAATTGTTGTTGCAAGGCTTGCTCCAGGTCGAGCATTGCCCTGTTGCTCGCCTCGCAGAGGCGGGCGATCTCATCTGTTGGCAAAGCCTGCGCGCAGGCCTGTTCAAGAGCATTGCAACATTCGATCACCTGCGTCGCCTGCGCGATGCGCGCGGCGCCCTTGATTTTGTGAGCGACTACGGCCAACGCCCCGCGATCTTGTTGCGGCGATAGCGCGAGCAGTTCCTGTCGGTCGAGACGGCTGCTTTTTAGCAGCTCGACCAGCAGTCGTCGGGCCTGTGTCGGGTTGCCGCCGGTCAACAGGTTAAGGCTTTGCAGGTTGAATGCCGCAGGTTGCGACGCTGGAGTGATGCCGTCGACCCACTGGCTGAGGAGACTCAGGCTCAAGGGTTTGAACAGGCAGTCGTCCATGCCGGCCTGTTTGCAGCGTTGTATTTCTTCGGGTTGCGCATTGGCCGTGAAACCCAGCACGGTGCAGGGCGGCCAGCGGTTCTGCAGCTCCTGCTGGCGAATGGCACGGGTCAGCTCATAACCGTTCATCACTGGCATGTTGCAGTCGACAATCACCAGATCAAAGCCGCCATCCATCCACCGTTCAAGTCCGCTGCGGCCGTTCTCGGCGAGGCTGAAATGATGGCCGAGGAATTCCAGTTGCTGACACATCAACAGGCGGTTGGCCGGGTGGTCATCGACCACAAGCACCCGCAGAGGCGTTAGCGAAGTCTTGAGCGCGGGTTCGTTTCTGGTCGTGCTCACCTGGACAGGCAGAGTTTCCAGCGGCAGCGAAACGCAGACCTGAGTGCCGATTCCGGGCTGGCTGCTCAATTGCAGCTGGCCGCCCATCATTTCGCACAGGTTGCGACTGATGACCAGGCCCAGACCCGCGCCGCTTCTGGCTTGCTGATGGCTGTTTTCCGCTTGCGCGAAAGGTTCGAACAAGCGTTGCTGATCCTCCGCACTGATACCGACGCCGCTGTCCTGTACGGTCAGTTGCATCAGTGCCCGTGCAGGCATCTCCGTGTTCATGAGATCGAGGGTAATCCTGACGTGACCGTGCTCGGTGAACTTGATGGCATTGCTGACTAGATTGGACAGTACTTGTTTGAAGCGCAGCGGGTCCAGATCGACATCGACCGCCAGGTCCGGCGGGTTGACGATGACTTGCAGGGCGAGATTCTTCTGTCGGGCGAGGCCGTCGAAGATTCTGGCAACCGACGCCACCATGTCGACCAGATTGACCCGTTCAGGACAAAGACTCAGGCGCCCCGACTCGATCCGTGCAATGTCGAGAATGTCGCCGATCAGGCCCAGCAGATCCTTTGCCGAATGGTAGGCCGTATCGATCGACGAACGATCCGGATGCTGTGTGTCCATGCGTTTGAGCGTCAGTTCGAGCATGCCGATCACGGCGTTCATCGGGGTACGGATTTCATGGCTCATGGTGGCCAGAAACGTGCTTTTGGCGCGGTTGGCTTCATCCGCCTGTTCCTTGGCCGCGCGAAGGTCTTCGAACAGCTGGCGGCGTTCACTGATGTCGATCCAGCCACCGATGATGCCTTTCACATCGCCGCTGGAGTCGCGATAGGGAAGTATCCAGTGATAGATCGTCAGGCGGCGGTTGCCGATGTGCAGCGGCCGGTCGAGCACCAGCGGAGTGCCTTCTGCGACGACGCGCTGATAATCGGCTTGAAAGGCCTGTGCCTCGAAAGCGTTGCTCAGGGTGCCCTGCATGACGCTTTTGCCGATAACGTCCTCACGCTTGGCATTGAAGGCTTCGAGGTAGCTGTCATTGCAGCTTTGCAACAGGCCCTGGCGGTCGCGAACGTAGATCGGATGCGGCGTACCGTTGACCAGCGAGCGCATGAATTCGAACTGGTCGTTAAGGGCACGTTCGGCCGCCTGGCGTTGTTTGATCTGGTGTCGCATATAAGCATTCCAGGCCAGCAACAGCAGCAGAACCAGGCAAGCGGCAGTGATCATTTGATAGAACAGACGCTGGTAGTTGTGCCAGATATTCTGGGAGGCGGTGGAGTAACCGCGCCACCGGCCATTGATCACACCCAGCTCTTCCGGGGCAATGCTTAGCAGAGCTTTGTTGATGATCGAGCCCAGCTCCTTGTTGTCGCGGGCGGTCGCCAGAGAGAACGCGGCCTGACCGGTGCCGATGGTGGTGGTGATCTGCAATGGATGGTCAAAGATCCGCGAAGAAATGAAGTAATTGGCGATCACCAGCGAGTTCACCGCGCCGTCGACATGCCCCTCGGCAAGCAACGAAACGGCGCTGAAGGTATCGGCCGTTTCGATCAACTGAATGAGTGGAAACTCTCGGCGCAGGTACTCGACCATCGGGTTGCCCTGGGCGATAGCCAGCGGCTTGCCTTTGAGCTGGCCCAGATTGGTTGGGCCGTCGGCGCTCTTGCGGGTCAGCAAGACATAGGAGTTTTCCAGGTAAGGGCGACTGAAGTTCAGGGCTTTTTCCCGTTCGGCGGTCGGCAGCAGTGCTGCAATCAGATCGGCTTGATGGCTGTCGAGTTGCTTGATCATGTCCGCGTCGTTGCGACTGCGGCGGATCTCGAAACGCAGGCCGGTGCGCAATCGGATCAGTTCGAGCAGATCGGCGCTGATGCCGCGAAAATTTCCATCATTGTCGAAGAAGGTCAGCGGCGCAAACGCCTCATTGACCACCACGCTCACGACAGGGTGCTGTTTGAGCCACGCCTCTTCGCGCTGGGTCAGTTGCATTTTCTGATCGGTGAGCAACAGGTCGCTGCCGGCACTCCAGCGTTTGGCGATGTTGTCGCGTTCGCTGCTTGGCACCGCTTTGAGTACGGTGTCGATGATGCCCAACAGGTGCGGATTGTTTTGGCGTACGGCGAAGCTGAACCCCTGGGCTTCCTGTTTGCCGAAATTGGCCATGCGCACGTTGTTGAGGTAGCCCTTGTTGATCATGTAATGCGTGGAAATGGTATCGCCGAGAAACACATCGGCCTGATCGAATGCCACGGCGTTGATTGCATTCTGGTAGGAGGGATAGCAGGTAATCAGCGCTTTTGGATACAGCGCCTTGACCTCGGGCAACGGCAGATAGTGATAGACCATGCTCAGTCGCAGCCCCGCCAGGCCTTCGCTCAGTGAGCGGGTTTCGTCCTCGCGGGTGACGAGTACAGGCTGATCAATGGCATAGGGTGTGGAAAGCGCGAGGCTGGCGTTGCTCGCCTCGAAGCCGTTGGCTGTGCCGAGCAGGTCGACCTGGCCGTCGACCAGCGCGCGAATCGCAGCATCCCGGGAGGGGAAGCGCTGCACCCGGATTGGCAAACCGGTGGCCTGACTGAGGATTCCGGCGTAGTCAGCCGTCAGACCTTCGTAATCCTTTCCGCTGACAGTCATGTCAAAGGGTGGGTAGTCGGGCGCGGAAGTGCCGAGTATCAGTTCGCTGCGCTCATGCAGCCACTGCCGTTGGGACTGTTCGAGCGCGACCGGGACCGACTCGCTTGCCGACCGGCTGAGCAAGACATAGTCCGCCGAAGCGCCAGGCATGGCGAACACGTTGGCGCTCAAGTACAGACCGGCGCACAACGCAATTAAATAGTCCTTTAAACGACTGGGCATGCGGGCTCTCACACGAGTGCGTTACGTTTGGCCATCTCGATAAGTTCTACAAGTGATTTGGCTTTGAGTTTTTGCATCAGGCGTTTTTTGTAGGTGCTGACGGTTTTATTGCTGAGGAACATACCCTTGGCTATTTCCTTGTTGGTACGACCCTGAGCAAATAGTTGCAATACCATCAACTCCCGATCATTGACGGATTTGAAAAGTTCCAGTTCTGCGTAACGAATATCGTCGCTGCGCACCGGATTCAACGCCTGGCTGGGGAAATAGTTGTAACCGGAAAGTACTGCCTTTATCGCGCTGACCAGTTCGCTCAAGTCTTCTTGTTTACAGACATATCCTGACGCGCCGGACTGCATGCAGCGAATACCGAATAAAGTCGGGCACTGGGCGGTCAGTACCAGGGTCTTCAATGGTGAACTCATGGCGTTGAAGCGGGCCAGCACTTCCAGGCCGTCGAGCTTGGGGATACTGATGTCGAGAATGATCAGATCAGGCATGCACTCGCGCACCATCTGCATGGCATCGACCCCGTTATCGGTTTCACCGACGACCTTATAACCTTCATGTTCCAGCAGCATGCGAACGGCGAGACGGATGACCGGGTGATCGTCAACAATAAAAACGGAGTTCATAATCAAATCCCATACAAGCACGAATAAAGCGCGCACCTTAGCTCAGATGAATGAACACTCGCATGAACTGACTTGGCTCCAGTCGCGTTATCGGATAATTCCTACAATTAATGAGGAAAGGGACTACGGCCAAACTAGGATCAACGTAAGGAAGTGCAGGGATGGTATCGGCTTATAGTTGGCTGTGTTTGTTTTGCAAGTGCTGGATGTCAATAGTTATTTCATCACTGTTTAAGTGTGCTGATTCGTCGCTTTTTTGTTGTTGGTTGTTTTGCCGTTATATCCCGGCATAAAACTGCTAAATGCACTCGTCGAAAATGACATTGCAGGTAGAAAACGATCGACAGGTAATCAGCCTGCCGGCGGTACCGGCCGGCTGAATACTCTGGATCAGTGGCTGGAGCGCCCAGTCATTTCCAGCGCCATGTCGCTGGCGTAGCTGTCGGTCATGCCAGCGATGAAATCGATCATGCGCAAAAACGATGCGTGCAATGAACCTTGTGGGTCCGGCGCATTGTTGCCCAGCAAATCGAGGATGCGTCGGCTTTTGAACGACGGAGTACGCCCATTGTGCTGTTCCAGCGCGGCGCCGCAGAACGAATTGAGCAGAATCTCCAGCGTCGTATAGGCGCCGATTTCGTGCAGGGTTTTGCGTTTGTCCTGAAAGATCTTCTTGCGCGCAATGTCCTTGGCGTTCAGCACACATCGCTTGGCCGGGCCGTGCATGTGCTCGACCAGATCGCCGTGCAACGTGCCGGCGAGCAGTGCGTCCTGTTGCTCGACAAAGGCCCGCGCGGCGGCGTTGGTCAAATGCTCGATGGCTTTGCCGCGCAGGATCGCCAGTTTGCGCCGCCGCGAATCCTGCGGACCGAGTTGGCGATAGGTTTCCGGTAAATCATCGCCCACGAGGCCGAGCAGCAGGGATTCGACTTCGGCGTACTCCAGCAACTCCATCTCAAGACCGTCTTCGAGGTCGATCAGCGCGTAGCAGATGTCGTCAGCGGCCTCCATCAGGTACACCAATGGATGGCGCGCCCAGCGTTGGTCTTCCAGTTGCGGCAGGCCGAGCTTGTGGGCAATTTGCTCAAGCAGCGGCAGTTCGCTCTGATAGCAGCCGAACTTGTGCTTCTTGTAACCGAGGGAGTCGGCGTGACGAGCCGTCCACGGATACTTCAGATAAGTGCCGAGGGTGGCGTAGGTCAGGCGGGTGCCACCGTCGAACTGATGGTACTCAAGCTGCGTGAGCACGCGGAAGCCCTGGGCATTGCCTTCGAAGTTAAGGAAGTCACCGCGCTCGGCTTCGCTCATGCCGTCCAGCCAGCCGCGCCCGGCCGCTTGCTGAAACCAGTGGCGAATGGCGTCTTCACCGGAATGGCCGAACGGCGGATTGCCGATGTCGTGAGCCAGGCAGGCCGACTGCACAACCATCCCCAGGTCGGCAGGATCACACCAGTCCGGAAGGGCACTGCGCAGGGTTTCGCCAACGCGCATACCCAGCGAACGGCCCACGCAGCTGACTTCCAGCGAGTGGGTCAGGCGTGTGTGGATATGATCATTACTGGTGACCGGGTGCACTTGGGTTTTACGGCCCAAGCGACGGAATGCTCCCGAGAAAATGATGCGGTCATGGTCTTTATGAAAAGGGCTGCGGCCAAGCTCTTGCGGGCTGTACAGCGGCTTTCCGAGGCGTTCGCGGTTGAGCAGGGTTTGCCAATCCAAGGCTGATTCTCTCCGTCAGGTGACTGAATTGACCTAGCTTCCCGGTTCAGCCGTATGCCTGCAAGCGGAACTATAATCCTGCAGCATCGATATCGATCAACAGCAGGCGTTCGCCATTGTCGAAGAACTGCCCGGCCGTCAGGCAATACTGATTGCTGGTGGCATCTCGGTAGGTATTGGAGAGGGTCAGACGCCGTTCGTCCCAACCTTCGGCCAACAGATGATAGAAGTACGGACGCCACGACCAGTTGTGTCCCAGATAGCGGTTGTCGGCGATCCAGCCGTTGTGGCGCCATTCCAGATTGGGGGTCAGTTGCGTGCCGTGGCGGTCGCACTGATAAAACCGCAGCAGCCATGGAAATGCTTCCAGGTGGGGCAATGCACTGAGTGGCGCACGGGCTTGCGCCCATTTTTGCAGGATCGCCATCAATTCACTGAGTTGCTGGCGCATCTGCATCAATCGCCCACGCTCGGCGAGCTTCTGCTGAACGTAACGCTGGCGCAGCTCGGCAAAGCGCTGCACAAAGGCGTCGGTGGCAAAGAACGCCTCCTGCGCCCGAGCGAACAGGAAACCCTGCACGTAGCGCGATCCGCATTCCAGAGCGAAATTCAGCTGCGCCTCGGTTTCGACCCCTTCGGCAATGATCCAGCAGCCGGTTTTCTCGGCCATTTGCGCCAGGGCCTTGACCACATCACTGCTCGGCCCGCCCAACGCGGCGGCCTGAAACAGTCGCATGTCGAGCTTGAGGATGTCCGGTTGCAGCGCCAGCACTCGATCGAGTTGCGAATAGCCGGCGCCAAAATCATCAATGGCAATCCGTGCCCCAGCCTCGCGATAACGCGCAACCACTTCGGCCAGACGTTGGCCATTGCCGCCCAGTTCGGTGATCTCGAACACAATGCGCTGTGGATCAACGTTGTGTCGCGCCAGTTGCTTGAGGCTGGGCAGGGCCTGGTCGGGGCGCAGGCGACTGATCCAGCGCGGCGACATATTGAGACTGAGAAACCAGTCAGCCGGGGCTTCATGCAGACGGCTCAGGGCGTTGTCGCGGATCTGCCGGTCGAGGCGGCGCAGGGCCATGGCCGGCGTGCGCGGGTCAGCGAACAGCGGCCCGACCGAGGTCAATTGTCCATCGCTCTGGCGCAGGCGGCCCAAGGCTTCGACGCCGGCGATGCGTCCAGTGGCGGTATCGATGAAAGGCTGAAAACAGGCGAGCGGTTGCCCGTCGATCACGGGGCCTCCTTAGTCGTTCTTGTTCTGGTTGAAACCTGCCGACCGGGTAGGCGTTCAGGATTGAACCTCTTCTAGAAAGAGGTTCATCCCGAAGGTATTGCAAGAATGTAGCCAGTTGCGAGAGGTCAGCGTTTGCCCGAACTCTGCATGACCAGTTTGATCAGTGGCCCGAGGCTGGTACCGAGGCGAACCAGTCGGGTCAGGCCACCGACGCCGCCACTTTTCGCGCCCTTACCGGTGATGAATCCCAGCAGGGTGACAGCGGCCACGCCCCACAACGGCGCGTGTTTGATGCCGAATCCGCCTTGCAGGTTTTGCGACATGCCGCGCATGCGCTGCAAGGGTTGCAGCACTTGCCCGGCTTCGTGACGGATTTCCTGACGATGCATTTCCATGCGCAGGCGGATCAGTGCCTTGCGCATTTCCCGACGAGAGCTGTTATGTGGAAGTTCAGGCAGGCTCATGGCAGCAGACGCTCCCGGTCGTTGGCCAGCTCTTCGAGCGTGCCGTGGAAGGGCGAGGATTCATCGAAGACCGCAGCCTTGAGGCGCAATCCACAGAAAGCGGCCGCGAGCGTATAGAACACGCACAGGCCGATGATCGCGGGCAGGCGATAGGTATCCCAGAACACGATTAACACCAGCGTCGACAAACCTACCAGCAACAGAAGGGCAAACACCAAAGCCAAGCCTGCGAACAGCAACAGGCTGACGGTACGTGCTTTCTGCTCCTGCAATTCGATGCCGAACAATTCGACATGACTGTGCAGCAAGCCAAGGACAGCGGCGCCCAGACGCCGCGTGGAGGAAGTGGTGCCCGCAGCCGGGCCGGATTCACCGATCGACATAATCAGCGCCGAGTAGCCAGCAGGCCGATCAGAAAACCTACACCGGCAGCGATGCCGACGGATTGCCACGGATTGGCCGACACGTAGTCTTCAGTGGCGGTGACCGCCGCCTGACCGCGCTCGCGCAGGGTGTCTTCGGTCAGCTTCAGGGTTTCCCGTGCACGCAGCAGGCTGTCGTGGATCTGTTCACGCAGCTCATCAGCCTGATCGCCGGCCAGAGTGGCGGTGTGCTCGAGCAACCGTTCGGTGTCGGCGACCAATGTCTGGAAGTCGTTCATCAGGATTTCTTGAGCAGTCTTTGCCTTGATGCTGGCCATGGGTGGATCTCCGTAAGTGGCGTCTGAAGCGTTCGAGTATGAGCCTTGCGCGAAGGTTCAGTACAAATGACTGGTACAGCTTTTGCTACGTCGTGGTGCGTCGCCCGACAGTCGTGCGCTGTTGCCGAGCGTACAAGCGGGAAAACCTTAACTCAAATAACCACGGTTCGTATCAAGGCATCGACCTTGTGCGCCAAAGCGGTTCATCGGACAGCCTGATCCATGACTGCGCGGTCGCAACTTGGTGCATGAAATGCTCGTATGAACTGATTTGGTGCTCTATTTACCTGCCAGGTCTGCCTCTTTATGGAAAATCTGCAAAGCGCTGTGGACACGTTGGTTCACAGCTCCAATACGTTGTTCATTCTGATCGGTGCGGTGATGGTGCTGGCGATGCACGCCGGTTTCGCATTTCTGGAAGTCGGTACGGTGCGCCAGAAAAACCAGGTCAACGCCTTGTCGAAGATCCTCAGCGATTTCGCCGTCTCGACCCTGGCCTATTTCTTTATAGGCTATTGGATCTCCTACGGCGTGACGTTCATGCAGCCGGCGGCGGTGCTGAGTGCCGATCATGGCTATGGGCTGGTGAAGTTTTTCTTTCTGCTGACCTTTGCCGCAGCGATCCCGGCGATCATTTCCGGCGGCATTGCCGAGCGGGCGCGTTTCGTTCCTCAGTTGTGTGCCACAGCGCTGATCGTGGCGTTCATTTATCCGTTTTTCGAAGGGATGATCTGGAATGGCAACTATGGCCTGCAAGCCTGGCTGACGGCGCAGTTTGGTGCGGCGTTCCATGATTTCGCCGGCTCCGTGATGGTACATGCCATGGGCGGCTGGCTGGCGCTGGCGGCGGTGCTGCTGCTTGGCCCGCGCAATGGGCGTTATCGCGATGGTCGACTGGTCGCGTTCGCTCCGTCGAGCATTCCGTTTCTGGCTTTGGGCTCGTGGATTCTGATTGTCGGCTGGTTCGGCTTCAACGTAATGAGCGCACAGACGCTGCAGGGTGTCAGCGGACTGGTGGCGGTCAACTCGTTGATGGCGATGGTCGGTGGCACGGTGGCGGCGTTGATCGTCGGGCGCAATGACCCGGGCTTTCTGCACAACGGCCCGTTGGCCGGGTTGGTGGCGATCTGTGCAGGTTCTGATCTGATGCATCCGGTCGGCGCACTGGTGACCGGCGCCATTGCTGGTGCACTGTTCGTCTGGTGCTTTACCGCCGCGCAGGTCAAATGGCGCATCGACGACGTCTTGGGCGTATGGCCGTTGCACGGATTGTGTGGCGTGTGGGGCGGGATTGCCTGCGGGGTTTTCGGCCAGACAGCGCTCGGTGGTCTTGGTGGCGTCAGCCTGATCAGCCAGTTGATCGGCACTGCGCTCGGCGTGGCGGTGGCGCTGATCGGCGGCTTCGTCGTTTACGGCGGGATCAAGGCGCTGCATGGCCTGCGCCTGAGTCAGGAACAAGAGTATTACGGCGCCGATCTGTCGTTGCACAAGATCGGCGCGGTGAGTCAGGACTAATTTTCAACATCGTCGGCCCCGGGATAAAAACCGTGCAGCAGGCGATAGCGATCAATGCGCACCTGATCGACTTTCTCCTGTACCTGATGCGCTGGCAGGCCGAGCATGATCAAGGCATGCGAGGCGAGCATCAGGCTCGATTCCAATAGTTCCGGCACCACTTCGGTGGCGCCGGCGGCCTTCAGTTCGGCCCATTGGCTGTCGTCACGGGTGCGCACCAGAATCGGCACGTGCGCATTGAGTCGGCGAGCTTCCTTGAGGATGCGCAGGGCGACATCGCTTTGATCCACGGCAATCACCAGCAATCGTGCACGCATCAGGCCGATGGCGGTCAGCAGTTCGCCGCGAGAGGAGTCGCCGTAATGCACGTCACTTTCCCCGCTCGAGGCTTCCTGTACCCGCACCGGGTCGTTGTCCAGAGCGATGTAAGGCTGCTTTGCGTTGCGCATGAAACGGCCGATCGATTGGCCGACGCGGCCGTATCCGCAAATCACCACATGCTTGTCGAGACTGGCGTTGAGCGCGCTGATCTCCTCGATCTGTGCTTCCTGATTGGGTTTGCGGTGCAGGACCGCGGCGATACGTGGTGCCGCACGCAGCAACAGCGGTGTCAGCAGCATTGAGCAGAACGTCGCCGCGAGCAGCAGGGCGCCCAACTCTGCCGGCATCAGGCTGTTTTGTTGCATCTGCGCCATCAGTGCGAAGCAGAATTCTCCCCCTTGGGCCAGCGCCAAACCACTGCGCCACGCGGTTTCACTGTCACTGCCGCGCCACTTCACCAGCAGCGCCACCACGATGCCCTTGATCACCATCAAACCGAGGGTCAGGCCGAGGATCAGCAGGCTGTGACTGACGAACAATTGCAGGTCGATCAGCATGCCGATGCTGACAAAAAACACCCCGAGCAGAATGTCGCGGAAAGGCCGGATATCGGCTTCGATCTGATGTCGGTAGTGGCTTTCACCCAACAACATGCCGGCGAGAAAAGCGCCAAGGGCAGGGGACAGGCCGAGCAAGTGAGTCAGCCATGCGGTCAACAGCACGATCACCAGCGCCAACAGTACGAATAACTCAGCCGAGCGCGACGCAGCCACTTCATGGAACAGCCGAGGCAACAACCAGCGACTGGCGAGCAGCAGACCGACAAACAGCACCACGGTTTTCGCCAGGGTCATCGGCAATGCCCAATACCAGACCTGATCACTGCTTCCGGCGAACACCGGCACCAGGGTCAGCAGCAAGACCGCGACCACGTCCTGAAACAGCAGAACGCCGACGGCATTCTGGCCGTGATTGCTGAACACTTCGCCGAGGCTGCCCAGCTCTTTGGTCACGATCGCCGTGGACGACAGCGACAGTCCTGCGCCAAGCAACAGTGCAGAAGTCATCGGCATGCCCAGCGACATCAGCAGCAGACCCAACAGCGCCGTGCTGATCAGAACCTGCTGGCTGCCCAGACGAAATACGACCTGGCGCAGCGCAATCATCTTCGACAGGGAAAACTCCAGGCCCAACGAAAACAACAGGAACACCACACCCAGTTCAGCCACGTCGGGGAGGTGTTCACTCTCGTTGACCCAATCGAAGGCACTCGGCCCGACGAGCAAGCCCACGCACAGGTAGCCCAACACCGGCGGCAATCGCAGGCGACGGAACAGCGCAATCACCACGAGGGACGAGGCGAGGATGATCAACAGGTTGGCAAACACTGGACACTCCGATGTCAGGGCTCTGGCTTCTCAAGCGTAGAGGCAAAAAGACCGGGAGCATTGCGTAATTGGTTTTTCAGCGGGCTGATTTGCGTCAGGGTTTTGCGAGTGAAACGCCACAAATACGCTTAAGCCTTCGGGCTGCGGTGGCTCGACGGGTTTTCAGGGGCGGCATAGAATAGGGGCACTCATTTCTGGTCGAAGCCATCATGCCTCCTGAATGTCAGCTGTTCGGCACCTTGGGGTGTCATCTGTGTGAAGTCGCGGAAGCTGAACTGATGCCCTTTGTCGAGCACGGCTTGCTCGTTGAGCTGGTTGATATCGCCGAGGACGAGCGCTGGTTTGAGGCTTACGGCCTGCGGATTCCGGTACTGCGTCGAATCGACACCGGGGCTGAACTGGACTGGCCGTTCAGCGCCGATGAGGTCGTGGCGTTTCTCCGTTAATCAGCTTTCATGCAGCATTCCGCTGGTCGCTCACGCGCATCCAGCCCTTGGCACTTCCCGGTTTGTTCGGTTACTGTATGTTCATACAGTAATTGGGTCAGAGGGATGAACCGTGGTCAATGTCGAACAGTTGAAGAACAGCGTTAACCGGATGTCGGTTGATGTGGTGCGCGAGGCCGTTCTCGAATTGCGCCTGGACGGGTTGGTCACGGAGGGCAAGACGCCATTCAACAAACTGCATTTCAATACCTGTTTTGCCGAGATCGAAGCCCTGTTTCAGCGCGCCGGTTATCACAAGCAGTTGGACGTGGTCGGTTATCAGGGTTTGCTCTACGCCTTGTACGACCCGGGCCGCTGGGAGGCGGTCGACGTGTTGCGCTGGCTCAAGGAATTCACCGAGGCGGCGGCGCTCAAGTCGATTCCCGCCTGAGGATTCAGCGCTAGGTTCGTTTCCCCCAGTGTTGGATAATGCCGGACTGCTTTAACGGGTCGAGTTTCCGTATGTCCACATCAACATTTTCCGCTGCACAGAATCAGGCCAGCACACTGTACTTGCCGCCGGGTACTTGGCTGACCGTACTTGATTGTTTGTGCGAGCATTTCAGTGCCATTGGGCGCGAGCAGTGGCTGGACCGGATTGCCCGGGGGCGGGTGCTGGATGGCCAAGGTCAGCCGATTGCGTTGGACTTGCCCTATAAGGAAGGCCTGCGGATTCACTACTTTCGCGAAGTGCCGGACGAAAAACCGATACCGGTGGTCGAGTCGATTCTTTATGCCGACGAACATCTGGTGGTGGCTGACAAACCTCACTTTCTCCCGGTGACCCCTGCCGGCGAGTATGTCGAACAAACCTTGCTGCGCAGGCTGATTCGTCGGCTGGACAATCCTCATCTGGTGCCGCTGCACCGGATCGACCGGCATACGGCGGGGCTGGTGATCTTCTCGGCTAATCCGCAAACCCGTTCCGCGTATCAGTCGCTGTTCCCGACACGGCAGATCGACAAGCGCTACGAAGCGATTGCCCCGGCATTGCCTGAACTCAGTTTCCCCTTGGTGCACAAAAGCCGCCTTATTGATGGCGAGCCTTTTTTCCGTATGCAGGAGGGGCCGGGCGTCAGCAACACCGAAACGGCTGTGGAAGTCCGGGAAAAGAACGGCGATCTCTGGCGCTACGGCCTGTATCCGGTGACCGGCAAGAAACATCAACTGCGCGTGCACATGACCGCGTTGGGGGCGAGCATCTGCAACGACCCTTTTTACCCGGATGCACTGAAAGACATCGAGGATGACTACGCCAATCCACTCAAATTACTGGCACAAGGGCTGCGATTTATCGATCCGGTGACCGGTGAGGAACGTGAATTCGAAAGTCGCATCACCCTGCAATGGTGACATCGGTGCCATTTTTCGAGCGCCCATGAAAAAGCCCGCATATCTATGCGGGCTTTTCTGTATCCGGTGTCGACCCAGAGCTTACAACTCTTTAACGGTACGAACCTGATCCTTGTTGATGCGGGTTTCTTTGCCGTCGAGCTGTTTGAACTCGTAGAAGCCCGAATCATCATCGTATTGCGGGGTGTCGACGGCCTGGATTTCGCGACCGTCATTCAAGGTGATCACTGTTGGCGACGAGCAACCGGCGAGGGTAGCTAGGCCCAGTGCGAGCATGAAAGTGGCGAGGGTCCGTTGAGTCATGAGTGTGTCTCCGAATGGGAATTCTTTTGGTTACTGAGCTTGAGACGTATACAAGGCGTGAGAGTTCCTTGAATAGTGTCAGTCTGACACAGTGTTGTGCGCATTTAACAGGTCGGGGGTGTTCAGGTTGGCCAGCCGTGGGTCGTTGTCGGGACAGTGCAGCGCGGTGGCGCCGAGACCGCGCATGACCCGCCCGGGGCTGCGTTCCCCGGCATTCCAGGCGTCTTCGAAGGCCGGTAAGAGGGCGACCGGGATCACGCACAACAACGGTTCCCAGTGCTCGTCATGGCGCAACATTAATGGTTTGTCATGATGCAGATTCGCGGTCTCGCGCATGCTTTGTAGCAACGCACCATCAATACGCGGGACATCGCAGGGCAATACCAGCAGATGCGAATGGCGTGCGGCTTTCAGGCCGGCGCGAATACCGGCCAACGGACCGGGAAAGTCACCCTCGTCGTCCACCACCAACTGATCGGCGAACGGCGCGTAAAGCTCACGATTACGGTTGCAGGAGATGATCAGGTCATCGGTGAGCGGACGGGTCTTGCGCTGTAGATGCGCAATCAACGGCTCGCCCAGCCACTCCACCAGACCTTTGTCCTGACCGCCCATGCGTTGCCCGCGTCCACCCGCCAAAAGCAAGATGGAGCAGGGCGGCAGTTGCGTGTCAAAGGTCATGGCAGCTCTCCGGAGGGCGGCGAAAAAAGGGGGCGCTGTGATATAACACCAGGCTGTTTTCCCTACAACTGGAAGAGCCTATGAAAGCCAAGGCTGATGTACCTTTCGTGCCGCTCAATATTGCGGTTCTGACTGTCAGCGATACCCGAACCCTGGAAACCGACACTTCAGGCCAGGTCTTCGTCGACCGACTGGCGGCCGCCGGCCACAATCTGGCAGCGCGGGTCCTGCTCAAAGATGACCTCTACAAAATTCGCGCGCAAGTCGCCAACTGGATTGCCGACGATGTCGTACAGGTGGTGCTGATCACCGGTGGCACCGGGTTCACGGGCCGCGACAGCACCCCTGAAGCCGTCACGTGTCTGCTCGACAAGCAAGTGGATGGGTTTGGGGAGTTGTTCCGGCAGATATCGGTGGCTGATATCGGCACCTCGACCGTGCAATCCCGAGCGCTGGCCGGTCTGGCCAATGGCACGCTGGTTTGCTGCTTGCCGGGTTCGACCAATGCCGTGCGTACGGGGTGGGATGGGATTTTGGGTGAGCAACTGGACGCTCGTCACCGTCCGTGCAATTTCGTTCCTCATCTGAAACAGGCAGCGCCTTGTGAATCCCGTGGGTAAGCCGGGCAAGACGGGCTCGTTGATGCCCGTCGAAGTGGCGCTGGCGCGACTGCTGGAAATGGCCGAGGCCTCGCCAATCGTCGAGCACGAATATTTGCCACTGGCTCAAGTCGAGGGTCGGGTACTGGCCGAAGATCTGGTTTCGACCCTGGATCTGCCACCTTGGCCCAACAGTGCCATGGACGGATATGCCTTGAACCTCTCGGACTGGGCGGGCGAACCGCTGCCGGTTAGTCAAAAGGTGTTTGCCGGGCAGTCTCCGGAAGCTTTGAAACCCGGTACCTGTGCGCGAATCTTCACGGGGGCGCCGATACCACCCGGTGCCAATTGCGTGGAAATGCAGGAAAACGCTGACGTTCAGTCCGATGGAAGCGTGCGTTTCGTTGAAGCTCTGAAGATCGGGCAGAACATTCGCCCCCAAGGCCAGGAAACAACCGTCGGGGAACTGATACTTCCCGCCGGAACGCGACTTGGTCCGATTGAGCAAGGCTTGTCCGCGTCGCTGGGCTGCGCCGGGCTGAAAGTTGTGCGCAAGGTTCGAGTTGCGGTGATTTCTACTGGCGACGAACTGGTCGAACCGGGTCAGCCATTGGGGCCGGGGCAGATTTACAACAGTAATCGGGTGTTGCTGTGCAGTTGGTTACTGCGTCTGGGCTGTGAGGTGATCGACGCTGGCATTCTTCCTGATGACCTTGCCACCACCCGTGCCCGGCTCGGTGAGTTGCAGAATGTTGATCTGATACTTTCCACCGGTGGTGTATCAGTAGGTGAAGCGGATTTTCTGGGTATTGCCCTGCGAGAAGAGGGCGAACTGGCCCTTTGGAAACTGGCCATCAAGCCCGGAAAACCGCTGACATTCGGACATTTCCGCAATGTGCCGGTCATCGGCTTGCCTGGTAACCCGGCGTCGACGTTGGTGACCTTTGCTCTGCTGGCTCGCCCCTACCTGTTGCGCCGGCAGGGAGTGCGGGATGTCGAGCCTCTGAAGTTCCCGGTGCCGGCAGGCTTCACCTGGCCGGTTGCCGGCAATCGCCGTGAATACCTGCGTGGGCGTCTCGAGCAAGGGCGGGCGACGATCTATCGTAACCAGAGTTCCGGTGTGCTGCGCAGTGCCGCGTGGGCAGATGGATTGGTTGAAGTGCTGGAAGGCCGCACTCTGAATGTAGGGGATGAGGTCGTTTTCATTCCACTGAGTGATCTACTGGGCTGATCTAGCGTAAATGCAGGCGTCGGCTGAAACAGTCGATGCCTGCAATGTTTCTCTGAGTCAATGGCTGATCAGCGTAACAAGCTGGTCGAATCGGCTATTGGCCACCCAACCCAGCAGAGCCAGTACTACTGCTGTTGCACCCGCCGAATAGGCAAGACGGTGTTTGATTGTTCTGACGTCACTACGAACTTCGTCCATGTCCCGTCGAATGTATTTGAGGTGGGTTTCCAGCTCGGTAACACGAGGTTCCATATCAACTTCTCCAGTGGTCTTGGCGTTGCTTTTGAACTCGGACTTGGGGTTCGCGCGACTTTCGGCGAGAGGGCCAACCGGACTCACTGGCATTCTGGCTTCAAGGCTCTGCATGGAAAAATCCAACAGCGGCTGTTTCGGATAGAAGCCAGTAACCTTTTCCATCTGTCGAGCTGTTAAAAAAACTCGGGGTGTATCGACTCATTACATGCACGTCCTTGTGTTATTGGGATGATTGATACCGCCGACACACGGTGAACCAATGGCCGAGCTTGGTCAATTAAGCCGATTCCTCTTGTTTTGTAAGAAAAAATACCGCTGTGTAAGACGCCTCGTCCGGTCGCTTGAATTAATTGTCATTCTTGCGGCTTTTTTAGGTGCCGCTGCGGTCAAGATGTTTCAACCGATTCAATTCAGGGAGTGACGCTATGAGTGAACGCCGGGCACTGTTGATTCTGCATGGCAAGCAGGCACTCAACGAGGCGGTTCGCGCCGCAGTCGAGGACAAACGCAAGCAAGGCTGGGAATTGGCAGTGCGTCTGACGTGGGAGGCAGGCGATGCCCAACGATGGGTGGAGCAAGCGCTGGCGGATGGCTATCGGCAGATCATTGCCGGTGGCGGAGACGGCACTTTGCGCGATATCGCCGAAGCTCTCGCGGCGCATCCGGGGAAAGCCAGTCTGGTACTTTTGCCCTTGGGGACTGCCAACGATTTTTCCCGCGCAGCGGGAATCCCGCTGGAGCCGGCCGAGGCGCTTGAGCTTCTCGATGTACCCGCGCGTGATATTGATCTGGGTGAAGTGGGCGGGCAGATTTTTCTCAACATGGCCACCGGTGGTTTTGGCAGTCAGGTCACGGCCAATACTTCAGAGGATCTGAAGAAAGTGCTGGGCGGTGCGGCCTATCTGTTCACCGGTCTGTCACGATTCAGCGAGTTACATGCCGCATATGGCGAGCTGCAGGGGCCGGATTTTCACTGGAGCGGTGAGCTGCTGGCATTGGGGATCGGTAATGGTCGTCAGGCGGGAGGCGGGCATGTGCTGTGTCCGCAGGCACTGGCCGACGACGGATTACTGGATGTCAGCATCTTGCCAGCGCCACAGGAGCTGGTCGGCACGTTGAAGAGTCTGCTGAGCGACGGTTTTGGCATCGACAACATGTTTGTGCGAACCCGTTTGCCGTGGGTCGAAATCAAGGTCGCCGAGGGGCTGTACATTAATCTTGATGGTGAACCGCTGGAAGGCGAAAGCATGCGATTCGAGGTAAGGCCTGCGGCGTTGCAGGTGCACCTGCCGAAGGACTCGCCTCTGTTGACCGTCAAGCAGCCTCTCAATCGTCCAGACTGATGATCTGTTCGCGCACGGCGAACAGCACCAGGCCTGCCACATCGTAGATTTGCAGACGCTTCATGATTTGCGAGCGGTGGGTCTCGACGGTCTTGATGCTCAAGCCCAGGCCGTTGGCAATTTCCCGGGTCGATTTGCCCCGCACGATCAAGCGCAGGATTTCCAACTGTCGGGCGGTCAGATTGTGCGAGTCGGCGATTTCCGGCTGTTGCTTCTGATTGCGGGTCAGCGCCTGGGTGATCACGGTGTGGGCGATGGCCGGACTCAAGTAACGCTCGTTGTTGCGCAAGGCTTCCAGCGCGTGCTCGAGTTCGGTGGCGGTGGTGTCCTTGAGCAGATAACCGTGGGCGCCGGATTCCAGCGCCTGCATGATCAGCGCGGGGTCCGTGTGCATCGACAGGATCAGCACTTTGCTCTGCGGACGCACCCGCTTGAGCCGTTGCAGGGCTTCCAGGCCGCCGGTTTCTTTCATGGATATGTCCAGCAGCACGATATCGGGGCTCAGTTGCTCGACCATCTCCAGCAACTGCGAGCCGTCGTTGGCCTCGCCAATCACCGCGTAACCGGGAATATCCAGCACCAGAGCGCGCACGCCGGCCCTGATCAGCGAGTGGTCATCCACCAGAAGTAAGTTACAAGTCAACGCATAACCTTATTCGTACTGGCCCGCTCGAGTGCACGGGGCGCCCAGGGGAAAAGTGCTTCGATTTGAGTGCCTTTGCCCGGTTCGCTGATGACGCTCAGGGTGCCACCCAATTGTTCGATCCGTTCGGCCATCCCGGCCATGCCGCGTTGTCCTTCACGACCCGGATTCGCGGCCGGAGCGAATCCCTTTCCGTCATCGCTGATCAGCAATGTCAGGCCTTTTGGCAGGCGTTGCACGCGTATCAACAGATTTCTTGCCTGCGCGTGTCGCAGGATATTGGTCACGGCCTCTTGGGTAATGCGAAAGGCGGCGACCGCCATTTCTTCCGGAATGCCGTTCAGGCGCTGCTGGCAATCGAGACTCCAGTGCACGCTGGTGTTGGTCAAAGTCTTGAGCAGGTGCGCACGCAGGCTGGCCTCAAGACCGAGGCTGGTCAGTTGACGTGGATTGAGAATGGCCGAGACATCGCGCACCTTGTTCAATGTTTCTTCTAGGGTGTCGCAAAGCGCCGTGCATTGCTCCTGCAAATCTTCCGGCATGCGCCGTTTAAGCCAGTCGCTCTGAAGTTTGGCGGCCGTCAGCAACTGGCCGATATCGTCGTGCAGCTCACGGCTGAGGCGATGGCGTTCGTTTTCCTGGACTTCCAGCAGGCGGTCAGCGAGTTCTTGCGGCTGGAATTTGATCGATTTGCGCGACAGCCGATATTGCACCCAGACGCAGGCGGTGGCGGCGATGTTCAGCAGCAACAGTCCCAGGCCGATCTGTGTGGAAAAACCATAGGTCAGCAGGCTGCCAAGTGTGGCCGCGATACACAGTATGAGCGTGAACCGGCGTGCATTTTCCCGGGAGGGTGGCCATGTTGTGATCGACTTGAGGCTGGCGTACATAACGGATGGAGCCAATGGATTTTCGCTGCGGGCAGACCGGCCGGTGGCTGGCGGGTCTCTGTCTGAAAATGCTGTCAATTATGTTATTGATTTCAACGTGGTTCAGTGTGCGTATTTTGACTGCCAACTTCGTAGATGTCTTTCTCTGAAGTCACTGTGCCATTAACTAGAAGGCAACTAGTGGGCGGCATAATACCACTTAAGATACCGTTGGTCGCGTTCGCTATATATGTCCAATGAGCCAGCAAATACGCCATGTTGGACGCGAGTTCCATAACTGGGGGAAATCGATTTATTGTCATCGATAGATATCGGTGTTGCCTGAAGTTGGGTTCTTTAGACACAGGCAAACCCTGAGCCCGGCTGGAAATATTCGCCTCTGTCAGGTGTGATTATTTAATTCGATTTGTCGCTGGCAGGTATGAACTGTTCAATTGCGACATTGGACGATGCGAACGGCGATCTTGTCAGCGGTGGATCACACCCTATCAGGCCTGGCGCTCCGAAAAGGACAAGAGGGGCAAGCGTTTGGCTGTGAGCGCTGGTTGAAACTCGGGTTGACCAACTTGAAAGGCGAAGGCCTCGATCAGCAAGGTTTGTTCACTGTTATCGAGGCTCAGTTGTCCGGTGTTCTGGTCGACCAGTTCAAGTTGCCAGGCCATCAGTGTGAAGCAATCCTTCAATGCATCCAGGGCCTGTTGGTGCAGGTCGACGTGGTCCTGAGCCAGATTGAGCAAGCCGTAAATATGCAGGGAAAACTCGGAAATCGCTTCAAGCGCCAGGGCTTCAGCTCTGCTGGCAAGCTTGAGGAGCGTGCTGAGCATGCAGTCGATGGCGTCCTTGTCGTTGCTGATCAGTTGCAGATGACTGAGGCATTCTTCGGACTTGGCCAGGAGCGTTTCAGCTTCGACAAGAAATTCGGGGAACCGTTGCGCCCACTCTTTACGGTCGATTGGCATGCTTATCTCCACAACGTCATGTCTGATGAGGGAATGCCGTGTGTGACGACGATCGTGAATCGTCGGGAGATCGCGCCCAGACGTGCAGGTACACAGGCTGAGAGGTTCCAGGGGGTTTGTTTCCGCTGAACTGCGATCGCACACAATAGCCTGACTCCGTTCATGCAATGAGAATGGCGTCACATTAATGGCTATTGGATATTGCGAATATCAGGTTGGGCCTGATTGTTACTAGGGGAATCCCTTAGGCGCGGGAACCTACCGTGCAAACCGAGGTCGCGCCGCGAAGACTTTAGCAGATGAAAAACACGGGGCCAGTAAAGCATGATGTTAATGTGACATCAATGCCCTGATGTGGCATTTTGATAGTGATTTCTGCGGGGATCAAGATTCGGCATTTACAGCCGATAACACCTCTTAGTGAATTCATCAGAACAACCCCAGGAGTCATTGATGGCCGGCATTCTCGACACGGTAGACCAACGCACGCAACTGGTGGGTGAGAATCGCCTGGAAATTCTCATGTTCCGCCTGGCCGGACGGCAATTGTTCGCGATCAACGTGTTCAAGGTTCAGGAGGTTCTGCAACTGCCAAAGTTGACCCTCATGCCTCAGCGTCACCCGTTTGTCTGCGGTGTGGTCAATCTGCGCGGGCAGACCTTGCCGGTGATCGACCTTTCGCAAGCGATCGGCATGCGTCCACTGGTACCCGGTCCGAACAGCACCATCATCGTCACTGAGTACAACCGCTCGGTGCAGGCCTTCCTCGTCGGTGGTGTGGATCGCATCGTCAACATGAACTGGGAAGCCATTCTACCGCCGCCAACCAGTGCTGGCCGCCAGCACTATCTGACCGCGATCAGCAAAGTTGACGATCAGTTGGTGGAAATCATCGACGTCGAAAAAGTGCTCGCCGAAATCGTTCCGTACAACGCCAAGGTATCGCGCGACAAGCTCGATGATCCGGTGCTGGAACGTGCCCGTGGCCGAGAAGTGCTGCTGGTGGACGACTCCAACGTGGCACTCTCGCAATTGCGTGACACGCTTGGCCAGCTCGGCGTGAAAATGCACATTGCCAGTGATGGCCTGAAGGCGCTGAACATGCTCAAGGCCTGGGCCGACACCGGCGTGAACATGACCGACAAACTGCTGATGGTGTTCACCGACGCGGAAATGCCGGAGATGGACGGCTATCGCCTGACCACCGAAATCCGCAACGATCCACGCCTGCGTGGGCTGTACGTGGTGTTGCACACCTCGCTGTCAGGCAGTTTCAACGACTCAATGGTGAAGAAGGTCGGCTGCGATAATTTCCTCTCCAAGTTCCAGCCGGACAAACTGGTCGATGTGGTTCGCCAGCGTCTGATGCTCGATGAAGTGCTGGCCTGATAGCCCTGCTCAAAGGCTGACTTCATGTCAGCCTTTGATTCGTTGATGAAGCTCGTATAGGGTGGCGTTTTTTACCCATCAGGGAGCTGGCCATGCTGCGTCTGAGCGCGCTTTATCGTTACCCGTTGAAATCCGGCAAAGGCGAGGTTCTGCAAGGGATCAGCCTGGACAAGCTGGGGCTTGAGGGTGATCGACGCTGGATGCTGGTGGACGAAGCCAGCGGGCGTTTCCTGACTCAGCGCGCAGAAGCGAAGATGAGCCAGTTGTCGGCACTGTGGAATGCCCACGGCGGACTGACGCTCAGCGCACCTTCGCATGCGTCGATTGAAATCGCCGTGCCGGACAGCGGTGCCGAACTGCGTGGTGTGACCATTTGGCGTGACACCTTGCGGGTGCCGGACGCTGGCGATGACGCAGCGAAGTGGGCCAGTGATTTCATCGGTAAGCCGACCCGTCTGGTGCAGGTGCCTGTGGATCGTGCGCGTACGACGCAGGCTGGTTATGGCAAGGAGGACGATCAGGTCGCATTCGCCGATGGTTTTCCGTTGTTGCTGATCGGTGAAGCGTCGCTGCAGCACCTGGCGCAACAGGTCGGACGGCCGCTGGAAATGCTGCGTTTCCGGCCGAATCTGGTCATTGAAGGCAGCGACGCGTATGCCGAAGACAGTTGGAAGCGTGTTCGTATTGGCGATGTCGAGTTCCGCGTAGTCAAGTCGTGCTCACGCTGCATCCTCACCACCATCGACCCGCAAACGGGCGAGCGCAGCGCTGATCGCGAACCGCTGGCGACGCTGCAAAAGACTCGCGCGCAGGCCGATGGCGCGATGTTCGGGCAGAATCTGGTGAATGACAGCAATGGTCGTCTTGAGGTCGGGATGCCGGTGGAAATTCTCGAGTAACCCAACCCTGAAATGAAAAATGCCCGTGTCTTTGGACACGGGCATTTTTATTACGCCGGGGGAAAGCCGTGGACTCAGCCGCGGTATTCGCACAGGTAAGCGGTGTCGACTGCGACTTTCAGCTGGAACTTGCTGTTGGCCGGTACGTTGAACTGGCTGCCGGCGGCGAAGGTTTCCCAATCGTTGCTGTCGGGCAATTTGACGCTCAGTGCGCCGGAAACAACGTGCATGATTTCACGCTGGGCCGTGCCGAATTCGTATTCGCCCGGAGCCATGACGCCGATGGTCGCCGGACCTTCAGCGGTGCCAAAGGCGATCGACTTGACGGTACCGTCGAAGTACTCGTTGACTTTAAACATGGGCGATTCCTCGAAAAGGGCTAAAAAGTGGGGCGGCCAGTATGCACAAGGCCATTAACGCCGTCACGCCCCTAAAGCGGCAGAACCAGCGGCAGCAAGCGTGCGGTATTGCGCGCATCCTCCAGCGCCCGATGTTGCTGACCGCTGAACTGCATGCCGGCCAGTTGCAGCGCGCCGTTGAGCCCCAATGGCCGTTCCAGGCGCCGGGCCTTGGCGAAGCGTTGCTTGAGGTTCATATGCGGCACCCGGCTCAAGGCGCTGTCAAGTTGTAGCCGCTGCCATTCCTGCAATAACTGTTTGCGGTCGTAATCGCCCCAACTCGCCCAGCCTTCAAGACGTGTCTGATGCTGACCAAGCCAGCGCTCGAACGCTGGCCAGACCTCCGTCAAAGGCTGCGCCGTGTCGATATTGGCCTGGGTGATGTGCGTGAGTTCACGACAAAACGGCGTCAGCAATGGCCGACGTGTGGGTTTGACGAAACGCTGAAAGTGATCCTGTTCGCGTCCCGCACGATCGACCAGCGTGGCGCCGATTTCGATGATTTCCATTTCCGTAACCGGCCAGCCACCCTCGTCGGTGGTGGCTTCCAGATCAATGACCAGCCAATGGGGCATCGCAGGGTTCCTGATTTCCGCGTCCTGATAGATCAGAGCGTAGTCAAACCCTGCGTTTGCGCCTGGCGACTCACTCTACTTGCAACAGAACCTGACGATTTTTTACCTGATCGCCGACCTTGACCTGCACCCGCTTGAGCACGCCGTCGATGCCGGCCTTGAGCGGGTGCTCCATTTTCATTGCCTCCAGCACCACCAGCAATTGACCCTTGCTGACCGCGCTGCCTTCGCTGACCAGTACGTCGACGATGGCGCCATCCATCGGCGCCTTCAAGGTGCCGGAGCTGACGCTGGTCTGACTGCCGATCACGGCATGAGTTCGATCCTCCAGGCGCAGGCTGCCGGGATGGGTGAACAGCCAGAGTTGCCCGACATCGAGGCGATAGGCGTGACGTTGGCGCAGGCCGTCGATTTCCAGCGTGACCGATTTTTCGCTGTGATTAATCAGTTTCAGTTCAAGGGAGCGTTCCGCGGTTTGCACCTCAATCACCTCTCCCGCGAGCTTGAGCAGTTGCACGGTCCAGTTCTGCTCATCGAGGCCAAGCCGATAGTGCAGCGGTACATTGGCGTTGTTGCGCCAATGGCTCAAGGGCGCTCGGTGCTGTCGAGCGGACGCCTGGTAAAACAGCACAGCGGCAATGGCCAGTTCTTCGGCACTCGGTGTGTACGGGTGCAGGCTTGGGTGATCGCTGAAGTGCCGAGGAATGAATCCGGTACTGAATTCGCCACTGATGAACTGCGGATGTTGCAGCAGGTTGTCGAGTAATCGCTGATTGCTTTGTACGCCCAGCAGGACACTATCCTGCACCGCGCGCAGCAGTTTGCGCCGCGCCTCTTCACGGGTAGCGCCGTGAGCGATCAGTTTGCCGAGCATCGGGTCATAGAACGGGCTGACCGATTGCCCTTCGAACAGTCCGTGATCGATTCGTGCGCCGTGCTCAAGCGCCGGTTCCCATGCTTCGATGCGGCCGGTTTGCGGGAGAAAATCTTGCGTCGGATCTTCGGCGTACAGCCGTACTTCCATCGCATGACCATGGAGTTGCACTTGCTCCTGGGTCAACGGCAGCGGCTGCCCCTCGGCGACCGATAATTGCCAGGCGACCAGATCCAGCCCCGTGATCAATTCAGTCACCGGATGTTCCACTTGCAAGCGGGTGTTCATCTCCAGAAAGTAGAACTGCCCGCGCGCGTCGAGCAGGAACTCCACGGTGCCAGCGCCGACGTAATTCACCGCGCGCCCAGCCTTGAGCGCCGCTTCACCCATGGCCTGGCGCAACTCGGCGGTCATGACCGGGCAGGGCGCTTCTTCAATGACTTTTTGATGGCGCCGCTGGATCGAGCAGTCGCGTTCGCCAAGGTAGACCAGGTGGCCGTGGTGATCGCCAAACAGTTGCACCTCGACATGTCGCGGTTCGATCAGTGCTTGTTCGAGGATCAATTCGTCATTGCCAAATCCATTGAGGGCTTCAGAGCGGGCGGTACGCAGTTGTGCAGGCAGCTCGTCAGCGTTGTGCACAAGACGCATACCGCGCCCGCCGCCGCCGGCGCTTGCCTTGATCATCAGCGGGTATCCGATGCGTTCGGCTTCGCGCAGCAACGTTGCGTCGTCCTGTTCTGCACCTTGATAACCGGCAATGCACGGTACGCCGGCATCGAGCATGGCGAGTTTCGACAGGCGCTTGCTGCCCATCAATTCGATGGCGTCGGCGCTCGGGCCGATGAAGGTCAGCCCGGCCTGTTCGCAGGTTCGGGCGAATTCGGCGTTTTCCGAGAGGAAACCGTAGCCGGGGTGGATTGCATCGGCCCCGCTGCGGCGAGCCGCGTCGAGGATGGCGGGGATGTTCAGATACGACTGCTGCACCGGCGCCGGGCCGATGTGCACGGCTTGATCGGCCATTTGCACGTGCAGTGCATCGGCGTCGGCATCGCTGTAGACGGCGACGGTGCGATAGCCGAGGGCTTGGGCGGTGCGCTGGATACGGCAGGCGATTTCACCGCGGTTGGCGATCACGATTTTGTGGATGGCGGGCATGGGCTGTTCCCTCGAAAGTTGCGGTGTATGTGCTGGCCTCTTCGCGGGCAAGCCCGCTCCCACAGGGTCAGGTGGCCCACCCGGGTTTGCGTTTTTGCATGAACGCCATGGTTCCTTCGATTCCCTCGGCACCCGTCACCGCTTCGCTGAACCACTGCGCCGCCTCATCCAGCAGCTCACTTGATGGCTGCCCGGCACTGGCCAGCAGCAGTTGTTTGGTCATGGCATTCGCCTCTGGTGCACAGCACAAAACATGTTGCAGCACCTCATCCAACCGCTCGGCCAACGCTTGCGCATCCTGCTCGACAAAATGCACCAGCCCCAACCGCCGAGCCTGATGGCCGTCGAAACGCGCAGCGGTTAGGGCCAGGCGTCTGGTTTCAGTCAGGCCGATGCGTTGCACCACAAACGGGGCGATCTGCGCCGGTAACAGGCCGAGACTGGTTTCCGGTAAGCCGAACTGCGCTTTGTGGTCGGCAATTGCGATGTCGCTTACGCAGGCAAGACCGAATCCGCCGCCCATGACCGCGCCTTGCAATACGCAGATCAGCACTTGCCGCGCGTGCTGAGCTTCTTCGAGCAGCGCGCCGAACGTCCGGTTCAAATCACGGTAAGCGTCGGCTCCCTGGGCGCGGGCACTGGCCATGTCCTTGATGTCGCCGCCAGCGCAGAAATGTCCGCCGCTGCCGCTGAGCACCAGGGCCCGAACAGTCCGGTCATCGTGAACGGCCGCCAACACGGCGCGCAATTCGGTGACCATCTGCAGGCTCATCGCATTGCGGCTGTCCGGGCGATTGAGGGTGATGTGGAGTACGCCGCCGTGCAGCTCCAGCAGCAGCGTCTGGCAAGCGGGTAGGGTGCTCATTTCTTTTTCCCCGGCAAAATACCCATCAGTTTGCAGATGATCCCCAGCATGATTTCGTCGGCGCCGCCGCCAATGGACACCAGTCGCACATCGCGATAGGCGCGGGCCACCGGGTTGTCCCACATGAAACCCATGCCGCCCCAATATTGCAGGCAACTGTCGCTGACTTCGCGACCAAGGCGCCCGGCCTTCAGCTTGGCCATCGAAGCGAGGCGGGTGACGTCCTGGCCTTTGATGTACTGCTCGGTGGCCTGATAGACCAGCGCTCGCAGGCATTCGATTTCGGTCTGCAGTTCGGCGAGGCGGAAGTGGATCACCTGATTGTCGATCAGTGCACTGCCGAAGGTCTTGCGCTCCTTGCAATACTCAATGGTGCTGTCGATGCAGTATTCCAGGCCCTTGATCATGTTCGCCGCACCGAACAGACGTTCCTCCTGAAACTGCAGCATCTGCATCATGAAGCCTGCGCCTTCGTGACCGATGCGATTGCGCTGCGGCACGCGCACGTCGTCGAAAAACACTTGGGCGGTTTCCGAACTGCGCATGCCGAGCTTGTCCAGATGCGAACTGAGGCTGATCCCGGGCGTGTTCATCGGCACCATGATCAGTGACTTGTTGATGTGCGGCTTGTCGTCCGAAGTGTTGGCCAGCAGGCAGATGAAATCGGCTCTCGGCGAGTTGGTGATCCACATTTTGCTGCCGTTGATCACGTAGTCGTCGCCATCCTTGCGCGCGGTGGTCTTGAGCCCGGCAACGTCAGAGCCGGCACCGACTTCGGAAACTCCGATGCAGCCGACCTGCTCGCCGGTGATCGCCGGACGGAGGAATTCTTCGCGCAGTTCATCGGAGCCGAAGCGCGCCAGCGCCGGGGTACACATGTCGGTCTGCACGCCGATCGACATCGGAATGCCGCCGCAGTGAATGGTGCCGAACTCTTCGGCCGCGACAATCGAATAGCTGTAATCGAGGCCCATGCCGCCGAATTTTTCCGGTTTGGAAATCCCTAGCAAACCGAGTTCGCCAGCCTTGCGGAAAATCTCGTGGATCGGAAAGCGTCCGGCCTTTTCCCATTCCTCGACGTGCGGATTGATCTCATGGTCGACGAACTGGCGGACGGTGCGGCGCAGCGCTTCGTGTTCCGGGGTGAAGATCATTTTTATTGTTCTCCGTAAGATCCGTGGCGGTCAGAACCGGCTGACGCCGAAGCTGTTGGGTTGTAGTGCGCGAATGTCCGCTTCGTGACAGATATCCAGCAGGTAGCCGAGCAGGGTGCGCGTGTCGCGTGGATCGATCAGCCCGTCGTCCCACAGGTTGGCGCTGCCATACAGCGCGGTGGATTGGCTGTCGAGTTTCTGCGCGGTGACCTGTTCGAGCATGTCGAGCATTTTTGGATCGGGCACCAGCCCGTCCTTGAGCTGTTTGGCTTCGGTGACGATGCGCAGCACCTTGCCGGCCTGGGCGCCACCCATCACCGCCGTACGGCTGTTGGGCCAGGCGAAGATGAACCGTGGATCGAGACCGCGTCCGCACATCGCGTAGTTGCCGGCGCCGTAGGAGCCGCCGACGACAATCGTCAGTTTAGGCACCCGTGCGTTGGCCACCGCTTGAATCAGTTTCGAGCCGTGTTTGATAACGCCTTGCTGCTCGGATTCGGTACCGACCATGAAGCCGGTAGTGTTGTGGAAAAACAGCAGCGGCGTCTGGCTCTGGTCGCACAGCTGGATGAACTGCGCAGCCTTGCTCGCGCCGTTGGGGGTGATCGGGCCGTTGTTGCCGATGAAGCCGCAGGCGCGGCCCTGGATTTTCAACTGGCCGCAAATGGTTTGCTGATCGAACTCGCCCTTGAATTCGAGGAACTCTGATTCATCGGCGATGCGCGCGATGATTTCGCGCACGTCATAGGGCTTCTTCGGATCGTCCGGGATCAACCCCAACAGTTCATCGATGGGGTAGAGCGGCTCCTTGTACTGCGGTTCCGGCAGCCACGGCAGTTGTTCATTCCACGGCAACATGCGCAGGATTTCGCGAACCTGACGGACACCGTCGGCATCGTTCTCGGCCAGGTATTCGGCAGTGCCGGCGACCTGTGCGTGCATCTCGGCGCCGCCCAGTTCTTCATCGGTGGCCACTTCACCGGTCGCCGCTTTGAGCAGCGGAGGGCCGGCGAGAAACAGCTTGGCTTTGCCGCGCACTACCACCACGTAATCCGACAGCCCCGGTTGATAAGCGCCACCCGCCGTGGCCGAACCGTGAACCACGGTGATCTGCGGCAAGCCCATCGCCGACATGCGCGCCTGATTGGCAAAGCTGCGCGCGCCTTCGACGAAAATTTCCGCCGCGTAATTGAGATTGGCGCCGCCGCTTTCGGCCAGGGTGATCACCGGTAGTTTGTTTTCCTGGGCGATCTGTTGCAGGCGCAGGGATTTTTTCAGGCCGCTGGGCGAGATCGTCCCGCCCTTGATCGCGCTGTTGTTCGCCACCACCATCGCGCGAATGCCCGACACGTAACCGATGCCGGCAATCAGCCCGCCACCGGCCGCGCTGCCGTCCTTGTCATCGTGCAGTTTGTAACCGGCGAGGCTGGCCAGTTCGAGGAACGGCGCGCCGGGGTCGAGCAGCAGGTTCAGGCGTTCGCGCGGCAGCAATTGCCCGCGCTTGTCGAATTTCGCCTTGGCTTCAGCGGCCTTGTTCAGCAAGTTCTGTTCGAGTTGTTGCACTTGCTCGATGGCCGTAAGCATCGCCGCACGGTTGCGGGCGAATGCTTCGCTGTGCGGATCGAGTTGGGACTGGATCTGCGCCATGGCTTACTCCTTGTCCTTGAGTACGTCCGGAAGGTACGCCCGGTGGAAACCGTTGTACGACTCGCTGTGCGTCGCCTTGTGCAACGGCCATGCCCGACTGCCGAGACTGGCGGCGCCGTCGATTTTCAGCGTGCTGCCACTGATGAATGCTGCCGCCGGGCTGAGCAGAAACACAATCGCCGCGCTGACTTCCGACTCGGTGCCGATGCGTTTGAGCGGCACGTGTTCGCGCAGGGTCGGGATCACCGCTTTGAACGCGCCTTCGTAGGTGTCCATGCCGCTGGACGCAATCCAGCCCGGCGCAACCGCGTTGACTCGCACCCCGGCATAACCCCACTCGAACGCTGCGGTCTTGGTGAAATTGTCCATGCCCGACCGTGCCGCGCCGGAATGGCCCATGCCGGGCATGCCGCCCCACATGTCGGCGAGCATGTTGACGATATTGCCGCCGTGCTTGCTCATCGACTGGTTGAACACTTCCCGCGCCATCAGGAAACCGCCGACCAGATTGGTGCGCAGCACGGTTTCGAAACCTTTCTGATTGATAGAAGCCAGCGGCGACGGGTATTGGCCACCGGCGTTGTTGACCAGTCCGTGGATCGGCCCATGTTCTGAGATCAACTCGGTGACCAGCAGTTTGACGGCTTCTTCATCGCGGATATCGCACGCTTTCCAGTGCGCGCGACCACCGTCCTCGGCGATCTCGGCAGCAACCTTTTGCAGCTTTTCCGGCTTGCGCCCGACCAGCAGCACATTGGCGCCGAGGGCTGCGAGCTCATGAGCGGTGCAGCGACCGATGCCGCTGCCGCCACCGGTGACGATGATGGTTTGGCCGCTGAACAGATCGGCTGTGAAAATCGACGCGTAAGCCATGCAAACAATCCTCTAGTCGAACTGCTCGGCGATGCTCTGTGGCACCGGGATCTGGATTTCCAACAGTTGCTGGGCGAAGGCTTTGCCTTGCGGATCGATGCGCAGACTGGCCACGCCACCGCCGCCGAGGGCGTTTTCCAGGAGAAAATTCAGGCTGTGGGTACCGGGCAAATACCAGCGTTCGACCCGACCGTGAATCGGGTCGAGGACATGGCTCATCCAGTCGACGATGACCGCCGGGGTCAACGCTTCGGCGATCCACGGCAGGTATTCGGGCCGGCGTGGCAGGACGCCAATGTTGCTGTGGTTGCCCTTGTCACCGGAACGCGCCACGGCCAGTTTCACCAGCGCAACACTGGCGTCGGCGCGGCCTTGAGGTTTGGGGGGTTGATCGGCGATTGGCAGATCGTGGCTGTCGAGTGCGGTCAGTGAGGGCAGGGCGCATGGGTGTTTTTCACCGGCCATTTCGACGTGCAGCGCGCAGGCACTTTTGTCGATCAGGAACGAAAACAGGCGGATCACCGGATAGACCGTCGGCCGTCCGCCGACGATGCCGGTCAGCCCCGGCGCCATGCCGGTCGCGGCCTGGGCGATTTCCCGGGAGAACACAATCAGCGCCTGTTTGTGCGGATGGCGCACCGCAATTTTTATCACCACTTCGCGGCTGTCGCGCCGCTGGCCGTGGGGGCCGTAAGTGGCTTCGCTGCCCAGAAGTTCAATGTTGGTTTCGCTATAAGGCACCCAGCCTCGTTGACTGAACATCTCGGCGGTCTTGTCGATGATCGCCTGGCTGACGCGTTGTGCTTTTTCCACCGCGTCGATGCCGGCGATCAGGCAACTGGCGGTGCAGCGGAAGCCGTCCGGCCAGGTGGCGCTGACTTTGTATTTGTCGCTGGCAGGCAGACCTTTGGCGCCGTGCACATGCACTGCGTTTTTACCTTGTTGCTGAAGTTTGACCTGACTGAAATCGCAGACCACATCTGGCAACAGATAGGCCTGCGGATCACCGATTTCATAAAGCATCTGCTCGCCAACGGTCAGCGGCGTGACCAGTCCGCCGGAGCCTTCGGGTTTGCTTACGATGAATTGGCTGTCGGCGCTGACTTCTACGATCGGGAAACCGATGTGCTCGTAATCCGGCACGTCGCGCCAGTCGGTGAAGTTGCCGCCGGTGCATTGCGCGCCGCATTCGATGATGTGTCCGGCCAGCGCGGCCTGGGCGAGTTTGTCGTAGTCGTGCCACGACCAGCCGAATTCATGTACCAGCGCTGCGCTGACCACGGCGCTGTCGACTACCCGGCCGGTAATGACGATATCGGCGCCCAGTCGCAGGGCTTCGACGATGCCAGGGGCACCGAGGTAGGCGTTGGTCGATACGCACATCGGTGGCAGAGGGGCGCCGGTGAACATTTCGCTGATGCCGGTGAGTTGTTTGAATTGCGGTTGCAAGTCATCGCCCAGCAGGACGGCGATTTTCAGTTCGACGCCGGCCTTGTCGCACGCCGCTTGCAGCGCCGTAGCGCAAGCCTGAGGATTGACCCCGCCAGCATTGCTGATGACGCGGATTTTCTGCTCGGCCAACTGTGGCAGCAGCGGCGTCAGCACGTCGACGAAGTCACCGGCGAACCCGGCCTGCGGGTCTTTCATGCGTGCGCCGGCCATGATCGACATGGTGATTTCGGCCAGGTAATCGAACACCAGGTAATCCAGGCATCCTCCCGCCACAAGCTGCGCGGCGGCGGTTGACGTGTCACCCCAGAAGGCACTGGCGCATCCGATGCGAACGGTTGTGGGCATTTTTGTCTCCGACTCAGGAACCTGCGACAGAAGTGTCTGGAGGCTACCAAGCAAGCGCTTGGTTTGTAAACAACTGAAACTATCTTCTACCCAAGCGCTTGCTTGGTCGCCGTCGGCGGCTTAAATTGCGCGCAACCCTGCGGTTTCAGGGGGCAACAGACTGATCGACTGTAGGAGAGAACGGGTGGACGAGCAAAAAGCCCTGAGGGTCATGCGCGAACTGGTCGACGGCGGCCAGTTGACCGACCCGGACAGCGCCCGTGGCAAATTGCTGCAAGTGGCGGCTCACCTGTTCCGCAACAAAGGCTATGAGCGCACCACCGTGCGCGATCTGGCCGGCGCGGTGGGCATTCAGTCGGGGAGCATTTTTCATCACTTCAAAAGCAAGGATGAAATCCTGCGCGCGGTGATGGAAGAAACCATCCGTTACAACACTGCCTTGATGCGCGCAGCGCTCGCCGACGCCAGCAATGTCCGCGAGCGGGTGTTGGCGCTGATTCGCTGCGAATTGCAGTCGATCATGGGCGGCAGCGGCGAAGCCATGGCGGTGCTGGTCTACGAATGGCGCTCGTTGTCCGAAGAGGGCCAGGCCAAAGTTCTCGCGTTGCGCGATGTTTATGAAGACATCTGGCTGCAAGTGCTGGGCGAGGCCAAGGACGCCGGATTTATTCGCGGCGACGTCTTTATTACCCGACGTTTCCTCACTGGTGCATTGTCCTGGACCACCACTTGGTTCCGTGCCGGCGGCAGTTTGAGCCTGGATCAGTTGGCCGATGAGGCGCTGATTCTGGTTCTTGAAGAGCGTTGAAGCACTTTCTATCGGGTCGGGAAACTGGCTAACTGGGCGAAACCGCCTAGCTTGAATGCATTGATCGGTACTTTTTCGGGGAGTGGGGTGTTTTGAAGTCTTCGCCAATTCGGACGGCCGCGGGGTTTTTGCTCGCAGCGCTGGCTGCAATATGGGTAATGCCCACACAGGCGGCGCAATTGGTGCGGGTGGGCGCGGCGCATTTTCCGCCCTACACCGTTCGCCCGGAAAACGGCGCCGACACCGGTCTCTTGCCACAATTGGTCGAGGCGTTGAATCGCCTGCAAAGCGACTATCAGTTCGTGCTGGTACCGACTTCGATTCCCCGGCGTTTCGGTGATTTCAAGCAGGGCCGGATCGATATGGCGATCTTCGAAAACCCGGAGTGGGGCTGGAAGGAGATTCCCCACACCGACGTCGATATGGGGCTGGAGGACGCCGAAATTTTCGTCGCACAACGGGAAGAAGGGCGCAAGGAGAGCTATTTTGCCGATCTCACCGGCAAGCGTCTGGCCTTGTTCAGTGGTTATCACTACGAGTTCGCCAACTTCAATGCTGATCCAAAATTCCTTGCCCATAACTTCAAGGCCACACTGACCTATTCCCACGACAGCAACCTGTTGATGGTGCTGCGCGGGCGCGCGGATATCGCGCTGGTGACCCGCTCCTATCTGAGTGATTACCTGCTGCGCAACGAAAAGGTGCGCGATGAGTTGCTGGTGTCGCAGCGCATCGATCAGGTCTACCACCACTACGCAATTCTTCGTCCAACCGCACCAATAACCGGTGATGCGTTCGGCAAACTGCTGAAAGGTTTGCGCGACAACGGTGAGATGCTGAAAATCTTCGATCCGTACCGGATTGCGGTAGTGCCGGTGCCCCATCACTGAAGCACTGATTGCTGCCCAAGCCTAAATTTCTCCGCTCGGCTCACGTCCCATCGTTGAACTGTCGACGATTATCGTGAGCCCGACCCATGTCCAATCTGAATGACCTGACTGCCCTGGCCTTGCCTTCGGGCAGCCAATTGGTAGCCGATGCAACCGAAAGCCGTCTGAGCCTGAGCCTGGATGGGCAACCATTGATTCGCCTGCGACTGGATCGTGAGGCCAAAGGGCCGATCCAGATCGATGAGCGTTTTGCCCTGCCGCCTGGCCAGGCGCTGTGGGCTGCCTGTTACTGGCTGTTTGCGCGGGACCCGGAGTGCCAGCAATTGACCTGGCAACTCGATCAGCCACCGACCGAGGCCTTGCTCAGCGGTTTGTTGGTAAAGACCGATGTAGCCGGTGAGTATTGCTGCGAGCGCACGCTGTTCTGGCAACTGCCGCAACCTTGGCTCGGCGCGTCGCTCACTGGCAGCTATCCGCAGCAAATGGTCATCAGCGGTGGCAAGCGTCATCCACAGCGGCCGGTGAAGCCGCGGGGTGAAGTCTATCGGCGTTTTGATGCTCGTCTTGGCGCATGGATTTCCCTGCGTACGGTAGAGATCGAAGAGGATCTGCCGCGTTTCAATCGCTGGCAGAACAGTCCGCGGGTGGCCAGTTTCTGGCAGGAAGAGGGCAGCATTGAAAAGCATCGCGAGTACCTGAGCAAACTCGACGCCGATCCGCATTCGCTGACCTTGATCGGCTGTTTCGATGATCAGCCGTTTGCCTATTTCGAAGCCTATTGGGCCAAGGAAGATCGCATCGCACCGTTCTACGAAGCCGACAACTACGACCGTGGCATTCACATGCTGGTAGGGGAGGAGGATCACCGCGGTCCGCACAAAGTAGCGAGTTGGTTATCGGCGCTGGTGCACTACCTGTTTCTGGATGACCCGCGCACGCAGCGCGTGGTTGCCGAGCCGCGTGCCGACAACGCGAAGATGATCGGCCACATGCAGAATCAGTGCTTCCATTGCGAGAAAGAGTTCGACTTCCCGCACAAGCGCGCGGCGCTGATGATCCTGGGGCGTGAGCGGTTTTTTGATCGCTGTAAGTTGGCTTGAAGCAAAAGATCGCAGCCTTCGGCAACTCCTGCACGGGTATCGCGTTAACCCTGTAGAAGTTGCCGAAGGCTGCGATCTTTTTTGTGCGGACAACTCGGTTTCAGCGACGACCCACAGCCACCGCATCCCGACGACTGCCCGACACCTTGCGGCAGTGCACCAGAGCATCACGAATCATGAAGTTGACCAGGGTCGGCGAGACGCCGAGTTCCTTGGCGATGTCCTTTTGCGGCACGCCGTGCAGGCGGTACATCTCGAATGCATAGCGAGTGCGGCTGGGCAGCTCGGTCAGCGCATCGGCAATGTTTTCCAGGGTCGAGAAGTTGATGTGCGAGGTTTCCGGCGAAGCACCTTGAATGACCACGTTCAGCCCTTCCTCTTCAGGGCCGGAATACTTCTGCTCCAGCGCCTGTTTGCGGTAGTGATCGATGGCGAGGTTGCGCACGATCTGGAACAGATAACTCAGTTGAGCCTTGATCGACGACGTGATCGGTGGTGCTGATTGCAGTCGGAAAAACGCATCCTGCACGACATCCTCGGCACGCGAGCGGCAGCCAGTAATGCGCGCTGCAATTTTGACCAGAATCAGTCGGTTGTCGACAAAAGCCTGGAGTAGCGGTGAATCGCACCTGCTTGTGGATACTTGTTCCGTCATGGAAATCACCTTGCTGCCAATTGGTTCGTGGGACGCCGGGGAGAGGAGGGGCGCCCTACACATCGAGCGACAAATTATGTTGAATGATAATGATTGTCAAATGAGAAAGAGAAGTAATGCTCTGAATTATTGCGATCTGAGAACTGCGACACGCCTCCGCACCCCGGCCCCATTGACGATCCAGCCTGCCGACTAATTATTTCAAGACGTCATCCGTTCTCATTGGTGAATGGTTCCGGATAAAGAGTCCCGGCCAGACAGCATTCCCATGCCTTGCGCGGTCGGCGTAGACCGCGTCCTGCATGCCCTCGAAGGGCGTGACGCAGCAACCCGATTCCACTAGCAAGCCGAATTCAGGCAGGAAACCTCATGACCGACGCGTTCGAACTCCCCAGCACCCTGGTCCAAGCCCTCAAGCGCCGCGCGACCCTGACGCCGGATCGACTGGCCTTGCGTTTTCTCGCTGAAAACGAAGAGCAGGCTGTGGTGCTCAGCTATCGCGAACTGGATCAGCGCGCGCGCACCATTGCTGCCGCGTTGCGGGCCGAGGCCGAGTTCGGTGATCGCGCGGTGCTGTTGTTTCCCAGCGGTCCGGATTACGTCGCGGCATTCTTCGGTTGCCTGTATGCGGGCGTGATCGCGGTGCCGGCCTATCCGCCGGAGTCCGCCCGCCGTCATCACCAGGAGCGTCTGCTGTCGATCATCGCCGACGCCGAACCGCGCCTGCTGCTGACCAGTGCCGACCTGCGTGAAGCGCTGCAACAGATCGAAGGTGCGCCGCCGCTGTTGTGCGTCGATACCCTCGACAGCGCATTGGCTGATCGTTGGGTCGAACCCGATCTGCCGGCAGACCACATCGCCTTTCTGCAATACACCTCTGGCTCTACTGCATTGCCCAAAGGCGTGCAGGTCAGCCATGGCAACCTGGTCGCCAACGAGTTGCTGATCCGTCACGGTTTCGGCATCGATGTGAACCCGGACGACGTCATCGTCAGTTGGCTGCCGCTGTACCACGACATGGGTTTGATCGGCGGATTACTGCAACCGATTTTCAGCGGCGTACCGTGCATCCTGATGTCGCCGGCGTACTTTCTTGGTCGGCCATTGCGCTGGCTTGAGGCGATCAGCCAATACGGCGGCACCATCAGCGGCGGGCCGGATTTCGCCTACCGTTTGTGCAGCGAGCGGGTCAGTGAATCGGCGCTGGAGCGTCTCGACCTGAGCCGTTGGCGTGTGGCCTATTCCGGCTCTGAGCCGATCCGTCTCGACACCCTTGAGCGCTTCGCCGAGAAGTTCGTGACCTGCGGTTTCAGCGAAGACAGTTTCATGGCCTCCTACGGTCTGGCCGAAGCGACGCTGTTCGTTGCCGGCAGCCCGCGTGGCACCGGTATTCCCGCGCTGCGCGTGGACGATCAGGCGCTGGCGCAAAACCGCGCCGAGCCTGGCGATGGCAGCCCGATCATGAGCTGCGGCATCAGCCAGCCGGAGCACGCGGTGCTGATCGTCGAGCCGACCAGTCTGCAAGAACTCGTCGACAACGCCGTTGGCGAAGTCTGGGCTGCCGGGCCGAGCATCGCTCATGGTTACTGGCGCAACCCCGAGGCCAGCGCCAAGACCTTCGTCCAGCACGCCGGCCGTACCTGGCTGCGCACGGGGGATCTGGGTTTTATCCGCGAGGGAGAGCTGTTCATCACCGGTCGTTTGAAGGACATGCTGATCGTGCGCGGCCACAACCTGTATCCGCAGGACATCGAGAAGACTGTCGAAAACGAAGTGGAGGTGGTGCGCAAGGGCCGTGTCGCCGCGTTTGCGGTTACTCAGGACGGCGAGGAGGGGATCGGTATCGCCGCGGAAATCAGCCGCAGCGTGCAGAAAATCCTGCCGCCGGACGCATTGATCAAAGCCATCCGCCAAGCGGTGGCCGAGGCATATCAAGAAGCTCCGAGTGTGGTGGTGCTGCTCAATCCGGGCGCGCTGCCAAAGACTTCCAGCGGCAAACTGCAACGTTCGGCCTGCCGCAATCGTCTGGCCGACGGCAGCCTCGACAGCTACGCAGTGTTCCCTTCGACCACTTCCGAAACCCGGGATGCGACGGCATCAGCCTCTGAACTCGAAACCCTGATCGGCAAAATCTGGGCCGAACAGCTGAACGTCAAACAGGTCAACGCCGACGATCACTTCTTCCTGCTCGGCGGCAACTCGATCGCCGCCACGCAAGTGATCGCCCGCGTCCGCGAGGAACTGGGTCTTGAACTGAATCTGCGCCTGCTCTTCGAAGCCCCGACCCTGTCCGCGTTCGCCGCTGCGGTGGCGCAACAGCAACAGGACGGCGGCAGCGCTCAGGGCGAAATCACTGCCCTGTCGCGCAGTGAGCCGATGCCTCAATCGCTGGCACAAAACCGTCTGTGGATCACCTGGCAGCTCGATCCGCAAAGCAGCGCCTACAACATTCCCGGCGGCCTGCGCTTGCGCGGTGAACTGGACGAAGACGCTTTGCGCGCCAGTTTCCAGCAACTGATCGACCGCCACGAATCCCTGCGTACACGCTTCTTCGAACGCGACGGTGTGGCGCTGCAACAGGTCGACGCGACAGCTGAATTCAATCTGCAACTGATCGACATCAGCGACCTGCCAGCCCATGAGCGTGAGGCCCGTGCCCGGCAGATCCGTGAGGACGAAGCGCGTACCCAGTTCGATCTGGAAAAAGGCCCACTGCTGTGGGTGACGCTGATCCGCCTCGACGATGAAGATCACCAACTGCTGGTGACGCTGCATCACATCATCGCTGACGGCTGGTCGCTGAACGTGTTGATCGATGAGTTCTCGCGTCTGTACGCCGCCGATTCCCAAGGGCAACGTGCCGAACTCGCACCGTTGCCAACTCAATACGCCGACTACGGCAGCTGGCAGCGCCAATGGCTGGCGCAAGGCGAGGGCGAGCGGCAACTGGCGTATTGGAAAGCGCAATTGGGGAATGAGCATCCGACGCTGGAACTGGCCACCGATCATCCGCGTTCCGCCTTGCAGGTTCACAGCGCGGCACGACACAGCGTGCGCTTGGGCGTCAGCCTCAGCCAAGCGATCCGACAGACTGCCCAAGCGAACGATGCCACGCCGTTCATGCTCTTGCTATCGGCGTTCCAGAGCCTGCTGCATCGCTACAGTGGGCAGCGTGATATCCGCATCGGTGTGCCCAATGCCAACCGTCCGCGCCTGGAAACCCAAGGCCTCATCGGCTTCTTCATCAACACCCAAGTGCTGCGCGCTGACGTCGATTCGCGGCTGTCCTTTATCGAGTTGCTGGCGCAAACCCGTCAGGCTGCACTCGGCGCACAAGCGAATCAGGATCTGCCATTCGAACAACTGCTCGAAGCTTTCCCGCAGGCCCGCGAGCAAGGTCTGTTCCAAGTCATGTTCAACCATCAGCAGCGCGACCTGAGTGCGCTCAAGCGCCTGCCGGGCCTGCTCGCCGAAGAATTGCCGTGGCACAGCCGCGAGGCCAAGTTCGACCTGCAACTGCACAGCGAGGAAGACCGTAACGGGCGCCTGACGCTGTCCTTCGACTACGCCAACGAACTGTTCGATGCGCAGACGATCGAGCGTCTGGCCGAACACTTCAGCAATCTGTTGCGCGACGTCTGTGAGCATCCGCAACACGCCATCGGCGATCTGCAACTGCTGACCGCCACTGAACACGATCAGCAAAAAGACTGGAGCATCGCCCCGTGCGCCCCGGCGCAACAATGGCTGCCAGAGCTGCTCAATGAACAAGTGCGCCTGACCCCGGAACGCACCGCGCTGGTCTGGGACGGCGGCAGTCTCGATTTCGCCGAACTGCACACGCAAGCCAACCGCCTGGCGCATTACCTGCGCGACAAAGGCGTCGGCCCGGATGTCTGCGTGGCCATCGCTGCCGAGCGTTCGCCGCAGCTGCTGATTGGCCTGCTGGCAATCATCAAGGCCGGCGGCGCCTACGTGCCGCTGGACCCTGATTATCCGGCTGATCGCCTGGCCTACATGCTCAGCGACAGCGGCGTCGAACTGCTGTTGACCCAGACCGAATTGCTTGACCGCTTGCCGGCCAGCGAAGGCGTCAGCGTTATCGCCATGGACGCGTTGCACCTGGAAAACTGGCCGAGCCAGGCACCGGTTTTGCACCTGCACGGCGACAACCTCGCCTATGTGATTTACACCTCCGGCTCCACTGGCCAGCCGAAAGGCGTCGGCAACACGCACGCGGCACTGGCCGAACGTCTGCAATGGATGCAGAACACCTATCGCCTCAACGAAACCGACGTGCTGATGCAAAAGGCGCCGATCAGTTTCGACGTGTCGGTGTGGGAATGCTTCTGGCCGCTGATCACCGGTGCACGTCTGCTGATTGCCGGCCCGGGCGAACACCGTGATCCGCATCGCATTGCTCAGCTTGTTCAGCAATACGGCGTGACCACGCTGCATTTTGTGCCGCCGCTGCTTTCGTTATTCGTCGACGAGCCGCTCAGCGCTGAATGCACCAGCCTGCGCCGTGTCTTCTCTGGCGGCGAAGCCTTGCCGGCGGAGTTGCGTAACCGCGTACTGGCGCAACTGCCAGCGGTGCAACTGCACAACCGATATGGCCCGACCGAAACCGCGATCAACGTCACTCACTGGCATTGCACAACGGCCGATGGCGAACGCTCGCCGATTGGCCGACCGCTGGGCAACGTGGTGTGCCGCATTCTCGACGCCGACCTCAACCCCATGCCGGCCGGCGTACCCGGTGAACTGTGCATCAGCGGCATCGGCCTGGCCCGTGGTTACCTCGGCCGCCCGGCACTGACTGCCGAACGTTTCGTTGTCGATCCATTGGGTGAGCAGGGCGCGCGTCTGTACCGTACCGGCGACCGTGCACGCTGGACAACCGACGGCGTCATCGAATACCTCGGCCGTCTCGATCAACAGGTCAAGCTGCGCGGCTTTCGTGTCGAACCGGAAGAAATCGAAGCGCGTTTGCTCGCTCAAAACGGCGTCGCCCAAGCCGTGGTGCTGGTACGCGAAACCGCCGCTGGCGCACAACTGATCGGCTACTTCACCGCCACCGACGCCCGCGAAGATCAGGACGCGCAGATCACTCGCCTGAAAACCGCTCTGGCCGCTGAACTGCCGGAATACATGGTCCCGGCGCAACTGATGCGCCTTGACGAAATGCCCCTCAACCCGAGCGGCAAACTCGACCGTCGTGCCTTGCCTGAGCCGCAATGGCAAGTGCGCGAACACGTCGAGCCGGTCACTGAACTTGAGCAACAGATCGCCGCGATCTGGCGTGAAGTGCTGGGTCTGGCGCAAGTTGGCCTGCGCGACGATTTTTTTGCCCTCGGCGGTCACTCGCTGCTGGCCACGCAAATCATCTCGCGTAGCCGTCAGGCCTGCGACGTCGAGTTGCCGTTACGGGCGCTGTTTGAACACAGCGAACTCGGTGATTTCGCTGAACAGATCCGTCTGATCCAGGCCAGCGGCCGCACCAACAAACAGCCGCCAATTGAAAAAGTCGACCGCAGCCAACCGGTACCGTTGTCCTATTCGCAACAGCGCATGTGGTTCCTCTGGCAGATGGAACCGGACAGCCCGGCGTACAACGTTGGCGGCATGGCGCGCCTGCGCGGCGTATTGCATGTCGAGCGTTTCGAGGCAGCGTTGCAAGCGCTGATCCTGCGTCACGAAACCCTGCGCACCACGTTCCCGAGCGTCGATGGTGTTGCTCGTCAGCGCGTGCATGCCGAGACTGGCGTGCGCATGGACTGGAAGGACTTTTCGAAACTCGCGTCTGATGTCCGTGAGCAAAACGTCCAGCAACTGGCTGACGAGGAAGCACACCAGCCGTTCGATCTGGAAACCGGTCCGCTGCTGCGTGCCTGTCTGGTCAAGACCGCCGAACATGAGCATTACTTTGTCCTGACCCTGCACCACATCGTCACCGAAGGCTGGGCGATGGACATCTTTGCCCGCGAACTCAGCGCGCTGTACGAAGCCTTTGTCGATGACCGTGATTCGCCGCTGGAACCGCTGCCGGTGCAGTACCTCGACTACAGCGTCTGGCAGCGTAACTGGCTGGAGTCCGGCGAACGTCAGCGTCAGCTCGACTACTGGACCGCGCAACTGGGGCGCGAACATCCGCTGCTGGAACTGCCGGGCGACCGTCCGCGTCCGCCGGTGCAAAGCCATCAGGGTGAACTGTTCCGTTTCGACCTGAGCGACGATCTCGCCGCCCGCGTCCGTGCGTTCAATGCGCAAAACGGTCTGACCCTGTTCATGACCATGACCGCCGCGCTCGCCACGCTGCTTTACCGCTACAGCGGCCAGAACGATCTGCGTATCGGCGCGCCGGTGGCCAACCGCATCCGCCCGGAAAGCGAAGGGCTGATCGGTGCGTTCCTCAACACCCAGGTGTTGCGCTGCCAACTCGACGGCAAGATGTCGGTCGGCGAGTTGTTCGAGCAGGTTCGTCACACCGTGATCGAAGGCCAGTCCCATCAGGATCTGCCGTTCGATCATCTGGTCGAGGCTCTGCAGCCACCGCGCAGCGCTGCTTACAACCCGCTGTTCCAGGTGATGTGCAATGTGCAGCGCTGGGAGTTCCAGCAGAGCCGCATGCTCGCCGGCATGACCGTCGAGTACCTGGCCAACGATGCGCGGGCGACCAAGTTCGACCTCAACCTGGAAGTCACCGACCTCGACCATCGCCTCGGGTGCTGCCTCACGTACAGCACCGATCTGTTCGACGAACCGACCATCGCGCGCATGGCCAAACATTGGCGCAACCTGCTGGAAGCGCTGATCGCTGATCCGCAGCAGCGCCTGAGCGAACTGCCGCTGCTCGACAAACCTGAGCAGCAGCACCTGCTCGACAGCCTTGGCATCGAGCCGGGTGAGCATCGTCTCGATCAGTGCATCCATCACCTGTTCGCCGAGCAGGCCCTGGTGCGCAAAGACGCGCCGGCCCTGACCTTCGCCGGCCATACCCTGAGTTACGCCGAACTCGACGCCCGCGCCAATCGCCTGGCCTGGGCGCTGCGTGAGCGTGGCGTCGGGCCGCAGGTGCGCGTGGGGTTGGCGCTGGAACGTTCGCTGGAAATGGTCATCGGCCTGCTGGCGATCCTCAAGGCTGGCGGTGCCTATGTGCCGCTTGACCCGGAATACCCGCTCGACCGTCTGCACTATATGATCGAAGACAGCCGCATCGGTCTGCTGCTCAGCGACCGTGCGATGTTCAAAGCGCTTGGCGATTTGCCGCCGAGTGTGGCGCGCTGGAGCCTGGAAGATGACAGCGCGGCACTGGCGGATTACCCGGCCACGGAGCTGCCCTTTATCAGCCTGCCGCAGCATCAGGCCTACCTGATTTACACCTCGGGCTCGACCGGAAAGCCGAAAGGTGTGGTGGTCTCCCACGGTGAAATCGCCATGCACTGCCAAGCCGTGATCGAACGCTTCGGCATGCGCCCGGACGACTGCGAGCTGCACTTCTATTCGATCAACTTCGATGCCGCCACCGAGCGTCTGCTGGTGCCGCTGCTGAGTGGCGCGCAAGTTGTGTTGCGTGCGCAAGGTCAGTGGGACGCCGAAGAAATCTGCGGGCTGATTCGCACCCATCGCATCAACGTGCTGGGTTTCACCCCGAGCTACGGCAGCCAGTTGGCGCAACTCCTGGCGACGCAAAACGAAGTCCTCCCGGTGCGGATGATCATCACCGGCGGCGAAGCATTGACCGGCGAACACCTGCAACGGATTCGCGCAGCGTTCAAACCGAGTCTGTTCTTCAACGCCTACGGCCCGACCGAAACCGTGGTCATGCCACTGGCCAGTCTGGCCCCGGATTTGTTGGAGGAGGGCGCCGGCAGTGTGCCGATCGGCAGCGTGATCGGTGCGCGTGTTGCGTACATCCTCGACGCCGATCTGGCACTGGTGCCGCAAGGTGCGACCGGCGAACTGTTCGTCGGCGGCGCCGGTCTGGCGCAGGCTTACCATGATCGTCCGGGCATCACAGCCGAGCGTTTTGTCGCTGATCCGTTTGCCGTCGATGGCGGTCGCATGTACCGCACCGGCGATCTGGTGCGCCAGCGCGCCGACGGTCTGGTCGAGTACCTGGGCCGGATCGACCATCAGGTAAAAATCCGTGGTTTTCGTATTGAGTTGGGCGAAATCGAAACCCGCCTGCTCGATCACGATTCGATCCGCGAAGCGGTGGTGCTGGCAGTGGATGCGCCGAGCGGCAAGCAACTGGTTGCCTACCTCGTCACCGAGATCGCAGAGCAAAGCGAACCCAAACAGGCCGAATTGCGCGAAGCCCTCAAGTCGCACCTCAAGACGCAATTGCCGGATTACATGGTGCCGACGCACCTGATCCTGCTGGCTAGCATGCCGCTGACCGCCAACGGCAAACTCGACCGCCGCGCCTTGCCGGCGCCGGACCCGGAGCTCAATCGTCAGGATTATGTGGCACCGAGCAACGAGCTCGAGCAAACCCTGGCGCAGATCTGGTGCGAAGTACTTAACGTCGAACAGGTCGGGCTCAACGACAACTTCTTCGAACTGGGCGGCGACTCGATTCTGTCGATTCAAGTGGTCAGCCGAGCGCGCCAGCAGGGCATTCATTTCAGCCCGCGTGACCTGTTCCAGCATCAGACCGTGCAGACTCTCGCCGCTGTGGCGAGTCGGGGCGAGCAGGTGACGGCCGAACAAGGTTTGGTCGCCGGTGAATCACGTCTGACGCCGATTCAGCACTGGTTCTTTGATACTGATATTCCTCAGCGTCAACACTGGAACCAGGCGTTGCTGCTGGAGCCGACCGTTACGCTGGAACCGCACCGTCTGGAGCAGGCGCTGCTGGCACTGATCGAGCAGCATGACGCCTTGCGTCTGCGCTTCACCGAGGCCAACGGCGAGTGGCAAGCGACGCACCAACCGGTGTCCGATGCGCCTGTGCTGTGGCAAGTGCGAGTGTCCTCGATGGACAAGTGTGAGGCATTGTTCGCCGATGCCCAGCGCAGTCTCGATCTGGAAAATGGCCCGCTTCTGCGCGCCTTGCTGGTCGATGGCCCGGAGGGTCAGCAACGCCTGTTCATCGCTATCCATCACTTGGTGGTCGACGGTGTGTCGTGGCGCGTTTTGCTCGACGATCTGCAAACCGTGTATCGCCAACTGGAGGCCAATCAGTCAGTCAAGCTGCCGGCGAAAACCAGCGCCTTCAAGGATTGGGCGGCACGCTTGCAGGCTTACGCCGGCAGCGAATCCCTGCGTGAAGAACTCAACTGGTGGCAAACCCAACTGGCCGGCCCGAACGCTGATCTGCCATGCGAAAATCCACAGGGCGGCCAGCAAAATCGCAACGCTCAAACGGTCAGCGTGCGTCTGGATGCAGAACACACCAAACAACTGCTGCAACAGGCGCCAAGCGCTTATCGCACCCAGGTCAACGATCTGTTGCTGACCGCCCTGGCCCGCGTGATGTGCCGCTGGAGCGGACAAGAGTCGGCGCTGATTCAGCTGGAAGGTCACGGCCGCGAAACCCTGTTCGACGAGATCGACCTGACCCGTACCGTCGGCTGGTTCACCAGTGCCTATCCCCTGCGCCTGACTCCGCACAACATCGAAGAGGCCGCAGGACAGGGCGCTTCGATCAAGGCGATCAAGGAGCAACTGCGCGCGGTGCCGCATAAAGGTCTGGGTTATGGCGTGCTGCGTTATCTGGCCGATGATTTCAGCCAGCGCAGCATGTCGGCGCTGCCGAACGCACCGATCACCTTCAACTACCTCGGCCAGTTCGACCAGAGCTTCGGCAGCGATGCGCTGTTCCGTCCGCTGGATGGGCCGGTCGGCGCGGCCCACGATCCGCAGGCACCGTTGCCGAACGAGTTGAGCGTCGACAGTCAGGTTTATGGCGGTGAATTGCTGCTGCGCTGGACCTTCAGCGCCGAGCGTTACGACGCGCAGACCATCAATGATCTGGCCGACGCCTACCTCGCCGAACTGCAAAGTCTGATCAGCCATTGCCTGCAAGACGAGGCCGGTGGCCTGACGCCTTCGGACTTCCCGCTGGCCAGACTGACCCAGGCGCAACTCGATGCCTTGCCAGTGCCGGCCACGCACATCGAAGACGTTTATCCGCTGACGCCGATGCAGGAGGGCATGCTGTTGCACACCTTGCTCGAACCGGGCACCGGTCTGTACTACATGCAGGATCGCTACCGCATCAACAGTGAACTTGATCCCGAGCGTTTCGCTCAGGCGTGGCAAGCGGTGATCGCCCGTCATGAGGCACTGCGTGCATCGTTCTGCTGGAACGTCGGCGAAGACATGCTGCAAGTGATTCACACCCCGGGCCGCACGCCGATCGAGTACCTCGACTGGAGCGCCATCAGCGATGCCGATCAAGAGCCAAAGCTGCAAGCACTGCTGAAACGCGAGCGTGAGGCCGGGTTCGATCTGCTCAATCAGGCACCTTTCCACCTGCGCCTGATCAAGGTCGGTGCGGCACGCTACTGGTTCATGATGAGCAACCACCACATCCTCATCGATGCCTGGTGCCGTTCGTTGCTGATGAATGACTTCTTCGAAATCTACACCGCCCTTGGTGAAGGTCGCGAAGCCCAGTTGAGCGTGCCGCCGCGTTACCGCGATTACATCGGCTGGCTGCAACGCCAGAGCCTGGCCGAGGCGCGCCAATGGTGGCAGCAGAACCTGCGAGGTTTCGAACGCACCACGCCGATCCCGAGCGACCGTCCGTTCCTGCGTGAACACGCCGGTGAAAGCGGCGGGATGGTCGTCGGCGACCGCTACACCCGACTCAACGTCGAGGACGGTGCCCGTCTGCGCGAACTGGCCCAGGCCCATCAACTGACCATCAACACCTTCGCCCAAGCGGCGTGGGCACTGGTGCTGCGGCGCATGAGCGGTGATCGTGACGTGCTGTTCGGTGTAACCGTGGCCGGGCGTCCGGTGGAAATGCCCGAGATGCAACGCACTGTCGGCCTGTTCATCAACAGCATTGCGCTGCGGGTGCAGATCCCGGCGGACGATCAGCGCGCCAGTGTGCGTCAGTGGCTGAGTGCTTTGCTCGACAGCAACATGCAATTGCGCGAGTACGAATACCTGCCGCTGGTGAGCATTCAGGAACAGAGCGAACTGCCGAAAGGCCAGCCGCTGTTCGACAGCCTGTTCGTCTTCGAAAACGCCCCGGTGGAAGTTTCCGTGCTGGACCGCGCGCAGAGTCTTAACGCGACTTCGGACTCGGGTCGTACCCACACCAACTTCCCGTTGACGGCGGTGTGCTACCCGGGCGATGACCTTGGCCTGCATCTGTCGTATGACCAGCGTTACTTCGACGAGTCGACGATCGAGCGGATGCTCGGTGAATTCAAGCGTCTGCTGTTGGCGCTGGTCGATGGCTTCCATGGCGACATGGCCGACCTGCCGTTGCTCGGCGCTGAGGAACAGGACTTCCTGCTTCACGATTGCAACCAGAGCGCCCATGGCTATCCGCTGGAGCACAGCTATGTTTCGCTGTTCGAAGCGCAGGTCGCGCAGCATCCACAGCGGATTGCTGCCAGTTGCCTCGATCAGCAATTGAGTTTCGAGGCGCTGAACCACAACGCCAACCGTCTCGGTCATGCACTGGTTGCGGCCGGGGTGCAGATGGATCAACCGGTGGCGTTGCTGGCCGAACGTAACCTTGATCTGTTGGGCATGATCATCGGCAGCTTCAAGGCGGGTGCCGGGTACCTGCCGCTGGACCCGGGCCTGCCGAGTCAGCGCCTGCAACGGATCATCGAGCTGAGCCGCACGCCAGTGCTGGTGTGCAGCGAGGTGTGCCGCGCGCAAGCGCAGACTTTGCTGGATGAATTCAGCTGCGCCAATCGCCCACGTCTGCTGGTCTGGGAAGAGGTGCAAGCAGCCGCGACATCCTTGGTAAACCCAGGCATCCACAGTGGCCCGGACAATCTGGCCTATGTGATCTACACCTCGGGTTCCACCGGCTTGCCGAAAGGTGTGATGGTCGAGCAGCGCGGCATGCTTAACAACCAGTTGAGCAAGGTGCCCTATCTGCATCTGACTGACGCTGACGTCATCGCGCAGACCGCTTCGCAAAGTTTCGATATTTCGGTCTGGCAATTCCTCGCCGCGCCGCTGTTTGGTGCGCGGGTCGACATCGTGCCGAACACCATCGCCCACGATCCGCAAGGTTTGCTGGTGCATGTGCAGGAACAGGGCATCACCGTGCTGGAGAGCGTGCCTTCGCTGATTCAAGGCATGCTCGCCTCGGATCGCCTGAGCCTCGACGGCCTGCGCTGGATGCTGCCGACCGGTGAAGCGATGCCGCCCGAGTTGGCGCATCAGTGGCTGTTGCGTTACCCGCAGATCGGCCTGGTCAACGCTTATGGCCCGGCGGAATGTTCCGATGACGTGGCGTTCTTCCGCGTCGACCTGGCCTCGATTCGCGGCAGTTACTTGCCGATCGGTACACCGACCGACAACAACTTGCTGTACCTGCTTGATGGCGCGCTGGAACTGGTGCCGTTGGGTGCGGTGGGTGAGTTGTGTGTGGCGGGCACCGGCGTCGGTCGCGGGTATGTCAGCGATCCGCTGCGCACTGCACCAGTATTTGTGCCGAACCCGTTCGGCGCGCCGGGCGAGCGTCTGTATCGCACGGGTGACCTGGCGCGACGTCGTAGCGATGGCGTGCTGGAATATGTTGGCCGGGTCGATCATCAAGTGAAGATCCGCGGCTACCGCATCGAGCTGGGTGAAATCGAAGCGCGTCTGCACGAACAGCCGGAAGTCCGTGATGCGGCGGTTGGCGTGCAGGAAGGCGTAAACGGCAAGCACTTGGTCGGGTATCTGGTTGCTGCGGGTTCGGCGGTCAATCCGAGTGAACGTCTGGAGCGAATCAAACAGCGCCTGCGTGCCGAGCTACCGGAATACATGGTGCCGCTGCACTGGTTGTGGCTGGAGCAACTGCCGCTCAACGCCAACGGCAAACTCGATCGCAAAGCCTTGCCGGCGCTGGAGATCGGCCAGTTGCAGAGCCAGGATTACCTGGCCCCGCGTAACGAACTGGAACAGACCCTGGCGGATATCTGGGCCGAAGTGCTGAAGGTCGACAAGGTCGGCGTGCGCGACAACTTTTTCGAACTGGGCGGCCATTCGTTGCTGGCGACGCAGATTGCTTCGCGAGTGCAGAAAACCCTGCAACGCGACGTACCGCTGCGGGCGATGTTCGAATGCAGCACGGTGGCGGAACTGGCCGAGTACATCGATGGGCTGGCGGCGAGTGATATCACCGAGGAGAAGGTGGATCGCTTGAATGACCTGATGGCGGAGCTGGAGGGCTTTTGATTTTCTAGCGCCTGAACCGGCCTCTTCGCGAGCAGGCTCGCTCCCACATGGGGTTTGTGTCGATCGCAGATCCCCAGTGGGAGCGAGCCTGCTCGCGAATGGCGGCGCTACATTCGCGTACATTTCCAGGGTTGACGATCCAGAACCGGCAGCTCAGTCTGCCGGTTCTCTTTTTTCCCGCGCAGGTGAATCGATGCCTTTTTTCACGGTGGACGGACAAGCCCTTCATTACATTGACCAGGGCACCGGCCCGGCTGTGCTGCTGGCCGGCAGTTACCTGTGGGACCAAGCCATGTGGGCGCCGCAGATCGCTGCGCTGTCGCCGCACTATCGGGTGATTGCGCTGGATCTGTGGGGCCATGGCGAGTCCGGGCGATTGCCGCAAGGCACCACATCTCTGGACGACATCGCCCGTCAGGCGCAGGCCTTGCTTGATCATCTGGATATCGATCAGGTGATTTTGGTGGGATTGTCGGTCGGCGGCATGTGGGGCGTGCGTCTGGCACTGGCGGCACCGCAGCGGCTCAATGGTCTGGTGTTGATGGACACCTATGTTGGTGTTGAACCCGAGCCCACCCGTCAGTACTACTTCTCGTTGTTCAAACAGATCGAAGAAACCGGCGAAATCTCGGAGCAATTGCTCGATATCGTCGTGCCGATTTTCTTCCGGCCGGGGATCGATCCACAGTCGGCGCTTTACCAGGACTTCCGCGCAAAACTGGCGGCGTATTCAGCCGATCGCCTGCGCGAGAGCATCGTGCCAATGGGCCGCATCACCTTTGGTCGCGATGATCTGTTGCCGCTTCTGGGCGAGCTGAATGCAGCGACCACGCTGGTGCTGTGCGGCGATCAGGACAAGCCACGGCCGCCGTCGGAAGCCAAGGAAATGGCAGAGCTGATCGGCTGCCCGTGGGGGCTGGTACCGGAGGCAGGGCATATCTCCAATCTGGAGAATCCAGAGTTTGTGAATGAGGCATTGCTGAAGTTTTTGGCTGAGCGCAATTAAAAAGATCGCAGCGTGCCACAGCTCCTACAGAGGATCGCATTCTTCTGTAGGAGCTGCGGCACGCTGCGATCTTTTGATCTTGCTTACTTCGGCCCGAGAATCTTCACCAACTTGTCCGGCGTCGGTGCGCCTTGCTGCTGTTGCAGTTCACCCTTGTCGTCCATGTAGAAAATCGCTGGTGTGGCCTGCAACTCCAGGTCTTCCATCAACTGCATGTTCGCTGCGAGTTTGGTTTGCACCGCCGCTGGAATGTCTTTCAACGCCTTGAGCGAGCTGCTCTTGCCGGCCTTTTCGTGATCTTCCAGGGCTTTACTCGGATCCTTGGCCGCCAGCAGCGCGGCGGACTTGCCCGGGCTGTCTTCGCGGATGATACCGACCATGATGTGGCGCAACTGCACCTTGCCGGCTTTGACCCAAGGTCGGGCCTGTTCCCAGAACATGTTGCAATACGGGCAATTCGGATCGCTGAACAGGTACACCGTGCGCGGCGCATCTTTGTTGCCGTCCTGAATCCAGTTGCTCGCCTCGAACTTGGCCCAGACTTCCTTGGCCAGCGGCGCGTAGACCAGTTTTTGCAACGGGTCGCTGCTCAAGTCTTTGCCATCGGCGTCGTACAGATTGCCCAGCAGCACGTGTTTGCCGTCCGGGGTCAGGTACAGCGCCATGCCGCGGTTCTGGTACTGCGCCGCGTAACCGCGCAAGCCATCGGGGGCATCGAACTGGCCGACGATTTTTGCGCCTTTGGCTTCGATCTGTTTGATCGCCGCAGGCAATTCTTCAGCGGCCTGAACCGACGGCAGTTGCAGCAGGGCAGTGCCCAGAATCAGCGTCAGCAGGTGGCGGAGGCGGGGCATGGCAGTTTCCTTGAAGAGGTGGACGGTGCGGCGGTCGGATTTGGGGTATCGAAGTTTTCCAGGGCGCGAGCCAGGCTGGCGTTCGACAACTCGCCCAGATGACTGGCCAACAATCGACCATCGGGGTTATAGAACAGGGTAGTCGGCAATGCCATGGAACCCACGGCCTGGCCCAGTCGGCCGCCGCGATCGAACAACACGTTGTTGAGGCTCAGGCCTTGAGTTTCGAGAAATGTCGCCACGCTTTGCATGCTTTCGGCCTGATTGACGAACAGGAACGTCAGGTCCGGGCGTTGCTGCTGGGCATTTTCCAGCACCGGCATTTCGCGCCGGCACGGTGGACACCAGGTCGCCCACAGGTTGATCACCAGCGGGCCGCCCTTATAGTCGCTGAGTTTGATGGTTTCCCCGGCAGCGTTACGCAGGGTGATGTCCGGCAGTCGGGTGCCTTGTTCGTAGATGTTCAGCGACAGCGTCGCCAACAGCCAGAACGCTACACCGCTGGCGACGCCAAAGCCCAAAGGCCGACGCAGGCCCGGACGCCGCCAGCCGCGATACAGCGCGGCGAGCAGCAGGACGATCACCCCCGGCCAAGCGAGGAAACCGCCATCGCGCAGATCGACGATCTGCCACGGATCGTTGCGGTAGTGCGACCAATACAAAGCCACAAAGGCAATGCGCGCTGCCAGCATGCCGAGCAGAAAAAGACTGAACAGCGCCGACTCGGGATTATCGCCACCGCGTTTGGCCACTCGCCAACCGACGAAGGTTGCCAGTGCCAAGGCACTGATCAGCAGCAGGTGGTTAAGCGCGATGGCAAAGGTGCCGAGGGTGAAAGTCAGCATTAATTGGCGTCTCGGGTGGTGGTCCAGCGTTGCAGGAACGTATCGGCATCGACTTCGCCGGTGATGCGCTGGCTGCGGCGCTCTTCGCCATCGGCGCCGATCCACACGAAACTCGGTGGCCCGGGCACTTTATAACGGCTGAGCAATTCGCGACTGGCGGCGTTGTCGGCGGTGACATCCAGTCGAAGCAGACGTACATCGCTCAGCGCCTGCATCACCTTGTCCTTGCCGAACACCTGCTTTTCCATGACTTTGCACGATACGCACCAGTCGGCGTAGTAATCGAGCAGCACCCACTGGCCCTGAGCCTTGGCGGTATCGAGTTCGCGTTGCAGTGCCGCCGGATCCTTGATCGTGGTGAACGCGTCATGGCCACTCGGCGCGGCGCTGGTTGCACGACCGGCGCTGTAAACCTGCAATGGCTGATACGGATCATCGCTGCCGCCTGCCGCACCTACTACCAGCAAACCGCCCCATAACCCGAGCAGTAATCCAGTAGCACCAAACAGTTGGGCGACACGGCCAAAGCCATCGGACTGTTTCCAGGCACAATAAGCAGCGATCAACAGCAGGGCGCCACACAGACCGAGCCACAACGATGGATCCAGCACCGGGCGCAACATCAACAATGCCGTCGCGAGGAACAGGAAACCGAAGATGCCCTTGAGCAGATTCATCCAATCGCCGGGTTTTGGCAGGAAGCGATTGCCGACCGTCACCAGCAGCAACAGCGGCACACCAATGCCGATCCCCAGCGAGAACAGGATCAACCCGCCGTGCAAGGCGTTGCCGCTTTGCGCGATATACAGCAGGGCACCGGCCAGCGGTGCGGTCATGCACGGACCGACCAGCAAGCCAGATAGCGCGCCGAGCACGCCAGCACCAATCAGGCTGCCGCCGCTGCGACTGCGCGAGGCGTGTTCCAGTCGATCACGCAAGGCCACTGGCAATTGCAATTCAAAGAAGCCGAACATCGGTAGCGCCAGCACCACAAACACTGCCGCGAAGGCGCCGAGCAGCCACGGATTCTGTAACCAGGCTTGCAAGTTTGCCCCGAGCAGCGCAGCAATCACGCCCATCGCGGCATACACCAGCGCCATGCAAATCACATAACTGCCGGCCAGTGCGAAACCACGGCGTGGCGTCGCGCCACTGCCGACAATCATCCCGGCCAGAATCGGCAACATCGGCAACGTACACGGGGTGAACGCCAATAGCAGGCCGAGGCCGAAAAACACCAGCAGGCTCCAGCCCAGCGCTCGTTGTTGCAGGCTGCTGGCCAGAGCTTGATCCGGTGCTTCGGCGCCTGCCGAGGCGGTCGCTTTGCCGCCCAGATCAATGACCCGGGTTTGCGGCGGATAACAAAGGCCCGCATCGGCACAGCCCTGATAACTGACTTTGATCTGCCCGGTGGCCGCCGCCGGGATCTTCACTTCCAGCCCTTGGCGATAGACCGGTTGTTCACCGAAGAACTCGTCGCTGTGGGATTCACCTTCGGGCAATGTTGGCTGCTGCTCGGCGGTCAGGCCGTCGAACTTCAGACGTTTCTGGTACAGGTAATAGCCGTCGGTGATCTGCCAGAAGAGCTGGGTTTCACCCGATTCCAGGCGTTCGGAGGTGAGTACAAACGCTTTGTCGACCGGCAAAAACTCCGGTTTAGTCTCAAAAGGATTGTTCCCGGCCTGGGCCAGGCCCGAGATCAGAAGCGTAAACAGTAGAAAAATATGACGCATGGAGAAGCCTTGTCCCTGTGCAATTGAGGTGCAGAATGGGCGGCGGCGATTAACCGATAATTAACCGTATCCTACAAGGCTCCCCGGGTTCGGCCAATCAGTCACGCAGCAGTCCGGGCCAATTGCTGTCATTGATTGGGTGCGGGCCGGAGACCAGTCGATCCGTCTGAATGTTGTAAATCAGGTACTGGTTGTTGGTGAGAAAGATGTACCAGTAACTGTCTGCGAAAGTTCGATCATTTTGTGCGGCCGTGATCATTCGATTTTTGAACGGGATCAACGCGCCCATACGATGCTGGCCGAACGGGTTGCGGGTCAGTGTTTTTGCTTTGTAGTTGAACGTCAGGTAATGACCGTCATTGAGAATGAACCTGAAAAGAAAAGGGTGCCCCGTTATTTCTGCCCACGTGCCGGCAATGATTTTGTCAAAGTAGGGAACAATCGGTTTCCAGAGCGTATCGGCGACTTTGTAAATACCGGTGACCCTATCTTCATCCTGGTTGTATTTGCACACGGCCGGTATGTCGCCGTAGTAAAAGAACAGCCAGGCGATGTCTTCGTCGCTACCGGCGTTGAACCCCAGCGAGGTCGAGGTAAATCCGAAGCGCAAATCCTTGGCATGCAGATCAAATGCATCCCAGCGACCCATGATGGGGCGTGGATAGCCATCGGGTACCGTATTGTCGCCAATGCTGAATTGAGAGTAAGTGTCGGTGTTTTTGAAGAAGAAATAGATTCTATCGGGGCCGGAGCGCCAATCAACGGCAACGAAGTTTTCAAGTTTTGGCATGTTTGTTAATTCCTTTTAACGGGTTGTTTTAATGTGCAGGCAGGTTATCCGGCTGGATTAATTATCAGTAGTGCTTAAGTGTGGGATTTCATTTCTCGGGACTTATTGAAGTGCCGGCAGTGCGCAATTAAGGAATGTGTTCCGCCGGGTGCAGGCCTGCTCAATTCTGCGAGCGGCTTCCCGTCACTACCGAGGATGGCCATAATTGCCGCTTAATCCTCACCTGCTTCACTCGCATTTTTTTCAGGGAGCGCCCATGCACGTACTGGTTTGCGAAGACGATGAGCTGATCGCCAGCGGCATCGTTGCCGGCCTCACGGCTCAAGGGCTGACTGTCGAGCACGTCAACACCGCGTCCAAGGCGCGGGCGATGCTCAAGGTTGCCGAGTTTGACGTGATGGTGCTCGACCTCGGCCTGCCCGACGAAGATGGCCTGAAACTGCTGCAGCAACTGCGCCAGCACGGTCTGGAGATTCCGGTGCTGATTCTGACCGCACGCGATTCGGTCACTGACCGGGTCGACGGCTTGCAGGCCGGTGCCGACGATTACTTGCTCAAACCGTTCGATCTGCGTGAGCTATTCGCCCGTCTGCAAACCTTGCTGCGTCGAGTGGCCGGGCGCAGCGTCAACCTGATTGAACACGGTGCGTTGACCTACGACCCAAGCAGCCGCGAAACCATGCTGGCCGGGCAACCGGTGGATTTGTCGCGACGCGAACAATCCCTGTTGCAGGCTCTGCTGCACAATCGCGGTCGGGTGCTGTCCACCGAGCAATTGAAAGACAGCGTCTACGGTTTCAATGATGAGCTGGAGAGCAACGCGTTGAACGTGCATATCCACCACCTGCGCAGCAAACTCGGCAAAGGCATCGTCGAAACCGTGCGCGGTCTGGGTTATCGCCTGGGGCCGGCCGATGGTGGAGAACAAGGCAAGTGATGAGTCTACGACTGCGCCTGAGCCTGACTCTCGGCGCCGCGTTTGCGCTGATCTGGGCGCTGGCGGCCGCCTGGATGCTCAGCGACCTGCGCAATCAGATGATGTTTTCCCTTGATCAGCGTCTGGTGGCGTCGGCGCGCATGGTCGCCGGTTTGCTGGAGCAACTTCCGACGTTGCCGAGCAAGGGCGAAGGCACCCATTTCAGTGCCGAACAACTGAACATTCCCGGTGGCATGGCCTGCCAGGTCAGTTCCTTGCGCGGAGAAATTCTCGCACGCAGCCACAACAATCCCGAACAAGCGCTGGAAGCCGAGAAAATGGGCTTCCACGACCAGATGATCGACGGTGCGCCGTGGCGCAGTTTCACTCTCGCCCGGGGCGATGTGCGGATTACCACAGCGGATCGGCAGATCGAGCGTGAAGCGCTGAACATGTCGATCCTGCTGGCGGCGTCGGTGCCGGTGGGCGTGGCGTTGCTCGGCTGCCTGTGCCTGCTGTGGCTGGGGATCGGCCAAGGGCTGGCGCCGCTTAACCGTCTGCGTGAGGCCTTGATGCGGCGCAATGCCGATTCGCTCGAACCGTTGCAATTGCAGGCGTTTCCCAGCGAATTGAAGCCGTTGCTCGATACCCAGAATCAACTGTTCCAGCGCATTGGCAAGACCATCGAGCGCGAACGTCGGCTGACCGGCGACGCCGCCCACGAGCTGCGCAGCCCGCTCACGGCGATCAAGACCCACCTGCAAGTGGCGCGCATGACCGACGGTGCCGCCCGCGATCAGTCGCTGGCCAAGGCCGAGGAGGGCGCTGATCGCCTGCATCGCACGCTTGAGCAATTGCTGTTGCTGGCGCGGGTCGAGGGCAGCCTGTCGTTTGACGACGGCTCGCAGTGCAGCGCCGAGCAAGTGGCGCGGCTGGCGATTGCCGATGCCACGGGCGGCGAGCGCCTGCGAATCAAATTGCAACTGCCGGAACAGCTTTCGACAGCGCCCTTGCAAATGCCGGCGGTGCTGTCGATTGCCGCGCTGCGCAATCTGCTCGACAACGCCCTGCGCCACACCCCCGAAGACTGTGCGGTCGAGTTGAGTCTGGAAACCATCGGCAACCGCGTACGTTTTATTGTGCGCGACCATGGCCCGGGCATCGCTCAGGATGATCTGCAACATCTGACCCAACGTTTCTGGCGCAATGGTCAGAGTACCGGCTGCGGCCTGGGCCTGGCGATTGTTCAGGCCATCGTCCAGCGTTGCGAATGTGCCCTGCATTTCGACAGCCGCCCGGATGGGCTGCGCGTTGAGTTGACCATGCCATTGCAGACCATTTGAAACCCTCTCGCGGGATCTGCATGCGGCACATCAAATGTAACCTCTCTCCAATGGCTATCCGGCTGTCGTGACGTTAAGGTCACGACAGCTTTGACTCAATGGATTGAGGGAACAGCGCCATGGAAGCACCCATCTGTATTCGTCCGGCCATCCTGGCCGACGTCGGCATCATCTGTCGCATCATCGAACGTTCGATCCGCTTCGGTTGTGCGCTCGATCATCGCAACGACCCGCTTATCGTCAACGACTGGATCCGGCAGCAATCTGCCGATTTGCTCAGCGCCTGGCTTGCCGACCCGCATTTCTATCTGAATATCGCCTTGCTGGCGGACAAACCGGTCGGTGTCGGCATGGCTCAGGGCCGTGGCGACATTGTTCTCTGCTATGTACAACCGGAATCCTTTCGCCGTGGCGCGGGGCGAGCGCTGATGAACGATCTGCAAGGCTGGCTACGGGTGCATGGTGTACTTCACGCCCACCTCAACAGCACACGCACTGGCGAAGCGTTCTATCGTCATCTGGGCTATCGCGAATCTGAACCACCCCTCATACACAAAGGCTTGCAGATCCTGCCCATGTACAAGCCACTGCCATTATCCGGATGACGAGTCGATCAAGGGGCTAAATCCTCGCCTCGCTTATGCGTTTCCAGAACAGGAAAACCTGCAAGTGCGCCCCGCGACCGGAACGCGCACCTGTCCGGTGTGCTGTTTTGGTCACAATCCATAGCGAATTGAGGGGTCGAGAGATGTCAGTCGCCACCAGCCTTATCGAAGAGTCGCCGGCCCGGGTTACCACGGTGCCAGCGGAAACGTTGTATCAGTTCAATGAATCGCCACTGCTGACCCGTCAGGCACAGCAGGAATCCAATGCCCGCAGCTATCCGCGCCGCATTCCACTGGCGCTCAAGCGTGCCAAGGGTCTGTATGTCGAAGACGTCGAAGGGCGCACCTTTATTGACTGCCTGGCCGGTGCCGGCACGCTGGCACTGGGGCATAACCACCCGGTGGTGATCGAAGCGATCCAGCAGGTATTGGCCGATGAGTTGCCGCTGCATACGCTCGACCTGACCACCCCGGTCAAGGATCAGTTCGTTCAGGATCTTTTCGGTCTGCTGCCGGTTGAGCTGGCGGCGCAAGCGAAGATCCAGTTCTGCGGCCCGACCGGCACTGATGCAGTGGAAGCGGCGTTGAAACTGGTGCGCACTGCGACCGGGCGCAGCACGGTGCTGTCATTCTCCGGTGGTTACCACGGCATGAGCCAAGGGGCGTTGAGCCTGATGGGCAGCCTGGGGCCGAAAAAACCGCTGGGCGCATTGCTCAGCAACGGCGTGCAGTTCATGCCGTTCCCGTATGACTATCGTTGCCCGTTCGGCCTCGGCGGCGCAGCCGGGGTGAAGGCCAACCTGAGCTACCTGGAAAACCTGCTCAACGATCCCGAGGCCGGCGTGCAATTGCCAGCAGCGGTGATCGTCGAGGCGGTGCAGGGCGAGGGCGGGGTGATTCCGGCGGATATCGAATGGCTGCGCGGCTTGCGTCGGATCACTGAGAAAGCTGGTGTGGCGCTGATTGTCGACGAAATCCAGAGCGGTTTCGCCCGTACCGGCAAGATGTTTGCCTTCGAACACGCTGGCATCATCCCGGACGTGGTGGTGCTGTCCAAAGCCATCGGTGGCAGCCTGCCGCTGGCGGTGGTGGTGTATCGCGACTGGCTCGACACCTGGCAGCCGGGCGCTCACGCCGGCACCTTCCGCGGCAACCAGATGGCGATGGCAGCAGGTTCTGCGGTGATGCGTTATCTGGTTGAGCACAAAGTGTGCGAACACGCCGCCGCCATGGGTGCGCGCTTGAGCGAGCACCTGCGCATCCTGCAGCGCGACTTCCCGCAACTGGGCGATATTCGCGGCCGTGGCTTGATGCTTGGCGTCGAACTGGTCGACCCGAACGGCGCGCCGGACGCACTCGGCCATCCACCAGCGTTTGCGCGGCTGGCACCGCTCGTGCAGCGCGAATGTCTCAAACGCGGTTTGATTCTGGAGTTGGGTGGCCGTCACGGCGCGGTGGTGCGTTTCCTCCCGCCGCTGGTGATCACCGCTGCCGAAATCGACTGCGTTGCCGAGATCTTCGGTCGTGCGTTGGCTGCTGCCATCGCCGCCGAGTAAATTTTTCGCCGCGCCGAACGTTCTTTCTACATACCCGGCTGCACCTGCCGTGCAGCCCCCCCCTACAACGATGGAGAACCAGCATGACGTCAGTATTCGACCGCGAGGACATCCTCTTTCAGGTCGTGGTCAACCACGAAGAGCAGTACTCGATCTGGCCGGATTACAAGGCCGTGCCAGAAGGCTGGCGCACCGTGGGCAAGAGCGGCCTGAAAAAGGAATGCCTGGCCTACATCGAGGAAGTCTGGACTGACATGCGCCCGCTGAGCCTGCGGCAGAAAATGGAAGGGCAGGCTGCGGTTCAATAAGCTTCCGGCCAAAAAGAAACCCGCTGGACTGGAGACAGTCAGCGGGTTTTTTCATGTCCGGAACATGCGTTGTCTTTGCTGGCCTCATCGCCAGCACGCTGGCTCCCACATGGGATCACCTAACCCTGTAGGAGTGAGCCTGCTCGCGATAAACGATAACGCGGTGTAACTGAGCTTACGCCCCACTCAACCCCTTGAGCAGCAGATCCACATTCCCCTCAAGCTCCGCCACCGGATCTTCGGCATCAGTACTCAACACCACCAGATGACTACCGGACTCGGCGATCGCCGCTTTCACCGCGTCTGACGGTTGTCGGTGATGCAGCACCACCGCCACGTCATTGTCCTTGAGCGCCGCCGTCAATTGCTTCAAATCCTCCGGCGTCCACTCTGTATCAGGACGTGGATCCTGCCCGATCAGCTCCAGATTCAGGCTACCGATCAGATAGCCGAAGTGATCGCTCAAGCTCATCACACTCAGATTGTCTGCATTGGCCAGACGCGCCTCGCTGTCGGCGCTGAGTTTGAGCAGGCGCTGTTTCAACGCCGCCAGGTTCGCTTCGATCTTCGGCTTGGCGGTCGGTGCCAGACGCACCAGATCCGCTGCCATCACGTCTGCCATGCGCCCCATGTTGTTGCTCGCCAGCCATGGCTGGCTGTTCAGTCCATCGACCTTCAACCCTGGTTGCACGGCAATACCGGGCAGGGCACCGTCGACCGGGCGTGCGGCATCGACCTCAACAATACGGATGTTGCTGCGACGGGCGATCGGGTACAGCGGGTCATCGGCCCACAGCGAGCGCACGCCGATGACCGCGTCGGCATTACTCGCCAGTTTGTCCAGCGCCGGAGCGCCGCGACCCGTGAAGTAAGCGGTCTGGCGGCTGCCCGGCAAGTTCGCCGGCGCCGCGCGTTCCAGGTTGATACCGGTGCCTTTGAGCAATGCTTCGCCCAAGCCGTAGGTGATCGGTAGCGAGGCCAGCACCCGCAAGGGCTTGGCGCTTTCGGCGGCCATCAACGGGCTGCAGACCACGCCGCACAGCGCCATGCTCAGGGTCAGTTTTCTCAGTGAAAAAGCCATTTATCCAAGGTTCCCTTTCAGACTGGGTACGACACCGCGCGCGATGGCGGCGAGGGCGAACGCAATGCCGGCGACCAGAATGATCGCGGCGCCGGACGGGATCGGCAGATCGAAGACGATCGGCGCAAGGATCCCGCACAAGGTGCTGACGGTGGCAATCAGTACCGAACACCAGAAGAAGCCCTTGAGCGACTGGCTGAGCAAACGCGCCGCCGCCGCCGGAATCACCAGCAGGGCACCGACCAGAATCGCACCGATGACTTTCACCGCCGCCACGGTGATCAGCGTCACCAGAATCACGAACAAGTAATCGAGGGTCTTCACCGCCACCCCCCGTACCGCCGCCAGTTGCGGATTGAAGCTGGCCAGCATGATGCGGTTGTACAGCGGCAGCGCGAGGGCCATGACCAGCGAACCGACGATGGCCAGCACCGCCAGATCATTGCCGTTGACGGTCAGCACCGAACCGAACAGCACGTTTTCCAGAATGTGTACGTTGATCTTGCCGGCCAGAATCAGCAGCAGGCTCGCACCCAGCGCCAGGGATACCGAGAGGAACACGCCGATCAAGGTGTCAGGCGCCAGACCCGTGCGGTTGCGCAGGTAGTTGAGCAGAATGCCGAACAGCAGGCAGTAACCGAACAGGCTGCCATACGGCCCGGTGTAGGGTTCGCCGAGCAGGATGCCGATGGCCACGCCGGTTAGCGCTGCGTGGCCGACTGCTTCGGAGAAAAACGCAAAGCGCTTGACCACCACCAGCGTGCCGAGGCCGCCGAGCACCGGGCCTATCAACAGACCCGCGAGCAGCGCATTGACCACAAAACCATAGGCCAGCGCTTCGGGCAGGTAACCCGACGAGGCCCAGCCCTGAACCATCAAACGAAAGGCTTCGTAACTCATCAGACAGCGCTCCGTGGATGGGTCGAAAACAGCGTCAGCAGACGCTCCGGGGTCAGCGCCTGTTGCGGTGTGGCATCGAACAGCACGCGACGGTTGAGACCGGTGACGCGATCGGCCAGACGTCCGACCGCCTCCAGATCATGTTCGATCCACAACACGGTGATGCCCGCCGCGCGCCAGTCCCCGAGCAGGCGTTCGAACACCTGAATCCCGGCCTCGTCGAGCGCCGACATCGGCTCATCCAGCACCAGCAGTTGCGGCGCCGGGATGAGCCCTTGGGCGAGCAGGACCCGCTGACGTTCGCCGCCGGACAGCGCGCCCATGCGTCGCTTGCGCTTGTCTTGCATGCCGACCCGTTCCAGCGCCTCACCGATGGCGCCAGCGTAGTGTTTGCTCAAGCCGAGAAACGCCGGGCGGCGCTGGCACATGGCGGCCATGAAATCGTCGACCGTCATTGGCAAGCCGCGGTCGAATTCCAGCGCTTGCGGCACGTAGCCAATGGTGTCGGGCTCGCCGGGCCATTGCAGGCTCAACTGGCCTTGATGCGGCATTTGGCCGAGCAAGGTCTTGATCAGCGAACTCTTGCCACCACCGTTGGGGCCGACCAGCGCATGCACGCTGCCGGGGTGTACCTGGAAGGTGACCTTGTCGAGAATGGTGGTGCGCCCAAGGGTCAGGCTGACATCAGCAAAATCGAGAGTCGGCCCGCAAACCTGTGGGAGCGAGCTTGCTCGCGAAGGTGTCGTGTCAGCCAACGGATGCGTTGAGTGTTCAACCGCATTCGCGAGCAGGCTCGCTCCCACAGGGGTTTCGGACTGGTCAGAGAAGGTTTCTTTGGAGGTCATGCCCCTGACTCCTGAATCGCCCGCACCACGGTGTTGAGGTTGCCGGTCATTTCCTTTTCGTACTTGTCGGTGGTGTATTCGCCGTAGGAAATGTGCGACAGCGGGTACAGCTTCACACCGGACTCTCGCTGAATGGTGTCGACGTAAGAGGACGGAAAGTCCATTTCCGAGAAGATCACCTTCACGTCCAGTTCGCGCAGTTGGTCGATGGTCTTCTTCAACTGGCTCGGGCTCGGCTCGATACCGTGGGCCGGTTCGACCACGGCCGTCACTTCCAGACCGAATTCGCGCAGCAGGTAGTCGTAAGCCGCGTGAACGGTGGCGACGCGCAGTTCGGCGTTCGGTGCCTGGGTCAGCTTGGCCAGCGCATCGGCGCGCATCTGCCGCAGACGTTTGCCGTAGGCACGGGCGTTCTGGGTGTAAGTCTTGGCGTTGTCCGGGTCGAGTTTGCCCAGTTCCCGGGCGATGTTGTTGACCTGGGCAATCGAAGCGCTGATCGACAGGAACGTGTGCGGGTTGACCACTTTGCCGGCACCGCGCGCGGCAACCCCGGTGGCGGCCAGCAGCGGCACGTTTTCGTTGGCTTCGATGGTCTTGATGCTCGGTGTTTCGCTGGCGGCGATCATGCGGTCAGCGAAGTCGTCATGGCCGACACCGTTGAGCACGATCACGTCCAGGCCGCTGATACGTTTGATGTCCTCGGCCCGTGGCTCGTAAGCGTGCGGGTTGAAACCGGCCGGAATCAGCGGCACGACCTCGGCCTTGTCGCCGACGATGTTCGCCACGTAGCTGTAATAAGGATGCAGGGTAATGCCGATGCGCAGGCGTTTTGCCTGATCGGCACTGGCCAGTGGGCTCAACAGACAGGCACACAGGCCCATTAGAAACAGGCGCAACAACGGACGGCGTGGCGATGAAATAGACATGGGCAAACGGTCTTCTCTCGGGTGAGTGCGAGGAATCAATGGCGATGTTCGCGGGTAACCCCGGCATCGTATTGCGCGACGATCTGTTTCCAGCCGGCGGCGGACAGGGCCGCGTCGGTCAGCGCTTGAGGCGCCTTGAGTTCGGCTTGGCGGTTGAGCCATATATCTGGCGCCGCTTTGGCATCGGCATCGACGCGCATCAGAAACGAACCGGCGACGGCAGGCGTCTGGCTGTGACCGAAATAGGCGCTGTCGGCCTGCATTTGCCAGACGTGACCGCCACGACTGACGGAACTGGCGTCCTGGGCAAACGGAGCGAAACCTTCATCCGCCAGGTTTTGCGGGGTTGGCAGGGTTTTCTGCTCTTCACGCAGCAACTGGATTTCGTCCAGCGTCACCCGCAGGTCGGCATAGATGCCTTGCTCGGCGGCGCTAAGGTCACGCCGGGCATCGAACTGGTTGCTGGCGACGGGCTCCGGTTCATGGGAAACCCCGCGCCAGGCCACCGCGGAGCCGGCCAGCGCGAGGATCAGCAGACACAACAACAGGACGTTGAGGGTTTCGTGGCCAGCACCTGCCGGGCGCACGATTTGTGTGGTGGGCGTACTCATGGGGCTTCGATATCCGCTTGGTCGATTTCGACTACGTGGCCTGGGCCCGCGTCGAACAGCACGTAGAACTCGGCGCCGGGTTTCTTGAAGGTCAGGGTTGAGTCACTACCGAGCTTGCCGGGCACCAGAATGGTTTCGTCGTAGCCAATCACGTCGAGGGTCACGCCCGGGGCGCCGCTGCCGTCGGAAAAACCGCCGGTGCATTGGATCTGCTCGTCGTCGATGGCTTTGCATTCACACATCGGGTTATGCGCCAGAGCGCTGGCGCTGAAACCGGCGAACAGCACCAGCAGCGCGGCGCTCAGCCGCAGGCGGGAAGGGCGAGAGCAGCTCATGGTTTGGCTCCTTGTGTGTTCAGCCAGGCAAGGGTGGCGGGAGAGGCCTGGCTCAGGGGAATCGAGGCCTGATGCATGCTGCCGTCCCAGCCTTCCATGGTGATCCACAGTTCGGCATCGGCTTTGGTTTTTTCCGGGACTGGCAGTTGGGCACCCATGCGGTAAGGGGTGCCGAAGAAAATCACTCCGGCGGCGCGCAGACTGCGGGGTTTGCCGATGCGCAGATAAGTCGCCTTGACCTTGTCGACGCAAGCGTCACACAGGGCGGCGTTGAAGCCTTTCAGATAACCGGCCGGGCCGCCGCGCGGCGCTTCTTCGCGCAACTCGGCGAGGCGCAGGCTCCAGGGGCCGACCTGAATTTCGCCGACTTCCCGTTCACCGAGGCCACTGTCGCCGCGGAACAGGGCGGCATCGGCGAAGTATTTGGGCATGAAGCCCAGCGGAATCAGCAGCAACAGCACGTTGATGTGAAACCGCCATTTGTGCCAGAACAGACTCAGGCGTGAGGGTTGAGCAGAAGCAGTGGATTTGCTCACAGGTTGGCCTCCGACACTTCACGATTCATGGCCGGTTGGGGCAGGACACGATTCTTTTTACTTTCCCGCTTGAGTGCGTTGGCGGTCGCCAGGGCGGTGCGTTTGGTCCAGATCAACAGGCCGCTGAGCACCATCATGCTCAGCAGCAGGCCGAAGAAAAACCAGATCAGCTTGATCCACAATCCGCCAAAGTCCCCGGTATGCAGCGGGCGCATGGATTCGGTGACGAATTCCAGTGAGGAACGATCGGACAACAACCGCGAAGCCGCCATGTCACCGTTGTACGGATTGATCGTGGCGGTCTGGAACATCAGCGGATACCAGCCCCGGCCACCGACACTCATATGGCTGTAGGCATTGCCCGGCAGGCTGACGAAACTGACCTCCAGGCCGGGGATCTTCTGCTGGGCGATTTCAATGGCGTGATCCAGGCTTATTCGCGTGGGCGGTGAGCCGTCCGGCGAAAGCGGTACAGCCTCACGGGCCATTGCCGGGATGATCGGTTCGCTGGAAATGGAAATCTGGTTATCCGACAGCAACGCCTGAATCAGGAACCAGGTGCCGGTGATGGAAATCACCGCAATGAACCAGATCGACCAGATACCGCTGAGACGGTGGAAGTCTCCCCAGAAAATCCGCGCGCCGTGGCGAAAGCGCAGGGTCGGGTTAAAGAAACCTTTCCAGAAGCGTTTATAAACCACCAGCCCAGTGATCAGCGAAACCAGCAAAGGCAGGCCGAGGAACGACACCAGATACCAGCCCCAGCTGAAACCGTTGGTGAACGGCACGAGCCACCAGCCATGCAATGCACGGGTGAACGCCTTGAAATTGAAGGTCGGTGCCGTGCCCTGGATCACCCCGGTGTAAGGGTTGACGTAGACCGTCAGCGAACGACCGTCCGGGTAGCTGACCTCTACGTCCAGGGCAAAGTGTGATTCGTCGGGGCGGCTGATGCTTTCGACCACGGTCTGTGGTTCGGCTTTCTTGATCGCCGCCAGCACCTGATCGTAGCTGAGCAGCGGTGCATCGTCCGACGGCTGACTGGCGCGCATCTGCGGATTGGCGAGCCAGACGATCTCCTGGCTGACCACCGCCAACGTCCCGGTCACGCAGACGATCAGGACGAAAAACCAGATGGGTAACGCGAGCCAGCTATGCACCAGGAACCACAGTTTGGAGCGGGATTTCTTCGACATGATTACGCGTCTTGATTTCGGTGGAAGGGAGCACGGCTACGGGCTTCGCAGCACGGGATTCCCCGAAAGGCGTTCGTGGCTTTTGCCTACGCGAACGGCCTGCATCTCTATAGGACGGATGAGCGAGGTAAATCCCGATGATCGATATGAAAGCAAATGTTTCGCAATTCGCATCTGCACCACTGAACCCTTGTGGGAGATCAAACACGATTCATGAATGACGCCATCACCCTCCGCCAATTGATGCCCGCCACCCGCTCCCTATGATGGAAATCACCCGGATTGCCTCAGTGAGCGCCTTTGATGACCCCCAGAACCCTCTACGACAAACACATCGATGCACACACGGTGTGCCGCCTCGACGATCAGGGCCACGTGCTGCTGTATATCGATCGTCAGGTGATCAATGAGTACACCAGCCCGCAGGCTTTCAGCGGTTTGCGCGATGCCGGACGTGACGTCTGGCGCCCGGGCACTGCGCTGGCGGTGGTCGATCACGTCAACCCGACTGCGCCTGTGCGAGTGGCGGCAATGGCTGATGAGGGCGGCGCGCGGCAAGTGTCGTATCTGGCGGAAAACTGCCGGGACTTCGGCATCGAGCTGCTGGATATCCTCGATAAGCGCCAGGGCATCGAACATGTCATCGCTCCCGAGCAAGGCTTCATTCTGCCGGGCATGGTGATTGCTGCCGGCGACAGCCACACCACCACCTATGGCGCACTCGGCGCCTTCGGTTTCGGCATTGGTACCTCGGAAATCGAGCATCTGCTGGCTTCGCAGACCCTGGTCTACAAACGCCTGAAAAGCCTGCGCGTGACCGTTGATGGCGAACTTGCCCCGGGGCTGACCTCAAAAGACGTGATCATGGCGCTGATCGGCCGGATCGGCGCGTCCGGGGCCACCGGCTTCGCCATCGAGTTTTGCGGTTCGACCATCGACGGTCTGAGCGTTGAAGCGCGGATGACCATCTGCAACATGGCGGTCGAAGCCGGTGCGCGCGGCGCATTCATGGCGCCGGACGACAAGGTCTTCGCCTACCTCAAAGGCAAACCCCGGGCGCCCGCAGGTGAGCTGTGGGAGCGCGGACTGACAGCGTGGCGAGAATTGCACAGCGATCCGGGCGCGGTGTTCGACCGGGAAGTTCATCTCGACGCCAGCCTGCTCGAACCGATGGTCACTTGGGGCACCAGCCCGGATCAGGCCGCCGCCATTGGTGCGCGAGTGCCGGATCCACAGGACATCAACGACCCGATCCTGCGTCAGGGCATGCGCCGCGCCCTCAAATACATGGGCCTGGAAGCGGGCATGGCGCTCAGCGATATCGTCATCAGCCATGCGTTTATCGGCTCATGCACCAACGCGCGGATCGAGGATTTGCGTGATGCCGCCAGCGTCGTGCGCGGGCAACGTGTGGCTGGGCATGTGCGGGCGATGATCGTGCCCGGCTCCAGCGAAGTCCGCGCCCAAGCCGAGGCCGAAGGTTTGGCGCAGATCTTTATTGATGCCGGTTTTGAGTGGCGCCAGTCGGGCTGCTCGATGTGCCTGGCGATGAACGACGACGTACTCGCTCCCGGTGACCGCTGCGCTTCGAGCACTAATCGCAACTTCGAGGGCCGTCAGGGCGCCGGCGCGCGCACCCATCTGATGAGCCCGGCAATGGTGGCCGCCGCTGCGATCACAGGACGACTCACCGACATCCGCCACTTTGGAGAACGCTCATGAGCCTGCAGCCCTTCACTCAGGTCAGCGGCCAGGCCGCGCCATTGCTGGCGGCGAACGTCGATACTGACGTGATCATGCCTAAACAGTTTCTCAAGGGTATCGATCGTCAGGGACTGGATCGCGGCTTGTTTTTCGATCTGCGGTTTCTGCCCGATGGCACGCCAAATCCCGAATTCGTGTTGAACAAGCCAGCCTGGCAAGGGGCGAGTTTCCTTGTGGTCGGGCCGAATTTCGGCTGCGGTTCCAGCCGTGAGCATGCTGTGTGGGGCTTGCAGCAGATGAGCATCCGCGCGCTGATCGGCAGCAGTTTTGCCGGGATCTTTTATGACAACTGCCAGCGCAATGGGGTGTTGTTGATCTCGCTGGAAGAGGCGCAGGTGCAGCGGATCGGGCAGCTTGTCGGCCAGCCTGACAGCGCGCGGATCAGTGTTGATCTGGAGGCACAGCAGATTGAATTGGCGGATGGCTCGGTGATTGATTTTCAGATTGATACGTTGCGCAAGACTGCGCTGTTGCTGGGGCTGGATGCGATCGGCAGCACGTTGCAGCGGCATGAGCAGATCAAGGCGTTCGAGCGCGAGCATCTAGCTAACAACCCTTGGCTGTCCTGATACACCTCTGACCCTGCAGGCGTGAGCCTGCTCGCGATAGCGGCCATTCAGTCAATGATGATGTTGGCTGACACTGTGCAATCGCGAGCAGGCTCACTCCTACATTGGTTTTGTGGAGTTTTAACTACAGGGACAGATCCCGGAAATGCACCTGCAAAAACTCCACACACGCGCGCAATTTCCCCGAATGCGCCAACCGCGTCGGGTACACCGCCCAGACGTTGGCGCTCTGACTGTAATCGTCCAGCACCTGCACCAACCGTCCCTCATCCAGCAACGGCTTCACGTCCCACAATGAGCGCAGCAACATCCCACGACCATCCAGCGCCCATTGCAGGACGATCTCGCCATTGTTCGACGACAACGGCCCGCTGACCCGCACGCTTTCCTGCGTGCCGTCACGATGCAGATCCCAGATGCCGAACGCGTTGTCGCGCTCCTTGATCACCAGGCAATCGTGCTGCTGCAAATCATCTAGTGTCTGGGGCGTACCACGTCGTCGCAGATAGTCCGGTGCGGCACACAACACCCGTCGGTTGCTGGCCAGACGGCGAGCGATGTGTTGGCCGGGAATGTCATCACCCACGCGGATCTCCAGATCGAAACCCTCATTGACGATGTCCACCCCCCGGTCAAACAAATCGAGGCGAATCTCCAGTTGCGGGTAACGCTCGGCCAGCAACGAAACTGCAGGCGCGACGTGATTGCGGCCGAAACCGAAACTGCTGCAGATGTGCAGACGCCCAGACGGGCTGTCATGGGCGTCGGAAAGTTCGTCGTGCAGTTGCTGGAAGTCATCGAGAATGCGCAACGCCCAGCGCTGCACCCTTTCGCCGTCCTCGGTCAGAGACACGCGGCGACTGGTGCGGTGCAACAGGCGCGTGCCGAGGGTGGTTTCGAGAATCTGGATGCGCTTGCTGACGTAAGCCGGGGAAAGGCCCAACTCATCCGCCGCAGCGGCGAAGCCGTTCTTGCGGATCACGGTGAGCAGCACGCGCAGGTCTTCGGGCAGGGGCACGGTGTCTTTCTTCTGGGTCATGGCAAAACGAGCACTTGCGGCACAAGCCGCCAGCATAGCATCGGCACTTGCAGGCTCGGTTCAGCGCAGAAAATCCAGCGCTTCGGCGAGCAATAGTTCGGGGATTTCTTCGGCGATGTAATGGCCGGCGGGCAAGGATTGGCCGCTAACGTTGGCGGCGACCTGCTGCCATTCCTTGAGCGGATCGAAGCAGCGCCCGACCGTGCCTTCGGCACCCCACAAAACCCGCAGCGGCAGATTCAAATGGCGCCGCGCAACGATGTCGGCGCGATCATGTTCCAGATCGATGCCGGCGCTGGCGCGGTAGTCCTCGCAGATACCGCGAGCGCTGCCCGGCTGCTGCAAGCAGCGCAGGTATTCGCCGAACGCTTCGTCGGTAAACGGCTTGAGTCCGGCACTGCGACTGCCCATCACGCTGCGCAGGTAAGACTCGGGATCGGCCTCGATCAGGGTTTCCGGCAGCGGCGCCGGGCGAATCAGGAAGAACCAGTGCCAGTAGGCGCGGGCGAAGGCTTCGTTGGTTTGTGCATACATCGACAGGGTCGGGGCGATGTCCAGCAGCATCATGCGTTGCACGGCGGCGGGGTGGTCGAGCGCCAGGCGATGGGCGACCCGGGCGCCACGGTCGTGGGCAAGGACCGAGAACTGCTCGAAGCCCAGCGCCTGCATCAGTTCGATGTTGTCCCGGGCCATTTCGCGTTTTGAGTAGTTGTGGTGCAACTCGTCGGCGGCCGGGCGCCCGCTATCGCCATAACCGCGCAGGTCGGCGGCGACCACGGTGAAGTGCTCGGCCAGTTGTTCGGCAATCTTGTGCCAGATCACATGGGTCTGCGGGTGACCGTGCAACAGCAACAGGCCCGGGCCGCTACCGCCGAGACGATAGGCAATGTCGACGCCGTTGACGTGACGCTGGTTTTTGAGGAATCCGGCAAACATCGGGCTGATCCTTGTTCAGGGTTTTATAGATGCATCCTGAAATTGTCCGGGGGTTGGGGCAAGGGGCAAAGCGTGAGGGGCGGGTTCATGAAGTGTGTTGTCAGTGATGGCCTCATCGCGGGCAAGCTCGCTCCCACAGAGATCTGAGGGGTGACAGCTATTTATGCCACCCCGCGAAACACTGTGGGAGCGAGCCTGCTCGCGAAGAGGCCAGTGATAACACTCCAAAGCTCAACCTTGTTGAAACATCTCCATCGCCCGCTGCTTGATCTGCTCTTCAGTCAGATCTTCCTTGTGCGTGGCCAGAAACCACAGATGCCCATACGGATCCTTCAACGTCCCGCTGCGATCACCGTAAAACTGATCCTTGACCTCGGACACCACCGTCGCACCGGCATCCAGCGCCCGTTGGAATGATTTATCGACATCGGTCACGTATAGATGCAAACCGACTGATACAGCTTTGTCGGGATTGCTCAATGGCCCCTGATCGCACGGCGAGCCGAGCATGATTGCGCTGTCGCCAATACGCAGCTCCGCGTGGCCGATGCCGCCGTCGGGCATGGCCAGACGCATGACTTCGGTGGCACCGAAGGCTTTCTTATAGAAATCGATGGCCTCAGCAGCCTTTTGGATGCCGAGATACGGGGTAATGCTGTGATACCCCTCCGGGATAGGTTTGACGCTCATGACGTTCTCCCTGATTGTTGTTCTACGAGGTGTAACTTCACCGGATTACCGGAAAAACCACTATAGGGCTGTCTTCGCGGCCAGGATTTTCGCCCGACGAGCAGCACCCATCATCAGTCCTGGATAAAGTGTGGCCCCGGCCCCTGTTCGCCCAACACGTCACCCTGATTGCGCAACGGGCAGGCCTCCATCGACAAACAGCCACAACCGATGCAGCCCGTGAGCCGGTCGCGCAGCAGTGTCAATTGATTGATCCGCTCATCCAGCTCCCGACGCCACTGCTCAGACAGAATCTTCCAGTCCGCTGCCGTCGGTGCGCGATCATCCGGAAGATTTTTCAGTGCCTCACCGATCTCTGCAAGAGGAATCCCCAGACGCTGCGCAACTTTGATCAACGCCACCCGGCGCAGCACGGTTCGTGGATAACGGCGTTGATTGCCGGCATTGCGCTGGCTCTTGATCAAGCCTTTGGATTCATAAAAATGCAGCGCGGTGACCGCAACGCCGCTGCGCGCCGCGACCTCGCCGACGGTTAGCTGCTTGTGCACATTCTCTTTGGTGATCATTTGAAGAGAGCTCTTGACCTTGACTTAACTAGAGGTTTTACCCTGCGCTTCGTCGAGTCGCAAGATTCGCCTTACAGCCAAGTGGGGACTTTTCATGCAAACATCAGCGAAAAATCGCAGCTTCACACAATTGATCGAATTCGAGATCGAGCCACGGCAGCAACCGGCGCTGGTCTCGGCGCTGTCGATGCAGACCGAGCGTCTGGCCCAGCGCTACGGAGGTTTCGTCAGCGCGAGTGTGCAAGCCAGCGACGATGGCCGGCGGGTATTGAGCTTTCTGCAATGGCAGAGCCGCGAGGCGGGGGAGGCCGCATTCAGCAGTTTCGAAAGCGGCGAGCAGGATTTCTGGCAGTTAATCCGCACCCATCAGGCGAAAACCGTGACTTTCAACTCGTTTCAGGTATTGAGCAGCATCGCCCGCAGTCACGACGATGCACTGCACTGCAATCTGGTGAGTTAGATGGACAACTGGATCAGCTGCTTAGAACGTTTATCGATTTTTATAGATATCTAAGAGATAGGAGCAGTCATTGCTGATTCACTGATAGCCACTATTGAAAGCGTTGATTTCTGCGCGAGCGTACCGGGGCGTAGCCTTTCTCCATCGACCCCCACCGCTCGCCAGGACGCTCCCATGAATCGTTTACTGACTGTTTCTCTGCTGCTCGCTGTCTCCGTACTTGCCGGTTGTGCCTCTCACAACTCTCCAGAGCTGCGCCCCTACACCGAAGAAGAATCTCGGGAGTTGGCGATGGAAGCGCTGAACCGCAGCGGTTTGTCCTTTGACGAATACCACGCTAAAAAAGCTCAGTTGCTCGGCCAGTCGCAGTTCGACAAGAAGGCTGAAATGAGCGCGGAACGTGCCGTACAGCTGCACGGTCGGCCAAGCTGAAAACAAACTGTACTGCTAGAAGTTTTACCCAACTGTCCGTGGGTTTACCGGCCTGCGTGGGATAGGGTCTACACCTGAATGACCCTGACGGATTTGCCCACGATGACCCTCTCGCTTGATCTATTGTTGGGCTTTGCCCTGTTTGCTCTTGTCACCTCGATAACGCCGGGGCCAAACAACACCATGTTGTTGGCATCGGGCGTGAACTTCGGCTTTAACCGCACCATCCCGCACATGCTGGGCATTACCTGTGGCTTTTTTGTCCTGGTGGTGGCGGTCGGTTTTGGCCTGGGCGCGGTGTTTCAGACCTATCCGATTCTTTATACGATTCTGCGTTATGTCGGTGCGGCGTATCTGTTGTATCTGGCGTGGAAGATTGCTCACTCCGGACCGGTCGGTGACAACGTTCAAGGCGAAGCCAAACCGATCAGCTACCTCGGCGCAGCAGCGTTCCAGTGGGTCAATCCCAAAGCGTGGATCATGGCCATCGGTGCCATCAGCACGTACACGCCGATGCAGGGTTACTTCACCAATGTGCTGGTGATCGCTGCGGTGTTCGCCATCATCAATCTGCCGAGCGTCGGCGTCTGGGCGGCGTGCGGCACGCTCCTGCGCAATGTGCTGAAGGACCCGCGCTGGTTGCGCGTGTTCAACTGGGGCATGGCGGCGTTGCTGGTGGTTTCCCTGTACCCGTTACTTCTCGAAAGCTTTAGCTGACGCATTGCTTCAACCGCCGGCCCGATGCCTGTTAAGCTCGGCTTCAGGAGCGTTCCTACGCACTTTTAAATGAAGTTGTTCTTCTTTAACGGCATCCGATCAGGTATTGATGACGCTCTCGAACCGACGCGCAGCTCACAAGGCTGCGCTGTGCCGTTTGCAGATACGAGCCTCCTGATCCCGGAACACGCTCTGCGAGTCTTTTATGAACACACGTCCGTTGTATTTCGATTACGCCGCCACTACTCCGGTGGACGAGCGGGTCATCCAGGTGATGATCGAATGTCTGGGGTTTCACGGTAATTTCGGCAACCCGGCTTCCAGCTCCCATGCTTTTGGCCAGCAGGCCCGGCAAACGGTTGAGCAGGCCCGCCGACAAGTCGCCGAACTGGTCGGCGCGCAAGCCGAACAGATCGTCTGGACTTCCGGTGCTACCGAGTCCAATAACCTTGCTCTCAAAGGTGTAACCCAAGCGCGCGGCGTGTCCGGCGGGCACATCATTACCAGCCAGATCGAACACAAAGCCATCCTCGATACCGCCCGTCAATTGCAGGACGCTGGCGTTGCCGTGACTTATCTGGTGCCGGACGCCGACGGCCTGATTACCCCGCAAGCGGTCAGCGAAGCGATGCGTGATGACACCTTTCTGGTGTCGCTGATGCTGGTTAACAACGAACTCGGCACCGTCAACGACATCCCTGCCATCGGTGAAGTCGTTCGCGGTCGCGAGGCGTTGTTCCATGTCGATGCGGCTCAGGGCGCGGGCAAAGTGGCAATCGATCTGACGCAATGGCCGGTTGATCTGATGTCGTTCTCGGCGCATAAACTCTACGGCCCCAAAGGCATCGGTGCGCTGTACGTCGGCCCGCGTGCGCAACAGCGCGTCCAAGCGCAGATACATGGTGGCGGGCATGAGAGCGGGTTGCGCTCCGGAACACTTGCGACGCATCAGATCGCCGCGATGGGTGCGGCATTCGCCTTGGCCGCTGCCGTATTCGATGAAGAGAAAAACTCCATCGTCGCTTTGCGTGAATGCTTGCTCGAACAACTTTTGAGCCTGCCGGGCGTGCGCCTCAACGGCAGTGCCACGCAACGCATTCCGCATACCTTGAGCCTGACCTTCAGCGAAGGCGAGTTCAATAGTGCGGCGCTTAGCCATTCAATCGCATTCTCCGCGACCTCGGCCTGCAATTCCGCGAGTAACGCGCCATCCCACGTGCTGTTGGCACTGGGACATGACACAAGGCTGGCCGGGCGTACGATTCGCCTGAGTCTCGGCCGTTTCACCACCGCTGAAGATATCGACAAGGCTTTTGAACTGATCAAGACCGCCTGCACCAGTGCTCCGGCATTCTGGGCAACAGGGCTTTAAACGCGCCGACCTGATGGCGACGAACAATAACGATGAAGTGATTGGCAGGAGACATGATGAGTACCCAGACTTTGACCGAGGGATCGGTTCCCCAGCGCCTGGCGCACACCCGTGAACTGATGCGCCGCGAAGGCATTCATGCGCTGTTGGTGCCTTCCGCCGACCCGCATCTGTCGGAATATCTGCCGGGGTACTGGCAAGGCCGCCAGTGGCTGTCGGGTTTCCATGGCTCGGTCGGGACTTTGATTGTCACCCACGATTTCGCCGGCGTTTGGGCCGACAGTCGTTACTGGGAACAGGCGACCAAGGAACTCAATGGCAGCGGCATCGAGCTGGTCAAGCTGCAACCCGGTCAGCCAAGCCCGCTGGACTGGCTAGCCGAGCAGACACCTGAAGGTGGCGTGGTTGCGGTCGATGGCGCGGTGATGGCAGTGGCCTCTGCGCGCACACTGGGCAGTAAACTTGAAGCGCGCGGTGCCCGTCTGCGTACCGATATCGATCTGTTGACGGAAGTCTGGAGCGACCGGCCGACGCTGCCGAATGCACCGATCTATCAGCATCTGCCGCCACAAGCGACCGTCAGCCGTGGCGATAAACTCGCCAAACTGCGGGAAACCTTGCAGGAGCGCGGCGCCGATTGGCACTTCATCGCCACCCTCGACGATATCGCGTGGCTGTTCAACCTGCGTGGCGGCGATGTGTCGTTCAACCCGGTGTTTGTTTCCTTCGCCTTGATCAATCAGCAGCAGGCCACCTTGTTTGTCGCGCTGAGCAAGATCGATGCGCAGTTGCGCGCAGTACTGGAACACGATGGCGTGACGCTGCGTGATTACAGCGAAGTGTCCGGCGCCTTGCGCGCCGTGCCGAGTGGCGCGAGCCTGTTGGTGGATCCGGCGCGCGTCACCAGCGGTCTGCTGGATAACCTCGACAGCGGTGTGAAATTGGTCGAAGGCTTGAACCCGACGACACTGGCCAAGTCGCAAAAAAGTGAAGCCGACGCCGCGCACATCCGTAAAGCGATGGAGCAGGACGGCGCAGCGCTGTGCGAATTCTTCGCCTGGCTGGAGTCGGCCTGGGGCCGCGAGCGCATTACCGAACTGACCATCGACGAGAAGCTCACCGCTGCCCGTGAACGTCGTCCGGATTACGTTTCCCTGAGTTTCAACACTATCGCGGCATTCAACGCCAATGGCGCGATGCCGCACTATCACGCCACTGAAGAAGAACACGCGGTGATCGAAGGCGACGGCCTGTTGCTGATCGATTCCGGCGGTCAGTATCTCGGCGGCACAACCGACATCACGCGGATGGTGCCGGTCGGTACGCCAACCGAAGAGCAGAAGCGCGATTGCACGCGCGTGTTGAAAGGCGTGATTGCGCTGTCGCGGGCACAGTTTCCGAAAGGCATTCTATCGCCGTTGCTGGATGCCATCGCTCGCGCGCCGATCTGGGCTGAAAGCGTCGACTACGGTCACGGCACCGGTCACGGCGTCGGTTATTTCCTCAATGTTCACGAAGGCCCACAGGTCATTGCCTATCAGGCAGCGCCGGCGCCGCAAACCGCGATGCAACCGGGCATGATCACTTCCATCGAGCCTGGTACTTATCGTCCTGGCCGTTGGGGCGTGCGTATCGAGAACCTGGCGATGAACCAAGTGGCGGAGAGTAGCGAGTTCGGCGAGTTTCTCAAGTTTGAAACCTTGACCCTGTGCCCTATTGACACGCGCTGCCTGGTGCCAGCGTTGCTGACTCAGGACGAGAAACAGTGGTTCAACGCTTATCACGCGCAGGTGCGTGAACGGTTGAGTCCGTTGCTCGACGGTGCTGCGCTGGAATGGCTGAACACGCGTACTGCGGCCATTTGATGGGTTGGCACTCAGGCGCTGAAGTCCGCGCTTGAGTGCCGGGATCAATCTAGGTCAAGGCTTCTTCGACGAAGTCCAGGCGATCCTGCCCGAAGAACATCTGGTTGCCGACAAACATTGTTGGGGCACCGAAAACGCCACGTTTAACCGCGGTTTCGGTGTTCACCTTCAGTGCAGCCTTCACGGTTTCATCGTTGGTCAACGCCAGGACTTCATCGGGATCGAACCCATGTTCGATCAATACGCCAGCAACGATTACCGGGTCGTTGAGGTTTGCGCCTTCCACCCACAACGCAGCGAACAGACAATCGATAAACGCCTCAAAGCGTTCCGGCTGGCGTAGCTGTATGCCAGTGACGGCGCGCATCAACAGCAGCGTGTTGATCGGGAAGTGCGGGTTGAACTTGAGGGACACGCCATACCGTTTGGCGTAACGATCCAGATCCTGAAACATATAGCGACCCTTGGCCGGAATCATTGCCGGCGATGCATTGCCGGTCGCCTTGAATACACCACCGAGCAACATCGGAATGTATGTCAGCTCGCTATTGGTATCAGCGCAGATCTTTGGCAGCTGGGTGTAGGCCAGATACGTCGCAGGGCTGCCTAGGTCGAAATAGAATTCCACGGTTTTCGTCATTGTCGCTGCTCTCTATTTATTGTTTTGGGCGGTGGGTTCACCAGCGTTCGTTCCAGGGACGCAGATCCAGCTCAAAGGTCCACGCATCACGTGGCTGACTGTGCAAATACCAATAGTTTTCGGCGATGTGTTCTGGGTTGAGAATACCGTCCTGATCCTTGGTGGCGTATTTCTCAGGGAAGCTGTTGCGGATGAAGTCGGTATCAATGGCTCCATCGACTACCACATGGGCGACGTGGATGTTCATAGGGCCAAGTTCCCGCGCCATGCTTTGCGCCAGTGCGCGAATGCCGTGTTTAGCTCCGGCGAACGCGGCGAAGCCTGACGCACCGCGAAGTCCGGCAGTGGCACCGGTGAACAGAATCGTACCGCGCTGACGGGTGACCATGCGTTTGGCTACTTCCCGGGCATTGAGGAAGCCGGAGAAACAGGCCATTTCCCAGATCTTGAAATACTTGCGCGCGGTTTCTTCGAGGATGCTGCAGGGCACGTTGGCGCCGATGTTGAATACAAAGGCTTCGATTGGACCGAGGCGGGTTTCGATGTCTTCAATCAGAGCGATTACGTCTTCTTCTTTGCGCGCATCGCAGGCAAAACCATGAGCTTCGCCGCCCTCAGCCTCAATGGCCTCCACCAGCGGCTGCAATTTGTCGGCGCTGCGCCGTGTAACACAGGCGATGAATCCTTCCTTGGCAAAGCGCTTGGCAATGGCTCCGCCGGTTGCATCGCCTGCACCGACAACCAATACGACCTTCTTGTTATTCATGGGTAGACCCCTTTAGTAAACGATCGTTAAGTGAACGAACGTTATGCTAGGATCCGGTTAACGTCAAGGCGGTCAATTCGAGGGCAAACACATGCGTTACTCCGCCAGTCACAAGCTGGAAACCCGGGAGAAATTATTGCAGAACAGTGCGCTGTCGGCGAAGCGATCCGGGTTTTCCACGGTCGGTGTCGATGGCTTGATGAAGGCTATTGGCCTGAGTGGCGCGGCGTTTTACAGCCACTTTTCGTCGAAAGATGCGCTGTTTATTGCCATCGTCGAGAGAGAGTTGGGGCAAAGCATGGAGCGATTGGGTGGGCAAAGCGAGCCGGATCGCGAGCGGCTGCAACGCTGCCTCAGACATTATTTGAGCATGGCTCATGTTGAACAACCCGAATCTGGCTGTGCTTTGCCTGCGTTAGGCGCGGAAATCGCTCGCTCGGATATTCAGGTACGTGAGCAGGCAGAGCTGTGGATCTGCCGGCTTCAGGAGAGTTGGGCGCGGATACTTGAGAGTGACAGTCTGGCATGGTCGGTTCTGTCGCAGTGCGTGGGAGCACTGGTGGTGGCGCGTATGTTGGCCAGCCCGGACATTCAGAGAACAGTGCTGAAGTCCAGCCATGACGAGATTTGTCGCCAGATCACCAGGCAGCCCTGACCTATTTACAGATGACGATCATGCTGCGGCTGGTATAGCCCGCAGGATTGAGGCCGAATGGATAGTCGCCAGGCTCCTCCACGGAATCCCCCGATTTGGCGATAACTTTGTAGCCTTTCGGAGCGCAGGAGCTGGCTGCGCTGTTATAGCACTGGTCCCAGGAGGACGAGAGCCCCGAGCAGTTGATGTGCAGCCCTTTTTTGCCGTGCTTTACCTGGGTTTTCGAGGTCGCCGCGCAACCCGCGATTGCGAGTACGGCGATCAATATCAAAATTCGTTTCATTCCCGTCCTTATAGCGGCCACGAGTCTGGCGCTCGGGTCTGCCTGTATTCGCCTGCGCTCAAAGCGTTTTGAAATCCCTGTACGAAAAAATCCATGTCTGGCATTGGGTTACGAGCCTAAACATGGCCTATATGAACGCCAATTGCCAGACCTTCGTTAAATCCTGTTTCAATCTGCCGCGATGGCAGGCTTGGCGGCACTGCCCATGGTCATTGTCGCGCCGACGGAAGCCAGAATAATGCACAGGATCGCCATCCATTGTGACAGCGTGAGGTATTCCTGCAGAAACAGCAGGCCCGACAATGCTCCGAACGCGGGTTCGATGCTCATCAAAGTACCGAAAGTGCGCGCGGGCATGCGGGTGAGCGCGACCATTTCCAGTGTGTAGGGGAGGGCAGTGGACAAGATCGCGACGCCAATCGCGATTGGAATCAGTGATGGTGTCAGTAGCGCAGCGCCAGCATGCACGATGCCTATGGGGGCTACAAACAATGCCGCAATCATCACGCCTAACGCTGCGGTCGTGACGCCGTTGTCAGCGCCGGCCTTCTGACCGAACAGAATGTAAAGTGCCCAGCAGACTCCGGCACCCAGGGCGTAACTTGCACCGATCAAATCGATTCCGGCAGTGGTTGCTCCCGTCGGTATCAACAGCATGAGTCCGGCGGCGGCCAGGCCGATCCATAGAAAGTCGATGGCGCGACGGGATGCATATATAGCTACAGCGAGCGGGCCAGTGAATTCGAGAGCAACTGCTATGCCCAGCGGCACTGTGCGCAATGACATATAGAAGAGGAAGTTCATGCCGCCCAGCGCCATGCCGTAGACAATCACTGTGCGCAACGACTTGGATGTCAGCTTCGCGCGCCACGGACGCAGCAGTAACAACATGATCACGCTGGCGAAGATCAGACGCAGAGTGGTGGTTCCTTGAGCGCCCACTACGGGGAACATGCTTTTGGCCAGGGATGCACCGGACTGGATCGACGCCATGGCTATTAATAGCAGGCCAACCGGGAACAGCATGGAGGCAAGAGAGCGTGGTTGGTCATTCATTGCGCGGCATCGTCCGAAATAAGAGCAGAGTATTGTTTTGGCTATTGGGCAATATACTGCGCAATCTCGCCTATGCCGTCTATATATAAGCTGGGTTTTCAGCTGTTTCGATGAAAAGTAAAATTAACGGTTGACGGCAGACTCTGGAAGTCTATAATTCGCCCCACTTCCGGCGCAGTCGAAACGGAAAACTCCTTGAGATTCAATGAGTTATACGGTTTTCGGCGGCGGGTTGCTTCAGTTCGCCGAAGCCTGGAGGGAGTTGAAAGAGCGGTGATGTTTGGCTCTTTTAACGGTTCGATCTTCTCGGTCGAAAGCGGAGAAAAAGAGGTGTTGACAACAGCGAGTAACGCTGTAGAATTCGCCTCCCGCTAACGAGAGATCGGAAGCGCAAGTGGTTGAAGTTGTTGAAGAATTCTTCGAAAACTTCTGAAAATAATCACTTGACAGCAAATGAGGCTGCTGTAGAATGCGCGCCTCGGTTGAGACGAAAGATCTTAACCAACCGCTCTTTAACAACTGAATCAAGCAATTCGTGTGGGTGCTTGTGGAGTCAGGCTGATAGTCAACAAGATTATCAGCATCACAAGTTACTCCGCGAGAAATCAAAGATGTAACCAACGATTGCTGAGCCAAGTTTAGGGTTTCTTAAAAACCCAAAGATGTTTGAACTGAAGAGTTTGATCATGGCTCAGATTGAACGCTGGCGGCAGGCCTAACACATGCAAGTCGAGCGGATGAGAGGAGCTTGCTCCTGGATTCAGCGGCGGACGGGTGAGTAATGCCTAGGAATCTGCCTGGTAGTGGGGGACAACGTTTCGAAAGGAACGCTAATACCGCATACGTCCTACGGGAGAAAGCAGGGGACCTTCGGGCCTTGCGCTATCAGATGAGCCTAGGTCGGATTAGCTAGTTGGTGAGGTAATGGCTCACCAAGGCGACGATCCGTAACTGGTCTGAGAGGATGATCAGTCACACTGGAACTGAGACACGGTCCAGACTCCTACGGGAGGCAGCAGTGGGGAATATTGGACAATGGGCGAAAGCCTGATCCAGCCATGCCGCGTGTGTGAAGAAGGTCTTCGGATTGTAAAGCACTTTAAGTTGGGAGGAAGGGCATTAACCTAATACGTTAGTGTTTTGACGTTACCGACAGAATAAGCACCGGCTAACTCTGTGCCAGCAGCCGCGGTAATACAGAGGGTGCAAGCGTTAATCGGAATTACTGGGCGTAAAGCGCGCGTAGGTGGTTTGTTAAGTTGGATGTGAAATCCCCGGGCTCAACCTGGGAACTGCATTCAAAACTGACAAGCTAGAGTATGGTAGAGGGTGGTGGAATTTCCTGTGTAGCGGTGAAATGCGTAGATATAGGAAGGAACACCAGTGGCGAAGGCGACCACCTGGACTGATACTGACACTGAGGTGCGAAAGCGTGGGGAGCAAACAGGATTAGATACCCTGGTAGTCCACGCCGTAAACGATGTCAACTAGCCGTTGGGAGCCTTGAGCTCTTAGTGGCGCAGCTAACGCATTAAGTTGACCGCCTGGGGAGTACGGCCGCAAGGTTAAAACTCAAATGAATTGACGGGGGCCCGCACAAGCGGTGGAGCATGTGGTTTAATTCGAAGCAACGCGAAGAACCTTACCAGGCCTTGACATCCAATGAACTTTCCAGAGATGGATTGGTGCCTTCGGGAACATTGAGACAGGTGCTGCATGGCTGTCGTCAGCTCGTGTCGTGAGATGTTGGGTTAAGTCCCGTAACGAGCGCAACCCTTGTCCTTAGTTACCAGCACGTAATGGTGGGCACTCTAAGGAGACTGCCGGTGACAAACCGGAGGAAGGTGGGGATGACGTCAAGTCATCATGGCCCTTACGGCCTGGGCTACACACGTGCTACAATGGTCGGTACAAAGGGTTGCCAAGCCGCGAGGTGGAGCTAATCCCATAAAACCGATCGTAGTCCGGATCGCAGTCTGCAACTCGACTGCGTGAAGTCGGAATCGCTAGTAATCGTGAATCAGAATGTCACGGTGAATACGTTCCCGGGCCTTGTACACACCGCCCGTCACACCATGGGAGTGGGTTGCACCAGAAGTAGCTAGTCTAACCTTCGGGAGGACGGTTACCACGGTGTGATTCATGACTGGGGTGAAGTCGTAACAAGGTAGCCGTAGGGGAACCTGCGGCTGGATCACCTCCTTAATCGACGACATCAGCTGCTCCATAAGTTCCCACACGAATTGCTTGATTCATTGAAGAAGACGATAAGAAGCAGCCCGAAATTGGGTCTGTAGCTCAGTTGGTTAGAGCGCACCCCTGATAAGGGTGAGGTCGGCAGTTCGAATCTGCCCAGACCCACCAATTTTGTGTGGGAAACGCCTGTAGAGAATACGGGGCCATAGCTCAGCTGGGAGAGCGCCTGCCTTGCACGCAGGAGGTCAGCGGTTCGATCCCGCTTGGCTCCACCACTACTGCTTCTGAAGTTTTGAAAGCTTAGAAATGAGCATTCCATCAGTATGATGATGAATGTTGATTTCTAGTCTTTGATTAGATCGTTCTTTAAAAATTTGGGTATGTGATAGAAAGATAGACTGAACGTTACTTTCACTGGTAACGGATCAGGCTAAGGTAAAATTTGTGAGTTACTCTGAATTGAGTATTATCGAATTTTCGGCGAATGTCGTCTTCACAGTATAACCAGATTGCTTGGGGTTATATGGTCAAGTGAAGAAGCGCATACGGTGGATGCCTTGGCAGTCAGAGGCGATGAAAGACGTGGTAGCCTGCGAAAAGCTTCGGGGAGTCGGCAAACAGACTTTGATCCGGAGATGTCTGAATGGGGGAACCCAGCCATCATAAGATGGTTATCTTGTACTGAATACATAGGTGCAAGAGGCGAACCAGGGGAACTGAAACATCTAAGTACCCTGAGGAAAAGAAATCAACCGAGATTCCCTTAGTAGTGGCGAGCGAACGGGGACTAGCCCTTAAGTGGCTTTGAGATTAGCGGAACGCTCTGGAAAGTGCGGCCATAGTGGGTGATAGCCCTGTACGCGAAAATCTCTTAGTCATGAAATCGAGTAGGACGGAGCACGAGAAACTTTGTCTGAATATGGGGGGACCATCCTCCAAGGCTAAATACTACTGACTGACCGATAGTGAACTAGTACCGTGAGGGAAAGGCGAAAAGAACCCCGGAGAGGGGAGTGAAATAGATCCTGAAACCGTATGCGTACAAGCAGTGGGAGCCCACTTTGTTGGGTGACTGCGTACCTTTTGTATAATGGGTCAGCGACTTATTTTCAGTGGCGAGCTTAACCGAATAGGGGAGGCGTAGCGAAAGCGAGTCTTAATAGGGCGTCTAGTCGCTGGGAATAGACCCGAAACCGGGCGATCTATCCATGGGCAGGTTGAAGGTTGGGTAACACTAACTGGAGGACCGAACCGACTACCGTTGAAAAGTTAGCGGATGACCTGTGGATCGGAGTGAAAGGCTAATCAAGCTCGGAGATAGCTGGTTCTCCTCGAAAGCTATTTAGGTAGCGCCTCATGTATCACTGTAGGGGGTAGAGCACTGTTTCGGCTAGGGGGTCATCCCGACTTACCAAACCGATGCAAACTCCGAATACCTACAAGTGCCGAGCATGGGAGACACACGGCGGGTGCTAACGTCCGTCGTGAAAAGGGAAACAACCCAGACCGTCAGCTAAGGTCCCAAAGTTATGGTTAAGTGGGAAACGATGTGGGAAGGCTTAGACAGCTAGGAGGTTGGCTTAGAAGCAGCCACCCTTTAAAGAAAGCGTAATAGCTCACTAGTCGAGTCGGCCTGCGCGGAAGATGTAACGGGGCTCAAACCATACACCGAAGCTACGGGTATCACCTTCGGGTGATGCGGTAGAGGAGCGTTCTGTAAGCCTGTGAAGGTGAGTTGAGAAGCTTGCTGGAGGTATCAGAAGTGCGAATGCTGACATGAGTAACGACAATGGGTGTGAAAAACACCCACGCCGAAAGACCAAGGTTTCCTGCGCAACGTTAATCGACGCAGGGTTAGTCGGTCCCTAAGGCGAGGCTGAAAAGCGTAGTCGATGGAAAACAGGTTAATATTCCTGTACTTCTGGTTATTGCGATGGAGGGACGGAGAAGGCTAGGCCAGCTTGGCGTTGGTTGTCCAAGTTTAAGGTGGTAGGCTGGAATCTTAGGTAAATCCGGGATTCTAAGGCCGAGAGCTGATGACGAGTCATCTTTTAGATGACGAAGTGGTTGATGCCATGCTTCCAAGAAAAGCTTCTAAGCTTCAGGTAACCAGGAACCGTACCCCAAACCGACACAGGTGGTTGGGTAGAGAATACCAAGGCGCTTGAGAGAACTCGGGTGAAGGAACTAGGCAAAATGGCACCGTAACTTCGGGAGAAGGTGCGCCGGTGAGGGTGAAGGACTTGCTCCGTAAGCTCATGCCGGTCGAAGATACCAGGCCGCTGCGACTGTTTATTAAAAACACAGCACTCTGCAAACACGAAAGTGGACGTATAGGGTGTGACGCCTGCCCGGTGCCGGAAGGTTAATTGATGGGGTTAGCTAACGCGAAGCTCTTGATCGAAGCCCCGGTAAACGGCGGCCGTAACTATAACGGTCCTAAGGTAGCGAAATTCCTTGTCGGGTAAGTTCCGACCTGCACGAATGGCGTAACGATGGCGGCGCTGTCTCCACCCGAGACTCAGTGAAATTGAAATCGCTGTGAAGATGCAGTGTATCCGCGGCTAGACGGAAAGACCCCGTGAACCTTTACTATAGCTTTGCACTGGACTTTGAATTTGCTTGTGTAGGATAGGTGGGAGGCTTTGAAGCGTGGACGCCAGTTCGCGTGGAGCCAACCTTGAAATACCACCCTGGCAACTTTGAGGTTCTAACTCAGGTCCGTTATCCGGATCGAGGACAGTGTATGGTGGGTAGTTTGACTGGGGCGGTCTCCTCCTAAAGAGTAACGGAGGAGTACGAAGGTGCGCTCAGACCGGTCGGAAATCGGTCGTAGAGTATAAAGGCAAAAGCGCGCTTGACTGCGAGACAGACACGTCGAGCAGGTACGAAAGTAGGTCTTAGTGATCCGGTGGTTCTGTATGGAAGGGCCATCGCTCAACGGATAAAAGGTACTCCGGGGATAACAGGCTGATACCGCCCAAGAGTTCATATCGACGGCGGTGTTTGGCACCTCGATGTCGGCTCATCACATCCTGGGGCTGAAGCCGGTCCCAAGGGTATGGCTGTTCGCCATTTAAAGTGGTACGCGAGCTGGGTTTAGAACGTCGTGAGACAGTTCGGTCCCTATCTGCCGTGGACGTTTGAGATTTGAGAGGGGCTGCTCCTAGTACGAGAGGACCGGAGTGGACGAACCTCTGGTGTTCCGGTTGTCACGCCAGTGGCATTGCCGGGTAGCTATGTTCGGGAAAGATAACCGCTGAAAGCATCTAAGCGGGAAACTTGCCTCAAGATGAGATCTCACTGGAACCTTGAGTTCCCTGAAGGGCCGTCGAAGACTACGACGTTGATAGGTTGGGTGTGTAAGCGCTGTGAGGCGTTGAGCTAACCAATACTAATTGCCCGTGAGGCTTGACCATATAACACCCAAGCAATTTGCGTCGAAAGGCCAGATTGCGGTGTGTGAAGACGAAACGAACCGAAAGTTCGATGTTCACAAAACACCGAAAGCTGTCACATACCCAATTTGCTGAAGCGAGGCCAACAGGTCACGACTCAGTACCCGAATTTCTTGACGACCATAGAGCGTTGGAACCACCTGATCCCATCCCGAACTCAGCAGTGAAACGATGCATCGCCGATGGTAGTGTGGGGTTTCCCCATGTGAGAGTAGGTCATCGTCAAGATTAAATTCCGAAACCCCAATTGCGAAAGCAGTTGGGGTTTTGTTTTGTCCGCAGGAAAGTTTTTTGCTCGCGTCAGCCACATCAAACCATCGCAACAGCTACCGCTGGGAAAATCGTTCTGAAGTGACCGGGTAGTTTTGGTATGGTGCAGCTCGTTTTTTCACGGACTGATGTCATGCCCACGGATCGGCACTCATTTATGTCAAAGAGTTGCTGTAGAAATGCCTGAGCCAATCCCGATCAAAGATCACGAAAAAGAGACGCGTCTGGTCAACACGCGATTGATCGCCTGCGCCTTGTTCGTCTTCGCTGTCAGCTGTGCCCTCGTCGTTCGCATGTACATTCTGCAAGTTGTGGAATTCGACTATCACTCGACCATCTCTGAAAACAACCGGGTGCACGTCTTGCCAATCCCGCCGACACGCGGGCTGATCTACGACCGCAATGGCGTGCTGCTGGCCGACAATCGTCCCAGTTACAACCTGACCATCACTCGTGAACGCGCGACTGATGTGAATCAGGAGCTGGATGAGGTTATAAATCTTCTGCATCTGCCTGCAGAAGATCGCAACGTGTTCGACAAGGCTATGAAGCAGTCTCGGCATCCATTCACGCCGGTGACGCTGTTTTACGAACTGACCGAAGAGCAGATTGCCGTGTTAGCGGTCAATGAATTCCGTTTGCCTGGCCTTGATGTCGAAGCGCAGTTCGTCCGTGATTACCCTCTTGGTGCGCACTTCGCCCATTCAATAGGCTACGTAGGCCGGATCAACGAGAAAGAATCCAAGACCCTCGACTCGGTTGAATACCGTGGCACCCAGTCCATCGGCAAAACCGGTATCGAGCGCTTCTACGAAGCACAACTGCACGGTCACGTCGGTTACGAGGAAGTTGAAACCAACGCCCAAGGCAGAGTACTGCGCGTGCTCAAGCACACCGACCCGGTGCCAGGCAAAAACATCGTCCTGAGTCTCGACGTCAAACTGCAGGAAGCAGCCGAGGCCGCGCTGGGTGATCGTCGTGGTTCAGTTGTGGCGCTTGACCCGTCCACAGGGGAAGTGCTGGCCATGGTCAGCAATCCGAGTTTTGACCCGAACCTGTTCGTCACCGGCATCAGCTCCAAGGAGTATTCGGCGCTGCGTGACTCCATCGACCGACCGCTCTTCAATCGCGTGCTGCGTGGCTTGTACGCGCCGGGCTCGACTATCAAACCGGAAGTGGCGATCGCCGGCCTAGATGCCGGCGTGGTAACGCCGCAGAGCCGCGTGTTCGATCCGGGCTATTACCAACTCCCGGACTTCGATCACAAGTACCGTAACTGGAACCACAGCGGCGACGGCTGGGTAGATATGGACGCCGCGATCATGCGTTCCAACGACACCTACTTCTACGACCTTGCGCACAAACTGGGCATTGATCGCCTGCACGACTACATGGCCATGTTCGGTCTTGGTGAGAAAGTCTCGCTGGATATGTTTGAAGAATCTCCCGGACTGATGCCGTCCCAAGCCTGGAAGCGTGCCACAAGGCGACAGGCTTGGTTCCCCGGCGAAACAGTCATCCTCGGCATCGGTCAGGGTTATATGCAGGTGACGCCGCTGCAACTGGCTCAAGCCACCGCACTGATTGCCAATAAAGGTGTGTGGAACCGTCCGCATCTGGCCAAGACCGTCGATGGCGTAGCACCTGTGGACGAGCACCCGATGCCGAACATCCTGCTCAAGGATCCGCGCGACTGGGAGCAGGTCAACCATGGCATGCAGATGGTGATGCACGATGCGCGCGGCATTGCCCGGGCGGCGGCAGCGGGTGCGCAATACCGTATAGCTGGCAAGAGCGGCACGGCGCAGGTGGTGGCGATAAAGCAAGGCGAGCGCTACAACCGCGAGAAGACGCTGGAGCGCCACCGCGACAACGCCTTGTTCGTCGGTTTCGCTCCAGCTGAGCATCCGAAGATCGCGATTTCGGTGATGATCGAAAACGGTGAGGCGGGTGGTCGTGTCGCAGGTCCCGTGGTGAGGCAGATCATGGACGCCTGGTTACTCGATCAGGATGGCCATCTCAAGCCGCAATACGCGGCGCCGAGCAAGGCGCCGGGTGATCCGCACGTTTAGTCGGAACTCAGACCTTCTCATCGATTCTTTTGGCATCGATCGCGGCATCGCGTGCGGCCACAATGGCTGCATCCGAGGCCGGCGTGCCCAGCTCACCTTTGCGCCATAACTGATGCGAGAAAAGGCCGTCTATGGCTTCAGCGCTGGGCGCCTTGCCCTTGGGTAGAAAAAGGGCTGCCATATCAATGGTGTTGGCGAAGTTTTCTTTGGTCAGGTTGTACTTGCCCAAATGGCTGCCTCCCCACCCGGCATCCGCCGCGACCAACTCGATGGACGTGTCCCGATAACTGAGTGCCGCCGTTTTCAATGCGCCTGAGGCATTGAGCAGTGAGTTGAGTTGATCCATGTCTGAAGCGCTCAGCTCGTTGTCGGGGTTCAGCGCTTTGAGGTTGCCATCGGCTTCAACAGTAAAGCCGAATTTCTTGTTGGCGATATCCGGGAAGGTGTAACTCAAGGCCGATTTGAAGTCTTCAAACGCCAGTTTCAGCGATTCGTGGGCGTTTTTGTGCTGTTCGGCAATTTGAGGGAAGTCAGCTGCCTGGGATCGGCCTAGCCAGACATCGATCGCTTCCATGGTCGGGCTGATTGTCTGGGCTTCATCACTGGGATGATAAACCGCCGCCGGATTGAGGTTGACCGCCGCCTTTTTGAGGTCTTCGCTGAGCGACGCTGTTGTCAATGGTTGGGCTGTTTTGCTCAGCTCAAAGGCTGATGGCTGGATAAAAGCAGAGTTTAAAGAGATCGCCATTTCGTCATTCCCTGATCGTTGGTTGTCAGCCCTTTATCGGCGATTAGAGACTTGCCTTTAGTTATAGGGCGACAGTGGGCATTACTGAATGTGTCGGAGACATTCCAAAAATCATGCCCCGGGAACCGGGCAACTCATGTCACCTTCTTCACACTTCAAATACTGCTTCAGCGCCTCGACCCGCACCTTGGTCACAGCCGTCATGCAATTGCTGTAAACCCACGGATAAACACTCCCGCCTGTCACGCCGGACGACGAAAACTTGCACTCGGCATCACGAAACCCGATCCACGCCCGCTGCGCATTCACCAACAGCTTCTTGCCATCCGGGTTGTCCTTCAAACGCCCGGTGATCTGCTGATATACCTTATTCAACTCTTTGTCCGCCGCTTTGAAATCCTGGCCGGCACACTGGTTCATGGTGGCTTGGTCGCTGGCATTGGCGCAGTCGACGGCGGCGTGGGCGAGGGCCGGGAAGAGAAATGACGTCAGGGCCAGGAGCAGGCGTGGGGACATAAGAAATGCTCATTTAAAGTTAAAGAGCAAGCAGTGTAGCCGGACTAAACAGGGTACCGGGCAGCCGTTTGATACAACTTCAGGTTGGACATGTGGTCATACAAGCCTAGTGTTCAGAACAGGAGGTGACGTGTGAAACCAGTACCTAACAGCTTTGAACGCAAGATAACGCTCAAATCGCCACGATCGCATGTCTGGCGCGCGCTGGTGGATGCCGAGGCGTTCGGCCAGTGGTTTGGCGTAGCGCTGGAGGGCAGACGTTTTATTGCCGGTGAATGGACACAAGGTCAGGTCACATATCCGGGTTATGAACATGTGCTGTGGAATGTGCTGGTCGAGCGGGTCGAGCCGCAGCAGTTGTTTTCATTCCGTTGGCATCCGTATGCAGTCAATCCGAAGATCGACTATTCCCAGGAGCCGACGACGCTGGTCAAGTTCGATCTGCAGGATTACGAGGATGGCACGTTGCTAACGGTGTCCGAATCGGGGTTTGCCCATATTCCCGATATCCGCCAGAAAGAGGCGTATTACAGTGACAGCCGTGGCTGGGAAGAGCAATTGAGCAGGCTCGAGCGCTTTCTCGCCGAAAGCGCCAAGGCCCGTCTGCGCGAAAACAGTGACGCTTCGTCGCTCGATGACTGACACGTCTAAGGGTTTTCGGAAGGGCTGCTATGGCGAATGTCTTACACGCGATGGTAGCTATTGCGACTATTGCCGATTGGATCCAGCGCGTAATCTACACACATCAACTGAAGCACAGGGAGTGCTTCAGGATCAGGGATGATCGACCATCTGCAAGGATCGCTGCCGACAGGGAGTCGATAATGGTCTTGGGAAAAACCCGCTTCGGCGGGTTTTTTTTCGTCTGTAGAAAAGTGCTGCGCTTAAACACAAACACCGCCGGATCGCGGTGTTTGTGCCTCGACAGGTTTACGAAGCGATCAACTGCCGCAACACATAATGCAGAATCCCGCCCGACTTGAAGTACTCCACCTCATTCAAGGTGTCGATCCGGCACAGCACTTCGATTTTCTCCTGGCGCCCGTCTTCACGGGTGATCACCAGGGGCAGGTTCATCCGCGGCGTCAGTTCGACGCCGCTCAGGCCCAGAACTTCAAAGGTCTCCTTGCCGGTCAGGTTCAGGCTCTTGCGGTTCTGATCAAGCTTGAACTGCAATGGCAGCACACCCATGCCCACCAGGTTGGAGCGGTGGATCCGCTCGAAGCTTTCCGCGATCACGGCTTTGACGCCCAGCAGGTTGGTGCCTTTGGCTGCCCAGTCCCGACTTGAGCCCGTGCCATATTCCTGTCCGGCAATCACCACCAACGGCGTTCCCGATGCCTGATAACGCATGGCCGCATCGTAGATCGGCATTTTCTCGCCGGTGGGAATGTAAAGGGTGTTGCCACCTTCTTCGCCGCCGAGCATTTCGTTGCGGATGCGAATATTGGCGAAGGTACCGCGCATCATCACTTCATGGTTGCCGCGACGTGAGCCGTAGGAGTTGAAGTCTCGCGGCTCCACACCTTTTTCGCGCAGATAGCGTCCGGCCGGGCTGTCGGCCTTGATGTTGCCGGCGGGGGAGATGTGGTCAGTGGTCACCGAGTCGCCCAGCAGCGCCAGTACCCGCGCAGCTTTGACATCCTTGATCTCCGGGAGCGGGCCGGAAATATCGTCGAAAAACGGCGGATGCTGGATGTAGGTCGAGTCGTCCTGCCACACATAGGTTGCCGCCTGCGGCACTTCGATGGCTTGCCACTGCTCGTCACCGGCAAACACCTCGGCGTATTCCTTGTGGAACATCGCGGTGTTGACTTGACTGACCGCGTCGGCGATTTCCTTGCTGCTTGGCCAGATATCACGCAAGTACACCGGATTGCCCTGCTGATCGTTACCCAGCGGTTCGCTGCTGATATCGGTACGCACAGTACCGGCCAAGGCATAAGCCACCACCAGCGGCGGCGATGCCAGCCAGTTGGTTTTCACTAGTGGATGCACCCGGCCTTCGAAGTTGCGGTTGCCGGAGAGCACCGAGGCGACGGCGAGATCGGCTTTCTGAATAGCCTTTTCGATCGGCTCGGGCAAAGGCCCGGAGTTACCGATGCAGGTCGTGCAGCCATAGCCGACCAGAGAGAAGCCGAGCTGGTCGAGGTACTGCGTCAGTCCGGCGGCCTTGTAGTAATCGGTGACCACTTTCGAACCGGGTGCCAGCGAGCTTTTGACCCACGGTTTACGGGTCAGGCCCTTTTCCACGGCTTTTTTCGCCAGCAGCCCGGCCGCCATCATCACGCTCGGGTTGGACGTGTTGGTGCAAGAGGTGATCGCAGCGATGACCACGGCACCGTTTTTCAGGCGATAGGTGTGGCCTTCATATTCGTACTCCGTTTCCCCGACCAGATCGGCATTGCCCACGGCCACGCCGCCGCCACCTTCACTTTCAAGGCGTCCTTCTTCTTTGCTGGTCGGCTTGAATTGCAAATCGAGGAAGTCGCTGAAGGCCTGGGCGACATTCGGTAATGAAACGCGATCCTGCGGGCGTTTCGGCCCGGCAAGACTGGCCTCAACGCTGCCCATGTCCAGCGACAGGCTGTCGGTAAATACGGGCTCCTGACCGGGCACACGCCACAGGCCCTGAGCCTTGGTATAAGCCTCGACCAGTTTCACCACTTCTGGCGGCCGTCCGGACAGGCGCAAGTACTCCAGCGTCACGTCATCGACCGGGAAGAAACCGCACGTCGCACCGTATTCCGGCGCCATATTGGCGATGGTCGCGCGGTCGGCCAGCGGCAGATCGGCGAGGCCATCACCGTAGAACTCGACAAATTTGCCGACCACGCCTTTCTTGCGCAGCATCTGCGTTACCGTCAGCACCAGGTCGGTGGCGGTAATGCCTTCCTTGAGCTTGCCGGTCAGTTTGAAACCGATCACTTCCGGAATCAGCATCGACACCGGTTGCCCGAGCATCGCCGCCTCCGCCTCGATCCCGCCGACGCCCCAGCCAAGTACGCCGAGGCCATTGATCATGGTGGTGTGGGAATCGGTGCCAACCAGGGTGTCGGGGAAGGCATAGGTGCGGCCGTCTTCGTCCTTGGTCCACACGGTGCGGCCGAGGTATTCGAGGTTGACCTGATGGCAGATCCCGGTGCCCGGCGGCACCACGCTGAAGTTGTCGAAAGCGCTCTGGCCCCAACGCAGGAAGGCGTAACGTTCGCCGTTGCGCTGCATCTCGATGTCGACGTTCTGTTCGAAAGCGCTGGCGGTAGCGAATTTGTCGACCATCACTGAGTGGTCGATCACCAGATCCACCGGCGACAACGGATTGATTCGCTGCGGATCACCGCCAGCCTTGGCCATGGCGGCGCGCATCGCAGCGAGGTCGACCACGGCAGGGACACCGGTAAAGTCTTGCATCAGCACGCGGGCGGGACGGTACTGGATTTCCCGGTCGGAGCGACGCTCCTTGAGCCAGGCGGCGATTGCCCTGAGGTCGGCGCCGGTGACGGTTTTTTCATCTTCCCAGCGCAGCAGGTTTTCCAGCAGGACTTTCAGCGACATCGGCAGCGTGTCGATATTGCCGAGGCTCTTGGCGGCATCAGGCAGGCTGAAATAGTGGTAGGTCTTGTCGTCGATCTGCAGGGTCTTGAGGGTTTTCAGGCTATCGAGGGACGGCATTACAATCACTCCTTTGAATCCGCACGGCTACGGATTGAGGGGACGGGCAGAGCTAACAACGTAGCCCTGTTTTCAGTAGCTGGCTAATAACTGGACTCTATGGGCAAGTCCAAGGTTCCGACTTCGGCTATCATGCGCCGGTTTTCGTGACAGGCTTTGCTGCAACGCAAGACCTGAGCATCGCGCGGAGGGCGAATAATCGTCCTCTGCCCAGGAGTAAGAATGAACACCCTATTCATGCATTGCCGGCCCGGCTTCGAAGGCGAAGTCTGTTCGGAGATTTCCGACCTCGCGGCGCAGTTGAACGTGGCCGGCTACGCCAAGGCCAAAGCGGCCACCGCGTGCGCCGAGTTTGTCTGCACCGAAGAAGACGGCGCCGAGCGCCTGATGCGCAGTCAGCGTTTCGCCGAGTTGATCTTCCCGCGCCAATGGGCGCGTGGCGTCTTCATCGATCTGCCGGAAACCGACCGGATCAGCGTGATCCTCGCGAATATGGCCGAATTCCCGGTGTGCGGCAGCCTCTGGCTGGAAGTCGTCGACACCAACGACGGCAAGGAACTGTCGAACTTCTGCAAGAAATTCGAAGGCCCGCTGCGCAAGGCCCTGACCGGCGCCGGCAAACTGGTGGATGACGCCAGCAAGCCGCGTCTGTTGCTGACGTTCAAAAGCGGTCGCGAAGTGTTTCTCGGCATGGCCGACGCCGGTAACTCGGCGATGTGGCCGATGGGCATTCCACGTTTGAAGTTCCCGCGTGAGGCGCCGAGCCGTTCGACGCTGAAACTGGAAGAGGCCTGGCACCACTTTATCCCGCGTGATCAGTGGGAAGATCGTTTGCACAGCGACATGACCGGCGTTGACCTCGGCGCAGCGCCGGGCGGTTGGACCTGGCAACTGGTCAATCGCGGCATGCTGGTGACTGCCATCGACAACGGCCCGATGGCCGAAAGCCTGATGGACACGGGGTTGGTGCAGCACTTGATGGCCGACGGCTTCACCTTCAAGCCCAAGCAACCGGTGGACTGGATGGTTTGCGACATCGTCGAGAAACCGGCGCGTAACGCGGCGATGCTCGAAGAGTGGATTGGCGAGGGCCATTGCCGCGAGGCCGTGGTTAACCTGAAATTGCCAATGAAGCAGCGTTACGCCGAGGTGAAGCGCCTGCTTGAGCGCATCGCCGATGGTTTCAAGGCGCGCGGGATAAAGGTCGATATCGGCTGCAAACAGCTGTATCACGACCGTGAGGAAGTGACCTGCCACCTGCGCCGGCACGATGTGAAAAAGACCAAAAGATGACCGAGCACCCGGCAATGCGCGACAATGCCGGCCAGTTTCAGGAGTGAATCATGAGTGAAATGATCGACACGCCGGTCGACGGCACCCTCGACGCCACCGGCCTCAATTGCCCGGAGCCGGTGATGATGCTGCACCAGCACATCCGTGATCTGGTGCCTGGCGGACTGCTCAAGGTGATCGCCACTGATCCCTCGACTCGCCGCGACATTCCCAAGTTCTGTGTGTTTCTCGACCACGAACTGGTGGGGCAGCACGAAGAGGCCGGTACTTACCTGTACTGGATTCGCAAGAAGTCCGGCTGACAGACAAAAAAAGACCTGCAAATGCAGGTCTTTTTTTATGGCTGATCAGCCCAACGAACGACTGATACGAATGCGCTTGCGTGCGCTGCGTGTCAGCCTGATCGACAGCATCAGCGCCGCACAGCTCAAGCCCACGATCAAACCTTGCCACAAGCCGCTCGGACCACGCGGTTCGCCGAGCCAGTCGGTCAGGCCGAGGGCGTAACCCACCGGCAGGCCGATGCCCCAATAGGCGAACAGAGTCAGGATCATCGTCACCCGAGTGTCCTGATAACCGCGCAGGGCACCGGCGGCGGTGACCTGAATCGCATCGGAAAACTGGAACAGCGCCGAGTACACAATCAACATCGCCGCGATGTGAATCACCGTCGGATCAGCCGTGTAGATCGCCGCAATCGGTTCACGCAGCAGCAACATCATGCTCGCCGACAGACAGGCATAAGCCAGCGCGGTGCCCATGCCGACGCCTGCGGCGAAACGCGCCTCGCGTGGTTCTTCGCGACCGAGAGCCTGACCGACGCGCACGGTCACGGCCATGCCCAGCGAGTAGGGAATCATGAACACCAGTGAGCTGACGTTCAGCGCAATCTGGTGCCCGGCCACCACGGTAGCGCCAAGGCTGCCGATCAGCAGCGCGATCACCGCGAAGATGCTCGACTCGGCAAACACCGCGATGCCGATCGGCAGACCGATCGCCAGCAGACGCTTGATGACTGCCCATTGCGGCCAGTCGAAGCGGCTGAACAGTTCGCTCGAACGATAAGCCGGTGCCCAGCGCTCGTAACCGGCCAGGCCCAGCGCCATCACCCACATCACAATTGCCGTGGCCCAGCCGCAGCCAACGCCACCCATGGCTGGCACGCCGAAGTGACCATAAATGAACACGTAGTTCAGCGGGATATTCAGCGCCAGCCCGCACAGGCCCAGCACCATCGCCGGGCGGGTACGACCGAGGCCGTCACTGAAGCAGCGCAGCACATGGTAGAACGCCACCGCCGGCAGACCACTGGCGATACCGTGCAAATACTGCATGCACGGGCCGATCAGCTCTGGATCGACTTTCATCAGGTGCAGCACCGGTTCGGCGGCAACCAGCATGGTGGTCGCGATCAGTCCGACCACCAGCGCCAGCCACAACGCCTGACGCACGATCGGGCCGATCTCGCTATGGGTGCCGGCGCCGTAACGCTGGGCGACTTTTGGCGTGGTGGCCAGCAGGGTGCCGGTCATCAGCAGGAACACCGGCACCCAGATCGAGTTACCCAGTGCCACGGCCGCCAGATCCTTCGGTCCGACGCGACCGGCCATCACTGCATCGACGAAGCCCATGGCCGTGGTTGCCAGTTGCGCGATGATGATCGGCAACGCCAGGGCGAGCAGGTTCTTGAACTCCAGGCGAATCCGCGCGGGGCGGGTCAGGGAGACGGCGACAGGTTGGTCAGTTACAGAATTCACAGGCAAAGCGTCCACGGAGATTGATGCGCAGGGCGCCGCATTCTACGCCGCTGACGCTTTGGTCAGGAAAAATCCTCTGTTGCGGATTTGTAATCACAAAGCCTGCTGGCCCAACCGTGCATCTGCACCTAAACTGCCGATCCGCCCAAGGAGCCCGCCATGCTGATTGTTGCCGACGAAAATATTCCGCTGCTCGATGCCTTTTTTGAAGGTTTCGGCGAGATCCGCCGGGTACCGGGCCGCTCCATCGACCGTGCGACGGTCGAGCAGGCTGACGTGTTGCTGGTACGTTCCGTGACCAATGTCAGCCGTGCGTTGCTGGAAGGCAGCAAGGTGCGCTTTGTCGGCACTTGCACCATCGGCACCGATCATCTGGATCTGGAGTATTTCGCTGAGGCCGGAATTGCCTGGTCGAGCGCGCCCGGCTGCAACGCCCGGGGCGTGGTCGATTACGTGCTCGGCAGTCTGCTGACCCTCGCCGAAATCGAAGGTGTTGATCTGACTCAACGCACTTTCGGTGTGGTGGGCGCAGGTGAAGTGGGCGGTCGTCTGATCAACGTCCTGAAGGGCCTGGGCTGGAACGTGAAAGTCTGCGATCCGCCGCGTCAGGCTGCCGAAGGTGGCGATTACGTCAGCCTGGAGCAAATCATCGAGCAGTGCGATGTGATCAGCCTGCACACGCCACTGACCCGCAGCGGTGACGGCGCGACGTGGCATCTGTTCGATCAGCAACGTTTGCAGCAACTCAAACCCGGCGCGTGGCTGATCAATGCCGCACGCGGTCCAGTGGTGGATAACGCTGCACTGCGCAAAGTGCTGCTGGAGCGCGAAGACCTGCAAGCTGTTCTGGATGTCTGGGAAGCCGAGCCCGAGGTCGACGTGTCACTGGCTGATCTCTGCGTCCTGGCCACGCCGCACATTGCCGGTTACAGCCTCGACGGCAAACAGCGCGGTACAGCGCAGATCTATCAGGCTTACTGCGACTTTATCGGTGTGCCTGCAAGCATCCAGCTCACTGACTTACTGCCAGCACCCTGGTTGTCGGAAGTGACCTTGCATGCTGACAGCGATCCGGCTTGGGCGTTGGCGATGTTGTGCCGTGGCGTGTACGACCCGCGCCGGGATGACGCAGATTTTCGTCGCAGCCTTGTAGGCAATGTCAGCGAGCAGCGGGCGGCGTTTGATGTGTTGCGCAAGCAATATCCGGTTCGGCGCGAGATTGAAGGGCTGAAAGTGCGGATCGCCGGGGATTCGCCGGTGTTGCAGCAGATTGTGGCGGCGCTGGGCGCGGTGGCAATCTAAGCCACCGCACTGGCAGACAGAAAAAACCCGGCCAAAGGGGCCGGGTCAGGAAGACGGTGGCTACATCACTTTTGTTCGGCAGGCTTGACCAATCGCTTATCCAGTTCGCGGCAGGCGTCCTGGATCATGTCTTCAGTGATCGGTACTTCGCGCCCCTGTTCATCGATAATCGAGCAACCCAGAGTCTGGCCGGGCTTGGTGCGGATCACTTCAATCTTGTCTTCGCTGCTTTGTTGCAAGGACATGGCCTGTCTCCTCATCAGGTTGTGCGCCTAGGTTAAAACCCCCACGTGACCGGGCTGTGACAACTCCCTGCGGTCTGTCGGCGGCATCTCCACTCAAACAGAAATGACCGCTCGTCTCAACCGGGACTTTAGACCAATAGCAACTATGGCCTAGTCTTTGGGGGCATATTTAACCTGACTCATTGTGATTTACAGAGTTCCACCCCATTGAGCTTGTAGGTTGGCCCTATTCATCCGTACAGATGTGAACCCGAATGATCTCGATGCTTTCCTCAAGGCACCGGCGCGCCCTGCGCCTGACCAGCCATTTTCTTGCGCCGTATCGTTGGCAGGCCTTCGGCGCGCTGCTCGCGTTGATCCTCACCGCTGGTATCACTCTGTCGATGGGGCAGGGCATCAAACTACTGGTCGATCAGGGATTCATGACCCAGTCGCCGCACCTGCTCAATCAATCCATTGGCCTGTTCATGCTGCTGGTGCTTGGTCTGGCGGTGGGTACATTTGCCCGGTTCTACTTGGTGTCGTGGATCGGCGAGCGTTGTGTGGCGGACATTCGTCGACAGGTGTTCAACCATCTGGTGTACCTGCATCCGGGGTTCTACGAGGACAACCGCAGCTCGGAAATCCAGTCACGCCTGACCGCTGATACGACATTGCTGCAATCGGTGATCGGCTCGTCGCTTTCGCTGTTTCTGCGCAATCTGCTGATGGTCATCGGCGGCGTGGTGTTGCTGTTTATCACCAATCCAAAACTTACCAGCATCGTCGTTATCGCCCTTCCATTGGTGATCGCGCCGATCCTGATCTTCGGCCGCCGCGTGCGTAACCTGTCGCGGCTGAGCCAGGACCGGATTGCCGACATTGGCAGCTACGTTTCCGAAACCCTCGGCCAGATCAAAACCGTGCAAGCCTACAACCATCAGGTGCAGGACGAGCAGCGCTTCGCCACCACTGTCGAACAGGCTTTCGAAACGGCGCGCAAACGAATCTTCCAGCGGGCATGGCTGATCACATTGGTCATCGTGCTGGTGTTGGGTGCCGTGGCGGTCATGCTGTGGGTTGGCGGGATGGACGTGATTGCCGGGCGAATTTCTGCCGGTGAACTGGCCGCGTTCGTCTTCTACAGCCTGATTGTCGGCAGCGCTTTCGGCACACTGAGTGAAGTGATTGGCGAGCTGCAACGCGCGGCCGGCGCCGCCGAGCGGATTGCCGAATTACTGCGCTCGGAAAATATTATCCAGCCGCCAACCTCCGGATTGGTAACGTTGCCTGCGCGGGTGAGGGGCGAGTTGGAGCTGCAGGATGTAAGGTTTTCCTACCCTTCAAGGCCAGAAAGCTACGCCGTCGACGGTTTGAATCTTACGGTCAGGGCAGGCGAAACCCTGGCATTGGTGGGGCCGTCCGGTGCCGGTAAATCCACGGTGTATGACTTGCTGTTGCGCTTCTACGATCCCGGCCAAGGCCGGATTCTGCTCGATGGCGTGCCATTGACGAGTCTGGATCCGCTGGATCTGCGTCGCTGTTTCGCCCTGGTTTCACAAACGCCGGCACTGTTTTTTGGCAGCGTGGAAGAGAACATCCGTTATGGCTGTCCGACGGCGACGCTGGAGCAAGTCAAGGAGGCGGCGCGGATTGCTCATGCTCACGACTTTATTGAGCAGATGCCCGACGGATACCAGACCCATTTGGGCGATGGCGGTCTCGGACTCTCCGGCGGCCAGCGTCAGCGGTTGGCTATCGCCCGGGCGTTGTTGGTTGACGCGCCGATCTTGCTGCTGGACGAAGCTACCAGCGCCCTTGATGCGCAAAGTGAACACCTGATTCAGCAAGCCTTGCCGAGCCTGATGCACAACCGCACCACACTGGTCATTGCCCATCGTTTGGCCACGGTGAAGAATGCCGACCGGATTGCGGTGATGGATCAGGGCAAGCTCGTGGCAATCGGTACGCATCAGGAATTGATTGTGAGCAACCCGTTGTATGCACGGCTGGCGTCATTGCAGTTCAGTGATGGCCAGCACGCGACAACCAACTAGTTGGCGCCCCATAAAAAATGCCCGCATTTCTCAATGCGGGCATTTTCGTTTAATCGAACCGTAGTCGATCACTGATCATCAAAATAGCGTTCATGCCAATCCACCAGCGGTTGCGGCGAATTGAGCTTCTGGCCGTAGATCACCGAATAAGACAGCACGTTTTGCACGTACTGGCGGGTTTCGTCAAAGGGGATGCTTTCCACCCACACGTCGAAACTCAGGTGATCAGCGCCGCGCAGCCACTGACGTACGCGGCCTGGGCCGGCGTTATAGGCGGCGGAAGCGAGTACGCGGTTGCCGTTGAACTGGCTGTGCACCTGGCTCAGATAAGCAGCGCCGAGCTGGATATTCTTGTCCGGATCGAGCACTTGCTGCGGCGAGGCCAGCGGAATGCTGAACTTGCGCGCGGTTTCCTTGGCGGTGCCGGGCATCAATTGCATCAGGCCGCTGGCGCCGACGCCGGAGCGGGCGTCATCCATGAAGGCACTTTCCTGACGGGTGATGGCGAACACCCAGCTCGAATGCAGGCCGCGAACCTTGGCTTCCCGAACGAGGGTTTCGCGGTGGGCCATCGGGAAGCGAATATCCAGATCGTCCCAGTACTGAGCCTGACTGATTGTGCGGATCGCCGGGAAATACCACTTCAGGTCATAGGCAAGTTTCGCCTGGGCGACCATTTCGTCACGGTTGAAGTGGCGGCTGACGTGATACCACTCGCGGCGACCGTCGACGATCTGCCCGCGGGCATGGAATTCCAGCGCGCGGCGCACGCCCGGCGTATTGCGTACCTTGTTGATCAGCGCCTGATTGAGCACCAACGGCTTATTGTTCAACGAGTACGGGGATTGCGAGCGATCGGCGGCGAGGAAGCCGTAGAAATCACGCTCCCGTGCCAGACCTTTGTATAGCGTCTGCGCTTCCGGGTTTTGCGGTTGCGCCAGTTCCAGGCTGCGTGCCTGCCAGTAGCGCCAGCGATTGGTGGTCGCCAGATCCTGCGGCAGGCGGCGGGTCAGTTGATAAGCGTCGTCCCAGCGAGCCAGGCGCAGCAACAGGCGCAGGCGCCATTCGGAAACGGTGTTGTCACGCAACTCCGGATCGTATTTGGTCATCACGTCCAGCGCGCGGCTGTCGAAACGCCGAGCCAGAGTCAGGCCGATTTCCCGGGCGATCGCGACTTTCTCATCGCGGGAGAAATGCATGCTGCTGGCGTAACCGTCGAGCAACGCCATGGCCTTTTCCGGATCCTGGCGGGCCAGGCGGCGCAGGCCAAGGCTGACCACGTCGGACATCGGCTCATCGGCCGGGGTGAAACGCGACTGTTGATTCAACAGCTCGGGTTTCTGCGCCACATCGACCAGCAAACGACCGCGTGGGGCGAGGGTGGTCAGGCCGTTGACCAGGCTGTTGGCCAGCGGATAGTTGCGCGCCTGAGCCGCAAGTTTGGTGCGCTCCCAGCGTTTCTGTTCGGTCAACTGGCCGTCGGCGGCCCAGATGCCGAACAGCGCATCACACGCGGCGGGTTGCGATTTGCCAGTCAGCCAGAGCTTGTCGGCATTGGCGTAGCCCTCGGCTTTTTTACCGTGGGTAATCTGGTACTGCGCATTGAGGCAGTCCAGTTCAGTGAAGTTGAGTTTCGGGTCGTAATACTTGACGAAGGTCGCCCAGTCCCCACGGTCGGCGAGCCAGCGCAACCAGCGCAGCTTCATCCAGTTGGCCTGGGGCAGGTCGCCGTGTTCGGCGAGGAATTTCTCGATTTCCGCGTTGCTCGCGGTTTTCAGGCGCGCGGTCAGTTCGTCGTAGGCCAGATACGGTTCCAGCGGATAATCGGCCAGAGCCTGGCTGTATCGGAAATACGGGCCGGTATCGCCCTTGGCCAGCGCGCGCTTGGCTTCATCGTAATACTGGCGCTGGGTGGACAGGTCCACCGCCTGGGCGGATTGAACGGCAGTGGCGGTAAGTAGCAAACAGGACAAAACACTGAGAAGGCGACTGCGCATGAGACATCCGGGCAGAGAAATCATGACAAGTGCCGACAAGGATCAGCACTGAATTGTCTGTAGCTTAGCCTTTTGCCAGCAAGCGGCGAAAGCTTTGCCGGCCTCGCAGCACAAGTTCGCAACAAATGTTGTGCAGAGTGCTTCAACAGACAAATTGCCGGCCTGTTGAAGCCCTATCTCAGGTAGAATGCGCGCCCGGTTTTTGGAGAAGCTCATGACCCTGCTCAAATTCAGCGATGTGTCCCTTGCATTCGGCGCGATGCCGTTGTTGGACAAGGTGTCCTGGCAGATCGCCCGTGGTGAGCGGGTGTGCATCATCGGCCGCAACGGCACTGGCAAGTCCAGCATGATGAAACTGGTCAAGGGCGACCAGAAGCCCGATGACGGCTCGGTGTGGCGTGCCCCCGGTCTGAAAATCGGCGAATTGCCGCAAGAATTGCCGGTGGCCGACGAGCGGACGGTGTTCGACGTTGTGGCTGAAGGCCTCGACGGCGTTGGCGCATTGCTCGCCGAGTACCATCACCTGAGCCAGAACATCGTCACCGACGCTGATCTGGACAAGCTGATGCACGTCCAGCACGACCTCGAAGCCCGTGACGGCTGGCGCTTGCAGACTCTGGTCGACAGCACCCTGAGCCGCCTGCAACTGCCGGCCGACAAGACCCTCGCCGAACTGTCCGGCGGCTGGCGTCGTCGCGTACTGCTTGCGCAGGCGCTGGTGTCCGAGCCGGATCTGCTGCTGCTCGACGAGCCAACCAACCACCTGGACATCGGTGCGATTGCCTGGCTTGAAGAAGCATTGAAGGATTTCCAGGGCGCCGTGTTGTTCATCACGCACGACCGTTCCTTCTTGCAAAACCTCGCCACGCGCATCCTGGAACTGGATCGCGGCGGCCTGATCGACTGGAACGGCGACTACGCCAGCTTCCTCGTGCACAAAGAAGCCGAGCTCGCTGCCGAAGCCACTGCCAACGCGCTGTTCGACAAGCGTCTGGCCCAGGAAGAAGTGTGGATCCGTCAGGGCATCAAAGCCCGTCGTACCCGTAACGAAGGCCGCGTGCGCGCCCTGAAAGCCCTGCGCGTCGAGCGCAGCGAGCGTCGTGAGCGTACCGGCAAGGCCAACATTCAGCTGGATACCGCCGACAAATCCGGCAAGCAGGTGATGGTGCTCGAGAACGTGAGCTTTGCTCATCCGGGCGGCCCGTTCCTGATCAAGGATTTCTCGATGGTTCTGCAGCGCGGCGACCGTATCGGTCTGCTTGGCGCCAACGGTACCGGCAAGACCACCCTGTTGAAACTGATGCTCAACGGTCTGCAACCGACCAGCGGTAAAGTGGAAGAGGGCACGCGCATCGACGTGGCTTACTTCGACCAGTTGCGTCATCAGCTGGATCTGGAAAAAACCGTTATCGACAACGTCGCTGAAGGTCGCGACTTCATCGATATCGACGGTCAGAGCCGCCACGTACTGAGCTACCTCGGCGACTTCCTGTTCAGCCCGCAGCGTGCCCGCACGCCGGTCAAGGCGCTGTCGGGTGGTGAGCGTGCGCGCTTGCTGCTGGCCAAACTGTTCAGCAAACCGGCGAACCTGCTGGTTCTCGACGAACCGACCAACGACCTCGACGTGGAAACCCTCGAGCTGCTCGAAGAAGTGCTGCTGACCTTCAACGGTACTGTGCTGATGGTCAGCCACGACCGGGCATTCCTCGACAACGTGGTCACCAGCACACTGGTCTTCGAAGGTGAAGGCAAGGTGCGTGAATACGTCGGTGGTTATCAGGACTGGATCCGTCAGGGCGGTTCGCCGCGTCTGTTGGGCGTGACCGAAAGCAAGTCGGGTAAGGCGGATCTGAATTCGGCGGTGGTAACTGCCGAGCCCGCGCCGGCAGCCGCTGCTCCGGCAGCCAAGAAGAAGCTCAGCTATAAGTTGCAGCGCGAGCTGGAAGCCTTGCCAGGCGACATCGACGCCAAGGAACAGCAAATCGCAGCGGTTGAAGCTGAAATGGCCGAAGGTGGTTTCTATCAGCGCCCTGCGGCCGAAACCGCCAAGGTGATTGCATCGCTTGAGCAGTTGCAGGCCGAACTGGATGCTCTGGTGGAGCGCTGGGCCGAGCTGGATGCCTGATTGATCCGGCAATAAAAAAGCCCGGCCTCATTCGCGTGAGGCCGGGCTTTTTGCAGGAACTGCCGAAGGGTTTAGCGTTTGACCAGATGCACCGCCAGCACATCACAAGGCGCGCCGTGCAGTACATCGTTGGCGGTCGAGCCGAGCAGCAGCGCCAGACCATGCCGGCCGTGACTGCCGACCACGATCAAGTCGCAGGTCTTTTCCTTGGCGAAATGGTGGATTTCCTGGCGCGGCTGGCCGTAGGCCAAGTGGCAGTTGGCACCTTCGAGTTCGGAGTACTTGAGCTTCAGGCGCTCAAGGCGTTCCTTGGCTTGATCGAATTGCTGCTGTTGCAGTTGTGACAGGTCCATCGGCACGTCGCCGCCGAATGCCATGGCCATCGGTTCGACAATATGTACCAGCGACAGCTGGGCGCCATTGCTCACCGACAGCTCTCGGGCGCGGTGGATAACAGGGTCGCACTCTTCGGTCAGATCTACGGCGACCAGGATGTGGTGGTAGGGCATGAGGTGCTCCTCCTGAGGTTTCAATATTGGTAAGTATGGCTGGTTTCAAGCGCATTGGTTCCAAAGTGACGCAATGGGCTCATCAAGATTCGGGAGTACAGATATGACGGTCTGGATAGTGGTGTCAATCCTGCTGGTGGTATTGAGTCCGCTGGCGTGGTTGCGCCCATCGCGGGCGCAGAGTGGCCGCATCGCCCTGCGCATGGAGGCTCGGCGCATCGGCCTGGCCATGCAACTGGCACCTCAGGAATGGCCGCACTGGCTGTCGCAAGAGCCGCCGAGCCCGTGCGCGCAGTACCATCGGCCGCGCCGTGGCAATCAGCCGGCGTGCTGGACGTACTGGCAGAAATCGCCGGGCGTGTGGGTCAATCAGTGGCAAGAAGTCTGCGAAGATGGGGCGTTGCTCAATCATTTCGAAAAATTGCCGGACAACGTCTTCAAGGTGGAGGCGGACAAGCAGATGATTGCTTTGTATTGGGGCGAGAAGGGCGAGGCGACGGTTTTGAAGGAAATCGACGCCACACTGAAAGCGCTGGCGTGACTCGCGGAATTTTCGCACTGCAACGGTGCGAAGGGGCCGGCAGACGAGCAATAAAAAGCCCGACATCATTCATCGGGCTGGGTTGGCCAGGCAGGCCGGTAACTCTTTTTTCACTGAAGTAACGTCGGTAAGTCAGCAAATTTTTCTGTAGTCCTGCCAGCGTAGCCTGTTAAACAAGGCTTGCCGCGAATTAGGGCGACTTTTCTAACTATTGATCTTATGAATGGCTGCACATGAAGACGCGTGTTGCTGGTCTTCGTGGTACGGAAATGACCGCAAAGTCGCATTTCAACCCGTATTTTGGGCGATTGACAATTGTTGGAAATTCCGTGAAGGTGACGTACCCAAATCAAACGGGCGTATGAATTGAGCGTTTGTCTTACAGAGCGCTCCTACAGAATCCCGACTATCGCGTTGGCGGGTGTGCCGGGTGGATTGGCGTCAGCATCGACGAAAAAGCGTCCTGCCGAGCCATTCGCCTGCGTCCGACGTGTACTGTTCAGCTTCCATATCGTGGAGATCAGTTGATGATTTACGAAGGTAAAGCCATCACGGTTAAAGCTCTTGAAAGTGGCATCGTCGAATTGAAATTCGACCTCAAGGGTGAGTCCGTCAACAAGTTCAACCGTCTTACCCTGAACGAACTGCGTCAGGCCGTAGACGCCATCAAGGCAGATGCTTCGATCAAGGGCGTGATCGTCAGCAGTGGCAAGGACGTGTTCATCGTCGGCGCCGACATCACCGAATTTGTCGACAACTTCAAGCTGCCGGATGCCGAGCTGGTTGCTGGCAATCTCGAAGCCAACAAGATCTTCAGCGATTTCGAAGACCTCAACGTTCCGACCGTGGCCGCGATCAACGGTATCGCACTGGGTGGCGGTCTGGAAATGTGCCTGGCGGCTGACTACCGCGTCATGTCCACCAAGGCCAAGATCGGTCTGCCGGAAGTCAAACTGGGTATCTACCCAGGCTTCGGCGGTACTGTGCGTCTGCCGCGTCTGATCGGTGTCGACAACGCTATCGAGTGGATTGCCGCCGGTAAGGAAAACCGCCCTGAAGACGCCCTGAAAGTCAGCGCAGTCGACGCCGTGGTTGCTCCAGAGAAGCTGCAGGAAGCTGCCCTTGAACTGATCAAGCGCGCCATCTCCGGCGAGTTCGACTACAAGGCCAAGCGTCAGCCGAAGCTGGAAAAGCTCAAGCTGAACGCCATTGAACAAATGATGGCTTTCGAAACAGCCAAAGGTTTCGTGGCCGGTCAGGCTGGCCCGAACTATCCGGCGCCGGTTGAAGCAATCAAAACCATCCAGAAAGCCGCGAACTTCGGTCGTGACAAGGCGCTGGAAGTTGAAGCTGCAGGTTTCGTCAAACTGGCCAAGACCTCTGCCGCGCAGAGCTTGATCGGTCTGTTCCTGAACGATCAGGAGCTGAAGAAAAAGGCCAAGGCCTACGATGAAATCGCCAAGGACGTGAAGCAGGCAGCCGTACTCGGCGCCGGTATCATGGGTGGCGGTATCGCTTATCAGTCGGCCTCCAAAGGCACGCCGATCCTGATGAAGGACATCAACGAGCACGGTATCGAGCAGGGTCTGGCCGAAGCCGCCAAACTGCTGGTTGGCCGCGTTGATAAAGGTCGCATGACCGCAGCGAAAATGGCTGAAGTGCTCAACGGCATTCGTCCGACCCTATCCTACGGCGATTTCGGTCACGTCGACCTGGTGGTCGAAGCTGTGGTCGAGAACCCGAAGATCAAGCAAGCCGTGCTGGCGGAAGTCGAAGACAAGGTCAAAGAGGACACCATCCTCGCGTCCAACACCTCGACCATTTCCATCAGCCTGTTGGCCAAGGCCCTCAAGCGTCCGGAAAACTTCGTCGGCATGCACTTCTTCAACCCGGTGCACATGATGCCGCTGGTGGAAGTGATCCGTGGCGAGAAGTCCAGCGAGCTGGCAGTTGCCACCACCGTTGCCTACGCCAAGAAAATGGGCAAGAACCCGATCGTCGTCAACGACTGCCCGGGCTTCCTGGTCAACCGCGTGCTGTTCCCGTACTTCGGCGGTTTCGCCAAGCTGGTCAGCGCCGGTGTGGACTTCGTCCGCATTGACAAAGTCATGGAAAAATTCGGCTGGCCAATGGGCCCGGCGTACCTGATGGACGTGGTCGGCATCGACACCGGTCACCACGGTCGTGACGTGATGGCTGAAGGTTTCCCGGACCGCATGAAGGATGACCGTCGCTCGGCCATCGACGTGCTGTACGAAGCCAAGCGCCTGGGTCAGAAGAACGGCAAGGGCTTCTACGCCTACGAGGCCGACAAGAAAGGCAAGCAGAAGAAAGTCGCCGATCCGTCGGTACTGGAAGTGCTCAAGCCGATCGTTTACGAGCAGCGCGAAGTCACAGACGAAGACATCATCAACTGGATGATGATCCCGCTGTGCCTGGAAACCGTGCGTTGCCTGGAAGACGGTATCGTTGAAACTGCCGCTGAAGCCGACATGGGTCTGGTCTACGGCATCGGTTTCCCTCCATTCCGTGGTGGTGCGCTGCGCTACATCGATTCGATCGGTGTTGCCGAGTTCGTTGCCCTGGCTGACCAGTACGCTGATTTGGGCGCGCTGTACCACCCGACCGCGAAGCTGCGCGAAATGGCCAAAAACGGCCAACGCTTCTTCGGTTAAGCGCCCCCAACTAGAGTGAGAGTGAACTTATGAGCTTGAATCCTAGAGACGTCGTGATTGTCGACTTCGGTCGTACTCCGATGGGCCGCTCCAAGGGCGGCATGCACCGCAACACCCGCGCCGAAGACATGTCGGCGCACCTGATCAGCAAACTGCTGGAACGCAACGCCAAGGTTGATCCTGCAGAAGTCGAGGATGTGATCTGGGGCTGTGTAAACCAGACCCTGGAGCAGGGCTGGAACATTGCGCGCATGGCGTCGCTGATGACCCAGATCCCGCACACCTCGGCCGGTCAGACCGTCAGCCGTCTGTGTGGCTCGTCGATGAGTGCTCTGCACACTGCTGCGCAAGCGATCATGACCGGCAACGGTGACGTCTTCGTGGTTGGCGGCGTCGAGCATATGGGTCACGTGAGCATGATGCACGGTGTCGATCCGAACCCGCACATGTCGCTGTACGCGGCGAAAGCCTCGGGCATGATGGGCCTGACCGCTGAAATGCTTGGCAAAATGCACGGCATTACTCGCGAGCAGCAAGATGCTTTCGGCGTGCGTTCCCACCAGTTGGCCCACAAGGCTACTGTGGAAGGCAAGTTCAAAGACGAAATCATCCCGATGCAGGGCTATGACGAGAACGGTTTCCTGAAACTGTTCGACTACGACGAAACCATTCGTCCGGAAACCACCCTGGAAAGTCTGGCGGCCCTTAAGCCTGCCTTCAATCCAAAGGGCGGCACCGTGACTGCCGGTACTTCGTCGCAGATCACCGATGGTGCTTCGTGCATGATCGTGATGTCGGCGCAGCGTGCGCAGGACCTGGGTATTCAGCCAATGGCGGTGATCCGTTCGATGGCAGTAGCGGGTGTGGATCCGGCGATCATGGGCTATGGTCCAGTTCCGGCGACACAAAAAGCCCTGAAGCGTGCGGGCCTTGGCATCAACGATATCGACTTCTTCGAGCTTAACGAAGCTTTCGCCGCACAGGCTCTGCCAGTGCTGAAAGATCTGAAAGTACTCGACAAGATGAACGAGAAGGTTAACCTGCACGGCGGCGCGATCGCCCTGGGTCACCCGTTCGGTTGCTCCGGTGCGCGTATTTCCGGCACCCTGCTGAACGTGATGAAGCAGAATAGCGGCACCTTCGGGGTGGCCACTATGTGCATTGGTCTCGGCCAAGGCATCTCTACCGTCTTCGAACGCGTTTAAGCGTCTCGTCGATGGAAGCCGGGGCCAAGTGCCCCGGTTTTTGTTTTTGTGGATTTATTTTGTTTTTATTTTGAAAAAATTTGAGTGAGGGCCAAACCATGCCGATACAACCTGGGCTCTACCAACATTACAAAGGTCCGCAGTACCGTGTATTCAATGTTGCGCGGCATTCCGAGACTGAAGAAGAAGTGGTCTTTTACCAAGCCCTGTATGGCGATTACGGCTTTTGGGTGCGTCCCTTGAGCATGTTTCTGGAGTCGGTCGAGGTTGACGGCGAGCAGGTGCCACGCTTTGCTTTGGTGCAAGCCGAACCGAGCCTTTTTTCCAAGGCCTGAGGCGAGTGCGCACAGAACCCTGTGCTTGACCTCACCTTGTATCAACTATATATAGCGGTGCCGCGTCAGGCGCCAACCGCCTTTCACTTCTAGAATTCAGGAATTTTCTGATCCATGGGCAAATCGCTGGTCATTGTGGAATCCCCGGCTAAGGCCAAGACCATCAACAAGTATCTGGGTAACCAATACGTGGTGAAGTCGAGTATCGGCCATATCCGAGACCTGCCCACCAGCGGTTCGGCTAGCGCCAGCAAAGAGCCAGCCGCCAAGCGCGGCAAGGCTGCCGCAGGCGAAGGTCCGGTGCTCACGCCGAAGGAGAAGGCGCGCAAGCAGCTCGTCTCGCGTATGGGTGTCGATCCCGATCATGGCTGGAAAGCCAAGTACGAGATCCTCCCGGGCAAAGAGAAGGTGATCGAAGAGCTGCGCAGGCTCGCCAAAGATGCTGACACCATCTATCTCGCAACCGACTTGGATCGCGAGGGGGAAGCCATTGCATGGCACCTGCGCGAAGCCATCGGTGGTGACGACAGCCGCTACAAGCGCGTGGTGTTCAACGAAATCACCAAAAAGGCCATTCAGGAGGCCTTCTCCAAGCCAGGCGAGCTGGACATCGATCGTGTCAACGCTCAGCAGGCGCGTCGCTTCCTCGATCGCGTCGTTGGCTACATGGTCTCGCCGCTGCTGTGGGCCAAAATCGCCCGTGGCCTGTCCGCCGGTCGTGTGCAATCGGTTGCCGTGAAACTGGTGGTCGAGCGTGAGCGTGAAATCCGTGCGTTCAACCCGGAAGAGTACTGGGAAGTGCATGCCGATCTCGGCACCACCAAGGGATCGACAGTACGTTTCGAAGTCGCCCGCGAGAAAGGCGAAGCCTTCAAGCCGCTGAACGAAGCCCAGGCCATGGCCGCGCTGGAGAAGCTCAAGTCTTCCAGCTACAGCATCGTCAAGCGCGAAGACAAACCGACCAGCAGCAAGCCGTCGGCACCGTTCATCACGTCTACGTTGCAACAGGCTGCGAGCAACCGCCTTGGCTTCGGCGTGAAGAAAACCATGATGATGGCCCAGCGTCTGTATGAAGCCGGCTACATCACTTATATGCGTACCGACTCGACCAACCTCTCGGCGGATGCCGTGACGATGGCGCGTGCTTATATCGAAGACGAGTTCGGCAAGAAATACCTGCCGGAAACGCCAAACGTCTACAGCAGCAAGGAAGGCGCACAAGAGGCTCACGAAGCGATTCGTCCGTCCGATGCCAATACCATTCCGAGCAAGCTTGCCGGCATGGAGCGTGATGCGGAGCGTCTCTACGAGCTGATCTGGCGTCAATTCCTGGCTTGCCAGATGCTGCCGGCGCAGTACCTGTCGACTACCGTCAGCGTCGGTGCTGGTGATTTCGAGCTGCGCGCCAAGGGCCGTATCCTGAAATTCGACGGTTACACCCGCGTCATGCCGCAAATTGCCAAACCTGGTGACGACGACGTGCTGCCCGATATGGCGCAGGGCGATGTGATGAAGCTGATCAAGCTAGATCCATCGCAGCACTTCACCAAGCCGCCGGCTCGTTACTCCGAAGCCAGCCTCGTGAAGGAAATGGAAAAGCGCGGCATCGGTCGTCCTTCGACCTACGCGGCGATTATTTCGACCATTCAGGATCGCGGTTACGTGACCCTGCATAACCGTCGTTTCTATTCGGAAAAGATGGGCGACATCGTTACCGAGCGTCTGTCTGAGAGCTTCTCGAACCTCATGGACTATGGCTTCACCGCCGGCATGGAAGAGAACCTCGATGACGTGGCCCAGGGCGAGCGCGACTGGAAAAACGTGCTGGACGAGTTCTACGGCGACTTCAAAAAGAAACTGGAAGTAGCCGAAAACCCTGAAAGCGGCATGCGTGCCAACCAGCCGGTAATGACTGACATTCCGTGCACGACTTGCGGCCGTCCGATGCAGATCCGTACCGCGTCGACCGGTGTATTCCTCGGCTGCTCGGGCTACAGCCTGCCACCGAAAGAGCGCTGCAAGGCCACTGTCAATCTGGTGCCGGGCGACGAGATCGCTGCGGACGACGAGGGTGAATCGGAATCCCTGGTGCTGCGCGGCAAGCACCGCTGCCCGATCTGCAGCACGGCGATGGACGCTTACCTGCTCGACGAGAAGCGCAAGCTGCACATCTGCGGTAACAACCCGGATTGCGCGGGCTACGAAATCGAAGAAGGCAGCTATCGCATCAAGGGCTACGAAGGTCCGAGCCTGGAGTGCGACAAGTGCGGCAGCGAGATGCAGCTCAAGACCGGCCGTTTCGGCAAGTTCTTCGGTTGTACCAATGCGACGTGCAAGAACACCCGCAAACTGCTGAAAAGCGGTGATGCGGCGCCGCCGAAGATGGATCCGGTGAAGATGCCTGAGCTGAAATGCGAAAAGGTCAACGACACCTACATCCTGCGTGACGGTGCGTCTGGTCTGTTCCTTGCGGCCAGTCAGTTCCCGAAAAACCGTGAGACCCGTGCTCCGCTGGTGATCGAGATTCTGCCGCACAAGGACGAAATCGATCCGAAGTACCACTTCCTGTGCGAAGCGCCGCAGAAGGATCCTGATGGTCTGCCAGCGGTGATCCGCTACAGCCGCAAGACCAAGGAGCAATACGTGCAAACCGAAGTCGACGGCAAGCCTACTGGTTGGAAGGCGTACTTCGACGGTGGTAAATGGACGGTTGAAGACAAGCGCTCTGCAAAGGCCAAGGCTGAGTAAGCGTTAGGCTGATACTGAAAAGGCCGCATGAGAACCTATGGGTTTTCATGCGGCCTTTTTGTTTTGTGCTTGCGGTGAGATCGGCTGATCCACGACACTGTCCGGCCTGTGTGAAGCAATTATTTCGTTGTGGAGACTGCCGTCATGGCCCACGAGTTCTATACCCGTACCAATCAGAAAATCTATTTCGCCGGCCTGTCGCTGGAAGCCTTGGCTCGGGCTGAAGAGGGGCGGGCGATGAACTCCTTGGCGCTGATTCAGGCTGGGCGCGAATCGACGTTGTTCCACTTGTACGGCGCGCTGTTGGGTTTGTGTCACGAGATCGCCGGGTTCTATCGACTGCCGCAGGCCAATGCGCCACGGGCCGAGATGTTGCTGACACGCGAAGTGCTGGAGTCGATTGCCATTCCCGAGCTGGCTGAAATGGTTGAACTGGCGGGCAATCCGGAAACCTGGCTGGCAAAACTGTTGGCAGCGCATTCGGCGCTGTTCCAGCCGCCACGGGCGCCACGCAAGCCCAAGGGTGACGTCACACAGCCATTGATTCAGGCGGTTAACCTGGATGAGGAAGAGGCGCCGCAGGAGTTGAGTCGAGAGGAGCTTGAGAGTTGGCGGCAAAACCTCAAAGGTCTGGCCATTCGTTTTCGCGAAGGTTTGAACGAGTGCTGACGAGGATTGACACGGTGGCAATCTGAAACATGCTGCTGGTCAAGATCCCGAGCGAAGCCTGAATGATGTCTATATAATGCCTGCCTTTCGTGGAGAACAGACCTATATGCCAACGTCCTTTCTAGAAATTGTCGAGTTACCCGACGGCCGAATCGAACTGCGCAGGGCTGAGGACGAGGGTTCTTTGGTGACTCTGGATTTCTCCGAGGATGCCAAGACATTCCTGCAGGGCCAGCACGTGGAAATCGCCAAGGCGATGTTGAGCGTCGGCGTGCAGATGGCAGGCCGGATGATTGAAGGTGAGTTTGATAAGGAAGAAGGGCCTCGGGTTCTTCATTGATTCCCGACTGCTTTTGGTTCCTGTCGATACCGCTTCAGATCGGCTTCTCTATCCATGGAGAAGCCCTGCGCTTCAAACAGCGCACCAAACCAGCCAATCAACCCAATCGAATGTTCAGACTCTGAGCGTCGCCTGTGCGTGCAGCGCTGATCAGTTGTTGTCGTGAACTCGTGTTCAGTGGGTTGAGCCAAGTGACTACCGTATGGCTGCGACCTAGACGCAACGCTTCGCAGGCCAATTGATGAGCACTTTGTGTGCCTCTGGGTTGCAGCAGCAGAATGCGCTCGCGGTTCAGGCCTGCATCCCGCAACCATGATTGGGTCAGGCTGGCGGGTGGCGCAATCAGCGTCAGCCAGCGTGCGTCTTGATCGTCGCTCAATTCGCGAAGTATCGGGGCGAGCAGGTTCAGACAGCTCCCGGTCGCACCGCGCAGTGACAGCTCACTGAATACTTCGGGTTCGGCATTCCAAGGGCGTTCGACCACGTCTTTCAGGATCGGCGCCATCGGTTGCGCCAGAAACGCATCGAATAAAGGCAGTTGTGTTTGCTGAGGTGTGTGTGGGAACTGCATAAAGCCTCCTTTAGCGGCGGATTACGCCGACACTCAAGCCTTCAATCACCAGTTCCTGATCTTTCAGGTCGACTTCGATGGGGGCAAATTCAGGGTTTTCTGCGATCAGCCAGACTTTGCTGCCTTCACGCTTGAAGCGTTTGACGGTCACTTCATCGCCAATGCGGGCGACGACAACCTGGCCATTACGCGCTTCACGGGTGGTGTGGACTGCCAGAAGGTCGCCGTCGAAAATGCCAATGTCCTTCATGCTCATGCCGTGCACGCGCAGCAGATAGTCGGCACGTGGGTGGAAGAACGCCGGATTGATGTTGCAGGATTCTTCGATGTGCTGCTGGGCAAGGATCGGCGCGCCGGCTGCGACTCGGCCGATGATGGGCAGGGTAGAGTCGTCGGCCTTGGCTTCGAAACCAGGGATTCGAATGCCGCGAGAAGCGCCCGGGGTCATTTCGATGGCGCCCTTGCGGGCCAGTGCCTTGAGGTGTTCTTCCGCAGCATTGGGCGATTTGAAACCCAGTTCCTGAGCGATTTCCGCGCGGGTCGGCGGGTAGCCATTGTCTTCGAGGCAACGTTTGATGAAGGCCAGAATCTCGGCTTGGCGTGGCGTCAGCTTTAGCATAATGATCGCTCTGTCTTTTTATACAGTGACTGGGATTATATACAGTGAAGCAGTCTTGGCAATGCCCGTTTTTTTGCAGGCCGCCGGACGGTCGGCAGACGTGCTTATTAATGCACTGGCCTTGTGTGGTTAAATAGCTGACCGACCATTCCCAAAACGAACAGGCAGGCTTGACAAGGCACAGGCTGAAACGTATGTTTCAAACAAGTGTTTGTCAGGCGGAGTAGCCATGGCCCAGTCGGAAACCGTTGAACGCATTCTTGATGCTGCCGAGCAGTTGTTCGCGGAGAAAGGTTTCGCTGAAACCTCATTGCGTTTGATTACCAGCAAGGCTGGCGTCAACCTGGCAGCGGTGAACTATCATTTCGGCTCCAAGAAAGCGCTGATTCAAGCCGTTTTCTCGCGATTCCTCGGGCCGTTCTGTATCAGCCTCGATAAGGAGCTGGAGCGACGCCAGGCCAAGCCTGAAAACAAGCCGACCCTCGAAGAGTTGCTGGAAATCCTTGTTGAGCAGGCGCTCGTGGTCCAGCCGCGCAGTGGCAATGATCTGTCGATCTTCATGCGGTTGCTCGGTTTGGCGTTCAGCCAAAGCCAGGGGCACCTGCGTCGTTATCTGGAAGACATGTACGGCAAGGTGTTCCGCCGTTACATGCTGCTGGTCAACGAGGCGGCGCCGCGCATTCCTCCGATAGAACTGTTTTGGCGCGTGCACTTCATGCTCGGTGCGGCGGCGTTCAGCATGTCCGGCATCAAGGCTTTGCGTGCGATCGCAGAGACCGATTTCGGCGTTAACACCTCCATCGAACAAGTCATGCGCCTGATGGTGCCGTTCCTTGCCGCAGGCATGCGCGCAGAGACCGGCGTCACCGACGCTGCCATGGCCACCGCGCAGTTGCGCCCGCGCAGCAAATCAATGCCGGTAGCCGCCAAGGTTTGACCGCACACGGGTGGGCGCGGCAGCTTGTATCCGCTAAGCTAGCCGCCCATGCCGACTCTCGTTCTGAACCCGTTCTCTATCGATATCGCTGACCTGCCGGGCACTGCCTTCGGTGGCGATCTCGTGCGCAACGGGTTTTTCGTTTTCAAGGAATCTCTATGACTGCTGGCCTGCAAGGCTCGTTGATGGTGGACGTCGCCGGTACCTGGCTGACGGCCGAAGATCGCCAATTGTTGCGCCAGCCCGAAGTGGGCGGCCTGATCATTTTTGCCCGCAATATCGAGCATCCGCGCCAGGTGCGTGAACTCAGCGCGGCGATCCGTGCGATTCGTCCGGATCTGCTGCTGGCGGTGGACCAGGAGGGCGGCCGCGTGCAGCGTCTGCGTCAAGGCTTTGTGCGCCTGCCGGCCATGCGCGCCATCGCCGACAATCCGAACGCCGAATATCTGGCCGAGCAGTGCGGCTGGATCATGGCCACCGAGGTGCTGGCGGTCGGACTCGACCTGAGTTTCGCCCCGGTGCTCGATCTGGATTACCAACGCAGCGCCGTGGTTGGCACGCGTTCGTTCGAAGGAGATGCCGAGCGCGCGGCTCTGCTCGCCGGAGCCTTCATCCGTGGCATGAACAGCGCCGGGATGGCCGCCACCGGCAAGCACTTCCCTGGTCACGGCTGGGCCGAAGCGGACTCTCATGTCGCGATCCCGAATGACGAGCGAAGCCTCGACGAAATCCGCGCCAACGACCTCGTACCCTTCGCCAGACTCAGCAAACATCTGGCTGCGGTCATGCCAGCCCACGTTATCTACCCGCAAGTCGATTCGCAGCCCGCCGGTTTCTCCCGCCGCTGGTTGCAGGACATCCTGCGCGGCGAGTTGCAGTTTGACGGCGTGATCTTCAGCGACGATCTGTCGATGGCTGGCGCCCACGTGGTCGGCGACGCCGCCAGTCGTATCGAAGCGGCACTCAGTGCCGGTTGCGACATGGGCCTGGTGTGCAACGACCGCGCCGCCGCCGAGTTGGCCTTGAGCGCCGCACAACGGATGAAGGTCAAGCCATCGGCGCGCATCGCGAGGATGCGTGGTCAGGCGTTCGCCAGCACCGACTACCGTCAGGATCCGCGTTGGCTCACCGCTATCGGCGCGCTGAAAGAAGCTCAACTGATCGATTGAGGATTTTTCGTTATGACGGTTTACGCAATCATCGGTGGCACCGGCCTGACCCAGCTTGAAGGTTTGAGCATTCGCCAATCGCTGGCGGTGGACACCCCTTACGGCGCGCCGTCGGCCGACGTGCAAATCGGCGAATATGCCGGCAAGGAAGTGCTGTTCCTTGCCCGTCACGGCCACCCGCATCGTTTCCCGCCGCACAAGGTCAACTACCGCGCCAATCTGTGGGCGCTGAAGCAGGCAGGTGCCGAAGCGATCATTGCGGTCAATGCCGTTGGCGGGATTCATCCGGCGATGGGCACCGGGCATTTCTGCGTGCCACATCAGATCGTCGATTACACCAGCGGGCGCGAGCACACTTACTTCGCCGATGATCTGGAACATGTCACCCACATCGATTTCAGCTTCCCCTACAGCGAGCCGCTGCGTCAGCAATTGATTGCTGCGGTGGCCGCCGAAGGTTGCGAGTACAGCGATCAGGGTGTTTACGCCTGTACCCAAGGCCCACGCCTGGAGACTGTTGCCGAGATCGTGCGACTGGAGCGTGATGGTTGCGACATCGTTGGCATGACCGGTATGCCGGAAGCGGCACTGGCTCGTGAGCTGGATCTGGATTACGCCTGTTTGGCGTTGGTGGTGAATCCGGCGGCTGGCAAGACCGCCGAAGTGATCACCATGGCCGAGATCGAGCAGGCGTTGCATGACGGGCTGGGGAAGGTGAAGTCGGCGTTGGCGCGGTTGTTGGCCGGCTGAAGGGGTGATAAACGCCATGACGACAATCATCAGTCAGCTTCACTCGCTGCCGTGGACTGAGGCATTCAGCCGTAATGCTCTGGCCAAGGCTCGCGATTACGCCATCGAGGATAGGATAGAAATCCATTTAGTCGATGACGAGATGATTGAGGCGGCCTGCGCGGGTTCTGAAAACTACGTCTATCAACAGATCATCTACTTGATTAAAGATCAGCAGGAGCAATTCGGTCTGCGTTGCTTTTGCTCCTGTCCGGTCGAGATCAACTGCAAGCACAGCGCGGCGGTGCTCTTTCACTTGCAGGCTCGCGCCGATAAAGCGCCTGAAAGTGATGCCCCGGTTCAACTGAGCCGATCACTGGAACATTGGCTCTCCAGTATTCCTGTGGCGACCCAGCCCACTGAAGAAACCTCGCAAGCGGCCAGTACGCGGCTCTTTTATAAACTCAATGCAACACCGGTGCCGGGCAAGTGGCTGGTAGAAATCTTCAAGGTCTACCAGCTCAAGAGCGGAGAGCTGCGCGACGTCAAACCGTTGTTCTCGCTATCAGACATGCTGATGCGTCAGCCCGGTTATCTGACCGAACTTGATCTGCGAATTGCCAGGCTGCTCGTGGCCATGCACTCCCATCATGCCTATTACAGTGGCTATCCGCTGGAGGGCAGCAGTGGCGCCGAACTGCTCGAAATGCTGTTGAAAACGTCGCGCCTGTATCTGGATTTTGAAGTGTTGCAGCCGCTGACTGCGGGCGCCAGAAGAAGCGCGCAGTTTGCCTGGGCCGAACAAGCCAATGGCAGTTTTCGTCCGCAATGGAGCAGCGATGAGGCGTCGGTGGAAACCGTGCTCGCGCTGGAGCCGCTGTATTATCTGGATCGCGAGCGGCACCACATCGGCCCGCTGTTTAACGAGCTCGATGAGAAACTCGCCTGTCATTTGGCATTGGCACCTGAGATTCCGGCCCGCCAAGCGATGCAGTTCAGCCATCGGATGAGTGCGGCAACGCAAGTGGCCCCGCCGCACCAGCTCACGGAGCGGATCGTCGATGATGTGTTGCCCAAGGCTCATCTGACCCTCGCCAGCGGCAAACGCTACACGCGCTGGCAGTACGAACCCGAGCACCGTGCAGCTTTGCTGTTCACCTACGACGGTCATCCCGTCCAGGATCGCAACCCGCAGGTGATGGTTCTTGCGGGCGTTGAAACCCTGCGTATTCAGCGTCAGCCTGCTGCCGAAAAAGCCCTGCGTCAGCAGCTACAGAAACACGGCTTCAAGAAGGCCACGCGCAAAAGCAGCGTTGATCATCCGGGTGAGAGATTTGACCTGCCCGATGATTCAACGTGGCTCACCTTTGCTCAAAATGGCATTCCCGCATTGCGCGAGGCAGGCTGGCAGATTGACGTCAGCAAGAACTTCCATTTCAACGTAGAGCCGGTCGAGCATTGGTACGCCGAGGTTGAGGAAGAGTCGGGACGGCAGTGGTTTGATTTGCAATTAGGGATTGTCGTTAACGGCGAACGCCACAGCCTGTTGCCGATTTTTCTGCACCTGTTGCGCACTCATCCACAGCTTCTCGACCCAGCCAGACTCGCTCAGCGCGGTGATGATGAGCTGCTGTTGGTCGAGTTGGGTGCCGGTCGCTTCAGCAATAGCATCAGTGGCAAAGTCGCCCTGCCTTTTGGCCGGGTCAAACCGCTGATGGCCACGCTCAGTGAGTTGTATCTGGGCAATCATCTCGGCGATAAATTGCGCTTGAGTGCTCCCGATGCAGCGCGCCTGAGTTTGCTTGAAGGTGTATCGCTCGATTGGCAGGGTGGCGAGCGGCTGCGCAATTTTGCCAAGCGCCTGCGTGAGTCAACTCATACGCAAGTCGCCGCGCCGGCCGGACTCAACGCGCAGATGCGACCTTATCAGCTCGAAGGCCTCAACTGGATGCAAACCCTGCGCGAGCTGGAGGTTGGCGGCATTCTCGGTGACGATATGGGGCTGGGTAAAACCTTGCAAACCCTGGCTCACCTGTTGACTGAAAAGCAGGCCGGGCGGCTTGATCATCCGGCGTTGGCCGTGATGCCCACCAGCCTGATCCCCAACTGGCTGGACGAGGCACTGCGTTTCACGCCGCAGTTGAAGGTGCTGGCGCTGCATGGCACCGCGCGGAAAAAAGACTTCGCCAGTTTTGCTGAATACGATTTGGTGCTGACTACTTACGCCTTGCTGCCCAGGGATCTTGAAGTTCTGCAGCCGCGGCTATGGAGCGTGCTGATTCTAGATGAGGCGCAGAACATCAAAAATCCGCTCAGCAAGGCAGCTCAAGCCGCGCGTGATTTGCAGGCCCGTCAGCGCTTGTGCTTGAGCGGCACGCCGCTGGAAAACCACTTGGGTGAGCTGTGGTCGCAGTTCCACTTCTTGATGCCCGGTTGGCTCGGCGACAGCAAATCCTTCAATCGCGACTACCGCACGCCGATTGAAAAGCACGGCAACGCCGAGCGCATGCAGCATCTGACGGCGCGGATAAAACCCTTTTTACTGCGCCGCAAAAAAGATCAGGTGGCGACCGAGTTGCCGCCGAAAACCGAGATTGTCCATTGGGTTGATCTGAGCGACGGCCAGCGCGATGTCTATGAAACGGTTCGTGTGGCAATGGACAAAAAAGTGCGCGACGAAATTGCCCGCAGTGGCGTGGCGCGCAGTCAGATCATCATTCTGGATGCCTTGCTCAAGCTGCGTCAGGTCTGTTGCGACTTACGCCTGATCAACATGCCGTTGACGGCAAAGGCGCTGCGCTCCGGGAGTGGCAAGCTGGTCAGCCTGATGGAAATGCTCGAAGAGTTGCTGGGCGAGGGGCGCAGGATCCTGCTGTTCTCCCAGTTCACCTCGATGCTGGCCTTGATCGAGCAAGAGTTGCAGCAACGTGACATTGCCTATTCGTTGCTGACCGGTGAAACCACGGATCGGCGCACACCGGTGAAGGATTTTCAGGGCGGCAAGGTGCCGCTGTTTCTGATCAGTCTGAAGGCCGGGGGTACCGGTTTGAATCTGACCGCTGCGGACACGGTTATCCACTTCGACCCTTGGTGGAACCCGGCGGTGGAAAATCAGGCAACCGATCGTGCGTATCGAATCGGGCAAAACAATCCGGTGTTCGTTTACAAGCTGATAGCTCGTGGCACAGTCGAGGAAAAAATACAGGCGTTGCAGCAGGAGAAGGCTGCATTGGCTGGGGCGGTGCTCGAGGGTGGCACGACGGGGGGATGGAAATTGGAGCAGAGCGACATCGAGGCATTATTTGCGCCGTTGCCTGTTGCCAAGGGTTGATTGCCTAAGCCGGATACCAATATTTGATGGCCCAATCGCTGGCAAGCCAGCGATAGCTATTTAACAGGCGACGAACATCTCAGCGCTTGTCGAGCTTATCCGGCAACGGCGCAAACAACGCTTCAATATCGTCATTCTGCAATTTCCAGTCGCCAGCCTTGCGTCCATCCAGAACGCCCGCAGCCAAGTCGGACTTTTCCTTCTGCAAATGCTGAATCTTCTCTTCGACCGTGCCCCGGGCAATCATCTTGTAGACGAACACCGGTTTCTCCTGGCCGATCCGGTACGCGCGGTCAGTCGCTTGATTCTCGGTCGCCGGGTTCCACCACGGATCGTAGTGAATCACCGTATCCGCTTCGGTCAGGTTCAGACCTACGCCGCCGGCTTTCAGGCTGATCAGAAAGATCTGACGCTTGCCGCTCTGAAATTCCTTCACCGGCGTGCGCCTATCCCGGGTTTGGCCGGTCAATAAGGCGTAAGCGACATTGCGTTTTTTCAACTCGTTCTCGATCAGTGACAGCATCGAAGTGAACTGCGAAAACAGCAGAATCCGCCGACCCTCTTCGAACAACTCCTCAAGCATTTCCATCAGGCTGTCGAGCTTGCCCGAGGTGCTGCCGCGGGCGGGCAGGGTGGCGTCGTTGACCAGGCGCAAATCACAGCAGACCTGACGCAACTTGAGCAACGCCTCAAGAATGATGATCTGGCTGCGCGCCACCCCTTTGCGCGTGATCTCGTCGCGGACTTTCTTGTCCATGGCCAAACGCATGGTTTCGTACACGTCGCGTTGGGCTTCGTTGAGATCGACCCAATGGATGATTTCAGTCTTCGGCGGCAGTTCGGTGGCCACCTGCTCTTTAGTGCGGCGCAGCAGAAACGGCTTTATCCGACCGTTGAGGTGCTGAAGTCTGACTTCGCTGCCGCGCTTTTCAATCGGCACTCGGTAATCGGCGTTGAAGCTTTTGACGTCGCCGAGCCAGCCGGGCAGCAGAAAGTGAAACAGCGACCACAGTTCGCCGAGGTGATTCTCCAGTGGCGTACCGCTCAGGCACAGGCGCTGGCGCGCATTCAGTTCACGGGCCGCTTGAGCGGCTTTGCTGTTCGGGTTCTTGATGTATTGCGCTTCATCCAGCACCAACACATGCAGCGGCTGTTTGGCCAGAATCTCGACGTCCTTGGGCAGCAGCGCGTAGGTGGTGAGGATCAAGTCGAAGTCGGCCAACTGCTCGAAGTGCTTCTTGCGGCTGGCGCCATACAGCGCCACGACTTTCAGTTGCGGCGTAAAGTGCGCCGCTTCATCGAGCCAGTTCGGAATCAGGCTGGTAGGCATCACCACCATGCACGGCCGATCCAGGCGTCCAGCGTTTTTCTCGCTAAGAATATGCGCCAGAGTCTGTAGGGTTTTGCCCAGGCCCATGTCGTCCGCAAGAATCCCGCCGACTTCCAGTTGCCGCAGCGATTGCATCCAGCTCAAGCCTTCAAGCTGATAGGGGCGCAGCGTCGCGTTCAGGCCTTCCGGCGCTTCTGTACTGAAATCACGGATGTCGCGCAGGCGCTGGGCGAACGTGCGGATCTGCTCGCCGCCTTCCCAAAGCAGCGGAATGCCTTCCAGCGAATTCAGGCGTGTGGCGTCGGCCTTGCTCAGGCGCAGGGTGGTTTCGCCGGGCTCTTGCAGATAGAACTCACCCAGGGTCGCCAGCACCGGTTTCAGTCGGCCCAGCGGAAGCGCCACCTGCAACGGCCCGTGTTCGATATTGCGTTGGGGCACATTGACCAGAATCAGCTCGTCGTCGCGCCGGCGCGCGAGGCGTTCCGGATTGAGAATCTCGGCGTGCGAGCGCATCAGATTGAGCAGAATCGGCAGCAGGCTCAGGCGCTCGCCGTTGACGATGATGCCCAGTTCCAGATCAAACCAGTCGCGCTCCGGTGCCTGTTCGACGGTGGCGTACCAATCATCGACTGCGGTCAGGTCGAAGCCGAACTCCTCATCGATCTGCAATTCCCAGCCTTGCGTGCGCAGCTTCGGCAGATCGTTGAGGGTAAAGGTCAGCCATGCGCTGTCATTGACCATCTCATAGAGTTCGCCGGCGCTTTCCGGGAGTGCTTTGCTTTGGCGCGTGGCGATGCGGAATCCGAGGATTCGTAACTGTTCGCGGTAGGACTGTTCGACTTCCGGATGGCGTTTTATCCGCAGCGTCTGGGTTTCCTGACGAATCAGGATGTCGCTGTTTTTCTGCCCGCTGACGTATTCGTCCAGATAACTGAACGAGAGCGCCGCGCGATGTTGAATGTAGCGCTGCATCTTGCCGTTGCGCGGCTCGAAAGCGCTGAACTCGACACTGGCCAGCCACAGGCGCGGTATCGGTTGCACGTTGTCGACCAACACCTGCGGCGGCGCTTTCGGGCTGCGGTTTTCCAACACGGCCTGAAGTTTTTCCAGTAGTTCGGCGTCTTTGGCGGCGGCGGGGTAGTCGAGGGTTTCCTGGATTTTCAGCAGCACCGCTGCGCAGTGCTTGCAGTTGCTGCGAACCGGGCAAGTGCATGCCGCGTCGACCAGCAGCAAAGTGCTTTTTGCCGACTCGCGCAGTTGAATGGTCTGACGGTAGACGTTACCGCCGGAGCCTTCGCAACTGGCTGTAATGGTCGCATCGCCGACCTGGGCGATGCGTACCCGGTTTTCCAAAGCGTAGCGGCGGCCACGCTCCAGGCTCTGTTCCTTGAATCGGCTGACCCAGGAGGGTGCCAACGGTTTACTCAGGGGCGCGGACATAAGGACTTCGGTCAGTCCGGAATGGCTTCAGGCGCTTCCCGTGGCGCAGGCGCCGTCAGGGAAGTGATCTTGATCAGCAGGGCCAGGTGGCCGTTGTCGAGATAATTGAGTTGGCCGTTTTTGGTGTGACTGTCCTGTTTCAGGCGCTCACTGGCGGTGACCATACCGTTGCTGTCGATCTGATTGACCCAGAAGTCGGCAGCCACGTCGGTGAAACGCCCGAGTTTCATCTCAAGCGTGCCCTCGATCGGGAACTGGCCGAACTGTTCCTGGCCGTCGCTGACCGCTACTTTCGCAGGTGCCTCGCCAAGGGTTTGCTGCCAGGCCTTGTGCATCAACACGCTGTACTCCCCGCTGGCAGTGAGTTTTGCGGCAACTTCACCCAGTGCGGGCGTGCGCTTGGTTTCATCGCCAAGTCGTTGTGCGCCGGCGGCCCAGTCTTCCGGCGCGGCGCGGCTGACAATGGCGGGTACAGCGTTCTGACGGACCAGAATCATTTCGACCTGATACGTGTCATCGGCAAACGCCGTGGGTGCTACCAAAGTCAGTAGCAAAGTCAGTGAGCGAAACAGGCGCATGCGGCGTCCTTCAAGCAGTTTTCGGAATGAGGCGCTCGAACAGCGCCTCTACAGTATTAAAGCGCTCTTCCGGGCGCTCCATCGGCACCTGAAACTTGAACATCGTGGCGCCTTCGAATTTGTAGCGTTTGGGCTGGCTCTGGATCAGTTTGATCAAGGTCATCGGGTCGACCGGCGTCTGCGCGGCGAACTCGATACGGCCACCTTGCGGGCCGCCATCGACCTTCTTGATGCCCAGCTGTTCGGCCTGCAGTTTCAAGGCCGTGATGCGCACCAGATTTTTGGTCGGTTCCGGCAGCAGGCCGAAGCGGTCGATCATTTCCACTTGCAGATCCTTCAGGCCTTCCTCATCGGTGGCCGAGGCGATGCGCTTGTACAGGATCAGACGGGCGTGGACGTCCGGGAGATAGTCTTCCGGAATCAGTGCCGGAACCCGCAGGTTGACCTCCGGGCCACCGCCGAGCGGTTGATCGAGGTTCGGCTGCTCGCCCTTACGGATTGACTTCACCGCGCGCTCGAGCATTTCCATGTACAGCGTAAAGCCCACAGCCTGAATCTGGCCGCTCTGGCCATCGCCAAGCAATTCGCCGGCGCCACGGATTTCCAGATCGTTGGTGGCCAGCACGAAACCGGCGCCGAGATCCTGGGTATTGGCAATCGCCTCCAGACGTTTTTCCGCGTCCGAAGTGATTTGCTGGCGCGGCGGCGTCAGCAAGTACGCGTAAGCCTGGTGGTGACTACGCCCCACGCGACCGCGCAACTGGTGCAGTTGCGCCAGGCCGAACTTGTCGGCGCGCTCGATGATGATGGTGTTGGCGCTCGGCACGTCGATGCCGGTCTCGATGATGGTCGAGGCGATCAGCACGTTGAAGCGCTTGTGATAGAAGTCGCTCATCACCTGTTCGAGTTCGCGCTCGCGCATCTGCCCGTGGCCGATGCCGATCCGCGCTTCCGGCACCAGTTCGGCCAAATCGGCGGCGCATTTCTCGATGGTCTTCACATCGTTGTGCAAGTAGTAAACCTGACCGCCACGCAACAGTTCACGGAGCAGGGCTTCTTTGACCGTGCTCTTGTTCTGTTCCATAACGAAGGTGCGCACCGACAGGCGTCGGGCCGGTGGCGTAGCGATGATCGACAGGTCGCGCATGCCCGACACCGCCATGTTCAGCGTGCGCGGAATCGGCGTAGCGGTCAGGGTGAGGATGTCGACTTCGCTGCGCAGGGCCTTGAGCTGTTCTTTCTGGCGCACACCAAAGCGGTGTTCTTCGTCGATGATTACCAGGCCAAGGTTTTTGATCTTCACATCGTCGGAAAGCAGCTTGTGCGTGCCGATGACGATGTCGATCTTGCCTTCTGCCAGATCAGCGATTGCAGCATTTACTTCCTTGGTAGATTTGAAGCGGCTCATCACTTCCACGGTCACCGGCCAGTCGGCGAAGCGGTCGCGGAAGCTGTTGTAGTGTTGCTGAGCGAGCAGGGTGGTCGGCACCAGAATCGCCACCTGGCGGCCGCCGTGCACGGCGATGAACGCCGCACGCATGGCCACTTCGGTCTTGCCGAAACCAACGTCGCCGCAGACCAGACGATCCATCGGTTTCGGCGCGAGCATGTCTTCGCGCACGGCTTCGATGGTGGACTGCTGGTCCGGGGTTTCTTCGAACGGGAAGCCTGCGCTGAACGTTGCGTAGTCGGCCTTCGGGTCGGCGAACGCATAGCCTTCGCGAGCGGCGCGGCGGGCATAAATGTCGAGCAGTTCGGCGGCGACGTCACGCACCTGTTCAGCGGCTTTGCGCTTGGCTTTCTGCCAGGTCTCGGAGCCGAGGCGGTGCAGCGGGGCCAGCGCATCGTCACTGCCGGTGTAACGGGCGATCAAGTGCAAATTGGCGACCGGCACGTAGAGTTTGGCGTTTTCGGCGTATTCGAGCGTGAGGAACTCGGCAGCCTGATTGTCGATTTCCAGAATCGTCAGGCCCAGATAACGACCGACGCCGTGGTCAATGTGCACCACCGGTGCGCCTTCACGCAGCTCGGTGAGGTTCTTGATCACCGCATCGTTGTTGCCGTCGGCACGCTTCTCGCGGCGACGACGCTGCATCACGCGTTGACCGAACAACGGACTTTCCGCGACCAGTGCCAGCGCCGGATCGTCGAGCATCAAGCCTTCGTCGAGCGGGGCGATGGTGATCGCCAGGCGATCCTTGCTCGCGACGAAGTCCGGCCAGCTGTCGACGGTTTTCGGCCGCAGCTTCAAGCGTTCGAGCAACTCCAGCAGGACTTCGCGACGGCCCGCCGATTCGGCGGTGAACAATACGCGGCCAGGGAATTCGTCGAGGAAGGTCGAAAGTGCCGCCAACGGTTGTGTGGCTTTGGCTTCGATTGCCAGGTTCGGCAGTGCCTGCGCCGGGAAGCGTTCGCGGCCGACCCCGGTTTCCACGTCCTGCTGACTGGCAACTACGCGTGGCCAGTTCTTGAGTCGTGCAAAGCAGTCTTCCACCGGCAGGAACAATTCCGCAGGAGGCAATAGAGGACGCGATGGATCGACGCGGCGCTCTTCATAACGGTTACGCACGTCGTTCCAGAAGTTCTCTGCCGCTTGTTCGATGCCCGGTAGCGAGAACACTTGCGTGTCCTGGGGCAGGTAATCGAACAGGGTCGAGGTTTCGTCGAAGAACAGCGGCAGGTAGTACTCGATACCGGCCGGGGTGATACCGCTGCTCAAATCCTGAAAGATCGGGCAGCGCCGGAAGTCGACGTCAAAACGCTCGCGGAAACGCGCCTTGAAGCGAGTGACCGCATCTTTTTGCAGCGGGAACTCACGTGCCGGCAGCAGCTTGACCGAATCGACCTTGTCGATGGAGCGCTGGTTTTCCGGATCGAAGGTGCGCAGGGTTTCGATTTCGTCATCGAACAGGTCAATGCGATACGGCAGCTTGCTGCCCATCGGGAAGAGATCGATCAGCGCGCCGCGAACCGTGAATTCACCGTGCTCATAAACGGTGTCGACGTAGCGATAGCCACTGGCTTCAAGTCGCGAACGCATTTGCTCGACATCGAGCTTCTGGCCGACGTCCAGTACCAGGCTGCTGCCGAGCAGGAATTTGGTCGGCGCCAGACGATGCAGGGCCGTGGTGATCGGCACCACCAGTACGCCATGCGCCAGTTCCGGCAGCCTGTACAGGCTGGCGATGCGCTGGGAAATGATGTCCTGGTGCGGCGAAAACAGGTCGTACGGCAGGGTTTCCCAGTCGGGGAAATGCAGAACGGGCAAATCCGGGGCGAAGAAACTCAGCTCCTGTTCCAGCCGTTCGGCACTCTGGCTGTCGGCGGTCAGTAGCAGGGTGAAGCGCTTGGCAGCGCTGGCAGCCTCGGCAATCGCCAGGCTCAGGGCGGCACCGGGCAGATTGCCCCAGTGCTGTTTACCTGCCTCGGCAGGGAGAAGCGGTAGACGCAGAACAGGCACGGAAGGTTGAGCTCCAGGCGTTGCGACAAAGTCGGTAATTGTAGCGGCGTCCGATGCTGCCTGTCAGTTGCAGACTGCGTCTATCTTCACTGTTTGCGCAAAATGTAGTGGTAACCATAAAAAAGAGCACTTTTTTTGGGGTTATGTAGTGCCGAAACGGGGTGGTGTTACGGAGGGTTACAGACATCGTCTAACAGTCGTCGAAAAATTGACTGTGCTGGAGGCCCCGGTTTTACTGGGCTGGCGAGGGGCGTAATTTTTTTGAACGGAATTTTGTTACCGATTGCGCGACAAGCGCGCATTGCTACAAGAGGCTCGCGGCGGCATAATGTAGCCCCTTTTTTCTGCCCCTACATGTGGAAGGTTCCCGTGACTCAGAAGCCCGACCAGTGTCTTGGTGAATGGATCGACCGTGAAGCACTCGCAGAAGCGATGATCCCGCTTATCGGTCAGCTCTACCGCAATAACAACGTGGTGAGCTCGATCTATGGCCGCAGCCTGATCAACCAGTCTGTCATCGCGATTCTCAAAGCTCACCGCTTTGCTCGCCATCGTTCTTCCGACGATAGCGAACTCTCCGTCCACGAAACATTCCCACTGCTCAAAGCCATGAGCGAGCTCAAGCTCGGCGCGGCTTCGGTGGATCTGGGCAAGTTGGCGTTCAAATTCCGCAACGAAGCCAATGGCCGCACTGCCGAGCAGTTCGTCCGCGAAGAAATGGCTGACGTGGTTGGCCAGCAAAACGCTTCGGCCCGCAAAGGCACTGACGTTGTACTTTACGGCTTCGGTCGTATCGGCCGTCTGCTTGCGCGCATCCTGATCGAGAAAACCGGTGGTGGCGACGGTCTGCGTCTGCGGGCCATCGTGGTGCGCAAAGGCGCCGACAACGACCTGACCAAGCGCGCCAGCCTGCTGCGTCGCGATTCGGTACATGGTTCGTTCAACGGCACCATCACCATCGACGAAGAAAACAACACCATCACCGCCAACGGCAACCTGATTCAGGTGATCTACGCGAAGAACCCGACCGAGGTGGATTACACCCAGTACGGCATCAAAGACGCGCTGCTGGTGGACAACACCGGTGTATGGCGTGACGCTGATGGCCTGGGTCAGCACCTGGCGTGCCCGGGTATCGACCGCGTTGTTCTGACCGCGCCTGGCAAGGGCAAGCTGAAGAACATCGTTCACGGCATCAACCACGGTGAAATCACCGCTGACGACAAGATCGTGTCCGCTGCTTCCTGCACCACCAACGCCATCGTGCCGGTGCTGAAGGCTGTGAATGACAAGTTCGGCATCATCAACGGTCACGTCGAAACCGTTCACTCGTACACCAACGACCAGAACCTGATCGACAACTTCCACAAGGGCGATCGCCGTGGTCGTTCCGCTGCGCTGAACATGGTAATCACCGAGACCGGTGCTGCCACCGCTGCTGCCAAGGCTCTGCCTGAGCTGGCCGGCAAGCTGACCGGTAACGCGATCCGTGTTCCGACGCCGAACGTGTCGATGGCTATTCTCAACCTGAACCTTGAGAAAGCCGCTACCCGTGAAGAGATGAACGAGTACCTGCGCTACATGGCGCTGCACTCCGATCTGCATAAGCAAATCGACTTCGTCAATTCGCAGGAAGTGGTATCCACCGACTTCGTTGGCTCGCGCCACGCCGGTGTGGTCGACGCTGAAGCGACCATCGTTCAGGACAACCGCGTTGTTCTGTACGTCTGGTACGACAACGAGTTCGGCTACAGCTGCCAGGTTGTTCGCGTGATGGAAGACATGGCCGGTGTAAACCCGCCAGCATTCCCGCGCTAAGCCTTAGCTGCAAATGAAAACGCCCCGACTTTGGTCGGGGCGTTTTTTTATGCCTGGTAAATCTCTGTTGCCTGTTCCGGCCTCATCGCCAGCAGGCTGGCTCCCACACTGGATCTTTGTCGTTCACAAATCCCCTGTGGGAGCGAGCCTGCTCGCGATGGCGTCCTATCGGGCGCCGCCAGCAATAGCCGCTTGCGCAGTGCGCAGTTCATGCTTGTTGCCCCGGAACAACACCAGCGTCGCAATCAACCCCAATACCGCCGCACCGCTGAGCCAGATCCCCGGCGCAGCCTTGTTGCCCAGCACATGAATCAGATAAGTACACGCTGCCGGTGTAAAACCACCGAAGGTCGCCGTAGCCAGGCTGTAGGCCAGCGAGAACCCGGTTGTACGCACTTCTACCGGCATGATCTCGGTCAGCGCCACCACCATCGCGCCGTTGTACGAGCCGTAAAGGAAAGACAACCATAGCTCCACGATCAGCAAATGGCTGAAGCTCGGGTTCGCCACCAGCCACGAAAGGGCAGGGTAAGCGGTCAGAATCGCCAGAATCGTCGCTGCCAGCAGTAGGGGTTTGCGTCCGATCTTGTCAGACACCGCACCCATCACCGGCAGCCAGAAGAAGTTCGACAGGCCGATGCACACCGTCACCAGCAACGCATCCAGATCCGATAAATGCAGTTCAGACTTGCCGAAAGTCGGGGTGTAGGCAGTGATCAGATAGAACGACACCGTGGTCATCACGACCAGCGCCATGCCGGCGAGGACGATACCGAAATTCTGGCCAATCGAGCGGACGATTTCCTGCAAAGTAGGGCGATGCGTGCGCGCCTGGAATTCCGGGGTTTCCTCCAGCGAGCGACGAATCACGAAGATCACCGGCACGATCATGCAGCCGATCAGAAACGGCACGCGCCAGCCCCAATCGCCCATTTGCTCCGGGCTCAGCCAGTGGTTGAGACCGACGCCGAGCAGGCCGGCGAACACCACGGCCGCTTGTTGGCTGGCGGACTGCCAACTGACAAAAAAGCCTTTGCGGCCCGGCGTGGAAATTTCCGCCAGATAAACCGAGACGCCGCCCAGTTCAACCCCCGCCGAGAACCCTTGCAGCAAGCGGCCAAGCAGCACCAGCAAGGGTGCGGCGACACCGAGCGTCGCGTAGCCTGGGACGCAGGCAATCAACACGGTGCCGGCGGCCATCATCGCCAGAGTGATGATCAGGCCCTTGCGACGGCCATGGCGGTCAATGTAGGCGCCCAGAAAGATTGCGCCGAGTGGGCGCATCAGGAAACCGGCACCGAAGGTTGCCAGCGAAAGCATCAGGGAGGCGAAGGCGCTATCGGTAGGGAAGAAAGTCTTGGCGATCGCCGTGGCGTAGAAGCCGTAGACCATGAAGTCGAACATTTCGAGAAAATTGCCGCTGACAACGCGAAAAATCGCCTTGCCTTTGCCGGTCGTTGAAGACATTTCTGGATACTCACTTTAAATCTTGTAAGAAAGCGTTTCGCTCGTATCCCATAATGGCCGGCGTGCTTTTGCGGGGAGATGAAGAATTGTTAACTGGACGGTGGCAGGGCGTTGTGGTGTTGGCGGTCGTCTTGTCCGGCTGCGGCAATGGCGACTCCATGGAGAGCATTGGCGGTCCGACCATGGGCAGCACGTATTCGATCAAATACGTACGTCATGCAGGTCTTGCTGATCCTGCACAAGTTCGCCGCGAAGTGGAGGGCATCCTCGCCGAAGTCGATCGGCATATGTCCACTTATCGCAGCGATTCGGACATCGAGCAATTCAACGCATTGCCCGCCAACAGTTGTCAGAAGATGCCCGCTTCTGTACTCGAATTGGTTCGGATCGGTGAACAGCTGTCAGAGCAAAGCGAAGGTTCCTACGACCTCACCGTCGAACCGCTGATGAATCTCTGGGGCTTCGGCCCGCAAGGTCGCGAAGAAAAAGTCCCAAGTGCTGCTGCATTGGCCGAGGTGCTGCAACGGGTCGGTCATCAGCATCTGCGAATCGATGGCGATCAGTTGTGCAAGGACGCCGCGGTTGAAGTCGACTTCAACAGCGTTGCCGCCGGTTATGCCGTCGATAGGATTGCCGCACGACTCGACGCCATGGGCATCCACGATTACCTCGCCGAAGCCACGGGAGAGCTCAAGGCCAAGGGCAAAAAACTCGATGGCTCACCATGGCGCATTGCCTTGGAAGAGCCCCGCGATGATCAGCGAGTCGCCGAGCGCATCATCAATGTCGATGGCTACGGCGTTTCCACCTCCGGCGATTACCGCAACTATTTCCTGCGAGATGGCCGGCGCTATTCCCACACCTTCGATGCGCGTAGCGGCGCACCTGTCCTACATGATCTTGCGTCAGTCACGGTGATTCATCCTTCAGCGTTGATGGCCGATGGACTATCGACGCTGTTGCTGATTCTCGGGCCTGAAAGGGCTTGGGACTATGCCGAAAAACACGACATTGGTGCATTCTTTGTGATTCGTGCCGATACAGGTTTTGTTATCCGCACCAGCAAGGCTTTCGAGCGGTTCAGTGGCGTAAAAACTGACTGAGGACAATACGAAAGCTGGCGTTGTAGTGCAGGCAAAAGTAGCCTACGACGCGACCAAGGGTTAATGTGCGCGGCGTTGACGCTTCTATAGACTGTGTCCGGGTTCATCACTGGCCCCCAATTGTTCCTTCGCGCCGCCGTTCGGCGTGATTTAGCCGCAGGTGCTGCTGGCACCGCGGCCTGTTCTGAGGAGTACGCATGGCTGTCTACAACTACGACGTGGTGGTGCTGGGTTCCGGCCCGGCGGGAGAAGGCGCGGCAATGAACGCCGCCAAAGCAGGGCGCAAGGTCGCGATGGTCGACAGCCGTCGTCAGGTCGGCGGCAACTGCACCCACCTCGGTACCATCCCGTCCAAGGCACTGCGTCACTCGGTGCGGCAGATCATGCAGTTCAACACCAACCCGATGTTCCGGGCCATCGGCGAGCCACGCTGGTTCTCCTTCCCGGACGTGTTGAAAAGCGCCGAGAAAGTCATCTCCAAACAAGTCGCCTCGCGCACCGGCTACTACGCCCGTAACCGCGTCGACGTGTTTTTCGGCACCGGCAGCTTCGCCGATGAGCAAACCATCGAAGTGGTCTGCGCCAACGGCGTGGTCGAGAAGCTGGTGGCCAAGCACATCATCATCGCCACCGGTTCGCGCCCGTATCGCCCGGCGGACATCGATTTCCACCATCCGCGTATCTACGATAGCGACACCATCCTCAGCCTCGGCCACACCCCGCGCAAATTGATCGTTTACGGCGCCGGCGTGATCGGTTGCGAATACGCCTCGATCTTCAGCGGTCTGGGTGTACTGGTTGAACTGGTGGATAACCGCGGTCAGTTGCTGAGCTTCCTCGACTCGGAAATCTCCCAGGCGTTGAGCTATCACTTCAGCAACAACAACATCACCGTGCGCCACAACGAAGACTACGACCGTGTCGAAGGCGTGGACAACGGGGTGATCCTGCACCTCAAGTCCGGCAAGAAGATCAAGGCCGATGCCTTGCTCTGGTGCAACGGCCGTACCGGTAACACTGATCAGTTAGGTCTGGAAAACATCGGCGTCAAGGTCAACAGCCGTGGCCAGATCGAAGTCGACGAGGCTTATCGCACCTGCGTGCCGAACATCTACGGTGCTGGCGATGTGATCGGCTGGCCGAGCCTGGCCAGTGCCGCCCACGACCAGGGCCGTTCGGCTGCTGGCAGCATCGTTGATAACGGTAGCTGGCGCTTTGTGAATGACGTGCCGACCGGCATTTACACCATTCCGGAGATCAGCTCGATCGGCAAGAACGAGCAGGAACTGACCCAGGCCAAAGTGCCGTACGAAGTCGGCAAGGCATTCTTCAAGAGCATGGCGCGGGCGCAGATTGCCGGCGAGCCGCAAGGCATGCTGAAGATCCTGTTCCACCGTGAAACCCTGGAAGTGCTGGGCGTTCACTGCTTCGGTTATCAGGCGTCGGAGATCGTGCACATCGGTCAGGCGATCATGAACCAGCCGGGCGAGTTGAACACTCTGAAATACTTCGTCAACACGACGTTCAACTACCCGACCATGGCCGAAGCCTATCGGGTAGCGGCGTACGATGGCCTCAACCGGCTTTTTTGACGGGCTCCGGCCGGTGGCCTGAGCCGGCCGGGGAGACCGATTTCAGCAATTCTCGAGGGTGGCAGTGGCCAAACCGGGAAAGTCTGTAATCAGGCTGTCAACGCCGAAGTCGGCGAGTCTGCGCATCAGCGCAGGCTCGTTGACGGTCCACACCGACACATGCAGCCCCTGACGCTGCGCCTTCTGCAGGCGTTCCGGCGTACACAGCGTCCAGTTCAGCGCAAGAATCTCACAGCCATAGCTCTGGGCGACCTTCAACGGGTCGAGCCAGGCGTACTCGGCTACCAGTCCGCGCGACACGTCCGGCACCAGATCCAGCGCCGCTTTCAGCACTTCGCGCGAACTCGAGGTGATCGTCACCTTGTCCAGCAGACCGTGGCGCTGAGCCATTTCACGAATTGCCAGCACCGTGGTTGCGGCGCGGGTGCGTGAGGCGCTTTTCACTTCAAGCTGCCAGTGCTCGAAATCACACTTTTCGAACAGCTCTTCCAGCGTCGGAATCGGGCACGGCTTGATCCAGCCCGGGCCGCCCTTGCGCGCGTCGTACGTCACCAGTTCGGCGGCGCTGTGCTCGACGACTTTGCCGCGACGCTCGGTGGTGCGTTTGAGGGTCGGGTCATGGATGACCATCAACTCGCCGTCCTTGGACAGGTGCAAGTCCAGTTCGCAGCGGCGCACGCCGTGCTTGAGACATTCCTGAAAACTGCTCAGGGTATTTTCCGGTGCTTCGCCCTTGGCGCCGCGGTGGCCGTAGATGAGGGTCACGGTTCTTCCTTAATTTAAATGCCTGATTCGTTCTGTTCGCGGGCCAGACGTCGTTCCTGGGCCTGCTTCTGCAAGATATAACGAGCGAGCAGTTGGCGTTGGGCATCGGTGAGGTGTTCGAACTCGGTGCCGACGTCATAGCCGTCGCCCTTGCGGTCGCAATGGGTGACGCGTGCGCGCAACAGCAGGCCCAACGCTTGCGGCATCAGCACCAGTTTCACCGACAGATGCGCGTCTGTAGCGATTGGCGTCGGATACTGAAAGTCGATCCCGCCTTCGGAGATGATCACCGGTTGCGGTTCGCCGATATGGCCGAGCACGGTCAGCGCGACCACCTGGCTGAGCAGGTCGATACGTTTGTTCTGGGATTTCAGGAACGCGGCGATGGCCCGATCGCGCTCGCTGATCTGGCGTAACAGGTGCTGCGACTCGAATTCGCTCAGGTGCAGTTCGCTGAGCAGGTTGAAGAGTGGGGAAGCATCCTGCAACACTTCCTGGCCTGCGGCTTCGGGAGCGGACAGGGGCCGAATTTCCAGTGCGATCGTGTCCTCGATACGGTAGTATTCGCGGCGATCTTCTTCATCTAATGTCGACATGGCGAACCCATGGTAGCGGCGGTGGTCTGAGTGTAAAGCTGGTTATCGACCCCCGCCACAAGGACGTTCCTTTTCCCTCCGAACAAGCCCCGACATGTTCAGACCTCTCTTCGTATTTATCGGCACGCGTTATACCCGTGCAAAGCGTCGCAATCATTTTGTGTCATTCATTTCCCTGACTTCGATGATCGGGCTCGCCCTTGGCGTGGTCGTAATGATCGTCGTGCTTTCGGTGATGAATGGCTTCGATCATGAGATGCGCACCCGTGTGCTGGGCATGGTGCCCCACGCGACCATCGAGTCCACTGAGCCGATCAACGATTGGCAAAGCCTGGCCACCCGGGTCAAGCAGAACCCGCAGGTGACGGCGGTTGCGCCGTTCACCCAGATGCAGGGCCTGCTGACCAACAACGGTCAGGTGTCCAAGGTGTTGCTCAACGCCATCGACCCTGCGCTTGAGCGCAATGTGTCGATCATCGACAACTTCATGAAGCAGGGCAAACTCGACGATTTGACGCCGGGCAGCTTCGGCATCGTGATTGGCGACAAGGCCGCGACCAAGCTGGGCGTGGGCATCGGTGACAAGATCACCTTTGTCGCACCGGAGGTCAGTGTGACCCCGGCCGGGATGTTTCCGCGCATGAAGCGCTTCACCGTGGTCGGCATTTTCCATGTCGGCGCCGGCGAGCTCGACGGTTATCTGGGCGTCACCAACCTGCAGGATCTGGCGAAAATGCATCGCTGGAAGCCTGATCAGGTGCAGGGCATCCGTTTGAAATTCGATGATCTGTTTCAGGCACCACGCGTAGCCTGGAATATCGCCCAGCAGCTCGGCGAAGACCATTACTACGCCCGCGACTGGACCCGTACCCACGGCAACCTGTATCAGGCCATCCGCATGGAGAAAGCCATGATCGGTCTGCTGTTGCTGCTGATCGTTGCGGTGGCGGCGTTCAACATCATTTCCACGCTGGTGATGGTGGTGAACGACAAGAAGGGCGACATCGCCATTCTGCGCACCCTCGGCGCCACGCCTGGGACGATCATGCGTACGTTCATGGTGCAAGGCACGGTCATCGGCGTAGTCGGTACGGCGATTGGCGCGGTGGTCGGGATCTTCGCTGCGCTCAACGTCAGCGCGGCGATTTCGGCTCTCGAAGGGCTGATCGGCCACAAATTCCTTAATGCTGACGTGTATTTCATTGATTATCTTCCGTCGCAGGTGCAGAGCCAGGATGTGGTCATGGTTTGCGCGGCTGCGTTGATCTTGAGTTTCCTCGCCACCCTGTATCCCGCCTGGCGTGCCGCGCGCACCCAGCCGGCGGAGGCGCTACGTTATGAGTGAGTCGGGCATGAGTGAAAAAGCAATCTTGAGCTGCCGCAACCTGGGCAAATCCTACGAGGAAGGCCCGGAGTCGGTGCAAGTGCTGGCCGGTCTGCAACTGGAGTTGCACCCCGGCGAGCGAGTGGCGATTGTCGGCACCTCGGGATCGGGCAAAAGTACTTTGCTCAACCTGTTGGGCGGCCTCGATACGCCAACCAAGGGCAGCGTCTGGCTTGACGGTGAAGAGCTGTCGGCCCTGAGCGAGAAGAAACGTGGTCTGCTGCGTAACCGCGCGCTGGGTTTCGTTTACCAATTCCACCACCTGCTGCCGGAATTCACTGCGCTGGAAAACGTCTGCATGCCGCTGCTGATCGGCACGACGCCGATCCCGGAAGCCCGTCAGCGCGCCACGGCATTGCTGGAGCGGGTAGGGCTGGGCCATCGCCTGGAGCACAAGCCGGCGGAACTGTCCGGTGGTGAACGTCAGCGTGTGGCCATCGCCCGTGCCCTGGTGAACAAGCCGGGTCTGGTGATGCTCGATGAGCCGACCGGCAACCTCGACTCCCACACCGCCCAGGGCATTCAGGATTTGATGCTGGAACTCAGCACCTCGATGCGCACGGCGTTCCTGGTGGTGACTCACGACATGAACCTGGCTCGCCAGATGGATCGCGTCCTGCACTTGCAGGAAGGTTGCCTGACGCCCATCTGATTGGCTGAAACCCGACGTCTGAAAAGGCGTCGGGTCTTTTATTTTTATACGGTGCCCCAGCGAATGTTCAGACCGTTATCGATCTTTATCGGCACGCGCTATACCCGCGCCAAGCGCCGCAATCGCTTTGTTTCGTTCATTTCGATGACCTCGATGATCGGCCTCGCCCTCGGCGTTTTGGCGATGATCGTGGTGTTGTCGGTGATGAACGGCTTCCAGCGTGAAATGAGCTCGCGCATCCTCGGTATGGTGCCGCACGCGACCATCGTCGGCGTCAAACCGATTGATGACTGGCAGCCCGTGGCTGCCGCTGCCATGAAAAACCCAGAAGTCACCGCCGCCGTGCCGTTCACGGAAATGGAAGGCATGCTCTCCTACAAAGGCCTGATGCAGCCGATCCAGATCAGCGGCATCGATCCGGCCCAGGAAGGCAAGGTGTCGATTGTTGCCCAGCACATCGTTCAGGGGCGTCTCGATGCTCTGAAGCCGGGCGAATTCGGCGTGGTGATCGGTGAAATCACCGCGCGTCGTTTCCGTCTGAATGTCGGTGACAAAATCACCCTGATCGTACCGGAAGTCAGCACCGCGCCGGGCGGCATCACGCCGCGCATGCAGCGCCTGAACGTGGTCGGCGTGTTCAAGGTCGGCGCTGAGCTGGACGGCTCGATGGGCCTGATCCACATGGCCGATGCTGCGACAATGCAGCATTGGGAACCGAATCAGGTGCAGAGCGTGCGTCTGGCGGTGAAAGACCTGTATGCCGCGCCGAAAGTCTCCTCGGACATCGCCGCCGGCCTCGGTGCCGACTTCAAGGCTGACGACTGGACCCACACTCAGGGCAGCCTGTTCAGCGCCATGAAAATGGAAAAAACCATGATCGGTCTGCTGTTGCTGATGATCGTCGCGGTGGCGGCGTTCAACATCATCGCGACCTTGATCATGGTGGTAAACGACAAGGGTGCGGACATCGCAATCCTGCGTACCATCGGCGCTACACCCCGGCAGATCATGGCGATTTTCATGGTGCAGGGCACGGTGATCGGGATTGTCGGGACGTTGATTGGCGGCGTGCTGGGCGTGATCGCGGCGCTGAATGTCAGCGAACTGGTGGGCTGGGTTGAGCGGGTGACCGGGCAACACATTTTCAGTTCGGATGTGTATTTCGTCAGCAATCTGCCGTCGGAATTGCAGGGCGGTGATGTGCTGTTGATCTGCTCCGCCGGGTTCATTCTGAGCTTCCTAGCGACGGTGTATCCAGCGTGGCGGGCGGCGAAGATCGAGCCTGCTCATGCGCTGAGATATTCGTAAACTCTGAAAACGCCATCGCGGGCAAGCCCGCGATGAGGCCTGTACTGCTGGCCTCAGTCTTCCTTAGGCAACTCAATCACAAACCGCGTCCAGCCCTCAGCCGATTCGCAATGAATCTGCCCACCATGGGCCCGGACAATCGATTGAGTAATCGCCAGCCCCAACCCCGCATGTTCACTGCTGCCTTCCTGCCGCGCCGGATCCGCCCGATAAAACCGGTCGAACAACCTCGGTAACTGGTCTGCCGAAATCCCTTCACCACTGTTCTCGACGGATATTCGCACTGCGTTCGCTTGATCGAGGATTGATAAGCGCACCACACCTTCAGTCGGCGTAAACCGCAGCGCGTTATCCAGCAAGTTCGACAAGGCCCGGCGCAACATGCTGCGATCACCTTCGATTCGTGCATGCCCTTCACGAGTCAGTGTCACCCCTGCGTCCTCAGCCAAGGGCGCAAAAAACTCTATCAGCGCCTCCGCTTCGTCCGCCAACTCCAATGGCTCACGCTTGGGCATTAACAAACCGTGATCGGCCTTGGCCAGGTACAACATGTCGTTGACCAGTTGCGCCATCCATTGCAGTTCTTCGAGATTGCTGTGCAGCGCTTCGCGGTAATCCTCAATCGGCCGTGGGCGGGTGAGGGTGACTTGGGTGTGGGTCAGCAGGTTCGACAACGGCGTGCGCAGTTCATGGGCGATGTCGGCCGAAAACGCCGAAAGCCGCTGAAACGAGTCGTCGAGGCGTCCGAGCATGGCGTTGAAGCTGTGGGCCATTTCCGCAAGCTCTGGCGGCATTTGCGCTTCCGGCAGTCGGGCATTGAGCGACTGCGCCGAAATCCCACGGGCTACTGCGCTCATGCGCCGCAACGGTCGTAAACCGCTGCGTGCTGCCCAAGCGCCCAGCAGCGCGGTGGCCAGTGCTGACAATCCGACGGTCAGCCAGATCAAATGCTGCATACGTTGCAGGAAGTGTTGGTGATGAGTGATGTCCAGTAACAGCGTCAATTGTGGCGAGTCGGTTTTATCCGGGTAGAGCGGGGCGTTGAGAACGCGGTAGTCGGCGCCGTCATCGCTGATGGTCGACAGACCATTTTTTCGCGGCAAGTCTTGCGGTATGCGGGGCGAACTGTCGAACCAGCGCTGCCCCTGGGCCCCGGTGATACGCAGGGAAAGATCAGCCTGCCGGCTCAGCTCATCGGCCAGTCGTGCCTGGCTTTCACTGGGCTGAACATCCTGCAGGGCCCGGCGCAGGCCGATCAGTTTGCTGTCCAGTTGTTGCTGGTCGAGTTCGATGAAGTGCGCCTCGCTGGCACGATTGAACAGCACCCCGGCAAACAGCGAAACCACGGCGGTACAAGCGGCAAACAACAAGGCCAGGCGCGAACTCAGGGACAACCGGCGCATCAGGCTGAGCGCTCTTCAAGCACGTAACCCATGCCGCGCACGGTGTGGATCAGTTTGTTGGGGAATTCGTCGTCGATCTTCAGGCGCAGTCGGCGGATGGCTACTTCGATGACATTGGTGTCACTGTCGAAATTCATGTCCCAGACTTGCGAGGCGATCAGCGATTTAGGCAGCACTTCGCCCTGGCGGCGCAGAAGCATCTCCAGCAGGGCGAACTCCTTGGCAGTCAGGTCGATGCGCTGGCCACTGCGTTCGACCCGGCGTCGAATCAGATCAAGGCGCAGGTCGGCCAGTTGCAGGCTGGTTTCCACAGCAACGGCGCTGCCACGGCGCAACAGGCTGCGCACCCGGGCCAGCAGTTCGGAGAAGGCGAAAGGTTTGACCAGATAGTCGTCGGCACCGAGTTCGAGGCCGTGCACTCTGTCCTCCACTGTGTCTTTGGCCGTCAGAAAAAGTACCGGCGTATCGAGCCCGGCACTGCGCACCGCTTGCAGGATCTGCCAGCCATTGCGTCCTGGCAGCATCACGTCGAGGATCAACAGCGCGTAATCACCGCTCAGGGCCAATTGCTGGCCGCTGTCGCCGTCGGCCACCAGTTCGGTGTTGAAACCGGCCTCGGTCAGGCCCTGACGCAGGTATTGGCCGGTTTTCGCTTGGTCTTCGACGATCAACAGTTTCATGGGCGACTCGGTGTGTAGGAACTCGGATTTTAGGAACTCTGGCTTTATAACGTGAGAGCAGGCGACAAATCCCAACCTGACAAAGTTGTAATCTGCCTGTCAGGTAGATGCCAGCGCAGGCGCGCTAGAGTTTCCCACAGGCTGAACCTTATCTTGTGGGAGTACGACTATGTTTATGCGCAAACCTTTGGCCTTGGCCGCGTGTTTGCTGGCGCTGAGCTCGCCCGTTTGGGCAGGGCCGGCACACACCTACGACTTTGGCCAATCGGCGCCTGCGGCCAACGCCACGCGCAGCATCGAAGTGGTGATGGGCGACATGTCGTTCGATCCGAAAACCATTCAGATCAAGGCCGGTGAGACCGTTCGCTTTGTGCTGGTGAATAAAGGTCAATTGCTACACGAATTCAACCTCGGTGACGCGGCGATGCACGCCGAGCATCAGCAGGAAATGTTGCATATGCAGCAAAGTGGCATGCTCACGCCTACCGGTATGAAAGAAATGTCCCACGATATGGCGGGCATGGATCACGCTGCGATGGGCCATGGCATGAAGCATGACGACCCGAACAGTGTGCTGGTCGAGCCGGGCAAAACCGCCGAGCTGACCTGGACCTTCAGTAAAGCAACCAGCCTGGAATTTGCCTGCAATATCCCCGGTCATTATCAGGCGGGCATGGTCGGCAAACTGACTGTCAGTCAGTAAGCACTCAAAGGCGCGGGCAAAGGCTGGTAGAATCCGCTGATTATTCAGTCAGGTTTCCGCCATGCATCCCGCAGCCGAACATTCGCCGCTGGGCAAATCCAGCGAATACATCGCCACGTACACACCGTCTCTGCTTTTCCCGATCCCGCGCACCGCGAAATGGGCCGAGTTGGGCCTGACCGCCGACACCCTGCCTTATAAGGGCGTGGACTTCTGGAACTGCTTCGAACTGTCGTGGCTGTTGCCGTCGGGCAAACCGGTGGTGGCCATCGGCGAGTTCAGCATTCCGGCGGATTCGCCGAACATCATCGAGTCGAAGTCGTTCAAGCTGTACCTGAACTCGCTGAACCAGACGCCGTTCGCTGATGTTGCCAGCCTGGAAGCGACGCTGGTCAAGGATCTGTCTGCCGCTGCCGGCAAACCGGTGGGCGTGCGGGTTCGCAGTCTTAAAGACGTGGAAGCCGAAGGTGTCGTGGCGTTGCCGGGTGTGTGCATCGACGATCTGGATATCAGCGTCAGCAACTACGAGCATCCGCGTCCGGAACTGCTGCGTTGTGATGATTCGAAGGTTGTGGAGGAGAGCGTGCATAGCCACTTGCTCAAATCCAACTGCCCGGTGACCAGTCAGCCGGACTGGGGCAGTGTGGTGGTGGAATATCGCGGCGCGGCGCTGGATCATGCCAGTCTGCTGGAGTACATCGTCAGTTTCCGCCAACACTCGGACTTCCATGAGCAGTGTGTCGAGCGGATCTTCCTCGATCTGCAGCGCTTGCTGAAACCGGAGAAGTTGACGGTGTTTGCGCGGTATGTGCGTCGTGGCGGGCTGGATATCAACCCGTATCGCAGCACTGAGAGTTTGCAACTGCCGAACCACCGTCTGGTTCGCCAGTAAGACCTACAGGCAGAAATAAAAAAGCCCTGTCAGTGATGGCAGGGCTTTTTGCGTTTCGGCGGGAATCAGATCCCCATGCTGCCCAGTGTATTGATGATGTTGCGCAGCGTGCCAGCAATGGCAGGGTGTTCGACTTCAAAGCGTTCGACGGCCAGGTTCACGCCATCAGCGAGGCTGGCATCCTGGGTCTTGGTTTCGAGTTCAAGCTCCAACTCGATCTGCTGCATCAGCGTATGCAGATCTTCCCGCTCGGCTTCAGTCAGTGGCGGATTCTGTTCCAACTGCTCGCGCAGGGTATCTAGCTGTTTCTGCAATTCTTGGGCGGGCATGGTGTTTTCCTTTTATCGAGAGGCACTGGCATTGACCGCAGACGCGCGCCAAAGGTCTATGGCTGACCTTTAGATTAATCCACTCTCGACCACCCTGCATGATCCCGATCAGGGCTTTTCGCCTTTGAGGCGGCGCAGGCTGATGTCCGCCAGACAGGTTTCGAGCTCGCCCAGATGATCGATCACCGAGTGCACGCCGAGTCCAAACAACTGCACAGTCGCCTTGCCGCGCAGTTGTTCGCGCTCCTTCTGGCTCAGGGCCTGCCATTCGCCCGGCGCGAGGCCGCACAGCGAACCGCAGGAGGCGAGCCCGATTGTCCATAACCCGGCATTCAATCCCGATTGCAGCAATCGTGGTTCACCGCTGACCAGCACGCAGCCGTCGAGACTGGCGACGTTCAAGTTCATCAACGCTTGCCAGCAGGCGTTGGGAGCAGGCCACGGATTGACTGTTGCAGAATGTTGCGCTGGCTTGATCCACGCCGGCAACGAAGCCGACAGCGGTTGTGCAAGGGCGGGGGGCAACTCATCAAGCCAGGCGCACGGAATCTGCTGGCGCTGCAAACCGAGCACGCTGTCCAGCGCGCCGAGTGTGGCATCGGCATGTTCGGGCAGTGCGACACCGCCTTGTCGGGCGCGGGCACCGAAATCCACCAGACAGCCGCTGAGGCCGAACAGCACGGCAGTCAGTCCGGGGGCAGCGAGGGGCAAGGTTTCGGCGTGTGACATGGCAACGTCCCTGAAATAACGAACAGGCTAGGGCGTGCCGGTGACAGTTGGATGACAACTGTGTGAAAGGCGACGTAGGAGACGTCTCACAGATGCCTTTATTCGCGGACTGCCCAAAAGACCTTTTACGCTTATACTAGCGCTCTTAACGCCCAGGCCCTCGATGCCCGCGCCAGTACAAATCCAAGGAGTTTTTCTATGCGCTGGAGCCCTCCGCTCGCTCAGCTTTGTGTATATGCCGGCCTGCTGCTGGCGCCGTTGGCTGCTCAGGCCGCCACGGAAGAAGACCCTTGGGAAAGCGTCAACCGTCCGATCTTCCAGTTCAACGACTTCGTTGATACCTACGCGCTCAAGCCGTTGGCACAGGGTTATGAGTTCGTGACACCGCAATTTGTCGAAGACGGCATCCACAACATGTTCCGCAACGTCGGTGATGTCACCAACCTGGCGAACAACATCCTGCAGGCCAAACCGGCTGCGGCTGGCGTCGACACTGCGCGCCTGATCTTCAACACCACGTTCGGCCTGCTTGGCTTCTTCGACGTCGGCACCAAAATGGGCCTGAACCGCAGCGACGAAGATTTCGGCCAGACCCTCGGCTATTGGGGTGTGGGTAGCGGCCCGTACGTGATGCTGCCGTTGATGGGGCCAAGCACTTTGCGAGACGCACCGTCCAAGTACGTCGACGGCTTTACCGGCCCTTACCGTTATATCAACGACGTGCCAGTGCGTAACTCGGTGTTCGGCCTGAATATCGTCGACACCCGTGCCAGCCTGTTGTCGAGCGAAAAGCTGATCAGCGGCGACAAGTACACCTTCATCCGCAACGCCTACTTGCAGAACCGCGAGTTCAAAGTGAAGGATGGCCAGGTCGAAGACGACTTTTAATCTCGACCAGTAAGAAGAAGGCGACCCTCGGGTCGCCTTTTTTGTGTGTGCGCTTATTTCATCTGCAGAATCGTCAGGCCGAGCTTTTGGCCGCCGCCATCTTGCGCCCGGACCCAGACTACTTCGGTATCGGCTTCAAGCCCGCTGAGCGCTGCATGCTCGGAATCGATGCGCACGCTCAAACGGTCACCTACCGCGAACTGGCGCGGCGCCTCGACCTGCATGCCACTGCTGGAGAGATCGATACACACCGCTGACACCTGATCCCCTTCATGAATCAACACGACATCGGCATCGACCCGCATGCGGATGAAATCGCGTTTTTCGCTGTAGTCCCGGCCGGTTTGACTCATGGCTTCATCCTTCCATTGGGTTACGGTTTGAGCCGTTCTTATAACTCTCGGTGATTTGACAAGTAAAGTCGTCAAGCGACCATCGGCGCATGCTTGAAACGCCCCGCGGATGGGAGTACCGTCTGCGCCTTAGAAGGGCACCTCTGGTGCAACCGTGTACGGAGCAAACGCTCTAAAGCGGTGCAGCAGAGAGGCTAGAAAGCGAATCCAGTAGTCAGTGCAGGGCCTGTCGCCCCGCCAACTACGCCAACCTAATTCTGGCGCCGTTTGCCCACATGCCAAAAACCAGTGCCACGCTGCTGATAATCGATGATGACGAAGTAGTGCGCGCGAGCCTCGCGGCCTATTTGGAAGACAGTGGTTTCAGCGTCCTGCAGGCCAGCAATGGCCAACAGGGTCTTCAGGTATTCGAGCAAGACAAGCCCGACCTGGTCATCTGCGATCTGCGCATGCCGCAGATGGGCGGTCTCGAACTCATCCGTCAGGTCACCGAGCTGTCGCCGCAAACACCGGTGATCGTGGTGTCGGGTGCCGGCGTGATGAACGACGCGGTCGAGGCGTTGCGCCTGGGCGCGGCGGATTACCTGATCAAGCCTCTCGAAGATCTGGCCGTGCTCGAGCATTCCGTGCGCCGGGCCCTGGATCGTGCGCGCCTGCTGCTGGAAAACCAGCGCTATCGCGAGAAGCTGGAAAAGGCCAACCGCGAACTCGAAGCCAGCCTGAACCTGCTCCAGGAAGACCAGAACGCCGGTCGCCAGGTGCAGATGAACATGCTGCCGGAAAGTCCATGGAGCATCGACGAGTTCAAGTTTGCGCACCAGATCATCCCGTCGCTGTACCTGTCGGGTGATTTTGTCGACTATTTTCGTGTCGATGAGCGTCGGGTCGCGTTTTACCTGGCGGACGTATCGGGTCATGGCGCCTCTTCAGCCTTCGTCACCGTGCTGCTGAAGTTCATGACCACGCGTTTGTTGTTCGAATCCAAGCGCAACGGCACATTGCCGGAATTCAAGCCTTCGGAAGTCCTTGGTCATATCAACCGGGGACTGATCAGTTGTAAGCTGGGTAAACACGTCACAATGGTCGGTGGAGTCATCGACGAGGAGACCGGTTTGTTGACCTATAGCATTGGCGGCCATCTGCCTTTGCCTGTGTTGTACACGCCTGACAGTGTTCGTTATCTCGAAGGACGCGGTCTGCCGGTGGGCCTCTTCAATGAAGCCACCTACGAAGACCACGTGCTTGAGCTGCCACCGACGTTCAGCCTGACGCTGATGTCTGATGGCATTCTGGATCTTTTGCCAGAACCTACGCTCAAAGAAAAAGAAGCGGCTTTGCCCGAACGGGTGAAGTCAGCGGGCGGCAGCCTGGATGGTCTGCGGCAAGTGTTTGGATTGGCCACGCTAGGGGAGATGCCGGATGATATCGCCCTGTTGGTGTTGAGCAGGAATCTTTAATGAGTACCGGTAGAATCCAGTTCGCCGAGCAGGACGGCACCTTCGTCCTGAAGTTCGTCGGTGAAGTTCGCCTGACCCTGTGTTCGGCGTTGGATGCGACTATTGAGAAAATCTTCACCGCGCTGAATTTCAACGCGATCGTGATCGATTTGACCGAAACCCGCAGCATCGACAGCACCACATTGGGCCTGTTGGCCAAATTGTCGATCCTGTCGCGGCAGAAGGTCGGCCTGCTGCCGACCGTCGTCACCACCCACGATGACATCACCCGTCTGCTGCAATCGATGGGTTTCGAGCAGGTGTTCAACATCGTCAACCACCCAGTGCCATGCCCGGAGTGCCTGGACGACCTGCCGGATCAGGATCAGTCGGAAGAGGTTGTGCGGATCAAGGTGCTGGAAGCGCACAAGATCCTCATGGGGTTGAACGATTCCAATCGTGAAGCCTTCCATGATCTGGTGAATGCCCTCGAGCGGCACTGATCCTCTGAAGTGATATTGTCTGGGCCGGCCTCTTCGCGAGCAGGCTCGCTCCCACACTGATGCGGCGTCGATCACACATCCCCCTGTGGGAGCGAGCCTGCTCGCGAAAGCGGCCGCAAGATCACCAAGAATTTCCCAGCAGCCACAAAAAAGGGCGAACCTATGAAGGTTCGCCCTTTTTGCATTCCAGCGACTCAGATCACAGCTTGGCTTGCAGCAATGCCTCAAGCTTTTCCTGATCACGGGCAAACTGACGGATGCCTTCAGCCAGTTTCTCGGTGGCCATCGCGTCTTCGTTGGACAACCAGCGGAACTGCGCTTCGTTCAGGCTCAGACGCGCTTCACCGGCATGACCCGGCGCCAGTTTGCGCTCCAGCTTGCCGGTGTCTGCCGCCAGCTTGTCGATCAGGTCCGGGCTGATGGTCAGGCGGTCGCAGCCGGCCAGTTGTTCAATCTGGTTCAGGTTACGGAAGCTCGCACCCATCACCACGGTCTTGTAGTCATTGGCCTTGTAGTAGTTGTAGATGCGCGTAACCGACTGCACGCCCGGATCATCGGCACCGGTGTAGTCGTTGCCGTTGGCCTTTTTGTACCAGTCGTAGATGCGGCCCACGAACGGCGAGATCAGGAACACGCCAGCATCGGCGCACGCAGCAGCTTGTGCGAAGGAGAACAGCAGGGTCAGGTTGGTCTGAATGCCTTCCTTCTCCAGCACCTCGGCCGCGCGGATACCTTCCCAGGTCGAGGCGATCTTGATCAGTACGCGGTCGCGGCCAATGCCGGCCTTGTCATACAGCTCGATCAGGCGATGCGCGCGTTTCAGCACGGCGTCTTTATCGAACGACAGGCGCGCATCCACTTCAGTGGAGATACGGCCTGGAATCACTTTGAGGATTTCCTGACCCACCGCGACGCCAAAACGGTCGCTGGCCAGGCCCACATCGCCCTTGCAGTCGCTGACGCAGGCATTCAGCAGCTCGGCGTAAGCAGGAATGGCCGCTGCCTTGAGCAGCAGGGAAGGGTTGGTGGTGGCGTCGACCGGCTTGACCCGGGCAATCGCTTCGAAGTCGCCGGTGTCGGCAACCACGGTGGTCATTTGTTTGAGTTGTTCCAGCTTGGAAGTCATGTGTGTGCTCTGTCCTGTGGGTTTGACGACATTACCCGAGCGCTGACAGCCACTCAAGGGCGGGTGCGTGTATCGACGGCCCATGCGGCAACAACCTGAAAACGATTGTTTGAAAGGTAGGGCGCGGTATCGATGAATACGATGCCAAAACCGCTCACAGGTTCAACGCAACTGACCTGCGTACAGATCAGTCGCGCATGGCCTACTGCGCGTTCAATTGAGTGGCGGCGGCCATTTTTGCCGGTTTCGGTTGCCCGCCCGAGGTCAGCAGGCCGAAGTTTTTCTCGCGATCGTTACTGCCCGAGTCACTGTTCTTCCATTCGTATATCGATGTCAGCGGGATGTTGAGTCTTTTTACATCGGCGATGAATGCGCTGATTTTGTTGGCTTGTCCGTCATTGCCACCGTTGGAGGTGAGCGCCGAGATGCCCCATTCACTGAGGACGCCGGGCAGGTGGAAGTTCTGCTGGATGAAGGCCTGCGCATTGCTGATCTGCGTGGCGGTCATGCCGTAGGGGTGATAGGAGATCGCGTTCAGGCATTTCGGGTATTCACTGACGATGCGGCTCAGCGCCACGGTTGAGGCAGAGCCGGCCGTCGGTGGCCGGGCGAAACCGTAGCCGACCCGTGGCGTCGATTGCGGTTTGTCCTGCAACGACTTGCACACCGCGCTCATGAACGGCACGAACGTCGTGTCGAAATTACGAGTCGGCCAATAGGTTTCAAGGTCCGGCTCATTCCAGATTTCAATCGCCGCCAATTGCGCGCTGTAGGTTGTCTCCAGACCGGTCAGCGCGTTGGCAAAGGATTCGCCAGCCGTTGCCAGTTCAGCGCTATTGCCTGACGCCGAGGTCAGCGGCTTGATGGCGCGCACGGTCAGCAAAACTGGCAGGCCAGCGGATTTGGCCGCTGCAAAGGCATCACTGACCTGCTTCTGATAGGCCTTGGCGCTCAGGCTGTCGCTCCACACGCCGAAGCGCACAAAACTGAATCCTGCTTCTTTGATGTGTGCGGCATCTTCGGCGGTGAAGTTCTGAATCTTCACCTGAACACCGATGGTTCTGGCGGGGAGGTTGGGGAACAGTTCACTGGCGTGAACCTGCGTCGCGGCACTGAGCGCCAGTAACACTGGGGCGCTGAGCCGTTTGAGATGGGCTGATTTCATGTCGGTTCTCCCGATGGGAATGACAACGGCGAATAGTTATCTTGTTACATGAGTTACGAAACTAACAACGACGCTTAGTGCGCGAATGTTATTTATTGTCAGGAAGTCATTATCCGAAAATCACAGTTATTTTTAGTCCGGTAATTCTGGTTGGGGCGCTTTTGGGCCTGTGGTACTTAATACGCTGTAGTAACAGGGCGAATCTATTTCTGAGTGCATGAAGATCTAGTGGGTTCATTAAAGTTCGCTCTAGATGTTGGCAGTTTGATATTACACAGGAAAGTAAACCTTGTTCAAAAAGATCCTTGTCGTCTGCGTGGGCAATATATGCCGAAGTCCGACAGCAGAACTTCTGCTGCGTAACGCGCTGGCGCCTTCAACGATCTCGGTGACCTCCGCAGGCCTCGCCGCACGTGTCGGCGAAGGCGTTGAAGCCTCGGCGCGGCAGGTGCTGGAGGATCACGGGCACAGTGCCCAGGGGTTTCAGGCGCGGCAACTGACAGCCGACATCGTCAATGAATCAGACCTGATTCTGGTCATGGAAAAACAACACGTAAATCAAGTATTGAAAATTGCCTCTCACGCCAGAGGCAAAGTGTTTTTGCTCGGCAAGTGGCAGAGCGAGCGCGAAATACAAGATCCCTATCGTCAAGGCAAGGCCGCTTTTATTCATGCCCATGCATTGATTGAAGATGCTGTCAGCTCATGGGCACAACGTCTCGCACGTTGATGAATATTCTTCAGATCAGTGAATGGTAAGAACAGACTTATGCAGTTACCGTCAGTAATCGCCAGCCGTGATAACGATCAAGACAGTATTGATCTGCTCGGCATATTCGGCAGTTTGATTGACCAGAAGTGGTTGATCGGCGCGTTCACCGGCGCCTTCATGGCCGCCGGTGTTGCCTATGCAGTGTTGGCCACGCCCGTGTACCTGGCGAACGCGCTGGTGCAGGTCGAACCGAAAAAGAACGACATGCTCGGGTTTTCCGACCTCAACAGTATGCTCGGTGGGCAATCGCCGTCGGTGACCGAAATCGGCATCATCAAGTCCCGCGCAGTGATCGGCAAAACCGTCGATGACCTGCGTCTGGATATCGATGTCACTCCCAACCGGTTCCCGGTTATTGGCGGTTTTCTCGCCCGCCGTTATCGCGGCGAAACCGAGTTAAGCGTCGCGCCGCCGCGTTTCGGCTTCAACAGCTACGCGTGGGGCGGTGAGCGTGTGGACATCGCCCGGCTCAACCTGCCGAAAGAGCTGTTGGGCAAGAAGCTTACGCTGATCGCCGGTGAGCAAAATCACTTTCAGTTGTTCGATGAGAACGACAATTTGCTGGTCGACGGCGTCACCGGCGAAGCCTTCGCTCAAGACGGCGTTGAAGGCCTGATCGCGCAGCTTTCGGCCAACCCCGGCACGCGTTTCGAAGTGGTGCGTAATCCACGGATCGTGACCATCCAGAGCTACCAGGATGCGTTGGATATCACTGAACAGGGCAAAGAGTCGGGAATTATTCGTCTGGCGCTGGCCAGCTCCGATGCGCCCGAGGCGGTGAAGATCCTCAACAAGATTGCTGCACTCTACGTTGAACAGAACGTGCGACGCACCTCAGCTGAAGCGGCACAAAGCCTGGCTTTTCTGCAAAGCCAGTTACCGCAGGTCAAACGTGATCTGGCCAAGGCCAGCGATGCGCTCAACGCTTACCAGACTCACGGCAAAACCGTGAACATCTCCCTGGAAACCCAATCGGTGCTCGGTCAGTCCGTGGCGCTCGAAACGCGAATTTCCGAGCTGAAAATGCAGCAGGCGGAGATGGATCGCAAGTTCACCAAGCAGCATCCGGCCTATCGCGCGTTGATGAGCCAGATCGGTGAATTGACCCAACTGCAGAAGTCACTGGAAGGCAAGGTTCAGGACTTGCCGGCCACGCAACAGGAATTGCTCAACCTGACCCGCGATGTTGAAGTTGCCTCGCAGATCTACACGCAACTGTTGAACAAATCCCAGGAGCTGGACATCGTCCGGGCCGGCGCTGTCGGCAACGTACGTTTGGTGGATGCGGCGGATGTCGACCTGACCAGTCCGGTCAAACCGAAAAAACCTTTGATCGTGCTCATCGCAACGTTCCTCGGCGCCTTCCTCGGCGTGGCGCTGGTGCTGTTGCGCAAATCCCTGAGCCGTGGTCTGGAAGGGCCAGAGGCCATCGAGCAACTCGGCCTGCCGGTCTATGCATCGATTCCCTACAGCGCACTGCAACAGGAAGAGGACGGGAAAAAAGGTCGCGCCCGCGACGGCGCCGACAAACCGGCGTACCTGTTGGCATTGCGCAACCCGACGGATCTGTCCATCGAATCGATCCGCAGCCTGCGCACCTGTCTGCACTTCGCCGGCCTGGACTCGACCAACAACCGCATCATGATTTCCGGGCCGAGCCCGCAGGTCGGCAAGACCTTCGTGTCCTCCAACCTCGCCGCCGTCATGGCGCAGAGCGGCCAGCGTGTGGTGCTGATCGATGCCGACATGCGCAAAGGGCATCTGCACAAGACCCTGAACGTACCGATCGAAAATGGTCTGTCGGACCTGCTGGTCAAACGCTGCAGCGTCGAACAGGCGATCAATAAAATCGAAGGCGCCGACCTGCACTTCATCAGTCGTGGCCAGGTACCGCCCAATCCTTCCGAGCTGTTGATGCACGCCAATTTCCGCGAGCTGCTGGCGCAACTCAGCGACATGTACGACGTGGTGATCATCGATACACCGCCGCTGCTGGCCGTGACCGACGCGGCGATTGTCGGCCGTGATGCGGGCATCAGCCTGATCGTCACGCGCTTCGGGGTGAACCCGGCCAAAGAGATCGAGTTGACCATTCGCCGCTTTGCCCAGAACGGCATCGAGCTCAAAGGCGCGGTATTCAACGGCGTCGAGAAGCGCGCGTCCAGCTATTACGGCAACGGCGGCTACGGCTATTACAACTACGAATACGCGTCCGACAAGTCCTGAGTTTCAGCGGTTGTCCTTACTTTTGAAGTGGGTGAATTGTGAAGAAAATACTGCACGTGGCTGAAACGATAAAAGGTGGCGTCGCGACGGTGATCCGCACGATTTCAACGTCCCCCGAAGACGACGCTGCCAACTATCAGCTGGTCTATCTGGTCCCGCAGGATCAGGAAAAAGAACTGCACGGCATCGCACCGCAGCAGATACGTACTTTCGCCCGTACCGGGCGCAATGTGCCGTCGCTGCTGCGTTTCGCCTGGCGTCTGGCCCAGGTGATGCTCAAGGAGAAACCGGACGTGGTGCATTTGCACAGCACCTTTTCCGGGGTAATCGGTCGTTGCGTGTGTGTGCTGTTGCGACCGTGGCGCAAACCGAAAATCGTCTACTGCCCACACGCCTTTTCGTTCCTGATGGAAAGCTCGCCGACCAAGCAGAAAGTCTATGCGTGGATCGAGCGCGTGTTGCAGAAGGTCACCGACGTAATCATTTGCGTCAGCCAGTACGAACTGGATAAAGCCGCACGGTTTGGCATTGATCGCAAGCGCATGAAGCTGATCTACAACGGCATTCATCACCGCGACGATGCGGCGAAAACCCACAATCCAGAGCCTATTCACCTGCTGTTTGTTGGCCGTCTCGACTACCAGAAAGGCTTCGACGTGTTGCTCAAGGCTTACGCCAAGGTGCAGCGCAACGATCTGAAACTGACGGTGGTGGGTAGCGCTGTCAACGAGGATGCGGTCGAGTGCCCACCCATGGACTCGGTTGAATACTTGCCGTGGGTTACGCCGAGCGAAGTGCACGCGCTGTATCAAAAAGCCGATGCGCTGATCGTCCCGAGCCGTTGGGAAGGCTTTGCCATGGTGCCGCTGGAAGGCATGGCCATGGGGCTGCCGGTGATTGCCAGCAATTGCACGTCGTTACCCGAGTTGGTCACTGACGAAGTGTCCGGTTACGTCTTTCCCTCAGGTGACCATCAGGCACTCGCCGACGTGCTTTCGAAAATCCAGAAGCCACGGTTGCTCGACCTCGGCAACGAAGGTCGCAGCATCGTCCGCGAGCGTTTCAGCGCTGCGTTGATGATTCGCCAGACCTACGATCTGTATCGCGCTCCCTCTTATTAAGTAGAACTCAAGCTTATGAACGTAACGATTTTGCATGGCTACAGTGCGTCCAACTCCGGTGACGGCCTGCTCGTCGATCTGGCCATTGCCCTGGTGCAGCGCAACTTTGGTGATGACACCGCGATCAGCGTCGTGGCTTCCGATCCCGAGTCCTTCAGCTATTTGCCGCACCCGCGTTTTGACGCGCCGGTGATGGCGGCCAAAGGTTTGGGCCGGGTCAAGCAAGCCGTGTTTCTCAATCAGTCCTACGCGGGGCTTGCCGATCTGTTGAAGAAAACCGATCTGATCGTCGGCGTCGGTGGCGGCTACATGCGCTCGAAAAGCGCTTTTGAACACATCAAACTGAAACTGGGCCACGCCAAGCAACTGGAAACCGCGATCCTCAGCAAAGTGCCTTCGGTGTACCTGCCGCAGAGCATCGGCCCGTTCCACGGCGAGAGCAGCAAAATCGTCGAGCATTACGCCAGCGCCGATGCGGTGTTCGTGCGCGACAATCGCTCTTCGGCGATCTTCGATGCCTGTGAAAACGTCTACCGCGCGCCGGATCTGGCGGTGCAGTCATTGGCGAGCAAAATCCTTCTGCAACCCAAGTTCACCCGCTGCGCCTCATCGCCGGCAACGGTCTGTGTGGTACTGCGCAAGCCGCCAGAGTGGAGCAAGGAAAAGAAAGTCGCCTACGTGGCCAACCTGAAGTTGCTGCTGCAGCGCCTCAAGAACAAAAGCAAAGTCGTCTGCGCCGTACAAAGCGCTGTGCGTGGCAACGATGACGGTGCGTTCTATCGCGAACTGGGCATCACCGAAGACCTGCTGTCGCTGAAGGCCACCATTGCTAAATATCAACCGGACCTGGTGATCTCCGTGCGCCTGCACGGGGCCATCGAATCGCTGCTTTCCGGCGTGCCGGCGTACCACATCAGCTACGAGCGCAAAGGCTTTGGCGCCTATCAGGACATGGGCGTCGAGGACTGGGTCATCAACGGCGGCGACATCGATGTCGACACCATCATCAACACGGTTTACGCACCGAATGCACTGTCGAATTTCGGCAAGCGCCTGACCGATACCTGCCGCGAGATCGAGGCGAAAACCGTGGCCATGGACGACATCATCAAAGGGATCGTTCGATGATATTTCGGCTACTGCTTCGCGGCGGTGCATTAGGCGCGAAGTTTTTGCTGGTGCTGGCCATCACCCATTTCCTCGGTTATGAGGCCCTGGGTTTTTACGGCGTGGTGGTCGCGGCGTCGTTGATCGCGTCGAAGTTCTACAGCGTCGGTTTCAGTTCCGAGATCAATCGGTTGATCAGTGTTGGTGGCAGTTCGCGCCGGGTTGTCGACAAGGTTTTACTGCTGTACCTGGCGGTGGGGCTGGTGTTGTCGCTGGTGACCGTGGGGATTTACTCACTGTTCCAGCAAGTTGATGCGCCGATCGCGCTGATCGCTTGTGTGACGCTGGTGTTGCTCACCGAGCACCTGTCGTTCGAAATCAACTCGTTCGTGTTTTCCGCACAGAAAGCCACGGCGGGTGCGTTGCTGTTTTTCATCAAGACCGGCCTGTGGGCGTTGTTGGCCGTGGGCGGGATGATGCTCGGCTGGGTGTCGGGCGTCGCCAGTGTGTTGTGGCTGTGGGTCGCCGCCAACGTGCTGGTGATCATCGCGGGTTACTTGATTGTGGTGAGAGTTCATCACGGGCGAGAAGCCGGGACGCTGGCTACGGGCGCCGTGTGGAAGGCCGGGTTGCCGTTCTATCTCGGCACCGGGTTGATCGCGTTGAGTCAGTACGCCGAGCGCTTTCTGATCATCGACCTTGAACCCTACGCCAGCCTCGGTAAATACGTATACGCGTGGTCCGCCGCCAACACCTTGCAGGCGTTGTCTTACGCGGTGGTGGCGGTGGTCGGCATTCCGGTGCTGGCCAAGCGTTTTCAGGCGGATCAACAGGCGTTCACGGTCAAGCAGCTGTTCGTGAACAAGTGGGTTGCACGTTCGCTGGTGGTCTCCGCTGCCGTGGCGGTGGCGATTTATCTGTTCTTCAACATCGTGCTCGATTACGTCGCCACCAGCGTGCCGCGTCCGGATAACGCGCTGCTTGCCGTGCTGATTTTCTCCTTTGCCCTGCGTGCGATTGGCGACATCGTCTGGGGCGGGTTGATCGCTTCGAAAAACAGTCGGGTGTCACTCGCCAGTGCGGCGATCTGCTTGCTGGTTTCGGTGCCGGTCAGTTACGTGCTGATCAAGCACTATTCGATCTATGGCGCGGCCTGGGGCAACGTCTTCGCGATCATTGTGCAACTCGGCGTGATTGCTCTGTTGACCCGCGTGACCGGCACGAAAAAGGCTGCCGTGTCATGGGCCTGAAGCTGCCGTGCATCGAGTTTCGTGGCAAGAAACTTGATTCGTACGTCTCGTTCCTGATCCTCTTCACCGGGTTGTTTCTGTCGGTGGCCATGCCGCTGCTGATCCCCCGTGATCCCGGCCCGGATGCCATGACGTTGTGGTCGTCTTACGCCCGCGCCGACAACTGCAATTTCTGGAACCCGTTCTCGCCGGATCGCTCTTCCTACGAGTGTTCGGCATTCCTGCTGCGGCCCACCGGGATCAACCTGACCAATGCCTGGGCCTATGGCATGTTCTGCAACTTTTTCCTCACGGCGATTCCGGTTGTGGTGTTCCGGCGCATGCCGCTGGCGATCTTCGGCACCCTGTGTCTGTGGGGCATCGTGCGCTCGTTTTTCCTGGAAAACCTGACCAAGGAAATCATCGTATCGGTGGCGGTGCTGAGCATTTTGCTCAGCTCGTTGACACGCAAATATCGCGGCGGCTTTTTCCTCTCGGCGGTGATCTACGGCGTACTGATCCGGCCGTACTGGATTCTGTTTTCGCTGTCGTGGGTCGGCGTCTGCGTGATGAAGAAGTACGTGTCGCGTTTCACCTTCTTCCTGATGCTGTTCCTGTTCTACCTGGCGGTGGCCATGGCGATCCAGGTGGCGCTCGGGTTTCCGGTGTCGTCGATTCGCGCCAGCAACAACGAGTTGCGCACGGCGGGGGAGGAGGGCTCGAAGTCGTTGATCGTGTCCTGGCTCAGCGGCAGTGACTTCGTCTCGCAAGCGCTGGACTCGATGATCATCTTCTTCCGGCTGTCGTTCCCGGTGGAGCTGATTCTGCTATCGGGGCCGGGCCAGGTGATCTTTGTGGCGTTGATGATCATGACCGCGCTGCTGCTGTTCAAAGTCATCACCTCGACCGATTACAAAGGCGCGCCGATCCAGACCAAACCCAAGGAACTGATCGCGATTCCGCTGGCGTTTTTGCTGGTGCAAGGCTTGTTCGAGCCGGACTTCGGCTCTTTCGCCCGGCACTTCTCGATGGTGGTGCCGGTGCTGTTTGTCGGCCTGGGATTGATGCTGCGCGCGAACAAACCGGTGCAGGTTGAATCAAGAATTCTGAATTGAGGCAGGTGCTTTATGTCGAGCAAGAAAAAGTCCCTGGAGATCGAAACCCTGCGTGGCCTGGCGTGCCTGCTGCTGGTGCTCTATCACGTCATCGGCCCGTTGGGCGGTGGTTTGAAGATTGATCTGGGCTCGCCGTTCCGGGTGCTCGCCGACTCGATGGTGTACGTGCGCATGCCGCTGTTCACCTTCATTTCCGGCTACATCTATTCCATCTACAAAATCCGCGGTAATGACTTTTCGACGTTCTTTTACGGCAAGGTGCGGCGGTTGATCGTGCCGCTGTTTTGCGTGGGCGTGCCGTTTTCGGTGTTGCAAGCGGTAGGGCCGGGGGTGAACAAGGATGTCGGCGTGATGGATGCGTTGTTGTCGTTCTGGGTGCCGATCAATCACTTCTGGTTCTTGCAGGCGGTGTTCATCATTTTCATGTTCGTCGGCTTGCTGGAGTGGCGCGGTCTGCTGCGCTCGGCGACCCGCTTGTATCTGCTGTTCGCGTTTGCCGCCGTGGTATTTCTGCTGCCGCCGTTCAAGTTCGACGCGTTCGGCATCAACGGTGCGATCTACCTGCTGCCGTTTTTTGTGGCGGGGATGATTGGCCAGGAAAACGTCAGCCAGTTGAAGCAGACGTTCAAGGTGATCGGCCCGTTGGTGTTTGTGTTGATCTCGCTGACGCTGTTGTATGTGGCGGCGGTGGATCGCGAGTTGATTGTTGATCGCCGCAGTCTGATCGGTCTGACCGTGGGCTGCGTGTCCTGCTTCGCGCTGCTGTCCAGTGACATGCGCTCGAAGTGGCTGACCTGGCTGGGCGGTTATTCCTATGCGATTTTCCTGTTTCATGTCTTGTTCGCGGCCACGTCGCGGTTTGTACTGGGGCGCCTGGGCGTGAAGGATGAGAGCCTGCTGGTGTTCGGTGGTGTGGCGTGCGGTTTGCTCGGGCCGGTGGTGTTGTCGATGATTTTCAGTCGGTTCAATTTCACTTCCGTGCTGTTTTTGGGTGAGCGTGCGGCGAGTAAAAAACCGCCGGCGACCATCACTCCGGTGGTGCAGGCCTGAGAATGCTAAAAGCTTCGCGAGCAGGCTCGCTCCCACATTGGATCTGTGTCTACACACGATCACTGTGGGAGCAAGCCTGCTCGCGAAGGGGCCACTACGGACTAAAGGAAATTTTGCATGTTGGTAGTTGATGACACCCGGCCAGTTGCGGCCGCGGTGGTTGAGGTGGGCGATGCGCGCGAGCGCTTTGCCCAGTGGCGCGAAGGCAAGGCCGGCAAGGTTTTGTCCGTCTCGGTAATCGGCGACAGCTACAGCGCCGGGCAGGATTTCTATCTGAACAAACTGGTGCAGCGTGTGGCCGGCGAGGTGGGTTTTGCCGGCCCCGGTTACGTCGGCTTCAACCATGGCGCGGCGCTGGGTGGCACCCATTTCAAATACACCCGCAGCAGCGAAAAGTACTTTGGTGGTGGCTGGGATGTGTCCAGCCTCGGCCAGGCCAGCCCCGACAGCCGCACGGTGACGGGGCGCCCCGGCGCCTGGTTGCAGATCGATGCCAACCCGACACCCAGGATCAGCACGGCGGTCACTCAGGCGAAGTTGCTCTATCTGGGCAATGGCGAGTCCAGTGAGCTGCGCTATCGCTGGACGCCATCGGAAGACTGGAAGCCGTTGACGCTGGCCGGTTCCGGCGTTCAGGAAGTGCCATTGCCGGGCACGCCGACAGCGGCGGACTGGGCGTTCAAACTGGAAGTGGTGAAAGGCGCACCGACGCTGTTCGGCCTTTGGATGAGCAATGATCAGAACGGTGTGCGGGTGTCGAAACTCGCGGCGTCTGGCGCGGCATCTGCTGACTTCTATCACAAGGATCCGCACTGGCAGACGCAGTGGAAAGCCGCCGTGTCGAAGATTCCCGCCGACGTTTACCTGATCATGCTCGGTGGCAACGATCAGGGTTTCGGGGTGAAACCCGAGGCGTATCTGCAGAACGTTCAGGGGCTGGTGGGGATGATCCGCGAGATCCAGCCGAAGGCGAGCATCAACCTGATCATGCGGCAGGACACCACGCGCTCCAGTGCGTATCCGATGTCGGCGTATGCACAGGTTCTGCAGCCCTGGGCGCATGAGCAGCATCTGGGTTACGCCAACCTGCAATGCGCCTTTGGCCCCGACGTCAAACGCTATGCTGCCGCGATGATTGGTCCGGACAAGATTCATCCAGTCCCGGCTACGGGTGGAAAGGTGATTGCCGATTATTTCTATGGCTGGATCGTGGGTGGCCACACAGGCAATTGCAGCGAAATACCTACCCGTTGATCGTTCCCACGCTCTGCGTGGGAACGATCAGGCTGCGGCAACTATTCGAAGGCCTCGACCTGATCGAGCAATTCCGTGAGCTTCTGCGGCATCAACCGCGTATCACAACGGGTTTCCACGTTGATGATGATCGCCGGGTCGTTACAGCAAATGCGCACGCGAAAGCGCCAGTCGCTGAAAATCACTTTCAGGCCATCGCGGTCGTCGATTTCCAGCGCCTGTTCGCCGTAAAGCTTTTTCAGATGGGCGAGGAGGGGATAGGGGTCGGCCATCGTCCGGCGAATATCGCCGGACGAAGGAAACATGCCGATGCGCTCCACCAACAGGATGGTGCCCAGCCAGGACTCGTTGGCGCTGGGCAACGGCTGGTGGCGTGACAGCCAACTCACCACCCCGAGGTTGCCCACCTCGCGTTCAATCTCTACGGAATGTTGTGCAATGTTCATGGTGACCTGCCTGAAGTGAAGAGTGGGCGTCGAGTGTCGGAGCCGTCTCAGCGGCCCTTGAGGTACACGTTTTCGTAGCAGAAGTTGGTCGCTTGCAGATAACCCTCGGCATCGCCGCAGTCGAAGCGCAGGCCCTTGAACTTGTAGGCCAGCACGCAACCGTTCTGCGCCTGTTTCATCAGCGCATCGGTGATCTGGATTTCGCCGCCCTTGCCCGGCTGGGTATCGGCGATCAGATCGAAAATGTCCGGGGTCAGGATGTAGCGGCCGATGATCGCCAGGTTCGACGGGGCGTCCTGTGGCGCCGGTTTTTCCACCATGTTGTTGACCCGGTAGATGCCGTCGGAAATCAGCTCGCCAGCGATCACACCGTACTTGTGCGTTTGATCAGCCGGGACTTCCTGGATGGCGACGATCGAGCAGCGGAATTTCTTGTACAGCTGGATCATCTGCGCGAGGACACCGTCGCCTTCCAGGTTCAGGCACAGGTCGTCGGCCAGTACTACGGCGAAGGGTTCGTCGCCGATCAATGGGCGACCGCTGAGAATGGCGTGGCCCAGGCCTTTCATTTCTACCTGACGGGTGTAGGAGAACGTGCAGGTGTCGATCAGCTCACGGGTGCCGGCGAGAAACTTCTCTTTCTCGGTGCCGCGAATCTGGTGTTCCAGTTCATAGCTGATGTCGAAGTGGTCTTCCAGCGCACGCTTGCCCCGGCCAGTGACGATTGCCATGTGTTGCAGGCCGGCGTCCCGAGCTTCTTCAACGGCGTACTCGATCAACGGTTTGTTGACGATCGGCAGCATCTCTTTCGGCATTGCTTTGGTGGCCGGCAAGAAACGCGTGCCGTAGCCGGCAGCGGGGAACAAACATTTACGAATCATAAAAGTATCCTGGACAGTCATGGAACACAGCCAACGGGTGCGTGCACTAACGAAGGAGTGCAAGTTTCAATAGTTATTGAACGAATGCTTTAATACCTGAGTCAGGTTGTTAATGGCAAATAGCGGAGGCGCTAAAACACGACAATGTTATGCGATGTCGGTTAGAGCGTTATTAGTTATTTTTAGTCGGTATCTGTTGATAGTGATGAGTGCACTTGCAGTGCTAATAAGTACCGGGCAATACAGTGTGACCTGCAAAAATAAATATTGCCAGTCATTGAACTAGTTTTGTTTTCGGTTGTTGTCGCCTTGTTTGTGTGGATTGCGACACATCTCCACAACAAGAGGCTTGACACGCTACTTGGCACTTATCCAATTACGGACCCGCGCTATGAAGATTCTGGTAACCGGTGGCGCCGGCTATATCGGCTCGCACACCACACTTGCTTTGCTTGAAGCAGGTTATGAAGTTGTCGTGCTGGATAATCTCTGTAACAGCAGCGACGCGGCATTGCATGCGGTGGAAGCCATCTGTGGCAAGAGTGCGCTGATGATTCGCGGTGATGTCTGCGACCGGGCGCTGCTCGACCGGATTTTCCAGGAGCATGCCATTGGAGCGGTGCTGCATTTCGCCGGGCTCAAAGCCGTCGGCGAGAGTGTGCGCAAGCCGCTGGCGTACTACGAAACCAACGTCAGCGGCAGCATCACGCTGTGTCAGGCGATGGCGGCGGCGGGGGTGTTCCGACTGGTGTTTAGCTCCTCGGCGACGGTGTATGGCGAGCCTGAGCAAATGCCGATCCGCGAGGATTTCCCGACCGGTAATCCGACCAATCCCTACGGCCAATCCAAACTGATTGTCGAAAACGTCCTGCGCGACCTGAGCCAGTCGGAGCCGCGCTGGAGCATCGCCTTGCTGCGGTACTTCAACCCGATCGGCGCGCATCACAGCGGTCAGATGGGCGAAGACCCGAACGGCATCCCCAATAATCTGGTGCCTTATATCAGCCAGGTCGCGGTGGGCAGCCTGCAAGAACTGTCGATCTTCGGCAACGATTACCCGACCGTCGACGGCACCGGCGTGCGTGACTACATCCACGTTGTGGATCTGGCGGACGGCCACCTCAAGGCTTTGCAGTCGATCACTGACCGCACCGGCATTCACACCTGGAACCTCGGTACCGGCGATGGCTACAGCGTATTGCAAGTACTGCGCGCCTTCGAGCAAGCCTGCGGGCAACCGGTGCCATATCGGATGATGCCGCGTCGTTCGGGGGATATCGCCGAGAGTTGGGCTGACGCTTCCAAAGCAGAGCAAGAGTTGGGCTGGAAAGCCACGCGTAGTTTGCAGGACATGGTCACCGATACTTGGCGCTGGCAATCGAACCATCCCAAGGGTTATCTCGGCTGATGTCGTTTTGATGCGAAATGTTAGTTTCGGTCAGGTGTTAGATATCGTCGGGAAAATACGCTGGAAATGCCTTTTGCAAGTCCGTAGATATAAACCTGCCGTTCGACTTTTATCAGTTGGGTAAGACTGTGAAAGAACAACGGATCTTGTTCGCATTTTTCGCGGACTTGAACTCTACCACCTCTAACACCAATCGGTTTTTAACAGGTTGAATGTTAGAAAGGAGTTGATATGAAAAAAGTGATGGCAGTTGCCCTGTTGACGATGTTGAGCAACTGGGCTGCCGCAGCTGAAGCACCGCTGACGGCGGTGACCAATGTAGGTGGCAGTGTGGCGGCTTCTCAAGCGCCTGCAGCCAGTACTGCAATGGTTGCCAGTGCAGTAGCGGCGTCCAACAGCGGTGGCAGTGCCAACGGCGGTACCACCGGCACCACAGGTACCACCGGTACAACCGGCACGCATAACTAACAGAAGTTTTGTTAGTGCAGTACAGGGTCGCCCGACGCAAGTCGGGTGACTTCTTTTTAGATTCGCCCTTGAATAGCGTAGTGCCATTATGACTCGTAGTTTTTCTCTTTTGATGTTGGCAAGTTTCGCTTTACAAGGTTGCATGTTTTCCCCGGGCCAATACCTGAGTACCAGTGACATCACCCGCCAAGGGGCCAGTGAAAGCAGCCGGGTCGAGCTGATCCCGATCACCCCCAAGCTGATTTCCACCACCCGCGCCACGTACAAGCGTGAGCCAGTGCCGGCGGAGCTGTTGGCGACCCCGGCCGAGTACCGCATCGGTAACAACGATGTCTTGTACATCACGGTCTGGGATCACCCTGAGCTGACAGCCCCGTCCGGCGCGCAACAACAGATCGATGCCAACGGCCGACTGGTGCGCTCCGACGGCACGCTGTATTACCCGTTCATCAAGGAAGTCCAGGCCGCCGGCCGGACTATCCAGCAATTGCGCGCGGACATCGAACAACGGCTGTCGGCGTTCATCGCCGAACCGCAAGTGGATGTCGCGGTGCTGCGTTTCGCCAGTCAGAAAGTCGTGGTCACCGGCGCGGTGGCCAAGGGCGGCCCGCAAGCGATTTCGACCAATCCGCTGAGCGTGGTCGAAGCCCTCGGTTCCGCCGGTATCGATACCAACAATGCTGACTTGTCGGGCCTGACGCTGACGCGCAACGGCCGGGTTTATCCGCTGAATCTCGACTCGCTCAATCAGCAGGATTCCGAGTTGCAGGGTGTCTACCTCAAGGGGGGCGACCAGTTGTATCTGCCGTACAACGACAACAAGCGCATTTACGTCATGGGCGAGGTCAACCAGCCGCGCGCATTGAGCTTCAAGACCGCCACCATGAACCTGTCGGATGTGCTCGGCTCGGTCGGCGGCTTGAGCCAGACCACCTCCAACGGCAACGCGGTGTACGTCATCCGTGGCGTGGAAAACCTCGACGTCGAGCCGGCGAAGATCTACCAGTTGAACGCCGAATCGCCGACCGCCATGGCGCTCGCCACGCACTTCGAAGTCCGTCCCCAGGACGTGGTCTACGTCGGGCCTGCCAACGTGACTCGCTGGAACCGCTTCATCAGCCAATTGGTGCCGTCGGCGTCGATTGTCGGGACCGGGGCTTCCGCTGCGAAGAACTGGAGCGAATACAGTAACAACAGCAAATAAGGCCGCCGACTGTGAACACGTTGAAAGTTGGCGTCTGCCTGAGTGCGGCCCTGATGTTGTGTGGCTGCAACCCGCTGATGAGCGCTTCGTTGAACAACCTCAAGTCGGCGGTGATCGGGCCGGACGAGGTGGACGTGACCGCGGCCCAGGTGGCCGAGGTCAACTATCCGCAAATCAAACTGACCACGCCGTCCGGCTCCGGGGTGTTGGCGCTGGTGCGCGAGCGTGAAGACCTGCAATTCTGGGTCGCCTCCGGCAAACAAGTGTTGCTGCTGCGTGATGGCCTTGCCGTGCGCAGTATCGGTCTGGGCCTGGAAGGTGATCTGGACGGCACGCGTCTGGCGGATAACTCACCGTTCAAGCAAGGCCTGCATCAAGTCGCCGATGGTTACACCACTCGGCGCTGGATCGATCTCTACAAGGGCCAGGAAGTCGGGGTGATCGTCAACAGTCGCTTCTCCCGCAAGTCCATGGACACCCTGACCATTCTCAACAAGGACTACCGCGTGCTGCGTGTCGATGAGCAGATTGACGCCCCGGCCATTGGCCTGAGTGCGACCAATCGATATTGGGTCGATCCCGTCGACGGTTTCATTGTGCAGAGCGAGCAACAGCTGACGTCGCAGTTGCGCGTGAAGATCGTGCAACTGACGCCCGCGCGCAGGCATGTCCCGTGAAGCGCCTGAGGATTTTATCGGCATGCCTGCTGTTGATCTCCAGCGTCAGCCAGGCCGCAGTCACCGTCAGCGGTGACGTCGCCAACCCCGGGCCGGTCAAGCTGCCGGCGGGCGGGCGCCTGCTCGATGTGATCAATGAGGCTGTACCGAATGCCGAAGGTTATTGGCTGGCGGGTGTTTTGTTGCGGCAGTCATTGCTGGAAGAACAGGCGCGGCTCAAGGCTGGCGTGCTGTTTGATCTGGACGTGTTGCAGCGCATGGCGCTGCTCTTCGACAAACCGAGCCGTGCAGCGCTGGCACTGCGTTTGACCGAGCAAGTTCGGCAGATGCAGGTGACGGGGCGGCAGGTTGCCGATCTCGATCCGGTCGCGGTGGAAGTCGGTTTCGCGCGCAACATTCGTCTCGACGATGGCGATCGCCTGATCTACCCCAAGCGCGTCGATGAGGTCGAAGTGCTCGGTGCTGTCGCCCAAACCTGCCACTTGCCTTATCAGCCGCTGCTTGAAGCGCGTGAATACCTTGAAGGCTGCACGCCGCTGGACGATGCCGAGGCCGATTACCTGTGGCTGATCCAGCCCAATGGCGTGGTCCGGCGCGTCGGCATCGCACACTGGAATCGCGAGAGCGGGCACTTCCCCGTAGCCGGCAGCAAGATTCTGGTGCCGGTAAAAAATGATGATCTTGATCCGCCTGTCCCTGAGCTGAATCAGCAGTTGGCCGAATTGATTGCCACGCAGCTGGCCGAGGTGGTTCGTTGAATTTACGTTTTGCAGCTGTGTTGTTATTGCCGTGTGGTCTGGCGTATGCCGAGCCGCGCATCACTCAAAATGACTTCGGTGGCACCGGCCTGTTGCAGACGCCGACCGCACGCATGGCGCCGGCCGGCGAACTGAGCGTCAACGCCAACCGCACCGAGCCTTACAGCCGCTACAGCGTGTCGCTGCAGCCGCTGGACTGGCTCGAAGGTTCCTTTCGTTACACCGCGATCACCAACCGGCCGTACGGCTCCGAGGCCCTCAGCGGCAGCCAAAGCTATAAGGATAAGGCGGTCGACGCCAAAGTCCGGCTGTGGCAGGAGAGCCACTGGCTGCCCGATGTAGCCCTGGGCTTCCGAGATATCGGTGGTACGGGTTTGTTCTCCAGTGAATTCTTTGTCGCCAACAAGCGCTTCGACAATTTTGATTTCAGCGCCGGCATTGCCTGGGGTTATCTGGGCAATCGCGGCGACATCGACAACCCGTTGGGCTATGTCAGCGATCGCTTCGATACCCGGCCCGCCCTCGAAGGCACCGGTGACGTCAACTCGGGTTCGTACTTTCGCGGCAAGCCTTCGTTTTTCGGTGGCGTGAGTTACCAGACGCCCTGGGATCGGCTCAGCCTGAAACTCGAATACGAAGGCAACGACTACAAGCACGAGCCGAAGGACAACATCATCAACCAGGACTCGCCGATCAACTTCGGCGCGGTGTTCAAAGTGGCGGACTCCGTCGATGTCAGCGCCGCGTGGGAGCGCGGCAATACGGCGATGTTCGGCATCACGTTCCACACCAATTTCGCCACCCGCAAGGCACCCGCCAAGACCTACGACCCAACCCCCGAACCGTTGCCGGCGAAGATGCCGACCACGTCGATGGAGCAGGTCGACTGGGCCAACGTCTCTCAGCGTTTGCAGCAGAACGCCGGCTACAAGGTCGAGCGCATCACCCAGCGTGATTCCGAGCTGATCGTGTATGGCGAGCAGCAGCGTTACTTTCATTCGTCCAAGGCTGTCGGCCGTGCGAGCCGGATTCTGGATAACAGCGTCAACGACGACATTAACTGGTTCACCATGGTCAACAAGCGCTACGACTTGCCGCTGGAAGAAACCAGCGTGCCGCGCCAGACCTTCCGCGAAGTGATCAACAACGAGGAACCTCTGCTGTCGCTGCACCGCACCACCGAGATCAATCCGGCGATGCCGCACAACGAGAAAACCCTCTACACCGAAGCGCCGCAGCACTTCAGTTATGGCGTCGGCCTGGGCTTCAAACAGAACGTCGGCGGCCCGGATGGCTTTCTCTATCAATTGAGTGCCGACGCGGACGCCGAATATCGCTTCAACCGCAACACCTGGTGGAGCGGCTTGCTCAGCGCCAACCTGATCAACAACTTCGACAAGTTCACCTACGATGCACCCAGCGGCTTGCCGCGCGTGCGTACGGATTTGCGTCAGTACCTGACCGAATCCGAGGTGACCATGCCGATGTTCCAGCTCAGCCATACCGAGCAACTGGATAAAGACTGGTATGGCATGGTTTATGGCGGTTATCTGGAGTCGATGTTTGCCGGGGTAGGGGGCGAGGTGCTGTTTCGTCCGACCGGTGAGCGCTGGTCGGTGGGGGCGGATCTGAACTACGTGCGTCAGCGTGAGTTTGATCAGGGCTTTGGTCTGCGTGATTACTCTGTGGTCACCGGGCACATCACTGGCTACACGGATTTGCCTTACGACACGCTCGCGGCCATTAGCGTCGGCCGGTATCTGGCCGGTGACTGGGGCGGCACGCTGGACATCTCCCGCGAGTTCTCCAACGGCGTGCGCTTCGGCGCCTGGGCCACCATCACCACAGCCAGCAGTGCCGAGTACGGGGAAGGTAGCTTCGACAAAGGTCTCTATCTGTCGATCCCGTTCGACGAAATGATGAGCATGTCGACCATGCGCCGCGCCAACCTGGTGTGGGCGCCACTGACCCGTGACGGTGGTGCGCGGCTCAATCGCGGTTACCAACTGCACTCGATGACCGATAGCCGCGATGACGACATGTTCTATCGCAACTTCGAGAAGATCACCGAGTAACGGCTGATCGATCAACGTTCAAGCCGACGCTATCCCTGTAGGCGCTGCGGCACGCTGCGATTTTTTGATCCTGATCCTTGAAGATCAAAAGATCGCAGCGTGCCGCAGCTCCTACATGGGTCATGTGACGAACCCCGGATCCTGGCCAACACGCGATCCCCTGTAGGAGTGAGCCTGCTCGCGATAGCGTCGGCACATTCGAAATCATCATTGACTGACTCACCGCTATCGCGAGCAAGCTCACTCCCACAGGGATATGTGTCAAACCCCAAACCCTGGCCCACCCCAAATCCCGGCCCACCCCAAATCCCGCGCACAAAAAAGGGGACTTTCGTCCCCTTGCGGTGTTGCCTTGCGTAATGCTGAACCTCAGTAAATATCCTTCGACAGCAACGTAAACGGTGTCTTCACCAGGATCTTCAAGTCCAGCCACAGCGACCAGCTGTTGATGTACTGCAGGTCAATCTCGACACGCTTCTGCATCTTGTCGAGGGTGTCCGTCTCACCACGGCAGCCGCTGATTTGAGCCAGCCCGGTAATGCCCGGTTTAATCCGGTGACGCGCCATGTAAGCGAGGATTTTCCCCGAGTAGAAATGGTTGTGCGCGACAGCATGCGGACGTGGGCCAACCAGTGCCATGTGCCCTTGCAGCACGTTGAACAGTTGCGGCAACTCATCCAGCGAAGTGCGGCGGATGAAGCGGCCAACGGGGGTGATGCGCGAGTCGTTGCGGCTGGCCTGTTTGACGTCTTTGTCATCGTGCACACGCATCGAGCGGAACTTCCAGACCTGAATCACCTTGCCGTTCCAGCCGTGGCGATCCTGCTTGAAGAACACCGGGCCTGGCGAGTTGATCTTCACCGCCAGGGCAATGATCGCCAACACCGGACTCAACATAATGATCGCCAGCAGCGCCACGGCTTTCTCCACCAGGCTTTTGCTCAGGGCAGCGGTCGGGCGACTGGTCAGCGGGCTTTCATTCAGGTAGATCGCCGGCAGGCCGTCCACGACTTTAACCGAGTGATTGAGCAGCGTCAGACTGTTCAAGTCCGGCACCCAGACCACATCGACGTTGGCACCGAGCAAATCGACATACATCGCTTCGATTTTCGCCGCTTCCGACAGCGGCAGGGTGATGTACAACCGGCGGATGTCGTGGGCCTTGATCAGCTCAAGCAACTGTTCCTGAGCACCGACGATGCGCGGGGCATCCGACTCCAGCGCAGGCACGGTACCGTTACTGATCAAACCTACCAGTGGCAGGTTCTCGATCTGGCTCAGCTTCTTCGCCAGACCCAGCGCTAGCTCACCCGTACCAACGATCAGGGTCTTGTGCTCGCTTTTGCGTGAACGCTGATAGAACTTCGAAAACGCATGCAACGGTGCATACAACAGCGCCTGTCCGAGGAAGCCATACACCGCCCAGCTGAGAATCACCTGTCGGGAAAACAGCTCATCGGCCTTGCAGATAAACGCGATGCACGCCAGCGCCGCCATCGTCATGGACCAGCCCATGAACAGGCGACCCAACCCCGTCAGATAGTTATCGCGTTTGCGATACACACCACTGAACGTATAAGCCGGCACCGAAGCCAGTACCGCCAGCGTTGCGCACATTCGGTAGTAGAACGCGACCGTACCGGTGTGCTGCTCGGCCAGTACAAACAACAGAGCAACGATAAATCCCTGTGCCAGCGCCCATTGGCCCCAAAAGGTCAGTCCCTTGAGGCCCGTGCTTCGATTGATACTGAGAGAAAGATCCATACGATATCCCCAAAAGACGTCCATTCAGGTTTCAACAGTTGAAAGCCGAGTTGTTAGTCAGAGTTATTATTTTTGTTTTAACGAGTGTCCTGAGGTAACAACGCCGATATGCCGAACTGTCGTCAGTCAATAGACTAAGTTATTGCCGGGAATGGTGTCTGACGAGTTCTAACAAGATGGCACAATGCCAACTTTTTAATAATTAAATATAAGGGTGTTAGAAAAGGTCGCAGAGAAGGGGGTGAATAATCGAAGGGGTATTTGTTACTGTTTGAGGGGTGGAGGCAGGGATTTTATTCATCAAGGGAGGTGAAGCCAAACAGAGTGCTCTTGTTGTTTTTGTAGTCGCACTGTTTTCTGTTTGATGTGTTCGCAGATATCGCTGTCTTTAAGCCACGATTTCTTGAATGAGGCAGTAGCCGCGGTTTCTTACAGCGCGGAACAGTCGCTCACCCTTACTGGCGCTTTTGAATTTGTCTTGCAGGCGACTCAGGCACATCTCCAGCCCACGATATTGCTCCGGCTCTCGGCCGATACTGAGGATCAGTTCATCGCGGCTGACTACGCGCTCTTCGTGGTGCAGCATTTTTCTGACCAGTGCAGTTTCGAGCCCGGTGAGACTGATCTCTACGTCTTCTTTGATCAATGCGCCTTGATCATTGTCGAGGTGCCAGGTCTCAGTGTAAGGAGCAGCACTGTCGAGAGCGGGAGGCGGGTTGCCGGCTTCAGCGGTTATTGCCGGAGTACTGTGAAATGGATTCGCCGATTGAGCGGCCAGCCATTCAGACTCAAGCGTGGCCAATATGCGCTGGGTGTCATGTTCAATTGTGCGAGCGACATTTTTACGGGTGCTGCCTGGGTAAGTGAACTCCATCAGCACGGGGGCGGAAGAGGGCGAAGTAGCACCTTCAATAAACATTTGCGCCTGAGACGTACCAAACGAATTGAATCGTTCGCTGGACAGAATGCTCTCAAGCTCACGTTGCGACGTTGTACTGTGAGTCACGACGACAAAATATTTTCTGGGGAGGGTTGTACTAGTTTCCATGTCTCTCTCCTTAACTGCGTACCAAAATTGGCTAAAAGGTAAATCGGCAGGCGAGCAATGACTTCCTCGGAAGTAATCGACAGGCAGGGTCTGGGCCCGAAAATGGCCCTCGATAAGTTCCACTCGTTCTGCTGCTATGTTGTTAAGTTTATTGTTATGTTGGCGCGCTCATTCAATCGCTTTGTTATTAGTAGGCGTGAAGTACAACTAGAGCTATATGGCTGCATCAGACGATCCTTCGTAAGCATGCAAAAGAGTGGCTGCCCTTGAGTCAGGCAGTCGATATCAGGCCGCGCATCAGGCGATAGCCATAGCCGCGGATACTCTGAATCGCGTTTGTACCATACATGTCCTTGATTTTTCCACGCAAGCGGCTGATTGATTTCTCCAGCGCCCTTGGGTCGTAGAAATTGGTATTGAGCCCCATGATGTTGGCGATTTCATCATGGCTGAGGATGTGGTTGCCGGTTTGCGCAAACGCTTCCAGGATCTTCATTTCAGCGAAAGAGATATCCAGCTTCTTGCTGGTGCTCATCAGACAGATACGAGTAGGGTCGAGCGTCAGATTGATATCTCTTTGCCATTCTTCACTGTTGAAGAACTCGGCAAGCAACTCGGCACCTTCGTCGGAAAGGGTATTGAGCTTGATACAAAAGTCCGCCCCGGCAAGAAAATACTTGATCTTGTTGAAGGCGCCGCGACCAGTGATGACCGCACAAATGATGGGCTTCAAGTTATCGGTGCGCAGGTTCTCCACCAGCGCAAGATTGTCTTCAAGGGCTTGCGGGCTGTCGATGACAATGAAGATGGCTCGATATGAACCAGAGAGTTCATTCTGCTTATATGAGCTAGTGTACGAATTGGCATCAAGCGCCATGTCGTTGCGGACGTGCTTGGCGAGTAGCGCTCTAAAATGTTCAGCCACGCCACGGGTACGGCCCAGAGTAAGAACACCGGGTTCGTCGTTTGTCGGGCGCGGACTTCTAGTCGCCAAGTTCCCTGAGAGCATCATGCATTGACTCGAATTAGGTGCTGACATCGGGATGTTAAAGCACCGGTTCTCATCTGTGACTGACAATTGGTAACATTCGACCAGTTTTTAGACGTGGCTCCCGAGTTTTCTAACAATAATTAAGCTTTTCAGGCTTTTAGTTGATTTTTTCGGGAGTGTGAACTAGTCATTAGATGGTGGCAATATGGAATTGTGCCACTATTTTGAACTCAATGCGACAGCTTTGTTTATGTCCTTTGGCCACTGTCTGGCCATCCAAGAGAATGTGATATTGATCACACTTTATTGGGCGCGCAACTTTTTTCTATATAAAGGCCTAAATATTTCCCGAGTAGTTCGTAGGCGGACGATTACTAACATGGCTTGAGTGTGTCTTTTGATAAGACATATTCTGCGTCGCCTAGTCAGGCAACGGGTGTCGATATACCGATTGTTTCACTTCAGATACTCAATTCCTGAGTGCAGTTTAACGGGCCGCTCGCGATGAGCGCTCTGACGGAGGATTAATGGATTTCTGGACCTTTTTCCAGGTGTTGATTTTAGGCGCGGTAGAAGGCCTGACCGAGTTCCTGCCCATCTCAAGTACGGGCCACCAGATTATCGTCGCCGACTTGCTGGAATTCGGCGGTGAACGCGCCATGGCGTTCAACATCATTATTCAGCTCGGCGCCATTCTTGCCGTGGTCTGGGAGTTCCGGCCGAAAATCTTCGAAATCGTCAAAGGCCTGCCCACCGAACGCAACGCACAACGCTTCACCCTCAACCTGTTGATCGCCTTTCTTCCGGCCGTGGTTTTGGGCGTGCTGTTCGCTGATGCGATCCATGAATACCTGTTCAACCCGATCACCGTTGCCGTCGCTCTGGTCGTCGGTGGCATCGTCATGTTGTGGGCCGAACAGCGCAGCCACGTAGTGAGCGTCGATCATGTCGACGACATGCGCTGGTCTGACGCGTTGAAGATCGGTTTCGTACAATGCCTGGCGATGATTCCGGGCACCTCGCGCTCCGGCTCGACCATCATCGGTGGCCTGCTGTTCGGCCTCTCGCGCAAAGCCGCTACCGAGTTCTCGTTCTTCCTCGCCATGCCGACCATGGTCGGCGCCGCCGTGTACTCAGGCTACAAATACCGAGACCTGTTCGAACAAAGCGACCTGCCAGTCTTCGCCCTCGGCTTTGTCACTGCGTTCATCTTCGCCATGATCGCCGTGCGCGGCCTGCTCAAGTTCATCGCCAACCACAGCTACGCCGCGTTCGCCTGGTATCGGATCGCGTTTGGCTTGCTGATTCTGGCAACGTGGCAGTTTGGCTGGGTCAACTGGACGGCAGCGGCGGCAGGCTGATTACTGACTGCTGATCAACGCGGCGACGGCGAGGTCGTTTAACTCGCTGTCGGGGGATTCCCGACGAAAACGCTGCAAGGCCGAGGTGAAATACGCGGCTTGCAGCATGCCGTCGCTGGCGAGGTAAAGACGTGCGTCTTCCAACTCCTCGGCGGAGTAGACGCGTTTGAAGTTTTCGGTCGTGTTGTTGGTCGCAGAGAAGGGCGTCAGCAACAGCACCAAGACTGAGAAACCCGAGAATTGCGTGGCCTCCCACGGCGTATCGGTGCTCCCCATACAAAAGCCATCGCAGTGCGCGTAGACATTCGAGGTAACGCTAAACAAGGCAAGGAGGGAGTAACGCTTGAAGCGGGAAAAATTAAACGCGGGCATAAACACAAGACATCCTGTCAGTACAGCAAAACTCGGGGCAGCGCTCATTCGCTGCCCGTACATTCAAATCATCAATCAACGGCCTTCAAGCAACTCCGCCGCCTGATCCAGCAACGCCAGCGGGTCCTTGGCCTTGTGAATATCCACCGACAACAACTGGCGGAATTTACGCGCCCCCGGAAACCCGGTGCCCAGGCCAAGCACATGCCGCGTGATGTGATGCATCGACCCACCGGCCAGCAAATGCTCGGCAATATAAGGCCGCAACTGCGCCAACGCCTCGGCCCGGCTGATCACCGGCGCCGAACTGCCGAACAACTGCTGATCCACCTCCGCCAGCAAATACGGATTGTGATAAGCCTCACGCCCCAGCATCACACCGTCGAACGTCTGCAAATGCTCATGGCAGGCCTCCATCGTCTTGATCCCGCCGTTCAGCACAATCTCCAACGCCGGAAAATCTGCTTTCAGCTGCGCCGCGACGTCATAGCGCAATGGCGGAATGTCGCGATTCTCCTTCGGCGACAACCCCTCCAGAATCGCAATCCGCGCATGCACCGTAAAACTCGTACACCCGGCATCCCGCACCGTCCCGACGAAATCACACAACTGCTCGTAACTGTCCCGCCCATTAATCCCGATCCGATGCTTCACCGTCACCGGAATCGACACCGCATCCCGCATCGCCTTCACACAATCCGCCACCAATTGCGGATGACCCATCAGGCACGCGCCGATCATGTTGTTCTGCACACGATCGCTCGGGCAGCCGACATTCAGGTTCACCTCGTCGTAACCGTGCTCCTGCGCCATGCGGGCGCAGGCGGCCAGATCCAGCGGAACGCTACCGCCCAACTGCAAAGCCAGCGGATGCTCAGCTTCGTTGTGACGGAGGAAACGCTCGTGATCGCCATTGAGCAGCGCGCCGGTGGTGACCATTTCGGTGTAGAGCAGGGCGTTCTTCGACAGGAGGCGTAGGAAGAAACGGCAATGGCGGTCAGTCCAATCCATCATGGGCGCAACGGAGAACCTTCTAGACAGCGTAGAGCCGGTGTTTGTTGGGTATATAGCTGATTTATGTACCATTTTGCTCTACGTGTTCTAGGCCGATTTCAGGGGGTAAATAGGCGTTTTCTGAGGTCGGTTGGTACAATGTACCAATCACTTTTCCAATTGTACCAGTTGACTATGGCCACGATCAGAGCACGGAAACGCACCGACGGCAGCACCAGTTACACGGCACAGATACGCCTGTTTCGCGATGGGGTGCAAGTTTACCAAGAGAGTCAGACCTTCGCCCGAAAACAGGCCGCACAGGCTTGGGTGCGTAAAAGAGAAACCGAGCTGGACGAACCAGGTGCGATCGAGCGGGCGAACCGACCTGGTGCGACGATCAAGGAAATGATCGATCGTTACTTGGCTGAAATGACCAAGGCGCGCCCTCTCGGGAAAACGAAGCTCGGTACGTTGAAGGCGATTACCGAGTGCTACCTGGGAAAGTTGAACGACAGAGATATAAGCAGCCAGCACCTGGTCGAGTATGCGTTATGGCGCATGGGCAAGGAGGGTGGGGGCGTTCAGCCTCAGACCGCTGGCAACGATCTCGCACACTTGGGCGCGGTTCTCTCGATCGCTCGACCCGCTTGGGGTTATGAGGTGGATCCGCATGCAATGGTGGACGCGCGCCGAGTATTAAAAAAGCTCGGTTACAACATGAAAAGCCGCGAACGCGATCGCCGGCCCACCCTAGACGAACTCGACAAGCTGCTTACACACTTCCGGGATATCCAGACTCGTCGTCCAACTTCTATCAACATGCTTAAGCTGACGGGTTTCGCGTTGTTTTCCACGCGTAGGCAAGAAGAGATCACTCGGATCCTATGGGATGACTTGGACGAAGCTGGCCAGCGGGTGCTGGTTCGTGACATGAAGAATCCAGGCCAGAAGATCGGTAACGACGTCTGGTGTCATTTGCCGCCAGAAGCATGGGCGATACTTCAGACAATGCCTAAAGTGTTGCCTGAGATTTTTCCTTACAGCGCTGAATCCGTGTCCACGTCCTGGACAAGGGCCTGCAAAATCCTGGGCATCGCAGATCTGCACTTTCACGATCTGCGCCATGAAGGCGTCAGCCGGCTTTTCGAAATGGACTGGGATATTCCGCGGGTGGCGAGTGTGTCGGGACATCGAGATTGGAACTCGATGCGCCGTTATACCCACCTGCGCGGGCGAGGGGATGTTTATGCATCTTGGGAGTGGTTCGAGCGCATCCTGCAGGCGCCCGTAAAGCTGGGCGCCAAAACGTTAAAGTGAGTTAGCTGCTGCGCGGTGCGCTATTCAGTTGGTGGCTTTCCTTGACTGCTGCAGCGCGCTGTTCGTCCAGGTAAGCCGACAGATCTGCAATATGAACACCTTTCGCACTTTTCTGGCTCGGCTCCATGCGAGTAATCGGCAGCTTTATCTGCCCGGCACCCACTTTGCGTTGAAACATATCCGTTGTCAGGTGCGTGAAATAATCCTGGCACACTCGATCCAACGGAATTACCACTTGGCCATTGTATTGAGCCATCAGTACAAACAACGTTTTCATAGTGCGATTCCTTCGAGTGAATGAGGTCGATCAATTGGGATTAGGTTGGCTGTTGAGTTGCCAGCCAGTAGTTGAGCGACAACAGCGAACTCTGCCGCGTCGATGTCGCCCAACTCCTTGGCGAAAGTGGTAAGGCATTCAAGACGGATACGCGCTACTTCGGTTTTACGTACCCGATAATCAAACAGTGCTGTACCTACGATTCTGATAGCCATCAGATGCCGAGTGTGGGAGTCACTGTTGTTGAGTGTGTTAGCTTTCGAATCACTGCCGCTTTGGTGCTTTACTTCCATCGTGTTGCCCTCGGTGGTGGTTGATGTCGGGGAGGTGCAACTCCTCGACATCGCTTCTTTTTTCCGTCAGTCCTTCCGGGCCAGGTGAATGACTAGGTCGGCGTAATTTGGATCCTCTTCAGTGGAGGACTGCCATTCCAGAACCCTCAAAATCTGTTGCCGGCTACAGTCGTCAACCAGGATTTCGCGTTGGCCACCAGCGGCGCGAACCTCCAGAATCTGCAGCAGACCTTCCTCCCCGTAAGCACCCGCCTGAATGATCGGCTCGCTTTGCCCGGTGAAGTCCAAACGGTTTTGCACCGATTGGAGTTTGCATGTTTCGCCGTCGCCGGCATTGCCCATAAACACTTGGATTTGCATCGGTGTAGCCTCCTTTTTACGCTTTGAAGATCCAGCACTTGACCGTCGTCGGACGGCCTTGGGCCAGTGGGGTTTTGGCGTTCAACGCCGCACGTACAGCGCTGTGCACTGCCTTGTTGGCCTCAAGAAATTTGTGTGAGCGGGATTCTTTGAGCAGGTCGCGTAACGTGGCCACGTCCGCCAGTTTCTGTTTGTGCTCGGCGGCGCGTTCGCTGAATTCGTTGAGGTTGATCGCAATGACAGTCGGGTCGCTGCTGTGGTCGACCACGGGGTCTTCGCTGAGCGATTGCAGGTAGTCGTAGACCTCCCAAAATTCGGCAACGGCCGGGTGGTCTGAGCTGATCGAGGCCTGGCGTTCAATTGCCATGCGCACGATCTGTCGTTGGGTGGCGGACACCTGTGGCTCTTCCAGTTTCAGGATCAGGCGTAGGGCATCGAGCAGCGAGAGCAGTTGCGCGTGGTTCTTGCTGATCCGCTCGACGCGGATGTACCCGCGCAGGTCGTAGCCGCAGCTGCTGCAGTTGCCCTGTTCGTTGGGATACTCGGTGCCGCAGGCGAAACAGTGGGTGTGCAGGCGGCGCAGTTTGGCTTCGTGTTCCGGCATGCGCTGGGCGAAAAGCTCGAGCACGGCCGACTCCTTGCCGACGGCTCGAATCAGGAAGTGGCTAAGCGTGCCGCCGTCCAGGGCGTTCAGCTTGTCTGCCGCCACACGGCTTTGCGGAGTAACGACCGGACGGACGAAATGCAGTTTGACGATCCGCGTCATGATCGCTTCATGGGCGACCACCGCGGCGTTCTGGCTGATGGCGATTGTGCCGCGAAACGGCGGTTCATAGGTTTCGTTGCCGGCGGTCTTTACCCCCTTTGTGGCCAGTGTGCCGCCGCCGTAGAAATCCTTTAGTTCGTCCCACTCAAAGGTCTTGGCGTGCGAACGATCATCGCCGTGACGGTCGGCTTCCAGAAACACCACGGGCATCCCCGACACCTGGCCCATCAGCCGCGAGCGGCCGGCTTTGGTCGACTTCATTGGGTCAAAGCCTTCATAACCTTCGCGGCCGAGCAGTTTCCACAACAGGTTGAGCAAGGTGGTCTTACCGGCACCGGCCTCCCCGGTGGCTTCCAGAAAAGGAAATGACTGATACCGACCACGGATCTGCTCACAGAACAGCGAGCCAAAGAAGAACACCAGGGCCACCAGACCTTGCGCGCCGAAGCACGTCCACAGCAACGGCAGCCAGTCTTCGTTAAAGTCCTTGCCGTCGCGCTGCAGTTTGATCGGTACGCCTTTTTGCAGCGTCTTCAGACGCAGTTTGCCGAACTCGAAATAGTCCTCGCTGTTGACCTTGTAGGTGACGCCATCCCTGATCGCGATATCGCCATAGACGTAGCAGCCGTATTCTTTGCTGTAGCCGACGTAGTCGATCGTCGACACGGTTTTAATGCCGAACAGTTGGTCTTTCATTAGTTTGTCCAGTTGTTGACCGCTGCCGGTGTACATGGCGCCAGCGGCCATTCCGAGCAGGCGTTTTTTGAATTCGCTGGCGGCTGAAAGCTGCCCGCTGGTGAAGGTGTTCTTCACGCTTTCGGAGTCGTGCGGGAAGTCGACCCGCAGGTAGTACCAGGACTCGTCCGTAACCTCGTTACGCTGGAAGTACAGAGCTTGTGGATAGCAGTTGGCGATCTCGACGACACTGCCAGACTGTTGCAGCGCTTTCTCCCGTTGTTGTGCCTGATTGAGCAACTGGTCGTCGTGGTTCTCGCTGTCCTCGATGTCTTGCATCGCCCGGTTGAATTTCTCCATGTCCAACTTGAACCAGTACAGGCGGCTGCCGAAGCCCAGGTGGAATTCACCGCGCTTGTTCCAGTCGTACATCAGCAACGCTTTTTCGGCGGCGCTGTCGGCCAGCAGAAGGGCGCCGAGGTGACGCGCCTGTTTCAGATCAGCTGCGACCTGGTCGGCACGCTCGCTTTCGTCTTCAATGAAACTCCAACGCTGATGCAGGTCGTTCCAATCAGTCTTGCGGCCGTCACGCAGCGGGATCTGTACAGCCTCGCAAATGAACCCCAAGGCTCGAGCCTGTTTTGCCCAGCGTTTGGTGTAGGTGTGGGCACCCGGTTCGTTGTCGAGTGCCCACACCAGCTTGGGTAGCTTCCCGCCACGGTCACGGGCGAGCGCCCGCAGCGATTCTTCGGGGAAGGCATTCGAGGACATGGCCGATACGGCAACGATGTCGTTGTGCACCAGGGCGATGGCGTCAAAGATGCCCTCGACAATCCAAATCTCTTTCGCTTCCAACAGATCCACACAAGGCGGACACCACCAAACGCCGCGATAGCTTTCCTTCGATTTGAACCGGGCTTTCATCTTTCCGAAACGGTGCGGACGGTCAATCAGGCGTTCCCACCAGCCGCCTTTCTCCAACGCGAAGCGCACCGTGGCGCTGCCCGCATTGTGTTCAGGCGAGTAGAAGCTTTCCTGAGTGAACCAACCCTGGATCAGCTCGATGCGAAAGCCTCGGGCGAACTCCAGATAGGCGCGAGCGGTGGCGTTGGGGTGTTGGTCGGTCGCCGGCGCGCGCTTGCTCCAGTCTTCAAACAGGTCGTCGTACAGTTCCTTCACATGCATCGTGTGAGCGCATTTCTCAGGTCTGCCGCAGATCACCAGCCACGGAGCATCGATACGGGTGTACAGCGTCTTCTGGCGGCACTTGGGGCAAGTACCTCCACGCATGTAGTCGGCGTTTGCCCGTTGCTTAAGCCCGTAATCGGTTTTCAGGCGCTCGATCACGTCGCTGCGCAATTGCTCTTTCATGGATTACTTCACTTTCTTGAGGCAGTAGGAGAGGGCGCCAATCAGGTGTTTCTGAGCGGCCATCACGGGGCAGTTGGCGAGGATTGAGCCGTGGCGCAGTCCATCGGGAATGAGGCGGAATTGATCTGCGTACCAAAGTTCGTTGAAGCTGAGACGGTATTGCTCACGCAGATTGGCCAAGAGCGCCTGAGCCTGTGCAGGCGTCAGTTTTGCGTTGATGTTCAGGGCGTTTTCCATCGTCAAACCTCAATTTCGGGCGCAGCTCACCCAAACCCATGGATATGGGGAGCGGGAATTCGTTGGTTGGGTGTTAAGGAGTAGTGACGCGGAAACGCCCGTTGTCCGGCGCGTTCAGAATGCGTTCATAGATCAGGCTGACGGGGACAGCCCAAACTTCACCGGTGCCTGTGTCAGTGATAACTGTATGTGTTGCCGTGCTGGTCAGTACGTCCAGGCGCTGCCGATCGCTAGCGGCAGATAAATCGCTGTAGGCCAGGTGAACAATTTTTTCGGCTGTCGGAGTCAGTACGTCGAAGTCGGACACCAAATGTTGAACGGCGCGTTTGACCAATTGCTGGTCGTCGCTCAAGTGTTCGCATCGGTGCCGTTCGAGGAACAGCGACGCCGCGGCTTTGAGCATGTCTTGATATTCCTGTGCAGCAGGCAGATTGTTCATTGGGCTTTCCCCGCACGGTATAAAGCGATGGCTGCAAGCACTTCGGCGTGTCGTGCAGCAACATGGAGGTTGTGGGCGTCCAGGATCAGCTCGGCTTCTTCTTCGCTGATCGAACCGTCTTCCAGCGCTTTGGCGATCGCCTGGTCAACACAACCGCGTTTTGCTGCTACCTGCACCGACCGAGCGTAAAGCTCGACGTTGTCCAAGGTTTCAGGATCAGCAACCGGCACAAACAGCCCGCCATACATTGACGCGATGTAGTTGGGGAAATGGTGCGTGCCGCAAGCTTGCTCCAGAATGAAAACTTGTGCGTCGGTGAGAGGACTGCACCCGGCGTTTTCGTATGCATGGTTGTCGAACTTTTTAAGCTTCAGTCCCAAGCGTGCAGCAGCGGCCTCACGTCCGCCGGTATAGCTGCGGATAATCTCGCTCATGACTTCTTTGCGGGTGTCTAGGATCGGGTTTTTCATCTTCTACTTTTCCCTGTTGAGCGCCGCTATTACTGTTCGATCACGCCGTCTTTAATCCCTAGCAACACAGCGGCGCGATGTGCCTCCCCCCGGCGACCTTTGATCCGACCGTTCAATAGGTCGCTGACTAAATTTTTGTTCAGTCCGTGTTTGCGACTGAACTCCGCAATACTGACTCCTTTTCGATCAAGCGCCGCCCGGGCTTGCTCGTGCGTAACGGTGGCGGGCATAGTGCTCCCCTTGTTTGTTTCTGTTTGTTTGCGTTTGTCTGTGGTGATTCTTGGTCAAAAAAATGATCAAGTCAATGGTGGTGAATAAAAAAATGCTCATAGCGGATCGAGTGGGTGAACGCCTCAGGGAAGAGCGCGAGCGCTTGGGGTTAAATCAAACTGATTTTGGTGTGCTGCTTGGCGTCAGCCGTGGCACACAAAAAAACTACGAATTGGGAGCGAACTCTCTCGATCTCCGATACGTCACGGCTCTTGAAGAACGTGGCGTTGATGCTGCTTATGTGCTGACTGGCCGGCGGTCTACTCCTCTGGGTCAACTTTTTAGCGCATCAGAAGAAGAGTTGATAAACCAGTTCAGAACCATCTCTGATGAGGATCAAAAAGCGATCCGTCGTTTCCTTGAGGCCATGGCTGACGACGCCGCCAGGCGTCGGTCTTAATTCACAAAAAGCCATACATCATTGGGAAAGCTCCCATTCCAATGCTTTTTGCCACGCCCCATAAAGTCGATTCAGCAATGCACTTTATGGAGTAGTAAGCATGTTGGATCGCAAGAAGAACGATCACGCCGCGTTCGATTACACCGAGTCAGAGATAGTAGGACTCACCCCCATCGAGCTTCGACTGATCGCTCTGTATCGCAAGCTAAGTCGCGTCGAACAGCAACAAGTTCGACGTTTGGCCGAGATACTGGCAATCAACCCAAAGGAGAAAGTAGAGGGCTGACCGTCATTCCTTGAATGATCCCGATCGCCGGCGCTATAGCGTTGGCGGTTTGTAACTACGCCACCGCCTGCGATCCCAACTGCTCGAAAAGCTCCCGCTGCTTCGCTCGGGGCATTTCCCGCAAGCGATCGATCAACATCCGCTCGAACGTCTGCGATGACGGGCTGAGCGTGTGCGAGAACGTCAGATTTGCCACCCATGTGTGCCCGCACTTTGCGTCCAGGCACTGGCAGTACAGTTTTACAAAGGCTCTGGTTACCTCTTCCCGCGAGGCAATCCGGCCCTTGTGTCCGCAATTGCATACAACTCTCATTGTGTCCCTCCCCAGGGGCAGCTGATCGCCGCCATTTTGCCACAATATGTAGTGGTATTCTCTCTGGTACCCATTTCATGCAGTGGTATCCACTGATTCTGGTGCAGGTCTCCAGCTAAAGCGCCTGTCTTCCCGAAGCGTGTCATTCAGTTGGTTGAACAGCTGACAGATTGGCCTGATCTCGTTGCTGGTATACACGCGATCAATCTTTTCGATGTCCCCGAAACCACCGGTGTTTTCCGGGATGATGCCGGCCAGTGCCGGGTTCATGCGCCAGGCGGCGATAACGTCGTTTCGGGTGATGTTCTTCACCTTCTCCAGCTCGTCTTTGGCCTGGAAGTCACCCACGGGGATGATCTGAATCGCGTTTTCCTTGCCGTTAGGAATGTTGACGAACATCGAGCGGAAGTTGCCCACGCCCTTGCTGGCACTGATCTGTGCGCGCAGCTCGTCTTCGTCCTCTTCGGTCAGGTCAGGATCGTTGGTGTAGAAGATGTAGCCGGCGTGCGCGCCGTTGCTGTAGTACCGACGGCGGAAGAGGGTGGCCGCCTCGTTGAGCAGCAGCGCCTGCAGGCCGCCCAAGTAGTCCGGGATCCCGTAGATGTTCTGTTCCACGTCGTAATCCATAACGTGGGAGATCTCGTGCTGTTCGAATTCCATTTCCTTGTTGTCGGGCAGCAGCATGACGAAACCGCCGTCGACCTTTACCCGCATATTGATAGCTGGAAGGTGCTGCAGCTCCAGCACTTGGCCGAATGCATTGGTGTCGTTGTAGAAATACGATTCGCCAAACACCATGTAGTCCAGCCCGGCGCGCCCCATTGTCTCGGTGCTGCAGCCTGCCGACGGGATGAACTCACGCAACAGCAGGTTGCGTTTGAATTTTGGAATGGCGCCGTGGTGCGCGTTGGCGCGCAGCAGCTTGGCCAGACCAGCCCGTGACACCGGAGGTTTGTAGATCTTGCCGTCGTCGCTGGGAAACACGCCCACGTACTCGCCGATGTTGCCGGACAGCACTTGTTCCGGTTCCCCGAACGTAAATGAGCGCATCGGTTGCTGCGTTGGTTGGGCTACGTGTTGCTTTCTGCGCTTGCGGTTGGCCATGGCTGCTCTGGTTACTCGTGACGTAGCGGCTGCGACGCCGCTTGTTGGTGTTCAAAGGTTCGTTGGACAGGGCGTGCATCACCGCCCAGGCAATGTCGGCGTGACCGGTGGCTTCGGTACGTGATGCGCTGTAGGTGATCTGGCCACTGTTGGTGGCGCCGCGCTTGATCGTCAGGAATGCCTGGGCGATATCGGTCCAGCCGGCGTCCCACTCGATGCGACTGCCTTGAATCGTGTCCTGAGCCTTCAGTACCAGGGCGTTTTTCGCCTCAAGGCTGTAGTGAATGGGCGTCGCCTTGGCGTAGAAGTCGCGCACCAGATCGAACACGCCGTAACCCACACCGGTGACGTCAATGCCGATGTGCTGGACGTTGAAGCGCTCGGTCAGCTTCTTGACCTGTGCGGCTTGGTAGGTAAACGAGTGGCCCCGCCAGCTATGTTTCTCCAGGATCCTGAACTTCGCCCCGGGTTCGAGTGGCGGCGCGATGACCACACAGGTGGCGTCGTCGCGGGTGCGGCTCGGGTCGTAGCCCAGCCAGACCGGACTGTTGCCGAACGGTCGATCCAGATCCGCGTTGTAGTCCTCCCACAACGACAGATCCGAGTAGCAGCGTTCCAGATCCTTGAGGCTGAATGCGCTTTGGGTGCTGTCGATGAACTTGCAGTAGAACAGCTGCTGAAATTTGTCTTCGTCGTACTCCAGCTGCAGCTGCTCCAAGTCGAACAGATCGCAGCCGCCGGCGATCGCATCGTCCAGCGTGATTGTCTTGCGCCATTGGCCATCCGGACAAAGCGCGCCCTGCGTGTAAGCCGCTTCGCTCGGCCACACACCGCCGGCCTTCTTGCCGCGTTTGCTGTTGCGGAATTCCTCACCTGACCAGAATGGGTACGCCTGGTGCGACACGGCGCTGGGCGTCGAGAAATAGGTTTTGCGCCACTTCTTGTGTGTGCCCATGGCGCTGGCCACGGTGCTGAGTTTTTCGAAGTCGCGGATCCAGAAATATTCGTCCACGTAGACGTGGCCGTGGTAGCCCTGGGCGGTGCTGCTGTTGGTGCTGAGAAAGCGCAGTTCGGCGCCGTTGCTGAGCGTGATCGGGTTGCCCGTCAGCTCGATATCAAACCACTGCTTGGCGAACTGGATGATGTAACTGCGGAAGATCTCGGACTGCGATCGGCTGGCAGACAGGAACACCTGATTGTCACCGCTCAGCACGGCGTCCATGAACGCTTCGCCGGCGAAGTAGTAGGTCAGGCCGACCTGTCGGCTTTTGAGGATGTTCCGGACGCGGCGTGTCAGCGGGTTCTGTTTCGCCTCGAACAGCTCTTTCTGGTAGCCGTACATCTTCGAGATGAATTTATCGAGGAAATCCACTTCGGTCAGGCCGCTGATGTCGTTCTTGGCCTTCTTTTCCCGCTTCTTGCCGCCGCCTTCGCCGCGTTCACGACGTTGACCAGGCTGGCGTTCGCGAGGCTCGTCCGGAGCGTCAGACGGCGTCGCCCGTGCAGGCTTGGCCGCAAGTCTTTTCAGCCGCTCAAGTAGGCCCGTCAGTCGCTCCAGTTCGTCCAGTTCGGCTTTCGTCAGCGGATCGATCTTTTCCAGAATCAGGGTGATTCGCCGGTTGACCGCGCTCAACGGTTCTTCATCCGTCAGCATCTCGTCCCAGCCGCCTTGGCGGATCCAGTAGTAGACGATTCGTATGTTGGGCAGCTTCAAATGCGCCTGTATTTCCTTCACCGAACAGCGGCGCAGGTAGAGGCGTTTTGCGGCTTCTTTAACTTCGGTCGGGTAGTTCATGGGCCGCAGTCTATGCGGCGAAAACCCCGGAAACGCGGGGTTAAATGCTGCGATCCGCCTATCTCTCGAAAATAGGAGAACTCTGAATTTCAACCGTTTGTTTGGCGGTAAACGGCTCCCTATCGTGGCGGCTCATTCAACGATTGAGCGCAGTCACCACTCATGCCCCGTTCCCTTGTCTCCTACTGGAAACGTGTAGCCACCAGCGGCCCGACCGTCGATGGCCGCGAGATCCTTCCCCAGGAACTGCGCGACATCGCCGAGACCTACACGCCGACTTTGTACACCGCTGTTATCTGGTGTGAACACGAACGCTGGTTCGGATCCCACGGAACGGTTTTCGCTGTGCGCCTGGTCGAGGAGGGCGACGATTTAGAACCTGGCCAAGTCGCCCTTGAAGCGCAACTGAAGCCAAACGACAAGCTGCTGCGCCTGAATGACGCCGGCGAAAAGCTGTTCACCAGCATAGAGATCAAGCCGAATTTCCGGGGCCGTGGCAAAGCCTACATGACTGGTATCGCCGTCACCGACGAACCCGCCAGCGTCGGCACGCAGGAACTCTACTTCTCCAGTCGCACCAGCCGCGATGCGTACTACGCCGCCTCCCAAGAACTCGGCCCTCTGCGCGAAACCGAAGCGCAGGGCGAGATTGGTCGCCTTGTCGGCATGTTCACCCGCCTGTTCAAGCGTTTCGGCATTGACGACACCGCCGCCGAAACCACTCCGCAAACCCCAACCGAGAGCAAACCCCCAATGGATGAAGCTACCGCAACGGCTTTGAAAGCCCTGCTGGCCCAGCTGCTGGTCGTCGCTGCCGGCATTCAGGCCGTGATTGAGCCTGCTGCCGAAGACGCACCAGAACCCGATCAAGCCCCGATCGATGACGTCAGCGCGGCAGTCGACGAGATCGTCACCACCGCCGAAGAAGAACGCGAATTCAAGCGCAACGGCGGCAGTTCCAACAAAGCAGTGTTGGCAGCTCTGACCAGTCTGCAGCAACAGTTCACCACGCTGCAGAACACCAGCACCGGCCGTCAGTTGCCGCGTTCCACCGGCGCAGCTGACAAAGCCAAAGTGCGGGTACTCTGACATGGCCCGTTCCCTGAGCGCTTACGGCGCGAAAATGTATGCGGCAATGCAGCTAGCTATGGCCGAGACCTATGGTGTCGAGCTGTCCAGCAAGATGTTCAGCGTTGAGCCGTCCATCACCCAAGAACTGAACGACGCCATCACCGCCAAGTCGGACTTCCTTTCGCGCATCAACGTCATTGGCGTAAGCGAAATCAAGGGCGAGAAGGTGTTTATCGGTGTGTCTGGCCCTGTCACCGGCCGCACCAACACCAAGACCACCGACCGCGAAGCGAAAGACGCTTCCGAGCTGGACAACACCACCTACGAACTGTCGTCTACCGAATCCGACGTGGGTCTGCCTTACGCAAAAATCGACGCCTGGGCCAAATTCCCGGACTTCCACCAACGCTACTCGGCTGCTGTGCAGAAACAGATCGCCCTGGATCGCATCATGGTCGGATTCCACGGCCTGAAAGCCGCTGCGCAGACCGATATCGCCGCCTATCCAATGCTGCAGGATGTGAACAAAGGCTGGCTGCAGCAACTGCGCGAGCAAGCCCCGCAGCAGGTACTCAAGGAAGGCAAAACCGCTGGCAAAGTAATCCTGGGGCAGGGCGGTGATTACGCCAACCTGGACGCCCTTGTACATGACACCAAGCAAATGGTGGACGAACGCCTGCGCGATGGCGGCGACCTGATCGCCATTATCGGCACCGACCTGTTAGCGGCCGACAAGGCAAAGCTTTACGCCAAGCAGGGTGATACACCCACCGAGAAAGAGCGCATCGAGGACGCTCAGGTGATCGCCACTTATGGTGGTCTGCCAAGCTTCAGCGTGCCGTTCTTCCCGGTTAACGGCGTGCTGGTTACCAGTTGGGACAACCTGTCGATCTATTTCCAAGACTCCAGCTGGCGCAAGCAAACCGTAGACAACCCGAAACGCTCCCGTGTCGAGGATTACAACAGCCGCAACGAAGGCTACGTGATCGAGCAGCTGGAAAAGATCGCGTTTACTGAAAACGTTGAGTTGGCCGCATGAGCCTGGCCCTTGCCCACAAGCGCCGTACTTTGGCACAGGGAACCGCTGCAGTAATCGCAGCAGCCGCCGCACCGCTGGCGTATTCGCCGGCGGAAGCCCTGAGCAGCCCGGCCAACGCGAAAAAGCACCTGCTGCTGATGGAAGCGTCGCTGGATCAGGATCTGCAGCGCCTGAGCGATATCAAGGGTCTCGCCGGGCGTCAGGCACTCAAGCGCGAGGAACTGCTGCCCAAGTATCAGGACTTCATTCAGCGTTACATGGATTCGGGCCTGGTGATGCCGAACCGTGTCCTGGTGCAGGTGATGGTCTGGCTGTTCGACACCGAGCAGTTCGAAGACGGCCTGGCACTGGCGGACTTTGCGATCGGGCAGGGCCAGGAGATGCCCGAGCGGTTTAAGCGCCGCGACGTGCAAACCTTCGTTGCGGATGCAGTGATCGATTGGGCTTACGCCGAATACAACGCGCAACGCAGCCCGGAGCCGTACCTGTCCGATCTGCTGCCGCGTGTCGACGGTGAATGGGAGCTGACCGAACAGATCCCGAGCAAGTACCACAAGTTGATCGGCATGCGCGCCATGGAGGCCGAGCAGTGGGAAACCGCGCTTCAGCATCTGGAACGCTCCACCGAGCTGTACGCGAAAGCCGGCAATGAGACGCGCATTGCGAAGTGCCGCAAGGCGATCGCCAAACAAACTCCCGCCGTGACCGGCGCTCAATAACCGACTACCCCCCCAGCGGGGAACTGTGGACGTGTGTCTGCCATTCATGGCCAGCCCCACGAAAAACAGTCTCCCCGCCCTATTCGAGCGGCCAGCAATGAGCTTTTCCGGGAAACCCACCACCTTTGTGGAACAGGCGATTGAGAACGACGGCTTCTGGCCGAACCTCTCCGTGTCCGAGTTTCAGAAGGGCTACCGCCTGCCGGCGGAGTACCTGGTAGACATGCTGGTCACTGATTTGACTACGGCGATGATTGAGATCAATCGCGATTTGTCCAAACGCAAAGGCCAATGGCAGAGCGTGGGCATCACCTCCGTGGAATCTGGGGACCCTAAGGTGCTGCCTGATTCCACATTTCACGTAGCGACGTACAAGCGCGCCGTGTATTGCCGCGCCAAGTCCAGCTTGCTGACGCAGTTCGCCACGGTGAGCCGCCGTGAAAGCGCCGAAAACACCGGCAAAGAAATGCCCGAACGCGGCGAGACGTTTCTGCAGTTCAGTCAGCAGGCGGTTCGCTCGCTACAGGGGCGCGGCCGAATCACGGCGGCGATCGTATGATCAAGCTGCAGACACTGACCGCGTATCTGTTGGAACGCCGCCTGGTCGAGCCTGAACAACTCGACAGCTGGACGGAGCAGGTAAAGCTTTCGCTGATCTGGAAACCCGACGTCGACGGCATGCACTTCGCCGATATGCACTATCGCGCCGTGATTGTCCTGGAGCGTTTCACCGCCAGCCCGGCTCGCATGATGGCGTTGGTCGGCAGTTGGCTGGAAAAACACGACTCCAACCGTGACCGCCACGAACTGCCGGCGCCGGAGTTCCTTGTGGAGCCTCTGGATAACGATCTGTTCGACGTGGAAGTCACGCTGGAATTTGTCGAGCCGCAGTATCTGGCCGAAGACCCTGCCGGCGAGATCGCAGCCTTCGGCAAGACCTGGGCCTTTGTCCCGTTTGATCTGTGGATTGCAGAGCACGGCGAGGTGGCCACCGATGGCCGGGCGTAGCACGTTCGAACTCGACATTCGCGGTCGCTTGGGCGTGCGCGAACAACTGGCGTTGCTGAGCCTGCCGCCGCAATTGCGCCGCCGCTTGCTGAACCAGGTCACCAAACGCGTGCGGACGATGAGCCGCAAGCGAGTGCGTGAGCAGAAGAACCTGGACGGCACACCCTTCGCCCCACGCAAGGGCGACACCAAGGGCAAAAAGAAGATGGAAGCCGGCCTGGCCAAGTTGATGGTGGTCACCCGGGTGTCTGCTGATGAAGCGGAATTGGGCTGGAAAAACGCCCTGACCCGATGGGTCGCCGCGCAGCAGCACAACGGCGTCAGTGAGCGCCGCACCGCCCAGCAGATGCGCCGATGGAACAAGACCCCGCCGGGTTTGGCAGCAACCGACAAGCAAGCCAAGCGCTTGCGCCGGTTGGGTTTCCGTGTGCGCCAAGCAGGCAAAAAGACGCTGACCCGGCCGTCGGTGGCGTGGATTCAGGAGCATGTGAATTACGCCAAAGCCGGTCTGTTGATCCGGATCCTCGACGACCAGCGCAGCGAAAGCACTGGCGCGCAAAGCTGGGAAATCACCTTGCCGAAACGCCAGTTCATCGGCGCCGAAACTGAACGCGACACCAACCTGCTGATTAACCAGGTGTTGCAACAAATCCTAACTTCACCCCGCTAACGAGGCACTGCATGGCACTCGGTCAAGTCACCGTCGACAATCTCAATCTAGGCCAGGGTGCCGTGACAGAGGTTGAGCGTTACTTTCTTTTCATCGGCCCTGCGGCCAAAAACGTCGGTCAGATCATTCCGCTGAACACCGACAGCGATCTGGACGCCGCCCTGGGCGTCCCGGCGAGCGATCTGAAAACCCAAATCACCGCCGCACGTTTGAACGGTGGCCAGCGCTGGGCCTGCATGGCGGCTCCGATCGGCCCCGAAGGCGATTGGGCCACCGCACTGCAGAAAACCCAGCAACAGGGCGTTTCAGTAGAAGCGGTGATCGTCACCAAGCCCGTAGTGAAAGCTGACGAACTGACGGCCATGCATGACGCCGCCGTTGCGCTGAACAACACCTACGGCCGTCGTGTTTTCTTTCTCGCATGCACCGCCGGCATCACCGTCGACCAGACCTGGGCGCAATACCTCACCGAGCAAAAAGCATTGGTAGCAGGGGTGGCCGCACCACGCGTTGCAGCGGTGCCGCAGCTTCACGGCAATGACCTCGGTGTGCTGGCCGGTCGGTTGGCCAACTCGGCGGTAAGTATCGCTGATAGCCCGATGCGCGTGGCCACCGGCCCGGTGCTGGGACTTGGCCAGGTGCCCACTGATAGCGAGCTGATCCCGCTGCCGTCTGCTGTGCGTAGTGAGCTGGATCGCGCGCGGCTCTCTGTGTCGCAGATCTATCCGGATTACCCGGGCGTGTACTGGGGCGACTGCAACATGTTGGACACCCCGGGCAGTGACTTTCAGGTCGTGGAATACCTGCGCATCACCGATAAGGCTGCTCGCCTGATTCGCCCGCTGCTGATCCGCCGTGTCGCCGATCGCCGCTTGAACAGCACCCCCAACAGCATGGCGGTGAACACCAACCAACTGATGGCGCCGCTGCGTGCCATGGCCAAGTCCGTCAAGTTCGCCGGCGAGGTGTTTCCCGGGGACATCGAGCCGCCGAAAGACGGTGACCTGGTGCTGGAATGGCTCAGCAAAACCAAGGTTGCGGCCTACATCAAGCTCAAACCCCTCAACTGCCCGAAAGACCTCACGGCGAACATCGCTCTGGATCTTTCCACTGACAAAACGGAGTAACGCCCCATGGCAAAGATTGGCGGCAAGAACTTCGACGTGAGCCTGGGCGATCTGTCGCTTCACGTCGAGAGCTGCACCCTGGACATTACCGACAACTCGGCTGTGGCCCAAACCCGGGGCGTGCCTGACGGCTACGTGGAGGGTGACGTGGCCGCTGCCGGCGAACTGGAACTGGACAGCTCCAACTTTCAGTTGCTGATCGATGCGGCGCGATCGGCGGGCAGCTTCCGCAAGCTCAAGCCGTTTGATGCTGTGTTCTTCGCCAAGGCCGGCGAAGACGAGGAACTGCGCGTGGAAGCCTTCGGCTGCAAGGTGAAGATCTCCAGCCTGTTGTCGATCGACCCGAAAGGTGGCGAGAAAACCAAACACAAGGTGCCGTTTGACGTCACCAGTCCGGACTTCATTCACATCAACGGCGTTCCGTACCTCGACGCTACTGAGATCGAGGGGATCCGCTAATGGTGGATTGGTTCGACCGCGCTCAGGAGCTGGAGCAGCGCCAACGTGACCAGGCAATCAAAGCCCAGTTGCTGACGCCTGTGCCGGTCGGGCCAAGCCTGACCCATTGCCAGGACTGCGACAACGAGATCCCGCCGGCGCGCCAGGCACTGGGCGGTAAAACGCGGTGTGTTCCGTGCCAGACGGGCTTTGAGCAGAGTAAACGCTGATGACGACTGACACCGCACGCCTCGGAACGCTAGAGCAGAGATTCGCCGTATTTGAGCACCGGCTCAGCGAGTTGGAAGACCGCCACGAAACCGTGCCTACCCGCGTGACCAAGTTGGAACAGGGGTTCGAACACATGGCCGGGCAACTGTCGGAACTGAACGCTGGCCAGCAGACCCTGACGGTCGCGGTGAACGACATCGGCGCCAAGGTCGGCCGCTTGCTGACCATTCTCACGGTGGTCGCTTCTGTGCTGCAGATGGTTGTGCCGGCACTGTTGCGAGCGTGGTTCCCATGAGCCTGCGCGGCAGGATTCAGGCCGGTCTGATAGCGCTGGCCAGCGCTCCGTTGGTGATCTTCCTGGGCACTTGGGAAGGCCGTGGCCAGAACACCGTCTATGCCGACAAGTTGGCCAGCGGACTGCCCACTGTCTGCAAGGGCATCACCCGACACACCAGCCCGTTCCCGGTGGTAGTCGGTGACTACTGGTCGCCCGATCGTTGCGCGGAGGTGGAGCAGCTGGTGATCCGCAAAACCCAGCTGCAGCTGGCCGACTGCATCACCAACCCGGACGTGGCCCAGAACACGTTCAACGCCTTGACCAGTCACGCGCATAACGTGGGTGTGCCCAGCACTTGTGCCAGTCGGGCGGTGGCGTTGATCAATGCCGGCCGCATCGCAGACGGCTGCAGTGCGTTGGCCTGGTCACCTGACGGCAAGACGCCGGTATGGGCGTATGTGACCGACACGCAGGGCCGCAAGCGCTTCGTTCAAGGCCTGCACAACCGCCGGCTGGCTGAAATGGAGCTGTGCCTGCGATGAGCCTTTCCCCGTTGCGCCTGGCGCCTTTCGTGCTGTTGGTGGCCCTGCTGGTGTGGGTGGCGTTCGATCGGGTAACCGAGCAGCGCGACGACGCCAGGCGCGAGCGCGACAGCGCGCAATGGGAAGCGAACGGCCTGCGTGAAGCGGCCCGAATCAGCGGCGAAATGCTCGCTGAGCGGGACGCGATCGACCAACGAAACACCCAGGAATTGACCGATGCACTCACTGAAAACGAGCGCCTGCGCCGCGCTGTGGGCGATGGCACTGGCCGGTTGCATGTCCGCGCCACCTGTCCCGCCGCCGGATCTTTGTCCGCCACCGCCGGCACCGCCCGCATGGCTGATGCAGGACGCGCCGAACTCGCAGCAGACGCTCGACCGGATTATTTCACCCTCCGGAATCAGCTCGCCCTAAGCCGGCAAATGATTCTCGGACTGCAGCAATACGTCCGTGGCGTGTGCCAGCGATCGCCAGTGCACCAGGACACCACTTTTCCCAACCTCAATAAGAGATCTACCCAATGAGCCAACAGAACAACACCGAAATCACCCTGGAAGTCGGCGAACAGGAATTCACCTTCAACCTGACCCCGGCCGACGTCACCAAGTATTTCAACGCCCTGACCCAAACCAACAAGGTCGCCCCGGGCAACAACCTGTTGATGACCACTGTGCTGCAGGAACAAAAAACCGTGCTGAAACCGCTGCTGGGCAACCCGGTGATGGTGATGCAGATCGCCGGCGCGCTGCTCGAGGAGTACGCGCCCAACGTTGAGGTGATCGTAAAAAAGCGCTCGAGCACGCTGAGCGCCTAAGCGAAAACGGACTGGGCCAGTTGATGGCCCTGACGAACCGCTGGCTGCCTGGTGCGGAACCCACGCCCGAGGCGTTGGGGACGGCCAAGTGGCTGGAGGACGAACACTGGAGACGCATGGAGTTTGCCGTGGCTAACGGCATCGCTCTTGCGCTGAACGGGTAACGACTTTGGCAGACCGTAGCGCCAGCCTGGCTTTCATTCTCAGCTTGCAGGACAAGGTCACCGCGCCCTTGGGCAAGGTGAAAATGGGCTTTTCCGAGCTGGCTGATCAGAGCGAAAAGCACATCAAGACCATCGGCTTGGGCATCGGCGGCGTGACGGCGGCTGTGGTCGGGATCCGTGAGTCCATGGAACCGGCGCTGGAGGTCAATCGCGCCTTGGGCGACGTCCGATCGTTGGGCGTTGCCGAGGATGCGTTGTCTGCGCTCAATGCCAAGTCGCTGCAGTTCGCGGTGAGCTATGGCGAGAACGCCAAGGATTTTGTGGCCTCGGCTTACTTGATCGAGGGCGCCATCAAGGGGCTTGCCGGCAATCAACTCGCCACGTTCACCAACACCAGTAATTTGCTGGCGAAGGCCACCAAGTCTGACGCCGAAACCATGGGCGAATACGTCGGCACGCTCTACAACCTGCAGAAGTCCCAAGCGGATGCGATGGGGAAGGGCGCATGGGTGGAAAAACTCGGTGGGCAAACGGCGCTGGCCGTACAGCTGTTTCGTACCAGCGGCGCCGCGATGAAAGACGCCTTCAAGGAAGCCGGCGCGATCGCCACTACTTCCGGCGTCGACCTGGCTGAACAGATGGCGGTGATCGGAACGCTGAGCAGCACCATGGAAGGCGGCGACGCCGGCGGACGCTACAAAGCGTTCTTCGAAAACATCGGCGCGGCGTCGGAAAAGCTCGGCATGCAGTTCACCGACCAGCAGGGCAAAGTCCTGCCGATGATGGCGATCCTGGACAAGCTGCAGGGCAAGTTCGGCGACCTGACCAGCGCGTCAGCCGGGGCCAAGTTAATGGAGGCCTTCGGCGGCGAAGGCGCCCAGGTGATCGGCGCGCTGGCCAAGGATACCGATCGACTGCGTAACGGCATCGAGCAGTTGGGCAAGGTGCGCGGACTGGAGAACGCCGAGCAGATGGCCCGGGCGATGGTCGATCCGTGGCAACAGTGGGCGTCCCTGGTCGAGGTCATGCGTGTGGTGTTTGGCCAGGTGCTGATCCCGGTGCTGACGCCGTTCATGAACAAGATGGTCGACATCGGCAAAACCCTGGTGCGTTGGTCGCAGCTGTTTCCCAACATCACCCGGGTGATCGGCATCACCGCACTGACCATTATGGCGATCGTCGGCGCCATGTCGTTGTTGACCGTCGTGGTCGGCGTTGCACGGATGACCTGGCTGGGTCTGGTGTCGGTGTGGAAGGTCGTTCAGTTGCTCAACCTGCGCACCGTTGCCGGCTTCGTCCTGCAGAAACTGGCGATCCTGGCTTACATGGCCGTGATCTACACGCTTAGCGCCGGCCTTGCTCTGGTGCGGGGCGCCATGCTGCTGTGGCAAGGCGCGATCTGGCTGGTCAACGCGGCACTGTTGGCCAACCCGATGGTGTGGATTGTGGTCGGTGTTCTCGCCCTGGTGGCCGTCATTGTCGCGGCGGTCTACTACTGGGACGAATGGACGTCTGCCCTGATGAACTCGGCCGCGTTCCAGTTCGTCGCCGACAAACTCCAGAAGCTGTCCGACTGGTTTAACTCCATGGGCGGCTGGTCAGGCATGGCCAAGGCGGCATGGGACAGCATCGTCGGCATTTTCACCAAGGCCGTAAACGGCGTGATCGAGCTGCTGAACAGCATCCCGGGCGTGAATATCGAAGCGCGCTTCGGCGGTATGCCTGAAGTGCCCGGCGTCGATGCCGCGACCAATGCCGCTGACACCGCCAACGCCGCGCAGAAAGCCCAGCAAACCATCAACGCGGCAATCCCCAGCCTTTCGCCGGCGCGCCCTTCGGCGGTGCCGCCCGGCGGCTTGCTGACCAGCATCCAGAACAACAACAGCAGCCAGAACAAGGGCACGCATGTGGAGAACGTGAACATTCACACGGGCAAAACCATGACGCCGCTGGAGATGGAAAACATGGTCGCTATGGCGGTCGGCGGATGAGCGAGTACGTAGACCTGTTGATCGTCAACAACGACCTGGCACTGGATCCATCCCACCAGCCTTTGCTGATCGATGATCGCGCCTGCATCGCCCAGGACATCGCTCACATGATCCGCGATAGCGTGCTGCTGGTGACGCTGGTGGCCGAGCGCGATCGGCTTCGACAGCGCGACTGCATCCAGCAACTGGAACTGTTGGTGGAGGACGACCAACGCCTGGTGCCGGGCACGGCGCGGATTATCCAGCAGGAGCCAGGTGTGTACCTGGTCACTGCGAAAACCCTGAAATTTGGTTCGATTGAGGTAAGTCTGTGAGCCAGGTCGATTTTAAAAAGGTGATCGCCGACGCCGGCATCCCGACCACCGAGGCCGGTTTGAAGGCCGCGTGGGAAAAGGAAGTCGAAGCCCAAGGCGCGAAGGTAGCCAACACCAGCAGTTATTCGCCGTTCTGGCGGGTGATGACCGCGCTGGTGACCAAACCGGTGTTGTGGCTGTTGGATTTTCTGTGCCTGACGGTGCTGCCGAACTTCTTTGTCAAAACGGCTGCAGACGCGTGGCTGGACATGCTCGCCTGGGCGGTCAACGTCGAGCGTAAAGGCGCCACCAAAGCCCGCGGTAAATTGCTGTTTACCCGCGCCTTACCGGACGGCGTCATGGAGCTGGAAAAAGGCATTGTGGTGCAGTCGGCCGCCATCAACGGCAACGTGTACAAACTGATTACCATGGCGCCGGCGACGTTCGTAGCCGGTCAGTTACAGCTGGAAGTCCCCGTGGAGGCGATCGAATCGGGCAGTGGTTTCAACCTCGCCCCGGGTTACTACGCCATTCTGCCGGTGCCCATCCCCGGCATTGTTCAGGTAGTGAACAAGGACGGTTGGCTGGAATCACCAGGTGCGGATCCGGAGCCGAACGACCAGCTGCGTTTGCGCGTGCGCAACCAGTTCTCGGCCGTGAATCAGTGGCACACCGACGCGGTGTATCGCGCCATGATCTCGGCCTTTCCGGGCGTGCGTCCGGACGGCGTTTACTTCGAACACGGTGCACCGCGTGGCCCGGGCAGCGCGAATGCCTTTGTGCTTTTTGATGCGGGTGTGCCGGCGGCGACTTACCTGGAGCAAATCAATTCGCACATTCGCGACCAGGGCAACCATGGCCACGGCGATGATCTGCTGGCCATGGTGATGCCCGAAGTACCCGTGAGTGTTGCGATGACGCTCTGGCCGCAACCGAATCTGAGCGCCGAGCAGATCGATACGCTGAAAAGTGAGATCGAGCTATTTATCCGCGCCGCGTTTCGGGAAAGCACGCCCCGCGACTATCAGCCGACGCTGACCTACCCCCAGTCGCGTTTCAGCTTTAGTCGACTGGCTGAGGAATTGCACCAGCGGTTTGCCGATATCGCCTCACTGCGGTTTACCCCCGGCGTCGACATCACCAGCGGTTTGGACATCCCGCGCCTGACGTCGCTGCAGGTGAACGTGCAATGAACAAACTCAAACTGCCGTTCTGGCTGGGTGGTACTGAGCTGAAAAAGCTGGTGGCCGCTGCACAAGCGTGGTGGGAAACCGTCACCGGCTGGCTGCGCTGGCCTTACTCGCAGATCGATCCTGACACTTGCCACATGAGCATTCTTGAACTGTGGGCCTGGCAGCGGGACGTGACGCGCTTCAAGGGCGAACCCGAGTCGCTGTTTCGCCTGCGCGTGAAATACGCGTTTATCAACTCGGTCGACGCCGGCAGCACCGCCGGGTTGAAACGCATTTTTGAGCGCATGGGCGTGGGTTACGTCGAGATTGAGGAACGCCAGCCCGACCGCGATTGGGACGTGGTGCTGCTCAAATTCAGCAACGCTCAGTTGTCGCTCAATCCCGAGCTTTTGCGCGTGCTGATTCAGCAATACGGCCGAACGTGCCGGCGCTACGACTTCGTCACCATCACCCCTGTGGGGCTGCAAATCGCCCTGATTGACTTCAACGACGACCAGCAAACGCTGGTTGCCAGCCTGTAGGAGCGCACCGTGAGCGCCAGTATTACCTTGGCCGGCGAAAGCCAAATCGCCCTTAAACAAAGCCAGCAAAAGCCGCTGATCGTCAGCCGATTCATCTTTGCGAATGTGCCCGGGCTTGATCCGACCGCGCCGCTCGATCGCGCTGCCGGCAAGCCACCGGCTGCGCAGATTGTTCACGTCTACGCCATCCCGGAAAAGAACGCGGGTTACGTGAACCCGAACCAGGTGGTGTACAGCGCACAGCTGGGGTCAGACGTCGGGGATTGGGACTTCAACTGGGTCGGGCTTGAGGACGCCGACGGCATCTTGTTCGCCGCGTCGTCGGTGCCTCTGCAACAGAAGCGCAGGAACATTCCGCCGGAGCAGATCGGCAACAACGTCACCCGCAATTTTCTGGTGGCCTTCGACGGCGCCATGAAACTGACCGGCGTGAAGATCGACGCCAGCACTTGGCAGCATGACTTTACGGTGCGCCTGGCTGGCATCGATGAACGAGAGCGCCTGAGTAACCGTGAGGTGTACGGCCGCGCCTGTTTTTTTGGTGACTCGCTTGCATTCGGAAAGGGCGAAAACGGTTTCCAGTTGGGCGCCGGCACTGCCTACATCGAAGGCATCCGGGTGTTCATGGAAAAGCCTGTGCCGTTATCGGGCGTTGCCGTTGGAACCGTGACACTCGACGTTTGCCTGGAGCGGCAATTAAGCGATCGGGTCGCGACGTGGAAAGTGATTTTCGGACAGCAAGGCGACTATACCGACGCTGCCGGGGTTCGACATTACTGCGTGCCGATCGCTTATTACGCATCCCCTACAGAGATTTATGACGCCCGTGAGCCTGAGCCGATCGCCGGCGCACTCATTAAACATCTGGCGGCGCGTAAAGGGGATTACGCGGAGTTGCGCGCCCGGGCAACCACCAAAGCAGACGTGGGACTGGGCAACTTGCCCAACGCAATCAGCGACGATCCAGCAACCAACAGCAGCCAGATCGTGGCATCGACAGCCGCGCTGAACAAACTGCAAAAACAGGTGGGCGACACCATGACTGGGATGGTGGCGTCCTTCGCCATGAATAGCCCGCCGGCGGGTTGGCTGGCATGTAACGGTGCGGCAATTTCTCGTACTGCTTTCGCCGGCTTGTTTGCACGTATCGCAACACACTACGGAGCCGGCGACGGTTCAACCACGTTCAATCTGCCCGACATGCGCGGCTTGTTCCCTCGCGGCTGGGACGACGGGCGCGGTCTGGATCCCGGACGAGCATTCGGCGTCTATCAGGACATGATGATCCACTCGCACGCGCACGGCGCCTCGGCCGCAGCCGTAGGCGATCACGTGCACGGCGCCTGGACAGACGCCCAAGGCAATCACGTGCACAGCGCCTGGACGGATGCCCAGGGCAACCATGATCACGGGTTCCGAACTGTCGACAACGGCGCCGGCATCAATGTGGGTTATCCGGCAGGCGGCAGCGTCTGGACTGAACTTGAAATTCCTGGTGGCAAAAACGCCGACGGTCGCCCCATGCGCACTGATTACCAAGGAAACCATGCTCACAACGTCGGCATCGGCGCTGCTGGCCAGCACGCGCACAACGTAGGCGTGGGTGGCGCAGGTAACCACACCCACGGCATCTCCGTGGCTGCCGCCGGCGGCATCGAGACACGGCCCCGAAACTTGGCCCTTTTTTACTGCATCAAGTATTGAGATCGAGCATGACTGAAAAACTGGTGTACCAGACTGACCACCTCGGCATCTTCATTGGTGCCGTGAAGGCTGAAGAATCGCCGCTGGAGCCGGGCGTCTATTTGATTCCTGGTGGATGCGTCGAAGCGGAGCCGCCCACGATTCCGGAACACAAAGCCGCGTGGTGGAACGGTAAAGCCTGGCAGTTGGTGGATTACTTCGGCGGCGTTGTGGTGTACAGCACCGACACCGGCGAGCCGCGAACATTGGAAGGCTTCGAAGGGGTGCCGGCGGGTTTCACCATGAAGAAGCCCGGGCCTAGTCAGGTCTGGAAGAATGGCGAATGGGTTGATGACATCGACGCCGTGTTGGCTGCACTTCGGGACAAGAAACTGCAAGCGATCGCCGCCGGCAGCACGGCTTATATCGCCGGTGGCTTTACCTCCAGCGCACTGGGTGAGCCATACCGCTACAGCAGCGCGATCGATGACCAGGTAAATTTGAATGGCCAGGTGCTGCTGGGCCTGGACGACGTTTACCCGTGCTATGACGCCGACCAGGTGCTGGCCTTCCGGCCGCATACCATCGAACAGTTGCAGAAAGTCAGCCTTGACCTGGTGCGCTTCCGGCAGGCCGCACAGCAGCACGCGGAAACACTGCGCCAAGCTGTGGCGAAGGCTCAGAAAGACAAAAATCTGAAGGCAATGAAAGCCATCACCTGGACGCCGCCGGCATGACCTGGGCACCGGTGACAATGCGCTGGCCGGAGCAGGCCACGCAGTGGATGGCCGGGCTGTCAGCGGCCAAGGATCTGGCCGGTGGCGAACTGGCCAGCACCGCCCAGCGCCTGGTTGGCCTGAGTGGACTGGCCAACACCAACCCGGGGCCGGTCGGTGATGCAGCAAAAGGCGCGATCGCGGCCGGACGCGCAGCGCTGGCCGAGCAGATGGGGCAGGTTCCGGCGTGCCTGGTCGTGACGCCATTTCAAAGCGGCGTTGGCCAGGGCGCAGGATATCAGCGCTTTCTATCCGCGCCCAACGCGCTGGAACATCTCGCCAAGAAACTGGAAGACGCCAGCGACAGCGGGCGTCCGACTGGGCCGCAATACGCGTTGTCGATCCTGTTCCTGGGCACGCGCCTGGAACAGCTGGCCAGTAGCTTGGCGCGATTCAATGCGCTGCTGCCGATCCCTGACCTGGTGCGCACCGAGCGCCGGGCGCAACACCTGGTGAAACTGGAGAGCGAAAAGTGGGAGATTCCCGGCGCCGGTACTTTGCCACGCTGGCAGGGTTTGCCGCTGGAGCGTTGCACGGTTGTCAGAGCTGCCAAACAGTCGATGGCGGGGCAGATAGCCGTGCTGGAAGGCTACGCCGCCGACAGCACGCCGTTGGCCGATCTGGCAGCTCTGGCAGCTCGCAAGAGCGCCCAGCAGCAGGGGCGAGATAAACAATTGGCTGACCTGAAAGACCTGCTGGCCGGGGGCAACCCTGACGTCAGCATGCGCGCGCGGATGATTGGCCCAGGCACTGCCGGCGAATTACGCCGCGAGTTGTTGGCCGGCGATGCGCCGGGCCATGAATGGATTCAATGCGCCGGGGTTTTGTTGGTCGGCAGCAAAGAAGGGCTGAGTTTTGTCCAGGAACTGGTGGGCCTATGACGCTGCTACTCGACGGGCAAAAAGTCCAGGGCAAGAACCTCAAGGTCACCGCCAACCTGCGAATCGAAAGCGGCGACATGTCCGGCCAGACCAGCAACACCGACAAGGCGCACAAAGGCTTTAAGCCTAAGACGCTTGCCGTCTCGCTGATGATTCCTTTCGTGGATAAAACCCAGCTGACGGATCTGTTGCGCATGGCTGAAGCCACCGCCGGCGGCGGTCAGTTGCATCTGTACCGGATAGTGAACGACACGGCCGAAACCTTCGGCGTGCGTCAGGTGGAATTTTCCGACGGTGTCAGTGCGCGGGAAGCCGACACCCTGAAAGCCTGGCTTGTGCAATTCACGCTGAGCGAACGCGAATCGAACCCTGAGAAAGTCGAAGGCCGGCGCGCCGGCAACAAGGTAGACGCTCAAGGTGCCCCGGGTAGCCCGGTCGGTGACGGCGGTGCCGGCAACGGAGAAGGAACCAGCGACAACCCCGCGCTGAGCGGCTTCGAAAAGGTTCTGGGACGTGTGGATAAGTGGCTGGGCGGGAGTGAGCAGACTTGAAACTGCACAAGATACTTTCCATCAACGGCGCCCGGATCGCTCTCATCAGGGAGGACGTCCGGCTGGACGCTACCAGCCCCGGCCGGGCGAACTTCACAGTTAAATCCTCTGTGCCGCTGAAAGGGCTGGTGACGCTGGACATCGGCTACAACGAAGGCACGTTGCAACGCCACTTCATCGGCTATGTCGAGCGCTGCACCGCCGCCAATGCGGTCGAACAGGTACTGTTTTGCCGGGAACTGGCCGCAGTGCTGGCCAACCCGTTGCCGTTGAACCTGCGTCATGTGGATCTGCGCGCCGTGTTGGTCCAGGTCAGCGAACAGACCGGACTGCGCTTTCGTGTCCCCGATCGGCCTTATGCCAGCGTGAAGGCGCCGTATTTCTACAGTCTGGCCGCCGGTTACCAGGCGATGGACAGTCTGGCCCGAGTGTTCAGCATTCCCGACTTCACCTGGCACCAGCTGGGCAACGGTGAAGTGTTCGCCGGCAGTTGGGCCGACAGCTTCTTTGGCGCACGTGCGCCGCTGCAAATCCCCACGGAGCTGTTTGACGGCTACCAGGGCAACCAGAGCGCAATGGTCGCGGCCCTTCCCGGCGTGCGACCAGGTGCAACGATCAACAACGGCGAGCGCATCACCACGGTGACGCTGACCAACGACCAGATGGCTATCCGATGGAAGACGCAATCCGCCGCGCTGTAGAGCGGCAATTTCCCGAACTTACCGGTGGTTACCACCTGCCGCGTTTTGCCCGGGTTACCGCCGTGGCCGACGCGCCGGCGGACGCTGGACTGTGCGACGACTTCCGTCCGCGATACGCTGTGGACATTGTCGTACTCGGCCCAGATGACGAGCCAGATCCGACCATGCCGCCGCTCAATGGCGTGCCGTTGCCGCTGCCGACCGGTGGCGAGGAAATGGGGATTTATGCCTTTCCGGAGGAGGGCACACGGGTCGTGGTGTGCTTCGCGTACGGCCTACCGAACAAGCCCTATATCCAATCGATCTTGCCGCACGGCCTCAGCATGCCGAAGGTGCCGAAAGGTGATCAGGTGTGGCAGCACAGCGAGGCCGCCCAGCAGCGCGTCGACGCCGACGGCAATTGGTTGCGCCAGACCGATGGCAAGATCCGGGATCAGGCGATCGAGCGCGAGGTTGAAGCCCTGGACAACCGCGAGCAGTTCCAGAGCCACACACGGGCGGTCGACGACCATTCGACCGAGTCGGTGGGTGGCGTGAAGACGATCGAGGTGTTGGGCGCACTCAAGCTGATGTCGGGCGGATCCGCGAGCTTGGCGGCGGTGGACGATCTCCACCAGGCTACCGGCCGGGATCTGAATTCGGTTGTGGGCCAGAAGTACAACGCCACAGTGGGTGGCGACATGCAGGAACGGATTGAAGGGGTGCGCGAAAGTGTGGCTGGAATTAGTCAACGAATGCAGGCTCCAAAAAGCTGGATAGGTTCAGCGAATGTGAACGTGCTGCAGGTGCTCTGTGAACTTTTGGATCTAGTACATGAGATGAACACGCAGCTAGCAGCTCACTCACATCTACCAGGGACAGCTCCGAGTCAACTTGATGTGGCGGGATTTACTTTGAAGGCGAGCCAAGCGAGAACGCTAAGTAGAGAGTTAAAATCAATAACGGATTAGATTAGGTGAAAGTACGTAAAGTCCCTGATTCTCAAGTTGGTTGCGATTGTTTCACTATTGTCTGTGAATCCAAAATGAGCAGTATTATCTTCTGTCGATATTGTCGCGTCGGTCTATTTTGAGTTTTTTAATGAATATTGCAGCCAGTGGATGCGTGGTTTGAATGGCTGCAATATTCGTTGTTTTTGCGCTGTCTATATTTCGGGTGTTAACAACTATTTCGAGTCATTAGGCGGTTTTTTTTCGTTTTTTGAACTGGGCTTTTCAGAAGGAGGTGAAGGTTCGATAAGCTTCTTTGTGTTGTTCGTGTTTTTACTACTTAGGCTGTTAGCGATATCGAGCGCCCTCATTTGGTCGGCAGCCTGGCGCAGCGTCTTCATGCTTTCCTCGCTTGGATTAAGTGATTCGTAAAGACTCTTTAAGTAATCTTTATTTTGGGTTACTCCGATTGGAAGGCTTTTTAGGTGGTCGAAGTTGTTCGAAAATAGGTTGCCGATTGTTTTCGCGTAATCAGAGTTTGTGCCGAACATCTCCTTCAGTTTTTTCTGATATTCGTCATCATAAGGAAGTTGAGAAGCTCGGTAATAGTCCGCTAGCGATTTTCCAAGTGAGCTAGCTATTCCAATACTTTTAGTTTTTGTTGTGCTTTTTTCTCTGATGTTATTAATGCTGTTTTGTAGTGAGTCTATTATTCCTTTGGAGGTAAGGCCTTCTGACTTTAAATTATCAATCTCTTTTTGCATGGATTCAATGTCTGAGTCACGGGCGGCCAGAGCTAGTTCGCCCTGTAGCAATGCAGCATCTGTCGTTCTAATTAACTCGTCGAGTTTTATAACGAAAGACCCCATGTCGTCAGCAGTTCCGGATAGGCCATTGAATACGCTAAGGTAATAAGTTAAAAGTTCATTGTCCGAGAAGTCAGGGTATCTGACTTTGTGGTCGATTTCACTCCATCCCTCTTGGAATATAGTCCTAACCTGAATTTCGACTAAAATAGGTTCTTTTTCTGGGTTATAAGAAATGGCATAGTGAATAGAGCGGTACCCAGCCTCGTGAATATCTTCGCTAGCTCCGCGTTCAATGATTTCTGTAAGCTCTCGATCGCCTTGTCTTTTGAAAATTGCAGTGTCCGTTACTCCCCAGGTCGCTCGGATTTGTTCGTCGACTGTTATACAGTCTTCTTTCAATAAGTGTAATGCTCTTACACCAATGAGGTCTGAGACAACTGATCTATAGTTCTCAGCTGTAACTCCCGCCCATTTGGGTTTTATTGGAGTTTCTAAATTTTTTCTTAAAAGTTTTTTTAATAGGCTGAAAGTGTCTTTAATTCGCCATCTTACAGAGTGAACGGCGTTAAATGCTTGAATTCTATTTGCTATCGCCCCTCCATGGAGAGCCAAAATTTGCGAGGCTTGTTCATGATGCCTGGCAATGGCTTCAAAGTTAGCCCAGTCGAGTCCAGATCTGTCCCAGTCCTCAACGGTATAGCCAGCTTTCTGTAAAAACTGGTCCCGGGTCATTTGAAAGTGCATTGATAACTTCCTGTAGTTTTTTCAAGATCGTACAGTATTTTTGCAGAGTAGCGATAGACGGTGATAGTTACTATTTTTTGATGTGCATAGTTGAGCAGTTTGAGCAGTGCCGTTCGTATCAAAAACTGACTCAGTAAGGTAGTTCCCCCCCCCCCCTCTCATCTGGTTTTGTAAGCTTCGTTGCAGCTCCTGCAATAGTGCTACACGGTGCGGTGACAGAGCGATCTGTTGATTGTTCGCTATGCTGCTTTTGCTCCTATGGTTCCACAGCACGGCTGTCGAGTCCTCCTCGTACTGAATGATCTCGTCGGGTAACTCAGGTGCCACTTTGATTGGGCTAATGGAGTAAAGCCATTCGGGAAGCTTGCGAAGCGTAAACAGATTATGCCCTTGATTCTGCCATCCTCAGCAACCATGTCGATTTCCGACACGGTTGAATCAATCCGCATAATCTTCAGTTGCCAAGGGCGTGCATATTGATCCGAGTTCTGAGGCAGTCGGAAGCGGATCGCCATCATCGGTGGTCGGCCGAAACTCTGTCACCCACCAAAAAAAATTCCTGAAAAAGCACTTATCCCCCTCCCGCCGACGGACTTTGTGTCCTTTTTTTGTGCAAATCCAGATGTATTGCAAACGATCCTCCCGCCCAAGCGGGCCGTGGTGCACCGCAGGACATCAGCGATTTCATTATGTGAAAGGTTTTGAAAGGAAATGCAATGCGGTTGCACAGCGGTGCCAAGGGCGGTCACGAAAGGAGTGTCGCCGGCATGCCCGGTTTCATTGAGCGAGAGCTTTTGAAACGAGGGTTAAGGCGCATTTTCAAAAACGCGCCCGATCTTTTTTGGACAGAGATTGGCTGTGTGCGGGGAGAGGCTGAATACGCTGCAAGCCACAACAGGCGGGGGCTGTGCCGTGTTTGATGCCTTTCACACTATTGAACGTGATTGATGATCAGACCGCCATCCTCCAGCCAAGTCAGATTAGATCGAAAAAGGCAGTTTTATTGAGAGTTGTTCTCAGGGGGAGGGGTGGCTTTTTCAAAAAGAGCGATATCAGCGATACGACATTGCAAGCGGGGCTGGAAGCCCCGGTTTCAAAGGGCTTCCGATATTACAATGCAAGGTAATACGAAGCGATATGAACAGTAATATTTCCAGCAAGCCCTTGTATTCATTGGGTTTTAAAGAATAGAAATATAGCTTTATAGAAAGGTAACACTATCGCTTTCCTATCGCTCAAATATCGCCTTTCCACAGAAACTCCGGAAGCCTTAATCTACAAAGGCTGCGGCTGATTTTCGGAGGGGATATTACTAATATTACTGTTTTTTTTGACCCGCACGTATTTTAGAAATGTCAGCGCAGCGGGCCTGCCAAGCGGTCACGCTCGTCCTCAGACATAAGCTCGCGAGCTTGAATCTCAAGTGACACATAAACCAGTGCATGCATCACTCCGCAAAGGTAGGCGAGGCTGGCATTCAAAGTTGGACGACCTGATGCCGCAATTAAGGCGTCTCGGCATTTATCGGATTTGGTCTGATCCGGCTCTAATTCGTGAGCCATCAAATTTCTCAGTTTGTTCAGCTGATTGACCATTAACCAAAAATGGTCGGTTCCCGAATTGAGGGGCATAAACGACCTGGCCAATCCGACTATTTGCTGAAAAGTGAGTCGCAAACCGCGTAGGTGATCGGGATTTCGAACTGACTGGTAGCAGAAGTCCCGAATGACCCCCTCAATCAACAAGTGAGCTTTCAAGACTGCGGCTTGCTCATCAAGTTCTGTGGAGAAATGTTTGCTGAAAAGGTCCCCGTGTGTTTTGAGAAACTGCGGACCTTCAAAATTCTCATCAGTGGGAATGGCGGACATTGGAAACGGCTCCTAAAACGGCCCCCGAAGCGGCGACTCCAGATCTCAGCTAGGCTGAAACCCTTGAAATGATTGGAGCGGGTGAAGGGAATCGAACTCTCGTTATCAGCTTGGGAAACTGAACAAATCTCACCTTCCCTTGCTGGATTTATTAAATAACGCTTTGGAGATTGTAAGATTAATCTTCCGTTCCAGATAGAATCTCTTCGAGAAGGTCATCCTCTTCAATTTCGTTATTAATATCTATTGCTGCCTTCTCCAGGGAGTGAAGCGCTGTAGTTTCTATAGTTCTCAGCATTGACCATATTTCATCGTCACCGAATTCTCTTAGCACGGGACGAAGGGCGCCGGAGTATACCTTGAGTTTTCCTAAGGTTTCAGTTTCGTAAAATGAGGCTGTTTCTATGATTTTTCCAAAGTTACTATTTCCGCATTGTTTAAAGAGAGCTAACGCAAAAGAGCCGCAAATTTCTACGTGAAGTTCACAGGATGAGGTGGTAGGTCTTGTAAATTTCTCTATGTTATTTTTAGTTACTTCTACTCTTGCGCCCGGCATCAGCTTGTCGAGAAAATTTAATAGCTCGTTAGAATCGTGTTTTTCAATAAGAGCTGAAAGTTTTTTTAGTTCTGTTGGCAGGTATTTCAATGTGTAGTGTTTAGAGTATCGAAGAGGGTCAATAGTTTTAAGGAATTGAAGTGCGTGCTCCCATTGTTGGAAGTTTGCAATAGCCGAGTCATAAATTTTTATTGCTTTCGCTTCTGACAGGTCTCGAATGAAAGCTGCTGCGTGATAGTCGAGAATACTTTTATGAAGAAAGGTTATCGTATCGATTCCCTCTTCTAGCATTAGGCAGGAGACTTTAATAATGTCTTTTCGAAATTTTTCATTTTCGCAGGTCATGCTTTTTCTGTATTTTTTTGCGGCTGCGAATACTTTGTCAAATTTTGCGCTGGTCATTGAGCGGCCGATTTTGCTCTGTACGGCCATGAAACAAAAAGTTTCAAAAAATATCTTTAAATCGCTTTCGGATAAGCCGCTATGGTGTTGCCTATTAAATCCAGGCTTCTGCTTGTCGTGTTTGGCAAAGACAACGCCAAATAGCTTGTCAAAGAAACCGGAGAGAGTTGATGGTATTTCTTTCTCGGTCTGATAAATCATAACCACTAATGTCAGCATCAGCGGTGTGTGAACCACGCCCTTGATGCTTTCTGCACAGTTTTCCAAAGCTGTAATTACATCTGATTTTTTAGCTGGGTCATCTATAAGCTTCGAGACGAATGGATTATAATCACTGGTTGTAAGTGGAACAAGTTTTATTACTTTGAAGCCCGAGGCGTTTTGGATGTTGCTTCTCGGCCGGCTGGATACAACTATTTTTAGTGATTTGTATTTTCTTTGGATTACACCGAGCTGTAGGATTACATCGGGTACGCATTCACTAGGTACTTCGTCAAACCCATCTAAAAGTAAAACTATCTTGTCTGACTGTGCTAGGTAATCAAAAATTTCATCGTTGTATTTTATGCTGATGGATTCAAGAAATAACGATATAGAATCTAGCAGGGAGCGGCTTGATGTAATCGTACGCAGCTCTAAAAATATCGGGATTCTTTTTGGCTTTTTTGTTCTTATCATCGACGCTGCAAGGTGTCGCAGGAACATCGACTTCCCTTGTCCGACAATCCCTTCAATTACTAGATTGCCTGGCGGCAATTCGTCTATAGAAGCAATCTGTTTTGCTTTTCGCTGATGTTCTATTTTTGATGGGTAGTAGAAGTCTTCGAGAGGTTGTTCCTCTTCTCCCGACCATATCGTCTTTACGTAGTTTAGCTCCACGAGTGTTGATACGATATTGTTTATGCCCGCATCCGTGGACCATTTATACAATCCTGTTTGGACCTTGCCTTTTGCGCCGTTATACAGATCAGTGATGATTGGCCTTAGGGTGTTTGTCAAAGCGATTGTTGTCAGTGTAGCGCCCGTCATAAAATATCCCTATTAGTGGTTCAGGGGAGGAGAATACCAGCCGTAAGTTGTAAAAAGCGATTCTGAGCGTCAGCAATAGATCGAAATAGATGTGGCACGGGCTGGATCAATCGTCGGGCATACCCCCGGAAGTGGTGGGTACGATCCGATCCCAGGACAAACCCAGTGGCGTGATCACTCGCCTGTCACTGCTTGTTAGGGCTCGCCGCTAGGCAGGTGTGGGCCAGCTACTAAGGTTGTAGGATTCACAAAACCGCATTTGTGCCCAAGATAGGTGACAAACTAGTCCTTTTCCAGATTTCTTAATCGTGCCAAGCCCTGATTTATAAACCTTGCATTTTCCCCAATTCGTTCAAGTGCCCCGCGAGCATTCTCACCCACGGCCTCATGTCCCTGCTGCTCGACTAACAAAACCAACTCCATCAGCGCAGCTTCAAGCCCGAGCTGGTTTTCATACATTTTTTCGAGGACGACGGTGAGGGAATATTCGTTGGCCATATGTTCGACTCCATTCGGAAAGCAGGAAGCATAGCAGTGCACTAGGGGGCTGATTTCGGTTCAAGGTTGGGAAAAAGGTAATTTTGGTAAGCCGGTGCTAAAAATTGGCTGCAGCCCTTATAGACCGTGGCTTTGATGTATTACCTTTGAAGGTAATATTTGGTAAGGCTGGAGGTAATATTACGCCAAGTGGCTGATTTTATTGGGTTTTATAGACAGCTGAAATTACTACGACTAAAGGTAATTTTTTAACCTTTTCCTTACCCTATTATTACCTTTGTGAGTCACCTATAAGTAGCTGTATTCGTTAGGTTTTTTCTGAAATTAAAAAGAACATTACCAATATTACCTTTTTCCCATGGGTCAACCTGAAAACGGGGGCAAGCACAGACGGGGCGGTGGCTAGCCTTCCATTCGCTTGGTGTAACGCTCACGAAGTCGCCTGCAGCCACGATGAACAGTGCCGGGATTGGAGCCGAAAACCGCTGCTTAAAATTTGCTACAGCAGTCGGCAGAGGGGATGGGACAGGGAGGGAGGAGAGCAGAGCAGGTACACAACTGGTACACGGGTTCGTGACGAGGCGCTTGGGCTTTTATTTGCAGGACGTAAAAGAAGGGTCAGTCCGATCCATCATAGGAGCGACGGACAGCGCTTGTAAAAAGTGCACAGAGCATCTCGCAAATGGCGACAGGCTCTGGTTCGATCACTGTGCTCATTAAACGTTTTAAACACAGAAAAACTCGCATGTTTAGATGAGGCTTATTGTTGTAGTCGCTCACCTACAACACCTTGCGCCACGCCCTACACCTAAGACAGAATCCGCCGGCTTGTGACTCTAGCTCGCGGGTTCTATCGTTCCTGGGTCACTGAAAAACAGTGATCGGGTTTGGTAGACCCGCAGCATTGATGCATTGCGTCATCCCAGCACAGCGCCTTTCTTGGGGGCTGTTTTGATGGTGGCCATGCGCAGGGCTTCTTCGGAAGCGCCGGTTCCAATGCCCGGTCTACCAACCTTCGTATGGCCGCCACCCATCGTTTGGTAGCGAGAGGGTGAAAGCTCCACAAATAGCATTGGAGTTTCACTTATGTTCAAACCAACACCCAACCCGCCAGAAACCGACCCCGCATCCCCCTACGAATCCCCCCATTCCAAAAAGCTCCACGAAGCCGCCGAGCGTGCGCTTGATCACTATCTCCTTCCCGCCAGCCAGATCATGGCCAGCACCAACGAGCCCGAACGCATGTACTTCGCCAATCCGAAGTACGACACCGAGTCCCTGCTGGCCAACGCCAGTGAAACGCTGAGTTCCGCGTCCGAGTTGCTCAACAACTTCGCCGCGCTGCTTGATCCCTCGAACCGCAAAACCGCGCTAGGCATTGCGCAGGTGGTGATGTTGGGCGAGTTGGCGGTGAATCAGGCGTTGGATCACGTCGAAATCAAGCCGTAAAACCCGTGTCCCTCTGCGGCGTGCGACAGGCCGTCGCCGCAGAGGGGCGGGCATCTGAATCGGCTTTTCCAGCGTCTTTTTGCACCAGTAGCGATGTGCCACAAATTGTGATGGCAATGCGTCATCACGCGACTCTAAAAGTTCAACCATTGTACAAAAATAAAAAGTTGTACAAGTTTTCCTAAAGTTTATAGCATCCCTTCCAGATACCTTTTGCTGAATCGATAAATCTTGTGTGCAGACGCCCTGTTTGCGACGTGATGGTTTTGTCTGCCGATGCTTGTGTCGGGTCTCTTTGACGCATCAACAGCATCGCATTTTGCATTTCCGGGACAGCTGGAGCGTCCCGTAACACGCCTTGGATGACGACCCCCGAATGTCTGGACGGTGACTGCGGTTGCCGAAGATCTATTTTTTGTGCCTGGCGTTTCGCGTCAGGGCGTTTGAGGCTGAATATGGCAGTTGCATCGAATTTCCTGGGTGATATCAAAGTTTCCCGCAAGCTGGGAACCGGTTTCGGCATTCTGTTGCTGGCTGTTTTGGCGGTTGCTTTCATTGGCTATAACAGCAACAGCGTGCTGGTTGATCGCTTGAGTACGACGCGGCTGATCGGCACGTTGAATGACGCTACGCAAAATATGCGTCTGTCCGAGAAACAGTACGAAGCCGCTGCTGACGCTGCCTTCGTCGATTCTTATCACGCTCAGTTGAATGTCTTGCAGGGCCTTGTGAGCAAGGCGCTGGACACGTTGACGCGCGCTGAAAACCAGCAAGCCTTGAAGGCGTTGCAAGCCACGATTGTTGCCTACGATCAGAAGGTAAAGCGGCTGATTGATGCCGATAAGTCGACGACGGATGCCCTGAAACCGCTGGGTGCGCTGTCGGACAAGTACGCGCAGACCTTTGCCGGCATGCTTGAAAGCACCACAACCAATGCCCTGGCGTCCGCCGATGGCGAGCGCGTGCGGGAGCTGCGCACGGTGGCCGACTTGCGCAACGGCATGACCACGTTTCGCCTGATGTTGCGTCGTTACATTGCGGTACCCGACGACGCGAACAAAAAAGTGCTGATGGAAACCATCGACACGTTCCTGAGTGATATCACCAAGGCGCGTACCAGCCTGCCGGCGACCCTGTCGAGTCAACTGGAAGAAGCGCACGCCGGGATGCGTCGTTATCGCGAAGTCTTGGTGGAAGTGGCCGGGCTGTTTGAGCAGAAGCAGAGCATGCGCCAGCAGGTCGACCAGGAAAGCAAGGCGATGGACAGCATCATGAACGGCCTGATGGACACCCAGCAGCGCCTGGCGCGTGAAGATCAGCGCTCAGCCTTTATTCAGATGGCGGTGTTGACCGTGTTGGCGCTGGTGGTCGGGCTGTTTGCTTCGGTGGTCATCTCGCGGCAGATCACTTTACCGCTGGCGCTGACGGTTGATCTGGCTCGGCGTATTGCCAAAGGCGATCTGACGGTTCAGGCCAAATCGGCGCGCAAAGATGAGTTGGGCGATCTGCAAAACGCGATGCAGGACATGGCGCAGAACCTGAATACGCTGGTGCAAGGCATCGGCAACGGCGTCACGCATATTTCCACCTCAGCGGAAAAACTCTCGGCCATGAGCGAGCAGACCAGCGCGGGTGTTCGTCAGCAGAAAAGTGAAGTGGATCAAGTCGCCACGGCGATGCACGAAATGGCTTCGACGGTGCAGGAAGTTGCCCGTAACACGACAGACGCCTCGGCTGCCGCGACCTTGGCCGAACAGCAGGCGCGTCACGGCAGTACGGTGGTGAAGCAGGCGACGGTGCAGATCAGCGAGCTCGCTGTGGCCATTGAAGAGTTGGGTGGTGCGATGAACGTGCTGTCTCAGGACAGTGAGCAGATCGGCAAAGTGATCGATGTGATCAAAGCCGTCGCGGAGCAGACCAATTTGCTCGCGTTGAACGCCGCTATCGAAGCGGCGCGGGCAGGCGAGCAGGGCCGTGGTTTCGCCGTGGTGGCAGACGAAGTACGTTCGCTGGCGCAGCGGACACAGGACTCGACCAAGGAAATCGAAGCGCTGATCGTCACCCTGCAACAAGGCACGCAAGCGGCCTCGACGCTGATGGCTTCCAGCCGCGAGCGCACCCTCGATACGGTGGTGTTGGCGCAGAAGGCCGAGCTGGCGATTACCGAGATCAATCAGTCCATCGGGACGATCCAGGAAATGAGCCTGCAGATCTCGGCCGCTGCCGAGCAGCAAAGTGCCGTGGCCGACGAGATCAATCGCAGCATCGTCAGTGTGCGTGATGTGGCCGACCAGTCGGCGGTTGCCAGCGAAGAGAGTGCGGCGGCGACGATTGAGTTGGCGTCGCTGGGGCAGGACTTGCAGCGAATGACCGCGCATTTCCGCACTTGATTTTGTGAACGATGATCCCACGGCGCCTTCAATATATTCAGGCGCCGTTGGGCTACAGTTATGGCTGGGTAGCACATAACCGAACAGCTGCTTATTGATCACATGGACGTTTACAACCCGTTATCAGGGGGCTTCATGACCGAATTTCCAAAATCATCCGCCTCTCCCGGAGGCTGCCAGGGCTGTAAAAACAAAGGCGCGCCGGATCTGGATTTCGCCTTCGCGTTTCAGCCGATTGTGGATCTGCGCGATCAAACGACCTTTGCCCATGAGGCCTTGGTTCGAGGCGTGAATGGCGAAGGAGCGTTGTCAGTCCTGGAGCAGGTGGACGATCAAAACCGATATCGATTTGATCAACTGTGTCGTGTGCGGGCGATTTCCACGGCGGCTCAGTTAGGTATGACCGAGTACCTCTCGATCAACTTTTTGCCGAATGCCGTTTACCGTCCGGAATTGTGCATTCGCAGCACGCTTGAAGCAGCGCGCGCTCACGGGTTCCCGCTGGATCGCCTGATCTTCGAGGCGGTTGAGGGCGAGCACGTTGAAAAGAACAGCCATCTGACGAACATTTTGCGTGAGTACCGTGAGTTTGGTTTCAAGACGGCAATCGACGACTTTGGCGCAGGGTATTCCGGCCTTAACCTGTTGGCGGATTTTCAGCCGGATTTGATCAAGCTGGACATGGCGCTGGTCCGGGATATTCACCTTGATCGTGTGCGCCAGACCATCGTGCGTAACGTCGTGAACATGTGCAGAGAATTGGGCGTTGAGGTGATCGCCGAAGGTATAGAGGATGCCCAGGAAAGAGACTTTCTCGCCGATTGCGGCATTTATCTGATGCAGGGTTTCTGGTTCGCCAAGCCTGCTTTCAAATCGCTGGCGCAGATCCCCAAAGGTGCGTGGCTGGAGAGATGATCTCGTTCAGCCTGCACTGATCCGCTCGATAACGGCGGCCAGCGCAGGTCGCTTGTTCTGCCACTCAGCCTTGGTTATTCCCAACAAAACCACGTCGACCCGAACCCCATCTTTCACCACGTTCTGCCGGCGAACGCCTTCAATCTCAAACCCGAATTTTTGATGCATCTTCACTACCGCTGAATTCATCGCCAGTACCTCGCAATTCAGCTTTTCCAGCCCCGCCACATCAAACGCGTAATCGAGCATCCAGAACTCGACCACGCTGCCCAAGCCCTTGCCCTGCAAGCCAACGTCCAGATAAAACGCCCAATCTGCGGTTTTCTGCGCAGCGTTGATCGCGTTCAACGAGACGATCCCGACCGCTTGCTGATCCTTGATCACTACAAACACTTGCTGCCGAGGGTTGTCCTGCAAAGAGGCCAGCCAGTTAGCGTGTTCCTGTTCGGTGATTTCATGAGAGGTGTACATGAATTTGCGCACGTCCTCTTGATTGCGCAGGGTGCGGACATGGGCCTGGAGGGCGGGGTCGGCTTCGGTGAGCGGGAGGAATTGCATGGTGATGTCCTTGTCTGGCGGTCAGGCGATACTGAACCGGCGCTGTCGATCCGGAAAATTTCATGTTGCGGTGTACGGGGCAGGCCTAGGATGTTGGCACAAGATCGTTGCTTTTCATCCCGAGGGGAATCGTGCCATGCGCCTTGATGTCTTCAAAGTGTTGTTGATTGCGGGAACGGTGTCGGTGTTGAGTGCGTGTTCGGGGGCGGGCGGGTTGACGACCAGCAGTTGTTTTTCGGCGGATTGTCAGTCGCTGGACGGGCAGAGCCATGCGACGACTTTGAAGTTTGGCGGGAGCAGTATTGGTAGTAGCTTGAACCAGTACAGCTCCGGGATGTTGCATGACGATTGAGTGTTTGTGCCTGAACCTGAAAAAAAGTGGGGCCGCTCGCGACCCGTCGGGGATAAATCCCCTCACCACAGGTTCAATGTGAGCCTGACTGCTCAGTGCAGGTCTGGTTGATTGAGTGTCAGGCTCGATTGCTTACTGCGGCACGGCCAGCCATTCACCAATGACCTTCTGGTATTTGCCAGTGACTTTGCTCAGGTGCAGCCACTGATCAACGTACAGCTTCCAGCTGATGTCATCACGCGGCAGCAAATAAGCCTTCTCGCCGTACTGCATGAACTGTTGCGGATTGACCGCGCACAATCCCGGTTTCAACTTCTGCTGGTACAGCGCTTCCGAGGCGTCGGTGATCATCACGTCGGCCTTGTTGTCGAGCAGTTGCTGGAAGATCGTCACGTTGTCGTGCAGGGCCAGTTGCGCCTTGGGCAGGAAGGCGTGGACGAAGGCTTCGTTGGTGCCGCCGGCGGGTTCCACCAGGCGCACGCCGGGCTGGTTGATCTGTTCGACGGTCTGGTATTTGGCTTGATCGGCGCAGCGCACCAGCGGGATTTTGCCATCGACGTCGAGGGTGTTGCTGAAGTAGGCCTTTTTCTGCCGGTCCAGCGTGACCGAAATCCCGCCCATGCCGATGTCGCACTTGCCAGCCTGCATGTCCGGCATCAGGGTTTTCCAGGTCGTTGGTACCCACTCGACCTTGACCCCGAGGCTGTCGGCCAGCGAGCGGGCCATGCTGATGTCGATGCCTTCGAAGTCGCCGTCGGTGCGTTTGAAGGTGTAGGGCTTGTAGTCGCCGGTGGTGCAGACGCGCAGTTGGCCTTGTTGCTGGATGGTGTCCAGGTGCGAAGAGGTTGGCTCAGCGTGGGCGCCGGCGGCCAGGGTGAGCAGGCCGCAGAAGATCATCGTGCTTTTTAGCGTTGTCATGGCGATCGGGCTTATGCAGGGAAAGGTGGCCCAGTGTAGTGAAAGCCTTTGCCAGGTGTCATCCCGGCTCGGGACTCAAAGTGCCCAGCCATGCAACCAGCGCCACAATCAGCAGCGCGATGGCCAACTCCAGCAAAACACTGCGCCTGAGAGCATTCGCGGCTTTGCGGTGCTGGCCGTCGCGCAAGGATTGTTCGAGTAATGGCCCGAGGTAAAAACGGTTCAGCGCCGCTAACACCAGCATGGCCGCAAACAGCACGACCTTGATCGCCAGCAGAATTCCGTAGGCACCGAGCAACACGTCATCGAGTTTGGGGCCGACGATGAACAGGTAATTCACCACGCCGCTCACCGTGAGCGTCAGCACAATCACCGCGCCCACCGGTTCGAAGCGTTTGACGGCATGAGCCAGTTGCCGAAGGCGTGGTTCATCAACAAGCCCGCGCGCCATCAACACCAGCGCCAGCATGGCGCCCAACCATGCCCCGGCAGCAAGCAGGTGGAGGATGTCGCTGAGGAAATGCCAGATCCGCAGCCATCCTTCGTCCATCGCGCCATGCCCGCTCCAGGCCAGCGAGGCGAGGGCGATTGCGCCGGCAATCGAAGCGATCCATAACCCCGGCCTGATCAACACGACGATCAGCGCACCCACCCGCACCGCCCACGCCAGCCCCACGTCGGTTTCAAACAGCATCATTTGCAGATGCGGCCACAGCGCCGCGAGCTCGGTTTCGCCACTCATGGCGCTGGTCATCAGCACTCCGCCAGCCACTGACAGCAGCATCCCGAACAGCGCCATGGCGCGCAGCATCGGCTGAAACCGCAGCACCCGGTTAAAGCTGTAGACCCCAAACAACGCCACCCCGAACAACAGCAGCAGATCCACATACAACGCCAGTCGCAGGATGATGTTGCTCAGTTCGCCCATCGCTCACTTCACTTTGAACGTGACGTTGCCGGTGATCGGATGGGTGTCTGAAGACACCGCGCGCCATTCGACTTTGTAGGTGCCGGCAGGCAACGGGGCGAGGGGGGTGATGAGCATGGTTTTCGGGTCGCTGCCGGCGCTGACTTTGGCTTTCATCGGCATCGGCGAATGGGCCATGCCGGCCATTTCGGTCATCACCAGTTTGGCCCCGGAGAACTGGGTCATCAGGTTTTCCGAGAAGTGCAGTTCGATCTTGCCGGGCGCTGCGCCGTCCGCGCCTTCGGCCGGGGTCGATGAGAGCAGTTTCGGGTGGGCCTGGGCCAGGCTGCTCAGGAGCAGGCCGGTGGCGAGTATGACGGCGGTTTTCAATGTGCGCATGCGAGGCCTCTTACCGCGCTTGGGCGGTGGTTGTTTTGTTATTGAATATGGCTTCAGAACCACAGCCGCACGCCAAGCACCAGGCGCGCTTCGCTGCGATCCTCGCCTTCGGCCCGCGCGTAATCGGCGGTGTTGCCGTAGGTGCGGTTCCAGGTCACGCCGATGTAGGGGGCAAATTCACGGCGAATTTCATAGCGCAGGCGCAGGCCGGCTTCGGTGTTGGACAGCCCTGAGCCGATGCCCCGTTGCGGATCGTTTTTGCCGTAGACGTTGAGTTCGGCGGTTGGCTGAAGGATCAGGCGATTGGTCAGCAGAATGTCATAGTCGCCTTCCAGCCGAATGGCGCTCTGGCCACCTTCACCGATAAACGCAGTGGCCTCGGCTTCGAAGTTGTACAGCGCCATGCCCTGCAATCCGAAGGCAGCCCAGGTTTGTGGGGCGCCGGGCTTGAAGTCCTGGCGCACACCGCTGACCACGTCCCACCACGGCGAAATCGCGTGGCCCCAAAGCGCCTGGATTTCCGCGTCCTCGGTCTTGCCGTTGCTGCGTTCGCCTTCGGAGCGCAGCCACAGGCGATTGCTGTCGCCGCCGATCCAGCCGGATAAATCCCAGGCCAATGCGCTGCCGTCGTCGGCGTCCTGCCATTCGAGTTTGTCGGCGAGGAAATAGCTGTTGATCGCGCTGTCATGCACTTGATGGCCGCCGGGGCTGGTGAACACGGCGGCGCGGTCGGCGTCGGTCAGCGCGGGGATCGGTGTGCGACTTTCAGTCGGGGCGGCGGGCTGCATCATGCCGTCGTCCATGCTTTGCATCGCCGAGTGATCCATGCCAGGCATCTGGCTGTGATCCATGCCCTGCATGTCGCTGGCGGCCATGGCCGAGCTGCCGACAAGCAGTAAGGACAACGCGGTGAATCGAGTCATGATCGGCCCCTTCATTCTTCCACCCGTACTTCGCGGAACATGCCCATTTCCATGTGGTACAGGAGATGGCAGTGATAGGCCCAGCGGCCGAGTGCGTCGGCGGTGACGCGATAGGTGCGGCGTGTGCCCGGGGGCATGTCGATGGTGTGTTTGCGCACCTGGAAGTCGCCATTTTCGTCTTCCAGGTCACTCCACATGCCGTGCAGGTGAATCGGGTGGGTCATCATCGTGTCGTTGACCAGCACCACACGAATGCGCTCGCCGTACTTGAGGCGCAGCGGCTCGGCATCGGAGAACTTGATGCCGTTGAACGACCAGGCGAATTTTTCCATGTGGCCGGTGAGGTGCAGCTCGATGGTGCGGCCCGGGTCGCGGCCGTCCGGGTCTTCGAAGGTGCTGCGCAGGTCGGCGTAGGTCAGCACACGGCGACCGTTGTTGCGCAGGCCGAGGCCGGGGTCGTTGAGTTTCGGCGCGGTGGTCATGGCTTGCATGTCCACCAGCGGGTTGTTTTTTTCGCTGTCGGGATGCGCTTGCATCGGCCCCATGGCTGAGTGATCCATGGCGCTCATGTCCATCGATCCGTGATCCATCCCGCCCATGCCCATGTCGTCCATGTTGACCAATGGCCGTGGATCCAGCGATGGCACCGGGGCGGACAACCCGGCGCGGGTCGCGAGGGTGCCACGGGCATAACCGGTGCGGTCCATGGCCTGGGCGAAGAGGGTGTAGGCCTCGGTTTCGGGCTCGACGATCACGTCGTAGGTTTCGGCCACGGCGATGCGCAGTTCATCGACGCTGACCGGTTTGACATGCAAACCGTCGGCGGCGACCACGGTCATCTTCAGCCCCGGAATGCGCACGTCGAAATAGCTCATGGCCGAGCCGTTGATCAGGCGCAAACGCAGTTTTTCGCCGGGGCGGAACAGCCCAGTCCAGTTTGTGTCGGGCGCGTGGCCGTTCATCAGGAAGGTGTAGGTGGCGCCACTGACGTCGGCGATGTCAGTGGGGTTCATGTTCATTTCTGCCCACATCTTGCGGTCGGCGACGGTGGCGTCCCAGCCTTTGGCGCTGACGTCGTTGATGAAGTCACCGACGGTGCGTTTGTGGAAGTTGTAGTAGTCGGACTGTTTTTTCAGGGTCTTCATCAGGCTGGTTGGGGTTTCGTCGGTCCAGTCGCTGAGCATCACCACGTAGTCGCGGTCGTATTGGAACGGCTCCGGGTCTTTGGCGTCGATCACCAGCGGCCCATAGACGCCAGCCTGCTCCTGGAGCCCGGAATGGCTGTGGTACCAGTAGGTGCCGTTCTGTCGGACTTTGAATTGATAGACATACACGCCACCCGGCTCGATGCCATGAAAACTCAGGCCCGGCACGCCGTCCATGTTGGCCGGCAGCAGAATGCCGTGCCAGTGAATCGAGGTGCTGTCCTGGAGTCGGTTGCGCACCCGCAGCGTCACCGTGTCGCCTTCGCGCCAGCGCAGCAGCGGGCCGGGGAGGCTGCCGTTGATGGTCATCGCCGTGCGCGGTTGGCCGGTGAAGTTGACCGGGGTTTCGCCGATGAACAGCTCGAACTCGCTGCCGCTCAGTTCGTTGATTTGACCGGGACCGCTCAGCGCCCAGACCGGCGCACGCCACAGGCCGAGGCCACCGAGCAAACCACCGGCGGCCAGGCCTTTGACGAAGGTGCGTCTTGAGGTGTTGGAAGGCATGCGCGCTGAGTCCCCGTTTGATCCATGACAGAGAGGCTAACCAGCGCCAGCTTTCAGTAGGCTGAGGGGCAGATTACAGTTTTGACAGGTTCAGCATTGACCTAAAGCCCCAACCCCTCCTGAACCACTTGCAACAGGTTGTTCTCAGTCAACGCAATGGCATCCAGCTCCTGCCCGGTTTCAACGGTCTGCAGCCACCAATGGCTTTCGTGGTGTTCATCGACGGTGCGCAACAGATAGGTGTTTCGCTCCGGCAGGGTGATTTGTACCCGTCCAGAACCATCTTCGGTAAAGCGTGCGATGGGATCAAATGTCAGGGTTTGGTCATTCGCCTCGATCACCAATTGATCGATGGCGTAGTCATGGGATTCGCCATCCGGGGAGGTTTCGCAAATGTGCGTTGGATTGCGCCGAATCTTCAGGCCGACTTCGGTCACCGGTTGCAGCCACGCCTCGATGCGGTGGTACAGGTCGTAGACCTGCGCGGGCCAGCAATCGATCTCCAGTTCCGCGCAGGTGATGTCGGCCGCGTGGTTGTGCCGGGTTTGCTTGAGCTTCGCGGCGAGTTCGTCTGCTTTACTCATTTCGGTTCCCTGTATTTGATGGCTGCTTATTAATCGTAGACCTTTCAACGGGGTACGGCCTTGCCTTGCGTCATGCGCTTGCAACACTGGCGTGTCCAAATCAGCCCTGACCACGTCTGGTCAGGAACGAAAACCACGGACGCAGGCGTCCCAAGGAGCGGGTACATGAAAAAGCTGTTTACAATTTTGGCGGTGATTGCGCTGACGGCCGGTAGCATCGGTCTGAGTTCGGCGCGCCAATCCCAGTCCGGCAAGGTGCAGGCGGAATCGGTGGCGGGGGTATTCGATTACTACCTGTTGGCGCTGTCCTGGTCGCCGACGTTTTGCCTTACGCACAAGGATGACGTGCAGTGTTCGGGCAAAGGTTACGGCTTTGTCCTGCACGGTCTGTGGCCGCAATACGCCAAGGGCGGCTGGCCGGAGTCCTGCCCGCCACTGACCACGTTGTCGGCGGCGCAAAGCAACAAAGGCATGACGCTGTTCCCGACCAAGAAGTTGCTTGATCACGAATGGTCGAAACATGGCACGTGCAGTGGTCTCGGCGCGATGGGCTATCTGGATGCGGCGGATAAGGCTGTTGGCGCGGTAAAAATCCCGCAAGAGCTGCAACCGTTCAGCACCTCCTATTACTTTGAGGCGCAAGAAATCGCCGACTTGTTCCGCAAAGCTAACCCGGGGATTCCAGCGGATGGCATCGCGGTGATTTGCAGCGGCCCGGAATTGTCCGAGGTGCGCGTGTGCATGGGTAAAGACTTGCAGCCTGGCGCTTGTGGCAAGGGTGTGAAAACTCAGTGCCGGGCGGGGGATATTCGCGTGCCGCCGTCGCGCTGAGGTGATTTGAATCAGAATTGCTGAGCGCTGAGCGCTGAGCGCTGAGCATTGAACAGAGAGCACTGAGCACTGAGCTCTGAACCTGTGGTGAGGGGATTTATCCCCGATGGACTGCGCAGCAGTCCGGTTTCTTGGGGCCGCTGCGCGACCCATCGGGGATAAATCCCCTCGCCACAGGGGCCTCGTGTCCACGCTGCTTATCTACTGCAAAACCGATCGTAAAAATAAATCGACCTGTGGCGATCATCCAAATCCACCGCGCGCCGATACAACTGGGCGAGAGCGGGGTGTTTGCCCCCTGCATCCGTGTGAACTACGCTCACAAAACATAAGGGTTTCGGGCTTGCGCCCCTGTCGTACCTGCCCAGGACATGCTTTTGCCTATCCCCATTCACGATCTGCAACAGGCCCCCGGCGCGCTTAAACGCCTGCCGCTGCGTAAAGCGGCAGCGTTGTTTGTCGTTGCAGTGAGCTTGTGCCTGTTTGGTTTGCTGTACCTACAACTGGAGCAGTCGCGGCGTCAGGATCTGGCGGTGGCGCAAATGGCCTCGAGCAACCTGACCCGGGCGATGGCGCAGCAGGCAGAAGACACGTTTCTCGCGGCGGATCTGGTGATGACCAGCCTGGTCGACTGGATTCAGGATGATGGTTACGGCGCGGCGCAGAAGCCACGCCTGCAAAGAACTTTCGCCCGCCGGGTGCAGCAACTAAGTCAGTTACACGGCATGTTCCTGTTCGACCAGCAGGGCCAGTGGGTGCTTACCTCTTTCAACGATCTGCCCCATGACATCAACGTGGCTGACCGTGAGTACTTCAAGTTCCATCAGCAGAACGCCTCGACCGTGGCGCACATCGGCCCGGCGATTCGCAACCGCGAGGATGGCGAGTGGATCATCCCGATCTCCAAGCGCGTCAATGACCGCGCCGGCAATTTTCAGGGTGTGTTGCTGGCCGGAATCAAGATGGCGTACTTCGACCAATTCTTCAAAAGCTTCAGCCTCGACGACAACGGCATCATGTTCCTCGGCCTGACTGACGGCACCTTGCTCGCTCGTCGTCCGTTTGACGAATCGCTGATCGGTACGTCACTGGCCCAGGGCGAGATCTATCAAAAGCTGTTGCCCAACGCCGCGGCCGGTACGGCGATGTTCAATTCGGTGGTCGACGGCGTTAACCGTTTGTACGGCTATCGACAACTGGCGTCGTATCCGTTGGTGGTGTCTGCCGCGACCTCGCGGGACACAATTCTCAAGGGTTGGTATGAACGTGCGTTCCAGTCCAGCGTGATCGTGGCGCTGGTGATCCTGGGCATTGGGCTGTTTGGCTGGGTGTTCATCCATCAGGTGCGCGACGGTGAGCGGATCGAGAAGAACCTGCGCAAGGCACAACGCTCGCTGGAGCAGATCGCCACCCACGACAGCCTCACCGGACTGGCCAACCGGCGACTGTTTGAACGGTCACTTGAAATCGAGTTTGCCCGGGGTGCGCGGCAGGTCAGCCCGGTCAGCCTGATCATGCTCGATATCGATTTTTTCAAGCGTTACAACGATGCTTATGGCCACGTGGCCGGCGATCATTGTCTGACGCAAGTGGCGCAGGTGCTGAAGAACTGCTGCCAGCGCAAGTCGGATCTGGCAGTGCGCTACGGGGGCGAGGAGTTCGCGGTGCTGTTGCCCGATACCGACATCAACGGCGCATTGGCGATTGCCGGGCAGATTCGCCGCAGCGTGATCGACAAACGCATTACCCACAGTGGATCACCCACCGAATATCTCACCGTGAGTCTGGGCTGTTATTCATTTATTCCCAATGGCAATGACAGCCCGGAAGTGTTTATCCAACGGGCGGATGCGGCGCTGTATCAGGCGAAAAATGCCGGGCGCAACCGGGCGGCGGTGCTGTCGCCGGAGGACGGTTTAGCGGAACTCATGCGCTCCGATCGCTAAGCCACAACCTGCACAAAAACCTGTGGGAGCTGGCTTGCCACAGGGATTTTCATTGAGTGAGGATTGTGAAAACGCTCATAGGAGCGTTCTCACCAAGGGTGGCTCTTGTTCGTTCAGCCGCCCGTGCCACCGCCTGCGCCGCCCGTCCCGCCGCCGGCCGAACCCGTGCCGCCACCGGCACCCGAGCCCGAACCGCTGGCGCCGCCATTGGTGCCGGTACCGGAACCGGCGCCATTGGCACCGCTACCGCCAGAAGGCGCGCCCGGCGTGTTGTCCGGCGGCATGGTCGAGCCGCTGGTGGCGCCGGATTTGGTGCCGGTAGCATCAGCGCCATCGTTGGCCGCGAAGCTGGCGGCCGAAGCCGTGGCCAGCAGGCCGGCGAGCAATAACGAGGTGAATTTGCGCTTCATCATGGTAGGTCTCCAAAAAGGGGATTTACCTGATATTGGTCTGACGCGCCGAACGCTTGGTGCCGGTAGAGTGACGAGCGGTCAATCAAGTGGCCTCCTGATCTTCGCGAATATTGGCTATTTGCCTAACCACGCACCGGGACTAACGTAGCCACACATTCACTCGCCCCGGAATCCACCATGAAAGCCCGTACCGATTTCTACACCGCTTCCCCCGACGCTCTGAAAGCGATGATCGCCCTGGAAACTGCCGTCTCCAAACTGCCGCTGGAAAAAAACCTGATCGAACTGGTCAAGCTGCGCGCCTCGCAAATCAACGGCTGCGCGTTCTGCATCGACATGCATACCGCCGATGCGATCGAGGGCGGTGAAACGCCACGTCGTCTGTTCGCCGTGACCGCATGGCGTGAAGCGCCGTTCTTCAGCGACCGTGAACGCGCCGCGCTGCTGTGGACCGAATCGCTGACCCAACTGAGCCTGACCCACGCCCCGGACGAGGATTACGACGTCGTCGCCGCGCAGTTCACGCCGAAAGAAATGGTCGACCTGACTGTGGCGATCAGCACCATCAATAGCTGGAATCGTCTGGCGGTGGGCTTCCGTAAAACGCCGCAAGCCTGAGGTTACACCGCAGATCAATGTGCATCGGCACTCGGCGCGGCCGGTGGTTGTACCTTGCGCATCAAGGGCACCATGGCGGTGGCGATGACGAAGCACACCATGATCATCAGGAACGTGTCGCCGTAGGTTTGCGTTTGCGCCTCGCGGTAGGTCAGCAGCCATAGCTGACGCAGGCTGGCGGTGACGCCGATGTCGCCGCTCTGGCCCAGGGTGGCGAGGTTGCCGCCGACCTGGGACAGCCACTGATTCATCGCCTCGTTGCTGCTGTTCAGATGCTCGGCCAGCCGTGTGAAGTGCAGGTTGGTGCGGTCATTGAGAATGGTTGCGCAGGCAGCAATGCCAATCGCGCCACCCAGATTGCGCATCAGGTTGAACAGGCCCGACGCATGTTTGAGCCGCGCCGGCGCCAGCCCGCCGAGGGTCAGCGTCACCGCCGGCGGCACCGCCAGTTGCTGGGCAATCCCGCGCAGGGCTTGCGGCAGCATCAACTCTCCGGCGCCCCAGTCGTGGGTGATCGGGCTGAACTCCCACATCGACACCGCGAACAAACCCAACCCGATCATCATGATCCAGCGCAAATCCATCCGGTTGGCCAGAAAGGCGTACAGCGGAATCGCCATGATCTGGAACACCCCGGTGGAGAAAACCGCCAGACCGATGTCCAGCGCGCTATAGCCACGCACCCGGCCGAGGAACAGCGGCGTCAGGTAAATGGTCGCGAACAGACCAATCCCGGTGACGAACGAAAAAAAGCAGCCGAGCGCGAAGTTGCGATCCTTGAGTGCGCGCAGATCGACGATCGGATTGGCCACGTGCAACGTGCGGCCGATGAAGGCCAATCCCGCCAACCCGCTGATCCACGCGGTGGTCAGAATCGTCTGATCGCTGAACCAGTTCCAGCGCGGGCCCTCCTCGAGGGTGTATTGCAGGCAGCCGAGAAACAGCGCCAGAAACACCATGCTCAGATAGTCCGCGCCTTTAAGCAGTGACAGTTCCGGTTGATCGATCTTCACCAGCATCGGCACCGCCACCGCAACAAAAATCCCAGGTACCAGGTTGATATAGAACAGCCAGTGCCACGACGATATATCGGTAATCCAGCCACCGATCACCGGCCCCAATGTCGGCGCCAGTGAAGCGACCGCGCCGATGGTTGCGGCGGCAATCACCCGCTGTTTGCCGGTGAAGAAAAAGAACGCGGTGGTGAATACCAGCGGAATCATCGAGCCGCCGAGAAAGCCTTGCAGCGCGCGAAAGGCGATCATGCTCTGGATGTTCCAGGCCATGCCGCAGAGCAGGCTGGCGAAGGTGAAGCCGACCGCCGAGGCACAGAACAGCCAGCGCGTGGAGAACACTCGCGATAACCAGCCCGACAGCGGGATCACGATGATTTCGGCGATCAGGTAACTGGTCTGCACCCACGCGGTTTCATCGGTGCCGGCGGACAGTCCGCCACCGATATCGCGCAATGACGCCGAGACGATCTGAATATCCAGCAGCGCAATGAACATGCCGATGCACATCGTCGCGAAGGCGAAGACTTTGGTAGCGGTCGCCATGTTTGCCGCGTTGAACGGTTGCGCCGGGGCGGCGAGGATGGTGCTCATGGCGCGGCTGCCACGGCGCTGTTTTCAGGTTGCGCGCGGGTGTCGACTTCAGCGGTCACTGACAGGCCCGGACGCAAATGGCCGAGCACGCCATCAGCCGGGTCGAGCCGAATTCGCACCGGTACGCGCTGGACGATTTTGGTGAAGTTGCCGGTGGCGTTTTCCGGCGGCAGTACGCTGAATTGCGAACCGGTAGCGGGGGCGAGGCTGTCGAGGCGTCCGTGGAATTGCTGACCTGATAACACGTCGGCACGAATGCTCACGCGTTGGCCGGGTTTCATCCGCGCCAATTGGTCTTCCTTGAAATTGGCATCGACCCACAAGCCGCTCGCCGGGACCACTGACAGTTGCTGCGAACCGGCCTGTGCGTAGGCGCCGACCCGCGCGCGGCGGTTGCCGATGACGCCATCGACCGGGGCGCGTAATTCGGTGTAGCCGAGGTTGAGTTGCGCCAGATCACGTTCGGCGCGCGCCTGCTGGAGAGCGGCGCGGGCTTGCTGTTTCTGCGTATCGATCACCGCCAGTTGACGTTGCGCGGCGAGCAGTTCGGCTTGCGCGCGGGCACTCAGGGCCTGGGCGGTTTTGAAGGTGGCGTCGGCGCGCTGGGCGCTTTCCACCGAGACGGCATTGGTGGTCACCAGACGTTTGTAGCGCGCGTTGTCATCCCGCGAGCGCGCGGTTTCGGCACCCGCTGCATCAATGCGGGCACGGGCCTGACCGATCACCGCGTGTTGCAGTTGCTCGGTGGCGTCGAGGTTGGCCAAAAGCGCTTGTTCGGCCGCCACCGCGCCTTCGGCTTTGGCCAGGTTGGCGCGGTAATCGCGCGCATCGAGGCGGATCAGCACGTCACCCGCCTTAACCGGTTGGTTGTCGCTGACCAGCACTTCTTCGATGTATCCGGCGACCTTTGGCCCGATCACCGTGACGTTGCCACCGATATAGGCATCGTCGGTTTCCTCGAGAAAACGTCCCGTGCCCCACCAGTGCACGGCATACAAACAGGCGAACACCAGCGCGATCAAACCGGCACAGGGAATCAACAGACGTTTAAGCAGGGGAGGCCTGGCGCTGACCGGGGTGACGAGGGCGGGTTCGAGGGGGGGCATGCTGGTCATGGAGGGATACCTGCGGAAACGGGTCGTTATTACGGTCGTAATATGACGTAGGTAATATTTGGTGGCAATTGAAATCTTCGACCGATCGTCAGTTGTTCCTCCAAGGGATATATGCGGGTTCCAGACGGGCGCTAGGGGAAACCCTGATGTCTGGCAAATCAATTGTTTAAGAAATGTAAGCGCTGTAGGAAGCGTCTTGCATTTGTGTAGGAGGGCTCCGACTATCACGATCATTGATAGTGTGGCATTACGCCATTTGATGATTGCAAGGATGTTGCGTGCCGTATTCGCTTCAAGCTGTGTTTCGTCGTTGTGCCACGCGTTGCCCGCTGTTGTCGGCCTTTGTGTTGAGTGTGTGTGCCTCATCGCTTGAAGCGGCCGAACCTGTCGCGCCGGGCCAGGAAGTGCTGCGCCAGCAGCAACAGCAACAGCGCGATCTGCAACAACTTCAGCTTGAGCAAAGAAAGCGCCAACTGGAGCGCGGCGCGTTCGGCCCGGCAGCGGTCACTCCGGCGATTCCCCAGACCGTAACCCCCGATGAGCGTTGCTGGCCGTTAAGCGGCACGCGCATCGGCGGCGTGACATTGATCGACAGCGACAAACTCAACGCACGGATCAAACCGCTGCTGGCACCGTGCATGGGCGTCGGCCAGATCAATCATCTGCTGGCGACCATCACCGCGATCTATGTCGAGAAGGGCTACATCGCCAGCCGCCCGTACCTGAGCAGCGCACCGGCGGCGGGGCAGTCGCTCGACGTCATGGTCGACGAAGGCTATATCGAGTCCATCGAACTGGCCGATCAGAGCCTGCCGGTTTCCCTCGGCGGCGCCTTCCCGGGGATGCTCGGTGGGCCGCTGAACCTGCGTGACCTGGAGCAAGGTCTGGATCAATTGAACCGCTTGCGCTCTGTTGACCTGACCGCCGATATCGCCCCCGGCAGCCAGCCCGGCGCCTCGCGGATCATCCTGCGTTCGCGCACCTCCGGGCAGTCACGCTGGGCCTTGAATGCGGGAATCGACAACCTCGGCAGTGCCAGCACCGGGCGCGACCGCGACACGCTCAGCCTGAGTCTCGACAGCCCGCTGGAGCTCAACGACCTGTTAAGTCTCAGTGCCAGCGACACGCTCAATCAGGGCGATCGCTATAACCGCAACGCCAGCCTGTATTACGCGATTCCGCACGGCTACTGGACTTACAGCGCATTCGCCAGCCACGCCGAATATCGCGCACCGTTTAAATTGCCCAGCACCACTTTTCACAGCACCGGCATCACCGATCAAGTGAGCCTGCGCGCCGACCGCGTGCTGTGGCGCGACCAGAGCCGCCAGCTCAGCGCCAACCTGCAACTGGCGCACAAGGACGTCGACAGCTATCTGGAACACGTGCGCCTGGGGATTCAGAGCCCGACCCTGACCGTGGCCGAAGCCGGACTCAATCTGTTCTGGCTCGACCGCGCGGTGTGGAACCTCGATGTCAATTACGCCCAGGGCCTGCGTTGGTTTGGCGCCGATGACGACTCGCAGCATCCAGTCAAAAACCTGCCCAAGGCGCAATTCCACAAGTACCGCGCCGGCCTTAGCCAATGGCGCAACGGTCAGCTCGGCGCGCAAGCCTGGCAGTGGCAGAGCCAGCTCAATTTGCAGTACAGCCCCGATCCGTTGCCGGCCATCGAACAACTGCTCGGCACCGACGATTCGGCGGTGCGCGGTTATCGGGTCAGCAGTGCGTCCGGTGCCAGCGGCGCGATCTGGCGCAACACCTTGCGCCTGCCGCTGCGCAATGAATGGCCGATGCAGATCACCCCGCGCGTCGGTCTCGACCACGGCTGGATCAAGGCCGATCACGGTGCCCAGGGCCAACGCCTGAGCGGCGCCAGTGTCGGCCTGAATCTGGGCTGGAAAAACCTGCAAGTGGACGTCGATTACCAACGCGCCCTCAACACGCCCAACGGTCTGCAGCATGAGCCGCAGACCTGGCTGATGCGGGTCGGCTTACAGATATGAACGCTACATAAACAAAGAATGCAGTGAACAAACAGCCGTCGGATCTGAGCGCGACAGCCACGGCCAGGAAAAATCGCGCGACGTGATGCCGTACTCACATGGAGACGTTTTTATGCCAGCACACACCTTTGCATTTCATCTTTCCCCACGGGGCAAATTGCGCTGGGCAATCGCCAGCCTGTTCTTCGCCGTGCACCTGCCCAGCGCTCTTGCCGGTGGTGTCGTCGTCGCACCGGGCCCCGGCGGTACCGCGCAACTGCAAACCCAGGGCGGTGTGCCCATCGTCAACATCGTCGCGCCCAACGGTTCGGGCCTGTCGCATAACCAGTTCCTCGACTACAACGTCGACCGTCAGGGACTTGTGCTGAACAACGCCTTGCAGGCCGGACAATCGCAGCTCGCCGGGCAACTGGCGGCCAACCCGCAATTGCAAGGGCAAGCCGCGAGCGTGATCCTCAACGAAGTGATCAGTCGCAACCCGTCGGCGATCAACGGCGCGCAGGAAATCTTCGGTCGCGCCGCCGATTACGTGCTGGCCAACCCCAACGGCATCTCGGTCAACGGCGGCAGTTTCATCAACACGCCGAACGCCAATCTGGTGGTTGGTCGCCCTGAATTGAACGACGGCAAACTGCAATCGCTCAACACCCGCGACGCCAGCGGTCAGTTGCAGATTCAGAGCGGCGGCCTGCGTAACGCCGAGGGCTCGATCAACCTGATCGCCCCGCGTATCGACAGTCAGGGCGCGCTCACTGCCCGTGATCAACTCAACCTCACGGTCGGACGCAATCAGGTGGATTACGCCAGCGGCCAGGTGAAAACCGTGGACCCGGCAGGCAGCACCGCTGATCAGCGCATCGACGCCAGCCTGTTCGGCGCGATGCAGGCCGGTCGCATCAACATCGTCAGCACTGCCGAAGGTGCCGGCGTGCGGGTCGGCGCGGTGCAAGTGGCCGGGCGTGACGGGGTGCAGATTCGTTCGGCCGGTGACCTCAGTGTCAGCGGTGAGGCCGTGACCAACAGCCTCGATGTGACCCGCGCGGGTATTCGCAGCAGTCAGGGCGATGTCGGCCTGCACAGTGGTAAAGACCTGACCCTGGCCGCGACCGATGTCAGCGGCCGTGATGTGACTGTCGACGCCAAACGCAACCTGACCCTGAGCACCGTGGAAAGCCGCAAACTCCAGGAAAAGCGCGAAAACTGGAACAACAGCACCATCGGCATCACCTGGGAAACCTACGACCGCACCCAGACCGACAGCGAAGCGCGTCAGCACGGCAGCCAAATCGTTGCCAGCCGTGACGTGAAACTGTCCTCCGGCAAAGACACCGAACTGAACGCGGCCAAGGTCGAAGCGGCGAAGAATCTGGATGTGAAAAGCGGCGGCGATCTGCGCCTGACTGCGGCCACCGAAAGCCACATCCAGACTGATCAGGGCAACCACCGCAAGCACCTGTGGAAAGCCAATTGGAACACCAGTAGCGAAGAGCAACGCAGCGTCACCACCCAGTTGAAGGCTGGCAACATCGCCCTGCAAACCGCTGCATTCTTGCGCTCCGAAGGCGCCGAACTGGACAGCACGGGCGACCTGGAACTGGCCGGCAAACAAGTGGAAATCGCTACCGCTACACGCAGCAATCGCAGCAGCGACAATAGCTACTCCGGCGATCTGGTCGGCGGTGGCTTCTTCGGCAAGACCGGCGATGCCGACAAGGGCCAGAGCCAGCATCAGGGCAGCAAAATCAACGCCGCCGGCAAGCTGGTCGTCAAGGCTGACGACGTGCGTATCAGCGGCAGTCAGGTGCGTGGCGGCACCGACGCGAGCGTGATCAGTGACAAGGGTTCGCTGATTATCGACGGCGTCCAAGACACCTCGCATAGCAACAATCACGACAAGGACAGCAAGTTCTTCGGCATCACCAAAAACGAGTCGCGCCAGAACGCCAAGGACAGCACCACGGTACGCAGCGAACTGGTGTCCGACAGCAACCTCAAGCTCAAGAGTGCCAAGGACATCGAAGTCGTTGGTTCGACGGTGAAGGCGGGCGGCGCGCTGACGGCGGACGCGGCGGGGGATGTGAATGTGCATTCCGCGCAGAACACTCACGACAGCAGCACCACCACTGAAACCCGTGGCTTCGACGCTTATGCGAAAGAGCAAACGCCGGAGCAGTATCGCGCCGGGATTCATTACGAAGACAAGCAGCAAACGGTGACCAGCAACGACGTCACCCAGCAAGGTTCCAGCCTTAGCGGCGGCAGCGTGCAGGTGAAGGCTGGCGGCGACCTGACGATCAAGGGCAGCGAGGTGAAATCCACTGCAGGCGATACCCGCCTGAGCGGCCAAAACGTGTCGTTGCTGGCCGAAGAAGACAGCCACAAAACCTCCACCGACAAGAGCAGCACCGGCGGCGGTTTCTACTACACCGGCGGCCTCGACCGCGCCGGCAATGGCGTCGATTTCGCCCACAGCACGTCGCAAGACACCACGAGCAAAACCACTGCGCAAACCAGCAGCGTGCAGAGCAGCGGCGGTTTGACGATCAATGCCGACAAGCTCGCCACCGAAGGTGCTCAGGTGAAGGCCGGTAATGGTCTGAACATCGCGGCCAACGAAGTCGACAACCGCGCGGCCAGCAATAACGAAAGCAGCACCCACACCGAGAGCAATTGGTCGGCGGATATCGGCGCCAACGTCGAGTACAAAGACATCGCCCGGCCAATAGCCGGTGCGGTCAAGGATGTGCTGAACGGCAAGGTGCCGGACAAGGATGCGCTGGCCAATCTCGGCCAGCCGAATGTCGGCATTGATGTCGCGGTCGGTCACGGCAGCGCCAATAAAACCGAGCAAAGCAGCAACGCTGTAGTCAGCAGCTTCGACGCTGGTAACGTCGACGTGAAAGTCGCTGGCACGCTGCAAGACCGAGGCACCCAGTACAGCGCCGGCGCCGGCAAAGTGAACATCAGCGCCGACAAACTGGTCGCCGATGCCGCGAGCAACACCCACAGCAGTACGGATAACGCGGTAGATGCCAAGGTTGATGTGCGCGTCTACACCAAAACCGGTGAGGACGTGAATGTCGCCGGCAGCGGCGCGGGCGGCAGCAGCCAATCGACCAAGAACAGCTCCACCGCCGTGGTCGGCGGTTATGCCGGCAGCCAGGGTGTGAACATCAAAACCGCAGGCGATGCCCAGTTCGAAGGCAGCCGTATCGACGGCGGGCAGGGCAACGTGAGCATCAAGACCGGCGGCAATCTCGCGCTCAATCAGGCGACCGACCGCCAGAGCAGCAGCGGCACCAGCCTGCGCGGTAATGGTTCGCTGACGGTCGGCACCTTGCCGGGCACCGATGGCACCAACGTTGACCTCGGCGCCGGGTTCCAACTCGATCACAGCGGCAAGCAGACCTCTGACACGCAGGCCCATGTGGCGAGCATCAGTGGCACCGGCGTGCAACTGAGCAGCGGCGGCGATCAGGTCCAGCAAGGCACGAAAATCGACAGCGCGGGCGCCATCGATCTGAAGGCTGACGGCAAGCTCGATCTGCAAGCGGCCGCCGACACCCACAGCGCTACCGGCAGCAATCTCGGCGGTGGTTTGAAGGGCGGTGGCAGCAAAACCAGCAGCGAGAAGAGCCGCGATCAGGGTGGCAATCTCAGCGGTAACTTCAACATTGGTCGGGTCAACGAGAGCTCGCAGACCCTGACCGGTGGCCAACTCAACAGCCAGAGCGGTATCGCCCTGAGCGGCGATGCGGTGCATCTGCAAGGCACGCAGGTCAGCGCGCCAAACGTCAGCATCGATGCGCAGAAGGGCGGTTATGTGCAGGAGTCGGCGCAGTCCACTGAAAGCCGTAACAACTGGAACGTCGCACTGAATGCCGGCGGCAACCTGAGCAGCAAAACGCCTACGGCCGCCGATGAAAAGGTCAGCAGCGATCACGGCTTCAATGCCGGCGCCAAAGTGGGCGTGGATTACCTGCAAGGCACCTCGCAGCAGAACAGCCAGATCAAGGCTGACACGGTGCTGCTGAACAGCGCGGGTGATGCAGAACTGGCGGGTGCGCGGATTGATGCGAAGTCCGTCAGCGGCAAGGTCGCGGGTGATCTGACAGTCGAGAGTCGTCAGGACTCAAAGACTCAAGCCAAAGTTGATGTCGATCTTGCCCTGACCGCGAAAAAGAATCCGCCAAGCGACAAGGAAAAACTCGCGGGTACTGACTACAAGCCAACGCTGAAAGCGCAGGGCGAATACGCGCACAAGGACAGCGTGACCCAGGCTTCCGGCATCAGTGGCAGCCAAGGTGTGAGCTTGAATGTTGACGGCGCCACACAACTAACCGGCGCGCGGATCTCGGCGAGTGAAGGGAAAGTTGATCTGGGTGGTTCGAAGGTCAGCAGCACTGACCTGAGCAACCTCGATTACGGGGTAAAAGCCGGGTTGGATCTGCCGCAGAAGAAGGAGGAAAACGCAGCGAAGGTTTCCTTTGAAGACGGCAACCTGAAAGTCGGCCCGGTCACCCTGAGCGGCCACTTGGACGGCCAGCCACTGCAAGCCGGGATCGACGAAAAAGGCTGATCCAACACCGTAAAACTGTGGGAGCGGGCCTGCTCGCGAAGGCGTCGTGTCAGTCACCGAACGTTGTGACTGGAGCGCCGCTTTCGCGAGCAGGCTCGCTCCCACTTTGGTTTTACGCCAGGCGTTAGACCTCAATCATCTTCGCAAACACAGAAGCTGCGTCAACCTGACGCTACAGCATGACTGAGCGCGTTGCGGTACTTCGGCTCTTAACCCAGATGCGGAAAATATCTCTATTAACTAAAGGATTTGTGAGTTTTGGCCGAAGGCAATAAAAGCGGCAAGAACAGGAAATTATGGGGGTAACCGTTTAACCTTGATGAAACAGGATGTTGGATATTTTTTGGAGGTGGTCATTGGATCCGTTGCTGTTCAAGGTTCTTGCCTCGGTCGGCGGGATGTTGCTCAAGCCCGTTTGGATAAAGAAGCTTGGAGACTTGTTAATGACAATGCTTTGGCGAGGGAGTGTTAAAGCCGCGGGAAAAAATGCTGACATGGACTCAGATCTACTGCTTCATTTAGCGGATTCGCGCGCGTTAAAGCGTCTGATGGTCAACACCTTCAAGGCCGACCGTCCGGTCCCTTCGGCGCTTGATTTTGCGATCGCTGTTTCATTTGAATTGACCCAAGGTCGATCGGCTCACTTGCAAAATCCAGGGCTGGTAAAAATTCGCCATTTCGCCGTAGAACTGCGCAGAGAGTGGTTAATCGGGATTATTCAAAGTAAAGCATTACGCCAACGCTTTCATTTTTTACGAGATACCCACCCTGCAAAATTTGTTGCTGTGGAGGCCTCCTGTTTATCGGGAGATGACGCGTTGCTGGGTAACCGTGCGGCGCTGATGGTGAGATATTTCGAAGGGTATAGCTCGTCTGACTCAACAGAAAATGTGAAAGTCTGGTTGCCGGATAAAGAAGGAGTCGTTCATTACGATTCCCACCAGTGTCGCACTGTGACGGTCAGCCTCAACACGTCGCAAGGCGCTGACCAAGGTTTTTTTCGGGTGGGGTTCAATTATTCAATTGAATGCTCTGGGGAGTGGCTTCAAATCTGCTTTTTTGACAGTAAAACCCAAATGGAGGCGGGACATTTCGGTGGATACTCAGTGGGGAGAGCCACGAATGAGATCTTATGGGCTCGATAATATGTTTACGCTTGAAGAGCTTTTGACTGACCTGCAAGCCAACGCGACATTTCCTTAGGTCGCCCATCAGTCTCCGGATCCTTAGAATTCATTGCTTCGGCTTAATAGGAAGCATTACTATTCACGCCCCTTTCCTCAGCACGCCGCCCATACCCCCATGCGTCCCCGCAGACCCGGCTTTTTCGAGCATTACGAAGAGTTGATCGGCACCTGGACCCGCCGCTTGCGCAATCGCGCGCAGGCCGAGGATCTGGCGCACGACACCTTTGTGCGGGTGCTTGAGTCCGATTCGGCGGCGGTGCAGCAACCCCGGGCGTATCTGCATCAAACCGCGCGCAACATCGCCGTGGATGGGTATCGGCGTGAGGATCGGCGCGGCGCCATGGAGTCAGAGGCGATCGATCACAGTGTGTCGTCGTCCGGCGACCCGGAGCATTACATGCATGCGATCCAGTTGGCCGACTCCATCGAACGGGCGCTCACCGAGTTGCCGGTCAATTGCCGCAAGATTTTTGTCTGGCAAAAGATCGAAGGGTTGACCCAGGCGGAAATCGCCGAACGTCTGGGCCTGTCCAAGAACATGGTCGAAAAGTATATGATCCGCACCCTGCGGCACCTGCGTGATCGCCTCGACGGGCTGCAGTCATGAGCGGCCGCCGCTTTTCATCCCCACCCCAACAGGACATTCCATGATGGATTCTTGTGATTGCGCGTGCGGGCAAACGACGGTGCGCGATGACGCGGCTCGCTGGTTTGTACGTTTGCAGGAGCCGGCCATCAGTGCCGACGAGCAGCAGCGCTTTGACGCCTGGCTGAACGAACATCCGCAGCACCGTGACGAATTTCAGTTGCTGCAGGGTTTGTGGACGGCGGCGGATCTGCTGCCCGCGCCACGTCTCAAAGCCCTTGTTGAAACCACGCCTGCGCGCCGCGAACGGCGCCCGTTGCTGCGTTATGCGGTGGCTGCCAGTGTGCTGGCGGTGGCGCTTGGACTCGGGCTGTTCAGCGGTTTGAATCACCCGGGGGGTTACAGCGCCGAGTTTTCTACCGCCCTCGGCGAACGCAAACATGTGGCTTTGCCGGACGGCTCGGTGATCGACCTCAACAGTCGCAGCCGCTTGCAGGTGCGCTATGAAAAGGACCGCCGCGTTATTGAGTTGAGCGAAGGCGAAGCGATGTTCAGTGTTGAGCACGACAGCGCCCGGCCGTTCGTGGTCGAGGCCGGTAGTGGCAAGGTGACGGTCACTGGCACTCGTTTCGATGTGCGCCGTGATGTGTCGCAGACCCGTGTCGCGGTGGAGCAGGGCACGGTGAAAGTGCAGGGGCATGATGCGCCCGAAAACGAGTTCATCAACCTGACCGCAGGCTTGGCCACTTATGTCGATGGTCAAGGCACAGTCGCGGCGGCCTATGCGGTCAACCCGGCGGAACTGACGGCGTGGCGCAGCGGCAAACTGGTGTTCAACAACGCCAGCCTCAGTGAGGTTGCTGCTGAAGTGTCGCGTTATCGCGACAAGCCGCTGACGGTCGCCAACCCGGCCGTAGCCAGTCTGCGGCTGACCAGCGTGTTCAAATCCGACAACACCGACGCCTTGCTCAAAGCCTTGCCGAGCATCCTGCCGGTGGCCGTTCGCACCCTCGCCGATGGCAGTCAGGAAATAATTTCAAAATAGCATTCAGGTTTTTTTCGAGTTCATCGTCTTCCTGTTCAACTGCAACTGGTTTGCATTAACAGCCGCACACTCTTGCGATCCACAGGACTACGTTCGACGTGAAAACCATCCCTGCCAACAACAAGAAATCTCCTTGGTTGCCGCTGGCCCTCGCGCTGGCGGTCAACGCTGCCGTGCCTTTGGCATTCGCGGCCGACGCCATTCATATTCGCGCCCAGCCGCTGGGTCAGTCCTTGAGTGAACTTGGGCAGCAAACTTCGCTGCAAGTGTTTTTCAGCCCGGAGCTGGTCGCCGGCAAACAGGCTCCGGCGGTCGATGGTGATATCTCGCCGGAGCAGGCGCTGCGCCAATTGCTGCAGGGCAGCGGTCTGGATTATCAGATCAACGAAGGTTCGGTGACCCTGTCGCCCACCGCGACTTCCGCCGCCACCAACGGCCCGCTGGAGCTCGGCGTGACCGACATCAAAGTGGTCGGCGACTGGCTCGGTGATGCCGACGCCGCCGTGGTGCAGAACCATCCCGGTGCGCGCACGGTGATCCGCCGCGAAGCGATGGTCGAGCAGGGCGCAATGAACGTCAGCGACGTCCTCAAGCGTGTGCCGGGCGTGCAGGTGCAGGACTCCAACGGTACCGGCGGCAGCGACATCGCGCTGAACGTCGGCGTGCGCGGCCTGACGTCGCGTCTGTCACCGCGCTCCACCGTGCTGATCGATGGCGTACCGGCAGCGTTCGCGCCGTATGGTCAGCCGCAACTGTCGATGGCGCCGATTTCTGCGGGCAACCTCGACAGCATCGACGTGGTCCGTGGCGCCGGTTCTGTGCGTTATGGGCCGCAGAACGTCGGCGGGGTGATCAACTTCGTCACCCGCGCGATCCCGGAAAAAACCACCGGTGAAATCGGCACCACCCTGGAAACCACACAGTACGGCGGCTGGAAACACATCGACACCGCGTTCCTCGGCGGCACCGCCGATAACGGCATGGGTGTAGCGTTGCTCTACTCGGGCGTCAACGGCCACGGCTACCGCGAGCGCAATAACGGCAACGACATCGACGACGTGCTGCTCAAGACGCACTGGGCGCCGACCGATCAGGACGATTTCAGCCTCAACTTCCACTACTACGACGCCAGCGCCGACATGCCCGGTGGCCTGACGCAGAAGCAGTACGACGACAAACCCTACGATTCGGTGCGCGACTACGACAACTTCACCGGTCGGCGCAAAGACGTGTCGTTCAAGTGGATTCGCCAGATCGATGAGCGTACCCAGGCCGAAGTGCTGACCTATTACACCGACAGCTTCCGTGGCAGCACCATCGCCGCCCGCGACCAGAAAACCCTCAGTTCGTATCCGCGTTCCTACTACACCTTGGGCATCGAGCCGCGTGTGTCGCGCGTGTTTGACGTTGGCCCGACGACTCAGGAAGTCAGCGTCGGTTACCGCTATTTGAAAGAGGCGATGCACGAGCAGTCGAGCCGTCTGGCGCTGGTCAACAATCAGCCGGTGGTTACGCCGACCTCCGACGGCCATGTGTTTCAGGATCGCACCGGCGGCACGGAAGCCAACTCTGTGTATGTCGACAACAAAATCGACGTCGGCAATTGGACGATTACGCCGGGTATTCGATTCGAACACATCAGCACCGACTGGCACGACCGCGCCGTGCTCGACACTGCCGGCAGACCGGTGCCGGAGAAAAACCGCAGCATCGAGAGCAACGAACCGCTGCCGGCGCTGAGCGTGATGTATCACTTGTCGGATGCGTGGAAGCTGTTCGCCAACTACGAGACGTCGTTCGGCAGCCTGCAATATTTCCAGCTCGGTCAGGGTGGTTCCGGTGACAACACCGCCAACGGTCTGGAGCCGGAAAAGGCCAAGACTTACGAGATCGGTACGCGCTACAACGATGACGTGTGGGGCGGGGAAGTGACGCTGTTCTACATCGACTTCGACGATGAACTGCAATACATCAGCAATGATGTAGGCTGGACCAATCTTGGTGCGACCAAGCACCAGGGGATTGAAGCGTCGGTGCATTACGACATGGCAGCGCTCGATCCGCGCCTTGATGGCTTGACCGCGAATGCCGGTTTTACCTATACCCGTGCGACGTATGAAGGGGAGATTCCGGGGTTCAAGGGGCGTGATCTGCCGTTTTATTCGCGTCAGGTGGCGACGGTGGGGTTGCGGTATGACGTCAATCGCTGGACCTACAACATTGATGGTTTTGCTCAGTCCAAGCAGCGCTCGCCGGGTACCGGGGTGAATGCTGATGGCAGTTTCAATGGCAATTACATTACTGACGGTACGGCGGATGGGCAGTACGGCGATATTCCGGGTTATGTGACCTGGAACGTGCGCGGGGGGTATGACTTTGGGCCTCAGGTGTCGAATCTGAAGTTGGGGGCGGGGGTGAAGAACGTCTTCGATAAGCAGTACTTTACGCGTTCCAGTGATAACAATTCGGGGATGTATGTGGGGGCGCCGCGGACGTTTTTTGTGCAGGCCAGTGTGGGGTTTTGATTGATTGGTTGATTGGGTGAATATCCGTTTTTGGGGTGATGGCTTATTAGGGTTCCGCCCTTACGGCGGGTCACTTTGGCAAACGCCCCAAAGTAACCAAAGGTCTGTGCCCTGACGTACGGCCCTCGCTGTGGCTCGGGTTCCTTCGCTGCGGGATTGATCCGGGGGCATCGCCTCCGGTTTGCTTCGCTGCACCTCCTCTCGATGTGTTTGGCTGCGCCAAACGGTCGCTGCGCTCCCACCCCCGGATCAATCCCTCCACTCAGCCTGCCGACGGGCCTTCAGATCAAGAGCGGTACTCGAGCTTGCGCTCATTGTGTTGAGTGGGGCGGCATGCGCCGCGTGCGGGGTGTACTCGTTTTCTTGTGGGAGCTGGCTTGCCAGCGATGGCGGCCTGATAGCCCACCAAGCTCTCGCGGGTGTACTCATTCCTTGTAGGAGCTGCCGAAGGCTCGGGCCGCGATCGGACGATCTTTTGATCTGCTTTGGCTTTGGCTTTGGCTTTGGCTTTGGCTTTGGCTTTGGCTTTGGCTTTTGATCTTGCTCTTCAGCCCATCGGCAGGCCGAGCGTAGGTGTTCATCCGGGGGGTAGGCGCGCAGCGCCGTGCGGCGAAGCCGCACACATCGAGAGGAGGTGCAGCGAAGCAAACCGTAGGCGATGCCCCCGGATGGACACCGTAGCGAGGGAACACTGAGCCTCAGCGAAGTGCCGTACGTCAGGGTAAAGCCTTTTGGGTTACCTTTTCGGCGTTTGGAAAAGGTGACCCGCCGTAAGGGCGGAACCCTAATCAGCAACACCCGCAGCAACGGATATGCCCCCAACCCCAACCCAAACCCCCAAACAACAATCTGGCAGATGCACTAAGTTCAGACTTTCAACACCTTCCCACCAATGGCCACCGCCACCAGCAACACCGCCATCAACCCGAAAGCAAAACTCAAACTGCTGGCATGAGCAACAAAACCAATCACCGCCGGCCCCGCCAGAATCCCCGCATAACCCAACGTAGTAATCGCCGGCACCGCAATACTTTCCGGCATCACGGTTTGTTTGCCCACCGCCGTGTACAACACCGGCACGATATTCGAGCAACCGGCACCGACCAACGCATAACCGACCAGTGCAGCCTCCCAGCTCGGGGCGAACGTTGCCAGAAACAAGCCTGCCGCCGCCAACAGGCCACCAAACAAAATGATCCGCGTCGCCCCGACAATCCGAACAATCCGGTCACCCATCAAGCGTCCGGCGGTCATGGTCAGAGCGAACGCCGCGTAACCCAGCCCCGCATACGCCGTGTCGATCCCGCGCTCTTGCGCCAGGAACACCGCACTCCAGTCCAGCGCCGCACCTTCGGTGAGGAATACGATGAAGCACATCCCGCCGATAAACAGCACGATGCCGTGGGGGATGGCGAATGCAGGCCCGGAGCTTTCGCTGCCGTAGGGCAACATGTGCGGTACACACTTGAACAAAGCGGCGATCAACACCGCCACCACCACCAGCATCGCGCCCAACGGCGAAAGGCCGAGGCCGAGCAGGGCGCTGACGCCCGCCGCGCCGACGATGCCGCCAAGGCTGAACAGACCGTGGAAACCCGACATCATGTTCTTGCCGCTCGCACGCTCGACGATCACCGCTTGCAGGTTTACCGTCGAATCCACCGTGCCGAGGCCGGCGCCGAACATGAACAGCGTGGCGATCAGCGCCGGAATCGACGACACCGTCGCCAGCAACGGCAATGCCGCGCAGATCAACAGCGTGCCGCCAGTTGCCACTCTGCGGCAGCCGAATCGCGTTGCCAGAATCCCCGCCATTGGCATCGCCAGAATCGAACCGACGCCCAGGCATAACAGCAACAATCCCAGCGTGCCCTCATCAAGCCCGGCCCTAGTCTTGGCGTACGGCACCAGTGGCGCCCATGCGGCAATGCCGAGCCCGGCGATGAAGAAAGCGATGCGCGTGGACATCTGTTGCAGGCGTCCGGGGACGAAAGTGTCTTGGGGGTTGAGGCTGGTCATATCGATCCTTGGCGAAAAACGTCGCGTCCCCGAAGGACAGTGATTGAGCGTCGAGGTTCGATCGCAGGTGTTCCGGGGACGTGCAGTCGACATCCTAACCTGTGGGAGTGAGCCTGCTCGCGATAGCGGTGGATCAGTCGACATTTTTTTGCCTGGCACACCGCTATCGCGAGCGGGCTCACTCCTACAGGTGGTTGCGGTTTACAGTGGACTACTTTGGCAGCAGGGACACAAAAGTGATGACGCAGTTCTACGATGCGCGGGGCAACATCTACGGAGTGATCTCTCCCGAGGCGCTACGCATGGCGGGAATCGACTTGCCGACCAGCGCTGGCGAATGTGCGTCATCACGCCAGACCTGGAGTCATCACGCCGTCGCTCTCTGCTGCGAATGGCCCGAAGGTCAGCGGCCAGCAGACAGCAAATCCCACCGCAGCGACGGTCTGCTCGTGGGTCCGTTCCAGACGTCGCCGCCATTTGACGTGCTGATCATCAACACCGACGGTACCCTCGCCGAGCGCAGTGGCAATGGCCTGACGATCTTCTCGCAAGCCCTGACCGAGCAAGGTGTACTGCCCGAGCAGGGCGCTCTGTTGCGCGTGCATCATGACAAAGGGAGCGCGGTTGAGACCTCTGTGAAACCGGCCGAAGTCGAAGGCGTGAGAGGATTCTGGCTGGATCTCGGCCAACCCGAATTCGGCCCGTCCGCGGTCGGTGCACAGAACGCAGAAAGCCGCGAATTCAACGGCTGTGGAACAAGCCATATTCAATCCCTGGCACAACTCGATCCCTCGTGGAGCCACAGCCAGTTCGTGCGTATCGGCAATCCGCACTGCGTGACGTTGCTGACAGAAGTTGCCGCGCTGCCCAGTAACGAACAGATGCGCGCATCGCCACTGAACGAAGGCCTGACGCGAATCGCTTATGCCATGCCCACCGGCTCAGGGCAGCCCTGTCCGGCGGGCATCAATCTGCAATGGGCCGCGCGCGAGTCCGCACGACGTATCGTCGCCCGGGTGTTCGAACGCGGCGAAGGGCCGACGGCCTCCTCAGGCACCAGCGCCAGCGCAGTGGCCTCAGCGGCGTGGCGGGTCGGATGGGTCGAGGCAGGTGAAGTACACGTCGTCATGCCCGGCGGCACGGCGCCTATCCTGCTCGAAGAAGCAAATGGAGAATTGCTGCGCCTCAGTCTGTTCGGTACGGCCCAACCGATCCTCTAGCGCTGCCGAAGGTTTGCGATACCGTCAATGAGCCTTGAACAACGTCACGCTCACCACCTGATCACCCTCGACAACCAGCCGCAGCAACGCCTGCGGAGTGGGCAACGCCTCAAAACACTCAATAATCACCGAGTGCGCCGACGTCGCCAGCAACGACAAGCTTCGGGCGTGCCTCAACTGGCGTTTCACCGGGCGCCAGTCCCGAGGCCAAGCCGGTTTTGAGGTGTACGCTCAGCGGTGGGCCAACCATGCCCGAGGCTACGATCGCAGCGAATTACACCGCTTCACGCAGGCGCGGGTCGAGGCCGTGGCTAGCTGCAAATGCCCGTACACGACACCCTTAGACGAACTCCACCACCGGCATCTGCCGCTTCATCAACACCTCGCCGCCGCGAATCGAATACAGCGGCAAGCCCTGACTGCGAATAACCTCGTAATCGCTGTCCGCCGACAGAATCAGCAGGTTCGCCGGGCGCCCCTGTTCCAGGCCATAACGCTCGCCCAAGTGCATGGCTTTGGCGCTGTTGTCGGTCACCAGATCCAGCGCACTTTGCAGGTTGCGGTAACCGAGCATGTGGCAGATGTGCAGCCCGGCTTCCAGCACGCGCAGGATATTGCCGTTGCCCAGCGGATACCACGGATCGACGATTGAATCCTGGCCAAAACACACGTTCATCCCGGCTTCCAGCAACTCGTTCACCCGGGTCACGCCCCGGCGTTTCGGGAAGTTGTCGAAGCGTCCTTGCAGGTGAATGCTTTCGGTCGGGCAGGAGACAAAACTGATCCCGGAGTGGCCAAGCAGGCGGAACAGTTTGGCGCAGTAGGCGTTGTCGTAAGAGCCCATTGCCGTGGTGTGGCTGGCGGTGACGAGGGCGCCCATGTCGCGGCTGCGTGCCTCTTCGGCAAGCACTTCAAGGAAGCGCGAATGCGGGTCGTCGGTTTCGTCGCAATGCACGTCGACCAGGCAACCGGTGCGCTCGGCCAGGTCCATCAGAAACTTCACCGAACTCACACCCTGATCGCGGGTGTACTCAAAGTGCGGAATCCCGCCGACCACGTCCGCACCCATGCGGATCGCTTCTTCCATCAGCTCGCGGCCGTTGCGGTATGACTCGATGCCTTCCTGCGGGAACGCGACGATTTGCAGGTCGATCAGATGACGACTTTCTTCGCGCACTTCAAGCATGGCTTTGAGTGCAGTGAGTTGCGGGGCGGTGACATCGACGTGGGTGCGCACGTGCTGGATGCCGTGGGCGGCCAGGGTCTGAATGGTTTTCTTGGCGCGGGTCTTGGTGTCTTCTTCGGTGATGGTGACCTTGCGCTCGCCCCAGCACTCAATGCCTTCGAATAGCGTGCCGCTCATGTTCCAGCGCGGCTCGCCAGCGGTGAGGGTCGCGTCGAGGTGAATGTGCGGCTCGACGAAGGGCGGCACCACCAGATTGCCGCCGGCGTCGAGGTCGTCCGGTCCGAGGGACGGCGCTTCGGTCTGGCGGGCGATGCTGCGGATCAGCCCGTCCTCAAGGTGCAATTCGTGCAAGCCTTCCTGGTTGCGCAATCGGGCGTTGATGATGTGCATCAGGCGAATCCTTTTTTATAAGTCTTGAAGTGGCGCGCTGGCGCTGCGGGCGCCGAGCAGGCCGGTGACGATGACATACGTTAGCGCGGCAGCGGCGATGCCTACCAGCGGCGCAACCCACGGCGAGCTGAACGCGGCGACGGTACCGACCCCGTAGGCCCCGAGGCCCGGCCAGTTGAAGGCGGGCAGCCGTGCGTCGGCCAGGCGCGGATAGTGCCCACGCCAGCGGAAGAAGAAGTCGGCCATGATCACCCCGCCAATCGGCGGGATCACCGTGCCGAGCAGAATCAGATACGGCACCAGCATGTCGTACATGCCCAGCAGGGCGAGCAGGGTGCCGATCACTGCGCCGGCCAGGGTTACGGTTTTGCGTCGGCCGGTGCGCAGCAGATTGCAGCCGGCGACGGCGAAGTTGTAGATGGTGTTGTCCTGGGTGCTCCAGATATTGAGTAGCAGCATGGCCATCGCGGCCATGGCGAAGCCTTGCAGGAGCAGCACTTCCACCACGTCCGGCTGCTGATAAACGATGGCGCCGTACGCACCGATCAGCACCATCAAGCCGTTGCCGATGAAAAAACCGATCAGGCTGGCCAGCACCGCGACTTTTGCCGAGCGCGAGAAGCGCGTCCAGTTGGTCGCCTGGGTCGCGCCGCTGACGAAGGTGCCGAACACCAGAGTGATCGCGGTCGACCAGTCTAGCGAGCCGCTTGGCACCACGCTGAGCAAGCCCTCGAAACCGCCGACTTTCACCGTCGCCACCCACATCGACAACATCAACAGCAGCATCATCGCCGGCACCGCGATGTACGACAGAATCTCCAGGCCGCGATAGCCGACATACGCCGTGGCGCAAAACACCAGGCCGAACAGCACCATCAAACCCAGCACCGCGCCTTCGCCCAGATCAAAGTATTTACCGAGCACCACCGCAGCGGTCGCTGTGCCCCAGGCGTACCAACCAATCTGGGTGAAGCCGAGGATCAGGTCGCTGAGCTTGCTGCCGACTTCGCCAAAACAGAAACGACCCATCAGCACCGAGTTGAGACCGCTCTTGAAAGCGATGTAACCCAGGCCCGCCGCGTACAGGCCGAGCAGCAGGTTGCCGACGATGATCACCGCCATCATCTCGGCAAAACCGAACGCCACACCGAGCTTGCCGCCGGCAAACATGGTCGCGGTGAAGAAGGTGAAGCCCAGCAATACCATGGCGGTCGAGGCCAGGCCTTTGCGTGCATGCATGGGGACTTCACTGAGGGGGTAATCGTTGCCGGGATCGTTTTGCGTCATGGGGCGTTCCTTGCTGAAAAGGGGAGACGCGGGGAGGGTTGCAGTGGTCGTGCCAGGTTTGAGTAGCGTCCGTCCCAATGTTTGAAGATGTCTAAGTTATTGATTGTTGAACATCTAAGTGTTGGATCAGTAGGCATGTCGTGTTCTAACGAATTTATTGTTTGTGTGAAAATCTTCATATTTTGGATTAAGTATGGATTGCTCCCATGGTCTTGTTGGAATAATCCTACAGGATATTAGTCTTATTCCTGCCTTTAATTTATTGACCGTAAAGGCTTGATCCAATATATCTATAAGTGCAAGTGATTCACGATTTTTCAGAAAATTCTAATGGCGATACAAGGATGTGCGATGAATATTCGAAACGTTGATATCGAAACTATTAAAGATGTTATTCGGGCGGACGGCGTTATGATGAGCGCTGGCTTTGGGGAGAAGTACGTAGATCCACTTCTTATGCAAGTTGAGAACACTCCCCCGGGAATGGAACTGACTAGGCCTGTACATACGGGGGCGGCAACAAGTAATTGTACTCAATGTTTCAGTCGGTGTTGCTATGCTTCTTACTCTCCGAAATCAATAAAAAGTGGCACCTGTTATGGACTGGTATCCAGAGCCAATGTAGTCGTTTTTAACTAGGTATGTGCCGCCTCAAGGCGGCATTTCAATTGACATAAAGAAGTGTTAGTGAGTGATTTCTCGATGGTTGATTCTATGGCGACTTATTCTGGCTCACACAGGGTTTTAGTGAATGAATTTTTAAATAGCCTGTATGAGAGTAAAAAGTTTGATCTTGCTTGTCTGATTGATAAGAAGCTGGCTAATGCCTTTGCTATACACGTGGCAAATAAGGTTGAAAGCTATGTTCGCCAATCCATCGAGGCAGAGGTGTCACATGTTAATGAAAACCTTGGGGTCAGTATGGCCTACGAGGATTTTTTAGAGCAGGACGAATTGTATCTCGAGTTTTTGAGGAAGTACGAGTCGCTGAGGTACTTGCTGGATAAACTTTTTGTGGATGAGCTAGAGAATTTCTCACTAGTTAAAGAGTATTTTGCAAAGTCGCTTCCAGAATTGCTGCGTAGTGGTTTTTTGGATGGTCCTCATGAAGTGAGTGATGTGTTTTTGCTGGGAGACGAGAGTCACGATGGAAATAAAAACGTGGCACTTTTTTATGTTCAAGGATGCCCTGCTTTTGCCTTGAAGTTGCGTGATTTGGAGTTGGAAAGGAAAACAAGCGAGTTTCTTGGGGCTTTTTTCAATGAACAATGTGGTATTCGCGGTTGGGAGTTTCCAGAATATATATCGGGGCAGGGTTTCGGGTGGGTGAAGTGGTGTGATCAGGTTCCTTTGAAAAGCAAGGCGGAGGTAGAGAATTACTATAGATTGGCAGGTTATTTGATTGCTGCGGCTGCGTCGTTAGGAATTACCGACCTCCATTATGAAAATATCGTAACTCATCAAGGAAACCCCGTTCCGGTCGACTTGGAGGCGGTATTTCATCATGTCTATGTTGATGCGCCGCGTTTGGGAATACCCAGAACAGGGCTTGTGCCGAATGTTATTAAGTACACAGATGGACTTGCCGACACCGAGCACGCGGGCATAGGAAATATATTTCGGAAACAATCCGTTAGAAAAGCATCATTAAACACAAATCCAAATGCGGTGGTGTTTGATGGTGAGGTACAGAATCCAATAGACTATATTGAACATATCGTTGCAGGTTGTGCTGAATGCTACAAGGTCATAATTTATGAGTATCAGCGTTTTGTAGAGTTTTTGAATCAAACTTCTAATCTAAGAAATAGAATAATCTTGAGAGATACGGCTAACTATTGCTTGGTGATTGAGGCTTCCTATCATCCGAGGTTTCTAAAGAATAATCAGGATAGAAAAAAATACATCGAGTCTTGCCTAGGATCAGTCGAAGATCATCGGGCTGACTCCGCTCTCTTAAGGGCGGAGGTTGAATCCTGCTTTTTTGGGGATGTTCCCAGATTTACTTCTTGTGCGAAAGATCTTGCTGTTTGGTCAACTCATGCTGCTGAAAGTATTAAGCTGATTAATTATGTAAGCGGATACGACAGTGTGAGGGATGATTTATATCGCATAGTGAAGGAGGGGTTTGGTAACGAGATTCAATTTTTAAAGTGCGTATACCGAGAGGCGGAAAAAATAGTTGACTTGAACTGTAGGTTTAATCGGGTTCATGGTTTTGAGGAAGAAGAAGGTTCTAATTGCTTGGTTCTAAAAAGAATGCCTTCTGCAGTAAATATAACTGCTAAACACATGATTGATACTCGGTCTCCTCCTTTAATGTTTACTAGTAGGTGTGAAAGCTATCTCGAGTTAACTACCGTAGGGTTTGATTTGTTTTCAGGTTCGGGTGGGCTTGGTTATCTCGCTGCTACTGGGAGATTATTCGAATCAGAATCGGAGAATAAGGAGTTTTTGTTTGCATATTTTGAAATGATTTTAGGTGATGAGTTGCTATCGTCGTCTCCAATAGGTGGAGCATATGTCGGTGGGCTAAGTTCTATAGCGCCAATTTTTATAGATGGAAATTCCTCCTTCATTTCAACTGCAACCGATAAAATTGTTGCGGCTTTTTATTCTGAAGAATATAAAAATCTAGGTTCGGGCTTGATCTATGGTCTTGCTGGAGCTTTGGTGGTCGCCAGCTGTTATTTTCAATTGTCAAAGAAGGAGGAGTGGCAAGATATTTCTAGATTACTATTCGAGGCGTTAGTCGCGAGATCTGAATTAGACGGTGAACAGATAATATTCCCTAGTAATATCTCAATGCATCCTAAAAAAATATTATGTGGGCTTTCGCATGGGCAAGCAGGTATCGCTTATTCGATCGCTGTATATGCGATGGTTTTTGATGTATCTGATGGAACGGTCATTCCATTGATAAAAGGCGTAATTACGTCGGAAATCAACTGCTTTGAGCGGCAACTTGGCAACTGGCCAGATTTAAGACATAAGCCTCGAAGCATAGAGCTTCAAAATGAGTTTGGATGGGCGCATGGAGGCGCGGGAATTATTTATGTGTTCGATTTTTTAAGAAGACATTTTAATATCGACGTGCTTGACAGGTTTTTGCAGGAGCACAATTTTCGAGCGATGTTCGAGAAGAATTTCAAAGCTTCGGCCAGTAAAGAAAATTTCTCAGTTTCAAACGGAGTGTTGGGGGTAGAGTTAATTTATCAGCGACTATTCAAGAAAGCTTTGAACGTCGATTTAGAAAGTAAGTATTGGTCGATTCAGGGGGCGTCTACTTTAGGGTGTGGTCTGATGAAAGGGTGTGCAGGAGAGCAACTAGCCCTGAATTCTCTAATGACGGGTGACCAATCTTTTCCTCTGTTGCCTCATGAACTGTTCAAGCTGAGTTTTCGGGAAGTATCCAAATGAATGTCAAAGGATTTGTTGATACTTATACGCTACTGAAGTTGTCCATGAAATCAAAGGACGTAAGTCGTTTGGCCTTTTTAGTAGTGTTGGTTTTCCTTACCGCGATAGGTTTTGGTCTCGTACCGTTATTTTTGCAGAGGATGCTTGCGGTTGCATCAGGTAATCATGAGCAGTTTTTGATATTTTTGAGCCTGGTAGTCGGCGTTATTTTTATATCTCAGGTGTTTTCTCATTTGTCCGATGTAATGACAATGATGTTTATCCAGCGGGTGAATATAAATCTTGGTGAGATGTTCATTAAGAGATCTATTCGTTTGTCTGCATGTGAGAGCCTGATAAAAGGCCCGGCGCAACTGGCGCAGGTGCTGCAATGTGCTTCTGCGAGTATGGATAACACAATTCGATCAATGCTGGTTAGTATACTGCCCTCTATCGTTCAAATATTCGTATCGTTAGTTGTGTTGTGGTTTTTTAAAGATTTTTTCGTAATGTTCATGATTTTTTTGTATGTTTTTACGTATGCAATTATTAGCTCTTCAATGATTGGGCGCTTGTCAGAGTTGTTCAAGGTTGTGATATTAAAAGAGATGGGGAGTTCAAAAACCATTCATGGCATTGTTTCTAATATTGAGACAATACGTATATATTTGGCCGATGAATTTCTGTTGCGTTTTTTTCGTGAAGATCAAGAAGGTGTTTATCAGTCTTGGTTGGGTTTTTATAGGAGAAGTACTTGTCTAGAAGTTTTTAGGGTATGTGTTTTTTCGCTTGTTTTTTTTGTTGTTCTTTATGAGTCTTCACTAAGGTTACTTTCCGGAGAGATAGGTGTTGGTCATTTTGTAATGGTTGCAGCCTATATGTTTCAGGTGTGTCAGCCATACGATGCTCTTTTAAAAAGTATTGGTAGCATGATTGAATCACTCGGTGGCTTTGCACCCTTGCTGAAACATCTCGACGCTTGTGAAGTTCGGCATGTTGGTAAAGGTAATGAGCTTCCGAATATTAGTCATCACCTGGAATTTTCTAATGTTCGATTTTCTTACCCTGAGCGACCTACAGAAAAGGTGCTGCACGATTTGTCAATCCGATTTATTCCGGGTGAAGTAGTTGCGATCACCGGTCCATCTGGTGTGGGTAAGTCGACAATTGTCAAGTTGCTGATGCGGCTCTATACACCCTCTTCGGGTTTAATTAAATATGGTGGTGTTGCGATAGAAGATTTGTCTGATCAAGACTTCTATTCTAGGTTTTCTTTCGTATCCCAAGAGGTTGGTTTATTCAACGGGTCGTTAAGATTTAATCTAAGAATCGCTGATCAAAATGCACCTGATGAAAGATTAGAAGCAGTTTTAAAACTTGCTGACCTTGGTGGATTCCTAAAAGGCTTGCCATCCGGGCTGGATACGGAAATTGGAGACAGGGGTTTAATGTTGTCGGGAGGCGAGCGTCAACGTCTTGCCTTGGCAAGAAGTTTTTTGCGAGACCATAAGGTCGTCGTTTTTGACGAGAGTACGGCATTCCTTGATGAGGTTGCTGAGCGAGCAGTGATCTCAAATATCAAAAAATATAATGCGTCTAATATTGTGATCATTGTTGCTCATCGAGAGTCGATATTAAAGTTGGCTGATCGAGTGGTCTCGTTTAATGGCGAATTTTGCGTGGAGCTTTAATCGTGAGAATATTGTCTGTTTCAATTAAAGGGTACCGCTCTGTTGATGATGTGTTTCTGAATCTTGATGGTTTGAATATTTTTCATGGTGAAAATGGAGTTGGGAAAACTAATTTATATAATGCACTCAAGCTCGTGCAGGCTGCTGCAACGGGAGAGTTTTCGAAGTTTATCGTTCGGGAGGGTGGCATGCAGTCGATCCTTTCGGAGAATTCAAAGCGCAATGCAGATCGTTCAAAAATTATTTTTGAAGTGCGGTTCTCGACTTTTTCAGATGATGATGGCTATTACAGTTACGGAATCACAGCGGGACTAGTGCCGCAAAAAACCGCTTTTGGAGAAAAGATTGTATTGGGCGATGGTTTTGAGTTTGAACCTCAAATCAAAACTGAAAAACTGATTTTTCATAATGGACGGAAAAGTCATACTTTGATGTTCCGAGAAAATGGTTTCTTGAAGGTGATGGATCGAGAAATGGCCGTTCTCGACATGTCGAATGCTATTCGACTATTCCCCTCTGCTACGGCATTAAGCTCTCTCACGGATGCAGAACGTTTTCCAGAGGTGTTACGTGTCAAACATGAAATTATGGGGTGGCGTTTTTATCACGGTTTCAGGACTGATATTGAGTCGCCCATTCGCAAGCCTTGCTACGCAGTTAGTGACACGGTACTTCATTCGTCTGGAGCAAATCTCGCTGCGGTTCTGGCGACGCATAAATATATAGTTCAAGATCTCGATGTTGTTGAAGAGTTGATTGCGGATACATTCGGAGGGGCTATTTTGGAGATTTCAAGGCCGGAACGTACCGTTTCTTTTGGACTTCGATTTCCTCAAAGTAATCGCACAAGCAATGCGTGGGAACTGTCTGACGGCACTTTGCAATATATTTGCCTAGCTGTTGCGCTGACATCCAGTTCTTTGCCTCCATTCATTGTTTTGAATGAGCCTGACAACAGTTTGCATCCCGATATGCTCAGGTCGTTGGCTGTTTTGATTAGTTCTGCCAGCAAGCGATCGCAGATTTGGGTTGTTACTCATTCACCGATATTGAAAGATATTCTTGAAGAGTCAGGGACGTCTAAATCTCGGCATGTCATTAAACGGGGGCTTCATACATGGATTGAAGGGTTGGCTCTAAATGGTGAAGTTAATACTTTTTGACACAATCGAAAGCTGGGATTTTGATTCACACAGCGCAGGGATAGGCATGAAATTGGTGCATTGATGATGCATCTTGGAACACTGATTCTTCGGCATTTAGCGACTCTATATGAGTGGTTTGGCCTTTGTGCACTTGCGCCATTCCGGGACGCGGACGCCGCGCGTCAAAGAAATCGCAGCAATGCAGCGACGATCGCTTCAGGGGCGTCTTCCTGGACGAGGTGGCCGGCGTTGGGGATTGGGTGAAATTGTGATCCCGGGATCATCTGGTGTAACGCCCGACCCCGTTCGATGGGAATCCATTGGTCGTCCTCACCCCAGAGAATCTGCACCGGGCAGCGTATCGCCGGGTACAGATTTTCGGCTTCACGGGTATAGCGTTCGTCCATCTGCGCGATCTGCCGATAGAACGCCGCTTGCCCCGGATCGCCGAGCCACGGCTGCACGTACGGGGCCAGTTCATCATCGGGAATATCCCGGTGAATCGCCCCGCGAATGTAGGTCGGCACGATGGCGCGCTGGATGTAGTCCGGCAGGCCGCTGAACGCCGCTTCATGCTGGCGCACGTGCTGCACGAACGGCGACCCCCACGGCGTCAGCGCCACCGGGTCGATCAGCGTCAGGCTGCGGTAATCCTTTTCGTTGAGCAGATGCGTGCGCAGTACCGTGGCGCCGCCGAAGTCGTGGGCGACTACGTCGGGGCGCTGGATGTTCCAGTGATCGAGCAGTTGCGCGAGGAGTTGATTTTGCACGCCGAGTGACACGTCAGCGTCCGGTTGTTCCGAGCGCCCGTAGCCCAGCAAATCGAAATAATGCACGCGGTGCGTGGCGAAAAAGTGCGGCGCGATGCGATGCCAGACATAGGACGAGAAGGGCGTGCCATGCACGAACACCAGCGGCGGGCCGTCGCCGCGTACGGCATGCCGCACCGGGTGGCCGTTGAAGTCAAAGACCTGATCCAGCAGCCAGTCCGTCATGGGCCTGTCCTCTTGGCGGGTTTGAGCCAAAGAGCATAGGCATAAAAAAACAGCCGGGGAGGCTGTTCTCTATTTCCCTGGATAAACACCGATCCCGTAGGAGCTGCCGAAGGCTCGGGCCGCGTTCGGCAGCTCCTACACGGGGTATCGGTGTTGGATCATTCGCCGCGATAGATGCAACCGCTGGTGCAGGTCTCATGAATACGGATCGCGCTGAGTTCCGGCAGCAGCGGCTTCATTTCATTCCAGATGAATTTGGCCAGCACTTCACTGGTCGGGTTTTCCAAACCGGGAATGTCGTTCAGGTAGTTGTGATCCAGACGCTCGTACAGCGGCTTGAAAATCGACTTGATCTCGGAGAAGTCGCGGATCCAGCCGGTGTGCGGATCAAGGTCGCCGCTGAGGTGAATCGCCACCTTGAACGAGTGACCGTGCAGACGCCCGCACTTGTGGCCGTCCGGGACGTGCGGCAGGCGGTGGGCGGATTCGAATGTAAATTCCTTGAAGATTTCCACAGTATTTTCAGCTCTGTTCAGATGGCGTTCGCCGCAGCGATTCGGGCAGGCCGCGAGTTTATCAGCTTGTGTTTGGCCGTGCTGACTAAAGGGTCAGCAAGCGTTCGGCGAGGCGACCGTTGGCAGTCAGTTCGAGGAATTCGTCACCGAGGCGCCGGCTCTCGTCCATTGCCGCGTGCCAGTACTTCTGTCTGCTCGACGCATCGCCCATGAAGCGTTTGAAGTCGTTCCTGTCGGGCAGTTTGCCGTAGGGCAGGCGCGCCAGATACTCCTTCGACGGCGCCAGCAACAGCACGTCCTGCAAGCGCTCCACCGATGCGCGGCGCCACGGCAGGGTTTTGTCGAACCAGCCCGGAATCACCCGGTCGGTGAAGTGCGGATAGAGCACGATGCCGTCGCCGCTGTAGGGCAGGTCGAGGTGATAGTCGAGCAGACCGCCGTCGCGGAACGTCCCCTCACCCGCGCCCGGCAAGTCGCGCACGCCCTCCATCACCATCGGGATCGAACCCGAGGCCAGCAGTGCCTGGCGCAGATTGCCGGCGTTGAGCGCGACGAAGCGCGACGGGAAATCGTTCAGTGCGTTGACCGGTGGCGCCAGGCGCGGATCGTGAATGATCAGCCGTTCGAAGTGCCGCGAGAGCCGCGCGCGACCACGCAGGTTGTCGGCGATCACCGAGCCCAGCGCCAGGCCAAGTCGGCCACGATGATCATCAGCGAGGCGGCCCTGGCTTTTGACCACCATGATGTTCAGGCGGTAATCGGCGTTGTTCAGGATGCTCGCGTCGCGACCGTCGAGCAGGTCGTTGAGCATGCGCTGCGAGCTCTGACTGATCTCGGCCATGGTCACGCCTTTGTTGAAATTCTGCTCGGCGTACAAGCGCCCGAGGCGGCGGATGCCTTCGGCGGCATCGGGCAGGCAGGCACTGGCGAAGCGCCAGGAACCGACCGAGGCGCCGATCAGCGAGCGCTCGCGTGGCGCGCTCGGCAGCCATTTACCGAACAACGCCAGATCCAGCCCCTGAATCCCCAACGCCTTCGGCCCACCGGCCGCGCCGGGCAGGGTGCCGACGTCTGCGGCGTTCAGACCCTGGGCTCGAATCCGCGCCATGGCTCGGGGGCCGGCCTTGAGGGTGAGGGCGGGGAACTTGATGTGGATGGCTGTCATACCGGTCTCGATCGTTAGCAAGCGAAGGATTATAGAACCACTGCTACCACAGGGGGACCCTTTATTGCCTTGGAGCAATGATGGCAATTCAGTTTCAGTTAAGTTGCTCCCGCTAAGGTGCCCACCGTCGCAACACATAAAAAATACGGAGACACCCATGAAAACCCTGACTGCCCTTTCCCTCGCCTCGATCCTCGGCCTCACCGCCAGCCTCGCTCACGCTCGCGATCTGGGACCCGATGAAGCCCTGCGTCTGCGCGACGCTGGTACTATCGTCTCCTTCGAGAAGCTCAATGCCACGGCACTGGCCAAACACCCGGGTTCAACGATCACCGAAACCGAGCTGGAAGAAGAGTACGGCAAGTACATCTACCAGGTCGAAATGCGTGATCCGCAGGGGCTGGAGTGGGATCTGGAATTAGACGCGGTCAGCGGGCAGGTTCTCAAGGATCATCAGGATACGTAATGAAGGTGAATGTTCGCGCCACCAGTCGCACTGCGTTGGCGCTTGTGATTTTCTGCTCGGCTGCGATGGCTCGCGACCTCGATCAGGACGAAGCCCTGAAGCTGCGTGAGCGCGGGGTGATTCTGCCGCTGGAGCAAGTGCTGCAGCAGGCCATGGATCGCTATCCCGGGGCGAAACTGCTGGAAGTCGAGCTGGAAGAGAAACACGACGTCTACATTTATGAAGTCGAGTTGCTGACGGCCGAGGGTGTTGCGCGTGAGCTGCACCTGAAAGCCGATACCGGTGAACTCGTGAAAGACAAGGAAGATTGATCGATGCGTTTGCTTCTGGTGGAAGACCACGTACCGCTGGCCGACGAATTGATCGCGGGCCTGCAACGCCAAGGCTATGCGGTGGATTGGCTGGCGGACGGCCGCGATGCGGTGTATCAGGGCAGCAGCGAGCCCTATGACCTGATCATCCTCGACCTCGGCCTGCCCGGTGTACCGGGGCTTGAAGTGCTGGCGCAATGGCGCGCGGGCGGTCTGGCGATTCCGGTGTTGATCCTGACGGCGCGCGATTCCTGGGCCGAACGTATCGAAGGCCTCAAGGCTGGCGCCGACGATTACCTGACCAAACCGTTTCACCCCGAAGAGCTGCACCTGCGCGTTCAGTCGTTGCTGCGTCGCTCCAAGGGCCAGGCCAATCAAAGCACGCTAAAGGCTGCCGGCCTTCATCTGGACGAGGGCCGCCAATGCGTGACCCGCGACGGTGCGGACATTCTGCTGACCGCCGCCGAATTTCGCCTGCTGCGCTATTTCATGCTGCATCCGGAACAGATCCTCTCCAAAAGCCACCTCGCCGAACACCTCTACGACGGTGAGACCGAGCGCGACTCCAACGTCCTCGAAGTCCACGTCAATCACCTGCGCCGTAAACTCGGCAAAAGCGTGATCGAAACCCGTCGCGGCCAGGGTTACCTGTTCGGCGGGCAAGCTTCGTGAGATCAATCCAGCGCCGCTTGAGCCTGGGGTTGATCAGCGTGATGGTGGTCGTCGGCCTGGTGCTGGCGCAAACCAGTCTGTGGTTGTTTGAAATGGGTTTGCAGCGCTACCTCGAAGCCGGGTTGCGTAACGACAGCGAGAGCCTGCTGGTGGCGCTGGTGCGCGGGCCGCAGGGTTTGCAACTGGATGAGCGACACTTGTCGCCGGCCTATCAGCGGCCGTTTTCCGGGCATTATTTCCGCATCGACTTTGCCGAGAGCCATTGGCGCTCGCGCTCGTTGTGGGATCAGGATCTGCCGCTGCTTGAACGCCCTGGCCTGCACAGCAACCTGCAATTGGGGCCGGACGGTCAGCAGTTGCTGGTGCTGCGTTCGGACTATCGGCGGCTGGGGCAATCGATATCGATCAGCGTCGCCCAGGATTACACCCCCGTGCGCGAGAGTTTCCAGCGTATGCGCCAGATCGGCCTTGGCTTGGGATTGGCCGGGTTGTTGCTGATTCTGTTTTTGCAACGGCTGACCGTGCGCCGCGCCCTGAAGCCGCTGGAAAAGGCCCGCGAACAAATCGCCCAGCTGCAACAGGGCCAGCGTTCGCAACTCGACGATCAGGTGCCGGTGGAGCTGGAGCCGCTGGTGGCGCAGATCAACCATTTGCTCGCGCACACCGAAGACAGCCTCAAGCGTTCGCGCAATGCCTTGGGCAATCTGGGCCATGCGCTGAAGACACCGTTGGCGGTGCTGTTGAGTCTGGCATCGAGCGAAAAACTCGATGGCCATCCCGAGCTACGCAATATCCTCAAGGAACAACTGGAACAAGTGCAGCAGCGACTTAACCGCGAGCTCAATCGCGCACGGCTGTCCGGCGATGCGCTGCCGGGTGCGCTGTTTGATTGCGACGCGGAACTGCCGGGGTTGTTGGCGACGTTGAACATGATCCACGGCGAACATCTGGCGTTGAGCTATGTGGCGCCGCCGGGGCTGCAATTGCCGTGGGATCGTGAGGATTTGCTCGAGTTGCTCGGCAACCTGCTGGACAACGCCTGCAAGTGGGCGGATGCCGAAGTGCGCTTGAGTGTGATTGAACGAACCGACGGCTTTGCCCTGAGCGTGGAAGATGACGGGCCGGGGATTCCCGAAGAGCAGCGCGCTCAGGTATTCAGCCGAGGGACACGGCTAGATGAACAGACCCATGGGCATGGTCTGGGATTGGGGATCGTGCGCGATATCGTCGATACGTGGGGTGGGTTGTTGGTGTTGGGCGAGAGCGAGTGGGGCGGGTTGAAGGTGGTGATCGAGTTGCCTAAACGCTGATCACCCAAACACCACCAATCCCTTGTGGGAGCGAGCCTGCTCGCGAATGCGGTGGGTCAGACACATCATCGTTTACTGACACACCGCTTTCGCGAGCAGGCTCGCTCCCACATTGGGTTTTGCAATGGGCCGTCAGACCCGGAACTGATCCATCAAACTCTGCTGCTGATTCGCCAGGCTGTTCAGCGACTGGCTCACCCGCGCCGACTCATTCGCCTGCTCCGACAACGACTCCGTCACATCGCGAATCGTCGCCACGTTGTTGTTGATCTCCTCAGCCACCGCGCTTTGCTCTTCGGCGGCACTGGCGATCTGCAGGTTCATGTCGCTGATCACCGTCACTGCATCACCAATCTGTCGCAATGCGGTCACCGCTTGGCCAACCTGCTCGACGCTGCCCTGGGCCTGACGATGGCTGTTGCCCATCGAACCGACCACATCCTGCGTGCCGCTTTGCAGTTGCTCAATCACCTGACGGGTTTCTTCCACCGACTCCTGCGTGCGGCGGGCGAGGTTGCGGACTTCGTCGGCGACCACGGCGAAACCACGTCCGGCCTCACCGGCACGCGCCGCTTCGATGGCTGCGTTGAGTGCCAACAGGTTGGTCTGCTCGGCGATGGCGCGGATGGTTTCCAGCACGGCGCCGATCTTTTCGCTGTTGGCGGCCAGACCTTCGACCTGAGCCATCGCCGCGCTCATGTCGGCGGCGAGGGTGTCGATGCTGGCGGTGGTGCGGTCGATCACAGTCAGGCCCTGGCGGGTGGCGCGATCGGCATCCTTGGCCGCTTCCGCTGCTTGCGCGGCGCTGCGGGCGACGTCCTGTGCCGTGGCGCTCATTTCGTGGGAGGCGGTCGCAACCTGATCGACCTGACGGTATTGCTGTTCCATGCCGGCGCTGGTCTGAGTGGCGATCGCCGAAGACTGGTCGGCGGTGTTGCGCGCGTCCTGCACCGAGCGTTTCACCTCGGCGATGATCGGCTGCAACTTGTCGAGGAACTTGTTGAACCAACCGGCCAGTTGACCCAGTTCATCCTTCTTGTCATAGGTCAGACGTCGGGTCAGATCACCTTCGCCGCTGGCGATGTCTTCGAGCATGTGCGCGACGCCGAGGATCGGTTTGGTCACGCTGCGCGCCATCAGCCACACCAACAGCAGGCCGACCAGCGCGGCGAGTACACCGAGGCTCAATTCGATCAGCGTGCCCGAGGTGTTGCTCGCATCCAGTTGCTGCTTGAGTGCTTCGGCGCGCTCCACCAGCACTTTTTCCGGCACATCCAGCAACACCGCCCACGACGGCCCGCCGGGAATCGGCTGGAACGGCGACAGTACTTTCAACTGGCCGTTGCTGTGCAGGCTGCTGACGCTGGCGCTCGACGACAGCATACGCAACAGCTCGGCGCCGCTGGTCTTGTCCACGGCATCCAGGCGCTGGCTGAGTTTGCCGGCGTCCGGGCTGTAACCGGCGAGCAGGCCGACCGGGCTGATGATGCTCACGGCGGTCTGACCGTCGTAGAGCTTTTTGCTCGCGCCCTGACTGATCGCTTGCAGGCTGTTGAGGTTGATGTCCACCGACAGCGAGGCGATGACTTTGCCGTTGACCATCAGCGGGAAGACGATGCTGGTCATCAGCACGTTCTGGCCATCGATCACATAAAAGTACGGTTCAATCACGCACGGTTTGAGCGTGGTACGCGGGCAGGTAAACCAGGCGTTGGCCGCCTGACCGCTGGGGCCGGTGCTGGTGTCGGCCATGTCGCTTTCCGGCAGGGCCATCGAGGTGACTTTGCCCGGGGTCGGTTGCGACCAGTACAGGGCGAAGCGGCCCTTGTCGTTGCTGCCCAGTTCGGCCTGGCCGGCGAACAATTCGTCCTTGCCGTCCAGTGCGTTGGCTTCGAACACCAGCGACAGGCCGAGCAAGTCAGGGTTGGCTTGCAGGGCTGACTTGACCTGACGGGTCATGTCTTCGCGCAGGTCGAAGGCATCGAGGAAGCGTTTCTCGGCCTGTTCACGCAGGAACAGCACCTGACGCGAAAAACCGTGGCCGTACTGATAAGCGTCCATGAACTGCTGGCGAATGCCCGCCGCTTGCACCTCGCCCTGAGACTCGATGCGCGCCTGCGCCGATTCAGTGAGCATCTCCATGCTCGAAGCTTTCACCAGTTCGGAACTGTGCTCCATGCGATACAGCGAAAGACCCACCAACAGGGTCACGATACCGGCCAGGCAAAGCCCGGCAAGCAGGGTGATTTTCCATTGGATGGAAAGTTGTCTGAGCGACATGGAAACATCCTTATTCGATAAATATCTGAGACTTTGCACTGTAACGGCCGCGTTTCGGCTTTCTTTATGCTGGAAACACAATAGGGCCGATTGCCGCATGCGGAGGCTGGAAACCCTGTTTGGGGTAAACACAAAACCTGTGGTGAGGGGATTTATCCCCGACCGGCTGCGCAGCAGTCGCAAAACCCGCAAATGCGGTGTGCCTGTAAGAATGCAGGGGGGCGGCTTCGCCACCCATCGGGGATAAATCCCCTCACCACAAAGATTGTGCCTGGCCCTGGATAATGGGCAGTTGTTTTGACACCGCCGCCACTCTGCGGCACAGTGCGCGCCCTTCTAATAAGACCCTCTTTGCAAATCCGCCGGTGCTTCAAGGGCGGACTCATCCTGTCTGGCGGTGAATTGTCCACCGCAGTGTTTTTGAGGTAGTGAAATGAATGCAGTGATTGCTGCGGTCGGCGTCATGCTGATCCTCAGCCTGTCCCGCGTGCACGTGGTGATCGCCTTGATCGTCGGTGCATTGGTCGGCGGCCTTACCGGTGGTCTGGGCATCGACGCCACGCTCAAGGCGTTCAACAGCGGTCTGGGCGGCGGGGCGACGGTGGCGTTGTCCTACGCGTTGCTCGGCGCTTTCGCTGTGGCGATTGCCAAGTCCGGCCTGGCCCACGCGCTGGCCGACAAGGCACTGGCCATGGTCGACCGTCAGCACTCGACCGGTGGTGGCAGCGTCAAATGGCTGCTGATCGGCCTGTTGTGGGTGGTGGCGATTGCCTCGCAGAACATCTTGCCGATCCACATCGCGTTCATTCCGCTGCTGGTGCCGCCGCTTTTATATGTGCTGACCAAGCTGCAACTGGATCGTCGGTTGATCGCTTGCGTCATGACGTTCGGCCTGATCACGCCGTACATGTTCCTGCCGGTGGGTTTTGGCAACATTTTCCTCAATGAAATCCTGTTGGCCAACGTCGCCCGCAGTGGTGTCGACATCAGCGGCGTCAACGTCACTCACGCCATGTGCATTCCGGCGCTGGGCATGGTGTTCGGCCTGGCGATGGCGTTCATCAGCTACCGCAAAAAGCGTGTTTACGACCTGACGAAGATCGAGCAGGTCGAGCAGGTGGTCGTGCAGTACAACCCGATGAGTCTGATGATTGCCGGTGTGGCCATCGCGGCGGCGTTCATCGTTCAACTGCTGCTGGACTCGATGATTATCGGCGCGCTGGCCGGCTTCCTGATCTTCTCGGTATCGGGCATCGTCAAGTGGCGCGAGACCGATGATCTGTTCACCGAAGGCATGAAAATGATGGCAATGATCGGCTTTATCATGATCGCCGCCTCCGGGTTTGCCGAAGTGATGAAGGCCACCGGACAGGTGCAGACACTGGTCGAGTCGTCGGCGTCGTGGATCAATCACAACAAGGGTGTTGGCGCGTTGCTGATGCTGCTGGTGGGGCTGCTGGTGACCATGGGCATCGGTTCGTCGTTCTCCACCGTACCGATTCTGGCTGCGATTTTCGTGCCGTTGTGCGTGCAATTAGGCTTTAGTCCGCTGGCCATCGTCTGCATTGTCGGCACCGCCGGCGCGCTGGGCGACGCCGGTTCGCCCGCCTCGGATTCGACCCTTGGCCCGACCTCCGGCCTGAACATCGACGGCCAGCATCACCACATCTGGGATACCGTGGTGCCGACCTTCCTGCATTACAACTTGCCATTGCTGGCATTCGGCTGGGTGGCCGCGATGGTTCTCTGAACCCACAGGGGATTGGGGGGAATTGCTGACTCAACTTTTGATCTGGCGTGCCGTTAAAGCCTTTAATCACGCCAATAAAATCAAAAGAGTGAGCTTCCCCCATGCGCTTGAGTCTCAAGGCCAAAGTCCTGTCCCTTGCCGTTCTCCCGGTATTGCTCTTTGCGCTGGTCATCAGCCTGACCACGCTGTTCATCCTCCAGGAACAGGCGCACAAAGAGGTCGAACAGACCCGCGAACGCCTGCTCGGCGACGCCAAGGCCACTCTGCAAAGTTACGTCGCCGTGGCCATGACCACGATCAAACCGCTATATGACGCTGCCGCCCCCGGTGATGCCGAGTCGCGCGCGCAGGCGATCAAACTGCTGTCGGGCATTCGCTACGGCAAGGACGGCTACTTCTTCGGCTACGACTCCGAGACCGTGCGCCTGTTCAAGGCCAACGACCCGGAAGGCGTGGGTAAAAGCTTCAAGGACAACCGCGACCCGAACGGGATTTACGTCAACCTCGGTCTGGTGAAAGTGGCGAAGGACGGCACCCACTATCTGCAATACAGCTCGCCGTTGCCGGGCAACGCCAAGGTGCTGGTGCCGAAACTCGGTTACACCGAATACCTGGCGAAATGGGACATGGCGGTCGGTACCTCGGTCAACCTTGACGGCATCGAAGCGCAGGTGGCGCAGGTTGAAGCGCAGGTGCAGGAACGTATGCAGGGCGTGATCTTCAGCATCGTCGGCGTGGCGGTGGTGGTGCTGTTGGTGATCGCGGCGGCGGGGATGCTGCTGGCCAACACTATTCTGCGTCCACTGACTCTGATGAAAGCCAACCTCGACGACATTGCGGCGGGCGAGGGCGATTTGACCCGTCGTTTGAACATCACCAGCCAGGACGAACTCGGTGAACTGGCCGGCTCGTTCAACCGTTTCGTCGACAAGATCCACGGCCTGGTGCGGCAGATCACCGAGATGACCACGCAACTGACCGGGCTGGTGACGCAGGTGTCGGATCAGGCCCAGCGTTCGGATCAAGCCATGGAGCGCCAGCGCCACGAGACTGATCAGGTGGCCACGGCGATCAACGAAATGTCTGCCGCCGCCCAGGAAGTCGCCAAGAGCGCGCAAAACGCTGCGGTCGCGGCCCAACAGACCGACGAAGAAGGGCAGAGCGCCAAACGCGTGGTGGCCGGCAGCATCAAACAGATTCATGCGCTGGTGGATGACATCCGCAGCAGCGGTGTGTCGCTGGACAGTTTGCAGCAGGACGTGAGTTCGATTGTCGGCGTGCTGGGGGTGATTCGTTCGATTGCCGAACAGACCAACCTGCTGGCCTTGAACGCCGCCATTGAAGCCGCGCGGGCCGGTGAGGCCGGGCGCGGATTTGCCGTGGTGGCCGATGAAGTGCGGGCGCTGGCCAGTCGCACGCAGATCAGTACTCAGGAAATTCAGGGGATGATTGATCGCTTGCAGGCGGGCACGCAGTCGGCGGTGGAAGCGATGCGCCGTTCCAGCGAGGCGGGTGATGGCACCTCGCAGCAGGCCAATCAGGCGGGGGCGTCGCTGGATGCGATGGCGGAATTGATCGCGACGATCAACTCGATGAACGCGCAGATTGCCAGTGCGGCGGAAGAGCAGACGGCGGTGGCCGAAGAGATCAACCGCAGCGTGCATCAGATTGCGGTGGCGGTGGACAGCGTGGCGGATGAGACTCAGTTGGGGGCGCAGACTTCGCGCAGTCTGGCGGATCTGGGGCAGCGACTGGGCAAACTGGTTGGGCAGTTCCGTATCTGAGTGTCAGGGAAAGCCCCTCACCCTAACCCTCTCCCGAAGGGAGAGGGGACTGATCGGGGGATATTGAGGATGTACGGCGACTTGAACCTGCTATACCGAATCCATAATCGACTCAATCTTTCAGGTCGATGCATGACGCAAGACACCTCGGTCAGTCCCCTCTCCCTCCGGGAGAGGGCCAGGGTGAGGGGCTCTTGATCTTCAACCTCTCAAGGCCTGTCCCAATAAGGCACTTCACCGAAACATTCGATGAAGAAATCAATCACCGTCCGCACCTTCACCGACAACCGACGACTCCCCGGCCACAGCACCGCAATCTGCTGCGGCTCCAGACTGTTCGATACCTGATATTCCCTCAGCACCGGCACCAGCGTGCCTTCGCGCACCGCTTCGCCAATCAGCCACGACGGAAACATCACCAGCCCCAGACCTTGCTCGGCGGCTTGGGTGAGGGTATCGGCGTGGTTGCCGGTGATCGGGCCCTTGACCGAGTAGGGCGTCCAGTCCTGCCCGTCACGACGGAAAAACCAGCGCTGCTGACCGGTCGCGCCTTTGTAGGCCAGGCATTGATGCTGCGCGAGTTCGTCGGGGTGTTGCGGTGTGCCGTGACGTTTGAGGTAAGCGGGGCTGGCCGCGACTTGAAAGCGATGTGGCGCCAGAATCCGCGCCTGCATGCTCGAATCATGCAACGGGCCGATGCGGAACAGCAGGTCCGCACCTTCCTGCAACGGGTCGACGTAGTGGTCAGTCTGCTGGATATCCAGTTGCAACTTCGGATAACGCGCGCACAACTGGCCCAGCCACGGCGTCAGATGGCGCTGGCCGAACACCACTGGGGCGTTGATTCGTACAAGGCCGGTGGGTTCGCTTTGCTGCTCCTGCAACGCCTGTTCGGCTTCTTCCAGTTGCACCAGCACCAACCGCGCATGATGGCCGAGCATGCGCCCGGCCTCGGTCGGTGTGACCGCGCGGGTGTGGCGGTAGAGCAATTGCTGGTTGAGCGCCTGCTCCATCAACTGAATCTGCCGGGAAATCGACGAGGGCGCCACGCCTTCGCGGCGGGCGACTTCGGAGAAACTGCCGTGGTCTAGCACCGCCACAAATAGCCTGAGTGCCTTGAATCCGAGTTCGTTGAGCCCGTGCATGAATCATCCTGCTGTGCGAGTTACGCAAAAGTGTTGTCCGGATGCTCCCATTTATCGCAAAGCGCCGCCAGTCGATAATCCGCGCCATCGATTATTTGCGTGGGTTTTAGTTATGCAGACGTTGGATGAGGTGAGTGTTGCGCCGCCGGTGGCGAAACCGGGGTTGCGATTGTTGTTACTGCCGCTGGTGATTCTGGCGGGCATGGGGCTGTCGGTAGAGGCCGGGTTGCTCGGGCCGCTGGGGGTGCAGGTCGGACATTTGTGGGCGACCTTGAGCATTTTCGGCGTTGGGGCGGCGATTCTGTTTTTGCTGCTGTTGTTCAGCGGCCCGCAACAAGGACCGGCGCTGAACACATTGCCGCGCTGGCAGTTGATCGGCGGGTTTTTGGGGCCGATGTATGTGGTGGTGCTGACGTTGGCCACGCCGCATATCGGTATCGCCATGACGATGATCGCGATTCTGTCGGGGCAGGTGGGCAAGAGTGTGTTGATTGACCATTTCGGCTGGTTCGGGGCGACGCGCAAGAAGGTCAACGCTGAGCGGTGGCTGGCGTTGGGCTTGATTGTGGCGGCACTTGTCTTGATTGCTCGGGGTTGATGATGAATCTGATTATTTTGTTGGCCGTGGTAGTCGCGGCAGGCGCGGTGTTGAGTGTTCAGGCCGCGATCAATGGGCGTCTGGGTGAAACCGTTGGGGTTTTGCGCAGTAGTTTGCTGACGTTTGCCGTGGGGGCGTTGGTTACGGGGTTGTTGATTCTGTTTTTTGAACCGGCCCATGCCGTGAGTTTGCTTGATGTGCCGAAATGGCAGCTCAGTGGTGCGTTGTTCGGGGTGGTTTACATGATTGTGATGGTCGGCGCTGTGCCACGGATTGGTACGGCGGTGGCGACGGTGGCGGTGATTGTCGGGCAGTTGGGGATGGGGATGTTGATTGATAATTTTGGTTGGTTGGGGAATCCGGCGATCGATCTTTCTTCGAGTCGGATTTTGGCGATGGTTTGTTTGGGGTTGGCTTTGGTGTTTATGTATCGCAGTAGTGTTCGCTCTTCTGACTGAGTACATATCCGTTATTTTTGTGAGGGCGACTTAGGGTTCCGCCCTTACGGCGGGTCACTTTTTCCAGACGCCGAAAAAGTAACCAAAAAGGCTTGCCCTGACGTACGGCCCTCGCTGTGGCTCGGGTTCCTTCGCTCCGGGATTGATCCGGGCGCATCGCCTCCGGTTTGCTTCGCTGCACCTCCTCTCGATGTGTTTGGCTGCGCCAAACGGTCGCTGCGCTCCCACCCCCGGATCAATCCCTCCACTCAGCCTGCCGACGGGCGTTTGAGATCAAGAGCGGTACTCGAGCTTGCGCTCATTGTGTTGAGTGGGGCGGCATGCGCCGCGTGCGGGGTGTACTCGTTTTCTTGTGGGAGCTGGCTTGCCAGCGATCGCGGCCTGATAGCCGACCAGGCTCTGGCGGGTCTACACATTCCCTGTAGGAGTGCCGACGACTCGGGCCGCGATCGGACGATCTTTTGATCTGCTTTGGCTTTGGCTTTGGCTTTTGATCTTGCTCTTGCTCTTGCTCTTCAGCCCATCGGCAGGCCGAGCGAAGGTGTTCATCCGGGGGGTAGGCGCGCAGCGCCGTGCGGCGAAGCCGCACACATCGAGAGGAGGTGCAGCGAAGCAAACCGGAGGCGATGCCCCCGGATGGACACCGTAGCGAGGGAACACTGAGCCTCAGCGAAGTGCCGTACGTCAGGGGGCAGCCTTTTTGGTTACTTTTTCGGCGTCTGGAAAAAGTGACCCGCCGTAAGGGCGGAACCCTAAGCAGCCGTTACCGCAGCAACGGATATGCCCCCCAACCCCCCAACCCCCCAAACAAAATCAAAAGATCGTCCGATCGCGGCCCGAGCCTTCGGCAGCTCCTACACTGATTCCTACGGCTTGCCCTTCAAGCCTCAGACAACCACCACTGAAGGAGTCTGTCCCATGCCTGTAACTTCTGCAAGCAACTGTGACTGTACTAAATGCAACTGCAAGCTCGGCGAGCATCCGATCGCGCGCCACGGCAAGCACTACTGCTGCGAAGGCTGTGCCAACCATCACAAAAACGGTGAGGAGTGCTCAAGCAAGGCCTGTAAATGCGCCCACGGCTGACGACCGCCCATAAAAAAGCGGAGCCTAATCAGGCTCCACTTCCAGTTTCAGACTTTCATCCTCCAGCCGTTCCGTATGCCGGACTGTTCCTTGCAGTCGTCGCCCCTCAACCCTGACTACCACGGTTTTCGCTTGATCAAGATTTTCAGGAAACGGTGCCGGCACTCTCAGAGCAAAGCAATACGGATCATGTTCGACGGCTTCAAGCCCCACCTCACAATCGACACTTTTGGTGATACGTCCGAACAATGTGTCCAGGCCGTAATCCAGATGCGCCGGACTGCTGATGTGGCTCATTGTGCATTCCCCCGAATGATCCCGATCGCTGCGCAAAGCTTAGCTAGTCGGTCGCCAGACAACGTTTTCCACACCGAATTTTTCCGCCATCGGTTTGCTGGTCTTCTGTACTTTTTCGCGGCCGAAACGCGGGATTCGACCCACGCCCGCGTCGCAACTCGCCCAGTGCCACGCCTCGGCGTTGTCCATTTTGTCCGAGCGGATAATGAACGACTTGGGCGTGCCGTGAAGGGTGTATTCGATGACGTAGAGTTTTGCGTTGTTCATAAAGCCCGTATTCCTCCCTGTGGTAATAGAAGGATCGCAGCGCACCGGGAAAATTCACTCGGATTGTCCGACGGTATCTATCAAAGGCGACGCACTGACGCACTGGTTACCATGGCGTCTTCGCCAACCCCAATGAATGCTCGCCATGGCCCTCGCCGCGCCGCCCGATCTCAGTGACACCGATGTGCCCGTTCAGCCGCTGGCGCGCACGTATCCGCGTGGTTTGTATATCGAGCAGCACGCGGAAAATGCCGGTGCCGGCACTGGCCGCGTTCGGTCGCATCGCGATCATTGCCGCGCCGGTGGACGGCCATGTGCAGTTGCCAGCACTGGCGTTGTATCGCAAGGGCGGTTCGGTGGTCGGGATCAATTCGCTGCTGTACGGCGTTGAAGCGTGCGCGGCCATGCTGGAACAGTTCGGCCGGTTCTTCGATGAAGACTTGCTGCCGTTGCCGCAAGGTCTGGTCGAAGCACCGCTGGCCGAGGGACTTGCGCGATAGCGGAGTGTCAGTTGATGCATGGGTGACTGAAACACCGCTATCGCGAGCAGGCTCGCTCCTACAGTTGCTCCGCAAGGATTTCAGGATTGAGGTACGCCGTTTTCCCAGGCAGACCAGTTTTTGAGGATGTCCTGCACCAGCGGATTGCCGGTGCGATAGAGGTTTTCAAGGGCAGGGACAAAGCCGCCCTGATCGGCGTATTTCAGCAAATTATCCACTTCACTACCGCCCGGTTCAGGACGGTCGAAGTCGGAGCCGGCGCGCACTACGGCCAGGCGTTGCACATCGACGAGTCCTTCACGGCTGGCGCGCAGCAGGGCTTCGTAGGTGGAGTTGTCTTCCTGTTGCGTCGTGCAGTACTCGCCCTTGTTGTCGGTCAGCAATTTGGTCCAGACCTCGGCCCGTTCACTCAGGCGTGTGCCGGAAAACCAGGTGTTGCCCGCCAGTGTGTCGCAACGGGTGACGACTGGCGGTTGGTTGGCGGGCGCTGACGGGTACTTCAAACGCCAAGCGGTGGATTCCTTGCTCTCGCTCAGTCCGACCTTGTGGCTCAGGGCGAAGGCCTTGGCCTGCAATGTCGGATTGAGTTCGAAGACTTCGGTCTTGTAATCCAGCGGCGGTTTTTCGTTCGGGCCTTTGGTGTTGATGCCGATGTAGCCGGTCGGCCAGGTCGAGGGCGCATCACGGGAATCCAGCTCCCACTGCGTGCCGAACTCCACCAGATAGTGCGCCCACGCGGCGGTGCCGATGGTCCCGTGTTTGGGGCTGATCCCGGCGATGCCGGCGATCAGGAAGTAGCTTTTGCGCAGGTCGAATTTCGGCGACATGGCCAGTGCCAGCGTCGAGGCGGCCGCGTTGGTCTGGCCCATGCCGGTGGTCAGCAGGCACACCTGCTGCGTGTTGCAGCGGATGCTCGGGTACTCGGCGGACAGGCCCGGCACGCGGATTTCCTGTTTGAGCTCAAGGCGATCGATCCAGTGCTGCGCCTCGGGGGCGAACATGGTGATCAGCACGACTTTGGGCTGGATTGGCGAATCGCTAGCCCATGCGGTGGAAGAGAGCAGGGCGGCAGCGGCCAGTGAAACTCGCATCATTGCTTGCATAAAAATCTCCTGATTTCAGAACTGATAACCGATGCCGGCGTAGTAACCCCAGCCGTTGGAACGCGCGCGGAAGTTACCGTCGCCGAAATTCAGCTCACTGCCGTCTTCCCAGTTACCGCCATTGTGGAAATAACGCCCGACCAGGGTAAAGCGCAAATGGGTGAACGAGTACAGCAAGACGTTGGTCGCCACCGTCGCGTTGGCGGTGCGCGCCGGGTTGTCCTTGTGCATGTCTGAGCCGAAATCGAAGTTGGTGAAGCCGATGTAGGTCAGCGAGGCGCCGTTGCTGAATTTGTCGATGGGCACGATGTACTTGAGCTGCGCGCGGTAGCCGTCCCACGAATACTCGTTGCTGGCGCCGTAGTTTTCCCACTGGTAGCGCCCGTAGAAGTTGGCCGACAGGTTGACCCGCGAATGGGTGTCGATGTCGGTACCGAAGCCGCTGTAGAGGGTGTTGGCGCGGTTCTCTTTGCGGCTGCCGTGGTCGTAGATCCAGTCGAACGCGACGTACCACTCCTTGAACGGGCCGATGGCCAGGCTGCGGCCGGCGAGGTAGTCGATGGAAATGCGCGGTTCGTGTTCCATGAACACCGGCGAGCCGTGGTCCCACACGCCTTTGTCGTGGCTGTTACCGATGTTGAAGATCTTCGGCACGTCGATGTAGCCGTACAGCTCGAAAGGGCCTTTGCGTCCGAAGTACTCGTATTCGAGATAGATGTCATCGGCCGGCTGCGGGCCGAAGCTGATGTCTTTGCTGCCGATCAGGGTCAGGTCCTGGTTGTACCAGTCCGACAGGTACGCACCTTTTTGCGGCGGACTGGCTTCGGGGCTGAGGGTTTCGCCCTGGGCGGATTCTTCGGGGAGCGCCGGTTGCGCCATCGCGCTGTGGCTGAGAACTCCGGTAACGCCGGTCAGTAGCAGGGAAACAGCAAACGTGCGCACAAACGGGGCGCGAAAAACGGAAGCGACGTGCATTCAAAGTCCTTTTTTGCGGATCAAGGCCCGGATTCTGTGGGCCTACTGGATGTGTGGCGAAAATGCCGGGATTGACGGTTCGCAAACGTTTGCATAAGCCATACCAACTCCTCCCGGTTGCCACTGTTGGAGCTGCGTGCCGCAGCTCCAACAAGGGCGATGTTGTGCGTTCAAATCTCCGTGTCTATTGGCCGAAACCCTCGTCCTAGAGCGGCTAGTATTAAAGTATTAACACCATTTAATCCGTGCCCCATGTCTGGGCGTCTACTAGCGTTGTGAGCAATCAACGGTTTTCTGATGACCGTCGCGCTCTTGATTCGCGTGTGGAATAAGCAGGCTTCGCACGCCTTCAAGGAAGAATTGACCACGACAAGGAGTAGCCCGTGGAAGCAAGGTTTGGTGTCGCCCTCGTCTCGCGTTTTTCCCCTCTTTCCCTTGCTGTGCACCTGAGCGTCGCCGGACTGTTGTTGGGTGGCGTGAGCACCCCGGCGCTGGCCACGTGCTCCACGGCCGGCTCGACCGTGACCTGTACCGGCGTGCCGAGCCTGCCGCTGTTTCTCAACAACTTCAACAGCGCCACCAACGGCCTCACGGTCAACGTCAACAGCGGGGCGCAGATGAACGCGACCCTCGGCGGCCACGTGATGGACCTGACCGGGGTCAACATCAGCCTGAACAACTCCGGCACCATCGACCCGGCGTTGCTTGGCCTGGTCTCCGTACTGAGCGGCGGTGCGTTTATCGGTACCGGCGCGACGAGTACAGTCAGCGTGCTCAACAACGCCAGCGGGATCATCCGCGGGACGGGCATGTTGCTCGGGCTGAATCTGACCAGCATCGACGGCCTGGGCATTGCGGTGAACAACGCGGCGGCCGGCACCACCAGCATCACCAACAACGGCACCATCACCTCGACCGGACTCTCGGTCGGCGGCATTACGTTGGCCGATACCCCGGTGGTCGGGGTCTACGGCGGCTCGCAGGTCAACATGACCAACAGCAGCACCGGCGTCATCAACGGCCGGATCGCCTTCGAGACGTCGGCGGCGGGCAACACCTTTACCAACGCCGGCACGATTACCGGCGGCGTTTCGATGGGCGCGAGCAGTACCAACACCTTCACGGCGGTGACCGGCTCCAGCGTCAACGTGGGTGACGGCGTACAGGTCAGTGTGGGGTTGGGTGGGCTGATCGGCATCAACCTGACCTTCGCCCCGACTGGCACGGTCGACGGTGGCGCGGGCGGCACCAACAGCCTGATCCTGCAGAATCCGATTGGCGTCGGCGGCGGCACCACGGGTGTCGGCACTGCGTCCAGCGCCACTTATGTCAACTTCAACAACCTGACCATCAACAGCGGCACCTGGACCTTGCAGGGGCCGTTGGTCAGCGGTGCGACCACGCTTAACGGTGGTATCGCCCAATTCAACAACAACGCCACCTTCGGCAGCGGTGTGTTGACCTCTAACGGCGGGATTCTGCAGGCGAGCAACGCCGGGTTGAACATCAGTAATCTGATTTCCCTCGGTGCCGGTGGTGTGACGGTGCAAGGCACCAACGCCACCACGTTGAGCGGGGTGATCTCCGGCAGCGGTGGCCTGACCAAAACCGGCTCCAGCCAACTTAACCTCAGCGCCGCCAACACCTATCTGGGTAACACCACGCTCAATGGCGGCACGGTGCAGGTCAGCAACAATCAGGCGTTCAGTACCGGCACCCTCAACGTGACTGGCGCGACGACGCTGAGTGCACCGGGCACCATCAGCCTGGCCAACGCCATCAGCCTCGGCGGCACATTGACGGCTGGCGGCACGGGAGCACTGACCCTCGGTGGCTTGATCAGCGGCGGTAGCGGCCTGACCAAAACCGGCACCGGCAGCCTGACCCTCAGCGGTGCCAACACCGGTTATACCGGCACCACCACCCTGAGCGCCGGCAGCTTGCTGGTGACCAATAACGATTCGCTGGGCAGCGGCGCTTTGACCACCGCTGCTGGCACCAGTCTCGACAGCACCGCCAACGTGACCCTGGCCAATAACATCGCGATGACCGGCGCCCTCAACGTGCTCGGCAGCAATGCACTGACCCTGGGCGGCGTGTTGTCCGGCACCGGCGGCATCACCAAATCCGGTACCGCCAGCCTGACCCTGACCGGTAACAACACCAACAGCGGCAATACCGCGCTGAATGCCGGCAGCCTGTTTGTCGGCAGCAACACCGCGCTCGGTACCGGTGCGCTGAACGCGGCGGCCGGCGCTACGCTGGACGCGACCGCTGCCGTGACCCTGGCCAACGCCATCGCGCTGGCGGCGGATCTGACCATCGGCGGCACGCAGGCGCTGGGCCTGAGCGGCGTCATCAGTGGCGCCGGCAACCTGATCAAAAACGGCACCGCAAACCTGACCCTCAGCGGCAATAACACTTTCACCGGCGGCACCGCGCTCAATGCCGGGACGCTGATCGTTGGCTCCAATACCGCGCTGGGCACCGGCGCATTGACCACGGCGGCGGGTACTACCCTCGACGCCAGCACAGCAGTAGCGTTGACCAACGCTGTCAGCCTCGGCGGCAATCTGGACATAGGCGGCAGTGCCAATCTGACCCTTGGTGGTATCGTCAGCGGCAGTGGCGGGCTGACCAAACGCGGGTTCACGAGCCTGATTCTCAACGGCGCCAACACCTTTACCGGCGGCACGACGCTGACGGCCGGTACGCTCACCGTCGGTAATGATGCGTCATTGGGCACTGGCGCCTTGTCGGTCACCGATACGGCAACGCTGGACAGCAACACCGCCGTCAGCCTGAACAACAACGTCAACCTCAACAGCGCCCTGACCCTCGGCGGCAGCAGCGGCCTGACCCTTGCCGGTGTGATCAACGGTGCCGGGCAGTTGCTCAAGAACGGCGCGGCCAACCTGACCCTCAGCGGTGCTAACACCTTCACCGGCGGCACCACGTTGAATGCCGGTAGCTTGACCGTCGGCAACGGCGCGGCACTCGGCACGGGCGCACTGACCGTGGCCGGGGCAGGAACACTCAACAGCAGTTCGGCGGTGACGCTGAACAACGCGATCACCCTCAACGCCAACCTCACCGCCGGCGGCGCCAACGCGCTGACCCTCGGTGGCGTGATCAGTGGCGGCAACGGTTTGATCAAGACCGGCGCGTCGAGCCTGACCCTCAACGGCGCCAATACCTACACCGGCACCACGGCGCTGAACGCCGGCACACTGATCGTCGGTTCCAACACTGCGCTGGGCACGGGCAGCGTCAACGCGTCGAACGGCACCACACTGGATGCCAACACCGCAGCGACACTGGCCAACAACGTCAACCTCGGCGGCACCCTGACCCTGGGCGGCACCAATGCGTTGACCCTCGGCGGTGTGGTCGCCGGTATCGGCGGACTGGTCAAAAATGGCGCCGCCGACCTGACCCTCAACGGCGCTAACACCTATTTCGGCAACACCGCACTGAACACTGGCAAGCTGATTGTCGGCAGCAACACCGCGCTGGGCTCGGGCACATTGAACGCGGCGGCAGGCACGACGCTGGACGCCAACACCGCCGTCAGCCTGAACAATGCAGTGGCCCTGGCCGGTGCCTTGAATGTCGGCGGCACGGCCGATCTGACCCTGACCGGTCTGGTCAGCGGCGCCGGCAGTCTGGTGAAAAACGGCACGGCCAATCTGATCCTCAACGCGGCGAACAACTTCCTCGGCGGCACGACCCTGAACGCCGGCACCCTGACTGTCGGCAACAGTTCGGCGCTGGGCAGTGGTGCCTTGACCGTGGGCGGCGCCGCAACGCTGGACAGCAATTCGCCGCTGGTTTCGCTGAACAACGCAGTCGCCCTCAATGCCGCACTGACCGTCGGCGGCACGCAGAACCTGACCCTCGGCGGCGTCACCAGCGGCACTGGCGAGCTGATCAAGAACGGCGCGGCCAATCTGACTCTCAACGGCAACAACACCTTCAGCGGCGGCACCACCCTCAACGGCGGCACCCTGACCCTTGGCAATGCCAACGGCTTGGGCAGCGGCGCGTTGATCGTCGGTGGCGCGGCGACGCTGGATAACAGCGCTTCCTTCGGCATCGGCAATGCGATCACGTTGAACGCCGGTCTGACCGTCGCGGGCAACAATGACCTGAGCCTCAACGGCATCATCGACGGCGCCGGCAGCCTGACCAAAAACGGTCTGTCTGACCTGACGCTGGCGGGCAACAACACCTTCACCGGCGCACTGAACATCGTGTCCGGCAGCGTCACAACGTTGAACACCAATGCACTGGGCAGCACCTCAGGCGTGAATATCAGCGCTGGCGCCGGCCTGAATCTGGGCAGCGACGCCAGCCTTGGCGCGCTGACCGGCAGCGGCAATGTGCAGCTCACCGGCAGCAACACGCTGACCGTCGGCGGCGGCAACGTCACTAGCACCTTCGACGGCGGCCTCAGCGGCAGCGGCGGCCTGATCAAGGTCGGCACGGGCACGTTGAACCTCACCGGGATCAACGGCATTACCGGCAACACCGCCATCAATGGCGGCACCGTGGATCTCAGCGGTTCGCTGGCCAGTGCGCAGGTCAACGTCAATACCGGCGGCACTCTGAGCGGTACCGGCTCGGCGCTTGGCACGGTGAACATCAACAATGGCGGGCATCTGGCGCTTTCGTCGGGCAACACCTTGTCGGCAAGTGCGCTGACCCTCGCTGCCGGCAGCAACGTCGATGTGGCGCTGGGCACACCCTCGACCGCCTCGCTGATGAACATCGGTGGCAACCTCACCCTCGACGGCAATCTCAACGTCACCGACGCCGGCGGTTTTGGTGTCGGTGTGTATCGCCTGTTCAACTACACCGGTGCGCTGACCAATCTGGGTCTGGACGTTGCCGGTGTGCCGGTCGGTTACGCGCTCGGCGATCTGGTGGTACAGACCGGGGTGGCCAATCAGATCAACATTCAAGTGTCGGCGCCCAACACCAATATTCGTTACTGGGACGGCAGCCAGACCATTGCCAACGGTGTCGTCGATGGCGGCAGCGGCATCTGGAATGCGGTCGGCACCAACTGGACCGACGCCAACGGGCTGGTCAATCAGCCTTGGGCCGGCGACTTCGCGGTGTTCCAGGGTGCGGCGGGTACAGTGACAGTTAACGGCACGCAGTTGGTCACTGGCATGCAGTTCCTCACCGATGGTTACAGCCTGGTCAACGGCACGGCGGGTCAGTTAACCGCCGTCAATGGCACTGGCGGGACCACGGCGGTGCGGGTCGATCCGGGCGTGACCGCCACCATTGGCGTGAACATCGATGGCAGCGGCATTCTCAACAAACTCGACACGGGCACCCTGGTGCTCAACGGCGCCAACACCTACAGCGGCGGCACGCAACTGGACGGTGGCAAAATTATCGTCGGCAGCAACACGGCGTTGGGCAGCGGCACGCTGACTGCCAACGCTGGCACACAACTGGACAGCAACGCAGCAGTGACCCTCGGCAACGCCGCAACGCTCAACGGCAACCTGACCGTGGTCGGCAGCAATGCGCTGACCCTCAACGGCGTGATCGGCGGCACGGGCGGTCTGATCAAAAACGGCGCGGCCAACCTGACCCTCGGCGGCAACAATGCCTTCCTTGGGCCAGTGGCGCTGAACGCGGGCGGACTGATTCTGGCGTCGAACGCGGCGTTGGGTTCGGGCACCTTGAACGCGGCGGGCGGCACCACGCTGGATGCCGCCACCGCAGTTTCGGTAAACAACGCGGTCAACCTGGCCGGCAATCTCGGCATCGGCGGCACGGCGAATCTGACCCTTGCCGGGACTATCAACGGCGCCGGCAGCCTGACCAAAAACGGCGCGGCCAACCTGACCCTGAGCGGCAATAACAACTTCCTCGGCGGCATCAACCTGAGCGCTGGCACCCTGACCGCCGGCAGCAATTCGGCGTTGGGCTTGGGCAACTTGACGGTGGCCGGCGCCTCGGCGCTGGACAGCAACAGTGCGCTGAGCCTGGGCAACAACGTGGTGCTCAACGCCAACCTGAGCAACACCGGCAGCAACAACCTGACCCTCGCGGGAGTCGTCAGCGGCGCTGGCGGGCTGATCAAGAATGGCGCGTCGAACCTGACCCTCAACGGCATCAACACGTTCAGCGGTGGCACCACGCTGAATGCCGGCACAGTGACCCTCGGCACTGGCGCTTCGCTGGGTGCCGGCGCACTGACCGTGGCGGGTGCATCGACCCTCGACACCTCCGGACCGCTGGTGCTCGCCAACAGCTTCAACGTCAATGCCAATTTGAGCCTGGCCGGCAACAACAACCTGACCCTTGGCGGTGTGATCGCCGGGGCGGGCACGCTGACTAAAAACGGTCTGGCCGATGTGACGCTGTCTGGCAACAACACCTTTAGCGGCACCTTCGATGTGTTGTCTGGCAGCCTGACTACCCTCAGTGGCACGGCGCTGGGCAATAACGCCACGGTCAATCTCGGCGGTGGCGCGGCGCTCAACCTCGGCGCTTCCGGCAGTCTCGCCAGCCTCACTGGCAACGGCACCGCGCTGATCGGCACCGGCAACACGCTGAGCCTCGGTGGCAACAACGTCAGCAGCACGTTTGCAGGCATTCTCAGCGGTGACGGCGGCTTGACCAAACTTGGCACCGGCACTCTGACCCTGAGCGGCATCAGCGACCTGACCGGTGACACCAACGTCAACGCCGGCACCTTGCAGGTCAACGGTTCGCTGGCCAGCGGTAATGTGCTGGTCAACAGCGGCGGCACCCTCGGCGGCGGCGGTACATTGACCGGTGCAGTGACGGTGGCCGATGGCGGGCATCTGGCGGGCGTTACCGGCAGCACCTTGTCGGTGGATTCGCTGGTGTTCAACGGCAACTCCAACTTCGACGTCGGCCTCGGTACGCCGGTGTCCGGTGGCGGCAATGCGCTGGTCAACGTCGGCGGCAACCTGACCCTCGACGGCGCTCTCAACGTCAGCGACATCGGCGGCTTCGGCAGCGGCGTCTATCGCCTGATCAACTACACCGGCGGACTGACCGACAACGGCATGCTCATCGGCACCGTGCCGGGCAGCGTCACCCCGGGCGATCTGACCCTGCAAACCGCGCTGGCCAATCAGATCAACCTGCTGGTTACCGCACCGGGCGTCACCGTGCAGTTCTGGGACGGCAACCAACTGGTCGCCAACGGCTCGGTCGAGGGCGGCAGTGGTACCTGGGGCACCGGCACTACCAACTGGACCGACGTCAACGGCACGACCAATCAGGCCTGGACCAACAACTTTGCGGTGTTCCAGGGCGCGGCGGGCACTGTGACCGTCAACGGTGCGCAAACCATCACTGGCATGCAGTTCGTCACCGATGGCTACAGCCTGCAAAACGGCACGGCGGGTTCGCTGAATCTGGTCAATGGTTCACTCGGCAACGCTTCGGTGCGGGTCGACCCGAACGCCACCGCGACCATCGGCGTGGCGCTCAACGGCACCGGCACCCTCGGCAAATACGACACCGGCACGTTGGTGCTCAACGCCGCCAACGGCTACACCGGCGGCACTGCGCTCAACGGCGGCAAGATCGTGGTCGGCAACAACGCAGCCCTCGGCACTGGCGTGTTGACGGCGGCTAACGGCACCGCGCTGGACAGCAACACCAGCGTCAGCCTCGCCAACGATGTGGTGCTCAATGGTGGCTTGAACGTCGCTGGCTCCAACGCCTTGACCCTCGGCGGTGTGGTCAGCGGCAGCGGCAGTCTGATCAAGACTGGCGCCTCGAGCCTGACCCTCAACGGCAGCAACACTTACAGCGGTGGCACTCAGCTCAACGCCGGCACGCTGATCCTCGGCAACAACAGCGCGATCAGCAGCGGCGCACTGAGTGTGCTCGGCAACGGCAGCCTCGACAGCACCTCGGCGCTGCAACTGGCCAACGCCATCAACCTCGGCGCGCAACTGACCCTGACCGGCACCCAGAACACCACGCTGCTGGGCGCTGTGACCGGCACTGGCAGTCTGGTGAAAAACGGCGCAGGTGACCTCGTGCTCAGCGGCGCCAACACCTACAGCGGTGGTACTACGCTGAACGGCGGCATTACTCGCGGCGACACCAGCAGCCTGCAAGGTGCGATCGTCAACAACGCGGCGCTGACCTTCGAGCAGAATGCTGACGGCAGCTACACCGGCAACCTCACCGGCACCGGTACGCTGAACAAAACCGGCAGCGGCCAATTGCTCCTCACCGGCAACAACACCTTCACCGGCAACACCTCGGTGCAGGCCGGCGCATTGACCATCAACGGCGTGCTCAACAGCGCCAACGTCAACGTCGCCAGCGGTGCGAGTATCGGCGGTGGCGGGCAACTCGGCGGGGCCCTGCAACTGGCCGACGGCGCAACCCTGGCCGGTGGCGGCACGGCGACGCCGTTGTCAGTGGGCTCGCTGGCGTTGTCCTCGGGCACCGACCTGGACTTCAGCCTCGGTTCGGCCACCAGCTCTACAACAGTGGTCAACGTCGCTGGCAACCTGACCCTCGACGGCACGCTGAACATCAGCAACGCCGGCGGCTTCGGTACCGGGGTCTATCAACTGTTCAGTTACGGCGGCAGCCTGACCAACAACGGTCTGGTCTATGGCAGCCTGCCGGTCTCGGCGGCCAACTTGACCCTGCAAACCGCCATCGCCAATCAGGTAAACCTGCTGGTGCAAGGCACACCGGGGGAGGTGCAGTTCTGGAACGGCGGCACCACCAATCCTGATGGCAGCATCGGGGGCGGCAGCGGTGTGTGGGGGCCGGACACCAACTGGACCGATCCGACCGGCACCCAGGCATTGGCGTCCAACGGTCAGTTCGCGGTGTTTGGCGGGCAGGGCGGTACGGTCACCGTCCAGGGCAATCAGAACTTCACCGGCCTGCAATTCCTCGCCAACGGTTACAGCCTGATTTCCGGGGCTGGCGGCACGCTGACTCCGGTCAACGGTGCGGATGGCAGTCTCGCACCCGTGCGGGTCAATGCTGGCGGCAGCGCGGAAATCTCCACACCGCTGGTGGGCACTGGCGGTATCGAGAAACTGGATTCCGGCACCTTGGTACTGAGCGGCGCCAACACTTACAGCGGTGGCACCACCGTCAGCGGCGGTACGCTGATCGGCAATACCACCAGCCTGCAAGGCAACATTCTCAACAACGCTTCGCTGGTGTTCGTGCAGAACTTCAACGGTCAATTCAACGGGTCGCTGCGCGGACTTGGTGCGATGCTCAAACGCGGGACCGGTACCTTGCTGTTGACTGGTGATAATCCGTTCAGCGGCACCGTTTCGGTCGATCAAGGCGTGCTGCAGGTGGGTAGTCGTGCCGCGCGCGCCTCGTTGGGCGGGCAAATCACCGTGGCCAGCGGCGCGGCCCTGAGCGGTAACGGCAGCGTCGGTTCAATCGTCAACAACGGTCTGGTGGCTTCAGGTGGCGAGGCGGGGACCCTGAGCGTCGCCGGTAACCTGACCAATGCTCCAACCGGTGTGTTGGCGCTGACCATCAGTTCGCCAACCGCTACACCGCTGGCAGTCGGCGGCACGGCGGCGCTTGGCGGCGGCTTGCAGGTGAATTCGCTCGCACCGTTCACCGGCAACACCGTGTATTCGCTGATCACGGCGGGCGGCGGTGTCACCGGCACCTTCAGCAGTGCCAATTTGCCGCAGTACGCTTTCCTCAACAGCTCGCTGGTCTACGGTGCCGATTCGGTGACCCTGGCGGTCAGCCGCAACGGCAACTCGTTCGCCGACGTGGCGGCCACGGGCAACCAGCGCAACACCGCGTCAGCGTTGTCACGTAACGGTGCGGCGGGGGCTGCGTTGCAGAACGAAATCGTCAACCTCAGCGTGGCCGGTGCACGCAATGCCTTCGACAGTCTGTCCGGCGAAATCCACGCCAGCACCGCCAGCGCAATCCTTGAGGATTCGCGCTACGTGCGGGAGGCCGTCAACGATCGCATGCGCCAGCCTTCGTGCAGCGCGGCGGATGATCCACGCCGCGCCCTGGCGCCAAGCGACAACCAACTGAGCAGCAACGGTTGCCACGGCGAAATGGTCGGCTGGGCGCGCGCACTCGGCGCCTGGGGTGAATCGGATGGCGACAGCAACAGCGCCAGGCTTGATCGCAACCTCAGCGGCTTCATGCTCGGCACCGACAAGCAGCTCGATGACCAGTGGCGCGTGGGCATGGCCGCCGGTTACACCCGCAGCGACCTCGACGCGCATGATCGTCGTTCGGATGCCACGGTCGAGAGCTATCACCTGGCGGCGTACCTCAACTCGCAGTTCGACGCACTGGCCGTGCGCCTCGGCGCGGCTTATAGCTGGCACGACATCGAGACCAAACGCGACGTCAGCGTCGGCACCTACAACGACCGCTTGAAGGCCAACTACGACGCACGCAGCGCCCAGGTGTTCGGCGAAGTCGGTTACACCATCGACGCCGCCGGTATTGCGCTGGAGCCGTTCGCCGGTCTGGCTTACGTCAACTACGACACCGACAAGGCCAAGGAAAAAGGCGGAGCAGGGCGCCTGAAGGCCGATGCCGATCAAGACATCACCTTCTCCACCCTGGGCCTGCGTGCCGGCAAAGTCATCACCCTGGCCAACGGCGGGCAATTCACCCCGCGCGCGGCCGTCGGCTGGCGGCATGCCTTCGGCGACACCAAGCCTGACGCGGATCTGACCTTCATCGACGGCGGCGCCTCGTTCAGCACTCAGGGCGTACCGATTGCCAAGGACAGTGCCATCGTCGAAGCCGGCGTGGACTTCCAGATCAGCCCGACCGGCAAACTCGGGATCGGCTATTCGGGACAACTGTCGAACGACAACAACGATCACGCGATGACCGTCAGCTTCAGCCTTGGCTTCTGATTTAGGGTCGAAGCACTTTTAGCCGCCCGAAAGGGCGGTTTTTTTTGGTTAAAGCAAAAGATCGCAGCCTGCGGCAGCTCCTACACGGAAATTCGCGTTTTCCTGTAGGTGCTGTCGCAGGCTGCGATCTTTTGATCTTTATTGTTGCGGATCGATATTGTCCAAGGCCCGATTGACTGCAAGTTCACCGAGCATGACGATCTGGGCGATGCCCAGCACGGTGTTTCGATTTTGGCCGTTCAGCACGGCGGCAAATTCGGCCAGCATCACGTTGGCAGAGGCCAATGATTCGCAGGCGTTGGCGAGTAGGGATTCGGTGTCGATGTTGGGCGCGACCATGAACATGGTGCTGGGGGGATCCGGAGTAACTTTGACCATTGTGAAATCACCTTTCAAATCGATGGACTGACCCCATCTGCCGCCAAGCAGATTGGGTGGCAGGTTGCACAGGGTTGGCGGACCGAGAAAGGTGAATCGGCATCCCCGAAGGAATCCATGTGCAACCCGCCATAAAGTGAGTCCGGCACTCATAAGCGCCTGAAACTTTCATGACAGAACCTGCAACACCTTTCCGGGCCGCCAAGCCCGACCGCTGTATTTCAGCGACCGAGAAACAATAGGCACAGCCCGCAAGGCACACAAGCCGGGCGATTCTGGCGTTGTTGTAGGCAAAGACGCAACCCGCCGTAGCCCAAACATGTAACCAGTGAAATCGGTGTAGGAACCGTCTAACAGTGGCAGATGATTTTTCATCAGGGCACTTTCTGCGCTTTTGCAGTGAAGTGTTCATTGACTGCTCGCGTAGGCGCCTTGACAGTCACCAGACAAATTGCAAGTTCCGCTCTCTGCTAGAATCCGCCCCATTCCCTGCCAGAGACCCTCCTGATGAGTGAGCCGATTCGTCTGACCCAATACAGCCACGGCGCCGGTTGTGGCTGCAAGATTTCTCCGCAGGTGCTGGAAGTGATTCTGGCCGGCAGCGGCGCGCAGAACCTTGATCCGAAGCTGTGGGTCGGCAATGCCTCGCGCGATGACGCGGCGGTGTATGAGATCGATGCCGAGCGCGGCGTTGTGTCGACCACTGATTTTTTCATGCCGATTGTCGATGACCCGTTCGACTTCGGCCGTATCGCCGCGACCAACGCGATCAGCGACATCTACGCCATGGGCGGCGATCCGTTGATGGCGATTGCGATCCTCGGCTGGCCGGTCAATGTGCTGGCGCCGGAAGTGGCGCGGGAAGTGATTCGTGGTGGGCGTGCGGTGTGCGACGCCGCAGGTATTCCGCTGGCCGGCGGGCATTCGATTGATGCGCCGGAGCCGATCTTCGGCCTGGCCGTGACCGGTCTTGTCGAAAAACGCCACATGAAGCGCAACGACACCGCCACCGCTGGTTGCTTGCTGTACCTGACCAAACCGCTGGGCATCGGCATCCTCACCACTGCCGAGAAGAAGGGCAAGTTGCGCCACAGCGACGTTGGCGTGGCTCGCGACTGGATGTGCACGTTGAACAAACCCGGCAGCCGCTTCGGCAAACTGGCCGGCGTCACCGCGATGACCGACGTCACCGGTTTCGGACTGCTCGGGCATCTGGTGGAAATGGCCGATGGCAGCCAACTGACCGCGCGTATCCGCTATGACCTCGTGCCGCGTCTGGACAGCGTCGAGTATTACCTCGATCAGGGCTGTGTGCCCGGCGGTACGTTGCGCAATTTCGACAGCTACGCAAGCAAGGTTGGGCGCGTGCAGGAGTTGCACAAACGCGTGCTGTGCGACCCGCAAACCAGCGGCGGCCTGCTCATCGCCGTCACGCCTGAAGGCAATGACGAGTTCCTCGCCGTCGCCGCCGAACTGGGCCTGAACCTTGCGCCAATCGGTGAACTGGTTGAGCGACAGACGAACGCAGTCGAGGTGATTTGATGTTCCGCGACTGCACTGATTACCGCGACATCTTCCTCAACGACCGGCCGATGATGGATGCCCGTGCGCCGATTGAATTCGCCCACGGCGCGTTTCCCGGCGTGGTCAACTTGCCGCTGATGAATGACCGTGAACGCGAACTGGTTGGCACTTGTTACAAGGAACACGGGCAGCAAGCCGCGATTGCCTTGGGTGAGCGGTTGGTGTCCAACGAGGTCAGGGAGCAGCGCATTCAAGGCTGGGTCGAGTTCGCCCGGGCCAATCCCGATGGCTACCTGTACTGCTTCCGCGGCGGCCTGCGTTCGCAGATCGTCCAGCAATGGATCAAGGAAGAGGGCGGTATCGATTACCCGCGTGTCGGCGGCGGTTACAAGGCTATGCGTACTTTTCTGCTGGAGACCGTCGATCAGGCGGTGGCCGAGTGTGAATTGGTACTACTGGGCGGCATGACCGGGACCGGCAAAACCGAAGTGCTGGTGCAGTTGAGCAACAGTCTGGATCTGGAAGGCCATGCCAATCACCGGGGGTCGAGTTTCGGCAAACGGGCCATCGGGCAACCGACCAACATCGATTTCGAAAACCGGTTGGCCGTCGATGTGCTGAAGAAGCGTGCGGGCGGGATCAGTCAATTTGTCCTGGAGGACGAAAGTCGAGTGGTCGGCAGTTGCGCCTTGCCATTGCCGCTGTACAAAGGCATGCAAGCGGCACCGCTGGTCTGGCTGGAAGACAGCATCGAAAACCGCGTCGAGCGCATCCTCCAGGATTATGTGATTGACCTGCACGCCGAGTTCGTCGCGGTGCATGGCGAGCAGGGCTTTGCGCTGTATGCCGAGCGGCTGATTTCCAGTCTGCACAACATTCAGCGACGCCTGGGTGGCGAGCGCCATCAGCGAATGTTTTTGCAGATGGAAGAGGCGCTGTCCGAGCAGGCACGCAGCGGGTCAGTCGAGCTGTTCCGGGACTGGATCGAAGTGTTGCTGCGCGAGTATTACGACCCGATGTATGTGTTTCAGCGGGAGAAGAAGGGCGGGCGAATCGAGTTTGCGGGTGAGCGCGGGGCGGTTATCGAGTATTTGCGCGAGCGGGTCAGTTTGAAAGATTGAGGCTGATTTTACCGGCCCCTTCGCGAGCAGGCTAGCTCCCACATTGGGTTTTCGGTGGACACGAATCAGGTGCCTTCGTCAGCCCCTGTGGGAGCGAGCCTGCTCGCGAAAGGGCAGGCACAGACACCGCACAACTCAGGTCGGGCAAGATTCCTTGCCATTGTCCAACCCCTGCTTGTAGCTATGGCTCTGCAGACTGGCCTTGCCGTTGTGCCAGGTCAGGGTCAGCACATACAGCGAGTCAAAGTCGTTGCCCGCCCAGTCATCGGTGATGCTCTGCTTTTCGCCGACCGCGTTGCCTGCCACCTTGTTGATCAGCTCCGGCAGATAGCCGTGTGACCAGGCGGTGTAGATCGTCGAGTTGTGATACTTGTCATCAAGCAGCTCACGCGCCAGATCGCTGGTGTCGTTGGCCGAGAACTCGATGTTCACCGGCAGGCCGAGCTTGATCGCGGCCGGGCTGATGGTCATCAGCGGGCGAATGTAACTGTAGGAATTGTCCAGCTCGCCTTCCTCGACATTGCGCGTCGGATTGGCGGCGAACACGTAGTCAGCCTTGCCGAATTTCTCCGGCAGCAGCGTCGACAGGTCGATGGCACGGTTCAGGCCCTGGCAGTTGAGCTGGCCGAGACCGCCCTCAGGTTTTTCAGCGTGACGCAGAAACACCAGAGTCTGCGTGCCGTCGACCGGCTGCGCACGGCTTTCACTGGATTCCAGCGACAGAAACAGCGCGCTGACCGCCAACAGGGAGGGCAGGGCCACATAAGCGCGATGTTTGAAGCGTTTGGCGAAACTCATAAGGTTCGTCATGAAATTAAGAATTCTTCAGCGTGTTCGGTTAAGGCTGACAAACCTTTACACCGCGGGCTCCCAGCACCGGGTGTTTTCCATGTCGTTTGCGCTTCCCTTGCGAAAGGCATAACTCAGAGTCCTCTGAGGCCGTTTGGTTCGATCGGCAAAAGTGCGCAGCACTCTATCGGCAACCCTCAATGGCTTGTTCGCAGGTTAGCGACAGGATGTTGCGAAATTAAGTAAGCAGGTGGCCGTCCGGGAAAAGAACCCGAGCTAGAGCGGATGATCCTGGATTATGCTCAGGCCTTTCATTTGTGACTGGATGCTTCCCATGACCGATCTGTCCGCGTTCCCGATCACCCAAAAGTGGCCCGCGCAGTACCCAGACTGGATTCAGCTCTACTCTTTGCCGACCCCCAATGGCGTCAAAGTCTCGATCATGCTCGAAGAGATCGGCCTGCCGTACGAGCCGCACCGCGTCGGTTTCGACACTAATGACCAGTTGTCCCCGGCGTTCCTGTCGCTGAATCCGAACAACAAGATCCCGGCCATCCTCGACCCCCACGGCCCTGAAGACCAACCGTTGCCGCTGTTCGAATCCGGCGCGATCCTGATTTATCTGGCTGACAAGAGCGGCCAATTGCTCGCTCAGGAAGGCGCGCTGCGCTACGAAACCATTCAGTGGCTGATGTTCCAGATGGGTGGTATCGGCCCGATGTTCGGCCAGTTGGGTTTCTTCAACAAATTTGCCGGCAAGGACTACGAAGACAAGCGTCCGCGTGATCGCTACGTCGACGAAAGCAAGCGCCTGCTCAAGGTGCTCGACACTCGCCTCGAAGGGCGCGACTGGATCATGGGCGAGCGCTACACCATCGCCGACATCGCCACGTTTCCGTGGGTGCGCAATTTGATTGGCTTCTACGAGGCCGGTGACTTGGTCGGCGTCAGCAATTTCCCGAATGTCACCCGCGTGCTGGAACGCTTCCTGGCGCGACCGGCGGTGGTGCGTGGTTTGACTATTCCTCAATAAAGGTCTGTGTATGCGTTCATTCGATTTCAAGCAAGTCGACGTTTTCAGCCAGATAGCGCTCAAAGGCAATCCGCTGGCGGTGGTATTTGGCGCCGACTCCCTGAACGATGAACGCATGGCTGCGTTTGCCGCATGGACCAATTTGAGCGAAACCACGTTCATTCTTGAACCGCGGGATCCTCGCGCCGATTATCGGGTGCGGATTTTCACCACGTTGAACGAATTGCCGTTTGCCGGTCATCCAACGCTCGGTAGCTGCCATGCCTGGCTCGAGGCGGGGGGCACGCCAAAAGGCGACGAGATCATTCAGGAGTGCGGCGTCGGGTTGGTGCGGATTCGGCGCGAGGGCAAGGAGCTCGCGTTTCTCGCACCGCCACTTATAAGGACGGGACCGGTTGAGTCCGAGATTATGGCGCGAGTGCAGCGAGGTCTTAGCCTTGCCAGCGACGCCATTGTTCGTGCGCAATGGGTGGACAACGGCGCGGGATGGCTGGCCGTGATGCTCCGCGATCGGCAGCAGGTGCTGAACCTGCAACCGGATCATGCGCAAATGCTTGGTCTGGCGGTTGGCGTCATCGCTCCGTGGGATCCTGAGCGCGAGGGTGATGAGGCACAGTTTGAGGTGCGCGCGTTTATTTCCGGGGATGGTATGCCCGAGGATCCGGCCACCGGAAGTCTGAATGCCGGGATGGCTCAATGGTTACTCGGCGAAGGGCTGGCGCCAGATTCCTACACCGTCAGTCAGGGTTTGAGCATGGGCCGAGCGGGGCGGATTCGGGTTAATCGGCTTGGCGACGAAATCTGGGTTGGCGGTGCTGTGGTGACCTGCATTGACGGACAGTTGACTCTCTGAAGGCAAGACGCGCCAGCGTAACCCCGATGATTATTGCACCCCCGGTAATGCACTCTTGATTGATCCAGGTTTGTACCTCAACCCCCGCAAGGCATAAGCTTCGCCCCCTACGACTTTCGTCTCATCTGCAGGTTTCAGGAAGGCCCCATGTCCAGTCAGTTCCCCGAAGCACGTCCCCGCCGTCTGCGCCGCAATGCGAGCCTGCGCAGTCTGTTCCAGGAAACCGAATTCAGCCTGAACGATCTGGTGCTGCCGATTTTCGTCGAGGAAGAAATCGATGACTTCGTGCCGATCAAGAGCATGCCCGGGGTGATGCGCATTCCCGAGCGCAAACTGGCCAGCGAGATCGAGCGCTACGCCCGTGCCGGCGTCAAATCGGTGATGACCTTCGGCGTGTCCCACCATCTGGACAGCAACGGCAGCGACACCTGGCGCGAAAACGGTCTGGTCTCGCGCATGTCGCGCATCGCCAAGGATGCCGTGCCGGAAATGATCGTGATGTCCGACACCTGCTTCTGCGAATACACCGATCACGGCCACTGCGGCGTGATGCACAACCATGAAGTCGACAACGATCAGACCTTGGTCAACCTTGGCAAACAAGCCGTGGCAGCAGCGCGGGCTGGCGCTGATGTGATTGCACCGTCGGCGGCAATGGACGGTCAGGTGCGAGCGATTCGCCAGGCACTCGATGCCGCCGGTTTCACCCAGATTCCGATCATGGCCTACTCGACCAAATTCGCCTCCGCACTTTACGGCCCGTTCCGCGAGGCCGGTGGCAGCGCGCTCAAGGGCGACCGCAAAAGCTACCAGATGAACCCGATGAACCGCCGCGAAGCCCTGCGCGAATCGCTGCTGGACGAACAGGAAGGCGCCGATGCGCTGATGGTCAAACCGGCCGGCGCGTATCTGGACATCATCCGCGACATCCGCGAAGCCTCGAACCTGCCGCTGGCGGCGTATCAGGTCAGCGGCGAGTACGCGATGATCAAGTTCGGCGCACAAGCCGGGGCGATTGATGAAGATCGTGTGGTGCGTGAGAGCCTTGGTGCGATCAAGCGCGCGGGTGCGGATCTGATCTTCACTTACTTTGCGATGGATCTGGCACTGGCCGGGATCTAAACAGCACTGCACTCCTACAGGGTTTTTTGGTGTGTCAGGGGAGGAATGGCCTGATGCCGTGATCGCGGAAGTAGCGTTCTATGACTTTCGGATCGGCGCTGTTATCGGCAATCGCCACATAGGTATCCGGGCGCAACAGATAAAAGCCGTTGCGCCCCAATCCCGCCGTTTCAAACGCCGGGCGCCAGTCGAACACATGCAGCGGCAAATGATGCTCAACGCACCAGGCGATCATCTCGTCGCTGGTGTCGCCGTACACATGCACCTGCCAGCACGGTTGGCGTAGCGGCTCATAATTATCCCCTTCACCGTCATGCGCCCACGGCAAGCGATCGCCGCCGTGGACGTGGCCGGCCGTGCCTTGGCTGAGCGGCATGCCGCGATAGTTGAGAGTGACCTGCGAGACAGTGCGAAAGAGAAATTCGCGACTGGCCTCGAACGAAGCCATTTTCGGGATCAGAAACGGTGCAAGCCGCATGCGCAGCAGATCGGCCATGCGCCCCTCAGCGGTGACGAAGCTGAAGACTTTGTCGGTGGTCGAGACCAGTCGCCGGGCAAACGCGATGCGCTCGGTTTCGTAAGTGTCGAGCAGTCTGGCCTCGGCAGCGCCGCTGAGCACGGCGGCGAGTTTCCACGCCAGATTGATCGCGTCACCGATACCGGTGTTCATGCCCTGGCCGCCCGCCGGGCTGTGCACGTGCGCCGCGTCGCCGAGCAAAAAAGCGCGGCCACTGCGAAAATGCTCAGCCACGCGGTGATGCACGCGATAGGTCGAGAACCAGTTCACGTCTTCGATATGGACTTTCAGGTGCTCGATGGCGCGGCTGCTGACGTCAGAGAATTCCAGGGTTTCGACGCGATCCGCGCGTTCGTCGCGCACGGTGCCGATCAGTCGCGCACGGCCTTCGCCCGCCAGTGGGAACACCGCGAGAAAGTCCGCTTCGTCCAGATCCAGATGCAACTCGCCATTGAGCGCCGGGCCGCTGGCCTGCACATCCGCCACGTAGAAAATCTGCTGATAGGTCCCGCCGGGGAATTCGGTGTCGAGGTTTTTACGCACCACCGACCGCGCGCCATCGCAACCAGCCAGGTAACAGGCCTGGCAGATTTCCTGCTCGCCATCGGGCAGACGCAAATGCGCGGTGAGGCCGTCGCCGGTTTCCGCGAAACTCTCCAGCGTGGTATTGCGTTCGACGCTGACGCCATAATCTTCGAGGCGTTCGATCAATAGGCGTTCATGCTCATCCTGCGGGAAGATTTCGACGAAAGAGTAAGGCGTCAGGCCTTCGCCGATGCGGTTAAGCGGCAATTGCGCGACGGGTTTGCCGTTGACCCAGAAGTTTGCCGCCGCCACGCGATGGCCGTTGCGCACAATGGTGTCGGCCAGATCCAGTTGCCGATACAGCTCCAGGGTTCGCGCCTGCACCGCCAATGCCCGGGAGGTGGTGCCGGGGGCTGAAGTCTTGTCGATGATGCGCACCTGAACGCCCAGTTTTCTCAGCCACAGGGCCAGAACGAGTCCGGTGGGGCCGGCGCCGATGATCAGGACGTCGCTGCGGTTCATGATGGCCACTTTCCGCGCAGGGCAGGGTGCAAAGGATGAGGTTTAAGTGAAGCCCATCGCAGCTGCTGACGCCAGTGCAGTGTTGCTCAGAAATCGACGGTCTTGATGAAATCGATAAAGGCTTTTTGGCGCGAGGTGTACTGGTGCGCATGCGGCCAGAGCGCGTGAATCGGCGTGGCATTGGCCGAGTGCGCCAGCAACATGGGGGTCAGCCGGCCGTCAGCCAGCGGTTTGCGGATCGAGATGTCCGGCAGGCAGGCGATGCCCAGGCCTTTGAGGGCAAAATCGATGCGGGTATTGATGTCGTTGCAGACAATTGAAGTGGGCAAGTACAGCTCGCCGCAATCGTTGAGCGGCCATGGCTCGACCTTGCCGGAGTTGGGCGAGCGATAGTGCAGCAGTTTGTGTTCAGGTAATTGTTCCGGTCGGGTAGGCGTGCCGTGCCGCTCCAGATAAGTCGGGGAGGCGACGATCAAGCGACGAAAGTGGCCCATCGGGTGTGCCCGCAGGTTGTTGTCGGCCACCTCGCCGACGCGGATGGCCGCGTCGAATCCTTCCTGGATGATGTCAACGTTGCGCTCGGCGTAGTCCAGTTCCAGCTCGATCTCGGGGTAGCGCTCGTTGAAATGCGCCAGATGATCGAGAAACACGTCACTGATTGGCGCCAGACTGATCTTCAGGCGACCTCGGGGCAGGTCGGCGGCGCTGCTCAGCTCGGTCTGGATTTCCTCGATTTCATCAAGAATCCGCCGGCTGCGCTCCAACAGTTTTTCACCTTCCGGCGTCAGAGCGATGCTACGGGTACTGCGCTGAAACAGCTGCACACCGAGGCTTTCCTCCAACCGCGAGATGCGTTTGCCGATCGCTGACGCCGAGACACCCAACGCTCTGCCAGCGGCGACAAAGCTGCGTAACTCGGCGACTTGCACAAACACGGAAAACGCGGTAACGGATTCGAGCATGACACTTCCTTGATTGCGGACATCAGTGACCGGACAGACCGGAACGGTAACCTACTTTTTCCGCAATGCCTATGCCATTAACCTTCACAGCGCCTGCAATGTTGATCGGTCTGCGACAGCAAGGCAGCGCATCAGGGACGCGCACCGTTCATGGATGAACATGATTTTTTCTGGTTCAGGACGACAGGAGTCGCCATTTTGAAAGCATTTGTGACGGGCGTTACCGGTTACATCGGTGGGTCGATGGCCATGGCGTTGATCGACCGTGGATATCAAGTGTCTGGCCTGGTGCGTTCGGCACATCAGGCCAAAGAGGTCGGCCGACTGGGGATCATTCCGGTATTGGGGACGCTGTATGACACCGAAATCATCAAGAAGCAGGCACTCGCGGCGGATCTGATCGTCAACGCGGCCAACTCCGACAACGCTTACGTGGTCTCTACGCTGTTGCAGAGTTTGCGCGGCACCAGCAAGACCCTGATTCATTACAGCGGCACCAGCGTCATCGGTGATCGTGCCGAGGGGGCGGGTTCCGACCAACAATGGACAGAGCTATCGCAGCCGCGTCCACGCCTGGAAAAGGTAGGCCGGGTGGCTATTGATAACGCGATCCGCATGGCCGGCCAGCAAGGCCTGCGCACCCTGGTGGTGTGCCCGACGATGGTGTTCGGTGAAGGGCGCGGGCTGCACAAGGATTCGATCCAGATTCCGCTGTTGACGCGTCTGGCGTTCGAACACGGAGTCGGCATCTACGTCGGCACCGGTGAAAACCGCACGGCGTTCGTACACATCGATGATTTGGTGAGCCTGTCGCTGCTGATGCTCGACAAGGCTGAAAGCGGGGCGTACCTGTTCGCTGAAAATGGTGAAGTATCGATGAAGGACCTGGCGCAGGTCATCAGCGAAAAGCTCGGTTTCGGCGGTCGCACGCAATCGGTGTCGATGGAATACATCTTGAGTGAATGCTGCGCTCACGACCCGGAAGAAGCCGAATACGGTCTGGGCTCGAACATTCGGGTCTGCGGCCAGAAAGCACGGGATTTTGGCTGGGAGCCAAAACACTCCGATGTTCTTTCGTGGATTCGTGACAGTCACAGAGTGGGAGTTGCGCAATGAGCGTCGCCATGAATGCAAACCTGCGCAACAAAGATGAGCGCGTGATGAGTTGGCCGCTGTTCGCTCTGGCCATCGCCGCTTTTGCCATCGGCACCGCCGAATTCATCATCATGGGCCTGCTGCCGCAAGTGTCAGCGGACCTCGGGGTTTCGATTCCCTCGGCCGGTTATCTGGTCTCGGGTTACGCCATGGGCGTGGTGGTCGGTGGCCCGCTGTTGGCGATGCTGGTCGGCAAGATGGAAGAAAAACGCGCGCTGCTGATCCTGATGGCGATCTTCACCATCGGCAACGTCGCCTGCATGATCGCGCCGGACTTCACCTCGTTGATTGTGGCCCGGATATTTACCGCGTTCAGTCACGCATCGTTCATCGGCATGGCTGCGGTGCTTGCGTCGCGTATCGCCCCGCCGGGCAAGGAAGGCCGGGCGATGACGCTGATGTTCACGGGCATGACGCTGGCCAACGTGCTGGGTGTGCCGGTGGGTTCGCTGGTGGGTCAGGTCTACGGCTGGCGTACCACGTTTTTGGGTGTGGTCGCGCTCGGTCTGATTTCGTTGTTTATGGTCTGGTACCTGGTGCCTGCGCGTGCGGGTGCCAACAAGCAACAGACGCGCGCCAATCTGGAAGGGATGAAGCGCCCGATCATCTGGTTGGGCCTGATGACCAGCGTGATGGCTTCGGCCAGCATGTTCGCGTTCTTCACCTACATCGTGCCGATCCTGCAAGACGTCACCCATGTCGAGCCCAAGTTCGCCAGTGTCGCGCTGCTGGTCTGCGGTGTCGGCATCACCATCGGCGGGTTGCTTGGTGGTCGCCTGGCGGACTGGAGCCTGACCCGCTCGCTGGTGCTGACCTTGCTGGCATTGATTGCAGCGCTGGTGAGCTTCTTCTGGACCAGCCACTTCGTTTATCCGGCCGTGATCAATATGGCGGTGTGGGGTTGTCTGTCGTTCTCGGTCGGCATGCTCCTGCAAGCGATGATCATCCGCGTGGCGGGGGAGTCGGCCAACTACGCGTCGACCTTGAACGTCGGCGCGTTCAACCTGGGTAACGCGATGGGTGCCTGGATCGGTGGCCGAGTGATTGATGCGGGCATGCCGCTGAATTCGATCACCCTGGTGGCGGCGGGCATTTCCGTGATCACGCTGGTGATGGTGCTGGGTATGTTCCTGAGTCGCGACCGGCGCTTGTTGAGTTATTCGCCAGCCACTGTTTGAGCCTCGAATCACCAGGAATCGCTTGCGATTCCTGGTCCGGGTAAAAGGCTCAAGGACGGTCATTGCCGGCATATTGCTAGTGTCCTCGCATGGCATTAATGTAGCGCCGCTGCGCAGTGCCCGGTGGCACGCTTTCGCATGCAAAACCCAGGGAAACTCATCAATGGACGATGAATCGAAACACAACCCGTCGGCACAGTGGCGGGTAACGGGACAGGCTGTAGAGCATGAGAACCCCTGGTTTTCCGTGATCAGGCACGCCGTCCAGTTACATGATGGCCAGGCCATTGACTACTTTGGCGTTCATCATGAACGTCCGGCCGTGGGCATTCTGGCCCGGCACGAGGGGCGGATCCTGCTGATCCGGCAGTACCGAATGCTCACCGGTCAGTGCGTCTGGGGCTTGCCTTCAGGTGGTGTCGACGCCGGTGAAACCGTACTTCAGGCCGCCCAGCGCGAGTTGCTTGAAGAAACCGGATACGTCGCCCGCAATTGGCAGCCGCTGATTGCCTTTCACCCCACCTATGGTTGCAGCGACCAACGCTTCGAGATCTTCGAGGCGCAGGACGTGCAGCGCGTTAGCGAGCACTTCGACACAAACGAGGTGCTGCAGGTGCATTGGTTTTCGATCGAAGAGATTTTTCAGATGATCGCCGAGGGCAGCATGACGGACGGCTTGTCGCTCGTCCCGATTCTGCTCAGTGTCTGTCAGTCGGCGGCGATCAACGGGCCCGCCACGGCAATCCCGTCGGCTCTCAGTCAAAAGCAAGCAAGGATGCCGCAATGAAGATCAACGAGCTGTCGAAAAAATCAGGTGTCAGCCCACGCATGCTGCGTTACATGATTTCCTTGATCCGTGGGTCATTTGAGGCGAAGGCTTTTGGCGTCAGATTCGACGACATCTCTTCCAGCAGTTCAAACAGATCACGGTCCTTGATCAGCGCCATTTTGATGATTTCTGCTACGCCGTTGGAGATGTGGCGCTGATCCATGGTTTGCAGGAAGTACGGATCGATGAACGCCGAAGACGGAGCGTAGTAAGTACCGAGACGGTTTTTGTAATCGTCGTGATTGACCCCGGTCTTGATACCGATCCCCGCGTCTATCTGGCCCATCAGCGTGGTCGGAATGCGGATGTAAGGAATGCCCCGTCGATACAGGCTTGAAGCGAACCCCACGACGTCCAGCAGCACTCCACCGCCGATGCCGATCACCACTTCATTGCGCCGTAACAGATTGGCCGCGGCCATGGCCTGCGCGACCTCGATAGCGTGATCCATGGTCTTGAAGGCTTCATCGCCGGACATGACCTTCCACACGACCTGAATCTTCCATGCCTCGAAGTAGGCGCGAAATTCCTCGCCATACAACTCGTTGACCCGCACGTCGATGACCACCAGCCGGCGTACGGGTTGCACGCCGTTGGCCCCGCAACCATAAGCGAGGGTTGCGTTGGTGTGCTTGAGCAGGCCGGTGTTCAACGACACGCTGTAGTTGACCTCTTGCCGGGCGTGCATGCGCCAGGTCAGGTCAGAGCATTTGGGCAGCGGACTGGCTATGTGCAGACGACGCTGTGGCGTGGCTTGGTTGTTCAAGTTATCCATAACTTTTTACTCGAATAGGGTCGAAATGAGGGCAGGGTGTGATCAGTCGATAATCGTGCGGTGAACCTTTACCCAGCGTTCTTCTTCGGCCGAAGCCAGAATCGCATCGATGATTTCGCAGCAGCGCAGGCCGTCGACGAAATTCGGTGCCGGCGACTCGCCGGTCTTAAGCGCGTTGATGAAGTGGCGGAAACTGAGAGTGAATGCATCGCCGTAGCCCATGCCCTGCGCCGTGACCCCGACACCCAGATCGCCGCCCAGCGCCGGGAACCAGAACAGCTCGGCACCGGGATGAGCGCGGCCCAGCGGGATCGTCCGATAACCGGAAATGGCCTGGGCATCGGCGCCGTCGAAAAATTGCAGTTCGTTGCTGCGCTCCCAACTGAACCGCACGGCGCCCTTGTCGCCGACCACGACAAAGAACACGTCATTCTTGAAGCCGGGCAGGGCCCAACTGGCCTTGATAGTGCCGGTGGCGCCGTTGTCGAACCGCACCATTGCCGCCGCCAGGTCATCTACTTCAACCTGACCCTGTTGACTGCGGTCGTTGGGCAGTGGGCGTTTTTCGATGAAGCGCTGAGTGGTGGCAACCACGCTGTCCACTTCGCCAACCAGAAACCGCGCGAGGTCGATGATGTGCGCGCCGACATCACCCAGTGCTCCGGCACCGGCCGGGCCCTTTTTGAAGCGCCAGTGCAGGGGAATGGTCGGATCGTTATTGTGATCCTGGAAAAAGTGCCCTTCGAAATGACGAATCTGGCCCAGTGCGCCGCTTTTGATCAGGGCGCGTGCCTGCGCAATCGCTGGCCAGGCGCGGTAGGTGAAGTTGACCATGTGCACCCGACCGGAGGCGTGTGCTGCCCGTGCCATTTCAGCGGCAAAGTGGCTGTTGACCGACAGCGGTTTTTCGCAAATCACGTGTTTGCCGTGAGCGAACGCGTCGAGACAAATTTCATGATGAGAATCGTTGGGAGTGGCCACATCCACCACATCGATCGAAGGATCGCGGGTCACGCTCTTCCAGTCGGTGCCGTGTTCCTGCCATCCCCAGCGCGAGGCTTCGCGTTCTGCGGCGCCGGCATCGGTGTCGACGATCCGTGCCAGATCGAAACGATCGGCGAGGTCTTCGGTGTAACCAGCCAGATTGTTCATCGACAGGCTGTGCAGCTTCGCCATGTAACCGGCGCCAATCATCCCCACACGAAAAGGCTTTGCTGCTTGCATTGTTTCTGGCTCCCATTGGACTTCTTGTCTGGATGCCTGAAAAAAGGACGGACGCTCCTGCGCTGACCCCATTCCTTTGTTCTCAGGCGGGGCCATACCACCCTTGACAGCGGTGTGAAGGTCAAGAGTTTTTTAGGGCTTTAGCAAAAAAAACCATTGATCATGCGATGCGAGCAACTGGCAACGTTACCCATCGGCTGAGGACGCTTGGGCGGGGGGGCGGGTTTCACACGGCTGGAATGTTGCGCACACGAAAAAAAGGCCCCGCAGTCGTTAAACGGCGGGACCTTTTCATGTTGCAGGGCAGCTTTAGAAGTCGATGGTGCCCGACAACTTCGCCACCCGCGGCTCACCCTGAGTCAGATAACCGCCCTGAGCCGATTCCCAGTACTTCTTGTTCGCCAGGTTCTCCACGCCCAGACGCAGGGTTACGTCTTTTTCCGAGACCTTGAAGGCATAACGTGCGCCCGCGTCGAAGCGGTTCCAGGTTGGCAGGCTGAGGTTGTTTGCCGCGTCGGCGTATTGGCCGCCGGTGCGCAGCATCCGCGCATTCAGCGCGACGCCTTGCAGGCCGGGTACATCCCAATCCACGCCGGCGTTGAACTGGAAGGTCGGCACGCCGATGGCACGGTTGCCGTCGTTGGCGCCGTTCAGGGTGTTCTTCAGTTCGGTGTCCATGAGGGTCAGGCCGCTGATCAGGCGCAGACCATTGATTGGCTCGCCGAACACGTTCATTTCCACGCCTTTGTTGATCTGCTCGCCTTCACGCACGTAGGTGCACGTGGTGGCGCTGTCGATTTCACAGTAGCCGTCGCTCGGCTGCTCGATGCGGTACACACCCAGGCTCGCGCCGTAAGTGCCCATGTCGACTTTCACCCCGGCCTCGGTCTGCTTGGAGCGGGCCGGTGCGTAGACTTCGTTGCCATTGGTCACGCGAAAGCCACCGGAGCTGGTCGGCGAAGTCGGGCCCTGGGCCAGGCCTTCGATGTGGTTGGCGTAGAACGAAACGTGCTCCCACGGCTTGAATACGATGCCGTACACCGGCGTGGTGATCGACTCGTCGTAGCTCGAAGAGCGCGGGCCGCTGCCGTAGCTGGCGTAACCGTAACCTTGCACGACCAATTGCTGACGACGCAGGCCGGCGGTGATCAGCAGTCGATCATCGAAGAAACCGAGGGTGTCGGAGATCGCGAGGCTGCGGTTGAAGGTCTTGCCGACGATGCCCGGGTCATTCAGGTCGCCACCGGAAAAGTTGCCGACCGGCGACGGGGTTTGCACCGGGTGATAGATGTTGTTGGCGTACTTGGTCAAGTCAAAATCATAGGCGCTGCGCTGTTCGGCCCAGATGCCGGTCAGGCCGAAATTGAGCTTGTGGCTGACCGGGCCGGTGTTGAATTTACCGTTTAGGCCGGCCATCACACTGGTGTTGTCTTCATCGTGGGGAATGAACGAGCCGGTGGTGAACGATGCACCGTTATTGCCGACCAGCGTGGTCGAGTTATAGCGCCCGACTTCACGGGTGTGCTTGGCGCCGCCAGCGGCGTAGGCGGTCCAGTTGTCGTTCAGGTCGTACTCGGCGCGGAGCATGCCGAAGGTGTCTTCGATGTCGGTGTAGCCCCATTTCGGCGCGTAGTTGGTGTCGGCTGATGGCGCATCCGGAATGTGCGTGGCGGTGCCGAGGTTGACCGAGTTGCGGCCACCGTTGACGCGCTCTTTCTGATAGGCGAAGTCGCCGGAAATTCGCAGCGCATCGCCGCGATAGTCGAGGCCGATGGCGAACAGTTTCGAACGCTGGTTCTCGTGATCAATGCCGGTATCGCCTTCGCGCTGGGACAGGTTGATCCGTGCGCCGAAGCGGTTGTCTTCACCGAAACGCTGGCCGATGTCGAAGTGATGACCGATGCGGCCTTCGCTGTTGATGTCGGTGGTGTAGCGGCGCAGCGGCACGTCGCCGGCGCGCTTTGGCTGCAGGTTGACGCCGCCACCGATGCCCGAGCCGGTCGGTGTCACGCCGTTGATGAAGGCGTTGGGGCCTTTGAACACTTCCACGCGCTCCAGGGCGTCGGTGGAAATGATCTGCCGTGGCAGTACGCCGTACAGGCCGTTATAGGAAATGTCGTCGCCGTTCAGCGGCAGGCCACGGATCATGAAGACTTGCGACTGGTTGGAAAAGCCGGACGCCTGGCGCACCGACGAATCATTGAGCAGCACGTCAGCGACGTTTTCGGCTTGCTGGTCCTGGATCAGTTGTTCGGTGTAGGACGCGGCACTGAAGGGTACGTCCATCATGTCCCGATTACCCAACACGCCCAACTGGCCGCCACGAGCGACCTGACCACCGGAATAAACCGGTGGCAAGGCGTTTGGCGCTGGGGCCTGGGCGTTGATGTTGACGTTGTCCAGCAGCAGTTCTTTGCCGTCTTCTTCAGCGGCATGGGCAGTGACAGTCAGGGAGCACAGCAGGGCGAGAAGCGTCGGGCGGAACGGGACGGCAAGTCGGGCTGAAGCGGGCATGTTTCGTACCTGGAGGCGCACGGCCGGTGAGAAAAGGTTAAGACGGCGCGGAACTCCTTGCGCAAATGCGACTCCAGGTGCAAATGATAGGTTTTCTCAGTAACGTTTTGCAATCAGTTTGTCATCACCCCTTGAAGGCGCTAGGCCGATGGGCATTTTGCCCCCCGCGGTGAGGGGATTTATCCACGATGGGCTGCGCAGCAGTCCCCTTTTCAGTAAAAAAGCAGGGCCGCTTCGCGCCCCATCGGGGATAAATCCCCTCGCCACAGGGTCAGTGTGGGTCTGGCTTGTGGAATACCATTGATCGTATGGTGAACCCGGCTCAACGGACTGGATGGAGCAACATGCACACCCCTCGATTACTGATCACCCTCGCCGCAATGCTCGTACTGGCCGGTTGCGCCAGCCAGCGTGGCCGCGAACCCGCCCCACGCCCACCGGCCGAAGTGAAGGCCGAGATTGTGCGCCTGATGCCGGCCAAAACCGCCGATCGCCAAGGCTGGGCCACCGATATCTACGCCGCGTTCGCCGCGCAGAACATCAGCCCGACCACACAAAACCTGTGCTCGGTATTGGCCGTTGCCGAACAGGAATCCACCTTTCAGGCCGACCCCACCGTGCCCGGTCTGGGCAAAATCGCTCGCGATGAAATCGACCGCCGCGCCGCCAAAGTCCATATCCCCAGCCTGTTGGTCAGCGGCGCCCTGCAAGTGCGTTCGACCAACGGCAAGAGCTACAGCGAACGCCTGAGCAGCGCGCGCAGCGAAAAGGAGTTGAGTGCGATTTTTGATGACTTCATCGGCAGGGTGCCGATGGGTCGCACACTGTTCGGCGGCTTCAATCCTGTGCATACCGGCGGACCGATGCAGGTCAGCATCGAATTTGCCGAACAGCACGCCAAGGATTATCCGTACCCGGTCGACGGCACCATCCGCCGCGAGGTGTTCAGCCGTCGTGGCGGCATGTACTTCGGCATCGCGCATCTGCTCGGTTACCCGGTGAGTTACCGCGAGCCGCTCTATCGTTTCGCCGACTTCAACGCCGGCTGGTACGCCAGCCGCAACGCGGCGTTCCAGAACGCGGTCAGTCGCGCGTCGGGTATCCCGCTGGCGCTGGACGGCGACTTGATTCGCTACGATTCGATCATGCCCGGCGGTACGGAACTGGCGGTACGCACCCTCGGCAAGTCGTTGGGCATGCGCAATCCGACCATTCGCGATCAACTGGAGAAGGGCAAAACCCTGGAATTCGAAGAGACCAAACTCTATCAACGGGTATTCGAGTTGGCGGAGAAGGCCGAAGGCAAGTCATTGCCGCGTGCGGTGCTGCCGGGGATCGTGCTGCAGAGCCCGAAAATCACCCGAAAACTGACCACCGCGTGGTTCGCCAAACGCGTGGATGAACGCTACAAACGCTGCATGGCCAAGGGTGGCTGATTGTTGCAGGCATAAAAAACCCGGCTGAGGGGAGCCGGGTTTTTCTGGGTTGTTGCGATGACGCCATTCATTCAAGCGTTGCGCAGTTCGTTCAGGCGATCAGCACCACCTTCAGCGACGGTGTTGCCTTGCAGACGATCCGAGCCATCGGCGGCGACGGTGTTGCCTTGCAGACGATCCGAGCCATCGGCGGCGACGGTGTTGCCTTGCAGACGATCCGAGCCATCGGCGGCGACGGTGTTGCCTTGCAGACGATCCGAGCCATCGGCAGCGACGGTGTTGCCTTGCAGACGATCCGAGCCATCGGCGGCGACGGTGTTGCCTTGCAGACGATCCGAGCCATCGGCAGCGACGGTGTTGCCTTGCAGACGATCCGAACCATCAGCCGCGACGGTGTTGCCTTGCAGACGATCCGAGCCATCGGCAGCGACGGTGTTGCCTTGCAGGCGATCCGAACCGTCAGCAGCAACGGCGTTCTGGTACAGACGGTCCGAGCCATCGGCGGCGATCATCGTGTGTGCTGGAGTAGCGGCAAAAGCGTTAACTGCGAAAACCGAGAAAGCGATGCTGAGAAGAGTTTGGCGTTTCATGATGGTGTGCTCCGGGGTGTTATTGGTTGGTATGGGGCAGATGTTACGCCGGAGATTTTTTATGAGAACTTCATTGCTGTGATTGTGAACATCGACGCCGCTGATGATTGCCAGAGCCCGCAGCTTAGAGCCTCACAGCACCTTCACAGCGCGCCCGATGGCCTGAATCGGCCCGGTCGGTTTGCCGATCGGCGAGCCGTTGGCGCCTTCCAGCGTCAGCTCGAACAACTGATTGGGTTGCAGTGGCGGCAACTTATCCAATTCAACCTTCAGCGCCTGCCCGGGCTTGACCAGCCCCAGCGACACAGGCCCTTGCCAGCCATCGGCCTTGGTCCAGAATTCCAGCGCCTTGTCTGCCGGCACCTCGACCACGCCTAGCGGTATCAATTGAATCTCATGTGAGTTGCTGGCCTGAATTACCCAGCCCGGGGCCTTGTCCTGCGGCGCGACCAGCACCACCAGATAACTCGGCTTCGGCGTGGTCTGGGTCAGCAGGATTGAACCCAATATCAACGTTGCGGCTAACCCGGCAGCACTCAAACCGCGCCACAGCGGCAGCAGATTCCACCAGGAGGTTTGCGCCGGGCTAGATACTTTTTGCGTAAGTCGTTCGACACTGCGCTCAATTCGCGGCCACAACAGGGGGGATGGCTGTTGCGGCTCGGCGAGGTCGGTGAGGTCCAGCAGGCGTCGTTCCCAGACATCCACCGCAGCACGCAGTTCAGGATCAGTCGGCAGGCGCCGTTGAACGTCGGCGCGATCTTCAGCCGAGAGCGTGCCGAGCACATATTCGCTGGCCAGCTCATCGCGTTCCGATTCAGTGGTCATCCCATGCACTCCCGCAAGGCGTTGAGGCTGCGTTTGATCCACGCTTTGACGGTGCCCAGCGGCGTGTCGAGGCGCGCGGAAATCTGCGCATGGCTGTAGCCGTCGACATACGCATGAATGATGCAGCTCCGGCGTTGAGGATCGAGTTGTTCCAGGCAGCGGTGAATGCGCGCCGAATGCGCCTGGGCATCGAAGCTGTCATCGTCGTGCGTGGGCATTTCATGATCTTCGCTGAACGGTGTTTCCCGAGCCTGATTACGCAGCAGGTTCAACGCCAGGTGCCGGGTCACGGTGAACATCCAGCCACGCGCCGAACCTCGCGCCGGATCAAACCCTGCCGCGCCGTTCCAGATCTTGATGAAGGCCTCATGGACAATGTCCTCCGCCAGTGCCGTGTCGCGCACCAGCCGTTTGGCCACGCCGAGCAGGCGCGGGCCTTCCTGCACATACAAATCGCGCAGGGCCGACCGCTCGCCGCGGGCACAGGCAGCGAGACGGGCTTCGTAATCGAATTCAGTTTCGGGTAAGGACATGCAGTGCAATCTAGCTCATTTTCCGCATTACAACGCAGAACCCTGTGGGAGCGGGCAAGCCAGCTCCCACAGGGGGGCAGGGTGAGCCTGAGAAATCAGTTCGCCGCCCAGAAAATGTAATCCGCCTGATACTTCACCACTTCCTGCTTACCCTTGTTCGCCGCTGTGCATTCACTGCTCGGCGCCACGCCGCCCTTGAGCGCGACACGCTGGATGTAGCTCACGCCGGTCATCGCGCCTTTGCCTTCTGCAGGGTTGGCCTTGACCAGTTGATAGGGCAGGTTGCCCGGGCTCGACGGCGCTACCGCCAGTTGCGTGCCGGTGACTTTCGAACCGTCCTCGGCCTGCCAGGTGGCTGGTGGGCCGAAGTAGTTGCCGACCTTCTTGCCGCTGCGATCATTGAGCACCGCTTTGGGACCGACGAAGGTCCACTCGGTCTGCCCGGCCATATTGGGCTTGTCGCGGCATTCGTAGGTGATCTCGCCGACCCCGGTGGTTTCCAGCGCGATCTTGTGGCCGTCCGGGACTTTGATGGTGTCGGGGTAACTGCTTTGGGCGAACGTTGCCGAGGAGGCTGCGAGCAAACCGGTGAAGCAAATCAGCTGTGTGGCGTTCATCAGTGTTTTCTCCGAAAAGGGTAGATCGCTGGCAGCCAAGGAGGGCTGTTACAGGGACTACCCATGGCGGAGCCGATTGGATGCAGTGCCTGAAAAATATTTTTCAAACACCACAAATTCCCTGTAGGAGCTGCCGCAGGCTGCGATCTTTTGACTTTGATTCTTTAAACAACAAGATCAAAAGATCGCAGCCTGCGGCAGCTCCTACACAAGTTCGGCGATTGGGCGGGAAACCACCAACCCGGAAGCTTTCAGGAGTTCTTGCGTATACGGATGCTGCGGCGCCGCGAAGATCTCGCGCGAAGAACCCTGTTCCACGATCTTGCCATCCTTGATCACCATCAAGTCGTGGGCCAGGGCATGTACCACCGCCAGATCGTGGCTGATGAACAAATACGTCAGCCCATGCTTGATCTGCAATTGCCGCAACAACTCCACCACTTGCTTTTGCACCGTGCGATCCAGTGCCGAGGTCGGTTCATCGAGCAGAATCAGCGCCGGTTCCAGCACCAATGCGCGGGCGATGGAAATGCGCTGACGCTGGCCGCCGGAGAACTCATGGGGATATCGATGGCGACTTTGCGGATCCAGCCCGACTTCTTCGAGCACCCGGATCACCGCTGCCTCATGCTCGGTCTCGGTACCGATGCCGTGGGTCAGCAAACCCTCGGCGATGATCTGCTGCACCGACATCCGTGGGCTGAGGCTGCCGAACGGGTCCTGAAACACCACTTGAATCTGCCGCCGCAACGGCCGCATCAAACGCTGATTAAGCAGACTCAGTTGCTTGTTGCCGAAACGGATATTGCCCTCCGATTCCACCAGCCGCAGGATTGCCTGACCCAGCGTCGACTTGCCCGAACCTGACTCCCCGACAATGCCCAATGTCTTGCCCCGTTGCAGGCTGAAACTCACGCCATCCACCGCTTTGATGTACTCCTGCTGCCGACTGAACAAAGCCTTGGGCAACGGGAACCACACCTTCAGGTCATCGACTTCCAGCAAGTTGTGCTCGTACAAGCTCGGCACCGGCGCGCCGCTGGGTTCTGCCTCGATCAGCAAGCGGCTGTAAGGGTGCTGCGGCGCGCGAAACAGTGCTTCGCAATCGGCCTGCTCGACGATCTCGCCGTGGCGCATCACGCACACCCGCTGGGCGATGCGTCGCACCAGATTGAGGTCATGGCTGATCAGCAGCAACGACATGCCCAGCCGCTGCTGCAACTCGATCAACAGCTCAAGAATCTTCTGCTGCACGGTCACGTCCAGCGCCGTGGTCGGCTCGTCGGCGATCAGCAGCTCCGGCTCGTTGGCCAGTGCCATGGCGATCATCACCCGTTGCCGCTGGCCGCCGGAGAGTTGATGGGGATAGGCTTTCAAACGCTGCAAGGGTTGGCGAATGCCCACCAGTTCCAGCAGCTCCAAGGTACGCGCACGGGCCGCTCGACCCTTGAGCCCCTTGTGAATCTCCAGCACCTCGCTGACCTGTTTTTCCACCGTGTGCAGCGGGTTCAGTGAAGTCATCGGCTCCTGGAAAATCATCGCAATCCGGTTGCCGCGCAAACCACGCATTTGCTGTTCACTGGCGTGCAGCAAGTCGACCCCGTTGTAGCGAATCGAGCCACTGCTGCTGACGGTTTTGCCGGGCAACAAACGCAAGATCGAATGCGCCGTCACCGACTTGCCCGAACCGGATTCACCCACCAGCGCCAGGCACTCGCCGCGGCGGATATCGAGGTTCAGACCGTGCACCACTTCCTGCCCGGCGAAAGCGACACGCAGGTCGCGGATCTCGATCAAATGGTCTTTCATGTCAGCTCCTCGGATCAAGATCGTGGATCAAACGCATCACGGCAGGCTTCACCGATGAAAACCAACAACGACAGAATCAGCGCCAAGGCAAAAAACGCCGTCAGCCCCAGCCACGGCGCTTGCAGATTGCGCTTGGCCTGGCCGATCAACTCGCCCAGCGACGCGGTGCCGGCGGGCATACCGAAACCGAGAAAGTCCAGCGCGGTGAGGGTGGCGATGGCGCCGGTCAGAATGAACGGCAGGTAGGTGAGGGTGGAGGTCATCGCGTTGGGCAGGATGTGCCGGCGCATCAGCTCGCTGTCGGTCAGGCCCAAGGCCCGCGCGGCTTTGACGTATTCCAGATTGCGCCCACGCAAGAACTCGGCACGCACCACGTCGACCAGCGCCAGCCACGAAAACAACGCCATGATCCCCAGCAACCACCAGAAACTCGGCGAGACGAAACCGGACAAAATGATCAGCAGATACAGCACCGGCAACCCCGACCAGATCTCCAGCACCCGTTGCCCGAGCAGATCAACCCAACCGCCGTAATAGCCCTGCAACGCCCCGGCAACGATGCCGATCAACGCACTGATACCGGTGAGGATCAGCGCAAACAGAATCGAAATCCGCGTGCCGAATATCACTCGCGCCAAGACGTCCCGTGCCTGATCGTCGGTGCCCAGCCAATTGCTGGAGGAGGGTGGACTCGGCGCCGGTTCGGCGAGGTCGTAATTGACCGTGTCGTAACTGAACGGGATCGGCGGAAACAGCATCCAGCCGCCCTGATCCTCGATGAGTTTGTGCACGTAGTTGCTGGCGTAATCCGGCTGGAACGGCAGTTCACCGCCGAAATCAGTTTCCAGGTAGTCGCTGAGGATCGGGAAATACAAGGCGTTGTGGTAGCGGATCACCAGCGGCTTGTCATTGGCGATCAACTCGCCGCCGAGGCAAATCAGGCACAGGCCGATAAACAGCCACAGCGACCAGCGCCCGCGCCGGTTGGCTTTGAACTGAGCGACACGGCGCTGACCCAGAGGAGAAAGTGTGAACATCAGGCAGTCCTCGCCGAGAAGTCGATGCGCGGGTCGAGCAGGGTGTAGCAAAGGTCGCCGATCAGCTTGATCAACAGGCCGAACAGGGTGAACAGAAACAGCGCGCCGAACACCACCGGGTAGTCGCGCGACACTGCCGCTTCGTAGCTCGTGCGGCCGAGGCCGTCGAGGTTGAAGATGGTTTCGATCAACAGGGAACCGGCGAAAAACACCTCGATCAGCGCCGACGGCACACCGGCTACCACCAGCAGCATGGCGTTGCGAAACACATGGCCGTAGAGCACGCGGCGCTCAGTCAACCCTTTGGCCCGCGCGGTGATCACGTACTGACGGCTGATCTCGTTGAGGAAGCTGTTTTTGGTCAGGATGGTCAGCGTGGCGAAACCGCCGATCACCAGCGCCGTCACTGGCAGTACCAAATGCCAGAGGTAGTCGCCGACCTTGCCCAAGGTGCTGAGGCTGTCGAAGTTGTCCGAGACCAGGCCCTGCACCGGAAACCAGTTGACGTAACTGCCGCCGGCGAACACCACGATCAGCAGGATTGCAAAGAGAAACGCCGGCATCGCATAACCAACGATGATCGCCGTGCTGCTCCAGACGTCGAAGGCGCTGCCGTTCTTGATGGCCTTGCGAATGCCCAGCGGAATCGAGATCAGGTAAGTGATCAGCGTCGCCCACAGCCCCAGCGACAATGACACCGGCAGCTTCTGCGCGATCAAGTCAGTGACCTTGGCGCCGCGAAAGAAGCTGCTGCCCAGATCCAGCTGCGCATAGTTTTTCAGCATCAGCCACAGGCGTTCATGCAGGGGTTTGTCGAAACCGTAGTGGTGTTTGATTTCCTCGATCAGCGCCGGATCGAGGCCACGGCTGCTGCGCCCGGCGCCGCCAATCGCGGCGACCTCGCCACCGCCGCCCATGCTGTGCCCGCCGAAGCCCTGCAGGCGGGCGATGGCTTGTTCCACCGGGCCACCCGGCGCGGCCTGCACGATAAGGAAATTGACCACCAGAATGCACAGCAGCGTGGGGATGATCAGCAGCAAGCGTCGACTCAGATAACGCAGCATGTCACTGGCCCCCCGCGAGCTGGGCGTTCATCTGTTGCGTGGTCAACGGCTTGGCCGAAACCTCCCACCAGGTTTCCAGACCTTCGTTGTACAGTGGCTGCTGCGCCGGCATGCCGAAACGGTTCTGGTACACCGTCGGCGTGCCTTTGGAGTAATAGTTGGGAATCATGTAGTAACCCCATTGCAGCACCCGATCGAGGGCGCGGGCGTAATGCACCATGGCGTCGCGGGTATTGGCCTGGACAAGGCCGTCGATCAGTTGATCCACGGCCGGGTTGGCCAACACCATCGAATTGGAACTGCCGATTTGCGTGGCACTTTGCGAGGCGTAAAGGCTGTAAAGCTCGCGGCCGGGGGAGACGATCGGATCGCCACTGCGCGGGAAACTGGTGACGATCATGTCGTAGTCCCGGGCGTTGAGCCGGTTGACGTATTGCGCCGAGTCGATGCGGCGCAAATTGAGGGTGATGCCGATCTGCGCGAGGGTGCGTTTGAACGGCAGCAGCATGCGGTCGAACCCGCCCTGACCGTCGAGAAATGTGAACTCCAACGGTTCGCCGGCCGCGTTGACCAGCCGATTGTTTTTCGCCGTCCACCCAGCCTCGGCCAGCAGCTTCAACGCTTGCAGTTGCTTGTCGCGGATGTAGCCGCTGCCATCGGTTTTGGGTGCCTGATAAACCGTGGTGAACACTTCGTCGGGGATCTGCCCGCGCAGCGGTTCGAGGATCTTCAACTCCTCGGCGTCGGGCAGGGCGGTCGCGGCCATTTCACTCTTCGGCCAGAAGCTGTTCTGCCGCACGTAGAAGCCGCGCATCATCTGCTTGTTGGTCCACTCGAAATCCCACAACAGGCTGATCGCCTGACGCACGCGACGATCCTGGAAGATCGGGTTCTGCAGGTTGAACACGAAACCCTGAGCGGCGGTGGGTTTTTCCGGTGCGAGGATCGACTGCTGCAAGCGACCGTCACGCAGTGCCGGGCTGTCGTAACCCACCACATAGCCGGAAGAAGAAAATTCGCGGTTGTAGTCGAATGCGCCGGCCTGCAATAGCTGGCGAGCGACGTCGGTGTCGCCGTAGAAATTGATCGTCAGGTTGTCGAAGTTGTACATGCCGCGGCTGACCGGCAGGTCTTTGCCCCACCAGTCCGGATCACGCTGGAAACTGATGCTGCGCCCGGCATCGACCTTGCTTACGCGATACGGGCCGCTGCCCAGCGGCGGCTCGAAACCGCCACCGTTGGCGAAATCGCGCGTCTTCCACCAGTGTTCTGGCACCACGCGCATCGTCGCCAGATCCAGTGCCAAGGTGCGGTTGAGGTTGTTCTTGAAGGTGAAGCGAATCTGTTGCGGACTCTCGATCAACGCGTCCTGCACGTCGGCGTATTGCTGGCGATAGCTCAGGCTGCCCTTGGTCATCAGCAGGTTGAAGGTGTAGCGCACGTCTTCGGCAGTGATCGGCGTGCCGTCGGCGAAGCGGGCCTTGGGGTTGAGGGTGAAACGCACCCAGAGGCCTTCGGGATCGCGCTCCATCTGCTGGGCGACCAGGCCGTAGACGGTGTAGGGCTCATCCAGCGAACGGAACGCCAGCGGCGAATACACCCAGTCGTTGACCTGCACCACGGAAATGCCTTGATCGGCATAGGGCGCGATGTAGTTGTACTGACCGATCTCCATCGACGCACGGCTGAGCGAACCGCCCTTGGGCGCCTTGGGATCGACGAAATCGAAATGCTGGAAACCCGCCGGGTATTTCGGCGCCTCGCCGTACACCGTCATTGCGTAAGTGCCGACGGCCAGCGCATGGGCGGCATTGCACAGCAGTGCACTGCCAAAAAGCAGCGCAGCCATGTTGCGCATGAAAGTCATGAAATCACTCCACTGAATCCCTAGGAAGGTCACGCACGAAAATGTGGAGGTAAACCTGTGGTGAGGGGATTTATCCCCGACCGGCTGCGAAGCAGTCGCAAAGCCATTGCATGCGGTTGTTCTGGTCATCCGCAGTTGCAGGTTTTGGGGGCGCTTCGCACCCCATCGGGGATGAATCCCCTCACCACAAAAGCTCACTTACACAAGGGGTGTATCCAGCCCTGGGGTTAGAAGTGATAAGTCATCCGCGCAAACAGCGTGCGGCCCAGCGGATCGGTGTAGCGCGGGTCATAGCCGCTCTGGAAGTTGTAGGCCTGGTTGGAGAACGGTGGATTGCGGTCGAACACGTTCTTCATCCCGGCATCGACATCCAGCACCTTGTTGAAGGTGTAACCGGCCGACAGATCCCACACCGAATACGAGGCCACGCGCGCATGGGTATCGCGGTCGTAGTCGTTGTAACCGGTGGTGAAGCGGTTGGTCAGCGCCGCCCGCGCCGCGCCGAAGGTCCAACTGCCGGTCAGGTTGTGCTTCCAGCGAGCGATCACGCCGTCACCCTGAAAGTCGCCGACCTTGTCGGTGAACGGGCCTTTGATGGTGCTCTGGAAGTCGTACTCGTCCACGTAGGTGCCTTGCAGCCCGAGACCGAACTGACCGTACGGCGTGTTCGGGAAGCGATAGTCCAGCGACACGTCGACACCGTTGGTTTCGACGATGCCGAGGTTGGCGTTACCGGTGACGATGTAGTTGAGCGTGCCATCGGCGTTGCGCACGAAGCGATCCGGGTAGCTGCCGGCCTGATCAAAGACGGTGGATTCCGGGAATGGCTGGATCTGGTTGGAGATGTGAATCCACCAGAAATCCAGACCCACCGACAGGTTGCTGATCGGCTGATAAACAAAGCCCAGTGTCACGTTGCGCGCCTTCTCCGGGGCCAGATCCTCGTTGCCGCCAATCTGGTTCAGGAACTGCTGACCGCAATCACGCCCGCCGTTGCCGCCCGGTTGCACCACGCCGCCGGTACACAGCGCCGGGTCGTTGTAGTAACCCTGGGTGAACGTGATGCTGCGCGGTGAATACAGTTCGTAGAGCGACGGCGCACGGAAACCTTCGCTGTACGCACCACGCACCACGAGCTCTTTGAGCGGCTGATAACGGAACGAGTATTTCGGGTTGGTGGTGCTGCCGAAGTCGCTGTATTTGTCGTGGCGCACGGCGGCAGACAATTCGAGACTGTCGAGCACCGGCACGTTGATCTCGGCATACGCGGCTTTCACGCTGCGGTCGCCCTCGACACTGCCGGCCGGGTCGATACCGAGGCTCTGGATGTCACCGGCAAACTGCTCGAAGTCCTGGTGGAATTTCTCTTTGCGGTACTCGCCACCCAGTGCCAGACCGGAAGGGCCGGCACCGAACCAGTCGCCGATTTCGCGGCTGATGCGCCCGTCAAATCCGGCGACCCGGCCGACAGCCGTGGAGTAGGCACCGTGGTAGGCGGCGGCGTCGATGTACTGCTGACCAGCGGCCGACTGCGGGCCGAACGGATTGAGCAAGCCGCTGGCCAGACCATCGATCATCGCCTGATCGCTGACATAACCGCTGGTGACGCTGGAGACGATTTTGTTCTGGTTGTACGAGGCGCCGACGTTGTAATCCCAGCCGCCAACCAGGCCGTCGAAACTCAGCAGGAAGCGCTGGCTGGTGTTCTGGTCTTTCGATTCACGCGGGCCTGCTGCCGTTTCGCGCCAGTTGACGTCGACCGGTTGCGTCGGGTCGAGGGCGAAATCGGTCGGCGCCGGGGTGATGCCGTTGCCGGGGTAGTAGGGCGACGAGGAATCCAGGCTCAGACCGGTGAGCGGAGCAGGGCCGATGGACGTGGCGTTGTTGTTGCGTGACCAGAAGTATTCGAGGTTGACGTTGTGATCGTCGCCCAGTTTGCCGGTGGTCTTGCCGAAGAACGAAGTCTTCTCGGTTTGTGGCACCAGGTCGATGTACTCGCGGGTGCTGAAGCGGCACAGGCCATCACGGGCGATCAGGTTGGGGCCGTTGCAATTGCTGTTGGCCAGCGGGTTGGTGGCGTTGCCGTTCTGGCTGTAGTTGCCAGGGAATGCAGTGCCGGAGGTCTGGTCGAGGCCGCGACCGGGCGCGTAGTCGGTGGCGAAGGAGCGGTCGTTGGCGTCGAGGTTCTGCTGTTTGTTGTAGTTGAACACGCCGAGCACGTTGAAGCGGTCTTCTTCCAGATCGCCGTAACCCCAACTGGCGCTCATGTCCTTGGTCGCACCGCCGCCGCTGTGGGTCGGGGTTTCGCCGCCGAGGGTGAGCTGGCCGTCAGTCAGGGATTTCTTGGTGATGAAGTTGATCACGCCGCCGATGGCGTCGGTGCCGTACAGCGCCGATGCGCCGTCACGCAGCACTTCCACACGTTCGATGGCAGCAAACGGGATCATGTTCAGATCCACCGCGCCGCCGGCCGAGTTGGTACCCGACAAGGCGTTGTTGGCCAGTCGTCGGCCGTTGAGCAACACCAGCGTCTTGTTCGCGCCGATACCGCGCATGTCGGCGAACGATGCGCCACCCGTGGCCGCGCCGACCGAGCCGGCACTGTTGTTGATCGACTGGCTGCCGGTGATGCGTTGCACCAGCTCGGCGGTGGTGGTCACGCCCTGTTTGCGCAGTTCATCGGCCTTGAGAATGGTGATCGGCACCGCCGTCTCCGCATCGACCCGGCGAATCGCCGAACCGGTCACTTCCACCCGTTGCAGTTGCGTGGTCGGCGCAACCACTGCGGCGGCGGCCGGGACGCCAGCATTATCGTCCTCCGCCGCTTGCACGGTCCCGGCGCCCATCCCCATGGCCACCAGATACAGCGGAACAAAACGATGGCGAGAAATCGTGGCCACCAATGGTTTGAGCGTGAAGCGTGGAGTGTTCATCAGCATGGTTGTTTCCGACTTTGTTAGACGTTATCGAATTGGCCTTGTGAGCCCCTCATTGCTCCGCTTTCGGTGATACCGCGTGCGGAAAACCACTTTCTTCAAGCAAGCCGATCCCCTCCGAAGACGCCGTGCGTTTTTTCGGTCGGCTGATTGCGACGGGATGCTTCAGCGGTGCCGGGCGTGTTTCTCAATGCGCGCCCGGCACCGCACTCAGTGGGTGGTCATCACCGAAATTTTGGTAATGCCTGAGCGTTCGATGGACGCCATGGCCTTGGCCACCTGGCCGTAATTGACGGCGGAGTCGGCCTGAAGCTGGACGCGCACTTCGGCGTCCTTGGCCTTGACCTCCTTGAGGCTGGCCTCCAGTGATTCCGGTGCCAGTTCGGTCTTGGCCAGATAGAACTTGCCGTCCTGGTCGACGCTGACCACCACCGGGTCTTTCTTTTCGGCGGGGGCGACGGCGTCGGTTTTCGGCAGGTTCACTTTGATTGCATTGGTCATCAGCGGCGCGGTGACAATGAACACCACCAGCAGCACAAGCATCACGTCCACCAGTGGCGTGACGTTCATTTCGCTGAGTACTTCATCGCTGTCTTGAGTGGAGAAAGACATCAGCTGGCCTCCCGCACGGCGGCCGTGGTTTTGCTGGCAATGGCCTGACGGCTGATGGAAAACGCACTGCGCGAGGCGAGGGCGTCGAAGTCGTGGGCGAAGTCATCCATGTCCGCCGAAGCGAGTTTCAGACGACGCAGGAAGAAGTTGTAAATCAGCACCGCCGGCACCGCGACGGCGATCCCCACGCCGGTGGCGATCAGCGCGTGGCCGATGGGGCCGGCGACCGCTTCAAGGCTGGCCGAGCCGGTTTCGCCGATGCTTTGCAGCGCTTCCATGATTCCCCAGACGGTGCCGAACAGGCCAATGAACGGCGCGGTGCTGCCGATACTGGCGAGGATTGCCTGACCGTTTTCCAGCGAGCGGCGTTCTTTCTGGATCTGCTGGCGCAGGTTGCGTTCCAGGCGATCGGAACGGTTGATGGTGTGCGCAAGTTGTTGCGTGGTGCGCGGCGATTCTTCCACCAGCAGCGCTTCGAAACCGCTGCTGGCGATGCGCGCCAGTGAGCCTGGGTATTGGCTGGCGTGTTCGGCGGCGGTGAGCAGATCCGGCGCGCCCCAAAAGGCTTTGCTGAATTGTTTGTTCTGGGCTTTCTGGCGCAGGTATTGCGCCGACTTGACCAGCAGGATCGCCCAGCTGACTACGGAAAACAGCACCAGGCCCCAAAGCACACCGGGGACAATCATCGAAGACAGTGAATCGTTCATGGCTACACCTCGCTTGCATTAAATCGGTTGTGAGTTCGTGGTTTGTGCCGTTATTGCGGCAATTTGAAATCGATGGTCTGGGTGGCGAAGCCGTCAATCGGCGTGTCACCGCGCTTGGCCGGAATAAACTTCCAGTTCTTCACGGCGGCGACCGCAGCTTCGTCCAGTTGCGCCTTGCCGCTGGACTTGGTCACCGTCACCGAACCTGCGCGACCGTTGGCCAACACCTGAATGCGCAGCACCACGCTGCCTTCCCAGTTGCGCCGCAGCGCCAGCGACGGGTATTCCGGCGGCGGGTTGCCGAGGCTGGCGAGGCCGGAAATCGCTGCCGACTCTTTCACCGGGCCGGGTGCAGCCGCAGGTGCCGGTGGCGCGCTCGGTTTTGCTGGCGCCGCAGGAGCGGCCGGTTGTGCCGGAGCGGGCGGGGCTTTTGGCGGCTCGACCTTTTTCACCGGTTTGGGTTTTTCGACCGGTTTTGGTTTTTCGATTGGCTTGGGCTTCTCCACCGGTTTGGGTGGCGGTTTGACCGCGTCCTCGTCTTCCACCGGTTGCTCGGGTTCGGGCGGCGGTGGAGGCGGTGGCGGCGGCGGTGGTTCCGGAGTGGGCGGTGCGGGTGGCGTCGGGCTGGTCAGCTCGACGGTCATTTCCGGAATCTGCGGCGGCGTGGGCAGTGGCTCGGGTCGGGTCTGCTGAAAAAACCACCACGCACCGCCATGTATCAGCGCCGACACGGCAATCAACAGAACCATTTGCTGTTTGTTCAACCCGCCGGGCTGCGAGGTATTGGCTTTAAAGGCCGGCCTGCCGGATACCGGCGGGAGCGGCGCTTCCCGTAACGGCCCCGGCAGGGTCTTGTGCTTTACCGCATCGTTCATTAAAGCTCCCTCGGTTTGATGAAGGGCAATAAGGTGCCGTCCGAACATGTGCGTCATGTTCGAGTGGGTGGGTGCAACTTTCTTTAAGGTGTGCGCAAGCCGATAGTTAAACTATCAATTAACTAACCGGTGAACAGGGCTTGTGCAGGGTTACTGGCTTAGCGCCATAAGTTTCGTTTGTTCATTAGCCATTCCCTGGTGATTGTTCTGTTCATCGAGACTTCAGCTGTCTCATGCCTGTTACATAGCAACCGCTGTGCCAAATATTGCTGAAATGTAGAGCCAGTATTTCTTCAGTGTTACCCATGTCGCATTTATATAAATTTTTTGGGTGAGCGGATTTTCACGTAGCGCATAAATCTCCATCAGCCCGAATGCAGAGGCTTTTTCAAGGGCGAGTCAGACTTAACGCCATATCACGCTGAAGGGCGAGACAGAGCGGCTGCTCTCATGCCCGCCAGGGCACTTGCTGGTGCAGGGCGGACTGATTTGGTGCGGGTCAATGTTTTAGCGGTTCACAGGCGATGTTCCTTGTTTTTGTTTAAATGAAATCAATGCTTCAAGTTTGGGTTAGTTGCAAATCCAAGAACGGTTTTGGTGCACGGCAAACAGTTAATTAGCTATTGTTCGACAATCCAGCTGTCGTTCATTAATGCACTGCCTGTTGGGTGTTGTATTTAAAAAATAAATAACACGCTACCGTCGGCGCATAACTCAGCGCCGAAAACAGTGCGTTGTCGTTTGATTCAGGTAATAAAGTAAATGCGCAGGGCGCCGGGGCTGTTCTGTTGAACTCGGCGTTGGGCGGATAGACGCAAACGGACAGTGATGCGGCAGAGCGATTGAAGAATCACGCGGTGAACTCCTTGTTGCCAGCTCGGATACACGAACTTTTGGTTCGGTATCGCACCTTACAAGAACGCGGATAGCGTTCGATGATTGCTCTTGGTGCGGGATGGGCACCGCCAGCGCTGTTTTGCGAGGTTTGAATTCGCAAGTGGCGAGTGCATGGGAAAAACGTGCCAAATCGGATACACCAGCTATAAATAGGGCTACACCAGATGCCTGTCGGGATTGAGGAGGGGTTATGTATCAGCTCTACGGACATCGCAACTCAGGCGCCGCCGCTATTGAAGCCGCGCTGGAGCTGTGTCAGATCGCTTATCGCTTCATTGATATTGAAGCCAGTACCGAAGCCGCCGAAGCGTTGGCGCAACTCAATCCACTGAAACAGATCCCGACCCTGCAACTGCCCGATGGCAGTGCGGTCACCGAGAGCGCGGCGATTCTGATTCATTTGGGCCTGACGTTTCCCAAGTCAGGATTGCTGCCGGCCGAGGCAGACGAGCGTGACCAGGCGATTCGCGGCCTCGTGTACATCGTCAGCAATTGCTACGCGGCCATCGGCGTCATTGACTACCCCGAGCGCTGGCTGCTGATGCCCGACGAAGCGTCGCGGCAGAACCTGATCGCCGGCGCCCGTGAGCGTCTGCACTGGAGTTGGGAGGTGTTTGCCGACCAGTTTTCCGCCGAGCTGTACCTGGACGACGAAACGCCGGGGGCGCTGGATGTGCTGGCAGCTGTGGTGACACGTTGGGCGGGGAGCCGCGAGCATCTGCGCCAGACGCGGCCCGGTTTCTATGCGTGGCTACAACGCATTGACCGGCATCCGGTGCTGGCGCCGGTATTCGCCCGGCATTGGCCAGTCTGAGCTTTCCTCTGATCGTTCCCACGCTCTGCATGGGAACGATCGCGGTTAGGTTTATTCCCCGCGAATGTACTGCTCCAACTGCTTGATCAACTCCGCCTGTTCGGCAATCGCTTCCTTGACCAGGTCACCAATCGACAGCAAGCCGATCAATTTGCCGTTCTCCACCACCGGCAAGTGGCGCAGGCGTTTGTCGGACATGATGCCCAGGCAAGTGTCGACAGTCTGGTGGGTATCCACCGTGATCACGTTGGCAACCATGATGTCGCGTACCGGCGTGCCGACTGAAGAGCGGCCATGCAGCACCAGTTTGCGCGCGTAATCGCGTTCACTGATGATGCCGACCACATTGTCGTCTTCCACGACCAGCAAGGCGCCGACGTTTTTCTCGGCCATCTTCATCAGTGCTTCGAGCACCATGTGATCAGGCTTGATCTGGTGCACTTCCTGATTTTTCTGATCTTTGAGCTTGAGCAGTTGGGCGACGGTCTTCATGGCAGTTACTCAGGTGTTGTCGTTGTTATCCAAGCATCGTAGACGCTGGCGTTCAGGGCAAGGTGGCAAAGCGGCAGATAACACGCAAAAAACGTCATTTGCCGCACTTTTTCTCCAGCAGCACGCACTTGTGGTGACTGAACCCATGTGGCGAGGGGATTTAGCGAAACGTCGCACCGCCCCGATGGCCTGCGCAGCAGGCCCGGAATCAGACTGCCGGGTTTGCCTGACACACCGTGTCGGATGGTTTTGGGCCCGCTACGCAGGCCATCGGGGATAAATCCCCTCACCACAAAGTATTCCAAACTGAAAACGCGGGCTATGGAAGGGCAGCGTAGAATGCCTGCCAGATTCAATTTCCCGAGGTCGCAGTGGTGGATTTACAGCAGGGCTTCGTCCTGACCCGGCATTGGCGCGATACGCCGGCCGGCACCGAAGTCGAGTTCTGGCTGGCGACCGACGCCGGGCCGCGCCGTGTGCGCTTGCCGCATCAGCCGTCGGTGGCGTTTATCCCCGCCGAGCAGCGCGCAGCCGCCGAGCGCCTGCTGCATGACGAAAAGAACGTCGAACTGCGCCCCCTGGCCCTGCAGGACTTCGAGCATCGCCCGGTGCTCGGCCTGTATTGCCAGCAACATGGCCAGTTGATGCGTCTGGAAACCGCGCTCAACCGCCACGGCGTCGATGTTTTCGAGGCCGATGTGCGCCCGCCGGAACGCTATCTGATGGAGCGTTTCATCACCGCACCGGTGTTGTTCAGCGGCACCGCCGATGCCGACGGCACATTGCTCAACGCCCACCTCAAACCCGACCCCGAGTATCGGCCAAAGCTGCGACTGGTCTCGCTGGACATCGAAACCACCGAAACCGGCGAGTTGTACTCCATCGCTCTTGAAGGCTGCGGCGAGCGTCAGGTTTACATGCTCGGCGCGCCCAACGGTGACGCCAGCATCGTCGACTTCGACCTTGAATACTGCGACTCACGCACGGTGATCCTGAAGAAGCTCAACGATTGGTTCGCCCGCCATGACCCCGACGCGATCATCGGCTGGAACGTCGTGCAGTTCGATCTGCGCATCCTCCACGAACACGCGCGGCGCCTCGGCGTACCGTTGAAAATCGGCCGTGGCGGTGAAGAGATGCAGTGGCGCGAACACGGCAGCCGCAACCATTACTTCGCCTCGGCGGCGGGGCGCCTGATCATCGACGGCATTGAGTCGCTGCGTTCGGCGACCTGGAGTTTCCCTTCGTTCAGTCTGGAAAACGTCGCGCAGACCTTGCTTGGCGAAGGCAAGTCCATCGACAACCCGTACCAGCGCATGGATGAGATCAACCGCATGTTCGCCGAGGACAAACCGGCGCTTGCCAAGTACAACCTCAAGGACTGCGAACTGGTCACGCGGATTTTCGCCAAGACCGAACTGCTGACGTTTTTGCTGGAGCGCGCCAGCGTTACCGGCCTGCCGGCGGATCGCAGTGGCGGCTCGGTGGCGGCGTTCACGCATCTATATATGCCGTTGATGCACCGTCAGGGTTTCGTGGCGCCGAATCTGGGCACCAATCCGCCGCAGGCCAGCCCCGGCGGCTTTGTCATGGACTCGCGACCGGGGCTGTACGAATCGGTGCTGGTGCTCGATTACAAGAGCCTTTATCCGTCGATCATCCGCACCTTTCTGATTGACCCGGTCGGGCTGATCGAAGGCTTGCAGCATCCGGACGATGCCGACTCCGTGCCGGGCTTTCGTGGCGCCAGATTCTCACGCACCCGGCATTGCCTGCCGTCCATCGTCTCGCGAGTCGCCGAGGGCCGCGAGACCGCCAAGCGCGAACACAATGCGCCGCTGTCCCAGGCGTTGAAGATCATCATGAACGCCTTCTATGGCGTGCTCGGCTCCAGCGGTTGCCGGTTCTTTGATACACGGTTGGCGTCGTCGATCACTCTGCGCGGCCACGAGATCATGCTGCGCACGCGCAAGTTGATTGAAGAGCAGGGCCACGCGGTGATCTACGGCGACACCGACTCGACCTTCGTCTGGCTGCGTCGTCCTCACGGGCAGGAAGAAGCAGCGGCCATCGGTCATGCGCTGGTCAAACACGTCAACGACTGGTGGCGTGAGCATGTGCGTGACGAATACGGGCTGGAAAGCGCCCTCGAATTGCAGTTCGAAATTCACTACAAACGCTTTCTGATGCCGACCATTCGTGGTGCGGAGGAGGGCAGCAAAAAGCGCTACGCCGGTCTGGTGACACGCGCCGACGGTAGCGAAGAAATGGTCTACAAAGGCCTGGAAACCGTGCGCACCGACTGGTCGCTTTTGGCCCGGCAATTTCAGCAGGAACTGTACGAGCGGATCTTCCAGCGCAAGCCCTATCAGGATTATGTGCGTGACTACGTGCGCAAAACCCTGGCGGGTGAATTCGATGATCGACTGATCTATCGCAAACGCCTGCGCCGCACCCTCGACGATTACGAGCGCAATGTTCCGCCCCACGTGCGCGCGGCGCGGCTGGCCGATGATTACAACGCGCAGCACGGACGACCGCGGCAGTACCAGAACGGTGGCTGGATCAGCTACGTGATTACCCTGGCCGGCCCCGAACCGCTGGAAGTGCGGCGATCCACCATCGACTACGACCACTACATCACCCGGCAACTGCAACCGGTGGCGGATGCAATCCTGCCGTTTGTCGACGACGACTTCTCAACCCTGATCGGGGGACAACTGGGCCTGTTTTGAGTCCAGCAGTTGCAACGTCCACTCATCGAGGATGCCGTGGAAGTAGCGCTCAAGTGCCTGGTTGAACAAGCTGTCTTCGGCAGCGAACTGGGCGAACAGCGTCATGGAGGAGTGAAATTTCAGGTCATCGGGATGGCCGAAAATCTCGGCAATCGAACGCTCTCGCACATTCAGCACAAGCTGCGTGCAGGCGCGTAATCGTGCGCCGAGCAAGGGATGGTCCAGATAGGTCTGAGCTTCCTCGGCCGAACCGATGGCGAAGCGCCGGGACATCTCACTGCCGCCCAGGCCTGCGAACTGCGGGAAGACAAACCACATCCAGTGGCTGCGCTTGCGGCCCTCGTCGAGTTCGCGCTGGACCCGTTCGAAAACCGGGTCCTGCGCCTGGATAAAACGTTGCAGATTGAACGGGTCGTACTGATCAGTGCTTCTCATCGCGAAGCCCTCTGCCAGTCGGCGGTGGCTCAGACCATGGCCAACCGCTGCTTGCGCTTTGGCGCGTGAAACGCCTGGTCCAGCGCTGCCAGATCCCCGGCCTCCAGTTGCAACTGCGCCGCTTGTGCATTGAGTTGCACGTGTTCCGGCCGCACAGCTTTGGGAATCGCAATTACGCCATCCTGACGCAGAATCCACGCCAGCGAAACCTGTGCCGGGGTCACGTTGTGACGAGCGGCAATCTGTTTCAACACCGGATCAGCCAGCATCGCGCCGCCCTGACCGATCGGACAGTACGCCATCAGCGGCATACGTTGCTGCTGGCACCACGGCAGCAGGTCGAATTCGACGCCGCGTTCTTCCAGGTTGAAGAGCACCTGATTGGTCGCGCAGGCCGGTGACGCCAGTTCTTCAAGGTCATCAACATCGAAGTTCGACACGCCCCAACGGCCGATCTTGCCGTCCTCGCGCAGACGTTCGAACGCCTCGACGGTTTCTTCCAGCGGATACTGGCCGCGCCAATGCAACAGATAGAGGTCGATGTAATCAGTGTCGAGCCGGCGCAGACTGCGCTCGCAGGCTAGCGGAATACCTTTGCGGCTGGCGTTGTGCGGGTAGACCTTGCTGACTAGAAACACTTGATCACGCAGGCCGGCAATGGCTTCGCCAACCACGGTTTCGGCACCACCCTCGGCGTACATTTCAGCGCTGTCGATCAGGGTCATGCCCAGCTCGATGCCAGTGCGCAGCGCGGTGACTTCACGTTTGTGCGCCGAACGGTCTTCACCCATGCGCCAAGTGCCCTGGCCAATCACCGGAACCTGCACGCCGGCCAATTCGAGGGTACGCATTCAAACCTCCTTTCTGAAACGGTCGATACCTTAGTGGGCAGCAGGATAGTCCAAGGGTTCAAAAAGCAAAAAGATCGCAGCCTGCGGCAGCTCCTACATTGGGCTCGGGTTTCGCCCTGTAGGAGCTGCCGCAGGCTGCGATCTTTTGATCTTCAGCTTTTATTTGGCAGAAAACTTCAGCACCACGCTGTGCGCATAATCCTGCCCCGGATCCAGCCGCGTGCTCGGGAAGTTCGGCTGATTCGGTGAGTCAGGATAGTGCTGCGTCTCCAAGGTAAACGCGCCCCAGTGCGGATACACCTTGCCGCCCTTGCCCTTGACGGTGCCATCGAGGAAGTTGCTGGTGTAGAACTGCACGCCCGGTTCGCTGGTGAACAACTGCAAATGCCGGCCGGACTGTGGATCACTGACCTCGGCGGCGACTTTGCTCACGTCACCCTTGGTATCCAGCGCCCAGTTGAAATCGAAGCCACCCTGTTTAGGCTCGGCGAATTTCAACTGCGGGTGATCAGCCTTGATGTGCGTGCCAATTGCCGTTGGCTTGGTGAAATCCATCGGTGTACCTGCCACCGGCGCCAGTTCGCCGGTCGGGATCAGCTTGCCGGTGACCGGGGTGTAATGGCTGGCGTGCAGGGTCGCGACCTGTTTGAGGATGTCGCCATTGCCGGCACCCGCGAGGTTGAAGTAGCTGTGGTTGGTCAGGTTGAGCACGGTCGGTTTGTCGGTGCTGGCCTTGTAGTCGATGCGCAGTTCGTTGCTGTCGGTCAGGCGATAGGTCACTTCGGTGGTGAGGTTGCCTGGGAAGCCCATTTCACCGTCCGCCGACAGATAGGTCAGGGTCACGCCGACTGAGTCCTTGTCTTTGGTTTCCTGCGCTTTCCAGACCTTTTTATCGAAACCCTGAGTGCCGCCGTGCAAGGCGTTGGACTTGTCGTTCTGTGGCACTTGATAGCGCTTGCCGTCGAGTTCGAAAGCGCCGTCGGCCAGGCGATTACCGAAACGGCCGATGGTCGCGCCGAAGTAGGCGGTGCCTTTCTGGTAGCCCTGCACATCGTCGAAACCGAGCACCACGTCGGCGGCTTTGCCTTGTTTGTCCGGCACCAACAGCGATTGCAGGGTCGCGCCGTAGGTGATGACAGTGGCTTGCATGCCGTGGCTGTTGCGCAGGATGTATTGCTCGACGGGCGTGCCGTCATTGGTTTTGCCGAAGGCTTTGTGTTCGGCGGTCAGGCCCGCCGCATTGGCGGAAAGGGTGGCGATCATCAGGGACAGTCCGAGGCCGGAGAGCAAGTGACGGGATTGAAGCATGGTTGACCTTCCTTTTTGTTGTTGTTTTCAAAACAGGTTAATAGTCATGCTAATTGAGGCGTGAATCAGAATTTATAGCGGATTAAACGTTTATTGCAAAAATAAAGTCGGACTAAATGGTTGCCGAAGGTCGGGAAACCACGCGGACACTGCACTTTTCAGCAATTGGCGGCTCTATCCATGGCCAGGATGCGGTGACTCCCGCCGCACAGGAATGTGCCTGTTCGAGAATTCATGCCGAGAGCTTTTCACCTGATCGCCCGTGTTGTTCATCGCCCGTGCCTGTTGCTAGCCTGTCTGTCGTCGCTGTTTGTCAGCGGCTGCACGCATCAGGACGGCAATGGTTTCATCGCTCAGATTCGTGACGGTCAACCGCAGGAATTCCTGCAGACCAGCGTCGACCGCATGGCCACGCTGGCGATGCGCGACAACCTCAACAGTCTTTATCGGTTGATGGGCAAGTTGTACCTGCGCAACCCCGAAGAGTTGCGCAAATCCGGCTTCCTCAACATCCACGCCGCGGTGAAGCAGGTACGCCAGGCCATCGAGCAGCAGCAACCGTTGCCGGTGCTGGGCGGGCGCAAGGATCTGGCTGCGCTCAGTTATGCGATGAGCCCGGAGTTTCTCGGTGATCGGGTCGGCGCGTTCATCTATGCCATCGGCAGCATGTTGGTCACCGCCCATGGCAATCGCGTCGAGTTCTACATGACTGACGCGATCAACCCGACGTTCGTTCACAACGCCGCGCGCAACATCGAAAAAGCCACGTGGATTCTGTCCCAGCGCCAGAACAAGGAAGGCCAGCCGCTGCTGTTCTCCAATGAGATTTCGGAGGAGGGCAGCAACCTGAGTTTCGCCACGGAGTTCGGCAAAGTGGTGGCGCGCCTTGATCTGCTTACGCAAATGCTCGATGAGCGCTACCGGCGCATTGGCCTGAATTACGCGCAAAGTCTGCTGTTTCTGAATTTTTTGCCGGTGCAATAAATCTGACGTCGCCACCTTGTCCCTGTAGCAGCCTTCGGCAGCTCCTACATGGGATCGGTACGGGATTGATTTTTTTTGTATACAATATATGGCTCATTTCGATCCAAAGGGAGCTGCACCCGTCATGACTGACCCCGCAAGCGCCGATTTCACTCGACTCGACTGCGCCGCTCGCGCGGACAAACTGCCCTATGCCGCGTTGCTGGCCTTTGCCATGACCGGCTTCATCGCTATCCTCACCGAAACCCTGCCAGCCGGACTGCTGCCACAAATTGGCGCCGGGCTTAACGTCAGCGAAGTGCTCGCCGGGCAACTGGTGACGCTGTACGCGCTGGGTTCGATTGTCGCGGCGATTCCGCTGACCGTCGCCACACGCGGCTGGCCTCGGCGGCGCGTGCTGCTGATGACGGTGGGCGGGTTTCTGTTGTTCAACACCATCACCACGTTTTCCAGCCATTACGGCCTGACCCTGGCTTCGCGCTTTCTTGCCGGGATGGCGGCGGGGCTGTCGTGGGGGATCATGGCCGGTTACGCGCGCGGCATCGTGCCGGTGCATCAACAGGGGCGGGCGCTGGCGATTGCCATGCTCGGCACACCGGTGGCGTTGTCGCTGGGCACGCCGGCGGGGACGTGGCTGGGCAATCTGATCGGCTGGCGCGCCTCGTTCGGGATCATGTCGGCGCTGGCCTTGGTGCTGGCGGCGTGGATCGTCATCGCGGTGCCGGATCGTCCGGGGCAGAGCAGCGAAGAACGCCTGCCATTGCTCGAGTCCCTGCGCCTGCCAGGTGTGCGACCGGTGCTGTTCGTGGTGCTGACGTGGATGCTCGGACACAACATTCTTTACACCTACATTTCACCGTTTCTGATGCAGGCCGGGCTGGCCGAGCGCGTTGATCTGGTGCTGTTGGTGTTCGGCCTGTGTTCGCTCGTGGGGATCTGGATCATCGGCATGCTGGTGGATCGCTGGTTGCGTTGGCTGACGCTGATCAGCCTTGCGGTGTTTGCCTTAACAGCGTTGGTATTGGCGCTGATTTCGCCGTCGCCGTGGCTGATTTATGGCTGCATGGCGGTGTGGGGGTTGTCGTTTGGTGGCTCGGCGACTCTGCTGCTGACAGCGGCGGCGGATTCTGCAGGCGACCATGTCGACGTGGTGCAGGCGATGCTCACCACGTCATGGAACGTGGCGATCGCCGGCGGCGGATTATTTGGCGGGTTGCTGCTGGATCGGGCGGGGGCAATGTCGTTTCCGTGGGCGCTGCTGATCCTGTCGCTGATCGCATTGGCCACGGTGTGGATCAATAGCCATCACAGCTTCAAGCCGGGCCGGCGGGTGCATTGATCTTCTATCACTACATCATCCCTGTGGGAGCGAGCCTGCTCGCGAATGCGGTGGGTCAATCGACATATAAGTTGAATGGCACACCGCATTCGCGAGCAGGCTCGCTCCCACAATGGACCTGCGGTGTGATCGAAAGGCATAACGATAGACCGTATCGATATAGGTGGTTATAAGAAAAATCGCTATGCTGCGGGCCAGATTTTTCCTGTCGTTTTTCTGGACGTCTTAATGGAATTGGCAAATTTCGGCCTGGTGATTGCCGGGCTGGTGGTGGGTTTTATTGTCGGCATGACCGGTGTCGGCGGCGGTTCGTTGATGACGCCGATTCTGCTGTGGTTCGGCATCAACCCTGCAACGGCGGTGGGCACCGACCTGTTGTACGCGGCCATTACCAAATCCAGTGGCGTGCTCGTCCATAGAAAGAACAAGAACATCGACTGGGCCATCACCGGTTGGCTGACCCTCGGCAGCGTGCCGGCGGTGGCCATGACCCTGTGGTTTCTCAGCACCCTGCACACCGCGCCGGACGCGATGAACGCCATCATCAAACAGGCGCTGGGTTTCGTCCTGTTCGCTACCGCGCTGGCGATTTTCTTCAAGAAACGACTGTTGGATTTCGCCCACAAACGCGCCGGCGGCAACTACAACCCGAGCGGTTCGCGGCTCAATGTGATGACCGTGATCACCGGTCTGATCCTCGGCACCATGGTCGCCCTGACTTCGATTGGCGCCGGCGCCCTCGGCACCGTCGCGCTGTTCATCCTCTATCCGCTGCTGCCGACTCGCCGTCTGGTCGGCACCGAAATCGCCCACGCCGTGCCGTTGACCCTCGTCGCAGGCCTCGGCCACGCGAGCATGGGCAATATGGATTGGGGCGTTTTGGGCTTTTTGCTGGTCGGTTCGCTGCCGGGCATCTGGCTTGGCAGCCACCTCACCGGGCGCATCTCCGATGAAGTGCTGCGCCCGTGCCTGGCGACGATGCTGGTGTTGATCGGTTACAAATTGGCGTTTTGATCGGCGCACTCACTCGGGTGAGGGAGCAACTCCCTCACCCGAGGCTCAACGTTGAATGACGAACTTCATGATCGTCACTGGCAAATCCTCGTAGACCAGTTCCTCAACCACCTCCCAACCCAATCGCGCATACAACGATTTTGCCGCGTCGGTGTACAGGTATAGCTGCGGCACTCCCAACGCCTTGGCCTCTTCGACAATCCGATTGACCAGTTGCGAAGCAACCCCGCGTCCACGTTCCTCTGCCTTCACATAAACCCCGGCCAGCCAGGGCGTCAGCTCGGGACGTGCCTTCATGTCGCTGTCGATCAGCAGCGCGCCACCGAGTAGCCTGCCGTCTTCAATGGCCACCACCACGCTGGGGATTGCGCCTTTGCCGCAGGCTTTGCGCATGCGTTCGGTGCGGGCCTCAAGCGTATCGCCGGGGCGGAATTCACCCCACTCCTTGAAGTTGAGTTCGGCCAGTTCTTCAACAAATTCGGGGTGATCGCACAGGTATTCGATGTGCATGCATTGAACTCCATTTCGTGGGCAGAACCGCCACCCTAATGCGCTAACAAAAGGTAATCAAATCCGCGTCACGATTGCGCGCAGGCGGTTGCGCAATACCGGTCCTGACCTAAGCTTCTGACAAGGCGACACATATTTGCCAGACACACCCGGAACAATCGCCACGATGCGCAATCAGTAGAGCGTGGATATCAAAAGGAGATGCGCATGCTCATCAGGTCACTGACCCTGACACTCTTGCTGGCGATTGCCGGCCCCTTGTTCGCCGCTGACAACGATTCGCCGATTGCCGCAGACATGGGTCGCGCCCGTCCGCTGATCGTGATCGCGCAAAGCACCGTCGACCCCGTGTGGGTGAGCCTGAAAAAGTCGCTGGAGGACCCGGCCAACAAAAAGGGCGTCGCCGACCGCAACATCAAGGTCTACACCATCCTCAACATGTCCGGCCAACTCGACGGCAAGGACATGGGGCAGCAAGACACCATGGCGCTGATCCGCTCCCTTAAACTTGGCGCCGGGGCTTTGCCTAAAGTGATTCTGGTGGGTAAAGACGGTGAGAAAAAGCTCGAAAGTTCGGGGGATGAGTCAAAGTCGGTGGACCTGAAGACAATCTTCGAGACCATCGACGCCATGCCAATGGCCGAGAAGGAAGCGGCCGCTGCAGCCGCCGCTCAGGCCCCGGCCGCCGCCGAGCCTGAACCGGCCAAAGGTGCAAAAGGGACTAAACCGACCAAGCCTGCGAAACCGACCAAGCCGCCGGAAATGCCGGATGATTGATGGCATGGCGTGAATCAAAAAAATGGGCGACCTCTAGAGGTCGCCCATTTTTTATTGCGTGCTGATCAAAAAGTCGTTGCAGCATATTCCTACAGAAATGTCTGAGGCAAAGGCCTGCGTCTACCGTGGATATTTCCTGCAAGGCGCGGCGGCGTTGGTGAACTGGTGCGCTGTGGGGCAGGGGGATAACCTTCTTTGGCCGCTGAAAAAAACAGTGGTCGGATGTGGAAGTCCGCTGGGTAGAGAATGAAGCAAGCTTTCATGAAGCGCAGGTAGACATTTTTTATGTCAACATTGTCGCGTTTTATGGCGGCTGTGCGCGGGAGCACTTTCGAGTGCGCCGGGGTTTCGTTCTCTCCCAGGTCTTCCACACCTGCGTACAGCTGCCACCTGTCATGTGGAAGTGATTTGGGTGGCTCCATAAAATTCAATAGAGAACTTTTCACATGAAAAAACAAACACCGAATCCCCCCGAATCCTCAACCGATTCAGGATCCTTCGACTCCCGCAACACACGCCTGCGCCACCCGCATCACCCCGATCCCGTCAGCTACGTCTTCACCATCCGCCCCGACATCGATACCCCCACGCTACTGACCCACGCTTGCGAAACACTCGCTTCACTCAATGTCCTGACCACCGACATGGCCTGCAAACTCGACGATTCGCAGCGCAGTCTCGCTCTGTCGATTCAGCAGTTGGCAGTGGTCGGCGAGTTGCTGGTCAACCGCGCGCTGGACAATCTCGATCCGCCGGAAGCCATTTTCCAGGCTTGAAATGGTGATAAAAAAATGGGCGACCTCAGCAGGTCGCCCATTTTTATGCCCGCTATAAATCCGGTCAGTCAGCAACAGCGCTGAGGATCGTATGCGCGATCTTCACTCGCTCCGCAATCGGATAATTTTTGTTGGCCATGATCACGATGCCAATGTCTTTGCTCGGCACGAACGCGACGTAAGTACCAAAGCCTCCGGTGGAGCCGGTCTTGTTGAGCAACACATCGTCGGGTTGCGGTTGCGGCGGAGTCAGCCACTGAACCTTATGCGCCTCCATGGCCATTGGCGTCGAGTTACCGGCCAGCAAGCGGTCGAGGCTGGTCGGGTAGCGATACATTTCCCAGCCCAGGCCTTGGGTCATGTCGCCAACGGTGTAGTAACCGGTGTGGGTCGCGGCGATGGCTTTTTGCAGCGGCGCTTCAAGGCTGGCCGGTTTCAGGTTGGCCTTGACGTAACGCAGCAGATCCGCCGCGCTGGTTTTAATACCGTAGGCTTCGGAATCCAGCGCGCCCGGACTGACCCGAACCGGTTGGTCATTCTTGTTGTAACCCTGAGCGTAGAGCTTGGCTTCGGACGCGGGCACCTTGACGAAGGTGTGCTTGAGGCCGAGTTTCGGCAGCAGGGTTTCGCTCATGGCCTGATCAAATGGCTGGTCCAGACTTTTCGCCGTCAGATAACCGAACAACCCAAGGCTCGGATTGGAATACAGCCGATGGCTGCCCGCCGGATACACCGGTTTCCACTGTTGGTAATAGCTGAGCATCTTGTCCGCCGAATCCGCCTCGGCGGGGAATTGCAGCGGCAAACCGCCGGCGCTGTAAGTACCCAATTGCAACACGCTGATGTTGTCGAAGGCGCTGCCTTTCAACTCGGGCCAAACCTGGCTGGCCTTGGTCGACAAGTCCAGTTTACCCGTGGCCTGAGCGTAACCGGCCAGTGTCGCGGTGAAGGTTTTGCTCACCGAACCGATTTCGAACAAAGTGTTTTCGCTGACTTTTTGCCCGGTGTCTTTGGCGGCGACGCCGTAGTTAAAGTAATGCGGTTTGCCGTTGATGGTGAGGGCAACGGCCAGGCCGGGGATGTTCTGCTGCTGCATCACAGGCGTAACGGCACCTTTGACCAGTGCTTGCAGTTGTTCGTCGGTTTGCGGTGCGGCCATGCAGGTCGCGGCGCCGAAGAACAGGCCGAAAGCGCTACAGGAAATGACTTTGCTCGGGTTGATGAATGACATAGATGAACCACTTTCCATGAGTGTTGAGGGTGTTATCCCGCTAGACTGCGGGCATTTGCAACGTTAGGCGGCTGATCAGCGCCGACAATTTAGGCAGTCTGGCATTCGTCGACAAACGATGAAATCTCGGATGAGCCATTAGAAAAATTTGGGGCAGGGCATGATTCGACCACAATTGCCGCTTAACGCACTGCGCGCCTTCGAAGCGTCGGCGCGTCATTTGAGCTTTACCCGCGCTGCCGTGGAGTTGTGTGTGACCCAGGCTGCCGTCAGTCATCAGGTCAAAAGCCTTGAAGCGCAGCTCAACGTCACCCTGTTCAAACGCCTGCCCCGCGGGCTGATGCTGACCAGTGAAGGCGAAACTTTGCTGCCGGTGTTGAGCACGTCGTTTGATCATATCGCGCAGATTCTGGAACGCCTCGCCGGCGGACAGCATCGCGAGATGTTGACCGTGGGCGCGGTGGGCACCTTTGCCGTGGGTTGGTTATTACCGAGGCTTTTGGACTTTCGGGCGAAACATCCGCTCATAGATTTACGGCTGTCGACCAACAACAATCGTGTGGATGTTGCCGCCGAAGGGCTGGATTACGCGATCCGGTTTGGCGCCGGAGCGTGGCACGGCATTGAGGCGACCCGTCTGCTGGAAGCGCCGCTGTCGGTACTGTGCGTCCCGGAAATCGCCCGGCAATTGCACGCGCCGGGGGATCTGTTGCAGCAGACGTTGCTGCGTTCCTATCGCACGGATGAATGGCCGGAGTGGTTTCAGGCGGCGGGTATGGCGACTCAGGCGGCACCGCCGCAGAGCGTCGTCTTCGACTCGTCGCTGGCGATGATGGAAACGGCATTGCAGGGCGGCGGGGTGGCGTTGGCACCGCCGCTGATGTTCGCGCGGCAACTGGCGGCGGAGGCGATTTGTCAGCCGTTTGCGATCGAGATCACCACGGGGAGTTATTGGTTGACGCGATTGCAGTCGCGGCCGGAGACGGCGGCGATGCTCGCCTTCAAGAACTGGTTGTTACAAGTCTCTGGTTAATACAGAGCCCCCTGTGGGAGCGAGCCTGCTCGCGAAAGCGATGTGTCAGTCGACAGAAGTGTTGGCTGTTATACCGCCTTCGCGAGCAGGCTCGCTCCCACAGGGACTGGTGGTGGTTCCAAAAAACCTTAGCGCACCAGACACGGCCGCTTGTTATCGAACTTCCACCCCGGAATCAGAAACTGCATCGCCACGCTGTCATCCCGTGCGCCCAGGCCCATGCCTTTATAGAGTTCATGAGCCTTGGCCACCTGATCCATGTCCAACTCGACACCCAGCCCCGGTTTCTTCGGCACCTGCACGCAGCCACCGACAATCTGCAGCGGTGCCTTGGTCAGGCGCTGGCCGTCCTGCCAGATCCAGTGGGTGTCGATGGCGGTGATATCGCCCGGTGCGGCAGCGGCGACATGGGTGAACATCGCCAGCGAGATATCGAAGTGGTTGTTGGAATGCGAGCCCCAGGTCAGGCCCCACTCATGACACATCTGCGCCACGCGCACCGAGCCCTGCATGGTCCAGAAGTGCGGGTCGGCCAGCGGGATGTCGACTGATTGCAACTGGATCGCGTGGCCCATCTCGCGCCAATCGGTGGCGATCATGTTGGTGGCGGTTTTCAGTCCGGTGGCGCGGCGGAATTCGGCCATGACTTCGCGACCCGAATAACCGTTTTCCGCACCGCACGGATCTTCGGCGTAGGCGAGCACATGATGCTGATCGCGGCACAAACGGATCGCTTCTTTCAGTGACCACGCCCCGTTCGGATCAAGGGTGATGCGCGCATCAGGAAAGCGCTCGGCCAATGCCGTCACCGCCTCGATTTCCGCATCGCCGCTGAGCACGCCGCCCTTGAGCTTGAAGTCCTTGAAACCGTATTTGGCGTGGGCCGCTTCGGCGAGACGCACCACCGATTCGGCGGTCATGGCCTTCTCGTGACGCACGCGAAACCAGTCGTTTTCGGCGTCTGGTTCGCTGCGATAAGCGAGGTCGGTTTCGCGTTGATCGCCGACGTAGAACAGATAGCCAAGCATCTTCACTTCATCGCGTTGCTGACCTTCGCCAAGCAGCGCCGCGACCGGTACGTCGAGGTGCTGGCCGAGCAGATCAAGCAGGGCGGCTTCCAGGCCGGTGACCGCGTGAATGGTGATGCGCAGGTCGAAGGTTTGCAGGCCCCGGCCGCCGGCATCGCGGTCGGCGAAAGTCTGGCGCACTTGATTGAGGATCTTCTGCCAGGTGCCGATCGGGCTGCCGATGACCAGACTGCGCGCGTCTTCCAGGGTCTGGCGAATGCGTTCGCCGCCGGGCACTTCGCCGACGCCGGTATGGCCGGCGTTGTCCTTGAGGATGACGATATTGCGGGTGAAGAAAGGCCCGTGGGCGCCGCTCAGGTTGAGCAGCATGCCGTCGTGGCCGGCCACCGGGATGACTTGCATGTCGGTGATGATCGGGGCTTTGGCGGTGTCGTGTGCGTTCATTGTTTTTATCCCTGGAAACGGAAAGTCAGGCGTGCTTCGGCGCGGTATCGACCACGGCGGCAACTGTTGCGGGTTTCGCTGTGGTGCGGGCGTAGAACACGATGATCGCGGCGATGATCGAGGTCGCAGCCAGACCATAGAGGCCGCCCTGAATCGAGCCGGTGTGTTCTTCGAGCAGGCCGAAGGTGGTCGGTGCGACGAAGCCGCCGAGGTTGCCGACCGAGTTGATCAATGCGATCACTGCAGCGGCGATCCGCGCGTCCAGATAGGCCTGCGGAATCGGCCAGAACAGCGACGAGGCGGACTTGAACCCCAGCGCCGCAAAGCAGATCGCGACAAAAGCGAAGATCGGCCCGCCGGTGGTGGACATGAACATCCCCGCGGCCGCGATCAACAGCGCCGTGGCGACCCACGCCTGCTGGTGCTTCCACTTGGCCGAGAGCGTGGCGAAGGTATACATGCCGATAATCGACAGCAGCCACGGAATCGAGTTGAACAGCCCGACCTGGAAGTCGCTCATGTCGCCCATTTTCTTGATGATGCTCGGCAGCCAGAAGGTCGCGGCGTAGATCGTCAATTGGATGAAGAAGTAGATCAGGCAGAACAGGATGATCTGGCGATCCTTGAGCAGTTTGCCTATCGATGGCCGGATCGGTGTGGCGGCTTCGCGAGCCTTCTGTTCATCGTCGATGGCGTTGACCAACGCGTCCTGTTCGGCGCGGGTCAGCCATTTCGCGTCGTGGGGTTTGGCGTCGAGCCAGAACCAGACGAACACGCACAGGCACACCGAAAACATCCCTTCAATGAAGTACATCCATTGCCAGCCGTGCATGCCCAGGCCGTTGATTTGCAGGAGCAGGCCGGACAGCGGGCCGGAGATCAACGAGGCGATGGCCGAACCGCTGAGGAAGATCGCAATCGCCTTGCCGCGTTCGACACCGGGCAACCAACGGGTGAAGTAGTAAATCACGCCGGGAAAGAACCCGGCCTCGGCCACCCCGAGCAGAAAGCGCAGGATGTAGAAGTGGGTTTCGTTCTGAATGAACGCCATGCCGGCGGCGACCAGCCCCCAGGTGAACATGATGCGGGTCAGCCAGATTCGTGCGCCGATTTTTTGCAGCAGCATGTTGGAGGGGACTTCGAATAGCGCGTAGCCGATGAAGAACAGACCGGCGCCGAAGCCGTAAGCGGCGGCACCAATACCCAAGTCGTGTTCCATGTGGGTACGGACGAAACCGATGTTCACCCGGTCAATGTAATTGACGATGAACATGATCACGAAGAGCGGCAGAACGTGGCGTTTCACTTTCGAGATGGCCGATGCGAGCGTTGGATCAACGCCCTCGTTCATCCCGGAGATGGAGGTTTTCACTAGGTTTTCTCCCACTGATTATTTTTATGCGGGGTAGGTCTTGGGTGATGCGTTGTTGATAGACATCATACAACCTGATTTTTTTGTCCTACAAGTGGGCAGTGCCTATTAAATTTATCTTGTGAGTGATTTTTTTATGCTTTTTTTGATTTTATTCCTGTTTTTATTGGGTTTAGCAGGTTTTCTTAGGCTTGGGTATTTTTAGCGGAGGGGGTGGTCGGTTACAGGGAAGCGCTGAGTAAACGTGAAATATTTTCGGATTATTGAGTGTTGTCATACAAGTAGTGTTGGCGATTCGGATCTAAAATCAATCTCGTCACCCCTTTGCCCGGTGCTACGATCCGCAAGTCCCGAACACGGAATAACCCATGCAAGATGACCTCGATGCCCCAGCCCGCAAACGCGCGCACAACCTGGCCCACGATCTGGTGGAAAAACTCACCCAGAGCATCCTGCTCGGCCAGATGTCGCCCGGCGACAAGCTGCCTTCGGAGAACTCGATCGTTCAGGAGCACGGTGTCAGCCGCACGGTGGTGCGCGAGGCAATTTCCAAGTTGCAGGCTTCGGGGCTGGTAGAGACGCGGCACGGCATCGGCACGTTTGTGATCGAGCGTGCGCCGGAGCAGGGACTGCGGCTGAACGTCGATACGGCGCTTGGAGTGCGCAGCATTCTCGAATTGCGCATGGGCCTGGAGACGCAAGCGGCCGCGCTGGCCGCGCAACGGCGTACCGAGCAGCAATTGCTGCAGATGCGTCAGGCACTGGATGACTATCAACGTCTGCTGGCCAATAACGACAGTTGCGTCGAGGCGGATCGACGCTTTCATCTGTTGATTGCCGAGGCCACCGGTAATGTCTGCTTCAGCGAAATCATGCAGCATTTAGGCAGCGCGATGATTCCCCGCACCCGCGTCAACGCCGCCGAGCGGGGCGCGGCGGATTTGAGCAAGCTCGGGCAACTGGCCAATCTGGAGCACGAGGCGATTCTGAATGCCATCAGGCGTCAGGATGCGGATGCAGCGCGCGCGGCGATGTGGCTGCACTTGACCAACAGCCGCGACCGGTTCAGTGCGCAGGGCTGATCGCCGTTGGTTGCGCGAAGAATTTACCGGGTCCCACCGCCCCTGTAGGAGCTGCCGCAGGCTGCGATCTTTTGATCTTGTTTTCAAGAATCAAAGTCAAAAGATCGCAGCCTGCGGCAGCTCCTACAGGGGCCTTCAAGCGCCCGCCACATCCCGCATCAACAACCCAAAGCGCAAATCCACCGCATCCGGAATCGGCACATACACCGTATGCCCATCCCCCGGCGCTACCTCAATCGCCTCACCCTTGAGGTTCTGCAATTCATCCAGATCAAATTGAAAATTGCCCTTGGGCGTCATCAACTCGAGATGATCACCCAGCGCAAAACGATTCTTCACCTTGACCTCGGCCAGTCGATCACGCCGCTCACCCGTCAACTCGCCGACAAACTGCTGGCGCTCCGACACTGAGCTGCCGTTCAGATAATTCTGGTACTCGTCATGCACATGGCGACGTAGGAAACCCTCGGTGTAACCGCGTTGGGCCAGCGATTCCAGATCGGTCATCAGGCTGCGATCGAAGACACGTCCCGCCACCGCATCATCAATCGCCCGGCGATACACCTGAGTGGTGCGTGCGCAGTAGAAGTGCGATTTGGTCCGGCCCTCGATCTTCAATGAATGCACGCCCATGCGCGTCAGGCGCTCGACATGCTGCACCGCGCGCAGATCCTTGGCGTTCATGATGTAGGTGCCGTGCTCGTCCTCAAAAGCGGGCATCAATTCGTCGGGACGGTTGGCTTCCTGGAGCAGGAACACCTGATCGGTCGGGGCGCCGATACCCAGCGTCGGTTCGGGCTGGAACGTCTGGACGATTTCGCCGTTCTGATTTTCCGTAGCCTGCTGCGCCGAGTATTTCCAGCGGCAGGCATTGGTGCAGGTGCCCTGATTGGCGTCGCGCTTGTTCATGTAGCCCGAGAGCAGACAGCGCCCGGAGTAGGCCATGCACAGCGCCCCGTGAACGAATACTTCCAGCTCCATGGTTGGCACGTGCTCGCGGATTTCGCCGATCTCCTCCAGCGACAGTTCGCGCGACAGGATGATCCGACTCAGGCCCTGCTGTTGCCAGAACTCGACGCTCGCCCAATTCACCGTGTTGGCCTGTACCGAGAGGTGGATCGGCATCTGCGGGAAATGCCGGCGCACCAGCATGATCAACCCCGGGTCGGACATGATCAGCGCGTCCGGGGCCATTTCGATGACCGGCGCCAGGTCCTTGAGAAAAGTCTTCAACTTGGCATTGTGCGGCGCGATGTTGACTACCACGTAAAAGCGCTTGCCCTGCGCCTGTGCCTCGCGAATGCCGAGCGCCAGGTTGGCGTGGTCGAACTCGTTGTTGCGCACTCGCAGGCTGTAGCGCGGCTGACCGGCGTAGACCGCATCGGCACCGTAGGCAAAGGCGTAACGCATGTTTTTCAAAGTGCCGGCGGGGGCGAGCAGTTCGGGGGCGGCGAGGGTGGCGGTGAGGGTCATGGCGGCATCTGTCGCAAAAGCGCAGCAGGGTAGTGCGGTTGCCGGCAGGGTTTATTGATCTGGGTCTACGTTCGAGTGGTGCGATGTGGGTCTGTGCAGAAACAGGCGACGTCCTGACCGCCGCGCAATCGTGTAATTGCCCGTTCGCTGCGTGGCTCGCGCCGATCCGCAACTATGCTCCATGAATAAAGATGGCACTCGTGCACGCTACGGCTGACTAAGCACCGGGCGTGTTTGACGCCCGACTGACATGGATCGGACATGAACGTAAAAAGTCTTCAATTCAAATCCCTGACGGTGCTGCTGGTGCTGGTCACGGTGGCCTTTATCTGGATTCTGTTGCCGTTCTACGGCGCGGTGTTCTGGGCGGTGATTCTCGGCATTCTGTTTGCGCCGATGCAGCGTCGCTTGCAGGCGAAGTTCGGCTGGCAGCGCAACCTCACGTCTTTGTTTACGTTAAGCATCTGTCTGGTGATCGCGATTCTGCCCGTGATCATCATCAGCTTGTTGCTGGTGCAGGAGGGGATGACGGTTTACAAGAATATCGAGAGCGGCGAGTTGGATATCGCGGCGTATCTGGCGCAATTCAAACACAGCCTGCCGCAATACTTTCAGCATCTGCTCGACCGGTTCGGCATGGGCGAACTCAATGCGCTGCGCGAAAAAATCGTCAAGTCAGCCATGCAGGGAAGCCAGGTGCTGGCGAGTCAGGCGTTCAGTTTTGGCCAGGGCACGTTCGAGTTTGTGGTGAGTTTTTTCATCATGCTTTATCTGTTGTTTTTCTTACTGCGTGACGGCCCCGAACTGGCGCGCAAGGTGCGCACCGCCTTACCGCTGGAGGAAAATCACAAGCGCCGTTTGCAATTGAAATTCAACCGGGTGGTGCGCGCGACGGTCAAGGGTAATGTGCTGGTGGCAATCACACAGGGCGCGCTGGGCGGGGCGATTTTCTGGTTTCTCGACATCCCCAGCGCGTTGCTGTGGGCGGTGTTGATGGCGTTTCTGTCGCTGTTGCCGGCGGTGGGGGCGGGGATTGTCTGGGCGCCGGTGGCGCTTTACTTCCTGCTCAGCGGGATGATCTGGCAGGGCGTGGTGCTGGGGTTGTTCGGGGTGTTCGTGATTGGCTTGGTGGACAACGTGCTCAGGCCGATCCTTGTGGGCAAGGACACCCGGATGCCCGACTACATGATTTTGATCTCGACCTTGGGCGGTCTGGCTGTGTTCGGCCTGAACGGATTCGTGATCGGGCCGTTGATCGCGGCGCTGTTCATGTCCAGCTGGGCGCTGTTCGTCGAGACCAAGCCCAAGGTGCAACTGCCTTAGGCGTGAAACGGAGCGCTGATGAACTGTTGTGACAAGGCCTGCGCCGCCGGCAATGAGGTGAGCGGGCCGCTGATTGCTTCGCCGTCGCGCACCACATACCAACAGGCGAGCAGTCCCAGCTCTCTGAGTGGTGCGGGAACGGCGCTGCCGATTACCGACATGATTTGAACCTGAGCCATGACAAATACCTCCATCAAACGATGGGGCTACCTTAGGGATTTGCCGTTCTCAGGGACAATCAACGCTTTTGATAGTGGTCATTGATAACAGTGAGGGCTGCTTCAATCGACCACTTGATCAAGCATGTGCATGACTTCACGCTCATTGAGCAGGCCCTTGTGCACAAGGTTTTCCGCCAATAGCGAAAGAAACTTGGCGCAGCGGTGCCCTTCAAGGTGCTTGAGTTCGGTCAGCGCGCTGTACACCTTATTTGAGGTGCACAGGCCGACGATGCGGTGCGGGTTTTGTGTTGGCATAGAGTCGTCCTTGTTGTTATCAACCTGTTGTTTGCGGACGGATTCAGATTGCAGTTCCGTCATGACAAAAAGATGACCGTTTAATGTTTGGCTCCCAACGGTCAAATCCATCATGCCGACTTTAGCTGTTGAAACTGTCCTCACAGCGACCTTGGCGAGATTTTTTCAGACGCCTGCCGACCGACGGTCATAAAAAAGCCCCGCTATAAAAGCGGGGCTCTGTGTTTCTGTTACCAGCGTGGGCCGCCGTAGTAGCCATGAGGGCGACCGTAATAACCACGGGGAGGGCCGTAGTAAACCGGGGCCGGTTGCACGTAAACCGGTTGCTGCACATAAACCGGCGCCGGCTGGTAGTAAACCGGTGGTGGCGGCTGTTGCACGTAAACCGGTTGCGGTTGAACGTAAACCGGCTGTTGCTGCACGTACACCGGTCGGTCCTGGTTGATCAGCGCCGAGCCGATGATGGCCGAGCCGACGATCGCGCCAAACACCGCAGGGCCTTGCCAGCCATGGCCACCACCGGCTTCTGCCTGGCCTGTGACAGCGAGTGCGCCAATCAGTAAGGCCATAATGGGGAGTTTACGAATCATGATAGTTCCTCGGTTCTTCGACCCGGCGTCCGGGCCTGCACCAGGCCCAAAGTTGTCGCGGGGATACTTCTAAGACAGCAACATTTTGAAAAACAGCACGGCCGCTGAGTAAATTTTGTGTAAGGTCTGTACCGCCATCTTTACCGGCCCGCCAAGGCCCGGTGCAGACGAGCGATATCATCGAACAGAACCCGATGGGCTGGCTAATCCCGTCCATCCGAAAGTGCGTTTGAAGGAGAAGTTTCATGCAGATGAACCCGAACAAAGACACCCAGCTGTGCATGTCCCTGTCGGCGCGCCCAGGGAATTTCGGTCTGCGTTTTCATAACCATTTGTATGAGCAACTGGGCCTGAATTTCTATTACAAGGCCTTCAGCAGCCAGGATCTGACCGGCGCGGTCGGCGGAATCCGGGCGTTGGGCATTCGTGGTTGCGGCGTGTCGATGCCGTTCAAGGAAGCCTGCATTGCGCTGGTCGATGAGCTGGATGCGTCGGCGGCGGCGATCCAATCGATCAACACCATTGTGAATACCAAGGGCCACCTCAAGGCTTACAACACCGATTACATCGCCATCGCACAACTGCTGGAAACCCACGCGGTGCCCAAGGATTCGACCTTTGCCCTGCGCGGCAGTGGCGGCATGGCCAAAGCGGTGGCCAGTGCCTTGCGTGATGGCGGTTATAAAAACGGTTTGATCGTCGCGCGCAATGAGCGCGCCGGACGTGCGCTGGCGGATTCGCTGGGGTATCGCTGGCAGGCTGAGCTGGGCGATGAGCGCCCGCAGATGCTGATCAACGTGACGCCGGTGGGCATGGACGGCGGCCCGGAAGCGGGGCAACTGGCATTTGAGCCTGAGGTGATACAAGCGTCTGAGACCGTGTTTGATGTGGTGGCGATTCCTTCGGAAACACCTCTGATTGTGCGTGGACGAGCAGAAGGCAAGCGGGTGATTACCGGGCTGGAAGTGATCGCGATTCAAGCGCTGGAGCAGTTTGTGTTGTACACCGGCGTGCGGCCGACCGAAGAGCAGTTTCAGTCGGCGGTGGCGTTTGCCCGGAGCTGAATTGTTGCGCTGACTGGTCGGGCCTCATCGCTGGCACGATTATCCGGTTGCCTATACTGCTCGACCAGCAAGCACAGACTTGTCCATCCACAAAAAAAACCGAGGTTCAGCATGCATCCGCCCATCCTCAATCTGCATCAGGTCGAACTCGAATCCCTGCCCGAAGCCTTGGCCCCCGAAGGCGAAACTGCCGGACGTTATCAGCAGCGCATGGCCCGGATCGGCCAGCAACTCGGCGCGCAGAAACTCGGTTATCGACTGTATGCACTGCCGCCGGGCATGCGCGGCAGTCCCTTTCACAGTCATCGGGTCAATGAGGAGATGTTTTACGTAGTGGCCGGGGAAGGCGAGGTGCGTCTGGGCGCCGAGCGTTTTCCGATCCGCGCCGGCGATGTCATCGCCTGCCCAGCGGGCGGTCCGGAAATGGCGCATCAGATCATCAACACCAGCGTGGCTGAACTGCGTTATCTGGCGGTCAGCACTCAGCAGCAGCCGGACATTTGTGAATACCCGGATTCGAACAAATATGCGGTGATGGACAACTTCAAGGTTGATGCCCAGGGCAATGCTTCAGGCTTTGTCGCGGTGGCTCGGCAGGCGGACGGGGTTGATTATTGGGATGGTGAGTGACGCGGCGAGTTTGCAGACAGGCGCATAACCTGTGGGAGCGAGCAAGCTCACTCCAACAGGGGGCGGTGGTGATTATTCGAGTCGGGCCAGGCGCTCTTCCAGCGCTGCAATCCGCGCCTCAAGCTCTTCGATGCGCTCGACGGAAACACCGCCGCTCGCGCGTTCGCCCGGATTCTGCCGCGCCGCCATAATCGCCTCGATGTCCGCCGGATCGCCCAGCGCATGGGTGTAGCGATCTTCGCGCTGCCCGGCCTGACGCGGAATCAATACAGCCAATCCGCGCGCAATGAGACGCTCCAACTGATGCACCACTTGCTCGGCATCTTCAAATTCATGCATGCGTCCGCTGCGGGTCAGCAATTCATTGACGGTCTGCGGACCGCGCAGAAACATCAGCCCGGTCAGAATCACCTGTGCCGGCACCAGTTCCAGCGCCTTGTCGACCTTGTGCTCCCAGCGGTCGGCGCGACTTCCCATTACAAGCTTGGCAAAACCGCGTCCTTCCAGAGCACGCAGGCTCTGGCCGACCTGGCCTGGGGTCAGGTTCATCACCGGTTCGCGGCTGGTTTTCTGATTGCAAGCCGTGACCAGTGCGTTGAGGGTCAGCGGATAGGTTTCCGGGCTGGTGGCCTGTTTCTCGATCAACGAGCCCAGGATGCGGATTTCCGTGGCATTGAGCCGTGGCTCGTCGAAGGTGGATTCTTGTTCAGTGGTCATCGCGCGTTCCCTCAGCAGTCGAAGGCGCCTAGCCTAATCCTTGCCAAACAAAAGGCAAGCCGTGTGGTCATCAAGCATGGCTATAATCGCCCCCACGTTCCACCCAGCCACTACCACGAGACTGCCATGACTATTTCCCTGTACGCCGCATCCGTCCCGGTTTTTCAACAAATGCTCAACGCCCTGAGCGATGTGCTGAAAAAGGCTGAAGCCCACGCCACCGAGAAAAACATCGACCCGAACGCCTTCCTGCAAGCGCGTCTGTACCCGGACATGTTCCCGCTGGTGCGTCAGGTGCAGATCGCCGTCGATTTCGCCAAAGGTGTTTCCTCGCGTCTGGCGGAAGTCGAAGTGCCGAAGTACGACGACATTGAAACCACCTTCGCCGAGCTGCAAGCGCTGATCGCCAAGGTTCTGGCCTACATCGGCGAGATCAAGCCTGAGCAGATCAATGGCAAGGAAGGCATCGAAATCGTCACCCGTCCGGGCACACCAAAAGAGAAGCGCTTCAGCGGTCAGGCTTACCTGCTGACTTACGGTTTGCCGCAGTTCTTCTTCCACGTCACCACCACTTATGCGCTGTTGCGCCATAACGGTGTTGAAGTGGGCAAGCGCGATTACATGGGCGCGTTCTAAAACACCAGAAGCCCCTCACCCTAACCCTCTCCCAGGGGAGAGGGGACTGATCGCATTGTTTGTTCGAGATACGCCGACCTGATCTATCGAGTCGAACTCAGGTTTTGAACAGCACACAAATCAGCTCCCTTTCCCCCTCGCCCCCTTGGGGGGAGAGGGTTGGGGTGAGGGGGGAAAGATCTCAGGCACAAAAAAGCCCGCCCAGGTTCACAACTCGGCGGGCTTTTCATTGCGGCGATGATTACGCGGTACGTTGAGCTTTCTCTTCCTCACCCAAACAAGCCGCTGCGGTAAACAGCACATCAGTAGACGAGTTCAGTGCAGTCTCTGCCGAATCCTGCAGTACACCAATGATGAAACCGACCGCCACCACCTGCATGGCGATCTCGCTTGGAATGCCGAAGAGGCTGCACGCCAGCGGAATCAGCAACAACGAACCGCCGGCCACACCCGAAGCACCGCAGGCGCAGATCGCCGCCACGACGCTGAGCAGGATGGCGGTCGGAATGTCCACGGCAATGCCCAAGGTATGTACGGCCGCGAGGGTCAGCACGGTGATGGTGATCGCCGCGCCCGCCATGTTGATGGTCGCACCCAGCGGGATCGACACCGAATACGTGTCTTCATGCAGGCCCAGACGTTTGCTCAACTCCAGATTGACCGGAATGTTCGCCGCCGAACTGCGGGTGAAGAACGCGGTGATACCGCTTTCACGCAGGCACTTGAGAGTCAGCGGGTACGGGTTGCGACGCAACTTCCAGAACACGATCAACGGGTTCATCACCAGTGCTACGAAGAGCATGCAGCCCAAAAGCACAGCGAGCAGGTGTGCGTAACCGATCAGCGCGCCGAAACCTGAGGTGGCGAGAGTCGAAGCCACCAGACCGAAAATACCCAGCGGCGCAAAACGGATCACCACCCGCACGATCACGGTGACGCCGTTGGACAGATCGCCGAGCACTTCGCGCGTCGTATCACCGGCATGGCGAATCGCGACGCCCATGCCGATCGCCCACGCCAGAATGCCGATGAAGTTGGCGTTCATCAGCGCACTCACCGGGTTGTCGACCACGCTCAACAGCAGGCTTTGCAGCACTTCGGCGATACCGCCCGGTGCGCTCACCGCAATGTTGTCGGTGGACAGCACCAGGTGCGACGGAAACGTCATGCTGGCAACCACCGCGACCACCGCCGCAGCGAACGTGCCCAGCAGATACAGAAGCAGAATCGGCCGAATGTGGGTTTCCTGGCCGTGCTTGTGGTTGGCAATCGAGGCCATCACCAGCACAAATACCAGGATCGGCGCCACGGCTTTCAGCGCCGAAACGAACACCTTGCCGATAAAGGCGCTGGCTTTCGCCGCGTCCGGGGCGAACATCGCCAGGGCGATGCCGGCGATCAAGCCGATCAGGATCTGCGTGACCAGGCTCAGGTTCTTGAGGCGGTGCAATAGCGAAGGGGAAGAAGCGGTCATAACGGCATCTCTGATTTTTTATAGGGTGCAAGGCTGCGTGAACGCGGTGACAAAATCGGGGGCAGGCCACCGTCACGAGCCGAAAGGGCTGACGCTGTATCAACGCCAATAAACTTGGTGTTGAACAGGCTGTACGTTTTTCAGGGCGCGGACTTTATCACAGCGTAGGCTTTGTCCTTCAGGCCTGTGACGATCTGCCACTCGATTGATCGGCAAGTCGGCAGCTTTGTGCAAGTCAGGCTGGAAACACTCTGTTAAGATTCTCCATCCTCATTTTCAAGTTCTGCCAGCGGGCCCTCCGGTCATCGCTGGTGTCGTCGTTTTGTTGGAGTTCCCCATGCTGTTGCCCATCCTTCTGTTGTCTGCCGCCGGATTCACGGTACTGACCACGGAATTCGTCATCGTCGGCCTGCTGCCGGCGATTGCCCGCGACCTTGCGGTCACCATCCCGCAGGCCGGGCTGCTGGTCACGCTGTTCGCCTTTACTGTGGCGATGTTCGGCCCATTCCTGACCGCGTATTTCGCCCGCTTCGAGCGCCGCAAGCTGTTCATCAGCATTTTGATCATGTTCGGCCTGGCCAATACCGTTGCCGCACTGGCGCCGAACATCTGGGTGATGGCGATTGCCCGTTTGATCCCGGCGCTGGGTCTTCCAGTGTTCTGGGCACTGGCCAGCGAGACGGCCGTGGACATCGTCGGCCCGGACTTCGCCGGCCGTGCCATCGCCAAGATCGGCTTCGGTATCGTCTGCGCCACGGTGTTCGGCATTCCTGTCGGCACGCTGATTTCCGATGCATTGGGCTGGCGCAGCGCGTTCGGCATCCTCGCGGTGATCGCGTTTGCCAAGGCGCTGTTGCTGTTTGTTTATTTGCCAAAAACCAATCTGCACCAGCATCAGGTCAGCTTCCGCTCGCAGTTCAAGATCCTGCGCAGCCCGTTGATGATCGGCCACATCGTGCTGTCGATCCTGGTGTTCAGCGGCATGTTTACCGTTTACACCTATCTGGCGGACATCCTTGAGCGCCTGGCGGGTTTCAACGGCACGGTGGTTGGCTGGTGCCTGATGGGCTTTGGCGCGGTCGGTCTGATCGGCAACTCGTTGGGCGGCCGTGCGGTGGATCGGCATCCGCTGGGGGCGTCGGTATTGTTCTGTGCGTTCATGATTGCCGGCATGGTGTCGCTGGTGCCGAACATTCATTCGCCGCTGGGGCTGACGGTGGCGATGGGCATCTGGGGCGTGACCCAGGCGGCGTTGTTCCTGGTCAGCCACGTGCGCCTGATGAAAGCCGCGCCAGAAGCGCCGGCCTTCGCCGCCTCGTTGAATATTGCCGGGGCCAATCTGGGGATTGGCCTGGGCGCCATGGTCGGTGGTCGGGTGATCGACAGCGCGGGTCTGGGCTTTCTCGGATTCGCCGCTGCAGGGTTTATTCTGCTGTCGGTATTCCTCGCCATGGTGTTGATGACGCTCAAGCCGCGCGAAATGTGCACAGACGCCTCATAAGGTAGTAAACAACTCGCGTCGGGCACCTTCGGTAATCGCAACGATGCCGGGGTGCTTGACCTTGCGCTCCACCGAAATGGCGTAGAACGACTCGGTCACCGCGTCCGTCTGGCCAATCAACTGAACGCCGTACTGGCGCTTCACCTCATCGGCAATCACGCTCGGGCCGATAAAAATCCCGCTGCCGGATTGGCCGAATGCCTGCATCAAGGCACTGTCATCGAACTCGCCGACGATCTGCGGCTGGATCTGCTGCTCGGCGAACCAGCGCTGCAAACGACTGCGCACCACGGTTTCCGCCCCGGGAATCAACAGCGGTGCACCGTGCAGGCTGCGCGGAAAGTCCTGCCCGTAGCGCGCCGCCAGTTCGGCGGTGGCGAAAAAACTGATCCCGCATTCGCCGAGTTTCTGACTGTAGCCCTTGATGTCGAGGTGCGATGGCATCGGGCTGTCGGAGATCACCAGATCCAGCCGCTGGATGGCCAGGTCTGCCAGCAATCGTTCGAGTTTGTCTTCGCGGCAGGTGATGCGCAGTGGCTCGTTCAACTCCATTGTCGGTGCGATCAGGCGATAGACGATGGATTTCGGCACCACATCGGCGACGCCGACGCGGAACAGGATCTGCTGTTCATTGGGCTGGGCGCGCAGCATCAGTTCCAGTTCGCCGCCGAGCTGAAACATCTGTTCGGCGTAGGGCAGGGCCTGACGCCCGGCTTCGGTGAGTTCCAGTTGCCGGCCAACCCGTTTGAACAACTCGATGCCGTAAGTCTGTTCGAGCAGGGAAATCTGCCCGCTGATGGTCTGCGGGGTCAGGTTCAGTTGTTCGCAGGCGCGCACGATGCTGCCGGTTTTGGCTACAACCCAGAAGTAGTGCAGCTGTCGGTAATTGAGCATGGTGTTCTTCAGTTCGTAAAAACCGAAGTATAGCCGCTAAAAATACGAATTTTCCTGAAGTGTTTGCCTCCCTAGAATGCCCAGCCATCGACGGCCGGTCTGCGACCCTGTCTGTTCATTCGAAGGAAACCTCATGAAATACACATTCCCTGTCCTGATGTTTACGTCTTTACTGGTTCTGGCCGGTTGCGATCAGGCCGAGAAAAGCGCCCAGCAGTTGATGGGCAAGGCGGCTGAAAGCGCCAAGCAAGCTATCGACGATACCCATAAAGCCGCCGAACAGGCGCTCAGTGATGCCACTGGCGGGTTGATCGAGAAAAAAGAATCAACGGAAAAAGATGCGGAACAATCCGAATCGTCCTCCAAAACCATCTAAACCGTATTACACAGAGTTAGGACTGAACCATGGAATATCTGTTGGAACTCGCCGCCAGCCCCACCGCTTGGGTTGCTTTGGCCACACTGGTGGTGATGGAAATCGTGCTCGGCATCGATAACCTGATCTTTATCTCGATCCTGACCAACAAACTGCCTGAGCAGCATCGGCAGAAAGCTCGTCGCATCGGTATTGGCATGGCGTTGATTCTGCGCCTGGCGCTGTTGAGCACCATCGCCTTCATCGTGCAGTTGACTGAGCCAGTCATCGAAATCCTCGGCCAGGCCTTCTCCTGGAAGGACATGATCCTGATCGCCGGTGGTCTGTTCCTGGTCTGGAAAGCGACGACCGAGATTCACCACAGCATGGACCCGTCGCCGGAAGACCCGAAATCGGCCACCTCGACAGTGACCTTGGGCTTTGCCGCCGCCATTGGCCAGATCCTGCTGCTCGACATGGTGTTCTCGATCGACAGCATCATTACTGCGGTCGGTATGACCGAACACTTGCCGATCATGATCATCGCGGTGGTGGTGTCGGTACTGGTGATGTTGCTTGCGGCTGATCCGCTGGCCAAGTTCATCAACGACAATCCGACTGTCGTGATGCTGGCCCTGGGCTTCCTGATCATGATCGGCATGACGCTGATCGCCGAAGGCTTCGGTGCCCACGTACCGAAAGGTTATGTGTATGCAGCGATGGCGTTCTCGGCGGGGATTGAAGTGCTGAACATGTTGTCGCGCCGGGCCCGGCAGAAGAAGTTGGCTGTGCAAGCGTAAACGCTGACAAGCCAAAAGGCCGCCTGAACTCCCGGAGTTCAGGCGGCCTTTTTGTTGGTGGCTTTTAGAGGCGGTCAGTGCGCAGTTACGTGACGTACACGATGCTTCACGGCTTTTTCAGCGGGTGCGGACTGAACAGGGTGGTGATGACGCCGCGCAATCCGCAACACGCCCCACAACATGGCGGCGGCAACAGCCAGCCAACCGGCAATCAACATTACGATAGTCATGGTCAGGCTCATCAGTGCCTCCTCTTCGCCCTGCATCGGGCACACGCTTTTTCAATTCGTTCTGTTTCAGTGACAGTCTAGTCAACCAGGTGTTTCAGGCTATTGACCAAAGGTCGGTGGTGACCAATCAGTTCGCTCTATGCAATCGATGTCTCTACGGTTTAAGGCTATACCGCAGCCTTGCACCACCCTATGATCGTGAACCTTGCCGGAACACGATGACCGGCGTCTGAACAGAGAGTGACAATGGTGCAGGTATTTTCTCGAATTCGTGCAGCGCTGTTGTCGGTTGGCTGCGCGGCCCTTTTGGTCGGGTGTGCAGGCAATGTTGCGCCCGAGGTCAAGCGATTGCCGGAGCGGGTCGAGCTGAGCGGCACGTTCTATCGCGGCGAAGCCAATCAGTCCGGGCCGCAAGTGTTGGCCAGCCTGCTGTCGCAGCAGGGCATCGTGATTACCCCGGGTTTGCTGGAAAAACCGCTGCACCTGCCCGGCGGCGAGGACAAGTTGCAGCAAAATATCCAGAACCTGGCTCGGGAATACGGCATGGTCGTGTATCCGTTGGACAAGAGCTTGCCAGCGTTGCTGACTCAGGTCGCGGCGGGTTATCCAGTGATGGTGCGCTTCAGCGAGGGCTCGGCGTTCTGGGCTGAACCGCGCTACGCGATTCTCTCCGGCTACGATCGTAATAAACAGAACGTGCTGTTGCGTGCGGGCATGAACCGTCGCGAATTGATGAGTTTCAGTGCTTTTGAATCGGCATTCGAAAAGTCCGGCGGCTGGGCCATATTGATCCAGAAGCCTTCGCAGATTCCGGCATCGGTTGATCGTCAGCGCTGGCTCAAGGCTGCCGATGAGCTATCCCGGGCGGGTCAGGAGCCGGAAGCGGCGCAGGCGCGCAAGGCGCTGGCTGCGCACTGAGTTCCGTTCGTCATCTGCCGGGCACGACTGCACCCGGCAGGCCTCTCACGGTTATAGCCCGTAATTCGCGGGCAAATCAGGAGGCGACATGACAGATTCTCCATCCCCTCAAGGCCCGCATTCTTCCGAGCATTCCTCAGGTGATGATCTGGGATTTGATCCGGATTCGCCGGATGTCGCCGATCCGCAAGTCGACCCGATCGGTCCCGCCAAGGCGCCGAAAGATGTGAAGCCAGGCGAGGACGACCAAAAACCGGCCAAACCCTATGATCCGTTAGCCGATCTGAAACCTTGATGCGAGGTGCGTATGAGTACCGATTCAAGCTTCGATGACCAAAAGCCGGACAGCGTGCCGACTACGCCTGAAGAGGGCGTGGATCCGGTGCTGGATCCGGACAGTCCATTGCGCGATCCAATGGCCCGGCCGTTGGTGGCGCCAGGGCTTGCGCCAGATCCGAGTAAGGGCGATGGCATTCCCGACGATGACCAAATGCCATTGCCTAATGATTGATTCGCAGAAAGCAAAAAGCCCCGATCACTCGGGGCTTTTTTTGTGCTGCTATTTACTTTGAGGCTTCAACTACGCCGCTCTGGCGCGACTTCAGGTTTTTCTCGGCCTTGTACTGTTGAGCCACCGCTGGAACGGCGGCGCTCTTGCCGGTCTCGACCCAACTGCGGATACGGCTGGCATCGGCAAAGTGCGTGTATTTACCGAATGCATCAAGAATCACCAGGGCAACCTGACGGTTGCCCATGCTCGTTACCAGCACCAGGCAATGCCCGGCCTGATTGGTGAAGCCGGTCTTGGTGATCTTGATGTCCCAATTGTCCTTGTTCACCAGATGGTCGGTGTTACGGAAACCCAAGGTGTAGTTGGGTTTGCGAAACGCCACGGTTTTTTCCTTGGTAGTGCTCAGTTGGGTGAGCAGCGGTTGTTTGTGCGCGGCTACCAGCAACTTGCTCAAGTCGCGGGCGGTAGACACGTTGCGCGGTGACAGGCCGGTGGGCTCGACAAAATGAGTGCTGGTCATGCCCAGCGCTTTCGCCTTGGCATTCATTGCCGCGATAAACGCTGCGTAGCCACCCGGATAGTGATGCGCGAGGCTGGCGGCCGCGCGGTTTTCCGAGGACATCAGTGCGATCAGCAGCATCTCGCGACGCGGCAGTTCACTCTTCAGTTTGACTCGGGAGAACACGCCCTTCATTTCCGGCGTTTGACTGATATCGACATCGATCCATTCGTCCATGTTCTGTCGCGCTTCAACCACGACCAGGCCAGTCATCAGTTTGCTGACGGAAGCGATCGGCACGATCACGTCAGGGTTACTGGAGTAGATGACTTTATTGGTCTGCATATCCATTAGCAGGGCGCTGCCGGAGGCGATCTTCAGTTGCGAAGCGTCACGAGGGGCAGCGGTGGTTTCCGCAGCGTTGATCGTTGGCGTGATGAATGTGCCTGTAAATGCAAAAAACAGGCTCAGTATCGAAAGACGAATTTTCACGCGGGCGAACTCATAAAGGTTGGATATTCCGTTAGTTTGTAACGGGTTATTTCTTCAAAGCGTCGCATTCTAGAAGTATGGCTGAAGATCTGTCGATGGTTGTTTGAACGAGCTGAAAATCTCGTGAAAAGGCCTGTAAAAAGAGGGGTTTCCGGCGAACGGTAAGTGTTTTTTCTCAGGCATGAAAAACCCCGCGCAAGGCGGGGTTCTTGTACTGCCGTAAATACCGATCAGACGTGCAGGGTTTCTGCTGCGTAAAGGGTGTTTTCCAGCAGGCAGGCACGGGTCATCGGGCCGACGCCGCCCGGTACCGGAGTGATCCAGCCGGCGCGGGGCAGGGCGGTTTCGTACACGACGTCACCGACCAGTTTGCCGTCTTCCTGACGGTTGATGCCGACGTCGATCACGATCGCGCCTTCCTTGATCCACTCGCCCTTGACCAGTCCCGGCTTGCCGGCGGCCACGACCACCAGGTCGGCACGACCGACATGGCCAGCCAGATCCTTGGTGAAGCGGTGGGTCACAGTCACGGTGCAGCCGGCCAGCAACAGCTCCATCGCCATTGGGCGACCGACGATGTTGGAAGCGCCGACGACCACTGCATCCATGCCATAAAGATCAGCGCCCGTGCTTTCCAGCAAGGTCATGATGCCTTTTGGGGTGCACGGACGCAGCAGTGGAATCCGCTGGGCCAGACGGCCGACGTTATAAGGATGGAAACCGTCAACGTCTTTGTCCGGGCGGATGCGTTCCAGCAGCTTGGAGGCGTCCAGGTGCTCGGGCAATGGCAGTTGAAGCAGGATACCGTCGATTGCCGGATCGTCATTGAGACGATCGATCAGATCGGTCAGCGCCTGCTGAGTGGTTTCAGAGGGCAGGTCGTAGGCTTGAGAGAGGAAGCCGACCTCTTCACAGTCTTTACGCTTGTGCGAGACATAAACCTGAGAGGCAGGATCGCTGCCGACCAGGATCACCGCGAGGCCGGGAGTGCGCAGGCCTTGCTGGCGACGCTCGGCAACTCGTTGGGCGATCTGCTGGCGCAGGCTGGCGGCGATCGATTTGCCGTCGATTAGTTGTGCAGTCATTGCGCGTGATTAACCATCGAGAGGGGAAAAAATGAGAACGCATTCTCGCATGTCGTGCGGTGAGGGCAAAGGCGCTTGGTCAGCAAATTCCCCTAACTCCTTTAATTAAATGAATTTTTTTCAAAAAGGATTTGACGACCTTGGGAGCGCTCTATACTATTCGTCGCACTTGTCGGGCACAGCCTAGCACTGGTTAAGAAGGTGAAGCGGAATCAAGGTTCTGCGACGCTGGAAAGCACTTAGTTTGTAGTCCTTTAAGAGTACAGATTAATAAGGCGCCCGTAGCTCAGCTGGATAGAGCATCCGCCTTCTAAGCGGATGGTCGCAGGTTCGAGTCCTGCCGGGTGCGCCATTAGGCAGCTTTGGCACAAGTAGCGCGATATGGTGGGCGTAGCTCAGTTGGTAGAGCACGGGATTGTGACTCCCGTTGTCGTGGGTTCGATCCCCATCGTCCACCCCATATTTCGAAAGGCGCCAGATTTAACGGTCTGGCGCCTTTGCTTTAAAAGCTTCATCCGCGGATGTGGTGGAATTGGTAGACACACTGGATTTAGGTTCCAGCGCCGCGAGGCGTAAGAGTTCGAGTCTCTTCATCCGCACCAATTAAAGCTTCATTCATGTCTTCGGGCTGGTGAGGTTCAACAAAGAAGTTGTTTGGCTTTTTTGTTACGCAATATGGTGGGCGTAGCTCAGTTGGTAGAGCACGGGATTGTGACTCCCGTTGTCGTGGGTTCGATCCCCATCGTCCACCCCATATTTCGAAAGGCGCCAGATTTAACAGTCTGGCGCCTTTTTTGTTTTACGGATTCGAATTTTCGGCGACCGCCGGCTCGGGTCGCAGGAAAGGTGATGCAGCGGCGCTTCTATATATAGAAGAGGTCGGCGCAGAGCCTTGGCGAGATTAGCTGTATTTGCGAACAGGGCGGGTTATAACCGTTTGTCCCCGCCTTCAAATTGCCTGCTGTTTTTTTACCCGTTTTCAGTAGGGTGACTTCTTGAGTTTGACCCACTAGAATGCATGCCCTTGATTCTGGGGTCGGAAACGGCCGGCTAACGTCTGTGCAACGAGGAATATCCATGCAAGTTTCTGTTGAAAATACTACTGCTCTCGAGCGCCGCATGAGCGTCACCGTGCCGGCAGAGCGCATCGAGACTCAGGTCAACAAGCGTCTGCAGCAGACTGCCCAAAAGGCCAAGATTGCTGGCTTCCGTCCAGGCAAAGTGCCAATGAGCGAAATCAAGCGCCGTTTCGGTGCTGATGCTCGTCAGGAAGCTGTTGGTGATGTCATCCAGTCCTCCTTCTACGAAGCTGTGGTTGAGCAGAAGCTGAACCCGGCGGGTTCGCCTTCGATCGAGCCTAAGTCGCTGGAAGCTGGCAAGGATCTGGAATACGTTGCCGTATTCGAAGTGTTCCCTGAGTTCACCGTTGCCGGCTTCGACGGCATCACCGTTGAGCGCCTGAGCGCTGAAGTGGCTGACGCTGACCTGGACAAAATGCTGGACATCCTGCGCAAGCAGAACACCCGTTTCGAAGTGGCCGATCGCGCTGCCCAGAACGAAGACCAGTTGAACATCGATTTCGTTGGCAAGGTTGACGGCGAAGTATTCGCTGGCGGTTCCGCCAAGGGTACTCAGCTGGTTCTGGGTTCCGGCCGCATGATCCCAGGCTTCGAAGAAGGCCTGGTTGGCGCTAAAGCTGGCGAAGAGCGCGTTCTGAACCTGACCTTCCCTGAGGACTATCAGAACCTGGACCTGGCTGGCAAAACCGCCGAGTTCACCGTGACTGTAAACACCGTTTCCGAGCCAAAACTGCCGGAGCTGAACGAAGAGTTCTTCGCTCAATTCGGCATCAAGGAAAGCGGCATCGACGGTTTCCGCACCGAAGTTCGCAAGAACATGGAGCGTGAACTGCGTCAGGCGATCAAATCCAAGGTCAAGAATCAGGTAATGGACGGTCTGCTGGCCACCAACCCGATCGAAGTGCCTAAGGCTCTGCTGTCCAACGAAGTTGACCGTCTGCGCGTGCAGGCTGTTCAGCAGTTCGGTGGCAACATCAAGCCTGACCAACTGCCGGCCGAGCTGTTCGAAGAGCAAGCCAAGCGCCGCGTAGTGCTGGGTCTGATCGTGGCTGAAGTGGTCAAGCAGTTCGACCTCAAGCCGGACGAAGCCCGCGTTCGTGAAATGATTCAGGAAATGGCTTCCGCTTACCAAGAGCCTGAGCAGGTTGTGTCCTGGTACTACAAGAACGACCAGCAACTGAACGAAGTTCGTTCGGTTGTGCTGGAAGAACAAGTTGTGGATACTGTTCTGCAGAAAGCTAGCGTGACCGACAAATCGGTCTCTTACGAAGAAGCGGTCAAGCCGGTAGAAGCTCCACAAGCCGACTGATTGTTTTTGCGTTAAGAAGTGCTCACATAAGCCAGCTCTCGAGCTGGCTTATGCGTATTCAAGACATAACTATTTGGGAGTGACTGCAGAGCATGTTCCGTAATTCGTATATTCAGCAGAACTCTGATATCCAGGCCGCAGGCGGCCTGGTTCCGATGGTTGTCGAGCAATCTGCTCGTGGCGAACGCGCCTATGACATCTACTCGCGCCTGCTCAAGGAGCGAGTGATCTTTCTGGTTGGTCCGGTAGAGGACTACATGGCCAACCTGATCTGCGCGCAACTGCTGTTCCTTGAAGCGGAAAACCCGGACAAGGACATCCATCTCTATATCAACTCCCCGGGCGGTTCGGTGACAGCGGGCATGTCGATCTACGACACCATGCAGTTCATCAAACCCAACGTATCGACCACCTGCATCGGCCAGGCCTGCAGCATGGGCGCTTTCCTGCTGACCGCAGGTGCTCCAGGCAAGCGTTTCTGCCTGCCGAACTCGCGTGTGATGATTCACCAGCCACTGGGCGGGTTCCAGGGCCAGGCGTCGGATATCGAAATCCATGCCAAGGAAATCCTCTTCATTCGCGAGCGCCTGAACACGCTGATGGCCAAGCACAGCGGTCGCACTCTGGAAGAAATCGAGCGCGATACCAACCGCGATAACTTCATGAGTGCAGAAGCTGCGAAGGAATATGGCTTGATCGACGAAGTCATCAACCAGCGCCCAGCTTAAAATAAGCAGCTCAAAATAGGCTTGGTCGGCGCGTCTGATCAGCGGCGGGCTTGAAAAAGCCCGCAATAGCCTTCATCTTGTGTTGCAAGCCTATCGGATTTGGATCGAACGAATGACTGACACCCGCAACGGCGAGGACAACGGCAAGCTGCTCTATTGCTCCTTCTGTGGCAAAAGCCAGCATGAAGTGCGCAAATTGATTGCCGGCCCCTCGGTCTTTATCTGCGACGAGTGCGTCGACCTGTGCAATGACATCATCCGCGAGGAGGTGCAGGAAGCCCAGGCCGAAAGCAGCGCGCATAAATTGCCTTCGCCTAAAGAAATCAGCGGCATCCTTGACCAATACGTAATTGGTCAGGAGCGTGCGAAAAAGGTTTTGGCCGTAGCGGTGTACAACCACTACAAGCGCCTTAACCAGCGTGACAAAAAGGCTGACGACGTCGAACTCGGCAAGAGCAACATCCTGCTGATCGGCCCGACAGGCTCCGGTAAAACCCTGCTGGCCGAAACACTGGCCCGCCTGCTGAACGTTCCGTTCACCATCGCCGACGCAACCACCCTCACCGAGGCCGGTTACGTGGGTGAAGATGTCGAGAACATCATTCAGAAACTGCTGCAGAAGTGCGATTACGACGTAGAGAAAGCCCAGATGGGTATTGTCTACATCGACGAAATCGACAAGATTTCCCGCAAGTCCGACAACCCGTCGATCACCCGCGATGTATCCGGTGAAGGCGTGCAGCAGGCCTTGCTCAAGTTGATCGAAGGCACGGTCGCTTCCGTACCGCCGCAAGGTGGCCGTAAGCATCCGCAGCAGGAATTCCTGCAGGTCGACACCCGTAACATCCTGTTCATCTGCGGTGGTGCGTTCTCGGGTCTCGAGAAGGTCATCCAGAACCGTTCCACCAAGGGTGGCATCGGTTTCAACGCAGAAGTACGTAGCAAGGAAGAGGGCAAGAAAGTCGGTGAATCCCTGCGTGAAGTCGAGCCTGACGATCTGGTCAAGTTCGGTCTGATCCCGGAGTTCGTCGGTCGTCTGCCGGTCCTCGCGACGCTGGACGAGCTGGATGAGGCTGCGCTGATGCAGATTCTCACCGAGCCGAAAAATGCTCTGACCAAACAGTATGCGAAGCTGTTCGAGATGGAAGGCGTGGATCTGGAATTCCGTTCCGACGCGCTGAAATCGGTCGCTAAACGTGCCCTGGAACGTAAAACCGGTGCCCGTGGTCTGCGCTCGATTCTCGAAGGTGTACTGCTCGACACGATGTATGAAATCCCCTCGCAGTCCGAGGTGAGCAAAGTCGTGATCGATGAAAGTGTGATCGAAGGCAAGTCCAAGCCACTGTATATCTACGAGAACAGTGAGCCGACAGCCAAGGCAGCGCCGGACGCTTAAGCGTCCACTCTGCCGGAATAAAGAAGGGGCCTTCGGGCCTCTTTTTTTTTATGTCGTTTTTTACATCTGCTTTGCGCTTGTTTTTTTTCAAGGCAGCCCCCATCTTGGTTTCAAGCTTAATTCCATCTGATTACGGCCATATGGCCGCCGTAGAGGCGAAATCATGAAGACAACCATCGAATTGCCTCTCCTGCCATTGCGTGATGTCGTGGTTTATCCGCACATGGTTATCCCGCTGTTCGTGGGGCGCGAGAAATCCATCGAAGCCCTCGAGGCAGCGATGACGGGCGACAAGCAGATCCTGCTGTTGGCCCAGAGAAACCCGGCTGATGATGATCCCGGTGAAGACGCTCTCTATCGCGTAGGTACCATCGCCACTGTTCTACAGCTGCTCAAGCTGCCTGACGGCACCGTCAAGGTGCTGGTCGAGGGTGAGCAGCGCGGTACCGTTGAGCGCTTCAGCGAAGTCGACGGCCACTGCCGCGCCGAAGTGTCGCTGATCGAAGAAGTCGACGCTGCCGAGCGCGAATCCGAAGTGTTCGTGCGCACGCTGCTGTCGCAATTCGAACAATATGTGCAGTTGGGCAAGAAAGTCCCGGCTGAAGTCCTGTCGTCGCTCAACAGCATCGATGAGCCGGGTCGCCTGGTCGATACCATGGCCGCACACATGGCGCTAAAGATCGAGCAGAAGCAGGAAATCCTCGAAATCATCGATTTGTCGGCCCGGGTCGAGCACGTTTTGGCGTTGCTCGACGCCGAAATCGATCTGCTGCAAGTCGAAAAGCGCATTCGTGGTCGCGTCAAAAAGCAGATGGAACGCAGTCAGCGCGAGTACTACCTGAACGAGCAGATGAAGGCCATTCAGAAAGAGCTCGGCGACAGCGACGAAGGCCACAATGAAATCGAAGATCTGAAAAAGCGTATCGACGCTGCCGGTCTGCCGAAAGATGCGCTGGCCAAGGCCACTGCCGAGTTGAACAAGCTCAAGCAAATGTCGCCGATGTCCGCCGAGGCCACCGTGGTGCGCTCGTACATCGACTGGCTGGTGCAGGTGCCGTGGAAGGCCCAGAGCAAGGTGCGTCTGGATCTGGCGCGCGCAGAAGACATTCTCGATGCCGATCACTACGGTCTCGAAGAGGTCAAGGAGCGCATCCTTGAATACCTCGCCGTGCAAAAACGCGTGAAGAAAATCCGTGGCCCGGTGTTGTGCCTGGTCGGTCCTCCAGGTGTAGGTAAAACCTCGCTGGCGGAGTCGATTGCCCACGCCACCAACCGCAAATTCGTGCGCATGGCCCTTGGTGGTGTGCGTGATGAAGCGGAAATTCGCGGTCACCGCCGGACTTACATCGGTTCGATGCCGGGAAGATTGATTCAAAAGATGACAAAAGTGGGGGTACGCAACCCGCTGTTCCTGCTCGATGAAATCGACAAAATGGGCAGCGATATGCGTGGCGATCCGGCGTCGGCATTGCTGGAAGTGCTCGATCCCGAGCAGAACCACAACTTCAACGATCACTATCTGGAAGTCGATTACGACCTGTCGGATGTGATGTTCCTGTGCACTTCGAACTCGATGAATATCCCGCCGGCGCTGCTCGACCGGATGGAAGTGATCCGTCTGCCGGGCTACACCGAAGACGAGAAGATCAACATCGCGGTCAAATACCTGTCGCCAAAACAGATCGCAGCCAATGGTCTGAAGAAAGGCGAGCTGGAATTCGACGCGGAAGCGATCCGCGACATCATTCGTTATTACACCCGTGAAGCTGGCGTGCGTGGCCTTGAGCGTCAGATTGCCAAGGTCTGCCGCAAGGCGGTGAAAGAGCACGCGCTGGAAAAACGTTTCTCGGTGAAAGTGACAGCTGATTTGCTGGAGCACTTCCTCGGCGTGCGGAAGTTTCGCTACGGCCTGGCTGAGCAACAGGATCAGATCGGTCAGGTCACCGGCCTTGCCTGGACTCAGGTTGGCGGCGAATTGCTGACCATTGAAGCGGCAGTTGTTCCGGGTAAAGGTCAGTTGATCAAGACGGGTTCGCTGGGCGACGTCATGGTCGAATCGATTACTGCTGCTCTGACCGTGGTGCGCAGCCGCGCGAAGAGTTTGGGCATTCCTCTGGACTTCCACGAGAAGCGCGACACGCACATCCACATGCCGGAAGGGGCTACCCCGAAAGACGGTCCTAGCGCCGGTGTAGGCATGTGCACGGCGTTGGTGTCGGCTTTGACCGGGATCCCGGTGCGCGCCGATGTCGCCATGACTGGCGAAATCACCCTGCGTGGTCAGGTGCTGGCCATTGGTGGTCTGAAGGAAAAACTGTTGGCGGCACACCGCGGCGGAATCAAGATTGTGATTATTCCGGAAGAGAACGTGCGCGATCTGAAGGAGATTCCTGACAATATCAAGCAGGATCTGCAGATTAAACCGGTTAAATGGATTGACGAGGTCCTGCAAATTGCGCTGCAATACGCGCCGGAGCCCTTGCCGGATGTGGCTCCGGAGATAGTTGCCAAGGACGAAAAACGTGAGTCTGACTCTAAGGAAAGAATTAGCACGCATTAATACGTTTTTGACTGGGTGGCTTCCTTGACAGCTTTTTAGAGCCCTTGTTATAAAGCGGCTCTTAAGTGTCTGTAGGCCATTCAGCACTCGTTTTTGCTTTCACCAAAAAACTTAGAATCATCTCAAAATAGATATAAGGGGACTTAGAGTGAACAAGTCGGAACTGATTGATGCTATCGCTGCATCCGCTGATATCCCGAAAGCTGCTGCTGGCCGTGCGCTGGACGCTGTAATCGAATCCGTCACTGGCGCTCTCAAGGCTGGCGACTCCGTTGTTCTGGTTGGTTTCGGTACTTTCTCCGTGACTGATCGTCCGGCTCGTACCGGTCGTAACCCTCAGACCGGCAAGACTCTGGAAATCCCGGCTGCCAAAAAGCCAGGTTTCAAAGCCGGTAAAGCACTGAAAGAAGCGGTTAACTAAGTTTCAGTTTTTACCCATCCGGGTCGGGGTAATGCCTGACTTGGCAGCGGAGCGGTAGAGCAGGTGGCTTGAATAGACATCTGTAACGCCGGGATCGAGGGTTCGAGCCCTGTCCGCTCCGCCAGTTACGAGAAGGCGCATCCTCGGATGCGCCTTTCTTCTATCCGGATTCTACCCACGCTCCACGGTTGCCTAATTTTGAAGTTCAACCGTTTCTGGGGGACGCATGCTGCAGAATATCAGGGACAATTCACAAGGCTGGATTGCCAAGACCATTATCGGGATCATCGTTGTATTGATGGCGTTCACGGGTATCGAAGCCATTTTCCAGGCTACGACCAACAGCCAGAATGCGGCCACGGTCAACGGTGAAGACATCAGTCAGAACGAGCTCAGCCAGGCCGTTGATATGCAACGACGTCAGCTGATGCAACAGCTGGGCAAGGATTTCGACGCTTCGTTGCTCGATGAAAAAATGCTCCGCGAATCTGCCCTCAAGGGTCTGATCGATCGCAAGTTGTTGCTGCAAGGTGCCGAACAAGCGAAATTCGCTTTCTCCGAAGGTGCACTGGATCAAGTGATCCTGCAGACGCCTGAATTCCAGGTTGATGGCAAGTTCAGCTCCGAGCGTTTCGACCAGGTGATCCGTCAACTGGGTTACAGCCGTATGCAATTCCGCCAGATGCTGGCTCAGGAAATGCTGATCGGCCAAGTCCGTGCCGGTGTGGCGGGCAGCGGTTTCGTCACCGACGCCGAAGTGCTGGCATTCGCCCGTCTGGAAAAACAGACCCGCGATTTCGCGACCCTTAACGTCAAGGCTGATCCGGCCGCGGTCAAGCTGACCGACGATGAGGTCAAGGCTTACTACGACGAGCACGCCAAGGAATTCATGACCCCGGATCAAGTGGTCATCGATTACATCGAGCTGAAGAAGGCTTCGTTCTTTGATCAGGTAGCCGTCAAGGACGAAGACCTGCAAGCGGCGTATCAGAAAGAGATCGCCAACCTGTCGGAACAGCGTCGCGCGGCGCACATTCTGATCGAAGTGAACGACAAGACCACCGAGGCTCAGGCCAAGGCGAAGATCGAAGAAGTCCAGGCGCGTCTGGCCAAGGGCGAGAAATTCGAAGCGCTGGCCAAAGAGTTCTCGCAGGATCCGGGTTCGGCCAACACTGGCGGTGACCTTGGTTATGCGGGTCCTGGCGTCTACGATCCGGCCTTCGAAAAAGCCCTGTACTCGTTGGCTAAAGATCAGGTTTCCGAGCCGGTTCGCACCGATTTCGGTTACCACTTGATCAAACTGCTGGGTGTTGAAGCACCTGAAGTACCGACCCTGGCCAGCCTGAAAGACAAGCTGACCCGCGAGCTGAAAGCCGCGCAGGTCGAGCAGCGTTTCGTCGAGGCGACCAAGCAACTGGAAGACTCTGCGTTCGAGGCGTCCGACCTGGCACAGCCAGCGGCGGATCTGAAACTGACAGTGCACACTTCCAAGCCGTTTGGCCGTGAAGGTGGCGAAGGTGTTGCGGCCAACCGTGCCGTGGTTACTGCTGCGTTCAGCACTGAAGTGATCGATGAGGGCGCCAACAGCACCGCCATCGAACTGGATCCGGAAACGGTGATCGTCCTGCGCGCCAAGGAACACTTGAAGCCTGCGCAATTGCCTCTGGAAAGTGTGAGTGCGGCTATCCGCACCCAACTGACCAAAGAGCACGCGAGCGCTGCTGCCAAGACCAAGGCCGATAAGCTGATCGCTGATCTGCGCGATGGCAAGGCTCCATTGGACAAGGCGGTTGACGGTCAGAACTGGAAAACCACCGAAGCGGCCACCCGTGGTCAGGAAGGTGTTGATCCTGCGGTACTGCAAGCGTTGTTCCGCATGCCGAAGCCGGCAGCCAAGGACAAGCCAACGTTCAGCAGCGTTACTTTGCCCGATGGCAGTCTGATGATCGTGCGTCTGAACGGCGTCAACGAAGCGGCTGCGCCGACTGATGAAGAGAAGGCGCAGTACCGTCGCTTCCTCGCGTCGCGTGAAGGTCAGCAGGACTTCGCGGCGTATCGCAAGCAGTTGGAAGCTCAGGCAGAGATCAAGCGTTTTTGATGTTTGATTGAGTTGCGAAACAAGAGCCCCGGCCGATCAGCCGGGGCTTTTTTGTGGGAGCTTACTTGCCAGCGATGGCGGCCTGTCTACCGACCAATCTCTATTAGAAGCACTTGATCCACAGCGGGAAGGCGCCAGTCGTTACAGCGTCGCTCATCAATGGGTATTATCCCGCGCGCGGAAATCCATGTGCTCTCGCATTGATGGCCGCATACAAGGTCGAAACCAGCAACGCCGCGACGATCCACGGAAAGTGCTCAACGCCCACGCTGCCCAACATCAGACCTCCTGCCAACCCACCCCCTGCAATGCCGACATTCCACAAAGTAACCAACATCGACTGCGCGGTATCGGCGGCGTTTTTTGCAGTTTTCGCCGAGGCTGTTTGCAGCAACGATGGCATGGCACCAAATGCCAATCCCCACACGGCGGTGGCGAGGTAGACCACGCTCGGCAATTCGCGCCATAGGCCGAGTGCAATGGCCGAGAGCATGAACAGCAGTGCGCTGATCAGCACCAGTTCGCGCAGCCAGCGATCAATCAGGCTGCCGACGATCCACAGGCTCAGCACCGAGGCCACGCCGTATACCAGCAGTACTTGATCGATACGGATCTAGCGGCTCACGCGTGTCTGCGCCACACCTTCCATGCCACCGGCAAAATGGAGCCGTGGCCCCTGCGTCGAGAGGTGTCTGCGGCTGAGCCAATATTGCCGGTGCGACTGGTCAGCACATCCATCGAGGCCGTTAACCACGCGGCGTTGGCCGGGATGGGAATCGCTTGCCGGCCGGACTTCATGACCCATGAGGCAGTCGCCGCAGGGCACCTGCAAAGGGTGCTGGATCGGTATCTGGAACACACCGGGCAGTTCTGGATTCTGTGGCCGTCGAGCCGCCACGCGACTGCGAAATTGCGGGTGTTCATTGATCATTTATCGACGCGACTTTTTCCCGCAATCGAGAGTCGTTAGAGTTGTAACCGTTTTAAGACACTAATCCATACGCCGCGGGGCCGCGATCTGTTGCACAATACGCCCCGGACTGTTTTCTCTCAGGATGTTCAATGTTGATTTTCACTCCCCTGCGTGTTGTCGGGTTGGCGCTGTTGTTGACTGCTGTTGCCGGCTGTTCGAAAGACAAGCCGATGTATGAGCATGAGAACTTCGATGACTCCGGTACGTTTTCGCGCAATTATCCAGTGACCGACTCGGTCAGCTGTGAAGCGGCCCGTCGTGCTTTGCTCAGCCAGGGTTACATCATCACCAGCAGCGATCCGAAACTGGTCAGCGGCCACAAGAGCTTCCAGCAAACCGGCGATACCCACATGGAGATCAGCTTCAACGTGGTCTGTGCAGATGACGGCACTGCCGGGCACCATGCCACGATGTTCGCCAACGCCCTGCAGGATCGTTACGCTCTGAAGAAGACCAACAACTCGGCCAGTCTGGGTGTCGGTGTGCTGGGTTCGGTGTCGATGCCGATCGGTTCCTCGGACGATTCGATGGTCAAGGTCGCCAGCGAGACGGTGACGGCGCAAAAGTTCTATGAGCGCTTCTTTACGCTGGTCGAGCAGTTCCTGCCGGCAGAAACGAAGAAAGCGGCGCATATCGAAGAGAAGCCGAAGACCGATCTCGGCGTGCCTGAGCCGAAAGCGGCTCCAGCGCCTTTGGTTCCAGCGGCGGAGCCCGCTCCGGCACCCGCACCAGCGGTGACCGCACCTGCACCTGTTGAGACCGCACCGGTCAGTTCAGAGCCGGTTGCGCCGCCAGCGGATTCCACGCCGATCACACCGGCGCCGAGTGCAGACCCTGCGCCGGCCACAGAAACCATCACGCCACCGGCCAATCCGACGGACATTCCGCCGCCGTCCGAGCCGATTCCGGCGATGCCAGCCTCCGGCCAGTAAACCGCTGCTCCCTGTAGGAGCTGCCGAAGGCTGCGATCTTTTGATCTTGATCTTAAAAAAATCAAAAGATCGCAGCCTTCGGCAGCTCCTACAGGTGAAATGTCGTTACATTCCCCTGACAAAATCCCCGCGATAAATTCCTGACCGCCTGCTACGTTTTATTCATGAAGGCCGTGTTTCATTTTTCCTTCACACGGGCACGTTATGCTCGGGACATTATCGAAGAGAGCAGTAGGGGGATTACACAATGGATGACTATCAAGAAGAACTGCTCGAATTCCAGGCTTATGAACTCGACTCGCCTGAGCCGGCAGAAGACGCCACCGAGCTATAAGACGTCAGGCGGTTTTGCGATGGCTGCGACGGAATTCGCCGGGTGTCTGACCGCTCCAGCGTTTGAATGCGCGCTGGAATGCTTCGGCTGAGGCAAAGCCCAGCAGGTAGGCGATTTCGCCGAACGCCAGTTCGGTGTCGCGAATGTAGGTCATCGCCAGATCACGCCGAGTGTCATTGAGGATCGCGCGAAACTGCGTGCCTTCCTCGGCCAGTTTGCGCCGCAAGGTCCACGTCGGCAGCTTCAGGCGCGCCGCCACTTCTTCCAGGTCGGGTTCCCGGCCGCCATTAAGCAACGGTCCAAGCAATTGCGTGATGCGTTCGCGCAGGCTGCGGGTGCGGGTCAGTTGTTCCAGTTCCCGCTCACACAACCCGATCAAATGCTTCCATGTGCTTGGGCAATGCTCCGGGTTGCGCTGGGCGAGGCTATTCAGACTCAAGCGCACCTGGTTGCGCTCGGCCCCGAACTGGATCGGGCCATCTCCCAATGCGTTGTAGGCTTCACGATACTCAGGCTCTTCGAATTCGATTTCGATGCGTTCGGCACGCAGCGGTTCGCGGTTGACGCTGGATAATTGCTGCAGCCATCCAGCGATGATCGAATCCACCACAAAGCGGTTATAGGCGTTGTACGGGCTGATCGAATAGAAGCGCAGCCAGGCGCCATTGGCGTCTTCGTGAAAGCTCGACTGGCCGCGATAGTTGGAGCCGTACAGCGGCTCGAAGCGAATCAAACAACGTGCCGCTTCACGCACAGTCGGTGCCTGCGATGCGGTGACGCCGGCCAATCCGGCCTGGCTCAAACGACTGAGCTGACCCATGCGCAGGCCCAGTGCCGGGTCCTCCGTGAGTTGAATCGCACTGTGCCCCAAACGCATATAACGCGGAATCGACAACCGCGCCCCGGCCTCGGCCAAACGCGCAGCATCCAGACCGTACTGCTCCAGTAACGGCTGGGGATCGGCGCCATGGCTGCGCACGGCATCGGCAAGGCTATGGACGAAACCCACCGATAGATCCCCGAGGCGCATCGGCAGCGGCTTCATCACTTACAACCAGATATTCAGCAAGCGTGCGCCACGGGCGTCGCCGTCGGCGAACTGCTGGCCGTTGCTGCTGAGAAAGCTCTGCCCGGAACTGGATTTGTCCCAGAACTGGCCGCGCAGGAACACGCTCATACCGGCAATTGCGCGGCTGCTGGGTGGTTGCGCAGTCAAGGTCAGGCGATGCCAGGCCTGGCCTTCGCTGACTTCACCGGGTTTGAGGCTGACTGAGCTCGGTGTACTCGAACCCTTGTAGCCACGCCACGGCTTATCCCACGCGCCATGTCCGAACACTTGCGCCGGTACCGCGATCAATTGCGCGCCTTGCTCGTCGAGTTTGCGGTAGTTGTCCGGATACCAGCTGTCGCTGCCGATCAGCACGCCAAGACGTCCTGCCGGGGTGTCGACGACGTTGATTGTCTGTTCACTGGCCTGAATGACCTCACGTTGATCGAAGATCGGGTGCATTTGCCGCTGCGGCTGGCCGAGCGGCGCACCGTCGCGACCGAAGACCACGCTGCTGTTGTAGAGCGCACCGCTGCCGGGTTTGAGCTGGCCGTCGCGGATGCTCGGCTCGGGCAACACGATGGAGCCGGCCACCAGCGTCACATGGAATTCCTTGGCCAGACCGCCGAACAGCGCCTGGTAATCCTTGGCCATGGCGCGCGATTTCATGCGCAGGTGGGCGTCGTTCAGCCGATCGCTACCTTTGGCGCCAAGCCAGGCGCGAGCGAACAATAATGGATTGCTGGCGGCCATCCAGTTCATCGCCTCGGCGAGGGTCGGGGCCTGGTACAGCTCGTCTTTTTCGCCGCTGATCATAAGCCAGGTGCCGACATGTTCCGGCAACACCACCACGGTCTTGTCATTCAACAAGCCCTGATCCTGGGCTTGCTGCAAATACGCGGCGAGTTTGCGGTGCAGGCGCTCTGAGCTTTGATAGTCGGTGGGAAACAGTTCGGGCTGGATGCCAAGCAGATTGCCACGGTCGCCGGGCGTACCCTCATCGACCGCGAGTTTGATGCGCAGGTCCGACAGATAATGCCCGGCGGGCCGATCCGCCGCCCACATGGCGTAGGTGGTCAGGGCGGCCACGATGGCCATGGAGAAAAACAGGTACAGAAGTTTACGCATGAAAACCAACAACAACCGGGTACAGGGTGTCATCGATTTTCACCGACTTTGAGATCGTAGGTAAACTAAATCAACCATTTGCACACATATTTTCTTTTGGGTAGAGATTTTTTTTCAAACCTAATGGTTTTTTGTGGCGTCTTGGACTTCGTATGTGAGATCAATGGGGTTTGACTCGTGTAACGGCCCCAACCTCAAAGCTGTACGAGTAATCCTCCAGTGTCGGATAGAGGCGTTCGATGGCAGCTGCGTAGGGTTTCGCGACGTTTGAACAGACCGCCACCCTGATATTCGCTTGCTGCAGTAGTTGAACCGCATGAAGTCCATCTGGATAGGCTTGGATTTCGGCGAGCTCACGATTGAGGCCTTCCTCCAGGCCCGCCATCACCGACGGATCGACGCTGATCCCGAAAAAATCCGCGGCTTGATGCAGGTCCATAGGTGAGGACAGGATGATTTCGCCATCGCTTGGATGGGGGCGGCGACCCTGCTCAATCCCGATTTTTAGGGTTTTTCGGTAAGGGCTGCTGCCTTTGTGAATCTTTATGAGGGTGCCAGAGGCGTCGAATATAACTGCAATGGGCATAGAAGCTCTGGTTCTCAAAAGGATATCCGCAGCAGTGATTTATCATTTTGGCGGATGATGGCACTTCGTACGAAAGGAAGCTTTTCCGTGAGAGTGCAGATCAAGCCTATTCCAGTACTTCAAAACCAAGGCTAGCAAGTCACCATCTTCTGATTGGAACACGTTCATGGGGATCGGTACGATGCTGCTCCCCTTGATGGTTTCTGTAATAGTTACTTGACTAATCACCGATAATCTTGGTGGAACCTTAATCTATCACTTGACGTAGTAATGAATACGGTAAAGACAATCGTGTTTGCTCCAATGTTTTTACAAGCTTAAAGCATCATCGGAACGCGTAATTTCGGGCGAGGCCTGGCACCATCTGCCTGCTACGGGGCTTAATGCGGCTCATCTCGACAAAGTTTTGCGGAAAGGTTGCATTGCCGGCCTTGCTTTCTATCCTCAATCTTTACGTAACAGCACCCTCGTCACTTTCCGCTCTTCAACCTCGACAACGGTCATGCTCCACTCCTGCCAATTGTGCTTGTCTCCAATGATTCACAAGCGACCCGGCAGGTGCGTGACCAACCCTGCGAGCGTTTGTTAGTCATTGGTCGCCGTTGCTTGATAGCCATCGCGGGCAGCCCGCGATGCTTTTAACGTTTACGCAAACCTTCTAGCAACTTGGGTGTCGGGTAGCCATCCGCTGGCCAGCCGAACGACTGCTGAGCCGCACGGATCGCCTTACGGGTGTTGGTGCCGATGATGCCGTCAGCGTTGCCCGCTTCGAAGTTGTGGTTGCTCAACAGAGTTTGCAACTCCATTCGCTCTGAACGATTCAGCGGCAGGTCATCCTTGGGCCATTCGTTGGTGATTAAGCCTGCGCCTGTAAAACGCTCCGACAGCAAGTTCGCAGCTAATGCGTAGGACGACGAATTGTTGTACTTGACGGCCGCCCGGAAGTTGTCGAGGACCAGAAACCCCGGGCCGCGATAACCGGCCGGTAGCAGTAGGGCGGCAGACAGGTGTTCGGCACCTGGCGGCATGCTCGCGTTATTGGGTAGTTTCACGCCCAGTTGAATCCATTCGGCGACACTTTTGCGAATCTCGCCGTCGGCCAGCGAGTAATTGAATGTGTTCGGCAGCTCGATTTCGAAGCCCCACGGTTGACCTTTTTGCCAGCCCGAAATTTGCAAGTAGTGGGCGATTGAAGCCAGCGCATCGACAGGACTGTCCCAGATGTCTCGGCGACCGTCGCCATCGAAGTCTACTGCGAGATTGTTATAGGTGGTCGGGATGAATTGAGTCTGGCCCATGGCACCGGCCCAGGAACCGAGCATCTTCTCGGGCGTGATGTCACCCTGTTGCAGGATTTGTAGCGCCGCCAACAACTGCGCGTGGGCAAAGCCCTGGCGTCGACCTTCATAGGCCAATGTTGCCAGCGAGCGGATCACCGACTTGTTGCCCTGGAAGCTGCCGAAATTGCTTTCCATCCCCCAGAACGCCACTAGCGCCCGGCGGTCGACGCCATAACGTTGTTCGATGGTGCTCAGGGCGTCGGCGTATTGGTTGAGCAGCAGCTTACCCTTGCGAACGCGCAGTGCAGAGAGTGCGCCGTCGAGGTATTCCCACACCGGCCGGGAGAACTCCGGCTGGCTGCGGTCGGCGCGAACCACGCTCATGTCCGGTGTCACACCGGCAAAAGCACGGTCGAACAGGCTAGGATTAACGCCAGCGGCAAGTGCCTCCTTTCGGAAATCTGCCTGCCACTCCTCGAAGGTCTGCGTAGACTGGATGTCGATGTTGTCATCTGTTGACGTCACAGGCGCAACGATGGACGGGAGGGATGTGACAGGGACCGTCTGAAGCGGTTGGGCGTCGGCGACGGTTGGTTTTCCCGCGGAGACTACAAGCAAAATGAGGCTTGAGGCAGCAATCAGTTGGCACAAGTGCCAATGACGGGAAATACAAAAGGGCATGCTCAGGTCCAGAAAGTATGAATAGGGTGCCGACAATAACATATATGTGGCGTCTGTTTTAAGTAGGCGGAAAGTTATTAAGCTGAATCAATGGGGTTTTCGCTTGGATGTTGAAAAACAATAGCTGTAGTTATTTTTTGTATCAATGATCTGTATGAATTAATTAATCATTGTGATGCTTTTTTGAGACATGTCTTATAGCGCGGTGAGGCGGAGGGGTGATACTTTATTACATCTTTTTTTTCGAAAAAAATTTTAAGATGGTTTTCCCTGTGTATCGGCTATAACGATGAGGGCTTTGATCGTCTATCAGTATTGTGAGCAGCGGCGCTCAAGAAGTCGCTGGCCGAGTCAGGCATTTTTTCGCGCCACTGCCAGCGGCTTCTAAGGTTAATCGCATTGACGCATTCTTTATCGGCCTGTTTGAGCGCTTTGCCACGCTGATCGTAAACTCGAATATCTTTCCAGGCGTAATATTTATTGGTCTGATTGTCGACTTGAACAGGGGGGCGAGAGTTAGAGGGGCGAGCATTTTGATCAACTAGTTCGGCGAGCCTAAATCCCTAAGTTCTGGTCATGCTTGTTTCACTTATTGGTTTTCGATCCAGCTGTCGGGGTGGCTTTTTTTATTTACGTCACCAGCTTTAATATTCACTACAACGAGAGTGGCGTCGCGTGAATAATCGAATAATTATCGTTGAAGATCATCCAGCAGTCCGTATGGCGTTGCGCTTGCTTCTGTCGAGCGAGGGCTATGACGTGGTAGCAGAAACAGGAGACGGCGGCGAAGTGTTGGCCTTGGTCGAGCTGCATAATCCTTCGCTCATGATTCTGGATCTCGGTATTCCCACTGTCGACGGTCTGACGATTATTGGCCAATTGGCTGAGATGCAATCGCCGATAAAAATAGTCGTATTCACCGGGCTACCTTTGGAGGGGCTAGTCGTCCGCAGCAGACAAATGGGCGCCCATGGTTTTGTCCAAAAGAGCAGTGAGTTATCTGAATTGGTGTATGCCGTAAGAGCGGTACGGGCCGATGATGAGTATTTTTCGTCTGCACGCGGCTTGTCGCAAAACCACGAGATTGCGCAAGAGCAAGTATTGATAGAGCACTTATCGGTCCGCGAAAGTAACGTGATGAGGTGTCTGTTGCAGGGAAAGAAAAATAGCGAAATCGCCGAAATCATGAATTTGAACCGAAGGACGGTCAGTACATATAAAATGCGTATGTTCCGCAAGCTTCAGATCGCGGGAATGGCAGATTTGTACGCAATGGCAAAGCGCAACGGCATGCTTTGAACGGGGTATCGCCGTTCAAAGCTCCTTCAGGTGTTGATGCAGCTTGAATAATTCGATATCAGTACGGATGCCCAGTTTTCTGAAGGCGGACTGCTTTTGGCCGCTGATAGTTTTCCGGCTTCGGGAAAACTTCTCTGCCACTTGAGTGACTGACAAGCCCTCAAGGCAGCAGCGCAGGACCTCGCGCTCCTTGGGGGAAAGTCCGGGGTTGTCGACGAGGGTTTCATCCCAATTGTCGAGCTGTTTTTCTGCGCCGATGGGCTGTAGAGGTTGTTTGTCAAGCTCTGCCGTGGTGGTCGGAGCCATGTAAGTACGATCCATGGCCGCCATCCGCACGGCCTTCAGCAAATCCTCGGCCGGCTGTGTTTTTCCAACAAATCCATTGACCCCTGCGCGAATGCACATATTCACCGTGGCAGGCCTTTCAGTGGCCGAAAAAATCACGATCTTCACACTTGGGTGGCGCGAGCGTATCGATTGAATCAGGCGCAGCCCGTCAACCTCGCCGTCGGCCAGTTGATAATCGAGTATGAGCAAGTCCGGGGAGTGGAGGCGCAATCCTTCCAACAGGTCGCGGCTCGTGGTGTAAACGCCGGTTACTTTGAAGTCGGGTTCCATTGACAGGCGAATTTTCAACGCCTCACGAATCAACGCATGGTCATCCAATAGTGCAATTCGCAATGGTGAAATTACCGACCATCTCATCTTTTGGCCTCCTGGGCACGATGGGTAGGAATCGACTTACGTCGTTCGCAAGGCGTGAATCTTAATAGGGTTTAGCGTCGCCCTCAAAGAAATCAATAGCCTTCAGTGCCTCAGCTTAAGCGTTCTGTATTTTTCGTATCGTCCAGCAATGAGGTTTTCGTTCAATTTTGAGACAAGTCTCGTTTTTGCCTTGTTGTGCCTTAACCGGGCTGTGTCGGCGGCGACCGATAGCGTTTCCATGTTTTTGGTTGTGGTTGAACAGCCAACTCCCTGTTGGTAGTAGATCGCGGGGCGCAAGATGGGTGTCTACAATATTTATCCGCAGGCAACTTCATCCCGGCGACAGAAGACATCCTATTTTTGCAGTTAGGTGAGAGCAAATACGGCCGGCCTGTTCTGGATCGTAATCTGTCATACAAGACTTCGATCGAGAAAGGTCTGCGTTGTGGCCTGACCTGCTTCGACTCGACCATGCAAAGTAACCTGTCGGTGGGCATGCCTCTGGATCTGCTGGTGTGCAGAAAGGACGGCTTTGCCGAGGCAAAGAGCTACCGCATTACCAGCAGCGACTCGTACTTCGTTCGTCTCCGTGCGCAATGGGCCGCCGGACAGCATGACATGCTTGTCGAGCTACCTGATCCACCTGATGTTTACATGAGCACTTGCGCGGGATAGAGCTTTCTTTTACTGGATTTCAAAACAAAAACACCCGATGCACTGCATCGGGTGTCGGGGTTGCGTTTATTTATTTCCGGTTAGTCTTCAATGGCGGTCTCAGTCGTTGCGACATGTGTCAGCAGATCGCCTGGCTGACAATTCAGATAGCTGCAAATCGCATCCAGAGTCGCCAGTCGAAACCCCTTCACTTTGCCTTGTTTAAGCAGGGATAGATTCTGTTCCGTGATGCCGATGGCAATTGCCAGATCCTTGGATTTGACCTTGCGTTGAGCCAGCATCACATCGAGTTTTATTTCAATGGTCATGGCTTGGCCCTAGATGAATTGCTTGTTTTCTTGAGCCAAGGCGCTTCCTCTTTGATGAATGCGGGCAACGACCATCAGCGAGGCAGCGAGGAAGAGACTGAGCAGATCCGATGCATTAAAGGCGATCGTGAGAAACCCTTGGCCCGGAGGTTGAAGCAAGGTCATCCAGACGCTCATTGCCGGAGTCAGCACGAAACTCACAAGTACCCACAGGATCACAGCGAACCCTACCTTGCCGAGCAGAGTGGCTGATCTCTCCGCGAAATATTGCCCTTCACCGTACAGCTCAAACAAGCGGCACAAGGAGATCAAGCCATTAGCCAGAATCAGCAAAGGAATACTGGACAGGAATAAACCACCTGCAATTTGCCACCAAGGCATGTTCCCGACATCGACATTCAGGTTTGCATTTAGGCCTGTCGCCGTCAGGTTGAAGCCCATGTCGTACTGCCGCGCAAACTCCGGAAAAATCCAGAAGGCGGTGTTCAGTACGAGCATGCCGACTATCAAAAATTTAGTGAGCTTTGCCATCAAGCGACTGCGGCGGGCTAATTCATCATTGGTCATCGAAAAAGCATCCTGTTCGGTTCAGTTTTTGTTCCCTTTACTCCGATCTATCGTGCTCGTTCGCGGTGAAGACTGATAGAGGTGAGGGGAATGTTATGACTGTTTTGCAGTCATAAATTACTGTATTGCGATAATTTATCAATGTCAACGTGTTTGCCCGCTTCCAATCCACGCTGACTGCAAGCTTCTTCTGTTTACCTGCCGCGCGCATCTGTCTGGCTTGTTTTGAGACACGTCTCATATCGGCTGAGCCTCGCGCCAAAGATCATTGCCATCACTGACTTATGTATTAAGCAGCAATGTGAAATTTGATCAATCAAGCCAACCAATCACCTCGGATTCTTCAGGAGAGGCGGTTCGAAGACTTGGCTAATTTGGCCCGAGAGGTATCAAAGTTGAGCACAAACGCAGTCAACGTAGCCGTCGTGGATGGCAAGACTATTAGCGAAGCGACAGAGCTTCGAGTCGCGAAATCGGGTGAGCCCGTCCGGATCAAGGCGGTCACCAATGGCAAATACGTACTCGCCGAAGGTGATAAGGGGGTTGCGCCTGAAAACATTACCGTCAAACGGGTCGGCAAGGATCTGCATGTCGCGCTGGAAGGCACCAACCCGGATCAGCCACAGCTGATCATCGAAGGGTTCTACGATACTCAGGGCCAGTTGGTCGGCATGGCAGAAGACGGCTCTTTCCACGAATACGTTGCCTCGAACGCCTTGCAAGACCACAGCGCGGCGTTCCTCATCGAGGACGTAGCCGCACCGCAAGTGCTCGCAACGGAATCGATGGCCAGCATGAGTGGCGGCTTGGTTTCCGCCGGCGGTATGAGTTGGGTCGGCGGTATGGGATGGGTTGGCGCTGGCCTGATGGGATTGGCAGGCATAGGCTTGTTGGGGGCCGCTTACGCGATGACCAACAACGATGACGAGAAAGACGATTCGCCTCCGTTGAGCACGCCAAACGTCAGCGATATCACAGACGATGTCGGCAACAAGACAGGCCCGATCAAAAACGGTGACTCCACCGACGACACCACGCCCACTTTCAACGGCACGGGCAACCCGGGAAATATCATCATTATTCGCGACGGCGACAAGATCATTGGCGAAGCGGTTGTCGGTGCGGATGGTACTTGGTCGTTCACGCCATCAACGCCGATGGGTGCCGGGGCGCACAGCATTACCTTTACCGAGAAAAATCCGCTGGGCATTGAAAGCACGCCTTCGAACAGCGTTGACTTCACGATTGACCTGGCGGCACCGGGCAAGGTCGCGATCAACGAAGTGCTGGATGACGTTGCTGGCTCGCAAGGTCCGTTGGCGCAAAACAGCGTGACCAATGACAGCACGCCGACGCTCAGCGGCCAGGCGGAACCTGGTTCCACAGTCGATATTTACGCCAACGGGGTAAAAATTGGCGAAGCCCCGGTCGATGCCAACGGCAATTGGGTGTTTACCCCGTCGCCAGCACTTGCCGACGGTACTTACGAGTTCTCGGTGGTTGCCGTGGATGCCGCGGGAAACAGTGGGCTGGCGTCCGATCCCTTCGTGCTGACCATTGATGCGTCCGCGCCGGGCAAACCGGGTGAGGGTGGCCTGGGTGGCATCGATAGCGTCATCGATGACGTTAATCTGGTTACCGGTCCGATCGCCAACGGTGGTTTGACCAACGACAGCACCCCGACCTTGAGCGGTGGCAATCAACAGCCGGGCGACATTGTGAACATCTTGAACAATGGCGTTGTTATTGGCACCGCGACTGTCAAGAGTGACGGCACCTGGTCGTATACCCCCGGTCAACCGCTTGCTGATGACACGTATAACTTCAGCATGTCAGTGACCGACGCTGCCGGAAACACCAGCCCGCCTTCCGATCCCTACGCCATCATCGTGGACTCCCTTGCCCCGGGCAAGCCGGGCGCGGGTGGTCTGGGTGGCATCGATAGCGTCATCGATGACGTTAATCTGGGGACCGGTCCGATCGCCAATGGCGGCATTACCAACGACAACACCCCGACCTTTAGCGGCAGCAATCAAACGCCGGGCGACACGGTCACTATCAGCGACAGCAACGGCATGATCATCGGCACCGCAGTGGTGCAACCCGACGGTAGCTGGTCGGTTTCGACGACCACGCCATTGGTTGACGGTACGTATGACATCATCATGGTTGTCAATGATCCGGCGGGCAACGCCAGTCTTCCCTCCGACCCGCATACAATCACCGTCGAAACCGCGGCGCCTCTGGCTCAAGCCATTGTCGAAAGCATGGACAAGGATGCCGGCGCCAGTGACTTCCTGACCAATAACGGCAGCGCCGGCCGCTTGATCGAAGGCTCGCTGACATCAGCACTGATTGCAGGCGAAAAGGTTCAGGTTTCCACCGACGGTGGTACGACCTGGTTCGATGCACTGCTCAATGCTGACGGTACCTGGAGCTTCCTCGACCTGACAGCGCACACGGGCGACTGGACTATCCAGACGCGGGTGGTGGATGCAGCGGGCAACTTCACTACCAGCAGCCAGGATGTCTTTCTGGACACCGTGGGCCCGAGTGCACCGACTTCCCTGGACTTCAATGGCTCGGTGGTCACCGTTAACTTCGATGGGAATGGCTTAGAAGTAGGCGACAAGGTTCAGGTCGTGGTCGGGGATCAACGTTTTGAAGTTGAGCTGACGCAAGCGCAGATCGATGCAGGATCAGTGGACGTCACGACGGTTGCTGGCGCGGCGATGACCAACTCCGAAGCACTGATCATCGATGCGGCGGGCAATGCTTCTCAGCATCTGATGCCTGAATTGGAGGTGCTTGATTTTGATAGCGTGCCGGTGGGGGGAGTTCCAGCCGGTGGTACCCAGGATTTTGGAGCCTTTCTGTTCAATTGGGGGGGGGGCCACGCCGACCACACAGCCAGTGGGAGTTCTGGCGGCAGGCACCTCTTTCTCCAATTTCACTACGCCTACAACTGGCTTGGGTGTGATTCTCCAATCCAGTGTCGCCAATCCCATTCTCACCCTTGGTGGTGGCGTAGAGGCTGGCGCCATGTCATTTCTGATTGGGGATATCGATCAACCTGTCACGTTGAACTTTCTTGATGCGGGCGGCAACGTCGTGCACACCGTAAGTTTCAACCCAGCGGCGGGTATCCAGGAAGTGAACTTCCAGCTTCCAGGCGGCAAGACATTCGCATCGGTCGAATTTGTCGGTCCCGCAGGTGGGGATTGGGTGTGGCTAGATAACTTCAAGTTCTCCAATGGCAGCTTCAACCACATGGATCCCCCGGCCACTCAAGAGATCGATGGCACCGGTGCCTACTATGGCGACGATGTAGACAACGTATTTACAGTGAGCGACACCGCCCACTTGAATGACGCCAGCAGCGTCATCAACGGCGAAGCCGGCGTCGATACCTTGAGCCTCACCGGCACTGGCCAAGTCCTGAATCTGAACAACATCGCCGGCAAGCTTGAGTCCATCGAAGTCATCGACATCACCGGCACCGGCAACAACACATTGAATCTGTCGTTAGGCGATGTCCTCGCACAGGGCGAGACCTCGTTGTTTGTTGATGATGGCCATGTGCAAATGATGATCAAGGGCAACGCCGGCGATGTGGTCAATCTGGATGATCTGTTGTCAGGCACCAACGATCCCGGTGACTGGTCCGCCCAAGGCAATGTGACCGTCGCTGGCGTGATTTACAACGTATACAGCCACTCTTCGGTGGATGCCGAACTGCTCGTGCAACAAGGCGTTACCACCAACCTGGTGTAAGCCTGGCGAGTTTGCCGTTTCTTTCTTTTTGAATAATCTCAAGCGGGCACCGAAGGGTGCCCGCCGTGGAGTCATGAGCATGGTCAAGCGTATTTCTCTGTTAAAAATCGCACTGTTGGGAATGGCATTGTGCAGCGCGCCCAAGGTGTTGGCTGTTGAAGCCTTCGGCAGCAACTACTCGGCAGTTGCCCCGGTGTCTTCTGCGCAAGCGCAAGTAGTGGTGTTCCGGCCTGCGACGAGCGATTCCCCAAACGACGCGATCAATGTGTATGTGGACCGTAAGTTCCACGCAGCGCTGTTGCCCGGTGGTTTCTCGACATTATGCGTTGCCGCCGGCGCGCACACACTCAGTGCAAGCCGACACGATGCGCATTCCATTAACCTGGCAGGTGGCCTGACCTATTTCCTTGAGCTCGATGACGACATCACTCAACCTTCGCAGTTCGTCAGACAGGACAAGGCCGAACAACAGCTGGCCGGTATGCGTCAGCAAATTCAGGCGCTGTCTCGGGCATCGACTGTGCAGACTTGCAACTATCAACAGGAAGCCGTAACTGCCTTGAATTAAGTCTGGCAGTTTCAACGTGTGGATAGCACTGCCGCGAAACGGTGGGCTATCCGCGAGTTGGCAAGTGCAAATCAGGATAATTCCTGTATCGCTAAAAGTGCGGCGCCGTTATTTTTCGGTCGTTACATCATTGAAGACTAGCGGTGGACATGGGTGCATCATTGACGTCGGATCGAACGCGACGCTCGGGCAAATTTGACTGGTCAATGGGAGCGAGAATACGTTGATTATCTACTATGTTGGGTAGGTTGGAGCTTCATGGAACTCAATCGGAAGAAGCCTAGTGAGCTATTATCTATTTTTGGAGTGCTACGGAAAGACCGGAAACCGCTTGCTACCGGCGCGCTCAGGGGCCCTTTTATCAGATACTGGTTAGTCCATGACCGGTGTCCACCAATCCGGTCTTTTGTTCCATCAGCTGAACTGCAAGTGTGCAAATACCATTGAGTCCGGTTGAGCGATCAGCCTTTGGTGCGATGGGATAGCCGGGTGGTCCAGTTGAGACACGCAACATACCTATACACATATCGCTTAGACGAAGTACATACTTACGCAATCACAATATGGTTGCTGTTCATATCCCATGCTCTTAATGTAGCCCTGCAGAGCACTACGTCGTCAAAAAATTGAAAACGAGAGGTGTGCCCGCATTCGTGTCCCGAAGCGCTCTCATGAGAGCCGCATGCAGTGGTTCTAGGATCGAGAGGATCACCAGTTATATGCAGGGCCAGCGGGTGGTTGTGCGTGTCGACGCGCATCGCTGATGATGCATACGGTCAACAGCGTCGGCGCTATATACGCCGGTCATTGTTTTACATTCACGACTTTAAGACAGGTCTTGCATCGCGGTTCGCAAGGGTCAGAGTATTTTATGGGTGCCATTTAAATAATTGAGCATCAATCATGAATTACTCATTACCTACCAGCAGTATGATGAGAGTGTTGGTCGCCGATCCTAACTTCGAACAACGGGTTGTCATTGACAAATCTTTAGGGTTTTTAGGGTATTTTAGAGTCTGCCCTGTTGCGTCTTTTGATGAATTGATCAATCTGACCCATTACAGTCCAAATTTTTATGATCGTTTTGATTTGCTGATTATCAATGCTGAACTTGTTTCAAGTGCGGGGCGTGACGTTGTTAACTTTGTCATGAATAATCCTCGCTTGAAGCATGTGCTTATCTCCGGCCCTCATGGTCGGCCAAAGGATTACCAACCATTAACCAGCGGTCCGCAGCATCAGGTGCGGCTGGTCGATACGGTCAACTACTATGTATTGGTCGATTTTCTCTTGTTGATAGATAAAACCTTGAAATATAGAAGAGTGAGTGAAATCCGTGCCTGTGTTGCGGATGCTCAGTATCCGGTTACGAAACATCGGATAGCGGGTTTTCAGTCATGAGTGACGGTTGGAGGCATCCTGGCAATCTTGCAAGTCATTACGCGATGAATAATCGAATACTCATCGTCGAAGATCACCCGGCCGTTTGCATGGCGCTGCGCATTTTGCTGGCCAGCGAAGGGTTCGATGTCGTGGCAGAAACGGGTGATGGTGCGCAGGCGCTGGAATTGTTGGAGACACTTGCGCCCTCCACCATGATATTGGACCTGGGCATCGCCTCGATGGATGGGCTGACAGTTATCAGTGAGGTCACCGCCAAACGCTTTCCAGTGAAAATCATTGTGTCGACGGGGCGGTTGTCCACCAACCTGGATGTGCATTGCATGCAGCTGGGCGCTCACGGGTTTGTCGACAAGAAAAAAGATTTGTCGGAGTTGATCCATGCGGTGAGGGCTGTCCGAGTCGGTGAACTCTATTTTCCGACTTTATCCCCGTCACAGAGCAATACGAGCCACTGGATCAATTAGCGTCCCAGGCTCAAAGGCTTTTTCAATCGAGTTGTTAACCCATCAGGGCCCTACCACTTTTCTGCGCTACCGTTGGCGCCTGCGCAAATGCATAGGGTGACGATGCCCAGCCCCTCCTATGCCGACTCAATACCCATCCTCAATTTCAGCGCCTTGGTTTAAGTCCCCCTTATTTCGGTTAGTCCCCAGCTGTCAGTTCTTGGGTGCTTTTTGAGACAAGTCTCGTTTTCGTGTCTGGGCGCGCGGGTCAAAATCCCCTTCACCCAGGAAACACCATGATCCGAAGGCAACGCCACTCCAGGAGCATTTGATTTCTGAGTGTCACCCATGAGCGTCGCCGCAGGCTTACCAAAACTCAGGACTTCGTGAATGTCGACTACTAGCTCGTCCGAAAACCCAGTCACGGATGCTCAACCCGCACCTTTGCCCCAGGCCGAAACTCAAGCCCATACTCAACCCCAAACCCAGGACACCTTGCTGCAGTGTGTTTCCTGGCTATGTGATTACTACTCAACAGGGCGTTCGTATCAGGCATTGACGGCGGGGCTGCCCAAGGCCGGGGTGCTTTCTCCTTCTTTGGCGCTTGCAAGCTTGGCCAACGCCGGGCTGTCGGCGGGGCTGGTGGAGCGTCGGGCGCAGGCGTTGCCGGCGCAACTGGTGCCGATGATATTGCTGCGCAAGGATCATGGCGGCTGCATTTTGCTGGAGCGCCGCAAAGATCCGGCGGACAAGGATAAGCGTGCCTTTGTGTATTCGGTGATCCTGCCCGAGATCAGTAATGACCCCGTCGAGTTAAGCCAGACCGACGTGGATGAGCTGTACGCAGGCTTTGCCATTCTCGCCAAGCTCAAAGCCAAGGTAGACAAGCGCGCCGGGGAAGAACTCGCGAAGCCGGCCGGCCATTGGTTGTTGAGTACCCTGTGGCGTTATCGCCGTTATTACCGCAGTGCCGCGATCGGTGCGGTGCTGATCAACGTCCTGGCTTTGGCCAGCATCTTTTTCACCATGAACGTCTATGACCGCGTGGTGCCCAACCAGGCGTTCGTGACCTTATGGTCGCTGGCAATCGGTGTCGCCATCGCGATGGTCTTCGAGGCCATCGCCCGTTACGTGCGCGCGCATCTGCTGGACGTGGCGGGAAAGAAGGCCGACCTGGTGCTGGGGACGTTGTTGTTTCGGCAGGCCCTGTCGATTCAGATGGAACACAAACCGGCGTCTTCCGGATCCTTTGCCAACCAGTTGCGCGAATTCGAAGCGGTACGTGATTTCGCGACCTCGGCAACTTTGGCGGCGATCTCGGACCTGCCCTTTGTCTTGATGTTTGTCGCTGTGATCTTCGTCATCGGCGGCCCACTGGGTTGGATTCCGTTGTTACTGATTCCTTTGATCATCGGCATCAGCATCATTATCCAGTGGCCATTGGCACGAACCATGAAGGAAAACCTGCGCGAGTCCTCACTTAAACAAGGCGTGCTGATCGAGTCGATCGAAGGCCTCGAGACACTCAAGGCAGTAGGCGGTGAAGCCTATATGCAGCGTCGCTGGGAAACCTTCAGTGCCTTGTCGGCTGCGACCTCCATGAAGTCTCGGGAACTCACGAGCATAGCCACCGGTACGGTCGCATTCTTTCAGCAGATTCAGACCGTTGCCTTGATTGTGGTCGGCGTCTACCTGATTGATGCGGGCGACCTGACCATGGGCGCCTTGATCGCCACAGTGATGCTCGCCGGTCGAGCTACGGCGCCGCTGGGGCAGGTGGTGGGCCTGGCTGTGCGTTTTCAGCAAGCGAAGGCGGCCATGCAATCGCTCAATGGTCTGATGGCGTTGCCGGTTGACCGCGATAGCCTGCGTGAGTACCTGCCCAAACCCATGATCGAAGGCCAACTGACGCTGAAAAATGTCGGCTTTGCTTATCCGGCACCACCAATGCAGCCAAATCCTCCAGTGCTGCAAGGTATCAACCTGAGCATCGAACCGGGTGAGCGAGTGGCGATTCTCGGCCGCATCGGGAGTGGAAAATCCACGCTGCTGCGCGTGATGGCGCGTCTGTATTCACCGGTCGACGGGCAAATGTTCAGTTCAGGGTTGGACGTCAATCAGATCGACCCGGCCGACTGGCGCAAGGCATGTGGTTACGTAGGACAAGACGCTCGCCTGTTCTACGGTTCATTGCGCGAGAACGTCATGATCGGCCGCCCTGAAGCGACCGCCGATGAGTTTCTGCGGGTGTTGCGATTGAGTGGGCTGGACCAGGTGGCCGCCCGTCACCCGCAAGGCATCAATCTGCCGATCGGTGAAATGGGTGAAGGTTTGTCGGGGGGGCAAAGGCAGTTGGTGTCCCTGGCCCGCACGCTGCTGGCGCGTCCGCAGCTATTGCTGCTGGATGAGCCGACCAGTGCCATGGATACCCAGACCGAGGCGATGTTTTTGCAACATCTGCAAAGAGCGACGCAAGGGCAGACCCTGGTGGTGGTGACGCACCGTCCCTCGCTGCTGGCCCTTGTCCAGCGCATCGTCGTGGTCGAGGACGGCAAGGTCGTCGCCGATGGGCCCAAAGACACTGTCCTTGCCGCGATGAACGCCAATAACCGCAAACCGACGGCTGCGAAGGGCGCTGCCGAACGTCCCGCTTCCGGCAGCGCGTCATCCATGACTGTGCACGCGACAAGACCTGCAGCTGTGCCGGTTGCCGAGGCCGGATCGACAACATCGCAGGTGGCTCAATGATCAGGAAATTCTTTGGGCGCAGTGAGAGCGCCGCGCTGCAACCCGGCGATGCCGCGTACATGAACGACATTCAGGAATCGCTGCTGACCCAGACCACGCCCGGTTCGAAATTGATATTGCATCTGATCGGCGCCGTCCTGATCGGGGCGCTGGTGTGGGCGTATTTCGCCCGAGTCGAGGAAATCACCATGGGTGAAGCGAAGATCATTTCCAAGAGCCGCGAGCAAATCATCCAGAGCCTCGAGGGCGGGATCCTCGCGGAAATGAACGTGCGCGAAGGCGACGTGGTGGAGAAGGGGCAGGTGTTGCTCAAGATCGATCCGACCCGTGCCCAGGCCAGTTATCGCGAAGCCTTGTCGAAGGTCATTGGTCTGAAGGCCAGCATCACCCGGCTGCGGGCGGAGGCTTATCAGCAGCCCCTTGAGTTCGAAGAGATGGTGAAAGCCGACGAGGCGGTGGTGCAGCAAGAAACCCAAGCCTACAACGCACGTAAAAATGCCTTGAACGAGAGCATCAGCGCGCTGCAGAAAAGCTACGCGCTGTCCAGCCGGGAGATTCAGTTGGCGGAGCCGCTCGCGGCAAAAGGATTGATGTCGGAGGTGGAAATCTTGCGTATGCGCCGTCAGGCCAACGAAATCAAGTCGCAGATCGTCGAGCGGGTCAACCGCTATCAGGCCGAGGCCAACTCGGACCTGGCCAAGTTCGAATTGGAGCTGTCGCAAACCAGCGAAAACCTGGTCGGCCGGGCTGATGTGGTCGAGCGCACAACGGTGACGGCGCCGGTGCGTGGCACGGTGAAGAACGTGCGTGTGAATACCCAAGGCGGTGTGATCCAGCCCGGCGAGCCCATTCTGGAAATTGTGCCGTTGGAGGATCAGTTATTGGTTGAAGGAAAAATCCGCCCGGCCGATGTTGCGTTCCTGCGACCGGGCCTGCCGGCCACCGTGAAAATCACGGCTTACGATTACAGCATCTATGGCGGCCTGAAAGGTCAGGTCGAGCACATCAGCCCGGATACTTTGAAGGATGATCAAAAAGCCGCTGCCGGTCGTCCCGACGATACCTATTACCGGGTGCTGGTACTGACTGAAACCAGCTCGCTGGAAGCGGGAGGCAAGTCCTTGCCGATCATTCCCGGAATGGTCGCCTCTGTGGAAATCCGCACCGGCGAGAAAACCATTCTCGACTACCTGCTCAAGCCCGTGCTCAAGGCACGGGAAGCTTTTCGGGAGCGATAGACATGGTGCGTAATTCTTGCAGTTTTCCACTGAATTCGATTGCTCGGTGGGTATCGGTATGGGTACTGGCCGGGATGCATGTCGGTGTCACGCAGGCTGACGACGAACTGTTGCAGTTCACGCCGGAACCGACGTCAGCGGAACAGCGCCGGCCCGCCGCTGCGAGCAGTGCGGCAAAGAAAGTAGCCAATGACGGCACGCTTGCATTCACCCCGGTGGTGCCGGCGGGCAGGGCGTCCATTGAGAAGGCCTCTGAGGTCGATTCCGTTGTATCGGGCAAGTCAGGCGGGCGGGTTACTGCCCGGGAGCCTTTGCGTCAGGCGGACCCAAAGGTCGGCAGCGTCTCCGCCCTGGCTTATACCGGTCTGCCGAGTCGTATGGCTGAGCGTGCACGCAATGGCCATATAGTCGTCGGCCCGTCGGAGCGGGAGTTGCAGGCGATTTTCCGTCGAGCGGTGGAGGCCGCTGTGGCGCGCAGCCCCGCCGTGCTGCGTTCCAGCGGACAGCAACAGGCCGCGGTTTCCGATGTAGAAGCGGCAGAGGGGCAACGTTGGCCGCAGATTGATGTGGGCACCCAGACCCAGGCCTTGCAGTTCGGCAAAGGCTCTGAAAACGAGCAGGGTTCCGGCGGCGTCAATGTGGCAGTGTCAACCATGCTGTATGACTGGGGGCGGGTGGACAATACGATTGAAAGTCGCAAACGGTTGGCCTCTGCCGCCGATGAAAATCTCGCCGCCGAAAAGGAAAACATCGGCTTTGAGGTGGTGATGACCCTGGTCGAACTGGGCAAGCAACGCATCATTGGTGATCTCAGCCAGGACTTCGCCAACCGCATGACAGAACTGGTGGATATGCTGGCCGGCATCGTGGCTGTGGACCCCGGCCGCACAAGCGAATTGACCCAAGCGAAGGCGCGGCTACTGCAAGCCCAGGCCCTGCGCGATACGGCGGGGGCGAAGGCGAGGGATGCTGAAATCACCTTGCACAAGCTGGTGGGCGAGCGCCAGGTCGCCATTCCGGACAAGCGCGAATGGAACATCGGACTCACTGATCTGCAGCGATTGTTGGCTGCCGCGCAGAATCACCCGACCATTCTTCAGGCTGCCGCGCAGGCAGAATCGGCGGAGCTCGAGGCAAAAGCTGTGCGAGCGTCGGGTTTGCCGCAACTGAACTGGATCGTCAGTAAGAACACCGCTGAAGATTCACTCGGCCGCGAGCAGGCGTGGCAGACCAATCTGAGCATGAGCTGGGCCGCGTTCCGCGGTGGCTCGACCCGCGCCTCGGAGCGGGCGGCCCTTCAGCGTGCCGACGCCAGCCATCACGAAACCGCTCAGCAGCGTCGGGATTTGGAATTCAAGATTCGCACCGCTGACAATGATGCACGTACTCAACTGGAGCGGGCCGAGTTGTACCGCAATCTATCGGTGGAATCAGATCGTATTCGCGAAGCCTTTTACTTACAGTGGCACCATTTGGGAAAGCGCACCCTACTTGACGTTCTCACGGCCGAAAACGACCATTACGGCAATCAGGTCAGTGAAATCACCAATCGCTTTGATGGCTATCAATCTATCCTGCGCCAATACGCCAGTGCCGGGACGCTCACACAGTGGTTGCAAGGCAGGGAATGAACTTCAAAAGCCGTGGACGCACATCTTACGTAGTACCCATGACTTGTGTTTCCGCTTATTCAGGATCTAGATCCCTTTGAAAAAGATGCCCGTTTTCCACTTGTGCATTTCCTTCTGCCTGCTGTGTTTTTTGGCTCTCGGACAAGCTGCTGCTTTTGCCGCCACCGAAACGCGACTGATCGTGCGTACGCCCGAGCTTGCGCCGTCCGTGACTTTCAGTGCCGAGACTCAGGCATGGCTCGCTTCCAGATCTTCGGTACAGATAGCCTATTGGGGGAGGACGCGCCCGCCGCTGTTCTTGGGGCTCGACCCCGACGGGTTCGAAGGGGTGACAGCCGACATGCTCGGGTTGCTGCAGCAAATGTTGGGAATACCCTTTCGCTTGCTACATTACCCGACTCGGGATGAAGCCTTACAGGCGATGGCGAAAGGTGAGGTGGACATGTTGGCCTTGAGCGATGTCGCCGAGGATGACAGCCAACTGTACACCGCATCCAAACCTTACCTGCTGAACCGCGATGTCATCGTCCGACGGGTCAATCAAGCCCACAAATCTACCGTCGACTTGAGTGGTGAACGTCTGGCCTATATTGCCGACAGCAGTACATCCGTGAGCCGACTGAAAGAAAAATACCCTAACAGCAAGCTCGTTCCCTATGCCGACTACTTGAATGCGATAGCGGGCCTGGCCTATGACCAGGCAGATGTCGTTATTATTGACTGCGTGACCGCGGAGTTTCTGATTGCGCGCTTTTACCGTAATGAACTTTACATTGCCGGTGACGCTGCCAGCGGCAGCGTTGCCGATCTGGACTTTGCTATCAGCAACCGTCGGCCGCAATTGCTGGAGGCAATCAACCAATCGCTCAACGCCATTCCAGTTGCCAGCATCTTGCGTATCACCTCGCGCTGGGGTTTGAACAATAGCTTTGTGGTTCCTCGTCCTTCATTGACTCTGACTCAGAAGCAATCAGACTGGATCGCAGCACACAAAAATCTCAAGGTTGGGGTCTCCAGTTCCTCTGCGCCGCTTACCTTCTTTGACGAAAATAACCAGTTCAAAGGGTTTGGGGCCGATGTACTGAACAAAGTCAGCCAGTTGACCGGCTTGACGTTCGAGATTGTCCGTCACAGCGGCGTCAACGAAATGGTAGATCAATTACAGGACAATAAGATCGATTTGATTGCGGCGTTAAGCAAAGGGGAGCATTCAATTAATCCGAAGCAGTTCAGCCGCTCTTATCTCGTCAGCCCATTCGTTGTGGTTACCCGACGAACCGAAGCAGGTATTCGCAGTCTGGGTGAACTCAGTGGCTTGCGCCTTGCGATGGTATGGGGCAATCCCGTGTCACCCTGGGTCCAGGAGCACTATCCCAAAATCCATCAGGTGACTGTGCGAAGTGCAACCGAGGGCATTGAGATGCTTGCTGATAAAGAGGTCGAGGGTACCGTCGGCATCAAGTTCAGTGCCGACTACTTCATCTCGCAGCATTTCAACGCCGATCTGCACGTCGCGTCCGTCATCGGGTCTAGCCCGGCAATGATCTCCATGGTCGTATCGCCAGCCAATCAGACCCTCAAGGACATCATCGATGTCGCGTTGCTGGCCATCCCGCCGGAAGAATTGTCGGAAATGTCCGATCGCTGGCGCTACAACGCTGCACCGGCCGTGGCCAGCCCCTGGAATACTTACAAGGATAATGTGATCCAGGTTGTGATTGGCGCGGCCTTACTGCTTCTGGTGTTTCTGGCATGGAACTACTATCTGAGGGTGCAGATCCAGAAACGAGAGAAAGCCGAGCGTGATCTCGAGGATCAACTGCAATTCAACCGCACGCTTCTCGATGGCGCGCCAGTGGCGCTTTATGTGCGCGACATGCAGGGGCGACTGATTCAATGCAATCAGGCCTACCTGAATTTCTTCAATGCCACCCGCGAAAATCTGATGGGTAAAACCCTGATGGAAAGCCAGGTGTTCAGTGACGAGCTCAATGCCAAATACCATCAGACTTATCTCAACACTCTGGAACATGGGCAATCCGCCTTTACCGATATTGACGTTGAAGTACATGGGCAACGCCATCGTGTCTATCACTGGCTGCTGCCATTCCACAATGCCGATGGCCAGTACATCGGGGTGATCGGCGGCTGGCTCGATATCACTGAACGCGAACACCTGATAGAGCAATTAAGCCTGGCCAAGGAAACGGCGATGGAAGCCAATCGCTCCAAGTCAGTATTCCTCGCCAGCATGAGCCACGAAATTCGTACGCCCGTCAGTGCTTTGGTGGGCTTGATCGAACTGCTGCGCCTCAAAGGCGCCAATGCCGAGGATATTGAAGAGAGCCTGGAGGTCGCTCATCAGTCGGCCAAGTCCTTGCTTTCACTGATCGGCGATATTCTCGACCTTTCCAAGATCGAAGCAGGCGAAATGAGCATGGCGCCGCGGCCGACGCATCTGGGAGAGATGACTCAATCGATATTCCGCCTGTTCGACACCAATGCGCGCAAGAAGAATCTCGACTATCGATTGGTCACCGAGGTTCAGCATAGAGGCGTCATGATCGATGCGTTGATGCTCAATCAGATCGTCGCGAACTTGTTGAGCAATGCGATCAAATTCACCGATCGGGGCAGCGTGCAGTTGATGCTGCGCGAGTTGCCAAGCGAGACGGAATCCGGTCGTGCCCGTTATGCCATTCAAGTCAGCGACACAGGAAAAGGCCTGAGCGAGACCCAATGCCAGGAAATATTCGAGCCCTTCGTGCAGGCCGATCCGCAAGCAAACCGCGCCGTGGGTACGGGCTTGGGCCTGAGCATCTGTGCCAGTCTGGCGAAGCTGCTGGACGCGCAACTCAAGGTCGACAGCCAGTTGGGGCTGGGTTCGAGCTTTACCCTGATTTTCGAGGCTGAAGTGGTGCAGGTTGAAGACAGTCTGGCATCGCCGGCACTCGAATCCTCCCATGACCACAAACTGAAGATTCTGGTGGTAGAAGACCACGCGCCAAACCGCTTGTTGCTGTGCCGGCAGCTGGAGTATCTGGGGCATGAGGCTTGGCCTTGCGACGATGGCGAAGCGGCGCTGGCTCAATGGAGAAGCGCGCAACCGCCTTTCGACCTGACTATTACCGACTGCAACATGCCCCGTATGGACGGTTACCAATTGGCCCGTTTGATGCGTGAGGATGAGCAGCAGCGAGCAGTGCGTCTGCACCCGGTGTTTGGTCTGACGGCCAACGCTCAATCGGAAATCATCGAGCGCTGTCTCGAGGCAGGAATGACCCGATGTCTGTTTAAACCGGTGGGAATGGAAACCCTTGCGTTACTGGTTGCAGAAGTGGAACAGACCAGCAAGCGTCGAGTCCAGGCAGAGATCGGTGGTGATAGCGAACTCGACAAAATCAGGCTGCTGAGCCCCGAGTCCTATGCGCCTCTGGTGAACGAAATCGTGCAGACGCACCGTTTGGACGCTGACGAACTGGAACGCTTGGTAAAGGAAGGCAATTGGGATGATTTAGCCAGACGCTCCCATAAAATCCGGGGCGGCGCGCATCTGACGGGCGATCGTGCATTGGACGCCGCGTGCCTGGAGCTTGAGAGACTGGTTACGGAGGAGGGCGAGCCGTTGCGGTGTCGGCAGCAGGCGCAGGCCGTAATCGCTTGTCTTCAGGCTCTTGAGGTCCAGTTGCTGCAGGGCTTGCCGTCGTAAAGTCCGCTGCAGTTGGATAAGGCATACAAGAGAAAAATGTTCAGACGTCTGAAGAACTTTGGCACGCGGGTCTACTCCCGCTAGGCCGTGGAATTGTTTTTGAACTCGCCGAGTATTTTGAGATAAGTCTCATACCACTATCTTGAGGTAGTTAACTATCCTCGAGCTCACGAAGTCTTAATAAACGTTGCTCAATTGCAATCGCTACCCCATTTCCACTAATGGAGGTTTTTCATGGCTATTCGCGCAGTAGTATTTGATTTCGGTGGGGTTCTTTTCGATTGGAGTCCGCACCATCTGTATCGCAAACTGATTACTGATGACCACGAGCGCCAGTGGTTTCTGGAGAACATCTGCACTCAAGTCTGGAACACCGAACAGGATGCCGGACGAACCCTGGTCGAGGCGACTCACAGTCTCACCCAGCAGCATCCGGAGTATGAGTTCTTGATCAAGGCTTACTACGACCGCTGGCACGAAATGTTGAAGGGGCCGCTATCCGCGGGAGTGGACATTCTACTGGCGCTGTACGAAGCGAAAATGCCATTATTCGGCTTGACCAACTGGTCGGCGGAGACCTTCCCCTACGCCCGCAAGCACTATCCGTTCCTGACCTGTTTTAGCGACATCGTGGTATCCGGCGAGGTTAAGCAGATCAAGCCGGATGCTGCGATCTACCACACCAGCCTTGGCCAGATACGCACTCATCTGCCAGATATCCAGCCTGGTGAAGTGGTGTTTATCGATGACGTACTCGGCAATGTCGAGGCCGCTATCGCACTCGGCTGGCGCGGCATTCACCACGTATGTGCCGAACAGACTCGTGGAAGTTTAGAGGCATTGGGCATCAGAGCTTGGTAAAAACTTAAGCGCAACATTCCGGCGGTAGTTGTGGCCTTGACGCCGCCGATATCTCAAATGTTTTCAGACCGTTCCTACATTCGCGAGCGTGCTCTTTTGGGATTAATAGTTTTGTTCGCCTCTAGCAAGTTACAGGTGAACAATCTCCATTAATCTACTGGTGATAAATATCTTATGGATACCCCAAAAAAGAGCCCGGATACGCCTGATACATCAAAAAATACGAATGATGCTGAGTTTCGCGGCACAGTCATTCCTTCGGTTGGTAGTGCTCCCTTGCGGGATAAAATTGCCGCGGAGCAGGATAGTTTCGCCGGTGACAGGCTCATCAAGCAAACCGCTGAGCAGATGCAGACGGGTTCCAGCAATTCGGCAATGACCGATGTTGTAAACAACTCAATTGATACCTCAGTGAGCAAATTGGGCCTGTCGATCACCAGTGCCATTGATAATGCCGGAGGTGGGGCTGTTCAGGTCGGCAATGGCGCCACAATTGATGACGTACGTCCAACACTCAGAGGCGAGGGCGAGCCTCTCACTCGGATTCAACTCTTCAGCGATGGCAAACACGTGGGCAATGTCGTTGTCGACCAACTGGGTTACTGGCAAATAACGGTATCCAACATTTACGCTCTTGAGCCTGGAGAGCATGTGTTCACGGTGGTTGATGCCGCGGGCAATGTCTCCGAACCTTTTACGCTCATAGTCGACATCCCTGAATCGTCTCGACCAGTCATCGATGTGGTGGTTGATAACGCTGGTGTGCCGGTTGACATCGCTAATGGTGGTACGACAGACGATAGCACTCCGACGATCCAGGGGCGCGGAGAACCGGGCAACCAAGTGTTTCTGTATGACGAGGATAGGTTGATCGGTTCTGCATTCGTCGGGCCGGATGGCAGGTACTCCATTGAACCTGGCAGCCGGCTGGCGCCGGGCGAGTACAACCTCAGGGTGTTCATGAACGGCATTCCATCGCATTTATTCACACTGAATGTGACCGATGAAACCGAGCCATCCAAACCGATGATCGACTCAGCTTTTGACGATCATGGAATGGTGGGTGAAATTGCCATTGGCGGTACCACTGACGATACGACACCAACCTTGCATGGCAAGGGTGAGCCAGGTTCTCAGATTAGGGTTTTCGACAACAATAGTTTCATCGGTTACGTCGATGTGGACTCTGCGGGAAACTGGACCTTCATTGTTCCGCCGCGGGTACCGGGTGAACACGTGTTTACCGTAGAGAACACGACAAGCGCAGGAATTGTAACGTCCGATCCGTTTACTTTGAACATAGACGCACCGGACTCGGCCAAGCCGGTGATCGAGTCGGCCTTCGACAATTTCGGTGTGATCGGTGATGTCGCCAACGGCGGCACGACCGACGATAAAACCCCGACCTTGAGTGGCAAGGGCGAGCCGGGTACTCAAATCAAGATTTACGACAACGGTCGCCACATCGGTTATGCCATGGTCCAACCTGATGGCAACTGGATGTTCCCCATTCCCCAGTCGCTGGTGCCTGGCGAGCACGTGTTCACGGTAGTGAATGCTGGCGTCAGCTCTGATCCGTTCACCGTGAACGTTGGCGCACCGGACTCGGCCAAGCCGGTGATCGAGTCGGCCTTCGACAATTTCGGTGTGATCGGTGATGTCGCCAACGGCGGCACGACCGACGATAAAACCCCGACCTTGAGTGGCAAGGGCGAGCCAGGTACTCAAATCAAGATTTACGACAACGGTCGCCACATCGGTTATGCCATGGTCCAACCTGATGGCAACTGGATCTTCCCCATTCCCCAGTCGCTGATGCCTGGCGAGCACGTGTTCACGGTAGTGAATGCTGGCGTCAGCTCTGATCCGTTCACCGTGAACGTTGGCGCACCGGACTCGGCCAAGCCGGTGATCGAGTCGGCCTTCGACAATTTCGGTGTGATCGGTGATGTCGCCAACGGCGGCACGACCGACGATAAAACCCCGACCTTGAGTGGCAAGGGCGAGCCAGGTACTCAAATCAAGATTTACGACAACGGTCGCCACATCGGTTATGCCATGGTCCAACCTGATGGCAACTGGATCTTCCCCATTCCCCAGTCGCTGATGCCTGGCGAGCACGTGTTCACGGTAGTGAATGCTGGCGTCAGCTCTGATCCGTTCACCGTGAACGTTGGCGCACCGGACTCGGCCAAGCCGGTGATCGAGTCGGCCTTCGACAATTTCGGTGTGATCGGTGATGTCGCCAACGGCGGCACGACCGACGATAAAACCCCGACCTTGAGTGGCAAGGGCGAGCCAGGTACTCAAATCAAGATTTACGACAACGGTCGCCACATCGGTTATGCCATGGTCCAACCTGATGGCAACTGGATCTTCCCCATTCCCCAGTCGCTGATGCCTGGCGAGCACGTGTTCACGGTAGTGAATGCTGGCGTCAGCTCTGATCCGTTCACCGTGAACGTTGGCGCACCGGACTCGGCCAAGCCGGTGATCGAATCGGCCTTCGACAATTTCGGTGTGATCGGTGATGTCGCCAACGGCGGCACGACCGACGATAAAACCCCGACCTTGAGTGGCAAGGGCGAGCCAGGTACTCAAATCAAGATTTACGACAACGGTCGCCACATCGGTTATGCCATGGTCCAACCTGATGGCAACTGGATCTTCCCCATTCCCCAGTCGCTGATGCCTGGCGAGCACGTGTTCACGGTAGTGAATGCTGGCGTCAGCTCTGATCCGTTCACCGTGAACGTTGGCGCACCGGACTCGGCCAAGCCGGTGATCGAATCGGCCTTCGACAATTTCGGTGTGATCGGTGATGTCGCCAACGGCGGCACGACCGATGACACCAAACCACTCTTGAGTGGCCAGGGCGAACCCTTTACCCAACTCAAGGTTTACGACAAAGGCAATTTCCTCGGTTATGCCAATGTCGACCATATGGGCAAGTGGATTTTTAATGTGGTGTACCCACTCGGGAAGGGCGAGCATGTATTCACGGTGGAAGGCGCTGGCGTCAACTCGGACCCGTTTACACTGACCATTAGCGAACCGGATTCAGTGAAGCCTGTGGTTGATACCGTGATCGACAATATCGGTGACACGAGTGTCATTGTGAGCGGTGGCACTACTGACGATGCGCGGCCCACTTTCAGTGGCCACGGTGAGCCGTCCACGATCCTCTTTGTCTATGATAAAGGCGAGCCGATCGGCAGCGTAGAGGTAGGGGCGGACGGTAGCTGGAGTTTTACCAATCATGCCAAAAGGCTGGGCGAGGGTGAGCATGTGTTCACTTTTGTCGGCGCTGGAGTGACCTCAGATCCGTTTGTGTTGAATGTGGAAAATGTTCCCGAATCGCGTGCTCTGACCATCGACAGTGCTTTCGATAGTGAAGGTCTCGAGACCGGGACTGTTGAGAGCGGTGCGACGATCGATGACCAACTTCCGATGTTCAGCGGGCGCGGAGAACCTAATGCGCTGTTGTGGATCTACGACAACTATCAACTGGTTGACCAGGTTATTGTCGATGCGCAAGGCAACTGGACATTCGAGCCCGAGAAGCTCAATAACCTGGATCCGGGAGAGCATATTTATATGGTGCTCTCTGACGGGGTGTATTCCGAGCCATTCGTGTTGAATGTAGTTGAGGCCGGCGCCATGGTGGGGGGGGAGGAGGTTGAGGTGTTGACGTCCGATGACCTGCCATTGATGTCTGAGTTACTTCAACCAACTGACGAACTGTTTGCTGGCGAAGCTGACATCTCGCCAGTGGGTGAAGGTGGTTTGGAGCTGTCCGCCGATGAATTCGACGCTAGCCTGAATCATGGCGGATCACCTGTCGAAACGAATGGCAGCATTGTTGTAGCAGTCCCACCTGTAGAGTCGGCGGAGTTGTGGCAGCAACAACCGTATACGCTCTAAGGTAAGGCGTTGGGACGGCCGTCCTGCAATAGGACGGCCGTTTTTGCTGTACCCCCCCCCGCCTTGGTGGGAGGTGCTGCAGGCTGTGATTTTTGATCTTTCTTTTGAGTAGATCGCGGTGGCGTTGAATCCGACGGTCCTCAAGCATGTTGTGGCGCTGTGGGAGCAACTTGGAGACACATCTTATATCGGCGCAATTGCATTGGTTGTGACCAATGAAATCTATCCCTTCATCCTTCATATATTGCTGACTTGCCAGCCACGTAAGCGGCTGGCGATTCCATCTTGCTGACTTGCGCCGGTTGAGCGCCCGATCTTACTACCCCTGTAGGAGATATCGGCCGCCCTCGGCGAGCCCAAAACTTGTGGCAACCAGTTAGTGGGTTTCCAGGTTCATCAAACCACTACAACTGAGGTCTTCCTTAGGCCCCTGCCTTGTGGCGTCAATTATCAGAGTGGAGCCGCATCTTTCATTGGTGTGCCTCGGATAAACGCTCAAGGTCGCTGGTATCAGGCAGCTCACCGGCGATGGATTCAAGAATGTCGGTCACGGTCAAGAGACCGATAAATCCGTCACGCTCGTTGACTACAAACGCGATATGAGTCGACTCTCTACGCATTTGCTCGAGTGCATTAAGAATCGTGAGGCTTCCCGACAATCTGAGCGCGGGGCGTGCTAACTCTACAATTTGCAACTCACTGCCCGCGAGTAACGCTTTGAGCACATCTTTCTTGTGAACGAAAACCTGAATTAAACTCAAGCGTCCATTGCTGCTGACCGGCAATCTGGAATGGGTAGATTGCATCAAGGCACGTTCCAGATCTGTCCGCGGACTGCTCAGATCGAGCTGATCAATATCATCGGCAGGTGTCATGATTGTCCGAATGCTACGTTCGGCCAGCCTTAGCACCCCACTGATCATGACGCGTTCGCGTCGATCAAACACCGGTTCTTCGCTCTCGCTGTCGACCATGTCAACGATCTCATCACCAACCTCATCGAGCTCCAGTTTTTTACCTCCCAACAGACGCATAACGGCGTGTGCCGTTCTGACGCGCATCGAGTGCTGCCCCTGCAAAGACTTTTTGCGACGTGCACGGGCAATCTGGTTGGACAACTCGATGAGGATTGAGAAGCCAATGGCCGCGTAGAGATAGCCCTTTGGAATATGGAAGCCAAGACCCTCAGCCGTAAGACTGAAGCCGATCATCATCAAGAATCCCAGACATAGCATGATCACCGTGGGGTGTGAGTTGACGAAATGGGTCAACGGCTTACTGGCGACAATCATGATACCGATGGAGAAGATAACAGCGATCATCATGATCGAGAGTTCATCAACCATCCCTACGGCGGTGATCACTGCATCCAGCGAGAAGACCGCGTCAAGCACCACAATCTGCAAGACGATCGGCCAGAACAGCGCATAGCTGACGTTGCCCGTACGTTGCGCTACATGCCCTTCGAGGCGCTCATGAAGCTCCATCGTCGCTTTGAACAGCAGGAACACACCGCCGAACAGCATGATCAGATCTCGGCCGGAGAACACATGATCAAATACCGTCACCAATGGCTTGGTCAGCGTTACCATCCAAGAAATACCCGCAAGCAGGCCCAGCCGCATAAGAAGTGCAAGCGAAAGCCCGATTAGTCGTGCCCGGTCGCGTTGCTCTGGCGGCAATTTGTCAGCAAGAATTGCAATAAAAACAAGATTGTCTATTCCGAGGACCAGCTCCAACACGATCAGTGTCAGCAAACCAAGCCAAGCGGTAGGGTCAGCAATCCATTCCATAATTAGTTACTTGCTCTCAGAGGGAGGGGTATTTTTATTAGTCGTTAAAGATGTAGCACGCAGAGAAAATACCCGCTAGAGAGCGAGTGTTTTCTCTTCGTTAGCAAAGTTCCGTCAGCGCTCTTCGAATTGTTCGAGCGCTCGAGCCAGGCTTGCATCTGAAAGTTCCCCTAGATGACTGCTAAGTAATTTTCCATCTGCACTGTAGAACAGGGTCGTTGGTAACGCCATCGAACCCACGACCTGGCCAAGTCGTCCGCCTCCGTCAAATAAAATGTTACTCAGGTTTAGCTCCTGGCTGGAGAGGAACTTATTGACAATGTTCGATCCCTCACCTTGGTTCACGAAGAGAAAGTTCACGTCTGGACGCTCTTCCTGAGCTTTCTGCAGCACGGGCATTTCACGACGGCACGGTGGGCACCAGGTGGCCCATAAGTTGATCACTAGTGGACGCCCCTGGTAGTGCGTGAGTTGTACGGTCTCCCCTGTGGTCGTGCGCACAGGTATTTCCGGTAAGCGCGTACCTTGCTCGTAGACACTCAACGATAGTGTCCCGAAACCCCACAGGAGCATGCCACTGATCACCGACGCCGCCAGTGGCCGACGCAGGATGGCGCTTTTCCAACCCAGGATCAGAGCCCCCAATACCCCCGCGATAATGCCCGGCAACGGGAGAAAACCGCCATCACGCATATCGATGATGCGCCAGAGGTCAGTCCCGTAGTGTTCCCTGTAGATCAGAACAAAGCTCGCTCGGGCTACCAGAAGCCCCAGCATCAACAGCCAGAAAAGTACCGAGTCCAAGCGTTCCCCACCCTTTTTGGCCACTTGACGTCCAATCAGGGTAGCGACCACTAACGCGCTGATCAGCAACAGATGGCTCAGCGAAATGACAAAACTGCCAATATTGAATGTAAGCATCAACGACCTTCCTTAGCTTGGTTCCAGCTCTGAAGAAACGCCTCGGCGTCAACCTGCCCGGTAATACGCTGACTACGACGCTCCTCTGCGTCCGGCCCGATCCATAAAAAGCTCGGAGGGCCCGGTACCTTGTAGCGGCTTAACAACTCACGGCTATCAGCGTTGTCAGCGGTGACGTCCAGGCGTAGCAGCCGTACATCCTTCAAAGCGTCCATGACGGGGGTTTTGCCGAACACTTCCTTTTCCATCACTCGGCAAGACACACACCAATCGGCGTAATAATCTAACAGCACCCATTGACCACTTGCCTTCGCCGAGTCCAGTTCATTCTGTAACTCAGTTGGAGACTTGATGGTGGAAAATGCATCATGCCCAGATGGTTGCGACGCAGTGCTGGCAGTGCTGGCAGTGGTTGCGCTGTAGACCTTCAAGGGGCGCCAGAGATCATCGGAGCCGCCGGCAGCACCGACGGCAAGCAAGCTACCCCAGACACCGAATACGACCGAAGCTATACCGAACATATGAGTCGTCCGGGTTGCTGCCTGGCGTTGATGCCAGGCAGCATAAGCCAGGATCAGCGAAAGCGTGCCCCACAGACCGATCCAAAGCGATTCATCCAACACCGGGCGCAACATGTAGATCGCTGTAGCCAGAAACAGGAAGCCGAAAGCGCCTTTGAGCAGGTTCATCCACGCCCCTGGCTTGGGCAGGAAGCGGTTGCCGACAGTGACGAGCAATAATAAGGGCAGGCCAATGCCTAGGCCCATGGCAAATAGAATAAGACCGCCGTGCAGTCCGTTACCGCTTTGCGCGATGTACAACAGCGCACCGGCCAGGGGGGCGGTCATGCATGGACCCACCAATAGTCCGGACAACGCGCCCAAGATGCCGGCCCCCACAAGGCTGCCACCATTACGCTGGCGGCTGGCGTTTTCCAGGCGATCGCGAAGGGCAGCGGGTAACTGCAATTCGAAAAACCCAAACATCGGCAACGACAGCAGGATGAAGATCGCAGCAAAACTACCCAGCACCCACGGTTGTTGTAGTAACGCCTGGAGGTTGGCACCCAGCATGGCGGCGAGCACTCCCATGGCTGCATAGACCAACGCCATACAAAACACATAGCTGCCAGCCAAGGCAAAACCGCGCCACGGGCTTGCGCCGCTGCCAACTACCAACCCTGCAAGAATCGGCAGCATGGGAAGAGAGCAAGGGGCAAACGCCAACAGCAAACCCAGACCGAAGAAGATTAGCAGGCTCCAGCCAAGAGCTCGTTGCTGAAGGCCACTGGCAAGCGCCTGATCGGGTGCTTCGGCAGGAGTGGTTGCTGGCGGGCTACCGCCTAGGTCAACGACCACCGACTGCGGTGGATAGCACAAGCCGGCATCGGCACAGCCCTGCCAGCTGACTTTGATTTTACCGCGGGCCTCGGCTGGAAGCTTCAACTCCAGCCCCTGCCGATAGACTTGCTGGGTGCCGAAAAACTCATCGCTGTGAACTTCACCGTCAGGAAACGGCGGAGCGTTTTCTTGGGCCAAGCCATCGAATGTTAAACGTTGTTGATACAGGTAGTACCCGTCGGCGACTTGCCAGTAGAGCTGAGTTTCCCCTGAGGAAAGACGCTGAGAACTGAACGTAAATGCTTTTTCTGCGGGAAGAAACTCAGGTTTAACATCAAATAGACTGTCTCCTGCATGGGAAAAGCCTGATAAGAGCATTAACAGTAGAGTAAACAAACGGTACATAAGTAGGCTCTTTCTTGAGAACTTGTGAAGGGTAGCACGAGGTGATTAAGCTGAAATTAAAAATAAACTGTTATTAGTCCGTGCCCGCGCACTACTGCAGCGCTATATGAAATTGATGAATACCAATCAATGGGATCTATTTAAATTGTGACCGCTAGGTATTACTTGCGCGGCATGAGTCATTTCTCGACGGCCACCTGGTAAGTTGGACAGCGTCTGTCCCCCGCCTGCATTCCGCCGCACTGCATAGGAATGAATAATCGGTTGTTATTTACTAACTTTGACGCGATTGCGGATCAACTTCATTACGGTCAGAAGGAAGCCGGTACAAATACGACCGCTAGCGTCGCAGTGATCCTCCCTCCGATCACCGCGGTGCCAATAGCCTGCTGGTTCGCCGAGCGGGTACCGGTGGCTATTCCCAATGGCACCTGCGTCCATTAAGAAATAAAGTCGCGATGAAAGAAATAGCAGACATGCCTTGTCATGGCGGCCATTACCAATAAATTCGCTAGTTCAGGAAAAGTGGTATATCGGAGACTGCTCGACTGACTACCTCTGACCTTTTGCTGCCTGCCGCCGGGGCGCGATCTGAAACTCTAGTTCGCAACCCTTTCGAAAAAATTGATCAGCCTAATCTAAGCCCGGTCATTCCACACATTATCGCTGCCGAAATCACGGCGCTCAGCAATACTCCAGACCACCAAAGTCGATTTGCTGTCGAAATTTTAGCGCCATGGGCAAGCATCAGTACGCGCAGTCCGCAGACTAAATGTGCCAACACGAAGAAAACACCAAGCGCGTAGTGCGGCAGAAGCCTAATGTTCCAGGCATCGTGAATCAACCCAGTAGGCAGTCCCGCGGCGAATGCCCAGTCGGTAGGGATGTCTAGCCAAGTCCTGGCGAAGATGAATACCGAGTTCATGTGTCCCAGGATAAATATTGACATGAACACTCCTGTCGCAATCTGGAACATCCGATAACGATCAGCTGATGTTTCGCTCCATGTCCATACGAGGCGCAGACCGCTGAATATCTGGAATAGCATTACGACCACTAAAAGTGGCTCGAAGACTTTTGCTCGATAAATTGTCCGGCCGATATCCATTACGGCTGCGTGTGCTTCGGGGCTAATGAGGCCAAACAGATGGTTGAAAATATGAAAAAGAACGTAAACCGCCGCAATAGATCCTGCGATCCCATGAGCCACTCGCAGACGTGAAGACGTATGGGGCTGCTGTACGATGACAGCGTTCGTGCTTCGAGACGCCCAATATCCAAATAACAACCAAGCAGGTGTCCAGATCCATGTGTCTGGAATTTTGCTGCCGCCCATATAGGTGAGCACACCGAAGAAGACATAAACCGTTGGTGCGGTCACTGCGAACAAAGCAAATCGCCGCGCGCGAACATTTTGCGCAGTTGTGGTTGAGGTTTGCTGGGGACGACTCGCGATCAACAAATTGATCAGCGGTACGGCGAAGGCTGCGACCAGCAGCAAAGCTGCCAGTAAAGTAGCGCCAGCGGGGATTGGAGCGACTTGGGTATTAGCGACTGATGGGGTGACGGACCAGTGGAAGGCATCGAGAATCCAAGGATATATAGCTGCCGTTAATGCCGCTATCCACACCGTCAAGGTTGTACCAATAAATGGCTTGCTGCTTACGAGCGCACCCTCCAGTTTTGAGTAGGTCGGCATCGTGGTGCTCCTGCTGCCGACGCACTACGGCCTTCGACAATCTTCAGTAGTTATTTTTGGAACCGCTTACAGTTGCTGGACGAAATGCATTCCTTTCGCCAACAAACCTTCACGAAAATAGAAACGTTGTGCCAGATGCCTATCCAGTCCGGTATCGAGTACGAGGTAGTTGCAACCAAGTTGCTTGCCTTCGTCGCGCACGCTTTCCAGCAGTCTCGCTCCCAGTCCTGAATTTCGTAGTGCAGCATCGATAACCAGATCGTCGACGTAGATAAAACGCCCATAGAGCAGGTTTTCGGACTCCCGAAATCCGATGAGTCCTGCCAACTGCTGGTCCTGCCAGAGTCCTGATAATCGATACCCCTCATGGGATTGGCGATTGAACTGTTGGGTAAATGAGGTCACGTCGCCCAAGTTAGGCCGTAGCTGGCGCATTAATTCAAATCCAGCAGTGATCTCAGCTTCGCTTTGCAGCATTTTGAACACCCACCGTTGCATACGCGCCGTCTCACCGAAGATTAGGCGTTACAGCGTATCGATCTTATGGCTTATCCTGTAGGGCCAAAAATCGTAAAAATGACTAGGACATTCAGGTGGACAATCTGCTGCTTAAGGGCGAAGTAGTACCTGCACTCTATCGTCAAATTTACTTGCGCTTCCGTGCGTCGATCGCTGACGGTAGATTGAAACCTGGCGATCGAGTGCCTTCAATCCGGGCGCTAGCATCGGAGCTGAATCTGGCCCGAGGCACTATCGAGTTGGCGTATCAGCTATTGATTAGTGAGGGTTACCTGCTTGCACGTGGGGCGGCTGGAACGGTTGTTTCTCCGCTGATTAAATCGATACCAATTTCTTCTAAATCATCACATGTCTTATTGCCGCAGTATTCACTCATCCATTCCGGGGAGCTTCCGCAGCCATTTCAAATGGGATTGCCCGCCCTGGATGCCTTCCCTCGAAAGCTATGGAATCGAATCGCTTCATACGAATTGCGCAACTCATTTTTGGATGGCGCAATTTACCCTGACGCCAAGGGGCATGCGTCGTTACGAAGGGCGGTCGCGGGCTATCTAGGAGTTTCCCGAGGGATAACCTGCACCCCGGAGCAAATTTTTATCGTCGCCGGCTACCGCGCAGGTCTTGATCTGATAAGCCGCAGCCTTTTGCAACCGGGCGATAGCTGCTGGGTTGAAGATCCAGGATATTTTGCAACTCACGACTTTCTTCGAGAGGCTGGCGCCACCTTGGTACCGGTTCCGGTTGACAGTGATGGGATGGTTGTCGAAGCTGCTGTTGAGCACGTTCCTGATGCTCGTTTTGCAGTAGTGACGCCTACTCACCAAAGCCCACTGTGTGTAGCGCTGTCGATGCCGCGCCGCCAAGCATTGTTGGAGTGGGCAAACCTTAAGCAAAGTTGGATCATTGAAGACGATTATGACAGTGAATATCGCTATCACGGTCGGCCCCTACCCGCACTCAAGAGCCTGGACGTGCAAGACCGCGTTTTATACTGCGGTACATTTAGCAAAGTGCTGTTGCCGGGGCTGAGATTGGCTTATTTGGTGGTGCCAGAAACACTAGTTCCACGCTTCGCTGAGCTGGCCGACAAAATGCAAAGTCATTGCCCTCAGCTTTGGCAGGTGACGACTGCTAAGTTTATTGAGGAGGGACACTTCGGGCGACATCTTAAGAAAATGCGGAATTTGTACGCGCATCGGCGACAGCTGCTGGTAGATGCATTAATCGAAAAACTGGAGCATCGCCTGTGTGTCGATCATCAAGTAGGGGGGATGCATCTGCTGGCGCGTCTTGATAAGGGCGAGGACGACCGCGAAATTTGTAGACGAGCTAAACTCGCCGGGCTTCGTGTTGAAGCCTTGTCTAAATGGTACCTGAAAGCAACGTCTGTACATGGCTTGCTCTTGGGTTTTACCAACGTAGTGGACAAGGAGCAGGCATCGGAGCAGGTAGAGCGACTTGTTCAAATAATGTAGGGAGAAAACTTAATAGCGATGCTCTAAATAGTAGACCGATTATGATGTCCACAGGTGACTGCCTCCGCAGCAATTGCAATCTAGTTGAACTGAGAGATCGTCATTCGTCAGTCTGTATCGTCCACAGTGGGTGGACGGCTCATGAATTCGGATTCCCAATCTGCAAAGGCCCGAACTCGTTAAACAGATGGCGGATTTAGGGATATACCAAGCTGATTGGAAAAATCTTCAGTTTCCAGTTTGGTAGTACCTCCACCAGATCCCCAGACATTAAGTAGGGCGCCGCTTCCGCGCGTGGCGCGAATCCGACTCCCGATCCGGCCAAGCATCCGGCTAGTCGCTCAGATAAATCTTTGGGGACTGAGCGCATAAACCTCTCAGCCTTCATAAATTGTGGTCAATTTCTTAAAGCTTTTCTTAAACCAGCCAAAGAAACCCACCTCTAGCGTCGTGTACGCCTTTGGGCATGGGGTTGAGCAAAGTGGCACAAAGGGCAGGCGTCAGGGCGAGAGACGCGGAGTGGAGCAATGGCAGTCCCGATACCTCGAGAGCCACCCTCCATTGTGCTGTTCTTTAAAATCTAATGACTCCATTTTATTTTCTAATGACCACCGAAGGTAAGGTAGGCATTAATTGCAATAGGCTGTATAAACTAAAATTTTATAATGTCACTTATGGAAACGTTTCAGACGTATCTCATGTTTTGTGCGGAGCGCGGGGGCGGCAGCTTCGCCCACTCAATGCTGGAGCGATACCAGTTGTGAAGTAAGACTTTCGCCAATCCGAACGTGCGTCTCGGAGTGTGGCTTTTCAGCGCTGCACCACGGTAATCCCTCTAGCAATATCCCTGTATCACGACAATTTCACACATGGCGCCTTGCCTGTAACGTTCCTGCCAGACGGCTGGTTATGCCTAGCTGACTCCATTCTTTATGAAAAAAATTCCAATCGTAGTGAAAAGTCATGGGTGTGGCGACTAGGGTAGGGCGCCTGTCCGCGCTTGCCAAGGGGCGCTGCGCATTTTGATCATTAACTTGTCAGTTACGGTCATTGAGTGACAGCGATGCGACTCTTAGTCTGTCGAACATGACTGACGGGGGACACAGAGCTCCCGCAATTTCCGTGATTGCTCGTTGTGGAGTTACCGATGACCGCCGCTCATTACCCGCACCTGCTGGCCCCGCTGGACCTGGGTTTCACCACGCTGCGCAACCGTACCCTGATGGGTTCGATGCACACTGGCCTGGAAGAGAAACCGGGCGGTTTCGAGCGCATGGCGGCGTACTTCGCCGAACGTGCCCGAGGCGGCGTCGGCCTGATGGTCACCGGCGGGATCGGCCCGAACGACGAGGGCGGTGTGTATTCCGGCGCGGCCAAGCTGACCACCGAGGAAGAAGCGCTCAAACACCGCATCGTCACCCGCGCGGTGCACGAGGCGGGCGGCAAGATCTGTATGCAGATCCTTCACGCCGGCCGTTATGCCTACAGTCCGAAGCAGGTAGCGCCGAGCGCGATTCAGGCGCCGATCAACCCGTTCAAGCCCAAAGAGCTGGACGAGGAAGGCATCGAGAAGCAGATCAGCGATTTCGTCACTTGCTCGGTACTGGCACAAACCGCCGAGTACGACGGCGTCGAGATCATGGGCTCGGAAGGGTATTTCATTAACCAGTTCCTCGCTGCGCACACCAACCACCGTACCGACCGTTGGGGTGGCAGCTACGAAAACCGTATGCGCCTGCCGGTAGAAATCGTGCGCCGCGTCCGGGAAGCGGTCGGACCGAATTTCATTATCATTTTCCGTCTGTCGATGCTCGATCTGGTCGAGGGTGGCAGTACCTGGGAAGAAATCGTCATCCTGGCCAAAGCCATCGAGCAGGCCGGTGCGACCATCATCAACACCGGCATCGGCTGGCATGAAGCGCGGATCCCGACCATCGCCACCAAGGTGCCGCGTGCGGCATTCAGCAAGGTTACGGCCAAGCTGCGCGGCTCGGTGAGCATTCCGCTGATCACCACCAACCGCATCAACACCCCTGAAATCGCCGAGCAGATTCTCGCTGAAGGCGATGCCGACATGGTCTCGATGGCGCGGCCGTTCCTTGCCGACCCCGACTTCGTCAACAAGGCTGCCGAAGGGCGTGCCGATGAAATCAACACCTGCATCGGTTGCAACCAGGCGTGCCTCGACCACACCTTCGGCGGCAAGCTCACCAGTTGCCTGGTCAACCCGCGTGCCTGCCACGAAACCGAGCTCAATTATCTGCCGGTGCAGCAGATCAAGAAAATCGCCGTGGTCGGCGCCGGGCCTGCCGGGTTGTCCGCTGCCACCGTGGCTGCCGAGCGCGGGCATCAAGTGACACTGTTCGATTCGGCCAGCGAGATCGGTGGCCAGTTCAATATCGCCAAGCGCGTACCGGGCAAGGAAGAGTTTTTCGAGACCCTGCGCTACTTCAAGCGCAAGTTGCAGACCACCCACGTCGAGGTGTGCCTGAACACCCGTGTCGATGTGGCCAAACTGGTTGAGGGTGGTTACGACGAGATCATCCTCGCTACTGGCATTGCGCCGCGTGTGCCGGCGATTCCGGGCGTCGAGAATGCCAAGGTGTTGAGCTACCTGGATGTGATCCTCGAGCGCAAACCGGTGGGCAAGCGTGTGGCGGTGATCGGTGCCGGCGGTATCGGTTTCGACGTGTCGGAATTCCTTGTGCATGAAGGCGTGGCCACCAGTCTGGATCGTGCCGCGTTCTGGAAAGAGTGGGGCATTGACACTCATCTTGAGGCCCGTGGTGGTGTGGCCGGGATCAAACCTGCGCCGCATGCGCCGGCCCGTGAAGTGTTCCTGTTGCAGCGCAAGAAAACCAAGGTGGGCGATGGCCTGGGCAAGACCACCGGCTGGATTCACCGCACGGGGCTGAAGAACAAGCAGGTGCAGATGCTCAACAGCGTCGAATACCTGAGCATCGACGATGAAGGCCTGCATATCCGCATCGGCGAAAGCGGCGAGCCACAGCTGCTGGCGGTGGACAACATCGTCATCTGCGCGGGGCAGGATCCGCTGCGTGAACTGCATGACGGGCTGGTGGCCGCCGGGCAGAACGTGCACCTGATCGGCGGTGCCGACGTGGCGGCGGAGCTGGATGCCAAGCGGGCGATCAATCAGGGTTCGCGTCTGGCCGCCGAACTCTAAAACCACACATCTCCACTGTTGATCATTCCCACGCAGAGCGTGGGAACGATCAATAAACCAAAATCAAAAGATCGCAGCCTGCGGCAGCTCCTACAGGGGATTTTCTGGCTGTTAGAATGTGATCTTTTTCAGATTTTGCCTTGCCCATGTTTTTTCCATCCCAAGCTCCCCTCGAACATCTTTGTCTGGACTGGCTCACCACCGCCGGCATCGAAGTCGCGATCCTGCGCCTCGATCAGATCGACCCACTGATCAGCGGCAACAAGTGGTTCAAACTCGTCGAACACCTCAAAGCCGCCGACCACGCAGGCGCCGACGGCATCATCAGCCTCGGCGGGGCGCATTCCAATCATCTGCATGCCTTGGCCGCGGCGGGCAAGCGTCTGGGGTTCAAAACCGTGGGGCTGTTGCGTGGCCATCCGCAGGAAACGCCGACGGTGAAGGATCTGCAAGCATTCGGCATGCAACTGCATTGGCTGGGTTATGGCGGCTATCGGGCGCGGCATGAACCGGGTTTCTGGCTGCCGTGGCAGGCGCAATATCCGACGCTGCATGCGGTGCCGGAGGGCGGTGGGGGATTGCCTGGAGCACTGGGCTGCGCAGCACTGAAGGTTCAGGTCGATGCGCAGTTGAGCGATCTGGGCTGGATCGATTACCACGGTTGGTGGCTGGCTTGCGGCACGGGAACGACGTTGGCTGGGCTGGCGCTGGTCGAGGCCGGCAAGCGTCCGGTGTACGGCGCGTTGGCCGTGCCTGACGACCACGGGGTCGCGCCACACGTCGAGGCGATCGTTCGCGAGGCAGGCTTGGCCACAGCGGATTACCAGTTGCTCGACGCCAGCCGAGGCGGTTTCGCCAAGGTCGATGCGCAATTGCTTGGCTTCATCGAACAGACCGAACAGCTCAGTGGTGTGCCGCTGGAGCCGCTGTACACCGGCAAGGCGTTACTGGCGCTCAAGCAGCAGGTCGAAGCGGGCCGGTTTGCCAGCGGCACGCGACTGATCTTCGTGCATACCGGCGGACTCCAAGGACTCCGAGGCTTCAACCGTAATTCCTGAGTAGAAGCGAGCACCCTGTGGCGAGGGGATTTATCCCCGATGGACTGCTTGGCAGTCCCGCGGCTTGATGGGGTTGCTTCGCAACCCGTCGGGGATAAATCCCCTCACCACGATGGCGTTTCCATTCCGGACAATCAGCGATCCGCCCGTTTTGGCATCATCCGTAGCAACGTGTTATCCCTCACCACGTAATGGTGATAAATCCCCGCCAGCGCATGCAGCCCGATCAGCCAGTAACCTGCCGTGGCGATCAACACATGCCAGCCTTCAACCTGTTTGGCGAACGCCTTGTCCTCGCTTACCAGCAGTGGCAGATCGAAACCATAGAACATCACCTGATGCCCCTCGGCGCTGGTGATCAACCAGCCGAGAATCGGCATGCCGATCATGAACAAGTACAACGCCCAGTGCATCAAACGCGCCAGCAGGGTTTGCCATTGCGGCGAAGCCGGGAAGATTTTTGGCGCCGCGCCGACGCTGCGGGCCAGCAGGCGAAACCACACCAGCACGAACACAGTCAGGCCCAGCATGTAGTGGGCTTCTTTGATCAGCGTGCGTCCGCCACTGCCCTTGGGGAACAGACCACGAAATTCCATGCTGGCGTAGACCAGCACCAACAAAACCAGCATCAACCAGTGCAGCAGGACCGATACGGTGCTGTAGCGAGATTCGGAACTTGTCCACGGCATACGGTGTTTCCTCACAGATCAGGGTCGAAACGGGCCGTTCTTGGGCGACGGCATGTTTTAACTGTAATCCGCTTTGACGGATTTGCCTGAGGCTGATCGGTCTTTCAATGCGCTGAATCAAGGTGCAGCCAAAAAAACGCCCCTGTCGATAAGACAGGGGCGTTTTTTCATACGGCGCGGGGCAGATCAGCTCGACTGCGGCATCTCACCATTGGCCAGACGCTTGTTGATGTCGGCAATCACTTCCGGCAGATCAGTGATGGTGTCGATCATGTAGTGCGGGCGCGAGCTTTCGAACAACGCGTGGATGCGCTTGCGTTCGCTGGCCAGCTCATCGCTGCCCAATGCACGGAACCCTTCGTAATCCAGACCCAGCGCGTTGCCCGAGCAGATCAGCGCAACCGTCCACATCCCGGCGCGACGGCCCTCAAGAATGCCTGGCACGGTGTCGTCGATCTTCACGCAAGCGCCGACATCATCGATGCCCAGCGCGATCACGTTGGCCAGTGCCTGGGCTGGCCATGGGCGGCCATTTGGCACTTCGTCGGTGGCGACCACGTGGTCGGCGACGTAGCCATTGGTGGCGGCCAGTTCCACGACTTTATCCATCACCGGTTTCGGGTAGCCGGAGCAGGAGCCGATCTTGATCCCTTGCTGGCGCAGGTTGGCGATGGTTTCCAGGGCGCCGGGAATCAGCGCCGAGTGTTCGGCGATTTTCTCGATCTGCAACGGCATGAAACGGTTGTAGATCGCGGTGACGTCATCGTCGGTCGGGGTGCGGCCGAACACCTTGCGATACCGCTCGGCGACCTGCGGCTGATCGCACAGGGTGCGGATGTGATCCCACTTGCCCATACCCATCGGCCCACGGGCTTCTTCGATGGAGACCTGGACGTCGAACTCGGCGAACGCTTCGACGAAGATCTGCGTCGGGGCGAAAGAACCGAAGTCGACCACGGTACCGGCCCAGTCGAGGATGGCGGCTTGCAGTTTGGTTGGGTTGGTGTAGTTCATGGCGAAAATTCCTGAGTTGGCAATGCAATTCAAAATGTGGGATTTGTGGTGAATCAGATTTCGAGGACTTCCATCTCGCGCAGCACTTCACCTACCGCCGCGACCGCTTCGCGCATCTGCGCCGGGCTGACGTGGCCGATGCAGCCGACGCGGAAGGTTTCGACCTGGGTCAGTTTGCCGGGGTAGAGGATGTAGCCCTTGGCCTTGACCCGTTCGTAGAAGTCCTTGAACTGATAACGAGGATCGGTCGGCGCGTGGAAGGTGGCGATGATCGGCGCCTGAATCGCTGCCGGCAGGAAGCTGCGCAAACCGAGTTTGGCCATCTCTTCCATCAGCGCCTGACAGTTGGCGGCGTAGCGCGCATGCCGCGCCGGCAGGCCACCTTCTTCGTTGTATTGCAGCAAGGCTTCGTGCAGCGCCGCGACCACGTGGGTCGGCGGGGTGAAGCGCCACTGGCCGGTCTTCTGCATGTAGGTGTGCTGGTCGAACAGATCCATCGCCAGCGACTGCGAATTACCGGCGGCAGCGGCCAACGACTCTTTACGAGCGAAGACAAAACCCATCCCCGGCACACCTTCCAGGCATTTGCCAGACGCTGCGATCAGTGCGTCGAAAGGCACTTGCTGCGCATCCACCGGCAAGGCACCGAAGGAACTCATGGCATCGATGATCAGGCGTTTGCCGTGTTGCTCGATAACCTGGGCAATTTCCGGCAACGGATTGAGGATGCCGGTGCTGGTTTCGCAGTGGATCAGCGCGACATGGGTGATATCACTGTCGGCGCGCAGCAGACGATCAACGTCGGCAGCAGTAGTCGGTTCATCTTCAGCGGTTTCGAAAGTGCTGAACGAACGGCCGAGCACTTCGCAGATTTTCGCCAGACGCTTGCCGTAGGCACCGTTGATCAGCACCAGCACCTTGCCGTCGCGGGGTACGAGAGTGCCGATGGCCGCTTCGACCGCAAAGGTTCCACTGCCCTGCAACGGCACGCAATGGTGAGTGGCGGCGCCGTTGAGAATCGCCAGCAATTGCTCGCAGAGGCTGGCGGTCAGTTGGTTGAAGCGGTCATCCCATGACCCCCAGTCGACCATCATCGCCTGGCGGGTGCGGGCCGAAGTGGTCAACGGGCCGGGAGTGAGCAGGATGGGTTCGGCAATACTCATTCGTGTGTCCTCGGAAAGCGCTGTGGGATGAAGCTACGGGGCATACGTTGCAATTCGCCGTTGCATCAATCAAATTGTTTGTTGTTATGCCAGCCATCAGTGAGGGTTATTCATGAACTTGTTCCAACTGCGCGCCTTCGACGCCGTCGCCCGTGAAGGCAGCTTCACCCGCGCCGCCGCGCGGTTGTTCATCAGCCAGCCGGCGGTCACCGGGCACATCAAGTCGCTGGAGGAGCACTACCAGATCACCCTGTTGCGGCGCACCGCGCGACGGGTGGAACTGACCGAGGAGGGCACCAAACTCGCAGCGATCACCCGGGCCATGTTCGGTCTGGCGGAAGAAGCGCAGACGATGCTCGAAGCCAACCGTCAGTTGCTGACCGGGCGCCTGGAAGTGGCGGCTGATGGGCCGCACATGGTCATGCCGATGCTCGCCAGCCTGCGCGCGCGGTATCCGGGGATTACCGTGAATCTGCGTCTGGGCAATGCACAGGAAACCCTCGCCGCACTGTTATCGGAGCACGCCGATGTCGCGGTGCTGACTGAAGTCGAGCCGCGCAAGGGACTGCATCTGCAAGCACTGAATGAATCTCGGATTTGCGCGTTGGTGCCGGCCGGACACCCTTGGGCAGAGCGTGCCGCAGAGGTGAAGCTCAAGGAACTTGATCAGGTGATCATGGTGCTGCGCGAGCCGAGTTCGATTACCCGGCGCACGTTTGATCAGGCGTGTGCGCAGGCGTCGATCCATCCGCGTGTGCTGCTCGAACTGGACAGCCGCGAAGCGGTGACGGAGGCCGTAGCGGCGCAGTTGGGGGTTGGCGTGGTGTCGTCGGTGGAGGTCAGCCATGACCCACGAGTGGTGGCGATTCCGATTGTCGGCGAGGGGCTCGTGAACCGGCACATGATTGGCTGCATGGAGCGGCGGCGGGAGTTGCGGTTGATTCAGGCGTTCTTCGGCTTGGCGCCAGTCTGATACACCGCGACGCACTCATCACTGGCTACACAAGACTTTCGCGAACCATATCGAGAAACGTCGCGACCACCCGCCGCGAACTCTGCTCACGCAAACAGACCAAGGTTTCGGTCAATCTGCGGGTGCAATCGGTAATCGGCAACGCGCATACCCGCGAATCCGCGCCAAACTCCGCCGCCGAAACAACCCCCACACCAATCCCGACAACCACTGCTTCCCGCGCCGCTTCCCGCCCCTCAACCTGAATCGCCGGGCGAATGCGAAACCCGGCCCGGGCCATTTCCTCTTCCAGTGTCTGCCGCGTCACTGAACCGTGTTCACGCAACACCAGCGGCGTGTCGTCGAGGTCCGCCAGGCAAATCGATTCACGCTCCGCCCACGGATGATTGCGCGAAACGAACGCCACCATCGGATCGTTGCGCAACGGCACGCTGAGCAAACGTTCATCACTGACATCCCGACCCAGCAGCGCCAGATCGGCCTGATAGTTGAACAGCCGAAACAGCGATTCATCGGTGTTGCCCGTCTCGATCTTCACGCTGATCCCTGGATAGCGCTCGCAGAACCGCGCAATCTGCGGCAGCACATGCACCGGCGCATCCACCGCCAGAATCAGGCTGCCGGTCTGCAAGGCCTGGGATTCCTGAAGCAGCTCCTGCGCTTCGGCTTCAATCACAAACAGGCGCTGAGTAATCGCCAGCAAGCGTTCGCCGAGGTCAGTCAAACGCACGGAACGTTTATTGCGATGAAACAATAAAACGCCGAAGCGTTCTTCGAGTTTGCGCACCTGGTCGGAAATCGCCGGTTGCGTGAGGAAAAGCCGCTCGGCGGCTTTGGTGAAGCTTCCATGTACGGCCACGGCATGGAAGGCTTTGAGCTGGGCGTGGGACACCGACATGTAGCCTCCAGTAACAAGCTGAGCTTATGTGTGAAATACGATAAATCGATTTTATTTATTAAACAGTAATTGCTTTGATCCGCTCACGCCATCGATGACTGCCCGATCGGACAGCAGCGTTGGCGATGAGCCTGTGCGTGCAACAGCAGGACTCATCTGACCGGTATCGCTTTAGGGATGGGGTGATATCGCAGTGCTCAACAATAAAAAACACAGGCGTTTACTTAACGATTCTGCCGGCACACTCACACCCTGAGGTCAGAACCACAATGAACAAGCACATCGGCAGCATTGCGCGTTGGCGCATGCAGATTTTCGCTATTACCTGGCTCGCGTACGCCGCTTTCTACTTCACCCGCAAAGCGTTTTCGGTGGCCAAACTCGGCATCGGTGAAGACCCGAACTTCATGCTCGACAAAATGACCATGGCCAATCTCGATGCCATCTATCTGGCGGCTTACGCGATCGGCCAATTCACTTGGGGCATGCTTGCCGACCGCTTTGGCCCAAGGGTTGTGGTGCTCGGCGGATTGCTGATTTCCGCTGCGGCGGCACTGGTGATGGGCAGTTTTGCAACGTTGCCGATCTTCGCCACCTGCATGTTGATCCAGGGGTTGGCGCAGTCCACCGGTTGGTCGGGGTTGTGCAAGAACCTCGGCAGTTTTTTCCCTTCCGCACAACGTGGGCGAGTGCTTGGGTTGTGGAGTTCCTGCTATGCGTTTGGCGGTCTGGTGGCGTCGCCGTTCGCCGGTTGGTGGGCGTACACGCTGGTCGGCACCTGGCACGCGGCGTTTATTTCCAGTGCGGTGGTGGTTGCGGTCGTGGCGGTGTTGTTCTTTATCTTCCAGCGCAACAAACCGGAAGACGTCGGTCTGCCAGCGGTGGAACCGGAGCCTGAACTGAGTGCTGAAGAGATCGAAGCCAACAGCAAACTCAGCGTTTGGGAGCCGCTGAAGGAGATCCTGCGCAACCGCACGGTGTTGGTGCTGGGGCTGGCTTACTTCATGTTGAAACCGGCGCGTTACGCGATTTTGCTGTGGGGGCCGGTGATTGTCTTTGAGCAGATGCCCAGCGTCGGCAAGGTGGGGGCAGCGATCATTCCGACCTCGTTCGAACTGGCCGGGTTGCTCGGGCCGATCATGATCGGCTTGGCCTCGGACAAACTGTTCGGCGCCCGGCGCATGCCGGCCTGTGTGCTGAGTCTGCTGGCGCTGACCGTAACCCTGGCGCTGTTCATGGCCGCCTTGCAAACCGGCAGTGTGTTGCTGGTGGTGGCGCTGCTGTTTGTCATGGGCCTGACCCTGTATGGCCCGGACTCGATGATCAGCGGCGCGGCCGCCATCGACTTCGGTAAAGCCAAGGCTGGCGCTACCGCTGCCGGATTCGTCAACGGCTGCGGCTCGGTCGGCGCGGTGCTCGGCGGTTTGCTGCCGGGTTATTTCGATACGGTGACGGTGTTCATCGTCTTCGCCGGTTGCGCGCTGTTCTCGGCGCTGGTGCTGATCCCGCACTGGAACAGCCGTCCGGTCGGCGTGATGGAGCCGCGCGCGTCCATCCCCAATTGCCCGTTGACGATCAAACCTCTGCGTTCCTGAAACCCTTTGCCTCGCGGCCTGCTGCGGCGTTCGCGGCAGGCTGTGTCGTGGCCAACTGACTGGAGAATCCCATGAGACCGTTTTGGCTGGAGCAGGCCTTGCAGGCCGATGCGTCCGCAACTTGCCCGCCGCTGCAAGGCGAAGTGCGCAGTGACGTGTGCATTGTCGGCGGCGGTTACACCGGGTTGTGGACGGCGATCATGCTCAAGCAACAGAACCCCGAACTCGATGTGTTGTTGATCGAAGCCGACATCTGTGGCGCTGGCGCCAGTGGGCGAAACGGCGGTTGCGCGCTGTCGTGGTCGGCCAAGTACTTCACCCTCGAGCGCTTGTTCGGCGTCGAAGAAGCGGTGCGGCTGGTCAAGGAATCGGAGCGCAGCATCCACGCCATCGGCGAGTTCTGCGAGCAATTTGGCGTCGATGCCGATTATCGCCTCGACGGCACGCTTTACACCGCCACCAACCGCGCGCAGGTCGGCTCGACCGACGCCGTGATCGCGGCGCTGGAGCGCAACGGCATCAACTCGTTCAGCCAGCGCCCGGTGGCGGATATACAACGCATGGCCGGGTCGAGCAAGCATCTGGAAGGCTGGTTTTCCCCGGCTGCCGCCAGTGTGCAACCGGGCAAACTGGTGCGCGGGTTACGGCGGGTGGCGTTGCAACTTGGGGTGAAGATCCACGAAAACACCGCAATGACCGGTTTGGAGGAGGGCCGCCCAGCGCGTATTCACACCGCGAACGGTAGCGTGATCGCCGACCGCGTGGTGCTGGCAATGAACGCGTGGATGGCCCGCGCGTTTCCACAGTTCGAGCGCAGCGTGGCGATCGTTTCCAGCGACATGCTGATCACCGAGCCGCGCCCGGATCTGCTGCAGGAAATCGGTTTGACCAGTGGCGTCACCGTGCTCGATTCGCGGATTTTCGTGCACTACTACCACAACACTCCCGACGGCCGGATCATGCTCGGCAAGGGCGGCAATACATTTGCCTTTGGCGGGCGGATGCTGCCGGTATTCGATCAGCCATCGCCGTATGCCGGATTGCTCAAGCGCAGTCTTGGCGATTTCTTTCCGGTGTTCGCTGATGTCAAAGTCGATGCAACCTGGAACGGGCCGTCCGATCGCTCGGTGACTGGTCTGCCGTTTTTCGGCCAGATGAGCAACAGCGGTAATGTGTTTTACGGTTTTGGGTATTCCGGCAGCGGCGTGGGGCCGTGTCACATGGGCGGGCAGATTCTCGCCTCCTTGGTGCAAGGGCTGGATAACCCGTGGACGCGCTCGCCACTGGTCAATGGGCCGCTGGGTTACTTCCCGCCGGAGCCGATCCGCTATCTCGGATCGTTGATGGTGCGCAACGCCATCCGCCGCAAGGAGCGCGCCGAAGACCACGGGCGCCGGCCCCGGCATCTGGACGTGCGCCTGGCAAAATTTGCTGCGGCGGCGGGCAAGGCTGACAAAGGCTGAGCACACCACTTACCTCTGGAGCTGCCGAAGGCTGCGATCTTTTGATCTTGATGGTTAAAAGCAAAATCAAAAGATCGCAGCCTCGTTTCACTCGACAGCTTCTACAGGTTATGTCGCGCGATTGAGCAACCAGTCGAGCAACAAACCGCTGTCGGACGCGGGTTGTGTTGCCCGGGGTTTGGGATTGCGGGTGTAGCCCAGGCACAGAATCGGTCGGTCGGGATCGCTGTCGAGGAAGCTCACCCATACTTCGCTGCCGGCGCCGGGCAACTCATCAGGCGTCATTCGGCCATTGGCTCGGGTCATGGCGATCGGCAGCCAGATCGCTTCGGTGTCGGTGGCTGGTGATGGTTCCGAGGGCCATAGCCTGACGGCGATCCGGCCGAGTTCGTCGAACCGCGCAGTTTGCCCCAGCGTGCCAATGACCTCTGCCAGATGATAGCCGGCGACACTTGGGCGCCGTTGTTTGAGCGGCGGGCGAAAGTCGGTGGACCAGGGCTGGGCGCTGAAATCGTTGTAATAACGGTGCACCGTCGGGGTAGGGTCAAGGATCGATGGATGTTGTCCATGATGGCGGATGGAGGTGATTCGCCATTGCTCGTTGAAGTGGCTGATCGGATGCTCCGTCACCTGCAACAAATGCCCACTGAGCAAGCCGATACAGTCGCTGCGTCCGTTGATCGAGCGATGCTGGCAACGTTGTCGCTCCAGATGCCGACGACTGCGCTGTTCACTGTAGCGCTGCTCCAGCGAGGGTAGCGGTGTGGGTGGATTTGACGGGGTCTGATTGGCGGCATCGTCGCCGAGAGTTTGCTGCCCTCGATTGCGTACGGCGTGGAGCGTCGGAATCGGCGCGGCGTGGTGATGCTGGAACAGCTCACTGATAGTCGGCGAGGGCGCTTGCTCATCAGCCTTGAACGGCAGCAGCGCCGGTTCTTGCGGCAGGCTCAGGCTGTCATCGGCAAACACCACAACGTGCCCGTCGGGCCTGTGTTCGAAGTGATAGTGGATGCCTTCCTCTTCGCAAAGTCTGTGCAGCAGCGCCAGATCGCTTTCCTCGAACTGGATGCAGAACGGCCGCACCGGGTATTGCCCCACGGTCATTTCAATCCTGTAGCTATCGCCGGGCAGCGCATTTTCAGTGAGCAACTGCTGGAGAATCTGCGGCACGCTCAGTTGCACGAACACGCGCCGATTACTCCGCCGGGCCAGGCTTTGCAGGTGGGGCACCACTATCAGGCGATAGCCGATCCGGTGCGTTCCGCGATGTTCGCAACTGGCGCTGTGGATGATGCCGTGAACCCCGTGATGATCGTCCAGGCGCAGAAATGCCGGTTGCTGCAACAGCGTGCCTGGCGCCACGGCGGGTGCCAGGCCGATCAGCTCAATGTCGAAACGGTAGGGCTGGTTAAGCGCTTCCTCGCCTTTGAAACGCAGCACCGGCAGGCATAACCCGCTGGCGGTCAGGGTAAGGGTGAACGGACTTTCCTTGTCATTGAGCATTCGAACAGGCTCTGTCAGGCAATACGGGCCTCAGAGGGTACGAAACCGCAGCGCAGAATGGTCATGTCAAAGGCGTTTTTCAGAATTGCCCTACAAGCACTGGTGAAGAAGTCGATTCCGCATTGGATTTTTTTGGTCGATTGCCGACTTTAGGCCGTATAAACTTGCCGCCACGCGTCGGCCAATAGATGTCTCGGCGCCACAGATCAAGAGAGTGAGTAATGGGCGCACAGTGGAAGGTTAAACACAAAGAAGCGGCAGCCAACGCCAAGGGCAAAATCTTCGGCAAACTGGTGAAAGAAATCACCATTGCTGCTCGTAACGGTGCCGATACCACCACCAACGCACACCTGCGTCTGGTGGTCGAACAGGCCAAGAAAGCCTCGATGCCGAAGGAAACCCTGGATCGCGCCATCAAGAAAGGCGCCGGTCTGCTGGGCGAAACCGTGCAATACCATCGCGTGACCTACGAAGGTTTCGCCCCGCACCAGGTGCCGCTGATCGTCGAGTGCGTCACCGACAACATCAACCGCACCGTCGCGGAAATCCGCGTGGCATTCCGCAAGGGCCAACTGGGCGCTTCCGGTTCCGTGGCTTGGGACTTCAACCATGTGGGCATGATCGAAGCCTCGCCGGACACCCCGGACGCCGATCCGGAAATGGCCGCGATCGAAGCCGGTGCTCAGGATTTTGAAGAAGGTGAAGAGGGCGCAACCCTGTTCCTGACCGATCCGACCGACCTGGATTCGGTGCAGAAAGCCCTGCCGGAACAAGGTTTCACCGTGCTGTCGGCCAAGCTTGGCTACCAGCCGAAGAACCCGGTCAGCGGTTTGAGCGATGAGCAGATGGCTGAGGTTGAAGCGTTCCTGGAAGGCCTCGACAACCATGATGACGTGCAGGATATGTTTGTCGGTCTGGCTGGCTGATTTGTTTCGCCATTAATGGCCACATCGCCAGCAGGCTGGCTCCCACAGTTGAAATGCATTCCAATGTGGGAGCCAGCCTGCTGGCGATTGACCGCGTAGCGGTCACTGCTTCTCCAGTACCTCAATCACTTCACTGAACCCCGGCCGCCCCAGCACGTCCGCCTGACAGCAGCGCCGCTGCAGTTCTTCCAGTACCCCACGGCGATCATCACTCAACCCCGAGTCGATGCGCGCCAGCAATTCTCCAAGCAAAATCCCGAACGCCCGCACTTCAATGCGTTGCAGCGCGCGGGTTTCGAAGTTGTCCGTGGTGGCATGGAAAGACGCCGCACCGAAGTCCCCCAATAAACAGTCGCCCTGATCGTTCAACAGAATGTTGTGCCCGTAGAGATCGCCGTGGGTGATGCCTTGCTGATGCAAATGCTCGGCTGCCGAAGCGATGCCCTTGGCAATGCGCAGCGCCACATCGGCGCTGAACCGGCAATTATCGGCATACACGTCCCGTGAGCAGGAGGCCAGGCTCGGCAACGCCGCCAGATTGAGGAAACTCGGGTCAATCAATTGCATCACCAGCCCCTGCTGTCCGTCGGGGTGGCCAGTGATACGGCCTTCCACCCGGATCAGATTCGAGTGCAATCCGGCGGTGATGCAGGCGTTCATTTCGTGCAGCGGCGAACCGTCGCTGGTCATCTCGCCTTTGTACAGCTTGACCGCGACCGGTTGCGCCGAGCCATCGGCGCGCTGCCAGATCGCCCGGAAAATCACCCCAGAGGCGCCTTCACCGAGTTGTTGCTCCAGACGCAACGCCGACCAGTCGATCTGCGGCGTGGCTTCAAGGGCGGCGGCGTCGGCTTCGGTTTCCAGCGGATTACCGGCGTAGGCCAGCCACGTCAGGCTCGGCAGCGTCAGCAGAAACTGCGGTAACTCGGTCAAGCGGTTGGCGGCGATGCGGATCAGTTCCAGTCGATGGCAGTTGCCCAGGGATTGCGGCAGCGATTGCAACTGATTGCCCGCCAGCATGAGTTTCTGCAAGTAAGGACGTTCGCCCAGTTCATTTGGCAGGGTTTCGATGCAGTTGTCGGTCAGGATCAGCCAGCGCAGCAGCGGGGGCAGGGCGGCACCGGGCACATCGACAATGTGGTTGGCCTTGAAGCCGATCATCGTCAGCGCGGTGCATTGGCCGAGGCAAGCGGGCAGTTCACTGAACTGGTTGTCGGAGCAGAAAAGCACGCGCAGGCGGGTCAGCCGATGCAAATCATCTGGCAGGCTGCTCAAGGCGTTGCCGCTGAGGTTGAGCACCTCCAGCGTTTCGGCCAGATCGAAGATCTCCGGCGGGAATTCGGTCAGGCCGCAGGACAGATCCAGCCGCGTGATGCCCGACAGTTCGCCGGCGCGCAATTGAGCAAGGGTGTGCATGAAAGTCTTCGCAATAGAGGGGTCGCTGGGAATGGGCGACATGATAGCGGCAAAGCTGTAGTTGCAGGCTGCTCCAGATCTTTGGAACGTTATCAGGCGTGCACTTCTTGCAACTGTCCCAACCGACTCCGCGTGCGGGCCAGGTCGATAGCGTTGCCCGCCAGGCTTTCGCCCAGCGGCAGCCTACCGAGCAGCGTCAGGTGTTTGTCCTGGTCGTAAAGCACGTCGATCAGGTTGATGAAGCGCTGTTGCGCGGCGATCGAGCATTCGGCGAGTTCGGGCAAGTCATCGATGACCCATTGATCGAATCGCCGACACATTTCCAGAAAATCCATCACCGCCGTTGGCTGTTCGCACAGGTCATTGAAGGTAAAGCCAACACGCCGCTCCTCGCACAGGCGTGCCTGAAAGTGTCGGGTGCCAACCGCTAACGACAGGGGCGGCGCATCTTCGGGCGGCAGGTTGAGGGCCTGGCGCTGGGCTGGCGTGGCTGGCCACACGTAATGACCTTGGGTGAATACCTGATGCAAATGGTTGCGCGCCAGACTTCGATAGTCGTGAGCCCCACCCACTTCCATAACCTGCATGCGTGAGTTGATCAGCTCGATCACCGGTTTGAAACGAGCGTGATAGAGCTGGTTGGGCAGCAAGCCTTCCGGCGGATAGTTGGATGTCACCAACAACAAAATCCCGCGTTGGAACAACGCCTTGAACAGCCGTGTGATGAGCATCGCATCGCCAATGTCATGCACATGAAACTCGTCGAAACACAGCACCCGACAGTCGTGCAGCAGTTCATCGAGCGTGAGGGTGAGGGCATCGTCATGCTGGCGATGACGGAACATGCCCTGGTGCAGTTGCGCGAAGAACTCATGGAAATGCAGGCGGCGTTTCTGCGTGATCGGCAGCGCCTGGAAGAAACCATCGAGCAACCAACTCTTGCCGCGCCCGACGGCGCCGTACAGGTACAGACTCGGCGGCGTCTGCCGTGATGCACCGAACAGCAGACTGGCCTGCTGCGCCATGCAGTCGATCACGCGCTGCTGGCTCTGGCTGAGGGTGTAACCCTGGCCGTGAGCCTTGTTGCGGAAGTAATCGCGGATCGACCGGGCACTGGCGTCATGGCCTGCGCTGGCAGGCAGACCTTTGCCGAACAAACGGCGCAACGCCAGCCAGCGCTGGGTCAGTGGCGATCGTTTCGGCGGCTGGGCGCTCACTCTGCGGTCACTCCGTATTCGTCAAACCGGCTCCCGGGAGCGCGGCGGCGTAGTGTAACCAGACGCGGAGTCAGCCTTCCACCGCAGCCGGTCGAGAGTGGGCGGTCATTGAACAATATTGTGCGGTTCGTACAGCTATTTTCAGCGACAGGATCCGACGTGCTGCCAACCTTTCGAAACATATCCCCGACTATCCGTGGATCCAATCGACTGGCGCAATCGTCGTCCGTTGCTAATCTGAAACACATTAACGACCTTCGGGTGATCCCTGACAAGGAATGGGACAGTGAATGCACGTGTGGTCATGGGCCTGCTGGGTGTGCTTGTTGCACCCGCATACGCGACGGATCTTCAGGTCGAAGTGCGGGTCGATGTGCAGCGCGGCTGCCAGTTGATCGGCCAGCAGCGCGAGGCCGGTATCGAGCAACTGGGTGTGCTCGACTTCGGCAGCACAGCGCGTCTCGACGATCCGGCAGGGCCACTGGCGGCGGCGCTGACCAATCAGCGGCTGCCGCGTCTGGAGTGCAATCCGGACACGCCGTATCAGATGCGCGTCGATGGCGGTTTGCACGGCGGTGTCGGCGAAGTGCGTTACATGGTTGGCGATGCGGGCAGCAAGCCGATTCCTTACCGGTTGTATCAGGACGCCGCGCGGCGCGTGCCGTTGGTGGTGGATGTACCGGTCAGCGGTCGAGTGCCGGACAGCGGCACCGTTGAGTTGCCTTTGTACGCGCGGATCGAGCGTTTGGCGCAAGTCCCCCGGGTCAGCCGTTACTCGGATCTGGTCAAAGTCACGGTCACCTGGTGATCGCAGGGTTTTAGTCGGCAATCCAGCGGATTCGGGTTGCGCAGGGAAGGCGTTCAATGATGAGCGCGGTGGTTGAGTCATCCTCAGGGAGCAGGGAAGGGCGAAATGGCAGGCAAGCACTGGGTGGTCGTGGCGGCAGGTACGCTCGCATTACTCGCTGACGACGCGCAAGCGGCGGTGAGCGGGCAGATTCATGCGCGGCTGATCCTGATTGCCGGCTGTGAAGTGACCAACACCAGCAATCCCTCCAGCCCGGTCAGCGATTTTGGCAAGCTTGATTTCGGCCTTCAGGGCCCGACCTGGAACGCGCCGATCAACGCTAGCCTCGACAGCGACAGCAGCGGCAAACTCAACGTCGCGTGCAACCCTTCGGTCACCGGTTTCACCGTCACCATCGACGGTGGCGCCCATGGTGACGGCAATACCCGGCGCCTGAGCAACGGCCGCCAGACCATCCCTTATCAGCTGTTTCTCGATGCCTCCGGCAACCAAAGCTACAGCATCGGCGAACAACACAATTTCGCTGTCACCAGCGGTGCACAGATACCCATTCCGGTATTTGGCTCGGTGGTGGCGAATACCCGCGCGGTTCCGGCAGGGGTCTATACCGACACCCTGACGGTGACGCTCGACTGGTAACCCCGTAGAGGACGGACACCATGCGTACGTTTGCATCAAGGATAGGTTTGTCGCTGCTCGGCCTGACGCTGGTTTCCAGTGCCCATGCCGCCACCACTGTCACCGGCCAGATCACCTCCAGCCTGATCCTGATCAGCAGCTGTCAGGTCAACGGCGCTGGCGGCTCCACCGGTCTGAACTTCGGTGCCTTGAACTTCGGCACTGCCAACAGCCTGTTCACCACTGCCACCGGGCAAGTGCTGGGCGGTGGCGGCGGGGCGCTGTCGATTCTCTGTTCCAGCGGCACCACGCCGACGGTGAAGGTTCGTGCCGGTTCCCATGACGGCATGTCCCCGGGCGGCACGCGCGCGCTGTACGACGGTGTCGCTAACTACGTGCCGTACGACTTGTACACCGATGCCGGGCATTCGCAGCTGTTGGCGATTGACGGCACGATCAATCTGGCCGCCAGCACTGGCGTAGCACAAACGGTGAACATCTATGGTCAGGCAGTGGGCAAGGCCGGTTTACCGGCGGGGACCTACACCGACACTGTCGCTGTTGAACTGACGTTCTGATGCCATGCGCCGGCATGGCTGCATCGCGCTGCTCCTGCTTTGTGCGGGCAGTGCGCCGCTGCCGCTGACCGCGGCGACGAGTCAGAGCTTCCAGGTCAGCGCCACGGTCACGGCGGGGTGTCTGGTGGTGGGTGGGGTGTCGAACTATGGAGGGCTGAATTTCGGCTCGCGTTCAGCCCTGGCCACCGGCACGGTGCAGGTCGCGTTGACCGGTGGCGTGCAATTGCAATGCACGCCGGGGGTGACATTGAACATGAGCGTCGATGGCGGCCAGTACAACAGCAGTGGCCGGCACATGCAGGTCAACAGTGGAAGTGCGCGGGTGGCGTATGCGCTGTTTCGCGATGCCGCGTACAGCCAGAGCCTGGGCATCGGCCAGAGCGTAGCGGTGGCCTACAGCGATGCGAACAACATCAGCCTGCCGATTTACGGTCAGGTGCAATTGCCGGGCAATCAGCCTGGGGGGACGTACAGCGACGTGCTGCAGGTGCAGCTGTCGTGGTGAGGCGAAGGTTGTTCGACAGGGAGCGGTTTTATGGGGTCAGTTACATCTCGGCACTTGTTCATTCAGAGCGCAATGTTGGCGCTGTCCATGTTCGCAGCAGGCCATACGCAGGCGGCCAGTTCGGTATTGATCTGGCCGATTGATCCGGTGCTTGAGGCCGACCAACAGGCCAGCGCGTTGTGGCTGGAAAACCGAGGCAATGAAACCGCGAATCTGCAGATTCGCGTCTTCGCCTGGAGCCAGAACGGTTTTGCAGAGCAGTACCAGAATCAGCGCGACGTGATTGGCAGCCCGCCGGTGGCGAAGATCGAACCGGGGCAAAAGCAATTGGTGCGCCTGACCCGAACCAAAGACGTACCGCCGGGGCAGGAACTGGCCTACCGCATCATCATCGACGAAATCCCTTCTGCACAACCGGCCTCCGCTGACGGTGGCAAAACGGCGGCGGCCATTCGTTTCCAGATGCGTTACTCGGTCCCGCTGTTTGCCTACGGTGCGGGGCTGTGGAGCAAAGAGGACAGCACGCGCCCACGTGATCCCAAAGGCATCGGCCTGCCGCAGTTGAGATGGCGCACAGTGGCGGTCGACGGCCGGCCTTATGTGGAAGTGCGCAATCAGGGTGCGGTCCATGCGCGGCTGACCGACGTGGCTATCAAACAGGGTGGGCAGAGCAAACCTGTGGCTGAAGGCCTGCTGGGTTATGTGCTGCCGGGGGCGGTGATGCGCTGGCCGGCACCGGGTTCGCTGGCCGGTGATTCGGCGTTGCAGGTGCGGGTCAATGGTGCGCCCCAAGTGCAGAGCATCACCCCGGCACGCTGAGGATTCGAGTCCCAATAGCTGGCGTCGGTTAAAGCAGTATCAGGAGGATTGAGTCCATTGACGGACGTAAAGCGCGTATGAGCCCAGGATGGGCTCGCCGTATTCAGCGTCCGTTGTGGCTCATGACCGGCGCTTGTTGCCTGGTGTTCGTTCAACCAACCGGGGCCGGCGAGCTGCCGCCACCGCCCAGCGGCATGGAGGCCGTCAGTGATGCACAGTTGTTTCTGGAACTGGTGGTCAACCAGATGAATACCGGCCGCGTGGTGGCGGTGGAGCAGCGCGGTGGGCGACTGTATCTGCCGGCCACGGCGTTGCGCGAAACCGGTATGAAACTGCCCGATAACCTCGGCGTAGAAGTCGACCTCGACGGTCTGCCGGGGCTGCACAGCGATTACGACAGCGTCGGTCAGCGCTTGCTTCTCGACGTACCGCCGGACTGGCTGCCGGAGCAATTGATCGGCAATCGCCAGGCCTATCCACGAACCCCGGCATTGAGCAGTTTCGGCGCGCTATTCAACTATGACCTGTACCTCAACGACACCGACGATGCCGGCACGTATCTGGCGGCCTGGAATGAAGTGCGGCTGTTCGACAGTTGGGGCACCTTGTCCAATACCGGGCAGTATCGGCGCACCTTGTCCGGTGACTCGGTGAACACGCTGAACAACGGCTATCTGCGTTATGACACCACGTGGCGTTACTCCGATGATGAGCGAATGCTCACCTACGAAGCCGGCGACGTGATCAGCGGCGCGTTGCCATGGAGCAGTTCGGTTCGGCTGGGCGGCGTGCAGTTCTCCCGGGACTTCGCGGTGCGCCCGGATCTGGTCACCTATCCACTGCCGCAGTTTGCCGGCGAAGCGGCGGTGCCGTCCTCGGTGGATCTGTTTATCAATGGCTACAAATCCAGCAGCGCCGACCTGCAACCTGGGCCGTATACGCTGACCAACATTCCGTTCATCAATGGCGCTGGCGAAGCGGTGGTTGTGACTACGGATGCGCTGGGTCGGCAGGTTTCGACCACAGTGCCGTTCTATGTCACCAGCAGTTTGCTGCAAAAGGGTTTGAGTGATTTTTCCGTGGCCGCCGGTACGTTGCGTCGCGATTACGCCCTGAAGGATTTCAGTTACGGGCCGGGCGTGACCTCTGGCAGCCTGCGTTATGGCGTCAGCGACACTTTCACCCTCGAGAGCCACGCCGAAGCCGCTGATAGCCTGACCCTCGCAGGGCTCGGGGGGAACCTGCGGCTCGGCAATTTCGGCGTGCTCAACAGTGCGATCAGCCAGAGTCGTTTCGAGGGCGACGGTGGCGAGCAATTGAGCCTGGGTTATCAGTACAGCAACCAGCGCTTCAGTTTTTCTTATCAACGCCTGCAACGGCACGATCAATACGCCGACCTGACCGTGGTCGACAGCCCCTACATCAGCCTCAGCCGCCGCAGCGAACAGGCCACCCTGAGCCTCAATCTCGAGCGCTGGGGCAGCCTCGGTGCCGGGTATTTCGATGTGCGCGCGGCTGACGATTCGCGCACGCGCCTGCTCAATCTGAGCTGGAGCAAACCGCTGTGGCGCAACAGCAGTTTCTACCTGTCTGCCAACCGCGAGATCGGCGACAGCAACTGGGCGGTGCAGGCGCAACTGGTGATTCCGTTTGACTTGCGTGGCAGCCTGGCGATCAGCAGTGAACGCAGCAATACCGGGCAGACCCAGCAGCGGATCAACTACAGCCGCGCGGTGCCATCCGAGGGCGGGGTGGGCTTCAATCTGGGTTACGCCAAGGGGGACGGCGCCGATTACCGTCAGGCTGACGTGACCTGGCGTCTGCAATCGGTGCAGTTGCAGGCCGGGGTTTATGGTACCTCGGACGCCGAAACCCGTTGGGCCGATGCCAGTGGCTCGCTGGTGTGGATGGATCAGCAGGTGTTCGCCGCCAACCGCATCGACGATGCGTTTGTCGTGGTCAGTACCGATGGTTTTGCCGACATTCCGGTGCGCTATGAAAACCAGCAAGTGGGTCAGACCGACAAGAACGGACATCTGTTAGTACCGTGGAGCAGTGCTTATTACCGTGGCAAATACGAAATCGATCCGCTGAATCTGCCGGCCAACGTGCGTAGTCCGAATGTCGAGCAGCGTATCGCGGTTCGGCGTGGCAGCGGGTACTTGCTGGAATTCCCGCTGGCCCGGGTGATCGCGGCGAGCATTGTGTTGGTCGATGCACAACAGCGTGAATTGCCGCTGGGCGCAGGCGTGTTGCATGAACAGAGCGGCACAAACACGGTGGTCGGGTGGGACGGGTTGGTCTATCTGGAAAATCTTCAGGCGCAGAACTCTTTAAAGGTCACGCTGGCCGATGGCAAAACCTGCAAGGCGCAGTTCAGCGTGGACATGGATCAGAGCCAGGTGCCGCTGATTGGTCCGTTGGTGTGCCAATGATCGGCGTCCGTTTGTGTCTGTGGCTGGCGCTGATGCTGCCGGGGGCGGCGCAGGCCTTGTGTTCAGTGGTCAGCACCACGCCGGCGGCCTTCGGTACGCTCAGTTCGATTGCCGTACGCACCACGTCGCAGCCCAGCTCCACCCTCAATGGTGGTTTGAGCTGTACGGGTTCTCTGTTGACGTTGTTGAGCAACAGCGACCACTTCTGGGCCACCGTCTCCTCGCCCCAAAGTGGCCTGGTCGGGCCGACAGGTGATGTCATCGGTTACACGATCTACGCCAACAACAGCACCAGTTACCCGCTGACGCGGGGCACGGCCTATGACTTCGCCCGCAATGGCATCATTGATGCCTTGGGGCTGCTTAACGGGACGACGCCGAAAACCGTGCCGCTCTATCTGAGAACGACCATCGGCAGCAACGTTGCTGCCGGGGTGTACACCGAGACCCTGAGTATTTTCTGGAACTGGAATTACTGCTCGGGGATTGGCATCGGTGCCATCTGCCTCGGGCGCGATATCAACAATGGAACCACCACGTTGACCGTCAACCTGACCGTTTCCAACGATTGCACGATTACCGCGCCGAACATCGCGTTTGGCAGTGCGCCGGTGGTCAGTGCCTTTACGCCGGTAACCGGGCAGACCATCAATCTGGCTTGCACCAAGGGCAGCGCCTACACCGTGGGCTTGAGCGACGGTCAGAACCCGGTAAGCGTGGGTGGGCGACGGCGGATGATCTCCGGCGGCAACTACCTGGCCTATGACATTTTCAAAAGCGCCGGCACGACGCGTTGGGGCAGTGTCGGCACTGCACGTCGGGCGAGTACCGATGCCGAGGTCAATCCGGGTAACGGCTTGGGTACCGGCAGCCAGATTTTCAATTACAACGCAAAGATCTACACCGACCAGACCACACCGCCGGCGGGGACGTATCTGGACAATGTGGTGCTGGATGTCGGTTTCTGAGCACGCGTGTTTCAGAATTGCAGCGATTGCTTGAGCTGTTGCGCCGCTGGCGTGTCAACCGGGCTGACCATCGCATAGTTGTACCCGCCACCCGACCAATACTCGGCCTGCAAATCGCCGTCACTGCGGCTGCCACGGGGCAAAAAGGTGTTTTTCGGCCCCGGCGGTCGCACATAAAAACTCACCTTGTGCCCACCGCGATCCTCATACATCACCATCGCTGCCGGACCTTCATCGGTGCTGAGCAGGCGACCACTGACCGGTTCAAATCCGGCCGACTTCAGGTCTGGCAAGCGCCCCGCCTGATTGAAATAGCGGTCGAGCCAGCGCTGCATATCGCCGTCGCCATCGACCTTGTAATCGGCCGGCAATATGCCTTGCTGGGCAATCAGTCGATAGGCCTGCAACGCATCGGTCATCGGCAATATGGAGGCGCGCACGAGGGTCATTTCCCGCGCCTGCCAGCCACTGAAACCGCCGACGCTGACCGCGATCAGCAACACTGCAGCGCTGGCCAGATGGCGGCGCGACTGAAGTTTGCGGCGCTGACGTATCATCGACGGATCAAGCGCCGGATTGGCCGGTTGCTGTAGCGCGCCACTTAGCGCCGCACGCAGTTGCTGGGCGTCCTGTTGCCAGCCGCGCACTTGCGCGGCTTCATCCGGGTGGCTGGCCAGCCAGGTTTCCAGCACACGCCGGTCGGCGTCGCTGAGCTGGTGGTCGACGTAAGCGTGCAGGTCACGCTCGCTGGGAGGCAGGCTGATCATTTGAGTATCCGCAAAGAAGGGCTGCTGATTTCGCCGTCGCTGAGTTGGCGCAAGGCCTGGCGGGCGCGGGACAGGCGCGACATCACGGTGCCGATCGGGGCGCCAAGGATCTCGGCGACCTCTTTATAGGAAAGGCCTTCAACCGAGACCATCATTAGCAGGGCGCGTTGCTCGGTGGGCAATCGGTCGAAGGCTTGCAGGGTCGATTGGGCGATCACCGTGCGCTCCACCGAAGGCTCGACGTCGTCGCGACCGGTAAAAAACTCAAGCATCCGTGCATAGCGGCGAGAGCGGCGATGAGCATCGAGAAACTGTCGATACAGGATCGCAAACAGCCAGGCACGCAGGTCGCCCTCGGCGCGTTTATCGCCCCAACTCGACAGTGCCCGCTCCAGGCTCGCCTGTACCAGATCGTCGGCGCTGCTGCTGTTGCGCGTCAACGACACGGCAAAGCGGCGCAATCTGGGAATGATTTCTCTCAACTGTTCGTCGAATTCGCTCATGAGTTTCTGCTAGTCACTACGCTGTGGACTAGGGAGACGTCCGTCGTTGGAGGTTATTCCACGTTCGGAAAAATAAATACCGGGCCGTGGAATAAACCCTGACGGGGTGCGTCTTGCTGATTCTTCCTATTTGTGGCCGATGGCCCTGGAGTTATTCATGGTTGATCGCACTTCACCCACAGGCGGGCTGCAGCGCCCGCCACTGAGTGCCGCGAGCCTGATTTTGCGTCTTGGCGGCATAGCCGTGGTGGTTGCAGCAGTGGCCGGGGCGTTTGCCTACGTGCATGGCAACTTTGACCCACAACGTCTGACGCCCAAGGCGCTGGTCGATGTATTGGAAAAGAACAACGGTGTGCATCCCGGGTTCCGCCGCAATCACGGCAAGGGCGTTTGCGTCATCGGCCATTTCGAGAGCAGCGGCGAGGCGCGAGCGTTCTCGACCGCGCAGGTATTCAACGAGCCACGCACCCCGGTGGTGGGGCGTTTTGCGTTGCCAGCGGGCAATCCTTATGCGCCGGACAGCAGCGTACCGATTCGCAGTCTGGCGCTGCGTTTCACCCAGGCCAACGGCCAGCAGTGGCGCACCGGGATGAACAGCATGCCGGTGTTTCCGGTGGGTACGCCCGAGGCGTTCTATCAACTGCAACAGGCGCAGTCGCCGGATCCGGCCACCGGCAAACCGGACCCGGCCAAGGTGCCGGCATTCTTCGCATCGCACCCGGAGGCCGTGCCGTTTCTCACTTGGGTGAAGACCGCCAAACCGTCGGCCAGTTACGCCACCGAAACCTATAACAGCATCAATGCCTTCTATCTGGTGGATGCCAGCGGGAAAAAACAGGCCGTGCGCTGGAGCATGAAGCCTTTGGCTCAGGACGCTGCAGGCGCCACCGCTCCCGAGGGCGGCGACTTTCTGGAGAAAGACCTGGTGCAACGCATGGCTGCTGCACCACTGCGTTTTCAGTTGAATATCACCTTGGCTAACGCCGATGATCCGGTGAACGACGCCAGCAAAACCTGGCCCGAGGGTCGCAAGGTGTTGAATGCCGGCACGTTGGTGCTGGAGAAAACACAGCCGCAACTGAGCGGCGAGTGCCGTGACATCAACTACGACCCACTGGTTTTACCGGCCGGGATTCAAGGTTCCGACGATCCATTGCTGGCCGCTCGCTCCGCCGGTTACGCCGATTCCTACCTGCGCCGCACCAGCGAAGTCAGCCAATTGCCCGCCGCCAAACAGGAGGCTCGCCCATGAGCTCGCAACCGACTCATTTCGCGCTGTTGGCGCGGCTGCTGCACTGGCTGATGGCGGTGATGATCATCGCGATGCTGTTTATTGGTGCCGGAATGGTCACCTCTGTCTCAGAACGGCATGAATGGCTGATCAATCTGCACAAGCCGTTGGGTATCGCGATTCTGGCGCTGGTGATCGTACGTTTGTTGGTGCGTTTCTCGACGCGCCAGCCACCATTGCCGGCGGATCTGCCGGACTGGCAAGTGCTGGCCGCCAAGGCTTCGCACGTCTTGTTGTATGCGTTGATGCTGGTGTTGCCGCTGCTCGGTTGGGCGATGATCAGCGCCTCGGGGGAGCCGGTGATGCTCAGCAGTTCGTTGCAGTTGCCGTCGATTGTGCCGGCCGATGCGCAGGTGTTTGCGTTTCTGCGCAAAGCCCATGGGTATCTGGCGTATCTGTTGTTTCTGACCGTGCTGCTGCACCTGGCGGCGGCGTTGTTCCATGGCTGGGTGCGCCGCGACGAGGTACTCGACAGTATGTTGCGTGGGCGGGACCGCAGTTAGCCCGTTTGGGTGGCGCATCGTTCAGGTGCGCCGCTTTTCAGGGTCAGCCACCAGTAGCCCAGCGCGACCGCGTTGATGCCTGCACCCAGCAGGCACACGCCAGTCCAACCGGCCCACGCATACATGGCGGTTGATCCGATTGAGCCCAACGCGCTGCCGATCGAATAAAACAGCATGTAACCGGCGGTAAGGCGGCTTTGCGCTTCGGGGCGCACGCTGTAGATCATGCTCTGGCTGGTGACGTGCACGGCTTGCAGGCCTAGATCCAAAGTAATCACTCCAAGCAGCAACGCCCACAGCGAGGATTGGGTGAGGGCGATCGGCAGCCACGAGCCGAGCATCAACAGCAGCGAAAGCCCGCTGACCCATTGGCCCAAGCCTCGGTCGGCCAGGTGTCCGGCGCGCGCGGAGGCCAGTGCGCCTGCTGCACCGGCGAGTCCGAATAATCCGATTTCGCTGTGGGAAAGCGACAGCGGTGGGGCGGCCAGTGGCAGCACCATCGGCGTCCACAACACCATGGCGCTGGCGAAGGTCAGCAGAGCGAGCAGTGCGCGTTGGCGCAGAACCGGCTCTTCCTTGAACAGGCTGAATACCGAGGCGATCAGTGCGCTGTAACGTGTCGCCGGTTGCGGCGCTTCTGCTTTGGGCAGCACGCGAAACAGCAGCAAAGCCATCACCAATGTCAGTCCCGCCGACAACCAATAGATGGCTCGCCATCCGGCCAGATCGGCCATGGCTCCGGCGACCGTGCGCGCCAGCAGGATGCCGACAACGATGCCACTGGTAACGACGCCGACTACGCGACCGCGTTGTGCCGGATCTGTCAGTGTCGCCGCGTAAGCCACCAAGACTTGAGTGACCACCGCGAGCAAACCGGTCAGCGTCATGCCAAGCAATAACCAAAGACTCGTGGGGGCCAGCGCGATAATCAATAACGCCGCCGCTGACAACAGCGTTTGCGTGACGATCAACCGTCGTCGATTCAGCAAATCACCGAGCGGCACGAGCAATACCAGCCCAACGCCGTAACCGATTTGAGTCAGCGTAATGACGATGCCGATGGAGGCCGGCGACATGGCAAACGCCTCGGCCATGGCATCCAGCAGCGGCTGTGCGTAATACACGTTGCCCACGGCCAGGCCGCAGGCGACGGCGAAAAGCAGCACGACACTGCTGTTAAGTGATTGAGATTTCATACCCGGATTCCCTTTTGGGTTTCAAATTAAAACCAGAATCAAGGTATGCACTCTGGTTTTAATTTGCAACCACCTATATCGAATCCATGAACAGCACAAAGCAAAAGATCGCAGACAAGCTGCGATCTTTTGGTAACGCGGGGAAGGGTATCAGCGCAGGGTATCGACCATGTCGGCGATGGTGGTCAGCACGTCTTTGCCCAACTGTTTCGAGCGTTTGCCCGACCAGCCGGTTTCCGCATTCGGTGCGTCGTCGTGATCCTTGAACGGCATTTCGAGGGTCAGTGACAGACAATCGTACTTCTGGCCGACGCTGTTGCACGCCAGGGTCATGTTGGCCTGGCCCGGTTCGTCACGGGTGTAGCCGTACTTGGTCTGGAACTCTTTGGTGGTGTGTTTCAGGTGGCTGCGGAAATGCTCTTCGAGCTTCTCGATCCGCGGTGTGTATCCCGGATTGCCTTCACAACCGGCGGTGAACACGTGGGGAATGGTTTCGTCACCATGGGCGTCCAGAAACAGATCGACACCGTACTTTTCCATTTGCTGCTGTACGAACAGGACTTCAGGACTGATCTCCTGACTGGCATTCTGCCAGGCACGGTTCAAGTCCTGGCCCATTGCGTTGGTGCGCAGGTGGCCATGGAAGGCGCCGTCCGGGTTCATGTTCGGCACCAGGTAAAGATCGGCGCTGGCGAGTAATTTGTTCAGCACCGGGTCATCGTGTCTTTCCAGACGCTCGATGATGCCTTCCATGAACCATTCGGCCATGTGTTCGCCAGGATGCTGTTGGGCGATGATCCAGACTTTGCGCTGGCCTTCGGCACCGCTGCCTTTGCGCAACAGTTGAATGTCGCGACCTTCGACGCTCTTGCCGGTCGCCAGCAACTCGGTGCCGGCCTTGGTCAGGGCTTGTTCGATCAGCCAGTCGTGACGGCCACGGCTGTAGGGTTCGAAATAGGCGAACCAGGCGTGGGTCTGGGTGGCTTCAAGGGAGAAACGCAGGCAGTCGCCTTCGAAAATCGTTGGTACGCGGAACCAATTGACGTGGTCATAGGACGCTACGGCTTGATAGCCGGGCCAGCCCTTGGCGTAGGTGGACTGGCTGGCGTTGTTCAGGCGAAACCAGTGTTCCTGGCCGACGTGCAGGCCGCTGGCCTTGAAATGGAACCACTGGAAATGCGCGCTGCGGGTGTCTGGGCGGATGGCCAGAACCGGGTTGAGCGGATTGCTGATGTCGATGACTTGGATATTGCCGCTATCGAAGTTGGCGCTGATATCGAACGAAGATTTGGCCACGGTCATAGTCGATTCCTGAATATGATTTTTATGGCCGTTACTTTACACGCAAGACAGCGGTGAAACCGAGGGGAATTACGGATGTTGGCGGGGGGCGTCCTCCATGACGCGGACGCAGCTTAGAAGCTATGCGATTGATTCTCAAGTGCTAATTGTCATTAGTTTGCCCCAATGTGGCCGGGCTTCGCTTGCCAACCGATATTCTTTTGATATTATCCGCGCCATCGAATTTGCAGTACCTAAAGACTTCATTAGCCTGAAGCCATAAGCCCGAAAAACGGGCAAAAAAAGACCCGGCAAAAAGCCGGGTCAAAAACCGTGATTAGCCTGATGAGGAGATAGTCCAGAAGACCGACCTAAGGTCTCTGGCCCATCGACTGATCTCGCGACCAGCTGCTTGCAATAATAATCATTATCATTTACAAGTCAAATGTTTTTATCTGCGCGATTGGAAAACTCTTTCCTGTCCGTCCGAATTCCTGTCCCTCAGACTTCATCGCCATCGATCGAATGGTCGACCATCGCCCGCGCCATATCCACCATGTGCACCACCGAAAAGGCCAGATCGCGACTCGCGCCTTGCAGGTTTTCTGCTGCCTTGAAGGCAGTGGCGGCCGCGCAGCGCAACAGATCGGAAGCGTGCACCAGAGCTTCTTCGCCGCTGAGGTGGCGTCTGACATTGAAAAAGCGTTCATCCACCTCAGGTTCTGACACAGCTGGTTTCAAGTAATAATCCAGGGCTCGCTGCGCCGCCGCGTTGCCTTGTGGCGAGGTGAAGGTGGTGTCCATTTGCAGATCGGGCAAGTCTTTGCTGCTGATATTCATGATGAAGAGCCACTCCTTGTTCGATTGGAAATCCGTGCCTTCAGGATAATACGATGTGTAGTTGTGACTAGAATTTAAATACTACAATATGTGTTTTGCCGGCCGAAGGCGTCCGCGTAAGGTGCCGCACATGGATAAATGGATTGAGTTGGTCAAGGCCAAGATGAGTGAACTCAAAATCACTCAAACAGAGCTCGGAGAGCGCGTCGGTATGTCCCAGGGCGGGATTGGCCATTGGCTGAACAAACGCCGGGAACCGGGCATCACTGAAATGAACCGCGTGCTGCAGGCGCTGGGTATGGACTTCCTTGAAGTGGTGCTGGTGATCCGCGAGCCACAGGAAGCGCCTGACGATGACATGCCGCTGGCGCAGAAGTACAACCCTTACTTCCGATACCCGGTCAGCGATTGGCGCGCACCGTGCGAGGTGCGTGAGAGCGGTTCGGCAGTCTATGTGCCGACAAAGGATAAACAGCGCTTCGAACTGACGGACTACCACGCCCGAGGTGCTGCGTTCTGGCTGGCGGTGGCGGGGGATTCGATGACCGCACCCAGTGGCCCGAGTATTGCCGAAGGCACGCTGATCCTGGTGGATCCGGAGGTGGAAGCTGTGCCCGGCAAGCTAGTGATTGCCCAGTGGCAGGGCAGCGAAGAAGCGATATTTCGCAAGCTCGACGAAGAGGGCGGCCAGCGTTACCTGGTGCCGCTCAATCCGACCTGGCCGAAGGCCCTGTTCACCGATGAGTGTCGAATCATCGGTGTCGTGGTTCAGGCAACGGCGCGATTCTAGTCAGATCGATCCTCGCCCGGCGTAGGATCGATCCTCCATTCACACCTCTTCCAGTTCGACCAAAGCGCTGCCTTCGCCGACCATTTCACCTTCCTGGCAATACAGCGCCTTGATCACTCCTGCATGTGGCGCACGGATGCTGTGCTCCATCTTCATCGCCTCCAGCACCACCAGTTGCGCACCTGCTTCGACCGATTGTCCTGCTTCCACCAGAACTCGCACGATGCTGCCGTTCATTGGCGCAGTCAGCCCCCCTTGATGACTATGGCTGGCCTCGACGGCGCTGATCGGGTCGTACGTTTGGATACGGCGCAACTCGCCTTCCCATTGCAGATACAGCGAATCGCCCTGGCGGATCGCGCGCAAGTTACGACGTACACCGTCGTGCTCGATAACCAGTGTTTCACCACTCAGTTTGGCGTTGCCACCTGCATCCAGTGTCAGCGCCCGATCCTGGCCTTCGCAACTTAAATGCAGGGTGATCTGTTGCGGCAGACCTGCACGCAAACCGCTGTTTGCAGTCCACGGCGAACTCGGATCATCCGCCCGGGCAATCCTCGGCAGGCTCTGCGCAAACGCCTGCGCCGCTACATTCCAGAACGCATCACTCAACTCACCCGGAGCCGGCAACAGTTGCTCCTGATAACGCGGAATAAACCCGGTATCCAGTTCCGCCGCGGCAAACGCCGGATGAGCGATGATCCGCCGCAGGAAATTGATATTGGTCTTCAATCCGCCAATCGCAAACTCATCGAGCATGCTCAGCAAACGCAATCGCGCTTGTTCTCGATCCTCGCCCCAGGCAATCAGCTTGCCGAGCATCGGGTCGTAAAACGGCGAAATCTCATCACCTTCTTCCACTCCACTGTCGACTCGGCGTCCCGGCCCTTCAGCCGATTCACGGTACAACGCCAGGCGCCCGGTCGCGGGCAGGAAGTCATTCGCAGGATCCTCGGCATACAACCGCACTTCAATCGCGTGGCCGTTGAGCGGGACTTGCTGCTGAGTGATCGGCAATACTTCGCCACGGGCAACGCGAATCTGCCAGGCCACCAGATCCAGGCCAGTAATGGCTTCGGTCACCGGGTGCTCAACCTGCAGTCGCGTGTTCATCTCCATAAAGAAGAATTCGCCACGCGCATCGAGCAAAAACTCCACGGTGCCAGCGCCGACGTAGCCGATTGCTTGCGCCGAACGCACGGCCGCCTCGCCCATCGCACGGCGCAGTTCCACCGTTAGGCCCGGTGCCGGTGCTTCTTCGACGACTTTCTGGTGACGGCGCTGGATCGAGCAATCGCGCTCGTTGAGGTAGAGGCAATTGCCATGCTGATCGGCGAACACCTGGATTTCCACGTGGCGTGGCTTGAGCAGGTATTTCTCCACCAGCATCCGCGAATCACCGAACGACGACTGTGCTTCACGTTGAGCGGAGGCCAGTGCCTCAGCGAGTTGGCTGACGTCCTCAACCACTTTCATGCCTTTGCCGCCACCGCCAGCTGTGGCTTTCAGCAGGACTGGATAGCCGATGCGTTCGCAGGCAGCGCGGAAGGTCTCGAGATCCTGCGCTTCACCGTGGTAACCCGGCACCAACGGCACGCCGGCGGTTTCCATCAGCGCTTTGGCTGCGGATTTGCTGCCCATCGCGTCGATGGCCGAGGCGGGTGGGCCGAGGAAAATCAGGCCGGCCGCTTCGATGGCGCGGGCGAAACCGGCGTTCTCCGAAAGAAAGCCGTAACCTGGGTGAATCGCCTGTGCGCCGCTGGCCTTGGCCGCCGCGATCAGCTTGTCGATTTGCAGATAACTGTCGGCGGCTTTGCTGCCTCCGAGATCAACCCGAATATCCGCTTCACGGCTGTGCCGCGCTTCGCGGTCGGTGGCGCTGTGTACGGCGACAGTGGTCAGGCCAAGGGCTTTGGCGGTACGCATGACCCGGCAGGCAATTTCGCCACGGTTGGCCACCAGCACGGTGGTGAGAACAGGTGCGCTCATCAACGCGGCTCCTTGGTAGTAGTTGCGGCTAGCCAGTTCGGCGGGCGTTTTTGCAGAAACGCGCGCAAACCTTCCTGGCCTTCGGGGCTGACGCGGATACGGGCGATGGCGTTTTCGGTGTAGCGGCGCAGCGCCGGGGTCAGCGCTCCGTTCCCTACTTCACGCAGCAAGTCTTTGCTCGCGCGCATGGCGGCAGGGCTGTTGAGCAGCAGATTGTCGATCCATTGCTCGACGCGTTGATCAATTTCAACTGCCGGATAGCTCTCGGACAACAAGCCGATTTCCCGCGCGCGTTGACCGCCAAAACGTTCGGCCGTCAGTGCGTAACGACGTGCCGCGCGCTCGCCAATGGCCTGCACCACGAACGGGCTGATCACTGCGGGTGCCAGGCCGATACGCACTTCCGACAGGCAGAACTGCGCGTCATCGGCGCCAATGGCCATGTCGCAGCAACTGATCAATCCCAGCGCGCCGCCGAACGCCGCGCCTTGCACCACGGCCAAGGTCGGGATTTTCAGCTTGGCGAGGTTGTACATCAGCTCCGCCAGCTCGCGGGCGTCGTCGAGGTTGGTGTGGTAATCGAGTTCAGCCGATTGCTGCATCCAGGCGAGGTCGGCGCCGGCGCTGAAGTGTTTGCCACGCCCGCGCACCAGCAGGAAACGCAGGCTGGCATCGCTGGCAACCTTGTCGAGGGCGAGGATCAGTTCGCGGATCATTTCGGCGTTGAAGGCGTTGTTCTTTTCTGCGCGGTTGAGCCACAGGGTGGCGAAACCTCGTGGGTCGCTTTGCAATTCGAGGGTGTTGAAATCGCTCATGAGATTCTCCCGATCACATCCGGAACACGCCGAAGCGGCTCGGTTCGATAGGCGCGTTCAGCGACGCGGACAAGGCCAGGGCCAGCACATCGCGGGTCTGCGCCGGGTCGATGACGCCGTCGTCCCACAGCCGTGCGCTGGAATAGTAGGGGTGACCCTGCTCTTCGTACTGGTCGAGGATCGGTTGCTTGATCTCGGCTTCCTGCTCGGCGCTGAACGCCTGGCCGCTACGCTCAGCCTGCTCGCGCTTGACCTGCACCAGCACGCCGGCGGCCTGTTCAGCGCCCATCACGCCAATCCGCGCGTTCGGCCACATCCACAGAAAACGCGGATCGTAGGCGCGACCGCACATGCCATAGTTACCGGCGCCGAAGCTGCCGCCGATGATCACGGTGAATTTCGGCACCTTGGCGCAAGCCACGGCGGTCACCAGTTTCGCGCCGTGCTTGGCGATGCCGCCGGCCTCGTATTTCTGACCGACCATGAAGCCGGTGATGTTCTGCAAGAACAGCAGCGGGATGCCGCGCTGGCAGGCCAGTTCGATGAAGTGCGCGCCTTTTTGCGCGGCTTCGGCGAAGAGGATGCCGTTGTTTGCCAGAATCGCGATCGGGTAGCCGTGCAGGTGAGCGAACCCGCAGACCAGCGTGGTGCCGAACAGCGCTTTGAATTCATCGAACACCGAGCCGTCGACCAGTCGCGCGATCACTTCGCGCACATCGAACGGTTGCTTGGCGTCGGCCGACACCACGCCGTACAACTCATCGCTGCTGTAGAGCGGAGCAATCGGTGCGCGCTGTTGCACTTCACCGAGTTTGCGCCAGTTGAGGTTGGCGACACTGCGGCGGGCGAGGGCGAGGGCGTGTTCGTCGCTCTCGGCGTAATGGTCAGCGACTCCGGAAATCTTGCAGTGCACGTCGGCGCCGCCCAGATCCTCGGCGCTGACGACTTCACCGGTCGCGGCTTTCACCAGCGGTGGGCCGGCGAGGAAAATCGTTGCCTGATTGCGCACCATGATCGCTTCGTCGGCCATCGCCGGCACATAAGCGCCGCCGGCGGTGCACGAGCCCATGACCACGGCAATCTGCGGAATGCCCATCGCGCTCATGTTGGCCTGATTGAAGAAGATCCGCCCGAAGTGCTCGCGATCCGGGAACACCTCGTCCTGGCGTGGCAGGTTGGCGCCGCCCGAGTCGACCAGATAAATGCATGGCAAACGGTTTTGTTGGGCGATGGTCTGCGCGCGCAGGTGCTTTTTCACGGTCAGCGGATAGTACGAGCCACCTTTCACGGTCGCGTCGTTGGCGACGATCATGCATTCGACGCCTTCGACCCGGCCAATCCCCGCAATCACCCCGGCAGCCGGCACGTCTTCGCCATAAACGGCGTGGGCGGCCAATTGGCTGATTTCCAGAAATGGCGAGCCCGGATCGAGCAAGCGGTTGATGCGCTCACGCGGCAGCAGTTTGCCCCGCGAGGTGTGCCGTTCCTGAGCTTTCGCGCCACCGCCCTGGGCCACTTGGGCGAGCAGGGTGTGCAAGGCGTCGACCTGTTTGAGCATTGCCGCGCTGTTGGCGGCGAACTCCGCTGAACGCGGGTTGAGCTGAGTGTGCAAGGTTGCCATGGCCAGCTCCGTTTAGCGGGTTTCGTTGAACAGTTCGCGACCGATCAGCATGCGACGGATCTCACTGGTGCCGGCGCCGATTTCGTACAGCTTGGCGTCGCGCAGCAAGCGACCCGCAGGGAATTCGTTGATGTAACCGTTACCGCCCAGAATCTGGATCGCGTCGAGGGCCATTTGCGTGGCGCGTTCGGCGGTATAGAGGATCACGCCGGCGGCGTCTTTGCGGGTGGTCTCGCCACGTTCGCAAGCCTGGGCCACTGCGTAGAGGTAAGCGCGGCTGGCGTTGAGCTGGGTGTACATGTCGGCGACTTTGCCCTGGATCAGCTGGAATTCGCCGATGCTCTGGCCGAACTGCTTGCGGTCGTGGATGTACGGCACGATCAGGTCCATGCACGACTGCATGATCCCGGTCGGGCCGCCGGACAGCACGACGCGTTCGTAGTCGAGGCCGCTCATCAGCACTTTCACGCCGCCGTTGAGCACGCCGAGGATGTTCTCTTCCGGCACTTCGACGTCATCGAAGAACAGCTCGCAGGTGTTGGAGCCGCGCATGCCGAGTTTGTCGAACTTGTTGCTGCGGCTGAAGCCTTTCCAGTCGCGCTCGACGATGAACGCGGTGATGCCGTGGGGGCCTTTTTCCAGATCGGTCTTGGCGTAGATCACGTAGGTATTGGCGTCAGGGCCGTTGGTGATCCAGGTTTTGCTGCCGTTGAGGACGTAGCGGTCGCCGCGTTTGTCGGCGCGCAGTTTCATCGAGACCACGTCGGAACCAGCGTTCGGCTCGCTCATGGCCAGCGCGCCGACGTGCTCGCCGCTGATCAGCTTCGGCAGGTATTTGATTTTCTGTTCGTGGTTGCCGTTGCGGTTGATCTGGTTGACGCAGAGGTTGGAATGCGCGCCGTAGGACAACGCCACCGAGGCCGAGCCACGGCTGATTTCTTCCATCGCCACGACGTGCGCCAGATAACCCAAACCAGCGCCGCCGTACTCTTCCGGCACGGTGATGCCGAGCAGGCCCATGTCACCGAACTTGCGCCACATGTCGGCCGGGAACAGGTTGTCGCTGTCGATCTGCGCCGCACGTGGGGCGATCTCTTTAGCGACAAAGGACTGAACCTGATCGCGCAGCATGTCGATGGTTTCACCGAGGGCGAAGTTCAGGGATGGGTAGCTCATGGGTCACCTTTTGGCTTTTTTGTAGGGTGGGGAGGGCGGTCGTGCCGCTCTCACCTTTACGTTAACGTAAGCCTGTGAGGTATGACTGTCAATCACCCTTTACGTTAACGTCAACTTGAGCGAGAGTAGGGGCAGTTCAAGATTGCTAAACCCACTAATAAAGACAATAGGGGTCGTCATGGATCAACCCAGTGCAAACCCGCAGCGCAGCTATACCCGTGGCTCCCAGGACAAAACCTTGCTGGCGATGACCATCGGGCAGAAGTTCGACCAGACCGTCGCGCAATACCCGGATGGCGAGGCGCTAGTGGTGCGGCATCAGCAGTTGCGCTATTCCTGGCGACAGCTGGCCGACGCGGTGGATCTGCATGCCAGAGCCCTGCTCGCATTGGGTTTACAGGCCGGTGACCGGCTCGGTATCTGGGCACCGAATTGCGCGCAGTGGTGTATCACGCAAGTGGCCACCGCGAAGATCGGCGTGATTCTGGTCAACATCAACCCGGCCTACCGCAGCTCCGAACTGGAATACGTGCTCAAGCAATCCGGTTGCCAATGGCTGGTCTGCGCCGGCGCGTTCAAGTCCTCCAACTATCACGGCATGTTGCAGGGATTGCTGCCGGAGCTGACGGAGCGGTCTGTCGGTCAGTTACGCAGCGAACGCCTGCCGGATCTGCGCGGGGTGATCAGTCTCGACACCCAGCCGCCGCCAGGTTTCCTGCCGTGGTCGCAACTGGCCGATCTGGCCGTCAGCATCTCCCCGCAACAATTGCGCGAACGCAGCGACAGCCTGCACTTCGATCAACCAGTGAACATTCAATACACCTCCGGCACCACCGGTTTCCCCAAGGGCGCGACCCTCAGTCATTACAACATTCTCAACAATGGTTACATGGTCGGCGAAAGCATCGGCCTGACCCCGCTTGATCGACTGGTGATCCCGGTGCCGCTGTATCACTGCTTCGGCATGGTCATGGGCAACCTCGGGTGCATCACCCACGGCAGCACGATGATTTATCCCAACGATGCCTTCGATCCGTTGCTGACCCTGCAAACCGTCGCCGAGGAAAAAGCCACCGGGCTCTACGGCGTGCCGACCATGTTCATTGCCATGCTCGATCAGCCGCAGCGTGCCGAATTCGACTTGTCGAGCCTGCGCACCGGGATCATGGCCGGCGCTACCTGTCCGATCGAAGTGATGCGCCGGGTCATCAGCGAGATGCACATGAGCGAAGTGCAGATCGCCTATGGCATGACCGAAACCAGTCCGGTTTCGCTCCAGACCGGGCCGAACGACGAACTGGAGTTGCGCGTGACCACGGTCGGCCGCACTCAGCCGCAACTCGAAAGCAAGATCATCGACGAGGCTGGCAACCTGGTTCCACGCGGCACTATCGGCGAACTCTGCACCCGCGGTTACAGCGTGATGCTCGGCTACTGGAGCAACCCGCAGGCCACCGCCGAGTCCATCGACGAGGCCGGATGGATGCACACCGGCGACTTGGCGAGCATGAATGACGAGGGTTACGTGAACATCGCCGGGCGTAACAAGGACATGATCATCCGTGGTGGCGAGAACATTTATCCGCGTGAGCTGGAAGAGTTTTTCTTCACCCATCCGGCGGTGGCGGACGTGCAGGTGATCGGCATTCCGTGTTCGCGTTACGGTGAGGAGATTGTTGCCTGGATCAAATTTCACCCCGGCCACAGTGCTTCCGAGCTGGAGCTGCAAACCTGGTGCAAGGAGCGCATCGCACACTTCAAGACGCCGCGACACTTCAAGTTCGTCGAAGAGTTTCCGATGACGGTGACGGGCAAGATCCAGAAATTCAGGATGCGTGAGATCAGTATCGAGGAGTTGAAGGCGCTGCATTGAAGATCAAAAGATCGCAGCCTGCGGCAGCTCCTACAGGGGATCGGTGTAGGAGCTGCGCAGGCTGCGATCTTTTAAAAACACAAAACACAGAAAGCACAAAGGGGAGCCGAGGCTCCCCTTTAATTTTGTCGTCGCGTGCTCTTTTTTATTATTGAGGGTCGGTCTGTTGTTGTTTTTGGTAACCGTGGCCCTTTACCGCTGTTTTTGGCGACCCCCATCCGGGGTCAAGAGCAAACGTATTTTTTTGAGCGCTGATCTGCTTTCTCGTTAAACGATCCAACCGATTCGGGAGCTACCTGAAGGTAGTTTTATTGTTCTCTGCCCGGTTGCGGGTCACTCCTGAGAGCACCCTGAAAAGCACACCTTCTCCAAAAAAATCTGTTAGCTGCGTCTCTGTCGTGTTGTTTTTGTTATGTCAGAGTCGGTACGTCTTATTTTTATTGGTTTGCTGCTTTTTATTCTTGTTATGCCATAGAGATAGCAGAACGCGTGCCAACTTTTAAAAATCCTTATAAATCAATGGTTTGATATTTTTGGTGAGTTTTTCGCTCAGCCGAAACCAGACAATTTGTTTCCGTGTTACTCGCTTGCGACCACACTCCGGACGCAGCGGTAACACCATCTCCCTCACTGTGCGCTACGGGCCTTGGCCACGCGCGAACCGCTTGGGCGACCGAGCACGGCGCTGATTTGCTGACCCGCAGCAATCAAGGCGTCCAGATCGATACCGGTCTCGATACCGAGGCCATTGAGCAGGTACACCACGTCTTCGGTGGCGACGTTACCGCTCGCGCCTTTGGCGTATGGGCAGCCGCCGAGGCCGGCGATAGAGCTGTCGAACACCGCAATCCCTTCGAGCAGGCTGGCATAGATGTTGGCCATGGCCTGGCCGTAGGTGTCGTGGAAATGCCCGGCGAGTTTGTCGCGCGGCACTTGTGCCGACACCACCTCGAACAGACGGCGAGTCGCACCCGCAGTGCCGGTGCCGATGGTGTCGCCCAAAGACACTTCGTAGCAGCCCATCGCGTACAACTCGCGGGCGACCATGGCGACTTGCTCCGGCGCGACCGTGCCTTCATACGGGCAGCCGAGCACGCAGGAAACGTAACCGCGCACGGTAACGCCATGCTGTTTCGCCGCTTCCATGATCGGCGCAAACCGCGCCAGGCTCTCGCTGATCGAGCAATTGATGTTGCGCTGTGAGAACGCCTCGGAGGCAGCGGCGAACACCGCGACTTCCTTGACCCCGGCGGCAATGGCGTCTTCAAACCCGCGCAGATTCGGTGCCAATGCGCCGTAGGTCACGCCGGGTTTGCGCTGGATCTGCGCGAACACGTCGGCGGAACCGGCCATCTGCGGCACCCACTTCGGCGAGACGAAACTGCCGACTTCTATATAGCCAAGACCGGCGGCGCTCAAGGCGTCGACCAATTGCACCTTATCGGCGACGCTGATGGGTTGCGCTTCGTTCTGCAGGCCATCGCGCGGGCCGACTTCGATCAGGCGTACTTGGGAGGGGAGGGACATGGGCTGAGCCTGCTGATTATCTGAATGCAAGGGGATTTTTGTGGGTTTACTGAACCGCTTGCTGGCTCTTGAGCGTCTGCTCCAGCGCCTGCACGCAGCGCTCTTCGGCGGTGTCGAGTTCCAGCTTCATCTGTTCGATGTCGAGCAACTGCTGCTCAAGCTGTTCGCGGCGCTCGCTGATTTTCGCCAGCATGCTGTTGAGCTGTTTGGTGTTACCGCTGGACGGGTCGTAGAGTTCGATCAGTTCGCGGCACTCGGCCAGTGAGAAACCGATGCGCTTGCCACGCAGGATCAGTTTCAGGCTGACTTTGTCGCGGGGCGAATAAATACGTTCCTGGCCTCGGCGCTCGGGGCTGAGCAGGCCTTGCTCTTCATAAAAGCGGATCGCCCGGGTGGTGATGTCCAGCTCGCGGGCGAGGTCGGAAATGCTGTAAGTCTGGCTGCTCATGAAAGCGCTCGAAAAAAGGTCTTGGCGCTAAGCTAATGGCAGGTTGACGTTTACGTCAAGCGTGGACTGCTTACGCCTTATCCAGCTTCTTCTCATGCGCCGTTACCTGTTGGCACAACTCGATCATCTGCTCGCGCATCCAGCGATTCGCCGGGTCCTGGTCGGTACTCTCATGCCAGTACAGGTGAGTCTCCACCGGCGGCACATCATTGACCGGCAGATTAAACGCATGCAGTTCATGCCGCCGGGCGAAACGCTCCGGCACAGTCATGACCATATCGGTCTGCTGCATCACCTGGGACGCCATCAGGTAATGCTGCGAGCGCAGGGCGATCTTGCGCTGAATGCCCATTTTGCCCAGCGCCAGATCGACATAACCCAAACCGCTGCGGCGGCTGGAAATATGGATGTGGGTCAGCGACAGATAGTCATCGAGGGAAAGCTTTTCCTTGCCCGCCATCGGATGGCCCTTGCGCATCGCACACACGTAACGGTCTTCCATCAACTTGACGTGGCGCACCTGCGGGTCGGTGTTGAGCGGCGCGTCCACGGCAAAATCCAGACGCCCGGCCGCCAGTTCCTTGGTGGTTTCCCGGCGTTTGGAAAGGAAACTTTCGATGATCACTGTTGGCGCCAGACGGCGCAGGCGTTGGAACAGCGGCGGCAAAATCACTGCTTCGGTCAGGTCGGTCATGCTGATGCGGTAGGTCTTGACCGCTTGCGCCGGGTTGAAAATGCGACTTTCCTGCACCGACACGCGCAACAGCGACAGTGCGTTGCGTACCGGGCCAATGATGTTCTGCGCCATCGGCGTCGGCACCATGCCCTGGGCGGTACGCACAAAAAGCGGATCGTTGAAGGTTTCGCGCAACCGCGCCAATGCGTTGGACACCGCTGGCTGAGTGATGCCGACAATCTGCCCGGCGCGGGTCAGGTTGGCTTCGGTGTAGATCGCGTCAAAGACGATGAAAAGGTTGAGGTCGACCTTGCTCAGATTCATAACGCGGCTTCTCTTGTTTTTAAGGGCTGACGATCACTGGATCATATATCGGTGATGAATGTTTATACACGCCGAGAATAGGCTAGGTAAATTATCAGCGCTGTTCTAGCATCGATTGCATGACTTAAACAACCTCTGCTCAAGAACTGCCTTAACCATCGGGAGCTGCTCATGGATTTCGCTTATTCGCCCAAGGTGCAAGAACTGCGTGAGCGCGTGACCGCGTTCATGGACACTTATGTTTACCCGGCCGAAGCCGTGTTCGAGCGCCAGGTTGCCGAAGGCGATCGCTGGCAGCCGACGGCGATCATGGAAGAGCTCAAAGCCAAGGCCAAAGCCGAAGGCCTTTGGAACCTGTTTCTGCCTGAGTCGGAACTCGGCGCCGGCCTGACCAACCTTGAATACGCACCGCTGGCGGAAATCATGGGCCGTTCCTTGCTGGGCCCAGAGCCGTTCAACTGCTCGGCGCCGGACACCGGCAACATGGAAGTCTTGGTGCGTTACGCCAACGAAGAACAGAAACAACGCTGGCTCGAACCGCTGCTGCGCGGCGAGATCCGCTCGGCGTTTGCCATGACCGAACCGGACGTTGCCTCCTCCGACGCCACTAACATGGCCGCTCGCGCCGTGCGCGATGGTGACGAGTGGGTGATCAACGGCAAAAAGTGGTGGACCTCCGGCGCTTGCGACCCGCGCTGCAAGATCCTGATCTTCATGGGCCTGAGCGACCCTGATGCACCGCGCCACGCCCAGCACTCGATGATCCTCGTACCGGTCGACACCCCGGGCGTGAAAATCGTTCGGCCGCTACCGGTGTTCGGCTATGACGATGCGCCGCACGGTCACGCCGAAGTGCTGTTCGACAATGTGCGCGTGCCGTACGAAAACGTTCTGCTCGGTGAAGGACGCGGCTTCGAAATCGCTCAGGGTCGCCTTGGCCCTGGCCGGATTCACCACTGCATGCGTTCGATCGGCATGGCCGAGCGTGCGCTGGAATTGATGTGCAAACGCTCGGTGAGCCGCACTGCATTCGGCAAACCGCTGGCACGTTTGGGCGGGAACATCGACAAGATCGCTGACTCGCGGATGGAAATCGACATGGCGCGCCTGCTGACGCTGAAAGCGGCGTACATGATGGACACCGTCGGCAACAAAGTGGCCAAGAGTGAGATTGCGCAGATCAAAGTCGTCGCACCCAACGTGGCACTGCGTGTGATCGACCGGGCGATCCAGATCCATGGCGGGGCAGGGGTTTCCAACGATTTCCCGTTGGCCTACATGTACGCCATGCAACGCACCCTGCGCCTGGCCGACGGCCCGGACGAAGTGCACCGCGCGGCAATCGGCAAGTTCGAGATCGGCAAATATGTGCCGAAGGAGATGCTGCGTAGCGAGCGCTGATCCAGCACAGCGGTGATCGTTCCCACGCGGAGCGTGGGAACGATCAATCATCAAATTCAATACACCCAAACCTCAACCCGTCGATTCTTGATCCGCCCCTCATCCGCACTATTCGCCGCCACCGGCATCTGCGCTCCAAACCCGCGAACCTCCCGCAACACCACGCCGTTCTTCACCAGCTCCCGCCGCACCGCCATCGCCCGCAGCTTCGATAGCAAGTCCGCGCGCGCCGGGTCGTCCTTTACATCACCAAACCCAATCAGCGTCACCGTGCGATCAGTCTTGTTTTGACGCTTTATATAGTCGAGCACCCGGGCCAGATCCTGTCGCGCCTTGTTATCCAGGCTCGCGCTGCCTTCCTCGAAACGGAAGTTCACTGTCAGACGCTGGGCGTGACGGCTGAGTGATTGGTAACCCTCGGGCATCAGCGCATTCGGTGCGACCGTCATGGCCTGAACGGTCTGGCTGATAAACCCGTTGGCCGCCACGATCGCCTGGCCCTGACGACTTTGCGCGAACGCCGCCAATGCTTTCGCCCAAGGATTCTTGCTATTCGGCGGCATATAGAAGAACAACCTGCGGGACAAGGGATAGTCCTCGGTGGCGATCAAGCTGCTCAGCGGCAGCATCGACTGCGACGCACCATCGGCAATCGCCACCGCTTTGGCCTGGCGCACGTAAGGTAAACCGATAAAACCGATGCCTTGCGGATCGGCGCTGACGGCATCGGACAATTGCTCGCTGGATTCAAACCTTTTCGCAACGCTACTCAGATTTTTCCCACGACGACTGAGGACCAATTCCTTAAACGTGTCGTAGGTGCCGGACTGATCATCGCGTGCATATAAATGAATCGCCCCGCCATGGCCGCCGAGGTCTTCCCAGGTTTTCACCTCGCCGGCAAAGATCCGCGCCAGTTGTTCGGTGTCCAGTTGCTGCAACGGGTTGTCGGGGTGAAGGATGATTGCCAGGCCATCGATGGCAATGACTTGCTCGGCTGCGGGGCTTTTCAAGTCGCCGAGCGATTGCAGGCTGAGCAGTTCGCTGTCCTTGATCGGGCGGGAGGAGGCGGCGAGGTCGGCAGCGGCGGCTTTGAGCGCAGTGAAGCCGGTGCTGGAACCGTGGGCTGCGATTTCCACCACGACGCTTTTACCTTGGGCAGACTGGCCGACGATCCGCAGTTCGTTGGCGCTGTCCGGGGTTTCGCGGTGGATCTTCAGCAGCCCTTGTTCCCGTAACAGGCCTTCGACCAACGCCGGGCCGAGTTCGGCGCCGATGGTGTTCGAGCCTTGGATGCGCAATGCCGGGCCGTTTTCAGGGATGGGCAGTGCAGCGGCGGAGACCGTCAGCCATCCACTCAAGAGAAAAACGCACAGAACACGCAGGGTCATGCCGGCACCGAATCAAGCCAAGGGGATTGCCGGGGAGATTAAGTCAGGCGCATGACCAAAACATGACAGTGATCCCACAGGAGAATTTCAGGCGATTTGAAGATCAGGCCAGTTCAAGCCAGATCGGCGCATGGTCCGAAGGCTTTTCCATCCCGCGCAGTTCATAGTCGACACCCGCCGCTTTCACCCGAGGCAACAAACCGTGGGAAGCGAGGATCACGTCGATGCGCAGGCCACGCTTCGGCTCGTCTTCAAACCCACGGCTGCGGTAATCGAACCAACTGAACATGTCGGTCACGTCCGGGTTCAGGTGGCGGTAGCTGTCGGTCAGGCCCCAGTTTTTCAGGCGGGCCATCCACTCGCGCTCTTCCGGCAGGAAGCTGCATTTACCGGTTTTCAGCCAGCGCTTCATGTTGTCCGGGCCGATACCGATGTCGCAGTCTTCCGGGGAAATATTCACATCGCCCATCACCACCAGCGGCTGTTCATTGTGGAACTGGCTTTCTAGCAAGGCTTGCAGATCGCTGTAAAAGCGCTGCTTGGCGGGGAATTTGGTTGGATGGTCGCGGCTTTCGCCCTGTGGGAAATAGCCGTTCATGATCGTCACCGGAACGCCGTTGGCGTCGGCGAAAGTGCCCCAGATGAAGCGGCGCTGGGCGTCTTCTTCGTCGGTGGCAAAACCTTTGTGAATCGCGATCGGCTCCTGACGCGAGAGCAGGGCGACGCCGTAGTGACCTTTCTGGCCGTGGAAATACACGTGATAGCCCAGCGCACGTACTTCTTCCAGCGGGAACTGGTCGTCGTGGACTTTGGTTTCCTGCAGGCCGATCACGTCCGGCTGATGTTTTTCGATCAGCGCTGCCAGCTGATGCGGACGCGCGCGCAGTCCGTTGATGTTGAAGGAAACAATCTTCATGGTCGGCAGTCCTGGCAAAAGGGCGATGCTAGCTGACATGTGGGGTGGGGGCCAGTGTGGGGTAGGGGAAATCGCTTTTGCCTGCCAGATAAATGTTGTCTGAACCGGCGTCATCGCGAGCAGGCTCACTCCTACAATTGAAATGCGTACCCCTGTAGGAGTGAGCCTGCTCGCGATTGGCGGTCGCCCGTTCGATGAAGATCCAAGGTTGGTCTATACCTGTGGGGAACTGTGCCAACGGCAATAGGTTCGTACCAACAAGAGCGCAGTCATTTTAGCCGCGCCCCGGGGAGAATCACCGTCATGCCTGAAACCCAGACCGCCATCGCCGACATTCATATGCTCGACCGCGGCTATTCCCGCGAAGCACGATCCCTGCTGTATCAGGCCTACCGCCACGAGCCGACTTTCGGCTACCTGTTCGAAGCCGAGCGTCCCGGCTACGAGCAGCGGGTGCGGGCGACGGTGCGCGAATTGGTAAAACAACACTTCCTGCAGGATCTGCCGGCCATTGGCCTGCTGGTCAACGATCGCCTGATCGGCATTGCCCTGATTGCACCGCCGCAACGCCGTTTGGGCATCACCGAGAGCTGGGCGTGGCGCCTGCGCATGGTGCTCAGCACCGGTTTCCGCTGTACTCGCCGCTACCTGGAATATCACGATGCCGTGGCCGCCTGCGTGCCGAGCGATTCGGTGCACATGTTGCCGCTGCTGGGTGTTCACCCGCAGTTCCAAGGCAAACACTTCGGTGAGCAACTGCTGACTGCCGTGCACAACTGGTGCGCGGTGGACGAAACCTCGCAAGGCGTGGTGCTCGATACCGGCAACCCGCGTTACCTGGAATTCTATAAACGTCAGGGTTATCAGGAGATTGGCGAAGTTGCCGTCGGCCCGGTGCGCGAACACGTATTTTTCCACGCCAACCCTCAGGTGTTACAAACTGCAACAGCATAGCAATCGAACTTCTTGGGAAATTTCCTCTTCTATTACGCTCCCAAGCCCGTGATAGCATTCGCGCCATGAAGTTTCCAGGAAGATTTACCAGTGGCGTGCTCATGCTGTTATCCAGCTGTGCGGCGCTGGCGCAAAGTGAATTGGATGTGCGGATCAAACCGTCCAACGATGCACTCAAGGCCAATATAGAAGGCTATATCGGCAGCCTCGGTGACCGTGACGAAGAAGCCTTGCTGCGCTTCAGTCGCGGTGCCGAAGAGCAGGCGCGCAAGGCGGCCCAGGCGTTGGGCTACTATCAGCCGCAGATCGACAGCGACGTGAAGGGCGGCGAAAAACCGCGTCTGGTGCTGAACATCGATCCCGGCGAACCGATTCGTCTGCGCAACGTCACAATCCGTGTCGACGGCCCGGCTGCCTCCTTTAAATCCTTTCGCGTGCCGAAAGCCGACGTGCTCAAGCCCGGCGCGGTGCTCAACCATGGTCGCTACGAAGACGCCAAACGGCTGATCCAGAATCAGGCCTCGCGCTTCGGTTATTTCAGCGGCCATTTCACCAGTCAGAAACTCATGGTCGACCCGCGTGCCGGTGTCGCCGATGTTGAATTGATCTACGAAAGCGGCCCGCGTTATGCGCTGGGCAAAGTCAGTTTCGAGGGTGATACGCCGTTCGACGAAGACCTGCTGCAACGCATGGTGCCGTTCAAGGAAGGCGAGCCGTATGACTCCGAGCTGATCGCCGAACTCAACCGCGACCTGCAATCGAGCGGCTATTTCGAAGGGGTGCGCGTCGATGCCGCACCGACCACCGCGAAAAACGAGGTGATCCCGGTGGACGTCAAACTCGACACGCGCAAGCCGCGCACCATGGGCCTGGGCCTCGGTTATTCGACCGACGTCGGGCCACGGATCAAGGCCAACTGGACGCGCCATTGGGTCAATCCGCAGGGCGACAGTTATGGCTGGGAAGCCGAACTCTCGGCGCCACGGCAGAACGTCGGCCTCTTTTACGACATTCCGCTCGACCCGCCGCTGACCGACAAATTGCGTTGGGCCGGTGGTTATCAATTCGAAGACATCGAGGGTTCTGACACCCTGAGCAAGCTGCTGACCTTCGGCCCGGAATGGCACAGCAAGTTGCCCAGTGGCTGGCAACGGGTGATCTCGCTGAAATGGCAGCGCGAGGAATACGAGCTCGGTGATGACTCGGGTTTGAGTACCTTGCTGATGCCCGGCATCAGTTATTCGTACTTGAAAAGCGACAACCGCATCGACCCGCACAATGGCTATCGCCTGACCTTTGAAAGCAAAGTCGCGAAGGAAGGCCTCGGCTCGGACAACAACCTTCTATATGGCACCGCGCTGGTCAAAGGCCTGACCACGGTGTTCGACAAACACCGTTTGCTCGGCCGCGTGCAGGTCGGCGGCAGCGCCACCAACGGTTACGCGTCGGTGCCGCCGTCGCTGCGTTTCTTCGCCGGTGGCGATCAGAGCGTGCGTGGTTACGACTACCAGAGCCTGTCTCCGGAGAACTCCGACGGCAAACGTATCGGTGGCCGTTACATGGTTGCCGGCAGCGTCGAGTATCAATACTCGGTCGCCGAGAAGTGGCGGGTCGCGACCTTCGTCGACCAGGGCAACTCTTTCAACAAACTCGAACTGCCGAACCTCAAGACCGGGGTCGGTATTGGTGTGCGCTGGGTCTCGCCGGTGGGGCCGATCCGCCTCGACCTGGCCCACGCGCTGGACGACGATGGCGGCATCCGGCTGCACTTTTCCATGGGGCCTGAGCTGTGAAACGTGGTTTGAAAATAACGGCACTGACGCTTCTGGCGCTGGTGTTGTTGATTGTCTTGAGCATCGCTGCGGTGCTGGGTACGCAGGCTGGCAGCCGTTGGGCGCTGGGTCTGGTGCCGGGTTTGAGCGTAGAAAATTTCCAGGGCCGCCTCGGCGGACAATGGAGCGCCGATCACCTGTTGTGGCAGCAAGACAGCAGCCGCGTCGAGTTGCAGAAGCCGATTTTCGCCTGGTCGCCGCTGTGCCTGACGCGCATGACCTTGTGCATCGACCAGCTCAAGGCTGATCAGGTCATTCTGCAATTCCCGCCGAGCGAAGAAACTACGCAAAGCGGTCCGATCAAACTGCCGGATCTGCAATTACCGGTGGCCCTCGAGCTGGGCGACGTGCAGGTCGGCAGCCTGTTGTTTAACGGCAGCGAACAACTCAAAGGCCTGAAACTGGCGGCGCACTGGACCGCCAAGGGCATGCAGATCGACAGCGTGCAATTGCAGCGCGACGAGCTCAGCCTGAATCTGTCCGGTCTGTTGCAACCCTCCGGTAACTGGCCACTGAACATCGCCGGTGATCTGACCCTGCCGTCGCCGGGCACCGGCCCATGGACGTTGGCGTTAAAGATCGACGGCGACCTGTTGAAAACCCTCAACCTGAACGCCGACAGCCGTGGCTACCTCGATGGCCAGTTGAGCGGTGAACTGCAACCGCTGGTGGAAAACCTGCCGGCCAAGGTGCGCATCACTTCCGAGGCGTTCAAGCCGAGCGCCGACCTGCCGGACACCCTGCAACTCAATCAACTGGTGCTGACCGGCGAAGGCGACCTGAAAAATGGTTATCAGCTAAACGGCAACGCCACACTGCCCGCTGATAAAGGCCCGGTCGCGCTGTTGCTCAAAGGCAAGGTCGACGCCAGCGGCGCGCAAATCGCCGGGCTCGACCTGACCGCCAACGACAAGCAAAGCCTCAAGCTCACCGGCAGCGTCGACTGGAGCAAAGGCATCACGGCTCAAGCCAACATCAATTGGCAGGACTTCCCGTGGCATCGGCTCTACAACGAAATCGACGAGCCGCAAGTCGCCTTGCGTACCTTCAACGGCGAAGTCTCCTACACCGACGGTCAGTACATCGGTAACTTCGCCGCCGCGCTGGATGGCCCGGCGGGGGCGTTCAGCCTGAGCAGTCCGTTCAGCGGCAGCCTTAAACAGATCGCACTGCCGCAACTGAAAATGGAAGCCGGGCAGGGCAAGGCCGAAGGGCATGTGAACGTGCAGTTCGCCGACGGCATCGCCTGGGACACGGCGCTGGATCTGTCAGCGCTCAACCCAGCGTACTGGGTCGCGGAGCTGCCGGGCACCTTGGCCGGGCCACTGAAAAGCAAAGGCGAAATGAAGAACGAGCGCTTGAGCCTGACAGCCGACCTCGATCTGAAAGGCAAACTGCGCGGCCAACCGGCGATCCTGCAAGCCAAGGCTGACGGTGCGGGCGAGCAGTGGAATCTCAACGCCCTGCAAATCCGCCTCGGCGACAACAGCATCATCGGCAAGGGCAGCCTGCAACAGAAACTCACCGGGCAGATCGACATCAAACTGTCGCGTCTGGCCCAGCTGTGGCCGCAATTGCGCGGGCAGATCAACGGTCAGGTCAACGTAGCCGGTACGCTGAAAGCGCCGCAAGGCAAGCTAGGCCTGCAAGGTTCGCAACTGGCCTTCCAGGACAATCGCCTGCAAAGCCTCAACCTCGACGCCACCCTCGACAGTGCGCAACGGGCGAAAATTGATCTGAAAGGCTCAGGGATTCAGGCTGGCGATACGTCGCTGGGTACACTGACCGCCAGTGCCCAAGGCGACATCAAGAGCCAGAAACTCAGCCTCGATCTGCTCGGGCCGAAACTGAAACTGGCGTTGGGCCTGGACGGCAATCTCGACAAGGGCAACTGGCGTGGACGCTTGGCCAGCGGTGACATTCAGGCCGGTGGCCAGGACTGGAAGCTGCAAAACCCAGCGAAACTCGAACGTCTGGCCGACGGCAAGATCAACTTTGGCGCCCACTGCTGGATGTCCGGCAGCGCCAGCCTGTGCGGTGAAGATCAACGGCTGATGCCCGATCCGAAACTGCGCTACCACCTCAAGCAATTCCCGATTGAGAGTCTGGCGCAGTGGCTGCCCAAGGATTTCGCCTGGCAGGGCAAGCTCAACGCCGATCTGCAACTGGACGTGCCGGCCAGCGGCCCGAACGGTGTGATCAGCGTTGATGCCAGTGGTGGCACGCTGCGCATGCGTGAGAAAGATCAGTGGCTGGATTTCCCGTACCAGACGCTCAAGCTCACCAGCAAACTCACGCCGAAGCGTATCGACACCGACCTCAATTTCGTCGGCGGCAAACTCGGCGAATTGATGGTGCAGGCGCAGCTCAATCCGCTGCCGAAGAACAAACCGCTGAGCGGCTCGTTCCGCTTGAGTGGGCTGGATCTGTCGGTGGTGCGGCCGTTTGTGCCGATGGTCGAGAAACTCACCGGGCGCTTGAACGGTAGCGGCACGATTTCCGGCGGGCTACTGGCACCGCTGGTCAACGGTACGGTGCAGCTCAGCGACGGCGAAGTGTCGGGTGCCGAGTTGCCGATGGAACTCAACAATCTGCAACTGCAAGCCGTGATTGCCGGTGAGTCGGTGCGTCTGGACGGCGGCTGGAAAAGCGGCAAGACCGGGCAGGGCAGTCTGAACGGCAACGTCGCCTGGGGTCAGGCGCTGGTGGTTGATCTCGCTTTGAAAGGTACGCAACTGCCGGTCACCGTCGAGCCATACGCCAAGCTTGAAGTGGCGCCCGACCTGAAGATTTCCATGGCCGGTGATGAGCTGAAGATTGCCGGCAAAGTGCGGGTGCCCAAAGGCGAAATCACCGTGCGCGAATTGCCGCCATCGACGGTGAAAGTCTCCGATGACACGATCATCGTCGGCGCGCAGACCGAAGAGGGCAAACCGCCGATGGCCATGAAAATGGACATTGATGTAGTCGTCGGCGAAGACAAACTCAGCTTCGCCGGCTTCGGCCTGACCGCCAATCTGCAAGGTCAGGTGCACATCGGCGACAACATGGACACCCGCGGCGAGTTGTGGCTCAACGACGGCCGTTACCGCGCCTACGGCCAGCGCCTGACGGTGCGGCGTGCACGTCTGCTGTTTGCCGGCCCCCTCGATCAGCCGTATCTGGACATCGAGGCGATTCGCCAGACTGACGACGTGATCGCCGGTATTCGCCTGAGCGGCAGTGCCGAGCAGCCGACTACGCAGATCTTCTCGGAACCGGCGATGAGCCAGGAGCAGGCGTTGTCCTACCTCGTTCTTGGTCGTCCGCTGAGTACCAGCGGCGAAGACAACAACATGCTCGCGCAAGCGGCGTTGGGTCTCGGCTTGATGGGCAGCTCTGGGGTGACGAGCAGTCTGGCCAAGGACTTGGGCATTCAGGATTTCCAGCTCGACACCCAGGGCAGCGGCAACACCACCAGCGTGGTGGCCAGCGGCAACATTTCCGAAAAACTCAGTTTGCGTTATGGCGTCGGCGTGTTTGAACCGGCCAGCACCATTGCCCTGCGGTACAAGCTGAGCAAGAAGGTTTACCTCGAAGCGGCCAGTGGCGTCGCGAGTTCGCTGGATATCTTCTACAAGCGCGATTTCTGATTCATCTCTGAAAGATCAAAAGATCGCAGCCATCGGCAGCTCCAACAAGGGTTTACTCAATCCCTGTAGGCGCTGCCGATGGCTGCGATCTTTTGCTTTTGGCTTCTGAAGCACCACCACCTATCCGCCAATTACAAAGCCTCCTAACTATTTGTTTGACATTCGCTGCCTAGGCAGTAACATCTCGACATACATTCACTGCCTAGGCAGTTATTAGGTGAGCAAATGAAGCATTTCACCCCGGACGAATTCAAACACTGCCATCTCGGCCTGTTGCTTGGCCGTGCTGCGCTGCTCAAGGACCGGATCATCGACACCCACATGGAACCCCACGGCATCACCGCCGCGCAGTTCAAGGTGTTGATCATCATGGCCCAGTTCGGCGTCGACACCCCGGCTGAGCTGTGCCGGCATCTGTCGCTGGACAGCGGTTCGATGACGCGGATGCTCGATCGTCTGGAGCAGAAAGGTTTCCTGGTTCGCCAACGCAGCGAAGGCGATCGCCGTCAGGTGCAGCTTCGACTTACGGAGCAAGGCCAGCAACTGGCCGATCGCCTGCCGCACATCGGCGCCGATGCGATGAATGAACTGGCCGGCGCCGTCACTCCGGACGAGTTGAAGACCCTGGAATACATCCTCAAGAAAATTCTGCTGGCAGCCGGTGACCCGATCACCATCCAGCGGTTAGGTGAACACAATGAGCGGTAAAACCTTGCGCAGCAGCCTGACACTCGTGCTGTCGGCGATGATCCTCGCCGGTTGCGCCAACTACAGCGGCCTCGATACCCAAGGCCAGAACCTTGATCCGAAAAGCCTGAAAGTCGGCCAATCCCTCAACGGCGTGACCCTGTCGCCGGCCGCGTGGCCGAAAAGCGACTGGTGGACCAGCCTCGGCGATCCGCAACTCGACGGTTTGATCCGCGAAGCGCTGCACGACAGCCCGGACATGCAGATCGCCGAAGCCCGCGCCCATCAAGCCAGCGCCGCTGCGTATGCCGCCGATGCCGCGCGTTATCCGACCCTCGACGCCAGCGCCGGCATCAGCCGTTCGCGTCTGGCCAAGGATCAGGACCCGCGAGGGCAGGGCGATGCCTACGCCACGGTGCGTAATGTCAGCGCCGGCTTCAATTACAACTTCGATTTGTGGGGCGGTCAGCGTGACGCCTGGGAAGCCGCCCTCGGTCAGGCCCGTGCCGCCGAAGTCGACCGTCAGGCTGCGCAGTTGACCCTCGCTGCCGACGTGGCCCGCGCTTACAGCGATCTCGGTCAGGCGCACATCGTCTATGACCTGGCCAACGAAGACCTCAAGCGCACCAAACAGATGCTCGATCTGAGCCAGCGTCGCCTGAGTTCCGGGATCGACAGCCAGTATCAGTTCCAGCAAACGCAAAGCCTGGAAGCGAGTTCCGAAGCCAGCCTGATCGATGCGGAAAAACGCCTGAACAGCGCGAAAATCGCCTTGGCCGTGTTGCTCGGCAAAGGCCCGGATCGCGGCAACGAAATCGCCCGGCCAAAAGTGTTGCAGGCCAGCGCCGTGGCGGTGCCGTCGGTGTTACCGGCGGAACTGCTCGGTCGTCGCCCGGATCTGGTCGCTGCACGCTGGCGGGTAGAAGCGGCGAGCAAGGACATCGACTCGGCGAAGACCCAGTTCTATCCGAACCTGAACCTGACGGCCTCGGCCGGTGCCGAGTCCTTGTTGGGTGACGCAATGTTCGGTTCGGCCAGTCGTTTCTTCAATATTGCCCCGACCATTTCGGTGCCGATCTTCGATGGCGGACGCCTGCGTGCCAACCTCGATGCGCGCGACGCCGATTACGACCTGGCGGTGGCGCAGTACAACAAAAGTCTGGTGAAAGCACTGGGCGATGTCAGCGACACGATCAATCAGTTGCGTGACATCGGCCGGCAGATCGGCGCGCAGCAACACGCCACCGACATTGCTCAGGACTCTTACAACACCGTCGTCCAGCGATACGGTTCCGGCATCGGCAACTACCTGGACGTGCTCAGCATCGAGCAGCAATTGCTCCAGGCCCAGCGTCAATTGGCCAACCTCAATGCCGAGCAGATCGACCTGTCGATTCAACTGATGCAAGCGCTGGGCGGCGGCTTCCAGGGGCAGACCCTGACCGCAGCCAACGCCACCCCAGCCACGTCGCACAACTAATTCAAGGTATTTGTCATGGCCACTGCCGAAAACACTCAAGCTCCAGACAACACCCCAGACACCGGCAATCCGCGCAAACGCAAAGTGATGCTGCTGGTGCTGGCGGTTATCGTCCTCCTCGCTGTTGGCGGCGTCTGGGCGTATCACGAATTCATCGGGCGCTTTAACGAAAGCACCGACGACGCCTACGTCAACGGCAACGTCGTGGAAATCACTCCGCTGGTGACCGGCACCGTGGTCAGCATCGGCGCTGACGATGGCGACCTGGTTCACGAAGGTCAGGTGCTGATCAACTTCGACCCTAACGACGCTGAAGTCGGCCTGCAAAGTGCTCAGGCCAAACTGGCGCGCACCGTGCGTCAGGTGCGTGGCTTGTACAGCAACGTCGATGGCATGAAAGCCCAGGTCAATGCGCAACAGGCTGAAGTGCAGAAGGCGCAGGACAACTTCAATCGCCGGAAGAATCTCGCCGCTGGCGGGGCGATTTCCCAGGAAGAACTGTCCCACGCTCGCGACGACCTGACCTCGGCGCAAAACGCCCTGGCCAACGCCAAACAACAACTGAAAACCAGCAGCGCGCTGGTCGATGACACCGTGGTGTCGTCGCACCCGGACGTGATGTCGGCTGCTGCGGATCTGCGTCAGGCCTACCTGACCAATGCGCGCAGCACCTTGATCGCGCCAGTCACCGGTTACGTCGCCAAACGCACCGTGCAACTCGGTCAGCGCGTACAACCGGGCACCGCGCTGATGGCGGTGATTCCACTGGATCAACTGTGGATCGATGCCAACTTCAAGGAAACCCAACTGCGTGACATGCGCATCGGTCAGCCAGTCGACATCGAGTCCGACATCTACGGCAGCGACGTGAAATACAGCGGCACCGTCGACAGCCTCGGCGCCGGCACCGGCAGCGCGTTTGCCTTGTTGCCTGCGCAGAACGCCACCGGTAACTGGATCAAGATCGTTCAGCGTGTGCCGGTACGGATTCACATCAACGCCGAAGAACTGGCCAAGCACCCGCTGCGGGTGGGCCTGTCGACCAACGTCGAAGTCAATCTGCACGACCAGAGCGGCCCGGTACTGGCCCAGCAGCCACCGCAAAAAGCGTCGTTCAGCACCAACGTCTACGACCGTCAACTGGCCGAAGCCGACGCGATGATCGCTCAGCTGATCCACGACAACAGCGCTGCGGCCAGCAAAACCGCGCAACGCTGATTCACCACTGACCCTGTGGGAGCAGTCTTTGTGGTGAAGAGATTCATCTGGGAAGAAGGGATTCTTCTGTAGAGAAAAGATGCATCTGTGGCGAGGGGATTTATCCCCGATGGACTGCGAAGCAGGCCCGTCTTTTTAGGACCAAAAGAGGGGCCGCTTCGCGACCCATCGGGGATAAATCCCCTCGCCACAAAAGCTCCCTCATCACAAAAGCGTGTTCCCACAAGGGCTGCTGTGTCTGTAACAGACGCAGCGTCAACTTTGTTCCAAAGGATTCACAATGAGCAATAACGCCTCTTTCACGCCGCCCAGCCTGTTGCTCAGCACCATCGGCCTGTCGCTGGCGACCTTCATGCAAGTGCTCGACACCACCATCGCCAACGTGGCATTGCCGACCATTTCCGGCAACCTGGGGGTGAGTTCGGAGCAGGGCACCTGGGTGATCACCTCGTTTGCCGTGAGCAACGCCATTGCGCTGCCGCTGACCGGTTGGCTCAGTCGGCGTTTCGGTGAGGTGAAGCTGTTTCTCTGGGCCACCATTCTGTTTGTGCTGGCCTCGTTTCTCTGCGGTATCTCGACGTCGATGCCCGAGTTGATCGGCTTCCGCGTGCTGCAAGGCCTGGTGGCCGGGCCGCTGTACCCGATGACACAAACCCTGTTGATCGCCGTTTATCCCCCCGCGAAACGGGGGATGGCTTTGGCGTTGCTGGCGATGGTCACGGTGGTCGCACCAATTGCCGGGCCGATTCTCGGTGGCTGGATCACCGACAGCTACAGCTGGCCGTGGATCTTTTTCATCAACGTGCCGATCGGGATCTTTGCGGTGATGGTGGTGCGTTCGCAACTGGCCAAGCGGCCGGTGGTGACCAGTCGTCAGCCGATGGATTACGTTGGGCTGATCTCGCTGATCATCGGCGTCGGTGCCTTGCAGGTGATCCTCGACAAAGGCAATGACCTGGACTGGTTCGAATCGAACTTCATCATCATCGGCGCAGCGATTTCGGTGATTGCCCTGGCGGTGTTCGTCATCTGGGAAATGACTGACCAGCATCCGGTGGTGAATCTGCGGCTGTTCGCGCACCGTAACTTCCGTATCGGCACGATTGTGCTGGTGTTGGGTTACGCCGGGTTCTTCGGCATCAACCTGATCCTGCCGCAGTGGCTGCAAACGCAGATGGGTTACACCGCGACCTGGGCGGGTCTGGCCGTGGCGCCGATCGGCATTCTGCCGGTGCTGCTGTCGCCGTTTGTCGGCAAGTACGCGAACAAGTTCGACCTGCGCTTGCTCGCCGGGCTGGCGTTTCTGGCGATTGGCCTGAGCTGCTTCATGCGCGCCGGGTTCACCAATGAAGTGGACTTCCAGCACATCGCTCTGGTGCAACTGTTCATGGGCATTGGTGTGGCGCTGTTCTTCATGCCGACCTTGAGCATTCTGATGTCGGACTTGCCGCCGAGCCAGATTGCCGACGGTGCGGGCCTGGCGACCTTCCTGCGGACACTGGGCGGCAGCTTTGCCGCGTCGCTGACCACGTGGATCTGGATTCGCCGTGCTGATCAGCATCATGCGTATATGAGTGAAAGCATCAGTACGTATGAGCCGGCGACGCGCGAGACGTTGAATCAACTGGGCGGGGCGAGTCATTCGGCTTATGCGCAGATGGATCAGATCCTCACCAGCCAGGCGTACATGCTCTCCACCGTGGATTACTTCACGCTGCTGGGTTGGGGCTTCATGGGGTTGATTCTGATTGTGTGGCTGGCGAAGCCGCCGTTTGCTGCCAAGGCAGGGCCGGCTGCTTCCGGGCATTAAGGTCAAAAGCCCCTCACCCTAACACTCTCCCGGAGGGAGAGGGGACTGACCGTGGTGGATGTTCGGGATACATCGACCTGACAGACTTCAGTCGAACTCAGGTTTTGAAAAGCACAGAGATCGGCTCCCTTTCCCCCTCGCGCCCCCTGGGGGAGAGGGCTGGGGTGAGGGGGTAGCGATCTTCAGCCGTGCGGCAAAGCCAGCGGCGGGGCGAAGTCGAATGGCGCTAACGCATAGCCGTTCTCATCCACCTGCAACGCCCACCCTTGACGATCCCAATCCCCCAGCACAATCCGCTTCGCCGCTTGCTCACCGAGCTGCAGCTTATGGATCGCCGGGCGATGGGTGTGCCCGTGAATCAGGGTTTTCACGCCAAATGCCTGCATGATCCGCGGAATCTCTTGCGGCGTGACATCGACAATGTCATTGGCCTTCATCCGCACCTGCGCCCGGCTTTCGCTGCGCAGCTTGCGCGCCAGTTTGTGGCGGGTGCTTAAAGGCAGGTTCCGCAGGATAAACAGGGTGATCGGGTTGCGCAGGTAACGACGCAGCTTCATATAGCCGGCGTCGCGGGTGCAGAGGCTGTCGCCGTGCATCAATAGCACCGGTTCGCCGTAAAACTGCACGACACTCGGGTCCTTCAACAGCGTGCAGCCGGCCTGTTTGCAGAAGGCCTTGCCGAGCATGAAGTCGCGATTGCCGTGCATCAGAAAGATGGCCGTGCCGCTGTCGCTCAATTCGCGCAGGGCCTGGCAGATGGAGCGCTGGAAGGGCGTCATGGCATCGTCGCCAATCCACGCCTCGAAGAAGTCGCCCAGAATGTACAACGCACTAGCCGAGCGGGCGCGTCCGGCGAGCAAATCCAGAAACGCCCGGGTTATGTCCGGGCGCTCCTCTTCCAGATGCAAGTCTGAAATCAGCAATATCACGCTTCGATGATCTCGGCTTTCTCGATGATCACGTCGTCTGCTGGTACGTCCTGGTGGCCGGCCTTGGAAGTGGTCGAAACACCTTTGATCTTGTCGACAACGTCGGTACCGGCGGTCACTTTACCGAACACGGCGTAGCCCCAGCCTTGGGTGGTCTTGGCGCTGTGGTTCAGGAAGCTGTTGTCAGCCACGTTGATGAAGAACTGCGCGGAAGCCGAATGCGGCTCCATGGTGCGCGCCATGGCAACGGTGTACTTGTCGTTGGAAAGACCGTTGTCAGCTTCGTTCTGGATGCTTGGACGCTTGTCTTTCTTTTCCTTCATGCCTGGCTCAAAACCGCCGCCCTGGATCATGAAGTTACCGATTACACGGTGGAAAACAGTGTTTTCGTAGTGACCGGCGTTAACGTACTCGATGAAGTTGGCGACGGTGGTCGGCGCCTTTTCAGCATTCAGTTCGATGACGATGTCGCCATGGTTGGTGGTCAGTTTGACTTGAGTCATGGTCATTACTCTTCATAAGGAATTCGTGGTTATCGGACATTGAGCCCCAAAACCGGTTCAGCCTGCTTTGGCCAAGGTGCGCAGTTTAGCGTGACAGGCGCGAATTTCGAGGCTGTTTTTCAATTCCCGGCGATTAAATGCGTTCCTTTATAGGGCCTGCTCTGTCAGCCCCTTGACAGCATCGGCTATGATAGCGGCTTTGTTTTGTCTGGCCCCTCTCTGCGGCCGCGCACATGTAAGTCAAGGATCCTATGAGCAAGCCCACTGTCGACCCTACCTCGAATGCCAAGTCCGGCCCCGCCGTGCCGGTCAACTTCCTGCGGCCGATCATCCAGGCAGACCTGGACTCGGGCAAGCACACTCAGATCGTCACCCGTTTCCCGCCTGAGCCCAACGGCTACCTGCACATCGGCCACGCCAAATCGATCTGCGTGAACTTCGGCCTGGCCCAGGAGTTCGGCGGCGTTACGCACCTGCGTTTTGACGACACCAACCCGGCCAAGGAAGACCAGGAATACATCGACGCGATCGAAAGCGACGTCAAATGGCTGGGCTTCGAATGGTCCGGCGAAGTGCGCTACGCCTCGCAGTATTTCGACCAGTTGCACGACTGGGCGGTCGAGTTGATCAAGGCTGGCAAGGCCTACGTTGACGACCTGACCCCTGAGCAAGCCAAGGAATACCGTGGCAGCCTGACCGAACCGGGCAAGAACAGCCCGTTCCGCGACCGTTCGGTTGAAGAGAACCTCGACTGGTTCGCCCGCATGCGCGCCGGTGAGTTCCCGGACGGCGCCCGTGTGCTGCGCGCCAAGATCGACATGGCCTCGCCGAACATGAACCTGCGCGACCCGATCATGTACCGCATCCGCCACGCTCATCACCATCAGACCGGTGACAAGTGGTGCATCTACCCGAACTACGACTTCACCCACGGTCAGTCGGACGCCATCGAAGGCATCACCCACTCCATCTGCACCCTGGAATTCGAAAGCCATCGTCCGCTGTACGAGTGGTTCCTCGACGCCTTGCCAGTGCCGGCGCACCCGCGTCAGTACGAGTTCAGCCGCCTGAACCTGAACTACACCATCACCAGCAAGCGCAAGCTGAAACAACTGGTCGATGAAAAGCACGTCAATGGCTGGGACGATCCGCGCATGTCCACGCTGTCGGGCTTCCGCCGCCGTGGCTACACGCCGAAATCGATCCGCAACTTCTGCGACATGATCGGCACCAACCGTTCCGACGGCGTGGTTGACTTCGGCATGCTCGAATTCAGCATCCGAGACGACCTCGACCACAGCGCCCCGCGCGCCATGTGCGTGCTGCGTCCGCTGAAAGTCGTGATCACCAACTACCCGGAAGGCCAGGTCGAGAACCTCGAACTGCCGCGCCACCCGAAAGAAGACATGGGCGTGCGCGCTCTGCCATTCGCCCGGGAAATCTACATCGACCGTGAAGACTTCATGGAAGAGCCGCCGAAGGGCTACAAGCGCCTGGAATCGGGCGGTGAAGTGCGTCTGCGCGGCAGCTACGTGATCCGTGCCGACGAAGCGATCAAGGACGCCGACGGCAACATCGTCGAACTGCGTTGCTCCTACGACCCGGAAACCCTCGGCAAGAACCCTGAAGGCCGCAAGGTCAAAGGCGTGGTTCACTGGGTGCCGGCCGCTGCCAGCGTCGAGTGCGAAGTGCGTCTGTACGATCGCCTGTTCCGTTCGGCCAACCCTGAGAAGGCCGAAGACAGCGCCAGTTTCCTCGACAACATCAACCCTGACTCACTGCAAGTGCTGACCGGTTGTCGTGCTGAGCCATCGCTTGGCAATGCACAGCCGGAAGACCGTTTCCAGTTTGAGCGCGAAGGCTACTTCGTCGCGGACATCAAGGACTCGAAACCAGGTCAGCCGGTATTCAACCGTACCGTGACCCTGCGTGATTCGTGGGGCCAGTGATTCAGCGTCAAGGAAATTAAAGTGCTGACGATCTACAACACGCTCACCAAGAGCAAAGAAGTCTTCAAGCCGCTCGATGGCAACAACGTGCGCATGTACGTCTGCGGGATGACCGTGTACGACTACTGCCACCTGGGCCACGGCCGCAGCATGGTCGCGTTCGACCTGGTGACCCGCTGGTTGCGGTTCAGCGGTTACAACCTGACCTACGTGCGTAACATCACCGACATCGACGACAAGATCATCAACCGGGCCAACGAGAACGGCGAATCGTTCGAAGCGTTGACCGAGCGCATGATCGCGGCGATGCACGAAGACGAAGCGCGCCTGAACATCAAGAAGCCGGACATGGAGCCGCGCGCCACGGATCACATTCCGGGCATGCACGCGATGATCCAGACCCTGATCGACAAGGGCTACGCCTACGCCCCGGGCAATGGCGACGTGTACTATCGCGTCGGCAAGTTCATGGGCTACGGCAAGCTGTCGCGCAAGAAGATCGAAGACCTGCGCATCGGTGCGCGGATCGAGGTCGACGAAGCCAAGGAAGATCCGCTGGACTTCGTGCTGTGGAAAGGCGTCAAGCCGGGCGAGCCGAGCTGGGAATCGCCGTGGGGCGCCGGGCGTCCGGGCTGGCACATCGAGTGCTCGGTGATGTCCACCTGCTGCCTCGGTGAGACGTTCGACATTCATGGCGGCGGCAGCGATCTGGAATTCCCGCACCACGAAAACGAAATCGCCCAGAGCGAAGCGGCCACCGGCAAGACCTACGCCAACGCGTGGATGCATTGCGGCATGATTCGCATCAATGGCGAGAAGATGTCCAAGTCTTTGAACAACTTCTTCACCATTCGCGACGTGCTCGACAAGTACCACCCGGAAGTCGTGCGTTACCTGCTGGTGTCGAGCCACTACCGCAGCGCGATCAACTACTCGGAAGACAACCTCAAGGACGCCAAAGGCGCCCTCGAGCGTTTCTACCACGCGTTGAAAGGCCTGCCGACTGTGGCGCCGGCCGGCGGCGAAGCGTTCGTCGAGCGTTTCACCTCGGTGATGAACGACGACTTCGGTACGCCGGAAGCCTGCGCGGTGCTGTTCGAGATGGTGCGTGAGATCAACCGTCTGCGTGAGAGCGATCTCAATGCAGCGGCCGGTCTGGCGGCGCGTCTGAAAGAACTGGCCAGTGTGCTGGGCGTGTTGCAATTGGAAGCCGATGATTTCTTGCAGGCGGGCGCTGAAGGGCGTGTCGATGCGGCTGAAGTCGATGCGCTGATTGCGGCGCGTCTGGCGGCACGGGCCGGTAAGGACTGGGCTGAGTCCGACCGCATCCGCGACCAGCTCACCGCCATGGGCGTGGTGCTGGAAGATGGCAAGGGCGGCACGACCTGGCGTCTGGCTGACTGATCGTCTGATCTGCTTTAAAACAAAACCCGCCTGGTGCGGGTTTTTGTTTGGCTGCGAAGAAGAGCCCCTCACCCTAACCCTCTCCCGGAGGGAGAGGGGGACTGAATGGGGGATATTCAAGAAATACGCCGACCTGAAAGGTTTTCTCCGAATCCATAATCCACGCAATCTCTCAGGTCGATGTACAACGCCAGACACCTCGGTCGGCTCCCTCTCCCTCCGGGAGAGGGCTGGGGTGAGGGGATCTTTTTGCTGTTGCTTTTGGTGTCCGCCTAGGTCTTGATGTCTGACGCGGCAGCGGGATGCTGCTCAGCGACGAATAGAGGGAGAAATCATGGCTAATCACTATCGCGAACTGCTGACAACCCCAGGCGCCACCGGGTTAGTGCTCGCGAGCTCTATTGCCCGATTACCGCAGGCAATGATCGGCATTGGCATCATCACCATGTTGGTACAGCAAACAGGCTTGTACTGGCTGGCCGGCGCAGTCGCCGGTACGTTTACCCTGGCCAATGCACTGCTCGGCCCGCGCATCTCGAAACTCGTTGATCGGCATGGTCAGAGTCGAGTGCTGCCCATCGTCACGGCTTTCAGCGTTGTGATGTTGCTGGCGCTGATCTTCGCCGTCTACATGAGGGCTCCCGCCGCATTGTTTTTTGTGCTCGCTGCACTGGCGGGGACGATGCCGAGCATGCCGTCCATGATCCGGGCACGCTGGACGCAGTTGTTCCGTGGCAAGCCTCAGCTGCATACGGCGTTCTCCCTGGATACGGTGCTGACCGAACTGGCTTACATCATCGGTCCGCCACTGGCGATCGGTTTGAGCGTGAGCTTTTTCGCCGAAGCCGGGCCGCTTGTCGCTGTGGCGCTGCTGGCCATCGGGGTGACGGCGTTTCTGTTGCAGCGCCAGACCGAACCGAAAGTGGTCTTGGGCCACAAGAGCCACACCGGTTCCACCTTGCTGATTCCCGGCGTTCGCACCATCGTGCTGGCGCTGTTGGCGATGGGGGTCATTGGCGGAGCAATCGATGTCGCCGTTGTGGCGTTCGCCAATGCACAAGGCTGGCCAGCGTCCGCCACGTTCATCCTCGCCGCCTATGCGCTCGGCTCTCTGGTGGCGGGCCTGACCTTCGGTGCAATGCGGGTTTCCCTGCCGATCGAAAAACAGTTCTTCATCGGCATTTTGGTCACGGCCGTTACCGGCGTACTGCCGGTTTTCTCAACAGATGTTTATGTCCTGTCAGTGATGCTGTTTATCGCTGGCATATCGTTTGCGCCAACGATGGTCGTGGTCATGAAGCTGGGGACGATCATCATCCCTGCGTCCAGGATGACAGAAGGGCTGACGTGGATGACCACTGGCATCAGCATCGGCGTAGCGCTGGGAGGCATGCTGGCGGGGTTGGTGATTGATGCGTTCGGCGCGCGAGCAGGGTTCGGCGTGGCGATTGGTGCCGGGGTGATGATGATGGTGGTTGTGCTGGTTGGACTGCGTACATTGGGTGCTGCTTCTGCTACGCATGTTGAGCCGGCCTTTTCGCCCTCACCCTAACCCTCTCCCCCAGGAGAGGGGACTGTTTGGGGGATGCTCAAGAGATACGCCGACCTGAACGAGGTGTACTGAATCCATAATCGACACGATTTTTCAGGTCGATGTACCACGCCAGACACCTCGGTCAGCCCCCTCTCCCAAGGGGAGAGGGCTGGGGTGAGGGGCAAGGGCCATCCTCTCAATCCCCCATCTGCCGCAACCGCTTGTAAAGCGTATTGCGACTAACCCCCAACCGCCGCGCCAAGTGCGAAATATTCCCCCCCGCAGCCTTCAACTCCCGGTTCAGCGCTTCAACGTCATTCAAATCCAACCCCAGTGGCTGCGCGCTCTCAACCGGCTCCATCTCCAGATCGACAAAAAAATCATCCGGCAAATGCTCCGGCCGCACCGGTTGCTCCTCAGCCATGGCCAGTGCCACCTGCATCACGCTGCTGACCTGACGCAAATTCCCCGGCCACGGATGCTTGTCGAACAGTTCCAACACTTCGCGGCTCAAACCCGCCCACTGCGTCGGCTCGCGATGCTGTTCCCACAGCCGTTTGAACAATGCCTCTTTGTCACTGCGCTCGCGTAACGGTGGTAGCTCCAATGTCAGCCCACCGATGCGGTAATACAAATCCTCACGAAACCGCCCCAATTGCACCTGTTCCCGCAGCGAGCGGTTGGTCGCCGAGATGATCCGCAGATCCACCGGGAACAACTCGCTGCTGCCCACCGGTTGCACACAGCGCTCCTGCAAAACCCGCAACAACCGCGCCTGGGTCGGCAACGGCATGTCGCCGATTTCATCTAGGAACAGCGTGCCTTTGTCGGCCTTGCGAATCAGGCCGATGCTGCCTTTCTGATTAGCACCGGTGAACGCGCCTTTCTCGTAACCGAACAGTTCGGACTCCACCAGTTCAGCGGGGATCGCCGCACAGTTGACGGCGATGAAAGCCTGTTTGCTGCGCGAACTGGCCTGATGCAAGGCTTTGACGAACACCTCTTTGCCGACCCCGGTTTCGCCGTGGATCAGCAACGGAATGTCTTTTTCCAGCAGACGCTCAGCCTGGCGCACGGCTTTTTCAACGCGGCTGTCGCCAAAGTGCAGAGTGTTGAGACTGATCGTCGTTGAAACGACGGGTTTAGGTTCAGTCGCAAACACCCGCGCCTGAATCGGTGCCTGTTTCGGCCGCTTCAGCAAGCACTGAAAGCGGTTACGTCCGGAGGTCTGCAAGGCGAACGGCAAACCGTCCGGCTGATTGATCAACTCCAGCAGCGACACCTTGAACAGGCTTTCAACGCTGACCTGCGACAAGCGCACGCCCAACAGATTGTCCGCCCGGCGATTGGCCGACAGCACCTGACCGCTCTCATCGAAAATCAGCAAGCCGGCCCATTGGCTGTCGAGGTTGTTCAAACCGGTGTTGAAGGTCAGTTGAAAGTGCTGGCCGTGGAACAGGTTGAGGATCAGTCGGTTCTCCACGGTCTGGCTCATCATCTTGACCATGCCCAAGGTGTGGGAGGGCGGCAGGTAGCTGTCACTGGACACATCGAGCACCGCGATGACTTTGCGCTCGGCGTCGAAAATCGGTGCGGCGGAACCGGTCATGAAGCGGTTGGCCTTGAGGAAATGCTCGTCGTGTTCAATGTGTACCGCCTGCTCACAGGCCAGTGCAGTGCCGATCGCATTGGTGCCGCTGCAGCGCTCCATCCAGCTCGCGCCGGGCTGAAAGCCCCGCGCCAGGTTCGGCTCGATAAACCGTTGCGTGCCCCACGAAGTCAGCACCTGGCCCTGATGGTCGGCGAGCATGATCAGGCAATTGGAATTACTGAGGATGTTCTCGTAGTAGGGCAGCACCTCCTGATGGGTGGTCTGCACCAGCGAGTGCTGGCTGTCGAGCAATTGCGCAATGCCGGCGGCGGGCAATTGGTCGAAGGCCGGGGTACTTTGGTGATCGAGACCGAACGCACGGCAACGTTGCCAGGAACTCTGGATGATCGCGTCGTGGGACAGCGGCGGGGCAGGTGCGGCCATGGCGGTCAGCCTCTGAAGGGCATTCTTATTATTGTTATAAGGCCCCCTGTAGGAGCTGCCGAAGGCTGCGATCTTTTGATTTTGATCGTTAAAAAACAACATCAAGAGATCGCAGCCTTCGGCAGCTCCTACAGGGAATCGGGTCGCGAAAGCGTTCATAGAGTGTTGTTCACTATTGTTCATTGTCAATCGCCCAACTGTTCAAATGTGTTCAGCTCTGAACGCCGTTTAGCCGCGTTTTCAACGTTTTTCACGACAAATCAATCACTTGCCATTTTTGGCACGAAAGTCGCTCCAGTGCACAGGTCGCTTGACTCCAATAATAAAAAGGCCGAGCCATGTCACTCACCCTGGAGCACGTCTGCCGTACCGTCGAAGGCCAGATCTGGATAGACGATGCGTGCCTGAAATTCGAACCCGGTTCCTTCAACGTTTTGCTCGGGCGCACCCTGTCCGGCAAGACCAGCCTGATGCGCCTGATGGCAGGGCTGGACAAGCCCGACAGCGGCCGCATCCTGATGAACGGCGTCGACGTCACCCAACGACCGGTGCGTTTGCGCAACGTGTCGATGGTCTATCAGCAGTTCATCAACTATCCGACCATGACCGTCTTCGAGAACATCGCCTCGCCGCTACGGCAGGCTGGTGTGTCGAAAGAGATCATCCACAGCAAGGTGCAGGAAACGGCGAAGATGCTGCGCATCGAGAAGTTTCTGCAGCGCTATCCGCTGGAACTCTCCGGCGGACAGCAGCAACGCACGGCCATGGCCCGGGCGCTGGTCAAGGATGCCGAGCTGATTCTGTTCGATGAGCCGCTGGTCAACCTCGACTACAAACTGCGCGAAGAACTGCGTCAGGAAATGCGCGAGCTGTTCAAGCTGCGCCACACCATTGCGATCTACGCCACCACCGAGCCCAACGAAGCGCTGGCGCTGGGCGGCACTACCACGATTCTTCATGAAGGTCGGGTGATTCAGAGCGGCCCTTCGACCTCGGTTTACCACCAGCCGCAAACCGTGCTGGCGGCGGAGTTGTTCTCCGAGCCGCCGATCAACCTGATGCCGGGGCGAATTGCCGGCAACGAAGTCAGCTTCGCCAACTTCGTACACTTCCCGTTGAACGTCGATCTGCGCCCGGTGGGCGAGGGCGAGTTCCGCTTCGGCGTGCGCCCCAGCCATATCTCGCTGGTGCCAAGCAACGACGACGATCTGGAATTGGCAGTGACCGTCGAAGTCGCCGAGATCAGCGGTTCGGAAACCTTCCTGCACGTGCGCAACGAGCATTTTCTGCTGGTGCTGCACCTGCCCGGCGTTCACGAATACGACGTCGATGCGCCGATCCGCATCTATATCCCGACCCATAAACTGTTCGTTTTCGATGCGCAGGGCCGTCTGGTGCAAGCACCGGGCCTGCGTGTCGCGAGGGTTGCCTGATGGCCGAAATCCGTTTGCAACACCTCGCCCACAGCTACAGTAAAACCCCCAGCGGCGCGGAGGATTATGCGATTCGCGAGATGGATCACGTCTGGGAGCAGGGCGGTGCCTATGCGTTGCTCGGGCCGTCGGGTTGCGGCAAGTCGACCTTGCTCAACATCATTTCCGGCCTGCTCAGCCCCTCGCAGGGTCATGTGTTGTTCGACGGCAAAGCAGTCAACGACCTGACCCCGGAGAAGCGCAACATCGCTCAGGTTTTCCAGTTTCCGGTGGTTTACGACACCATGACCGTGTTCGATAACCTCGCGTTTCCCCTGCGCAATCAGGGCATGGCCGAGGCGAAAGTACACAGCAAGGTGCAGGAAATTGCCGAGGTGCTCGATCTGCAAAGCCTGCTGAGCAAAAAGGCCCGCAACCTCACCGCCGACGAAAAACAGAAAGTATCCATGGGCCGTGGGCTGGTGCGTGACGACGTCTCGGCGATCCTCTTCGATGAACCGCTGACGGTGATCGACCCGCACCTGAAGTGGAAACTGCGGCGCAAGCTCAAGCAGATCCACGAGCAGTTCAACATCACCATGGTCTACGTGACCCACGATCAACTGGAAGCCTCGACTTTCGCCGACAAAATCGCGGTGATGTACGGCGGCCAGATCGTCCAGTTCGGTACGCCACGGGAGTTGTTCGAACGGCCGAGCCACACCTTTGTCGGCTACTTCATCGGCAGCCCCGGCATGAACCTGATCGAGGTGCAGCCGCAACCCGGCGGCGTCGGTTTCGCCTCGACCCACCTGCCGTTGTCCGACGCCTTGCAGCGCCATATCGAACACGGCCAGTGGAAAAATCTGAAGGTCGGCATTCGCCCGGAATTCATTCATGTGTGGGACGAGCCGTTTGACGACGCGATGCAGGCCAGGGTCGTACACGTCGAAGACCTCGGTACCTACAAGATCATGACCCTGGACCTCGACGGTGCGCCGCTGAAAGTGCGCCTGGCCGAAGACAAACCAGTGCCGCAGGGCACCGCGTACATCAGTTTTCCGGCGCAATGGCTGATGGTCTATGCCGACGAGTTTCTGCTTGAAGCCCCAGAAGAAAACGAGGTGCAGCCATGAACAAGGTGCAGAACAACAAGGCCTGGTGGCTGGTGTTGCCGGTGTTTCTGCTGGTGGCGTTCAGTGCGGTAATCCCGATGATGACCGTGGTCAACTATTCGGTGCAGGACATCTTCGACCAGTCCAGCCGCTACTTCGTCGGTGCCGACTGGTACAAGCAAGTGCTGCTCGATCCGCGTTTGCACGACTCGCTGCTGCGCCAGTTCATCTACTCGGCCTGCGTCTTGTTGATCGAAATCCCGCTGGGCATCGCCGTCGCCCTGACCATGCCGACCAAGGGCCGCTGGTCGTCACTGGTGCTGATCATTCTGGCGATTCCGCTGCTGATTCCATGGAACGTGGTAGGCACCATTTGGCAGATCTTTGGCCGTGCCGATATCGGCTTGCTCGGTTCGAGCCTCAACGCCATGGGCATCAGCTACAACTATGCGGCCAACACCATGGACGCCTGGGTCACGGTGCTGGTGATGGACGTCTGGCACTGGACTTCGCTGGTGGCGCTGTTGTGTTTCTCCGGGTTGCGGGCGATTCCCGACGTGTATTACCAGGCCGCGCGGATCGACCGGGCCTCGGCCTGGGCTGTGTTCCGCCACATCCAGTTGCCCAAGTTGAAAAGCGTGCTGCTGATCGCGGTGATGTTGCGGTTTATGGACAGTTTCATGATTTACACCGAGCCGTTCGTGCTCACCGGCGGCGGGCCGGGTAATGCCACGACCTTCTTGAGTCAGACGTTGACGCAAATGGCCGTAGGGCAATTCGACCTGGGTCCGGCAGCGGCGTTTTCGCTGGTGTACTTTCTGATCATCCTGTTGGTGTCCTGGCTATTCTACACCGCCATGACGCACTCCGACGCCAACCGCTGAGGCCCGGCCATGAGCAAGAGAAAGCTGATCCCGTTGCTGGTCTACATCCTGTTCCTGCTGGTGCCGATCTACTGGCTGCTGAACATGTCCTTCAAGAGCAACACTGAAATCCTCGGCGGCCTGACGCTTTTCCCACAGGACTTCACGCTGGCGAACTACAAGGTGATCTTCACTGATCCGAGCTGGTACACCGGTTATCTGAACTCGCTGTACTACGTCAGCCTGAACACGGTGATTTCCCTGAGTGTGGCGTTGCCGGCGGCGTATGCGTTTTCGCGCTATCGTTTTCTCGGCGACAAGCACCTGTTCTTCTGGCTACTGACCAACCGCATGGCGCCGCCGGCGGTGTTCCTGCTGCCGTTCTTTCAGTTGTATTCGTCGATTGGCTTGTTTGACACGCACATCGCCGTGGCACTGGCGCACTGCCTGTTCAACGTGCCGTTGGCGGTGTGGATTCTGGAGGGCTTCATGTCTGGCGTGCCGAAGGAAATCGACGAAACCGCCTACATTGATGGCTACAGTTTCCCCAAGTTTTTCGTGAAGATTTTCATCCCGTTGATCGGCTCCGGCATCGGCGTCACGGCGTTTTTCTGCTTCATGTTTTCCTGGGTCGAATTGCTGCTGGCGCGCACGTTGACCTCGGTAAACGCCAAGCCGATTGCCGCCGTGATGACCCGCACCGTCTCGGCTTCGGGTATCGATTGGGGCGTGCTGGCAGCGGCGGGGGTGTTGACCATCCTGCCGGGCATGCTGGTGATCTGGTTTGTTCGCAACCACGTGGCCAAGGGCTTTGCCCTCGGTCGGGTCTGAGGAGCTGATGATGGAATGGATGAGTTGGACGACACCCACAGCCGCATTCTTTATCGTCATTGGCCTGATCCTGGCGGGGATGACGACGTGGGAGCTGCGCTCGCCGAGCATCCTGCGGCGAGGTTTTCTGCCGATTGCCACCACCCGTGGCGATCGTTTGTTTATCGGTCTTCTCGGCAGCGCCTACCTGCATCTGCTGGTAATCGGCGCCACCGACTGGAGCATCTGGGTCGCGTCCGCGTTGTCCCTGGTGTGGCTGTTGGCTGTGATGCGTTGGGGCTAGGTTCTTTACAACGTTCGCTCGGCGGGCTTGTGTAAAAAGTCAGCTCCACAACTTAAACAGGAGGTCTCTATGTTCGACAAAAACAATAAGCTGCGACATAGCATTTCATTGGCAGCCATGCTGGCACTCAGCGGTTTGAGCGCGTCTGCCTGGGCCGATGCCTACGAAGACGCCGCGAAAAAGTGGATCGGCAGCGAATTCAAACCGTCGACCCTGACGGCTGAACAGCAGTTGGAAGAATTGAAGTGGTTCATCAAGGCCGCCGAGCCGTTTCGCGGGATGAACATCAAGGTGGTTTCGGAAACCCTGACCACTCACGAATACGAGTCCAAGGTGCTGGCCAAGGCCTTCAGCGAAATCACCGGGATCAAGCTCACCCACGACTTGCTGCAAGAAGGCGACGTGGTGGAAAAAATGCAGACGGTGATGCAGTCCGACAAGAATATCTATGACGGCTGGGTCAACGACTCGGACCTGATCGGTACGCACTTCCGCTACGGCAAGACCGAATCGATCACTGATCTGATGGCCAACGAAGGCAAGAACTTCACCTCGCCGACCCTCGACCTCAAGGACTTCATCGGCATCTCGTTCACCACTGCGCCGGACGGCAAGATCTATCAACTGCCCGACCAGCAGTTCGCCAACCTGTACTGGTTCCGCGCCGACTGGTTCGAGCGTGCCGACCTGAAAGCCAAGTTCAAGGAAAAGTACGGCTATGAATTGGGCGTACCGGTGAACTGGTCAGCCTATGAAGACATCGCCAAATTCTTCAGCGAAGACGTCAAGGAAATCGACGGCAAACGTGTTTACGGGCACATGGACTACGGCAAGAAAGACCCGTCGCTGGGCTGGCGTTTCACCGATGCCTGGTTCTCCATGGCCGGTGGCGGCGACAAGGGCCTGCCTAATGGTCTGCCGGTGGACGAGTGGGGGATTCGTGTCGAGGATTGCCACCCGGTCGGCTCCAGCGTGACCCGTGGCGGCGACACTAACGGCCCGGCGGCAGTGTTTGCCACGACCAAATACGTCGACTGGCTCAAGGCCTACGCGCCACCTGAAGCGGCGGGCATGACCTTCTCCGAGTCGGGGCCGGTGCCATCGCAGGGCAACATCGCCCAGCAGATTTTCTGGTACACCGCGTTCACCGCCGACATGACCAAACCGGGCTTGCCGGTGGTCAACGCCGACGGCACGCCGAAATGGCGCATGGCACCGTCACCGCGTGGGCCGTATTGGGAAGAGGGCATGAAGCTCGGTTATCAGGACGTGGGTTCGTGGACGTTCATGAAATCCACGCCTGAGAAACAGAAGCTCGCGGCGTGGCTGTACGCGCAGTTCGTGACTTCCAAAACCGTGTCGCTGAAGAAAACCATCGTCGGCCTGACGCCGATTCGTGAGTCGGACATCAACTCGCAAGCGATGACTGACCTGGCGCCGAAACTTGGCGGTCTGGTCGAGTTCTATCGCAGCCCGGCCCGCGTGCAATGGACCCCGACCGGGACCAACGTGCCGGACTATCCGCGTCTGGCGCAATTGTGGTGGAGCCACATCGCCGAAGCGGCCAGCGGCGAGAAAACTCCGCAGCAGGCGCTGGATGGGTTGGCGAAAGATCAGGACGCGATCATGACCCGCCTCGAACGCTCCAAGGCCCAAGCCACTTGCGCACCGAAAATGAACCCGGAACGCGACGCGCAATACTGGTTTGATCAGCCAGGCGCGCCGAAACCGAAACTGGCTAACGAGAAGCCGAAGGGCGAGACCGTGAGCTACAACGAACTGCTGAAATCGTGGGCGGATGCTCGCAAGTAAAGGCTGAACTGTGAAAAGAGAACGGCACCGCAAGGTGCCGTTTTCTTTTGTGGCTGATTTACCGTCATCGCGAGCAGGCTCACTCCGACAGGTGTTGTGTCGTTCACAAAATCCGAAGTCACCGCAGATCATTGTGGGAGCATTGGGTTAAACCAGGACAGCCAAATCTGTGTACTGAGCAACCAATGGATCAGCCGTAAGCAGTTTCATCGGTTCGGTCATTGCGGTTGCCACGATGAGGCGATCAAAAGGATCTCGGTGGTGGTGCTCAAGATCCTTAACAGCAATGGCATGTTCGGAGGTCACCGGCAGTTCGATAAATCCGCTATCGAGGCAATATTGGCGGATTTCTTCCAGATCAACGTTCAGTTTTCCGAGTCCAACCTTGATAGCCATCTCCCAGAAGGTGGCGGCACTGATGTAGATATCGGCAGCGTTTTCAATCAGCTTTCTGGCTTTGCCGGACAGTCTGGCGTCATCAGTGAGTGTCCAGAGCAGAATGTGCGTGTCGAGCAGCAGCCTCATGCTTGAGTGCCTTCAAAGGCATCCAGCATGTCATCGGGTATTGGTGAATCGAAATCCTGGGGCAGCACCAGTTTGCCCTTCATCGCACCGATGCGCTGCGTGCTGGGTTTTCCTACCGGAACAAGGCGAGCCATCGCCCGACCATGCTTGGCAATGGTGATGACTTGCCCGGCAGCGGCGTCATCAACGAGTTTGGATAAATTGTTTTTGGCTTCAGCCAGCGGAACGATGATCATCAGTTCACTCCTGTATTCTGGACAAATATAGCCAGAATATTTTAGAGCTGCAAAATCACGCCCATGCTCCGTGCAAATGACGGGTTGATCATTGGGGCTTCGCCGATAGGGGAGTTGCGTGACATGAGTTTGATGCCGGGCTGCCAAAGCATCGACGCCCCCAACCAACTCACAAAAGACATCTCGTTTCATTATTTGCCTCGTTTCGATATTCGACCTGCCTGGGCACTCACCTTAGAGCTATCCACTCAAGGCTGGCTGTAGGACGAAACGGAGGTTAAAGCGAGAGCTTTCGGAGTTTGTGCGGGGGCGCGAGCGTTTCGGTAAAAAATCGCACAAAACGCTCGATTTCCGCTCAGGCATTCAACATTGCTATCGACTGACCCACCGCTATCGCTGGCAAGCCAGCTCCCACAGGTTTCGGTGGTGTTCACAAAATCCGGAGTCACCGTAGATCACTGTGGGAGCTGGCTTGCCAGCGATGGGGCCATTCACGCCTCCGCAGGAAAACCCAATCGGAACACGGTCATCGCACCGGGCAAACTCTTAACGTCGGCCACGCCCTGATGCAGGCCCATGATCGAACGGACGATGGCCAACCCCAACCCGGTACTGCCCTGCGAACGCGAGCGGCTGCTGTCGACCCGGTAGAAGCGATCAAACAGATGCGGCAGATGTTGCGCCTCGATCCCCGCGCCAGGATTACTGACCAGCAGTGACGTCTGCGCCGCGCCTTGCTCGATCAGCAGCGTCACGGTTTTCCCGGCCGGGCAATGCCGAAGCGCGTTGGACAGCAGATTGGAAATCGCCCGCTGAATCATCAACCGATCGCCCATCACCGACGCACTGCCGAGCACGTTCAAATGAATCTGCTTGTCCTGCGCCGACAGCGAAAACATCTCCGCCACCTTCAACGCTTCCACCTCCAGCGCCACCGACTCAAACGGTGCCAGTGCCGATGGATGACTGACCTGCGCCAAGAACAACATGTCCGAGACAATCCGTGCCACGCGCTCCAGTTCTTCAGTGCAGGAGACCAGCACATCCTTGTACTCATCCACGCTGCGTTCGCGTGACAGTGTGACTTGCGCCTTGCCCATCAGATTGTTGATCGGCGTGCGCAGCTCATGGGCCAGATCATCCGAGAACTGCGACAACTGCTGCACCCCGGCATCCAGCCGATGCAGCATGAAGTTGATGCCTTGCGCCAGTTCGCTGAGTTCCTGCGGCATGTTCACCACTGAAAGCCGATGATCCAGATCCTGAGTCGAGACCATCGCCGCCACTTTGCGAAACTCGCGCATTGGCGCCAGCCCGCGCTGCACCGCGCCCCAGGCAGTCAGGCCAATGAAGATCAGCAACAACGGCAAGGCAATCAGCGTCGAGCGCAGATAGGCGCTGAGCAAGGCCTGATCGTGAGCGTTATCCATCGACAGCAACACCGGTACGCTGCTGCCATCCTTGAGGCGGATCAGCTTTGACACCGTCAGAAACTTTGCGCCTTCAGCATCAGTGCTATCGCTGTAGCTCAACTGCTCGGTGGTCGCCCGAACGGCTTTCAATTCAACCCGTGGATCGGCCAGTCCCGAGCCGGATTTCAGCAGCGGCGTACGCAGATTTGCGCGGTCGTAAATGGTCAACGTGAGGTTGTCATGGCCCATCACCTGATCGAGCAAGATATGCGGTTTGGAGCGAATCTCACCAGCATCGGCGTACAGCGACAGGCTGTGTTCGACTTGCTCCACCTTCTTTTCCAAGCTGTCTCTGGAAAGCGCATTGAGCTCATGGGTCAGGGCGAAATACGCCAGGATCGCCAGAAACACCACCAGCAGCGCGCCGAGAATACTCACCGTCAAACCCAGGCGCATCGACAGACTGGCCGGTTTCATTCGCGCGCCTCCAGCACATAACCGACACCGCGCAGGGTGTGGATCAACTTGTGGTCGAACGGGTCGTCGATCTTCGCCCGCAACCGCCGGATCGAGACCTCGACCACATTGGTGTCGCAGTCGAAATTCATGTCCCACACCAGCGAGATGATCTGCGTGCGGGTCAGCACCTCGCCGGACTGGCGCATCAACAGATGCAACAGGGCGAATTCCTTGGTGGTCAGGTCAATGCGCTGCTCGCCACGAAACGCACGATGGCGCCCGGGATCAAGTTCCAGATCAGAGACTTTCAACACCTGCGGCACCGGGATGTTTTCGCTGCGGCGCATCAGTGTACGGACCCGTGCCAGCAACTCGGGGAACTCGAATGGCTTGACCAGATAGTCGTCGGCGCCCAGATCGAGACCGCGAATCTTGTCGGCCAGGCGCCCGCGCGCGGTGAGCATCATCACCCGCGTGGCGTGGGTACGGCGCAGTTGTTCCAGCACGCCCCAGCCGTCGAGTTCCGGCAGATTCACATCGAGAATAATCAGGTCGTAGGCCTGCTGTTGTGCCAGATGCAGTCCATCGGCGCCGGTGGCCGCGTGGTCGACGATATAACCACTTTCGGTCAAACCCTGATGCAAGTATTCGGCAGCTTTAAGCTCGTCCTCGATGACAAGGATTCGCATGATCTATCACCACTTTTATTTAATGGATATTTAATTAAGGGTGGCCGGGAAAGTTGTTGTTTTTGTAAGGGCTTCCGGGCGGGTTTTATTAACGACTAAAAATATTCCTACAGAGATTTCTCTGCGTGCAGGCGTGCAAGGTAAAGGCTGTAGTAGCTACAGAGTCAACGAAAAACCTCTCGATGAAGCCCTGAATAGAGCCACTGCGGCAGCCTGTCGCAGGGCGATAAGGCATCCTTCATGAGAACTCGTTTCAGGCAAGTGCTGTTCGGCAGATAACTTCGGTGTATTTGTTTCCGTGTATTACATAATTGAATGTCGCACTTCGCATGCTAGTGCAAAACAACTTCCTGCAACCCTGGATAACGGATTTGTAATCTTCCAGTCACCTTGTCGATAAGTTCAAAACTCTACCGTGGCGCCATCGAAGATTCTTGATTAAAGGAAGCATTCCATTGCCCGGTTTAATAGAACTGACGGCGCGATCACGCCTGAAAAAAAGGTGGGTACTGGCCAGCAGCGTTTTATGGCTGACCACAGCGGGGCTTGCGCAAGCCTCGACGCTGACCCTCGAACAAGCCCTGCAATCGGCATTCGCCGGCAACCCGGATCTGGCGGCCGCGCAATGGGAAATCGGCATCGCCGAGGGTGACCGCAAACAGGCTGGCCTGATCCCCAACCCCGAAGTGTCATGGGAGGCCGAGGACACCCGCCGCGAATCCCGCACCACCACGGTGATGCTCAGCCAGCCGATCGAACTGGGTGGCAAACGCGGCGCGCGCATTGACGTCGCCAGCCGCGCGCAGGACGCCGCCGGCATCGAGCTTGAACGCAAGCGCAACACATTGCGCGCCGATGTGATTCAAGCGTTCAACAGCGCCCAGACTGCCCAGCAGCGCTTGCAGTTGTCCCGTCAGTCGCTGCAACTGGCCGAGCACGGTTTGCGTGTGGCGCAAGGGCGGATCGAGGCCGGCAAATCATCGCCCGTTGAAGGCACGCGCGCGCAAGTGCAGCTTTCCGAGGTGCGCCTGGAACTGAGCCGCGCCGAACGCGATCAGGCCAACGCCTATCAACAATTGGCGCAGGTCATGGGCGCATCGTTGCCCACTTCGGTCAACGTGCAAGCCGCCACGCAAAGCCTCGCCGCCGTACCGCCACCCACACGTTTGCTTGATCGTCTTAACGAAACCGCCGAGCTGCGTCTGGCCAAATTACAGATCGATCAGCGAGAAGCCTCATTGGGCCTGGAAAAGTCCCAGCGCATCCCCGACCTGACGGTGAGCATCGGCAGCCAATACAGCGAAACCGAGCGCGAGCGGGTCAACGTGGTCGGGCTGTCGATGCCGATTCCTCTGTTCAACCGCAATCAGGGCAACGTGCTCGCGGCCGCACGGCGCAGCGATCAGGCGCGCGACCTGCGCAATGCCACCGAGCTGCGTTTGCGCACGGAAATCCAGACTTCACTGGCGCAATGGCAGACCGCCAACGGTGAGGTCACCGCGTTCAACCAGACCATCCTGCCCGCCGCGCAAAGTGCGGTGGACAGCGCCACGCGCGGCTTTGAAATGGGCAAGTTCGGTTTCCTCGATGTGCTCGACGCCCAGCGCACGCTGATCAGTGCGCGCAGCCAATACATCCAGGCCGTCAGCGAAGCGACGGACGCCCGTGTGCGCATCGAACGGATCTTCGGCGACCTCGCCGTCAGCCCTTGAATTTAATCTTTTTGATCACTGCGCGATGGTTTGGCGCAGAGGAGTTTCCATGGATAAAAAACTGATTGTGGTCGCTGCGGCGACCTTGGCATTAGGCATCGGCATCGGCTCGATGTGGCCGGGCAATGCGTCCATCGACGCCCACGCCGATGAAGCAGCGGAACATGCCGATCACGCTGAAGAAGGCGCAGCCGCTGACGGCGACCACGCTGAAGAAGGGCATATCGAGTTGAGCGCCGAGCAGATCACCGCGGCGGGCATTCAACTGGCCCAGGCACAGGCGCAGAACATCAGCCTCGGCCTGCCGTTCCCGGGCGAAGTGCGCTTTGACGAAGACCGCACCGCCCACGTGGTGCCGCGCGTGCCGGGCGTGGTCGAGTCGGTAACGGTCAACCTCGGGCAACCGGTGAAAAAGGGTCAGTTGCTGGCAGTGATCGCCAGTCAGCAGATCTCCGATCAGCGCAGCGAGCAAGCCGCCGCGCAACGTCGTTTGGCCTTGGCGCGCACGACTTACGAGCGCGAGAAAAAGCTGTGGCAAGACAAGATCTCCGCCGAGCAGGATTTCCTTCAGGCGCGCCAAGCGTTGGAAGAAGCCGAAATCGCCGTCAGCAACGCCCGGCAAAAAATCAGCGTACTCAGCGGCAGCGTGGTCGCTACCGGCGGCAATCGCTATGAACTGCGTGCACCGTTCGACGGTGTCGTGGTGGAAAAACACCTGACGCCGGGGGAGGTGGTTGATGAAACCACGGCGGCTTTCACGCTCTCGGACTTGTCGCGGGTGTGGGTGACGTTCGGCGTGTCACCCAAGGACTTGAACAAGGTGCAAGTGGGCAAAGCAGTCACCGTCAGCGCCCCGGAACTGAACGCCCAAGTCACCGGCAGTGTGGCTTATGTCGGCAGCCTGCTGGGCGAGCAGACTCGCACCGCAACCGTGCGCGTCACTCTGGAAAACCCGCAGGGTTCGTGGCGTCCGGGGCTGTTCGTCACAGCGCTGGTGGCCACCGACAGCCGTCAGGCGCAAGTCGCGGTGCCGGAAACCGCGATCCAGACCGTCGAGGACAAACCCACGGTGTTCGTGCGCACCGACGACGGCTTCAAGGCGCAAGCGGTGGAGTTGGGCAGTCGCGCGGCGGGGCAGGTGGAAATCACTCAAGGGCTGGAGGCGGGCGCGCAAGTCGCCAGCGCCGGCAGCTTCGTCCTCAAGTCGGAACTGGGCAAAGCCTCAGCCGAGCACAGTCATTAATTCTGGAAGGTCCCCATGTTCGAACGCCTGATCCAGTTTGCCATCGAGCAGCGCATCATCGTGCTGCTCGCCGTTCTGCTCATGGCCGGCCTCGGCATCGCCAGTTATCAAAAACTGCCGATCGACGCCGTGCCCGACATCACCAACGTCCAGGTGCAAATCAACACCGGCGCCGCCGGGTTCTCGCCGCTGGAAACCGAGCAGCGCATCACCTTCCCGATTGAAACCGCCATGGCCGGTTTGCCGGCACTGGAGCAGACCCGTTCGCTGTCGCGCTCGGGGCTGTCGCAGGTCACGGTGATCTTCAAGGACGGCACCGACCTGTTCTTCGCCCGCCAATTGGTCAACGAGCGCTTGCAGATCGCCAAGGAGCAATTGCCCGAAGGTGCGGAAGCGGTCATGGGCCCGATTTCCACCGGTCTCGGCGAGATTTTCCTGTGGACGGTCGAGGCGCAGGAAGGTGCGTTGAAGGAGGACGGCACGCCTTACACACCGACCGATCTGCGGGTGATTCAGGACTGGATCATCAAGCCGCAATTGCGCAACGTGCCGGGCGTGGCCGAGATCAACACCATCGGCGGCTTCGCCAAGGAATACCAGATTGCGCCGGACCCGAAACGCCTGGCCGCGTACAAGCTGACCCTCACCGATCTGGTCACGGCGCTGGAGCGCAACAACGCCAACGTCGGCGCCGGTTACATCGAGCGCAGCGGCGAACAGTTGCTGATTCGTGCGCCGGGACAAGTGGCGAGCACCGAGGACATCGCCAACATCGTCATGGCCAATGTCGACGGCACGCCGATCCGCATCAAGAACGTCGCCACCGTGGAAATCGGTCGTGAACTGCGCAGCGGTGCGGCCACGGAAAACGGTCGCGAAGTGGTGCTCGGCACGGTGTTCATGCTGATCGGCGAAAACAGCCGCACCGTCTCGCAAGCCGTCGCCAGCAAGCTTGAGCAGATCAACAAATCCTTGCCCCAAGGTGTGATTGCGGTGCCGGTTTATGACCGCACGCACCTGGTCGACAAAGCCATCGCCACGGTGAAAAAGAACCTCATCGAAGGCGCGATTCTGGTCATAGCGATTCTGTTCCTGTTCCTCGGCAACATCCGCGCGGCGCTGATTACCGCGATGGTGATTCCGCTGTCGATGCTGTTCACCTTCACCGGCATGTTCAGCAACAAGGTCAGCGCCAACCTGATGAGCCTCGGCGCGCTGGACTTCGGCATCATCGTCGACGGAGCGGTGGTGATCGTCGAAAACACCCTGCGTCGACTGGCTCACGCCCAGCAACATCACGGGCGCTTGTTGACCCGGGCCGAGCGTTTCAGAGAAGTGTTTGCGGCGGCCAAAGAGGCGCGGCGACCGCTGATTTTCGGCCAGTTGATCATCATGGTCGTGTACTTGCCGATCTTCGCCCTGAGCGGCGTTGAAGGGAAAATGTTCCACCCGATGGCGTTCACCGTGGTCATCGCGTTGCTCGGTGCCATGCTGTTGTCGGTGACTTTTGTCCCGGCGGCGATTGCGCTGTTCGTGACTGGCAAGGTCAAGGAAGAAGAGGGCGCAGTCATGCGCGGCGCGCGTAATCTTTATGCGCCGGCGCTGGCCTGGGTCATGTCCCATCGCGCGGTTGCCGTGGGCGCTGCGTTGGGCGTGATCGTGCTCAGTGGTGTGCTCACCAGCCGCATGGGCAGCGAGTTTGTGCCGAGCCTCAGCGAAGGTGATTTCGCCCTGCAAGCCTTGCGCGTACCGGGCACCAGCCTGACGCAATCGGTGGACATGCAGCAGCGCCTGGAAACGCTGATTCTGGCCAAAATGCCGGAAGTCGAGCGCGTGTTCGCCCGCACCGGCACTGCCGAAATCGCCTCCGACCCAATGCCGCCGAACATCTCCGACAGCTACGTGATGCTCAAGCCCAAGGATCAATGGCCAGACCCGGGCAAGTCCCGCGAAACCCTGATGACCGAACTGCAAGCCGCCGCCGCGACTCTGCCGGGCAGCAACTATGAGCTGTCGCAGCCGATTCAACTGCGCTTCAACGAACTGATCTCCGGCGTGCGCAGTGACGTGGCAGTGAAGGTGTTTGGCGATGACATGGACGTGCTCAACGCCACCGCTGCGAAAATCGCGGCGGCCATGCAGAAGGTCAACGGCGCGTCCGAAGTCAAAGTCGAGCAGACCACCGGGTTGCCGGTGCTGACCATCAACATTGATCGCGACAAGGCGGCGCGTTACGGGCTCAACGTTGGTGAAGTGCAAGACACGATTGCCGTTGCGGTGGGCGGGCGTCAGGCCGGGACGTTGTATGAGGGCGACCGACGCTTCGACATGGTCGTGCGTTTGTCCGATGCCATGCGCAAGGACATCGAAGGCTTGTCGGCGCTGCTGATTCCAGTGCCTGCCGTGAACGGCTCGGCCAATCAAATTGGCTTCATCGCACTGCAAGACGTCGCCAGCCTTGATCTGGTGCTGGGGCCGAATCAGATCAGCCGCGAAAACGGCAAGCGCCTGGTGATCGTCAGCGCCAACGTGCGTGGGCGTGACATCGGTTCATTCGTTGAAGAGGCGGGCGAAGTGCTCGAACGTGATGTGCAGGTGCCGGCCGGTTACTGGACCAGTTGGGGCGGGCAGTTCGAGCAGCTGCAATCAGCGGCCAAGCGCTTGCAGATTGTGGTGCCGGTGGCGTTGCTGCTGGTGTTCGGGTTGTTGTTCATGATGTTCAACAATCTGAAGGACGGCTTGCTGGTGTTTACCGGGATTCCGTTCGCGCTGACCGGGGGCGTGATGGCGCTGTGGCTGCGGGATATTCCGCTGTCGATTTCGGCGGGTGTCGGGTTTATCGCGCTGTCCGGTGTGGCGGTGCTCAACGGCTTGGTGATGATTGCGTTCATCCGCAATCTGCGGGAGGAGGGACGTTCGCTCACTGATGCGATCAATGTTGGAGCGCTGACTCGCCTGCGGCCGGTGTTGATGACGGCGCTGGTGGCGTCCCTCGGTTTCATTCCGATGGCGCTGGCGACCGGTACTGGCGCGGAAGTGCAGCGGCCATTGGCAACGGTGGTGATCGGCGGGATTCTGTCCTCGACCATCCTCACGCTGCTGATCTTGCCGGCGCTGTACCAGATTGCCCATCGCCGGGATGAGGACGCAGTCCCCACTTAATGGTGGCTACAACCCCCACCTGATGTGTGAACACAACCCTGTGGTGAGGGGATAAATCCCCTCACCACAAATTACTTTTCAGGCCGGCAGCTTCTCTGGTGTGCTGACATTACGAATATGTAATCCCCTCGCCACCGTCACGATAGGTTCGGATTGTTACCTTGATCCCGTCAGCTACTTAAACGAGGAATCAAACATGAAATTGGTAAAAATCAGTGCCTTTGCAGCCGCTCTGGTGATGTCTTCTTTGGCCATGGCCGAAGGTGGCGGTGACCGCACTTTCGAAAAAATGATGACCGCCAACGACCGCTCTGTAGAGCTGTTTGTCGCCCGGGAACAGTCTCGCGATCCGGTCGTCGTCAACGATAAGAAAGACGAAAAAACCCAAGACCTGTAAGTGTGTCGCACTTGATCAAGCCTGTCATCGCGCATCGATGACGGGCTTTTTTATGGAGGTAATAAACATGAAGTTGATCCAGTGGATGGCGTTTGCCGGGGTGATGGCGACGTCGCTGAATGTGTTGGCTGAAGGCGGCGGTGACCGCACGTTTGACAGGGCGCTGAGTGCCAACGGCAAAGCCATGGAAAAGTACGCCGCCAACCAGGGTAAAGCAGCGCCGGTGGTCAAGGAATACGCGTACGGGATGAAGCTGGATGTGGTGAACGTGGTGAGTGTTGTGCGTTCGCCCGTGGCTTGCGCGGTAGTGCCTGCGGCGATGACTTATGAGGACTCCAAAGGCCAGCTCAACACCATTAAATACACCGTGGCGGGGGATTGCCGTAAGCGCGGTGGGTGATACCGCACAACCCGCGATCAAAACGCGGTCCCCGTAGGTGCTGGCGAAGGCTGCGATCTTTTGATCTTTGGGGTGTTGAACACAGCGTCGCCAGGATTGCACCTGTTAGTTTTTACAGTATCGGAGCAACCCAAAAGCGTTCAGTCTTGACCCAACGGTGCAAAAGGACGCTTGTTGCCATGAATGCCTCCCATGACCTCGCCACGCCAACGCTCTCGGTCATCGACCCTCGCTCACACCTGATCCGTAGCATCGGCTATTACCGGCATCCGATCCAACCCGGCATCGATCCGCGCATCACTCGGCAGGTGTTCGATGCGGCGGGGCGTCAGGTGGCATCGTGGGATCCGCGATTATGGGGAGCGGCGCCGAAACCGAATCTGGCCACGACGTATGGTTTGAGCGGTCAGGCCTTGCTGACGGATAGTGTCGATGCCGGGTGGCAGTTGAGCTTGCCGGATCAGACGGGTTTGGCCTGTACTTTCTGGGATGCACGAGGCAGCCAACGTCACACCGAGTTCGACGAACAGCAGCGTCCGGTTGTGCTGACTGAGCAGGCCTTTGGCGAGCAAGCGCAGGTGGTGGAGCGCTTCACCTATGCCGATGTCAGCGATGCCTTCGCGCAGCACAACCAGTGCGGTCGCCTGATCCGTCATGACGATCCGGCCGGTAACCGGCACATCAACGACTATGGTCTCGCCGGTGCCGAGTTGGTCGAATCCCGACGCTTCCTCCTATCTCTCGACTTGCCTGACTGGCCCACTGACCCCGACCTGCGTGACGAGTACCTGGAAGAAAACTTTTATGTAACCCGCCACGGCTTCTACCCGACGGGCGAGTTGCAGCGCCAGACCGATGCCATGGGTAATACGCAATCCTGCCACTACAACGTCGCGGGAAAACCTTCGGCGACCTGGCTTCTCCAGGCCGGTGAAGGCAAGCAGGCGCAGTGTCTGGTCAGTGATATCCGTTATAACGCTCACGAGCAAATCGAACGCGAGACCGCCGGCAATGGCGTCATCACCCGCGCTGAATACGGTCCTTATGACGGTCGGCTGCTCAGGCTGATCGCAGGTGTCGGCGAGCAAAGCCCATTGCAGGATTTGCACTACGCCTATGACCCGGTGGGCAACATCGTCAGCCTGGAAGACAAGACCCAGGCGGTGACGTACTTCAATCACCAGCGTATCGATCCAATCAGCCGTTATCGCTATGACAGTCTGTATCAACTGGTGGAGGCCAAGGGCTGGGAGGTCAGTCAGCCGAGCCATGGGCCCGCACTACCGGGTTTATTGCCAACGCCCCTGGACCCGAATCAACGGCGTAATTACACCCAGGCATTCGACTACGACGCAGCGGGCAATCTGATCACCCGGCACCACAGCGGTGCGCCGGGGTTTTCGATGTTCACCTCCGCTCACAGCAATCGGAGCCTGGCCCAGCGTGATGACGGTACTTTGCCGGGGGAAGGAGAAATCGCTTCAGACTTCGATCCCTGCGGTAATCAAAGGGAGTTGCAACGGGGGCTGGCCATGAGCTGGGATGTGCGTAATCAGCTGAGACGAGTGACGCTGGTGCAACGCCAGGACGAGCCGGATGACGACGAAGGTTATTTCTACGACCGACCCGGCCATCGCGTGCGTAAAACTCGCCTCAGTCAGACATCCGGACAGACCCTGAGATCAGAAGTGCGTTATCTGCCGGGTCTTGAGGTGCATCGCGAAGCGAACGGAAAAGAGCGGCATGTGATCAGTGTCGAAGCCGGGCGTAATCAGGTTCGAATGCTGCATTGGCCTGATGGCGTTGAGGGCGATCAACTGCGTTACAGCCTGAGTGATCATCTCGGTTCCAGCGTTCTGGAGTTGGATGATGGCGCGGGGATTTTGAGTCAGGAGCACTATTACCCGTTTGGTGGTACAGCATGCTGGGCTGCTAAAACTGAGTTGGTGGCGAAGTACAAAAAATTCCGTTATTCGGGGAAAGAGCGGGATGCGACCGGGCTTTATTATTATGGATATCGTTATTACGCACCATGGTTGCAGCGATGGGTAAGTGCTGACCCAAGAGGGGTGATCGACGGTTTAAATATGTTCTTGTTCGTCAGGGCGAATCCTGTTTCTCGAATAGATCCAAACGGTTTGGATAGTGAAACTTTAGCGTCGGTATTTATGAGCAGAGCAAACCGGGCAAGTGATCGCGCTGATGAGTCGCGTGACTCATTTTGGATGGAAACTGCCCCTAAAGAAAAATTCAGAAATTTGGTCGCAACTGTTGTGAATAGAAACAGAGAGTTAAAAAGTTTGGGCGCATTCGTAGTTTATGCAAGTGTGGATGTGCCTTTTGATAAGTCTTTTTTTTGGAGTGGAGATAAGGTCGACCAGAATGGGGATGTTGAAAAAAGTGCAATGTTGACTGCGCAGTTTCTTGCCGCGCAAGACGGAGGTTCCACAATTGAAATGACATCGGGCGGGCAAATGCTGGATAACTACAGCGCCTCTAAATGGCCTGCGTCCGCAGCAAGTCGCTCATCGCCCGGATTTATGTTCCTAAAATCCAGATTTAAGTATATGGATTCACCATTCTTGAGAGAGGAGCTAATAAAAAGTCTGCCTCAAAGCATGGGTGTAGATGTTGAGGCGAATTTGGGAAAAACATTCTTTGCAAGGCCGGAAAATCCACTGAATAGTCCAAATAGTGGCGTTGCTGGTGTCTTGTGGGACGTAGTTTCGATTAGATTTGCTAGACAGGCGACGGGGATGGTTAATGTAATTCATGCAGGATCATCAAGTGATCCATATTTTCAGGGAGCGGCCTTCATGAGAAGTACTTGGATGACTAAAGAAAAAGTGTCGCTGGCTGAAGAGGCTAAGACAACAATAATTGAAAGATTTGGAGAAGACCTTGAGGATTGGCAGCTCCAAGCGCCGAGATGATGGTTGTAGTGGGAATAAGTGCAATGCATGGGCTCCATAGTTTGAGCTCTTTCGAGAGCTCGCATTGCGCTATATTCAAACCTTGCTTAGCGTTTGTTGAATTTATGCGCCAAACGATCCCCACCCAACTGAATCACGGCCACCAACGCGACCAGCAACACAATCACTGTCAGCATGAACTGGCTGTCAAAGCGCTGATAGCCGTAGCGATAGGCGATATCCCCCAACCCACCAGCGTCAATCGCCTCGGCCATCGCCGGAGAGTTGATCATCGTCACCAGCGTAATGGTGAAACCGCCGACAATCCCCGGCAGCGCCTCAGGCAACAGCACATGCCAGACAATGTGCCAGCGTCGGCAACCCATCGCCTGCGCCGCTTCAATCAGGCCATGATCGACCTCGCGCAGACTCACTTCGGCAATCCGCGCAAAGAATGGCGTAGCGGGAATCGTCAGCGGCACCACCGCTGCCCAGACACCGTATGTAGGGCCGACAATCAACCGGGTAAATGGAATCAGCGCGACCATTAGAATAAGAAGCCGGGGGGATTTCAGTATCACGATCTGTATTTCGATTCGGGATGTTTAAAGGTGTAGGTCAATCGCAGAAGCTTCCCACAATGTTTTCAGGTTGTCCGTCGGACGTCGGCTCTCTAGGCTGTGAACGTCGCTGCCAATTCAGCGATCTGGATTGGAACCCCGGAACCCCCGAAAGCGCAAAATCGGCTTTCATGACGTATGCTTGCGCACCTTGATGGTGTGCACTCCGTTATGGCGGCTGTGCGCAGGAGACTTCGAGTCTGTCGGGTTTTTTGGTGGCCCGGGTTCCAACCTGCGTACAGCTGCCACCCCTTCGATTGGAACCGAATGGGCCAGCTCCATCACCACACCGGAGTTACACCATGAAAAAGCCAACACCCAATCCGCCCGAAAAAACCATTCCTGCGGACGCCACTACAACGTCTCCCTACGTTTCTGAAGACACCCGCAAACTCCACGAAGCCGCCGACCGCGCCCTCGACTTCTACCTCAAACCCACGGCCGCCATCATGGCCACGCCCTACGTCCAGAACCAGATGTTCCAGGTCAATCCGAAGGCTGACACCGAATCCCTGCTGGCCAACGCCAGCGAGTCCCTGGGCTCGGCCAGTGTCATGCTCGGCGACTTCGCCGCGCTGCTGCAAGGCACGCATCGCAAGACGCTGCTGGGGATCGCGCAAGTGGTGATGCTTGGTGAACTGGCGGTGAACAAGGCACTGGATAACGTCGAGCCTGCCGCATAACCCTGTAGGAGCGAGCCTGCTCGCGAAAGCGCCGGGTCAGCCAATAAAGAGGCTGGCCGTGCCGACGCCTTCGCGGGCAAGCCCGCTCCTACCGTTTTTGTGATGCTAACGGCACTTGCGTACGCCACAAAATTTCCGCCGTTATGCCTTATCAGAGGAGCATTGCACGTCTGACGCGCTCCACTTCATCCGTCAACAGCCCCAATGAAACAATAGGGCGTGCGTGATGTATCAGGTCTCCATGATTCAAATGCGCCTCGTACATGCTGTTGGCCATTCCGGTCTGGTCGGAGGGGCTACCTCCCGGGGTGGTATTGAGATGCGCCAACATTGCCGAATTATTCGTTACCAGGTTCTCTATCAAAGAGACACCTCTCACATCAGTGGCATCGATTTCATAGAAGTAATATTCACGACTGGCTGTGGCCGCATAAAACAACGCCCCTTCAAGGTTTTCAGAGACAATCAAGGCATCTCCGCTGATCATCTTTTCAGTGCCAGTGAATTCGTTCGAGGGACTAAATCCGTCCTTTAATATTTCAACAGGTTCACGCTGGTCTGCGCGGTAGACTTTCCCGCCAAAGTTGTCCCTTAAAAGTAAACCTCTACCATTCCAGGCGAATCGCATCTGAGGGGCGCCCTGATTCAAGATATCCAGAAGAGTGTTTTGATCATTTACAGGGGGAGTTGGGCTGCCGGGACTACCGGGACTACCTGGGTCGGATTCGCCTGGTGACACCTGGCTCTGAATTGAGTCTGGTGACTGTTGATCGTCCATTGAGTCATCATCGCTGTCTTCAGCGGTGGGATAGCTGAACGCCGGCAGGCCGAAGTCGACCCTCAAACCAGGCTCGTTATCCAAAAACTGCTCCAGTATTCCGTCCATCGAGTTCTCATCAGCGCCGTGCCACATGCGCCCATCGGGATCAACCCTGTCGATCGGGTTGTTGCCACAGAATCCATAGAAATTCAGGCCACCGCTAGCGCCAGCCGGATCTGGATTCAACCACCGCTGCAACCACGCCACGTAATACCGGAAGCCATAGTAATAAAGCCCTGTCACATCGCGCTCTTTCCCCGAATATCGCAGCGTTTTATAACTCGCCTCAATGTCTGCGCGACCGGCAAACCACGCAGTGGTGCCGAACGGGTGATAGCGCTCATGGCTGATTACCTGGCCTGTGCCGTCGAGTTCCAGAGTGCAGGAGCCCAAATGATCGCTCAGGCTGTAACGCTGTTGATCGTTGGCGATGTCCTTGGGCGGTTCGGATTCCCAGTGCAAAACCTGCACGCTGCTGCGCCCGGCCTGAACACTGATGACCTGCAACACTTCACCCGTATTGCGCGTGCGGATTTCCAGGTTCGGCAGATAACGAACTTCAGCGACCAGCGTGCGGGCATTGCTCTGGGTCGAGCGCACTTTGCGCAGGCGCATGCCGTCAGCACCGTAAACGTAGCGCTCGCTGTCGTCAGCCGCCGTGTCACGCTCAACCGGTCGGACTTCACGTAACTGGTTGCGCAGGTCCCAGTGCAGCGATTGTCGCGGTTGCAGGTGGAGCAAATTGCCGTTGGCATCGAAGCTGTTGCGAAAGTCCTTTTCATCAGGTTCCACGCCATCAATCACTGGCAAACAGCGGTTGCTCTGTGCGGCAGCGATCAAGCGATGGCCGTGATTTTGCGGACCTTCGTGGGTCAATTGCAGCAGGTTGCCGCCGCGGTCATAGCGGTAGGTCTGGGTGTAGTTGGCGCAAGCGACGGGATCGTCGAACGCCGAAAACAGTGGTCCTTGATTGGGGCCACCGGCCTCCCATCCGGCCGCTCTGATCAACTGATTCAGGCTGTCATACGCGTAACGGTTGATCGGTTCGATCCGCTGGTTGGCGAAGTAGCGAATTGGCAGGGCGGCGTCTTCGATGCTGAGCACGTTGCCCACCGGATCGTAGGCATAGCGCAAGTCTTGCAGGACGTCGTTATTGCGTTTGGCTTGCAGCCGGGTCAGGCGGCCGTCTTCGGCGGCATATTGCAGCGTGGTGACGACGCCGTTGCCGGCGGTTTCCCGCTCAGTCTGGCGTTGGGCGTTGTACTCGATGGTACTGACCAGGGTCTTAGGCGTGGTATCCGTCTTCAGTTGCAGGCGCACCTCGCGCAGTTGGCCGTCGCAGGTCTGACTGAAAAACTGGCGGTTGCCTTTGGCGTCGGTCTGCTCGATGGCTTCGCCCGGCGGATTGAAAATCGAACGGCTGGTGGCTCCGGTGCCGGTTTCAAGCAACGTGTCGCGCTCGGTCTCAAGTGCGGGCCAGTCGGGGCCGTCCAGTGCGCTTAAAAAATGCCGGGTCTGCTCTAAAACCCCTCCCGTCAAACCGAACCGGGCAAACAACTGGGTGCCTGCCGGGTCATCGTGCCGAATCAGTTGTCCGCACTGGTTGTGCGCGGCGAATGCCGGATCGCTGCCGCCGTAGGCATAACGCGCCGTGCACAATGGCGCGCCGTCCACTGCCTGCTCGAATAGCGTCAGCGGCCTCATCAACTTGTCGTATTCAATCCGCCGCTGACTGCCCCGCTCATCCCAGCCAAACACCGTCTGACTCGCTTCGCCCAAGAGGGCGGCGCGCCACCCGGCATCGACGCTGAGCGTGCTCAGAACCTGGCCGGACAGTGAATAGATCGTGGCGAGGTTGGCGGGCGCCGAAGCGTCGGTCATCAGTCGTGGATCGCGCTGTGCCACCAGACGTGCAGCGGCGTCATGCTGCTGAATGGTGATCCGGGCCTCGGTATCGACCGCCTGGCGCCAGTACGCGACCTGTCGGACCGGCAAGCCACGGCCGTCGATGACTGTCAGGTGAGGAGTCTGTGAGTCGATACTCACGTGTTTTTCCACCAGTTGGTTCGCCGTTGTTCGGGAGGCGGATCAAACAGGTCGTTTTCATCAAAGGTCACGGTGTACCAGATGCAGTATTGCTGCTCCCGGCGTAACGGTTGCAGTTGCGGCGGATTGCCTTGCAACATTTTTTTCGCCAGCACCGTTTCGGTCGGTCGGCCTGCCGCGTCGTAGAACTGTTGATCGAAATAGGTGTGCTGACGCATTGACCGAGCAGTGATGTAACGCAACGGTTCGAGAAAGTAGGGGCGATAAGTCCGCACGATCTGGCCCTTGTTGTTGTACTCCACGGGTTGGCTGACGCGACAGCGTCTCGGCACTTCAAACTCCTCGGGCGTGCCGTCGGGCTTGAGAATCAGTTCGTCGTTTGCATCGACCCGCCATGACAGGCCCGGTTCGACTTCCTGTCTGGTTTGCAGCACTCGGCCGAAGCCGTCCCAGCAGATGATGCTTAACCGCACTTGCATCGCTTCATCACCGGGGTAGCGGTCGGCCAACAAGGCGACGGCGTACACCGGCTCACGCTGTGCCGCGTCGATCTGCTGCTTGAGGATGGTCTCGTCCGGGTCGGGATTCTCCAGACCGGCCACGTGCTGCCGCGCCCTGTCGCAAAGGTGCCCGCTGGGCAGAATAAACCCTTCACGCCTGGCCCACGCAAACCATGTCGGGGAGGGTGGCGTGGTGCGTGAGAGACGACCCATCCAACTGAATGGATCGGAAAAACCGGCGCTGGCGAAGTTGCCGATGGCTGTTTTCGGGTCGGCGATGGCGATGGCAGGGTCACGGTCTGCTGGGGGGACGTAGGTTTCCAGACGATGGAAGCCCACCGGTTCTCCCAGTTCCGTACCGCAGAAACTGGTGATCAGCGGTTCGCCGAAGGCGTTGTAACGGGCTTCCTGAATGTTGCGGTTGGCATCCTCGATGGTTGCCGGCAGGAAAGTCCGGTAATCAACGTCAAGGCTGCGTGTGGTACACAGGTCCGGCAAGGTGACTGCGATGGTCAAACATCCGTAGTCGTCGTAGGTAATCTGCGTTTCGCCATGGCTGCGGGTTTCCCGGTACTTCTGGATGTTAAAAAAACCGTCCAGCTTGTGGTAAGTGGGAAAGCCACGGTGCACTGACCACAAATAGTTTTTCGCGTCTGTGGGGTCTGCAACCGTTTGCCGGGCCAGCTCGGGCAGAAACAGATCCATGATGTGGTAGCCCACCTCAGGCGATTCGAGTTTTTCTTTGAGGTTGAAGGGCATGTTGCCCTGCTCGTCCTTGAGTTTGTCGTAGGCGCTCAGGGCAATCGCGTCCAGTTCGGCCATTTCGACATGGGCAGGCAAGCCTTCGAAGGTCGCTGCGCCGGGCGCAAGGGTCTGACCGTTCTCGGGGTTGATGTAGTGCTGCATGCTCAAACCGCTCAGCACCGCTTGTCTGGCCCACTCGCCGTCGTCCTTGCTCATTGCAAGAAAATGCTCATGGTGGATCGTGGCGGGAGTCAGAGCCTGTTTGTCCAGAACCAGAACATTGCTGCGATTTCGCCAAGGCAGGCCCAGGCGCCACGCCTGTGGAGCCGGCATGTGAATGGGCTGCGACCGGGTTTGCGTCAGATACCAGTGTTGCTGCGCATCGTCATGGGCGTCCTTCCACCAGGTCTGCTGATACTCGTCACTGAAGGGCGGCGTATCGTCGACGGTTTTACGGCGTGCGTAGTGCACGTCGAAACCATGGACGCAGACGCCATATTCGTCCCATTCCAGGTTGATGTGATGCTGGCACAACGGGTCGTCCGGGATGTTCGGCTCATACTGGTAACGGATGGACTCCAGATCCATGGGCTGCACCACGGCGTAGGGCTGATGCTCGCCTTTGGGCCGCAGCACCCGCACCAGATAGCTATTTTCCTGAACCGCGTAGGGCACGGCAGTGGCCGGCTCATCGTCTGCCGCGTAGGTTTCCGAGCGCAGCACTTTGCCGCTCAGGGCGCGGGCGATTTCATGGACGATGTCTTCATCGGCCGCGGTGAAAGGTTGCGTTGCCCTGTCGTTGAAATGGTAGTTGTGCAAAAGCGTGGGTTTGAGGGCAACCGCCAACGGATCGAGTGCGTAATAACCGTCCCGTGAGGGGTCGATGGCATCACCCGTGTGGAACCAGGTCTTGTTCAGGATCGGGGCGGTGAACCCGACAGTCGCGCGTTCAGTCGCCGAGGCTTCGGTATCGCTTTGCAGCAGCAGACGAAAGCCCCTGAACTCGCGTTCACGGCGGTCGTAATAACCGCCACGGTAGCTGAAACACTGTGTCAGGCGGTTACCGGTGATCTCATCGAGCTGCGTTTGCCGGCTGACCAGGTGCATCGCAAACGGCAGGTTGGATACAGGGTTCTCGACCCCGGCGGTGTGCTGTTGTTGTTTTTCGTCCAGCCATTCCTGTGCCGAGCTTCGATAGGTCACGCCGGTGCTGGCGCCCATGTTGTTGCAGGTGCCGTTGACCAGATAGGGTTTGGCTTTGACGAAATCGTAGCGCCAGTGTTGCGGCGCCATGTGCGGCACGGTCAGGATGAGGCTCGAGCAACCCAACCCTTGCAGGTCGGCGGTACTCACCTGGCAGAGCCGGTCGTAGCGTACGCCATCGGGCCAGCGCAGTTCGCGCCTGGTTTGCTCGTAGCCGTTACCGGCATGGTTCATGAATACCCGCAGGCCGTCGGGTTCCAGATAGATCAGATCGGCGGCCCCCGAGCCGTCCAGGTCGGCCAGCAACACTTGGGCGGCGTTGAACTCGCTGTACGCAAACGGCAAGGCACACAGCACAAAGCCTTTGCCGAACCGCCCACGTCCCAGATTCGGCCAGCATTTGACTTCGTTGTGACGGATGCGCACCAGATGTTGCTGCCCGCTGCCGAGCACATCAGCAAACGCCACCAGTTCGGTGGGCGTATCCCTCAGCGGCGGCAGGTCATCGTCATCACCTTCAGGGGTTTTATCCAGATGGGGCACGTCGATGCCGTCGGCGAACCCTTGCTCGCGCCGGTTGGCATACAGGCGCACGCTGCGGGTGCCGATCAGCGCCAGGTCGCTGAGACCGTCACCGACCAGATTGGTCAGGCGCGACATCGGCTGGAAAAATTCGCTGGGGAAGGCATCGAAAGGTACGAAAGTCGACCAGTTTCGATCCGGATCAAGGGTGAAAAAACCGCACATTCCGGGCATGGCGAGTACCCAGTCGAGCTTGCCATCTCCGGTCAGGTCAGTCAGCGACTGGTGAATCGGCTTGCGGCTGTCGGCCACCGGAATATGGTCCAGGCGTTTCCAGTCGCTGTAGCACACCTCGTCGCCACCTGTTTCGCCGCGCAACGGCTCGCGGTAATACCAGGCCTGGTCGTAACGACACAGGATTCCGGGCATGCCTTCGCCGTACAAGTCGACCAATTGATAACGCTGGCCGTCGTTGAGGCCGGGCATGTCGGGGAATCGAGTCCAGCCCTGAGGCTGCGGATCGGGTGCGAAAGCGTTATAGCTGAACTCCATCGGCGGCCGACTTTCGGTCTGACCCAGCCCGTCACAGGCCTGGATGTGCGCTGCGGTCAGTTGGCTGTAACCCAACGGACTGGTCCGGTGCTCCAGCAGCAGGCGCTGTACCAGGACGGGTATTTGACCCAGCTCCTCAGGGAAATGATGGAACATCAACACCTGCCGGCACAGGCGACGGGTGCCCAGTTCGAAACCATAGCTGTAGTTCCAGAATGGATCGTCGCGCTCGGGCCATGGTTGTTGTTCAGCGAAGGTTGGCATCTTTTCAAGTTCGGTCCAGCGCTCGCCGTAATCGAACACCAGATGAAAGTGCCATTGTTCCTGTTTCCAGCTGTCGGTGGCCCACGCGTACAGGTGCGGATGGGCCTTGGCGTTGCCGTAGCACACGCGGGTCAGATAGCGCTGGGCACGGTAGTCACGCCACTGTGGTGCGGCAGGCGGATCTGTTTCGGCCTTGTACTCGTAAACAATGTGCTCACCCCGGGTGTTGAGGCTTTCGTCGATCATCCACACGCCGACATGCTGCCGGTTGTTCGGGTCGCTGCGGCGCGAGCTATCGGTGGTGCCATAGGCATGCAGACTGCCATCGGCACCGTGGATGAGCCAGAAGCCCACGGTGTCGGCCACGGTGGACCAATGTTCGATCAGGGCGAACTCACCCTCGACCCGCGGCCAGTGGCGCACTACCTTGTATTCGCTTGTCAGGGGTTCTTTGTTGTAGGTTTTCTCGGTACGAGAGATCAGCTCACCGTTGCTTTCGTTGCGCTCGGGCATCCACACATCGCCGCCAGGCCCCACCACTTGGTCGGTGCCGTCGTACGTCGGCGCGCCCTGAGTCGTGCGCAGGGTGATGGCATTGACTGTCATCCGCCAGCCGATGCCGAACGGGCTGTTGCCCACGTCGCTGCTGTAGCCCAAACCCAGCGCAGGGGCAAAACCGCGTCCGGGAGAAATCGGCAGAGGTAATTCAAGCGACGCCGCCCCGGTGGTGCCAACGCCCCCCCAACCCTTGCCGATGCTTTGAATGGCACCGCCCATTTTTGGCAGGGAAGGGGTGTTGATTTGCATCGTCGACTGTTGCTGTGGCTGTTGTTCGTTCATAGCGAACCACCCTCGCGTCTGGCCGTGTAGCTCACGTGCACGATGATGTCGGTGAGGGATTTGATCTGGGCCTCCCGATCCGCGAGGTTGGTGAAGGTCAGGGTCCAGCGGGAAATGCCCCCGGTGTATTCGAACGGCAGGTAGCGTTCGTCCTGGAAGTTGAGCTGGAACATGCCGTTGTCATCGGTGCCGTGGGAGAGGGCGATCTGTTGGCTGACTCGCAGGTTTTCCTTGGTGGTGCCGGGGGTGGCGGCCATTTCAACTTTGCTGTAGGTCTGACTCAGCACCGCGCAGATATCTTTATAGGGGCCAATGCTGACCGGGAGGGTCACGCTGAGGGTCTTGATCCGTCGCAGGTAGTGGTTTTGATTTTTGAAGTCATCGTCGAACATTGGTTGCGTCAGTTCGAATTCACAGGTGCCGTTAGTCTCCAGGTCGTTCTTGATAGCGTCCCAGGTCTTGTTGACGGTTGAGGCCGGATCCTTGTCCTTCAGCTCTTTTAGCGAGACGGTTTTACGGATTTCCAGGTCGCGCTTACTGTTTTTCAGGTAATCGGCATGCATCCGTTGCAGGCTCATTTTCAGCTCTTCGCCGGCACCGAGGCCGCGGTAGGTGGCGTTCCAGGCACCGGGACGGATGAAGGTCTGGCTGAAGTCGCCCATTTCGTATTGCCAGCAGGCCTCGGCTGCCTGACACAGGGATTGAGCGGTGGTGTAAGCGGTGCTGTAGAAACTGGCGAACTTGCTGTTGAGCCAGTCATAGGTCTGGGATCGGCTGAAGCGGTTGCTGCTCAGCAGAAAATCATGGGTCGCCCTGACGTGGTCCAACGCGGTTTGCGCCTGGCGCAGTTGCAGTTGAGTGGCTTTGTGTTGTTCGTCACAGACGGCGAGTTGCGCCTTGATTTGTTCGGCTTCGAGTTTTGCCTGGTCATGGGCCTGGGTCCATTCCTGGGCGCGGCGGCGATAACTCTCGATGCGATCCATGAGTTGACCAGCGCTGTTTAGCCATGCTGACTCTGCATGAAGTGTGGCCATCACGCTGTAAGCCGGCGCTTCAAGGCGATGTCCACCTATTGAAAAGCCGATGATATTAGGTGGGGCCTTTGAGCTTTCGCCGAAGGCTTGAGCGACGCAAGCCCCGACTTGGGCCGCGCCGCCCAGAAAGTGAGTGGCCCCCGCGGCGATCTCGAGTTCGCTGACGCCATCGTTCACCAGTTTTTCGTAATAACTGACCCTTCCCGCGATCAATGCCTGACTGGCTTGCAGCGCGTTCTTGTTAGCCTCATCGATCTTCCCGGCCTGCAGTTGTATATCCACAGCCACTTTCGCCATATTCCAGGCCTGTTGCTGTTGCAGCTCAAGGTATTGCGCCGACTCCTTGCGCTCGATCAGTGACAACAAGGTCGAGCCAAACTGAATCACGCTGTCCACCGCGTTCTGGGCCAGGGCAAACATGAACGTAAAGCGGTAATGCGGAATTTGCGGACTCAACAAGCGGCTAAGCGCGGCGCCAGACAAGCCCTGGCCCCAGGCGGCGAGCAGGGCGCGCGGATCCAGTGGCGTGGCGAACAACGGCAGGTTCAAGGCATTACCGGCCATGTCGAGGTGATGCCGCAGGTTGTGCAACCGACTCTCGGCCCGTTCCCAGCGCTGGATCAGCTCAGGGTTGAAGGGGCGGCGCAAGTAAGGATTATCGACGCCGGGCAACGACGGGTCGTCGCGGTATGGCCGCAGGCACAGCAACGGGGCGGCCTCCGAGTCCGGGGCTTTGCCGATGCGCAACGGTGGCTGTTGTTGATACTGGCGTTGCGCGGCGATCAGTTGCCGTTCAAATTCACGCAGCTCCTCATTCTTCGCAAAACTCAGTTCATCCAGCTTGATCGGTGCCCAATCGTCAGCCTGCCGAACGTCCGGACGCGGCCCGAGCAAATCCAGAATGCGTACGTAGCGTAACTTGGCTTCGGCCAACCCGTCCGGGGTCAGTTCCCGATAGGCCTGGTCAGCCTGATTGCTTTCTATATCGATATAGAGCCCATACAAGGCTTTGCGAAAGTGCACTGGAAAACTGAGGGCGATCTGATGCGGGTCATCCGGGTACAAAATAGCCTGGCTGGGGTCCGCCGGGGCGGGCCAAACCGGCTCTTCCAGCGGCACTGTCTGCCAGTAGCCGGGGTGTCCCGAGTCGCTGCTTTGGCGTGCAGGATCGAAGACAAACGACAGCCAGTGTTTGGCTTCTTCGTACTGCTGTTCTTCGTTCAAACGATAAGCCACCAGCCACGGCAGGTAGAGGAACAGTTCGAGGAAATACAGGTAGTAGGCGCCAGAGAAGTCCATCGATTGCGCGCCGAGACCGTTGGGGATGGGCGGTTCCTTCATCTGCTGGGTGTCCCAGCTCAGCAGTGACTCCATGCCGGATTCAGCACGATTGATCAATTGTCTGGCGAAAACGGTATTCATGCGGATCGGCGCCCGCGCTATCGTTTCATCGTCATTTTTCGCGATGCTTGATCCCGTGAAGTCAATGAATTGCGCCTTGCCCAGGGACGGACTGTCCCCCACGGCTGAATCTGTCACATTGTCGATGCTGGGAGCCGTTTGCGGAGAAGCCGGGAGCACCTCGCTCCAGCCGACGCTCAGGGCCTTCAAGGCGCCGCCCTTGATATTCCAGCCGGTAAAGGCGTTCCCCTCGTAAACCAAGACGCCATAAATCAGCGGGATTTTGAGGTCTTTTGCCTCGGGCCAGGTTACGGGCCAACCCTCGGGATGGTTAGTCGTCTGGTCGATCGAGAACGTATAACTTAGCCTGGTGTCTTTGCTCAGACGACTGACGAAATTCGACGCGTTAAGCTTACGCATTTGAACAAATGTTTCGGGTTGTGCATTGGAAATGACATCGTAAGGATGAGCGATGAAAAACTGGTAAGTGTATGGCCCGGACTGTGTGCTCTTCACGGTTTTATTGAGGAGTAACTTATGCCATCCTCCAGAATAAGTTCTACATTCTGTAATAAAGCTCATTCCTGACGGATCCAATATCATTTCCAGCATCGCTTTATAGAGACGCTTGCCTCTGAGCGACGCTGCTTGCCCCGGCTTTGTAGCGGGCAACGAGAATGTGTCGCCTCCCGAACCGTCTATGATCAGATTTTTCATGCCCAAGTTATTGGTGAACATATGTGTAGCATTCTGTCGGTCCAGCCAGTCCGTCGTGGCCGTAATGGTCGATCCCTCGAGTAATGTATATCGCTGGCTGTAGAAGCTGGATTCATTCACAACTAAAACCAACTTGAAAAGTTCCTCTGTTGGATCATTTCTACCAAAGATAGAAACCTCAATAGTTCGATCCTCGTTAAAATCCTCATCCAGTCTTACGGTCAGCTCAATGTTGGCTTTGCTTTGATCGTAAATCAGGTCGATGTCTTTCTGGCTCTGTCTGATTCGCCGCTGCCAACCTCCGAAGTTCCAGGTGAGGGGATCTTTATCCGGGGTGAAGTGCGTGACACCGCCGAATTCAGGCATACCGCTGGGAAGCCAGTACTGAAGGCGGCCGGCATTGCGGTTGGAACTGGCGAATATGTAGCCGATCAACAGCACATGCCCACGGTCGTCAGCTTCGGGCACAACCTTCCTCGTGTCGCCGGGGGGCGTCCCGATGACAAAACCTTCCACAGGGAACAGCGAACTGGCCTTGGCGTTTTTGTCGATTCGCAGGGTTCTCAGGAACTTGTATCCATCCTTCTCGCCAGATGCACCATCGCCTTGAGTGTAATGGCAGTACAGGGCGATAAACATCGACTCCGGTGACGTCGAGTGGTCATACACCACGATAGTGTGCGTTTCCCGCATGACTTCTTCCGGCGTTATATCGGTACCCAGCGTTTTACAATAACTGTCAATGTAGACCCGTGGCGTGCTCCAACTGTCATCGTATTTCTTGTAGCTGGCATATAAACGGAACCGTGGATGTACCTTGAGGTTTGCGTCATCTGCGCTCTCGTTTTCGATGGCATTCTTGTTCTGGATTTCCACCTCGGCCCAGATCACAAACAAGCGATTATTGAACCAGCACGGCCGTATCGTGTGCTCGAGGGCCGCCTCCGAGATCGGCACATTGGCTTTTTGCCAATCCGTCCAGGCGTTGGGCATAGGCTTGTCGTATTTGGGGGGAGTGTCGCCAAGCGTCTCTGCCTGCTCCCGCAACGGACGCTGGCGCATGTCCAGTGAGCGCCAGTAATAGGCGTTTTCTGCCGGGGATTTGCCAATGAAGTAGTAAGTGCTGTTGGCGAAATCTTCGCCGTCGATGTAGCCATTGCAGACCTTGACGTTGGCCACTTCTTCGAAACGCCCCAGGTAAGCCAATACTGCCGACTGCACTGTGTCGGGCTGAATCTGCGCTTGATTGAGGTCGTTCTCCAACTGCTTGAAACTGTCGGTCTTGGTCAGCCGCAGGGTCGGGTCCAGATAGATGTCTGGAAAGTAATGCAGTTGCTGGGTAGCGGCCCAGACCGGATAGCGGTTCAGACTGTCGCGCCAGCGCTTGATCTGGCTGGGGTTGAGGCTGTCATTGCTGTAGCCGGGTTCCATGTTCAGCATCATGGAGTTGATCAGTTGTTGCAGACTGGCAATGGCGCAGGCCACCCGACTGGTCGGTACATTCTGGCTAACCAGGACATCCAGCAACCAGAACTGAAAAAGGTCGTTGGCGGTCTTGATCAGCTCCACCAGCCCCTGCTCGATCAGGTACTGATCGTTAGGCACAGCTTCGTGCAAGTACAGGGCGAGCATCGCGTCACGCATTGCTTCATTCAGTGGGGCATCGAAAGCAGTCGTCATGATCGTTCCTTAACCATTGGCAGGTGATGAGGCTGAGGCAGGGCGGGCGGCCATGACCGCGTCACCTACGGTTTTCCAGGCATCCAGCGTGCTTTGATCATTCAGCCCGGTGGCTTGCAGCAGCGCCGTGGCGGACAGTCCGCTGGACAGGCAGGTCGCGTGGCAGCGACGTACCCAATCCACTTCTGCCATCGAGCAGGCACGTTTTTCGCTGAGGGTGCCGGTCAGCGCAGCGATTTCCACCTCCGACCATTCCAGCAACCGGGCCAAGGCAGCGTTGGCTGTTTCGCTGGCGACCTGGCGCAGGGCTTTGTTTTTCAGCTTGGCCTTGGCCGGATTGGCGCAACTGAAATAGCTCAACAGGCTGTCTTCCGATTGGCTTTGGCCGTGGAACCAATGACTGAAACGTTCGAACAGATAGAGGTCGCTGAGCGAGGGTTCGCTGCTACTCGCCGGGTACAGGTCTGCGCTCAGCCAGGCCGGATTGATCAGGAACAGACGCAATGCGCTGTTGCTCAACCGCAATTGCACGGCGATCTCGGCATGGCGCGACACACGCTGGAAATGCTCGATCAGTGCCGGGTTGACTTCTCGCTCAAGGGCTTCCAGCAAAATGCTGTAAACCGAGGAATGCGCCCAGTGGATGACGGCAACGCAGCGCTCCGGCGGCAGCTTGGTGGTTTCCTGAAACAGCCCTTCAAGCAACTGTGTTTGCCGGTCGTGCGCGCCGAGTAAAAGCTCGACGAGTTTCGCTGCACACATTTCTTTGACCGGCTCTGTCAGCTTGAGCAGTTTGAGCAGGTCATCAACCCCTGCCTGAAGCCAGGTGATCGGCGCGTCCACCAGGCTCAGTGAACGCTCAAGGCCTGGTAACAGTCCCCCATCATCAAGCAGTTTGTGGCTGATCAGTAACTCGAACCATTCGAGTTGTGCCGGGTTGGTTGTGCCATCGTCGACAAGAGGCAGGCCCAGCGAATTTACTTGCTCCTTGGTCACAACGCTTCGGTCTGTGTCCTCACACAACCGGGTCAATCGGCTGAGCAGATCGTCGGGCAGGGCTGCGGGTTCAGCCACTCGTGCTGGCGGGTTGTCATCCAGACCTTCAGCCGCCAAGGGGACATCCGGACCTAAACGCTGCTGCAATTGCGCAACCGTCTGTTGGCTGTCCTTGAGCCAGTCAACAGCCCAGTCCAGTTGCATCAGCACATCAAGAATGTCCGGCTCCGCAGGTGTCGTCCGTGGACTCAAGCGGCCGCTGGCCAGCGCAGTCTTGTAGCGTTGACCACCGAGCAACCCCGTCAGCGTCAACAGGTCGGCGACCGAGTAACCGAAGAGCCGGGCGATCCGCGCCTGACGGTAAAGTGACGAGACGGTGGGCAAATCGCGTTTGAGCCCGCCCAGGTGTTTTTGGGTCTGTTTGACAATCAGCAGCAGAGAATCTGCGGTCGGTTGCAGGCCGAGGCCGGCACACAATTGCAGCAGGGTTTTCTGCGTAGCCGCATGAGTGGTGGAAAGATCGATTTCCGTTTGATCAAGGATCAACGGGGTGTCGAACAGTTTTACCGTGTTGAACACTTGGTCAAACAACGGCACCTCATCCTGGCTATTGGCATAGGGCGAGAGATCGTGCATCAGCGCCGCGAATTCCTGGGGATCAATACCGTGACGCTGGTTCAGATGGCGGTAGATGCCGATTGCGCGCAAGGTGTTTTCATTGAACTCCATTGCAAGATTGGCATCGCCCTCGGCCCGCATAGCGCTGATGATCAACGTGTCCAGTTGTGCGAAGGGGATCTGGCTCCAGCGTTGCAGGCGGACCATGCGTTGCAGGCGATCCAGTCGATTGAGTGAGGTCTTGGTCAGGCGCCACTGCCTGGACTCGCCCAGCCCGACTTGCTCCAGCCCCATGGCATTGTCGAATTGATCGCGCATGATGGATTCGGGCGTCGGGCCTTGTTCACTGTCATATAGGTCCGCGCCCGTGCCGGTGCCATTGACGTAGCAGGCGCCATAGTGGTTCGGGTGGGGAAAGGGCAAAACCTTGCCGACAATGCCACCGATCACCACACCGGCATGTTGCGGGTTCAGGCTTGGGCAGTTGGGGGACAGGCGCACCGCGTATGTGCGTCGAGCCAGGAGCATTTCCACCTGTTCGGCGTTCAGGCCGGTGTGCGCCATAAAGTCGGTCAGCATGGCCAAGGTCCAAAGTGGCGAGTCGTGTGTGACGTCGACACCGTAGGACTGTTTGAAAAACGCCTGTTCTGGCGCCGTCAGGATGTACTGCTCATCGAGGGTGAGGGTGACGCGTTGGCTAGCCAGACTTATCGGCGCGACGTCGGTGCCCGTGGTGGTGATCAGATTGAAGTGGGCGGTGTAGGCGCTCTCCTCTGGCTCTGGAAGGGGGTCCTTGGCTTGGATGAATGAAGTGATGGTGCGCTCGCCGGGGAGGTGCATAGCGTTCAGCAGCCATACTCCGTTAGCGTCTGCAGGTGTGGCAGAACCCAGTGACAGTTTCACCTCGGGAATTACTGTTGCGCCGTCCTTTTTAAAGGTCACGGGCACCGTGTTGGTGCCGGCCGTAACATCGACAGGAATATTCGCCTGGGGATCTGCGGCACCGACGTCGTCCTGCCCCGGGGGCAATGAAAAACACTCCCGCATTGGCGTGTGGGAACCCAGGTAGGTGCTCCCGGCGCTCCTCCAGCCATTAATCAACTCATTACGCGTCAGATAAAAATTGCTGAATACCGAGGGTTCGATCAGCAATGCCTGTTGCTGTGGACTCAACCCGGACAATAACCGTTGCGCTTGCAGCACCGGCTGCTCGTACACTTGGCCAAATTGGTTGGTTGCCTTCTGCCCAATCGGCAGCACCAGGCTGGCTCGGTAATTCAACTCCCCCAGTTGGGGTTTCTTGTCAGCCAAACCCAATTGGCATTGATGGTGATAGAAGTTGTAGGGCAGCTCGAAGGGATAGCGCCGCTCGGCCAATACCTGATGGGTGGACTTGGTGCGGTCGGTGGGATTGCCATCCAGGTAAATGCGCAAGTTACTCCCCAGCACCTCATTGACAATTTCCAGCATCGGTTTTGGGGTAAAGGTGCTTTCGTGGGTGATCAACAGATCCTTCAGGTCCGGGCGGCGGTGATCCAGCAAGATGCGTTTTGAGTCGGTGCTGGTGCCTTCCAGCTCCTGAATGAACGCCCGTAGCGTGCTCAGGTAGGCCACTGGCGAATCGATGGCGGCAAGGGCGCCGACCTTGCAGAACTTATCCCAGTTTTCCTTGAACAGATTGGGAAAAGTCGGCCCCAACGGAATGAGCGCGCGAACGCCACTGCGTTGGGCGAGTTGCTGGAACGTGCCGGAAGAAGTTTGGTATTCACGGTACAGGCGCGCAATCAGCGTGGCGTAGCCCATGGCGTTGTCGTAGGCGAGGTCGGCGTCGGCGTCACTGTGTTTGGCAAGTTGCCGCGCAAATGCGGTTTTGGGCAGGCGAATGATGTCGAAGACTGAGGTGAACGCCATTTTTTGCATGGCCGATGCAAAATCGCTCCGTCCCTTTTTCAACGAACCTTCAGTCTTGACGAGTGAGGTCATCAGTGAATTGTTGTCATCGGCCATGACGGTGATTCTCCTGCCAGAAAAAGGGAAGGCATCGACTAATGCAATGCCCGGCAGGATCACGCTAACGATAAACAGGGGCGACGTAACCTGTCAGACCTGACAGGTGAATAGCGTATATTTAGAACAAATTAATATGTTTTTTATGTTTTTTATTTCTTTATCGAAAAGGCAAATAATCCGCGTTCGTTCGTCGGGACTGTCAGGTTTGACAGGTGTCGCCGTTCTTTTTTGGAGGTAGAACGGGAGGATATCGCGCGATGAGGCTGCGCATTCCAGGAGATAAATCATGTCTGACGAAAATGAAGTTGAAGACAATAAAGACGAACTGTCGGGGAAATTCTTAGTTCCAACACCCATTATTACTGCGCCTACCGCAAGTGTTGTCAGTCGTCGATTTAATGTTCATGCAATCACATCGCCGCGGCCTCACTCCAAGTGGAATCTGGATTTCTTCAAGGTCGGCCAAAGTGGCCGATTGAAAAGATACGACGGTGGAGTTGGTATCGCTTTTATTGAATTCTTAGTGCCCGATGAATTACCCGTTGGAGTGGATCTTTACTTCAAGATTGAATACCGGGACTTAGTCACTACGATATACAGTCCGTGGGCTACCAGTCGTGTTTTTAGAATAATTCAAGCACCCCCGCCCCTGCCGGAGATTCGCGCTCCGGCAGAAGGCTTCTCGCACATCGGAGCCGGTCAGCTCAACGGAACCTGCGTGGCAGGGGCGAAAGTAACGGCGATATTCATCAACGGCAACCCACCGGAGGCAGATGTCTATGTGAACGTGACTGAATGGGCATACAACTACTCATGGGCGCCGGGCAAACATCAGTTCCGGATGAAGCAGACGTTGAACGGAGAGGAATCCGGCCTGACCGGTATACGAACGTTCTACACCAAGGCCCCTCAGCCGACGATCAATCCGCCACCCACCCCGGCGGGGGCGAAACAGGTGCTGACTATTGCCGGCGTTTGGCCTGATGCTCCTACCCTGCAAATGTTGACCGGTGCGAACACACCGGTTGCGGGCACCTTCAGCCCCAGCGGAACCACCCGCACCTTCACACCGACGGCGAGTTGGGCATTCGGCACCACCACGGTCAAAGTCGTACAGACGGTGAACGCTGTGGCTTCGGATCCCAGCAATCTGGTGTCCGTCGTGGTTAAACCCTTGGCGCCGCACATCACGACCCCTAAAGAGGGTGAAAGCCATGTTGCCGTAGAGGTGGCGGGCACCTGTGAGCCCGGCGCTACGGTGAAGGTATGGAGTGTCGGTACTGACCTTGGCGCTACCGAGGTAACGGGCACGAGTTGGATAAACCGCTGGCCCTGGACACCAGGTCCTAAGGTTGTTCACGCGAGGCAAACGGTAGCAGGGCAGACCTCTGATGACAGTGCGGTCATCAACTTCAAAATAAAACCACCGAAGCCGACGATCAGCCCGCCACCCAGGCCGGCGGCCGCGAGAGAGGTGCTGAACATTACCGACGTTTGGTCCGGTGCAGTCACCCTGCAAATGCTGAACGAGGCAGGCACTACGGTTGCTGGCAGCTTCAGCGCCAGCGGAACCACTCGCAGCTTCACACCGACGGAAGATTGGACCCCGGGCGATAACACCGTCACGGTCGTGCAGACCGTCAACGCTGTGGAATCCGATCCAAGTGATGAGTGCACGTTCACCGTGGAGGTTGGGGAAAAGCCTGAAGCTCCACAATTTCTGCTACCGATGGCGGGTGCCAAAACCTCGACACGGCCGGTCATCAAGGTCAGCGGCCTGGCCGGTGCCCTGCATACCGTGCGGCTTGAGGACGGGGGAACGTTGCATGAGAACAACGCGGACGCCGATGGCGTTTTGGAGTTCACGATCCAGACACCTTTGACTCCCGGGACGAACCGCCTCCAAGTGAAACAGAAAGCTAATGGGCCCGCGTCCGACTGGAGTGAGCCGCATCTGTTTACGGTAAAAGAACTGCCGAAAACCCCCATCATTCAGGTGCCGCTGGATGCCGCACTTGTCCCGCGTACACCCGTGATCAGAGGTAAAGGCGAAACCCGGGGACAGATACTTTTGCGTCATGAGGATGACCCCGAGAACCTGATTGCCACGATCAGTGGGTTAACGTCCTGGCGCTGGACCGCCAAGGAGATGTGGCCCCTCGGCGACTACGCCATTCAGGCACAGCAGACAGAAGACGGGGACAGTTCAGATTGGACAGAAACCCGCTCCTTCACGGTGGTTGATGCCCGCTACGGCATTGGCGATGCCACGCCGGTGCTCGGCAATCCGGTGGTGGGCACCGGGCAGAGTGTCATGTTGCGGGTTCAGGTTTTGTCCGGTGACAGCGGGGAGGCGGCCGAAGGGGTGAAGGTGGAATGGCGTATCAAAGGTGAGCAGGATGTCCTCGCGACGACTGAGACCGGCCGTGACGGTTGGGCGCATTATGCCTACACCCCTGAAACTGCCGGCAAAAGTGAAATCGTGGCGGATATCACCAACGATAATGCCGGCGTCGTCATGACCGAACTCTACGAGGTCAACGCCTTGTTGCACGATGACTGGGCGCGGGAGGTCACGCTTTATCTGGACGGTCGTCACGTTGACTTGGCTAAGAGTGACCTCGTTCTGGTGAAAGGCAAACCCTCAAGGCTGCAAATCGAAGTCAAAGCAGGCAGTAAGTTGATTGGCTCTTCCGTCACCTTGCAAGACCTATGGGGGACTACGGAACATGGCCTGACCTTTGTTCCAGAGCTGGGAACGGCGCAGGTGGTAGAGAAAGTACAGGCCTTGGTTTGGTCCATTTCTTTGGAGGAGGGTCAAAGCGGAATTTTTGGTTTGAACCTGACCAGTCCGGTAATGCCTGACTGGCAATTGCCTGGGCACGTGGTAACGGGAGATTTTGCTGAATTCGTGGACGTCGATCTCGATACGTTCCCACAGGTTTTCGGAGGCGAACCGGCATATCCCTGCCTGGGTGCGACGCATACGGTAAATGTGCGACCCAAACTCAATAGTCTTTTGCTTGGCCTGCCCGTAACGCTGCAGTTGACCCAGGAAGCAGCAGACCTTGGGGTGACCGTGAGTCCGAGTTCCCCTCAAAGAATGAACGAGAATGGAGTGAGTTGGTCGCTGGATTGCGTCAACAGTAGTAAAAGCGGCAACTTTGCAGTGCGGTTGAATTTAGTGGGGTGGGAGTTCACGTCCCCGGAAATGCCGATGTCTCTGGGGCATAACAAGGTCGAGATAACGGAAACGTTTGGCCCTCAGGAAATGGGAGGGTCGGCCAGTTATTGGAGGTATGGCAAGCGAGCGACGTCAACATTCACGGGCCAGCCTGCGGGGGGCGTCCCGGTGACGGTCACTATTTCCGGGACTCCTTCGCAACGTAATACAGGGCCAGATGGCTGGATATACGTCAATTACAATGATGATCAATCTGCAAGTTTGACCATTCGCAATCGTTACGACGGAAGCAGTGCCTGACCCGGATTACACGCTACCCACTCAGCAGGCGTTGCCGAAGGCTGCGAGCCTTTGATCTTGATCTCTAAAGGCATGATTAAAGGTTCGCAGCCTTCGGCATTTGCAGGGGACTGCGTTTCAAGCGGACATAAAAAAGGCGCCCCAAAGGACGCCAAAAAATTCACCTCTTTCCAAAGGAGCAAGGAGCTTCTAAAGGTGAATGTGCATTGCTCGTAAACTCAGAGAATCGCCAACGGATACTCGACAATCACCCGCACTTCATCCAGGTCCGACTCGAATGCCGTGGCGCGAGTGGTGGCCTGGCGCAAGCGCAGTGACATGTCTTTAAGCGACCCGCTCTGCACCACGTATTTCACTTCGATGTTCCGCTCCCAACGCTTCTGGTCGGTCAATGGATTGCCGTCGCCATCGCGGCGCATGTACACGGCGTTGGCGTTGGAATAGTCGGCGTCGGTACCGCGCGCGTAACGGGTCATGAACGACAGACCGGGCACGCCATAGGTGGTCATGTCGAGGTCGTAGCGCACCATCCATGAACGTTCTTTCGGCGAGTTGAAGTCGCTGTACTGGATGGAGTTGTCGAGGAAGATCGAATCGGACTGGCGCAGGTAATCGAAGTCGTCGTTACCGTTGTTGCGCTGATGCGAGAGGGCGACGGAATGCGCGCCGAATTTCACCCCGGCACGGCCGCTCCAGATGTTGTTGTCGAACTCCCCGAGCAGTTGTTTGCCTTCGTCGACAGCCTTGTAATAGTTCAGACCACCGAACAGCGACACGTCATCCGATAGCGGATATGTCCACGCGGTGCCAGCGTAGTACTGGTTCCAGGCATCCTTGAGGCGGCTGGAATACAGGCTGAAACTGAGGTTTTTGTTCAGCACATAGTCGCCGCCACCGTAAGCGATCCACGGCGAATTGACGGGGCCGGCATAGAAGGTCGCGAAGTTCTCGCGCATGTCGCTGGACACCGGTTGGCTCATCGCATGCAGTCGACCGCCCTGAACCGATAGACCTTCAATACTGGTGTTGGTCGCTGTCACGCCGCGAAAGCTTTCCGGCAGCAAACGCGAGTCGCCGGCCGCCACGACCGGGTTGGCCGGGAATACATCGCCGACCCTGACCACCGTATCGAATGCCCGCACTTTCGCGGCGCCACCGACCTTGGTGTATTCATCCCGCGCCTCGCCGTCACTGTTGACCGGCAGCACATCAAACGAACTACGGCCACCGTTGCGCCCACCACCGGTGTCGAGTTTCAAGCCGATCATCGCAAACGCATCGACACCGACCCCGACGGTGCCTTGGGTAAAGCCGGATTCGAACTTGCTGATCACCGCATGCGACCAGGCTTCGGAATAACCGTTGCCGGTCGGGCTGGACTCGCCGTTGCGGTGATCACGATTGAAGTAGAAGTTGCGGTTGAGCACTGTCAGGCTGCTGCCTTCGATAAAGCCTTCGGCTTTTTCTTCTGCAAACACCATGGACGGCCCGGAGCCGACCACCACCGCTAAAGCGGCCATCGACATTTTTGTATTGTTAACCATCAAACACTCCTTGGGTTCGGCAGAACGGGAACGTGCTTCGGCGTGGGTTTTATTGTTCGACGGGCAAGCGCCCGCCGGCATGGTCGCCGGGTGACATCGTTGCAAGCTGCGGATAACGCCAAGGTGATGAGGGAATTACAATTTCGTCATATGGGTGGAGCGAAGGCCTTGGATATCAGGTCAGGGCTGCGAGTTGTTCGATTGTCTGCGGAAAACGCTGGACCAGACGGATCAGGGTCGTGGCCTGAGCATTGGGTGTTGCTCGTCCTTGCTCCCAGTTTTCGAGCGTTCGCGTGTTGGTGCGTAGATACATCGCGAATACTGACCGAGAAAGATTAAGTTGCTGACGGATGGCTACCACTTCCTCCGCAGTGATTGGCATCAGTTTTGGCAACTGAACCTTGTGGGTACGCAAGGTGATTTTGCCTTGGCGTTCATCAGCCAGTGCTTCGAGTCCATCCATCAGTTCGGAAAAAATGTCACGTTTCATAGTGGCTTCTCGCGTTGAGTTCTCTATCCAGTGTTTTTCTGAAAAGTTTTTTCTGGGCAGGCGTCAGATCGTCCTGCTCGTTTTTGTTGTAGACGGTAAAGAGCCAGAACTGATCGAAGCCTGACCACCAGTAATAAATCACTCGTAATCCGCTGCGTTTACCTTTCCCTCTTCGTTGGTCGCCAAAGCGAATTTTACGAAGCCCGCCTGTGTCCTCGATGAGATCGCCTGCTTCCGGATTTTTCAGCAACTCCAGTTGAAAGCTGCGAAACAGATCGTCATCCAGATAGTCGTCTCGGTGCTTCTGAAACACAGGTAATTCGATAAATAGAGCATCCATGTTCTGTACGTTACCTACGTATAGTGTTGTCTCGAAAATCGAATCGGTCAAGGCTTCCTGGCCTTGCTTTTCGTCCCTTTTTCAACGGTAGACGCCGGTCGTAAAAACACCTGTAGGACGAATCGCCGCGTGTGGTGAGAACGTTCGATTGATCTATGAAGAGACTTCGCAATTGCCGTGTCGGAACAATCCCGCAGCAGTGTCCAACGCCGAATCGCGATAGCGGCGGGGGGCAGGGTATGAAGAGGCTGAATGTGCCGACGCCTTCGCGAGCAGGCTCGCTCCCACAATGGTCCAGAGTGGTTACAGACTTTGTGAAACCATCGAAACCTGTGGGAGCCGGGCTTGCCCGCGATGAGGCCAGCGCAAGCGCTCGAGATGCTAAATCCCACAAAAACAAAAACGGCACCCGAAGGTGCCGTTTTCATGTGTAGCCAGCCGAGCTATCAGCCCGCCAGACCCGCCTGCTGAACCAGAGTCAGCAATGGCTGCGGGTAAACGCCGAGGAAGAACGCAACCAGGGCGATGGCCAGCAGCATCACGCCGCCTGCCTTCTGTTCCCAGTGCAGTTGCGCATCGTGGCGACGCAGGTTTGGCTCGATCAGGTACAGGGTGACCATCACGCGCAGGTAGTAGAAGACGCCGATGGCGCTGCCCAGTACCAAGGACCCGACCAGCCACCATTGGTGCGACTCGACACCGGTGGCGATGATGTAGAACTTGCCGATGAAGCCTGCGGTCAGCGGGATACCGGCCAGGGACAGCATCATCACGGTCAGTACGGCGGTCAGGTACGGACGGCGCCAGAACAGGCCGCGGTACTCGTACAGGGCGTCTGCGTCACGGCCGTTGTACGGCGAGGACATCAGAGTGATCACACCGAACGCGCCAAGGCTGGTGATCACGTAGGTGACCAGGTAGACGCCGATGGCTTCTACCGCCAGACCCTTGCTCGCCACCAGTGCGATCAGCAGGTAGCCGAAGTGCGCGATGGACGAGTAACCGAGCAGACGCTTGAGGTTGCTCTGGGTCAGGGCCAGCAGGTTACCGAACAGGATCGAGGCGACGGCGATCACGCTCAGCACGTCGCTCAGTACGCCACTGCTTGCAGCAGGGGAGATCTGGAACAGACGCACCATCACCGCAAACACGGCCACTTTCGACGCGGTCGCGAGGAACGCTGCGACCGGTGCCGGAGCACCTTCGTACACGTCCGGCGTCCACAGGTGGAACGGTACCAGCGACAGCTTGAACGCCAGACCGATCAGCATCATGCCCAGGCCCAATTGTGCCAGCGGGCTAGGCAGACCAGTGGCAGCCAGTGCCTGACCAATACCGACGAAGCTCAGCGAACCGGCGTCTGCGTACAGCAGCGCCATACCGAACAGCAGGAACGCGGAACCGGCGGCCGACAGCACCATGTACTTGATACCGGCTTCCAGCGAACGCTTGTTGAAGAAGGCGTAAGCCACCAGACCGTAGACCGGCACCGACAGCAGTTCCAGACCGATGAACAAGCCGGCCAGGTGCTGCGCGCTGACCAGAACCAGACCACCGGCAGCGGCCATCAGGATCAGCAGGTACAGTTCTTCACGGTTGCCCGGGTAACCCGAACCGCCATCGCCCAGATAGGCGTGGGCGAGGGTGACGCAAGCGAGGGTGGCGACCAGGATCAGCGCCATGTACAGGCAGGCAAAGGTGTCGATCTGCAGCAATGGGGTCACGGCCAGAGGCGCGACTTTCAGGGCTGGCAGGATCGACAGCAAGGCCAGGTTCAGACCGGCCACCGAGATCAGGAACGTCTGCGAGTGGTTGCGGCGCCAGGCGATTGCCAGCATCACCACGATAATGGTGAGGCTGGTGATCAACAGTGGCGCAAGCGCAATAAAGTGTTGAATCGTGAATTCCATAGCGCTCTTACCGGGCCGAAGCGAGTTGAGTGAAGGCGGTGCCGAGCCACTGCTGTACGCCATGCATCGTGGCGGCAGAAGTGTCGAGGAACGGTTGCGGGTAGACGCCGAGGTAAATCAGCAGCACCGCAAGGCCTAGCACCATGATCAGTTCGCGAGCGTCCATGCCGTGCAGGATCGAATCCGATTTGGACGGACCGAAATACGCACGGTGGATCATGATCAGCGAGTAGACCGAACCGAACACCAGACCGGAGGTGGCAATCGCGGTGATCCAAGGCCAACTGGCGAACGAACCGATCAGGATCAGGAACTCGCCGACGAAGTTACCGGTGCCTGGCAAGCCCAGCGAAGCGGCTGCGAAGAACAGGCTGATCGCCGGCAGGTAAGCGATACGCGACCACAGACCGCCCATCTCACGCATGTCACGAGTGTGCAGACGCTCGTACAACTGACCGCTGAGGATAAACAGTGCTGCTGCCGACACACCGTGCGCGAGCATCTGGATCACGGCACCTTGCAGCGCCAGTTGGCTACCGGAGTAGATGCCGATCAGTACGAAGCCCATGTGGGAAACGGACGAGAAGGCGATCAGACGCTTGATATCGGTTTGGGCGAACGCCAGGAACGCACCGTAGAAGATCCCGATCAGACCGAGGGTCATGGCGATCGGCGCGAACTCGGCCGAAGCGTTCGGGAACAGCGGCAGGGCGAAACGCAGCAGGCCGTAGGCAGCGGTTTTCAGCAAGATACCGGCGAGGTCGACGGAACCAGCGGTCGGCGCCTGGGCGTGAGCGTCAGGCAACCAGGAGTGGAACGGTACGACGGGCAGCTTGACCGCGAAGGCGATGAAGAAGCCGAGCATCAGAATGTACTCGGTGGTCATCGACATCTTGGTTTTCAACAGGTCGGCGTAGTTGAAGGTAATCACGCCAGTGTTGTTGAAGTTGACCAGCACCAGACCGAGGATCGCCACCAGCATGATCAGGCCGGAAGCCTGAGTGAAGATGAAGAACTTGGTCGCTGCGTAGATCCGGGTTTTCTTGCCGTCCGAAGAACTGTGACCCCAGAGCGCGATGAGGAAGTACATCGGCACCAGCATCATTTCCCAGAAGAAGAAGAACATGAACAGGTCGAGGGCGAGGAACACGCCGACAACGCCGCCCAGGATCCACATCAGGTTCAGGTGGAAGAAGCCAACGTGACGTTGAATCTCTTTCCACGAGCACAGTACCGAGAGGATACCCAGCAGACCGGTCAGCAGAATCATCAACAGCGACAGGCCGTCGAGGGCCAGGTGCACGCTGATGCCGAATCGCTCGATCCAGATGTGCTTGAACTCAAGCGCCCAGGTCGGATCGGCGCCAGGCGCCGGGGCAAATGAATAGTTGCCGGTCGCCCACAGCCAGAGGCCGATCGCGAGCAACAGGGACATGGTGATCAGCGCAATCCAGCGGGGGAGGGTAGCGCCGAAGCGCTCACCCATCCAGCACAGCAGGCCGCCGATGAAGGGGATCAGGATTAGCCAAGGCAGAATCATGACGGGCTCGTTTCCTTTCGCAAATTCGCAAGGTTCATATCAGACCGCTACCAGCACGATGGCGCCAATAACCAGCACGGCACCAGCAGCCATCGAAGCAGCGTACCAACGCAGTTGACCGGTCTCGGTGCGGCTCAGGGCAGTGTGACCACCCTTGGCCATACGCGGGATCAGACCGATGGTCTGGTCGAGCGGGTCTTTGCGCAGGATGTGGCTGATCGCAAGGTACGGCTTGACGAACAGTTTGTCGTAGATCCAGTCGAAGCCCCAGGCAGCGAACCACCAGGCCGAAAGGAAACGGCCGATGCCGCTGTTGGCAATTGCTGTCACGAAGCGACGCTTGCCGAGGAACAGCAGGGCCGCCAGCAGGATACCGGCCAGGGCGATGGCGCCCGACGCGATTTCCAGACTGTGCTTGGCTTCGCCACCGGCATGGCCAACGCTCTCAGGCAGTACGCCGTGTAGCGGTGGAACGATCATGGCGCCGACGAAAGTCGACAGCACGATCAGCACCGACAGTGGCAGCCAGTGAGCGATGCCGTGACCGGCGTGGGCTTCGGTCTTGGCTTCACCGTGGAACGCGATGAAGATCAGGCGGAAGGTGTACAGCGACGTCATGAACGCACCCACCAGACCTGCATAGAGCAGACCGTGGTTGCCGCTGGCGAACGCTTCCCAAAGGATTTCGTCCTTGGAGTAGAAACCAGCGGTGACCAGTGGCAGGGCAGACAGTGCCGCGCCGCCGACGATGAAGCTGGCATAAGCCAGTGGCAGTTTCTTCCACAGGCCGCCCATCTTGAAGATGTTCTGCTCGTGGTGGCAGGCAACGATCACCGCACCGGAAGCAAGGAACAGCAGGGCCTTGAAGAAGGCGTGGGTCATCAGGTGGAAAATCGCGCCATCCCAGGCACCAACGCCCAGCGCCAGGAACATGTAGCCGATCTGGCTCATGGTCGAGTAGGCGAGGATACGTTTGATGTCGGTTTGTACCAGTGCCGCAAAACCAGCCAGAACCAGGGTCACACCACCCACGATGCCGACCAGGTGCAGGATGTCCGGCGCCAGGGTGAACAGGCCGTGAGTACGGGCGATCAGGTAAACGCCTGCGGTCACCATGGTTGCCGCGTGGATCAGTGCCGAAACCGGGGTAGGACCGGCCATCGCGTCTGCCAGCCAGGTTTGCAGCGGCAGTTGCGCCGATTTACCGACAGCGCCGCCCAGCAGCATCAGGGTCGCCAGCGTGATCCAGAAATCGCCGACCTGGAATTTCTGCGGTGCCAGCACCAGCAGTTCCTGGATGTTCAGCGTGCCCACTTGCTGGAACAGGATGAACAGGCCGATGGCCATGAACACGTCGCCGATCCGGGTCACGATGAAGGCTTTGAGTGCGGCGTTACCGTTGTTGCGGTTGCTGTAGTAGAAACCGATCAACAGGTACGAGCACAGGCCTACGCCTTCCCAACCGAAGTACAGGAACAACAGGTTATCGCCCAGGACCAGGAACAGCATGCTGGCGATAAACAGGTTGGTGTACGAGAAGAAGCGCGAGTAACCCGCTTCGCCGCGCATGTACCAGGAGGCGAACAGGTGGATCAGGAAACCTACGCCAACCACCACGCCGAGCATGGTGATCGACAGGCCGTCGATGTAGAGGGCGAAATCAGGCTTGAAGCCTTCCACCGCCATCCACTGCCAAAGCACCAGGGTGTAGTGACCGCCTTCGGGAGGCGCGACGTTGAATTGCCAGATGACGTAGGCGGTGACAATCGCCGACAAGCCAATGGAACCCACGCCGACCAGCGCCGAAAGGTTTTCCGACCAGCGTCCACGGGAAAACGACAGCAGCAGGAAACCGATCAGAGGGAATACGAAAGTCAGAAAGATTAAGTTCATCCGCGCATCTCACTGGCAGCGTCGATATCGAGCGTGTGGAAGCGGCGATACAGTTGCAGCAGGATCGCCAGGCCAATACTGGCCTCGGCGGCTGCCAGGCTGATCACCAGGATGAACATGATCTGTCCATCCGGCTGGCCCCAGCGGGCGCCTGCAACGATGAAGGCCAGTGCCGCGGCGTTCATCATCACTTCCAGACTCATCAACACGAACAAAATGTTGCGGCGGACCATCAGGCCGACCAGACCAAGGCAGAACAGGATGCCGGCAACCGCCAGTCCATGCTCGAGAGGGATAGCAGGCATGTCTTACTCCTTCGCCTCGTTACGGCCCAAATGGAACGCCGTGACGGCTGCGGCGAGCAGCAGCATCGAGGCGAGTTCGACCACCAGCAGATACGGGCCGAACAGGCTGATGCCCACGGCTTTCGCGTCTACGGTGGTGTGGCCGATGGCCTGACCGCTCTGGTGAGCGAACAGCACATACAGCAGTTCGGCCAGCAGCAGGGCGGCGAGAATCACCGGCCCTGCCCAGATACCGGGCTTGAGCCAGACGCGTTCCTGCTGAACGGCGGCTGGGCCCAGGTTGAGCATCATCACCACGAACACGAACAGCACCATGATGGCGCCGGCGTAGGCGATCACTTCCAGCACGCCGGCGAACGGTGCGCCGAGTGCGAAGAAGGTCATGGCCACGGCGATCAACGAGATGATCAGGTAGAGCAGGGCGTGCACAGGATTGGTGTTGGTGACCACGCGTAGCGTGGACACAACAGCGATACCCGATGCGAAATAGAAAGCGAATTCCATCGTTCTTCCTTAAGGCAGCAAGCTCTTCACGTTGATCGGTTCGGCTTCGTTCTGCGCAGCGCCTTTCGGCTTGCCAGCGATTGCCATACCTGCAACACGATAGAAGTTGTAATCAGGGTTTTTGCCGGGGCCGGAGATCAAAAGATCTTCTTTCTCGTACACCAGGTCCTGACGTTTGAACTCGGCCATCTCGAAATCCGGGGTCAGCTGGATCGCGGTGGTCGGACAGGCTTCCTCGCAGAGACCGCAGAAAATGCAGCGCGAGAAGTTGATACGGAAGAAGTCCGGGTACCAGCGACCGTCTTCGGTTTCAGCTTTCTGCAGCGAGATGCAACCCACCGGGCAAGCCACGGCGCACAGGTTGCAGGCTACGCAACGTTCTTCGCCATCGGGGTCGCGGGTCAGGACGATACGACCACGGTAGCGTGGTGGCAGGTAGACCGCTTCTTCCGGGTATTGCAGGGTGTCGCGCTTGCGAAAGCCATGGCCGAAGACCATGACCAGGCTGCGCAACTGGGTACCAGTACCCTTAACGATGTCGCCAATATATTTGAACATGGGTCAAATCCTCACTGAACCGCAACCGCGGGCGTGTTCCACAACACAACCGCAGCGGTTATCAGCAAATTGATCAGGGTCAGTGGCAGGCAGAATTTCCAGCTGAAGTCCATCACCTGGTCATAACGCGGACGCGGGATGGAAGCGCGCAGCAGAATGAACAGCATGATGAAGAACGCGGTCTTCAGTGCGAACCACAGGAACGACAGTTGCGGCAGGATGCCGAACGGACCGTGCCAGCCACCGAAGAACAGGGTGACCAGCAGCGCCGAAATCAAGATGATGCCGATGTATTCACCGACGAAGAACATGCCCCATTTCATACCGGCGTATTCAATGTGGTAACCGTCTGCCAGTTCCTGTTCCGCTTCCGGCTGGTCGAACGGGTGACGGTGAGTCACGGCGACGCCAGCGATGAAGAAGGTACAGAAGCCGAAGAACTGCGGAATGATGAACCACAGGTTCTGCGCCTGGTACTCGACGATGTCGCGCATGTTGAACGAGCCGACCTGCACCACGATGCCCATCAGGGCCAGGCCCATGAACACTTCGTAGGACACGGTCTGCGCCGAGGCACGCAAGGCACCCAGCAGGGCGAACTTGTTGTTACTCGACCAACCAGCGAACAGCACCGCGTAGACCGACAGACCGGCCATGGCGAAGAAGAACAGCAGGCCGATGTTCAGATCCGCCACACCCCAGGTCGGGGTGATCGGGATGATTGCGAACGCAATCAGCAAGGCGGACATGGCCACAACCGGTGCCAGGGTAAAGATCACCTTGTCGGCAAACGGCGGGGTCCAGTCTTCCTTGAAGAACATCTTCAGCATGTCGGCGGCGATCTGGAACATACCAAACGGGCCAACGCGGTTCGGACCGTAACGGTCCTGCCACCAGCCCAGCAGGCGACGTTCGACAAAGCTGAGCAACGCGCCTGCGACCACTACGGCCAACAGAATCACGATCGCTTTGATGACCGTCAGGATCACATCGATCACTTCAGGGGTGAACCAGGTCATTGCGCTGCCTCCTGCAGACCGTCGACGGATACGCCGGCGAATGCCGGTGGAATGCCGGCGATGCCCGCAGGCAATGCCACCAGACCTGCGCCCAGTTCTTCATTGATACGCAATGGCAGACGCAGGGTCTGGCCGGCCACGTTCAGGCTCAGCAGTGCACCGTCGTTGACCCCAAGGCGATCCGCTTCAGACTTGGCCAGAGCAACGTAGGCCGCCGGAATGCGTTCCTGCACAGGAGCGGCTTTCGAAGAGTTCTCGTCGCTACCGAACAGGTGGTAGAACGGCACAGCTTGCCAAGTGCCCGGCGCCGGGTTGAATGCGCGCGGAGCGGCAGCGAACCAGTTCAGCGAATCACCGGTGCTTTCGATCAGGCGGGTGCCCGGGTCGCCAGCGCGGATGTGACCACCGACTTCGTCCTGGAACTTGTTCCAGGCCTGCGGCGAGTTCCAGCCCGGCGACCAGGCGAATGGCACTTGCTGACGTGGCTCAACCGAGCCCGAGTAACCTTCCATGGAGAAGGCAAACGCGGTGTCTTTGTCTTGCGGGGTGCGTGGTTCGTGAACGCTGATGTCGGCGCGCATCGCGGTGCGACCGGAGTAACGCAGCGGCTCACGCGCCAGTTTCAGACCCTTGATACGGAACGCAGCAGACGGTGCAGCGTCGACGATACGCGCCAGTTGCTCGGTGCTCGAAGCAACGGCAGCGGTGACGTGGTCGAGTTGCGTCCAGTCGATCGGCTGGTTCAACAGGGTGGCGCGCAGGGCGTGCAGCCAGCGCCAGCCTTCGTGAACCAGAATGCTCGCGTCCAGGTATTGCGGATCGAAAACCTGGAAGAAGCGCTGGGCGCGACCTTCCTGGCTGACCAGCGTACCGTCGCCTTCAGCGAAGCTGGCGGCTGGCAGAACCAGATGCGCGCGGTCGCTGGTAGCAGTCTTCTGATGGTCAGCAACGATCACCACTTTCGCGGCGTTCAGCGCAGCATCGACTTTCTCTTTGGCGGTGCGGGTGTACAGATCGTTTTCCAGCACGACGATGGCGTCGGCTTTGCCATCGATGACGGCTTGCAGCGCAGCATCCACCGATTCGCCACCGAGCATGGCCAGACCGAGGCTGTTGGCTTCCGGCACGATCAGGCTGATCGAACCGTTCTTCTCGCGCAGCTTCAGAGCCTTGGCGATGTTCGCTGCCGCTTCGATCAGCGCTTTCGAACCCAGCGAAGTGCCGGCGATGATCAGCGGACGTTTGGCCGCGAGCAGGGCGTCGGCGATGCGCTTGGCCAGTTCCAGTGCTTCAGCGTCCAGACCTTCAACGGCCGGTGCGCTGGCGTCCAGAGCGTGAGCCACGGCGAAACCGATGCGCGCCAGATCATCGGGAGCTGCGTGAACGCATGCTTCGGCGATATCGTCGAGCTTGGTTTCAGCGAGGCTGGCGATGAACAGCGGGTTCAGCGCGTGCTGACCGATGTTTTTCACCGCAGCGTCGAGCCATGGCTGAACGCGCATGGCGTCGGCCATTTCTTCGGCTTTGCCTTTGACCGACTGACGCAGGGACAGCGCCATACGGGCGGCGGTCTGGGTCAGGTCTTCACCGAGGACGAACACGGCGTCGTGGTCTTCGATGTCGCGCATGTTTGGCACTGGCAGCGGGCTGTCTTTGAGCACTTGCAGGACCAGACGGATGCGTTCCAGTTCGGACGCTTCGATGCCGGAGTAGAAGTGCTCGGCGCCAACCAGTTCACGCAACGCGTAGTTGCTTTCCAGGCTGGCACGCGGCGAACCGATACCGACGATGTTGCGACCGCGCAGCAGATCGGCAGCCTTGTCCAGCGCAGCATCCAGGCCAAGCTTGGTGCCGTCGGCCAGCAGTGGCTGACGCGGACGGTCGGTGCGGTTGACGTAGCCATAACCGAAACGGCCACGGTCGCACAGGAAGTACTGGTTCACCGAACCGTTGAAACGGTTTTCGATGCGACGCAGTTCGCCGTAACGCTCACCCGGGGAAATGTTGCAACCGCTGGAGCAGCCATGGCAGATGCTCGGCGAGAACTGCATGTCCCACTTACGGTTGTAGCGCTCGGAGTGAGTCTTGTCGGTGAACACACCGGTCGGGCAGACCTCGGTGAGGTTGCCGGAGAACTCGCTTTCGAGGGTGCCGTCTTCAACGCGACCGAAGTACACGTTGTCGTGGGCGCCGAATACACCGAGGTCGGTGCCGCCAGCGTAGTCCTTGTAGAAACGCACGCAGCGGTAGCAAGCGATGCAGCGGTTCATTTCGTGGGAAATGAACGGGCCCAGTTGCTGGTTCTGGTGGGTACGTTTGGTGAAGCGATAACGGCGCTCGTTGTGGCCGGTCATCACTGTCATGTCTTGCAGGTGGCAATGACCGCCTTCTTCGCACACAGGGCAGTCGTGCGGGTGGTTGGTCATCAGCCATTCGACAACACTGGCGCGGAACGCCTTGGATTCTTCATCTTCGATGGAGATCCAGGTGTTGTCGGTGGCTGGGGTCATGCAGGACATGACGATGCGACCACGGGTGTCGTTCTCGTCGGTGTACTGCTTGACCGCGCACTGGCGGCAAGCCCCGACGCTACCAAGCGCGGGGTGCCAGCAGAAATATGGAATGTCGAGGCCCAGCGACAGACATGCCTGTAACAGGTTGTCTGCCCCGTCGACTTCGAGCGCTTTGCCGTCTACGTGGATAGTGGCCATGGTTCAAAGGTCTTCGTTGGCCCGGTGTCAGCGGGCGTGGCTAATGGAATCTTGTTATCCGTGCGAATCAAACCAGCCTCGAAAGGCGTCATCGCAAGAGGCGAAGGGCACGGGCCCTTCACCTTATTAAGCGTTTACGCGCCGATTACGATCGGCCTTGCCAGAGGCGGGACGGCGGCGCTGACAGGCGCGATACCGGCTTCGAACTCTGGACGGAAGTATTTGATGGCACTGCCCAACGGCTCCACGGCACCCGGTGCGTGAGCACAGAAGGTTTTGCCTGGGCCGAGGAAGCCGACCAGACCCAGCAGGGTCTCGATGTCGCCCGGTTGGCCTTCGCCATTCTCGATGGCCATCAGCAGCTTGACGCTCCATGGCAAACCATCACGGCACGGTGTGCAGAAACCGCACGACTCACGGGCGAAGAACTGTTCCATGTTGCGCAGCAGCGAGACCATGTTGACGCTGTCGTCCACCGCCATGGCCAGGCCGGTACCCATACGGGTGCCCACTTTGGCAATGCCGCCGGCGTACATTTGTGCGTCGAGGTGTTCTGGCAGAAGGAAACCGGTACCGGCGCCACCTGGCTGCCAGGCCTTGAGCTTGTAACCATCGCGCATGCCGCCGGCGTAGTCTTCGAACAACTCGCGACCGGTGACGCCGAATGGCAGTTCCCACAGGCCCGGATTCTTGACCTTGCCGGAGAAGCCCATGAGCTTGGTGCCCATGTCTTCGCTGCCTTCGCGGGCCAACGATTTGTACCAGTCAACGCCGTCGGCAATGATCGCCGGCACGTTGCACAGGGTTTCAACGTTGTTCACGCAGGTCGGCTTGCCCCACACGCCAACGGCGGCAGGGAAGGGCGGCTTGGAGCGCGGGTTGGCGCGGCGGCCTTCGAGGGAGTTGATCAGTGCGGTTTCTTCACCGCAGATATAACGCCCGGCGCCGGTGTGGACGAACAGCTCGAAATCGAAGCCGCTGCCCAGGATGTTCTTGCCCAAAAGGCCAGCAGCCTTGGCTTCTTCCACGGCACGGTTGAGGTGCTTGGCGGCGGTGGTGTATTCGCCACGCAGGAAGATGTAGCCACGGTAGGTTTTCAGCGCGCGAGCACTGATCAGCATGCCTTCGATCAGCAGATGGGGCAGTTGCTCCATCAGCATGCGGTCTTTCCAGGTGTTCGGCTCCATTTCATCCGCGTTGCACAGCAGGTAGCGGATGTTGATGGATTCGTCTTTGGGCATCAGGCCCCACTTCACACCCGTGGGGAAACCTGCACCGCCGCGACCCTTCAGGCCTGCGTCCTTCACGGTCTGGACGATGTCGTCCTGGGCCATGTCGGCGAAGGCTTTGCGCGCTGCGGCGTAACCGTTCTTGGCCTGGTATTCGTCGAGCCACACGGCTTCGCCGTCGTCACGCAGACGCCAGGTCAGCGGGTGTGTCTCGGCCGAACGCTTGATGCGGTTGGCCGGGCCGAAAGATGTCAGGGTCATACGTAGCCCTCGAGCAGTTTGGCAACGCCAGCAGGCTGCACATCACCAAAGGTGTCGTCGTCGATCATCAGCGCCGGAGCCTTATCGCAGTTGCCGAGGCAGCAGACAGGCAGCAGGGTGAAACGACCGTCGGTGGTGGTCTGACCCAGGCCGATGCCCAGATTGTTCTGGATTTCGCTGACCACCGACTCGTGGCCGCCGATGTAGCAGACCATGCTGTCGCAGACGCGAATGATGTGACGGCCGACCGGCTGACGGAAGATCTGGCTATAGAACGTCGCCACACCTTCAACGTCGCTGGCCGGGATGCCGAGGATCTCGCCGATTGCGTACAAGGCGCCATCCGGCACCCAGCCGCGTTCTTTCTGAACGATCTTCAGGGCTTCGATCGACGCCGCGCGCGGGTCTTCGTAGTGATGCAGCTCGTGCTCGATGGCCGAGCGCTCGGTTTCACTCAGGGTGAAACGGTCTGTCTGGATAAGCGTGCTGTTCATGCTTAGCGGTCCACGTCGGCCATAACGAAGTCGATACTACCCAGGTACGCAATCAAGTCCGCGACCATGCTGCCTTTGATCACCGAAGGGATCTGTTGCAGATGCGGGAAGCTTGGAGTACGGATCCGGGTACGGTAGCTCATGGTGCCGCCGTCGCTCGTCAGGTAATAACTGTTGATGCCCTTGGTCGCTTCGATCATCTGGAAGGATTCGTTGGCCGGCATGACCGGGCCCCACGAAACTTGCAGGAAGTGCGTGATCAAGGTTTCGATGTGCTGCAGCGTGCGCTCTTTCGGCGGCGGCGTGGTCAGCGGGTGATCCGCCTTGTACGGGCCTTCCGGCATGTTGCGCATGCACTGGTCGATGATCTTGATGCTCTGGCGCATCTCTTCGACGCGAACCATGCAGCGGTCGTAGGCATCGCCGTTGGCGGCCAGCGGCACTTCGAACTCGAAGTTCTCGTAGCCGGAGTACGGACGCGCTTTACGCAGGTCGAAGTCGCAACCGGTCGAACGCAGGCCGGCACCGGTGACGCCCCATTCCAGGGCCTCTTTGGTGTTGTAGGCAGCGACGCCGATGGTACGACCCTTGAGGATGCTGTTTTGCAGGGCAGCCTTGGTGTATTCGTCGAGGCGTTTTGGCAGCCACTCAACGAAATCTTTCACCAGTTTTTCCCAGCCGCGTGGCAGGTCGTGTGCGACGCCACCGATGCGGTACCAGGCCGGGTGCAGACGGAAACCGGTAATGGCTTCAATCACCGTGTACGCCTTCTGGCGGTCGGTAAAGGTGAAGAACACCGGGGTCATGGCGCCGACGTCCTGGATGTAGGTACCCAGGAACAGCAGGTGGCTGGTGATCCGGAAGAACTCGGCCATCATGATGCGGATGACGTCGACCTTCTCGGGCACCTTGATGCCGGCGAGCTTCTCGACCGAGAGCACGTACGGCAGGTTGTTCATCACGCCGCCGAGGTAGTCGATACGGTCGGTGTACGGAATGAAGCTGTGCCAGGACTGACGCTCGGCCATCTTCTCGGCACCACGGTGGTGGTAACCGATGTCTGGCACGCAGTCGACGATCTCTTCACCGTCCAGTTGCAGAATGATGCGGAACGCACCGTGCGCCGAAGGGTGGTTCGGGCCCAGGTTGAGGAACATGTAGTCCTCGTTGGTGCCGGAACGCTTCATGCCCCAGTCTTCAGGACGGAAGCGCGCGGCTTCTTCCTCAAGCTGTTGCTTGGCGAGGTTGAGACTGTACGGATCGAATTCGGTGGCGCGCGCCGGGAAGTCCTTGCGCAGCGGGTGACCTTCCCAGGTCGGCGGCATCATGATGCGCGACAGGTGCGGGTGGCCTTTGAAGTCGATGCCGTACATGTCCCAGACTTCACGCTCGTACCAGTTGGCGTTCGGCCAGATGCTGGTGACGGTCGGCAAGCTCAGGTCGCTTTCGGACAAGGCGACTTTGATCATCACGTCACTATTACGCTCAAGCGACATGAGGTGATAGAACACGGTGAATTCGGCGTCCGACGGCAGCCCTTGACGCTTGGTGCGCAGACGCTCGTCCACGCCGTGCAGGTCATAGAGCATGACGTACGGCTTGGGCAGGTTGCGCAGGAAAGTCAGGACTTCGACGAGTCTGGCGCGAGCCACCCACAGCACCGGCATGCCGGTGCGGGTCGACTGAGCGGTGAACGCTTCGGCGCCAAAACGGTTGTTGAGTTCGACGACCACATCCTGGTCGTCGGCCTTATAAGGCGGGATGTACAGAGCACTGCCTGTAGTCATGGTTATTTTTTCGCTTTCGGTCAACGTAAAGAATGAAGCCAGCTTCTCGTTTCTTTGTAAGAACAGATCTGGATCAGACTTCGTCAGGGCTGCGCAGGTTGGTGACTGCGATTCGCTGTTCGCGGCGCTGTTCCTTTTGCGAAGGCATGTCGGCGCGATAAACGCCTTGATCACCAACGACCCAGGAAAGCGGACGACGCTCCTGTCCAATCGATTCCTGCAACAGCATCAAGCCTTGCAGAAATGCTTCCGGACGGGGCGGGCAGCCAGGTACGTAGACGTCCACCGGCAGGAACTTGTCCACCCCTTGAACCACGGAGTAGATGTCGTACATGCCACCGGAGTTGGCGCACGAACCCATGGAGATAACCCACTTCGGTTCGAGCATTTGCTCGTAGAGACGCTGAATGATCGGCGCCATCTTGATGAAGCAGGTACCGGCGATAACCATGAAGTCGGCCTGACGCGGTGATGCCCGGATAACTTCGGCGCCAAAGCGCGCGATGTCGTGGGGCGCCGTGAAGGCAGTGGTCATTTCCACGTAGCAGCACGACAAGCCGAAGTTGTACGGCCACAGGGAGTTCTTACGTCCCCAGTTGACCGCGCCACTCAGCACGTCTTCCAGCTTGCCCATGAAAATGTTTTTGTGAACTTGATCTTCTAACGGATCGGAAACGGTTTCCCGTTCGCCAATCGGATACTGCTCGTTAGGAGCATCGGGGTCGATCCTGGTGAGATTGTATTGCATTGCCAAAGCCTCATTGTTTCAGCTTCGCCTGCCGCTTGCGACGAGCTTCCGGAGCCCAGTCAAGGGCGCCCACTCGGAACAGGTAGACAAGACCTGCCAACAGAATTGCTATGAAAACGAGAGCTTCGACGAATCCGGTCCAGCCGCTTTCGCGGACAGACACAGACCATGCAAAGAGAAAGAGGGCTTCTATATCGAAGATCACGAACAGCATCGCGACCAGATAGAATTTGGCTGAGAGCCGCAAGCGGGCGCCACCGGTAGGTAGCATGCCCGACTCGAACGGTTCGTTTTTGCTGCGGCCCCAGGCTTTTGACCCGAGGAGGCTGGAGACGCCAAGCATGAAGGCACACAGGCCGACGACACCCAGAAGGAAAATGGCAAAGCCCCAGTTGTGGGCCATGAGTCCTGTCGCTTCGGGCATGCTGGTAATCCTTAACAGAGAGCAAAGGTCTCTGAGCTTGATAAAGAAATAGGCAGTGACGATATGTCGCAGCAATCAATCGCGCTGATTTTATGGCTAAACACCCTGCAAGTAAAATTCCTATAGCGAAATTATTTATTGGAATAAGGACATAGAGCGCCTCCGATGCCCCGTAGCCCAAGCATAGCGGGCATTAGCCGGTTTTCTGCGAATTATGTTTTGTGGGAAATGTAACGAGCATAGTTGCGGCTAAATGATAATTAATATCGTTTGGGGTGATTTTGTAACTGTTTAGCGGTGCAGTAGTTGGGAAGTTGTCTTATATGCCCGTTACTGCAAGTAGCGGTGGCGCCTGTTTTAACTGATTTTTCTGACGCCTATACCGCTATGGATCAATGTTTTTTCAGAAAGGTCTGACACAGAACCTTTGGGATTTGTGTGGTGAGGAACATCACAGGCAAAAAAACGCCCCGAACCAGTCGGGGCGTCAGTCTTGCGGCTCTGCGGTTAGCTTTCTATTCGATCCGCAGAGGCCGTTTGCTCAGGTGAAGCAGATCAGTGGAACTGTTCTTCTTCGGTCGAACCGGTCAGTGCGGTTACCGAGGACGAGCCACCCTGAATCACGGTGGTCATGTCATCGAAGTAGCCGGTGCCCACTTCCTGCTGGTGAGCCACGAAGGTGTAACCCTTGGAGGCGTCAGCGAATTCCTGCTCTTGCAGCTTCACGTAGGCAGTCATGTCGTTACGGGCGTAGTCGTGCGCCAGGTTGAACATGCTGTGCCACATGTTGTGAATGCCGGCCAGGGTGATGAACTGGTGCTTGTAGCCCATGGCGGACAGTTCGCGCTGGAACTTGGCGATGGTCGCGTCGTCCAGGTTTTTCTTCCAGTTGAAGGAAGGCGAGCAGTTGTACGACAGCAGTTGGTCCGGGTATTCCTTCTTGATCGCTTCAGCGAAGCGACGAGCCTCGTCCAGATCCGGCTTGGCGGTTTCGCACCAGATCAGGTCGGCGTAAGGGGCGTAAGCCAGACCACGTGCGATCGCTTGATCCAGACCGGCACGTACCTTGTAGAAACCTTCCTGGGTGCGCTCGCCAGTCACAAACGGCTGGTCGTACGGGTCGCAGTCGGAAGTCAGCAGGTCCGCGGCGTTAGCGTCGGTACGGGCCAGAATGATGGTCGGAGTACCGGCAACGTCAGCTGCCAGACGCGCTGCGGTCAGCTTCTGTACGGCTTCCTGGGTTGGCACCAGAACCTTGCCGCCCATGTGGCCGCATTTCTTTACGGAAGCCAGTTGGTCTTCGAAGTGAACGCCGGCGGCGCCTGCTTCGATCATGCTCTTCATCAGTTCGTAAGCGTTCAGTACGCCGCCGAAACCGGCTTCAGCGTCAGCCACGATCGGCGCGAAGTAGTCGATGTAGCCATCGTCGCCCGGGTTCTTGCCGGCTTTCCACTGGATCTGGTCAGCGCGACGGAACGAGTTGTTGATGCGCTTGACGACGGTTGGCACCGAGTCCACCGGGTACAGCGACTGGTCCGGGTACATCGATTCGGCGGAGTTGTTGTCCGCAGCTACCTGCCAGCCCGACAGGTAGATTGCCTGGATACCGGCTTTGACTTGCTGAACAGCCTGGCCGCCGGTCAGGGCGCCCATGCAGTTGACGAAATCTTTCTCTGGGCGGAAGGACGGCTTGGCACCCTGGGTCACCAGGTTCCACAGCTTCTCGGCGCCCATTTTCGCAAAGGTGTGCTCAGGTTGAACCGAGCCACGCAGACGGACGACGTCAGCAGCGGAATAAGTGCGAGTCACGCCTTTCCAGCGCGGGTTTTCAGCCCAGTCTTTTTCAAGGGCTGCAATTTGCTGTTCGCGTGTCAGTGCCATGGAGATAAACCTCGTCGCGTCTTTTATGAAAAGTTGTTCTGCGGTGGAAAATTCCTGCGCTCGCTGACCAGAAGCTTAGGTGGTCAAGTCGGATTCGGCGGGGTAGGCGACGGGATGAACGATGAGCTCGAGGGGAAGTGAGCAGGTAAAGGCGAAACTGGCGGGCGCATTCGGGCGTCGTGGGCCTTTATACGAACTACAGTGTGATGCCGGGTTACCTAATTACGCTTCCGTCCCTCGGGACAACTTCGTTCCAGTCGGCAACCTCGTCAAACACACCTTGTGGGCGGTACAGACACGAAACGGTTCGCGGGGTAGATGCGAACAGCGCTTCGAAGGCCCTTGCCAGGGCCTCTGATTAGCGGGAGCGAGGCCATCATGCCTTCGCTTTTTTGGCTCGTCAAACGTTTTGTAGTGCTTTTTTTAAAGCACTACATCTTTCGTCTAATACGACTAATCAGTCAGTTTTCGGTGCTTTAGTCCAGGCTGTCGACTTTCACCCGCAGGGTCATGTCATCCCGGCCTTGAGTCGAGTAGCTGCGGGCCAGGCCCTGTTTGTCGGCCTGAGTCTGCCGATTGACGCCGGCCAGAGTGATCCACTCGCCGAGGCGCCCGCTGACGGTTGTGTCGGTGCTTTGCACGTTCACTACATCGGGACGTTCCTGGCTCATGCGGTCACGGTTGGTACTGATTGCCAGATGAACGATGTCGCCGGTGACGCTCGCGGTGACGTAAAAACCCTGAGTGACGTTGCGGTATTGGGTCTGGCTGCTGTAATCGCCGTAGGAGTTGGTCTGACTGTTGGTGATCGGCACGCTCTGGCCGACCTGGATCAGCGCCGGAGCGCCTTCGCTGGCCTGTATTTGCTGAATGCCGCCGTCACGGCTGGCGGTGCTGCGGCTGATGATGCGGGTCTGCGCACCGTTGACTGAATAACCTTCGTCGCCACGGCCATTGTTTTCGTTGGTGTCGACGGTAATCAGCAGGCGTTTCGGCGCGGTGTCGAGTTGGGTCAGCAACGCCTTGAGTTCCTGAATCTTGTCCGGCTCCGCCTTGACGATCAGTTGGTTGCCATAGGCGCTGACCTGGCCATCCTTACCGAGGAAATCCTGCGCCATCGGCAGCATGTCGGTGCTGGTGCGGTACTTGAGGGGGACGATTTCTGTGGCTGCCATCACCGAAAAACTGCAGCCGAGCAGCAGGGTGGTGAGCAGGGTGCGTAGGGACATGTCCGTTATCTCCGCTTTCGAAAGGCTTGATATTGCCAGTTTGTCGGCCCCGGGTGGGGCAAGTTGAATCCAAGACAGCAAAACGCCCCGGCATCGTTCGATGTCGGGGCGTTTGCTGAAGTTTGCATATTGCTCTTGTGGCGAGGGGATTTATCCCCGATGGGCTGCGCAGCAGACCCAAAATTTTAGGGCCGCTTCGCGCCCCATCGGGGATAAATCCCCTCGCCACAAGGTTTCATTCAGCTAGCGGTTGGGCCGAATGGCGAACCATATCGACATGCGGAATCCCTGCTTCCAGGAACTCCTCACTGACCAGGCTGAAACCCAGGCGCTCGTAGAACGCCGTGGCTTGCACCTGAGCGCTGAGCATTTGCTGCTTCAGTCCGCGCTCTTCTGCTTCAGCAATGACCGCTTGCATCAGCGCGTCACCGACCTTCATGCCGCGCCAGTCTTTCAGCACCGAAACCCGGCCAATGTGCCCATCGGGCAACAGACGCGCAGTGCCGATCGGAAAGTCGCCCTCAAATGCCAGGAAATGCACAGCGGTCGCGTCATCGGCGTCCCATTCCAGCTCGGGTGGCACCGATTGTTCGGCGATGAACACCGTTTCACGAATGCGCCGGATCTCGGCGATGTCCTTCTGCCAGTCTGCGACACGTACGCGAATTTTATTCATCAGCGAACCCCAGGCTGCCTTGCTTGACCAGTTCGCACAGCAGGCCGCGACCGTCTTCGTCGTTCAGCCACTCGCCGAGGTTGTCGGTGTGCAAGGCGTCGGCGGCGCAGATCAGCTTCAGCAGTTCGCGCAGTTTGCCCGGCAGATAACGGCTCTGGCCGCTGGCGAACAGCAGCAGATCGTCATCGACTTCCGACCAGGCCAGGCGCGCGCTCGGGTTGCGGATCAGCACGGCGCCATCTTGCAGAGCACTGAGGAAGTCTTCTTCTTCGACTTCTTCCGGGCCGGCTACCAGTTCCGGGTAGCGAGGCTCGGTCATGTACTGGCCGAACCAGGTCAGCAGCAGACGCTCGTCGCTCATGTGTTCGGCGAGCAGGCTTTTCAGGCGATCCAGCGCATCGTGCTGAATCTGATGCGGATCGGCCGCTGGCTGCGCGTCGGCGTCGGTGTAGCGCTCTTCGTCGGTCAGGAACTGGCTGAGGAAGTCGGTGAAGTGGGTCAGCACTTCAGACGCGCTCGGGGCGCGGAAGCCTACCGAGTAGGTCATGCAGTTATCCACGGCGACGCCGCAGTGGGCCAGACGCGGTGGCAGGTAAAGCATGTCACCCGGTTCCAGAACCCACTCTTCGGTTTCGTGGAATTCGGCGAGGATGCGCAGGTCCGCGTGTTGCAGCAGCGGGCTCTCGGAGTCGCACATCTGGCCGATTTTCCAGTTGCGCTTGCCGTGACCTTGCAGCAGGAACACGTCGTAGTTGTCGAAGTGCGGGCCGACGCTGCCACCTGGGGCTGCGAAGCTGATCATCACGTCGTCGACGCGCCAGCTCGGCAGGAAGCGGAAGTTTTCCAGCAGTTCGCTGACTTCCGGTACGAATTGATCGACTGCCTGAACCAGCAGAGTCCACTCTTTTTCCGGCAGCTTGCTGAATTCGTCTTCAGCGAACGGGCCGCGACGCAGTTCCCATGGGCGCTCGCCATGCTCGATGACCAGGCGCGATTCGACTTCTTCTTCCAGGGCCAGGCCGGCCAGTTCGTCGGCGTCGATAGGGCTTTCGAAGTCAGGAATTGCCTGGCGGATCAGCAGTGGCTTTTTCTGCCAGTAGTCGCGCAGGAATTCGCGCGCCGTGATGCCGCCCAGAAGTTGAAGAGGAATATCGGAATTCATATGTAACCTATTGAAAAAAAGCACTTTTCAGACGGGAATAAAAACGCCCGGCGCGGCCGGGCGTCTCAAACGGTTCAAGCGGTCGATCAGATGCGTTTGGCTTGCGCTACAGCGTTGCCGATGTAGTTGGCCGGGGTCAGTTGCTTGAGCTCGGCTTTCGCTGCGGCTGGCATGTCCAGGCCGTCGATGAAAGTCTGCAACGCTTCAGGGCTGATGCCCTTGCCGCGGGTCAGTTCTTTCAGCTTTTCGTACGGGTTTTCGATGTTGTAGCGACGCATCACGGTCTGGATCGGCTCAGCCAGGACTTCCCAGCAAGCGTCGAGGTCAGCGGCAATCTTCTGCTCGTTGAGCTCCAGTTTGCTGATGCCTTTGAGGCTGGCTTCGTAAGCGATCACGCTGTGGGCGAAGCCGACACCGAGGTTGCGCAGTACGGTGGAGTCGGTCAGGTCGCGCTGCCAGCGGGAGATCGGCAGTTTGCTCGCCAGGTGCTGGAACAGCGCGTTGGCGATGCCCAGGTTGCCTTCGGAGTTTTCGAAGTCGATCGGGTTGACCTTGTGCGGCATGGTCGACGAACCGATTTCGCCAGCGATGGTGCGCTGCTTGAAATAACCCAGGGAGATGTAGCCCCAGATGTCACGGTCGAAGTCGATCAGGATGGTGTTGAAGCGCGCAATGGCGTCAAACAGCTCGGCGATGTAGTCGTGCGGTTCGATCTGCGTGGTGTACGGGTTGAAGCCCAGACCCAGCTCGTCTTCGATGAAGGCGCGGGCGTTGGCTTCCCAGTCGATCTGCGGGTAGGCCGACAGGTGAGCGTTGTAGTTGCCGACAGCGCCGTTGATCTTGCCCAGCAGTGGTACAGCAGCGACTTGAGCGATCTGACGCTCGAGACGGTAAACCACGTTCGCCAGTTCTTTACCCAGAGTGGTCGGCGAAGCCGGTTGACCGTGGGTACGCGACAGCATCGGCACGTCAGCGAAACGGATGGCCAGTTCGCGGATGGCGTTGGCAGTCTGGCGCATCAGCGGCAGCATCACGTCGTCACGGCCTTCGCGCAGCATCAGGGCGTGGGACAGGTTGTTGATGTCTTCGCTGGTGCAGGCAAAGTGGATGAACTCGCTGACCTTGGCCAGCTCCGGCAGTTTGGCCGCCTGCTCTTTGAGCAGGTATTCGATCGCTTTGACGTCGTGGTTGGTGGTGCGCTCGATCTCTTTGACGCGCTCGGCGTGCTCCAGCGCGAAGTTTTCAGCCAGTTCATTGAGAACGGCGTTGGCCTCGGCGGAGAAGGCAGGCACTTCCGGGATACCGGCGTGAGCGGCCAGGCGCTGGAGCCAGCGCACTTCAACCAGAACGCGGGCACGGATCAGGCCGTACTCGCTGAAAATCGGGCGCAAGGCCTGGGTTTTGCCGGCGTAGCGGCCGTCAACAGGGGAAACCGCAGTGAGCGAAGAGAGCTGCATGGGGTGTTCTCGGACAGTCGGGCAACGAAATGGGGCGCGTATCATACATGAAAAAATCCGCCGGTCCGTTGCCAACTGACCGGCGTATTACGCGTTACAGACTACAAAGCTTTTATTGCGCGGCGATTTACTCGCTGCGCATCAACGGGTACAGCTCTTTGAGCAGCTTGCGGCGGCTGACCACCAACTGCCAGCGATGGCCGCCGAGTTGACGCCACAGGCGCGCCGAACGGATGCCGGCGAGCAGCAAGGCGCGGATTTTCGATGCGTTGCTCGGCTGCTGCAGGTTGCGCATGTCGCCATGCACCTGAATCCGCTGGCGCAGGGTGCTCAGAGTGTCCTGATAAAGCGCGCCGCACGCGGCAACCACGTTTTCGTGGGCCGGGCCGAAGTGCTCGACCTGCGACTGGATCTGCGGCAAGCGCTTGCCGATCGTGTCGAGCAGGTCGCCACGTTTGGCCAGTTGGCGCTCAAGACCGAGCATCGACAGGGCATAACGCAGTGGCTCGCGCTGCAAAGTGCTTGGGTCGCGTTCAAGTGCGCCGATCAGCGCCCGGTAACCTTCACGCAGGTTGATATCGTCGCCGCCGTACACGTCCAGCGTGTCTTTCGGGTCGCGCACCAGCAGGCTGCCGAGCATGCAGCTCAGGCCGGCCTCGTTGGTCTGGCCAGTCTTGGCGATCCGGTCAACCAGTACGGCCGCGAGAAACACGCCGCCCAGCGCCGTCAGTTGCTCCTGAGTCGGGCTCATGCCTGACCGCTCCACGGCTCGGCGACTTCGATCACGCCGCCACCGAGGCAGATTTCACCGTCATAGAACACCACCGATTGGCCCGGCGTGACCGCGCGTTGCGGTTCGTCGAACACGGCGCGGTAGCCGGTTGCGGTTTTTTCCAGGGTGCAGGCCTGATCGCTTTGGCGATAGCGCACCTTGGCGGTCAAGCGCAGCGGCTGGCTCAGGTCGATCGGGTTGACCCAATATATTTCCGAAGCGAGCAGGGCGCTGGAGAACAGCCATGGATGGTTGTTGCCCTGGCCGACGATCAGTTCATTGTTGTCCAGATCCTTGCGCAGCACGTACCACGGCTCGTCGCCGGCATCCTTCAAGCCGCCGATGCCCAGGCCCTGACGCTGACCGATGGTGTGATACATCAAGCCGTGGTGACGGCCGATGACTTCGCCTTCGGTGGTCTTGATCTCGCCCGGTTGTGCCGGCAGGTATTGCTTGAGGAAGTCGCTGAAACGCCGCTCGCCGATAAAGCAGATCCCGGTGGAATCCTTCTTCTTGGCGGTGGCCAGCTCGTATTTCTCGGCAATTGCGCGCACTTCCGGTTTTTCCAGTTCGCCGACGGGGAACAGCGTCTTGGCGATCTGTTCGCCGCCGACGGCGTGCAGGAAGTAGCTTTGATCCTTGTTCGGATCGAGGCCTTTGAGCAGTTCGGTGCGGCCATCGATGTCGCGGCGGCGCACGTAGTGGCCGGTGGCGATCAGGTCGGCGCCGAGCATCATGGCGTAGTCGAGGAACGCCTTGAACTTGATTTCGCGGTTACACAGGATGTCCGGGTTCGGCGTGCGCCCGGCCTTGTATTCGGCCAGGAAGTGCTCGAACACGTTGTCCCAGTACTCGGCGGCAAAGTTGGCGGTGTGCAGCTTGATGCCGATCTTGTCGCACACGGCCTGGGCATCCGCCAGATCGTCCATGGCGGTGCAGTATTCCGTTCCGTCGTCTTCTTCCCAGTTCTTCATGAACAGGCCTTCCACTTCATAGCCCTGCTCGATCAGCAGGAGAGCGGAAACGGAAGAGTCCACGCCGCCGGACATGCCGACAATGACGCGCTTCTTGGATGTGTCAGAAGGGGCTGGATCACGCATAGGGATTCAATGAGTGTCTTGAAAAAGGACGCGATTCTATCAGGCTCACGGCCTCAAGGCTAAAGAGAAGGGCGGATCAGTTCGAGGCCGAAGTGATGGCCGGCCAGGTAATCATCGATGCAGCGGATGATCAGCTCACTGCGCCAGTTGTCGCGCTGCTCGATTAATTCGTCGCGAGTCAGCCACTTGGCGCCGAGGATGCCGTCGTCGAGTGGGTAGTCCGGATGGTGTTTTATGGCCTTCGCGGAGAAGCAAACACGTTGATAGGTCACGCCGTTGCTTGGCGCGGTATACAGGTAAATGCCGATCACGCCGGTCGGTTCGACGTCCCAGCCGGTTTCTTCGAGGGTTTCGCGCACGGCGGCTTCGATCAGGGTTTCATCCGGGTCCAGGTGGCCGGCGGGCTGGTTGAGCACGTTACGGCCGGCCTTGTGCTCTTCGACCATCAGGAAGCGGCCGTTGTCTTCGACGATGGTGGCGACGGTGATGTGGGGGAGCCAGTCCATAAATCTTCCTCAATCTATTGGTTGAAACCCAATCCTCTGTGGGAGCGAGCCTGCTCGCGAAAGCGGTGGGTCAGTCAATGAAGATGCTGAATGATAAACCGCATTCGCGAGCAGGCTCGCTCCCACAGGGGATTTGTGTGATCTCTGAAAACACAAACCCCGGCACAAGGCCGGGGTTTGTTTACAGCGCTACAACCTTAAACCAGCGCAGCAATCGCCGCGTTGAGGGTTGCGCTTGGGCGCATGGCTTTGCTGATCAGTTCGGCATTGGCGTGGTAGTAACCGCCGATGTCCACTGGCTTGCCCTGAACGGCGTTGAGTTCGGCAACGATGGTTGCTTCGTTCTCGGTCAGAGTCTTGGCCAGAGTCGCGAACTGCGCTTGCAGTGCAGCGTCTTCAGTCTGGGCTGCCAGGGCCTGAGCCCAGTACATCGCCAGGTAGAAGTGGCTGCCGCGGTTGTCGATGTTGCCGACTTTGCGCGATGGCGACTTGTTGTTGTCGAGGAACTGGCCAGTAGCCTGATCCAGAGTCTTGGACAGAACCAGCGCTTTCGGGTTGTTGTAGTTCACACCCAAATGCTCGAGGGATGCCGCCAGAGCCAGGAATTCACCCAGCGAATCCCAGCGCAGGAAGTTCTCTTCGACCAGTTGCTGCACGTGCTTCGGAGCCGAGCCGCCGGCGCCGGTTTCGAACAGGCCGCCACCGTTCATCAGCGGCACGATCGACAGCATCTTGGCGCTGGTGCCCAGTTCCATGATCGGGAACAGGTCGGTCAGGTAGTCGCGCAGTACGTTACCGGTCACCGAGATGGTGTCCTTGCCTTCGCGAGTGCGCTGCAGGGTGTACTTCATTGCGTCGACCGGCGCCATGATCTGGATGTCCAGACCAGCAGTGTCGTGATCCTTCAGGTAAGCCTGAACTTTCTCGATCACTACGCCGTCGTGAGCGCGCATTGGGTCCAGCCAGAAAATAGCTGGAGTGCTGCTGGCGCGAGCACGGTTGACGGCCAGTTTGACCCAGTCCTGGATCGGCGCGTCTTTGGTCTGGCACATGCGGAAGATGTCGCCGGCTTCAACAGCCTGTTCCATCAGCAGGGTGCCTTTGCTGTCGGTCACGCGAACCACGCCGTCAGCCTTGATCTGGAAGGTCTTGTCGTGCGAACCGTACTCTTCGGCTTTCTTCGCCATCAGGCCAACGTTTGGCACGCTGCCCATGGTGGTCGGATCGAATGCGCCATTGGCTTTGCAATCTTCGATCACGGCCTGGTAGATGGTTGCGTAGCAACGATCCGGGATCACAGCCTTGGTGTCGTGCAACTGACCGTCGGTGCCCCACATCTTGCCAGAGTCACGGATCATCGCTGGCATCGAGGCGTCGACGATAACGTCGCTCGGCACGTGCAGGTTGGTGATGCCTTTGTCGGAGTTGACCATCGCCAACGACGGACGTGCGGCGTAGACCGCTACCATGTCAGCTTCGATCTGTGCCTGTTGCTCGGCCGGCAGGGCCTTGATGCGAGCGTACAGATCGCCGATGCCGTTGTTCAGGTTGAAGCCGATCTGGGCCAGCACGTCAGCGTGCTTGGTCAGCGCGTCTTTATAGAACTCGGCAACGATCTGGCCGAACATGATCGGGTCGGAGACCTTCATCATGGTCGCTTTCAGGTGAACCGACAGCAGCACGCCTTGAGCCTTGGCGCTTTCGATTTCAGCAGCGATGAATGCGCGCAGGGCGTTTTTGCTCATCACGGCGCAATCGAGGATCTCGCCAGCCTGAACGCTGGTTTTTTCTTTCAGGACGGTAGCGGTGCCGTCTTTGGCGATCAGTTCGATCTTCACAGCGTCAGCGGCGTCGATCAGGGCAGCTTTTTCGCTGCCGTAGAAATCGCCGGTGCTCATGTGCGCGACGTGGGACTTGGAGTCTTTGGCCCAGGCGCCCATTTTGTGCGGGTGCTTGCGTGCGTAGTTCTTGACCGACAGCGGAGCGCGACGATCGGAGTTGCCTTCGCGCAGAACCGGGTTCACGGCGCTGCCCTTGACCTTGTCGTAACGCGCCTTGGCGTCTTTGTCGGCGTCGCTGGTCACGGTTTCCGGGTAATCCGGCAGGTTGTAACCCTGAGCTTGCAGCTCTTTGATTGCGGCTTGCAGCTGTGGCACCGAAGCGCTGATGTTCGGCAGCTTGATGATGTTGGCTTCAGGCGTAACGGCCAGGTCGCCCAGTTCGGCGAGGTGGTCGGCTACGGCTTTTTCGCCCAGTTGCTCGGGGAAGCTGGCCAGAATGCGCGCTGCAAGAGAGATATCGCGGGTTTCCACGGCGATATCGGCCGAGGCGGTGTAAGCCTCGATGATCGGCAGCAGGGAATAGGTGGCGAGGGCTGGGGCTTCGTCGGTGAAGGTATAGATGATCTTCGAGCGGGTGGGCATATTCGGATTAACTCTCTCTTCTTTGCTAAAGCGTGCGCAGAAACTCGAGGGGCGCCGGGTAAGCGCGTTCGTTCAAAGTCATCCATGAACCGAATGTCGAGATTCTTCGCGGTGATGTTGGGTGCATCAGTAGAGCGTCAAGCGGTCGGGCTGCGGTAACAGCTCAACCAATCAGGCGGAAAGTCTCGTTCTAGAGAGGCCAGCCGTCGTGACCCTTTGGTCAGCGGGCGGCATTATACATAGGTAGCTGGCAATCTGCCGATGGTTCATATGCAACGATTCTCGTCCATTGGTCTAAAGGTCGCAGGGCAGGGTGAGGCGTAGAGTCGCCGCGAATGCTTGAGTTTGGCGCTTTTCCCTTTGCTTTCAGGCTTGTACGAAACCAGATGTGCTCGCGCCGTGAACAGAGGGTTTGCGTGTTGATTTAACTGGGTTACGCTCGAACCAAGCCAGATGTTCAATCCAAACAATGGAGTTCAGCATGGGTTACAAGAAGATTCAGGTTCCAGCCGTCGGCGACAAAATCTCCGTCAATGCAGACCATTCTCTCAATGTTCCTGATAACCCGATCATCCCCTTCATCGAAGGTGACGGCATTGGTGTCGACATCAGTCCGGTGATGATCAAGGTTGTCGATGCTGCAGTTCAAAAGGCATACGGCGGTAAGCGCAAGATTTCCTGGATGGAAGTCTATGCCGGGGAAAAAGCCACTCAGGTTTACGATCAGGACACCTGGCTGCCTCAGGAAACGCTGGACGCAGTCAAGGATTACGTGGTTTCCATCAAAGGCCCTCTGACCACTCCGGTGGGTGGGGGCATTCGCTCGCTGAACGTGGCCCTGCGTCAGCAACTCGACCTATACGTCTGCCTGCGCCCGGTGCGCTGGTTCGAAGGTGTGCCTAGCCCGGTGAAAAAGCCTGGCGACGTCGACATGACCATCTTCCGCGAAAACTCCGAGGACATTTACGCCGGTATCGAGTGGAAGGCCGGTTCGCCGGAAGCCACCAAGGTCATCAAATTCCTTAAAGAAGAAATGGGTGTCACCAAGATCCGTTTCGACGAAAATTGCGGCATCGGCGTCAAGCCGGTTTCTTTAGAGGGCACCAAGCGTCTGGCGCGCAAGGCTCTGCAATATGTGGTCGATAACGATCGCGACTCGCTGACCATCGTGCACAAAGGCAACATCATGAAGTTCACCGAAGGTGCCTTCAAGGAATGGGCCTACGAAGTGGCGGCCGAAGAGTTCGGCGCGACCCTGCTCGACGGTGGCCCTTGGATGCAGTTCAAGAATCCGAAAACCGGCAAGAACGTTGTCGTCAAGGATGCCATCGCCGACGCCATGCTCCAGCAGATCCTGCTGCGCCCGGCCGAATACGATGTGATCGCGACCCTCAACCTCAACGGCGACTACCTCTCCGACGCCCTGGCGGCAGAAGTGGGTGGTATCGGTATTGCGCCGGGCGCCAACCTGTCCGACACCGTGGCGATGTTCGAAGCGACCCACGGCACTGCGCCGAAGTATGCCGGCAAGGATCAGGTCAACCCGGGCTCATTGATTTTGTCAGCGGAAATGATGCTGCGGCACATGGGCTGGGTCGAAGCGGCGGATCTGATCATCAAGGGCACCAACGGCGCCATCAGTGCCAAAACCGTGACCTATGACTTCGAACGTCTGATGGACGGTGCCAAGCTGGTTTCGTCTTCTGGCTTCGGTGATGCGCTGATTTCGCACATGTAATAAAAACAGTTGTAACGAAGCCGCCCGGCTCGAGTGATCGAGTCGGGCGGCTTTTTTATGGCGGGCGGTTTTGTTGCGTCAGTTGGTGACTGATTGCTGCTGAGCGGTGGCCGGAGCGGCTTCTTTCACGGTCTCGGTAGGTACAATATTGTGCGCATGCAGGCCTATGGGGCCTTGCACAATATCAAAACTCACGGTTTGCCCGGCCTTGAGGGTTCTATATCCGTCCATCTGGATGGCGGAGTAATGCGCAAAGAAATCAATCTCTTTGCCGTCCTCGTCTCGACCTTCGTGGGTGTCGGTATTAATGAAACCGAACCCCTTGGCATTGTTGAACCATTTCACCTTGCCGACAGCCATGCTCAAATCCCTCTGCAACAGACTCCATCGCTGGAGTATCATCCAAGTCATCCGCAATCTAATCCGTTAAAAGGATTGACTCCGCGGATCTTTTTTACCCACTGTGGGCTCTATTGGTTGTAACACCGTTTTCCCGATAGTCAAGGTGACCGGGCAGTCGGAGTTGAAAACGTGTGCTGCCGCCCCCACCACTGTATTTGCACAACTGACGAACCTTTCTTTCCATGCATGCAATCAGCCAGATTCGACTAACATTCAATCAGGATCGCCCGCTTCTCCAAAAGGATCTTCCAGAGGAGCACGACGACGATTCGGCAGGCGTTGCTGTTCAGGAAGCAAAGCCTGCGTTACAGGCGCCGCCGATGTACAAGGTGGTTTTGTTCAACGATGACTACACACCGATGGATTTCGTCGTCGAAGTGCTCGAGGTGTTTTTTAACCTGAATCGCGAGCTGGCGACCAAGGTCATGCTGGCCGTCCACACAGAAGGGCGGGCAGTATGTGGAGTGTTTACCCGCGACATCGCCGAGACAAAGGCCATGCAGGTCAACCAGTACGCCAGGGAAAGCCAGCATCCGCTACTCTGTGAAATCGAGAAGGACGGTTAATCGCCGACCACTTGGGTATGAGGTGAAGCTATGTTAAACCGCGAGCTCGAAGTCACCCTCAATCTAGCCTTCAAGGAGGCTCGTTCGAAACGTCATGAATTCATGACCGTCGAACACCTGCTGCTGGCCCTATTGGACAATGAGGCTGCCGCCACCGTTTTGCGTGCCTGCGGCGCAAACCTCGACAAACTCAAGCACGACCTGCAGGAGTTCATCGACTCCACCACGCCTTTGATCCCCGTTCATGACGAAGATCGCGAAACCCAGCCAACCCTGGGCTTCCAGCGTGTACTGCAACGTGCTGTTTTCCACGTACAGAGCTCGGGCAAGCGTGAAGTGACTGGCGCCAATGTGCTGGTTGCAATCTTCAGTGAGCAAGAGAGTCAGGCAGTGTTTCTGCTGAAACAGCAGAGCGTTGCGCGCATTGATGTCGTCAACTACATCGCTCATGGCATTTCCAAAGTGCCGGGGCATGGCGATCACTCTGAAGGTGAACAAGATATGCAGGACGATGAGGGCGGTGAGTCTTCTTCTTCAGGCAATCCTCTGGATGCTTATGCCAGCAACCTCAACGAACTCGCGCGCCAGGGTCGTATTGATCCGCTGGTCGGCCGCGAATCGGAAGTCGAGCGTGTCGCGCAGATTCTCGCGCGTCGGCGCAAAAACAATCCGCTGCTGGTCGGCGAGGCAGGCGTGGGTAAAACCGCGATTGCCGAAGGCCTGGCCAAGCGCATTGTCGACAACCAGGTGCCTGATCTGCTGGCCAACAGCGTTGTCTACTCGCTCGATCTCGGTGCTCTGCTCGCAGGCACCAAATATCGTGGTGATTTCGAGAAGCGCTTCAAGGCGCTGCTCAATGAGCTGAAAAAACGTCCGCAGGCCATCCTGTTCATTGACGAGATCCACACCATCATTGGTGCGGGTGCTGCGTCAGGCGGCGTGATGGATGCTTCGAACCTGCTCAAGCCGCTGCTGTCGTCTGGCGACATTCGTTGCATCGGCTCGACCACGTTCCAGGAATTCCGTGGCATCTTCGAGAAGGATCGAGCCCTGGCGCGTCGCTTCCAGAAGGTCGATGTCGTCGAGCCGTCGGTGGAAGACACCATCGGTATCCTGCGCGGTCTGAAAGGGCGTTTCGAAGCGCACCACAACATCGAATACAGTGATGAGTCGTTGCGCGCTGCCGCAGAACTGGCATCGCGCTACATCAATGACCGGCACATGCCGGACAAGGCCATCGATGTGATCGACGAGGCGGGTGCCTATCAGCGTCTGCAGCCGGTCGAAAAACGCGTGAAGCGCATTGAAGTGCCACAGGTTGAAGATATTGTGGCGAAGATCGCGCGGATTCCTCCGAAGCACGTGACCAGTTCCGACAAGGAACTGCTGCGTAACCTGGAGCGTGACCTGAAACTGACGGTGTTTGGTCAGGACGCGGCGATCGATTCGCTGTCTACCGCGATCAAGCTGTCCCGTGCCGGCCTCAAGTCGCCTGACAAGCCAGTTGGTTCGTTCCTGTTCGCCGGACCGACCGGTGTCGGTAAAACCGAAGCCGCGCGCCAATTGGCCAAGGCGTTGGGGATCGAGCTGGTTCGCTTCGACATGTCCGAGTACATGGAGCGCCACACTGTATCGCGTCTGATCGGTGCGCCTCCGGGGTATGTCGGCTTCGATCAGGGCGGTCTCTTGACCGAAGCGATCACCAAGCAGCCGCACTGCGTATTGCTGCTCGATGAAATCGAGAAGGCGCACCCGGAAGTCTTCAACCTGCTGCTGCAGGTGATGGACCACGGTACGCTCACCGACAACAACGGTCGCAAGGCGGACTTCCGCAATGTAATCGTGATCATGACTACCAACGCCGGTGCCGAAACGGCAGCACGCGCTTCGATCGGTTTCACCCATCAGGACCACTCGTCTGATGCGATGGAAGTGATCAAGAAGAGCTTTACGCCGGAATTCCGCAACCGTCTGGACACCATTATCCAGTTTGGTCGCCTCAGTCATGAGGTCATCAAAAGTGTGGTGGACAAGTTCCTTACCGAGCTTCAGGCGCAGCTGGAAGACAAGCGGGTACTCCTGGAAGTCACCGATGCGGCGCGTAGCTGGCTGGCGGCGGGTGGTTATGATGCGGCAATGGGCGCTCGTCCGATGGCGCGTCTGATTCAGGACAAGATCAAGCGTCCGTTGGCGGAGGAGATTTTGTTTGGCGAGCTGGCCGAGCATGGCGGTGTGGTTCACATCGACATCAAGGACGGGGAGCTGACGTTCGACTTCGAGACTACTGCTGAAATGGCCTGACGGCTGGTTGTAAGTAAAAGGCGCCTTCGGGCGCCTTTTTGTTGTCTGGTGTTTTTGGGGGTATATCCGTTGCTGCGGTGATGGCTTCTTAGGGTTCCGCCCTTACGGCGGGTCACTTTGGCAAACGCCCCAAAGTAACCAAAGGTCTGTGCCCTGACGTACGGCCCTCGCTTAGGCTCGGGTTCCTTCGCTGCGGGATTGATCCGGGCGCATCGCCTCCGGTTTGCTTCGCTGCACCTCCTCTCGATGTGTTTGGCTGCGCCAAACGGTCGCTGCGCTCCCACCCCCGGATCAATCCCTCCACTCAGCCTTCCGACGGGCCTTCAGATCAAGAGCTTTACTCGAGCTAACGCTCATTGTGTTGAGTGGGGCGGCATGCGCCGCGTGCGGGGTGTACTCAATTTCTTGTGTGAGCTGGCTTGCCAGCGATGGCGGCCTGATAGCCGACCAAGCTCTGGTAGGTGTACTCACTCCTTGTAGGAGCTGCCGAAGGCTCGGGCCGCGATCTGACGATCTTTTGATCTGCTTTGGCTTTGGCTTTGGCTTTTGATCTTCAGCCCATCGGCAGGCCGAGCGAAGGTGTTCATCCGGGGGGTAGGCGCGTAGCGCCGTGCGGCGAAGCCGCACACATCGAGAGGAGGTGCAGCGAAGCAAACCGTAGGCGATGCCCCCGGATGGACACCGTAGCGAGGGAACACTGAGCCTCAGCGAAGTGCCGTACGTCAGGGTAAAGCCTTTTGGGTTACCTTTTCGGCGTTTGGAAAAGGTGACCCGCCGTAAGGGCGGAACCCTAAGAAGCCGTTACCGCAGCAACGGATATGCCCCCAACTCCCAACCCTCAACCCCCCCCCAAAAAACCTTAAACCGCAGACAAACAAAAACGCCCGGCAAAGCCGGGCGTCTTGTATTGACTTGATTAACGAGCGCGGTAAGTAATGCGCCCTTTGCTCAAGTCATAGGGCGTCAGCTCGACGCGCACTTTGTCACCGGTAAGAATACGAATGTAGTTCTTGCGCATCTTGCCGGAAATATGCGCGGTTACGACGTGCCCATTTTCCAACTCCACACGAAACATGGTGTTGGGCAGGGTGTCGACGACAGTGCCTTCCATTTCGAAGCTGTCTTCTTTCGACATGCAGTAAAGCCCTCGGTATCCAATGAATGGCCCGGTGCAACTGCGCCAGGCAAAAGCGGCGTGCATTGTGCCCGAAAAATGGGGTTTACGCCAAGGGGTTTAGGGTTTGGGTTTAGTTCAGGATCACCCAGCGCTGATTAATCAGCAGTTCGATGGGGCGATATTGCGTCTTGTAGTTCATCTTTTTGCAGTTCTTGATCCAGTAACCCAGGTAAACCGCCTCAAGCCCGAGGCGCTGGCTCTCGGCAATTTGCCAAAGAATGGCAAAGCGTCCCAGGCTGCGGCGTTCTTCGGCCGGTTCGTAAAACGTGTAGACCGCCGACAAGCCGTTAGGCAGTAAATCGGTCACCGCTACGGCCAGCAACCGTCCGTCGAGACGGAACTCGTAGAAACGGGAGAAGGGCAGGTCGCGTACCAGAAAGGTCGAAAATTGATCACGGCTCGGCGGGTACATGTCGCCGTCGGCGTGGCGCTGTTCGATATAGCGTTGGTACAGATCGAAATATTCTTCACTGAACTGGGGGTTCGCCGGGCGCACCTGCAAATCGGTGTTGCGCCTGAAAATGCGCTTCTGCTGGCGATTGGGAATGAACTGCGACACCGGAATGCGCGCAGGCACGCACGCATTGCAGTTCTGGCAATGAGGCCGATACAGATGGTCGCCGCTGCGACGAAAGCCCATTTCCGACAGGTCTGCGTAGACATGCACATCCATGGGCTGGCTCGGGTCGAGAAACAGGGTCGTGGCCTGCTCCTCGGGCAGATAACTGCAAGAGTGAGGTTGAGTGGCATAGAACTTCAAACGCGCCAACTCGGTCATGATCAACCCTCGGGATAAGCTGGTGAATTAAGTGTAAGCCACGCGCGCAAAAGTCGCTCAGCAAACCCAAGTGGCACGACTGGGTTGATCCAGGTGTCGGGCCAGATAGTCGGCGAACTCGAGGCGGGGAATCGCCCGGGCGCCGAGACTGTGCAGATGATCGGTCGGCATCTGGCAATCAATCAGCACGAAGCCCGAGTCTTGCAGGTGTCGCACCAGCGTGGCAAAGCCGTATTTGGAGGCATTGTCGGCCCGGCTGAACATCGACTCACCGAAAAACAACTGCCCCATCGCCAGCCCGTACAGGCCGCCGACGAGTTCGCCCTCATCCCAGACTTCCACAGAATGGGCGAAGCCGCGCCGGTGCAACTCTACGTAAGCATCCTGCATGGCTTCAGTGATCCAGGTGCCGTCGGCGTAATCCCGTGGCGCCGCGCAGGCGCGGATCACTGCGTCGAAGTCCTGATCGAAGGTTACTTGGTAGCGTTGCTGGCGCAGCAATTTGCCCAGGCTGCGCGAAACATGCAGTTCGTCGGGAAACAGTACGGTGCGTGGGTCAGGCGACCACCACAGAATCGGCTGGCCTTCGGAAAACCAGGGGAAGCAGCCATGGCGATAAGCCTGAATCAGGCGATCGGCGGACAAGTCGCCGCCGGCGGCGAGCAATCCATTGGGGTCGCGCATGGCCTTTTCCAGCGGCGGAAAAGTCAGGGAGTTGCGTTGTAACCAAGTCAGCATGGCATCCAGGCTTGCGGAAGGGGAGGGCGGTGCGGGCTGTTCGGCCCGCGCTAAAGTGTGCCGTTAAATGACACGAATGTCGTGCCGATCCTGCTTGACGCAGGCAGGGCTGCAACTTGGTGAGCTTGTTGCGGTCGTAAGCGAGCGCTGCGGGCTGGCTTGCAACCGGCCTGGCAATGCTTCGCTACGTTCATCAAATACACCTCATAAGCCTTTGTCACAAAAGGTAATGCATGCTCAAATTGCCTCACAGGTTTTGTACGCTTGGCTATGCTCAACACTGGGCTTTGAAGCATGGCATCAGACGCACAAACCCGTACAATGCCGGGCTGTTACAGAATATTCGCTGCGCGCCGTGTTTATAGCTGTATTTATAAAATCGGCAGCACAGTGTTAAAAGTAGTCTCTGTTGTGCCCTTCAACTTTTTTACCTGCCTGGATTGGGCAGTTTTTTATCGTCATTCAATAGATGGACGCGCCTCGGGCGCAGGAAAAGTAGCGTTTTGAAGAAATCCACCGAAGCACCAAAAACAGTCGTTCCGCTCTGGCGGCAGCAGTTGCACTACCGACTCAAGGAAGGTGCATTGATCGCCATCGGCGCCTTGTGCCTGTTCCTGATGATGGCCTTGCTGACCTACGGCAAGGACGACCCGGGCTGGAGCCACAACAGCAAGATCGATGACGTGCAGAATTTCGGCGGCCCGGCGGGCTCCTACAGCGCCGACATTTTGTTCATGGTGCTCGGCTATTTCGCCTATATCTTCCCGTTGCTGCTGGCGATCAAGGCGTACCAGATCTTCCGCCAACGCCACGAACCGTGGCAGTGGAGCGGCTGGCTGTTTTCCTGGCGCCTGATCGGTCTGGTGTTTTTGGTGCTGTCTGGCGCTGCGCTGGCGCATATTCATTTTCACGCCGCCACCGGTCTGCCGGCCGGCGCGGGTGGTGCGTTGGGCGAAAGTCTTGGCGATCTGGCCAAAAACGCGCTGAATATTCAGGGCAGCACATTGCTGTTCATTGCGCTGTTCCTGTTCGGCCTGACCGTATTCACCGATCTGTCGTGGTTCAAGGTGATGGACATCACCGGCAAGATCACCCTTGATCTGTTCGAACTGTTCCAGGGCGCGCTCAACCGCTGGTGGTCAGCGCGTACCGAACGCAAGCAACTGGTGGCGCAACTGCGTGAAGTCGATGACCGCGTACACGATGTGGTTGCACCGACCGTCACCGACAAGCGCGAGCAAGCCAAGGTCAAGGAACGCCTGATCGAACGTGAGCAAGCCCTGAGCAAGCACATGTCCGACCGCGAGAAGCAGGTGCCGCCGGTTATTGCACCGGCTCCCGTCAAGGCGCCGGAGCCGAGCAAGCGCGTACAGAAAGAGAAGCAGGCACCGCTGTTCGTCGACAGCGCTGTGGAAGGTACCTTGCCACCGATCTCGATCCTCGATCCTGCGGAAAAGAAACAACTCAATTACTCGCCGGAGTCTCTGGCTGCGGTCGGCCACTTGCTGGAGATCAAGCTCAAGGAGTTCGGTGTCGAGGTCACGGTGGATTCGATTCACCCGGGCCCGGTGATTACCCGTTACGAAATCCAGCCTGCCGCCGGCGTAAAAGTCAGCCGCATTTCCAACCTCGCGAAGGACCTCGCGCGCTCCCTGGCCGTGACCAGTGTGCGTGTGGTCGAGGTGATTCCGGGCAAGACCACGGTCGGTATCGAGATCCCGAACGAAGACCGGCAGATCGTGCGTTTCTCCGAAGTGCTGTCGACCCCCGAGTACGACAACTTCAAGTCGCCGGTCACTTTGGCTTTGGGCCACGACATCGGCGGCAAACCGGTTATTACCGATCTGGCGAAGATGCCGCACTTGCTGGTGGCGGGTACGACCGGTTCCGGTAAGTCGGTGGGCGTGAACGCGATGATCCTGTCGATCCTGTTCAAGTCCGGCCCGGAAGACGCCAAGCTGATCATGATCGACCCGAAAATGTTGGAGCTGTCGATCTACGAAGGCATTCCGCACTTGCTGTGCCCGGTGGTGACCGACATGAAGGACGCCGCCAACGCCCTGCGCTGGAGCGTTGCCGAGATGGAGCGTCGCTACAAGCTGATGGCGAAGATGGGCGTGCGTAACCTGTCCGGCTTCAACGCCAAGGTCAAGGAAGCCCAGGACGCCGGCGAGCCATTGAGCGATCCGCTGTACAAACGCGAAAGCATTCACGACGAAGCGCCGCTGTTGCAGAAGCTGCCGACCATCGTCGTGGTCGTCGACGAATTCGCCGACATGATGATGATCGTCGGCAAGAAGGTTGAAGAACTGATCGCCCGTATCGCACAGAAAGCGCGGGCGGCGGGTATTCACTTGATCCTTGCGACCCAGCGGCCGTCGGTGGACGTGATCACCGGTCTGATCAAGGCCAACATTCCGACCCGAATGGCGTTCCAGGTGTCGAGCAAGATCGACTCGCGGACCATTATCGACCAGGGTGGCGCCGAACAATTGCTCGGCCACGGTGACATGCTCTACATGCCACCGGGCACCAGCCTGCCGATCCGGGTTCACGGCGCGTTCGTTTCCGACGAAGAAGTTCACCGTGTAGTCGAGGCTTGGAAACTGCGCGGCGCACCGGAATACAACGATGACATTCTTAACGGTGTCGAAGAGGCAGGCAGCGGCTTTGAAGGCAGCAGCGGTGGCGGCGACGGCGATGATCCTGAAGCCGATGCGCTGTATGACGAAGCCGTGCAGTTTGTACTGGAAAGCCGTAGGGCTTCGATCTCCGCGGTGCAGCGCAAGCTGAAGATCGGCTACAACCGTGCCGCACGGATGATCGAAGCCATGGAAATGGCTGGCGTCGTCACATCAATGAACACCAACGGCTCGCGTGAAGTCCTGGCTCCCGGCCCGGTACGCGACTGACCCCAAAAGCAACAGGCGGGACAATGATGTGCCGCCGCTTTCCCACGAGTATTCAAGAGGACTCCCATGCGTCTTATCCGCATGCTGCTGCCAGTACTGGCTTTGACCACACTCACGGCCCACGCCGATGACAAGGACGTGGCTCGTCTGACCCAATTGCTTGAAACATCCAAGACCCTGAGCGCGAACTTCTCGCAGCTGACCCTCGACGGCAGCGGTACTCAGTTGCAGGAAACCACTGGCGACATGACCTTGCAGCGTCCGGGCCTGTTCTACTGGCACACCAATGCGCCGGCCGAGCAGACCATGGTTTCCGATGGCAAGAAAGTCACCCTGTGGGACCCGGATCTGGAACAGGCAACCATCAAGAAGCTCGACGAGCGTCTGACCCAGACCCCGGCGCTGCTGCTGTCCGGTGATGTGTCGAAGATCAGCCAGAGCTTCGACATCAGCGCGAAAGAGGCGGGCGGCGTGATCGATTTCACCCTCAAGCCGAAAACCAAGGACACCCTGTTCGACAACCTGCGCCTGTCGTTCCGCAACGGTCTGCTCAATGACATGCAACTGATCGACAGCGTCGGTCAGCGCACCAACATCCTGTTCACCGGGGTGAAGGCCAACGAGCCGGTTCCAGCGTCGAAGTTCAAGTTCGATATCCCGAAGGGCGCTGACGTTATCCAGGAATAACGCATAGGCTCTGTGATGGGGCTTTTGTGGTGAGGGGATAAATCCCCTCACCACAGGTTTTCCTACATGTCTGAAAAATCGTAATAACCGAGGTTTCAACGGTACGTGATGGATCTGTTTCGCAGTGCACCGATAGCCCAGCCGCTGGCCGCGCGTTTGCGTGCGACCAATCTGGATGAGTACGTCGGTCAGGAGCATGTGCTGGCTCGCGGCAAGCCTCTGCGTGAGGCGCTGGAGCAGGGTGCCCTGCATTCGATGATCTTCTGGGGGCCGCCGGGCGTGGGCAAGACCACGTTGGCGCGGTTGCTGGCAGAAGTCTCGGATGCACACTTCGAAACGGTCTCGGCGGTCCTCGCCGGGGTCAAGGAGATCCGTCAGGCCGTTGAAATCGCCAAGCAGCAGGCCGGCCAGTACGGCAAGCGCACCATTTTGTTCGTCGATGAAGTGCACCGTTTCAACAAATCCCAGCAGGACGCGTTCCTGCCCTACGTTGAAGACGGCACGCTGATCTTCATCGGCGCGACCACCGAAAACCCTTCGTTCGAACTGAACAACGCTTTGCTGTCGCGAGCCCGTGTCTATGTGCTGAAAAGCCTCGACGAAGCGGCGCTACGCAAACTGGTGCATCGCGCGCTGACCGAAGAGCGCGGCTTGGGCAAGCGCAACCTGACGTTGAACGACGAAGGCTTTCAGATGCTGCTGTCCGCCGCCGATGGCGATGGTCGGCGCCTGCTCAATCTGCTGGAGAACGCCTCGGACCTGGCCGAAGACGATAGCGAGATCGGTACCGAGCTTCTGCAAAGTCTACTCGGCGACACGCGTCGGCGTTTCGACAAGGGCGGCGAAGCGTTCTATGACCAGATTTCCGCTTTGCACAAATCGGTGCGCGGCTCCAATCCTGACGGCGCGCTGTACTGGTTCGCGCGGATGATCGATGGTGGTTGCGATCCGCTGTACCTGGCCCGGCGCGTAGTGCGCATGGCCAGCGAAGACATCGGCAACGCCGACCCGCGTGCGCTGAGCCTGTGTCTGGCAGCGTGGGAAGTGCAGGAGCGCCTCGGCAGCCCGGAAGGCGAGTTGGCCGTGGCGCAGGCCATCACGTATCTGGCCTGCGCGCCAAAAAGCAACGCGGTGTACATGGGGTTCAAGACTGCATTGCGCGCCGCCGCAGAAAATGGCTCGCTAGAAGTCCCGCTGCACCTTCGCAACGCGCCGACCAAACTGATGAAACAACTGGGTTACGGCGACGAATACCGTTATGCCCACGATGAGCCGGATGCTTATGCTGCCGGCGAAGACTATTTCCCGGAAGAGCTCGAGCCGATTCCGTTCTATCAACCAGTGCCGCGCGGCCTGGAATTGAAGATCGGCGAGAAACTCAACCACCTCGCCCAACTTGACCGTTTAAGCCCTCGGCAGCGGAGAAAATAGTGATTCCATTGATCGTTGCGGTCTCCGTCGGCGGGATCGCCGGCACCTTGTTGCGCTTCGCCACCGGCAATTGGGTCAACGCCAATTGGCCTCGGCACTTCTATACGGCGACGCTGGCCGTTAATATCGTGGGCTGTCTGCTGATTGGCGTGTTGTACGGCCTGTTTTTGATACGCCCGGAAGTACCGATCGAGGTGCGTGCCGGGTTGATGGTCGGCTTCCTCGGGGGGCTGACAACTTTTTCATCCTTTTCACTGGATACGGTGCGTCTGCTGGAAAGCGGGCAAGTGTTGCTGGCCCTGGGCTATGCGGCACTCAGCGTATTCGGCGGGCTGCTCGCGACGTGGGCCGGCCTGTCCTTGACCAAACTTTGATAACGAGAAACCGACATGCTCGATTCCAAACTGTTACGTAGCAACCTTCAGGACGTAGCGGACCGCCTGGCTTCCCGTGGCTTTGCCCTGGATACCGCGCGCATCGAAGCGCTGGAAGAACAGCGCAAGACCGTCCAGACCCGCACCGAAGCACTGCAGGCTGAGCGTAACGCGCGTTCCAAATCCATCGGTCAGGCCAAGCAGCGCGGCGAAGACATCGCGCCGCTGATGGCGGACGTCGAGCGCATGGCGGGCGAATTGAGCGCCGGCAAAGTCGAGCTGGACGCGATCCAGACCGAACTGGACTCGATCCTGCTCGGCATCCCGAACCTGCCGCACGAATCCGTTCCGGTCGGCAAGGACGAAGATGACAACGTCGAAGTACGCCGCTGGGGCACGCCGACTGCTTTCGATTTCCCGGTACAGGATCACGTTGCACTGGGCGAGAAGTTCGGCTGGCTGGATTTTGAAACCGCCGCCAAGCTGTCCGGCGCACGTTTTGCCCTGCTGCGTGGCCCGATCGCCCGTCTGCACCGCGCCCTGGCGCAGTTCATGATCAACCTGCACGTCAACGAGCACGGTTACGAAGAGGCTTACACGCCTTATCTGGTTCAGGCGCCAGCACTGCAAGGCACCGGTCAACTGCCGAAGTTCGAAGAAGACCTGTTCAAGATCGCTCGCGAAGGCGAAGCCGATCTGTACCTGATCCCGACCGCTGAAGTGTCGCTGACCAACATCGTCGCTGGCGAAATCGTCGATTCGAAACTGCTGCCGATCAAGTTCGTTGCGCACACCCCGTGCTTCCGCAGTGAAGCCGGCGCGTCGGGTCGCGATACTCGCGGCATGATCCGCCAGCACCAGTTCGACAAGGTTGAAATGGTCCAGATCGTTGAGCCATCGACCTCGATGGAAGCGCTGGAAGGTCTGACCGCCAACGCCGAGAAAGTTCTGCAACTGCTTGGCCTGCCTTACCGCACCCTGGCACTGTGCACCGGCGACATGGGCTTCAGTGCGGTCAAGACTTACGACCTCGAAGTGTGGATTCCGAGCCAGGACAAATACCGCGAAATCTCGTCGTGCTCCAACTGTGGCGACTTCCAGGCCCGCCGCATGCAGGCGCGTTTCCGCAACCCGGAAACCGGCAAGCCTGAGTTGGTACACACCTTGAACGGTTCCGGCCTGGCGGTCGGTCGTACTCTGGTTGCGGTGCTGGAAAACTACCAGCAGGCGGACGGTTCGATCCGTGTGCCGGACGTGCTGAAGCCGTACATGGGTGGCCTTGAGGTCATCGGCTAAATGAAATATCTGCCGCTGTTTCACAACCTGCGCGGCAGTCGTGTGTTGGTCGTCGGTGGGGGGGAAATTGCCTTGCGCAAATCCCGCCTGCTGGCCGAAGCCGGTGCGCTGCTGCGGGTGGTCGCACCTGAAATCGAAACGCAACTGCGTGAATTGGTTGTCGCGAGTGGCGGCGAGTGCCTGTTGCGTGGTTACGTTGAGGCGGATATGGATGGTTGCGGGCTGATCATTGCCGCCACCGATGACGAAACGCTTAACGCACAAGTGTCCACCGATGCCCATCGGCGTTGCGTGCCGGTCAACGTGGTCGACGCACCTGCCCTGTGCAGCGTGATCTTCCCGGCGATCGTCGATCGCTCGCCTCTGATCGTCGCAATCTCCAGCGGCGGCGATGCGCCGGTGCTGGCGCGCTTGATTCGCGCCAAGATTGAAACCTGGATTCCTTCCACCTATGGCCAACTGGCTGGGCTGGCCGCGCGTTTCCGTAATCAGGTGAAAAGCCTGTTTCCGGATGTGCAGCAGCGTCGCGGGTTTTGGGAAGACGTCTTTCAAGGGCCGATTGCCGATCGACAACTGGCCGGGCAGGGCGCCGAGGCTGAGCGTCTGTTGCAAGCGAAGATTGATGGCGAAGCCGACATCACCACGGGTGAGGTGTATCTGGTGGGAGCAGGGCCGGGTGACCCGGATCTGCTGACCTTCCGTGCGCTGCGTCTGATGCAACAGGCCGATGTGGTGCTGTACGACCGTTTGGTCGCGCCGGCTATTCTTGACCTGTGCCGTCGCGACGCCGAGCGGGTTTACGTCGGCAAGCGTCGCGCCGATCACGCGGTGCCTCAGGATCAGATCAACCAGCAACTGGTCGATCTGGCCAAGGCCGGCAAGCGTGTGGTGCGGTTGAAGGGCGGTGATCCGTTCATCTTCGGCCGGGGCGGCGAAGAGATCGAAGAGCTGGCAGCCCACGGAATTCCATTCCAGGTGGTGCCGGGTATTACGGCAGCCAGCGGTTGTGCGGCGTATGCCGGGATTCCGCTGACCCACCGTGATTACGCGCAGTCAGTGCGCTTTGTCACCGGGCACTTGAAGGACGGTTCCACCGATCTGCCATGGGCCGACCTTGTCGCTCCGGCGCAGACGCTGGTGTTCTACATGGGACTGGTGGGTTTGCCGGTGATCTGTGAGCAGTTGATCAAGCATGGCCGTTCGGCGGATACCCCGGCGGCACTGATTCAGCAGGGCACCACGGTCAATCAGCGGGTCTTCACTGGCACGCTGGCCGATTTGCCGCGAATGGTGGCGGAGCATGAAGTGCATGCCCCGACGCTGGTGATCGTCGGCGAAGTGGTGAAACTGCGCGAGAAACTGGCGTGGTTTGAAGGGGCTCAGGCGCAGGTCTGAGCTAAATCAAAAGATCGTCCGATCGCGGCCCGAGCCTTCGGACGATCTTTTGCTTTTAGCTGTTAACTCCTCTGCCAAACTCCTTTGCCGCCCAGCCGCGCCCGATCATGAGCCACAGTGAAATCCTGCTCCGGCCCCTTCGGCACAACCCCCGTCGGATTGATGGTCTTGTGGCTGCCGTAGTAGTGATTTTTGATGTGCTGGAAATCCACCGTCTCGGCAATCCCCGGCCACTGATACAACTCACGCAGCCAGTTCGACAAGTTCGGATAATCGGCAATGCGCCGCAGGTTGCACTTGAAGTGCCCGTGATACACCGCGTCGAAGCGAATAATCGTGGTGAAAAGGCGAATATCCGCTTCAGTCAGGTATTCACCACTCAGATAACGGTTGGCACCCAGCATCCGCTCCAGATGATCCAGCTCGGCAAACACCTCATCGAACGCTTCCTCATACGCTTGTTGTGACGTGGCGAACCCGGCGCGATAGACGCCGTTGTTTACGGCTGGATAGATTCGCTCGTTCAGCGCATCAATCTCACCACGCAGCGGAGCAGGATAGAAGTCCAGATCATTGCCAGTCAGATCATCAAACGCGCTGTTGAACATGCGGATGATCTCCGCCGATTCGTTGCTGACAATGCGCTTGAGCTTTTTGTCCCACAGCACCGGGACGGTGACGCGGCCGGTGTAGTCGGGCGTGTCGGCGGTGTAGCGCTGGTGCATGAAGTCGAAGTGATCGAGCTTGTCGCCGGTCGAGCCGAGAGCCTTGTCGAAGGTCCAGCCGTTTTCCAGCATCAACCAACTGACCACGGAAACGTCGATCAGACTTTCCAGGCCTTTGAGTTTGCGCAGGATCAGCGTGCGATGCGCCCACGGACAGGCAAGCGAAACGTAGAGGTGATAGCGCCCGGCTTCGGCGGTAAAACCGCCTTCACCGCTAGAGCCAGGTTGGCCGTCAGCGGTGACCCAGTTGCGGCGTTGCGCCTGTTCGCGCTGGAACGCACCGTCCTTGCTGCTTTCGTACCACTTGTCCTGCCAGTGGCCATCGACTAACAAACCCATGTTCAAGACTCCTGAAACCAATAATCGTTGGAGTCGAGTCTATTCCGATGAGTTCGAACAAAAAGCGCAAAGATCGGGCGCGAATGATCGGTTAAATCGATTTATTCCGCGCGACCCAGTATTGTTCGGCGGTTTCGAAAGCCTGCTCGCGGCTCTGGCCGAGACCGCGCAGCGCCAGGGCCATGGTCGAAATCAGCGCCATTTGCGGGTAGCTGTCGACCACGTCGCCGCGCCAAACGGCTTTCAAGTGCTCGACGTCCAGCGAGGCCGGTTTGACGTGGCGCTGTGCCGACAACTGCGGCCATTCCTCGTCCCAACTCTCGCCGCCGCTGGTGCCGTAAAGATGGCTGTCGGCATCGGGGTTGATCTCGATTTCACCGCCGTCACCCTTGACCACAATCGCCGTGTCGCCGAGCAAACCGCTGGCATCGCGGTGTACGGCCTGATAGCCGGGGTGGAAGATGCTTTGCAACCCGCAACGCGCGCCCAGTGGATTGAGAATCCGCGCCAGCGAGTGGATCGGCGAGCGCAGGCCCATGGTATTGCGCAGGTCGATCATCTTTTGCAGTTGTGGCGCCCAGTCGATCAGCGGCATGAATGCCAGGCCACCGTTGTCCAGCGCCGTGCCGACCTGCTGCCAGTTACGGCACAGCGGGATATTAAGCTCGGCCAACAGCTGTTCGGTATACAAGCGCCCGGCGGTGTGTGCGCCGCCGCCGTGCATGAAGATGCGCACACCGTTTTGCGACAGACACTTGGCCGCCAGCAGATACCACGGCAGATGGCGCTTCTTGCCGGCATAGGTCGGCCAGTCCAGATCGACGTTCAAGGCTGGCGCCTGCAAACGTTCGCGCAGGGCTTCGGTGAAACCGGCCATCTCTTCGGCGCTTTCTTCTTTATGCCGCAGCAACATCAGAAAGGCGCCGAGTTGGGTGTCTTCGACTTCGTCGTCCAGCACCATGCCCATGGCTTGCCGGGCTTCTTCGCGAGTCAGATCGCGGGCGCCGCGCTTGCCTTTGCCGAGGATCCGGACGAATTGAGCGAACGGGTGCTCGGCAGGTGTTTCGAGGGTCAGCGCTGGGAAATCGGTCATAAGCAATTCGTCGGTTTGGGCAGGCCCGCCAGTTTCGCGGCGAGTTTGGCAGGGGTGCCTTTGAACAGTCGGTTCAGGTGCAGGCTGTTGCCTTTGTCCGGGCCGAGTTTCAGCGCGGTGTATTTGATCAGCGGTCGAGTGGCCGGGGACAGTTGGAACTCATCGTAGAAACTGCGCAGCAGTTCGAGCACCTCCCAGTGTTCGGGGGTCAACTCGATATCTTCGGCGGCGGCCAGGGCACTGGCGACGTCGTGTGACCAGTCGCTGAGGTCGACGAGGAAGCCGTCCTTGTCCAGTTCGATGGCGCGGGCGCCGACGGTCATGCAATTCATAGCCAGCTGTTGACCTTGTCGTGTTGGATCGACAGTTCGACGAAGGCCGGGTAGTCGATGGTTTCTGCCCAGTCTGGAACCAGTACAGCGCGGGCCTCTGCATCTTCGGCCAGCACGTACAGTTTCACCCGCCGAGTTTGCAGCGCGGTGAACGGCGCGGTGCCCGGTTGCAGGGCATATACGGCGTCGCCGGATAGCAGCAAAGCGTCGGCATGGCCGATCACTCGCAGGCAACTGGTCAGGCGATCGTCGCCGAACGGGGAATGAGACAACACATGCAAAGTCGACATCAGAGGGTGATCACCTGGTCGTAACGGTCAATAAGGGCGGTGATTTGCTCGGCGGCGAGCGGTTGTGCTTCGTCCAGCGACAGCGTGTTCAGGCCACGGCTGGTGGCGCTGTCGATGCAATAAAACAGCTCTTCAACGCCGAACATTGGCAGCGCTTGCAGGTTGGCGCTCAGGTCTTTCTGTTGCAGGGCCTTGGCCTTTTGCCCGGCGGCCAGTTGCAGCACGCCGTCATCGAGAAACAGCAGACCGATCGGCAGATCGAAGGCACCGCCGGCCAGCACGATGTCCAGCGCTTCGCGGGCACCGGGGCCGGACCATGGCGATTGGCGACTGATGATCAACAGGGATTTGGCCATGTCACGCGCCTCCGAAACAGATCAGGCGGTCAGCGTCTTGCACCGCGTCATGTAACTGGCCGAGGCCGGACAACTCCCACGGCGCGCTGACGGACACGGCGTCACGCTGATAGCGCTTGGCTTCTTCGCCATTCAGCACGCCCCTGCGCAGAGCGGCGGCGATGCACACCACGCCATCCAGTTGCTGTTCGTTGATGAAGGTCCGCCATTGCTTGGGCAGATCCAGTTCGTCCTGCGGAGTAACCACCGCGTCAGAGGCGTTGTAGACGCCATCCTGATAGAAAAACAGCCGGACAATCTCATGCCCACCGGCCAGTGCAGCCTGCGCAAACAGCAGGGCACGGCGCGAGGAGGGCGCATGGGCGGCGGAAAACAGTGCGATGGCGAACTTCATGACGGACTCGGTCAGCAAAACTGCGGCCATGATAAAGCTTTATCGAGGCGGTCGCGAAACCCAAGTTGCGTACCCGCCCACGGGGAGGCAGACATCGGTCAGCGCGGCATGTAACCCAACTGCCAGCGTCGGGGGATTTTAAGCGAGAGCAGCCCGATCAATGCCGCCAGCAAACCGCTGACAAACATCGCCTTCAGTCCCAGATGATGCTCCAGCACTGCGCCCAGAATGGCGCCGACGAACATCCCGCTCCACGGCACCAGTTGCACGCGCCAGCCACTGCGCCGCTCGCCGAGCATCCAGCGGCCCAGTCCTCGGCCGAACCGCGACAGTGCGCCAGTGACATACGTCAGCCCGACCGGCAGACCATTCACTTCCTCGACCGACGCGTTGAGCATGCCCATCGCAATGATCGCCGCCAGCAGTGCCGGCAGTTGCGAGTCATACGGCCAGGCTGCCGCCGCGCAGAGCAGGGTGGCGATACACAGGAGAAGCGGCAGCGCCCGTCGTCCGCCGAGACGCGCGACGAGAACGCCCAAGGCATTCCCGACAATAAAGGTTGCGACGAGAATCACCAGGCGCACGGTCAGCCCAAGATCGCCGTTACTGATCGCCACCGCCAGCCTCGTGGTGTTGCCGCTCATGAACGAGACGAAGTCGCCGCTGGCCATGAAACCGATGGCGTCCGTCATCCCCGCCAGCACCGAAAGGCTGGCCACCAGCGCCAGTCCCACGCGCCCACGCCATTTTTTCGAATGCAGATGGCCGGGACTGGCGCGGTGAGTCGAGGCGGAAGGCAGCATCGTCGATTGTTTCCTTGAGCGGCGGTTAAGGTTTTATTCCATACAAGTCGCAATACTCCAGCCAGTCCATGCCGGCCATTTCCGCCACCTCGCGATGAACGTTCAGACGCTGGGCCTGATATTCATCAGGCGTTGCTGCCGTCAGTTGCAAGGTCAGTTCCCAAGCAAACAACCCTAGGCTTTCCGCCTCGGCCTCGAACGCTTCATGCAGGCGTTCTTCGCGATACTGTGCCTGGGTTTCACCCTTGGCCTGAGCCAACAGCGGATTGAGATGGTCGAGGGTTTCGCGCAGTTCGGGGCGTGCGTCGAGAAACAGTTTCAGGGCGTGTTCATGTCGCTGCTCGGTAGGCGCCATGTGTTTTCCTTGTGAGGCTGATGACCTTAGGTTGCCGCAGCGGCTCGCGCGTGTCGCGCTATAAATGCAGTAAAGCAGAACGATTCGGGCTGCTGCGGTGATACAGTCCGCTTTTTTCTGAATGAGCGAATGCAATGCGAATTCTGATGGTGGCGCTGGCCGCGACGGTGCTGGCCGGTTGCGCGGGTTCGATGATGGACGATGCTCGCACTAAAACGCCCTACAAAACCCTGACCTCGAACAAGCCCGAGAAAGTCGTCGCCCAGTGTGTGCAATTTGCCTGGCAGGACGAAGCGGTGTTCGGAGTGGACGCCGGGGCTTATCTGCAACCGGGCAAAAAGTCCGGTTCGACGGTCTACACGCGTTCGGCAGAATCGTTTGTCGATGTCAGCACGGAGGCGTCGGGCACGGCATTGAGTTACTACGCGCAGAAGGACGATTTCGTGGCCAAGCGCCGGTTGGCGGCGTTGGCGACCTGTCTCTGATCATGTATTGAGGCGAGTGCCCCTTCGCGTGCAAGCTCGCTCCCACATTGGAATGCATTTCAAATGTGGGAGCGAGGCTGCTCGGGAAGGGGCTATCAAATTCAATCAATCAAGCGCTTCTGGAAAAAATGCCGCTTGTGCCCCAGCGGATAATCCAAAATCTCGCCACACTCGCTATAGCCGACTTTCCGGTAAAACTCAGGCGCCTGAAAAGAGAAGGTGTCGAGCCAAATCCCGACGCAATCTTTCTTGCGCGCAAACTCTTCGGCCATCTGCATCAATTTCGAGCCGATGCCCTGACCGCGCCCCTGCTCTGGTACCGCCAACAACTCAATGAACAACCACCGATAGAACGTGTGGCCGTACAGGCCGCCGAGGATCGCGTCGTGCTCGTCGCGAACCAAAAGGGCAATCGGCTCCAATGTCGAGGGGCCTGCTTTGGCTGCGTTGTGGGCACGCAGTGGCGCCAGAATGGCGTTGCGTTGTTCTTCGTTGGGGTTCTGCGATAACTCGATACGCAAGTTCATGGATGACTTCCTTGTGGTCTGAGGCGCCAGATTATCCTGCCCGGTGGTCGTGTTCCAAGCCCTGAAGCAACGCTGGTGGAACCGCCGTTCACGCGCTGCGGTCTAGCCTTAACAGCGTCATTCCAGCACGCGGTTGATGAGGACACCCCATGAACATTTTTGAAGCCCTTCGCGAAAGCCACGACCGCCAGCGCACCTACGCCAAAGCCCTGATCGAAACCAGTGGCGATACGCCGGAGCGCGTCGAGGCCTACAAGCAGCTCAAAGCCGAGCTGAAAGCCCACGAAACCGCCGAAGAGCGCCACTTCTATATCCCGCTGATGAAGTTCGACGACGGTGTCGACCTCAGCCGACATGCCATTTCCGAACATCACGAAATGGACGAAATGATGGAAGAGCTCGACGAGACCGAGATGTCCAGCCCGGCATGGCTGGCAACTGCGAAAAAGCTCTCGGACAAGGTTCATCACCACCTCAAGGAAGAGGAGCACAAATTCTTCCAGATGGCCGGCAAGTTACTCGACGAAAACCAGAAAGAACAGCTCGCCGGACAGTACGAAAAGGAGTTTCAGGCGCAGTTACCGTGAGTCACCCATGCGGGATTTCGTAACTTCGACGTGTACGCCTTTGGCTATGCGTCGAGTGCGATTCGCCACAATATACTGTGTTTATATCCAGTGTTTTCGCTGTTTTACTGATTGTGTCGGACAGATCTGCGACAAAACCGCCGATGGACAAAAAAATCACCTCCGTTAGCTTGAAGGCCTCTCCTCGGAAAGGAGAGTTCTTAAATCAACGGAGTGAAAAACATGAATCAACCACAAGCACAAACCCAACTGCGACACGGTCGCGTCACCTCCCCGGCGAGTCGTGGTGCGGTCGCTATTGAGCAAGGATTGCTCGGTGCCTGGCAGGTCAACGAAATGGAAGGCGGCAAGAATTTCCCGGCGCTGGTGGCCGGGCCGTTTCCAGCGCCCTACGAATCCGACTCTGCCAGTGTCGCGCCGCCGGCCGACGGCTACATTCTCAGTGGCGGCAAAACCGATCCGCGTGATTGCGTGAACTTCACCAATGAGGAGATGAGCCAAAAGCTCGGTCGTTCGTTCACCTGGCCGCTGCTCAATGTCACCCCGGGTCAGACCCTCGAAGTCAAATGGGAATACACCGCGCCGCACACCACCCGCGGCTATCGCTGGCTGATCACCAAGGATGGCTGGGACCCGAAACAACGCATCACCCGTGCGCAACTGGAAGCGCAGCCGTTCTTCGAGGACTTCTACACTCAGGTGCCTTACTACAGCCATTCAGCGGAGCTGAAGGCCAAGGTCAATCACTCGGTGAAACTTCCGGCGAACAAGCAAGGTCATCACGTTATCGTCTTGATGTGGATCGTCGCCAACACCGGCAACGCGTTCTATCAGGCCTTCGACGTCGACTTCAAATAACGACGCAGCGTCGTCAAAACCCACACGTTCTGAAGGATTAGAACATGTCAAATATCGACTTCTCTTTAATGCAAAACGCGGCGAGCGATGCGGCGTCATTGATGCCGAGCATTGCCGACAAAAAGATCCTCATGGGCTTCTGGCACAACTGGCCGGCGGGACCGAGCGACGGATATCGCCAAGGCCGCTTTGCCAACATCGCGCTGGAAGAGGTGCCCAAGGAGTACAACGTGGTCGCCGTGGCCTTCATGAAGGGCAGCGGGATTCCGACCTTTAAGCCGTTCAACGTGACCGATGCCGAGTTCCGCCGTCAGGTCGGCGTGCTCAACAGTCAGGGGCGGGCGGTGTTGATTTCCCTGGGTGGCGCGGATGCGCACATCGAGTTGCACAGCGGCCAGGAACAACCACTGGCCAATGAAATCATCCGTCTGGTGGAAACCTACGGCTTCGACGGCCTGGACATCGATCTTGAACAGAGCGCGATTGATTTCGCTGCCAACAAGACCGTCCTGCCGGCTGCGCTGAAACTGGTCAAGGATCACTACGCGGGCCAGGGCAAGCACTTCATCATCAGCATGGCCCCGGAGTTTCCGTACCTCACCAGCAGCGGCAAGTACGTCGGTTACTTGCAGGCACTGGAAGGCTACTACGACTTCATCGCCCCGCAGTTCTACAACCAGGGTGGCGACGGGGTCTGGGTGCCGGAGGCCAACAATGGTGCCGGCGCGTGGATCGCGCAGAACAACGATGAGCTGAAAGAGGATTTCCTCTATTACCTGACGGAAAGTCTGGTGACCGGCACGCGTGGTTTCACGAAGATCGCGGCGGACAAGTTCGTCATTGGTTTGCCCGCCAACGTCGACGCGGCTGCTACCGGTTATGTGATCGACAAGACCGTTGTAGGCAATGTGCTCAAACGGTTGGCGATCAAAGGACACCCGATCAAGGGCCTGATGACATGGTCGGTGAACTGGGACAACGGCGTCAGCAAGGATCGTGTGCCATACAACTGGGAGTTCAGTCGGCGTTATGGGCCGCTGATCACCGGAGTGCAGGCAAGCGCACAAGAGGTGGATGAAACGGTGCTGCACGTCGCCCGTTAGTTGTGAATAAAAAAGCCCGGTAGCGCTGCCGGGCTTTTTTTGTCGGTTCGATTAATCGACTATGAACGCTTTCTGATGACAAAAGGATGAGGCGTCATGGCTAACACAGCCGAACGGGTCAATATCATCGAGACTCAGGTGTTGTCCCACGACTGGTATCTCTTGAAGAAAATCACTTTTGACTACCACCGCAATAACGGCGAGTGGCAGCGCCAGACGCGCGAAGTGTATGACCGCGGCAATGGCGCGGCGATTCTGCTTTTCAATCGCGAGAAGCGCTCTGTGGTGCTGACCCGTCAGTTCCGCTTGCCGGTGTTCGTCAATGGTCATGACGGTCTGCTGATCGAAGTGGCGGCGGGGTTGTTGGAGGGGGCGGCGCCCGAGCAGCGCATTCGCGACGAAGCCGAAGAGGAAACCGGCTATCGCGTGCATGACGTGAAGAAAGTCTTCGAGGCCTATATGAGCCCCGGTTCGGTCACCGAGAAGCTGCACTTCTTTATTGCCGAGTACGACGCGGCGTCGAAGGTCAGCGAAGGCGGCGGTCTGGAAGAAGAGACCGAAGAGCTGGAAGTGTTGGAGTGGTCATTCGATGAAGCCTTGGCGGCCTTCCTGCGCGGCGAGATCTGCGACGCCAAGACCATCATGCTGTTGCAGTATGCGGCGATGAATAACCTGTTCGATCGATAAGGCTGCGATCTTTTGATCTTTAAAATAGCTCACCAGTTTTGCCAACCTCTGACCAGTCACCACCTTCCAACGTCAACAATCGCTCTTTAGCCTCAAGCCCCCCGGCAAACCCGGTCAATTTCCCCGATGCGCCAATCACCCGATGACACGGCGCAACGATTGAGATCGGGTTCCGCCCATTTGCCGCGCCCACCGCCCGCACGGCACTTGGATTGCCGATCTGCAGAGCGATCTGGCTATACGTGCGAGTCTCGCCGAACGGTATCGTCAGCAGCGCCGCCCAGACCTTTTTCTGAAAATCCGTGCCGGCAAAATCCAGCTCCAGGTCGAAGCGATCTCGCGTCCCGGCAAAATATTCTTCAAGTTGCCGCGCGGTTTTCAGCAGGATCGGATTGTCCGGCGCTTCACTCATCGGCCCAAGGCGCACCCGGTCGGGTTTATCGTTTTCCCAGAGGATGGCCGCCAGTCGTGAATCGTTCGCGACCAGCTTCAACTCGCCGACCGGCGAGGGCAGGGTGATGAACGTGTAGGGCATGGGGAAGAACTCCGGATCAGCACGGCAACAGCGCCCAGCATACTGCCTGACCGGGGAGGCGCAAACCGCAAACCCGACCATACTGCTTGTTGCTTTTGAAGCGTTCGCCTCTGTTTTGCACAGACCCTGAAAACAAAAAAGAGATCGACTCATGAAGTACGAACCTTTGGCCAAATCGCTGATAGCGACCTCACTGGCACTCAGCTGCCTTATGGCTCACGCCGCCTCGGTGGCGCCGGTTGCCGCAGAAAACGGCATGGTGGTCACCGCGCAACATCTGGCCACTCATGTCGGTGTCGATGTGTTGAAAAGCGGTGGTAACGCCGTCGACGCGGCGGTCGCGGTGGGTTATGCGCTGGCGGTGGTCTATCCCGCAGCGGGCAACCTGGGTGGCGGCGGCTTCATGACCATTCAACTGGCGGACGGGCGCAAGACTTTCCTGGATTTCCGCGAAAAGGCCCCTCTGGCCGCGACCGCCAACATGTACCTCGACAAGGATGGCAACGTCATTCCGGATCTGAGTACCCGTGGCCACTTGGCGGTCGGCGTGCCGGGCACTGTGTCCGGCATGGAGCTGGCGCTTAGCAAGTACGGCACCAAGCAGCGCAAGGAGATGATCGCCCCGGCGATCAAACTGGCTGAAGACGGATTCGAGTTGCAGCAGGGTGACGTGGAGTTGCTGGAGTACGCCACGGACGTGTTCAAGAAGGACATGCGCGATTCCGGTTCGATCTTCCTCAGCAACGGCGAGCCGATGCAGGTCGGGCAAAAACTGGTGCAGAAAGATCTCGGCAAAACCCTGCGGACCATTTCCGAAAAGGGCGCCGACGGTTTCTATAAAGGCTGGGTCGCCGATGCCATCGTCACCTCCAGTCAGGCCAACAAGGGCATCATCACCCAGGCCGACCTCGACAAATACAAGACCCGCGAACTGGCTCCGGTGGAGTGCGATTACCGTGGCTACCATGTCGTTTCGGCGCCACCACCAAGCTCCGGCGGGGTGGTGATCTGCCAGATCATGAACATTCTTGAAGGCTATCCGATGAAGGATCTGGGCTTCCATTCGGCCCAGGGCATGCACTACCAGATCGAAGCGATGCGCCACGGCTACGTTGATCGCAACAGTTACCTCGGCGACCCGGACTTCGTGAAGAACCCGATCGAGCACCTGCTGGACAAGAACTACGCGACCAAACTGCGTAACGCCATCCAGCCGCAAAAGGCTGGCGTCTCCGCTGAACTGAAACCCGGCGTTGCGCCCCATGAAGGCAGCAACACCACCCATTATTCGATTGTCGACAAGTGGGGCAACGCGGTCTCGGTTACCTACACGCTCAACGACTGGTTCGGTGCGGGTGTGATGGCGAGCAAGACCGGGGTGATTCTCAACGACGAAATGGATGACTTCACTTCGAAAGTTGGCGTGCCGAACATGTACGGTCTGGTGCAGGGCGAAGCCAACGCCATCGCGCCGGGCAAGGCGCCGCTGTCGTCGATGAGTCCGACCATCGTCACCAAGGACGGCAAAGTGGTGATGGTGGTCGGCACGCCGGGTGGCAGCCGGATTATCACGGCCACCTTGCTGACCATGCTCAACGTCATCGACTACGGCATGGGCTTGCAGGAAGCGGTGGATGCGCCGCGTTTTCACCAGCAGTGGATGCCGGAAGAAACCAATCTCGAAGACTTCGCCGCCAGCCCGGACACGAAGAAGCTCCTCGAGAGCTGGGGCCACAAGTTTGCCGGCCCGCAGGACGCCAACCATATCGCCGCGATTCTGGTCGGTGCGCCATCACTGGAGGGTAAGCCGGTAGGCAAAAACCGCTTCTACGGTGCCAACGATCCACGGCGCAACACCGGGTTGTCATTGGGTTACTGAGAGGCGTAAAAAGGGGGCGGGCGCACGTCCGCCCCTGTCTCAAGGATCGATCAAGGAAGGCCCACCATGACCACCGCATTACTGATCATCGACGTCCAACGCGCACTTTGCTCGGGCGAATACCAGTGCCACGACATCCAGCGCGTGATCGGCACCATCAACGACCTCAGCACCCGCGCCCGAAAGGCCGGGGTTCCGGTGGTTCTGATTCAGCATGAGGAAAAGGACAGCCCGCTGGCCCACGGCGCTGAAGGCTGGCAACTGGCCGAAGGGCTTGAGACGTCCGCCAAAGATCTTCGCGTACGCAAAACCACCCCGGACTCGTTCTACCAGACCGACCTGCGCAAACTGCTGCCGAGCGAAGACTTTGAAAAACTGGTGATCTGCGGCCTGCAAACCGACTATTGCGTCAACGCTACCGTGCGCCAGGCCCATCAACTGGGCTACGACGTGGTGCTCGTGTCAGATGCACATTCCACCGTCGACAACGGCAACATGAGCGCCGAAGACATCATTGCCGAACACAACAAGGATCTGGCACACCTGACCGGTTCCGTGGCGCGGATCGATGTAAAACCTGCCGCCGATATCGTGTTCTGATCACAAATCCTACAGGGGTCGCGTTTTGTGTGCACCGAGGATTTCCGGCAGCAGCACTGGCATACTGCCCGTCGCCTGAAGAATGGAATCTCTCGATGCTCGCTTTCACTCACCGTCATGCCCTGGCGCTGACCGTCCTCGCGTTTACCTCCGTTACCCACGCCAGCAGTTTTGATTGCGCCAGTGCCATCAGCAAGACTGAAAAAGCCATCTGTGGCAATCCGGATATTTCAGTCCTTGACGAGAAACTCGCAGAGCGTTGGCGCTCGACCCTGGCCAAAGTCCCCGATCCCAAAGCCCTAAAGACAGATCAACGGCAGTGGCTGAAAAGTCGCAACGCCTGTGGTGACTCGGCTGCCTGTCTACGCCGGGAGTATTTGATGCGTCTGTCCGAGCTCGAACACGCCACTCAGCCCTTCAGTTGGAATGCGACTTGGCAACTGATTCCGCCAAGTTCTTCGACATCGGCCACGGTGATGACTAAACGTATTGATGCCACGCACATCAACTTCGACATCACGGCGGGTGAAGGAGCCAACTCCGGTGATCTGGATGGAGTCGCCACACTCAATGGCAGTGAAGCCCTATATGAAGAAGGCGAGTGCAGGCTGAGTTTCACGCCCATCAATGGCGTGCTCGATATCTCGAACGTGAGTTCGGGTGGCGATTGCGGAGGTGGTATGGGCGTGTATTACACCGGCCGTTTTATTGCTTCGCAGCAACCGTTGGCACTGGATTACGACATGCTCAGCCTTGGCCTGGCACGAACGCCAGAGGAAAACCAGGCACTGCACACACTGCTCAAAGACGATTATCAGAGGCTGGTGGAAGTGTCCGGTTCTTTGATGACGGGCGAGCCTTCAACCGACGTGCCAGGTAGCGAGGTCGCGGAGATGTGGATGCGTGGTCTGGGCGGCACTGGCGTCGTGATGCGGGCAAGCGACGCGCGCTTCTGGGTATTGTTGGTGACTTACAATACAGGCCATGCGCGCCTGCGCTATTACACCAACGTGCGGCAATGGAAAAATGGTCTACCTGACGCATTGCAAGCCTGGAATGAGCGCATGAAAAACCAGCTCGAACTCCCCGTGGACTTCATGCCCTGAACTGCGACACAAATCACAAACAAACCCCCACTAATCTCTCCCATCTACCCGCCGGTGGTGGTCTAGGTGCGGTTTGCCGATCAGGCGAAAGCATCAAATGCTCAGGATCCACCGGGGCATATTCGACGGGCAGCGCTATGCTGGTTCGAGCATCGATGTGAAAGCAGGGTGTTGAAATGACTATTCATGTATCAAGAGCCAATGCCACGCATCTGGACGCGGTGGCAAAACTGTTCGACGCCTATCGCGGTTTCTATGAACAACCGTCGAACCTTGAGCAATCGCGAGCGTTCATTGCCGAGCGCATGGCCGGCAACGAATCAGCGATTTTTCTTGCTCAGGATGAGAGCAGCGAGGCGTTGGGTTTCGTCCAGTTGTACCCGACCTTTTCGTCCATCGACGCTCACCGCACCTGGCTGCTCAGCGATCTGTTCACTGTGCCGGCCGCCCGTGGACATGGTGTTGGCAGATTGCTGATGAACACTGCACGCGATTTCGCCGTGGAGACAGGCGCGAAAAGTCTGGTGCTGGAAACAGCAACGGATAACTTCACCGCACAAGGTTTGTACGAGTCACTGGGGTATGTGCGAGATACGGGTTACTACACCTATCTCCTCGATTTACGGCAGGGCTGAGCAAATATTTTTGTCATTTTCCCGAATTCGGTCTTTCCCCAGACGGTCACTGTCTCTAGAATCCGCCCGGCTTTCGACATGAAGGCTCATTGCCATCATTTGGCATTGTTCATATAGGGACGGACATCATGCAATTCGGGAAAATTCTGGCGCTGGGCCTGGTGCTCGCGCTGGGCGGTTGTGCCAGTTTCACCAAAGACGAAGTGGCGCCGGTGACATTGCCTTCGATGGCCAACTACGCCAACAAGCCAAACGTCTATGTCGATTTCGACTTCTATCAGGGCGAGCCGAAAAGTGCTTCCGCTGTGGAAGTACCGCAAGCGCGCGATCAACTGAAGCCACAGCTACAAAAAATACTCGCTGATTCCGGCCTGTTCGGCCGTGTCACCCTGGATGAATTCCAGAAGCAGCCGGGCGATTACAGCCTGCGCCTGAAGATGTACAACCATCCGCCGAACGCCGGCTCCATGGTGTTGGCGTTCATCAGTGGTTTCAGCATGGGGGTGATCCCGGCCTATGGCACCGATCAGTACACCCTGAGCCTGGAAAGCGTGGATGGACAAGGGCAGGCCCTGCCCACCGCAAGCAATCACGACGCGGTCGGTACCTGGATCGGCATCTGGTTTATCCCGCTGATGGCCAACACACCAAAAGAGGCGGTGAATGACACGTTCACCCGTCAGGTCAATGCGCTGCTCAAACAAATGGTTGATAACAAAAACCTGAAGTACTCGGCACTCGAAAGCCTTACTCCACGGGCCTGAAGCCAAAAAAAGAGCCGCGATTGCGGCTCTTTTTTTGTCTGTTACTTCAATGCCTGGATGAACTGCGGGTCGCTGTACAGATCCTTCAGCAGATCGCGCAACATCGGGTTGTAAGCGTTGACCGCGTTGGGGATCGCAATGAAACCGAAGAAGCTGCTGCTCCACTGGCTGCTGACATCCTTGGTCGCGTCGTACACGACATCGTTGCCATTAAGTAGGGTGAAACGCGCCGCCAGCTTGCCGGTACCCGTGCCCATTCCAGCGGTGAGTTCATTCTTCACCACCAGCACTTTCAGCTGACGCTGGGCTTGCGGATCGAGCAGGCCGGCCTTGCGCAATTCTTCGGTTATCGCGTCCTGAATGTGCGCCGGGATACTGCCGGACGGCGAACGGACAGGGTTGGCACGTACCACCAGCGAACCTTCACCGAATTCGGCGGTGACCTGAGGATTGCTGATCGCATGCAGTGGCGGAGTTTGCTTTAGCTTCTGGACGTTCTCAAAGCTCGGCTCGTAGCGGGTCATGGTCATGCCACAGCCTTGCAGCAACAGCGCCAACATCGGGATCAACAACAGCGACTTCTTCACGGCAGTTCCTTGCGTGGGAATAGAGGGGGGCGAATTATGGGCAGAGTGCCATCATTGATCAACCGTCTTTATTATCCCCGCCAATAACCTCTCCATCTGCGTCAATTCCCAAGTGCTCAGCAAACTCACCGGATCGGTGCCATAACGCTGCCACGTCTCAAGCGCACCCTCATGGCCATCGGGGCTGCGGGCGTATTCACAGTGATGCAACCGTTCACCCTCAAAATCCAGCAGTAGATGCCAGCCTTCGATATCCACTGCGACCAGCCCGGGCTCGGTGGATGTCTCGCAACGTTTGAATGCGAGCACGCCCAGTGCAGCCTCGCGCAAACGCTGGCAAACCTCACGGGCGGTCAGCAATGAAGACATGTTCGAACTCGATGAGTGCAGGAGCGCGCCAGCATAATGCGCGAGTCGATCGGTGTCAGCGATCACTGGCCCGATCCCGGACAATTCCGTAACATCCGCAGCCCTCTTTTTCCGCAAAACATTGCGGCCACACTCTTCGGCCGCTCAGTCAGGTACACCATGAAACCGATTCGTCTGCGCGCCGATGTCCTGGCCGGACTCACCACCTCGTTTGCCCTGTTGCCCGAATGCATTGCGTTTGCGCTGGTGGCCCACCTCAATCCGCTGATGGGCCTGTACGGCGCCTTCATCATTTGTACGCTGACCGCGCTGTTCGGTGGCCGGCCTGGGATGGTCTCCGGTGCGGCGGGTTCGATGGCGGTGGTGATCGTCGCGCTGGTGGTGCAACACGGTGTGCAATACCTGCTGGCGACCGTGTTGCTGGGCGGTTTGATCATGATGGCGTTCGGGTTGTTGCGTCTGGGCAAACTGGTGCGCATGGTGCCGCACCCGGTGATGCTCGGGTTCGTCAACGGTCTGGCGATTATTATTGCGCTGGCGCAACTGGAGCATTTCAAGAACGGTGAAGACTGGCTCAGCGGCACGCCGCTGTACCTGATGACCGGGCTGGTGCTGCTGACCATGGCCATCGTCTACATCCTGCCGCGCCTGACCCGCGCGGTGCCGCCGGCACTGGTGGCGATTCTTGGCGTGGGTCTGCTGGTCTACCTGTTCGGCCTGCCGACCCGCACCCTTGGCGACATGGCGCACATTGCCGGCGGCTTGCCGACTTTCGCCTTGCCGGACATTCCGTGGACGTTGGAAACCCTCGGCATCATCGCGCCTTACGCGATTCTGATGGCGCTGGTCGGTCTGCTGGAAACCCTGCTGACCCTCAACCTCACCGACGAAATCACCGAAACCCGTGGCTACCCTGATCGCGAGTGCGTGGCGCTCGGCGCGGCAAACATGGTCTGCGGCGCATTCGGCGGCATGGGCGGTTGCGCAATGATCGGCCAGACCGTGATCAACCTGAGTTCCGGCGGGCGCGGGCGTCTGTCCGGCGTGGTGGCTGGCGTGCTGATTCTGCTGTTCATCCTGTTTCTGTCACCGCTGATCGAGCGGATTCCGCTGGCGGCGCTGGTGGGTGTGATGTTTGTAGTGTCGCAACAGACCTTCGCCTGGGCCTCGTTGCGCGTGGTGAACAAAGTGCCGCTCAACGATGTGCTGGTGATCATCGCTGTGACCACCATCACCGTGTTCACCGATCTGGCCACCGCTGTGCTGTGCGGGATCATCATCGCTGCGTTGAATTTTGCCTGGCAACAGGCGCGTGAACTGTATGCCGATGAGCATCTGGAAGCCGACGGCAGCAAGCTCTATCGCCTGCACGGCACGTTGTTCTTCGCCTCGACCACGCCGTTTCTCAACCGGTTCGACCCGGCCAATGACCCGGCGCGGGTGACGTTGGATTGCCGGCATCTGAGCTTTGTCGATTATTCGGCGATTGCCGCGCTGAAAACCTTGCGTGAACGCTATGAGAAGGCTGGCAAGCATTTGCAGGTGTTTCATCTGTCGGAACGTTGCAAGAAGTTGTTAAAACGCGCGGGCGTTGATCACGATTAAACGCCTTTGCAGTAGCAACCTAATTCCTGTGGGAGCTGGCTTGCCAGCGATGAGGTTGGATCAGTCGACATCGATGTCGATTGACCTCCGCTATCGCTGGCAAGCCAGCTCCCACATTGGTTTTGTGTGTGGCCAGGTTTCAAATCGCCGGAAAGTCGATATCGGTCAGCGCCGCGTTGTTCAGGTAGTTGGTCAGCGACTGCACCGCCACCAGCGCTATCACCTCAATAATCTTCGTGTCATCGATCCCGGCAGCACGGGCGGCGGCGATCTGCTCGTCGCTCAAGTGGCCGCGGCTTTGGGTGATTTGCTGGGCAAGGGCGGCGTAGGCGTTGAGTTCGCCCTCACGTGCCGCGACGATGTCCTGCGCTGACAGCCCGGCCTTGCTTGCGAAGAACGTGTGGGCCGACAGGCAATAATCGCAACCGTTGACCTGCGACGTGGCGAGGTAAACCGCTTCTTTCTCCTTGGCGCTCAGCGACGTTTTGCCGAGTATCGTCGAGGCTTGCAGGTAGGTTTCAAGGGCGACCGGTGCCTTGGCCAGTGTGCTGAACACGTTCGGCAGGAAGCCGATTTTCTTCTTCACGCCTTCCAGCGCTGGGCGGGTGGCGTCGGTGGCGGATTCGAGGCTGATAGCGTTGATGCGGCTCATGGTGATTCTCCGAAAGACGGGCGCGAAGTGCGCCGGCGATGGAGTTGATGTTAATCAGCGCGTCTGGTGCTTTGGCTGCGGATCGTCGAGGATATGCGACAGATCGTCCAGATATTCGCTCGGGAGTCGCCCATGGATCGCCTTTCCACCTTGCTCAGCCATTTCGCTGTACATGCAGGCACTTTTCACAGCGGCGACTTTTGCGGCGTCAGCGTTCATGAGGGCGAGCAGAATGGTCATGTGCATCTGTTGCAAGCTGGCGAGTTGCTGCTCAAGCCGGGCAATCAGCGCGAGATCCGACTTGATGAGCCCGCACTGATTTTCTTCCCCAGACCCTTTGCCCATCGCATGGTGGCCGATGAGGCCATGAAGACGAAACTGGTCTGCGCATCGCTGACGTTTGATGGCGGTTCGGGCAATGCTCTGGCGGCGGCGCTGCCGGATTATCTGGTGCTCAAACTCAGCGAAATCCCGGAATTGAACAGCACGCTGGAATGGCTGTTCAAGGAAGCTTTCGAAGGTCATTGCGGGCGCGTGGCGGTGATGGATCGGCTGTTCGAATTGCTGGTGATTCTGCTGTTGCGTCACCTCATCAGCCGTCGTGATCAACAACCGGGAATGATGGCCGGGCTGGCCGATCCACGCCTGTCTCGCGCCTTGAATCTGATGCATGAACAACCGGCGAAAGCGTGGAGCGTGGCCGATCTGGCGACAGTGGCCAACCTTTCACGTGCCGGATTTGCCGAACAGTTTCGTCGCGTCGTCGGCCAGCCCCCGGCGGATTATCTGCTGAGCTGGCGGGTCAGCCTCGCGCAAAAACGCCTGCGCGAGGGCAAGCCGATTGCGCTGATCGCCGAAGAAGTCGGTTACGAAAGCCCTTCGGCGCTGGCCCGGGCATTTCGGCGCAAGACCGGGCTCAGTCCTCGGGAGTGGAAGGCAGGAGCCTGAGTTTTATTTGGCGAATTTCTTCGCTCCCGCCACACACAGAATTACCCCCAGCGTTACCGCGAGCATGCCGACGCTGACCTGTTCATGCAGCAACGTCGCCGCCAGTGCCAGGCCGAAAAACGGTTGCAGCAACTGCAGTTGCCCAACCGCCGCGATCCCGCCCTGCGCCAGCCCGCGATACCAGAACACAAACCCGATGAGCATGCTGAACAGCGACACATAAGCCAGGCACAGCCATGCCGACAGGCTGATGTGGCTGAACGAGGCGGGCGCCAGCCACAGGCTGAGCAGCGCCATCAGCGGCAGCGACAACACCAGCGCCCAGCAGATCACCTGCCAGCCACCAAGAGTGCGCGACAGTTTTGCGCCTTCGGCATAACCGAGGCCGCAGGCCACAATCGCCGCGAGCATCAGCAAGTCGCCGGTGGGCGAAGCGGTCAGCCCCTGCGACAAGGCGAACCCAACCACCAAAGCGCTACCCAGCACCGAAAAAAACCAGAACACCGCTCGCGGACGTTCACCGCCACGCAACACGCCAAAAATCGCCGTCGCCAGTGGCAGCAATCCTACAAACACAATCGAATGTGCCGACGTCACGTGTTGCAGCGCCAACGCCGTCAGCAATGGAAAACCCAGCACCACACCCATCGCGACGATGAACAACGACAGCCACTGGCCGCGCGCCGGACGCCGCTCACGAAACAGCCCTAACAGAATCACTGCCAACACCCCAGCGATGGCCGCGCGCGCAACGGTGAGAAACACCGGGTCGAACTCCAGCACCGCCAAGCGCGTGGCCGGCAGCGAGCCGCTGAAGATCACCACACCGATAAAGCCGTTGATCCAGCCGCTGGTTTTTTCGAGAGCCGGGTTTGTCAGGTTTGATGTCCGTTCCATACGAGGTCACGCTCAAAGGTGGGGTTGCGTTGCCGCCATCCTGCGGCCGAAAATCAGCACAATCAAAAAATTGTCATGGATACATACCGACATGCCTCGCTCCCGCTATAAGACCCTCGTTGATGCCTATGCGGCGGGCATTCGCTCTGGACGCCTGGCCCCCGGCACGCGACTGCCGACTCATCGAGAACTGGCAGCAAGGGAAGGGCTGGCGCTGGTCACCGCCTCGCGGGTGTACGCCGAGCTGGAGGCGATGGGCCTGGTCAGCGGCGAAACCGGGCGCGGCACGTTTGTGCGGGAAACCTCGTTGTCGCCAGGGCAGGGCATTGATCAGAAGGACGTGGCGGTCGGCATGATCGATCTCAATTTCAACTACCCGTCATTGCCCGGTCAGGCTGATCTATTGCGTACGGCGTTGCGGCAATTGGCGTTGTCCGGGGACCTGGAATCGCTGCTGCGTTATCAGCCCCACGCCGGCCGCCAGCATGAACGCGCTTCGGTCGCGCGTCATTTGCTGAGCCGCGGCGTTAGCGTCGAGGCCGAGCAAGTGCTCATCGTCAACGGCGCCCAGCAAGGGCTGGCGGTTGCGTTGATGGCGCTGCTCAAACCGGGTGATGTGATTGCGGCGGATGCGCTGACCTATTCCGGGTTCAAAGTGCTGGCCGAAGCGCTGCATCTGGAAGTGGTGGCGATCCCGATCAACGAGCAAGGGCCTGATCTGGCGGCGTTGGACAAACTCTGCTGCAGCCGCTCGGTGCGCGCCGTGTACAGCATGCCGACTCTGCACAATCCGCTGGGCTGGGTCATGCCTCTTGAGCAGCGCGAGCAACTGGTCTCGATTGCCCGTCGGCATGATCTGACGATTATCGAGGATGCGGCCTACGCCTTTCTGGTGGAAAACCCACCGCGAACGTTGGTCGACCTGGCGCCGGAGCGCACGGTTTACGTGTCGGGACTTTCCAAGAATATCGCCACTGGTCTGCGCGTCGGTTTCATCGCGGCGCCTGCGCCCATGGTGCCTGCGCTGGAGCGCATCATCCGCGCCACCACCTGGAACACTCCCGGAATAATGACGGCGATTGCTTGCGGTTGGCTCGATGATGGCACCGTCACTCAGCTTGAGGAGCAAAAACGTAATGATGCGCGAGCCCGTCAGACAATGGCCGCCGAATTGCTCCACGGATTGCCCTGCATCACTCACCCGTCCTCGTACTTTTTGTGGCTGCCGCTGCCGGAAGACGTACGCGCCGATCAGATTGTCGTGGAGTTGATGCAGCAACAGATTTCAGTCACCACCGCCGAACCGTTTTCGGTGGCGACGCACGTACCGCATGCGATTCGGCTGGCGCTGGGGTCGGTGGACATGGAGGTATTGCGCCAGGCCTTGATCACCGTCAGAAAGGTTGTCGGCGCTTACCTGTAAAAACAAAGTGCTACTCTTGCGCCGCCCGATTCCTGCCGTTCCGGAACCCTAAATGAAAAACACCGCTTCACTGTCCCTCGCCCTGATCCTCACTACTGGCCTGGTCAGCACCGCCGTGAACGCCGCAGGTGACCCTGAGGCTGGCGCAAAAATCTTTCCGCGTCTGTGTGGCGGCTGCCATCAAGTCGGCGAGTCCGCGCGTCCGGGGTTCGGCCCGCAACTCAACGGCATCATCGGTCGGCCAGCCGGGATCTCGGCGAACTACGTGTATTCCGATGCGATGAAGAATTCAGGAGTGACGTGGGATCACGAAACGCTGAAGGCTTACCTGAAAGATCCAAAAGGCGTGGTGCCGGGCACGCGGATGATTTTCTGGGGGCTGAGTGATGAGGAGAAACTCGAAAATCTGTTGGCGTATCTGCAAACGTTCCCGCAATAACAACCCGCTCGATCCCCTGCGGCAGCGCCTACAGGGCAATTGGGTTCATGGCCTGCTCGGCAAACCAGCGCATCACCAGTGTGCATTGCGGGTGCGATGCCGCCGAAGGCTGCGGACAAAACGAATAAATCCCGCCAGTTCTTAACGGCTCACCAAACGGCACCACCAACACCCCACGCTCAAGCGACTCCGCCGCCAGCGTCATGTCCGTCACCGCCACGCCCAATCCCCGCGCCGCCGCATCCAGCGCCAACTCATCGAGGTTGAACGGGATGTGCCGGTAATCCTCCAGCGGTTTGCCGTCATTCGCGGCCAGCCATTCGATCCATGCCTGGCGATCCGCCGAACGATGCAGCAAGGCAAAACGCAGCAACTCCTCTACCGAGCGCGGCGCGTTTGCCAGGTTGGGTGAACACACTGGCACCAGCGTTTCTTCGAACAGCGTCAGGCAGTCCGGGTCGGTCGACGGCTGCGGCAGATAAAGAATGTAGGCGTCACTGTCATTGCCCGGTTCGACGACTTCGGTGGCGACGGTTTCAATCGCCAGCGACACCTCGGGATGGCTCAGATAAAAGTCGCTGAGTTTCGGCAGCAGCCAACGCACCGCCAGTGACACATGCATGCGGATGCGGAATGGGCGCTTTTGGGGGGCGAGGCGTTCTTCAAGGGTTTTCAATTGATCAAGGATGCTGCGGGCGCTGGCCAGCACTTGTTCGCCTTCCGGGGTCAGGTGCAGGTTGCGGCTGGTGCGGATGAACAGAGCGACATTGAAGTGGCTTTCCAGTTGTTGGATCTGTCGGCTCACCGCGCTTTGGGTCAGGCATAGCTTTTGCGCGGCGGTGGTGAAGCTGCCGCAACCGGCGACTTCCACGAGCGCCTGCATGGCTTGCAGTGAGGGAACGTGGCGAATTTTATCCATGCGTTTTCAGAATGGCTCGATGATTTTATAGCGTTGGTCGGTCAAACGAAGACCTTATAGATTCTAGCTCTAGCGGCAGATTTCTCCATCGGCGCATGCGATTCACGCATGAACGCCAGGCAGAAGCAAGGCGCAGAACGACAGTCGAATGAGGTGGTGCATGGAAAACGTATGTGGCTGGATCGCGCAGGCTGGCAGCTCGCCGGAGCGCGGTCGCCTGAGTGGTGCGCAAAAAGCCGACTGGCTGATCATCGGCGCCGGGATCACCGGCCTCAGTGCCGCGCATACCCTCGCCGAAATGCATCCTCAGGCGCGCATTGTGGTGGTTGATCGGCAGCGGGCAGCTCAAGGTGCTTCGGCGCGCAATTCGGGTTTTGTCGTGGCCCATGAACATCCTGCACAAAGCGAGTTGATCGGCGCTCAGGGTTTCGCCGGGTTTGAAGTCGACACAATGATTTCCCGTGCGGCCAGCGAAGAAGTGCGCCAGCGGATCGCTCGTCATGCGATCGACTGCGATTTTCGCGACAGCGGCTACTACTTCGCCGTTAACGACCGGGCCAAGCTCGACCATGTCGATGCCAAATTGGCGACGCTGCGCGCCCTCGGCGCCCGCGCAGAGTTTGTGCAAGGCGCGGCCCTTGCGCAGAAACTTGGCACTCGCCACTACGAAGCGGCGATCTGGTGCGGCCACGGCAACGCATTGCTGCAACCGGCCAAATATGTGAAAGGTTTGCTCAACGCATTGCCGGACACCATCACGGTTTACGAAAACACGGACATCACCGGTATCGAGCGCCTGAGCCAGGGACGGCTGCGCGCCCATACGATGGATGGCAGCATCGAAGCCAAACAGATTCTGGTCTGCCTGAACGCGTTCATTCCCCGGGTCGGCATTGCCGACAGTGCGACGTTCCCGATGGAACTCAGCGCCAGTCTCACGCGGCCGCTCAGCGATCAGGAATTTCAGGCCATCGGCGCGGTGGAGCCTTGGGGTGTGTTGTCGACCCGGCCCCTCGGCGCCACGGTGCGGCTGACTCCGGATCGCCGGGTGATGATCCGCAACACCGCCGAATACCGCACTCGCGATCTTTCCAACAGCGAACTCGCGCTACGCCGTCAGCACCATGTTCGCGGACTGCAACGGCGTTTTCCGTTCCTCGGCGAGCAAGACATTCAGTACACCTGGACCGGCCATTTGAGCGCGAGCCGCAGCGGCCAGGCGTATTTCGACCGGGTCGAAGAGGGCGTGTTTGCCGTGGCGGGCTGCAATGGTTCCGGCGTGGCGCGCGGGACGTTGTGGGGCCGGTTGTTGGCGGAGCTGGCCTCGGGCGTCGATTCGCCATTGCTGCAATCGGTGATGCAGCGGGCCGAGCCCGGTTGGCTACCGCCGCGACCCTTCTTCGATATCGGTGCCATGCTTCGCATGCGCGTGGAGGCGGTCAGGGCCAGAACAGAAATCTGAAATTTCCGCATATCGCACAAGAACAAAAGCCACTCAACACAGGTGATAGAACATGCGCATCCATCCACTTTCTCTGACGGTCTTACTCGCGGCTACGTCGGCATCCGCTTATGCCGAAGAAACCATCAACATCTCCAACTGGAATAGCTACATCGCCCCGGACACGTTGGCCAACTTCACCCAGGCCACCGGCATCAAGACCACTTACGACATCCATGACAGTAACGAAGTGCTGGAGTCGAAGTTGATGACCGGCAATACCGGTTATGACGTGGTCAGTCCGTCGAACCACTTTCTCTCGCGCCTGATCAAGGCCGGAGCGATCCAGAAACTGGACAAGGCGCAGCTGCCGAACTGGAAAAACCTCGATCCGTTGTTGATGCAGAAACTTGAAGTCAACGACCCCGGCAATCAATACGGCTATCCCTACATGTGGGGCACCGCCGGCATTGGTTACAACGTCGAGAAGATCAAGGCGATTTTCGGCAACACTGATATCACCCGCTCGTGGAAGATGTTGTTCGATGAAGAGAACATCAAGAAGCTCAGTCAGTGTGGTGTGGCATTCATTGATAACCCGACCCAAGTGCTGCCGATCACCCTCAACTATCTGGGCCTGCCACCGCACAGCCACGAACCGGACGATTACAAAAAGGCTGAGCAGGCCTTACTGAAAATCCGTCCGTACATTCAGTACTTTCACGCTTCGAAATACATCAGCGATCTGGCCAACGGCAACGTCTGCGCGGTGATCGGCTTCAACGGCGATATCGTCCAGGCTGCGGCGAGTGCCAAAGAAGCGAAGAACGGCATCGATATCGCTTACTCGATCCCGGACGAAGGCACGACGTTGTGGTTCGACATGATGGTCATGCCAAAAAGCGCGCCCCATGAGAAGAACGGCTACGCCTACATGAACTACCTGCTCGAACCCAAGGTAATCGCCAACATCAGCAACAGCATCCACTACGCCAACCCTAACGCGGCGGCCAGTGAGTTCCTTAACCCGGACGTGAAGGGCGATTCGGCGATTTATCCGCCGAAAGCGGTGATGGAAAAGTTGTTCACCGTGGAAGAACTGCCGGCGAAGATTGCGCGGCTGACGACGCGGTTGTGGACCAAACTCAAAACCAACACCTGACGGTCCCTGAGCTGCCGAAGGCTCTGGCCGCGATCGGACGATCTTTTGACTTTGTTTTTTTAAATCAAGATCAAAACATCGTCCGATCGCGGCCCGAGCCTTCGACAGCTCCTACAGGGGGGGGCGGCGCTGCACGTTAAACGCTGCTAGCCACCTGATTACGACCCGCAGCTTTCGCCTGATACAGCTGCTGATCGGCACGTTTGATCAGTGCTGTCTGGTTGTTGTCCGCCGGATCCGCCAGGCCGACGCCGATGCTCACCGTCACCTGACCGATGGCAAGGAAGTTCGCATCGGCAACCGCTGAGCGAATCTTCTCGGCGACCACTTCCGGGGTATCCGGTTGGGCGATTTCCGGCAGCAGTACGGCGAACTCTTCACCGCCGTAGCGCGCCACGAAGTCGGTGGTGCGCAGGTTGGTTTGAATCAACTGCGCCAACTGTTGCAGTACATCATCACCCACCGCGTGACCGTGAGTGTCATTGATGCGTTTGAAGTGGTCGGCGTCGATCAGCAGCAGGGCAAAAGGGCGCCCCGTGCGCCGGGACAGCAGGCTGTATTCTGTGAGTTTTTCGTCGAAGCGACGGCGGTTGTAGACGCCGGTCAAGGCATCGTGAGTCGCCAGACTCAACAGTTCTGCGTTCGCCTGCATGAGCGCGGCGGTGCGTTGTGCCACAGTGGCCTCAAGCGAAGCATTGGCTTCTTGCAGTTCGCGTTCCTTGCCGAGCAGCGATTGCGTCATCGCATCAATCGACTGGCCGAGCTGAGCAATTTCCCGCACCGGATGCTGTAGCGGGAAGTGAGCGCCGGGCTGATTGTTCTGAACCTGCCTGGCCGAGCGGACGAGTTGTTCGATCGGACGGCTCAGGTACAGCGCCAGGTAATACCCCACCAAGGCGAATACCACCGCTGCGAACACGCCCAGGAACAGCAATTTGTAGAGCAGCAGGCGCGCCGGTTGCAGCGCGGTTTCCAGTGGCTGACGGACGGCAATCGACCACGATAGCGCGGTGCCCGATGGCGTTGGTACGGTCACCATGCTGGTCAGATAGCCGTTACCCACTGACCAGCCCGGCAACGCCGAATCACCAGCCGCCAGTTGCTGGCCCATCATTGCTTCCGGGTACAGCACCTTGCCGTCGTGATCGATGATCAGTGCCTCGATATCCGGCGAGGAGTTTTTATGTGAAAACGCTGCCGATTCGACAATGCGTGTCACCCAACTCCAGTGCGCGTGTGCGCCCAGCACACCGATCGCCTGACCTTCGGCGTCATGAATCGGTGCGGCAAAATCGATGAAACGCAACGGCTCGCCATTGGGCGTACCCGGCAACAACTTGGCCAGCAGCACGGCTTCATGGGGATCGCCGGTGTATTCGCCGCGCAATCCGGACTGAAATCAGGGGCGCGCTTGTACAGATTGACCAACCAGCAAACCATTCACCGCTTGATGCACCTGGCCTTTGGCATCGGTCACCCCCATCCACGCATACTCGTTGCGGGCCTGGGTGCGCAGTTGCATCGACTTCAGTATCGCCGGGTTATCCAGATCGCCACGCTCCAGATGTGGCGCCCGGCTGAGCATATAAACCTCAAGCTGCCGTTCACGTAACTGCTCGCCCAGTAGCGTCGCCGCCGACCGTGCGGTATTCAACAGCGCATTGCCGCTGGCCTGTTTCATCTGTTCGGTGGCGATATGCCCGACATAGAAGCCCACGCTCAATAGCGTCAGCAGGGACAAACCGGCGAACCACAGGGTCAGGTGGCTGCGCAGACTGGCTTTGAGCATGGGCGATGTCTGTCTTTATTTGAGTGGCGCCATGGTATGCGACATTGTCGATGGGCTGCCAGCGACGTAGTTCATGAAACGCGTCGAAACTGCGGGCGCAAAAAAGCCCGGCTGATCAGGCCGGGCTTTTCTGGGGGACTGCGGTAGAGCTATTGATTCATGCGACGCGGCGTTCGATCAGACGATCGGAGCCACCTTCGGCAACGCGGCGTTCGATCAGACGATCAGAGCCACCTTCGGCAACACGGCGTTCTTGCAGACGATCAGAGCCACCTTCGGCAACACGGCGTTCTTGCAGACGATCAGAGCCACCTTCAGCAACGCGGCGTTCGATCAGACGATCAGAGCCACCTTCGGCAACACGGCGTTCGATCAGACGATCCGAACCGCCCTCAGCCACACGACTTTCAATCAACCGATCCGAGCCGCCTTCAGCGACCATGGTGTGAGTCGGGGTTGCGGCAAAAGCGTTAACTGCGAAAACCGAGAAAGCGATGCTGAGAAGGGTTTGGCGTTTCATGATCGTGTGCTCCGGGGTGTTGTTGGTTGGTATGGAGCCGATCTTACGCCGCGGATTTTTTATGAGAACTTCATTGACGTGATGGTGACTATCGACGCCAGCAATGTTTGCCCGAACGCCGGATTACGGGGCCGTCGCGCGAACGCAAAGCTCACCGGTGGCGCGGGTCAAGGCCAGCTCATGCAACGCATCGTGGGTCAGACCCGTGCGCGCCTTCGCCAGCCAGACCGGGCAATTCGGGTCATGGCGATAAGGCAAGAAGTCGGCGTATTGCGCAAGCAACCGGGTTTGCAGCTCATCCAGACGCGGGCGGATCTGCTTGCCCAGATCAGGACGCTGCGTGTCGGGTGCGGCGCCCGCCGCTTGCCACTGCGCGAGCAAACCGTATTGCACCAGTTTGTTGGCCTCCATTTGCGCGGCGATCAATTGCGCTACATCTTCCGGGTCGAGCTTGCGCTCGGCGGCCAGCGTGCGGGCATTGGCGATGACTTGCGCCTCGCGGGGGCTGTCCTGGATCGGCTTGCCGCTGTCCCATTTGGTCAACGCGACGTGATCGCCGATGTTCAGGCGTTCGTTCAGTGTTTCCAGCAGCGGTTTCAGCGCCTCAGGTGCTGGAGGAGGCGAGGCGGCTTGAGCGGTGCAGGCGAACAAAGCAAGAAGGGTGCTGGTCAGTAGTTTTCGAGAGTGGGGCATGAACAGAGCCTCAATGGCTGAGATTGTAATGGGCTGTTGTTTACCACAGCTACGAACGGTCACCTACAGAACCATGGCCGTCACTCAGACGATGAACGCAACAATCAACACCCACCTGAAATGTTAATTGCACCCTGTCCCCAACTCACCGAAGCTATCCTTCATAAGCCCTCCCGCCGTCGAGATGGACCTCTATTCAATGCAAACCCCCAGCGTCAGCAAACCCCTCTGGCACACCTACCTGCTGTTCCTGGCGCCTATGGTGCTGTCCAACTTTCTGCAATCGATGTCGGGCACGGTCAACAGCATCTACATCGGCCAGATGCTTGGCACCCAGGCGCTGGCGGCGGTATCGGGGATGTTTCCCGTGGTGTTCTTTTTCATCGCCCTGGTGATTGGCCTCGGCGCGGGTGCAGGGGTGTTGATCGGTCAGGCGTGGGGCGCGCGCGAGCCGCACTTGGTCAAGGCGATTGCCGGGGCGACGCTGTTGCTGGGGGTATTGATCGGCTTGGCGGCGGCGGTATTGGGCAGTGTGTTCGCGCGACAGGCGTTGACGGGGTTGGGGACGCCGGCGGATGTTCTGGACGATGCGGTGGCCTATGCCCATGTGATGATGTGGATTCTGCCGTCGCTGCTGGTGTTTGTATTGTTCACGCAACTACTGCGCGGAGTGAGTGACACGCTGTCGCCGTTGCTGGCGCTGGTGGTGTCGACGTGCGTCGGGCTGGCACTGACGCCGGCACTGATTCGCGGCTGGTTCGGCCTGCCGCAACTGGGGATTCAGAGTGCGGCGTATGCGGGGCTCGCGGGTAACCTGGCGGCGATGGCGTGGCTTTCGTGGCGGCTGATTCGCAAGGGCCATCCGCTGGCGCCGGACCGGGAGTTTTTTGCGGCGCTGCGCTTCGACGGCGCGATTCTTGGCAAAGTGCTGCGCATCGGCCTGCCGACCGGCGTGCAGATGATTGTCTTGTCACTTTCAGAGCTGGTGATTCTGGCCCTGGTCAACCAGCACGGCTCGCAAGCGACAGCGGCGTATGGCGCGGTGACGCAGATCGTCAACTATGTGCAGTTCCCGGCGCTGTCGATTGCGATCACCGCTTCTATCCTCGGGGCGCAGGCCATCGGGGCAGGGAGGCTGGAACGGATGGGGCCGATTCTGCGCACCGGTCTGTTGATCAATGTGTGCCTCACTGGAGGCCTGATCGTGCTGGGCTATCTGTTGTCGCACTGGTTGCTCGGCCTGTTCCTGACCGAAGAATCGACCCGGGCGATGGCCGAGCATCTACTGCACATCATGTTGTGGAGTCTGTTGGTGTTCGGCTTCCAGGCGATCATCGGCGGGATCATGCGCGCCAGCGGCACGGTGTTGGTGCCGGTGGTGATTGCGATCATTTGTGTAGTCGGGGTGCAGTTGCCGGCTGCGTATTGGCTGGATGGCCAGTATGGTTTGCAGGGTGTGTGGATGGCGTTTCCGGTGGCGTATCTAGGGATGCTGGTGTTGCAGACCCTGTATTACAAACTGGTCTGGCAGCATCAGAAGATCGAGCGGTTGGTTTGATCCATGCGGGAGCAGAAAACTCTGTTTTCGCGGAGCAAAGCGTCGTAGGTTACGCAGCACAAATATAAGAACGTTCGAGGTTGTAGGTGGGAGCTTTTCGACTGCTGTTGGCCGTTCTGGTCGCCGTGTCTCATATGGGCAAGACCATCGCTGGGCTTAATCCCGGGGTGGTCGCCGTCATTTCTTTCCTGATCATCAGCGGTTTTGTGATGACTTCGCTGATTGAGCGCAATTACCACACGCCAGAGAAAATCAGCCTGTTTTATCTGGATAGAGCGCTCAGACTGTATCCCCAGTTCCTGTTGTATTTCGGCATGTCCTGCGCGGTCATTTACTGGCTCTTGCCCGGAACCGGGCAGGCGGCTGAACTGACGTTCTCGCGGATCGCCAGCAGTCTTGCCATCGTGCCACTGGGTTTCTATATGTTCGGAGTTGCCAGCACATGGATTCTGCCTCCAGCGTGGTCGTTGGGATTGGAGGTTTGTTTCTACCTGCTGATTCCGTTTCTGCTCATCTTCAGGCTGCGAGGCGTTGCGTTCGTCTTATCTGTCAGCGTTTTTCTAGTGGCGTGCCTCGGCTACATCGACACCGATATCTACGGCTATCGACTGTTGCCGGGCGCACTGTTCATGTTTCTCTGCGGTAGTTATTTGTATGGCGCGCGGGCCAGGGGCATGGTCATCGCTGCCAGCACCGCTGGGGTGGCCGCCCTGATATTCGTGGCCATCATGGCGGGAGTGATCGAGCGCCGACCCAACAACGCAGAGGTGACTCTGGGGATAGCGTTGGGTGTCCCGGCCGTTTACATGTTGAGCAGGCTCAAGTCCCGCTGGATGGACGAGTTTCTCGGCAACATCAGCTACGGCGTGTTTCTCAACCACTTTGTGGTGATGTACGCCCTGTATGCTCTCTGGCCGGCTGATTACGACGCTCAAAGGGTTATTACGGTGTTGATGCTGTCGTTGCTGTTGAGCTGCGTTTCGTATTACTACGTCGAGCGCCCGGTGCTGGCGCTTCGTCACCGGCTGCGACGCGGTGTCAGGTATGGCGCGACGTCCTCGCACGGCGGCGAGGTGGCGTAACCGCCGGTTGTTTGCTTAAGTCAACCAAGTCCCTCGACGGCAGCGCTGCCCGGAGAAATTCCATGTCGATCCGATTGCTGCTGGCTGTCGCGTTTTACCTGTGCGCCACCCCGGCCGTGCAGGCTGTCGAGTACAACCGCGTCAACACCACCGCCAGCCAGATCAGTTTCACCTACAACCAGATGGGCTCGCGGATGTATGGCACCTTCGGCAAGTTCGATGCGACGCTGGACTTTGACACCGATAACCTCGCCAGCGCCCGCACCACGTTGCGCATCGACCTCAGCAGCATCGACGCCGGCAGTGAAGACGCCAACACTGAATTGGTGAAACCGGCGTGGTTCGACACGCAGCAATTTCCCGTGGCGCTATTCGAATCCAGTCATTTCACGCAAGTGGCCGAAAACCGCTACCTGGTCGCCGGCCAGCTCACTCTCAAAGGCATCACCCGTGAGGTGCAAGTGCCGGTGGAGTTGAAGCCGGACAGCGCCATCGGCATTTTCGACGGTGAGTTGCTGCTCAAACGCGACGAGTTTGGCCTCGGCGCGGGGGAGTGGGCAGACACGGTGGTGTCCAAGGACATCGCCATCAAGTTTCGGGTCGTGGCACCCCAGCAGTGACTTCAGGTCATGCGCAGGATCAATGGCTGCCGAACAACTGGCGGATGAGATTCGGTGTGCTGCCGGTCCAGCGCTTGAAGGAGCGCCGGAAGTTCGCTGGATCACTGAAGCTCAGGTAATCGGCCACTTCCTCGTTGCTTAGTCCTTTGACCTGATACAGGTACAGCGCGACATGCTTGCGCACCAGATCCACTAGTTGTTGGAACCCGGTGTCGTGTTTTTGCAGTTTGCGTTTGAGGGTGGCCGGGCTCATGGCGAATGCCTGCGCGGCTTGTTCCAGACTCGGCGGCTGGCGGACTTGATCTTGCAAGTGGCGGTACAGGCAATCGGTGAAGCTTTCGGCAAACCCCAGTTGCTCGATCTGCCGCACGGCTTCCTGGCGGGCGACCTGGCCGGCAGTCGCCGAGGCGTCGGGCCAGGGCCGGGCGAGAAACTCGCGGGGAATGCGCATCAAGTCCAGCGGGCGTTTGAACTGAGTCTGCTCGCCCAGATGCACCCAATATTGTTCGACGTAACGCGGCTCGGCATGGCTGAAACTGCATTCCCATGGCAGACGTTCGCCGCTGAGCCACTGACTCATGGCCACCAGAGACGTCATGCCCGCTTCCAGCAAAAACCGCCATTGTTCGCCGGCAACGCAACTGTCCAGCCAATAGACGTACGCAAAGCGCTCATCCAGCAGCAGACGCGGCGTCATCAAGGGGCTGAGCAGGGCTTGTTGCTGGACCAGCGTATCGAGCGCCTGATGCAGGTTTTGCGCGTGACGCAAGGCGTGGCTGGCGGCGCCGTAGTGACCGGGCAGCAAGCGCTGGCCGAAGAGGAAGCTGCTGTCATCGGCGTCGAGCAAGCGGCGACTATTGTCGATCAGGCCGAGAAACTGCTGCGGGCTGAGGCGCGTCTGGCCGGCCAGAATGTCTTCATGGAACAGGCCTGTACCGCGCAAAAGACGATGGCTGTCGATATCGCGAGACAGGGCCAGATCGATCAATGTCGCGGGTTGGTAATGCCCGGGGATGAAGCGACTGTCGGCTTCGTACCAAGTGGATTTAACGGTCATGGTCGGCCTCAGGCGCTTTTGGCTAAGGGCGATTTGGCGCGGGCCAGTGCCAGGTTTAGGCGTTTGAGCAGCACTTCGGGCGTCTCGTCCAGGGCCATGACCGCCGCCGTGCTGGCCGCCAGTTGCAGGCGTTCGCCATGCTGTCGGGTCTTGTGCGCCAAGGCGTGTACGGCGGCTTGCAGCTCTTGCGCGAGCAGTTGCGCCTGACGCTCGCCGGTGTTTGGCAGCAACACCACAAAGCGATCACCGGCCAATCGGCAGAGCAAATCCTGACGGCGCAGATTGAGCAGCAGCAAATGGCTGAGGGCCTGCAACACCGCGTCCCCCTCGGCATGTCCGTAGGCCTGATTGATCGCGGCAAAGTTGTCCAGATCCAGCACCAGCAATGACAGCGGTTGCTGGTGCGCGATGCTCTCGCCAAGGCTGTCGGCCAGGTGCCGCTTGAGATAGTCGGCACCGCCCAGCGGGGTGAGCTTGTCGAACAGCCGATGCTCGCGGAACAGCCGCTCGCGTTTTTCCATTTGCGCGCTGATCGCCAGTTGCTCGCGGTGCCAGTGATAGATACCGATGGTCAGCAGAATCATGCCCACCGGCATCGGCCCCGACTCCAGCCAGTGATCCCAGGTGATGCTGTCAGGCAGGCGGATGAACTCGTCGAGGCTGTCGATCCACCAGGAAAAGAAGATGCAGCTCAGGCCCAGCGCCAGATAATTGGTCACGCGCCCGGCCGGACGACTTTTCAGTACCAGCCCCAGCCAGACCAGTGCCAACAGCGCCGAGCCGCCTTCGCCGATGATGTCCAGCCAGACCCATTCGCTGAATGACTTCAGGTCGCCGCAGGCCAGATGCAGAAGCAGACCGAGGTTGGCCGCCAGCAGCAGTGCAGCGAGTTTCCAACGGTGAGGTTTGAGCACTGAGAACATGGCCGCGATCCTTTGGCGAAGAAGCAATGCGCGTCAGCACAGCAGATGTTTGTGACAGCCGGGTGACGGCGTGGGGAGGTCGAATCAGCTCATCGAGGCGGGTGATTTTTTTCGCAAAATACCACCGCCCCTGTGGGAGTGAGCCTGCTCGCGAAGGCGGTGGGTCAGCAAACGCATTGTGTAATGACACACCGCCTTCGCGAGCAGGCTCGCTCCCACAGGAGACGATGGTGGGTTGAAGAGGTCATTTCAGCTCATTTGTCCCCGCAGTACCCGCGAAACCCCGGGTTTACGGGCTCTGCCGCCACGTCCTGTCACAGAAGCGTCATCCGTCGCCCCTAGCTTGCCCTCTCAGTTGCCGGGCCGTTTGCCTGGCCTGACCGGACTCTTTGGGGGAGAACAATCATGTACCAGCGCAGCAGTCATCCGCGCAGCGGCACCGTCGGGCTCTTCAGTTTCGCCCTGACCGCATTGGCCATGGCGATGGCCAGTGAGCGCCTGCACGCCGCCGACGCCACCGCCAATGTCGAGCACGTCGAAGTCGTCGGCCAGGCCGCCAGCATTGACTCGGCGCTCAAGCAGCAGCGCCGCTCCGACAGCATCGAAAGCGTGGTGCATGCCGACGGCGTGGCGCAGTTGCCGGACGAAAACGTCGCTGAAGCGGCGCAGCGTTTGCCGGGCATCAGCGTTGAACGTGATCAGGGTGAAGGACGTTTTGTCAGCGTGCGCGGCCTGGGGCCGGACCTGAACAGCGTGACCATCAACGGCACGCTGGTGCCGTCGCCGGAAAGCGAACGCCGCGCCGTAGCCCTCGATGTGTTGCCCTCGGAGCTGGTGCAGTCGCTGTCGGTGATCAAAACCCTGACCCCGGACATGGACGCCAACTCGCTGGGTGGCACGGTCGACGTCAGAAGCCTCTCGGCCTTCGATCACAAAGGCCTGTTCTATACCGGCGGCACCGAAGCCAGCTACGACAAGAACAGCCACCAGACCAGCCCGAAATTTTCCGGCGCAATCAGTGACCGTTTCAGCCTCGGCGACGGCATCGACAACTTCGGTGTGGCTGCCGCGCTGAGCTGGCAGAAGCGCGATTTCGGTTCCGACAATGTCGAAACCGGCGGCGCCTGGGATTTCCAGCGCGGTGCGCAATTGGAAGAGTTCGAACAGCGTGACTACGACATCAGCCGCGAACGCACCGGTGGCGGCCTGAACTTCGATTACAAGCCCGACGACCTGAGCAGCTATTATCTGCGCACTCTCTACAGCCGCTACAAGGACAGCGAAACCCGCAACTCCACCAGCCTCGAATTCGCCGAGCCGCAAGCCGCCGGTGTACTGGGCGACGCGGAAGGCTCACGCAAACTGAAGCAGCGCGAAGAAACCCAGGAAATTCAGTCCTACGTGTTCGGCGGCGAGCGCATGTTCGGTCTGTGGACCCTCAGCGGCCAGGCCGGTTACAGCCGCTCCAGCGAAGACAGCCCCGGCCACATCGCCAATGCGGCGTTCGCGGGCAATGACGATTTCAGCGACAGCGGTTTCTACAGCAACGACAAGCCACGGCCGATCATTGGCCAAGGCTTCTACGACGCCAACAACTTCAGCCTCGACAAGGTCGACTGGGAAAAGCAGAACACCAAGGACACCGAGAAAAACCTGCGCCTGGATCTGGCCCGTGACTATGACTTGAGCGGCTATGCGTCTCAGGTCAAGTTCGGCGGCAAAGTCAGCCGCCGCAACAAGGACAACGACCTCGACGCCTGGGTCTACGAGGACTTCGATGACCTCGGCTTTAGCGACGATCAACTCAACCTCAGCCGCTTCGCCAAGGGCTCGGTGGATTACCGTCTCGGCCAGTTCGGGCCGGGCATCAGCGGCAGCGCGATCAAGAACCTGATCGGCGGGCTCAACCGCGACGACTTCTATGACGAGACCGAATCGACCGTCAACGACTTCAAGATGCGTGAGGACATCAACGCCGGCTACCTGATGAACACGATCGACATCGACGACTGGCGCTTCATCGCAGGTCTGCGTTACGAGGGCACCGAGTTCGAAGCCAAAGGCACTGGCGCCACTGACGGCGACTTCGAGGCGACCGAAACCAAGCGTCGTTACCACCACTGGCTGCCGGGCCTGCACGCACGCTATCAACTGGACAAAAACACCCAGGTTCGCGCGGCGTGGACAAAATCCGTGGTGCGCCCGACCTTCGGTCAACTGGCGCCGGGATTTGTCATCGATGACGATGAAGCGACGTTCGGCAACCCGGACCTCAAACCGCTGGAGTCGAGCAACCTCGACCTCGGTATCGAACACTACATGGGGCATGCCGGTACGGTGTCGGCGTTCGTGTTCTACAAAGACATCAAGAACTTCGTCTACAACACCGACCTGGCCGGCACGGGCGCCTGGACCGATTTCTCCGAAGCGAACACCTTTGCCAACGGCGACAGCGCCAAACTCTATGGCCTGGAGTTGGCCTACTCACAGAAATTCGACTGGCTGCCGGCGCCGTGGAACGGCTTGCTGCTGGGTGCCAACACCACCTTCAGCCGCTCTGACGCCGAGATCGAAGGCTTCGACGCGGCCAGCGGGCGCAACCGCAAACGCAGCATTGATCTGCCGAGCCAGTCCGACACCGTGGGCAACCTGATGCTCGGCTGGGAGAACGACAAGGTCAGCCTGCGCCTGTCGGCCAACTACAAATCCGACTACCTCTACGAGTTGGCCTCGATCAACGACAAGGCCCACGACCTGCATGTCGATGCGCAAACCTTTGTCGATTTCAGCGCGCGCTATTCGCTGAGCAAAAACCTGCAACTGAGCTTCGAGGCGCAAAACCTCACTGACGAGCCGTACTTCGTATCCACCGGCCACCGCTCCTACAACGGCCAGTACGAAGAGTACGGCCCGACCTACAAGCTCGGCCTGACCTTCACCCACTTCTAAGCCTCGGAGGGCGGCCGGGTGCCGCCGTCGATCCATGCACGACAAGGATTCTGCCGGTTCATGAGTATTTCTTTGCGACATAAAAATTGGCTGTTGGGCGCACTGATCGCGCTGGCTGCCGGCCAGACGCTGGCCGCCACACCAAGCCTGACGCTCACCCCTTGGGCGCCGAAACTGAAGCTTGAAGAACTGAGTTTTTTACCGGGTGACCTGCGCCTTGGCGTCAGTCCCGTCAACGGCCTGTTGTTACTTGATGACCAAGGCGCGGAGCTGGCGCACCTGAAGGGCTCTTTCAGCAGTCTGGACAGCCGCGCCGATGATCGCCGGGTGTGGGTGGCCAGCCTCGACAACGCCAACCAGCAGGCACTGGTGGTCGGACTTGATCCGGTCAAGCGCACCTGGGGCACGCCGCTGCATTTGCCCGCGCGGGATTTTGCGGTCAACGGCGTGTGCCTGTATCGCGATGACGCCGACAACCTGTTCGTGTTTCTGGTGGGCGAGGAGGGCAAGGGCGAGCAATGGCTGGTGGGCAAGGGCGCGAAGCTGAACGCGCAGGCGCAACGGGTGCGCGGTTTGCCGCTGCCACCGTCGGCGAAGTTCTGCCGGGTCGATGACGCCGCGCATCAGCTGGTGGTCAATGAAGAGAATGTCGGCTGGTGGACTTACCCGGCGCAGGCTGAAGGCGATGTAACGCGTTCGCCAGTGGCCATGCGTGAACCGTTCGGCCAGATCAAAGGCGAGGCGGGCGCCGTCGCGCTGGTGCCTGGCGGCATTGTCGGCCTCGATCCGAAAGCCGCGCAATTGCATCTGTTTCAGCAACAGGGTGAGCGCTGGACGGTGCAGGCAACGTTGCCTTTGTCGGGTCTGAAAGAGCCGGAAAATCTTGCCCTTCGCGAAACCGCCAAAGGTCTGCAAGTGTTGATCCGCGACGATGATGATGGCCGTGTCTATCAAGGCGACCTCGACTGGCGCGCGACACCGTTGGCATTGCCGCCAGTGCTGCCGAGCGTCGCGGCGCAGGTGCAGAGCGACCCGGTGGCGCGTCAGGGCGATGCGGCGGACGATCCGGCGATCTGGGTGCATCCGCAGCAGCCATCCCTCAGCCGCGTGCTCGGCACCAACAAGAAGCAAGGTCTGCTGGTGTATGACCTGCAAGGCAAATTGGTGCAGGAGTTGCCGGTCGGGCGTTTGAACAACGTCGACGTGCGACCGAACTTCAAACTCGGCGAGCAGACCGTCGATCTGGCGGTGGCCAGCCATCGCGATCACAACAGCCTCAGCCTGTTCGCCATCGACCGCCGCAGTGGCGAGTTACGCGACATCGGCGAAGTGCCGACGCCGCTCAAAGACATCTACGGCATTTGCCTGTTCCAGCCCGCCAGCGGCGAGATCTATGCGATCGCCAACGACAAGGACGGCACCTTCCTGCAATACCGCCTCGCTGCGCCGAACGGCAAGTTACAGGGTGAGTTGGTGCGCCAGTTCAAGGTCGACAGCCAGCCCGAAGGGTGTGTCGCCGACGACCAGCGTCAGCGCCTGTTTCTTGGTGAAGAGGACGTCGGCGTCTGGGCCGTGGATGCCCGCGCCGATCAGCCAGCGACCCTCGCCAGTGTGATCAAGGTCGGTGGCCCGTTGCATGCCGATGTTGAAGGTCTGGCGCTGTATCAGAGCGCGGCGCGCGACTATCTGGTGGTATCCAGCCAGGGCAACGACAGCTATCTGGTGCTGGATGCCGAACCGCCATTCGCCGTGCGCGGTGCGTTCCGGGTTGGCCTCAACGCGGATGCAGGGATAGACGGTGCCTCGGAAACCGACGGTCTGGAAGTCACTTCAGCCAACCTCGGCGGGCCGTGGGGCAAAGGCTTGCTGGTGGTGCAGGACGGCCGCAAGCGTATGCCCGAGCAAAGTCAGAACTTCAAGTTCGTGCCGTGGGATGAAGTCACCCAGGCGCTGAAGTTGCCCTGAGCTGTCATCAATCGGTCATTTGTTTTTCATCGAATAGCGACGCGGTCGACGTCTCTAGCGACGACCGCCATTGCCCACAAGGAGTTTCACCATGCAGGCCACACTCGAACACATGACAATCTGGGGGCTGATCAGCGATGCGAGCCTGTTGGTCAAGGCCGTGATGCTCATTCTGCTGCTGGCGTCGATGCTCAGTTGGTATCTGATCGTGCTGCGCAGTCGCGTGCTGCAACAACGCGAGCGACGCCTGAATGATTTCGTCCAGCGTTTCCGCCACACCCCGGAGTTGTTGCCGCTGTATCGCGAGTCGGCGCAGGTGTCGGTGGCCGAGGCCGGGATCGAGCCGATCTTCAATGCCGGATTTGCCGAGTTCAATCACCTGAACCGGCACGCTGACGGCAACGCCGATGCGGTGCAGGAAGGTGTCGAACGCGCGCTGCACGTCGCCATCAGCGAACAGGAAGTGCAACTGGAAAAGGGCCTGCAGTTTCTCGCCACGGTCGGTTCGGTCAGCCCTTACATCGGCCTGTTCGGCACCGTGTGGGGGATCATGAACTCGTTCCTCGGTTTGTCTCAGGTGCAACAAGCGACGCTGTCGACGGTGGCGCCGGGCATTGCCGAAGCGTTGATCGCCACGGCCATCGGCCTGTTCGCGGCGATCCCGGCGGTCATCGCCTACAACCGCTTTTCGGCACGCAGCCAGACTTTGCTCACCCGTTACTACGCCTTTGGCAACGAGCTGCAAGTGCGCCTGCATCGGCAATTGCACGGCTCGCCGTTGAACCTCGCCGCTGCGGCCTGAAAGGAGAAACACGATGCTAGTCAGGCCGCAACGCAAGCACGGGCCAAAGGCCGAAATGAACGTGGTGCCGTATATCGACGTGATGCTGGTACTGCTGGTGATTTTCATGGTCACCGCGCCGATGCTCACCCAAGGCGTGAAAGTCGAACTGCCGAAGATCGCCAGCGAAGCCCTGGCTACCGACACGCGCCAGCAAATCCTGACGTTGTCGGTGAAAGCCGAGGGTGGTTATTACTGGAATCTGGGCGGCGAACTCGACACCCAACATCAGACCGACAGCGCCGTGGCCCTTGATGAAATGCGCGCCAAGGTCGAGCAGATCGTCGCGCAGCGTGCTGACACGCAGGTGTACATCCGCGCCGACAAGGACGCCGGTTACGGCAGTGTTGTGGCGGCCATGGCGGCGTTGCAACAGGGTGGTGTCACTAACCTCGGGCTGGTGACCGAGGCCCCGCAATGACGGCGATGATCATGCACAGTCCTGCAACGATTTGCGCGCCGATGCCGCGCAACCCTTTCTGGCAACACAGCCTCGCGGCGACGCTGGCGGTGGCCTTGCACGTCGTGGTGCTAGTGCTGCTGATCAACGCCTGGTCGCCGCCGATCCCGCAGGTTCCGCCACCTCGGGTGCTGACCACGCAATTAGTGATGGTGGCACCGCCCGTCGCGCAACCTCCCGCGCCTGAACCGACGCCTGCACCGGTCATCGAGCCGGTGGCGGCGGCGCCGGTCGAACCCGTCAAGCCAAAGGTCGAGCCAGCACCGCAAACGCAAAAAATCGAACAAGCGGCCTTGGCGCGCAAGCGAGTGGAAGAGCGCAAACGCGAGCAACTGGCCGAGCAACAACGCGAGCAAGCGCGCAAGCGTGAAGACGACGCCGCCCGGCAACGTCTGGCGCAGCAACAGGCTGCGCAGCAACAGGCCGCCCAGGCCCAACAGCAGGCGCAGCAGGCCGAACGTGCGCGCCAGCAAGCGCTGGCCGACAGCCGCCAATACCTGCCGCTGAGCAAAGAAGCGCCGGAATATCCGGAGCGGGCACTGGATAAAAACATCGAAGGTGATTGCTCCGTGGAATACACGGTCAACCCGCAAGGCCGGGTCGAAAACCCCAAGGTGCTGGACGGCTGCCATCCATTGTTTATTCGCCCATCGATGGCCGCGGCGCAAACCTTCCGTTATCAGCCGCGGATCATCGACGGCGTCGCCGTGTCAGTGCCGGCGGTGCGCAATACCTTTCACTATCGGATCAAGTGAATGCGGCGGCGCCACCGCGGTGACGCCAGTCCTCAACGATCAATACGCCCGCCAGTGCCCCGGTACCCAGCGCCATTGATCACCGGCCCAGCGGTGGTGACCGGCGACCCAGTGATAACCCGGTGCAGGCATGACCGGCACGACTTCCACCAGCGGCGGTGGCCGATGCGGCCGGGCCGGCGCGACGACGCAGCCGGACAGGGTGATGGCGACCAGCGTGGCGGCGAGCAGAGATTTAACGGCTTTCGACATGATGGTGTTCCCGCAAAGTGATCAGTGCAGGCGCGTTGCAATCAACGCACCCAGTGCCCTTCAACCCAGAACCAGTTCGGCCCTCGTGCCTGCCAGTGCCCCGGTTTCCAGTGCGCGTTGTACCGCACCGGTTGCCAGTGACCGGGCATCCACACATAACCACGTCCTTGCCAGCGCCAATGGCCCTGGTCCCAGACATAGCCGTGACGCGGGCCGGGCATCACTTCCATGCGCATAGGCGGTGGGGCTTGCTGGACGATCACCACTTGTTGGGCAAACACCGGGCCGCTGGCCAGCGCTGCGAGGGTCAACGGCACCAGCAGCCAGGTTTTTCGCCATTTGGACAGGGAACGCAAAACGCTCATGACAACTCCTCAAGGCCTGCGTCGGAAAGTGAACGCAGCTGAAGAATTGGATGCCAAATCCGCGAAAAATCCTGTTTGCCGTAGATGAAATTTTTTTCAGGCACAACCCTGCGGGAACGTAAGGGCTCGGCCACATTCGATTTGTCGTTGCCGATACAGGCGAAGTCAGCCCACAAGGTATGATGTCGCGGTTTTCCGCCGGAGGTCGCTCGTCATGCCACGCATCACCCACTACAAAACCCCATGCCCCGAAGGCGTCAACAGCCAGATTCTGCAAATGGTCGTCGACTACCTGACCGACATCAGCGCCGTGGGGCTCGGCCCGAGCAACCTGTTGTACAACGTCTATCAGTACGCGGTCGGCTATGAGGTGCATCTGTATCTGGAAGCGTTGAATGGCGAGAAGGGCACTGATGTGGAATTGCTGGTTGCCACCGATGACGACGACCCGGAGCAAGTCATCGGTTTCCTGTTGTACCTGCCGGTGCAGGGCGATTGGGAGGCGTGCAGCGTCGCTTACATGGCCGTGCGCGAAGGGCATCGGCGTCAAGGCGTGGCGCGGGCAATGATCAGTGAAATGGTCGGGCGTTATCCCCACGCCGAACTGGCATGCACTGTCGGCAAAGTCCCGTATTTCGAGGCACTGGGCTTTGAGGTGATCGGCCAGCGCGAGACGCAAGTGCTGATGAGTACGCGGCATTACCGCAGCAACGGCTTGCATGGGTTCATCGACACCATGCCGATCTACCGTTCGCTGGAGGTGCAGCAGATCCACACCTATCTGCTACAGAAAAACGGCAAGCGCGCCATGCTCGATGCCGAGAAGCAGCGCGACAGGCATCTCGATCAAACCACCCGTCACACCGAGGAATTTGTCCGCCAACGGCTGACCGTTCACTGATCAGCCATAGGCATCCCGAAAGCCCTTGTTGCGAGTCCGGCAGCAGGGGCTTTTTTGTGGCCGCAGTGTTCAGGCAAGTTTCACGTTCATGGTGATCCGCGCCGTGAACACGTGTTTGCCCTCGGTATCGTGAATGTCCACGGTGACGATCTTGTCGCCTTCGCTCTGCCAATCGACGCCGTCGCCAGTGGCCACGGCCGTCACATCAGTTTTCGCCTTGGCCAGGTATTCCACGGTCATGCCTTTGGGAATCCAGCGGGCGCCTGCTGGGATCGAGACGTCAGTCATCATCCCGGCCGCGAGCTCCGCCGCGTTGCACATGGCGATCGCATGCACAGTGCCCAAATGATTGGTGATCTCGCGGCGAAACGGCACTTGCACTGTCGCGGCATTCGCGCGCAACTCGGTCACCAGCGGGTTGATGCTGCTGAAGTACGGCGCAACCTGGCAGGCCATCTGGCTGAAGGCCTGAGGGCCTGCGCTATTGAACATGCTGAGAAACTGGCTCATGGAGAAACCTCAATGGAAGCGTTTTACGGAATTATGTTCCGTTACAGAATATTGTTCTGTAACTGAACGGTATTCTGTCTGTGGGAAATCTGTCAACCTAGGCGCGTTTTTGCCATAGGCACGGCGTGCCTTTTCAACTCCATATTTCAGGCTTGAGCCGCATGGACACCGCAGATTTACTTGAACGCAGCTACCCGGGCCGCCGGGCCGAACTCAAGCGCGATATTTTTCGCAAGGCCCTGAGCCTGTTCAACGAGCAGGGCATCGAAGCCACCACCATCGACATGATCCGCGCCGAATGCGATACCAGCGTCGGTGCGATCTACCACCATTTCGGCAACAAGGAAGGCCTGGTGGCGGCGCTGTTCTTTACCGCCCTTGAGGATCAGGCGCGCCTGCGTGACGCCTATCTGGACGCGGCAAACACCACGGAAGAAGGCGTGCAGGCGCTGGTGTTCAGCTATGTCGATTGGGTCGAGCGCCAACCGGAATGGGCGCGGTTTCAGTACCACGCGCGGTTTGCCGTGACCAAGGGCCCGTTCAAGGAAGAATTGGCCGAGCGCAACAAGACGCGCAATGTGCGTCTGCGTGAGTGGCTGGCCGAGTCCGGGCGCGCCGCCGAACTCAAGGCGCTGCCTGCCGAACTGTTGCCGTCGCTGATCATCGGCCAGGCCGACAGTTATTGCCGAGCCTGGTTGGCAGGAAGGGTGAAGGGCAGTCCAACGGCGTATCGCGAGTTGCTGGCGCAAGCGGTGTGGCAGTCTATTCGCAGTGACAACGAACCTTCGCGCTGATTTACGCAGACAAAAAAAGAGCCGCAAAGCTCTTTGATGGGGAGGAAGTGGAGCCCGTGAGGCTCAAGCGCCGGGGGGCTCAAGTTCCAATAGTCGCGCGGGCGGCCGCTCTTTCGACCAGCGCAATGATCGTTGCGAAAAGCTCGTTGCTGGCTTCTTCGGCGCTGATTTCGCGGTTGGCTGCCGCTTGGGAAAGCGCTTCGGCGGCGCCGAGCATTGCCCGCAGTCCCGCTTGGGTGATCTGCCCGCCACTGGCAAAAGGCGCAAGGACGCTCCGACATTTTTCAAGGAAGATCGCCTCGTACTCACGCTTGATCTTCTCAAGTTCCGGCGTGCTGGCCAGCGCGGCAATCACCCCGGGAATTTCGTTGCCTTGCAGCAATACGCAATCGACATACGCACTTGCGATCACTGACGCGGTGCCGACCAACGACGGCTCGCAGTTAGCAATAGCGGCATCCATCACCACGGTCTGACGGGCATCGAAATCCCGGTACAGCGCCGCCAGCAATCCTGCACGCGTGACGAAGTGGTCGTAGACCACCGGCTTGGTCACGCCAGCCTTCTCGGCCAAGTAACCGAGGGTCAGGGCATCGGTGCCTTCGACTCGGATGATCTGCCAGGCAACGTCGAGCAACTGGCGCAGGCGGTCTTCACGGGACAGACGCCGGCGCGGTTGGGGGGGGGAATTCTCTTCGGACATTTCGTGGGTTGACATCGCTATATACCAAACGTAACTTACTTTCCGTAACTTACCAAGAGTATATAAGCCTTGGTCTGTCTTCACCAACAGGAGATTTCCCATGCACGCATTGATTGTTATCGCGCATCACGATCCTCGCTCATTGACTCATGGCGTGGCGGCGCAGATCGCCGAAGGCCTGACACTGGCTGATCCATCCAACACCGTCGAATTCGCCGACCTATACGCTGAAGGCTTCGAACCACGCTTCGGCGCTGCGGATTTTGCCGTGCATCACCGCGAGGCTCAGCCGCCTGCAGATGTGCTGGCCGAACAGACACGCATTGATCGCGCCGACACATTGGTGCTGGTGTACCCGGTGTATTGGTGGTCGATGCCGGCGCTGCTCAAGGGCTGGATCGACCGGGTTTTCAGCAATGGCTGGGCGTTTGATTTCGGCGGTGACCTCAGCCATGTGAAGCTGCTTCAGCGCATGCGCGTGCATCTGGTCCAACTCGCCGGGGCGGATGCGCGCACCTATGAGCGTCATGGCTATGGCGCGGCGATGAAGGCGCAGATCGAACACGGGATTTTCGATTACAGCGGGGCGACGGTTCTGAGTTCGACGTTGCTGCCGGAGTCGGAGTTGCGTGATCCCGGGCAGCAACTGAATGTCGCCCGAGAACTCGGCACTCAAATGGCCAAGTAACCTCTGTAAAAGCTGCCGAAGGCTCGGGCCGCGATCGGCTCCTACAGAGTCGATCAATCTGGCATCGAGCGAATGATGTCGGCCAAATCATCCTTGGTTATTTCATTGGCTTTGATAGCGGCGGCGATGTCTTTTTTGGAAAGCGGGAAACGCTTGAAAATGTCTTTCAAATTGTCCGCATCAACATTGGCCAACCAGAGCGGATCAATAAAGGAACCGCCATACTCAGGTTTCATCGGTACGTCTTCGTGAGCAATAGCACCTTTATGGTTGAGATACACCACATAACGATCATGCCCTTCAGGAAAACTTTTATCGTGATATAGCGTGGTACCCAGAGGCAGGACATAGTAATTCTCGTCGCCATTTGGACCTTCGATCATCAACGGTTCTTTCGTTTTGATCATTTTCATATCGTGGCGGTTCGAAATATCGCCAAGCATCAGAAAAGCCATAAAGATCGCACTGACCGATAGAACTGCCACCACCCACAGACTAAGTTGCCTGTTCGTAAAAAATTTCCTTATCACTTTGCGCCTCGGTATTCCCTTCGAGCATGGCTGGTAAATCAGCGGGCATGAAAACGCTTGCGGTGTATTGATCATGCCGACGCTCTGCGTAGGAATGATCGAAAACAGATTATCCATGCAGTTTGCGGATTGATATAAAAAACGCGACCCCTGATTTTGGGTCGCGTTTTCCTGGATTGGCTTGGAAAAACTGTGGTGAGGGAGTTGCCTAAGGTTGCAGTTCTACGTGATCGAGGGCCTGGTTGACTGCCAGTTCACCCAGCATCACGATTTGGGCGATGCCCAGAGCGGTTTTGCGATGTGAGGGCGGTAGTGAAGCGGCGAAGTTGTTGAGCATTTCGCTGGCCGAGCCGAGGGTTTCGCTGGCGTTGGCCAGCAGGGATTCGGTGTTGTACCTGGGGTTGGCGAAGTACATGGACTCCGGCTCGTTGGCGTTGGACATGATGCCGGCACCGGGATTGAGGTAGTAATCAAGGGCGCGGTCGGCGGCTTCGTGGAGTTTTTTGCTGTCGACTGAGGCGTAGGGGGATGTGGTGTCGGTGGTGGCTTTTGATTCTGGCGGGTTGGGTGTTGGTTTTTTCATGGTGTTCTTCTCTCTCTAAGCTGTGGAGCTGGTCCATTCGGCTTCCGGTCGAATGGGTGGCAGCTGTACGCAAGGCTGGAAACCCGGGGAGCAGAGAAACCCGGACGACCCGAAGGTCCCCCACGCACAGCCGCCATAACAAAGTGCACACCAAAAAGGTGCGCAATCATACGTCATGAATGGCGCTTTTGCGTTCTGCAGTCCCACGGGGTTTCCAGTCCCGGTCGCTGAATTGGCAGCGACGAGCACAGGCTAGAGACCTGACGTCCGGCGGACAACCTGAAAACATTGTGGGAAGGTTCTGCAAATTCGAAACAACTTTTAAACATCCCGAATTGAAATACGCAGGAAGCTGCGGTGGGTTGCGATCTTTTGATCTGGTTTTTAAAGGGGCAAGATCAAAAGATCGTCCGATCGCGGCCCGAGCCTGCGGCAGCTCCACAGGGGATATTGTTGTGTCAGTGAGTGCGTTGGAAGACCAGGGCCTTCAGGCCGCTTTCGGGATCTATGTCAGGAAACTCCGGCGGGTTCTCCAACCGCTGCTCAAAGTGCAGACTCGGCGCTTCCTGCGTCACGCCATCAATCAAGAAGTCTGAACCGAACGCCGGGTCATTCATGCACGCCAGCACCACACCGTCAGCAGTCAGCAGTTCCGGCAAACGGCGCAGTACGCGCTGGTAATCCTTGGTCAGCAGAAAACTGCCTTTCTGGAACGACGGCGGGTCGATGATCACCAGGTCATACGGGCCGCTGTTGATCACCTTGCCCCAGGACTTGAACAGGTCGTGGCCAAGGAAGCTGACTTTGCTCAGGTCATGCCCGTTCAACCGATGATTGTCGCGTCCACGGCTCAACGCTGCGCGCGACATGTCCAGGTTGACCACATGGCTGGCGCCCCCCTCGATAGCCGCGACGGAAAAACCGCAGGTGTAGGCAAACAGGTTCAGCACGCGCTTGCCGTCTGCCTGTTCGCGCACCCAATTGCGCCCGTAACGCATGTCGAGAAACAGCCCGGCGTTCTGCTTGCGACCGAGATCGACGCGGTATTGCAAGCCGCCTTCGACGACGGTCATTTCGTCGATCTCTTCACCGACCAGCCATTGTGCGGTGCTCTGCGGCAGGTAACGGTGCTGGATCAACAAGGTATGCGCGCCGGCCTGTTGCCACTCATTCGAACCACTGATGTCCAGCAGCAAGCGCTTGAGGTCTTCAAGCTGTTCAGGCGCCGGCTCCTTGAACAACGACACCAGCACCACGCCTTGCAGCCAGTCCACGGTCAACTGCTCCAGCCCCGGCCAGCAACGTCCGCGGCCGTGGAACAGGCGGCGGGTCTCGCTCGGTGCCGCCGCGAGCGCGGGCAGCAAATGGGCGTGGAGGGTGGCGAGGGCTTCAGGGTTCATCGGTCACGGTCGGCAAGCAAAAGGGCGGGCATTTTAACCACAATTACGCCCTCGCGAACGCCTGTCGCCAATGGACAAAAACGACTATTCGGAAAACACCTGTATCAAAAATGAATTTCTGCAGAACCCGCCGCTCATACCAGATAAGCAGCGGATTCAAGCCGCTAAATCGTTAATGCAATTCAGGGAGTGCAGTTCCATGTGCCCAACACCGACGGCGGACACGCACCTTCCTGACGGATTGATTCTGGTGGTTGAGGATGATCCGTTGATTCTGGAGTTTCTCTGCGAAATTCTTCAGGAGGAAGGTTTCAGGGTTGCGCCGCAGACCAGTGCTGACGCCGCATCACAATATTTGGAGGAGCATGCGCCGGAAGTGGCGTTGCTGCTGACTGATATCACCATGCCCGGCACCCTCAATGGTGCGGATCTGGCCAATCTGGTTGGCGACCGCTGGCCGGACAAACCGGTGATGGTCATGTCCGGCTATGAAACGCCGGAGACGTCCGGGGTCAAGTACCCCGTGGCGTTTATCAAAAAGCCCTGGGCCATCGGTCAATTGCTCGACTGCGTGGTAGGTGCGCTGAAGTCCAAGGCGCCGCTTCTGCACTGAAGCACTGGGTTCGTCGGTCAGGCAGATGCTACATTGCCCGACCAACCTGACTGCCATTGCCAGAGGATGCGACCCTTTGTCTGCTCACGATTGTGTTTTTGACCGCGCGTTCGGCGCGTTCCTGTTCGACATGGACGGCACCGTTCTCAATTCCATCGCCGCCGCCGAGCGGATCTGGTCAGCCTGGGCCGTGCGGCATGGCGTGGACGTCGAATCGTTTTTGCCGACCATTCATGGCGCGCGAGCCATCGACACCATCAATCGCCTGAACTTGCCGGGGGTGAATGCCGAAGAACAAGCGGCGTTCATCACCGAGGCGGAAATCGGCGACGTTGAAGGCATTGTCGAGATTCCCGGTGCGGCAGCGTTTCTCAAGCGCCTGCCCGCCGAGCGCTGGGCCATGGTCACTTCGGCGCCGCGGGATCTGGCCTTGCGGCGGATGACAGCGGCGGGCATTCCCGAGCCTGCGGTGATGATCACTGCCGAGGATGTGAAGGCCGGCAAACCCGATCCGTCCGGTTATATTCTGGCCGCCAAACGCCTGGGACTTGAGCCCCGCGACTGCCTGATTTTCGAAGACGCTACCGTCGGCATCCAGGCCGCCGAAGCCGCCGGCGCGCCGCTGATGATCATCACCACGACGCACCAGCATCCACTCGAAACGTCTCATGCGACATTGGCCAGTTATGACTCGGTCAGCGTCAGAGTCGACAGCGCCGGTCAGCTTCACCTGCACAATACCTGACACACCACGATTGCTGTGGGGTAGATCGTGACCGACGATCAGGCCCCACGGCGCCCGCGCCAACTCGGGCTATCCTAGGCTCAGCCTTTTTGTGCCTGCGGAGCCTAATGATGATCAACCTGGCCACTGCCCACCTGTTCGCTGATTACAAATCCTGGGCCAATCAACGCCTGTTCGACAGCCTCCAAGCACTGCCTCCTGAGGAAATCACCAAGGAGCGCAAAACGATCTTCAAGAACCTGATCGGCACCTTGAACCACATCTACGTGGTTGACCGCATCTGGCAGGCGCACCTTGAGGGGCGAGACCATGGCTTTCAGTCTTCCCATGATCTGGTGCACGCCGATCTCGGCGAATTGCGCCAGGCCCAGCAGGACGTCGATCGCTGGTATAGCACCTGGAGCCAGCAACAGACCGAGGCTTCACTCAATCGCGAGATCGATTTCAAGTTCGTCTCCGGCGACGGCGGCAGCATGAACGCCGGGGCGATTTTCCTGCATGTGATCAACCACAACAGCTATCACCGTGGCTGGGTGATCCAGATGTATTTCGAGATTCCGCAGATGCCGCCGATGACCGATCTGCCGGTGTATCTGCGCGAGGTCGACCCGAATTTCAAAGCGTTCAGTGCGCCTCCAGCGGCAGCGGAGCCGACATGTGATGGGGAATCAGCGAGCGCAACCAACGTTCCGCAGGGTCGTTGTCGTTAACACCGTTCCAGACCATCGACAGCTCCGAGGGGACGATGTCGAACGGCGGGTCGTCGGCACGCAAACCGTTGCTGCCTTCAACCAGTGCACACGCCGCAAAGTCCGGCACGGTGGCGAGCATGTCGGTGCCGGCGAGAATCGCCCGTAACCCGGCGAATTGCGGCACTGCCAGCACCACGCGACGGCTGCGATTGACCCGCGCCAGATCGTTGTCGATGGCCCCGCCCAGATCCCCGGAAAACGACACCAGCGCATGCGGGCGCTCGCAGTAATCGTCGAGGGTCAGCGCACCGGGACGGTCGTCGGCACGGAGGATCTTGCAGCGTAAATCGCGCAGCTTTTTCCGCTTGGCGTTGGCCGGCAGTTCGGTGGTGTAACTGACGCCCACGGAGATTTCCCCGGTGGCGAGCATTGACGACATCAACAGAAAATTCACCCGGCGGATCACCACCACCACGTTCGGTGCTTCTTCGCGCAGCTGTTTGAGCAGCGGCGGCAGCAGGCCGAATTCCGCGTCGTCGGACAGACCGATGCGAAACACGTCACGGCTGGCCAGCGGGTCGAAATCCTTGGCGCGGCTGACGGCACCCGAGATGGTGTCCATCGCCGGTTGCAGCTCCTTGAGGATCGCCAGCGCCCGTTGCGTGGGTTCGAGGGTGCGGCCGTTGCGCACCAGCAGCGGATCGTCGAACAGATCGCGCAGACGGGCGAGGGAAGCGCTGACCGCCGGTTGGCCGAGGAACAGTTTTTCCCCGGCGCGGGTCAGGTTCTTTTCGAACATCAGCGTTTCGAAAATCACCAACAGGTTCATGTCGACGCGGCGCAGGTCGTTACGGTTCATGCCCAAAGCCTCCGATGTGCGGATTCTTCAGTGTAGTGAAACCAGTCATTCCTGAAGTCAGGGGGCGGTGCCTGTCAGCACTTTGCGAAACGTCTCCACCAACGGCCGCAAATTGATCCGGTGCCACGCCGCCCACAGCGGTGTAGTAAACGCCAGCCACGGCACCTCGCGCAGCACCACCCCCGGTGGGGCGTTATGGCTCAAACCCTTCTGGATCATGGCAATCCCCAACCCCGACGCCACCAGCCCCAGTGCGGTAAACGGCTCGGTCGCCTGCATCCGCACATCCGGGGTAAAGCCTGCACGGATGCACGCGCTGACGAACTCATCGCTCGCATCCTGCCGTGGCTGCACGCCGATCCATTCCTGATCGGCCAGATCCTCTGGACTCAATGAGGCTTTGCCAGCCAACGGATGCTGTTCCGGCAACGCCAACAGCATCGGATCATCGAGTACCTGAAATCCGAGCAGATCCGGATCGTCATCGGTCGGCGGCTCACTCACCAAGGCAATATCGAGACTACGCTGTCGCAAGCCTTCCAGTTGCTCGGTGGAACTGAGGTTGTACAGCGCGACATGTACGTTCGGCCGGTCCACCCGCAGCACGCGCAAGGCATTGGGCAGGACGCCGGCGTGCATGGCGTTTTCGATGTAGCCGATGCACAACCCGCCTTCTTCGCCCCGGCCCAGTCGCTTGCCGAGGGATTCCAGGCGATTGGCGTGGGTCAGCAGGGCGCGGGTTTCAGCGAGGAAGGTCTGGCCATCGCGGGTCAGACGAATGCGTTGCTGGCTGCGCTCGAACAGCGTCAGGCCCAGGCGCTCTTCGAGCTGGGCGATCTGCCGGCTCAGCGGTGACTGGGAAATATGCAGCCGCTCGGCAGCACGGCCGACGTGCTCTTCCTCGGCGACGGCGACGAAGTAGCGCAATTGGCGAATGTCGATCATGTCAGACCTCTAGGGACTCAAGTGCTGCGCATTATGTCTTGGACGGTCTCGGTGTCGCAATCTAGGATCTGCTCAACGGTCACGCAGACCACGCAACGAATGAGGACAATCCAATGAGCTTGAAAGACAAACTGCCCGGCCAACTGGGCTTCGGCACCGCCCCACTGGGCAACATGTTCCGCGCCATCCCCGAAGCAGAAGCGCAGGCCACCGTGCATGCCGCATGGGATGCCGGTGTGCGCTACTTCGACACCGCGCCGTTCTACGGCTCGGGTTTGTCGGAGATCCGCCTCGGTGAAGCACTGAAACAATACAAGCGCGACGACTATGTGCTGAGCAGCAAAGTCGGCCGGGTGATTCTCGATGAAGTCGAAGACGCCGCTGCCCGCGATCTGGGCGAGAAGAGCGGGGTGTTCGAACACGGTCGCCCGAACAAGATCGTCAACGACTACAGCGCCGACGCGACCCTGCGTTCAATCGAGGACAGCCTCAATCGCCTGCAAACCGACCGTCTCGACATCGTCTGGGTGCACGACATTGCTCAGGACTTCTACGGCGATCAATGGCTGGAATATTTCAATCAGGCCCGCACCGGCGCGTTCAAAGTGCTGACCCGTTTGCGTGAAGAAGGCGTGATCAAGGGCTGGGGCCTGGGCGTGAACAAGGTCGAGCCGTGCGAGTTGACGCTGGATCTGACCGAGGCGCAGCCGGACGGTTTCCTGCTCGCGGGGCGCTACACGCTGCTCGACCACGAACGTCCATTGCAACGCCTGATGGAGGCGGCGCTGGCGCAAAACGTTGAAATCGTCGTTGGCGGCCCTTACAGCTCAGGCATCCTGGCCGGTGGCGCGCACTTCGAATACCAGAAGGCCAACCCTGAAATCGTCGCCCGGGTTGAACAGATCAAACGCATCGCTGCGGCTTACAACGTTGATGTGAAAGCCGCTGCCCTGCAATTTTCGCTGGCTCATCCAGCGGTTGCAGCGGTGATTCCCGGTGCGAGCAAACCGGGTCGCATCGCCGAAGACGTGGCCGCACTGTCGGCGACCATTCCTGCTGGTTTCTGGCAGGCCATGCGTGACGCACAACTGGTGTCCGAACGTGCACCATTGCCAATCGATGAGGTGAAAGCATGAAGATTGATCTGAGTGGAAAACTCGCCATTGTCAGCGGCAGCACCGCTGGTATCGGTTTGGGCATCAGCCAGTCGCTGGCTGAATCCGGCGCTACGGTGGTGGTGATCGGCCGCGACACGGCCAAGGTCGAGCAGGCACTGGCGAGCATTCGCCAGAAGGTGCCTGGCGCCCAGTTGCGCGGTTTGACGGCGGATCTGGGCACCGCCGAAGGCGCGGAGAAACTCTTCGCCGCAGAACCGAAAGCCGACATTCTGGTGAATAACCTCGGCATCTTTAATGACGTCGACTTCTTCGACGCGCCGGACAGCGAGTGGGCGCGCTTCTATGAGGTCAACGTGATTTCCGGTGTGCGTCTGTCGCGGCATTATGTGCCGGCGATGGTCGAGCAGGGCTGGGGCCGGGTGATTTTCCTGTCTTCGGAATCCGGGGTGGCGACGCCGGCCGACATGATCAATTATGGCGTGACCAAAAGCGCCAATCTGGCGGTGTCCCATGGCTTGGCTAAACGTCTGGCTGGCACTGGCGTGACGGTCAATGCGATTCTGCCGGGGCCGACCTTCACCGATGGCCTGGAGGAGATGCTCAAGGACGCCGCTGCCGAGTCCGGCCGCAACCTGCGCGATGAGGCCGATGCCTTTGTGCGCAAGGCGCGTCCGACCTCGATCATCCAGCGCGTGGCCGATGTCGAAGAGGTCGCACATCTGGTGACCTACATCGCTTCACCGCTGTCCTCGGCCACGACCGGCGCCGCCTTGCGGGTCGACGGTGGTGTGGTCGACAGCCTGACAATCTGAATTCCTTACGAGAGACGTTTTTATGGCAACTGCATCCGCAACCATCGACATCCCGGCTTCGGCCGATCAGGTCTGGCAATTGATCGGCGGCTTCAACACGCTGCCGGACTGGCTGCCGTTCATTCCCAACAGCGAACTCAGCGACGGCGGGCGTGTACGCACCCTGCAAACCGCCGATGGTGCCGTGGTGATTGAACGTCTGCAAACGTTCGACAACGCCGCCAGGACCTACAGCTATTCGATTGAACAGGCACCGTTCCCGGCCACCGATTACCTGGCGACGATCAAGGTTGAAGCCCAAGGGCAGGGCGCACGGGTCACGTGGTCGGGGCGTTTCACCGCCAAAGGCGTGAGCGATGAGGAAGTGGTGGCGTTGTTCAGCGGCATCTACCAGGGCGGCCTAGAGGCCCTTCGGGCCAATTACCCGGCCTGAAGAACGCCACAATCCAATGTAGGAGCGAGCCTGCTCGCGATGGCGCATGGTCAGTCGATATCTTCTTTGACTGATACACCGTTATCGCGAGCAGGCTCACTCCTACAGGGATTGCATTCCAAGGTAGCGGTCAGGTGTTGGCGATCAGGCTCTGCCGACAATCCAGCACCAGTTTCGCCCCACCCAAGTCACTGCTGCGCACTTCCAGGCTGAAGCCGTGCAAGCTGACAATCGCCGCGACAATCGACAATCCCAGGCCAAAACCACCTTGCGGCTGCCCGCCCTCGGCACGATAGAAACGCTGGAACACCGCCTCGCGTTCGGCTTCGGGAATCCCCGGGCCTGAGTCGTGTACTTCAATCCGCGTGTGCCCGGCATCATTCACCCCACGCAAAATCACCGTGCCGCCGGCGGGCGTGAATTTGATCGAGTTGCTCAGCAGATTCGCCAAGGCCTCGAACAACAACGCCCGATCACCATTGAGCGGCGGCAAGGTCTCCGGCATGTTCAGTTCGAAGCGCAGCTCGCCTTCCTCGGCCAGCGGCAGGTAAAACTCGTGAAGTTCTTCGAGCAGCAACACGGGGTCCAGTTCGACAAACCCTGAACGGCGCTGACGATCCTCCAGCTCGGAAATCCGCAACAACCCCCGAAACCGCGCCATCAGCGTATCCGCCTCGGCCAGCACCAGATCCAGTTGCGCGGCTTCCTGGGAACCTTCACCGGCCTGTTGCTGCATGCGATATAACTGCGCGCGCAAGCGGGTGAGCGGGGTACGCAGATCATGGGCGATGTTGTCGCAGACGCCTTTGACCTCATTCATCAGGCGCTCGATGCGCTCCAGCATCGCGTTGACGATGGCGGCGAGCATGTCCAGTTCATCGCGGCGGTTGGATAGCGGCAAACGCTGGGTCAGGTCGCCGGCCACAATGGCTTGCGCGCGATCCTGAATCGCACGAATGCGCCGCAACGGGCGGCGCCGCAGCAGGTGCCAACCGGCGATCCCCGGAAGAATGGTCAGCGACACGCCCCAGAACAACGCATGCAAAATGATCCGCGTCACGGCGAACAGCGAGCCGTTATCGCGCAGCAGCACCAGCCAGCGACCATCGCGGGTTTGCGTCGCGACGGCATCGCAGCTGTCGGCGGGCAGGGTCGGATCGTCGGAGTCGGCGCATTCGGAAAGCATGTGGATCTTGCCGTCCAGCGGCAGGCCTTCCGGCAGTTGTTGCAAGGCGCCACCGAGGTAGCGGCCCTCGGCGTCGAACAGACCGTAAGCGTCGATGCCGCGAATATCGAAGGTCATGCTCGCGGCGAGCGCTTCATCGAGTTGCTGGCCGCGAAAGTGCGAAAACAGGTGCTGACGTTGCATCAGCGAATGTTTGGCGAGGTTGTCGAGGTAGCCGGAAACCTCGTAGTACATGACCCCCATGAGGATCGCGCTCCACGCCACGAACAGCGAACTGTACAGCGCCAGCAAGCGGCTGCTGGAGGAGCGCCAGCCGTCAGACGGGTTCGGCAATGACATAACCCGAGCCCCGTACCGTGCGGATCAGCGGAACGTTGCCCGCCGCGTCGATCTTCTTGCGCAAACGGCCGATGTGCACGTCGATCAGGTTGGTGCCGGGGTCGAAGTGATAACCCCAGACTTCTTCGAAAATCATCATCCGCGACAGAATCTGTCCGCTGTTGCGCATCAGGAATTCCAGCAATTTGTATTCGGTCGGCAGCAGCGTCAGCACCTGCTCGGCGCGGCGTGCTTCGTGGCTGATCAGATCCAGCTCAAGATCCGCCACCCGCAACGTCGTCGCTTGAGTGGCGCCGCTGTTCTGCCGGCGCAGCAACACTTCGACCCGCGCGGCCATCTCGTCGGTGGCGAAGGGTTTGGTCAGGTAATCGTCGCCACCGGCACGCAAGCCGCGCACGCGCTCGTCGACATCGGAGAGGGCGCTGATCATCAGGATCGGCGTCGCCACGCCCATGGTGCGCAGGGTGGTGACGATGGCCAGACCATCGAGCTCCGGCAGCATGCGGTCGAGGGTAATCAGGTCGTAGTTGCCGCTCACGGCACGGTCGAGGCCTTCGCGGCCATTGTCGACCCAGTCAACGTCGAGGCCGTGGCTGCTGAGTTCGGCGACGATTTCCCGGGCGGTCACGGCGTCGTCTTCGATGGTCAATATGCGAGTCATAGGGCAGGCCTTGATCGGTTCAAACGGAATGGCAGCATTTTGCCAAGAATTTTCCGCGGCGCTTTAAATTAACTTTCATCTTCGGGCTATGGCACATGCAAATGTCGACGCCTGCTGCAATCGATGCCAATGCATAAAACCCGCTGAAATCGGCTGCACTTTGCAAATTGCAACGTCCTAAGAAGTTCATCTTTTATAACTTGTTGAAATTTAATGACTTATTAATTCTTGGCGAATGGCACGGTCACTGCAATTCATGTTTCGACGAGTTGTAACACCATTTTTCATGCCTGGAGCACTACAACAATGAATAGATCCTCTGATGGGTTTTATCCTGCCTACGAAGGAGAGTCGAGCAACGTCTCAGGCGTGTCCTGGGGGGCGATCTTCGCCGGTGCGGCGGCGGCCGCAGCACTGTCGATGATTTTGGTGCTGCTCGGCTTCGGTTTGGGATTCTCTGCGGTTTCACCATGGGCCGGTGAGGGCATCAGCGCCAAGGGCTTGGGTATTACGACGATTGTCTGGCTGGCGGCGACGCAAATCATTGCTTCCGGTCTGGGTGGCTATATTGCCGGTCGTCTGCGAGTGAAATGGGCGAACATGCACGGTGACGAAGTGTATTTCCGCGACACCGCTCATGGGTTCCTGGCGTGGTGCGTGGCCACACTGGTGACTGCGATTCTGGTGGTCGGCTCGGTCAGCAGCGTGATCAGCGGTGGCGTTCAGGCCGGTGCCAGTGTGGTCGGTGGTGCGGCAAGCGCCGTGACCCAAGCGGCCGGAAATGCAGCGGCAAACACTGACAGCAACCAGTACGGTTATTACATCGACAACCTGTTCCGCGATGACCGTCCAGCTTCTGTCAGTGATGACGCTGCACATGGCGCAGTGGCGCGAATCTTTACCCAAAGCCTGGCCAACGGTCAGCTCAGCGCCGAAGACCGCACCTACCTCGCGCAACTGGTAGCGCAACGTACCAACCTGAGTCAGGCGGACGCTGAGCGTCGTGTCGACGAAGTGTATGCCCGCACCCAGAAAGCCATCGCCGACGCCAAGCTGAAAGCCCAACAAGCTGCCGACACCGCCGCCAAAGTCGCAGCCTTGACCTCGCTGTGGATGTTCATCGCGCTGCTGGCCGGTGCCTTCTTCGCCAGTCTAGCGGCAACCTACGGCGGTCGTCGTCGGGATGCGGTCGAGTACGTTGAAGTCGATACCTACACCACTACCACCACTGTGCCTCCAGTCCGTTAAAAAGGGAGAATCACCATGCGCTCATTACTGCTGTTTTTCCTCGGCATACCGATCCCGATCATTATTCTGATCGCCCTGTTCGTGCACTGATTGCTCTATTGGGGCTTTTGCCTCGGCCGCTACTACCCTCGGGTGGTAGCGGCTTTTTGCTTTCTGCGGGGCCAGCGGCGAGAATCGCCGGCGGCAACGGGTCGGCCGTTGCTCGCACGTTTAAGGATGAATGAGTTGAACAAGCGGGAAATCAAGCGGCAACTAATCGAGATGCTCGACGCCGGCCGGTCCAAGACTGAAACCTTCAACGCGCTGTCCGGTGGCAAGGTCAAGGATCGAGTGTTGGCGGCGTGGATCGGGGGGCGCCCGGACCCGACCCTTAGAAAACGACATTCAGGCAAAGTGACCTTCCTGGTGGTGCTGACGGGCATTCTGGGGCTGATCGGTATGCTGGCTGGATTTGTTCAAATCAACGATGGTGGCATCGCTATGGCTTTGGCCATGATGCTGATTATCGGCGTCATTCCGCTGTTGTTTGCGTGGGGCTTCTACAAGGGGATCGCGGTGGTTTACACGATCTATGTCACTTTCACGATCAGCCAGGTTCCGCGCATGTTTGTAGGCTACAGCGAAGAGCCGGTGTCGACTGTGCTCGGCGTGGTTTTCACGCTGGCTATGATGTTCTACGCCGCCTGGGTCAAATCGCTGCTGTTCCCGGATCTCGCCTTGATTGGCGCGAAAAAGATCAAAGGCCAGTTCGTTTTCTCCAACTGATCGTTTAACAATCCGACTGTTTCACTGGCCTGGATCAATATTTCCGTTAGCGCTATCACCTAACGTAAATGTTCCAGGCCTTTGCTGAGGTATGAACTACAGTGCTTCTCGCGCACCTTGTTGCGCTGACGAAGTACCCGCGCCGGCGCGCTAATCACAGTAAAAAATGCGTCGACGAGGTGTAGTGCAGCAAGGAGCTGACACAACCTCAACTGAATCTTCACGGATGAACACCGCAATGCACTGCCTAGAACGAACCTTCGATATCCAGCCCTTGGCGCAGGCGGATATGACCGTCCACATCAACGGTCAACCGGTCACCGCCGCCATCGGCGAAACCGTCCTCAGCGTTATTCAATCCCTCGGTGTGCGCCAGATTGCACGCAACGATCATGACCAGATCAGCGGCGCCTACTGCGGCATGGGCGTGTGCCAGTGCTGCCTGGTGAAAATCAACGGTCGCCACAAACGCCGCGCCTGCCAGACCGTCGTGCGTGACGGCATGCAGATTGAAACCCAGGTCAACCGCGTCGCCGCGCAGGAGGTTGTATGAGCCTGCAACCGGTAATCGTCGGCGGTGGCCCGGCGGGGATGGCGGCGGCCATCGAACTGGCGCGCCACGGCGTACGTTGTACGCTGCTGGAAGAAGCCTCGCGACTCGGCGGCGTGGTCTATCGCGGGCCGTTGCGCGACGGCGTGCAGCTGGATTATCTGGGGCCGCGTTACTCCGAAGCATTGGGCAAACTGCACGGCGAATTCCAGGAGCAATCCGGACTGATCGACGTGCACCTCAACCATCGCGTAGTCGGCGCCGAAGGCACCCGTGCGCTGGTGGTGCTGGACGGCGACGAGCAACTGCACGAGATCGAGTATCCGCAATTGCTGCTGGCTGCCGGTTGCCACGAACGCAGCGTGCCGTTTCCCGGCTGGACCTTGCCGGGGGTGATTCTGCTTGGCGGCCTGCAACTGCAAATCAAGAGTGGCGTGGTCAAGCCGCAAGGGCCGGTGATCATTGCCGGCACCGGGCCGTTACTGCCGCTGGTGGCGACACAACTGCATGCTTCAGGTGTCAAAGTCGCGGGCGTGTATGAGGCCTGCGCGTTCGGCAAGATCGCCCGCGAAAGCCTCGCGCTGCTGAACAAGCCGCAACTGTTCCTCGATGGCTTGAGCATGCTCGCCTACCTGAAACTGCACGGCATCGCGATGAACTACGGCTGGGGCGTGGTCGAAGCCCACGGTGAGGGCGAACTGAAAAGCGTCAGCGTCGCGCCGTACTCGGCCACCTGGGAGCCGGACCTGTCCCGCGTCGAACGCTTTGAAGCGAAGACGCTAGCGGTCGGTTACGGCTTCATTCCGCGCACGCAACTCAGTCAGCAGATGGGCCTGGATCACGGCTTCAGCGATGACGGCTATCTGCGCGCCAATTCGAACATCTGGCAGCAAAGCAACGAGCCGCATGTGCATCTTGCCGGTGACATGGGCGGGATTCGCGGTGGTGAAGCGGCGATGCTCGCGGGCAAGATCGCGGCGACGTCGATCCTGCTGCAACGTGGTGTGCTTGAAGAGGAGCTGGCGCGGGTACGCCGCGACCGGTATCTGGGCAAACTGAAAGCCATCGTGCGTTTCCGCGCGGCAGTCGATCGCTACACCGAACGCGGCATCGGCCAGACTGCATTGCCGGCCGCCGACACGGTGATCTGCCGTTGCGAACACGCGACCCGCGCCGATATCGACCGGGCGCTGGAGCAAGGCGTGCAAGACATCGCCAGCCTGAAAATGCGTACCCGCGTGAGCATGGGCGATTGCCAGGGTCGCATGTGCGTCGGCTATTGCAGCGACCGTTTGCGCCAGGCCACCGGGCGCAAAGATGTCGGTTGGCTGCGCCCGCGCTTCCCGATTGATCCGATCCCTTTTTCCGCGTTCCAGAATGTCGGCACGGAGGCCGCTTCCCATGAGTAAGTTCTACGACGTGATCATCGCCGGCGGCGGTGTGATCGGGGCGTCCTGCGCCTATCAATTGTCCAAACGCAAAGAGCTCAAGGTTGCACTGATCGACGCCAAGCGCCCGGGCAACGCGACCCGTGCGTCGGCCGGTGGGTTATGGGCGATCGGCGAGTCGGTAGGGCTTGGCTGTGGGGTGATTTTCTTTCGCATGATGTCGGCTAACCGCAAGCGTGAAACCCAAGGCGCGGCGGTGGCGGTGGACGCCAGCACACCGCACATTCTGCCGGAGTCGTTTTTCGATTTCGCCTTGCAATCCAACGCGCTGTACCCGGCGCTGCACCGTGAGTTGAAAGACAACCACGGCATGGATTTCAAGTTCGAAAAGACCGGGCTGAAATTCGTGATTTATGACGACGAGGATCGGCTCTACGCCGAGCACATCGTCGGCTGCATTCCGCATCTGGCCGATCAGGTGCGCTGGCTCGATCAAGCCGCGCTGCGCGAAGCCGAACCGAGCGTCAGCCATGAAGCACGCGGGGCGCTGGAGTTTCTCTGCGATCACCAGGTCAGCCCGTTCCGCCTCGCCGATGCCTACATGGAAGGGGCGCGGCAGAATGGCGTCGACATCTTCGTCAACACCAACGTCACCGGCGTGTTGCACCACGGCACGCGTGTGACCGGCGTACAGACCACCGAGGAGGGCGTGTTCCACTGCAAGACGCTGATCAACGCCGGTGGTGCCTGGGCGGCGGATTTGAGCGAGTGGGCCACCGGCATTCGCATTCCGGTGAAGCCGGTGAAAGGCCAGATTCTGCTGACCGAGCGCATGCCGAAAATCCTCAACGGCTGCCTGACCACCAGCGATTGTTACGTGGCGCAAAAGGACAATGGCGAGATCCTGATTGGCAGCACCACCGAAGACAAAGGTTTCGACGTCACCACCACCTACCCGGAAATCGCCGGGCTGGTGCAGGGCGCGGTGCGTTGTCTGCCGGAGCTCAAAGACGTCAACCTGAAACGCACTTGGGCCGGGTTGCGTCCGGGCTCGCCGGATGAGTTGCCGATCCTCGGGCCGATGCGTGGGGTGGAGGGTTATCTGAATGCCTGCGGGCACTTCCGCACCGGGATTCTGACCTCGGCGATTACCGGCGTGTTGCTGGACAAACTGGTCAACGACGAGCCGTTGCCGCTGGACATCACGCCGTTTCTGGCGGATCGGTTTGAGACTGCCCCGGTCAAGCAGGAACTCGAGCTGGAAATGGCCTGACCTGAGTCCACCACCATCCCCTGTGGGAGCGAGCCTGCTCGCGAAGGCAATCTGTCAGTTGTCGAAGTGTTGGCTGACACAGCACTTTCGCGAGCAGGCTCGCTCCCACATTGGGATTTGAGTAAGACTCAGGCCTTGCGCGATTCCTCTTCCAACTGATCCGACTCAAACAACCGCGCCAGTTCCGCCCGGGCTTCCTGGGCGGTTTGCAGGACTTTGGCGGCGTCATCGTAGACCGCGTGTTGTGCCTCCAGCACCTGTTCGTCGTGGTGTTTGAAGCGCTTGATTCGCGCATCGGCCTGCGCCTGGGTCAGGCCGAGGCCGACCAGCGTGCGCCGGCTCATTTCCAGACTGGAGTAATAAGTCTCACGAATCGCTTCAGCGCCGACATCCACCAAGCGGTGAACGTGCTGACGGTTACGTGCCCGGGCGATGATTTTCATGTGCGGGTAAAGCTTGCGGACAATCTCGGCGGTCTTGATGTTGGTCTCCGGATCATCCGTGGCAATCACAAAATATTCCGCCTCGCCGACCTTGGCCGCATTGAGGATTTCCGGGCGCATCGGGTCACCGTAGAACACCGGCACACCGCCGAAGCTGCGCGACAGTTCGATGGTTTCCACCGAGGTGTCCAGTGCCACGAACTTGATGTTCTGCGCGCGCAGAATACGCGCAACGATCTGGCCCATCCGCCCCATGCCGGCGATCACCACGCGCGGGGCGTCGGTGTCGATCTCGCGGAACTTCTCCGGCACTTCCACCGGTTGCACCTTGGGGCTGACCAGTCGCGCGCAGATCAACAGCAACAATGGCGTCACCGCCATCGAGAGAGTGATGGTCAGCACCAGCAAGTCGTACAAACGCGGTTCGAACAGACCCTGATCGCGACCGATCTTGAACACCACAAAGGCAAACTCACCGCCCGCTGCCAACACGATGCCGAGGCGTATGGCACTGATCTTGTTCAGCCCGCCGGCCAGACGCCCCACCAAAAACAACAGCGGCAGCTTCAAGCCAATCAACAGCAGCGTCAGCCCGAGCACGGTGATCGGCGCACTGAGCAACAGACCGAGATTGGCGCCCATGCCGACGCTGATGAAAAACAGCCCGAGCAGCAGGCCTTTGAACGGTTCGATCTGCGCTTCCAGCTCATGGCGATACTCTGAATCCGCCAGCAGCAAACCGGCCAGAAACGCCCCCAGCGCCATTGACACACCGACCAGATCCATCAACCACGCCGTGCCGATCACCACCAGCAACGCCGTGGCGGTCGACACTTCCGGCAAGCCGGTTTTCGCCACCACGCGGAACACCGGACGCAACAGATAGCGCCCGCCGACCACAACCACGGCAATGCCGCCGAGCACCTGCAAACTGTGACGCACATCGTCAGCGGTGCTGGTGTGGTGATCGACACCCGCGAGCATCGGCACCAGCGCGATCAACGGGATCGCAGCGATGTCCTGGAACAGCAGAATCGCGAAGGCCAGGCGTCCGTGGGGGCTGGTCAGTTCCTTGCGTTCGGCCAGGCTTTGCAGGCCGAATGCGGTGGACGACAGCGCCAGACCGAGGCCCAGCACAATCGCACTGTTCAGCGGCTGCCCGAAGACCGACAACGCCAGCACGCCGATCACCGAGGCGGTCAGCAGCACCTGTGCCAGACCCACGCCAAACACCGATTTGCGCATCACCCACAACCGTCGCGGCGACAGCTCAAGGCCGATGATGAACAGCAGCAACACCACGCCCAACTCAGAGATATGCGCCACGCTCTGCGGATTGCCGATCAGGCCCAGCACCGACGGGCCGATGATGACCCCGGCAAACAGATAACCGAGCACAGCGCCCAGTTGCAGACGTTTGGCCAAGGGCACGGTGAGCACGGCGGCGAACAGAAACACGACAGCGGCTTGTAACAGATTGCCTTCATGGGGCATTGATTGACTCCTGACAGCGGTACGGCGGGGGTGACAAGGATAAGGGCGATCTTCATCGAGCCTGTAATAAAATGCATCAATTGGTTACATTTATAGCCTCAGCGAATCAATCTTTCGAGTCTCCGCCATGGCCATCAACTTCGACCTCAACGACCTGCAAGCCTTTCGCGCGGTGGTCGAGCAGGGCAGTTTTCGCAAGGCCGCCGACACCGTGCGCCTGTCGCAGCCAGCACTGAGCCGGCGCATCGAGAAACTCGAAGACGCCCTCGGCGTGAAGCTGTTCGAACGCACCACGCGCAAGGTCAGCCTGACCCAGGCCGGGCGGGGTTTCATGCCGAGTGTCGAGCGCTTGCTGGATGATCTCGACGTGGCGTTGCTCGGTATCAGCGAAGTAGCTTCGACCCGCTTGGGTCACGTCACGGTCGCCTGCGTACCCTCGGCGGCGTACTACTTCATGCCGCGCGTGGTCGCCCATTACCACCGGCAATTCCCGCGGATCAAAGTCAAAGTGCTCGACTCCAGCGCCCACGATGTATTGAGCGCCGTGGTCAATGGCGAGGCGGATTTCGGTTTGAGTTTTTTGGGCACACAGGATGCCAAAGTCGACTTCGAGCCGCTTGTGCAGGAGTGCTACGTCGTCGCGTGCCGCCGTGATCATCCGTTGGCCGGGCGTAGCAGCGTGACGTGGGACGAGTTTTATCAGCAGGATTACATCTCGCTGGACAAAACCTCGGGCAATCGTTTTTTGCTTGATCAGGCGCTGAGCAGCGTGGTGCCGCAGCGCCAGAGCATCTGCGAAACCCGGCATGTGACGACGATGATTGGTCTGGTGGAGGCGGGGTTGGGTGTGGCAGCTGTGCCGCTGATGGCGCTGCCGGGACCGGATCATCCGATCCTGACGCGCGTGCCGCTGACCGATCCGCAAGTGATGCGCAGTGTCGGCATCATCAAGCGCCGGGGTCGCACATTGACCCCGGCGGCATTGGAGCTGGAGCGGCTGGTGGTGGAAATGAAAGTCCAGCCGCCAACGATCAGCGCTTGACCGAATCCAGCCCGGTAGCCTGCACGTCAGCCTGGGCGGCGGGTGCGGCGAGGTAGGCGAGCAACGCTTTGGCTTCGGCTGGATGCTGCGCGCCGACCGGAATCCCGGCAGCGAAGCGCGTCACTGATTGCACCGATTCCGGAATCTTCGAGACAAAACTCACCCCCGGCACCGGCAACAATTCGCTGACCTGTTGGAAGCCCAATTGATAATCACCGGTGGCGACCACCGAACCCACCGGGATTTTCGCGATCATCTTGGCCTTCGGCTTGAGTTGATCTTCGATCCCGAGTTTCTTGAACAACTGCTCCTCGATGTACACGCCGCTGGCGCTGTCGGAGTAGGCCACCGACTGCGCGTCGAGCAGGGTTTTCTTCAAGGCTTCGACGTTGCTGATGTCTGGCTTCGGCGTGCCTTCGCGCACCACCAGGCCGATCCGCGAATCAGCTAGCTCAACCCGCGAAGCCGGATCGACTTTGCCTTGCTTGATCAGATCGTCGAGGGCGTAGCCGACCATGATCACCACGTCTGCGTGTTCACCGCGTGCGAGACGATTGGGGATCGCCTCCGGTGCCTTGCCCATCGATGGGCCGAGCTGGGTGTCGAGCGTATTGCCCGTCGCGGCGGCGAATTTCGGCCCGAGGATTTTATAGGCAGCAGTGAAGCCGCCCGAGGTCATCACCCGCACCTCTTCGGCGTGCGCCAAAGCGCTGAAAGCCAAAAGGGCGAGGGCGGTGAGGTTGAATAGTTTTTTCATGTTGAAGGCTCCTTATGCCGCAACGGGTTGCAGACGGCCGCCCGCGCGGCGATAGAGGTACAGCGTGGCGAGCAACGCACACAGCGCACCGATGCTCATCCAGTAACCCGGCGCGGCTTTGTCGCCGGTGTACTGGATCAGGAAAGTCGACATTGCTGGCGTGAACCCGCCGAAAATCGCCGTGGCCAGGCTGTAGGCCAGCGAGAAACCCGCGACCCGGACTTCCACCGGCATGATCTCGGTGAGCGCCGGAATCATCGCGCCGTTGTACAGGCCGTAGATAAACGACAGCCACAGCAACGACAGCAACATGTGGCTGAAGCTCGGCGCCTGCACCAGGTACGACAGCGCCGGGTAAGTCGTGGCCAGCGCCAGCAGCGACATGGCGATCAGCACCGGACGACGGCCGATGCGGTCGGACAACATGCCGCCAATCGGCAACCAGAAGAAGTTCGATACACCGACCAACAGGGTCACCAGCAACGCATCGGACGTGCTCAGGTGCAGCACGGTTTTGCCGAAGGTCGGCGCATACACAGTGATCAGGTAGAACGCCGTGGTGGTCAGCGCGACCATCAACATCCCGCCGAGCACCACGCCCCAGTTTTGACCCAACGTGCGGAACACTTCTTTCATGCTCGGACGATGTTTGCGTGCGGCGAACTCTTCGGTTTCCGCCAGATTCCGGCGCAGGAAAAAAATGAACGGCACAATCATGCAACCGACGAAAAACGGAATGCGCCAGCCCCAATCGGCAACCACCTCTGGCGCCATCCACGCATTCAGCGCGTAGCCCAACGCGGCGGCAACGATGATCGCTACTTGTTGGCTGGCCGACTGCCAAGCAGTGAAAAAGCCTTTGCGACCGGGCGTGGCGATCTCGGAGAGGTAAACCGAAACGCCGCCCAGTTCTGCACCGGCCGAGAAGCCTTGCAGCAAGCGCCCGATCAACACCAACGCCGGGGCTAACAAACCGATGGTTTCGTATCCGGGCACCAGCACAATCAATATCGTGCCGCTGGCCATGATCGACAGGGTGACGATCAAACCCTTGCGTCGACCGACGTCATCGATGTACGCACCCAGCACGATGGCCCCCAGCGGACGCATCAAAAAGCCTGCGCCGAACACTGCAAAAGTCATCATCAGGGAGGCGAATTCACTGCTCGCCGGAAAGAACACCGCCGCGATCTGCGTGGCGTAGAAACCGAACAGAAAGAAGTCGAACTGTTCGAGGAAGTTGCCCGAGGTCACCCGGAAAATGGCGCCGGCCCGCGAGCCGCCGTGTGGGATTGAGGCTGTCATAGAAAAGTACTCCACCGCTTTTATGACGTGCGCTACGGGAGGGCGGCGCACGGTTTTTATTGAGGCGGATGGTGGCGCAGGTGTAACAATATGTTAATTGCATTGTTGGCATGGATTGATGTGCAAAGCGGATCAATCCCTTCAGGCAATTGATAAACCTGTGGGAGCCAGCCTGCCTGCGATGGCGGCGTGGCTGACGACGGCTATCTTCTGATCCACACGCGCAAAAACAAGGAATGTTTCCAGATCTCAGCAGTCGGAGTTCAGGTATCAGCCATCTCAAGAGGTTCACCGATGAACAGCAAAACCCTAATCGCCAGCCTGGCCTTCGTCGCCGGCATTGCCGGGATCAGCCCACTTGTTCAAGCGGCGCAAACCTCAAGCGAACCCGCCGTGCAATCCCCGGTCAGCGACCGTGAGCTGAAGGTCAATGACCGTGCTCCCGACGTTTATCAGCGCAGCGAGAAAGCGTTGAAAAACTGGAAGCAGAAAGGCTTGAAAGCACCGGTCGAACAGGCGCAGTGGGTGCAAATCAACGACAAGTACGTGATGGTGATGATCACCAACGGGACGATTGTCGAGATGCAACCGGTCGAGCGTTAAGTCCGCGATTCAAAAGCCTTGCGCCTTTAAATGCGCAGGGCTTTGCCCTCCCAACCGATACTGATTATTCCCACTGCGCTTGGCCTCATACATTGCCAGATCGGCGATGTGCAAAAGCCTGTCCATGGTCGACGCATGATCGGGAAACATCGCGACGCCCAGACTGGTTCCGATGTGGCGCTGGTCGTTGCCGATGCTGATCGGTGGGGACAGTTCGATGAAGATTTTTTGACAGATACTGCGGGCTTCATCCTGCAGGTCAAGGCCCGGCGTCAGTCCTTGCAGTACCACCACGAATTCGTCGCCGCCGATACGCGCGACGGTGTCGGTCGCACGCAGGATGCGTTGCAGGCGTGTGGCGGTGGTGATCAATACGCGGTCGCCAGCGGCGTGACCGTAGCGGTCGTTGATGTTTTTGAACCCGTTGAGATCGACAAACACCAGCGCCACCCGAGTGCTGCTCTGGCGCGCCTGATCCAGCGCTTCCGACAGCCGCTCCTCCAGCACCAGACGATTGGGCAGGCCGGTCAACGGATCGAAATGGGCTAGATGCTGGAGGTAACTGGCGGAGGCTTTTTCTTCAGTGATGTCGCGCACTACGCCCATCATTTTGATCACTGCGTCGTGGTCGTTTTTCACCACATTGCCGGTTTCCCTTAGCCAGCGAATCGTGCCGTCGCGCCAGACCACGCGGTACTCCTCGTCGTGATTTTCCCCGGTTTCCAGGCAGCGCAATTCACCGGCGCGAACCCTGACGCGGTCGTCCGGGTGTACGCAGGAACAGAACAATGCATAGGACGGAGTGATTTCGCCGATCTTGAAGCCAAACATGCCGTAGATCGCGTCCGACCAATACAACCGATCGGTGTCGACCTCCCAGTCCCAGGTGCCGATGCGCGCAAAATACTGGCTGCGCTTGAAGCGCTCGACGTCGCCGTCCTGATGAATGTTCTGGCCATCGGCGGCGCGGGTCAGCAGCTCACGGTACTCGTCGAGCTGGTTGCACAAACCGCGCTCGCGCCAGATTAGCAGGACGATGACGGCAAGCATCACCGTGCCGATTGCAAGACTTATCCAGAGTTGGGTCATTCGGGAGCTGCCGGCATGGCGAAGCGATCCGTGAAGTAATGGCGGTTGGCTATCTTAATAGTTCTGATACGGGTTCGGATACAGCGCCTATCTTCGTAAATGGGTTGCGAACTACCGGCAATTCTGGGAAAACGGCGGCCGGCCGAACATATAGAGTGAATGTCATGAATGATGAACTGCAGGTAATCGATCTTGAGGTGGGCGAGGGCAAAGCCGTCGTCAAAGGCGCGCTGATCACCACCCACTACACCGGCTGGCTGGAAGACGCCACCGAGTTCGATTCTTCCCACAGCCGTGGCAAACCGTTTCAGTGTGTGATCGGTACTGGGCGGGTGATCAAGGGTTGGGATCAGGGACTGATGGGCATGCAGGTCGGTGGTAAACGCAAACTGCTGGTGCCGGCGCATTTGGGATATGGCGAGCGGACGATGGGCAAAATTCCGCCGAATTCGAATCTTGTGTTTGAGATTGAGTTGTTGGAAGTGCTGACACGGGAGGATTGAGGTGGGCGGGGACCGTTTTGGCCCTGAGAGGAGCGAAGCCCCTCATCATTTGGTTGAGCGTGCTGGCGGCGGGTCAGCGTTCTTTCAGGCCCATTGCAGCGGTTGGCCCATCGGGAAGCAGATGTCTACCTCCAGCTTTGCTGCGGCTGACAGATTGACCAGCGCATCCAAAGAGAACTTGTCGATTTTGCCATTGAGTACGTCGTTGAGTCGCGGCTGAGTAATGCCCAAGCGTTGAGCAGCTTCTTTTTGAGGCAGCTCCCACGCTCGAATGGTCTCGCAAAGCGTGCGCATAAGCTTGGCCCGCAGGCGCATATTGGCGGCATCTTGCGGCGTGTCTTCCAGTGCATCCCAGACATTTGAATAGCGCTGGAAGCGCGGATGATGTTCCTTCATGACTTAAGCCTTCCTGGAGTCTGGCTTTCAGATATTCGTGAGCAGAAAGAACGCCTTCGCGAGCAGGCTCGCTCCTACAGTTGATTGCGGTTGAGTACACCGCAGATCAATGTGGGAGCGAGCTTGCTCGCGAAGAACGATCACGCGGTCAATCAGGCCGCGTGGGCCATCTCGGCTAGTGTGTCGGCCACGGTTCTTTGCAGTGATGGGAAGCGGCGTGTCACACGGTGCAGTGCGGGCAGCACGGCGTCGACTTCCAGCTCATCGAGTTGGGCGAGGGCGGTGACGGCGGAGGCGACGATGGTTTCTCGTTCGCTTTCGAAGAGCACCAGGCAGGCATTCTGCGCCCAGCGTCTGTCCCGTTCGTTGAAGCCCATGGCAATCAATGCCGCGACGACCTGTGCATCTGTTTTATGGGTCATGGTCATTGCCTCGGGTCGAGTTTGTCGAGGGCGCGGTTGACCGCGAGTTCGCCGAGCATGACGATTTGCTGGATACCGAGAACGGTGTTGCGGTAGGGCGAGTCGAGCAGGGCGGCGAAGTCGCTGAGCATGACGCTGGCCGAAGCCATGGATTCGCAGGCGTGGGCCATGAGGTCTTCGGTGCCTGTGTTCGGGTCAACGAGGAACATGGTGCTGGGTTTGCGTGGTGGTGAAGGCGGTGTGGGTTTCAGATAGTGATCGAGGGCGCGTTCGGCGGCTTCGTGAAGTTTTCTGGAGCCCGGGGTGGAATAGGGGGACGTTGGATTTGGATCGATTTCCGCGCCTGTTTCAGGCGGATTTGGCGTTATTTTGAACATGTGCTGGGAAACCTCAATGAGGCTGACACCGTTTTGCGACTAAACATTAGGTGGCAGCTATACGCAGGTTAGTCGACCGGCATCCCAAGCTTTACCGGCGCGCTCGAAAGCGCCCTGCGCACAGCCGCCATTGAGTGCAGGCATGGAAATACCCGACTGAATAACAGCTTGCGAACTTGAGATAACACCGAGCGACTAAACCCGATCACTGACCCTTCAGTGACGCGAACCAAGTTACCGGCGACCCCCAAGCCGCACAAGCCGGCGGATTCTGGCGTAGTTGTAGGCAAAGGCGCAAGGCGCTGTAGCCTCATGGCTGATGCCAAAATGATGCTGCGTTTTACCGGGCCTCTTCGCGAGCAGGCTCGCTCCTACAGGGGGAACGCATTCCAAGATGTAGGAGTGAGCCTGCTCGCGATGGGGCCTTCAAAATTCACTCAAGAACTGACCTTCACCCCACGCCCAAACCGCTCCCGATACACCGACGGCGGCACCCCGACCACGCCACGAAACGCCACCCGGAAACTCTCCACCGACCGATAACCACAGCGTTCGGCAATTTGCTCGGTGTGTTGATCCGTACTCTCCAGCAACTCTCGCGCCCGGGCCAGGCGTTCATGCTGCAACCACGCCTTGGGCGACTGACCGCTGGCCTCGCTGAACCGTCGTAAAAAAGTGCGCTGACTCATCGCCGCTTCACTGGCCAGATCGCGCACCTCCAGTGGTTCATGCAAGCGCTCGCGCGCCCACTGCATCACCCGCGACAGGTCATTGCGCGGCGTCGCGCTCACCGGTGTCGGAATGAATTGCGCCTGACCGCCGGTGCGCTGCGGCGACATCACCAGTCGTCGCGCCACCGAATTGGCCACCTGCGTGCCGAAGTCCCGCGCCACCAGATGCAGGCAGGCGTCAATGCCGGCCGCGCTGCCGGCCGAGGTGATCAACTGGCCCGAATCGACATAAAGCACATCGGGATCAACCGCAATCGCCGGAAAGCGTTGCGCCAGTTCAGTGGTGTAACGCCAATGAGTGGTGGCGCCGTGGCCGTCGAGCAGGCCGGTGGCTGCCAGCACAAATACCCCCGAGCAGATCGACAACAGTCGCGCTCCCCGGGCATGGGCCTGGCGCAGTGCGTCGATCAATTCGGGAGGCACCGCAGCATTACGGTCGCGCCAGCCGGGAATGATGATGGTGCGGGCCTCGGCCAGCAGTTCCAAACCGCCATCGGCCAATACCTGAATCCCGCCCATGGCGCGCATCGGCCCTTGATCGACCGCAGCAATCGCATGCTCGTACCAAGGAAAATCGAACTCCGGCCTGGCCAGACCGAAGATCTCCACGGCAATGCCGAACTCGAAAGTACAGAGGCCGTCGTAGGCCAGAATCGCGACCAGATTGGATGATGTGGGCATTTGGCGGAAAATTCCCGGTGAGTGTCTTGTGCGCCACTGTAGCGGCAAGCGGCGGCTCGATAAAGTCTGTCCACACCCATTCAGATGTAGGAGCAATACCCCATGACCAGTCTGGTTCGCGAAATTCCTGCCGCCCCGTCAGCGATTGCCCTGATGCATTTCAGCAACCGTCTGACCTTCGAAACCGATTGTTCCGACGTATTCAGCAGCCAAGAGGCCGGTGAGGTCGACTTTGTGCTGGTCGATGTGCGCGGACCGTTGGCTTTCGAACGTGGCCATGTGCCGGGCGCGATCAATATGCCGGGGCGTTTGCTGACGGCTGAAGCACTGGCGAGTTATCCGAAAACCACGTTGTTCGTGGTCTATTGCGCCGGCCCGCATTGCAACGGTGCCAACAAGGCCGCGGTGAAACTGGCAGCACTGGGTTACCCGGTCAAGGAGATGATCGGCGGCGTGACCGGATGGCTGGACGAAGGGTTTGCGTTGAGCGCTGCGCAATCAGCAAGCGCACCTATTGGATGTGAATGCTGACTGACTTTTCAGGTTTTTTGATCAAAAGCAGGGCTTGTCCTACAGCCTTTGCACCACGACGGCGCACCGATTGACACCGCTCAGCTGGTGCGCCGATCTTCTGTAAGTATTTGTCGCTTAAAAACAATCTGCCCTGTGCGCGCCGCCATAGACTGCCGGCCACTTCGGTTTTTTGCCTGTAAATGGCCATGACCGGACGCTGACTCGAAAGCTGCCAATAAAAGCCTCCGCACACAGGAGTTATAAATGAAGAAGCTAGTGATGTTTGGTGCCCTGGCACTGTCGATGTTGTCCCTGACCGCTGTGGCCGAAGACGCCAAGCCGATCCGCATCGGTATCGAAGCCGGATACCCGCCGTTCTCGATGAAAACCCCTGACGGCAAACTCGCCGGTTTCGACGTGGATATCGGCGATGCGCTTTGTGAGCAGATGAAAGTCAAATGTACCTGGGTCGAGCAGGAATTCGATGGCCTGATCCCGGCGCTGAAAGTGAAGAAGATCGACGCGATCCTGTCTTCGATGACCATCACTGACGACCGCAAGAAAAACGTCGACTTCACCATCAAGTACTACCACACCCCGGCTCGCTTCGTGATGAAGGAAGGTTCCGGCGTCAAAGACCCGCTGACCGAACTCAAAGGCAAGAAAGTCGGCGTACTGCGTGCCAGTACTCACGACCGCTACGCCACCGAAGTGCTGGTGCCGGCCGGGATCCAGTTGGTACGTTACGGCTCGCAGCAGGAAGCCAACCTGGACATGGTCTCGGGTCGTATTGACGCGATGCTGGCCGACTCGGTCAACCTGAGCGACGGTTTCCTGAAAACCGACGCGGGCAAAGGCTTCGAATTCGTCGGCCCGACCTACGAAGACGCCAAATACTTCGGCGGCGGCGCCGGGATTGCAGTGCGCAAGGGCGATACCGCTCTGGCTGAGCAATTCAACAAGGCCATCACCGAAATCCGCGCCAACGGCAAGTACAAGCAAGTGCAGGACAAGTACTTCGACTTTGACGTGTACGGCCATTAATAGGCTGTAGAAAAAAGTGGCCCCGTTTACGCGGTGGCCACTTTTTTTGTGCCCATGATTTATCCTGCATCACACCTTTCCAATGCAGGAGCTGCCGCAGGCTGCGATCTTTTGATCTTGATCCTGAAAAACAAGATCAAAAGATCGCAGCCTGCGGCAGCTCCTACAGAGTTCGCGGAGTTTTCTTATGCAACGCATCGACCATGTTCTGCCCTGGAGCCACTTGGGCAGCGAGCGCTCCCTCAGCGTGTTCCGTTATGGCGCCGGCACCCGCAAGGTGTACATCCAGGCCAGCCTGCACGCCGATGAACTGCCGGGCATGCGCACCGCCTGGGAACTCAAACAACGCCTGAACGCACTCGAAGCACAAGGTCGTTTGCAAGGCGTGATCGAGCTGGTGCCGGTGGCCAACCCGATCGGCCTGGACCAGCATCTGCAAAGCGCTCACATGGGCCGCTTCGAACTGGGCAGCGGCAAGAATTTCAACCGTGGGTTTGTCGAACTCAGCGCGCCGGTGGCGGCGTTGATCGGTGATCAATTGGGCGCCGATGCCGACGCCAACATCGCGCTGATCCGTCAGACCATGGGCCGGGTCTTCGATGATCTGCCAGCACCGGCCTCGCAACTGGAAGCGCTGCATCGCTTGCTCCTGCGTCATGCTTGCGACGCCGACATTACCCTCGACCTGCATTGCGATTTCGAGGCGTCGATTCATCTTTACGCGCTGCCGCAACACTGGCCGCAGTGGCAATCGCTGGCGGCGCGGATCAATGCGGGCGTGGCGTTGCTGTGTGAAGATTCCGGCGGCAGTTCGTTTGACGAGTCTTGCTCGACACCGTGGCTGCGTCTGGCGCGCGCCTTCCCGGACGCGGCGATCCCGGCGGCCAACCTTGCGACCACTTTGGAGCTGGGCAGCATGGGCGACACTCGGGTTGATCAGGCCCAAGCCAATTGCGAGGCGATTCTCGGGTTTCTGGCGGAGCAGGGTTTCATCAGCGGTGAATGGCCGGCGGCGCCGAGTGAGTGCTGTGAAGGCATGCCGTTCGCCGGCACCGAATACCTGTTTGCCCCGCACCATGGCGTGGTGAGTTTCCTGCGCAATGCGGGCGAGTGGGTCGAGAAGGGCGATGCGATTTTTGAGGTGGTGGATCCGTTGAAGGATCAGTTGACCACCGTGCGTGCCGGAACCAGCGGGGTGTTGTTTGCGCTGGATCGCGGGCGTTATACCGAGCCGGGGATCTGGCAGGCGAAAGTGGCGGGGCGGCTGCCGTTTCGCACGGGCAAGCTGACTAACGACTGACAGCTCTGCGGCGGATCTGAAGGCCTCATCGCTGGCAGTACCTCAATATTTGGATCCCTGCTTCAGAGTGTTAGGCTCCCCCCGAACCCGACACCCTGTGAAGGAAGACTTAAGTTGAAGGTGTTTGCTCTGTTGACCCTCCTGGCGTCCACCGCCGTCCATGCTCAAACCACCCTGCAATCCGATCTGCCACTCAAGTACATCGAACAGGTTCACCCGGATGCCGATCCGCGTCCGCTGGTGATTTTCCTGCACGGCTACGGCAGTAACGAGGCCGATCTGATCGGCATGAAATTTCAGCTCCCGGCGCAGTACAACTACCTGTCGGTGCAGGCGCCGCTGGCGTTGGGCGAAGGGCGTTTCCAGTGGTTTCGCAAGAAAGGCGAAGGCGCCTACAACGGTGAGACCGATGATCTGAAGGCCAGCGGCCAGAAGCTCCGGGATTTTGTCGCGCAAGCGGCGAAGAAATATCACGCGGCCCCGGACAAGGTGTACCTGATCGGTTTCAGCCAGGGCGCGATGATGACCTACGAGGTAGGCCTGCGACCACCGGTGGCGGTGGGAGGCATTGCGGCGTTGAGCGGGCGTTTATTGCCGGTGTTGAAAAGCGAGCTCAAGACCGAGCAACAACCGTTGCCACTGAACATCTTTATCGGTCACGGCACCGCCGATGATCGCGTGCCGTATCGCGACGGCACCGAGGCCAATGCGTTGCTACAGAAACTGGCTTACAAACCGCAATTTCACGCGTATCCCGGCATCGGCCACAGCATCACTGCGGCCGAATTGCGCGACTTGAACGCCTGGCTAGAGCAACTCAACCCTTGAAGATCATTTTTCCTTGAGGATGGCTTTCACCAGCGCATCGTGACCGGCCTTGTCGCTGACCCGGGAGATCACCTGGACCAGCGCCATGCGCGTTCCCGAACCGGCCATCAAGGTCGTGTTGAGGGTCTGGCCGCCGCCCTGCGTGGCAGTGCTGTCGACCTGGCGCAGGCCAAGGCCGGTGCCTTTTTGGGTCAGGCTTTTTTCGCTGAGTTTGTTGAAGTCCGGCAATGCTTTGCGCTGCGCCTCGATGAAGTCAGAGACGCTGCCGTCGAGAAACTCGCTGTCGTTGTCCTTGACGTTGTTGCCTTCGGGAATCTGGTTTTCGGCGGCGATGACCACGGTTTTAGTGGTCTGGTTGGTGTACATCGTGCCGGTGGCACCGGTCGGGCTGGCCGGCAGCGGATCGGCGACGAAGCCTTTGGGCAGCACAAAGGTGAACTTGCCGCCCAGCATCGAGACCTTCTCGGTGGCCGCTTTTTCCTTGGCCTTGGCCGCCTGAGCGTTGATGGCGCCGAGGCCGGCCACGGCCGCCAGTAACAGGACGACGGCTTTCTTGCTCAACAATGTCATTCGAATCTCCGGGGAATGGTCGGGGCAGGCGGGCGATCATCCCATGCAGAGCCGTGGCACTCCAGCGCGGCTCGTCCGGGTTACTGCGCTTGTTGCTGTTTCACTGCCGGGCGCGCCAGCAACTGTCGGGTCACGCCGAGCATGGCCACCGACACGGCGACGCCCATGGCAAATCCGCTGAGGCCCAGACTCGGCAAGGTCAGCGCCAACACCAGGCAAAACGCCGAAAACGAATACATTCCGGTCGCCGTCGCCCGCAACAACGCGGCAGTGAACTCAGGGCCGCGGGTCTGCTGGGAAAACACCGCCATCACACTGCCGAGCACCGGGAACACCGCCAGCAGGCCGCTCCAGCGTTCGCCGACAGTGCTGGCCAACATGGTCACCACCAGCGTCAACGCAGCGCCGGCGATCATCCGCCAGATCAGTTTGTCCGACTTCGGCGCCGGGCCGTTCAGCACTGGTTGCACCTTGGGAAACAAGTAGGGTGCCGCCAGCAAAGCAACGGCTGCCGCCGCCACCGAGAACGGCAGCGATGCCGGAATCAACGACAGCACCAGCGCCAACACTGCCCATACTGCCAGGGAAAGGCTCAGCGCCCACGGCCAGTTCGCCCGTTGCGCGACCTGCGCGTAAGTGATGCAGAACGCAATCATCGCGAACATTGCCGACAATGCGGCCACCGCCGATTGCGCAGCAAATTGTGGCCCTTGTTCGATGGCGAGGAAAAACAGAATCGGCCCGACGACCACAGGCAACCCCGACAACCACCCGGCCACGCTCGGCCCCCAACGCTTGCCGGCCAGTGAGATCAGCAGCAGAAAACCGGGAATCAGCAGCAGTTTGAGGATCAGCACGCAAGTGTCTCCGTCGGGTGATAGGCGGCAACGGTAGCATTGCCATGAACGTTTTGCTGCGTATATGAGTGATTTTTGTATACAAAGTATCGAAGTCATACAGGCTATGCTTTGCCTGTCAGGGTTTACCGGAGTCAATGGCGTGATGAACAGAAAAAAGAGTGTCTTGCGTGGGTGCTGCGCCATCGGTTTTTGGGCCTTGCTGGTTGCGCCAGCGTGGGCCAACTGGCAGGCCGAAGTGCCCGGCGCCAGGATCATCGGCAGCGGCGATTTCAGTGTGTTTGGTTTCGATGTTTATAACGCCAGGTTGTGGAGTACGGCGCAGCCTCTGGCGGATGGGCAGCCTTTCGCGCTGGAGTTGATCTATCGCCGACAGATTTCTCGCGACGATCTGGTCGAAGCCAGCGTTGATGAAATCAAACGTCTGAATGGAGCCTCCGTCACCCCGGCACAACTGGCCGGCTGGCAGACGCAGATGCAGCAGGCGTTCGTCGATGTCCAGGCGGGCACCCGCATTACCGGGGTGTATTTACCGGGGCAGGGCGCACGTTTTTTTGTTGGCCAGCAGTTGCAGCATGAGATCGCCGACCCGCAGTTCGCCCGGGCGTTTTTTGATATCTGGTTGAATCCACGTACGCGCAATCCTGAACTGCGCCAGCAGTTGCTGGGTGTGACAGGGTCTTGAACTTTCATCAAAGGGGCTGAAACGTCTAAGCTGCGTCTTTCGACTTGTTTCTGGATGTGTGCGTGAAATTCAGTTTGCCCAAAATCGCCACCGCGCCGTTTTGCCCGCCGGAAGTGGCAGGCAGTGTTGCGGTAGATCCCAATGCCGCGTTTTTCAAGCGCGTGCTGCGTTTTGCCGGCCCCGGTTTGCTGGTGTCGATCGGCTATATGGATCCGGGCAACTGGGCGACGGCCATCGAGGCCGGCTCGCGTTTTGGGTACAGCCTGCTGTTTGTGGTGTTGCTGGCGAGTCTGGCGGGCATGGTTGTGCAGTGTCTGTGCTCACGGCTGGGCATTGCCACCGGGCGCGATCTGGCGCAATTGTCCCGCGAACGCTACAGCACTCCAACCGCGCGGCTGCAATGGGTGTTGGCGGAGATCTCGATCATCGCCACCGATCTTGCCGAAGTCCTCGGTTGCGCGCTGGCGTTCCACTTGTTGCTTGGCTGTTCGCTGACCTTCGGCATTGCCCTCACGGCGTTCGACACATTGTTGGTGCTGGCGCTGCAGAACCGAGGGTTCCGTCGACTGGAAGCAATCATGCTGGTGCTGGTCGCCACCATTGGCGTGTGCTTTTTTGTTGAACTGGTGTTGATCAAACCGTACTGGCCGGACGTCGCCCAAGGCTTCAAACCCTCCCTGTCAGCCATCAGCGATGCCGCGCCGTTGTACCTGGCAATCGGCATTCTCGGGGCCACGGTGATGCCGCATAACCTCTACCTGCACACGTCCATCGTGCAAACGCGGATGATCGGCAAGGATCTGGCGAGTAAACAGGACGCGGTGAAGCTGGCGCGCATCGACACCATCGGCTCGCTGGCGCTGGCGCTGTTGGTCAACGCGGCGATCCTGATCCTCGCGGCGGCTGCGTTTCACCAGTCCGGGCATACCGACGTGGTGGAGATTCAGGACGCTTACCACTTGCTTGATCCGCTGGTCGGTGGCGCGCTGGCCAGCGTGCTGTTCGGCGTGGCGTTGCTCGCGTCAGGGCAGAGTTCGACCTTCACCGGCACCATCGCCGGTCAGGTGATCATGGAGGGCTATCTGAATCTGCGCATTCCCTGCTGGCAACGGCGCCTGATCACTCGTGGGCTGGCGTTGATTCCGGCGTTTATCGGCGTGTGGCTGATGGGCGATAACGCTGTGGGCAAGCTGCTGGTGATGAGTCAGGTGGTGTTGAGTTTGCAACTGCCGTTTGCCCTGTATCCGCTGATCCGCATGACCAACGACAAGCAACTGATGGGGCCGTTCGTGAACCGCTGGCCGACCCGGGTGCTGGCCTGGGGGTTGTTTGTGCTGATCAGCGGCGCCAATAGCTGGTTGATTTTGCAGTTGGCGGTTTAACCGATAATTTTTGGGGTCGGTCAGGCCCCCACAAAACTGAATAGTGGAATACGCCCGTTCAGCGAAGGCCGGTAACGCCAGTTCAGGCGATCAAGCTCAATGCCATGATCGAGCATTTTCCTCACCGTCGCGCTGGCAATACTCATTGCCAGCGCTTGCCCCGGACACTGATGCCGACCGCTGCCAAAACTGAAACTGCGGCGGTTTGGACGATCCAGCAGGAAGTGGTCGGGATTGTCATTCAGCGCCGGATCGCGGTTGGCCGAGGCCAGCAACAGCACAATCACAGCGCCGGCCTCGACGCGCACACCGTCTATTTCGCAGGATGCGGCGACAAAGCGTCGGGTGTTCTGCACCGACGGGTCGAAGCGCTGGACTTCGTTCAGCAGGGCTTCAATCGACGCGCCACTTAGCTCGGGGCGGTGTCGCAGCATCACCAACGCGTTGCCGATCAAGCCTGCGGTGGCTTCAAAGGTCTGCGAGCAGAGGCCGATCAGATTGGCGACCAGGGTCTCGTCATCTCCGTCAAAACGCTGCCTGATACCCGCGAGCAAAGCGCTGTTCACATCAGCATCGGCCAACAACTCGATGAACTGACCGCGCAAATGTTGCGCTGCGACGTGGGCTGCGGCCAATTGCAGGTCGTTGCTCAACGGCGACAGGCACGCCGCGAAATCAGCGGTCAGCTCGCTGATGGCCCGACTCTGTGCCGGACTGAATCCGAGCAACGCGGCGACCACGCATACCGGGCCGCGGAACATGGCTTTGTATAAGCCGTCCGCATCCGTAGTGATCAGTCGTGCATTCACGTGCTCGCGGACTTCGTTCTGATCGATCAACGTCAGTGACGGCTCAATGGCGGAGCGCGGGCAGCGCTGGCGTTCGCCGTCGTTCATCCGCATCAACTGGCCAAAGACATTGCCGGCCATGCCTTCGGCAATCGCCTTGGGCACCGGCTCGTGGACTGGACGCACTCGGCAGTCGGCATGCGTCAGTACCGCACAAACCGCGCGGGCGCTGCTGGCTACCCACATTTTCAGTTTGGGGTGAAACGTCAGCCCACCTTCAGCGCGAAGTTTTTCGTAATAGGGGTAGGGATTGGCGTGAGTCGCAGCGATGATCGGGTTCATGGTTCGCAGCCTTGTCGATGGGGAAAGTGTTGCTACTATCTCCAGTCCGTAGCGGCGACGATTCGTCCGGGAGCGAAATATGCACGCAGAACATCAAGATATCGGCGTCTCGCAAGTGGCGGCAGCCATCGCCGAGCCGGCGCGGACCAAAATCCTTTGCTCGCTGATGGATGGCCACGCACGCACCAGCACCGAGTTGGCAGCCGTTGCCGAAGTCAGCGCTTCCACCGCCAGCGCGCATCTGGCCAAACTCAAGGACCTGGCGCTGGTGCGTTTGCACGTTCAGGGCCGCCATCGTTATTACAGCCTGGCCGACAAGCGTGTGGCTCAAGCGCTGGAAGCCTTGATGGTGATCGGCCAGAGCGCCGCGCCGACGTTCAAGCCGCAGACACCGGATCGCCTGCAATTCGCCCGCACCTGCTACGACCATATGGCCGGGACACTGGCGGTGTTGCTGCATGACCGCTTGATCGACGCGGGCTGGTTGTTGGAGACCGACGAGCAGGCGTATCGCCTGAGTGACAGTGGTGAGGCCTTGTTTGCCGGGCTGGGTATCGAGGTGCAGGACTTGAGCACTTTGCGCCGCAAGTTCGCCTGCCCGTGTCTGGACTGGAGCATGCGTCGGCCACATCTGGGGGGGTCGCTGGGCGCGGCATTGCTGCAAACGGCGTTGAAGCGTAAGTGGGTGACGCAGGACCTGGACAGTCGGGCGTTGGCGCTGACGGCGGTGGGGCGCAAAGAAATCGGCGTTCGGTTCGGTGTCGAGTTGCCCGGTGAGGTGAAGATCAAAGGATCGCAGCCTGCGGCCACTCCTACAGGAGTGGGGTATAACCGAACCGTGTAGGAGCTGCCGCAGGCTGCGATCTTTTGATCTGGCTTTGCACCTTGTGTCGATTCGATAGACTCGTTACTGTATATGCAACCAGTATCGAGCATTAGCCATGCAAATCATCGACAAGCTCAGCATTCTCGCCGACGCCGCCAAGTACGACGCCTCCTGCGCGAGCAGCGGTGCGCCCAAGCGTAGCTCCGAGGGCAAGAGCGGCCTGGGCTCGACCGATGGCATGGGCATTTGCCACAGCTACACGCCGGACGGGCGTTGCGTTTCGCTGCTGAAGATTCTGCTGACCAATTTCTGCCTTTACGACTGCCAATACTGCGTCAATCGCCGCTCCAGCGATGTGCCACGGGCACGCTTCACCCCCGAAGAAGTCGTGGCGCTGACCATGGACTTCTACCGGCGCAACTGTGTCAGCGGCCTGTTTCTCAGCTCCGGCATCATTCGCTCGGCGGACTACACCATGGAGCAACTGGTGCGCGTGGCGAAGCTGTTGCGCGAAGAGCACGAGTTTCGCGGTTACATCCACCTCAAGACCATTCCCGATGCCGACCCTGCACTGATAGAACAGGCCGGGCGTTACGCTGATCGCCTGAGCGTCAATATCGAACTGCCCACCGATGCCAGTCTGCAAACCCTGGCGCCTGAGAAAGACATCGGCTCGATCAAGCAGGCCATGCAGACCATCTTCACCGGCGAGCAGACCGTGCTCAACGAGCCCCGCGCGCCAAAGTTCGCGCCGGCCGGGCAGAGCACGCAGATGATCGTCGGCGCCGATGACACCGACGACAGCACGATCCTGCACGGCGCCCAGGCCTTGTACGGCAATTTTCGCCTGCGTCGGGTCTACTATTCGGCGTTCAGCCCGATCCCCGACAGCCCGAAAAGCGTGCCGCTGGCCGCACCGCCGCTGATGCGTGAACACCGTTTGTATCAGGCTGATTTTCTCCTGCGCAGTTACGGCTATAGCGCCGGTGAACTGCTCAAGGGTCCGGGGAATCTGGCGCTGGATATCGACCCGAAACTGGCGTGGGCGCTGCAGAACCGCGAGGTGTTCCCGCTGGATCTGAACCGCGCCGAGCCCGCACTGATCGCACGCATCCCCGGCATTGGCCTGCGTACCACAGAACGTCTGGTGGAACTGCGTCGACAGCGGCGGATCCGCTACGAAGACGTTGCACGTATGCGCTGTGTGCTGGCCAAGGCCAAGCCGTTCATCATCACCAGTGACTATCACCCGCAGCAGGCTGAGGTCACCAGTCATATGCTTTATCAGCAATTGCGCGACCGGCCGCAGCCGCAGCAGATGGGGTTGTGGGGATGATCAATCTTGATTGCGACGACCTGTTCGATACCTGGCGCCAACAGGCACGCTGGCTACTCAGTCATGAGGTCGACCCGAGTCTGGTGAGTTGGGCTTCGGAGGGCGTCAGCGACTTGTTTGCCAGCGATCATGAAGTGCCCGAGGGGCACGGCCCGTTTCAGGCCCGCATTCCGCGTGCGTTACTCGACACCCTGGAGCAAGCCGCGCGCTATCGAGGCGATCAACGCTGGAGCCTGCTGTATGAAGTGCTGTGGCGAGTCAGTCACGGCGACCGCACGGCAATGATGGCCGGCGACAAACTGGGCAGCGAATTGCAGCGGCGAATCAAACAAGTCAGCCGCGAAGCCCATCATCTGCATGCATTCGTGCGTTTCATCGAACGCCCTAAAGATTCGCCAGGCCCACAATATGTGGCATGGCACGAACCCGCCCACGACATCCTGCACAGCGCCAGCGAGCATTTCGTCGCCCGCATGGGCCGTCACCGCTGGCTGATCGCCACACCGCGCGACGGGGTTTATTACGACGGCGAACAACTGATCCATGAGCGCCAATGCCCCGTTGAATGGCAGCAAATGGCGCAGAACGTCGATGACCCGCATGGTGATCTGTGGTTGACCTATTACAGCCACATCTTCAACCCGGCGCGGTTGAATCCGAAAGTGATGCAAGGGCATTTGCCGGTGCGGTTCTGGAAGAACTTGCCGGAGGGGGAGTTGATCCCCGGGTTGATTACTCAGGCGCGGATGGGCAAACAGCAGAACGGGCAGGCGAGCGGGATTGCCGGGCGCACCGGTAAACGTATTGCCCTGAAGGACAGCGAACGGAGCGGACAATAAAAAGCCCCCATCGATTACTCGATGGGGGCTTTTGTGCGTCTGGCCGTCAGATCAAACCTTGACGATCCAGCCCGCTGGCGCTTCGATGTCGCCGGTCTGCACACCAGTCAGCTCTTTGTAGAGCTTCTGGGTGACCGGGCCGACTTCGGTTTCGCTGTGGAACACATGCAGATGGTCGTTGTAGCTGATGCCGCCGATCGGGGTGATCACCGCAGCAGTACCGCAGGCGCCGGCTTCCTTGAAGTCCGACAGCTTGTCGATGAGCACGTCGCCTTCAACCACTTCCAGGCCCAGACGCGATTTCGCCAGTTCGATCAGCGACAGACGGGTGATACCCGGCAGTACCGATGGCGAGTTCGGTGTGATGAACTTGTTGTCGTGGGTGATCCCGAAGAAGTTGGCCGAACCTACTTCCTCGATTTTGGTGTGGGTCATCGGGTCCAGATAGATCGCGTCGGCGAAGTTGGCTTTCTTCGCTTTCGAGCCCGGCATCAGACTGGCAGCGTAGTTGCCGCCGACCTTGGCGGCGCCGGTGCCTTGTGGGGCGGCGCGGTCGTAGCTGGAAATCTGGAAATTGTGCGGGGTCAGGCCGCCCTTGAAGTAGGCGCCAACCGGAATGCAGAAAATCGAGAAGATGAACTCGGGGGCGGTGCGCACGCCGATGTTGTCACCCACGCCGATCACGAACGGACGCAGGTACAGCGCGCCGCCGGTGCCGTATGGCGGAATGAAGCGCTCGTTGGCACGAACCACTTCTTTACAGGCTTCGATGAACTGCTCGGTGTCGACCAGCGGCATCAGCAGACGCGCGCAGCTGCGTTGCATGCGCAGGGCGTTCTGGTCCGGGCGGAACAAGTTGATCGAGCCGTCCTTGCAACGATAGGCCTTCATGCCTTCGAAGCATTGCTGGCCATAGTGAAGGGCAGTGGAGCCTTCGCTGATGTGCAGCACGTTATCTTCGGTCAGGGTGCCTTTGTCCCACTCGCCATCGCGAAAGTACGACAGATAGCGTTTGTCGGTTTTGATGTAGTCAAAACCCAGCTTGTCCCAATTGATGCTTTCGTTACCCATGACACCCTCTATCACTGAACAACCGTCGAAACGGTTCAAGGCTTCTGACGTTTTTTGGATGGGCACAACAATACTTCATTCTTGAGCGGTTTCGCAGCCCGGACTATCGGATGACAGACAGATAATTCGTGTTGCCCTCAGGAATTCGCGAGCAGGCTCTCTCCCACAGGTAGAACCCATTTCAAATGTGGGAGCGAGCCTGCTCGCGAAGGGGCCTTCATGGCCATCCGCAAAAGTCCTGAATTACAGATGCAACGCATGCCCCAAAGCACGCAACGCCGCTTCTTGCACCGCCTCACCCAAAGTCGGATGCGCATGAATGGTGCCGCCGATGTCTTCCAGGCGCGCGCCCATTTCGAGGCTTTGCGCAAACGCCGTGGACAATTCCGAAACCCCGACACCCACCGCCTGCCAGCCGACAATCAGATGATTGTCCCGACGAGCGACCACCCGCACGAAGCCGCTTTTTGACTCCAGCGTCATCGCCCGTCCATTGGCGGCAAACGGGAAACTGGAAACGATGCAGTCGAGCCCGGCAGCCTTGGCCTCGTCCGGCGTCTTGCCCACCACCACCAGTTCCGGGTCGGTAAAGCACACGGCGGCGATGGCGGTCGGGTTGAATTCGCGGGTTTTGCCGCTGATCAACTCGGCAACCATTTCGCCTTGAGCCATGGCGCGGTGAGCCAGCATCGGCTCGCCGCTGAGATCGCCGATGGCATAGACATTGCGCATGCTGGTCTGGCAACGGCTGTCGATCTTGATCGCCGAGCCGTTCATTTCCAGACTCAGTGCTTCGAGGTTCCAGCCTTGGGTGTTGGGTTTGCGACCAACGGCCACCAGCACCTGATCGGTTTCCAGATTGAGGGTGTCGCCGTTCGGATCACGCACCTGCAGCGTACCGTCGAAGCCCAAAACACTGTGCTTGAGATACAGCTTCACGCCCAGTTGCTTCAATGCGTCATGCACCGGTTGGGTCAGTTCCGCGTCATAGGCGGGCAGGATGCGATCCTGCGCCTCTACCACACTGACCTCGGCACCGAGCTTGCGGTAAGCAATGCCCAATTCCAGGCCGATGTAACCACCGCCAACCACGATCAGGCGTTTTGGTACGCTTTTCGGCGCCAACGCTTCGGTGGAGGAGATGATCGGCCCGCCGATCGGCAGGATCGGCAAATTGACGCTGGTGGAACCGGTGGCAAGCACCAGGTGCTCGCACTGGATGCGGGTGTCGCCGACTTCCACGGTTTTGCCGTCGATGACCTTGGCCCAGCCATTGATGACCTGAACCTTGTTCTTCTTGAGCAGCGCGGCGACGCCAGTGGTCAGGCGATCAACGATGCCGTCCTTCCACTCAACGCTTTTGCTGATGTCCAGCGTCGGCGCCGAGACGCTGATCCCCAGCGCCGAATGCTGACTGTGATGCTGAGTCTGGTGAAACTGTTCGGCCACATGAATCAGCGCTTTGGACGGAATGCAGCCGATGTTGAGGCAGGTGCCCCCGAGCGATTGGCCTTCGACCAGAATGGTCGCAATGCCCAACTGCCCGGCGCGAATCGCCGTGACATAACCGCCGGGGCCGCCGCCGATGATCAGCAGCGTGGTGTTCAGAGTTTGCATGCCATCACTCCACAAACAGGGTCGCGGGTTGTTCGAGCAGGCCACGAATGGCCTGGATGAAGAGCGCCGCGTCCATGCCGTCGACCACGCGGTGATCGAAGGAGCTGGAGAGGTTCATCATCTTGCGGATCACCACCTGGCCTTTAACGACCATCGGGCGTTCGACGATTTTATTCACGCCGACGATCGCCACTTCCGGCAGGTTCAAAACAGGCGTGCTGACAATGCCGCCCAGCGCACCGAGGCTGGTCAGGGTAATAGTCGAGCCTGACAGCTCATCGCGGCTGGCCTTGCCATTGCGCGCGGCATTGGCCAAACGTGAGATCTCCGTCGCGCTGTCCCACAGGCTGCGTGCCTCGGCGTGGCGAACCACTGGCACCATCAAACCGACATCGCTTTGCGTGGCGACGCCTACGTGTACCGCGCCGAGACGGGTGATGACCTGGGCTTCGTCGTCATAGCGGGCGTTCATTTGCGGGAAGTCACGCAGGGCAACGACCAGAGCGCGCACGAGGAACGGCAGCAGGGTCAACTTGCCACGGCTCGCACCGTGTTTTTCATTCAGGTGGGCGCGCAGCTCTTCAATCGCGGTGACGTCGATTTCTTCGACATAGCTGAAATGCGCAGCACGCTGGGTGGCGTCCTGCATGCGCTGGGCGATCTTGCGGCGCATGCCGATCACCTGAATCTGCTCTTCGTCATTACGCTGGGCGTAAGCGGCGGATGCAGGCGCAGAGGCGTTCGACTGACCTTGCGCCAGATAGGTGTCGAGATCTTCGTGCAACACGCGACCGGCCGGGCCGGTGCCGCGTACCAGACGCAACTGAATGCCCAGATCCAGCGCATGCTTGCGCACGGCCGGGGAGGCTAGTGGACGTTCATCCGCTTCACGAGCAACCATCGGGCCTTGGCAAACAGTCGCCGGACGCGGCGCGGCGGCGACAGGTTTGCTCTCGACCGAAGCTTCAGCTTTCGGCGCAGCAGGCGCCTCTTTTACAGGAGCCGGCGCAGAAGACTCTTTCAGGTTGCCGGCACCTTCAACTTCAATGCTGATCAGCACACTGCCCACCGCCATGACTTCACCCGGCTGACCGCCCAGCGCAATGACCTTGCCATGGACCGGCGACGGAATATCGACCATCGCCTTGTCGGTCATCACGTCCGCCAGCACCTGATCTTCAACGACCAGATCACCAACCTTGACGTGCCACTGCGACAGTTCTACTTCTGCGATGCCTTCGCCAATGTCCGGCATCTTGATAACGTGCGTGCCCATTCAGACCTCCATGACCCGTTTCAACGCCGCGCCCACTCGGGACGGCCCAGGGAAATACGCCCACTCTTGCGCGTGCGGGTAGGGGGTGTCCCAGCCGGTGACGCGTTCGATCGGCGCTTCCAGGTGATGGAAGCAATGCTCTTGCACCAGCGATACCAGTTCGGCGCCGAAACCGCAGGTGCGGGTGGCTTCGTGCACCACCACGCAACGACCGGTTTTCTTCACGGAGTTGACGATGGTTTCCAGGTCCAGCGGCCACAGGCTGCGCAGGTCGATGACTTCGGCGTCGACGCCGCTTTCTTCAGCCGCGACTTGCGACACATAAACGGTGGTGCCGTAGGTCAGCACGGTCACGTCCTTGCCCGGACGGGTGATCGCGGCGACGTCCAGCGGCACGGTGTAGTAGCCGTCCGGAACCTGTGCGGCGGGGTGCTTCGACCACGGGGTAACAGGACGGTCGTGATGGCCGTCGAACGGGCCGTTGTACAGGCGTTTTGGCTCGAGGAAGATCACCGGATCATCGTTTTCGATGGAGGCGATCAGCAGGCCTTTGGCGTCGTAGGGGTTGGACGGCATGACGGTGCGCAGACCGCAGACCTGGGTGAACATCGCTTCGATGCTCTGGCTGTGGGTCTGGCCACCGTAGATACCGCCGCCGCAAGGCATGCGCAGGGTCATCGGTGCGGTGAACTCGCCGGCCGAGCGATAACGCAGACGCGCCGCTTCGGAAATGATCTGGTCGGAGGCCGGGTAGACGTAGTCGGCGAACTGGATTTCAGCCACCGGACGCAGACCGTAAGCGCCCATGCCGACGGCAACGCCGACGATGCCACTCTCGGAGATCGGAGCATCGAACACTCGCGAGGCGCCGTACTTGGTCTGCAAGCCCTCGGTGCAACGGAACACGCCGCCGAAATAACCGACGTCCTGACCGAACACCACCACATTGTCATCACGCTCAAGCATCACATCCATGGCCGAGCGCAGGGCCTGGATCATGGTCATGGTGGTCGTGGTCATGGCGGTTTCCAACTGAATATTGTTGTTGTGATCGTTCATGTCAGATCCCCAACTGCTGACGCTGGCGCTTCAAGTGCTCCGGCATCTCTTTGTAGACGTCTTCGAACATGGTCGCGGCGCTTGGAATCTGACCCCCGGCGAGGGTGCCGTACTGTTCGGCCTGTTTCTGCGCGGCAATCACTTCGGCTTCGAGCTCGGCGCTGACGGCGGCGTGTTCTTCGTCCGACCAGTGGCCGACCTTGATCAGGTGCTGTTTCAGGCGAGCAATCGGATCGCCCAGCGGGAAGTGGCTCCAGTCATCGGCTGGACGATATTTGGAGGGATCGTCGGAGGTCGAGTGCGGGCCGGCGCGGTAGGTGACCCATTCGATCATGGTCGGGCCGAGGTTGCGGCGGGCGCGTTCGGCGGCCCAGGCAGACGCGGCGTACACCGCGTAGAAGTCGTTGCCGTCGACTCGCAGCGAGGCGATACCGCAACCAACACCGCGTCCGGCGAAGGTGGTGGCTTCACCCCCGGCAATGGCCTGGAAGGTCGAAATCGCCCATTGATTGTTGACTACGTTGAGGATCACTGGCGCACGGTAGACGTGAGCGAAGGTGAGAGCGGTGTGGAAGTCCGATTCGGCGGTGGCGCCGTCACCGATCCATGCCGAGGCGATTTTGGTATCGCCCTTGATCGCCGACGCCATGCCCCAGCCCACCGCCTGAATGAACTGGGTGGCGAGGTTGCCGGAAATGGTGAAGAAACCGGATTCCTTGACCGAGTACATGATCGGTAACTGACGGCCTTTGAGCGGGTCGCGCTCGTTGGACAGCAGTTGGCAGATCAAGTCGACCAGTGGAACGTCGCGAGCCATCAGGATGCTTTGCTGGCGATAGGTCGGGAAGCACATGTCGTCGATGTTCAAGGCCAGGGCCTGGGCGCTGCCGATGGCTTCTTCGCCAAGGCTTTGCATGTAGAACGACATTTTTTTCTGGCGCTGGGCGACCACCATGCGGTTATCGTAGATGCGCGTCTTGAGCATGGCGCGCATGCCCTTGCGGAGGATCTCGACCGGAACGTTCTCGGCCCAAGGGCCGAGAGCGTTGCCCTGATCGTCGAGCACGCGGATCAGGCCACGGGCCAGGTCGGCGGTGTCGGCAGGTTCTACGTCGATGGAAGGTTTGCGCACCGTGCCGGCATCGGTCAGATGCAGGTAGGAGAAGTCGGTTTTGCAGCCTGGGCGGCCCGAAGGTTCAGGGACGTGCAGACGCAGCGGTTCATACGCTTGGGTCATGGCTTCTACGCTCGATCTTGTGAATTTCTTGTAGTGAGCTGGCAGTCATTCTTCGATAAAAGAAATCTTGTCCTACAACAATCATAGGCCCGGGCAAGAAGAATATTTATCTCTGTTTCGTTGCGCTGGCGGTCATTTGCAGATAGAAATTCTGCATAAACATAAAAAACAGGTGGTTTTGTCTCATGCGCAAACTGGACCGTACCGACATCGGCATTCTCAACAGCCTTCAGGAGAACGCACGCATCACCAACGCTGACCTTGCGCGCTCGGTGAACCTGTCGCCAACGCCGTGCTTCAACCGGGTCAAGGCGATGGAAGAATTAGGCCTGATTCGCGAACAGGTGACCCTGCTGGACGCCGATCTGCTGGGGCTGCATGTGAACGTGTTCATTCACGTCAGCCTGGAGAAACAGGTCGAGGAGGCGTTGCAGCATTTCGAGGAAGCGATTTCCGATCGCCCCGAGGTGATGGAGTGCTATCTGATGGCCGGTGACCCGGACTATCTGATCCGGGTACTGGTGCCGACCATTCAGTCCCTGGAGCGCTTCATGATGGACTTTTTGACCAAGGTTCCAGGGGTGGCGAACATCCGCTCGAGCTTCGCCTTGAAACAGGTGCGTTACAAGACGGCGCTGCCGTTGCCGGCGAATGGTTTGACGTTGGGCACCTAGCGCTGACGCTTTTCGCCGCCTCTGGATCAACACCTTATTGCGGCGAAAGAGCAGAATCTCCTGATGTTTCCTGATCAGTCCACTTTTTGTAGCATCCGGATTTGAGATCAGCATACCCCGAAGCATTACTTCCGCTTTGTTTGGTCGTCGCGGTGATCTCGCGGTCAACCAGCCAATGACATCTGAGTTCGGCGCGAGTAATGCCTACGTAAGCTAAACGCAGTGCCTCATCTGATTGAGCGTTGTCATAAGGCGCTGGAGATTTGTCGCCCAGATTGGTGAGGTTGTAAATGTCGTTGCGTTTGGATTTCGTCGGGTTATAGAAGCAATCACCGATAACGAAAACAGATTGCGCCTGCAATCCTTTGGACTTGTGAAAGGTCATCAGTTTGACGTTGCGCTGTTTTTTTTGCGCTTCGTGCAATAAGCCTCGTAGGGCGGTTCTGTATGCTTTTTCAACATCGCCAACGCGAAACACCATCAGTATGCTATGACCGTCGTCATAGGCTTTCCTGACGAGTCGCAGAATCGTTTCGTCCGGTTCGATGATTTTTTTATCTTTAGCCACATAGTGCATGTATACGGGCGTCTTTTGATTAACGACTTTTTCGTTCGCTGCAATCCCGTGCTTAGCCTTATCGGTTGTGGTGGGACGGACAACTTGTTCGGCAGCATCAATGATTGTCTGATGGGAACGGTAGTTATTCTGCATGTACAGAGTGTTGCGCGTGTGGGCGAGGAAATGCTTATGGAAGTCCATCAGATACTGAGGTGAACTACCGCGCCAGCCATAGATACTTTGCCAGTCGTCGCCGACTGCCATCAGGCTATTGCCCAATCCGGGCAGGCCTTGATTACGATTACGGATCTCTTTGCAGCATTGCCGGACCCAGGAAATGTTCAGGCCGGAAACGTCCTGGAACTCATCAATCATGAGGTGCCGCATGCCGTCTAGCTCGGCTGTTGGAATGCGCTTAATATTTTCCGTATTGTGTTCGCCAAACAGTGCGAATGCCTTATTAAAGGTGATCAATTTTTTGGGCGACATGCTTTCCAGATAATCATGAAAGCCGCGCCAGTAGATCTGCAAGGCGAGGTAGAAAGGCTGACGTGGGTCGCCCGGCGTAAAATCTAACGAACCGATCGCCTGGACCACATCCAAACCCAGGTTCTCGATGTAGTTGCCTTCGGCAAAGAACACTTCGGTCAGCTTCGTTTCCTTGATAGTCGTGCCCGGCAAGTGATAATCAAAACCGGCATCCTGAACGATCATGTGTTCGGCATTGCCCATCAGTGTCTTTGCGGCCATGACGTTATTGATGAGAATGTATTTTTTCCCCCGATAACATTCTCCAATCATTGCCTGGCGGCTCCAACTCTCTTGTTTGAGATTCACTGTCTGGCCTTCGCGCCTGGGAATTTCGGCCGACTGGTTTTTCGTGTCCGGCCAACCAAGAATTACCAGTGTTTCGAGCCCTTCCAAGTAGCCATGGGCTATGAAGGGTTTTCTCTCGATGCTGAAGGTTCGACGCTCGGCCACACCCGGAATTGGCCATAGACCCAACTCCACCCATGCAGCCTCAATTTCATCGCAGACGGCTTCATCCTTTTCGGACATCTTGCCGAGAATTTGATTCTTTTTGTTTCGCATGGACTCGGACATAGGATCCGGCTTGACGAAGACGATCGATTTGTAGAGATCCAGGATGTGTTTTTTGAACGTCCGGTCTTTCTCGTAAAGGCTATTGAATACTTGGGAAAGAACCAATCCTTGCTCAGTCGTGATTTTTGACGAGAAGGGGGTTTCCAACTCGTCCTCATCCTCACCTGATTTTTTTGCGCCCAAGAAATCGAAATAGTCGATAGGCGCATCCGAGAACGCTTTCATGAAGCCGAATACTTTGCTATGAAATGTGCGCACCAAACTCTTGGTTTGATCTTCACTCAGGTCTTTGCCCCATGATTTGAAAATCCTCACCATTTTTTTCTGCAAGTCTTTTTTAGACTCAGTGGTGAAGGTAGTCACCTGCATGTGATGAAGCGGGATGCCCAGGTGAAAGTGTTTAAGCACAACACGCAAGGCCAACGTCGTGGACTTCCCGGAACCGGCGCCAGCGATCACTGATGTACAGGTCGTGTCGGCAAAGATCATTGCCCACTGCTGATCGCTCGGTTGTTCTTTCTCATCAAGTTTTTCCCACACCTCGTCGCGCATTTTCTGCTTGATATCATCGGTGATGGGCATGAGTTCATTGTCAAAAAGGCAGTGATCCTCTCCTGGCAAGGATGCGGCCGAGCGCAGGTCGTTGATCTCTAGAATGGCGCGCCCCTTTGCGTAACCGTCGGCGTAGCCGAGATCCTTTCCGGCAAGCAGGCCTGCGTCATTGCCAACCTTGATTCCTTCTTCTCTACCCTCGATGAAGGATCGCCTGTCAATGGCTTTGAGTGCCTCAAGGACTTTGGACGACAAGTAGGCGATTGCGCGACGGGAAATAGAGAGATGGCGATTGAATGTTTCAGGTTCCAGTTCAGGGGATTGCCCGTGTGGAGAAGTTTGACTCATGGTTTCCCTGCAAAAAGTCTTCTCGACGAAGTGTGACTTCGACGATGTCCGTGTTACTGCTCACCCGCGCGATTTTAATCGCAGGGTGTCTACCGGAGCGGTTTAGGTTTCCGGATATTACACGGTAGTGGCATTTTGGCTAGGCTACAGTCCAGAGCGCTCCTTTAAATCAGGGAGCGAGTAATCATCAGGGCAGTTGAACTCACATTTTGTTGATCGGAATCCTCAGGTACGTCACACCATTGCCTTCCGCCGGCGGCAGATTCCCCGCCCGCACATTCACCTGAACCGCCGGCAGCAGCAGTGTCGGCATGCCTAGCCCAGCATCGCGGCGTTTGCGCATCTCGACGAACGTGGCCTCATCGATCCCGTCATGCACATGGATATTGCTTTTGCGCTGCTCGCCGACGGTAGTCTGGCACTGAGCCTGGCGGCTTTCGGGTGGGTAGTCGTGGCAGACGTAGAGTTTGACGCTGGCCGGGAAGGCCAGCAGTTTCTGAATCGAGTTGAACAGTTGATGAGCGTTGCCACCGGGGAAGTCGCAGCGTGCAGTACCGACGTCGGGCATGAACAGCGTGTCGCCGACCAGAATCTGTTCGCCGTCGATCAGGTACGCCATGTCTGCCGGAGTGTGGCCGGGGACGTGCAGGGCGGTGGCCTTGAGATTACCGATCCTGAAAGATTCGTTGGGTGCGAACAGATGATCGAACTGCGAGCCATCGACGCAGAATTCCGGCTCCAGATTAAACAGTGCCTTGAAGACGTTCTGCACTTTGCTGATCGACTCGCCAATCGCGATCTTGCCGCCCAGTTCCCGGCGCAGATACGGCGCAGCGGACAGGTGATCGGCATGAGCGTGGGTTTCCAGTAGCCATTGCACTTGCAGGTGATGCTCGCGAACGAACGCGATGATCCTGTCAGCTTGCGCCGTGCCGGTGCGGCCGGCGGCGCCGTCGTAATCGAGCACCGGATCGACGATTGCGCATTGTCCGCCATCGTCTTCATAGACCACGTAGCTGTAGGTCGAGGAGGCGGGGTCGAGGAAAGCTTCAATCAGCGCGGGCATGGACATGAACCTGTGCAGGGGTAGAAAAGTCGGTTGCAACACTTTATGTAAAAACATAATGTTCGCAGCTTAAGTGACGTTGAAGGCATCCTGCAAATGCAATCCAGTCTGACCGAATGTGAAGTCGCCCAATTGCGCGCCTCGGCCTCCAAGGCCTGCGCGTTGCTCAAGGCCATGGCCAACGAGGATCGCCTGTTGATTCTGTGCCAGCTGACACAGGGCGAGCGCAACGTCGGCGAGCTGGAAAAAATGACCGGTGTACGCCAGCCGACGCTGTCTCAGCAATTGGGTATTTTGCGCGATGAAGGGCTTGTCGCGACCCGTCGTGACGGCAAGTACATTTTTTACGGCCTCGCCAGTCCTGAAGTCATCCAGGTGATGAAAACCCTCTCCGGGCTGTATTGCGGTGCCGTCCTGAAAAGCCTGGGTCACCAATAAATGTCAGCCAGCACACCATTCAATTGCAGGAGTGCTGGCAAGAACAATCCGTGCGCGCAGCCATAAGGAACAAGCAATGAACGATCAACACTGGGGCCCATCCATCAGTGCAGATATCGTGGTCATCGGCGGCGGCACTGCCGGCATCGGCTTCGTCGCCAGTCTGCTCAAGCGCGATCCGCACTTGAAGATCACTGTGATCGAACCAAGTGCCCAGCATTACTACCAACCGGCATGGACGCTGGTCGGTGGTGGCGCCTACGACGTAAAAGACACTGTAAGACCGATGACCAAAGTGATGCCGCGTCAGGCCAACTGGATTCAGGCAGCGGTGACCGCAATTGATCCCGACAACCGCCAACTCACCCTCAATGATCAGCGCACGGTCAGCTATCAAAATCTGATCGTCTGCCCGGGCCTGCGCCTGGCCTGGGAAAAAATCGAAGGCTTGCAGGAAAGCCTCGGCCAGCACGGCGTTACGTCCAACTACAGCTATCAGCACGCGCAATACACCTGGGATCAGGTGCAGAAACTGCGCGGCGGCAAGGCGCTGTTCACCCAACCGGCGATGCCGATCAAATGCGCGGGGGCGCCGCAAAAGGCGTTGTACCTGTCGTGCGATTTTTGGCGAAAAAACGGCGTGCTGAACAAGGTCGAGGTGGAGTTCAACCTGGCCGGTGCTGCGCTGTTCGGCGTGGCGACGTTCGTACCGCCGCTGATGAAATACATCGAAAAATACAACGCGCAATTGGCCTTCAACTCGAATCTGGTCAAGGTCGACGGCCCGGCGAAAACTGCGTGGTTCGAGGTCAAGGACGCTGATGGCAACGTCACTCGCCAGGCGAAAACCTTCGATCTGCTACACGTCGTGCCGCCCCAGGTTTCGCCGGATTTCATCGCGCAAAGCCCTTTGGCCGACGCTGCCGGCTGGTGCGAAGTCAATCCGCATAGCCTGCAGCATCCGCGTTATCCAGAGGTGTTTGCGCTCGGCGATATCTGCGGCACCAGCAATGCGAAAACCGCTGCGGCAGTGCGCAAGCAAGTTGTCGTGGTGGCCGCGAACCTGCTGGCCCTGCGCAATCACCAGCCGCTGCCGCTGAAGTACGACGGTTACGGTTCCTGCCCACTCACGGTGGAGAAGGGCAAGGTGATCCTTGCCGAGTTCGGTTATGCCGGGAAGTTATTGCCGACCTTTCCTCTGGACCCGACCGTACCGCGCCGTTCGGCCTGGTGGCTGAAGGCGACGCTGCTACCGTGGTTCTACTGGAACGGCATGCTCAAAGGCCGCGAATGGCTGACCGGTTTGTCGAAGGTTGACTGAGAACTCCCTATGTTGCTGGCAAGTCTGTTTGGCGTGGTGATGGGGCTGGTTCTTGGGCTGACCGGGGCCGGTGGCGGAATTCTCGCGGTGCCGGCGCTGGTGCTCGGGCTCGGCTGGACGATGACGCAGGCCGCTCCAGTAGCGCTGTTCGCTGTGGGCAGTGCGGCGGCCGTCGGCGCCATCGATGGGTTGCGCCATGGTCTGGTGCGTTATCGCGCGGCACTGTTGATTGCAGCGCTCGGTGCGGTGTTTTCACCGCTGGGGATCTACTTCGCGCATCAGTTGCCCGAGAAGATCCTGATGATTCTGTTCAGCCTGCTGATGGTCATGGTCGCCTGGCGCATGTTGCGGCGTGAGCGTCAGGCGCAAGGTCCGAGTGACCACGGTCACGCCAGTTGGGGGCAGAAGAACTGCATGCTCGATGAAGAGACCGGGCGCTTCGACTGGACCGCCAAATGCACCGCGACCCTTGCGGCGTTAGGTGCGGTCACCGGGGTGGTGTCCGGATTGCTTGGTGTTGGCGGCGGTTTCCTGATCGTGCCGGCATTCAAGCAACTGACCGACGTGCAAATGCGCGGCATCGTTGCAACGTCGCTGATGGTAATCAGTTTGATCTCGGCGATCGGGGTGATCGGTGCGTTTCATGCCGGGGTGCGGATCGACAGCCAGGGCGCGGCGTTCATTGTTGCCAGCGTCGTCGGCATGATCATCGGTCGCAAGCTTTGTGCGCGGGTGCCGGCTCGGGCATTACAGGTTGGGTTTGCCAGCGTGTGTCTGGTGGTGGCGGGGTATATGTTGTTGCGGGCGTGAGGTAAACCTTGTGGTGAGGGAGCTTGCTCCCTCACCACAGTTACAGTGTTACAACACCAAATGCGGCAACCACAGCGAAATCGCCGGAACGTAAGTCACCAGCATCAACACCAGAAACAGCACGGCATAGAACGGCAGCAGCGCCTTCACGGTGCTTTCGATGCTGACCTTGCCCACCGCCGAACCGACAAACAACACCGCACCTACCGGCGGCGTTATCAGCCCGATCCCCAGGTTGACCAGCATGATCATGCCGAACTGCACCGGGTCGACGCCGATGCCGAGAATCACCGGCATCAGGATCGGTGTCAGGATCAGGATCAGCGGCGCCATGTCCATCACCGTGCCGAGCAACAACAGCATGACGTTGATGCACATCAGGATCACGTAGCGGTTGTCCGACAGGGTCAGGAACAGCGTGGTGATCTTCGCCGGGATCTGCATCAGGGTCATGATGTAGCCGAAGCTGGCGGCGAAGCCGATCAGGATCATCACGATCGAAATCGTGCGCACTGTGCGGTGCATCAGTTTTGGCAGCTCACTCCACTTGTAGTCGCGGTAGATGAACATGGTGACGAAGAATGACCACAGTACGGCAATGGCTGCCGACTCGGTCGCGGTGAAAATCCCCGAGAGGATGCCGCCGAGGATGATCACCATCGCCATCAAGCCCCACATCGCTTCGCCGCAGATTTTCAGGGCTTCACGCAGCGGGATAACTTCACCTTTGGGGTAGTCGCGTTTGCGCGCAAAGATCAGGCACAACACCATCAGACACGCGCTCATCAGCAGGCCCGGCACGACGCCAGCCATGAAGAGCGAAGCAATCGATACCGTGCCGCCGGCCGCCAGCGAGTAGAGCACCGAGTTGTGGCTCGGCGGCGTCAGCAGCGCTTGTACCGAACCGCTGACGGTTACCGCCGTGGAGAAGTCCCGTGGATAGCCTTTGCGTTCCATTTCCGGGATCAGTACCGAACCGACCGAGGCGGTGTCCGCCACCGAGGAACCGGAAATCGCGCCGAAAAACGTCGAGGCCATGATGTTGACCAGCGACAGGCCACCGCGCACAAACCCCACCAGCACTCCGGCGAACGCCACCAGCCTGCGCGACATGCCGCCTTCGGCCATGATCGCCCCGGCCAATACGAAGAACGGAATCGCCAGCAGCGAAAACTTGTTCACCCCACCGGCCACCTGAATCATCAAGGCCTGGAACGGGATGTCGATCCACCACGCGCCGATCAGCGCCGACAGGCCGAGGGCGTAGGCGACCGGCATGCCGATCAGGATCAATGCGATAAAACTGCCCAGCAGAATAAAAGCGTCCATCAGGCAGCCCCTTCGTTTTCTTCAACCAGATCGAACCGCACCACGCGGCGATTGCTCTGATCACCGAGCAAGAGTTTTTCCAGCACGAAAATCAGCGTCAACGCGCCGCCAATCGGGATCGGCATGTAGGTGATGCCGACGCGCAAAGTGGGCAGGGCGCTCATGAACTGGTTCCAGGTCGACAGGCACAGCTTGGTGCCCCAGATGGTCATGAACAGGCAGATGGTTGCCATCAGCAGTTGCGAAACGATGCTCATGGTTTTTCGCAGGTTGGGTGGCAAACGGTCGGTGACCATCGCCACGGCCATGTGCGCACCGGCGCGGTAACTGGCGGCGGCGCCGATGAAGGTGAAGACCATCATCAGCAGGATGGCGGTGGGCTCCGGCCAGCTCGAACCGGTGCCGAGGACGTAACGGGCGAAAACGCCCCAGGGAATGATCAGGGAAATGGTCAGCACCGACAGACCGGCGACCCAGATGCAGGCCATGTAGATCCGGTCATTGATGCTCAGCAGCAAATTCTTCATCGGGTTCCACCGTAACCGGGCAGGCACAGACATCCAGCGAGGTCTGTGCTGCCGGGCCTTTCGTTGAGGGCAGGGAGGGTTACTGAACGGCTTCGATGCGCTTGATCAGATCGGCGTAGGGCGCGCCGTACTTCTCGCGGATTGAGGCGGTGGCCTCGTAGAAAGGTTTCTTGTCGACGGTGATGAATTCGACGCCGGCGGCCTTGAGTTTTTCTTCGCTGCTGGCGGATTTCGCATCCCACAGTGCGCGCTCTTCAAGCTGGGCAGCCTTGGCGGCTTTCTTCACCAGCGTCTGTTGGTCGGGGGTGAGTTTTTCCCAGGTGATCTTCGACATCACGATCGGCTCGGGCAGGATCAGGTGCCCGGTCAGGCTATAGAATTTGGCGTTCTGGAAGTGGTTGTGTTCCAGCAGGGTCGGCGGGTTGTTCTCCGCGCCGTCGATGACGCCGGTTTGCAGGGCGCTGAAGATTTCGCCGGTGTCCATGGCGATGCCGTTGCCGCCCATGGCGTTGATGGTCTCGATGAACATCGGGTTGCCTTGCACGCGGATCTTCATGCCCTTGAGGTCTTCGAGTTTGCGCACTGGTTTTTTGGTGTAGATGTTGCGCGTACCACCGTCCATCCACGCCAAGGCCACCAGGCCGAATTCGGAGTTGGTGATCCGGTCGAGAATCGCATCGCCGACTTCGCCATCGATCACCGCGCGCATGTGCGCCTGGTCGCGGAAGATGAATGGCATGTTGAATACGTTCACGTCAGGCACCACCGGGCCGACGATACCCAGGCTGACACGGGTCATCTGGATTGCGCCGACCTGTGCCTGTTCAATCACCTCTTTTTCCGAGCCGAGCACGCCTCCGGGGAAATACTTGAAGGTGAGATCGCCATTGGTTTCCTTGGTCAGGGCTTTGCCCATGCTTTCCTCGGCAACCACGGTCGGATAACCGGCGGGGTGGATATCGGCGAACTTGATTTCCAGCGCCTGGGCGGCGCTGGTGAAGGTAAACATCAGCGGGAGTGCAGCGGCGAGCAACGTGCGTTTGAAGTCCATGGGGGGTGTCTCCAGTCTTGTTATTTTTGTGTTCAAGGCACAGCGGTGCAGCAGAGGCGGGTTAAAGCAAATCGTCAAACAAGGGTTCCGGCAGGCCTTTGACGCCGGGTGTCAGCGCGAATACGCCGCCGGCCAGAGACTGCGGATCGTGATCGTCACCGGGGCGAATCGAGGCGACGAACAGGGTGTCCATTGCACTGCCGCCGAAGGCGCACATGGTCGGTTTTTTCACTGGCACCGCCAGCGAGTAGTCGAGTCGTCCGTCGGGGGTGAACCGGTGGATGAGACCGGCGTCGTTGGCGCAGATCCAGTAGCAACCGTCGGCGTCCACGGCCGCACCGTCGGGGCGACCGCAGTAGTGATTCATGTCGACGAGGACGCGGCGGTTGGACGGTGTGCCGCTGGCGGTGTCGTAGTCGAAAGCCCAGATCAGTTGCACGTTGGGGTGCGAGTCGGACAGGTACATCGTCTTGCCGTCGGGACTGAAGCCGAGGCCGTTGGGCACGACGAAACCGTCGAGTTGCGCTTCAACCGGCCCCGACTGACCTGCGCTATACCGATAGAGCCGGCCTTCGGGCGCATTCAGGCCCATGTTCAGCACCATGCTGCCGGCCCAGAACCGTCCCTGACGATCGCAGCGGCCATCGTTGAGGCGCATGTCGTCTCGGCGGTGTTCAACCCGTGCGAGCCGTTCGGTATCGAGGCTGCCATCGTTGTGCGGGTGCAGATGGAAAAAACCGCTTTCCATGCCGGCGATCCAGCCGCCACGGCTGTGGCGAGCAATGCAGGCGAGCATTTCAGGGGCTTTCCAGGCATGGACATGGCCGGTGTCGGCGCTCCAGCGTTGCAGGCCGCCATTGGGAATATCCACCCAATACAGGGCGTTTTCCTGCGCGACCCAGACCGGGCTCTCACCGACCGCGTTGCGGGCGTCGACGATCAATTCGGCTTGCATACTCATTCCCTTGGTTTTTATTGGAGGGGGATCAAGTGGACAGCAGAGCGGTCAGTCGCCGAACGGACCAGCCGCAACGAAAGCACCACCCTGATAGATCCGCGCCGGGTCATCGGCCGCCGGCATCGGCTGCGCTTCGACTTTTTCGCGGAACACTTCTGAGCTGTCCTTTGCTTCGAACCCGAGGTGGCTGGCGAAGCGGTTGTCCCACCACACGTCCTTGTTGTCGGACATGCCGTAGACCACGGTGTGGCCAACGTTTGGGGTATAGAGGGAGCGTTCGAGCAGTTGGGTGAGGTCGTCGAAGCTCAGCCAGGTGTGCATCATTCGGCGGTTCTGCGGTTCGGGGAACGAAGAGCCGATGCGGATGCTGACGGTCTCGATGCCGTAGCGATCGAAATAGAAACTGGCCATGTCTTCGCCGTAGGACTTGGACAAACCGTAGTAACCGTCGGGGCGGCGGGCGGAGCTGGCGTCGAGTTGTTCGTCCTGTTTGTAGAAGCCGATGACATGGTTGGAACTGGCGAAGATCACCCGTTTCACACCATGGCGGCGTGCGGCTTCATAGATGTGGAAGACGCCGCAGATGTTGGCGCCGAGGATCTCTTCAAACGGCCGCTCCACGGATACGCCGCCGAAATGCAGGATCGCATCGACACCTTCGACCAGTTGATGCACGGCCTGTTTGTCGGCGAGGTCGCAGACGACGACTTCTTCGCGATCATCGATGGCCGGGGTGAGGGCGGCGATGTCTGAAAGTCGCAGCACGTTGGCGTAGGGGCGCAGGCGTTCGCGCAGAACTTTGCCCAAACCACCGGCGGCGCCGGTAAGCAGCAGTCGATTAAACGGGGCGCGGGGAGTAGAGGTAGACGTCATGGCAATCCCTTACACGTTTTGTTTTTAGGTTTGTTGTAGGTTGTCGTATGACTGAGCTGAAGTATCGGTAGGGTTTCTGGATCTTGTCAACGCGACTTTTGGTGTAAATGACGGAAGGGCTGATCCATTCTCCTGCTGCGCGCTTCTGTGGCGAGGGGATTTATCCCCGATCGGCTGCGCAGCAGTCGTCAGCGTTTTTTCTGAAAAACCAAGGGGGCTGCTGCGCAACCCGTCGGGGATAAATCCCCTCGCCACAGGTCATCGGTTTGCCAGAGGTTTGCGCTTGTACTAACTGTTACAACAACGAAATCGGATAGCTGATAAAGATCCGGTTCTCATCAAACTCGTTGGTGCTGAAGTCCCGGCGAATCGTCGCGTTACGCCATTTCACATTGAGGTTTTTCAACGCGCCGCTTTGCACGGTGTAGGCCAGTTCAGATTCGCGGCCCCATTCCTTGCCGTCTGTGATTGTTCCCGTGTGCACGTTATCGCCGCTGATGTAGCGGTTCATCAGGGTCAGCCCGGGAATGCCAAGCGCGACGAAGTTGTAATCGTGGCGCAACTGCCAGGAGCGCTCCTTGGCGTTGTCGTAACTGGCGTTGTAGCTGTCGTTGGCGAGGGTGCCACCGCTGGTGCCGTTGACCCGCATCCACGCGCTGTCGCCGGTGAGTTTTTGCAGGCCGACGTAGAAGGTGTTGCCGCCGTACTTGGCCGAGAGCATGGCAAACGCGGTCTTGTTGTCGAGGTCGCCGGCCTGGGCACTGCCGTCTTCCTTGCCGGTGAAGAAGCCGAGGTTGGCGCCCAGGGTCCAGTCGCCCAGCGGTTGGCTGTGGCTCAGATTGAAGTACTGCTGCTGGTAGATGTCGGTGAGTTCGGCGTACCACACGCCGATCATCGTGCGCTTGTCGTTGAAGGTGTATTCGCCGCCACCGAAATTAAAACGATCCGAGGTGAACGCACCGCGGCCGTTCATCGACATGTCCTCCATGCTCGCGTCGTTGCGCGGGCTGTTACCGCGGAACTGACCGCCATAGAGACTCAGGCCGTTGATCTCGGTGGAGGTGATCTGCCCACCACGAAAGGTCTGGGGCAGGGAGCGGCCATCGTCCGAGCGCAAAATCGGCAGCACTGGCATCCATTCGCCGACCTTCAGTTCTGTCTTGGAAACCTTGGCCTTCAGCGCCACACCCATGCGTCCGAAATTGTCGGCCGGCCGCCCGTCATCGTGGATCGGCAGCAACTGCGTGCCACCGGTGCCTTTGCCGCCATCGAGCTTTTGCGAATACAGCCCCAGGATGTCCAGACCGAAACCGACGGTGCCTTGGGTGAAGCCGGATTTGGCATCGAGGATGAAGCTCTGCGTCCACTCTTCGGCTTTGCCCTGCGGGTAGGCTGGGTTGACGAAGTTGCGATTGAAGTAGGCGTTGCGCAGATTCAGCGTGGCTTTGCTGTCCTCGAGAAAGCCTTCGGCATCGGCGCTCATCGGCAAGGCGAGTGCAAGGCTGCTGCAACCGATCAGGCTTAGCGTGGAGCATGGGCGGGTGATTGAGAAGCGGGAATGGCGGACGGAATTGCAGACGAATGTGCTCACTGTAACGCTCCCTTATTGTTCTTGTTTTTATTAGTGTTGTGCGTTGTCGTACAACATCGGAGGCGATATTTACGGAGCTTTCGGGGAATGTCAACTGGAAGTTATACGATGACTTCGCGGGCCTGGCAGCCCTCAATGCCCTCATCGCTGGCAAGCCAGCTCCCACAGGGATATGGGTTTACCGGCAGTTTTGCGGCAAACTTCAGCAACTTCCAGCTCAAGGCCTTTTAATGGATCGATACGCCCCGCGCGACTGGCAGCCTCACGAGAAGCCCAGTCTGCCCGGTTCCCCCTCGACGCCGCTGCATTCCAACCCCAAGCGCCTGGCCTATGCGCTGGTCGGGTTGCTGGTGGCGTTGACCGGTGGGTTGGGTAATTCGCTGGTGGTCGCCAACCTGATTTATCTGCAAGGCGCGATCGGCGCGACCACGGCGGAAATGGCCTGGCTGCCGGCGGCATACGTGATGACCAATGTGTCGATGAACCTGCTGCTGGTGAAGTTCCGCCAACAGTTCGGTTTACGCGCATTCACCGAGGTGTTTCTGGTGCTGTATGCGCTGGTGACCTTCGGCCATTTGTTCGTCAACGACCTGAACTCGGCGATTGCCGTGCGGGCGGCGCACGGTATGGTCGGCGCGGCGCTCAGTTCACTGGGCTTGTATTACATGGTGCAGGCGTTCCCGGCCAAGTGGCGGATGAAGGCGCTGGTGCTGGGTCTGGGTGCTTCGCAACTGGCTTTGCCACTGGCGCGTTTGTTCTCCGAGGACTTGCTGCAGATCGCCGAATGGCGCGGTTTGTATCTGTTCGAATTGGGCATGGCGCTGCTGTCGCTGGGTTGCGTGTTGCTGCTCAAGTTGCCGCCCGGCGACCGTTTCAAAACCTTCGAAAAACTCGATTTCCTGACCTTTGCCATTCTCGCCAGCGGCGTGGCTTTGCTCTGTGCGGTGCTGTCGTTGGGGCGCATCGATTGGTGGTTTGAGCAAGACTGGATCGGTGTCGCGCTGGCCGCCTCGATTGTGTTGATTCTTGCCGGACTCGCCATCGAACATAATCGCAGCAACCCGCTGCTGATGACCCGCTGGCTCGGCAGTGGTGTGATGATTCGTCTGGCGTTGGCGGTGGTGCTGATTCGCATGGTCACGTCCGAACAATCCACCGGCGCCGTGGGTTTCATGCAGTACCTCAACATGAGCAATCAGCAGTTGCACAGCCTGTACGTGGTGATGATGATCGGCAGCGTCGCCGGCCTGCTCACCAGTGCGCTGACCATCGACCCGAAACACTTGCTCCTGCCGTTGATCATCTCGCTGGCGCTGATGGCGACCGGCTCGGTGATGGACAGTTATTCGAACAACCTGACTCGCCCGGAAAACCTGTATTTCAGCCAGTTCCTGTTGGCGTTCGGCAGTACGTTCTTCCTTGGGCCAACCATGGTGCTGGGCACGCGCAACGTGCTGACCAATCCGCGCAATCTGGTAAGTTTTTCCGTGCTGTTCGGGATCTGCAATAACCTCGGCGGACTGCTCGGCTCGGCGTTGCTCGGCACCTTCCAGATCGTGCGTGAGAAGTTTCATTCCAGCCATATCGTCGAGCACCTGACGTTGTCCGATCCGCTGGTGGCGGCGCGCGTGCAGAGTGGTGGATCGGCTTACGGTTCGCTGCTGGCTGACCCGAGCTTGCGCAATCTGGCGGGCATTCGCAGTCTGTCGAACGCGGCGACTCGCGAAGCCAATGTGCTGGCCTATAACGATGTGTTCATGCTCATCGCGGTGATCGCGGTGCTGACCATGATCTGGATTTCCATTCGTGCGCTGTGGCTGATGAGCACCACCAAAGCCGTCGCCGCTACCCCCGTTCAGCCTTCCGTAACTAATAGCGGTGCCATTTCTTCATGACCGAGCCGACCACGACCACCACCAACGCCATCGCCGCCACGCCCGAGGGTGTCGCGCCGCCGTCATCGCCGAACACCGAGCCGCGCTCGCTGCGGGTGCGAATTATCTCGTCGCTGGGTTTTGCCGCGATTGCCATCGTCGGTGTGCTGATCGTGCTCTACGCCTGGCAACTGCCGCCGTTCAGCAGCGCGGTCGAGACCACCGAAAACGCCTTGGTGCGCGGGCAGGTGACGATCATCGGCCCGCAGCTTGCAGGTTATGTCTATGAAGTGCCGGTGCAGGATTTCCAGTTTGTGAAGGCCGGCGATTTGCTGGTGCGTCTGGACGACCGCATCTATCAGCAGCGCCTCGATCAATCACTGGCGCAACTGGCGGTGCAGAAAGCCTCCCTGGCCAACGTGGTGCAACAACGTAACAGCGCTGAAGCGACGATCAAATTGCGTCAGGCGGTGGTGGCCGACAGCGAAGCGCAGTTGCGTAAAAGCGAGGCGGACTTGCGGCGTAACAAGGAGCTGGTGCGTGACGGCTCGGTGTCCAAACGTGAGATGGACGTGGCGCTGGCGGCCAATGCGCAAGGCGTTGCTGCGGTAGCGCAAGCCAAGGCCAATCTGGAAATCGCTCGGCAGGATCTGCAAACAGTGATCGTCAATCGCGGTTCGCTGGAAGCGGCGGTGGCCAGCGCCGAAGCGGCAGTGCAACTGGCGCGCATCGACCTGTCGAACACACGCATCGTCGCCCCGCGCGACGGCCAGCTCGGGCAGATCGGCGTGCGCCTCGGTGCCTACGTTAATTCCGGGGCGCAGCTGATGGCGTTGGTGCCAAACCAGAAATGGGTGATCGCCAACATGAAGGAAACCCAAATGGACAACGTGCGGGTCGGGCAACCGGTGCGCTTCACCGTTGATGCGTTGAACCACCGTAAATTCACCGGGCATGTGCAGCATATTTCGCCGGGCACCGGCTCTGAATTTGCCCTGTTGCAGGCGGACAACGCCACCGGCAACTTCGTCAAAATCGCCCAGCGGGTGCCGGTGCGGATCACCATTGATGAGGGCCAGCAGGAAGAGGAACGACTACGGCCGGGGATGTCGGTGGTGGTGAGTATCGATACGGCGGCAGGCGATACGCAGCCACATTAAGTTTTTTTGCTTTTCAGGCTGTGATCATCGGGGGCAGGGTGCCGAGCAGCGACACAGCCGCGACAGCACCAATCCCCAGCAACCACTCCAGCACCACACTGCGCCTGAGCGCGGCCATCCGCTGTTCGCAGTCGTCGATCCGCATACGATTGAACAGCGCCAGCCCGAGCATCCCCAGCACGATCATCGCCTTGATCAACAGAATCAGCGCAAACCCCGTGAATAGCGGTGTCGGCCACCACTGGCCGGTCAGCACGCGAACGTTGAGCAACCCGGTGATCAGCAGGCCTGCAACCAGCGCATATCCGATCCCGCTGAAGCGTCGCAGAATCTTGCGCATCGGTTCACTGGGCCGGCGCAAAATCATCATCAGCAGCAACAACCCGCCAAGCCACGCCGCCACGCAGGTCAGGTGGATGATCTGGTTGAGAATCAACAGTTGGCCGCTGAGACCATCAAGCATCGCGCCATGTCCGACCGGCGCCAGTGTCGCCAACAGCAGCGCGCTCAAGCCCAGGCGCAACGGCAGGTTCGAACGCCATGGCGTAAACAGCAACGCCAGCAACACTGCGTTGATCAACAGGTGCCAGCGCCAGACCTGACCAAAAAAGGTATTGCCCAACACCAGTGCAACCGTGTCCGGATCAAAAGCTGCCGCCGCCGAACCGGCCATGCTCGCGGTGATAAGCAACGCCCAGGCCATGCCACTGGCCAGCGCAACGGCAGCAAGCCAAGGTGCCAGCCGCGAAATACCAACGTCCAGCGCTGGCGCTCCACCCTTGAGCAGCAATGGCCTGAACAACCACACCCCGAACAGCATCAACACCACGGTGAAATGCAGGAACCGGCACAGCACCAGCGCTTCGCTCATGAATTACTGGCCAACCTTGAATTGGTAGGCGCCTTCGCTTTTATGTGTGTCGACCGACACGGCGTGCCATTCGACTTTGTATTCGCCGGCAGTCAGCGGTGCGGCGGGGGTGACGATCAGGGTTTTCTTGTCTTTGCCTTCGGTGGTCAGCGGTTTGACTGTGACTGGCGCGCCATCCTTGGTCAGGGTGACTTTGGTGAAGGTTGCTTCAACGCCTTCGGAGAAGGTCAGGCGCAGATCCGCCGGTGCCGTGACGGAGCTGTCGGCCGCCGGGGTCTGGCTTTTCAGGTGGGCGTGGGCAAATGCCGAGGATGCGGCCAACAGCGAGGCGAGCAGGGCAGTGGTGGTCAGGACATTCTTGAACAGCATCGCGGGTACCTCTGAGGCAGAATCGAAGAAGCCGCCAGTTTAGCCATCCGTCCTTGCCGGTACGATGTTTTGTTTTCAGCGGTCGCCCCGGTGGCAGAGCGGATGCTAGTCTTGCGCAACGTTGTTGTCAGGGAGCCCACATGGGCAATCACAAGATCGAGATTCGTCGCAGTAACGTCGAAAAAATCCTCCTCGCCGCGGAAAAGGTTTTCGCCGAAAAAGGCTTCGGCAGCACCGCCATGGCCGACATCGCCGCCGAAGTGCAACTGCCGCGCTCCAACCTGCATTACTACTTTTCAACCAAGAGCGAGCTGTACAGCGCGGTGCTGTTCGATCTGCTGGAAGTGTGGAAACAGGACGCGCTGTGCTTCGAGATGTTCGACGATCCGCGTGTGGTGCTGAGCAGCTACATCCGCGCCAAGATGAACCACTCGCGCAGCCGACCTTACGGCTCGAAAGTCTGGGCCAATGAAATCATTCATGGCGCGCCTACCCTCGGCGAGGCGCTGGATGCCAGCCTGTATGACTGGGCGAAGATGAAAGAAGCGAAGATCCGCCAGTGGGTCGAGGACAAGCGCATCCTGCCGGTGGAACCGTCGAGCCTGCTATACATGATCTGGGCCTCGACCCAGCACTACGCCGACTTCGATCATCAGGTGAATATCTTGAATGATCACCAGCCGCTGTCGGACATGCAGTTCGAGCGGGCGGTGCAGACGGTGACCAGTGTGATTTTGCGCGGGATCGGGTTAGAGCCATAAGCCTTTCCCCTGATCGTTCCCACGCAAAGCGTGGGAACGATCAGTCAGAGAGCTACATGGTAGGGATTCCTCGGATCATGATTCCAATCCAGAAACGGCTTGCCCGTCTCCATCGGCACCATCTCGATGCAATCAGCCACCGGACAGGTGATCTGACACAAATTGCAGCCCACACACTCGTCATCGATCACTTCGTATTTATGCGTCCCGTCTGCTTGCTTCAGGCTACTGATCGCCTGATGTGAAGTGTCTTCGCAGGCAATGTGGCAACGCCCGCAACCGATGCACGCCTCCTGATCAATCTTCGCGATCACCTGATAGTTGATATCCAGATACTTCCAGTCCGTGGTGTTGCCCACGGCGCGTCCGGAAAACTCGGCAATGTTGGCGTAGCCCTGACTGTCCATCCAGCGTGACAGGCCATCCTTCATCTCCTCGACAATACGGAAGCCATGCAGCATCGCCGCCGTGCACACCTGCACCGCGCCGCTGCCCAGTGCCATGAATTCCGCCGCATCGCGCCAACTGCCGATGCCGCCGATCCCGCAGATCGGTAAACCTTGGGTCTGCGGATCACGAGCGATTTCCGCGACCATGTTCAGCGCAATCGGTTTGACCGCTGAACCGCAGTAACCGCCGTGGGTGCTTTTGCTGCCGACGGTGGGCAGGGCGACCATGTGTTCCAGGTCGACGCTGGTGATCGAGTTGATGGTGTTGATCAGCGACACCGCATCGGCGCCACCCCGATGCGCGGCGCGGGTGGCGACGCGGATGTCGGTGATGTTCGGCGTCAGTTTGACGATCACTGGCAGCGAGCAGTAGGTCTTGCACCAGCGCGTCACTTGCTCGACGTACTCCGGCACCTGACCGACCGCCGCGCCCATGCCGCGTTCGGGCATGCCGTGGGGGCAGCCGAAATTCAGTTCGATGCCATCGGCACCGGTGGCTTCCACCAGCGGCAGGATGTGTTTCCACGACTCTTCGACGCACGGCACCATCAGTGAAACGATGAGGGCGCGATCCGGCCAGTCCTTTTTCACCTGGGTGATTTCACGCAGGTTGATCTCCAGCGAGCGGTCGGTGATCAGCTCGATGTTGTTGATGCCCAGCACTTCTCGGTTGTTACCGTAGTGCGCCGAGTAGCGCGAAGAGACGTTGACCGCCGCCGGGTCTTCACCCAGGGTTTTCCAGACCACGCCACCCCAGCCGGCCTCGAAGGCACGAACCACGTTGTAGGCTTTGTCGGTCGGCGGCGCGGAGGCCAGCCAGAACGGATTGGGCGCTTTGATGCCGGCGAAGACTATCGAGAGATCGGCCATTTACGCAGCCTCCACGTTGAGCATCAGTTGAGCGTTGATGGCCTCGGCGGCCAGTTTGCCGTGCTGCACCGCTTGCACGGTGAGGTCCTGATCGAGGCTGGTGCAATCACCGCCGGCGTACACACCGGGGATGCTCGTGCGCAGATTTTCGTCGACCTGAATTCGCTCGCCCTGACGCTTGAGTTCACGCGCCAACGGGTCGGCGAGAGCGCTGCCGTCGAAGGCCTGGCCGATGGCTTTGAAGATCGCATCAGCAGCCAGCTCGAAGGTTTCCCCGGTGGTTTGCAGGCGACCGTCGACCAGATCGGTACGGGCGAAACGCATGCCGCGGACCTTGCCCTGTTCGTCGAGCAAAACCTCCTCCGGTTGTGCCCAGGTCAACAGGCGTACCTGATTGGCCTTGGCGATGTCTTGTTCGTGGCCGGTAGCGCCCATGTCCGTGACACCACGGCGATACACCAGATTGACATCGCGGGCCCCCAGGCGCGCCATTTGCACGGCCATGTCGATCGCGGTGTTGCCGGCGCCGAGGACGATGCAGCGCTCGGCCAGTGGCAGTTGCGTCAGGTCATCGGCCTGGCGCAGTTCGCGGATGTAGTCAGTGGCGGCGAGCAGTCCGGGAGCGTCTTCGTGAGCCAGACCAAGTTGCTTGCTGGCGTTGAGACCGAGGCCGAGGAACACGGCGTCGAACTGCTGATGCAATTCGCTGAGGGTCAGGTTGTCGCCGAGTTTGTGTCCGTGACGGATTTCGATACCGCCGATTTGCAGGAGAAAATCCAGCTCCTTCTGCGCGTAGTCGTCGACCAGTTTGTACTTGGCGATCCCGTATTCATTCAGGCCGCCAGCCTTCTCCCGCGCTTCGAAAATCACCACGTCATGCCCGTGCATGGCGCTGCGGTGAGCGCAGGACAAACCCGCCGGCCCGGCGCCGACCACGGCGATGCGTTTGCCAGTGTTAGCGGCGCGCTGGAATGGGTGTTCAGTGAAATTCGCGTTGTCCACGGCGTAGCGCTGCAACAGGCCGATCAGCACTGGCGCGCATTCCTGGGCGTTGTTGCGCACGCAGGCTTGCTGGCAAAGGATTTCAGTGGGACAGACTCGCGCGCAACTGCCGCCAAGGATGTTCGCCGAAAGGATTTTCTGCGCAGCACCGGGCACGTTGTCCTGATGGATATTGCGGATGAACGAAGGGATGTCGATCTCGCTCGGGCACGCATTGACGCACGGCGCGTCGTAGCAATACAGGCAGCGCGAGGCTTCCAGATGCGCCTGCCGAGCGTTGAGCGGCGGTGCCAGATCGGTGAAATGGCCGGCGAGGGCGGCCGCGCTTTCGTGCGGATGCGGGAGATGGTTCAGGGTCTCGATCACGGTTTTTTGCCTCACGGTTATTGAGGTGCTCTGCCTCTGATGGGCAGTGGTTTTTGTGTCGTTAGGGAGGGCCTCTTCGCGAGCAGGCTCGCTCCCACAGGGGAATGCATTTCAAATGTGGGAGCGAGCCTGCTCGCGAAGGCCAAAGGCCGGGATTTCAGCGTTTCACAGCAGTAGGCTTGTGCAACTCAGCCCGCTTGCTCAGCAAATCAAACACCGCCGGATACGCCGGCCGTTCGATGTAGCGTCCGGCCCCGCGCTCGGCACGCAGGTCGCCATTGGCCCAGACCACGCGGCCCTGGCTGACGGTGTGGCTCGGCACGCCGCGCACGGTCTTGCCTTCGAAGATGTTGAAGTCCACCTGCTGATGGTGGGTCTTGGCGGAAATCGTGCGGGTGCCTTGCGGGTCCCACAGCACCAGATCGGCATCGGCGCCGACCCGGATCGCACCTTTGCGCGGATAGAGGTTGAAGATCTTCGCGGTGTTGGTGGAGGTGAGGGCGACGAAGTCCTGCATCGAAAAGCGGCCGCTGTTGACGCCTTCATCCCACAGCACCGCCATGCGGTCTTCGATGCCGGCGGTGCCGTTGGGAATCTTGCTGAAGTCGTCGCGCCCGGCGGCTTTTTGTTCCGCGCAGAAGCAGCAGTGATCGGTCGCGGTGGTGTGCAGATTGCCGTTTTGCAAACCGTGCCACAGCGCTTCCTGATGCCCGCGCGGGCGGAACGGCGGGCTCATCACGTAACCGGCGGCGGTCTGCCAGTCCGGGTGTTGGTAGACGCTGTCATCGAGCAGCAGATGCCCGGCCAGGACTTCGCCGTAAACCGGTTGACCCTTGCTGCGTGCGTAGGTGATTTCGTCGAGAGCTTCCTTGGTCGAGACGTGTACCAGGTACAGCGGCGTGCCAATGGTTTCGGCGATACGAATGGCCCGGCTCGCCGCTTCACCTTCAACCTGCGAAGGACGCGACAGCGGATGCGCTTCCGGCCCGGTGATGCCCTGGGCCATCAATTTGCGTTGCAGGTGATAAACCAGCTCGCCGTTTTCCGCATGCACCGTTGGTACGGCACCGAGTTCCAGACAACGCTCGAAGCTCGCTACCAGCGTGTCATCGGCGGCCATGATCGCATTTTTGTAGGCCATGAAATGCTTGAAGCTGTTGATCCCGTGATGGCTGACCAGCTCGGCCATTTCCTCGCGCACCTGTTCGCTCCACCAGGTGATCGCGACGTGAAAGCCATAGTCCGATGCGGATTTCTCCGCCCAGCCGCGCCACTGATGAAACGCTTCCATCAACGACTGCTGCGGATTGGGAATCACAAAGTCGATGATCGATGTGGTGCCCCCGGCCAGACCCGCAGCGGTGCCGCTGAAGAAGTCTTCGCTGGCCACGGTGCCCATGAACGGGAGTTGCATGTGAGTGTGTGGATCGATGCCGCCAGGCATCAGGTATTGACCGCTGCCGTCGAGCACTTCGGCACCGGCGGGAATATCGAGGTTTTCACCAATGGCTTTGATCACGCCGTCGGCGCAATAGACGTCGGCGCGATAACTTTCATCATGGGTAATAACGGTGGCGCCACGGATCAACAGAGACATTCCGAGTTCCTCGCAGGCATGACCGACTGGTGTCGGTTCTAAATGTTTTATTGATGTACGGCGGTGAAGGGCGTATTCCTGTCAGCGCTGTCAGGAATAGAAACTAGTCGCAGTTTTGCAATAGATCAAGATTATTTTTTATAAGCTTATGACTGTTTTAAGTTATTGAAAAACAACGATAAAAATGGAAAATCACCAAAATGGTGAGGCTGCTCACCATTTTGACGCACTTGACAGGATGGAAATATGAGCAAGATTTCCTATGTGAAATCAGCCGCTTGAAGTTGAGCTGCGGTCGATCGCCAAGGAAGAAAAAAAGTGCAGTGCACCAGTTTGAGTCCTGACAGTTCGGACAACTTGCCCGGCGTTAAGCCTGAGCGTTCAGACAAGTTTTCGAAGACTCACCCGGTCAATAATTAAAACTGATAAATATCAGAAAGTTGCAAAGCGTTTAATGCACGGCCCAAGCGTTCAGCGCGGCACCCGGCACGTTTATTGATGCCGCCGCTGACACCATGGCCGGGGCATGAAAGTTGTCAGTTCCTCCGGCCATCGTCCGGCTCGCACCGTTATGTGCAGCCGCCTGATGAGCAAAAAAATAATCAGAAGAACAGTGGAGCGGCCATGCAACAGATCAGATCGCAAGTGACCGAGCGCGACGGCTTGTTTGAGCTTGAAGCCGGCAGCGACGTCCTCGACAGTCCCCGTTACAACCATGACATGGCACCGACCAAGGTGCGCGAACGAACCTGGAACAAATGGCACATCACCGCGCTGTGGGTCGGCATGTCGATCTGCGTGCCGACCTACACCCTCGGCGGCGTGCTGACAGCCTACTTCGGCCTGACCGTCGGCGAGGCGCTGCTGGCGATTCTGTTTGCCAACCTCATTGTGCTCATCCCCCTGACGCTCAACGCCTTTCCCGGCACCAAATACGGCATTCCGTTCCCGGTTCTGCTGCGCTCATCGTTCGGCATTCTCGGTTCCAACGTGCCGTGCCTGATTCGCGCGCTGGTGGCGTGTGGCTGGTTCGGCATTCAGACCATGTTTGGCGGGCTGGCGATTCACCTGTTTCTCGGCTCGGTGTTCGAGGGCTGGAAATCCCTCGGCGGGACCGGGGAGGTGATCGGCTTCATGATCTTCTGGGCGTTGAACCTGTGGGTGGTGATTCGCGGCGCCGAGTCGATCAAGTGGCTCGAAACCCTGTCCGCGCCGTTGCTGGTGGCAGTCGGCATCGGCCTGCTGGTGTGGGCGATGCCCAATGTGTCGATGACCGAGTTGTTGGCGATCCCGCCGAAACGTCCTGAAGGCGCCAGCGTGGTCAGTTACTTCGCTGCCGGGCTGACGGCGATGGTCGGCTTCTGGGCCACGCTGTCGCTGAACATTCCCGACTTCAGTCGCTACGCCAAAAGCCAGAAGGATCAAATCCTCGGGCAGATCTTCGGCCTGCCGCTGACCATGTTCCTGTTCGCCTCCCTCGGCGTGATCATGACCGCAGCGTCAGTGAAACTGGTGGGCGTAACCGTCTCTGATCCGGTCAGCCTGATCGGCCACATTCAGAGCCCGGTGTGGGTCGCGGTGGCCATGGCGCTGATCATCATCGCCACGCTGTCGACCAACACCGCCGCCAACATTGTCTCGCCGACCAACGACTTCCAGAACATCGCGCCCAAGGTCATCAACCGCACCAAAGCCGTGCTGCTGACCGGCGTTGTCGGGTTGGTGTTGATGGGGCATGAGCTACTGAAAAAGCTCGGGCTGATCGTCTCCGATGTGAGTCTGGAAACCGTGTATTCGAATTGGCTGCTGGGCTATTCGAGTCTGCTCGGGCCGATTGCCGGGATCATGGTGGTCGACTATTTCCTGATCAAGAAACAGCAACTGGATCTGGCCGGGTTGTACCGCGACGACGTGTATCCGGCGTGGAACTGGGCCGGTTTTCTCGCGTTCGGCGTTCCGGTGGTGTTGACCTTGCTGTCGCTTGGAAGCGATGCGTTCAGCTGGTTCTACAGCTACGGCTGGTTTACCGGCTCGGCGCTGGGCGGAATTATTTATTACGGGTTATGCGTGATGCGCGGTAACCCGGCGATGGCTAAAGCGCCTTCGTAATGATCGTTCCCACGCTCTGCGTGGGAATGCAGCCCGGGACGCTCTGCGTCCCAACAGCGGACGCAGAGCGTCCATGGATGAGTTCCCACGCAGAGCGTGGGAACGATCGGCATCAACACTGAGGAGATCCCCATGAACGCAGCCGTAGACGTTCTGCAATCGACCCATCAGCACATCAACCGCGACCGCCTCTGGGCGTCGCTGATGGAACTGGCCAAACTCGGCGCTACGGTCAAGGGCGGGGTCTGTCGCCTGGCCCTGACCGACCTCGACCGCCAGGCCCGCGACCTGTTCGTGCAATGGTGCAAGGACGCCGGATGCAGCGTCACGATCGATGAAGTCGGCAACATCTTCGCCCGCCGGCCTGGGCGTAATCCGAACCTGCCGCCGGTGATGACCGGCAGCCACATCGACACCCAACCCACCGGCGGCAAATTCGACGGCTGCTTCGGCGTACTGGCCGGCGTCGAAGTGCTGCGTACCCTCAATGACCTCGGCGTGGAAACCGAAGCACCGCTGGAAGTGGTGGTGTGGACCAACGAAGAAGGCTCGCGCTTCGCCCCGTGCATGATGGGCTCCGGCGTGTTCGCGGAAAAATTCACCCTCGAAGAAACGCTGGCCAAAGTCGATGCCGATGGCGTCACCGTTGGCGAAGCGCTCAATGCCATCGGCTATGCCGGCCCGCGCAAGGTTAGCGGGCACAAGGTCGGCGCTTATTTCGAGGCGCACATCGAGCAAGGCCCGATCCTCGAAGACGAACAGAAAACCATCGGCGTGGTGCTCGGCGCATTGGGGCAGAAGTGGTTCGACCTCAAGCTGCGCGGCGTCGAAGCCCATGCCGGCCCGACCCCGATGCACTTGCGCAAAGATGCCCTGGTCGGCGCCTCGGTCATCGTCGGTGCGGTCAACCGCGCCGCCCTTGGCCATCAGCCCCATGCCTGCGGCACCGTCGGTTGCCTGCAAGCCTATCCCGGCTCGCGCAACGTCATCCCCGGCGAGGTGCGCATGACCCTCGACTTCCGGCATCTTGAACCGGCACGCCTGGACTCGATGATCGCCGAAGTGAAACAGGTCATCGACGCGACTTGCGAAGAACATGGCCTGACCTATGAACTGACGCCGACGGCCGACTTCCCACCGCTGTATTTCGAAAAGGGCTGCGTGGACGCTGTGCGTGGCGCCGCCAAAGGCCTGGGCCTGTCGCACATGGACATCGTCAGCGGCGCCGGTCACGACGCAATCTTCCTCGCCGAACTCGGCCCGGCCGGAATGATCTTCGTGCCGTGCGAAGGAGGGATCAGCCACAACGAAATCGAAAACGCCGCGCCGGATGATCTGGCAGCGGGGTGTGCGGTGTTGTTGCGCGCGATGCTAGCGGCTTCGGCGGCTGTGGCGGGAGGGCAACGCGCGGCCTGATTTCTTTCATGAAGAGGTGCGACGTTGCCGTCCCTGCAAGGCAATTCAGGAGTGTGCAACGTCGTTCATCAACGTGATGACTTCGATCAAGGCGCACCAAACAGCATCGTCCAGTAAACCCCTTCATCACTACGCGCTTCACTGGCGAAGCCGGCGCCGACTTGGGTAAAAATCGGGCTCATCAGGTTGGCGCAATGGCCAGGGCTTGCCAGCCATCCGGCCATGGCTTTGCCCGGTGAACTCTGTCCGGCTGCGATGTTTTCACCAATTTGCCGACCTCGATAGCCGGCGGCGCGGGCGCGATCGGCAGGCAGGTCACCGTCCGGATCGCGATGGGCGAAATAGTTGCCGTAGGCCATGGCCTTGCTGTGCCCTTGGGCAGCGGCGCCGAGGGCGGCATTCCAGCTCAAGGGCCGGGCAGCGGCGAAGCGCTGGCGTCCACACATTCTTGGGCGGGCGCGGGCGGCGTTGACTTCGGCCAGCAGGGCTTTGCCGACGCTGCGGTTATCGCCGACACGGCTGTCGAGCACCGGCCGCGCCAACACCACTTGCCATTCGCTGCGCGCACGGCTGATGCCGATGTCGGCGTATTGAGTGTCCAGCAACGCGCCGCAGTAGTCGCTTTGCAGCCTGTCGAACGCTTCTTCGGCATCCTGCGCCCCGACAATGCGAATGCTGCGCACCGCCACAGCCGAGTACCCGGAAGACTTCAACGCTTCACGCAAGCCGCCGCCATATCGGTAGCCGACCGGCAAGGCCAGGTTCGACTTCAACGCCAACGGTGCCAGCCGTTGCGCGGGACGCCGATCGCAGCGTTGCGGGTGGGCACGGTAGTCGTTGATGGCCGCCACCAATTGGCGCTCGGCGCCGGCATGGGCAGTTTCGGCGAGCAGGGGCGAAAGGATCAGCAGGCACAGCGAAACGAAGCGAGACGAACGGACGGCGTGGCGCATGGGACGGGCAGCTCTGGAGAGGGACGGTGCTTGAGTGGGTTGGTCGCAGAACGCGGCGCGAATAGGACTGGGGTTTTTTGACTTGGTTCAGTAGGTAGCGTCTTCGCGAACAACGGCTCACACAAAATCCTGTAGGAGCTGTCGAGTGAAACGAGGCTGCGATCTTTTGATCCTGTTTTTTAAGATCAAGATCAAAAGATCGCAGCGTGCCGCAGCTCCTACAGGGTTGCCGTGCAGTGGTCTCAACGATTCAACCTGTCCGCCATCCACTGCAGATACTGCCTGCGCTCGGAAATCGAGTTATGACCCGAATCCGGCACCACCTTGAGCACGGCCACCCCCTTGGGAAAATTGCCCAGCAACTGCTCGGTACTGGCCCGGGGAATCACCTCGTCATCACTGGCCGCCAGCAGCAACGTCGGCACGCGGATATGCGCGGCGTACTTGCCCGACTCAAAGCGATCCTTGAGCAACCACTTCACCGGCACCCATGGATATTGCCGCGCGGCGATTTCTTCGAGACTGTTGTAGGGCGTTACCAGAATCAACTGCTGCACCGGCCGTTGACTGGCCAGACGCACCGCGACGCCCGATCCCAGACTGCGCCCGACCACGGCAATCTGCGGATGACTGGCAGATACCTGATCGAACAGCGCCAGCGCATCCTCGGCAATGGCTTCCTCGGAGGGCGAACCGCCGCTGCCGGCAAACCCCCGGTAGTTCAGCAGGTACAGCGCGTAATCAGGAAACGCTTGGGCAAACTCCGGCAGGTTGCGCGACACGTCCTCGGCGTTGCCGCCGAAATAGATCAGCGCCCGCGGCCCGTCGCGCTCGCGGGTGTTGACCCAGATATCGGCATCCGGCATCGACAGTTTCAGCCGTGAATCGGTGGTACTGACCGCACTGGGCTGCGGAAACCAGATCAACGAGCGCTGAAAAAAGAACAGTGCCGCGCACAGCGCCAGGTAAACGGCGACGATCAATGCGACGAGTGACATCAGGGTTCGGGACATTCGGCTACTTTTAACGGGGTGTGCGGGTTCGTTGTCGCAGTGTAGTCCAGCGCTTCACGCGGCCAGCGTTCGAACACAACGTGCAACAGATCCGCGGAGCAGGGGAACCAGCATGAGCCACACTGAGGGTTACTCCCGTCGCCGATTGATCACGCTGGCTGCCGGGGTGTCGGCGGTCTTCACCTTTGATCGGGCGCTGGCCACTGCCACATCGTCCGCCGCTACCGGAGGCCAAGCCATGCAGACTCGTGTCATCCCATCAAGCGCCGAGCCACTGCCCATGGTGGGGCTGGGCACGTATCGCGGCTTTGACGTCGCCCCTGGCGATCCGGCTTATAAGCAACTGCCAGCGGTGCTCGACGAACTGTTCGCCAAGGGTGGCACTGTGGTCGACAGCTCGCCGATGTATGGCCGCGCCGAAGAAACCACCGGTGAACTGCTGTCGATCCACGAACCGCGCTCACCGGCGTTTCTGGCTACCAAGGTATGGACGCGCGGACGTAAGGAGGGCATCGCGCAGATGGAGCAGTCATTCAGCCTGCTGCGCGCCGAGCGCATCGACCTGATGCAGATCCACAACCTGCTCGACTGGCAAATCCACTTGCCGACGCTGCGGGAATGGAAGGAACAAGGGCGCATTCGCTACATCGGCATCACCCATTACACGCCCTCGGCGTACGAAGAAGTTGAAGCGGTGCTGAAGACTGAACAACTGGATTTCCTGCAGATCAACTACGCCCTTGATGACCGTGGCGTGGAAAAACGCATTCTGCCGCTATGCCGTGAGCGCGGTGTCGCGGTGATCTGTAACCGGCCATTCGGCGGCGGTGGCTTGCTCGCCCGGCTCAAAGGCAAACCGCTGCCGGCGTGGGTGTCGGACGTGCAGGTCAACAGTTGGCCGCAACTGGCGCTGAAGTTTCTGCTGGCGCACCCGGCCGTTACTTGTGTGATTCCGGGTACCGGTAATCCACGGTATATGGCCGATAACGTCAAGGCAGGGTTCGGGCCGATGTTGACGGATGCGCAGCGTCATCAGTTGATTGCGTTAGTGGGCTAGGCCGATTTCAACCGCGATAACGCAACGCCTCCAGCAACAGCGCAAATGCCGGCGCCGCCTGGCGTCGGCTCGGGTAGTAGAGGTGATAACCGGCAAATGTCGGGCACCAGTCTTCCATCACCTGCACCAGCCGACCCTCCGCCAGATACGGCGCGACGATGTTTTCCGGGATATAGCTCAGGCCGAAGCCGTCCAGTGCGGCGTCGAGCAACGGGTAGACACCGTTCAGGGTGATCTGGCCGGAAACCCGCACCTTGAGGCTTTCACCATCCTTTTCAAATTCCCAGGTGTACAGCCCGCCGTTGGTGGGCAGGCGCAGATTGTTGCAGGCGTGTTCGGTCAGATCGCGGGGAGTTTGTGGGGCCGGATGCCTGGCGAAGTAGGCGGGCGAACCGACCACGGCCATGCGCATGTCCGGGCCGATGCGGGTGGCGATCATGCCTTGGGCAACGTCTTCGCCCAGACGTATACCGGCATCGAAGCCTTGGCCTGCGATGTCGACGAAACCGTAATCGCAACAGACTTCGACGGCGATGTCCGGGTACTTCGGTAAAAACTCCTTGAGCACCGGGCGCAGCAGCCAGTCCAGCGAATGGTCAGTCGCGCTGATGCGGATTTTGCCCGCCGGGGTTTCGCGCAAATTGCTCAGGGCCGCCAGCTCCTGCTCGATCTCTTCGAAGCGTGGGCCGACGGTTTGCAGCAGGTGCTCACCGGCCTCGGTGGGGGAAACGCTACGGGTGGTGCGGGTCAGCAGGCGCAGGCCGAGGCGTGCTTCGAGGGCGCGGATGGTATGGCTGAGCGCCGATTGCGAGACGCCGAGTTTGGCGGCGGCTTTGGTGAAGCTGCGCTCACGCGCCACGGCGAGGAAGGCGAGCAGGTCACTGGCGTTTTCCCGAAGCATTAATGAGTTTCCTGCATAAGTTTTTTCGAATTCTAGTCGATTATCTGAAGAGTCATGGTCGGTAAAGTTCAGGCATCACTTTTGGAGATATCGCCATGAACCCGATTGCTGCTTCTGCGCTGACCCTTTCCTTGCTGGCTGGCGATGTTCAGGCCAATGAAGCGCCGCGAGTGACCGTCACGCCCAATGGATCACAACCTTCAGTCCGCGGCCCGGCGGATTGGTTCACCGGAATTGTGCGGGTCGACGCGCCGTTCAAAGGTTCGGATCAGGCGCGGGTCAGTGGCGCCACGGTGACGTTCGAACCGGGTGCGCGCACAGCGTGGCACACCCATCCGTTGGGGCAGACGTTGATCGTCACCGCAGGTGCCGGTTATGTGCAGGAGTGGGGGCAGCCGGTTCGCGAAATTCGTCCAGGGGATACGGTGTGGATTGCTCCGGGTGTGAAGCATTGGCATGGCGCGGCGCCGAGCACGGCAATGACGCATATCGCGATTGCTGAAGTGCTGGATGGCAAGGTGGTGGAGTGGATGGAGCAGGTCAGCGAGGCGCAGTATCCCCGCGCTGAATAACCCCTTTGTAGGAGCTGCCGAAGGCCGCGATCTTTTGCTTTTTAAAGATCAAAAGATCGCAGCCTTCGGCAGCTCCTACAGGGTGAGATGTCAGATCATCTCCGGCAACGACGAAAGAATCTTGTCCAACGTAATCGGATATTCCCGCACCCTGGCCCCGGTGGCGTTGTAGATCGCATTCGCCACCGCCGCACTCACACCGCAAATCCCCAACTCACCAACACCCTTGGCCTTCATCGGCGAAGAAATCGGATCCGTCTCATCGAGGAAAATTACCTCCTGATGCGGAATATCGGCGTGCACCGGCACCTCATACCCGGCCAGGTCGTGATTGACAAAAAATCCAAGCTTCTTGTCCACTGCCAGCTCTTCCATCAGAGCCGCACCAACACCCATGGTCATCGCACCAATCACTTGGCTGCGCGCTGATTTGGGGTTGAGAATCCGCCCGGCCGCGCACACCGCAAGCATCCGTCGCACGCGCACTTCACCGGTCGCAGCGTCCACTGCGACTTCAACGAAATGCGCGCCAAACGTCGACTGCTGATACTGCTTGGCAAGGTCAGCGAATTCGATGCTGTCCTCCGCTTGCACCACGCCATTTTCTGCGGCGTGACGCAACGGCACACTTTTGCTGCCGAGCCGTACCTGACCGTCTACAAACTCGGCTTCACCGGCCGCCATGCCTAATTTGCCGGCCACCGCCTCACGCAGTTTCACACACGCGGCATACACCCCGGCCGTCGAGCAGTTGGCGCCGAATTGCCCACCAGAGCCGGCCGATACCGGGAAGTTCGAGTCGCCCAGCCGCACCACGACGTCGTCGATACCAACGCCCATCATCTCGGCCGCCGTTTGCGCGATGATCGTGTAGCTGCCGGTGCCGATGTCGGTCATGTCGGTTTCAACGGTGATCTTGCCGTCGCGTTCCAGTCGCACCCGCGCGCCGGATTTCAACAGCAGGTTGTTGCGGATCGCCGCGCCGACGCCCATGCCGATCAGCCAGCGACCTTCGCGACGTGAACCGGGTTTTGCGTTGCGTTTATCCCAGCCGAACTTCTCGGCACCGGTTTGCAGGCATTCGATCAGTAGTCGCTGGGAGAACGGCCGCTCGGTTTTCACCGGGTCGACCTGAGTGTCGTTGAGGATGCGGAACTGCACCGGGTCGAGTTTGAGTTGTTCGGCCATTTCGTCCATGGCGATTTCCAGCGCCATCAGGCCCGGGGTTTCGCCCGGTGCGCGCATGGCGTTGCCTTCGGGCAGATCCAGCGGTGCCAGGCGCATGGTGACCAGGCGGTTTTCGCCGGCGTAGAGCAATTGACTCGGTTGCGCCGCGACTTCGACCTTGCCGTCTTGCAGATTGCCCGACCAGCCTTCGTGGGCGATGGCCGTGAGTTTGCCGTCCGCCGTGGCGCCCATGCGGATGCGCTGGATGGTCGCCGGGCGATGGGTGGTGTTGTTGGCGATTTGCGGCCGCGCGAGGGCGACTTTCACTGGTCGGTTGGCCATGCGCGCACCGAGGGCAGCGAGGATCGCGTCGGCGCGGATGAACAGTTTGCCGCCGAAACCGCCGCCAATGTACGGCGAGATCAAGCGGACTTTCTCCTTGGGCAGACCGAGGGTTTCGGCGATGTCGCTGACGCTCCAGGCGATCATCTGGTTGGACGTCCACAGGGTCAGTTGATCGCCTTTCCACGCGGCCAGTGTCGCGTGCGGTTCCATCATCGCGTGGGACTGATCGGGGGTGGTGTAGGTCTGGTCGAACTGCACCGGGGCGGCAGCGAACGCCGTGGCAAAATCCCCGTGTTTGACGTCTGGCAGTTCTTCTTTCTGTTCGACACCCTGATCGCGAACGCTGGCCAGATCGAACTCGCCCTTGGCCGTGACGTAATCGACTTTGACCAGTTGCGCTGCGGCGCGGGCCTGTTCAAAAGTCTCGGCAACGACCAGCGCAACGGCCTGGTGATAGTGCTGAATTTCCGGCCCGGCCAGCAGATGCGCCGAGTTGTATTGGCCCTTGCCGAGTTTGCCGGCATTGGCGGCGGTGACGATGGCCAGAACCCCGGGGGCGGCTTTCGCCTCGTCGAGATCAATGTTGTTGATGCGGCCCTTGGCGATGGCCGAACCGACCATGAAACCGTAAGCCTGATTGGCCACCGCCTCATGCTGCTCGTAAGCGTACGGCGCCTGGCCGCAGGTTTTCAGTTTGCCTTCGATGCGGTCGGTGGGTTTGCCAATGACCTTCAATTGGTCGATCGGGTTGGTGGTGGCGGGCGTGTCGAATTTCATGCTTCGTCCCTCGCTTGGGCCAGCACCGAGCCGAGTGTGCGCTCGACCAGGGTCAGTTTGAATTGGTTGTCGTGGGTCGGCGTGGCGCCGTCGAGCAGGCGTTCGCTCACGACTTTGGCGCCCTTGGGCAGCAACGCCTCGGCGGCTTCCACCCGCCATGGTTTCGGCGCGACGCCACCGACGGAGATGCGGCCGCTGCCGTCCTTTTGCAGGATCAAACCGACGGAAACCAGGGCAAACGCGTAAGACGAACGATCGCGCACCTTGTGATAAACGTGGGTGCCGCCCACGGGCGCCGGCAGCGTCACGGCAGTGATGAACTCGCCGGGCGTAAGGCTGGTTTCAATATTGGGCGTATTGCCCGGCAACTGATGGAAATCGACCATGGCGATGCTGCGAGTGCTGCCATCGGGTCTGACCGTTTCAATCTGCGCATCGAGAGCGCGCATCGCAATCGCCATGTCGCTCGGGTGGGTGGCGATGCAGGCATCGCTGACGCCGATGATCCCCAGTTGTCGACTGACCCCGCCAATCGCCGAGCAGCCACTGCCGGGATTGCGTTTGTTGCAGGCTTGATTCGTGTCGTAGAAGTACGGACAGCGCGTGCGTTGCAGCAGGTTGCCGGCCGTGGTCGCCATGTTGCGCAACTGCCCGGAAGCACCGGCAAGCAAGGCGCGGGAGAGCAGGGCGTAGTCTTTTCGCACGCGCGCGTCGGCGGCCAGATCGGTATTGCGCACCATGGCGCCGATACGCAAACCGCCCTCGGGCGTGGCTTCGATCTGGTCCAGCCCCAGGTGATTGATATCGATCAGGTGCAGCGGGGTTTCGATGTCGAGTTTCATCAAGTCCAGCAAGTTGGTGCCGCCGGCGATGAACTTTGCGCCTTCCACTTGCGCAGCTTGTGCTGCGGCTGCGGCGGGGGAGTCGGCGCGGCTGTAATTGAACGCTCTCATGCCGGCACCTCCGCGACTTCGGTGATGGCTTCGATGATGTTCGAGTAGGCGCCGCAACGGCAGATATTGCCGCTCATGCGTTCCTGGAATTCGCTGGCGATCAGTTGCGGCGGCTCGGTCAGACTGGCGCTGGCGTGGCTGGGAATGCCATCGCGGATTTCCTGGATGACCGCCACCGCCGAACAGATCTGCCCCGGCGTGCAGTAACCGCACTGATAACCGTCGTGCTTGATGAACGCGGCTTGCATCGGGTGCAGGTTGTCCGGCATGCCGAGGCCTTCGATGGTGGTGATCTCGCTGCCTTCATGCATCACCGCCAGGGTCAGGCAGGAATTGATCCGCCGGCCATCGGCGATCACGGTGCAGGCGCCGCACTGGCCGTGGTCGCAGCCTTTTTTGCTGCCGGTCAGGTGCAGGTGTTCGCGCAGGGCGTCGAGGAGTGTGGTGCGGTTGTCGACTTCAAGGGCCTGAGGCTTGCCATTGACTTGAATGGTCACTTTGCTCATGGCCGGTTGCTCCAGATTGGCCGCGTAGGCCTTGAGGCTGATAAAGGGGGGCATCGCGAACGCCGTCGCGGTCACGGCGCCGAGGATCAGAAATTTACGTCGGGAAATCGGCATGGTTCGATTCCTTTTTCTCTCAATCAGGCGGCAGGGTTGCGAATGGCCCATAAGGGCGCGCCGGCATGCTTGCCAGTCTCGTTCTAGGAGTGACCGCTGGAGGGAGGAAAAGGTTTTTGCGGATTTGCGCTATAGAGTTATGCGCAGGATTCATCAATGCACTACACGACACTTCCCCCTGTGGGAGCTGGCTTGCCAGCGATGGGGTTGTGTCAGTCTGCCTATTGCTTAAATGACACACTGCCATCGCGGGCAAGCCCGCTCCCACAAGGGTTGTGTTTACTGCCCGCCGACGACCATGTAGGTGAACGGCGCCACATACGCCTGCAGCGTCACCAACCCGCCGACCAGAATCGCCAGCACAATCGAATGGAAGAACACATAGCGCAGAATCTCGCCCTCATGCCCGTACCATCGGGTGGCGGTGGAGGCGACCACAATCGACTGCGCATCGACCATTTTGCCCATCACCCCACCGGAGCTATTGGCGGCGGCCATCAGCACCGGGCTGATCCCGAGCTGTTCCGCCGTCACCCGTTGCAAGCCGCCAAACAGCACGTTCGAGGCGGTATCCGAGCCCGTCAGTGCCACGCCAAGCCAGCCGAGCAAGGTGCCGAACATCGGGTAGAAAATCCCCGTCGCCGCAAACGCCAGGCCCATGGTTGCGTCCAGCCCCGAGTAGCGCGTGAGGAACCCCAGCGCCAGCATCGCCGCAATGGTGATCAGCGAAAACCGCACCACCCACAGCGTGCGCAGGTATTGCTTGATCAGTTGCGGGATCGAGTAACCCATCAGCAAGCCGCCGACAATCGCCGCCAGCAGGATCCCGCTGCCGGTGGAGGTGAGCCAGGTGAACTTGTAGACCGCTTCTTCAGCTTTCGGCGCCGCCACTACTGGCGGGACTTTTTCGATTTGCAGGTGCAGATTGGTGAAGGTGATGGCCGGAGCGAAAATCGGATTGGCCTCGCGCAGCGGTTTGCCCTGCGGATCAAGCTTGGCCGATTGCGTGACCGGATCGATGGCAGGGCGGGTGTCGAACATATTCTTGAAGCCCTGAGTGCCCCAGGCGAACACGAACACGGTGAGGATGATCCACGGCATCCACGCGCGCATCACCGCCGGGCGCGCCTGATCGCTGAACGCTGCGCTGGCGGTGACTTTCTCTTCGTCGACTTTGGAATTGTCGACCCGCCCGGACAGCGCCGCCGAGGTATGGATCGTCGCCGGTTTCCAGACCTTCAAAAACAGCGTCAGACTGGCCATGGAAATCAGCGCAGCAATCACATCCACCAGCATCGGCCCGTGATAGTTCGATACCAGGAATTGCGGCACGGCGAAACTGACACCGGCCACCAGAATCGCCGGCCAGATCTCGAGCATCTTGCGCCAGCCGGCAAAGGCCCAGATCAGCCAGAACGGCACCAGCACCGAGAAGAACGGCAACTGCCGACCGACCATCATCGACAGCTCCATCTCATCCAGCCCGGTGACTTTGGCCAGGGTGATGATCGGCGTGCCGAGGGCGCCGAAAGCCACCGGCGCGGTGTTGGCAATCAGTGCCAGACCGGAGGCCGCCAGCGGTGAGAAGCCCAAACCAATCAGAATTGCCCCGGTCACTGCCACCGGTGTACCGAAACCGGCCGCCCCTTCGAAAAACGCACCGAAGCAGAAGGCGATCAGCAGCAACTGCAAGCGTCGGTCATCGGTGATCCGCGCCAGTGAATCCTGCAGCACTTTGAAGGAGCCGTTCTCGGTGGTCAGGCGATGCAAAAAGATGATGTTGAGGACGATCCAGCCGATCGGCAGCAGACCGTTGGCCGCGCCGAACAACGCCGCCGAACCGGCCATGCTCGCCGGCATGCCGAAGGCGAAGATCGAGATCAACAAGGCCGAAGCCAGCGCCAACAGGGCGGCCAGATGCGCCTTGACGTGGAAGAACGCCAGCGCCGCCAGCATCACGACCACCGGCACAGCGGCCATGAGCGTGGAGATCATCGGGTTGCCGAACGGGTCGTAAATCTGCTGCCAAACCATGGTGCACCTCTGCTTTTTGTTATTGAGGGCGCAGTTACATTGCGTGGTGATGGGTTGGGAGCAGTATAGGTGGCATTACGCCGCCGTTTGGCCGATCAGGACGAGGCGATAAACGGTCGTGGGCGGGCACTGAATCAAAGCCGATTTGCCCGGTCGTATTTGCGGCAGCGCGCACCGAGTCCCGGAGGCGAGGGCAGCGCTGGCCGATTCCGTCGTCAAAACCTTGGTTTTAGGGAAGTATTGAATGAAGCGCGCTACAACGATGCTGTTGACCGTGACTGCCGCCGTACTGCTGAGTGGCTGTATTGCGGACTTTGATGATGATCACCGCCATGGCCGGCATTACGACCGCGACCATGGGCGCAATTACGACCATGATCGTCGGGATAACCGTTGGGATGACCGCGATGACCGCCGCGATGGCCGTCGCTATCACCGCGATCGGGATGACGACTGATTGAACAAGAGAGGGCGTTCCCGCAAAGGAACGCCCTCGGTTCTCAAGAAAAATGAGCGCTCGCCTGGACGCGGGATCGCGCAGGCACTGAGGCCTCGATGTCCAGCAAATGGGTGGCGAGAATGTCGCTCAGAAAACGGAACTGATCGTTGATGCCGACCACTTCATTGCTGAAATGGTTAGTGGCGGCGGGCATCAGCAGATCTTCGAAATCTTCGTTGAACACCAACGTCTGCGCCTTGCGGTTTACGACGTGTTGTTCGTAGTAGTTGCTGCCGAACACCGGGAAACTCACGGAGAGTGCGATGGTGTGAATCATGATGTGTACTCCTCGTTGTGGTTCGGATGGCGCAATCGTGCCTTCGCCGGCCGGTGGGCGGAAGGCAATCGTCGCGATGGTGAATATCGACGGTATTGATGGTCGGGATTTTCACTGGGTTTGCCGGCCCCATCGCGAGCAGGCTCGCTCCCACATTTGAAATGCATTCCCCTGTGGGAGCGAGCCTGCTCGCGAAGGGGCCAGCCCAGCCACAACCAGACAAACGGCCCCCCACCGGCACCTATACTCAAATCTGTCTCTCCCGTTTCAAGGACATCCCACCGTGAACCTGCGCGCGCTGGTCGTCGCCGCACTGTGTCTGTTGGCCGGCTGTGCCTCTACGGCGCGGGCCCCGGTAACGGCGCCTGCCGTGGTGGTGTCGCCCGCGACCTGGCAGCGGATCGACCGCGAGATCGTCAGCGCTTCGCAACAATCCACCGAGCAGGTCAAGCTGTTCGCCCGTGGTTCGATGGAACATTGGCGCACTCGCGTCTATCAGCAAACTGAAGAAAATTTCATCCCGTGGTTCAGCAGCTACTGGACCCAGGAATGGCTGTCGATGAAGGTCAGTTGGTACACGATCAGTGCCGGCGGTGAGCAGGACGCTTCGGCCAAAAAGCTGGCGGCGTATCTGCTTGATCAATATCAGGAAAAGGTGCTCGCGCCGGTCGCCGTGGAAATCGATCCGGACGCGATCCTCAGTCAGGCCACGGCGTTCTATGCGCAACTGATGGCCCAGCAAATGCCGCTCATCGCCCAGCGTCACGGCGTGCCGGTTGCCCAGCTCAACGGTCGCTTGCAGAGAGTCCCGGCCATCGCCCTCGGCCCGCCAGCGGCGCGGGATGCCTCGTTGTATAAGGTCATCAGCACAGAGCCGTTGAACACGCTGCCGGCCTACGCCGCGTTGATCGACAAGATTCACACCGACGGCGGCGCCAAAGGCATCGCCTCGACCGATGCCGGCATGGCGCCCGTGGCCAAACGCGCGAGCCAACGCATCGAAGCGGAAATGGCCCCGCGCGGCGCGGCCAGTGCGGTGGCCGCAGCGGCGGGCAAACTGGCCGGGGCGATGATTTCCGTGGGGGTGATGGGCATCCGCGCCATTATCCAGGCCAACGACCGCCCCGACAGTGAAGCGCTGATCCGCAGCAGCCTGGGCAACACCTTCGACAAGGCCTGGCTGAAACTGGTGCAAAACCCGACCACCGGCGTGATGGCCGGCACGCTGCACATGGCCGGGCAGGTCGAGCGCAATCTGGGTGGGGGAGAAGAGCCGTCGGTCGGGCTGGGGGTGAATCGTGTCGAATGGCAGCCACCGCAATCGACTACCCAGCAGATCGAACCCACCGTACAAGGAGAATGAACATGGCTTACATCGATATTTTTGTAGCGCCGGTCCCGACTGCCAATCGTGAACAGTACAAAAAACACGCCGAAATCGCGGCAAAAATCTTCAAGGAGTACGGCGTCCTGAGTGTGGCGGAATGCTGGGGTGATGATGTCCCCGACGGCAAAGTTACGTCGTTCCCGATGGCGGTCAAACTCAAGGACGGTGAAACCGTGGCGTCGGGCTGGCTAATCTGGCCGGACAAGGCCACCCGCGATGCGGGCATGGCGAAAATGATGGAGGACCCCCGCATGCAACCGGACGTCAACCCGATGCCGTTCGATGGGCAGCGGATGATCTTCGCCGGGTTCAAATACCTCATTGAACCTTGATTCCCTTGTAGGAGCTGTCGAGTGAAACGAGGCTGCGATCTTTTGATTTTGTTATGAAAGATCAAGATCAAAAGATCGCAGCGTGCCGCAGTTCCTACGGGTAACCGGGGTCACTCGGAGGAGTGGGTGATCCGGCAGCCCTTGCGGTTGCGTATCTGCTCGTCCGTTGGCCGTTCGCGGACGAACGCAAAACGCGGTTCGCCTTCGCTGTAATGCACCAGCCAGCCCCATTCCAGTTCGGCTTCATCCTGCCCGGGGCTCGGTGGTCTGGCCCACCACGGTTCTTTGCTGAGGATCTCGCGCATGGCGTCCTCCGGTTGATGGCAATCCTTGAACTATAGACTTGTGTGGCGAGTCGTCAGAAAGGGACGGGTAGAATCGGCGATCACGAACCTTAAAGGAGTCAGGCCATGACGGATGAAAAGCGGCTGTTCTTTGCCCTCGACTGCCCACCAGCGCAGCGCAAGGCGATTGCTCAGTGGCGCAGCGAGTTGAGCCTGCGAGCCGGCAAGTCAGTGCCTGCGGATAACTTTCATCTGACGTTACTGTTTCTCGGCGCAGTGCCGTTGGCGCAGATTGGCGAGGTCTGCGAGGCCGCCAGCAAGGTACGCACGCCGGGGGAGGCGTTGAAAATTTCGCTGGATCGCGTGCAGGTCTGGCACCGTGCCGGGGTGTTGTCATTGGCGCCCGAGCAGGCACCGCAGGCGTTGCTGCGCCTGGTCTATGCGCTGGAACAGGCCATGCTGCCATTTGGTTTTGAAGAGCCGTCGCACGAGTTTCGCCCGCACCTGACGCTTGCCCGGGACTATCGCGCACCAGAGCCGGAGTCCGCCACGCCGCCTGAGTTCTTGCTGCGTGCCGAGCGTTTTGCCTTGTTCGAATCGCACAAGGGTCGTTACCGGATTGTGCAGGAATGGCCGCTGACCTGAGTGACAAAAAAAGGCGCCCGAGGGCGCCTGAAATTCACCTGAGCCGAGGGAGCCAGGTGAGGCCGTTCATTTGCAGGGTGCAGCGGTGGTAAGGCGCTGCGTGAACGGGAAAGCACTGCACAAAACCAGTGTGGGAGCGAGCCTGCTCGCGAAAGCTGTGGGTCAGGCAATGAATGGGTTAAGTGTGCCGACGCCTTCGCGAGCAGGCTCGCTCCCACAGTTGATTTGCGCTTGAATCACTTGCCGAGCTTCACCCGCGTCCAGCCGCGGGTCATGATGCGCTGGGTCGCTATCGGCTGATCGGGCACCGCATACAGCGTCGCCATCACCGCTTGCGACGGGTAAGAGCCCGGGTCGTTGCGGATCGCTTCGTCCACCAGCGGCGTGGCGGCCGAGTTGGCGTTGCTGTAGCCGTTGCTGTTGGTGATCTCGGCGATGATGTCCGGACGCATCAGGAAGTCCATGAACAGGTACGCGTTGTCGACGTTCGCCGCATCGCGCGGGATCGCGACCATGTCGTAGAAGCTGCCGGCGCCTTCCTTCGGAATGCTGTAGTTGATCTTCACCTTGTTGCCCGATTCCACCGCGCGGGCCTTGGCCTGCAGCACGTCACCGGAGTAACCGACCGCCACGCAAATGTTGCCGTTGGCCAGGTCCGAGATGTACTTCGAGGAATGGAAGTACGCCACGGATGGGCGGATTTTCATGAACAGCGCTTCGGCTTCGAGGATGTGCGCCTTGTCCTTGTCGTTCACCGGATAACCCAGGTAGTGCAGGGCGGCCGGGAGCATTTCGGTCGGCGAATCGAGGAAGCTGATACCGCAGGCTTTCAGCTTTTCAGCGTTCTCGGGCTTGAACAGCAAGTCCCAGGAATTGGTCGGGGCGTTGGCGCCGAGCACTTCCTTGACCTTGTCCGGGTTGAAACCGATGCCGATCGAGCCCCACATGTACGGAAACGCGTGAGCGTTGTCCGGATCACTGGCGGCGGCGTTTTTCAGCAGCACCGGGTTGAGATTCTTCCAGTTCGGCAGCTTCGATTTGTCCAGCGGCTGATAGACGCCAGCCTTGATCTGCTTGGCCAGGAAACTGTTGGATGGCACGACGATGTCGTAGCCGGATTTGCCCGCCAGCAAGCGCGCCTCAAGGGTTTCGTTGCTGTCGAAGACGTCGTAGGTCACACGGATGCCGGTCTCGTCTTCGAACTTCTTGACGGTGTCCGGCGCGATGTAATCGGACCAGTTGTAAACACGCAGCACCTTGTCGTTGGCTTGGGCGCCCATGACCATTGCGCCCATTAAGGACAGTGTCAGCAGAGTCCTGCCAAGCATTTTCATCGGTACAACTCCATTCTTTTTATTCACATTACGGAAAGCCCCTCACCCTAACCCTCTCCCAGAGGGAGAGGGGACTGACCGAGGGGCTGATTCCAGTTCCTGCAGGGTTATGCGGTGGCGGCGCGTGGCGGTTGCTGCCACGACTCGTTCGCGGTCTGATCCATCGCGTCCTGAATCGCACGTTTGCGGTTGGCTTCTGCCTTGCGGCCGAAGTACCAGACGAGGAAGGTCACCAGCGACACCGCCAGCAAAATCAGGCTGGCCACGGCGTTGATCTCAGGCTTCACGCCCAGACGCACCGCCGAGAACACTTCCATCGGCAGGGTGGTGGAGCCGGGGCCGGAGACGAAGCTCGCCAATACCAGGTCATCCAGCGACAGGGCAAAAGACATCATCCCGCCCGCCGCCAGCGACGGCGCGATCATCGGAATGGTGATCAGGAAAAACACCTTGAACGGCTTCGCCCCAAGATCCATCGCCGCTTCTTCGATCGACAGGTCCAGTTCACGCAGGCGGGCGGAGACTACCACCGCCACATAGGCTGCACAAAACGTGGTGTGGGCGATCCAGATCGTGACGATGCCACGCTCCTGCGGCCAGCCGATCAACTGCGCCATTGCCACGAACAGCAGCAACAGCGACAGGCCGGTGATCACCTCAGGCATCACCAACGGCGCGGTGACCAGACCACCAAACAGCGTGCGGCCCTTGAAGCGAGTCACGCGAGTCAGCACAAACGCCGCCAGCGTGCCCAAGGCGACAGCGGCAATCGCCGTGTAGCAGGCGATTTCCAGCGAGCGCAGCACCGAGCCCATCAGTTGCGTGTTGTCGAGCAGGCCGACGTACCACTTCACCGACCAGCCGCCCCATACCGTCACCAGTTTCGAGGCGTTGAACGAGTAGATCACCAGGATCAGCATCGGCAGGTAGATAAACGCCAGGCCGAAGATCAGCATGAATTTTGCAAAACCGAAGCGTTTCATCCCCGTGCCTCCATCTCTTTGGCCTGGCTGCGGTTGAACAGCAGAATCGGCACAATCAGGATCAACAGCATCACCACCGCCAGGGCAGACGCCACCGGCCAGTCGCGGTTATTGAAGAACTCTTGCCACAGCACACGACCGATCATCAGCGTCTCCGGGCCACCCAGCAGTTCCGGAATCACAAACTCACCGACCACCGGAATGAACACCAGCATGCAACCGGCAATAATGCCGTTCTTGGCCAGCGGCACGGTGATTTTCCAGAAGTTGTTGAAGTTGCTCGAACCCAGATCCGACGCGGCTTCCAGCAGGCTGCCGTCGTGCTTCACAAGGTTGGCGTACAGCGGCAACACCATGAACGGCAGGTAGGCGTAAACCACGCCGATATACACCGCCGTGTTGGTGTTGAGGATCTCGATCGGGTGATCGGTGAGCCCGGTCCACATCAGAAACCCGTTGAGCAAACCGTTGTTGCTGAGAATGCCCATCCACGCATACACGCGGATCAGGATCGCCGTCCAGGTCGGCATCATGATCAACAGCAGCAGGACGTTTTGCGTTTCCTTGCCGGTTTTGGTGATCGCGTAGGCCATCGGGAAACCGATCACCAGGCACATCAACGTGCTGAGTGCTGCGACCTTCAGCGAACCGAGGTAGGCGGACAGATACAGCTCGTCTTCGCCGAGCATGGTGTAGTTGCCGATGTTCAGCAGCAGCTGGAATTTCTGTTCGGCATAGGTGTAGATCTCCGAGTACGGCGGGATCGACAGCGCGGCTTCCGAGAAACTGATCTTCATCACCAGGAAAAACGGCAGCATAAAGAACAGGAACAGCCAGATGAACGGAATGCCGATTACCAGTTTTCGTCCGCTGGGCACCAGGCGCAGGAATTGCTGATTGAAGGTTCTCATGAGCGCAGTACCACGCCGCTGTCGTCTTCCCACCAGACGTAGACCGTGTCGTCCCAGGTCGGTCGCGCGCCACGGCGTTCGGCGTTGGCCATGAACGACTGGACGATCTTGCCTCCAGGCAATTGGACGTAGAACACCGAGTGACCGCCGAGGTAGGCGATGTCATGCACTTTGCCTTCGGACCAGTTGTAGCGAGTCTCTGGCTTGATCGTGCTGACGAGCATTTTTTCCGGACGAATCGCGTAGGTGATCGACTTGTCCTGCACCGAGGTGCTGACGCCGTGGCCGACGTAAATCTTCTGCTGCAAGTCCGGGCTGTGGATGATCGCGTGACCTTCAAGGTCTTCCACCACAGTGCCGTCGAAAGCGTTCACGTTACCGATGAACTCGCAGACCATACGACTGACCGGCGCTTCATAGATGTCGACCGGGCTGCCGATCTGGGCGATCCAGCCCAGGTGCATGATCGCGATGCGCTCGGCCATGGTCATGGCTTCTTCCTGGTCGTGGGTCACCATCACGCAGGTTACGCCGACGCGTTCGATGATCTCGACCAGTTCCAGCTGCATTTGCGAACGCAGCTTTTTATCCAGCGCACCCATCGGCTCATCGAGCAGCAGCAGCTTCGGACGCTTGGCCAAAGAGCGGGCGAGGGCGACGCGCTGGCGCTGACCGCCGGACAACTGATGCGGTTTGCGTTTGGCGTATTGGGTCATGTGCACCAGACGCAGCATTTCTTCGACGCGGGCGTCGATTTCGCTGGCCGGCAAACGGTCCTGCTTGAGGCCAAAGGCGATGTTCTGCGCGACGGTCATGTGTGGGAACAACGCGTAGGACTGGAACATCATGTTGATCGGCCGCTCATAGGGCGGCATGTCGGTGATGTCCACGCCGTCGAGCAGAATTCGCCCTTCAGTCGGGCGCTCGAAACCGGCGAGCATGCGCAGCAGGGTCGATTTGCCCGAACCGGAGCCGCCGAGCAGGGCAAAGATTTCACCCTGATGGATCTCCAGGGACACATCGTCCACGGCCGTGGTTTCGTCGAACTTCTTGGTCACGCGATCGACTTTCACCAGAACCTTTTTCGGTTGCTGATGACCTTCAAGAGCCTTCCTGTAAGTGCTGGAGGCGTTTGCCATGTGAAACTCCCAACAGATTTCAGTCGCCGGGCCAATGTGGCCTGGCTTAAGTGGATTGCAAGCCCAGGGCAACAATCCCCGTCACCACACGGCAGCGGGTTGCCCATTGCTTGTTCGGCGCCGCCGTCCTGGCTGCCTGGGTCGTACTTGTTGTTATTACGGTTTGTTGTTTTCACGGATGACGGATGCGCACACGCACAGCCGCCGACCCCGTGGGGGCAGTCAACAGTTATTGAATCCTGGGTTGTGTCAGCGCTTGTTGCGTCGCGCGGCCCGTTGCCGACAAGCCTCACCGAATGCCTGGAAAATCTTCAGGTAGTTCGGGTTGTCCAGCACCTGCCATTCCGGGTGCCATTGCACACCGAGGGCGAAGGTCGGGCTGTGCTCCACCGAGATCGCCTCGATCAGACCATCCGGCGCCACCGCTTCGGCGCGCAGGCCGGGAGCGAGGCGGTCGATGCCCTGACTGTGAATCGAGTTCACCTGGAACTCGCCCGGCAACTCCAGCGCTTCGAACACGCCGCCGCCAAGCACCGTGACGGCGTGAGCCGGTGCGTATTGCACAGCCACGTCCGGGCTGTCGGCTTCGCGGTGATCGAGCATGCCCGGCAGCTCATGCACCTTCTGATGCAGGCTGCCGCCGAAGGCCACGTTCATTTCCTGGAAGCCACGGCAAATGCCCAGCACCGGAACGCCCGCCGCAATGGCTGCACGCAATAAAGGAAGGGTGGTGGCATCCCGCGCCGGATCGTGATCCGTACCGGGAGCGCTGGCCGGGCCTTGATAGTGGAAAGGTTCCACATTCGAAGGAGAGCCGGTCAGCATCAGACCGTCGAGTTGACCGAGCAGGTCTTCGATTTCAGTCAGGTTGCCAAGGGAAGGAATGACCACCGGCAACCCCAGCGCCGCAACGCTGACAGCGCGAACGTACTTGTCGCCGCTGATGTGATAGGGGTGCAGGCCAATCTGTTTGACGCACGCTGTAACGCCGATCAATGGCTTGAATGCCATTTTTATTCACCTCGAAGTTTGACACTTGAACGAGCTTTTCCGGAGCTTAGCCTCGTTGATTTTAATTAACAACCGCCATGTAAAAAATTCTAAACGCCGCTCATCAAATCGTCAGGGTTTCTGGGCGTCTGGCGCTCGTATTGGCACGCAAGTGTTAAAAAAAGCCCTAAAAATAAAGGCTGAGCGGCAAGCTGTTCGCTATTGACTTCACTTTGCCGTTCGGGTTGACTGGCTCGGCGAAACAGCGGTGAACATAATAATTAACAGCTAAATAGGTGCATCATGTCGGTCCCTCTGCGTACCGTTCAACTCAACGAAGCAAACGCATTCCTTAAGAAATATCCTGAGGTTTTGTACGTCGACCTTCTGATTGCGGATATGAACGGTGTGGTGCGCGGCAAGCGCATCGAACGCACCAGTCTTCATAAGGTTTACGAGAAAGGCATCAACCTGCCGGCCTCGCTCTTCGCCCTCGACATCAATGGCTCCACGGTGGAAAGCACTGGCCTGGGTCTGGACATCGGCGACGCCGACCGCATCTGCTACCCGATCCCCGGCACCCTGAGCATCGAGCCGTGGCAGAAGCGCCCAACCGCGCAATTGCTGATGACCATGCACGAACTTGAAGGCCAGCCGTTCTTTGCTGACCCGCGTGAAGTGTTGGCCAACGTCGTGCGCAAGTTCGATGACATGGGCCTGACCATCTGCGCCGCGTTCGAACTGGAGTTCTACTTGATCGACCAGGACAACGTGAACGGCCGTCCGCAGTCGCCGCGTTCGCCGGTTTCGGGCAAGCGCCCGGTGTCGACTCAGGTCTACCTGATCGACGACCTCGACGAGTACGTCGACTGCCTGCAAGACATCCTCGAAGGCGCGAAAGAGCAGGGCATCCCCGCTGACGCCATCGTCAAGGAAAGCGCCCCGGCGCAGTTCGAAGTCAACCTGCATCACGTCTCCGATCCGATCAAGGCGTGCGACTACGCCGTCCTGCTCAAGCGTCTGGTGAAAAACATCGCCTACGACCACGAGATGGACACCACCTTCATGGCCAAGCCGTATCCGGGCCAGGCGGGCAATGGTCTGCACGTGCACATTTCGATTCTGGACAAAGAGGGCAACAACATCTTCGCCAGCGAGGATCCCGAGCAGAACGCCGCGCTGCGACACGCGATCGGCGGTGTGCTGGAGACCCTGCCTGCGCAAATGGCGTTCCTCTGCCCGAACGTCAACTCGTACCGCCGCTTCGGCGCACAGTTCTACGTGCCGAACTCGCCGAGCTGGGGCATCGATAACCGCACGGTTGCGGTACGTGTGCCAACCGGTTCCGCCGACGCCGTGCGTATCGAGCATCGCGTAGCCGGTGCTGACGCCAACCCGTACCTGCTGATGGCCTCGGTGCTGGCTGGTATTCACCATGGCCTGACCAACCAGATCGAACCGGGCGCGCCTGTCGAAGGCAACAGCTACGAGCAGAACGAGCAGAGCCTGCCGAACAACCTGCGCGACGCCCTGCGCGAGCTGGACGACAGCGAAGTCATGGCCCGCTACATCGATCCGCTGTACATCGACGTCTTCGTCGCGTGCAAGGAAAGCGAGCTGGCCGAGTTCGAAAACTCGATCTCTGACCTTGAGTACAACTGGTATCTGCATACGGTGTGATTGTTTGAGGGCCCCAAAAGCCCCTCACCCTAACCCTCTCCCAAAGGGAGAGGGGACTGACGGAGTTGTCTTGAGATATTCAGCGACCTGAACGATCCAGTCGATTATGGATTCGGCAAAGATTTTTCAGGTCGGCGGAGATTCTGAGCATCCCCCAATCGGTCCCCTCTCCCACCGGGAGAGGGCTAGGGTGAGGGCAGCCATCTCAAGCCAGACATCACAGCCAGACAACACCCCCAATTCCCCCTTGTCGAGCCACAACAATGACTACAACCCGCAACGACTGGGAACAACGCTTCCAGTCCCTGAGCATCGAATCCCGCGCCTTCATCAACGGCGAATACCGCCCTGCGATCAGCGGCGACACCTTCGAATGCCTGAGCCCCGTTGACGGCCGTTTCCTCGCCTCGGTGGCCAGCACCGATGAAGCCGACGCCAACCTCGCCGTTGAAGTCGCACGCCAGTCTTTTGAATCCGGCATCTGGGCGAAAAAAGCCCCGGCCGAGCGCAAGCGCATCCTGATCCGATTCGCCGATCTGATCCTGCAACACCAGGAAGAGCTGGCGCTGCTCGAAACCCTGGACATGGGTAAACCGATCAGCGATTCCATGAGCATCGACATCCCGGCGACCGCCAACGCGATCCGCTGGAGCGCCGAAGCCATCGACAAGATCTACGACGAAGTCGCCGCCACGCCGCACGACCAACTGGGTCTGGTTACTCGCGAACCGTCCGGTGTTGTCGCCGCAATCGTGCCGTGGAACTTCCCGCTGATCATGGCCAGCTGGAAGTTCGCCCCCGCGCTGGCCGCCGGTAACTCGTTCATCCTCAAACCTTCGGAAAAGTCGCCGCTGACTGCCATCCGCATCGCTCAGTTGGCGTTGGATGCAGGCATTCCAAAAGGCGTGTTCAATGTTTTGCCAGGCTTCGGTCACACCGTCGGCAAAGCATTGGCGCTGCACATGGACGTCGACGTGCTGGCCTTCACTGGCTCCACGGCGATTGCCAAGCAACTGATGATTTATGCCGGCCAAAGCAACATGAAGCGCGTCTGGCTCGAAGCAGGGGGCAAGAGCCCTAACGTGGTGTTCGCCGACGCACCGGACTTGCGCGCGGCAGCACAAGCGGCGGCCGGCGCCATTGCCTTCAATCAGGGCGAAGTCTGCACTGCCGGTTCGCGCCTGCTGGTCGAGCGTTCGATTCGCGAGCAGTTCATCCCGATGCTGGTGGAAGCGCTGCAAGCGTGGAAACCCGGTCACGCCCTCGACCCGGCCACCACTGTCGGCGCCGTGGTCGATCAGCGCCAACTCGACAACGTGCTGCGCTACATCAGCATCGGTCGCGAGCAGGGCGCTGAACTGATCGCCGGCGGCAAACGCACTCTCGAAGAAACCGGTGGCTTGTACGTCGAGCCGGCGCTGTTCGACGGCGTGACCAATGCCATGACCATCGCCCAGGAAGAAATCTTCGGCCCGGTCCTGTCGCTGATCACCTTCGACACCGCTGAAGAAGCACTGCAAATCGCCAACGACAGCATCTTCGGCCTCGCCGCCGGGGTCTGGACCAGCAACCTGAGCAAGGCGCACACCTTCGCCCGAGGCCTGCGCGCCGGCAGCGTGTGGGTCAACCAATACGACGGCGGCGACATGACGGCGCCGTTCGGTGGCTTCAAACAATCAGGTAACGGTCGCGACAAATCGCTGCACGCGTTCGACAAGTACACCGAGCTGAAAGCAACCTGGATCAAGCTCTGATTTTTCTAAAGCGGTGGTCGCCTTCAATGGGCGACCCTCGGAGAACAATAAAATGAAACAACAACACGTCAACAGCTACTACGCCGCCACCCGCAACGAAGTCATCGACTTCCCGGTTCTGGAAGAAGCGGTGGATTGCGATGTCTGCATCATCGGCGCCGGCTACACCGGCCTGTCCTCGGCACTGTTTCTCAGCGAGGCCGGCTATAAAGTGACCGTGCTTGAAGCGGCGAAAGTCGGCTACGGCGCCAGCGGTCGCAATGGCGGTCAACTGGTCAACTCCTACAGCCGCGACGTCGATGTGATCGAAGAGCGCTACGGCGACAAGACCGCAGAAATCCTCGGCAGCATGATCTTCGAAGGCGCCGACATCATCCGTTCGCGCATCAAGGACTACGACATCAAATGCGACTACCGCCCGGGCGGCATCTTCGCAGCGATGAACAAGAAGCAGCTCAACGGCTTGGCCGAACAGAAGCGCAATTGGGAACGCTACGGCAACCACAACCTGAAGATGCTCGATGCGGCGGACATTCGTCGCGAAGTCGGCTCCGACGCCTACGTCGGCGGCCTGCTCGACCTGCAGGGCGGTCACGTTCACCCACTGAACCTGGCCCTCGGTGAAGCCGCCGCCATCGTGCGTCTGGGCGGCAAGATCTATGAACAATCCGCCGCCGTGGAAATCACCTACGGCGAGCCAAACGTTGTGCGTACCGCCAAAGGCCTGGTGCGCGCCAAGTACCTGCTGATCGCCGGCAACGCCTACCTGCCGCAAGGCCTCGACAACCGCGTGACCGCGAAAAGCATGCCGTGCGGCTCACAGATCGTCGTCACCGAACCGTTGACCGTAAAACAGGCGCGCAGCCTGATCACCAACAACTACTGCGTCGAAGACTGCAACTACTTGCTCGATTACTACCGCCTCACTGCCGACAACCGACTGCTCTACGGCGGCGGCGTGGTCTACGGCGCCCGTGAACCGGACGACATCGAACAGCTGATCCGCCCGAAGATCCTCAAAACCTTCCCGCAGCTCAAAGACGTGAAAATCGATTACCGCTGGACCGGCAACTTCCTGCTGACCATGTCACGCATGCCGCAATTCGGCCGCATCGAGAAAAACGCCTACTACATGCAAGGCTACAGCGGCCACGGCGTCACCTGCTCGCACCTGGCTGGCAAACTGATCTCGGAAATGATCCGCGGCGACGCCGAACGCTTCAACGCCTTCGCCTCGCTCCCACACATGCCAATGCTCGGCGGCCGCACCTTCTCCGCACCGCTGACAGCCCTCGGCGCGGTCTACTACTCCCTGCGCGACCGCTTCGGCCTCTAAGTTAGCAATGTTCAAAATGTGGGAGCTGGCTTGCCAGCGATGACGGCCTGACAACCTCCACAAAGCTAACTGACACAAAAGAGATCCAACTGTGGGAGCGAGCCTGCTCGCGAAAGCGCCATATCAGCCAACATACATGTCGTCTGACACACCGCTTTCGCGAGCAGGCTCGCTCCCGCAGTGACTCTACTACCAAGGTAAGAAAGACTTTTCCCCCACCATCCATCGAACCTGCTGAGCTACACCATCAAACGTGATTTAATAGCCGCCTTTCACGGTTCCGGGACACGGGAGCAACGTGATCCGCGCCCCGGCGCGTCACCCGCCACCCACCCCCATTACCCTTAAGTACCTCAACATAAGGCAGTCATGGATACGGGTTCTCGACTCAAACTAGTACGCGAAAGCTACAAACTCTCCCAGCGCGAGCTGGCCCGGCGTAGCGGCGTGACCAATGCCACCATCTCCCTGATCGAACAGAATCGCGTCAGCCCCTCCGTCAGCTCCCTGAAAAAGCTGCTCGAAGGCATCCCGATGTCCCTGGCCGACTTCTTCACCTTCGACCAACCGCCGCGTGAGCATCAATACGTCTTCCGCGCCAACGAACAACCCGACCTCGGCCGCCATGGCCTGCGCCTGCTGCTGATCGGCGCCTCCGTGCCGAGCCGGCAGATGCGCTTGCTGCGCGAGCAATACGCACCGGGCGCGAGCTCCGGGGAAGAGCCGATTGTGCATTCGGAAGGTGAGGAGTGTGGGTTGGTGACGCGCGGGACTGTTGAGTTGACCGTGGATGGCTCGGTGAGTGTTTTGAATGCGGGGGATGGGTATTACTTTCCGACCACGCTGCCGCATAAGTTCCGGAATATCGGGGCGGATGAGGCTGAGATTATTAGTGCGAATACGCCGGCGAATTTTTGAAGAAAAGGATTTAATTCGTATAAAAATTTCCATGAAAGAGAAACCGCAGAGTAGCGGTTTCTCTTTTGAAGTTTGAGTTTAAATTTATCTTTGCTGGCAGCGGCCATCGCGTTTATCGGCTTCTTTACAGTCCTGTGAGTACACAGCTTTATCCCCGCGTACCGAATGGTCATTATGTACATTGCTAGCCATCGATGGGCTGCTGTATTTCCGTTGTCTAACTATCGTTGATCAGGACCATGACTGAACCTATAGAAACAACCGATAGAATCCGATATCTCATAGGGAAAGGATTCTGATGTTTGGAGTTGCAAGTGAAGTTTCTCAGGTGTTTTTGTCAAGGAAGATTGTTTTCGGCTAGATAATTTATAATTTCCTGAATGCTTGTTGCTTCATTTATTGTTCCTTCAGGGATGTCGATATGATATTCATCCTCTAACTCAAATATTATGCTGGATATATTTATGGTGTCTGCTTTTAAACTGTCTAGTCTGGCGTAGTTTTTTACAGCGCTCATGTCGTTTTTTAGTTCGGCTTGAACGATTTCTCTAACTTTCTCTTCAATTTTTTGAGTATTCATTGCAAGATTCCTTTAGTTTCTGTCTTAAGGGTTTGAATGCTGAAACTACCCTCGGCTGTAGTCTTTGCCTACTGTCAGAAATTACAGGGTTTAAGCTTTTTTTAGATATCTTTGTAATAACGGTGATAGTCGCTAATTCTATTTTGGTTTTAGTTCTCTGCTTGCTTTGTTGAAAAGGTGACTGTTGAAAAGGTGACAGATCTATTTTGTTAATGATCTGTCACCAGTGCTAATTATTGATCACTCGTGGTTGGGGGGGAGCCATTCCCACACTATTTTTCCTCTATATGGCGCTGTCAAACCCTCGTTGCTCAATAACCCGAAACACATCACTTACGTCCTGCACCATGATTCTGGCGATGTTGGTGACGGTGTTGATGTCACGCTCGGCGTAATCGGGGAGGCTGGTGCAGGCCATGAGGTCGAGGTATTTGAGGACGGCGTTGAGGCGTTCGGCGAGGCAGGCGTGAAGTTCACGCAGTGGGGAGTCGACGTCGATCAGGAGGACAGGGTGGTCGGTGGCTGGGTGGGACATGTGGGCGTAGTGGTGGAGCGGTTTTATTGTGGTCATGGTGTTAATCCTTAGTGAAGAAGAATTGCCACCGTTGTGCTGCGAATCAAAAGGGTGGCAGCTATGCGCGGGTTCGCAGACCGGAGAATTAACACCATGACCCGGCAGACCCGGAGGTCTCCCACGCACAACCGCCATAAAAACGTAGGCAGCCGGGAGCCGGCCGAGCCTGACGGAACAAGGTGTCAATCTTAAGGGCTGCGAAACCCTATCGCTAATTTAAGTTAGCGACAGCCCCACTCTAGGCAGCAATTCCCGCATCCACAACCGACCTGTAGGACGCAAACCCAACCCTGTGGCGAGGGGATTTATCCCCGATCGGCGACGCAGTCGTCGTAATCCGGGGCGTGCGGGGTGTCTGGAGAAATGAACTCGCCGGGTTGGGGCCGCTTCGCAGCCCATCGGGGATGAATCCCCTCGCCACAAGGGGTGTTTTCCTACGAGTTTTTCAGACTTCAAATTCGGTCGAATCTCAAATCATGGCTTTGTATGTTTGGTACAGGGGCTGCTTCGCAGCCCAGCGGGAGCAAGCTCCCTCGCCACGGTGATTGCATCGATATTTAAAAAGGGACACCCAGCGGTGTCCCTTTTTATGTGCGCTAAACAGCCGTTACTTCGCCTTCCAATCCCCACCCCCACTTTCACAATCAATCTTCGCCTGCCCCAGATTCTCCGCACCGTAGTAATAAGTAGTCACCTGCGCACCATCAGGAATATTCAACGCCTTGGCGTTTTTATCCTTGCTGGTGGAGTGCGGGTTGGCCAGGGATTCCTGGGTGAGGGTGGCGATGCAGGTGGCCTGGTAATGGTCATCGCACTGTTGGACCTTTTTCTTGACGGCGTTGACCATGTCTTTGCTTTCGTTGCTGCACGACCAGTCGATGGAATTGACGGGCACACCCTCATATTCGTAGCAGCTATGGCTCGAGACGGTGGGCACGGAGGCGCTGGAGGAGCGGGTTTCGACGTCGCAGCCTTCGGCCATGACGCAGGTGGGGATGACGCTGAAAGTGGCGATCAGAAGCAGGAATCGAATGTTCATCGGGCTTTCCTCTTCAATGGCGCCGGTTCTGATCAATGAGTGGGCGCTTATGGTTTCGAGATAGCGCAGGGGAAGGAGGTTCAATCAGGTTTTTGATTTGCGCTGTTCGAGTAGACTGAGAAACAATCGGACACATCTAGCGCCCCAAGGATTGGAATATTGCCCATGATTGAAATCTGTAGCCGCAATGGCACATCCGTTTCGCGCATTCGGAGACTTCCATGACGCAAACACTGGAACGCGCAATCGCCATCGCCGCCACTGCGCACGCGGGGCAGGTGGACAAGGGCGGGGCGCCGTACATTCTGCATCCGCTGAAAGTGATGTTGCGCATGACCACGCTGGAGGAACGCATCGTCGCGGTGCTGCACGATGTGGTCGAGGATTGCGATATCAGCCTGGATGACCTTCGCAAGGAAGGTTTCAGCGAAGAGGTGCTGAGCGCTATCGAATCAGTTACCAAAGTGCCGGGCGAGTCCTATGAGGATTTCGTCGAGCGCGCGGCGCAAAACCCGATCGGCCGGGTCGTGAAACTGGCGGATCTGGAAGAGAACAGCGACCTGTCGCGGATCGCCTCGCCGAGTTGGGAGGATCTGGAACGAGTCGAAAAATACCGTCGCGCAATCGGTCGGTTGCGCTCATAAAAATGGACACGCCCCTGTAGGAGCTGCCGAAGGCTGCGATCTTTTGATCTTGTTTTTTAGATTCAAAGTCAAAAGATCGCAGCCTGCGGCAGCTCCTACACGGGATCGTGTCGGGTCAGTTGAATAGCCAGGAAGGCGAATATGAAATCCATTCTATGTTTGTTGATCGCCGCCGGTTTTGGAGCTGTGTTGCAGTCTCTGGGTGTACCTCATGGCTTGCTGCTGGGGTCGATCCTCGTTACTGCGTTCGTCGTCACTAAATCCGGTTTTGCACCCGCGACACCTTATGGTTTGGGCTACATCCAGGTCACGCTGGGCATCGCCACCGGGCTGATGTTCGAAGCGTGGGACAGTGCGACGGCGTCGACGATGTTGCCGAGTCTCGGCGTGTTGCTGCTGTGCTTGACGGTGCAGATTGCCTTGGCCGGATGGTGGCTGACGCGCGGGGCAGGGTGGAACCGCACGGATGCGCTACTCGCGGTGTATCCGGGGGCACTGGCGGCGGTGTTCGATTTGCTCGAGTCGGAGAAGGCGTCGAGCAAGGTGATCATCGTGCACCTGATGCGATTACTGCTGATCACCGTGCTGGTGAGCTTTTTGATTCCGGGGCAGGTGTCGGTGGCTGCTGTTGAAAGCGATCCGTTGACCACCGGCATGGCGTTGACGGTTTTCTCGGTAATCGGCTTGAGCGTCGTGCTCGGTCGATTGCTGCTGGTGATCGGCGTGCCAGCGCCCTTCATGCTCACGGCGATCATCATCACTGCAGTCTTTGTAAAAGCAGGCTGGTTGCACGGTTTTCACATGCCCGACTGGAGCTTGAATCTGGCGGCGCTGATTCTCGGCGTGCGCATCGGCTCGCGGTTTCAGGGTTTGGGCGTCAGGGAATTGGGCCTGCATGGCCGCACGGCGCTGGTCTCGGTCGGGGTGATGATCGTGGTGGCGGCGGCATTTGCCGAAGGGGCGGCGCGATGGTTGGGCAGCGATCCGCTGTCTCTGTGGCTGGCGTACATGCCGGGGGCGATCGAGACGATTGCGATTGTCGCGTTTGCCGGCGGGCTGAATGTGGTGTTTATCCTCACTCACCACTTGGCGCGGATGGTGCTGCTGCATTTTGCGCCGGCGTTGTTGGTGCAGGTGCGGCGGGTGCGGGAAGAGTCCTGATTACACATCATCCGTCGCGGTGAGGGAGTTTGCTCCTTCACCGCTTAAATGAGTTTGTCACTGGTGAACTACACTATTTGATTACCCCGCATCACAGCCAACGCCAGGCCCCGCCGGAGGTAATCATGAACCGTTTGTCGTCCACCGCTCTCTTGATCGCCGCTCTTTGCGCCACGCAAGCCAATGCGCAAACCATCGTCCCGCTCAAGGGCCAGACTTCGCAACAAACCCAGATCGACATGAACGACTGCCATTCGGTCGCCGCCAGTTCCACCACTTCAACCCCGCAAACCGGTGGTCGCCTGAGGGGCGCTGCCGTCGGTGCTGCGGCCGGTGCAACAGCGGCTGAGGTGCGCGGCCGTCAGCACGATGAGTTTTATGATGCGGTCGACGATGATCGCAAGCAGGATTACCGGCAGAACCGCGCCGGGCAATCGGCTGCCGCCGGCGCGGTGGTGGGTGGTGCGCGACAGCGTCAGGATCGACGTGCGCAGAGCAAGACTGATGCAGCAGCCAGTTCCAGTGCTTACACCGGGTGTCTGCAAGGGCGCGGCTATCAGGTCACGCCTTGACGGCTGGGTTTGTGCGCTTCGAGCAGGCGCATCATCAACGCGCTGTAGAGCGTCACCAGAATGAACAGACCCATGCGCACGGCGAACGCGCTGTAGACGTCTTTGCCCGCGGCGCTGTCCTGCACCGATTGGCCGAGCAGGATGATCATCGTCACCAAGGTGTTGAGCCAGAAGCCGGGGCTGAAGGTTGTCGGGCTGAGGCGATAGAGTTTGCGCGCCAGCCACAGCCCGAACAGCAGCGTCCACAGAAAGAACATCCACACATGCACGAACAGGCTCAAGCCACACCAGAGCAGCACGGCCAGCAAGCCTCCGAGCAGGGTCGAGCCGAGCAGTTCGCGCCCGGCGTGATGGGTGTGGGGCGTGGAGCTTTGCTGGCCGAGGCTGACGGCTTTGAGGATGATCGGCAGGTAACTGGCCGGGTCGCTCAGGGCCAGTAGAAACGTCGGCAGCACGATCAGCGTGGCGCGCAGGGCTACGCGCGGGACTTCGTCGGCAGGCATTGCGGGCGGCTTGGGCGGGACGGGGCTATCAGGCCGCTCAGGAAACAGCGCGTGGCTGACACCGACCACCGCGACCGCCAGCAACAAGCCTTTGACGAGGGCGCCGATCACCGCCATCGCCAGATCGAATTCGGCAAATCCGGCGGCAGAAATCATGGTCATGCCGATCACCAGAAAGGTCACGATCAACGGGTTACCGCCGCGCAGGCCAAAGCGAAACACCACAAACAAACCGAGCCCAATCAACAACACACCACTCACCGGGTAATAGCGCAGCAACGGCACCAGCAGCAGGCCGATGCTTGTTGTCAGCGCGGCAACCAGTGCCAACACTATCGCGCCTTTGAGCGGTAATGGCCTTGGCAGACTGGCCAGCAACAACACCGCCAGCACGGGCGAAATAAACGCCAGCGGAAGCGCCAGCGCATAACTGGCGGCGGTACACAGCGCGGTGCCGAACGCCAGGCGCAAGGCCCGTTGCGCCGGGACGCTGCGCTCAGTAGGCATACGACAGCCAGCTCATCAGCCCGACAAACAAGCGCCCCAACGGGTTGAGCGGATTGCCTTCGCTGGGGAAGGCCATGACTTCCGCCTGACCGCCGGCACGGATGGCGCGGCTGTCGATCAGGCGTTTTTTCGCCTCTTCAGTGAATTCGATGATCACCGGAAAACGTTGCGCCGGACGCAGCCAGTCGCGGCTGTTCTGGATGCTCGGCAGGGTGCCGGGCGCCGGCGTCTGGCCGACACTGACGCCATAGCCGACGCTGCGCACCCGGCCGTCGAGGACTTCGCCGGGCAGTGCGTCAAGGACGATGGCCACCGGGGTTCCAGGTTGCACGCGGCCGAGGTTGTTTTCGGTCAGGTCAGCGCTGATCCATACGTCGTGGATCGCTATCAGGGTCATCAGCGGGCTGCCGGCGGCGGTGAACTGGCCGACGTCGGTGCGCAGGTCGGTGATCAACCCGGCCGAGCGTGCGCCGATGCGGGTGTTGGCCAGATCCAGCTCGGCTTTGGCCAGTGCCGAGGCGGCGCTGCGTAACTGCGCGTTGGTGTCGGTATTGCCACCTTCCTGTTCCTGCGCCCGTTGCACTTCGGCGCGGGCGGCGGCAACTTGGGCGACCGCTTGTTCACGGTTGGCTCGCGACACCTCAAGAAGACGGACGGAGACCGTGCCGGGATCTTGTTTGTACAAACCCTCGAGGCGCTGATTGTCCTGTCGTGCCTTGAGTTCGTTGGCTTGCGCGGCCCTTAAGGAAGCCTGTGCCGAGGCGATTCCGGCGCTGCTCGCGCCGACCTGACGTCGGGTCGATTCCAGATCGGCTTTTGCTCGATCGACGGCGATTTGCAGCGGCTGTGGATCAAGTTCGAAGAGGGTGTCGCCCGCTTTCACATCCTGGTTGTTGCGCACGTTGACCCGAATCACCCGACCCGCGACTTCCGCCGCCACCGGAATCACGAACGCACCGACCCGCGCCTGCTGGGTGTAGGGCGTGTAGCGGTCGGCGAGCAGATACCAGGCCAGGCTCAGTACGATCAGCAGTAGCACCCAGCGGATGCCTTTTTTCGCTGCGTCGGGCCGGGCAGGGGCAGGAGCGGGCGTCGTGTTTTCAGTCATGGCGGCTTTCCTGCGATGGAAGGGGATACGCCGGTTGGGCGGGTGGCGCGGTGAGCAAATCGCCCCAATCGGTGCGTTGTTGCATCTGTTGTCGGGTCGGCTCGTCAATCTGCGGCGCGTTGCTCTGCCAGCCGCCTCCGAGGGATTTGTACAGCGCGATCAGATTGCTCACGGCGTTGCTGCGGCTGACCAGATAGTTGTCCTGTAACTCCAGCAGCGCACGTTGGGCGTCGAGCACTCGCTGAAAGTCCGAATAACCTTCGCGGTATTGCGTGTTGGCCAGCACCAGCGAACGCCGCGCTGCGCCTTCGGCCTCACGCAAAATGCGTTCGCGTTCCAGCGCCTTGCTCAAGCCACTGGCGGCGTCGTCAGCCTCGCGCGCGGCTTGCCGAACCTTGTCGCGATAGGCTTCGATCAGTTGTTGCAAGCGTGCGTCCTGCACCCGTACGTTATTGCGGATGCGGCCGTAATCGAAGATGTTCCAGCGCAGGCTCGGGCCGCCAATCAGGTCGAGGCTGCGTGGGGTGGCGCCGAGGGAATCAGTCGACCAGACGATGCTGCCGAGCAAGGTCAGCGACGGGTACAGATCAGTCTCGGCAACACCGACCAGCGCCGATTGCGCGGCGACATTCAGCTCCGCCGCGCGCACGTCCGGGCGGCGCAGCAGCAGGTTGGCCGGGACGTCTTGCAGCACGGCGCGATCCAGCAATGGAATCAGCCCGGTTTGTTCGGCCAGCATCGCTGCGCCACCGGGCGGCTGGCCGACGAGCACCGCCAGGGCATTGCGCGTGCGCAGCAATTGGTCTTCGAATGCCGGAATGCTGCTCAGCGTGCCGAGGTATTGGGTTTTCGCCTGTTGCAGGTCGAGTTCGGCGCTCTGGCCGCTGGTGAAAAGCTTTTCGGTGATCTCGAAATTGCGTTTTTGCTGGACGGCGTTTTCCCGGGCGACGCGCAGTCGTGCTTCGGTGGTGCGCAGGGAAAAATAGGTGTCGGCGACTTGCGCGCGCAGCAGTACAAGGGCGTCTTCGTAGTTGGCCTGAGCGGCGAAGTAGCTGGCATCGGACGATTCGATGGCGCGACTGAAGCGCCCCCAGAAATCCAGCTCCCAACCGATATCGAAAGCGGCGCTGTGTTGCCAGAAGTGCAGATCCTGCGGGTTGCTGCCGCCGGACTGGTGGCGGTCGATGTAGAGGCTGTCGACCCCGACCTGTTGCAGTTGCGGGTAGCGGCCGCTTTCGGCGATGCCCAGTTGGGCGCGGGCTTCGAGCACCCGCAGGCCGGCGATTTTCAGGCTGCTGTTATGTGCATCCGCTTCGGCAATCAGGCGATCCAGCACCGGGTCGGCGAATACCTGCCACCACTGGCGCAGGTCTGGCTGGGCCGCACGTTCGCTGGCCTGCTCCAGCGCTGCGCTGTTCCATTGCTTGCTCCAGGCTTCGGCCGGCGGCTGGAAATCCGGCCCCAGACGCACACAGCCGCTGAAGCTCAGCGCGCCGAGCAACAACAGGTGACCGGGCCGCGTCAGCAGGGCTGTCGGTGCAGGCATTGCGTGTGTCCCCAATCGCCAATATCACTGGAGCATAGACCGCGAATTGCAGGTTGTTCGGGCGAATCTGCTGCTACGCTTTTCAGGCACGGCATCCCGCCAAAACAGGTACGAAACCATGGACACTGCCCAAGATCCGGTAACGCCGACCACCACCGCCAACTGGCGCTTCAAGGTCGGTGTGGCGATCATCTGCCTGATGCTCGGTTCGTGGCTGATGGTGCCACTGGCCGCCGCCCTCGATGTGCCCGGCTCGAAAGTGGCGGCGCTGACCGGTGTGCTGTTTATCAGTAACAAAGTGCTGTTGCTGCTGGTGATCGCGGTGATGGGCAAGGCCGGATTCGCCGAACTCAAGCGCAAGATCGGCGGTTATGTCTCGGGGATGATTCCGACACCGGTCGACGAGGTCGGGCCGCTGCGGCACAGGATCGGCGTGGTGATGTTTTGCCTGCCGTTGCTTGTCTCGTTTCTGGAACCGTATTTCGATAACTTCTGGCCGGGGTTGCGGCCCAATCTGTGGCAGCTGCAATTGCTTGGGGATCTGATGTTCGTTGGCAGTTTCTTTGTGCTGGGCGGCAATTTCTGGGAGAAGGCCCATGCGCTGTTTGTGCGTAAGGCGCGGGTGGTATCGGCCTGACGCCTCAGGCGTGGCCCAAAGCGATCGCGAACGACACGACGATCATGCAAGCAAACGCGAAATTGAGATTCATAAGGTGGTCATCCTGAGCCTGTTGAGAGTGGGGATATTCTGAACAGGCTGAATGCAAAGGAAAAATTCGGCTTTGTGATTCCAATGATCGAAACAATTGATATCCGCCGATTTGTGTTTACCCGAGGCTTTCGCTAGTCTCGGTGAAAACCTGCAACTACAAGCATAAACAGGCAGATCCATGCACGATCATTCGGTCACCGAACTTCCCTCCCTGCGCCGGCAGAAAATCCTCCTGATCCTCGAACGTGACGGCAAGGTCATGGCCTCCGAGTTGAGCCAGCATTTCGCCGTGTCCGAGGACACCATCCGCCGCGACCTCGCCGAGCTGGATAACGCCGGCCTGGTGCAGCGGGTACACGGCGGCGCGTTGCCGAGGCCGAAAGACACCGGCAAGGATTACTTCACCCGCATCAGTGAGACCGACGAGGTGAAAACCCGCCTGGCGCAACTCGCTGCCGGGAGGGTGAAGGATGGCCAGATCGTGCTGTTCGATTCCGGCACTACCACGTTGCAGATCGCGCGTTCGTTGCCGGCGGATATCAAGATCACAGCGGTGACCACCTCGCCGATGACCGCCATCACCCTCGCCGAATACAAGGGCATCAAGGTAATCCTGGCGGGCGGGCAGTTGAACCTGGCGACGATGTCGGTCAGCGGCCACGAGACCGTGCGCCTGCTGCAAAGCATCAAGGCTGATCTGCTGTTTACCGGGGTGTGTGCGATTCATCCGGAGGTGGGGTTGAGTTCGCTGTATTTCGATGAGGTTCCGGTGAAGCAGGCATTGTTCGAGAGCGCCGCGCAGGTGATCGCGGTGACCACGGCGGACAAGTTGGGCGCGGTGGAGCCGTTTGTGGTGGCGCCGTGCATGCGGGTGCATACGTTGATTACCGAGCGGCACCTGGCGTCGGGGAGTGTCGAGGATTACCGGCGATTGGGGATCGAGGTGGAGCAGTTGCCGGATTGAGGTTTGTAGTGAGGCTGCCGGCCTCTTCGCGAGCAGGCTCGCTCCCACATTGGAATGCATTTCAAATGTGGGAGCGAGCCTGCTCGCGAAAGGGCCAGTGCAATCAACGCAACTTTTCGAGCATCTGGTAGTACCACATCCCCGCCGCCAGTAACGGATTGCCCAGCAAATCCCCCATCGGCACGCGAATGTGCTGGCACGCCGCAAACGTATCGAACTGCTCCATCTGCCCGGTGATCGCCCGACTCATGATTTCGCCCATGATGTGGGTCGAGGCGATGCCGTGCCCGGAGTAACCCTGGCAGTACCAGACATTGTCCGAAAGCTTGCCCAGTTGCGGGATGCGGTTGATCACGATGCCCATCGCGCAGCTCCACTGGTAGTCGATCTGCACGCCTTTGAGCGCCGGGAAAGTCTGCTCGATGCACGGGCGCAGTTCGGCGGCGATGTCGCGCGAGTCCTTGCCGCTGTAGTTGGCGCCGCCGCCGAACAACAAGCGGCCGTCGGCGGTGAGGCGGTAGTAATCGAGGACGAAACGGCAGTCGTACACCGCCAGATCTTCAGGGTTGATCTGCCGCGCCAGATCGCCGAGCGGGGCCGTGGTGACGATGCCGCCCATGGCCGGAAAAATCTTGCCCTTGAGCTGGCCTGGTTCGAGTTTGTGATAGACGTCGCCGGCGAGCATCACTTGATTGGCGTCGATCTGGCCGTGGGCGGTTCTGACCCCAGGCGTATCGCCGTGAATGATCTCCAGCACTTCGCTGTTTTCGAAGATCAGCGCACCCAGACTTTCCGCCGCTCGCGCTTCGCCGATGCACAGATTGAGCGGGTGCAGGTGCATGTTGCGGGTGTTCTTGATCGCGCCGTGGTAGAGGTCACTTTGCAGCAGGTCGCGTACTTGGCTGCGGTCGAGCAGGCTGACTTCATCACCCAGTCCGCGTCGCACGGCTTCTTCGTAATCGCTGCGCAGATCGGTCATGTGGCTGGGTTTGTAGGCGGCGTGCAGGTGACCGTGTTTGAGGTCACAGGCGATGCCGTATTTCTCTACGCGCTGTTTGATGATCTCGTGCCCGCGCCAGCGCAGATGCCAGATGAAATCGTCGACCTCATCACCCAGTTTCGGGCGCATCTGTTTGCGCATCGCGCCATCGCCAGAGAGGCTGCCGGTGACCTGGCCGCCATTGCGCCCGGTGGCACCCCAGCCGATTTTGTTGCTCTCGACGATGGCGACTTTCAGGCCTTTTTCGGCGAGTTCGACAGCGGTGGCGACGCCGGTGAAACCGCCGCCGATGATCACCACATCGACCTTGTGCCGGCCTTGCAGGGTCGGGTAGTCGGTGTCCTGGTTGAGGGTGGCGGTGTAGTAGGAATTGCAGCGATTGGTCATGTCAGTGTCCACACAAAATTCGAGTTCGGTACGCGGTCCCACAGGGGAGATGTGAATATTCAGGCTTCAGTCAGATACCAGCGCCAATCCTGCTCACCCACTTCAGCCATGAACTGCCGGTACTCAGCGCGCTTCACCGCCAGATAAACCCCAAGAAACTCCTGCCCCAACGCATCCCGTGCCCAACTTGAATTTTCCAGCGCCTGCAGCGAAGTCAGCCAATCGGTTGGCAGTAATTCCTTCGCTTGCGCATAGCCGTTGCCCTCGACCGGTGCGCCCGGATCAAGGTTTTCGCGAATGCCGCGATGAATGCCGGCAAGGATCGCCGCTGCCGCCAGATACGGGTTGGCGTCGGCGCCGCAGATACGGTGTTCGATGTGTCGGGTGTTGGCCGGGCCGCCGGGCACGCGCAGGCTGACGGTGCGGTTGTCGACACCCCAGGTCGGCGCCAGTGGCGCATAGCTGTTGGCCTGAAAACGGCGATAAGAGTTGGCATTCGGGCAGAACAGCAGCAGCGAATCGAGCAAGGACGCGAGCATCCCGCCAATCGCCGTGCGCAGCAGCGGGGTACCGGCCGGGTCTTCGGAGGCGAACAGGTTGCGGCCTTCGGCATCGGCGAGGCTGACGTGCATGTGCATGCCGGTGCCGGCCAGATCATCGAACGGCTTGGCCATGAATGTCGCTTGCATGCCGTGCTTGTGCGCCACGGCTTTGACCAGGCGCTTGTAGCGCACCGCTTGATCCATCGCCTCCAGCGCATCGCCATGTTCGAGGGTGATTTCTACCTGACCCGGCGCGTATTCCGAGATCGCCGTGCGCGCCGGAATGCCATGCAGTTTGCAGGCGCCGTAAAGGTCGGCGAGGAACGGTTCGATCTGCTCCAGTTCACGCAAACCGTAGACCTGGGTGTGTCGCGGTCGACCGCCGTCAGCATCCAGCGCCGGTTGCGGGCGGCCGTTGTGATCGCGTTTGGCGTCGAGCAGATAGAACTCCAGTTCGCAGGCCATCACCGGGTAATAACCCTCGGCTTTGAGCGCGTCGACCACCTTGATCAACAGGTGGCGCGGGTCGGCGATGCTCGCCGGCATGCCCTCGGTGGGATGCATGCTGACCTGCACCGCAGCGGTCGGAATCTGCCGCCACGGCAGGCGCACCAGACTGCCTTCCAATGGATAGGCGCGGCAGTCGATATCGCCGACATCCCAGACCAGACCGGAGTTTTCGACGTCTTCACCCTGCACGGTCAGGCCGAGAATAGTGCTGGGCAGCGGGCGGCCGCTTTCATACACGGCGAGCAGTTCTTCACGGTGCAACAGCTTGCCGCGCGGTACGCCGTTGGCATCGAGGATGAACAGTTCGATCATGTCGATATCGGGGTTCTGTTCAAGGAACAGGCGTGCGTCTTCAATGGCTGCGAATTTCATAATCAATCACTCACGGTGGCGCCGCGAAGGCGCGCAGATTCGGGCCGGACGCGATGGATGGCGTCCTGGCAGGGATTTCAAAAAGGTCTTCAGTCAGTCAGACGCGACGATGAACCTGTGGCGAGGGGATTTATCCCCGATGGGGCGCGAAGCGGCCCCCAAAAGGCGTGACTGCTACGCAGTCCATCGGGGATAAATCCCCTCGCCACAGGCCATCATCCAGTTTGTGTTGTTGACTGACGGTAATCAGGAAATCAGCAGGCGATATCCGGCGGGCGTGCGGAGTGACGCAGCTTGGAACGGCGCAGGGCCATGGGGAGATTGACGATGCGATTCATGCGCGGCCTCTTTGACAGAGGGCGCACACAGCGGAGACGTTCAACGATTTTGGTTGTTGTAGTGACGTACTCATGACGCGTGTTTCCGTTGGCGGAAAACGTCGGTGGCGGGACTGACCCGCCGACCGGTGTGCCCGGATAGTAAGGGGCATTCCTCGGGCGTGTAAACGATTGATTGCGCATCGGCGATGCGACGGATGTTTAGCGCAGCAGGTGAAAGCCCAGCCCGACAAGGGCGCAAACGATCAACACTTCAATCACACCACGCTTGAAAACGAACAGCGCCAATGCCGCCATGACTGCCAGCGCTATCGAAAAAACATCCGGTTGCCCGGCGAAACCGCTCGGCCAGAACACGTGATACGCGAAAAAACACGCGAGGTTGAGAATCACCCCGACCACTGCCGCCGTGATCGCGGTCAGCGGCGCAGTGAACTTCAGTTCATTGTGAGTCGATTCCACCAACGGCCCGCCGGCGAGAATGAACAGAAACGAAGGCAGAAAGGTGAACCACGTCACCAGCGTCGCTGCCATTGCGCCAGCGGCGAACGAATGTTCCGCGCCGAATACCGGTTGCACATAACCGCCGATGAAGCCAACAAACGCCACCACCATGATCAACGGCCCCGGCGTGGTTTCGCCAAGCGCCAGGCCGTCGATCATCTGCGTCGGCGTCAACCAGCCGTAATGCCCCACCGCGCCCTGATAGACGTAGGGCAACACCGCATAGGCCCCTCCAAAGGTCAGTAATGCGGCTTTGGTGAAGAACCAGCCCATCTGCGTGAAGGTGCCGTCCCAGCCGAACAACGCCGTCAGCAAGGCCATGGGCAAACACCACAGCGCCGCGCCGACCAATGTCAGCCGCGAGAGCCGCGACAGACTGAATCGAGCGTGTTCGGGCGTCGGGGTGTCGTCATCAATCAACGCCGGGCCAAAGGATTTTTCACTGCTGCGCTGGCCGCCGTTATCGAATCGCTGCGGCGCCAGACGCCCGCCGAGATAACCGATCAACGCGGCGCCGAGCACGATCAGCGGGAACGGCACATTGAACGCAAAAATCGCCACGAACGAGGCCCCGGCAATCGCCCAGAGCCAGCCATTTTTCAAGGCTCGCGAGCCGATGCGATGGGCCGCGTGCAGCACAATCGCCGTCACCGCCGGTTTGATCCCGTAAAACACCCCGGCCACCGCCGGCACGTCACCGTAGGCGATGTACAGCCATGACAGCGCAATCAGGATAAACAGCGACGGCAGCACAAACAGCACGCCCGCAATCACGCCGCCCCAGGTGCGATGCAACAACCAGCCGATGTAGGTCGCCAGTTGTTGAGCCTCGGGGCCGGGCAGCAACATGCAGTAGTTGAGGGCGTGGAGAAAACGTCGTTCGGAGATCCAGCGGCGGCGTTCGACCAACTCCTGATGCATGATCGCGATTTGCCCGGCGGGGCCGCCGAAACCGATACAGCCGAGCTTGAGCCAGAAGCGCCAGGCCTGACGCAGGGTGACGGGATCGGGGCGGGGAAGATCCTGCGGCGGTGTACTCAAGTGCGGCTCCTGAGTCGAATTCTGGCGGAGCGGCTATCTAATCAGGCTTTTGTTAAATCCAATAGTGCTCAGACAAGGCTGTGACTGGCCGATCAACTCAGGACGTAATCGACGGGCGTCAACGCCGGTGGCAGTTGCGCAACACCCAGTTCAGCCAGAATGTCGCGCTCGATCGTGCGGACCAGGGCATCGGTTGGCAGGTCGTTTTCATCGCGGCCGAATGGGTCTTCCAACTCATCGGCTATCGCATCCAGACCGAAAAAGGTGTAGCTGACAATCGCGGTGAACAGCGGCGTCAGCCAGCCCAGTGGCTCGGCCATGGCGAACGGTAACAGGATGCAGAACAGGTAAATCGTGCGGTGCAGCAGCAAGGTATAGGGGAAGGGCAGCGGCGTGTTCTTGATCCGCTCGCACACGGCTTGAGCTTGCGTGAGGCTGGTCAGGTGATTGGCCAGCAGCATGTAGCGCCATTCGCTTAATGCGCCGGCCTGTTGCAGATCGGAGCATTGTTCGCCGATCCGGTGCAGGATCTGTGCGCTGTAGTCGGGCACCTGAGCGTCGGGTTTCGGGTCGACCCACGCGCCGCTGGCCGCCGCCTCGTCTTCACGCCGCAGTCGCGCGTTGAGGGAGTGGGCGAAGCCGCACAGATTGAGCAGCAGCGGCCGGCGTTGCTCCGATTCGCGGATGATGTGGGTTTCGCGAATGATCGAGCGGATATGCACGATCACTTCGCCCCAGGCCTTGCGCGCTTCGTACCAGCGGTCATAGCAGGCGTTGTTACGAAAACTCATGAAGATCGACAGCGACAAGCCCAGCAGCGTGAAGGGCGTGGCGTTGACCTTGGTGAAGCTGCTGGGATGGAGGATTTCCACCAGCACAATCGCCGACGCCAGCAGGGTGACCATCAGGGTGCGCAAGGCGATTCGCTTGGCAATCGAACCCTTGAGGGTAAAAAGGATGGCGAACTGACTGACCTTGGGTCTGATGATCATGCTGGGTGATCCCGATTACGCGTGGACGTGACGCATCAACCGCCGGTCATGTTCATGAATCGCACGATTTGTACGTCATCGTTCACTTCAAAGTTGTGCCTGTAGGGCTTGAGCTTCATCGCTTCGATGATCGCTTTCTCCAGACGTTCCGGTTGCCCGGGATGGGCGCGTAGCACGGCTTTCAAGTCCAGCGAATGCTCGTTACCTAGACACAGTAGCAAACGCCCCTCCACCGTCAGCCTCACCCGGTTACAGGTAGCGCAGAAGTTGTGGCTGTGCGGAGAAATAAAACCCAGGCGAATCTGCGGGGCTTCGGCCAGCCGCCAGTAGCGCGACGGGCCTTGGGTCGATTCGGCGGAGTCGATCAGGGTGTAGCGTTCGGCGATCCGTTCGCGCACTTGTGCGCTAGAGAAAAACGATTCGGCGCGGCTGTGTTCGTCAATCACGCCCAGCGGCATTTCTTCAATGAAAGAAATGTCCAGCTCACGGTCGATGGCGAAGCTCACCAGATCATTGATCTCTTGATCATTTCGGCCCTGCATCACCACGCAGTTGAGTTTGGTGCGAGTGAAACCGGCCTTGCGCGCGGCATTGATACCCTCGATGACCTGTGCCAGATCGCCGGTGCGGGTCATCTGTTTGAAGCGCTCAGGGCAGAGGCTGTCGAGGCTGATGTTGAGGCGTTTAACGCCGGCGTCGAACAGCGGTGCGGCGAGTTTGCCCAGTTGTGAGCCGTTGGTGGTCAGGCACAATTCGCGCAGGCCGGGCAGGGCGGCGATCTGCTCGCACAGTTGCACCACGCCGGGACGGATCAGCGGTTCGCCGCCAGTGAGACGGATCTTGCGCGTGCCCAGTGCGACGAAGCTTTGTGCCAATTGGTAGATTTCCTCCAGCGTCAGCACTTGCTGGCGCGGCAGAAACTGCATGTCTTCAGCCATGCAATACACACAGCGAAAGTCGCAACGGTCGGTCACCGACATGCGCAGGTAGTCGACGCGGCGATTGAAGCCATCGATCAAGACGCGCTCTGACATGACAGCCTCGCTGTGGGGAAAACCGCTAACCGCGGATCTGGACGGCGCAGGGTATGGGCAATGTCGAACAGCGTCCAATCACTCTTAATGACCGGGTGATTGATGCCGTCGATGATCAGCAGAACACCACAAAAAGACTGTGGGCTTGGGATTTACTGCGCCCCAAACATCGCCGTCCAGTAAATCCCTGCATCGCTCCTCGGGTCGGTCGCATAAGCGGCGCCGAGTTCCTTGTACTGCGGGTTCATCAGGTTGGCGCAGTGGCCGGGGCTGGCGAGCCAGCCGTCGACGACTTTGCCCACAGTGTCCTGGCCGGCGGCGATGTTTTCGCCGACCAGTTGACCGCTGTAGCCGGCCAGTTCGGCGCGGTCACCGGGGGTGCGGCCGTCGCGGTCCTTGTGGTCGAGGTAGTTTTTGTTGGCCATGTCGCGGCTGTGATCCTGGGAGACCGTGCCCAGCGTCGCGTTCCAGGCCAGCGGTGCGGCAGCGGCGAAGGCCTGGCCGCCGCACTGGCGTGGCTGGCTGCGTGCGGCGTTGAGCTGCTCAAGCAGTTTTTGCCCTTCACCCTGCGCATCGCCAAGTTTGGCCGACAACAATGGCCGCGCCAGCACAACGCGCCAATCGCGATCAGCGCGGCTGACACCGACATCGACGAACTGCGGATCGAGCACCACCTGACAGAAACTTTCTTGAATCGCCTGCATCGCCGACGCCGCATCGCGCGGGCCGTTGAGGGTGATCGCCTGTACGTTGACCATCGGGTAACTGGCGCTGGCCATGGCTTGCTGCAAATTGACAGCCCCACTGGCCGGTAGCCGCAGTCGCGGATCGGCCGACAGCGGTGGCAGTTCGCTGGATGCCTGAGCACCGCAACGTTGCGGTTCGCTGCGGTACTTGTTGATCGATTCGATCAGTTGCGACTCGTCGCTGGCCATGGTCGAGGCGGCAAAGGCCAGGCCGGCGGACAACGCGGCAAAGCGCAAAACGGATGGCATGAAGCGCATGGAGATCTCCCTTGAGCTGAATGCGCCCATGATGCGCGAAACGCCCCCGGTGGGTGCAATGTCTTTTTCTTGATTCGGCGGATTTTTCAGCGGAACGTTGCCCGCGATTTTGCCGTCTACACTCAGCCAAGACCCCGGGATGCGGGCGTCTCCCCTGCGTAACACCTTGCCCGACTCGGGCCCTGCCGGAAGAGCTGACATGGCATTGAAATGGTTGATTGGATGCGTTGCGTTAACCCTGTTGGCCGGCACTGCCATGGCCACCGATCAAACGCCGATCAAGGCAAAAGCCGAAGAGAAAGCCCAGGTGCTGGAAGAGAAAGCAGCGGACAAAGTCAGCGCGGCACCGGCGCCCAAATCCGAAGCCATCACCCCGACCGAAGTGCAAGCGGTGGACCCGGCCGGCGCCGCACCGCTGGATGATCCGATCACGTGCCTGGCGCGCAGTATCTACTGGGAAGCCAAAGGCAGGGACACCCCGGAGATGGAAGCCGTGGCCAGCGTGGTAATGAATCGCCTCGGCCATGAAGGTTTTCCCGACACCGTTTGCGCCGTGGTCAAGCAAGGCTCGGAAACCAAAAGCTGCCAGTTTTCCTGGTGGTGTGACGGGCGTCCGGATCAGGTCAAGGAGGATGCCGAATACGCGCTGGCCAAGGAAATCGCCGGCAAGGCGTTGAACCGTCAGCTCAAGGATCGCACCAACGGCGCGTTGTATTTCCATGATCGCAACGTGCATCCGAGTTGGGCCAAGGAATACCGGAAAACCGCCGAGACGAAAAAATTCCTGTTCTACAAACCCGCTGGCGGTGACGCGCGTTAGGCACAGACTTCCCGCACGCAGTTGCGCAACCAGCGATGCGCCGGGTCGGCATCCATGCGCGGATGCCAGAGCATGGACACGCTGATGGGCGGCATCTCGAAGGGCAGGGCGAAACTGTGCAGGCCGGTGCGCAGTTTGCTGGTGTGACGTTCCGGCACGGTGGCAATCAGGTCTGATTCACGAACCAGTGTGAGTGCCGCTGAAAATCCGCCGAATGAAGTGACAATGTCCCGCGTCAGGCCCAAGGCGAGTAACGCTTCATCGACCGGGCCGCTGCTGCGTCCGCGTCGTGAAATGAGAATGTGCTCTCCACCGGCAAAGCGCTTGGCGCTGATCTTGCCCGAACCCAATGGATGCCCCTCACGGACCACCCCGATCCAGTGATCTTCAAAGAGGATGCGGCTGTGCAGCGTCGGGTCGGTGCTGTCGTCGACCACACCAGTCTCCAGATCCACCCGGCCTTCGCGCAGCGGCGTGCTGTCCTTGTCGGCTTTCTGCACAAAGCGCAGGCGCACGCCGGGCGCTTCTTGCGCGATGCGGGCGAGCAGGGCAGCGGCGAAGGTTTCGACAAAACCGTCGGTGTTGCGCAGGGTGAACGTGCGCTGCAACTGGCCGGGATCAAGCACTTCGGCGGGACGCAAGACCGCCTCGGCGTCCTGCACCAGATGACTGACCCGCTCGCGCAACTCCAGCGCGCGCGGGGTCGGCACCAGCCCACGACCGGCGCGCACCAGCAACGGATCGCCGGTGGTTTCGCGCAGACGGGCCAGAGCACGGCTCATGGCCGACGGGCTCAGGCGCAGACATTTGGCGGCGCGGGCGACACTGCCTTCACGCAGCAGCACGTCGAGGGTGATCAACAGGTTCAGATCCGGTGCAGTCATGATATGGCGTTCTGTGCAGGTATTAAGTGCAAAGCATGCGTCTTGCGCCTTGTATTGTCGAGGCTCAGGCTACGACACATTAACTTTGCACAGTGAATGCGCCATGCCTCGACCACCCCTGAACACCACAGCCCGCTGGGCCCTGACCAGTCTGGCGCTGTCGATGTTGATGCCGTCGCTGGACACCAGCATTGCCAACGCCGGGTTGCCGATTCTGGCGGCGGCGTTTGAGGCGACGTTTCCACAGGTGCAGTGGATCGTTCTGGCTTACTTGCTGGCGATCACCACGTTGATTGTCAGTGTCGGGCGTTTAGGGGATGGCTTCGGGCGGCGGCGATTGCTGTTGATCGGCATCGGCATTTTTACTGCCGCGTCGTTGGCCTGCGCGCTGGCCCCGGGGCTGGGCTGGCTGATCGGCGCACGGGCGGTGCAAGGCCTTGGCGCGGCGATCATGTTCGCCTTGACGGTGGCGCTGGTGGCCGATGCGGTGCCCAAGTCCCGGGCGGGCAGTGCGATGGGATTGTTGGCGACCATGTCGGCCACCGGCACCAGCCTCGGCCCGTCGCTGGGCGGGTTGTTGATGACGCATGCCGGCTGGCATTCGATTTTTCTGCTCAACGTGCCGTTGGGCTTGCTCAATGCGTGGCTGGTGTATCGCTATCTGCCGGCGGATCGGCCAGTCCGGGTGCGTATTGCGTTTGATTATTTCGGCACCGGGTTATTGATGCTGACGCTGGCGGCCTATGCGCTGGCGATGACCCTTGACGGATTCACCCCGGCGTTGCTGCTGATCAGCCTGTGCGGCGCGGGATTGTTCATTGCGGTCGAGATGAAGACCAAGGCACCGCTGATTCGCTTGTCACTGTTCGCCGACCTGCGGCTGAGTGGCAGTCTGGCGCTGACGCTGCTGGTGACGACGGTCATGATGACCACGCTGGTGGTTGGCCCGTTTTACCTGAGCCGAGGGTTGGGCCTGACCAGCACGGTGGTCGGATTGGTGTTGTCGGTCGGGCCTTTGTTGGCGGCATTCGGCGGCGTACCAGCCGGGCGCTTGGTGGATCGCTTCGGCGCGCGGAGAGTGGTGCCCGGCGCGTTGCTCGCAATGGCCTGCGGTTGCAGCCTGTTAGCGCTGTTGCCGATGAGTTTCGGCCTGCCTGTGTACCTGCTGCCGATGACGGTGATCGCCGCTGGTTATGCGTTGTTCCAGGCAGCCAACAATACCGGTTTGATGGCCGGGGTCAGCCAGGATCAGCGCGGCGTGGTGTCGGCACTGCTCGGGTTGGCGCGCAATCTGGGCTTGATCACCGGAGCGGCGGCGATGGGCGCGGTGTTTGCCGTGGCCACTGGCGATCCGACCCAAGCCCCTGCTGCCGTTATTGCCACTGGGTTGCACATCACCTTCGGCGTCGCCACGGCCCTGATGGTCACGGCCCTGATCATCAGCCGAGCGCAGATCAACTGTAGGAGCGAGCCTGCTCGCGACAGCGGCGGCACAGTCAAAATCTCACCTGACTGACCCACCACCACTTTCTGTAGGAGCTGCGGCACGCTGCGATCTTTTGATTGCAAAGATCAGGATCAAAAGATCGCAGCCTCGTTTCACTCGACAGCTCCTACAGGGACTTGTGGTGGATGTCAGCCCCGGGATTCGCGAGCGGGGAAAAACAGTTCGAAGCACGTCTCGCCATCGACGCTGCTCACAGCATAGCGACCGTGATGCAACTGCATGATCGTCGCGACGATCGACAGGCCCAGCCCATTCGATTGCGCAGAGCGCTCGCGCGACGGGTCGACGCGGTAGAAACGTTCGAACAGTCGCGCCAGATGTTCCGGCGCAATCGTTACGCCCCGGTTGCGCACCCGCAGATAACTGCCGTCTGCCTCGGCAAACGCCTCGACCTGTACCGTCGAATCCGCCGCGCCGTACTTGATCGCATTGGCGCACAGGTTGGCCAGTGCCCGGCGCAGCAACATCGGCTCGGCCCAGATCACGCCGCTGCCTCGCGCCTCGATGCACACACCGACATCCGCCGCCAAGCCTTCAAAGTAATCGGCGATGCGTTGCATCTCATCGCTGGCGTCCAGCTCCTGACGTTGATTCAAGGCACTGGCCGGGTCGGTGCGCGCCAGAAACAGCATGTTGTCGAGCATGCGCGTCAGCCGCTCAAGCTCCTCGACATTGGAGGCGAGCAACTGCTGATACGCCTCGACGCTGCGGTTCTGATGCAGCGCGACCTGAGTCTCGCCGAGCAGGTTATTGATCGGTGTGCGCAGTTCATGGGCCATGTCGGTGGACACCTGGCTCAACTGCGCAAAGCCCTTGGCGAGGCGGTCGAGCATGGCGTTGAACGCCTCGATCATCGGCTGCAACTCTCGCGGTGCGCCATGGCTGCCGAGACGCTCACCGAGGTTGCCGACGCCGATACCGTGGGCGTGGTTGGCCAAGCGCCGCAACGGTAACAGTCCGCGATACACCAGCAGACAGCCAATCACCGCCAACATCAGCGCCGCCAGCGACGCGAAGCCATAAACACTCAAACGATAATTGGCGAGCATCGCCGTGCGCTCGCTCATCAGGCGCCCGGACTGTACTTGCAGATTGCCCAGATCGCCGGAATCGATGCTTGCCGCCACGGCCGAAAACGGCACACCGTTGACGTCGGGCAGATGCTGCACATCGTTCAGCGACAGCGGCCGGTCAATCGGCACCGCCGGCAAATTTGGCGTGGCCAGGTTACCGGGGTTGACCACCAACAGCGGCGGCTGGCCCGGCGCGCCGATGGTCAGCAGCGCTTCGTGGTTGCCGAGCATGTTCTGGAACAGCGCCGGTTTGTTCTTGATCAGCTCAAGGGTGTTGCTGTCGTTGAGGAAATTGCGCAACTGATCAACGCGACTGACCAGCGCCGTGTCGTCGCGCCGGATGAGTTGTTCTTCAAGCTCGCTGTACAGCGCCGCGCCGAGCCCGGCCAGTGAGGCAAAGGCGAGCAGGGCGAACACCAGTGCCAGGCGCAGGGTCAGGGAATACGGGCGGTTGGCGCTCATGGCTGAGTATCGAAGCGGTAGCCGATCCCGCGCACGCTGTGGATCAGCTTGAGCTGGAACGGGTCGTCAATCTTCGCCCGCAAGCGGCGCACGGCGACGTCGACCACGTTGGTATCACTGTCGAAATTCATGTCCCACACCCGTGAAGCGATCAGGGAGCGCGCGAGCACTTGCCCGGTGTGGCTGGCGAACAGTTGCAGCAGGGCGAACTCCTTGTTGGTCAAGGTGATCCGCACCCCGGCGCGGGTCACGCGGCGCTTGAGCACGTCTATCTGCAGATCGGCCACTTGCAGTTGTTCGTCTTCATGAATCGGCCCGCGTCGGGTCAGGGTGCGCAGGCGCGCCACCAGTTCGGCGAAGGAAAACGGCTTGATCAGGTAATCGTCGGCGCCCAGTTCCAGGCCCTTGACCCGGTCGGCAATGTCATCGCGGGCGGTGAGGAAGAGCACCGGCGTGTCGGCTTCCTTGCGCAGCCGGCGCAGGACTTCCCAGCCATCCATTTTCGGCATCATCACATCCAGCACGATCACGTCGAAGCTGTGCTCCAGCGCCAGATGCAGTCCGTCGGCGCCATCCCGGGCCAGGCTTACGCTGTAGCCCAGTTCCTGCAAACCGTTGAGCAGATAATTGCCGGCCTTGGGTTCGTCTTCGACAACCAGAATATTCATGGGCGATCAGTCTCAATGGTCGTTGGTGCAGCCGGTGCCTTGTACTTGATAGTCCAGCACATGTTCACGGCCCTGATGATCGAGGTAGTTCAGTTGCGCCGGAATCACGCCGCAGGCCTGTGAAATATCGGTGCTGGACAGGACTTTGTCGACATCCAGGTGCACGAAGAAGCCGGTTTTGTCATGAATCACGGCGGTGGCAGGCGTATCGGCGGCGAATACTGAACCGGTGGCGAGGAGGGCGGAGAAGGCGAGGATCAGGGTTTTCATGATGAGTCACTCAGTGGCTGAAGTTGATCGGCATTGGCGCCGGGACAACTTCAGGCTACCGAGCGATCCGCACGGCAAACCGACAACTGAATGACAAAGTTGTAATGAAACGAATTGCACAACGTCACCCCTGTAGGAGCTGCCGAAGGCTCGGGCCGCGATCGGACGATCTTTTGATTTTTTCAAAAAAAACAGATCAATAGATCGCAGCCTTCGGCAGCTCCTACAGGGTTTTGCGGTGTTTAGCTGGCGTGAGTACTCAAAATGCTCGCCACCTGCTGCGGCTGGCAATTGAGGTACGGCGACTTTTTCAGCCAGCGCTGATCCGGGTACCACGAAAACATGAACTGGCCGTCCTTGAGTTTGTCGATCACCTGCTTGGCAATCTGCGGCCGAACCGCCGGGCAACCCTGACTGCGGCCGATGCGACCCTGACGTTTGCTCCACAACGGATTCACATAGTCGGCGGCGTGGATGACGATGGCGCGGTCGCGGGCCATGTCGTTGAAGCCCGGTTCCAGGCCGTCCATGCGCAGCGAATAACCGTGAGTGCCACTGTAGCTTTCCTGAGTGCGGAACAGGCCGAGGCTGGACTGATAACTGCCTTCGACATTGGAAAACTGCGTGGCGAAGTTTTCCCCGGAATTGGAGCCGTGGGCGACCAGATCGCGCAGCACCAGTTTTTTCCGGTTGAGGTCGAAAATCCACAGTCGGCGCTCAGTGGACGGTTGCGAATAATCGATGATTGCCAGGTGGCGGGAAGGTTTGGCGCCGTTGTTGACCGCACATTGCATGGCGCTCAAGGCACCTTTCAGCGCTTGGGCATTGAGTTCTGGCGCGGCGTGCGCGAGGCTGGTGAACAAAACCGGCGATGGTTTGCCGGCGGCGAAAGCTGGGCTGGTCACGGCGACAAGGGGCACGGTGCTCAGCAGAAGTCGGCGCAAAAACGTCAACATTTATAAAGTGTCCTCAGCTTGCTACTTATTTGGCACTTTGGCTCCTGACGTCCAGTCGTAACCTGCAGGCCGGAAGATTCGAGCCTGACTGTTCAGCGCACCTGATGTAAGGTTGGCCATCATCTGGATGGCCATGGATTGGAGTAAAGCAGTTGTTCAAAAAGTACGCATGCTACTTGAGCATTTGTTTGCTCGCTGCGCCGTTTGTCGCTTGTGCCGATGAGCCGCTGCCACCCTTGCAGACGCTGCCGACGCCACCGGCCGAAATGCCGGTCGAGCCGCAAAGCCCTTTGCAGGCCGTGATGATCGGTCTGCGACAGTCATGCCCGGCGATTGCAACGCAGCTCAATGGCCCGGCGCTGGAACAGTTGAAAGGCTTCTACCAACAGCAGGACTGGATGCCGGTGTGGGCCAGTGAGTCGGGACGATTGCAGGCGTTACAGGGGCAATTGCAGTTGTTGGCCGACGATGGCCTCAGCCCAAAACGCTATCCGGTCGCCACCACTGCACCGCAGGACGGCGAGTTGTGCGCTGACATCGACATCAGCCGCTATTACCTGCAAGCGCTGCAGGATCTGCATTACGGCCGTCTGCTGCAATCGCACTTCGAACCGCTGTGGCACGCCGACGAAGCGCCGCGTGACCGTCAGGCGGAATTACTCGCCATCGCCGTACCGGGCATGCATGACATTCCGGCGGCGTTCGATCTCGCCCGGCCGCGTCTGGCGCAATACCTGAATCTGCGTCAGCTCTACGCCGCGCGAAGGATCACAGCCTTGCCGCAATGGCAGTCGGTCGGCAACGGCCCGCTGCTGCGCCCGTCCATGGAAGACAAACGCGTGCCGGAACTGGCGCTGCGTCTGCACAGCGAAGGCTATCTGACCGATTACATCGCCACGCCCGGCAATGCCTACGAAGGCGTGTTGGTGGAGGCGGTGAAAAGCTTCCAGGCCAACCATTCGTTGCAGGCTGACGGCGTGGTCGGGCCGGGCACGATTGCCGAACTGAACATAAGCCCGCTGACCCGCCGCGACCAACTGCGGGTCAACCTCGAACGTTTCCGTTGGATGGCCCAGGACATGGAGCCTGATGGGCTGCTGGTCAACGTCGCTGCGGCCGAGCTGATGCTGTATCAGGGCGGCCAGCCAGTCTGGCAGACACGCACCCAGGTTGGCCGTGCCGAGCGCCAGACACCGTTAATCAAATCCCGCGTCACGCGTCTGACCCTGAACCCGACCTGGACGGTGCCGCCGACCATCTGGAAGGAAGACAAACTGCCGGAGATTCGCAAGGACCAGACCTTCCTCAGCCGCCAGAACCTGCAAGTGCTCGATGCCAACGGCCAGCCGCTGGCCGCTGCGGACATCGACTGGGACAATCCTGGCAATATTCTCCTGCGTCAGGACGCCGGGCCGCGCAATCCGTTGGGGCAGATGGTCATTCGCTTCCCCAATCCGTTCTCGGTGTACCTGCATGACACGCCGAGCAAGGCGCTGTTCGACAAGGGGCCGCGGGCATTCAGCTCCGGTTGTGTGCGGGTCGAGCACCCGATGCAACTGCGCGATCTGCTGCTCACACCGGCGGAAAAGGCCCGCACCGAGACCTTGCTCGCCACCGGCACCACCCACGAGTTCCGCTTGTCGGCGCCGGTGCCGATCCTGATGACCTACTGGACCGCGCAAGTCGACAACGCCGGCCACGTGCGCTACGCGCCGGACATCTACAGCCGTGACAACGCGTTGTTGGTTGGGCTGGATCGCGCACATTGAGTCTCAGCGGGTGCTTCGCTTCCAGAACACCCGCGCCAGCCAGGCATCGACACTCAACTTGCCGGCCCCGGCGAAGACCAGCGGCACCAAAGCGGCCAGGTAAATCGCCGGCAGCTTGAAGTTGCCGAAGCCCTTGTTGGTGATCGCATAACCCTGCGCCAGCTCGCTCAACGACGACCAGTCGGCGGGCCAATGCACGGCGGCGGTGGCCACGACAGTCACCACAATCAGCGCGATGGCCGAAATTCGTGTGCCGAAGCCAATCAGAATCGCCAAGGCACAAATCAGCTCGGCCCACATCGACAGTTCCCAGTTCAGCGTCGCCGGCAGGTGGTCGAAGGGAAACGGGAAGCGCTCCTGAATGTCTTCGAACCAGTTCTGGCCGTTGAACTTCTCCAGCCCCGACTCGAAAAATTCCCAGGCGATAAACAGGCGCAAAGTCAGCGGCGCGAGCCAGGTGCCGGCGCGGTCGAGGTTCAGGTGCAGGCCTTTGAGGGCGGAGGAAAGGGTCGAGGTCATGGCAGTTCTCCGGTGGATTCTGGAAGTTGAATCGACCGGTGCATTTGAGCCTTGGGGTGTATCGGTGATGTGTCGTCGGGGTGGGGAATTGTGCGGTGTGTGTGTCTGCGGTGGGGCGATATACAGTGCGATACAGTCTGCACGTTGGACGCGCATCACCTGTCCGGTCAGCATGGCCGAAAAAACGGATCAAACCCCATGCGACGACTCCCCTCACTGGCCGCCCTGCGTACCTTCGAATGCGCCGCCCGCCATGCGCATTTCGGCCGGGCGGCGGCTGAGCTGTGTGTCACCGACAGCGCCGTCAGCCATCAGATCCGGCAACTGGAAGAACAGCTCGGCGTCTCACTGTTCATCCGCGAAGGTCGGCAGATTCGCCCGACCATCGCCGCCGGGCGTCTGATGCAAAGCCTGCAACAGGCCTTTGAACTGATCGGCGATGCCTGCGATGAACTGCGCGACCCGTCTTCGCTGGCGGTACTGCGCCTGGCCGTCACCGCTGAGCTTTCGCAGAAGTGGTTGATGAGTCGCCTCAGCGATTTTTACGCGCGCTATCCGCACATCACTTTGCACCTCTACGAACAACCCATCGACGCCAGCGCGCCGGGCGAGGATATCGATCTGGCGATCACCTACGGCACCGGCCCGGTGGACAGCAGCGCCTATTTCGTTCGCCCTTTGCCTGCGTTGCAATTCTTCCCGGTGTGCAGCCCCGGACTGTTCAACCAAGGCACCCTGAAAAACCCGAAGGATCTGGCTCGCCACTGCCTGCTGCACGATGATCAGGACGGCAAGACCTGGACCGCGTGGCTGACCAGCCATGCCGGCGATCAGCGCCCGCAACGCCAGTTGTATTTCGCCCACGCCGGGTTGGCGCTGGAGGCGGCGGCGCAAGGGCAGGGCGTGGCGATGGGCGACAATCTTACTGCCCAGGAAGACTTGCAGAACGGTCGGCTGGTGCGGCCATTTACTTCCAGCATGACGGCGCTGGGCCAATACGCGCTGGTTTGCGAACGGGTGCGACTGGAGCGTCCGGCAGTGGCGCAGATGCTTGAATGGTTCAACGATCAACTGGCTGATTGATGAGTTGAATTCAACTGTTCCGCAATAATCATCGTTGGCGGGCGTGCTGCGGACGACCTTAGCCTGTGGTCATTCCCATCCCGAAGACGAGGTTTGACCATGGCACGTTTGCTCGACTCCACCCCCAAACACGACGGCTTTCGTCTGCCCGGCGAATTCGAAGCCAAGTCTGGCTGCTGGCTCGGCTGGCCAGAGCGCACCGATGTCTGGCGCAACGGCGCCAAGCCAGCGCAGAAAGTCTGGGTGCAGATCGTCACGGCCATTTCGCAAAGCGAACCGGTCACCGTGTGCGCTTCTGCCGCGCAATTCGCTACCGCCCGCCGGCAGTTGCCGCCGCAAGTGCGCGTGGTGGAAATGACCTGCAACGACACCTGGTTTCGCGACAGCGGCCCATGCTTTGTGGTCAACGATCAGAGCGGTGAAGTGCGCGGTGTCGACTTCGAATTCAACGCCTACGGCGGTCTCGACGGCGGCCTGTATTACCCGTGGGACAAGGATGATCAGATCGCCAGCAAGATCCTTGAGATCGAACGCTTCGACCGTTATCGCGCGCCGTTGATTGCCGAACTTGGCGGCATCCAGAGCGACGGCCAGGGCAGCATCCTCACCACCGAACAATGCCTGCTCAACCGCAATCGCAACCAGCATCTGGGCAAGGACGAAGTCACCCGGCGCTTGACCGATTATCTCGGTGCCGAGCAAGTGATCTGGCTGCCACGGGGCTGCAAGTTCGATGAAACCGACGGCCATGTCGATGACCTTGCTTGCTTTGTTCGTCCCGGTGAAGTGGTCCTGCAATGGACCGACAACCGCGATGATCCGCAGTGGGAAATCTATCAGGAGGCCTACGACATCCTGCGTAGCACCCGCGACAGCCGTGGCCGCGAGTTGATCGTGCACAAATTGCCGCAGCCGGACGTGTTGGAGTGGACTGCCGAGGAGGCCGAAGGTCTCGATCAGCAAGACAGCACCCACACCCGGCAGGCCGGTACGAAAATCTGCGCGTCGTACATCAACTACTACGCCGGCAATAGTTCGATTGTCGTTCCCCTGTTTGGTGATCGCCAGGACAACATCGCCTTGGCGACCCTGGCCGAACTGTTCCCGCAGCACAAAATCGTCGGCATCGAAAACTCCCGGGAAATCCTCCTCGGCGGCGGCAACGTCGCGTGCATCACCATGCCGCAATACGCCGGCCTGAAGAAGGGAGCCTGAGCATGGGCCTGCACAAACTGACTCAAGCGTTAATGCTGGTGCTTGCACCCTTGTGTGTGCAGGCCGCCGACACCGCCAAACCGGTGGTCAATCTGTATATATGGGGTGAGTACCTGGCCCCGGATACCCTGAAGAATTTCGAGGCGAAAACCGGTATTCATGTGGTCGCCGATCATTTTGATTCGCTGGAAACGGTGGAGACCAAACTGCTCACCGGGCGCAGCGGTTACGACCTGGTGCTGACCGCCGGCCAGCACCTGTCGCGAGCCATCGAGAGCGGTGCGATCCAGCCGCTGGACAAGGCGAAAGTGCCGCACTTCGCCGGGGTTGGTGAGGAGTTTCGCCAGCACATGGCGGTGTTCGATCCCGGCAACCGTTATGCCGGGATTTACGCTTGGGGCACCACCGGTGTGGGGTATCAGGAGCAGGCGATCAAGCAGCGTTTGCCTGACGCGCCGACGGACAGTTGGGCGATGTTGTTCGACCCGGCGGTGGTCTCGAAATTCGCCGATTGTGGGGTGAGCCTGCTCAACGATCCCAACGAAGTGTTTGCTGCGGTCATGAAGTACATGGGCCTGGACATCAACCGGCAGAACCTTGATGACCTGAAACTCGCCGAGCAGCAACTGGCGAAAATCCGTCCGTATATTCGCTACTTCGACAACGACCTGAACATCAGCGACCTGGCCAACGGCAATACCTGCGTGGCGATGTCGTGGAATGGCAACGTTGCCATCGCCGCCGGGCAGGCGCAGGCGGCCGGCAAACCGTTCAAACTCAGTTATCGGATACCGAAGGAGGGCACGCTGATCTGGTTCGACGCCATGGTCATCCCCAAGGACGCACCGCACCCACAGGCAGGGCTGGCGTTGATGGATTATCTGATGACGCCGGAGGTGATTGCGCCAATCACCGACACCATTCACTACGCCAATGCGATCACGGCGGCGGACGGGTTGGTGGAGGCGGCGATTCGCAATGATCCGGGGACGTATCCGTCGGCCGACGTGAGGGCTTCGTTGTACAGCAAGAATGACAACGGCAAGGCGTTCAATCGGGCGTTGATTCGGGCGTTCAGTCGCTTGAAGTCTGGCCTGTAAATGGGTGTTAAATCGACTGACGCCTTCGCGAGCAGGCTCGCTCCCACAGGGAACTGCATTTCAAATGTGGGAGCCTGCTCACGAAGAACGATAACGCGGTCTAAGGCTTGGACACCCGCCACAAATACCAAGCCGCTACGGTCCGATAGGGACTCCACGCCACCCCAATCTCGACCATTTGCCTGCGCGTCGGCTGCACCTCCAGCCCCTTCAGCCGCCGATAGCCTTCGCGCACACCGAAATCATCCGCCGGCAACACATCCATCCGCTCCAGGCTGTAAATCAACAACATCTCCACCGTCCAGCGCCCGACGCCGCGCAAGCTGACCAGCCGCTCGATCAGCACTTCGTCGTCCATGGCCAGCGCCGTGGCGTAATCCGGCACCACGCCGTCCAGCGTGGCTTGGGCAATGCCTTGAATCGTCGCGATCTTGCCCGCCGAAAACCCGCAGCCGCGCATTCGATCAAAGTCGGTCGCAAGAATCTGCTCAGGCCGAGGAAACGACTGACCGGGAAACAACCCGACCAACCGCCCGATAATCGCATCCCCGGCCTTGGCATGCAGTTGCTGATAGGCAATCGCCCGCACCAGCGATTCGTAAGGATCACGCGCCGGATGCGGTTGATGCAGGCAAGGTCCGACAACCGCGACGTGCCGCTGCCAATCAGCATCGAGCGCGGCCAGAAATTCAGTTGCAGCCTGATAGACCTCGACCATGCTATTTCAGCAATCCGTTGACTTCGCCGTAGGAGAACGCCTTCAGATCGTGGGTATCGAGTTTGCCGGTGTCGAGGAAGCTTTTCACCAGCCCGCCCATCGCGCCATACATGAACTCGGCAATGCCGGAGCCGGCGCTCAAGCGGTGTACGCCCAGTGCTTGCAGCTCGGCAGGCGAGGGCAGGCCGGCTAAGCCCAGCACGTTGACCGGCAACGCAGTGCCCTTGCAGATGGCTTCAATCTCGTAGGCAGCGGTGACGCCTGCAGCAAACAGACCATCGGCGCCGGCGGCCTGATACAACGCGGCACGACTCAGGGTTTCGGCGACGCGGTCTTCGGCTGGCACCAGACCTTTGAGGTAAACATCGGTACGGGCATTGATGAACAGCTTCACATCGCGTTTATTGGCGACTTGCCGCGCCAGTTCGATCTTGCGCGCCAGCAATTCGGGATCAGCCGATCCGTCCTCGATATTGATCCCGACGGCGCCCGCTGCAATGAGCGCGTCGAGCACTTCGGCCACGCGCCCGAGGTCATCGGAGTAACCGGCCTCGACGTCGACGGTCAACGGCACGCTGATCACCCGGGCAATCGACTCCACGGTGGAAACCAGGCGTTCGAGGGGCAGGGTGTTGCCGTCCGGATAACCGTGCGCCCAGGCCACGGCGGCGCTGCTGGTGGCCACGGCTTTACCGCCCAGATGTTCGACCAGTCGCGCACCGGTGGCGTCGCCTACGTTGGTCAGGATCAGCAAGCCTTGCTGGTGCAATTGGTGAAACTGCGTGTCGAGCGCGTTCATCAAAATCCCTTCTTGTCGGTAGTGTCGAATCGTCAGAAAGCCAGTTGTTGCGTGATTTGCATCGCGGCGTTTTCCAGCCTCAGCAGAAACGCCTTGCGCGGCTGTCCTCCACCATAGCCGGTGAGCGAGCCATCCGCGCCGATCACCCGATGACACGGCACCACAATCGCCAAGCGGTTGTGCCCGTTGGCCAGGCCGACTGCGCGACTGGCGCCGGGTTTTCCCAAACCGGCGGCAATCGCGCCGTAGGTGGCGGTGTGGCCATAGGGGATTTGCAGCAGATGTGCCCAGACCTGACGGTCGAACGGGCTGCCGGGCAAGTGCAGGGCGACAGCAAACGCGGTCAGTCGGCCGGCGAAATACTCCGCCAGTTCGCCCTCGATCTGCTGCAAATGCGCATTGTGTCCCGGGGCGACTGCGTAGCCGTAACGGTTCTGCAGCTCTTCTACTTCGCGGGTCAGCGCCGGCCGATCAAGAAACTCCAGCAATACAAGTCCACGACGTTCGGCCATGGCAATCATCGGCCCCAGCGGCGTGGTCAGACGCGTGAACAGCAACGGCTCGCTGGCCGCCGCACGGCCCGGGGTGATGTGGAACGACTTCTGGAACGCGTCGCGAAAGCCGCTGAGGGATTCGTAGCCGGAGTCGAACGCCGCGTGATCGATCGAGGTGCCTTGCCTGATCCCGCCCAGTGCCATGCCGAGCCGACGGGTGCGCAACCACGCATGGAAAGTCATGCCGAAATGCTGCTTGAACCAGCGCCGCAGTTTCAGCGGCTCAATGCCTTCGGCGAGCAGTTGCGCATCGCTCCAGCGCATCTCGGGATCGGCCTCTACCGCGTTGAGCAGGCGCTGCACCCAGTCCGGCGCAATGGCCGCCGCGTCCAGCGGCTTGCAGCGCAAACACGCGCGATAGCCTGCAGACATGCATTCATCGGCATGGGCGAAGAATTCGACGTTTTCCGGTTTCGGCTTGCGCGCCGTGCAGCTGGGGCGGCAGAAGATCCCGGTGGTTTTCACGGCCGTGAAGAACACGCCTTCATAGGCGGTGTCACTTTCGAGCATGGCGCGAACCATTTCGGCGTGGGGCGGCAGGGCAGCGGTTTGTATGTTCATGGCGTGAGAGTAAAACCAGTTTGTCGATGGCTCCACCGAAAAATCGACAGTGAATTTTTTTGTATTTGCACCACAATCAACGGGTCGCTGAATGTAAGGAATCCAACCCATGCAACCGTTCGTCATTCAACACATCGATCACATCGTATTGCGCGTCGCGGACCTGCAACGCAGCATCGACTTCTACGGCCGTGTGTTCGGCGCCGAAGTGGTCAAATACAACGAGCCGCTGGGGCTGGTGCACCTGCGCGCCGGCACTTCGATGATCGATCTGGTCGATCTGCAAGGCGAACTCGGGCGAAAGGGAGGGGGAGCGGCGGGAGGCAAGCGGCGCAACGTCGATCACTTCTGCCTGCGCATCGAGCCGTTTGATGAGGCGGCCTTGACCGAACACTTGCTGGAACATGGTCTGACCGTGGAAAAAGCCGCCACCCGCTTCGGTGCCGAGGGCAATGGCCTGTCGCTGTACTGTTTTGATCCGGATGGCAATCAGGTCGAACTCAAAGGCCCGTCCCCAGACAAGTCGAACTTTCCGGACACGAGCCGAGTCTGAACGGATCTGAGGGTGATGGTTGCGCCAGATAACGCTATCTATCCGGCGAGCATAGGCGTAAGCCATGTAAGTTCCGCCCTTGTGTTGCGAACCCGAATGGCCCCAGGCGGCCCCACCAAGAGCGATATACATGCCAGCAAAGGCCCGTGAAATTTATGTGCCTCCCGTGCTGCAAGATCTGCGAGCCGGCACTGCCGAACTGCACATCGCACTGGAAAAACGCCTTCCTTTTTTCTCCGATACCCTCGATGCGCAAGCTTTTGGGCGCCTGATGCAGGCCTATTACGGTTTCTACGCGCCTCTGGAAAACGCATTGCAGCGCAGCGGTTCAGTCCCCGACGATTTTGATCTGACGCCACGTCTCAAGACCCACACGCTGCGCGGTGACCTGCGTGCACTGGGTATGGCAGACGCCGCGCTGGCAAGCCTGCCGATCTGCCAGCAGTTGCCGCTGATCGACTCCAGCGCTGCCTGCCTTGGCGTGTTGTACGTGCTTGAAGGCGCAACCCTGGGCGGGCAGATCCTGCGCCGGGAAATCGCCGCGCGTCTGGCTGTGGATGCCGACAACGGCGCGGCATTTCTGGATATTTACGGTGCCTCGACCGGTCGGCGCTGGCGTGATTTCATCGAATACCTGGGCAGTCGCCCGATGGACGCCACCGAGCGTGAGGCCGTCGTGTGTGCCGCCCAATCTACATTCAGCTGTTTCGAGCGCTGGCTCGAATGCCAGGAGGTACTGGCGTGACCGAGCAAGAAAAAGAGACTTTTGAACAACTGCTGAGCAATTGTGCCGATGAGCCGATTCGTTTCCCCGGCGCGATCCAGCCCCACGGCTTGCTGCTGACCCTGAGCGAGCCTGCGCTGGACATCATTCAAGTCAGCGCCAACGTCGAAACCCTGCTGGCCCGCGCGCCAGAAGAGCTCATTGGTCAGCCGCTGGAGCGCCTGATCGGCGACGTGGATGCCCAGGCCGTGCGCGTGGCGTTGCAGCAACCGGCACTCTTCGATGTGCCACCGCTGCGTTTTCAGCTCAACGGCACGGCGTTCGAAGGCTTGCTGCATCGCCATCAAGGCGTGTTGATTCTGGAGCTGGAAATCCACGCGGAGAACTTCCAGCCACGCAACGTTGCCGGTAATCAAACCCTCTTGGGGCGGATGCTCCAGCGCCTGCACGCGGCGACCACGTTGCAGGCGCTGTACGACATCAGCGTCCAGGAAATCCAGGCCCTGACCGGTTACGACCGAGTGCTGATCTACCGTTTCGAGGAGGAGGGCCACGGTCAGGTCATCGCCGAAGCCTCCTCCCCGTCGATGGAAGTGTTCAATGGCCTGTTCTTCCCGGCCTCGGACATTCCCGAGCAGGCCCGCGAGTTGTACCGCACCAACTGGCTGCGGATCATCCCCAATGCCGACTATCAACCGGTGCCGCTGGTGCCGAAGCTGCGTCCTGACACGCAGACGCCGCTGGATTTGAGTTTTGCCACGCTGCGCAGCGTGTCGCCGATTCACTGCCAATACATGAAGAACATGGGCGTGCTGTCGTCGATGAGCATTTCCCTGCTCAAGGGCGACAAGCTGTGGGGCCTGATCAGTTGCGGCAATCGTCAGCCGTTGCATGTGCCGCATGAATTGCGCAGCGCATGCCAGACCATCGGGCAAGTGCTGTCTTTGCAAATCAGCGCGATGGAATCTCTGGAAATCAGCCGTCAGCGAGAAGAGAAGCTCGATGCGCTGGCGCTGCTCAACCAAGCGATGATCGATTCGCCGCAAAACGTTTTCGATGGCCTTGCAAACCTGCCGCAAACCCTCATGGCGCTGACCAATGCGGGCGGTGTCGCGATCATTGAAGACAAGCAGATGCACCATTACGGTATCTGCCCGGAACCCGATGAGATCCGCGCTCTGCACAAATGGCTGCAAGAGAGCGGCCAGTCGGTGTTCGCCAGTCATCACCTGGCCAGCGTTTATCCGCCGGCCGCGCAATATCAGCAGGTAACCAGCGGCGTGCTAGCCATGAGTCTGCCCAAACCGGTGGCAAACGGCGTGCTGTGGTTCCGTCCCGAGGTGAAAGAAAACATCAACTGGAGCGGTGATCCGCGCAAACCGCTGGCGCTGGAAAATTCCGACGCCGGGTTGCATCTGCGTCCGCGCACGTCGTTCGAAATCTGGAAAGTCGAGATGGCCGGTATCTCCACCAAGTGGAGCCACGGCGACCTGTTCGCCGCCAACGACCTGCGCCGTTCGGCGCTGGAAAACGATCTGGCCCGCCAGGTGCGCCGCGAGCAGGATGCGGTGCACGCCCGTGATGAGTTGGTGGCAGTTGTCTCGCACGACCTGCGCAACCCGATGACGGTCATTTCGATGCTCTGCGGTCTGCTGCAAAAGGACTTTAGCTCCGAAGGTCACCATCCCTCGCGGCGCATCTCCACGGCCATCGACACCATGCAACAGGCCGCCGCACGCATGAATACGCTGCTGGAAGACTTGCTCGATACTTCGAAAATCGATGCCGGACGCTACACCATTACGCCGCAGCGGCTCGACGTGGGGCAGATGTTCGACGAAGCTCAAGCCTTGCTCGGGCCGCTGGCGCAGGACAAGGACATCCGCATTTCCTTCGAGGCCGATCCCGGCCTGCGTATCCATGCCGACCCCGAGCGCTTGTTTCAGGTTCTGTCTAATCTGGTCGGCAACGCGATCAAGTTCACCCCGCGCCTGGGCGCAGTCGATGTGCTGGCCAAATCTGTGGGCAGCGATATTGTTTTCACCGTGCGCGACAGTGGCGAAGGCATTCCCAAGGAAAACCTGGCCCGTGTCTTCGACCGTTACTGGACTGTGAAAGAGGGCAATCCGACCGGCACCGGCCTGGGTTTGTACATCAGCCAAGGCATTGTCGAAGCCCATGGCGGGCGGATTTTCGCCGAAAGCGAGGTGGGGCAGGGCAGCGAGTTCCGCTTCACCGTGCCGCGTCTGGACTGATCGCCGAAACACCTGAACCCCGTGTAGGAGCAGCCTGCGGCAGCTCCTGTACAGAGTGTGTTGTTGGCAGGGTGATTTTCTTCAATACCGGGGGCGGGGCGCTGGTTACCGTGAGCGCCTTGTTCCCCGATTTGAAGCAGGTGTGCGATGAGTCTGATTGTTTCGATGGCGGCGTTTGCCCTGGCCGCGTCCATTACCCCCGGCCCGGTCAACATCGTCGCGCTGAGTTCCGGCGCGCAGTTCGGCTTTCGCGCCAGCCAGCGGCATGTCCTCGGTGCGACGCTGGGGTTTGTGTTGCTACTGCTGCTGATGGGCCTTGGCCTGCATGAAGTCCTCAAGCTCTGGCCGTTCATGACCCGCGTGGTGCAACTGGCCGGGGTAGCGTTTCTGCTGTTCATGGCCTGGAAACTGGCGACAGACAACGGGCAACTGAATGTTGGCGATTCGGCACGCGCACCCTCGATGCTCTATGGCGCGGTCATGCAGTGGCTCAACCCGAAAGCCTGGCTGGCCTGCGTGGCCGGGATGGGCGCGTTTGTTGCCGATGGCGAGGCCCGGTTGGTCTGGCAGTTTACGGCGGTGTATCTGGTGATCTGCTATGTGTCGGTGGGCTGCTGGGTGTATGCCGGGACGTTCCTGCGCGGCTATCTGAGCAACGCGGCGGGGATGCGCCTGTTCAACAGGCTGATGGCGGGGTTGTTGGTGGTGAGTGCGATTTATCTGTTGTTGCCGTAGCAGCCAGGCAAGGTCACCCGATCGCAGACTTTTTTGGGGCTGACCGTCCGTCAGAAAACGCTGTCTACCTGTAATTTCTGACAGTGGGCGACACATTTACTCCGGGTGTTTAATCCCTTGTATAGCGGCCGCCTTGCGGCCCCATTATCAAGGACGGTTCCTCATGACATCTGATCAAGCAATCCCTGGCGTGCTCGTGCTCTATCCGCTGAAATTCGCCGGGGCGACCTCTGGCGTGATTGTCGATCCCGCACCGCCGGCCGGGACGCCGGTTGAAGGGCTGCCGCAATCGAGTTTCAAGGAAGTCATCAGGCGTGATGGCAGTCGGGAAGGGGCGGTGCAGGCTATCGTAGACCCGCCGACGGGCGGCAGTTATCTCAATATTGCGCTGTATGTGAAGGGGCCCCGGGATACACAACGGCAGTTGCTGGAACGCAAACCGGTGCCAACGGCTGATCAGAATAAGCAGACGTCGTTCAACGTCTTCCAGTCATCGCTCAATGATGGTGTGCACGTGTTCACGTATGACGTCGAGCGCGTGAGCGGGAATGCCTCCACTTCGACGGAATCATGGGCGCTTTACTACCGAGACCTTCCCGGTGGCAACGATGTGCCCGGCAGCGGCGCTCACCCCGACCTGACGCTCAGCCTGCCGGCGGAGTTGGGCGATCCCCCGCAGATCGGCAAGGACGAGGTCGACAAGGGGGTCCCCATTACGTTGTCCTATTCATTCATGAAAGCGTATGACCTGATCACGCTTGAGTTGAGCCGGGAGCGCTTCACTTACACCGTACAACCCGGCCAGGAAGGCCGGCCTTACGTGATTACCGTGACCCGGGCGATGTTCGAGCAGGCGGGTAGCAATGTGCGGTTTCCGATCGCCTACACCGTGGTCGATCAGGTCAACAACCCGACGGACAAGCGCCGTTGGTCAAGAACCATCGAGGCGAATGTCGACACCGAGCGCGCGACGCTGGTGGCGCCGGATTTAAGTGAGGATCCTGACGATCCGGCAGATGATCCTGACACCATTGACCTGGGAAAACTGAAGGATTTTCTCTATGTGCAGGTTCATGTTTTTGAACCATTGTGGGCAAAGGATGATGAAATTCGCGTGAGCTATACCTGCACGCCGCCTTCCGGATTAGCGGTGACGCACAGCGCCGAGGCAACGGTGGTCCGTTTGCCGTTTACGTATAAGTTGCAGGTGCCTGCGGCCAAGGTGCTCGCGGGTGGCAACGTGTCGGTGACGTATGAGCAAGTCAGGGGGGGCAAGGTGTTTGGCGTTTCCCGCGCGGCCGAGGCATGGGTCATCGGGCAAGGGGTTCCCGATGCGCAATTGAAGTTCCTCAACGAACCTTTCGTGGCGGCTGTGGCAGGGCGGTTGAAAGACATCAGGCTGAGCTTGACGCGATCGGGCAATCCCGTCGTTGGAGTCATTGCCGTGACTCTCCCGGACGGCACGACGTTTGCCGATGGCGCAGGGGGGACGCGCGAACTTACGACGCAAACGGACGGTACGCTGACGGTAAGCGGCGTAAAAGCGGCGATTACCCCGGGCGCCTATTCACTGACCGCAGCCTTTGGTAATGCCATCGCCACGGCGGAGCTGACCATCAATCAATACGGTCCGCTTGGGCCGATCGCAATGCCCCCCACAATCCGCGGTATCACACTCAGTTCGGACGGTAACTTCGCTTACGTCAATGGAACCGGAGCGTTGCATGTGATCGATACCGCAAGTTCCAGGTTGCTGACGCCAACGACTCTGCCGACCGGGTCGGGAGAAATCGTCCTCGACCTCTCCGGTTCACGTGCTTTTGCCTGCTGCTACGACGGTAACGTGGCGGTCATTGATACGGCCGGTTCCGCAGTAATCGCCAGGATTCCAGCGGCGGGTTATCCGGCCGGAATTGTATTGAGCAAGGACGGTTCAAAGGCGTTTGTCAGCACCTGGACCGGTAATACCGTTGTGGTGATCGATACTCTGAATTTAGAGGCAATCAAGACCATTACTGTTGGCCGAAGCCCCCGAGGGATGGACATATCGCCGGACGGTCGTCTGGTATACGTGGCTAATTACGAAAGCCAGACCGTTTCCGTCATTGACGCGCAGACACTCGAGGGTGTCCGAACGGTGCAAGTGAATATGGGCATTCACGATGTCGCGATCAGTCCGGATGGCAACAGTCTTTACGTCGGTGGAGGTCTGCCTAATCAAGGATCCGTGGTGCAATTGGACACGCGCGACTGGTCGAGGATCAGATCCATTTCCTTCCCTCAGTACGTCTCTGGTCTTGCCGTTAACCACGCCGGCACCAGAGCCTATGTTTGCGGATGGGGAAACCGAATCAGCACGGTTGACACGGCAACTGGCATCGTCATCGATACACCCATGGTTGGCACGGGGCCGGTGGCGGTTGCGATCAGCAATGACAATGCGCGAGCATTCGTGTTGTGCCCCTCGGGCAACACGGTATCAGTCATCTCGTTGGCGGAGGGCGCCGGTTTTGGCGCACAGAGCTTTAATGAACCGGGCGGAGAAGACATCATCCCGTTGCCATGGTAGCCGTCTGCGCCTGCCGGGGAGTTGCGATCCTCTGATCATGCTCTCGAGTCAGCCGCGATATTGGCCGGGGGTCGTCGCCAGATGCTGTTTGAACGCCCGTTGAAAGTGCGCTTGATCGGCAAACCCGGCTTCGAGCGCTACATCCGCAATCAACTGTCCTCTGCGCAACCGCTCGCGGGCGAACTGGATGCGCTGGTTGACCACAAACGCGTGCGGCGTCATGCCGTAATGCTGTTTGAAAGCGCGGATCAGGTAGGACGGTGACAGCTGCGCCGCGCTGCAAATGTCGTCGAGGCTCAGCAGCTCGGTGCAGTGTTCGCGGATGAAATCGGCGGCGCGTTCAAGCTTGAAATTCGGTTCTCGCACGGGCGCTTGCGCCGGGTTCAAGCGCAGTTGCAGATCGGTGAAAAACTCCACCGCGGCGCTGTGTTTGCGCAAGACATCCTGTTGGTCATTGACCAGCACCTCATACAACCCGTTGAGATCATTGAACAGCCTGGCGTCGTCGAGATGCGTGGTCGCGAAGCGACGAAATTCCACGTCGGCGGCAAACCCCAGTTGATGCTGCAAATCCGTCAGCCATGGCGTTTCCACGTACAGCATCACGTATGACCACGGCTGATCATCGATCGGATTGCACGCATGCACATCACCGGGATTCATCAACACCACGGTGCCCGCCGCCACTTCGAACTGCGTCTGTTCGTGCACATACGTGCTGCGCCCGGCGGTGATCGCACCGATAGAAAAATGCGCGTGAGAATGCCGCGCATAGCAAACCTCGCGCCCATCGGCGATGGCCCGCGCCTCGATAAAGGGCAGGGCGTCGTCGCGCCAGAAGCGTGGGGCTTTTTCAGGGTTTTTCGCGGCAGCGTGTTTCATCGAAGTCATCCCGGCAGGCCAGTGGCCGATTGTATTAGCTCTGGCCGGCAAAGGCTCTGAAACTAGCACCGCTCAGCCACTAGCAGCAAAGACTGCGGCACAGGGCTTTGCGGATGCTGTGGCTCTTGCAGTGCGGCCAGTTGAAATCCGGCCATGTCCAGCGCGTTGACCCAGCTCGACAACGTACGAAAGTACCAGGGCATCGGTTGCCACTGGCCCTTGAACCCGGCGAACGTCTCTTCCCGCCAGCCGTCCTGATAATCACCCGCCGCGACGACCCAAGGGTGCAATGTCTGAATCACCAGTGCGCCGCCGGGCACCAGCAACGCGTTCATCGCGGCGAGCAACGGGATGATGTCCTGTTGCAGCAAAGAGAAATTCGCACAGATGAGGTCATAGTCGCGACCGATGTCCACCGTAGCCTCAACCAACGCTTCATAACTGGCGACATGCGCCTGCGATGCACCGGCCAGACGCGCCGCTTCCACCAGCGTCGCATCGCCATCCACGCCCGTCGCCTCAATGCCCCGATCCACCAGTGCCCGCAACAGCCAGCCTTCGCCGCAACCGAGGTCGAGCACCCGCTGCGGTTGGCGGCCCATGATCGCCAACACAATCGCCTGATCGGTGACCTGTTGACGGCTTTCGATGGCCCCACTGCGGATCACTTCGATCCAGGCGTGGGCGTTGTTGTGCCAGCTTTGCAACAGGGTGGATTCGGGGGAGGGCATGTCGGTGTCCGGACAGTTGAGTGGAAGGATGCCGTTTGCAAAAAATCAGTATGGACGCCGGACTCAAGATCGCCATGCAGGATGCACTGGCCCTGCATGGCGATCCGTCAGCTACCTACTGCGGCAGGCGCAGCTTGTCCAGCAATCGGTTGACCAACAGCTCGTTCAACATGATCACCTGTTGCAGCGCCAGCAGCGGTTTACGCTCCGGGCCACCCACCGAGTCGGCGATGTTACCGGCCATGGCATGGGCGTATGACAGCGATTCACAGGCTTCGACCAGCAGGGTTTCGTCATCCAGCGTGGGGTCGACGAGAAAGACGGGGCGAGGCTTGGGCGAACTTGGCGGAGCCGCCAGGTTTTCGGGTTTGAGGTAGTAGTCGAGGGCGCGATCGGTCGCCTCTTTTACCTTTTGCGGGTCAAGCGCGGGGTCGTGGGGGATTGGATCGGTGTGTGGTGGGTTAGGCGTAACTTTGAACATATATCTAATTCCTAAAGTAGGGCCGCAACCGTTCTCTACTAAAAGAAGGGTGGCGGCTGTGCGCAGGTTAGTAGACCGGTGGAATTAGCAAGACCGGCGCGCCCGAGAGCGCCCTGCGCACAACCACCATCAAGTGCAGGAAAACGACCTACCTGACTGAATGGTGCTCATGCACTTACTAATACCAATCGGGCTACTAAACCCGACCACTGATCGGCAGTGGCAGGGAAACGATAGAGGTCGAGGACTAAGCGCACAAGCCGGCGGATTCTGGCGTACGCGTAGGTAACGGCGCAAGGTGTTGTAGCCTGTATGGCGTAACGCGGCGTGTCATTTAAACGCGCTCAGAGAATGATGTTTATGCATGAAAAATGTCGGATGGCGGAAGGAGGAGGTGCAACATGAACCCATTCACCGGCGGTTGCCTCTGCGGCGATGTCCGTTTCGAAGTATCAGGCCAGCCCTACCGCGTCGGCATCTGCCACTGCCTCGACTGCCGCAAGCGCCACGGCGCGCTGTTCGGTACCTCGGCCATATTTCCCGAGGATGCGTTGAAGGTCATCGGCGAAACCCGTGACTATAACGGGCGCTTTTTCTGCCCGCGCTGCGGTTCACCGGTGTTCACACGTTCGGCAGATGAAGTCGAAGTCAATGTGGGTTCGCTTGATGAACCGGACCAGTGCAAGCCCACCTATGAGCTCTGGACCATTCGCCGTGAGGCGTGGCTACCGGCGCTGCCACTGGCTCACCATTACGAACGTGACCGTGAAGGCACAGAGCGCACAGAGCGCACAGAGCAATAGTGGACCCATTGTGGGAGCGAGCCTGCTCGCGAAAGCGGTGGGTCATTCAGCTCAAGTGCAACTGACAGATTGCTTTCGCGAGCAGGCTCGCTCCCACAGGGGAAGTGGATGGCTGCTGTTCAACTCAGCCGCGAATAAAGGCTAAAAGATCCGCGTTAATCGTCTCCGCCTCTGTCGTCGGCATTCCGTGTGGGAACCCCGGATACGACTTCAACGTGCCATTTGGCAGCAGTTTCGCCGACATTGGCCCCGAGTTTTCGTACGGCACAATCTGATCATCCTCGCCATGCATGACCAGCACCGGCACGGTGACCTTCTTCAAGTCTTCGGTGAAATCCGTCTGCGAGAACGCCACGATGCCGTCGTAATGCGCCTTGGCGCCGCCGATCATGCCCTGACGCCACCAGTTGGCGATGATGCCTTCCGACGGCGTGGCCCCCGGCCGGTTGTAGCCATAAAAAGGCCCACTCGGAATATCGCGATAAAACTGCGCCCGATTCGCCGCCAGTTGCGCCTGCAAATCATCGAACACTGATTTCGGCAAACCACCCGGATTGCTCTCGGTCTGCACCATCAATGGCGGCACGGCGCTGATGAGCACCCCTTTGGCGACGTTGTCCTGGCCATGCCGGGCGATGTAATGGATGACCTCACCGCCACCGGTGGAGTGGCCGACATGCACGACGTTCTTTAAGCCCAGATGAGTGACCACCGCCAAGGCATCATCGGCGTAGTGATCCATATCGTGCCCGTCCCATACCTGACTCGAGCGCCCATGCCCGCGCCGGTCATGGGCTACCACCCGAAAGCCTTGCCCCAGAAAGAACAGCATCTGCGCATCCCAGTCGTCCGAACTCAGCGGCCAGCCGTGGTGAAAGTGGATGACCGGTGCGTCTTTGGGCCCCCAGTCCTTGTAGAAAATCTCGACGCCGTCTTTGGTGGTGACAAATCCCATGTTTGCTACTCCTGACCAGTGTGGAGGATCGGTTTGTATGACGAGCGTGCCCGCGCGCGCTCGGGTGAGAGCCGTTATCAACTGTAGGATTAAAGCCGACATCTGCACGACCGGCGGTCGCCGCACCTGGCCGTGCGCGCAAATTGCGCTTAGCTGAATGGGATAAGCCGAGGCGCGCGCAGGCATTGATGGCCGCAGCGACGCCCCTTCAGAACACCGTGAGTCTGAGGAAATTTCCCGATGCTGACCTTGAATATCAATGGCAAGGATCAGGAGCTCGATGTCCCCGCGGACATGCCGTTGCTCTGGGTCCTGCGCGATGTCGCGCACCTGACCGGTACCAAATTCGGCTGCGGCATGGCCCAGTGCGGCGCCTGTACCGTGCATGTCGATGGTGCGCCGTTGCGCGCCTGTATCACCCCGGCCACCGCCGTCGCCCATGGGCAGAAAATTCTCACCATCGAAGGCTTGTCCACGGACGGTTCGCACCCGGTGCAGCAAGCCTGGGCCGAACTTGATGTGGTGCAGTGCGGTTACTGTCAGTCCGGGCAGATCATGTCCGCCGCTGCTTTATTGGCGAAGATTCCCAAACCCACCGACAGCGATATCGATCAGGCGCTCTCCGGCAATATCTGCCGCTGCGGCACCTACCCAAGAATTCGTGCCGCGGTCAAACGTGCGTCCGAGATCGGTTGAACCTGACGGGGAGGTAGACCATGAACAGTCCCGTATCGCGTCGGGGTTTTCTCAAGGGCAGCGCCATGTTGGGCGGCGGTCTGGTGGTGGCGTTTGTCGTGCCCGGTGCCCATCGTTTTGCTTTGGCGGCAGAGAATGAAGGCAAGGTCTTCGCGCCGAACGCTTTCCTGCGTATCGCCGCTGATAACAGCGTCACCGTGCTGCTTGGTCATTCGGAAATGGGGCAGGGCATCTGGACTGGCCTGACCATGCTGATCGCCGAAGAGCTGGATGCCGACTGGTCGAAAATACGTGTCGAACATTCGCCGGCCTCGGCAGCGGATTACGGCATGCCCGGTTTTGGCGGCATGCAGATTACCGGTGGCTCGACGTCAACCTGGATGGAGTTCGACCGCTATCGGTTGGCGGGTGCTACGGCGCGGCAGATGCTGGTGGAAGCGGCGGCCAAGCGTTTTGAGGTGGCGCCTTCGACGATTCGCACCGAATCGGGTGTGGTAATCGCCGGCGATAAACGCGCGACTTATGGCGAATTGGCCGACGCCGCCGGGCAACTGCCAGTGCCGGACCCTAAATCCATCACGTTCAAAGAGGCCAAGGATTGGAAAGTCATTGGCAAACCCACCAAACGCCTCGACACCCCGGAGAAAATCACCGGTCGCGCCAAGTTCGGCATGGACGTGCAATTTGAAGGCTTGATGACCGCCATGGTCGCCCGCGCACCAGCGTTCGGGGCCACGGTCAAATCCTTCGAAGGCGCCGAGGCGCTGGCGGTGCCGGGCGTGCATAAAGTGCTGCAAGTGCCGACCGGTGTGGCGGTGATCGCTGACCATTACTGGGCGGCGAAGCTCGGTCGCGACGCGCTGAAGGTTGATTGGGATCTGGGGCCGCACGCGGATCTGAGCAGTGAAAAACTGCTCGAGAGCTTTCGCAAACTGGCCGCGACACCGGGCACTTCGGCCAGTCAGGCCGGGGATGCCAAGGGTAATTTCAGCAAAGCGGCGAAGAAAGTCGACGTCGAATACAGCGTGCCTTATCTCGCCCATGCGCCGATGGAGCCCTTGAATTGCACGGTAAAAATCAGCGCCGAGAAGTGTGAGATCTGGACGGGTACGCAGTTTCAGACGCTGGATCAGATGGTCGCCGGGAAAATCACCGGGCTGAAACCCGAGCAAGTGGAAATCCACACAGAATTCCTCGGTGGCGGTTTTGGTCGGCGGGCCAATCCGACCTCGGACTTTGTTGCCGAAGCGGTGGAGGTGGCGAAAGCGGCAGGCATGCCGGTGAAAACCGTGTGGTCGCGGGAGGACGACATTCGCGGCGGTTACTACCGTTCGATGTTTTTGCATCAGGCGCGTGTCGGCCTTGGCGCCGATGGGCTGCCGCTGGCCTGGCAGCATGTGCTGGTCGGCCAGTCGATCATGACCGGCACGTTGATGGAAGCGACCATGGTCAAAAATGGCATCGATCCGACCTCGGTCGAGGGCGTCGCCGACAGCCCTTACGTCAAAGACCTGGCCCATCATCAGGTCGAGCTGCACTCGCCGCAGACCGGCATCAATGTGTTGTGGATGCGTTCGGTGGGGCATACCCATACCGCGTTTGTCATGGAATCGCTGATCGATGAACTGGCCACAGCGGCGGGCAAGGACCCGCTGGAATATCGACGCACGCTGCTCAAGGCGCATCCGCGGCATCTCGGCGTGCTCAATCTGGCGGTGGAGAAGGCCAACTGGAAAGCGCCGTTGCCTGACGGCCATGCCTTGGGCGTGGCGGTACACGAGTCGTTCGGCAGTTATGTGGCGCAGGTGGCCGAGGTCTCGCAGGACAATCTGGCCATTCGTGTGCATCGGGTGGTGTGTGCGGTGGATTGTGGGATCGCGGTCAACCCGCAGAGCATCGCCGCGCAGATGGAGTCGTGCATCACCTTCGGCCTGGGCATGGCGCTGCACAATAAGCTCACGCTGAAGAACGGCGCGGTGGTGCAGTCCAACTATCACGATTATCAGGTGCTGCGGCTCAACGAGATGCCGGTGGTCGAGGTGCATATCGTGCCCAGCAGCGAGAAACCCGGCGGCATCGGCGAGGCCGGTGTGCCGCCGACCGCGCCGGCGGTGGCCAACGCGCTGTTTGCCTTGACCGGGCAACGCCTGCGCGAGCTGCCGCTGCAACTGTCGGGGGTGTGAGATGAAACGACATCTGCTGTTGGGAACGGTGGTTTTGCTTGGGTTGGGCGGCTACGCCTCAGACTTGTTCGCCGAGGATCAGGAAGCCTTGAAGGCGTTCGGCACGATTCAGAAAGTGTTCCAGAGCCCGCGCTGCCAAAACTGCCACATCCCCGGGGACTCACCGCTGCAGTTCGATGCCGGCACGCCACACGCGATGAACGTGGTGCGCGGCATGGACGGCAAAGGCGCCGCCGGTTTGCCCTGCGCCACCTGTCATGCCGAAAGCAATCCGCCGGCCAGTTACGGCCCCCACGCACCACCGGGCGCGCCGCACTGGAGCCTGCCACCGGCCGCGCACAAAATGGCCTGGATCGGCCTGCCGCCGGACAAGTTGTGCGCAATGATCAAGGACCGTTCCAGCAACGGTGACCGCGATTTTGCCGCGCTGATCAAACACGTCAGCGAGGACAAACTGGTGCTCTGGGGCTGGAATCCCGGAACAGGGCGAGCGCCGGTGCCGGTACCGCACGATATATTCGTGAACCAGTTCAAGCTCTGGGCCGATGCTGGCGGGCCATGTCCGGTGGCCGGGAGTTGACGGTGTGACCGGGCGGCGAATCAGGCTACTCTAAGGGCCACTGACCTCGATGGAGTGTGTGATGCTGGTTCCCGGAAAGCCCGCCAATGAAGCCGCGCGAATTCAAGTGCTGCACGGCCTCGACCTTCTCGATTCGGCTCCCGAAGAGCGTTTCGACCGACTCACGCGACTGGCCAAGCGTCTGTTCAATGTGCCGATCGCCTTGGTGACGCTGGTGGACAAGGATCGTCAGTGGTTCAAGTCCTGTGTCGGGCTGAATGTCACTGAAACCTCGCGGGACGTGTCTTTCTGCGGCCACGCCATTCTCAAGAATGACTTGTTACTGGTGCCTGATGCCCGCCAGGACGAGCGTTTTCACGACAATCCGCTAGTGACCGGCGAGCCGCACATTCGCTTCTATGCCGGCTATCCACTGACCGTGCCTACTGGCAACAAAATGGGCACGCTGTGCCTGATCGACACCAAACCCCGCGAACTCGACGAAGAAGAGCGCGCGCTGCTGCGTGATCTGGCAGAGATGGCCGAGCAAGAGCTGACGGCCGTGCAAATGGCGAGCATGGACGAGCTGACGCTGCTCTCCAATCGTCGCGGTTTCAAGCAATTGGCCCAGCATGCACTGGACGCCTGCGCGCGGCTGAACCGGCCGGCCACTTTGCTGTTTTTCGACCTCAATGACTTCAAGCAGATCAACGATCTCTATGGCCATGCCGAGGGCGATGGTGCATTGAAGACCTTCGCTGATGTGCTGCGCATTGCCTTTCGCGAAAGTGATGTGGTCGGGCGTCTGGGCGGCGATGAGTTTGTGGCGTTGCTGACCGGCTCCAGTCATATCGAAACCACGGCGATCATGGCGCGGCTCAAGGAAATCCTCGAAGAGCGCAACGCTACGTTGCACCGTGGTTATGCCATTCGTTTCAGCGTCGGCCAGATCGAATATGACCCGCAGCGGCATGACACGGTGGATCGACTGCTGGCAGATGCAGATGGGGCGATGTATGCCCATAAACAGGCCTTGAAGCGCATCTGATCGGGGCTTTGTGGTTCAAAGTCAAACGGTCGATGCCTGGATGGATTGAAAAAACGCCATCCAGGCCTGATGAATACCTTCAGCTTCTTGGAGCTCGATCGCACGGTTGGCTCGTTCCAGGGCCGAGGCCTGTTGAACGGCGAACAGGCGTTCTACTGCTGTGCTGGCAATCGTCTGGATTCTTGATGACGTGAATGTTGCGGGGATCTGTTGATAGGCGCCAACTGCCAACTGTTCTTGCTCGATTTCGATTCTTTTGATCTGGCCACGACAGGTGCCTGGGCTTCTTGTTGTTGCGCCTTGCAGGTACGTCTCTGCGTCGAATGGCAGGCTTGTGCTGGTCGTTTTCGCGGATGCCGACACCAGCGTGGAATAGTTGATGTCCTGACGCAGATGAACGGCTCGCTCTCGAATGAATATCTCGTAAATTCGTGGCAGCTCACTTTGGCAGGAGACGATCATGGCAAACAATCCAGCCGGCGGATTCTGCTTATCTGCGGCATCCTGGCCCGGGGGTTGTGCTGTTTCCGGATGCAGGGCGAAGAATTTCAGTGGGCCGGTCTCCAGATCGAGTCGTTGCTGAAGCGGTAATTCACAGAACGATTCCTTGATCAGGGCCACGTAGGCGTCCTTCATTCGTTCCAGTCGGCTTTTGAGCTGCACCAGGAACGCGCCGGCAACCGACGTGAGCTGGTCAAGCGACGGTGCCAGCAGCGATAGCTGTACTTGCGGGAGTGTCGAGCTCCAATTGCTCCATTCGGTGGTCAGCTTCTGCGCCATGTGCAACTCGACCAGCGAATACTTTTCGGTCGGCGCCGCGTCAGGCGCGGTCGGTGTGGCTGACTCTTTCCTGCATTTGGGCAGCCATATCAGGCACCTTTCTTCCAGGTACAACGCGTCAGGAAACACCTTGCGCAGATCTTGCAGGGCAACGGTGTACGGTGTTGCGAAGGGTGCGCGAAAGGCCAGCTCGGTATGGGTGAACATCCTCTGTCCATGCAGGACAAACGCATTGTCGGCTGCATTGAGTGTGGCGGCATCATAGAGCGCATCCGTCTGGGCCGAGTCGCGTTGAATCACGCCTCTGGCAATGGCCCAATCGGCTACCAGAGAGACGGGTGCTTTCTTCGAGCGGAACTCCTGCAGGTGGGGAATCATGGGCAGGGCGGACAGTGTCATGATTTCGTTGTAACTCATCAAACGGGTCATGCCGGGGGCGTGGTTTTCGATGAAGAGCACCACTTGTTTGAGCTTCACCCATGAGTGCGCGGTCATGTAGGCGAGTGAAGCGGGGATGCCGCGGACCAGAAATTCCGGAGCGATACCTGAGAGCAGTAGATGTGTCGCCAGGGTTTTCTGCTTGATGCGATGCAGCGCGAATTGCCCATCGATAAAGCGTCGGACATCCTTGTACGACTCACCCCAAAAAAAGCTGTCATTGAGCGGCTGATCGATCACCTTGCCTGGCTGCTGGCCTGCCAGAGGATCGAGACTGAGGATCAAGGCAGTCAGTAACAGATACTCACGATTGGTGGCTATGTCTTCCTTTCTCTTCCATTTTTCAGGATCAAGCTTTTCCAGCAGACGATTGCCCAATTGATGCGCACGTGGCGAAATCAGTATCTGGCTGAGCAGCGAATCGGCTTTGGCTTGCAGCACTGTGGCGCTCAGATCAGGTACCACGCCTTCGCTCAGATAATCGATCAATGCAACGCAAGTGTGCGCCAGGAATGCTGCGCTGGCGTCGATGATCAACTTGCGTCGCTCGGCGGTGAGGCCCGGCGAGCCGCTACCGGGGGAGCCGAGCATGTACCAGTGATTCGTAAAGCCTGGGGGAAGCAACTGGTAGGGTTTCATCCACTGCGCGATGATCCCGGCGACTTGCGCGTTTGCAGGCAGCGGGATTTCGTAGAAACCCATCATTTGCTTGAGTGTCACCAGTCCGTTGGTACGCAAGGCGCCGCCGGCCTTGTCGGCCAACAGCCGAAGTTCATCGCGTTTGGTTTTGAGCGTGCTGTTTTGTTCTACCTGCGTCGTCAGGTCCTCCCAGTTCTTTTTCTTCCCTGGTGTGCCGACATGACCTGAACGGGTCAGAAGCAGCGGGCTGTCGGCGGGCAGTTGGTTAGCCTTCAAGAGCCGCTGAAATTCGCTGCTATCTCTGAAACTCAGCAATCGTTGTTTGCCCGTCACTGTCTTTTCGCCCAATGCGGATTCCGGGTCTGGCGCACTGAGGTAGTAGAGGTCGATTTCGGCACCTGCCTCCTTGTTCCAGGCCAGTACTTCAAGGAGCAAATGGATATTGCGAAAGTCCTCAACATTCGCAAAAGCACGCTTGTAACGTTGGATGAGCTTGCGCGTCTGGATGTGTTCACTGACGTAGGGCAGGGGCGGCCATTTGTGCTGTCGCAGTCGAGTGAGCAAGTCGCGGGCGGCGTCGAGGGTGGCGGGTATCTCAAACCCGTAACACTCAAGAAGTTGATCGAGGTTGAAAAACTCATCGCTGGCGATGACGCAACCCAGTTTTCCTGCTGCGCTTATCAGCTCAGCCAATGAGTCGTCTGGCAGACCGTCATCGAACAGACTTTGTGGGTGTTCAATGATCGAACCATCGTTGCAAGTGAACGAAAATATCTGCTCCTTCAATGAGTAACGGCAGGTCACGAAGGGCGTGGCATCTGCGGCCAAGGTCAGAAACGCCTCATTGTGAACCAGTGCCATCATGGCCGTCGTCCCACGGTGCATGAGGGTGGTCAGCCAGGATCCGTGACGCAGACGTACGCGTGTAAGGTCCAACTGCAAGGGCTGGTTCTGTCTGAGGGTATTGATCGACTGCTCGAGCGCGGTAGCCAGAACCTGGTAGTCGGCCGTTTGCGCGTTGCGCTCGGCAACCACTGCCGACGTCGTGTGCGCATCGCTTGCGATCGGCGCGAATCCGCTGGCTTTTAGCTCATCGATGATCACCTGAGCCTGCATACGGTTTTCCGGCTCGGGATAACCGTAAAACGCCAGCACGAGCGCCCGGGGAATCAGGCAAAGCGGGTTGGCGGATTTGCCGCCGACGGAGGGTAGACCCAGTCCTGCGGGGTCGATTTTGCGGGCGATGGACAAGGGCGGAAACGCGACTTTCCACCACAGGGAGTCATCTTGCTGGGTGAACGTGCGCGTGGTGAGGACGCCGTCCTTGAGGGTCGAGGCGTGCAGCGTGTCACCTTTGAGGCTGAGGGTGTCCAGGTCGATGTCGAACGTGCTGGCCCAATCGAGAAAGCTCGAGCGATCAAGGCTGACCCAGTAGAGCTCCATCCATTCACGCAGCAGGCTGTTACGAGGGATATCGAGGGTTCGCGCGAGTGCGACCTCCGGCGTTGCGGTCGGGAGCGCCGAGAGCTCTTCGATCACGATCTGAACCATCGCAGGTTCGTGCTTTTCGTCAGGTGCAAGGGCTGGCTGAGGGGGCATGGGTGTTCTCCAGTAAGCAGCAAAAAGACTTGCTGGAGTGGATTGTCGAGCGGCAAGGAAAGCGGCTGGCGGTACATATGTATGCGTTGAGTAATGAGTTTTTTGCGAGCAAAAAAAACCCGCCTGAATCGGCGGGTTTTTTATCGGCTAACCGAAGATCACTCTTCGATGTTGCCCATGGCGGTGGTGTTGAAGCCGCCGTCCACGTACATGATTTCACCGCTGATGCCCGACGCCAGGTCGGAGCACAGGAAGGCGCCGGCGTTGCCGACTTCGTCGATGGTGACGTTGCGGCGCAGTGGGGTTTGCGCTTCGTTGGCGGCCAGCATCTTGCGGAAGTTCTTGATGCCCGAGGCTGCTAGAGTACGGATCGGGCCAGCCGATACGCAGTTGACGCGGGTGCCGTCCGGGCCCAGGGAGCCGGCCAGGTAACGCACGCCGGCTTCCAGTGAAGCCTTGGCCATGCCCATGACGTTGTAGTTCGGCATGGTGCGCTCGGCGCCCAGGTACGACAGGGTCAGCAGGCTGCCGTTGCGGCCTTTCATCATTTCGCGGCCAGCTTTGGCCAGGGCCACGAAGCTGTAGGCGCTGATGTCGTGAGCGATGCGGAAACCGTCACGGGTGGTGGCTTCGGTGAAGTCGCCGTCCAGTTGGTCGCCCGGGGCGAAGCCGACGGAGTGGACGATGCAGTCCAGGCCGTCCCACTTCTTGCTCAACTCTTCGAAGACCTTGGCGATTTCTTCATCGCTGGCCACGTCGCACGGGAAGCACAGCTCAGGGCTCGAACCCCAGCCTTGTGCGAACTCTTCGACACGACCTTTGAGTTTGTCGTTCTGATAAGTGAAGGCAAGCTCAGCGCCCTCGCGATGCATGGCGGCAGCGATGCCGGATGCGATGGACAGCTTGCTGGCGACACCGACGATCAGTACGCGCTTACCGGCGAGAAAACCCATGTGTTGCTCCTCTTTCAGGTTATTGCGCAGTGGCTGGTGCCAAAAAAGCGGCTTCCAGCAACTGCTGTGTATACGGATGTTGGGGGGCGGCAAAGATACTTTGCGCGTCTCCCTGTTCGACCACTTGGCCATGCTTGACCATCATCAACTGGTGGCTCAGCGCTTTAACAACAGCCAGGTCATGGCTGATAAACAAATACGTCAGGTTGTACTTGGCTTGCAGTGAACGCAACAGCTCCACCACTTGCCGCTGCACTGTCCGGTCGAGCGCCGAAGTCGGCTCGTCCAGCAGGATCAGCGCCGGTTTGAGCACCAAAGCCCGGGCAATGGCTATTCGTTGCCGTTGCCCACCGGAAAATTCGTGGGGGTAGCGGTGCCGGGTTTCCGGATCCAGACCTACCTCCTTCAATGCCGCAATAATCGCCGCTTCCTGCTCGGCGGCGGTGCCCATCTTGTGAATCCGCAGGCCTTCGCCAACGATGTCGCTCACGCACATCCGCGGGCTCAGGCTGCCAAACGGGTCCTGAAACACCACCTGCATCTCCCGACGCAACGGGCGCACCTCGTTCTGCGTCAGGCAGTCTAGCTGCTTGCCTTCAAAGCGGATGGCGCCTTTGCTGCCGATCAGCCGCAAAATCGCCAGACCCAGCGTGGATTTGCCGGAACCACTTTCCCCCACAATCCCCAGGGTCTGACCCTGAGGCAGGCTGAAATTGATGCCGTCCACTGCCTTGACGTGATCCACCGTGCGCTTGAGCAGGCCTTTCTTGATCGGGAACCAGACTTTCAGGTCCTCGACCTCAAGCAGCGGCGCCCCGATTTTATTGGTCGCCGGGCCTCCGCTGGGCTCCGCGCCGAGCAATTCCCGAGTGTACGGATGCTGCGGCGAACGGAACAGCTCTTCGCACGATGCCTGTTCGACGATGCAACCGCGCTGCATGACACATACGCGATGCGCAATTCTTCGCACCAGGTTCAAATCGTGACTGATCAGTAGCAGCGACATGCCCAATCGAGCCTGAAGTTCCTTGAGCAAATCGAGGATTTTCAGCTGAACGGTCACGTCCAGTGCAGTGGTCGGTTCGTCGGCAATCAGCAGTTCCGGCTCATTGGCCAGGGCCATGGCGATCATCACGCGCTGGCGCTGGCCGCCGGACAGTTCATGGGGCAGGGCCTTGAGGCGTTTGTGCGGCTCCGGGATGCCGACCATCTCCAGCAATTCCAGCGTGCGTCTGGTCGCGACTTTGCCGGTCAGGCCCTTGTGGATGCCCAACACCTCGTTGATCTGCTTCTCGATCGAGTGCAGCGGATTGAGCGAGGTCATCGGTTCCTGAAAAATCATCGCGATACGGTTGCCACGGATGTGGCGGATGGTCTTTTCGCTCAGGCCCAGCAGGTTTTGCCCGGAATAGTTGATGCTGCCGGCCGGATGTCGCGCCAAAGGGTAGGGCAGCAGGCGCAGGATCGAGTGCGCCGTCACTGATTTGCCCGAGCCGGATTCACCGACCAAGGCCAGGGTCTCGCCGCGCTTGATATCGAAGCTGACGCCCTCGACCACCCGGTGTATGCGCTCGCCAAAGCCGAATTCGACGGCGAGGTCGCGCACTTCGATCAGATTGTCCTGATTCATTTCACTTCCTCGGGTCGAAGGCATCGCGAGCGGACTCGCCGATAAACACCAGCAAGCTCAACATCAGCGCGAGCACAGCGAACGCGCTCATGCCCAGCCACGGCGCTTGCAGGTTGGATTTGCCCTGCGCGACCAGTTCACCCAGCGACGGACTGCCGGCCGGCAAGCCGAAACCGAGGAAGTCCAAAGCGGTGAGGGTGCCGATGGCGCCGGTGAGGATGAACGGCATGAAGGTCATGGTCGAGACCATGGCGTTGGGCAGGATGTGGCGGAACATGATTGCGCCATTCTGCATGCCCAGCGCCCGTGCAGCTCGCACATATTCAAGGTTGCGGCCACGCAGGAACTCGGCGCGCACCACGTCGACCAGGCTCATCCACGAGAACAGCAGCATGATCCCCAGCAGCCACCAGAAATTCGGCTGGACGAAACTGGCGAGAATGATCAGCAGGTACAGCACCGGTAAACCCGACCAGATCTCCAGAAACCGCTGACCGGCCAGATCGACCCAGCCGCCGTAGAAACCCTGCAAGGCCCCGGCAATCACGCCGATGATCGAACTCAGCACGGTCAGCGTCAGGGCAAACAGCACCGAAATGCGGAAACCGTAAATCACCCGTGCCAGCACATCGCGGCCCTGATCGTCAGTGCCCAGCAAGTTGTCCGCCGAGGGCGGGGCAGGGGCGGGGACTTTCAGGTCGTAGTTGATGCTTTGATAGTTGTACGGAATCGGCGCCCACAGCACCCACGCATCCTTGGCCTTGAGCAGTTCGCGGATGTACGGGCTCTTGTAGTTGGCTTCCAGCGGGAATTCGCCGCCGAAGGTGGTTTCCGGGTAGCGCTTGACCGCCGGGAAGTACCAGCTGTTGTCGTAATGCACCACCAGCGGCTTGTCGTTGGCGATCAGCTCGGCGCCCAGGCTCAGGCCGAACAGAATCAGAAACAGCCACAGCGACCACCAGCCACGCTTGTTGGCCTTGAACAGTTCGAAGCGGCGGCGGTTGAGAGGGGACAGGTTCATCTCAATGCTCCCGGCTTTCGAAGTCGATGCGCGGATCGACCAGGGTGTAGGTGAGGTCGCCGATCAGTTTCACCACCAGCCCGAGCAGGGTGAAGATGAACAGGGTGCCGAACACCACCGGATAATCGCGGTTGATCGCCGCTTCGAAACTCATCAGGCCCAGGCCGTCTAGGGAGAAGATCACCTCCACCAGCAACGAGCCGGTAAAGAAGATGCCGATGAAGGCTGACGGGAACCCGGCAATCACCAGCAACATGGCGTTGCGGAACACGTGACCGTAGAGCACGCGATGGCGGGTCAGGCCCTTGGCCTTGGCGGTGACCACGTACTGTTTGTTGATCTCGTCGAGGAAGCTGTTTTTGGTCAGCAGGGTCATGGTCGCGAAGTTGCCGATCACCAGTGCGGTCACTGGCAGTGCCAAGTGCCAGAAGTAATCGAGGATCTTGCCGCCGAGGCTTAACTCATCAAAGTTGTTCGAGGTCAGGCCCCTTAGCGGGAACCAGTCCAGATAACTGCCGCCGGCAAACACCACGATCAGCAGAATCGCAAAGAGAAACGCCGGGATCGCATAGCCGACAATGATTGCCGAACTGGTCCAGACGTCGAAATGGCTGCCGTGTCGTGTGGCCTTGGCGATCCCCAGCGGGATCGACACCAGGTACATGATCAGCGTGCTCCACAAGCCCAGCGAGATCGACACCGGCATCTTTTCCTTGATCAGGTCGATGACCTTGGCGTCGCGGAAAAAACTGTCGCCGAAGTCCAGCGAGGCGTAGTTCTTGACCATGATCCACAGACGTTCCGGGGCCGATTTATCGAACCCGTACATGTGCTCGATTTCCTTGATCAGCGCCGGGTCCAGCCCCTGCGCGCCGCGATAAGAGGAACCGGCCACCGACACCTCGGCACCGCCGCCTGCGATGCGACTGGTGGCGCCTTCGAAGCCTTCCAGCTTGGCAATCATCTGCTCTACCGGGCCACCGGGCGCAGCCTGGATGATCACGAAGTTGATCAGCAGAATGCCGAACAGGGTCGGGATGATCAGCAGCAGTCGCCGAAATATATACGCCAGCATCTGATTACTCCGTGCCCGCAGGGTCGGCTTGCAGTTTGGTTTCGACTTCTATTGCCGGTTTGGCATCGGGCTTGACCCACCAGGTGCTCGTGCCGATGTCGTACTTGGGCGAAACTTTCGGATGGCCGATGTGGTTCCAGTACGCCACGCGCCAGGTCTTGATGTGCCAGTTGGGGATCACGTAATAGCCCCACTGCAACACGCGATCCAGCGCTCGGGCGTGGGCCACCAGGCTTTTGCGCGAATCGGCGTTGATCAGGTTCTCGACCAGTTGATCGACGATCGGATCCTTCAGACCCATGGTGTTGCGACTGCTCGGTTTGTCGGCGGCGGCGCTCATCCAGTATTCGCGCTGCTCGTTACCCGGCGAATTGGACTGCGCAAAGCTGCCGACCATCATGTCGAAATCCCGCGAACGCACGCGGTTGATGTACTGCGAGACGTCGACGCGGCGGATCACCAGCTCGATGCCAAGGTCGCTGAGGTTGCGCTTGAGCGGCAACAGCACGCGTTCAAAATCGGTCTGCGCCAGCAGGAACTCAATGACCACCGGTTTGCCGGTGGCGTCGACCATTTTGTCGTCGACGATCTTCCAGCCAGCCTCTTGCAGCAGTTGGTAGGCCTCACGTTGTTGGGTACGGATCATGCCGCTGGCGTCGGTCTTCGGGTTCTCGAAGGCTTCGCTGAATACCTGCGCTGGCAGTTTGCTGCGGAACGGGTCGAGGATCGCCACCTGGTCAGCGTCGGGCAATCCGGTGGCGGCCATTTCCGAGTTCTCGAAATAGCTGCGCGTGCGTGTATACGCACCGTTGAACAACTGCTTGTTGGTCCATTCGAAATCGAACAGCAGGCCCAGCGCCTGACGTACTCGGACATCCTGGAACACCGGGCGGCGCAGGTTGAAGACAAAACCCTGCATGCCAGTCGGGTTGCTGTTGGGGATCAATTCCTTGATCAGGCGACCTTCAGTCACCGCCGGGACGTTGTAGGCGTTGGCCCAGTTCTTGGCGGTCATTTCCAGCCAGTAGTCGAACTGTCCGGCTTTCAGCGCTTCCAGCGCGACAGTGTTGTCACGGTAGTAATCGGTGGTCATCGTGTCGAAGTTGTAGAACCCGCGATTGACCGGCAGATCCTTGCCCCAGTAGTCCTTGACTCGCTCGTAGCGCACCGAGCGGCCAGCCTTCACTTCGGTGACTTTGTACGGGCCGCTGCCCAGCGGAATTTCCAGATTGCCCTTGCTGAAGTCACGATCGGCCCACCAGTGTTTTGGCAACACGGGCAGTTGACCCAGGATCAGCGGCAGTTCGCGATTGTTGGTGTGCTTGAACTTGAACAGTACCTTGAGCGGGTCTTCAGCGACAACTTCGGCCACGTCGTTGTAGTAACCGCGAAACAGCGGTGAGCCTTCCTTGGTCAGGGTCTGGAAGCTGAACACCACATCGTCGGCGCGCACCGGGTGACCATCGTTGAAGCGTGCTTCGGGTCGCAGGTAGAACCGTACCCAGCTGTTGTCCGGGGCCTTTTCGATCTTGCCGGCGATCAAGCCGTATTCGGTAAAGGGCTCGTCGAGACTGTGCTTGGTCAGGGTGTCGTAGATCTGCCCGATGTCATCGGCCGGTACGCCTTTGCTGATGAACGGGTTGAGGCTGTCGAACCCGCCGAACCCGGCCTGGCGAAAGATCCCGCCCTTGGGCGCGTCGGGGTTCACGTAATCGAAATGCTTGAAATCGGCCGGGTATTTCGGCGGCTCGTTGTACAGGGTCACGGCGTGTTGCGGGGCGGCCAAGGCCAGCCCGGCGAACAGCATGCCGCTGGCCTGCAGGAGCAGGGCGCGGATAGGCTTCATTGCTCTTTCTCCGAAGACTTCAGCCACCACGCACTCAGGCCCAGGGTGTAGGGCGGCGTGGTGACGAAGGCCAACCGGTTGCGGTAGGCCAGACGGTGATAATTGATGTACCAGTTGGGAATGATGTAGTGCTGCCAGAGCAGCACGCGGTCGAGGGCCTTGCCGGCGGCGACCTGCTCATCGCGGGTTTGCGCGGCGAGCAATTGTTCAAGCAGGTGATCGACCACCGGGTTGGCGATGCCAGCGTAATTCTTGCTGCCCTTGACCCCGACCTGACTGGAATGGAAGTACTGCCATTGCTCAAGGCCCGGGCTGAGTGTCTGGTTGAGCGTCATCAGGATCATGTCGAAATCGAACTGGTCCAGACGTTGTTTGTACTGTGCGCGGTCTACCGTGCGCAGGCGGGCGTCGATGCCGATACTCTTGAGGTTCTCGATATACGGCTGAAGGATACGTTCCAGATTCGGGTTGACCAGCAGCAGTTCGAAACTCAGTGGCTGGCCGGCGGCGTTGCGCAGGCGCTGACCGTTGAGCTTCCAGCCAGCCTCTGCCAGCAGCGCCAGGGCATTGCGCATGGTTTCCCGCGGGATGCCGCGCCCGTCGGTCTGCGCCAACGTGAACGGTTCGGTAAACAGTTTGGCCGGCAATTGGTCCTTGTACGGCTTGAGCATCAGCCATTCATGTCCGACCGGTACGCCGCTGGCGCTGAATTCGCTGTTGGGGTAGTAACTGGTGGTGCGTTTGTAGGCGTCGCTGAACAGCGCGCGATTGGTCCACTCGAAATCGAACATCAGGCCCAGGGCTTCGCGGGTTTTGACGTCGGCGAAGGTTGCGCGCCGGGTGTTCATGAACAGGCCCTGACTCTGGGTCGGAATCTGATGCGGGATCTGCGCTTTGATCACCTCGCCACGGCGCACGGCCGGGAAGTTGTAGCCGTTGGCCCAATTCTTGGCCTGATGCTCAATGTAGATGTCGAACTCACCGGCCTTGAACGCTTCGAACGCCACGTCGCTGTCGCGGTAGAACTCGACCTCCATGCGATCGAAGTTGTACTTGCCGCGATTGACTGGCAAGTCCTTGCCCCAGTAGTCCTTGACCCGTTCGAAGATCAATTGGCGACCCGGCGTCACCGAGGTAATGCGATACGGCCCACTGCCCAGCGGCGGCTCGAAGGTCGTGGCCTTGAAGTCGCGATCCTTCCAATAGTGCTGCGCCAGCACCGGCAACTCACCGAGGCGCAGGATCAACAGGGGATTGCCGGAGCGCTTGAGCACGAAGCGGATGCGCTGTTTGTTGAGAATGTCGACCCGCAGCACTTCCTGTAGCGCCGTGCGGTATAGCGGGTGGCCTTCCTTGAGCAGCAGGCGATAGGAGAACGCCACGTCGTAGGCGGTGATCGGCGTGCCATCGTGAAAGTGTGCTTCAGGGCGCAGATTGAACACCACCCAGCTGCGATCCTCGCTGTACTCCACCGATTGCGCGATCAAGCCGTAACTGGAGGCCGGTTCATCGCCGGACGGCGAGTACTGGCCGGTGCCGACCATTAGCGGCTCGTTCAGTTCGTTGATGCCGTACTGAAGAAAATTCCCGGTGGATACAGGGCTGCTGCCCTTGAACGTGTACGGATTGACCGTATCGAAGGTGCCAAACGCCATCACCCGCAACGTACCGCCCTTGGGCGCTTGCGGGTTGACCCAGTCGAAATGGGTAAATCTGGCCGGGTACTTGAGCGTGCCGAACTGCGCATAACCGTGACTTTCGGTAATCGTCGCGCTTGCGGGTGAGCTCAAGGCCAGGCTGATCAGGAACAGGAGGAGGGGACGCTTCAAGTCAGATCCGATCCAGGCGGCTTGGGCTTTGTGGGCCGTACAGTAACAGCTTGTATGGACAGGAAAAAGATAGGCGGTTAATGCAGTGTTAATGCAAAAAAAAATCGTCCGATCGCGGCCCTAGCCTTCGGCAGCTCCTACACGGATCAATGCAGGTGCTGCCGAAGGCTCGGGCCGCGATCGGACGATCTTTCGGTTTCTACTCAGTGCGGCTGATAAACCGTGAGCATCTGCCCAGGCTTCAACGCTTTTCCGGCACCCGGATTCCAGCGTTTGAGATGTTGCATCTCAACGTTGAAGCGCTTGGCGACCACATACAACGTGTCGCCGCGCTTGACCTTGTACTGGGTCTGCTGCGCGCTGTCGGCCTTGCCTTTGGTCTTGCTATTGGCCGCGATCACGGTGTTGACCCGGCCACTGTTGCGCGATGGGCTGCGTTTGGTGGTGTCCTGCATCACCAGCGTCTGGCCGACCTTGAGGTTTTTGCCACTCAGTTTGTTCCAGCGTTGCAGGTCCTTCACTTCGACCTTGTTGGCCTTGGCGATAGAGCCGAGGTTGTCGCCACGCTTGACGCGGTAAGCGCGCTTTAGCTGCGCCACTTCCGAAGGATCGGCGCCTTCAAACACCGGTTTCAGTGAGCGCGGGCTGATCAGTTCGTCAGGCCGCATGGTCTGCAGGCTGGCGGTCAGCAGTTGCGCCTTGGACGTCGGCACCAGCAAATGCTGAGGGCCGTCGATGGTGGTGCGCTGCTTGAAGGCCGGATTGAGCTGGAACAGTTCGTCTTCATCGATGTTGGCAACGGCAGCGACTTTGGACAGGTCCATGCGCTGGTTGATTTCGACGACCTGGAAGTACGGCTCGTTGGCGATCGGGTTGAGGTTCACGCCGTAGGCTTCCGGCGCCAATACCACTTGCGACAGCGCCAGCAGCTTCGGCACGTACGCCTGGGTTTCCGCCGGCAGCGGCAGGTTCCAGTAGTCGGTCGGCAAACCGAGCTTCTCGTTGCGCTCGATGGCGCGGCTGACCGTGCCTTCACCGGCGTTGTAAGCCGCCAGCGCCAGCAGCCAGTCGCCGTTGAACATGTCGTGCAGACGGGTCAGGTAATCCATCGCCGCGGTGGTCGAGGCGGTGATGTCGCGACGACCGTCGTAGAAGCGGGTCTGACGCAAGTTGAAGTAACGTCCCGTGGAAGGGATGAATTGCCAGAGACCCACCGCGTTGGCCCGGGAATAGGCCATCGGGTTGTAGGCGCTTTCAATCACCGGCAGCAGGGCCAGTTCCAGCGGCATGTTGCGTTCTTCGAGGCGTTCGACGATGTAATGAATGTAGAGGCTGCCGCGTTCACCGGCATTCTCGAGAAAAGAGGGGTTACTGGCGAACCACAGGCGCTGCTGCTCGATTCGCGGGTTCACGCCCAGACCTTCCTGCAGCTGGAAACCCTGGCGCATGCGTTCCCAGATGTCCTGGGGAACCTGTGGGCTGGGCTTCTCGGTCAGCCAGATCGGCTTCTGCTTGGCTCGCGCAGCAATGTTTGGCGTATGCGTCGCTTCAGTCTGCGGAGCATGGCTGGAACAGCCCGCCAGCGTGGCGGACACAGCCACCGCGATGGCTTGCGCCAAGCGGGTCAATGCGTCTGAATTGACGGACTTACGTATGGATGACGACATTGGCTGGAAGTAAGTTCCGGGCAAAAATGTCGGGCGATTCTAGAAAGCGCACCCCCTGCGGTCAACCATTCAGAATTTTTGGACCCGGCGTCGAGGCACTTAGAACGTATCTTTCCATGCCCGCAGAGCCGCAAAAACCTCACTCGGCGCCCGGTTTTGAGCGCCTGCCCGTTCGTCCACTTTTTGTGTAACTAATGTTTCAGTGGTGCGCAAAAACGGATTTGTAAGCTTTTCCAGGGCCAGGGTCGAGGGCAGGGTCATGACACCGTTTTGCCGTTGCTGGGTGACTTTTTCCAGACGGGCGGCAATGTCCGGGTTGCCCGGCTCGACCGCTGCGGCAAACTTCAGATTGCTCAGGGTGTATTCATGGGTGCAGTAGACCAGCGTATCTTCTGGCAAGGCGGCGAGACGGCCGAGCGAATGATGCATCTGCTCCGGGGTGCCTTCGAACAACCGGCCGCACCCGGCGGCAAACAGCGTGTCGCCGCAGAACAGCAGGCCGTGGTGGTAATAGGCAATGTGTCCCAAGGTGTGACCGGGCACGGCATAGACATCGAAGTCCCAGCCGAGCACGCTGACCTTGTCGTTGTCCTTGAGGGCAATATCGCGCGCCGGGATGTTTTCGCTGGCCGGACCATAAACGGTCGCGCCGCTGGCCTGCTTCAGGCGCTCGACGCCGCCAACGTGGTCATGATGATGGTGGGTGATCAGGATGTCGCTCAGCACCCAGCCTGGATGCGCCGCTAGCCAAGCCTGTACGGGCGCGGCATCGCCCGGGTCGACCACGGCGCAGCGCTGGGTACGGTGATCCTGTAACAACCAGATGTAGTTGTCGGTGAACGCGGGCAGGGCACTGATCTGTATCATCGTCGGAATTCGCCAAGCGGAAAACATTGGCGCATCTTAGTAGTTCCTGGCGCGTTGGAGAATGACATGACCGATAAAGCGTTCGCTCAGGCTGATCCGGACTGGCTGGCGTTGATCAGCGCCGCCCGTGAATGGCTGTCGGGCCCGCTCGGGCAATTTCTGTTGGATGAAGAGCGGCGCATGCTCGAAGACGAGTTGGGCCGCTTCTTTGGCGGCTATCTCGTGCATTACGGCCCATCGGCCGACACCCCGCCGTCGGCACCGCAAGTGCAGCGCAATGTGCGGCTCGGTGCGCCGCTGCCGGGTGTCGAAATCGTCTGCGAAGAGCAGGCGTGGCCATTGAGCGAACACGCCGCCGATGTGGTGGTCATGCAGCATGGTCTGGATTTCTGCCTGTCGCCCCATGGCCTGTTGCGCGAAGCCGCGAGCAGCGTGCGCCCCGGCGGGCACCTGCTGATCATCGGAATCAACCCATGGAGCACCTGGGGCCTGCGTCATGTATTCGCCCATGATGCGTTGCGCCAGGCCCGTTGCATCTCGCCGTCGCGGGTCGCCGACTGGCTCAATCTGCTGGGTTTTGCGCTGGAGAAACGCCGCTTCGGGTGCTATCGTCCGCCGCTTGCTTCGCCCAAGTGGCAGGCCCGACTGGCCGGCTGGGAACGCAAGGCCGGTGACTGGCAACTGTCGGGCGGCGGCTTCTATTTATTGGTGGCGCGCAAGATTGTGGTCGGGCTGCGGCCCCTGCGTCAGGAGCGTCGCGAGCCGATGGGCAAGCTGATTCCGCTGCCGATGGCCAAGGTCAACCGCCGCCGCATCGAACCGTAAACCTTCTTTTTTACAGTGGCCGGACCTGCTCCGGCCGCGGTCATCGTCAATCCGCGATTGGCGAGGCATGTATTTTTTCTGGATAGATTGGCATGAGCGAAAGCGTCGATAACGTAGAACTGTTCACCGATGGCGCCTGCAAGGGCAACCCTGGCCCGGGTGGCTGGGGTGCTTTGCTGGTGTGCAAGGGCGTTGAGAAGGAGTTGTGGGGCGGCGAAGCCAACACAACCAACAACCGCATGGAACTGCTCGGCGCCATTCGCGGCCTTGAAGCTTTGAAGCGACCATGTGAAGTGCTGCTGGTGACCGACTCGCAGTACGTCATGAAGGGCATCAACGAGTGGATGGCCAACTGGAAGAAGCGCGGCTGGAAAACCGCTGCCAAGGAACCGGTGAAGAACGCTGATCTGTGGAAAGAGCTGGATGAGCAGGTCAACCGCCACAAGGTCACGTGGAAGTGGGTGCGCGGACACATTGGCCATCACGGCAACGAGCGGGCTGACCAGTTGGCTAACCGTGGCGTTGATGAAGTGCGCGGTTACAAGCAGAGCTGATTGCCGGGAAATGAGCAGGCTTACTCGCACAGGGGCTTATGGTGACTGGTTCTCCGGCGTTTTGTCTCTGGTCAGCAGCAGACTCAACAACACCGACCCCAGGATCACACCACCCACCACCGCCAGCGACCACTCCACCGGCATGTGAAACCACGGCATCAGGGTCATCTTGCCGCCAATGAATACCAGCACAATCGCCAAACCGTACTTGAGCAGATGAAAGCGGTCGGCCATGTCCGCCAGCAGGAAGTACAGCGCGCGCAGGCCCATGATCGCGAAGATGTTCGAGGTGAAGACGATAAACGGGTCAGTGGTGACGGCGAAGATCGCCGGGATGCTGTCGACCGCAAACATCAGATCGCTGGCCTCAATCAGCACCAGCACCAGGAACATTGGCGTTGCCCAGCGTACGCCGTTCTGCAACACGAAAAACCGTTCGCCATGAAAACCGCTGGTGACGCGCAGATGGCCGCGCACCCAGCGTAATAAAGGATTTTTTTCCAGATCCGGCTGCTGATCGGCGAACACCAGCATCTTGATCCCGGTGATGATCAGGAACACGCCGAAGGCATACAGAAGCCATTCAAACTGCGAGACCAGCCACACACCGGCGAAAATCATCACCGCGCGCATCACGATTGCCCCAAGCACACCGTACAGCAGCACCCGGCGCTGCAACTCCGGCGGCACGGCGAAGTAGCTGAAGATCATTACGAAGATGAACATGTTGTCGATCGACAGCGATTGCTCGATCAGATAACCGGTGAGGAATTCCAGGGTTTTCTGTCGGGCGATTTCGCCGCCGAACGTGCCGTGCAGATACCACCACAGCAGGGCTGCGAACGACAGGGCCAACAAGCACCAGGCAATGACCCAGGCCAAGGCTTCGCGAACGGATACCCGATGCGCCTTGCGCCCCCCGAACACAAACAAATCCAATGCCAGCATGGCAAGAACGAAGACGATGAAGGCACCCCACATCCAGGGTTCGCCGATATTGATGTTCGTGGCTGGCATGTCACGCTCCCTGTCTTTGGTTGTAAGAGGGTCAGACGAGGCCATGCTAACGACGAGTTTGTGGCAAAGAAAAATCGTTTATTTCTTGGTCAGAGTTCGATAAAACCGAAGTGTCGGGGGGTAAAGCGGCAACCCGATGCTTGCTCGTTTTCCGGAAAAAATATTTGGCGCCTCAACGAAAAAACTCCCCCGGCGTTTCCCCAAACTGTTGACGAAATGCCGCGATAAACGCCGACGTCGAGTCATAACCACAGGCCAGCGCGACGTCCGTGACGCGCTCGCCTTTCTCCAGCGGTGTCAGGGCGCCGAGCAGGCGCAGGCGCTGGCGCCAGGCGCGGAAGGTCAGGCCGGTGTCGCGCAAAAACAGACGCGTGAGGGTTTTTTCGGTGACGCCGAGTTTCTCGCTCCAGTGGCTCAGCGTGGTTTGCTGTTCCGGGCGTTGCTCCAGGCTTTGGTAGATCTGCCGCAAGCGCGGGTCCTGCGGCAACGGCAGCATCAGGTCAATGTGCGGGGCATCGACCAGTTGATCGAGGATCACCTGCGCAAGGCGCCCATGCGCGCCGTTCTGGTCGTATTCCACCGGCACCTGACTGAACGCACGGATCAGTTCCCTGAGCAAATCGCTGACGCCGAGCACATGGCAATGCTCAACCGCCCAACCGACGACGCTGCAATCGATGTACAGGCTGCGCATCTCGGTATGTGGCGAGCTGAATACCCGATGCGGTACGCCGGCCGGAATCCACACCGCGCGCTCCGGCGGTGCAACGAACCGCCCAGCGCTGGTCTGCACCTCAAGCACTCCCTGAATTGCGTAGGAGAGTTGCACCCAAGGATGACTGTGGCGCCGGGTCAGAGCGCGATTGGGCAGCGATTCGGTGCGTCCGTACAGCGGGCGTGGCAGGCTTGGCAGCCCGGGAATACTGCGCCGGATACTTTTGTCATGTCCTTTAGGCGGCATCTGAAGGCTCTTCGGCGTTAGTCGGTAATTGGCTGTCACGTTAGAGTCGTCGTCACGCACTGGCAACCCCCGGATAAACACATCATGACGCGCCCAAGATTCCTCCCCGACAATTTCACCCTGACGCTGATAGGCGTCGTGCTGCTAGCCAGCTTCCTGCCCGCCAGCGGTCAGGTCGCGGTCGGCTTCGGCTGGCTGACCAACATTGCCATCGCGCTGCTGTTTTTCCTGCACGGCGCCAAACTGTCGCGGGAATCGATCATCGCCGGTGCCGGCCATTGGCGCCTGCACCTGTTGGTGTTCGGCCTGACTTTTGTCCTTTTCCCGCTATTGGGGCTGGCGCTGAAACCGCTGCTGTCGCCATTGATCGGCGACCAGTTGTACATGGGCATGCTTTACCTCTGTGCATTGCCGGCCACTGTGCAGTCAGCAATTGCCTTCACTTCGCTGGCGCGGGGCAATATTCCGGCTGCAATTTGCAGCGCGGCGGCGTCCAGCCTGTTCGGGATTTTCCTGACGCCGTTACTGGTGACACTGCTGCTCAATGTGCATGGCGACGGCGGTTCGACCCTCGATGCGATCCTGAAAATCAGCATGCAACTGCTGCTGCCATTCATTGCCGGTCAAATCGCCCGTCGCTGGATTGGCGCGTGGGTGGGGCGTAACAAGAATTGGCTGAAGTTTGTCGATCAGGGCTCTATTCTGCTGGTGGTCTACGGTGCGTTCAGCGAGGCGGTCAACGAGGGTATCTGGCGTCAGATTCCAGTCGTTGATCTGTTGGGCCTGGTGCTGGTCTGCTGCATCTTGCTGGCACTGGTGCTGGTGGCATCGACGCTGTTGGGCAAGGCGTTTGGCTTCAGCCAGGAAGACCGCATCACCATCCTGTTCTGCGGCTCGAAAAAGAGCCTGGCCACTGGCGTGCCGATGGCTCAGGTGTTGTTTGCCGGCAGCACCATCGGCGTGCTGATTTTGCCGCTGATGCTGTTCCACCAGATTCAACTGATGGTCTGTGCGGTGCTGGCGCAGCGTTATGCCAAACGGCCGGAGTCGGTGCCGGAACTGATGGCGCAGGTAGACCCATAGGTCGTAGAGGGCGAGAAGAGCGGCGTCATTGGCCTAAAACCGCCTCTGCACCTACGCTGTTCAGCTACCGACGATTAAATGAGGTGTTGGGTTATGGCAAAGGTAAAAGACAAGGACAAGAAAAAAACCGCCAAACACCGCGCCATTGCACCGGCAAAGCTGAAAAACAAGGATTATCTCGAGCAGTTGCGCCGCCTGCATATCGAGGTGGTCAAGCTTCAGGAATGGGTCAAGGCCAAGGGCATCAAGATCTGCATCGTTTTCGAGGGTCGCGATGGTGCAGGCAAGGGCGGTACGATCAAGGCGCTGACCGAACGTGTCAGTCCGCGGGTCTTCCGTGTCGTAGCGCTGCCGGCACCGACTGATCGCGAAAAAAGTCAGATGTATATTCAACGGTACCTTCCACACTTGCCGGCCGCCGGCGAGGTGGTGATTTTTGATCGCAGTTGGTACAACCGTGCCGGCGTCGAACGTGTAATGGGATTTTGCAGTGAAGAGCAGGTGGACGGTTTCCTCAATGCTGTCCCGGCGGTGGAGCGTGCCATCGTCGATTCCGGCGTGATCCTGCTCAAGTACTGGCTGGAGGTAAGTGAGCAGGAGCAGACCCGACGCCTTCAAGCGCGTATCCAGGACGGGCGCAAGATCTGGAAACTGACGCCCATGGACCTCCAGTCCTACAGCCGCTGGTACGACTATTCACGTGCTCGTGATGCCATGTTTGCGGCAACGGATTCCGAACACGCCCCGTGGAGAGTGGCTGATTCGAACGACAAGCGCCGGGCACGCTTGAACATCATCACCGATCTGCTCAGCCGCATCCCGTACAAGGAAGTCGAGCGTGAGCCGGTGATTCTGCCCAAACGCCAAAAACCCGGTGACTATCAGGAGCTGGATCACCCCTTCAAACGTGTGCCGGAAAAATTCTGAAGGAGCGCTGGCGTATCTGCTCCAGCGGTAGTCCGGTGCAGCCGTTGCGCGCGCTTGAAACTACGGTTATGGCCGAGACTTCCTGTCAGGTCGTGATGGCGAACTCCATGCCAAACGCCAGTAATCGATAAAAGGTCATTCACCCACCCCGGAATAACGCACCGCTGCAGCCGCCCGCGATGGCACGTTCAGCGTGCGCAGCAACGAAGAGACATGAATCCGCACCGTGAACGGTGAAATATCCAGTTCACGGGCGATTTCCTTGTTGGTCTTGCCTTGGGCGATCAATCGCAACACGTCCTGCTGACGGGGCGTGAGGGCAGTGCCGGTCTCCAGCGGCAGCAGGCCTGACGGGGCGAATTTCACCAACACTTCGCCTTCACGAATCGCCAGGATCGCCTGGCCAATCTCGCCCGGGGCAATGTTCTTGCCGATGAAACCGTCGATGCCGGCGGCCATGACTTCACTGATCAACGTTTCATCATCGACCATCGACACCACGATCAGGGTGGTACGCGGCAGGCGTCGGCGCAGTTCAGCGAGCTGGCTGACGCAGGTGAGTCCGGGAAAGCGCAGATCCAGAATCAGCGTGTCCGGCTCGTCGCCGCAGGGCAGCAGCGCCATTACGCTGGCCAGGTCGCCAGCCTCTTCGATACTCGCGTCGGGCAGCAGGCGCTGGACAGTGCGCAGCATGGCCTCGCGAAACATCGGGTGATCGTCGGCTATGATAATTCGGCATGTCATGGCGTGACCCTCCCTGGGTCAGGCTTGTTCTTGGCAAACACCTTAGCATTGGGCGCTTGGATTGCCTGTAGGCTCATTCCGAATATGACGATTGCGGCACAAGGACGTTAACGATGAAGTTCGAGAAAAACACCGAACTCGACCAGGCCAACCTGCGCATTATCATCGCTGGCATTGCCGTGGTTTATATCGGTGTACTGGGTTTTTTGCCGGGCCAACGCTTCGATACCTACCTGCCTGTGGTCACGTATATCTGTCTGTTTTTGCTGGCCTCGATTGTGCTGCGTCAGACGATTGTGCGCTGGCCGGGGCATTACCCGGCACGACGGATTTTCGCCATGGTTCACGATTACACCGGCACCTGTTTCGGGCTGGTGGTTGGCGGCGAAGCGGCGTTGCCGCTTTATGCGGTGATCATCTGGGTCAACCTCGGCAACGGCATGCGATACGGCTCGCGCTATCTGGCGATTGCCACGGTGTTGGCGTTGCTGGCGCTGCTCTGCGTTTATCGCCTGACGCCGGTGTGGCAGGCGCAACCGTTCATGGTGTTGATGCTGATGATCACCAGCACGGTGATCCCGTTCTACGCGCACCTGCTGCTGGAACGCACGCGCAAGGCCTCCGAGGAAGCGGTCGCGGCCAATCTGGAGAAGTCGCGGTTTCTCGCCCAGGCCAGCCATGATTTGCGTCAGCCGATTCACTCCATCGGCCTGTTTACCGCGTGCCTGCGTGAGTCGAGGCTGGGGGATGAGGAGCGGCGGCTGGTCGACAACATCGACCGTTCGCTGCTGAACGTATCGCAGTTGTTCCGCTCGATTCTCGACCTGTACACCCTCGATAACGGGCGGATTCTGCCAAAACTGCAAACCCTGAATCTGGGCGAATGGCTTGCCGATCTGATCCGCGAGAATGCCGAAGCCGCGCGTTGGGCTGGCGTGGAACTGCGCTTGCGACCCTGTCGTTACTGGGTTCGAACCGATCCGTCGCTGCTCGCGACCATGGTGCAGAACGTGCTTTCCAACTGTTTCAAATATGGTGCGCAGCGGCCGGTGCTGATCGGTGTGCGCACGCGCGGAGCAGGGCTGGCTATCGTGATTTACGATCAGGGCAGCGGCATTGCCGAAGAGCATTTGCCAAAGGTATTCGAGGAGTTCTACCGGGTTCGCCAAGTGCGTGACAAAGATGTCGAAGGTGTAGGGCTGGGCCTGTCGATCGTCAAGCGCCTGGGGCAGTTGATTGATCTTGATGTCGCGTTGCGCTCGCGAATCGGTCGGGGTACGGCTGTCATCATGTCGGGGCTGCCCACGACTGCGCCGCCGCAGCTATCGGTCAATCGCGATGAAGCGCGCCAGGTCGGCCTGTTGACCGGGCTGAAGGTGTGTCTGGTGGAGGACGATCGCAACGTATTGATGGCGACATCGGCGTTGCTGGAGCGCTGGGGCTGCGTGGTGCAGGCCGAGTTGACGGGGCAGGACTTGACCACCGATTGCGACATCATTGTTGCCGATTATGATCTTGGCGCCCATGCCACTGGTATCGAGTGTATTGACGAGGTGCGCCGCCAACGCGGCTGGGCGGTGCCGGCAATGATCATCACCGGGCATGACATCGAAAAAATACAGGCGGCCTTGCACGACCGCCAAATTGCCATCCTGTCCAAACCGGTACGCCCGGTCGAGTTGCGCGCGACCTTGCGTGCCCTGCGCGACCGGCAAACCGAGCCGGTCGAGCAGGTTTGAGTCAACGCTTGCAGAGGTAATCCTGAGTGATGGTGGTTTGCAGGCAGTTGTACTGACCCATGGTGCGGCAGATGTTTTTCTCCGAACCGGTGACCTCGGCGTTTTTGTAGCCCCAGGTCTTGCAGCGCTGTACAGCGACGGTCAGGCCTTGTTCGGCGCTGGTCTGGCCGCTTTCGAACTGGCCCAGCTCGTAGGAGACCTGGACGACACCATCGTTCTTGCTGCCGCCAGTGGCTTCCCATTGTTTTGGTGTGGCGCAGCCGGTCAAAAAAAGGGAGGCGAGGGTGAGAGTTGCGATCAGGGTTTTCATGACGGAACGTAGTCCTTTACCGAGGAAGAGGCATTATTGAAATGGAAGCGGCGAGGCACCTTTCGGCAGGCATGACAGCGGTGGCTTCATGATGCCCATGCTCGCCACGGCGATGATTGCGCCGCTGGGCAACTGGCAGTTGTATTCACCGGCCGGGGTGTGGGCGGTGTAGTAGGTGAGGGTGCTGTCGTTACGGATGTTGTCGATTTTCGAGACCGGTTTACCGATGACGGTCTGGGCGCGCTCTTTCATGCTGGCTTCGGTGGGTTTCATGGTCTGGCAACCGGTGGTGCCCAGGAGCAGGGCACCGACGGCGACGATTTTGCTGAGGTGTGCATGCAGTTTCATGGTGTTTCTTCCTTGGTGTTGTTCTGATTTCCGAGCACAACGATCCTGAGCACCGCCAAGCGGCAGTGTTTAGGAACATTGGGGGTTGCGGGGGAATATAGCGCCGGGCGGCAGAGCGGTCGATTAGCACAAATGTGCTAGTGCGGCGCCGAACGGACGGCTCATCGGAGCTGCCCGCTGGGTCCAGGGAGGGGTTATTGCGGGCTGTTGAACTGGTCGGAATAATTGCCCGTCATCAGTGCCGAGGCAACTTGGTCGGAACCGACGCCGGCGCGGGAATAGGCGAGGCGGTTAGCGTTCACGCGATCAGCGCCGTCCGCCGCAACAGCCCCGGCGCCGACACGGTCAGCGCCATCCGCCGCAACAGCCCCGGCGCCGACACGGTCAGCGCCGTCCGCCGCAACAGCCCCGGCACCGACCCGGTCAGCGCCGTCCGCCGCAACAGCCCCGGCACCGACACGGTCAGCGCCATCCGCCGCGACAGCCCCGGCACCGACCCGATCAGCGCCGTCCGCCGCAACAGCCCCGGCGCCGACACGGTCAGCGCCGTCCGCCGCAACAGCCCCGGCACCGACCCGGTCAGCGCCGTCCGCCGCAACAGCCCCGGCGCCGACACGGTCAGCGCCGTCCGCCGCAACAGCTCCGGCGCCGACACGATCCGACCCATCCGCAGCCACTGCTTGCGGCTGTGCTGCCCAGATCCCGGGCGCCGCAATCGTAGTCGCTACCGCTAATACAACGCCTGACAAAAGCTTGTGTTTCATGATCTTCTCCACGACCCATCAGCCACACCGCAATTGGGCAATGCCCGCCGTTAGATTTTTGGCGTTCGACTCACTGACTCGGGTCAAGCTGTTTGGCAATTGGCACGGGTGCACCGACTGGCGCACGGGTGTCGATGATTTCGATCGCACTTGGAAACGCAACTGGAGAAGTATAGATCGGCATTCGCTGCCCATCCTGCGGGATGACAAGGATATGGGCGATAGTCGTTTCACTTCCTTGCAGGCAGGGGCAAGAAGGAAATCAGTCTAAAAACGCCAACCCGGTTTTCCGTGCGTTTGCTAGGCTCAAAGTTGTAGGTGAAGACGCAGACTGATGCGCAATCGGATAGCAAGGGGGCGCGGGGCGCGTTCCGAAGGGTACACGGTTAGAAAGATCTCCGCGCTGAGATCCAGCCCTTACGCCGTGTGAAGCAGCCGAGGCACTACTTTTTCAAATTAGCCCGGTACTGTGAGAAGCCTGATAAACCTTGTAAGCCAGAGACCAGCGCTGGCCGCCTACTCGAACACCAAAGCCCGCATCGTGCGGGCTTTGTCGTTCTTGCAGGACTAGATCTGCTTGAGTGCGTGGGCCAGATCGGCGCGCAGGTCTTCGATGTCTTCGACACCCACGGACAAACGCACCAGCCCATCGCCGATCCCCAGTTTTGCGCGGGTTTCAGGGGGGATCGTGGCGTGGGTCATGATCGCCGGGTGCTCGATCAGACTCTCGACGCCGCCCAGGCTTTCGGCCAGAGCGAAGATCTTCACGTTCTCAAGAAAGCGTCGCGCGCCGGCCAGATCAGTGTTCAAGTCCACGGAAATCATCCCGCCGAAACCGCGCATCTGCCGCTTGGCCAATTCATGCTGAGGGTGTGATGCCAGACCCGGGTAGTAGACATGTTTGACCTGCGGCTGCTGCTCGAGCCACTGCGCCAGATCCAGTGCGTTGCTGCAATGGCGCTCCATGCGCAGCGCCAGGGTTTTCACACCGCGCAACGTCAGAAATGCATCGAACGGCCCGGAAATCGCGCCGACCGCGTTTTGCAAAAAGCCCAGACGTTCCGCCAGCTCGGCATTCTGCCCGACCACGGCAATACCGCCGATGACATCGGAGTGGCCGTTCAGATACTTGGTGGTCGAGTGCAGCACGATGTCGAAACCCAACTCCAGCGGCCGCTGGATATACGGGCTGGCAAAGGTGTTGTCGGCGACAGTGATGATGCCGCGTGCCCGGCAGATGCGCGCAATGGCGGCAAGATCCGACAGGCTCAACAAGGGGTTGGTCGGCGTCTCGACCATGACCATGCGCGTGTCGTCCTGCAGCGATGCTTCGAACGCTGACAGGTCAGTCAGATCGACGTAGCTGAAACGATGCCCGGCGCTGCGTTGGCGCACTTTGTCGAACAACCGGAAGGTGCCGCCGTACAGGTCATTGCCGGAAATGATGTGTGAACCGGCATCGAGCAGTTCCAGCACCGTGGAAATCGTCGCCAGCCCGGAAGCGAAGGCAAACGCCCGGGTGCCACCTTCCAGATCCGCCACGCAGCGCTCAAGGGCAAAACGCGTCGGGTTATGCGAGCGCCCGTAATCGAACCCCTTGTGCACACCGGGGCTGTCTTGCAGGTAGGTGGAGTTGGCGTAGATCGGCGGCATCAGAGCGCCAGTGGTCGGGTCAGGCTCTTGCCCGGCATGGATCACCCGGGTCGCGAAGCCTTGGGTGTTTTTGTCGTGCTGACTCATGCGAGGGATCTCCGTAATTGGTTGAGCATGTCGGTGCGGGTGATCAGGCCATGGAAGCCTGAAGCGTCGGCGATGATGGCGACGAGGCCGCGGCTGAGCACCGATTCCAGTTCAGCGAGAGGCGCGCCGGGGGCGAGGGTTTGCAGTTTGTCGGTCATCACGCTGGAGACCGATTGACTGAAGCGGGCGGCATCTTCGTGAACGGCCAGCAGAATGTCTGATTCGTCGATCACACCGACCAGTTCCTTGCCTTCAACCAGCACTGGCAGTTGCGAAACGTCCGCCAGGCGCATGCGCTGGAACGCGGTCAGCAACGTGTCGTCTGGACCGACGCTGATGACGCGGCCGTCCTCGAAACGCCGGGCGATCAGATCGCGCAGGTCGCCATAGCCCTTGCGCTGTAACAGGCCTTGGTCGGTCATCCACTGGTCGTTGTAAACCTTCGACAAGTAGCGGGTGCCGGTGTCGCAGACAAAACTCACCACGCGTTTCGGCTCGGTCTGTTCGCGGCAATAACGCAATGCTGCGGCGAGCAGGGTGCCGGTGGATGAGCCGCCCAGAATGCCCTCGGCTTTGAGCAATTGGCGAGCGTGATCGAAGCTTTCTTCGTCACTGATCGAGTAAGCGTGGCGAACGCTGGAGAGATCGGTGATCGACGGAATGAAGTCTTCGCCAATGCCTTCGACCGCCCACGAACCGGGGGTCGGCAGCGAGCCGTCACGGCTGTATTGCGCCATCACCGAGCCAACCGGATCGGCCAGGACCATCTCCAGATCCGGCTGCACGCGCTTGAAGAACCGCGTCAGTCCGGTCAGGGTGCCTGCCGAGCCAACGCCGACCACAATCGCATCCAGGTCATGTTCGGTCTGCGCCCAGATCTCCGGCGCGGTGCTGCATTCATGGGCCAGTGGGTTGGCCGGGTTGTTGAACTGATCGGCAAAGAACGCGCCGGGAATGTCTTTCGCCAGTCGTGCGGCGACGTCCTGGTAGTACTCGGGATGGCCCTTGCCGACATCCGAGCGGGTGATGTGCACTTCAGCGCCCATGGCTTTCAAGTGCAGGACTTTCTCGGTGGACATTTTGTCCGGGACAACCAGCACCACGCGATAGCCTTTGGCACGGCCAACGAGCGCCAGACCCAGGCCGGTATTGCCGGCAGTGGCCTCGACGATGGTGCCGCCCGGTTTAAGGCGACCATCACGTTCGGCGGCGTCGATCATCGCCAGACCGATACGATCCTTGATCGAACCGCCAGGGTTTTGTGATTCGAGTTTGAGGAACAGTGTGCAGGGGCCGGTATCGAAGCGAGTGACTCGTACCAGCGGGGTATTTCCTATCAGCCCAAGGACAGCAGGGCGGGATTCCTTTGACATTCTTCACCTCTTGTTGGTGATGGATCGCGTTCCGTTCGCGGGAAAAGCTCGCAAGCAACATAGGCTGTGGAGGGGGCTGCCGCAACCACCCGACGGGCGGAAAAGGCCAGCGATTTTGATCTAACTATAGAACTGAATTGGCGAGGGGATCAGGACGGGGATCGGCGGTGTTGCCGAACAAAAGCCGTGGGGCGGGCGGTGCATGTGGGACAGGATCAGTGTTTGCTCATCAAGCCGTGCAAAACACCGAGGCGCAGACCTGGCTCGGACGGCACCATCTGCGCAATGCCGAACACCTTGAACGCTGCCAGCATCAGCACCAGCCCGCCGGGCAGGATGCTTTGGCGGTGGGGTTGCAGACCGGCGAGTTTGAGTTGCTGAACATTGGTCACTTTCAGCAGAAGCAGCGACAGACGCAAGAGTCCGGCGTAGGTAATGCCGTCCTGGCCGAAGTCGTTCAGGCGATTGGCCTTGAGCACCTTGGCCAGCATGCGCGCGGTGCCGGAAGAGCCAATGGTCTGTTGCCAGCCCTGAGCACGATAGCGCCGAGCGACTTTTTCAAATTGCAGGATGGCGAAGCGTTCGGCTTCTTGCAGGGCACCGGGGGAAACTGCACCGTTGCGAAAAAAACGTGTACTCAAGGTGCCGCTGCCAATGGCAATGCTTTCGGTCAGCAACGGTTGCGAACCTTGGCCGAGAATCAGTTCGGTGGAACCGCCGCCGATATCGACCACCAGGCGCATGTCCTCGACCCCGGGCAAGGTGTGAGCCACACCGGCATACACCAGTCGCGCTTCTTCATCCCCGGAAATGACATCGATGCGAAAACCCAGATGCCGCTCTGCGCTGGCCAGAAACAACTGCGCATTGTCCGCCTCACGCACCGCGCTGGTGGCCACCGCTCGCACTCGTCCCGGCTCGAAACCGCGTAATTTTTTGCCGAAGCGGGCCAGTGCCTGCCAGCCGCGATCCAGAGCCGAAGTGTCCAGCGCACCGCCCTCAAAACCCTCGGCGAGCCGCACCGGTTCCCGCAAGGTTTTGACTTCCTGAATCATCAAGCCCTTTCGGCTGCGCACCGACTGGCCGATCATCAGGCGAAAGGCATTCGAACCCAGGTCGATGGCGGCAAACAGCGAGGCATCTTCTTTCATGGGAATCCTTGCAAAGCATCCGTCTAGGCTGGAGACGGTTTGCGAGGATTATGCCGCTGACTTGATGACATCCTGATGACGGGGCAGGGGCGGTTCAATGAGCGTGCGACTGTCATGACACTGTCATTATCCGCCGCCTAAGCTTGGGTCAACACATCGCGTGTTCTTAAAGTTTTTGCTGCCGTTTTTGGCAGCTTTTTTTTGCCTGCGATTTGGCGTTACCGGGTGACCGAGGCAAGGGGCGGGCGCAGGTTCATGACGAAACGCCCGCCGTGTCTTCATGAGCGAGGGAAAGCATCCAGTCAATAAAAATCCGGGTTTCGGCCGCAGATTCCCGGGCGACACCGTAGTAATAACGGGTCAGTGGCAAGCGCAGGGAAGGCAGCGGGCAGATCAACCGTCCAGTCGCCAGGTCCTTGCCGAGCAGGGACGCCGGGCACAGCGCTAGGCCGAGGCCATCGACGGCGGCTTGCAACACCAGGTGCATGTGATCGAATTGCAGGATGGGTTGCTGGCGCAACATCGCGATATCGGCGTGCTCGGCCCAGTTCTTCCAGTCCATCGCGCGCGTCTTGCCAGCCAGAAGGGTGTGGCGAGCAACGTCCTGCGCACTGTTCAACGGCACCGTTTGCAGGAGTGACGGCGCCGCCACCAGCATCATGTCATCTTCCAGCAATATTTGCGGTTGAACATTGGATGACCATCCGGCATCTCCCCGACGGATGACGACGTCGAATTTTTCCCGCGATTGATCAGGCGGCAGGGTGCTGGTGACCACTTCGGGCTGGATGTCCGGATACAGCGCCATGAAATTGGGTAAGCGCGGGATCAGCCATCGCACCGCAAAGGACGGACGTACGTTGATGATGACTTTGCGCAATGAAGCGCCACGGGTCAGCGCGGTGGCGGCGTTAGCGATCTGCGTCAGGGCTACGCTGATGTGCTCATAAAACGTCTGGCCGGCGGGCGTGAGCAAGGATTGGCGGGTTCGGCGCTCGAACAGCAATACCCCCAAATGCTCCTCCAGCAGCTTGATATGACGGCTGACGGCGCTGTGGCTGACATGCAGTTCTTCGGCTGCACGGCTGAAACTCTGGTAACGAGCGGCAGCGGCGAAGGCACGAACGGCGTTCAAGGGGGGGAGGTCTGAAATCATGTGTCTAATTTAGTCACATCTGCGGTGCAATTAAAGTGTTTGTCAGCGTTACGGCTTCACGCCAATCTGAAGGCCGCTTTTTGTCTTGCCGGCCGTTGATGAAATGTCAGTCCAAAATTATCGGTCACTCACGGCCTCCTGAATGTCCTGCTTGGTGGAGTGATTTATGGCTAGTTATGGACTGTTTCTGATTCTGGCAACCCTGACTGTTCTCAGCCCCGGTCCCGGGGTGGTGCTGACGCTTTCCAATGCGTTGCGGCATGGCTGGACCGGTTCGCTGCCCGGCATCCTCGGCATTGCGACAGGTGCCTTTATGGTGGCGGGTATTTCCGCCAGCAGCGTCGGATTGATCCTGGCGACCTCGGCCGTTGCATTCACGATTCTCAAATACATCGGTGCCCTGTATTTGTTGTACCTGGGGATAAAGATGTGGCGTACTCAGAGCTTCATCCCCGAACTCAAACTCACGTCGCCACGTCCGTGGCGTCGTTATGTCGAGGCGCTGTCGATTCAGTTGCTGAACCCCAAGGCCGGTTTCTTCTTCCTGGCCGTATTCCCTCAGTTCATCAAGCCGGAAGGTAATTACTACAGCCAGTTTTTCTTGCTGGTGTCCTCCTACAGCCTGCTCGTCGTGCTTGTGCACAGTGGCTACGCGCTGATGGCCAACGGCGCGCGGGGCTGGCTGTCGACGAACAAGGGCGCCAGAATTGTCGGCAAACTGTCGGGTATCACCTTTTTCTGCTTTGGCGTGCTTATGGCTTCGACCAGTAAGTAAAACGACTGAATTATTTGATCCGGAGGCAACATGGCCAAGAAGGCGATCCACTTTTTATTGGTGGACGAAGATCGCGAACGACTCAAGAAAATCGCTCGCTCCGGACTTCTGCCGTATAGAAGCGTCACCCGCGCGACGATCCTGCTGTTATTGGACAGCGGACTGTCCCCCAAGGAAGTCAGCTTCCGATTGAATATCTCGGCCCCGGTGGTATTCAAGTGGCGCAGCCGTTATCTGGCTTTTGGCATCGATGGGCTTGAGGACCTTCCCCGCAATGGGTTGCAGAAGGTTTTGCCGATGGTGGCGAGCGGCTGACGAGCGCTGGTATTGACGTAACCCAAGGGTGGTGTGGCGAGCGGTTTGCCTTTTTCTGCAATATACGATTAATATATAAAACATATATGAATCGTATGGGAAGCCACAATGGGCATCGTCAAGATTTCAGAGGACATGCACGAAAATCTGCGCATCTCCAGCAACGCACTCAGCCGCTCGATCAACGCGCAGGCCGAGCACTGGATGCGCATCGGCATGCTCGCCGAGCTGCACCCCAACCTCGACCACAGTGCCATTTGCCGCTTGCTGATCCGCGCCGAGCAGAACGGTGGGCTGGATTTGCAACAACTGACTCAGGAAGCCGTCAGCGCATGAGAAACCAGATCAAGATCAACACCCCGGCCGAGATCGCGCAATCGCGCGCCGCTGGCCAACTCGCCGCCGAGGTACTGGCGATGCTGGTGCCCCACGTCAAGGCTGGCGTGACCACCGATGAGCTGGATCGGCTGTGCAACGACTACATCGTCAATGTGCAAAAAGCCATCCCGGCCAACGTCGGCTACCACGGCTTCCCGAAAACCGTCTGTGCTTCGGTCAACGACGTGGTGTGCCACGGCATTCCGTCAGGCACACCGTTGGAGGACGGTGACATCGTCAACCTCGACATCGCCGTGATCAAGGATGGCTGGTTTGGCGACACCAGCCGCATGTATGTGGTCGGTGAGGCTACGCCTGAGGCGCAGCATCTGATCAAGACCACCTACGACGCCATGTGCGCCGGTATCCGCACGGTGCGCCCGGGTGCGACGCTGGGGGATATCGGCCATGCGATTCAGAGCCTGGCGGAGAAGGAAGGCTTCAGCGTGGTGCGCGAGTATTGCGGGCACGGCATCGGCAAGATCTACCACGATGAACCGCAGATCCTGCATTACGGTTTCCCGAATCAGGGGATGAAGCTCAAGGCCGGGATGATCTTCACCATCGAGCCAATGCTCAATGCCGGCAAGCGTCATGTGAAGAACATGCCGGACGGCTGGACCGTGCTGACCAGGGACGGGTCGCTGTCGGCGCAGTGGGAGCATATGGTGGCGGTGACGGAGACCGGGTTTGAAGTGTTGACGGCGTGGCCGGATCAGATCGAAGGCTTTACCCCGATAGCCTGAACACCACAAAATCACTGTGGAAGCGAGCAGGCTCGCTCCCACAGGGGGATCCGCAGGTTAGTGGGCCCCGGCGGCTTTGTTGAGGTCACTTTCAGTCCATTCGGTATAAACACAGGCATCCGCCGTAGCCCAACGCACCCGCACCTCATCGCCAGCCTTGAGCGGCATGCCCGCCGCCGACAGCGCCTTCACCGTCATCGACGTCCCACCCGAGGTGACCACGCTGCACGTCTGGCTCTCACCCAGAAACAGCACCTCCACCACCTTCGCCGACACCTGATTCCAACCCGCTGCCAATGGCTCATCAGTCGCCTGCTGCACACTCAATGCCAGCGCTTTTTCCGGACGCACCATGAGCAATACATCCTGATCGGTGTGCAATCCAGCCGTCAGTCGAATCGACAACGACTGCCCTTCAAAACTCGCCGCCGCGTTACCCTGCGCCTTGAGCTTGAGGAAGTTCGAATTGCCGAGAAACGAGGCGACAAACGCATTCGGCGGATTCTGATAAAGGTCATAACCGCTGCCCAGACCGACAATCTTGCCGTGACTGAAAATCGCAATGCGTTGCGACAAACGCATGGCTTCTTCCTGATCGTGGGTCACATAGACGATGGTGATGCCCAGGCGCCGATGCAGTTGGCGCAATTCATCTTGCAAATCCTCACGCAGTTTTTTATCCAGCGCACCCAGCGGTTCGTCCATCAGCAAAATGCGTGGCTCGTAGACCAGCGCTCGGGCAATGGCGACCCGTTGCTGTTGGCCACCGGACAGTTGCGAAGGGCGGCGATGGGCGAATTGTTCGAGTTGCACCAGTTTCAACATCGCATCGACGCGCTTGTTACGCTCGGCCGCCGCCAGTTTACGGATCGCCAACGGGAAGGCGATGTTGTCGCGTACAGACAGATGCGGGAACAGCGAATAGCGCTGGAACACCATGCCGATGTCGCGCTTGTGCGGTGGTACGTTGACCAGCGACTGGCCGTTGACGAGGATCTCGCCGCTGCTCGGCGTTTCGAAACCGGCGAGCATCGACAGCGTGGTGCTTTTACCGGAGCCGCTGGAGCCGAGGAAGGTCAGGAACTCGCCGTCCTTGATGTCCAGCGAGATGTTGTCCACGGCGGCGAAGTCGCCGTAGTGCTTGTTCAGGTTGCGCAGGCTGACCAGGGGTTTGTCGTTCTGCTGGGATGCGTCTTTGATCACGGCACTCATGTCGTACTCCTGGGCGCTCAGGCGCTGATTTCGTTGCGCCGGCGCAGGGCGGCGGCGATCACCATGACCAAGACCGACAGGCCGATCAGCAGCGTCGAAGCGACGGCGATCACCGGAGTCAGATCCTGGCGCAAGGTGGTCCACATTTTCACGGGAAGGGTTTGCAGGGTCGGGCTGGCCATCATCACGCTGAGCACCACTTCGTCCCACGAAACGAGGAAGGCGAAGAGCGCGCCGGCAACCATGCCCGGACGAATCGCCGGGAACGTCACCTTGAACACTGCTTGCAGGCGTGACGCACCGCAGATCACCGCCGCGTCTTCAATCGACTGATCGAACAGCTTCAGCGAGTTGATGATCGAGATGATGGTGAACGGCAGCGCGACGATCACATGGCTGACGACGAAGGCGAACATCGTCCCGGTGTAACCGAGCTTGAGGAACAGCGCGTACACCGCCACGGCGATGATCACCAGCGGCACGATCATCGGCAGGGTGAACAGGCCGTAGAGCATTTCCCGGCCGGGAAAACGCCCGCGAACCAGCGCAAATGCGGTCGGCAAACCGAGGGCCACAGCGCAAATCGTGGTCAACACGGCGACTTTAAGGCTGGCCGCTGCGGCGTTCATCCAGTCGGGGTTGGAGAAGAACTGGCCGTACCATTTCAGCGTCCAGCCAGGCGGCGGGAACACCAGCCACTGGGATGAACCGAACGACAGCAAGACGATAAACACGATCGGCAACAGCAGGAACAAACCGATCAACCCGGTGGTTGCATACAAGCCGAAGCGCATCCGCCGGCTCATGGCATTGGGAGTCAGGAGCATGTCGGCTTACCTCGCGTTACTGGCGCCAACCGGGGATTCCGGCTGAAGCTTCAGGTAGAAGTAGAACAGCACCAAAGTGATCGCGATCAGCAACGCGGCGCCAGCACTGGCCAGACCCCAATTGAGGAACGATTGCACCTGCTGAATGATGAACTCCGGCAGCATCATGTTCTGCGCCCCGCCGAGCAGCGCCGGGGTGACGTAGTAACCGAGCGACATCACGAACACCATCAACCCGCCGGACGCCAGACCCGGCCGGCACAGCGGCAGGAACACCCGGAAGAAGTTGGTCCATGGGCTGGCGCCGCAGATCGAGCCGGCCTGCAGGATCATCGGGTCGATGGCCTGCATGGTCGCCTGCAACGGCAGGACGATGAACGGGATCATGATGTAGCTCATGCCGATCACCACGCCGGTCAGGTTATGCACCATTTCCAGCGGCTGATCGATGATGCCCATCGCCATCAAAGCCTTGTTGATCACGCCCGAGGCTTGCAGCAACACCAGCCACGAATAGGTGCGGGCGAGCAGGCTGGTCCACATCGACAACAGCACGATGTTGAGAATCCAGCGACCCCAGCCGCGCGGCACCAGCGTGATCGCCCAGGCCAGCGGAAAGCCCAGCAACAGGCTGAAAATCGTCACCAGCCCGGCCACCGAAAAGGTGTTGAGCAGCACCCGGGCATAGGCCGAGTTGGCGAACAGTTGTTCATAGTTGCCAAGGCCTGGTGTCGGCTCCAGCACGCCGCGCAACAGCAGGCCAATCAACGGCGCGAGAAAGAACAGGCCGAGGAACAGCAGCGCCGGAGCGAGGTTGCCGGCGCCGCGCCAGCGTTGTCTCAGGGACGGGGTTTGCGACATCGCGATCGCCTGTTTTCCTTCGGCCGAACCGGCAGCGCTTGCGGCGCTCCCGGTGGCAGTGGATGGACGGGGCGCGGTGGCCGCCATTTTCATTTGACCAGCCATTCGTTCCACCGTGTCGCGATGGTAGGGCCGTTTTTGGCCCAGTACGCGAAATCAAGAGTGATCTGATCCTTGGCGTAAGCAGTCGGCAGGTTGGGAGCCAGCGTCGAATCCAGACGCTCCACGCTGTCGAGGTTGACCGGGGCGTAAGCGGTCAGGTTGGAGAAGTCGGCCTGGCCTTTGGCACTGCTGGCGTTGGCCAGGAACTTCATCGCCGCGTCTTTGTTTTTCGAGCCCTTTGGAATCACCAGAATGTCGGCCATGACCAGGTTCTGTTTCCAGCTCACGCCCACCGGCGCGCCATCTTCTTGCAGGGCGTGAATGCGGCCGTTCCAGAACTGGCCCATGCTCGCTTCACCGGATGCCAGCAGTTGCTGCGACTGCGCGCCGCCGCCCCACCAGACGATGTCTTTCTTGATGGTGTCGAGTTTTTTGAAGGCGCGATCCAGATCCAGCGGGTAGAGCTTGTCGGCCGCTACGCCATCGGCCAGCAGGGCCAGTTCGAGCACGCCGGGGCTTGGCCATTTATAGAGGGCGCGTTTGCCGGGGTAGGTCTTGGTGTCGAACAGGGCGCTCCAGTCCTGCGGCTTGTTGGCGCCGAGTTTGCCCTCGTTGTAGCCGAGGACGAAGGAGAAGAAGAACGAGCCGACGCCGTGATCGCTGACAAAGCGCGGGTCGATTCTGTCGCGCTGGATGACTTTGAAATCGAGGGGTTCGAGCAGGCCTTCAGCAGCAGCGCGCAGGGCGAAATCGGCTTCGACATCGACCACGTCCCATTGCACGTTGCCGCTTTCGACCATCGCCTTGAGTTTGCCGTAGTCGGTCGGGCCATCCTGCACGACGGTAATGCCGCTGGCCTTGCTGAACGGATCAGCCCAGGCCTGTTTCTGCGCATCCTGGGTGCTTCCGCCCCAGCTGACGAAATTCACGCTTTCGGCGGCCATTGCAGCCTGGCCGGTCACGCTGAGCAGTCCCGCAAAAAAGATTGCGGTTGCAGCTTTGTTCAACACCATTTTCACGCCCTCATTGTTGTGTTTTTGAGCGGGCCTTGCGTTGTTGCCCGCCTGTCGGGAGCAGTAGATGGACGTTCGTGGGAGTGTCCGGTCTATGGAATATCATATTATGGTATTCCAAACTTTGTGCAAGCACTTTGCCTTACCGGTTATCTGGCGAAGTAGTTTTTTGGGGGGCACCGAAAATGTGCAGTGGATGAAATTGTGGCGAGGGGATTTATCCCCGTTGGGCTGCGGAGCAGCCCTGAAAGCGGAAAACGCGCTATTCCTGAAGGATCGCGTTGGCAGGATTTGGGGCCGTTTCGCAGCCCAACGGGGATAAATCCCCTCACCACAGGGGCTCATCGATAACTGTGGGTTATTCGGTGTAGGGGATACTCTCGACCACTTCCAGGTCATACCCGGTCAGGCCGGCGTACTTGAGGGGCGGCCCAAGGTGCCGCAGTTTGCCAACTCCCAAGTTCTGCAGAATCTGCGCTCCGGTCCCCACCTCCGAATAAATCCGTGACTGCGACCGACTGAACTGCCGTGGCGGCTGCGTCAGTTGCGGTACCCGCTCCAGCAACGCCTGCGACGATTCATGATTGGCCAGCACCACGACAACTCCATGGCCCTCGGCCGCGACTCGTTGCAACGCCGCCCACAGCGTCCAGTTTGTCGGCCCGCTGTACTCGGCGCCGACCAGATCTCGCAGCGGATCGATCACATGCACGCGCACCAGCGTTGGATGCTCACGGCGTAGATCGCCCATGACCATCGCCATGTGAACCCCACCTTCGATACGGTCTTCGAAAGTGATCAAACGGAAAGTGCCATGCACCGTCGGCAGCTCCCGTTCGCCAATACGTTCGATGGTGTGTTCGGTACTCAGGCGATAGTGGATCAGGTCGGCGATGGTGCCGATCTTGATCCCGTGCTTGCGCGCGAAGACTTCCAGATCAGGGCGACGGGCCATGGTGCCGTCGTCGTTCATCACTTCGACGATGACCGACGCCGGGGTGAAACCGGCCAGCCTGGCCAGATCGCAACCGGCCTCGGTGTGACCGGCGCGGGTCAACACGCCACCTTCCTTGGCGCGAAGCGGAAAGATATGCCCGGGTTGCACCAGATCTTCGGCGCGGGCGTCTTTGGCCACGGCGGCGGCGACCGTGCAGGCACGATCGGCGGCGGAAATCCCGGTGGTGACGCCAACTGCCGCTTCAATCGACACAGTGAACGCGGTGCTGAAAACGCTGCCATTGCTCGGCACCATTTGCTCAAGACCCAAACGCTGGCAGTGTTCGTCTGTCAACGTAAGGCAAATCAGCCCGCGTGCCTCACGCGCCATGAAGCTGATCGCCTCGGGCGTGCAACAATCAGCGGCGAGTAACAGGTCGCCTTCGTTTTCCCGGTCTTCGTCATCGACCAGCAGAACCATTTTGCCGAGGCGATAATCTTCGATGATTTCTTCGATGCTGTTGAAGGCCATGCTGGACTCTCAGGGTTCGTTGGAAATATATTGGTATACCATAATACAAAATCAACAAAGAGGTCACTATGAAGGCGTACTGGATTGCTCACGTAGACATCACCGATCCCGACCAATACAGCCAATACACCCAGCGCGCGCCCAAGGCGTTCGCTGAGTTTGGCGGGCGGTTTCTGGCCAGAGGCGGGCGCAGCGAAGCGATGGAAGGGCGCAAGACGCCACAGCGCAGCGTGGTGATCGAGTTCGATAGCTACGAGCAAGCGGTCGCCTGCTACCGCTCGGCGGCGTATCAAGAGGCGAAGCGTTATCGCGAGGAATGGGCGAGGGCGGAAATCATCATTGTCGAAGGCATGGCGCCGTAATCAGCGGATGAAGTGGATCTTGCCGCTGTCATCATTGCCCATGTAGATCCCATACACCCCGGCCTGGCGTTCCTCGATATAGCGTTCGAGGATCTGCCGGATCGCCGGGTAGTAGATCTGCTCCCACGGGATGTCTTCGGGGGCGAAGAATTTGTAGTCGAGGGTTTCCGGGCCGTATTGGCCGGTAATCTCCAGGGCGATGGCGCGGAAGATGATGTACACCTCGCTGATCTTCGGCACGCTGAAGATCGAATAGGGCGAGACGATTTCCGCACGCACGCCGCTTTCTTCCCAGACTTCACGCAAGGCCGCCTCTTCGGTGGTCTCGCCGCTTTCCATGAAGCCGGCTGGCAGCGTCCAGGTGCCCGGACGCGGTGGAATCGCCCGTTGGCACAAGAGGTATTTGCCGTCCTGCTCGATGATGCAGCCGGCGATGATCTTCGGATTGACGTAGTGAATGTAGCCGCAGCCGCGGCACATCAGGCGCTCGTGCGTATCGCCCGGCGGCACCTGCTGACCGAGGTCAGGGCCACCGCATTTCGGGCAATAGCTCGGGCTGGACATGTCAGTGACCTATACGGGGTTCTTTCAGCGCGATGGGCAGGGTGATCGCAGGCACGTCGCCTGTTTCTTCCTGTTTGCGCTTGAGGTAGTCGAGGGCGACAGCAGCGGCGGCACGCACGTGATCGACGCACGCCTGATGCGCCGCCAGCGCATCGCCGCTCTTGATCGCCGCGACCATTTTTTCCATTTCCTGATTGCTTGCGCCGCGACGGTTTTGCTGGGACACCGAGGTCGCACGCAGATAACTGATGCGTGCTTGCAACTGACGCAACTGAGTGGCCGCGACATGGTTGCCCGAACCTTCGAGCAGGACGTCGTAGAAGCCTTGTACCGAGTCGATCACCTGTTGCAACTCGCCGTCCTTGAGGGCCTTGCGGTTCTCATCGAGGGCTTTTTCCAGGGCTTTGATGTCCTTGGCTTTGGCGCGCAGGGTGAACAGCTGAACGATCAGGCCTTCGAGCACGCAACGCAATTCGTAGATATCGACGGCATCGGCGAGAGTGATGATCGCCACCCGTGGACCTTTGGCATCGGCGAACTCGACCAGACCTTCGGATTCCAGGTGACGCAAGGCTTCGCGAACCGAGGTGCGGCTGACGCCCAGGCGATCACACAGATCGCGTTCGACCAGACGATCCCCTGGCATGAGCTGGAAATTCATGATCGCGCTACGCAGTTTATCCAGCACGATTTCGCGCAGGGTAACGGGGTTGCGATTGACCTTGAAGCTGTCGTCGAGTGGCTGGCGTTTCATGGGGTCCGCTCTTTACTGTGGCTGTCCATGCCAGACGGGCATCAAAACAGCCGAGGGGTTAACTGGAGGCCTCGGCGTCGGCTTCGGCGAAGGCTTCACGGGCGAGCCGGAAACTGTCCACGGCTGCCGGGACGCCGCAATAAATGCCGACCTGAAGCAGAATTTCGCGTATTTGCTCACGACTCAGGCCGTTACGCAAGGCGCCACGCACATGCAGCTTGAGTTCGTGCGGGCGGTTGAGCGCCGAGATCATCGCCAGGTTGATCATGCTCCGCTCCTTGAGCGACAAGCCCTCGCGACCCCAGACGTGGCCCCAACAGTATTCGGTGACCATTTCCTGCAGGGGGCGGGTGAAGTCATCGGCGTTGTCGATTGAACGTTGCACGTAGGCTTCGCCGAGCACCTGGGTGCGAATCTTCAGGCCTTTTTCGTACTTTTCGTTATTCATCATTCCTCCTGTTCACAGATGTTCCCTGTGGGAGCGAGCCTGCTCGCGAAGGCGTTGTGTCAGTCGATGCAAATGCTGAACGAACGACCGCTTTCGCGAGCAGGCTCGCTCCCACAAGGAATCTGTGTGGCAATCAGGCCAATGTCGGCAGGGCGCCCAACTTGCCCTTGTGATAAATCATCGGCGTCACCGGTTGCGCCGGCAGGATAAGGTTCTTCACCGCGCCGACGATGATCGCGTGATCGCCACCATCGTATTCGCGCCACAATTCGCACTCGATGATCGCCGTGGCCTTGGCCAGGATCGGGTTGCCGAGTTCGCTCAAGTGCCATTCGATGCCTTTGGCTTTGTCCTTGCCTTTACCGGCGAAGGCGTAGGCTTCAGCGGTCTGCTCGGCGGACAGCAAATGAATCGCGAAACGCTTGCTGTCGCGCAGCACCGGGTAGGTGTCGGAGGCGTAGTTGGGGCAGAACAGCACCAGCGCCGGATCAATCGACAACGCGCTGAACGCGCTGGCGGTGATGCCGACGATGCCGCCCGCAGGGTCAAGGGTGGTGACCACCGTGACGCCGGACGGGAACGAGCTCATGACGTCTTTGTAAATGCCGGGTTCGATCATTTCGCAGGACTCCTAGCGCATCACAAACGGATCAGGCATTGGCGCCTGAGAAAGATTGATCCACACCGTTTTCAGTTCGGTGTAGGCCAGCACCGAATCGATGCCGCTTTCGCGTCCATAGCCACTGTTCTTGAAGCCGCCGATCGGTGCCATCGCCGACACCGCGCGGTAAGTGTTGACCCAGATAATCCCCGAACGCACATCCCTGGCCAGGCGATGGGCACGGCCCAGATCACGGGTCCAGATGCCAGCGGCGAGGCCGAACTGCGAGTCGTTGGCGATGGCCAGCGCTTCGGCTTCGTCCTTGAAACGGATGACGGATGCCACCGGGCCAAAGACTTCTTCCTGCATGATTTTCATCGAGTTGCGGTCGCACTCGAACAACGTCGGCTCGTAAAACCAGCCCTCGCCGAGATTTGCAGGACGCTTGCCGCCCGTGCGCAAACGCGCACCTTCGGCGATGGCATCGGCAACCAGACCTTCAACCACGGCCAATTGCTGCGCGGTGGCCATCGGGCCCATTTCGCTGTTGTCTTCCTGCGGGTTGCCGATGCGGATGCGCTGGGCGCGTTCCACCAGTCGGCTGACGAATTCGTCGTAGATTTCGTCCTGCACCAACAGCCGCGAACCCGACACGCAGCTCTGTCCGGAGGCGGCGTAGATCCCGGCTATTGCACCGTTGATCGCGCTGTCCAGATCGGCGTCGGCGAAGATGATGTTCGGCGACTTGCCGCCCAGTTCCAGCGACAACTTGGCGAAGTTCTCGGCGCTGCTGCGCACCACATGCCGCGCGGTGGCCGCACCGCCGGTGAAGGCGATCTTGCGGATCAGCGGATGGCGGGTGAGGGCGGCGCCGGTGCTCGGGCCGTACCCGGTGACAACGTTGACCACGCCCGGCGGAATCCCGGCTTCAAGGGCTAGACGCGCCAGCTCCAGAATGGTCGCTGAAGCGTGCTCGGACGGCTTGATCACAATCGTGTTGCCGGCGGCGAGGGCCGGGGCCAGTTTAATGGCGGTCAGGTAAAGCGGGCTGTTCCACGGAATGATCGCGGCAACCACACCCATGGCTTCGTGCACGGTGTAGGCGAACAGGTCGGGCTTATCCAGCGGCAGGGTGCCGCCTTCGAGCTTGTCGGCCAAACCGGCGGTGTAGTGGAAGAACTCCGGCAGATAGCTGACCTGACCGCGGGTTTCGCGGATCAGCTTGCCGTTGTCGCGGCTTTCCAGCTGCGCCAGATGCTCTTTGTTTTCAGCAATCAAGTCTCCGAGGCGGCGTAGCAGTTTGCCGCGCGCGGTGGCGGTCAGGCCACGCCACGCGGGGCTGTCGAAGGCCTGTTGGGCGACTTGAACGGCGCGTTCGACATCGGCCTCATCGGCATCGGGCAGTTCGGCCCAGGCTTGGGCGGTGGCCGGGTTGAGGCTTTCGAAAGTCTTGCCGGAGAGGGCATCGACCCATTCTCCGCCGATGCACATCTGGAAGCGTGCGAGTGTCATGCAACGATCCCCTTTATATGGTTTTGTCGGGAGTGTGCGAATTCGAGAAATTCCAGCAACGTCTGGTTGACCAGTCGCGGGGACTCTACTGGCATCATATGCCGTTGCTCGGGCAGCACGGCAACCTTCGCGCCTGGGATGCGCCGGGCCAGTTGCTCGGCCATTTCGGGGGTCGAACCGGGGTCGAGTTCACCCGTGGCGATCAGCGTCGGCGCCTGAATACTGCCCAGATCATCGACGCGGTACATGTCTTGAGTGGCGAACAATTCGTAAGTGGTCAAGTAGCCCTGCGGATCATTGCCGGCGAGTGTCTGGCGGATCGCGGCGATCTGCGCCGGATTGGCCGCCTGATATTCGCGGCTGAACCAGCGTGACAGCGCCGCTTCGGCATTGGCATCCGGGCCGTGTTCGGCAGCCTGCGCGGTGCGCGCGATGACCCCGGCACGCTGTTCTTCACTGCGGTTGAACACGCTGTTGAGTACCACCAGGCTTTGCAGGCGCTGCGGGTAATGCAGGGCAAATGCCCGCGCCACCAGGCCGCCCATGGAGAAACCGATCACCGCTGCCTCGGGCAGGTTCAGGTGATCGAGCAACTCCAGCAACTGATCGGCGTAACCGAGCAGGTTGGTGCCACTGGCCGGTCGCGGGCTGGCGCCGTGGCCGAGCATGTCGTAGGCGATCACCCGGTACTGGGTCGACAGGCCAACGATCTGGCCGCCCCACATTTCTTTATTCAGGCCCACGCCGTGGATCAAAACCACGGGCTGGCCTTGGCCGGTCGCCAGGTAACTGGTGCCCGCCGGGGTGAGTTCAGCGGTGAGCCGAATCATGGAGCGCTCCTGCAATGCCTTTTTATTGTGATTACTGGGCTTTTTCGGCGGCCAGTTCTTCCAGATCGATGTAGCGGTTACCGATGCGCGGGTGCAGGCGGCCACCGTCGGCGCAACCCAGCACCACGACGATTTCGTCGGCACGCGGCGCGTCTTCGATCTGCATTTCCAGAGTGATGTAGTGCGAACGCAGACCTTCGTCGTCCTTGTGCATCATCGGGATCTGAATCGAAGTGCCCGGGCCGCCGCGCTTGTTGGTGAAGCTCAGGTAGCTCTTGGCCTTGACCGCTTCACGGTAATGGTTGCCAAAGCGCAGGGTGTGGATCACGGCGGAGGCGTGTTCGATTTCGCCGTCAGCACCGACCACTGCCGCTTTACCGTAAGCCTCGATCTTCTCGGCACCGCCAATGATGCCGACCAGACGCTCGACCATCATGGCGCCCAGGTCGGAGCAGTTGGCGCGGATCTGCGGTTTCAGGTCTTCGACAAAGCCGTTACCCACCCAAGGGTTTTTCATCACGACAGCGAGGCCGACCATGGTCACTGGCTTGTCAGTGGCTCTGCCGCCTTCGATAAAGGTCTCTTCGACATAGCTGACGATCTTGCGAATTTCGAAACTCATGAGCTGCTCCGTTGGGGGATTAAGAGTGTCTGTGCGTCTGATGGTATACCATAATACCAATCGCGCAAGTCCCCCTCGCAAGTTTTGCCTTATCCATCCGGCGAATGGCCATGCATTCACCCGCCACCGCAAATCCAAAGATCACCTCCGGCCCCTGTGGGAGCGAGCCTGCTCGCGAAAGCGGTGGGTCAGCCAACAAAGAGGGTGACTGTTACGCCGCCTTCGCGAGCAGGCTCGCTCCCACAGGGGAATTGCTTGGTTACAAGGGGCCGCTTTTGGTTAACAAAAGATAACGTGGCGCCGATTGTCAGACGTTTCTAAAGCCCGATAGGATGAGCCAGCTTCCGAAGGGGCTCTGGATTGCGGGTTTGAGGACTATGCTTCTTACCAGCGATTGGCGGAGCACCCTTGCGGCGCCCTTGAAGGCCAATGGCCTAACAATAATAAATAGGGGAAGGTCTATGAGTCGTTGCCGCCCGCCGGCGTTACGCAACACCGCGTTGCTGACCACAGCACTCGCGCTGCTGGGCTTTGCCACGTTGTCGGCACCTGTTATTGCCGCCGAGGCTCCGGCCGACGTGGTCTATGCCAGCGCATCCGCCAAAGCGGCGAAAAGCCTGATTCTCGATGTTGTCCACGCCGGAGCACGGCTGGTGGCGGTCGGGGATCGCGGGCACATTCTCTATTCCGATGACCAGGGCAAGACCTGGACCCAGGCCAAGGTGCCGAGCCGGCAGTTGCTGACGGCGGTTTATTTCGTCGATGACAAACACGGCTGGGCGGTCGGCCATGACGCGCAGATTCTCGCCAGCGAGGACGGCGGTCTGACCTGGACCAAGCAATTCGAAGACCTCAAACGCGAATCGCCGCTGCTCGACGTCTGGTTCAAGGACGTCAACAGCGGCCTCGCCGTGGGTGCTTACGGCGCACTGCTGGAAACGACCGATGGCGGCAAGAACTGGGAAGACGTCAGCGACCGCCTCGACAACGAAGACCAGTTCCACCTCAACGCCATCGCGGCGGTAAAAGACGCTGGGCTTTTTATCGTCGGCGAGTCGGGCAGCATGTTTCGCTCCGCCGACTGGGGCCAGACCTGGGAAAAACTCGAAGGCCCTTACGAAGGCTCGCTGTTCGGCGTGATCGGCACTGCGCAACCGCAGACGCTGCTGGCCTACGGCTTGCGCGGCAACCTCTACCGCTCCACTGATTTCGGCAGCACCTGGGAACAGGTTGAATTGAAGGCTGCACGCGGTTCGCTGGAGTTCGGCTTGTCCGGTGCCACGCTGCTTGAGGACGGCTCCATCGTCATCGTCGGCAACGGCGGCTCGGTGATCAGCAGCAGCGACAACGGCGAAACTTTCAGCGTGTTCAACCGCCCGGATCGCATTTCCCTGTCGTCGGTCACTGCTGCCGGCGACGGCAACCTGATTCTGACCGGGCAGGGTGGCGTCCACACCACACAGCCAAACGGCGCCGAGATCAACAATAAGAAGGCGGGGCTATGACTTCCTTGATTACTCCTCAGCAGGAAAAAGCGACGCTCCTCGAACGTCTGATTTTCAACAACCGCCCGGCCGTGATCCTGATCTGTCTGGTGGTCAGCATTTTCCTGTTCTGGCAGGCCACGCTGATCCGGCCGTCCACCAGTTTCGAAAAAATGATCCCGCTGCAGCATCCGTTCATCGAGAAGATGATGGAGCACCGCAACGATCTGGCGAACCTGGGCAACACCGTGCGTATTTCGGTGGAAGCCACCGATGGCGACATCTTCTCCAAGGAGTACATGGAGACCCTTCGTCAGATCAACGACGAGGTGTTCTACATCTCCGGTGTTGACCGCTCCGGTCTGAAGTCACTGTGGAGTCCGAGCGTGCGCTGGACCGAAGTGACCGAAGAGGGTTTCGCCGGCGGCGAAGTGATCCCGCAGAGCTACAACGGCTCGCAGGACAGCCTCGATCTGCTGCGCAACAATGTGCTCAAGTCCGGTCAGGTCGGGCGTCTGGTGGCCAACGACTTCAAGTCGAGCATCGTCGACATCCCGCTGCTGGAGTCCTACCCCGACCCGCAGGACCAGGGCAAGTTGCTGGCGCTGGACTATCGCAAGTTCTCCCATGAGCTCGAAGACAAGATCCGCAACAAGTTCGAAGCGCAGAACCCCAACGTCAAAATTCACATCGTCGGTTTCGCCAAGAAAGTCGGCGACCTGATCGACGGCCTGGTGATGGTGGTGTTGTTCTTCGGCATCGCCTTCGTCATCACCCTGATTCTGCTGCTGTGGTTCACCAACTGCGTGCGCAGCACCATCGCGGTGTTGAGCACGACGCTGGTGGCGGTGGTCTGGCAACTGGGGTTGATGCACTTTTTCGGCTTTGGCCTCGATCCGTATTCGATGCTGGTGCCGTTCCTGATCTTCGCCATCGGCATTTCCCACGGCGTGCAGAAGATCAACGGTATCGCCCTGCAATCCAGTGAGGCGGACAACGCCCTGACTGCCGCGCGGCGCACGTTCCGGCAACTGTTCCTGCCGGGGATGATCGCGATTCTGGCGGATGCGGTGGGTTTCATCACGCTGCTGATCATCGACATCGGCGTGATCCGCGAACTGGCCATCGGCGCGTCCATTGGCGTGGCGGTGATTGTGTTCACCAACCTGATCCTGCTGCCGGTAGCGATTTCCTATGTCGGCATCAGCAAGCGGGCGATTGACAAGAGCAAGAAGGACGCAAACCGCGAACATCCGTTCTGGCGCCTGCTGTCGAACTTTGCCAGCCCGAAAGTTGCCCCCATCTCTGTGGCTCTGGCGCTGATCGCCTTCGGCGGCGGCCTCTGGTACAGCCAGAACCTGAAAATCGGCGACCTCGACCAGGGCGCGCCGGAGTTGCGTCCGGACTCGCGCTACAACAAGGACAACAACTTCATCATCAGCAACTACTCGACCAGTTCCGACGTACTGGTGGTGATGGTCAAGACCAAGGCTGAAGGTTGCTCGCGCTTTGAGGCCATGGCGCCCATCGATGAGCTGATGTGGAAGATGCAGAACACCGAGGGCGTGCAGTCGGCGATCTCGCTGGTGACCGTGTCCAAGCAAATGATCAAGGGCATGAACGAGGGCAACCTGAAATGGGAAACCCTGTCACGCAACCCCGACGTGCTGAACAACTCGATTGCCCGCGCTGACGGTCTGTACAACAACAGCTGCTCGCTGGCCCCGGTGCTGGTGTTCCTCAACGATCACAAGGCGGAAACCCTTGATCGTGCGGTGCAGGCGGTGCAGGAATTCGCCAAGGACAACAACAAGGACGGTCTGGAATTCATCCTTGCTGCCGGTAATGCCGGGATCGAAGCGGCCACCAACGAAGTCATCAAACAGGCTGAGCTGACCATCCTGATCCTGGTGTACATCTGCGTGGCGGTGATGTGCATGATCACCTTCCGTTCGTGGGCGGCGACTTTGTGCATCGTCCTGCCGCTGGTGCTGACCTCGGTACTGGGCAACGCGCTGATGGCGTTCATGGGCATCGGCGTCAAAGTCGCGACCTTGCCAGTGGTGGCGCTGGGCGTAGGCATCGGCGTGGACTACGGCATCTACATCTACAGCCGTCTGGAAAGTTTCCTGCGGGCCGGCCTGCCCTTGCAGGACGCCTATTACCAGACCCTGAAGTCCACCGGTAAAGCGGTGCTGTTCACCGGTCTGTGCCTGGCCATCGGCGTGTGCACCTGGATCTTCTCGGCGATCAAGTTCCAGGCCGACATGGGCCTGATGCTGACCTTCATGCTGCTATGGAACATGTTCGGTGCGCTGTGGCTACTGCCGGCACTGGCGAAGTTCCTGATCAAGCCGGAGAAACTGGCGGGGCAGAAGGGGAATTCGTTGTTTGCTCACTGAGTTGAGTGCCTGAAATGACAAAGCCGCAACCCAAGGGTTGCGGCTTTTTTGTGGGTCAAGATCTTTTGACTTTGCCCTAAGAAAGTTCAGTGCCAAGCACGACACTCAACGCACTGCGGGCATCATCGAGTTGCACGAGCGTCGCATGCCGGGCGCCGAGGGCATCCCGATTTTCAATAGCCGTCAAAATCGCCTTGTGCCGTGGCAACGCCAACTCATGCAGATTCGGTCGCTGATTCGAATGCTTCAACGCCTCGGCAATCGCCACCGAGAGCATGTTGCACAGATTCGCCAGCAGATCGTTGTGGGTCGCATCGGCAATCCGGCTGTGAAAGTCCAGATCCGGTTGCAGCAGGGCTTCCGGCGTCGGCGCGGCTTCCATGCGTTGGTAAGCCTCACCGATGGCGGCAATGTCGGCATCAGTCGCATGCTGAGCGGCGAGGGCGGCGGCGGCCGGTTCGATGATGCTGCGCACGCTGGTCAGCACATTGAAGAATTCATTCTGCGGGCTGCTTTGCATCAGCCAGTGCAGCACGTCCGGGTCGAGCATATGCCATTCGCGGCGCGCCTTGACCACCGTGCCCACCCGCGGCTTGGAGTACACCAGCCCTTTGGCCACCAACACCCGTGTGGCTTCGCGCAATACCGGCCGGCTGACCGCGTATTCCTCGCACAACAAGGCTTCGGCGGGCAGTTTGTCGTCGGGCTTGAAGCGTCCGGAGACGATCTGCATGCCCAGTTCCTGGACGATGCGCGAGTGCATGCTTTTGCGGTCGGAGGGTTTGCGGTAATCCATGGGGAGCGGCGCGATCCTGAGCGATGGAGATGCCGCGCATCATAGCAGGCACCAGATAATCTTGAGGCAGACACAGAAATCAAATGTGGGAGCGAGCCTGCTCGCGAAGGCGGTATATCAGTCAAATAGGTGTCGACTGACACTCCCTCTTCGCGAGCAGGCTCGCTCCCACAGGGGAATTGTGTTGTCAGTGGGAGTGACGCGGTACTTCAGCCCCACGGCAGCCGACCAGGAAGTCGAAATCACAGCCCTGATCCGCCTGCAACACATGATCGATGTACAACTGACGATAACCACCCACCAACAGTTGCTGCGGCGGTTGCAGGTCAGCCATGCGCGCCGCCAGCTCGGCATCCGGAATATCCAGGTGCAACCGGCCAGTGGCGCAATCGAGTTCGATCCAGTCGCCTTCCTTCACCGTCGCCAAAGGCCCACCCGCAGCGGCTTCCGGCGCGACGTGCAACACCACGGTGCCGTAAGCGGTGCCGCTCATCCGTGCATCGGAAATGCGCACCATATCCGTCACGCCCTGAGCCAACAGCTTGGCCGGCAAACCCATGTTGCCGACTTCGGCCATGCCCGGATAACCCTTCGGCCCGCAGTTTTTCATCACCAGAATCGAGTTGGCATCGACATCCAGTTCCGGGTCATTGATCCGCGCCTTGTACATGTCGAAGTTCTCGAACACCACTGCACGACCGCGATGCTGCATCAGCTCGGGCGTGGCAGCAGACGGTTTGAGCACCGCACCGAGCGGCGCCAGATTGCCGCGTAACACACAGATGCCGCCGTCAGCGCGAATAGGATTGTCGAGGGTGCGGATCACTTCGTCTTCGCCGTAGATCGGTGCGTCTTTGGTGTTCTCGCCGATGGACTTGCCGTTGACCGTCAGTGCATTCGGATTGGGGATCAGATTGGCCTCACCGAGGCGGCGCAGCACGGCAGGCAATCCACCGGCGTAGTAGAACTCTTCCATCAGGAAACGTCCGGACGGTTGCAGGTCGACGATGGTCGGCATGCCGCGACCGATGCGCGTCCAGTCATCCAGATCGAGCTCGACGCCGATGCGTCCGGCAATGGCCTTCAAGTGAATCACCGCGTTGGTCGAACCGCCGATGGCCGCGTTGACGCGAATGGCGTTTTCAAAGGCTTCCTTGGTCAGGATCTTCGACAGTTTCAAATCCTCACGAACCATCTCCACCGCACGCATGCCGGACATGTGCGCCAGCACGTATCGCCGCGCATCCACCGCCGGAATAGCCGCGTTATGGGGCAGGGAAGTGCCCAGTGCTTCCGCCATGCACGCCATGGTCGACGCGGTGCCCATGGTGTTGCAGGTCCCTGCTGAGCGCGACATGCCGCCCTCGGCCGCGAGGAAATCATCGATGGTGATCGTGCCGGCCTTGACCTGCTCGCTGAGCTGCCAGACCACGGTGCCTGAACCGATGTCCTTGCCCTTGTGCTTGCCATTGAGCATCGGCCCGCCAGTGACGACGATGGCCGGCACGTCGCAGCTGGCCGCGCCCATCAGCAGCGCCGGGGTGGTTTTATCGCAACCGGTCAGCAGCACCACGCCGTCAATCGGGTTGCCGCGAATCGCCTCCTCAACGTCCATGCTCGCCAGGTTGCGGGTGAGCATGGCGGTCGGGCGCAGGTTCGATTCGCCGTTGGAGAACACCGGGAATTCCACCGGGAAGCCACCGGCCTCGATCACCCCGCGTTTGACGTGCTCCGCGATCTGGCGGAAATGCGCGTTGCACGGGGTCAGTTCCGACCAGGTATTGCAGATGCCGATGATCGGCTTGCCATGAAACTGGTGGTCGGCGATGCCCTGATTCTTCATCCAGCTGCGGTACATGAAGCCGTTCTTGTCGGCAGTGCCAAACCATTGGGCCGAGCGCAGGGTGGGTTTCTTCTCAGACATGATCGATTCTCTTATTGTATGACTATAGTGTTCGAGCTAAGACCTAACATAAGCGCAAATTTGCCGTTTTGGAAGTGGTTGTTGGGTAAATAGTATTACTATATAGTCGTTTTCGACGGAGGGATGGCCCTGGCGATTTTCCGCGAGAGGCGTCCCCCGAGGTTCTATAAAAACAACAATCGGAGACCGATCCCATGAGCCAGGAGTTGCGGCTTATTCGTCGCATTACACTGAAACTGATTCCCTTCCTGATCCTGCTGTACCTGATCGCCTATGTGGATCGCTCCGCCGTCGGCTTCGCCAAGCTGCACATGGGCGCCGACATCGGCATTGGTGATGCGGCTTATGGCTTGGGCGCCGGGCTGTTTTTCATCGGCTATTTTCTTCTCGAGATTCCCAGCAACCTGATGCTCGAACGCTTCGGCGCGCGGCGCTGGTTCGCGCGGATCATGATCACCTGGGGCGCCATCACCATCGGCATGGCGTTTGTCCAGGGCCCGCACAGTTTCTACGTGATGCGCTTTCTGCTCGGCGCGGCGGAGGCGGGCTTCTTCCCCGGCGTTCTCTACTACATCACCCAATGGTTCCCGGTGCGCCATCGCGGCAAGATCCTCGGGCTGTTTATCCTCTCCCAACCCATCGCGATGATGATTACTGGCCCGGTGTCCGGCGGTTTGCTGGGCATGGACGGCATCCTCGGCCTGCACGGCTGGCAGTGGCTGTTCATCGTCATCGGCACCCCGGCGATCCTGCTGACCTGGCCGGTGCTGCGTTGGCTGCCGGATGGCCCGCAACAAGTGAAATGGATGGATCAGGCCGAGAAGGACTGGCTGACCGGCGAACTGAAAAAGGATCTTCAGGAATACGGCCAGACCCGCCATGGCAATCCGTTGCATGCGCTCAAAGACAAGCGTGTGTTGCTGCTGGCGCTGTTTTATCTGCCGGTGACCCTGAGCATTTATGGCCTGGGCCTGTGGCTGCCGACCTTGATCAAACAGTTTGGCGGCACTGATCTGGTGACCGGTTTCGTGTCGTCGGTGCCGTACATCTTCGGGATCATCGGTTTGCTGATCGTGCCGCGCAGTTCCGACCGCTTGAACGATCGCTATGGCCATCTGGCGGTGCTGTATGTGCTGGGCGCTATTGGTCTGTTCCTGAGTGCCTGGCTGTCGCTGCCGGTGGCGCAACTGGCAGCGCTGTGTCTGGTGGCGTTCGCGCTGTTTTCCTGCACGGCGGTGTTCTGGACCTTGCCGGGGCGGTTCTTTGCCGGCGCGAGTGCCGCGGCGGGGATCGCGTTGATCAATTCTGTGGGCAATCTCGGTGGCTACATCGGACCGTTCGTGATCGGGGCGTTGAAGGAGTACACCGGGAATCTGGCTTCGGGGTTGTACTTCCTGTCAGGCGTGATGGTGTTCGGCTTGATTCTCACAGGGATCGTCTACCGCGTGCTTGAGCGCAAACACGTGCTGCCGGTCGACCAGTTCGCTGCCAGTGCACGCGGCGCGACCCGTACTTGAATGGCTCACTCCTACAAGGGATCTGCGGTGTTTTTGATGAATAGGAGAAAAATATGCATCTGGTTCAATTCGAATTAAGCAACGGCGAACGCCGCGTCGGCGTGGTCGAGCACGGTCTGGTGCGCGAAGTGCAAGACGCTCGTACCACACGCGATCTGGCGCTGGCCGCCATCGAAGCTGGCGGCACTCTGGAGCAGCAAGTACAAACCCTCGGCCTGGGCAACAGTCATGACTATGCGCAATTGCTCAAAGACCTGCGCATCCTGCCGCCGCTCGATCACCCGGACCCCGCGCACCTGCTGGTCAGCGGCACTGGCCTGACCCATCTGGGCAGCGCCTCGGCGCGGGACAAAATGCACCAGCAGGCCGGCGACGAAGCGGCGATGACCGACACCATGCGCATCTTCAAATGGGGCGTGGAGGGCGGTAAACCAGCAACAGGGCAGGCCGGTGTTCAGCCCGAATGGTTCTACAAGGGCGACGGCAGCATCGTCGTGCGTCCGGGCCAATCGTTCCCGCTGCCGCCATTTGCCGAAGACGCTGGCGAAGAGCCGGAGATGGCCGGCCTGTACATCATCGGTCACGACGGCAAGCCTTACCGCCTGGGTTTCGCGGTCGGCAACGAGTTCTCCGACCACGTCATGGAACGCAAGAATTACCTGTACCTGGCCCACTCGAAATTGCGCAGTTGCAGTTATGGCCCGGAACTTCGCGTCGGTGAGCTACCCCAACACCTTGCAGGCACCAGTCGCATCCTGCGTAACGGTGAAGTGTTGTGGCAGAACGAGTTCCTCAGCGGCGAGGCCAACATGTGCCACAGCCTGGCGAACCTCGAATACCACCACTTCAAGTACAGCCAGTTTTTGCGTCCCGGCGACGTGCACATTCATTTCTTCGGCACCGCGACGCTGTCGTTCGCCGATGGCATCCGCACTCAGCCGGGTGATGTGTTTGAAATCAGTCAGGCCGAATTCGGCGCGCCACTGGTCAACGGCATTGCTCCGGTCGAAGCGGCTTTCGAACCGGGCAGCATCGGCACCCTTTAAGGAGATCCCATGACTCAGATTCTCGGTCACAACTACATCGGCGGTCAGCGCAGCGCTGCCGGCAACGTCAAACTGCACAGCGTTGACGCCTCGACGGGGGAGCAACTGCCCCACGATTTCATTCAGGCCACCGAGCAGGAAGTCGACGCCGCCGCCAAGGCCGCCGCTGCCGCGTACCCGGCTTATCGCAGCCTCAGCGCTGAACGTCGCGCGCAGTTCCTTGATGCGATTGCCGATGAGCTGGACGCGCTTGGTGATGATTTCGTCGCCGTAGTCTGCCGCGAAACCGCGTTGCCGGCTGGGCGTATCCAGGGCGAGCGCGGTCGCACCAGCGGCCAGATGCGTTTGTTCGCCAAAGTGCTGCGCCGTGGCGATTTCTATGGCGCGCGCATCGACCTGCCGCTGCCGGATCGTCAGCCATTGCCGCGTCCGGATCTGCGTCAGTACCGCATCGGCCTCGGCCCGGTTGCCGTGTTTGGTGCGAGCAACTTTCCGTTGGCGTTCTCCACTGCAGGCGGCGATACCGCTTCGGCACTGGCGGCCGGTTGCCCGGTGGTGTTCAAGGCCCACAGTGGCCACATGGCCACGGCTGAACTGGTCGCCGATGCGCTGATTCGCGCGGCGGAAAAAACCGCGATGCCGGCTGGCGTGTTCAACATGGTCTACGGCGGTGGCGTCGGCGAGTGGCTGGTCAAGCATCCGGCGATTCAGGCGGTGGGCTTCACCGGCTCGCTCAAGGGCGGTCGGGCGTTGTGCGACATGGCCGCTGCTCGCCCGCAACCGATTCCGGTGTTTGCCGAGATGTCGAGCATCAACCCGGTGATCGTCCTGCCCCAGGCGTTGGCTGCGCGTTCGGAAACCGTGGCTCGTGACCTCACCGCATCAGTGGTGCAGGGCTGCGGTCAGTTCTGTACCAATCCGGGCCTGGTCATAGGTATCCGCTCGCCGCAATTCACTGCGTTCGTGCAACAGGTCGCCGGGCTGATCGGCGATCAGCCGGCGCAAACCATGCTCAACGCCGGCACCCTCGGCAGTTACGGCAAAGGCTTGCAGAAACTCCTGGCGCATTCCGGCATCGAGCAGTTGGCCGGTCATCCACAGCAGGGCAATCAGGCCCAGCCGCAGTTGTTCAGGGCTGATGTCAGCCTGTTGATCGATGGCGACGAAGTGCTGCAGGAAGAAGTGTTCGGCCCGACCACGGTGATTGTCGAGGTCGCTGATCAGGCGCAGCTCAGCGCCGCGCTCAATGGGCTGCATGGCCAGCTCACTGCGACCATCATTGGCGAGCCGGCGGACTTTGAGCAGTTCGCGGAACTGACGCCACTGCTGGAACAAAAGGTCGGGCGGATTCTGCTCAACGGTTATCCGACCGGTGTAGAAGTGTGTGATTCGATGGTGCATGGCGGGCCATATCCAGCGACGTCCGATGCGCGCGGCACTTCGGTTGGAACCTTGGCAATCGATCGCTTCCTGCGCCCGGTGTGCTTCCAGAATTACCCCGACAGCTTGCTGCCCGAGCCGCTGAAAAACGCCAATCCGCTGCGTATCCAGCGACTGGTCGACGGCAAACCGTCGCGCGACGCGTTGTAACTGACAGCCAATAATCCATGTGGGAGCGAGCCTGCTCGCGAATGCATTTTCCCAGTCAGCCTTCATGGCCTGACACACCGCATTCGCGAGCAGGCTCGCTCCCACAAGGGTTCCCATAAGGCCTCTGGATCACATTGAGCTATCATTGGCGCTTTCCCCCCTAGAAAGACTGTTTGCCATGACTGCCCAAACCCTTCTCGACGTCCTCGAACACTGTGATATGGTCGAAATCGATGGCCTGCACGCCTTCGAATTCTCCCTCGACGAAGACGACAATCTGCACATCGAATGCATTGATGGCCGAGCGGCCAAGCATTGGGTATTCACGCCGGCTCAGGTTGACGCAGCGATGTTTGATGTGACGCTGCAGAGCTGGTTGATCGTTGGCGATTCCGGCGAACACCGCCTGGTCTGCAGTGAAGCCTTTGGCGGCAGCAACGACGAGGAAGAAACTGATGACAATGCGTAAATTCTGGCCACTGTTGATGGCCGGCAGTGTCGGCGCGATGGGCCTTTCCACGGCATCTGCCGAAAGCTATCAATTGCTGGTCGGCTCCTACACTGCCGACACCAGCCAAGGCATCTATCGAATGAACTTCGACAGTGCCACCGGCCAGATTGCCGCCAAGCCGCTGCAAGTGGTCAAAAGCGAAAACCCGTCGTGGCTGACCCTGTCCAAAGACCAGAAACGTCTGTTCGTGGTCAACGAAAACGGCCCGGGCCAGACCGACCCGGTCGGTCGCGTCAGCAGTTACGCGATCGATCCGAAAACCCATGCCCTGAGCCTGATCAATCAGGTGCAAAGCCTGGGCAACGAGCCGACTCATTCGAGCCTGAGCGGTGACGCCAGCCATCTGTTCGTCAGCAACTATTCGGTGATGGAAGATCCGGGCGGCACCCTCGCGGTGTTGCCGGTCGGCGCCGACGGCAAACTCAAACCGGTGGTGCAGATGAGCGCCCACCCGGCGAGCCGGATCAATCCCGAGCGTCAGGCGTCGAACCATGTGCACTCGACGGTTTCTTCGCCGGACGGCCGTTACGTGTTCTCCAATGATTTGGGCGCGGACAAAGTCTTCGTCTATCTGTTCGATCCGAAGGCCAACCCGGACCTGCCACTGACCCCGGCGATGACGGCCGCAGTGGCCTTGCCGGCAGGCAGCGGCCCGCGTCACCTGCTGTTCAGCGCTGACGGTAAACACGCCTGGCTGACCATGGAAATGAGCGCCCAGGTTGCGGTGTTCGATTACAACGACGGCGTGCTGACCCAGACGCAAATGATCGATCTGGCGGCCGGCCAGCCGACTTCAGACAAGGCTGCGGCTGCGCTGCACGCGTCCGCCGACGGCAAATTCCTCTACGTCAGCAACCGTGGCACTGCCAATCAGGTGCTGGTGTTCGCTATCGATCCGGCGACCGGCCAGCTCAAAGAGCTGCAGCGACGTTCAGTGGAAGGTGATCACCCACGGGAATTCAGCCTCGATCCAAGCGGTAAATTCTTGCTGATCGCCAACCAGAAAAGTAACGAGATTGTCGTCGTCGAACGCGATGGCAAGACTGGTCTGCTCGGCAAAACCGTGCAGAAACTGCCGATGGACGCCCCGAGCGACCTCAAGTTTCTAGTGCGACAATAAGCCACAGGCCCCGGTTCACGGGGCCTGCCTCTTTGTATTAATCGCGCTGATAACTGCTAGTGCTACAAAGTATTTCAAGCGATCAACCCTCGAGCGTTAAGTTTGCTCCACAGCCCAACCGGGCAAGCAAGCCAACCGAACACGAGGGTTACCGCCATGAACTTCAATCTCTTCTCCGTGATTGCCGCTTCCGCCATCTCCGCTACCGTGGTTCTGCCAGCCAGTGCCAACGTCGAAATCAACAGCAAAAAATCCCACACCCAGAGCTACACCCAGAAATACCTGCAACAGAGCGCTAACTTCTACGCCGCCCTGGATCACAAAGTTCAACACTGAAATGCCCGACTCGCGCGACTCCCTGTAGGAGCTGCCGAAGGCTGCGATTTTTTGACTTTCAAGATCAAAAGATCGCAGCCTTCGGCAGCTCCTACACGTGTGTGCAAAGCACCACGATAGGTTTCTTCAAGCACCCGGATAGACTGGCTAAATAATCAACGAAGCTGATGGTTACTATGGGAAACCCTGAGTGGTTACCGCGGCTTTTTTGATCGATTCTGTGGGCTCTGAAACATGCCCACGGGAGAACACCATGGCCAGCGCAATCATCTCTTCTGCCAAACGCGGCGCCTACCTGGCCATCGGTCTTTACCTGGCTCTGGTGCTGATCGTCAGCGTCTCATCGCAGATGGAACACAACTTCGACGCACCGATTCAAGTCGCCAATCCCGGCATCCAGTTTGAACACCGTTCGCAAAGCGTGATGGTCGATCGGGCTGAACTCGCAGGAGTCGGCGGAGCATGAAAGGCTACAGGCTTTGGGTCATCGCAGGTCTGGCGTTCATGACCAACGGCGCTTCATTGCTGGGGATAGGGCAGGGCTCGGTCGGCGGCCTGGCCCGAGCCATAGAGGCCAACCACAACATCGCGCACAACATTGAGCGGGCCAATACCCTGGGGCTGATGGCCGGTAATCCACCGGTGAAAGTTGCCGGTGATTTTCTCGGGCCGTTTGAGGTGGATTGCATGGCACTTGGCATGTGCGGCGCGCTGGCGTAGACAACGCGATTTATTGTGGTGAGGGGATTTATCCCCGATGGGCTGCGAAGCAGCCCCAAACCCGATACACCGGATTGTTCTGATACACCGAGGTGAATGATTTCAGGGCCGCTTCGCAGCCCATCGGGGATAAATCCCCTCGCCACAGGGTTACCCCTCTTGCAGGAGAACTGGCCTTACTTCTTCATGACTGCGGTGAAGAGCTCGGATTGCAGAAAGTGTTGTAGCCACGCTTGCAAGCGTACGTAAGGCGTCTGCGCAAACCAATCGCGATCAACGTGGGCGAACTGGCGAACGAACGGCAGCAGTGCGATATCCGCCAGACATGGGCGATCAGCCAGCAAGTAATCGCGGTCCGTTAGCAACTCATCCAGCTTCTGCAAAAACAACGAACCCTGCGCGCGATAGACCTCCATCGGCTGCTCGGGATAACGCTCAGCGTACTTGTAGCGATTCAGATGAACCTTGAACACTTGATCATTGGCTTCGATCAAGTCGGCAATCCTCGCATCTCCCTCCAGCAACCAATCCTGCGGATCATTCTGCGCCAGTGCCCAACGCATGATCTCCAGACTCTCATCGATCACCCGTCCATCCGCATCCAGCACCGGCACCGTACCCTTGGGCGAGATCGCCAGCATCTCGGCCGGTTTGGCCTTGAGGCTGACCTCGACGATATCTACCGGCACGCCCGAATAACGCAGCGCCATCCGTGCCCGCATCGCGTAAGGGCAGCGGCGGAAAGAATACAGCGTATTCATTTCACCTCCAGGGTGCTCAAACCGTTGCCCTGACGCTGCACCTGAATCTGCACCGGAATCCGCTCGTGCATTTCCTGCACGTGGGAAATCACCGCGACCTTGCGGCCCTGGGCCTGCAAGCCGTCGAGGGCGTCCATCGCCAGTTGCAGAGATTCCGGATCGAGGCTGCCAAAGCCTTCGTCGATAAACAGCGATTCGATTTTCAGCGTGCTCGACGCCATCGACGCCAGGCCCAACGCGAGTGCTAACGAAACGAGGAACGTCTCGCCGCCGGACAGCGAATGCACCGAGCGCAGCTCATCGCCCATTTCCGTGTCCATCACCAACAGGCCGAGCATGCTGCCGCCGCGCTTCAAACGATAGCGTTTGACCAGTTGGCGCAGTTGCACGTTGGCGTGATGCACCAGCAAGTCGAGGTTGTAGGCCTGGGCGATCTTGCGGAAAGTGTCGCCGGTGGCGGAACCGATCAAGGCACTCAGGCGTGCCCAGCGCTGGTACTCGGCATAGGCGTCGGCGATCTGCTGCGCCAGTGCCTGATTGGCGTTCTGTCGGCGCTGGTCTTCGGCCTGTTCGGCACGCAGCTCAGCGCATTGCTGCTCGCTGACGTTGAATTGGTTTTGCACATCGGCGAGGGCGCCGGCCAGTTGTTCGGCATCGAGATTGCCATTGTGCTGGGCCTGATGATCAAGCAAGCGCTGGTCGCGCTCCTGCACCAGTACCATGGCCTGTTCGATGGCTTTTTCATTGAGCTGCAAACGTTGGCGCAGCTCAGCGACTTGCCCGTCGTCGACGCGCAGCAGATCTTCGAGGCCGCCGTCATCCAGCTCCGGATGACGGGCGCGCCAGTCGGCAATCTTGCTGGCCACCTCCTTATCTTCAATTTCCAGCGCCTGCAAACGCTCTTGCTGCGCCTTGAGTTCGGCGGCGGTTTGCACGCGTTGCGTGCGCACGTTTTGCAGTTCCTGAGCGGTTGTGGTTTCAGCGTTGCGCGCCTGCTCCACGGCCTGTTCCAGTTGCTGCTGCCAGTGTTCGGCGCTGCTGTGCTCGCCAAGCAACTGCATGAGTTTTTGCTGGCAGGTTTGCTGCTGTTCGGCCAGGGCATTGAACTGCTGTTCGGCGCTTTGCAATTGCTGGACGCGGGTTTGCTGGCGATCCTGTTCTTTCTCCAGCGTCTGCTGGCGTTGCAGCTGTTCGGCCAGTTCTTCTTTCTGCTGATCGACTTGCGTCAGGCGCTCGGCGATCTGCCGATCAAGCTGCATGAACGTCGCCGCCGGCTCATGGCGTAGAGCCTCAACTGTGTCGGCCGGCAGCAGGTTACCGAACGCGCTGAGTTCTTCATCGAGGCGCTGGCGGTCGCTGCTCAATTCGCGCTGCTGATTGCTCAGATGCTGCGCCGCTTGCTGATGAGCGGTTTCGGCCTGACGCAACTGCTGGGTCAGACGCGCGGCGTCCTGTTGCAGGGTGAGCAGGGCGTTTTGGCGTTGTTCGTCCTGCGTGATGCTCTGGTTCAACTGCTCGTTTTGCCGGGTCAGCCAGGCGTCGCGTTTGTCGGCGTCCTGGTTCATCAACTGCGCCGCTTGCGGGTGAGCATCGAGACTCGGCGCCAACGCTTGTTGCTGGGCGGCCAGTTGCTCCTGTTGTTGCAGCAGTTCCTTCTGCTGAGCGATGACGCCGCCAACTTCGGCGCGCAGTTCGATGAGCTTTTCCTTGAGCTGATCGACCACTTTCTGGGCGTTGGCCTGCTCACTTTCATCGTGCCGGCCGAGACTTTGCAGCAGCGCTTCGGGCTGGTGATACGGATGCTCATTGCTGCCGCACACCGGGCACGGCTGATCATCCTGCAACTGCGCGCGCAGCTCTTCGACACTGGCACTGCGCGCCAGACGCTGACGCTCAAGCAGTTCGCGGGTGACGTTGAGGGTTTGTTCGGCGACGGTCAGTTCAGACTTGGCTTTCACACCGTCCTGAGTCAGGCGCTCGCGTTCCTGCTGAGCGCTGAGCTGACGTTGCTGCAACTCGGCGCCGCGCTTGTCCAGATCCTGTCGGGTGGCCCACAGGCGTGACAGGTCTTCGATGGCGCGCAATTGTTTGCGGTTGTCCTGCAACAAATTGCCGAGGATGCCGATCTGCTCGGCGACGGCATCCGGCTCGGCGCCAGCCTCTTTGAACAGCACTTCCAGTTGCTGTTTCTGCGTGGCGAAGGCTTCGGCGCTGCGAGTGGCGTTCTCTTCCAGCGAGGCCAGTTCGGTCTGGCCCTTGTTCAAGCGATTGCCGATCAACATCAGCTGTTGCAGGCGATCGCGGTAGGCATTCCACGCATCGCTCAACGGCGCGAGATGGGCGCTCTGTTCCAGTTCGGTGGCAATCTTTTGCAGGCGTTCGGCGACTTGAGTCTGCTTTTCCAGCAGCGCCGCAATGGCGCTCTGGCCTTGGGTGCAGGCCTGCTCTGCGTTCTGTTTCGCTTCGGCACTGAGTGCAACGTCCTTGACCAGACGGGCGAGGGTGCTTTGCTCTTCAAAGGCCTGACGCAGCAGCGGGGCACCTTCAGTTTGCCGTTGCTGTGCCTCGCTCAAAGCAAGTTTCGCGGCGTCAAGGTTTTGCTCCAGTTGCGTCTGGCGCTCAGTCAGTTCAGCGTGTTGCCGGGTGTGCGCGGCAATCTGCGCACCCAAAGGGGACAAGAGCGCGTCGAGTTCAGTCTTGCGGGCGAACTGGTGCCGCTGTGGGCCGAGCTGTTCCAGTCGCGTCAGTTTTACCCGTTCACCGGCCAGACCTTCCCTTTGTTGTTGGGCACTGTGCAGTTGCTCGGCGGCGGCTTGTTGCGCGTCCTGCAACTGACGTAAATCCTTGAGCCAGCTGTGCTGCTGCTCCAGCTGCTTGAGTTGCGCCTGTTGCAACTTCATCTGTTGCTGCGCGGCGTTGTAGCGCTCATCCAGCTCGGCGCGTGCTTCGGGAGCCAGCGGCGTGACACCGGTGGCCTGATCCTGCAACAGCTTGTGCGCTTCGCGGGCCTCTTTGGTCTTGTCGAACGCGCGACGGCCGAGGCGGGTGTACAGCGCGGTGTCGGTGAGTTTTTCCAGCAGTTCGCTGCGGTCGTTGTCGTCAGCCTTGAGGAACGCACTGAACTCGCTTTGAGCCAGCAGCACGGCGCGGGTGAACTGTTCGAAGTTCAAACCCAGCGCGGCTTCCAGTTGCGTTTTGTATTCGCCTTTCTGGCTGGCGAGCAGTTGATCCTGATCGATATCGCGCAGGCTCTGCCGACTGGCCTGCAACTTGCCGCCAGCCTTTTCCCGGGCGCGGTTGGCTTCCCAGCGCGCGCGATAGCGACGGCCATCGACACCGACAAAATCCACCTCGGCATAACCTTCGCCGGTGCCGCGACGTAGCAGGGTGCGCGGGTCGCCGGTGGCGATCTCGCCGTCGGCGTCCGGGACTTTGGCGTCACGCCCCGTGTTGTTCAGGCGCGGTACGGCGCCGAACAGCGCCAGGCACAAGGCGTCGAGCAGGGTACTTTTGCCGGCGCCGGTGGGGCCGGTAATGGCGAACAGACCGGCGCTGGCCAGCGGTTCGGCGGTGAAGTCGATCTCGAACGGACCGGCCAGCGAGGCGAGGTTTTTCAAACGAATGGCGAGAATCTTCATGGTTGCTCGCCCTCCATTTGCACGTCTTGCAGCAGTTCGGCGAAGTCCTTGAGCGTCTGTTCATCGACCTCGTTGCCATAGTTGTCGAGCCACGCGCGGCTGAACAATTCCTGCGGCGTGAGTTGATCCAGCTCGATCAGCGCAGTGCCTTCTTCCGCGCCATCAGCGCCACGGTTGCCGGCGTATTCAGCGGCGATACGCACCAGCCGCACGGCTTTGCCTTGCAGGGCGCTTTCCACTTGATGGCGCAAATCCGGTTGCGGCTCATCGAGACGCACACGCACCTCCAGCCACGGCTGGCGCTGGGTTTCAGCGAGTAGATCAATGTTCGGCAAGTCCGCCAGTTGCAGCAGGATCTCCGCCAGCGGCGCCGGGCCGATGCGTTGCAGGTTGACCGATCGCGGGATCAGTTTCGGCTCGACGCTGACCAGGGTTTCGCCATCAAGGGTGACGTCGAGAATCTGGTGCTGATAGCTGATTTCCGAAAACGACAGCGGAATCGGCGAGCCGCTGTAGCGGATACGTTCCTCACCGTTGACCTTCTGCGGCTTGTGCAAATGACCGAGGGCAACATAGCTGATGCTCGGCCCGAACAGGCTGGCCGGCAGCGCTTCGGCGTTGCCGATGATCAGACTGCGCTCGGAGTCTTCCGACACCGAACCGCCGGCCATGTGCGCGTGGCTGATGGCGATCAGCGCCTGACCCGGCTTGCGCTTGGCGTTCGCGGCTTCAATCAGCCATTCATGAACCTGACCGATACCGCGCAAATAGTTGTCGCCCAAATGCGCCCCGGTGACCTCCGCCGGGCGCAGGAATGGAAGCGCCAGACACCATGCGGCGATTTCACCTTGTGCATTCGGTAGTGGCAAAAGCAGACGATCAGCGTCGAGTTGGCCGTCATCCAACCACAACACCCGACCCAGCGCATGGGTGCGCAAACGGCGCATCAATGGCGCGGGCAGTTCGATGCGCGAGCCGGAATCGTGGTTGCCGGCAATCATCACGATGGTCAGCAATGGCTGCTGCTCGTGGGCGCTGACGATGAAATCGTAGAGGCGTTCCTGGGCTTTGACCGGCGGATTGACCGTGTCGAAGATGTCCCCGGCAATCAACAGCACATCCGGCTGCGCCAGTTGCAGTTGGCGCAGCAGCCATTCGAGAAAGCACGCATGCTCGAAATCGCGCTCCTGGCCGTGCAGGTTTTGCCCAAGGTGCCAGTCGGAGGTGTGAAACAGACGCAAGGCAGACTCCGCTACAGATAAAGAGGTGGTGGCCGCAGGAAAATGATGGGGCGGCGAAAGAGGGGAGAGTTTACAGATTATTACGGTGGGAGGGCTTGTCGGTGGAGGGAGGGGCTGGCTATTTCGGTGAATCCATTAATTGACGCCCAAATAGCCGCTATCTAGTATTGAGCCATTATATTGATATCGATTCGGTTTGAACTGGCTTCTCACGACATCTCAGGAACTGAGCGGCTTTTAAATTATGTGAAGGTATATGACGTTTTTGGTCAATACGGAAATGGTGTGTCGCCAAGCGTATTTCTTCAACTGCGCGCCGTCATCGGATTTTCGTGGCGCATGGTGCTGAAGGAAAAATTTCCGGAAAAGTCATTTTCCGTAGATGTTTCGAATTCAGAACAGGGTTACGGCCCCGTTGTCACGTTCTATCAATTGAAACGATGAGTGATAGGAATGCTGAAATACAACAAAGCAATGGCCCAAGCGCTATCTACATTGCAGCCATTGAATACACTTGCTGCCGAACTGACTTTAGTAGCCGGGAAAGGATTTTTCCATAAGGATGGTTGTAAGTTTTTAAAGCACTTCGAAGCAACAAGTACCAATGTTGGTTTGGGACATTTTCCAGATCGCACGGGTTATGAATGCTTTGTCAATTCGCTGCATGTCGATGACTACGTTGAATCGGAATGGTTGAGTAGCGCGCTTCAATTTGCCAGCCAGCTGCTTGAGGCTTGGTCAGTAACTTCGGATGCCGAAATACTAGAGGTCATTGTGTCAAGTGATGAGTTTGATGCGGTGGTAAAAGCTCATATAGTGCGCGATGGTGAGTGTTGGCTGGTTGATGATTTGGACCAATATGATGGTCCGGTATTGCTGGCTACCTCTGAAGGATCGGAGCTTGGTGACCTATTGGATAACATGTAGGCCTGGCCGCCATTACACTGGCTGATTTGTAGAGACTGAGGCAAGTTCAGTGAGCGAAATTGATTTTTACACCGAGAGTGTGAGGTTGTTTGCTGGAGGAACTCCCGTTGATCTTCCCTATGCGGTGGTAGAGATTTTACGGCTGGCAGACCTATGTGTGGTCAGAGTTGAGCCCCCTGCTGGTGTCGTTTTCAATAGAAACGTATTTGCCGTTGCTACGCATGGCGTGACCCGTTGGCAAATTGCCGAGAGCCCGCACGGAGCGCAGTTAGATAAGCCGTATATGAATATCACGTGTGACAAAGAAGGGCGGCTCATTGCGGGGAATTGGATAGGTATCGATTATTTAGTGGGTCTGGAGACTGGTGAGGTTTCAGCTGTGACTTTTAATCGATAGCAGAATCAAAAGATCGCAGCCTTCGGCAGCTCCTGCAGGGATTAAGTGTAGGAGCTGCCAAAGGCTGCGATCTTTTGCTTTTTACTTCGGATAAAGCGGCGGCAACCCGCTGTCACCCACCGGATCCTGCACCCGTTCCGCCGCCGGAATCGTGCGGATTGCCCGCCACAAATCCTCACCCTGCCAATGCTGGCCCGTCTCGCTGTACAGCGCACCATTAAGCCCATCCAGCGCATCCGACAACGGTACAAACCGCGCCGCCATATCCGCCAGCGTTTCCGGCTGCTGACGCGCCCATGCGTCCAGCGCCTGACGAGTCGCCTGCGGATCGTTGGCCTGGCTGGCACGCTTGATGTCGTCCATCAAGGTGCGTGGGCTCGGGCCGGTTTGTGCGGCGCGATGGACTGCCGGTTGCCAGCGCGCGCGCCACCACAGGCCGAAGCCAAGGAGGGTAGTGCAGGCGAGGATCAGGGTGCTGAGTTTCCACCACCACAACACATCGTTATCGACCGTGCTCGGTTGCAGGCTACCGGTCGGGGTGTCGACTTGCAGGCTCGGGTTGTTCGCCACTTGCAGGGTGCGCGCCGGCAGGCTGGTGTGTTCCAGATGATCTTCAAAGGTGTTCCACCACACCACATCGACTGTCGGTAATTCAATCGAGCCGCTGCGGCTGGCCACCAGTGCTTCGCGTTCTTCGCGGCTGCCGATCAGGCCGCGGTCGCTGCTCTGGTTGTTCAGCACCGGTTGATCCGGGTAGCGGCGCAGGCCGTTGACTTCGGTGGCGGGCAGCGCGGGCAATTGAGAGCTGGCGAGGCCTTCGACTTTGAGGGTCAGGCTGCGGGTCAGGGAGTCGCCGACCTGTGTGTGCTCGGGCTCGGGATTCCAGCTTTCGCTCAGGCTCAGGCTGCGCGCTGGCAGCCATGGCGCATCGGCGGGGTAGGTCAGCGGCTTGGGTTTGACCGTCAGCGGAATTTGCGTGGAGCTGACCCGCAGCAGCTTGCCCGGTTTCGGCCCTTGCGCTGTCGCGTCCTGGGAGGGCTGAGTGTCGACCAGCGTCGCGCTGAACGTCTGGGGGGCGATGGTCAGCAAACCGCTGTGCTGCGGATAGATCGCGTAGCGCATCTCGATCACGCCGTGCCGCACGCCGTTGATGTCTTTCTCGTAGGTGCGGGTGTCGCCGAGTTGCTCGACCCGCGCATCGGCGAGTTGCAGCGGCGTCAGGCTGCTGTCGTCGTACAGCGACACCGAATGGTAGATGCGCAGGGTCAGGATCGCCTGGGCCTGCACGTAGACACTGGACTGGTCGAGGCTGGCCTCGATGAACACCGGATCAAGGCTGTTCTTGTCTTCGCGGGTATCGCTCTCGACCACTTGCACTGTGATGGGCTGGCTCTGTGCGTCACCCATTTGTAATGGCGGGATCACCACGCTGCCGTTCTCTTTCGGCAGCAGGGTGATGATCCAGCGCGTGGTCGCGCGGTCAGCTCCATTTAGCGTGTTGAGCTGGTTGACTTGCCGCGTGCCGCGCACTTCGAACTGTGTCTCCAGCGGCGTCAGGTCGGGTTTGCCGAACTGGGTGACATCGCTGGTTTCGAGAGTGAGCTCGACCGTCTCGCCGGAGTTCAGGCGACTGCGATCCACACTGGCCGTCAGCTCGGCCGCCTGTGCGGTGGCTGTGCAGATCAGCAGTGGCAGCAAGAGAGCGGTGAAGCGGGTCATCGAGTGTTTTCCTGATCCTGATGTTGTTGCTGTTCGTACCAGAATTTGCGTCGCAGCAATTCGCCCGGGTCGTCCGGGATCTTGCCCAGCCATTGCTCCAGTGCCTGGCGTTGTTCGCCTTCGAGGTTGCCCTCGCCGGGATGCAGCAGCTGCACCTCGTTCTGTTCTTCGTCCGGTTCGCTGCCCGGCACTTCATTGGGGCCCGGTTGCGGCGGGGTAGTCGGCGGTGGTTCGCTGGCCGATTCGGCGGGCTGGGCCTCGCTCTGGGTTTCACTTTTTACTGCCGGTGGTGGCGTAGTCGCTGGCGGCGGTTCATCACCAGGCAGATTTTGCTCCGACGGTTGGGGCTCCGGCTCGCTGGGCGGCGGCGTGGTCTTCTGCTTCAGCAGTTTTTCCACCAGCGCCTTGTTGGTCTGCGCCGGGCGCAAGTCCGGTTGCAGTTCCAGTGCCTGTTCATAAGCATCAATTGCCGCTTCCAGCTCACCGCTTTTTGCCAGGGCATTGCCACGATTGTAGTGGGCGCGAGCATCGCTGCCTTCGGCGAAACGCTGGGCGGCGCCACTGTAGTCGCCGGCCTCGTACAACGCCACCCCTTGCCACTGGTGATCGGCAAAATGTTGCGCCGCTTCGGCCGGGCGCTTTTGTTTGAGCAAGTGCAGGCCTTGTTGATCGGGGCGCAACCACAGGTCTTCGAAGTCAAAAGCGTAGCTGGGTTGCGGCAGGCAGAACAGCAGCGGCAGGCAGAACAACCAGCCGCGTCGCCCCGCACACGCAGCCAGCAACAAGAGTGGCAACAGCAGCCAGTAACCCTGATCGGCCCAGGTATCCAGACGCACGGTCTGGCCGTCATCGCGCAAGCTGCGCGGGCCGTTGAGCAGGCCGAGGGAGCCAAGGTCACCTTCGTCCAGGCGGGCCGGCTGGTATTCACCACCGACGCTGTTGAGGAACGCCGAAAGGCCCGGGCTGTCGAGTTGCGGCACGCGAATCGCGCCTTGTTCGTCCTTGAGGAAACTGCCGTCCTCCTGAGCGATCGGTGCCCCTTCGGCGGTGCCGATGCCGAGCATCAAAAATTGCGCCGATTGCCCACTAAGTGCGCGGTGAATGCCTTGGCGTTCTTCCTCGCTCAGCGACGAGCCGATCAACAGGATCCGGCCCTGACCGAGCGCGCCTTGCTTCAATAAGGCCAGCGCTTTACTCACCGCCAAATCAGCGCGATGCCCGCTTTCCGGCATCAACGATGGCTTGAGCGCATCGAGCAGATTGCGACTGGTCGCCAGGTCATCTGACAGCGGCACCAGCGTGTGGGCGCTGCCGGCGTAAACGACGATAGCGGTTTGCGCATCGCTGCGCGCCTGCAACAGGTCGAACAGCTTGCGCCGCGCCTGTTCCAGTCGCGTCGGCGGTGAATCGGTGGCGAGCATTTCCGTGGTCAGCTCCAACACCACCACCAACGGGTCGGCGGGCTTTTGGCTGGTCTGTTCGACGCGCTCCCAACTCGGGCCGAGCAGCGCCAGAATCGTCAGCAACCACGCAACGCCAAGAGCGACCCACGGCAATTTGCTTTCACGACCGTTACCGCCACTGAGCAGAGTGGCGTGAAACGCTGGCGGCAGAATCATCTGCCAGCGTCCGGCGCGCTTTTGGCGGTGCCAGAGCTGCCAGATCAACCAGCCGAGCAGCGGCAGTAGCAACAACCACCACGGGCGGAACCAGTGCGGCCAGAGGGCGATCATCGGCGCCTCCGCAGACGCAGGCGTTTGAGACGCTCGCGCCAGTCAGGCAGCGGACTTTGCAGATATAGCTGCTTGGTGAACAGGCGTTGCAACGGGTTGTCCGGCCACAATTCGCGGGCGACCAGTAACAAACTGAGCCACAGGGCCAGCGCCAGCGGCCATTGATACAAGGCTTGCGCCGGGCGTGCCTGAGTCGGTTGCTGGGTCACCGGTTCGAGCTGGTCGAGGGTTTCCTTGATCGCTTGCAGCTCTTTACCGTCGTGTGCGCGGAAATACTGGCCGCCGGTGACTTCGGCGATGGCTTTGAGTGAAGGCTCGTCAAGATCCAGGCTCGGATTGACCCCGAGCAAAGCGGTGGAACCGCTTTCTTCAGGGTTTGCACCGATGCCGATCGGGTAGATCTTCACGCCTTCGCTGGCGGCCAGTCTTGCGGCGGTCAGCGGATCGATTTCACCACCATTGTTGGCGCCGTCGGTGACCAGAATCAGCACGCGGCTCTGCGCCGGGCGCATGCGCAGGCGTTTCAGCGCCAGACCGATGGCGTCGCCGATGGCGGTGTTCTTGCCGGCGATGCCAATCCGCGCTTCGTCGAGCCAGACGCGCACGGTGTGGCGGTCGAAGGTCAGCGGTGCTTGCAGGTAGGCCTGACTGCCAAACAGGATCAAGCCTACGCGGTCACCGTCACGGCTTTCGAGGAAGTCGCCGAGCAAGTGCTGCACCAGGTTCAGACGGCTGACGTCTTCGTCCTGCCATTGCATGTCGGGGAAATCCATCGAGCCGGACACGTCCACCGCCACCAACAGATCACGACCGCTGGCGGCAATCGGCAACGGTTCGCCGAGCCATTGCGGACGCGCGGCGGCGGTCAACAGCAACAGCCATAGCAGCATGAACGGTGCCTGCTGACGCCACGCCGGCAGGTTGGCCCGAGCACGGCGGCGGGCGAGACCTTCCAGATCAGACAGGAAACTGACTTTAAGCGCCGGCTCGCCGCTGTCGGCCACGGGCAGCACGAGGCGCATCACCCAAGGGAGCGGGAACAGGACAAAGATCCACGGCCAGGCGAATTCAAACATGCTTGCGAATCCACGTGTCGACCGCTTGGGTCAGGCCGGCGATGGCCTTGTCGTCGAGTTTGCATTCCGGTTTGTAGGCGCCTTCGACCAACACCATCCAGCGCGTCAGGCCCGCCGCCGGGCAGCGGTTGTCGAGAAACGCCAGCCATTTGCGGCCATTGAGCGTGTGGCTCTGGCTATAGGGGTAGTGGTTGCGGCACAGGCGTTTGAGCAAACCGTTGAGTTGTTGCAGCCACGCCCCGGCCGGCGCGCCGTCGTAAGGTTTGGGCATTTGTGCCAGTTCAGCGAGGGCGGCGATGCGCACTGGATCAAGGGGCTGTTCGGCTCGCACGATCGGGCGTTTCTTGATCGGGATGAAACGGCGCAGACGCCATACCGCGAAACCGAGCAGCGGTAGCAATAGAAGCAGCAACCACCAGCCCGGTGCCGGCGGCCAGAAGGCTATCGGCGGGGGGGACATCAGTGGTTGCAGTTGTTCGAGGCCGTTCATCGACCTTTCCCCGGACGCTGCGGATTGAGGAACTCGCGCATCTGCTCGACCATTTCACTCTGCGTGCTCAATGGCATCAGCAGCACCCGCAGCTTTTGTGCGAGCAATTCCCAGCGGGCGATGCGTGCTTCAGCCTGAGCGCGATAGGTCTGACGCAGGTCGAAGTTGAGGGTGTCGATTTCGAGTTGTGCGCCGCGCTCGGCGAATCTTAAAAGCCCGGCGGCAGGCAGGGCGTGATCAAGCGGATCGGACAGCGGCAGCATCAACAGATCGCAATGGCGCGACAACAGACTCAATTGCTGTTCGGCGCTGTCGGATAGCGCACGCTCATCGCAAATCACAATCACCAGACTGCCCGGGCGCAGGACTTCGCGGGCACGGCGCAGGGCGACGCCAAAGGAATCGCGATCCGGCACACGCTCGCTGTGCAGCGATTGGTTGACCTTCACCAAACGGTTGAGCAATTGCAGCAGGCTTTGCTTGCTGCGCCGTGGCTTGATTTCGTAATGCTCGTTATCGCCGAACACCAGCCCGCCGACCCGGTCGTTATGGCCGAGCGCGGCCCAGCCAATCAGCGCCGCCACTTGCGCCGCCAGCACCGATTTGAACATCAGCCCGGAGCCGAAAAACAGCCGCGTGCTTTGCTCGACCATGATGAAGATCGGCCGTTCGCGTTCCTCATGGAACAGCTTGGTGTGCGGCTCTTGCGTGCGCGCCGTCACGCGCCAGTCGATAGTGCGCACGTCGTCGCCGGCCTGATAGACCCGCACCTGATCGAAGTCGACGCCACGCCCGCGGAATTTCGAGTGATGCAGGCCGATCAGCGGGCTGCGCTGACTCGGCGTGGAAAACAGCTGCACTTCGCGCACACGGTGGCGCATCTCGATCAGCTCGGCGAGGCTGATGCGGATGCCCGGTTCGGACGGCAGGGGGGTGTTCATGGGGGTCAAGCGACGGCTACGACGTCGAGAATCCGCTGCACCACCCGATCCTGATCGATGCCGGCGGCTTCGGCTTCAAACGACAGAATGATGCGATGACGCAACACGTCGAACAGCACGGCTTGAATGTCTTCCGGACTGACGAAATCACGCCCGGCCAACCAGGCGTGGGCCCGGGCGCAACGGTCGAGGGCGATCGAGCCGCGTGGGCTGGCGCCATAGGCGATCCACTCGGCCATTTCCGGATCGAACTTGGCCGGCGTGCGCGTGGCCATGACCAGTTGCACCAGGTATTCCTCCACGGCGTCGGCCATGTACAGACCGAGGATTTCCTTGCGCGCGGCGAAGATCGCCTGCTGGCTGACCCGGCGCTCGGGCTTGGTCTCGCCGTTCAGTGCTTCGCCACGGGCCTGCTGGAGGATCCGGCGTTCAACGGCGGCATCGGGGAAACCAATCTTGACGTGCATCAGGAAGCGGTCGAGCTGCGCTTCCGGCAGCGGATAGGTGCCTTCCTGCTCGATCGGGTTCTGCGTGGCCATTACCAGAAACAGCGGCGATAGCTCGTAAGTGCTGCGTCCGACGCTGACCTGACGCTCGGCCATGGCCTCGAGCAAGGCCGATTGCACCTTGGCCGGGGCACGGTTGATTTCGTCCGCCAGCACCAGATTGTGGAAGATCGGCCCTTGTTGGAACACGAAACTGCCGGTTTCCGGGCGATAGATCTCGGTGCCGGTGATATCGGCAGGCAACAGGTCAGGGGTGAACTGAATGCGATGGAACTGGGCTTCGATGCCCTCGGCGAGCTCTTTGATCGCTTTGGTCTTGGCCAGACCCGGTGCGCCTTCGACCAGCATGTGGCCGTCGGCGAGCAGGGCGATGAGCAAACGCTCGATGAGTTTTTCCTGGCCGAGAATCTGCGTTGAAAGAAAGGTTCGCAGCGCCAGCAGCGCTTCACGATGTTCCATCGGTGACTGTTCCTGGAAAGGGTGGCCACGGGCGTTCGGATAACGCCGGGGCTGGGGGCGTTACTTTAATCCATCGCGGGGGGTGGCGACTAACGGCATTTTGCAGAAATGTGTGGATGAGAGCGAAGATCAAAAGATCGCAGTCTTCGGCAGCGTCTACAGCAGATTGCATTCCAATGTGGTTGCTGCCGAAGGTTGCAATCTTTTCGCGCTTTTATTGCTCGGTAGTTTGAAGCTCATTGAGCAGCAACTTGATCGCTGCCCTGTCGACCAGATCATGCCAAGGGCCATCTTCAATGATTTCGCCGTTATGCATAACGATGACACGGTCGAATCGGTGTAGATGGCTGACATCGTGCGTAACACAAATCAAACCTTGCCCGGCAAACGTCTCGAAAAGCAAATCCCAAACCGGTGAGGCGAGCCTCGGCTCGATTGAAGCGCTCGGTTCGTCAAACAGGTTAAATTTACCCGGCCGATTAATCAGTCGCAGCAGCGAGAGGCGCTTGGCTTCACCGCCGGAAATATTGGTGGCATTTTCGCTGATGTCGCGGTGGCTGACGATCTCTTCAAGCTGTAAGCATTGGATCGCTCTGCGCAAATGCAGCGCAGGATTAACGCCGAACAGGACTGACCTGTCGAAGCTGCCCTCAAGGAATTGCGGGGATTGAGGGCAGTAACGCAGTATTTGCAGATGGCTTCGAGCGTTCAAACGATCAACGGATATGTCATCAATGTTCAGTTGACTCCTCACTGAAGTGTTCAGTCCGGCCAGTGCTTCCAGCAGAGTGGACTTGCCAGCGCCGCTGGGGCCGGTGATCGCAACGGATTGCCCCTGTTTAAAGTCGATCGGGTTTGCGATTGATAGCCGGACGGCACCATTGTCGGTGATCACGCAGGGTTCCAGGCGTAACGTTGATTCTTCGTGCTCGGTCAGTTCGATTTCACGGCCTTCGTGATCAAAATCGGCTGATTTGAGCAGCTGCTGGAGGCGGCGTTGATCCGCTAAAAACTGATCCAGCACTCGATAGCCTTCGGTCAGGGCTGAGATGTTGAGCAGGAAGGTCCCTGCGATGGAAAAAATCGCGACTAATTGCCCGACGCTGATGCTCGCTGACCCCGACAACTGATCGACAACTCCCCAACTTAGCAACCCTCCTGTGGAAAGGCTGATAAACAAGACTTTTGCCCCGCTCAACAAACCGCCGGATCCTGCGACGGTCACTGCCGCTTCGGCATATTGATTAAAGGCCCTGTTCAATGGTTGCAGTGCAGTGTGCTCAGCGCGCTCCAGTTTTATCGATTTTCCTGCCTTCAAGGTGTTGAACAGAACCGCGCTCAGTTCATCTTCCTGCTCATTCACGGCATCAATATGTTTTCTGCGCCACCTGATGATTCGATGGGTGGCAAACAGGTAAAGGACCCCAAGGCTCGCCATCGCAAGAAAAATCCAGGTGCCGCCCATGTACCAAAATGCGGCGGCAACGATCAGAAACTCCAGGCACAGTGGAAACCCCACTGTGACGAAGAATGTCAGCAGTTGTTCGTGGGCGGTGATTCCGCGCTCTACCGATTTGATGAAGTGACCGATGCGCCAGGTGCTAAATCGACAGAACTCCTTTCCCATCAATTGCGCCAACCATGTAATCGACGCGTTCATCACAATCCGTTGGACGAGTTTTGAAAGAAGCAGTGTCTGCAGGGGCGCAATAATCGACTGAGCACATCCGGCCAAGGTAAAGGCCGCCGTAAAGATAAGCAGTGTGTTGAGGGTGGTGTGGTCTGCGTTACTCAGCGAGTCGACAATGGCGCCCAGAAGCAATGGAGGCGCAAGGGCTAGCAGCTTTAGCGAAATAATGGCGGTGATTGTTGTGACCAATAGCAGTCGATGCTTTTTGCAAGCTGTACTAATGAGTATCCGCATGGAGATCTACCTGTTGGTCGTGTTTGTTAATTATCAGGTGCGGAAGTCTTAGTCTTATTTAGCAGGATGTGCTGCGGTGCTACCAATTGACCGTTTCTGATGATGTTGAATCTATCAAGGCCGGGTATGTATGTCTGGATGACGATGTTTGTGTTTGAGTACTGTGCGACAGTTCTATGGAAAATTGCTCTGTCGATGGCTTTCAATTTTCGCTGCAGTAATTCTATTTGTTGTGTGACGGAACTGGTCAATTTTTTTGAGAAGGGTTCAAGAACTCGGAGTTTCAGGTTTTTCACCGGGGCGAAGTCTATTAGGTTTTTTAAGGCGTCACAGCTTGAAAGCATGTCAAATGTTTTGCGGTCAGAGGCTTCTTCACTGACGTCATATAGTGTGCTTGACTGGAATTGTTCCGTGACTGCCCTTTGAACAGCAATGCAGATATCCAATGAGCATCCAGAGCCAATGGGGGAAATATGCAGGTCACCTGGTCCCATCTTGGGGAACGCAACCGAAAAATAGACACCGGACTCATCTCTGATAATTATAATTTGCAACTTGCTTGCTGCCTCTAAAGCATACGGGCGATGCAGCAATGCTTGAGCGAGTAATGCTTTGGAAGGCGTGTAAAGGTCCATTGCAGGCCGTATCGCGCAAACGGCGAGAAAAAAACGCGACAACAAGTGTCTTTCTATGACTTCAAGAGCGCCATGGAGCAATGCCTCTGCCTTGGTGCATCCGAATGCGATCCCGGAGTTTGAGGCGTAGCGGCTTAAGAAGCGGGTTTCTTGAGCAACTGTTTCGTTCTTGCCGGCATCTGGATGCAGGAGAATGCATGGCACAAATAGTTCGTGCTCGTCATCAAGGGCTGTAAGGCGAAAACACTCCAGAGATTCGCCGGTGCTTGGCAGGCTTGCAAGTAAGCCGTCGCATTGAGCATCCTGCTGAGCGGCGATCACATCGCAGCTTAAACCTAATCGCTGCGACTGCTTGCAGTGGAAGGTGCCGTAGTGTTCAAGGCTCTCGGCCAGCGCGCCGATGAGGGCATCAGGTCCCTTGCCTGCTCCAGACTCAATCAGTTTTTTGTCGTTGTCGTAAAGTTCAGCGATTGCAACCATATCGCCAGCGCCGACATAACGAACAAGTGCTTTGAGTCCTAACGCCTGGATGGAGTTGGTTATTTCTGTCAGTGCTCTGCTGGGTGTTAGTTCGCGCTCGGACATTGCATGCCTCATCGGATTTAAATGCCGAAAGCCAAACTTTCGGCACTTACTGTGGGCTGGTTGGTAGATCCAATCAGCGAGTTAATGAAGCGAAGAATTTCAACTCGGTTGCGAGGAAACCTTCTGAAAGACCTGTGATCTGTGACATGTCATCGAAGGTGTTTATTTCAGAGCGTTTTTTACCCATGGTAGTAACTCCATTTGATATTGAATTTTCGATGCTGTTGTGTCAGCGCCGAACTTGCGAGGTTGTCCGCAAGTGGGTTTATTAATAGCAATGAACGCACGGCCAAACAATCAGATGACGGCGTAAGACTTCCGATGGTTGCGTAGGGCAGTTCTGGTTGGGAAGTAGGATGGAACTTTGCGGGAGTAAACGTGAAAGGTAGTGCGCTCGCGCACTTGGTGAGATTGATAGTCTCTGAGTGTTTAAGGCTTTCAGCGAAGGTTGATGCGAGACGTTCGTTACAGGACTGACAATGGCGCGACGCAATTTATTTGAGCGCCATCGCCATCCATTTTCCGAGTGAGGGAGATGGCCTGATCAGTTGAGCTCACTGATATAGGTGCCAGTACCATCGAGGATGTTCCTCAGGGTTTCTTCAACTTCGGCTAGATCATCCGCGCCGGTGCTGTGGGTGATCTCCAGCACATCATCCCCATTCAAAGCATCGGCATCCCCCGCGGCAATCTCGATCTTCAGCAGAGTCGGAGTCAGGGTCACCTTGACGCCATCCAGCGTCGAAGGCTCGCCATCCAGTGTGATCTCCAGCTCATCCTCGTCCGGGTAGCGGCTCATCAGGAACATGTCGCCCTTGTCGCTGTGGCAGCAGAGCATGGCCATGTTGTCTTCTTCGTCATCGCACGGGTTGACGATGAGTAGGGCGGTGGTCATTTGCATGGGGGGTATTCCTGATGGGCGGCGTAATGAGTGCAAGGCAAAACGCGATTTTGCCAGTCACGGCGCATTTACGCTGCTGCCATGTTCAATTCCTTTTGGAAAAAACCTGCACCACCCAATTGAAAAGCTGATTGAAGAGCTCGTTTGACGCTCAGTGGATGAAAAATGTAGGGGTGTTCCTTCATCCACTTCCGCTCACCGGTAGAGAAATATCCGACGGCATTGTAAGGCATTTGTTTTGGCGGGGTTTTTCGGTGTTTTTATGGGTTTTCGCTTGTTTTCGCGGCACTTTAGCGATTAGTTTCGCCGTTCGAACGCAAAGGAGTGCTTAACGAAAACTGAAAGAAAAGGACCTCTTTTCATGCACCAATATTTTGAGCTCGCCGAAGAAGTCAGACACTTGACCGAAGAACAGATCGAGCAGGTTTATCAGCGTTATCTGGAGGGGGAAAAAAGTGCCGCACTCATGGCCGAATTCCGAATCCCCTCGACTGTGCGCAGCTTGTTGAAAGTGCTGCCGCCAATCGTCAGACAAGACCTCACGTGCCCCTATTGCGATCTGCCGATGTGGGTTCGTCGGCATGCCAGGGGCACCCCTGTAACGCTGCGCAACCCGTTCAAGTGCGTACGTTGCGAGCATCGTTATTTTGCGACAGGCGTGAATGTTCGACGCACACCTTGTACGTGCAAGGAATGCTTCAAGGTTCGCCAGCAGCAATTGGCGGCTCAGGCAGAGCGCGATCGTCTCGAGCTTGAGGTTCGCTACGGAGCGTCAAGCCCCACAGTGCCTTACACAAAACTGGGTTTTGTACAAAAGCTGGCATTGCTGGCCTTGCTCGACGACGGCAATGGCGCCAATGTTCAATGGATTGCGCCGCTGAGCGCGCCATCCAGAGGCGAATCCCTTGCGCCGACCGACGAAGCCAGTGAGGAACTGCTGAAAGATCTTCACGAGACCGGCGTATTGGCTGTTGCGACGGATTCCGATATCAAAGCCTTTGATCGAACGGATGGCTGCTCTATCAGCGATTATTCAGCCGTGCGCTGGCGACCTAACGTAGCGGTGGAGGGGGATGTACGCAGTACGCGCGACAGTTTGTACCTGGCGCTGTATCAGGAATTGTCCGGGAACGTTCAGCCAGCGTGGAAAACCGAGCTCTATTCGTTGATCTTCAATCTGGCCCGGGAGGAGTCGATTCAATACATCCATGTGTTGGCCAATGAAGTGAGTTTTGCATTCACCGCCGAAGCCCGTGCCGAAACGGTCGTGGGGCAGCTGTTGCAAGACTTTTCGGTGAGCCAGCTCTATTACTTCGCGCGCCTGGCGGTAAAAAATGCCGCGCATTTCTACGCAACCGGTAACTCCAAGGGGCGCAACCACGCGTCCAATACCATCCCGCGTAACATGCTCGGGACGGCACAGGATGCCCTGGCGCGAAACTGGCGCAAAAACGCTCACCGCGACTCGCGAGTGCCGCAATCAGCCCTGCATCGATTGTTGTATGACGTCGTGCTCAAAGACAGCGGAGCGGGGTTTTCCAAATCCCCGGGGATGTATTGGCGTGATGAGCTGGTGCCACAGTTCTTTTCTGGCACAGCTTTCGATGCTGATCTGGTCGGCCATCTGCAACTGTTCTGCCGCGAATGCGACTCGAGCAATATCGACGCCAGCATGGACAAGATGATCTTGCAGATGATGTGTTACGACTGCGCTACCGTGAGCAAATTCAAGGCTTACGAAGAGTTGCCGGACTGACCCGCGTCAACCGCTGGCGCTGAACCCGATGTCACGCTCAAGGTCGATAGAACGGCCTTGGGCGTTTTCGTTTCTGGATATGTAGCGGCAAAAGGTCTGCACCTGGCACGAATGTCCCGTAAATACGGGCATTCAGACCAGCGTTTTTCGCCCTGACTGCTAGTGTTTACCGGTGCCAAAGCCTCGGTTTACGTGCCAATGACCGAATATGTCGCAGCACCGCAAGCAGACACATTGTCGCACCCATTAAGCTGCGCATCGGATGAGCACCCGTAAAGGCATTGTCGGCGGTCCTGACAGTCGTTTTTGCAGATGCCCATTCAATGGAAGGTGAATGTGACCTGAGTGTCTCGTCCAGCTTCACCCACCTGTCCCCCTGTTTCCTCTGCCCGAGAATCAGGAGCAGGGTGACTCAAGCCCCGGAAGGGGTGTTGCACGCGACGCTTTCCATCAATAACAAGCTTAAGCGGAGTACCACAGATGGCGTTCTTCACCGCAGCCAGCAAAGCCGACTTCCAGCACCAACTGCAAGCGGCACTGGCGCAGCACATCAGTGAACAGGCACTGCCACAAGTGGCGCTGTTCGCTGAACAATTCTTCGGCATCATTTCCCTGGACGAGCTGACTCAACGTCGCCTCTCCGACCTCGCTGGCTGTACTCTTTCTGCGTGGCGCCTGCTTGAGCGCTTCGATCACGCGCAACCCCAAGTGCGCGTCTACAACCCCGATTACGAGCGTCATGGCTGGCAGTCGACCCACACCGCGGTCGAAGTGCTGCACCACGACCTGCCGTTCCTGGTCGACTCGGTCCGCACCGAACTGAACCGCCGCGGCTACAGCATCCACACCCTGCAAACCACCGTGCTCAGCGTGCGTCGTGGCAGCAAGGGCGAGTTGCTGGAAGTCCTGCCAAAAGGCAGCACCGGCGAAGGCGTCCTGCATGAGTCGCTGATGTATCTGGAAATCGACCGCTGCGCCAACGCGGCCGAATTGAATGTGCTGAGCAAAGAGCTGGAACAGGTTCTCGGTGAGGTCCGCGTCGCGGTCGCCGATTTCGAGCCGATGAAAGCCAAGGTGCAGGAAATCCTCGCCAAGCTCGACAACAGCGCTTTCGCCGTCGATGCCGACGAAAAGACCGAAATCAAAAGCTTCCTGGAATGGCTGGTGGGCAACCACTTCACCTTCCTCGGCTACGAAGAGTTCGTGGTCACCGATCAGGCCGATGGTGGCCACATCGAGTACGACCAGAACTCCTTCCTCGGCCTGACCAAACTGCTGCGCACCGGTCTGACCAACGAAGACCGTCACATCGAAGACTACGCGGTGAACTACCTGCGCGAGCCGACCCTGCTGTCGTTCGCCAAGGCTGCGCACCCGAGCCGCGTGCACCGTCCGGCCTACCCGGACTACGTGTCGATCCGCGAAATCGACGCTGACGGCAAAGTCATCAAGGAACACCGCTTCATGGGCCTGTACACCTCCTCGGTGTATGGCGAGAGCGTGCGGGTTATCCCGTTCATCCGCCGCAAGGTCGAAGAGATCGAGCGCCGCTCCGGCTTCCAGTCCAAGGCTCACCTGGGCAAGGAACTGGCGCAGGTTCTCGAAGTACTGCCGCGTGATGACCTGTTCCAGACTCCGGTCGACGAACTGTTCACCACCGTGATGTCGATCGTGCAGATCCAGGAACGCAACAAGATCCGCGTGTTCCTGCGCAAAGACCCGTATGGTCGCTTCTGCTACTGCCTGGCCTACGTGCCGCGCGACATCTATTCCACCGAAGTGCGCCAGAAGATCCAGCAGGTTCTGATGGAGCGCCTGAAGGCCACCGACTGCGAGTTCTGGACGTTCTTCTCCGAGTCCGTGCTGGCCCGTGTGCAGTTGATCCTGCGTGTCGACCCGAAAAACCGTATCGACATGGACCCGCTGCTGCTGGAAAAAGAAGTCGTACAAGCGTGCCGCAGCTGGCAGGACGACTACGCCGCACTGACCGTCGAAAGCTTCGGCGAAGCCCACGGCACCAACGTGCTGGCGGACTTCCCGAAAGGCTTCCCGGCCGGCTACCGCGAGCGTTTCGCTGCGCATTCGGCCGTGGTCGACATGCAGCACCTGCTGAGCCTGAACGAAAAAAATCCGCTGGTGATGAGCTTCTATCAGCCGTTGGGCCAGGTGTCCGGCCAGCGCGAGTTGCATTGCAAGCTGTATCACGCTGACACCCCGCTGGCGCTGTCCGACGTTTTGCCGATTCTGGAAAACCTTGGCCTGCGCGTACTGGGCGAGTTCCCGTACCGCCTGCGCCACACCAATGGCCGCGAGTTCTGGATTCATGACTTCGCGTTCACTGCCGCTGAAGGCCTGGACCTCGACATCCAGCAACTCAACGACACCCTGCAGGACGCGTTCATCCACATCGTCAGCGGCGATGCCGAGAACGATGCGTTCAACCGTCTGGTACTGACTGCCGGCCTGCCATGGCGCGACGTGGCGCTGCTGCGCGCTTACGCCCGTTACCTGAAGCAGATCCGTCTGGGCTTCGATCTGGGTTACATCGCCAGCACCCTGAACAACCACACCGACATCGCTCGCGAGTTGACCCGGTTGTTCAAGACCCGTTTCTACCTGGCGCGCAAGCTCGGCAGCGATGATCTGGAAGACAAGCAACAGCGTCTGGAGCAAGCGATTCTGACCGCACTGGACGACGTTCAGGTGCTCAACGAAGACCGCATCCTGCGTCGTTACCTCGACCTGATCAAAGCCACCCTGCGCACCAACTTCTATCAGACTGATGCCAACGGCCAGAACAAGTCGTACTTCAGCTTCAAGTTCAACCCGCACGCCATTCCTGAGCTGCCGAAGCCAGTACCGAAGTTCGAAATCTTCGTTTACTCGCCACGCGTTGAAGGCGTGCACCTGCGCTTCGGTAACGTGGCGCGTGGTGGTCTGCGCTGGTCCGATCGTGAAGAAGACTTCCGTACCGAAGTCCTCGGTCTGGTTAAAGCTCAACAAGTGAAGAACTCGGTCATCGTGCCAGTGGGTGCGAAGGGCGGCTTCCTGCCGCGTCGCTTGCCACTGGGCGGCAGCCGTGACGAGATCGCGGCCGAGGGCATCGCCTGCTACCGCATCTTCATTTCGGGCCTGTTGGACATCACCGACAACCTGAAAGACGGCGCACTGGTACCGCCGGCCAACGTCGTGCGTCATGACGACGATGACCCGTACCTGGTGGTGGCAGCGGACAAGGGCACTGCAACCTTCTCCGACATCGCCAACGGCATCGCCATCGACTACGGCTTCTGGCTGGGTGACGCATTTGCGTCCGGTGGTTCGGCCGGTTACGACCACAAGAAAATGGGCATCACCGCCAAAGGCGCGTGGGTTGGCGTACAGCGCCACTTCCGCGAGCGCGGCATCAATGTTCAGGAAGACAGCATCACTGTGGTCGGTGTCGGCGACATGGCCGGTGACGTGTTCGGTAACGGCTTGCTGATGTCCGACAAGCTGCAACTGGTTGCCGCGTTCAACCACCTGCACATCTTCATCGATCCAAACCCGAACCCGGCGACCAGCTTCGTCGAGCGTCAGCGCATGTTCGATCTGCCGCGTTCGGCCTGGACCGACTACGACACCAGCATCATGTCCGAAGGCGGCGGCATCTTCTCGCGCAGCGCGAAGAGCATCGCCATCTCGCCGCAGATGAAAGAACGCTTCGACATCAAGGCGGACAAGCTGACCCCGACCGAACTGCTGAACGCCTTGCTCAAGGCACCGGTGGATCTGCTGTGGAACGGCGGTATCGGTACTTACGTCAAAGCCAGCACCGAAAGCCACGCCGATGTCGGCGACAAGGCCAACGATGCACTGCGCGTGAACGGCAACGAACTGCGCTGCAAGGTTGTGGGCGAGGGCGGTAACCTCGGCATGACCCAACTGGGTCGTGTGGAATTCGGTCTCAATGGCGGCGGTTCCAACACCGACTTCATCGACAACGCCGGTGGCGTGGACTGCTCCGACCACGAAGTAAACATCAAGATCCTGCTGAACGAAGTGGTTCAGGCCGGCGACATGACCGACAAGCAACGCAACCAGTTGCTGGCGAGCATGACCGACGAAGTCGGTGGTCTGGTGCTGGGCAACAACTACAAGCAGACTCAGGCCCTGTCCCTGGCGGCGCGTCGTGCCTACGAGCGCATCGCCGAGTACAAGCGTCTGATGGGCGATCTGGAAGGCCGTGGCAAGCTGGACCGTGCCATCGAGTTCCTGCCGACCGAAGAGCAGATCAACGAGCGCGTTGCGGCAGGCCATGGCCTGACCCGTCCTGAGCTGTCGGTGTTGATTTCGTACAGCAAGATCGACCTCAAGGAACAGCTGCTGGGTTCCTTGGTGCCGGACGACGATTACCTGACCCGCGACATGGAAACGGCGTTCCCGCCGACCCTGGTCAGCAAGTTCTCCGAAGCCATGCGTCGTCACCGCCTGAAGCGCGAGATCGTCAGCACCCAGATCGCCAACGATCTGGTCAACCACATGGGCATCACCTTCGTTCAACGACTCAAAGAGTCGACCGGCATGAGCCCGGCGAACGTGGCTGGCGCCTACGTGATCGTGCGTGACATCTTCCACCTCCCGCACTGGTTCCGTCAGATCGAAGCGCTGGACTACCAAGTCAGCGCTGACGTGCAACTGGAGCTGATGGACGAGCTGATGCGTCTGGGTCGCCGTGCTACGCGCTGGTTCCTGCGTGCCCGTCGTAACGAGCAGAACGCTGCCCGTGACACCGCGCACTTCGGTCCGCACCTGAAAGAGCTGGGTCTGAAGCTCGACGAACTGCTGAGCGGCGAAATCCGTGAAAACTGGCAGGCGCGTTATCAGGCGTACGTCGAAGCCGGTGTGCCGGAGTTGCTGGCGCGTATGGTCGCGGGTACCTCGCACCTGTACACCCTGCTGCCGATCATCGAAGCCTCCGACGTGACCGGCCAGAACCCTGCCGAAGTGGCCAAGGCCTACTTCGCCGTGGGCAGTGCGCTGGATATCACCTGGTACCTGCAACAGATCAGTGCTCTGCCGGTTGAAAACAACTGGCAGGCCCTGGCCCGTGAAGCGTTCCGTGATGACGTCGACTGGCAGCAACGTGCGATCACCATCTCCGTCCTGCAACAGGGCGACGGCACTCAGGACGTGGAAGCACGTCTGGCGCTGTGGATGGAACAGCACGAAGGCATGATCTCGCGCTGGCGCGCCATGCTGGTGGAAATCCGTGCTGCGAGCGGTACGGACTACGCCATGTATGCGGTCGCCAACCGTGAACTGCTGGATCTGGCATTGAGTGGACAAGCGGTGGTGCCTGCGGTTGCTGCGAATGCCGAGCCTGAATTGGCGTAAGTAGTGGCTGAATGAGAAAGCCCCGGTATCGTGAGATGCCGGGGCTTTTTTATGTCTTAAGGTTTTGTGGTGTCTGGTCTGGCCCCTTCGCGAGCAGGCTCGCTCCCACATTGGTTTTGTGATCGACACAAGTCCCCTGTGGGAGCGAGCCTGCTCGCGAAAGGGCCCTTACATTCAATACAACTTCTGACCTTGTTTACTATCCAGCCTCGACACTTTATCTGTCGGCCTGGTCAATAAATTACTGAGCGACTGGTCAAACTTCTGCAATGCCCTTACTTGAACGTCTTGTTGTTGATTGATGTCAGCCACAATCTCTTCAGACCGTTTGAAGTCTGCCCATATCGGTGTCAGTTCTTTCGCGTCCGAACCTTTAGCCGTGCCGATGTAGTTGAGTTGTGCATCATAAAAATCGGCACTCACGTCCGCCTTGATATCGGAGCTGCGTGAGGTAATCAATTGGCTGTGGGTGCCGATGATTGCCACCACATCCGGCCTGGCCGCACGCAGGCTTTGCATATCCGGGTAGACCGTCACCGAGCCGAACTGGCGTTGCAGGGAAGCGTTGACCCATTCCACCGCCATGTCCGGTTTTGACGTCGCGACATAGGCGTCATGGATCGGTTGCACCAGCAGACTCTGGCCGAAACCGGTGCCGGCATTGGCCTGATAGTCGCGCAGGTATTCGCGATTGGTTTGGGTGCTTGGGCTGTAAACGACACCGAGCGCGACGCCGGGACCGCTTTTCACCTGAGTGGCACTGCTGCGGCCGGTCGGATGGGGCAGTAGCGTGTCAAGGGATGAGACCGCTCGGGGAGCGCTGGGTACGGAACAGGCGGAGAGGGCTAAAACGGAAATTACCAACGTACTGGCCAACGCAAGTTTCATGGTGGATCTCCCGTGAAACAACTTCAGTCGGAAAGTTGCAATTGCCGAGTTTTAAAAGGGCGCTCGGCGTTAATTCAGACTAAACCGGAGAACCTGTAAGGCAGCTGACAATTTATCGGTTTATTAGCGCGTGGATAGTTTCATTTGCTTTAAACGGCATCGGTTAATTGCGCCGAGCAATAAAAAGGCTCAAATCAGTGATTTGAGCCTTTTTATTTATGGCTGGCCAGACAGCCATCAGTCTTTCAGGGGGATCAACACCTGCTCGTCCGGGGCCAACACCATAAACACCAGCAACTTCGCCGGTTTGCTCTTACTGGTATTTTTCGACACCAGATGTTCGGAGCCGGCCGGTTCGTACCAGAATTGACCCTTCTTGTAAGTGGTCGGCTGTTCACCCTTGACCTGGGAAATCACTTCGCCGTCCAGCACGTAAGCCATGGCGGTGCCCTCGTGTTTGTGGGCGATGGACGATTGGCCGGGCTTGTAGTCGACTTCGATCATCATGGCCTTTTTGCCGGGGGCGTTTTTCAGCATCTGGTCTTGCAGCACCGTGACTTTCTCGGACGACTCATGGGCCAGTGCCGAGGCGGAAATCGTCAAGGCGAGGGCGGCGGTGAGGACGTGCAGGGCTTTCATGGCGGATCACCTGTGAAGTGGGGATTTAGGTGATCACAGTAGTGCGCGGGGTGGCGCATTCAAACGGCCAATATTCGGGAAGATCGGGTGACCAATCTGATCTGCGGGGTGATCAAAAGCAAAAGATCGCAGCCTTCGGCAGCTCCTACAGAAATCGGTGTAGGAGCTGCCGAAGGCTGCGATCTTTTGCTCTTGCTTCTAAACGATAGGAAAACTGTTGAAATCCACGCTATTGGCCAGACGGCTGTCGATCAAGTCGATAAAGCCCTGCGCCTCGGGCCGGTTGAAATGCGCCTGCATCGCCGCTTCTGACTGCCAGTGGGCGCTGACCGTCCAGCGGTGGCTGTCATCGGGGCAGCGGTCGACCATATAGGAGTCACAGCCCGGCGTTTCGCGCAGGGTTTCGACGATCTTCTGCAGTTGCCTGCCCAGTTCATCCGAGCGGCCGGTGGCGGCCTGCACCTGGACGGTGTTGATCACTTCGTTGGACATTGCTCACACTCCTGAATCAGGCCGGACGAATCCTGCTCATTGAGGGATAACGCCTGTGCAGGATAGGCCTGCCACCCCGTATCACCAATAACCAATCGGCGGTTAATCCGTTAGGCCAATCACTCAAGCCACTTGCTGAAGGATGTCGCGCAGGCGATCCAGTGCGATATCGATGTCCAGCGTCTCGATGGCGCCAAAGCCGAAGTACAGACCGCTTTTCACCGGTTGCTGATAATAGAAACCGTCGATGGCGTACAGCCCGACTTCGACCTTTTTCGCCAGCTCAATCACCAATGGCAGGTCGATCGGCTTCTTGCACAGCGCGGCCATGTGGAACCCGGCGCTGGGTGGCACGGCCTCAAGCCACGGCGACAGATCGCTGGCCATGCGCGCCAGAATCCGCTCGCGGCGCTGGGCGTAAATCGCATGGCAACGGCGGATATGTTTGAGCAGGCAGCCCTCGGCGATGAACTTCGCCAGCGCCCATTGCGGCAGGGTAGAGGCGTGCAGGTCGGTGAGTTGCTTGGCGCGGATCACCGCTTCAAGAATCGCCGGCGGCAGGATCGCATAACCCAGCCGCAGCTCCGGCAGCAGTGTTTTAGAGAAGGTCCCGACGTAGGCGACGATGCCGCGCTGGTCGAGACTGAACAGTGAGTCCGTGGGCCGGCCCTCGTAGCGAAACTCGCTGTCATAGTCGTCCTCGATGATGATTGCGCCCAGTTCATGGGCGCGGGCCAGCAAGGCTTCGCGACGCGCCGGACTCATCGGCATGCTCAGGGGAAACTGGTGCGACGGGGTGACGTAAATCAGCCGCGTGCCCTCGGGAATTTGCTCAACCACAATGCCTTCGGCATCCACGGGCACGCCGACCACTTCCGCGCCGTGGGTGCCAAACAGCAGACGGGCCGGCGGGTAGCCCGGGTCTTCCATCGCCACCCGGCTGCCGGGGCTGATCAGTACGCGAGTGATCAGGTCGAGCGCTTGTTGCGCGCCGTTGCACACCACAATGTCTTCGTCCTGGCAGTTCACCCCACGGGAAAACGCGATGTGCCGGGCAATCGCATTGCGCAGCGCCGGCAAACCTTCGGGCACGCTGTAGAAGCCTTTTGAACCGCCCATCTGGCGCATGGCGTGGGAGACACAGCGGCGCCAGTCGTCATGGGGAAACTGGCCTTTGCTGGTGGCACCGCCAATGAAGTCGTAGCGCAACGAGCCTTCCAGCGTCGGGTGGCGCAGGAACACCGGCAGGTTTCTCCAGCGCTCGATCACCTCGGCGCTGGCCAGCTCGGTGTGGCTTTGTTTGCGCTGGACTTGTGCCGGGCGTGCGTTGACGTAGGTGCCTTTGCCGATCACGCCGGTCAGGAAATTTTCGTAGGTCAGTTGGGCGTAGGTGTCGGCAATGGTCTTGCGCGAAATCCCCAGTTGCTCGGCCAGCAAGCGGCTGGGCGGCAACTGTGTGCCAGCGGCCAGACGCCCGGATTCGATGGCGCCACGCAGTTGCTGATACAACTGACCGGCCAGATCCTTGCGGCCGTTGATCACAACGTGAAGTTCCATACCGACGCGGCTCCGGGGGGCGAATTGACGTGTCGGCCAGATTACCGCTGTTGCCTGATCGGCAGTAGTTGCGCAGCCGAAAATCCCCAAATTGGCCCCAATCCCTGTAGGAGCTGCCGAAGGCTGCGATCTTTTGACTTTGGTTTTTTATAAACAAAAGCAAGATCAAAAGATCGCAGCCTTCGGCAGCTCCTACACGGGATTTGTGTTTGGCCGGGATGCAGTGGTGTGCCGGTTTTCCGTGCAATTGGGGCTGTAATGCGTCGCTGTCGGCGTTTACGGTGAAGTCATTATTCCGTCTACCGAGAACAGCCATGTCCCTGCGCCTGGATTACTACAACGCTTCGCCCAAGGCGATGAAAGCCATGATTGCCATGGAGGCGCTGACCAGCAACCTGAGCATCGAGCAGCCGCTGCTGCAACTGATCAGGATCCGCGCCTCGCAACTCAACGGCTGCGCGTTCTGCACCGACATGCATTCGGTGGACGCGCGACGGGCCGGGGAGAGTGACCGGCGCTTGTATGCGATTGCGGTGTGGCGCGACAGCAACTTCTTCAACCCCCGCGAACGTGCGGCGCTGGGGTGGGCCGAGGCGGTAACGCTGCTCGCCGAAAGCCATGTGCCAGATGATGTTTATCAGCAGGCACGCGAGCAATTCAACGAAGGGGAAATGGTCGACCTGACGATGGCCGTGACCACGATCAACAGCTGGAATCGGCTGGCGGTGAGCTTTCGCCAAACCCCGAGCGACTGACTGACGCATAACTCTGTGACTGAGGTATTTCCAGTGATTGAGGTATTCCTTGTGGTGAGGGGATTTATCCCCGATGGGCTGCGCAGCAGCCCCAAAACGTTGCGACTCGGTACATCAGGCACATCCCGTGTAACGGCTTCGCGACTGCTGCGCAGCCGATCGGGGATAAATCCCCTCGCCACAGGTGTTTGATTCATTTATTGATTATTGGTGAGGTTGCAGTGTTGGCTGGTGGGCGCTGCGGTTTCACCGATGTGCCAAAGGTGTTGCCCATCCGCGTACTGGTCGCGGCCGGTGTTGCCAGCCCGAGCGTATTCGGCGGTCGCTTGTTCACCGGCACGTTCAGCGCCTCCTGATTCTTTTCCGCCGCCGCCGCGCCTTCGGGGTTGTTACCCATCTGCTGGCTCAGGCAATCGTAATTCGGCGCCTTGTAGCCGCCGACCGTCACTTCCACGCAGCCCAGCGGTTGCTCGGCGTGGGCGCTGACGAATGCGCTCAGCATCAGCCCGCCAAGGGCGATTTTCCACAGTGATTTCATGCAGGCCTCCTGGCCGGCCCGAAGGGGCCGCGCTATGGAAGAAGTCTAGTGCACGCCGTGCGCAAATCCCGTGATGGTTTTTTTGCAGTGCCCGTCACACCAGATTCATAAACAGCCCTCAGGATGACGATTTTCAGGGATACGTCAGCCGTGCAGCGAGGCAGTTCCAGGGACGGTCTTCAGCGTTCAACGACTCTTGTGCGCCGGCTGGGTCTGGGGGTGCTGCTTGCCTGGCTGACGGGCACTGCGACAGCGGACCCAGTGCCGGCAGACATGCGCATGACGCTGCACATTCCTGCGCAGGATCTGGCCCGGGCGCTCGATCAATACAGCCACGCCACCGGCGTCGCGGTGCTGGTCGACAGCCAGTTGAGTCGCGGCAGACGTTCCCTGGCGGTGGATGGCGAATACACCGCCGCCGACGCGCTGCGCCGCCTGCTCGGTGGCAGTGGTTTGATGGCGCGCTATGCCCGTGGTGATGCGTTCACCTTGCAGGTGGCGCAGGTCGAAGACGTGCCAGCGCCGCCGCAAAAACAGTCGCCCGAAAGCGTGGCTGTCAGCCGCAATTACGCCACGGCGGTGCAAGCGGCGATCGAGCGCAACCTGTGCCGTTCGCCGCTGACCCGTCCGGGCAGTTATCGCGCGGTGTTGCAGGTCTGGGTCGGGCGCGATGGCCTGGTGCAATACAACCGGTTGGTCACTTCGACCGGTGATGTACGGCGCGATACCGCGCTGGTGGAAAGCTTTCGCAATCTCAGGATCGACCGGCCGACGCCCAGCGCCTTGCGTCAGCCGGTCACGTTGCTGTTGTTACCGGAGTCGTCAGGAAAACGCATGGAATGCACCACATGGGAAGGAGTTTCCGGGGGATGAAAGACACCGGACAAGGTTCGCTGGTCCAACTGTTCCTGACGTCCTACGAGGACTTTCGGGTGCGCCTGCGTCGGCGTCTGGGCTCGGAGGATCTGGCCAACGACGTGCTGCACGAAACCTACCTGCGCGTTGATCGCATGGAGACGCCGGCCAATATCGCCCGGCCCAACGCCTACCTCTATCGCATGGCCCTGAACATCGCCGCCGACCGGCGTCAGGCCGATGCGCGCCTGCTCACCGGCAGCGAGGTCGAAGAGCTGCTGCAAATCGGTGACGAGGCGCTCGACCCGGCGCGGGTGGTGGGCGGGCAAAAGGAAATCCAGTCGTTGCTCAAGGCGCTATACGAACTGCCGGCGCGGCGTCGGCGGATTTTTATCGCGGCGCGTCTGGAAGAGGCGCCGCACCTGGAGATTTCCCAGCGATTCGGCATTTCCACGCGCATGGTCGAGAAGGAAATCAAAGCTGCCTTGGGCCATTGCGCCGCCAAACTTGAAAGAAAAGTGTTTCAGCGGTTCGGTCGCGGGGCCGGAAAACCGTCTTCAGAGTAGTGCCCGATTAATCCGTTGAGAATCTGCGCGTCTTGAACATCTTTCGACTGACACCTGCCGAGCCTTCGGCCGCCGAGCGCTTGCAAAGCGAAGCCCGCGACTGGCTGATCCTGCTGACCTCGGGCCGCGCCACCGTCGCCGACGCCCGGGCGTTACGCCAGTGGTGCGCGCAGAGTCCTGAACACGCGAGCGCATTCGAAGAGACCAAAGCCCTGTGGCAATTGCTGCAACCGGCGGCAGAAGGTTTGCAGGCGCCGCGTGGGTTTGGGCGGCGGGCGTTTCTGGGTGGCGCCATCGCCGCGTCGGCGGCGTTCTTTTTGGTGCGCGGGACGATCCCCGGAGGCTTCGGCGGGTTGGGTGCCGATTTCATCACCGAGGTCGGGCAGCAGCGGCGTTTTGAACCGGTGGAGGGTGTGAGCCTGGAGTTGAACACGCAGACCCGGATCAACCAGCGCGCGGTGGATGACGGTGTGCAGGGCTTTGAATTGGTCAGTGGTGAGGTTGAGGTGCAGACCGCGCGGTTGCCGCTGGCGATGCAGGCTGGGGGCGGGTGGTTGCGGGCGAGTCAGGCGCGGTTCAATTTGCGTAATACCGATCAGCAGGTCTGTGTGACTTGCCTTGATGGTGCGGTGGAAGTGGATGTTGAAGGGCGCCGTTTGCGTCTGGAGCCGGGGCAGCAAGTGACTTATGACGCGCGGCAGGTTGGCAGTGTGCAGAGTGTCGACACGGCGGCGGTGATGAATTGGCGGCAGCAGGTGTTGGTGTTTAATGGGGCGACCCTCAGCCAGATGATCGACGAGATTAATCGCTATCGACCGGGGATGCTGTTGCTGCTGAACCGGGAGCTTGGGCAGCGGCGGGTGCAGGCGCGGTTTAGCCTCGACCAACTCGCGGGCGTCGCGTTGTTGATTCGGGATGCTTATGGGGTTAAGTGCACCGAGTTGCCGGGCGGCGTCATCGTCCTTAGCTAGTGGGGTGGATGGTGTACATATCCGTTGCTGCGGTAATGGCTGCTTAGGGTTCCGCCCTGACGGCGGGTCACTTTTGACAAACGCCTCAAAAGTAACCAAAAAGTCTTTGCCCTGACGTTCGGCCCTCGCCGTGGCTCGGGTTCCTTCGCTCCGGGATCGATCCGGGCGCATCGCCTCCGGTTTGCTGCGCTGCACCTCCTCTCGATGTGTTCGACTTCGTCGAACGGTCGCTTCGCTCCCACCCCCGGATCAATCCCTCCACTCAGCCTTCCGACGGGCGTTTAGATCAAAAGCGGTACTCGAGCTAACGCTCATTGTTTTGAGTGGGGCGGCATGCGCCGCGTGCGGGGGCACTCAATCCCAATGTAGGAGCTGCCGAAGGCTGCGATCTTTTGATTTTGTTTTTCAGAAGCAAAATCAAAAGATCGTCCGAACGCGGCCCGAGCCTTCGGCAGCTCCTACAGGGGGGAAGGGGTCGGGGATATCAGGCGGGACTCATTCCAACGGCCCAATCACCTGCCGATATTTCTCCACCCCCTGCGGCGTCTGCCGAGTCAACCGAATCTCCAGCCCTTGCGGGTCCTCCCGCCGATTACCACTCAACTGACGCCAGCCCTTATCCGTTTCCCAAACCCGAACCTGTGCATCGCTAACATCCTTCAGCACAGCAACCCCGTCAGTTGGCGCCGGCAACGGATACCGACTCCGCGCCGCCGCCACCGCCCGATACAGCGTGTCGCCCTTGACCCACCACCGCACCCGCTGCAACGCCCCCGGCTGATCCGCCGCCGTGCGAATGATGTCCAGGCGAAAGCCCTTGCTGTCACTGCTGCGCACAGTCAGCGCGGGCGGGGCGCTCGGCGGTTCATCGTCCACACCAACTTTCTTCGGCTCACTCAACTCAATCCCCGCGCGCATGTCCACATCCCGCTGCAACTGATTCAACGCCCGCAACAGGCTGTCACTCTGCTCACTGCTGGCCTGCAAATGGCTGTCAGCCCGAGTCACGCTGTCGAGCCCACGCCAGGCAATCAAACTCACCACCGCCATCAGCAGAATCGCGACCATCACCTCAATCAGGGTGAAACCTTGTTGGTCCTTCATTGCACGCTGATCCGGCCGGCGCCATCGCGCAACACGCTCAGGCGATTGAAACCATCAGACAAGGTCAATTGCAGCGGCGGGTTGATCCATTCGGCATTGAGCACGACTTTCTGTTTCGGCTCCACGCGAACCTCCATCTTCGGGCTCTGCCATGGCCGTGGGCGTAATTGCGGGTCCTGGCTGAAATGCTCGAAACCCTTGCCGCTGTCACTGCGCCGACTGAAGCGAAACCCCTTGGCATCACTCACCCAGACAATCGGCCGGCCATCAGCGCGGGCCTCCGCCTGTGCCACTTGCAGCAACTGCGCCACACGCTCGGCATCCTTGCGCAGCAATTGCAGCGGGTCGGGCTTGATGCTCAGGCTGATCGCCGCACTGGCGATACCGATGATCACCAGCACCACCATCAACTCGATCAGGGTAAAGCCCCGTTGCCTGTTCATCGATTGCGCGCTCCTTTGCGTTGAGGAACATCCTGCACGGCCAACATGTAAGACGTGTGAAATAAAACCGTGAGAATTGCCGCGTAGTCTGTGGGCAGGGACTAAAAGGAGATTCAGCCCATGATGTTCACCGCACGCTTTTCCCTACCGCAAATGGTTCAGGCCGCCGCACTGCTCGCCGCGCTGGTCGGCGTGGCGACGTGGTCGTCGCTGCTGCTGACCTCCGCCGAATCCCACACCCCGCCGGCAGCCCCGCAATTGCTCGCGGCACGCAGTGATAGCCCGGCGTTGCAGTGGTTTTCCAATGAAACGGCGCCGGTGGACATCAAGGTGAGCGGGGTGATGGCGGGAAGTCGGGGGGCGGTGGCGATACTGAGCCTGAATGACGGGCCGCCGCGTAGTTTTTTGCAGGGGGAGAAGGTGGGGCCTGGGGTGAAGTTGTTGGCGGTGGAGGGGGATGGGGTGGTGATTGAGCAGGGTGGGGAGAAGGTGCGGTTGGGGGTGGAGAGGTTGGGGGAGGGGGTGGTTTTGCCGAGGTTGGTGAGGTGAGTTCAGTGGTTTTGTTTCGCTTGGGATAGAGCTTTCTACGCTGCCAGTTTGAGCGCTTCGGCACAAGAATATGGCTGGCAAGATATTGAATGCTCCGGCTAAAAGTGCGCATTTGGGGCATTTAGTTCGAGTGAAAGAGGCTAGGTGACTGTAGGCAGGTTCCAGATTCTAGCCGGATGATGACCTACAAAAAACTTTTTTCGTGCGATATTAACTTCGAGGCACAGTTAAAGGGCGCCTTCTGAAAATTGAGATTTTTAAAGGATTAGAGTATGTCGGGCAATCGTGAATTTGATATCGCTCTCTCGTTTGCTGGAGAGGATCGTGGTTATGTCGACCAAGTAGCAAACCTTCTTCGAGACTCCGGTGTAAAAGTTTTTTACGACAAGTTTGAGGAGGCAAACCTGTGGGGTAAAAATCTCTACGATTACCTAACAGATATTTACATGAATAAGGCTATGTATACGATCATGTTCGTGTCAGAGCATTATGCAAAGAAGCTTTGGACAACCCATGAACGTACAGCCATGCAAGCTCGAGCTTTTCAGGAAAGTCAAGAATACATACTTCCCGCCCGTTTCGATAATACAGATATACCCGGTGTGCTACCAACCACGGGGTACATTTTACTAGCCGAGCGCTCGCCAGAAAAATTCGTTGAAGTAATTCACAAGAAACTTATAAATAACGGTAGAACGGTGCCTTCGGAATCAATTCGTAAAGCACTGTTTTCGACCAAAACAATACCCCGTTTCGAGCCTCAAACTCCGAGCATATCGGTAATTTCTTCCACTGGCGCCGCCGTGGCGTCAGCCACTATCGTAGCCATTGCGGATAACGGGACCACGAAGAGCGGACAGACAGATGCGAACGGAAAAGTCACACTAACATTCCCCACTCGGCGTCACTATCAACTACTTGTGGCACATTCTGATTACCCAGCCGCCTTGATCTCTTCATGGGATCCAGCTGACGGCATCCAGATAACGTTAACGGAAACCGGAAATACAGGGTCGGTTATTTGTCACAGCACTGGATACATTCCTGGGCTTGAGGGGCGGCTTAATCCTATTTTTAATACCGATAGTACAGCACACCTTTACGCAGATAATGTTGCGATAGACGGTGGTAAGAAACAGCCTGCTTTCTTAAAGATAAACGAGCCATTTGAGCTTGAGGATTCAAATGGCGTGATTATGGAGGTTCGTATAATACATATTCAAGGGAGAACGTCTCTAATTCAGTTTGTCCGTCCTCGCTATGACAGCTAAGAAACGGTAGGGGTGAAGTGAAATGGGAGGCAGATTTATTTTTGTTAAATAAATCAGCCTCGTTGATGAAATGTTGGTCGCTCTCATTCTTGATGTAATTAAAGATTAAATATGGGGGGGCGCTTATCTCATCCATTCGTTTGTGATGTCGTCGAAGCTCAGGTCTTTCCACTCATCTTTCCAGAGTTCCCAGTACGGAATGTCGGCGGACGAAGGCGCTGGATCACAAACGTCAATCTTCACTAAAGAAGGCATCACCAACGAGTCTCCAATTAGGAGGGCTTCGCCGGCGCCTAGGTTAGGCATTTTTTCAATCAGTTTGCCCAACGTATCAGGGAGTAACCTGCGAACATAATTCTGGTCGCTAGGGTTGGTTAGACGCATGGCGACAAAATTGTTGCATTGAGAAAAGATCGTTTCTGAGATTTCTGACGGTCGCTGGCTGGAAAGCAAAAGTGTCACGCCATATTTTCGACCTTCTTTAGCGATTCGTTCGATAGACTGTTTTGCTGCTCTGTATTTTGTAAGTTCACTAGTGGGCACATACTTGTGAGCCTCTTCGTAAACTAACAGAATCGGTGCATCATTATTTATTGATTCGCCATTCTTTGTTCTGTAGACCTTGTAATGATAGCCGTGCTCGAATATTAGTCTCGAAATGAGAGAGACAGTAATGCTCAATACTTCAAACGGAATCCCACTCAGGTCAAGAACTGTTACGTTAGCATTTTTTGCTAGTTGATAACCTATGAGGTTTCGGAGAGTGCCTTCCAGTGAAGCCGCTTTGGCATTAGGCCCAAATAGGAAGCTCAAACGCTCTTGTGCGATTTTGGATTCAAAGCGGGTATAAAACTTATCTAACGAGCCATCGGCGTAACTGCCATTGGTTATGCTTTGAGGCTTGGTTGGGTGAAAGTCTAATTTGCTTTCAAAGTACTTTTGTATACGCTTTTCGTCATCAAGCAGTATGCCAGTGGTAGGATCCGTTTTGCCTTCACTTAACAAGGAATAGGTTCCATCATTGATCATATAAAGATTGGCGTTTTTCGCATTTATTGTTTCGTTTTTAATGTTGTAGAGTGCATTCAAAACTTCATGTATGTCAAAGAAAACTGGGCTATCGTAAAAAATTTTTCTGAATGCACTATTGTGCTTCTTCTTGTTTTCAGTAACTAGGTGGCGAAAAACGGAGGACTGGTTGTAATTGTCGCGCTCTCCAGTGTCGAGGAGGACTTCCTCTAGCTCTTCGCTATTAAGTAGCCAATAGGGGAGATTTAGACTGTTAATATCGATGTGGTTAGCATTAGGGAAGGCTGTTTTGTATTCGGAGTGAATGTCAAAAATTATAGCGTGTGAGTTGTTAGGTGCTCCAGTGGCTGTTTTTGCAGTGGAGGTTTGAATGATTCGAGTAACTGTGTTGGACTTGCCCGCTCCCGTAGATCCTACAACGGCGATATGCTTATTGAAGAATTTGTTGCCATCAACGGGAACTCTAATTTCAGGATCGGCAAGCAGTCCTGAGAATTCTAATTTTTTATGCTCTGGTACTGAGTCCTCGAAAATTTTCTTAATGTCTTGGAGAGTAGCAGGCTCAACACCAGTCGGTGGTATTGTCAATGCATCTCCTCCTCGAATAAATTTTCCGTCTTTGATTACTCCCAGAGGTAAGGCTTCGATCACATGTCGGCGATTTGCTCGATCATCAACTTCAATGAGGAAGCTTTCAACTATGGCAATGAGAACGCAATCTTCGTGGTCGGTAACTCTGAGATAGGAACCCACTCTCAGTAAAGGATGTCCGTGTGTAAAGCTGCCTAGATCGTCTACGCAGATTCTAACTTTGTTGGGATAAACTGCTATAACTTCTGCTTGCGGCTTGCCTGTCATTTAAGAATCTCCTTGATGTCTTCGAGGGAATCAATTTTTATAGCTGCATAAAGCGCTGCTACGGGGATGTCTAGCCCGGTAGTGGGCGTATCGTGATAGAACTCAAATATTTCAATGGGGCGACGGTGGTGTGCTTGCAATGTGTAATTAAGGTCGTCCAGTTCGTCAATCAGCTTAAGTCGCGTATTCCTATGTGAGGTAGGAGGGGGGAGGATTGAGTCGACAGAGAAGCCTGAGTCTTTGAAGTCATGACCGTCTAGAAAAATTATGCTTGCTCCTCGAAGAGAATGTTTGAGCTCTTTGTACCTGAAATCATCCATGTCGGAAAAATGGAGGTAGGGGCAATATCTATCGCTGTCGGGAGTTCTGGAGCTAGGACGACTAGAGAATTTACTGCTAACTATTAGTGCTAGATCAAGCACGTTGGGGGTGCCGAGATAGTTGAGGGGGAGGTTTATAATGAAAAATCTTGCCTTGTTTTCGATCGATGTTGCTGAGTGGTGTTTGAAATATTTATCACGTATTAGTTGAATGTATTTTTTTACGCCTTGGTATTGCTTTAGCCAGCTAGTGAAAAGCTGACTTTTGTTGTTTATTTCATTTATAAAACGGCTTTTTGTGGTCTGCCGCGCAGTTAGGTTATGTTGGATTGCAAGAGCTCTTATGTTGTTTATAGATGCAGGGTAAAATAAGTTTTCCACATCTTCCTGTGTGGTGCCAGGAATGTTTGCGATTAAAAGTTTTCTTATGTTGTCCATCTGGATTTCATAGCTTACGGCGTAAACATTAATTTCTAACTGTCTGGCGAATTGACGTATTTCAAGGTCGGTGATTTTGTGCAGTTCATGAATTAGTTCAGTTGGAGCGTCTTTCTTGAGCGTTGTCAAAAAGTGGGTTTTTATGAAATCTACAGTTATCTTGCTTTTTTCGGGGAGTTTTTCTTGGCCGCTTTTGTAGTGACCATAAAGTTTATAGGTGGGTGGAGGGTTCTTTTTTGAACCTATTGTTTTGAAGTGAATAATCATGGCGGCAATGGCGGGCTTAATTACAGAGTGGTTGTAATCTGTAGAGGAGTAATACTTGCATTGAATGTACTTTTCACTAGCGACATCATCGATGTCGACGTCTTCAATACCTTCAATGGTGAAGGTTGAATGCTCATCTACGGCCTGTAATAGCTGTGAAATTGCATAATCAAACTGGTAAAAATAGCCCTTAATAGTCGCGTTTGCAGCCCGGTTAACCATTATTATTTCCTATTAAAGCTGAACCTGCATAAATGGATGTCTTTCACATCGATTAGGTCATAAGGGAAGGGACGCTGTGTAAGGATTTATTAACTTTTTTGCTGCATTCGCACTTTAGATACAATATCTAACAGTTGGCTGGCTTAGGGGGCGTGCATCAGTCGTACTTTTATCGTCTTGAAGCAATCCTAGTAAGTTGTTCCGGGCTAATAAAGCATCAACATTGTAAGCGTAGCGTGCAAACGTGAGGATTCAAGCCCGCAGGTGCGGATTCGCAACAATTGTCCGTTATGGGCGTCGGGCACAAACGGTTACAACTCAAATAGACAGATTTTTAAGACCAGGCTCACTCACTCCTTTCTGTGACTTCTGTTCGAAAAAAGCGGCTTGCCGCGAGGTCCTGCGAAACTCCGTGCACAGTGATACGTCACCACTCCCGGCACGCTTGAGTTTCTTGTCGGGATAACGGGTAAAGGGACGGATCTATTTCGGGAGAGGTGACGCAGTAAGGTCTCGATAAACACCAACGTTTAAAAAGACATCTCCAGACACTCTCCAAGGCTACACATCCTTGCGCCTTTGCCTACAGCTACGCCAGAATCCGCCGGCTTGTGCGCCTTGGGGGCGGGTTCTATTGTGGTGCGGTCGCTGACGAATCAGTGATCGGATTTGACCGTCCGCCCAATATCAAGGCGCGCCAGCGTTCTGCACGTGTTCAGGCATTGTCTGAAATCATGTCGCGGTGGCTGTGCGTGGGACACCTTCGGGTGTGCCGGATTCCTTGATGTCCGGTCGGTCAACCCGCGTACAGCTGCCACCCTGTTTGTTTGACCGCGAACGGTGGCAGCTCCAGTCATCAAGGAGCTTCACTATGATCAAACCAACACCCAACCCGCCCGAAACCGATTCGGTTTCCCCTTACGAATCCCTCGATTCCAGAAAACTCCACGAAGCCGCCGACCGCGCGCTCGACCATTACCTCTGTCCGCCCGGTTCCACACCGCCTCCACGTAAAAACCGTGGGATGTATGCCGTGACGGCGGACCACAAGAATGAAGAACTGCTGATCGATGCCAGTGAAACACTCGCTTCGGCCCAAACCATCGCCCAGAACGTGGCCAGTCTGTTGCCGGCGTCGCAGCGTCGGGCGTTGTTGGGGATTGCGCAGTTGATCATGCTGGGGGAGTTGGCGGTGAATCGGGCGTTGGATAATTTGCAATTGCCGGGGTGATGCGGGTGCCGGGATCACTTGGTGACTAATCGGGTGTTCATTCTGGCGCCTTCGCGAGCAGGCTCGCCCCCACCTTTGAGCGTGTTCCAAGGTGGGAGTGCGCTGGCACTTCAGCCGCGATAAATTTCGCGACGATGTACGCGTATCTCTGCTCGCGAATGGCGGGCTTTCTTTGCGTCAATCGACAGTCAGGTTATCCCGGGCCCACTGTTCAGCCGTGGTGACCTGAATCGACTGCTGTTAAGAGGAAAAGGGGACGGATTTATTTTTGAAAAATAGATCCGTCCCCTTTGAATGCAGATGCCCATCTAACCGTGCAACCTCTGACGGGGCACCGCAACAAGATCTGCCTAGTCGCCCAAATTAACGGCATTACCGTTAGCCCAGACATAATAATTATCGAATTCACCGCTTTCGACGAACACGAAGCCATGGCGAGTGTAAAAACGATTTGAAGCGCTTTCCTTGAGAGCACCCACCTTGATGGGACGCCCGATCTCATCAGCCTCTCTGAAAATCCGAGTAAGCACTTCAGAGCCGATTCCTGCTCCTTGAGCACTGGGTATCACATACAAGTGGTCAAGCAGAAGTTCGCTCTGATGGTCTTTGATTACGACAAAACCGACCAGATCACCTGATACTTCTATGCGGCGTGTGCTGTTAGCGTCGAACCCATCAAGAAATCGTTCGCGCGCACGATCTGGGTTAAATCGTCCAAGCCGTTCAAGGCTCTCGCGCATGGCCTCAATCCTGATGGCTACCAGGTCTTCCAGGTCGTTATTGGAAGCTGCGCATAAAACGACAGCGGAGTTTTGATCAGCGGAGGCTGGCATAACAAGCACCCTAAACATGGCCGGTCAGTGATTATAGAGAACAGAATCCGCATAACTGCTACTGCCCCGGTTGAATGGGGGCGATGGCTCCCTATCAGCTTCAGGGGGATGTATTCGCCGGACGCTTACGTCTGTTGGGGCAAGGGGACGGACGCAATGAGGATTCCGATAAACACCAACGTTTAAAAAGACATCTCCAGACACTCTCTCAGGCGACATATCCTTGCGCCTTTGCCTACAGCTACGCCAGAATCCGCCGGCTTGTGCGCCTTGGGGGCGGGTTCTATTGTGGTTCGGTCGCTGACGAATCAGCGATCGGGTTTCGCAGCCCGGATCAATCAAGGCGCACAGCGCTCCCAATCTCGTTGCCATTTTCGGCAATGGTGCTTTATGGCGGCTGTGCGCGGGATACCTTCGGGTATGCCGGGTGCCTTGATTCCCGGTCTGCGAACCTGCGTACAGCTGCCACCTCTCTTCGTTTCGCAGCGAAATGTGGCGGCTCCAATAATCAAGGAGCTTCACCATGATCAAACCAACGCCCAACCCGCCCGAAACCGACTCGGTTTCCCCTTACGAATCCCTCGACTCAAAAAAACTCCACGAAGCCGCCGACCGTGCGCTCGACCATTACCTCTGTCCGCCCGGTTCCACGCCGCCTCCACGTAAAAACCGTGGGATGTATGCGGTGACGGCGGACCACAAGAATGAAGAGCTGCTGATCGATGCCAGTGAAACACTCGCTTCGGCGCAAACCATCGCGCAGAACGTCGCCAGTTTGTTGCCGGCGTCGCAGCGTCGGGCGTTGTTGGGGATTGCGCAGTTGATCATGCTCGGGGAGTTGGCGGTGAATCGGGCGTTGGATAATTTGCAATTGCCGGGTTGATGCGGGTGCCGGGATCACCTGGTAATTGATCGGGTGTTCATTCTGGCGCCTTCGCGAGCAGGCTCGCTCCCACAGGGTTTTGTGCTGATTGCAGATGCTGTGTACGACTCTGAAACCTTTGGGAGCAGTTGATTATTACCGTGCCGTCTTCGTGTGGTTATTGAGACGGCTCAGGACATTCACGGATCCATCGCGTCACCGTCATGTCATTGAATTGCTCACCGATGGTATCGACGCGTAGGCAAGTTCCTTTCTTCGCGTAGTACAAGATGCAGCGCGAGCTATCAAACGAGCAGGTATCCAGTTCGAAGAACTTGCGTGCAGCCAGCTCGCGCTCCACGCCACTGTATTCATAGCCGTCGGTGGTATGCATCTGCGTCGGCTTCCATGCTTGTTTGACTAGCTTGGACTTGGCGGCAACCAGACGCTCACCGACGACGATGCCTGCTGGGCCGCGCTTGTCGTTTGGCGCCTGTGAGCCATCGTCAAACGCTGCGCTGATTCCCATGCAATAAAGTGCGGCAAGTACGAGGGTAGAAGCCTTCATTTGACAGTTCCTCCAGCCGGGGCTGTCCACCTTGTTGCTGCTTTCGGCATCGCGCTTGGAAAAATTGGCGGCGGATCTATTTGAGGAGGGAGGTGATCGACCATCACCCTCACGGGTGATGGGTTCGATGCATCGTGCGGATTAGATATTCGGGGTGTAAGAGAAACCTTGCGAAGCTTCGGTATCGGAGAACGGCGTTACACGAGTTTTCTTGTTGATCAGGCCATTGACGACCGAGCCGGGGAACATCTCGATAGTGTTGTTGAACAGTTCGACGTTGCGGTTGTAGATGGTGATGGCTGCGCCGACGTTCTCTTGTTGTTCGGCGATTTCACGCATCATGTTGTTCGCCGCTTCTGATGCTTTCAGGTCAGGGTATGCCTCGAAAGCGATGCGCAGGCCACCCATCAGCTCTCTCGAGGCGGTTTCAACTTTGGTGAGGGCATTGCCGTCCGCTGCAGCGGGCAGGGCGTGGACCGCGCTGCGCAGGCCGGTGATTTTTTCGAGGAGGCTAGCCTCAAAGACCATGAAGTCGGCGAGTACCTTTTGAAGCTGATCGATCACCTTGGTCTTTTGGCGTTCGTAAACGAGGACGTCCGACCAGGCACGTTGTACTGCGTTGTGTCCCCCGATAATGTCGTTGTAGATCCCCACGCCCACCAAGATGATGACGACGGCGATAACAGCGGAGAGGATGAGTGCAATGTCCATGGCTTACTTCTCTTTGCGTTTTTTTGGGGGAGTGGCGGTAAAGGTAAAGTTGTCATCGTGCAGTTCAGTGAGTGCATGGCTCCATTGGAGCGCAGACATCAGGCGCGGCAGATCGACACCTGCATCAATCTCTGCGTAAAACTCGTTGGGTGATGCCAGCGAATACTCATTACCGAACGCGAACAGGTCGCTGCTCGCGAAGCTGAGGCAGAGCTTTCCATTTTCGGAGAACTCCAGGTTCGGACGATCGAGGATGTCGAACAGCTTCAGCAAGTGCAGCACCGTCGATGGTTTGATGAATTTCGCACAGAGTATCTCGCTGCGACCTGTCAAACAGAACGCTTTATTGAAATCCGGAGAAGCCGTGTCCATGGGCCACGGATAGTCGTTCTCTGATTGGTCATCGGATCTAACCGATATCCCGGTGACCCATGGAAAGTCGATGACCAGACTGTATCGGTCGTAGTGGTCATAAACCACTCGAGTCTCCGTTCGGGTTTTTCCCTTTTCGTCGGTAACAGTGGTTTGCACTGTTCGCCTGTTAACGTAGTGCAACTGGCGATAGTGGTAAGGGAGGTTGCGCAGCGTGCCGGTAAATTCACCCTGTATCGACTCGACCAACTCGCGGCTGTAGTTGCCCCGGCTGTAATCACTAAATTGCGCATTCAGCTTGTCGAGGGTCCGGTCCGAGTCTTCTTCGAGGAAAGTCAATCCGTTGTGGAAGTAGGATGACAGTTCAGCAATTCTGCGGCTGAGTGAAGGCAAGCGATCAGCTTTGGAGCTCATCCATGCCAGACTCCCACCGGTAAACGCGATGCCAAGCAAACCAGGGACCATGCCGAACAAGACGGGATCAATTTGCAGACGGTAAAAAAAAGATAAGACGGTATAGGTGTTCATGTACCCATAAAAGGCCACTGTGCTCGCAATCAGTAACAGGCCCGTGCCGAAAAACCACCATGCGCATTTGTTATTGAATTTGAGCGGGCCATTGTATGAAGCGAACTCATGGATCACGTTCAATAGGTCGGCTTTGGATTCAGCGCTGTCAATACTGGCTTCGTTCACAGCCAGCAATTCATTGAATCTCGCGTTCTGCGATGTGTTGGTCATGTCAGGTATCCATTGATTCAGGGATGCCTGGTGCGGGAGCAACGGCCCGGATTGAGGGTTTGGCTCTGTTCATAATCTGTCAGAAATTTGAAAAAGGAGGGGACGATAGCATTGTCATGGCAATGATGGCTTCTGGCCTGTCTCCGATTCTGGAAATGATTCTTTCGGGATGGGGGGCAGAAGCTACCCTCACCCCAACCCTCCCGAAACGTCGGACCGCCCGGAGGGAGAGGGGGCCGACCGAGGTGTCTTGCGGGGTACATCGACCTGGAAGACCTTGGTGATTATGGCTTTGGTGAAGGGCCTTCGATTTGGCTTTGTGAACTTGGCAATTGTCGATTCAAAGAGAGACGTTCAGGTCGGTGCAGCTCTCGAATATCCCCGAATCGGTTCCCTCTAACTATGGGCGGTCCGACGTTTCGGGAGGGCTAGGGTGAGGGGCTTTCCGTTCGGGACAGCAACGTCTCAAGCCTTGCCAACGGCGGCGCATCCTGACTCCGGTCAAACACCTGCACGCCAACCTTGAGCAACCGCCCATTCTCCGCCGCGCCAATCACCTGCTCACACCGCAACAACAACCGCCCCTGATCACACTCCACCGCTTTCATCCCCATCGGCAACCGACCTTCCAGCCGCAACTCCGCCATGCGGCTTTGCCCGGCCAGTAAAGCAATCGACCGATCCCGCAACACCCCGTTGGTCTGCGTCATCAACCCCGCCACGCGCACGGCCGCTGACATCGCCACGGCAATAATCGCCAGTGCCACCAGCACTTCAATCAGGGTGAAACCTGCTTCTCGGGAACGCGCACGCATAAATGGCCCAAAACCAAAGCACAGCCCTCGACGCTAACCCCCGTCCTTGACGGCTTGACGACGAAAACTCCCGAGGATTTTCAACATCCCTGACATATCTTCTTGCAACACTGCGCGTCGAATCGAATCAAGCCAAAGGAATGTCGAGATGGATATCGCACCGTGCACACCGCCTGAGCAGTCTCCGCGCAAGCCCCGTGGGCAGCAGGGTTTTACCCTGATCGAGATCATGGTGGTGGTGGTGATTTTGGGGATTCTGGCGGCGATGGTGGTACCCAAAGTGCTCGACCGGCCGGATCAGGCGCGGGCGACGGCGGCGAAGCAGGACATTGGCGGGTTGATGCAGGCCTTGAAGCTGTATCGCCTCGACCACGGCAATTACCCGAGCATGAATCAGGGCTTGAAAGTGCTGGTGGAGCGGCCGGCGGATGCGAAGAACAGCAACTGGCGTTCGTACCTGGAGCGTCTGCCGAATGATCCGTGGGGCCGTCCTTATCAGTACCTCAACCCGGGCGCCAACGGCGAGATCGACATTTTCTCGCTCGGTGCCGACGGTCAGCCGGACGGCGACGGCGTCAATGCCGATATCGGTTCCTGGCAGCTGTAAGGCCGGCCATGAACAGACGTTCGCCTGATGGGGCGAAGCAGCAAGGCATGGCGATTATCAGCGCGTTGCTGATTGCGGCCGTGGTGGCGGTGATTGCGGCGGGTATGTTGACGCGCCAGAGCGTTTCGACCCGTGCGCTGGAGGCCGATCAGCAGCGTGTGCAGGGGCGCTGGATTGTGCTGGGCGGCGTGGAGATCAGTCGCCAATTATTGTGGGACGCTCGCCAGCGCGATCCGCTGACCCGGCTCGATCAGCCGTGGGCACAGCGCTTGGTGGCTCAGGGTTTCGAGGGGCGACTGGAGGACGAGCAGGGCAAGTTCAACCTACGCAATCTGGTGGCCAACGAGCGTATTGATGAGGCGCAGGTGCAGGCGTTTGAGCGCTTGTGTGAGTTGATCGGGGTCAGCGCCGGTTTGAGTCAGCGCATCCGTCAGCGGGTGATCGAGTCGTACCCGCGACTGTTGAATCCGCAAATGGCCGAGAACAACAACGGCGTCGACAGCGGTCGGGCGACATCGCCTAATGCCTCACGCAAACCACAAAATCCGACGTTGCCGATGCTGCGCAGTCTCGATGATTTGCGCAGTGTTGACGGCGTGAATGACGCGGTAATTGGCAAACTGGCGCCGTACCTGACGGTGATTCCCGCGACCACCTGGGTCAACGGCAACACGGCCACCGCGCCGGTGCTGGCGGCGTATGTGCCGGGGCTTTCGCTGGAGCGCGCGCAGGCGTTGATCAATGAGCGTGACGCCGGGCGCTGGTTTATCAACCGTGGCGACTTCGTCAACCGCTTGCGCATGCCGAATCTGGAAGTCAGCAGCGTCAAGATCGGCATCACCAGCGACTGGTTTCGCCTGCGCGGTGAAGCGCGACGCGAGCAGCGTCGGGTCAGCCTCGAGGCGTTGTTGCATCGCAGCCAGGATCGTTTGCCGCAGGTGATCTGGTCGCGGGTGGGCGTATGACTCAGTTAAGGGTTGCGCTGCCGCCATTGGCGGAGCTGGACTTGGACAGCACGGTGAATTGCGCATGGCTGGATCGTCAGGGCCAGGTCAGCCGTGAAGACTGGCTGACGTTGGCGCAGTTGATTCAGCTGCCGAAACTGCCGCCATTGCTGTGTTTTTTGCACCCGGCGGACAGCCTCGTGGCGAGTATCGATTTACCGCCGCTGCCGGCCAACAAAACGGCGGCAGCGGTGCAATGCGCGGCGCAGGCGCTGATGCTCGGCAACAGCAGCGAGATGCACATCGCCCACAGTCCGCGTGATGAAGCGGGGCGGGTGCAGATTGCGTGGGCGCCGCGTCAACACTTGCTGCACCTTGCGCAGCTACTCAAGCAATCCGGCCTGAACCTGCGCGGTTTGTACCCGGCGGCGTACAGCTTGCCGGTGCTGCCGGGCATGGTCGCGTGCGTGCAGGACGGCCATCTGTTGCTGCGCGAAAGTCTGCAAGCGGCGCGGGTGCAACCGTTGTTTGATGAAGGCGTCGACAACACGCTGTGGGAGCCGGGCGTCACGCTGCACTGGATCGGCGCTGAGCCGCCACCCGGTGCCGAACTGCCGATGAGCGAAGCCCAGCGCTGGACCGGGCCGGTACCGGGTTGGGGCTTGCACGGTGTGCTGCAACAGCAAGTCACTGAACATCGTGGTTGGGGGCGGGCGCTTGGGTTGGCGGCGCTGGCCGTGGCGGTGTGGGTGATCGGTTTGAACCTGTATGCCGCGCGCGAGGCCAGTCAGGGTCAGCAGCTCAAGACGCAAATGAGTCTACGGGTGAAGCAGGCGTTCCCCGAGTTGCCGGTGATCCTCAACCCGCTGCAGCAGGCCCGCCAGCAATTGGCGGCGCGGCAGCAAGGCGCGGTCGATGATCCGGCGCAGAACTTCAGTCGCCTGGTGTTGCAGGCGGGCACCGGCATGCCGTTCATGGCCGGTAGCGTCGAGCGTCTGGCCTATGTCGACGGGACGTTGCAACTGAGCCTGTTGAGCGATGCCCGTCGCTCCGGCAATGACAAGGATTGGCAAAGCACCCTGACCCAGGCCGGGATCAGCGTGACGGCCGATGACGATGGCTGGACCTTACGTCCGGCCGCTGAAACCAGCGCCAGTGAAAACCAAGACAACAGCAGCGAGGCAGACGATGAATAAGGCCGCGCTTGCGATGTACCGCGCCCGTTGGCAGCGCTTCAACAGTCAGTTGCAGGCCCGTTGGCAGCCGTTGGCGTTGCGCGAAAAACGCATGGTCGGCGGCATGGCAGTCGCGCTGCTCGGTTTGCTGATTTGGGTTGCGCTGATCCAGCCACCGCTGAAAAAAATCAGCTATTGGCAAACCGAAACCCCGAAGCTGCGCGCCCAGACCGAAGCGCTGGAAGTGCTGCTGCGCGACGTCAGCGTGCGCCCGAATGGGCAAAGTGTTGGCCAGTCACTGGAGCAAACCCTGCAGGCCAGTGGCCTCGGCGGGCACTATCAATTACAGGCGGCGGATGCCGGTTCATGGCAGTTGACCTTCGACGCCGCGCCAGCCGACGCAGTACTCGACTGGCTGCTGAGCCAGCCGTCGCAACTTTCTCAGCAAGTGGTCGAGGCCCGTTTGCAACGCGTGGAAAACGCTTCGACCGAAGTCACTGCCGGCACTTTGTCAGGCACCGTTCGCATGGATCAGGCGCTGGGCGCTAAGGAAGCTTCATGAAGGGGTCAGGATCCAAACCGGTACGCATGGCACTGCCGATGCTGCTGATGGCGTTGAGCGCGTGCAGCAACACCAGCACACCGCAGAACCAGCCGCCGTTGCTGGTCGACAGCGAACTCGGCCGGCCGCTGGCCAACACTCAGCGCAGCGGTGATGCGGTACTCGACCGCGAGCGGGCGCAGGCCCAAGCCAGACCGGCGCCGAAGCAATTGCACAACATCACCGAGCGCAGCCGTGGCGGTGGCGTTGCTCGTGGAACCACATTGCCGAGCAATCCACTGGGCGAGCAACCGGTGACGCTGAATTTCGTCGATGCCGATATTCAAGCGGTGGTGCGCGCGTTATCGCGCTCGACCGGCCAGCAGTTTCTCGTCGATCCACGGGTCAAGGGCAACATGACGCTGGTTTCAGAGGGGCAGGTGCCGGCGCGTCAGGCTTACGACATGCTGCTGTCGGCGCTGCGCATGCAAGGCTTCGCCGTGGTCGATGTCGGTGGCGTCGCCCAGGTGGTGCCGGAGGCCGACGCGAAACTGCTTGGCGGGCCGATCTATAGCGCGGACAAACCTGCCGGCAACGGCATGCTCACGCGTACGTTTCGCCTGCAATACGAGAACGCGGTGAACCTGATTCCGGTGCTTCGGCCGATCGTCTCGCCGAACAACCCGATCAACGCTTACCCCGGCAATAACACCATTGTCGTCACCGATTACGCCGAGAACCTCAATCGGGTTGCGCAGTTGATCGCGGGTATCGATACCCAGAGCGCCATCGACACTGATGTTGTGCAGATCCAGAACGGCATTGCCGCTGACATCGCACCGATGGTGGCCGATTTGCTCGACGCGCCTGGCAACGACCCGACGCAGAAAATCGCCGTGATTGGCGATCCGCGTTCGAACACCATCATCATCCGCGCCGGCAGCCCCGAACGTACCGAGCTGGCGCGCAATCTGATCTACAAACTCGACAACGCGCAAAGCAATCCGAGCAACTTGCATGTGGTGTATCTGCGTAACGCGCAAGCGGCGAAACTGGCGCAGGCGTTGCGCGGTTTGCTCACTGGCGAGAGCGACAGCGGCACCAGCGACAGTGCACGTTCGGTGCTCAGTGCGATGGGCAGCAACGGTAGCAATGGCGGTTCGAGTGCTCAGAGCGGCACGCAAACCAGCGGCACGACCTCGACCACTTCCAGCAATGGCAGCACTGGCGGCAGTTATGCGCAGGGCAGCAGCCCAACCGGCAGCAGCGGCACTCAGGCCAGCGAACAAAACGTCGCCTTCAGCGCTGGTGGCGTGACGATTCAGGCTGACGCGACCACCAACACCTTACTGATTTCGGCACCGGAGCCGCTGTATCGCAACCTGCGCGAAGTCATCGACTTGCTCGACCAGCGTCGTGCGCAAGTGGTGATCGAAAGTCTGATCGTCGAAGTCGGCGAGGACGATGCCAGTGAGTTCGGTGTGCAGTGGCAGACGGGCAATCTGGGTGGCAACGGCGTGATTGGTGGCGCGAATCTTGGTGGTTCCGGATTCAATCTCAGCGGTAAGACCAGCATTGATGCGCTGCCGCAGGGTTTGAACCTCGGCTACGTCAACGGTACGGTCGATATTCCCGGCATCGGCAAGATTCTTGATCTGAAAGTGTTGGCGCGAGCGCTGAAGAGCAAGGGCGGCACCAACGTGTTGTCGACGCCGAACCTGCTGACGCTGGACAACGAAGCGGCGAGTATTTTCGTCGGCCAGACCATTCCGTTTGTCAGCGGCAGCTACGTCACCGGCGGTGGCGGCACCAGCAACAACCCGTTCCAGACCGTGACCCGCGAAGAGGTGGGTTTGAAGCTCAACGTGCGTCCGCAGATTTCCGAGGGCGGCACGGTCAAGCTCGATATCTATCAGGAAGTCAGCAGCATTGACGAACGTGCCTCCGCCAGTTCGACCTCGGCGGGTATCGTCACCAACAAACGTGCAATCGACACCAGCATCCTGCTCGACGACGGCCAGATCATGGTGCTCGGCGGTTTGCTGCAGGATGGCTACAGCCAGAGCAATGACGCGGTGCCGTGGTTGTCGACCATTCCGGGCATCGGCGCGCTGTTTCGCAACGAACGGCGAGCGATCAGCAAGACCAACCTGATGGTGTTCCTGCGCCCGTACATCATTCGCGACAGCGAAGCGGGGCGCAGCATTACGCTCAATCGCTACGACTTCATGCGCCGCGCACAGGGTGGTTTGCAGCCGGAGCGCAGCTGGGCCATGCCGGATATGCAGGCGCCGCAATTGCCTGCGGCGGCGCAAGGGGTTCCTGATTCGGTTCCGGCTTCGGGACCCCGTGCGACCATCAAAGCCGTGCCGATCAAAGTAGGCCCACGGTTATGAGCGCCGATCCCAAAGTTGCAGTGAATCCTGTGGTGAGGGGATTTATCCCCGACCGGCTGCGCAGCAGTCGCAAAGCCTGCACCCGCGCAGTGTCTGGTAAAAATCTGTTGCAGGTTTTGGGGCTGCTGCGCAGCCCATCGGGGATAAATCCCCTCGCCACAGGGAATCTCAGTGCCACAGGGAATCTCATTGCCACAGGGAATCTCATTGCCACAGGAAATCTCATTGCCACAGGGAATCTCAGTGCCACAGGGAATCTCATTGCCACAGGAAATCTCATTGCCACAGGGAATCTCAGTGCCACAGGGAATCTCAGTGCCACAGGGAATCTCATTGCCACAGGAAATCTCAGTGCCACAGGGAATCTCATTGCCATTGGGAATTGCATTCAATCGGGGAGGGCGACTTCATGAGTTCGTTGCCTTACGCCTGGGCCAAGGCCCAACGCATTCTGCTGCGCGACGGGGTGTTGACGGTGTGCCCGTCGACGCCGGGTTGGTCGATCAGTGAGGTGCGTCGGCAGTTCGGTGCGGCGAAGGTCGAGCGGGTGCGCGACGATGAACTCGATGGGTTGCTCACCAGTGCTTACGCCGACACTGGCAGCGCCGCCGCTGTGGTCGGTGCCGCCGAAAACGAAGTCGACCTCGATCGCCTCATGCAGGACATGCCGGAGATCACCGACCTGCTCGACACCCAGGACGGCGCGCCGGTGATTCGCATGATCAACGCCTTGCTCACCCAGGCCGCCCGCGACGAGGCCAGTGACATTCACATCGAACCGTTCGAAACCCATTCGGTGGTGCGCTATCGGGTCGACGGCACCCTGCGTGACGTGGTCTCGCCACGCAAGGCCTTGCACGGTGCGTTGGTGTCGCGGATCAAGATCATGGCGCAGCTCGATATCGCCGAAAAACGCCTGCCGCAGGATGGTCGGATTGCTTTGCGTGTGGCGGGTCGGCCGATCGATATTCGCGTCTCCACCGTGCCCACGGGCCACGGCGAACGGGTGGTCATGCGGCTGCTCGACAAACAGGCCGGGCGTTTGCATCTGGAAACGTTGGGCATGGACGCGCAGGTGTTGGCCAAGCTCGATCACCTGATCCGCCAGCCCCACGGCATCGTGCTGGTCACCGGGCCGACCGGTAGCGGCAAGACCACCAGCCTCTACGCGGCGCTGGCGCGGCTGGATGCGAGCACCAGCAACATCCTCACCGTGGAAGACCCGGTGGAATACGACTTGCCGGGCATCAGCCAGATTCAGGTCAACGCCAAGATCGACATGACCTTTGCCCTGGCGCTGCGGGCGATTCTGCGGCAAGACCCGGACATCATCATGATCGGCGAGATCCGCGATTTGGAAACCGCCCAAATCGCCGTGCAGGCCTCGTTGACTGGCCACTTGGTGCTGGCGACGCTGCACACCAACGACGCGGTGTCGGCGGTCAACCGCTTGATCGATATGGGTGTGGAGCCGTTTCTGTTGGCGTCGTCGATGCTCGGGGTGTTGGCGCAACGGTTGGTGCGACGGTTGTGCAACCAGTGCAAACAGGAAGATCCGGCCAGCCCCGGTACATGGCGGCCCGTCGGCTGCGCAGCGTGCAATCACACCGGCTACAGCGGTCGCACCGGCATCCACGAATTGTTCTGCATCGACGACGACATCCGCACGCTGATTCACCAAGGGGCAGGGGAGCAGGCCTTGCGCGCGGCCGCCGCCAAGGCCGGGATGTTCAGCCTGCGCGAGGACGGTGAGCGCTGGATTCGCAGCGGCGCCACCGCCCCCGAAGAAATCCTCCGTGTGACAAGGGACGCCTGATGAATCGCTATCGTTTTGAAGCCGCCGACGCGACCGGCAAGATCGAATCCGGGCATCTGGAGGCCGAGAGTCAGACGGCCGCTTTCAGTGCCTTGCGCGGGCGCGGTTTGACCGCGTTGTCGGTGCAAAAGGAAAGCAATGTCGCCCAGCATGGCGGCGGTGGATTGTTCAGCGCGAAACTCTCGGACAACGATCTGGCGTGGGCCACGCGGCAACTGGCGAGCCTGCTCGGCGCCAGTCTGCCACTGGAAGCGGCGTTGAGCGCCACGGTCGAGCAGGCCGAGAAAAAGCACATCGCCCACACCCTCAGCGCCGTGCGTGCCGACGTGCGCAGCGGCATGCGTCTGGCCGAATCGCTGGCGGCGCGGCCACGGGATTTTCCCGAGATCTACCGCGCGTTGATCGCGGCGGGGGAAGAGTCTGGCGATCTGGCGCAGGTGATGGAGCGGTTGGCCGATTACATCGAGGAGCGAAATAACCTGCGCGGCAAGATTCTCACCGCGTTTATCTATCCGGGCGTGGTCGGGCTGGTGTCGATCGGCATCGTGATCTTCCTGCTCAGCTACGTGGTGCCGCAGGTGGTCAGTGCGTTTTCCCAGGCGCGGCAGGATCTGCCGGGGCTGACGCTGGCGATGCTCACCGCCAGTGATTTCATTCGGGCGTGGGGCTGGTTGTGTGCGGCGGTCATGGCCGGGGCGTTCTGGAGTTGGCGTTTGTATTTGCGTAATCCGGCGGCGCGCCTGAGTTGGCATCATCGGGTGCTGAAGTTGCCGCTGTTCGGGCGTTTCATATTGGGCCTGAACACCGCGCGCTTCGCCTCGACGCTCGCGATTCTCGGCGGCGCTGGCGTGCCGTTGTTACGGGCGCTGGAAGCGGCGCGGCAAACCTTGTCCAACGACCGCTTGAGCCTGAGCGTCAGCGATGCCACGGCCAAGGTGCGCGAAGGCGTGAACCTTGCGGCGGCGTTGCGGGTGGAGAATGTGTTTCCGCCGGTGTTGATTCACTTGATTGCCAGCGGCGAGAAAACCGGCTCGCTGCCGCCGATGCTTGAACGCGCGGCGCAAACCTTGTCCCGGGATATCGAGCGCCGGGCGATGGGCATGACGGCGCTGCTTGAGCCGCTGATGATTGTGGTGATGGGCGGGGTGGTGTTGGTGATTGTGATGGCGGTGTTGTTGCCGATCATTGAGATCAATCAGTTGGTGCAGTAGCAGGTTTTGATGGTGTCTGATCGGGCCTCTTCGCGAGCCTGCTCGCGAAGGGGCCAGTCAAGGCAATAAATAATCCAGATTTTTTCCCAGGACTTCAGCATCACCCGACCGTTGACTCAACCATCCTCGGGTTCTCCTTTCTGTCATCTGCAACGACCCGTCAACGGCTCCAGCCCGATTCAGCCAAAGCCTTGATCCAGACGCTGCGCATATCCCCCTGAACACCCGAGAAATCCCCCCGAAAATCACCGCGCACCTCCCGAGGTTTTTTCCTTTATCTGTCACCGGAAGCTGCGAATTTCTCAGTGCGACTTAACCAAGGCCAGCGCTAGCGAGGGCCCGGTGAGTCCTCCCGGTTTCATGCAAGTTCCCTGAAAACCTGTGTTCAAACACCAACGTTGAAAAGGAGATTCTTCATGTTCAAGCGCACTCTGATCGCAGCTTCCCTGACCGTCGCCGCCCTGGCCTCCGCTCAAGCCATGGCCGTTACCGGTGGTGGCGCTTCACTGCCTGCCGCTCTGTACAAAGGCTCTGCCAACAGCATCCTGCCTGCCAACTTCAGCTACGCCGTGACCGGTAGCGGCGTCGGCAAAAGTGCTTTCCTGACCAACAACGCTGCACAGTTCAGCACCACCGGCACTGTGCATTTCGCCGGTAGCGACTCGATCCTCAGCGCTTCGGAACTGAGCACCTACACCACCAACTTCGGTACTTCGTACGGTCCGCTGATCCAGTTGCCATCGGTGGCCACGTCGGTTGCCATTCCTTACAAAAAAACCGGTCAGACCGCACTTAACCTGACCAGCGCTCAACTGTGCGATGCGCTCTCGGGCACCGCGACCACTTGGGGCACTTTGCTGGGCACCGCCGACACCACGCCGATCCGTGTGGTTTACCGCAGCGTTTCCAGTGGCACCACTGAAATCCTCAGCCGCCACCTGAATGCCGTCTGCCCAGGCAAATTCGCCGTCAACTCCACCTTCACCAACGCTCGTCTGCCAGCCGGTTCTGCACTGCCATCGACTTGGGTTGGCGTAGCCAACACCGCTGAAGTGGCGACTGCCGTGAACGCTGTAGACGGTTCCATCGGTTATGTCGGTCCGGACGGCGTGAATGCCACCAGCAATGCCGTGGTTGCCCGCATCAATGGCGTTCAGCCAACCAACGCCAACGTGACGCTGGCGCTGAGCACCGCAGCCCTGCCAACCACGCCTTCCAACCCTGCACAGTGGGCGCCAGTCGTGCCTAACCCGGCCAGCGGTTATCCAATCGTGGCGTACACCAACTTCATCTTCGGCCAGTGCTACAAGGACGCAGCCGTGGCCGCTGATGTCAAAGCCTTCCTGACCACTCACTACAGCAACCCGGGCAACAACGTTGCCACCGTCGCTCACAGCTTCACGCCGGTTCCAAACAACTGGAAAACCGCTGTGACCGCCAACTTCATCACCAACACCTCGGGCAACAACCTGGACATCAACAACGCCAACGCCTGCAACGGCATTGGTCGTCCTCAGTAAGCCTCGTTTCAAGCGCAATAAAACGGCAGCAGCCTTCGGGCTGCTGCTTTTTTTTGCCGATTTACACCTTGATCATGAAGTTTGTGTGACATCCGTTCGGTCGTGAGGCTCGCCAACCGCCTATGTCGTAACAGCAGGGCTGATCCGACCTGCCACCCAAAAGGACCTGTAGTGATGCTTGCTCGCACCTCCCGTCGCAGTACCCGTATCCAGCCGATCAAACGTGGGGTGGGCGATCCCGCACAGTGGCTGCTCAAGCCATTGGCGCAAGCCGTCGCCTTGTGTCTGGTGGCGGGCAGTGCCGAAGCGGCGACGGCGTTCAGTTCTGGTTGGTTTGCCGCCAAGGGGGCGGCGCAGCAGGCGGCGGCATCGCGTCCGGGTGTGGGCGGTCTGCCGGGGATGACTCCGCCGCTGGCGCAGCAGCAACGGGCCAGCCAGCAGCTGCAGCGTTCTTTGCAGACACTCAATAACACCGTGGCGGCGATCGCCGCTCAGCAGGCGGCACAAGCCGCTGGGCGTGCCGCCGCGTTCGGCAGCGTGCAGGTCGTTCCGGATGGATTGGGCGAGGGCGGCCTGAAGGTCGATAACAGCCTGTCTCAGGGTTGGATGAACGCCAAAGGCCCGCAACAAACCCAGGCGGACGGCAAGACCACGGTGAAGATCGAGCAGACCGCCGACAAGGCGATTCTCAACTGGGAAACCTTCAACGTCGGGCGCAATACCACGGTGGAATTTGCCCAGCAGTCCAACTGGGCGGTGCTCAACCGCGTCAACGATCCGAGCGCACGGCCCAGCCAGATTCAGGGGCAGATCAAAGCGGACGGCACGGTGATGCTGATCAACCGCAACGGCATCGTGTTTAGCGGCAGTAGTCAGGTCAATGTGCGCAATCTGGTGGCGGCAGCCGCGAACATGAGCGATGCACAGTTTCGCGATCGGGGTCTGTATTTCGACAGCACCGGCAGTCAGCCGACGTTTACCGATGCCGCTGGCAATGTCCTGGTGGAGCGTGGCGCGTCGATACAAACGCATCAACCTGCGCTCTCGACCGACTCCGGTGGCTACACCTTGTTGCTTGGCCAGGAAGTGCACAACGACGGTTCTATCAGCACGGCCAAAGGTCAGACAGTGCTGGGCGCGGGCGACCGTTTCTACATCCGCAAGGGCTCGGGCACCGAAGGCAATGGTTATTCCACCACTTTGGGCAGCGAAGTCATTCCCGGTTTCAAGGCTGACAGCACTGGCAAGGTCAGCAACACCGGTCTGATTCAGGCGTCTACCGGCGATATCACCCTGACCGGCCGCGACGTTCGGCAGAACGGCGTGCTGTTGGCGAGCACCTCGGTCGCGACGCGCGGCACCGTGCATTTGCTCAATCCAGCCAGCGATGCTCAAGGCAGTGTGACGCTGGGTGAAGGCAGCGTCAGTGCGATCTTGCTCGACAGCAGCGATCTGACTGCCCTGGACAGTCAGCGCGAGGCGGCGTTGATCGGTGTGAACGCCAATAACCGGATTCGCAGCGACCAGTCGCGGATTGATATCGGCAGTGGCGGCACCGTCGAATTCAAAAGCGGCTCGATCACGCTCGCCACCGGCGGGCAGGTGGCGGTCGCCGCCGGACGACGCAGTCTGTTGCGCGAGGGGGCGGTGGTCGACGTGTCCGGCGCGCTGGGCGTGAAAGTGGCCATGGACGCCAACAACATCAAGATCAATGTGCAGGGCAACGAGCAGCGTGATGCGCCGGTCAATCGCGAGAAGGGTGCGCTCAACAGTAACGATATCTGGGTCGATGTCCGCGAACTGGTGTTCGTGCCGGCCGGCACCAACGGTTACGCTACCGACCGCTGGTACACCGCCGGTGGCTTGTTGGAGGTCGGCGGATACCTTGGCACTCAGGGCCATGGCATCGGTGAATGGATGGCTCAGGGCGGCGAGGTGCGTTTTTCCGGGAATGACGTGATCAGCGAAAAAGGTTCGCTGATCAATGTGTCCGGCGGCACGCTCGATGTGCAAGGCGGCGAGATTCGCCAGAGTTGGCTGCGCGGTACGGACGGGCGGTTATACGAAGTGTCGCGTGCGCCGGGCGATATTCTCTACAGCGGTCTTTACAAAGGTTACGAAAGTCACAGCGAGCGCTGGGGCCAGACTGAATATTTCTATAGTCCGCTGATCGCGCCGACACGTCGTCAGGAAGCCGGGTACACCGTGGGCCGTGACGCCGGACAGTTGGTGATCGCCACGAGCAACGCCGTGCTGGACGGCCAGTTGTTGGGTGAGGTGTTTCAGGGCGAACGGCAGAACCAGGCACCGCGCGCAGGCCTGGACGGTTATGCCCAGGCCCAGACCGCCCGGGCGCGGCGCGGGCAGTTGGTCATTGGCAGTTACGACGCCGCTTATGTTGCCGCCAGTGCGGGCGTGCTCTATCAGCTCAACCCGTTGCTCGATCAGGTGCAGGTGGGTGGCGAGCGTGCCAGCGCTGTGAGCGCAGGGCTGACAGACGCGGTTGCTGAAGAGCGTCAGGGCAAACTGTTTCTCGATGCCGGGCTGCTCAATGGTTTCCAGCTGGGGGCGCTGAAGATCTCGGCCAAAAACACGATTGAAGTCAATGACGGCGTGACGGTGGATCACGGGGCAGACATCACCCTGTTCAGCCCTGACGTGCAGATCAATGCCGATCTGGTTGCGCAGGGCGGCAGCCTGCATCTGGGCAACGTTTTGAACCAGCTCGCCACGGATCGGCGTGATGACACCGCTCTCCAGGTGCCAGCAGGCCAGCAGGCTCGCGTCACGGTTGCGCAAGGTGTGCAGCTGCAGACTCGCGGCCTGTGGAGCAACCTGTTGAGTAGCCCGGACGACGCTGCCAGCCTGGCGTACCTCAATGGCGGGACGGTGTCGATCCGCAGCAGCGGCGACATTCAGTTGGCCGGCGGCAGTCTGGTCGATGTCACCTCGGGCGGCGCTGTCTTGGCCAACGGCAAGACACGGGGCGGCAAGGGCGGCGACGTGACCCTGGAAGCCAGCGCCAACAGTGCGCCCGGCCAGTCACGCATGGTGCTCGATGGCGATGTGCAGGGTTATGGCGTGAGTGGCGGCGGTACGCTGACCGTGCAGGCCAACAAGGTCCTGATCGGGTCCTCCGGCAAAGTTACCGATGAACAGACCTTGCGTCTGACTCCGGAGTTGTTCCGCACGGGGTTCAGCGCTTACAACATCATCGGTCTGAAGGGCCTGGAAGTGGCCGATCAAACCGCCGTCGATGTGCTGATGCCGGTCTATCGATTCGGCGAATCCGTCTCGACCCTTGCCTCCGGTACGTCGCCGCGCACGGCGCTTGAGCTGTGGACGCCTTCGCTGTTCCAGGAAAACCCGCTCAAGGGCGTATTGACGCAAAGGGCCGGCGCTTCTGTCACCTTACAGGCAGGCGGGACGCTAGTGGGCTTGATTGATCCCGCCAACAGCCCGTTGTCGATTGGCGAGGGCGCACGTATCAGCGTCGATCCCGGCCAGCGCATCAGCGTGCGCGGGGCCGGTCAGATCACGGTTGACGGGGAACTCAACGCCTGGGGCGGCGCCATCGATATCCGTCAACAGCAATTCGGTTCGATTGATGTGGCGACGTCCTTGCAGGAGGCCGATCCGACGGCACACAACCGTTCTATCTGGATCGGTGAACATGCCGTGCTCGACGTGGCCGGCCGGGCAGCGACTGCTGTTGATGCGCTGGGCCGCGTTTACGGCCAGGTCGGCAAGGGTGGCTCGATCATCCTCGGTGGCGAGATTGATGCGAAGAAGATCACTGCGACCGCCGCCGACGCTTATGTCATCGTCCGTCAGGGTGCGCGCCTGGACGCGTCCGGTACGCAAGCCGTCCTCGACAACGGCGGACAAGGTCCCGCTCGCGTAGCCACCGATGGCGGCCGGATCACCCTGAGTTCCTACAATGGCCTGTTCATCGAGGGCAGCCTGCAGGCCAATGCAGGTGGTGCAGGGGCGGCGGGCGGGCGTCTGGAGATTGCTCTGGATACACCGGCGTACGGTGCTGCGAACTTGAGCAATGCGGTACGGGTGCCACGGGAACTGATCATCGGCCAAGGGCCGGCACAGGCACTGCCGCAGGCGCTGCAAGCGGGGCAAGCCTCGCCACTTTTGCGCTACGGACGTACGCGCTTGAGTGCTGATCAGTTGATGAGCGGCGGCTTCGATAGCGTGAGTCTGCTGAGCAATGGACTGATGACATTCGATGGCGATGTCGACCTGCACATGGGGCAGAGCCTGAGTCTGTTCGCCGGTTCCCTGTCCCTGGCCGAGTCGGCGAAAGACAGCGCCCGGATCAATCTCAGCGCACCTTATCTGCGCCTGTCAGGGCCGGGCACTTACCTGAGTTCGGACGCCAAGATTCGTCCACGGGTCCTGAGCAACCCGACCGCGCACTTGTCCAGCGCGCAATTCAATGCCAGCGCGAACCTGCTGGACCTGGGCAACTCGCTTTCATTCGGTACCGAGGGGACCCTCGTGCAATCGGGCGCACCCGCGCTTGCGGTCAGCCGACGTGGCTTTGGTCTGGTGACGCTCGACAGCCAGGGTGATATGCGATTCCTCGCGCCGACCGATGAACAGCAGCGAAGCCGTCTGTGGACTCCGGGTGACATGCAGTTGCGGGCTGCGCAAATCTACCCGGCCAGCGGGGTCTCGGCTGAAGTGCGAGTGGGCTATCAGAGTCAGGCCGGATCGGTGCCGGAGCATACGTTGCGTATCGGCAGCCACGGGCCAGCGCCGACCACACTGCCTTATTCGGTGTTCGGCAGCCTGACGCTCAGTGCAGGTCAGATCGAGCAGGGTGGCGTCCTTCGTGCGCCTTTGGGGTTGATCTCCTTGGGTGACGACATCCTTGTCAAAACCCGTGAGCTTCATCTGCTGCCGGGGAGCGTGACGTCTGTCAGCGCCGCCGGACTGGTCATGCCTTATGGTGGCACCACCGACGGCATCGACTATCAATACAACGGCAAGTCGGTGATTCTGAATGGCATAGCCGGTGCGGTCTCCGGGGTCATACTCGATGCGCAATACACCGATGTGCAGGCCGGAGCGCTGATCGATCTTTCGGGTGGCGGCGATTTGCGCGGGGCCGGTTTTGTTTCCGGGCGAGGCGGCTCTACCGACGCGCGTTTCAATCCGCTGGTACGCAATGCCACCGATGGCACCTTCAGTCTGCCGGGGCTGGCGAGCAACCCGGTGTATGCCATCGTCGCGGGTGACCAGAGCCGCTACGCGCCGATGCTGGCCGAGGCCGGTGCAGTCGATCCGCGTATCGGCCAGCAAATCACTCTCGGGGCGGGTATCGCAGGGCTGGCGCCAGGCACCTACACCTTGTTGCCATCGACCTTTGCCTTGTTACCCGGTGCCTTGCGGGTCGAAATCAATGGTCAGGCGATTGCCGGTCCCATGGGCAGTGCGTTGAAGTTGCGCAATGGTTCGTGGACCACGGCCGGGCAGATGTCGATTGCCAACACCGGTATTCGCGACAGCCTGCCCAGCCAGGTGACTGTGACGTCGGCCGATGTCCTGCGGCGCTATTCGCAGTACAACGAAACCGGGTTCACCCAATTTGTGCTCAACGATGCTGCGCGACGCGGTCTGCCGCGCGCCCGCACCCCGCTGGACGGCAACACGCTGCACCTGCGCATGGTCAGCGGTGGCGACCATGACTCGGCACTGGACTTCAACGGGCAAGTGCTGTTCAAGCCTGCCGACGGCGGGGTCATCGGCACTGCGGTTGTCCAGGGCGGTTATACCGGCGGTGAGTTCGAGATTCTCGGCACGGGGCATACGCGAACGGCGGGGTTCGCCGGTGTATCGCTGTACGCCGACACCCTCAACGGGTTGAATGCCGGACGTCTGACCATCGGTGGCACCCCGACCGTGTATTACGGTTCGGAGGGCAGCTCGATCAAGGTGCTCAGCAATACCTCCGCCATCCGCCTGCGGGAGGGCGCGATCCTGTCAGCGCCGGAAGTTGTTTTGAGCACCAACAGCGAGAGTGGCGGCATCACCATTGATGCGGGAGCGGGCATCAATACCTTGGGACGAGGTGCCGTCCCGTACGATGCGGCGGCCGGTTTCGTCTATGTACCGGAGCGTTCCAGCCTGCTGGTGGTCTCCAACGGTTGGACGCCGGTGCTTGCGCCTGCCGGGGGCGGAGGTGGCAGCATTCGTATCGGCAACTGTCCGACGGCTGAGTGCACCGCCCCGGCGTTGCTGTACTCCAACGGCAGCATCATCGCCGCCACCGACAAGGACTTCGAACTGGGCGAGAGCGTGCGCTTCGGCACCCGCCAACTCGGACTGTCGGTTGGCGTGGTCAATGCCGGCAGTACGCAAGCACTGGCAGCGGCCAGCGGCCGTATGCCGGCGGGCCTGACGCTTAACCAGAACGTGCTGGATCGGCTGTTGCAGGGCGACACGCAATTTGGCGCACCGGCCCTGGAAACCCTGAATCTGGTGGCCCGCGATGCGTTCAACTTTTTCGGCAGCGTTACCCTCGACACACTAGACCCACAGACCGGCGAGAGCCGCTTGCAGAATCTGGTGCTGGGCACCCCGGCCATATACGGTTCGGGCGCGGCCAGTGACGTGGCGACGATCCGCACCCGGAATCTGATCTGGAACGGGGCGACTCAGGCGCCGGGAACGGTGGTCACGGATGGCGCCGGTAACGGGCACGGCACGCTGGATATTCAAGCGCAACGGATCGAACTGGGTTATGGCCCGAATCCGCAACCCAACGGGCTGGATCTCAACAACCGCCTGACCTTGGGTTTTGCCAACGTCAACCTCAATGCCAGCGAGCGCATCACCGCCAACCACAAGGGCAGCCTGGCGGTGTACGAGTCCCAAGGGGCTTACGACGCGGTCACGGGTTTGAGCTACAGCGGTGGCAATCTCAATCTGCGCACGCCACTGTTGACCGGGGAAGCCGCCTCGGTCAGTGAACTCAAGGCCGGCAACCACCTGACCCTGAGCGGCACCGCGACAACGGCCGCGGCGGATGCCCTCGGTGCGCAACTGAGTCTGACGGCACGCAGCGTTGTGCTCGACAGCCGCATCGTGCTGGCCAGCGGCAAACTGCTGGTCAATGCCGAGGATGATCTGATCCTTGGCGGCGGCGCGCAGGTGGACATGGCGGGTCGGGTTCTGCCGTTCAACGATGTGAAGAAATACAGTTGGGGCGGCGATGTGTCGTTGCACAGCAACAACGGCAATATTCGTCAGTCGGCCGGTTCGCGAATCGATCTGTCGGCCGTCAATAATCAGGCCGGTCAATTGAGCGTTGTGGCCCTGGCCAGCGGCGCCGGACAGGTTGATCTGCAAGGGCAGATCGTCGGCACCAGCAGCGGCTACTACGATGCCGGCGGCACGTGGGTACCGTACAAGGCCGGGGGTGTGGACATTCGTGCCCAGCGCCTGGACGGCGAGTTGAGCCCGGCCTTTGCCAGCCTCAACCAGCGCCTTAATGCGGGAGGGGTGACCGGCAGTCGCAGCTTTCAGTTCAAGCAGGGTGATCTGGTCATCGGTAACGAGCTCAAAGCAGGCGAGGTCAATGTCTCGGTGGACAGCGGTAGCCTGACCGTGGCCGGGCTGATCGATGCCAGTGGAGAGCGGGTCGGCAGCATTCGCCTGGCCGGCAAAAACGGTTTGAGCCTGACGGGCAACGCGGTGCTGGATGCCCATGGCCGCGTACTGCGTGTCGACAGCTACGGCAAGATCATCGACGCCCCGAACCGGGCCATGGTCGAACTCAATTCCGGTGATGGCGTGCTGACATTGGCGGCCGGCGCACGAATCGACCTGCGCCACGGCACCGATGCGCTGGCTGGAAACCTGGCGGGACAACGCGATGGCTTGCCGCGGGGAACGCTGGAACTGAATGCACCACGCCTGGGTGGCAATGACATTGCCATCGATGCCAGCGGTGCCGTCAATATTCAAGGTGCCCGCTCTATTGGGCTGAACGCCGTGCGTCGCTACAGCGATGCCGCCGACGGCACCGACCCGGCGGCCAGCGGTCGTCCGTATCAAGTGATCGATCAGGCCTACCTGGACCGCATTCACACGGACAGCGACGGCTTTATCAATGCGGCGCTGAACAACAGTGATCTGCTGCAACGCAAACTGGCCGGCCTCAACAATGCGGCCTATACGGATGTGTTTCACTTGCGCCCGGGTGTCGAAATCGTCAGCAAAACCGCCGAGGGTGATCTGGTGGTGCAGGGCGACCTCGACTTGTCCGGCTACCGGTATGCCAGCCTCAACCCGCACACTCGCCGCACCTCGGTGTATGGCAGCGGCGAAGCGGGCAGCCTGCTGATTCGTGCCGGCGGCAACCTCGATATCTACGGCAGCATCAACGACGGTTTCGCGCCGCCGCCGGAAACCGTGGACGACGCCGGCTGGAAACTGGTGCCGGGGATACAGCCGTTCGGTGGTGATCTCATCGTGCCGGGCGCCGGGGTCAGCCTTGCCCCTGGTACGCTTTTCCCGGTCGGCGCCACCTTGAACTACGACTTGCCGATTCAGGCCGCCACGCTGGCAGCGGGCACGGTGTTACCCGCACAGGGCACGCTGGCCGCAGCCTATACGCTTCTGGCCGGAACCGTGCTGGCCGGCGATGTGCATGACGCGGCGGGCAATCTGCTGTATGCCGCCGGCACGTTGCTCGACAACGGTGTGACCCTGCCGGCCGGCAGTCGTTTGGGCGCGGGTATCCGCCTGAACAACGCCACCGCATTGCAGGCCCTGCTCTGGCCCAAAGGCGTGCCGCTGCCGGGCGCTGTCGATGCCGACAATAAAACGGTCGGTGTCATGCTGAGCACCACGCTGGAGCTGTTGCGTGGTTCGCTGATTCCCTCCATGACCGATGTGAAGCTGGCAGATGGCACTGTGTTCCTGGATCTGCGTCCCTCCAACGGCACACAACAAGGTCGCAACTGGGCCATCGCCAGCATGTTGCCGGCAGGCAGTGCGTCGTGGTCGATGCGCATGGTGGCAGGGGCTGATCTCTCGGCGGCCGACAGCCGTTCCGTGAGGCCTCAGGCCAGCGCCGGTCATTTGCAGTTGGCGGACACCCATTACGGTCTGACCATGGTCGAGGTGGCCGGCAAACTGGTCTGGGCCGTGGGTAACGAGTATGGCTTTACACCGTACGAGCCGGTTCCCGAGGAATACCTCGTGCTCTGTGACATCGCGCCAGCCGCCTGTGCGCCGATGGCGCGCACGGTGTGGGCGCCGGGTAACTGGATGGGCATGCCGGATTACACGCCGATGAACGATGACGAATTGTTCTGGTGCACCATCGATCCGGCGCTGTGCATTGAAAACAATCCCCGCAAGAGCGCCGAAGCCCATACGCAGATGTTCAGCGTTTTGCGCACCGGCACCGGCGACCTGGATCTGATGGCTGCCGGTAACGTGAGCATGGCTTCACCTTTTGGCGTGTACACCGCCGGCACTCAATCGAGCAACGTCGATGCGCGTTACAACCAGGCGCGAGGGCGCTTGTCGGCTGATGGTTCGGTGTTGGGCAGCGCCGGCAGCGATGCCGAAAAATGGGTCGATGGCGGCACTGCCAGCCTTTACCAGGCCTGGTATCCGCAGATGGGCGGTAATCTGACGATCAATGCCGGCGGGTCGGTGTCCGGTGATGTGCTCGGTCGTCGTGCGGTCGGCACGGGCGACGGTACCCGTGAGCAGGTTCCAAGCGTCGCGGTGGGCAATTGGCTGTGGCGCCAGGGCAGCGGCAACAACGATGTGCCGACGGCCTGGTGGATCAATTTCGGCAGCTACGCAGCGCAGCCATTGCCAGAACAGGGCGTGGAAAGCAAACCGTATCTGGTGGGCTTTACCGGATTCGGCACGTTGGGCGGCGGTAACCTCAGCCTGAGTGCCGCCGGGGATGCCGGCATGCTCAAGGCCATGGGGGACGACAAGTATGCGTCGTACCCTCGCAGTCAGGGTTTGATCGTGGCTGTCGGCAGCACGGGGCGCGTGGACAGCGACGGCAACCTGCAACTGACCGGCGGCGGCGACCTGGATATTCGTCTGGGTGGCACCCTCAATCCCTCTCTGCAAGCACGTGCCGGCCTGTCGGGCAGCGGCACGCCGACGCATGACTTGCAGGGCGCGATCATCAACCTGCGCGGTGCGGCACAACTGACGGGCGCCGCATTGGGCGGGATCAATCTGCAGTACGGCGCGTCCGCGCTGTTTCACGATCCACGGGAAACGCGTGCCTTCGATCCGTTCAATTCGACGGCCAGTAACGCCAGTGGCGGGGTGGTGCTGATTCCCGGCGACTCGGGCATGCGCCTCAATACCCGAGGTGATCTGGTACTGGGTGGTGCGACTGACCCAGGCCGTGTGCGTTTGCAGAACTCCACACCGTTTACCACGGCCGATGGCGTTTACCACGCCGGTGGCGGCTTGACTGGTTTTTCGCTGTGGACCGATCACACCGCCATCGATTTGTTCTCGGCGGGCGGCAACCTGACGCCGAACACCCAGTTGCTGGAAACCACCGGGCAGGGTCCTGTCGCCGGGCTTAACACTTCGCCCACCGATGATCGCTACGTGATCCCGTCGATACTGCGCGCCGTCGCTGGCCAGGGTTCGATTTATCTCGGGCCGTCAGCGGCTTACGGTGTAGGCAACGCGGCACCGGCCTTGACCTATTCGCTGCTGCTGGCGCCTTCGAACGCGGGGCAGCTCGAACTGATCGCCGGTGATTCGATCTATGCCGGGGGCTACGCCATCAACCAGTCGGGTGCCAGCCCATCGGCGCTCGCCACACCGTTTACGCCTGCGTTCAATGGCTACGGCAACAACACATTCAGTCGCCCGATCATGACCAACGCCGGCAGTGACGGTGTGCTGGCGGAGACCAATTCGCGCTATCCACTCTTTGCTTTTGGTCCCGATAGCTACTCGGGTTTGAGCAGTGTTCAGGGGCCGGCGCGCTTCTATGCCTTGACCGGTGATCTGGTGGGTATTCGCACGGGTGAAACGCTGGCGTTCGCGACCACGAAACGCACCTGGTATGAATCGGCAGGCCCGGTCTGGATGGTGGCGGGGCGCGACATCGTGGCGTCCGGTACCAACTTGGGGCAACCCACGTTTGCGCCCACCGGGGGCATGGGGCGCAACAACGAACAGATCCAGTCTACGGGCAATCTGTTCGTGCACAGTCGGCCAGGCGATGTCTCTCGGGTTTCGGCCGGGCGCGACATCCTTTACAGCAGTTTCGACATCGCGGGGCCAGGGGTTCTGGACGTGAATGCCGGGCGCAACATCCTTATGGATAATCGCGCCAGCATCAACAGCATAGGGCCGGTGGTGGCGGGGGATAACCGGCCGGGTACGAGCGTGGTATTGCAGGCTGGCGCGGGCGCACAAGGTCCGGACTATTCGCGCTTCATCGCCCGGTATCTGAACACGCAGAATCTCGCCAATCCGGATACCTCGTTGAGCGCTCAACCGGGCAAAGTGGTCAAGACCTACGTGGACGAATTGCAGAGCTGGCTGACCCTCGGCTACGGCTTCAGCGGCAACGCAGAACAGGCGCAAGCCTTCTTCGCCGCACTGCCGAGCGCCGAGCAGGCGATCTTCGCCCGCCAGGTGTACTTCGCCGAACTGCGTGCCGGTGGCCTGGAATACAACGATGTCGATGGGCCGCGTCAGGGCAGTTATCTGCGTGGTCGCAACGCCATTGCGTCGTTGTTCCCGACGGTTGATGTGGCGGGCAATCCGATCCGCTACGACGGCGATATCACCCTGTACGGCGGCGCCGGGGTCAAGACTCTGTTCGGCGGCGACATCCAGATGCTCACCCCGGGCGGTGGTCAGGTGTTCGGCATCGAAGGCGCGGCGCCGCCCTCGACGGCGGGGATCATCACTCAGGGTTCGGGCAATATTCAGCTCTACTCGCAGGGCAGCATTTTGCTTGGCCAGAGCCGGATCATGACGACGTTTGGTGGCTCGATTCTCGGCTGGTCGGCCGAGGGTGATATCAACGCCGGTCGCGGCTCGAAAACCACTGTGGTCTACACCCCGCCCAAACGCGTTTACGACACTTGGGGCAACGTCTCCTTGTCGCCATCGGTGCCGAGTACAGGTGCCGGTATCGCCACGCTTAATCCGATTGCGGAAGTGAAGCCGGGCGACATCGACCTGATCGCGCCGTTGGGCACCATCGATGCGGGCGAGGCGGGCATTCGTGTGTCGGGCAACGTCAACATCGCCGCCCTGACGGTGGTCAACGCCGCCAATATCTCGGTGCAGGGCAAGGCGACCGGCGTGCCGGTGGTTTCGGCGGTCAACACGGGCGCGATCACCTCGGCCAGCTCGGCCGCATCGTCTGCCACCCAGGCTGCCGAAGATGTCGCGCGTCAGCAACAAGCGGCAGCGCGGCAGAACCAGGCGTCGGTATTCACCGTGCAGGTGTTGAGTTTCGGCAACGAACAACTCGCCCCGTCCCGCGATGGCGCCAGCCGCACACAGGTGCCGGGCTACAACCCGAACAGTCCGGTGCAAGTGCTGGGGGCAGGGGCGCTGGATGAACAGGCGAAGCAGCAGTTGACCGAGGAGGAGCGTGGGCAACTGACCTTGTAAAAGACTCTCGTGTAGTACGTTTGGGCGGCCAGTGGTCGCCCTTTTTTTTTCTTGCTACCTGTAGGAGCTGCCGAAGGCTGCGATCTTTTGATCTTGCTTTTGAGGATCAAAAGATCGCAGCCTTCGGCAGCTCCTACAGGGGGGCGTTGTCGATCAAAAGGCGTAAGGGATGCTGACTTTGGCCCAGAGCATCTCGCCCTCAGGCCGATTTTCCACGTCAAACTCCTTGGCCCAGCGAATCTCCGCGCTTGCGTATTTGAGGAAGGTGAAGTGCAGCGCCGGGCCAATCGCGAAGACTTTGCCGCGCACACCGTCGTTCACGTCTTCGCCGGCAAACTGCACGGTGTGGCCGAACTGTTTGTCGTCGCTGGTTTGCTTGAGGTAGTAGCCGTTGATGCCGAGCATCAGGTCGTCGGTGAGCTTGTAACTGGCCGAATAATCGAAGTGGAAGATCTGCCCGGATTTGTAATCGGTGTCCTTGTTCTTCTCGTTGAAGCTGTAGGTGGTCTTCATCGAGACCTCGGTCCTGTCCGTCGGCAGCCAGGTGAAGGAGAACAGCGGTTTGTAGGTGTAGAAGTTGTTGCTGGTATTGGCCAGCCGATCGACGCTGTATTCACCGGTGGGCACGGTGATTTCCACGGCCGCGCCGAGGGTCAGATTCTTGCCCATGTCCCACAGAATGATCGGTGCGATGGTGGTGTCGCCCATGCCTTCGCGGGTGTCGCTCAAGCCGAATACCGAGACTTCCTGCTTCAGCCACGGCTGGGCGATATAGCCGGCCAGACGACCACCGATTACGCGCACCGGACTCAGATAGTCGATGCGCGGGATCACCGCCGTGGACTCGATCTCGACATTGGGCACCTTGCCGCCGAGCGAACTGATGTTGAGCTTTCGCGCCTTGTAATGGTTGTAGTAGAGGTTAAACGCGACCATGTTCTCAGGAAGGCTGTCGACCTCCATCGGCAGCATGAAAAAGCCGTCGGTGCCGGTGCCGATGTTGTCGACGCCGGCTTCGGTGGCCAGGGCCGGCAGGGTCGCGGCGCAGCCAAGCAAAGTCAGGGCCAGGCGCAAGGGCAATGTCGCGCGATTCGGGTGCATATCCGTCCTCATTATTATTGTGGTGGGGCGCAACGCCGGCACGCAGAACGCCCGGCACTCTAGAAATAAGCGCTTGGCGCCCGACGGGGCAGGGTATTGGCGGACACTGAGGGGGGCTTCTGCGGACAGTCGGCAATCCCTGTGCTAACTTCCTTCGACATAGCCGGTAACAAAAATAACAATCAAGCGTGCTCCGGAATGTCTCGCCCCCATGAACGTAAAAGTCCAAGACCCGACCTTTGAGCTGGCGCTGGTCTCGCCGTTTCTTCTGCAAACCCTCGCCGAAGTCGCGCAGAGCAAGGGCGTCGAGCCCGAGAGCCTGTGTCGTGGCCTGGGATTTACCCTCGAAGATTTGCAGGACCCGACGCAGCGGATTTCCTATCGGCAGGCTGTGGCGATGATTCAGCGTGCGCTCAAAGTGCTGCCCAATCAGGGCCTGGGTTTGTGGGTCGGGGCACAGAATGTTCTCGGCACGCTCGGTTTGCTCGGCCATGTGCTGTCGCTGTGCAAGACCCTGCGCGATGCCTTTGCTCTGGGCATTCGCCATCAGCACACCACCGGCGGGATTGTGGTTTCCAGCGTCGATGTGGTCGGCGAGCACGTGCATGTGGATGCCGAATGCCGCTTGCCGTTCGCCGATGTGCAGGTGTTCGCGGTCGAGGAGTTTTTCGCCAGTCTGCTGGTGTACGGGCGGGCGTTGGCCGGTGCCGATTTCAAGCCGATAGCCGTGGAGTTCGTGCATGCCACACCGGATTACCTCAGCGAATATCACCGGTTGCTCGGCCCGGACGTGCGCTTCGGTTGCCTGCACAATCGCATGCTGATTGATGTGCGGTGGCTGGACGTAAGCCTGCCCAATCATCATTCGCTGGCGTTGCGTCAGGCGGTGGCCTTGCTGGAGCTGGAAGCGGCGCAGGTGCACCAGAAGCTTGACCTGATTCAAGCGGTGGAGCGGGCGATTGCCCGGGATCTCAGTCACGGCAGTCATATCGAGAAGATTGCCGGCGACCTGAACATGAGCAGCCGCACCTTGCGCCGGCGCCTGACCGAACATTCGTTGACCTTTGAGGCGTTGCTGGAACAAGTGCGCCAGGCGCGGACGATGAGTCTGCTGGCCAATCCCGACATGCCGATCGAGCGCATCACCGAAGAGGTCGGTTACAGCGATGTGCGCAGTTTTCGCCGAGCGTTCAAGCGCTGGACGGGGATGAGCCCGAGTGCGTGGCGGCAAGAGAGTACCGCAACGGTTTAGATGAACCCTGTGGCGAGGGGATTCATCCCCGATGGGCAGCGAAGCGGCCCCAAAAACCTGCAAGCGCGGTTTTTCTGGAAGGCGGCATATACCTGTTTTGCGACGGCTGCGCCGCCGATCGGGGATAAATCTCCTCGCCACAAGGGAACTTCGTGCTCAGTACATCGGCGTTTCAACCCCACAAACCCTCCGGCCACAGGTAAACTCCCGCGCACTTTCCCAAGGAGTTCACATGAGTTACTACCAGCCGGGCATTCTCGCCACCCCTGTTCCTGCGCAAGCACGTCATCTGTTTTTCGCCCTCGCGTCGGTTGAAGCACTGCCGCAGGCGATCGACAACCTGATGAATCTGGTGGACGGCAAGTCGGCGGTGGTCGGCTTCGGTGAATCCCTGGCCAAGGCGCTCAACGTGCAAATCGACGGCCTGCGCAGCTTCCCGGCCATGACCGGCGTCGGTGTGGAAAACCCGTCGACCCAGCACGCCCTGTGGGTCTGGTTGCACGGCGTCGACCGTGGTGAACTGCTCAACCGCTGCAATGCTTTCGAAGCCGCACTGGCCCCGGCCCTGCGTCTGGTTGAGGCTCAGGAAGCCTTCCGCCACAAGGACGGCCACGACCTGACCGGCTACGAAGATGGCACCGAAAACCCCCACGATGACGCCGCTGTTGCCGCCGCCCTGCAAAGCGCGGGTGCCGACGGCCTGGTCGGTGGCAGCTTCGCCGCGATCCAGCAGTGGCAGCACGACCTCAAGGGCTTCCATCAGTTGTCCGCCGAAGACAAGGACAACATCATGGGCCGTCGCCTCAGCGACAACGAAGAGATTGACGACGCGCCGGTTTCCGCCCACGTCAAACGCACCGCGCAGGAAAGTTTCGCGCCTGAGGCGTTCGTCGTGCGCCGCTCGATGCCGTGGATCGAGGGTGATCGCGCGGGTCTGATGTTCCTCGCCTTCGGTTTCTCGCTGGATGCGTTCGAAGCGCAACTGCGGCGTATGAGCGGTCTGGAAGATGGCATCACCGATGGTCTCTATCGCATCAGCCGTCCGATTACCGGCGGTTACTACTGGTGTCCACCACTCAAGGACGGGCATCTGGATCTGCGCGCTTTGCGCATTGGCTGATCTTCAAGACAAAAGGGAGCAAAACAAATGGACGTGGTGCGTTGGGGCATGATTGGTTGCGGTGACGTCACCGAGCGCAAGAGCGGGCCGGCCTTCTACAAGGCTCCCGGTTCGGCGTTGGTGGCGGTGATGGGCCGGCGTCTTGAAGCGGTGAGCGATTACGCCGCGCGCCACGGCATCGCCCGGGTCTACACCGACGTCGATGCACTGATCAACGATCCCGAGGTGGACGCGGTGTACATCGCCACGCCACCCGACAGCCACCACGCCTACAGCCTCAAAGTCGCCGCCGCTGGCAAGCATTGCTGCGTGGAAAAACCCATGGCACTCAGCTCGGGGCAAAGCCGCGAGATGCAGCAGGCGTTTGCCGACGCCGGTTTGCACCTGTTCGTTTCCTACTACCGCCGTTCGTTGCCGCGCTTTCAACAAGTGCGCCAATGGCTGGAGGAAGGGCGCATCGGCGCGGTGCGGCACCTGAGCTGGACATTGACCAAGGCGCCGTCGGCGGCAGACCTGGAGGGCAGCAACAACTGGCGAACCGACCCCGCTGTGGCCGGCGGTGGCTACTTTGCCGACCTGGCCAGCCACGGTTTCGACCTGTTCCAGTACCTGCTCGGCGACATCGTTGAAGTCGCCGGATTCACCGCACGACAGGCTGGCTTGTATGCGGCTGAAGATGCGGTCAGCGCCAGTTGGCGGTTTTCATCCGGAGCGCTGGGCATGGGTTGCTGGAGCTTTGTTGCGGACAAGCGAGAAGATCGGGTCGAGATCATCGGCAGCGAAGGGCGAATCAGTTTTTCAGTGTTTGATGAGCACCCGGTGCAGTTATTTGCCGACGAACAGATCAGCCTGCAAATCCCGCATCACGAACACATCCAGTGGCATCACGTATTGGGCATGAATGCGCATATCCGTGGTGACGCGCAGCATCCGGCGGTGGCCGAGCAGGCCGTGAAAACCGACTGGGTCATGGATCAGATCCTCAAACGGCACTGATCCCCCTGACATACAACATCCCCTGTGGGAGCGAGCCTGCTCGCGAAGGCGTCGTGTCAGGTTCCCATTCGAATACTGACACACCGTCTTCGCGAGCAGGCTCGCTCCCACATTTGCTCCTGTGTTGTCGCATCTAAGGATATGCCCAAACAATATTTCTCAACCTTGTCATAACAACTCTAAGATCACGTCATAACTCGTTATGACAAGTGATCCCGTGATGACCGATAACGTTCTCTCCCTAAGCAGCGTTCCTCTGCACACCCAACTGCGCGACGTCCTCCGCGCGCGCATTCTCGATGGCGAATACCCGCAAGACAGCCAGATGCCGTCCGAAAGCGAACTCGGCGCGCTGTTCAAAGTCAGCCGCATCACCGTGCGCCAGGCGCTGGGTGATCTGCAAAAGGAAGGGCTGATCTTCAAGATCCACGGCAAAGGCACATTCGTTGCCAAGCCCAAAACCTTCCAGAACGTCAGCAGCCTGCAAGGCCTCGCCGAGTCCATGACCGGTCGCGGCTACGAGGTGATCAACCGCCTGCGCAGCTTCAAATTCATCCCGGCCGACAAGCGCGTCGCCGAGCGTTTGCAGGTCGCCGAGGGCGAGATCGTCGCGCAGATCAAACGCGTGCGGTTGATCAACCGTGAGCCGATCTCGCTGGAAATCACCTACCTGCCCAAAGCCGTCGGCGAGCGGCTGGAGAAGGCTGATCTGGTTACTCGCGACATCTTCCTGATCCTCGAAAACGACTGCGGCATCGCCCTTGGCCACGCCGATCTGGCCATCGACGCGGTGCTCGCTGACAGCGACCTGACTCAGGCGCTGAACGTCGAGGCCGGCTCGCCGATAATGCGTATCGAACGTCTGACCCACGACGCGCAGGGGCAGCCGCTGGACTTTGAACACCTTTACTACCGTGGCGATGCGTTCCAGTACCGCCTGCGGATCGACCGGCAAAAAGGGGAGCAGGCATGACACGCAGCACGCTTGAGCAGGAATACGACATCGTCGTGATCGGCGGCGGCACTGCCGGCCCGATGGCCGCGATCAAGGCCAAAGAGAAGAACCGTGATCTGCGCGTGCTGCTGGTCGACAAGGCCAACGTCAAACGCAGCGGCGCGATCAGCATGGGCATGGACGGCCTGAACAACGCGATCATCCCCGGCCACTCGACGCCCGAGCAGTACACCAAGGAAATCACCATCGCCAACGACGGCATCGTCAATCAGGCGGCGGTGTACGCCTACGCCACCCACAGCTTCGAAACCATCGAGCAACTCGACCGCTGGGGTGTGAAGTTCGAGAAGGACGAAACCGGCGATTACGCGGTGAAAAAAGTCCACCACATGGGCGCCTACGTGCTGCCGATGCCGGAAGGTCACGACATCAAGAAAGTCCTTTATCGCCAGTTGAAGCGCGCGCGGGTCAGCATCACCAATCGACTGGTCTGCACCCGTTTGCTGACCGACGAAGAGGGCGCGGTCAACGGTGTGATGGGCTTCGATTGCCGCACCGCCGACTTCCATGTGATCAAGGCCAAAGCGGTAATTCTTGCCTGTGGTGCGGCCGGACGCCTCGGTTTGCCATCGTCGGGCTATTTGATGGGCACCTACGAAAACCCGACCAATGCCGGCGACGGCTACGCGATGGCCTATCACGCCGGGGCCGAACTGGCGAACCTCGAATGCTTCCAGATCAACCCGCTGATCAAGGATTACAACGGCCCGGCGTGCGCCTATGTCACCGGCCCGCTGGGCGGCTACACCGCCAACAACAAGGGCGAACGCTTCATCGAGTGCGACTACTGGAGCGGGCAGATGATGTGGGAGTTCCACCAGGAACTGGAAAGCGGCAACGGCCCGGTATTTCTCAAACTCGATCATCTGGCCGAGGAAACCATCCAGAACATCGAGGAAATCCTGCACAGCAACGAGCGCCCGAGTCGTGGCCAGTTTCACGCCAATCGCGGCACCGATTACCGCACGCAGATGGTCGAGATGCACATTTCCGAGATCGGTTTTTGCAGCGGCCACTCGGCGTCCGGTGTGTGGGTCAACGAGCGCGCCGAGACTTCGGTGAAAGGCTTGTATTCGGCCGGGGACATGGCTGCCGTGCCGCACAACTACATGCTCGGCGCGTTTACCTACGGCTGGTTCGCCGGGCACAACGCGGCGGAGTTTGTTGCCGGACGTGAGTTTTCCGCGTTGGATGCCGGGCAGATCCAGAAAGAGAAAGCGCGGGTCTACGCACCGCTGGATCGCGAACACGGCCTGCCGCCGGCGCAGGTCGAGTACAAGCTGCGGCGCTTCGTCAACGACTACCTGCAACCGCCAAAAGTGACAAAGAAGATGCAGATCGGCCTGCAACGCTTCAGCGACATCGAACGTGATCTCGACCAGATGAAGGCCAACAACGCCCACGAACTGATGCGCGCCATGGAAACCAGCGTGATCCGCGACTGCGCCGAAATGGCTGCCCGCGCTTCGCTGTTCCGCGCCGAAAGCCGCTGGGGGCTTTACCACTACCGGGTCGATCACCCGCAGCGCAACGACGCTGAATGGTTCTGCCATTGCCACCTGAAGAAGGGCGACGACGGCCAGATGACCAGTTTCAAAAAAGCCGTCGAGCCTTACATCATCCCGCTCGATGCCGAAGAAATGCAGGCTTACGACCGCTTGCGGGTCGGCGCTTTTGCCGCGTGATGCATCACCCATAGAGAACCCGAACCATGGCCTATCAAGCCCAGGAAATCTTCTTCCGCTCCAACGCCCCCGTCACCGTGGACGAGGACAAATGCATCGCCGAAAAGGGCTGCACCGTGTGCGTCGACGTCTGCCCGATGGATCTGCTGGCGATCAACCCTGCCACGCAAAAGGCCTACATGGCGTTCGATGAATGCTGGTACTGCATGCCGTGTGAGAAGGATTGTCCGACCGGTGCGGTGAAAGTCGATATCCCTTATCTCCTGCGTTGAAACCCGCTCCCACATTGGAACTGTGAGAACACAAAGCCATCCGGAAACCCCGGACGCTGGATTCAAAAACACCCCTCGTTTCCCACCGCGCCCTGATCGCGGCGGAGACGAACATCCTATAAATGATTCGAGGGGAAACACTCATGTTGCGTGCAGCAATCGCCGGTCTCGTACTGGCCTCGTTCACCTTCTCGGCCTCGGCCGAAACCATCCGTATTGCTATCGGCACCCAAGACACCACCATCAACTGCGCCGCCGGCGGTCTGTTGATTCGTGAGCTCGGCCTGCTCGACAAGTACCTGCCCCACGACGGCGCCTACAAAGACGCGAAATATGACGTGCAGTGGAAGAACTTCACCAGCGGCGCACCGCTGACCAACGAAATGGTCGCCGGCAAACTCGACTTTGGCGCCATGGCCGATTTCCCCGGTGCGTTCAATGGCGTGGCATTCGAAACCGCCGGCAAGCACAGCCTGTTCATCAGCGTGTTGTCGGGCAGCACCAAGGGCAGCGGCAACGGCATCGTCGTGCCGAGCGCGTCGGGCGTGCAGTCGCTGAGCGAACTCAAGGGCAAGACCATCTCCGTGCCGTTCGCTTCCACGGCGCACGGTATGTTGCTGCGTGCGGTGGCGGAGCAGGGCTGGGACCCACTCAAAGACGTGAACATCATCGCTCAGCCGCCAGAAGTCGCCGGCTCCGCGTTGCAGGCCGGCAAGATCGACGCCCATGCTGATTTTGTGCCGTTCGCCGAACTGTTCCCCAGCCGTGGTTTCGCTCGCAAGATCTATGACGGCGCCCAAGCGAATTCGCCGACCTTTCACGGTGCTCTGGTCGATCAGGCGTACGCGAAAAAGTACCCGGAAATCGTCGTCGCTTATCTGCGCGCAAGCATCGAGGCCAATCAGTTGCTGGCCGCCGAGCCTGAGAGGTACAGCGAGCTGATCGCCAAAGTCACTGGCGTCGATGCCGAGGTCAATTACCTGTTCCACGGTCCGCTCGGTGTGCAGACCCGAGATCTGAGCTGGAAGCCGGAATATCGCCAGGCAGTCGGAACGGCCATCGACACATTGAAACTGCTGAAAAAGGCTGATCGTGGACTCGATCTGAACAACTTCATCGACGACCAGTACATCCGCGCCGCATTCAAGGCTTCGAACCTGGATTACACCGCGCAACTCGCCAACTACGCGCAGACGCCGCTCAAGACTGTTGATTCCGCCAGCGGTAAAGCCATCACGGACTTGCGCCACGTCGCCGAAATCTGGGTGCGCGGTGAAGACAAAGTGCGCCAGTACGCCTCGGCGCAAGCGGCGTTCAGCGCATTGGCCGGTTTGAAGCAGGACGGTAAAAGCATCCGTGCGGTGTATGCCCAGGCCAGCGACAGCGGGATCAAGTTGCTGGCGGATCAGGCGTGGTTTGCCAGTGATGCCAAGGGGCGTTTGAGTGCATTCCTGCTCAAGGGCCAGGCCCAGCAATTTGCGGCGGCGCAGGGGGGGAAGGTTTTCGACTTTACCGATGCCACGGCACAGGCTGTGGTCGCTCGTTAAGGGCAGATCAAGAGCCCCTCACCCTAACCCTCTCCCGGAGGGAGAGGGGACTGACCGGGATGTTTGGGCGAGATACGCCGACCTGGAATACCGAGCCGAACTCAGGTTTTGAAACACACAAAATCGGCTCCCTTTCCCCCTCGCCCCCTTGGGGGAGAGGGCTGGGGTGAGGGGGTAAATCTTAGCCGTCACACAGATCCGGAACTGGAAACCCGCTCCATGAAAACACCTTCCGCCTTGCGCTGGACATCAAGATCCGCCTCACTGCTGCTCTGCCTTCTATTCTGGCAACTCGCCGCCAGCCACCACTGGAACCTCGGCCTCGTCACCTTCGCCAATGTGCCTACGCCATTGGCGGTCATCGAAGCCGCACTCGGTCTGGGCGACTCCGGCAAGCTCCTGCAACACCTGACCGCCAGCCTCAGCCGCGTCTTCGCCGGCTACCTCGCTGCACTGGTCGTCGGCATCGCATTGGGCCTGGCCATCGGCCGTTCTAAATGGGCTGAAGACCTGCTGCTGCCACCGCTGGAAGTCCTGCGCCCGATCCCGGCCGTGGCATGGATTCCATTGGCGATCCTGATGTTCCCGTCCTCGGAGTTGTCGATGGTCTTCATCACCTTCACCGGCGCGTTGTTCCCGATCCTGCTCAACACCGTGCACGGCGTCGAAGGCGTCGATCCACGCCTGATCGCTTCGGCAAAAAGCCTCGGAGCAGGGCGCCGGGCGATTCTGCTGGAAGTGATCCTGCCCGGCGCCGCGCCGAGCATCATCACGGGATTGGCGATCGGCATGGGCACCTCATGGTTCTGTCTGGTGACCGCGGAAATGATCTCTGGCCAGTTCGGCATCGGTTACTACACCTGGGAGTCCTACACCATTCAGAACTACGCCGACATTGTCGTCGGCATGTTGCTGATCGGCGTACTGGGTATGGGCAGCAGTTTGTTGATCAAGCGTCTGGGCGGGTTGTTCACGCCTTGGCATCGTCCACGAGGTAAAGCCTGATGAGCATGATGCAAACCCCGGAAGGGCGGATTGATATCCGCAAGTTGTCCATCGTCCTCGGCGAAGGTCGGCACGCGTTTGAAGCGGTGCAGGGCCTCGATTGCCAGATCGAATCCGGCCAGTTCGTGTGCATTCTCGGCCCGTCCGGTTGCGGCAAATCGACCTTGCTCGGCGCCTTGGCCGGGCACTTGAACGCGCATGCCGGTAGCCTCAAAGTCGATGGCGCCGAGGTGTCCGGCCCGTCGCCGCAGCGCGGCATGGTGTTCCAGCATCACACGCTGTTCCCGTGGCGCACGGTGCGCGAAAACGTCGCCTTCGGCCTGAAGATGCAGGGCATCGGCAAGGCTGAACGTCATCGCGCCGCCGACGAAATTCTCAAACTGGTGGGCCTCGACGGTTTCGCCGAACGCTGGCCCGACCAACTCTCCGGCGGCATGCAGCAACGGGTGGAGATCGCCCGGGTGCTGGTCAATCGTCCACGGCTGTTGCTGATGGACGAGCCGTTCGGCGCGCTGGACGCCTTGACCCGGCTGAACATGCAGGAACTGTTGCTGGACATCTGGACGCGCATCCGCACCACCGTGGTGTTCGTCACCCACGACATCGACGAGGCGCTGTTTCTTGCCGACCGTTTGCTGGTGATGAGCGCGCGGCCGGGGCAAATCATCGAAGATCTGCGCCTGGATTTCCCGCGTCCGCGCACTACTGAGCTGGTCACCAGCCATGAATTCTCGCGTCTGAAGCGCCACTGTCTCGACCTGTTACGCCACGACAACGACCGACCGCTGCCGCGCCTCAATCCGCTCGGCCTGCCTCCCGAAAACCCTTTGCCGCGATTTGCCCTATGACCTCTATTTTTGCTGTGACCGATAACCAAGACATTCTCGACCTGCAACCACGACTGACCGCTGAAGACGCTGGCGTGCGGCGCATTGCCCTGATCGATCTGGCCGATCTCGAAGAACCCGATGGCTTGTTGTGGCTGGTAGAACGCCTCGGGCATGATCCCGCAGAAGAAGTCCGCGCTGAAGCCGCGCGGTTGTTGGAGGCACGGGAAGATGAGCCGGTGGTAGCGGCACTGTGTCAGGCCCTGACCGACTCGTCGCCAGCCGTGCAATCTGCCGCCGCACAGAGCCTCAGCCTGCTCAAGACCGAAGCCGCCGGGCGGGTGATTCTGCCGTGGACTGATCACGCTGAAGTCAGTGTACGGATCGCCGCGTTCCGTGCTTTACGTGAGTTGCGTTTTGTCGCTGCCGCGCCCGCTGCAGTCGCCGCACTGCAGGATGCCGACGCCCATGTACGCCGCGAAGCCGTGGGCGTGCTCGGCTGGCTCAAACAACTCGACGCACTGGCGGCATTGGCGCGACTGGCCAGCGCTGACCCTGACATCGAGGTGCGCCGCGCCGCCACCGGCGCTCTCGGTCTGGCCTCTGGCGCCGATGTGCTGCCGGCCCTGCGCCAAGCCTTGCAGGACGACGCCTGGCAAGTGCGCGAGGAAGCGGCGACTACGTTGGGCAAAGTCGGTCACATCGACGCCGGCCCGGCATTGATCGAAGCGCTGGGCGACGATTACTGGCAAGTTCGCCTGCGCGCCACCCGCAGCCTAGGTCGCTTGCGTTTCGCTCCTGCGCTCGACGCCTTGATCGAAACCCTTGGGCACCGCATCAGCAACCTGCGCAAGGAAGCCGCGTTGGCCTTGGGCGAGTTGAATGATCGCGGTGCAGTGGCGGCGTTGCAGGCCGCGCAGGACGATGGTGATCCGGAAGTGCGCAAAGCGGTGCGGATAGCCCTGAGTCAGCTGCAATGAACCCGCTGTCAGTCGGCAACTCGCAGAGTGAGCAGACCCTTCGACTAAGCTGGCCTGATGGCAGCGAATCGGTGCTCGATCACGCCGAACTGCGCCGCCAATGCCCCTGCTCGCAATGCCGCGCTTTTCGTCTGCGCGGCTTGACGCCGCTGGTGGATGAACGCGTGCGCCTCATCGAAATCAATCCCCAAGGCTATGGCGTGCAGCTGGTGTTCAGCGATGGCCACCAACGCGGGATCTACCCGTGGCAATATCTCGCACAGCTCACTTCCTGAACCCACCAAAAGCCCAATGTAGGAGTGTGGTGTGTCAGAAAGATTTACTGACGCTGGCAACCACAGTCGCGGTGCACACGTCCTTGAATCCCCAGTTGCTCAAGCACTGGGTTTGCGACAGATCGGTGTCGATGTAGCTCAAACCCAGCAGCACTCCGGCCAGATTGTGGGTGACTTTCACTTCCCATTCGCGGTACGACGCTTCGCCATGCCCGGAGGCCGAATACACATGCGGATCCTTGAAATCCATATGGCCATAACGCAACTTCAGGCCCGAATCGAACGGCAGTTCGGTTTCATAGCTGACGTAGCTGTAAAGCGAACTCTGCTGGCTATCGATGCCGGGCGCATCGCTTGAGTGATACGCCGCAAATTTCACCCCGTACACACCGAGAATCCCGTACACCTCACTCTGGTTGAACTGACTTTCCCCGGGATAGGCGTATTTGAGATAGCCCAGATCCAGGCTGACCTCTTCGGTCGCCTGCCACAGCCAACCGGCGTAGTAATCGACTTCCTGACGGGTTTTCAGGCCGCCGCCGAAATCGACGTTGGAACTCCAGGCGCCGAGGTACAAACCGCTGCTGTGGGCGAGGGTCAAACCGGCCTGCACGGCGGGGTCGTTCTGGGTCTGCGAGATGCCGCGAGTGCGGTAATCGCTGGCCACAGTCAAATCCACCAGCACGGCGAAGTCGTCGTTCAAGGGGACCGCGTGGCTGCTTAAAGGCAGCAGGCTCAAGGAACTCAGGGCGAACAGGGGCAAGGCTTTCATGTGAAGTCCCGATGTTGTGATTGTTATGGGGGCAGAAAGAGAAACCTGTAGGAGCTGCCGAAGGCTGCTCCTACAGGGAGGGGCGGTGTTGTTATTGAGCGGCGGTGTAGACCTGACGGCCGCCGAACCAGGTTTGCAGGACCTGGGTGTCATGCAGGGCTTTGTCGTCGACGCTGAACACGTCGCGATCAAGGACGATGAAATCCGCCTGTTTGCCCGGCGTCAGCGAACCGATCTGCTTGTCCAGGCCAATGGTTCGCGCGGCGTTGGCGGTGTAGGCGTAGAACATGGTTTCGCGGTCCAGACGCTCCTCGGCATTGAGCACGCCCAGCGGGCCGGCGCGGGTGATGGCCTGGGCCATGGCGTTGAACGGGTTCGCTGACGACACCGGCCAGTCACTGGCGCCGGCAATCGTCGCGCCCTGTTTGAGCAGCGAGTGCGCCGGGTATTGATAACGGAAGGCGAGTGCGCTGACGTAGGGCTTGATCATGTCGGTGGTGTAATCGTCGGCACTGGCCCACAGCAGCTGCATCGAGGCGATCACGTTCAGTGGTTTGAAACGGGCGAATTCTTTCGGGTTGACCATTTGCAAGTGAGTGATCGAGTGCGTCACGCCGCTTTGCCGATCCTGGCGCGCCTGGGCGATGCCGTTCAACGCTTCGCGCACCGCACGGTCGCCGATAGCGTGGATGTGCACTAGCCAACCGCGTTGATCAATGGCGCTGACCAATGCGCCGAAATGCTGCGGGTCGATCAGCAATTCGCCCTGTTTGTGCGAGTTGCTGTACGGGTCGATCATCGCCGCACTTTGCGCCGGGTATTCGATCACCCCGTCAGCGAAGATTTTGATGCCGGGCAGGGTGAGGTTGGGGATGCCCTGAAACTGCTGGCGAACCTTGTCGAGGGTATCGAGATCGGCAGGTACGCTTTTCGAATTGGCCACCAGCAGCGCGGCGACGTGCACGCTCATGTCGCCGCTTTCTGCCAGCGCCTTATAGGCCGGCAGCACACCGACGGTTTTCTCGGTGGGTTTGAGGGCGAATACCGGCTCGCCCGGTGCGGCGTTGGCGGCGGGGTCCATCCACGCCGTAATGCCGAGGCTGTTGTTGTAGCGCACGGCGGACTTCGCCGCGTTGAGCATGGCGGCGGCGCTTGGCACCGGCATTTTCGAGGCGACCCGATCCCAACCGGCATCGACCAGAAAACCGTTGGGTTCGCCGTTGGCCAGTTTGCCGATCGTATCTTTTTCCGCGTCTGGCAGGCTTTTCAGCAGCGCGGCGTCGATACCTGCGCGTTTGAGCATCACGTTGTTGGCCCACGCGGTGTGGTGGTCGCTGCCGGTGAACACCACCGGCACGTTGGTCCATTCACCGTTGTTGAAGGTTTTGCCCAAGGCTTCAGCCTGCGCCCAATACTTCGAACTCATGCCGGCAATGCTCAGCACATCGCCATGCCTGGCCGTGCCGTCGTCTCGCCAGGTGCGCAGTTTTTTTTCCAGTTCGTCGAGGGCAACGACTTCGTCTTCCATGTTCGCCGAGACCATTTCCAGACCACCGAAAATCGCGTGGGAATGGCTATCGATCAGACCGGGCATCAGCGCTTTGCCGCCTAGATCGATAACTTTTGTGCCGGGTTCGATCAGCGCTTTGATCTGTGTATCCGTGCCGACTTTCAACACTTTGCCGTTCTCTACGGCCAGCGCCTGCACCTTGGGTTGAGCGCGGTCGGCGGTGAAAATCTTGCCATTGACCAACACCAGATCGGCAGCGGCCATGGCTTCCATCGAGGCAAAACTTACTGCAGCGACAAGCAGATTCGGGATGAATCTTTTCATTGAAGATTTCCTTGTTATTGCGTCTGATGGCCAGATTAGTGGCTGGCAACGACCGACAGAACGCCTCCCTCACGAAAAACGTTTTTGCCTGAATGGAAAAAGCATGGACAAGTTGGGTGCATTGAAAATGTTTGTGGTCACCGCGCAACTCGGCAGTTTCAGCCGCGCCGCCGAGCAACTAGGCAAGACGCCGTCGGCGCTGACCAAAGCGGTCAACCACCTGGAAGCCGAACTCGGGGCGCGGCTGTTTGAGCGCAGTACCCGGCGGATTTTGCTCACCGAAATCGGCCGGGTGTATCTGGAAACCGCACGCTTGGTGCTGCAGCGCCTGGAAGAGGCCAGCGAGGAAATCGAGCAACTGCAGCACGGTTTGCGCGGCAGCCTGAAAATCACCGCGCCGCTGGCGTACGGGCGGGCGTTTCTCGATCAAGTGTGCGACGGCTTTTTGCAGCAATACCCGCAGATCAGCCTGCAAGTGGATCTGTGCGACGAGTTCGTCAATCTGCTGGAAAGCGGCTACGACCTGGCCTTGCGCGAAGGTCACGATGACTTGCCGGGGCTGATCGCGCGGGTGGTCGGCAGCAATCGCCTGGCCCTGTGCGGCAGCCCTGAGTATCTGGCGCGCAAGGGCTTGCCGGTGAATCCGCAAACCCTTGATCAGCATGAATGGCTGCTGTACCGGCACCCGTTGCTCAGCCGTGAATTCTGGTGGGCCGAGCGTGACGGTCAGCGCCTGAGCCTGCCGCAACCGGCAACGCCACGCTTGCGCAGTGACAATTACGACTTGCTGCTGGCCAGCGCTTTGGCCGGGCGCGGTTTACTGCATACACCGTTGTGGAGCGCTGCGCCGTTTATCGCTGACGGGCGACTGGTGCGGGTCATGGCTGACTACGAGATCGACCCGGACAGCTTCGGCCCGCACATTCTCGCGGTGTACCCGAGCCATCGGCGCGCCACGGCGAAAGTCGTGGCGTTTATCGATTACATCGCAGGGTTTCTGGCCGAGCGTGGTTTGAGCTGACTGGCGGTGCTTGTCAGGAAAATCCTACAGGAGTACAAATGTACTCCATGACGAACCTGACTCCCCGCCGTACCGCCATCCTGACCTTTATCCGCGAACGCATCGCCGAACACGGTCAGCCTCCAAGCCTCGCTGAAATCAGCGAGGCTTTTGGTTTTGCCTCGCGCAGCGTGGCGCGCAAGCATGTGCTGGCGCTCACCGAAGCCGGTTTTATCGAGGTCAACCCGCATCAGGCCCGGGGCATTCGCTTGCTCGGGCAACCGGCACGTGCGGAGTTGCTGGAGATTCCTGTACTTGGCCGGGTTGCCGCCGGTGCGCCGATTGGTGCTGATGCCGACATTCATAACCGCCTGATGCTCGACCCGGCGCTGTTCTCCCGCACTCCTGATTACATGCTGCGGGTGCAAGGCGACTCGATGATCGAGGACGGCATTCTCGATGGTGATCTGGTCGGTGTGCGGCGTAATCCCGAGGCGCTCAACGGCCAGATCGTCGTGGCGCGGCTCGACGGTGAAGTCACCATCAAGCGTTTCGAGCGCGTCGGCGATGTGGTGCGGCTGTTACCGCGCAACCCGGCGTATCAGCCGATTATCGTGCGTGACGATCAGGATCTGGCCATCGAAGGGGTGTTCTGCGGTCTGGTGAGGCAAGGCTGATGGGCGCCGTCGTTGCGTTGGATACCCTGTTCAATGGCGGCCAGGTCTGGAAGGGCCGTCCTGCGCCACCGGCCGCCAGCCCACAACCGACCGGGCATGCCGCGCTGGATGCAGCATTGCCCAGCGGTGGCTGGCCGGAAGCGGCATTGAGCGAAATTCTCTTGGCCGGCCCCGGTGTCGGTGAGCTGCAACTGGTGTGGCCGACGCTGGCGCGGTTGTCGGCGGCGGGTGAGCGCATCGTGCTGATAGCGCCACCTTTCATGCCGTACCCGCAGGCGTGGGAGAACGCCGGGGTCGACCTGCGTCAGTTGTCGGTGATTCAGGCCAGTGAACGCGATGCCTTGTGGGCGGCGGAACAATGCCTGCGTTCAGGCAGTTGCGGCGCGGTGCTGTGCTGGCCGCACAAGGCTGATGACCGCGCGTTGCGGCGTTTGCAGGTGGCGGCGGAAACCGGCCAGACCCTGGCCTTTGCGTGGCGCCCCTTAAGCGAAGCGATCAATCCGTCACCGGCAGCGTTGCGCATCGCCATCGACGCAAAACCGGCCCAATTGCGTGTACTCAAGTGCCGTGGCGGACTGGCTCGCGCGGCGCCGATTGCCTTTGCCGTGGGGCATTGAGGTCGTCATGCGCTGGGTGTGTATTCTGTTCCCGCAATTGGCCCTCGACGCCGTCTTGCGTCAGCGGCCCGATCCCGATGAGCCGTTGGTGTTGCTCAGCGGCCCGGCCCAGCGCCGGGTGCTGCAAGCGGTCAACCCGGCAGCGCGCAAACTCGGCTTGCGTCCCGGCCAGTCGATGACCGCTGCGCAAGCCCTGAGCAAAGGTTTTGCCACCGCCGATTATGAAGTGGCCGAGGTCGAACACTGGCAGCAGTTTCTGGCCGCATGGGCCTACCGCTTCAGCGCGCAGGTCAGCGTGCATTACCCGCGCACCGTGGTGTTCGAGATCGAATCGAGCCTGGGCCTGTTCGGTTCCTGGGCGCAGTTCGAAGCGCGGTTGCGCAAGGAACTGACCGATCTGGGTTTCCGTCATCGCATCGTCGCTGCACCCAACCCGGTGGCGGCACGCATTCTGGCCAACGCCTATGACGGACTGGTGGTGCCGGACGGCGAAGCCTTGCAGCATCATCTAGGGCAATTGCCCATCGACCGGGTCGGTCTGGAGCCGGGCGTGGCCACAGCATTGTCGCGCATGGGCCTGCGCAACCTGAGTCAGGTGCAGAGCCTGCCGCGTCAGGCACTGGCCCGACGCTTCGAAGCGCCGATGCTCAAACATCTCGACACCTTGTTTGGCGCGCGGCCGCTGGCGCTGGCGTTCTACCTGCCGCCGGATCGTTTCGATGTGCGCATCGAGCTCAATTTCGATGTGCAATCCCATCAGGCGCTGCTGTTCCCTTTACGACGCTTGACCGGCGATCTGTCGGCGTTTCTGTGTGGGCGCGACAGCGGCGTGCAGCGTTTCGACCTGCATCTGGAACACGCCGGGTTGCCGGACACCTTGATCAAGGTCGGCCTGCTCAGCGCCGAACGCGACCCGGCGATGCTCTTCGAACTGGCCCGTGGAAGGCTGGAACAGGTGCAGGTTGAGGCGCCAGTGCGCGGTTTCCGTTTGCGTGCCGAAGATTTGCCGAGTTTTGTGCCGCAGTTTCAGGAACTGTTCGATGACCGTCCGCAGCAGACCTTGCCTTGGGAGCAATTGCGCGAACGCCTGCGCGCACGGCTGGGCGATGACGCCGTGCAAGGCCTGCGCTTTCAGGCCGATCATCGGCCCGAGTGCGCGTGGCAGAACGGCGTCGACAAACAACGTTGCGCCGGTTTGCCGAGTGTCTACCGCCCGGGCTGGTTGCTCGGTGAACCGCAGAGCGTGGCGCAAGGTTCGGCACGCATCCTCATGGGCCCTGAGCGCATCGAATCCGGCTGGTGGGACGGTGACGATGTGCGCCGCGATTACTACCTGATCCAGAACCGCGCCGGTCAGCAAGGCTGGGCCTATCGGGCGGTGGGCGAGGGCGGTCCGCTGTGGCTGCAGGGCTGGTTCGGATGAACGATGGCTACGCCGAACTGCATTGCCTGTCGAACTTCAGTTTCCAGCGCGGTGCGTCCAGTGCGCTGGAGTTGTTCCAGCGGGCGAAAAAGCACGGCTATCAGGCGCTGGCGATCACCGACGAATGCACGCTGGCGGGGATTGTCCGGGCCTGGCAAGCGGCGAAATCCGTTGAATTGCCGCTGATTATCGGCAGCGAGATTCGCATCGACAACGGCCCGAAACTGGTGCTGCTGGTGGAGAACCTTGAGGGGTATCAGGCGCTGTGCGGCTTGATCACCCGCGCCCGGCGGCGCACGCAAAAGGGCCAGTATCAGGTGCTGCGCGAGGACTTCAACGAAGCGCTGCCCGGGTTGTTGGTGTTGTGGGTGCCGGACTCGGTTGATGACGTGCAAGAGGGCCGTTGGCTGAAACAAACCTTCGGCGAACGGCTGTGGCTGGCGGTGCAGTTACATCGCGGGCAGGACGATCAGCGGCGGCTGGCGGCGTTATCGAGTCTGGCGGGTGAGTTGGGGATTCCTGCCGTGGCCAGTGGTGATGTACACATGCATGCCCGAGGCCGACGCGCCTTGCAGGACACCATGACTGCGATTCGTCATCACGTCCCGGTGGCGGAAGCCGGATTGCGCCTGCACCCCAATGGCGAGCGGCATTTGCGCAGTGTCGAGGTGTTGCGCGAACTGTATCCGCCGGCCTTGCTGGAGGCGTCGGTGAGTCTGGCCCGGCGCTGCACCTTTGATCTGGGCCAGTTGCGTTATCAATATCCCAAAGAGCTGGTGCCGGACGGGCACTGCGCCAGTTCCTGGTTGCGCCACCTGACCGAAGAAGGCATCGCCTGGCGCTGGCCGAAAGGGCCACAGGCGAAAGTGCTCAAGCAGATCGACGATGAGCTGGAGTTGATCGCCGAACTCGGCTACGAAAGCTACTTCCTCACCGTGCATGACGTGGTGCGCTTCGCTCGCGAGCAGCACATTCTCTGTCAGGGCCGTGGTTCGGCGGCCAACTCGGCGGTGTGCTTTGCCTTGGGCATCACCGAAATCGACCCGGATCGCACCACGTTGCTGTTCGAACGCTTCATGTCGAAAGAGCGCAACGAGCCGCCGGATATCGACGTCGACTTCGAGCACGAACGCCGCGAGGAAGTCCTGCAATACGTGTTTCGCCGTTACGGCCGCCATCGCGCGGCGCTGACAGCGGTGGTCAGCACTTATCACGCCGCCGGTGCGGTACGCGATGTGGCCAAGGCGTTGGGCCTGCCGCCGGATCAGATCAATGCGCTAGCCGATTGCTGCGGCCATTGGAGCGATGAAACACCGCCAGTGGCACGCCTGCTTGAGGGCGGATTCGATCCCGACAGCCCGGTGCTGCGCCGGGTGTTGAGCCTGACCGGGCAACTGATCGGTTTCCCCCGGCACCTGTCGCAGCACCCCGGTGGTTTTGTGATTTCCGAGCAACCGCTGGACAGTCTGGTGCCGGTGGAAAACGCCGCCATGGCCGACCGCACGATCATTCAGTGGGACAAGGACGACCTAGACGCGGTCGGGTTGCTTAAGGTCGACATCCTCGCGCTGGGCATGCTCAGCGCGATTCGCCGCTGTTTCGATCTGCTGCGCCGTCATCGCCATCTGGATCTGACACTGGCGACGATCCCTGCCGAAGACAAACCGACCTACGAGATGATCAGCCGCGCCGACACCATCGGCGTGTTCCAGATCGAGTCCCGCGCACAGATGTCGATGCTGCCGCGCCTGCGACCGGCGAAGTTCTACGATCTGGTGATTGAGGTGGCCATCGTCCGGCCGGGCCCGATTCAGGGCGGCATGGTCCATCCGTACCTGCGCCGGCGGAACAAGGAAGAGCCGGAAACCTATCCGTCACCGGAACTGGAAGTGGTGCTCAAACGCACCCTCGGCGTGCCGCTGTTTCAGGAACAAGTGATGCAGATCGCCATCGTCGCCGCGGACTACAGCCCCGGCGAGGCCGATCAGTTGCGCCGCTCCATGGCCGCGTGGAAACGCCACGGCGGGCTTGAGCCGCACAAGGAGCGACTCGCCGCCGGCATGAAGAAAAACGGCTACACGCCGGAGTTCGCCGCGCAGATTTTCGAGCAGATCAAAGGCTTCGGCAGCTACGGTTTTCCCGAATCCCACGCGGCCAGTTTCGCCTTGCTGACCTACGCCAGTTGCTGGCTCAAGTGTCACGAACCGGCGGCGTTCGCTTGTGCGCTGATCAACAGTTGGCCGATGGGCTTCTACAGCCCCGACCAGATTCTTCAGGACGCCCGTCGGCATCAGCTGCAGATCCGCCCGGTGGACGTGCGCGCCAGTGACTGGGATTGCAGCCTGGAACCGATCAGCGGCGCACAACCGGCGATTCGCATGGGGCTGCGCATGATCAAGGGTTTTCGCGAGGACGATGCCCGACGCATTGAAGCGGCGCGGATGCGCGGGGCATTTGCCGATGTTGCCGATTTGGGCGAGCGGGCCGCACTCGACAGTCGGGCGCAGGCGCTGCTGGCAGATTCCGGAGCGTTGCGCGGCCTGGCCGGTCATCGGCATCGGGCGCGCTGGGAGGTGGCGGGGGTGCAGAAACAGCTGGGTTTGTTTGCCGGGTTGCCGAGTCAGGAAGAGCCTGACGCGGTGCTACCCAAGCCCAGTGTCGGTGAAGATCTGCACGCCGATTACACGACGGTCGGCACCACCCTGGGGCCGCATCCGTTGGCGTTGTTGCGCGACGAACTGAAGGCGCGGCGTTGCCGCAGTTCAAAAGAGTTGCTCGACGTTGAGCATGGTCGCCCGGTCAGCATTGCCGGGCTGGTGACGGGCCGGCAACGACCGGGTACTGCCAGCGGCGTGACGTTTGTCACCCTGGAAGACGAGTTCGGCAACGTCAATGTGGTGGTCTGGCGCGACCTGGCCGAGCGTCAGCGCCAGGTACTGGTCGGCTCGCAATTGCTCAAGGTCGATGGCCGCTGGGAGCGCGAGGGCGACGTACGCCACTTGATCGCCGGCCGCCTGAGCGACCTGAGTCCGCTGCTCAACGGCATCCGCGTGCAGAGCCGCGATTTCCACTGACACCACAAAATTCTCTGTCTGATCGTTCCCAGAGCAGCCAATCCATTGGCGTCAAAAAAAACCTGTCATCAATGATGGCACTTTGTCATAATGCCGCCCCTTTTCCGCTCCCCACCGCGTTGCTGTGCCGGGACACCCCCGTTTTTCAAGAAGGAAATACTCAGTGAGAATGATCTCCCGGATGCTGGTCTCAGGCGTTGCGATTGCCGTGCTGGGCACAATCGCCGGCACGCTCGCCGGTTGCGCGACCGAAAGCTCCCGCGCGCTGCCGGTGGCCAAGGTTGAAAGCGCCACGCAAGTCTGGACTGGCGTTCGCGTGCCGATGGCCGTGGGCAAGTTCGATAACCGCTCCAGCTATATGCGCGGGATCTTCTCCGACGGCGTCGACCGTCTCGGTGGTCAGGCCAAGACCATCCTGATCACGCACTTGCAGCAGACCAACCGTTTCTCCGTGCTGGATCGCGACAACATGGGCGAAATCCAGCAGGAAGCGGCGATCAAGGGCCAGGCCCAACGCCTCAAGGGCGCTGATTATGTGGTCACCGGTGATGTCACCGAGTTTGGCCGCAAAGAGACCGGCGACCACCAGTTGTTCGGCATTCTTGGTCGCGGCAAAACTCAAGTGGCCTACGCCAAGGTCAACCTGAACATCGTCAACATCAGCACTTCGGAAGTGGTGTATTCGACCCAGGGCGCCGGCGAATACGCCTTGTCCAATCGCGAAATCATCGGCTTCGGCGGCACCGCTGCCTACGACTCCACCCTCAACGGCAAAGTCCTGGATCTGGCCATGCGCGAGGCGATCAATCGCCTGGTTGATGGCATGAACGCCGGTGCCTGGAAACCGGGCAACTGATCGACGCCCATTGCAAGGAGCAACAACCCATGAATTTGACTCTGTCGCGGTCGCTGATAACCCTGACGCTGGCCGCCAGCGCCTTGCTGGCGGGTTGCGCCGGCCCGCAAACCCTGTACCAGTGGGAAGGCTACGAACCCCAGGTCTACGAGTATTTCAAAAGCGAAACACCGAAAGAAGCCCAGGCTGAAGCACTGGAAGCCGACCTGCAGAAGATCCGCTCCACGGGTAAGGCCGTACCACCGGGTTACCACGCGCACCTCGGTCTGCTGTACCTGAGCATGGGTAAGGACGATCAGATGGTGCAGCAGTTCCGTACCGAAAAGACCCTGTTTCCCGAGTCCGGCACGTACATGGATTTCCTGCTTAAAAACGCCAAGACCGGAGACGCCAAATGATCCCGCGTGCAGTGAAACTGCTGGTGGGCGTGCTGGCACTGACCCTTCTGGGTGGCTGCGTAAAACCCAAGACCGTGGATTACTCGGCGTATAAGCAAGCGCGTCCGAAGACCATTCTGGTGCTGCCGCCGCTGAACACCTCGCCGGACGTCAAGGCCTCCTACAGCCTGTTGTCGCAAGTGACGTTTCCGCTGGCCGAGGCCGGTTATTACGTGCTGCCGATCGCGCTGGTTGACGAGACGTTCCGCCAGAACGGCCTGACCACGCCGGATGATATCCATCAGGCACCGCCCGACAAACTGAAGGAAATCTTCGGCGCGGATGCGGCGCTGTACATCACCGTGACCGAGTACGGTATGCGTTACATGGTGATCAGCAGCGAAACCGCAGTGACCGCTACCGCCAGACTGGTCGATCTGAAATCCGGCACCACGCTGTGGACCGGTTCGGCGCGGGCCTCGAGTGAAGAGGGTAACAACGGTAACGCGGGTGGCCTGGTTGGCATGCTGATTACCGCAGCGGTGAAGCAGATCATCAACAGTTCTACCGACGCCGGTTATCCGATTGCCGGTGTCGCCAGTAATCGTCTGTTGTCGGCCGGACATCCGGCGGGCCTGCTGTACGGGCCACGTTCGCCTAAATACGGCACGGACTGACAGCGAAGATAAAACGATCGCAGCCTGCGGTCGCTTCTTGTAAATACATTTGCGAGAAGCGGCAACAGGCTGCGATTTTTTTTGCCTGAACACTTCTCGACTTTCTTCGATATCGACTTGCAATCAAGACCCTGCATCTTGCGGCCGAAGGCGATATCCTGCGCGACAGTTCATGCGCCATGGCAACGTTGCCAGCACGGAAGGAGCTTTCGAGTGACCGAGAAGAAACCGGAAACCACCGTCGACCGCGTCTACCAAGGGGTTTACGAGGCGATCAGCAAGCGTTCGCTGCGTCCGGGGATGAAACTGGGCGAGGCTTCGCTGGCGGAGTTGTTTAATGTCAGCCGCACGTCGGTGCGCGCTGCGCTCAAGCATTTGGAGGCCGACGGACTGGTGACTACCGAGCCCAATAAAGGCGCATCGGTTTCGTTGCCCAGTAACGAAGAGATTCGTTCGCTGTTTGAAACCCGGCGCCTGATCGAGATCGGCATTGTCACCGAGCTATGCCGACGCAAAGACATCGCCGCCATGCAGGTCCTGCGCGAACACTTGCTGCTGGAAGATCAAGCCCATGAGGCCGGCGATCACGAGCGACTGATCTACCTGCTCGGGGAGTTCCACCTCAAGCTTGCCCGCAGCCTGAATAATCCGGTGCTGCTCGACTGGTTCCAGAAGCTGATTTCCCGCGCCTCGCTGTACATTGCCGCACTGGATGACGACAGCCACGAAGCCTGCCGCGACAATGAGCACCTGCGCTTGATCGAGTACATCGAGGCCGGCAATCAGAGCGCCGCCATCGAACTGACCTGCGTGCACCTGAACGGTATCGAGAAGGCCATTCTCGACGTCGCCGCCAAAATGAAAACTGGCTACCATCCGCTCAAACATCTGATCGGTGTTTAAACCTGAACGGCGTCTGAAATCGGCTATACATCTAATGAAACCAATACGCTCGGCGATGCTCGAAACAGACGGGCATCGCGTCCTTACGGCGTCGCGGTTTATCGGGCAATCAGCACAGGACACCGAGTCAACCGATGCAGTTTTTATCCGATAGCCACGGTTGTGACGGTTGGAAAGGCGAAATGGCCGGGCGCATTTGTGCGTTCGACTGGAGCCAGACTGACCTGGGGCCGCTGGATACCTGGCCCACCAGCTTGCGCAGCGCCGTGCAGATGCTGCTTGCTTCGCCGTTGCCGATGGTCATGCTGTGGGGGCGCGCTGGCTACATGATCTACAACGACGGTTATTCGGAGTTCGCGGGTGGCCGGCATCCCTACCTGCTGGGTTCACCGGTGGAACTGGGCTGGCCGGAAGTCGCCGAGTTCAACCGGCATGTGGTGGATACGTGTCTGGCCGGTGGCACCTTGTCTTACCGCAACAAGGAACTGGTATTACTGCGCGATGGCGTGCCCGAAGACGTCTGGATGGATCTGTATTACAACCCCGTACCCGACGACACGGGCGCGCCTGCCGGTGTGATGGCGACGGTGGTGGAAACCACTGAACGGGTGGTTGCCGAACAGCTGCGTCAGGCCGCCGAAGATGCCTACCGCGCCGATAACGAACGGGTGCGTCTGGCATTGAATGCCGGCGCCTTGCTCGGCTCGTTTGTCTGGGATGTGAAAAGCGACACGATGTCGGCAGACGAACGTTTCGCCCGGACGTTCTCTTATCCACCGAACCAGGATCTGAGCAACCTGGCGCAAGACGTCGCTCGCTCGCGCATCCACCCCGATGACTTGCCCTGGGTGAAGGAGCGGGTCGTCCATTCAATGCAGACCGGTGAGCCCTACAACGCCGAATACCGTGTACAGCGCAGCGATGGCAGTTATCTATGGGTATTGGCCAGCGGTGCCTGCGAGTTCAATGAACAGGGCGAACCGTTTCGTTTCCCCGGTGTGTTGATCGACATCCACGAGCGAAAGATCGCCGAAGAGTCCCTGCTCAAATTCACCCGCAACCTTGAACAACGGGTGGCCAGTGAAGTGGGGGCGCGGCTGGCCGCCGAGGAGCAATTGCGTCAGTCGCAGAAGCTCGAAGCGATCGGCGGACTGACTGGCGGCGTGGCCCATGACTTCAATAACCTGTTGCAAGTGATCGCCGGCAACCTGCACTTGCTGGCACGCCATGAACCGGACAATGCCAACGTGCAACGGCGCGTCAGTGCCTCGCTGGCGGCAGTCGAGCGCGGTGCCAAGCTGTCCTCGCAATTGCTTGCGTTTGCCCGGCGTCAGCCGCTATCACCGGCAGTGTGCAAACCGCAGCAGATCTTCGACGGCGTGGGCGAGTTATTGCAACGGGCGTTGGGCGAAACCATTCAGATCGATATGCAGTTGCCGCAAGAACCGTGGCACATCAACGTCGACCGCAATCAACTGGAAAACGCGATTCTCAACCTGGCGATCAACGCCCGGGACGCGATGCAGGGTGAGGGCACCATTGTCCTCAGCGCCCTCAATACCCGACTCGACAGCACGTTTTGCGCCGGTAAAGGCATCTGCGCAGGCGATTTCGTGCGGGTGGCGGTCAGCGATACCGGTCCAGGCATTCCGCCGCAGATGCTGGAGCAGGTGTTTGAACCGTTCTTCACCACCAAGGCCGACGGCCAGGGCACCGGGCTGGGCCTGAGCATGGTGTTTGGTTTCGTCAAACAAAGTGGCGGGCACGTCGAGATCGACAGTACGCTCGGCGAGGGCACGCGGGTGCAGCTGTATTTCCCGCGCAGCCTGCGGCCGATCCGCGAAGAGACACCGAGCATCGACAATCATCAGAGAGGTGGTCACGAGACGATTCTGGTGGTCGAGGACAACGACGCGGTGCGCACCTCGGCCGTCGAGTTGTTGCGTGAAGAAGGTTACCGGGTGTTGACCGCAGGCAACGGCGATGCGGCCATGCAGATGCTGCTGGAGGGCGTCGATGTCGATCTGATTTTCACCGACGTGGTCATGCCGGGGCTGATCAAGAGTTCCGATCTGGCCGCATGGGCCAAGGTGCAGGCACCACAGGTGGCAGTGCTGTTCACCTCCGGGCACACCCGAGACATCATTTCGCGCAATCACCAACTCAGCCCCGACACACATTTGCTGGGCAAACCCTATGGCCCCGAAGCGCTATTGCAGATGATTCGTGCGGTGCTTAACGACTGAGCTGAAAACTCCCTCACCAAGGCAGGCTGATGACTTCCAAACGCACCTCCAAAGCACCCGCCGGTATGGTTCGGGTGCGTGGCGCCCGTGAGCACAATCTGAAGAACGTCGACGTCGACATCCCCCGCGATGCGCTGGTGGTGTTCACCGGCGTGTCCGGTTCGGGCAAGTCGTCGCTGGCGTTTTCCACCTTGTATGCCGAAGCCCAGCGCCGCTATTTCGAGTCAGTTGCGCCGTACGCGCGACGGCTGATCGATCAGGTGGGTGTGCCGGATGTCGATTCTATTGAAGGCTTGCCGCCCGCCGTAGCCCTGCAACAGCAGCGCGGTACGCCGAGCACACGCTCGTCGGTGGGCAGCGTGACCACGTTGTCGAGCCTGATCCGCATGCTTTATTCCCGCGCCGGCAGTTATCCGCCGGGTCAGGCGATGTTGTACGCCGAGGACTTTTCACCGAACACCCCGCAGGGTGCCTGTCCGGAGTGTCATGGGCTGGGCCGGGTGTATGAAGTCACCGAAGCACTGATGGTGCCTGATCCAGACCTGACCATCCGCCAACGGGCCGTCGCTTCCTGGCCGTTGGCCTGGCAGGGGCAGAACCTGCGCGACATCCTCGTGACCATGGGCATTGATGTCGATATCCCGTGGCGCAAACTGCCGAAAAAGCAACGCGACTGGATTCTCTTTACCGAAGAAACCCCGACCGTGCCGGTGTATGCCGGGCTGACGCCAGAAGAAACCCGCGTCGCCCTCAAGCGCAAAATGGAGCCGAGTTATCAGGGCACTTTCACTGGCGCCCGTCGCTACATCCTGCACACGTTCACCCACTCGCAAAGTGCGCTGATGAAGAAGCGCGTTTCTCGGTTCATGCTTGGCAGTCCTTGTCCGCTGTGCGATGGCAAACGCCTGAAGCGCGAAGCGTTGTCAGTGACGTTTGCCGGCTACGACATCGGTGAACTGTCGCAGATGCCGTTGCTGCAAGTCGCCGAAGTATTGAAACCGGTGGCGGCGGCCAGTTATCTGGAACACGTCGAAGAAAGCGGCGAAACCTTGAGCCATGCGCAGACCCGCGAAGCGCGCCAGCAACGCGTCGTCCACGGTGCGAGCGGCCATGCCGGCGCGCCGGATGTGCGCCACACGCCGAACCTGTCGCTGGAAAAGCGTCTGGCGGCGCAGCGCATTGCCGAGGACCTGCTGGAGCGGGTCAGTACGCTGACCGATCTGGGGCTGGGTTATCTGGCGCTGGAGCGCAGCACGCCGACCTTGTCGTCCGGTGAATTGCAGCGTTTGCGCCTGGCCACACAATTGGGTTCGCAGTTGTTTGGCGTGATCTACGTGCTCGACGAACCGTCCGCCGGGCTGCATCCCGCTGATGGCGAGGCGCTGTTCGAAGCCTTGCAGCGTTTGAAGGCCGACGGCAACACCCTGTTTGTGGTCGAACATGATCTGGAAACCATGCGCCGCGCCGACTGGTTGATCGACGTTGGCCCGGCGGCGGGTGAGAAGGGTGGGCAGATCCTGTACAGCGGCCCGCCAGCGGGTCTGGCCGACATCGAACAATCGCAGACCCGCGCTTATCTGTTCGCTGAGCAGCAGCGTCCGACACGAGCGGCGCGCAAGCCATCGGGCTGGCTGAAACTCGATGGCGTCAGCCGCAATAACCTCAGTCATCTCAGCGCCGAATTTCCTTTGGGTTGCTTCACCTCGGTGACCGGCGTGTCCGGTTCCGGCAAGTCGAGTCTGGTCAGTCAGGCCTTACTGGAATTGGTCGGCGCGCAACTGGGGCGGCCGAGCGTTGATGCCGAACCTGAAGAACTCAGCCTTGAGGACGACGCGCCGCAGGTCAGCAGCGGTCAGGTCGTCGCCGGGCTGGAGTCGATCAAGCGCCTGGTGCAGGTCGATCAAAAGCCCATCGGCCGCACGCCACGCTCCAATCTGGCGACCTACACCGGTCTGTTCGACAACGTGCGCAAGCTGTTCGCCGCGACGCCCGAGGCGCAGGCGGCCGGTTATGACGCCGGGCAGTTTTCCTTCAACGTCGCCAAGGGCCGTTGCCCGACGTGCGAAGGAGAGGGTTTTGTCAGCGTCGAGTTGTTGTTTATGCCCAGCGTGTATGCGCCGTGCCCGACCTGTCATGGCGCGCGTTACAACCCGCAGACCCTGGCGATTCTCTGGGAAGGCTTGAGCATTGCCCAAGTGCTGCAATTGACGGTCGATGAAGCGGTGACGGTGTTTGCCGGACAGCCGGGTATTCGTCGTTCGCTGGAGGTGCTGCGTGATATTGGCCTCGGTTATCTACGGCTGGGGCAACCGGCCACGGAACTGTCCGGCGGCGAGGCGCAGCGGATCAAACTGGCCACCGAACTGCAGCGCAACCAGCGCGGCGCGACCTTGTATGTGCTGGATGAACCGACCACCGGCCTGCATCCACGGGATGTCGATCGATTACTGGAACAGCTCGATACGCTGGTGACAGCGGGGCACACGGTGATCGTGGTCGAGCATGAAATGCGCGTGGTCGCCCAGAGTGACTGGGTGATCGACATCGGCCCGGGGGCGGGGGATCAGGGCGGCAAGATTGTTGTGGCGGGTACACCGCAGAAAGTCGCAGCGAGTAAAAAGAGCCGGACAGCGCCGTTTCTGGCCCGGGCCTTGAGCCGATAGTCGCGCGCGTCGATGGGCACGGCTGGCGAGTGCGATGTTTTGAACGTTGGCGCGGCGCCGGCTTCGAACTTTCAAGGCCCGACTGTTTTCAGTCGCGCTGGCTTTGAACAACGAGGTGCTTATGAACGAGCAACAGCAAAATCAGTCGGGGCAGCCGATCAATCGCAATGATCCGGCCATCGATCCGCAAGTGCCGGGGCAACCGGCGCCGACGCAACCTGCACAACGCCAGGGTGTTACGGAGCAGGCGCAAAGTGCTGATCCGGCGGTGGATCAGAAGAACCAGCACACCGACAACGACAACGAGTTCAGCCCGGGTTTCGAGCCTGAGCCGGATCGTGCGAAACCGGGTGAGGAGACGGATGCAGATATAGACACGGATGGGGGTTAATCAGGGTCGCAAATAACGAGGCCGCATCCATTGGATGCGGCCTCGTTATTTGCAGCCGATCATTTATTTGCTCGGATGCTTGGCTTGCAGTTCCTTCGCCGCTGCCAGATGTTTTTCCAGCGCCGGCAGCATTTTCTGGGCGAACGCTTTCAGCTCAGTCGCGCCTTTGACCTTGTCATCCGTCACGGTGTTGGCCTGCTTCTTGAACAACTCGATGGTGTCTTCGTGAGCCTTCACCTGATTGTTGGCGTAGGCCGCGTCGAAGGACTCGTCGCGCATGTCGAGGATTTTCTCTTTGGCCTGCTTGACCAGCGTGGTGGTGTCCGGCACCTCGATGTCATGGGCCTTGGCAATCGTCGCCAGTTCATCATTGGCGTTGCCATGGTCGGTAATCATCATGGTGGCGAACGCCTTGATGTCCGCTGATTGGCTTTTTTCCAGAGCGAGGCGGCTGGTTTCGATTTCAGCGATGCCACCGGCAGCGGCGTTATCGACGAAGTTGTTGTCGGTGGCAGCGAAGGCGCTGCTCATGCCAGTGCTCAAAGCGACAGCCAGTACCAGATGACGCAGCTTGAATCCGTCCATTTGTGTATCTCCACGCAGTTTGTTGTGAGCGTTATGCAGTGGAGGCAGGGCGACGGACAAAGGTTTTATCGCATTTGCGAGAGGGCGACGAACGGCCACCGCTGGTCTGACAGGTGGTCGACAGAACGGCTCAACCGAGGCCATTCTGGTAACTGGCCAGCGCAATCGGTCGCGTTGGCCACCCGATCAACTGATGGAGGTGTTCCATGCCGGTTCCCCATGACCTGTTACAGGACTTGAAGATTGCAAAGGAAGAGATCCAGCACAAACGCTCCAACGATCCGTTACTGGATTCATTGATCAACAAGTATGCCGAAGCTGATGCCGAAGTGGTCAAGGCCGAAACCGCCCAGTCGGATGCCCCCAGTGACGACGCACTGAAGAAACTCAAAGAGAAGCGCTTGCAGGTCAAAGACAAGATCGTCCAGCAGTTACAGGCGAAAGCCTGACCCCTGATTAACCTGCCGACCTACGGTTGCAGATTGACTGGAACGACGGCCACGCCCGGCACCTCGAATGTTCAGAGTCTTCCATCACCGACTCTTTGCGAGGTGCCTTATGAACGATCCCAAATTCCCCAGTGAAGAGCAGGGCGCATTCGACCCGGTTCCGACCCATCCCGAGCCTAATAGCCCGGCGCATACCACCGCATTCCCTGAAGAGCCGGTTGAAGAACTGCCGGAGGATGAAGACCCCGACAAGTTCGATAAATCCTCTAATTGACAGACCTCCATCGCTGGCAAGCCAGCGATGGCGTCAGTCAATCCAGCGCAAATTCAGCAGGCTTACTTCAGGGCTTCAGTCAGTGGCAACCGCGCCATATGCGTTGCCTTGAGCGATCCGAAATACAACCAGTCCCCATACTCGCGCACCGTGGTGATCGGCGAATAATTGCCGCTGCTGGCATCCTGCAAATTGGCAATCACCTTGCCCTCAAGATCCAGCCCCAACACAAATCCGCGCTTTTGCATCGGTTTGGGGAGTACGGTCAGCGCCCGCACGATCATCTTGCGTACGAACGGATATCCGGCAGTGCCATCCAGTAACGCATTGCGCGGTGCATAGAGGGCCACCCAAAAGCGGTTGCTGCCATTGAACGCCAGGTTGTCCGGCAGCCCCGGCAAATTATCGATGAACACGTCGTGGGTGCCAGCCTTCGGCCCGGTCAGCCAGAAGCGGCTGATGCGGTAGGCGCCGGTCTCGTTGACCAGCACGTAGGCGTCATCCGGGCCGAGGGTTACACCGTTGGCGAACTCCAGTTTGTCCAGCAGTACGCTGGTTTTGCCAGTCTGGAAGTCATAGCGCAGCAGACGGCCGTCGCCGCCGTGCTCGATGATTGCCTCGCCGTCATGGCCGTAACCCCAGCGACTGGAGGCATCGCTGAAATAGGCGTAATGCCCGGACTTGTCGATCGCCACGTCGTCGGTGAAACCAAATTCAAGGTCGTTGGCAGCGGTGGTCAAGGGAATCAACTGGCCTTGAGCATCCAGCGAGAGCAAGCCTTTGACCCCGTCGGCGATCACCAGCAACCCGTTGGGATGCCGCGCCAGCCCCAACGGTCTTCCGCCGGTATCAGCCAGAACTTTGCGCGTCTTGCCGTCGAGACTGGTGCGGATCAGCCGCCCGTCATGCAGCCCGGTGATCAGAAAATCGCTCTCCAGTAGTAGCGCTTCCGGGCCTTCGATATCACTCGGCCCAACCTGTTCGGTCGCTTTGAGACGCTGGTTGTCGGCATAGACGCCTTCGCTGAGGGAGGGCGCCGACGCCGGTTTCCACGCGACCGGTTCCACCCGGGTGGGCATCAGCAGCAGATACGCGATGACGACAACAATCAGCAGCAATAGAAACCGCCGCCACCTCATGCGCTGGCCCTCACGGACGCCAGATGCTGTGCCGCTCTATCGCGCAACGCGAGCATCGATGCCGCCGACTCCCGCTCGATGCGGCGTTTGAGCAATAACTGATTGGCAATGCGCATGCCCAAACCGTCGAAGCGATAATCAAGCGTGCGCACAAACCGTGTGCCGTTGCCTTCAGCCGAGCACTCGTAGGTCAACAGCAACGACAAACCGTGATCGCCTTGCGCTCGCGCGCACCAGCGTCGGCCGGGCAGGTACTCGGTGACTTCCCAACTGAGGTGACCGGCACGTCCGCCGGCATGAATATCTTCTTCAAACCGTGACCCGGCGTGCAACGGGCCTTGCGCGCCGTCGATCTTTAATGAAGACGGGTGCCACTCGGGCCAGTGGCTGACACTGGCGGCATAGGCGAGCACGGCAATCGGGTCGCCGGCGATATCTATCGTGTGCTGCATGCGGGTCATGGGCATTCTCGAATAGCTCGAAGGGGAGGTTTCCGGCTCCCAGTACAGGGTGCCGAACAGGTAGTCCATCAATGGCAGGACGATATTGAAATTGCGCTCCTGCATGCGCTCGCGACGGTGATGCAGTTCGTGCAAACGCCGCATCTGGCGAATCCACGGCAGGCGCGTCAGCGGGTTGTCTGGCGGCAGGTGTTCAGCGGCGTGAAACACCTCGTAGGCCAGATAACCCAGGACCATGCAGCCGCCAAACAACCCGGCAACATTGGCGTTGACCTGCGCGAAAAGCCACCACAACGGCAGAGTGATGACCAGCGTGTGAATCACGATCAACCACGCCGGGAACAGAATCACTCGCCAATCCCGGGCGCTGTCGTAGGTCATGTGGCCGGGGGTGAAGAAGCTGTGATGGTCGCCCGCATGCCGGGCGTAGAACATTTTTGCGAAAGTTTTTTTATGGTGGCCGAGATGGCGATGGACCATGTACACGCCAAAGTTGAAAAACAACAGCGTCAGCGGCACGGTCAGCCATTCCAGCCAACCGACCTGTTGCACGGTGTTCCAGAACGCACCGATGGCCAACACACCGAACAGCAGCACGAAGACGCCGTGCAGCCACGGGTTGTAAAACGGATGGATCGCCGCGCGATAGCGGCTGCGAAATGCCTCGGTGGTCTGCCTCACTGCGTTCACCTGTGGGTATTGTTGTTATACCCGGCAGATTAGCCGATCCCGCCGTTTGTGCAGCCCAGACCTTGAGGCCACATGCGCCATGCTGCGCGGCAAATCGGTAGCCTCAGCTCAACGGGTTCCAGCGTTGTGACCAGTCGTCATCGGTGCGGATCACTTCGCGCAGCAGATTGAAGGCTTGCTGCAGCGTCGCCGAGTCGCGATCGCGCGAGTACACCAGATAGGTCGGATAGCCGAATTCAGGGGCTTTGGTCACTGGTTCCAGTGCGCCGCTTTCCAGATAGGTGCGCACTACGCGCGTACGGAAGTAGCCGCTGCCGCCATTTTCGAGGATGTATTGCAGGGCCAGCGGGCCGAGATTGAAACTCAGCGCGGCTTTGGCTTTTTCCGGCAGAGCGGCATCATGCTGACGGCGGAAGTCCGGCCCCCAGTCGATGTAAACGTACGGATCGGGCCGATCCGGCGCACGCACCAGAATCAGTTTTTCTTCCAGCACCTGCTCGACCTGCAATCCCGGCCAGTATTCCGGTTGATAGACCAATGCGGCGTCGAGCACACCGAGTTCGAGTTGGCGCAGCAGGTTTTCGCCATCGCGGATTTCCATGCGCAGGGCATGGCCGGGGATTTTCTCGCGCAATTGGGCCGCCCAACTGAGCATCAACGGGTTGCACAGGCTGACTTCACCGCCGATGTGCAGCACGTTGTGATAACCCTCGAGCAGCGGCAAATCGCGGCGGGCGGCTTCCCAGGTCTGCACCAGTTGATTGGCGTAGACCACGAACGCTTCGCCATTGGGCGTCAATTTCGCCCCGGCGCGATTGCGCACAAACAAGGTACTGCCCAACTGACTTTCGAGCTTTTGTACCCGGGCGGTGATAGCCGTTTGCGTGACGAACAACTTCTGCGCAGCGGCGGCGAGACTGCCGTGGCGGACGATTTCGAGGAAGGTGCGGGCGAGGTCGATGTCCATGGGCGGGCCGGTGTTTGAGGTGGCGAGCATTGTAAAGGCAAAAGCCCCTCACCCTAACCCTCTCCCTGAGGGAGAGGGGATTGACCGAGGTGTCTTGCGTCACACATCGACCTGAAAGATCGAATCGATTATGGATTCAAAGCAAGACCCTCAGGTCGGTTTAGATCGCCAATATCACCGGCTCGGTTCCCTCTCCCTCGGGAGAGGGCCAGGGTGAGGGGAAAGCGGTCACCACCGACTCAACTGGCCAACTCGACCGAACGCACCCGCGCCCAATCCTCCACCAGCCGCGCCGGGGTGCCACACGCCTTGCGCTTGTAAACAAAATTGCGGCATTTCTCGGCAAACCCGTTGCGGTTGTAAAGCATGTCTTCCTGCATTTCCTGCAACTCGCTTTCGCGGCATTGCTGGATCAGCACTTGATCAATCCGTGACTTGCGTTCACGCACAGCGGCGTAAGTCGGATCGCTCAAAACGCTGTTGGCCCGTTGCAGTAACCACAACGAAAACTCATCAGGGCAACGCGGGCCGATTTCCTGAACCATGCCCAGTTGCAGCGCCTGGCTGGCACTCACCGGCAGACACGCTTGAGCCAACTGCTCGGCCATTGCCGGGCCGACGGCGCGGGGCAGGCTGTACGTCCAGTATTCCGAGCCATACAGGCCCATGCTCTTGTAATGCGGATTGAGCACGATATCGGCCCGGGCAAACACGATATCGGCAGCCAGAGCGAGCATCACGCCACCGGCGCCGGCATTGCCCGTAACGCCGCTGACCACCAGTTGCCGTGCACTCAGCAACTCTTCACAGACATCATCGATCGCCTGAATATTCGCCCAGGCTTCAGCGCCCGGATCCTGCGCGGCCTGAATCACATTCAAATGCACACCGTTGGAAAAGCTCCCGCGCCCACCCTTGATCAGCAACACCTGAGTGTCGCGGGACTTGGCCCAGCGCAACGCTTCAACCATGCGCCGGCATTGCTCAGTGCTCATGGCGCCGTTGTAGAACTCGAAGGTCAGCTCGCCGACATGCCCGGACTCGCGGTAACGAATCGGCTGATACGCTTCGTCGCTAAACGGCTGACTGGCAATCGACCAGTCCAGCGTCGGTACATCGACCAATTGCCCGGCCAGCACGTGCCGCGCCGGTTGCTTGAAGGTCTCTGCGCCGGGCTGCGGTTTGCGCCGCAGCGAGCCGATCCACACACTCTGATCACCGGTCGCGACCAGCACCGCATCGTCATGCACCGCGAGAATTTCGCCGGGCATGCCAGTGCGCGAGTCCAGGTGCGCGTCGTACACGTAATACTGCCCGCCGGCCAGGCTTGCCAGCACGCCGGGCTGGCCGTCCGCCGCGTCTATGCTGCGTTTGATGAAGCGTGCGCAATCGTGCCAACTGAAGCTGCGATCAACCTGCTTCATGTTCGGCTGCAAACGCCCGCGTACTGTCGGGTCGGTGTCGTCCAGCACCACTGGCACGAAGCCTTCAACGAATTTTTCCACCACTTCGCGAATGCAGCGAATGGCCGCATCACTGACTCGACCGTTGTACAACTCGGATTTGCGCAATCCGGGCGGCAGATTGAATTCGCAGGTAGCCCAGACCGGCCCGGCGTCCATTTCCTCGACCGCTTGCAGCGCCGTCACGCCCCAGCGTGTCAGCTCGTTGGTAATCGCCCAGTCCAGCGCACTGGCGCCACGATCGCCAACGATGCCGGGATGGATGATCACCACCGGGCGTTCAGTATTGCTCCACAGTGCTTGCGGGACGCGGTCTTTGAGGAACGGGCAGACCACCAGATCGGCGCCGCTGTGTTCAATCTGCTCGCACACTGAGGCCTCGTCGGTAAACACCACGACACTGGGCGAATGCCCAGCTTCACGCAGGTCCAGCCAGGCACGTTGGGTCAGGCCGTTAAACGCCGACGACAGCAGAATGATGTTGAGTGGTCGCATGAAAATTCTTCCTTGAATGGGATCAGCCGCAGGCTCCCGGTGAGCCTTCCCTGGCCTTCGATGGAGCCGGAAGATTAATCAGTGACCGCTCGCACACCAGTGATCGAGATCAACGTTGTGTCAGCCAATTTCTTTGGCGCTCAAACGCAAAATCCCGCCATAAGGGCGGGATTTGTTTGAAGCTGAACTGCAGTCTTACGAAGGGAACAGCTCGGACAGTTTCATTGCCAGCATCATGTCGCCTTCAGCGCGCAGTTTGCCGCCCATGAACGCTTGCATGCCGTCGGTCGAACCGTCGACGATGCCTTCCAGGGTTTCGCCGTCCATCACCAGAGTGACCTGTGCGTCCGGGTTCTCGCCTTCTTGCAGTTCACAGGTGCTGTCTTTGACGATCAGCGAGAAGTTTTTGGTCTCGTCGATGCGGAAACCGAAGACCAGATCCAGACCGGCAGCAGCGGCTGGGTTGAACTTGGCTTTCATTGCTTGTACGGCATCAGCTACGGAGGTCATGGTTCGATCCTTTCTTGGGTAATAAGAGCTGGTTGATTACAGCAAGGGTCACAGTAATCCGGACTCAGCGAAAAGTGATGAGTTCCGGGGCCTTCAACAGTTGCAGATGGGCATGACTGTTGAAGGAGGCCAACGCCACCTCGCGACCGCGGAATTTCAACTGGTTGAGCGAGGTGTTGACGATTTGCCAGTTCAGTTCAAAGGCCTGTCTGGCAGGCATTTGCGTAATGAGGTGGAGCAGGGCAGTGATGGTGCCACCGGACGTGAACACGGCGATTTTCTGGTTTTTCTCTGCTTGTTCGAGAATCCGGTGCAATCCGGCCTGGACCCTCTCGACAAAACCCAGCCAGCTTTCCAGCCCCGGGGTGTCGTAAGTGCCAGCCAGCCAGCGCTCGATGATCAGGGCGAAAATGCGCTGGAATTCACTGCGGTTTTGCGCGGCGTTGCGCAGGATGTCGAGGGCTTCCGGCTCGTCCGGGAGCATCGCCGGGAGCAGGGCGCGGATCACCGCGTCGGCATCGAATTCGTTGAACGCGGAATCGGTTTCCAGGGTTGGCACCGACAGGCCTTTTGCGGTGAATTGCTCCAGCGCGCTGGTAGCCGTGTGCTGCTGGCGGCGCAGGTCACCGCAGAGGCAGCGATCGAAGCTGATCCCCAGTTCGGCGAGGTGTTGACCGAGGATTTCTGCCTGGCGCACACCGGTCGGCGACAGGACGTCATAGTCGTCTGCACCAAAGGAGGCCTGGCCATGTCGAATCAAGTAGATGCTGCCCACGTCCGCGTCATCCCGGTACGTTGAAGGTTTGGCGAGGTTATGAGGATGATGGAGAGCTGTCAATGAAAAAACATACGCTTGTTTGAAATGCCCGTTACAGGCGTGTTGCCAGAGGTTTCACGGCTGGCCGACGAGCCAGCGCATGGGTATGCTGGAGCCATCCCGCGTGTGTGTTACATCCACGCATCGTTTTAAGGAGTCTCTGTGGAGTTTTTGTCCGAATACGCCAGCTTCCTGGCCAAGACCGTCACTCTGGTGATCGCCATTCTGGTGGTGCTCGCCAGTTTTGCCGCATTGCGCAGCAAGGGTCGGCGCAAGTCGGCTGGCCAGTTGCAGGTCAGCAAGCTCAATGATTTCTATAAAGGCCTGCGTGAGCGCCTGGAGCAAACCCTGCTCGACAAGGATCAGCTCAAAGCCTTGCGCAAGAGCGAGGCCAAGGCCGAAAAAAGCGAGAAGAAACAGAAGAAAAAGCCTGAGGTTAAACCACGGGTGTTTGTGCTGGATTTCGACGGCGACATCAAAGCCTCGGCCACCGAGAGTCTGCGTCATGAGATCACTGCGCTGCTGACCCTCGCCACACCAAAGGACGAAGTCGTCCTGCGTCTGGAAAGCGGCGGTGGCATGGTGCACAGCTATGGACTGGCTTCGTCGCAACTGGCGCGAATCCGCGAAGCCGGCGTGCCGCTGACCGTGTGCATCGACAAGGTCGCGGCGAGCGGCGGCTACATGATGGCGTGCATCGGCGAAAAGATTATCAGCGCGCCGTTCGCGATTCTCGGCTCGATTGGCGTGGTCGCGCAATTGCCCAACGTCAACCGCTTGCTGAAAAAACACGACATCGATTTCGAAGTGCTGACTGCCGGTGAATACAAACGCACCCTGACCGTGTTTGGCGAAAACACCGAGAAAGGCCGCGAGAAATTTCAGGAAGACCTCGACATTACCCATCAACTGTTCAAGAACTTCGTTGCCCGCTACCGCCCGCAACTGGCTATCGATGACGTGGCGACCGGCGAAGTCTGGCTCGGCGTCGCGGCGCTGGACAAGCAATTGGTCGATGAACTCAAGACCAGCGATGAATACCTCGCACAGAAAGCCAAACAGGCCGAGGTTTATCACCTGCATTACGCCGAACGCAAAAGCCTGCAGGAACGCATTGGCATGGCGGCCAGCGGTTCGGTCGATCGCGTGCTGTTGAGTTGGTGGAGTCGTTTGACCCAGCAACGCTTCTGGTAAACAGTCAGGCATAAAAAACGCCGGTCAATGACCGGCGTTTTTTTGTGTCCAGTAAACCGCAGGCTTAGCGGCGACGGAACAGCGGCAGCGGTTCGTCAGTGGCGGCCTGATAGGTCACCGAGAAGTCCTTGAGACCTTCGAGGGCTTCATAGGGATCTTTGTCCGGACGTACGGCGAAGGCGTCGAAACCGCAGCGATGCATGTAGAACAGTTGGTCGCGCAGCACATCGCCAATCGCCCGCAGTTCACCTTTGAAACCGTAACGGTCACGCAGCAGACGCGCGTTGGAGTAGTTGCGGCCGTCGGTAAACGCCGGGAAGTTCAGCGCGATCACCTGGAAATCGGCGACGTCGTCACCAATCTCCTCGGCTTCTTCATCGGCGTCCAGCCATACGCCCAGGCCGCCGTCGCGGGCCTTGAGCATACGGCTATGTTCGCGCCACAGCTGCAATGGCACGATCAGATCGTCACAGTTGCTGATCTCGTCGATGTTGAAATCCTTCGGCAGCAGATGCCAGGTTTCGTCGACGACTTCGTTGTTCTTAATGATTCGCTGCATAGACGCGCTCCTTGAAGAGGTCGATGCCAATACGCTGATAGGTGTCGATGAAGCGCTCGTCTTCGGTACGTTTTTCCACGTACACGTCGATCAGCTTCGAGATGACGTCAGGCATGGCTTCCTGAGCGAAGGACGGGCCGAGGATCTTGCCCAGACTCGCGTCACGGCTGGCACTGCCGCCGAGGGACACCTGGTAGAACTCTTCGCCTTTCTTGTCCACCCCGAGGATGCCGATGTGGCCGACGTGGTGGTGACCGCAGGCGTTCATGCAACCGGAGATGTTCAGGTCCAGTTCGCCGATGTCGAACAGATAGTCCAGGTCGTCGAAACGACGCTGGATCGATTCGGCAATCGGGATCGACTTGGCATTGGCCAGCGAGCAGAAATCACCGCCCGGGCAGCAGATGATGTCGGTCAGCAGGCCGATGTTCGGCGTGGCAAAACCGCCTTCACGCAGCTCGCCCCACAGGGTGAACAACTGGCTCTGCTCGACGTCGGCCAGAATGATGTTCTGCTCATGGGAGGTGCGCAGTTGACCGAAGCTGTAGCGGTCGGCCAGATCGGCGACGGCGTCAAGCTGCTTGTCGGTGATGTCGCCCGGCGCGACGCCAGTCGGTTTCAGCGACAGGGTCACGGCCACATAACCCGGCTTCTTGTGCGCCAGGGTATTGCGGGTGCGCCAGCGAGCGAAGCCTGGATGTTCTTTATCGAGATCGGCCAACTGGGTAGTCTGGTTTTCCAGCGCCTTGTAGTCCGGGTCGACGAAGTGCTTGGCGACGCGATCCAGTTCGGCTTCGGTCAACGTGGTCTGGCCACCGCGCAGGTGTTCCATTTCCGCATCGACTTTCTGTGCGAACACTTCAGGCGTCAGTGCCTTGACGAGGATCTTGATCCGCGCCTTGTATTTGTTGTCGCGACGGCCGTAGCGGTTGTAGACCCGCAGGATCGCGTCGAGGTAGCTCAACAGGTCCTGCCACGGCAGGAACTCATTGATGAACGCGCCGACTACCGGGGTACGACCGAGGCCGCCGCCCACCAGCACGCGGAAACCCAGCTCGCCAGTTTCGTTGTGCACCGGCTCAAGGCCGATGTCGTGGACTTCGATGGCTGCACGGTCAGCGGTCGAACCGTTGACGGCGATCTTGAATTTACGCGGCAGGTAAGCGAATTCCGGGTGGAACGTGGTCCACTGACGGACGATTTCGCACCATGGGCGTGGGTCGATCACCTCGTCGGCGGCGACACCGGCGAACTGGTCAGTAGTGACGTTGCGCAGGCAGTTGCCACTGGTCTGGATCGCGTGCATCTGCACGGTGGCCAGTTCAGCGAGGATGTCCGGGATGTCTTCCACCGCCGGCCAGTTGAACTGCACGTTCTGCCGCGTACTGATGTGGGCGTAGCCCTTGTCGTAGTCACGGGCAATCTTGGCCATCATGCGGGTCTGACGCGAAGTCAGCTGGCCGTAAGGCACTGCCACACGCAACATCGGCGCAAAACGCTGGATGTACAGGCCATTTTGCAGGCGCAGGGGGCGGAACTCTTCTTCGCTCAGCTCACCTGCCAGATAGCGTCGGGTCTGATCACGGAACTGCTTGACGCGGTCCTCGATGATCCGCTGATCGTACTCGTCGTATACGTACATATAAGTCCTGTTCTCAGGCTTGGGCTACTCGGAAAACGCTGCGTTTTCGCTTGCTGGAGTCCGATTTTGCCTCTGCAATTCTGCGCGCACGGCCGCGCACTCACTAACGGAGCCGGGGCAATATACCCGTTTGCAGTTATGCGCAAAAGTGATGTTTGAGTATATGTAAAGAACCAAATCGCCTAACGAGAACGGTTATTAGCTAATCCACATTTGTCGTGCGGACAATCATCGTCTTAACTGTGGACGAGTCTTTCTGCAATCACCGATAAAACCGATAAGAGGCGATGCAATGAGCAATCCGACCAAAGCAAGGAAAAGCGATAGCAGCGTTGATGCCTGGGCAATTCTGTTCCTGATCATTCTGGTAGTAGGGACGGCGGTATTCTGGGTCAGTCATCAGTAAACGACCCGTCCGGGCCCGGCCCCGACGATTGTCGGACAAAAAACGGGATCAGGCGTCAATAGCCGGTGATTGAATGGCTATAATGCGCGGCCATTTTTCCTCGGGCCCGGATGCTTCATGTGCAAGTTTCTTCACCTCAGTCTGCTGCTGTTCGGCGCGTTTTTCACAACCTGCGCACGGGCGGAGTCGGTGCTGTTCCTCAATCCGGGCTCGACCCAGGAAGCCTTCTGGGTCAGCTATTCGCAATTCATGCAGGCGGCCGCTCGGGACCTGGGCATTGATCTACAAATCCTCTATTCACAGCGCCAGCCCGAACTGACGCTGGCTCAGGCCCGCGTTGCGTTGCAGGGGCCGAATCGTCCTGATTACCTGATATTCGTCAACGAACAGTATGTCGCGCCGCAGATTCTGCGTCTGGCCGATAACAGCGGGGTGAAGCTGTTCATGGTCAATGCCGCCCTGACGTCTGATCAGCAGGCTTTGGTGGGCGAACGCAGCGACCGGGTCGGCAGTCTGGTGCCGAACGACGAGGAGGGCGGGTATTTGATGATGAAGGAATTGATTCGTCTGCACCCGCCCGTGGCTCGGAATGAGCCTATCGAACTGCTCGCGTTTTCCGGGTTGAAGATCACCCCGTCTGCGCAGTTGCGGGAGCGCGGTATGCAGCGCGCGTTGGCCGAGCATCCGCAGGTGCGCTTGCGCCAATTGGTCTACAGCGGCTGGACGCAGCAACGTGCCTATGAACAGGCGAAACAGTTGTTCGCCCGCTATCCGAACGTGTCACTGGTGTGGTCGGCCAATGATGAAATGGCGTTTGGTGCGATGCGGGCGTTTTCCGAGACTGGCAAGAACCCAGGCAAAGATGCGTTATTCAGCGCGGTCAATTCCTCACCCGCAGCATTGCAGGCACTGATCGACGGCCGCTTGAGCGCGTTGCTGGGCGGACACTTCACCTTGGGTGGCTGGGCGCTGGTAGAGCTGCATGATCATGAGCAGGGCGTCGATCTGGAGCAGTACGGCGGTCGCGATCGTCAGTTGCCATTGATGCAACTGATCGACAAGGTCCACGCCCGGCGAATGCTGGCCATGGGTGCCTCGCCGAATTACGGCGTGAATTTCCGCAAGCTCTCGGCCAAGGGGCGCCCGGCCTCGTACCGCTATCCGTTCAGCTTGCAGACCCTGATGCACTGAAGCGCGTCAGACACCGGCGAAATGCACCACCAGTTTGACGATGGCAAATAGCGTCAAGGCAAACACCGCAGTGAACAGAATGCCCAACATCACGAAATGGCTGGGCTTGCCATGGGTGAAGTCCCTTGCCCGATTCTTTCCGCTCTGCACCCCGAACGCCGCCGCCATCACGCTGTGCAGCATCTGCCAGAAGCTCGGCGGTTTGTTGTCGACTGGATCGTCCATAAATCCCTCGTCTGCCGTGTGTGTCAGACAAGCATAGCCAACCCCTGAAAAAAAGATCGCAGCCTCCGGCAGCTCCTGCACTGGAATGAGTTCACCCTGCAGGAGCTGCCGAAGGCTGCGATCTTTTTAGTTGTCGTAACCCAGGTTCGGCGCCAACCACCGCTCGGTCACACTCAACTCCTGACCTTTGCGCGAGGTGTAACTCGCCACCTGATCCTTGTCGACCTTGCCCACGGCAAAGTACTGCGCCTGCGGGTGGGCGAAATACCAGCCGCTGACCGCTGCGGCCGGGAACATCGCGTAGTGTTCGGTGAGGAACACACCGCTGCGTCCGGCGCGCATTTCCTGTGCCTCGGGATCGAGCAGGGCAAACAACGCGGCTTTTTCGGTGTGATCCGGGCAGGCCGGGTAGCCTGGAGCAGGTCGGATGCCGCTGTATTGCTCTTTGATCAGCGCTTCGTTGTCGAGGGTTTCGTCCTTGGCATAACCCCAGTGCTCTTTACGCACTTGCTGGTGCAGCCACTCGGCGCAAGCTTCGGCCAAACGGTCGGCCAGAGCCTTGACCATGATCGAGTTGTAATCGTCGCCGGCGTCCTGATAGGCCTTGGCCACTTCTTCGGCGCCAATGCCGGCGGTGGTGATGAAGCCGCCGACATAGTCGGTCACTTCGCTGTCTTTTGGCGCAACAAAGTCGGCCAGCGAGAAGTTCGGCTTGCCGTCGGTCTTGATAATCTGCTGGCGCAGGTGATGCAGCTTGGCCAATGGCTTGCCGTCGTCACCGTACAGCTCGATATCGTCGTCATGCACCTGATTGGCCGGCCAGAAACCGAACACGGCGCGGGCACTGATCAGTTTCTCGTCGATCAGCTTGGCGAGCATCTCTTGCGCGTCCTTGTACAGCGAGGTGGCGGCTTCACCGACCACTTCGTCTTCGAGGATGCGCGGGAACTTGCCGGCCAGATCCCAGGAAATGAAGAACGGCGTCCAGTCGATGTATTCGGCCAACACCTTGAGATCAATGTTATCCAGCACCTTGCTGCCGGTGAACGTCGGTTTGACCGGCTCGTAAGTCGCCCAGTCGAACTGCGGCTTCTTGGCGATGGCGGCGGCGTAGCTCAGGCGCTCGGTACGGGCGCTGCGGTTGGCGGTGCGCTCGCGCACTTCGACGTATTCGGCACGGGTTCTTTCGACAAACCCGGCTTTCAATTCTTTCGACAGCAACTGCGTCGCCACGCCCACGGCGCGGGAGGCGTCGGTCACGTAGACCACCGCGTCGTTGCTGTACTTCGGCTCGATCTTCACGGCGGTGTGCGCCTTGGAAGTGGTCGCACCACCGATCATCAGCGGCAAATGGAAATCCTGACGCTGCATCTCGCGGGCCACGTGAACCATTTCATCCAGCGACGGCGTGATCAGGCCGGACAGGCCGATGATGTCGCATTTCTGCTCTTTGGCCACTTGCAGGATCTTCTCCGCCGGCACCATCACGCCGAGGTCGACGATGTCGTAGCCGTTGCAACCGAGCACCACGCCAACGATGTTCTTTCCGATGTCGTGCACGTCACCCTTTACGGTGGCCATGAGGATCTTGCCCTTGGCCTCCGGCTTGTCGCCTTTTTCCAGTTCGATGAACGGGATCAGGTGCGCTACGGCCTGTTTCATCACGCGGGCGGATTTCACCACTTGCGGCAGGAACATTTTGCCGGCGCCGAACAGGTCGCCGACGATGTTCATACCCGACATCAGCGGACCTTCGATCACCTCGATCGGACGGGTGAACGACTGGCGCGATTCTTCGGTGTCTTCGACGATGTGTGTGGTGATGCCCTTGACCAGCGCATGCTCCAGGCGCTTGTTGACGTCCCAGTTGCGCCACTCCTCGGTCTCGGCTTCCTTGACGCTGCCGTCGCCCTTGTACTTGTCGGCGATGGCGAGCAGGGCGTCGGTGCCGTTCGGGGTGCGGTTGAGCACCACGTCTTCGACGGCGTCGCGCAGCTCCACAGGGATCTGGTCATAGATTTCCAGCTGCCCGGCGTTGACGATACCCATGGTCAGGCCGGCGCGGATCGCATACAGCAGAAACACCGAGTGAATCGCTTCACGCACCGGGTTGTTGCCTCGGAACGAGAACGACACGTTGGACACGCCGCCGGAGGTCAGCGCATACGGCAGTTCGTCGCGGATGTAGGCGCAGGCATTGATGAAGTCCACAGCGTAGTTGTTGTGTTCTTCGATGCCGGTGGCCACGGCGAAGATGTTCGGGTCGAAGATGATGTCTTCCGGCGGGAAGCCGACTTCATTGACCAGAATGTCGTAGGAGCGTTTGCAGATCTCTTTCTTGCGCGCTTCGGTGTCGGCCTGACCCGCTTCGTCGAACGCCATCACCACCACGGCGGCGCCGTAGCGCTTGCACAGCTTGGCGTGATGGATGAACTGCTCGACGCCTTCTTTCATGCTGATCGAGTTGACGATGCCCTTGCCCTGAATGCACTTGAGGCCGGCTTCGATCACTTCCCATTTCGAGGAGTCGATCATGATCGGTACGCGGGAGATGTCCGGCTCACCGGCAATCAGATTGAGGAAGGTCACCATGGCCTTCTTCGAATCGAGCATCCCTTCGTCCATGTTGATGTCGATCACCTGCGCGCCGGCCTCGACCTGTTGCAGGGCCACTTCCAGCGCTTCGGTGTAGTTGTCTTCACGGATCAGACGGGCGAATTTGGCGGAACCGGTGATGTTGGTGCGCTCGCCGACGTTGACGAACAACGAGCTGCGATCGATGGTAAACGGCTCCAGACCCGACAGGCGGCATGCCTTGGGAATGTCCGGAATCTGTCGCGGCGCATAACCGGCCACGGCTTTGGCGATGGCTTCGATGTGCCCCGGCGTGGTGCCGCAGCAACCGCCGACAATATTGAGGAAGCCGCTTTGAGCGAACTCTTCGATGACCTTGGCGGTTTCCGATGGCAGTTCGTCGTACTCGCCGAATTCGTTCGGCAGGCCGGCGTTCGGGTGCGCGGAAACGTGGGTGCTGGCCTTGTTCGACAGCTCTTCGAGGTACGGACGCAATTCACTGGCGCCGAGTGCGCAGTTCAAGCCGACTGAAATCGGCTTGGCGTGGGCCACGGAGTTCCAGAACGCTTCGGTGGTCTGGCCCGACAGGGTGCGGCCGGAGGCGTCAGTAATGGTGCCGGAAATCATGATCGGCAGTTCGATGTGCAGCTCTTCGAACACGCCTTGCACCGCGAAGATGGCTGCTTTGGCGTTGAGGGTGTCGAAAATGGTTTCGATCAGGATCAGGTCGGCGCCGCCCTCGATCAGACCTTTGGTGGCTTCGGTGTAGTTTTCAACCAACTCATCAAAGGTGACGTTGCGGTAGCCGGGGTTGTTGACGTCAGGCGACAGCGAGCAGGTTCGGCTGGTCGGGCCGAGCACGCCGGCGACGAAACGCGGCTTGTCCGGGTTCTCGGCGGTCTTGGCATCGGCGATCTTGCGTGCCAGGCGCGCGCCTTCTACGTTGAGTTCGTAAGCCAGTTCTTCCATGCCGTAGTCGGCCATGGAAATGCGCGTGGCGTTGAAGGTGTTGGTTTCCAGAATGTCGGCGCCGGCATCCAGGTAAGCTTTTTCGATGCCACCGATCACGTCCGGACGGGTGATCACCAAGAGGTCGTTGTTGCCTTTGACGTCACTCGGCCAGTCCGCGAAGCGTTTGCCGCGATAATCCTGCTCTTCGAGCTTGTAGCTCTGGATCATCGTGCCCATACCGCCGTCGAGTATCAGGATGCGCTCTTTGAGGGCTTGCTTGAGAGCTTGAAGGCGGACACTGCGATCGGACATGTGGACTACTCGGAAAGACCATTACGAAGGAGCGGGATCATAACAAACCTGTGCGCTTTTAGAGCATGCAGGGGTTTTTCATGAATATCGCTCATGTTGGTACGAACGTCATACTGTAGAATCGCGGCGTTTTTCTTCAGGATCGGGATCAAGGGCATGTCGTACCGCGTCATCAGCACTATGTTGCTGTTTTTAAGCTGGGGCGCCGTTGCGCAAGAGCCCACGATCTCTTATAGCCGCGATATCCAACCGATATTCACCGAGAAGTGCGTTGCTTGCCATGCGTGCTACGACTCCGCTTGTCAGCTCAATCTGGGCAGTGGCGAAGGGGTGGGCCGTGGCGCAAGCAAGATGCCGGTCTACGACGGCGAGCGCACTGAAGCGGCGCCGACTACCCGATTGTTTTACGACGCCTTCGGCAAACGTGCCTGGCAGCAGAAAGGCTTCTATTCGGTGCTCGATGCCCAGGGCAGTCAGGCCGCGCTGATGGCGCGCATGTTGGAGCTGGGGCACAAAACTCCTTTGACGCCCAACGCCAAATTGCCGGAAGACATTGTGCTCGGCCTCAATCGTGAAAACATGTGTGCAATGCCCGCCGAGTTTGACGGCTATGCCGGTGCTCACCCGAAAGAGGGCATGCCGCTGGGCGTGACCGGGCTGACCAATCAGCAATACCAGACCCTGCAACGCTGGCTGGCGTCCGGCGCGCCGATTGACGAACAAGGCCTGGCGCCGAGCGCCAAAGAGGCGATGCAAATCGTCCAGTGGGAAAACCTGCTCAACACTCCCGGCGCCCGGCAAAGTCTGGTCGGGCGCTGGTTGTTCGAACACTGGTATCTCGCGCACATCTATTTCAAGGATGGCGAGCCGGGGCATTACTTTCAGTGGGTGCGATCGCGCACGCCGACTGGTCAGCCGATCGACCTGATCGCTACCCGTCGCCCCAACGATGATCCAGGGACGCAGGTGTATTACCGCTTGTGGCCGGTACAAGGGGTGATCGTGCACAAGACCCACATCACTTATCCGCTGAGCGCGGCGAAGATGGCGCGGGTCAAAAGCCTGTTCTACAGCGGCAACTGGCAAGTCAGCGCCTTGCCGGGCTACGGGCCACAGAGCCGGGCCAATCCGTTTGCCACGTTTGAGGCGATTCCGGCGCAGGCGCGCTATCAGTTCATGCTCGATAACGCCGAATATTTCGTCCGCACGTTTATTCGCGGTCCGGTGTGCCGTGGCCAGATCGCCACCGACGTGATCCGCGATAACTTCTGGGCGCTGTTCCAGGCGCCGGAGCATGACCTCTATATCACCGACCCGAACTATCGCGGCCAGGCCACACCGTTGCTGGCGATGCCCGGGCAGAACGACGATGTCGGCAGCGTCCTGGGCTTGTGGCGCAATTACCGTGACAAACGTAACGAATATGAAGCCCTGCGCCGCGACAGCTATGCCGATTTGCCGGCGCCGAGCTGGTCGACCCTGTGGGCCGGCAACGACAACGCGCTGCTGAGCATCTTCCGCCACTTCGACAGCGCCTCGGTGACCAAAGGCTTGATCGGCGAGGTGCCGCAAACCATGTGGCTGTTTGACTATCCGCTGCTGGAACGCACTTATTACCAGTTGGCGGTCAACTTCGATGTGTTCGGCAACGTCTCACATCAGGCGCAAACACGCCTGTATTTCGACCTGATTCGCAACGGCGCCGAGCAGAACTTCCTGCGCCTGATGCCAGCCGACTCCCGCGAGGACTACCTCGACGATTGGTATCAGAGCGGCGGCCAGTTCAAGATGTGGCTCGATTACGAAGCCATCGACGACGACAAGCCGACCGGGCTGAAACTGGATGAGAAAGATCCGAAGTACGATTTCGCCATGCAATTGTTGTCGCGTTATGGCGATCTCAACGCGCGGCCTGATCCGATCAACCGCTGCGACGGCGCCTATTGCTCGCGGCCGAATATTGATCCTGCATTGCAAAATGCCGAACAGGCGCTGAGTCGCCTGGCATCGCGTCCGGCCGCCGGCCTGAAGGTTATCGAACAGTTACCGGAAGCGACGATGTTGCGCATCGAGACTGCCAGCGGCAAACGCGAGGTTTACAGCCTGTTGCGCAACCGCGCGCACAGCAACGTGGCGTTTTTGCTTGGTGAATCGCTGCGGTATCAGCCGGGTTTGGATACCTTGACCATTTATCCCGGCGTGCTGAGCAGCTATCCGAACTTCATGTTCAACATTCCCGCAGACCAGGTCTCTGAGTTTGTCGATGCGATGGAAAACGCCAAGGACGCCAATCGTTTCGAGAAAATCGTCGAGCGCTGGGGAATTCGCCGCAGTCATCCGCAATTCTGGTTCTATTTCCACGATCTGAGCCAATCCATGCACGAGACCGAACCGGTGGAAGAGGGTGTGCTGGACATGAACCGCTACGAGAATCTTTGATCGATTAAGGTGCGCGGGCAGTCCCAACTTCTTGAGGCGCCCGTAGCCCCTACAAAGTGGTCAATTATAAAGTTTTGCAATGGAGGGCCGTCGATGTTGATTTCAGTGCAAGCGCTGCGCGCACTGGCCGCCTGGATGGTGGTGGGGCATCACGTCATGCAGATTTTCTATAACTTCGAGCCTGATGGGCCAGTAGGTCGAGTGTTTGTCGACCAAGGGGCGGCGGGCGTCGATATATTTTTCGTCATCAGTGGCCTGGTGATGTATTTGTCGACGGCGGACAAAGACCTGACACCCAGGCAATTCATGACAATGCGGTTGATGCGTATCGCGCCGGCTTACTGGTTTTACACGCTCCTGGCGGCACTGTTGCTGATGGTAATTCCGGAGGCGTTCCCCGATGAACGGCTGGGCTGGACGAATTTTCTGTTGTCGCTGTTGTTCGTCGCCAGCGAAAACCCCGGCGGCTTCGGTGTTTACCCGACGTTGAACGTCGGATGGACGCTGAACTTCGAAATGCTTTTTTACCTGCTGTTTGCCGGCGCATTGCTGTTCCCGCTCAATGCGCGGATAGCAGTGGTCGCGTTTCTGTTGTTATGCGTTTGCTATGGGCTGACCGCCTTGGGCTGGATCAGTGAGTTTTACCGTTCGGAACTGGTCTTCGAGTTTTTGCTGGGAATGGGCGTTGGCATGCTTTATCACCGCGGCTGGATCAGGCCGGGTCTTTGGCTGCCGATTCTGGCAATCGCCATGGCACTGCTGGCGATCTATTACTGGTTCGGCGAATCGCAGGTATTGGCCTGGGGCGTTCCGGGTGCAGTGCTGGTGACGGCGGCGCTGTCCCTTGAGCGCTTTGCCAAAAACAGTCGGCTGCTCAAAGCGTTGGGCGACTGCTCCTATTCCGTCTATCTACTGCATACGCTGGTGTTGATGCTTGGGCATTATCTGGCACAGCGTCACTCGCTCAACCCGCACGGGGTGATCGCGGTTTGTCTGGTGTTGATCGCCGGCGGCAGCTGGGCCAGTTACCGCTGGATCGAAAGGGCCGGATATCGGCACTTGCAGCATTGGCGTGAGCGACCGTCGCAAGCCTGATGCGTCTGGTTCGCTTTCCTGACAAAAATACTGGGACTTTGTCCGGCGCGCCGATTGGCGTAAACTCCGCCACAAGCCTGCGAGGAGTTTCCATGACCGCTATTACCATTACCGACGCCGCCCACGATTACCTGGCCGATCTGCTCTCCAAGCAGAACACCCCGGGTATCGGTATCCGCGTCTTCATCACCCAGCCTGGCACCCAGTACGCCGAAACCTGCATTGCCTACTGCAAGCCGGGCGAAGAAAAACCTGAAGACACCGCGCTGGGGCTGAAAAGCTTCACCGCTTATATCGATTCGTTCAGCGAAGCATTCCTGGATGACGCGGTAGTCGACTACGCCACTGATCGCATGGGCGGCCAGCTGACCATCAAGGCGCCAAACGCCAAAGTACCGATGGTCAACGCCGACAGCCCGGTCAACGAGCGCATCAATTACTACCTGCAAACCGAAATCAACCCGGGGCTGGCCAGCCACGGCGGTCAGGTCAGCCTGATCGATGTGGTTGAAGACGGCATTGCCGTGCTGCAGTTCGGCGGCGGTTGCCAAGGCTGCGGTCAGGCCGACGTGACGTTGAAGGAAGGCATCGAGCGCACATTGCTCGAGCGTATTCCTGAGCTCAAGGGCGTTCGCGATGTGACCGACCACACGCAGAAAGAAAACGCCTACTACTAAGTAAGGTGTTCACTGCGAACATAAAAAACGGCGCCCCGTGAGCGCCGTTTTTTGTGCCTGCGATTAATGAGTGACTAATGACTTTGTGGCGAGGGGATTTATCCCCGATCGGGTGCGAAGCAGCCGCAAAACTGGAACTGCTGCGCAGTTCATCGGGGATAAATCCCCTCTCCACAGGTTTTGTGTCTGGCCACAAAAGTCCTTCAAATCAGGGTCGATAAAGATGCGCATGCCCCGCGCGATACAGCGATGACTCGCTAAACACCTCACTCCCCAACACCCGCCCAACCAGAATCAATGCCGTGCGCCGAAACCCCTTGGCCACTACCTTCTCGGCAATATCCTCGATTGTTCCCACCACCCAATCCTGATCCGGCCATGTTGCCCGGTGAATCACTGCAATCGGGCAATCCGCGCCGTAATGGGGGAGTAGTTCAGCGAGGATCTTCTCCAAATGATTGACCCCCAGATGAATCGCCATCGTCGCGCCATGCTGCGCCAAACTGCCCAGCTCCTCGCCCGCCGGCATTGCGGTTTTGTCGGCATAGCGGGTCAGAATCACGCTCTGTGAGACATCGGGCAGAGTCAGTTCGGCACCCAGCAATGCTGCGCACGCGGCGGTAGCCGTCACCCCTGGAATGATTTCGAACGGAATATCCAGCTCACGCAAATAGCGAATCTGCTCGCCAATCGCGCCATACAGGCTCGGATCGCCGGAATGTACTCGCGCCACATCCTGGCCCTTGGCATGGGCGGCTTTGATCAGGTCGATGATCTGTTCCAGATGCAGCTCCGCGCTGTTTATCACGGTTTCTGCTTGATGACCGTCGAGCACAGCCGCCGGTACCAGCGAACCTGCATAGATGATCACCGGGCAACTGCGGATCAGCCGCTGACCTTTGACGGTGATCAGTTCCGGGTCGCCGGGGCCGGCGCCGATGAAGTAAACAGTCATCGTTGAATCCTTTGGAAAAGAGGCGCAGCAATGCTTCAGATGAAGATCGCTCATGATCGATGGTGGGGATTATCGGGATTTTACGCGGCGCCGGCCAATGCCAGCGTTGCCTGCGCGTACTTTTGCCGCGAGATCAGCAGTTTGGCCGGCGCCTGAATCAGTTGTTCAGCCAGTGCCAACGCCGCACTTTCTGCTACTCCATAGCAACCGGTGCGTTCATAGGCGATCTGCGAGTGGTGACTGAGCTGTTGCTGGTAACTGGCCAATTGTTCACTGCTGAAGTACAGCAACGGCAAGGCCAATTGTGCGGCGAGTTCTTGTAAGCCCGGCTCATCACGCTTCAAGTCGATACTGGCCAGGGCTTTGACTGCTTCCAGTTCGATGCGATGGGCCTGCAAGGCTTGATCGAGTAACGCGCGCAGCGTGCTGGCGGGGCAGCCGCGCTGGCAGCCCAGACCGACCACGAAAGTCGGCGCTGCGCGGTCATTCGTCATGCGTGGTAGTGGCCATCGCTTTTGCGGCGGAACAACCAGGCACTGATCAGGCCCAGGGCCAGCCAGAACGCCACGTTGGTCAACTGCGAAGCGATTTTGAACTGTGCTTCGAGGGCTTCTGGCGCCAGCATCGAGTGCACTTCCGGTTGCGGGGCGCCAATCACATGCGGCACGGCAAGGATCGCCACGCCGAGGATCTTCATCAGCCAGTGACGGCTGAACGCGATCAATGCCAGACCTGCGGCGGTGGAGGCGGCTGTGCTGATCCACCAGAGCTGCCGGGAAGCCAGATCCGCCGCAGCAGTGCCTGGCAATTCAGGCGGCAAGCCCAGGGTCGGTGCCAGAACGAACGTAGCGTAACCGGCCAGACCCCAGAGCAGACCTTGCGAAGTTTTGGTCGGTGCACGCAGGGTGTACAGGCCGGCAAGCATCAGGGCAAAACCCACGGCCACTACCAGATTGCCGCCGGTGGTCGATACCACGCGCTGCCAGCCGTCTTCCGGCTCCCAGGCTTCGGCATCGTGAGTATGGGCAGTGGCACCGGCAGCGTGTTCGTGAACCTCAGCCGCCGGTTCGGATTTTTCGTAGGTCTCGGCCTGCAGAATCAGCGGCGAAACCCAGAAACTTTGCAGCAGCGTAAGGAGCAGGGCGGCCAGAAGACCGGTGAAACCTGCGGTTTGCGCAATTCGCTTGATCATGTCGGCAGGTCTCAGTGGCACGGGAACGCGGCGCTGTGGCGGGTATCGTGGGCGGCGTTGTGCACTGCTTCGATGTGCGAGAAACCGGCGAAATAAACCAGGCTGGCGCCGAGGATCGACGCGAAGATGGCGGCGGTCAGGCGTTGGCTCAGGGTGCTGGTACTGGCGATTTTATCCGTGTTGCTGCCGGTGCTGCTGATGATCGACATGGCGCTTCCCTCTGGAATGTCAGCGGGGTAATAGAGCGCATGAAAACCCCTGCGAATCGGGCACGCAGGGGTTCGAACAGCGCCCGCCCACCGCGGGTTTGTTATGTTCAGCGACGCAAGTGCGCACTGTGTGTTGCGGGCCGGTCTCCGGGCTCACGAGGGGTTGGCGTCAGGCCGACCTGCAAGCGTCACCTTCCCATGCCGTCATGGCACAGTGGATTCGACGCTTCTCTCGCTTACCGTTGCGGGGGCAGCACCGGACTGACATGGCTTTAGAGTAAAGCACATGATTCACCGGTTTCCCGTTTCACCCTGTGAAGGGCACCCGTAACAAGTTGCTTAGGAGAGCATGTTGGGGGGATTTGAGTCAATTGAATGGGGGCATATCCGTTGCTGCGGTGATGGCTTATTACGGTTCCGCCCTTACGGCGGGTCACTTTGGCAAACGCCCCAAAGTAACCAAAGGTCTGTGCCCTGACGTTCGGCCCTCGCTGTGGCTCGGGTTCCTTCGCTCCGGGATCGATCCGGGCGCATCGCCTCCGGTTTGCTGCGCTGCACCTCTTCTCGATGTGTTCGACTGCGTCGAACGGTCGCTGCGCTCCCACCCCCGGATCAATCCCTCCACTCAGCCTGCCGACGGGCGCTTAGATCAAAAGCGTTACTCGAGCTAACGCTCATTGTGTTGAGTGGGGCGGCATGCGCCGCGTGTGGGGGGTATTCATATCCTTGTGGGGGCTGCCAGCGATGGCGGCCTGACAGCCGACCAAGGGCAGGGCGCGATTTATTCCCTTGTAGGAGCTGCCGAAGGCTGCGATCTTTTGATCTGCTTTGGCTTTGGCTTTGGCTTTGGCTTTGGCTTTGGCTTTGGCTTTGGCTTTGGCTTTTGACGTTGCTTTTGATCTCCAGGCCCATCGGCAGGCCGAGCGAAGGTGTTCATCCGGGGGGTTGGCGCGCAGCGCCGTGCGGCGAAGCCGCATCCATCGAGAGGAGGTGCAGCGAAGCAAACCGTAGGCGATGCCCCCGGATGGACACCGTAGCGAGGGAACACTGAGCCTAGGCGAAGTGCCGTACGTCAGGGGGCAGCCTTTTTGGTTACTTTTTCGGCGTCTGGAAAAAGTGACCCGCCGTAAGGGCGGAACCCTAATCAGCAACACCCGCAGCAACGGATATGCCCCCAATCCAAACATTGACCCGCCCCCACACCATGCGTAGCCTTGCGCTTTCGAGGTTCTTCGGCGCGTGCCGAAGCTAAGAAGGGAACGCGGTCAAAGCCGCGGCTGCCCCCGCAACTGTGAACGGTGATGTTCGCTGCCACGCCACTGCCAGCCCCTGCAAAAGGGCGCCAGCGGGAAGGCGCAGCAAACGCCAGGCCCCAACGCCTGAACACCGTCAGCCAGGAGACCTGCCTCGTCACAGATTCTCACTACAACCGGGCGGGGTGATCCGGTGGCGAATGCTTCCGGCGCGTGCTCGCGTTGCCGGTTCTCGTCCCGTATGCCCGCCACCTTGCCAAAGGGCATCCGATGAAAACACTGGCCAAACTCCCCGTCACCATCGTCACCGGCTTCCTCGGCTCGGGCAAAACCACGTTGCTGCGGCACATGCTCGACAACGCTCAGGGCCGCCGCATCGCGGTGATCGTCAACGAGTTCGGCGAGCTGGGCATCGATGGTGAGATCCTCAAGCAATGCACCATCGGCTGCACCGAAGAAGAAGCCACCGGCCGCGTTTACGAACTGGCCAACGGCTGCCTGTGCTGCACCGTTCAGGAAGAGTTCTTCCCGGTGATGCGCGAACTGGTTGCCCGTCGCGGCGACCTCGACCACATCCTCATCGAAACCTCCGGTCTGGCCCTGCCAAAACCACTGGTACAAGCCTTCCAATGGCCGGAAATCCGCAGCGCCTGCACCGTTGACGCGGTGATCACCGTGGTCGACAGCCCGGCCGTGGCTGCTGGCACCTTCGCCGCGTTCCCGGATCAGGTCGACGCCCAGCGCAAACTCGACCCGAACCTGGACCACGAATCGCCGCTGCACGAGCTGTTCGCCGACCAACTGGCCAGCGCCGATCTGGTCATCCTCAACAAGGCCGATCAGACCAGCCCGGAAGACCTTGCGCGCGTACGCCTTGAAGTCGCCGAAGAACTGCCGCCAGCAGTCAAAATCGTCGAAGCCAGCAACGGTCGCCTGCCGCTGGACGTGCTGATCGGCCTCGGCGCCGGTTCCGAAGAACACATCGACAGCCGCCACAGCCATCACGATCACCACCACGACGGTGACGACGACCATGATGACCACGATCACGACGCTTTCGATTCGATCTCCATCGAGCTGCCGCAAGCCGTCGAAAGCCTGCTGCTCGACGCCCTGACGCAACTGGTGGTCCAGCACGGCATCCTGCGTGTGAAGGGTTTTGCAGCGATCCCGAACAAGCCTATGCGCCTGCTGATTCAAGGCGTGGGCACGCGTTTCGACAAGCATTTCGACCGTCAGTGGGGCGCCGAAGAAGCGCGCGTCACACGTCTGGTGTTGATCGGTCAGGAGCTCGACGCTGCTCAACTCGAAGCGCAACTGCGCGCTGCGCTTAGCGTTTAAGCCATGCACCTGCTCAGGACCCAGCCCGGCGGTTTCGTGTCGGATGACAACATTGCCGACCTTGGCCAAACCCCCGCCGAGCTGGTGATCCTGTGCAGCGGCGACTCCAGCCTGGCGCTGCTCGCCGAAGCCGCGCAGCAGTTGCCCGAGGATTATCCGAGCCTGCGTCTGGCCAATCCGATGCAGGTGCAGAATCACGCCTCGGTCGATTTGTACGTCGACGAAGTGTTGCGCCATGCCAAGGTGATTCTGATCTCGCTGCACGGCGGCATTGCGTATTGGCGCTACGGTGTCGAGCGTTTGGTCGAGCTAGCCGAGCGTGGCGTGCAGGTGATCATGGTCCCGGGCTGCGATCGCCCCGATCCGGAACTCAGCGATCTGAGCACCGTCGCAGCCGAGGATCGCGACCGGCTCTGGCAGTTTTTGCGTCAGGGCGGCATGGGCAACGCGCTGGATTTCTTCAGCTGTCTGGCCAACCGTTGGCTGGCTCGCGATTACACCTGGGGCGAGCCGCAAACCCTGCCGCGCACGGCGATTTACCATCCTCACAAAACCTCCGCCGCACTGAGTGACTGGCAAGCCGAATGGCTGCCCGAGCAACCGGTGGCGGCGGTGCTGTTTTACCGCTCGCACCTGCAAGCGGCGAACACGGCGTTCATCGATGTTTTCTGCCAGCGTTTACAGGCGGCGGGGCTCAATCCGTTGCCGATCGCGGTAGCCAGTTTGAAAGAGCCCGGCTGCCTCTCGGTGGTCGAAGATTGGCTGGATGAAGTCGAGGCGGGGGTGATTCTCAACACCACCGGTTTTGCCCAATCCAGTCCTGAAGCACCGGATCTGCGGCCGTTTCGTCGCAACATTCCGGTGATTCAGGCGATCTGCGCCCAGGACAACGAACCCGGCTGGCGTGACAGCGAGCAGGGCCTCGGCCCTCGCGATCTGGCAATGCACATTGCCTTGCCGGAACTTGACGGGCGCATCATCAGTCGGCCGATCAGCTTCAAGGATCTGGCCTGGCGCAGCGAGCGCAGCCAGTCCGATGTGGTCTGCTATCGGGCGCAACCCGAGCGCATGGATTTCGTCGCCGAACTGGCGCGCCGCTGGATCGATCTGGCGCGGGTGCCGAATGCCGAGAAACGGATTGCACTGATTCTCGCCAACTACCCGACCCGCGACGGACGCATCGGTAACGGCGTCGGCCTCGACACGCCGGCGGCGGCGCTGAATATCCTTCGCGCATTGCAGGCTGAGGGTTATCCGGTCACGGCAGAGTTGCCGAATACTGGCACCGAGTTGATTCAGCAATTGCTCGGCGGCGTCAGCAACGATCTCGACACGATTGATCTGCGTCCATGCCAGCAAAGTCTGGCGATGGACGACTATCTGTTGATGTTCAACGCGCTCCCCGAGGCCAATCGCGCTGCGGTAGTCGCGCGTTGGGGCTCGCCGCAAAACGATCCGATGTATCGCGACGGGCGAATGATGATCGCCGGCCTGCGCTTTGGCCTGACCTTCGTTGGCATCCAGCCGGCGCGGGGTTATCAGGTCGATCCGAGTGCGGTCTATCACGACCCGGATCTGGTGCCGCCCCACGGTTATCTGGCGTTCTATTTCTGGCTGCGCAACACCTACGGCGCCCACGGTGTGATCCACGTCGGCAAGCACGGCAACCTCGAATGGCTGCCGGGCAAAGGCGTGGGGCTGTCGGAAAACTGCTGGCCGGATGCGTTGCTCGGGCCGCTGCCAAACATCTACCCATTTATCGTCAACGATCCGGGCGAGGGCGCCCAGGCCAAACGGCGCACGCAAGCGGTGATCATCGACCACCTGATGCCGCCACTGACTCGCGCCGAAACCTATGGGCCGCTGCGTAATCTGGAACTGCTGGCGGACGAATATTACGAGGCGCAACTGCTTGATCCGCGTCGTGCCCGCGAGTTGCAACGGGACATTCTGCAACTGGTGCGTGACACGCAGATCGACCGTGAACTGCAACTCGACGCGGCGCTGGACAGCGACGCCGATGCGGCGATCTGGCTGCCGCGTCTCGACACCTATTTGTGTGATCTGAAGGAATCGCAGATCCGCGATGGCCTGCACATTTTTGGCGAATCGCCGAGCGGGCGGTTGCGCATCGATACGTTGCTGGCGCTGCTGCGCATTCCTCGGGGCGATGGCAAAGGTGCGCAGTCGAGTCTGCTGCGGGCGTTGGCCAAGGCGTTTGAGTTGGGTTTTGATCCGCTTGATTGCGCACTGGCTGATCCGTGGACGGGCCCGCGTCCTGTCGAACTGCAAGCGGTCAGCGATGAAGTCTGGCGTACTGCCGGCGATACCCGCGAGCGCCTGGAGTTGTTCGCCACTGAGTTGATCGCAAAGACACTGCACAACCCCTGTAGGAGTGAGCCTGCTCGCGAAGGCATTATGTCAGTTGACATCTCTTCCACAGAAACACCGCTATCGCGAGCAGGCTCACTCCTACAGGAAGCGGGTTGGGGGCAAGTCAGCGCCATCATCGACAACCTGCGTGAAGTCGTCGCCCCACGCCTGGACGCCTGTGGCCCGGCGGAAATGCGCGGATTGCTCGATGCCCTCAGCGGCCGTTTCGTCCCCGCCGGCCCGAGCGGCGCGCCAAGTCGCGGTCGTCTCGACGTATTGCCCACCGGCCGCAACTTCTACTCGGTCGACGTGCGCAACCTGCCGACCACCACCGCGTGGCGCATCGGTTTCCAGTCGGCCACGCTGATTCTCGAACGGCACTTGCAGGATCACGGCGATCACTTGCGTCAGCTAGGCCTGTCGGTGTGGGGCACCGCGACCATGCGCACCGGTGGCGATGATATCGCCCAGGCCATGGCGCTGATGGGCGTGCGGCCGGTGTGGGCCACCGGCAGTCAGCGCGTCGATGATTTCGAGATTCTGCCGCTGAGTTTGCTGGACCGACCTCGGGTCGACGTGACGTTGCGGGTTTCAGGATTCTTCCGCGATGCGTTTGCCAACCTGATTCGTTTGTTCGATGCGGCCGTGCAAGCGGTGGCTGCGCTGGACGAGCCGGATGATCTCAACCCGTTGGCCGCCAAGGTGCGCGCCGAGCGTGAGGCTCTGCTGCAATCGGGTCTGGATGAAGAGGCCGCGCGGCGTCAGGCCGGGTGGCGAATCTTCGGCGCCAAACCGGGTGCCTACGGCGCGGGCGTGCAGGGCGCCATCGACGGTCGTTTGTGGCAGAGTCGCGAGGATCTGGCTGAGGTTTACCTTAACTGGGGCGCCTACGCTTATGGCGGTTCTGATGAGGGCACCGCCGCTCGCGAACAATTCGTCCAGCGCCTGAGTCAGGTACAAGCGGTTCTGCAAAACCAGGACAACCGCGAGCACGACTTGCTCGATTCCAACGACTACTACCAGTTCCAGGGCGGCATGCTCGCTGCCGTCGAGACTTTGCGGGGCGAAGCGGCGGCCAGTTATCACGGCGATCACAGCCAGCCGGATCTGCCGAAGATCCGCACGTTAAAAGAAGAGCTGAACCGGGTAATCCGCTCGCGGGCGGCGAATCCAAAATGGATCGACGGGGTCAAGCGTCACGGCTATAAAGGCGCGTTCGAAATGGCGGCGACCGTGGATAACCTGTTTGCCTTCGATGCCACCACGCAGTTGATCGACGATCACCAGTACGCGCTGCTGGCCGATGCTTATCTGCTCGATCCGGCAACGCGCGATTTTGTTCGTGAGCATAATCCGCATGCGCTGCGGGACATGACCGAGCGCATGCTTGAAGCGCAGCAGCGCGGGATGTGGCAGGAGCCGGGGGCCTATAAAGAGGCGCTGGAGAATTTGTTGCTGGATATAGAAGAAGACATGTAGCGCTTCAATAAAGCCACCCCCTCACCCCAGCCCTCTCCCCCAAGGGGGAGAGGGGGAAAGGGAGCCGATTTGCAGGGCGTTCAAAACTTGAGTTCGACTCGACAGTTCAGGTCGGTGGACCTTGAAAGAGCACCTCGGTCAGTTCCCTCTCCCACTGGGAGAGGGCTAGGGTGAGGGCAACTCCACCTGACACACCAAAACTCTCAAGAACACCGACGACCACGACAGAGATCAATCCAAATGACCGACACCCCACATTTCCCACTCTCCGCCGTGGTCGGCGCCGACGATCTGAAACTCGCCCTGTGCCTCACCGCCATCGACCCGAAAATCGGCGGCGTACTCATCGAAGGCCCACGCGGCATGGCTAAAACCACTCTGGCGCGAGGCTTGGCGGATCTGCTCGCCAGCGGCCAGTTCGTCACGCTACCGCTGGGCGCCACCGAAGAGCGGCTGGTCGGTACGCTCGATCTCGACGCGGCCCTGAGCGACGGTCGCGCGCAGTTTTCCCCCGGTGTGCTGGCCAAGGCCGATGGCGGCGTGCTCTACGTCGATGAAGTCAACTTGTTGCCTGATCACTTGGTGGATCTGCTGCTCGATGTCGCTGCCAGCGGCACCAACCTGATCGAGCGCGACGGCATCTCCCACCGGCATTCGGCGAAGTTCGTCCTGATCGGCACCATGAACCCGGAAGAGGGTGAGTTGCGCCCGCAACTGCTCGACCGCTTTGGTCTGAATGTCGCCCTCAGTGGCCACACCGCACCGACCGAGCGTGGGCAGATCATCCGTCGTCGTCTCGACTTCGATAGCGACCCGCAAGCGTTCTGCGCGCTTTGGGAAACCGAGCAGCAAACCCTTCGCGAACGTTGTGAACATGCCCGAGTCACCTTGGCCGATATTCCTCTGGATGATGCGGCGCTGGCGCAAATCACCGAGCGTTGTTTTGCCGCTGGCGTCGATGGTTTGCGCGCGGATCTGGTGTGGTTGCGCGCTGCCCGCGCTCACGCGGCATGGCGAGGAGCTGAAGTGATCGGCGAAGAAGATATCGACGCCGTGGCCGAATTTGCCTTGCGCCATCGTCGTCGTGAACAAACCCCGTCGAGTCCTCAGCAACAACCCGCGCAATCCCCAGCCAACGCGCAGGCCAACCCGAACGAAGGGCAGGGCCAGTGGGGCGACATGCCGGCTCCAGCGCTTGCCACCGGCAGCCGTCGCGAAGTGCCGAGCTGGCCAAAAAAGATGTAGGCATTCGCCCCCGGTCTGATGTGGGGGCGAATGCCAGACCCCGTGCCGGACAACTCGACAACGGACGCCAGGGCAAACGTCATGCAGCCCGCAGTGGCTCGGTGAACTGGCCGGGAACGCTGCTCAATGGCCGTCCGCAAAGCCGTGAAGATCTGCTGTTTCAACTGCGCACGCGTTCGCCCCATGAGTTGTGGCTGGTGATCGTCGATGCCTCGGCCTCAACGCGCCGTCATAACGCACTGAGCGATGCCAAAGGTCTGCTTGCGCAACTATTCGATGACGCCTATCGCCAGCGCGCGCGTTTGGCGTTGTTGACCGCCAGCGGTGCGGCGCCGCAATGGCAGGTGCAGGGTTTGAAGGCGTCCAGCGGTTTACGCATCTGGCTGGATGAATTGGGCGCGGGCGGCGGTACGCCGTTGCTGGCAGCGCTGAATCAGGCGCAGCAATGGCTGACGGTGCGGCGCAAGCGCTTTCCCGCCGAGCAACAGCGGTTGCTGGTAGTCACGGATGGACGTTTGAAGACGTGGTCGGGATTACCGGCGCTGGGGTGTCCGGGGCTGTTGATCGATATCGAGCGTGGGCCGATCCGGTTGGGTCGGGCGAAGGATCTGGCGGGAGCGCTGGAGGCGGAGTATCGGCATATCGATGAGCTGATTGAGCTCTGATACCTGTAGGAGCTGCCGAAGGCTGCGATCTTTTGACTTTGATCTTAAAAAACAATATCAAAAGATCGCAGCCTTCGGCAGCTCCTACAGGGTTTGGCATGATTAGCCAATTTTGCTTCTTGCTCTATGCTGCACCCAGCCCAATCACAAAGAGTGAGCGATGCGAGTACTGGTCAGCAATCCTCAAGACGATTTCCGCGTCAAAGCCTACGCCGGCACCAATGGCGTGCTGTTGGCGATGGAACTCGCGGAGCCGCGTCGCAAAGGCTTGCTAGGGTTCGCCATCGAAAAGCAGCAAGGCGCCAAGCCGTGGCTGTTCCTCTTCAACAGCCTGACGTTCCCCGGCAAAGCCCACACTTTCCCGCAGTTTCACGCCACGCCGAGCGATAAAGCCCCGCTGCAAAAATTCCGCTGGGCCGATTACGCGGTCAATCCGGGGATGACGATTCACTATCGCGTTCACCTGGCTTATGGTACGCCCGATGCGCCGCAACTGGGCGAGTCGCTTGAGCTGACGATCAGTTCAGACGACGGTCACCCGGCCAACCAAAGCGTGATCTTCAACCGTGCGGTCGCTGCCAGCCAGGCGTTTCAGCGCAAATTTCCCGATCTTGATGCACAGATCAGCGCCAACAAAAACATGCCCATCGAAGCCTGGCCGGATGCGCCACGGCAATGGCTGGAGAACGGCTTGCTCGGGCGTTTGCGGGGTTTTATCGAGCGAGCCGTTGATGCTGACTGGGCGCTGGACATTGCCATTTACGAATATCAGTTGCAGGCCATCGTCGAAGCCGTGAATGCGGCATTTGCGCGGGGTGTGCAGATTCGAGTGCTGTATCACGCCCGAATCGACGACGAAGACACCACAATCAACGAGGCGAGTCTGGCGAAACTGCCGGCGACGAGCAAACGTGGGCGGGTGACGCACAACATCTTCCACAACAAATTCATCGTCCTCAGCCGACTCGACGCAGCGGGGCAGCGCCAACCGCAAGCCGTGTTGTGCGGCAGCACCAATTTCACCGCCAATGGCGTTTATCGGCAGGCGAATGTGGTGCATGTGCTTGATGACGCTCCCGTGAGTTCGAGCTATCTGCGGATTTTCGAAAGGATCTGGGACGATCCCGATGATCTCGGTGCCACCCGTGACTGGATCACCGAACACAACCCGATGGACGCTGCGCAGTCGCTGTTTGCCGGGTTCTCGCCACGCACCGGCGGCGGTGATCTACGCGAGTTCGTCGAGATCATCGAAGCGGCGAAGAAGGATGTCCTGTTCGTCACTGCGTTCGTCTTGCCTGACGCGATTCTCAATGCTTTGCTCGGCCAGCCACACGACGACATCCTGCGTTACGGCCTGCAAAACACCACCAGCCGAATCACCGGTTTTCACGCCGACCGCAGCGCCGAATTCGCCGCCACCGCATTGCTCAACACAGGGCTGGAAGGCTGGCTGCGCGAGAACATGAAGGGCCAGAAGGGCAATCTGCTGGTGCATACCAAAGCGGTGGTCATCGACTTCACGACGGACACGCCGACTATTATCAGCGGCAGCCACAACTTCAGTGCCTCGGCCAGCAACGGCAATGACGAAAACTACCTGATCATTCGCGGCGACACCGATCTGGCGGATCGTTATGGCCTCGAGCTGCTGCGGTTTTACGAACATTACCGGTTTCGTTACTTCGCGAAGAAACTGGCGTTGAAGCAAGTGAATCCGTTGGCGGTGGATGATCGCTGGACCCAGGATTATTACGTCGATGGGGATTTGCGGCAGTTGTCGCGATTGCGTTTTGCCGGGCGTTGAAGTGTCGCCCTGGCAGGTAATACAGATTTTGAAATGATTTGGGACTGTAGGAAAAGTCACTTCAGGCTGTACGCTTCAAGGCCTTTTTTCATTCAGGATTTACATGAACACCCGCTCGGAGCCTCCCAGTCGTTCCTTCCCCTCGTGCCACGGCGCGGTCTTGACGCACTTGCAGCATCCAGTTTTCCGACACTCGACTATCGTTGATAACGCGGCTCCAGAGCCTTTGCGTTGCGCTTTGCCGTGTCCGGCAGCCTGAATTTACTGAATAGAGATCGAGACGTTTTATGGAATGGTTAGCGGATCCCACGGCCTGGTTAGGCTTGTTGACATTGATCGTGCTGGAACTGGTGCTGGGTATCGACAACCTGGTGTTCATCGCAATCCTCGCGGACAAACTGCCGCCGCATCAGCGTGACCGTGCGCGGATCATCGGTCTGTCGCTGGCACTGATCATGCGCCTGGGCCTGCTGGCGAGTATTTCCTGGCTGGTCACCCTTACGCAGCCGTTGTTCGAGGTGTTTGACAAGAGCTTCTCCGGCCGTGACCTGATCATGCTGTTCGGCGGTGTGTTCCTGTTGTTCAAGGCCACCATGGAGTTGCACGAACGGCTGGAAGGCCATGTCGGCGAGCGCTCAAGCAACACCGCTTATGCGCTGTTCTGGCCGATCGTCGCGCAGATCGTTGTGCTCGACGCCGTGTTCTCGCTGGACGCAGTGATTACCGCTGTGGGCATGGTCGATGAACTGGCGGTGATGATGATCGCGGTGATCATCTCCATTGGCCTGATGATTGTCGCGAGCAAGCCGCTGACCCGCTTCGTCAACGCGCACCCGACCGTGATCATGCTGTGTCTGGGCTTCCTGATGATGATCGGTTTTGCCCTGACCGCCGAAGGCCTGGGCTTCCACATCCCGAAAGGCTATCTGTACGCGGCCATCGGTTTCTCTATCCTGATCGAGGTGTTCAACCAGATCGCCCGTGCCCGACGCAAACGCTCGATGCAGGGCCTGCGCCCGATGCGCGAACGCACGGCGCACGCGGTGCTGCGCTTGCTTGGCGGACGCAAACTGGCGGTGGAGGAGGTCGGTGAAGAGCTTTCCGACCTGTTGGACGACGGTGATGCGCCAAGCGCGGAGCTGTTCGACCGTCGTGAGCGGGTGATGATCAGTGGCGTGCTGCAATTGGCCGAGCGGCCGATCCGCAGCCTGATGACCGTGCGCGCCGACGTCGACACTATCGATCTGGCTGACGATGCCGAGGCGATCCGGACGAAGTTGATGCACTCGTCCTACTCGCGTCTGCCGCTGATTCGCGATGGTGTTGTGGATGAACCCTTAGGCTTCGTGCACAAGAAGGAATTGCTCAAGGAGTACCTGGCCGGTGCTGAGCCGAATCTGGAGCACTTGGCGCGCAAGACCATCAATCTGCTCGACAGCTACTCGATCCTCAACGCGCTGGAACAGATGCGCGCGGCGTCGACCCACATTGCCTTTGTAGTCAATGAATTCGGCGACTTTGTCGGCGTGTTGACCATGACCGACATTCTCGAATCGATTGCCGGCGAGTTGCCCGATGCCAGCGAAATCGAAGGCCCGGACGTAGTCGAGGAGCAGGGCGGCTTCATGGTCAGTGGCGCATTGAACCTGGCGCGTGTTCGCCAGCGTACCGGTTTTGGCGCCGAGCCAACCGAGGATTACCAGACCATGGCCGGATTGGTGATGAGCTTGCTGGATCGGCTGCCGATGATGGGTGATCGTCTGGAATATGCGGGCTGGCAGATGACCGTCAAGGCTGTGGAAGAGCGGCGGGTGACGCGGGTGTTGTTGGTGCGTGAGGCCGCGTAAACACGAATCTCCCTTGTAGGAGCTGCGGCACGCTGCGATCTTTTGATCTTAAAAAACAAAATCAAAAGATCGCAGCGTGCCGCAGCTCCTACAGGGATATCGCGTGGTGTCGAAGTGACTGCGCACGCGGGATGCTGCAATAGCTTCTCAAGGTGCGTCGAAGCCAACTCAAATCATGCCGCTGCTTACGCAGCACCATTGGTGCCTTGGTTTTGCCAATGTGCCGGGCGAAGTCAGCCGCCAACGTTTCTTCAGTGCCAATCCCCTTGAGTTTTTTCACCAGCCTGCCGTCCTGGTAGAACAGCACCGTTGGCGTGCCAGTCACCTGTGGATGGCGCGGCGATTCGCTGGTGTTAAGCATGTAGATATTGGCGCGATGCCGGTACGGCTCGGCAATCTGACGAAAAATCGGCCCGGCCCATTCGCAAGCAGGGCAGTGTTCGTTGGCGAAATACAGGATTACCGGGCGCCAGGTATTCAGGGCTTTGCGGTAGGTGTCGGGCAGGTCTGGACGCTGTGTTACAGGGCGCATATCAACCTCGTTGCACTGGTGATTTCGACTGGGTTGACGGTAATACTCCGCAAGGCGTTGATCTACTGTCAGAGTTGACAGGTGACAGTGCGAACCAGGTGTGCAGTTTCAATAATGTTGCACCGAGATGTGGCCCCGCTACCCGCAATGTGTGGCCTGCGGTAGCGCACGATGGAGGCACCTCGCTAGACACCGTCTTGTGCGACTCTCGTATCCCTTTGATTCCCCGAACATTTCAATCCGTTGCAGATTCCTCGCGAATCCTGTGGCACACTTTCTGCTGTCTATTCCGTAGTAACAAGCCGTGTTCCGGTATAGCGGAATAAACATCATCCTGGAGTGCTTGCCATGCATCGCCGACCTTCCTTGTTCAAAGCGTGTGTTTTTGTTCTTGCGGCTTCGTCCGCTGTCATGGGTATGGCCCAGGCAGCCGACAGCAAGCTCGACAGTGTTCTGGCCCGTGGGAAACTGATTGTGGGTACTGGCAGCACCAATGCGCCGTGGCACTTCCAAGGCGCGGACGGCAAGTTGCAGGGGTTTGATATCGACATCGCCAGGATGGTGGCCAAAGGTCTGTTCAACGATCCGAGCAAAGTCGAGTTCGTCGTTCAGTCGTCCGATGCACGGATTCCCAATCTGCTCACCGACAAGGTCGACATGAGCTGCCAGTTCATCACTGTGACCGCCAGCCGCGCCCAGCAAGTCGCCTTCACCCTGCCGTATTACCGCGAAGGCGTCGGCCTGTTGCTGCCGAACAACAGCAAGTACAAGGAAATCGAAGACCTGCAGGCTGCCGGCGACAGCGTCATTGTGGCCGTGCTGCAAAACGTCTATGCCGAGGAACTGGTGCACCAGGCACTGCCCAAGGCCAAGGTCGATCAGTACGACAGCGTCGATCTGATGTATCAGGCGGTGAACTCCGGCCGCGCCGATGCCGCCGCCACCGATCAGTCCTCGGTCAAATACCTGATGGTGCAGAACCCTGGCCGCTACCGCAGCCCGGCCTACGCCTGGAGCCCACAGACCTACGCCTGCGCGGTTAAACGCGGCGATCAGGACTGGTTGAACTTCGTCAACACCGCGCTGCATGAAGCCATGACCGGCGTTGAATTCCCGACTTACGCGGCGTCGTTCAAGCAGTGGTTTGGTGTGGATCTGCCGTCCCCAGCCATCGGTTTCCCTGTCGAATTCAAATGATCCCGTGAGAGTGGGGCGCCGATAACGCGCCCCGCTCAAGGTACTGCTGACCATGAACTATCAGTTGAACTTTGCCGCCGTGTGGCGCGATTTCGACACCTTGCTGGCGGGGCTCGGTCTGGGCCTCGAACTGGCGCTGGTGTCGATCGCCATCGGCTGCGTGATCGGCCTGCTGATGGCGTTTGCCTTGCTGTCAAAGCATCGCGCCTTGCGGGTGTTGGCTTCGGTGTACGTCACGGTGGTCCGTAACACGCCGATTCTGGTGTTGATTCTGTTGATCTATTTTGCCTTGCCGAGCCTGGGCATCCGCCTGGACAAGATCCCGTCGTTCATCATCACCCTGTCGCTGTATGCCGGGGCGTACCTGACCGAAGTGTTCCGAGGTGGTTTGCTCAGCATCCCGAAAGGTCTGCGCGAAGCCGGGCTGGCGATTGGCCTGGGCGAGTGGCAAGTGAAAGCCTACGTCACCGTGCCGGTGATGCTGCGCAACGTACTGCCGGCGCTGTCGAACAACTTCATTTCGCTGTTCAAGGACACCTCGCTGGCCGCCGCAATTGCGGTGCCGGAGCTGACCTATTACGCGCGCAAGATCAACGTCGAGAGCTACCGGGTGATCGAAACCTGGCTGGTGACCACGGCGCTGTATGTCGCGGCCTGTTACCTCATTGCCATGCTGCTGCGGTATCTCGAGCAGCGTCTGGCGATCCGCCGATAGGAGGCTGCGATGTACGAATCCCCCAGTTGGTTGCATGAATTGTGGGTGGCGCGCGAGCCACTCTGGCAAGGCTTCCTGACCAGTGTGCAGGCTTCGGCGCTGGCGATTCTGTTCGGCACGATTCTCGGTGTGTTTGCCGGTCTGGTGCTGACCTACGGCAAGTTCTGGATGCGCGCACCGTTCCGCTTTTACGTCGACATTATTCGCGGCACCCCGGTGTTTGTGCTGGTCCTGGCCTGTTTCTACATGGCGCCGGCGCTTGGCTGGCAGATCAGCGCGTTTCAGGCCGGCGCGTTGGGGCTGACGCTGTTCTGCGGCTCTCACGTCGCCGAGATCGTGCGCGGTGCGTTGCAAGCGTTGCCCCGTGGGCAGTTGGAAGCCAGCAAGGCCATCGGTCTGACGTTTTACCAATCCCTCGGCTATGTGCTGTTGCCCCAGGCACTGCGGCAGATCCTGCCAACCTGGGTCAACTCGTCCACCGAAATCGTCAAGGCATCGACCTTGCTTTCGGTGATCGGCGTCGCCGAATTGCTGCTCAGCACTCAACAGATCATCGCCCGGAACTTCATGACCCTGGAGTTCTATCTGTTCGCCGGTTTTCTGTTCTTCGTCATCAACTTCGGCATCGAATTACTCGGCCGGCACATTGAAAAGCGGGTGGCCTTGCCATGACTGAAGCTCAAGTTTCCAACGTTCAAAACGGCCAGCCACTGCTGGACATCCGTGGCCTGCATAAACAGTACGGCACTGTGGAGGTGCTTAAAGGCGTCGACCTGAGCATGCAACGCGGCAACGTCGTCACGCTGATCGGCTCCAGCGGTTCCGGCAAGACCACGCTGCTGCGCTGCGTGAACATGCTCGAAGAGTTCCAGGGCGGGCAGATCCTGCTTGAGGGCGAATCGATCGGCTATGACGAGGTCAACGGCAAACGCGTGCGCCATGGTGAAAAAGTCATCGCTCGCCATCGCGCCATGACCGGCATGGCGTTCCAGCAGTTCAATCTGTTCCCGCATCTGAGCGCGTTGCAGAACGTCACCCTGGGACTGCTCAAGGTGAAAAAGATGCACAAGGATGAAGCCGTGGTGCTGGCCGAGAAATGGCTGGAGCGGGTCGGCCTGCTGGAACGGCGCAATCACTTTCCCGGTCAGTTGTCCGGCGGTCAGCAACAGCGCGTGGCCATCGCCCGGGCGATTGCGATGAACCCGAGCCTGATGCTGTTCGATGAAGTCACTTCAGCCCTCGACCCGGAGTTGGTCGGCGAAGTGCTCAACGTGATCAAGGGCCTGGCCGAAGACGGCATGACCATGTTGCTGGTGACCCACGAGATGCGTTTCGCCTTCGAAGTCTCGGACAAAATCGTTTTCATGAACCAAGGGCGGATCGAAGAGCAGGGGCCTCCCAAGGAGCTGTTCGAACGCCCGCAATCACCGCGTCTGGCTGAGTTTCTGAAAAGCACGCGGTTCTGAATTTTCACTTTTGTAATCAGGAGAAACACCCATGAGCATTACGCGTTACGGTACCGGCAGCACCGCCGCTGGTGGTCAGCCTCGTCCATTCGCTCGCGCCGTTGAAGCGGATGGCTGGCTGCACGTGTCCGGCCAGGTGCCGGCAGTGGATGGCGAGATTATTGTTGGCGGCATCGTCGAGCAGACGCACCAGACCATGAAGAACCTGATCGCGATTCTCGAAGAGGCCGGTTACGGCCTGGAAGACGTGGTGCGTGCCGGCGTGTGGCTGGACGATCCGCGTGATTTCAGCAGTTTCAACAAAGTCTTCGGCGAGTACTTCAAACCGGAACACGCTCCGGCGCGGGCGTGTGTGCAAGCGAGCATGATGGTGGATTGCAAGGTTGAGATTGATTGCATTGCTTACAAGAAGAAGGCCTGAAATCTGTGCTGACTTCTTCGCGAGCAGGCTCGCTCCCACATTTGAAATGCAATCCCCTGTGGGAGCGAGCCTGCTCGCGAAAGCGGCCTACCAAGCGATGCAATACTCTCGGTAAACTCCCGGCGACTTTGAATGGGAACCACTGAAATGACCGAAGACACCATCAAACGCAGGGCCCGAGGTCTGGACCGGGCGTTCGATATCCTCGATTTCCTCAAGGAAGTCGGCCAGCCGCTGCGTCCGAATGACATCGCCAACGGCATCGGCAGCCCGAAATCCACGGTCTATGAACTGGTCGCCTCGTTGCTGGAGCGACGAATCCTGGAACCGGTGGGCAAGGACGGTCACGTCTATCTCGGCCGGCAGCTGTACTTCCTCGGTCAGGCGCATTTGCGCCATTTCGACCTCAGCCGCGAAGCCGATCACGCCTTGCAGGAGATCGTCAGCCAGACTCGCGAAACCGCGCAGATGTGCCTGCTCAACGGGCGCAAATACACCGTGGCGCTGATGAAGGAGGGCGAGCGGCACTTCCGCATTTCCTCTGATATCGGCGAGAACGCGCCGATCCCATGGACCGCGTCCGGGCGCTTGCTGCTCGCGCACCTGAGCGATCAGCAAATCATCGACCTGATCGACGAAGACGACTACATCCTGCCCGACGGTGAACGCCTGCCGCTGGAGCGGTTTTTGGCAGAAATCCGTCAGGCCGGCATCGATGGATTTTTCTCCTTCGACAGTGTTGCCGACACCTTCACCCATTGCTTCGCGGCACCGGTCAAAGACCCTTCCGGCGTTGCAATCTGCACCCTGTGCATCGTCGCCCCACGGGCCGACGCGAAGAACAATTACAACGACTATCGCCGGGTTCTGATCGAGAGTGCCAACAGCCTCGCCCGGCGAATCAACGAATAACCGCGGCTGTCTGCGCCGCGAATGAATGCGAGGAGTTTGACCATGACGACTGCCATCAATACTGCTGTGGAAAAGGGCGATGCCGCCATCGGCGCGCACCTGGTACGAGACGTCAGCCTGCCGGCGCTGGTGCTGCACCGCGGGGCGCTGGAGCACAACATTCGCTGGATGCAGAAGTTCGTCAGTGACAGCGGCGCCGAACTCGCGCCTCACGGCAAGACCAGCATGACCCCGGCCCTGTTCAAGCGTCAGCTTGACGCGGGCGCCTGGGGCATCACCCTCGCCAGCGCTACCCAGACCCGCGCGGCATATGCCCACGGCGTGCGCCGGGTGTTGATGGCCAACCAATTGGTCGGCACGCCGAACATGGCGCTGATTGCCGATCTGCTGGTCGATCCGTCGTTCGATTTCCATTGCATGGTCGATCATCCGGACAACGTTGCCGACCTCGGCGCCTACTTTGCTTCGCGCGGGGTGAAGCTCAACGTGATGATCGAGTACGGCGTGGTCGGTGGTCGTTGCGGGTGCCGCAGCGAGCAGGAAGTCATTGAGCTGGCCAAAGCGATTAACGCGCAACCTTCGTTGGCGCTTACCGGTATCGAAGGTTACGAAGGCGTGATTCACGGTGATCACGCGGTCAGCGGTATTCGCGCGTTCGCCGCGTCGCTGGTGCGTCTGGCGGTGCAATTGCAGAACAGCGGGGCGTTTGCCATTCCCAAGCCGATCATCACCGCTTCGGGATCGGCGTGGTATGACCTGATCGCCGAATCGTTCGAAGCGCAGAACGCTGGCGGCCGCTTCCTCAGTGTGTTGCGTCCGGGCAGCTACGTGGCACACGACCATGGCATCTACAAAGAAGCGCAGTGCTGCGTGCTCGATCGTCGTAGCGATTTGCATGAAGGCCTGCGGCCGGCGCTGGAAGTCTGGGCGCACGTACAGTCGATGCCGGAACCGGGGTTTGCGGTGATTGCCCTGGGCAAGCGTGATGTGGCGTTCGATGCCGGGCTGCCGGTGCCGCTGCTGCGTTACAAGGCAGGCGTGTTGCCGGCGGAGGGCGATGATGTCAGTGCATGCAAGGTGACAGCGGTGATGGATCAGCACGCGTTCATGACCGTGGCGCCGGGCGTTGAACTGCGCGTCGGCGACATCGTTTCCTTTGGTACTTCGCACCCGTGCCTGACCTTTGATAAGTGGCGCGTGGGGTTGCTGGTGGATGAGCAGTTGTCGGTGATCGAGAGCATGGAAACCTGTTTCTAAGACTCGAAACCGAGTAGTGATCATCGCTGGCTTGCCAGCGATGAGGCCAGACCAGACACCCGCGAATCAGCAGAGACACCACCCAATGACCACCCTCAGCCCCTTGGGCCCCAACGCCCCGCGCATCGCCCTGATAGGCGAATGCATGATCGAACTCCAGCAACGCGCCGATGGCAGCCTGCAGCAGAGCTTTGGCGGCGACACGCTCAACACTGCCGTTTACCTGTCTCGCGCCTTGGGCGACAAGGCTCAGGTCGATTACGTCACGGCGCTGGGCGATGACAGTTTCAGCGACGCCATGTGCCAGATCTGGACCAGCGAAGGTATTGGCCTTGACCTGGTGCAGCGCCTGCCCGGTCGCTTGCCGGGCTTGTATTGCATCCAGACTGACGCCAACGGCGAACGGCGCTTTCTCTACTGGCGCAACGAAGCGGCTGTGCGCGATTGCTTCACCACCCCGGCCGCCGAGCCGATTCTGGCCGCGTTGCCGGATTACGACGTGCTGTACTTCAGCGGCATCACCCTGGCCGTGCTCGGTGCGCAGGGCCGCGAAAGATTGATTCAGGTGTTGATCGAAGCGCGTCAGCGGGATGCACGGATTGTCTTCGACAATAACTACCGACCACGTTTGTGGGCGTCACTGGCAGACGCGCGGGCGGCCTATCGCAGCGTGTTGCCGCACATCGATCTGGCGTTGCTGACGGTGGATGACGAGCAGGCGCTGTTTGGTTTTGCCGATTGCGATGCGGTGTTCGACGCTTACGCGCAGATCGGCACGCCGGAAGTGGTGCTCAAGCGCGGCGCCGAGGCATGCCTGATTCGCTGTGACGGTGAAGCGTTTGAAGTGCCGGCGCAGAAGGTCGAGAAGGTCGTGGACACCACGGCGGCGGGGGATTCTTTCAGTGCGGCGTATCTGGCCAGTCGTTTGATGGGTGGCAGTCCCGCCGATGCAGCCGAAGCGGGACATAGGTTGGCAAGCCGGGTGATTCAAGTGCCGGGTGCGTTGATTCCGAAGTAAACGGTGAATGGCCGCTTGCTGTGCAATCGATTCGCGGGCTTGCCCGCGAAGAGGCCCGAAAGCCAACCCCTCAATCGCGGTAAAACACCTGCACCAGGTGATAACCGAACTTGCTCTTGATCGGTCCATGCACCGTACGCAGCGGCTTCTTGAAAATCACCGCATCAATCGCCCCCACCATCTGCCCCGGTCGCACTTCACCCAGATCACCGCCGCGTTTGCCGGACGGGCAGGTGGAAAATTTCTTGGCCAACACATCAAACGCTTCGCCCTTGGCGATACGTTGTTTGAGCTGTTCGGCCTCTTCGGCGGTTTTCACCAGAATGTGGCGGGCTTGGGCTTTCATCTTGCGATACCTGATAACGGGGTGAAGGCGGGGCGCGGATTATGCCTCAACTCAAGAGGTTTGGCTGATCATCGCGCGGATCTTGCTGGCCAATAGCTCGATGGAAAACGGTTTCGCCACCATGTCCATGCCGTCCTCGAGAAAGCCCTGGCGTTCGGCGGCTTTCTGAGCATAACCGGTCATGAACAATACTTTGAGGCCCGGGCGATGCTGACGGGCGATTTCCGCGAGTTGGCGACCATTCATGCCCGGCAGGCCGACGTCGGTAACCAGCAGGTCCACCCGTAGATCGGATTCGAGCAACGGCAGGGCCACCCGGGCGTCCTCGGCTTCGTGCGCCTGATAGCCCAACTCCTTGAGCAGATCGAGCACCAGCATGCGCACCGCCGGGTCGTCTTCGACCACCACCACGGATTCACCGGTGGCCGTGGCCGGTTGCGGCTCGGTGGGCTCGACTGGCAGACGTTCCGCTTCCAGGCCAACCATTCGCGGCAAGTACAGACGCACGCAGGTGCCTTGGCCGGGCAAGCTGTCGAGGCTGACATGCCCACCCGATTGCTGGGCAAAACCGTAAATCATCGACAGGCCGAGCCCGGTGCCCTGGCCGATCGGTTTGGTGGTGAAGAAGGGATCGAACGCCTTGGCCCTGACCGATGGCGTCATTCCCGTGCCGTTATCGCTGACCGCCAGCATCAGGTAATCGCCGGCCTTGACCGGTTCGAGGGTGGTGATGTCGCTGCCGTCGAGGAAGACGTTTGCCGTTTCGATCAGCAAGTCACCGCCCTCAGGCATGGCATCGCGGGCGTTGATCACCAGATTCAACAGGGCGTTTTCCAATTGACTGATGTCAGTGCTCACCGGCCACAAGTCGTCGGCCAACTTTAACTTGAGGTCGATTGGATCGCCCTTGGTGCGGCGGATCAGGTCTTCCAGCGAGTGAATGAGTTCGTTGACGTTCAGTTGCTTGCGATCCAGCGATTGCCGCCTCGAGAACGCCAGCAACCGGTGAGTCAAGGCGGCCGCACGGTTCGCCGAGGCGACGGCGGCTTCGGTAAAGCGGCCGATCTCGCTGGCGCGACCGTTGGCGATGTAGCGCTGCATCAGGTCGAGGCTGCCGATGATCCCGGTGAGCATGTTGTTGAAGTCGTGGGCAATGCCGCCGGTAAGCTGACCGACCGCCTCCATCTTCTGCGCATGGCGCAACGCATCTTCAGCGCGCTCGCGTTCGAACATCTCGTTCTGCAAACGCTGATTGGCCTGGGCCAATTGCTCGGTGCGGGCGCTGACACGCTCTTCAAGGGTTTCATTGAGGTTACGCAGGGCTTCTTCGGTTTTCTTGCGCTCGGATTCGTCGATCACAAAGATGTAGAAACCGTTGACCGAACCGTCCGCACCGTGGCGCGGCAGGTAATTCATCAGGGCATGGCGGCTGCTGCCGTCGCGGTGGGGCGTGTACAGGCTGAACGAACAGGATCGACCGGCGAGTGCTTCGGCGATATACGGCGCGCGCAGGAAATACGCTTCCTCACCGATCACTTCACGAATGGTTCGGCCGCACAGCTCTTGGGGTGTGAGGCCGTACCAGTCCAGATAAGCCGCATTATTGAGGCGAAAGCGTTCTTCGTGGTCGACATAACTGATCAGGATCGGCATGGCGTTGATGATCAGCTGCAACTCAGTCTGGCTCTGGCGCAACGCCTGTTCGGTGTGTTTGCGCTCGGTCAGGTCCAGCGCAGCGCCGAGAAAACGCACCGGCCGGCCATGGTGATCCTTGTAGCAGCGGCCGCGGGCAAACACCCAGCGTTGCTCACCGCCGGGCAGCAACAAGCGGTATTCCTCGGCATATTCGGTGCCGTGGGTGATGCAATGTTTGATGCTGCGAGCCACCAGCGCACGGTCTTCAGGATGGACTCCGTGCAGGTAATCACTGATGGGCAATTGCGCGGCGCGAGACGGATCAATGCCGTGCAATTGGGCGAAGTGGGCGTCGGCAATGAAGCGGTCTTCGCCGATATCCCAGTCCCAGGTACCGACCGCATCTGTCGCGGCGAGGGCCAGTTGCAAGCGCTCTTCGGTTTCGCGCTGAGCCTTGAGGCTGTCGTCGGAGCGCTGCTGCAGCTCCAGGGCGATACGTCGGCGCTCATTGGTTTCGATCGCCGTAACCAGAATTCCGGCGACCTGCGCGTTTTCATCGCGGATCGGGCTGTAGGTCAGATCCAGCCAGAAGTCGGTGTCTTTACCGTCGCGCTGCAGGGTGAAGCGTCGTTCACTGTAGGTGCGTACCTGGCCTTGCAGGACGGCGCTGTAAATCGGGTCAGTGAAGTCTCGAAGTTCCGGCCATATAAGGTGCGCAGGCTGTCCGAAAGCGTGGGGATGTTTGTTGCCGGCGAGCAGGGCGAAGCCGTTGTTATAAATTTGCGTGAGTTGCGGCCCCCACAACAACAGCATCGGCATCGGCGAATGAATCACGATATCCACCGCGGTACGCAGGCTCTGCGGCCAGGTTCCTGCCGCGCCCAGTGGACTGCGGCTCCAGTCGGTGCGGGCGATCAGTGCCTGCGCGTCGTCGTTGGTCGGTGCAGCGTTCATCACATCAATCCTGAGCGTCGGTCGGTGAGGCGGCGTCTATCATTGTTGCAGGCTATAGACGCTGTATGGCTCGTCGCGTCACGACGGCGGCCAATTCTGCTCATTGAATGCTTCGCAGGTGCTTTTTGCCATGGAAATCGATGCACTGTTATCTCGTTTGTCCAACTTACAGGGTTCTGACCTGTTCCTGTCTACCGCCGCGCCGCCCAGTGTAAGAGTAGACGGTGTACTGACGGCATTAAGCGACGAACCCTTCAAATCCGGTGAAATTGCCGCCATGGCGGCCTCACTGATGGACGCCGAGCAGCGCCGAGAGTTCGACCGGGATCTGGAAATGAATCTGGCGATCTCCCGAGCCGGGATTGGCCGCTTTCGGGTCAATATCTTCAAGCAACGCAACGATGTGTCGATCGTCATTCGCAATGTAAAACTCGACATTCCGCGTTTCGAAGACTTGAAACTGCCGCCGGTACTCCTCGAAACCGTGATGCTCAAACAAGGCTTGATCCTGTTTGTCGGCGCCACCGACTCGGGCAAGTCGACGTCGCTGGCAGCGTTGATCGATCACCGCAACCGCCACAGCACCGGGCACATCATCACCATCGAAGACCCGATCGAGTACATCCATCGGCACAGGCTGTCGATCATCAATCAGCGTGAAGTCGGCGTCGACACGCGCAGCTTTCATGCAGCGCTGAAAAACACCCTGCGCCAGGCGCCGGACGTCGTGCTGATCGGAGAAATCCGTGACCGCGAAACCATGGAACACGCCTTGGCATTTGCCGAAACCGGGCATCTGGTGCTTTCCACGTTGCACGCCAACAACGCCAACCAGGCGCTGGATCGGATTATCAACATGTTTGCCGAAGAGCGACGCCCGCAGCTGTTGCATGCGTTGGGTAACCACCTTAAAGCGTTTGTATCGCAACGACTGGTACGCACCCTGGACGGGCAGCGCAGAGCGGCGGTCGAGGTGATGCTGGGTACGCCGACGGTCGCGGATCTGATTCGCCGTAACGAGTTGGGGGAACTGAAGGCGATCATGGAGAAGTCTGCCGAGCTTGGGATGCAGACCTTTGATGCGGCGCTGTTTACGTTGGTCGTGGAAGGTGTCATCAGCGAGGAGGAGGCGCTCAACCATGCGGACTCAGTGAACAACCTGCGTCTGCGCCTGAAACTGCATGATGATAGGGTGCCCGGGCCGCCGCCAGCCGCTTCGGGGGAGTGGGGGTTGGTGGATTAGACAGCCTCAAAAGATCACAGCCTGCGCCGGGCGTGTCTCCCCGGCCGCAGGCTGTGATCTTTACGATCAACTGCGCAACTCGTTTCTATTGCGAAATTGCTCCAGTGCCTCCGGGTTGGCCAGCGCATCGGTGTTTTTCACCGGCTCTCCGTGCACCACGTTGCGCACCGCCAGCTCCACGACCTTGCCGCTGATGGTGCGCGGAATGTCGGCGACCTCGACAATCTTTGCCGGTACATGCCGTGGGGTGGTATTGGCGCGGATCACTTGGCGGATTCGTTGCTCCAATGCTTCATCCAGCTCGACGCCCTCGCGCAATTTCACAAACAGCACCACCCGCACATCATCCTGCCATTGCTGACCGATAGCCACGCTGTCCAGCACCTGCGAAATCTTCTCGACCTGGCGATAGATCTCCGCCGTACCGATGCGCACGCCGCCGGGATTGAGCACGGCGTCGGAGCGACCGTGGATCATCATCGCGCCATGGGGCAACTGTTCGGCGTAATCGCCCTGCGCCCAGACACCGGGGAACAGGCTGAAATAGGATTTGCGCAACTTTTCCCCATCGGCATCGTTCCACAACCCGATTGGCATCGCCGGAAAATGCCGCGTGCAGACCAGTTCACCCTTTTCGCCGATCACGGGTTGCCCGGCGTCATTCCACACTTCAACTGCCATGCCCAGGCTCTTGCCCATGATTTCACCGCGACGCACTGGCGACATCGGGTTGCCATTGACGAAGCAGGAAACGATGTCGGTACCGCCGGACATCGAAGCCAGGCACACGTCGGGTTTGAAGTCGCGGTACACGAAGTCATAACTCTGCGGCGACAACGCCGAGCCGGTGCAAAGCAGGGTTCTCAGGCTGCTGAGATTATGGCTCTCGCGCGGTCTGAGCCCGTTGCTTTCCAGCGTCGCGAGGTATTTGGGGCTGGTGCCGAAGACGCTGACGCGTTCGTCGTCGAGCAGATCCAGCAAACGCTCCGGGCCCGGGTGAAACGGCGAACCGTCGTACAGCACCACGGCGCTGCCGACCGCGAGTGCCGACACCAGCCAGTTCCACATCATCCAGCCGCAGGTGGTGTAGTAAAACAAGCGATCGCCTGGGCCGAGGTCGACGTGCAGGCCATGTTCCTTGACGTGTTGCAGCAGCACGCCGCCGGTGCTGTGCACGATGCATTTCGGCACGCCCGTGGTGCCACTGGAATACAGCACGTACAGCGGATGAGCGAAAGGCACCGGGACGAAGCGCGGCTCATCGCCGGGCTGATAAAAGTCGTCCCACAGGGTGACATTGGCTTGCGTGCGATAGTCTTCGATGCGCGCTTGCGCACGTGCATAGGGAACGATGATCAACTGTTGCAGCGATGGCAGTTGCGCAAGGATTTCATTGAGCTTCGTCGTCTGGTCTATCTCTTTGCCGGCATAGCGGTAACCGGCGCAGGTGATCAGGACTTTCGGTTCGATCTGGCCAAAACGATCAATCACGCCGTGGGTGCCGAAATCCGGCGAAGAGCACGACCAGATTGCCCCAAGGCTGGTGGTTGCGAGCATCGCCACCAGCGTCTGCCAGGTGTTGGGCATACACGCCGCCACCCGGTCGCCGAGACCCACGCCCACGGCTTGCAGACTGGCCTGGAAACCGGCGACCTGGTGAGCCAGTTCGGCCCAGCTCAATTGCTCGCGCTGACCGTTCTCGGCCAGACTTACCACCGCCACGGCGTCATCACGGCGCCGCAATAAATGTTCGGCAAAGTTTAGGGTGGCGCCGGGAAACCATTCGGCGCTGGGCATGTATTCACCTTCGCGTAACACGGCGTCTGGCTGGGTATGGAAGCGAATGTCGAAGAAGTCGACGATGGCTTGCCAGAACGCTTCACGCTCTTCGATGCTCCATTGGTGCAGGGCAGGGTAGCCTTCCAGATTGAGCGAATGGCGCTGATTGACGAAGCGTCGGAAGGTATCCATGCGCGACTTGGCGATGCGGTTGGCGTCGGGCTGCCAGAGGATGTCGGACATTTGTTTGCCTCTTGTTTTCCTGAAGGTGTCGCGGCTTATTGCGCCAACCACCCACCGTCAATATTCCACGCCGCACCACGCACCTGGCTGCCTGCTTCGCTGCACAGAAACAACACCAGTTCCCCCAGATGCTGCGGCGTAACGAACTCCAGCGATGGCTGTTTCTCGGCCAGCAAATCATGCTGCGCCTGCTGCGGATCGACGCCCTTGGCGGCGCGATCATCGATCTGCTTCTGCACCAGCGGCGTCAGTACCCAGCCCGGGCAAATCGCATTGCAGGTGACGTTGCTGGTCGCGGTTTCCAGACCGACCACTTTGGTCAGGCCGATCACCCCGTGTTTGGCAGCAACGTAAGCCGCTTTGCCTGTGGAACCGACCTGGCCGTGTACAGAGGCGATATTGATGATCCGCCCCCAGCCTTTGGAGCGCATGCCCGGCAGACTCAGGCGGGTGCTGTGAAACACCGAAGAGAGGTTGATGGCGATGATCGAGTCCCAGCGTTCAATCGGAAACTCTTCCACGGCGGCGACATGCTGGATGCCCGCGTTGTTGATGAGAATGTCCACGCCACCGAACTCGCGTTCGGCGTAGGTGATCATTTCGGCAATCTGCGCCGGGTCGCTGACATCCGCCGGATGATGGCCGACCTTGCCGCCGAACTGCGCCACCTCGCTAATCACTTTGGACGCATCGCCAAAGCCATTGAGAACAACATTGGCTCCAGCCTTGGCCAGCACGAGCGCAATGCCCAGGCCAATGCCGCTGGTGGAGCCGGTAACCAGTGCGGTCTTGCCAGTAAGAGTCGTCATGAATGCCTCACACAATGCCAGTGGCGTAGAAAGTGCCGATCACCACGAAAACCGCCAGGGTTTTGATCAGCGTAATACAGAAAATGTCTTTATAGGCTTCACGATGGGTCAGGCCAGTGACCGCCAACAGCGTGATGACCGCGCCGTTGTGCGGCAGGGTGTCCATGCCGCCGCTGGCCATCGCAGCCACGCGGTGCAACACCTCCAGCGGAATGTTCGCCGCATTGGCGGCGCTGATGAACTGCTCGGACATTGCCGCCAGCGCAATGCTCATGCCCCCCGAAGCAGAGCCGGTAATACCCGCGAGCAAGGTCACGGTGATCGCTTCGTTGACCAGTGGATTGGGGATTTGCTTGAGCCAGTCGGCCAGCACCAGAAAGCCCGGCAGCGAGGCGATCACTGCGCCGAAACCATATTCGGAAGCGGTGTTCATCGCTGCGAGTAACGCGCCACTGACCGCACTTTTGCTGCCCTCGGCCAGTTTGCTGCGAATCGCCTGAAAGCCGAACGCCAATACCATCAGAATCCCGACCAGCAATGCGGCTTGAACGGCCCAGATCGCCGTGAGTTTGGCGATTTCAGTGGTCACCGGTGTGGCCATGCCTGGCAGCGCCAAGCTGTGGGTCTTGCCGTACCACTGCGGAATCCAGTGGGTGAACAGCAGGTTCATGATGCCCACCGCCAACAACGGCGACAGCGCAAGCCAAGGGTTCGGCAGCGTCAGGTCTTCGGCGGTTTCCGGCTCGTTGCGCAGTTCGGTGCCATAGCCTTCACCGGCGCGTTGAGCCTTGTTGCGTTGACGTTGCAGAAACAGCATGCCGGCGCAGAACACGAAAATCGTGCCGATCACACCCAGCCACGGCGCCGCCCACGCGGTGGTATTGAAGAACGTGCTGGGGATGATGTTCTGGATTTGTGGTGTCCCGGGCAGGGCGTCCATGGTGAACGAAAACGCGCCGAGGGCGATGGTGGCCGGGATCAGACGTTTGGGGATGTTGCTCTGGCGAAACATCTCCGCCGCAAACGGGTAAACCGCGAACACCACCACGAACAGCGAAACGCCACCGTAGGTGAGGAGGGCGCAGACCAGCACGATCACCAGCATGGCCTGCTTTGTGCCTAACAGACGGATGGCCGCCGCAACGATCGAGCGCGAGAAACCCGACAGTTCGATCAATTTGCCGAACACGGCACCGAGCAGAAACACGGGGAAATACAGCTTGATGAAACCGACCATTTTCTCCATGAACACCCCTGTGAAGGCTGGGGCAACGGCGGACGGGTCAGTCAGCAGAACAGCGCCGAGCGCGGCGATGGGTGCGAAGAGGATAACGCTGTAGCCACGATACGCAGCGACCATCAACAGCGCCAGGGCTGCCAAGGCAATGATCACACTCATGGTGTGTCTCTCCAGAATTGTTATTTTTGTGGTTGAAACGGGTGTAGGAAGGGGCAAAGCGAGATGTGTGCCAAGTTGTTAACGTGTTGAAATTTAAGGAAATTATTCTCTATTTTGAATATGTGGATAGAGTTTTGTCTCAATCGGGAGATTTCGTCGGCCAAAAAAGGTCGCAGCCTTCGGCAGCTCCTACAATTTGAAGCCTATCCACCCTGTAGAAGCTGCCGAAGGCTGCGATCTTTTGATCTTTAAGGTCTTATCCAGAAATAGAGATAAGTATCTCTTTATTGAGACTAGACGATCCCCAGCGCCACCATTTTCTTGTACAGCGTCGACCGTCCAAGCCCCAATCTAGCCGCCGCCTCCGGCACCTTACCCCCGCATTGCGCAAGGGCAGACTGAATCAACTGCCGATCAAACCGCTCCCGCGCCTCAGCGAATGTCTCCTCGGCCAACGACTCAATCATCGGTGCCGAAGCACGCTCCACCGGCGTAAACGTACCGATGGCTGCGCGAATGTCGTTCTCGGTGAGCATCAGGTCATCACTCAGCAGCGCTGCTCGTTCCAGCACATTGCGCAGTTCTCGAATATTGCCCGGCCAGGCATGCTGCCCAAGCAACGTCAACGCTTCACGGTTCAGCTCATGTTGACTGCGAAGCTCTTCCAGAATGGCTTCGCTGAGTGCCGGCAGATCGTCGAGCCTTTCACGCAGCGGCGGTACATTGATCGGCAACACGTTGAGCCGGTAATAAAGGTCCGCGCGGAATTCGCCGCGTTTGATCGCCGCTTGCAGATCCGTCGACGTGGCGGCAATCACCCGCACATCACTTTGGATCACGTCGTTCGAACCCACCGGCTCGAACTCCTTCTCCTGCAGCACGCGCAGCAATTTGCTTTGCAGCGGCAGCGGCATGTCGCCGATTTCGTCAAGGAACAGCGTGCCGCCCTGAGCGATTTGCAGCTTGCCGGTACGGCCCTTGCGGTCGGCTCCGGTGAACGCGCCTGGGGCGGTGCCGAAAAACTCCGCTTCCAGCAGCGCCTCGGGAATCGCCGCGCTGTTGATGCTGACGAAGGCTTTGTGCGCTCGGGGTGAGGCACTGTGGATGGCTTGTGCCAGCAATTCCTTGCCGGTACCGGTTTCACCCAGCAGCAACACAGGAGACTCGGCACTCGCACTGCGCCGCGCACGGCGTTTGACGTCGAGGCTGGCGGCACTGGTGCCGATGAAATGGGCGAAGTTGTATTTGGTCTGCCGCGCGCGCAGCAAGGAGCGAGTCGAGGCCAGCTCTTCCTGCATGCTCAGGTAACGCTTGAGCATCGGCGACAGGGTACGCAACTCATCGAACAGGGCGAAGCCGATGGCGCCAATGACCGTGCCCGCGTCGTCGTGGATCGGCAGGCGCATCACTACCAGCGGTTCTTTTGGGGTGTCCTGCATGTCCAGCAGAATGGGGCGACCGGTGCGCACCACCTCACGCAGGAGACTTCCGGGGATCACCCTTTCACAGGGCTTGCCGATGGCGCCTGCGGCGGATTCCAGACCGAAACGCCGGGCGTAACGCTCATTCATCCAGACGATGTTGGCGTCACGATCGACAATCACCGTGCCTTCGCTCGACTGCTCGATGATCTCGAACAGCGAACGGATCGCCAGAGTGCGAACCCTTTGGTAGTCCTTGAGGCTTTCGGTGGTGTTCATGAAGGCTGGTCCGAGGTTTGTGTTGTCAGTGCCGACGCCATCGCGGGCTCGCCAGCGATGGCCACGACCGGGTTTCAAATCGAGCGCCGATTATGCCTATCCCGGATGCGCCGCCGCCAACAGCTCTTTGGTGTAAGGATGCTGCGGCGAATCAAACACCTCGTGACTGGCGCCACGCTCGACCACTTTACCGTCCTTGATCACGATCATGTCGTGGGCCAAAGCGCGGACCACCGCCAGGTCGTGGCTGATAAACAGATAGGTCAGACCATGTTTCTCCTGAAGCTGACGGAGCAGGGCGACCACTTGTTTCTGCACCGTGCGATCCAGTGCCGACGTCGGTTCATCCAGCAGGATCAGCGCCGGTTTCAGTACCAATGCCCGGGCGATGGCGATGCGCTGACGTTGACCGCCGGAAAACTCGTGAGGGTATCGATGACGACTTTCAGGATCGAGACCGACTTCCTTGAGTACACGGATCACTTGCTCATCGCATTCGCCAGCGGTGGATTCGCAATGCACTTCCAGGCCTTCGCTGATGATCTGTGCTACCGACATACGCGGGCTGAGGCTGCCGAACGGATCCTGAAACACCACTTGCATCTGCCGGCGCCAGGGTCGCAACTGCTTCTGATTGAGGCCGTCGAGCGCTTCGCCCTGGAAGCGGATACTGCCTTCGGAGTCGAGCAAACGAAGAATCGCCTGACCGAGTGTCGACTTGCCCGAACCGGACTCCCCGACGATGCCCAATGTCTTGCCGCGCTGAATGTTCAGGCTAATGCCGTCGACCGCGCGCAGGTATTGTTTGCGCTGAAACAGGCCGCCACCGACGGCAAATTCGACCCGCAGGTTATCGACTTCCAGCACGTTCTCACGCTCGTCCCTCGGCAGTGCTTCGCCTTCCGGTTCGGCATTGAGCAGGACGCAGCTGTAAGGATGTTTCGGCTCGGTAAACAGGGTTTCGCACGGTGCCTGTTCGACGATTTCTCCGGCCTTCATGACGCACACGCGTTGAGCGATGCTACGCACCAGATTGAGGTCGTGGCTGATCAGCAGTAGCGACATGCCCAAACGCTGTTGCAGGGATTTGAGCAGCAACAGGATCTTGCGTTGCACGGTGACGTCGAGCGCTGTAGTTGGCTCGTCGGCAATCAACAATTCCGGCTCGCAGGCCAGGGCCATGGCGATCATTACCCGCTGGCGTTGTCCGCCGGACAGTTGATGAGGGTAAGCCTTGAGCCGCTCCTTGGGTTTCTGGATGCCCACTAGTCCGAGCAGTTCGAGAATGCGTGCTTGCGCCGCTTTGCCACCGAGGCCGCGATGCAGCAGCAGGGTTTCGCCGATCTGTTTTTCGATGGTGTGCAGCGGATTGAGCGAGGTCATCGGCTCCTGAAAGATCATGGCGATACGGTTGCCGCGCAGTTCGCGCAGGACCTTGGGGTCTGCCCCTACCAGTTCCTGCCCGCGATAGCGAATGCTGCCGATGGTTTGCGCTTCACTGTCAGGCAGTAATTGCAGGATTGAATGAGCAGTCACCGATTTACCCGAGCCCGACTCGCCGACCAGCGCCAGGCACTCGCCAGGGCGGATGTCCAGGCACAGGTCGCGCACCACGGGCTGGCCATGGAAGGCAACGTTGAGGTTACGGATTTCAATCAGGTTGTCAGTCATGGCCACGCTTCAGGATCGAGGGTCGAAGGCGTCACGTAACGCCTCGCCGATGAACACCAGTAAAGAAAGGATCAGCGCCAGGGTGAAAAACGCCGTCAGCCCCAGCCAAGGCGCCTGCAGATTCTGCTTGCCCTGACCGATCAGTTCGCCCAGCGAAGCGCTGCCGGCCGGCATGCCGAAACCGAGGAAGTCCAACGCGGTAAGGGTGGAAATCGCCCCGGTCAGAATGAACGGCAAGTAGCTCAATGTCGCATTCATGGCGTTGGGCAAGATGTGCCGGACAATCACTTTGCGGTCAGTCAGACCAAGGGCTCGCGCGGCTTTGACGTATTCCAGATTACGCCCGCGAAGGAACTCGGCACGAACCACGTCCACCAGCGCCAGCCAGGAAAACAGCGCCATGATTCCCAGCAGCCACCAGAAATTCGGCTCGACGAAACCGGAAAGGATGATCAGCAGGTACAGCACCGGCAGTCCCGACCACACCTCAAGCAGACGTTGCCCGATCAAGTCGACCCAGCCGCCGTAGTAGCCCTGCAACGCGCCGGCAGCGATGCCGATCAGCGCACTGACAAACGTCAGCATCAGGGCAAACAGAATCGATACCCGCGCGCCGAAGATCACCCGCGCCAAGACATCCCGCGACTGATCGTCGGTGCCCAGCCAGTTGACTGCCGTGGGCGGGCTCGGTGCCGGTTTGGTGAGGTCGTAGTTCGGTGTGTCGTCGCTGAAGGGAATCGGCGGAAACAGCAGCCAGCCACCGTCCTTGCGGATGAGGTTCTGCACATAATCGCTGCGGTAATCGGCCTGGAACGGCAGTTGTCCGCCGAACTCCTGCTCGGTGTGGCGCTTGAACACCGGGAAGTACCACTGGCCCTGATAGCTGACCACCAGCGGCTTGTCGTTGGCGATCAGTTCGCCACCCAAGGTGACAATAAACAGCCCGATAAACAGCCACAACGACCACCAGCCACGACGGTTCTTCTTGAATCGCTCAAAGCGACGACGGCCCAAAGGCGAGAGCTTGAACATCAGGCGTTCCTCGCGGCGAAGTCGATGCGCGGATCAACGAGGGTGTAGCACAGGTCGCCGATCAGTTTTATCAGGAGGCCGAAGAGGGTGAAGATGAACAACGAGCCGAATACCACCGGATAATCCCGGGAAACCGCTGCTTCGTAGCTCATGCGGCCGAGGCCGTCGAGGGAGAAGATTACTTCGATCAGCAGCGAGCCGGCGAAGAACACGCTGATGAAGGCTTGAGGAATGCCCGACACCACCAACAGCATTGCATTGCGAAACACATGGCCATAGAGCACCCGACGCTCACTCAGACCCTTGGCCCGTGCGGTAACCACGTATTGGCGGGTGATTTCATTGAGGAACGAGTTTTTGGTCAGGATCGTCAATGTCGCGAAACCGCCGATCACCAGTGCCGTCACCGGCAGCACCAGGTGCCAGAAGTAGTCGGCGATCTTGCCCAGGGTCGACAGCGATTCGAAGTTGTCCGACACCAGCCCCCGTACTGGAAACCAGTTCAGTGAGGTGCCGCCGGCGAACAGCACGATCAGGAACATCGCAAACAGGAACGCCGGCATTGCGTAACCGATGATGATCGCCGTGCTGCTCCAGATATCGAAATGGCTGCCATGGTGCACGGCTTTGCGGATGCCCAGCGGTATCGACACCAGATAGGTAATCAGCGTCGCCCACAGACCGAGGGAAATGGTCACCGGCATTTTTTCCAGGATCAGGTCGGTGACCGTCGCGCCGCGAAAGAAGCTTTTGCCGAAGTCCAGTTGCGCATAGTTCTTGAGCATCAGCCACAGACGTTCATGAGCGGGCTTGTCGAAGCCGTACTGTTTTTCGATGTCTTTGATCAACTGCGGGTCGAGACCACGGCTGGCACGGGATGTGCCACTCATGGTTTCGCTCGCGCCGCCGCCGACACTGGCACCACCGATACCTTGCAAGTGCGCGATCGCCTGCTCGACCGGGCCACCCGGCGCGGCTTGAATGATCACAAAATTCACCAGCAGGATGATCACCAGTGTCGGAATGATCAGGAGCAGGCGCCGCAGTATGTAACCCCACATCAGTGCGGTCCTCCGGGTCTGCCGCGAGAGATTTTTTCAGCGGTCATCTGTTGATTGGTCAGCGGTGTGCTGCTGATTTCCCACCAGCTCTCGATGGCTTCGTCATTGCTCGCCTGAACCGACGGCATGCCGAAACGGTTCCACCAGACAGTCGAGGTACCCGGCGGATAGTAGTTGGGAATCCAGTAGTAATTCCATTGCAGCACCCGGTCCAGCGCGTGGGCGTAGTGCAGCATGTCGGATTGGGTCGAGGCGCGCATCAGGCCGTTGATCAAGGTATCAACCGCCGGGTTTTTCAACACCATGTAGTTGTTGGCGCCCGGATCGTTGGCCGACGCTGAACCGAAGTAGTTGAGCAACTCGCCACCCGGAGACGTGGTGACGGGGTAGCCGGTGACGATCATGTCGTAATCGCGGCTCATCAGGCGGTTGACGTATTGCGAGGAGTCGATACGGCGAATATTGAGATCGATGCCGATCTGTTTCAGCGTGCGCTTGTACGGCAGCAACAGACGATCCATGCCGTTCTGGCTGACAAGGAAGGTAAAACTCAGTGGCTCGCCTTCGGCGTTGACCAGTTGATCGCCATCGGGTTTCCAGCCGGCCTGTTCCAGCAAATCGAGGGCTTGCAACTGCTTGTCGCGGATCAGGCCGCTGCCATCGGTTTTTGGCGCTTCGAATACTTTTGAGAAGACTTCGTCGGGAATCTGCCCACGCAGCGGCTCAAGGATTTTCAACTCTTGCGCATCGGGCAGTTCGCGAGCCGCGAGTTCGGTATTGGAAAAGTAGCTTTGCTGGCGGATGTACAGGTTGCGCATCATCTGCCGGTTGCTCCACTCGAAATCCCAGAGCATGGCCAACGCCTGACGCACGCGCCGATCCTGGAAAGTCGGTTTTTGCAGGTTGAACACAAAACCCTGGGCCGATTGCGGCGCTTCGGTGGCCAAGTGGGCTTTTTGCAGGCGCCCGTCGCTGAGGGCGGGGCTGTCATAACCGATCGAGTAGCCGGTGGCGGAGAACTCTCGGTTGTAGTCGTAGGCGCCGCCGCGCAACACCTGACGTGCAACGTCGGTGTCGCCGAAATACTCGATGCTGAAGTGATCGAAGTTGTACAGGCCGCGGCTGACCGGCAAATCCTTGCCCCACCAGTCGGGATTACGCTCAAACGTAATGCTGCGCCCCGAATCGACTTTGCCGACACGATACGGGCCGCTGCCCAGCGGTGGCTCGTATCCGCCACCGCCGGCGAAATCGCGGTTCTTCCACCAATGTTCGGGGAACACCGGCAGGGTCGCGATATCCAGCGGGAGGGTGCGGTTTTCATTACTTTTGAAGTCGAAACGCACAGTCAGCGGCGCTTCCACTTCGACGCCTTTGACGTCGGCGAATTGGGTGCGGTAGCGCAGGCTGCCCTGGGTCATCAACAAATCGTAGGTATAGCGCACGTCTTCGGCGGTAATCGGTTTGCCGTCGGCGAAGCGTGCTTTGGGATTGATGAAGAAACGCAGCGACAGGCCGTCGTCCGAGCGCTCCATCTTCTGTGCGACGAGGCCGTAAACGGTGTAGGGCTCATCCATCGAACGCTGGGCCAGCGGCGAATAAAGCAGGCCGTCGATCTGAGTGACGCCGATGCCTTTGTCTATATAAGGAAGGAGATGGTCGAAGTGACCGATTTCGATCGCCGAGCGGCGCATCGTTCCCCCTTTGGGGGCCTGCAGGTTGGTGTAATCGAAGTGACTGAAACCGGCAGGGTATTTGGCAGGTTCGCCATACACGGTCAACGCATGTTGCGGTGCCGCGTTCACACCGGCGGCGCCCGACAGCAGGGCGAGGGCGGTGAGCATCAATGTGGGGAAAACCAGTCGCATTGTCAGCCTTGGAACCGGGTAATCGATAAGCGCAAGTTGTACGCGAGAGGCGCGTCAGTCGCCAGCCGTATGTGTAACTGAAACACAACGGCCCACCAGAAGGCGGGCCGTTGGACAGCGCTCAGGCGACGGATCAGTCCTGACGGCTGGTGACTTCCAGCAGGTGATAACCGAACTGGGTTTTTACCGGGCCTTGCACGACGTTGATTGGCGCGCTGAATACCACGGTGTCAAATTCCTTGACCATTTGGCCTGGACCGAACGAACCCAAGTCGCCACCCTGACGGCTGGATGGGCAAGTGGAGTTGGCCTTCGCGATTTCAGCGAAATCAGCGCCGCCTTCGATCTGGGCCTTGAGTTCGTTGCATTTGGCTTCGTCGGAAACCAGGATGTGACGGGCAGTGGCTTTAGCCATGAGAAAACTCTCCAATCTATTTCAATAAAGTGCGGAGCCTACCGGATTCAGTGGTCGAATTCTCGGCAAAGTTCCGTTCGGTTGTCATGGCCTGATCAGAGATTCGCTGCTTGCAGGCGCGCGGCATGCTCAACGTAAAGGTCTATCGGGTCGAACTGACCGGTTACCTTGCCGGCGCAATGGCGCAGGCTGCTCAGATGATCCAGCGGATAGTCGGAACGGATGACTTGACCCAAGTGAGAGCTGAAACGCCCGACGAAGCCGTCATTCTGCTCCCCCTCGGTCATGAAATACTGCGACAGCGCCCGGCAGGCTCCCTGCACCGGGTCGAGTGTTGCTAGCCCAATGGCCGGAAGAACGCCGCTCCAGGAGTAATACCGTACACCATTGACCTGTTCGGGGCCGTGTCCGCCCCAAGTGCCGGGTAATCCCTGTGGAAACCTGTCGTTGAAGTCACCCACTCCCTCGGTCGTCAGTGCATTGAGCGCCGCCAATGCATTCTGCGGCAGCGTGGTACTGCCGCTAAGCAACGAAAGAAAATCGGCAAATACCGTCGCCACGTTCTGCGCGACGACTTCCGGCAGCCGACCTGGAACCAGGGCCTTGCGCAAAAAGTCAGCCAATTCCGAGCCATGATTGGGGCCGCTGACTGAAGTCACTGAGGCCACGGCGTGTGGGGCAAGCGCTGCGGCGTATCGAGCTGCCAAAGCTCCCTGGCTGTGCCCGATGAGATTGACTTTTTCGGCACCTGTGCCCCGCAGGACACTGTCAATCTGCGTCAGCAGTTGCTTACCCCTGACTTCATTGTCGTGGGTGGCGGAGAGGTGTGGAACGAACACTCGGCAGTCAGCGGTTTTCAAAGCGTCCTTGACGTCATGAAACAGCTCGAAATGGCCGATACGCTCAAATCCAAACAGGCCGTGTACCAACAGTATGGGATAACGAGTTGTAGCACTCCGTTGCATGTTCTTACCTTTTTCGCAGAAGTTCATCGGGGAAATCTGTTGGCCACTCTAAAACACACACCTCGTTGAAGAAGTACGAAGAGGCTTCACTTGGCCGTTGAATTCGGACTAGAGGCTGTACGAATTTTCAGATACTTACGAAATCCAAATCGGAAGTTCTAGCCGTCCTCCGCCTGGTGAAGGTCGATTTAGTGTTGGTTGCCTACCGGGCTTGTAGCTTTTGCGCCATGGCTGCGGTGTATCGGGCTGATATCGAGAACACCAGCAATCGCGTTCAATGTTGGCTGTCGACGCCGTCATGAAGACAGCGTTTTATCCAGGGAATGGAGTTGCGAATGAACATGCATGAAATCGAGTTTTGCTATCGAATGCGTCACCCCGCCAGCCCCAAGGCGACACATGAACAGTTGCCAGCAGCAACGCTTGATTCTCTACAGGGGAGCGTGCTCGATCCCGCTCTGAGCAAGGCCGTCGTTCGTATCGCGCCTTATGCAAACATGGCGTGTGGCGATCAGTTGCTGATGAGTTGGGAGGGGCTGGATGTCGAGGGTTTTGTTTATCAGCACGAAATGGTCCGCTTTGTCAGCGAAGCTCAGGTAGGCAAAGACGTCGTCTTCGTTATCAAAGGCATGCACGTCGCGGCCCTGGATGGCGGTTCACTGGAGGTCTACTGGACACTTGTCAGCGCGGCCCTGCCCGAACCTGCATCGTCTGCGCGCTTGCAACTGACAGTGGGGGATTCAAGGCCTCAGTTACTTGCCCCGCACGTCGAAGGTGCAATCGGTGGGGCCCTGGATCCGGCGCGGGTCGTGGAAGGGGCACTCGTCACTCTCCAGCCCTACGCACGAATGGCGGCAGGCGATCAGGTGTCACTGAGCTGGTGCGCAGACGCGTCATCCGCATCGTTCCACGACAGATTGAAGGTCGAAACCTTTGCTGTTTCAGATTTGCTGTCTTTCTGGGTTCCACCTGAGTACATCGCAGCAAATCTCGGTGGTGAGGTGTCGGTACGCTACCGAGTCGAGCAGTCCAATGGCGTGGCACGTGAGTCCGAGCCGACGAGGATTCTCATCAACCCGTTTCTTCGTGGCGAACTGGACGCACCCGACGTACTTGAAGCTGAGGACGGCGTACTGCTTGCGGAAAACTCGATTGATGGCGTAACCGTCGTGATCGGCAACGCTCAGGCGCAAGAGGGTGAGCTGGTTTATCTCAAATGTGACGGAGACTTTTTCAATCATCGGGATGATCGCGAAATCACCCGGGAAACCGCAGGAAAGCCGCTGATTTTTATCGTTCCACATCGCTTCTGGCGCGAGCACCACGGATCTTCCGTGCGCGTTGCGTACACGGTTGAGCGTTTGGACGATGTCAGTCAGGAGTCCGCAGTGACGCGGGTGCAGGTAGAGGCGAAGCTGTAACGCTGACGGCCCTCCAGTTTGAATAAGCCGGAGGGCCTGTCTCGCAATCAGCGTCTGGCGTGTGCGCCAAGACGCTGAGCAGCATCGACCAACAATCGCTCTGTTGCGCTGAAACCGAGGCAGCCATCAGTGATCGAAACGCCGTAGCGCAGCGATGCACTCAGCGGCTGACAGCCTTCGAACAAATGAGACTCCAGCATCATGCCGATGAGTGAACGATCACCGTGTAAGCGTTGTTCAAGCACTTCATTGAAAACGCCAGGTTGACGCAATGGGTCTTTGCCGCTGTTGGCGTGGCTGCAATCGACCATGATTCGGCTCGGGATCTTCAGTCGGTCCAGATCGGCGTGAATGCTGGCAATGCTTTCGCGATCATGGTTGGGGCCTTTATGTCCGCCGCGCAGTACCAGATGGGTGTCAGGGTTGCCAGGCGTCTGGATGATGGCTGGGTGTCCCTGGCTGTCGACCCCGAAATGGCGATGCGGGTGTGAGGCCGAGCGCATGGCATCGACAGCCACGGTCGCGCCGCCGTCGGTGCCATTTTTGAATCCTACCGGCATGTTCAAGCCGCTGGCCATCTCGCGATGGATTTGTGATTCGGTTGTGCGTGCGCCAATGGCAACCCAACTGAGCAAGTCGTCGAAGTAGCCAGCTGCCATGGGTTGCAACAATTCGGTCGCCACGGGCAAGCCGAGACGGATCATTTCCAGCATCAGCCCACGGGACAGGGACAGGCCTGCGGCCATGTCATCACTACCGTCCAGGTGCGGGTCATAAGCCAGGCCTTTCCATCCGACTGTAGTGCGCGGTTTTTCGATGTAGGCACGCATCACCAGCAGCATTTCATCGCTGACTTCTTCTGCCAGGCGGGCGAGTTTTCCGGCGTATTCAAGAGCGGATTGAGGGTCGTGGATAGAGCAGGGGCCAACGATTACCAGCAGGCGCTGGTCCTCACCGTTGAGGATCGCGCGAACCGCTTGGCGGTGGGCGGCGACTTGTTGGCTCAAGGCATTGCTCAATGGCAATTGCTGTTTGAGTTGCAACGAGCTGGGCAGACGCAGGGTCAGTGCTTCGTTGGCAGAATCGAGGGTGGACAGTGGCAGAGCAGAAACTGACGAGTTCATATTCGGTCTTCCTGGGCTGGCGGCGGGCTTTTCCCGCGCGCTCGGCCCTACTGGGGTGTTCGACAATTGGCCGTATTGGCTACGTGTGCATGTTTGCCACCTGTAGGTGACCGATCGGAGGCGGCAGGCTGTCCCGAGCGGAGGCTGCTAAATCGCCAGGCGCTAAAGCTGTCGTAACGGTAATAAGTGGCGTAGTTCATTGCGTAAATCCTCAAGGTGTCTGATGTGTTGCTGAAAAATCTTGGGCCTGAAAAAACAAAACCCCCGGTCGGGAAGCCGACCGGGGGTTGAGAAATCTCTGGTAGGCGACCCGTTTTTATGGGCGCCGTTTGGGTATCAGGCGCGCCAGTGGCTAAACCAATACCCAAAATAAAAGCTGACCGGAGCGCAAACGTCATTCGCCCGGGCAGCCGCAACCGAGCGCAGTGCGCTGGCGGTACGAAGCTGTGAGAGGGCGTTGAACATGGTCTGTCTCCGATGAATGCGCCGAGCTTACTAGAGGCCGACACGCCTCAGCAATCAGAAAATGCTATAGCGCGGCTAGCCAAATGCCTATTGCTTGAGCGCTGCATGAGTTGTGACACACTCAGCGTTTTGCCTGATGACCAAGGTTGAATCATGTCGACATTGAACATTGCAGCCGCCCAGACTACTTCCATTGCTGGCGATCTTGCCGCAAACATCGCCAGCCATATGCGCTTCATCGAGGTCGCGGGGGAGCAGGGTGTGGAGTTGCTGGTGTTTCCTGAGCTGTCACTGACCGGCTACGAAGGCGAGGTGGCTGCGGCATTGGCCATCGATCCACAGGATGCTGTGCTTCAGCCACTACGGGATCTGGCGCACGCACTGGGTGTGACGGCTGTCGTCGGCATGCCGATTCGACTGAAACACAGTTCGGCGGTATTGATTGGCGCACTGGTTCTGGGCGCCGACGGATCGCTTGGGGTGTACAGCAAACAACATCTGCACTCGGGCGAGGAGCGGGTCTTCGCCGCTGGGTTCGGCGGGTCACCCCTGAGCATCGGTAACGATAAGGTAGCGCTGGCGGTCTGCGCCGATTTCTCTCATGCCAGCCATGCGGCTGCGGCCGCTGATCTAGGCGCCGACCTTTACGCTGCGGGTGTGTTAATCAGTGAGCAGGGCTACGACGCAGACGCCGCGGTGCTGCAGGGTTATGCCCGACAACATGCGATGGCGGTGCTGATGGCCAACCATAGTGGCCTTACCGGCGGTTGGCAGTCGGCGGGGCGTAGCGCGATTTGGTCCGAGGACGGTTCACTGATTGCTGCGGCGCCGGGGTCGGGTGATCTTCTCGTGGTCGCCCGGCGTGACGCCGGTGCATGGCAGGGGCGAGTCATTTACGTGGAACAGGCTCAATGACATTCCAGGCACGCCCTGCGACAACAGAGGACCTGGCGTTTTCGCGCTACCTTACTTGTCAGAACATGCTGCGTTACTACATTCACCATGACCTGTTGTGGCAGGACGAGGCATTCGATGTTGCATGGCTGGGGCGCGAGAACTGGCTGATATTGCGCGATGAGGTGCCGGTAGGTTTTTTCAGTCTCAGCCGAGATGCGCGGGCACTGTATATTCGTGAGCTGCAGATTGCTGAAGCCTTTCAGCGGCAGGGTGCAGGTTCCTGGGCGATTGATCAGGTTATTGGCATGGCTCATCAGGAAAGGCGCCCGGCTTTGCGACTCACCGTGTTTGAAAATAACCCGGCGAAATATTTGTATGAAAGAAAAGGACTACGCGTGCAAGGCGAGGACGAGTGTTTCCTGCGGATGCAGCTGGATATCGGTACACCTGTGCTCTGAAACCCACGGCGGGCAAGCCCTCAATGATGAATTGAAACTTTTTAAATGATGCTTGCCGCTAGGTCTGTCCGGTACTTTTTGCTAAGGTGTCCGGCATCCCAATAAGACCATATCGCGAGGTGTCTGCTTGATTAGGGTGCTAGTGGTCGATGACCACGATCTCGTTCGTACAGGCATTACACGGATGCTGGCCGATATTGATGGCTTGCAGGTGGTGGGCCAGGCCGAATCCGGGGAAGAATCCCTGATCAAGGCCCGAGAGTTGAAACCCGATGTGGTGTTGATGGACGTCAAGATGCCCGGCATCGGCGGCCTGGAAGCCACGCGAAAACTGTTGCGCAGTCATCCGGACATCAAAGTGGTCGCGGTTACGGTGTGTGAGGAGGATCCTTTTCCTACTCGGTTGCTGCAGGCAGGTGCTGCTGGCTATTTGACCAAAGGCGCGGGTTTGCCGGAGATGGTTCAGGCCATTCGCCTGGTCTTTGCCGGTCAGCGCTATATCAGCCCGCAGATTGCTCAACAATTGGCGATCAAGTCCTTTCAGCCGTCCAACGATTCGCCCTTCGACGCTTTATCCGAGCGTGAAATCCAGATCGCTTTGATGATTGTCGGCTGTCAGAAGGTGCAAATCATTTCCGACAAGTTGTGCCTGTCGCCGAAAACCGTTAACACCTATCGCTACCGTATTTTCGAAAAGCTTTCGATCAGCAGCGACGTCGAGTTGACACTGTTGGCGGTTCGTCACGGCATGGTTGATGCCAGCCTCTGACCATGATTGAAACATTCGATTCCAGCGCCTTCCTGTCTACCGTCAGCGGGCGCCCCGGCGTCTATCGCATGTTCGACAGCGATGCGCGCCTGTTGTATGTCGGCAAGGCCAAAAACCTTAAGAAGCGCTTGGCGAGTTACTTTCGCAAGACCGGGCTGGCGCCGAAAACGGCTGCATTGGTTGGTCGCATTGCTCAGGTCGAAACGACCATCACCGCCAACGAAACGGAAGCGCTGCTGCTTGAACAGACACTGATCAAGGAATGGCGGCCGCCGTACAACATCCTGCTACGCGACGACAAATCCTATCCCTATGTTTTTCTGTCAGATGGGCAGTTCCCGCGTTTAAGCATCCATCGCGGGGCAAAAAAGGCCAAGGGCAAATACTTCGGGCCTTATCCAAGTGCCGGCGCCATTCGCGAAAGCCTGAGTTTGCTGCAAAAGACGTTTTTCGTTCGTCAGTGTGAAGACAGTTACTACAAGAACCGCACACGCCCATGTCTGCAATATCAGATCAAGCGATGCAAGGCACCTTGCGTCGGGCTGGTCGAGCCTGATGTTTATGCCGAAGACGTGCGCCACTCGGTGATGTTTCTTGAAGGGCGCAGTCATGCGCTGACCAATGAGCTGTCCACGGCAATGGAAGAGGCGGCGATCAACCTTGAGTTCGAGCGTGCCGCCGAGCTGCGTGATCAGATCGCATTGCTACGCCGCGTGCAGGACCAGCAGAGCATGGAAGGGGGCACGGGTGATATTGACGTCATCGCTGCCTTCGTCAACCCGGGCGGTGCCTGCGTGCATCTGATCAGTGTCCGTGGCGGACGCGTGCTGGGCAGCAAGAATTTCTTCCCGCAAGTCGGGATCGAAGAAGACGTTTCTGAAGTCATGGCGGCGTTTCTTGGGCAGTATTTCATCAGCAGCCCGGAGCGCGACCTGCCGAGCGAACTGATTGTTAACGTCGTGCATGAGGACTTCCCGACACTGATCGAGGCGATTAGTGAACTGCGCGGTCGCGAATTGGCCATCAGTCATCGGGTGCGCGGCACCCGCGCGCGCTGGCAGCAACTGGCCGTCACCAACGCAGAACAGGCGTTGGGCGCACGCCTTGCCAATCGGCAGCACACGGCAGCGCGTTTTGATGCACTGGCTGAGGTGTTGAACCTGGATGAGCCGCCACAGCGTCTGGAATGCTACGACATCAGTCACTCCAGCGGCGAGGCTACGGTCGCGTCCTGCGTGGTCTTTGGCCCGGAGGGCGCAATCAAGTCGGATTACCGTCGCTATAACATCGAAGGTGTCACGGCAGGTGACGACTATGCCGCCATGCACCAGGCGCTGACGCGACGATTCAGTAAGCTCAAGGACGGCGAGGGCAAGTTACCGGATATTCTGCTGGTCGACGGTGGCAAGGGGCAGCTATCGATGGCCCGTGACGTTCTCAATGAGCTTGCAGTCCCGGATCTGATCTTGCTCGGTGTGGCCAAAGGCGCAACCCGCAAGGCCGGCTTTGAAACTTTGTATCTGAATGATGCCGCGCACGAGTTCACCTTGCGCGGCGACTCACCCGCATTGCACTTGATTCAGCAGATCCGCGATGAGGCCCACCGATTCGCAATTACCGGACACCGCGCACGCCGCGGGAAAACCCGCCGCACGTCCACACTGGAAGGCGTTGCCGGCGTCGGGCCGACCCGACGTCGCGACTTGTTGAAACATTTTGGTGGATTGCAGGAGCTGTCTCGTGCAAGCATCGAAGAGATCGCCAAAGCCCCGGGGATCAGTAAAAAGCTCGCAGAGTCGATTTATGCAAACCTGCATAGCGAGTAGAATGCCCCTTCACCTCGTAGCCAGTTGTGCCGATGAATATCCCTAATCTGATTACCGTTCTACGCGTCCTGCTCATTCCGATCTTCATTTTGCTGTTCTATCTGCCTTACCAGTGGAGTTACATGGCCTCCGCCTCGGTGTTTGCCTTTGCGGCAGCCACCGACTGGCTGGATGGTTATCTGGCCCGCCGTCTGGAACAAAGCACTCCGTTCGGAGCTTTTCTTGATCCGGTCGCCGACAAACTCATGGTTGCGGTGGCGCTGGTACTGCTGGTGCAGGAACACGGCAATCTCTGGCTCACGCTGCCGGCTGCCGTGATCATCGGTCGTGAGATTGTCGTATCGGCATTGCGTGAATGGATGGCCGAACTCGGCGCCCGTGCTCATGTAGCTGTATCGAATCTAGGCAAATGGAAAACCGCTGCGCAGATGCTGGCGCTGGTCATTCTACTGGCCAATCCGAAAGACTTCAGTTTCTGGGTGATCCTCGGTTATGCCTTGCTGATGGTGTCGGCAGGTCTGACTTTGTGGTCGATGGTTCAATACCTTCGCGCTGCCTGGCCACATCTGAAAACCGATGTTGAAAAGAAATAAAACTTTTTTGAATCAAAGGGTTGACGGGGCTTCTGAAATCTATAGAATGCGCCACACCAAGCGGGAATAGCTCAGTTGGTAGAGCACGACCTTGCCAAGGTCGGGGTCGCGAGTTCGAGTCTCGTTTCCCGCTCCAATTTGTACGTGTTTGTTGTTGTGCTACTGACAGCAGATGCTTTGAGGCCGAGTAGCAAAATGGTTATGCAGTGGATTGCAAATCCACCTACGCCGGTTCGATTCCGACCTCGGCCTCCACTATAAGCAAGCTCCGTAGATCCATGATTTACGGAGCTTTTTTATTTCCAGTGCGCTGCAAGATTTTGTCTTGAATACGGCCATTGCGAACTTGCTTCACCGGGAAGTGATGTATATATTTCCCGCTCTGCTGCTTAGCGTGCATCCTGTCAGGATTGCGACTCGGCAGTTGAAATGAGCTACACCGCGCTACCGCCCGAATGGCGAAACTGGTAGACGCATGGGACTTAAAATCCCCCGCTCGTAAGGGCGTGCCGGTTCGATTCCGGCTTCGGGCACCATGAATATCAAGGGCTCGCATGAGATTTCTCATGCGAGCCCTTATTTTTTGCCCGCCATAATATGGACTGTGCACCGCGATTCACTCGCAAATAGTCATATCCTTCGACGAGCCATAGCCCACGTGATTTTTTGTAACGTCACCATTGGCTCCTGCCTTGTAGGCCCAAAGAAAGTCACTCTTGGAACGTCGCCGGCGCAACCGGGTAATCCACGTAGCCACGGTGATCGCCACCAAAGAAAGTGCTCGGCTGACGCGCCAAGTGGCGGGACTGGAAAACGAGCTCGGCGCCAGCCTGCTCAACCGCACGACTCGCAATACCAGCGTTACTGTCGCCGGGCAAACCTATTTCGAGAAAGCCGTGGCCATTCTCGACGCCATCGATGAGGCCGACGCGGTCGTCGCCGATCGTGGCAGCGAGGCGCAAGGCCGACTGCGAATCAGCGTCCCCGTCGAGTTTGGCCGACGCATCATTGCGCCGCATTTGAGTCGCCTGCTGGATCGTCATCCGGGGCTGGAAATCAGCCTGTCGCTGAGCGACCAGGTCAGTGATCTTTTGAGTGAGCAGATCGATGTTTCCGTGCGCCTCGGCTCCTCGGTGGTCAGCGACGATATCGTCAGCAAGCGGGTAGGGGCGTTCCAGCGCTGGGTGGTGGCCAGCCCGGATTATTTGAGTCGGCACCCGACGCCATGCCATCCCCGCGACCTGCTCGAACACCAATGTCTGCGCTTTGATTACGCTGGCTTCCACCTGCACTGGACCTTTCAGGGCGACGAAGAAACCATCCAGCTCAACGTCCACGGTCGCCTGCAAAGCAACAACGCCGATATTCTGCGCGAAGCATCAATAGCGGGCGGCGGGGTGACATTGCTGGCCGATTGGCTGGTGCGCGACGACGTCGCGGCAGGGCGACTCACCCGATTGCTGGAACACTATGAGGTCAATCCCGGCAGTGCGAGCAGTTGCATCAATGCGCTGTATTTGCCCAATCACCGGGGGTCTAGCCGGGTCAATGTGTTTATTGATTTTCTTGAGGAGATTCTCGCTGCGAGATAGATCCCTGGCGAAACTGTCTTCTGAGTAACAACTAACGCAAAAATGGGCCGACTTGCTCGGCCCATTTTTTATCCCGCTCTAAACAAATGCCTGCCCGGCAAATCCACGAGGCAAGCGTTGAAGCCCGGCCATCGCCGTGAGCCGCTCGATCCATTCTGCGCGCCAGTTTGTTGCGCCATGAGTGGTTTTTGCGTGCCGTGCGCTACGTCGGGCTGCATTGCGTTGATCTTTTCTCGCCTGTTTGTAGGCATCGGTATTACGGCAACTGCGGCACTTCACGCGATTGAGTTCCTTGCTCGCAGTGAGTTGCTTGCCTTTGTGGCCGCAGGCCAGATGCCCTTCGACGTTGAAATGGATAACCATGGACCGTCTCCTTCGTGACGTGTACAGGTTATGACAACTCGTAGATAGCGCCGTTCGGTGAGTGGAACTGCAGGCAAAAAAACACCCGCATGCGGGCGGGTGAGAGGGGGACTTTCTAAAGGAGTAATTTCACTTTAAGCGCTTAGATGTGATGGTTATGTGAAAAGAACCAAATCCCTGAGCGAAGAATATAAATGCCGCACAGGCGACGCCGCGGTGGCACAAGCGTCACCGCGTATGAAGCCTTATTGCCAACCGGTGCTATCTGAACCGAGGTAGCGGCCGATCGATTGGCTTGAGCGCTGTCAGCGTGTTGCGAATCAGCGGCGCGTCTTTCTCGATGTCGTTCAGGCGATCGCGGATGCGCAGGGCGGTCGGGTGTCCGCCTTGGTGATCGACCCAGTCGGCGATCTCTTTGCAAGCGGCCGCGAGGCGCGCCTGCCGGGCGTCGAGCAGGGTGAGGAGGGTGGTGATGGACTCTTTTTCGGACATGGAACACCTCCGTTCGTGAAACCGTTGAGCGGCAGCAAAAAGCCCGCTATTTGCGAGCCTTCTGCCGTTGGGGCGCCGCTCCTTCAGCTGGTTTCAGTATAGACCCGCTTCTGCTCGGCATCAGCCGGAAGACTCGCGGGCCGGAATGGGCGAACTGACTGCATTGAGACGTGTGCATTCGCGCCGAGCGTCTGCTTCCGCGTCGTAGCCATCGCCGATGAAGCCGCCTGTTCGGGTATCGCAAATGCGGAACCAGCCAATGGCTTCGGCGGGATCATGCTGGCTGTCCTCGGCGCGTCGACCGTGAATAATGATCTTGTTGCAACGCTTCACGACGAAAATGTCTTCCATGGCGTCACCGCAGCTGATTCGTGTCACATCAACTATAGAAGCCCCCGGCGATCGTGCAAAAAATAGACAGGTCAACTCGTCGGTTGCAGGTGCCAGCCTTGCGGATGCCAAATCAAATCGTGGGTCGGGTTTAAGGCGCGTAGAAACGTTTGATCATGGGAAACGGCGACGATCGCCCCGGGAAATGTCTGCAATGCCCGCTCGAAAGCTTCCACGGATGCCAGATCAAGATGATTGGTCGGCTCATCAAGCAGCAACAATTGCGCCGGCGTCTGGCGCCACAATGCCAGGGCCAGCGCGGCTTTCAGGCGTTCACCGCCACTGAGCGAGGCACAGGGCAAGGTGACGCGCTGCGCATTAAGTTGCAGATGCGCCAGATAGCTGCGCAAGGTGCCTTCGTCCAATGGCGTTTGTTGTGCCTTCAGTTGCTCAAGGATGGATGTCCGCTCATCCAGCAGCGTCAATTGTTGATCGATGAACGCAAAAGGCACGTGGGTCAGGCATTCACCGCTCACAGGTCTCAGCTCATTGGCGAGGATGTTCAGCAGAGTCGATTTGCCACACCCGTTGGGGCCGCTGACAGCAATGCGCATCGGCCCGTGGATGGCGAGGCTCACCCGCGTAGAAGGCGCACCAATCGGCAGCCATGGCAGGCACGCATCGACCAGTGTGCAGACCTGACGCTTGCTCGGCACGACGTTGCCCGGCAGGTTGATCAGCACCCCGTCGGCGGGCACGACGTTCGCATAAGCGTCGCGCACACGAGTATCCAGATCGGATTTACGTGCCTGATGCCCGTGGCGCACCTTGCCCATGATTTCTCGCGCAGCCGCTTTAGCGGCCACTCGTTCGAAGCTGGCCACGTTGGCAGTCTCAGCTTTACGCCGGCTGCCGGCAGCATGGCGCTGGATCGCATCGTGCTCGCGTTGCAGTCTCGAACGCTCGCGCTGGCGTTCGATCCGGGCTTGATCAAATTGAGCTTGCGCAGCGGCTTGATGGATTCGGCGTTGTTCGGCAAATTCCGAATAACAACCGCTGAAGACGCTGGCGCCCAAAGGCGTGAGTTCAACGATTTTGCGCATTTGCTCCAACAACTGCCGGTCATGGCTGACGACGATCAAGCCACCGCGCCATTCTTCGAGTTTTTTCGTCAGCCACTGCCGGCCCGCGCTGTCGAGATGATTGGTCGGTTCATCCAGCACCAGTAATTGTGCCGGGCTCAGCAGCGCGCCAATCAGGGCGATCCTGGCTTGTTGGCCGCCGCTGAGGTTGGCCGTCAGATCGTTCGCCGCGATGTCGGTCAGTCCGCACTCATCGAGTAACTGGCGCAAGCGTTCCGGCAAATCCCAGCGTTCGCCAATGATGTCGAAATCCCCGGCACTGGCCTGCCCCAGGTTGAGTCGCCCCACGGCCGCCAGAACGGAGGCCGCGCCTGTTGCGTCGGCCACGGTTTGCCCCGGTGGTGCGACGAAGTTTTGTGAGACGTAATGCACAGTAAAAGAACTCACCACGCTGCCGGTTGTGGGCCGCAGCTGCCCGGCAATTAGCCGCGCGAGTACGCTTTTGCCGACACCGTTGCGTCCGACGAGGGCGGTCGGCAGATGATCGAATGTCAGATTCAGGTCGTTGAAAATCGTCTCGCCATTGGCGAATTGAAAACCCAGTTGATTCAGCGAGACGAGTGCGGGCGTACGCGAGACGTGAGTCATCGGCACCTCCAGAAAAATGTCGTGAAAACTGACAGGCGCCGTTTGCGGCGTGTCGCGATTACATTTTCAGAGGGCTGAGTTGTTCACTTCTGCGGTCGTCCTGAGGAGGGGAAAGGTGGCTAGCCTAGAGGACGACGCGCAATCGATCAAGGTGTAGCCGTTATCTCGCTCATGCGTTCGAGAAACATCGCCAACGCTACTTCCTCGGCGCGCAAACCCTTGCGTACACGTGGCCGGGGCAATTCGGCGAGGGCGCCGAGCATGAATTTTTCCACCACCGCCGGGTGGATGTAGCACTTGCGGCACACCGCTGGCGTGTTGCCCAACTGTTTGGCGACACCCTTCACCATTTCCACCACGTGCCGTTTGGCTTCCGTTTCGGACTCGTGTTTAAGCTCGCGCAAAACCGCCAATGCCAAGGCACTGCCGGCCCAAGTGCGATAGTCCTTGGCAGTGAAATCGGCACCGGTAAGGGTTTGCAGGTAAGTGTTGACGTCGGAGGAGCTGACGGTGTGCCGCTCGCCGTTTTCGTCCAAGTACTGGAACAGGTTCTGCCCGGGAAGCTCCAGGCAGCGCTTGACGATCCGCGCCAGGCGTCGATCTTTCACGGTGATTTGGTGTTCGATGCCGCTCTTGCCCCGGAACTGGAACAGGATCGCACTGCCGTTAACCTCGACATGCCGACTGCGCAGGGTGGTCAGGCCGTAGGAGCGGTTGTCGCGCGCGTACTGCGTATTGCCGACCCTGATCAGCGTGGCGTCGAGCAGGGTGATCACCGTGGCCATGACTTTGTCGCGGCTGAATCCGGGGGCCGTCAACAGGGTTTCCAGCTGTTTGCGCAACTTCGGCAGCGCCAGACCGAACTCGCGCAGCCGCGAGTACTTGTCGGCGTCGCGCACTTCGCGCCACCGCGCGTGATAGCGGTATTGCTTGCGGCCACGGGCATCGCGGCCGGTGGCTTGCAGATGGCCGCGTGGGTCGAGACAGATCCACACGTCGGTGTAAGCCGGCGGCACGGCGAGGGCGTTGATGCGTTTGATTTCGTCGGGATCGGTAATGCGCTGGCCCGACGGTTCGAAGTAGCTGAACTTGCCCCGCAGTTTTTTGCGGGTGATGCCGGGCTGTGTGTCATCGACGTAATGCAGGTCGGATGGCAGTGCATCGGTCAGCGCGGTGTCGGGCATGGCGGCTTCCTTCGTTGGCGCGGCGGTCTGTAAAACGATTGACCGCGCACTGATGCCGTCGTGCCAACGGATTTAGGCGAGCACCGCGACTGCCTTGATTTGCGCCCAGAGTTGCTGACCCGGACGCACACCCAGTTGGTCGCGCGAGTACCGTGTGATGCGTGCCAGCAGCGGAGTGCCGCCAGCGTCGAGACGGATCAGCACATGGGCGGCGTTGTCTGCCGCTTGCTCGCTGATCACGGTCACCGGCAGGCGATTGAGGATGCTACTGAAAGCGTCGTTGTGCAGGGCCAGGCTGATGTCGCGCGCGTGTACCTTGCAGCGCAAGGCCTGGCCCACGGCCATCGGTGCATGAGTGACGCGGATGTTCATTTCGGTGGCCGGCAGTTGCAGGCTCAGCAACTGATAGTCCGTATCGTAGGCGCTGACCTGACCTTCAATGATCACGCCGGCGTCATCGCCCATTGCCATCGGCAAGTCCAGACGGGCGAGGGTTTCGCCGATCGGGCCGCTGGCCAGGGCCTTGCCATCGTTGAGCAACACCAGATGGTCGGCCAGACGAGCGACTTCATCCTGCGCATGGCTGACATACAGCACCGGAATATCCAGTTCGTCATGCAGGCGTTGCAGGTAAGGCAGGATTTCGTTTTTGCGCTGGCTGTCGAGCGCGGCCAGCGGCTCGTCCATCAGTAGCAGTTTCGGACTGGTCAGCAGCGCGCGAGCGATGCCGACACGCTGACGCTCGCCACCGGACAAATGCTGCGGATGCCGCTCGAGCAAATGACCGATCCCCAGCAATTCGGTAGCGTGCGCCATGTCTACGCGACGCTGCGACTTGGCGATGCGCTTGAGGCCGAATTGCAGATTGGCCAGCACCGACAAATGCGGGAACAGGCTGGCTTCCTGAAATACATAACCCAGTGCGCGTTTGTGCGGCGGGACGAAAATACCGTTTTCGCTGTCCTGCCAGACTTCTTCGTTGATCCGGATAAAACCGTGGTCGGCGCGCTCAAGCCCGGCAATACAACGCAGGCAGGTGGTTTTGCCCGAACCGGAATGGCCGAACAGTGCGGTGACGCCGCGGCCCGGCAAGTGCAGATCGACATCCAGGCTAAAGCCTGAGTAAGCCAGTTGAAGACGTGCATCAATCATTGATCAGCTCCAGCCCGCGCGGGTTTTACGGCTGGAGTACAGCACCAGCAACACCAGAAACGAAAACACCAGCATCGCGCCCGCCAGCCAGTGAGCCTGGGCGTATTCCATCGCTTCGACGTGGTCGTAGATTTGCACGGAGACCACGCGGGTCTTGTCGGGAATATTGCCGCCGATCATCAGCACGACGCCGAACTCACCGACGGTATGCGCGAAGCCCAGGATCGCCGCAGTGACAAAACCGGGACGGGCCAGCGGCAGGATCACGCTGAAAAACGTGTCCCACGGGTTGGCGCGCAACGTCGCGGCCACTTCCAACGGGCGGGTGCCGATCGCCGAGAACGCGTTTTGCAACGGTTGCACCACGAAAGGCATGGAATAGATCACCGAACCAATCACCAGTCCGGTGAAACTGAACGTCAGGGTGCCGAGCCCCAGCCATTGGGTGAACTGGCCGAGAAAGCCGTGTGGCCCCATCATCAGCAACAGATAGAAGCCGATGACGGTCGGCGGCAGCACAAGGGGCAGGGCGACGATCGCCCCGATCGGGCCGCGCAGCCACGAGCGGGTGCGCGACAGCCACAGGGCGATCGGAGTGCCGACAATCAACAGGATCACGGTGGTCAGGGACGCCAGTTTCAGGGTCAGCCAGATCGCCGCGAAATCAGCACTCGTCAGCGACATTTAGAGCTGATAACCGTAAGACTTGATCACCGCAGCGGCTTTCGGGCCTTTGAGGTATTCAACCAGCGCTTTGGCAGCGGCGTTGTCCTTGCCTTTGTTGAGGATCACCGCGTCCTGTTTGATCGGGTCGTGCATGCTGGCCGGGACGATCCACGCCGAACCGCTGCTGACTTTGCCGTTCTTGTAGATCTGCGACAGCGCCACAAAGCCCAGTTCGGCGTTGCCGGTGGAGACAAACTGATAGGCCTGAGTGATGTTCTGGCCTTCAACGATTTTGGCTTTGGTGGCTTCGGTCAGCTTGAGCTTTTCCAATACCTGTGTGGCGGCCAAGCCGTATGGCGCGGCTTTAGGGTTGGCGATGGACAGGTGCTGGTATGCGTTCTTCTTCAGCACTTCACCCTGGGCATCGACGTAACCGTCCTTCGCCGACCACAGCGCCAGAGTGCCGATGGCGTAGGTGAAGCGCGAGCCTTTAACCGTGTCGCCTTCTTTTTCGAGTTTTTCCGGGGTGGTGTCGTCGGCCGAGAGGAACACTTCAAACGGCGCGCCGTTCTTGATCTGAGTGTAGAACTGGCCGGTGGCGCCATAGGCTGCGATCAGTTTGTGCCCGGTGTCTTTTTCGAAGTCGGCTGCGATGGCTTGGATCGGAGCGGTGAAGTTGGCTGCAACCGCTACCTGTACTTCGTCAGCCTGAACTGCGCCAATGGCGAAGACCGCCAGCAAGGATGCAAGGCAGGCAGGGGCAAAACGTGAGGCAAGAATGGTCATGTAACAGCTCCGTTATTGGCGGTGCAGAGGGCAGTTCTTATTGGAATGGACTGCGCCGATGCAGAGGTGAAATCGCTATATAGCGAAATATATAGCGAAATGCCGCCAAACGGGAAGCTCTGCTGGGAATCAGGGTAAAGACCTTTGCTCCCTCACCCTGTTCACCCTTCAACGACGAGTCAGCTTAGCCAACGCACCTTCGGCCAATTGCCGCGTCAGCTCGGCGCTACTGATGTCCTTGCCCAGCGTGAAGGCCTGACCGGCCCACAGGTTGGCGAACTGCGCGTCATCTTCCGCACGCAATGGCATCAATGCTCCACCGGCCAATGGAAATGCCGGTGCTTTCGGCGACATCGGCCCCAGTTCACGCATGACGCGGTTGAGAATGCCGCGAGCGGGACGTCCGGTGAAAAGGTTGGTGATCGCTGTTTCGCTTTCTTTGGCCGTGCGCAGGGCCTTGTGATGCGAGGCGCTGACTTTCGCTTCGGGGGTGAACAGATACGCGGTGCCGACCTGTACCGCCGAAGCGCCCAGCATGAACGCCGCCGCAACACCGCGGGCATCGGCAATCGCCCCGGCGGCAATCACCGGCACTTTCACTGCATCGACTACCTGCGGCACCAGGGCAAACGTGCCGACCTGGCTGCTCAAGTCATCACTGAGAAACATCCCGCGATGGCCTCCGGCCTCATAGCCCATGGCGATGATCGCGTCGCAACCGTTCTGCTCCAGCCAGACCGCTTCATCGACGGTGGTTGCAGAAGAGAGGATTTTTGCGCCGGTGGCCTTCACTCGATCAAGCAAGGATTTTTCCGGCAGGCCGAAGTGAAAACTCACCACCTCAGGCCGGAATTCCTCCAGCACTTCGCACGCCGCCGCATCGAACGGCGCCCGGTTGGACACGGGTGTTGGCGCATCGAAGTCGACGCCTAACTCGCGGTAGTACGGCTCCAGCAGATTCTTCCAGTCGCGCGCCCGCTGCTCATCGGCTGCGGGCGGCTGGTGACAGAAAAAATTCACGTTGAAAGGCTTGTCGGTGTGCTGACGAATCGTCTTCAGTTCTTCGCGCAACTGCTCGATGCTCAGCAACGCCGCCGGCATCGACCCGAGGCCGCCGGCGTTGCACACGGCAATCACCATGGATGAGTTCGTGGCACCGGCCATTGGGCCCTGGATGACTGGCAGTTCAATGCCGAGCAAGTCGACGATGCGGGTATCTGGCCATGGGCTCATGGGAGCGGTTCTCCGAACGATAAAACGGGGCAGGGACGGTAGAGCCGGTTTTTTAACAGTAAAACCGGATAAAGGGCCACTCTGAAATACAGAACGTCACATTCAGATTTTCAGCGTTGACGGAATCTGCCTCCGCCAAATGAATGGTTCAGGAATTGCGAGCAGCTGTGAAAACCTCGGGTACGCTGATTGCAAAAGTTGTTGGCGGGGATTCGCCGATTGGCGGAAAGTCGAGTGTGGCAACCTGTTGCGATGTGCTATTTGAATGGCATGACTACCGCAAACCCTTCCATGAGAGGCCATCATGTTCAACGGTATTTTGATCAATAAAGACGACAACGGTTACCGCGCCAACCTGCAACAGATCAACGAAGAGCAGTTGCCCGAAGGCGATGTCACGGTCAACGTCGCCTACAGCACGTTGAATTTCAAGGACGGTCTGGCGATTACCGGCAGCAGCCCGGTGGTGCGCAAATTTCCGCTGGTGCCGGGGATTGATCTGGCGGGCACGGTCGAAGTCAGTTCCCATCCTGACTATAAAGTGGGCGACCAGGTGCTGCTCAATGGCTGGGGCGTCGGCGAAAGCCACTGGGGTGGCCTGGCGCAAAAGGCCCGGCTCAATGGCGACTGGCTGATTCCGTTGCCCAAGGCTTTTACGGCAGCACAGGCGATGGCCGTCGGTACCGCCGGGTACACTGCAATGCTGTGCATTCTGGCGCTCGAACGTAATGGTGTGACCCCGGAGCAGGGCGAGGTACTCGTCACTGGCGCTAACGGCGGCGTCGGCAGTTTCGCTATCGCGCTACTGAGCAAGCTAGGCTATCGAGTAGTGGCGTCCACCGGCCGGGTAGCCGAGCATGAATACCTGAAGCAGTTGGGCGCCAGCGAAATCATCGACCGCGCGACCCTCTCCGAACCGGGCAAGCCGCTGGCCAAGGAACGCTGGGCAGCGGTAATCGACTCGGTCGGCAGCCATACGTTGGCCAATGCCTGCGCCAGTACGCGTGCAGAAGGTACCGTCGCCGCGTGCGGTCTGGCGCAGGGCATGGATTTTCCAGCGTCGGTAGCGCCGTTCATTTTGCGTGGTGTCACCTTGGCGGGTATCAACAGCGTGACCCAACCCAAGGCGCGTCGCCTTGAGGCGTGGGATCGTCTGGCCCGGGATCTGGACTTCACTTTGCTGCCATTGATCAGTCATGAAATTGCCTTGAGCGAAGTCATTGAAGCCGCGCCAAAACTACTGGCGGGGCAACTTCGCGGACGGGTTGTGGTTGACGTCAATCGCTGATTAAGTCGCTAAGGCTGCGTCTCGCGCTCAAGCAATTGCCGTTTGCGCTCCACCCCCCAGCGGTAGCCCGAGAGATTGCCATCGCTGCGCACCACGCGGTGGCAAGGGATCGCCACTGCCAGGCGGTTGGCCCCGCACGCTTGAGCCACGGCGCGCATGGAGGTCGGCGCGCCGATGCGCTGGGCAATCTCGGTGTAACTGGCGGTGCTGCCGAGCGGAATTTCCCGAAGCGCCTGCCAGACGCGTTCCTGAAAAGCCGTGCCGCGCACATCCAGCGGCAAATCCAGGCCAATGGCCGGTGTCTCGATAAAACCCACCACTTTGGCGATCAACTGTTCAAATCCAGAGTCGGCGCCAATCAGGTTCGCCTTGCGGAACTGGTCCTGGAGGTCACACACCAGTTGGTGAGGATCGTCGCCTAGCAGGATCGCGCAAACGCCGCGTTCGCTCTGTGCCACCAGAATCGCCCCGAGTGAACATTGCCCAACGGCGAAACGTATGTCGTTGTTCCGCCCGGCGGCGCGGTAGTCGCCGGGCTTCATTCCCAACAACTGATCGGCGGCTTCATAAAAACGGCTGTTGGAATTGAAACCCGCGTCATACAGCGCATCGGTCACAGAACCTCCGTCCGCCAGACGTTCACGGACTTTGCGCGAGCGGTGCGCACTGGCGTAACCCTTGGGCGTCAGTCCTGTCGCGGCTTTGAATACACGGTGGAAATGAAAGGGGCTTAACCCGGCTTTCTCAGCGAGTTCGTTGAGTGCCGGCAAGGTTTCGGCGGACTCGATCTGGCGGCAGGCTGTCGCCACCGTGGCGGCATGCTGAGCGCTCACGTCACTCTGATCCTTGCTGGCTCGTTTGCTGGGGCGATAACCGGCGGCTTCAGCCTGTTGGGCGGTGTCGAAGAACTCGACATTCTGTGGTTTCGGCAACCGCGCAAGACTGCTCGGGCGGCAGTAAATGCCAGTGGTTTTCACGGCATAGACAAATTGCCCGTCTGCCCTTGGATCCCGCGCTACCACGGCGGCCCAACGTGGATCGTCTTCAGCGTTGACGCGGGTTGAAAGCGTTTTCATGGTGGGTAATCCGTTGACCTGTTTGATTCAGGTTAACCAGCGTGGGCGGACGCAACACTCCGGGCCTTGCGGTCAAACTTTTGCAGCTTATCCAGCAACGCGAAAAGTCAGATTGATCCGTTGTTCACCCAGTCGTGGATGCCGACCCTGCTTGATCGGTAAAACCCCATGAAAGCGCAAGCGATCGACGCCGCCCCAGATCACCATATCGCCATGCAGCAAAGGAATTCGCTGGCTCTTGTCGCTTCGAGCGAATCCGCCGAACAGAAACATCGCCGGCAACCCTAGCGACAGCGAAACGATCGGCGCCGCGTAGGCGTTTTCGTCTTTGTCCTGATGCAGTGACATCTTCGCGCCGGGGACATATTGGTTGATGAGACAGGAGTCTGCCTTGAAGTCGGAAAACCCCGATTCCAGCGCCGCCGCATGCGCCAGCTCAGCAAACACTGCTGGCATCTGCGGCCAAGGCAATCCGCTAAGCGGATCGACACGCGAGTAACGATAGCCGCTGCGATCGGTGATCCAGCCCAGCTCCCCACAACTGCTGGTGCCCACCGACATGCTGAAACCGCCCGGTGTGACCATGTGGCGAAGCGGGGCGGCGACAAGAATGGCATCCAGCGCCGGCAGCAATTGCTCGATAAGCGGCAGGGCAAACCCGCGAAGCACCCACGATTGTTCGCCGATCTGTTCGGCGCGTGATTGTTGTGCGGGTTCGTTGTCAGCGAACAAATCGAACGTGTGAGGCTGCATGGCGGTTATGTGGCGTCGTGAAAGATGATGCCTAGGGTATGCCTTTTTCCACTGTGCAGGCGACTGACACCATGACGCATGGTCACCCGATAGTCACCGCGCACGCCTTTGACCGGACGTTGGTTGACAGCAAAAATCACCGCGTCGCCTTTCTTCAAGTCCAGCACTTGCGGCCGGGACTGCATGCGCGGGCGTTGTTCGGTGAGCACAAACTCGCCGCCGGTAAAGTCGTGCCCGGGCTCTGACAGAAGAATTGCCACTTGCAGCGGATAAACCCGTTCGCCATACAGGTCTTGATGCAGGCAGTTGTAGTCCTGTGGGCCGTACTGCAATAACAGAGGAGTAGGGCGTAACTGCCCGGCGCTATGACAGCTCTGCAGAAATGCTGCGTGGGTCGGCGGGAAGCGAGTGGGCAGGCCCATCCGTTCGTGCCAGCGGTTGGCGATTGGCACCAGGCGCGGATAGAGCGCAGTGCGCAGACGTTCTACGGTCGTAGGAAGTGGATAGCGGAAGTACTTGTATTCGCCGCGACCGAAACCGTGGCGGGCCATGATGACCTGCGAACGAAAGGGTTCGGTCTGCGGATACAGGCCGCTCAAGCGATCACAGCTCTCGGCATGCAGCAGCGAACGGATGATCGCGCAGCCGTCCTGATCCAGTTGCTGTTCCAGGCTGACCCAGTCGAGCGCATCCAGCCGGGAGGGTGACATCGACATGCTGACTCCTTGACTCAAGGTCGAGGCGGTCAGTCTAGGCAGGCCCCAGCGGCAGATCACTCCGCCGCTTGCGGTTGAATTCCTGCCGCAGTCTTACAGCGCTTTGCTGACGGCGATCTCGCTGATCACGTCTTCGCTCTGGCCGTGGATCGCGTCCAGCGCAGCTTTGGCTTCTTCGGCGGTGCCGTTTTCCAGCTGCGCGAACTCGAAGCGGCGTTCACCGTTGAGTTTGTACTTGATGACGTATTTGGTCGTTTGGGCCACGGTCATGAATACCTGTCTGTGTGGGCGGGGCGGCTCAGCTGAGTTTGGAGCTGGAGCGGCGGATGATCTTGATCGAATGCGTCAGCGTCGGTTTGCGTGTAACGCTGATTGCCCGGGTGGTGACGGTGTCGATGGTGATGTTCCAGAAACCGGTGCTCGGCGCGGTGATACGCGCCGGGAACGTGTCGAAAGCGCCGCCGTGGTAAGAGTGACGACCGCCATTTTTGAAGCTGCGGAAGTTGGCGTCGCTCATCAAACGGATGTTGCAGGTTTGCGAGCACTGGATGACGACGATGTCGTCTTCGTTGAGGTGCTCGCGCTGGTGAATGAATTTCATGGGCGCCTCCAGAAGGGCTTTTTCTACTAAATCAAAACGATAGCTTGTAATTGCGCGCAGTTTATCAGCCCGCACGGGTTATTATCGGGCCGTCGGGCGTTGCTTTGACAATTTTGAACAGATATTCGCGATTGGATGCGGGTTAAATACAGAAGGCCCCGGAGAAAAACGGCATTTTTGCTGTCGGACGGTCTTTAACGGAGGTTTTGTATGAAGTGGGGTGTGGTGTGTCTGCCGTTGGTTTTGGCTGTGGGTGGTTGTGCGAGCGTTTCCGAAATCAATGAAACGCTGCCGACTGTGAGCGTGATCTCCGGAAAGAAACCCCAGGAGTACGCGCAGTGCCTGACCGAAAAACTGGCTGACAGCCGCGGCGCGCTGCAGGTGCAACCGCACAAGGATGGGGTTCGCGTTATTGTTCCGGGCAAACTGTCCTCAGGCCCGGCCGCCGTATTCGATATCGAAGATCGCTCCGGCGGCAGCAGCATCAAGCTGCATGAGCGCATGTCCAATGTGCCTGTTCGCCCGCACGATGTGCGTAACGCTGCCAATGCGTGTATTTCCGGCTGATAGACTGTGGGTCATCAGCATCGATGCCGTCACAGTCATGCTGTGACGGCATTTTCATTTATGGAGTCGCGATGAAGCGAGAGCAAGTGCGGGAGCGCCATGTAGAGGGCCTTATCTCTGCCACCCATGTAATCCAGAACCCGGCGAACTCGGGCGAGTGGATCGTATTTTTCAAGAAAAGCGCCGGCCGCAGCTACTTTCTGGTGGACGAGAACGACGAAGTCGAGTCATTCAATCGACTCGACGATCTGATCGAAGTCGTGCGCGGGCTCGGAATCAAATTCGCTGAAATTCACATGTAGCGTCTATTTGCAGACCACCACCACGCTGCGGTTCTTGTAGTTGCCGACATCGACGCCCAGTGTCTTGTCGCTTTCCTTAGGCGCTGGCGTACCGTCGGTGCCGATGATGCGATAGCCGGTACCGGCACAGGATGCGTCTGCCTTCTCATAGCAGGTGGCCCAGGAGTTGGCTTCGCCGGAGCAGTCGATGGTGAGGCCCTGTTCGCCGTTGTTCAGGGTGGTAGGTTCGGAAGTGGCACAGCCGCTCAGTACCAGTACCGCAATCAGTGGCAAAAATACTTTCATGTTCATAGTTGTCGTCTTCAGCGAGGGGGGGACTAGACGCTCTGACAGCGCCGGTGTGAAAAGGTTATAGCGATTGGCCACTTGTTTGCGACTGTTGTTTGGCCAGACACAAAAAAGCCCTGCACGATGGCAGGGCTCTGCTTGCGCCGCTGGAGATCAATCCTGATCTTTATCTTTGCCGCGACGCTTCGCCGACGCTGGGGTATCGGTGAATACCGACGCTACATCAGTCGCCAGCTGTTCGCTGTCGAAAGGCCCGGCGACATGTTCGCCATTGGTAGTAGTCAGAGTCCACTTGCCGTCTTTCTTGTCGATCACATACCCGTTGATGATTTTTACCGCGGCCATCTATCTGTCTCGTTCGCTGGTTCAAAGTCGCCATGATACCGGCAAATGCTCGCATTGGGGGGCGATGAGCGTATGGTGGTTCTGCTTGCCGGCATCTTTGAGCTACGCTGATCTGGTTGCGCAAATATGCCGATGGAACTATCAGCGAGAATATTTCTCTATGTTGGCATCGGTTAGCCAGTGCGGGGCATTGTAAGGTGCACGCCGCCTGATTAGACTGCGCCGAAACTCGTACACACAGCCCTTTCAAGGACTTATATGATCAAGAAATGCTTGTTCCCAGCAGCCGGTTACGGTACTCGCTTCCTGCCAGCGACTAAAGCCATGCCCAAAGAAATGCTGCCGGTGGTAAACAAGCCACTGATCCAGTACGGCGTTGAAGAAGCTCTGGACGCTGGCCTGACTGAAATCTCGATCGTTACCGGTCGTGGCAAGCGCGCTCTGGAAGACCACTTCGACATCAGCTACGAGCTGGAAAACCAGATCAAGGGCACCGACAAGGAGAAATACCTGGTTGGCATCCGCAAACTGCTGGACGAGTGCTCGTTCTCCTACACCCGTCAGACCGAAATGAAAGGTCTGGGCCACGCGATCCTGACCGGTCGCCCGCTGATCGGTGACGAACCGTTCGCCGTGGTGCTGGCGGACGACCTGTGCGTCAACCTCGAAGGCGACGGCGTACTGACCCAGATGGTCAAGCTGTACAAGCAGTTCCGCTGCTCGATTGTGGCCATCCAGGAAGTCGATCCGCAGGAAACCAACAAGTACGGCGTTATCTCCGGCGAGATGATCCGCGACGACATCTACCGCGTTCACAGCATGGTCGAGAAGCCAAAGCCGGAAGATGCTCCGTCGAACCTGGCAATCATCGGTCGTTACATCCTGACCCCGGACATCTTCGACCTGATCGAACAGACCGAGCCAGGCAAGGGCGGCGAAATCCAGATCACCGACGCTCTGATGAAACAAGCCCAGAACGGCTGCGTAATGGCCTACAAGTTCAAAGGCAAACGTTTCGACTGCGGTGGCGCTGAAGGCTACATCGACGCGACCAACTTCTGCTTCGAAAACTTCTACAAGACTGGCAAGGCTTACTGATAGCGCTTGATCCGTCTGTACGAAAAAGCCACCTTCGGGTGGCTTTTTCATTTTCCGTCCTTATATGGATAGCAGTGCTTGCCCAATGGATGTCTACAGGTATGCTGATCCCCTGCCGAGGAGATAGAAATGGCCTACGATTTTGACCTTTATGTGATTGGTGCCGGTTCCGGCGGTGTGCGGGCTGCGCGTTTTGCTGCCGGGTTCGGTGCGAAAGTGGCGGTTGCCGAGAGCCGTTATCTGGGCGGTACTTGTGTCAACGTTGGCTGCGTGCCGAAAAAACTGTTGGTGTACGGCGCGCATTTTGCCGAAGACTTTGAGCAGTCCGCAGGCTTCGGCTGGAGCCTGGGTGAGGCGGATTTTGATTGGTCGACGTTGATCGCCAACAAGGATCGCGAGATCAATCGCCTTAACGGCATCTATCGCAATCTGCTGGTTAACAGTGGCGTGACCCTGCACGAGGCGCACGCCAAAATCGTCGGCTCGCATGAGGTTGAGGTGAATGGCGACCGCTTCACCGCCAAAAATATTCTGATTGCTACCGGTGGCTGGCCGCAGATTCCGGAGATTCCGGGGCATGAGCACGCGATCAGCTCCAATCAGGCGTTCTTCCTTAAAGAGTTGCCCAAGCGTGTATTGGTTGTGGGCGGTGGTTACATCGCGGTCGAATTCGCGGGGATTTTCCATGGTCTCGGCGCGAACACCACATTGCTGTACCGCGGCGATCTGTTCCTGCGCGGTTTCGACGGTTCGGTACGCAAGCATTTGCAGGAAGAGTTGACCAAGCGTGGCATGGATCTGCAATTCAACGCCGACATTGCACGCATCGACAAGCAAGCCGACGGCAGTCTGAAAGCCACCCTCAAGGATGGTCGCGTGCTGGAAGCGGATTGCGTGTTCTACGCGACCGGTCGCCGTCCGATGCTGGACAATCTGGGGCTGGAAAACACTGACGTGCAGCTCGATGACAAAGGCTTCATCAAGGTCGACGAGCAGTATCAGACCAGCGAGCCATCGATTCTGGCGTTGGGCGATGTGATCGGTCGTGTGCAGTTGACGCCGGTGGCGTTGGCTGAAGGTATGGCGGTAGCGCGGCGTCTGTTCAAGCCGGAGCAATACCGTCCGGTTGATTACAAGATGATCCCGACGGCGGTGTTCAGTCTGCCGAACATTGGCACTGTCGGCTTGACCGAGGAAGAGGCGCGCGATGCAGGTCACGATGTGGTGATCTTCGAGAGCCGCTTCCGGCCGATGAAGCTGACCCTGACCGAATGTCAGGAGAAAACGCTGATGAAGCTGGTGGTCGACGGCAACACCGACAAAGTGCTCGGTTGCCACATGGTCGGCCCGGACGCGGGCGAAATCGTCCAAGGCCTGGCGATCGCGTTGAAAGCTGGCGCGACCAAGCGCGACTTCGACGACACGATCGGGGTGCACCCGACCGCCGCCGAAGAGTTTGTCACCATGCGTACGCCGGTTGGCGCTTAAGCGTCCTTCGGTTTGGCCGAGTCTGGCGCTGCCGCAACGGTAGCCGCCAGACGCTGGCTCTCTTCCAGGCTCGCCCGAGCTTTGCTCAATGCCTTCTCGAGTGACTGATTAAGCTGCGTTTGCTCTTCGGCGTTCTGCTTGAGCGTCTGGGTTTCCAGTGATGCCACGCGCAAGCGTTCCTGGAGGAGGGTGCGCTCGCTGTCGACGCGGGTCGCTTGCTCCAGCAGTTGATCCTGGCGCTGATTGCTGTGCTTGAGCTGATCCTGCATCAGACTAAGTTCGCGCTGGGTGCCGCGGTTTTCGGTAAGCAGGCGTTCGTTGTCACGGTGCAGTTGAGTGATCTCGTCCTGACGTACCAGCGCACTCTGTTGCGCCTGGCGCAGTTCTGCCTGCAACTGCTGCACTTGCCCTTCGTGGCGACTCTGTTCCTGTTCGCGCTGTTCTTTGGTGGCGTTGCGGTAATGCTCCAGCGCGTCGCGTGCATGCAGATGCTTTTCTTCCAGTGAGCGAATCTGCTCGTCCTTGTCCTGCAAGCGCAACTCAAAATCGGCCAATGCCTGATTCAGGCCGGCGTTGCGGGTTTGTTCGGTCTGCAGCATTGAGCGGGTGTTGCTCAGCGCTTCGGATTCACGTTCCAGTGCGGCGCCTTGGATCTCGTGCTGTTGCTCCAGTTGTTCCAGTGTCTGGCGCAGCTGTTTCAGTTCGGATTCGAGTGTCTCTCGCTGTTCTTCAAACTGCTCGCGAGCCTGCTCGATAGGCTCTTGTGCCTGTTCTTTCAGTCTCTGTGCAAGGCGTGAAACCAGTGCGGTCAGCTCATCATCGATCGGCTCGGCCGACGCTTCGACGAGCGGGGCGCCGTCATCCAGCTCTTTCAAATAACGATGGATCGTGGTTTTCGAGCCGGTATTGCCCATTTCAATGCGTACTGCATCGATGCTCGGGTGTTCGCCGCGGGCCAGGATCGCTGTGCGCGCGATCTGAACCAGCGCTTTGGTAATGCCGCCACGGGCCATGTGAACTCCTACGGTTACGTACTGTGGTACATGCCACTAAAGTACGCAGTGTACCATCTGAGGAATAAAGGTAAATCTTTGAAATTAAAGAGGCGGGATATACTGGTATTACCCAGTGTCAGACGGCAAAATGCGTTTCTGCATCCTTGAATCAGTACGCTAGAGAGAAAACAGCCCATGAGCGATCTTGATCGCTATCTGCAAGCCGCTACCCGTGACAACACCCGCCGCAGTTATCGCGCGGCCATCGAGCATTTCGAAATCACCTGGGGTGGTTTCTTGCCGGCCACAGCAGAAAGTGTTGCGCGTTATCTGGTGGCGCATGCGGGCGTGCTGTCGATCAACACGTTGAAGTTGCGTTTATCTGCGCTGGCGCAATGGCACAACAGTCAGGGGTTTGCCGATCCGACAAAGGCGCCGATGGTGCGCAAGGTGTTCAAAGGCATTCGGGCGCTGCATCCGGCGCAGGAAAAACAGGCCGAGCCTTTGCAATTGCAGGATCTGGAGCGGGTTGTCGATAGGCTGGAACAAGAGATTCAAACCGCCAGAGAACAACAGGATCGTCCGTTATTGCTCAAGGCTTATCGCGACCGGGCGCTGATTCTTCTGGGCTTCTGGCGCGGCTTCCGCAGTGATGAGTTGTGCCGCTTGCAGATTGAGCATGTGCAAGCGCACGCAGGGCGTGGCATTTCGTTGTATCTGCCGCGCAGCAAAGGCGACCGGGAAAACCTTGGCCAGACCTACCAGACCCCGGCACTGTTGAAGCTGTGCCCGGTGCAGGCTTACATCGACTGGATCACCGAAGTGGCGCTCGTGCGCGGTCCGGTGTTCCGCGGTATCGATCGCTGGGGCAATTTGAGCGAGGAGGGCTTGCATGCCAACAGCATCATCCCGTTATTGCGCCAGGCTCTGGAGCGTGCCGGGATTGCCGCCGAACGTTACACCAGCCACTCGTTGCGCCGCGGCTTCGCAACGTGGGCGCATCAAAGCGGCTGGGATCTCAAATCACTGATGAGTTACGTAGGCTGGAAGGATATGCAGTCAGCCATGCGCTATGTTGAAGCCAGCCCCTTTCAAGAGATGGCTCGGATTACGGATAAACCGGCTTCGTCGTAGATATCGTTTTCTTCTATTAATACAGTCTGCTAATAGCGAAAACAAATCAGCAGCATCAGGTTTGCCAATGAGCCATCCGTCGAGTGAGTGGGTAGGATTCACCCCATCAACTTCATAACCCCTGACGGAGAGTCATCAATGCCTATCATCAACAGCCAAGTAAAACCGTTCAAAGCTACCGCGTTCAAAAACGGCGACTTCGTTCAAGTCTCGGACGCTGACCTGAAAGGCAAGTGGTCGGTGGTGTTCTTCTACCCAGCTGACTTCACCTTCGTTTGCCCAACCGAACTGGAAGACCTAGCTGACAACTACGCTGCCTTCCAGAAGCTGGGCGTAGAGATCTACAGCGTTTCCACCGACACCCACTTCGCTCACGCTGCCTGGCACAACACTTCGCCAGCCATCGGCAAAATCGAATACACCATGATCGGCGACCCGACCCACGCCATCTCCCGCAATTTCGACGTACTGATCGAAGAAGCTGGCTTGGCTGACCGTGGCACCTTCGTGATCAACCCTGAAGGCCAGATCAAAATCGTTGAACTGAACGATGGCGGCGTTGGCCGTGACGCTTCCGAGCTGCTGCGCAAAATCAAGGCTGCTCAGTATGTTGCCGCTCACCCGGGCGAAGTTTGCCCAGCCAAGTGGAAAGAAGGCGAGGCCACTCTGGCTCCGTCCCTGGACCTGGTCGGCAAGATCTAAGTCTGTGACACGCAACTCAGGGCGGAACTCCGCACCTACTTAAGTAAGCTGCACCGCCCAATAGAAAAGCCCGGGCGAGATTCGCTCGGGCTTTTTTTCGCCTCAAATAAAGGAAATCGCCCGTATGTTGGACGCCAATCTTAAAGCCCAGTTGAAATCGTACCTGGAACGGGTCACCCAGCCGATCGAGATCGTTGCTTCTCTCGACGACGGTGCGAAATCCCGTGAAATGCTGGAACTGCTGAAAGACGTTGCCAGTCTTTCGAGCCAAATTACCCTGATCGACAGCGGTGATGATGCGCGCAAGCCATCGTTCTCGATCAATCGCCCGGGCGCCGACATCAGTCTGCGCTTCGCCGGCATCCCGATGGGCCACGAATTCACATCGCTGGTGCTGGCCCTGCTGCAAGTCGGTGGCCACCCATCGAAAGCCAGTGTTGAAGTGATCGAGCAGATCCGCTCGCTCAAAGGTGAGTTCAGCTTCGAGACTTACTTCTCGCTGTCCTGCCAGAACTGCCCGGACGTCGTCCAGGCACTGAATCTGATGGCCGTACTCAACCCGAACATCCGCCACGTCGCCATTGACGGCGCGCTGTTCCAGGACGAAGTCAACGATCGCAAGATCATGGCCGTGCCAAGCATCTACTTGAATGGTGAGAACTTCGGCCAGGGCCGTATGGGCCTGGAAGAAATTCTCGCCAAACTCGACACTGGTGCCATCGAGCGTCAGGCAGAGAAAATCAGCGCCAAAGAAGCCTTCGACGTGCTGGTCGTCGGCGGTGGCCCGGCCGGTGCTTCGGCAGCTATTTACGCTGCACGTAAAGGCATTCGTACCGGCGTTGCGGCTGAGCGTTTCGGCGGTCAGGTGCTGGACACCATGGCCATCGAGAATTTCATTTCCGTGCAGGAAACCGAAGGCCCGAAACTGGCCACTGCACTGGAAGAACACGTCAAACAGTACGACGTCGACATCATGAACCTGCAGCGCGCCGACAAACTGATCCCGGGCAAAAACGGCGAGCTGCATGAAGTCCGCTTCGCCAGCGGCGCGACCCTCAAAGCCAAGAGCGTGATTCTGGCGACCGGTGCACGGTGGCGTGAAATGAACGTCCCGGGCGAGCAGGAGTACCGCAACAAAGGTGTGGCGTACTGCCCGCACTGCGACGGTCCGCTATTCAAAGGCAAGCGTGTCGCGGTGATTGGCGGTGGTAACTCCGGCGTTGAAGCGGCGATTGACCTGGCCGGTATCGTGTCTCACGTAACCTTGCTTGAGTTTGATGTACAGCTGCGTGCTGACGCCGTGTTGCAGCGCAAGTTGCACAGCCTGCCGAACGTCACTGTGATCACCAGCGCGCAAACCACCGAAGTCACCGGCAATGGTGAAAAGGTCAACGGCCTGCGTTACAAAGATCGCAAGACTGACGAACTGCGCAACGTCGAACTGGAAGGGATTTTTGTGCAGATCGGTCTGCTGCCGAACACTGATTGGCTCAAAGGCACTATCGAGCTGTCGCCACGCGGCGAGATCATTGTCGATAACCGTGGTGAAACGTCGATCCCGGGCATCTTCGCTGCCGGTGACGTGACCACTGTGCCGTACAAGCAGATCGTGATCGCGGTGGGCGAGGGCGCCAAGGCTTCGCTGAGCGCGTTCGATCACTTGATCCGTACTTCGGCTCCGGCGTAAACGCCAAGCCTTAAAGCACAAAACCCCATGAGTGATCATGGGGTTTTGTGTGGGTGTAACAAAAGATCGCAGCCTGCCGCAGGCTGCGATCTTTTTACATCGGTGCTGGCTGGATGATCTCAACCCAATAGCCATCCGGGTCCTTGATAAACGCCAGACTCTTCATGCGGCCATCGGTGAGGCGTTTCTGGAAATCACAGCCCAGTTCTTCAAAACGCGCGCAAGCGGCGACGATATCCGGCACCGAGATGCAGATGTGGCCGAAACCACGCGGGTCGGTGTTGCCGTTGTGATAGGCAAACTCAGCATCGTTTTCGGTGCCGTGGTTGTGGGTCAATTCCAGAATGCCCGGGATCGACTTCATCCACTCGGTGCGGGCGGCGGCGTCGGCAGGGATCTGCGCTTTGTCGACCAGGGCCAGGAAGTACAGGCTGAACTCCGCTTCCGGGAAGTCGCGTTTCTCGACCAGCGAGAAACCCAGCACGCGTGTGTAGAAGTCCAGCGACTGGGTGATGTTCTTCACACGCAGCATGGTGTGGTTGAAAACGAAGTTGTGGGTTGCGCTGTCCGGGGTGGCAGTGACGCCAGGGAAAGTGTTCAGTTCGTGCAGGCTCATAGGCCCTCCGTAACAATGGGGCGAGTGAATGGGCGCAATGATACGCATGCCTGCCGGCATCGCCAAACCCAAAGCGCGGGCTTGCTCTGTGTGCGGGTGGGCCTCAGACTTTGTGGTTCAATCTGCGAGTGTTGCCGGCAATGATCCGACTGTTCAAAACCCTGTTTGTTTTCTTTGGCCTGGCGTTTGTCGCGCCGGCCGTGTTTGCCGACCCGCCACGCATCACTTGGCCCGCAGGTTGGGAGGTCGAAGCGCTGGCTGATACGGCGCCGCAGGTTTTCCGGCAGCGGGCAGTGAAGAATGATGCCGATGGCAATCAAGTGATGGTGATGGAATTGACCATGACTCAGGTGGAGCCGGGTCACCAGGTCAATTTGCAGGGCGTGTTGCTGGAAATGCGCAAGTCGATACAAAAGGACTTTTTTCAGGGGGGTTATCAAAGTGTCTGCAACAAGGTGCATCCTGCGACGCTCGGTTCTTTGTCTGCGCTGGAGACGACTTGTACGGTGACTGAAAACGGTCGGCATGTGTTATCGCAAACGCTCGTCGCAGCCATCGAAGCGGATAAGGCTTATGTCCTTTCGTATGCCGGTCAGGCTGAGGTCTATAAGGCGAGTTCAGACGAAATAGCAGCAGTGAAAAACAGCCTAAAACTTTAGACGCCTGCTCTATTCAAGACAGGATTAGATACCCGAAGGGATTAAGCATAAAGTTTAACGTTGCTCCAGGTCGCAACATCGAGCAGCAAAATGTTTAGCTCGCCGGCTCGGAAACGTTACAGAAAAGTCGCAACTTTAACGATGAAATTCATTTCATTTGTTAGATATTGTCAATAAAAAAAGCCCTGCGTATGCAGGGCTTTTTGTTGGCGTCAGATTAACCGCGCAACCAGGAGTCAACGGTGCCTGCACCGTATTGTTCCTTCCAGGCTTTCAGGCCTCGGTGGTTGCCGCCCTTGGTCTCAATCAGTTCACCGGTATGCGGGTTATGATAGACCTTGACCACGCGAGCGCGGCGGGTTTTAGGTGCTGCAGCGGTTTGCAGGCCGGATTTAGCCGGATTCGGGTCGAGAATGGCGATGATGTCTTTCAGGCCTTTGCCGTAGGTTTTCATCAGCCCCTGGAGCTTTTCTTCGAATTCGATTTCTTTCTTGAGCCCGGCATCGTTCTTCAGCGATTCCAACTGCTTGAGCTGTTCCTGAAGGGCCTTTTCAGCTGCACGAAATTCAGCGAGTCTGGACAATATCTTTACTCCAATAGTGTATTTGGCTGATACCAACCGCAAACAAAGCTATAAGCCAAGAGCCCTGTAGCGACTCGGTGATAATTGGCTCACCTGCCAATCTTTGCGCAGGCAAGAAAAATTGTAGTTGTTAATCCCTCAGGAGTAAATCCTGATGTTGTCTTCATGTAACAGCAGTGGACTTTTTGTATCAATTTGGTGCGCCTTGTCGGCGTGTCACGCTTAAGTCAATTTAGTTAATGGTGACTTAATGCACTAATGAAGTCTGCCGCCGGCATGGGTTTGCCGTACAGATAGCCCTGTAGAAAGTTGACCTTGTGCGCGGTCAGATAGTCGGCTTGCGCCTGAGTTTCGACACCTTCGGCAACAATGCCCAGATCAAGCTTGGCCGAGAGTTCGATGATGGAGTCCAGTATGTGCCGTGAGAGCGCATCGATGCCGATCATGGCAACGAAGCTCTGGTCGATCTTGAGGAAGTCCACATTGAATTTGCGCAAGTAACCAAGACTCGAATGACCGGTGCCGAAGTCGTCGATGGCGATCATCACGCCCAGCGCGCGCAACTGTTCGAACAGTTGTCGTGTCGTGTCGGTGGGCTCGATCAGCTCGCGCTCGGTGAGCTCCAGCACCAAGTGGATGCTGTCGGGAACGAAGGCGGCGAGAAACTCGCGGCAATCCTTCACCAGTACCAGATCCTGACAATGGCTTGCCGTGATGTTTATGCCGATGTGAAACGGTGTGGCGAAGGTCGATGACTGTGGCCCGAGCAATGCTGCGGTCTGCTGCATCAAGGCGCGGGTCATCGGCACGATCAGGCCCGAATGCTCGGCGAACGGGATAAACAGATCCGGACGCACCAGGCCTTCCTTGGGGTGATTCCAGCGCATCAGGACTTCGGCGCCCGACCATTTCTTGCTATCGCCATGAACCACGGGCTGGAAGTACGGAATGAACTCGCCGGCTTCCAGGGCACGGAGCATTTCATGGCTCGGCGAAGTGGAGCGCTTTTGCAAGACGTGCCCGATTGCGCCGGAGACCACACCAAAAAAAATCAACAGGCTGAACAGCGGCGGGTATTCGTGGGCCATATAACGCCAGGTTTCACCGCTGGCAAACCCGGCAGACACGTTGAATGCATAGCGGGAAGAATCCAGCATGCTTTGCGCTACCGGGAAAGCGGGCAGGGCACCTTGATGGACTTTGCCATCGGCGGACAACCAGTTGTCGCCCACTTGCAGCAACAGCAGCGTCTGCCGGCCGATCAGGCGCAGCATGTTGCTCAAGTGATAGCCATCCAGTGTCGTCAATGCACCGCCGCGACCTTCACTGAGTCGATACACCAGCAATGCCGTATTGGGCGTCACCGGGTTGCCGTTCATCAACCACAACTTGCCATCGTTGTAGTCGCCGGCATTGACGGCTTCCTTATAGTCTCCGAACAACGAGCTGCAATAGAGGTTGTCTTCCCACACCAGATTGGTGGAGCGTACGAAAGGGCGGCGGGTGACTTGCTCGCGCAGGGCCAATTTGACGTCTTCGCAGCGTTGGCCGGCCAGTGGGAGCAGTTCCTGAGCGGCTTGGGCGGTGTTGTCGAGCATCAACTCAAACTGACGCAACGCCTCCTCGGCGGTCTGTTGTGAACTTTGCTGCAGCGTTCGTTCCGCCTGCATATAAAGAATTAAGCTGCCCAGTAAAACCGGGAGCAAGCCACTGAACAGCGTGACGACGATGCGGGTCATGCGCTTGCGGCGGGTTCTGATAGTTAAAGGCATGAGCGCATCCTGTCGCATGAAAGTGGGATCTTGAATGCAGGCCGGGCAACGGCGCATCACTGAGAAACTGCTCAGTTAGAAGGGATGATAGATGGCCGTTCACGCTTGCGCCGCTCATCGTCAGCTAGGCGTGCGGCCAACTCTATAAGTAGCCGCGCTGGCCATCTGCCGGGGATGTGCGGAATGCAGGGCAATATACGTTAGCAACAATCTCCTTGCACCAGCGCCAAAAAAGCGGATTTTATAGAGAGGGCAGACAACCCTATTTACGCTGTGTAGAATCGGGTTACGCATACAATAATAATCGTCTTCTGGCAGCAGAAGCCTCGCCCGCAAGAGCCTTGGGTCGACAATGAAGATATTCGGGTTTCAACTGATCTACGGTGACTTCCTCGCCCGCAGTGTGCGTGGCATCTCCTGCGCGCCACCCACCGGTCTCAGCATTACTGACAAATAACCCTGGTTAATTGATAAGAAATGATGAGGCGCCACCATGGCAGATTTATACGAAAACCCAATGGGCCTGATGGGCTTTGAATTCATCGAGCTCGCATCGCCTGTTCCTGGCACCCTTGAGCCGATCTTCGAGATCATGGGCTTCACCAAAGTCGCGACCCACCGCTCCAAGAACGTGCACCTGTATCGTCAGGGCGCGATCAACCTGATCCTCAACAACGAACCGAACAGCGTTGCTTCGTACTTCGCAGCCGAGCACGGCCCGTCGGTATGTGGCATGGCGTTCCGGGTCAAGGATTCGCAAAAAGCCTACAACCGTGCACTGGAACTCGGCGCCCAGCCGATCCACATCGAAACCGGTCCCATGGAACTGAACCTGCCAGCGATCAAAGGCATTGGCGGTGCGCCGCTGTACCTGATCGACCGTTTCGGCGAAGGCAGTTCTATCTATGACATCGACTTCGTCTTCATCGAAGGCGTTGACCGCAACCCGGTCGGTGCCGGCCTGAAGATCATCGATCACCTGACCCACAACGTGTACCGCGGTCGCATGGCTTACTGGGCGAACTTCTACGAGAAGCTGTTCAATTTCCGCGAAATTCGTTACTTCGACATCAAGGGCGAATACACCGGCCTGACGTCGAAAGCGATGACTGCGCCGGACGGCATGATCCGCATCCCGCTGAACGAAGAGTCCTCGAAGGGCGCCGGGCAGATCGAAGAGTTCCTGATGCAGTTCAATGGCGAGGGCATCCAGCACGTCGCATTCCTCTCCGACGACCTGATCAAGACCTGGGATCACCTGAAAAAAATCGGCATGCGCTTCATGACCGCGCCGCCGGAAACCTATTACGAAATGCTCGAAGGCCGCCTGCCGAACCACGGCGAACCGGTTGATCAACTGCAAGCGCGCGGCATTCTGCTCGATGGCTCGTCGGAGCAGGGCGACAAGCGTCTGCTGCTGCAGATCTTCTCGGAAACCCTGATGGGGCCAGTGTTCTTCGAATTCATTCAGCGTAAAGGCGACGATGGTTTCGGCGAGGGCAACTTCAAGGCGCTGTTCGAATCGATCGAGCGTGACCAGGTGCGTCGTGGCGTACTCGCGACCGAGTAACCTGCTACTGAAATGAAAAATCCCGGCCTGCAGTGATGCAGGGCCGGGATTTTTTTGTGTTGGATTTAAGGCCTGCGTTGCCGCATCAAGTGCTTGAAACCTTCAAAAACCAGCACAACGACCGCCAACCAGATCGGAATATACGTCAACCATTCACCGGACTTGATGCTTTCACCCAGCAACAACGCCACACCGAGCAACAGCACCGGCTCAACGTAACTCAACAAACCAAACAGACTGAATGGCAGTAACCGGCTGGCAATAATGTAAACCACCAGCGCCGAAGCACTGATCAGGCCGAGCAGCGGAATCAGCCACATCAACGCCGGATACTGGTCGAACACGGCCAGGCCTTGCTCGCCGCCCTGAACAAACCAATAGGCCACCGGCAGCATCAGGGTCATATCAACCCACAAGCCGCCGAGGTTGTCGGTTTTCAGGTATTTGCGCAGCACGAAGTACAACGGATAGCCGACCACGACCACCAGCGTCGCCCAGGAAAATCCGCCGACCTGATACAACTCGTTCAGCACACCCAGACTCGCGAAGAACACCGCGACCTTTTGCAGGTACGACAGGCTCTCGCCATAGGCAATCCGCCCGGTCAGCACCATGGCCAGTGGCAGCAGGAAGTAGCCCAGCGACACATCGAGGCTGTAACCGTTGAGCGGCGCCCACATGAACAGCCATAACTGCACGCCGAGCAGGCCGGCCGAAACAATCAGTCCGCCGATCAGTTTCGGCTTTGCCGCCATCAGGCGAACCAACTCCAGCACCCGCCGCCATTCCCCGGACACCAGCATGAATACGGTCATGCACGGCACGGTCAGCAGCATCCGCCAGCCAAAGATTTCCACGCCGCTCAACGGGGTGAGCAGCGAGGTGTAGTAATACATGACGGCAAACAGCACCGAGGCTGAAACCGATAGAGCGATACCTTTAGACAAACTGTCCTCGCGAGTGGGTGATCAAACGGGGCGCGAAGGATACGTGGTTTTTGTGCTGAATATTGGCCAGATGCTCATTATTTGCCACACACACACAAGCGTAGTCAGTTTTTACGGCCTGGCCTTCAGCGGATTGCCATAGCGCTTGAGGTACATCTCCCCGAACCGGTAAGAGGCGTAGTCAGTCACGTGGCCGATGTCACGGTAGACCGGCAAACCGTCGACCATCGTCACGCAAGTGCCGTCTTTGCATTGCGTGCTTTTCGGATCGATAACAATCAACGTCGGATATTCGGCCGTCAGGTCATTGAAGAGTTTTTCCAGCACGGGGTCTTTATCGCCTGCCCATGGCACCGTAGCGCAGAGACGGCTTTGCTCGGTACTCCCCATCAAACCCCGCAACTTGACCTGTTTTAACAGGCACTCGTTGATACCCGGCGGCATTGGCAGGGTGTTCTCCAAAAAGACTGGGGTAGCTCCTGATTTGACGATGATATCCAGGGCTTCGCGGATCGCCACGCCCAGGCGCTGTTGCGACAGTTCATAACTGCGCGGGTCATCCAGTTTGGTGACGATGGCATCGGTGAGATAGGCCTCCCAGAACTGGCCAACAATCACATACTGAAAATGCTTCTTCGCGATCATGGCGTAGTAGCGCTGGGCGGCATCGTGGCACTTTTGATAAAGCGCGTTCTTGTATTTATTCCAGTTGTACAAATAGATTCCGGGCAGCGCCAGACATGCCGGGTAACCCTGAACAAGAACTGAAAGATTGGCATCCGTCGCCAATGTTTCAACAAAGCCCCAGTAGTGATTTGAAAACGAATCACCCATCAGTAGTACTTGCGGCGCTGCCTGCGCGCTGCCAATCAGGCAGCCGGGATCGGCACCATCGCTGACACCCAGGCAACCCTCACGGCTCACCGGAACAGCCGCTTTCAAACCGTTGAACAGGTTGGTGTAGCCTTCGTTGAAGCGGTTCGGCCAACCCTCGTGTCTATCGCTGGCTGAGTGGAGGATCGACAGGCAGATGGCAGGCAAAATCATCAGCACTACCAGGGTTTTGGTAAAACCAGCCCGGGCTTTTCGATATCTGTTTTCAATCAGCACAAAGGACAGCCAGGCAACCACGAAGGTGGAGACGAAGTAGACGACCGTCATCATCGGCGTGAGGGCGATGCCCAAGTAAGTCATCACCGCCAGAATCGGCCAGTGCCACAGGTACAGGGAGTAAGAGAGCGTGCCAATAAACACGAGAGGTTTGAACGCCAGCAATTTTGACGTGATGCTGGCGTCGCCTATGCCCTGAAAGAGCAGCACTGCGGTGGCGAGACACACGGCAATGGCGTAGTAGTCCGGAAAACCCGACACGATATCTACCCGGGTAGCGCAGTAGATAATAGTGGCAAGTGAGAGCGCACAGAGCAGGGACGCGCTGAGGCGATTGAGTCTGAACCTGTCCGTGCTGAAGATCACGGCACAGGAGCCGATCATCAATTCAAAGATTCGCGCGGTGAAGAAGTAATAGTTCTTTTCGGGGTGCGCGTAAGACAGATACAACGCGAGTGCCATTGCCGCCACGGTCAAAGCGAAGACCGTCGCTTTGAAGGCTTTTTTCGCCACATAACGGTTGATCAACCACATCCCCAGTGGCAGAACCAAATACCACTGCCATTCGATAGCCAGCGACCAGGTGTGCAACAGCGGCAGGCTTGCCGCATCGGGCGTGGCATAACCCGTTGTCACTTTGGAAAAGTACTGGTTGGAGATGATTAACGATGTGTACTTTTCGCTTTTCAGAAAGTCGACATAGTCATCGGGCAGGTACAGCAGCGTTGTGACGATTAGTGTCGCTACCAGCAACGCGATGACGGCAGGTTGCAATCGCCAGATCCGACGCGTGTAAAACCCGGAAAAAGTGAATGTGCCGTTGTTCAGCGACTTCAGGATGATCGAGGTCGTCAAATACCCCGAAATCACGAAGAAGATATCGACGCCAATAAAACCGGAGGGGAAAAGCGCCAGTCCGCCGTGAAAAATCAGTACGAGCAGAACAGCGATTGCGCGAAGTCCATCAACATCAGCGCGGTAATTAATGGAGGGCGTGCGATCCCCGGCAGTTACGGCCGCAACGGGCTGACGCCACTGCTTTTTCTCGCCGAGTAGATTAAACAGCAGCCCACGCAAAGACTTTTTTGATACCTCAACGGGGCGATTGAACATGATTAATCCCTGGCGATGTCCGAACGATCACTGATTCCGTTTGATCGTGCTCGATTCAATGAAAAAACAGCCGATTGTATCGGCTGTTGCAGGGATAGGGAAAAATCTTAAGCCCGGTGCGGTTTGCGACCCGACACAAAATGGCTTACATCGTTGAACCCCGGTGTCGAGGCATGGCCTGGTGTCACCAGCGAATCGATAAACGCTTCATCCTCCGCCGTGATCTTCACGGATTGCGCCTTGGTGTACGCGTCCCACTGCGCTTCAGTACGAGGCCCGACGATTGCCGACGTGACTGCGCTGTTGTTCAACACCCAGGCAATCGCAAACTCGACGATGCCGACGCCACGGCCCTCGGTGTATTGCTGAATCTGCTGGGCAATGCGCAGCGACTCCACCCGCCATTCGGTTTCCAGAATGCGTTTGTCCTGACGCCCGGCACGGCTGTTGGCGTCTGGCGTTACGTCTGGCGCGTATTTGCCGCTGAGTACGCCTCGGGCGAGTGGGCTGTAAGGCACCACACCCAGACCATACGTCTGCGCAGCGGTAATCTGTTCAGTCTCGGCCTGACGGTTGACGATGTTGTACAGAGGCTGGCTGATCACCGGGCGATCAATGCCAAGTTTGTCGGCGATGCGAATCACCTCGGCGATCCGCCAGCCACGATAGTTCGACAGGCCCCAATAACGAATCTTGCCTTGACGAATCAGGTCGCCGATCGCCGAGATCGTCACTTCCAGTGGCGTGTTGTGGTCTTCGCGGTGCAGGTAATAGATGTCGAGGTAATCAGTGCCGAGCCGAGTCAGGCTGGCATCGAGTCCGTTGAAGATATGTTTGCGGCTTAAACCGCTGCGGTTTGGTACGCCGTCCACCGGGCCGAATCCCACCTTGGTCGCCAAGACCCATTCATGGCGATTGCCGGCAATCGCTTCGCCGACGATCTCCTCCGAGCGACCATTGGTGTACACGTCAGCGGTATCGATGAAGTTGATGCCCTGATCCCAGGCCTTGTCGATGATGCGCAGCGACTCCTCGGTGCTGGTCTGTTCGCCAAACATCATCGTGCCGAGGGTGAGGGTGGACACCTGCAACCCCGAGTGGCCCAGTGTGCGATAGCTCATGCCAAAATCCTTTTGTCGGTGGGAATGCCTTAATCAAATACCAGAAGCGTGCGACGCGGCAAAGTGAATTATCGGCTCAAGCCTCGGCAGCGTGCCTGCAAAAACGCCTGCAACACACGGACCCGTTCCGATACCTGCACCCGATGTGGGCAGAGTAAATTGAATGGCACACTTTCACCTTGCCAGTCATCGAACAAGGTCATCAGTCGCCCGGCACGCACGTCTTCGGCGACATCGAGCCAGGCTTTGTAAGCGATGCCATGCCCGGCCAGTGCCCAACGGCGGGCGACTTCGCCGTCGTCGCTGAGATAGTCGCCATGGACTTCGACTTCAAGCGTTTCATCGTCGCGACTGAAACGCCAGGTGTTGTAAGGCCGACCATTGCGTAAGTAGAGCAGGGCACTGTGCTTCGTTAATTCGCTCGGGTTTTGCGGTGTGCCATGACGGGCTAAATAGGCTGGACTGGCACAAGCCACGCGACGATGCTCAGGCAGGATCGGCAACGCCACCAGCGTCGAATCGCTCGGTACGCCGAAGCGCAGCGCCACGTCCACGGTTTCACGAAACAGATCGGCATGGCGGTCGTTCAGCAGCAGTTGCAACTGAACGTGCGGATGTTCGCGTTTGAAATCATCCAGCCACGGCAACAACACATTGCGCCCGAAGTCCGACGGTGCCGCCAGTTGCAGTACGCCGCTCAGGCCTTCGCTCTGCTGCTTGAGCGCCTGCTCACCCTCGGCCAGTGTCGCGAGGGCAAGGCGCACACTTTCCAGATAGCGCCGGCCTTCTTCAGTCAGGCGCATGCTGCGGGTGGAGCGCGCCAGCAGGCGTATGCCGAGGCGGGTTTCAAGACGCTTCAAGGCGATGCTGGCGGCGGCCGGTGTCAGCTCCAATGCGCGGGCGGCGGCGGAAATGCTCCCGGAGTCGGCGACGCGGACGAAGATCTCCAGATCGAGAATCGAGCTCATTGGTAAAAATCCTTTAAAGATCTTTGCGTTTTAGCCGGATTTTTCCGTGATTGGCAAGTGTGGATACTGCAATCAGTGAATAACCGCAGGAGATGAGCATGACGTGGACATTCGATCATCTGGCTTTCAACACCGCTGACGGCCAGACGTTGCAGGACAATTTCGCGGCATTGCTGGGGCTGGCACCGGGGCGTCGGCCGCCGTTTCCGTTTCCCGGCCGCTGGCTGTATCAGGACGCGCACGCCGTGGTGCATGTGATCGAGCAGCCGACTTTCGATGATACTGAACTCAGCCACATTGCGTTTCGCACCGATGAGCCAGCGGAAACTGTGTTGCGGCGGGTGCGTGAGAGTGGATTGCCGTACCAGCTGGCGCAAGTGCCTGGCGAGGGGATTTGGCAGATCTTTGTGCAGATGCCGGGTGGATTAGTAATTGAGTTGGATGCGTTTTCCTGACAGCAAAAGATCGCAGCCTTCGGTAGCTCCTACACCGACTGTAGGAAATGCCGCAGGCTGCGATCGTTTGATCTTCTAAATCAAACCCGCAACGTCCGCGTCATCCGCAACGCCAGCAGGCTCCCGCCGACAATCACACCCGCCAGCAGATACAACGCCGCATCGGTCGACCCGGTGCTGTCCTTGACCCAACCCACCAGATACGGGCTGAGGAACCCGGCCATCTGCCCCATCGAGTTGATCAACGCCAGACCACCCGCTGCTGCGCCTGCACTGAGCATCGCCGTCGGCACCGGCCAGAACATCGGCAGGCCGGTGAGGGCGCCCATGGTCGCAATGGTCAAACCGAGAATCGCAATCGCCGGGTTGGCCGCAAAGTTCACCGCAATCACCAGACCAATCGCACCCATCAGCATCGGCACCACCAGATGCCAGCGACGTTCTTGGCGCAGGTCTGCCGAACGCCCGACCACCAGCATGAACACCGCCGCCAGCAAGTAAGGAATCGCACTCAACCAGCCGATGACCAGGTTATCGCTGAAACCGAGGTTCTTGATGATCGACGGCAGCCAGAAGTTGATCGCGTACACGCCGCTCTGGATGCAAAAGTAGATCAAGCCAAACGCCCAGATCGCCGGGTTCTTGAATACCGCCAGCAGTGAATCAGATGTGGTTTTTGGCTTGTTCGCCAAGTCTTCGGCCTGATCCGCTTCGAGCACGGCGCGCTCATATGGGGTCAGCCATTTGGCGTTGGCGAAGCTGTCGCTCAGCAGGAAATACGCCAGCGCACCCAGTATCACGGTCGGAACGCCTTGCAGCAGGAACATCCACTGCCAGCCGGCCAAACCGCCCTGGCCCGCCGCGAAATGGTTGAGAATCCAGCCGGAAAACGGGCTGCCGAGCAAACCGGAGACCGGGATCGCCGACATGAACAACGCCATGATCCGGCCACGACGGAACGTCGGGAACCACTGCGAGAGATACAGCACAACGCCCGGGAAGAACCCGGCTTCGGCCGCACCGGTGAACAGGCGCAGGGTGTAGAACTCGGTGGGGGTGGTGACGAACAACAGGCAGGTCGACAGCGTGCCCCAAGTGATCATCATCAGCGCGATCCAGCGCCGCGGACCGAATTTGGTCAGCGCCAGATTGCTTGGTACGCCGCACAGCACGTAACCGATGAAGAAAATACCGGCACCGAGGCCGTAGATGGTTTCGCTGAATTTCAGCGCGTCGAGCATCTGCAGTTTGGCAAATCCAACGTTTACCCGGTCGAGGTAGTTGAACAGATAGCAGATGAAGATGAAGGGGATTAAACGCAGGGTGATGCGTTTATAAACGGCGTTTTTACCGTCATCGATGGTCTGGGTAGCTGCGGCGCTCTGCGACATAGCGGCTCTCTCTTTATTATGATTTTTTGCGATGCAAAGGGTAACGTTGATCGCCCTGAGAGTCTCGGCCACCTTTGGCCGGATTGTCTTTGTGCCTGAGCACAGGGTTTGCCGCCAAGCCCTGTGCGCGTGAACAACCGTCCGCCCCGTTTTTAAGGATCTTGCCCACCATGTTCGAACTCGATCACGACCTCGCGCAGGACATCGTCGACCGGGCCATGGCTATTTTGCCGTACAACGTCAACGTCATGGACAGCCAGGGGCTGATCCTCGGCAGCGGCGAACCGGAGCGGATCAACACCCGACATGAAGGCGCGCAACTGGTATTGGCCAACGGTCGGGTGGTCGAAATCGACGCGCCGACAGCCCAGCATTTGAAAGGCGTGCAGCCGGGGATCAACCTGCCGTTGCTGCTCGATCAGCGTCTGATCGGCGTGCTTGGCATCACCGGTGAACCGGAACAACTGCGCACCTACGCCGAACTGGTGCGCATGACGGCGGAAATGTTGGTAGGTCAACGCAATCAGCAGGCCGAGCAGCAATGGCGGCGTCAACGTTGTGATGATCTGCTGGCGCTGCTGTTAAGCGAGGCGGGAGATTCACCACGGCTGGTCGATGAAGCGCAGCAACTCGGTCTCAAACCGCAATTGACGCGGATCCCGTATTTGCTCGAATTGGGGCCGGAACATGGCCCGGGGCAAACCGTCGAGGCGCTGAGTGCCTGGCTGATGTCACGCTATCCGGACAGTTGGTGCGTGAGCTCGGCAAAGTCGTCGCTGCTGTGGTGTCGGCCGGCGAGCCACAACGTCGAGCATGATCGCTTGCTGGAGAAGCTCGACGGCCTGGGCTGGAACGTCCTGCGCATTGCCGTGGGTGGGCAGGCGGACGGGTTGAGCGGGTTGCGTCGTTGTTATCGCCGGGTGGGCGATCTGCTTGCCTATGGCCGCGAGGTATTGCCGCATTCACGTCTGTTGACCCTCAATCGCTATCGCTTGCCGGTGATGCTCTGGCGGCATCGCAACGACGATGCGCTCGATGAACTGCTCAAGCCTCTGCGCAAGGTGATCGCCAAGGACAGCAACGGCCAGTTGCTGGCGACGTTGCGCAGTTGGTGCGATCACGATGGGCAGAGTCAGGCGTGTGCCGATGCACTGGGGATTCATCGCAATAGCCTGCGCTATCGGATGGAAAGGATTGCCGAGATCAGTGGGGTGGATCCGTTGAGGCTGGAAGGGATGTTGGCGCTGTATCTTGGGGTGCAATTGCTGCCGCAGACTGATCCCTCTGCATGAGGTGTTTTTGAAGACGCCATCGCTGGCTTGCCAGCGATGGCGCCGGGACATTCAGCATCCACTCCAGGGCTTTTGTAGAAATGAACAATAAACGCCTGCGCCCATTGTGCAGCGGACCGGCGTCAATGCGCAGACCGACTGGCAGCATGATGAGCATTGGAACTGGAGAATTCGCATGAAGATCGTCATCGCCCCCGATTCGTTCAAGGACAGCCTGAGTGCCCAAGGCGTCGCCGAGGCCATTGCTCTGGGTCTGGCACAAGTCTGGCCGCAGGCCACACTCATCAAATGCCCGATGGCTGACGGCGGCGAAGGCACGGTCGAATCGATTCTCGCCGCGTGCGAAGGCGAGTTGCGCCGCACTCGCGTGCGTGGCCCGTTGGGTTCAGCGGTTGACGCCGCGTGGGGCTGGTTGCCGCATAACCACACCGCGATCATTGAAATGGCTGAGGCCAGCGGCTTGCAATTGGTGCCGCCGGGGCAGCGCGATGCGTGCATCAGCAGCACCTTCGGCACCGGCGAACTGATTCGCGCAGCGCTGGATGCCGGGGCACAACGGGTAATTCTGGCGATCGGCGGCAGTGCCACCAATGATGGGGGCGCCGGAGCCATGCAGGCGTTGGGGGTAAAGTTGCTGGACGCACAAGGTCAGGCGTTGGTGCCCGGCGGCCTGGCGCTGGCGCAATTGGCACATCTGGACTTGAGCGAACTGGACCTGCGTCTGGCTCAGGTGCGTTTCGATATCGCCGCCGACGTTAACAACCCGTTGTGCGGCCCACACGGTGCCTCGGCGATTTTTGGTCCGCAGAAAGGTGCATCGCCGACGCAAGTGCAGCAACTTGATCAAGCGTTGAGGCATTTCGCCGAACTGAGCGCGCAAGCCTTGGGTAAAGATGTTCGCGATGAACCCGGCAGCGGTGCGGCGGGTGGTTTGGGTTTTGCCGCCAAGGCATTTCTCGGTGCGCAGTTTCAGGCCGGGGTCGAGGTGGTCGCCGAGTTGGTCGGGTTGGCCGAGGCGATCAAAGGCGCGGATCTGGTGATTACCGGCGAAGGACGGTTCGACGCGCAGACGTTACGCGGCAAAACCCCGTTCGGCGTGGCGCGGATTGCCAAACAACACAACGTCCCGGTGATTGTCATCGCGGGGACATTGGGCGAGGGTTATCAGGAGCTGTACGCTCATGGCATTGATGCTGCGTTCGCCGTGACCAGCGGGCCGATGACGCTGGAGCAGGCTTGCGCGCAAGCGCCGCTTCTGCTGCGCGAGCGAGCGTGTGACATCGCTCGAGTCTGGCGACTCTCCACCAAACCCTGACCAACCCCCTGCACGGGGCGTGCGCGCGGTGTTTCAATGGTGTAACACACAGAAAAATATTTGCTCTTTACACGCAACCTTCCTAAAGCATGGCCGATACAGCCAATAGGCGCGCACAAGAATCCCAAAAACAGTGACGCCGGACTGAAGCCCGCCCCCCACGGGTCAGTGATCACGGCATGGACGCTCGTAGTTTCTATCTTCCGAGAGTCCAACTATGTCCTTGCGTAACCTGAATATCGCGCCCCGTGCCTTCCTCGGTTTTGCCTTTATTGCCCTGCTGGTAGTCGTGCTCGGCGTGTTCGCCGTGAACCGCATGACGATCATCCGTCAGGCGTCAGTCGAGATGGACTCGACGCAGTTACCCAGCGTGACCCAGCTTGCCATCGTCACGGAAAACGTCCTGCGTCTGCGCATCCTGTCGTTCCGGGTTCTGGTGAACCGCGACCCGGCCGCCCTGCAAGAAGCACAAACCCGCATCGGCGTTCTGGTGGACAAGGTTCGCAGCGGCCAGGCCAAGTACGCCGCGCTGCCGGCCGGCCCGGAAGAACGCGCGATTTACCAGACGTTCGCGACGACGCTGGACAACTACCTGCAAGCGCAAAACCAGATGCTGGAGCTGTCGCGTCAGGACAAAGTTGACGAGATGCGTACCCTGATCAACACGCGGATCAAGGACGGCACCGACCAGATGGGTGAGCAACTCAACAAGCTCATCGCGATCAACGCTGCCGATGCGAAAACTGCTTCCAATAAGGCTGGCGAACATTACGACAGCGCCATCACCGGTATCGTCATCGTCGCCGTGGTTGCTGCGCTGGCCACCGTGTTGCTGGCGCTCTTGCTGACTCGCAGCATCGTCACGCCGCTGAACCGCGCCGTCGAGGCTGCGCGGACCATTGCCGACGGCAACCTGACCAAACTCATCGAAGTCGACGGCAAGGACGAACCGGCGCGCCTACTCGAAGCCCTCGCGGCGATGCAGACCAACCTGCGCAAAACCATCGAGCAGATCGCCGGTTCCGCCACGCAACTGGGCGCCGCCGCCGAAGAGCTCAGCGCGGTGACAGAAGAAGCGTCCCGTGGCCTGCAACAGCAGAACAATGAAATCGAACAAGCTGCCACTGCCGTCAACGAGATGACCGCTGCCGTGGAAGAAGTGGCGCGTAACGCCGTGTCGACCTCCGAAGCCTCCAATCAGTCGACCCACGCCGCCCGTGAAGGCCGCGATCAAGTGGTGAAAACCGTCGACGCGATTCAGACCATGACCCACGACGTGCAGAACACCGCGCAAATGATCGAAGGTCTTGCCACGCAAGGTCGTGACATCGGCAAGGTGCTCGACGTTATCCGCGCCATCGCCGAACAGACCAACCTGCTGGCGCTCAACGCCGCCATTGAAGCGGCCCGTGCCGGTGAGGCCGGACGTGGTTTTGCCGTGGTGGCTGATGAGGTGCGGGCACTGGCCCATCGCACCGCGCAGTCGACGCAAGAGATTGAGAAAATGGTCGCCGGCATCCAGAACGGCACCGGTGAAGCGGTTTCCTCGATGCAGCAAAGCAACCAGCGCACCCAATCCACCCTGGAAATGGCCCGCGCCGCTGGCGTGGCGCTGGAACAGATCACCCAGTCGATCCACCAGATCAACGAACGCAACCTGGTCATCGCCAGCGCTTCCGAAGAGCAGGCGCAGGTGTCTCGCGAAGTCGACCGCAACCTGGTGAACATTCGCGATCTGGCCACGCAATCGGCAGCAGGCGCCAACCAGACCAGCGCAGCAACCCACGAACTGTCGCGTCTGGCGGTCGACTTGAATGCCATGGTGGCGCGTTTCGTGATTTGAGATAGGGTGAAGGCTGGAGACTGCGCAATCAGGAGACGTACATGCGCTATTCAGCCTTGACCCAACGAATCGCCGGCGAGGGAGCAGCGGCCTGGCAGATTCATGACCGAGCGCTGGAGTTACGCGCCGAGGGTGTCGATATTCTGCTGCTGAGCGTGGGTGATCCTGATTTCGACACACCACTGCCGATTGTCCACGGCGCCATCGACAGCCTGCTGGCGGGCGATACACATTATTCCGACGTGCGCGGTCGCTTGGCCCTGCGCCAGTTGATTGCCGCTCGCCATCGCCGACGCAGTGGCCAGGTGGTCGACGCCGACCATGTGATTGTCATGCCCGGCGCACAATGCGCGGTGTATTCAGTGGCGCAATGCCTGCTGGATCCGGGCGACGAAGTGATCGTCGCCGAGCCGATGTACGTCACCTACGAAGGCGTGTTCGGCGCTTGCGGTGCGACCGTGGTGCCAGTGCCGGTGCGTCCGGAAAACGGCTTCCGTGTCGATCCCACGGATGTCGCCGCACGCATCACCCCGAAAACCCGCGCCATGCTGCTTAACAGTCCGAACAATCCCTGCGGCGCGAGCCTGTCGCTGCTGATCTGGCAGGAACTGGCGGCGTTGTGCATTCACCACGACTTGTGGCTGATCAGCGACGAGGTCTATAGCGAGCTGCTTTATGAAGGCGAGCACATCAGCCCGGCTAGTCTGCCCGGCATGGCCGAGCGGACGGCAACGATCAACAGCCTGTCGAAATCCCATGCGATGACCGGCTGGCGTATCGGCTGGATGATCGGGCCAAAATCCTTGGCCGAACATCTGGTCAATCTGTCATTGAGCATGTTGTTCGGGCTGCCGGACTTTGTGCAGAAAGCGGCGCAGGTGGCGCTGGAAAGCGATTTGCCGGAAGTGACGCAGATGCGCGAGGAATATCGCCTACGGCGGGATCTGGTGTGCGAGCGCTTGCGCGGTTGCCCGGGGTTGCAGCCGATCCGCCCGGATGGCGGGATGTTCGTGATGGTCGATGTGCGCCAGACCGGGCTCGGTGCCCAGGCGTTTGCCGAACGATTGCTGGAAGGTTATGGCGTTTCGGTGCTGGCCGGTGAAGCGTTCGGGCCGAGTGCGGCGGGGCATATTCGCATCGGGTTGGTGGTGGATCGGGTGAAACTGGCAGATGCCTGTGCGCGGATTGCGTTGTGTGCGGCGCAGCTGTTGCAGGCGCGCAGTGCCTGACAATCTTGAACTGCCCGCACAGGCCTCATCGCTGACTTGCCAGCGATGAGGCCCGTTAGGCACAGGAGATCTCAACCCAGCCAGGCATCCCGGTTCACCAGATTCAAAGGCTTCTCCCCAGCCAAAGCCGCCAGCAGATTCTCCACCGCACAGCGCGCCATCGCCTCGCGCGTTTCATGCGTCGCCGACCCCATATGCGGCGTCGCCACCACATTGTTGAGCTGCAACAACGGCGAGTCATGATTCAACGGCTCACGCTCGAACACATCCAGCCCCGCCGCGCGAATCCGGTTGTGACGCAGCGCATCGATCATCGCCGCCTCGTCCACCACCTTGCCCCGCGAGATGTTGATGAAGATGCTTTCCGGGCGCATCAACGCAAACTGCTCGGCGCCGATCAGGCCTTCAGTCTGTGCCGTCAGTGGCAAGGTCAGGCAAATGAAATCGGCCTGCTGCAACAGCTCTTCAAGGCTTCGATATTGCGCATCAAATCGATCTTCGACCGCCGGTTTGCGCGACTGGCTGTGGTAAATCACCGGCATGCCGAAGCCGAAATGCCCGCGCTGCGCCAGCGCCTCGCCAATCCGGCCCATGCCGATAATCCCTAGCGTCTTGCCATGCACATCGGTACCGAAATGCGCCGGGCCGATGTTGCGGTGCCACTGGCCGCTGCGCACCATGTTGGCCAGTTCCACCACACGCCGGGCGGCGGCGAGGATCAGCGCGAAACCGGTGTCGGCCGTGGTTTCGGTGAGTACGTCGGGGGTGTTGGTCAGCAGGATCTTGCGGTGGGTCAGGTAGTCGATGTCGTAGTTGTCGACGCCCACTGACACGCTGGCAATGGCCTCCAGTTGCGGTGCCAGATCCAGCAAAGCGGCGTCGAGTTTCAAACTGGCACCGAGCAAACCGTGGGCGCGGGGCAGGGCATCGCGCAGTTGCATCAGGCCTTGGGCGTCGAGGCTTTCGATCAGCGTCACGTCAAACTGTTCTTGCAGGCGCGCCATCAGCGCGGGCGAGAGTTTCTTGTACAGCACGACCTGTTTTTTCATGGCAAAAATCTCTTCAGGAATGAGCCGGCACGGGACGCGTGGCGACGGCTTTGGCGACGACGCGATCACTGGCGCCGGGCTTGAGAAAAATCGTCAGCACCACCGACAGCAGCAACGCGCCGCTCATCAGCAGGTACGAGGAACCGGGCGAACCGGTGGAGCTGTTCAGGTAACCCACCAGATATGAACCGCCGAACGAACCGAGTGCGCCCATGCTGTTGATCAGCGCCATCGCGCCGCCGGCGACGTTGGCCGGGAGAATCTCCGGCACGATCGCGAAGAACGGCCCGTAGGGCGCGTACATGCAGGCACCGGCAATCACCAGCAACGTGTACGACCACCAGAAATGTTCCGCGCCCAGTGCGTAGGAGCCGTAAAACGCAATCGAGGCGATCAGCAGCGGTGGCCAGACGAAGCGTTTGCGTTTTTGCAGTTTGTCCGAGCCCCACGACACGAGGAGCATGCCAATCACCGCCGCCAGATACGGCAGCGCCGACAGCCAGCCGGCCTCGATCATGTCCATTTGCGCGCCGGCCTTGAGGATCGACGGCAGCCACAGCACAAAGCCGTAAACGCCAATGCTCCAGCAGAAGAACTGCAACGCCAGGATGATCACCTTCGGCGAACGGAACGCCTCGGCGTAGTTCTTCACCGCTTTGATCCCGACCTGCTCGGCGGCCAGAGCGCTTTCCAGGTCCTGCTTTTCCTGGTCGTTTAGCCACTTGGCCTGGGCTGGACGATCATCGGCCAGACGCCACCAGATAAACGCCCAGAGCACCGCCGGCAGACCTTCGATGATGAACATCCAGCGCCAGCTGAAATGCTGCACCAGATAACCCGAGACCACCGACATCCACAGCATCGTCACCGGATTACCGAGGATCAGGAAGGTGTTGGCCCGCGAGCGTTCGGCACGGGTGAACCAGTGGCACAGATAGACCAGCATCGCCGGCATCACGGCGGCTTCGACCACGCCGAGCATGAAACGGATGACGATCAGCCAATAGGCGTTGGAGACCACGCCGGTCAACGTGGCGAGCCCGCCCCAGAGGATCAGGCTGACAAAAATCAGTTTCTTCACGCTGTGCTTTTGCGCGTAGATCGCCCCCGGCACCTGGAAGAAAAAGTAGCCGAGGAAGAACAGCGCACCGAGCAATGAAGACAGGCCCGGGGTGATCATCAAATCTTCGGCCATGCCGGAGGCGGCGGCGAAGCCGTAGTTGGCGCGATCGAGATACGCCAGGCTGTAGGTGATAAACACGATCGGCATGATGTACCACCAGCGGCGGGCGGCGAGGGTTGCGGTTTTCATGGTGTTGCTCCTGAGCTTGTTGTTTTTGTCGCAGCAGGTTCAAATTTTTCGCTGACTAGGCTGGCCTCTTCGCGAGCAGGCTCGCTCCCACAAGGGAATGCATTTCAAACGTGGGAGCGAGCCTGCTCGCGAAGGCAGACTCAAATTCAACCGATAACTCCAGGCGGGTCGGCAAACCCTCCATATCCCCGCGACTCTGCACCGCCCGACTGCCAATCCAGTTCGCACGCTGCACCGCCTCGGCAAAACTCTGGTGTTCGAGCAGGGCACTGATCATCCCCACCGCAAAGCCGTCACCGGCACCCACCGTGTCGACGACATGGGCCACTGGCACCCCGGCGACAAAGCCCTGATCCAGATGCGTGCGGTAATAGGCACCCTGTGGGCCAAGTTTGATCGCCACCGCTTCGGCGCCTTGATCGAGATAAAACGCGGCAATGTCCGCCGGATCTTCAAAACCGGTGAGCAAGCGACCTTCGCTCAACCCCGGCAACACCCAATGGGCGAGGGCCGCGAGGCGGTTGATCTCAGTAATCATTTCGCGTTCGCCGGCCCACAGGCTCGGGCGCAGATTGGGGTCGAACGACACGCTGCGCCCGGCATTGCGCATGCGGCTCATCAGCTCGAACGACATTTCCCGCGCTGACGCCGACAGCGCTGGCGGAATGCCCGTGGCATGAAGATGCCGGGCGCTCAGCAGGCTTTCGGTGATTGAGCGTGGTGACAGATGACTGGCCGCCGAGCCGCGACGGAAATATTCGACTTGTGGATCACTGCCATCGTCGGTGCGCGACTTGAACTGGAAACCGGTGGGGTGCGCTGTGTCGACATCGACATGGCTGCAATCGAGACCTTCTTTGGCCAGTGTCTCGACCACGAAGCGACCCAGCGAATCGGCACCCACCCGGCTCAGCCAGGCCACATTGAAGCCGAGCCGCGAAAGGCCGATCGCAACGTTGCTGTCGGCGCCGGCAATGCGCTTATGAAAGTGCTCGACCGCCGCCAGATCACCGCATTGCTCGGCCACCAGCATCGCCATGGTTTCGCCAAACGACAAAATATCGATCTCAGACATGGGCAGGCTCCAGACGGGATTGGCCAAGGCGGGCGAGGGCGGCGACGTGCGCAGTGGTCAACTCGACCAGATCATCACCCTGCAACGGATACTCGGCCGCGCGCATAACGCCTTGGGCCATGTGCCGCAAGAGTTGTTCCCACAGATGCAAATCGCTGACAGCAGGTGGCACCGCAACCAGTTTGCCGTCGGCACGCCGGGCCACGGCTTTGCAGTGCACGTAGCCGACGTGGCGACCGAGCAGGCGTGCGGCGCTGGTGGCGGACTGGTCTTGCCACTGCCAATTGCCGATGTCGAAGGTCATCTTGATTGGCAGGTTGTGCTGTTCGACGGCGGTGAAGAAACGCTGAAAAGGTTCGATCCGCCCGCCGTGCAGGGTCTGGTCGTTCTCCACCAGCAATTGCACTGGGCTGTTATTGAGCCGTTGCTTGAGGACTGACAGATCACAGTTGTCGGTGAAGTAGCCGAGGGAGACTTTCAGCCACTTCGAACCGAACGCTTCGGCGTGCTGCAGGGCGCTGATCAACTCGGGATTGGGTTGTGCCTGGCCGGCGAGCCACAGTTCGGTCGGTGAGGAATAGATGCTTTGCAGTCCAAGCGCGGCGGTGGCAGCACTCAATTGCGCGGGCACTTCACGGGTCAGCAATTCCTCGCGCCACTCGATGCGATCGGCACCGGCAGCGGCTAGCACGTCAATAAAAAAGTCTTGCCCGCGTTGACGCACAAGCTCGGCGCCGTAGCTGGACAGGCTGATGGAAACGGCAGGTTTATTCATTGTTTTTTACCTCTGAAACCGGTTTCATTTTTGTTCAAAAAAATATCAGTGAGTGATGTGCTCTTCTTTCGGTCCTCTTCGCGAGCTTGCTCGCGAAGAGCGCCGGCCAATTCACCGCAAATTCCCGAGGGTCGAACCGCGTTCAACCAACACAGGCGCAAAATCCAGCACCCGCGCCTCGCCAGCATCCCCACGCAAGCGCTTGAGCAAACACTCAAACGCCCGCGCACCAATCGCCTCCGTCGGCTGGGCAAGCGCGGTAATCCCGCTGCCCACCAACGGATACCAATCCAGATCATCCAGGGCAATCAGCCCGACATCCTCGAACAGCCGACAGCCGATCTCACGCAATGCGCGAGTGCTGGTCAGCGCCGCCACGCCATTGGCGCAGAACAGTGCCTTTGGCCCATTTGCAGGTTTGTTTAGAAAATTTTGCAGACCAGCCGCCAGCTCATCGCCGGTCTCCAGTACCGCGCCAGTCAACCCGGAGCGCTGCGCAATCTGTGCCTGAAAACTGCTGACCCGCTCGATCCGCGAACTGGTCCCGTCATAGGGCTCGGTCACCAGCAACACATCGCGATAACCGCGCTGTTCAAGATGGGCGAGGGCCATCTCCACTGCCTGCGGGTTGTTCAGCCCGACCATGTCGCTGTCGAGTCCGTCGACTTTGCGGTCCACCAGCACCAGCGGCATTTCGCGATGCAGTTCATGCAGTTCGTCACGGTGATGGCCGAGGGTGTTAACGATCAGCCCTTCGATGTTGTACGAGCGCAGCAGCGCCAGGTGCTGGCGTTCCTGTTCGTCATCGCGGTCGGTGTTGCACACCACCAGGCTGTAGCCGTGCGCACGGCAGGCGGTTTCCACCCCGTGCATCACGGCAATCGAATAAGGGTTACGGATATCGGCCACCAGCATGCCGATCAGGCGAGTGCGACCGCGTTTAAGGCCACGGGCCATCTGGTTCGGGCGATAGCCGAGTGCGCTGATCGCTTGCTCGATGCGCAAGGCAATGGCGTCGGAGAGCAGGGCGCGGTCATCGCCGATGAAGCGCGACACGCTGGCCTTGGAAACACCGGCGCGTTCGGCGACATCTAGCATGGTGACGCGGCTGCGTTGGGCGGCAGAGAAATCGTTCAAGGGATTGACCTTATTTTTGTAGGAAACGCCTGAAACCGGTTTCAGAAGACACGATAAACCTCACTCCCGTCAACCCACTCTCGCGCAGAATTCCCTCTAACTCCCGACAGACGGTCGCATTACCTGTCAGATATGACAGTAGGCAGTTGGAGTGAATCGGCGCTCAATATCTGAAAGCGTCATTCAACAAGAATATGCGCTGAGACCACCTCACAGAGCGAGAATCCGCGATGCCAGAGCCTAATGAACACGTCACCGCTGCAGGTTTGAAAATTGACGGTGTAAGCGAGAGCGATTCGGAAGGCCGTGTACCTTTGGAGCAACTGATTAACGGGACGATCATCAGAGTTCCCAGGTGGGATCGTTTCCCTGATCGACCCGGACGGTTTTCGATCCTTCATATCTTCTGGAAACAGAACAATGTTGAGAAGGAAATATATACCGAGACATACACCGAAGTAGATGACCAGCCAGAGTTTACTTTTCCATTGACGCCCCAACAAATGAGGGAGGATGGGGTCGCTTTTATCTATTATATCCTTGAAGGCTATGATGGGAACGATGATCCTTCTCCTATAAAGAAGCTGACAATTGATCACGCTTTGGCACCAACTCTTAAGGCGCCCGGCTTTCCGGACGCAAATATATCGGGATATATTGGATGTACTCCTGAATATCCAGACAGTCCGCCTGTTTGGGAGTGCATCAGATTAAAAATTTCGGCGGAACTCGTTTTTCGAGAGTTTGACGAGTTTGTCCTTGAGTGGCAGGGCTTCCCGAATCTCAACATCGAACCGCCCCCGCTAACCCAGTTGTTTCGGTTAACCAAAACATTGAGTTTAACGGACGCGAGAGATGGGTTTTTCTTTGAGATACCTTTTGAGCCCTATGTAAGGCCGATGTTTAACAAGCACTCGGGGGCGGCGCAATACACGATAGTTAGAAATGGTGTGCCGTTTGCAAGGTCTTTTAAAGAATATGTGAAGATAGATCGAACTACCAATGGTGAACCCATTCCCTGCGGTGGATTCCCGTTGGGATATGAAGAAGTTTGAAGTTTTCCTGCGTTTTGCGGTGCCGTTGTGTTTCATAAACAGGTAGCCAGTCGCCCGGTGAGAGTGTTGACGTACTTTTTATGCCGTTTCGTCAAACTTCGTAACATGCCGGGATTGATTTGGCTTGGATGTTTTATTCGGAGAAAAAAGATGACTATCCAAGAGAAAATCGGTAAAGGAAAGAAACTAACAGCCCAAGAAGTGTCAGCGAATTCTCGTTTGGCGTTGCGTACGTCCACCGTTAACGTAGGTATTCTCGCTGATCCACCCGTCATTGTGGGGCAGATTGTAGACAATCTGATTCCAAAATCGATTCTAGACCCAGGACCGATGATTGTCAGATTCGACACTAAAACAATTACGCTTCCTCATGATAACGATGAATGGGAACTTTGGCAGCGCAAAGGACCGTCCGGGACTGAAACGATAGTTGACTCTGATGCTTTTGGGCCTATAGCCACTCGCCCTGAATTTTTAGACATCCCGGTACCTACAGCAGGGCTTGTTGATGATGATGTGACGAAGATTTCGACAACTTATCAATTTCAGTTTACGCATTTCAGAGGTATAGATGGCAATCCGGACGATACCGGATGGGTGACGGCGGAGATTGATCGCACTGCGCCTGAAGAGGATAAAGCTTCCGGTACTAAGTACAAGCCGGAGGCATTTACCTTCTTGAACTTGCCAGCGCCCAGATTGATTGATGATGAGTGGCTAAAGAATAACTCGCAACTTTCTTTGAGTGTCAATATTAGCTATGAGAATTATCGCTCTGATGATCATATTTTTGTCTATATCGACACAAATTATGGGGCGGGTACAGCTGTCCATAGTCAGCCGCTGACCTCGGCCACTGTGAATATTCCACAAGCCCAACTTCCAAAACTCGATTCACTTTACTTTATCTGGTACGTATTGCGCGATGTAGTGGGTAATGAAAGTGCTCCCGCTCTTTCCGGATCGTTTAATGTTCGGCGCCTTCCGCCCCCTTCTTTGATTCCTTGTGTAATTCCCAAGGGCATTTCGCCGGACGTCATCGACCTTGAAGATATTGAAGGTCCTGTTTTTGTGAATGTGCCGTATACCACCAATGGTAATGAGAATGACCGCATTACCACATCGGTCACCAATGGTACATTGCCGATCTCACTGGGCACTCAACCCTTGGGCACAGCGCCAAGAACACTTCAGTTCCAGATTACTACCAGTAGATTGTTGGCGCTTTGGGGCAACGCTACAGCGGAAGTTCCGATTACCGCCAATTACAAGTTTTCACGTGGCCTTGAACCGTTGATTGACTCAGTCGATACGGATTCCGCTCTGGACTTTACCTACCGAGGCCCTGTCAATCCGGTCTTCCCTAGTAGGGAAAACCCAAATATGACGAAGGTCACCGTTCTAGGGGATTCTAAAACACCTAATCATATTACTGCGGATGACCGAGGTAAAAATGCGGACATCAGCACACCAATGATTACTGCTCCCGTAGTATGGGTGCCACTAGGGGACGAAACTGCAAAACTCTGGTTCAATGGCAATGCTGTAGATACCCAGTTGCTGACTGCCGGTTCAACAACACCAATAACCTTTTCGATGCTTCCTGATGTTATTGACGCAGCGGGCCCAGGTACAAAAATCGCTTACTGGACGATTGAAGAAACGGGTGGACGCAATGTAATGAAGTCACCTGATACTGAGGTGATTATTGACAATGTTCGGGTTACGCTGCCCCCGCCATCAGTTCGATTGTATAACTTGTTGGTATCATGCCGGTACTTGACTCGCCCCGCTTATGAGTTGCCAGTGACAGTTCCGATTGATCCGACTCATATGCCGACAGGCACGTCCGTAACATTAAAATCGGTAGGCACTGTGGACTCACAAGGCCTCAGAGTAATTCCAGGTACAGAGTTCAGCAAGTCTTACACTATTACCGGCGCTGAAACAGGTGGTGTGTTTATAGAAACTATCCAGCCATATTTGACGAAGTTGAAGCCCATTCAACCGCCAAACAGCTCCGGTCTTCCGAATGGATATATCAAGATCTGGTATGAGGTCACCATTTCTGGTGTGCCGACACCGTCGTTGGACTTCTTTAATGAGGTTTCCTTGCTGAACGATAGCGGAAACTACTGTGAAGGAACGGCAACCAATTAAATCTGACTGAGTATTTACCGGGGGAGCACGCTCTCCCGGTATTTTTCCCATTGCAGTAGGTAAGACTTCCCTGTTGAGTCTCGGATTATTCCTACATACCAGGGTTACGCTTAGTTGTAGTGTGCCGGCGTTAATGAGCGACATATGGTCGCTCACCCATTTCACTTCCTCGTTTCTCCAAGAGCGAAAAAAGCGGAAAACTCTATTATGTGGACAAAAAAAAATCTCTCCCGAACGATGATGGCGAGAAGGTGGGCGGATGGGTCCTCGGTGTGTCTTTTTTCATTGTTGATGTCTCAGACCGCTAACGCCGGAACATTGGTGGGCGGCACCCAAACGATTACGAGTGGCTCCAACGTGGAGGGCTGGACGCTTTCTCAAAACGCCACTTTGAATGTCGATGGAGCTCAAACACTCGGTATCACCGCGTTTCAATCAACGTTGAACGCTGATGGTGCGCAGACCCAACAGATCTCTGTTAACCAGGGGTCGACAGTCAATCTCGTCAACACTACCGTCGTGGGAGGCAACGCACGCGCGGGTCTTGAACTGACCAACAGCACTGCGTCTATCAGTGGCAGTACCATCAGTGGTAATCGGTTAGGTTTGCAGGTGGCGCATTTGGTTGGCTCAACTACGGGGTCGAGTGCAGCGCTATCGGATAGCAATGTCACTGGTGTAACCGGCGGTGCGCGCGTAACGGCTTTCAGCACGCTTGAGTTAGACAATTCGACGCTGGAGGGCACGGGGGCGGGCAGCAATGGCCTCACTTTGCTCAGCGGGACTGCGTCCGCGGTAAACGGCTCACACATTGTCGGCGCGCAAAGCGGCGTGACATTGGGCCTGGAGGGGACGGAATTAACGGCCAGTCAATTGCGACTGGATCAATCGAGTGTCGAAGGCAGAAACGGCTCTGCCATCGTTGTTGACAATGCTGGTAATGCGGTGCCGGTTTCTCGAATTGATGTACTCAATGGATCAACACTGACCAGTAGCAATGGAACAATTTTGGACGTGAAGGGCTCGAGCGACGCTGTGTTTAACGTCGAACGCAGTGATCTGACAGGCAATCTCCAAGTGTCGGACAACAGCCGCGCAACATTGAGCTTTACCCAGGCTTCGCTCATTGGAGATGTGAGCGCAGATACCGGCAGCACAGCAACTATCTCGCTTCAGCAAGGTTCGCAATTAAGTGGTGTAATGAGTAATGTTGCCACAGTTGGCATTGATGCCACCTCCAGATGGAATCTGACAGGTACCAGCCAGGTTGGTGACTTGGTGTTGAGCGGTGGCACGGTGAAACTGGGGGCTGATAACGAATACTTCCAGTTGAACGTTCAAAATCTGTCCGGCAGCGGTTTGTTTGAGATGGGAACCAACTTCACGACAAACCAGACAGATTTTCTGAATGTCACCGGTACGGCCACCGGTGACCATCAATTGCTGATTGCCAGCACCGGCACCGAACCAGCCAGCGGCGAGCCAATTCAGGTTGTCCACACCGAAAGCGGAGATGCCCGATTTTCGTTGGCCAATGCTGAGGGCCAAGTCGATCTGGGGGCATATTCCTATGGACTGAAACAGGGCGGAACCGGCAACGACTGGTTTCTTGACCCTGAGACTCGCACGATAAGTCCTTCCACACGTGCAGTGACGGCACTGTTCAATACGGCTCCCACTGTTTGGTACGGCGAATTGACGTCGTTGCGCAGTCGTATGGGCGAACTTCGATTCAATCCGGACAAATCAGGCGTGTGGCTCAGAGCTTATGGCAACAAGTACAACGTCAACGATGCTTTTGGTGATGGATATCGACAAACCCAGCAAGGTTTTACGCTCGGTGCCGATGCTCCTCTGCATCTGGGTGACGGGCAATGGCTATTGGGTGTGATGGCTGGCCATAGTTCATCAGATCTGAATCTGCATCGTGGCACGTCCGGCACGATTAAAAGTTACTACGTGGGCACATATCTGACGTGGATGGATGACGTAAGTGGCTACTATGTTGACAGCGTGCTTAAACTCAATCGGTTCCAGAACGATGCCAAGGTCGGTATGACTGACGGCAATCGATCCAAAGGCGATTACGACAACACGGGGATCGGTGGTTCTGTGGAAGTGGGTCGACATATCAAACTGGAAGAAGGTTATTTCATCGAACCTTTTACTCAATGGTCCGCCGTAGGTATTCAAGGTAAAGATTACAAGCTGGACAATGGATTGCAGGCTGAAGGTGATCTCACCCGCTCTTTGCTTGGCAAGGTCGGGGTGACCGCTGGGCGTGATGTGCAGTTGAAGGGTGGGACGAAGTTACAACCTTATGTTCGCGGAGCGTTCGCCCATGAGTTTTCATCAAACAATAAAGTCGAAGTCAACAATAATGTGTTCAATAACAACCTTTCTGGCTCAAGGGCTGAGGTCGGGGCGGGCATCGCGATTAATCTTTCGGAACGCTGGCAGGCGCACGCGGAAATTGAGTATATGAGTGGTAAAAATATTGAAATGCCAATGGGTGCCACTTTAGGTGTGCAATTCAAATGGTAGTCAACTGTGTCGTGTAATTAGATGTAAAAGGGCCTGGGTCAAATACCAAGGCCCTTTTTTACTTTATCGAACAAGCGCTGGGCTGGAACGACTGAGTATCGTATCGAAGTGAGCTCTACACAGGTACTGTCCGGAGCCATCAGATTTGTCTATGTCGGCGTTGAATGAGCCCTTCAACGTCATTTCTTTAAGATCCAGTGTATATTGGATCGTACCTGTTCTAGCTTGTTGAAGGGTTGGATTGTCAATATCTTCATAGTTATTGTAGAAAAGCGAAACCTCATCATCACCGTCGGTGATTTTGCCGATATTACTTTCAATGTCTTTCGAGAAGGAGATGGTGAATGTTTTTGCACTGTCGTCTCTTCGGTCAGTGGCGATGACAACCCAGATGTCGCCCCGCCCCGGGGTTGACGAACTCCTGAGCTCAGTAAGCGTTGCGACAAAGTTTTTGCCATCTTTCAGGTTAGCGCTGAAGGTTTCCTCCAGAGTCGAGGCGCAAGCATTCAAGGCGGTATTGCTCATGATTAAACTCTCCATATTTGTGACAGGGAAGTCCAGGCCGCATCTTTCGATGTGAGTTGCTTGGATGTTTCATATAAGACCAACGCCCTGCTTTTGTACACTGTCAGATATAGCAGCTATACAAGGTGTGGAATATGTGTTGGAGGTTTTAGCGTCGATGGCTGTCTTGTATGGCGAGCAAAGCATTTACACGTAACTTTATAACCAGATGTACTGACGGTCCCATCGTCATTCATATAAAGGCTAATATTGGATTTAAATCTTCAGGGTATGAGGATGTGCATTCGTGCATTTCAGGAGCGCTGATACCGCAGCTGTATGTCAGGGGCATCCAAACGGCGCCGGACTTGCGCGGCTGGCTGGTTGGTCGTGGTGACTGTCAGCCAAACAAACCCGCCGCGATGTTGATTGAAAACCCCAGAATCGCCGTATTGAACACAAAACCGATCAACGATTGCGCCAGCACGATCTTGCGCATGTCCCGTGTCGCAACGCCGACATCAGCCGTCTGCACGGCCACGCCGATGGTGAACGAAAAGTACAGAAAGTCCCAGTAGTTAGGCGTTGTCAGACCCTCCGCAAAGCGCAATGCCGGTTCCTTGCCGTCCCAGGTGTAATACAACCTTGCGTAATGCACGCAGAAAATCACCCCGATCAGCAACCATGAGCCGATGACGGTCAATGCGGTGAAACCGTAGTGCATGAGCTTGCGGGTGGTTTCCAGATCCTTGCTGCCGGCCAGTTCGAAGGTGATGGTCGCCAGACTGGCCAGCGCGGCAATGCACACCACAAACAGTACCAGCCCGGCGTTTTCATCTTCGACTTCGGCAATGCGTTTGACGTCCGGTGCCTTGGCGCGGGCGGTGAGCCAGAACATCAGGATCAGGTACGTCCAGACGCCCGCGTTCCAGCCGATCAGGATTTTGCTGACGATGGAGTCGGCGGGGGCCAGAAGACCTGTGGCGAGACCAAGCAGGGCGGCGGCAGAGAGGCGAGGGTGGGTGCGGGCGAGAAAGCGCATGGAGGCTCACATCAGTGATCGATGCCTGCACCATAGCGCACGCCACCGGGCTTTTGTAGGAGCTGGCGCAGGCTGCGATCTTTTGGCCTTGGGACGCAGAGCATCCACAGCGTCGTTCCCACGCAGAGCGTGGGAACGATCAGATCGCAACCTGCGGCAGCTCGTACAGGGTCAGTGGGGTTTGGTGAATCTTTTTACGAGTTTCATCACGACGACGAAGAACACCGGGACGAAGATCACCGCCAAGGTTGCCGTGATCATCCCGCCGATCACTCCGGTGCCGATGGCTTGCTGGCTCGCCGAGCTGGCGCCAGTGGCAATCGCCAGCGGTACTACGCCGAGGATGAACGCCAGCGACGTCATCACGATCGGGCGCAGACGCAGGCGTGCGGCCTGCAATGTCGCGTCGATCAAGTCGTGGCCTTCGTCGTACAGGCTCTTGGCGAACTCGATGATCAGGATCGCGTTCTTCGCCGAGAGACCGATGATGGTGATAAGGCCGACCTTGAAGAACACGTCGTTGGGCATCCCGCGCAGCGTCACCGCCAGTACCGCGCCGAGCACCCCCAAAGGCACCACTAGCAACACCGAAGTCGGAATCGACCAGCTCTCATACAGCGCTGCCAGGCACAGGAACACGATCAGCAGCGACAGCCCGAGCAGAATCGGCGCCTGACTACCGGACAAGCGCTCCTGCAACGACAGGCCCGTCCATTCTTGCCCCAGACCTTTCGGCCCTTGCGCGACAAGGCGTTCAACTTCGGCCATGGCTTCGCCCGTGCTGTGACCGGGCGAAGGCTCGCCGGAAATCGCAATCGCCGGGTAGCCGTTGTAACGCGTCAGTTGCGCCGGGCCCTGAATCCACTTGGCCTGCACGAATGCCGACAGCGGCACCATTTTTCCGGCGTTATTGCGCACATGCATTTTCAGCAAGTCATCGACCTGACTGCGTTGATCGCCTTCAGCCTGCACCACAACCCGCTGCATGCGCCCCTGATTGGGGAAGTCGTTGATGTACGCCGAACCCACAGCGGTGGACAGCACATTGCCGATGTCTGCGAACGACACGCCCAAGGCATTGGCCTGCTTGCGGTCCACTTCCAGTTGCACCTGCGGTGCTTCGGCCAGCGCGCTTTCACGAACGTTCATCAGCACCGGGCTTTTCTCGGCGGCTGCCAGCAACTCGGTACGCGCCTGCATCAGTGTTGCGTGGCCGAGTCCGCCGCGATCCTGCAAACGGAACTCGAAACCGCTGGACGTACCGAGGCCGTCCACGGGGGGCGGCAGCACGGAAAACGCCATGGCGTCCTTGATCTGGCTCAAGGCGATGTTGGCGCGGTCGGCAATCGAGCTCGCTGAATCTTCGCTGCTGCGTTGCGACCAATCCTTCAGCGTCGAGAACGCCAATGCCGCGTTTTGCCCACTACCGGAGAAGCTGAAACCCAGAATCACCACACTGTCGCTGATACCCGGCTCGCCAGCGTTATGTGCTTCAAGCTGTTCGGCCACTTGCACCGTACGGTTCTTGGTCGCGCCGGGTGGCAGTTGAATGTCAGTGATCGTGTAGCCCTGATCTTCCACCGGCAAAAACGAGGAGGGCAGACGCATGAAGCAAATACCCAGGCCAACCAGCAACACGACGTAGATCAGCAGATACCGTCCGGTACGTTTCAGCGCATAACCAACCCAACCCTGATAGCGGTTGGTCAATTGCTCGAAGCGGCGGTTGAACCAGCCGAAGAAGCCGCTTTTCTCATGATGCTCGCCTTTGGCAACTGGCTTGAGCAGCGTTGCGCACAGCGCCGGGGTCAAGGTCAGTGCGAGGAACGCCGAAAACAGAATCGACGTTGCCATCGACAACGAGAACTGCTGGTAAATGACCCCGACCGAACCCTGCATGAACGCCATCGGTATGAACACCGCCACCAGCACCAGGGTGATGCCGATGATGGCGCCGGTAATCTGCGTCATCGCCTTGCGTGTCGCTTCCTTGGGCGACAAGCCCTCGGTGGCCATGATCCGTTCGACGTTCTCCACCACGACAATGGCATCGTCCACCAGAATACCGATGGCCAGCACCATGCCGAACATGGTCAACACGTTGATCGAGAATCCCAGCGCCAGCATGGTCGCGAACGTGCCCATCAGCGCCACCGGCACCACCAGTGTCGGGATCAGTGTGTAACGCACGTTTTGCAGGAACAGGAACATCACCGCAAACACCAGCAACATCGCTTCGCCGAGGGTATAGACCACCTTGGTGATCGAGACCTTCACGAATGGCGAGGTGTCGTATGGGATCTTGTATTCCACGCCGGCCGGAAAGTAACGCGCCAGCTCATCCATCTTCGCCCGCACCAGCGTCGCGGTATTCAGTGCGTTGGCGCCCGGCGACAACTGCACGCCAACGGCGGTGGACGGCTTGCCATTGAGGCGAGTGCCGAATTGATATTCCTGACTGCCGATCTCGACCCGCGCCACATCTCCAATACGAACGGTGGAACCGTCCGGGTTGGCCTTGAGCACGATGTCGGCGAATTCCTGCGGCGTCGACAATTGGCCTTTGACCAGAATCGTCGCGGTGATTTCCTGCGTCGACGGCGCAGGCAGATCGCCGATGCTGCCCGCCGACACCTGGGCGTTCTGCGCGACGATGGCGGCGTTGACGTCTGCCGGGGTCAGGTTGAAACCGATGAGCTTCTGCGGATCGATCCAGATGCGCATGGCCCGTTCGGCACCATACAACTGCGCTTTGCCAACGCCATCCAGGCGCTTGATTTCGTTCATCACGTTGCGCGCCAGATAATCGCTGAGCGCTACGTCATCGAGCTTGCCGTCGCTGGACGTCAGGGTGATCAGCAACAGGAAGCCGGAGGAGACTTTCTCCACCTGCAAACCTTGCTGGTTCACCGCTTGCGGCAAGCGCGACTCGACTACCTTGAGGCGGTTTTGCACGTCGACCTGCGCCAGTTCCGGGTTGGTTCCCGGTTGGAAAGTCGCCTTGATCGTGGCGCTGCCCAGGCTGCTTTGCGATTCGAAGTACAACAGGTGATCGGCGCCGTTGAGTTCTTCCTCGATCAGGCTGACCACGCTTTCATCGACGGTCTGCGCCGACGCGCCGGGGTACACGGCGTAGATTTCGATCTGTGGCGGCGCGACGTCGGGGTATTGCGCCACTGGCAATTGCGGGATGGCCAGCGCACCGGCCAACAGGATGAACAGTGCGACTACCCAGGCAAACACCGGGCGGTCGATAAAGAACTGCGGCATATAAAAGCGTCCTGCTTACTGACCAGAGGTCTGGGCAAGTGGAAGAGGGGTCTCGTCGATCTGTACTTTCTCGCCGGGGCGAGCGTGCTGCAGGCCTTCGATGACAATACGGTCGCCGGGTTTGAGGCCGCCAGTGACGATCCAGCGATTGTTCTGTACCGCGCCCAGTTGCACCGGTTGCTCGGCCACGCGCATCTGTTCGTCGACAGTCAACACGTTCGCCACTCCGGCACTGTCTCGCTGCACGGCGCGTTGCGGGACGGTGATGCCATTCTGGATGGTGCCCTGTTCCAGGCGCACGCGGATGAAGCTGCCGGGCAACAGGTCGAGATCCGGGTTTGGGAATTCGCTGCGCAGAATGATCTGGCCGGTGCCCGGGTCGACGGTGATGTCGCTGAACAAAAGTTTGCCCGGCAGCGGATACAGACTGCCGTCGTCCTGAATCAGCGTGGCCTTGACCTGATCCTGCCCGACTTCCTGCAATTGCCCGGAACGGAATGCGCGGCGCAATTCGTTGAGTTCGCGGGTCGACTGGGTGAGGTCGGCATAAATCGGGTTGAGTTGCTGAATCAGCGCTAACGGCGTGGTTTCGTTCTGGCCGACCAGTGCGCCTTCGGTGACTAGCGCACGGCCAATACGCCCTGAAATCGGTGCGGTGACGGTGGCATAACCCAGGTTCAGCTTCGCCCGTTCCACCGCGGCTTTGCTGGCGGCGACATCGGCGGCCGTTTGCCGTGCATTGGCGCGAGCGTTGTCGTAGTCCTGGGCGCTGATGGCCTTGTCGTCGATCAACTGGGCGTAGCGCTGCTCTTGCAACTTCGCCTGAAAGGCATTGGCCTCGGCCTTGCGCAAGGCGGCATCGGCGCTGTCCAGATCAGCCTTGAACGGTGCCGGATCGATGCGGAACAGCACGTCGCCCTTTTTCACGTCGCTGCCTTCGCGGTAGGTGCGTTGCAGCACCACGCCGGGCACCCGGGCACGCACTTCGGCAATGCGCGGCGCGGCGATGCGGCCGCTGAGTTCGCTGCTGATCGACAGGGGGCGGGCTTCGATGGTCTCGGTGCGCACGGTGGCTGGCGGCGCCTGCTCTTCGGCGTTCGAAGACGAGTCACAGGCGCTCAGCGTCAGCGCCATGGCGATCAGGCCGAGCCCGGCCAGCAGTTTGTTCGACATTTACCACCCCCAATATTGATGCCCGCATCCTACGGGCAGTTGCCGAGAGTAGCGGTGAAGCTTTGTAGGCGCTGTGTGAAATTGTGTAAGGGTTTTACTCAGGAGTGGGTGAGGGCGTATATCCTTTAGCCCTTGAAATTTATTGCGACAGTTCAATAGCTATCGCGAGCAGGCTCACTCCTACAGTGTTTGTGGCGGTCACAAAATTTGTGGCTGACATAGAACCAATGTAGGAGTGAGCCTGCTCGCGATGAGGCCCGACCAGTCGCCACAGCACTTTTTCTGGAACACCCATGCCCAACATCCTGCTGGTCGAAGACGACACCGCCCTCGCCGAACTGATTTCCAGCTACCTGGAGCGCAACGGCTATTCCGTCAGCGTGATCGGCCGTGGCGACCATGTGCGTGAACGGGCGCGGGTCAATCCGCCGGATCTGGTGATCCTCGACCTGATGTTGCCGGGGCTTGATGGCCTGCAAGTCTGCCGTTTGCTGCGTGCCGACTCGGCGACGCTGCCGATCCTGATGCTCACCGCTCGCGATGACAGCCACGATCAGGTGCTGGGCCTGGAAATGGGCGCTGACGATTACGTCACCAAACCCTGCGAACCGCGCGTGTTGCTTGCACGGGTGCGTACTTTGCTGCGCCGCAGCAGCCTGGGCGAACCGTTGACGGTCAACGACCGCATCGTCATGGGCAACCTTTGCATCGATTTGTCCGAACGCACCGTGAGCTGGCGCGATCAGCCGGTCGAGTTGTCCAGCGGCGAGTACAACTTGCTGGTGGTATTGGCGCGACACGCCGGCGAAGTGCTCAGCCGCGACCAGATTCTGCAACGCCTGCGTGGCATCGAATTCAACGGCACTGACCGTTCGGTGGATGTGGCGATTTCCAAGCTGCGGCGCAAGTTCGATGACCATGCTGGCGAGGCGCGCAAGATCAAGACGGTGTGGGGCAAGGGTTATCTGTTCAGCCGTTCCGAATGGGAATGCTGATCTGATGTTTCGCATCCTGTTTCGTCTGTATCTGGTGACGATTGTCTCGTACAGCGCGGCCATCTATCTGGTGCCGGATCTGGTGGTCATGGCTTTCCGGGAGCGCTTTGTCACCTACAACCTCGACTACTCCCGTGGCCTGCAATCGCTGATCACCAAACAGTTTCACGCCGTGCCGCAGGAACAATGGCCCGCCGTGGCAGCGTCGATGGACAAGGACTTCCAGCCACTGAACATCGTGCTGGCGCGCATCGACGATGCCGACTTCACCGCCATTGAACGTGAGCGACTGCGGCGTCGCGAGAACGTGGTGCGCATCGGCGATTGGGGCTGGCGCACACTCGCGGTCACGCCGCTGGACGACACCATGGCGGTGCAAATGGTGGTGCCGCCCGACCCGATGGACGTCGATCTGTTGTACTGGAGCATCAACGTCTTGATCGGCGCAACGCTGCTCGCCTGTCTGTTGATGTGGCTGCGTCCACACTGGCGCGATCTGGAACGCCTCAAGGGCACTGCCGAGCGTTTTGGTAAAGGTCATCTGAGCGAACGCACGAATATCGCCTCGAGTTCGAACATCGGCAGCCTGGCCAATGTGTTCGACACCATGGCCGGTGACATCGAGAACCTGCTCAACCAACAGCGCGACCTGCTCAACGCGGTCTCCCACGAATTGCGCACGCCGTTGACGCGCCTGGATTTCGGCCTGGCGCTGGCGCTGTCCGACGACTTGCCGGCAGCGAGCCGTGAGCGTTTGCAAGGGTTGGTCGCACATATTCGTGAGCTGGATGAATTGGTACTGGAATTGCTGTCTTACAGCCGCTTGCAGAACCCTGCGCAGTGTCCGGAGCAGGTCGAAGTGTCGCTGGACGAATTCATCGACAGTATTCTGGGCAGCGTCGACGAGGAACTGGAGTCGCCGGATATCGTCATCGATGTGCTGCTGCACGGACAGCTCGAGCGCTTCTCGCTTGATCCGCGACTGACTGCCCGGGCGATCCAGAATCTGGTGCGCAATGCCATGCGGTACTGCGAAAAGCGCATTCAGATCGGCGTACAGGTTTGCGCAAAAGGTTGCGAGATCTGGGTGGATGACGACGGCATCGGCATTCCCGACGATGAACGCGAGCGGATTTTCGAGCCGTTCTATCGACTTGATCGCAGCCGTGATCGGGCGACAGGTGGGTTCGGCCTTGGACTGGCCATCAGTCGTCGGGCACTGGAAGCGCAGGGCGGGACTTTGACGGTCGAGTCTTCTCCGCTGGGGGGCGCGCGATTCCGACTGTGGCTGCCAACGTCAGTCTGACGGCCGCTCGCCACAGGGGAATGGTCGCCGATCAGCTGATTTCAGTGGATTGAATCAACCCGACCCCTGCGCCCTGCATCCGGTCCATCGCCGCCGCCAGTGATCCATCCAGATCAATCGCCCGACAGGCATCCAGCACCACAAACGTATTGAACCCCGCCGCCCGCGCATCCAGAGCGGAAAACATCACGCAGAAATCCAATGCCAGACCAACCATGTAGACCGTATCTATGCCGCGCTCTTTCAAGTAGCCGGCCAGCCCGGTGGTGGTGCGCCGATCGGCCTCCAGAAACGCCGAATAGCTGTCGATGTCGGGATTGCAGCCCTTGCGGATGATCAACTGGGCGTGGGGCAGATCCAGCTCCGGGTGAAACTGGGCACCGGGAGTGGCTTGCACACAATGGTCGGGCCAAAGTGTCTGTGCACCGTAAGGCAGTTGAATGACATCGAAGGGTTGACGGCCGGGGTGGCTGGAAGCGAAAGAAACATGTCCCTTCGGGTGCCAGTCCTGGGCAATTAAAACCTGTTTGAAGTGGCCGGCAATGCGATTGATCAGCGGCACAATCTGGTCGCCTTCAGGCACCGGCAATTGACCGCCGGGAATGAAGTCGTTCTGAACGTCGATCACCAATAATGCAGTGCGAGACGAAATCGGCATCGGTGGAATACTCCTTGGAAAATTACTTTTCCAGCATAGAAGTGGTTTTTCTCATACGGCTAAACGACTTCTCAACAAATTTGCCTTTTCTTCGAGCCCTGCGGCGGTGTCATGGCCGATCAACATCCACGCATGCTCTCGCTCGGTCCAATACACCACATTCATCCCTTGCCGGCGTTCGTGCGCCAAAGGTTGACTGCCGCTGTTCGAACGCCTGGCGCACAGCGCCAATGGCCCATGTTTCGCGTCCAGATACACGATCTGCGCAATCGGTACGCCGTCGTACTCAAGCATTTGCGCGCGCTTGAATTCGGCGCCCGGCAGTTTCAGCGCGGCAGCGGAAAGATTCAGGCCAAGGCGTGCGTCGACGCTGCGTAACTGTGCGCGCTGTGTAACGTCGTCAGTGGGCAAATGCTCCAGTGTCTGCGGCACATACAGCGCCATATAGTCGCCAACCAACCCACGCCAGTTGTGTGATTGCTGCGCCTGCCAGCCGAGCAACAATCGGTCCGCCAGCACCCCGCCAGCCACCAACGTGGCTGCTGTGGCAGCGATAAACCAGCGGCGACTCAGCCCCGGCTTTTGTGGCGAAGGAATGGCATCCAGGCGTGCTTGCAGACGATCCAGCGGCGCTTGTTGCGCCAGTTCATCGTAGGCGTTCTTGAACGGCAGGCTGCTGCGGCTCAGCCACTGCGCGCGCAGGTTGAGCAGCGGGTCGTCAGCGATTGCGTTGTCGAGTCGGCGGCGATAATCCGGGTCGAGCTCATCGTCCAGATAGGCCACCAGTTGCTCGTCCGAAGGTGTATTCATGAGCGGTCTCCTTCGGTAGGTTTCGGCACGGATTGCAGCGGCGGATATTCGGCGAGTTTGAGGCGGGCGGTGGCCAGACGACTCATCACGGTGCCGATCGGCACCTGCAGAATCTCCGCGACTTCGCGATAGGACAGGCCCTCGACATACGCCAGGTACACGGTTTCACGCTGAGTTTCAGGCAGCGCATCGACCCGACGAATCACTTGCGCCGCCATGACGTGCGTCTGCGCCGCGTGCTCACCGTCGAACGCCAGTTGCCCATCGGCATCGACCTGACCGGTACCGTGGCGCACGCGGCGAGCGCGCACTTCATTGAGCCAGATCGAATGCAGAATGCTCAGCAGCCAACGATCCATGCGCGTGCCGGCCGCGTACTGCGCAGAACGCTCCAGCGCCCGCACGCACGTGGCCTGCACGAGATCCTCGGCTACGTGTCGATTGCGCGACAGTAGCAAGCCGTAGCGCCACAATCGCGCCAGATGCTGGCCGAGTTCTGCTCTGAATGCCTGATCGCTGACGATGATCGCCTCCGTTGATTGATGCTCAGGTTTTCGATGAATCGTTGATGGCTTCAGCCAAATCCTGGTACTCCTCGCAGGACGTGCCGCAAATCGATTTGATCTGCTGCAACTGTTCCTGCGCCAGGTCGACGCGGCCTTTGATCACATAGGCCTCGCCGAGGTATTCGCGCACTTGCGCATATTGCGGATCGAGTTTCACCGATTGCAGGTAATAGCTGATGCCTTCGTCGGTACGGCCCAGTTTGCGCGTGGCATATCCGCGATAGTTCAGGGCCTTGGCGGTGTTCGGTTGTTGCAGGGTATCGAGCAGCGCCAGCGCTTCGTCGTAGCGACCGTCCTTGGCGAGGCGATAGGCGTAGTCAGTACGATCAGCGTCGGGCAACAGGCTGCTGGTTTGCAATACGCACTTCTGCGTTTTGCTGTCCCAGACCTGGCCTTTGGGGCATTCGGGCTTCTTGACCGGCTCGTCTTCATCGCCATTGGCAAACGCCAAATGGCTGGACAGGGCAGCGGCCAGCAGCAACGGGGCGGCGAACATAACGGAACGGATAGTCATGGGCAAGGCTCCACAGAGGGTTATGTCTGACTTTGAACACCACAGGGTGAAATTTTATTCATTGCTTTGTCAGTGACTGTTCAAGGTAGGCGTAAATTCAAGCGCTATGCTCGTGGGCATCCGCCGTTGATCCGAAGCTTTGCCGCAAGGGGAGTTGCCATGAAAGATCAGGTCCATCACTCAGCCGCCGCCGGCTACAAAATCGCTGCCGATACCTACGTCAAAGGACGGCCGGATTATCCGCCGCAGGTCAGCGAATGGCTGACCGCCACATTGGGTCTGGATGGTCATAAAACCGTGATTGATCTGGGCGCTGGCACTGGCAAGTTTACCGGGCGGCTGGTGGCGACCGGCGCGCAAGTGATTGCCGTGGAACCGGTGGCCCAGATGCTGGAAAAACTCTCTGATGCCTGGCCGCAGGTACTGGCGGTGAGCGGGACGGCAACGGACTTGCCATTGCCCGATGCTTCAGTGGACGTGGTGGTCTGCGCCCAGGCGTTTCACTGGTTCGCCAGCACTGAGGCGCTGACCGAAATCGCCCGAGTGCTCAAATCCGGGGGCAAGTTGGCGTTGATCTGGAACCTGCGCGATACCCAAGTCAGTTGGGTGCCGAAACTCGATGCAATCGTCAACGCACTGGAGGGCGACACGCCGCGCTATTACACCGGTGCCTGGCGGGCGGCGTTTCCGCATCCGGCGTTCGGCGCGTTGCAACTCCAGCAGTTTCACCATGGCCACACCGGATCGCCGGAAGATGTGATTTTCAATCGAGTGCGCTCCACCAGTTTTATCGCCGCGTTGCCGGACGCGCAGCGGACGCAGGTCGATGAGCAGATTCGCGCGCTGATCAACTCCGAGCCAGAGCTACGCGGTAAAGATGTGGTGACAGTACCTTACGAAACCGCAGCCTTCTTCGCCGTAAAACTTGGCTGAGTCTCCCTGTGGGAGCGAGCTTGCTCGCGAAGGCGGATTCAGCATCTACACAACATCCGGATCAGCTCAACTGAGGCGCATCGACAACTTTCTTCCGCTCCCGAACCCCACGAACCACCAGATACAACAACAGCCCAACCGACACAAAAACCGCCGTCAGCAACAAATAAGGCACTACCGACCACACAGTCTTCCCGCGCGCCTTGGCATCCTTGACCATCCACACCCCGGCCAGTGTCGCCAGCAAATAAAGATCAATCACCACCTGCGCAGTATCCGGGCGCGACATCAGACTGATCCCGAAGTCGATCAGCGACTGCTCGGCCTGAAGCATCACCGAAACGGTATAACCAGCAAAAGCGAGCAAAGCCGTGAGGGGCAGGGCAATAGGCATCATGCATTCGTTCCTTGAAGTGATGAGCAGAATCGCCAGCCTACCTTTGTCGCGCGGAATTGGCCATTGAAGCGCGAGCACCGCTCGGGCTAATTTCCAGCCCATGACTTCCACCGTATTGCGCTGCCAGCCAAGCATTATTACCGCCATTCCTCATTTGGCGGGCTAGCTCACGACTGCAGCACCCAACCCGCCCTAGAGGCGGGTTTTCATTTGCAGCGGTGCCGATGTAATTTCAGGCCTGTTCAGTCAGATTGAATTGGCCATTGGTGATCCTGACTTGCTTGTCTTGGTATTTGCCGGTGAATGAAACAGTGCCCTCCAGCCGCTTATTGTCAGGCGACGGCACAGTTTTCAGCGTGACCTCGCCGCTTATGGATAGATACGCCTCAATATTTCCGGACCTCTGAATGCCATAACTTGCCCAAACTTCTCCCTCACCAATCTTATAGATTCCTGGCGCCACGCCCTCGGCGACGAAGACACTCAGGTGTACCTGCACCGGATCAAATGGGTCTGAGGAGATGTCCTGAGTACCGAAACCTTGCCAATGTGGGGTCGGTATTGAAGAAAGCCTGTCGATTATTTTCGTATTGTCTGCACTGAACAAAGGACGTTCGCCTCCATTTACGTCGGCAGTAAATACATTGGCAGTGTTTGATTTTGAAAGGCTCATCGCAATGCTCCTGATGCATGAACACGGTGGGAGTGAATTCCCGGTGAATGCTCAAACTACGGCATCAGGATGAGTTGCATAACTGTCAGAGTTGACAGGTATAACCAGGTTGGCAATCGCTATTTGATCAAGCTGTATTCGTCGCGCTGCTGCTTGCTGCGTGATGGCGATCAGGGCAGCAATGGGCGCAGGAAACTGCGCTCGTAGCTGATGATGAACTTCTTCTCGACCAGTGATTCCACCAACGCGGTGCTCTCCGGATCGGTCATCGCGATGTGCCGATAGCTTTCGTAATCGGCCAGCGACGGAAAACTGAACAGACAATAAGCGATATTGCTCGCACCCTCGGACGGCAGAAAGTAGCCGTGATGGGTACCGCCCAAGCGTTCGACAATGCCGAGCCAGGCCTTGGCGTAGGCCTCGAACTCGGTCAACTGGTAAGGATCGATCACGTATCTGACGTGGCAGGTAATCACGGATGATGCTCCTTGCTCAGATCATTCCTGAAGGGCAGTGCCGACTTTGTCCGAGGCGGACCAGATGCGATAACGCACTTCGACGTCCGACGGAGCATAAACCACCACTGGCAACTTGCTGTTGTAACGCAGCATGAAGCCATCCCCGACCACGGGCACGAACGCGCGCTTCTTCTGGGAGCCGGGTGGGCAGGCCATCTTCGTGCTCATCGGGCCGATGACTGTTTCCAGTCGGTAGAACGAGTAACCCCAGCCTTCGAGGTTCTTCTCATCCAGCATGCCACCCAGACGTTGGCGATTGCAGTCCACTTCAAGGGTTTTGCCAGCGAGGATCTCGACTTGAAAGTTCTCTTCCTGATCCTGCTTGGGCAGGTGAATGACCTGACGAGTGAAACCGACCTCAGCCTTTGGATACGGCGCCACATCTTCCAGTTTGGCCGCGTGGGCGAGGGAGGACAGGCTGGCAACGATCAGGCCGGTGGTCGCGTAAGTACGGAAAGAACCCATGGAAGCCTCCTTGCGGGTGTAGTGTGGATTGAGGGGCATTCTTACCCCCACGCGCGTCGAATGCAAACCGACGCCGAGTTGCAATTTGCAGGGCCTGGAAGTCCTTTTCTTGCATTTTGCAACTGGCCAAATGCTGGCCTCATCGCCAAGTGCTTGATTTTACGAGGGTCAAAACGATCCGATGGAAGGCACGCTTTATGCGTCTGTTTGGTGCAGCGCACCGGGTTCGGGCGCCTACACTCCAAAAGGCATTTCGCAGTACAACCGCTTGCCGCACCAGGGAAACAGCGGGGACACACCCGTGCAGGGGCAGCAAAAGCGGTCAACGTGAAGCGTTGATTGGCAGTTTCATTTAGAAGGAGAGGTTCACCATGTTTCTGTCTGCCTTGGAACTACGCAATATCATTGAAAGCAGCTTTCTGCCTAAACGCTGCCAATGCACGCTGTCGCCGGAATTGAAGATGACCGTCAAGGTTTTCGGCGATCACCAGACCGATCAGGTCGATCTACACGTCAGCGACATTGATGCCAGCCACCTCAATGGCTGTCGCGAAATCAATGAATTGATCGCCGGGCTGCGCTCGGATCTGGAGCGACAGGCGACGCCGCATCACTACAGTCCACGATCCAGAGCCGTTTAACGCACCGTTTCACCCAGTTCGACCGTCACGCGCCGGGCCTGCACAAAACCAAGGCCCAGCGCGAACTCGACCAGCACCGCGAGCAGAATCCCGGGGCCGGCGTGACCGTTGAGCCATTCTGCAAAACCCAGCACCGCCAAACCAAAACAGCCAACGATAAACCCATTGCTTAGCGCGTTGCGCCCAAGCGATGGCGGCGCGCTGCGCACCAGATAAAACATCAGCCCCAGCGCTGCAAACAGCACCGCACTGCGCCGCGCGACAAAACCGGCTGAGTCGGAATACGCGATGCTCCAGATCGCCAGCAACACGTCGGGGAAAAAGCCCCAGACCAACGCCAAGAGAAAACACAACGAAGAAGTTAGAGTCGACAACGTGCGAAACGACAACTGCATGGCGAATCCTTGCGGCAGTGAGGAAGGCCCCGAGCATAACCTCGCGAAACACTTCCCGCCTACCGCAAACCCGCAAATCAGAGCTTTCCGTCAGTTTTGATAACTGCACGCGTCAGACAACTTCCGATAACTGATTTCCGCAGGCTTGCCGTTGTTATCGATGTACTTCATGTCGGCAGTGATCACCTTGCAATCCAGAGTGGGCGGCTCGGTCAGCGAAACGACCTTCGCCACATGCAGCGGCATGCCGTACTCATAAGGCACAGCGTTGGACGTGGCAGACGAGTCATTGGCCTGGGCGAGCCCAGCGAACGCGGTGCAGGCGAGGGCAGTGGTGAGCAGGAAAGGACGGATATTCATGAAAGGACTCCCGTGTGACGGTTCTAGAGTTCGGCGTGATTCAGCCAAACCTGCCGCACTGGGCGTCAGCCAATAGCGCTGAGGGCGTGCGGTTCAGTAGAGTTTTTGACCGCAGCGTTAAGCGATGGTTAACCGGGCTGAACACCGGCTGTCAGGGAGTGGGTCGATTTCCTGCGGACGCAGGCCGGATTCCTACAAGGACAGATGCCTTGTCTGCTTTCGACGGCTGGAGTGGGGCGGTTATGGTTTCGCGTCGCTGCAAAATCAGCGATTCGGGTTTGGTCACCTGAGCACTACACCATTGCAGATGTGCCATCATTTGCGTTGCGGACATCTATGTCTTCGCAGTGCACTGTTGTGGCGGCTGTGTGCAGGGCGCCTTCGGGCGAGCTGAGTTTTGGTGTTGTCTCGGTTGACCAATCCTGCACGCGGCCGCCTCCCACTGTTTGGTCACGGTGCTGGCGGTTACTTTCGAAAAAATCGAGTAATCAAAATGCCAATAATTAAAATGCTACAAAACCGCTATCTTCCCCTCCTCAGCAACGTCACCGAACCCCCGACAATGCTCATCGACACCCAAGCCAGCCCGAAAAATAGCTCCCTTTCAGCAGGTTTGTATTGATTGAAAAAATTAATCCTTTATTTTTTTGTGTCTTGCTGTTCAACGGTCATTCCGGCAATTGCGCCATCACCAAATACAGTGCAAAAAAGTACCAGACTGAAACCCATAGCTCGCCGTACGGCTAAGTCACTACACGCATGAGCGTTGCCTTTTATGGTGTAAAGCTCTTGAGCCATATTTAGAAACCCAATTTTTCTGGATAGAAAGAAAGAGGTGGGTGAGTAGCCTTCCATTCAATCGCATATTTTTTTGCTTCCTCAATTTGAGCGGGCGTCATTTTCTCCGCTATTTGAGGTAACTTGCCTTCGACATAAGCTTGAATGTTTCCTCCGCCATCCAGTTCTTTAAGCAAGGATACCAGTGCGTAGCCTTTAACTAGATCTATGGAGTAGCCAACTTTGTCGGGAGTATGGGATAGATACGCACCATAACTTGCAACGGCGGCTTGGTAACCGGTTTTTGCCGCCACTTCCCACCAATGTCGAACACTTTCTAAATCGTTCCGTTGGAAAAGAATCGATATATATTCAATCATCGCTGGGGGGTAGCCACCTTCTGAGGCGGATTTCAGCAACTCCTCCTCAGCGTCCTTCCTCTTCCAAGGAAGTAAAAATGTGCCTTCGCCCTCGGCATAACGATTGGCGAGTAACCACTGTGAAGGTGCATACCCAGTTGCCGCTGACTTTTCCAACCACTTCAAGTCTGCAGTTGCATTGTACAAAATCGCCATTGCTTCGCCATCTCCACTTACGGCGCGAGGAGTTGCGGTTTTTATCAATAGGTCTAACCATTCACTCGGTTTTTTGCTTCCTGGAGGACATTGATTGATGACGGAGCAAAGATCTCCTGAAGTCGTTGCAAGTTTGAACATTGCATAGTAATCGCCCTGGGAGGCTGAAGCCTCATACCATTTTTGTGCCTCTACAGTCATTCGCTGCTTTTGCTGGCGAAGTTCATCTGCTAGATAGAACTGTGCCTCCGAATCTCCGGCCTCTGCGGCAACGCGGAGTTCAGATTCTGCAGGTTTGTATTGCTTGAATAACATTATCCCGCGAATTTTTGCGGCTTGCTGGTAAGGAGTCAGTTGGGCGAGCGTATGTCCAGAAAACAGTATTGTGATTGCAGTGAGAATGTTTATTAGTGTGCGTGACATATTATTTTTCCCCTTCAAGTTGTTGGGGAGGAGCTGTATAGGTTGCTTTTCCACCGGGAACAAAAGTTTTTCCGTAATATTGGACTCGATGGCATGAGCCATCTAATCTGGCTCCTAAAAGCCTCACATGTGATTTGTAGCGCGAGCGCATCTCGTCATTTTCATCGTTGTGTAATCTTAGAACAGCCTCTGACATAAAGTTGTCCATACGCAACCGATTCTCGCAATAATTTTGTTCTGCGCCAGTAGCTGTTTTGGTCCCAAAGCGATTCATGCTCATACAAGCTTCTTCAAATTGTGCTTGAGCAAGCGGTATCGTTCCTTGTGCGTTAGCTTGACGTACGATCAGTCCAAGCATACGCTCAATAGCTTGTTGTTGAAGTAGTTGACACTGGTCTTTTGAGTATGTTTTTGTTTTTGCGCCGCTTCCGCCGTATTCCTCTATCTTAAACTCTTCAGCAGCGGAAATTAGTGTCATGAACATAGGGCCAAGCGCACCAGGGGTTGCTGTTAAGATCCATTGGTCCAGCTCAGTTTGATTACGATAGTTCATAATCGTATGAGCGATCGTCGCCCCTTTTCCTCCGCCGGTTAACGCCTCATACAACGACATTACGATATCAACACCTTGCATGTAAAACATTGCGACTTCAAAGCCATTAGCCCCTAGGAAGTTCAGTTTGTCGATGTACTCGGCAGCTTCATCAGTAACAAAAATCAGCGATTTATCCTGATTTTTGTGCATCTCACGGCGCAGGAGGTTAATCAGGTCAGTGACACCGTCATAACCGACTTCGAACTGGAATTCGCCGCCGGCTCCGGCACCGACAATGACGGATGCCTTGAACCGCATGATGAAGCGGCCTTCGTGCAAGGAAATACCGATGTCTGCTGATGCACCGAGGCCGTATGCGGCGGTGAAACCGGCGGTCAGTCGCGCCAGACTCGACCATTGGCTGGCTTTGGTGCTGTTGACGCTGTTGGCCATTCCTGGTGAAGGCGCGGTGCGCAATGCAGCGATTTCTTTTGGCGGCGCCCAGTTCAAGGCGCCTGTCAGTAGAATCCCTGCCTGCACTCCCGCAAAGAGGTTGAACTGGGCTTTGGCGCCGTCCTCTACTCGAACTTTTGCCGCGTTACCTTCCAGCACCGGTTCGCTTCTCGCGGTTGCAGCGGTTTCATGTGTCGTATCCGGTCGTTTTGCGTCGGTGATTTCCGGTAGGTTCAGGCCGCCTTGTACGTTTGCACGCCCCAACTGCACGCTCGAGGAAAGGAGGAGGGTGGCGCCGGTGTATCCCCAGGCTCTGGCGCCCAAGTGGATCGAGAACCGACCGAGATTCAGGTTTTTGCGGTTTTTCTCATAGTCGAGGTAAGGGATCAGGATGTCTTTGGCCTGATCTCTGCCCGGAAGATCCATTTTCATCAATTCAACTTCGCCACGGGCGAGGTCAATGCCCAGACTCACTTCAGCCTTCGCGGAGGCTTTGAAGTTATCCGCCACACTGAATGTCGGGCCGGTTATTTTGGCGCCGGTGTGGATTGATGGCTGTGGCGGTGTGAGGCAACGCACGAGTTGAGCTTGAGGGCTATTGTCGAACAGGCGCAAGGAGCTTCTGACTTCTTCCTTGAACAGCAACTGACGAAGACGAAGTCCCCAATCCTTGCGGGCTCCGGCATCCTCAAAGGTTTCGACCTTGTAGTTCTTCGACTTCAGGTAAGAGTGGAACATTTCCACATCAAACCAGCCTTTCTCATCAAACCAGTCACTCTGCTGATCTTTGATTGCGAGTGCACCTTCAAGCCGCAGCCACTCATGGAAAGGATTGTCGTCGGTGTCCGACGTTGCTTTCCCGGTGCTGTTCCCCGGAAGTTTCTGCAAGTCTTTACTTGCCTTGGCGCCGATTTCACTCGCGTCCTTTTTCAATACCTTCGTGATGCCTTCGAGATTGAGCAGGCTCAGGTGTTTGACAGGATTGTTGGGGCTATTGAAAAGTGCTACTTCGCGCAAAGGAAAGCCTGCTTTGACCAAGCGTTCTTCCGGTTTCGGCTGAAATTGCTCGGGCTCCCACAGCAGATGTCGCAGCGGCAGGGCTGCGGCCACTGCAGCCTCTGCGTCATCGCGAAGTTGCAGGCGATCTTGCTGAATGCGCTGCCATTCTGCCTGTTCTGCCTCCACGATACCTGCAGGTGCCGCGATGTTTTGCCCGCTGGCGTCAATCCAGGCTTTATATTTCGTGCGGATCTGCTCCGTGAGCTTGATCTGCCGCTGCTCCATCTCGAGATATGCCTTGAATTTCTCGATACCTGCGCTGATGTCGGCAGTTTCAGGAATTAGCGCAAATTCCGGTAGGGCCAGCCCATAGTCGGCAACTTTCAAAATCGCATCGATATAAGCAGCAAAGTCTTTTTCGACTTTTTCGCGCTCGTTGGCGACTTCCTTTAAATAACCACACATCCGGGCTTTGCCATCGATGACGCAGTTTGTGGCGTCCAGATAGGCTTTTTTGTTTTTCTGAAAGTCTGCCTCTTTCAGAGTCGTCAACTTGCCACTCTTGGTGAGCGCAGCGCGGGCTTTCAAGTAAGTCTGCACGCGATTTCTTGCTTCGATCGCCCCTGGGGAAAACAGGTTGCCGCTTTCGTAGGTGTAGCCAGCAATTTTTGCCTGTGCGACCGCAACCGCTTTCAGCTTTTTCCATTCGTTGTAGAGGCGCTGCAGTTTCTGCCCATCAGAGTTGGCTTCAAGCAGGCTCGCTTGCTGTTGATTGGCAAGCTCCCGATTGCGAGCGTATTCGCTTTGGTCCGGCAGTTTGTCCAGCGCTGCGGAGTTTCGAGCCTCTCGGCTGACAGCCTTCAATCGCATAGCCATGGTGGGCTGCGCGATATCGGGTTCCTGAGCCTCGATTTCGAGCATTCGGCTTTTTTGCTCGCCTTGCAGGAAATTACTCAGCTTCGGCTCCAGGAAGTATTCCAGAAGCCCTGCGGTGTTCATCCCCTTGAGTCGTTCTTCTGGAGACTTGCTGGCGCTGATATGTTGCTCGAGTTCATTCATCGCCTCTTTGATCGAACTGGCCGCACGCTTAGGCAACAGGTAAAACATTTTTTCTTTGGTGGCGTAGATCACTTCGCCATATTCCGTCGAGCAGGCCGTCTTTACCTGGTCGAACGCGTTGGAACAACTGTCAGGCGCTTCAGGCTGGGGATCAAGTTCCAGGGCAGGCTTGCTCTCGACAGGTACCGCTGAAGTCGATGGGTTCGCAGCTGGTTTATTGAAATCTACCTTGGGTGCTTTCGAGATATCAGTTTCCATTTCGCTTCCATTCATTCTTTACGGACGGGGTCATCAAGCAGCGCTGATAGCGAGTTGCTGCAGCTGCTGAACTTTGATGAACGACTCTTCCCTGGATTGCAGGATGGCCATTATCTGAGGCTGCGTTTCAAGCAGCGGGCCGTTGGTGATCTGGCCCAGTTTCAGTAAATGACGACCTTCGTAAATGTTGTGGGCAACCAGCACGTTGAGGTTTTCCACGAGGTTGGGCAGTTGTTCGTCGGTGGGTTCGCTGTAGGCTGCGTATTGCTCGTCTGCCCAGTAAACCCATCCGAGATGCTCCTGAACTTTCGGTGCTGCTTTTGGAAGGTCGAACGCTGAGACGTCGCCCAGCCATTCGAGTTCCGAGACGGCGCGCCAACTCAGCCACAATCCGCGATTGCGGCCAAAGTGGACGGGCGCGGGACTGTAGACGTGCTGCCAAGGGCCAAAGAGCTGGTGCGAGTTTTCGCCTGCGGTGTAGGCCAGCGCGGCCCACAGGCTGGGTTTGTGGTAACTCAACAGGCTTTGGCCACCGGAACCGTCGTTGGCGCGCAGCAGCCAGCGGGCGTGAGCGAGTGCTTTGGCTGGATCGTCGGTGACCAGTGCGATACCGGCAAAGTTTTCTTCGCAGAGTTTTGCCGCTTCCGCGGCCAGGCGACTGCCCCACGGTGCGGTCAGCCACAGTGGGCCTTCAGCAGCCATTTCAGCGAAGTCGGTGCTCAGGAAAAGGCCTTGGCAGTGGACTGGCTCGCCAATGCGGTAGAGACGACTTGTAGCCTCTGGCTGGCGGGTGCGATCGATGATGAAGCACAGCGTTGAACCCGAGCTTTCTTTTGGCAACTGCTCGAATTCGTGGCGCGGGGCATCGAGGAGGGCGTTCAGCGCTTTTACATGCATGTGCAATCCTTACGGCTGCAAGCGCCGTTGCTTTGTTTGCCGCACAGCGGCGTGATACCGGACTCGTTCAGGCGCTTGGGGAGGGGAACAAGTACTTTGCCAGCCTTATCCGCATCCGCCACCTTCATCGGCCCCGGCAGCAACGGTGCCGCCGGCGTACCAACCCCCGGCGCACCGCCGGTATTAACCTTCACTTCAGCGCCACTAATCGTGACACCACCCGCATCAACCTTCACAAAACTCCCACCAGCCTTGGCCGTGAGTTCCATGCCACCCTCAATCACAACCTTTTCGCCAGCGTGATAGTGAATCTCCGTCCCAGCCTCAACAAACTGCGCCGTACCCACCTTCACATGCTGTGTCACCGCAACCGTCAGGTGATCATCCGCACGCATTTCGCTTTTGCGATCCAGATGGGTAATCCGGTGTTCCTCAACCTTGAACTCGCTCAGGGTGTTGGCTTCAACCGTGTCGTGCCGTTCATTGCCGACACGAATCTTCTGGTCGTGCTCGATGTTTTCGTCCCAGTCGCGCTGGGCGTGGATGTAGATCTGTTCGACGCCTTTTTTGTCTTCGATGCGGAATTCGTTGTAGCCCTTGCCGCCCGGTGAGCTGAGGGTTTTGAAGGTGCTGCGGGTTTTGTTCGCCGGGAGGTCGTAGGGGACGACGTTTTCCTTGTGGTACAGGCAGCCGGTGACGAGTGGCTGGTCGGGGTCGCCTTCGAGGAAGGTGACGAGGACTTCCATGCCGATGCGCGGGATGGCGAGGCCGCCGTAGGCTGCACCAGCCCAGCCGCTGGCGACGCGCATCCAGCAGGTGGTTTTGTCGTCGCCCTGGCCGTCGCGGTCCCAGTGGAACTGGACTTTGATGCGGCCGTATTGATCGCAGTGGATTTCTTCGCCGGCGGGCCCGGTGACGACGGCGGTCTGGCTGCCGAGGACTTTTGGTTTCTGGTGTTCGAGGGCAGGGCGGTAGTGCGCGTCCCACGGGGTGGCGAGGAAGCTGTTGCGGTAGCCCTGGTGGAAATCGCTTTTGTTGTCGGTGACGTCGCTGGTGACGTTTTCGCCGAGCACTTGCGGTTGTTTGCCTTCGTGGAAGACTTCCAGCAGCAACCACATATCGTTCCACTCGGCGCGCGGGTGTTCGGCGAGGGTCAGGAAGTGGCCGCTGGTGAGGGTCGGCTCGTCACCTTTGCCTTCGGCGAGTTTGTAGTCGCTGCGATGGCGTTCCAGTGCGCGGGTCGAGAGGAACTTGCCGCGCTCGCGGGTGGTGAAGCGGCCGGGGTAGTCGTAATCCTCAAGGTCCGGGGCGAACTCGGATTTGACCGCGCCTTCGGGCAGGATCTTCGGTTTTTCGAAGTCGTAGTCGCGGCGGCTGACGCGGGTGGTACGGGTTTCCAGACGCAGGTTGAAGCGTTTGATCACCGGTTTGTCGGCGCTCATGCCGGAGTCTTGCTGGTAGCTCACAGCTTTGAGTTTGCGGAACACGGTCTGGTCGTCGCCGAACACCAGTTTGTGGCCGCTGCTGCTGTGCTGGAAGTGGAAGTGGATGCCTTCCTCTTCACACAGGCGCTGGATGAAATGCAGGTCGGATTCGTCGTACTGCACGCAGTAATCGCGTTCCGGGTATTCGGCGCTGAGTTGGAAGCTGTAGGCGTCGGCGAGAATGCCGCGATCCTCCAGCACCCGGGCGATGATCTTTGGCACGGTCAGTTGCTGGAAGATCTGCTGGTCGTGGTTGTGCCGCAGGTAGGCCAGTTGCGGCACCAGGCTGATGCTGTAGCGGGTCAGGGTCTTGCCGGAATCGCCTTGCTCGATGCGGTACACCAGGCCATGGATCTTGCCTTCGCCAGTGGCGCCGAAGGTCAGGACGCCGGGCTTGTGCAACAGCTCTTCGAGTTTCAGGTCGGGACGGGCGCTGACCAGTTCGAGGTCGAAACGGAACGGTTCGTTGAGGGCTTCGCGACCGGTGAAGCTAAGGACTTGCAGGTCGGCGTTGGCACCTTCGAGCGTGAGGGTGATGTGGGTTGCGTTGGCGTCCAGCATGCCTTGAATTCCGTCCGTTGAATAAGCAGGAGACGGATGATGGAGGATTAAACCGCCTCATTCAAGGCGCAAATGCCGTAGGAAGGCGCCCCTTGACCCCTAGGGAAAACCCTTAGGCCGGCCTTTTTTTCTAATGAATCCGGGCGTTTGCTGGATTTTTACGACAAAAGTTCAGGTGCAATCAACTGGCCATGCGCTAAAGAATTGCCGGTCAGTTTCAGACTAGAGTCGCCTGTAGCACGTCAAAGCCATCTGCCATCATTGCAACTCACCCCCGCGTGTTCACTTCCTCTCGGCTCAGTATTGACCCGGGACGGGAGCTATTTTTCTGGCTTATTGCGCCTGTGCGCAAACGCTGCATTGTTGGAGTTTTTGATGCGTCCCCCATTTCCCCTCATCACCCCGCGCCTGTCATTGGGCTTCGGAGCCGTTGTGTTGTGCGCCGGTTTTACCGCGCCGGTTCAGGCCAGCGGTTTTCTTGAAGACAGCACGGCGAAAATCGAATCGCGCACGGTGTATTTCAACCGCGATTTCCGTGATGGGCACACGTCCAACGATCAAGGCGCGTCCAAGCGCGAAGAGTCGGCTCAGGGTTTCATTCTCAATCTGCAATCGGGTTACACCGAAGGCACCGTGGGTTTCGGTATCGATGCGCTTGGCATGCTCGGCTTCAAGCTCGATTCCAGCGCCGACAGCAGCAACAGCGGGTTGCTGCCGTCCAGCGGGCAGGACCCGCGCGGTTCGAAGGATCAGTACGCGAAGCTGGGGTTGACCGCCAAAGTGCGGGTGTCCGATACGGTGCTGAAATACGGCGCACTGCTGCCGGATCTGCCGTTGCTCAAGTACAACGACGGGCGTTTGCTTCCAACGATGTTCAACGGTGCGATGTTGACTTCAAAAGAAGTGAAGGATCTGACGTTTATGGCGGCGCGTCTGGACAAGTACACCGCGCGTGATTCCACCGACTCGCAAGACATCCGCGTGCACTGCAAGAACAAGCGCTACGCGTGCAACACCACTGCCGACCATTTCGACATGTACGGCTTCGACTACAAGATCAATGATCGCCTGACCGCGCAGTATCACTACGCGGAACTTGAGGACATCTATCGTCAGCACTTCGTCGGGCTGTTGGGTAATCAGCCTTTGGGCGGCGGTGTATTAAAGGCCGATGTACGCCTGATCAAGAGTGCCGACAGCGGCGCAGAACGGGCCGGTTCCATCGATAACCGCGCGTTGAGCGGCATGCTGTCTTACGCCATCAGAGGCCACACGTTCAGTGGCGGTTGGCAGCGCATGAACGGCGACAACTCGATGCCGTACCTCGATGGCAGCAACCCGTATCTGGTCAACTATGTGCAGGTCAACGATTTCGCCGCCGCGCAGGAACGCTCCTGGCAGTTGCGTTATGACTATGACTTCAAGGCGATCGGCATCAATGGCCTGAGTTTCCTCACTCGCTATGTGAACGGTGATCACATCAAGGTATTGGGCAGCGATCAGGAAGGTAAAGAGTGGGAACGCGACAGTGAGTTGAAGTACGTGATTCAGACCGGCACGTTCAAGGATGTGAGTGTGCGTTTGCGTAATGCGACTTACCGCACCAACTATGAAAAGTTTGCCCGGGATGTGGATGAGACCCGGTTGATTGTGAGTTACAACTTTTCGGTGTTGTAAGCCGTTGGGCGTTTTGCGTCTGAACGGACGCTATCGCTAGCAGGCTAGCTCCCACAAGGAGGACGGCTTAACACACCAACCCTATGTAGGAGCTGCCGCAGGCTGCGATCTTTTGATCTTGTTTGTGAAAATCAAAGTCAAAAGATCGCAGCCTGCGGCAGCTCCTACAGGGGGCCGTGTTATAGCCAATGCCAGAACCGGCTCCAGAACCCGCGATTCAAATCTTCCTTGCACCCGGCATATTGCTGGGCATACATGTCGGAGCGATTCTGCACCTTGCGCGCCGTCGGCATCAGCCAGGCTTTGGCGGCGTAAGTCTTGTTGCGATAGCCGCCCCAGCCTTCGTGGTAGTTGAGGTACTGGCCATAGGCGTCGTATTTGTAGACGCCATTGATCGACGTGGTTTTGTCCATGTACCAGCCGACGAAGTCGATGGCGTCGTCGAAGTCTTCGCGGTCTGCCCAGTTTCTGCCGGTGCTTTTCTGATAGTCAGACCAGACTTCATCCTTGGCCTGGGCATAACCCGAAGCGGTCGACACCCGGCCCCACGGAATTACCCAGAGCAGGTATTTACGCGGGGTCTTGGCGTCGTAACGGTAGCCGGATTCCTGATACATGATCGCGAACGGCACCTGAATCGGCACCCCCCAGCGCTTTTGCGTGACTTGCGCAGCGTCGTACCAGTCACTTTTCTCCCGGAAGATCTCGCAGATGTTTTCCGGCGAACGGGGCGGCGAGGTGCCGCAACCCGTCAACAGCGCCGCGAGTGCCAGTAGTCCAACTGTTTGCCCTGAATTCAAAAGCCGTCATCCGTCATGCGCGAAAAAGGGCGACAGTCTACGCGCTCAGGTCAATTGGTGACGATAGGGCAAATCCGGACCGGTCTTGCTGCACGTCAGCGCTGCGGCTTGCACGGCGAACTTGAGCATGCCGTCGATTTGCTCGCGACCGAGTTGCTGCACGCCATCAACCGAGTCCAGACCGTGCTCGGTCAGCCAAGTGATCAGCGCGGCCTGGAAGGTGTCGCCGGCACCGACGGTATCGGCGATCTTCACCGAGCAGGCTGGCACCGACCATGAGCCATGGGCGCGACTGAACACGGTCGCGCCTTCGCCACCGCGAGTGAGGAAAACGACTTGGCAGCGATGTTCCAGCCAGCCGTCGATGACGCGCTGCGGATCCTGTTCGGGATAGAGCAGGCTCAAGTCTTCGTCGCTGACTTTGATCAGATCCGCCAGTTGCACCAGCGTGGCGATTCGCTCGCGCCACAAGTCGATATTCGGCTCGGGATTGAGGCGTACGTTGGGATCGAGGGTGATCAGGCGTTTGCCGCTTTCACGCTGGACCAAGGCGAGCAGGGTGTCGGCAATCGGCTGCACCACCAATGAATACGAACCGATGTGCAAGCCGCGCACCTCGTCGCCCAGCGACGGCAGATGGCTTGGATTCAGCTGCCGATCCGCACAGCCTTCACCGCGAAAGCTGTAATGCGGCGAGCCGTTGGCACCGACAGCGACCATCGCCAGAGTGGTCGGCGCGGCGAAATCCACCAGAAAGTCCGGGCGTACGCCTTCTTCCTTAAGCACTTGCTGCAAGCGGCGGCCGAGGTAGTCGGTGGACAGGCCGGCGAACAAGGCTGAATCCACGCCCAAACGGCGCAAACCCACGGCGACGTTGAACGGCGAGCCGCCGGCAATCGCCTTGAAATTCACTTTCGATACCAGACCGCTGACGTCGTCTTCGCTGAAAAAATCAAACAGGGCTTCGCCACACACCAAATACATAATTGTTTGCTCTTTATAGGGTTGCGACATGCTGTTGATAGCGTTCATAAGCCTGCTGAAACGCCGCGACATTGGCGGCGACCGGCAGGGTTTCACTGTTCAGGTCGAGCTTCACGCAGCGCTGGCACAGGTCGGCCAGTGTGTCCTCGTGACCGTTCGACCATGACTTGCACCACGCTGCTTGAATCGCTGCGCCAAGGGCGGCAGCTTCGCTTTGTTCAGTGCAGATCACCGGCGTGTTCATGATGTCGGCGACGATCTGTCGCCACACCGCGCTTTTCGAACCGCCGCCGATCAGGCAAATGCTGCGGCTTTGTAAACCATTCTGACGGAGCAAATCCAGTCCATAACGCAGGCCGAAGGTCGTGCCTTCGACGGCGGCGCGGCACAGATTGGCCTGGGTCAGGTTATCCAGCGTCAAACCGTGCAGGCTGCCGGTGGCATGGGGCAGGGCGGGGACGCGCTCACCGTTGAGGAACGGCAGCATGCTCACGCCTTCGGCGCCAATCGGTGCCTGAGCGACGAGGTCGTTGAATTGCTCGAGATCGAGGTCGAACAGGTCGCGAATCGCGCCCGTGGCGTTGGTCAAGTTCATCGTGCAGATCAGCGGGAGCCAGCCGCCGCTGGAGGAGCAGAAGGTCGCGACCGAGGCGTCCGGGCTGACTTTCGGCGCGTCGGCGTAGGCGTAGACGGTGCCGGAAGAGCCGAGGCTCATGGTGATCGCACCGGGTTGAATATTGCCGGTGCCGATGGCGCCCATCATGTTGTCGCCGCCGCCGCTTGCGACCAGTGCGTTGCGGTTGATGCCGAGGTGTTCGGCGATGGCCGGCAGGATCGTGCCCACGGCTTCATGCGCATCGATCAACTCAGGCAACGCGGCTTGCAGGCGACCGCTGGCGTCGATGTCGCGCAGCAGCTGCAAATCCCACTGACGGGTGCGCACGTTGAAATAGCCGGTGCCGGAGGCGTCGCCGTATTCACTGCACGAACGGCCGGTGAGCCAGAAATTGAGGTAGTCGTGGGGCAGCAGGATGCGGACGATGCGCGAAAACACCTCCGGATGCTGCTCTTTGGTCCACAGCAGTTTCGACACCGTGTAACCCGGTGCAATGACCACGCCGAGGCGTTCCAGCGAACCTGCTTCACCGCCCAGATGGCTGAGCAGTCGATCGTTTTCGGCGCTGGTTTCGGTGTCGCACCAGAGCTTGGCCGGGCGCAGGACTTCGCCTTGATCGTCGAGCAAAACCAGGCCGTGTTGCTGGCCGGATACGCCGATGCCCAGGATTGACTGGCCGTCGACATTCGCCGCCAACAGTGCCTGACGGGTGGCGAGTGCGAAGGCTTCCAGCCATTGTTGCGTGGCTTGTTCGCGGCGGCCGTTGGCGCCGCTGATCATGGTGTGCGCGGCGGCGCCTTGGCCGAGCACCTGACCGCTGGCGGCATCGAGGATGATCGCTTTGGTGCCTTGGGTGCCGCAGTCGATGCCGAGGAAGAGTTGTCGGGTTGTCACTGGGATATCCTCAGGGGATCAGGTCTTTCGCGGTGAAGCGATTCGCGAGCAGGCTCGCTCCCACAGGGGGACGCATTTCAAAATGTGGGAGCGAGCCTGCTCGCGAATGGGTCATTAAAGTCACCGCATCACTCAAACCAGAACCCGCTCCAGAGTCTGCGAAACCCCCACCTCGCGCAAGCTGTCACAGCACCACTCGAACGCCGCCACAAACTCTGCCGACTGAGCAATCGCCGTGCCAAAAATCTCTTCAACCCCAAGCAACCGCTGGGTAATCAACGCATCATCCGCCACCAACGCCTGACAAAACGCCGCCCGAGGATCCGGAATCGAATACGTATCGCCATTCTCATCCACGCCTTTCAAGTAAAGCGCCCAGGCCGCGACCACCAACGCCGCGCGTTTGGTTTCCTGGCCATCGGCAATCAACCGATTGATGGTCGGAATGGTGAACTTGGGAAACTTCGACGAACCATCCGAACACACTCGCTCAAGTTGATCGGCAATCGCCTGATTGGAAAACCGCGCCACCAGCGTGTTCTTGTACTCGGTCAAATCGATGCCCGGCACCGGTGCCAGTTGCGGCGTGACATCCAGATCCATGTAAGCGCGCATGTAACGCACGAACAACGGGTCATTCATGGTCTCGTGGACAAAGCGATAGCCCTTCAAAAAGCCCAGATACGTCAGCGCCAGATGGCTGCCGTTGAGCAGTTTGATCTTCATCTCTTCATACGGCGAAACGTCGTCGGTGAACTGCACGCCGACCTTTTCCCAGGCCGGGCGACCGTTGACGAATTTGTCCTCCAGCACCCACTGCACAAACGGTTCGCAAACCACCGGCCATGCGTCGTCTACGCCGTGTTTGTCGGCCAGTTGCAGGCGATGCGCGGTGCTGGTCATCGGCGTGATGCGGTCGACCATGGCGTTGGGGAAACTGACGTTGGCGTCGATCCAGCTGCACAGGTCGCTATTGCGCAGCGTGGCGAATGCCAGCAATGCCTTGCGGGTCACGGCGCCGTTGTGCGGCAGGTTATCGCAGGACATTACGGTGAAGGCCGGAATGCCCGCCGCCCGACGTTTTTCCAGGGCCGCGCACAAAAAGCCGAACACGGTTTTTGGTGCATCGGGATTGGCAAGGTCATGCTGAATCTGCGGCAGATGCGCCATGAATTCGCCGTTGCTGTCGTCGATGCAATAGCCGCCCTCGGTGATGGTCAGCGAGACGATGCGGATCTGCGGATCGGCGAGTTTGTCGATCAACGCCTGAGCGCTGTCTTCGGCCAGCAGCATGTCGCGAATCGCGCCGATCACGCGCACTTCGGTGTCGTCGCTGTCACCCAGTTCAAACAGGGTGAACAGGTAATCCTGTTCCTTTAGATCGTCGCGGGCGCGGCGATCTTCAGCGCGCAGGCCAACCCCGCAAATCGCCCAGTCCAGCGCTTCGCCGGTATTCATCAAGGCATCGGTGTAATGCGCCTGATGCGCGCGATGGAAACCGCCGACGCCGATGTGCGCGATGCCCTGACGGGTGTCGCTGAGGCTGTAGGCCGGCAGTTTCACTTCGGCGGCGAGGCGGTTGAGGTTTTGTTTATTCAGGTTCATTGGGCAAGTCTCGAAAAATCAGGCCGCAGCACGCAGCGGACGGGTCAGTGCCACACCTTCGGCATCGAACAAGTGGCAGTGGGCGGCGTCCAGATACAGGTTCAGTTGCTCGCCATAACGGCTGGCCAGGTCACCGCGCACGCGCATGGTCAGCGCTTCGCCGGCGTTGGTCTTGACGTGGCAGAAGGTGTCGCTGCCCAGCCGTTCGCTGACATCGGCGGTGACTTGCAGGGTGCAGTCCCCCGGTTGCGCCAGTTCCAGATGCTCCGGGCGAATGCCCAGAGTCACGGCGCTGCCGACGGCCAGGTTGGCGGCGTTGAAGGGCAGGGTGATGCGGGTGCCGGCGTCCAGTGCGACTTCGCAGGTTTGGCCATCGACCCGGGCGATCTTGCCCTTGAGGAAGCCCATCTTCGGCGTGCCGAGAAACCCGGCGACGAACAGGTTGGCCGGGTTGTGATACAGGTCCAGCGGCGAGCCGACTTGTTCGATTTTGCCGCCATTGAGCACCACGACTTTGTCAGCCATGGTCATCGCTTCGACCTGATCGTGGGTCACGTAGATCATGGTCGCTTGCAGGTCCTTGTGCAGGCGCAGCAGTTCCAGACGCATTTGCACCCGCAGTGCGGCGTCGAGGTTGGACAGCGGTTCGTCGAACAGGAAGATTTTCGGGTTGCGCACAATCGCGCGGCCGATGGCGACACGCTGGCGCTGACCACCAGAGAGCTGCTTCGGTTTGCGCTCAAGCATCGGCCCCAGTTCAAGAATGCGTGCGGCTTCGCCGACTTTTTTCTCAACCTCGGCTTTCGGTACGCCGGCCAGATCGAGGGCGAACGACATGTTCTTTTTCACGGTCATGTGCGGATACAGCGCGTAAGTCTGGAACACCATCGCCAGATCGCGCTTGGCCGGGCTGACTTCAGTGATGTCGCGGCCATCGAGTTCGATGGTGCCGCCGCTGACTTCTTCCAGGCCGGCGATCAGGCGCAGCAGGGTGGATTTGCCGCAGCCGGACGGGCCGACGAAGACCACGAATTCCTTATCGTTCACCTCAAGGTCGATGCCCTTGATGATGGAAAAACCTTCGAAGCCTTTTTGCAGATTCTTGATTTTCAGGTTGGCCATGGTGGCGCTCCTTTTGTGCTTATTCTTTGAGGGCTATTTCACGGCGCCGAACGACAGGCCGCGCACCAGTTGTTTCTGGCTGATCCAGCCGAAGATCAGGATCGGCGCACAGGCCAGGGTCGACACCGCCGACAACTTGGCCCAGAACAATCCTTCGGGACTTGAATACGAGGCGATCAGCGCGGTCAGCGGCGCGGCTTTCGAGGAGGTCAGGTTCAGCGACCAGAAGGCCTCGTTCCAGCACAGGATCAGCGACAGCAGCACGGTCGAGGCAAGGCCACCCTTGGCGATCGGCAGCAGTACGCGAACCATTTCCTGCCACAGCGTGGCGCCGTCGAGGCGGGCGGCTTCGAGGATGTCTTTGGGGATGTCCTTGAAGTAGGTGTAAATCATCCAGACCACGATCGGCAGGTTGATCAGCGTGTAGATCACGATCAGTGAAATGCGCGTGTCGAGCAGGCCGAAACTCTTGGCCAGCAAGTAGATCGGCATCAGCACGCCCACTGGCGGCAACATCTTGGTCGACAGCATCCACAGCAGCGTGCCTTTGGTGCGCTGGGTTTCGTAGAACGCCATCGAATAGGCCGCCGGCACTGCGATCAGCAGGCACAGAGCTGTGGCGCTGAAGGAAATCACCACCGAGTTCCAGGCAAAGCTGAAGTAGTCGCTGCGCTCGTTGATGTGCAGGTAGTTCTCCAGCGTCGGCGTGAAGATGAACTGCGGCGGCGTGGCGAAGGCGTCGATTTCGGTTTTGAAACTGGTCATCACCATCCAGAAGATCGGGAAGAAAATCACGATCGCGATGGCCCAGGCCAAGGTGCCGAGCAGCAGGCTTTGCAGCCGGCGGGATTGTTGAAGAGTCATGGCGGGCCTCAGGCTTTGTCAGTCAGGTTTTTGCCGATCATCCGCACCAGAATGATCGCGGCGATGTTGGCGATGACCACGGCAATCAAGCCGCCCGCCGACGCCATGCCGACGTCGAACTGCACCAGCGCCTGGTTGTAGATCAGGTAGGCGAGGTTGGTCGAGGCGTAGCCGGGGCCGCCGTTGGTGGTGGTGAAAATCTCGGCAAACACCGACAGCAGGAAGATTGTTTCGATCATCACCACCACGGCAATCGGCCGGGCCAGATGCGGCAGGGTCAGGTGCCAGAAGATCGCGATCGGGCCTGCGCCATCCAGGCGCGCGGCTTCTTTCTGTTCCTGGTCGAGGGACTGCATGGCGGTCATCAGGATCAGGATCGCGAAGGGCAGCCATTGCCACGAGACAATGATGATGATCGACAGCAGCGGGTAGTGCGCCAGCCAGTCCACCGGTTGCGCGCCGAACAGTTTCCAGATGTAGGCGAGGATCCCGGACACCGGATGGAAGATCAGGTTTTTCCAGATCAGCGCGCCGACCGTGGGCATGATGAAAAACGGCGAGATCAGCATGACCCGCACGATGCCGCGACCAAGGAATTCACTGGCCTCCAGCAGTGCGCTGATCAACACGCCCAACACCACGCTGATCAGCAGCACACTGCCGACCAGCAACAGCGTATTGGTGGCGCCGGGCATGAAGCCCGAGTCGGTCAGGAAGTAGGAGAAGTTCTCAAACCCGACGAACTCGTTTTCGCCAGGGTTGAGCAGGTTGTAGCGGATCATCGAAAAGTAAAGGGTCATGCCCAGTGGCACGATCATCCACAGCAGCAGCAGGGCCACCGAAGGGCTGACCAGAAACCAGCCGGGATTGGCTACGCGGTTTTTGCGCTGTGGCTTGGCGAGGTCGATGTGGGCTTTGGCAGTTGAAGTATTCATGGTGATCACAACCGAGTCATACAGACCTATGGAGATCCCATGTGGGAGCGAGCCTGCTCGCGAAAGCGGTGGGTCAGTGCCATGTGTATTGGCTGGAAAGACGCCTTCGCGAGCAGGCTCGCTCCCACAGGAGGCAGGAGCGAGCTTTACGGGTTACTTGGGATAACCGGCGCGCTTCATCTCGCGTTCGGTGGTTTGCTGCGCGGCGGTGAGCGCCTGGTCGACCGTGGTCTGGCCGATCAGCGCTGCCGAGAAGGACTTGCCGACCTGGGTGCCGATCCCCTGGAATTCAGGAATGGTCACCAGTTGAATGCCGATGTAAGGCACCGGTTTCAGCGTCGGTTTGCTCGGGTCTGCAGCTTTCAACGACTCGAGGGTCACCTTGGCGAACGGCGCAGCGCTCATGTAGGCGTCGCTGTAAGTCGAGGCGCGAGTGCCTGGCGGTACGTTGGCGATGCCGTCGGTTTTGGCCACCAGTTCACCGTATTCCTTGGAAGTCGCCCAGGCGCTGAACTCTTTTGCCGCATCCTTGGCCTTGGAGCTGGCAGGAATCGCCAGCGCCCAGGAATACAGCCACGCCGAACCTTTATCTGTGACCTGATGCGGTGCGAAGGTGAAGCCGACGTGATCGGCGACCTTGCTCTGGGTCTTGTCGGTCACGAATGAGCCGGCGACGGAAGCGTCAACCCAGATCGCGCACTTGCCGCTGTTGAACAGGGCGAGGTTCTCGTTGAAGCCGTTGCTGGAAGCTCCCGGCGGGCCGGATTTTTTCATGGTGTTGACGTAGAAATTCAGCGCGTTCTTCCACTCGGGGCCGCTGAATTCCGGCTTCCACTGCTCATCGAACCAGCGTGCGCCATAGGCGTTGGCGACCGTGGTGACCAACGCCATGTTCTCGCCCCAGCCAGCCTTGCCACGCAGGCAGATGCCGTACTGTTCCTTATCCTTGTTGGTGAGTTTTTCGGCGAAGCCTGCGATCTGTTCCCAGGTCGGACGCTCGGGCATGGTCAGGCCGGCATCCTTGAACAGGTCGGTGCGGTAATAGGTGATCGAGCTTTCGGCATAGAACGGCAGGGCGTAGAGCGAACCCTTGACCGACAGGCCTTCTCGCACTGACGGGAATACATCGTCGAGGGCGTAACTGGCCGGCAGATCCTTCATCGGTTCCAGCCAACCCTTGCCGCCCCACAGTGCCGCTTCGTACATGCCGATGGTCAACACATCGAACTGGCCACCCTGGGTGGCGATGTCGGTGGTCAGGCGCTGGCGCAGGACGTTCTCTTCCAGCACCACCCAATTGAGCTTGATGTCCGGATGCTCGGTCTCGAAGGTTTTCGAGAGTTTTTGCATGCGGATCATGTCGCTGTTGTTGACGGTGGCGATGGTCAGGGTCTGGGCGCCAAGGCTGACGCTGCTGAGGGTCATGCAGGTGAGGGCAAGCAGAGCTTTTGCAGTGGGTTGCATCGTGCACTCCTTTTCTGAACCCAGAGGGGGCAGAAGGACAGTTATTGTTTTTGTGTCTTCCTGTGCAGGAAGAATGTGCACTGATTACAGCCTTCAATCGACAGACTGACAAATCATCCATCGCACTTTTATCAATACTTTTTTGCACTGAGCTTTGCGTGAAGAAACACAGGGAAGGGGTTTACAGCGAAACTGAGCTATCGAATGTGTACAGGTTTTCAGGGTGTTCAAAGCACAAATCAAAAGATCGCAGCCTTCGGCAGCTCCTACAGGGATCGGTGTAGGAGCTGCCGAAGGCTGCGATCTTTTGATCTTGGCTTTAAATATGATTTTGTTCGGTGAGGCGTTGTACAGCGAGGCGCCGATAGTGTGAAGGCGTCATGCCCTTGAGCTGTTGGAAGCGCCGATTGAAGTTGGAAATATTGTTGAAACCCGACTCAAAGCACACATCGGTCACCGGTTTATCGCCGTCCGCCAGCAGTTCGCAGGACTTACTGATGCGCAAACGATTGACGAATTCGATGAAGTTGCGCCCGGTCGCCTGTTTGAACACGCGACTGAAATACGTCGGCGTCATGCCCAGATGCTCGGCGACTTCTTCCAGCGAAATATCCCGGGCGTAGTGGCTGAAGATGTAATCAACGGCGCGGTTGGTGCGATCGATGTTGTGTTCATCGGCCAGTTGCGGCGTGGTGGCGCCGGACAACAACTGGAAATCATCGCTGGCGGCGAGCAACTCCATCAGGATGAAGAAGTGCCCGAGCCGGGTGATGCCTTGAGTATCGGCGATACGCTGCATCAACGTCATGGCTTGACGGATCGTACGCTTGCAGCGGAATTCGATGCCGTACTGAGCGCGCTCCAAGAGCGGTGCAAGCGTTCGGAGTTCAGCGAATACCTGATGGCCGCTCTCGAACAACTCATCGGTAAAATTGACGAGCATGTCGCGCTTTTCCACCACTTCGTCTTCGGCCACCTGGCTGATCCAGTTGTGCGGCAGATTGGGACCCGTCAGAAACAGGGTCTCGGGATAGAAGTTGCCGATGTAGTCGCCTATGAACACTTTGCCAGAGCTGGCGACGATCAGATGCAGTTCGTATTCCTTGTGGAAATGCCAGCGCACCAGTGGGCAGGGGAAACCATGCTGGCGGTAGATGATGGACAACCCGTTGTGGTCATCCATCAACTCGTATGAAGGGTCGGTCACGCGGGCAGTTCGGGTCATGGCGGGTAGCTTCTTTTCGTAGGAGCCTTGCGATCATGCCTCGTTTGTCCTGCCGTGCGCCAGTTTGCCGCGATGGACATCCGTTGCGCAGGTTCAGCCAACGTGCTGCAGGTGAAGCGTTGCCGTGGACTTCGCAATCGCTTTCTGCAGATTGGCTTGCTGGCAAAACAACACGATGTTCGAATTTTTAATGAAGTCGAAATTGATGATGTTGCAGTTTTGCGCCCAATCACTGTTCGCCGGATCAAACCAGGCGTCGAGCTTTTCATAAATCCGTTGAGGGCCGGTTGCATTCCAGATGGCTGCCGAAAGCGACCACAGCAGGGTTCTCGAAGGCGGCCTCTTCATCACCTCGGTCAGGTAGTTTTGTAGCGTAAACGTCGGCAACAGGGTTTCCAGAACATAGGCGTTACCCGCCCACTTATGAATCACCTGGTGGCAAAACCACTGCCCGTCGATGTTGGAATGAGAGGGGGTTGCCACCAGCAAACGTTGCATTCGGCTGATGTTCTTCAATTCGCCGAGGCTCAGATGTTTGTTTTTTTCAGGGATTATGTACTCGCCGAGATGTTGCAACATCACGTCGTTGAAGTACTTGAAGTCGAAGGGCGTGTCACCGTCCCTTAACTCGTGAAAGTCAAGGACGATAAATTCATCGTAACTGCGCTCGAGAAAACCTTTGAGATCACGAATGAGATCTTCCAATGTGCGCGATGACCAGACCTTGTCATGAAAGAATCGGAATTTCGCCAGCCCTGTGGCGTGGCTGTCATACACCAATCGCAGATCAAGTGCCCTGGCACCGCGATTGAGCTGGGAATAAAAAGGCACATCCTGGCAGACCGCCCAGTTTGCGGCGATCGAGGGGTTGTAAGAGGCCTCCCAATCACAACCGGCATTATGCGTGCCCGGTAAAGTCATCTCGAATAATGACAAGTTATCGAGTTGCGGTGTGGCGGCCATCCATCGATTGGGCTGGAAGTGTTGAAGGTCAAGATCATGCATTTGCTGAATCCTGTGTGGACATACTGGAAATCGTAATGGCATTAGAGGATGGACGACCCGTTTGGTCGTCCATCAATTCGTAAAGGAGTGCTCACACAGTGAACTTAATCTGCTTGCACACGAGGTGCTATCAGCGATTTCTTATTGGCTTTGTCAATGTTGGCCGATTGGCAATAGAACACGATGTTCGAGTCTTTAATGAAGTCGAAATTGATGATGTTGCACTTTTGGGCCCAGTCCGATCTGGCAGGGGAGAACCAGTTGTCCAGATCATTGAGAATTCGCTGGGGACCAATACTAAAAGTCGTCGCTGATAAAGACCAGAGGCGTAGCCTGCTCATAGGTTCGCTCATCACTTTTGTAATGTAGCCGTGCAGATCACTGGTGGTAACGATTTTTTCACCGATCCATTTGTGGCCGATCGGCGAGTTGAACCTGTTGTCGTTTGTGTCCCACGTCATGGACGCCGCTACCAGAATGCGTTGCAGGGGGCTTGCTTGTTTCAGTTGCCCCAGCGTCATATGTATATTGTGAGAAGGAATCATCCGTTTGCCGAGATGTTCGAGCATCAGATCCCTGAATTTGGCGTGATTGAATTCGGCGTCACCTTTCTCCAGTTTATGAAAGTCCAGAATGATGAATTCTTCCGGATTGTCCTCAAGAAACTTGTTGACGTCTCGTACAAGGTCTTCAAGGTTTCGAGAAGAAAGGAACCCGTTGTGCTGAAAGCGAAACTGATTAAAGCCTTGTGCTTTGGCATTGTAAACCAGTCGAACATCCAGAGCTCTGGCGCCAAGATGGAGTTGTGAATAGAAAGAATCATCCTGGCATGCAGTCAGGTTTTTGCCTGGGAACAATGCGTAAGAGGCTTTCCAGTCACAGCCGGCATTATGGGCTCCTGGTATGGTCAGTTCGAACAGTGACAAGTTGTTGATTTGTGGAGTTGCGGCCATCCACCGATGAAGAGGCGAGGTTTCATGCTGGGTGTTATTCATTTGTTTATCCTGCGTTAAGTAGTATTTAAGTTGTGCGCGCAGGATGTTTATAGTGCTTAATACTTGTTTGGCCAATGCTTGTTTTAATGCAAGTCGTGTACGGGGTAAAGTTATCTATTCAGTCAGTAGGTGAATGGCGGTTTTTTGCTTCAATCCACTGCGACATGTATTGAGTGCTTTTATGAAAATGGTGGCGCAACATGCTTCCGGTAAAATTGCTGGTTCTAAGTATTTGTAAATGCTGCTGGCAATAGCGCAGTTTTTCAATAAGTGCCTGACCGTGTACAGCGTATTGATAGCGCTCGCTGAGCAACATGGTTCCTGCCTGCTGAGCCGCTTGCCAAAGTGTTTGATCCTTATACAACCGAACGGCACTGTCGGCGATATCACATGCGTTGTGTGCGACAGCGCCAGGCCAAGGGTGGTCGCCATACATGCCTTCGGCGCCGATCGGCGTCGTGACACTTGGGGTGCCGCACAGCATCGCATCAACCAGTTTGCCCTTGATCCCGGCCCCGAAACGCAACGGCGCCAGGCACACCCGTGCAGCCGACATGACCTGCAACGCATCTTCGGCCCAGTTCATGATGTGAAAACCCTGCGCGGCGTTGTGCAAAGCCGTGGCCTTGGGCGGCGTGTAGGCGCCATAGATATGCAAATGCGCATCCGGCAATTGTTGACGAATGAGTGGCCAGACCGTGGTTTTCATCCACAGCACGGCATCCCAGTTGGGCGCGTGACGGAAGTTGCCGATGCTCAGGAAATGCTCGCGATCGGCAAATGCCCGCGCGGGTGCCGAAGGGAGTTCAACCATCAGTGGACACCAATGCAACAACTGACGCGGCAAGCCGAATTGCTCGACCAGCAACTCGATTTCAACTTCGGAGATCATCAGGTTCAGATCGCAACGGTACAACGCCGCGATTTCACGTTTGGCCAGATCTGTATCGGCCATCAATTCAAACTCTTCGCGCAGTGCAGGCGCAAACAGCTCGCTGAAGTCATCCTGATCGCTGTTGGCTTTCAGGCGATCCTTGAGCCGCTGATGGCGGGCATGCCGCAGGCTCTGCAGGTCGGAGGTTTCGAGCACACGCAGGGCTTCGGGGCAGTGCTTCTCAACCCGCCAGCCGAACTGCTCCTCCATCATGAACTGGTCGAACAGCACAATATCCGGCGCCAGTTCACTGATGAACACGTCGAAACTGCTGTTGTTGAGTTCAATGGATACTTCGCGAATACCCAGCACTGCCAGATCCGCTTTATGCTCGCCGGGGCCGGCGGGGCTGCTGAAGGTGATGTCCCAACCCTGTTGCAAAAACGTTTCGAGGATCTGCATGACGTGGCCACTGGCGGCGGACGAGCGCGGTTCGGGCCAGACATATCCGATGACCAGGACTTTGGTGACGGGCTGAGTCATTAGCGGTGATCCTATGCAGCAAAGCGGGGGCGAAAAACGGGCGCAATTAAACCACAGTGGTGGTTGCTTGCACCCGGTTATCAATCAGGCCCGGTGGCGGAAATACAGGTACGACCTACGCTTTGCCCAGGTTGAGGCCCAGAGTGCCGAGGAATGGTTCGGCTGCGGAATTTTTCAGCGCTGATTCGATGGTCGACATGTTTATGCCAAATCCAGCTGGATCGGATTTGATTTGATTAATCAAAGAAACCGCTACTTCGTAAGATTCTGCGTTGTACAGAGCCGGGTGCTTCTGAATCAAAGTCGGAAGACTCGGACGAATGGAATCAAACTGATGCAGATGGGTGAAGCTGTCCGTGCTCACTGTTCTGTAAGGATTTGAGAACGTCGGATCGACCATGCGCGGGTTTCGTGCGAGATCAATCAGGGAAGCCACATCGGTTTGCGCGTGTTCCAGGGTCTTTCCGTAATACAGATCGAGTGTGCCGGGTGCGCCATGGGACATCTCATGGATCAGAACATCCGCTATCCGGGTTTCGTCGTATTTGGATGTGCGATATAGATCATCCAGATGTTCCGGAAAAATCTTGATGAACCTTTTGATTGATTCCTGATGTACGGTGCCCTTGACGACTGCCTTTTTCCATCGTTTGTAATCGGGCACATGCAAGGCTGCCACCGCAGGCACATCGGTCCTTTTGAATGATACGTTGGCGAGCGTGAAAGCATCCAGATCCTTGCGCATTGCCTGCAGTCTCGACCCGATGTGCTTTACGGCTTCGTCAGACCCAGTGCCAAACAAATAAGTAAGAATCTTGCGAACTTCGAATTCCCATTCCGAGTCGCCCAACAAGGCGATGGCATTGTTGAGTTTGGTTTTGGCGGCGGGGATTGCTTTTTTCAAATACCGTTGGGTGTAACTTTTTGGCATGAGCTTGCGCCAAGGTAGGGAAGGCAGTTTGAACTTGTAATTCAGACTGTCCATTTTGGCTCCCCATGGTTCGCCCAAACGGTTCAACGCGTACCATTCATCACTGTGGCGTATGCCCCAAACCTGGAACACGTCTGCGGATTCTTGCGCAGTTTGTCGGATGCCCAGGCGGATAGTGTCTGGATCGACAGCCTTCGAAAGTGCGTGATAGGGCGTCTTTCCCGACCATTTGCGTGCATCGTAAATAGCGTTTTCGAGTGCAGCCACACCGCTGTGCCAACCTTTGCGCAAAAGTTTGGCACCATTCACAAGCAAATCGGTTGCGCCATCCAGCGGATTGAGCAAGTTGCTGACCAATCCAGCGCCTGTGGAAGCTATCTTGCTGGCCTTGGTGGCGATACTCATGCTCGTGGCGGCCAGGCTGGCAATCTTTGCGATGGCTCCGACCACTAACAGAACGGTCATCGCGGCTTCCAGCGTGCACGCCTTGGCTCCGTCCAATTGTCGCTCGATGTCGCCTGAACCGAGATCTTCGATGCATGACTTGAAGGGCACGACAAAGTTGAGGAGCGTGTCCAGGTCCTTTTCCCGTTTTGCACGCAATGCTTCAAGCCGGGTCTGGCCCCAGCACTCTTTAACCAACTCATCGTAAGTCGCGACGGGTCTGTGCTTGAGTACGAAGTTCACCAGACGGTCGAACTCTGTCGAGTAGAAACTCTGGTAGTACCCATTTATTGGCTCCAGCGGCGCGACGGCTGACAACTCGGCAACTTTGTCGATCACCCCCGAACTGACGTCCACGAGACCGGGCGTTACACCATGGGTATAACACTCGATGTTCATCGGCAGTTGATGAATTTTCGCAGGCGCAGAGTAATTCGTCTCATTGCTGCGAGCGGGAGCGCTCAACAGGTTTTCCCTTTGCACAAGCTTGGCCAACTCGGTGTTTTCGCGACAGACGCCGTGCAGCGTGAATAATTCGTAACAGGTCACCCGGCCTTCGAACTCGCTGCAGACCACTACGCCGTAGCGACCCTTTGCTTCATCTATTTCTTTATGACTTTCCGTCGGTTTGCGCTCAGTCGTTTTCAGAATGGCGTCAAGGGTCGCCGCGATAGGATTGGCGGAGATACCGGTAATCGATTGGAGTCTGGCGACCGAGGGCCTGACGGTGAACATCGTCACCTTGCCCTTGAGCAATCGAATCCGGTCGAGCAATGGCATTGAAGTAAATGCTTGCTTCAAATGCGTATTCATCGCTTGCGCATGCGCCAGATAGGCCCGATTGAACTGACGGTAGAACTCATCGTCGGGAGAAACCAGATTACGGCGCATGTTGGGGAACGCTGTATAGATGCTTTCCCCTTTTTTCAAATCCCAATTGCCGGTCGCCAGATCGTTGGACATATGCAACTCGACAGGTGACATTTTTAGCGAAATGTAAGCGTCTTCCAGCGGTCGATTGCGCGTTTGCTGAAGGACGTCGCTTTCAAGATAAGTGCAGCCCTTGGCGACCTGCTTGAGGATATCCAGTGCGACGCTTTTGCGGGTTGGCAGTTGACGCGTCAGTGTTTCAGCGTTTTCGGCAAGCGTCCTCGCATGTCGGGCGTAGGCGTCCGTGGCGACTGTCAGTGAGTCAGTGACTGATTTTTCGACGTCATCAGGCGTGACGATTTTGTTGAGCACTGCCCAATCAATCACAGGATCCACGGCGGCCAAAGCGTCGAGCAACTTGCGTGATTCGGTCACTGGTTCCAGTGTCGAAAGTTGCTGCAATTGCGCGTAAGTCATGGATCGAGTCGAGCCTGGCGCTATGATTTCTTGCACCGCCACGATTCGACAAAATTCCACGCATTGCGGCGTTCCCACTAGCAGGGTGGCAGGTAGACCTTTGACCAGAAATTCCGGCGCAGGCTCCGCCAGCAGTAAGTGAGCGGCCAATGCTGCATTCTTTTTACTCACCCTGTGATGCTCGATCAGGTGATTCTCGAAATCGGTTTGAATCTCGGCGAAGGATTTTTCCATATGCTTGGCAGCATACAAATCGAAACCGGCAACATGATTTCGCGGTACATCTTCGCCAACTTGAGGATGAAGATTGAGCAGCAGCGAAGTCAGGACAACCTGCTTGCGCGACGTTTCCGATTGCGGTTGGTTGTCGCGCGCGCCGTACCAGCCAAGATCCCGTACGTAAGCGTCGGCCCAGTCAGCAGCGATGGGGCTGGAAACAAGTGCCTTAATAATGTCCTCAGCCTCGGCACGTGTGAAGGGCGTAGTTCGTCCGCCAAAAATGCTCTCCGACAAATGCTCCAGTAACGATTGATCCTTGATGTAACTGGCGATGAGTTTGCGGAACTCACTGCGCTCAGTTGCAGAAAGCGTCGCCGAGTTGCCTTCTCCAGTCTTTATCATTTCCCAATAGTTGCTCAACTCTGGGCTTGCAGGAGGGGCGGCTTGCATGAATGCCAGTAACCGGGAAACGTCGGCGGCATGGTGAGGTATCAAGTAACCGTGGAAAGCCAGCCATTGTGCTAAATCAACTTCGTCTGCGGTGGAAATTTTGCCACCGGTCAAATGGGCCATTTCAACCAGTATCTGCAGATCGTCTTTCAGATCGGGGGAAAGTTTGAAGGCGTTAGCAAAACTCGTGATATCACCGGAGTGCTTTGCATTTATTTCGCCTTCAGCGGTCACTTCAAAGTCTGAGTACTCGGAAAGTCTTAGCTTGCCCACCAGTCTTTTGAAGGAATCTTGTTCGGACATCCGTTGCAACAGTTGCCTGCCGGGAAGCAGGGCGTCTTCAAGTGACGATCCCGACTCCACAGAAAGTTTTGCGCCTTCCAGTGAAATTCTTTGCGAAGGAGCAAGATGTTCTGAGCGCTGCTTGAGTTTATATATCACTTCCTCTCGTTCGCGGTTATCGCATGCAACGTATTCACGGTGGAGGTTAGAAGAAGGGGCAGGTCGGGATAAGTAACGTTGATTCAGGGAGTTTGAATGTTTTAGGGTCATAATAAATTCGTTTATGTTGGTTTGTATGTTTGAGTGATCCTCTTTTGTTGGAGCGTGTTTATCAAGAAGCATTATGTGAGTGTGTTTTTCAACAGCTCGCCAGCTTAAGTTTTATTCGCGAAAATATGAGACCGGACTGCCCCTTGAAGTTGTTTGAAAGGGGCGGTCCGTTGAGTTATTTATTGAATGATGTTTTTTACTTTGTCGCGCAATTGATCGATCGAAAAGGGTTTGCCGATGACATGCATGCCTTCGGGCACTTCGATACTTTCAGCGTAACCACTGGCAAACAGGATTGGCAGGGCGGGGCGCACGATGCGTGCCTGATTCGCCAACTCACGACCATCCATACCCGGCAAACCTACATCGGTCATCATCAAATCAATGTTCTGGTCCTTATCATTGAGAAACTCCAGCGCCTGTTCGCTGCCGTCAGCCTCCAGCACCTTGTACTCCAGCTCCTCCAGCACATCGACGATCAGCATGCGCACAATGGCATCGTCTTCTACTACAAGGATGATGGACGCTGGGGTGGACATAATAGAGGCTCTCAAAGATAGAAATTCAGGGGTATCGGCCGGTCGAATCTGCCGGGCTCATGCATGAGTAAGTGGCGCATGGCCACAAGTTCCCGGTTTGATACAAAAAACATTCACTGCAAAGGGACAGGCAAGGATAACTGTTGGCGTGGCTCTAGACGCGAGCAAATGTAGGAATTTGCTGCCAAAGCTGTGAGAAAAATGGATCCACGCCGCTTGTTGGGGCAAACTCTCGGGTTTTCAACAGTTCGACAAGGCTGCCCCATGTCCTCTCCGTCTTCGGTTGATGAGCAACGGTTTCGCAAACTCCTGAGTCGCAACATCAGCCTGCCGCTGGGTGTTGGTGTGCTCAGTGCCGTGTTCTTCGTTTCGCTGATCACGTATCTGCTGTCGGTCATTCAGTGGGTTGAACACACCGACCGGGTGATCAATAACGCCAACGAAGCGGTGAAACTCACCGTGGACCTGGAAACCGGCATGCGCGGTTTTCTGCTGAGCGGCGACGAGCACTTCCTTGATCCCTACGAGACGGCCAAGCCGCGTATTGCCGTGGCGCTCAATACCTTGCTCGAACTGACCGCCGACAACCCTGTGCAGACCGACCGTTTGCGCCGTCTCCAGGCGTTGCAGACCGAGTGGGCGACCTATGCACAATCGATGATCGATTTGCAGCGCAGCAGCGGGGATTATCGCGGTGCCGTGAAGGCTGGACGTGGCAAGCGCCTGACCGACGAGATTCGCAAGCAGTTCGAAGACGTCATCGACATGGAGCAGCAGTTGCGCACCACGCGCAATGAAGAAGTGCGCCGCACCACGATCTGGAGCATCACCCTTTATCTGCTGTTTGTTGCAGGCATCAGCGCATTGCTGGCGTACATCGGTCGGCGAGACCTGGTCAATCTGTCCGAAAGCTACGGCGCCACATTGGCGGCGCAGCAGGCCAGTGCCGAGCGTCTGGAACAGCAAGCCTGGCTGCGCAACGGGCAGACCGAGTTGGCCGAACAGGTGCTGGGGCAACTGACGCTCAATCTGCTCGGTCGCAACATTCTGCAGTTCTGCGCGCAATACCTTGGCACGGCCGTAGCGGCGTTGTACGTGCGCGAAGAGCACGGTGGCCTCAAACGTGTGGCGACTTATGGGTTTTCTCGCGAACAGGAAGATCAGGACCAGTCGATCTACAGCGGCGAAGGTATTGTCGGTCAGGTCGCGCAGCAGGCGCGGCTTATCCGTCTCGATTCGGTACCGTCGGATTACTTCAAGGTCAGCTCCGGACTCGGCGAAGGCCTGCCGCGCAGCGTTGTGGTCGTGCCGACCAGCGATGACGAACGGGTCAACGGCGTGATCGAACTGGGTTTCCTGCGTCCGCTCAACGACCGCGATATCGAGCTGCTTGAATTGATTGCCGGCAACGTCGGCACTTCCATCGAAGCGGCGCGTTATCGTCAGCGTTTGCAGGAAGTGCTGGCCGAAACCCAGCAGCTCAACGAAGAGTTGCAGGTGCAGCAGGAAGAGTTGAAGACTGCCAACGAAGAGTTGGAGGAACAGTCGCGGATCCTCAAGGAATCCCAAGCGCACTTGGAAACCCAGCAAGTCGAGTTGGAACAGACCAACGAACAACTCGCGGAACAGGCGCAGACCTTGGCCGAGCAGCGCGATGCCATGGATCTGAAGAACACCGAACTGAATCAGGCGCAGGTGCAACTCGAAGAGCGCGCCGAAGAGTTGCAGCGCTCAAGCAAGTACAAGTCCGAGTTCCTCGCCAATATGTCCCACGAACTGCGCACGCCGCTGAACAGTTCGCTGATCCTGGCCAAGTTGCTGGCGGAAAACCCGCAGGACAATCTCAGTGCCGAACAAGTCAAGTTTGCCGAGTCGATCTACTCCGCCGGCAACGATCTGCTCAACCTGATCAACGACATTCTCGATATTTCCAAGGTCGAGGCCGGCAAGCTTGAAGTGATCCCGGAAATCACCAGCGTGGCGCGTCTGGCCGATGGCCTGCGCAGCGTGTTCGAACCGCTGGCGGCCGACAAACGACTGACCTTCAGCGTGGAGTTGCTCCCGGATGCGCCGGTGACACTGTTTACCGACCGTCAACGTCTGGAACAAGTGATCAAAAACCTGCTGTCCAACGCCGTGAAATTTACCGAGCAGGGCACGGTGAGCCTGACCATCAGCGGCCAGCCGAATGATCGCATTGCGTTCATCGTGCGCGATTCGGGCATCGGCATTGCCGCGGATCAGCAGGAAAGCATCTTTGAAGCGTTCCGTCAGGCCGATGGCACCACCAACCGCAAATACGGCGGTACCGGGCTGGGCCTTTCGATCTCGCGGGATCTGGCGACCTTGCTGGGCGGCTCGATCAGCGTCAGCAGCGCACCGGGGCAGGGCAGTGTGTTCACGCTGGTATTGCCGCAGCAGTACAACGAGTCCACTGATGTATCGAAAGCGCCATTGACCTTCACTCCGCCAGTCCAGACCGTGACGGCGACCGTAGCGCCTGCGGTGGTGGTTTCGCCTCTGGCGCCGGTTCACATCCCGCGCTTTGCCGACGACCGCGACAAGGCACCGTTCGCCACCCGTTGCATTCTGGTAGTGGAAGATGAGCCGAACTTTGCGCATATCCTCTACGATCTGGCGCACGAACTGGGTTATCAGTGCCTGGTTGCCCATGGCGCAGACGAAGGTTATGACCTGGCCCGCGAGTTCGTGCCGGATGCCATTTTGCTCGACATGCGTCTGCCGGATCACTCCGGATTGACTGTGTTGCAGCGTTTGAAAGAACACGCCGAAACCCGCCACATCCCCGTGCACGTGATTTCGGTCGAGGATCGGGTCGAAGCGGCGATGCACATGGGCGCCATTGGCTATGCAGTCAAACCGACCACCCGCGAAGAGCTCAAGGACGTGTTCGCCCGTCTGGAAGCCAAGCTGACCCAGAAGGTCAAACGCGTGTTGCTGGTTGAAGACGACGATCTGCAGCGCGAGAGCATTGCGCGGCTGATCGGCGATGACGACATCGAGATCACGGCTGTCGGTCTGGCGCAGGACGCGCTGGAGAAACTGCGTACGACGATCTATGACTGCATGGTCATCGACCTGAAGCTGCCGGACATGCTCGGTAATGACCTGCTCAAGCGCATGTCCACCGAAGATATCTGCTCGTTCCCGCCGGTCATCGTTTATACCGGTCGTAACCTGACGCGCGATGAAGAGGCCGACCTGCGCAAGTACTCGCGCTCGATCATTATCAAGGGCGCACGCTCACCGGAGCGTCTGCTCGATGAGGTCACACTCTTTCTGCACAAAGTTGAATCGCAGTTGTCCCATGAGCGGCAGAAGATGCTGAAGACCGCGCGCAGCCGCGACAAGGTTTTCGAGGGTCGCAAAGTGCTGCTGGTGGACGACGATGTGCGCAACATCTTCGCCCTGACCAGTGCCCTGGAGACCAAAGGCGCAGTCGTGGTGATCGGGCGTAATGGCCGTGAAGCGATTGAAAAACTGAATGAAGTCGAAGACATCGATCTGGTGTTGATGGACGTGATGATGCCGGAGATGGATGGTTTCGAAGCCACCATCGAAATCCGCAAGGACCCGCGCTGGCGCAAACTGCCCATTATTGCGGTCACGGCCAAGGCCATGAAGGACGATCAGGAGCGCTGCCTGCAGGCGGGCGCCAACGATTATCTGGCCAAGCCCATTGATCTGGATCGCCTGTTCTCGCTGATTCGCGTGTGGTTACCGAAGATGGAACGCATTTAGTGGAACGCAATCATCCAGCGGAACGAAACAGTGAAATCGAATTACGGCTGTTGATCGAGGCGATCTACCTCAAGTACAGCTACGATTTTCGCGATTACTCCGGCGCTTCAATCAAGCGCCGGGTCCAACACGCGTTGGGTCAATTCGAATGCGCGACGATTTCGGCGTTGCAGGAAAAAGTCCTGCACGACCCGACGGCGTTTATGCAGTTGTTGCAGTTGTTGACGATTCCGGTCAGCGAGATGTTTCGCGATCCGTCGCACTTCCTGGCCATTCGCAAGGAAGTGGTGCCACTGCTCAGAACCTATCCTTCGATCAAGATCTGGATCGCCGGGTGCAGCACGGGTGAGGAGGTCTATTCGATGGCGATTCTGCTGCGCGAAGAGGGTCTGCTCGATCGCACGATCATTTACGCCACCGATATCAATCCGCGCTCGCTGGACAAGGCCAAGCAGGGGATATTTTCAATGGAAAACGTCCGTGCCTATACCGCCAACTATCAACAGGCCGGTGGGCAGCGATCATTTGCCGACTATTACACCGCGGCCTATGGCTATGCGATTTTCGACAAGAGTCTGTGCGAGAACGTGACGTTTGCCGACCACAGTCTGGCCACCGACAGCGTGTTCTCCGAAACCCAATTGATTTCCTGCCGTAACGTGTTGATCTATTTCAACAAGAAGCTGCAGGATCGAGCGTTCGGACTGTTCCATGAATCCCTGTGTCATCGCGGTTTTCTGGTGCTCGGCAGCAAAGAGACGCTGGATTTTTCCAGCTATGCAAACCAGTTCGAACCGCTGGTGAAACAAGAACGGATCTACCGCAAATCATGAACGACATTGCGGATCTGCCTCGAATCGAGGCTATTGTGGTCGGGGCTTCCGCCGGTGGCGTTGAAGCCTTGTTAAACCTGCTTGGGCCGCTGGGCAAAGGTTTTGCGCTGCCGATCATCATCGTGCTGCACCTGCCGGAAGAGCGCCGCAGCCAGTTGGCCGAGGTATTCGCCCGGCGTCTGGCGTTGCCAGTCGAGGAGGCCACGGACAAGCAGGTTATCGAGGCGGGCACGGTGTATTTCGCCACGCCCGGTTATCACCTGTCGGTGGAGCAGGATCGCAGCCTGTCGTTGAGCCAGGAGGATCGCAACCATCATTCCCGGCCGTCGATTGACTACTTGTTCGAGTCCGCCGCCGACGCCTATGGCCCGAAACTGGCAGCTGTGCTGTTGACCGGTGCCAACCAAGATGGCGCGCGCGGACTGGCACAAGTCAAACGCCACGGCGGACTGACCATCGTCCAGGATCCCGCCGACGCCCAAGTCGCCACCATGCCTCTGGCTGCCCTGAAAATCCGGCAGCCGGATCATGTTTTACCCATCCACGGCATCGGCCGTCTGCTTGTCGAGCTGGAACGAATCGCATGCTGAGTAATATCCAGGCAAAACTGCTGATCGTCGACGATCTGCCCGAGAACCTGCTGGCTCTTGAAGCGCTGATCAAACGCGAAGACCGCACCGTCTATAAGGCGCTGTCGGCAGACGAAGCATTGTCGCTGCTACTGCAACACGAATTCGCCATGGCCATTCTCGACGTGCAGATGCCGGGCATGAACGGCTTCGAACTGGCCGAGTTGATGCGCGGCACCGAGAAGACCAAGAACATCCCGATCATTTTTGTCAGCGCTGCCGGTCGTGAACTGAACTATGCGTTCAAGGGCTATGAGAGCGGGGCAGTGGACTTTCTGCACAAGCCGCTGGATATCCACGCGGTCAAGAGCAAGGTCAACGTTTTCGTCGATCTGTACCGACAGAGCAAGGCCATGAAGCAACAGGTCGAAGCGCTGGAACATGCGCGTCGCGAGCAGGAAGCGCTGTTGCAACAGTTGCAGAGTACGCAGTCGGAGCTTGAGCAAGCCGTGCGGATGCGCGATGACTTCATGTCAATCGTCGCCCACGAAGTGCGCACCCCCCTCAATGGCCTGATACTCGAAACCCAATTGCGCAAGATGCACTTGGCGCGGGATAACGCGGCGGCGTTCACCCTCGACAAGATGCACGCGATGGTCGACCGCGACGAGCGCCAGATCAAAAGCCTCATCCGGCTGATCGAAGACATGCTCGACGTCTCCCGGATACGTACCGGCAAGTTGTCGATCCGGCCTAACCGTTTCGATCTGGTGCAGTTGGTGGGCAATCTGCTGCAAAACTTTGCGCAGCAGATCGAAGCAGCGGAAACGACGGTCAGCTTCGAAGCGGACATGCCGTTGGAAGGTTGCTGGGATGAGTTCCGCATCGAGCAGGTCATTTCCAATCTGCTGACCAATGCGCTGCGTTATGGCGGCAGAAGCTTGATTCAGGTGCGCGTCTACCGCCAAGGCAACGAAGCTCGGGTCGAGGTTCAGGATCACGGGATCGGCATCAGCGAAGAGAACCAAAAGCGTATTTTCCAACAATTCGAACGGGTTTCCGCCAAGACGGTAGTCGCCGGGCTCGGGTTGGGTCTGTTCATTTCCGAGCAGATCGTCGCCGCCCATGGCGGCTCAATCGTCGTCGAGAGTGAAATCAACGAGGGCGCCCTGTTTCGCGTTTGTCTGCCGATAGAGGAAAACGGCAAATCCGACGCAACCTCTGAGTGACCACACGGTCGTATCAGCAGCTATTGACCGAACAAAGGCTTCCCATGAGCGTAGATGCACAAGATGTAGTACTTATCGTCGAAGACGAACCGAATATCTTGATGATTCTGTCGATTTATCTGAAGGATCAAGGGTATCGCGTGCTCGAAGCCGAAAACGGCGAGCAGGCGTTCGAAATCCTCGCGAGCAAGCCACATTTGGATCTGTTGATCACCGACTTCCGCTTGCCTGGCGGCATCTCCGGCGTACAGATCGCCGAGCCCGCCGTGAAGCTGCGACCCGACTTGAAGGTGATTTTCATCAGCGGTTACCCGCAGGAAATCCGCGAGACCGGCAGCCCGATCACGCTCAAGGCACCTATTCTGGAAAAGCCGTTCGATCTGGACGTGCTGCAGGAAAAGATTCAGGAGCTGCTGGCCTGAAAACGCGTTATTTCTAAGCCCGACCTGTAATTTCTGACAGTTGACGTGATCGCCTCCACGGCTGATAAAGACCTCGTGAACCACGTCGAGGTCGCCGCTCATGCATCGTCATACGCCAACGCTTGCCGTAATCGACCCTCGCGGTGCTGCGGTACGCGCAGTCGCGTATTGTCGGTCGTCGGGCATAGACGATCTTCAAGTACACGTCTCGCAAACGGTGCATGACCTTCAGTGTCGCGCCAGCCACACGCGTGACCCGCGCCTGTTTGCGCTCTTTCAGACAGACGACTCAACCCCCGCCAATCAGACCACCATTACCAGCCTGCCCGGGACATCGTTGCTGTCGGTCAACGTGGATGCCGGTTGGCGTTTGAGTTTGACGGGGGCGTCTGGCCAGCCGCTTGAAAGCTGGGATCAAAAACTCAATCGGCGCCGTGTGCAATACGATGCCTGCCTGCGGCCGGTGTTTGTTTTCGACCTTGAGGCCGGTGAACTGGAGCGGCGCAGTGAATGCCTTTGCTACGGCGATGCCAGCGCCGAATCAGCCCGGCATAACCGCTGCGGACAATTGATTCGTCACGACGACACGGCGGGGTCGGCGTACCTCAGTGAATTCAGTCTGAGCGGTGCTTCCATCGAACAAGCCCGGCGATTTCTCAAGGCGCTGAACGAATCAGACTGGCCACAGGATCAGACCGAACGTGACGCTTTGCTGGAGAGTGAAAGTGCCGTGACCCGCATGGGATACAACGCCTCAGGCGATCTGATACATCACGTTGATGCACTGCGCAATGAACAATTGCTGCGCCAGACGCTGGCCGGCGAATTGTCCGGGATCTTCCTCAAGTCAGTCAGCACTGACACTTACACCCCACTGGTCAGCGATATTCACTGCAACGCTTCTGGCCAGATAGAACAGCAAACCGCCGGTAACGGTGTCGTCACGCGCAGCGCCTTCGATCCCGCGAACGGGCGACTGAGCACCTTACTCGCGCAAGTTGAAGGGGGGCCGCCGTTGCAGGGTCTGGCGTATGCCTACGATCCGGTGGGCAATCTGATCAGCATCACTGACAGTGCCCAGCCGATTCGCTACTTCCGCAACCAACGGGTCGCCCCTCTAAACACCTATCGTTACGACACGCTTGGCCGATTGATCGAAGCCTTTGGCCGTCAGCGGATCTGCGCGCCGGGCGGGCCACCGTTGCCGGAGTTCATGTCGCCGCCGGATTCGGCTCAACTGGAAAATTACCGGCAGACGTTTGAATACGACTGCGGTGGCAACTTGCATACCTTGAACCACGTCGCCGGCCTTGGTTCGCGCTGCGAACGCACGGCTATGGCAGCGACTAGCAATCGCAGTTTGCCGTACACCGCCGCAGGTGAAAGGCCGGACGAGGGTGAGATCGCCAGGCGATACGACGTCACCGGCAATCTCAACCTGCTGCAAGAAGGCCAGAATCTGTTTTGGGACCCGCGCAATCAATTACGCCAGGTTGATCAGGTGATTCGTGAAGATGGGCCCAACGACAGTGAGCGCTACGTCTACGACAGTGCCGGTCAACGCCTGCGAAAAGTCCGCACGGCCCAAAGCTCCGGACTGACCCGCACCCACGAAACCCGCTACCTGCCCGGGCTTGAAATCCGTACCACGCCTGAAGAGGTCCTGCACGTCATCAGTATTCAGGCGGGCCGCTGCACCGTGCAGATCCTGCAGTGGGAAAAGGGTCGGCCCGCGCACATCGCCGAGGAGCAACACCGGTACATCCTGACCGATCACCTGGGCTCCAGCAGCCTGGAGCTTGACGCCGATGCCCGGTTGATCAGCCAGGAAAGCTACTACGCCTATGGTGGAACGGCGTGGTGGGCGGGGCGCGACAAGGTCGAGGCGGGTTACCGGACGTTGCGTTATTCAGGGCAGGAGCGCGATGCGACAGGTTTGTACCATTACGGTTTTCGTTACTACATGCCGTGGCGTCAACGATGGTTGAGCGCCGATCCGGGAGGCACCCACGACGGGTTGAATCTGTACGGTATGGTCGGTGGTAACCCGGTGGGGTATGTCGATTTGCAGGGTTTGTCTCGATGGGAGACGGCCAAGGCAATGATGTGGGCCGGAGTGTTTGACTTTGCGGCAAAACTGCCCGCAGCCGCCGTGGGCTATGTCATGAAAGTCTCGAGTCCGGCGAGTTGGGGGCTGACGGCAGCAGGAGGGGCCTCGGCAGCGATCAACGGTGCTATCACGGGAGCGGCGTGGGTCGCTCAGAATCAGGCTGAGGATATCGGTAACGTGCGGCGTTATGCTGAACGTTCGGCGGGAGCCTTCGCTGGCGCTCTGTTAACCGCTGCTCCTGTTGCGGTTGAACACTTTTTCAGCCCGGGTTTGAATCTGGCGGCAATCGATCAGATCAGCTCATTGGGCGATAACGTCGGCTTTGAGTTCTTTTCTCAATTTGAATCAAGCTGGCCGAACAATGAATGGGCAGGGGCGCCCCCAAGAGCAGGCATTAATGCTGAAATTGGCACCACGGTGTTGACAAAAGGGGCCTCGCAAATCCTCAAGTACAATCTGTTTGATCCTGCTCCATCCTTGGCGTTAAGCCTTGCCCAAGAGGTGCTGTACCCCGCAGCGACCAAAGGAGTGGTTGCCATGAATATGAGTTTTGCCCGCAGTTTTTTTCCGGAGGAGGCGCCATACCAGGAGTCTCGAGACGTATCGCAGTTCTCGGTTGTAAAACAGCTCAGCAATGTGGCCGGCCGCGATGCTTTTAGCGCAGTGCCTCGACTGGTGGCGCAGGGGCTGCAGTCCGATGCCGTGGCCGCAGTGATTGGCGATGGGGGGCAGCAAGTCGTAAATTTCGTTGTGAATTCCGGGTTTCAGACAGTACGAAATGCCTACAAACGAGACATAAAGTCCGGTCTTCAGAAAATGATGACGACGAATCGCCCGGCGCTTGCTGATAAAGCGATTCAAAGTTATGGCGCCGTTTAATGAAGTGAACGCCATCTCCACTTGATGTTCGCCAAAGAAATACAACCGATCACCCCCGGATCATCTCCCGCACCTTGGCGGTGAGCAGATCGAAAGTGAACGGTTTGGTGATCATCTGCATCCCCGAGTCGAGGAATCCGCCACGTACCGCCGCATGCTCGGCGTATCCAGTGATGAACAAGACCTTGAGCCCCGGCCGGTATTGCCGCCCGATTTCCGCCAGTTGGCGGCCGTTCATGCCCGGCAGCCCGACGTCACTGATCAGCAGATCGATGCGCTGCGCGGAGTTGAGAATAGGCACGGCGCCGTCGGCATCCCCGGCCTCCACGAACGCATACCCCAACTCACTGAGTACCGCACTGACCAGCACACGTACGGCCGGATCGTCTTCGACGATCAGCACGGTCTCGCCATCCATCGCGTGCGGGGTTTGCAGGATGTCGCGAGCAGGCTGCTCCAGTTCTTCACCACGAAAACGCGGCAGGTAAAGGTTGACCGTTGTGCCCTGATCGATTTCGCTGTCGATTGAGACATGACCGCGTGATTGCTTGCTGAAACCGTAGATCATCGACAGGCCCAGACCGGTGCCCTGACCAATCGGCTTGGTGGTGAAAAACGGGTCGAACGCGCGGTTGATCACGCTCTGCGGCATGCCGCTACCGTTGTCGGTGACACTCAACATGACGTAGTCACCGGGTTCGAGATTGCTGTAAGCCTCGGTGAACTCACTGTGCAACACCTGGTTGCTGGTCTCGACCACTAGTTTGCCGCCTTCGGGCATGGCGTCGCGGGCATTGATGACCAGATTGAGCAGGGCGCTTTCCAGTTGATTGGGGTCCGCCTCGGCCACCCACAGTTTTTCGTTCAGACGCATGTCCAACTGAATGCTTTCGTTGAGGCTGCGCTGCAACAGCTCGCCCATGGACAGGACGAGGGTGTTCATCTGCACCGCCTTGGAATCGAGCGACTGGCGACGGGAAAACGCCAACAGACGATGGGTCAGGCCGGCCGCGCGATTGGCGGACGTCACGCCCAGATCGATCAGACTGTCTAGGTCTTCGGTGCGCCCACGGGCCAGGCGCCGGCGCAGCAATTCGAGGCTGCCTATAATGCCGGTCAGCATGTTGTTGAAGTCGTGAGCGATACCGCCAGTGAGCTGGCCGACGGCTTCCATCTTCTGCGACTGACGCAACGCTTCTTCGTTGTGGCGCAGTTGCGCGGTGCGTTCCTCGACCTGTTGCTCAAGGGTTTCCAATGTCGATTGCAGACGTCGTTCGCTTTCACTCAGATCGATCAGACGGTCGCGGGCTTCGTACTGTCGTCGTCGGCCGCGCAGGGCGGCAGACACCAGGCTGATCAGCGTCGCGGGATGAAACGGGCGCTCGAGGAACGTCACGTTGCCTAACAGGCTGCTCAGGTGCGAGGAGGGGCCTTGCTCTTGTCCACCGTGATGGGTGAGCAGAACAATGGGGAGATCCGACCATGCCGGTTGCTGTTCCAGGTAAAGGAACAAGGCTTCCATTTCCGGCCCGCGCAACGCTTCTGCGGCGATCAACAGAAGACCGGCGCCGGGCTCCAGCTCAGTGCACAGCGAACCGAGATTCGGCGTCACCAGCCCTTCGTAACCGGCCTCGTTGAGGATCATCAGCGCAATTTGGCTGTCGCGACCCACAGGCGCCAGAATCAACGCCCGTTCGGCCAGTGTTACCGAAACCGTCACGAAGCCTCTTCCCGAAGCAGTGGATTGCTCGCGCCGAGGTAGGTCGGTACGCCGCGCAGCACGCCCTGGAATGCTTCCAGCGGCTCACCGATGGTCATGCCCTGCGTAGAAATGCGGTATTCGCGAATCGTCGATTCGTGGCTGCCGGTGCGTTTCTTGATGATGGAAATCGCGCGGCGGACTTTGCCGAGGGCTTCGAAGTATCGCAACAGAATCACCGTGTCGGCCAGATAAGTGATGTCGACCGGTGCCTGCATGTCGCCGACCAGACCATGCTGGGCAACGGTCATAAAGGTCGCGGCGCCTTTGCGATTGAGGTACAGCAGCAGTTCGTGCATATGGAGCACGAGGGCGTTCTCTTCAGGCATTGCCGCCTGGTAGCCGTTGATACTGTCGATGACCACCGTCTTGATCTGGCCTTCATCGACGCATCGGCGCACCCGGTGAGAGAACTCGCCCGGTGACAGCTCAGCGGCATCCACCTGCTCGATCAGCAGATTGCCGGTGGCTTGCAGGGCTTCGAGATCAATGCCGATATTGTTCATGCGCTCGAACAGCAGGCCGAGTTCTTCATCGAAGATAAACAGTGCCGCTTTTTCACCGCGAGCGACCGCTGCCGCCGCAAAGATCATCGTGATCAGCGACTTGCCGGTACCTGCCGGACCAAGAATCAGTGTGCTGGAACCGGTTTCTACGCCGCCGCCGAGCAAGGCGTCCATTTCTGGAATGCCACTGGTCAACTGCAAACGCGGGTAATTACCACGGTGTTCGGCCGCCACCAGACGCGGGAACACATGTACGCCGTCCCCCATGATGGTGAAGTCGTGAAAACCGCCGCGGTACTTCTGCCCGCGATACTTGATCACGCGGATCCGCCGCCGCTCGGCGCCGTAATTAGGCGTCAGCTCCTCAAGGCGGATCACGCCGTGGGCCACACTGTGCACGGTTTTATCGAGGGACTCGGTGGTCAGGTCATCTAGCAGTAGAACCGTGGCGTCGTAACGCACGAAGTAGTGCTTGATCGCCAGAATCTGCCGGCGATATCGCAAAGAGCTTTGCGCCAGCAAACGAATCTCCGACAGGCTGTCGAGCACTACGCGGGTCGGCTTGAAGCGCTCGACCACTTCGAAAATCTGTTTCGTCGCCTCACCCAATTCCAGATCGGAGGAGTACAGCAGGCTCTGCTGGTGTTCGGCATTGAGCAGGCTTTCCGGCGGCGTCAGCTCGAAGATTTCGATGTTTTCATTCAGATCCCAGCCGTGGGACAGCGCCCCTTGGCGCAATTCACGCTCGGTTTCCGAGAGCGTGATGTATAACGAGCGTTCGCCGGCTTTTGCGCCGGCCATAAGAAAATGCAAGGCGACTGTGGTTTTGCCGGTACCGGGCTCGCCCTCCAGCAAAAACACATGACCGCGAGACAAACCACCGGCGAGGATGTCATCCAGGCCCACAATGCCGGTGGCGGCTTTCGCACTGATCAACTCGTTAGATGTAGACAAAAAATGCCCTCTCATGACTACAGGGGTCGAGGCCGCCGACTGAGTTCGGCGACCTGAATTACTTGACCCCACGCGTTGATGGCGGTTCCGCTTTTTCTCCCACAATGTGTCAGGAAGGCTGCCGACAGCGCTTAAAGCCCTTGCTGCAAAGCAGGGTCATCCGGATTGAGCTGCTCGAGTTGGGCCAACAGGATCTGCACGTTTTGCAACTGGCCACTTTCTTTCCAGTAGTTGATCAGCAGAACCCGCGCCTTGCGGTCGGCCGGGTGGCGCTGGACGATTTCCTGTAGCTGGTTCTGTGCCGCTTCCAGCTCCTCCGCACTGTGCAGAGTGGTAGCGAGGTCGTAGCGGTAATCCTTGTTGTCAGGTTCCAGCTCGACCGCCTTGGACAAGCCGAGAAGGGCGTACTCACGTTGACCGTGGTGCAGCAGCCACAGGCCGAGGGCATGTTGCAGATAAGCGGAGTCAGGTTGGGCTTTAAGCTGTTGGGCGAGCAACTGCCGGGCGGCGTCGCTCTGGCCCTGGCGGTCGAGCACATCGATCTGCATCACCAGGGCCGCAAGGTTGCCGGGCTCCAGACGAAGCGTATTGTCGAGTGCAAGCTGCGCCTGTTTCAGTTCGGAGTTATGGATATAAAGTCGCGCCAGTTGCGCGTAAGCCGCGGCGCTTTCCGGTTCTCCTTTGAGCGCTTCTTCCCAGCCATCGATGGCCTGCTGCAGCGGGGCGAAATACAGGCCCAGCTCATCCGGGGTCAGGCCGAGCAAAGCGTTGATCGCGGCAAAGCGAACCGTTTGATCTTCATCATCGAGCATCGGCCCCAGCAACAGGCTGCGTTGCCCGCCCGGCACCAGTCCAACCACACTTTTGATCGCTGCCAGCCGCACTTGGGGTGCTTCGTTCTGCAAGTCCGCGTCGGCGAGTTTCAGCGCCTGTGGACTGGGGTAGTTAGCCAGTTCGCCATGCAGCCAGACGCGCCGCTTGACCGACAAATCCGGCCGCCCCAATTGCTGATACAACTGGCGCGCCGCGCCGGGCTCACCGGTGCGGGCGGCACCCAGCGCTTCGCTATAGCCATGCTTGATCGCGTCCGGAATGACTGGGGCGGCGCTGCGCAGGGACAGCCATGCGACGACGACAACAAGCACAAGGCCAAGGCTGATAAGCAGGTAGCGGCGGGACTGAGGCATGCAGGTTTCCGAAAACTGGCGTACTTGAGCAGAGGGGCAAGCTTCGGTCAGCTCGGGCTGTGAGTCAAACCCCGCGCGAGCGAATCGGCCTACAAGTTCTGTCGACTCCGTTGGCCGTCAAATTCTCGATGCAGTGTCTACGCTTGCAGGTGTCGCTTGCAGGCGGGCACAACATCCACTGTCAATGTGCTTGAAAGCAAAAAGGATCAGGCAAAAAAAGCCCCGCGACCGAATGATACGCGGGGCAAAAAAATTGGTTGGTTGCGGCCAACCAAAGGAGCTCTTTAACAACTGTTACTTACTGGCGACCGTCTCTGGTTGCCAGCCACCGCCAAGGGCTTTGTAGATCGCGACAATGCCGCGGTACAGATCGACTTCGGCCTTGGCCTGGCTGTCTTCGGCATTCAGACGTTCACGCTGCGCATCGAGCAGCACAAGGAAGTCAGTGGTGCCTTCGCGATAGCGGATCTCCGCGAGATCGGCAGCCTTTCGGCTCGATTCACTCTGGCGGATCAGCGAGATCAGGCGCTGCTGCCGTTTGCCGTAGTCGCTGAAGGCGTTTTCCGACTCTTCCAGTGCCAACAACACTTGTTGCTCGTAGGTCGCCAGCGCGCCTTCAGCATCCGCGTCGGCACCGCGCAAACGGGCCCGCACACTGCCAAGGTCGAATGCTGCCCAGGTGATGCTCGGGCCCAGTGCCCAGGCGTTGGCCGCCGAGGAACCGATCTGCGAACCGCGCCCGGCCGTCCAGCCCAGGAAACCGCTGAGGCTCACCCGTGGGAACAGGTCAGCTTTTGCCACGCCAATGCGCGCCGTGGCCGAGGCCAGTTGGCGTTCAGCGCTGAGGATGTCCGGACGACGTTGCAGCAGCTCGCCCGGGTTGCCAATCGGCAATGCCTTGGCAATCGCCGGCAAGTCTTTAGGGCTCAAGTCCACTGTGAGCTTGTCCGGGCGTTCACCCAGCAGAGTGGCGATGCGGTTTTTCTGGCGAACCTGTTCCGCCTGGAGTTGCGGCACACTGGCTTCGACCGACGCCAGGCGCGCATCGGCACGTTCCACATCGAGCTGATCGCCAACACCAGCGTCACGCAGGCTGATGGTGATCTTGCGCGACTCCTGCTGGTTGTTCAGGTTGGCCACGGCGATCTTTTCCCGCAGTTGCGCGCCACGCAGTTGACCGTAAGCGTCCACCAGTTCGGCAATCATGGTGACTTGCAGTTGATACAAGTCGGCTTCGGCGGCCTGCTGGTCGGCATCGCTGGCTTCCAGATTGCGCTGGATACGACCGAACAAGTCCAGCTCCCAGGCCATGTCCAGACCCAGGTCATAGCGTTCGCTGTTGACCCGATTGGTGGTCTGGCCGGGGATTTGTCCCTTGGCCAGATCGCTGGAGGCGCGGCTGGTGATGGTCGGCATGGCGTCGTTGCTGGCGTCGTCGCGGATCGCCCGGGCAGCTTTCCAGCGAGCGAAGGCCACGCGCAGTTCACGGTTGCCTTGCAGCGATTGCGTCACCAACTGGTTGAGGGTCGGATCGTCGAACTGCTGCCACCAGATGCCTTCGAACTTCGAACGGTCAAAGTTCTTCTGACCGTTGGCGCCGTCGGTGGCGGTCGTGATGTTGGCCGCCTCCGTCGCCGGGGTCTTGTAGTCGGGGCCGACGGCGCAGGCGCTGAGGGCCAGCACCAGCAGACTCGGCAGGAAGACTTTCAGACTCATTGTTGCGCCTCCGGTTGCTTTTGAAGATTGTTCGCCTTGGCCGCTTTGCGCTGCTCGCTGCGTTCGACAAAGTTACGGATCAATACGTAGAACACGGGTGTCAGCAACAGACCGAAGAAGGTCACCCCGAGCATCCCGGAGAACACCGCCACACCCATGGCGTGACGCATCTCGGCACCGGCACCACTGGAGAGCACGAGCGGCACCACACCCATGATGAACGCGAAGGAAGTCATCAGGATCGGCCGCAGACGCAGACGGCAGGCTTCCAGTACCGCAGCGAGCGGGTCGAGGCCTTCTTCCTGTTTATCCTTGGCAAATTCGACGATCAGAATCGCGTTCTTACACGCAAGTCCCACCAGTACGATCAAACCGATCTGGGTGAAGATGTTGTTGTCACCGCCAGAGATGATCACACCGGTGATGGCCGACAGCAGGGTCATCGGTACGATCAGGATCACCGCCAGTGGCAGGCTCCAGCTTTCGTACTGAGCAGCAAGTACCAGGAACGCCAGCAGTACGCAGAGCGGGAACACGAACAGCGCGGTGTTGCCGGACAGAATCTGCTGGTAGGTCAGGTCGGTCCATTCGTAGGTCATGCCGTTCGGAAGTTCATCCTTGAGCAGTTTCTCGATGGCTTTTTCCGCCTGGCCGGAGCTGTAGCCGGGGGCTGCCGCACCGTTGATTTCCGCGGTGATGAAGCCGTTGTAGTGCATCACGCGATCCGGCCCCGAGGTGTCGCTGACCTTGATGAAGGTCGCCAGCGGGATCATTTCACCTTTGTTGTTGCGCACTTTAAGTTGACCGATCTGATCGGATTCGAGGCGGAACTGTTGCTCGGCCTGGACGTTGACCTGATAAGTGCGGCCGAAACGGTTGAAGTCGTTGGCATACAGCGAACCCAGATAGATCTGCAGGGTGTCGAAGATGTCGCTGACCGCAACGCCATGGGTCTTGGCTTTTTCACGGTCGATGGCTGCATCGACCTGCGGCACGTTCACGGTATAACTGGTGAACAGGCCTGCCAGTTCCGGCACGCTGTGACTCTTGTTGATGATGTTCATGGTTTCTTTGTACAGCTCGTCGTAGCCCAGGTTGCCCCGGTCTTCGATTTGCAGGCGGAAACCACCAATGGTGCCCAGACCTTGTACCGGCGGTGGCGGGAAGATCGCCATGTACGCCTCTTGAATGTTCGCGTACTGGCCGTTCAAGGCACCGGCAATCGCACCGGCGGACATGCTCGGATCTTTACGCTCGTCGAACGGTTTCAGGGTGACGAACACGATGCCGGCGTTCGGGCTGTTGGTGAAACCGTTGATCGACAGACCCGGGAAAGCTACTGCGCTTTCCACGCCTGGCTGTTTCAGCGCCAGGTCGGACATGCGCTTGATCACGTCTTCGGTGCGATCCAGGCTCGAGGCGTCCGGCAACTGTGCGAAGGCCACCAGGTATTGTTTGTCCTGGCCAGGTACGAATCCGGTCGGGGTGCTGGAGAAACCGAAGAAGGTCAGCACCATCAGGCCTGCGTACAGCAACAGGGCGATGCCGCTGCCGCGGATAACCCGGCGCACGGTGCCGACGTAGCCATGGCTGGCACGGTCGAAGAAACGGTTGAACGGACGGAACAACCAGCCACCGAAGATCTTGTCGAGAACCTTGGAGAAGCGGTCTTTCGGCGCGTCGTGACTTTTCAGCAACACAGCGGCCAGCGCTGGCGACAGGGTCAGCGAGTTGAATGCCGAGATCACTGTCGAAATGGCAATGGTCAAAGCGAACTGCTTATAGAACTGACCTGTGAGGCCGGAGATGAAAGCCGCCGGAACAAACACCGCACATAGCACCAGTGCCGTCGCAATGATCGGGCCGGTCACCTCACGCATGGCGCGTTTTGTGGCTTCTACCGGGGTCAAGCCAAGTTCGATGTTCCGTTCGACGTTCTCTACCACCACGATGGCATCGTCCACCACGATACCGATGGCCAGTACCAGGCCGAACAGTGACAGCGCGTTGAGCGAGAAACCAAACAGGTGCATCACCGCAAACGTACCGATCAACGATACCGGCACCGCCACCAACGGAATGATCGAGGCGCGCCATGTTTGCAGGAACAGAATCACCACCAGCACCACGAGGATCAGCGCTTCGAAGAGCGTATGAACCACCGCTTCGATCGAGCCGCGCACGAAGATCGTCGGGTCATAAACGATGCTGTAATCCATGCCCTGCGGGAAACCTTTCTTCAACTCGTCCATCTTCGCCCGAACGTCGTTCGAGATATCGATGGCGTTGGAGCCTGGACGCTGGAAGATCGGGATGGCCACGGCTGGTTGGTTGTTCAGCAACGAACGCAGGGCGTATTGGCTGGAGCCCAGTTCGACGCGAGCAATGTCTTTGAGCCGAGTGATTTCACCGTTGTCGCCTGCGCGAATGATGATGTTCTCGAACTCTTCCTCAGTTACCAGACGGCCCTGAGTGTTGACCGACAGCTGGAAGCTTTGCGCAGTCGGGGCAGGGGGCGCGCCCAGTTGGCCGGCAGCCACCTGACGGTTCTGTTCGCGAATTGCGGTGACTACATCGGTCGCAGTCAGGTTACGCGAAGCGGTCTTGTTCGGATCGAGCCACACACGTAGCGAGTAATCGCCCATGCCGAACAACTGCACATCACCGACACCGCCCAGACGCGCGAGCTCATCCTTGATGTTCAGGATTGCGTAGTTGGACAGGTAGAGCATGTCGTAGCGCTTGTCCGGCGAGGTCAAGTGCACAACCATGGTCAGGTCGGGTGATGCCTTGTCGACGGTGATACCGATGCGCGTCACTTCTTCGGGAAGCTTCGGTTCGGTACGGGTCACGCGGTTTTGCACCTGCACCTGCGCATTGTCCAGGTCAGTGCCCAGGGCGAAGGTGATGGTCAGCGTGATCTTGCCGTCAGCAGTGGACTGCGAGGACATGTACAGCATGTTTTCGACACCGGTGATGGCTTGCTCCAGCGGAGCGGCCACGGTCTCACCGATGACTTTGGGGTTGGCGCCCGGGAAGTTGGCACGTACTACCACGGTTGGCGGCACGACTTCCGGGTATTCGCTGATCGGCAACTGGAACAGCGAGATCGCACCGGCGATCAGGATCAACAGCGACAACACCGCTGCGAAGATCGGCCGTGAAATGAAGAATTGGGAAAAATTCATCGGAGTTATCGTCCCTTAACCGCGTGGGTTCGTAGCAGCCAGCTTCACAACCGAACCGGACGCGCCTTTGGCAGGGGCGACTTTTGGCAGGTTGCTGGCTTCCAGCGCTTGACGTTGTTGAGCGAGTGCCGCGAGGGTTTGCTCGCTGGCCATCGGCACCACTTCAGGGGTAACCGGTGAGCCAGGACGAACCCGTTGCAGACCCTTGACGATGATCGTGTCGTCCTTGTTCAGGCCGGTACGGACGATGCGCAGGCCTTCGATCTTCGGACCGAGTTCAACTGGGCGGTAGGCGGTTTTGTTGTCCGCATCCATTACCAGCACGAACTTCTTGCCCAGATCGGTACCGACGGCTTCGTCGTTGATCAACATGGCGTTGTAGGTGCCGCTGCCGACCAGTTTCAGGCGTGCATACAGGCCAGGGGTGTAGTTGCCGTCGCTGTTGTCGAACACCGCGCGGCCACGGATGGTGCCGGTTTTCGGATTGACCTGGTTGTCGACGAAGTTCATCTGGCCCAGGTGCGGGTTGCCGTCTTCATTCGACAGACCCATGTACACCGGTGTAGTGGCACCGCGCTGACCCTTACGGGCGAGTTGGGTGTATTTGAGGAACACACGTTCGTCGGCGTCGAAGTAGGCGTAGACCTTGTCGGTGGAAACAACGCTGGTCAGCGGAGTAGTGTCGGCGGTCACCAGGTTGCCGGCGGTGATTTCGGCACGGCTGACGCGGCCGCTGATCGGCGAAGTGACGCGGGTAAAGCTCAGGTTCAGTTTGGCCAGATCCAGTTGCGCTTGCAGTGCACCGACGGCGGCGCGGGCTTCTTGTGCAGCGCTGGTGCGCGAGTCGGCCAGTTCAGCGGAGATGGCGTTGCTGGCGCGCAGACGTTCACCGCGTCCGGCTTCGTTTTCACTGCGGGTGGCGTTGGCACGGGACTGGGCAACCAGGGCTTCGAGGCGGCGAACTTCAGCCTGGAACGGGCGGGGGTCTATCTGGAACAGCAGGTCGCCTTTCTTGACCAGTGCGCCTTCAGTGAAAGCGACATCGTCGATCTGGCCGGAGACCCGTGGACGGATTTCAACGGTTTCCGGCGCTTCAAGGCGCCCGGTGAATTCGTCCCACTCGTTGACCGGTTGTTCCAGCACTTTGGCCACGCTGACTTTGGCAGCGGGCAGGGTGGCGGCAGTCTCCGGAGTCTTGCCGCAGGCGCTCATCACCAGTACGGCCAACATGGCCAACGGGAAGCGCAAATGTTTGAGTGACTGTTCCATGGATGCATCCGCCAATGTATTGAAGATGGGCGGATGATGCTCGGCGGGGTGGTATGGCACGAATCGAATGAAGCAAAGGTAACTATCATTCGGAATGATATAAGACTCGAGCGAGCCCTCTAGCATGCACCTTTCGTTAGGTGGCTATCAATCTCGTCGATGGCAATGCTGTGTTGTCTGCTTTGCAACGATCAGGGCTGAGGCTGAGAGAAGGGGATTATGTGGCGATTAAAAAGAAGAACCCGCCAATGCGGCGGGTTCGAATTTCATGATCAGAGTTTCGGCAACTGACCGATCCGCGCAATCATCTCCGTCACGATCTGCAGATCGAGCTGGAACTGATCCACGGTCTTGAATTCACCATCAGTGTGGCCGGTGTACTTGACCTCTGGCCGGGCCAGCCCGAATTGCACACCGTTGGGCAGTTCATGCACCGAGGTAGCACCGGCGGAAGTGCCGAACTCATGTTTCATGCCCAGGTTTTCTGTGGCAACCGCCAGCAGCGCCTTGACCCACTCACCCTCAGGATTGCGGTACATCGGCTCGGCAATCGAATAGTCGAAAGCTACGGCCACATGGCTCTTCTGGCTCCAGACCGCCAGTTTTTCGGCGATTTCTGTCTTGAGCTTCTCAGGCGATTTGCCCTTCGGAACGCGCAGGTTGACTGCAAGCTTGAAGGTCTTTTCATCCATCCCGACGTAGGTCAGCGACGTGGTCAGCGGCCCCATGAAGGCATCGGAGAAACCGACCTTCAGTTTATTGCCAAGGTAATCCAGGCCCCAATTGTCAGCGGCGTAGCGCGCAGCATCGGTAATGTGGTTCTGCTTGAGCGCCACTACGCCATCAAGGCTATTGATGAAGTCGAGCATTCGCGCCACCGGATTGACCCCGGACTCGGGTTCGGAGGAGTGCGCGGACACACCGGTCACCGTCAACTTGACATCTTTGCCATCGACCTTCGCCGCTACTTCAAAATTGCCACCGTTGCGCTTGGCGTAATCAGCGCCGGCCTTTTGCAGGCTGGCAGCCAGTTCGGCAGGCTTGTCGGTCAGCAGTGTGGCGACCGATACGGAAGGAATCTGGTTGGTCGCCAGGCCTCCGGTCATCGAAATGATTTCTGCACCTTCGCCTTCGCCCTTGCGTTTGGCGAAGTTGGCCATGACCGTGCCGTAGCCCTTCTCGGCAATCACCACCGGGTAACCACCGTCCAGCGCCAGGTTGTAGTTTGGCGTCGGATTGCGCTCGAAGTAGTAGGGGATCGCGTCGCCGGTGGTTTCTTCAGTGGTGTCCACCAATAGCTTGAAATTGCGCGCCAGTGGCAGTTTTTCGTCCTTGATTACCTTCATTGCATACATCGTCACCACGATGCCGTTTTTGTCATCTTCGGTGCCGCGGCCATACATGCGATCACCGATCAGGGTGATCTTGAACGGGTCGAGGCGGGTGCCGTCCTTCAGTACCCAGTTTTCCGGCGTTACCGGAACTACGTCGGCGTGTGCATGAATGCCGACCACTTCATCGCCCGTGCCTTCGAGAGAGATCTCATAGACGCGGTTGTCGATGTTGCGGAAATTCAGATTGAAAGACTTAGCCAGGCTTTTGATCTTCTCGCCGATCTTGATGAACTCCGGGTTTTCGTGCTGAGCAACGCCGTCCTTGCGATAAGTCGGGATCTCGACCAGTTCGCGCAGAGTCTCGGTTGCAGCCGCGCTGTATTTCACGCGTGCGTAGATGCCGAGCAGGCGATAGATCTCGTTCTGCTGTTCAGCCGTCAGCGTTTTGTTGTCGAGGAAAGCGCCAATGGCCGGACCGATATCAGCAGTCTTGGCCAGATCGCTTTTGGCCAGGCTGCCGAGGAACTGGCGGAAATCGGTGGTCGATTCGGCCTTGAAGGTTTTGAGGATTTCAGCGCTTTGCTGTGGAGTGATATTGGCCTGAGCCGGTGCGGTGAAAGCTGACAGCCCCGCCAGCATCAAGGTCGCTGCGGCGAGTTTTTTGAAAGGGAAATTCATTACGAAGGGCATTCCTTTGCAGGGCAGTGAGTTGGGAGTGTCTCAACGATGAGACACATACACTTACAAACTAACACTGCTGTAGAGCATCGCGGGAGCCCTGAAACGGGATTTGTCGCACAGAAATGCAAAAGCGACGCAGAAACGAAAGTGGTTCTGGCTCAGCCATCGAACTCTTTTCGGGCCAGCAGCGGACGCTGGTCGTCGACGATCGATTCACTTTTTCTTTATAGTGCGGTCCCCAGCGAACTACCGGTCGCCTGAGGTTTTGGCCGACGGGTAAGCATAAACGTTCGCGATTTTCGAGTGAGTAATACGCCCTTCAATGAGCAATTCAACGGCTACAACTAATGGTAATTGGTACGCGGTGATTGCGTTGGCACTGGCAGCGTTTGTGTTCAACACCACTGAGTTTGTGCCTGTTGGCCTGTTGAGTTCGATCGGCAGCAGCTTCGATATGTCGTCGGCGCAGGTCGGTTTGATGCTGACGATCTATGCGTGGGTGGTGTCGCTGACATCGCTGCCGATCATGCTGCTCACGCGTAACATCGAGAGGCGCAAACTGTTGATCGTGCTGTTTGGGATGTTCATCGTCAGTCACGTGTTGTCGAGTTTCGCGACAAGCTTCGCTGTCCTGTTGGTCAGCCGTATCGGTGTGGCGTTGGCACATGCGCTGTTCTGGTCGATCACTGCTTCGCTGGCCGTGCGTCTGGCGCCACCGGGCAAGCAAGTTCAAGCCTTGGGTTTGCTGGCAACCGGTACTTCGCTGGCGATGGTGCTGGGTATACCCCTCGGTCGGTTGTTGGGCGAAGCCATGGGCTGGCGCACGACCTTCATGGTGATCGCTGGTTTGGCGGCCACGCTGGTGTTGTGCCTAGCCAAGGTTCTACCGTTGCTGCCGAGTCAAAACTCAGGCTCCCTGAGAAGCCTGCCTTTGTTGTTCAAACGACCTGCGTTGGTGGCGGTGTACATCCTGACGGCAATGGTAGTGACTGCCCAGTTCACCGCTTACAGCTATATCGAGCCGTTCGTTGAAGGAGTGGCGGGTTTGAGTGGCGATGCAGTAACGCTCATCCTGCTGTTATTCGGCGGTGCAGGTATTTTCGGATCGCTGCTGTTCAGTTGGCTGCACAGCTATAACCCGCAGCGCTTCCTGATCGTCACCGTGGTGGTGCTCGCGTTGTGCCTGATGTTGTTGCTGCCTTTGAGCGGTGAGGTGTCGTACCTGGGCCTGCTGAGTCTGTTCTGGGGAATGGCGATCATGGGATTTGGGCTGGCGTTGCAGTCGAAGGTTCTGGTGCTGGCTTCGGACGCCACCGATGTGGCGATGGCGATGTTTTCAGGGATCTACAACATCGGCATCGGCGGCGGCGCACTGCTGGGAAGCTGGGTAGGCGGCCAGTTAGGGTTTGCTTACATAGGGATAGTCGGCGGCATGCTGGCGGCGTCGGCGCTGTTGTTCTACTGCCTGTCGATCTACCGCTTTACTCGGTCTGCTTGAGCTGGGGTTGTTTGAATAAGATGAACGCTTGAGCAGAGTGGCGTTAACGGGTAACGCCACTCTGCTCCGCTAAGACTTTTCAAAGACTGTCCGGATCCCCAAAAAACATCTGAATCCGCGACCTCAACCAGCGCTCACCCGGATCGTTATCCTGCGACCCGCGCCAGGCCATGTGCAGTTCAAACGTACGCGTCGGCAGCGGCGGATCTTCCGCGCGAACACCGCCAGCAGCCGTCAGTGCATCAGCGGTGTAGTCCGGCACGGTGGCGACAATGTCAGTGCCCGCGAGCAATGTACTCAAACCATTGAACTGCGGCACGGCTAGCACTACGTGGCGTTTGCGGCCGAGTTTCTCCAGTTCCTCATCAACAAAGCCGCTGAGGTCGCCAGCGAACGACACCAGCGCATGCGGCCGGGCGCAGTAATCGTCGAGGCTCAGCGGGCCGGGCACGGTGTCGGCGCGCAGCAGCTTTGGCGCACTGCGTCGCAAGACTTTGCGCTTGGCATTGGCCGGCAAATCGGTGGTGTAGCTGACCCCGATGGAGATTTCGCCGGATGCCAGCAAACCCGGCATCAGAATGTAATTGACCCGACGCACTACCAGCACAATCCCCGGCGATTCGGCCCGCAGACGTTTGAGCAGCATTGGCAGCAGCGCGAATTCAACGTCATCGGACAAACCGATCCGAAATACCGAAGTGCTGGTCGCCGGGTCGAATTCCGCCGCACGGCTGACCGCTGTCGAAATCGAATCGAGGGCAGGCGAGAGCAGGGCGAAGATTTCCACGGCACGGGCGGACGGTTCCATGCTCCGGCCGGTGCGGACGAACAAAGGATCATCGAACAGGCCGCGCAGGCGCGAAAGCGCCGCACTGATCGCCGGCTGACCGAGGAACAATTTCTCGGCGGCACGGGTCACACTGCGTTCGTGCATCAATGTTTCGAATACGATCAACAGGTTCAGGTCGACACGACGCAGGTCATTACGATTCATCTGGAGTCCTGGCAGAGTCATCAAGCTTGACGAGGGCGACCATATGAGAACAATGGCCGGCATGAATCTTACGGGGAAAGGCTGGTACTCTGCACCGGAAAATTCAGCTTTACTGCGACGGTGTGAGCAGTTTTTTCAAGGATTTTGCGAATGCCGCCCATACTGCGGAATCAATGACAGGCATGTCGACTATTAATAGCCACTGATAGTCTTGGGTCAAAAGCCCAGATAGAGTTCAGGGCATTAGAGGTTACTTTGACGAGGTTTGCGATGTCCCGCACGATCCGTTTTCACAAGTTTGGTCCGGCCGAGGTGCTCAAATGCGAAGAGCATGCGGCCGCTCAGCCAGGTCCTGGCGAAGTGCAGGTGCGTGTCGAGGCTATCGGCATCAGCTGGTATGACACGCTGTGGCGTCAGAATCTGGCGTCTTCCCAGGCACGCCTGCCCTCCGGGCTTGGCCATGAAATGGCTGGCGTGGTTACGGCGGTTGGTGCTGATGTCGAAGATCTGTCCGTCGGTGACAAGGTCGCCAGTTTTCCGGCCGAGAGTCCGAACGACTATCCGGTCTACGGTGAGTCGATTGTACTGCCGCGTACCGCGCTGACCCGTTATCCGGATGTGCTCAGCCCGATCGAAGCCAGTGTGCATTACACACCGCTGTTGATCGCCTATTTCGCTTACGCCGATCTGGCGCGGGTCAAACCCGGGCAATTTGCCCTGGTTACTGACGCCAGCCATTGCGCCGGCCCTTCGTTTGTTCAACTGGGCAAGGCGATGGGTGTGCGGGTGATTGCTGCCACCAAAGAGGCGGAAGAGCGTGAATACCTGCTCTCACTCGGTGCAGAAAAGGTGATTGTCACCGAAGAGGAAGATCTGTTGATGCGAATCAACAAAATCACCGAAAACCGTGGCGTGGACGTGGTTTTCGATGGTCTCGGCGGTCCGCAGATGTCGCTGCTTGGCGATGTTCTGGCGCCGCGTGGCAGCCTGGTTCTTTACGGCCTGCAGGGTGGCAACCAGACGCCGTTTCCGGCGTGTGCAGCGTTCCAGAAGAACATCCAGTTCTTCGTGCACTGCATCGGCAACTTCACCGGTAAGCCGGAGTTAGGCATCACCCAGGACCACGTCGCCTTGCAACGTGCCTTGCGTGACATCAACCAGTTGACCGCTGATCGTGTTTTGCTGCCACTCAAGACCCGTGTGTTCCCGTTCAATGAGTTCGTCGAGGCACATCGTTACATGGACGAATGCCCTTGCCGCGAACGGGTCGCTCTTCAAGTCGAACCAGCGTAAAGCCAGCAATCAGAGTCCGTGGCCCCACGGACTCTTGCGTGTTAATCCCCCCCCCCCTGAAGAACAAAACGCCCGGTGCTGTGCCGGGTATCAGTTCAGTAACTGAACTGGTTTTTACTCTCGATCTGTATCTTCTAATCGCAATATAAGCCCTGATAATTGAATGATTACTTTCATCTCAAGGAATGAGTCATGGCTGTGCATTCAATTTGCCCTGCGCGCAATAAATCGACCCACTCTGTTGGTCGCGCCCACTACTGTTTAATTGTTGTAGGTTTATTCGGAAACTGCTTCTCTTTTTCTTGTACTCATTTGTCGTGGGACGTTGTGGGAAGTTTCCTAGGAATCCAAAATAAAAGAAAAACATCAATGATTACAGCCGCTTGAAGCGCCACGTCTGCATTTGGCGGTTTTTTTATAGCTTAAGTGTTTCAAGTGACTACAGATTTGTAAGTGTTAGCATCTGAATGTCTATTACTTATTGATGAATTGTCGTGCGACTGATGTTTCGGTTTGCGCGGCATGAAACTTTTGATACCGGGTAAATACCGATGAGCACGATCCATGATCAGGCAATGAATTATGTCTACCAGCAAGTATTGCAACGTTTGCTGAGTTTCTTCTCTCGCGCCGAACGCACGGCATTGCAGTTGTTGATCCAGCGACTCGTCGTGGCGGCTGGCGGCATGGAGAACATCGGTCATTTCAAGGTGCTGGTAAACCAGTCCGGATCACGCGACAGCTGTTACACGCTGGCCTTGTTACGGGCGGCGCAACTGAGTATTGCGGGGCGTGCGCCCGCGACTTTTCAACTGCGGGTGGCGACCCTGCGCTGGAGTGGCAACAGTCATACCGCACTGCAGAATATGCACCGCAGCTACAGCGCGCTCTTCCTTTATGACGATCCTCGGGTCGAACTGTTGATGGTGGATCATCGCCAGGTCTTGCCCTTCGATCATCAGGCACCCATCTGCGAAGAGGGGCGTGAAGCCAACCGCGTCAATCTGCTGCTGATCGGCCATCGTAGAACCTTCAGTGAAGTGCTCGAATTGTGGGATGACGCTTATCTGGCCACGGCCGAGTTCTACGGTCAGATCGCCCGATGGAACAATGGCGTCGATGCAATGATCGGCAGTGAGTCTGCGCGTCGTCAAAAGCACTTTCTCGACGGATTGAGTCGCGCAGTGCAGAAAGCGGCAATTGCCGGGCCGATTGTCGGTGGTTCAGGCTTTGAGATTTTGTTCCCATTGCTTGACGGTCTGGGCGGGGATTATTACCGCGAATTTTATACGGAGGAGGAGCGTGTAGCGTGGCGGCCCGAAGGTCAATTTGAAACCTGCCGGCGCACCGGCTTCATTAACATCAATGACATGATTGTCGGCAAGCTCGAAGAGCGTTGGCCCTTGCTCAGCGACTTCCTGGGATTTCAGACGGATGAGCTGACGCTTTATCAGGGTGACGATGAATACGCGGACCCCTTGGTGGCAGCGCATCTGCAAGGTATGCAGGCGCAATTCATCGAGGATCGCACTTACGAGTCTGGAATCAGTGACTACCTTCAAAGCAGCTTGAATGCGATGCGCCGCAAGCAAGTGCCTGAGCCGGTGTGTGAACAATTGCTATGCAGTTTCGGCAATCCGCAAGAACCTGAACAGTTGCGACAGCAGGCAGAGAGCTGCCTGATGGCCAACTTCGATCTGAACGAAATTCAGCTGACCTGCCTGTTGTTTGCGCCGTTCATTGACAGCGGCGCCGGTCTTGAACGGTTTTTACGCAGTTGCCATCCCGGCATGTTGGTGGCACTGCCAGATTTGCATCGAGCGATGCAGGGCTTGCATGCTCCGGAACAGGTACTCAAGTGGATGACGGACGTCAGCGGATTGCCCGTCAGTTTGATCGTCCGTCTCTACGCAATGGGGCCGATTCGCATCATCGCATCCAGCGACTTGGTCTCGCAGGACGGAAGTCTGGACAAGGCGGGCTCCGGATCGGCAGCCGATCGGTCGGCGGAAGGCTGATTGTGAGTTATTTACCGGAAAATGAATCGGTATCCCGGGATGTGGGTTCGTGAAAGCGTTGCGCGAAAACGACTTCATTTATCAGGCGGTTTACCGATATCTGACATTGCTGATCGACGAAGCGGGAGGCAACTCGGCGGCGCGTTTGCCCTCATTGCGGCAACTGGCAGAGCGGTTGAATGTGTCCATCTCGACCGTCCAGTACGCTTATTCGCTGCTGGAAAAGGAAGGACGCGTCTATTCGATAGCCAAGTCCGGATATTTCGCGCAAGCGCTACCGAGCATGCAACTGCCCGGTGATGGCACAGATCTGCTCGAAACCGTCTACGTCAACGCCAGGCGACCGGGCATGTGTGTGTTGAGTGACGACGAGCCGGCTTCACTGCAACCGCTCGACAGCCCATTGTTGATGCTCGAACGGGAGCTGCTTCGCCAATATCCGCGCCAGCCACAATTGGCGGTGCAACCCTGCGGCGAACTGGAGTTGCGCACCGTACTGGCTGCGCGCTATACCTCGTCAACGGTGAATTTCTGGCATGCGGATGACGTTTATATCGGCGCAGACCTGCGCGGTGTGTTGGAAATACTGATTTCTGTACTCCAATTGCGGCGCGCCACCGTGGTGGTTGAATCGCCGTGTGACTGGGTAATCTTGCGCCTGCTGGAAGCCGCCGAAGTACGGGTTATCGAATTGCCGCTACTGGCCGGTGGAGTGATCGATCCCCAACGGCTGGAGTCGTTGCTCAAGAGCGAACCTGTGCGGTTGATCCTGTTGTCTTCAGCGTTGAGCATGCCTCAGGGGAGCCTGTTACCCCATGCCAATCGTCAGGCCATCGCCCATTTGCTCGGGTGTCATGGCACCTGGGTTCTGGAAAACGACTGCTACAGCGAACTCGATGATGAAGGGGGCGACTCTCGGCATCTGCGCGACTGGCTCGACCCTGATCGTTTGCTGGTGTTTTCCACGTTCGAGAAATTCATCGGTGCAGAAGCGCCTTTCGGATTTGTCCTGTCGCACCATTGGCGCAGTGAGCTGCAGCGCCATTTCCTGTTGCGCGCATTCCGTTTATCACCGATCCGCCAGAAAGCGATCGCCAGGCTGTTGGCCGGCGGCCGGCTGGATCAGCATTTGTGCATACTGCGGCGGATGCTCAAGGAGCGCCGTACGCAATTGATTCAGCTGTTGCGTGAGCGCCTGGGCGATGCGTTGCAGATTATCGAGCCGCAGGGCGGGGCGACGGTGTGGGCGCGCTCGCTACGCCCGGTGGACATGGGCAACGTGTTCCATCGCCTGCTCAAGCAGCAGATCATCATTGCGCCCGGGGAGTTGTTCAGCCTGCAGGGTTTGCATGCGCACCATCTGCGCTTGAGCCCATTGACTCATGGCGATCACGATCTGGTCAGCGTCGTCGGGCTGCTGGGCGATGCATTGCGGTTGGCACCGGATGAGTAACGTTAAAAAACATCGGAAGAGTTCCGGATAGATCCCTTCGCATAGCGGTCAAACTGCCAGTAAACTGCGCTCTATTCCTGAACCACTCTATTTCAGAGGTCATGCATGACTATCAGTCCTTTTGCGGGCAAACCGGCACCGGCAGAATTGTTGGTCGACATCCCGCGACTGGTAACGGCTTATTACACCGGCCAACCTGACGCTTCCATTTCCACACAGCGTGTGGCGTTCGGCACCTCCGGTCACCGCGGCAGTTCCTTCGACTTGAGTTTCAACGAATGGCACGTTCTGGCCATTAGCCAGGCAATCTGCCTGTACCGGGAAGCCCAAGGGATTACCGGCCCATTGTTTGTCGGCATCGACACTCATGCACTGTCGACCCCGGCCGGTGCCAGTGCGCTGGAGGTTTTGGCAGCCAACGGTGTGACCGTGATGATCGCCGAAGGCGATGAATATACGCCGACGCCTGCCATATCCCACGCCATTCTCTGCTACAACCACGGCCGTACCTCGGGCCTTGCCGACGGCATCGTCATCACGCCGTCGCACAACCCGCCACAAAGCGGTGGCTACAAATACAATCCAACCAACGGCGGCCCGGCCGACACCCACATCACCAAGTGGATCGAAGCCAAGGCCAATGAATTGCTGGTCAACAAACTGGCTGGCGTGAAACGCATCAGCTACGAGCAGGCGCTGAAGGCCAGCACTACCCATCGCCACGACTACGTGAATACCTACGTTGCCGATCTGATCAACGTGATCGATTTCGACGCCATTCGTGATGCCAAACTGCATCTGGGTGTCGATCCTTTGGGCGGAGCAGGGGTGCGCTACTGGTCGGCCATCGCCGAGCACTACCGTCTGGATCTGGACGTAGTGAACAAGCAAGTCGATTCGACCTTCCGTTTCATGACCGTTGACTGGGACGGCCAGATTCGAATGGACCCGTCGTCCAGCCACGCGATGCAAGGCCTGATCGGTCTGAAAGAGCGTTTCGACGTGGCGTTTGCCTGCGACCCGGATCACGACCGCCACGGCATCGTCACGCCGTCGGGTGGCCTGCTTGCGCCAAACAACTATCTGGCGGTGTCCATCGATTACCTGTTCCAGAACCGTCCGCAATGGCGTGCCGATGCTGGCGTGGGTAAAACCGTGGTCAGCAGCGGTTTGATCGACCGCGTCGCAAAGCGTCTGGGTCGTCGTCTGTATGAAGTACCGGTCGGTTTCAAATGGTTCGCTGACGGCCTCTTCGACGGTTCGCTGGGTTTTGGTGGCGAAGAAAGTGCCGGCGCCTCGTTCCTGCGCAAGGACGGCGGCGTATGGAGTACCGACAAGGACGGTCTGATTCCGGCATTGCTTGCTGCAGAAATGACTGCTCGTACCGGCCGCGATCCAAGCCAGGCTTATCGCGCGTTGACCGAAGAACTGGGCGAGCCGTTCTCGGTGCGCGTCGACGCCAAGGCCAATCCGGAGCAGAAAGCACTGCTGAGCAAGCTGTCGCCAACGCAGGTGACCTCGACAGAACTGGCAGGCGAGAAGATTCAGAGCATTCTCAGCCACGCGCCGGGCAACGATCAGGCCATTGGCGGCTTGAAGGTAATGACCGAAAACGGCTGGTTCGCCGCACGTCCGTCTGGCACCGAAGACATTTACAAAATCTACGCCGAAAGCTTCATCGGCGACGACCACCTCAAGCAATTGGTGGCCGAGGCGCAGACCCTGGTGGATGGTGCTATCTCCAGCAAGTGATGCTCCTTGAAATCGCAGCATAAAAAAGGGCAACCCTCGCGGTTGCCCTTTTTTAAGCCTGCAATTCAAGCACTCAAGCCAGATCCACCAACACGATCTCACTGTCTTCAATCGCCGTAACCGTCAGCACCTGTTCATGCGCCACCGCCACACCGTCGCGCGCTTGCGCACGCAGGCCGTTGACTTCAATTACGCCAGTGGCCGGCACCAGATAAGCCCGGCGCCCTTCGTCGAGGCGATATTCAGCTGTTTCCCCAGCCTTGATGTTCGCCGCGACCAAGCGTGCATCGGCGCGAATTCGCAGGCTTTGATCATCGCCATCCTTACCGCTGGCAAGCGTTACAAAGCCTTCACGCTGGCCTTTCGGGAAGGGTTTCGCGCCCCATGACGGCGGCGCGCCGGTTTCAGTGGGCAGAATCCAGATCTGGAAGATTTTCGTGTCTGCGGCTTCCAGATTGTATTCACTGTGCGCGATGCCGGTGCCGGCACTCATCACTTGCACGTCGCCAGCCTCGGTGCGGCCCTTGTTGCCCAGATTGTCCTGGTGGGTGATCGCACCTTCACGTACATAGGTGATGATTTCCATGTCGCGATGCGGGTGCTGCGGGAAACCGGTGCCTGCGGCAATCACGTCGTCATTCCACACCCGCAGATTGCCCCAGCTCATGCGTTGCGGATCGTAGTATTCGGCGAACGAAAAATGGTGATGGGCATCCAGCCAGCCATGATGGGCGCCGCCCAGCGAGCTGAAAGGTCTGAGTTCAAGCATGATCGTCTCCTCAAAAGGTTTGTCGCGGGGCGAGAGAGCCGCACCCGGCGCAAGACCGGTGGTTTATGACGGCGATCATCTATCAGTCAATCATCGATAAAAAGCGTAAAAAATGCGGCATTATCATCGGATAAATTGATAGAAGAGGGCGTCGAAACCGTTTCATCTCACCTTCAATTCATCGCCTAAACCAATGACGCGTAAGCATTTCGCTAGAACTCAACGGTAAATAAAGACACCATAGCCGCAACAGCCTTACCCACTGGAGCCCATTAGCGTGGCGCAACACACCCCCGATCTTCCTCCTGAACTCCGTCCGCTGGCTGAGATGCCTTGGTTCAAGCGCCTGGCCGCACGTTTCTTTGGTCATGGTTTGACTCGGTTGCGGGCTCAGCACCGTGCGTCATGGCTGCACGGCCAGGCTGACGGCTTTCGCAGCGGTCACACTGCGGGCGTCGAGTACGGCTTTAAAGAGGGCAAGCTCGAGGGGCTGGAGGAAGGCCGGCAAGTGTTGCTGATCCGCGACAGTCGCAGCACCGATCATCGTCCGCCGAGCGTCGACAATCACTTGTTCGACGATTGGCGCCTGCCACTCACCGCCGAGCTGAAGAAACGCATCAAGGCCGATGTCGCTAGATTGTTGCCGGAACACGCTCAGCCGAGTGCCGCGCAATGGAAGATGATTTTCAGCGAGACACCGTCAACTTCCGTGGTTGCTGGTGCCGGAGCGGGCAAGTCGACCACGCTGGTGCTGCGCATTCTGCTGCTGACCCAGTATCTCGGCTTTGAAATCGATTCGATGACCGTAGTGACCTTCACCCGCGAGTCGCGCAAGGACTTCATCAACAAACTGATCGAGATTTTTGCGCTTTGGGGTCAAGTATTGAGCTTGAAACAGGCGCGGGAACTGGTGCGAACCTTTCACTCGCGCATTCTGCCGATGGTGCGCAGCCTGCCGGGATTCGAACGTTTGCAGGCATTCGAGAACCTCAGCCATCGCGCGCAGGGCGCTGACGAGGAGGTCGACAGCAATCCATTCGACCTGCGCATCAACGATGCTCAGCGCCAGCAGCTGAACGCCTGCTACCACCGCTTATTCAGCCAGGACGAGCGTTTCCGCCAGTTGATTCAGCCTATGGCCAAGGCGGGCTTGCAGCTCAGAGAGCTGGAGCGCGATCACCCGGATGTGCAAAAGCGTATGGCTGTCACCGAGCTGGCGGCCAAACGCGACGAAGAACTCTGCGATGTCATTGAAGATTTGTGGTTTCGTGCGGGTGCCTGGCCCATCAAAGGCATCGAACCAAACCGTCAGACTTTCGAAATCAACGGGGCGAAATTCCATTGCCATGGCTATATCCCAAGCCTCGACGCCTGGGTGGTGCTCGGTTTCGATCCACGGGAAAACCCACAGCTCAGCCGGCCCAATGCCAAGCTCTCCGTTCGCGCAGAGTGGGCGGTCAAGCGCACCCTGTTTCAAGCTTTCTGTCGTAAGCCATTGATTTGGATAGATAGTTACGAGTCGGCCAAGCGCGTGCTCGCGACATTGGCGGCGGATGCCAGCGCCGGTCCGGGCTTCGATTACAAAGTCAAAGGCGAACTGGCCTCCGCGCCTTTGCTCGACTGTTTCGTTGCAGCAGCAGGCTTCATCGAGAACCTGGGACTGGATGTGCCTGACGCTGTCGGACGTATGAGCTTCGCCAAGGACGATCCGGACCGGTTTTTCTTCGAGGCGCTGAGCCTGTTCTGGCGTGCTCTGGAAGATCATCTGCTCGACCAGAAGCCGCCGATCATGACCTACAATCGCATGTTCGCGCTGTTCAGTGAGCACTCGCCAGAGAACCTCAAGCTGCTCAGCGATGAATTGCTCCGGCCGATGGCGCACCTGATGATCGATGAATTTCAGGACGTTTCGCCGCAGATCGTTTCATGGATCCGCGCAAGCCTCAACGAAATCCGCAGTCGTGGCCCCGCGATGCATGTCGGGCGGGGCGCGCAGCGTTCATCGCTGCTCTGTGTCGGCGATGATTGGCAGTCGATTTATGGCTGGCGCGGCAGTTCACCAAGCTATTTCATGGAGTTCAACAAGGAATTCCCCTCTCCGAGCACCACACGGGTAATGCTCAGCGACAACTATCGAAGTCATCAGCACATCATCGATGCGGCTGAACACATCGTTCGCGCTGCGCCGGCGATCCCCGGCAAGAAAGCCAAGGCCAGTGGCGAACCCAAGGTTTTGCAGCCAGTCAACGTGCTGGAGCGTGACGATCAAGCCTTGGGGCAACGCCTTGCCGAACACTATCGACAGGGCCATTCAATCCTGATGCTTTATCGAAAAAGCAGCGATAAGTTGTTGATTGAAGAGCATATTCAGTCGGTAGTTAATGTTGATTCGAGCTTGCCGTACGAAGCCAGAAGACTCAAACAGCTGACTTATCACAGCGCCAAAGGCTTGCAGGCAGATGCGGTGTTTCTGCTCGGAGACTGCCAGCACCTGACCAGTTCGCCGTACAAGAATCAGGTGTATCGCATGGCTGGTCTGGGCAAAAATGGCGACAGCGAGCCATACGATACTGCGCAAAAGGATGAAATCCTGCGCCTGGCCTACGTCGGGATTACGAGGGCAGTCAGCCATTGCTACTGGTATGTCGAGCCGCAAGAAGTGCAAGCGGTGAATATGCCCCGGGCGTCTGATCGGGTGGTGAAGGACAAGCCGTTCTTCCTCGATCATCGAACGGAAAAGTCCACCGCATGAGCCACAAAAAAAGCCCGCAAACTGTGCGGGCTTTTTTGTAAATCAAGAGGTTATGCATAACTCCTGAGAGATTCTGGAGGAATGAAAGTCTCAAGCTCATCCTCCACAGCCTCGATAATTCGCTCGACATCGGCCGCATTCATCACCGTGGCACACGGGATGCCAGCAATGGCGATCATGGTTTCGCCGCTGGCGCGATCAAACAGACGGGCAATCATGCTGCCGGGCGCATCCATCGTCGCCTCGAAACCCATGGGATGAAAATGCCAGCGCATCAGCTGGCAGGCATTGGGGAATGTGACTTTGCTTGAACCTTTATTCATATGTTGCCCGCCTTCTTCATCGAGCGCTTCCGTTTGCTCATGTTAGGTGGGAAGAGCCTTCATTGGCTCAACCGGTGACTTGCCATTAAAAGTAGCATCTCGATGTGAAATTTCTGTGAGAGTTTTCAGTTCATTTTGCGATTGCTTCGCATCTTTTGATGTAGGTCATGGCCTACGCGATCATCGCCGCAGTGCCACTGCAGATTAGCCATTGATGCACGTGCCGAACTTGGGCAAGCTCGGTTCTTTTTCGCCGAGCTCCTTATGCACGCCGACGACGACGGCCCAGAACAGACCAAGGCCACAGCTGCCACGGTCATGCGCTACCATTTGAGCTGGAAACACCGCGAGCTGGACAGTGTCATGGCGCTGTATCACCCGGATATCCAGTACAACGATTTTTTCCAGAACCGCGTACTGGGCCTCGACGAGTTGCGCGAGTATGTGCGCGTCAGCATGCCGCGGGAATTCGACGAAGCGCTGGAGCATTGCGACCGGATCCGTGTCGACGGCAACACAGCGTTCATTCAATACGAAGTGACCTTGCGCGGTGGCGACGGTCTGGTGTCGTTCCGTTCCAGTGAGGCGATCACGGTCAGGGACGGTTTGATCTGGCGTGTCAACGAGTACGCCTCACTGGTGCGTGGGCAAACCAGTGACAAGACAACGCCGAGCCAGCGTCCGGCCGTCAGTCGATTGGGACTTTCTCCGCGCCAACTGAGCTTCATGGCTGACGATCTGCAGCAATATTTCGAACGGCAACAGCCGTATCTTGATCCTGAGCTTGATCTGCAACGGGTGGCGAAGGAGTGCGGATACAGCCGTAACCAGATTTCCTACCTGCTCAATCAAGTGCTTGGGCAAAGCTTTTATCGCTACGTCAATCAGGCACGGTTACAGCATTTGCTCAAATCCCTGGACGCCGCCACGCCGCCAGTGCGTATCGATGAGCTGGCCTTTGCGGCCGGATTCAACTCGCTATCGGCGTTCTACAGCTGTTTCCGGCAGCACACCGGTCAGTCGCCCAAGGCTTACGTCAAACAAATTTCTTTGCGGACACGCGCGCAAGACATCCTCTGAGCTTGCGCACTAGGATCGACGCCATCGAAGGTTTTCAGTGGCGGAGTCTTGCATGCCGGCGTGGCGCACTATCAGTTTGTGGATGGATCAACTCGACGAGCCGCTGATCGCGCGGCCGGAGCTTGAACGGGATCTGGACGTCGACGTGGCGATCATCGGCGCCGGTTACACCGGGCTGTGGACGGCGTACTACCTGAAGAAACAGGCCCCGGACCTGGACATCGCGATCATTGAGGCGCAAACCGCCGGGTTCGGCGCGTCCGGCCGCAACGGCGGTTGGCTGATGGGCAATCTGCTCGGTGAAGATCGTCTGCTGGCCGGTTTGTCGCCAGAGCAGCGTCGCGCCTCGTTCGATCTGCTGCACAGCATCCCCGATGAAGTGGAAGTTGTCCTCGAACGCGAAGGCATTGACTGCGATTACCGCAAGGGCGGCGTTTTGTACTGCGCCGCGCGTTACCCGGAGCAGGAAGCCAGTCTGCGTGAATACCTCGCCAGCCTGCACGCCCAAGGCCTGACCGACAACGACTACCGCTGGCTCAGCCCAGAGCAACTGGCGCAGCAGATCCGCATCGCCAAACCGTACGGCGGCATTTATGCGCCACACGTGGCGACCATCCACCCGGCCAAACTGGTTCGAGGCCTTGCGCGCACCGTGCAGAACATGGGCGTGAGAATTTACGAAAACAGCCCTGTCACGCACTGGCAGTCGGGTAGCGTGCGCACGGCCAAGGCCAGTGTGCGCAGTCGCTGGATCGTGCCGGCGGTTGAAGGGTATGCGGTGACATTGCCGCCGCTGGGGCGCTATCAGTTGCCGGTGCAAAGCCTGATCGTCGCCACCGAGCCGTTGTCCGCCGCGACCTGGGACGAGATCGGCCTCAGTCGCGGCCAGGCCTTCAGCGAGTTCAGTCGCCAGGTGACGTATGGCCAGCGCAGTGCCGACAACCGTTTGATCTTCGGCGCCCGTGGCGGCTATCAGTTTGCCGGCAAGCTGCGCCACAACTTTGACCTGACCCGCGATGAGGTCGAACTGCGTCGCTACTTGTTCGGTGAGCTGTTCCCGCAACTGAAAAACGTACAGATCACCCACGCCTGGGGCGGCAATCTTGGCATGTCCCGGCATTTCAAGCCGCACATGCTCTGCGATCGGGCCAACGGCATTGCGCTGTCCGGCGGCTATGGCGGGGAGGGTGTCGGGGCCAGCAATCTCGGTGGCCGCACTCTGGCGGATCTGATTCTGGAACGCGACAGCGAATTGGTTAAACAGCCGTGGGTGCTGCCGGATGGCGGAATTCACGCGCTACGTGCGTGGGAGCCGGAGCCGTGCCGCTGGCTCGGCTACAACGCGATCATCAAAAGCTTCGTCCACGAAGACCAGACCCTGGCCAACCCGGCGACCGCGCCATGGCGGCGCAAGCTCGCCAGTCAGGTGGCCGGTTTCATGGAAGGTTTCATGCACTGAGCGTCAACGCAATCCAAAAAAAGCCACCAAGAAAGCCCCAAGACAGGTAACGCCATGAGCATCACCCAGTTCAAAAACACCGCCACGCTCCAACTGGAAGAATCCAATCCGGTGGCCGTACCGCTCGGCGAACCGATCGCCATTGCCTCGACCACCAGCGTCGAGCGTGAAGACGGCGTCGAAACCGGCGTCTGGGAGTGCACGCCCGGGCGTTGGCGCCGGCAGATTACCGCTCAGGAGTTCTGTCACTTCATCTCCGGGCGCTGCACGTTCACCCCGGATGACGGCGGCGAAACCCTGCATATACAAGGCGGCGATGCACTGATGTTGCCGGCCAACACGCTCGGTATCTGGGATATCCACGAGACCGTGCGCAAGACCTACGTACTGATTTTCTGATTGTTTGATCCTTTGATTGCCTGCCAACAACAATAGCCTCTACAGGAATCGACCCATGATCCAGAAAACCCTCGCCCTGGCGCCGCTGCTGCTGGTCGCCTCCATCAGTCACGCCGCCGACACGGTAAAGGTCTACAACTGGTCCAGCTACATTGCGCCGGACACCACCAAGAATTTTCAGAAAGAAACCGGCATCGGCGTCACCTATGACGTGTACGACAGCAACGAAACTCTCGACGGCAAGTTGATGACCGGCAACTCAGGTTATGACGTGGTGTTCCCGTCCAACCACTTCATGGCCCGGCAGATTCAGGGTGGGGCGCTGAAGAAGCTCGACAAGAGCCAGTTGCCGAACTGGAAGAATCTCAATCCGGTGCTGCTCAAGGCTTTGCAGACCAACGATCCGGGCAACGAGCACGGTTTTCCTTATCTGTGGGGCAGCACCGGCATCGGTTACAACGTCGCCAAGATCAAAGCGGTGCTGGGCGACGACGCACCGGTGGATTCCTGGGATCTGATCTTCAAGCCCGAGTACATGGAAAAACTGCAGAAGTGCGGCGTAGCCATCCTCGACAATGGCCCGGAACTGCTCCCGGCCGCGCTCAACTACCTGGGCCTGCCGCACCACAGCAAAAATCCCGAGGATTACAAGAAGGCCGAAGCGCTGCTGATGAAAGTGCGGCCGTACGTGAGCTACTTCCATTCCTCCAAATACACCAGTGACCTGGCCAACGGTGATATCTGCGTGGCCGTCGGTTTCTCCGGCGACATCCTGCAAGCCGAGAGCCGCGCCAAAGAAGCGAAGAACGGTATCGAAATCGGCTACGCAATTCCCAAGGAAGGCGCGGCGATCTGGTTCGACATGGTCGCCATGCCCAACGACGCACCGGACGAGAAGGCCGGTTATGCGTTCATGAACTACCTGCTGCGCCCGGACGTGATGGCGGACATCAGCAACTCCGTGCACTACGCCAATGGCAACGAACAATCCGACAGCCTTATCGACCCGGCCATCAAGAACGACACCAAGGTTTACCCGAGCCCGGAGATGATGGGCAAGCTGTTTGCGCTGGAGGCGATGCCGCTGAATATCGACCGGATTCGCACGCGGGTATGGAACAAAATCCGCACCGGTAGCTAACACAACAAAAATCCTGTGGGAGCGAGCTTGCTCGCTCCCACAATGAGTTTTAAGTGGCTGTTATTGATTGATATCAATCCGCTGGCACGCACTAATAATGTGCAGAAAAGTGAGACGTATCCAACAAAAAGCAACTTACCCATATTTAATATTTAAATAGAAAATCGTCAGACAATTAGGCAATGCCCCGCCCTTTAAAACATTCTTTCGCCCCCCCCGCGCGCATTGTTTACGGGAGTTTCCCGGAACAGCCAGATTCGATCTCAAAAAAATCCTTTACGACAGATTTCGAATTGTGTCAGGTTTCTTACGCCTTCATTGGGCGAGTGATAGGACGATCTCGCCAGAGATTGTCGCTATCTGACAAAAACTGTTCCATTGCTAAACAAGGAAGTGTGTTTATGTCGAAAGTTAAATCGAATGCTATTGATACTGCCGAACAGGCTTTTCTGCTGTCCGCGGCGCCGCAACCTCTGGCCGCAGCCAGCTCGGCGTACAACCAGATCAATAGCTTCAGCCATCAATATGATCGTGGCGGCAACCTCACGGTCAATGGCAAACCCTCCTTCTCCGTTGACCAGGCCGCAACCCAGTTGCTGCGCGACGGCGCTGCCTACCAAGACAAGGACGGCAGCGGCAAGATTGAACTTACCTACACGTTCCTGACGTCGGCATCGTCCAGCACGATGAACAAGCACGGGATCAGCGGGTTCAGTCAGTTCAGTGTTCAGCAACAAGCCCAGGCCAAGCTCGCCATGCAATCCTGGGCCGATGTGGCCAATGTCACCTTCACCGAAAAAGCCTCGGGCGGCGACGGCCACATGACCTTCGGTAACTACAGCGGTGGTCAGGATGGCGCTGCAGCATTCGCTTATCTGCCAGGCACCGGCGCCGGCTACGACGGCACCTCGTGGTACCTGATCAACAGTGGCTACACGCAAAACAAAAATCCGGAGTTGAACAACTACGGTCGTCAGACTCTGACTCACGAGATCGGTCACAGCCTCGGTCTGGCCCACCCTGGCGACTACAACGCCGGCAATGGCAACCCGACTTACAACGACGCTTCCTACGGGCAAGACACCCGCGGCTACAGCGTCATGAGTTACTGGAGCGAGAGCAACACCAATCAGAACTTCAGCAAGGGCGGCGTAGAAGCCTATTCCTCCGGCCCGCTGATGGACGATATCGCTGCGATCCAGAAGCTTTACGGTGCCAACACCACCACCCGTACCGGTGACACCACCTACGGCTTCAACTCCAACACCGGTCGCGATTTCCTCAGCGCTTCGTCGTCGAGTGACAAAGTGGTGTTCTCGGTGTGGGATGCGGGCGGCAAGGACACTCTGGACTTCTCGGGTTTCACCCAGAACCAGAAGATCAACCTCAATGACGCTTCGTTCTCCGACGTGGGCGGCCTGGTGGGCAACGTGTCCATCGCCAAGGGCGCGATCATCGAGAACGCCATCGGCGGTTCGGGCAACGATCTGCTGATCGGCAACAGCGTGGCCAACGAGCTCAAGGGCGGTGCCGGCAACGACATCCTCTGGGGCGCTGGCGGTGCCGACAAGCTGTTGGGCGGCGCCGGTTCGGACACGTTTGTGTTCGCGGCCAGCTCGGACTCCAAGCCGGGTGCGATCGATCAGATCCTCGATTTTGTCAGCGGTCTCGACAAAATCGACCTGACCGGTATCACCAAAGGCGCCGGCCTGCACTTTGTCAGCAGCTTCACCGGTGCAGCCGGCGATGCGGTTCTGACTTCGTCGGGCGGCAACAGCCTGCTCTCGGTGGATTTCTCCGGGCACGGCGTGGCCGACTTCCAGGTCAGCACCGTTGGCCAGGCAATAACCAGCGACATCGCGGCTTGATGTGAAACAGGAGAGCGGCGCGTGATGCGCCGCTTTCTCGCTTGCATCGTCCTGCCCGGTAGGCAAGGCTAGGCATCGGAGTGAAATGTCCTATGAGTCGAAACGCTTTTACCTACAAGACGCTGGCGTGGCTGATGGCAACGCTGATTATGATTTCTGGAGAAACAAGCATGGCAAGCAGCCTGAGACTCGAAGAACCCTCGGTATTCGCCGGTCAGTGGCAGGCGACCTTGTCGGCTCGGGGCGACTCGCCCGAAGCACAAAAAATGCAAGACAAGCCTTCGAATACCTGCCTTGTGGAACTGGCTTCAAACAAGACGCTGGGCAAGGGCGCCGACTGCCTGGGCGCATGGCTTGAGGAAGTGCCGATCGGTTGGTTTCCGGATCCTGACGGTTTGTCGATTACCGGCAAGGAGGGCTCAAGAATTCAGTTCTTCAGCCGACAACGTGATGGGCTTTACCTGACGACTTTGAAATCAGGCCTGGTCATTACACTTCAACGCACTGCGCAATCGTCGTGATGATCAAGTAGCTGACAGAGTTTTAATATAAGGCCCTGCTGCGTGGTTATAAGCAGGCTCTTTTATGGCAACTGCACCGTAATAGATAACGGAAGTTGTTATGAAAGTGTAAGCGGCCACCTGAAAAGCAAGTTCCGGCATCGCGCGGATAACTAATTCAAGTCTCGCCCAGAGTTGGCGAGAGATATTGACCAGGAAGAATCAATGAAGATGGCGAAGGCCCCAGCCACCGCTCCCTTATTCAAGGCATTGGGTGACTATAAAAGCATTCTGATCAGCGTCGGCTGCTTTACCGCACTGATTAACGTGCTGATGCTGGTGCCCTCCATCTATATGCTCCAGGTCTATGACCGGGTGCTGTCGTCGCAGAACGAAACCACTCTGGTGATGCTGTCGCTGATGGTCGTCGGTTTCTTCGCTTTCATCGGCCTGCTGGAAGTGGTGCGCAGCTTTATCGTGATCCGTATCGGCAGCCAACTGGAGCGCCGTTTCAACCTGCGGGTCTATCAGGCGGCGTTCGAACGCAACCTGTTCAAGGGCGAAGGCAACGCCGGCCAGTCGCTGGGCGACCTGACTCACATTCGCCAATTCGTCACCGGGCCTGCGTTGTTCGCGTTTTTCGATGCGCCCTGGTTCCCGGTGTACCTGTTTGTGATTTACCTGTTCAACGTCTGGCTCGGTGTACTCGCCACTGCGGGTGCGCTGCTGCTGATCGCATTGGCCTGCCTCAACGAATACATGACCAAAAAGCCGTTGGGCGAAGCCGCCGGTTTTTCGCAGAAGTCCAGCCAGTTGGCCACCAGTCACCTTCACAACGCCGAGACCATTCAGGCGATGGGCATGCTCGGTTCGCTGCGCAAACGCTGGTTCCAGGTGCATTCGCGCTTTCTCGGTCTGCAGAATCAGGCCAGCGACACCGGCGCCGTGATCAGTTCTCTGAGTAAAACCTTGCGTTTATGCCTGCAATCGCTGGTGCTTGGCCTGGGCGCGTTGTTGGTCATCAAGGGCGACATGACTGCCGGGATGATGATCGCAGGTTCGATCCTGATGGGCCGCGTGCTGAGTCCGATCGACCAATTGATTGCCGTGTGGAAACAGTGGAGCGGGGCGAAGCTGGCTTACCGGCGTCTCGACGCATTGTTGCAAGCCTTCCCGCCAAGTGATGACGCCATGTCGCTGCCGGCGCCGAAAGGCCAGATCACCTTCGAGCAAGTCAGCGCCGGCCCGCCGGGGCAGCGTGCCGCGACGTTGCATATGGTCAACTTCAACCTTGGCGCTGGTGAAGTGCTGGGTGTACTGGGTGCGTCCGGCTCCGGCAAGTCGACGCTGGCCCGTGTACTGGTCGGCGTGTGGCCGACACTGGGTGGCACGGTGCGACTGGACGGCGCGGATATCCATCGCTGGAATCGCGACCAACTCGGTCCGTACATTGGCTACTTGCCGCAAGACATCGAACTGTTCAGCGGCAGCATTGCTGAGAACATTGCGCGTTTCAGCGAGGCCGATGCTCAGAAAGTCGTGGCCGCTGCGCAACAGGCGGGTGTCCACGAAATGATCCTGCGCCTGCCGCAAGGCTACGACACGCAACTGGGTGAGGACGGCAGCGGCCTGTCCGGCGGTCAGAAGCAGCGCGTGGCACTGGCTCGCGCGATGTACGGCATGCCAAGTCTGGTGGTGCTGGATGAACCCAACTCCAACCTCGACACCGTCGGTGAAGCGGCATTGGCCAGCGCCATCGCCCAGCTCAAGGCCCAAGGCACCACCGTTGTTTTGGTGACGCATCGTTCTTCGGTGCTGGCCCAGGCCGACAAGCTGCTGGTGCTCAACGACGGGCGTTTGCAAGCCTTTGGCGCCAGTCAGGACGTGCTCAAGGCGCTGTCTGGCGCCGCCAATGAACAACCTCGCGAGAAAACTGCGCAAGCACCGGGCGGGCTCAGCATGAGTCGGCAGTACCAGCCCACGACAAGGAATTCGGGTGTATGAGCAGCGTCAGCATGAACACTGAAAACGAAGCGAGCATGGAACACGCGTACATTACCGAACGCCCGGAACGCGATGCGAAGTTCTTTGCGCGTATGGGCTGGATTCTGGCGATTGTCGGCGCCGGCAGTTTCTTCACCTGGGCGGCTCTGGCGCCGCTGGATCAGGGCATTCCGGTGCAGGGTACTGTGGTGGTCTCGGGCAAACGTAAAGCGGTGCAGTCGATGAGCAGCGGCGTTGTCAGCCGGATTCTGGTGCGCGAAGGCGAAATCGTGAAACAGGGGCAACCGCTGTTTCGCCTCGACCAGACGCAAGTCGCCGCCGATGTGCAATCGCTTCAAGCGCAATACCGCATGGCCTGGGCCAGTCTGGCGCGCTGGCAGGCCGAGCGTGACAACCTCAAGCAAGTGACCTTTCCGGCCGAGTTGAGCAACGACCCGGACCCGCGTCTGGCGTTGGTCCTTGAAGGTCAGCGTCAGTTGTTCAGCAGCCGCCGCGAAGCGTTCTATCGCGAGCAGGCCGGATTGCGCGCCAGCATCGAAGGCGCCACTGCGCAACTGGCCGGTATGCGCCGCGCGCGCACTGACCTCAATGCACAGGCGGACTCGCTGCAACAACAGTTGAGCAACCTGCAACCACTGGCCGACAACGGCTACATCCCGCGCAACCGCTTGATGGAATATCAGCGCCAACTGTCGCAAGTGCAGCAGCAACTGGCGGAAAACACCGGTGAAAGCGGTCGCGTGGAGCAGGGCATCCTCGAATCGCGCCTGAAACTGCAACAGCACAGCGAGGAATATCAGAAGGAAGTCCGCACGCAACTGGCCGACGCGCAGTTGAAAAGCGTCACTCTGTCCGAACAATTGACCTCCGCCGGTTTCGATCTGCAACACAGCGAAATCGTCGCCACGGCGGATGGCGTGGCGGTCAATCTGGGCGTGCATACCGAAGGCGCGGTGGTGCGTCAGGGCGAGACCCTGCTGGAGATCGTTCCGCAAGGCACCACCCTGGAAGTGGAAGGACATTTGCCGATCAACCTGATCGACAAGGTTGGCACGCACCTGCCGGTCGACATCCTGTTTACCGCGTTCAACCAGAGTAAAACGCCGCGTGTACCCGGTGAAGTCAGCCTGATTTCCGCCGACCAGATGGTCGATGAGAAAACCGGCGTGCCTTACTACGTGTTGCGCAGCAGCGTCAGCGATCAGGCCATGGAAAAGCTCAATGGTCTGGTGATCAAGCCCGGCATGCCGGCAGAAATGTTTGTGCGCACCGGTGAACGTTCACTCCTCAACTATCTGTTCAAACCGCTGCTCGACCGGGCCGGCTCTGCGTTGACCGAAGAATAAGGATGTCCGGCTGTATGAATAAGCTTTCCATGCTCGGGGCGGCATTGATGCTGCTCGCGAGTCACTCGGCAGTGGCGGCGATGGGGCCGTTCGAGATCTACGAACAGGCGTTGCGCAATGATCCGGTGTTCCTCGGTGCGATCAAGGAGCGTGACGCCGGCCTGGAGAACCGCGCCATTGGCCGCGCCGGGCTGCTGCCGCGAATCGGTTACACCTATAACAAGGGCCGCAATACGTCGAAGGCCACGTCCCTCGATGAACGAGCGCGCAATCGTACGGACGAGCGCAATTACAGCAGTTACGGCTCGGCCCTGACGCTGCAACAACCGTTGCTCGATTACGAAGCCTATGCGGCATATCGCAAGGGCGTGGCGCAGTCGTTGTTCGCTGACGAGAACTTTCGCGGCAAGAGCCAGGAACTGTTGGTACGGGTGCTGGATAACTACACCAAAGCCTTGTTTGCCCAGGATCAGATCGATATCGCCCAAGCGAAGAAGAAGGCCTACGAACAGCAGTTCCAGCAGAACGAGCACATGTTCAAGCAGGGCGAAGGCACGCGCACCGACATTCTCGAAGCCGAGTCGCGTTATGAGCTGGCGACCGCTGAGGAGATCGAAGCGCGCAACGAACAGGATGCCGCGCTGCGTGAACTGGGCGCACTGGTTGGCGCACCTTTCGTGGACATCAGCGATCTGGCGCCGCTGGATCAGAATTTCCAGACCTTCGCGCTGATGCCGGCCAATTTCGACACCTGGCACGAAATGGCGATCAGCAATAACCCGAACCTGGCCTCCCAACGTCAGGCCGTGGAAGTGGCGCGGTACGAGGTAGAGCGCAACCGTGCCGGGCATCTGCCGAAAATCAACGCCTATGCCTCAATGCGGCAGAACGAATCGGAAAGCGGCAACACCTACAACCAGCGCTACGAAACCAACACCATCGGCCTGGAAGTCAGCGTGCCGTTGTATGCCGGCGGCGGGGTGTCGGCCTCGACGCGTCAGGCCAGCCGCAGCATGGAACAGGCCGAGTACGAACTGGATGGCAAGACCCGCGAGACGCTGATTGAACTGCGTCGTCAGTTCAGCGCCTGCCTGTCCGGAGTGAATAAATTACGCGCCTACCAGAAAGCCCTCACCTCGGCGGAAGCGCTGGTGGTTTCGACCAAGCAGAGCATTCTCGGCGGTGAACGGACCAATCTCGATGCGTTAAACGCCGAGCAGCAGTTGTTCACCACCCGCCGCGATCTGGCACAGGCGCGGTACGACTATTTGATGGCCTGGACCAAGTTGCATTACTACGCCGGCACCTTGAACGAACAGGATCTGGCGCGGGTGGATGAGGCCTTCGGACAAGGCCCGAAAACCCGATAACACCGCAAATCCCTGTAGGCGCTGCCGAAGGCTGCGATCTTTTGACTTTGTGTATTGAAGATCAAGATCAACAGATCGCAGCCTGCGCCAGCGCTTACACAACAATAAGAAAGTGAGTGGTGAACATGGAAGTACGCATCAAGCCGATATCGGTCGGCACCCTGTTGCTCGCAGTTTCCGTTTCCCAGGCCCAGGCTCAATACCTGGAATCCGGTAAACCCGGCGATCCCGCCAGTTGGCGCAGCGCCGAGTTCCTGCGTGACTGGGGCCTTCAGCGCATGCAGGCCGATCAGGCTTACGCGGCGGGCATCACCGGCAAAGGCGTGAAAATCGGCGCTCTCGATTCCGGCTTCGATGCCGCTCATCCCGAGTTCGCCACCGACCGTTATCACCCGGTACTGGCCAGCGGCAGTTACATTGACGGCTCGCTGTTCAACGTCGACGGCACCCTCAACCCCAACAACGATTCCCACGGCACTCACGTGGTCGGCACCATGGGCGCGTCCCGTGACGGCACGGGTATGCAAGGCGTGGCTTACAACGCGCAGATCTACGTCGGCAACACCAACAAGAACGACAGTTTCCTGTTCGGCCCCAACCCCGATCCGCGTTATTTCAAAGCGGTGTACGACGCACTGGCCGATGCCGGCGTGCGCGCGATCAACAACAGTTGGGGCAGCCAGCCGCCGGATGTCAGCTACCGCACACTGGCCGACCTGCACGCCGCTTACGCCCAGCACTTCAACAAAGGCACCTGGCTCGACGCGGCTGCCGATGTTTCCCGTCGTGGCGTGATCAACGTGTTCAGCGCCGGCAACAGTGGTTATCCGAACGCCAGCGTACGCTCGGCGCTGCCGTACTTTCAGCCGGATCTTGAAGGCCACTGGCTGGCGGTCTCCGGGTTGGATCAGAGCAATCAGCAGAAGTACAACCAGTGCGGTATCGCCAAGTACTGGTGCATCACCACCCCCGGGGCGAAGATCGACAGCACGATTCCTGGCGGCGGTTATGCGATCAAGTCCGGCACGTCGATGTCGGCGCCGCACGCCACTGGCGCACTGGCGTTGGTGATGGAACGTTACCCGTACATGAGCAATCAGCAGGCACTCGAAGTGCTGCTGACCACCGCCACGCAACTCGATGGCTCAGTGACCGATGCACCCACCGAGCGGGTCGGCTGGGGCGTGGCCAACCTGAACCGGGCGATGCGCGGGCCGGGGCAATTGCTCGGGGCGTTTGACGCTAATCTCGCGGCCGGGCAAAGCGATGTCTGGAGCAATGACATCTCCGACAAGGCGCTGATCCAGCGTCAGAGCGAAGACCTCGCCGAACACAGCGCCTGGCAGCAGACCTTGCAAGACAAAGGTTGGCAGAACGGTGTTGCCGCCGGTGCCAGTCAGCAGGATCAGACGGATTATGCCGTCGGTATGGCCCGCGATGCTGCTGCGGCAACCCGGGTTTATCAGGGCACCCTGATCAAGTCCGGAGCAGGGCGTTTGCTGCTTACCGGGGAAAACACCTATCGCGGCCCGACCACGATCAACGGCGGCCTGTTAAGCGTCAATGGCTCGCTGGTTTCGGCGGTTACCGTCAATAACGGCGGCACCCTGGGTGGCTCCGGACAGATCGGCTCGCTGACCGCCAACAGCGGCGGCCGTGTTGCGCCCGGCAACTCCATCGGTACCTTGAACGTCGCCGGTGACGTTACCTTCGCGCCGGGCTCTACCTACGCCGTTGAATTATCGCCGACCAGCAGCGATCGCATCGTCGCCGGTGGCACAGCAAATATCAGCGGCGCCACGGTCAGCCTGTCGCTGGAAAACAGCCCGACCTTGCTCAGCACCGCCGAGGCGCAAAGCCTGCTCGGCCGTCAGTACGACATCTTGCAAGCAGCCGGTGGCATACAGGGGCAGTTCGGTGCGGTGCTGCCGGATTACCTGTTCATCGGCGGCAGTCTCGATTACGCGGCCAACGGCATTCAACTCGATATCGAACGCAACGCGACGTCCTTCGCCAGCGTCGGCCAAACCCCGAACCAGCGTTCGGTGGCCGCTGCCGTCGAAGGTTTGGGCGCGGGCAACTCAGTCTACGAAAGCTTGCTGCTGTCGGCGGACGCAGCTTCCGCACAACAAGCCTTCCAGCAGCTGAGCGGCGAAATCTACCCAGCGATGGGCACGATGCTGATCAACGGCAGCCGTCAGCTGCGCGATGCCGTGGGCGAACGCCTGCACGATGCCTCGGCCAAACAAAACAACGGCTGGATCAAGGCACTTGGGGCGTGGGGCTCGACTGATTCAAACCATGACACGGCGGGTTACAGTACCTCATTGGGTGGGTTGTTGGCCGGTGTTGACGGCGCACTGGACGAACAGACCCGCATCGGTCTGGTCACCGGTTACAGCGATAGTTCGTTGAGCATGGGCTCGGGCACGCACTCGTCAGCCAAAGTCGACAGCTATCACCTCGGCGCTTACGCCGGACGCGAGATCGGCGCCTGGCGTCTGAGCACTGGCGCGGCCTACAGCTGGCATCGCGCCGATGTGAAGCGCGATCTGCAATACGGCAACGTCAGCGCCAAACAGAAAGCCAAGGTTGATGCGGCGACCACTCAAGTGTTCGGCGAGGCGGCTTATCGACTGCACCTGCAACCGTTGGCGCTGGAACCGTTCGCCAATCTCGCTTACGTGCATCTGGACACCGAAGGCTTCACTGAGAAGGGCGACGCAGCCGCGCTGAAAAGCTCCGGCGATCAGCGTGATGCGGTGCTCAGCACCCTCGGTGTGCGGGCGATCAAGACCTTCAACCTGTCGGCGCAGCAGACACTGGATGTCAGCGGCCATCTCGGCTGGCAGCACAGCCTGAGCGATATCGATTCCGAGCAGCATCTGCGCTTTGCCAGCGCTGGCACGCCGTACTCGGTGGAGAGTTCGGCACTGGTGCGTGACGCCGCGCTGGTCGGTGTGCAGGCCAGTCTGGCGTTGAGCAAGGACGTGCGGGTGAACCTGGATTACAACGGACAACTGGCCAGTCGCGAGAAGAGCCACGGCGTTGGTTTGAGCTTGAACTGGCAGTTCTGAACCACCGTTGATCACATACCTGTGGCGAGGGAGCTTGCTCCCGCTGGGGCGCGAAGCGGCCCCTGCATTTTCCAGTGGAATCGCGGATGCAGGTTTTGCGGCTGCTGCGCAGCCGATCGGGGATAAATCCCCTCGCCACAGGAAGATATTCTCAGCATTTGAGATAGACGGATTTTTCGCAACATCACTAAGGAAGGTCGCTGGATGAACAACAACAATACCCCCGCGCAAACGGGTGGCCGCTTTGCCCTGAAAACGCTGACTTGCGCCGTGTTGTACGCACTCACCACCCTGGGCTCCGCGCACGCTGCGTCCTATGTGGAAAGTGGTCGCACGGGCGATCCGACGAGTTGGCGCAGCGCCGAATTCCAGGCGGACTGGGGTTTGGGCGCCATCGGTGCCGATCATGCCTACGCTGCTGGCTACACCGGCAAAGGCGTCAAACTGGGCATTTTCGACCAGCCGGTTTACGCCGCGCATCCGGAGTTTTCCGGCAGTAACAAAGTCATCACCCTGGTCACCAGCGGCATTCGCGAATACACCGACCCGTACATTCCGGTGAAAGCCGGGGATGCGTTCCGCTATGACGGTTCGCCCTCGGTTGGCTCTGACGGCAAGCTCGGCGCCCACGGCACTCACGTCGGCGGCATTGCGGCGGGCAGCCGTGACGGCGGGCCGATGCACGGCGTGGCGTTCGGCGCGCAGATCATCAGCGCTGACAACGGCGACCCGGGCCCGGAAGATGGCATCGTTCGCGGTAACGATGGCGCGGTGTACAAGGCCGGTTGGGACGCGCTGATCGCCAGCGGCGCGCGGATCATCAACAACAGTTGGGGCATCGGCATCACCGACCGTTTCGACCTCGGTGGCCGCGACCCTGCGTACCCGCACTTCACCGTCAACGACGCGCAGGTGCAGTTCAACGAGATCCGCACGTTGCTCGGCACCAAACCCGGCGGCGCCTATGACGGCGCCATCGCCGCCGCGCGCAGCGGGATCGTGACGATTTTCGCCGCCGGCAACGACTACAACCTCAATAACCCGGACGCCATCGCCGGCCTCGGCTATTTCGTCCCGGACATCGCACCGAACTGGATCACCGTCGCCGCGTTACAACAGAATCCGGATCTGGCCAGCGCCAATCCGTACATCATGAGTACGTTCTCTTCGCGCTGCGGTTATACCGCGAGCTTCTGCGTCTCGGCGCCGGGTACGAAAATCTACAGCGCGATCATCGAAGGCACCAACGCCGACAACCTGACCACCGGCTACAAAAATTACAACGGCACCTCGATGGCTGCGCCACACGTGGCCGGCTCCATGGCGGTGCTGATGGAGCGCTTCCCGTACATGACCGGCGACCAGGTCGCCACAGTATTGCGTACCACCGCGACCGACCTCGGCGCACCGGGCATCGACGCCTTGTACGGCTGGGGCATGATCAACCTGCGCAAGGGCATTGATGGCCCGTCGATGTTCGTCACCGAGCAGGACATTCCTGAAGAGTTTCGTATTCAGGGGGCGTACGGTTCCGGCCAGTTCGTTGCGGATCTGCCGGGCATCGGCGCGATCATCGATCAGGGCAAACCCACCGAGCGTGTGTGTACCGACATCACTTGCGGCCTCGACACCTGGCGCAACGACATTTCCGGCCACGGCGGTTTGACCAAGCAAGGTATCGGCACTCTGGTGCTGACTGGCAACAACACCTACAGCGGCCCGACCCTGGTCAATCAGGGCCGACTGGCCATCAACGGTTCGCTGCAATCGGCGGTCACCGTCAATGACGGCGGCATCCTTGGCGGCAATGGCCGCATCGGTATGTTGTCGGTGAACAGCGGCGGCACTGTGGCGCCGGGCAATTCGATCGGCACCCTGAACGTGGCGGGTGACGTGACTTTCGCGCCGGGTTCGACCTACGCGGTAGAGCTGTCGCCGACCAGCAGCGACCAGATCGTCGCCACTGGCAAAGCAGTAATCGAAGGCGCCACAGTGACCATGTCGCTGGAAAACAGCCCGACCTTGCTGACCACCGGCGAAGTCAAAAGCTTGCTCGGTACGCAATACAACATCCTGCAAGCGGCCGGCGGCATTGAAGGACGCTTCGGTCAGGTGCTGCCGGATTATGCGTTCCTCGGCGGCACGCTCGCTTACTCGGCGAGCGGCATCCAGCTGGCCGTGGGGCGTAACGACGCGTCGTTCGCCAGCGTCGGCCTGACGCCTAACCAGCGTGCTGTCGGTGCCGCTGCCGAGCGCTTGGGCGCGGGCAATGCGCTGTTCGAAACCCTGCTGTTGTCGCCAAATGCCGCTTCGGCGCAGCAAGCCTTCCAGCAGTTGTCCGGCGAGATTCATCCGGCCATCGGCACGATGCTGATCAACGACAGCCGTTACCTGCGCGATGCCGTGGGCGAACGCTTGCGGGAGCGTGATCTGTTCGACGCCAGTGCGCCGACTGACGATCGCAGCAACGTATGGGTCAAGGTGCTCGGTGCCTGGGGCAAAAGCGATGGCGGGCATGACTATGCCGATTCCAACAGTTCCATCGGTGGCTTGCTGGCCGGTGTCGACGGCTTGATCGCTGAAGATACTCGCCTCGGCTTCGTTACCGGTTATAGCGACAGTTCGTTGAGCATGGGCAGTGGCACGCATTCGTCGGCATCCGTCGACAGCTACCACTTGGGTGCGTATCTGGGCCATGAAATCGACGCACTGCGTCTGACCGTTGGTGGCGCTTATAGCTGGCATCGCATCGACGTGAAGCGTGATCTGCAATTCGGCGACGTCAGCGGCAAGCAGAAGGTCAAACGCGATGCGACCACGGCGCAACTGTTCACCGAAGCGGCCTATGACTTGGGGCTGCAACCGATGAACCTGGAGCCGTTCGCCAATCTGGCTTACGTGCACCTGAACAGCGACAGCTTCACCGAGAAGGGTGATGCCGCCGCACTGAAGGGCGGTGAAGACAATCGCGATGCGGTGTTGTCGACCCTCGGTGTCCGCGCCAAGCGCACGTTTGCCCTGTCGGACAAGCATCAACTGGAACTGGGCGCGACGCTGGGCTGGCAGCACAACCTGAGCAGCGTCGACTCTGAAAACCATCTGGCATTCGCCAACGGCAACAGCGCGTTCAATGTGCAGAGCGTGTCGCTGGATCGTGATGCGGCGGTGGTCGGCGTGCGCGCCGGGCTGGCGCTCAATCGCGATGTGCGGGTGAACCTTGATTACAACGGGTTGATCGGTAGCAACGAGAAAGACCACGGTGTGGGTCTGACCCTCGACTGGCAGTTCTAAAGGAGTGCTGGCCGTTCCAGAGGGAACTGCCAGCACTTGTTTGAAGGAAGAGAGAGCACAACATGGGACTTTTTGATTACAAAAATGCCGATGGCAAAGCGTTGTACAGTGATGCCATCGCCCTGACGCTGTATGCCTACACGCCGACCGGGCAAGCCTTGCCGGGGACTGCCTGGAAGCCGGTCAGCGCGACGGCGCTGGGATACCAAGGCAAGGTCGGTGCGCAGGGCACGTTCTTCGGCGAGAAGGACGGTTTCACCAGCGCCGAGGCCGAAGTGCTCGGCAAGTACGACGCTGCCGGGAAGTTGATCGGTATTGGCATTGCCTTTCGTGGCACGGGCGGGCTGGGTTACAGCGACACCTTCGGCGACTTGAAAAACAATCTGCTGGCCGCCGTCGGGCCGTCGGATTACGCCACGCAATACGCAAAAAACGCCTTCGACAATTTGCTCAAGGCTGTTGCGGCGTTCGCCATCGTCAATGGCATCGCGCCCAAAGACGTGCTGATCAGCGGCCATAGCCTCGGCGGGCTCGGGGTTAACAGCGTTGCGGAGTTGAGCGCGAGCAATTGGGGTGGTTTCTTCAAAGACGCCAACTATGTGTCTTTTGCCTCGCCGACCCAGAGCAGCACCGGCAACAACGTGCTGAACATCGGTTACGAGAACGATCCGGTGTTCCGCGTGCTCGATGGCAGCACGTTCAGCACTGCGTCGATGGGCAAGCACGACAAGCCGCACGATTCGACCACCGACAACATCGTCAACTTCAACGACAACTACGCGTCTACCGCGCAAAACCTGGTGCCGTTCAGCATCGTCAATCCGCTGAACTGGTCGGCCCACAGTTCGCTGGGCTATGCCGATGGCTTGAACCGGGTGATCGATTCGAAGTTCTACAACCTGACCCACAAGGACTCGACCATCGTCGTCTCCAATCTGGAGGAAGCGTCCCGGGGTAAAACCTGGGTCGAGGACTTGGGTCGCAGCGGCGAGCCGCACACCGGCAGCACGTTCATCATCGGCACGCAAAGCAACGACTGGCTCAAGGGTGGGGCGGGTAACGACTTCCTTGAAGGTCTGGGCGGTGATGATCGTTTCCGTGATGACGGCGGCTTCAACATCCTGCTTGGCGGCCAGGGCCACAACACCTTCGAGTTGCAGAAACCGTTGCAGAACTTCAGCTTCGCCAACGATGGTGACGGCACGCTGTACGTGCGAGATGCCTATGGCGGCATCAGCATGACCCGCGACATCGGTGCGCTGGTGAGCAAGGAGTCGGGGTCGTGGTGGGGCAGCAAGGAGATCACTTGGGGCGTCACGGCCAAGGGTTTGACCAATGGCAGCGAGCTGACCCAGTACAACCATTCGCTTAGCGGCGATGGCTACGGCAATGCGCTGCACGCCACCAATGACAGCGACTGGTTGTTCGGGCTGGGCGGCGACGACAAGCTGATCAGCGACAAGGGCCAGGTGACCTTCGTCGGCGGTGCCGGCAATGATGTGATGACGGCGGTGGGTGGCAACAACACCTTCCTGTTCAGCGGTGCGTTCGGCTTTGATGCCATCAACGGCTATCAGGGCAGCGACAAACTGGTGTTCATGGGCGTCGAAGGCGCGGGGCAGGGCTACGACTACAAGCAGCATGCTTCGCAGTCGGGCGGCGATACCGTGCTGAAGATTGGCGAGTTTGCCGTGACCCTTGTGGGGGTTGGAGTGGCTAACCTGTCGGACGCAAGTTTCGTGTTCACCTGAACAGTAATCCTGTAGGAGCTGTCGAGTGAAACGAGGCTGCGATCTTTTGATCTTGCTTTAAAGAGCAAAGTCAAAAAATCGCAGCCTTCGGCAGCTCCTACAGTGTCCGCGTTAAGAAGTGTTGTATCGAAATGCTCCGGGGCGTCCCGCGAGGGGCGCCCTGGCTGTGAGCTATCTCTGACAATTCCAACAAAAGAGAGGCAATGGCAATGGGTGTGTATGACTACAAAAACTTCGGTACAGCCGATTCCAAGGCGTTGTTCAGCGACGCCATGGCCATCACGCTGTATTCCTACCACAACCTCGATAATGGCTTTGCCGCCGGTTATCAGCACAACGGCTTCGGCCTGGGCCTGCCGGCCACGCTGGTCACCGCGCTGATTGGCGGCACCGATTCTCAAGGCGTTATCCCCGGCATTCCGTGGAATCCAGACTCGGAAAAACTCGCCCTTGAGGCCTTGAAAAAGGCTGGCTGGACGCCGATCACTGCCTCGCAATTGGGTTACGACGGTAAGACCGACGCGCGCGGAACCTTCTTCGGCGAGAAGGCCGGATACACCAGCGCTCAGGTGGAAATCCTCGGCAAATACGACGCCCAGGGCCATCTCACCGAACTGGGCATTGCCTTTCGCGGCACCAGCGGCCCGCGAGAAATCCTCATCGGCGATTCGATTGGCGACGTGATCAACGACCTGCTTGCGGCATTCGGCCCCAAGGACTACGCCAAGAATTACGTCGGTGAAGCGTTCGGCAACCTGCTCAATGACGTGATGGCGTTTGCCAAGGCCAACGGCCTCACCGGTAAAGATGTGCTGGTCAGCGGCCACAGCCTCGGCGGGTTGGCGGTCAACAGCATGGCGGACTTGAGCGGCGGCAAGTGGGGCGGGTTCTTTGCCGACTCCAACTACATCGCCTACGCCTCGCCAACCCAGAGCAGCAACGACAAGGTGCTCAACGTCGGCTACGAAAACGACCCGGTATTCCGCGCTCTCGACGGCTCGACTTTCACCGGTGCCTCGGTCGGCGTTCATGATGCACCCAAGGAGTCGACCACCGACAACATCGTCAGCTTCAACGATCACTACGCTTCGAACGCATGGAATGTGCTGCCGTTTTCGATCCTGAATATTCCGACGTGGATATCGCACCTGCCGACGGCTTATGGCGACGGCATGAACCGGATCGTCGAGTCAAAGTTCTATGACCTGACCAGCAAGGACTCGACGATCATCGTCGCCAACCTGTCAGACCCGGCGCGGGCCAACACCTGGGTGCAGGATCTGAACCGCAACGCCGAGACTCACAAGGGCAGCACTTTCGTCATCGGCAGCGACGGCAATGACCTGATCCAGGGCGGCAGCGGCAACGACTATCTGGAAGGCCGCGCCGGCAACGACACCTTCCGTGATGGCGGCGGCTACAACATGATCCTTGGCGGGCAGGGCAGCAATACGCTGGACTTGCAGAAGTCGGTGAACACCTTCGACTTTGCCAATGACGGCGCGGGCAATCTGTACATTCGCGATGCCAGCGGCGGGATCAGCATCACCCGCGACATCGGCGCCATTGTCACCAAGGAACCGGGTTTTCTCTGGGGATTGTTCAAGGATGATGTGACCCACAGCGTCACGGCCAGCGGCTTGAAGGTTGGCAACAATGTCACGGCCTATGAGTCGAGCGTGAAGGGCAGCAACGGCGCTGACACACTCAAGGCTAATGCCAGCGGCGACTGGTTGTTTGGACTCGATGGCAACGATCACTTGATTGGTGGCGCGGGCAACGATGTGTTTGTCGGTGGCGCCGGCAATGATCTGATGGAGTCGGGTGGCGGGGCGGATACGTTCCTGTTCAATGGCGCGTTCGGGCAGGATCGGGTGGTCGGCTTTACCGCCAACGACAAACTGGTGTTCCTTGGCGTGCAGGGTGTGTTGCCGAACGACGACTTCCGCGCCCACGCCACGGCGGTCGGGCAGGATACGGTGCTGAAGTTTGGCGGCGATTCTGTGACATTGGTTGGGGTTGCGCTGAATAGCCTGAGTGGCGATGGCATCGTGATCGCCTGACACATCGATAACCTGTGGCGAGGGGATTCATCCCCGATGGGTTGCGTAGCAACCCCAATTGCGCCGACCGTGGCAGGCCTGAAACACCGCCTGCCCGGATTTTACGACTGCTGCGCAGACGATCGGGGATAAATCCCCTCGCCACAAAGTGTATTTGACGTGACTTGTTAGCCACTCTCCGACTCAAACCCTGTGCAAACAGAAAATGCGGCCTAAAGCCAGCACGTGCACACACGTTCTATAGCTAGCCGCCATTGAGCACAGGAGATTCAATCGTGAAAGGTTTCAAGGGGTATGTTGGTGTAGCGGGACTGGCGCTGTTAGCGGCCAATGCCTGGGCCGATCTGCCTCAAAGCTCGATTCTGAGCCGTTATGGCGTCACCACCGATCAATTGCCGAGCCCGGCGAAAACCGAGGTGGTTGAACCGGTTGTAGAGAAAAGCCGCTTTCAGATCCAGCCCGAACAACCGTTCGTGACGATTCGTCTGGGCGATGGCAAGCAGCCACAAACCACCGGCAACCTGAGTATTGACCGTATGGCGCAGCAGGATCTGGAACGTTGCCAGCGTTTGCAGGGCGAACTGGCCAAGCGTGGCGGAACGTACTTGAACTGCGACAACAGCATCCCGGGCATGACTGTCGATCAATGATGTTTTTGTAGGAGCTGCCGAAGGCTGCGATCTTTTGATCTTGAACTTGCAAATCAAAAGATCGCAGCCTTCGGCAGCTCCTACAGGGGTATTGCTTCGTCAGTCTTCCTTGCGCACCGTGGCCACTTCATCGGCCCGCACTTTCACCTTGGCGCCGGAAATATCCTCGAACTCATAGAAGCCGTCGTCGGTTTTGGTCTTCGGCATGTCCTTGGTCAAATACTGGGTGCCGTTCTGCAAGGTGACCACGGTCTGGGTCGAGCAACCGCCCAATGCCAGCAGGGCAGCTACCGCCAGCGGGATGCCCAGAGTCTTGATTTTGATACCCACGTCTAATTCCTCATTCGCTGTGATACCGAGCATTGTCGGTGTTCTAACGCGGTTGGTGCCATAGCGCCGGAAAAAGTTCGATAGGCCGGTGAAAAAATGCCATTGATCTTTTTCCGTTTGCGCCGGGGCGGGCAGAGCTGTTATCTGTACGCATAACCAGTACTCGCTCGCCATGGCCCTGAATCCCCGTGACTGCCAATCCCCTCGATGATCCGTTCTATTACCTCAACAACTTCCGGCAAGTGCTTGATTGGCTTGAGCTTCGCTACGCCGATTTGATGAGCGAACACGAGCTGGCATTTATTCACGATTTCAAAGCGTTGCCCAAAGCCTCGCAGGGCTTGCTGGTGCGAATGGTGATGCGCAAGGGTGTGCATTTTCGCGCGGGCAAGCTCAACTATGTGGAAATCGGCGATATCGCCCACGCGGCGCAGCCATTGCTGGATCAGGGCTGGATCGACGAACACGCCCCACTGGCGATTGCCGAACTCTTCGACGTATTGCTCAAGGCCGAAATTCTGCAAGCCTTCGGCGCCGTTATCGAACAACCCAAGGGGCGCAAGGACGACTGGCTGCCGCTGCTTGCCGGGCAATTCGCCGAACCGCGCAGTTTGCGCGAATGGGCACCGGCGCTTGCAGATCGATTGTTCAGCCTGGCCATCATGGACCTTTGCGATCGCTTGCGCCTGATGTTCTTCGGCAACCTGTATCAGGATTGGTCCGAGTTCGTGCTGGCTGACCTCGGCATCTTCACCTACGAGAAAGTCGAATTCAGCGCCGATTCCCGAGGCTTGCGCAGCCGTGAGGACGTCGACGCCTGCCTGTTTCTGCACAACTGCCAATTACGTTTCGAAGCTGGCGAACCGCTGGCAACCATTGTCGAACAAGTCAGTGCCTTGCACTTCGACAACCCGTGGCTGCAGCGTCGGCGCAACAAGGTACTTTTCCAGATCGGTCAGTACTGTGAGCGCATCACCGAGTTCGCCCTGGCCCTGAACATTTACCGCAATTGCGCCTATCCCGGCGCCCGATTGCGGATGATCCGCGTCCTTGAGCGTTGCAGTGAATACGCTTTGGCGCTGGAAATCGCCACGCTCGCCGAGCAGGCACCGCAAAGCGCCACCGAGCAGCAAGGCTTGCAGCGCATGGTGCCGCGACTGCGCCGCAAGCTCGGTGGCCCGCCACTCAAACGGCTGGCGCCTAGACCGGTGGAACGTCTCGATCTGCACTTGCCGCGCACTGATCCGGCGCTGTCGGTGGAGTTTTACGTGCAGGCGCATCTGCATGACGACGACGGCCCGGTGCATTACGTGGAAAACAGCCTGATCAACTCATTGTTCGGTCTGTTGTGCTGGCCGGCAATTTTTGCGCCGCTGCCGGGGGCGTTTTTTCACCCGTTCCAGCGTGGCCCGGTGGATCTGCTCAATGAAGATTTCCAGCAGCGCCGTGCCGATCTGTTCGACGCTTGCCTCGCCGAACTCGATGACGGCCGTTATGCCGACACCATCCGCGCGCGGTTTGTCGCCAAGTGGGGCGTGCAGTCGCCGTTCGTGTTCTGGGGCGCCTTGAATGAAGCGCTGCTTGAGCAAGCGCTGGCCTGCCTGCCCGCCGAACACCTCAAACACTGGTTCAACCGTTTGCTGCTCGACATCAAGGCCAACCGCGCCGGGATGCCCGACCTGATCCAGTTCTGGCCGCAGCACAAAACCTACCGGATGATCGAAGTCAAAGGCCCGGGCGACCGTTTGCAGGACAATCAACTGCGTTGGCTGGAGTTCTGTCACGAGCACCAGATGCCGGTGGCCGTGTGTTACGTGCAATGGGCGGAGCAGAGCGCTTGAGCTACAGCATTGCGGTGCGGGCGCTGTGTGAGTTCACTGCCAAGACCGGCGACCTCGACCTGCGTTTCACCCCATCACCCACGGCGCTGGAGGGCATTGCCGGCCATCGCACAGTGGCCTCGCGGCGTAATGACCAGTACCAGAGCGAAGTGGCGCTCGAAGGTGAGTTTCGCCAGTTGAAGGTCAAGGGCAGGGCGGACGGCTACGATCCGGCGCAGAACTGCCTGGAAGAAGTCAAAACCTATCGCGGCGACCTGAGCAAGCAACCGCCCAATCACCGCCAGTTGCACTGGGCGCAAGCGAAGGTCTACGGCTGGCTGATGTGTCGCAAACTCGATCTTGCGCAGATCAACGTGGCGCTGGTGTATTTCGACATCGTCAGCGAGAAGGAAACCTGCCTGGTCGAAGCCTTCAGCGCCGAGGCCTTGCAGGTCTTTTTCGAGCAGCAATGCAGCTTGTTCCTTTATTGGGCCGAGCAGGAAATGGCCCACCGCGACGCCCGCAATCTGGCCGCGCAGCATCTGGCCTTTCCTCACCCGGACTTTCGTCCCGGCCAACGGCATCTGGCTGAATCGGTGTTCAAAGCGGTGAGTACCGGCCGTTGTCTGATGGCGCAGGCGCCAACCGGCATCGGCAAAACCCTCGGCACGCTGTTCCCGATGCTCAAGGCGCTGGCGCCGCAGCAACTGGACAAGGTGTTCTTTCTGACCGCCAAGACGCCCGGGCGCAAACTGGCGCTGGATGCCAGTCAGGTGTTGTTCGATCAATCCGAGACCTTGCCGCTGCGAGTATTGGAAATGGTCGCCCGGGACAAGGCCTGTGAACACCCGGACAAGGCCTGCCACGGTGAATCCTGCCCCTTGGCCCAAGGCTTCTATGATCGTCTGCCCGCCGCCCGGGAAGCGGCCAGTCGCATCAAGCTGCTCGATCAGGCCGCGATGCGCAAAGTCGCCGCGCAGCATACGGTGTGTCCGTATTACCTGAGCCAGGAAATGGCTCGTTGGGCTGATGTGGTGATCGCCGATTACAACTATTACTTTGATTTCAGCGCGCTGCTGTACGGTCTGGCGCAGCTCAATCAGTGGAAGGTCGCGGTGTTGGCGGACGAGGCGCACAACCTGGTCGAGCGCGGCCGGCAGATGTACAGCGCCAGTCTTGATCAGGCGACGCTGGGCGGTGTGCGCAAAACCGCGCCCGAAGCGCTGAAAAAGTCCCTGCAACGGGTCAACCGCGAATGGAATGCGCTGCATGCGCCGCAACTGGCGGCGTATCAGGCCTACGACAAAGCCCCGGAAAAACTGCTTCAGGCGATTTCACTGTGTTGCTCAGCCATCGGCGATTACCTCAATGATCATCCGCAAGGGCTGGACAGTGGCTTGCAGAACTTCTACTTCGACCTGCTGCAATTTGGCCGGGTGGCGGAGCTGTACGACGAGCATTACCTGTTCGACATCAGTAAACGCGACCTCGACCGCAAACGCCCGCTGTCTCAGCTGTGCCTGCGCAACGTGGTGCCCGCGGCATTTATTGGTCCGCGCCTGAAATCTGCGCGTAGCAGCGTACTGTTTTCCGCCACCCTCAGCCCGCGCAACTATTACGCCGACTTGCTCGGCACGCCGGCCGACACCGTGTGGATCGACGTCGAGTCGCCGTTCAGCGCCGAGCAATTACAGGTGCAGATCGTCAGCCGCATCTCCACGCGATTCAATCATCGGCAGGCGTCGCTGGCTCCCATCGTTGAACTGATCGCCCGTCAGTTCAGTGAACGGCCGGGCAATTATCTGGCGTTCTTCAGCAGTTTCGATTACCTGCAGCAAGTGGCGACTTTATTAGCCGAGCGGCATCCGCACATCACCCTGTGGCAGCAATCGCGCGGCATGGTCGAGGGCGCGCGGCAGGCCTTTCTCGATCAGTTCACCGCCGATAGCCAGGGCGTCGGCTTTGCCGTATTGGGCGGCGCCTTCGGTGAGGGCATCGATTTACCCGGCGCGCGGTTGATCGGCGCCTTCATCGCCACGCTGGGGCTGGCGCAGCTCAACCCGGTCAATGAACAGTTGAAACGGCGGATGGCGGCGATCTTCGGTGCCGGTTACGACTACACCTATCTGTTCCCCGGCGTGCAGAAAGTGGTGCAGGCCGCAGGGCGCGTTATCCGCACCCGCGAGGATCGCGGCGTGGTGATGCTGATCGACGATCGCTTCGCCGAGAGCCGGATCAAACAACTGTTGCCGCGTTGGTGGGCCATCCAGCATGAACCGGTCGCTTCCCAAATGTCCGGATTGCCGCATACTCCTGCCCATGACTTTGTGCGGTGAATGTAATGAGCGAAAAGAACAAGTCCGCGGCGATCGAAGAGATGCGCTTTCGGCTGTTGATCGACGCGGTGGTCGACTACGCGATCTACATGATCGACCCGGACGGCATCATCACCAGTTGGAACTCCGGCGCCAAGCGCTTCAAGGGTTACGAGGAGGCGGAGATCCTCGGCGAGCATTTTTCGCGGTTCTATACCGCTGATGATCGCGCGGCCGGCCTGCCGCAAAGGGCGCTCGACACGGCGATCCGTGAAGGACGCTTCGAAGGCGAGGGCTGGCGGGTGCGCAAGGACGGCACGAACTTCTGGTCACACGTGGTCATTGATCCGATCATTGACCCGAGCGGCAAGCTCCTGGGGTTCGCCAAGATCACTCGCGACCTGACCGACCGCAAGATGGCGGAAGAAACCCTCAAGCAGAGTGAGCAACAGTTCCGCCTGCTGGTGCAGGGCGTCACCGACTATGCGATCTACATGCTCAGCCCTGAAGGGCGAGTCAGTAACTGGAATCAGGGCGCGCAGCGGATCAAGGGTTACCTGCCGGAGGAAATCATCGGTCAGCATTTTTCGATTTTCTATACCCCCGAAGATCGTGAGCGCGGCGAGCCGCTGCGGGCGCTGGAGATCGCTACACGAGAAGGTCGCTTCGAGAACAAGAGCTGGCGCGTGCGCAAGGACGGCACGCGGTTTCTGGCGCATGTGGTGGTCGATGCGATTCGCGGGGAAACCGGTACGTTGCTCGGGTTTGCCAAGATTACCCGTGACGTCACCGAGGCCCATGAGGCGCAAGTCGCCCTGGAAAAGACTCGCGAGGCGCTGGCCCAGGCGCAGAAGATGCAAGCCATCGGTCAGCTCAGCGGCGGTATTGCCCACGACTTCAATAATCTGCTGACGGTCATTCTCGGCAACCTTGAGATCGTTCAGAAGCGCGTCGGCGACGACGCGAAGATCAGACGCTTGCTGGAAAACGCCACGCAAGGCGCTTTGCGCGGTGTGTCGCTGACCCAGCGCATGCTGGCGTTCGCCCGCCGTCAGGAACTCAAGACCGAATCGGTCGACATTCCACTGTTGGTGCAAGGCATCACCGGGCTGTTGCGCAGCTCCCTGGGGCCGGGTATTCGCATCGAGACGCAGTTTCCCGCAAACCTTGAACCGGTACTGGCGGACACCAATCAATTGGAGCTCGCCTTGCTCAACCTGGCGACCAACGCCCGCGATGCCATGCCTGAGGGTGGCAGTGTCATCATCAAGGCGCAGCCGGAAGTCGTGTTTGAACTCGGTCATTCTGACTTGGCGGCGGGTCGATATGTCTGCCTGAGCCTGACCGACACTGGTGAAGGGATGGATGAGCACACGCTGGCCATGGCCAAGGATCCGTTTTTCACCACCAAGGGCGTGGGCAAGGGCACCGGATTGGGGTTGTCGATGGTCTATGGTTTTATCGAGCAACTCGGCGGCCGCTTTATCCTCAAGAGCGAGAAAACGCAGGGCACCACGGCTGAACTGTGGATACCCGTGGCCGTTGAGGGCGAAACGGCCAAGCCGGTGTATCCGTCGACCGAACTTATCGCGGTGCCACGCCTGAGCGTATTGGTGGTGGACGACGATTCACTGGTGTTGACCAGCACCAGTCTGCTGCTCGAAGACCTCGGCCATCGCGTGGTCAGCGCCACGTCCGGTACCCAGGCCCTGGCGTTGTTCGATCAAGGCGAGGTCATTGACCTGATGATCACAGACATGGCAATGCCGCACATGAGCGGGGCGCAACTGGCGCATGCGGTGCGTCTGCTCAAACCGGATCTGCCGATCATCCTCGCCACGGGTTACGCCGAACGTCTGGAGGGTTTTTCGGCGCAATTACCGCGTCTGTCCAAGCCGTTCACGCAATTGAATCTGGTGGAGATCATTGCTCAGTCGATGAAATGAATCCGGCTGAACTTGTCCGTGGCAGAGCGCTTCTAAACGTTTTCCTGCTTCGGAGCGTGCGTCCCGTGCCTCGCATTTTGACTCAGCCCACCGCTGAAGAAACCCTGACCGAACATGACGCCAAGATGTTCGGCTCACCCAAGGAACGACTGGATTTCTATCGCCGTGAGATTCAGTACGAAACCAGCATCCTCGCCAATCGCACCGATGCCTATCTGGCGGCGCAGTCGTTTCTGGTGATTGCCTTTGCATCGTGCATGTCCAACCTCAACCCGGAGTGGGGCAAGTTGTTTACGCTGGTGGTGCCACCGTTCCTGGCGCTGCTCGGTCTGCTCAGCTCGCTCAACGCCTGGCCGGGGATTCGCGCAGCGTATGACATCATCGATCACTGGCACTTCAAACAGAGTCATTTGCTGCTCAGCGAGCCGTTAATGGGGCTGGCCTATGACGAGTCGCCGCTGTTCAGCGAGACGGAATCGAGCCACAAGGGTTATCGCAAGTCGCTGCTGTTCTCGGTGCGCACGCCATGGATCTTTGCGACGTTTTGGGTGGTGTTGGGGAGTTATGCGGTGTTTATTCAGGTGACCAATCCGGGGGGATGAGTGCCGGACAGAAAAAGCCCGGTTTTCAACAGCCGGGCTTTTTCTTCGCTTCGGTCACTCGGTGGTCTCAAGCTGCCGCCGCAGCCCCTGCGAGTTCTGCACCGACATCGGAATCGGTGGGAAATCTTCATTCAGCACGCACAGATGCTCAATTGCATCGGCAAACTTCACATCGGCTTTTCGGCGTAACGCCCTGTATTGCTCAAACTGTTCGACATCCAGTTGCCCGGTTTCGAGTAACTCATGAGCCGCCCGATTCAGCGCCTGCGCTTCTTCGAACAATTGACGATTGCGCTCCAGAGCCAACGCTCTGCAAGCCTTGATTTGCGCAGGAGTCGAGCATTCTTTCATGACCGTGACCTTAAGTTTTCAAGGATTCCTTTTCATAGGCTTGTCGCCGCAGGGGAACCGAACCTGCCGGACCCCGTCGGACCGGGCCAGCGGGGGGTTATGGTTGTGACCATCGACCTTTACGCAGAGATCCATTTTTTTGCAGAAGATTTTCTAGGGCTTTTGATGCTTGCGTTGTTCATAACGAGCAAGGATCGGTTGGGTGCTGATCCCGTGCAGCAAAATGCTAAGCGCCACGACAGACAGCGTGATGTCGGTACACAGCGCCGCAACCGAGTCGCTCAGGCCATGATTCAAGGCATAAAACAAATAGAAAAGACTGCCGATTCCGCGGATACCGAACCAGCCGATCAACAACCGCTGTCGTCCCTCCAGCAACGAACCCCATGGCATCAGCGCTACGCAAACCGGGCGAATCACGCAGAACAACACGCCGCCGACCAGCAAGGCCCGCCAGTCCCAATGTGTCACCAGCACCACGCCGAGCAGCGTTACCAGAAACACCTCCATTGCCCGTTCGACCAGACTGCCGAACGACAACATGTCGCCCATCATGATGCCGGCGGCGACCTGGCTGTTCTGTAGTTGCTCAGTGTCGCCATGTACCGCGTGTTGCGGCTCGACGTTCTGGTGGCCGACCACCGGCTGCACCAGATGTTCGGCGGGCGGCTGGCTGGCGCCGGTCGACTTCACTTCCACCTGACGCAAGCCAAGCCCTGCGGCGAATACCGACAGGAACCCGTAGCCACCGATGGATTCAGCTACCACATAGGCCAGAGCGATCAGCGCCAAGGCCAGATAATCATTGGGGCTCAGGGTGCTGTCGTCGTTGTGCAAGCGCATGGACAGCGTCAGGCGTCCGATGCCGCGACCCATCCAGTACCCGGTCAGCAGCCCGGCCGGCACCGCCCACAAGAGGCTGTGCAAAATCCAGTTCGGCCACTCGTCGGGATGCCCGGAGCCGTCCAGCAGCAACATGCCAAGCAATACAAAGGGGAAGGCAATGCCGTCATTGAGTCCTGCCTCGCCGGACAGGCCGAAGCGCACACTGTCGACATCCCGCGCATCGTTGACCTGCACCAGAGCCGCGAGTACCGGATCGGTCGGCGCCAGAATTGCGCCAATCAACAACGACGGCCCCCACGGCAATTGCAACCCCCAGTGCAACAACGCGCATACGCCGGCGATGGTCAGCACCATCACCGGCCCGGCCAGGCCGAATGCGATTCGCCAGCGCTTGTCGCGCAGGGGCAAACGTAGTTTCAGCCCGCAGACAAACAGCGAAAAGAGCACCGCGACTTCTGTCAGGTGCTCCATCCACTGCGAGGCGTTATCGACCGACAGTTTCAGCAGATCAAGGCCACTGGGGCCAATGCCGATCCCCAGCAGAAGGCACACGGCCGAGGTAGTGACCGGCATCCAGCGCAGGTACGACGAGGTGAGGGCCAGAGTCAGCAGCACTGCGCCGAGCACGGCGACCCATACAATGAATGTCACGATGCGTTGTCGCGACGGATACCTGTCCAAGCGAGGGCGAGGAGGTTGAGACGTTTGGTGATAGGCGCGGACATGACAGCCTCCTGATCGTTACTCTTAAAGTATTGAGAGGCGTCATGCCGGCGGGTTCAGTTTTTCTCGCGTGCTGTCACAGCATCGGCTTACCGCCGGTCACGCCATAGCGCTGGCCGGTGATGTAACTGGCTTCGTCCGAGGCCAGCAGCACATAGATCGGTGCCACCTCCACCGGTTGGCCGGGCCGACCGAGCGGGGTGTTGCCGCCGAAGTTCTGTACCTCTTCATCGGGCATGGTCGAGACGATCAGCGGCGTCCAGATTGGCCCTGGCGCGACACAGTTCACGCGGATCGCTTTCGGCCCGAGCATTTGCGCCAGGCCGCCGGTGAAGTTGGCAATCGCGCCCTTGGTGGTCGCGTAGGCGAGCAGGCTCGGTTTGGGCATGTCCGAGTTGACCGAACTGGTGTTGATGATCGACGCGCCGGGGCGCATGTGTTTGATCGCTGCCTGACACAGCCGGAAAATGGCGGTGATGTTGACATCGAAGGTCATCACCCATTCGTCATCGGGGATGTCTTCTAAGTTTTCGTGGGTCATCTGGAACGCGGCGTTGTTGACCAGCACATCGATGCGACCAAAGCGCTCAACGGTTTGATCGACCAGCGCCTGGCACTGGGCCTTCTGCGCGATATCGCCTGGCAGCAACAGGCATTGGCGCCCGGCCTGTTCGACCCAGCGTGCGGTTTCTTTGGCGTCTTCGTGTTCGTTGAGATAAGCGACCGCAACGTCAGCGCCTTCACGGGCAAAAGCGATCGCCACGGCACGGCCGATGCCGCTGTCACCGCCGGTGATCAGGGCGATCTTGCCGGCCAGCCGCCCGGAACCGACGTAGCTCTGCTCGCCACAGTCTGGATAGGGCTCCATCTTGCGTTGCGAACCGGGAACGGTTTGCGCCTGCGCGGGGAAGGGTGGTTTTGGGTAATCGGTCATCGTCAGTCTCCGAGTCACATGGCAGGTATGGGCGGTTGACCCGGGGTGTTTGCCGTGAGTTCGATCGGATTTGCGATGGATTTTTGTGAACGCTGACTCAACGTAGGAGCTGCCGAAGGCTGCGATCTTTTGATTTTGTTTTTAACAGACAAGATCAAAAGATCGCAGCCTTCGGAAGCTCCTCATGGGGGGGCGGGTTAGCGGTTGGCCAGAGCCCGCTCCATCCGCGCAATGCCTTCTTCGAGCAGCGCACGCGGGCAGCCGAAATTCAGGCGCACGAACTGCTGGTTTTGATCGCCAAAATCCAGACCGGCACTGAGGCCTACCTTGCCCTGTTCAAGGAAAAACTGCTGCGGGTTGGGCAGATCCAGGGCCGAGCAATCGAGCCAGGCCAGATAGGTGCCCTGCGGTACATTGATGGTCACGCCCGGCAAACGGCTGCGCACCGCGTCAACCAGATAATCGCGGTTGGCCTGCAGATAGGTTTTCAGCTCGGCCAGCCAAGGCCCGGCTTCGCTGTAAGCGACGCGGGTGGCTTCCATGCCCAGCGGGTTGACGCTGTCGACCATGCCGCAACGGGCGTGATTGACGCGTTCGCGCAGGGCGGCGTCCTGGATGATCATGAACGAGGTTTTCAGACCGGCGATGTTGTACGCCTTACTCGCCGACATCAGGGTGATGGTGCGCTGGGCGATTTCCGGGCTCAGGGACGCGGTCGGAATATGTACGCGACCGTCGAAGCACAGTTCGGCGTGGATTTCGTCGGAGATGATCCAGGCGTCCTGCGCCACACAGATGTCGGCCACGGCTTGCAGCTCTTCGCGGCCGAACACTTTGCCGATCGGGTTGTGCGGGTTGCTCAGCAGCAACGCGCCGCCGCCGGTCAGCGATTCACGCAGCACGTCCAGCGGCGTGGCGTAAGTGCCGTCGGCCTGGGCGACGAATTCCAGTTCAACCTTGTTCATGCCCCAATGGCCCGGCGCGTGGCGCAGCGGCGGGTAATTCGGTACCTGCACCACGACGTTCTGCTGTGGCTGCACCAGTGCTTTCAAAGCCATGTTGAAGCCCGACTCGACGCCCGGCAGGAAGATCAGCTCTTGCGGTTTGACCTTCCAGGCGAATTTGTTCCAAAGGTCGGCGACGATGGCCTCGCGCAGGTTGTCCTGGGCGACGCTGTAACCCACCAGTGGATGCAGCAAACGTTGTTGCAAAGCTTCGATCACCACCGGTGGCGCGGCGAAATCCATGTCAGCGACCCACATGGGCAGCACGTCGGCCGGATAGCGGCTCCACTTGGTGCTGCCGGTGTCGTGGCGGTCGAATACCTGATCAAAATCGAAAGTCATGCGCGGTCTCGTGAAGGCGGGATTGGTCCTGCCGGCCATTCTAAGCCCATGGCCAGGTGGGAGCACACAAAACCTGTGGGAGCGCTTGACCGATTGTCGCCGACGGTCGGTTTTCACACAGATCGTATGGTCTTTGTCTACAGTGAAAAAGTCGGCAGGCTTTCTGCCGCAACCGTGATTGTCCAGAAAAAGCCCGGCTCAAGTACCGGGTTCCACCTGATCAGGAGTGCACGATGGATCTCAGCCGTCGTCAATTCTTCAAGGTCGCCGGTATCGGCCTTGCAGGCTCTAGCCTGGGCGCGTTGGGCATGGCCCCGACGCAGGCCTTCGCCGAGCAGGTGCGTCACTTCAAGCTTGCCCACACCCATGAAACCCGCAACACCTGCCCGTATTGCTCGGTCGGTTGCGGCTTGATCATGTACAGCCAGGGCGATACCTCGAAGAACGTCGCGCAAAATATCATCCACATCGAGGGCGACGCCGACCATCCGGTCAATCGCGGCACCCTGTGTCCAAAAGGCGCGGGCCTGCTGGACTTCATTCACAGCCCGGGCCGCTTGCTGTATCCGCAAACGCGCAAACCCGGCAGCAGCGAATGGACGCGGATCAGTTGGGATGAAGCGCTGGATCGCGTCGCCGACCTGATGAAGGCTGACCGCGACGCCAACTTCATCGAGAAAAATGCCAACGGGCAAACGGTGAATCGCTGGGTTTCCAGCGGATTCCTCGCGGCCTCGGCGGCGTCCAACGAAGCGGGCTACATCACTCAGAAGGTGATTCGCAGTCTCGGCATGCTGGGGTTCGATAACCAGGCGCGTGTCTGACACGGCCCGACGGTGGCAAGTCTTGCCCCGACGTACGGCCGTGGTGCCATGACCAACACCTGGACCGATATCGCCAACGCGAATCTGATCCTGGTAATGGGTGGCAACGCAGCAGAAGCGCATCCGTGCGGCTTCAAATGGGTGACCGAGGCCAAAGCGCACAACGCCGCGCGGCTGATTGTGGTCGATCCGCGTTTTACCCGGACTGCTTCGGTGGCCGACTATTACGCGCCGATCCGTACCGGCACCGACATCGCCTTCATGGGCGGCTTGATCAATTACCTGCTGACCGAGGACAAGATCCAGCACGAATACGTGCGCAACTACACCGATGTCTCGTTCATCGTCAAAGCCGGCTACGGCTTCGAAGACGGGATTTTCAGTGGCTACGACGCAGCCAAACGCAGCTACACCGACAAGTCCGGCTGGGGCTACGAGTTGGGCGAGGACGGCTTTGTCAGAGTCGATCCGACTTTGCAGGACCCGCGCTGCGTCTATCAATTGATGAAGCAGCATTACAGCCGCTACAACATCGAACTGGCGAGCCAGATCTGCGGCATGCCGGTCGACGCCATGCAGAAAATCTGGGACGAAATCGCCACCTGCTCGACACCGGGCAAGACCATGACGATTCTCTACGCCCTCGGTTGGACGCAGCATTCCATCGGCGCGCAGATCATCCGCAGTGCGGCGATGGTGCAACTGCTGTTGGGCAACGTCGGCATGCCGGGCGGGGGCGTCAATGCCTTGCGCGGTCACTCCAATATCCAGGGGCTGACCGACCTTGGCCTGCTGTCCAATGCGCTGCCGGGTTATCTGACGTTGGGCACCGACACCGAGCAGGACTACAACGCCTTCATCAATAAACGCACGCAAGTACCGCTGCGTCCGGGGCAATTGTCTTACTGGCAGAACTACAGCAAGTTCCACGTCAGCCTGATGAAATCCTGGTACGGCGCCAACGCCACCGTCGAGAACAACTGGAATTACGACTACCTGCCGAAACTGGACATCCCCAACTACGACATCCTGAAAATGTTCGACCTGATGAGCCAGGGCAAGGTCAACGGTTACGTGTGTCAGGGGTTTAACCCGATTGCCGCGTTGCCGGACAAGAACCGGGTGATGGGCGCGCTGGCCAAACTCAAGTGGCTGGTGGTGATGGACCCGCTGGCCACCGAAACTTCGGAGTTCTGGCAAAACGTCGGGCCTTACAACGACGTTAAAAGCGAGGAGATCCAGACCGAAGTCATTCGCCTGCCGACCACCTGTTTTGCCGAGGAGGACGGCTCGCTGGTCAACAGCAGTCGCTGGTTGCAATGGCACTGGAAAGGCGCCGATGGCCCGGGCGAAGCGCAGACTGACATTCGCATCATGAGTGAACTGTTTCTGCGTCTGCGCAAGCGTTATCAGGCCGAGGGCGGCAAGTTCCCCGATCCGCTGTTGAAACTGTCGTGGCCGTACAAGATCCCCGACGAACCTTCGCCGGAAGAACTGGCCAAGGAACTCAACGGCAGCGCCACCACTGACATCACCGATGCCACCGGCGCGACAATCAAGGGCGGCACGCAACTGGCCGGGTTTGGTCAGCTCAAGGATGACGGCAGCACCGCGTCCGGTTGCTGGATCTTCGCCGGTAGCTGGACCGAGGCCGGCAACCAGATGGCGCGGCGGGACAACTCCGATCCGTATGGCATGCACCAGCATCTTGGCTGGGCGTGGGCGTGGCCGGCCAACCGGCGGATTCTCTACAACCGCGCTTCGGCGGACGTCGCGGGCAAACCGTGGGATCCGAAAAAGCGTCTCGTGTGGTGGAACGGCAAGGCCTGGGGCGGCACGGACGTGCCGGACTACAAGGCCGACGTGCCGCCTGAAGCCGGGATGAACCCGTTCATCATGAACCCCGAAGGCGTGGCGCGGTTCTTCGCCGTCGACAAGATGAACGAGGGGCCATTCCCAGAGCACTACGAGCCGTTCGAAACGCCGATCGGCATCAACCCGCTGCACCCGCAGAACAAGAAAGCCACCAGCAACCCGGCGGCGCGGATCTTCGATTCGGTCTGGGAAAGCCTCGGCGAAGCCAAGGACTTCCCGTACGCCGGTACCAGTTACCGGCTGACCGAGCATTTCCACTTCTGGAGCAAGCACTGCAAGTTGAACGCGATTGCTCAGCCTGAGCAGTTTGTCGAGATCGGCGAAGTGCTGGCGAAAGAGAAGGGCATTGCCGCCGGCGACAAGGTGCGGGTCAGCTGCAAACGCGGGTTCATTGAGGCGGTGGCGGTGGTGACGAAAAGGATCCGGCCGTTGCAGGTCAACGGCCAGGTCGTGCATCAGATCGGCATCCCGCTGCACTGGGGGTTCACCGGCCTGACGCGCCACGGTTACCTGACCAACACCCTGGTGCCGTTCCTCGGCGATGGCAATACACAGACCCCGGAATCCAAGTCATTCCTGGTCAACGTGGAGAAGCTCTGATGGAGAATCTTTAAATGGCCAGCCAAGACATTATTGCCCGCTCGGCCACCACCACAGTGCCGCCGTCGGTGAGGAATCAGGAGGCGGTGGCCAAGCTGATAGACACCACCAAATGCATCGGCTGCAAGGCCTGCCAGGTCGCGTGCTCGGAATGGAACGAGCTGCGCGACGAGGTTGGCCACAACCACGGCACCTACGACAATCCGCAGGATTTGAGCGCAGAAACCTGGACGCTGATGCGCTTCACCGAGCACGAAACCGACGCCGGCAACCTTGAGTGGCTGATCCGCAAGGACGGCTGCATGCACTGCGCCGAGCCCGGTTGTCTGGCGGCATGCCCGAGCCCAGGCGCGATTATCAAGCACGCCAACGGCATCGTCGATTTCGATCAGGATCACTGCATCGGCTGCGGTTATTGCATCACCGGTTGCCCGTTCAACATTCCGCGTATTTCGCAGAAGGATCACAAGGCCTACAAATGCACCTTGTGTTCGGATCGGGTCGCGGTCGGGCTGGAGCCGGCCTGCGTGAAAACCTGTCCGACCGGCGCCATCGTTTTCGGCACCAAGGAAGACATGAAGGAACACGCTGCCGAACGCATTGTCGATCTGAAAAGCCGTGGCTTTGAAAACGCCGGTTTGTACGACCCCGCAGGTGTCGGCGGCACTCACGTGATGTATGTGTTGCACCACGCCGACACACCGAAAATCTACGCCAATCTGCCGCAGGATCCGGCGATCAGTCCATTGGTGGGCCTGTGGAAAGGCATCAGTAAACCGCTGGGTCTGCTGGCCATGGGCGCCGCGGTGTTGGCCGGATTCTTCCACTACGTGCGTATCGGGCCGAACCGGGTCGAAGAGGATGACCTGCCGACGCCCCCCGACACCTCGGTGCATGTCGTCGATCCAGCGGTGCACACCTTCGATCCACGCGGGGAGGACCGGCCATGAGCAACAAGACGATCCTGCGATATACCGCCAACCAGCGCACCAATCACTGGCTGGTGGCGATTCTGTTCTTCATGGCCGGGCTATCGGGGCTGGCGTTGTTTCATCCGTCGATGTTCTGGCTGACTCACCTGTTTGGCGGCGGGCCGTGGACGCGGATTCTGCACCCGTTCATGGGTGTGGCGATGTTCGTGTTGTTTCTTGGTCTGGTGTTCAATTTCTGGCGTGCCAACTTCTTCATCGCCAACGACCGGCAGTGGCTGCGGCGCATCGACCGGGTGCTGGTCAACGACGAAGAAAGCGTGCCGGCGGTGGGCAAGTACAACGCCGGGCAAAAGCTGCTGTTCTGGACTTTACTGCTGTGCATGCTCGCTTTGTTGTTCACCGGGCTGGTGATCTGGCGCGCGTATTTCAGTGCGTTTTTCGGCATCACCGCGATCCGCTGGGCCATGCTCCTGCATGCGCTGGCCGGGTTTGTGCTGATTCTGAGCATCATCGTTCACATCTACGCCGGGCTGTGGATCAAGGGTTCGGTCGACGCGATGATGCACGGTTGGGTCAGCCGCGCCTGGGCGAAAAAACACCACGCACTCTGGTATCGCGACATCACCCGCGATGAACGCGATCCGGACGTGCCGGAGCGACCGATCACCAAAAAGGGCTGACCTTTGCCAACCATTCTCGAACCCGGACAAATCGAAGCAGCGGCCAGTTCGCCGCCGTTTCTGTATCTGCCACCGCACAACCTGTTTACCTTGCGCGCAGAGCGTCTGGAGCAATTGGCCGAAGGGCATCCGCTGGCCGAGTACCTGCGGCTGATCGCCGGTTTGTGCCGGGCGCAGCAGCAAGTGCTGGATGATCCACCTGCGACAGAACCGGTCGATCAGCAACGGCTTGAGCTGTGCCAGCAGCACGGCTTGCCGCCGTTCGCGGCTGATACCTTGATCCGCGAAGATGACTGGCAAGTCTGGCTTGACGCTTTGCTGCAACGCTATACGCCGCCCGAGCAACCCGCCGTGATCGATGCGCTCACCACGTTGCGCAGCGCCAGTCCCGGGCAACTGCGCGCCTGGGCCGTGGCGCTGGTCAGCGGCCAGTATTCGTTGGTGCCGGCGGCGCTGGTGCCGTTTCTCGGTGCGGCGTTACAAGCGGCATGGAGCCATTGGCTGCTCAGCGTCCCCAACCTGCAACTGACGCCAGGCAACAGCCTCAGCCAATGCCCGGCCTGTGGATCGCCCGCCATGGCCGGGGTTATCCGTCATCGCGGCAAACACAACGGTTTGCGCTATCTGGTGTGTTCGTTGTGCGCCTGTGAATGGCATGTGGTGCGGGTCAAATGCGTGTATTGCGAATCGAGCAAAGGCCTCGACTACCTGAGCCTTGAGGACGATCGCCACGCCGCCAATCAGGCGCCGCTGCGCGCCGAAGTCTGCCCGAGCTGCAACACGTATCTGAAATTGCTTTATCTGGAGAACGATGCCGACGGCGAAGCGCTGTCGGCGGATCTCACCAGCCTGTTGCTCGACATGCGTCTGGCCCAGGACGGCTATCAACGTCTGGCCCCGAATCTGTTGCTGGCCCCGGGAGACGAATGACCACAGCGTCTACACTCTGGCGCAGTGATCTGTTTCCAGGAGTGGCTGATGTCTTCGAGTGTTGCCCTGCGGTTGCCTTCCATTGATGGTTTGTTGCGTCACCCGGCGTGTCTGCCGCTGGCCGAGCGTCATGGGCGTGAGGCGCTGCTGGCGTGTTTGCGGCAGTTGCTGGATGAACTGCGTTCAGACGTGTTGAACGGGCAATTGTCGGCCGTTGAAATCAGTCCTGAAGTACTTGCGGGCCGCGTCGGCGAGCGCTTGGCCCAGCAGCAATGCAGCAACGTGCGCCGAGTGTTCAACCTGACCGGCACGGTGCTGCACACCAATCTCGGTCGCGCCTTGTTGCCGGACGAAGCCATCGAAGCCGTGCAGATGGCTGCGCGTTATCCGCTCAATCTGGAATTCGATCTGGCCAGCGGCAAGCGCGGCGATCGTGACGATTTGATCGAAGGCTTGATCCGCGAATTGACCGGCGCCGAAGCCGTCACCGTGGTCAACAACAATGCCGCCGCCGTCCTGCTGACACTTAACAGCCTTGGGGCGCGCAAGGAAGGCATCATCTCCCGTGGCGAGCTGATCGAGATCGGCGGCGCCTTCCGCATCCCCGACATCATGGCCCGCGCCAGCGTGCGCCTGCACGAAGTCGGCACCACCAATCGCACCCATGCCCGCGACTACGAAGCGGCGATCAGTCCGCGTAGCGGTTTGATCATGCGTGTGCATGCGAGCAACTACAGCATCGAAGGGTTTACCGCCAGCGTGCCGACAGCAGAACTGGCTGAGTTGGCCCATCGGCATGGCTTGCCGTTGCTGGAGGATCTGGGCAGCGGCAGTTTGCTGGATCTGACGAGGTGGGGTTTGCCAGCGGAGCCGACGGTGCGGCAGGCGTTGCTGGATGGCGCGGATATCGTCACCTTCAGCGGCGACAAATTGCTCGGCGGGCCGCAGGCTGGATTGATCGTTGGGCGTAAAGAGCTGATTGCGAAGATCAAGAAAAACCCGCTGAAGCGCGCGTTAAGGGTCGACAAACTGACCTTGGCGGCGCTGGAAGCGGTGCTCGGTTTGTATCGCGACCCGGATCGTCTCGCCGAGCGCTTACCGAGTTTGCGCCTGCTGACTCGCCCGCAAGCAGACATCTTCGCCCAGGCCTCTCGTTTGCAACCGGTGATGGCTGAAGTCTTGGGTGAACCGTGGCAAGTCAGCGCCGTTCAGGCCTTGGGCATGATCGGCAGTGGCAGCCAACCGGTGGCGCGGTTGCCGAGTGCGGCGCTCTGTTTGCGCCCGCACGTCTCCAAGCGTTTGCGCGGGCGCTTCCTGCTCAATCTGGAAGCCGCGTTGCGTGCGTTGCCAATCCCGGTGCTCGGGCGCATCGACGACGATGCGCTGTGGCTGGATCTGCGCCAACTCGACGATGAGCCAGCGTGGTTGGCGCAATTGCCGCACTTGCAGGTCGACCAGTGATCGTCGGCACAGCCGGGCACATCGACCATGGCAAGACGTCGCTGCTGCAAGCGCTGACCGGGCAGACCGGCGACCGCCGCCCGCAGGAACGCGAACGCGGCATGACCATCGACCTCGGTTATCTCTACGCCGAACTGCAACCCGGCGCCGGGCTGACTGGTTTTATCGATGTGCCGGGCCATGAAAAATTCACCCACAACATGCTTGCGGGGGCGCAGGGCATTGATCTGGTGTTGCTGGTGGTGGCAGCGGATGACGGTGTGATGCCGCAAACCCGCGAGCATCTGGCGATCGTCGAATTGCTCGGTATTCCCCAAGCGTTGGTGGCAATCACCAAGTGCGACCGGGTCGAGGCGGGCAGGGTGGAAGAGGTGCAGCGGCAGGTTCTGGATCTGCTGGAGGCCGGGCGGTTTGCCGAGGCGCCGATAGTACCCGTGTCAAGCGTGAGCGGGCAGGGTGTCGATGAGTTGCGTCAGGTTTTATTGGAATCACAAAGCGCAGTGCAGGCGCGCAGTCGTGAAGGCGGATTTCGGCTGGCCATCGACCGCGCCTTCAGCGTGGCCGGGGCCGGCATCGTGGTCACTGGCACGGCGCTGTCGGGGGTTGTTTCGGTAGAGGACAGGCTGGTTTTGGGGCCTCTGGGTAAAACCGTTCGGGTTCGCGGCCTGCACGCGCAGAATCAGCCGGCCGAGCAGGCGTTCGCCGGGCAACGGGTAGCCTTGAACATCAGTGGCGAGCGTTTGGCGCTGGAACAGATCCATCGCGGCCAATGGCTGCTGAGCGAGTGGCTGCACGCGCCGACGCAACGGATCGACATCGAATTTCACCTGTTGCCAGGCGAGCGCGCCTTTGAACACTTCCACCCGGTGCATCTGCATCTCGGTACGCAAGACGTGATCGCCCGCGTCGCCTTGCTTGAAGGTTCGCGCCTGAACCCCGGCGAGCGCATGTTCGCGCAACTCCTGATCAATGCGCCGGTGCAGGCGGTGAAGGGCGATCGGTTGATTCTGCGGGACTCCAGCGCCCAGCGTACCCTTGGCGGCGGTCAGGTGCTTGATCCGTTCGCGCCCGCCCGCCAGCGACGCAGCCCCGAACGACTGGCGCAACTTGAGGCGTTGGCGCGCAGCGAAAGTCTGGAACAGGCACTGCCGGTGTTGCTTGATCACAGCGCTGGCGGCCTCGATCCACAGCGACTCGAGCGCCAGTTCAATAGACTCTGCGCGGATTGGACGTTGCCGGAAAACGTCCGTCTGATCGACACCCGCCAAGGCCCGGTGCTGTTCAATCTCCAGCGCTGGGGGCAGTTGAAGTTCACGCTGCTTGAGCAACTGGCGAGGTTTCATGAACTGGAACCCGACCAGATGGGGCCGGATCGCGATCGTTTACGGCGCTTCAGTGGATTGGCGCTGGAGCGTTCGACGTTCGCCAGCCTGCTGGATGAACTGCGCGAAGCCGGCTCGATCAATGCCAGCGGGCCGTGGCTGCATCTGCCGGAGCATCAGGTGCGCTTGAATGCCGAAGACGAAACCCTGTGGCAGCAACTGCAACCGCTGTTCGAACAGGCCGGATTCGATCCGCCGTGGGTGCGCGACCTAGCCAAAGGTGTTGGCGAGGACGACGCCGTCGTACGTCTGCTGCTGCGCAAACTGGCGCGGCTGGGTTTGATGCATCAGGTGGTGCGTGATCTGTTTATAACTGACGGAGAGTTGCAACGGATGGCCACCATCCTGCTGCAACTGGCCAACGAAAATCCCCAGATCCAGGTGACAACCTTCCGCGATGCGCTAGGCTTGGGACGCAAGCGATCTATCCAGTACCTCGAATACTTCGACCGCCTCGGCCTGACCCGGCGCATCGGCGAAGCCAGACAGATCCGCTCCGACAACGCGCTGGCCAACCCCGGCGCAACTTGAGTTCAAAGGAAGGCAATCGCGCCCGGTGGCGCGGCCGGGCTTCAAACCCGGTTGGGGACGGCATCCGTTCCCGGGCAGGTTCGACTCCGGCTGCCTTCCGCCAATTTAAAGTCAAAACCCCAACGGGTACTGAACCAACACATATACCCGGTCAATGTCATCCCCCGCCTGCGCTTCATTGGCCCGGTGCGAAACATGTGAAACCTGCACCGACAAGTCCTTCGCGGCACCCGACTGGACGATGTACTTCAAATCAATGTCGCGCTCCCAATGCTTGCCACCATCACCTTGCTGCGGCTGATATTCATCGCTTTCAGCATCGAACGGGTTGTACGCGCCGCCTCTGGGGGCGTGGGTGCCGTCGATGTGGTTGCCAGAAACGTAGCGGGTCATGAAGTTGAGGCCGGGGATGCCGAACGCGCCCAGGTCAAGGTCGTAGCGTGCTTGCCAGGAGCGCTCACCGGCGCCGTTGAAGTCGGCGTATTTGATCGAGTTGGCCAGATAGATGGAGTCGCCACCGACGAAATCGAACGGTGTGTCGCCATTGATCCGCTGCCAGCCGAGCATCACAGCGTGTGGGCCGAAGGTGTATTTGCCGGACAGGCTGAATGCCGTGTTGTCGATTTCACCGGCCAGCGCCTTGCCTGTGTCGCGGGTGTGATAGAGGTTGGCGTCGAGGAACACGCCCGACTGCTTGAAATGCAGATTGCCGTAGTACTGATGCCAGGTGTCCTTCAATTCAGACGCGTACAGCGCACCGCCCAACGGGTTGTCGCCGAACAGGTCGGCGCCGAGAAAGCTGATGGAGCCGTGTTCGGTGTTGGCACCGTAGCCGTAAAAGTCGCCTTTGCCGGAAGAACTGTCCTGATTCTTGAACGCGGTGAAATGCCCGGCCTGCAGATTGACGTTGTCGATTTCCCGGCTGTTGAGCAGAAAACCCGTGGCGTACTCCGGTTGCAGACGTTTGTCGGAGGTGTCGAAGACCGGCGTTTCCACGGTCATTTCGCCGAACGCCAGGGTGGTGCGTGATGCCTTCAATTTGAGGGCGCCACCGGCGCTGGAATAGTTGTTTTCGCTGCGACCATCACTGTCGACCGGCAGTAATCCAGTACCGGAGTGGCCTCTGCCGCCGTCCAGTTTCAGGCCGGTAAAAGCATGTGCGTCGATGCCAAACCCGACCGTCCCGGGTGTGAATCCAGATGAGAAAGTACCGATAAACCCTTGTGCCCATTCCTGTTTGTAGTTCTTGCCGGCGGGTGAGGGTGAGCGGTAGTCGTTGCTCAGATAGAAGTTGCGAAGGAGCACTTCAGACTTGGCATCGTCGAAAAAACCGCTCGCGGTAGCCGATTCGGTCAGCCCGCACAGCAGCAATAAGACGGTGATTTGCGATGGCGAGAAATCGATCATGGTCTGTGGCCAGCAATAAAGAATGTGGCACTGATGATCAAGGGATTGTGGGGGTGGAGATTGAGCGAGTGTGCTCAGTTGTTATGAGAACAAGCACGCAGGCATCCAGGGCGTGCTCACAATGATGACAGCACACAAAAACCTGTAGGAGCTGCGGCACGCTGCGATCTTTTGATCCTGATCTCTAAAATCAAAATCAAAAGATCGCAGCGTGCCGCAGCTCCTACAGAGATATCGGCGTTATGACAACGGTGGCGTGCGTGGCGGGATCATTCGCTTGCTGCCCGTCGATTCAAATGCCGCTGCCAGGCGCAACAGGCTCGAATCGTCGTAGGCACGACCGGCGAAGGTCAGACCGACCGGCATGCCGATGTCGGCCATCACGCCCAACGGCACGGTGACGGTCGGTACGCCGAGGTGGCGAATGGCGAGGTTGCCGTTGGCGACCCAGATGCCGTTGCTCCAGGCGATGTCGGCTGATGCCGGGTTGACGTCCGCATCTGCCGGGCCGACGTCGGCGACGGTCGGGAACAGCACGGCGTCGAGGCCGAGTTTGTCCATCCAGTCTTCGAGGTCGATGCGACGGGTTTGCTCCAGACCGCGCAGGCCATCGGGCACGGTGGAGATTTCATTCCAAGGCGTGATGCCGCGCTCGGCCATGCGCACGTATTCGTCCATGCCGGCAACGAGATCGCCCTCACGGTTGGGCAGGGTGCCCGGCTCGTGCGGGAAGATTTTCGGCCCGTCGACGTCCACCAGACGATTGAGTTTCGGATCACCGTTGGCTTGCAGGAAGTCATCGAACGCCCACGCGGTCAGATCCCACAGTTCATGATGGAGAAACTCTTTCGAGACCAGACCACGGGTGAACACGGTCGGCGCACCGGGACGGTCGCCTTCACAGTTGGAGACCAGCGGGAAGTCGGTTTCGATGACTTCGGCGCCGGCGGCTTCGAGGGCCTGACGCGCCTGTTTCCAAAGGTCGATCACCGATTCGCGGGTGTTGATGCGCTGGCCGGTCGGGCCGCCGATACCCGGTGCTTCGCTGGTGCCAGCCTCAGGGTCGGCATTGATGAACATGCGCGGCACGGCGAAACGTTTGCCGGCGAGCGCATTAGCGTCGGCAGCCAGTTCAGCGTAAGCGGCGGGGCGCACGGAATTGACGCTGGGGATCGGCACCCAGGGTTGCAGACGCCACAGATCACCACGGGTGTCCGGGTCTTCGGCGACAACGATGTCGAGCACTTCCAGCAGGTCGGCCATGGTGCGGGCGTAGGGCACCACGACGTCCATGGTCGGGGTCAACGGCCAGTTACCGCGCACCGAGATCACCCCGCGCGAAGGCGTGTAGGCGCACAAACCGTTGTTCGACGCAGGGCCGCGCCCGCTGGACCAGGTTTCTTCGGCCAGACCAAACGCAGCAAAACTGGCGGCTGTAGCAGTGCCGGCGCCATTGGACGAACCGGAAGCGAATGGAGCCGTGAGGTAATCGGCGTTGTACGGGCTCTCGGCGCGGCCATAAACCCCGCGCTGCATCCCGCCATTGGCCATCGGCGGCATGTTGGTCTTGCCCAGGCAAATCGCCCCGGCACCACGCAGGCGCTCGATGGTGAAGGCGTCGCGATAGGCGACCAGATCGACGAAGGCCGGGCTGCCAGACGCCGCCGTCAGGCCTTTGACCAGATAACTGTCTTTTGCGGTGTAAGGAATGCCATCGAGAGGGCTGAGCGTTTCGCCTTTGGCGCGGCGGGCGTCGGAGGCCTGCGCTTCGTTCAGCGCTTCGGGATTGCGCACCACAACAGCGTTTAGCGCAGTCGGGGTGTCGGCGCCATCGTAGGCATCAATGCGGGCCAGGTAGGCCTGCACCAATTCAATCGAGGTGGTCTGGCCGGATTCAAGCGCAGCGCGCAGGTCGGCGATGGAAACTTCGGTGACTTCGATCATGCGGTCACCGCCGTTTGCAGTTGAGCGTTGGAAAAGATGGTCATAGCGGTTCTCGTGGCACGGCTTTAAGCGACAAGGTTAAGACTGGCGCCTATTTAACACCATGCTGCGCGCGGAGTAATCGGTGGGATTGATCGGCCACCGATTTTCTCGTGGGTCGGCCCCTTCGCGAGCACCACATCATTCAAGCTACAAAACACCATACCAGTCGATATTGACGTGGCGGCGACGTTGTTCAATCAATATGCGTTTATTCGCTTGGCGCCTGAGGCGACGTGGGACAGAGAGGCGCATGCCCGGCACATGCGCAGTGTTTTGGCCTTAATCTGCCACGGCATTTTGAGTAGCGCCGAGTAATCGAACGTTGAGATTTGAAACCATCCAAGGAGCAGGTCACATGACCATACCGGATCAGGAAGCATGGAATGCGTGGACACCCGATGAGTTATCGCAGCGACTGAAACAGGTCTCACGTCCTTGGTCGGTGGTGGGTGGCTGGGCGATTGACTTGTGGTTGGGGCGCCAGACCCGGGCTCACGGTGATCTGGAATTCACCGTCCTGCGTGATGATTTTTCCCGCTTCAGGCAAGCGTTGGAGGCTCTTCAGTTCTACACCGTCAGGGACGGAACTCTGGAATTTCTGCCGGCAGATCGTATGCCCGGCGAGGAGGTTTTTCAGGTTTGGGGATTTGATACCGTGGCCAATGCCTGGCGAGTGGACGTGATGCTTGAATCCGGTACTTCGGACACTTGGGTCTATAAAAGAGATGCCTCGATTGTCTACCCACGTACCGAAATGGTTGGCCTGAGTGCCGCAGGGATTCCTTATTTAAAACCTGCGGCAATCTTGCTGTTCAAGGCCAAATACACCCGACCCAAAGATCAGATCGACTTCAGCCAGGCATTGCCGAACTTGTCCTTCGAAGACCGGCAATGGCTGTCTCGACACCTGGCGCTACTGCACCCGGATCACCCGTGGATTAACGATTGTCTTACTCGTTAATCCGCGGATGCTGCTGCACCAGATTCTTGCGCTTGGCCTCCAACTCGGCGATCTCGGCGTCGATGTCTTCGATCTTCTGCTCGATGTTGTCGTGATGTTCCTGCAGCAGCTCCTTCGCTTCCTCAAGATCGGAAGCCGCGGGAGCCGCGCCGCGCAGTGGTTTGTTCGCGGTTTCTTTCATGGTCACGCCAGTGACCAGGCCGACCACGGCAATCACCATCAGGTAATACGCCGGCATGTACAGGTCGTTGGTGCTTTCCACCAGCCAGGCCACGACGGTCGGGGTCAGACCCGCGATCAGTACCGAAACGTTGAAAGCTGCCGCCAGCGCGCTGTAGCGAATGTGGGTGGGGAACATCGCCGGCAGGGTCGAGGCCATCACGCCGATGAAGAAGTTCAGCAGCACCGCCAGCATCAGCAGGCCGGCGAAAATCAGGCCGATCTTGCCGCTGTTGATCAGCATGAACGCCGGAATGGCGAGGATAAACAGGCCGATACTGCCGACAACAATGAAAGGCTTGCGGCCGATTTTGTCGCTGACAAAGCCAATCAGCGGCTGCACAAACAACATGCCAACCATGATCGCGATGATGATCAGCACCCCACGGTTTTCGCTGTAGTGCAGGTTATGCGACAGATAACTCGGCATGTAGGTGAGCAGCATGTAGTACGTGACGTTGGTCACGGCCACCACGCCAATGCAAGTCATCAGGCTGCGCCAGTGTTTGGTGGCGACTTCCTTGAACGACACTTTCGGGCCGCCGGCCAGACCTTCGCGGTCGCCTTGTTCGAGTTGTTCCACGTGCTGCTGGAAAGCCGGGGTTTCTTCGAGGGCGTGACGCAGATACAGACCGATCATGCCCAGCGGCAGGGCGAGGAAGAACGGCAGACGCCAGCCCCATTCCTCGAACTTGGCTTCGCCCAGCGTGGTGGAGATCAACACCACGACACCGGCACCGAGCACAAAACCGGCAATCGAGCCGAAGTCCAGCCAGCTACCGAGAAACCCGCGTTTGCGGTCGGGTGCATATTCGGCGACGAAGATCGAGGCGCCGGTGTATTCGCCACCGACCGAGAAGCCTTGGGCCATTTTCGCCAGCAACAACAGGATCGGCGCCCAGATGCCAATCGAGGCATAGGACGGAATCAAGCCGATGGCGAAGGTGCTCAGCGACATGATGACGATGGTCGCGGCGAGGACTTTCTGCCGCCCGTATTTGTCACCCAATGCACCGAAGAACAGTCCGCCCAAAGGCCGGATCAGGAAGGGCACGGAGAACGTCGCCAATGCGGCGATCATTTGCGTGCCGGGATCTGCACCGGGGAAAAACACCTTGCCGAGGACATAGGCAACAAAGCCGTAGACCCCAAAGTCGAACCATTCCATGGCATTGCCGAGCGCCGCCGCCGTGATGGCTTTGCGCATCTTCGCGTCGTCGACGATGGTGATGTCTTTCAGGCCGATCGGTTTGACGCTGTTTTTACGTGATTTCATCCGGGTTTTCTCTGTTGCTGATCCATTTGCCGCTTCGATGCCAGCTCTTTGATGGCGCGTGCTCTTTGGCTCAGATACATGCGGACACGAAATAATTCACCGCTAACTGCTTTTTTCCCTACCGGAACTGCCGAAAACGACAAAACCCGCCGTCCCGATTGAACGGGGCGGTGGTTTTTTATGCCTGAAGACATGTGTTGCCGGTGAGACCGCTTTCGCGAGCAGGCTCGCTCCCACATTGGAGCGCGGTCAACGGTGGGAGCGAGCCTGCTCGTGAAGGGGCCGGAGTTGACACCGAAAGGCTCAGCCCCTGTTCACCACATCGAGGTCAGCCCGGCAACTCCAGATTATCCAGCACCCGATTCACCGCCAGTTCTCCCAACATGATCAGTTGCGCAATGCCCTGCAGCGTCCTGCGCTGCGACGCGGGTACGAGATGGGCAAAGTCATTGGCGATGGTTCTTGCCGAAGCCAGAGTTCCGCAGGCATCGGCTAGCAACTCCTCGTTTTTGAAGTCCGCGGTCACGGCGTACATCCTGCGGGTTTTACGTGGCGGCGGCGTGGAACCGGGTGGGCAGAGGTAGTGATCGAGCGCGCGGTCTGCGGCTTCGTTGAGCTTTTTCGAATCGAGGGATTCGTAGGGGGAAGTGGGGTCGGTTTCGGGTGGGTTAGGTGTTGGTTTGATCATGGTGAAGCTCCTAGAGTCGATGGAGCCGCCACATTTCGCTGCGATACGAAAAGGAGGTGGCAGCTATACGCGGGTCGCAGACCGGGACTCTAGAACCGGCAGACCCGAAGGTCTCCCACGTACAGCCGCCATAAATAAGGACGGGTGTTGTGCGTCTAGAGGTCAACGGGCTGCGAGACCCGACCGCTGATATGTCAGCGACCGACCCACAATAGACACCACCCCAAAGGCGCACAAGCCGGCGGATTCTGGCGTAGCTGTAGGCAATTACGCAAGGTTGTGTAGCCTCGGACGCGTGTCTGAAGGTGTCTTTTAAACGTGGCTGTTTAAGGCTGCGATCTTTTGATCTCGCCTTGCGAAAACAACAAAACCCGCCGTCCCGATTGAACGGGGCGGCGGGTTTTTTCATGTCTGAAGACAGGTGGTGACTGTGGCGCCGCCTTCGCGAGCAGGCTCGCTCCCACATTGGAGCGCGGTCAACGGTGGGAGCGAGCCTGCTCGCGAAGGCGCCGGAGTTGACACCGAAAGGCTCAGCCCCTGTTCACCACATCGAGGTCAGCCCGGCAACTCCAGATTATTCAGCACCCGATTCACCGCCAGTTCTCCCAACATGATCAGTTGCGCAATGCCCTGCAACGTCCTGCGCTGCGGCGCGGGTACGAGATGAGCGAAGTCATTGGCGATGGTTCTTGCCGAAGCCAGAGTTCCGCAGGCATCGGCCAGCAACTCCTCGTTTTTGAAGTCCGCGGTCACGGCGTACATCCTGCGGGTTTTACGTGGCGGCGGCGTGGAACCGGGTGGGCAGAGGTAGTGATCGAGCGCGCGGTCGGCGGCTTCGTTGAGCTTTTTCGAATCGAGGGATTCGTAGGGGGAAGTGGGGTCGGTTTCGGGCGGGTTAGGTGTTGGTTTGATCATGGTGAAGCTCCTTGAGAAAAATGGAGCCGTCAGCTATCGCTGCTAAACGAAGAGGTGGCGGCTGTACGCGGGTTAGCAGACCAGGCTCAAGGATCCCGGCGCACCGAAGTGCCCCACGCAAAGCCGCCATAACGTAATAGCGGAACCTGCGTGCCTTGAGAATTGCCGGGCTGCTAAACCCGATCACTGAGAAATCAGCGACGGCTCAACAATAGGCCCCACCCCCAAGGCGCACAAGCCGGCGGATTCTGGCGGAGCTGTAGGCAATTACGCAAGGTTGTGTAGCCTCGGACACGTGTCTGGAGGTGTCTTTTAAACGTGGCAGTTTAGATCAAAAGATCGCAGCCTTCGGCAGCTCCTACATAGGCCGGTGTAGGAGCTGCCGAAGGCTGCGATCTTTTGATCTGTCTTCTGAAACAACGCCTAATTCGTCAGAGAAACGACGATGTCCAGCGCACAGATCGGCAGGTAAATCAGGGTAATGGTCGTATAAGTCTTGCGTGATTTCGCCGCGAAGGCGCAGAGCGGAAGAATGATCATCAACACATCCAACACCCCCCACAGCGCAATCGGTGAGGCTTGAAACAGGAAGACATTGACGATCAGCCCGAGCAACAGATAAGTCGACAACGAGAGCAGGGCGTAGCGACCATCCTGCTCGAAATAGACCCGCAGGCCGTTCTGCTCATCCTCACTGCGGCTCGGCAGCAACAGCGCCGACGAGACAAACAACGACAGCGCCAATACCACCAGTAACAAAAACTCCGCGAACGAAAACGTCGACTTGATCTGCGGCAGTGAATTGACCGCCCACCAAAAGTCCAGTTGGGTGGCGAACAACGTAATGGCCCAGACCAACGCCACCCAATCCGGCGCCGCCGCCCGGCGGATACGAAACACCGTCAACGCGCCAAGCAGCAGCCGAGTGACGGACAGCCCCAGAATCATCGAGAGAACCGTTGCAACGATAGGGAAGTTGCTCATCATCAGTCGTGGCCCGTGTTATGCAAATAGCTGCACATCACGGTAGACGAGAAAACGGGCGCACTAACGCCCAATTGCCAAATACGATTGCCCCAAATCGCTGGCCCAACCCTCCAGCACCACCTTCACGTCATCGGCCGTCAGCACCTGTTTGTCGTTCTCCAGCGGCATGCCGGTGCCCTTGCGCACGACCTCTGCGACGACTTCCCCGGTCGAGCCGTCCTCGAACGACACTTCCGTGAAAATTTCACTGTCCTGATCGCGGATGCCGACGGCGGTGCTTACCCCGGCCGCGACCAGCGTGACCGGCAGCCATTCATAAAACCGCAAGCCTTGGGTGCTGGCACTGACCCGGGTGATAGCCGGCCTGACGATCAGCGTATTCGGACCGGGTGTTGACACCAGTTGCAGCACCTTGCCCAATTCGTGCCTGAGGGCCGCATCGTAATAGTCAGTCACACCGGAGAGCGTGCTCATTGGAATCCGGGCGGTCGGCTCTACGCTGGGGTAAAACTGGCTTGGTGCAAGATAGGCCTGGGTGTAACGCGCCCTGGCCAATGCCGGGCTGACCCAGACCATTACATCCTGTCCCGACGGCGACTTGTGCTCCTTCAATACGCTGTAGTCGTGCAGAAACCCGGTATGTTCGACCTTTTGGCTGCTGCAAGCCGACAGACTCAGGGACGCCGTACACAACACCGTCATCAGGCAATGGCTTCTCATCAATGGGATTCCTTGTGCTTTGGCGGGGTGTCTTGCGAACACTCGATGTGCAACTGGCCGTGGCTCATGATCCAGTGGATGAGCTCGGCGGTCGGAATCGAATGGGCGTACTCGACCCATTGCGCGTTGGCCGGGCTGTACTGTTCGAAATAGCGGCGCAGGACGATGCGGCTCTGATCGCTGGCCAGCCCGAGGCAGAACTCTTGAAAGAGGATCGGCGTATCCTCCGTGGGCGCCGTGGTGCGTTGGCTGAGGATCAACGGATACTTGGCGTTATGGCCGTCGGCGGTGTAGCGGCTATGTAAAACCTTCATGAAAAGCCCCCTGAGTTGGAATGCGTGCAGGGTGCCCCAGGGATTTTGCCGGACGATGTCCGGTTGATGTCCGTGGTGAAGGAATGTTGCTCGATTGAAATAAATGACCTGAGCGTCGGAATGGTTTTAGATGCGCTCTTTTCTGGTCTGAGGAGCCTGTGACCGTGAGCAGACTGCTGTTCGTCGACGACGACGTGGAAATTCTCGCCCTGCTGAAGAAGTTCTTCGTCCAGCACGCCTACGAAGTCGACGTCGCCGCCGATGGCGAGGCGATGTGGGCGGCAATCGCGCGGCAACGCCCGGACACGATCATTCTTGACGTGATGATGCCCGGTGAAGGTGGGCTGAGCCTGTGCCAGAAAGTCCGTGCGCAGATGGGCATTCCGATCATCATGCTGACGGCCATGGCAGAGCTGAGTGATCGCATTGTCGGTCTGGAACTTGGCGCGGACGACTACCTGACCAAACCGTTCGCCCCTCAGGAATTACTGGCTCGCGTGCGCGCCTTGCAGCGGCGCGCCGGTGACCAGAAGACGCCGCTCGAACCGTCACGGCCGGTGATCGCCTTCGCCGGTTGGCATCTGGATATCACCTGCCGCGAATTGCGCTCCCCGGAAAACGTGATGATCCCGTTGTCCGGCGGAGAGTTCGATTTGCTGGTGGTGTTTCTGGATCATCCGCAGCGCATCCTCACCCGTGAGCAACTGATCGACTTGACCCACGGCCAGGGTCACGACGCTTTCGACCGCAGCATCGACGTGCAGGTCAGCCGGTTGCGGCGCAAGATTGAGCCGGACTGCAAGCGGCCGGACTTGATCAGAACCGTGCGCAACGGCGGCTATATGTTCAGCGCCAAGGTCACGCGTTCATGATCCGTCAATTCCTGCGGCGCGACCCGCTGAGTCGGCGAATCGCGCTGACCATTGTCGCGGCCATGCTTGCGGCGCTGGCGCTCAATTTCCTGTTCGTGGAGGTTGCGGGAACCTGGGCTCGACCGCCAATTGAACGCACCGGGTTGCTTGAGCAGATTGCCGCTACCGTCAAGGTGATCGAGGCCGCACCGGCACCGTTGCGCACGCAGCTGGCGCAAGCGGCAAACGGCCTGACACAGGAGGTGATGTGGAGTTCGCAACTCGACGAACTCGGCTTGCCCCCGGGAGGTACGCCGCTCATGGCAGACAAGACATCGGTGTTGCATCAGTTGTTGGGCGATGGTCGACAGATTCGGGTGTTCAACCCCGCTGACTGGCCGAGCGGCAGTCAGCAGGGCCGATATGCGGCGCTGATTCAACTGCCGGATGCCAGCTGGTTGTTATTCTCTTCGCGAGAGCGCTCCTGGGGACTGGACATCGGCACACGCATCGCGATCATCATCGCCCTGGGCCTGATCGCCACGGTGCTGGTGGCCTGGCTTGCCACACGCCAACTGGCCAAACCTCTGCAGCGTTTCGCCAGCGCCGCCCGACGCTTTGGCGGCGACCTGCGCGCACCGCCGATCAAGATTGAAGGCCCGGACGAGATTCGTCAGGCGATCATCGCCTTCAACACCATGCAGGCGCAGATCCAGCACTACATCGGCGAGCGCACGCACATGCTCGCATCCATTTCCCACGACCTGCGCGCGCCGCTGACACGGATGCGTCTGCGCAGTGAGTTCATGGAAGACCTCGATCATCAGGGCAAACTGATTCGCGACATCGAAGAGATGCAATCGATGATCAACGCCGCGTTGGCGTTTTTTCGCGAAGACACTCACCGCGAGCAAACTACCGCGTTCGACCTGTCCGAGCTGCTGCAAACTATCGTTGACGACTACCGCGACCAACACATCGGCGTCGACTTCAACGGCCCCGCGCATCTGGTGTACAAAGGCCGCCCGCTGGGTATCAAGCGGGTGATCGTCAACTTGCTGGAAAACGCGGTGAAGTATGCACACAACCCGCGCGTCGCCTTGAGCCGCACTGATTACTCGATACACATCGAAGTCCACGATGAGGGGCCGGGTATTCCTGAAGAGGCGCTGGAGCAAGTGTTCGACCCGTTTTTCCGCCTCGAAGCCTCACGCAACCGCGACACCGGCGGGGTCGGCCTCGGACTGTCGGCGGCGCGGGCCATCGTGCGTGAGCAGGGTGGCGAGTTGACGCTGAGTAATCGCGAGGGGACAGGGCTGGTGGCAAGGGTGGAACTACCCTTTATCCGTTAGGCGGGGGTTGTCGGCATGAAATTAACGCTGTAGATTTTCATGAAATTATAAATAAATAATTTCATGAGGCCGCGAATGTTTCAGCAATCCCAGCGCCATGTCGACAGTTACTACGCCCACAGTTGCGCCGATATTCTGAGCCATCGGCCCGTGCTGGAAGGTCAGCACGACACCAACGTAGTGATCATCGGCGCCGGTTTCAGTGGGCTGCACACCGCGTTGCGCCTGGCATTGGCCGGCAAGCGCGTGACGCTGCTGGAGGCCAGTCGCGTGGCGTGGGCGGCATCGGGACGTAATGGCGGGCAGGCGATTCTGGGTTGGTCGTGTGACATGCCGCCGCTGGAAGCCGCGCTGGGTCATGAGCGGGCAAGGCGATTGTGGGACGGCATGCGTTGGGCGGCTCGGGAATTGCGTGAATTACCGGGGCGCCATGGCTTCCACTGCGATTATCGGCCGGGGCATTTATGGACCTCGGTGATGCCGCGTCGCGTGAGTCTGCTGACCGATTGGCAACACGAGGCCAGCCATAAGTGGGGCCACGATGCATTGCAATTCATCCCACGCGAAGAACTGCCGCAATGGGTGGCCAGCGAGCGTTATCAGGCCGGTCTCTATGACCCGGAAGGCGCGCACCTTAACCCGTTGAAACTTGCCTTGGGTCTCGCGGCTGCCATCGAGCGGGCCGGCGGGTTTATCCATGAACAAAGCAAAGCGTTGAGTTATCAGGAGGAGGGCGCAGGTTTTCGGGTACACACCGAGCGCGGTTCGATCAAAGCAGATGTGTTGGTGCTCGCCTGCAATGCCTACCTCGATGAACTCGACCCTAAACTCGCCAGTTGCATATTGCCGGTGGGCACCTATCAAGTCGCCACCGCGCCGCTCACTCTGGAGCAAGCCACCGCACTGTTGCCGAGCAACGTCTGTGTCACTGACAACCAATTCGTCCTCGATTACTTCCGTCGTACGCCGGACAACCGCTTGCTGTTCGGCGGCGGCTGCACTTACTTGGGCGGCATGCCCAAGGACATCGCGGCGGCCACGAGGCCGTTTCTCGAGCGAGTGTTCCCGCAGCTAAAAGGTGTCGAGGTGCAGTTCGCCTGGGGCGGGCACATCGATCTGACCCTGAACCGCACGCCGGATGTTGGCGGCGAGGGCAATCGTTATTGGCTGCAGGGTTATTCGGGGCATGGCGTGCTGCCGACACTGGCCGCCGCCCGCGCGGTGTCAGACGCAATCCTCGGCAACGCAGATGAATTGGCGTTGTATCAGGGCTTGAGTAATGGCAGTTTCCCCGGCGGCAAATACCTCGCGGCGCCGCTGGAAGCCATTGGCAAGGCCTGGTATCGATTGCGCGACAGCATCTGATTTGGAATCCCTGTCATGAACAAGCAAGAAGAAATCGCCGCGCTGGCGATCCTCATCCACGACCTGCGCAAGCACAAGAAGTGGACCCTGAAGGAACTGGCAGACAAGATCGGCCGCTCCGTGGGTTTCCTTTCGCAAGTTGAGCGCGGCTTGTCGCGGCCGACGGTGGCGGACCTGACGGCAATCAGCGAAACCTTTGGCGTGCCGACCACCTATTTCTACAGCCTGCCTAAAGCCAAAGAGTTGCCGTGGGTCACCAGGCCGGACGAGCGCCGCACGCTGTATTACGCCAACGGCATTACCGACATTCTGGTGTCGCCGCAGATCCGCGCCTCGTTCTCCATGCTCGAAAGCCATCTGGAGTCCGGCGCCAGCAGCGGCGACCGGCACCTGAGCGACAGCTCGGAGCAGGGCGGTTACGTGCTAGAAGGCGAACTGACCCTGTGGCTGGGCGATGACCAAGAACCGGCGACGCTCAAGGCCGGCGACAGCTTCCAGTTCGACAGCCACACCCGTTGCCGCTACGGCAACCTCACCGACCAGTTCACCCGCGTGCTGTGGGTCTACACCTGATAACAATAAAAGGATGAACACGATGGACGCTGTCTGCGCAGACTTGCTGGCTGAAGTGCGTGCGTTTCGCCAACGCTACCCCGAGGTGCGTTATGTCGACCTGATCTCCCTGGACATCCCCGGGCACTTCTACGGCAAGCGCTATCCCGTGGACATGCTCGAAAAAGTCGCCGCCGGCAGCGCGCTGAAACTGCCGCAAAACTGCGTATTACTCGGCGTGCAGGGCGGCTTGTTCAAGATTGGCGATTACTGCTTCAACGACGGCGACCCGGACGCGGTGCGCCGACTGGTGCCGGGCACGCTGAAACCAGTGACCTGGGAAGCACAGCCGCTGGGGCAGATGCTGATCACCTCTGACGGCACGGAAAAACCAATCGAATTCGAACCCCGCGAAGTTCTCGCACAAGTGCTGAACCGACTGGCACGCAAAGGCATTCACCCGGTCGTAGCGTTTGAACTGGAGTTCTACCTGTTCGACAAAAAACTGCGCGACGGCCTGCCGCAATTCCCCCGCGACGACCTGACCGACGACGCCGATGACCAACCGAACATGCACATCGAGCGCTTGTCACGCTTCGCGCCGGTGCTTGATGAAATGGTCGAAGCAACACGCGCTCAGGGCATCGACGCCACCGTGATCACGGCGGAATTGGGGCCGGGCCAGTTCGAAATCAATTTCGGCCACCTCGACGATGGCTTACGCGCTGCGGACTGGGCGGCTCTGTTCTGCCGCAGCACCCGAGGCGTTGCGCTTAAACACGGCTATCGCGCCAGTTTCATGGCCAAGCCGTACTTGCAGCATCCGGGCAGCGGCATGCATGTGCATGTCAGCCTTTATGACGCGGCCGGCAATAATCTGTTGGCGGCGAATCAACAGCAACCACTGCGCCATGCAGTTGCGGGGTGTCTGGAGCTGTTGCCGCACAGCATGCCGATCTTCGCCCCGAATCAGAATGCGATGCGGCGATTGGGCGGTACGGTGAACACCGCCACCAAAGCAAGCTGGGGCTTTGAGGATCGTGATGCGTGTTTGCGCATTCCCGAGTCGGACGAGAAGAACCTGCGCATTGAGTACCGACTGGCCGGCGCGGATGCCAATCCGTATCTGGTGTTGGCGGCGATTCTAGTGGGACTTGAGCATGGACTTGAATCCGGCAAAGTACCGATCCCGCCGCTCAATGATGATCGCAACAGCGGGATTGGTTTTCCAACGGAGATGTTTGAAGCGGTGAGGGCGATGCAGCATCAGGCGCAGTTGCGCGAGGGGTTGGGCGCAGAGTTTGTCGACGTGTATTGCGAGAATAAACGCCAGGATCATCTGGCGTTCATGCAGGAGATCAGTGCGCGGGAGTATCGGTGGTACCTGTAAAACAAGCCCCGCCGGACTCCACTATACTGCTCGCGAAATCAAGGAAGCTTCGCAACAGGGAAGGCGATATAGATGATGAGCTACAGACGACTGGGTCGCTCGGGACTCAAGGTTTCCGCCATTGCGATGGGAACCGCACAGTGCAACTGGTGGGTGGATGAACCGACATCTCGCCGGTTGTTCGATGTTTATATCGAGTCGGGCGGTAACCTGATCGACACGGCTGATGTCTATCCGGCACTCGGTGACGGCGTGGGCGGCAAGGCTTCGGAAGAATTCGTCGGACGCTGGTTGAAAAACACGTCCAAGCGCAACGAGGTGCTGCTGGCGACAAAGGTTTCCGGGCGGATGGGGCCCGGACCGAATGACGAAGGGCTGTCCTGGCGGCACATCGTCAAAGCGGTCGAAGGTTCGCTGGCGCGCCTGCAAGTCGACTGCATTGATCTGTATCAGGCCCATGATGACTACGATGACGTTCCGATCGAAGAGACCCTGCGTGCATTCGAGCATCTGGTGCAACGGGGCATGGTGCGGTATGCGGGATGCTCCAACTTCAAGGCCTGGCGCCTGATGAAGTCGCTGGCCATCAGCGAGTGCAGCGGCCTTGTCAGTTATGTGAGTGTCCAGGAGCGCTACAACCTTGTCGAACGGCGTCGGATCGAATCAGAACTGCAGCCATTGTGCGTGGAGGAGGGCATTGGTCTTTTGCCCTACAACCCGCTGGCCAAGGGCTTTCTCTGTGGCCGCTATCACCGGCAGGCTACATTGCCCGATACGGCGCGCGCGCCCGGGGTGCAGAGAGACTATTTCAATGAACGCAACTGGCAGATCCTTGAGTCACTGCGCCGCATTGCCCGGGATTGCGACAGTAGCTGCACGCAAGTCGCGCTCGCCTGGCTACTGGCGCGACCTGCCGTGGTCGCGCCGGTGGTAGGCGCCAGTAGCGAGGAACAATTGCGCGAGATCATGGCAGCGCCGCAGCTGTGCCTGTCGCCGGCGGATGTGAATCATCTCAACGAGATCAGCGAACCACCGGTTGAACAGCCATGATCAGCCACTGCTGGCCGGCCGCCCTGTGCGCAAGCCAAGCCTGACTTGCCTCAGGTAATCCTGCCGGTTGTAGGGATTGGCCAAGGTTCGCTCCCGCCGCGGGGCGGTACCCGCGACCGGGGTATACGCGGCCAGTTCGCTTTCCATGAACCCCAGGCCGCTGGTGACATCGGGTATCTGGTGCTGCAACTTGTAGATGCGTGTGGTGACGATCGAGCCTTCGATGCGCGCCGTTTCCGCGTGCAGGGTGGTGCCATTGATCGTGGCACCGGCCTTGGCCAGCAAACCATGGACAGCGCTGCTCATCGCGGCCGGCACTTCAATGCTGAATTGGCTGCGCGGTTCGCAGACTTCGGTGCCGGCTTGCGCGATCGCCGCCGCCAGCACCAAGGGGGTGAGATGGCGAAAGTCAGCGGAGGTACTGGACGGCGAGGAATAGTCGACCGTGGTCAATGTCACTTCACAGTCGTATACCATCCAGCCATGCCTGCCTTCCTTGAGACTCTCGAAAACTGATTCCTCGATCGCTTTGTAGAAACTCGTCGGCATCAGGCCGGCGTGTGCCTGACGGATGAACGTGGCCCCCGATCCTGGTACCCCCGGGCTGACACGAATGCCGACGGTGGCCAGAAACGGATTGCCGGGTTCGTCGAGCGACTCCAATGCCTGGCCTGACGATAGCAGCGTTTCAACGCAGATCGCCGAGCTCTCCTCGAAAACCGCTTCGATGGCGTACTCCTCTTGCAAAGTGGCCTGGATGATTTCCTTTTGCACCTCGCCGTAAAGGGAGACGAACATCTGCCCTGATGCGTTTCTGCGTAAATCGATCAACGGGTCCTGTTCGGCGAGCATGCTCAGGGCTTCCCAGAGTGCGTTGGTCTGCGTGGGCAGTGCGGGTGAAACATGGGTTTCGATCGCCGGCGGCGTGAAGGTGTGGACCACCTCGTTGCGCGCTCTGCCAACGCCGATCCGGTCGCCGATACGCACGCCGTCAAGCCCGGTGATGCACGCGATCTGACCGGCGCGAGCGAGGGTCGCAGGTTGCAGCCCACCGCTTGCAGACACCTCAATTGCGGTGATTCTTGAAGTGCCTTGTGGCGTATCAATGGATTGGCGCAGGTGTAACGTGCCTGCCTGCACGCAGACATGAAAGCGCCGGTGCCCACCCCAGCCCCTGTCGATCTTGAATACCGATGCCAGCACTGGGGCATTGGCGTCGTGAAGCTTGACCGGCGCCAACCGCGTGATCATCTCGATCATCTGTGCGACACCGACCCCGGTAATGGCGGATCCGGCAAACACCGGATTGACCAACCCCTTGCCCAATTGCTCTCGCAACACTTGCTCTAGACGTGTCCTGTCGATCGTTTGCGCAGCGGTGACATAGTCGTGGAGCAACGCCTCATCGTGTTCGCACAGCACGTCCAGCCACTTCGACGTCGCTTGAGCTGATGCTGGATCAAAGCTGTCGACCGTCACTTGGGCAGTGCCGGCCTCTCGCACGGTGCACAAGGCCAACGGTCGACTCTTGAGTTGCCCGCCGAGCGCATCCAGGGTCCGCTGGAAGTCAGCACCCTTGCGATCGATTTTGTTCACGAAGAACACATGAGGTATTGCCATTCGCTGCAGCGCATTTACCAGTACCCGGGTCTGCGCCTGGACTCCCTCGACCGCCGACACCACGATGACGGCGATATCCAACAGCGCGAGTGTTCGCTCCACCTCGGCAATAAAATCCGGGTGACCAGGAGTGTCCAGCAAATTGACCAACAGGTGGTTGACCTCGAACGAAGCCACTGCGGATCTGATCGTGATGCCTCGTTCACGTTCCAGCAGCAGGTTGTCGGTGTAAGTATTGCCGGAATCGACGCTGCCCAGACGGAGTCTGGCACCGGCATCGAACAGTATCCGTTCGGTAAGGCTGGTCTTGCCGGCATCGACGTGCGCAAGGATGCCCAGATTCAGGGATTTCATGGTTGATCGCTCCTGATCACACGGCTGACGAGGTGGGTGTCGGCCGGTCGAATTCCATTCCAATACACGCTGCCACTGCGGACACATCCAGGTACCACGGTGCAAGGATGTTTAAACTAGTTGAGGTTTGTAAGTGCGTCAATCGACCGCGGAGTGTTTCAATTTGTTTCTGTGGTGCTTTGCGGCGACGAAGGTACTGAAACTACGAAGCGAGACGGCATGTCACTGTTTGAATACAGCGAAAAGTCAGTACAGGCATGGCGCTGTAGTTTTTTCATTTAAATCATTGATACACGTCGAAAACCCTGACGGAACTAACTAGAAAGTTCGTTTTGCCGTGAAAACTGTTTCAAACAAACTTTCTTGACGTACCTGCGGACGACAGCTAAATCTTACGGCGCTGCAATTTGCAGCGAACTTTAAATCACATGGAGACAGTGAAATGATCAAATATCAAAGCGTGCAAAATCGGATGCTGTCGGCGCTGTTCATCCTCTGAGAAGCAAAAACCTTTATTTCGACCGTATTGAAAAATCCGGCTGTAAATAAAGTAACGGAATCGCATGGATACTCCATGCTCACTCTTAAAAAGGAGCTTCAACATGATTAAGTTCAATAGCGTACAGAACCGAATCCTTTCGGCACTGTTCATCCTCTGATTGTCCGCTGTACACAAGATACCGGTGTCTTGTGAGGTACGGCCGAAGCACTGCTTCGGCCGTATTTAATCTCGACAGCGCCGTTTCTACATGTCATTAGGGAAAGTGATATGCACAGCAAATTGGACGATGCGTTCTCGCGCGCCATGTTTTTTTACGATGATTCGGGCGCCCATCAGACGAACTGGTCACGCTCCGTGTGTGCGGGGCTGGCGGAACAGAATTTCGATGAGGTGCCTTATCGGGTCCCTCAACTGCTTGAACCCTCGACGCTGTTTGAAGTAGCCCAGCGTCATGCCATCGGCGTCGACGAACTCGAATTTTTCTCGTACCCGATGGACGGCCCGGTGGCCAAAGTGAAGTGGTTGGCGGACCGCCTGGAGTGGGCGCCTCCGGTACAGAAACTGAGCCTTGCCCAATGCCTCGCCGCCAGTTGCAGGTACCGTTACGCCAATCAGGTGCTGACGCAGATACCCTATGACGCACTGTTTCCCGATCAGCGGGTAACGTTTCATCTGACCCGGTTTGCGATTCAGAACCGCCTGGAGATGACGAACTCCCATCAGGAGGACTTCACTGCGCTCAAGGCATTGCTGCAAGCCCATCGGATGCCGCCGTGCAGGGTTCTGGATGTGTGCTCCCAGGCGATCGTCTGGAAACTCAAAGGTGATTCCATCGACGATGAATTGAACAAATGGTTCATCGGCGCCGGCGAGACGGCCGCCCGGCAGATAGCCTCGAGTGACGCGCCCGTTGATCTGGTGTCCCTTTCATCGTTCTACCGCGGCCTGGCCATGGTCCCGGCCGCCCACGGCGACGTAGCGTCAACGCGGCAATACATGCTGCTGGCCGAAGAGTATGCCGATGCGGTCATCGGCGGGGAAAGAGGCGCAAGTATCCCGGCAAGGGAAGCACGCAAGACCGTCTACGAATCGAAACTCAAGGAAATGCTCTATGTTGCCCGCGACATCGAGAGCGCCCGAGGCGTGGCTGACGAACTGATTGCCTACGATCCTCACTGGAGCATCTCCTACCACGAAGCCGCCGAGATCGAAGTCAAGGATCGGCAGTGGCAACGTGCGTTGCAACGTTATCAGCAAGCCTACGATATCGGCTTCCCGCGGCTGACTTATTCGCAATACATGATCGGTGCCTGTCATCAACAAATCGGCAACTTCGATCTGGCACTGGACGCATTCAAGAATACCTTGTCGCTGGACACTACGAATATATCCGCAGGCGTCGCCGGTTTTGGGGTGGCCAGTCAACATGTTCCGGAACAGTTGCCATTCTTCAAATCCTGTATCGAACGATGGAATGCCGAGGGTCTGTTGCCCGACGAATATCGAGGATTAGCGCAATGAATACAGCACTCGACACGATCAAGATAACAGCCGTCGATCATATTCAACTTGATGTCGCTGACCTTGAAGAAAGTCGCGAATTTTATGCGCGAGTGTTCGGTTTCGAAGTCAAGGAAGTTGGTATTCGCGCCTTTACCCGCTGGATGACGATCGGCACCCATCAGACGCTGTATTTATGCATGCACGAATACCCGGAAGGTCGCGGTGTAAAGAATGATGGACTGGAAATTACTCACTTTGGTATTTTGGTGGAAGACTTTGATCGAGTGTTGACACAACTCCGCGACCACGGTGTGAAGTTGTTGCCCGACTATGAAGTTCAATACCATTCTTCACGCTCCGTTTATTTTATCGACCCGAACGGTTACAAGGTCGAAATATCCGAGAAGTACGGTGGCGGTATAGAGCACGCCAGGCAGGCGCAATGTTGAACGACACTGTGGAGAGCAACGTACCCGGCGCGGCTTACGCGCAGCATTTGCAAAATACCTGGTACAAAAACAACCAGGCCTTGCGCAATTTCAGACCGTGGCGCGAGACGTCGTCGAAAGACTGGCAAGCGCGCCCGACTTACCAGCGCACGGTCTCCTGCGATGAGCGGGTATGGAGCATTCCCGGCAGGATCGGTGATGACCGGATTCTATTCGGCTGTTGGGACAACAGCTTGCAGTGCGTGCGCCTGACTGACGGCGAACGCCTGTGGCAGTTTGCAACCCAGGGACCGGTGTACAGCTCTCCTGCGGTGTCGGACGACGGCAGTTTCGTGGTCGGATGCGAGGACCATTTACTGCGTCGGATAACCCGTGATGGCGAATGCCTTTGGGCGTTTCAAGCCCAGGGGCCGTTTCACGCCAGCCCGACCATCGATGCTGGCAGAAACATTGTTTACGCCGGCAGCTACGACCATACCCTGTACGCCGTCGACCATGCTTCGGGCACGCTGCTGTGGAAACAATCGTTCGACGATCAGGTCGAGGATGACCTCTACAGTTCGCCGGCACTGGATGGCGACGGTAATGTCATCGTCGGCACGGACAATGTGCTGATGTGCTTCAGTCCGACAGGTGAAGAGCGCTGGCGAATCACCGAAACGAGCCGGTTCGAAGGTACAGCGGCCATCGATCATGTTTCGGGGCGCGGGATCATCGGCACAGAAGTCGATGGCAAGATCATTGTGTTTGATGCCGCCAGCGGCACCGTGCTGGAACAGTTCCATACCGATGGTTTCGTGGTGTCATGTCCGAGCCTGTCGCCCGCAGGCGTGGCGTATGTCGGCAGCAATGACGGCTACGTGTACGGCATTGATCTGCACAAACTGAAAATGGTGTGGCGGGTCAATCTGGCGTGCGAATTCCGATACACACCTTTCACCGTGCTTCCAAGCGGTGACGCTTTGTTCGTCGGCACAGACGAGCGTCTGCACTGCCTGGCGCAACATACAGGACAAACCTTGTGGCAACTGGAGCACAGCACCGGATTCCATTCCTCGCCGTTGCTCACGGACGACGGACACCTGGTGATTGGCTCACACCGCAACGCGGTACATTTTTATCAATGGGTCCGCTAGCGTGGATCGAACCCCGGCAGTAAACAGGAGTGTTGGATGAGTCACGAATTGGAAGTCGAAACGCTCTTCGACGAATGGGCCATCGAGGATGGCGCGGTGGACATGGCCCGAGAGCACTGGGCACGCGTCGAGCCTGTATTGTCCGCCCTTGAACCCTCTACAGGTCGATACCTGGAAATCGGACCCGGCAACGGATACGCCCTGGAATACATGGCCCGATCGAAGTTTGCCGCAGGATACTGCCGCGCCGTGGAACTCAGTCAGGAAATGGCACGCATGTGCGCTGCGCGGGTCCAGGACTGCAACAACGTCGACATCGATGTCGAAAGTTTCATGAACTGGCATTCGCCAGCAGACATGCGCTTTGATCTGATTTTTTCCATGGAGGTGTTCTATTACTTCGAGGACATCACGGCAGCCATCGAAAAAGCCGCCGGCCTGCTGGCGCCCGGTGGCGAGCTGATTGTCATGGTGGATTACTACGAGGAAAGCGAAGAATCGCAAGGCTGGGCTCAAGAGCTGGGGGTGAATCTGACACGCTGGTCGCAGGGCCGTTTTCTCGAAGCCTTCAAGGCTGCTGGCCTGCAAGCCGTCAGCCAGGCGGTCAAGAGTGGTGGCGTGCACGAGCATGGCTTGACGCTCTGCACCCGAGGCACAAAGGCCTCGACACGCGCTCGTTCGTGACTGCCTGCAAGCGCCCGCCATGGCGGGCAACAGGTGCGATGGTCGAGGGTGGCGGTTGCCGGGGAGGGCAGCGGTGATATCCCATCTGGACCACATCGTCTACCCGTTGCCGCAGGCCCTGTTCGATGATGTCATCGGCCAGTTCACCCGTGCAGGCTTCATGGCGCACACGCGACAGGTGCGCCACGACGATGGCCGGGTCAGTGCGTTTTTCCGACTGAGTGGGGGGTATCTGGAGTTCTGCACTGGCAGCGCTGCGGCCGGCGATCAGGGCTGTTCGATCTGGCTGTGTTCAACGGATCTGACGGCGCATGTCGACAGTCTCCAGCCGTCGCAGCGTGCAGCGCTGGCACTGTCGGCCAAAGCCCCGGCGGGTGAGACAGCGCCGGCCTGGTTGATTGCCAACTTGCCCGTTTTCGGCTCGGGCGTTGTCAGCGTGTCGCTCATTCAGTACCTGCGTGGCGTAGGTGTCGATCTCGCCACGCAGGTCTCGGACAACGGCTTGTTTGCGCTCAGCGGGGTCTCAGTGCTCTGCGCCCGCCCCGAGCAGGCTCAACACCACTACTTCACAAACCTGGATGACAGGGCCAGCATCGCGGCGGAGCAGGGGCGTTTGATGATCGGCCACCAGCGGCTGGCGTTTCTTGATCGCCAGAGGTTGCCCTGCCGGGAACCGCTGAACCTGACGGCAACGCCGTGCCTGGTCCACATGATCACGGTTGACGTCTATCGGACGAAGTCGATGCTTCTGGCGGCCGGTTTCATACTGAAGGAAGTGCTCGGCCTGGGTCTGCTGGCTCAATCCAGCCACCTGCCTTCGGTTTGTCTGGTGATTGATGACGGTGTGTCCGCGCAAGAACATCAGGCCCGGCTGCTGGCTCGCCGTGGTTGAATACGCCAACATACAGGGATCGCCATAGCAACATTCTGGCGTGTTGACTGAAGTGAAGGATGCGGGATTTCAAGGATAGGTATGTCAAAAGCAATCGAGCTGTCTGGTATCAGCAAGGTGTACGAGGTTTACCGGGCCCGTGACGGCCAGTCGCGTAGTCTGCTTCGTTACTTTCGTCGCGAGAAGACGTACGTGCCGGCGGTTACGGATGTTTCCTTTTCGATAGACCCGGGCGAGGTGGTCGGGTTTCTCGGTGGCAATGGTGCGGGCAAGACCACCACCCTGAAGATGCTCTCGGGTATCGTGCGGCCCAGCGGCGGACACCTCTCGGTATTGGGGCATGACCCGTTCAGGCGCCGTCCGGAGTTCCTCAAGTCGATTGCCCTGGTCATGGGACAAAAACAGCAACTGACGTGGGATCTCCCGGCGCTGGAATCCTTCCATCTGCATGGTGCCCTGTACGATATCGCGCCCGTCGAATGCCGGCGCCGTATCGATGAGTTGTGCCAGTTGCTGTCGGCCGGTGACATCATCCGCCGTCCAGTCAGGAAACTCTCGCTGGGCGAGCGGATGAAATGCGAGCTGATCCTGTCTCTGCTGCATCGTCCGAGCATCCTCTTTCTCGACGAGCCGACCATCGGCCTCGACCTGGAAATGCAGGTCGCCATTCGCAGGTTCCTCCTTGAGTACAACAGAGAATTCGGTGCAACGATCATTCTGACCTCCCATTACATGGCGGACATCGAAGCACTGTGCAATCGCGTCATTGTGTTGGATCAAGGGCGGGTGGTGTTCGATGGGGGACGCCAGGCGCTGGTGAAGGCCCATGTCAACGAGCGGCGAGTCAGCCTGCGCTTTTCCTCTGAGGTCGGCGGCGACGACCTGAGCGTCTATGGCAGCCTGGTCAGCCTGGACAGCGAAAGTGCCGAGCTGCTGGTGCCCGAAGAACAGTTCGCCGATACCGTGGCACAACTGTTGGCAAACTTCCCGGTGACGGACATCTCCATCCAGACGCCGTCCCTGGAGCAGGCTTTTCCGCGCCTGTTGCTGCCAAGGGAGCACGCGTGATGGTCGCCCTGGCTTCCTGGCCCGGCATCGCCGGGCGCCTGATTCGCACAAGCGTGCTGGTGACAGTGGTCTACCGGGCGCAGTTGTTTGTCTGGTTGATCAGCGGTGTCGCGCCATTGTTCATGATGATGATCTGGTGGGAGCTGTCACGGGACAAGGTCATCGGTGGCTACACCCCTGGCGATTTTGTCGCCTATTTCCTGGGCATTTATCTGGTCAGGCAGTTGACGGCGGTGTGGGTCATCTTCGTCCTTAACGACGAAATTCGTCAGGGCACCTTGTCCGGTCGCCTCCTCAAGCCGGTCGCACCTTTCTGGTTTCATGTGGCGGAACATTTGGGCCAGATGGTGGTGCGCGCACCGATCGTCATTACTGTGTTCTGTATTGGCGCCTCTCTGTTTGCCATCGACCTGGCGACCATCGCCTGGCGATTGCCGTTCTTCCTGGTTTCGCTGGTGCTGGCCTGGATCATTATTTTTCATATCTATTACTGCGTCGGTCTGCTTGCGTTCTGGATGGCCAATTCCCTGGCGCTGGATGCAATGGTCTGGTCGATGTACACGGTGCTCGGCGGCATGCTGATTCCTGTTGACCTGTTCCCTGAAGCCACCCGTCATCTGGTGGCGCTGCTGCCGTTCTCCGCATCGCTGGATTTTCCGGTCAAGTTGCTGATCGGCAAGGCCGCCGGCAGCGATCTGCTGCAAGGTTTCGCGGTGCAGCTTTTCTGGGTACTGGTGCTGGTCGGACTGCGCCGTGGGCTGTGGCGTCAGGGATTGAAGCGTTTTTCCGGAGCCGGCATATGAATTCAAGACCGTTGAAAGTGCTGCTGGCCCTGATCCGCCATTCGATGCTCGCGGAGCTGGAGTTTCGGATCAATGCCGTCACCAATGCGCTGAACACCGTGGTCGGGATGCTCCTGGCGCTGTACTTCCTGGATGCCATGTTCAGTGAAGTGGGCAGCCTGGGTGGCTGGAATCTGCACCAGGTCCTCGCGCTGTTCGGCGTGGCCCTGGTGCTTGAAGGCTTGCTTGAGGTCTGGCTGTTTCCAAGCCTGCACGCTCTGTCGGAGCAGGTGCGCACCGGTGATCTGGACTACCTGCTGGTGCGTCCGGTGGATAGTCAGTTCCTGGTGTCATGCTCGAAGATCAGCCTCTGGGAACTGCCTCGGGTTTTGATCGGGATTGCCGTGGTCGTGTACGCCATGCACGCCGAAGGCGCGCTGGGGGTGGGCAATCTCGCGGCGTTCCTCGGGCTGATGGCGGCAGGGGTGGCGATCTTTTACTCGTTGTTTCTGATTACCTGCACCTTGTCGATCTGGTTTGTGAAGATCGGTGATGTCTGGATCATCAGCTACACGCTCATGGAAATTGCGCGGTTTCCGGTCACGGCGTTTCCGCAAACAATCCGCATGGTCCTGACGTTCCTGGTCCCGGTGTACTTCGTGTCCAATGTCCCGGTGGCGGCGGCGATGGGCATGGTCGGGTGGCAAGAGGTCATCGGCGCGCTGCTTTTTGCATTCGCCTTTGTGTGCTTGTCGCGGGTGTTCTGGCTATTTGCCCTGCGCTCCTACAGCAGTGCCAGCAGCTAGTGCTGCAAATGCCGTTCAGCAGGATGCGCGGCAATGACTTTCGTCTACACAGGGAAGGTTTCGATGAGTATTTATTCCGGGCCAATTTTCGACGCTCATGTGCACACCGAGTTCGGGCAGCCTGCAAGCCTGCAAGCCTTCAAGGCGCTGCAGGCACGCTTCAACATTCGCGCAGCCGTCACGGATTCGCATAAACCCGGTTGCGATGCCGGGCAGTTGCAGGCGCTGGGCATCGGCAGATGCGCGGTCATCGCCCGGCCAGAATGGTCTTCCGAGTCCTTGGCTCAGGGATTGGCGAGCGGTATCTATGGGGCAATCAAAATCAATCTGGGGTTTATGCATGTGTACGCCGATGACCCCAGGCTCATGCCGTTGTATGCCTTGGCGCAGGAATTCGATGTCCCTGTGCTTTTCCACAGTGGCGACACGGGTTGGCATCGATCCAAACTCAAGTACGCCCACCCCCTGAGTCTGGACGAGGTCATCGTGGACCACGCGCAGGTGAACTTTCTCTTGGTTCACAGCGGCAATCCCTGGTTCACCGATGCCGCCGTGCTGTCCGCGAAAAACCCTAATGTCTGGCTCGATCTCAGTTCGATCATCGAGGGCCCGCTGAGTGAGGTATCGCAGGCCACGCAGGCCAGGCTGATGATCGACCCGATCCGCTGGATGCTGGATTACACCGGCAAACCGGAGCGGTTGATCTTCGGATCGGGCTGGCCCTCCGTCGATTACCCGGGTTACCTGGCCGCGTGCGCCAGTGCAGTAGACGAGCAGTTTCACCGGCAAGTGTTCTTTGACAATGCCGCGCAGTTGTTCAAACGGTTGCCGAGGGAAGGGGCGCCAGCATGCGACGTTCGCCCCTGAAAAAGCCCAAGCAAAAAAACGGGCGCACTCCAGCCTTTCGCGGTTACCTCAAAAACAAGGCCTATGCCGCAGCCCTCGCCGAGAGTTGTCAGGTCTTGTCCGGAGCCCGTTTTGCCGGGCGCGGGGCCGGGGAGCCCGGTGGATGGCGGGCATCGCTGTGGATCGCGCGAAAAGCGCGGGCTTTGGGACTGACACCCTGGCAGGGCCGTCGCGGCCTTTTTCAGTCCGTACCGCTCGGTTGCGCCACGGCGCGATCCGGGACCGAGCGCTACCGGAGAATCGTTCAGGGCGACGCCCGTCAGGCTCTGCACAGCGACGATGAATTGCTGATTCGCTCACAGCAAACCAGCGTTTCGCTCGAGCACGCGCCGTTGGTCTTTGCGGGTTACGGCATTGTCGCGGCGCAGTACGACTGGGACGATTACGCCGGCCTTGATGTCGCGGGCAAAGTGGTCGTGGTGTTACCCAACGACCCGGGGCGCAACAGTCCGGGAGGCAAGCGTTTCCAGGGCGAGCGCATGAGTTACTACGGCCGGTGGGAATACAAATACGAGGAGGCGGCCCGTCAGGGCGCGGCGGGTGTGATCATCGTCCACACCGACGCGTTGTTCGGCAGCGCATTTCACCTGGTACAGGACGAAATGCGCCGTCCTTTTCGTTTTCTTCCGGGAGCGTTGCGCAGCCGTCTGGCGTTCGAAGGATTCTGCAGCGAACGCTTCGCACGGCAATTGCTGACCCCGGCGGGTGTCGATCTCGACGCGTTTATCGCAGCACCAATGCCGATGGCGGGGCGCCCGTGCGGGCTCGACGCCCACCTGCAACTGCGGCTGGAATTTGACGTCGTCGTCAGGCATTGCCGGAATGTGTTGGCCATGAAGAAGGGCAGGCTTTTTCCCAGGCAGTGTGTGCTGTTCTGCGCGCACCTGGATCATCTCGGCAAGACACCCGATGGCACGCAACCGCGAGGCTACTATCCCGGCGCCGTGGATAACGCTGTCGGCGTATCGGTGTTGCTGGAACTGGCCAGGCGTCTGGCCGGCAGAACGGCGTTACGGCGCACAGTGCTCTTTGCCTGGACCTCGGCAGAAGAGGTGGGCATGCATGGCTCGGCCCGGGTCGCGCAGTTGATTCGCGAGACGGGACTGGATGTGGTGGCGGTGCTCAATGTCGATGGTTTCGTACCGATAGGCCGGACCCGTGATTTGTTTCTGGTGGACGGTGATCAGTCCGACCTGCCCGATGCATTCGTTCGCGCAGCGAAAACTCTCGATCGGCGCATCAGCCTCGACGATGAACCTTCGGCAGGTTATTTCTACCGCTCCGATCAGGCGAGCTTCGCCAAGATCAACATCCCTTCTGTCCAGGTGAGTACCGGCAGCGATCTGTTGAAGGGCGGTGTCGAGGAAGGCATGAGGCGGCATGATTTCTACGACACGAACACCTATCACCGCACGTCCGATACTTTTAACCGGTATTGGGACTTCGCCAGCCTCATCGCCGACGTTGACGTTCTTCACGAAACGCTGCATCTGCTTGGCGATTCGTCAATGCGCCCGGTGCTGCGTTTGCGTTAGACACTGACGGTCACGCCGGTGGATATTTGGTCGGGATTATCGGGTCAGCAAGAGGTCGTCGACAACGATCAACACGTTGTCCATTCGTTTGACAGCCATGTCGGTCGCTCCTGCCTTGTTCAGCTATACGCAAACGCTTCTTCCTGATGTGACACTGGCAGCACCGCCAGGTGCGGAGAGTCGCCGAAGTACTCGATCAACAGTTCGGTGAGTACGCGTATTTTGCGCGCGGGATGCGGGCCTGGCGGGCGGAGAATGTAGGCGCCGGATGGTTTGTCATGATCGGTACGAGTGCGCCGCAAGCTATGTGTTCATGGGTGAGGCAATCGGGCAGGTAGGCGAGGCCAAGGCCTGCGATTGCGGCGGCGGCGAGGGCGGTGCCGTTGTCGGCCTTGAAGCGTCCTTGCGGGCGAACCGTGATGATCTTGTCGCCGTCCATGAATTGCCAGGCTTCGGTGCCCTGCATGAGCGCCTGATGGGTGTGCAGTTGGTCAGGCGTCTCGGGGACACCGTGCGCCTTGATGTAGTCCGGGCTCGCGACGAGCTTGGTGTAGACCGGGCCAATACGCCTTGCGATGAGGTTGGAGTCCTGCAGATAACCCACGCGGATGGCGCAATCGTAGCCCTCGGTAATGAGATCAACGAAGCGATCGCTGTAGCAGGTTTGCATGTGCAACTGAGGATGGCGGCGCGCCATTTCTGCCAGCACCGGTGCGAAGTGCGTCGGGCCGAACGACAGCGGAACCGCCACGCGCAAACGTCCGCGAAGGGCGCCGGCGGGCAGGATCGTCTCTCTGGCAATGTCGATCTCGGTGCAGACTCTGGCGGCGTAATCCCGGAACGTCGAGCCGGCCTCGGTAAGTGAAGCCCCGCGTGTGGAGCGCGCCATCAGTTGCACGCCCAATTCCGCTTCAAGCCGAGCCAGCCGGCGGCTGACAATCGACTTCGATACGCACTTTGACGGGTTCAACGCTGAAAAAGCTCTGGAGGAGGCGGCCAAGAAAGCCTGATTAGCCCGCAATTGATGAAGGTGGCGTTCGCAACAGCGGGCGTCATCTTCATTTGCAATTTAAGGAACGGACCACACTCAGAAGCGTGGCATGCCCCATTTAAACGCACACTTTTTCACAAAGACCTCTCCGCAACCATTCAATGGCAGAATCCCCTCAACTTGAAAGTTTTGGAGATCACCATGCTTCGTGCGTTTGAACGAAGACTCGACCCTTTTCCTCCTGACGAGGTTCCACCGCCACCCAACGGTCTGGCGCGTTTTCTGTGGGCCTGCACACGGGGCGCCCGCGGTTACATCCTTGTGCTGGCGCTGCTGAGTGCCGGTGTTTCGATTTATGAAGCCTGGCTGTTTTCCTTCCTCGGCCAAGTCGTGGATCTGCTCTCGACCTGGCAGGCCGGCGGTGAGGCCGCGGCGCAGGAGAGCCGCGTGCTGTGGGGCATGGGCATCGTCATGGGCACCAGTGTCGGGCTGGTGGCGCTGCGCACGATGGTGCAGCACCAGATATTGGCGATTAACCTGCCGTTGCGGCTGCGCTGGGACTTCCATCGGCTAATGCTGCGGCAAAGCCTTTCGTTTTTCTCCGATGAGTTTTCCGGCCGGGTCACGACTAAGGTGATGCAGACGGCACTGGCAGTGCGCGACGTGCTGTTCACCATGATCGAGATCATCCCGGGGATCGGCGTGTATTTCATCGCGATCATCGCGCTGGCCGGCGGCTTCGCTTTGAAGCTGATGCTGCCGTTCATTGGCTGGGCGGTGTTGTTCGCGCTGGCCATGTGGTACTTCGTGCCGCGCCTGGGGAAAGTCGGGCAGGAGCAGGCCAATGCGCGCTCGATGATGACCGGGCGTATATCGGACGCTTACACCAACATCACGACGGTAAAACTGTTCTCCCACTCCAATCGTGAAGCGCACTTCGCCCGCGCTGCGATGGAGGATTTCAAGCTGACCGGTTTTCGCCAGATGCGTCTGGTCAGCATGTTCGAGATCGTCAATCAGGCACTGGTGGTGGGGCTGATCATGTCAGCCGGGGGTTATGCCCTGTGGCTATGGCATCAGGGGGATGTCGGCGCCGGTGCCGTGGCGGCAATCACCGCCATGGCGTTGCGGATCAATGGCATGTCGAACTGGATCATGTGGCAAATGACCTCGCTCTTCGAAAGCATCGGCACCGTTCAGGATGGCATGGCGACCCTGACTCAGGGCGCCAAGGTGCAGGATGCACCGGATGCCGGCGTGCTGGTGACCAATGGCGGCGCCGTCACTTTCGACAAGGTGCATTTCAACTACAACGGCGAACGTCAGGTGCTCGATGGTCTGAACCTGAGCATCCGTCCGGGCGAAAAAATCGGTCTGGTCGGCCGTTCCGGTGCCGGTAAATCCACGCTGATCAACTTGCTGCTGCGCTTCTATGACGTCGACAGCGGCGAGATTCGCATCGACGGGCAAAACATCGCGCACGTAACGCAAGACAGCCTGCGCAGCGCCATCGGCATGGTCACGCAGGATACTTCGCTACTGCACCGTTCCATTCGCGACAACATCGCCTACGGCCGCCCCGATGCAACCGACGCGCAAATCCGCAGCGCCGCCGCCAGCGCCCAGGCTGATGAATTCATCAGCCAACTCAGCGACCGGCAGGGCCACAGCGGCTACGACACGCTGGTGGGCGAGCGCGGGATCAAGCTATCGGGTGGCCAGCGCCAACGCGTTGCGATTGCCCGGGTAATGCTCAAGAATGCGCCGATCCTGCTGCTGGACGAAGCCACCAGCGCGCTGGACTCGGAAGTCGAAGTGGCGATTCAGGAAAGCCTCGATGACATGATGCAGGGCAAAACCGTGATCGCCATTGCCCACCGGCTGTCGACCATTGCGGCCATGGACCGGCTGATCGTCATGGACGAAGGCCGCATTATTGAACAGGGCACTCACAGCGAATTGCTTGAGAGAAACGGCGTCTATGCGCGGCTTTGGCAGCATCAGAGCGGCGGGTTTCTGGGAGAGGACAAGGGCGTGGTCGAGGCGATGGATCAGGTGTGAGCGGGAAGGGCGCACGGAGAGTTCAATCCTGGCGCCCGTTAATTTCGCACGTGCATTCAGCGTTTAGGCGAGCGCGTCTAAAAGCGGTTCATATTTTTTTGAGGTCGCCATATTTGCCGCACGCCAGGGGTGAGTGCACGGAGGGATGCCAGAAAGCAGGTCACCATTCGTCCAATACCCGGCACTCGCCACGCCTGATTGTCTCTCAACCTTAAGCACGGACTTCCCGCGCCTTGGTAGGAGAGCCAGCATGGAAATCGATGAAAAAGCCCCAGGCAACACGTCTCAGCAGGAAGTGACGCGCACTACGGACAATGAAACCGGCCATGATCCGCGCCGAGATGAGTCTTCGAACCCGTTGCCGGCGGACGATGAAGCGGCGGTCGATGAAGACATGAGCGATGTGGATGCGAACAACTCGGTGTCGAGTGAGCATCCTTAGCCAAGTTAAAACGAAGGCAAAAGAAACCCGGCGTTCAGGCCGGGTTTTTTATTGGCCCTCAGCCTGACCCTCGCCCAGAGAGAGAGGGGACTGATAGGGGGAATGCTCAGAGCGCAGCCTTCACCTGCACGCCAAACAACAGCGCATTGTCGATATCCTGCCCGGAAAACGCCCCCGGCTCGATGATGTATTGCAGATTCGGGCGCAGCGTCAGCCAAGGCGTGGCCTGATAACCGTAACCGAGCTCGATCAACTGTTCGGCGCTGTCCAGGTTCGGGAACGCCGTGCCATTGTTCAGCGCAGCGTCTTGCAGCACGTCGCGACTGCGCGGGTTGGGCACGGCGCGGCCGTAGCCCAGGGCAACGGTGTCACGCGGGCGACCTTCGAAAGGTTTGTACAGAACCACGCCAGTGCCGTACCACTTGCTGAATGGCGAAGCCGCTTCGCTGGCAGCCGAGTATTGGCCGAAGGCGTGCAAGCTGCGTCCTTCGGACGATTTCGAGCTCCACACAGCTTGGTCGACCAACAAGTAGTGACCACCACGCCCGGACACTTCCTTGTCGCTGCCAATGCGTTTTACATCAGAGCTGTCGTAGTAGTAGCCGACCTTGTACTCGCCGGGCAGTTCGCCCGCGTGTTTGTACACCAGTTCGATCGGCACCACGGTGCCAGTGGTGTGTTTCGGGCCCAAGTGCCAGGCGCGGCTGGAGTTGCCGTTACTGTCCGGGTCGACGTTGAACGCCGCCACGCGCAATTGCCAGGACGGCGACAGGTCGTATTTCACACGCACGCCGAGATGGGCGTTGGGATAGTTGGTCCAGCCGCTGCCGCCGGACATGTTCAGCGGATGCCCGCAGAAGCCGGCGTTCATGAAGTTACAGAGGATGCCGCTGTCGAGGCCGCCGAGGTCGTTGCCCATGGCCATGTAACCGAGCTTGACGTTCAGCGCCGGAGTGAACAGCGTGCGCTCGTAGCTGAGTTCGGTCAGGCGGGTGTAGAGACCGCCGTAGTTTTCCTGAATCGGCAGACGGTTGCCGACCAGATCCTCGGAAGCGCTGTTGCCGCGCCGGTCGTTGATGCTCAGTTGCACCTTGCCGGCGTTGTCGACGCCATACAGTTTGCTCAGATCGAACTGCACACCGAGCTTGATGTTTTGCGAGTAACGGGCCGAACGGTGCAGGCCACCGTCAGCGTTGTAGGCCATTTCGCCGGTGTAGTCGCCGGTGAACTTGATACCGTCTTCGTCCATCTGGTGGCGCAGGCCACCCCAATCACCGGTCAGGGTGTTGCGGGTCATCAGGTTCGAATCGGCATCGGCGAAAGCGGGCAGGGCAGCACTGCAGGTCAGGCCCAACAGCAAGCCGACATGAGAAAAGCGAACAGGCAAAAACATGTGAATCTTCCAGCTGAAATTTTAGCGATAGCGCAAAGCAGCGCGGCACCCTAAGGTGCCGCGCTATAAATGAGATGCCCATGTTCACCATGGGCATGGCGGCCTACGGCAAGGCGTAAGCCATCACGTAGTCGCCACGATCGGTCGACTGACGAGCGCCACCGGCGGTGATGACGATGTATTGCTTGCCGGTTTTTGGCGAAACATAAGTCATCGGGCCGCCCTGGCTGCCGACCGGCAGACGGGATTTCCAGACTTCCTCACCGTTGCCGCTGTTGAACGCGCGCAGGTAGAAGTCCTGGGTGCCGGCGATAAAGATCAAGCCACCTTGAGTCGACAGGGTGCCGCCCAGAGTTGGCAGACCAATCTTGATCGGCAGGTGCATGCGGATACCCAGCGGACCGGTGTCTTCAACGGTGCCGACCGGAACCTGCCAGGCGACTTTTTGCGTCTTCATGTCGATGGCGGTCAGTGTGCCGAACGGCGGCGCCTGGCAAGGAATGCCGGCGACCGACAGGAAGCGGTTTTTGTTCACCGCGTAAGGTGTGCCTTTGAGGGGTACGGCGCCCATGCCGGTGTTCAATGCTTCGCCACCGGAAGTGGCCTGGCCCTTGTTCTGCGACGGAATCATCTGAATCCACAGACCCAGACGCATGTCGTTGACGAAGATGAAACCGTGCACCGGATCAGTCGAGATGCTGCCCCAGTTCATGCCGCCCAGCGAGCCCGGGAAGCTCAGGGATTTGTCGGTGCCCGGCGCGGTGTACAAGCCGTTATAACGCATCGACTTGAAGTCGATACGGCACAGCAATTGGTCGTAAGGCGTCGCGCCCCACATGTCCGATTCGGTCAGGTGCTGGGCACCGATCTGCGGCATGCCCACCGATTTTGGCTGGGTTGGCGAGTAAGGCTCGTCAGGAATGTTCGCCGCTTTGACCGGTACTTCTTTCACGTCGGTCAGCGGTTTGCCAGTGGCGCGATCCAATACATAGATCTGCCCGGCCTTGGTGCCGATGACCAGTGCCGGTACGGTTTTGCCGTCCTTGGTGAAGTCGATCAGGCTCGGCTGCATCGGCAGGTCGAAGTCCCAGAGATCGTTGTGAACGGTCTGGAATACCCACTTTTCTTCGCCGCTGTTGGCGTCCAGCGCCAGGATAGAAGCGCCGTAGGTGTGATCCAGTTTGCTGCGTTCTACACCATAAATGTCGGTGGAAGAGCTGCCCATCGGCAGGAACACGGTGTTGGTCGCCGCGTCGTAGGACATCGGCGCCCAGCTGTTTGGCGTACTGCGCACATAGGTGCTGCCGTCTGCCGGCGCTTTTTTATCCTGCGGATTACCCGGGTCGAACGCCCAACGCATGGCGCCGGTCATCACGTCAAAACCACGAATCACGCCGCCCGGCATATCGGCTTGCACGTTGTCGGCAACTCGGCCGCCAACCACAACGGTGGTGCCTGCCATCAACGGTGCGGACGACAATTGATAGTAGCTGTCCGGGACATCACCCAGACCGGCCTTCAGGTCGACTTGACCGTTATTGCCAAAGCCCTGGCAGAAATCACCGGTGTCGGCATCGACGGCGATCAGGCGCGCATCAATCGTGTTGGTCAGCAAGCGGCGCTGGCAGTTGGCGGCCGGCGCTGGCTGGGCCTCTGCGACTGGCGAGCTGCTCGGCTTGGCAACCGCCGCAGTGGCGTCGAAATAGGCCATGCCACGGCAACGCTGCCAGACTTTCGACTGCGCGTTGATGGCGTTTTTCCACAGTTCCTTGCCGGTGTCGGCATCCAGCGCGATCAGGTTGTTGTGCGGGGTGCAGATGAACACTTTGTTGCCGACCTGCAGCGGGGTGAGCTGGTCTTCGGCACCGTTGCCGTCGCTCACGGCGACATCACCGGTGTGATAGGTCCACGCCACTTTCAACTTGTCGACGTTGTTACGGTTGATCTGGTCCAGCGCGGCGAAACGGCTGCCGCCTTCAGTATTGCCGTAGTGAGCCCAGTCTTTCTGGGCTTTTTCCGGCTCGACCGGCGTAAGGCCCGGGCCAGTGCCCGTAGCAGCAACAGTCGGGTGAGCGACGAACATGTTGCCAGCGGCTACGGCCAGACCGACCGCCAGTACCGCAGCAAGGGCATAAGCACCGCGCCCCGGAACGCCACCGCTGGCACGTTTCAACAACGGGTAAACCAGCGTGACGGCCAGACCCACTGCGCTGAACATGAACAGGCGCGAGAACACCGGCCAGAACACCAGCCCTGCGTCGCTCACTGCCCAGATCGCGGTCCCCACCAGGAACGCCGCGAACAACCACGCACCGGCCGGTTTGAAGCGAGCAATCAGCAGGCCGGAGACTGTCATCACCAGACCACCCACCAGGAAGTACCAGGAGCCTCCCAGGCTGACCAATTTCACGCCGCCAGCAGCAAGCGCCAAGCCGAGTAGGGCGATGATCACGCCCAGTCCGACCAGAATGAATTTTGATATGCCCGAGAGGCGTTGACTCTGCTTCACGTTGAATGTCCCGTTGAAATGAGGCGCGCAGTATATAGATAGGTAACTACCTAGTTAAATCACTATTTCTGAGTGAAGCGTAGTTCTCTGCTCGAGCACGCACCAAGAAGGGCAGCCGGGCGTTCCGCATAGGGTCGATGCAATTATCCATAGGTCGGTGAAAGCGTTGTTTATGTCAGAAGGATCGCCAGTTTTGACAGTGTTAAAATTGCGATCAGAAACCTTCGATTAGCCGACGTACGGCAACTGACGGAGAGGCTCGGTGACACGATCAGGCATATGCATATGCTCATTTAATCTTTGATTCGCGATCGGTTTACCGCTCAACTGGCGCTTTTTTGATAGGTGGCTAATGATGTCGGAGCGGTGTGACGTAGTGGTTTTGGGCCTGGGCGCCATGGGCGCCGCCACCGTGTATCAGTTGGCGAAGGCCGGTGTGGATGTAGTCGGTATTGACCGCCATTACCCGCCGCACAACCTTGGCTCCAGCCATGGCGATACGCGCATCACTCGGCTTTCGGTCGGAGAAGGTGCGCAATACGTACCGATCGTGCGCAATTCCCACCGGATCTGGCGCGAACTTGAAGTGCTGACGGGGGAGTCTCTGTTCGAGCAATCAGGTCTGCTGGTACTGGCCTCCAGCCCCGAATTCGACCCCAACGACAAAACCGACTTCACCCTGCGCACCATCGGTTTGGCGCAGGCCTACGGTATCGAGCACGAAGTCTTGTCCGCCGCACAGATTCGCCAGCGTTTCCCGCAATTCGCCCACGTGCATGACTCGGCCATCGGCTATTTCGAGCCCGGTGGAGGGTTTGTGCGACCCGAGCGCTGCATCGACGTGCAGCTCAAACTGGCCGAACGACACGGCGCGACCCTGTACAAAGGCGAGACGGTCACCGGGATCACATCGGACGAGCAGGGCGTCACTGTCACCACTGACCAGCGCACGCTGCAGGCCAAAAAACTGGTGATCAATGCAGGCAACTGGAGTGGCGAATTGCTCGGTAAACCGTTTGAAAATCTGCTGAGTGTCTACCGGCAAAAGCTGTTCTGGTTCGAACTGGAGGAGCACGCCCGGCTGGTCGGCCACTCGCCGACATTCATCCTCACCCACGGCCGTGGCGACGACAAAATCAATTACGGCTTTCCAGCATTGTCCGGCGAAGGCTGCATGAAGATCGCCACCGCCCAGTACCACACCGCCTCGTTGCCGCAAACGATCGACCGCACCGTCTCGACGGCCGAAGAGCAGGACATGTATGCACACCAGGTACACGGCCGCATCGCCGGCGTGACTTCCAAAGTGATCAAGTCTGCGGTCTGCGCCTACACGGTGACGCCGGATCGCCACTTCATCATCGACCAGCATCCGTCACTGCAACACACCTTGTTCGTGTCGGCCTGCTCCGGCCACGGCTTCAAACATTCCGCCGCACTGGGCGAGGCGTTTGCGCAGTGGTGCATGCGCGGTTCGACCGACCTGGACCTCTCGTCTTTCTCCCTGAAACGCTTTGAAGGCTGCTGAGCCCGCTACTGTGGCTTCAAGATGAGCCGATGGATCGTCAGGTGAAACATCACGATGGGATGTCAGTTCAGCAGGGTATTTACTTGAGTCAAAATGGGCTATTTCCAAGCAATAAAGCGCCAAGATGGTTTTCAACTACACTGAAGAAGCAAAAACTATTTTAATAATCTTGGCTGCGGGTTGTTTATTCATGCTGGCGGTGAGGCCTATATGGACATTGAAATCCTTAAACAGGCTGTCATGGATTCGCGCGATGGAATCACCATCTCCGACAACTGCAGAGATGACAATCCGTTGATTTTTGTCAATCCCGCCTTTGAACGCATGACCGGCTATTCTCTCGAAGAATCCATAAATATTAACTGTAGATACTTGCAGGGAGATGATCGTGAACAACCTGAATTAGAGGTCGTTCACCACGCCATTGCAAACGGGGAGTATTGTCTGGTTGTGTTGCGAAACTATCGGAAGGACGGAACGATGTTCTGGAATGAATTGAGCATATCGCCAATTCATGACGAGGCGGGAGCGGTCAGCAATTTTATAGGGATACAAAAAGATGTCACATCGCGAGTTATTCTGCAGCAGCAACTCAGTGACGAAATTCATTCCCTCGAAAAAACAAAATCGCATCTCGAGCAGCTATCGATAAAAGACGGGCTTACCGGGGTTTATAATCGGCGCTTCTTTGATAGTCAGTTTGAGATTCAATACAAGATCGCTTGTCGGAACAGTGAGGCGCTCACGCTGATCATGATTGATGTTGATGACTTCAAGTCATTCAATGACCTATATGGGCATCAAGCAGGTGATGAAGCATTGATAGGTGTGGCGAATGGTTTGAGTAAATCATTCCAGAGGGGCTCTGATTTTGTTGCCAGGTACGGGGGCGAAGAGTTTGTGATTTTATCCAGCGGCATGACGATGGATCAGTCATCTGCTTACGTGAACTCTCTGTGTCAGCGTGTGCGCGACTTGAGAATTGCGCACTCCTCTTCGCGCACGGGCTATTTAACGATAAGCATCGGATTTTCTGTTCATCAATTCACCCCGACAAACACGTCCAACTTACTGCTTACGCAAGCTGATAAAGCACTTTATCTAGCGAAAGAGCGAGGAAGGAATCAGTGTGTAGGTTTTTAGGCGCGCTTTTCGGCCTCTTAATCATCGCCAACCCGACATGCCTGTCATGATCTTCCTTGAAAAATCTGCCCCACCTCAACGTCTCACTCGTCGAGGTGGGCAACCCTGCTCTCAGCCGCGCTTTGGCAACTTCCAGTTCGGGCGAATGAAGTGGCAGGTGTAGCCATTCGGAATACGTTCCAGGTAATCCTGGTGCTCAGGTTCCGCTTCCCAGAACGGTCCCGCCGGTTCGATTTCGGTGACGACTCGGCCTGGCCACAGCTTTGAAGCGTCGACGTCGGCGGCGGTGTCTTCGGCGATGTCGCGTTGCTGTTCGCTCAGGTAATAGATCGCCGAGCGATAGCTGGGGCCGAGGTCGTTGCCCTGACGGTTGGGCGTGCTCGGGTCATGGATCTGGAAGAAGAACTCAAGGATCTGCCGATAGCTGATCACCGCCGGGTCGAAGACGATCTCGATGGCTTCGGCGTGGTTGCCATGGTTGCGATAAGTGGCGTTCGGCACCTCGCCGCCGGTGTAGCCGACGCGCGTTTGCAGCACGCCGGGATAGCGCCGCAGCAGGTCCTGCATGCCCCAGAAGCAGCCGCCAGCGAGGATGGCAGTTTCGGTTTGGCTGGTCATGGTCTGTGCTTCCTCTCGGGAATTTTGGGTGTAGCCATTGTTATGCGGGCGTGTCCGGCAATTCCAAGTCTGGACGATACAAATAAGTCTGCTGATCACTCGCCACTTCAAGCGTGCTCTTCAAACCTGCGCACATCACCCAAAGAATCACGCTGCATCGATTGCAGGTTTTTCTCGATGGTTTCGCACAGGGCTTCCATCTGGATCTGGTGTTCGCTGTGGCGAAACGGGCTTTGCAGGTCAGTGCCGATGCGCTCGATGGCCAGTAGCATAAAGCCCACCACGGTGGAAGCCAGTGGGGTGAACCAGCCCAGGGATTCCACCAGACCTACGGGCACGATCAGGCAGAACAGCGAAATAAACAGCCGCGGGAAATACACATAGGGGTAGGGCAGCGGGGTATTGGCGATGCGTTCCATGCCGCCCTGGCTGTTGGAGAGTTCCACCAGCGTCGACTCCAGCCTTGCCAGGCGAATGCTGTCCAGGCGTCCGGCCTTGTATTCCCGGGCGAGCAGGGCGGCGGAACCGGTGAGAATGTCGTTGGCAAAGTTGTTGGTGGTGCCACTGCGGGCGAATTCATCAGCGGGAATGAACGCCCGGACTTCCTCCGGACAAGGCTGACCCTGCAGATGCGCCGCGAGGCAGTTCACATACGCCACATGGCGGCGCAACAGGGTCGACTTGACCGGATTGACTTCGCTGTCGGGGTCATCCAGCAACGTCAGGACCTGGCGGGCAAAACTGCGCGAGTTATTGATCATCGTGCCCCACAGCGTCCGCGCTTCCCACCAACGGTTGTAGGCGCTGCTGTTACGAAAACTGATCAGCACCACCAGCGCCGAACCCAGCAACGTCAGGGGCATCAGCGGCAGGTTCATCTTGGCGTTCAGAAACAGCATGAAGTCCACGGTGACGGCGATGTCCCAGAGCAACAGCCAGAACAAGGCCCAACCGACATAGCCCATGGTCTTGATGATCAGACGGTATTTTTTGACGATGGCAGCTTTCAAACGGAAACCTCGTGGCGAGCGGTAAGCATTGATGCCTTAGCTCGGACGGTGTTTTCGGGGTAAAGGTTCGGTCAGTCGCGCAGGTTCTTCACTGGCTGGCTTATCAGCTCTGACACGATTGAGGGAGAAGGAAAGGAATCTTTTCATGAATCTGGCAATCGGCGTTTCTACTTTTTTGTGGATGAGCCACGACGCACCAATCATCAGGATGAGGGTTCCCCACAGCAGCAGATGCGGATTCACAGCCGGATAAGCAATGTTGAAAATCATGAACCCGATCATTTGATGTAATAGGTAAAGCGGGTAAGTCAGTGCCCCTAATGCGGTCCAGTTCAACCTGCCTATGGCCGCTGTTTTGTTGGTCACAATCAAAAGAAACGTCATGAAAAACAGGAAAATCACGCCGCAGATAATCAGAGGGTCGTATTCGGTCGAATACTTGCTTTCGATCGATTCGGCCCATGCTATGGCGGTGAAACAGGCCAATGCCAATGCCCCCAGCAAGAGGAGAATCCGGGCAATTGTGAATCCTTTCGCCCATATGAGGTAGAACGTGGCACCTGCGATGAAATACGCCGCGTAGTCGGTGATCAAGATCGAACGCAGTTTTTCAAATACGAGTATTTCTGCTGTAGCAGAGACCAGTAGCCAAAGCACGAGGCAGGGTTCGATTTTCTCTATTTTCTTGAAGCCCAACAGTATGGAGATCATCAGGTAGAACTTGATTTCCACAAACAGCGACCAGTAAACGCCGTCTATTTGCTCGACACCCATCAAGTCGCCAAGCAATGTCATGTTGATAAGGTATTGATAAAGAGTGGCCGTAAATCGTGGCTGGCCGATGGCGAGGATAAAAAGAAAAGTCAGGGTGCAGCACACCCAGAACGCCGGGCAGAGCCGAACGACGCGGGAGATGAAAAAAACTTTGAGGTTATTGCTCGACGCGGTCATCAGAATGACGAATCCGCTGATCATGAAAAAAAGTTCGACGCCCAAATAACCGTACTTGGCGGGCTCAGCCAATAACGGGTAAGGCATTACAGACATGTCGCCCTTTGCATAGCCGCGAAAAGCATAGTGAAAAAACACTACGGCGATCGCAGCAAGGAATCGCAGCAAATCCAATTCCTTCAATCGTCGGTCGTTCATGTATAGGCGCTCCAGACTTGTTAGCGCTGATTGAAAACTGACGACTCTGGCGAGTGAAATTCGACCCAAGGCGAAAGCTGTTACAGCAAGGGCTGCTCATGGACTATCCAGGCTCCGTGAGGCGGTTATGGACTGCGTTGCCACATGTAGAAGTAGTCGACTTCGAAGGTGGAGGGCAGGTCAGCATCGTCGACCACCCCGAACCATTTCCACATGGCCTCACTGTCAAAGTTCACCTCCATCGGGAAGAAGAAGTAGTTGTTCTTCGACTCCCTGACCAGCACGCCATCGACGTACCAACGCAGGGTGTCGGGCTGCCAGTCGAAGCCGTAGATATGGAACGCATCCGCCAGGCGCCACGGACTGACCCAAATGCTGCCATTGTCGATATGTTCAGTGCTTTGTGGCGTCGCCCAGAGGTGGGCATTCATGTGATACGAGCGGTCCAGGGCCGCGTCTTTGGTCTTGCCGGCGATTTCAAAGATGTCGATCTCGGTGGCGTTGTCGAGCATGCCTGTCCAGGCGAGCCAGAATGCGCTGGAGCCTGCGGAGTTCATGGGTTTGGCACGGGCTTCGTAGTACCCGTAAAAACCGCGTTCAATTGTCCGCACCATCGCTGAGGTGTAGTCCTTGAAGCCGAGTTTGACGTACTTCTGCGGCAAGGTTTCCTTGCGGAAAACAATGTTCAGATTGCCATTGCTGACGGAGGCATTGTTCGGCGTGTAAAGCGCCGGTTTGCGTCCGAGCGACTCGTTCCCGATGGCGTTGTTGACGTGCCAGCGTGTGCGGTCGAGGGTGCTGCCGTTGAAGTCGTCGGACAGCTTCCTGTTGAGCGTCCACTGACCGGCATTGGCCTGGTCGGACAACGGCAGATTGGCGCGGGTTCGGGTCGGTAGTGCGCCGAGTGGTCCGACCCGGGTCCAGGTATCGGCTTGTTTGGGAATGGCAACGGACCATTTTTCCGCCAGGTACTTAAAGGCACGCTGGCGTTCTGCGAGTGAGGCAAACGCACGGTCGTACACCATCACTTCGGCGATGTCGCCGCGAAAGTTATCGGACTCACCCACGGCACTGCGCCCGATTGCATACGGACCGATCGGCACATCGTAAAGCTCCAGGACGGAAACGGTCGGCGCATACGCCGTGGTCTGTTGCAGGCTGATGGCGAAATTCGGCAACACGTTATCGTTTTGGGCGGTTTGCGGGCCTGAGCTGAACAAGCGTTGCCAGGGATCAACCTCGGCTTGTTCGGGCAATCGGCGAGACACGATCAATACCGTCACCGGGCCTTTGGCGCTGCGCAGGGCTTTGCCCAGAAACGCCGACGCGCCACTGAAACGCACGACGGAATGGCCATTCAGGGCGTTTGCCATCCGCTGTGGCGGCGAGGCAGCATTGTCGACTGTCGCGTGATTGGACTTGCCGGATTTGTCATTCCAGCGCTGGACCCGGTTCTGCGCATCCAGGGTCATTGTTGACGCATCGTCCGCGTCCAGCCACAGCACCAGCCCGGTGGCGGGGGCACCGGGAGGCGCTGATGCTGCGTTGCAAACCATCGAAACCGACAGCAGCAGCAACGGCAGCAATCCTTTGAACGTCATTTAACGGCAACCAGCGCTGGAATTTCGAATGACGACTGATATCCCTGCGGATTACACGACTGCCAGCGCCAGGTATCGACAATCATCTGTTGCAGATCGCGTTGCGCGGTCCAGCCCAACTCCCGTCCGGCCTTGCCGGGGTCGGCCCAGCATTTGGCGATGTCACCTTCGCGTCGCGGTACAAACCGGTACGGAATGGTAATGCCGGTGATGTCTTCGAAACTCTGGATGATTTGCAGCACGCTGTAGCCGATGCCTGTGCCGAGGTTCCAGACATTGATGCCGTTGTTGTACTGCAACACTTGAAGCGCTTTGAGGTGGCCGATGGCAAGGTCGACCACGTGGATGTAGTCGCGCACGCAGGTGCCGTCCACGGTGGGATAGTCGTTGCCGTACACCGTGAGTTCGGGAATCCGGCCAATCGCGACCTGCGTCAGACACGGCAACAGATTGTTGGGGCGGCCTCGGGGGTCTTCGCCGATCATCCCGCTTTCGTGAGCGCCAATCGGGTTGAAGTAGCGCAACAACGCGATGCTCCAGCGTGGATCGGAATGGCAAAGATCGGTCAGCAACTCTTCGATCATGAGCTTGGTGCGGCCATAGGGATTGACCGGTTTGCCGGTGCCGAAATCTTCGGCGATCGGTGTGCGCGTGGGCTCGCCGTAGACTGTGGCCGATGAGCTGAACACCAGTCGGAAGACGTTATGGCGAGCCATTGCCCGGCACAGGTCAAGCGTGCCGGCGACATTGTTGGCGTAGTAATCCAGCGGTTTGCGCACGCTTTCTGCAACGGATTTGAGGCTGGCAAAATGCACCACGGCATCGATGTCATAGCGGCTGAAAATGTCGTCCAGCACGGCCGAATCACGGATGTCGCCATGGATGAAATCGACCCGGCTCAGGGTCAATTGCTCCAGGCGCGCGATGCACTCTCGACAGCTGTTACTCAGGTTGTCGAGCACCAACACATGGTGTCCGGCATTGATGAGCGCCAAAGCGGTATGCGAGCCGATGTAACCGGCCCCGCCAGTAATCAACGTGGTTTTGCGCATGGTGAGCTCTTCCTGTCTAAGGGACTGAATTCAGCGGGAGGTGAAAACCGATTTGAATTCTTGCGGCCAGCGCGGGTGCATGACGCTATACGCCACGGCATAGCTCAGCGCGCCAACCACGATGTTGCAGATCAGGTGCAGGTAACCTTGAAAACCTTGCAGCGGTGACACGTACACGACGGTCGTGGCCATGACGAGTGAGGCGATCACGCTGCGGTAATTGGAGTCGAAGAACCGACCCCAGCCGTAACCAATGGCCTCGTTGAGTCCACGGATTTGCAGCGGTGTGATCAACAGCATCCTGGCCAGCAACGCGAGGGCCGCGGCCATGCCGCCGTACACGCTGCCGAACCCGTAGACCAGCGCCAGCGCCAGCACGGTGGTGACCACTTCAGCCTTGATCGTCAGGTGGCTGCGATTGACCGCAACCAGTGCGGTGGTGGCGTACATGGCGGTGTTGCCAATTGCCGCCGTGCAGGCCAGTACTTGCAGCAAGGGAATGGCATCGGCCCATTTGGCGCCGAATATCAACAGGATGAGGTCGTTGGCCGTGAGCGCGATTCCGATGAACAGGGGCGTCAACAGAAAGCCGCTGACGGCAGTGGAGTCGCCAATGATCCCGAGCAGTCGCGATGGCTCTGCGCTGCGCCGGGCGAACACCGGCAGCGCATAGCTCAGCAGGCCGTTATAAATCGCCGTGCGTGGCAGATCGATGATGCGCATTGCCATGTTGAACATGCCGACCGCGTTCGCGCCGGCCGTCATCCCCAGCACCACGTTGACCCCGCGCTGAAGTGTTTGTGTACTCAGCGCGTTGATGGCAACCGGTGTGCCGGCCTTCAACAGCTCCCGCAAGAACGGACCGTCGATGTAAAAGGCAATGCGCCGCGGGTCCGAGCGCATCAATACGATGATCGACACGAACTCCATGATCAGCACCTGGGCAATGACCGCCCAGGCCCCCCATCCCCAAAGCGCGACAGCGATGCCGCCGACGCCACCAAACACTTTGCCCAGTAACGTGCGCGACGCCAGCGTCTTGAAGTTGCCGCTGCGGCGCATTTGCGCCACATAGACACGCGCCATCATGGTGAAGAGGATTTTCACCGAGGCCACCGCCGTCATCGCTTGCAGCATCGGGTCGGGCGTATACAGCATCACCGCGCCCGAGATGACGACGATGGAGACCAGGCTGACCAGTACCGAGGCCCAGAACGCGGTAGAGATGTGTTTATCTTCCAGTCGTTCAAGCCGTACCAGCGGATCTTCCAGCACCGAGGAGTAGATGAGACCGACCAACTCGACGATGGCAATGATGATCGTGCCGACCCCCAGTTCGGCGGGCGACAGCAGCCTGGCATACACGACAAAGGTAATCATCGACAGGAAAATCAGGCCGAATTTTTCGGTGAAGATCCAGCCCAGGGAAATGAGGCGTCGATTGGCCATGGCGGATACCGGTTCAATGAGCGGTGGTTGACACCGTTGGCTTGCGCAAGGATCTGGCGCGGGCATAGAGGTAACGCAGGGTTGGTTTGCCGTGGTCGAAGAACAGCGTTTGCCAGGAATGCTTGAGCATTCGCTGGTACACATCGATCACCTCGCCATGCCAGCCGCCTCGGGAAAAGGTATTGAGAAAGTCGGTGTGGTTGGCCAGCACGAAATCGATCTGTTGCTGCTTGCTGAGCTGCGCGCCATAGCGGGCGAGATAGACTTCGACGAACTTGATCTTGTTCTGGTAGTGCTTTTTCGGTTGCGCGGTCATGTTGCCGCTGTTGATCGTGCGCTCCAGCAACACCTGCGGCACCGTGTGGATCTCCCAGTGTTCAGCGATTCGGGTCCACATGAAGCGATCCTCGCAATAACGCAGGCCGGCATCGAAGCAGCCGAGTTGCATCATCACGTCGCGCTTGACCAGCGCGGCGGATACGCCATTGAGGACGTTGGCGTGGATGAAATCGTAGAAATGCATGCCGCTCTTGCGGATGTTGTCCAGTTGCCGCCTGCCGTCGCTGTAGTTGACCTGGCAATAGCAGTCGATCAGCCCCACCGGCCGTCCCTGAAGACTGAGCTCGTCATACAGCGCCAGTTGCAGCTCCAGCTTTTGCGGGCGCCATTGGTCATCGGCATCGAGCATCGCCACAAACGTCTCTTGAGAGTGCCGAATTCCATGGTTGCGGGCGCTGGCCTGACCTTCGTTGGCTTGCTGCAACAGCGTCAGGCGAAACGGCGCCGCGAAGTCTTTGACCCGTTGTGGTCCGTCATCGGTGGAACCATCGTCAATAACGATGACGTGATCGGGCAGTCGGGTTTGCTCGGCCAGGGATACCAGCGTTTGCTCAATGCTGTCGGCGCCGTTGTACATCGGGATCACGACGCACACGGTATGCGGTGAAGGGGAGGCTTGGTTTATCACGGGTGTTTCTCCTTCTGTTACGCCTTGGCTGAATCACGCGGTAATGCCCTGCCAGACGGACGCTGACGCAGGGTGGCCGGTGATAACTCGGGAAATATCGCGCAGTGATGTCGGAAGGACAGCGCCAGGGTGCAGAACACCAAAAACTCGGCGGAGCGGTAGTTGGGGATCACGTACGCCACATAATTGGTGACGGCGAACAAGCCGATGATCACCAAAGCGCTGGCACGAAACTGTGCGGACTGGTTCGCCGTCACAGCGCGGTATTGTTTGAACAACGCTTCGCCCAGCAGCAGCACCAGCGCAGTCAACTGGATAAAGCCACCGTTGAGCAGCGTCTCCATGTAGCCGCTGTGGGCGTTGCCGATGTAGCCCCAGCGAGTGATGAACGCATCCGCGTCGGGGCTGGCCCAGAAGGCGCCGAAGCCGTACCCCTTGAGCCACTGCTGGTCGATAAATGGCGCCAGCAGCTCCCAAATCAACGTGCGATCAGTGAGAGAAGGATCGCGACCGGCGATTTCCAGCAGCCACGCAAGGTGGTTGTACAGCAACAGGCAAACCAGCAGAAACACCAGCGTGCAACCGAAGAACAGCCACTGTGAGCGATTGATACGCAAGCGAATCAGAGTGAGGAAGTACCAGTAGCTCACCGTGCCAGACACTATCAGTGCCACGCCGGTCGCCGATTGGGCGAGCAGGATGGCGATCAGCGAAGAAAACGAGCAGAAGAGGGCCCAACGGTTGCCCTGGCGGATCATCGGCAGCAACAGCAGGATGGCGATCGCGTTGAGCCGTGCACCGGCATTTTTTTCGGCAAAAATCCCCTTGAAGGCGCCGTCGCGAATACCACCGGACAAGAACGCGAGGTCAGGCCTGACCACTGCGAGTATCAAGCCGACCAACGCCGCCACACCGATGGCACAACCGAGCATGTAGGTGATTTTTTCGAGGGGGTAGTTATAGGCAATGAAACCGGCAAAAAAGACCACGCTGAGCATCGCGATAACCCGCTTGAACGTCAGCATCGGGTCGTAGGACCAGCCAATCGAGGCGATCACACAAGCCATGAACACCAGCAGAAAGAAGTTACTGCGGTAAAAGGTTTTGCTGAGGAAGACCTTGTTGCGGATGAAGAAGAACAACGGCACCAGCAGCGTGATGAGGCCGCAGACCTGGTTGGCGACGCTGCCTTCGAGGTCTTTATCGACGTCACCGAAACTGAACGCGCCGCCCAGCCCAAGGACAAACGTGATCACCTGGATGTAAAACAGCACGCCGAACAGGGTGAAGCCGTCGCGTAACGTCGAGTATCTGATCGCCAGTGTGCTCATGATGTTGGGCTCCCGAGCAACGCGTCGAGGTAAGTCTGCACCGCGCTGGCATTCATGAAACGGGCGGCTGCTTCAAGGCGCGAATGGCGCTGTAGATCCCGCGGTGTGGCGAGTTGCAGGGCAATCGCCTGCGCCAGCTCGAGCGGGTCGTCGACAGCGACGAGCGGTGCCACCAGGCCGCCGATCAAAATATCCTGGGGGCCATGGGGGCAGCGGGTCGCCACCACCGGCGTGCCCGTGGACAAGGCTTCTACCAGCGCATTGGGACTGCCCTCGAAGCGCGACGACAGCACAAAGCAATCGGCCGCCGCCACTTCTGCCAAGGGATCACTGGTGTAACCCGGCAGGTCGACGCGATCGGCGACGCCCAATGTGCGTGCGAGTTCAAGCAGTCGAAGTCTGAGTGCGCCTTCACCAAAAATGATCAGGCGTACGTCGGTATCCGGCAACGCGGCGAACGCTTTTATCAAGGTGTCGAAACCTTTTTGCGACGCCAGGCGACCCACGGCGACAATCACCGCGCCAGACTTTTCCCGCAGCCAGCGGTGACTTGGCAGGCCCGGTGGCTTCTCGCGAAAGTTGTTGTCGAGCACCGGGTTGTCGGCAATGGTCACGTCCTGGCGGCGCGCGATGGTGGTATCGACCAGATCCTGGGCGACACCGCGCGACACGCAAATCACCGGGTTGGGAATAAGCCGATAGAGCAGGGGAGCCACCATATAGGCGGCCCGCACCATGAAGTCGGGGTTAACGTGTTTGTCATGGGAAAAGGCATTGCGCTCGCTGACGTGCAGCCGCGCCAGCGTGCCGGACAGCATGGCAGCGGCGATCGCCACGACGTTGACGTGCGTGAGCGCCGCCAGTTGCGCGTCAAAGCGATTGGCACGCAGAAATCGCGCAAGCGCCGGCACCGCACGAGAGCTGCGCGGACTGCGCAGTTCAACCTTTTTGACGCGTGGGTCGAGGTGCGCTGCATTGATGCCGCCGCCGGTGAGCATCAACAGCGTCACGTCATTGCCGGCGTCGACCAATGCTCCGGCCAGGCGCGTCATCATTTTTTCAGCCCCGCCCGCGCTGAGGTCATGCAGGATAATCAGCAATTTTTTCATTGGTTCCACACCTGGTAATACGCCTGCGCCGCGTGCTGGCTGGTGTACTGGCGGAGGGCGTCAGTGACCATTTTTTCGCTGGGAGCCACGTGATCCGTTGATGTCAGGCTTCGCAGCATTCCATTGGCCAATGCCGGGATGTCGTTGACCTTGACCAGTTGGCCGAGCTGGCCGTTGTCCAGCAGTTCTCTGGGCCCCGTCTCGCAGTCGCATGCCAGCACGGGAGTCCCCAGCGCCAACGCCTCGATCAATACGGTCGGCATGCCTTCGTGAAGGGAACTCAGAATGAACAGGCGTGCTTGTCTGAGCAGTGAATAGGGGTTGCTCAGGAAACCGGTAAAGTGCACCCGGTGGGCGATGCCCAGCCGCTGCGCCTGAGCGATCAGCGCGCCGCGCAACGGCCCGTCGCCAGCGATCACCAGATCGGGCAGTGCCTGGCGGTGCAGCGCCATGGCGTAGGCATCGAGCAGCAGGTGAAAACCTTTCTGTTCCGTCAACCGGCCCAGACCCAACCAGTAGTCGTCGGGTAACCCGGCGGGCAGCGGCGCGCGTGAGGCTTGAAACAGTTGCTCGGTGATGACCGCGTTGGGGCAATAGCAAACACGCTGCTGACCCCATGGCAGTAAGTCGGCCAGAGACTGGCGCAATGCCGTGGAGACCGTCACCACTTTTCCGCTGCCACACAAGTACAAGGCATAGAGCAGGCGCAGGCTTGAAGGGCTGGTTTTCTGCTCAGTGCAATCGAGCGTGACGTGCCGGCTATAGATGACTTTGCAGGCACTGCCCAAGGTGGCGAACCAGGTGCAGACGTTGGCCTGTTCCTTGGCGGAAATCAGGTGAGTGACGCCCTCGCGACGAATGAGCCGACGCAACAGGACGATTGATTTGAGCAACCCGACGATGCCGTTGCCACCGCCGCTGTTGTGGCGTTGATCGCCGTCAGTGTCCGGCGTTTCACCGTTCATGACGAAAAAGCTCACCCGCTTTCCATCCTTGTGAAATTGCTCGGATAACCGTTGCTGTACCCGCTCGACGCCGCCGCCGGTCTTGAAATCTTTGAGAATGAACAGGATGTGCATAGTCATTCCCCAACGCTGATGGCGACTTTGTGCCGAGCGAGCATCGTCAACAGGTGCACAAAGTTGCTGGGGTAATCGATGAGGTAGCGTTTGATCGTATGAGGCTCGCGATACATTCGATAAAACGCGCGCAGGTGCAGGCGATTGATCATCGCCGGGTAGTACTGCCGCGTGGCCAGGGCTTCCTGGCGAATGAACCCGCCGCAGGTGAAGGCGACACCGCGAAAGCCTGCGCGCAACGCATCCTGTTCGAACTGTTCTTGCAGTCCCGCGCCCAGGCCAACGATCAGGATGTCCGCTTCGCTGTGGCAAATGTCGGCCTGAATGGCCTCGGCCTGCGAGGTATCAAAGTAGCCGTTGTGGTAACCGGCGATGGCCAGTTGCGGGTAGAGGCTCTTGATCTTGCTGATGAACAGATCCAGTTCAACTTGCCGAGCGCCGACGAAATACACGCGCTTGCCCAGTTGCTCAGCGCTGCCGAGTACAAGATCGGCAATCGAGGTGAAGTCAAAGCTGACCCGGCCGATCGTCTTGCCGGTCACGCGAGACATGAAGGTCGACATCAGCATGCCGTCGCAAAAATAGTTGATGGTGCTTGGGGTCTGCCCGAACACGCTGCCGATGGAGGCGAAGTTGATGAAGGAGTAGGCCTGGTTGGCCTCCAGTAATTTCGGTGAGTACTGCCCGACTAATTCCAGCTTGAACATGGCGCGGCTCCTTTCAGATGACTGAGGGGGTCTGCCGCCCCACGGAAACGTAGGTGAAGCCGCGTTTGCTCAAACGCTGTGGATCGAACAGATTGCGTCCGTCGAAGATCAACGGCTGTTTGAGCTGCTGACTGAGCAGGTCGAAGTCCGGTGCCCGAAACGATTGCCACTCGGTGACGATGATCAGCGCGTCGGCATTTTTCAGTGCCGCTTCCTTGGTGCCTGCCAACGTCAGGTCATCGCGCGAGCCATAAATGCGCTGGGCTTCTTCCATGGCTTTGGGATCAAACGCCTGAACGTTGGCGCCGGCCTGCCACAAGGCCTCCATCAATACGCGGCTGGGGGCTTCGCGCATGTCGTCGGTGTTGGGTTTGAAACTCAGCCCCCAGAGGGCAAAGGTCTTGCCGCGAAGGTGACCGTCGAAGTGATTGAACACTTTGCTGTACAGACTGGTTTTCTGTTCCTGGTTGCGCGCCTCGACGGCCTTGAGTACCCGAGCATCAATGTCGACGCTGGTGGCGGCATGTATCAGCGCTTTCACGTCTTTGGGAAAGCACGAGCCGCCGTAGCCGAGGCCGGGGTAGATAAATTGATAACCGATGCGTGGGTCGGAGCCGATGCCGTGGCGGACATTCTCGATGTCGGCACCGAGTTTTTCGGCGAGGCAGGCCATTTCGTTCATGAAGCTGATCTTGGTCGCCAGCATGCAGTTGGCGGCGTACTTGGTCAGTTCAGCGCTGCGAACGTCCATCACAATGATTTTTTCGCGGCTGCGATTGAACGGTTCATACAGCTCGCGCATGACCTCTTCGGCACGCGGGCTGTCGGTGCCGATGATGATCCGGTCGGGCCGCATGCAGTCTTCGACCGCGCAGCCTTCCTTGAGAAATTCCGGATTGGAGACCACGTCGAACGTCAGGTCGTTGCGATTGTTGTCGGCCAGTACCTGCTCGACACGCTCACGCACCAGGTCCCCAGTGCCGACCGGCACCGTGGATTTGTTGACGATGATGTGGTGCCGATCCATGTTCAACGCGATGGTTTGCGCCACGCTCAACACGTATTTGAGGTCTGCCGAACCGTCTTCGTCTGGCGGTGTGCCGACGGCAATCAACAGCACATCGCCATGGTGAACGGCCTCGGCCAGATCAGTGCCGAAGCGCAGCCGGCCACTTTGATAATTGTCCCGCACAAGGTTTTTCAGACCCGGCTCGTAGATGGGCAGTGCGCCTTCCTTCAGCGCCTCGACCCTGGCAACGTCGACATCGACGCAGAGCACGTTATGCCCAACCTCGGCCAGTGCGGCGCCTTGAACAAGGCCCACGTAACCAATACCGAATACGCTCACATTCATGGTCAAACCTCAGGTCGTCGTGACGGTTGTCAACGCAGGGCAGGGGGGGCTGTAGAGCTGGGGCAGGGGTCAGTAGATGTTTTTCGAAAACAGCGTGAAGGGCGTCTTGATGAGGATTTTTATGTCGAGCCACAGCGACCATTGGTTGATGTAGTTGAGGTCTTGGGCGACGCGCAGCTGCATCTTTTCCACCGTCTCGGTTTCGCCGCGATGCCCGGTGATCTGGGCCAACCCGGTGATGCCCGGCTTGAGACGATGGCGGGCCATGTAGGCGCGGACTTTGCCGGTGTAGTAAATGTTGTGAGTGACGGCATGCGGGCGCGGGCCGACCAGGGCCATCTGCCCGGACAGGACATTGAACAGCTGGGGCAATTCGTCGATGGAGCTGCGGCGCAGCAAGCGTCCGATCGGGGTGATGCGGTCATCGTCACGGGTGGCTTGGCGCACCTCGTGGTCGTCGTGGACGCGCATCGAGCGAAACTTCCAGACCTTGATCACTTCACCGTTGCAACCGTGGCGGTTCTGCTTGAACAGCACCGGGCCTGCGGAGGTCAGCTTGACCGCTGCCGCGACCACCAACAGCAAGGGGCTGAGCAGAATAATCGCCACGGTGGCCAGGCTGCGCTCGAACAAGTCTTTGCAAAACAGGCTGGCCGGATGCGAGCTGATCAGGCTTTCATTGAGGTAGATGGCCGGCATCCGCTCGATTTCCGAGATCGAATGGTTGAGCAACACCATGCTGCCGAAATCCGGGATCCACACCACGTCGACATTCATGTCCAGCAGGTCGATGTAGAGCGCTTCGATGGTGGCGGCATGCGCCATGGTCAGCACGACGTAGACGCGACGCACTTCCAGGCGCGTGATGATTTCGCGGATCGCGTCAACGTGACCGAGCAGCGGCAGAATGCTCGGGGCCGGGCCGCTGTTATCGGCGGCGGCGATGAAACCCAGTACCAGCGCGCGATTCGGCCTGGAGAGTTTTTTCGCCAACTCATGGGCCGTCGGGCAGGTGCCGATGATCACTGAACGACGCTCGTTACAGACCTTGCGCGAGTGCAGTCGGGCCAAATAATGAAGGGGCAGAAAACTCGCCGCCTGCACCACGAAACCCAGCACCGCCCAGACAATGATCACCTGGCGCGAAAACGTCGCACTGGTCTGTGTGATGAAGGCAATCGCCGCGAGCACGGCCAGCAGGATCAACCAGCCGGCGAGCAATCTGCCGAGCCCGACCAGCAGGCCATGGCGTTTGTGGTAGACCTTCATCAGACTGTAAATCGGCACTGAACCGAGCACCGTCAGAATGATCAGGATGCGGTATTCGCTGGTCAGACTGCCGACGCGCCAATACACGAGCAGCATCAGCAGCGAAGTCACCAGCGACAGCGCACACAGCCACTGGCCCCAGAATGTCAGGCCACGGCGTTGCGTCATATGAGCGGTATAGAGCGGTGTCATCGGCTTAACCTCAGGCAACAGTCATCCATCAGCGCTAATCAGGCAGACACGAGGTGTCTCCTGAAGGCTGTTCCGTAGTTCGGCAGAGGTGAAGCGGTTGTGTGATGGCAGAACGGGGGCAACGGCAGGCTTGTTCGCCCGACGTTACCTGGGCGCGAAGTCGTAGTTATAGAACGCCCGGGAGTGGTGGTGGCCGTACTTGCGCGCCTTGCGCAGGTCCACCTGATTGAGCACGGTGCCAAATACCGGCACATGGCTCTGTTGCAACATGGCAAGGCCCCTTTGCACTTGGCTGATGGGCGTGCTGTCGGCCTTGACTACATAGATCACCGCATCCGAGTGCTTGGCCAGCAACAACGCGTCGCTGATCATCTCCGCAGGGGGTGAGTCGATGATGATGTGGCGGTAACGCGATCTGAGTACCTCAAGCATGCGCGCCATGCGCGGCGAGCTGAGCAAATCCTGTGGTGGCGGCTGCAACGCGTTCGGCGAAGTGGCAGGGGAAGGCAGGCGCGGCGCGGCGAACATATCCAGCGAAGGCGGCAGAACCTTCCCGGCCGGCAGCATGTCCAGGTTGCCCACCGAAACGATGCAGTCTTCGAGCCTGGCGGTGCCTGCAATGACGTTCGCCAGTCCCGGACTGTCCGGTGGGAAGTCGAAGTTCAGCGCCAGGGTTGGCTGACGCATGTCAGCATCGATCAACAGCACCCGCTCCAGCGAACTCAGTGAACTGGCCAGGTTGTTGGCAATGGTGCTTTTACCCTCACCGGCAACGGTCGACGTCACCAGTACCACCTGCGAGGGCATTTCGCTGCTTTGCAACATCAGCCAGGTGCGCAGATTGCGAATGGTCTCGGAAAAACGCGGGTTGTCGTTGTCTTCGAACAAGCGCGCCAGTTGCCGGCGAGTTTTCTTCGTTACCAACGGCACGACGCTGAGCAGCGGAATGTTAAGTGCGCTTTCGATCGATTCGTCGGTTTTGAAGGTATTGCTCAGGCTCTCGAAGAGCAGCGCCAAAGCAACGCCGATCACCGCAGCGATCAACCCGACGATCCCGACAATCAAAGTTTTACGGGGCTTGCTCGCTTCAACTGGAACAATGGCCGGGTCAACGATGCGCACTTTGGTCGAGTCCATGTCGGCGGTGGCCGTGGTCTCTTTCAAACGGGTGACGAAGGTTTCATAGAGCGCGCGGGAGCTGTCGACCTCACGCTGGAACTCGCGTAACTGGAACTCTTTGCGAGCGATGTCCTGGATTTGCGCCTTGTTGCTGTTGAAGGATTGGCGCAGCGAGGCTTCACTGGCCGTCGCGAGCTGGTATTGCCGTTCAATACCGGCCACCACTTGCTGGACCTGCAATTGCAGGCTGGTGGTGGCGGTGCGCAATTCGGACTGCGCTGATACCAGGCTCGGGTGTTTTGGACCATAGCGTCCCGCCAGTTCATCAACCTTGGCCTGGGCCAAGGCGCGGTCCGCCTGAAATTTCTGCACCAACGGGTTGCTCAAGACGGCAGGCACGCTGGAGAGCCGACTTAGATCGCCATTGCTCAGAGACTTCGCCTGGCGGTACTCGCTCTCGGCTTCAGCGCGATTACGACGGGCGTCAACCATGCGATTACCGGTCATTTCCAGTTCGTTGGCGCTGATAGTGGCAACCCCACCAACGTCGACCAGACCTTGCTCTTCGCGGTAGCCCTGAAGCTTTTTCTCGGCCGCACGCAAGTTGTCACGCAGCTTGACCAGCCTTGTGTTCATCCACGCCGTGGTGGTTTGCGACGACTTCTCGCTGGTGTCGAGCTGGCTGTCGGTAAAACCCTGGGCCAGTGCATTGGCTGCTGCTGCCGCCAGATCAGGGTCGGGCAGCTCGACCTCGATTTCGAGCAATTGGCTCTTGCCGACGAACTTGACGCTGGTGTGCAGCATGAGGTTCTGCGTGACCTGATTGAAGACGTCTTCTTCGGTGAGCACATCTTTGAGCGGCATCAACATGCCCAGCCCCGGAACCCACTGCTCGAGGTCAAGATTGGTCAGCCATTGGCGCGGTGTGAACCAGGGCTTCGGTTGCTGCCGCGGGTCGGTGACCGGGTGAGTCGTCAGGCCGAGTTTTTTCACCGCGCGTTCGGCAAGATCCCGCGATTGCAGGAGCGCTTGCTGGGTCTGCAAGTAATCCGTGGCGTTGCCGCCTGAATCCTTGACTTGCTGGAAAGACATCAGCGGAGGCGTTTTATCGTTGAACAGCAACGTGGTACTGCCGATGTATTGCGGGGTGATGGTCGAGACCACCACGGCCGCCAGCAGACCGCTCACCAGAACCAGCCATCCGATGCTCCATTTGGCACGCCAGATCACCCTCCAGAGCTTTAAAAGATCAATGGTGTCCTTGTCTTCGCTGTACTGCTGATGCAGATGCGCTTGAAGAGGACGTTCGACGTAGGTGCTAGGGCTGTTGTCCATGATTAGAAAAAGCCTTGTGCAATGGAAATGGTGTCGCCGGGGGCAATCGTGGTGTTTCGCGTAACGTCATCGGTGAGGGTCGAACCACCGTCACCGCGCAAAATGGTCACGCGCTTGATTGAGGCCCGCTCGGTCAAGCCACCGCCCAATGCGATGGCTTTCTCTAGCGTCAGTCCGGGTACGAATGGATAGCTGCCGGGTTTTTTCACTTCGCCATTGATGTAGAACGAGCGGTATTCGATCTGGCTCAGGCTGACTTTCGGGTCGATCAGGTAACCCTGTTTAAGCCCGTCCACAATGATTTTTTCGACCTGGCCGGGGGTGAGTCCTTTGGCGGAAATCTCGCCCAGAAAAGGGTAGGAAAAGGTGCCAGCGTCGCTGAGACGGATCTTTTTCAGGCTCAACTCCGGCTCACCGAACACGATGATGCGCAAGACATCACCAGCCGCCAGTTTGTATTGAGTGCCGGGGTCTGCTGCATACGCAGAAGGGACAAAAACCAGCGCGAACAACAAGACAAAGGTGTGTGTGTTCATGTCGAGACCCTCTTAAAGGCTGACGTTGAAGCTGATCTGAAACACGTTGCGGCTGAAGCTTTCATTGTCGGCATCAGAATCGTTGTCGCGGAAGCGATAACCGAGTTCGATATCCAGCCATCGGCGCATCGCGTACACCACCGCCAGGTTGTAGTCCTGAAGGTTGTCGGTTCGGTTTTGACCTTCGTAGACATAACGCCCGACCCCGGCTTGTGCCACCGTGGTGATGCGTTCCGTCCAGCCATGACGCCAACCCACCTGTGTGAACGTCGACTTAACGGCTTCAGCGCCATCGTCACCTTCAGCGAGGGCCTGGCGAGCAACAAAGGTAAACGTCGAGTAAGTTCGCGGCTTCCATTGCAAATCCACTTGCCAGGTGGGGTTGTTGAGGTCATTGGATTCGTCGCTGTCGAAGTTCTTTCGCTCATATCCCAGGCGGACTTTGCCCGTGGTGCGAGCCGTGAAATCCCATACGGCACCGGCCAGCACGGCATCTGATTTACTGCTGCGCGGACTGTTGGCTTGCTGGTAATCAAAGTTGGTGTGGTCATATTCCAGCAGGCCTCGGGTATTACTGCCGATGCGGTGGTACCAGGTGCTGGTGAGTGCGGTGGTATTGCGTTCTTTGTCGTCGTTGATGCCATCGGCATTGTCGTAACGCAGTTCGGCGTAATTGGCCCCGAACTCGAGTTGATTGTCAGCGCTCTTCGCGCCGAAGGTGTAGAGGCCACCGACCTTTTTGTTGTTGAGCTTGTCGTTGACGCCTTCGACTGCCGTCGATTCCGTGCGCTCCCATTTCCGATATTCCGCTTCGAGTTTCAGCCGATGCCGGTCGGTGAACTCCATGACGCTGTCCGCACGCACGCGTTGTGCCGTGTTCGAGGCATCCGTTTCGTCGTGATAGATGTAGCGAGTGGGCTGCCAGATCAGCCGAGTGGCGCTGTTGCGATCTTCGGCTTTGAGTTCGAAGGAGGGCGCCAACTTGGTAATCATGGAAGACTGTGTATTGTTTTCCAACTCGCGAAAGTTGTTGTCATAACTTTCTGAAAACAAAAAAGACGGAGTAAAGTCGAATCCGTAAACATTTATCGCTTGCGGTTCAATACTCCAGGCCATTCCAGAATAAAGAGAGGCCGTCATCAGTACAACAGGGCAACGTGACATCAAGGCCATGTTATAGCTCCTGAGGAAAAGGCATATAAAGGCAGGCAGCTAGTTATAGGTTTGATAGCTGGGTTGTTGACGTTCAAGAACGCTGAGTGGCAAGCAGACAGATTGTTCCCGGTTGAGAAACTGCAGAAGGATCATCACCCGGTCGGTACCGTGCGCAGCAACGAATACGCCCTCGAGTGGCGACAGTGGGCCGCTGATGATCTGTAAATGCTCGCCGGGTTTGAGCGCTTCGTCCGCGTCCGACTCTGATTCAAGACAGCGCCCACGCAAATGCTCGATGACGTGCTCTGCCACCGTCGCAGGACCATGGTTGAATTCGACAATGCGACTGACACCGCGAGTGGAACGCAAGGGCGCCCAATTGTCGTTGCGGCTGAGTTGGATAAACAAATATCCGGGGAAGAGGGATTCCAACACCCGCTGTCGTTTCCCGCGAATGACGCGTTCACTGACTAGCTGGGGGTGGTAGACCACATAATTCTGTTGGAGGAGGTTGAGGTGGGCACGTTCATCCTGACGTGGTTTGCATTGCAATAAGTACCAATTAGGTCGATCTGAGCTGGTTGCTGGCATGCTGGTAAACTCTGTAATGATCGAAAGTTTATGCAGGCAGTAGCTCAATGGTGGGCTAAGAAGAGACCGTTGGCAGAAGAGTGTTTTTATTATGATATAACGCAGGGGTGTTTCAATAATGAATCACATAAGGTTTCATTAAGGTGCGTGACGCCAGGGCGTGACGCTATATTGTGCAGCGCACTAGGAGCGATTAACCGTCTAACTTTTACAGAGACAAAGCTACCGCACGGTCTGCATATCGCAGCGTTTATGATAGGTAGCTAAGTAGTTGTCTCTAAAATGTCAGCTGTCGAGTAAATTAGCGCTCGCGCCTTGTTCGACGAGACCTTGGTAGTTATCGGCCAGTCTTCACGGTCTGTCAAACGTTCCTTGTCAAAAAACACGCCATTGATCCAATAATGAATTCAGCCGATTACATCATGTTGTTTGTATTGAGTATTTATTTCTGACGGATGGCTCGGAATTTTTTCGTCTTTCAAGGTGAAGGCTAATAGGCAAGATCAACAGGCGAATCCCCATAGTTGGGGATTATTATAAAGTCTGGACTGCGTTTCCCGATCAACGCTATAAGTAATCACCTATTGAGTTGATTGGAGCAGGGACTATGACCGTTCTTGTGACAGGTGCTGCGGGCTTTATTGGATATCACACGGTCAAACGATTGACTCTGGACGGCCACACAGTAATAGGCATCGACAACCTCAACGATTATTACAGCGTGGCGCTCAAACAGGCGCGCCTCAAGCAGTTGAGCGAGCTGCAAGGTTTCCGTTTCCACACGATCGATATTGTCGATAAGCCGGCCTTGATGGCGCTGTTCGAAGAGCACGGTTTCACCGAAGTCGTCCACCTGGCCGCTCAGGCGGGTGTTCGCTATTCACTGGATAACCCGGATGCCTACGCGCAGTCGAATCTGGTGGGATTTTTGAATGTGCTGGAAGCCTGTCGACATTATCAGCCCGCGCATCTGATCTACGCGTCTAGCAGTTCGGTGTACGGTGCCAACAGCAAGCAGCCTTACAGTGTCGACGACGCGGTCGAGCAACCGGTTTCCCTGTACGCCGCCACCAAACGCGCCAATGAATTACTTGCCCACAGTTACTGCCATCTCTACGGGCTGAAGGCCAGCGGGCTGCGGTTTTTTACCGTTTACGGGCCATGGGGTCGACCGGACATGGCGCTATTCAAGTTCACCGAAGCGATCCTGCAGGGCCGTCCGATCGATATTTACAACCATGGTCAAATGGCGCGGGACTTTACCTACGTCGATGACATTGTTGAAAGCATCGTGCGGCTGTGTCCGAAACCGCCGGTAGCCGACAAGGAGGGCGAAGGCGTCAACCGGATCTTCAACATAGGGCGCGGCAGCCCGGTAGCGCTGCTGGATTTTGTCGATTGCCTGGAGACGGCATTGGGCACAAAGGCTCAGCGCAACTTTATGCCGATGCAAGCGGGCGATGTCATCAATACCTGGGCCGATGTTTCGGCGCTGGCAGAATGGATCGGTTTTTCTCCGCAGGTGGAGGTTGAAGCAGGGGTGGCGCAATTTGTGAAGTGGTATCGCCAGTATTATCAGGTTTAACGCCTATGGCTGATTCGTTCTGGTCAGTGGCACCAGCGTTTCACAACCCTCTCGAGTGGAAAGATCAGCCTCTACGCAGAGGTCTTGCGGCATATCGATGTTCGCCTGACGCGCTGAAGTCAGTACTTTCGCGCCTTCAGCGAGAAGCAGGTTGACCAACGCTTGCCGACACCTTTCGTGCCGCCGGTTACCAGGATCCGCTTGCCGCCCAAATCAAGATTCATGGCGTAATCTCTAGAGAGTGAATCCGACCATCTTGCAGCGTAAACGCGTGGTTCAAATTGATTGGACTGCCAGGGAAGTTGCCAGTAACGCGAGCCGTGACGGTCAATGTGCCAGCGTACTCGGCCACCTCAATTGGCTCGACCTGGTAGGTAAACGCCTGCCGGGCTTCGCGCTGCCATGATTCGATTGCCTCGAGCCCTTCGTGTGTGCGGTTTTCGTCAAACATCTACCCTAGGAGGGCGGTAGGGCAATCGAGCGAGTATGAGTGTCAGCCACTCGCAGTTTTATGTCGGTCGCTCAGGTCAGCAGTTAATCCCCGGCGGACATTATCTAATGTCCGCCGGGTTTTCAGCTCTTACTTAGGCATCAGCACTGTGTCAACCACATGGATGACGCCGTTGGACTGCATGACGTCAGCAATGCTGATCGCGCTTTTGCCACCTTTGGCGTCCATCACCGATAGTTTTCCATCGTGCGCCATGACGGTGAATGACTCCCCCTGCACGGTTTTCAACACAACCTTGCCGCCATTCATTTTGGCGTCCGCCATCAACTGCTTGGCGGTGTGAGTACCAGCAACCACGTGATACGTCAGTATCTTCGTCAAGTCTGCCTTGTTTTCCGGTTTGACCAGTGTGTCTACGGTTCCGGCGGGTAATTTGGCAAAGGCTTCGTTGGTTGGTGCGAAGACGGTAAATGGACCTTTACTATTAAGCGTGTCCACGAGGCCGGCGGCCTTGACCGCCGCCACTAGGGTCGTGTGGTCTTTCGAGTTGACGGCATTCTCGACAATAGTCTTGTTCGGATACATGGGGGCACCACCTACCATGACGGGTTCGGCGGCAAAGCTTGGTGACGCAGCAAAAAAGAGGGTAGCGAAGCAGACCGCGGCGATGCGTTGAGCAAGGGTAAGCATGGTACTTCTCCTAGATTCTTCGGTCCTTCGGATGAAGGTGATAAATGTACGGAGCAAGTCCCTGAACGGATGCATCAGGGCGACCATATTTTCCCTTGGGCGATGACCGGTCTGGTCGGCACCCTGATAGGTGAGCCGTTCAAAGATTCTAGAGAGAATGTAGGCATCGGCTGACAGTAGGCACAGTGAACGAGGTTTGCCATCAGCGTCGACCGGCTTGAGCGCTCTTATTCTGCCAATAGGCGGATCGAGTGCGGACTGCACGTTCGTCGGCTCTCCGGCTATGTATGATTGACAACACTCCTACTCCGGCTCCGCGAATCTGTCGATTGCATCGTCTAGGGCTTCAAGTAAGCATCCGTAGTACGACCGGATGCTCGTTTAATGATGAAGCGGCTCAACTCTAAGCCGCGACTTGTCGTCATTTGGCGTTAGCTGCTTTTTCGATCAAGCTGGCAACGATTTTCGGGTTGGATACCATCACCACATGAGAGGCGCCCTTGACTGCGACGGTTTGCTTGGCATGTGCCCGCTCGGCCATGAACACCTGGGCTTGTGCCGGGATGTTCTTGTCGGCGGTCCCATAGACGAACCAAGAAGGAATGGTTTTCCAGGCCGGCTCGGTCGATGCTTCGTTTAGGGCGGCGACAGTGACGGGACGTTGAGTCGCCGCCATGACGCGTGCGTCAGCGTTTGAGACGTCCGCCGCAAACTGGTCGTGAAATTTGTCTTGTTGGATATACAGATCCTTACCGCCGTCAGCCAAGGCTACTGGAGGGGCGAGGGTAGGGCCCAGCGTACCGCCTGGGAAACGTCCAGATAATTCTGCGGTGGATTCACCTGCTTCGGGTGCAATGGCTGCGACGAATACCAGCGCTTTAACATTGGTGTTGCCGTAAGCCGCTTCGCTGATGACCGGACCACCATACGAATGCCCGACCAGCACAACGGGCGTTTTGATGCTGGCGAGCACGTCGGCGACCGACTGAGCATCACCTTTGAGTGAGCGCAACGGGGTCGACGCTGCGATCACTGGGTAGCCATCTTTTTCCAGAATTTTGACGACGCCATTCCAACTGCTGGAATCGGCGAAAGCGCCATGAACCAATACGACAGTCGGTTTGACCGGCGCAGCCATCGCTGCGGTGGCTGTAACCATTGCGGCCGCTAAGGCCAGGCCTGAGAATAACTTGTTCATCTAGAGTTCCTGTGTGTGACGAAGGTTGACGCAATTCCATCAATTTGTGCCGGGTACAGAATCAGCCCTCCCTTTCGGGTGGGCACGTAGTAAGTCTTTGCAACGATTCAGAACCTTCTTTGCATCATCAAAAAAACGAATTTCATCAAGTTGATGCCTCTGCGGCCGGTTGCAAATCAATGCACTGCGTGGCCCATGGTCTGCCCTAAACAAACCCGGGAGAACGACCAAAAAAGACAATCTACTGTTCCGGTTTTTGAAATGGCCGCGATTATTTCGGTCGGGAGAGGCGTTGCGCTTGAGGGGTTATTGAATTCAAAACTGATGAAATTCGACGGAATGCGTCCCTGCACAACCTCTAGAGAAGATCCTTTGATTTTGATCAGTTCGCGCAAAATCAATTTAGAGTCCTCGATGCCCTGTAGGCCAGATGCCGATACTCGTTAGCCCGCTCACTCCCAAAGGCTTTTTCTCACTACTGCCTTCAAGTACTTTTCGCGAACGTCGATACAGCAAAGACAAAAAGGGAGAATCTCATGCAAATCAATGCCGCTGCCCACGCTTCGATTAAAATCATAGAACCCTCAAATGCTGCGAAATCAGTGCCGAGTGAGACGTCAGGCGACTCCGACGTACCAGCAGTTACCGAAGGTGTAAAAGTGACTTTGTCCCCCGAGGGGACTGCGAAAGCGTCAAGTGAGACCGACAAAAATGCGGATATCGACGCTAGCAATCTACCGGATGGCGTTAAAAAAATTCTCAAAGCGATAAGAGACATCCAAGAGAAAATTCAAAAGAAAATGGAAGAATTGGATGCCATCAAGAACAATCACTCTCTGAGCGAAAAAGAGCGTGAGGGGAAGGTACAGGGCATTCTCGGGGAGTTAGGTATTCTCACTAGCCAGCTCACTACTACCACGAATGATCTGCACCGCACAGAAAACGAGATGAAGCTCTCGTCTTCGATGAAAAAGCTTTCGAACTCCCTTTCAGCTCCTAGAGATTGACATACACCGCCGCACATGGAGCCTCCACGAACGTCACCGGAAAGCGGTGGGGGTGCAACCTTCTTTCAAGAGACCATCGTCATTAAGAATGGCGTATCACTCACAGCCTTCGACCACGTTGACCCGGTAACGCTCCTCCGCGAGTTCTGACCAGCCAAGCAGGTCGGCCCGCCTCAGGCTTGTCGGCACTCGATTCGGAAGAGACCTCCATCTGCGTATTGCTCTAAATCCTTCCCGAATAGATTGATTGCCTGTTCAGAAGCCTCTACCAACATTGTTTCATCCTGCACAATTAAGCCATGACATCTCTGCTCATTCTCTGAACCCCATTTGTTGGTGAAACTGTTCCCAGAAGCGATCAACTATTGGAGTTGTCGCAGCGTTCTCCATTAATGGGAGATTCCAATGTTTGGCACTCATCAATCCTGTCCTGGCGTCTCCCATCCGGATACCTCAATGGTGCTTCATCGTGAGCACGAAGCCGGCTTCTTGCTTCCCCAATTCATGGGAGGCTTGGCAAGTGAGATCAGCGGATTAGGCATGACTGATTTGTGCCAACCGCAATCAGGCGGAGGTTTTTTTTCGAGGCTTTGTACCTCACTGATGCATTCGCTGAAGCTCCGGTCGTTATTCCTCAAATGAAATTGGACAGCCGGGCGCTGTGCATTCCCTGCAGAGAACTGAAATGAGCTACGACTTCGATCTATTTGTCATTGGTGCCGGCTCGGGTGGAGTGCGTGCTGCAAGGTTTGCAGCAGATTTTGGTGCAAAAGTAGCGGTTGCCGAAAGTCGATACTTAGGCGGCACGTGTGTGAATGTCGGCTGCGTTCCAAAAAAGCTGTTGGTTTACAGTGCCCATTTTTCTGACGACTTCGAACAGGCCGAAAGCTTCGGCTGGACAGCGGGCAAGGCGAATTTCGACTGGTCATCGCTTATTGCGAACAAAAACCGTGAGATCGATCGTCTCAATGGCATCTACCGTAAGCTTTTGATTAATAGCGGCGTCACGTTGCTCGAAGGCCATGCGCGATTAGCAGATGCGAACCATGTTGATATAAACGGCCAGCGTTTCAGCGCTGAGCGGATTTTGATTGCGACTGGCGGTTGGCCGCGGATCGCGGACATTCCGGGACACGAGTATGCGATCACTTCGAATGAAGCATTCTTCCTGGAAGAGTTGCCTAAGCGAATCCTGGTGGTCGGCGGTGGTTACATTGCCGTGGAATTCGCCGGCATTTTCAACGGGCTAGGAGCTGATACTCGGCTGCTGTACCGAGGCGATATGTTTTTGCGAGGATTCGATCGATCGGTTCGTACTCATCTGGCAGAGGAGTTGACTAAGCGCGGGTTGCGATTAGATTTCAACACTGACATTGTCCGAATTGATAAGCAACCAGACGGAAGTTTGCTAGCGACGCTTCAGGATGGAACGCAGCTCGAAACTGATAGCATCTTCTACGCCACTGGTCGAAGGCCTATGCTCGATAGTCTTGGGCTGGAAAACACACGCGTCGAACTCACCGAGGCTGGCTATATTGACGTGAATGAGCACTTTGAAACTCGCGAGCCTTCCATATTGGCTCTGGGTGATGTTATTGGCGGTGTCCAGTTGACACCCGTTGCGACAGCAGAGGGCATGGCAGTCGCCCGTCGGTTGTTCAAACCTGAGCAATATCGTCCGGTCGATTATCGGCACATTCCGACCGCTGTGTTCAGTCAGCCGAACATAGGCACGGTGGGGCTTACCGAACAGCAAGCCGTTGATCTGGGCCACAAAGTAGTTGTGTTCGAGAGCAGGTTCCGCCCTATGAAATTGACTCTCACCGAGTCGTCAGAACAGACGCTGATGAAGCTGGTAGTGGACGCAGAATCTGATCGAGTGCTGGGATGCCACATGGTCGGTCCGGACGCGGGGGATATCATTCAAGGCTTAGCGATTGCTCTTAAAGCGGGTGCCACCAAACGACTTTTTGATGACACTATCGGCGTTCATCCGACTTCCGCAGAAGAGTTCGTTACCCTCCGTACGGCGGTGAGCAGCAGGTGACTGATCAGGTCAGGGTGCGCTTTTTTCATTTTTGCTTGATCAGGAATTTTCGAGTGAGGTTCGCGACGTCTTCCAGCCGGGTGTCCATAACGAAATGTCCCCCGTCGAGAATCGCAATCTCTGCATTGGGCAAGTCCCGGCGAAAAGCTTCAGCGCCTGCAACGGTAAAGGCCAAATCATGCTTGCCCCAGATAACCAGTGTGGGTAGCTGATGTTCACGCAGCCATTTCTGCCACGCCGGGTAGGCATCGATATTGGTGCGATAGTCGTAGATCAGTGCCATTTGAATCGCGCCTTCACCGGGGCGGTTGAGGAATGCCACTTCGTCCTGCCATAAATCGGGGTTGTACGCTGTGACGTCTGGATCGCTGCCGACATGCCGCTGTCGGGTTACGTCCAGGGATAAATGAGCAGCCTGAAATTTGGCCTCATAGGCGTTGCGATCAGCCCAGTAGGCTTTGCGGCTGTCCCACATCTTACCCAGGCCTTCTGCATAGACATTGCCATTTTGGAACACCATTGAGGTTATGGCTTCGGGCCTTGCCATCGCTAATCGCATACCGACGGGAGCGCCGTAGTCTTGCATAAACAAGCTGTACCGTTTGAGCCCGACTGCATCTGTGAAGTGCTCAATCACCTTCGCAAGGTGATCAAATGTGTAGACGAACTTGTCTGGTGGGGGCGCATCGCTGTTACCGAAGCCTGGGTAGTCCGGAGCAATGAGGTGGAAACGGTTACCCAATTGCTTCATGAGATCATCGTACATGCGAGACGAGCTGGGCACTCCATGAAGGAGTAATACGGAGGGGGCGCTGGGATCGCCAATTTCTCGATAGGCAATATTTACGCCATCGACTGTCACTTGGCGATACTTCATTTTTGGCGTTTCTGCTTGGGCATGTCCGAAGCCCAAAAGCATCGTCAAAACGAGAAAGGAGAGGTATTTAAGTAAGGGCATCACCGGTACTCCAGTGGTTGCAGAGCTAATCTGCGGAGAAGTTTGGTCTGCGCGTTGATGTTGTTTTGCGCTGTATCCAATACTCGATAAACCACTGAATCTGAGGAATGACTAATAATGACAATGCGGTATTTCACCTGGTGAAAGAATCATGAGGACGGGAGTACTCTAATCCCGACACAGAGCTGGGCATCTGCGCGGCAGCGGTGCTCACGGAAGATCCATTCCATTTTGGGAGACTCGGTTGAGAAAAATAAGCTGATACCTGCTCTGCCAATCGCTGCGCAACGGTCAGAGATACAATGCATTACGAACCCAATCTTGCGGTGATCCAATGCTTCTAAGACATTTGCGGTATCTGTTGGCAGTAGCTGACCACGGTGGTTTCACCCGAGCCGCAGAAGTCCTTCATGTGTCTCAGCCGACACTGTCGCAGCAGATACGGCAGCTGGAAGAAACGCTTGGCGTCAGCCTTTTTGACCGAACATCCCGGACTGTCAGACCCACAGATGCTGGGCTCGCCTACATCGAATGCGCCCGGCGCGTACTGGTGGAGCTGGCGGCGGGTAAACGGGCATTGCACGACGTGAAAGACTTGTCCCGTGGCACGTTACGGCTTGCCATGGCCCCAACCTTCATGGCGTACGTCTTAGGTCCACTAGTGCGTGATTACATCTCCCAATTCCCGAACATTCGCTTAGAGATTTTCGAGTTGTCGATGGGCGACATCGAAACGGGATTGGTCGATGACTCGCTGGATATAGCTGTTGCATTTGACCAAGTGAGAAACGCCGATATCGAATCAATCCCGGCCTTCGTCGAGACGCTCGGTCTGATGGTTGGGCGCGCTCACCCACTCTATGACTGCCAGGAAGCACTCACGACGGGCCAGTTAGCTCAACTGGATTTTGCTTTGCTGACCCCTGACTTCGCTACGCGCATTTGTATCGATGAGTACTTCACCAAAGCGAAAATCACGCCCAAGGTGACGATTCAGGTCAACTCCGTAAACACGTTGCTTGAAGTCATTCGAAACACCGCGGTCGCCACCATTCTTCCTGAACCCATCGCCACGCAGGATCGCGCTCTGCACAAGCTAGCCTTGATCGACAAGGCGCCTCAACGGGGAGTGTCGATTCTAAGGCGAAAAAATAACTACCACAGTGCCGCGTCGGTCGCATTCATGAATTTGATGCTTGGATCCGCGGCAGTGGACTGAGAATAGGGTGCTGACCATTACGCCCAGTGAAATGCTGGATTGTAAATAATGGTAATTCCTCTGTTTGGTAGGGGAGAGCAAGATGACTCCATCGACACGATCACCGGGTCGAATCCAGAACAACCGGAGTACGTCATGTCCCAACAACCAATCAAGCTTTATCGTCATCCATTGTCTGGCCACGCGCATCGTGTCGAATTGATGCTCTCACTCCTCGGCCAGCCAACAGAATTGATATTTGTGGATCTGATGAAGGGCGCGCACAAAATGCCCGAATTCCTAGCGCTCAACAGCTTCGGCCAAGTACCGGTGATCGATGATAACGGCACCGTTCTAGCTGACTCGAACGCCATTCTGGTCTATCTCGCTGCTAAATACGGCAACGGTGAGTGGCTGCCCACTGATCCTGTAGCGCAAGCAAAAGCACAACGCTGGCTGTCCGTTGCCGCCGGGCAGATCAACTCAGGCCCCGCTACCGCTCGACTGATCACGGTGTTCGGTGCCGGTTACAATGCGGAGGATGCGATCAGCAAGTCCCACACCCTGCTGACGGTGATGGAGCAAGAGTTGGGTAAAAGCAAATTCCTGGCTGGCGACAAACCGACCGTTGCAGATGTCGCAGCCTACACCTACGTCTCCCATGCTCCAGAAGGCAATGTTGCACTGACTGACTATCCTAACGTTCGGGCCTGGTTGAGCAGTATCGAGGCATTGCCAAATTTCGTAGGTATGCAGCGTACTGCCAAGGGTTTGCAACAAGCTTGATCCAGCGGCCGGAGCTACCCGGGAAAAATTCCGGGTAGTCTTCGCTCATTCAACTACGATCTCTTCGAATTTTCGCCTGTCGTACTAGTCATCTGGATAGGGTTTGCACTAGTCGCTCTTGGCGACACTTTTTTGCATCTACGTCTGCTCGCTCTCGCGATCAGATCTTGCTGTCCCTACACCACGGCTGAGTCGCCTATGGATCGCTTTCAGGAAATGCAGATATTCATGACGGTGGCCGAAGAAGAAGGTTTTGCGGCCGCCGCCCGTCGTTTGAATATTTCTCCCCCCAGCGTTACCCGTGCCATTGCTGCTATGGAGGAACGCATCGGCACTCAGTTGCTCTCACGCACAACTCGTAGCTTGCACTTGACTGAGGCAGGGCAACGGTATCTTGATGATTGTCGGCGAATACTCGGTGAGGTCAATGAAGCGGAGGAAGCTGCTGCCGGCAGCTACTCAATTCCGTGTGGGCACCTGACGGTGACAGCTCCCGTGCTTTTCGGTGAGCTGTACATTGCGCCTTTGCTGGCTGAGTACTTGGATCAATTTCCTTCTGTACATCTCAACGCGTTACTGGTTGACCGCGTGACAAGCATGGTTGATGAAGGTATCGATGTGGCGATCCGTATTGGCCATCTGCACGAGAATAATCAGCACGGTATCAAAGTTGGCGAGGTGCGCCAGGTAATTTGTGGCGCCCCCAAGTATTTCGAGGAATTCGGCAGACCCCGCCATCCTGGAGAATTAGGTTCTGCCAAAATCGTTATGTCTTCCGCGAGCCATTTGTTAAGCGATTGGCAATTTGAGAATGAAGGAAATGCACTCAGCTTTCGTTTCGATCCGCGGCTAGTCGTTACCGCAAATCAAGCGGCCATCAATATTGCTTGTCTGGGCTGGGGTGTGACACGCGTGTTGTCCTACCAGGTGGCTAGTCAAGTAGCCGCCGGTGAACTGGAGGTGGTACTCCAAGATTTTGAACCGCCCGCTTTGCCCATCCAGGTCGTTTACCTCAAGAGTAACCGCGTACCAGCGAAGATACGTACGTTCGTGGATTTCCTCACGGAACGTCTGGGATGTGATCCGGCGCTTCGACCTACTATGAAAAGCGCGCTCTAATGGACCGCTTTCATGAAATGCTTATGTTTGAAGCGCTCTCAGAGCGGCCAAGCCTGGCTGCAGCTGCGCGCCGTTTGAACGTTTCTGGCCCGACAGTCGTTCGCGCGATTGCCCGATTGGAGGCGCGCCTAGGGGTGCCGCTATTGCAACGAAGCACTCGTGGAGTTTCGTTGACTGAGTCGGGTGCTGCTTTTATGGCTGATTGCTCCCGCATCCTCAAAGAAATCGAAGACGCAGAAGCATCAGCTAAAGGCCTTCATGTTCAGGCTCAGGGAAATCTGACTGTATTGCTTCCACTCCTTTTCAGCCGCTATGTAATGACGCCTTTGCTTGCGAATTACATGGAGTTTTATCCCGAAGTCAGAGTATTCGCCCATTATCATGATCGTTTTCCGAACATGAACGAGGAGGGGCTTGACGTGGCCGTGCTGGTGGGGAATTTGCCCAGTTCATCGTTGATCGCCAGGCCTGTTGGTTTCGTTCGTACGATCGTTTGTGGCAGTCCTGCCTATCTCGAAGCCCATGGTGTGCCCGCCGAGCCTGAGGATCTTAAAAGTCACCGGCTGATTGGCATTCAAGCTTATCGGGAGAAGATCAACTGGGATTTTTCCAACCAAGGCTTTCAATCCACCATTAAGGCCCGATCACGCGTCAGCTGCACCACTGTTCAATCTGCCATCGATGCGGCGGCTCATGGCGCGGGGCTTACGCGCTGCCTCAGTTATCCCGCCTACGATTATTTAAATGGCGGTCGGTTACGCAGGGTGTTGCAACCTTTCGAGCTGCCAGCGCTTCCAGTTCATGTCGTTTACCGAGAAGGGCGTAGAGCTTCAATGAGAGTGCGCAGTTTTGTCGACCACATTGTCGAGGGCCTGCGCGAACATCCGGCAATGTTGCCGGATGTTCATTGAGCGTTCGGCGATCGCGGACTGAGGTCGCCGACGAGCTTCATTTGGCGTTCGCTGCCTTTTCGATCAGGCTGGCGACGACTTTCGGATTGGACACCATCACAACGTGCGACGCGCCTTTAACTACGACGGTCTGCTTGGAATGTGCTCGTTCAGCCATAAAGGCTTGGGCTTGTGCTGGGATGTTCTTATCAGCGTCACCGTAGACAAACCAGGAAGGAATAGTTTTCCAGGCCGGCTCTGTGGATGCTTCATTGAGTGCTGCAACCGTTACGGGACGTTGAGTCGCAGCCATCAATTTGGCGTCTGCGTTGGAAACGTCGGCTGCGAACTGGTCGTGGAATTTGTCTTGTTGGATATACAGATCCTTACCGCCGTCAGCCAAGGCTACGGGGGGGGCGAGGGTAGGGCCCAGCGTGCCACCCGGGAAACGTCCAGATAACTCTGCGGTGGATTCACCTGCTTCGGGTGCAATGGCTGCGACGAATACCAGCGCTTTAACATTGGTGTTGCCATAAGCCGCTTCGCTGATGACCGGACCACCATACGAATGCCCGACCAGCACAACGGGCGTTTTGATGCTGGCGAGCACGTCGGCGACCGACTGCGCGTCACCTTTGAGTGAGCGCAGCGGGTTCGAGGCTGCGATCACTGGATAGCCATCTTTTTCCAGGATTTTGACGACGCCATTCCAACTGCTCGAATCGGCGAAAGCTCCGTGTACGAGCACGACAGTCGGTTTGACCGGCGCGGCCATCGCTGCGGTGGCTGTAACCATTGCGGCTGCCAAGGCCAGACCTGCGAATATCTTTTTCATCTGATGTTCCTGTGCAAACGGGAGATGGGTGGTGGAGCGACAGGAATATTTAAAACGCTAGCTGTGTCCCGTATGTGTCCGGTTTTCCAGTGCTATGCATGGAAACGTGTCTGATACGGCCTTTGCTACAAACCGATACAAACGTCCCCCAGCATTTCAGCAGGCGAAACATTGGATTGTGTTTTGTGTTCGTTCTCACCAAAGCGATTAAAGCGGAGCATGCGTTTCAAGCACTTTATTAAACGCCTGACCGCGGAGACAACAATGAAACGAGTACTCATGCTGTTAGCCAACGGTGTAGAACCAATGGAAATGGCGGCCTTCACTGACGTGCTCGGTTGGGCCGATTTGCTCGGCGATTGTCCTCTTGAGTTAGTGAATGCAGGCCTACGCAAAAAAATCATCACCACATTTGGTCTCGCGCTTAATCCGAGCTTTCTGCTCCGTGATCTAGACGTGAGTAGCTTTGATGCACTGGCTTTGCCGGGTGGTTTTGAACCTGCAGGATTCTATGAGGAAGCTCTTAGTGAGCCTTTTCTTGAAACCATTCGACAATTCGTTGAAGCCGGCAAACCCGTCGCCAGCGTCTGCGTGTCATCGGTGTGTTTGGGAGTGGCAGGCGTGTTACGTGGCAAGCATGCAACCACCTATCACCAAGAGGGAGGAAAAAGGAAAAACCAGTTAGTGGAAAGCGGCGCTCTCTTCGTAGATCGACCAGTCGTTGTTCACGACAACATCATTACTTCCAGCGGTCCTGGTACCGCCACAGAAGTCGCTTTTTTGCTGCTGGAAAAACTAACCAGTTCAGAAAACGCGACTTATATCCGTCAGAAAATGCGTTTCGCTACACCCGATCGTGATTGGTACGACGCGCCGCAAGTAGCCTAGCCCCACTGAGTATTCTGTATCGACTTTCTGGAGGCAATTGTATGGCTGACACCGCACTCATCCTCGTTGGTATTCAGAACGACTTTTTTTCCGGTGGAAAATGGGAACTCAATTCGAATATCTGTCCTGGTTTTCCCGTCGATGTGTTCAGAGGTTATACCGATGTCAAAACCATCCGAAGTATTGGACTACTACTACTGGCCAACACCGAACGGGCAAAAGGTGGCGATTTTTCTTGAAGAATCTGGTCGACCCTATACAGCCCACCCGGTCGATTCACCTGTTTAAGAATACGTAGAGGTGATCATGAATAAAACGAACGAGCCGGGCTCTTCACCCTGGCATGCTGGTGAGCGGCAGTTGCAAGAAAGTGTCGGCGTGGCGCAGCAGATGGAGCAATTTGGGCGAAAGGTTGTTCGCGACTACATGCCGGATCAGCATCGCTCGTTCTACAGCCAGCTTCCTTATCTAGTGTTGGGTGCGGTTGACGAAAAAGGCATTCCTTGGGCGACGTTGATAGAAGGCCCTCCAGGTTTCGTTCACTCACCCGATCCACGCATTTTGCAACTCGACCGCCTTCCCGCAGAGGGTGACCCAGTCAAAGCAGCTTTGGTAACGGGTGCCGCAGTCGGGCTGCTCGGCATCGATTTGAAGACCCGAAGGCGCAATCGAATGAATGGCAACATCAGTACCGCCTTATCTGGCGGTATTGCCGTTTCTGTCGTGCACGCTTTCGGCAACTGTCCGCAATACATCCAGTTGCGGAGCGTAGAACCGGTCAGCGTTGGTCGGCCCTCATCCAATGTTGCAGCGGAATGCTTAAGCGAATTGGACGAGGCCGCAAGCGAGATGATTCGCAAGGCCGATACCTTCTTCCTCGCCAGCTACATCGACCTCGAAGGAGATTCATCCAGACGCTCGGTGGACGTCTCGCACCGCGGAGGTAACCCCGGCTTTGTCAGGGTCCAAGGCAATGTTCTGACGATTCCCGATTTCGCTGGCAATCTGCATTTCAATACATTGGGCAACTTGTTGCTCAATCCTAAGGCTGGATTGGTCTTTGTCGATTTCTCGTCAGGTGATGTGCTTCAGGTGGCAGGGCGCACTGAGATTATTCTTGAGGGGCCGGAAGTCGCAGCATTCCAAGGGGCGGAAAGACTCTGGACTTTAACGGTAGAGCATGTCGTTAGAAGGCGAGGCGTACTGGCCCTGCGCTGGGCGCTTGAAGGTTTCTCGCCTAATAGTCTGATGACTGGCAGTTGGGAAAAAGCAGAAGGCCGCTTAAAGGCCGATGCACTACGCGACCAATGGCGGCATCTGCGCGTGACCCGTATCGTTGAAGAGAGCAGCACCATCAGTTCTTTTTATCTGGAACCTGACGATGGGGCAGGATTGCCGCGCTTTGAGGCTGGCCAACATTTACCCGTACGGTTTCACCTGGCTGAAGGACAGCCACCCCTGGTCCGAACTTACAGCGTGTCGAGCGCACCTTCTGACACTTTCTTCCGGATCAGTGTCAAGCGTGACGGGTTGGTTTCGTCGCACCTGCACAACCAGATTCGGGTGGGGGATCTCATTGAAGCTCGTGCCCCCCAAGGTCGTTTCACAGTGCACGCCGATGAGCATCGGCCATTGGTTCTATTGGCCGCTGGCGTTGGGGTCACGCCGTTGCTGTCGATGCTGCGCGAAGTCATCTATGAAGGAGAACGAATCCGTCGCACTCGGCCGACCTGGTTCATTCAAAGCGCGCGTAGTCTGGCGGAGCTGGCATTTCGCGATGAACTGTTTGAACTGGCGACCCGTGCAAAAGACAAGATTCGCGCATTGCGACTTCTAAGTCAGCCGGAGCAACACGCTCGCGAGGGCGAAGACTTCGAATTAGCTGGACGTGTGGACGTAGCTTTACTCAAAGCGCTGTTGCCCTTGGATGATTATGACTTTTACTTGTGCGGTCCGGGCGCCTTCACCCAGGCTCTATACGATGGGCTACGAGAACTACGCATTGGCGATGATCGCATTCACGCCGAAACATTCGGGCCTTCGACTCTGGTTCGATTACGCGATCAGTTGACCCCGGCGGTAGAGCAAGTTCCGCCAGCCAGTGGACCGGTTAAAGTGCTGTTCGCGACTTCTGCGAAAGAGGCCCGTTGGGAACCAGGAAACGGCAGCCTGTTGGAGCTGGCTGAAAGTCGTGGTCTGAATCCGGACTTCAGTTGCCGCGGCGGGTCATGTGGGACTTGTCGTACAAAATTGATCAGTGGCGAAGTGCACTATTTGAACTTGCCCGCTGAAATGCCGGCGCAGGGAGAGGTCTTGATTTGCTGCGCAGTACCAGCGCAAAGCAAGGAGGGCGACGCCCCCCTGATTTTGGATCTGTGACATGAACGCCTTCTCTATCGCTCATCCCGCGAGACGCGGGTTGAGCGCTTGAGCCAAACCGCCTTCACGGTCGAGTTGAGCGAGGTCGTCAAATCCACCCACATGCCAGTCGCCGATGAAAATTTGCGGAACCGTGCGACGGCCGCTGCGATTTATCATTTCGATCTTCTGATCAGCTGACTGAACGTCGATTTCGGTAAAAGAAATACCTTTAGAGTCAAGCAGCTGCCTAGCACCACGGCAGTAAGGGCAGGTGCTAGTGGTATACATAATGATTTCAGGCATGAAAAGTCCTCCTCGTTTAGACAATGTCAGGCTGCGGCTTTTTCTTCGCGAGCGTGTGCAGCGCAGGTATCAGGGTACTGTGCCAACGATTTGAAGCTGCGGTTATCAGAGTCAAGAGCGTCAACCGATCCGGTTTCGATGTCGTAAACCCATCCATGCAAATTCAACAAGCCTTTTTCCTGAGCGATGCGCACGCTCGGGTGAGTCTGGATGTTGGCGAGTTGGGCAATCACGTTTTCTCGAACCATCGAGCTTACTTTTGCCGCGTCATTGACGTGAGAGCGAGACTCGTTGATTACTTTTGCGGACTCTGCATGCTGCAGCCAACCGGCGACGGCGGGAAGGTGATCCATGCATTTGCACTTGGCGACAGCCGTCATTGCACCGCAATCCGAATGGCCGCAGATCACGATGTCGGTCACCCCGAGCACCGCCACGGCATATTCGACCGTTGCCGACACACCGCCTGGATGGGGGCTGTACGACGGCACGATATTGCCCGCGTTCCGGATCACGAACAGCTCGCCAGGTTCTTGTTGCGTTAACAGTTCCGGTACTACGCGGCTATCGGAACACGTGATGAACAACGTGCCTGGATGCTGTGTGGTGGCCAGGTGTTTGAACAGGTCTGTCCGTTGCGGAAATGCTTCTTTCTGAAACTTCAAAAAACCTTCAATGAGCGCTTTCATGGGATTGGCCTTTAGCAGGTAATTAAGTTGGGTGACATTCAGTTAGTACAGCCGCGACCTATCACGCTGTATTCAAGAGCACGAGTGTCACCGTGCGAATCTTTGTAGGTCATTTGCACTGGCACTGGACCGCAGATGTCTGCTGCTTCAGTGATGTTGATGACCTTGGCAATATCCAAGTGCATGCCGTAGACATACGGAGTGGCTTTTGGCGCAACTGAAACTTCCTGTGCATAGGCCGACAACGAAGCTGACAGGGACAGGGCGAGAAACAGAAATTTTTTCATGACGAATCCTCCATTTAGATTTGGTGAGTCGGTGAAATGGGTAAATGTGTTGGGGCTGGCCCGCTTCGAGTGCGAGCCGAATTACATTTCCAGTCGCTTTCTTAGAAAGGACGCAGTGGCAGGAACTTGCCGTCGAGGGTGATCAACGCGCGGTGGCCGCCTTCAGGATCCTCAACTTTTTTCATATCGAGCTTGAAGTTAATCGCGCTGATGATGCCGTCGCCGAACTGTTCGTGAACCAAGGCTTTCAAAGTAGTGCCGTAGATTTGGATCATTTCGTAGAAGCGGTAGATGGTCGGGTCTGTAGGGACCCCCGAAAGGCTTCCACGCAGTGGGATGATTTGCAGGCGCGCTATCGAGTCGGCGTCCAGGTCCAGTTTTTTACCGATCACTTTCGCGGCAGTTTCTGGAAGTGGGTGCTGGCCGAGGAGGGCGGCGGTCACGTAGGCCAGACCGAAGCCAGTGCCTTCTGCCATGTCTTCGAAAGACAGGTTTTTGCGGGCTTTGGCGTCCAGAATTTTAGCGGTCAGTTCAAGACTGGTGTCGTTGTAAGCGTGGGACTGTTGCATGGTGTTTCTCCTATCGGAATGCTTGGGTTAGTGCGGCTTGGTGTGAAGCTATGTTCTGCCGTTTGCTTGATAGCGTCCAAGACCGATAGACAATGCTTCGCATAAGCTCAACCTATAGATTCGAGTCGGGAGAGTTCATGAACGTTTAAAACTCGGAAGCGATATTGCTGATTACTGGCGGTTACTTGGTTTGGTTTGGTTTGGTGCAGTTGAACGCGGTTCCCGAGAAATCGCAGTGTTGGCTGAACCAGGCACAGAAGCTCAGCCTTTCTTTTTACTGATCAGATTCTCCGACACAATTTCACGGACAACGTTGACGAAAGCCCGAAGCCCCGCAGGCATATGACGATTCGCGGGATAGTAGAGGCGCAGTCCCGGATACGGAGGTGTCCAGTCCTCCAGTACGCGGATGAGTCTTCCGGACGCAATATGGGCTGAAGCGGCGAAATCATTGGTCCAGGCTATGCCGGCACCTTGCAAAGCAGCCTCTAACATCAAGTGGTGGCTATCGAGGGTCAGCGATCCTCTGACATCGACTGATTGCTCTTCACCGCGCTTCTCGAATTCCCATTTGTAGATCGTGCCGCTGGGGAAGCGCACGCGTATGCAGTTGTGTGCGAGCAGGTCTGCCGGAACTTTTGGTTTTTTGCATTTCGCGAAGTACTGAGGAGAAGCAACCACCGCAAAACGGAGCGGTGGAGTGATCGCAATGGCGATCATGTCCTGCGGAACGCTTTCCGCCAACCGTATGCCGGCGTCGAATCCACCAGCGACGATGTCTACCAGGCTTCTATCGGTGACGATGTCCACCCGCATGTCTGGATAACGCCTCAAATACTCCAGTACCACCGGGGTTAGCACCATTTGCGCGGCACCTTCGGAGGTGTTCAGCCGCAGGGTTCCCGCCGGTGTATCGCGGAACTCGCTAACCGCCTCCATGGCCGCGGATATATCACGCAGAGCGGGCTGCACTCGAACCAGAAATTGCTCGCCTGCTTCAGACAGCGAAACACTGCGTGTGGTCCTGTGGAACAACCTCACGCCGAGGCGTTTCTCCAGGGCAGCGATCGCATGACTGAGTGCGGATGGCGACATTCCCAATTCCACTGCCGCACGACGAAAGCTGCGATGAGTGGAAACGGCGACCACAGCGTTAAGTTCGAGGAGCCCGGATTTCTGCATTGTGCTAATTCCTGCATCAGTTCATACGATATTAGCCTGATTGTTTGCGACAGTGCTGAGGCCTATCTTGATCGCAGCAACTTAACTGGATCGGGCCCCTATAGCGGGAATGGTGACATCCCAGGCGCCCAGCAGCCATTACACATGCGAGGAATAATTCATGACGCGTATCACTACACCGTTCGGGTTTCACTCAACCGCACAAGAGGTCATTGAAGGGGTCGACCTCACTGGTAAACGGGCGATCATAACGGGAGGGGCCTCCGGTATCGGCATTGAGACAGCGCGCGCATTGGTCAACGCCGGCGCAAACGTGACGCTTGCAGTGCGGCGTTCGGAGGCGGCGGAATCGGTAGCCGCCGAACTGCGCTCGGAGGGCAGGGGTAATGTTGATATCCGTTCAATCGATCTGGCGGATCTGTCCTCTGTGAAATCGTTTGCTGAGGCTTGGTCCGAGCCACTTGATATCCTGGTCAATAACGCAGGGATCATGGCAGTTCCTGAGCGCGAGTTGACAGCGCAGGGTTGGGAAATGCAGTTTGCAACCAACTTTCTCGGCCATTTTGCGCTCGTGCTTGGGTTGCAGGACGCCTTGACCAAAGCCGAGGGAGCCCGAATTGTTTCGCTGAGTTCAAACGCTAATCTTTTGGGGGCAGTGGTTTTCGATGACCTCAATTTCGACTTCCGCCCATACGATGCTTTCGCGTCATATGCCCAGGCCAAGTCGGCATGCGCGCTCATCGCAGTAGAGATAACGCGCCGCTGGGCAGAGCGAGGCATTTTCGCTAACGCTTTGAACCCTGGGGCAATCGCAACCAAACTTCAGAAGCACACCGGTGGGCTTAAGACGCCAATTGAACGTCAGAAGAACGTGCAACAGGGGGCAGCGACATCTGTATTACTGGCGGCGTCTGCGCTGTTGGAAGGCATTGGTGGTCGTTATTTCGAGGACTGTAACGAGGCGCTGGTAGTCACCAAACGGCCCGCCGATTACACGGGCGTTGCACCTTACGCTGTTGACCCTGATAACGCGCAGCGCTTGTGGGAGATCGCCACTCGAATGATTGGGTGAAGTCATCTCCAGGAAAGAACCTTAAAACATTTGTGCTCCACGCCTCCAATCATTCGACGTCATCGCTTGGGCGCTTGAAATCGTCGAAAGGTGCTTCGGACGCTTACCGCAAAATTCGATGTTGTCTGCCTCTCAAGAGCCGGCACATTTATTGCTTTTCTAGCAATAAATTGACTTATAGCTAGCAAAATATGAGAGGCCTTTGATTATGATTGCCACGTCGCGCCGCGCGGTTGTCTGTACACCTCATGCTGAAGCGAGTGCTGCCGGCATGCGCGTTCTCGACGCGGGAGGCACCGCGATCGACGCGATGTTGTCGGCCAGCGCCATGCTTGCAGCGGTTTTTCCGCACATGACCGGGCTGGGCGGCGATGCGCTGTGGATGATCCATGATCGTCAGGTACGCACCATTGTAGGGATCGGGCAGGCCGGGCAGCGCTTGCCAGAGGCCGGCAAGATCAGCCTGCGTGGACCGGCTTCGGTCGCCACGACGGCGGGTGCCCTGGCCAGTTGGCAGACGGCGGCGACTATCAGTCGGCATGAGTGGGGCTCGAAACTGGGCTGGGCCGATTTGCTGGAGGACGCGGCATTCATGGCCGGGCAGGGCACGCCCGTCTCACAATCGCAATTGTTCTGGCAGACCCTGCGCCAGCCGCTGATCGAGCAACTACCGGGTCTCCATCACCTGTGCAAGACCGAAGGTCGCTGGTTGCGCGAGGGCGACATTCTGCGCCAGCCAGAACTGGCCAATACCCTTCGCCATCTCGGGCGACACGGTGTTGAAGACTTTTATCACGGCGAACTCGCGCAAGCCTTCGGCGCTGCATTTGACCGCTTGGGTTGCGGCTTGACGGCCGCCGACCTGGCTCAGACCCGAGCCCTTGAAGCCGCACCGATTTCCGTGCGTTATCGTCAGGGCACGCTGTACAACGTCGCGCCGCCCTGTCAGGGGCTCTATACCTTGCAAGCCATGGCCGCGCTGCAACACAAGCCACTGGCCGACGTCGGCAATGGCAGCGCGCTCTACTATCACTACCTGGTTGAAGCGATCAAACAAAGTCTGCTGCGCCGCAATGCGCAATTGTGCGATCCGCTGACGTCTGAGCGGGATTTCACCTCAAGCCTGCACGCGGCGCAGATTCAAGCCTATGCGGATGCCATTGATGATCAGCGTGCGGCGCCCTGGAACGAACCCGGTCGTCCCGCCGACACCGTCTGGATGGCCGCAACCGATGAGCAAGGGCGTACTGCATGCCTGATCCAGAGCCTGTTTCATGATTTCGGCTCCGGCTGCGTCCTGGGCGATACCGGCGTGTTGTGGCAGAACCGTGCCGCCGGGTTCAATGCCGACGCCAGTCATGTCAACGGCTGGGCGCCGGGCAAGCGGCCGGCGCATACCCTGAACCCTTCCTGCTACCTGGCCGACGACGGGCGTCGCTGGTTTTTCGGGACGCAAGGAGGCGATGGCCAGCCACAGACGCAAATGGTCCTGGCGACGCAGTTGATCGACTATCAGCAACCCATTGACCTTGCCCTGCAGACCCCACGCTTTCTGCTCGGCCGCAGCTTTTTCGACAGCACCGACAACCTCAAGCTGGAAGGCGATATCCACGAGTCGACGATCACAGGACTCGCCGCACTGGGCCACGAGGTGGAAGTGATTCCGGCACTTAGCGCCATGACCGGCCACGCCGGGATCATCGCGATTGGCGCCGATGATCACCGCAGTGCAATGCACGATCCCCGAGGGGAGGGCGTCAGCCTCGGTCAATCGAGCTGAGCTGCCGGTCACAAGGTTTGCCGCCGCCCGGGCGGCTGGCGGATAATGCCGCCCATTGCTTACCGTCAGCAGTTTTGCGCGACGGCATGAGGCCTTTTTTGAAAAAGAGGAAAGGATGGGCTTGACCACAGTCACCGCCAAACAGCTTGAGGTCCAGCGCATCGTCGATGCGCTGTATAAGGCCATCGCACAGCATCGTCTGCCGCCTGGCACGCGATTGATCGAAGCGCAGATCGTCGAAACGCTGCAAGCCAACCGCAATCATGTGCAGGTCGCATTGCAGCGTCTGGCCATGCAAAAAGTCGTGACCATCGAAGCCAACCGAGGCGCCATGGTTGCACAGCCAACCGCGCGCGAGGCGAAGGATATATTCAGCGCTCGGCGGGCCATCGAGCGGGCCATTGTCGAAGCGATCACTCCGGCGGTCATGCGCAAACAGCGCCAGCGCGTGGCCAGTCACATGAACAACGAACGCAAAGCCACCAACGACACCGACCGCCGCGCCATTGTCAGGGAACTGAGTGAGTTTCACTTGATGCTGGGCGAGCTCAGCGGCAATACCGTGCTCAGCGATATCCTCGCCAACCTGATGGTGCGCAGTTCGTTGATCGTCGCGCTGTATCAGCGTAACGACGTACCGTCCTGCGCGTCCGATGAGCACCAGGAAATCATCACGGCGCTGGAAGCGGGCGATAACGCCAAGGCAGTCAAGGTCATGATCGAACACCTGGACGAGCTGGAAGGGCAACTGGCTCTGGAAGAATCAGCGCCTGAAGAGTTCAACCTCAAGCAGGCGTTGAGCGACTGAAATATTGCCGCAAGCCACGCTATGGCTTGAGTAATACCCCTGCTGGCCTGCTGAACGTTTGGCGCCCAGCCTTGTAGCCCATTAGCGGCGCGCTGATCTCGGCAATCACCGCTGCCGGTGAAGGCGCGTCGAAGACGATGAAATCTGCACGGCAACCAGGTAGAAGGCCGTAATCCGTCAGGCGGAGCAGGCGCGCCGATTCACTGGACACCCATGACAGGCATTGCAGCAACTCCGGCACAGTGCCCATCTGACTGACGTTGGCGAACAGATTGGCCTGGCGAATCAGCGAAGCGTCACCATAGGGCGTGAACGGGTTGCCGATGTTGTTGGTCGAGACCGAGCAGGTCACCCCGCAGGCATGCAGTTGAGCCAAGGGTGCAAGACCGCGTGGTTTGTTATGAAAGGCATCGCGCCCCATCAGGAACAGATCGGTGCTGGGCAGGCAAGTGACCTGCACGCCAACGTCCGCCAACTGCCGGCCCAACTCCATCAACTGTTCACGAGGCAACGTCGACAGTTTGGTGACATGGCCGATGGTCACTCGACCGCCCCAGCCATGCAGTTGCGTACAGCGGGCAACTTCCATGACGGTCATGCCTTCAGGATTCAGATCGAAATCCAGGTGCAAATCCAGATCGCAATCGTAAGTTACAGCCAGTTCGAACAGGCGCTGAATCTGCCCGAGAGGATCACTGTCCATGTAGGGGCAGCCACCAAGCACCGTGGCGCCACACTCCAGCGCCTGGCAGAGCAGGGCTTCGGTGCCCGGGTTGTTGAGCAGTCCCTCTTGAGGAAATACGCAGATCTGGAGCGTGATCGCCCAGGCGTAATCGGTCTGCAGGCGTCGAATCGCATTGAAGCCGATCAGCCCTATTTGCGGGTCAAGTTCGACGTGGGTGCGCATGAAGGTGGTGCCCTGCAGAATCGCCTTGTCCAGCACCTGTGCACCGCGCAGATAGATGTCTTGCTCGGTGAATTCGGCTTTCGCCGCCCGAGTCTGGGCAATTGCTTCGGCCAGCGTGCCTTGCTGCAAATGGCAGCGCTGCATGATGCACGCCTTGTCCAGATGGATATGGGTTTCGACCAGCCCCGGTAGCAACAGGCGGCCCTGCAGGTCGAGGGTTTCCCATGCGGTAGTGGCCGGGTGAAAGGCCGGGACGAAACAGCCATTCTCGATGTACAACACCGCGTCCGCAGAGGTCTTTTCGCCGACGCGTGCATTGATGATTTTCAGGGCACTCATGCGCTGACGCCTTCGCCCAGATACGCGGCGGCCAGTTCGTCGTCGCCGCGCAACTGTGCGGCGCTCCCGGATTTGACGATGCAGCCGGTTTCCAGCACGTACGCCCGATCGGCGACTTGCAAAGCAAGGTTGGCCATTTGGTCCACCAGCAACAAGGTCACACCATCGTCGCGCAGGGCTGCCAAGGCGTCGTATAGCTCGCCGATCATGGCAGGGGAGAGGCCCAGCGACGGTTCGTCGAGCAGCAGTATTTTGGGTTTGGCCATCAAGCCGCGTCCCACGGCAACCATCTGTTGTTCGCCACCGGACAACAGGCCCGCCGGGCTGTCGATGCGGTCGCGCAAACGCGGAAAGCGCCGCAGGATCGCCTCGATTTCGGCATCGGCGTCGAACGCTTCGCGCCGCGAATAACCACCCAGCAACAGGTTGTCGCGCACTGTCAGGTACGGGAATACCTGGCGACCTTCCGGAACCAGTGCCAGACCTTTACCGGCGATGCCACTGGCGCTGGCCATCTCAATGTTTTCGTTGTCCAGCAGGATGCTGCCGCTGGTGGCCCGATGCAGCCCGGCCAGGCACTGCAAGATACTCGATTTACCCGCGCCGTTGGCGCCAAGGATCGCCACCATCTCACCGGGATTGACCACGAGGTTGACCTTGTTGACCACCGGCGCTGCGCCGTAATCGATCACCAGATCTTTGACGTACAAGCGTGCGTCGCGACTGCCATCCCAAGTCTGTTCACGAGGCGTCGCCTGATAGTCGGTCCCGCCCAGATAAGCAGCGATGACCTGTTTGTTCTGGCGGATTTCGGCCGGTGTACCGAAGGCGATGGGCTTGCCTGCGTCCAGCACCAGCAGGCGTTCCGACACCGACATGACCAGCGCCATGTCGTGCTCGACCAGAATGACCGTCAAGCCGAAATCCGCCAGTTTGCGCAGCAGCAGCGCCAGGTCATCGGTGTCACGTCGGCTCAGGCCAGCGGCGGGTTCGTCGAGGAGCAGCACCGCCGGCGCGGTCGCCAATGCCCGGGCAATTTCCACCAGACGACGATCCACGTGGGGCAAGTCCTCGGCGGCGATGTTGACCGCGCCGCGATAGCCGACCAATGCCAGCAGATCCAGCGCAAGGTCGCGCTGCTCGGCACTGCACAGCCTGAACGGTGATCCGAGGCGGCCTTTCTGCATGGCCACCAGCAGATTGTCGAGCACCGACATATCGCCGAATAACTGAGTGGTTTGGTAAGTGCGCGCAATCCCGGCGCGAGCTGTTTTCCAGGCAGGTAAACCAGCGAGGGCGGTTTGCAGTTCGATCTGACCACTGTCAGGCGCGTAGAAGCCACTGATCATGTTCAGCACCGTGGTTTTGCCTGCACCGTTGGGCCCGATAATGCTGGTGATGCTGGCGGCGGGGGCATGCAAATTGACGTGCTGCGCGGCCTGGACCCCGCCGAAGCGAATGCCGATGTCGGTGACGCGTAAACCGCTCGAAGCCCCTCGACTTTGCAGATGCGCGGCCAGCCTCGCTTGATTGATCGTGTTTGGTGGCACCAAGTGCGTGGGTTTGATCCAGCGACGAGCGAGCGCACCCAATAAGCCGTTGGGGGCGATCCACAACACCACCAGGAGCAAGGTCGAGAAAATCAACAGGCGGTATTCGGCGAAATCCGAAAGTAATTCCGGCACCAGCACAATCAGCAACGCCCCCAGTAAAGGGCCGAACAATGTCCCGCTGCCACCGACAATGACGGCCAGCACGAACAGGATCGATTGCGAGAACGGAAAGGATTCGGGGTTGATAAACATCAACAGTGGCGCCAGCACAGCACCCGCCAGACCGGTCAGCGCGGCCGACAGGGCGAAGGCCAGGGTCTTGCTCAGAACAGGATTGAACCCAAGCGAGCGGGCGGCAATCTCCGATGCCTTGACGGCGAGCATGGCTTTGCCACAACCGCTGTGGCGCAGACGCTGATAAAACGCAAGGGCGCCGATCATCAAGGCTGTGGCCAGCAATGCCAAGAGGATGGCCGGGTCGAGACCGGCGAACTGCGGTAACGGAATGCCCATCAAACCGTTGGAACCGCCGGTAACGTCACGCCATTCGATCAGGCTGTGATGGACGATGAAGGCAAAAGCGATGGTGATCATCGCCAGATAAGGACCGCTGACACGCAACGCAGGAATCGCCAGCAAGGCGCCGATCAGCCCGGTGACGACAGCCGTCACCGGCATCGCCAGCCACAACGGCCAGCCCGCGATGGTCAGTAGTGCCGAAACATAGGCGCCAATGGCATAAAACGCGATATGGCCGAAGGAGATCTGGCCACTCAGGCCAATCAATATATTCAGCCCTACACCGACCACTGCCGCCAGCGCGCAGAGGGTGAAGACCAACAGGGAATAGCTGTCTAGCGTGAACGCCATGACAACGCAGAGCAGCGCCAGCAACGCGATGAACACCGGGCCGAGCAGAGTTTTGAAGTCATTCATACTTTCACCAGTGCCTGACTGCCGAACAGGCCGTTTGGACGGATCGCCAACGCCAGAATCACTAGGGCGAAGGTCAATATCTGCGTGAAGGCCGAGCCGAAATACAGGGTGATCAGCGCTTCCGAGAGACCGAATATCAAGCCGGCGGCAAAGACCCCTCCGGCGCTGGTAATCCCGCCAAGGATCGCCACGGCGAAAGCCTTGAGGCCGAACAGCAAACCCATCTCGGCATTGACGCTGAACAGGGGCGCAATCAGCAGACCCGCCAGGGCCGCGAACACGGTTGAGATGGCGAAAGCGATGGCAACCACCCGATTGACGTTGATGCCCATCAGCATGGCCGCACGTGGATTTTGCACGCAGGCCTCCAGCACCTTGCCCAACCGGGTATAGCGCCGCACCAGAAATAGCGCGAGCGCGATGGTTGCGCCGGCCAAGGGGATCAGCAGTTGCAGCGCGCCAACACTGGCGCCTGCCAGCTCGACATTGACGTTGAGCAGACTGCTGGTGAATTGCCGAGGCTCCTTGCCGAAGGTGAACAACGCCAGGTTATCGACCAGAATGCCGCCGGCCACCGTTGCCATCAGCCAAGCCTGAGAACCACGGCTGTGAAACGGCCGCACCAGCCAGCGCTCGATCACCAGGCCATACAGCGCACTGAGGATCAGCGTTGCCGGCAGTGCCAGCCACATCGACCATCCCCAGGTGATGCAAAAGGTGTAACCCAGCACAGCGCCGACCATCATGGCGCTGCCTTGAGCGAAGTTGACGGTGCGTGAAACCACGTAGGTCAGGTGAAAACCCAGCGCCAGCAGGGCGTACATACTACCTAGCCCAAGGCCGGTGACGATGGCGGCGGTGAACATGGCGAACTCCTCAGGGCTTGAGTGGAACGATCTGGCCGTCGACGAAATGAGTGAACAGATAGTCGTCCGGCCCCAATGCGTCATGTTTTTGTGCCGTAAACGGCTGCTGGTACTGTTTGATCAGGCCGTCATAGCCCTCGATCGCATAGAAGCCGTTGCGCACGGCAGGGCCATCGGTATTGCCTGCCTTTTCAATGGCCAGAGCACTCAAGTGCAGAGCGTCGTAAGCATTGGCAATGCCCACGGCGGGCGTGACGTCGGCCAGACCTTTGATCTGCGGATAAGTTTTTTTCAGTGCGGCAAGCACTGCATCGCCCTTGGCGCTGTTGTGTTCTGTGAACACGTAGGTCTGGACGAAGTGGACCCGCGAAGCGTTCGGGCCAGCTAATTCACCGAAGCGGCCACCGGCCGGGCCCCAGTGTGAAACCACCGGCACGTCCCACCCCATGCGATCCAGAGACTTGACCACTTGCGCCGATGGGCCGACGTTGCCGACCATCAGCAGGGTGTCGGCGCCTGCGTTTTTAAGGCGAGTGAGCTGAGGCACCACATCGAGATCGCTGTCCTGGATACGCTCGACGCCGGCATTGGCCAAGCCGCGTTTCTCCAGGGCGCGCTTGAAGCCCGCTTCATTGGATTCGCCCCACGGGTTATTGATGAGGATCATCCCCGGCTTCTTCATCCCTTTCTCGACGCCGTATTCCACCAGCGCTTCGTCCACCAGTTCGTCGACGGCAGAGACGCGGAACACATAGTTATCCGCAGCACCGTTTTCGGTGATTTTCGTGCCGGCGGCCCAGATGCCCATGAAGGGCACTTTCAGCTGGTTGGCCAGAGGCACGATGGCCAGGGAAACCGGGGTGTCCAGCCCACCGAAAAGCACGGTGACTTTCTCGCGCTGAACCAACTCGCGCGCCGCCAGCATGCCTTTGGACGGATTGCTTTCGTCGTCGCGACGCACCAGCTCGAGTGGTCGGCCGAGCACGCCACCCTTGGCATTGACCTCATCGATGGCGATGGTCAGGCCGCGAGTCAGCGCTTCGCCGGATTTCGCCGACTGACCCGAAAGGGCTGCGACCAGACCAACCTTGATCGGAGGCTCGGCCGCCTGGGCACCACCAAACAAAGCCACATTGAGCGTGACTGCCGCAGCCACGGGAAACACAAGACGCTGCAGGTTTAAAAGCGGGAAGGCCATTGATCGTTCTCCTGATTGCTAGCATTTGCATAATTATTGCTAGCAAGTAGGATGCCAGTCAGCCGCCCCAGTAAAACCGGGTGATGGGGCACAAACAACTTGAACTAAACGCGCCAAATTAACGCGCCCTGCACTAAGCAGAGGCGTCGATCCAGTGCTTATCAATAGTCAGTCAGGAGATTCGACGATGTCGCAGGCAAATACAGACGTGCAGATTGTTAGCAGCTTTCTCGAGGCCTCCATGACGCCCGATCCCGTCAGGGCCGCAACCTTCATGAGTGCCGATGTGAAGATCACTTTCACCGGCGGCCGGGTCATGCCCGACCCACAGGCCATCACGGCGTTCAACGGTTCCCGTTATGCCTGGGTAAAAAAAGCCTTGGGCAACTTCGACTGGATGGAACGCGGTGATCACACCGTGGTGTATTCCAACGGTACCTTGTATGGCGAGTGGTCCGATGGCCGCAGTTTTTCCGGTAATCGCTATCTGGATCGCTTCGAAGTGCGCAACGGCAAGATCACCCACATGGATGTCTGGAACGACAGCGCCGAATGGCTTTTGACGCCGGAAATCGCCAAGGCTTGAGTTCACGCAGTGTTGAGGCGACAGGTCGGGTCACCGGTCAGGAACAAGAAGCCAGCGCAACAATGTTCAGAAATACATACAAAAACGCCGCTCAATGAGCGGCGTTTTCGGAGCAGGCAGTGAAGCACCCCTGAATGTTGCGAGCCTTAGGCGTCGCCGTTCCAGGGGCGGTCTCCATTCTCGTCCTTGATGCGGGTCGGCAGACCCATTACATCCAGTGCCTTGAGGAACGGCTCAGCCGGCAGCTCCTCGACGTTGGCCATACGCTGGACATCCCACTCGCCGCGGGCGACCAGCAGGGCAGCAGCGACTGGTGGTACGCCAGCGGTATAGGAAATGCCCTGGCTGTCGGTTTCGGCAAAGGCTTCCTCGTGGTCGGCCACGTTGTAGATGAACACTTCGCGCGGCTGGCCATCCTTGGTGCCCTTGACCAGATCACCGATGCAGGTCTTGCCGGTGTAGCCGGGCGCCAGCGAACTCGGATCAGGCAGCACGGCCTTGACCACTTTCAGCGGCACAACCTCCAGGCCTTCGGCGGTCTTGACCGGTTGCTCGGACAGCAGGCCGAGGTTCTTGAGTACGGTGAACACGTTGATGTAGTGCTCGCCGAAGCTCATCCAGAAGCGCACGTTGGGCACGTCCAGATTCTTCGACAGCGAGTGCACTTCATCGTGACCGGTCAGGTACAGATTCTGCGACCCTACGACTGGCAGGTCGTCGGTGCGCTTGACTTCGAACATGGTGTTACTGGTCCACTGGCTGTTCTGCCAGCTCCACACCTGTCCGGTGAACTCACGGAAATTGATTTCCGGATCGAAATTGGTGGCGAAATACTTGCCATGGGAACCGGCATTGACGTCGAGAATATCGATCGATTCAATTCGGTCGAAATACTGTTGCTGCGCAAGTGCAGCATAGGCGTTGACCACGCCTGGGTCGAAACCCACACCGAGAATGGCAGTGATGTTCTTCTCTTTACACTCTTCGAGATGATTCCACTCGTAGTTGCCGTACCAGGGCGGCGTCTCGCAGATTTTGCCCGGCTCCTCGTGAATGGCAGTGTCCAGATAGGCTACGCCGGTATCGATACAGGCACGCAGTACCGACATGTTGAGGAACGCGGAACCGACGTTGATGACGATCTGTGATCCGGTTTCGCGGATCAGCGACTTGGTCGCCTCGACATCCAGCGCATTCAGCGAGAAGGCTTTGATGTCGGCGGGTTGTTTGAGGCTACCCTTGGCCTTGACGCTATCGATGATGGCCTGGCATTTGGAGATGTTGCGCGACGCGATAGCGATACGACCGAGTTCATCGTTATGCTGTGCGCACTTGTGGGCCACCACCTTAGCGACACCTCCTGCACCAATGATAAGAACGTTCTTTTTCAATTGCTTTTACTCTCCTTTATCTGTCCGTTTACGAAAGGCTGGACAGGTAGTCTTCATAACCAAATTGGCGCACCACTTCGACCGTTCCGTCGAGTTGCTTTACCACGATGGATGGCATTTTCAGGCCGTTGAACCAGTTTTTCTTGACCATGGTGTAACCCGCGGTATCGATGAATGACAGTCGATCGCCGATGGCCAGCGGACGTTCAAATTGGTACTCGCCGAAGATGTCCCCGGCCAGGCACGACTTGCCGCACACCATGTAGGTGTGTTCACCGTCGCTCGGTGCCAGTTTGGCGTTGAGGCGATAAATCAGCAGGTCAAGCAAATGGGCTTCAATGGAGCTGTCCACCACTGCCAGGTGCTTGCCGTTGTAGAGGGTGTCGAGCACCGTCACTTCCAGCGAGGCACTGTTGGTGATCGCCGCTTCGCCGGGCTCCAGGTAGACCTGCACGCCGTACTTTTGCGAAAACGCCTTCAACCGCGCACAGAAAGCATCCAGCGCATAGCCTTCACCGGTGAAGTGAATACCGCCGCCCAGGCTGACCCAGCTGACCTTGTGCAGCAGCTCACCGAAGCGTTCTTCGATGGTGCAGAGCATTTGGTCGAACAGACCGAAGTCACCGTTCTCACAGTTATTGTGGAACATGAAGCCGGATATCTGATCGATAACGCCTTCGATCTTCACCGGGTCCCATTCGCCAAGACGGCTGAACGGACGCGCCGGGTCGGCAAGCAGATAATCGGAACTGCTGACTTGCGGGTTGACTCGCAGGCCGCGGACTTTGCCTTCAGCGCGCTTGGCAAAGCGTTGCAGCTGGCTGATGGAGTTGAAGATGATCTTGTCGCAATTGTCGAGCATCTCCTCGATCTCATCGTCGGCCCAGGCCACGCTGTAGGCGTGGGTTTCGCCTTCGAACTTCTGCCGGCCGAGCTTGAGCTCGTACAGCGACGACGAGGTGGTGCCGTCCATGTATTGCTGCATCAAATCAAACACCGACCAGGTCGCGAAGCACTTGAGCGCCAGCAGGGCCTTTGCCCCGGACTGTTCGCGCACATAGGCAATCTTCTGCATGTTGGTCAGCAGTTTCTGTTTGTCGATGAGGTAGTACGGTGTTTTGATCATTTCGAGGCCTCCGGCAAGGCCAGCCAAAAAAGGATGCGCATTGTGCCCGGACTGACTCCATATCGAAAGAGCTGAGCGTACGACTCATTGAGCTAATCAACACGCAGGGCGCGAATGTTGGCTGATGTCAGGCTCTGAGCAAGGGGTTTCGAAACGAACTTGATTGAGGGGAGGGAAGTGCACCATCGCGGAAGGGATGCGCTGATGGAATTGCGGAATTGAGGTTAGAGTGGTCGTCCATTTCTGTTTTCGCGCAGTTGCATCAAGCGGTGCCAGCGAACGTCCAGAGCCAGAAACTGTACATCTATCGCTATGTGACCAATGAATCGTCCGCTGTTTATTTCTCTGGATGGGCCCAAGGGCACCGGTAAAACCACACTGTTGGAGGCCGTTACGAAAGTACTGAGGGCTGACAATAGGAAAGTTGTCCGACTTTGCGAGAGGAAAAGCGATCCCTACAGGGGTAAAACCATGGCCCTGGTTAACAAGCTTGCCAGACATCCTTCCAGGGATCTGGAGTGGGCTGTGTGCCAGAGCTTTGCTGAAAGCCGCTGCTGGATTTCCCGACACGTACTGACTAAACAGCCGCTGGACAGCATCATCTTGATCGATCGCTGGTATCCGTCTGATGCCGCGTTTCGACAAACAATCCCGTTTGCCGAGATACTCCAGATGAACATGGATCGAGACGTGCGAGTGCCAGACCTGCATGTCGGCGTCGTCACCGCGCCGGATATTTCATGGGCAAGGGCCGCGACACGATCGCGGGGACTGGGCGGCACTGTGATCCAGAAGTACGCAGAGCACGTCGCGTGTACCGAGTTGTTCGAACAAGCGATTGCCGATCACGGCTGGGTTCTATGCCGTAATGAAGGAACGATTGAAGTCGCAACGATGCAGGTGGTTTCTGAGATCTATGAGGTGTTGGGCTGATTGTCGAAATAGAGGCAGGTGTTGCTGCAGGGATGTATAGCGCAATACACGATTTAACATAATATACATTACACGTAACAAGATGTTTCGGGATTAGCCCAGTTGCTGTCGAGATTTTTTAAATATGCGAATAAACAGCTAAATATGAAACGGCCGGAAAATCAGCCCCTTATTGAGATCTGCTCACTGCATCGTCCAGAAAATATTATTTAAATATGCGCATCAGCTTTGATACCGGGATTGGAAATCCTTAAACCGCTAGCGTGTGAATCGAGTCTGGTGGCCTTCGTTGCCGGAGCTGTTATCTGTCAGTCGTTTGATTTCTCAAAGGTCCAGCGTTGATCTTGCCGCATCCGTCGTACCTAGTCGGTCCGCATGAACAACTCGTCCAGGAATGTCACTAGCCACAACGCTGTGTGAAATCTGTGGCTTTCAGCATGGTGTTTGTGCACCGATTTCAACTGCTGCCATGCGTGGTAAAGACAAGCGCCGGCTGATTTACATGCAGATGCTGCAGGTTTGGCGGTTCCACCTTGCGATTGAAAGCTGCGGAGCTTTCCTCCCACCAAATACTCTGGAAGCTTCACCAGAATTTGGTTCAGTGTAATACCGTTGTAAACCTCAATTTTGGCTTGTTAACTGCGGTGGTTAACAGGTCAAAAAACAAGTTTACAGAGTAATACTGAACCACAATCGTTGGCGAAGCCGTGCGTGCACTGGGTGGGAAATTCGATTTGAGCGGCCTCGACGGCGTAACGCCTGCCGTCGACTACAACCAAGCTTTGCTTGATCTGGATCGCGGGTACGAAACGCACTACAAGCTGACCGCTACTAATTCGCACATTGTAGGAGTTGCCATGACGCCTGGCGTTTTGCGTAACGGTGCTTTATTTCGCCTATTATTGACCTGGAAGACGCCCAAGGTCGAAATCATGCAATCCATATTTTGGCCCATGAGTGCGGGCATGTTGAAGTGACCAATGCGTTCGACCGCTGCTTTGTTGATAGAACCCATGGAGGATCATCGTTTCTGGGTTGATATTCCCTATACTCCTGAAACAGATCCCCTCCTCTGCAAATAACCTATGAGGATAGCTAAACTAAACGGCTATTTAGTGTAGTTAACGGAATATAGCCGATGATCGAAGCAATTCCCTGCCTTTCTAGAAGTCTACCGTCGCCGAAAGCAGATAAGTTCTTGGCGTCGACAACGTCAATCCCGGCTCACTGTCATCCGAAGCCCCAGCCGAACTCCAATAGCGCTTATCCAGCACGTTCTCGACATTGGCGCGCAAAGTGATGGTCTTGTCTTCGACTTTGAACGCATAACGCGTACCTACGTCAAACCGCTCCCAGGCATCGATTTCCTTCTCGTTCGACTGATCCAGATACTGCGAACTCGAATAGATTCCGCGCCCTGTCAGTGTAAGCCCCTGCACGTTCGGCACATCCCATTCCGCGCCGAGGTTGACGTTGTACTTGGGTGTCGCCGGCGCACGGTTGCCGTCGAACGTGCCGTTGGTGGTCTCGGTCAACTTGCTGTCGATGTACATCACGCCGCCAAGCAGTCGAACGCCTTTCAGTGGCTCACCGAAAACGCTCAACTCCACACCGTCGTTCCGCCGCTTGCCGTTCGGGCCAAACACGCGCGTCGTGGCGTTGGTCTCGTAAGCTGGCTGTTTGATGCGAAATACCGCCGCCGTCAACGCATACGAACCTGCATCGTATTTGGCTCCGACCTCGACCTGACGGCTGATGAATGGCGGGAAGATTTCGTCCTCGTTTACCGACGTCGAAGGCGCGATCTTGCCTTGGCTCAGGCCTTCCATGTAGTTGGCCTACAGCGACAACTTGTCCGTCGCCTTGAACAGAATGCCGCCCGACGGCGAGACCTTTTCTTCGTCGTAGGCCGTATCACCCTTCACATCATCGCTCCAGTCATCGACCTTCACGCGCTGCCACCGGGCGCCGAGGGTCAGCAACAGGCGATCATCGAAGAAACCCAAGGTGTCCGACAGCGCCACGCCACTGAAGCGATTTTCGGTGTAGACCTTGGCGTCTTGCCGCGTCGGCGCGCCGGGTTTGGTGATTTCCACCGGGTCATACAGGTTGCTGCGCCCCGCCGCATAACGGGCGCCACCGTTTTCAAAGTCCATATAGAAGTAGCTGGCCGCCAGATTGATTTCGTGGCTCACCGGACCGGTGTGGAACCAGTTGCGTACGCCTGCCGTGGCGGTACGGACATTCTCGTCGCGGGTGAAATCCCGCGGTTGAACGCTGAAATCGCCGGCATCGTTGGTCACGGAAACCGCATGCCGCAGGAAATCGTGATTGCTTTTGCGGGCGCCAACACCGCCGTACACCATCACCGAATCACTGACATCAAACTCGGCGTTGACCGTGCCGAAGGTGTCTTTGGTCCGCGCCTGGCTCCACGGTTGCGCATAGTTATCGCGCACATCGTTGGCGTTGGGCACCTTGGCATTGGCGCCGACTTGCACGCGCTCTTGCGGTGCGTCGGTATCTCGCTCGGTATGGCCGACATCCGTCGACAGTCGCAGGCGCTCACCGCGAAAATCCAGGCCCAGCACCGCCATGTCGCGGTCAACACTCTGGTGATCCCATTCGGTATCGCCGGACTGTTTGACACCGTTGAAACGCAGGCCGAACTGGTTGTCCTCGCCAAAACGCCGCCCGACATCCACAGAACCACCGACTTGATTGTTTGAGGCGTAATTGGCTGTCAGCGAGGTGATGGGTTGGTCCGTCGCGCGTTTGGGCACCACGTTAATCCCCCCTCCTACACTGCCCCGCGGTGAAATACCGTTGATGAGTTGGCTCGGGCCTTTGAGGATGTCGACGCGATCGGCCATTTCCATGTCGATGGTGTACGTCGGCAGAACACCATAGAGGCCGTTATAGGCAACATCGCTGTTGAACAGGCTGAAGCCACGGATGGTGAATTGTTCATAGCGCCCGCCCGCTGGATTGGTCGCGCGCACTGAAGGATCTGTGGCAATCAGGTCACCGAGCGTTCGGGCCTGTTGATTCTTGACCGTCTCACTGGTGTAGGTGGTCATGCTGAACGGGGTTTCCATGAAGTCTTTAGACCCCAACAGCCCTTGCGAACCTCGACGTGCGACCTGGCCGCCGGCAAACACGTCGGCACCCGAAGAATCAGTGGCACCGAGTATCGAAGTCGGCGCCAGTTGCAGGCTGCCGCCCTCCGCCGCCGGAATCAGCGTGTAAGCATTGCCACCCACCGGTTGCAGCTGCAAACCAGAGCCCAGCAACAATCGGGTGAAGCCCTCCTCTACCCCATATTCACCGCTCAAACCCTTGCTGCTCTGGCCGCTGACCAGTGCGGGGTCCACCGACAGATTGACCCCGGCCAAACCGGCAAATCGTGTCAGTGCTGAACTCAAGCTGCCAGCGGGCACCTGATAACTGCGTCGCGAAGAGTCGTCAGCCCAACTGGACTGGATCATCAAGGGGCTGGCACTCAGGCTCAGCAGGAGGCTCAACTGCAACAACGGACGCAAACGACTTGGGAATACTGCGGGCATTGGAAGAAGCTCTCGATTTTGTTCACTTGCCTGGAATGACCAGCGAGGCGAAAAAAAGGGACAGGCTTCAGCCAGTTTTTTTCTGAGGGATGAGAGAAACCCAGAAACGGGTGCGTGTATGCACTTCGATTGGCAGGCTCGCCGCCAACAGCGAAAGGACTTGGTCGGTATTGTCGAGACGGAAACTACCCGTGACGCGCAGCGCCTCAAGCGCAGGATCCCAGCGCAGCAGACCTGAGCGATAACGGCTCAACTCGCGCAGAAAATCCCCCAGCGGTTGGTTCTGCGCCATCAATACACCCTCGCGCCAGCCCGGCATCAAGGCGTCGAATGCTGTAACAGGCCCCGCGCCAGACGCTTGCAGACTGACTTGTTGGCCCTGATTCAACATCAGCGCCGGCCCGTGCAGCGGTTGTAACTGAACCGAACCACTGAACACGGAAACAGTGCAATCACGCTCGTTGAGTCGCACGCAGACATCACTGCGACTGACGCTGATCCGTCCGTAATGAGCGTCGATCATCAGCGCTGACTTGCCGGGAACGTTGAGCGCCATTTCGCCGCGCACCAGCGTCAACTGACGGGCAGCAAGGTCTACGTTTACCGCACTGTTGGTGTTCAGTTGCACCGAACTGCCATCCGCCAATGGCAAACGTTTATGTTCCCCGGTACTGGTGTGCAAATCGGCACGCCAGACATCCAGCGGCAATTGCCGACTGATCAGCCACGCCGCTGGCACAAGCGCCGCCAGGCCCAGCGCGCGTTTCAGCGCTGCCCGGCGTGCCGGATCAGGACGATCCAGCGTGGCCATGGCCAATGCCGACGGCAGATCGTTGAACCGTTGGCGCAATAGCTGAATCTTCTGCCAGGCGTTTTCATGGCGGCTATCGCTGCTACGCCAGTTTTGCAGCCGCGCGTGATCGTCATCCGTCGCTTCGCCCGATTCGAGCAACGCCAGCCATTGTGCGGCGGCGCGTGCCACCTCTCGCGCTTGTGTTTCGGGCGCAACGCGCATCATAGATCCAACATCAAACAATGCTCATAAGCCTGCGCCATATAACGTTTTATTGTTCGTTCAGATACCTGCAAACGCGCGGCGATCTCGCGGTAACCGAGGCCCTCGAGCTGACTCCACAAAAATGCCCGGCGCACTGGCCTGGGCAAGCCATCAAGCAGTTCATCCAGCGCTTGCAGGGTTTCCAGCAACAACCAGCGCTGCTCCGGTGACGGCACGCTCTCCTCGGGCAATTGCGCCAAGGCTTCCAGATAGGCTTTTTCGAGGCTGCGGCGGGTGTAGAAATTGCTCAGCAAGCGTTTGCCCACGGTCAGCAGGTACGCGCGTGGTTCCTGAATATCTCTAAGTGGCTGAGCGCTGCCAAGCACGCGCAAGAAGGTGTCCTGACTCAGATCTGCCGCATCCCAGGCGTTACCCATGCGTCGACGCAGCCAGGTTTCCAGCCAGCCGCGATGATCGCGGTACAAGTCGTGCAGGTTCTGCTCCGAGGCCGGCGCTGCTTCAATCATCCAGGAGACCCTGCGCGAAGTTAGATTCAAATGAGACTGATTCTATTTAACTTCGCGTGGGACACAAAGGGATTTTCGTCGTTACGCCATTCGCGAGCGCTTGAGGGTCTCGCTCGGCAGTTCTTTGAACAGTGCCTGGTAACTGCTGGAAAACCGCCCCAGATGCCAGAACGACCAGTGCATGGCCACTTCAGCGACTGTGGTGTCCGCCGGTCTGCATTTAAGTAATTCGCGGTGAGCGCTGTTTAATCGGCGCAAGCGCAACCAGTGGCTTGGCGTCATCCCGGTATAGGCCTTGAAGGCCTGTTGCAATTGCCGCAGTGGCACGCCGGCGACGTGCGAAAGCTCCAGCAAATTCAACGTTTCTTCTGGCGAGTCGGCAGCCCACTCACCTACTCGTTTCATGATCATTCGTTCTTCGGTACGCCGCTGCAAACCGCCACGGTCAAGATCAACACGCGCGTTATCGAGGATGAACAAACAATCTTCAAGTAATTGCTGGGTTAGCGATTCTTTACTCGGTAAATCAACAGCTTGCGTCAACTTCGTGAGAGTTGAGCTTAACCAGCGACTGAACAGCGCGTTTTGCCCGCCATTGAGCGGCGCCATAAACAAGCCTTCCAGTTTCGCCACATCCAGACCGTGCTGGCGGACAAAATCCGGACCGAACACCACGGCGATTTCCTGATAGTTCTCCGGGGTGATCCAGATGTTGCGGCTGTCTTCATTGAGCAGATACAGCGCGTTGTCGCTGCGATCAAAACAGAACGCCAGAGCACCCGATGGCGCGCTGAAATTCTGCTCGACCCGGGTGTTCATCTGCTCTTCGTAAACCTCGACCCCCTGCAAATCCAGATAGCGGATCTGCCCGGCGAAATGCCCCGGCGACATCTGCTGGTAATGCTGGACCCAACCCGGCGTGGCGCGGATTTGCTCGGAGACATCAGCGGTGTTGAAAGCCTGAACCTGTAGCGGATTACACGTTGTCATGGGGTGACCTTGCGCACTCTTTTGGTGCGCTTTGGTGCTGCTTAAAGTGGATAGATGGAACTGCAAGGCTCGCCCAAGATAGTCGTCAACGCGCCACAGGGGAAGGGGCGGAAGATGAAACCCGCCCTCCCCGGCGTCTACAAAACCAATAACGAGGTCTTTATGAATGCCCCTTTCGATCAGCTGTTCACGTGGCTGAAAGATCACAAGATTACCGAAGTTGAATGTGTGGTCAGCGACCTGACCGGCATCGCCCGCGGCAAGATCGCACCGACCAACAAGTTCCTGCATGAGCGAGGCATGCGCCTGCCGGAAAGTGTGCTGCTGCAAACGGTAACCGGGGATTTTGTCGACGACGACATCTACTACGACCTGCTCGATCCGGCCGACATCGACATGGTGTGCAAGCCAGTGGCCGACGCGGTCTACGTGATTCCATGGGCGATCGAGCCAACCGCCATCGTCATCCACGACACCTTCGACAAGTTCGGCAACCCGATCGAGCTGTCGCCGCGCAACGTGCTGAAGAAGGTTTTGCAGCTCTACACCGACAAAGGCTGGAAGCCGATTGTCGCGCCAGAAATGGAGTTCTACCTGACCCAGCGCTGCGAAGACCCGGACTTGCCGCTGAAGGCACCGCTGGGCCGTTCCGGTCGCGCCGAAAGTGGTCGGCAGTCGTTCTCCATTGATGCCGCCAACGAATTCGATCCGCTGTTTGAAGACGTTTACGACTGGTGCGAACTGCAAGGCCTGGACCTCGACACGCTGATCCACGAAGACGGCCCGGCGCAGATGGAAATCAACTTCCGTCATGGCGACGCGCTGGATCTGGCCGACCAGATCACCGTATTCAAACGGACCATGCGTGAGGCAGCGCTCAAGCACAACGTCGCGGCGACGTTCATGGCCAAGCCGATTGGCGACGAGCCGGGCAGCGCCATGCACATCCACCAGAGTGTGGTGGACATCGCCACGGGCAATCCGATCTTCGCCAACGCCGATGGGCAGATGAGCGAGTTGTTCCTGCACTACATCGGTGGTTTGCAGAAGTACATCCCGAAAGTGCTGCCGATGTTCGCGCCGAACGTGAACTCCTTCCGCCGCTTCCTGCCCGACACCTCAGCGCCGGTCAACGTCGAATGGGGCGAAGAAAACCGCACCGTTGGTTTGCGTGTGCCGACCTCCGGCCCCGAGTCGATGCGCGTGGAAAACCGCCTGCCGGGCGCCGATGCCAACCCGTACCTGGCGATTGCCGCGAGCTTGCTGTGCGGTTACATCGGCATGGTCGAGGGCATCGAGCCGAGCGCTGCGGTACAAGGCCGCGCCTACGAACGTCGCAACCTGCGCCTGCCGATCACCATCGAAGAGGCCCTGACGCAGATGGAAGAGTGCGAAACCGTTGCGCAATACCTGGGTGAAAAATTCGTGCGCGGCTATGTCGCGGTGAAACGCGCCGAGCATGAAAACTTCAAGCGCGTAATCAGCTCGTGGGAACGTGAATTCCTGATGATGAGCGTCTAAACCACTTCAAAAATCCCATGTGGGAGCGAGCAGGCTCGCGAAGCCGTCGGCACAGTCACCATTGATGTTGCCTGACCCACCGCTATCGCCAGCAGGCTCGCTCCCACAAGGGGAATAGCGAACCACCTGAAAAAACCAATAAATTTAAGAGGTGTCGATATGCGTCTATTGAAATCCATGGTTCCCGCTGCGCTGGCGATGTTGTGCAGCACTGCTGCTCTAGCCCAGCCACAAGTCAGCGTCTACAACTGGACCGACTACATCGGTGAGACCACCCTCGCCGACTTCCAGAGCAGCAGCGGGATCAAGGTGATCTACGACGTTTTCGACTCCAACGAAACCCTCGAAGGCAAGCTCTTGGCGGGCCGCACCGGCTATGACGTTGTGGTGCCGTCCAACCACTTTCTCGCCCGTCAGGTGAAGGCCGGCGCATTCCTCAAGCTGGATCGCTCGCAACTGCCGAACTGGAAAAACCTCGACCCGAAGCTGCTTGAACTGCTGGAGAAAAACGACCCGGGTAACGCGCACGCTGTGCCGTACCTGTGGGGCACCAACGGCATCGGCTACAACGTCGACAAGGTCAAGCAAGTGTTGGGCATCGATCACATCGATTCCTGGGCCGTGCTGTTCGAGCCGGAAAACCTGAAGAAACTCAGCCAGTGCGGCGTGTCGATGATGGACTCCGCCGACGAAATATTCCCGGCCGTGCTCAACTACATGGGCATGGATCCGCGCAGCGAAAACCCGGAAGACTATAAGAAAGCCGAAGCGAAACTGCTGAGCATTCGCCCCTACATCACCTACTTCCACTCATCGAAGTACGTATCGGACCTGGCCAACGGTGATATCTGCGTCGCCTTTGGTTATTCCGGCGACGTGTTCCAGGCCGCCAACCGTGCCAAAGAAGCCAAGAACGGCGTGAATATCGCCTACGCCATCCCGAAAGAAGGCGCCAACTTGTGGTTCGACCTGTTGGCAATCCCGGCCGACGCCAGCAATCCCAAGGAGGCCCACGCCTTCATCAACTACCTGCTCGATCCACAAGTGATCGCCAAGGTCAGCGCTTCGGTCGGTTACGCCAACCCGAACCCCGCCGCCAAGCAGTACATGGATCCGGATCTGGTGAACAATCCTGAGGTTTATCCGCCACAGGAAGTCCTCGCCAAGCTCTACATCTCCTCTACCCCGCCCCAGGCGATCATGCGTTTGATGACCCGTTCCTGGAGCAAAGTGAAGTCGAACAAATGAATCAGTACACCCAGGAACACGCTCGCTCCTATTACGCCGCATCGGCTCGGGCGAGCCCCCCCTACCCCATGCTCAATGGTGATCTGACGGCTGACGTGTGCGTCATCGGCGGCGGGTTTACCGGGGTCAATACCGCCATTGAACTGGCTCAACGCGGGCTCTCGGTGATATTGATCGAAGCCCGGCGAATTGGCTGGGGCGCCAGCGGGCGCAATGGCGGCCAGTTGATTCGCGGCATCGGCCATGAGGTCGAAGGTTTCGCGAAACATGTCGGCCAGGAAGGCGTGCGCTATTTGCAGCGCGCCGGGATCGATTCGGTGGAGCTGGTGCGCCAGCGCATCGGCGACAACGCCATCGACTGCGATCTGCGTTGGGGCTTCTGCGAACTGGCCAACACGCCCGCGCAATTCGCCGCGTTCAAGGAAGAACAGGTTGGCCTCGCCGAACTCGGTTATGCCCACGAAATACGCTTGGTCGGCCCCGAGCAGATCCGCCAGCAAGTGGTCAACGCCGATGGCTATGCCGGCGGATTGATCGACATGGGCTCCGGCCATCTGCATCCACTGGATCTGGTGCAGGGCGAAGCGCGTCTGGCCGCGTCCCTTGGCGTGCGGATCTTCGAGCAAAGTCCGGTGCTGGAAATCATCCACGGCGCAACCGTGCAAGTCCGCTGCGCCAGCGGCACCGTACGCGCCGGCAGTCTGGTGCTCGGTTGCAACGCGCATCTGGATGAACTGGAGAAACAGCTCAGCGGCAAAGTGCTGCCGGCCGGCAGTTACATCATCGCCACTGAGCCCTTGTCCGAAGAGCGCGCCGCGCAACTGATCCCGCACAACCTCGCGCTGTGCGACCAGAAAGTCGGCCTCGACTACTACCGGCTCTCAGCAGACCGGCGTTTGCTGTTCGGCGGCGCCTGCCATTATTCCGGGCGAGATCCGGCAGATATCGCCGCCTACATGCGCCCAAAGATGCTCAAGGTCTTCCCGCAACTGGCGGACGTGCGCATCGACTACCAGTGGGGCGGCAAGATTGGCATCACCGCCAATCGCTTCCCGCAGGTCGGACGGCTCAAACAGCATCCGAACGTGTTCTACGCCCAAGGCTATTCCGGCCATGGCCTGAACGTCACCCATTGGTGCGCCAAGCTGCTCGGCGAGGCGATTCATGCCGGCCATAGCCAAGGCATGGACGTATTCAGCGGCGTGCCGCACATGACCTTCCCCGGCGGCCCGGCACTGCGCTCGCCGCTGCTGGCACTGGGGATGTTCTGGTATCGGTTGCGCGAGATGCTCGGCTGAGGTCTTTGCTCCTCTGCATTTGCTCTATCGCCAAGCACTTCTATATTGATGAAGTGCTTTGGCGTTCCTGACGCTCAGTGCCTAATTATTCGAGGAGGACACGGATGAAGTCGTCAGCCACCGACGAGCCGCGAGCACCAGGCCAGGCCCCGATCAAACCCCGCCGTTTCAGCGTATCGCTGGTGTGGATCGTACCGATCGTTGCCGTGTTGGTAGGCATTTCGCTGGTGGTGCACAACGTGATGCAGGAAGGGCCGGCCATTGTCGTCAACTTCAAGACTGGCAGCGGTCTGGTGGCCAACAAGACCGAGGTCAAGTACCGCAATGTGGTGATCGGTCAGGTGACCGAAGTCGAGTTGAGCAATGACCAGAAGAGCGTCAACGCCACCATCAAACTGGCCAAGCAGGCCGAAAGTTTTACCCGCGAAGACTCGCAGTTCTGGGTTGTCCGACCGCGCATCGGCGCTGGCGGTGTGTCAGGCATCGATACCCTGCTCTCCGGCGACTACATCGGTGCCGATATCGGCCAGGCCAACAATCGCGCCAAACAATTCAAGGGCCTGGAAAACCCGCCGCCGATCACCTACGGCGAACCGGGCAAGCGCTTCATGCTGCACACCCAGGATCTCGGCTCGCTGGACATCGGCTCACCGGTTTACTACCGCAAAATTCCGGTCGGCCAAGTCGTCACCTACGAGCTGGCCCCTGACGGTAAAGGCGTGAACATCGAAGTGTTCATTCATGCGCCCAACGACGCCTTCGTCACCGAAAACACCCGTTTCTGGAACGCCAGCGGCATTGACGTCAGCGTCGGAGCCAACGGGTTCCAGGTCAAGACCGAATCGCTGTCATCAATGCTGGTTGGCGGCATCGCCTTCCGTGCGCCGGACTACAGCCCCAATGACGTGGCGGCGACCGATGACAAGAAATTCGAACTGTTCGAAGACCAGCTGACCGCCCTCGCCCCGCCGAACGGCAAGGCGCAGTACCTGAGCTTGCGCTTCGACCAGTCCCTGCGCGGGCTCAAGGTTGGCGCACCGGTTGAGTTCCTCGGCATGGAGATCGGCCGGGTGGTGGCGATCAATCTGGATTTCGACGCGAAAAAACGCAGCTTTCCGCTTAACGTCGGCATCGTCATTTATCCGCAGCGCCTCGGTATGGCCTACGGGAAAATGCTCACCGCGTTCAAACACGACCCCAACGACGAAGCCGCCGGCATTCGCCTGATGGGCACCTTTATCGACAATGGCCTGCGCGCTCAGGCCCGCAGTGGCAACCTGCTGACGGGCCAGCTGTACGTGGCGCTGGATTTCTTCCCGAAAGCCGAAAAAGTCGCGTTCGACCCAACGGCCCGCCCGGTGGTGATTCCGACCGTGCCCGGCAGCCTCGAACAGCTGCAGGAAAAACTCGAAGCTGTGGTCGACAAGCTCAACAAATTGCCGGTGGATCGCATCGCCAACAACCTCGACAGCAATCTGGTCGAACTGCGCAAAGGCCTGGCCCAGTTCAACGCCAAGACCTTGCCGGGCGTGCAGAGCACCCTCGCCGATGTCAGCAAGACCTTGCAGTCCGCCAGTTCGACCCTGGCCGAAGATTCGCCGCAGCGCGAGAAACTCACTGAGACCCTCGACGAACTCGGGCGCATGTCGCGCTCGCTGCGTGAGCTGTCGGATTATCTGGGCCGCCATCCGGAATCACTGATACGTGGCCGCCCCGACAACGCCGCGCCAATCGATCTGAAAGGACCGCCACGCAATTGAGCACAGGAGCTTACCCATGGCTGTACCGCTGAAGATCACCGTGCTCGCCGCGTTCATGCTGCTCGGCGCCTGCCGCAGCGACCCGATCAGCTTTCATACGCTGACACCGGTGCAACTGGCCAATACCCGTGCTGGCGGACAAATTCCGATTGAAGGCATCAGCGTGCCGCCGCAGGTCGATCGGGCGCAAATCGTCATCCGCCAGGGCAACAGCGGCCTCGCCATTCTGGACACCGATTGGTGGGGCGCGACGCTGGCCGATGAGTTACGCGGGGCGCTGAGCGATCAATTGAGCAATACCGGTGGGCAAGGCAATGTCTCGGTGCGAATCGAGGTGCAGCGCTTCGATTCGATACCCGGTCAGTACGGCTTGATCGACGCCAAATGGCGCTTGCGTCCAACCGGAGCGACTGACAGCGGCCTGCTGATCTGCCGCTCGACGTTGCAGACGCCGTCCGGCCCAAGCATCGATGATCTGGTGATCGCCCAGCAGAACAACGTCAAGCGTCTGGCCGAACAGATCAGTCGGGCGGCGGCAGGCAACGCGCGCACCTGCCCTTCCCCATCCTGAGCCGGCTTACAAGTCGAAGCGATCCACCGCCCGCCGCCGCTCGTTGTCGTCACGCACATCGTAGTTGGCGGTGGTCTGGATGTTGCTGTGGTGCGCAAGTTTCTGCGCGATCGACAGATCATGCTCTTCGATCACCCGGGTAATGAACGAGCGGCGGAAGTCATGAGGCATGATCTTCACCCCGACCTGCGTGCCACGCTGACGGGCGATGTAGTAGATCGCGTGTTTGGTGATGCGCTCACGGGTGATATGACTGCCACGGCGGATGCGATTGAACAGAAACGCATCGTCGCTCTCGCCTTCCTTCAGTTGTGAGCGGCGCAGCTCCAGCCACGCATCGAGCTTGGCGAACGCCCAGGCCGGTGCGTACTTGATCATTTGCTTGTTGCCCTTGCCGGTCACGGTAAGGCTGCGCTCCGTGAAGTCGACCTGATTGAGGTCTAGATCCACCGACTCGGATTTGCGCATGCCGGTGCCATACAGCAACGCAATCACCGCGGCGTCGCGAAGGCCCTGCGGTCGTGGATCGGCGGCGCAGACTTCCATCAATTCATGAATCAGTGTGCGTTTGAGATTACGCCCCTGCGACAACCGCGTGCCGGCGATGCCTTTTACCGAGCGCATCTTCAGCAGGTGATCCTGACTGATCAGGCTCATCCGCCAGGCTTCGTTCATCACGCCGCGCACGGCGTTGACATACAGCGACGAGGTATTCGGCGCATAACCGTCGGCGCGCAACGCGGCGACCAGTGCCACCACGTCCTCCGGTTGCAGCGCGTGCCAGGGGATTTCCTCGACATTCACTTCTTCGAAACCGAGACGGTCGGCGGCGTCCTGCAAGACGTAGCGCATGGTCAATTGGCTGGAGGGCGCCAGTCGGGCCAGATAAAGCGTCAGCGGATTAGTGTTGGTCGGGGTGGATTGGGAACTCGACAAGTCAATCAAACGAAACGGCCTTGAATAGAAAACAGTTCAACAAAACAACTTAAAAGTGCAAACAAACTTATATAAAGAGCGACTCTTCTCTATGACTTTTTCACTAAAGATGCCGATAAGCGGAAGAAGTCTGAACGACGGCTGTATGACTTACAGATAGACGAATAGCCGACCGTTTTTTCATGTTCCTTTCACAAAAACGGGCATAACCTTAATTACAACAGGTTGCCCCGAAAGGCCTGCAACCCTGCCGTCCGTGGGCACAAAAGTCAATCAGGCATTCCCCGGCCGGTATTCCAAACCATTGAAATCACGTGTTTTTCAGACAACTGGCTGAAGGATGGCTGTCGCCTCGAGGTTCTTATGAGTCAAGCGTTTCTGCCCTTTTCCCGGCCGAGTATCGGCGACGAAGAAATAACCGCCGTCGAACAAGTATTACGTTCCGGCTGGATTACTACCGGCGCTAAATGCCAGGCACTCGAAGAACAGTTCGCCCACTATGTCGGCTGTAGCCACGCCGTCGCACTATCTTCTGCCACGGGCGCAATGCATATCGCATTGCTGGCATTGGGCATCGGCCCGGGTGACGAAGTCATAACGCCGTCGCAAACCTGGGTGTCGACCGCCAACATGATCTCGCTGCTCGGCGCCAAACCGGTGTTTGTCGACGTCGACCGCGACACGCTGATGACGGACGTGGCGCATATCGAAGCGGCCATCACCCCACGCACCAAAGCGATCATCCCGGTGCATTACGCCGGGGCCGCGTTCGATCTCGATCCGCTGTATGCCCTCGCCGACAAGCACGGCATCGCGGTAATCGAAGACGCCGCCCACGCCGCTGGCACACGTTACAAGGGGCGCCACGTCGGTTCGCAAGGCACGGCGATCTTCTCGTTCCATGCAATCAAGAACATGACCTGTGCCGAAGGCGCGATGTTCGTCACTGACGACGAAGCCCTGGCCAACCGTGTGCGCATGCTCAAGTTTCATGGCCTTGGTGTCGACGCCTATGACCGCCTGACCGGTGGCCGCAAGCCGCAGGCACAAGTCATGGAGCCGGGTTTCAAATACAACCTCGCCGACATCAACGCCGCGATAGCACTGGTGCAACTGGAACGCCTTGACGCGATCAATGCCCGCCGCACCGAGCTGGCCACAGCCTATCTACAAAAGCTCGAAGGCCTGCCGGTGCAGCCATTGGCCTTGCCCGACTACGCCCAACAACACGCCTGGCACCTGTTCATCCTGCGCATCGACAGCGAACGCTGCGGCATGGATCGCGAAACCTTTATGAAAGGTTTGCAGGATCAGGGCATCGGCACCGGTATCCACTTCATCGCCACCCACCTGCACACCTGGTATCGCCAGCGTGATCCCGACCTGTATCTGCCCAACACCGAATGGAACTCGGTACGGCTGTGCTCAATTCCGTTGTTCCCCGACATGACCGATCAAGACCTCGACCGCGTCGTCGGCGCCATCGCCACCCTTATGGATAAACGCCCGTGAAACCTTACCCGATCCGCTGCGTGTCGATCGTCATCCCGGTCTACAACGAACAGGAAAGTCTGCCGGAGCTGCTGCGCCGTACTGAAGCGGCCTGCCGGTTATTGCGTCACGACTATGAAATCGTTTTGGTGGACGACGGCAGTCGCGACGAGTCCGCCCATCTGCTGGAAGAAGCCGCCACCCGTGAAGACAGCCCGTTCGTGGCGGTCATACTCAACCGCAACTACGGCCAGCACGCGGCGATCATGGCCGGTTTCGAGCAGTGCAAAGGCGATGTGGTCATCACTCTTGACGCCGACCTGCAGAACCCGCCGGAAGAAATCCCGCGACTGATCGCCGAAGCAGAAAAGGGTTACGACGTCGTCGGCACCGTGCGCGGCAACCGTCAGGATTCGGCCCTGCGCCGCTACCCGTCGAAGCTGATCAACCTCGCCGTGCAACGCTCCACTGGCGTGGCCATGAGCGACTACGGCTGCATGCTCCGCGCCTACCGCCGCACGATCATCGACGCGATGCTCGCTTGCCGCGAACGCAGCACATTCATCCCGATCCTGGCCAACAGCTTCGCCCGCCACACCACCGAAATCGTCGTCGCCCACGCCGAGCGTGAACACGGCGATTCGAAGTACAGCCCGATGCGCCTGATCAACCTGATGTTCGACTTGATCACCTGCATGACCACCACGCCGCTGCGGTTACTGAGCATCGTCGGTTTCACCATGGCCGGGCTCGGTCTGCTGTTTGCCCTCGCGCTGATCCTGATGCGGCTGATCTTCGGTTCCGGCTGGGCCGGTGACGGCATGTTCGTACTGTTCGCCGTGCTGTTCGTGTTCACCGGCGGCCAGTTCATCGGAATGGGCCTGCTCGGCGAATACCTGGGGCGCATGTACAGCGACGTGCGCGCCCGCCCGCGTTTCTTCATTGAAAAAGTCTTGCGCAGCCACGCCGTTACCCCGGCGCCTGCGGTCACCGTTGATGGTCTCTCCTCTTCTTCTACTACCGGTCAGGTTCTCTCATGAGTGCAAAAACTGTTGTCTTCGCTTACCACGACATCGGCTGCGCCGGCATTCAAGCCCTGCTCGACAGCGGCTATGACATTGCTGCCGTGTTCACTCACGCGGATGACCCGAAAGAAAACGCTTTCTACGCCTCGGTTGCGCAACTGTGCGCCAAAAAAGGCATTCCCGTGCACGCCCCGGAAGACGTCAACCACCCGTTGTGGATCGAGCGCATCGCCAAACTCGACCCTGACTACCTGTTCTCTTTCTACTACCGCAATCTGCTGAGTGAGCCGTTGCTGGCCACGGCGAGCAAAGGTGCATTCAACCTGCACGGTTCGTTGCTGCCGCGCTACCGTGGCCGCGCCCCGGCGAACTGGGTGCTGGTCAATGGCGAAACCGAAACCGGCGTGACCCTGCACCGCATGGTCAAACGTGCCGATGCCGGCGCCATCGTCGCTCAGCAGCGCGTGGCCATCGAGCGCAGCGATACCGCGCTGAGCCTGCACGGCAAGCTCCGCATCGCCGCCAGCGACCTGTTGCGTGACGAACTGCCCGCCATGCTGCAAGGCCGGATCAGCGAAACCCCGCAGGATGAATCCCAAGCCACGCTGTTCGGCCGTCGCACCCCGGCGGACGGCAAACTGCTCTGGGCGAAACCGGCCGAGCAACTGTTCAATCTGATTCGTGCCGTGACTCAACCGTACCCGGGTGCGTTCTGCGCCGTCGGCGAACACAAGCTGATCGTCTGGAGTGCCGAAGTCGTCAAAGGCAACGACGGTCAGGCACCGGGCCGGGTGATCAGCGTCGATCCGCTGCGCATTGCCTGCGGCGAAGATTCGCTGGTGATCCTCTCGGGTCAGCGTAACGACAACGGCCTGTTTCTCAGTGGCCCGCAATTGGCCAACGAACTGGGGCTGGTCGACGGCTCGTTACTGCGCGGTGCCGAATCCGGCCGTGCGCCCCGCCGTACTCGCGTGCTGATCCTTGGCGTCAACGGCTTTATCGGCAATCACCTGTCCGAGCGTCTGCTGCGCGATGACCGCTACGAAGTCTATGGCCTGGACATCGGCTCCGACGCCATCGACCGTCTGCGCAGCCATCCGCACTTCCACTACGTGGAAGGCGACATCAGCATTCACTCCGAGTGGATCGAATACCACATCAAGAAGTGCGACGTGGTGCTGCCACTGGTGGCCATCGCCACACCGATCGAATACACGCGCAATCCGCTGCGGGTGTTCGAACTCGACTTCGAAGAAAACCTGAAACTGGTGCGCTACTGCGTCAAGTACAACAAGCGCGTGATTTTCCCGTCGACCTCGGAAGTCTATGGCATGTGCCAGGACAAGAACTTCGACGAGGACACCTCCAACCTGATCGTCGGCCCGATCAACAAGCAGCGCTGGATCTACTCGGTGTCCAAGCAATTGCTCGACCGGGTGATCTGGGCCTACGGCGCCAAGGGCCTGAATTTCACCCTGTTCCGCCCCTTCAACTGGATGGGCCCGCGTCTTGACCGACTGGATTCGGCACGCATCGGCAGCTCCCGCGCGATCACCCAACTGATCCTCAACCTGGTGGAAGGCACGCCGATCCGTCTGTTCGACGGTGGTGAGCAGAAACGCTGCTTCACCGACATCGCCGACGGCGTCGAAGCCCTGGCGCGGATCATCGATAACGACAACGACGTCTGCAACGGTCAGATCATCAACATCGGCAACCCGGACAACGAAGCAAGCATCCGGCAGTTGGGCGAAGAGCTGCTGCGCCAGTTCGAGGCGCACCCGCTGCGCGACAACTTCCCGCCATTCGCCGGTTTCCGCGACGTCGAAAGCAAGGCGTTCTACGGTGCCGGTTACCAGGACGTCGAGCATCGCAAACCCAGCATCGCCAACGCCAAGCGTCTGCTGGACTGGACGCCGACCGTGGAAATGCGCGAGACCATCGGCAATACGCTGGATTTCTTCCTGCGTGAAGCCATGCTCGAAATCGCGGACAAGAAGTAATGCAGGCCGGTCTACGCATCGACGTCGACACCTTTCGCGGCACCCGTGAAGGTGTGCCGCGCCTGCTGGAAATGCTCGATGAAGCGCAGGTCAAGGCAACGTTTTTCTTCAGTGTCGGCCCCGACAACATGGGTCGGCATCTGTGGCGCCTGATTCGCCCGCAGTTCCTCTGGAAGATGCTCCGCTCCAATGCTGCCGGCCTCTATGGCTGGGACATTCTGCTGGCCGGCACCGCATGGCCGGGCAAACCGATTGGTCGCGAACTCGGGCACTTGATGCGTCAGGCCCGGGACGCGGGTCATGAGGTCGGCCTGCATGCCTGGGATCACCATGGCTGGCAGGCCAATGCCGGGCGTTGGAGCGATACTCAGCTGATCGAGCAAATTCGTCAGGGCGTCGACACCTTGAGCGACATCCTCGGCGCAAAAGTCGAGTGTTCGGCCGCCGCCGGTTGGCGCGCGGACGAGCGTGTGATTGAAGCCAAGCAGGCTTTTGGCTTTCGCTACAACAGCGACTGCCGTGGGACACGCCTGTTTCGGCCTTTGCTGGCGGACGGCACGCCGGGCACCCCGCAGATTCCGGTGGACCTGCCGACCTTCGACGAAGTTGTCGGCCCCATCGTCGCCGCGAGGGATTTCAACCGGTTCATCCTCGACCACTTCCTCCCGCGACAACTCAACGTCTACACCATTCATGCCGAAGTGGAAGGGATTCTGATGGCTGAGGGTTTTCGTCAACTGCTGGCTGAGGCTCGCCTGCGCAACATCCAGTTCCAACCGTTGGGTGACTTGCTACCCGAGTTCTTCAACACCTTGCCCGTGGGTCGCGTACAACGCGGCGCCCTCAACGGCCGTGAAGGCTGGCTGGGAGTGCAAGGCGCATGATTAAACGCTGGACATTGCCGCTGCTATTGCTGGGCATCTGCTTGCTGGCTTATTTGCTGCCGCTGGGCATGCATGGTTTGTGGATTCCCGACGAAACCCGCTACGCACAGATCAGCCAGGACATGCTGCTAAGCGGCAACTGGGTGTCGCCGCATTTCATGAGCCTGCGCTACTTCGAGAAGCCGATTGCCGGTTACTGGATGATCGCCCTCGGCCAGGAGTTGTTCGGGCAGAACCTGTTCGGCGTACGTTTTGCGTCAGCGTTGAGCAGCGGTTTGAGTGTGTTGCTGTGCTTCCTGATCGCCCGGCGGTTGTGGAACGAGCCGCGCAAAAGCTTCGTCTGCGCCCTGCTCTACATGAGCTTCACGATTGTTGCCGGTCAGGCCGGATACGCCAATCTCGACCCGCAATTCACCTTTTGGGTCAACCTCAGTCTGGTGACGCTGTGGTTTGCCGTCGACAGCCGCACCAGCGGCAAGCGCATGGCCGCCTGGGCGGTGCTGGGTCTGGCCTGCGGCATGGGGTTCATGACCAAAGGGTTTCTTGCCTGGCTGCTGCCGGTGCTGATCGCGTTACCGTGGATGCTCTGGCAAAAACGCTGGCGTGAACTGCTGCTGTTCGGCCCGATGGCGATTGCCATCGCGATCATCGTCAGCCTGCCGTGGGTGTTGGCCGTGCATGCCCAGGAACCGGATTACTGGCGGTTCTTCTTCTGGCACGAACACATCCGTCGGTTTGCCGGTGACGATGCCCAGCACGATGCGCCGTGGTGGTTTTATCTGCCGCTGCTGGTGGCGTTCAGTCTGCCGTGGGTCGGCCTGTTGCCGCCTGCGTTCAAGCAAGCGTGGCAGACCCGCACTCAGCCGCCAGTGGTCTTCCTGCTGCTGTGGCTGCTAATGCCGCTGCTGTTTTTCAGCCTGAGCAACGGCAAGCTGCCGACTTACATCCTGCCGTGCCTGTTGCCGATGGCGTTGTTGCTGGGTAATGCCCTGGCTGACCGTTTGCGTCTGGAGCAAGGCCGGGCGCTGAGCATCAATGGCCTGCTCAATCTGTTGCTGGGCCTCGTGACGCTGATTGCACTGGTTTATCTGCAACTGAAAAAGCCGCTGTACGACCACGAACTGCACAGCCTGGTGCTGGTGTTCATCGGCCTGATCGGCTGGATCATCGCCAACCTGCTGCAAGCGTTTCTGCCGTTGCAATGTTGGGCGGCACCGGCGTTGGGCAGTCTGTTGCTGATTGGCGTGTTGCCCGCAGCACTGCCGAAATCGGTGGTCGCCAACAAGATGCCCGACCAGTTCATCCGCCATCACGTCACTGAACTGGCGCAAACCACGCACTTGCTGAGTAACGATCTGGGCGCGGCCTCGGCCCTGTCCTGGCGCCTGCAACGCCCACAGGTGGCGCTGTACAACACGATAGGCGAATTGAAATATGGCCTTGCCTATCCTGACGGCATTCAACAGCGGGTCGATCCCGATCAAGTGCAACAGTGGATGCGCGAAGCCCGCCGCAGCGGTTCGGTCGGCGTGGTGATGCGCGTCAAGGGGCAAGACGAACTGGACGAAATCGACAGACTGCCAAAGGACGGCATCCGATACGAACAGGGCAATCTGGTGATCATGATTCTCCCTCGGGAGGCGTCATGAGCCTGTTGCTGCTGTTGGCCGCGTGCGTGCTGACCTGCCTGGGCCAGATAGCGCAGAAATACGCCGTGGAGAGTTGGCGCGGCGTCGAGTCGTCCTGGCCCGAAAAATTGCGTACGCCGTGGCTATGGCTGGCGCTGCTCGCCCTCGGCTCGGGCCTGTTGGTCTGGCTGCTGGTGTTACAGCGTCTGGAGGTCGGCATTGCTTACCCGATGCTCAGCCTCAACTTTGTGCTGATCACCTTGATCGCCCGCTTCGTCTTCCGTGAACCCATCGACCGCCAGCACTGGCTAGGCGTGGCGCTGGTGATTGGCGGTGTGATTTTGCTGGGGCAACAGTCATGAACCAGCGCCGGGGAATCACTTTCGCCATGGGCAGCGTGCTGTTGGTCAGCGCCGCGCAACTGGGCATGCGCTGGAGCATGACGCGTCTGCCGGCGCCCGATCACTGGCTGGCGATCGACAGCATCGATCTGCGCGCCTTGGCGGTGGTCGGCGCGGCGATTCTGGCCTACGCCCTGTCGATGCTCTGCTGGCTCGGCGCCCTGCGCGATCTGCCGCTGGGCCGTGCCTATTCGCTGCTGAGCATCAGCTATGCGCTGGTGTACCTGTTGGCGGCCAGCCTGCCGCTGTTCAACGAATCCTTCAGTTTCACCAAATCACTGGGCGTGGCGCTGGTCATGCTCGGGGTCATCACCATTAACACGCGTCCGGCTCGTGCGCCCGAATTCAGGAGTGCTCCATGAAAATCACAGTCTTTGGTAGCGGTTATGTCGGTCTGGTGCAGGCTGCTGTGTTGGCCGAGGTCGGGCATGACGTGGTGTGCATGGACGTCGACCAGAAGAAGGTCGATCTGCTGCGCCAGGGCCATGTCAGCATCTTCGAACCGGGGCTGGCCAGTCTGGTGCGCGAGGGGCTGGATTCGAAACGCCTGCAATTCACCACTGATGAACAACTCGCCGTGCAGCATGGTCGAGTAGCGTTCATCGCGGTTGGCACGCCATCCCGTGAAGACGGCTCGGCCGATCTGCGTTATGTGCTCTCGGTCGGTGACGCCATCGCCCGCCACCGTGAGCAGCCGTTGATTCTGGTGGAGAAATCCACCGTGCCAGTGGGCACCGGAGACACCTTGCGCACGCACATCGAAAAGGCTTTGATCAAGGTCGGCCGATTGCTGCAATTCGATATCGTCTCCAACCCGGAGTTTCTCAAGGAAGGCTCGGCCGTCGCTGACTGCCGGCGCCCGGATCGCATCGTCATCGGCTGCGAGGGTGATGACGTGCGTGACGTGATGCGCGACCTCTACTCGCCGTTCAACCGCAACCATGACCGCATCATGTTCATGGACTTGCGCAGTGCCGAGCTGACCAAATACGCCGCCAACTGCATGCTGGCGACCAAGATCAGCTTCATCAATCAGATCGCCGAGCTGGCCGAACATCTGGGCGCCGACATTGAGTCGGTGCGTCAGGGCATCGGTGCCGACTCGCGCATCGGCTACCACTTCATCTACCCGGGCTGCGGTTATGGCGGTTCGTGCTTCCCTAAAGACATGCGCGCCTTGATCCACAGTGCCGAAGAAGCGCATTGCTCCAGCGACTTGCTGCAAGCGGTCGAAGCGATCAACCAACGGCAGAAACACAAGCTCTTCGAACGCATCAACGCGTTCTACAAGGGTGACCTGCGCGGCAAGACCTTTGCCTTGTGGGGCCTGGCGTTCAAGCCCAATACCGACGACATGCGGGATGCGCCGAGCCGGGTCCTGCTGGAGGAATTATGGGCCGCCGGTGCCAGCGTGCGCGCATTCGACCCCGAAGCCATGCAGGAAACCCAGAACCTCTACCCGGACGAGTCGAAACTGATGCTGATGGGCACCCCGGAATCGGTACTGCCCGGCGCCGACGCGCTGATCATCTGCACCGAATGGCAGCAATTCAAGGCGCCGGATTTCGACCTGATCAAGCAACGCCTCAACACCCCGGTGATTTTCGACGGTCGCAACCTGTATGACGCCGAGCGTTTGGCGCGCAACGGCTTCCAGTATTTCCCGATGGGTCGCGGCGAGTCGCGCAAATTGCCGATACCGTTGCAACAATGGCCTCACAGGTCAGACGTCGCTTGATCACGTTGTCGCCTGCCATCCGCCGGCAGTCCCTGATCGCGGGGCTGCTGGCGTTCTTGTTGTTCGTCGCCGGGGTCTACTGGCAGGCCCCGATCGGGTTCGATTCACGCTTTGTACTGTTCGCTCAAGAGATGTTGCGGCACGGGCCGACGGTGTTTCCGACCACGTATGGTCAACCCTATGCCGACTATTCGGCCGTATCGACACTGTTTGTCTGGCTGCTGTCGTTGCCATTCGGCGCGGTCAACGCTTTCACCGCGTGGGCACCGAGCGCCGTTGCCGGTGCGTTGATCGTGACGTTGATGTATCGCCTGCTGACGCCGTATTCGCGGCGCTGGGCGTTGATCAGCATTGCGCTGTTGATGCTCACCGGCACCTTCGTCACCGAAGTGCGCGCGGTGTCGCAGGACTTGACGCTCGCCGCCGTGGCGTTTGCAGTTTTCTATCTGGGTTATGCCCATGATCACTTTGGCGCTGGACGGCGCTGGCCTTTGATCTTCGTCTTGTTGTTACTCGGCTTCGGCATTCGCGGGCCGATCGGGCTGGTGGTACCGACCGGCATGTTGTGCAGCTATTACCTGCTCAATCGGCAGTGGTCGCGGTTGCTTGTGTTTGGTGTGTTGGCTTCGGTGTTGCTGGTGGTGTGTGTGGGCCTGCTGTTGTGGTTAGCCAAACTCAGTGGTGGGCCAGTCTTTATGCAAGACGTGATTCGCATGCAGTTCATGGGACGCATGGACGGCAGCGAGGGTGTCAGTGGCTCGTTGTATTACTTCACCAGTTCACTGGGTAACTATGCGCTGGCGTATCCCATGGCATTGCTGGCACTCGCGGCCGCATGGTTGAGCAAGCCGCACCAGCGCGGGCCGGCCTTGCGCCTGGTGCAGTATTGCGCGGCGGCAGGACTGATCGTGATGGTCGGCCTGTCGATTCCGCAGGCGAAGAAGGCTCGGTACCTGCTGCCGATGCTGCCCATGGCGGCGATCATCGCGGCGTATCCGTTTCAGGTGATACACGGACAAGTGTTCAGGTGCTTGCGCGGTTTGCTGCTGGGTGTGTGGCTGCTGACCCCGGGATTATTGATAGCCGGTCTGTTGTTCGCCCAACGACGGTTTCCCGAGCAACTGACCGAAGTCGGCGTGGTGCTGATTGCGTTAGGGGTGCTGCAGTTGGCGGCGCTGTCGCGGTTATTGATCCCGCGTTGGCGCGCTGAAGTGCTGGCGCTGTGTTCGGTGTTGGCGTTGTGGACGGTATATGTCGCGGTATTTGAACCCGTTGAGCAGCGTCTGTATGACACTCGCACCTTCAGCCGTGCTGCGTTTGCCCAGGTGCAGCAAAACCCCGCCCCACTGGTGCTGCACGGCATGGGCAAGGACGCGAAGGCGATCAAGTTCATGGTCAATCTCGAACAGGATCTGCAACCGCAGTTCAGCGAAACCGCGCAGCAGCTGGAAGCACTCAAGGGGCCGGCGTGGCTGATGATGGAACGCAGTGATTTCCTGGCCCTCAAAGGTACTCCGCTGGAAAACCTGCAACCGGTACTCAGCGGCCCTTTCGACAAAAACGACTACATCCTGCTGTATCTGAAACCCTTGTAGGTGCTGTCAGGTTGACCGTTGAGCGAGACCCGGTGAGGATGTCGAGCCTGCCCTCGAATCCGAAATAAGGACATTGACCTCTTCGTGGCCACCTATTCGCCCCTCATTCGCCGGTTGATGATCAGCTCGCTCACCGTCGTCATCAGCCGCGCCCTGATCAGCCCGTTATTGACCTTGTTCCTCAGCAACAAACTCGGCCTCAACCCGCAAGACGTCGGCCTGTTGTTGGGTATCGCAGTGTTCAGTGCCACGCTGCTGTCGCTGTACGGCGGCTACATCATCGATAAGCTGGACAAGCGCCAGTTGCTGATCCTGACCATGCTCTCGAGCGGCATCGGCCTGATCCTGCTGACCTTCGCGCAGAATCTGTATCTGGTCACGTTGGTGCTGATTATCAGCGAGACGGCGTCGGCGCTGTTCCTGATCTGCTCCAAGGCGATCCTCAGTGAAAACCTGCCGGTTGGCCAACGGGTCAAGGCGTTCTCCCTGAACTACACGCTGACCAACATCGGCTACGCCGTCGGCCCGATGATCGGCGTGGTAATTGCCGGTATCCAGCCGTCGGCGCCGTTTATCGTGGCGGGTGCGATTGCCATTGGCAGCATTTTTCTGTTGCTGGGTGCCGCCAGAGACGTCAGGCCGATAGCGCCGGTCGGTCAGCCGCAAAGCTTTCTGAAGACGCTGATCATCCTGAAAAACGACCGCACGATGATCCTGTTCACCCTCGGCTGTCTGCTCAGCACCTTGGTGCACGGGCGCTTTACCTTGTACCTGTCGCAATACCTGCTGGTGACCCACACCCAGCAACAGACCCTCGATACCATGGCCGTCCTGCTCGCTTGCAATGCAATCACGGTGATTTTGCTGCAATACCAGGTCGGCCGCCTGCTCAGCCGCGAGCACTTGCGTCACTGGATTGCCGGCGGCACTGCGTTGTTCATTGTCGGGCTGATCGGGTTCAGTCTGGCCGACAGCCTTATTGGCTGGTGCGTGGCAATGTTCATCTTCACTCTGGGCGAAATGATCATCTACCCAGCTGATTTCCTCTTCGTCGACACCCTCGCCCCGGAAGAACTGCGCGGCAGCTACTACGGTGCGCAGAATCTGGCGGCGCTTGGAGGTGCGGCGAGCCCGGTGATGTGCGGGTTCCTGCTGATGCACACACCGGCGCCGAGCATGTTCTACGCTCTGAGCGCCCTGGCCGCCGTGGGCGGTTACTTGTGTGTTGTCAGTGGTCGGCGCGTCGCTTCAATTCAGAAATAATGCACTAAAGCTGCATTAATATGAATTTGTCAGCATCGAGATAGATCGGCACACTGTGCGCGTTCCTCCCCCAATGTTGGAACACTTCGAGGGCTTTCCGGATTGTCGGACAGTCCTTTTTTTTGCCCCGAATTTGCTGCAAGGACCGATTCACATGCTCGCTCGCTGGTTGCCCGCCGCCATCAACACCCGCCCCACCGAATGGAGCCGCGCCGCTATCGGCATGGCGTTGGGCACGTTGTTCAGTGTGTGGCTGTGCGCTCAGGTATTTGGCCATGACGTCGCCTATCACCTGATCGGGCCTTTGGGCGCCTCGGCAGTGTTGCTGTTTGCCGTGTCATCCGGTGCCCTCGCCCAGCCGTGGTCGATTCTCGGTGGGTATTTGTGTGCCGGCGTCGTCGCGTTGCTGGTCGCCCATGTGCTAGGCCGAACTTTGGGCAGCGCCTGTCTGGCAGCGGGCATGGCGTTGATTCTGATGTGCTGGTTGCGCTGCCTGCACCCACCGGCTGGTGCTTTGGCACTCACTCTCGTGCTGGCCGATCCGGCGACCGTTGCCATGGACTGGACAGCGATGGGACCGGTGATGCTCGGCGCTGCGTGCATGCTGCTCAGTGCCTTGGCCTACAACAATCTGACGCGGATTCGTTATCCGAAACGTCCAGCAGAACCGGCACCCGCAGTGGCTCCGGTCGACAGCCAGGCGATCACTGCTGAAGACCTGAAACTCGCATTGGCCGACATGGGGGCCTTCATCGACATCATGCCTGAAGACCTCGAACAACTGATCCACGCCAGTGAACTGCACGCCAAGCGGCGTAGCATCGGAGAAGTCTTCTCCTGACACCACCCTCCCCCTGTATGAGCTGTCGAGTGAAACGAGGCTGCGATCTTTTGATCCTGATTTAGAAGATCAAAAGATCGCAGCCTGCTGCAGCTCCTACACTGTTGTGGCATTCCATGACTTAGGGCAAAAACGCAGACTGCCCCTGCACATATCCCCGTTGTACACGGCAAATTTGCACTGTTACGATCCGTTAACGCTCGCGCGCGAGTTTCTCGAATAAAGACAATAAAAGCAGGGAGTTAGTGATGACTGCTCAGGCTTCATCCCCGAGGACGTTGTCCATGGATGCCACGCAAAACGAAGTGCTGGCCGAGGTTCGCAACCACATTGGTCACCTGACCCTCAACCGCCCCGCCGGCCTCAACGCCATCACCCTCGACATGGTTCGATTGCTGCAAAAGCAACTCGACGCCTGGGCCACGGACGCTAATGTCCACGCAGTGGTGCTGCGCGGTGCCGGTGAAAAAGCCTTCTGCGCCGGCGGCGACATTCGTTCCCTGTACGACAGCTATAAAAGCGGCGACACGCTGCACGAAGAATTCTTCGTCGAGGAATACGCCCTCGACCTGACGATCCACCACTACCGCAAACCGGTGCTGGCACTGATGGATGGGTTCGTCCTCGGCGGCGGCATGGGCCTGGTGCAAGGCGCCGATCTGCGGGTGGTCACCGAGAAGAGCCGTCTGGCGATGCCGGAAGTGGCCATCGGTTATTTCCCGGACGTCGGCGGCAGCTACTTCCTGCCGCGCATCCCCGGTGAGCTGGGGATTTATCTAGGCGTCAGTGGTGTGCAGATTCGAGCGGCCGATGCGCTGTATTGCGGCCTCGCCGATTGGTACATCGACAGCAACAAACTCGTCACGCTCGATGAACAACTCGATGGCCTGGAATGGCACGACACGCCGCTCAAGGATTTACAGAGTCTGCTGGCCAAAAACGCTGTGCAAACCCTGCCCGGTGCGCCGCTCCAGGCCTTGCGCCCGGCCATCGACCACTTTTTCGCCCTGCCGGATGTGCCGAGCATGGTTGAACAATTGCGCGCGGTAACCGTCGCCGACAGCCATGAGTGGGCGACTACCACCGCTGATCTGCTGGAAACCCGCTCGCCGCTAGCCATGGCCATCACCCTGGAAATGCTCCGTCGTGGCCGGCATCTGAGCCTGGAGCATTGTTTCGCTCTGGAACTGCACCTGGATCGCCAGTGGTTCGCCCGTGGCGATCTGATCGAAGGTGTCCGCGCCCTGCTGATCGACAAAGACAAGTCACCACGCTGGAACCCGCCGACCCTCGCCGCACTGGACGCTGCGCATATCGCGAGTTTCTTCCACGGTTTTGATGAGAGCGGGAGCTGAGCCATGCACGATCTCGAACTGACTGAAGAGCAAGTAATGATCCGCGACATGGCCCGGGACTTTGCCCGTGGCGAAATCGCACCCCACGCGCAAGCCTGGGAAAAGGCTGGCTGGATAGATGACGCCCTCGTGGCGAAGATGGGCGAACTGGGGCTGCTGGGTATGGTCGTCCCCGAAGAATGGGGCGGCACCTATGTCGACTACGTGGCTTACGCACTGGCGGTAGAAGAGATTTCCGCCGGTGACGGCGCGACCGGCGCGTTCATGAGCATTCACAACTCGGTCGGTTGCGGCCCAGTGCTCAAATATGGCAGCGAAGCACAGAAACAAACCTGGCTGGCCGATCTGGCCAGCGGGCAAACCATCGGCTGCTTTTGCCTGACCGAACCGCAGGCCGGCTCCGAAGCGCACAATCTGCGCACCCGCGCTGAACTGCGCGACGGTCAGTGGGTAATCAACGGCGCCAAGCAATTTGTCAGCAACGGCAAACGGGCGAAACTGGCAATCGTGTTTGCCGTGACCGATCCGGATCTGGGCAAGAAAGGTATTTCCGCGTTCCTGGTGCCGACCGACACCCCAGGTTTCATCGTTGACCGCACCGAACACAAAATGGGCATCCGCGCCTCCGACACCTGCGCGGTGACGCTGAACAACTGCAGCATTCCCGAGGCCAACCTGCTCGGCGAACGTGGCAAAGGCCTGGCGATTGCCCTGTCCAACCTTGAGGGCGGACGCATCGGCATTGCCGCGCAAGCCTTGGGCATCGCCCGTGCTGCGTTTGAAGCGGCGCTGGCTTATTCGCGAGACCGGGTGCAGTTCGGCAAACCGATCAACGAGCACCAGAGCATCGCCAACCTGCTGGCCGACATGCACATGCAATTGAATGCGGCACGGCTGATGGTCCTGCACGCTGCGCGGCTGCGCACGGCGGGCAAACCGTGTCTGTCGGAGGCGTCACAGGCCAAGCTGTTTGCCTCGGAAATGGCCGAGAAGGTCTGTTCGTCAGCAATTCAGATTCATGGCGGGTATGGCTATCTGGAGGACTATCCGGTCGAAAAGTACTACCGCGATGCGCGGATTACCCAGATCTATGAAGGGTCGAGCGAGATTCAGCGGATGGTGATTGCTAGGGAGTTGAAGAACTACCAGCTCTAACCCTGAAGGAGCTGTCGAGTGGAACGAGGCTACGATCTTTTGATCTGGCCTCAAAAGCTTCGCGAGCAGGCTCGCTCCCACAGGAGATTTGCGTACAACGCAGAACCAATGTGGGAGCGAGCCTGCTCGCGAAGGCGTCAGCCGGGGCGACGCATCACTTACCGGTAAACTCCGGCGGCCGCTTGGCCACAAACGCCGCCATGCCTTCCTTCTGATCCTGCGTGGCAAACGCCGCATGGAACACCCGGCGCTCGAAGCGTACGCCTTCAGTCAGATTGACCTCAAACGCGCGGTTGACGCTCTCCTTGACCATCATTGCAATCGGCAGTGATTTACTGGCGATCACTGCGGCAACCTTGAGCGCTTCATCCAGCAATTCATCGCTCGGCACGATCCGAGCGACGATGCCACAGCGCTCGGCTTCCACCGCATCGATCAGGCGTCCGCTCAGGCACATTTCCATGGCCTTGGCCTTGCCCACAGCGCGAGTCAGGCGCTGGGTGCCGCCCATGCCCGGCAAGACGCCGAGATTGATCTCCGGCTGGCCGAACTTGGCGTTGTCGCCCGCCAGAATGAAGTCGCACATCAACGCCAGTTCACAGCCGCCACCGAGAGCGAAACCGTTGACTGCAGCGATGATCGGTTTGCGGCGATTGGCCACGCGATCGCTGTCGCTGAACAGGTCGTCCATGTAGATCTGCGGATACGTCAGCTCGGCCATTTCCTTGATGTCGGCACCGGCAGCGAAAGCCTTTTTTGAGCCGGTGATGACGATACAGCCGATGTTTGAATCCGCCTCCAGGCCATCGAGCGCGGTATTCACTTCGCGGACCAGTTGCGCGTTCAGGGCGTTCAGCGCCTGCGGGCGGTTCAGGGTGATCAGGCCAACGCGGCCATGGGTTTCCAGCAGAATCGTTTCGTAAGTCATGGGCAAGATTCCTTGTCAGAGATTGCGCGAAATAACCATGCGCTGGATGTCGCTGGTGCCTTCGTAGATCTGGCAGACACGCACGTCGCGGTAGATGCGCTCCAGCGGGAAATCGTTGAGGTAACCGTAACCGCCGAGGGTTTGCAACGCCATGGAGCAGACCTTTTCGGCCATCTCCGAGGCGAACAGCTTGGCCATCGAGGCTTCGACCAGCGCTGGCTGGCCGCTGTCACGCAGGGCGGCAGCGTAATGCACCATTTGCCGGGCGACGGCGATTTGCGTGGCCATGTCGGCGAGGCGGAAAGCGACAGCCTGGTGCTCGATGATCGGCTTGCCAAAGGTGTCGCGCTCGCGGGCGTAGTCACGGGCCGCTTCGAACGCGGCGCGGGCCATGCCCACCGATTGCGAAGCGATGCCGACGCGGCCGCCTTCAAGGTTGGCCAGGGCAATCTTGTAACCTTCGCCCTCCTCGCCCAATCGGTTGGCCACCGGCACTTTGACGTCTTCGAAGAGAATCTGGCAGGTGTCCGAAGCGTGCTGGCCGAGTTTGTCTTCGACGCGGGCAACTTTGTAGCCTGGTGAATCGGTCGGCACGATAAGCGCCGTGATCCCGCGTTTGCCAGCACTCGGGTCGGTCACGGCAAACACGATCACGATCCCGGCGTTTTGCCCGGAGGTGATGAACTGTTTGCAGCCATTGAGCACGTAGTGATCGCCTTCAAGGCGCGCGCGGGTTTTCAGGCTGCTGGCATCGGAACCAGCCTGAGGTTCGGTCAGGGCAAATGCACCGAGCATCGCGCCGCTGGCCAGCGGTTTGAGGAAACGTTCGCGCTGATCGTCGTTGCCGAACTTGAGGATCGGCACGCAACCCACCGAGTTGTGCACGCTCATGATCGTCGAGCAGGCGCCGTCACCGGCGGCGATTTCTTCCAGGGCCATGGCGTAGGCCAGGTAACCGGTGTCGCAACCGCCCCACTGCTCCGGCACGAGCATGCCGAAAAAACCCAGTCCGGCCATTTCGCCGATGGCTTCCTTGGGGAAACGGTGTTCGCGATCCCACTCGGCAGCGAACGGCTTGAGCCGTTCCTCGGCAAACTGCCGGGCCATGTCGCGGATCTGGTTTTGGTCTTCGTTGGGAATCATGGTGAATCCTTGATTGTTTCCCTATGTAGGAGCTGCCGCAGGCTGCGATCTTTTGACCTTGTTTTTAACAATCAACATCAAAAGATCGCAGCCTGCGGCAGCTCCTACAGGGGGATTGTGCGTGTCAGTAGAGGCATTCCACGGCCATGGCCGTCGCTTCGCCGCCGCCGATGCAGATGGCCGCCACGCCGCGCTTGAGGTTTTTCTGGCGCAATGCCGAGAGCAAGGTCACCAGAATCCGCGCACCCGAGGCACCGATCGGATGGCCCAGCGCACAAGCACCGCCGTGCACGTTGAGTTTCTCGTGGGGGATTTCCAGGTGTGTCATCGCCGCCATGCCGACCACGGCAAACGCTTCGTTGACCTCGAACAGGTCAACGTCGCCCAGCGACCAGCCGGTTTTCTTGATCAGTTTCTTGATCGCACCAATTGGCGCCACCGGGAACAGGCCCGGGGTATCGGCAAACGCGGCGTGGCCATGGATCACCGCCAGTGGTTTCAGACCGAGTTTTTGCGCCTGCGATTGACGCATCAGCACCAGCGCCGCCGCGCCGTCGGAGATCGAACTGGAGTTCGCCGCCGTCACTGTGCCGCCTTCGCGGAACGCCGGTTTCAACGAGGCGATCTTGTCCAGTTTGGCTTTCGGCGGTTGCTCATCGTGGCTGATCAGCACCTGTTCTTTGCCAACGGTCACGGTCAGCGGGACGATTTCGTCCTTGAAGCTACCGTCCTTGATCGCCTGTTGTGCGCGGGTGGTCGAGGCGATAGCAAAAGCGTCCTGCGCTTCGCGGCTGAAGTGATTGGTCTCGGCGCAATCCTCGGCGAAGGTGCCCATCAGGCGCCCCTTGTCGTAGGCGTCTTCGAGGCCGTCGAGGAACATTGAATCGAGCACGCGGCCGTGGCCCATGCGGTAACCGGCGCGGGCGCGATCCAGCAGATACGGCGAGTTGGACATGCTTTCCATGCCGCCTGCGATCACCACGTCGGCGCTGCCGGCGACCAGCATGTCGTGGGCCAGAATGGTGGTTTCCATGCCCGAGCCGCACATCTTGTTGACCGTGGTGCAGCGCGTCGATTTATCCAGCCCGGCACCCAGTGCCGCTTGCCGCGCAGGCGCCTGGCCGAGGCCCGCGGGCAGGACGCAACCGAACAGCACTTCGTCGACCGCATCGCTGGCAACACCGGCGCGTTCAACCGCCGCTTTGATGGCAGCAGCGCCAAGCTGCGGCGCGGTGAGGCTTTTCAGTTCGCCCTGGAAACCGCCCATCGGGGTGCGGACGGCGCTGACGATGACAATCGGATCGTTGGAAATAGTCATGACAAATCCTCCTTACTTGGCGGCCATGCGCAAGGCACCGTCGAGACGGATCACCTCGCCGTTGAGCATGCTGTTTTCGATGATATGCCGTACCAGCGCGGCGTACTCGGCAGGCTTGCCCAAACGTGGCGGAAACGGTACGCCAGCAGCCAGCGATTCGCGAACTTCCGGGGTCATGCCGGCCATCATCGGGGTTTCGAAAATGCCCGGGGCGATGGTCATCACGCGGATGCCGAAACGCGCCAGTTCGCGCGCAGCGGGCAGGGTCAGGCTGGCGATGGCGCCTTTGGAGGCGGCATAAGCAGCCTGGCCGATCTGACCGTCGAACGCCGCCACCGAGGCGGTGTTGATGATCACGCCGCGCTCGCCGTCGGCATTGGCTTCGCTTTCGGCAATCGCCGCAGCGGCCAGACGCAGCATGTTGAAGCTGCCGATCAGATTGACGTTGATCACCTGAGCAAAACTGGCCAGTGCGTGCGGGCCGTTCTTGCCGAGGATCTTCTCGCCACGGACGATGCCGGCGCAGTTGACCAGACCGTTGAGGCTGTCAAAGGCTTTGACGGTCGCCTGCACAGCGGCTTCGGCAGCGGCTTCATTGCTGATGTCGGCGACGACGCTGTGTACGCCCAGACGCTGAGCCTGCGCGGCAACCGCTTCGGCATTCATGTCCACCAGCATCACCTTGGCGCCGGCATTCACCAGCAATTCAGCGGTGGCCGCACCCAGGCCGGACGCGCCGCCGGTGACGATAAAAACCTTGTTCTCGATCTGCATGACTGTTTCCTTGGATTCAAGCTGAAACGTTTTTCGCTGCGGCCTCTTGAGCCTTGGCGATTTCCTGGTTGCGCAAGATAAAGCGCTGCAATTTGCCGCTCGGGGTCTTGGGCAATTCGCTGACAAATTCGATTTCACGCGGGTATGAATGCGCTGCCAGACGCTTGCGCACGTGCTGGCGCAGTTCTTCGGCGAGCGCAGGTTCCGCGCGGTATTGCGCGCTGAGCACGACAAAGGCTTTGACCAGTTCGGTGCGTTCCGGGTCCGGTTTGCCGACCACCGCCGCCTCGACCACGGCCGGGTGTTCAATCAGCGCGCTTTCGACGTCGAACGGGCCGACGCGGTAGCCGGAGGTGGTGATCACGTCGTCGCTGCGCCCGACGAAGCTGATGCTGCCATCCGGGTTCCATTCCACGGTGTCGCCGCTCAGGTAATAGTCGCCAACGAAGGCTTTGGTTGGTGCGCCTTCATAGCCACCGAACCAGCACATTGGCGATTTAGGCCGGTCGATGGCGAGAATGCCGGGCTGGCCGACGCCGAGTTCGTTGTATTGCTCGTCGAGCACCACGATGCGATGGCCCGGCGAAGCGAAACCGGCGGCGCCGACGTGAACCGGGTGCTCGATACCGTGGTGGTTACAGAGGACCATACCCAGTTCGGTCTGGCCGTAATGGTCGTGAATGACCACGTCGAGGTTGTCGGCAAACCAGCGGATCACTTCCGGATTCAACGGCTCGCCGGCGCTGCTGACGATGCGCAGCCTGCCCTTGATCGACTTGGCAAAGTCGTCACCGCCGGCAATCAGCAGGCGATACGCCGTGGGCGAACCGGTGAGGTTGGTGATGCCGTATTTGTTGATCACCCGGCAGGTGCTTTTGAGGGTGAACGGGCCATCGTAGAAGGTGATCGGGTGGCCCATTGACATCGGGCCCGTCACGCCGAAATAGATGCCGTAGGCCCAGCCTGGATCGGCGACGTTCCAGAACGCGTCTTCGGGGCGCAGATCAACGGCGTCGCGGGTATAGCTCTGGAACGCGACGATGGCTTTGAGCGGCACCGACAGCGCTTTCGACGGGCCGGTGGTGCCCGAGGTGAACATCAGCAGGAACGGGTCTTCGCCGGTCAACAATACCGGTTCGCAGACATTGGAATAATTGGCCAGTTCAGCCCAGAAACTGAAGTCGCCTCGGACGATGCCCTGGCCCTTGGCGCCGCCGACGGTGACCAGTGTCGGGCAATCGGCGACTTCAGCGAGTTTCGGACGGTTGACGGCGTCGGTCACCACCACTTTGGCGCCGGAGCTGTTCAGGCGATGTTCAAGGGCCTTGGGGCCGAATGCGGTGAACAGCGGCTGATAGACCGCGCCGATACGCCAGGTGGCGAACACGGTGATGAGCAATTCGATGTTGCGCGGCAGCAGGCCGGCGACCTTGTCACCCTTCTGCACGCCTTGGGCAAGGAGGAAATTGGCGAAACGCGCGGCTTTGTCCTGCAAGTCGCTGAAGGTGTACGTCGCACTGGCGCCGTCGCGACCCTCCCAGAACAGCGCGATGCGCCCCGGCAATGCATGGCGGTCGCAGCATTCGACGCAGGCGTTGAGCGCCTCAAGCGTACCGCTGAGCGCGGTATCAACGGTGTGCTGATAGTTGAACTGTTCGGTGGCAGACAAGTAGTCGCGCATTGCCAGAATCCCTCTGTGTTTTTTATTAGGTTGGGGAACCGTAAACAACAGAGGAATAGTCGCGCTGTGCGTGGCTTGGGGCAATGGTCAAAGCCATCAAAGTGGCTGACTGGTTTGGCCATGCCTTTAGGTGTGTGTTGCTTGCTCGCGAAGGCGTCGGGTCAGACAACCTCATTCAGGATCAGCGTGCGATAGTGCCCGGGATTGGACCCCGACCATTTGCGAAACGCCTTGTAGAACGAGCTCGCATCGGCAAACCCGAGCCGCGCCGCGATTTCAACAAAACTGATCGAAGGCTCCGCGAGCCAGACAATCGCCAACTCCTTGCGCACGCTGTCCTTGAGCCCCTGATACGTCTGCCCTTCCTCTGCCAAACGTCGGCGCAAAGTCGAAGCGGACATACACAACTGCTGCGCCAATGCTTCAGTTTCCGGCCACTGCTCAGCAGGGAGCTGGCGCAAATCCTGTTTGATCCGGCTGGCGAGGCTTTGCGGATCGCGGTACTTGACCAGGATGTTGGCCGGCGCATGGGCCAGGAAGCGTTTCAACTCTTCAACACTGCGCTTGATCGGCAGATCCAGGCAGTCCGCCGAGAAAATCATCCGCGTGCGCGGCCGGTCGAAACGCAGGTTCTCCGAGAACATCACCCGGTAGTCATCGGTGAAGTCCGGTTCCGGGCAACGCAGCTCAATGGCCAGAATCGGAATCCGCCGCCCGGCCAGCCAGCAGGCCACGCCGTGGACGATCATCCAGTAAGTGAAATAGGTGAAGGCACGGCGCGGTTCGGGATCGTCTTCGAGCAGAACGATTTCCGCCAGACTCTGCTGATGCACCAGTTGCGCGGGCAGACGTTCAAGCATCAGCGACAGAAATCCCAGGCCGCTGCTCAAACCGGCAGCGAGTGTCGGTTGCGCCATCGCACTGCGACAAAGGAACTCCAGACTGCCGGACTTGAGCTTGCGCGGGTCCATGCCAAAAAACTCGTCATCACCGCGCCGGGCCAACAAACGCCAGAGCCTGGCGTACTGCGAGGCCGGCACCCGGCCATCTTCGGATTGCAACAAGGCCGGAGCAATGCCGACCTTGTTCAGGACTTCTTCCGTGGCCACGCCGGGGACACAACTTTGCAGCAGCGCTTCACGCACCAGTTGAACGGCGATGGTGTCTTTTTCCGACATGGAGCGAGGCAGACCTTGTTGTTTTTGACTGGCGGGCATCTTACCGCACGACAGGAGTACACCACAGAACCCTGTGCAGGAGATCTGTGCAGGGCAAAAACCGGGTTGTTCAGCTGACGTTCAGGTTTATGTCAATGATTGTCATGTGAGAATGACTTTCATTATGTTACAACTTGTAACTCTTCGAATGACTATCTGGATGCCGAATGCTCGTTCCTTTCCTGATCATGCTGCGCGAAGGCATTGAAGCCGCGCTGATCGTTGGCATCATCGCCAGCTACCTGCAACAGACCGGCCGTGGCCAATGGATGCCCGCCGTGTGGATCGGCGTATTTCTCGCCGCCGCCCTCGCCCTGCTGGTCGGTGGAGGACTGGAACTGGTCAGCGCCGAATTCCCGCAAAAGCAGCAAGAACTGTTTGAAGGCATCGTCGGGCTGGTGGCCGTGGGGATTCTCAGCTCGATGGTGTTCTGGATGCGCAAGGTCGCACGGTCGATCAAACATTCGCTGCACGCCTCGCTGGATGAAGCCCTGACTTCTTCCAGGCATCAGGTCATCGCGTTGATCGCTATGGTGTTCTTTGCCGTGGCGCGTGAAGGCCTGGAAACGGTGTTTTTCCTGCTCGCCGTGTTCCAGCAAAGCGAAGGCCCGGGCGCGCCGATCGGTGCCCTGCTCGGCCTGCTTCTGGCGATTGTCGTCGGTTTCCTGATCTACACCGGCAGCATGCGTCTCAATCTCTCGATGTTTTTCAAATGGACCGGGTTGTTCATCCTGGTGGTGGCCGCGGGGATTCTCGCCAATTCGGTGCAAGCCCTGCATGAAGCCGGGGTGTGGAATCACCTGCAAACCGTGCTCTTCGACGTCAGCGCGACGCTGCCGATGGATGGCCCGCTGGGCTCGGTGCTGGCCGGCATGTTCGGTTACCAGGATGGGCCAACCGTCAGCACCCTCGGCGCTTATCTGATTTATCTGGTAGTGGCGCTGGTGATGTTTTTCCTCCCGGCGGCGCCCGCCAAAAACGCCGCGCAATCGAATTCCGTTTCCAGCCAATAAGGGCACCCATGTCAAAGCCTAATACCCCACAGGCCTCGCCTCCCCGCGCCTTGCGCTGGGCAGTGGCCGGTTCGGTGGTCGTGATGATCGCCGCCGGCGGCCTGTTCTACTATGCCTCGCAACTGGCGGCAGCCAAACGTCAACACAACCACGACGAAGTGGTCGTCAACATCCACCCGGGCAGTTGCGAGCCGAATGCGCTGACCGTACCGGCAGGCCGCGCCAGTTTCCGCATCGTCAACCGCTCCGAGCGGGCGGTGGAATGGGAAATCCTCGATGGCGTGCTGGTGGTCGAAGAACGCGAGAACATTGCGCCGGGCCTGAGCCAGGTGATCAACGCCAACCTGCAACCCGGCGACTACGCGATCACCTGCGGCCTGCTGAGCAATCCGCGCGGCACTTTGCATGTAACGCCAACCGCCGCTTCCGACGCCGCCGCCAAGGCCAAACCGTCGATGGTCGCCTTCATCGGGCCGTTGTCGGAGTTCCGTGTGTATCTGGCCAGTCAGGGCAGCGCTTTGATCAAAGCCGTGACCGCACTCGATCAGGCGATTGCGAGCGGCGACTTGAGCCAGGCTCAGGCGCTGTACCTGCCGGCGCGTACGGCCTATCAACATCTGGCCCCAGCGGCGCAACGCCTGGCGGAACTGGACAACAGCATCAATGCCCGCGCCGATTACTTCGAAAAACGCGAACAGGATTCAGCCTTTGTCGGCTTCCACCGGATCGAATACGCGCTGTTCCAGCAACGCAAACTCGATGACCTCGCGCCCGTATCTCAGCGCTTGCTGACCGATGTCACCACGCTCAAAGAGCAACTGCTTGCCCAGTCGCTGCCACCGGAGCAACTGGTCAACATCGTCGTTCGCAACCTCAACACCCTGGCCGACGTCCGCGCCGCCAGTGGTGAAGAAGAACGCTACAGCCACGGCGACCTCAACGGTTTCGCTGCCAATCTGCAAACCGCGCACAAAGTAGTCGACCTGCTGCGGCCGATGCTGAGCAAATCCGCCGCCGAGCTGTTGCCGAAAATCGATCAGGCGCTGGCGGACTTCGACACCCAACTGAACAGTTTCAAGGTCAAGGACGGCTTCGCCAGCTACGACAGCGTCAGCGGCGAACAACGCAAACAGATCGCCGAAAAGGCCCAGGCTCTGGCCGACGCACTTGATGGCATTGATCCCGCCCTCGGCCTCTCCGGCCTGTAAGCAGAAGACGAGTACCGATGAAAGATTCAGAACAACTCAACCTGCAACGTCGCCGTGTCCTGATGGGCATGGGCGCGGCCGGTGTCGCACTGGCCGGATCGGCCCTGAGCTGCCCGGCCATGGCCGCAGCGCCGGCACAAGTCACCGAAGCCCCGAGCAGCGATAAAACCGAAGACCGCCACGATTTCCACGGTGTGCATCAAACCGGCATCGTCACCCCGCGCCCGGCGTCAGGCATGCTGGTGTCGTTCGACGTATTGGCCAGTGATCGCGAAGACCTGGAGCGCCTGTTCCGCACGCTCAACGAGCGTATCGCCTTCCTGATGAAGGGCGGCCCGGTCGCGCAGATCGATCCGAAGCTGCCGCCGCCAGACTCCGGCATCCTCGGCCCGGTGGTGAGTCCGGACAACCTGACCATCACCGTGTCGGTGGGCGAGTCGTTGTTTGATGAGCGCTTTGGTCTGGCCGACGCCAAGCCCAAGCGCCTGCAACGCATGGTCGGTTTCCCCAACGACGCGCTGGAGGCCGATTGCTGCCACGGCGATTTGAGTGTGCAGTTCTGCTCGAACACCGCTGACACCAACATCCATGCCCTGCGCGACATCGTGAAAAACCTGCCGGACCTGCTGCTGGTGCGCTGGAAACAGGAAGGCAGCGTACCGCCGCAGGCCCCGGCCAAACCCGGGGTGCCGGCGCAATCGGCGCGCAATTTCCTCGGTTTCCGTGATGGCTCGGCCAACCCCGACTCCAACGATGCCAAAGCCATGGATAACATCGTCTGGGTGCAACCGGGCAGCGACGAACCGGCGTGGGCGGCCCACGGCAGCTATCAAGCGGTGCGGATCATCCGCAACTTCGTCGAGCGCTGGGACCGTACGCCTTTGCAGGAACAGGAAAGCATTCTCGGCCGGGTCAAGACTACCGGCGCGCCGATGGGTGGGACTCACGAGAGCGAAGTCCCGGATTACAGCAAGGATCCGGCCGGCAAACTGACCAAACTCGACGCACACATCCGCCTGGCCAATCCGCGCACTGCCGCGAGCCAGGCCAACCTGATCCTGCGTCGGCCGTTCAACTACTCCAACGGTGTGAACAAGAACGGCCAACTCGACATGGGTCTGCTCTTCATCTGTTACCAGGCCGATTTGGAGAAAGGCTTTATCACCGTGCAGACCCGCCTCAACGGCGAACCGCTTGAGGAATACCTCAAACCGGTCGGCGGTGGTTACTTCTTCACCCTTCCGGGTGTCACCGGCGACAAGGACTTCATCGGTCGCTCGCTGCTCAACGCCACACAACCGAAAACAGCGGCATAAAACAATCCCGACTCTGGAGCCACCCCCATGAAAAAGACGCCACTCGCGTTATTGCTGACCCTTGGTTTGCTCAACACCCCGCTGTCAGCCTTCGCCGCCACCGCGCCGCTGGATCTGGTCGGGCCGGTTTCAGACTACAAGATTTACGTCACCGAGCAACTGGATGAGTTGGCCAGCCATACCCAGCAGTTCACCGACGCTGTGAAGAAAGGCGACTTGGCCACCGCGCAAAAGCTCTACGCGCCGACCCGCGTCTACTACGAGTCGATCGAGCCGATTGCCGAGCTGTTCAGTGATCTCGATGCGTCCATCGACTCCCGCGTCGACGACCACGAGAAAGGCGTGAAGTCGGAAGACTTCACCGGTTTCCATCGCATCGAATACTCGCTGTTCTCGGAAAAGAGCACCCAAGGCCTGGACGCACTGGCGGATGGCTTGAACAAAGACGTCAAAGACCTGCAAACCCGCGTGGCCGGCCTGACCTTCCCGCCTGAGAAAGTGGTGGGCGGTGCGGCTGCACTGCTGGAAGAAGTCGCCGCGACCAAGATCTCCGGTGAAGAAGACCGCTACAGTCACACTGACCTGTACGACTTCCAGGGCAACATCGACGGCGCGAAGAAAATCGTTGATTTATTCCGGCCGCAGATCGAGCAGCAGGACAAGGCGTTCGTCGCGAAGGTCGACAAGAATTTCGCCACCGTGAACAAGGTTCTGGCCAAGTACAAGACCAGCGACGGTGGGTTCGAGACGTATGACAAGGTGAAGGGCAACGACCGCAAAGCACTGGTTGGGCCGGTGAATACGCTGGCGGAAGACCTGTCCACGTTGCGTGGGAAATTGGGTCTGAACTGAGTTTTGTAGCGTCTGTTAAGGCCCCATCGCGAGCAGGCTCACTCCTACAGTTGGAATGCGTTCCCCTGTAGGAGTGAGCCTGCTCGCGATAGCGGTTGTATGACCGCTACAAATTTAAAACCTTACAAAATCCGGTAGAGCAACCGCTCGATCCGCACCCGACTCACACGCTTGAGAAACTTGGCCACACCGGTCGGGTATTCCGGCAGTGTCTCCAGGTTGTTAAAGCTTTCGATCCGCGTGGTATGGCGGAAAATCTCCTCCAGCTCCTGCGCACGCGGCTCCAGCCACTCGCCCCTTGGATCATCAATCAACAGCGCGTTTTCCAGATCCAGCCTGAACGCCCGTGGATTGAGGTTGTTGCCGGTCAGCAAGGTATAGCGCTGATCGATCCACATGCCCTTGAGGTGATAGGTGTTGTCGCCGTCACGCCACAGGTGCAGGTTCAACTGCCCGCTGTCGATGTTGCGTTGATGCCGTTTAGCGAAGCGACGCAGGCTGATCTCGTACAGGTACGGCAGCGCCGCGATTACCTTGAACGGCTCGCTCGGCGGGATGTAGAAGTCGTTGGCAGTCTTGTCGCCGACCACAATGTCGATCTTCACCCCACGGGCCAGCGCACGATTGATTTCGCGGATCACACTCAGCGGCAAATTGAAGTACGGCGTGCAGATGGTCAGCTGTGTTTGTGCACTGGCGATCAGTTCAAGAATCGCCCGATTCAACGGGTTGTTCTTGCCCACGCCCAGCAATGGGCTGACGGACAGGCCTTCTCGGCCCGTGCTGCCGGCGCTGGTGTCGTAGGTCGCGTATTTGAGTCGGCTGCGCAGATCGCCGATGTCGTTGCGCAGGCTGCGCGTGGTCGGCAGGTTGGGCAGGTCAAGACGATGCACGGCTTTCGATTCGATCAGACCGTGCTTGACCAGGTGATGCATGGAGTCCGCCAGCTCATGGCTGCGCAGAACGTGATAGCGGTCGAAGCGGTATTTGTCGAACTTGTGCAGGTAGACGTTGTTCAGGCTCGCGCCGCTGTAGACCACGCTGTCGTCGATCACGAAGCCCTTCAAATGCAGGACGCCAAACAATTCGCGGGTCTGCACCGGCACGCCGTACACCGGCACTTCGCTTTCGTGAGTGCGGGTCATTTCCTGATACCACGCCGAATTGCCTGGCTGCTTACCGGCGCCGATCAGACCGCGCTGGGCGCGCAGCCAGTCAACCACCACGGCGATTTCAAGCTCGGGTCGCTTGAGTTTGGCGGCGTGCAAGGCATCGAGGATTTCCTGACCGGCTTCGTCTTGCTGCAAGTAGAGAGCGACGATGTAGATGCGCTGGGTCGCCGTGGCGATTTTCTCCAGCAGGCAACGACGGAACTCGGCGGCACCGGACAGAATGGTCACGGCCTCGGCGGTCAGCGGAAAGCTGCGCAGTTTGGGCAGCAGAGAACGTTTGAAAAGCAACGGCATAGGGCTCGCAATGATCGAATCCGAAGAACCCGAGAGCTTACACCATCGATCCCTTCGGGTCTTCCCGCTACACGCTCGTTCCCACGCTCCGCGTGGGATGGCCTCAACGGAAGCACCGCGTTCGGCCCTTTGGGACGCAGAGCTTCCCTGGCTGCATTCCCACGCACAGCATGGGAATGATCAAATCTAAAAATCAATGCTTGACCAAGGAGAACGATCGTTCTACTGTTCGCCACATGAACGAAATCACCGACACCTCGACACGCGACATCATTCTGGATGTCACCGAAAAGCTGATCTATAAAAGTGGCATCGCGGCCACCGGCATGGATCTTCTGGTGAAAACCGCCGGCGTCTCCAGAAAAAGCATCTATCGTTATTTCGCCAACAAGGAAGAACTGACCGTCGCCGCCCTGCAACGTCGCGACGTGCGCTGGATGCACTGGTACCGAAGCGCCGTCGATCAGGCCGAAACCCCGGCCGATCGCCTGCTCAACCTGTTTACCGTACTCAAGGGCTGGTTCGCTTCGGAAGGTTTCCGTGGCTGCGCCTTCATCAACACCAGCGGCGAGACCGGCGATCCACAGGACCCGGTGCGCCAGGTCGCCAAAGACCACAAACAGAAACTGCTCGACTACGTGTGCGAGCTGTGTACCGAACATGGCGCCGAGGACCCGCAACTGCTGGCCAACCAGTTGCTGATCCTGATTGACGGCGCCATTACCGTAGCGCTTGTGATGGGTGATCACAGTGCCGCTGATAATGCGCAATGCATGGCGCGTAAGTTATTGGACCTGTAACGCCTTAATAAGCCTGACAAGTTGTATAAACATTAACTTTATCGGGAGACTGAACATGTCTACTGCAGCCCAGGTACGTCCGCCATTACCCCCCTTCAACCGTGAATCGGCGATCGAGAAAGTTCGTCTGGCCGAGGACGGCTGGAACTCCCGCGATCCGGAACGGGTATCGCTGGCCTACACCCTCGACACCAAGTGGCGTAACCGCGCCGAGTTCGCCAATAACCGCGAAGAAGCCAAAGCTTTCCTGACCCGCAAATGGGCCAAGGAGCTGGATTACCGTTTGATCAAGGAGCTCTGGGCTTATTCCGACACGCGCATTGCCGTGCGCTACGCGTATGAATGGCACGACGATTCGGGCAACTGGTTCCGTTCCTACGGCAATGAAAACTGGGAGTTCGATGACAACGGCCTGATGTTCCAGCGTTACGCCTGTATCAATGACATGCCGATCAAGGAAAGCGAACGCAAGTTCCACTGGCCACTGGGGCGGCGCCCGGATGATCATCCGGGGTTGTCTGATCTCGGTCTGTAATCGACACAGTTCCAAATGTAGGCGTGAGCCTGCTCGCGATTGCGGTGTGCCAGTCAGCGGAGGTGTTGAATGTGCAGCGGCCATCGCGAGCAGGCTCACTCCCACAGTTGAAATGCATTCCCCTGTCGGAGCCTGCTCGCAATGAGGCCAGACGGGTCGCCGCAACACCCGGAAATGAGTAACATGGCTGCCCTCCCCGCAGCCCCGATCTGCGCCTTGCCGAATAAGCCGATTCCATGCCTTTCGAACTCAGCGTTGACCTCACCACCCTGGCCATTCTGGCCCTTGTAGCTTTCGTTGCCGGTTTCATCGACGCCATTGCTGGCGGTGGCGGTCTGTTGACCACGCCAGCGCTGCTGACGGCGGGTCTGCCGCCGCATCTGGTACTCGGCACCAACAAACTCAGCTCGACCTTCGGCTCGGCCACTGCCAGTTTCACCTTCTACCGGCGCAAACTGTTCCATCCACGGCAGTGGGTGCACGCAATTGTCGGCACGCTGGTCGGCGCGTTGTCCGGTGCCATCGTCGCGCATTACTTGCCGGCGGAATGGCTGAACAAAATGCTCCCGGTGATCGTCTTCGCCTGCGGTCTGTATCTGTTGTTTGGCGGCACGCCAAAGGCGCCGCTGGACAGCGACGCACCGATCAAAAAGAAATGGCAATCGACCCAAGGCTTCAGCCTCGGTTTCTATGACGGCGTGGCCGGTCCCGGCACTGGCGCGTTCTGGACTGTCAGCAGCCTGCTGCTGTACCCGATCGACCTGGTCAAGGCCAGCGGTGTGGCGCGCAGCATGAACTTCGTCAGCAATATTGCCGCACTGTCAGTGTTTGTGTTTTCCGGGCAAGTGGACTGGATCATCGGCTTGAGCATGGGCCTGTCAGTGATGGTTGGCGCGTTCTTCGGCGCGCGCACCGCGATCAGCGGCGGCGCCAAGTTCATTCGCCCGGTGTTCATCACCGTGGTACTGGGTTTGACCGTGCGCCTAGCCTGGCAGCACTGGTTCAGCGTGGCCTAAACGCCGCGCCACGTAGACGTCGATCAAGTAACGTGCAATCGATTTTGACGCCGGCAACGGCGGCAGATCGTGCACGTTGAACCACTGGGCGTCTTCGATCTCGTCTTCCTGACAGACAATCTCGCCGCCGGCGTATTCGGCATGAAAGCCCAGCATCATCGAATGCGGGAACGGCCAGCACTGGCTGCCCATGTACTGAATGTTCTTCACCTCGATCTGCACTTCTTCACGCACCTCACGAATCAGGCAATCCTCCGCAGACTCGCCCGGCTCGGCAAACCCTGCCAGCGTGCTGTAGACCCCAGCAACGAAGCGCGGTGAGCGCGCCAACAGGATCTCGTCGCCACGGGTGATCAGCACGATCATGCTCGGCGAAATACGCGGATAACTGCGCAGATCGCAAGGCTGACAGTACATCGCCCGCTCTCGCGGCACTTGCGTCATGGCTTGACCGCAATTGCCACAGAAGCGGTGTTCACGCGCCCAGGTGCCGATCTGCGCGGCGTAACCGAGCACTTTGTAGATCGTGTGATCGCCGTCGAGCATGAACGCTCGCAGACCCTTCCAGTTGCAACCCGGCACTTCGCTGGCACTGCGCAACTCCAGCAGATACACGGGTTCGCCATCGAGATGGCCGATGCCGTGCTCGGCAAGAATCGACAAGTCCTGACGCTTGAGCCATTCACGCGGGAACAGCGCGCCGTTGTCATCGAACAGAAAGCCTTCGGGGCTGCGCGCCACGGCCCAGCCGCCGGGTTGATCGGTGTCCAGTACTGCAGTGGTCCAGCGAGATGTCATGGTTCTCAATCCAGAAATTCGGGTTTCTGTTTGCTCATATGGGCGGCCATGGCCACGCGCAAGTCGGTGGATTGCAACATGGCGGCGTTCCAGGTGGCAACGTATTCGAGACCGTCGTCGATGCGATGGTCGCGCATGTAGCTGATCATTTCCTTGGTGCCGGTGACCGCAATCGGCGACTTGGAGGCGATGTCGCGAGCGATATCCAGCACGCCTTCGAGCAGTGCGTCCTTGTCGTTGTAGACGCGATTGACCAGGCCGATGCTGCGCGCCTCTTCAGCGCCGAAGGTGCGACCGGTGTAAGCCAGTTCACGCAGCATGCCGTCACCGATGATCCGTGGCAACCGTTGCAAAGTGCCAACATCGGCGGCCATGCCGATATCGATTTCCTTGATCGAGAATTGTGCATCTTCGGCGGCGTAGCGCATGTCACAGGCTGCAATCAGATCGATCGCGCCGCCCAGGCAGTAACCCTGAATGGCGGCGATTACCGGTTTGCGGCAGTTGTCGACGGCATTGAACGAAGCTTGCAGGGTGAGGATTTTTTTGCGCAACAGGCGCGCGTTGCGGCCGACGTCCTTGCCCAGTTCATTGGCGACGCCAGCAAGCATCATCAGGTCGATGCCGGAGGAAAAGTGTTTACCGTTGCCGCTGAGCACCACCACGCGCACTTCGTCGGTGTCGTCGATCCATTGGAAGATCTCGACGATCTCGCTCCAGAACGCGGCGTTCATCGAGTTGATCTTTTCCGGGCGATTGATCTGCACATGGGCGATGTTATCGACCAGTTCGACGCTGAAGGCGGTGTATTGAGTCATGGCAGTGATCCTTTACCGGGCTGAAAATGAGGCCCGAACTATAACAAGGCATCACGGTGGCGGTTCGGCCAAATGCGGGACTTTCTGAAACGCACCTCCCATGTAGGAGCTGCCGCAGGCTGCGATCTTTTGATCTTGATCTTCAAAACCAAAATCAAAATCAAAAGATCGCAGCCTGCGGCAGCTCCTACAGAGGTTGCGTGGTTAACTCGCCAAGCGCCGCAGCCCAAACAACATCCCACCCGCCCCCAGCAACATCACCGCCAGAAACACCGGATAGGAAATCCACCACGGCGTCCCCGCCGTCATCATGCTGAACTCCGACATACCGCCAATGCTCGCAATCAGGTTCAACGGCAAAAACACCACGTTGATCAACGTCAGTTTGCGCAGCAAATTATTCATGCTGTTGTTCATCAGGTTGCCGCGCGCGTCGATCAGACCGGAGAACACCGTGGAGTAAATCTCGGCCTGTTTGTAGCACTGGTTGTTTTCAATGATCAGGTCGTCGATCAGGCCCAGCGCTTCGCTGCTGAAGTGCTGTTTCTCGGCGTGATTACGCAGGCGCGTCAGTACCGCGCCGTTGCTGTGCAGGGCGTTGATGTAATAGATCAGGCTTTCGCTGAGGTTGAACATCTGCACCAGATGCTGGTTCTGCATCGAGGCGTTGAATTTCTGCTGCAACTCGCGGGCGACCAGTTTGATCACCTTCAAGTGCCCGAGGTAGTGATGGATGTTGTTGAACAACAAGTCGAGCAAAACATCCAGCGGCGTGTTTAACGGCTGGCGAGTGCCGAGACCGTGCAACGGCGTGTCGTCGGTGGCGATCACCAGCAGTTGCCCCGGCGCGAACAGCAGGCCGCAGGACGACACCTCGAATGCCAGGCTGCCACCGCCGGAATAGTTTTCCGGGCGTTTCCAGATCAGGAACAAGTGATCCGGGTGAAACTCGATCCGCGACACCTCGTCCGGGTCCAGTGCCGAGGCCAGTGCGTGTTCATCGACTTTGAAATGACTGTGCAGCAAGTCGCGCTCGGCGGCGTCAGGGTTGCTGAACAGCATCACCTCGGCGTCCAACCGCTCGACGCGCTGCAAAGCGCCATGGCTCAGAGCAAAACTGCTGATCATCGGCGCTTCACCAGGCCTGGCCGCGGCGTTTGAGCTCCAGCCGTCGCACGAACTCTTCCAGCACCAGTGAATACAAATCGTCCTGCAAATACGCGTCTTCGATGCCCGCGTCGAGGTTCGGGTTGTCGTTGACTTCGATCACCACGACCTTGTCGCCCGCCTGCTTGAGATCGACGCCGTAGAGGCCGTCGCCAATCAGGTTGGCCGTCTTCACCGCCAGCTCTACCACCGCGCGGGGCGCCTCGTGGACGGCCAGTGTCCGGCATTCGCCGTTGACGTCCTGGCCCTTGGCCTTGTGGTTGTAGATCTGCCAGTGTCCCTTGGACATGAAATATTGGCAGGCAAAGATCGGTTTGCGGTTGAGGACACCAATGCGCCAGTCGTACTCGGTGTAGAAAAACTCCTGGGCCAGCAACAGCACCGAGTGTTCAAACAGTTCGGCCGTGGCTTCGAGCAGCGCCTGCTGACTTTCCACCTTGATCACACCACGGGAAAAACAGCCGTCGGGGATCTTCAGCACCAACGGAAAGCCCAGGCGCTCGCCCACCCGTTCGAAGTCTTCGGGTCGCTCCTTGTAGAGAATCTCGGTGGCGGGCATACCCAGTTGATGGCTGTTGAGCAGATCGGTGAGGTAGACCTTGTTGGTGCAGCGCAGGATCGACGTCGGGTCATCCATCACCACCAGTCCTTCGCTTTCGGCTTTCTTGGCGAACCGGTAGGTGTGGTTGTCGACGCTGGTGGTTTCGCGGATCAACAGGCCGTCGTACTCGGCCAGTCGCGCGTAATCTTTGCGCTCGATCAGTTCGACGTCGATGCCCATGGTCTTGCCGACCCGAATGAAATTCTCCAGCGCCCTTGGGTTGGACGGCGGCAACGCCTCTTGTGGATCGTGCAGGATCGCCAGGTCATAACGGGCCACTTGTGGCGAACGCGGCACCCGCCAGACTTTACGGCTGAAGCCGTCCAGTGCATTGGCGAACTGATCTTCCTGATCATCACGCAACTTGTGCAAGGCGCCGGACTTTATACCTTCAATGTGCCAGCCGTTGGTTCGTTTGAACTCAACTAACAATATCGGACAGGGAAATACTTCAAACAACTGACGGGCCAGATCCTGTAATGGCTCGATATGCGTTTTGCCGAAATAAAGGGTCAGGGTAAAACCTTCGGTATCACTGTAAAGGTGATGGCTAAGGGCTTTTTCCAGGGTTTTATCGAGATCATCCAGCGCCAGGCCGTAGAGCGACTTCTTGGTCAGTTCGCTGATTGTGCGCACCGACGGAATCACCTTGTGCCCCCGTGCCTCCGCCAGCAGTGAGCAGTAATATCCGTGGCCCAGGTACTTGTAGCTGCGGCACAGGTTGATCACCTGCACACGTTTTCCCGACTCGCTTTCACGGGTTTGCTCCAGGTATTCCTGCGCTGTGATGATGTCGTCGCTGGGGAAATATGAAGCCCAATCTTCCTTGCGCTCGACAATGATCAACACTTGACTGGATGCTCTAACCGCTGAATTTAAATAAGTTGCCGCCGGCAAACTTTGCTCCGATACTTCGCGCCAATGACCCTGTACCGCTGACATAGAGATTGATCCGTTGGAGAACAAGACCTTTTCTATTAAGCACGAAGTTTTTCGAAAGTCCCGTTTCGTTACGCAACTTTTACGGTGGTCATATGAGTGCTGTTTTTCGTTTGGCGGTAGTTGAAGATCTGCCGGCGCTGCTGGCATTGGAAATGCAATGTTTCACCACGGATCGGCTCACCAGTCGCAGCTTTCAGTGGATGATCACCCGGGCTCACGCGCAATTGTTGGTAGCCGAGCGTGACGGGCAATTGCTGGGTTACGCGCTGGTGCTGTTTCATCGGGGGACGTCACTGGCACGGCTGTATTCCATCGCAATTGCTACCGAGGCTCGCGGCACCGGTCTGGGCAAGCAACTGCTGCAACGGATCGAGGCCTGCGCGCTGGACCATGATTGCGCGTACCTGCGCCTGGAGGTGCGTACTGACAACCCCGCCGCCATTGCTCTGTACGAACGCAACGGCTACCGGCGTTTCGCCTTGATTCACGATTACTACGAGGACCATGCGGATGCGCTGCGCCTGGAAAAACGCATTCTTCAGCACCGGGATTCGCGGAACATCAAGGTGCCCTGGTACGGGCAAACCACAGACTTCACCTGCGGCCCGGCGTGTCTGTTGATGGCCATGGGCGCACTGCACGCGGAGCGTTTGTTGGAGCGACGCGAGGAGTTGCAGATCTGGCGCGAGGCAACGACCGTGTTCATGACTTCGGGTCATGGCGGGTGCAGTCCGCAAGGGTTGGCACTCGCGGCATGGAAGCGCGGTTTTCGGGTACGTCTTGAGCTGAGCCTGGCCGGACCGTTGTTTCTTGACGGAGTGCGCGATGAGCATAAAAAAGACGTCATGCGCCTGGTTCACGAGGAGTTCACTGCGCAGTTGCAGGACACCGATGTGGAGCGAGTGATCGGTGCACCGCTCGATTTGCCGCGCTTGCTTGATGCAGGTGGGCAGCCGCTAGTGCTGATCAGCAGCTATCGCCTGACCCGATCCAAGTCACCGCACTGGGTGGTGGTGACTGACTGTGATGAGGATTTCGTTTACCTGCACGACCCGGATGTCGATCACAGCCAGCATCGACAACCCATGGACTGCCAGCATGTGCCGGTCAGTCACGGGGAATTCGAGAAGATGTGCCGGTTTGGACGGGGAAAGTTACGGGCTGCCGTAATTTTGTACAGCCGCAATGCGCGCTGAACCCAAGGTGAGGGGCACCTCCCCTCACCTGTCCGGCACGGCGCTATTTCAGACCGATCCTGTACAGCGAACCATCGGACTCGTCAGTCAGCACATAGAGATAACCGTCAGGGCCTTGCCGTACATCCCTGATCCGTTGCTTGAGCTCACCGAGCAAGCGTTCCTCATGCACAACCTTGTCGCCATCGAACTGCAATCGAATCAACTCTTGAGAAACCAAAGCGCCGATAAACGCGTTGTGTTGCCACGGCTTGAACCGATCGCCATCGTAGAACGCCATTCCCGAAACGCCCGGTGACTTTTCCCACACATGGTGCGGATCAACCGCACCTTCGACACTTTTGCCTTTGGCTTCCGGGATTGGCTGCAGCGAATAGTTGATGCCGTGAGTCGCCTGCGGCCACCCGTAGTTTTTCCCGCGTTCGATGATATTTACCTCATCGCCACCACGCGGCCCGTGTTCGTTTTCCCAAACTGTGCCGGTCCACGGGTTGAGCGCCGCACCCTGCGGGTTGCGAATGCCGTAAGACCAGATTTCCGGCCGCACGCCGGATTGCCCCACGAACGGATTGTCGTCCGGGACTTTGCCGTCCGGATAAATCCGTACGATTTTGCCCTGCAGCTTGTCGAGATCCTGAGCAGTCGGCCGGTCGTTGTTTTCGCCCAGGGTGATGAACAGATAGCCGTCGCGATCAAACACCAACCGCGAACCGAAGTGGTTGCCGGTGGAGAGCTTAGGCTCCTGACGGAAAATGACTTTGAAGTCCTTCAGCGTTTTCAGGTCATCCGACAAATAGCCGCGACCCACCGCCGTCCCGGCCTTGTCCCCCGCTCCGCCACCCTCGGCGTATGACAGGTAAACCAGGCGATCCTGTTTGAAGTCCGGTGACAAGACGACATCCAGCAATCCGCCCTGCCCCTTGGCCCATACCTTGGGCACACCGCTTATCGGTGCCGACAGATTGCCGTCCGCGCCAACCACTCGCAGGTTACCCGGTCGTTCAGTCACCAGCATGCCTTGGCGATCCGGCAGGAAGGCCAGCGCCCATGGATTCTCGAGTCCCTGGGCAATCGTGGTGACTTCAAGGGTGCCCTGCTCGCTTTGCAGCTCCTTGGGGGCCGCGGCGAACGCCGGAGCACTGATCAGTGCGCCGGCGCAAAGGGTGGCTAGAAGGGTTTTACGCAACATGCACGATTCCTTTTGTCTGTTTCAAAGGCTGGCAGAAACTCGGCCCTGCCGTTCAACGATTAGTGTTGGTGCTTCGCGAAGGTGGATTGGGAATGAATGTAGGTGGCGTACTTGGCACCGAACGAATCGGCTGGCCGTTGCCAATACCTCGGTTTTCGACTGTGGGCTGACGTGGTGCAGGAACGGTGTTCGGCGCGCGGATTGGCGGGGCACTGGGCTGGGTGCCCTGCATGCTGTTGGGGTTGGCCCGGCGGATCGGGCTGTTGTAGGGATTGTTGCTGTTGCCGGCCGGACTCTGCGCCAGCACGACGTCCGCATGAACCAGACCACCACTGAGTGTCAGGACGGCGACGCCAATTAGAAATCGGTTCATGGGATGGCCTCTCGGTGTGCGTGGAATAGAGCCTTCGAGTGCACGCTACGCCGTGGGTTCGGATTTGTTAACCCGTCAGCCTTAAACAACATGTAACACGGCTTGACCAAGTCATCCGAAACCGCCGCATTCATTGGAAACTTTCGCCGCGAGCCACAGGTCACCTGAACATCACTCGGAGAACTCACCATGGCTCGCGCAATCTGGAAAGGCGCAATCAGTTTCGGACTCGTGCATATCCCCGTTGCGCTGGTTTCAGCGACGTCGTCCCAAGGCGTGGACTTCGACTGGCTCGACAGCCGCAGCATGGACCCGGTGGGGTACAAACGCGTGAACAAGGTGACCGGCAAGGAAGTCACCAAGGAAAATATCGTCAAAGGCGTGGCCTACGAAAAAGGCCGTTATGTGGTGCTCAGCGAAGAGGAAATCCGCTCGGCGCACCCGGTATCGACCCAGACCATCGACATCTTTTCCTTTGTCGACGCCGAGCAGATTCCGCTACAGAACATCGACACGCCCTACTACCTGGCGCCGGACAAGCGCGGCGGTAAGGTCTACGCGTTGCTGCGAGAAACCCTGAGCAAGACCAACAAGGTTGCCCTCGCCCGCGTGGTTTTGCATACGCGCCAGTATCTGGCGGCGTTGATGCCTCTGGAGTCGGCGTTGGTGCTGGTCAAATTGCGTTGGCCGCAAGAGGTACGCGGTCTTGATCAACTGGAACTTGGCAGCGAGGTCACCAAGCCACAACTGGCCAAAGGTGAGCTGGACATGGCCAAACGGTTGGTTGAGGACATGAGCGGGGACTGGAAACCCGAAGACTACAACGACGAATTTGAAGACAAGATCATGGCGCTGGTGGAGAAAAAGGCCCACGAAGGCAAGATAGAGGATGTTGAAACGGTGGGCGGCGAGGAAGAGCGCAAGACTGCCGATGTGATCGACCTGACCGAGTTGCTTAAACGCAGCCTGGGTGGCAAGGCGCCGGCTAAACCGAAGACCAAGGCAGCCAGCAAAGCTGCGCCGGCCAAGCGAACCAAGAAAGCCTCTGGGGAATGACAACTGAGGGATTGTCAGGTAACTGACAGGTTGCTTTTGAGACAGTCACTTTTCATGTAGGAGCTGCGGCACGCTGCAATCTTTTGATCCTGTTTTTAAGGGCCAAGATCAAAAGATCGCAGCGTGCCGCAGCTCCTACAGTGAACGGGGGGCGGTGCGTCAATCAGATCAGGATGAAGACCGCCAACAAACCGCCAAAAATCGCCCACTTCTCCATGTAATACCGTGCACGATTACGCTTTTTCAGCTCTTTACCACGCAAACGGATCTTGTAGATTTTGGTAAACAACCGGTTGATCCCACCGGTCCGGTCACCCGCATCGTTCGGCGCACCCGCTGCCGACATCACCGTGCGGCTGAACCAGCTATTGAACGCTGCGGCCCAGCGATACTTCATCGGACGTTCGATGTCACAGAACAGGATGATCCGGTTCTTGTCGGTGGTGTTTTCTGCGTAATGAATGAAGGTTTCATCGAACATTACCGCCTCGCCATCGCGCCAGTGGTAGCTCTCCCCGTCGACATTGATGTAGCAACCGGCATCATTGGGCGTTTCCAGACCCAGGTGATAGCGGTAGGAGCCGGCGTACGGATCACGATGGCGTACCAGTTTGGAACCCGGCGGCAGTTCGGCGAACATCGCAGCCTTGATCGAACCGATGCTTTGCACCAGCTCGGTGGTGCGCGGACACAACTTCATCGCCGACGGATGACTTTCGCCGTACCACTTGAGGTAGAAACGCTTCCAGCCGCTTTTGAAGAACGAGTTGAAGCCGACATCGTCGTACTGGTTCGAACGCTTGATCTCGCCGGCACGGAGCAGGTTCTGTCCTTCTTCGCGAATTTCTTCCCAGTGCGCCTGCAACGGGCTCAGATCGGGAAACTCGGACGGATCGAGATACGGTTGGTTCGGCTTTTTCGAGAACAGGTACAGAAAGCAGTTGATCGGCGCGAGAAACGTCGAGTGGTCACTCAACTGCCGGCCCAGCTTGTGCCGCACGCGGCCACGCAGGTGGACGTATGCAATGGAAATGACATAAATAGCAGCAATGATGAGTTTCACGGAAATCGTCACACGTCAGAAGTGAACAAACTGCGCGCCTGGCGGCCAGTGGCCTAGCGTCTGATGCAGTGGTCTGAGTAAAAATGGCACGTCCTTGAGCCCGCGCCGCTGTAGGGCGCTGGGTGAATGGCTGGCATTTTAGCCACACTTTGTAACTGATAGTGAACCTTCATCTGTGAAAAACTGTCCCGTGATTGCGCCAATCGACACTCGTGGCGTCTTCGCCCTATCGTTTAAAGAGCCAGACCAGTACAATCGCCGCCAAACTTTACGCGCCCCCCTTGGTTGATGACGGGACTTCCCCGCTTCAGCGCACTTTGACTCGGGCCAAGCGCTCCAGCCGCACCCTCGCTACTCAGAATGCTTCGCAGGAATAACTCTTGATCTCTACAGCTAACATCACGATGCAGTTCGGCGCCAAGCCGCTCTTCGAAAACGTTTCGGTCAAATTTGGCGCGGGCAACCGTTACGGCCTGATCGGCGCCAACGGTTGCGGCAAGTCGACCTTCATGAAAATCCTCGGCGGCGACCTCGACCCGTCCGGTGGTCAGGTCATGCTTGAGCCGAACGTACGCCTGGGTAAGTTGCGCCAGGACCAGTTCGCGTACGAAGAATTCACCGTGATCGACACCGTGATCATGGGTCACGAAGAGCTGTGGAAGGTCAAGGCCGAGCGCGACCGCATCTACTCGCTGCCGGAAATGAGCGAAGAAGACGGCATGGCGGTAGCCGAGCTGGAAACCGAATTCGCTGAAATGGACGGCTACACCGCCGAATCCCGTGCCGGTGAGCTGCTGTTGGGCCTGGGTATCGGCATCGAACAGCATTTCGGCCCGATGAGCGAAGTGTCGCCAGGCTGGAAACTGCGTGTCTTGCTGGCTCAGGCGCTGTTTTCCGATCCGGAAGTGCTGTTGCTCGACGAACCGACCAACCACCTGGACATCAACACCATTCGCTGGCTGGAAAACATCCTGACCCAGCGTAACAGCCTGATGATCATCATCTCTCACGACCGTCACTTCCTGAACAGCGTGTGCACGCACATGGCTGACCTGGACTACGGCGAGCTGCGTCTGTTCCCGGGCAACTACGACGAGTACATGACCGTGGCGACCCAGTCCCGCGAGCAACTGCTGTCGGACAACGCCAAGAAGAAAGCGCAGATTTCCGAGCTGCAATCGTTCGTCAGCCGCTTCTCGGCCAACGCCTCGAAAGCCAAGCAGGCTACTTCCCGCGCCAAGGCGATCGACAAGATCCAGCTGGCTGAAGTCAAGCCTTCGAGCCGTGTCAGCCCGTTCATCCGCTTCGATCAGAACAAGAAGCTGCACCGCCAGGCGGTGATGGTCGAAAAAATGGCCAAAGGTTTCGACGGCAAGCCGTTGTTCAAAGACTTCAGCTTCCAGGTTGAAGCGGGCGAGCGCGTGGCGATCATTGGCCCGAACGGTATCGGCAAAACCACCCTGCTGCGTACTCTGGTCAACGAGCTCACGCCGGATGCCGGTAGCATCAAGTGGACCGACGCCGCAGAACTGGGCTACTACGCTCAGGATCACGCGCACGACTTCGAAGACGACGTCACCCTGTTCGACTGGATGGGTCAGTGGACTCAGGGCGAGCAGATGATTCGCGGTACTTTGGGCCGCATGCTGTTCTCCAATGACGAGATCCTCAAGTCGGTCAAAGTGATTTCCGGTGGTGAACAAGGTCGCATGCTGTTCGGCAAGCTGATCCTGCAAAAGCCGAACGTGCTGATCATGGACGAACCGACCAACCACTTGGACATGGAATCGATCGAAGCGCTAAACCTGGCGCTGGAAAACTATCCGGGCACGCTGATCTTTGTCAGCCACGACCGTGAGTTCGTATCGTCCCTGGCCACGCGCATCATCGAGCTGAGCCCGGACGGCGTGACCGACTTCAGCGGCACCTATGATGACTACCTGCGTAGTCAGGGTGTCGTGTTCTAAGAAGCAATTTGCGCTTACTGAAAGCCCTGTCCATGTGACGGGGCTTTTTGCATTTCCGGATACGGCATGATCCTTCCCACGCTCTGCGTGGGAAGGATCAGGACAGAGCGTTCTTTGATCGTTAGCCTGCTTTCTTTTATTTCAGGCCCAAGCCATGATGCCGACTCTCCCACCGCCGCCCGCGAACGAGTCCTCATGTCTGCGCAGCAACTGCCACCGCAAAGCTCCATGGCGATCACCCTGCAGATCGTCTCTATCGTTTTCTATACCTTTATTGCCTTCCTCTGCATCGGTCTGCCAATTGCGGTGTTGCCCGGTTACGTGCACGAACAGTTGGGTTTCAGCGCGATCATCGCAGGGCTGGTCATCGGCTCGCAGTACCTGGCCACCCTGCTCAGTCGACCGATGGCCGGGCGCATGTCGGATACCGTCGGCACCAAACGGGCGATCGTTTATGGCTTGATCGGGATTGTGCTCAGTGGCGGGTTGACGCTGATTTCGACCTTGCTGCAAAGCTATCCGCTGCCGAGCCTCTTGATTCTGATTGTCGGGCGCTTGCTGCTGGGCGTCGCGCAGGGACTGATCGGTGTCGGCACCATCAGTTGGTGCATGGGGCAGGTCGGTGTCGAGCACACAGCAAGGTCGATCGGCTGGAACGGCATCGCGTCATACGGCGCGATTGCCATTGGCGCGCCACTGGGTGTGGTCATGGTTGCCGAATATGGTTTCGCCAGTCTGGGCATTGCACTGTCGGTGCTGGCGGCGGGTGCGCTGTTGTTGATCCGCAACAAACCTTCGGTGCCGGTGGTGCGTGGCGAGCGCCTGCCGTTTTGGGCCGTGTTTGGCCGCATTGCACCGTTTGGTGCCAGCTTGAGCCTGGCCTCGATCGGCTACGGCACGCTGACCACGTTTATCACCCTGTATTACCTCAACCGTGGCTGGAGTGGCGCGGCGTATTGCCTGACGGTGTTCGGGGTGTGCTTCATCCTGTCGCGGTTGATGTTCATTTCTGCCATTGGCCGCTTCGGTGGTTTCACTTCAGCGATCATCTGCATGAGCGTCGAAACTGTAGGCCTGGTGATGTTATGGCTGGCACCCTCCACCGCCTATGCGTTGATCGGCGCGGGATTGGCCGGGTTCGGGCTTTCACTGGTGTATCCGGCGCTGGGGGTCGAAGCGATCAAGCAGGTGCCCAACTCCAGCCGTGGCGCCGGGTTGAGTGCTTATGCGGTGTTCTTCGATCTGGCGCTGGCGATTGCCGGGCCGTTGATGGGAGCGGTAGCGTTGAATCTGGGATATTCGTGGATTTTCTTTAGTGCGGCGCTGTTGTCGGTGACCGGGTTGGCGCTGACCTTGCTGCTCAAGCGCCGGTCGATGGCTTAAAAGCAAAAGATCGTTTATTGATCTGCCGTCTGCATCCCCGCCCGCGTCGGCCTGCCCAGCGTATGCGTAAAGAACCGTCCGGCCTCCGAGATCAGATTGCGATGGATATCTTCACGATCAACCCCATCAGCATCGGTACACAGCGCCGGCATGGCGATGATCTGCTCCTCATTACACGGCGCCATAAACACAAAGTGCCCTGCCCCGGCCAGTAACTTGAAGTCGGGCGCAGTCGGCAGTTTACGCGCCAGTGCCGCAGCGTTTTTATCGAACGCAACGAGTTTGTCGCCATCGCCGCTGTAAAGCAGCACTGGCACATGCACATCAGCCAGGGTATGGCGGCCGAACTTCAGGCTCAGTGGCGCCATCAACAGCAACGCATGCACGCGTGGATCGGCCACCGGCTGAAGGTCATCACGATCAACGATGAGTTCGCCCTGAGTGTTGCAGGCGTCACGGTCGTCCGGGCGTTCCTGGCAATAGCGGCGCAGGCGATCCAGATCCGGTTGCGCCCCCGACAGAATCAACGCCGTCTCGCCCCCAGCCGAATAACCGATCACACCAACCTGATCGGCATTGACGAACGGCGCCAGCATGGAGTCGCCAAGGGTTGCCGTAATCGCTTCGGAAATCTGGATTGGCCGCCCGTAGAGATTGCTCAGTGTGCCGAGTCGGCTGTGATCCTTGGAGTTGTCACCGGGATGAATCACCGCCACCACCACAAAACCTTTGCGCGCAAGCGAGGTGGCAAGGTCGTGCAGCGCCAGTGGCGTGCCGGTGTTGCCATGGGACAACATCAACATCGGAAAACGGCCCATGGCGACTTTGGTATCTTCGCCGGCCTCGACTGAATAACCTTCGAGCAGGCTCATATGTTCGCGGTCGCTGGAAGGATAGAACGCAATGGCGCGCATCGGTTGCAGATCCAACGGATCGAGGAACGTCATCTCGTGGTAACCGACGCTCCAGACAGGATGGCGCCCCGGCGCAGCTTGCACTGAATTCAGGCTGCCGAGCAGGCAAATCAGTAACGTTGCACAAAGACGCATCATGGGCTGCCCTACCCTGTTGTTACTCAATCGAAAGATCCATTGCGTTGTGAAGGCCGGAAACGCCGGGGATTCGGTACTCCGGCTCACCACTGCACTCAGACGCTGATCGCTTGACTGCACAACCCGGGCCAGATTATGTAACAGTCAGAAACAAAAAACTCCGTATCTGGCCCTTGCGGAACCAGAATACAGAGTTTTCGGGGGATTGCCTGAACGAGAGCTGTTCTTTACGCAAGCCTTACGCGGCGGCGAACAACTGCTCGCTGATCTTCGCTTGAGCGGCGGTCATGGCGTTGTTGCGCACTTCGTCGCCATACGCCAAGCCTTCGGCACGGACAATTTCGATGTCAGTGATGCCGAGGAAGCCCAGTACCAGCTTCAGATATTCTTCGTGAGCGATACCGCTGGCCTGGCCGGCATGAATGCCGCCGGAGGTGGACACGATCACCACTTTCTTGCCGCCGCACAGGCCTTCAGGGCCGGCTTCGGTGTAACGGAAAGTTTGACCGGCAACGGCAACACGGTCGATCCACGCTTTGAGTTGGGTCGGCACGGTGAAGTTGTACATCGGTGCAGCGATGACTACCGCGTCGGCAGCGATGAATTCGGCCAACGTCGAAGCGCTCAGTTCGGCCTCGTGCTGTTGGGCGGCGTCGCGCAGTTCAGCGGTGGTGCCGGCGGCCACCAGGGTAGTCGACGAGAAGTGGCTGATGGCGTCAGCGGCGAGGTCACGGTAGGTCACCACGACGCTTGGCTCAGCGACTTGCCAGGCTTTGACGACTTGGCTGCTCAACTGACGGGAAGCCGAGTTGTCGCCCAGAATGCTCGAATCGATATGCAGCAGTTTCATGTGGAATCCCCTGGAATGAATCGCCGGTGGCGACGGAATGGAGACAATCCTACGGAAGAAACCAATGGATGATTAGCCGCCGATAATGCGATAGTTTGTCCCACTGATAGAACAGTCGGATTCTCTACGATGCAAGACCTCAACGATCTCTACTATTTCGCCAAAGTCGTCGAGGCCGGCGGCTTTGCGGCCGCCGGGCGATTGCTGGGCATTCCCAAGTCGCGATTGTCGCGCCGCATCGCTGAACTAGAAGAACGCCTCGGCGCCCGCTTGCTGCAACGTACCACCCGGCAGTTGAATCTCACCGCTGTCGGTGAGCGCTATTTGCGCCACTGTCAGGCGATGTTGCTGGAAGCGGAAATGGCTGACGAGGCAGTGGCAAGTATGTCGAGCGAGCCGCGAGGACGCTTGCGTGTGTCCTGCCCAACGGGTCTGGCGCGGGAAATGTTGCCGTGGGTCATCAGCGAATTCCTCGGCAAGTTCCCCCAGGTGCAACTGGAAGTGGTGTTGGTCAACCGCCGGGTCGATCTGGTCGCTGAAGGCTTTGATGTCGCCCTGCGCGTGCGTGAACACGGCGATGAAGATCCGTTGCTGGTGACCCGGCGTCTGCGTCAGGCACAAATGGTGGTGGTGGCCAGCCCGGCGTTTACTCAGGGGGCGTCGATCAGCCATCCGCAGGATCTGAGGAGTCTGCCGGTGCTTGGCGCTCTGGAGGCCGATCGCATGGTTCACGTGCGGTTGTTCGATCAACAGGGCAAGAGTTTCGAGTTGAACATGGAAGCTCGGCTGGGCATCGATGACTTTATTGTGCGCAAGGCCTGTGTGCTGGCCGGCCAGGGCTTCACATTGCTGCCGATGATGTACTGCGAGGAGGAACTGCAAAACGGCACACTCGTGCAATTGCTACCCGAGTGGTCGCTGCCCGGTGGCTGGTTGCAAGCGGTCTATCCGCATCGTCGCGGGGTGATGCCGGCGGTGCGCGCGTGGATCGATCACCTGGTCGAATCGTTCAATGCCTGTGGGGAGCGGTTGTTATGAAAAAGGCAAAAATGAGCGAGGCGGACGTTGCCGCGTTTTGCCTGGGATTACCCGGTGCGCGCGAAGACTACAAGTGGGGTGGCGTGCGCGTGTTTTCGATTGCCGGCAACAAGATGTTTGCCTTGCAGGGGCTGCGCGGAGATTCGCTGGCGTTCAAGGTCGACAAGGATCTGTTTCTCGGCCATTGCGACCGCCCGGGCATTCACCCGGCGCCGTACCTGGCGCGGGCGCAGTGGATCATCATGCACCCGCCCTACCCGCTGGGCGCCGAGGAGTTGCAGGGGTTGCTGCAACGCTCGCATCAGTTGGTAGTAGGCAAGTTGCCCAAAAAGACACAGATCGGATTATTGCTGTAAACCCGATCCCTGTAGGAGCTGCCGAAGGCTGCGATCTTTTGATTTTCAGGATCAAAAGATCGAAGCCTTCGGCAGCTCCTACACGGGGGCATCTTTGTTAGTACAGCGATACTAGGTTCGAACCGAGAAACAGCTGATCAATCCAGAACACCTGGTGCAACAAGACGATCACCCAGAACAGCACCTGAAACGACACCTTGCGCGTCTTGTGCCGGAACACTTGCTGGGCGACCAGTGCGCCCGGCCACCCCCCGGCCAGTTCCACTGCGTGGAGGATGTTTTCCGGCGTGCGCCACGCATCGGTGCGAGCCTTGCGCTTGTCGGCCCAATACATAAAGAACGCCAGCACGCTGACGACGCCATACGCCGCCAGCGGGACCAGCGAGATCCCGCGCAACCACATCGACAGCGATCCGAACACCGGCAGCGCGCAGACAATCAGCAGCACCAGCAGCTTCAGCTTGAGGTTTTGAATATTGCCACCGGACGGGCGACCTTCAGGGCGGCGTGCGCGGGAATCATTCATGGCTTGGCCGCCGACCAGTCCACCCAGCCAAACTGCCACGTCGCCAGAATGACCAGGCCGAACACGATCCGGTACCAGGCAAATGCCGCATAGCTGTGGCTGCCGATGAACTTGAGCAACCCACGCACGGCGATCATGGCGAAGATGAACGCGGTGACGAACCCGATGGCAAACACCGGGAAGTCCGCCGGCACAAACAGATCGCGGTACTTGTAGCCCGAGTAAACCGCAGCACCGACCATGGTCGGCATCGCGAGGAAGAACGAAAACTCGGTGGCTGTTTTGCGCGACAGACCGAACAACAGGCCGCCAATGATCGTCGAGCCGGAACGCGACGTGCCGGGAATCATCGCCAGGCACTGGGCGAAACCGATTTTCAGCGCGTCCGTCCAGCGAATCTCATCGACCGTTTCCGCGTGCACCTCATGCTGACGCTGCTCAGCCCACAACATGATGATGCCGCCCACCACCAGCGCAGCAGCGACTGTGATCGGGTTGAACAGGTACTCGTGGATCAGATCGGCAAAGATCACGCCCAGCACCACGGCGGGCAGAAAAGCGATCAGCAGGTTGGCGGTGAAACGCCGCGCGCTGGGTTGCGTCGGCAAGCCAACCACCACATCGAGAATCTTGCGACGAAACTCCCAGACCACCGCGAGGATCGCGCCGAGCTGGATGATGATGTTGAACGCCATGGCTCGTTCGCCGCCGAAATCGAGCAAGTCGGCAACGATGATCTGGTGTCCGGTACTGGAAATGGGCAAAAACTCCGTCAGCCCTTCTACAACGCCTAGTATCAGTGCCTGCAAGGCCATCCAAAGATCCATCAATCCCCCAAAGAGCGATGCACGCCGGCATGCCCCGATAGTATTTTTCTTTCGTTCACTGCGATCAGCGTAGCTGGTTGTTGCTGTACCGATTCCGCGCACACAGGATCCACACGAAACAGTCAAAATTCCGTGAAATAGCAACTTGGATTCAGGTTCTCACGCGCGGGGCCGAAATCCTAACAGACAAGCCTTAATAGCGCTGCCGCGTTATACGACTTGGGTCGCGTATGCCCGCCCACGGAATCGTGGTTGGATGCTGGCGGTCGTTTATTACAAGAAAAAGAATCCGGAGTGACAGCGTTATGAACAGCTTGCGCAGTGTGTCGATCAGCCGACGCTTGTGGCTCATCTTGATTGTGGCGGTGGTCATGTTGCTGACCTTGGGCGTGTTGATGCTCAAGCAGATTCACGACGACCTGTATCAAGCCAAGGCCCAGAAAACCCAGCACGTGGTGCAGACCGCCAGTGGTTTATTGACGTACTACCACGATCTGGAAACAGCTGGCACCCTGACCAAGGAAGCCGCGCAGAAACAGGCACTCACCGCCATTCGGGGCCTGCGTTACGACCAGAGCGACTATTTCTGGATCAACGACCTCACGCCCGTCATGGTCATGCACCCGACCAATCCCAAGCTTGAAGGCCAGAATCTCTCGGCGATCCGCGATCCGGATGGTTTTGCCGTGTTTAACGAAATGGTCGCCATCGCCAAGAGCAAAGGCGCCGGCATGGTCGATTACCGGTGGCCGAAACCGGGCGCCAGTGAGCCAGTGGCTAAAACCTCCTACGTGAAACTGTTCGAGCCTTGGGGCTGGGTGCTCGGTTCCGGTGTTTATGTCGATGATGTGCAGGCCGAATTTCAGGGCCAGATGATCAAGGCGACGGTGATCGGCCTGGTGATTGCCCTGATCATGGCATTGCTGGTCATCATGATCGCGCGCAGCATCGTGCGCCCGTTGCAGGAAACCGTGAACGCCATGGCCAACATCGCCAGCGGCGAAAGCGACCTCACCCGCAGCCTCGATACCCACGGCAAGGATGAAGTCACGGAGCTCGCACATCACTTCAACGCTTTCACCGCCAAATTGCGCGGAGTGATTGGCGAGTTGCAGGTGTCGGCCAGTGCGCTGGGCCAGTCGTCCAGCGAACTGGGCAATGATGCTTCCCAGGCTCAGCAACGCAGCCAGCAGCAATCGCAACAGATGGAACTGGTGGCCACCGCAATCAACGAGGTGACCTACGGCGTGCAGGATGTGGCGAAAAACGCCGAACATGCGGCCGCTGAAATGCGTGACGCCGAGGCGCAGGCGCAACAGGGTCAGATCAACATCGACGGCAGCCTGCAACAGATCGACAAGCTGTCCGGCACCATTGATCAGGCGGTGGAAGTGATTCGTACCCTTGCCGCCGAAAGCACCCAGATCGGCAGTGTGCTGGAAGTGATTCGCTCGATTGCCGAGCAGACCAATCTGCTGGCGCTCAACGCGGCCATTGAAGCGGCACGGGCTGGCGAACAGGGCCGAGGGTTTGCCGTGGTCGCGGATGAAGTGCGCTTGCTGGCACAGCGTACGCAGAAGTCGACGGCGGAAATCCAGTCGATGATCGAGCGCCTGCAAAACCACTCCGAGGCGGCGGTCAAGGTGATCGGCGACAGCAGCAAAGCTTCGCAATTGACCATTGAACAGGCCGGGCTGGCGGGTGCAAGCCTGAATGCCATCGGCCAGGCACTGCGCAACCTCAATGGCCTGAATGCGTCAATTGCCAGTGCCACACTGCAACAGGCGCATGTGGTCGAGGACATCAATCAGAATGTCACGCAAGCGGCCGGTTTGTCTCACAGCACGGCGCTGGCGGCGGAGCAGTCGAGTGTCGCCAGTGTTCGGCTCGGCCAATTGAGCGAGCAACTCAACGGCCTGCTGCGCCAGTTCCGCGTGTAACACATAACCTGTGGGAGCGAGCTAAATTTTCAGCAGGCTCACTCCCACAGGTTTTCTCGGTACAATCCGCCCCCGTCTTCAACTCCCCCAAGGAACCCCCATGTCCGGGCTTGAACTGTTTGCCGCCGCTCTCGGTGTGATCGCCGTGTGGCTGACGGTCAAACAGAATCCGTGGTGCTGGCCGATCGGGCTGGTCATGGTGTTGCTCTATAGCTGGATCTTCTTTGAAGTGAAGCTGTATTCGGACATGTTGCTGCAAGTAATCTACGCCGCGTTGCAACTCTACGGCTGGTGGCAGTGGACGCGTGCGGGGACGATGCATGACGGGCGGGAGGTGACGCGCCTGGATACTCGTTCGGTGTTGCTTGGCCTGAGTGTTGGCGCTGTCGGCAGTGTCTTGCTCGGGGCGGCCATGGCCCACTGGACTGACGCCGCGCAACCGTGGCTGGACGCCGCGCTCACCGGTTTCAGCCTGGTCGCGCAGTTATGGATGGCACAAAAACGCCTGCAATGCTGGGCACTGTGGTTTGTGCTTGATGTGATTTTTGTCGGCTTGTTCCTCTACAAGGGGCTTTACCTGACTGCCGCCCTGTATGCACTGTTTACGCTGATTGCGATTCAGGGCTGGCGCGAATGGCGCGCCGATCCGGCGTTGCGTACTTGAAGGTCGTGGTTCTGACCGGCCCCGAATCCACCGGCAAGAGCTGGCTGGCGGCAGGCCTTCAGCAACGGTTCGGCGGACTGCGGGTGGACGAGTATGTGCGCTGGTTCATCGAGCAGAATCCCCGTGACACCTGTCTGGCGGACATTCCCGAGATCGCCCGCGGCCAGCTGCAATGGGAAGATCAGGCGCGAGCGCAAAAGCCGTCGCTGCTGATTCTCGACACCCACCTGCTGAGCAACATCCTCTGGAGCCAGACCCTGTTTGGCGACTGCCCGTCGTGGCTTGAGCCACAATTGCTGGCGCGACATTACGATCTGCATCTTTTGCTGTCTCCGGAACAGATCGACTGGACCGATGACGGCCAGCGCTGCCAGCCGGATCTGGATGAGCGCCTTGGGTTCTATCGAGCCACTCGCGACTGGCTTGAGCAACATCGACAGCCGTTCCAGATCATTCAGGGCGACTGGTCCGAGCGCCAGACGCAAGCCTTTGCCGCTGTGGCGACTTTGCTGGACGAGTAAGGGCATTCGGCCCAACTTCCCCACTGTTTACCCCTGCTTTGGGGCAAAAGTGTCCATTCCTGAAACACTCGCGTGAGTGCAAAGTGCCCGTTTCAACGGCATTCATCGCTTTGTCACACCGGTTGTTACGCCGTTGAAACACCCCGCCGCAAACCCTTGTTCCAGAGCATTGCTCAGCCAATAGACCGGTCGGCAATCCTGTACGTGTTTCAACAATGAAACAGCTTGCGCATCAGGCATGCCCGACTTCGCCTTAACTCATTGATATTGCGCAACAATCAAAAAGCGGCACAGCTTTCGCTCTTTCCTTCCCAACGCTGACTAGGGCCAGCCCACTGAAGAAGGAATTGCCGCCGTGGGGAACTTCAATAAAAGCTTGACCTGCCTTCTGCTGATCGGATCAGCAGCCAGCACAATCCTCAGTTTCAACGTTCAGGCCGAAGGCAACGGCGTTATCGTCCTCAACCGCGATGTACAGCCTATCCCTATTGGTCGCAGCGGCGGCAAAGACCCCTACCCAACGACCGTCAACGCCAACCCTTCGGCGCGCATCAACCAAGCGATGAACAGCACCGAACTCAACGACGGTGACTTTGCCAGTGTCGCCAGCGGCTCTTCGATTCGCGGCAACATCACTACGCCGACGGCAAACATGCCGGGCATGAACACCCTCACCAACCCCAACGGCATGCCCGGCATGAACGGCGGTCACGGCGGCGGCGCTGGCGGTTCGATCTCCAACACCGTCAATCGCGCAATGAGCTCCGGCCTTGCTCCGCTAACCCGCATGGCTGGAGGCCAATAAGATGAATCGCACCCTTGTGCTGCTCGCCCTTCTCGGCTGCACCCACGCAATGGCCGACCCCGGCTCAGTGAACAACGCGAACATTCAGGACACCGGCATCCAGTACCGCGGCAATTACAACGTCAACCAGGCCGCCGGCGACCAGATGCAACAGACCAACACCAAGGCCATCGCCATCGGCACCTCGGCCAGCGCCACCACCAACGTCAGGCAGCGGATCGATACTCCGGCCAATCCCTCGACGAATGCCAGCGCAACCATTGGCGGCAACTCTTTCAGTAACGGCAACGGGATTCTGGGCGTGAACCAGGGCGCCGGGGCCAACAACCAGATGGCCAACGTGACGCGCGTCAGCATCAGTGCTGCCCCGCAGAGCGTTGATGACAGCGCCCTTTCGCAACAGAACGTGGCGTTTTTACCGAGCTCAGGAGCAACTGGTACCTCAATCGGCAGTCGCCAGGTCACGACAAGTGATCAGGCCTTCACCGGCAGCCGAGGGGTAATCCAGGTGAACCAGAGTGCCGGGGTGGGGAACCGTATGGCTAACACCCTGAGCATCCGGGTCGCAGACTGACCCAAATAAAAAGCAGTGCAATTAGAAAGTACCAACACTTAACCAACTAATAAGCACGGAGAAACACCATGAAACCTACAATGGCTCTCAAACCACTGGTTTTCGCACTTGCAGCAGTGATGGCAATCGCAGCACAGGCAGGCGGTCGTGATGACGATCATGGTAATGGGCACGGCAATAATCACGGGCCTAAAGGGCCAACTTTAGAACAACTGCTGCAAATCGGCGCTGGCGCCGGGGCTGCCGTACTCGACACCCAAAACAGCGATGGCAACCTGGTCGGCAACCAAGGCACCAAAAATGATGCCAGCGTCAGAGACTCGGCAAACGGCACCAACGGCAACGTCGGCATGAACAACACCGCCGGTGATGGCAACCAGCAAGACAACGCCGCTGCATTGGCTACCGCTGACGAAAGCTTCATCTTCGGCACTGCCGTGGCCGTTTCCAGCGCCACCCAGGTCAACAACAACAACGCGGTTGCCAACTACTCGACAACCAACAACGCCAACCTCAACAACGTGGGTAACGGCGGTTCCGGCAACATTGGTGTGAACAACAGTGCCGGCAACTTCAACCAACAGAAAAACAACCTGGCTATTGCTGTATCGGGTGGTCGTGTAGCTAACGCCGCTGCTGCTGCGAACCAAAGCTCCACAGGCCTTGTGGTGTCCAACAACGGCACTCAAGTCTACAAAAAAGAAACCCTCACTGGCACCATCGCCGCTGCCGGCGCGTTCGCTGCAGTTGGCAAGGCTACCATCGAAGGTGATAAAGGCCATGGTGGTTATGGCGGCAACGACCGCGGTAACGGCGGCTATGGCGGCAGCAAAGACCAGAAAGCAACCTTCGAAGCTGTGGGCATCTTCGGTCTCGCTGGCGTAACCACGCAACAAGTGCTGACCCCAGACGGCTGGAAAAACCCTGTGACCAACAACGCAAACGTCTCCAACGTTGGTAACAACTTCTCCGGTAACGCTGGTTACAACAACGCCGCTGGTGTGGGTAACCAACAAAGCAACTCGCTGTCCATCGCCGCAGGTTGCAAAGCCTGCATGTAACGCGATCGAAACGAAAGCCCCGGAAACGGGGCTTTTCCTCAGTCCGCAAAGGCGTATCGATCATGCGTAAGACTGCCCTTCTCGCTTTACTTTGCCTGTCCGGCCTGACTCAGGCCGCCCAGATGCCAGTGGCCGCCCTGCCGGGTGGCGTGTTGGTCTACAAGCACGTGCAAAGCATTCGTGAGCGCAAGTTTGCCGACATTGTCGAACAGAAAACCGATTTCAGCTGCGGTGCCGCCGCACTGGCCACGGTGTTACGCCAGGCTTATTGGCTCGACGTCGATGAGGAGCACATCATCAAAGGCATGCTGGTCCACGCTGACCAGGACCTTGTTCGTACTCAGGGTTTCTCCATGCTCGACATGAAGCGCTACATAGAAAGCATCGGCATGCGCGCCAGGGGCTACAAGATTCCATCGGAGAAGCTAGACGCAATCACGATTCCGGTGGTGGTACTGATGGACATTCGCGGCTACAAGCATTTCGTGGTGTTGCAGCGTGCGGACAAGGATTGGGTTTACATCGGAGACCCGGTTCTAGGGCACAAACGCTACAGCCATGGTGACTTTGTCAAAGGTTGGAACGGCATTGTCTTTGCCATCGTCGGTCCCGGATACGACAAGGCCAATGCCTTGCGCAGCCCGCCGACACCGCTGACGGCCAAGAACAAGCTGGATGGCTTCAACCCGGTCAAAGATGCTGAATTGATGGATTTCGGGTTCATACAGAGCGACTTCTTTTAATCGCCGATTATAAAGAATGGGACTGGATGTCCCGGGAGCAGCAAATGAAAACCTCATACTGGCTGGTCGCCGCCTGCCTGGCAGCGAGTGCGTCAGGCTATGCCAATGCAGGATTCAAACCTATAGAAATAAAGGACCAGGAGCTCGCCGAGCTACGCGGTCGTTATGTCATGCCGGGGCGGATCATCAGCTTCGGCATTGTCATGAGCAGTACCTGGCGCAACGCCAGTGGTGATTTGATCGGCGCATCGACCTCGATGCAACTTCAGGCCGCAACGGTCAAACCAGAATTCTATGTCCAGACAATCAAGGAACATGGCAGCGGCAATGCCCTCGCGGCGGGTACCGGCACGATTACCGGTGGCGCCGGCCTCGACAGCAGCCAGGGCGTGACACAAAGCGTGCGCGCCGCCGGCGACAGCAACACGGCTTACAACAACGTCGCGATCAATGTCTCCGAAGCCAAACAGGCACCGGCGCTAATGCCCGCTCAGGGTCAAGCCTTGATGGCCGGACAAACCATCGGAGGCAGCAACGCCGCCGGCAGCGTGGCGGTTTCTGCCACTGGCAGTGGCGTTCAAATGGCCATTCAGGCGTCCGGCAATCAGGGCAGCTCCCTGCAACAAGTCGCCCAAGGTGGATTGCTACAAAACACCCGCCTGCTCGGCAGTGCCAACGTGGTCAACAACATGACCCAACTCAACGTTGTACTGAACAATAACGGTATGAGCGCCGGTGCACTGGACTGCAACCTGACTCAGCTCAGGGCACTACGCAATATCGGATATTGAACTACGCTGAGTCTCGATCATTGGGCTTAAAGGGACGGCTTATTCATGTATCGATCAGTATCACTGCGCGCTGCTGTATGTTTGAGCGCTCTTCTACCGGCGACGATGCTGCAAGCTGCACCTGACGCCGATTTAGAAGCTCTGAAACAGGAACTTCTGGAGCTTAAGCAACGATACGAAGTACAACAAAAAGCCTTGGCGGTACTCGAGCAGCGAGTCCGCCAGGTTGAAGATCAACCCTCCGCTCCGCCACCCAAACGTCTGGCCAAGTCGCCGTCCGACATGAAAGGCAATCCGAAAGTGGCCACCGGTACCGGGGCCGCAGCCGCGTCGGGGGGCGCTGCCGGGGGCAGTGGCGCTTCCTACGGGCAGTCGCTGGCCGATGATTCGCAACCGGCGCAAAGTGTCTCCAACCTTTATGACGAGGCCAGTGGCTTCTTTGGCGGCGGCAAATTCAGCGTTGAAACCGGCATCACTTATTCGCGCTACGACACCCGCCAGTTGATCCTCAACGGGTTCCTGGCGCTGGATTCGATCTTCCTCGGCAATATCAACCTGGACCGGATCAAGGCGGACACCTGGACGCTCGATCTCACCGGCCGCTACAACTTCGATAACCGCTGGCAATTCGACTTGAACGTGCCGGTGGTCTACCGCAGTTCGACTTATCAATCCGGCGGCGGCAATGGCGGCGCTTCCAACGTCACCACCGAACAGGACGTCGACCGCGATCCAACCATCGGTGACGTGAACTTCGGCATCGCCTACAAGTTCCTCGACGAGTCGGTCAATACCCCGGACGCCGTGGTGACCTTGCGCGTCAAGGCCCCCACCGGCAAGGACCCGTTCGGCATCAAGCTGCGCCAGACCGACGCCAACTCGAACCTGTTCGTGCCTGACACCCTGCCCACCGGCAATGGTGTCTGGTCGGTCACCCCCGGCATCTCGCTGGTCAAGACGTTCGACCCGGCCGTGCTGTTCGGCAGCCTGTCCTACACCCATAATCTGGAGGAGTCGTTCGACGACATCAGCTCCACCGTCAACCAGAAAAACCCGGGCAAGGTGAAGATCGGCGACAGCTTCCAGATCGGTGCAGGTATTGCTTTTGCGCTGAATGAGAAGATGAGTATGTCGTTCTCGATGTCTGACCTGATACAGCGCAAGAGCAAGCTGAAACAGGATGGCGGCGATTGGCAATCGGTGGTGTCCAGTGACGCCAACGCCGGTTACTTCAACGTCGGCATGACCATTGCGGCCACCGACAACCTGACCATCGTGCCCAACCTGTCCATCGGCTTGACGGACGATGCCCCGGACTTTTCCTTCAGCCTGAAATTCCCGTACTACTTCTAAGCGTCAGGACATGAAAAAGGCCCGCTGCGAGATGATCGCAGCGGGCCTTTTCCATGCTCCCGCCCTAGCGGATCTGGTGCTTGTGCAGCAAACGGTAAAACGTCGGCCGGGAAACGCCGAGCACTTTTGCCGCAACGCTGAGGTTGTCACTGTGCCGGTTCAACACATCGCAAAGCGCCTGGCGTTCGGCGCGGGTCTTGTAGTCCTCAAGCGTGCCCATAGGCGTGGCGATCGAGTGCTGGCTGATCAGCCCCAGATCACGTGCTTCGATCTGCCGCCCTTCAGCCAGAACCAAGCCGCGACGAACGCGGTTGGCCAGTTCACGCACATTGCCCGGCCAGTCATGTTTGCCCATCGCAATCAGCGCATCTTCACTGAAACTGCGCGGCCGACGCCCGGTTTCGTGGCTATAAAAGTGGGAAAAGTGGTTGGCCAGCATCGACAGATCACCATGGCGCTCTCGCAACGGCGCCGTGACCACTTGCAGAACGTTGAGCCGGTAATACAGGTCTTCGCGAAAACGCTTCTTCTCGATCGCCGCTTCGAGGTCGACGTGGGTCGCCGCCAGAACGCGGACATCGACAGGGATCGGTTGACTGCCACCGACCCGCTCGATGTGTTTTTCCTGAAGAAAACGCAGCAGATTGGCTTGCAGCTCCAGCGGCAGATCACCGATTTCATCGAGAAAGAGTGTGCCTCCGTTGGCCGCTTCTATGCGCCCGACCTTGCGCTGATGAGCGCCGGTAAATGCACCTTTTTCGTGGCCGAACAACTCGGACTGAATCAGATGCTCGGGAATAGCGCCGCAGTTGATCGCCACAAACGGCTTGCTGTGGCGCTGAGACTGCCGATGCAGCGTGCGCGCGACCAGTTCTTTACCGGTCCCGCTTTCGCCGCGGATCAATACCGGCGATTCGGTGGGCGCCAGTTTGCTCAGCAATTTACGCAGCTCGCGGATCGGTTTGCTGTCGCCCAACAGTTCGTGCTCGGGCTGATCCACATGGATCGTGCCCTGGCCACGCAGGCGCGCCATGCCGAAGGCGCGGCCGAGGGTGACTTGCACCCGCGAGACGTCGAACGGCAAGGTGTGAAAATCGAAAAACCATTCGCAAACGAAGTCACCAACATTCTGCAAACGCAGGACTTCCTGATTGAGCACAGCGATCCATTCAGTGCCGCTGCGGCTGATCAGTTCCTTGACGGCTTCGGGACGTTCCAGGTGAAACGGCTGCAAACGCAGAAGGCCGACGTCACAGGTGCGGTCGGCAGCGTTTTCCAGCGTACAACTGTCGACATCCCATCCCACCGCACGCAAACCGGGCAATAGTCGATGACAGTCGTCACACGGATCGACTACCAATAAACGTCGTAACGCAGGCGCTTCGCTCATGACTGTTCCTTGGCGTCAAATTATAGGAAATGATTGTAAAAACAGTCATTTGGCAGACCTGGCTGTAACATTAGCAAGATTTTGACAGCGCCTTGTATCAATTGCTTATAGGTGTGCAGGCAAACTCGTTATAAGTGGCTCGGTTGTTAGTTAGCTATCGACTTACTTCCTCTTACAGAGCTTTCACCAAGCTTTCAAAAACTCCCGGACAAGCCGGTAAACGAAAGAAAGTTGAAATTTCTTTGTTTCAGGTGTGACCTGCTCCCCGGTTGCGTGCATCAGTACAAGTAACCAGCCGCACGGTAAGCCCAACCGACGGCACATCATTTGATTGGGCACGACAGAGAGAAGACCCCATGACCGCCCCGCTCCGTATCAACGAAGCTCTTTTGATTGCCAACCACGCGTTCAAACCTTTCCAGTGCGTGGCCTGGGCGCCTCAAGACGGCAATGGCGAACTGAGCCTGACCGTGATTGATCGCACCAATTCCCATATAGGTCGTAAACAGATTCCAAGCAGCGCCTACTCTGATCCGGCACAGCTTGAGCAACTTCTGCAGCAAGCCCGCGCCGAACTGAGCGATGAAGGTTACACGCTGCAATCCTGGTCGATGCCACACTAATAGCCGGGTGATGCGGATGATGTTCAAGTCATCCGCCCTCCTCTTGTTAGTTGCTCTTTCTATTTTTTCATCCGCACTTCTGTACAACTTTCCGTAACGGGTCCCAGCATAATTGCTTGGCAGGCTCGCTATTGGTTCAAAAAGACACTGTTCTGGCACAGTGTGACCCTCCACCTGTTAGTTCTAACAGTTGTACTTCCTCTTGTTCAGGGGTTGAATGTTCCGCTCATGCAGTACCCGCCCGGTTCCCGGTATAGGTCTACTCGCAAGGAGATGCGTGCATGTCCACTCTGAACGCTTTTGCGCTGCCATCGTTATCGAACGATGCCGGTCAACTCGACAAAACGTTTGCCGTCAACGGCGTCGCTCAAGTGTATTTCGCGGGTAGTTTGTCCAGCCTGACTCAGGATGTTGCGCTCGATGCGCAGGGCCGGATTCTGGTGGCGGCCAAAGTCGGGGTGGCCGCAGGCAGCCGATTCGGCCTTGCGCGGCTGCTCGCGGATGGCTCCGCCGATTTGTCCTTCGGCCAACAGGGCAGCGTTATCGACACCTTTGCGCATGGGTTCGAAGCCATGGCCAGTAAAGTGCAGGTACTGCCCGACGGGCGAATCCTGCTGGCTGGCCTGCATTATGAAAACAGCCATCGCACCCTGCCCGCCCTCGCCCTGTTCGATGCGCAAGGCAATCCGGAGCAAATCTTTGGTGACAATGGTCGTCAGGTGGTGCGCCTGCCGGGCGATTTGTCGATGGGCACCCGCGACACCTGGCTCCCGCCCGGCGTGCCCGGTGCCGAAGCCTGCGACTTTGCGGTACAGGACGATGGCCACATTCTGTTGATTGCCAACCATCACTTCGAACTGGCCGACCATGCCGGGATGTTGATTCGCCTCAAACCCGACGGCAGCCTGGATGAAACCTTCAACGGCCGTGGCTTCGTGATGATCCGTCACTTGCTGCTCAATACCTGGCTCAATAGCCTGCTGCTTCAGGAAGATGGGCGAATCGTGGTAGCAGGATCAATCGATTTTCCTCAGCAAGGCCTGTTGGCCCGTTACCTGCCCGATGGGCGTCTTGACGAACGTTTTGCGGTGGACGGCTTCATGGCGTTCACTGCCAACGGTCAAAGTGCCCAGGTCAGTCAGGTTCTTGAGTCCACGAACACGCTGCACTGCTTTGGCAGCAGCCGCGATCCGATCCGCTGCCTGGCGTTCAGTCTGCATCCCAATGGCCGCCCGGACTTGCATCGCAACAACGGCCAGCCGCAACTCCTGGAAATCGGTCCCAGCGGCTGCCAGTGGAGCGCCGCCCAACGCATGGCCGACGGTCGCATGATCGCCGTAGGTGCAACGATTGGTGGGATGGAAGCTGATTTCGTCGTCGCCCGCTACTGCGCAAATGGCAGTCTGGACCCGAACTTCGGCCAAGGCTGCGGATGGCTGCGCACACGGCTGGGACGCAGTCTCGACACGGCCAACTCACTGGCGGTGCAAACGGACGGCGCAATTGTGGTTGGCGGCTATTCGCTGGATGGCAACTACCGGGCAATGGTTGTGCGGTATCTGAATCCCTGAGAGCTTGATCTTCCTCGACACATCCGGCAACTTGCGCGCTTCTTAAAACAAGGAGCAACCGATGTCCGGTTCAATGGCCCAGGCGTTCGCGCAAAATTTTCTCGGGCATTCGCCACGCTGGTACAAGGCGACCATCGTTGGCTTCCTGATCCTCAACGCGCTCGTGCTGTTCACCGCAGGTCCGGTCGCGGCGGGTTGGCTGTTGGTGATCGAGTTCATCTTCACTCTGGCCATGGCCCTCAAGTGCTATCCGCTGATGCCCGGCGGACTGTTGCTGATCGAAGCCCTGCTGTTGAAGATGACCACGCCGCAGGCGCTTTACGATGAGCTGGTACACAACTTCCCCGTGATCCTGCTGCTGATGTTCATGGTCGCCGGCATCTATTTCATGAAGGATCTGCTGCTGTTTTTGTTCTCGCGGCTGTTGTTGGGCGTGCGTTCGAAAGCGGCGCTGGCGCTGATGTTCTGCTTTCTCTCGGCATTTCTGTCGGCATTTCTCGATGCATTGACGGTCACCGCCGTGATCATCAGCGCCTCCGTGGGTTTTTATTCGGTCTACCACCGGGTGGCGTCTGGCAACGATCCGCGCCAGGACGCCGGGTTCAGCGATGACCAACATCTGCCGACCTTGCACCACGAGGATCTGGAACAGTTTCGCGCGTTCCTGCGGAGCCTGCTGATGCATGGCGCGGTCGGTACCGCGCTCGGTGGTGTATGCACCTTGGTTGGTGAGCCGCAGAACCTGCTGATCGGCCATGAAATGGGTTGGCACTTCGCAGAGTTTTTCCTGAAAGTCGCGCCGGTATCCTTGCCGGTATTGGCAGCCGGCCTGGTGACTTGCGTATTGCTGGAGAAACTGCGCTGGTTCGGTTACGGCACGCTGCTGCCGGACAACGTTCGCGCCGTGTTGGCCAATTACGCGGCCGAAGATAATGCCGAGCGCACCTCGCGTCAGCGCGCGGCGCTGCTGGTGCAAGGCGCCGCGGCGTTGATTCTGATCGGTTGTCTGGCCTTTCACGTTGCTGAGGTTGGCTTGATCGGTTTGATGGTAATCGTGTTGATCACCGCGTTTACCGGTATCACTGACGAGCACCGTCTCGGTAGCGCATTCAAGGACGCCATGCCGTTTACCGCGTTGCTGGTAGTGTTCTTTGCCGTGGTGGCGGTGATTCATGATCAACAGCTGTTTGCACCGCTGATCGAGTGGGTGCTGGCACTGCCGGTCGATCAACAACCGGGCATGCTGTTTATCGCCAATGGTCTGCTGTCGGCGATCAGCGACAACGTGTTTGTCGCGACCATCTACATCACCGAAGTGAAACAGGCGTTCCTGGCCGGGCACATGAGCCGCGAGCACTTCGAGACGCTGGCAATTGCGATCAACACCGGTACCAACCTGCCGAGCGTGGCCACACCGAATGGTCAGGCGGCGTTCCTGTTCCTGTTAACCTCGGCCATTGCGCCGTTGGTGCGGTTGTCTTATGGGCGGATGGTTTGGATGGCGTTGCCGTACACGATCGTGATGGGCCTGCTCGGCTGGTACGCCGTTAGCTTCTGGCTCTGATCAACACCAAATAAACCAGTGGGAGCGAGCCTGCTCGCGAAGAGGGAGTGACAGACAACGGATTCGTTGAATGACACACCGCTTTCGCGAGCAGGCTCGCTCCCACATTGGGTTTTCCGGTTAGGTCAGCGCGGCAGGATGTATTTCTCGATGGCCTGAGCCACGCCGTCTTCGGTGTTTGAACCGGTGACAACATCCGCCTGACGCCGCACCGCCTCTTCCGCCTGCCCCATGGCAATCGACAGTCCCGCGCAATGGAACATCGCCGGGTCGTTGCCACCATCGCCAATCGCCGCCGTCTGTTCCAACGGGATGCCGAGATGCGCGGCAATGGTTGCCAGCGCCGTGCCCTTGTTGGCCTCCAGCGCCGTGACGTCGAGATACACCGGCTGTGAACGCGAGACCTGCGCCATGCCGTTGACCTTCGGTAACAGGCGCGCTTCCAGTTCGATCAGAAACTCAGTGTTGTTGCTGGTCGCGACAATCTTGTCGATGCGCTCCAGGTACGGTTCAAAGCTCTCAACCACGACTGGCGGATAGCCGAGACCGTGCTGCTCACGCAACACCATCGGCCCATGCGGGTCTTTGACCAACCAGTCGCCGCCACTGAACACCCACACTTCGACGTCTGGCTGGTCAGCGAACGTCGCCAGAGCAATCAGTGCGGTCGTCGCGGGCAGGTAATGCGCAACCAGCAAACTGCCGTCCGGATTGACGATTGTGCCGCCATTGAATGCCGCAGTTGGCAGGTCGACGCCCAAGGCTTCAATCTGCTGCAACATCGCTTTCGGCGGGCGCCCGGTGGCGAGGCTGAACAGCACGCCGGCCTCGCGTAACGAACGAACCGCGTCGATGGTGCGCTGGCTCAGTGTGTGATCGGGCAGCAACAACGTGCCGTCCATGTCGCTCAGGAGAAAACGGATCGGTTTACTCATCCGAGGCCGTGCCAGACGCGACCATCGCGAGTCAGTAGATCTTCGGCAGCCTGCGGGCCGTCTTCACCGGCAGCATACGTTTGCATGCTCGCATCCTGCTGCCACGCATCGAGGAACGGCTGCACCGCACGCCAGCCGTTCTCGATGTTGTCGGCGCGCTGAAACAGCGTCTGATCGCCGGTCAGGCAGTCGTAGATCAGCGTTTCATAGCCGGTCGACGGTTGCATCTCGAAAAAATCCTTGTAGGCAAATCCCAGCTCGATGTTGGCCATGTTCAGCGCCGGCCCTGGCCGCTTCGCCAGCAGGTCGAACCACATGCCTTCGTTGGGCTGAATCTGGATGCGCAGGTAGGTGGGCTGCAACTCGTCGACTTCGGTATCGCGGAACTGCGCATAGGGCGCTGGTTTGAAGCAGATGACAATCTCGGTATCACGCACGCTCATGCGTTTGCCGGTACGCAGGTAGAACGGCACGCCGACCCAACGCCAGTTATCGATCATCACTTTTAATGCGACGTAGGTTTCAGTGCTGCTGTCGGGCGAGACGTTGGCCTCTTCGCGGTAACCGGGCAGCGCTTTACCGCCGACTTCACCAGCGCTGTACTGGCCGCGTACTGAGTTGGCGCGCGCCTCTTCAACAGTCCATGGGCGAATCGCGCCGACTACTTTGGCCTTCTCGCCACGCACGGCATCGGCGCCGAACGCCGCCGGCGGTTCCATGGCGACCATGGCCAGCAACTGGAACAGGTGATTAGGCACCATGTCACGCAGTGCGCCCGTGTGCTCGTAAAAACTGCCACGGGTTTCTACGCCGACGGTTTCGGCGGCGGTGATTTGTACATGGTCGATGTAATGGTTGTTCCAGAAGGCTTCGAACAGGCTGTTGGAGAACCGGCTGACCAGAATGTTCTGCACGGTTTCCTTGCCCAGGTAATGGTCGATCCGATAGATCTGCTTCTCGGACATCACCTTGAGCAGGCAGGCGTTCAGCGCTTCGGCGGTTTGCAGATCGGAGCCGAACGGCTTCTCGATCACCACCCTTCTGAACGCATCAGGGGTCTCTTCCAGCAGTTTGGCGGCGCCGAGACGACGCACCACTTCGCTGAAGAAACGCGGAGCAGTAGCCAGGTAAAAGACCGCATTGCCGGTGCCGCTGTCGGCGATTTTCGCCGCCAGGGCTGAATAAGTGCTGTCGTCGAGGAAGTCGCCCTGGACGTAGCTGATACCTTTGGCGAGCTTGGCCCACAAGGCCGGATCAAGCATCTGATCGCCCTTGCCGACCTTCGCCGCCACTTCGGTACGGATGAAGTCTTCAAGCTTTTGCGCGAAGGCTTCATCGGTAATGGCGTTGTGGTCAACGCCGACGATCCGCAGACCATCGTCAAGCAAGCCGTCGCGACTGAGGTTGTACAGCGCCGGCATCAGCAAGCGCTTGACCAGGTCGCCGTGGGCACCGAACAGAAATAGCGTGGTCGGTGGTGCGGGTTCTGCCTTGGATTTTCTGCGGATCGTATGGGTCATTTCTTCGGTGTCTCCACATGGCCGCCGAAGCCGAAGCGCTGGGCCGAAAGAATCTTGTCGCCAAAGGTGCCCTGGCCACGTGAGCGATAACGCGAGAACAGCGAGTTCGACAACACCGGCACCGGCACCGCTTGCTCCATGGCCGCTTCGATGGTCCATTGACCTTCGCCGCTGTCAGCCACCGAACCCGAGAAACCGTCGAGTTTCGGGTCGCTGGCCAGCGCGTCTGCAGTCAGGTCGAGCAACCACGAGGAAACTACGCTGCCACGACGCCAGACTTCGGCAATGTCCGCCACGTTGAGGTCAAAACGCTGATCTTCCGGCAGGCGCTCGCTCGATTTGGTCTTGAGAATATCGAAGCCCTCGGCGAAGGCCGCCATCATGCCGTACTCAATGCCGTTGTGGATCATCTTGACGAAGTGCCCGGCACCGGCGGGACCGGCGTGGATGTAGCCGTGCTCGGCACGGTGGTCATCGGACTTGCGATCCTTGGTGCGCGGAATGTCGCCCATACCCGGGGCCAGAGCGGCGAACAGCGGGTCGAGACGCTGCACGGTTTCGGCGTCACCACCGATCATCATGCAGTAGCCGCGTTCCAGGCCCCAGACGCCACCGGAGGTGCCGACGTCGATGTAGTGCAAGCCCTTCTCGGCCAGGGTCTTGGCTCGGCGAATGTCATCCTTATAGTTGGTGTTGCCGCCGTCGATGATGGTGTCGCCGGCTTCAAGCAGGTTGCTCAGGGTTTCGATGGTGTCTTCGGTCGGTGCGCCGGCCGGCAGCATGACCCAAACCGCGCGCGGCTTGTCCAGGCCGGCAACCAGTGCTGGCAAATCGGCAACGCCAGTAGAGCCCTCGGCGACCAGGTTATCGATGAAAGCGGTATTGCGGTCGTAAACAACGGTGGTGTGACCGTTGAGCATCAGGCGCCGCGCAATGTTACCGCCCATGCGGCCCAGTCCAATAATCCCGAGTTGCATGTGCTGATGCTCCTTACTACAAATAAATGTGTGTCAAAGGTTATAGCCCAACGCGACTAATGGAGGTTAGTCCAGAGCGTCGGGATGAAGTTTCCGGGCATTGTGCCCGATTCAGACTGATAACGCGCTGAATCGTGCCGAAGACACACCGACCATGAAAAATAAAAAAGTTCCCTTGAGAGGCAAAAGAAACCAAAATTGGTGCCGATAGTAAGTCAGCACCCCAGAACGGGGGCTATTTACAGTTGAGACACGCCATTTGCGAGGTGAGCAATGGGCACAGTACACACAGCAATGCCGCCACAAACCCTGTACGTCACGATTCGTCGTGATGAATTGCGCCAGTTGAAGGACGAACGCGACCAATTGAAGCAGGAACTGGCGCAGTTGCGCGCGTTGACCCAGGGCGTTCAGCCCAAACCGCTTCCGGTTGTTCAGCGCCACCCGCACGCCTGATCTCCCCGCCTGATCCGGGAATGGCAAACGCTGTTCCCGTCATGTTGCACCTCTGGCCGCTTCGGCAGTAATTAACAAAACTTTCACATTCCCTTCGTGATACTCCGCCCCTATTCTGGCCGTACCCTCGCGTACGGCCTCCGTTCGTCGGCTTCACGGATGTCCCGGCGGTGGTAGTAACGATTGAGCTGGAGCGCCGAATGGCATTGTTCAAACGCAGCAAAACGACTGCGACAGGTTTCGACTGGGCCGGTTTTATCTGGCTGTTTGTGTTCTTCTGGTACTTCTCGGGTATTACCCAACTGCTGATTCAGATCACCGGCACCTCCGGTTTCACCGGGTTCCGTCAGGCGTTCGTGATGAGCGCGATCTGGCTGGCTCCGATGCTGCTCTTCCCCAAGCGCACAAAACTGCTTGCCGGCATAATCGGTTTGGTGCTGTGGGCCTGTTCGATGGCCAGCCTGGGCTACTTCTTTATCTATCAGCAGGAGTTTTCCCAGAGCGTCATCTTCATCATGTTCGAATCGAACGTGTCCGAAGCCGGCGAGTACATGACCCAGTACTTCGCCTGGTGGATGGTTCCGGCGTTCCTCGCTCATACCGCGTTTGCCTATTTCCTGTGGACTCGCCTGCGCCCGGTGTACATGCCCCGTGGCCGCGCCATGGTCGCTGCCGCCGCCATCGTGATCGCGGTGGTCGGCTATCCGCTGGTCAAGCAAACCCTGCGCATGGGCAACTTCGCTCAGGGTTTCGAGAAGTTCGAAACCCGCATCGAGCCCGCCGTGCCATGGCAAATGGCCGTGGCGTATCACCGTTATCTCGACACACTGGCTGACATGCAGGGCATGCTGCACAGTGCGAGCAAGATCCCGCCGCTGAAAAACCTCAAGACTGCCTCGGCCGATCAGCCATCGACCCTGGTGCTGGTGATTGGTGAGTCGACCAATCGCCAGCGCATGAGCCTGTACGGCTACCAGCGCGACACCACACCGGAACTGGACAAACTCAAGGATCAACTGGCGGTATTCGACAACGTCGTCACCCCGCGTCCTTACACCATCGAGGCGTTGCAGCAAGTACTGACGTTCGCCGACGAAGAAAATCCGGATCTGTACCTGTCCACGCCTTCGCTGGTCAGCATGATGAAACAGGCGGGGTACAAGACCTTCTGGATCACCAACCAGCAGACCATGACCAAGCGCAACACCATGCTCACGACCTTCTCCGAGCAGGCTGACGAGCAGGTATACCTGAACAACAACCGTAATCAGAACGCCGCCCAGTACGATGGCGACGTGATCGAGCCGTTCAACAAGGCCCTGACGGATGCGGCGCCGCGCAAGCTGATCGTCGTGCATCTGCTCGGCACCCACATGAGCTATCAGTACCGTTATCCGCCGACCTTCGACAAGTTCAAGGACCGCAACGGGGTACCGGCCGGCGTGCGTGACGACCAGGTGCCGACCTACAACAGCTACGACAACGCCGTGCTGTACAACGACTTTGTCGTGTCGAGCCTGATCAAGGATTACGCCAAATCCGATCCGAACGGTTTCCTGCTGTATCTTTCTGACCACGGTGAAGACGTGTTCGACTCGGTCGGCCACAAAACCCTTGGGCGTAACGAAAACAAACCGACGGCGCCGATGTATACCATTCCGTTCATGGCCTGGGCCTCGCCGAAATGGAAGGAAAACCATGACTGGAACTTCGCTGCCGACCTGCAGCGACCGTACAGCAGCTCGCACCTGATCCACACCTGGGCCGACATGGCCGGTTTGAGTTTCGATGAACTGGACCGCAGCAAGAGCCTGGTGAGCGACAGCTTCAAGGTTCGTCCACTGCTGATCGGCGACCCGTATCAAGCTGACCAGCGAGCGCTGATTGATTTCAGCCTGATGAAGCCGAAACCCGCCTCACCCGCACCCGCGGATGTCGCGCAAAAGTAATACCGCGAAGGGGCCGAAACCGGCCCCTTTTTCATGCCTGCAACATTTTCAAATAACAATATTTCTCGTTTGATACTAAATCGCAGAACTGTGCTTCGTCTTTGAACAAACGGAATTTTTCCCTCGAAGACAAGGAGTCGGCTGCGATGTTCGCGCCCATTACCCGTTCCATGACCCTCACGCTCGGCCTCTGCGGCGCCGCACTGAGCCCCGATCTGCTGGCGGAATCCGAAGCGGAAAAACCGTCGGAGCCTGCTGCCACGGCGTTGGAACTGGCATCGACCAGCGTCACCGCCCAAGGCCTTGGCAGCAACACCGAAAACACCGACGCCTACACCACCGGTGCCATGAGCACCGCGACGCGGATGAACCTGTCGATCAAGGAAACCCCGCAATCGGTGTCCGTGGTCACCCGCCAGCAAATGGATGATTTCAAGCTCGGTACATTGTCCGAGGCCATGGGTCAGACCACTGGCGTGGTGGTGCAGCACCTTGACTCGGATCGGGTCAACTATTCGTCGCGCGGCTATTCGATCACCAACTTCCAGATCGACGGAATGCTCAACACCTTCGATCGCATGAAGACCGATGCCGACACCATCATTTACGACCGCATCGAAGTGGTTCGCGGTGCAACCGGCCTGACCACCGGCGCGGGCGATCCTTCGGCGACCATCAACATGGTGCGCAAGCGTCCGACGGCGCAATGGCAGGCGCTGGCCGGGGTCAGCGGCGGCAGTTACGACAATTACTACAGCTACGTGGATGTTGGCGGCCCGCTGGCCTTCGATGGCCGCCTGCGTGGGCGCACGGTAATGGCCTATCGCGACAGCCAGTCGATCCGCGACAAGTACGCGCTGCAACGCGAGGTCGGCTACGGGATTCTTGAAGCAGACTTGACTGATTCCACCGTGCTGGCGGTGGGTTATGACTATCAGGATAAACAGGTGCAAGGGTCGTCATGGGGTACCGTGCCCTATTGGAATGCCGACGGCAGCAAGGCAAAACTGGGCCGTTCGACCAACATGGCGACGTCCTGGAGCTCTTGGCCACTCAAGGACAAAACCGCGTTCGCCACACTGGATCAGGAACTGGCGGGAGGCTGGCGTGTGAAAGCGGCCTACACCCACCGCACCAGCGATGTCGACGGCAAGATCTACTACGGCGGCGCCGGCTATCCCGAGGCTGACCGCAGCGGCATGGTCGCCTACACCTCGCACATGATCGGCACGCAGAAAATGAGCGTCTATGACTTCAACGTCTCTGGTCCTTATTCGCTGCTCGGCCGCGAGCACGAATTGATGCTCGGTTATGGCGAAGCCGAACACCGCTCATATGCCCCGAAAACCTTCACCGGCAGTCTTCCCGCCGATTACGGCAAGATCCGCGACTGGAAGTACATGGGCAACATCGGCAAATTTCCCGACACCGTCAGCGATTTGACCGGTTCAAGAGGCAGCACCCGGCAAAAGGCCGGCTATATCGCCACGCGCTTGAGCCTGACTGACGATTTGCATGCCGTGATCGGCAGTCGTTACGGCAGTTGGGAAGGCAAAAATGCCGATTACTACTATGACGATAACCGGCAACTGACCCGCGTTGACACGACTCATCAGCAGCAGAACGACATCTGGACCCCCTATGCCGGCCTGCTCTACGACTTGACCCCGCAATACACCGCTTACGTCAGCTACACCGATATTTTCAAACCGCAGAACAACCGCGACAGCAGCCGCAAATACCTGGAACCGGTGGTTGGCAGCAACTACGAAGTGGGGCTCAAGGGCAGCTTGCTGCAAGAGCGGCTGAACGTTGCAACGGCGCTGTTCTGGAGCAAGCAGGAGAACGTTGCCGAGCGTGACAATTCCGTCCCGCCGGATCCGGCCACTGGCGAAGAGTTCTACAAATCCGGCGGCAAGGGCAACAAGGTCAACGGCTTCGAAGCCGAGGTCTCCGGCGAAATCCTCGACGGCTGGAACATGACTGCCGGTTACACCTACACCCATTCGGTAAACGGCGATAAACAGCGCACCAATGAAAAAGCGCCGCTGAACCTGTTGCGCATTTCCACGGCGTATCGTTTGCCGGGCAACTGGCAGGCATTGACCGTGGGCGGTGCGGTGAACTGGCAAAGCAGCATCTATGGCGATGCGAAACGCCCCGTCGGTCGCGATGCAGCCGGTAAGTTCATCACTGAAAGCACCCGGATCAACCAGGGCGCGTACACCGTGGTCAAGTTGATGTCGCGCTATGCCATCGACAAAAACCTCTCGGCCTCGCTGAACGTCGACAACCTGTTCGACAAGAAGTATTACGAGAACGTCGGTTTCTACAACGGCGTGTACTGGGGCGATCCGCGAACCGTGACGTTGAGTCTGGACTGGAAGCTCTGACAGCGCTGCAAGACCGAACCTGTTGGGGGATAACCCTCCTCCAGCAGGTGTTAACCCCGAGTTAATTCCCGCCGCACAAACTTCCTCCCGAAGTCTGCTTCATGGACGAACGGCTCCCACTTGTTAAGTAGGAGGCACCATGAAAATCACCACTGCAATCCTTGCCGGGCTACTCGCCCTTGGTTCCACCAGCGCCTTCGCCGAAGGTGGCGCAGAACGCATGCGCTATTACTACGACAACTTCCCGGTACACCACGCGCAAAGCGAGCAATCGAGCGACGCCAAAGCGAAAGAAATCCGGGTTCCAGCCGATCAGACGGCGCAAGTGACCGAGTCCTATCGCGACTGAGTTTTTATCGAGCAACCGATGGACCTCCCACGACTGTGCGCAGGATGGGGAGATGACAGTTGGGCGCCCTTTTCGGGCGCCTTTTTTATGCCTGCAGATCCTTGATCCAGAACAGCATGCGCCCGTGATTCGGGTCGAACATGCCAGGCGCAAAGCCGAACTTGCTGTAGGCGTTTTGCGCAATTGCATTGCCTTCCAAGACTTCAAGAGTGATCTTGCAGCAGCCGCGCTGCCGGGCGATTTCCTCGACCTTGCGCAGCATTTTCTGACTCAGCCCCAAACCGCGAAACTTGCTCATCACCGCCACATCGTGGACGTTGACCAACGGCTTGCAGGCGAAGGTGGAAAAGCCCTCGAAGCAGTTCACCAGCCCGGCCGGCTCGCCGCCGACAAACGCCAGCACGCTGAATGCATGTGCTCGCCGCGCCAGTTCTTCAGGCAACCGGCGCAGCAATTCAGGGTCGATCGGGTGACCGCCGCCCATGGGGTCTTCTGCATAGTGATTGAGCACCACGCCGATGGCCTCGGCGTGCAGTGGATTGGTGTAACTGGCTTGAAGCACAAGAATTTCTGCGGAATCCATTTCCATCCCCAAACACACAAAGGCCCCAACGCGCAAAGTGCTTGCTGAAAGGCTCTCCGACCTTAGCGCGAGCGTGATGCGAAAAGCAAAATCAAAAGATCAATGCCCCCAGACCAGCTCCTCGGTCCAGCCCAGTTCAGCGAAATCCACGGCTCGTAATCCGGCCTCGCCTACGCAGAAAAACTCGTCCAGTTGCGGAGGCTCCACCGATGTATCACTGAGCATCGCGTGGACCTGGCCACGGTGATGAATCTGGTGCTCGAACAGATGCGAAAGCATGCGCAGACGACTGTCGTGCTGTGGGGTATCGCGGGCGATGGTCACGATACGTCCAAGATCGGCATCGCGCAGTTGCTCGCAATAAGCGATCAGCCTCCGGTCTACATGGGCCTGTTCTTCGCGCAATCGAGCAGCGTCGGTAAACGGTTCGTCAGCGTTGAAAAACACATAACAGTCCGGGTGTGGCTCATCACCGCGCAACTCGCGCTCCAGCGCATCCACGTAGAACCAGTCGCACGTCAGGATGTGATTGAGGGTCAGGCGGATGCCGGGAAAGAAACTCACCCGTGGCGCTGTCAGTGCTGCGTCGTCGAGTTGCGTCCATGCCTTGGCCAAGCGGTGATTGGCCCAGGCATTCTGGTAAGCCATGGTCAGCAGATGATGGGATAGCGGCTGAGTCATGTATGCACCCTCTTCACTCAAGCTTCGGCAAAGCGCTGCAACTGCATCTCTTGCAAACGGCTGAGGGTCCGCCGGAACGGGAATTCCAGATAGCCCTCGGTGTACAGCGCGTCCATGAGCACGTGTGCCTCGATGTACAGCGGTACCTTGCGGTCGTAGCACTCGTCGACCAGCGCGATGAACCGCCGGACGCCATCGTCGTGAACCGACAACTGCGGCAATTCACGATCACCCGCCATCACCCGCTGGGCGCCGTCTTCGGTGCCGCGAGCGATGCGCCCTTCGCGCTTCTGTGCGCTGAGGTTCGGCACGTCGCTCAAAAGAATAGCCCGATAGATGTCGCACAGTGCGATGAAATCCATCGCGGCAAACGGTTGCTCGCACAGATCAGCGTAACGGCACCACAGTACGGTTTCACTGGCCTGCACCACCTTCAGCACGCGATGGCCAACCGGCACCGGCTCGGTGCTGGACGATTGCCCGGACGTCAGCGCTTTAAAGACTTCATCTAATGCACTGACGCCCTCGGGAGCGGCAACAAAGTAGCGCTGCTGGATCGCCCCCGGATGCAAACGATGATCCTCGGCGCCGTTCACCGCGACCACTTGCATATGCGCCTTGATCGCGGCGATCGCCGGGACGAAACGGTCGCGATTGAAGCCGTCGGCGTACAAATCATCCGGTGGCAGGTTGGACGTACAGACCACCACCACGCCTTCGTCGAACATCACCTGAAACAATCGCCCGAGAATGATCGCATCGCCGATGTCGTTGACGAACAGTTCGTCGAAGCAGAGTACCCGCACCTCTGCCGCCAGCTCTTTGGCCAATGCGCGCAAGGGATCGGCGATCCCGGTCAACTGGAATGAACGTTGGTGCACCCAGCCCATGAAGTGATGGAAATGCTGACGCCGCGCCGGCACCCGCAGGCTCTGATAGAACTGATCCATCAGCCAGGTCTTGCCGCGCCCGACCGGCCCCCACAAATACACCCCGGTGATCGAACGAGCGCCGGAGTGCAAGGCTTCGTGGCATTTTTGCAGCGCCCAGACGGCATGCTCCTGAGCCTCATCCTGGATGAAACCCTTGTGTTCGATGGCGTGCTGCCAGGCGCTTAGCGGGGAGTCGAAAGTCATGCGCGGCAGTATGCCACGATGCCCTGCAGCCCAAACATCCCCTATAGGAGCTGCCCGAGCCTTCGGCAGCTCCTACACAGGTTTTTGTGGGCTTCAGAGATCGACTTTGTGCCTGGCGGCGTAGAGGCAGAGCATTTCCATGGCCAATGTCGCCGCCGCAAGCGAGGTGACTTCCGCGTGATCGTAGGCCGGCGCAACTTCCACTACGTCCATGCCCACCAGATTAATACCGCGCAGGCCGCCGAGAATTTCCAGCGCTTGCACGGTGCTCAATCCGCCGCACACCGGCGTTCCGGTCCCCGGGGCAAAAGCCGGGTCAAGGCAGTCGATGTCGAATGTCAGGTACACCGGGTTCTCGCCCACCCGTGCCCGGATCGCCTCGACAATCGCCTCGCAGCCTTGCCGATGCACCTGTCGGGCGTCGAGTACCTGAAAGCCCTGATGATCATCGTTGGTGGTGCGCAAACCGATCTGCACCGAACGCGCCGGGTCTACCAAACCTTCCCGCGCGGCATGCCAGAACATGGTGCCATGATCGACTCGTTTACCCTCCTCGTCCGGCCAGGTATCGCTGTGCGCATCGAAGTGGATCAGCGACAGCGTGCCGTGCTTGCGTGCGTGGGCCTTGAGCAGCGGATAGCTGATGAAGTGGTCGCCACCGAACGTGAGCATGGCGCTGCCGGCACTGAGAATATATTCAGCGTGGGCCTCAATGCTTTCCGGGATGGTGTGCGGCGAGCCGTAATCGAAATCGCAATCGCCGTAATCGATCACTGCCAGATGATCGAACGGATCAAATGCCCACGGCCAGTGGCGTTCCCAGGCAATGCCGCTGGACGCTGCGCGAATCCCCCGTGGCCCGAAGCGCGCGCCCGGACGGTTGCTGGTGGCGGTGTCGAACGGCACGCCGCTGACCGCCACGTCGACACCGCGCAAGTCACGACTATAGCGGCGGCGCATGAAACTGGTGATCCCGGCGTAGGTGCTTTCGGCGGCAGTGCCGAACAGGCTGTCACGGGTCAGGGCCTGGTCATTGAGCATGGGCTGATCCATCGGTGTGCTCCTGTTGTTATTGATGAGTTATTGATGGCTACGGAAAGTGGTCCACAGACGCGTGCGCTGACGCATGTCCTTGAGGTTCATGCTGCGGTCGGCGTAGAGCCGTTCGCGCACGTCGGTCGGTGGGTAGATATCCGGATCGTTGCGCACCGCCGCATCAACCAGCGGTGTCGCGGCCTGATTGGCGTTGGCAAAAAATAGTGTGTTGGTCAGTTCGGCCACCGAATCGGGGCGCAGCATGAACTCGATGAACGCCCGCGCCGCCTCGGGATGGGGCGCGTCTTTTGGGATCGCCAGGTTGTCCTGCCAGATCAGCGTGCCTTCCCTTGGAATGCGGTAGGCGACTTCGTACGGTTTGTTGGCCTTGCGCGCCTGATCGGCCGCCATGCTCGCGTCACCGTTGTACGTCAGCGCCAGGCACACATTGCCGCTGGCCAGATCGTTGATCTGGCGCCCGGTCGCAACATAGAGCACCGATGGCTGAAGTTTCTGTAACAACGCCTCGGCGGCGGCCAGATCCTGCTTGTCGGTGCTGTAGGGATCTTTACCGAGGTAGTGCAGCGCCAGCCCGATGACTTCCTGCGGAGAATCGAGCATCGCGATGCCGCAGTCCTTGAGCTTGCTCGCATATTCAGGCTTGAACAGTAAGTCGAGGCTGTTCAACGGCACGTCTGGCAGACGTTGTTTTACCGCCTCGACGTTGATGCCCAGACCGAGCGTGCCCCAGGTATAAGGCACGCCGTAGCGATTGCCAGGATCAACGGCGGCGAGTTTCTTTAGCAGATCCGGGTCAAGGTTGGCGTAGCCCTTGAGTCCATCGTGAGGAATCTCTTTTAGTGCTCCGGCCGCCAGCCCACGGGCCAATACGCTGGAGGACGGCACGACAACGTCGTAACCGCTACCGCCGGTGAGCAACTTGGTTTCCAGCACCTCAGAGCTATCGAACGTGTCGTAGCGCACGTGGATGCCGGTTTCCTGCTCGAAGCGCTGCAAGGTCTGCGGCGGCACGTAGTCGGCCCAACTATAGAGATTGAGGGTTTTGTCCTCGGCCTGAGCATTGATGACTACGGACAGCAACAGCGCGGGAAAACACAGCTTGAACACGGGAGCCATGACGAACACCTGACCGGAGGAAGTGGTGACAGAATGCGCGCTCGGATACATTGGCAAAATTCCAAGTTTATTAACCTGACTTTATTGCGGAGTAATGTGATGCTCGGGCAGCTTCACGATGTCGACCTGCAGCTGTTGCGCCTGTTCGTCCGGGTGGTCGAGTGCGGCGGGTTCAGTGCAGCGCAAGGCGAACTGGGCTTGAGCCAGTCGAGCATCAGCCAACAAATGGCCAAACTGGAAACTCGCCTCGGCTATCGCCTGTGCAGCCGTGGCAAGGGCGGTTTCAGTGTTACGCCCAAGGGCGAGCAACTGCTGATCGCTGTTCGCACCCTGTTCGAATCGATTGAAACCTTCCGCCATCAATCCAACGGCGTCGCCGGGCGTTTGATCGGTGAAGTGCGCCTCGGTATTTCCGAAGCGGTCGACCAATCGGTGTTGCAACGGGTGGCCGAAGCCATCCGCCGCTTCCGGGAACGGGATGAATCGGTGCGCATCGAGTTGATCAGCGCCATGCCCGGCGAAATGGAGCGTTTGCTATTGCAACAGCGGCTGGATCTGGCGATCGGCTATTTCTCGCAGGTGCAAAGCGCGTTCGACTACCGCCAGTTGTTCTGCGAGACACAGCACTTGTATTGCGCGCCGGGTCATCCGTTGTTCACGGACATTGCGCCCAGTGATGCCGCGATCGAGGCCTGTGACCGGGTCGATCATCCGTATCGGTTTTTGCGGTTTGATGAGCCGTTTCAGGGAAAACACTGCTCGGCGCGTTCGGAGCAGGTCGAGGGCACACTGGCGTTTATTTTGTCGGGCAAACATGTCGGTTATCTACCCGATCACTATGCGCGTGGCTGGCAGGAAAAGGGCTTGTTGCGTCCCGTGCGCGAAGGCGAGTTGAGTTTTGACGTGGCGTTTCATCTGGCTCGGCACCGGGCGCAGGTACCCGGGGATGCGCAGATTGCCTTTGAAGAGGATTTGCTTGCTGCGTTTGCATGAAGATTAAAAGATCGTCCGAACGCGGCCCGAGCCTTCGGCAGCGCCTACAGAGGGATAAACCTTCCTCGACCAATAAAACCTGACCTTTCAGGCAGTTTTATTGCGTTGCCCTCGCCGCCCTCTTCCGGCATTCTGCGCCTCCATTTTCTGACCCGGCCCCGCCTCACGGCACGCAAATCACCATGACCGCCTCTGAAAAAGCCCCACGCAACAACGATCTGATCTACGGCCTCAACGACCGTCCGCACCTCACTGCTACCGTGTTTGCCGCGCTGCAACACGTGTTGGCGAGCTTCGTCGGCATCATCACTCCGACCCTGATCATGGGCGGCGCCCTCGGCCTGCAAAGTGAAATCCCTTACCTGATCAGCATGGCGCTGTTCGTTTCCGGACTCGGCACCTTCGTGCAGGCCAAGCGGTTCGGCCCGGTCGGCTCGGGGTTGTTGTGCCTGCAAGGCACGAGTTTCTCCTTTATCAGCGTGATTCTCAGCGCCGGTTTCATGGTCAAGGCTCGCGGTGGCGGCACCGATGAAATCCTCTCGACAATTTTTGGCGTGTGCTTTTTCGCAGCATTCATTGAAGTGGTGCTGAGCCAGTTCATCGGCAAGCTGCGCATGCTGATCACCCCGGTGGTCACGGGCACGATCATTACGTTGATGGGCCTGTCGCTGATCAAAGTGGCGATGACCGACATTGCCGGCGGTTTCGGTGCGGCCGATCTGGGCGCGGCCAGCCATGTATTTCTGGCAGCGCTGGTGCTCGGCACCATCGTGGTGTTGAACCGCGTCGACGTGCCGTTCCTGCGGTTGGGCGCGATTGTGATCGGCCTGACCCTCGGCTACGTGGTCGCGTGGCTGATGGGCACCGTGGATTTTGCCAGCCTGCCTGAAGTGCCTCTGGTCAGCGTGCCGGTGCCGTTCAAGTACGGCTTCAATTTCGATTGGGTGGCGTTCGTGCCGGTGGCGGTGATCTTCCTCGTGTCGCCGCTGGAAGCTGCCGGTGATCTGACCGCCAACTCGATGATTTCCCGGCAACCGGTCAAAGGTCCGTTGTACATCCGCCGGATCAAGTCCGGGCTGCTCGCCGACGGTCTCAACTCGGCCATGGCCGCCGTATTCAACAGCATGCCGATGGTGACTTTTGCGCAGAACAACGGCGTGATTCAGTTGACCGGCGTGGCCAGCCGCTACGTCGCTTTCTTTATCGCTGGTCTGCTGGTGGTGTTGGGGTTGTTCCCGATGATCGGTGCGGTGCTGCAACTGATGCCGAAACCGGTACTCGGCGGCGCGGAACTGGTGATGTTCGGCACCGTCGCCGTGGCCGGAATCAAGATCCTCGCCGAGGCTGGCCTGCATCGACGCAACATGCTGATCGTGGCGATTTCCCTGGGTATGGGCCTGGGCATTGCCGCCGTGCCGGAAGTCCTGCGCGAGCTGCCACAAGCGCTGCGTAACATCTTCGAATCGCCAATCACCGTCGGGGCGTTGTGCGCTATCGTGCTGAACATCTTCCTGCCGGAAGAATTCATCGAACTGGAAGAAGACGACTTCGACCCGGAAGCCTCTATTCTTCAGGTCATGGAAAACCCGGATGTCCCGGCCAAAGGTGAACCTGCCTCGCCAGCGGCTGTCGCACAGTTGAACCGTTAAAAGCGACGCCTGCGAAAAAGGGCTGCGCCGGTAACGGTTCAGCCCTTTTTTGTTGAGAGACTGTTTATGCGCCGTCTGCAAGCCGTCATCCTGTCGCTACTGCTGTTGTCCCTCAGTGCCTGTGCGCTGTTCCCCAATCGCGATCCGGTGAATATCAATGTGGTCGGCATTGAGCCATTGACCAGCCAGGATCTTGAAGTGCGTTTCGCCATCAAGCTGCGCGTGCAGAACCCCAACGAAACCGCCATCGACTACAACGGCATCGCCCTGGATCTGGAAGTCAACGGCCACTCGCTGGCCTCGGGCGTGAGCGATCAGAGCGGCACCATCGGGCGTTTCTCTGAAGCCATCGTCAGCGTTCCGGTCAGCGTTTCCGCATTCTCCGTGCTACGCCAGACCCTCGGCCTGAGCCAGACGCAGACCCTCGAAAACCTGCCCTACGTGCTGCGTGGCAAACTCGCCGGCGGGCTGTTCGGCACCATGCGCTTTACCGACAGCGGCAAGCTCAGCCTGCCCAAGGCCAGCGCCGCGACCTGGTAAAAATGCGTTAGCTTCGCACGTCTATCAAAGACACTCATGGAGGCCGCAGGTTTATGGAAGACACACCCACGCTGTATACCGAACGGCTGATCCTGCGCCCTTTGCAATTGGCAGATGCCGAGGCCGTACAGCAACAGTTTGCGCACTGGGAAGTGGTGAGATACCTCAACGCCGCTGTCCCTTGGCCCTACCCGGAAGATGGCGCCCTCACCTATTTGCGTGACATGGCGCTGCCAGCGATGGTGGCTGGCAAGGAGTGGCATTGGTCGATTCGCCTGAAGGCCTCGCCGCAGCAGTTGATCGGCAATATCAGCCTGATGGATCAACAGGACAACAACCGTGGATTCTGGCTCGCGCCGGCGTGGCAAGGCCAGGGCCTGATGACCGAAGCCTGTGTGGCGGTGACTGACTACTGGTTCAAAACCCTCGACCGCCCGCTGATGCGTGTGCCGAAAGCGGCACCGAATATTGGCTCGCGCAGACTCTCCGAGCGTGCGGGGATGCGCTTGATACGTACCGATGAAGACAACTTTGTCAGCGGCCGACTTCCTCGGGAAATCTGGGAAATCACTCGTGAGGAATGGCAGAGCACTCAACACTGAACCCCGCCCCTGTAGGAGCTGCCGAAGGCTGCGATCTTTTGACCTTGATTGTAAAAAAAAAGATCAAAAGATCGCAGCCTTCGGCAGCTCCTACAGGGTTTCAAGTGACAGGAATTATGTGTTGAAACGCACACCCGGCTTGGCGCGTTCGTCCACAGACAATTCGAAGACATCCGGCCGCGCATAGTGGCCGACCACGTCGTAATCGTAGCGAGCGCGGATCAATTCGTCGGTATCGATTGCAGCCGTGAGCAACCCCGCCTCCCCGCGCAACGGCCCCGCCAGCACATCGCCCATTGGCCCGACAATCACGCTCCCCCCGGCAATCAAAGGTCGATCCGCTGGCCAATTGGCAATCTCCACCCCCAGTTCATCTGGCGATGCCTGCACCTGACAAGCACTGACCACAAAACAGCGTCCCTCATGGGCGATATGGCGCATGCTGACCTGCCACATCTCGCGCTCATCCACGGTCGGCGCGCACCAGACTTCAATGCCCTTTGCGTACATCGCCGTGCGCAGCAACGGCATCATGTTTTCCCAGCACACCACCGCGCCAAGCTTACCGACCTGCGTGTCGAGCACCGGCAACGTCGAACCGTCGCCCTTGCCCCAGATCAACCGCTCCGTGCCGGTGGGCATCAGTTTGCGGTGTTTGGCGACCAGACCGCCCTGCGGATCGAAGTACAACGCCGTGCAATACAGGGTGCTGCCGGCACGCTCGATCACGCCAATCACCAGATTGGCCCCGGTGCGGGCCGACAAACCGGCCAGCGCTTCGGTTTCCGCACCCGGCACATCAATGGCATTGGCAAAATACCGCGCAAATGCTTCGCGCCCTTCCGGCAGTCGATAACCCAGTTGCGTGCCGAATCCCTCACCTTTCGGATAACCGCCGAGCAACGCTTCCGGCATCACCACCAATGCCGCGCCGGACTCGATGATCGCCGCTTCCCAGCTCAGAATCTGCTCCAGGGTTTCGCCCTTGCCACCGGGCAAGGCACCGATCTGCAGCGCTGCAACAATTGATTTTGGCATCACAATGACTCCGTCAGTATCAAGTGTTGCTGATTCTCCAGCGCACAGCGATCATGAATAAAGACCCGATCACTGCTGAATGATATGAGCCATATGAATATCGCCGAAGTCGACCTCAACCTGCTGAAAGTCTTCGAAGCGTTACATGAAGAATCCAGCGCCAGCCGCGCCGCACTGCGCCTTGGCGTGACGCAATCGGCGGTCAGTGCGGCGCTGCGGCGTTTGCGGGATGTCTATGGCGATCAATTGTTCGTGCGCACCGGACGCGGACTGGCGCCGACGCTCAAGGCCAATCAGTTGAAACCGGTGGTCAGCGATGCACTGAACAAATGCCGGCAGAGCCTGGCGATGATTGATCCGGCGGCCAATCACTACGACGGTCGTTCAGTCACCGTAGGGCTATCGGACGACTTCGAAATTGCCTATGGCCGACGGTTGATCGAGGAACTCGCCCGCAGCGCACCGAAACTGCGGCTGATCTTCCGCCAGACCCACAGCCAGATCGTCGCTCGCGCACTGATGGAGCGCAGCATCGATCTGGCAATCACCGCCGGCGGGTTTGCCGAACGCTTGCTCAGCCGTCAGGTGTTGGGTGAAGGGGGCTATGCGTGCCTGGTGGACCCGGCGAGCCTTGCGCCCGGCCAGCAGCAGATCGATCTGGAGGAGTTCGTCGCCCGCGATCACCTGCTGGTGTCGTCGGGTGGTTTTATCGGGATCACCGATGAAGGGCTGGCGGCGTTGGGCTTGAGTCGCCGGGTGTGCGCCTCGACCACGCATTTTGCTGCGTTGCCGTATTTGCTAAAGGGCAGCCAGGCCGTGGCGACGATTCCGACGCATGCCGCCGAGAGCATCGCCGCGCTCAACGGGCTGACGCTGCTGCCCTGCCCGCTGGCCTTGCCGCGCTACCCGATCGAACTGGGCTGGCGCACCAGCACGCAGATCGATCCGGTGGTGGTGAAGGTTCGCGAGGCGATTGTCGCGTGCTTCACCCAGGGCTGAAACGGCGTTACTTGCTCGCCGCCATCAAACGATTGATTTCACTGCGCACCATGTTGGCAAACTCCGGCGGCGACATGCCGTCCAGTTCCGCGCGCACCCACTCGGCCCATTTGCCCTTGCGCTTGGCGCGTTCGCCGAACAAGCGCGCGGCTTCACCTTTGGCTTTGCCCAGATTGTTCTGCCAGAGTTCGAACAGACGGGATTTCTCGTCTTCCAGCGCGGCGCGCTCTGCGAGGGATTTGTCGGCCAGATTGAAACTCATGGGGAATTATCCTGCTGCGTAAAATGGCGACATCTTACACGCTCGACGGAAATCTCCCGCGCAGGTTTTTATTCCTGACCTAAATTCAGTGCAACTTTTTACAAAGCGCCACACTCCATTGATCACTGTCCATTCAACTGCAAGGAGTCACCCAATGGCCCGGAAATCCGCCGTGCAAGCCGCCGAAGAACAAATCAAGGATCAAGCCTTCAGCGAACTTCAGGCTCTGATCGAAGAGTCGGACAAACTGCTCAAGAGCAGCGCATCACTGGTCGGCGAAGAAGCGGAGAGCCTGCGCGGGCAAATCGCCCTGAAGCTGCAACAGGCGCTGGATTCGGTCTCCAGCGTGCGCGACCGTACCAAACCCGCTGTCGAGGCCACCGAAAGCTACATCGGCGGTCATCCTTGGCAGACCGTGGCGATCTCCGCCGGTTTCGGTCTGGTGGTCGGCTTGTTGCTTGGCCGTCGCTGAGCCTCAGCGTAATAAAAAAGGCGAGCCTGTTGGCTCGCCTTTTTCATGTCTGCGGAAAACTCAATAACCGGCCAGTTCCCGCAACTGCACCAGTGTCTGTTCATCCAGCACGACACCCTCGACCTGCGACTTCGCCCGCTGCAAATGCCGACGATCACCCGGCAATCGTTTAAGCCCAACCCCGTGCATCTGCCGCACCAGTTCCTCACTGCGCTCGGCAAAACCCTGCCCGGCCGCCTTGCTCGGGTCGATCACGATCAGCAATTGCCCGGTCCACGGTGTTTTCGCACCGGGATGGTTTGACCAATCGAATTCAAAAGAAAAATTGCCGCCGGTCAACGCCGCCGCCAACAGCTCAACCATCATCGACAGCGCCGAGCCCTTGTGGCCGCCAAACGGCAACAACGCCCCGCCTTCAAGAATTGCCTTGGGGTCCTGGGTCGGCTGACCAAGGCTGTCCACGCCCATCCCGGGCGCCAGTCTTTCGCCTTTGCGCGCAGCAATCTGCACGTCGCCATGGGCGATGGCACTGGTCGCCAGATCAAAGACAATCGGCGCGGCACCGGCCCGTGGCGCGGCAAAGGCAATCGGATTGGTCCCGAACAAGGGGCGATCGGCGCCGTGTGGCACTACGCAGGTCATGCTGTTGACGACACTGAGCGCCACCAGTCCTTCATCGGCGAAAGGCTCGACATCCGGCCACAGCGCGGCAAAGTGATGCGAGTTGCGAATCGCCAACACGGCGATCCCGGCGCTACGCGCCTTTTCCACCAGCAAAGGCCGCGCAGCTGCCAACGCAGGCTGGGCAAAACCATTGCCGGCATCGACACGCACAAACCCGCTGGCAACATCTTCAACCTGAGGCACGGCGTGCCCGTTGACCCAGCCGCTGTTAAGGGTCGAGACGTAGCCAGGAATCCGGAACACGCCATGGCTGTGGGCGCCATCGCGTTCGGCTCCGGCGCAGTTGGCGGCCAGCACCTGGGCGACTTCGGTGGACGTGCCATGGCGCAGAAAAATCGTTTCAAGCATTTGCGTCAGCGCTTCGAGGGTTAACGAGGACGAGACAGCAGAAGACACAGAATTGTGTGGCGCAGACATCTGAAGCTCCAGAATGATTATTGGAGGGAACAACAGCGTACGGACAACTTGCCCAGCGATTAACCACGCCGCCCCCGCCCCCTGTCAACCCTTCGACGGCAGCGATGCCTGCAACACTTGCCAAGCGATAACTATCTACCACCTCGGCGTCGACCTCTCCTCCTAGTCTTGGCCCTCCTTTCTCGCGCCGAGCGCGCCATTACCGAGAGTCGAAGATGCCCGATCCCGCCGCCCCGTTGCTTTTCCCCGAAACCCTGAATTTTCCCGGCCAGTGGAAAGCGTTGGGGCAAACCCACAACCTCAACGGCAAGGATTTCGATTGGCTCGCCCATGTAAAACTGGCCACACAGGCGCTGCGCAACAAGCAATCGCCGTCCATGGTCGCGCAAAAAATTCGTATCGCAGCCGGCCCGGCGACCGCCATCACCCTGGCCGGCAGTTTCATACTCACCGAGACCCCCGACGACAAGGGCGCGATCCTGTACACCCCTTACGACGGCATCAAGAAATACGACAGCCTTGCGACGCTTGAAACGTTACTTGAGAAGCGCTTGCAGGACGCTGATGAGCAGGATCAGACATTGGCCTTTCTCTCGCTGGCCCAGCGCAGACAGGTTGTCGAGCAAGGGAGCGTCACGCTGACGTACGAAACCATCGACGGCGATGTGTTCGAGCATCAGCAGGCCGCCATTCTCGCGTGCCAGCAATTGAACGCCGAGGCCATGTTGGCCGAGTTGAAACAATTGCCTTCGCTGACATCACTGGTGGAGGCGATCCTTGACGATCTGTTGAAGGCCGATTTCCCCCACATCAAACAGGCCCAAACCCGGGTCAATTTCTACACCGACGCGCCCATCAAAGACAGTGTCCCGGCGGCGGCCAGACACTGGCACGACTCAACGAGTCTGAGCGATGCGGTGCTGACGCTTTATCGGCATCAACGTTGGCCGACTGACCATCTGCATGAGTTTTCCAACCCCAGGCATTCACCGTTCGCAGGCGATCAGGCGATATGGGAAAACGCTCTGCAACAGGCATCGGGCAAACTCAAGATATTGCTGTTTGGCGAAATGGAGCGCTTTTGGGAGGCCCCCGCCAGGGCGGGCGCCTCGCGACGTGAATTCTTCGGTGAGGCCCTTGAAGATCAGGCACGCGCCGAGCTGATGCTCAAACGCGAAACCGGCGTCATCGATGCCAGCCAGTTCGCCATCCTGCATCAGATGATTCGCCCCGCGGCCTTGCCAACCCGTCGCCCGACCATCGAAACCGTGCGTCTGTGGGAGTACGAACCCAACTTTGTCGAACTGGCAGGCTCGTTGATGATCAGCCATACCGACGTTTGTCTTTACACCCCGACCATGGGGCTGCAGGTGCTAGCCGATTACAACGACCTGAAAAGAACCGTGTTGAGCAAGTTCCGCGCACCCGGCCACGAGGACGAACTGTATGGGTTGCTGGACCTTGAAGAGCGCAAACGCTTTATCGGCTTCGACCGGCCGCAGGTGACCGGAGAAAGCGTTGGCGGCGAGATTTTCAAAGTGCTGTTTGAGGCGATCATCACCAAACAGAGACAGAGCATCGAATATGCCTTGCAAGTGTTCCGTCACAGCGACGGAGCCGTAGATATCCATGCCATGTTCGACAAGGCTCTGGATATTCGCGCCATGATTCATGAACGCCTGCTGGAGCTCGATGCCGGTGAGCGCTGGACCACACGGCCAGTGCTGGCGGGTGTTCAACAACCGTCCGAAGTGCGGGTGCAGAAAGCCGCAGCGGTCGCGAGAACCTGCGAAGAAATCGAGCCCTTGCTCACCAGTTCATTCAAAGTCCAGCCCGTGACCCGCGTCGAAGCACAACGCAGCTACCTGGAAAACATGAAATCACGACTGGCTCATTCACTCTTTGTCGGGGTGACGGGTGAAGCGGCCTTGCGCGTGCTCAGTGGTTCACTGAAAGCCGCCGAACAGATGATCGTCGATACCGTGTTCCACTCCGATCAGCCCAGCCGCGACAATCGGCGTTCACTCAACGGTTTTCGGCCCGATGCCTGGTCGATCACACTGGACACTCCCGGCGGTCAGGATTCATCGACGCTAGCCCACTGTGTGTTGCTGACCGAACGTGGTGGCCTCGACGACTTGCACTCAGGAAGAGTGATTGTGTGGACGCCCGCGCTGGGACTGGAAACGTTTAACAGCATCGCAGTAGCGCGACGGGCGCTGAATCAAAGGCTCAAGGACAGCGCGGGGCGCCTGTCACTGCTGGAAAATCTGCTTCCACAAGAACGCCGATTCCATCAGCAATACACCTTGGGTGCCTTGCGGTTGATCGAAGACAATGTGCTGCACAACCTCGTGCAATCAGGCATCGAGCACTTCATTGCACGGTGTGAGGAGCTTCGTCAGCGCTTCAAAGGCCGAAGCGGACTGACTTCAGCGCTGGCCACTCTGACCAATACGGCCATCGATACCAATCTGCTGCGCACCATTCACCTGGCGAAGGCCATCAATCAACAGCAGGCGCTTCCTGCCTGGTTAGGCATGGCACCCATTGGCGAGCAGCAAATACACCTCGAACTGCTTGAGCAATGGCGTCACAGCGTGGTCGACCACAAGGACTACCTCAGCGGCATGCCTTCGCTCGACGACTACGTCAATCGAACGTTGAAGTCACTGCTCGACACTCGATTCAAAGACAGCAAACTGGAACCGCAAGACATCGAAATCACGCCCAATCTGGCTTTGGCCGGGCCTGCCCGCCCCCTCACCGAGTTTGCGCTGAATCATATCAACATTGCCCAAGGCACCGGTTTCACAGTCGCCTCGAAAACCCTCAAACAGCTCCCGGACGGTCTGGACCAAGCGACGGTCAGGCAATTGTTGCTGTCGCTGGACATCCCCACAACCTTCGCCAAATCGATAACGGACGCACTCACCGATGGCCACCCTGAGGCCAAAGAGCGCAAACAGCGCTTCATTCGCCAGATCCCCTGGCAACTGCTGCAACATGCCCATGGATTGAAACTGCAACAACAACTCTCCGGCAGCGCCTTCGACTACCTCTGCCAGGTGTTGGACATACCGGATGGCATAGCGCGCACCACTGTTGAAGGTGCCCATGCGCTTGTGTATCCGTTGTCATTGGTCAAAACCGCAGGCGCAGCAGCCGTGGAAGCGTTGGGCGTGTACGTCATTGGACCGGGCAGCGGCCATACCGGGCCGCGGGTCGTCTATGTACCTTATGCGGAACAACTGCTGCGTGAATTCGCCGACGAGGCAAGCCTGATCGCGGCAGTGAACACACCGGGCACTTTTCAGGATCTGGTGATTCGCCGCCTGCCGCAGACACAGCAATCGGTGTTTCGGGGGCTGTTGCAATCAAGCGCCGGCCAAGTCAGCGAGATGACGCTGTCGGGCAACACCATCACCGGCAATCTTTTACACAGGTTCTTTAGCGACAATCTCAAGCTACTGCCGCAACTGTTGAGTTGCCAGTCCAAAAGCACCGCCCAAGCCGATTGGGACGCGGCGAAAAAACTGTTCAGCCATGGCGCCAGCCTGATTTCGGGCCTGCTGCCGGGCAAACTCTCGTACGTAACGTTTCTTTGGCAGGCTTACAAAGACTTCAAGGACTCGGCGGAAAATCTGCAGGATCATCACTGGACGCAAGCCCTGAAATCGTTTATCGCCGGTGGCCTGCAAATGATCACTCTGGGGCGCCTGGCGATCGAAGACTCTGCGGCAACGCAGGCCAGTATCGAACCGCCTGCGCAAACGACAGCCGAAATACCGAGTACCCCCCCAATCAGACCCGAAGGTAGCAGCGACGTCGCCGACACGACGACGAACCCGCCCGAAGTGGTCGCCCCCACCTGGTCGCAGATCCGGACAACCTCACCCCTGCGCACCGAGTTACAGCCATTTGAAACATCGGCTGTAGCACTCGAGGATCTCAAACGGGACACGAAGAACGGCACTTACGAGGATCCGACCAGCAAACACACCTACACCGCCATTGCCGGCAAGGTCCATCGTGTCGAACAACCGGGCGCAGTCTGGCAGATCGTCAACGATCAACAGCCCGGTCCGTCATTAAGGCTAACGGGGTCGCGTCTCTTGCTGGCGCCCGATCGTCATGCAGTGCACTACGGCAAAGCGATCTCCAAACTGCAAAAGCGTTATGCCGTGGAGATGGATCGCAGGACAATGTTGAACATCGAAGCGATTGGCATGGCGCAGATACGGCGCGATCATCCGCAAAAGGCGCAAGTCATTCAGCACGCTGTCGATCTTGCGCGCTTTTATGCATTCAATTGCCTGCATAACCTGGCCCAGTTGAAAGCTAATGTTCCCGGTACCCGCCTGGACGGATTCCTCAGGGTGTTTTTTGGCGTCACGCAAGTTGATACCGGGTTGTTGCGCAAACTCAACCAAGCGATTGTGCCCATTTGCCAGGCGTTAGTGGATCCCGACGATGACCTGATGAACACCGATCGCTTCGTAGTCGGCTCCAATACATTCTTTTCATCGATCATTGCGTTCGTGCTGAGCAACGACGACCGCAAAATGGTTCATTTCACCGAAAACTTTTTCAACCAACAACTGGATTCGTATAAATCGATACTGGGGCAACCTTTCGACATTGATGGCCATGCTCAAGCTGCGATATTGATCCACGAGTTCGCTCATCAATATTCCAAGGCCGAAGATTTCGCCACGTTGGAGTCGCGTCGCCCTTTTCACGATCTGATAACGACCTTCACGTTGTACGGATTGGCCATGAAACACGAACTGGAAACGTTCCAGGCCCAGGCACTGTCACTCGCGACGCCCCGCGACGAACTGTTTGCGCGCTGGAGTAAAAAGAAAGGCTCGTACGTCAGTCTGGACAAGATCCCGGGGGCTGAGGACCTCAGCAAATCGATACTTACCCTGACATCCAGCCCAACCATGAACGAAGCACGCAATGCGTTTCTTGATCAGAACTCAGCGGATGTGCGCATCGATGTGATTCTGCGCAACGCAGATTCCATCGCCCGGCTGATCTGTGAGATGGGCCGGCAACTGGATCCGGTGCCACAGCCCTGAAACACGCAAAAAAAAGCGCAGGCGGTTAAGCCTGCGCATTCAGTCAAGTACGCAACTCAGTCTTTCTGGTCACGTAACACATTGCCCGACGCACCGTCGATACGGAACTCATAGACGACGCCGTCCGCTTTACGTCCTTCGCCCTCCCAGTAGCCATCGTTATCCGCCTCGATCTTGTAAATCTCCACGTAACCGGCCTTGGTCTTGGCTGTTTCGATGGCTTTTTCGATGGTAATCCAGCCAGCCCCCGGCTTGTCCGCCAGCGCTGCACCCGCAGTCAGCAAAGTGGCTGTAGCAATCAGGGCGGCGAAAGTCTTCTTGATCATTTTTTCACTCCATTTGTGGATAGTGGTCATTGGCGTCCTGTTTTTTGGGCGCCTGAGCGAAAAATAAGTTCCACTTTGATGGGCAAATGCCATGACGGTTGTTCTCGGTGACTTCCCGGCAAGGTTAGAATGCGCGAAATCAGGACGAGTCAATGACCCAAGACACTCTCTCGGAAGCCGAATACGATGCGATCACCGATGCCGCCGCGCACTGGTGCATGCGTCTGCATGCTGTCGACTGCACGGACGAAGAGCGTCGCGCATTCGAACAATGGCACGATGCGCATCCCCTGCATGCGTTCGAGTATGAAGCCATGCTGGAAATCTGGGACGTTGCCGAGCACTTGCCTCGGCCGGAACCGACGCTCGCTGTGCCGATTCGCCAGCCTTCGCGCGCGTGGCGCCAATACGCGATCGCCGCAGGTGTCTGCGCGCTGGCATTGCCGCTGGCCGCTTATACAGGCTGGAACCTCGGCTGGGTGCCCAACAGCTATCAGCACTTCTCGGCCACCGACAATGTGCGCCAGGTCACCTTGAACGACGGCAGCCAACTCGAACTCAACCTGAACACTGATCTGACCTTCAGCAACTACAAGGACGAACGCCGGGTCACGCTGAAAAAGGGTGAAGCGTTCTTTAACGTCAGTCACGACATGGCGCACCCGTTTGTCGTCCGTGCGGGTGAAGGCAAGATCCGCGTCACCGGCACGCGGTTCAACGTCTGGATGTATGAGGATCAAGTGCGGGTGAACCTGATCGAAGGTTCGGTGCTGGTGAAAAGTAATACCGCTTTGCCGGGCGATGGGTTGAGTCTGGGGCCAGCCATGCAGGCGCGTTACAGACACGGCGACTACATACCGCAGATCAGCCAGACCTACGCCAACGACACTGCGCTGGCCTGGCGCAATGGCAAACTGGTGCTGGACAATCTGGCGCTCAATGATGCCCTGCCGCTGATCAACCGTTACCTGGACAAGCCGTTGATGCTGGCTGACAACAGTACCGGTTTGATTCGGGTGGGCGGCATCTACAACATCAAAGAGCTGAACAACTTGGCCAACTCCCTGCCAAAAGTCTTGCCCGTCTACCTGACACGCAACAAGGAAGGCAACCCGGTGATCAATCCGATGCCGCAACAACCGCCAAAAAACTGAAGGCCGCGCCCCTTTCGGGATGCGGCCTTCAATTGTGTCTCAGGTCATGCCGTGTTTACTGCGCGGCGACTGTCCCCGCCTTGTCCGCCGCCTCACGAATGGTCTGTACTTGATACTGCGGATCGGCCTTGATCTGCTGTTCGGTAAACGGCAGCACACTCCACTGTTTCTTCGAAAATGCCTCGGTCTGATCGCGCGAATACTTCGATGCCGGATCGCTGGACAATGAGAACGCCAGCAACCCTTGTGCGTGCGGCCCTTTGTCATCGAACGTCACCACTTGCAGGTAACTGGTGCCGCTGACCACCTCAAGTTTGCCGTCCTCGCGTGGCACGCTCTGGATCGCGTTGTAGATCCCCAAAGTGCCCGGCCCGCCATGAATCGGCGTCTGCTGCCCGCCGCTGCTGACCACCTGGATATCCCCCCAACGGGTTTGCGGCGTGAGGCCCATCTTGCCTGCCAGTTCGGCCGACGCCAGCATTGCTGCGCGCAATTGCCTGGCCACCGCTGGCTGCTCGACAGCCAGACCGCGCGGTGTGTGTTGCGCATCTTGTGGATCGAAGGCAACGCGCCAGATATCCGCTGACTCTTGCAACGTTTGCATGATGTTCCGGAAATGCACCAGACCCAGACCCGAATCCAGATTGGCCCGCCCGTCCCACGCCTTCAGGCTGGCACAGACCGGCTTCAGTGCTTGCGCGTCGGCGCCGAGATCCGCTGCGCAGAACTTCAGCAGATCCGGCACGACCTGGCTCGCCAGATAAACCTGATCGTCCATCACCATCTGCTGCAGATCCTTCACCGCCACCGAACCTTTCTTGCTCAGGCCAGCCAGGCGATCCAGGGCAAACCGGGAACGCAGACCCAAAGGCTGCCCTTCCTGACTGATCAGTGGCGAGAAGCCGGTGAGCGGTTGCGCCGGGTTGGCCAGCCACGCGGAATCGTTGGAGTGCTGGACGAAATCTTTGCGCAGCAATTGCGGCAATTGGCTGGAAGCATAAATGCCCTTCTGCGCGGCTTGCGGGTCGATGTCCCAGGCACAGCCGCTGTGGGAGCCGTCCAGCACGATCATCCGCGTACCGGCGCGCGGGTCGCTGCACTTGGCCAGTTTTTCATTACTGACGTTCGGCACCACCGACAGGCTCATGTACAGCGTCTGACCCTTGTCATCCACGGCGAGCGTATTGACCCACGGAATGCCTTGAATCTTGTGCACCGAATCCTGCAAATCCTGGAGCGTGGCGGCCTGATTCATTGCATACCACTGCTTCAGCACGCGATCGTTATCGAGGTTGGCATCACGCAGGCTGTAGGCGAACTGATTGTCCCAGTCGAGTTTGCCCGGCCATTGCACAATCGGCCCGAATTTCGAGCTGTAGATGTCGCGCGTGATCGGTACCACCTGCCCGTCGGCCTGTTTGACCTGCACAGTCACCGTCTGCTTGCTCAGCGGCAGTGATTGGCCATCAAGCAAATATCGCGTCGGGTCTTTTGGGTCGAGTTGCAGGCGATACAAGGTGAAGTGCTTGGAGGAATCGACCGTGTGGGTCCAGGCCAGGTGCTGGTTGAAGCCGATGTTGATCATCGGCAGGCCCGGCAAGGCAGCCCCCATGACATCCAGTTTGCCGGGAATGGTCAGGTGCATTTGATAGAAGCGCATACCGCCGACCCACGGAAAATGCGGGTTGGCCAACAGCATCCCGCGACCATTGAACGAACGCTCACTGCCCACCGCCACGGCGTTGCTGCCACGATCGAGGGCAAAGCGCTGCTGGCGGGCGTCCGCCATCTGGTAGGCGTGTGCATCGTGCTCAACCTGCGCCGTCGCCTGTGGCGGTGTGGCACCCGCCAGCGCTTCGGCAAACTGGCCGACACCGCCTTCGACCAACAGGCGACGGGTCAGCTTCACCAGATCTTCAGGCGCTATGTCACGCACCCACTCGCCCTGACATTGTTGCGGCAAGCCTTGCGGTCGGCGTTCGGCAAGGTAGTGGTTGTAGCCGGCGGCATAACCCTCGACCAGATCACGCACCTGGGCAGGCTGTGCCTGCCAGAACGTTTTGACCGCCTCAGGGGTGTTTAGCCAGGTAAAGAACACATCGCTGACGCGGTTTTCGCGCTGCTCGACGGTGAATTGATCCGGGCCGAAATAGCGTGAACGCTGGCCGTTGACCGTGACGATCTCGTTGGCCAACAGACACAGGTTGTCCTGCGCATAGGCATAACCGATGCCGAAACCAAGACCGCGTTCATCTTGAGCGCGGATATGCGGCACACCAAAACCGGTACGGCGGATCTGTGCACTGGTATCGACGGCCGGGCTGAACGCCTGAGCGGACAGGCTCAGCCCGAAAAACATACCGGCTAGGGTCACTCCGGTTAATTGCCTGGAAATAATCACGCTCGCTCCTGATCGAAATACCGAAGAGCGGATCTGGCGTTGCCGCGGGAAAAACATGCCCGGCAGCGGACCCACTCTGGAAACACCCACGCGTCCACGCGCAATGAGCCTGTCCTGAGAACGAAGCCGAAGAAAAAAAATTTAGCCCGCCGCAGGGCGCTAAGGCAGTGATTACAAGCAAAAGACGAATTTCCGACAAATTTTCTACATTTTTTCTTTCATGATTTGTCGAGCTGATACGTCTTGTTTAGAGAGTTCACAAAAACCTTTCCCGATCAGGCTCTGAAAAGGAGTAATCGCATGTACAACTCGCAACTACCAACGGACGGTAGCCAGGCCCCAAAAGGAGCTTCCATGAGCCCCCACGCGAGCGATTTCGGGCAACGCGTCGAGCGTCACGGCAACGAACGCATCCGCCTGCTGCTGAAAAGTTTCGGGCTGCGCACCAGCCTGATTCGTCTGAAAGTCATCGATGCCCTGCTGGTTGCGGCGCAAAGCGACCGTCGCCTGGGCGTGCGCGGCGTCCACAGCCAATTGCTGGACCTGGATATTCCGCTGTCCTTCCTCAGTGTGCGCGAAGTGCTCAAACGTTTGTGCGCCGAGGGGGTGATCACCTTCAATGCGGACAAGAGCTACAGCCTGCATCCACAGGCTGCTGCCGTCCTCAACAACGATTGAAGCGCTTGGCGATCGCCGTCAGGGTTTGACCTTGCGGCGCATCACGCCGTTGATAATCACCACGACCACTGCCACGCCAATGGCGATGTACTGGAACGTCTTTTCATCGATCTTCCCGGCGTTTTGCAGCCAGGACAGGCCGAGCATGATCGCCAGCACAGACACGGCGATCAGAATCGAATAAATCAAGCGTTGCTTCTGGGTCATTGCGGTTTCCTGAAACTTTGGAATGTATCCGGTTTGTATCCGCTTGCATGCCATGCACTTACCGTTTTACGGGGATGCGCCGCAGCAATCGGGGTCTCATGTTACAGCCGATGAAGAGTTTTGGCTTCATGACGGCATTACCATGAGGAACTTTCAAATGCTGCGTCGAATCACCTGGCTGATTCCCGTTCTCGCCCTGCTGACCCTGAGTGGTTGCATCATCTTCCCCCACGGCGGTGGGCATGGCGATCATCATCGTTTTTACCAGGGAGGCCCTGGCTATTATCAACACCGCTAGAACAGCACAACTCACCCCGCCCGCCCGGTCAAAAATGTACCGGGCAGGAACGCCACAACCCCGATCAACTTGAAAACAATGCCCGCCACTTCGCGGGCATTTTTTTGCCTCGGAACTTGCCAACCGCCGGCAACTTCCGGCAACTTCCGGCACTACGGAAATATTGGATCCATTAAACAACCTGAAAGCATTGGACATTTAATGTCTCAGCAAAGCGTTAGGCGACGCGAACATCTGCACCTAGTCTCTGGCAACTCTTTCGAGACTTTAAACAGGGATGTCCATGCACAGAACATTAATAAAAATCGGCCCCAGACAATTGATCGGCTTTTGTCTGGCGCTTACCGTTTTTGAACTACTGACCTATATGGCCAGCGACTTGATTATGCCGGCCATGTTGAACGTCACCGCAGAATTACAAGCGGATGCCCATCATGTTCCCTACGCGTTCAATCTTTATCTTTTGGGAGGAGTCTGCCTGCAATGGCTGATCGGTCCGCTGTCGGACCAATGGGGTCGACGGCCGGTATTGCTTTGCGGCTGCGCGCTGTTCGCAGCCTCCTGTACAGCGGCATTCATCACCAACAGCATTGAAGCGTTCAATCTGCTGCGTCTTGTACAAGGCATGGGCCTGGGTTTTGTCGTGGCGGTCAGTTATCCGGCGCTCCAAGAAGTATTCTGCGAGGCGGATGCCGTGCGCCTGATGGCTCTGCTCGGCAATGTCGCGCTGCTGTCACCGTTACTTGGCCCGTTACTCGGCAGCCTGCTGCTGGAATGGTTGACCTGGCGCGAATTGTTTCTGGGTCTGGGCTTGATAGCGGGTGCCGTCTGGGTGGGGCTGTACGCCTGGATGCCGGAGACCGTAGGCGTTGTGCGCCGGGATGGGTGCCAACCAGCGTCGCGCCCTTTCTCCGTTGCTCAGACGCGACAGCGCTACCTTGCCCTGCTCGGCAATCGCAGGTTCCTTGGCGCAAGCCTCGCGCTGGGCCTGATGAGCTTACCGCTGATCGCCTGGATCGGGCTGTCACCGTTGCTGCTGATCCAGGTGTCGGGCCTGACATCCCTGCAATACGGCCTGTGGCAAATCCCGATCTTCTCAGCCGTGATTGCCGGGAATCTGATCCTCGACCGCTTGCTGGTCACTCACACGCTACCCCGCTTGATTCGACTGGCGCTTTGGCCGCTCTGCCTGGGCCTGCTGGCGCTGATGGGCTGCGCGTTGCTCGGCGCTGGCCTGGCGCCAGTGGTGGCCGGTCTGGCGCTATACGCCGTGGGACTGGGCATCAGCAATGCCGCGCTGTATCGCCTGGCGTTGTTCAGCACGGACGACAGCAAAGGTCTGGTCTCGGCCATGATCGGCATGATCTCGATTGCCGTGATGGGCATCGGCGGCTCAATCATTGCCGCCATCGGCGGTGGCACTCGCCTTGAATTATTCGCCCTGTGTGCCGCGCTCAGCGGCCTGTTGTGCCTGCCCTTGCTGCACGGCTTCTTGCATGGCGCAAAAACCGCCTCCGGTCCAATTCGATAAAGGAATATTGATGATCCACTTACCCTCAAGTGACGCGCTCTGCGCGTTGACACACCCCTATTGCGCGGATTCGGTGCCGCCTGACCTGTTCAACCAGGCCATGACCGAAATCAGCCGGTTTCACTGCCAGCACACACCCGGCTACGAACATTGGTTGAATGCGAATGGACTCGACGCGCACGATCTGCAGAGTCTCGATGACTGGTCACGCCTGCCGCCGATATTTGCCAACTACTTCAAACAAAAACTGCTGCTCAGCAGCGTTGGTGAAGACGCTCTGGAATTGACGTCCTCCGGCACCAGCGGCCAGAAAAGTCGCATGCGCTATGACGAGCGCAGCCTGGCCGCCGCCCAATTCATGGTCGCGCAGATTTTCCGTCACTACGGCTGGGACACCCCGGACACGCCGTGCAACTACCTGCTGCTCAGTTATGAGCCGCAAGGTCGCATCACCTTGGGGACCTCGTTCACCGATCAGTTTCTGTGTCGTTTCGCCCCTCCCCATCGCGTGGTCTACGCCCTGCGCAACAATGGTAACGGCCATCAATTCGACGTGTTCGGCGTAATCGAGGCCTTGCAGTCGTTCGCCGAAGAAGGTCTGCCGGTGCGCATCCTCGGCTTTCCGGCCTTTCTCTGGCAAACCCTGCAACGCATGCAGGACACCGGCGTGGGCAATATTCAATTGCCCGCAGACTCGCTGGCCTTCTTCGGTGGTGGCTGGAAAACCCAGGCCGCCGACGAGATCCCCAGACAGCAGCTCTATGCCCGCATCCACCGGCAATTGGGCATTGAAACGTCCCGTTGTCGCGATGGCTACGGCGCCGTCGAGCACGCCGTGCCTTACATCGAATGTACTCGGCACCATTTCCATGTCCCGGTCTATTCGAAGGTATTTGTTCGCAATCCGGCAGATCTATCCCTACTGCCCTACGGTCAAAAAGGTTTGCTGAGTTTTGTCTCACCCTACATCTCGTCCAGCCCTGCGCATGCCGTCGTGATGAGTGACCTGGCCACGCTACACCCCGGCGCGAGTTGCGGCTGTGGACTGGCCAACGATTGGTTCGAACTGCATGGCCGCGCCGGTACAACGGCGGGCAGAAGCTGCGCGATGGCGGCAGCCGAATTGCTGGGGGGGCACTGAGATGTATTTGATAAATGGGCATCTGCACGACACCTGCAACTTCGAAGACGCACTTGAATGCCTGCAACAGGATCTTGCGCAGCACCTGAGTACGCCGCTTGAAAGCAGCACCGTGGTGACGGCCGCCACACGCTTTGCCGAGCAATTGCGCGACACCCCCGACGCGTTCGCACTCGATACCGAACAACGGCAAAGCCTGATCGACTTCTGCGCCGCGGAAAAATTGCAGGTCAAACTGCAACGCGAACTCGGCACGCAGCCCGACTCTTTGCGGCGAATCGATTATCGCCAAGCGCGCTTCGAATGCTGGAGTCCGCTCGGGTTGGTGGTGCACATCACCCCGGGTAACGCGCCGCTGCTGGCATTCTGCGCGGTACTGGAAAGCTTGCTGGCGGGCAACGTCAATTGGTTGCGCCCCAGCAGCAGCGATCAGCATCTGACCGCCCGACTGCTCGACGCTTTGCAGCAATGCGACCCGAGCGGACAACTCGCCGGTTACGTTGCCGTATTGCCGGTCGGCACTGCGCAGATTGGCCGATTGTGCCAACGCGCCAACGGTGTCGCGGCCTGGGGCGGTGAATCGGCCCTGCAAGCGATTCGTCAACAGATTCCAGCGGGCTGCCGCTGGATCGATTGGGGACACCGCATCAGCTTCGTCTACCTGACAGCCGATGCCGCCACGCCGCAGGCCCTGGACGCTGTGGCGGATGAAGTCTGTCGGCTGGATCAGCAGGCCTGCTCAAGCCCGCAATGGTTGTTGGTGGACAGCGACGACCCGGCAGTGCTGCGCGACATCGGTGAACGCCTGGCCGCAGCTTTCGAACGGCGCAGCGGGCAATGGCCGGCGCTGCTGCCCACGCCTCAAGAAGCGTCGCAAATCACCACGCACATGCAAATGTCCCGGCTGGCGCAAAGTTTTGCCGATCAAACCGGCCATGTCTGGAGCGCACCAGGCTGGCGGGTGATCTGGGCACATGAGCGCCAACTCGGTCCTTCGCCATTGTTTCGCAGTGTGCTGCTGCATCCCGTGCCCCGAGCGCTGATCACTGCCTCTCTGCTGCCATGGCGCAATGTCCTGCAAAGCTGTGCCCTGCTGTGCGCCGACTCGCACATCGGCGAACTGGCCCGGACGTTGATTTCTGCCGGTGTGACACGTATCGCGCCAATCGACGGCATCCACGATGGCTATGACGGCGAACCGCACGATGGCGTCTATGCGTTGCAACGGCTCAGCCGGCGCGTGTCTGTCAGCTTGCCTGCCGCAGTGCTGGCAAACCATGTCACCCTCGACCGCACGCCAACGCCCGCGTTGCTGCCCGGCCAGCCGATCATGAACAAAGAAGTGTTCATCGCCCAGCCGATCAACGCACAAGCCCAGTTGTATTTCCGTTCGGGAGGCAGCAGCGGTACACCGGCGTTGTCGGGTTACAGCCATCGTGATTTCCAGCGACAGATGCGCGCAACCGCCGACGGTTTGTTCGCCGCAGGCCTCGACCCATCGCGGGACCGGGTAATGAATCTGTTCTTCTGTGGCGGGCTGTACGGCGGCTTTCTGAGCTTTGCCAAAGTGCTCGAACTGCTCGACATCACGCACCTGCCCATGGGTGCCCCGACCGACGATGATTACCGTGAAATCGCCCAACTGATCGTCGATCAGCGCGTGACCGTACTGATGGGTATGCCAAGTACTCTGCACCGCCTGTTCCTCAACGAACGGCAACGACTGCAAGCCTATGGCGGGATCGACAAGGTGTATCTCGGCGGCGAGCACCTGAGCGAACAGAGCCGGACACTGCTGCGCAGTTGCGGCGTGTCCAGCATCCGCTCGGCGATCTACGGCAGCGTCGACGCCGGCCCACTCGGTCACGCCTGCCAAGCGACAGGCGATGGCGTGTTCCATCTGATGACCGACACCCAGCATCTGGAAATCGTCGCGTTCGACGATGATCGCCCCGTCGCTGGCGATGAAATCGGCCGACTGCTGTTCACCTCCATCGCACGGGAAGGACAGCACGTTCAGCGGTACGACGTCGGTGACAGCGGACGCTGGTTGTCCGGCTCGTGCGCCTGCGGACTGACCTCACCGCGCTTCGAACTGCTGCAACGCCACGGCAAGCTGATCCGCATCGGCACCGACTTCATTTCATTGAGCGAATTGGCGTCGCACCTGCAAGTGCCGTTTCAACTGCTGCTCGATCATGCGCCCGACGGCCTCGAGCGCATGCAACTGCGTAGCGAGCTCAACGCACAGGAAGTCCGGGCCCGGTTAGCAAATTACCCGACGCTGGCGACCGTTATTGAAACCGCTCTGTTGGTTCTGGAAGTTGAGGTCTGCGCCACGCAAAACTTCACGCGAAACAAACACAGCGGCAAAACACCGTTATTGATTGATTCGCGACGTCAATAAAAACCACGAATTCGATTAGCCCTTTATTGAAAAAGAGAACGCTGTGAAAACAACTGATTCCGTAAACGAGTTGATAACGTTTGCTCGTCATCACTCGCACTACTATGGGAAACACTTCGCTGATATTTCCGACACAATTACATCGCTCACACAACTACCCCTGATTGATCCGGTTGAATATTGGAGCGACAGTCAGATCCTCAGTCATTGGCCGGTTCTGACAGGATCGGTAGAACAGGCACTGGTATTTAAAACCGGCGGTTCAAACAGTGCCGGCAAACTTTCGGTGTATACCCGGGATGAATGGCACCGGTTGGTGAGTGAGTTCGGTAGCAGCCTGAATTGGCAATTCAAATCCGGTGACCGAGTGGCCAACCTGTTCTTTGCAGGTGATCTCTACGCCAGTTTCCTGTTCATCCACGACTCCCTTGCAAATGTGGCTGAAAATATCACCGAGTTTCCATTCACTGGCGACGTCGATTCGGCCGTTCTGGCCGAAGCGATCATGCAGAATCGGATCAATGTGCTGGCAGGCTTGCCCGCCCACTTGCTGACTTTTGCGAGCTGGCTCAAGCATCGGGGGCAGACACTGCCCGGCGTTGATACCCTGCTCTATGGTGGAGAAAGTCTGTTTGCTTCACAGCGCCACCTCCTCAACCGGGCGTTTCCCAATGCGCGCATCAGCTCTATCGGTTACGCCAGCGTCGATGCCGGCTTCATCGGCGCTAACCATCGCGACTGTGCCGACGGCGAGCATCGCATGCATGACGGTCACGCCCTTCTGGAGATCATCGACGAACAGTCCGGTGAGGTGATCGAGGCGTGCGATCACGCTGGCTTGTTGGTGATCACCAACTTCAACCGGCGCCTGATGCCGTTGATTCGTTACCCGGTTGGCGACCGTGCCTGCTGGCGCGAGCCCGCCGGCACTGCGCAGCGCAAATTCGCGCTCAAGGGCCGCAGCGCGAACAGCCAAAGGGTGCGGGTGGGTATTTTGTCGCTGATTCCTGATGAACTCGCCGAACTGGTCCGACGCACCGCCGCCAGTGACGACTGGCAACTGGTCATAGAACAGGTCGCGCACAAGGACGTATTGAGCCTCAAATGGGTGGCAACCGCCCAATCCACCACCATGGCCGAGGTCAACCTGGGGCTGGAGGCCGGGCTTATCGAGTTGTACCCGTTGTTCACGCAACTGCAGGCAGACCAACTTATGGATCTGCAAGTGCGCTGTTGCACGCTTGAAGATCTGCCACGCCATCCTCGCTCGGGCAAATGCCTGCGCGTGCTGGATCTGCGCCGCTACGAACACAACGACAAGGAGTTGGCCGATGGAACAGTTGATCCTGCGTAACTATCGCGAAACCGATGCGACGGCCGTCAGCCAACTTTTCCGGCAGGTCTATGGCGACCATTACGTGCAGCCCCATGTGTACCTGCCGCATCTGATCAGCCAGAACCACGCCGACAAGCGCTGGCACTCGCTTGTCGCCGTGGTCGGGCAACAGATTCGCGGCCACGCCACGTTGTTTCGCGACACGAACTCGTACACCGCCGAACTGGCATTGAGCGCCGTACATCCTGATACCCGCGGGCAAAACATCGCCACGCGCCTGGGCCAGCAACTGCTGGCGCACGCACAAGCGCTTGGCTGTCACGACGTATCAATCAAACAGGTGACCCATCATCCGTACACGCAACGCATGGCAACCACCCTCGGCTTCCACAACACCGGACTGTTGCCGGATTACGTGCCCTCACCGTTCGGTAGCCCGGCGCCTGAATCGATTGTCCTGGGCTGTCGCGTCATCGACGGCTATCAACGCCCTTTGCCCAGGCAGACCTGGCCGGCCAGTTGCCGGGCCTTCATGCAGCATCTGTGTCGGGTATTCGGTACACAGGAGCAAATGATTCAATGGCGTGGCCCGGCGATTCAACTTGAACAACACGCCAATCGGCATGACATGCGAATCAAGGAATTGGACCCTGGCCTGCTAAAACAGATACGGCGACTGCCGCAGCACTGGTTGATTTCTATCCGGCTCGGGCTGTCGCAGCACTTTGCCCGCGACCTGGACAGACTGGCGGCCATTGGATTTGTGTTTACCGGGCTGGCGCCCGTTGACGGAAATGAAGGGGGATGGCTGGCGCTTTTCCATCGGGGTATGCACCCGCGTGCGCTGGCGCTGCACTGCCCGAACATGCAACGTCTGCACGATCAGATGCAACTGCAAACCGCAGACACCTGGCATTGAAAAAACGGCCCGCTCCTGGCGACCGGGCCGTTTTCAAAACTCAGGCCTTGGCGCTGATACCCTTATCGTTCGGTGTTGCTACGCTACGGCCATTACCCATGCCGTAGGTCTTGAGGTTCTGCAACACATAGATGGCCTTTTTGTATTCAGGGATCAGGCCATTGGCGTACTTGTCGCCCTTGATGTTGTTGGTCTGGATGGTATCCAACTGCGTGGCGAAATATTCCAGCGCGTTGAACTTGGCTTCGGGGTCTTTCGGCACGCCGAACCGATCAAACTTGTCGCCAGCATTAAGCAGCGTCATGGCGGTGATCTCGGATATCAATCCACGTCCGCGCAGAAAAGCACTCAGATTGCCCAGACTTTTGGCCGAGACGTTTTCCGGATCGAAGCCCTTGACGTTCTTGTGCAGCTTTTGCCTGTCCATTTCAGCGATGTTGAGCGCGTTGGGATCATTGCCCACCAGGTTCAGCATTTGCTTAACCTTGGCGCTTTGCGTTACCGGTTTTCCGCGAGTACCGGTGTCCTGTACCAACAGACCTGCCTTGCTTTGCCAGGCCCCTGTGTAGCCGATAGTCATGGGTAAGCTCCTTGGAAGACGAGCATGAAAATGTCCTTTTGATCGACTTGAATGCGCAGAAGTATCTACCGGCCAACTAATGGCACCAACTCTTTTCATGCATCCGTTTACAATTCTTGTACATTCTCGATACAAATCGACAAACGCCCGTAAATGCTGGCCCACAAGTTCTCTTCCAGACAATTTTCATTAGGCTTTTTGCACTAACGAACCGCCTGGTTAGTTTGTATGTATCAAACCGGATACCTCCCGGCCATCGGGTCGCGTCTTTTTAGTACGCCTGTACCTAAAGCTTCTCGACATAGCGACGATACGTTAGGCATACCCCCACTGTTTACCCCACGCCCCCTAATAAGAAACGCAGCTCAAGGACCGGTCTCCATGCCCGCATTCCGCACCATTCAGGCTCGCTACACGCTGTTTCTGGTTCTGTTCATTCTGTTGTTGTCCGTACTTACCGTGGTTGGCATCAGCCAACTGGTCGCTCCCAAGCTGCGTCATACCGAAGAACAGGTAGTGCTCAACCGCATCGCCGAAGTCGCCGAACAGATTCAGGGCGAACTGAACAAGGTTCAGGCGCAACAGCGCAGCATCACCCAGACCATCCCACTGCTCGACAGCGCGGCCATCGACTCGGTGTTGCCGGGTCTGGTGGATCAGTACGGCGAGCTGAAGGTGTTCGGCGGCGGCATCTGGCCTCTACCGGGCCAACGTGAAACCGGGCGCAACAAGTTCAGCACCTTCTGGCACCGCGATGCCTCGGGCAAACTGGCGGTCAACACGTTCTGGAACAGTGACGCGGCCCCCAACTATTACGACCAGAGCTGGTACAAGGGCGGCATGGCTACGCCACGCGGTCAGTGCGCCTGGGCCGCGGCCTACAAGGACGACGCCAGCGCCGAGCCGCGCACCAACTGCGCCATGGCCATTCAGAAGAACGGCAACGCCTGGGGCGTGTCGACCATCGACGTGACACTGGGCTTCTTCAATGACCTGGTGGCCCGCAAGGAAAAAGACCTCAACGCTGAAATGCTGATCGTCGAGGCCGACGGCAAGATCATCAGCAACAGTTCGCGCATCAGTGGCCCGATCGTGCTGAAGAACATCAGCGAACTGGCCGCCAGCTCCACCTTCGCCAGTCAAGTCAAAACCGGCCTGCAAAACCGCGATCAGGCGCAACGTGTCGAGTTCGACAACAACGGTGAGGCCAGCACCTTCTTCATGCGCCCGATCGAAGGCACGCCGTGGTTCCTCGCCACTGCCCTGCCGACGAAAATGCTCACCGCCCAGCGCGACGACGTGCTCAGCACGCTGAGCCTGTTGCAGATCCCGATGGTGATCCTGCTGGTGCTGTTGCAACTCTATGCGATTCGCCAGTTGGTGCAGCGCATGAAAGCCTTGAAAGCCAACATCGACCTGCTCTCCAGCGGCGATGCCGACCTGACCCGACGCATCACCATCCGCGCCGAAGACGAACTCGGCGCCATCGGCCATTCGGTCAACACCTTTATCACTTACCTGCAAAACATGATCGGCGAGGTCACCCAGGCCACCGGCGCCATGGCGTCGAGTCTGGACAACCTGCAGCGCACCTCGGCGCACACCAGCCAGATCCTGTTACGGCATGCCTCGGAAACCGATCAGACCGTTACCGCTATCACCGAAATGAGTTCGACCGCCGAGAGCGTGGCGCAGAACGCCGCTGAAACCGCCGCGTTCACCCAGCGCGCCAACGAAAACGCCGACCGTTCGCGGGTGGTGGTGGGCGAAGCAACCAACAGCGTGGTGGCGTTGATCGACGAAGTGGCCAGCGCCACCCACAAAGTTGAAAACATGCAACAGGACGCCCAGCGCATCACCGAGATCCTCGGGGTGATCGGCGCAATTGCCGGGCAGACCAACCTGCTGGCCCTCAACGCCGCCATCGAAGCGGCCCGTGCCGGCGAGCAGGGTCGTGGCTTTGCCGTAGTGGCTGACGAAGTGCGTGCCCTTGCCGCCCGCACCCAGGCCAGCACATCGGAAATCAACGAGATGTTGACTCGCCTGACCCAAGGGGTGAGTTCGTCGGTCAGCGCCATGGAAAACACCCAAGCCAGTTGCCAATCGGCCGCCGATGCCACGGCACGGGTCAACTCCGGGCTGGATGAAATGGCCGGCTCCGTCAGCCACATCAACAGCCTGAGCACACAAATCGCCACCGCCGCCGAGCAACAGAGTGCAGTGACCGAAGAGATCAACCGCAGCATGGTGCAGATCCGGCACATGGTCGATGAACTGGTGCAAAGCGGCCAGGCCAGCGAACTCAATACCCGTCAGCTGCTGGAAGCCAATAGTCGCGTGAGTGCGATCATGGGGCGGTTCAAGGTAAGTTGATCCACTGACAAATTTGTAATCTCTCGCTCAGCAGGCTGTCAGGGTTGATCTACGATCATCCTGCCAGCCTGCGCTGTATCAACTTGTAACATTGCGTTGATGCGGGACAGGATAATTCGGTCAAACTGCGTTCTTTTTGGCTGCCATCCAAGTCGAGAGCCCATCATGCGAACCCACCTGCGTCTGGTCGCCCTGAGCGCCCTGTTCATCTCCTCCCTGGCGCAAGCCGCCGACCTGATCCCCATTGAAGTGCATCGCGACGCGAACTGCGGCTGCTGCAAAAAATGGATCAGCCACCTGGAAGCCAACGGTTTCAAAGTCGAAGACCACGTCGAAAGCGACATGAGCAGCTTCAAGCAACAACATGGCGTGCCGCCGCGCCTTGCCTCCTGCCACACCGGCATCATCAACGGCAAATTCGTTGAAGGGCATGTGCCGGCCGAACAGGTATTGGCGCTGAGCAAGCGTGACGATTTGCTCGGCGTTGCCGCACCCGGCATGCCGATGGGCTCACCCGGCATGGAAATGGACGGCATGAGCGATGCCTATCAAGTGATCGGCCTGAAAAAGGACGGTGCTGACGTGGTGGTGGCGGACTACCCGGCCCATTGATGGGCGCTGCTTACATCGGCTTGTTCTTTGCGGCATTCGGCGCGGCGACGCTGTTGCCGCTGCAGTCGGAGGCCTTGCTGGTCGGGTTGATCGTCAGCGACCGTTACTGGCTCTGGGGTCTACTGGCGGTGGCGACGCTTGGCAATGTGCTTGGCTCGCTGGTCAACTGGTGGCTGGGCCGGGAGCTGGAGCGTTTTCAGGATCGACGCTGGTTTCCGGTCAGCGCCACGCACATGGCCACGGCTCGCAAGCACTATGAGCGTTACGGGCATTGGTCGCTGTTGCTCAGTTGGCTGCCGATCATTGGCGATCCACTGACCCTGATTGCGGGCGTGATGCGCGAGCCGCTCGGGCGTTTCCTGCTGATCGTCACCCTCGCCAAAGGCGCACGTTATGCCGTACTGGCCATGCTGACGCTGGGCTGGCTCGGTTGAACATTCAGGCCCGGAGATTGCCTGTGTTTAACGTCGCCCTAATCCGGCCATTCCAGCATCCGCCGATTTCAAACGGAGTTTGACCTTATGTCTGTCGCGATTTCCCGTTGGCTGCCGGGCTTGTTCCTTACCGCTGCCCTGCCCCTGTTTGCCCATGCTGCAGCCACCCCGGCCGAAGGCCCGGCATACGGCCCGGAGTTGCAGGGCTTTGAATACCCTTACACGCTTAAACATTTCGCCTTTCAGTCACAGGGTAAATCCTTGCAAATGGGTTACATGGACGTCGCCGCCCACGGCAAGGCCAACGGCCGCACCGTCGTGCTGATGCACGGCAAGAACTTTTGCGCGGCGACCTGGGACAGTTCGATCAAGGCCCTGAGCGAGGCGGGTTACCGTGTGGTCGCACCGGATCAGATCGGTTTCTGTACCTCCAGCAAACCGGACAACTATCAGTACAGCTTCCAGCAACTGGCGACCAACACTCAGCAGTTGCTCAAAGCCCTGGGCATCCAGAAAGCCACCCTGCTCGGCCATTCCACCGGCGGTATGCTCGCCACCCGTTATGCGCTGTTGTTCCCTGATCAGGTCGACCAACTAGCGCTGGTCAACCCGATCGGTCTGGAAGACTGGAAAGCCCTCGGCGTGCCGTATCGCACGGTGGATCAGTGGTATCAGCGCGAACTCAAAGTCACTGCCCAAGGCATCCGCGACTACGAGCGCACCACTTACTACGATGGTCGCTGGAAACCGGAATTCGACCGTTGGGTCGACATGCTCGCAGGCCTGAGCAAAGGCCCGGGCAAAACCCAGGTGGCCTGGAACTCGGCGCTGATCTACGACATGATTTTCACCCAGCCGGTGTACTACGAGTTCAAGGACTTGAAGATGCCGACCCTGCTGCTCATCGGCACCTCCGACACCACCGCCATCGGCAAGGATCTGGCACCGCCAGAGGTGAAAGCGCAAATCGGTCACTACGACGTGCTCGGCAAACAAGTGGCCAAATTGATCCCGCAGTCGACACTGGTGGAGTTTCCCGGCATGGGCCACGCTCCGCAGATGGAAGAACCGGCGCAGTTCCACAAGGCACTGCTCGGCTGGCTGGACAAGACCAATCCCGTTCGTTGATGAGGTAGCGCTGATGGCGGTGCAGATTGCAGTAATCGATGACTGGCAGGACGTGGCCCGCGACGTGGTCGACTGGTCGGTCCTCGACAGCATCGGTGAAGTGACATTCGAACATGATTACCCGGCGGACAACGCCACGCTCGCCGAACGGCTGGGCAAGTACCAGGTGATCTGCGTGATGCGCGAGCGCACGCGGTTCGATGAAGACCTGCTCAAGCGCTTGCCCAATCTCAAGTTGCTGGTGTCCGGTGGTATGCGCAACGCCGCGCTGGACATGCAGGCAGCGGCAAAATTGGGTATCAAGGTCTGCGGCACCGACAGCTACAAACACGCCGCGCCCGAACTGACCTGGGCGCTGATCATGGCGGCCACGCGCAATCTGGTGAACGAAGCCAATTCGCTGCGCGCCGGTCAATGGCAGCAAAGCCTGGGCGGCGATCTGCACGGCAAGACGCTGGGTATTCTCGGCCTGGGCAGTATCGGTCAGCGAGTGGCGCAGTTTGGCCAGGTGTTCGGCATGCGGGTGATCGCCTGGAGCGAAAACCTCACGGCCGAACGTGCGGCACAGGTCGGTGTGACCCATGTCAGCAAGCAGGAACTGTTCGAACAGGCCGATGTGCTGTCGGTGCATCTGGTACTCAGCGAACGCAGTCGCGGGCTGGTCGATGCGCAGGCGCTGGGCTGGATGAAACCGACTGCACTGTTGGTGAACACGGCTCGCGGGCCTATCGTCGATGAAGCGGCGCTGATCAAGGTTTTGCAGAAACAGCGTATTGCCGGGGCAGCGCTGGATGTATTCGATCAGGAGCCACTGCCCGCGCTGCACCCTTTCCGCACGCTGGACAATGTGCTGGCGACACCGCACGTGGGGTATGTCAGTCGGCAGAACTATGCGCAGTTCTTTTCGCAGATGATCGAGGATATACAAGGCTGGTCGGCGGGCAACCCGGTTCGTTTATTGAACTGAAACCCTGTAGGAACTGCCGAAGGCTGCAATCTTTTGATCTTGATCTTTACAAAGCAGGATCAAAAGATCGCAGCCTCGTTTCACTCGACAGCTCCTACAGGAGCCATGCAGTCATCCAAATCAATAACTGCCCGCACCACAACAGTGCGCCCTCTCTCCCCACCAGCACAAAATCGTGACCGTCCAGTCACCGTTTTGACCCATCTCTCCAAAAAAACCTGCACTTCGTCGGTGCGTTTCCCCCCTCACACCACGGTTTCCGTGCCTCACCAACCGATTGTCGAACAATTTACCCATTCCCCCTCGCCCGCTCTAGGATCTGGCCTAGACTCATTTTCGCGGGGCGAAACCGGCCGGTCACACCACAGCAAAATAATCGAAACTTTTGCTGAAGACGGCGGGTCATCTGAAAGGCAGGGGGAACGCGACTGGTTCATTCCTTGCAATGGCCTCACCACCCATTCTGCTAGCGCGTGTTGGGTAGCGTTTGCTCACCGATGCGAGGCGCGTTTGCGCCCGGCCACAGGACTTGGCCATGGACATCGCTTGTTCAAGACAAGAATCAGATCAACGAGACGGGAGATTCATATGATCAGTGCGGCATTGGATATTCAGGGAGAGCGTGCTCAGCAGTCAGTAGGCGAATCGAGTACCGTCAGCGTTCCCGGCAGCCGATCGATCAGCGTCCCCGGCACCAAGACGCTGACTCCGGTAGCGAGTCAGAATCCCAACAAGAAAAAAGTATTGTTCGTGACCTCGGAAATCGCAGATCTGGTGAAGACCGGCGGCCTGGGTGACGTTTCCGCCGCCCTGCCCCGCGCCATGGCCCATCTGCACGACGTGCGGGTGTTGATCCCCGGTTATCCGCAGGTGATGCACAGCGAAAACCCGATCCATATCATCGGCGAACTCGGCGGCCACGCCGCGCTGCCACCGTGCAAGATTGGACGCATGGACATGCCGGACGGGCTGGTGATCTACGTGCTGATCTGCCCTGAGCTCTACGAGCGCGAAGGTTCGCCCTACGGCGCCAACAACGGTCGCGACTGGCCAGACAACCACATTCGCTTTGCTCGCCTGGGTCTGGCTGCTGCCGATATCGCCGCCAATCTGGCCCAGATTCACTGGTGCCCGGATCTGGTGCACGCCCATGACTGGCCGGCCGGCCTGGCCCCTGCCTATATGCACTGGCGCGGGCAGCGCACCCCAACACTGTTCACCATTCACAACCTGGCCTATCAAGGCGTCACCAGTCTCGGCTCCTGCCCCGAGCTCGGCATTCCGAACCATGCCCTGCAACAGGAAGGCATGGAGTTCTACGGCAAGATGTCGTTCCTTAAGGCGGGGATGGCCTATTCGAGCCACATCACCACAGTCAGCGCGACCTACGCACAGGAAATCACTACCCCGGATTTCGGCTGCGGCCTCGACGGCTTTCTCGCCGCCAAGACCCAGCAGGGTTTGCTCAGCGGTATCCCCAACGGGATTGATGAGAGCTGGGACGCGGCCACTGACCCACATCTATTCGCGCCCTTCGCCATTGGCGATTGGGAAGGCAAAGCAGTCAACGCCGCTCACGTTCGTGACCTGTTCGGGCTGAAAGACTCCGAAGGCCCGTTGTTCGCCGTGGTCTCGCGCCTGGTCTATCAGAAAGGCCTGGACCTGACCGAGGCAGTCTCCGAGTACATCGTACAGAACGGCGGCCAGATCGCGATTATCGGTCGTGGCGAGCCGGAAGAAGAGCAAGCCATGCGCGAATTGGCGCTGCGCTTTCCCGGCCAGGTCGGCGTACGCATCGGCTTCAACGAAACCGACGCCCGCCGGATGTTTGCCGGCAGCGATTTCTTGCTGATGCCTTCGCGTTACGAGCCATGCGGCTTGAGCCAGATGTACGCCCAGCGCTTCGGTTCGTTGCCGGTAGCACGCAACACCGGGGGGTTGGCCGACACCATCGAAAACGGCGTCACCGGGTTCCTGTTCGACGAGTCCACCGCCGACAGCTACCGCGAAGCCCTGAGCCGCGCCTTCAAGGTCTTTGCCTTTCCCGAACTGCTCAACGCCATGCGTTGCCGGGCCATGGCCGCGCCATTCAACTGGTGTAAAGCGGTCGAACCCTACGCTGAACTCTATGAACAACTGGTCGCCAAGGCGCTGGGTAAAGCACACCACAAATAATCAGGGAGTTTTCCACGATGCCGTTACGGACCCAAGAGAACTGGCCCCACGGCGCGATCATGCAGGACGCCGAACACACACAATTTGCGCTGTGGGCGCCGGATGCGTTTTACGTCAGCGTGGAGTTGGAGGACGGACAGTCACTGCCGATGCTACCGCAGGCCGATGGTTGGTTTGTGATCAAGACCCGTTGCCCGGCGGGCACGCATTACCGCTACAACATCGATGGCGAACTTGAGGTGCCCGACCCGGCCTCCAGAGCACAGGACGGCGATCTCGACCGCCGCAGCGTGGTAGTCGATCCGCTGGCCTATCAGTGGCGACACACCGAATGGCGCGGTCGGCCGTGGAGCGAAGCGGTGATCTACGAGCTGCACGTCGGTGCGCTTGGCGGATTTGCCGAGGTCGAACAGCACTTGCAACGCTTGGTTGAGCTGGGTGTCACCGCCATCGAACTGATGCCGCTGGCGCAGTTCCCGGGTGATCGAAACTGGGGTTACGACGGCGTCCTCCCGTACGCGCCGCAAGCGTCCTACGGCACCCCGGAACAACTCAAGCACCTGATAGACAGCGCCCACGGCCACGGTCTGGCGGTGATTCTCGATGTGGTCTACAACCACTTCGGCCCCGATGGCAATTACCTGCACCGTTACGCCAAAGGCTTCTTTCGCGAGGACAAACATACCCCGTGGGGCGTGGCGATCGATTTTCGACGTACCGAGGTGCGCGAGTTTTTCATCGAAAACGCATTGATGTGGCTGCTCGAATACCGCTTCGACGGCCTGCGCCTGGACGCGGTGCACGCCATCGAAGATCCGGACTTTCTCAGTGACATGGCCCAGCGCATCCGCCAGCAGATCGACCCGACCCGTCATGTCTGGCTGACCGTGGAAAACGAGCTCAATCAATCGAGCCTGCTGGAGAATGATTACGACGCGCAGTGGAACGACGACGGCCATAACGCTTTACATGTGTTGCTGACCGGCGAAACCGATGCCTATTACGCCGACTATGCCCTGCAACCCACCGAGCAATTGGTGCGTTGCCTGAGTCAGGGCTTCGTGTTTCAGGGCCACATCACCCGCCATGGCGAACCCCGGGGCGAACCGAGTGAACACCTGCCTTCGACCGCGTTTGTCCTGTTCCTGCAGAACCACGATCAGATTGGCAACCGCGCCTTTGGCGAGCGCCTGCATCAACTGGCCGATCCTCGCGCGGTGCAGGCAGCAACCGTGCTGTTGCTGCTGTCGCCGATGATCCCGATGATGTTCATGGGCGACGAGTTTGCCGCCGAGCAGCCGTTCCAGTTCTTCACCAGCCATCACGGCGAACTGGCGGAGTTGGTACGCGAAGGCCGGCGCAATGAATTCGCTGCGTTCGGTGCCTTTAACGATCCGCACAAACGCGAGCAGATTCCCGATCCTAACGCCGAACAAACCTTCCATGCCTCACAGCCACGGCTGATTGGTAACGGCACGCCACTGCAACAGCAAACCCTCGCGCTGTACCGGCAACTCCTGCAATTGCGCCATAAACACATCATCCCCCACCTGTCTGGTACTCAGGCGCTGGGAGCGCAAATGCTCGGCCATGGCGCCGTCAGCGCACGTTGGCGCCTGGGCGATGGCAGTGAGCTGCGAATCGACCTGAACCTCAGTGATACGGCGGTGGTCAACCCTCCACGGACCGGCGCAGTGTGGCTTTTTCAAAAGCCACCTGCCGTCGAACTGTCGGATGAGGGCCTGCTGCCCCCGTATTGCGCGCTTGTCAGCCTCACGGCCGCAACCCCTTTGCAACCTTTGGATGGAGAGCGCCTATGAGCGATGCGCAACTGGAAATTCTTGCAAGCAGAGCCGGCCTTGCCGTCGACTGGATCGACGCCAACGGCCGCCCGCAAAAAGTCGCCCCGGCGGTGTTGCGCAATGTCCTGATCGGCCTTGGCCACCCTGCCAGCACCTCCCAGGAAATCGACGCCAGCCTGCTTGAACTGCAACAGGTCCAGCAAGACCGTAACCTGCCGCCGCTGCTGACCAGTGATGTCGGCGTCGGAGTTGACCTTGCGCGTTATTTCAAACCTGAAACCCCGTGTGAGATCCACCTTGAAGACGGTTCGCGTATGAGCCTGAAACTCGATTCCGAGTCGGTACTGCCCGGCCTGATCCCGGTCGGCTATCAACAGGTTCACATTGACGATCAATACTTCACACTTGCCGTGGCGCCTGAGCGCTGCTTCAGCGTCGGCGACGCGGTCGACAATCCGATCCCGCGCGCCTGGGGTCTCAGCGTGCAGCTATATGGCCTGCGTCGCCCCGGCGATGGTGGCTTCGGCGACACCCAGGCACTGGAAGAACTGGCGCGGGTGGCCGGTGAACGCGGTGCCGACGCACTGGCGATCAGCCCGCTGCACGCGATGTTCAGCGCCGACACCGGGCGCTACAGTCCATATTCGCCATCCAGCCGTTTGTTTCTCAATTCCCTGTATGCCTCACCCGGCGCAATTCTCGGTGAACGGGCTTTGCGCGATGCGATCGACAGCGCTGGTCTGGCCGAGCAGTTTGCGAAACTGGAAGACCTGAAACTGATCGACTGGCCCGCCGCTGCCGAGGCCAAGCTCAAACTGCTTCAAGCCCTGTACGACGGATTCACTGCGGGCGATCACCCGTTGCACCCGGACTTCGCCAGTTTTCGTCATGCCGGTGGCGAGGCACTGGAAAACCACTGCCGCTTCGAAGCCATCCAGGAAATGCGCGCCGCACGTGGCGAAAGCCTCGACTGGCGCGAATGGCCAGAACATTGGCACGACCCGCGCGGCGCCGCCCTCGAAGCGTTTGCCGAAGAATATGCCGAGCGCATCGGTTACTTTGCGTTCTGCCAATGGCTGATCCACCGATGCCTGGAGCGTGCGCAAACCGCCGCGCGCAGCGCCGGCATGGGCATCGGCCTGATCGCCGACCTTGCCGTGGGTGCCGATGGCGCTGGCAGTCAGGCCTGGAGCTTTCAGGACGAACTGCTCGCCTCGCTCACCGTTGGTGCGCCGCCGGACATCCTTAATCGCTCCGGTCAGGGCTGGGGGATTTCCGCGTTTTCCCCCGAAGGCCTGATCCGCAACGGCTTTCGTGCCTTCATCGAAATGCTGCGCGCGAACTTCGCCCACGCCGGCGGTTTGCGCATCGACCATGTCATGGGCCTGCAACGCCTGTGGGTGATTCCCAACGGCGCGGCACCGGCCGACGGTGCCTACCTCTATTACCCGGTGGACGATCTGTTGCGCTTGCTGACGCTTGAATCCCATCGTCATCAAGCGATTGTGCTCGGCGAAGACCTCGGCACCGTGCCCGACGGTCTCCAGGAAAAACTCATCGCCCGCTCCATGCTCGGCATGCGCGTGCTGTTGTTCGAACAGGACAACACCCGTTTCAAACCGATTCTCGACTGGCCGGATAACGCATTGGCGACCACCAGCACTCACGATCTGCCGACGCTAAACGGCTGGTGGCATGGCCGCGACATCGACTGGAATTCGCGACTGGGTTTTGTCGATGCCAACGGCGAAATCGAATGGCGCCGGCATCGTCAACGGGAACGTGAAGGCCTGCGCGGAGCGTTGAGCCAAGACCCGCAGAACTTTCGCGAAGAGTCCCACGAGGCCGATCAGGTGGTGGACGCCAGTGTGCGTTTCCTCGGGCATACTCGCGCGCCGCTGGTGTTGCTACCGCTGGAAGACGCGCTGGGCATCGACGAACAAGCCAATCTGCCAGGCACGATCGATACGCATCCGAACTGGTCGCGGCGCCTGCCCGGCGCCAGCGAAGCTTTGCTCGACGGTGCGGATGCAGCGCGGCGTCTTGAACTATTGGCGTGCGCACGCCTTCAGGCAGCCGAGCGTGACCAATGAATCAGGCGCTCATCCAGCCATTGCGCGCCACCCTGCGCCTGCAATTTCACAAAGGCTTCACCCTTGAACAGGCGGTGCCACTGGTTCCGTATTTCGCCCGTCTGGGCATCAGCCACATCTATGCCTCACCACTGCTCGCGGCGCGGGCAGGTTCGATGCACGGCTACGACGTGGTTGATCCGACTCAGGTCAACCCGGAACTCGGCGGCGAACCCGCGCTACGGAACCTGGTCAGCGCCCTGCGCGAACACAACATGGGCCTGATCCTCGACATCGTCTCCAACCACATGGCGGTTGGCGGCAGTGACAATCCATGGTGGTTGGACCTGCTGGAATGGGGACGCCTGAGCCCCTACGGTGAGTTCTTCGACATTCAGTGGCACTCGCCGGATCCGTTGATGGAAGGCCAGTTGCTGCTGCCGTTTCTCGGCAGCGATTACGGTGTCGCGTTGCAGGAAGGCACGCTGAAACTGCATTTCAATGCGCAGAACGGCAGCTTCCACGTCGAGCATTACGATCACCGCTTCCCGATCTGCCCGAACGATTACGGCGAATTGCTCAAACCCGAAGATGCGCTGAAATCGCTCGCCGATCATTTCAGTGCCCTCAGCTATCAGACTCATGCCCATTCACTGGCTGGCCCGCTGAAGGAAGAACTGCGGCAACTGGCCAGAGATCCGCAGATCCTTGAAGCCATCCAGCGCAATCTGGAGCATTACGACTCAACTACTGAGGAAGGCTTCCACAAGCTCCATCAGTTGCTGGAGCGCCAGAGCTATCGCCTCGCCAGTTGGCGCACGGCGGCTGACGACATCAACTGGCGGCGTTTCTTCGACATCAATGAGTTGGGTGGTTTGCGCGTCGAACGTCCGGCGGTGTTCGAAGCGACCCACGGCAAAATCTTTCAGTTGATCGCCGAAGGGTTGGTCGACGGTTTGCGCATCGACCATATCGACGGCCTCGCCGATCCGCGCGGTTACTGCCGCAAACTGCGTCGGCGTGTTGACCTGTTGGCGCCGGGACGGCATCTACCGATCTACATTGAGAAAATCCTCGGCGCTGGCGAAACCCCGCGCCGCGACTGGGCGGTGGACGGCACCACCGGTTACGAGTTCATGAATCAGCTGTCGTTGCTGCAACACGATCCGGACGGCGAATTCGTACTCGGTGACTTGTGGCAGCGCCGCACCGAACGCCCCGCCGCGTTTATCGAAGAAGCACAACTGGCGCGTCAGCAGATCCTCAATGGCTCGCTGGCCAGCGATTGCGAAAGCGTTGCCCAAGCGCTGCTGCAAGTGGCCCGCGATGACCTGATGACCCGCGACCTGACCCTCGGCGCAATTCGCCGCGTACTACAGGCGTTGATCGTGCATTTCCCGGTGTATCGCACCTACATCAGCGCGATGGGTCGCTCGGCGCAGGATGACGTGTTTTTCCAGCAGGCCATGGACGGTGCGCGGCAGACTCTCGGCGAAGGCGACTGGCCAGTGCTCGACTGTGTCGCTGCGTGGCTCGGCGGCACCCCATGGCGACAAAAGCCACGCGGACGCTCGCGCAAAATCCTCAAACATGCCTGCGTACGCTTCCAGCAATTGACTTCGCCGGCGGCCGCCAAAGCCGTGGAAGACACCGCGCTGTATCGTTCGGCCGTGCTGCTGTCGCGCAATGACGTCGGCTACAACACCGAGCAGTTCAGCGCGCCGGTCAGCGATTTCCACGAGATCAATCAGCAGCGCCTGGCTCAATTCCCCGATAACCTGCTGGCCACTGCCACCCACGACCACAAACGCGGCGAAGACACCCGCGCGCGCCTCGCGGTACTCAGCGAGCGCAGCCACTGGTACGCCGAACAGATCGAACTGTGGCGCGCCCTCGCCCGCCCTGTGCGCGTTGACGAGCAAATGCCGTCGACCGGTGATGAGCTGATTCTCTATCAGGCGCTGCTCGGCAGTTGGCCGCTGGATTTGCATGACGGCGATCAGGCAGGTTTTGCCGACTACGCCAAACGCATCTGGCAATGGCAACAGAAAGCCCTGCGTGAAGCCAAGCTGCAAAGCAGTTGGAGCGCGCCGAACGAAGCCTATGAAAACGCCGCGCAGGCATTCACCGAAAAACTCCTCACCGGTGAAGAAGGTGAACTGCTGCGCGCAGCGTTGAGCAAGACCGTCAACAGCATTGCCGCAGCCGGCGCGCTCAACGGCTTGGCGCAAACCTTGCTGCGCATGACGGTGCCGGGAGTGCCGGATTTGTATCAAGGCAACGAGTTCTGGGACTTCAGCCTGGTCGATCCGGACAACCGTCGGCCGGTGGACTACCCCGCTCGCGAGCAGGCTTTGGCGGCGCAGGCGCCGACCACGGAGCTGCTGTCGAACTGGCGTGACGGTCACATCAAGCAAGCCTTGATCGCCCAGGTGCTGAACCTGCGCGCTGAACACGCCGAGCTCTTCCGGCGTGGCACGTACCTGCCGCTGGAGGTGCTGGGCAGCCAGGCGCATAACGTGCTCGCGTTTGCTCGCGAGCATGAAGGTCAGCAAGCCATCGTGATCGTGCCAATTCGCTGCGCGACATTGCTGGAAAACAGTGCCGTCCCGCAAATCGATGCGCTGCGCTGGGGCGATACGCGGGTGGTTTTACCGTTCGCCGCCTCTGACAAAAATCTGAAGGGACTTTTTGCAACCACAGCAGTCACAAAAAACAGGGAGCTGAATGTCAGCGACGCGCTGGGGGATGTCCCGGTCAATCTCTTTATCCAACACTTAACGTAAGCATGAGTTCAGTTCAGGAGCATTGCGATGAGCACCGACGATAAACGCATCCGCGAATTCGCCTATCAGATCTGGGAATCCGAAGGTAAGCCCGAGGGCCACGAAGAACGCCACTGGGAGATGGCGCGCAAACTGGCCGAGGCCGAAGCACTGGCACCGAAGAAATCACCGAAGGCTGCCGGCAGCAAAACAGCAGGCAAAACCGCCGAGGTGAAGGCGCCAGCCGCCAAGCCCAAAGCCCCGGCCAAAGCCAAGCCGGCGAGCGCCGCCAAAGTCGTGCCACCGGGCGAAAAAGCCGTCGAGAAAAAGCCCAAGGTGCCACGCAAGCCCCCGGCGAACTGACGCCCCCCCGATTATTGAACTGAATGACTGTGTGGCGGGCTTGCTCGCCACAGAGGGCCAACTCGCCCTGAAAAAACACACTACCGCCATGCTGGTGAAAACTTATGTGGTGAGGGGATTCAGCGAAACGTCGCACCGCCCCGATGGGTCGCGAAGCGGCCCCAGAACAACCAATGCGGAACATCTGACACCCCGCATTCAATGATTTTGCGACTGCTGCGCAGCCGATCTGGGATAAATCCCCTCACCACAAAAGCTTCCCCCCACTGGTCAGGTATCAACCGAACTACCCCGATTTTTGCAGGAGCAATCATGACCCGTCCAAAAAAAGCCGAGCCCGCACAGCACGCCGAGCCCTCGAGAATTCGTGAGGGGCTGCCCTTCCCGCTCGGTGCGACCTGGGATGGCTTAGGGGTGAACTTTGCCCTGTTCTCCGCCAACGCCACCAAGGTCGAACTGTGCATCTTCGACGATGCCGGTGAAGTCGAGCTCGAACGAATCGAACTGCCCGAATACACCGATGAGATCTACCACGGCTACTTGCCCGACGCCCATCCGGGGCTGATCTATGGCTACCGCGTCTACGGCCCGTATGACCCGGCCAACGGCCACCGCTTCAACCACAACAAATTGCTTATCGACCCCTACGCCAAACAACTGGTCGGCCAACTCAAGTGGTCCGAAGCCTTGTTCGGCTACACCATCGGCCACCCCGACGCCGACCTCAGTTTCGACGAACGCGACAGCGCTCCCTTCGTGCCCAAATGCAAAGTCATCGACCCGGCGCATACCTGGGGCAACGACCAGCGCGTCAGCGTGCCGTGGGACAAAACCATCATCTATGAGACTCATGTGCGCGGCATCAGCATGCGCCACCCCTCTGTGCCGGAAAACGTGCGCGGCACCTTCGCCGGTTTGATGAATGACGATGTGCTCAAGCACATTCGCAGCGTCGGGGTTTCATCGGTCGAGTTGCTGCCCATCCACGCTTTCGTCAACGACCAGCACCTGCTGCACAAGGGCATGACCAACTACTGGGGCTACAACAGCATTGCGTTCTTCGCCCCGGACCCGCGCTACCTGGCCAGCGGCAAGATCGCCGAGTTCAAGGAGATGGTCGCGCACCTGCACGAAGCCAATCTCGAAGTGATCCTCGACGTGGTCTACAACCACACTGCCGAGGGCAACGAGCAAGGCCCGACCCTGTCGATGCGCGGCATCGACAACGCCTCGTACTACCGGCTGATGCCGGACGACAAGCGCTTCTACATCAACGATTCCGGCACCGGCAACACGTTGGATTTGAGTCACCCGTGCGTCTTGCAAATGGTCACCGACTCGCTGCGTTATTGGGCCAGCGAGATGCATGTCGACGGTTTCCGCTTCGACCTGGCGACTATCCTCGGCCGCTACCACGACGGTTTCGATGAGCGGCACAGCTTCCTTGTGGCCTGCCGTCAGGACCCGGTTTTGCGTCAGGTGAAAATGATCGCCGAACCGTGGGATTGCGGCCCCGGTGGCTATCAGGTCGGCAACTTCCCGCCGGGCTGGGTCGAGTGGAACGACAAATTCCGCGACACCGTGCGCGCGTTCTGGAAGGGTGACGACGCCCAGGTCGCCGACTTTGCCAGCCGCATGACCGCTTCCGGCGAGATGTTCAACCAGCGCGGCCGGCGGCCGTATTCATCAGTGAACTTCATCACTGCCCACGACGGCTTCACCCTCAACGATCTGGTGTCGTACAACGACAAGCACAACGAAGCCAACGACGAGAACAATCAGGACGGCAGCAATAACAACCTGTCCTGGAACCACGGCGTTGAAGGTCCGACCGACGATCCCGAAATCAACGCCCTGCGCCATCGGCAGATGCGCAACTTCTTCGCCACGCTGCTGCTGGCCCAAGGCACGCCAATGATTGTCGCCGGCGACGAATTCGCCCGCACGCAGGATGGCAACAACAATGCCTACTGCCAGGACAGCGAGATCGGCTGGGTCAACTGGGATCTGAGCGAGGACGGCAAGGCCCTGCTCAAATTCGTCAAACGCCTGATCAAGCTGCGTCTGGCTTATCCGATCCTGCGTCGTGGGCGCTTCCTGGTCGGCGAGTACAACGAGGACATCGGCGTCAAGGACGTGACCTGGCTCGCCCCGGACGGCACCGAGATGACCACCGAGCATTGGCATGACGCGCACAACCGTTGCCTGGGCATGTTGCTCGACGGCCGCGCGCAGGAAACCGGGATTCTGCGCAAGGGTGCCGACGCGACCCTGCTGCTGGTGGTCAACGCCCACCACGACATCGTCAACTTCACCTTGCCGGAAGTCCCGGAAGGCAGTTTCTGGACCTGCATGGTCGACACCAATCAGCCGGCGATCCGAGGCCAGGAGCGCTTCGACTTCGGTCACGAGTACTCCGTCACCGGACGTTCGCTGCTGCTGTTTGAACTGCAACGTGAAGAAGAAGACTGATATGGACTTGCAGAACTATCTGGCCCGCCGTCCACCGGACTATGCCGACACGTTAGCTCTCGGTGGATGCCTGCGGGCCATGGTTGAAGCCGGACTGGATCGTTTACCGCTGCCGGGCAGCGGTCACACGCTGGAGCGTTTTCGGCATCTGGCGAATGTCGGCGGGCATGATCTGGGGTTATGCAAACTCTATGAAGGCCATACCGACGCGCTGGCAATCATCGAGCAATTGGGTGGTTCGCCAACGCCCGGCAGCACGTGGGGCATGTGGGCGGCCGAACCGCCGCAAGCGCGGGTGCAAGTGCGTCCCGCCGGGCATATGGTCACGCTCAATGGACGAAAAGCCTGGTGTTCCGGCGCCGCCGTGCTGAGCCATGCGCTGCTCACCGCGTGGGATGCCGATGATCAGCAACAATTGGTTGCCGTCGCACTGGATCAACCGGGCGTGACCGTTACCGATCAAGGCTGGCAAGCGGTGGGCATGGGCGCCACCGGCAGCGTCGAAGTGCTGTTCGACGGCGCCGAAGCGCAGGCCATCGGCAATCCCGGTGATTACCTGCAACGCCCAGGCTTCTGGCAAGGCGGGATCGGCATCGCAGCGTGCTGGTATGGCGCTGCGCGGCAAATCGGTGAATACCTGCGCAAGCAATGTGCTCATCGAGACGAGCCGCATGCCCTCGCCCATCTCGGCGCGGTCGACAGCGCGTTGCAGGCGGCCGCCGATGTGCTGCGCTTCAGCGCCTTGCACATCGACGCAAATCCCGAGGACAGCGCCGAACTGCTGGCCCGACGCGCCCGCGCCGTGGTGGAACAATCCGCCGAGCAAGTCATCCGTGAGGTCGGACGTGCCTTGGGTGCCGGGCCGTATTGCAAGGATCGGCATTTCGCCCGACTGATCGCCGATCTGCCGGTGTTTCTGCGTCAAAGCCACGCCGAACGCGACCTCGCCGGCCTCGGCCAACTGGTTGCCGCTCAACCCGAAGAGACATGGACGCTATGAATGTGGTCAAGAAAGATAATCCGATCGTCGGCCAAGGCACGTCCCTGCACCAATGGCAGGATTCGCGGCAACTGGCGCAATTGGACAGCATTGATATTCAAAGTCTGGTTCCGCCGTGCGCAAGAGCAGTAATCATCGCGCCACACCCGGACGATGAAGTGCTCGGTTGCGGCGGCCTGCTGCAATTGCTCGCCGCTGCCGGCCGCCCGCTGCAACTGATCTCGGTCACCGACGGCTGTGCCAGCCACCCCGGCTCCGAGCGCTGGCCAGTGGAGCGCCTGAGCGTGATCCGTCCGCAGGAATCCGCCGAAGCGCTACGGCGCCTCGGCCTGCCCATGCATCGAGTGAAATGGCTGCGTGGCGGTTTCACTGACACGCAAGTAGCGGCGCAAGAAGCTGAGCTGAGCGACTTTATCGAGCGGCATCTGCGCCCCGACGATGTCATTTTTACCACTTGGCGCGAGGACGGCCATTGCGACCATGAAGCCGTCGGTCGCGCCAGTGCCGAAGCGGCGCGCAGAGTCGGCGCAACCTGCCATGAGCTACCCGTGTGGACCTGGCACTGGGCAACGCCTGAAGACGTGTTGGTGCCGTGGCAACGAGCACGCAAGATTCTTCTGTCGCCTGAGCAAGTGGCGCGCAAACGCCACGCAGTACACGCCTTCGCCAGCCAGCTGGAAGGCGACGCGGCCGCCGGACTCGCCCCGGTGCTGGCGCCGTACGTGCTCGATCGCCTGCTGCAACCGTTTGAAGTGGTGTTTCTATGAGCGTCGAGGATCGTTACTTCGAAGGCCTGTTCGCCGGCAACGATGACCCGTGGGCGTTCCGCCAGCGCTGGTATGAGCAACGCAAACGCGCGATCACCCTCGCCGCTTTGCCGCGTCCGCATTACCGGTCGATTTTCGAGCCGGGCTGCGCCAATGGCGAGTTGAGTGCCGAACTGGCCGGTCGCTGTGATCGACTCCTGTGCTGTGACACCGCGAGCGCTGCGGTGAGTCTGGCGACCACGCGATTGAGCCTGTTTGATCACACCGAAGTACGCCAAAGTCGTTTGCCCGGCGACTGGCCGGAGGAAAAATTCGACCTGATTGTATTTAGCGAGATCGGCTACTACCTCGACAGTAAAGATCTGACAGAAGTGATCCGCCGGATCAGTGATTCCCTGACCGCCGACGGCCAACTGCTGGCCTGCCACTGGCGACCACCCATCGACGGCTGCCCGCTAAATGCACGGCAGGTTCACGACTTGATCCACGAACAATTGCACTTGCCGCGCCTGGTGCTGCATCAGGAGGCCGACTTTATTCTTGAAGTATGGAGTCGCGAACCGCGCTCGGTGGCATCGTTGGAGGGCTTGCGATGATTGGCATTTTGATCCCGGCGCACAACGAGGAAGACCTGCTCGACGAATGCCTGAACGCCGCGCTAAGGGCCAGCCGGCACGGTTTGCTCGCTGGCGAACGGGTTGAAGTGCTGGTGGTGCTCGACAGTTGCACTGATCGCTCGGCGCAGATCGTCAGCGGTTATCCGGTGCAGAGCCTGCATATTGATGCACGCAATGTCGGCCAGGCCCGAGCCGCTGGCGCACAGCTGTTGCTTGAGCGCGGGGCGCGCTGGATCTCCTGCTCCGACGCCGACAGTCGCGTCGCCGATGATTGGCTGGTGGCGCAACTCGGGTTGGGTGCGGACGCGGTATGCGGTACGGTCACTGTCGAGCGCTGGCATGAATCGTTCGATCAAGCGGCACAAATTCGCTATCACCGGCACTATCGGGCCTGCGAGGGCCACCGGCATATCCATGGCGCCAATCTGGGCGTCAGCGCCGATGCCTATCGTTGGGCTGGAGGCTTTAAACCGCTGGCTTGCGACGAAGATGTGCAACTGGTGCGGGCGCTGGAACTGGCCGGCGCGAACATCGCCTGGAGCCATCGCCCGCAAGTTCACACCAGCGCCCGTTTCGACAGCCGCGCGCGTGGTGGATTTGGCGACTACTTGCGAAATATGGCACAGATGACACAAAAAAAAGCGGATCAGATTGATCTGTGACGCGACGAACCACGCTTCATGAGCAATACTCTTCTGCGCGGCAATCCAGGGTTCGGAGCACCGCACGGCAATCAACCAGCCTTCACGGGTCGGCCACCGCAGATGTTTCTGGCTGTGGGCACGATTGAGGGCGAGACAACACAAGGACGTCGTACCCATGAAACCGTTATCGCTCATCGAAAACAGCCCGTCGGCGCAAATCTGGAACAGCGCCGCGCAACTCGACAATATTCCCGTGATCAACACCCGCAGTCTGGTACCGCCCGGCGCCCGCGCCGTGGTGATCGCCCCGCATCCCGGGGATGAAGTGGTGACCTGCGGCGGCCTGCTGCAATTACTCTCAAGTCTCGGTCATCCGCTGCAATTGCTCTCGATCACCGACGGCAGTGCCAGCCACCCCGGCTCGCGGCAATGGTCGGAAAAACGCCTGAGCGTATTTCGCCCGCAGGAAAGCGTCGAAGCCCTGCGGCGCCTCGGCTTGCCGATGCACAGCCTGAAATGGGTGCGCGGCGGTTTCACCGACAACGCCTTGAGCGACCAGCATGTTCAACTGACCGAGTTCATCGGCCGCTACTTGCGGCCAGGTGACGTGGTGTTCAGCACTTGGCGCGGCGATGGCAATGACGATCATGAGGCGGTTGGTTGCGCTGCCGCCGAAGCCGCCGAACTGGCCGGGGCGACCTTCCACGATGTGCCGGTCTGGGCATGGCACTGGCCAGAGCGCGATCAAAAACTGATCCCCTGGGAGCGCGCACGCAAACTGCGCCTCGACACCTGGACCGTCGCGCGCAAGAGCCACGCTACCCACGCGTACGCCAGTCAGCTCAAGGGCGAACCGGCAATCGGCATCGCCCCGATGCTGCCACCGGTGATTCTGGAGCGGATGCGTTTGCCTTACGAAATTGTTTTCGTCTGAGCAAAGCCTGTGCGTTCACATCAATGACCACTCGTCGCCACCTGTCAGATCTGACAGGTGTCTAATTCATCGTTTAGCGCTCTGATAGCTCCTGCCCGTTCCCTCTGCGCAGGAGCTTCGCCCATATGACTACCTCAAACCCACCAGACAACACCATTCTCGTGCTCCGCCCACCCCGAGTACCTGAAGCCACTACCCCGGTAGTCGGCGCCATTTATGGTGTGCCCAAACATGTCTATGACCTCAAACCCATGGGCCTGACAATCGCAGTCGATCCGCCGGCGTCGGGTACGGTTGATGCCGGCGATGTCATCCGACTCGTGCTGAACGGCGCCAGCACCGAGGCCACAAAAACCATCCCGGATGGCGGAGAGAACAACATTCAAACGTTGTATCTGCCCATAGGCCTGCTGCTGACAGACCTTGTCAATGAACTCGTTTACACCATCACCCGCGGCAGTCTGAACAAGGGGACTTCGACGCCGGCGCTGACATTGCTGTACAACCGCATCCGTCCTGGCCTCAAAGATCGCTTGACCGATCCCGGTGGTCACTCCGAACTCAAATTGCTGCTGCCCGACGCCATCAAGAACGGCGTCGCCCCGGACTTCGTCAGCGCAGAGGTGTGTGTGGCGTACCCCTACTGCCGGGCTTACGACCGCATCAGCCTCAAATGCAACGGCGAACTGATGACGGCCGATGTCAATCCGAATCAGGCGCCGCAACCACCGGATCATGGCTCCGAAGTGCCGATCACCATCTGCTTCACCGTGGATCGCGCTTACCTGGACAAGGCGAAACGGCTGGATCACAAACTGAATTTTTCCTACACCGTCATCGACCAGCTCGGTAACGGCCCGGACACCGATGCACCGTGGTCGCCGGCGCAGACCGTGGATGAGGATCTGGATGGTGTCCTGCTGCCCATGCCGATTCTGCTGGAACGGCTGGAAGATTTTCCGGGTGATGATGCGAGCATCATCGATCTGGAAAAACTCGCCGGTAATCCGTTACTGATGGTTGTGATAACGGCGGACAGCCGTTTTGTGGCCGGTGACGATGTCCTTGCCACCTACACCGCGAAAAATACAGGCCAACCCGCCGACGTGGTAGTGACTGTCCCCGGCAAAGTAGAAGCGGATCCTTTCGGTTCCAAGAAAACCTTGTTCCTTGAAATGGCCAACGACAAGGTCTTCGCTGGCAGTAGCGTGACGGTGACCTACGAACTGCGCCGCCCCAACGGTGATCTGGTGGGTAACTCAAAACCCGCGAAGGCCACGGTGACGGGTGCGGCCCCGATTAAATTGTTGAAGCCAAAAATCAAGCAAGCCCCCAACGATACAAGCCTCGAGCCGCTCGCTGCCAAGGACGCCCTGACGGCCGTGATTCCAGCCTACCCCAACATGATCGGCACGCAGGTCACCGTGACCTGGAGCGGCACCGCCGGTTCGGGCAGCCAGACCGTCGGCCCCATCAATGTGAGCACGCAAGGGGATCTGAACATCCCTCTGGACAACGCAGTCGTGGCGTTCAACCTTGGTAAAACGGTGACGGTGACCTACATCGTGACCGGCAATAGCACACCATCGGATCCGCTGGATCTGAGTGTGCTGCCGATTGCCGATGAAAACCCCGCCATGGGCATACCGTTAATCACCCAGGCGGCCAACAATGGTGCCGGCCCCGAGTTCGACGTCAGCAAGCTGACCACTGCCGCAACCGTGCGAGTGAACCGTTGGCCACTGATTGCGCTGGCTCAGTACGTCTGGCTGCGCCTGACAGGCACCAAAAAGGATGGCAACAACTACGACGAAACGTTTTGGCAACCACCGGGCTCGCAAACCAACAGTACCTGGATCAGCCAAGGCTATTGGGAGCGCTTGATCCCCCTCGCCACCTTGCAGAATCTGAAAGACGGTAGCGAACTGACACTGGAGTTCAAAGCCGGACTTGGCGGAAGTCAGGACGTTGGTCTGGCGCTAATCTTCAAGAAACGCATTTATACCGTCAAGGCCGTTGAGGATGTGAAGCCTGAGATCACAATGATCACCGGCTCGCCGAGTGGAGACGAGATTCAACCGGACGGCATCACTGTGGAAACGGCAGTGATCCTGACGGGCACTGCCGCCAAGGACCAGGATGTGAAAATCCTCGACGGCGACACACCCAAGGCCGAAGCCACGGCCGACCGCGTCACTGGCGTCTGGACCAAACTGATCACGGGGTTGAATGTGGGCGCCCACAGCTTTATCGCCGAGGCGTTGTATGGGGCAGCTCAGAAGTCTGACCCGAGAGTCGTCAATGTGCGAGAAAAACTGTCGATCACGTGGGATTTCAATAACGGCAATCTTCAGGGGTGGACTCCCCAAGGTGGGTATGCCTGGAAAGACAACTGTTACAACGAAAACGGCACTGTTCGGTGTAACACCAACTATCAAGGCGAGTTTCCTGGGGATCATAGTGGCAATGTCATGGTAATCCCGCTCTCGGTCTTGGCAGGAAAGACTTACGACTTTGGTTTTTCAGTGGCGGCTATTACAAACAGCGGCTATTCGACAAGACTTTGTTTGAAAATTGACGACATAGAAATTGGAGGACAGGTCGATACACAAAATCAGCCTGGGGTCTGGAAAAACGGTTCAGGTCTCTACACGGCCTCCTCCACCAAGGTTGTGACGTTCGCGGTCAAAAACTTTGTGGGCAGTGGCGGTGGTAATGACTTCTGGATTGATAACATCTGGGTACGTGAGCGGTAGAAACAGCCTCCAGCCCGGTGGGTGTGGGTGTGCGCCTGCTCGCTCCCACAAGGGGCTGAGACAATTTCGGACGATTTGTGGCGGTTGACGGGTTTGGCCTCACTCCCTATCCTCGCGTCCGTCACGACTCATTCGTGATCGGGTTTGACGGCTCGGCGGTTTTTTAAGGTGTGCACTGTTCTCCAACTTTGCTCGCGCGCTTGCGTGCTCGATACAAAGCTCAATGGTGACTGTGCGCGGGGCACTTTCGAGTGCGCCGGGTACCTTAGACCGGTCCGTCAACCTGCGCACAGTTGCCACCCATTCGTTTGACGGCGACCGAGTGGCAGCTCTTGATGACTAAGGAGCTACACCGATGACCGATCCAACCACAACTTCCACCCCCTTCGCCCGCTGCGACCACGTCGCCCACCACCTCTTCGCCGTACAACCCGGCATCCCCTTACTCGACGCCCTGGAACACGCCGCCGTCTACCTCAGTTGCGCCGAAGCCCTCGCCCATCAAGCCCCTACCGCCACCCGCCCGGAACACAGCGGTTCGTTGAACTGGGCCTGTCAGCAGATGCTCGGCAGCGCACGCGCGCTGGTGCAGGCTTCGATTGATGGTTTGCACGCTGCACGCGCCGGAGGTGAAGCATGAATTCGCACATCTCGATGACCCACAACGAAGACAGCATTCCCGTCCTGCTCGTTTCCACCCAAGCGCCGCTGGATGTGTTGCACACCAGTGCGGCCAGTCGTTTTCTGGCGGTGACGCAGATGATGGAAAGCCTGGCCAGCCTGGATATCTCGTCAGCCAAAGGTGCCGATGTGCAGCAATTGGCCCACGCGGCGGCGATGTTGCTGCGCGATGGCTGTGATGTGATGGATGTGTTGGGGCGGCAGATTCGATTGCGCGTCTGATGTAGGAGCTGCCGAAGGCTGCGATCTTTTGATCCTGAACAACAAGATCAAATGATCGCAGCCTCGTTTCACTCGACAGCTCCTACACTCGTTGGCTGTGTTGATTCAGAAGGAACCGCCACCCCCACCCATCAGTCGCATGAATACGCACTCAGGATTCAGAGGAGTAACCGTGTCCAGCGATCCCAAGCGTCACACCGTCGACGCGCCCGTCATCCATCGCCTGCGCGTGCTGACGGTCAATACCCACAAGGGCTTCACCGCGCTCAACCGGCGCTTCATTCTCCCGGAGCTGCGCGAGGCGGTGCGCAGTACCTCGGCCGATCTGGTGTTTTTGCAAGAAGTGGTGGGTGAGCACGAGCGGCATTCGAACCGCTACAACGAATGGCCGCAAACTTCACAATATGAATTTCTCGCCGACAGCATGTGGAGCGATTTCGCCTACGGGCGCAACGCGGTGTATCCCGATGGCCACCACGGCAATGCATTACTGTCGAAATACCCGATTCGCGAATACCGCAATCTCGACGTGTCGATCACCGGCCCCGAGCGCCGTGGCTTGTTGCACTGCGTGCTGGACGTGCCGGGACATGCCGAAGTCCATGCGATCTGCGTGCATTTGAGTCTGCTGGAAAGCCATCGCCAATTGCAGTTGCAACTGCTTTGTCAGTTGCTTGAGTCACTGCCCGACGATGCCCCAGTGATTATTGCCGGCGATTTCAATGACTGGCAGCTTCAGGGCAACGCCGCCCTCGCCCGTCGCGACTATTTGCACGAAGCCTTCGAACGTCATCACGGGCGTCCGGCCAAGACGTATCCGGCACGGTTTCCATTGTTGCGTCTGGACCGAATCTACCTGCGCAACGCCAGCAGTCATGACCCGCAGATTCTCGGCAACAAGCCGTGGACGCACCTGTCGGATCACTTGCCGCTGGCGGTTGAGGTGCATCTTTGACACTGCTTGCACTAAGACCGTCTGTCAGAAGTCTTTGATCATCGCGAAAAAACAACTACACCTTAAAAAGCTGAAGGATTGGCACTTTCAAAACGTTAGGGTACAGATCTCACGTAGTTCATTAGCTTCAGAGGCATATAGATCAAGCACCCATTCAAGGATGAATTCCCCAATGGCTAAACCAGGGAATTGCCGTGATGCGATCTATCAGATCTCTGAGAATTTTGCCGCACACCTTTATTTTGCCTGCCTCCCTCGTTCTGCTCGCCAGTCCACCGGCCTGGTCGGCGTGTGTGTTGACGCCCGGCGCAGGGAACGATGCCTACACTTGCGACAGTGGCAGTAGCGGCCCGTTGACCGACCTCTCCGGTAACAACAGCCTGACCCTCCCCGCCAATGGCAGCGGCCAGATCAACGGCAGCGTGACCTTTGGTGCAGGCACTGACCGGGTCGAAATCAACTCTGGCGTCATCACTGGCGCCGTCAATCAAGGCGCGGGCATCGATGACTTCGTCATGACGGGCGGCTCACTGGGATTTCTTGCTCAGGGTGACGGTCGCGACACGTTCCTGATGACCGGCGGCACCATCGTTGCAGCCTTCGAGGACGGCGATGTCGCGCGCATGACCGGCGGCACCATCGGCCGGGTCGACATGAAGCTCGACAACAATATTTTCGACCTGTCCGGCGGGCAGATCATCGGCAATCTGGTCACCGGATTCGGCACCGATACCATCATCGTTTCGGGCGGCCGGATTGGCGGCAACGTCAGTGTCAGCGGTGGCAACGACAGCATTACCTTGACCGGTGGGGAAATCGTCGGCGAGATCCGCGCCAGCGCCGGTGATGACCGCTTGCTATGGGACGGAGGCGGCATCATCCGCTCGGCGATCCTGATGGACGTCGGCAATGACAGCGCCACCCTGCGTAATCTCGATGACAGCATTCTCGCACTCACGCCCAACGTTGATGGCGGCGTCGGCAACGATGTGCTGACCTTCGACAACACCCGCACCGGCCTGCCCACGCGCTTCAGCAATTGGGAAACCGTCAACCTGAGCAACGGCTCGCAACTGGATCTTGGCTCAAGCAACCTTGTGTTGGGTGATGCCGGAACCGGCAGCGGCGTGCTGAATGTCGATGCCAGCAGCGTCGTGCTGTCCACGCAAGGCTCTGTGTCTCCCGCCGTGGCCGGGCAAGCGGTGACGTTCAACAACGCAGGCGTCATTGACCTGACCCGCGGCAACAGCCGCACCGACGACACGCTCACCGTACAAGGCAACTACGTCGGCAACAGTGGTCAGTTGTTATTGCAAAGTGTGGTCGCAGGCGACGACTCGCCCAGTGACAAGCTGGTGGTCAGTAACGGCAGCCTGAGTGGCGGGACAGTGATCAGCGTCACAAATCTTGGCGGGTTGGGCGCGCTGACTCAAGCCAACGGTATTCAACTGGTGCAGGCGCAAGGCAGCACGGTCAGCGCCGATAACGCCTTTACCCTGAACGGCCCGGTCTCCGCCGGGGCCTACGACTACTACCTGTTCAAGGGCGGCGTGACTGCCGGTACGGAAAACAGTTGGTACTTGCGCTCGGCCATTGTCGCGCCACAAGTGGTGAGTGTGCCTAACCCTGATCCGAGCTTGCCGCCGATTCTGGTGCCTGTGGTTGCCACGCCGATCGCGGCCGTGGCTCCGACTGGCAGTCCGCCATTGCCGGTTTTGCCCGCAGCCGTGGCGGGTGCCGCGCCGATTCCTCTGTACCGTCCGGAAGTTCCGACCTGGTCGGTGCTTCCGCCTGCCGCGGCGCAACTGACCCTCAATGCGCTGGGTACTTTCCATGATCGTCAGGGCGACCAGCGCCTGCTCAGCGAGACTGGCGCGTTAGGCGCAAGTTGGGGCCGGGTCTATGGCAAGAACCTCGAACAGACCTGGGCCGGCACCGTCACCCCGCGTCTGGATGGGTCGCTCAATGGCTTTCAAGTCGGCACCGACCTGTACGGCTCGCAGACCTCCGGCGGCCAGACCCAACGCATCGGTTTCTTCGTCGGCCATAGCCGTTTAAAAGGAGACGTCGATGGTTTCAATGAAGGTTTCGAGGGCAACAGCGCCGGCAAAATCAAACTTGAGGGCGACAGCTACGGCCTGTACTGGACGTTGACCGATCCCTATGGCTGGTACATCGATACCGTGGTCATGGGCACGCGCTTCGATGGCGACAACCATTCTGATCGAGGCGTAAAACTGGACAATCGCGGGCATGCGCTGACCGTGTCGGCAGAGGCTGGCTACCCTTTGCCAATCAACGATACCTGGGTGGTCGAACCGCAAGCACAGGTCATTCACCAAAAGATATCCCTCGACAGTCAGGACGACGGCATTTCGCGTGTGTCGTTCGACTCCGACGGTGCGTGGACCGGCCGGCTCGGCGCGCGGATCAAGGGTCGATATGAAGTCAGCGGCTTACCGGTAGAACCCTACCTGCGGGCTAATCTGTGGCACACGTTTTCCGGCACCGACTCGGTAACCTTTGGCGACAGCGATGTGATCAGCACTGAACAGAAGTCCTCAACGGCGGATCTCGGACTGGGTGTGGTAGTCACCCTTGACCGCGCCGTCAGCGTTTACGCCAGCACCGATTACAGCCGCAATATTGACAGTAATGACCTGCGCGGCGTGACGGGGAACCTGGGAATCCGGATTAGCTGGTAGACCTTCCGTCGGTAATAAAACACCTCTGGCGCGGGGCTTTCATGGCGTTTTTCCATACAAACAAACACTTAGTTATGTACAGAAAAACAAACGCTTGCGAATCCCGATTTACCACTACCGCTCATCGTTCAATTTCTTGACGCACGGGCACAGCTCTTCTTATCTCTACCTTACTACCCCGAGATTTACTTCCGGGGCGACCCTCAGGACACTCGCGAAATCGAGCGGCCACGGTTCGCCCCGCTCCATTCGGTCGCCCCTCGTTCGGGGTAGGAGAGACGCCATATCGAGATGCCACATGCGCTTGCAAGGTAGACCTCCATGAAAACTTCATTCCACACACACGAGATCAAAATAAGCTTCTGCACAGTGTCGAGTTCTCTCTTGCTGTGCTCATCCATGGAGGCGCAGGCCGGCCCTGCGGCGGATGAAACGACCCCGTGGTATCGAGAGAACGTACCGGTCATGACCCTGCCCGCGACAGTGATCACGCCCGGTCCGCAACGCATCAACCCGCGCCCGGACCTGCGAGGGGCCACCCTCATCACAGAAGATCTCGCCCCGGGCGCCTGGGAGCAGCTTTACGGGCGCAGTGCCCGACAGGCACAAACCGACGTGCTGTCCGCAAGCTTCGCAACGCCTGGCAGCGGTCATTTCAAAGGTCCCGCCGTCCTTACCCTGCGAAGCGGCAATGGGCCTACCCAGACCCTAGGACTCATCGGCGGTCAGAACCAGATTCAAGCCAATGGCAACGGGCTGATCACCAGCCGCGCCCTCAGCGACCCGACCACCGATACGCTTAACCTCCAGGGCCAAAGCCTGGGTGCGTATTACAGCCTGACGGGCGCGCAGGGCTGGCACGTCGACTTGTCAGCCAGTGGTGGCCGGGTCAGCGGTTTTAGCCGCAACGAACAAGGAGCACGGCAAGCCACCGAAGGCAGCGCCATGACTTTCTCGGTCGAAGGCGGCTACCCGATCGGTTTGAGCGAAAACTGGGTGGTGGAACCTCAAGCGCAACTGATCAATCAGCGCATCACCCTCGACACACCTTACGCGGGCTCTGGCAATGCCTCTTCCACGGATGTGACCTCCTGGAGCGGGCGCGTCGGTGCGCGTTTGAAAGGCAGTTATGACTTGAATGGCTTGCCGGTCGAACCCTACGTGCGCACCAACCTCTGGCACACGGTGTATACCGGCAACACGGTGACACTGGATCAGGTCGACAAGATCAGCAGCAGCCGCAAGTCCTCGACCGTCGAGTTGGGCTTGGGTCTGGTGGCGCGGGTGACGCCGGCCGTGAGTCTGTATGTCAGCGCCGATTACAGCAGTGATGTCGATGACAATGATTTGAATGGCTTGATCGGCAGTCTGGGCGTGCGGATGAGGTGGTAGGAAAAGATCAAAAGATCAAAAGATCGCAGCCTGCGGCAGCTCCTACAGGGAAATGCATTCCAATGTAGGAGATGCCGCAGGCTGCGATCTTTTTCAAGTCACCCCCCAGGCCGCAGGATCAACACCGCCAACGGCGGCAGATTCAACTCCAGCGACAACGCCTGACCATGGCTCGGCACCTCTTCGGTAAACGCCCCGCCACCATTGCCATAGTTGGAGCCGGCGTAAGTGTCGGCATCGCTGTTGAGCAATTCAGTCCAGCGCCCGGCAAAGGGCACACCAACCCGATACGACTGGCGCGGCACCGGCGTGAAGTTGGCCACCACCAGCACCGGTTCGCCGTCCTTGCTCCAGCGCAGCCAGGCATAAACGCTATTGATCGCATCGTCACCGATCAACCACTGGAAACCCTGCGGTGCGTCGTCCTGATCGTGCAGCGCGGGCAATTCGCGGTACAGGCGATTGAGGTCGCCTACCAGTTTCTGCACACCTTTGTGCTCGGAATACTGCAGCAGATACCAATCGAGTTGCTGATCGTGATTCCACTCGCGCCACTGGCCGAACTCGCAACCCATGAACAGCAGCTTCTTGCCCGGATGGGTCCACATGAAACTCAGATAGGCCCTCAGGTTGGCGAACTTCTGCCAGCGATCGCCGGGCATCTTGTCGATCAGCGAATGTTTGCCATGCACCACTTCATCGTGGGAAATCGGCAGGATGAAACGCTCGGACCAAGCGTAGACCAGGCCAAAACTCAATTCGTTGTGGTGATGAGCGCGGTACACCGGATCCTGCTGAATGTAGTGCAGCGAATCGTGCATCCAGCCCATGTTCCATTTGTAGGCAAAGCCCAGTCCGCCCTGCTGTGTGCTCTGACTGACGCCCGGCCACGCCGTGGATTCCTCGGCGATCACCAGCGCGCCCGGCGCTTCCAGCTCGACCACGTCATTCAAATGACGCAAAAAGTCGATGGCCTCCAGATTCTCCCGCCCGCCGTGGCGGTTAGGTACCCATTCGCCAGCCTTGCGCGAATAGTCGCGATAGAGCATCGAGGCCACTGCATCGACCCGCAGGCCATCGATGTGGAAATGCTTCAACCAGTGCAACGCCGACGCGAGCATGTAGCCATGCACTTCGGTGCGGCCAAGGTTGTAGATCAGCGTGTCCCAATCCTGATGGAAACCTTCCAGCGGATTGCCGTACTCGTACAGCGCCGTGCCGTCGAATTGCGCCAGTCCATGGGTATCGGTCGGGAAATGCGCCGGCACCCAATCGAGAATCACGCCGATGTCGGCGCGGTGGCAGGCGTCGACGAATTCGCCGAATTGCTCCGGCGTGCCGTAACGTGCGCTCGGGGCGAATTGCGAGAGCAATTGATAGCCCCATGAGCCACCGAACGGGTGTTCCATGATCGGCATCAATTCGATGTGGGTGAAGCCCAGTTCTTTCACATATGGAATCAAGCGTTCGGCCAGTTCCGGCCAGGTGTACTGACGCGCGACTTCGCCGAGATCATCCAGCTCGCACTGCCACGAACCGGCATGCAGCTCGTAGATCGACAGCGGCGCGGAATGTTTCTGCCGTTCGCGGCGGCCGTTCATCCAGTCCTGATCCTGCCAGTCGACTTGCAGCGGCGCGGCGACTTTCGACGCCGTGTCCGGCGGCAGGCTGGTTGCCAGCGCCATCGGGTCAGCCTTGAGCGGCAGAATTCCTTGGGCACTCAGGATTTCGTATTTGTACAACTCCCCCGCTTGCAGGCGCGGGATGAACAGCTCCCAGACCCCGGATGGGTGGCGCAGACGCATCGGATGCCGGCGCCCGTCCCATACGTTGAAATCACCGACCACCGACACTCGCCGCGCATTCGGCGCCCACACGGCGAAGCGCACGCCATCAACGCCATCGACAGTTGTCAGTTGTGCGCCGAGGCATGCGCTGAGGTCGCGGTGATTGCCTTCGGCGAACAGATACAAATCCATTTCACCGAGCAACTGGCCAAAGCTGTAGGGATCTTCCGCCACCTGCTCGCCGCCGGCCCAACGGGTGCGCAGCAGATACGGCCGCGCCTGATCGAAGTGACCGACAAACAATCCCGGCGTTTCACTTTGCTCCAACGGGCCGCGCTCTTCGCCGGACGCCTTGTCCAGCACCACAACGCTTAGCGCACCCGGTAAATAGGCGCGGATAAACTGCCCGCCGGCGCCATCGCCGTGCGGGCCAAGAATGGAAAACGGGTCTGGATGTTCCGCACGTACCAGCGCGTCAATATCGCTGGCTGACGGCAGCAATGCTTCTTTGACCTGACCCTGTTCCTTGTTCGAGAAACTCATGACTACTCTCCACCAAGATCGGAAAAGGGTTTAAGCCCCGTCAATAACCCATACAAACCGTGCAACGGCACGGGCAGCCACGTCGGGCGATTTTCGGCTTCATAGGCCACTTCATAGGCCGCCTTCTCCAGACCGAACAACGCCAGCGCGGCGTCGGCACCGTCAGGATCTTGCCAGGCATGATCAAGACTAGCTGCCGCCCGGCGATATGCCTGAACAAATGCCTCTCGGGCCTCACGCAAATATCGCTCGGCCACACGGTGACGGGACGCTTCGGACTCAGCACTGTGATCAACGTTGTGCACGTTGATGGTCATCGCTGCCGCGTAATCGAAGGATCGCAGCACGCCGCTGACATCCTTGTACGGGCTGTGTTTGCCACGACGTTCGCTCAATGGTCGCGCCGGTTCGCCCTCGAAATCGATCAGATAGGCATCGCCCTTGATCACCAGCACCTGCCCCAGATGCAGGTCGCCATGCACACGAATGCGCAAACCGCCGACGGCTTTTTTAGCCAGTTCCTGCACATGGGCCAGGATGGTTTTTTTCTCGTCGACCAGTCGCTTGACCAGTTTCTGATCCGCCGCACTAAGCTCGCCCTGATGCTGCTTAAGCAGCTTCAACGCATGCTCGACCTGCCCGGCGACATCCTTGCCAGTGGCCTGCATATCTTTGGCCGTACTGGTTTGGGGGGCAAAGTCGGGGTCATCGGTCGGCGCCGCTAACACCTGGTGCATTTCTCCCAGACGCTGGCCGAGCATCCCGGCAAAGTCCTTCAATTCGCCCAGCGCGTTGTAGTGCTGGTCCTGCTCGGACATGGCATCGGCCAGTTCGTCGCGCAACGCCCGTTCGAGGTTGTTCTGCGTCCATTCCCACGCGTCGCCCTGATTGCTCAGATAGCCTTGGGCGATCATCAGCAGATTGTCCTCGCCCTTGCTGTCGCGGCGAATCACCGAACCGAGCAGCGGTGAGATATTGGCAAATCCGGCAGCGGTCAGGTAAGCGCTCATCTCCAGTTCCGGGTGTACGCCAGAAGCGACTTTGCGGATCAGCTTAAGTACCAGGCTGTTGCCGATCACCACCGAACTGTTCGATTGCTCGGCCGACAGATAACGCACTTCGGACTCGCCACCCAGGTTGAGTTTGTCCAGATGCGGCGTCGGTTCGAAACGGATTTCGCCTTCGGACGATTCCAGCACGGTGTTGTTTTGCATGCCCTGCAGGACAGCGCGGATAAACGCCTCAAGGCTGAATGCATCAGTGATCAACCCGACCTGACGCACGCGGCGAACGCGGGCCAGGGCCAATTGCTGCGGCAGCGCCGCACCGACCTGATCTTCGGCAATAAAGCCAAACGGCAGTTGATAACGGCTGGTCTGGCCACCGCTGGTGACTTCGATTTCGCTGAGCAGCACCGGATGCTCCGCATCGCCGAAACGCACGCCATAGGCCAGATTGACCTTGTCGATGGCCGCGTCCTTGCCGGCGAACCAGCGCCGGTTTTGCAGCCAGCTCGGCAGAATGCCCTGCTCCAGCGTCGCGCGGGACGGCGTTTCGAGCAGTTCTTCCATGCGTTTTTTCAGCACCAGCGTGGTGAAGTCCGGCAGGCTCTGCGCCGGTTCCACGTGCCAACTCGGCATCTGGTTTTCCGTCGCCAGTGCGAACCAATAGAAGCCGTATGGCGCCAGCGTCAAAAGGAAATTCAATTGGCCGATGGGCGGGAAGGCGTTACCGCCGAGCATTTCCACCGGCACCATGCCGACATACGCCGACAGGTCCAGCTCCGCTGCTTGCGCGCTGCGCGACACGTTGGCCACGCAGAGAATGATTTCGTGCTTGCCGTCGGCGTCGGTGAATTCACGGGTATAAGCCAAAATCCGCCGGTTGCTTGGTGAGAGCATTTTCAGCGTGCCACGGCCGAACGCCTTGGATTGCTTGCGCACGGCGAGCATGCGCCGCGTCCAGTTAAGCAACGAATGCGGGTCGCCGGCCTGGGTTTCGACATTGACCGACAGATAACCGTATTGCGGGTCCATGATCGGCGGCAGCACCAGACTCGCCGGATCGGCGCGGGAGAAACCACCGTTGCGGTCGATCGACCATTGCATCGGTGTACGCACGCCATCGCGGTCGCCGAGGTAGATGTTGTCGCCCATGCCGATTTCATCGCCGTAATACAGGGTCGGCGTACCCGGCATCGACAGCAGCAGGCTGTTGAGCAGCTCGACGCGACGGCGATCGCGCTCCATCAACGGCGCCAGACGCCGACGAATGCCGAGGTTGATGCGCGCGCGGCGGTCAGCGGCGTAGTAATTCCACAGATAGTCGCGCTCCTTGTCGGTCACCATCTCCAGCGTCAGCTCGTCGTGGTTACGCAGGAAAATCGCCCATTGGCAGTTGGCGGGGATTTCCGGGGTCTGCCGCAGAATATCGGTAATCGGGAAGCGATCTTCCTGGGCCAGCGCCATGTACATGCGCGGCATCAGCGGGAAGTGAAACGCCATGTGGCATTCGTCGCCATTCAGGCCTGCGGCATCGGTGTCGCCGAAGTACAACTGGGTGTCTTCCGGCCATTGGTTGGCCTCGGCCAGCAGCATGCGATCGGGGTAATTGGCGTCGATTTCGGCGCGGATCTGCTTGAGGACGTCGTGGGTTTCCGGGAGGTTTTCGTTGTTGGTGCCGTCGCGTTCGATCAGGTACGGAATCGCGTCAAGACGCAGGCCGTCGATGCCCATGTCCAGCCAGTAACGCATCACCGACAGCACGGCTTTCATCACTTGCGGGTTATCGAAGTTCAGGTCTGGCTGGTGCGAATAGAAACGGTGCCAGAAGTACTGGCCGGCGACCGGGTCCCAGGTCCAGTTGGACTTTTCGGTGTCGAGGAAAATGATCCGCGTGCCATCGTATTTCTGATCGTCATCCGACCACACATAAAAGTCCCGCGCCGCTGAGCCGGGCTTGGCTTTGCGCGCACGCTGGAACCACGGGTGCTGATCGGAGGTGTGATTGATGACCAGCTCGGTGATGACCCTCAACCCACGTTTATGCGCCTCGGCGATAAAGCGCTTGGCGTCGGCCATGGTCCCGTAATCGCTGTGGACGCCACGGTATTCGGCGATGTCGTAGCCGTCATCGCGACGTGGCGACGGGTAGAACGGCAGAAGCCAGATGGTGTTGACGCCGAGTTCGGCGATGTAGTCGAGCTTGGCGATCAGGCCGGGAAAGTCGCCGATCCCGTCGTTGTTTGAATCGAAAAACGATTTGACGTGAACCTGATAGATCACCGCGTCCTTGTACCAGAGCGGGTCTTTGATAAAGGTGGCTGCCTTGGGTTTCTTCGCCATGTGAAACTCCTGTTCAATTCGCTGAGACCACACGAATACCCTGTGATGAGAGGGCTCTTGTGGTGAGGGGATTTATCCCCGATCGGCTGCGCAGCAGTCGTAAAATCGCGCAACTCGGTTTAAATGGTAAACAGCGGGGCCGCTTCGCAGCCCAGCGGGGCGGTGCGACGTTTCGATAAATCCCCTCGCCACAGTGAATTCATTTCTAACCACAGATTTGATTGTCAGCTTCAGGCGGCGGTGATCCGCCAGATCCCGAACGGTTGATGACCCGGATCAATACGCATGAACTGATACTTGCCGTGCCAGTCCCAGCGATGCCCGCTCATCAAATCCTCACCGTGGGTAGTCGCGTCATCGGGCAGGCCCATTTCCCACAACGGCAGTTCGAAATTCGCTTCCTGCACGTTATGCGGATCAAGGTTCACCGCCACCAGAATGAAGTTGCTGCCATCCGCGCTGCGCTTGCCGAAATACAGAATGTTGTCGTTCCAGGCGCTGTAGATCGTCAGGCCCAGATGCGTGTGCAACGCAGGGTTCTGTCGACGGATGCGGTTGAGTTGGGCGATCTCGGCAATGATGTTGCCGGGCGCGGTGAAATCGCGGACGCGGATCTCGTATTTCTCCGAATCGAGGTATTCCTCCTTGCCCGGCACCGGCGCCGCTTCGCACAGTTCATAACCGGAATACATGCCCCACAGGCCCGAGCCCATGGTCGCCAGCGCCGCGCGAATGAGAAAACCCGCGCGCCCGGACTCATGCAGGAACGCCGGGTTGATGTCCGGCGTATTGACAAAGAAATTCGGCCGATAGCATTCACGCCATGGCGATTCGTTGAGTTCGGTGAAATACGCGGCCAGCTCGGATTTGGTATTGCGCCAGGTGAAATAGGTGTAGCTCTGCGTGTAACCGACCTTGCCGAGACGCGCCATCATCGCCGGCGTGGTGAACGCTTCGGCGAGGAAGATCACTTCCGGATGCAGCGCCCGCACATCGGCGATGAGCCATTGCCAGAACGGCAGCGGCTTGGTGTGCGGATTATCGACGCGAAAGATCTTCACGCCCTCTTCGACCCAGCCGACAACAATGTCACGCAGCTCGACCCACAGGCTCGGGATCGCGTCCGGCGCATAGAAATCGACATTGACGATGTCCTGATATTTCTTCGGCGGGTTCTCGGCGTATTTGATCGTGCCGTCGGGGCGCCAGTTGAACCAGCCGGGATGCTGCTTGAGCCACGGGTGATCCTGAGAACACTGGATGGCGAAATCGAGGGCGATTTCCAAACCATGGTCGGCGGCGGCAGCCACCAAACGGCGGAAGTCTTCGCGGGTGCCGAGTTGCGAGTGAATCGCCTCGTGGCCGCCCTCCTCGCTACCGATGGCATAAGGACTGCCCGGATCATCGGGACCTGCGGTGAGGGAATTATTGCGACCCTTGCGGTGGGCGCGGCCGATCGGGTGGATCGGCGTGAAGTACAACACGTCGAAACCCATGTCCTGAATCATTGGCAACCGCGAATGCACGTCGTTAAAGGTGCCGTGACGGTTGGGATCGTCGGTGATCGAGCGCGGAAACAGTTCGTACCAGCTGGCGAATTCAGCCAGCTCACGTTCGACGTCCATGGGGAACTCGGGGCTCACGCTCAGATAAGCGCGGTGATCGGCCTGGGACATCAATTGCGCACTGCGCGAGTGCAGAAACAGCGCCACCTGCTCGGTTTCGAGCAGGCCGGACAGTTCGTGATGCAGGGCGGCGAGTTGTTCGCTGAGCTGACCTTCGCTGCGCTCGGCGGCCTGTTGCACCATGGTTCGGCCTTCTTGCAGTTCCAGCGAGACGGGCACGGCGGCGGTGTGTTTCTTTTCCAGTTCGTACTGGAAACTGGCGAAATGATCGATCCACGCTTCGATGCAGTACAGAAAACGACCCTGATGCTCAGGGCGGAACTGACCTTTCCAGCCGTTATTGCCCTGATCGGCCATGACCTCGCTTTGCCAGGTGTCTTCACCCTCCTCACGCCAGCGAATGCGCACCGCCAGTTTGTCGTGGCCGTCGGCAAATACCTTGCTGGTGACGACCACGTCGCGTCCGGCAATCGACTTCACGGCGAACTGGCCGCCATCGAGGGTCGGCATGGTGTTTTCGATGACAATGCGTGGTAACAGCAATGCCTGCGACAGCGGCATGTGGGGGTTGTAGCTCAGCTCTGAGGGTTTTTCAGCAGTCATTGAGCATCTCTCCTTAACGCCCAAAGGACGCTCTTGTAGCGGATCAGTTTTCGCAACGAAGCGCCTGCCCCGCAATGAACTCACTTAGGTTCCGAGCAGCCGGCGCCGGGAAAAGTTCAGCGAAATTTGCCTAGGTGAAAAAGCGGATCGAATTCGCCGAGAGGTGGTCAACTCACTTAAGCACTTCTCACGCCATGTGCCACACGGAGGTCTATCTGATGAACATCCCGATCCCGGCTGAAACCCCTGATCCGAACATCGACAACCCGACGATTCCCGAGACCGAACCTCAACCGATTCCCGAGCAGGAACCGCCCGGCACCACGCCGCCACCGAAGGAAGAGCCACCGACGACCATGCCACCGGTCATCCTTTAAGCTCGCGTTACTCTTGCTGATCATTCCCACGCTCTGCGTGGGAACGATCATTCGGCGCAGGAATGATCAGTGGTCATCAGTCTTCTCTTCTTCTTTTTCGAAAAGCTTCACGATCCGTGGCATCACGCTGAAAATGCCAAGCGCGAGAAAAGTGCTGAGCAACGCCGTCGCCTCCCTGCCCAACCCCGCCGCCACACCAATCGCCGCCGTCATCCACAGCCCGGCAGCAGTGGTCAGGCCTTTGACGTGGCCTTCATCGCCTTCCTTATTCTTCAGGATCGTACCGGCGCCGAGAAAACCGATCCCGGCAATCACCCCCTGCAACACCCGACTCATCGCGTCCGACTCGGCTCCTGAAGTCTGCGGCACCAGCACAAACAGTGCCGCCCCCAGTGCCACCAGCATATGGGTGCGCACCCCGGCAGCCTTGCCCTTGTGTTCTCGTTCAAACCCGAGAATCCCGCCCAGCACCGCCGCCATCAACAGGCGCACGGTAATCCGCGTCAGTTGCGAGGCATCGCCGATGTCGGCAAATTCCGCTTGCAGGGTTACCCACACTTCATGCCACCACGCGTTCATCCTGCAGTCCTTCCAAGAGGCTTATAGAAGATGGACAGCGGCGACCATTAATCAGTTGCGCAGAACGATCGGCGAAGCGTGCGCCCTAACGTTTCAGACACCCCAGGAAAAAGGACAGCCACCATGACCGTTCGAATTGAAAACCAGACCTGCTTTTTCACCGTTGAAAACGGCGAGCAGATCCGCTTGTGTGAGGACGTGACAGTGATCACCGACAGTAAACAATCAATGTCGGCCGTGGAAATCGAAGGCAAGCGCATTTACATCACCGAAAAAGAAGCCGACGCCTTGACCCTCGCAGGCGCCAAGGATGGACGTAAACACTTGAAGGCCGACGAGAGTGGTTCGATGATTTGATTGACCCTGATCAGCACCCCACGCAAACGTCTGGGATAGGCGTTTGCGCCCGTGTCTGCGGGCTGCTTCAAGTTGTCGCAGGGTCTGAGCCCGATACTATCTGATCCGCTTTTTATTCAAATAGCTGAGCCTGTTATGCAAACAGATCGGCGCTCATAGTGCATCGGCCTGATGGAGGCTGATGAGCGAACGACCATGAGCGAACAAATCCCCGTCCGAACCGTAGAAGCAACGCCCACAATAGCTCCTCATATAAAGAAGGTGCCCGCACGCCCAATGAAGGCGACGGCCAAATCCAGCGACAACCAGATCCACACCCGCAGCTTCACCGGCCTGTTTCGTAGCCTGCGCATCAGCGGCGCGGGGTTTCTGTTTTTGCTGTTCTTCGGCACGGTGTGGTTGAACTGGGGCGGTCGTCAGGCCGTGTTGTGGGATCTGTCGGAAAGCAAATTCCACATCTTCGGTGCGACCTTTTGGCCACAGGATTTCATCCTGCTCTCGGCCTTGTTGATCATTGCCGCGTTCGGCCTGTTCGCCATCACCGTGTTCGCCGGGCGCGTCTGGTGCGGGTACACCTGCCCGCAGAGTTCGTGGACGTGGATTTTCATGTGGTGCGAGAAGATCACCGAAGGCGAACGCAACCAGCGAATCAAACTGCAAGCGGCGCCCTGGAGCCTGAACAAACTCGCGCGCCGCGCCGCCAAACACACGCTATGGCTGGCGATCAGCGTGCTCACCGGTTTGACCTTCGTCGGCTACTTCACCCCGATCCGGCCACTGGCAGAAGAACTGCTGACTCTGCAAATCGGCGGAGTCAGCCTGTTCTGGGTGCTTTTCTTCACCGCCGCCACCTACATCAATGCCGGTTGGCTGCGTGAAGCGGTGTGCATGCACATGTGTCCATATGCGCGGTTCCAGAGCGTAATGTTCGACAAGGACACCCTGACGATTGCCTACGACGTGGCCCGCGGCGAAAACCGTGGCCCGCGCAAGCGTGATGTGAAACCGGTTGAGGCCGGGCTGGGCGATTGCATCGACTGCCAGTTGTGCGTGCAGGTGTGCCCGACCGGCATCGACATCCGCGACGGTTTGCAGATGGAGTGCATTGGTTGCGCGGCGTGCATCGACGCCTGTGATTCGATCATGGACAAGATGAACTACCCACGCGGTTTGATCCGCTACAGTTCCGAGCGCGAATTGCAGGGTGGCAAGACTCATCTGCTGCGGCCACGGCTGATCGGTTACGTTGCGGTGTTGCTGGTAATGATCGGCGCGCTGGCCCTGGCTCTGATCGAACGTCCCATGGTGTCGCTGGACGTGACCAAGGATCGCGGGCTGTTCCGTGAAAACGGTCAGGGCCAGATCGAAAACATCTATTCGCTGAAAGTCATCAACAAGACCCAGCAGCGCCAGAACTACAACCTGACCCTGGTGGACGGCGACGGCTTCCAGTTGCAAGGCAAGACCGAACTGAGCCTGGCACCGGGTGAGATTGTCGATGTGCCAGTGTCGGTGGCGATGACCACAGATCGGCCGAGCAGCAGCTCGCAGACCTTGAGCTTCAAGATTGCCGACAGCGATGAGCCTGAGGTTTACAGCGTGGCGAAGAGCAGGTTTGTGGCGCCGATGAATCGCTGAGCCGTTAGAATCGTTTCCCCTCACCCCAGCCCTCTCCCGAGGGAGAGGGGGAAAGGGAGCAGATCTCGGTTGCTTTCAAAACCGAGTTCGACTCGATATCTCAGGTCGATGTATAGCGAAAGAACACCACGGTCAGTCCCCTCTCCCTCCGGGAGAGGGCTAGGGTGAGGGGCAGGTCCCTGACACCCCACACAATCAACCAGCACCAAGGCTCCTCGATGAAACGCTACGAAAAATTCGCCGACGACATCGCTGAACTGATCCGCTCCGGCGTCCTTGGCCCCGGCCAGCGCGTGCCCTCGGTGCGCTACGCCAGCCAGACTTACGGCGTCAGCCCGTCCACGGTGTTCCAGGCTTATTATTTGCTGGAACGCCGTGGCCTGATCCGAGCGCGCCCGCGCTCGGGTTACTTCGTCAACACCCACGCGCCGAGCCCGTTCTCGGAGCCGGTGATCAGTAGCCACGTAAACGATTCGACTGAGGTTGACGTCAGCGAACTGGTGTTCTCGGTTCTGGAATCGATCAAGGACCCCAGCACCGTACCGTTCGGTTCGGCGTTCCCCAGCCCGACCCTGTTCCCGCTGCAACGCCTGTCTCGCTCGCTGGCCAGCGCCGCTCGGGAGATGGACCCGCGCATGGTGGTCACCGACATGTCGCCGGGCAACCCGCAACTGCGCCGGCAGATCGCCCTGCGCTATATGGTCGGCGGGCTGATGCTGCCGATGGAAGAACTGCTGATCACCAATGGCGCCCTCGAAGCGCTGAACCTGTGCCTGCAAGCCGTAACGGAACCGGGCGATCTGGTCGCCATCGAAGCACCGGCGTTCTACGCCAGCCTGCAAGTGCTGGAACGGCTGAAACTCAAAGCGGTGGAAATCCCCGTACATCCGCGCGATGGCATCGACCTCGGCGTACTCGCCCAGACACTCGAGCGCCACCCGATCAAGGCCTGCTGGTGCATGACCAGTTTTCAGAACCCGATGGGCGCGACCATGCCCGAGGCCAAGAAGCAGGAACTGGTCGAACTGCTGCGCCGCCATCAGGTGCCGCTGATTGAAGACGATGTCTACGCCGAACTCTATTACGGCCAGCAAGCGCCGAAACCGGCCAAGGCCTTCGACACCGAAGGGTTGGTGATGCATTGCGGCTCATTCGCCAAAAGCCTGGCCCCCGGCTATCGCATCGGCTGGGTCGCCGCCGGGCGTTACGCGCAGAAAATCGAACGGCTGAAACTGATGACCTCGCTGTGCGCCTCGATGCCGGCGCAAGCGGCGATTGCCGACTACCTGCAACACGGCGGCTACGATCGGCATCTGCGCAAATTGCGTTATGCGCTGGAAGAACAGCAAAGTGCGATGCTCGCGGCGATTGCCCGTTATTTCCCGGCGCAGACGCGGGTCAGCCAACCGGCGGGCGGCTACTTCTTGTGGCTGGAACTGCCACCGCAGATGGATTCGTTGAAGCTGTTTCAGATGGCGCTGGCGCAGGGCATCAGCATTGCGCCAGGGCCGATCTTTTCGCCGACTCAGCGGTTCCGCAACTGTATTCGCTTGAACTACGGCAGCCCGTGGACCGAGGATTCGGAAAAGGCGATGGAGACGTTGGGGCGGATTGTGCGGTCGTTCTGACAGCAAAAAGATCGCAGCCTTCGGCAGCTCCTACAGGGAAACGCCTAATCCTGTGTAGGAGCTGCCGCAGGCTGCGATCTTTTGATCTTGCTTCTTTTACCGCCCACCACCCAGATCAACAAACGTCCCGGTGGCATAGGAAGCCTTGTCCGATAGCAGCCATATAATCGCCTCCGCCACTTCATCCGGCCGGCCGCCACGGGCCATCGGAATCGCCGACTCAAGCTTGCTGACCCGATCAGGATCGCCACTCAGGGCGTGGAAATCGGTGTAGATGTAACCCGGACGCACCGCGTTGACGCGAATCCCCTCGCCCGCCACTTCCTTGGACAAACCGATGGTGAACGTGTCGAGCGCGCCTTTGGAGGCGGCGTAATCGACATACTCGTTCGGCGAACCCAAGCGCGATGCCACCGACGACACGTTGACGATACTGCCGCCCTGCCCGCCATGCTTGGGCGACATGCGCAGGATCGCGTGCTTGGCGCACAGGATCGGCGCCAGGACATTGGTTTTCATGATTTTCAAGATGCGGAATTCGGACATCTCATCGACTCGCGACTTTTGCCCGACAGTGCCGGCGTTGTTCACCAATGCGGTGACTCGCCCTAACTCGGTGTCGACCCGCTGAAACAGTGCGATCACTTCGTCTTCGATGCTGACGTCGGCGCGTACTGCGATGGCCTGTGCGCCCAACGCGCGGACTTGCTCCAGCACGCTTTGCGCGGCCTGTTCGTCTGACTGGTAGTTGATGCAGATGCGATAGCCCTGCTCGGCGGCCAACAGCGCCGTAGCGGCGCCAATCCCGCGCCCGCCACCGGTGATCACAATGACTTTATCCATGCTGGCCTTTCCCCTGAATGCACACGTAACAGTCGGGGGGAAGAATAACCGCCATTGGCGGGTTTTGCATGAGGTCTGTTTTTGACTGGACCGACGCTTTCGCGAGCAAGCGCGCTCCCACAGGGGCTTGCATTTCAAATGTGGGAGCGAGCTTGATGGCGCGGTTTATCAGACTGTCGGCAGGCGCTGTGCACTGACAATGTCATGCATGAACTTGTCTGCCGGCTTCGGATACCCCAGCAGATACCCTTGCAGCGAATCACAGCCCAATTGCGTCAGGAAATCCTGCTGCGAACCCGTTTCCACGCCTTCAGCCACAATCCGCAGCCCCAGCGCCTGCCCCAACGCAACAATCGCCGACACGATGGCCGCATCGTCACTGTCATGCTCCAGATCCCGCACAAACCCACGGTCGATCTTCAGCTCATTGGCCGGCAAACGCTTGAGGTACATGAGGCTCGAGTAACCGGTACCGAAGTCATCAATGGACAGGTCGACACCCATGTCCGACAACTCCTGCAACACCGTCATGCTTGCATCGGCATCGCTCATTGCCGTGGTTTCGGTGATTTCCAGGGTCAGGCTATTCGCAGGTAAATGGTGCGTAGCCAAGGCTTTGGCAACACTTCGGACCAATCCGGCATGGCAGAACTGCAACGCCGAGAGGTTCACCGCGATACGCCAGTCGGTGTAGCCGAGCACGTACCACTCGCGCATCTGCCGGCAGGCTTCGTTGAGCACCCACTCGCCGATTGGAATGATCAGGCCGGTTTTCTCCGCCATATCGATAAACTTGTCCGGCATCAGCATGCCGTGGACCGGATGTTGCCAGCGCAACAACGCTTCGGCGCCCACCGGATGACCGCTGGCGGCGTCGAATTTGGGTTGGTAATGCAGGCTGAACTGGCTGTGCTCCAGTGCCGCGCGCAAGTCCTGCAACAGTTGCAGCTGTTTGCGTGCGTTGGTGTTCATCGACGCATCGAAGAAGCTGTAACCGTTCTTGCCGCCACCCTTGGCGTGATACATCGCCGCGTCGGCGTTCATCAGTAGTTCCGGGGCGTTCTGGCCATTGCCCGGATACAGGGCAATGCCGACGCTGGCGGATATCTGCAAGTCATGCTCGGCCACGCGGAACGGCTGCGCGATCAGGCTGACCTGGCGTGCAGCCAATCCCAATGCATCATCGGGCTCGGCCAGGCGCACCAGCAACACAAACTCATCGCCGCCGATGCGTGCCAGCGTGTCGAGGCTGCGCAAATCTTCGCGCAAGCGCACACCGACTTCGCGCAGCAGTTGATCGCCCATGTGATGGCCAAAAGCATCATTGACCGGTTTGAAGCCATCCAGATCAATGAACATCAAAGCAAAACAGCCGCCCTGCTCTTGGACTTTCTTGATCGCCTGATTGATCCGGTCGTCGAGCAGCATGCGGTTCGGCAAACCGGTCAGGGTGTCGTGCAGCGCCAGTTGCGTGAGTTCGCGGTTGGCCACCGTCAACGAGTGCGCCAGATCGGCGGTGCGCGCTTCAAGCCGTGCATCGAGGATTGAGGTCAACAAGGCAATCGTCAGCACCGCTAGCGTGGTGATCAGCACCAGGCTGTCCAGACCATTGCCCTTCAGACCATTGAGCGCAGCACCGCAGAAACTGCCGTCAGGAAATTGCGCAGCGGCCATGCCGGTGTAATGCATGCCGACAATAGCGATGCCCATGATCACCGCAGCACCGGCGCGAATCAGGCGTACATAGGGCGAATGCTGGCGCAGGCGAAAAGCAATCCACAACGCCGCAGCCGAGGCACCGATGGCAATCAGTAACGAGGCGCCAAACAGCGTCGGGTCGTAATCGATCCCGGGCGTCATGCGCATCGCCGCCATGCCGGTGTAATGCATGGCGCTGATACCGGCGCCCATGATCAGCGAGCCAAAAGCCAACTGCAAAATCGGCAATTTCGGCTGACTGACCAGCCACAAGGCAAAACCGCAGGACAGTACCGCGATCAACAGCGACAGAGCGGTGAGCGTGATGTCGTAGCCCAGAGAGATCGGCAACTTGAAGGCGAGCATGCCGATGAAGTGCATTGACCAGACACCCACACCCATGGCGAACGCGCCCCCGGCTGTCCAGAAATGCACGGCACGGCCCTTGGCTGTTGCAATGCGTCCGGTAAGGTCGAGGGCGGTGTAGGACGCGAGGATCGCTACACACAACGAAATGAAAACCAGGGTGGAGGAATAACTACCGATGAGCATGCGGATTCTCACGACTACCCAAACCGGATCGCGTCCATTCTCGGTCGGGCAAATGCGGCGATTGTACTGATTGCACAGAAGAACGCACTGACTAAGTAATCAAATTGCCATCAGTCCGATGAAACGCTTGTTTGATGGCCCGATAATGCTCTGAACCGGGATAATCCAGCGAAAGGGCTGACGACAACTCGCTCCCACAGTTTTTGCGCTCGCGTTGCCTTAGCGGTTGTCACTCACGTCGAGCTGGCCATCCCAACCGCCGCCCAGCGCGGCAATCAATTGCACACTGGCAATCAAACGGTTCTGCAGAATAGTCAACACACTGCGCTCATTACTCAATGCCGTGGCCTGCACCACGACCACGTCGATGTAGGCAATCAGCCCGGCCTTGTACTGGTTTTCCGTAAGGCGCAAGGAATCGCGGGCAGCATCGAGGGCTTCCTGGCGTACCGCCGCTTCGTCCTCATACACCTTGAGCTGCACCAGATAGTTTTCCACTTCGCGGAAACCGTCGAGCACGGTCTGCCGGTACTTGGCGACCGTCTGGTCGTACACCGCTTCAGTGCGGTCAACTTCCGCCGAACGGATACCGCCGTCGAACAGCGGCAAGGCCAGTTTTGGTCCGACGGACCAGAAGCGATTCGGCAAACTGATCAGGTTTTGTGACGTACTGCTGCTGTAACCGCCGCTCAGGCTCAGGGACAGATCAGGGTAGTACGCCGCTTTGGCCACACCGATATTGGCGTTGGCGGCGATCACCGAGCGCTCGGCCGAGGCGATGTCCGGACGGCGCTCCAGCAACTGCGACGGCAGGCTCAACGGCACCTGCGGCAGGTTCGGGATGGTCTGGGTTTCGGCGATATTGAAGTCCGCTGGCGCCTGACCGGTCAGCACGGCAATGGCATTCTCGAATTGCGCGCGTTGCCAGATCAGATCGACCAGATCAGCCTGGGTGCTTTTGAGCTGGGTCTGCGCCTGCGCCACCGCGTCACGCCCGGAAACACCCGCGCGGTATTGGTTCTGGGTCATTTTCAGCGAGCGCTCATACGCCGCAACCGTCGCTTCGAGCAGACGCTTCTGCTGATCGATCACCCGCAGTTGCAGGTAGTTCTGCACCAGCTCCGATTGCTGACTCAAACGCATCGCGGCCAGATCGGCGAAACTCGCCTGCGCGCTGGCCTGATCGGCCTCAAGACCGCGACGCAACTTGCCCCAGACATCGGCTTCCCAACTCACGCCCAACTCCGCGCTGTAGGTGTCGCGAATGCCGCTGGAAGAACTGCTCAAACTCGAACTGCTGCTGCCGGTGCCTTGGCTGGAGCGGGTTTTGCCCACGCTCAGGTCGACGCTTGGGTAGAACGCCCCGCGCGCACTGCGGACGAGGGCCTGCGCCTGTCGAAACTGGGCTTCCGACTGGGCGACGGTCTGGTTGGAGCTGTTGAGTTTTTCGATCAGCCCGTTGAGTTGCTGATCGCCATACAACTCCCACCACGCGCCACGCGCCAGCGAATCGCTCGGGTTGGCTTGACGCCAGCCTTCAGCTTCCTTGTATTGAGGAATTTCAGCCGTCTGCGGGCGCTGGTAGTCCGGGCCGACGGCGCAGGCACTGAGCATTGCCACGCACAGCGACAGGCTCAACAGACGCGAGCCGCGAACAGTGGCCAGATTGAAAAGCGAACGGTCAGTCATAGCGGAGTTTCCAGAGCAGCGTCAGTACGCACGCCACGCCATTTGTTGAAACGATGGCGAAGCTTGTCGAGATAGAGGTAGACCACCGGGGTGGTGTAAAGCGTCAGCACCTGGCTGAAAACCAGTCCGCCGATGATGGTCAGGCCCAATGGCTGGCGCATTTCCGCGCCTTCCGCCCGGCTGAGCAGCAACGGCAAGGCACCGAGGATGGCCGCCAATGTGGTCATCAGAATGGGGCGCAGACGTTGCAGGCAAGCACTGCGGATCGATTCCAGCGGCGACATGCCCTGATGCCGTTCCAGTTGCAGTGCGAGGTCGATCATCAGGATCGCGTTTTTCTTCACCACCCCGATCAGCAGGAACAGCCCGAGCAACGAGATCAGGCTGAATTCGCCGCCCAATGCATAGATCGACAGCAATGCGCCGACACCGGCCGACGGCAGCGTCGACAGAATCGTCAGGGGGTGAATGTAGCTTTCATACAGCACGCCCAACACCAGATACACCGCCAACAGCGCGCCAAGAATCATGAACGGCTGACTCTTCTGGGTCGCGGCGAACGCATCGGCAGTACCGGCCATTTTCGCGATCACGTCTTCCGGCAAGCCGAGCTTGGCAATCGCCCGTTCGATGGCGGCACTGCCCTGCTCTACCGTCACGCCTTCAGCCATGTCGAAAGAAATATCTTCCGAGGCGAACTGGCCTTCGTGGCTGACGCGATCGTCCTCCAGGCTGCTCTCATAGTGAGCGATGGTCGATAGCGGAATCCGTGCGCCGTCGGCGGTGATCACCTGGACCTGCTTGAGGGTAATCGGATCCTGGGCGTATTTCGGATTGACCTCCATCACCACTTGGTACTGGTTCAGGCTGTCGTAGATCGTTGAAATCTGCCGCTGGCTGTAAGCGTTGTTCAGCACCGCAGTCACCATGCTCATGTCCACCCCCAGACGCTTGGCCTGATCGCGGTCGACAATCAAAGTCACCTGCTGCGCGCCTTTGCCTTCACGGGCATCAATGGCCGTCAACTCCGGCAAAGCCCGCAACGCGGCGACCACTTTCGGGTACCACTCACGCAACTCGCCAAGATCACCGCTTTGCAGGATGTAGCTGTACTGCGAAGTGGTCTGCTCGCGACCACCGCCAAACTGCAGGTCCTGGTCGGCCATCAGCATCAATTGTGCGCCGGCCACCTTAGGCATTTCCTTGCGCAGGCGCTCGATGACTTTCTGTGCCGACAACTGACGGTCCTTGATCGGCTTCAGACGTACCAGCATGAAGGCGTTGTTGGTGCCGTTGGTGCCGCCGATGAACCCGGCGACGCTTTCCACCGCCTCGTCCTTGAGCACGGCGCGGCGGAAGGTTTCCATTTTCGGCTGCATCACGCTGAACGACAGGCCGTCGTCTCCGCGCACGAAACCGATCAACTGGCCGGTATCCTGCTGCGGCATGAAAGTCTTCGGCACCACCACATAGAGCGCGACGTTGACGCCAACGGTGATGAACAGGCTGAGCAACGTCAGGCGGCGGTGACGCAGCACCCAGTCGAGGCTGGTGGCGTACTTGGCCACCATCCAGTCGTTGGTCTTGCGACTCCAGCGTTGCAGACGGTTTTCCTGCCCCGGCGTGTGCGGCTTGAGCCAGCGTGCGCAGAGCATCGGCGTCAGCGTCAGCGAAACCACCAGCGAGACCACAATGGCCGCAGCCAGCGTGATGGAGAATTCGCGGAACAAACTCTCGACAATCCCGCCCATGAACAGAATCGACAGGAACACCGCGACCAGCGAGACGTTCATCGATAACAAGGTAAATCCGACTTCCTTGGCCCCCAGATACGCGGCCTGCATCGGTTTGACGCCTTCGTCGATGTGCCGCGAAATGTTCTCCAGCACCACGATGGCGTCGTCCACCACCAGACCGGTGGCGAGAATCAGCGCCATCAGTGACAGGTTGTTCAGTGAGAAGCCATAGAGGTACATCACCGCGAAAGTACCGACCAGCGACACCGGCACCGCCAATGTCGGAATCAGCGAGGCGCGGAAGTTACCGAGAAACAGGAACACCACCAGAATTACCAGTGCCACGGCGATCAACAGGGTCATCTCGGCTTCGTGCAACGTTGCCTTGATCACCGGCGAACGGTCCATCGCCAGATTCAGCTTCACGCTGGCTGGCAGTACCGCTTGCAGCGCGGGCAGTTGCGCCTTGATCTCGTTGACCGTCTCGATAATGTTGGCCCCGGCCTGGCGGTTGATCACCAGCAGCACCGCCGCGTCGTCGTTGAAGAAACCGCTGTTGTAGCGGTCTTCGACGCCGTCGCTGACCTTGGCCACGTCCTTCAGGCGCAACGCGGCACCGTCGGCGTAATGGATGATCAGCGATTCATAATCCTTGGCTTTCTCCAACTGGTCGTTGGCCTGGATCTGCCACAAGCGCTGGCCGTCCTCGACCGAGCCCTTGGGCCGGCGCACGTTGGCATCGGCGATGGTCTTGCGCACGTCATCGAGCGCAACGCCGTACTGGTTCAGGGCCTGCGGTTCGAGTTCGATACGCACGGCCGGCAACGAACTGCCGCCGATCTGCACCTCACCGACACCCTGCACCTGCGACAGACTCTGCGACAGGATGGTCGACGCCAAGTCGTAGAGCTGACCTTTTTCCAGCACATCCGAAGTCAACGACAGCACCATGATTGGCGCCTGCGACGGGTTGACCTTCTTGTAGGTCGGCATGCTGCGCATCCCGCTCGGCAGCAGGTTGCGCGAAGCGTTGATCGCCGCCTGCACCTCCCGCGCCGCGCCGTTGATGTCACGGTCGAGGTCGAATTGCAGAATGACCCGGGTTGAACCCTGACTGGAGCGGCTGCTCATGGTGTTGACGCCGGCAATGGCACCGAACGAACGCTCCAGCGGCGTGGCCACCGTGGAGGCCATGACCTCCGGGCTGGCGCCAGGCAGGCTCGCCTGCACGACGATCACCGGGAAGTCCATCTGCGGCAACGGCGAAACCGGCAGCAGACCGAAGCTGACACCGCCCAGCAGCATGATCGCCAGGCTCAGGAGCATGGTGGCTACCGGGCGTTTGATGAAAGGACCGGAGAGGTTCATTGACCGCAATCTCCGAATTCACACCACTCCCCTGGAGGAGTGAGCCTGCTCGCGATAGCGGTGTATGTGTTCGCATGAATGTTGCAGGTGCCGGCCTCATCGCGAGCAGGCTCACGCCTACAGGTTTTGCGCTGCGTCATACCACCACCTCTTCGGTGTCGGCATTGGTTTTGCCAAAGCGACGGCCCAAACGGTCGAAGTAAAGGTAAATCACCGGCGTGGTGAACAGTGTCAACACCTGACTCATCAACAACCCGCCAACCATCACCAGACCCAACGGCTGACGCAACTCAGCCCCGGAACCGGTGGCCAGCATCAATGGCACCGCGCCGAACAGCGCGGCCAACGTGGTCATCAGGATCGGCCGGAAACGCAGCAGGGCCGCTTGATAGATCGCCTCCTCCGGCGCCATGCCCTGGTTGCGTTCAGCGTCAAGGGCGAAGTCGATCATCATGATCGCGTTTTTCTTGACGATACCGATCAAGAGAATGATGCCGATGATCGCGATCATGCCTAGGTCATTGCCGCTGAGCAGCAATGCCAGCAACGCGCCAACCGCCGCCGATGGCAGAGTCGAGAGAATGGTGATCGGGTGGATGTAGCTCTCGTAAAGCACGCCGAGCACGATGTACATGGTCACCACCGCCGCCAGAATCAGCAGCAAGGTGCTCGACAGCGACGCTTGAAACGCTTCGGCCGCGCCCTGGAACTGGGTCTGCACGCCGACCGGCATGCCGATGTCTTTCTGCACTTGTTCGATGACGTCCACCGCATGCCCCAGCGCCACGCCCGGTGCGAGGTTGAACGACATCATCACCGCCGGGAACTGACCGATATGAGTGATCGCCAGTTGCGCCTGACGCTCCTCGACACGGGCCAGACTCGACAGGCGCACCTGCGCGCCGTCAGTGGTCTTGACGTGAATCTGATCCAGCGCCTGCGGGCCGATTCTTTCCCCCGCCTGCGCCTGCAGCACCACGCGGTACTGGCTGGCCTGGGTGTAGATGGTCGAAATCTGCCGCTGACCGAAGGCGTCGTACAGCGCATCGGTGATGTTCGCCACCGAAACGCCGAGGCGCGAGGCCGCATCGCGGTCGATCACCAGATACACCTGCAAGCCCTTGTCCTGCAAATCACTGGCGACGTCGGTCAGTTCCGGGCGCTGTGCCAGCGCTTCGACCAACCGCCCGCTCCACTGGCTGAGCAGTTCTGAATCCGGCGACGACATGCTGAACTGGTATTGAGTACGGCTGACGCGGTCTTCGATGGTCAGGTCCTGCACCGGTTGCATGTACAGACGAATGCCGACCAGTTTGTCCAGTTGCGGTTGCAGTCTCGCGATCACCTCGGTGGCGCTGAGATCACGCTCGCCATGGGGCTTGAGATTGATCAGCAGGCGGCCGCTGTTGAGCGTGGCGTTGTCACCATCGACACCGATGTAGGACGACAGGCTTTGCACTGCCGGGTCTTCAAGAATGACCTTGGCCAACGCCTGCTGACGCTCGCCCATGGCGGCGAAGGAAATCGACTGCGGCGCTTCGGAAATGCCCTGAATCACCCCGGTGTCCTGCACCGGGAAGAAGCCTTTTGGCACAACCATATAAAGGAAAACGGTCAGCGCCAGTGTGCCAATGGCTACCAGCAGGGTCAGCGGCTGATGCTTGAGTACCCACTGCAAACCGCGACCATATTTGGCAATCATCCAGTCGATGCACGCGCCGCTGGCCCGGTAGAAACGGCCCTGTTCGTGCTCTTCGGGTTCGCGCTTGAGCAGACGCGCGCACATCATTGGCGTCAGGGTCAGCGACACCACGAGGGAAATCAGGATCGCCACTGCCAGCGTAATGGCGAATTCGCGGAACAGGCGCCCGACCACATCGGCCATGAACAGCAGCGGGATCAGCACCGCAATCAGCGACAGGGTCAGGGAAATCAGGGTGAAGCCGATCTGTCTGGCGCCCTTGAGCGCCGCTTGCATCGGACTGTCGCCCTCCTCGATGAAGCGCGAGATGTTTTCCAGCATCACGATGGCATCGTCGACCACAAAACCGGTGGCGATGGTCAACGCCATCAGGGTCAGGTTGTTGACCGAGAACCCGGCGAGGTACATCACGCCGAAGGTGCCTATGAGCGACAGCGGCACCGCCACGGAAGGAATGATCGTCGCGCTGAAACGGCGCAGGAACAGGAAGGTCACCATCACCACCAGCGCGATGGCGATCAGCAACTCGTGCTGCACGTCGGTGACCGAGGCACGAATGGTCTGGGTGCGGTCGGTCAGCACGGTGACATCAAGACCGGCCGGCAGGTTGTCGGTGATGCTCGGCAGCAAGGCCTTGATCCGGTCGACCACTTCAATCACGTTGGCGCCAGGTTGACGCTGAATGTTGAGCAAAACCGCCTGATTCTGGTTGGCCCACGCGGCGAGGCGTTCGTTCTCGGCACCGTCGACGATCTCCGCGACATCCTTGAGCCGCAGCGGTGCGCCATTCTTGTAGGCGAGGATCAGGTTGGCGTAGTCCTTGGGCGACGTCAGCTGATCGTTGGCGTCGAGCATCGACACCCGCGTCGGGCCGTCAAAGTTACCCTTCGGCTGGTTGACGTTGGAGGCGCTGATCAACGTGCGCACATCCGACAGGTTCAGGCTGTTGGCGGCCAGGGCCTCCGGGTTGACCTTGATCCGCACCGCCTGACGCTGGCCGCCGGCAATGCTGACCATGCCGACGCCACTGATCTGGGCGATTTTCTGCGCCATGCGCGTATCGACCAGATCATTGAGCTTGGGCAGGAGCATGGTTTTCGAAGTGATGGCCAAGGTCAGCACCGGGGTATCCGCCGGGTTGACCTTGTTGTACACCGGCGGCGCCGGCAAATCGGTCGGCAACAGATTGGTCGCGGCGTTGATCGCGGCTTGCACCTGTTGCTCGGCGACGTCCATGTTGATGTCGAGGCTGAACCGCAGGGTCAGTACCGAAGCACCGCCGGAACTGGTCGAGGCCATTTGCGTCAGGCCCGGCATCTGCCCGAACTGGCGCTCAAGCGGCGCGGTCACGGCACTGGTCATCACGTCCGGGCTGGCGCCGGGATACAGGGTCATGACGCGGATGGTCGGGTAATCGACCTGAGGCAACGCCGACACTGGCAACAAGCGATAAGCGATCAGGCCGGCCAGGATAATGGCCAGCATGCTCAGGGTGGTGGCTACCGGACGGAGGATGAACAGCCGCGAAATGTTCATGCGCCCTTCTTGGCCTTGTCGGTGACAGCGGCGTCAGTCGGGGTGGCGGCGGACTTGCCTTGCAGGTGTTCGGTCGGCGTGGTTGGCACCTGGTTGCTGTCGTTGACCACTTCCACTTCGCTGCCTTCCTTGAGGCGGTCGGTGCCTTCCAGCACCACGCGATCGCCGGCGGCCAAGCCCTCGGTGACTACAGTGTTCTCGCCGTCACTGGCGCCGATCTTCAACGGGCGGATGGTGACTTTCTTGTCGCCTTCAAGCGCGTAGACAAAAGTGCCGTTGGTGCCGAACTGAATGGCGGCGGACGGTGCCAGCACCACGCCTTTGAGGGTGTCGGCCAGCAGGTGTACGTTGACGAACTGATTGGGGAACAGCGACTGATCGCGGTTTTCGTAACGCGCCTTGAATTTCAATGTGCCGGTGGCCACATCGATCTGGTTGTCGAGACTTTGCAGCACACCGGTCGCTTGCAGTTTGCTGTCGCCACGATCCCAGGCTTCGGCCGGCAGTTTGGCGCCGCTGCGATAGCGGGCGAGCACGGTTTCGAGGCTGTTTTCCGGCAGGGTAAATGCAACGCTGATCGGCTGGGTCTGGGTGATCACCGCGATGAACGTGGTGTCATTGGCCGTTACAAGGTTGCCCACGTCGACCTGACGCAGACCGACGCGACCGGCAATCGGCGCGCGGATCCTGGTGAATTCGAGATTGAGCTTGGCGTCGTTGACCGCCGCCTGATTGGTCTTGACCGTGCCCAGATACTGGCCGACCAGCGCTTCGGCGGTGTCCAGGGTCTGTTTGGCGATGCTGTCTTCCTTGTACAACCCGCGATAACGCTCGACATCGACCTGTGCGTTTTTCAGTTGCGCCTGATTCTGCAACAACGTGCCTTCAGCTTGAAGCAAGGCGTTCTGGTACGGGCGCGGATCGATCTCTGCCAGCAAGTCGCCAGCCTTGACCATCTGCCCCTCTTCGAAATTGATCTTGACCAGCTCACCACCCACCCGGCTGCGCACGTTGATGGTGTTGAGTGCGGTCACGGTGCCCAGCGCCTTGTAATACAGCGCGAAGTCGCCCGTGACGGCCGGCGCCACCCGCACCGGAATCGGCCCGGTGCCGCCACCGAAGCCCGGTCGCATCATCCCCGAACGCCCGGCATGCCCGGCCGCTGCCTTGTCGGCGCCCTCTTTCTGGGTTGAACCGGCAGGCCAGAACTTCCAGCACAGAACGGCGATAACCAACAAGACAAGCAGGCTGATCAGCCAGCGACGGGAGTTGCGTGGGGACGATTGCATGGAGTGATTAACCATTGGGCGCGTGGGCTTCTTTTACGGGAGGCTGAACGATAAGCACTGATGGGGATTAAGCAAAGCAGCTTTACCGGCTATTTACCTTCAACTTACGTTTCAAGGTGTGTGAGGCAAAACACTGATACACAAATGAAAACGGCCTGGACAGGGCCAGGCCGTTAACAATTGTAAAGCGCTTGTTTCAGAACACTTATTTCAAGACGGCAAGTGCCGCTTCGTAATCAGGCTCTTCAGCGATTTCCTTGACCAATTCGCTGTGCAGGACATTGTCGTTTTCGTCCAGCACCACCACGGCACGGGCGGTCAGGCCTTTCAGCGGGCCGTCAGCAATGGCCACACCGTAGTTCTCAATGAACTCGGCACCGCGCAGGGTCGACAGGTTCTGTACGTTGTCCAGACCTTCAGCGCCGCAGAAACGCGCCTGAGCGAACGGCAGGTCAGCCGAAATGCACAGCACCACGGTGTTGCTGATGTCGTTGGCCTGAGCGTTGAACTTGCGCACGGAAGTGGCGCAGGTCGGGGTGTCGACGCTTGGGAAGATGTTCAGCACTTTGCGCTTGCCGGCAAAGTCTTTCAGGGTGACGTCGGACAGATTGCCGGCAACCAGAGAAAAGGCTGGCGCCTTGGAACCGGCTTGTGGCAACTGGCCGTTGACTTGAACCGGATTGCCTTTAAGGGTGACTTGAGCCATGACTTGAGTCCTTCTGAACGTTGTTTTAGAAAATCACGCAAGGGCCGAAGTTAACCACGAAATTGTTCGACAACCTATGCTTTGACCGAAATTGTCATGTACCGAAACGCAAAACTGCATACAACTGCAAGTCCTGCGGGATCTTCGCGGACTTCGGGTCTGCATCATTTATTTAGAGTCCCTGTCGATTCGTGATGTGCCCATTCGACTAAGCAGTGAATCCCCCACACTCCACGGAGTTACCACTATGCGATTCATGATCCTCGTAAAAGCCAGCGCCGATTCCGAGGCCGGCATCATGCCCAGCGAAGAACTGCTTACCGCCATGGGCAATTTCAACGAAGAACTGGTCAGGGCCGGCATCCTGGTCGCGGCAGACGGCCTGCACCCGAGCAGCAAAGGCGCCCGCGTGCAATTCTCGGGTGATAAACGCACGGTAATCGACGGCCCCTTCATCGAAACCAAAGAGCTGGTGGCCGGTTACTGGATCTGGGACGTGAAGTCGAAAGAAGAAGCCATCGAATGGGTCAAGCGTTGCCCCAATCCCATGCCGGGCACCGACTCTGATATCGAGATTCGCCAGATATTCACCGCCGAGGATTTCGGCGCCGAACTCACCCCTGAACTGCGGGAGCAGGAGGAACGCGTTCGCGATCAGGCGAAGAAGCCCTGACCGCCCCCGCAACGCGCTCAACTGTAGGAGCTGTCGAGTGAAACGAGGCTGCGATCTTTTGATTTTGCGTCTAAAAATCAAGATCAAAAGATCGCAGCCCGCGGCAGCTCCAAAAAAAGTTGCTGTTCAGATGAGCTGTATGTTTTCAGCTTGTTTGCCTTTGGGGCCTTGCGCTACCTCGAACGAAACTTTTTGACCCTCTTGAAGCGATTTGAACCCTGCACTTTGAATCGCAGAGAAATGCGCAAAAAGATCCTCCCCGCCGTCATCCGGCGTGATAAAGCCAAACCCCTTTGAATCGTTAAACCACTTCACCGTTCCCGTTGCCATATTTGCCTTCCCGTTGCTCGTCTGCACACAAGCCAAATAATCTTGCGCGTCGCCCAACAATCAAACACCCACCCTCCCATTCCAACAACTGTCAAACCTGACAGGGTGTAAATATCTACAGCCCCACCCGCCCTGCGCTGGCCAAGCCCCGATTAGCTGCTAGCTTCAATCGAAGGTGTCCTGAAGGCTTTGGTAAAAACAGGATTTCTTATCAGCGGCACAGGCGTGCCGGCATCGACAATGCACACCAGAGAATCGTGACGTCATGGCGAAGAAAATGAGAATGCATGCATGGCTATTGGCGGCGGCACTTTTGCCGGCGATGACGTTTGTCAGTTGTGGCGTCGGTGCTTGAGTCTCGGATCCCAAGCCCTTAGGCATTGCCTCAGATCACGCCTGAGGCAACGCCTGCAGCATTGGCTTATTTGGACTTGAGCTTGAGATAAGACTGGTTCAGATCCGACGCCCAGCCATCGATCACGTTTTTCACGTCATCAGCCTTCATCACCTGCGATTCGTTTGCCAGCGGCTTGCCGGTGCCTTTGCGTACTACCTGAGCAACCACTTTGTTGTTGCCGCCATCGAGGAACACCGCCTCGGTGGCCAGGGTGGTTTCCTGATCACGAATGCCGCTGGCTGTGCTGACAGCCGCAGCCAGCAGCGCAACAGGGATCACTTCATAGGGTTTGAGGCCTTCGGTCTTGCTGCTGACGGCGGTGATCGCCGCACGCACCACCATCACACCGGGGCCTGGCCCGTTGGCCAATGGCAAAGACTTGCCGATTTCACGTTTGAGTGCCTGATCGTAGTAGCTGGTGATGCCGTTGAGAGTCTGCTGTGGAATCTTTGTGGTCGGTTGCGGCTGTGGATAGAGCTGGGTCGGTTCGACATAGACACTGGTGAATTTATTGATGTCGGCTTTGGGGTCGATCCAACGCATTACCTCAGCACCGGAGGGTGACTTGGCCTCCTTGAGTTGGCTGTAGTCCTTGAGAAACCCGGAATACTCATCGGGAGCAACGGTTTTGCTGGAACAACCCACCAGTGCGAGAGTGGCAATGCACAGTGTGCCCATCATTACTGCTGGCTTCATGCTGTAACTCCTGTCAGAAGGCCTGGATTTATTGCGTAGGGGGGAGTTACAGGTATAGCTAAAACCTGAGCATTTGCGATGGCAAAACATAATCTTCACCCAAGGCTGGGCGGCGCATCACAACGGCCGAAGGCGCAGGTGCTTTTGCAGGGCTGGAAGAAGATGAACATGGGCGATCCGGCGTTGAAATAATCCCTGCTCCGCTACCTGCGGTGCCCCGTGCAGGAGCTGCCGCAGGCTGCGATCTTTTGATTGCAAAGACCAAGATCAAAAGATCGCAGCCGACGGCAGCTCTTGCAGGGTAAGTGGTTTACCAGGAAGACGTCTCGCCACTACGAAGCTTTATCTCGCGCCGGGTATTGGCGCGCATTGCCTTGTACAACGACACCGTCCCAACCAACAAAATCGCCGCACCAAACAGGAAGTCGATGTTGTACAGCCGGAAGTCCTCCACCGGCCCGATCAACAGCACTCGGACCAGCGCAACGCCCATCAAAGTGGCAAGGAAGTCGATCCCCGGCTCTTCGCGATAGAACACCAGCATCAACGGCAGGCACAGCACCAGCAGCGTCAACAACACGACGACCTTGAACGACCCCTTGCGCTCGATGCTGAACGCGCATTCGTGCGGGCCGTAGGCCTTGTAGTCTTCGTCGCGGATCATCGAGGTTTTCTCGTTGATGTAATCGACGCGGTTGTACTTCTGGATCGGTGTGAAGGTGTTGGACATCTCCATCAGCGTGGTGATGTTCTTGAAGCGCAGGTCGATGCGCTCGCTGCCCTTGAGGTAATAGAGCACCGGTTTGTAGCCATAGCGGTAAGTGTCGAACGGAAACTCGGCGACTTGGCCATGAACACCGATCGGGCGAGGCTCAAGTTCGGCGTAGGCACTTTTGTTGGTGGCCGAGAGATTGCGGCTCAGTGGCTGAACCTTGACCTGCTCAAGGAAGATTGGTGTGACGCCGTAGGACCACTGCAACGGTTCCAGACGCAGGCGCAATTCGTTGCGGCTCAGGTCATAACGGTTGAAGGTGCGTTCGGACACCACCAGAGAACCGCTGAGCATGAACTCGCCGCGCAGGTTGTTGGTGACGCGCAAGGTCAGTTGATCCTTGCCCAGCAACGCCGCTTCGTTGGTCGGCGGAGTGCCGCACCATGCAGTGCTTTGGCCGGCCCCGCCAAGTTGGCCGTCGCGGTTTTCCTTGAATACATAAAAGTAACTGGCCCACAGCGTCAGCATCAAAAGCAACGCGGTGAGGCCCAGGATTTTCTTGCCCGGACTCACTGATCAGACTCCCTTCTTCGGTTCCATCGGCCAGCCGAAAACCCGCTGGCGACGGCGACTCTACCAAAAGGCCAGCATCGACCCAAGGAAAAATCCCCGATTCGTCGGCGCTCTAAGGGTTTCCCCTGCACTGGCAAAGGGTTAGCGGCGGCGGAATAACGGCCTTGGCTCGATCACCGAGCGCCCATACAGCACGCTCATCCCCGCCAGTCCTTTGAGTGCATCTTCGGCCGACTTGTCTTCGCGCACGGCAAAACTGTCGAAGCCGCATTGGCGCATATGGCTGAGTTGATCACGCAACACATCGCCAATCGCGCGCAACTCCCCTGCCCAACCGAAACGGCTGCGCAGCAGGTACGCCTGACTGTAGGCGCGGCCGTCGCGAAAGCTCGGGAAGTCCAGCGCGATCAGCGGCAGCGATGCCAGCCACGGAACCAGGCTTTCCACCTCATCGTCCGGCCCCAGCCACACCGCGTGGGTGGACGGCGATTCCAGCCAATGGGCGAGCGGCAGAATCAACAACCCTGCGGGCCTTGGCGTCGACGGCTCACGCACCAGCATCCACGGATCATCCCTTTCAATCCGCGCCACGCCCTGCTCAAGTCGCAACAGATTGTTCATGCCGATACCTCCAGCGCCTTCGGATAGACCCGCTCCTTGAACGGCTCCAGGCCGATACGTGTCAACGTATCGACAAACAATTCCTCGCTCTCGCGATAGCGCACGAAGGTACCGATGATCCGCTCGATCACCTGCGGCACTTCGGCGGCGCTGAAGGACGGGCCGATGACTTTACCCAGCGCGCTGTGCTTGCCCTGCGCGCCACCGAGGGTGATCTGGTACCACTCGCTGCCGTTCTTGTCGACGCCGAGGATGCCGATATTGCCGATGTGGTGATGACCGCAAGCGTTCATGCAGCCGGAGATGTTCAGGCTGATGTCGCCCAGATCATGCAGGTAATCGAGATTGTCGAAGCGCGCCTGAATCGCCTGGGCGATCGGGATCGACTTGGCATTGGCCAATGCGCAGAAATCCCCACCAGGGCAGGCAATGATGTCGGTCAACAAGCCGACGTTGGCCGTCCCCAGATTCAGCTCACACGCCAACTGCCACAGCGCATACAGATCGGCTTTCGGCACATCGGGCAGGACGATGTTCTGCTCATGGGCGATGCGAATCTCGCCGAAACCGAAACGCTCCGACCAGTCAGCGACCGCAAGCATCTGCAAGCCGGTGACGTCTCCCGGCGGCGCGGCCAGGCCCGGTTTGGTCGACAGCACGACGCTGGTGTAACCCTGCACCTTATGCGGCTGCACGTTACGCGCCACCCAACGGGCGAACGCCGGGCTCTCGGCCAGGTGCGTGCCGAAGTCCAGATCGGTATCGGCCAGCGTGCGATAGGTCGGCGGCACAAAAGCGCTGGCAACGCGTTGATACTCTGCGTCGGTCAACTGCGCCGGGCCGTCCTTCAGGTGTTGCCATTCCTCTTCGACTTCCTTGGCGAACGCCTCGATGCCCAACGCCTTGACCAGAATCTTGATCCGCGCCTTGTACTTGTTGTCGCGCCGGCCATGTCGGTTGTAGACCCGCAACACCGACTCGACGTAGGACAACAAGTGCTGCCACGGCAAACCTTCGCGAATCTGTAAACCGAGGATCGGCGTGCGCCCCAAGCCACCACCTACGATCACCCGCAGGAGCATTTGCCCATCGCGGCCGGGGTAAAGATAGAGGCCGATGTCGTGCATCATGATCGCCGCCCGATCCTGCTTGGCCGAGCAGATGGCGATCTTGAATTTGCGTGGCAGAAACAGGAATTCAGGGTTGATCGTCGACCATTGCCGCAGGATCTCTGCCAGCGGGCGCGGGTCGATCATTTCGTCCGCCGCGACCCCGGCAAACGCTTCAGTGGTGATGTTGCGTACGCAGTTGCCGGAGGTCTGGATCGCATGCATGTTGACCTGGGCCAGGCGTTCGAGGATGTCCGGCACCTCGCTCAGCTCAATCCAGTTGAACTGCATGTTTTGCCGTGTGGTGAAGTGGCCGTAGCCGCGGTCGTAGTCGCTGGCGATGCTCGCCAGCGTGCGCATCTGTTCGGCGCTCAGCGTGCCGTAGGGAATGGCCACCCGCAGCATATAGGCGTGCTTTTGCATGTACAGACCGTTTTGCAGACGCAGCGGCAGGAACTCCTCCTCACTCAACTCTCCCGCCATGAAGCGCTCGACCTGATCGCGGAATTGCGCGACGCGCTCGAACACCAGTGCGCGGTCGTAATCGTCGTATTGATACATGCAGCGGCTACCTCATCAGGATTGTGCGCAATTCCTGTAGGAGTGAGCCTGCTCGCGATCGCGGTGTGTCTTGCACACCGCGATCGCGAGCAGGCTCACTCCTACAGTTTTCGTAGAGGCACTATGAAGGTACGGCGCAGGACGTTACAGATTCACCTGAACGTATAAAAACCATATCAGGACGCGGCAGAACGCCGCAGGCAGCACTTCAATCTGATCCGCACAAATGAAAGATTCCTGAGCCTGTTTTGTTTCCAGCGGTATTCCTACAGTGCAGCTCGTGCCAGACCGGGTGGCCTGGCAAGACTTTGCAACCGTGGATGAACTGACCATGAGCACAGCAACAATCGGACAGGCTTATAACTACAAGGTCGTCCGTCAATTCGTTATCGCGACGGTTTTCTGGGGTGTCGTGGGGATGGCGATGGGGGTATGGATCGCCTCGCAACTGGTTTGGCCAGAGATGAATCTGGACCTGCCGTGGACCACCTTCGGCCGTTTGCGGCCGCTGCACACCAGCCTGGTGATTTTCGGTTTCGCCGGCAGCGCGCAATTCGCCGCCAGCTACTACGCGGTGCAGCGCACCTGCCAGGTGCGGCTGTATTCGGACAAGCTCGCTGCGTTCACTTTCTGGGGTTGGCAATCGGTGATTGTGATCATGCTGATCACCCTGCCAATGGGCTACACCACCACCAAGGAATACGCCGAGATCGAATTCTCCGGCGCGGTGTGGATGGCCGTGGTCTGGGTCGCTTACGCCGTGGTGTTTTTCACCACGGTGGTGCAGCGCAAGACCAAACACATCTACGTCGGCAACTGGTTCTTCGGCGCGTTCATTCTGGTGATCGCCATGCTGCATGTGGTCAATCACCTGTCGATCCCGGTGGACTGGTTCAAGTCGTATCCGGTGTATTCCGGCGCCACCGACGCCATGGTGCAATGGTGGTACGGGCACAACGCGGTGGGCTTCTTCCTGACCACCGGTTTCCTCGGAATGATGTATTACTTCGTACCAAAGCAGGTCAACCGGCCGGTGTATTCGTATCGGTTGTCGATCGTGCATTTCTGGGCGCTGATCACCCTGTACATCTGGGCCGGCCCGCACCATTTGCACTACACCGCACTGCCCGACTGGGCGCAGTCGCTGGGCATGGCGATGTCACTGATCCTGCTGGCGCCGAGCTGGGGCGGGATGATCAACGGCATGATGACGCTGTCGGGTGCCTGGCATAAATTGCGCACCGATCCGATTTTGCGCTTCCTGGTGCTGTCGCTGGCCTTCTACGGCATGTCGACGTTCGAAGGGCCGATGATGGCGATCAAAACGGTCAACGCCCTGTCCCACTACACCGACTGGACCATCGGCCACGTTCACGCAGGCGCATTGGGCTGGGTGGCGATGATCACTTTCGGCGCGACTTATCACATGGTGCCGAAAGTCTTCGGCCGCGAGCAGATGTACAGCACGCCGCTGATCAACCTGCACTTCTGGCTGGCGACCATTGGCACCGTCCTGTACATCGCTTCGATGTGGGTCAACGGCATTACCCAAGGCCTGATGTGGCGGGCGATCAACGAGGACGGCACGCTGACGTATTCGTTTGTCGAGGCGCTGCAAGCCAGTCATCCGGGATTCATCGTGCGCTTTGCCGGTGGGGTGTTCTTCCTCAGCGGCATGTTACTGATGGCTTACAACGTTTGGCGTACGGTGCGGGTGGCGGATGTTGCACTGGCGCACAGCGAAGCGCAGATCGCCTGAGGCAGGGAGCCGGTCATGTTCGATGTTTTCTTGAATGTGTTGGGGGTGGTTTTTTTGTGGCTGGCGGTGGAGTACTGCTTGCGGCATCAAACCGCAGAAAGCCTAGATGACGCGAGTATGGTGCCGTTTGCCGATGATCCGGAGGTGGCGCGGCGGGTTGAGTTGGCTACGGGCAAGGCGGTGAAAGCGGTCGCGCCGGAGATGCCGAAGCCGGGTTGGGTCAACCTGGATATGTGAGCCCTTTTCCCTGTAGATACGAGGTGCTGCCGAATGAAGCGCAGTTGCGATCTTTGATCTTGCTCAAACCAAAGTGAAAAGATCGTGATCTGCGCCAGTCTTGTATTGTGACCAACCCATTAAAATAGCCCCTTCCCCAACTCTCCGTAACCTGTCAACTCTGACAGCTAGTCAACACTCATTTTTATGGGTTGAATCCCTTCCGAAGGGTGCGATGTATCGGGTGCAAGACGCGATGTGCCTCCATGGCAGATTAGGAGACAGGCATTGAACAAGACCTACGTATGGCTGCTGGTACTGATGCTTTCTTTCGCGGGTTGCAGAAGTGGCGAATACATAACGTCATCACCCCCTGATCACGAGTATGGCGTCACCAGTACGACTTCAAGTGCTACGCAAACCGGTGCGCAAGTCGCAGCCAACCTGACCGCACGCTATAACGATGTCAGAATCCATTGTGGTTCAGCTTCGATGCCGGCGTTCCTTTGCCGCGGCATCGTTTTACGCTCAACCGTTCCGTCGCCTGATTACAAGGCCTGGAACCCCAGCCCTCATTCCCAGAAAAGCGGCGGCGTGTCTTTTTCGTATTTGAGCAAGGACGCCAAATTCACCGGCCTCGTGTTTGCCCAGAAGAATGGCTACATTTTTTTCCCTGTGCTGTCGCGGCCCGTCGGCACACGCCAGATTGAAATACTCTGTTCCTACCCGCTCGACGGCGCTACACAGTTGAGAGATGCACCCGGATGTGGTGCACATCCCTATTCACCTGACCGCAGCCGGCGCTGCCAGACCATCGGAATCACCACTGCCGAGGGCTGGATAGAAAATCGCCGGGCAAACATTTGGAATATTTGCAGCTTCGATGTTCGCGACTCCATGAATAATCTAGGCGCGGATTCTTTTTACCAGACCATCCGTGCGCACCAATTGGGCGGCTTCTTTGCCGGCCAGCATGATTACACCGAGCTGGTTTTGGCTACATGGCCCCAGAACATCCCGAAAGAACTGCCCATCGAGGCATTCTTTTATCTTCAAGATGGCCTGGCGGGCGCTCAATTCGACCAAAAGGATTTCTTCGACTCAACGGGTGGAAAGGTGGTTCCGATCATAAAGATCGTCCTGCCAACCAGCCTGTCCACCGACGCACAGTTCATTTACAGCGCGGCGGACCAAGTCAAATAACTCAGGCCGCAGGTGCCATTTTTTGATCGTGTCTTCAACAACATAATCAAAGGTCGCAGCCTGCGGCAGCCATATAGGGGAGATGCGCTCAGGAGCGATCGCGGGGGATCAGACCTTGCAACTGAAGTGCCAGAAAGTCTGCATCGAACACAAACGTGTCCGGGTCCTTCAAACCGTTGGTTTTGCGCCACTGCCACTCTCCCCCCGGCAACCCTGCCAGCGAAATGCTGCCGTAACGCGCCGCCGTCAATCCCATCACCGCCAGGGAAATCTGCCCCGCGCTGCCCATCACATCAGGCACGAACTCCACCGGTTTGCCAGCAATCACGATCGTTAGCTTCTCTGTCTTGAAGGTAGAGGTTTCGACCGGCGTGCTCGGCCCGAACGCCACGTACGCCTCACGGCTGACCTCCAGCAGATGCGGTGTCTGCACTGGCTCGAGCCATTGCTCGATATTGCCGAACAGCTCGGTAATTCGCGTAGCCCATGCAGCAGATTGCGTCTCGAACAGTTGCTTCTTGTGCGCTTCGCTTTCGGCGTAATGACGAAGCATTTCGCCCAATTGTTGTACGTCGTTCATTGCTGCGTTCCTCGGGGGAGCCTGCGAAGTTCGATAGTGGCAGATCGAAGTCTGCGCGTACGCCAATCGCCGGTTTCGTAGTCATCTACCACGTATTAATGCGACGGACGGTATGTACTAGCCGCATTTACCTGTCAGATCTGACAGTAGGCACCCGCCCCCCATAGGTTTTAAATCCCTCTATCCATTAATGATGCAAATTGGAGCATTCGCGATGTCACAGCAGATCGACGATGAAAAACCGCTGAAAATCTACCCGGTCATTATTCCCGGCTGCGTTACGTCAGTGGAGCACCCGGAGAAACCGCACTGTGGCTTGCCACTTTCTCTGATCTCGAATGGAAACATCCAGCTGGTCGTCGACCCCTGGACCAATCAGTCCGCTTTTGACTTCGGCGATGTGTTGCTCAACCAGTCCGATACCTCGGTAGCCCATAAAACAATTCAGCCGGGTGAAGAGAACAAGCGATTCGATATGAATTTGCCGGCGGATCTTTTGAATGAAGGCATCAATCAGCTTCGCTTACGGGTAGAGCGGATCAGCGGGAACGAGGAAACCTCTGATCCACTGGTTGTGCTTTACCACACGCCGCGACCGGCCGGCGAGATCACCGGCGCCGGCGACAACCCGAATCTGCTCATGGCCCTTCCGGCCGACGTGATTACCGATGGCATCAATGCCGACCGGGCAGCACGCGGAGTGGAGGTCACTCTGAGTTATGTTTACATGCGAGAACACGACGTCATCACGCTCGATTGTGACGGTCGAAACATATCGCATAAGGTGACCGCGGCCCAAGTGACCGCCCGCCGTGTGGTATTGACGCTCACCACCGCCAACTTCTGGCAAGACAACCCGAAATTCGCCCTGCGTTTCAGGGTGGTCGACCAGCTCGGTAATAGCTCGGGTCCGCAGGCAATCTGGTCGAGGACCACGCTTGTTGACGTACACATCCGCAAAATCGAGCTGGATCTGCTCCAGCCCAAAGTCCTGGAAGCCAAGGACGCCAACGGCACGGTATTGAATTTTGTTCGCGACTTTTATTCCGCGCAGCACGCCACTGTCGAGGTGAACTACACAGGTTCCGATAAAGGGCAGAGCGTGAAGGTGTACTGGTTGGGCCGTAACAATACTTATGGCAGCGAGATTCAGACCGTGGCAAGTGCCGGCCAGACCTTACAGTTTCGCGTGCCGCGCCAGGAAGTGGTGGACACCCTCGGCAGCGGCGCAGAGGTGTCTTATACCGTGCGGTTACCTGGTACCGATAACAACATCCCATCACGAGATCTGGACCTGACCGTTACTGGACAAAAACACCATCTACCCGAGCCGACGCTGAACACTGCCAAGGACAACCTGAGAATTTACTACCCTGCCCTTGAAGCGGCTTACAAAGCCCGGATCTCTTTGACCGTTGGAACGGATCGCTACGACAGTGAAGAGTTCGACATCACCCAGGCGTCTTATACCAACGTTCCTGTCCCGACGAGCTGGATCATACCGAACAAAGGGAAGCTGGGGCTGTTCAACTTCACCCTCAGAAAAACCGGTACAGACGAGCCGATCATCTTTTCCTGGTACTTACGCGTGCCCCTCTGAGCAGGTCGGAACACAGCACAACAGTCCCCCATTAACGGATTCAGTTTACTGATGACAATAAGGACAGCGTTATGCGCCACCTAATAGCTGCAATGTTAATCATCCTGTTGGTCGGCTGTTCACAAACCAGCCTACAACCACCGGATGTGATTAACGTCAGCAGTACGCAAGCAGTGGATGGCTTCGCCATCGCCGCTTATCTGCAAACGCTATACGGGCGCAAATTCCCCAACTGCAACAAAGTAAATTCGCAACCTGCGTTTCTCTGTTCCGGCGTGACGATACGGGTCACTGTGAAGAGCACCCGTTATAAAGTCTGGGAACCCAGCCCGTTTTCGGTGAGACAGGGAGGTGTGGCATTTTCATACTTGCGGGCGGATGCGGACTTCGGTCGCTTCGCCTATGAGCGTGCAAACGGTTACATCCTCTACCCCGTCCTCGAAGCGCCCGTCGACAAATTCAAAATGCACTATCTGTGCGCTTACCCTTACGACGCGTGGTCCCACACACGTCAGGCAGACAAGCCGTGCGGTCCGCACCCAAGCTATCCGGCTCAAAGCAAACTGTGCCAGGACGCAGGGGTAACGACCGCAGAACAGTGGCTCGCCGTGTGGAAGATACCGGGCGGCAACCCCAACCAGCGGCAGTGCGGGTTCGACGTGAGTGACGGTCGCAATGCGCTGGCCGGCCCGGCCTTTTATCAGTCCATCCGCGCCAGAAGCCTGGTGAACATGAGTGGAGTCAATGAGCACAACGAGGTCACAATCAAGACCTGGTGCGACCCCCTCAGCACCGATCCAGGGAAGTCTTGTGCGCAATCGTTCTCGGCGAACAAGTTTCCGATCATGGCCTTCTTCTACACGCAAGGTGGGCAGGCCCTGGCCGATGCTCAATACAATCAGCGGGATTTCTACAACTCGACCACCCCGAAAATCATCGTGCCGATCATTCGTCTTGTCCCCTCGGCCAGCACTCCAGGCACAGCGAAGTTCGAATATCTCCGTGCAGATCAGACGATTACGCCATAAGCGCATTCAGCGTAACGCCGAAGTGCGCGGCACCTTTGCGTAATTGCTAACGAGTAAAGTTTGACAAACAAAGTGGATTCCTTCTTTCAAGTGCGTTAAAACCGGACGAAGAGAAATGATGAACAGAATAATCGGACTACTGTTTTTCGCTCTTTTGGTTGGTTGCGCACAGCCTGTATCGCAAACGCCTGATGTCATCAGCGGGAACAGTGTTCAGAGCCAGAGAATGGATGGCGCGGCCACAGTTGCTTATCTCACTACGCTGTACGGTCGCCAGCTTCCAAATTGCAACACAGTGAATTCGTCATCTGCGTTTCTGTGCTCAGGTGTAATGACAAGGGTCACGAACAAAGATTCGAACAACACTTATAAAGTTTGGGCCTCCAGCCCTACCTCAATAAAAAATGGCGGGGTCAACTTCTCCTACTTGCGAGCTGATACCAACTTTGACAAGTTCGCCTTAAATAAAACCAATGCCAATGTCTACATTCTTTATCCCGTACTGGAAAGGTCTGCCAATACCGATCAACTGAAGGAGCTGTGTTCCTGCCCCATGGACTCCTACGGGTGGTATCGCAGCGCAACCGCTGTGTGTGTGGCCCACCCGTCTTACCCGAATAGCGGACATTACCAAGACGCTGGTATCACCACGGGCAAGCAATACAAGAGCGCCTGGAGTTCGGCACCTGGCGACCAAAACAGGCGCCAGTGCGAATTTGACGTGAGGGACGAGCGCAATATGCGGGCCCGCCCGGCCTTTTATCAGTCGTTACGCGCCAAATCACTGCTAGGCACAACAGGACTCAGCCAATGGAACGACTTACTCGTTAAAACCTGAGCCGCCGGCAAACCAAACGTTTTACCAATACTTGCGTTCTTTTAACTGCCAGCAATAAACGACCCTAAAGCGCTCGCAGATGCGCAATACAACCAAAGGGATTTTTACAACTCCACCAACCCGAAAATTTGTCGTACCGGTCATTCGTGTGGCACTTCCCACCGTCTTAACCGGTAAGGCCGCATTCACCTGCTTTGCAGCAGATCAGGGAATCAACCAATGAACGTGCTCAACGCGCCCTCGAAGCTCATCTCGTGTTTACTGGCAGGCGCCAGTCTGACAACACTCAGCATTTCTGCCGCCCCTGCGCAAGTTACGGAGCCCGGAGACAGCTTCATCGTCGTCACAGAGCGCTGTAATAAATACATCGAAGGCGCGCACTGGTTCTACCGGGACTACGAGTGGTCGCTTTCTATCACTCCCACGCCATGTGCGAGGAGGACACTGGAGCCGAGCACAGCTTACATATGGGATGAACTCACACGCGACTACTCCAATAGTCGCTACTGGCAAAACACGCATGGCATGCGTCACCAGTTGATTTGCCATTTGGCTATAGCTCGTGACAAGCCACAATGGAATCTGGAGCCGTGGCGCCCGGATGTGGGGTATGCCAAAACGCTGGAAGCCGGATGCAATCACGTCATCCCATTGCCGGAAAAGGCACCATGACACCTGTGTGATAGATGAGCGATACAGTTCATTTGACGCTGGCATCCGTCATTGAACCAACGGAAACTCGGAGCAGGCCTGGGTCGATCCAGGCCATTGCCTGAGGAATTTCAATGCGCACCATCGGCCTGATCGGCGGCATGAGCTGGGAGTCCAGCGCCGAATACTATCGACTCATCAATCAACAGGTGCGTGACCGTCTCGGTCCACTGCGCTCGGCACAAGTGTTGATGTACAGCGTAGATTTCGGCCCCGTCGAACAAGCCCAGCACGCCGGGCGCTGGGACGATGCGGCGGCGATTCTGGTGGATGCGGCGCGCAGGCTTGAGGCCGGCGGCGCGGAGTGCGTGGTGCTGTGTACCAACACGATGCATAAGGTAGCGGAGCAGATTCAGGCGGCGATCAGCATTCCGTTCCTGCACATTGCCGAACCGGCAGCGCACGCGGCTTTGGCGATTGACGCCGGTACCGTCGGGCTACTCGGCACGGCCTTCACCATGGAGCAGGACTTCCTCAAGCAACGCCTGATTGCTCAAGGCCTGACGGTGTTGGTGCCGGACGAGGCCGAGCGCAAAGACGTGCATCGGATCATCTACGAAGAACTGTGCGTCGGGGTGATCAGTGAGGCTTCGCGCAAGATTTATCAGCAGGTGATCGAATCACTGACCGCGCGTGGCGCCCAGGCGATCATTCTCGGCTGCACGGAAATCGGCATGCTGGTGAAACCCGAACACAGCGCCCTGCCCCTGCTCGACACCACCGAACTGCATGCGCAGTCGGCGGTGGCGTTTGCGCTGGGCGACTGAGTCAGGCTTTAGGCGAGCGGCGCAGGCGGGCCATGCTCAGAGTGTCCACCCATTGCCCGTCGCGCACCGCGTAGTCACGGAACAGGCCTTCGTTTTCGAAGCCGAACTTGCGGTAGAGGCCGATGGCCGCTTCGTTGTCGGCGTATACCGTGAGTTCGACGCGGTGCAGGTTCATCCAGTTGTCGGCAACGTCCAGCGCCGCCGCCAGCAATTTTGAACCCACGCCTTTGCCCTGCCAGGCCACCGCCACGCCCATGCCGATGCTGCCGGCGTGGCTGCGGCGAATCCGCGAATAATGTTCCAGGCCCAAATGGCCGATCACCTCGCCCTGATGCAGCGCCACCAGTTTCACCGCCCGCTCGTTATCCGCCATCACCCGTTGCCGCCAGACCTCGACGGACTGAAACGGCATCTGCAACACCTGGCGGGCCACGGCTTGATCGTTGTAAAGCGCAGTAACGGCCTCGACGTGGGATTCGTTGAAGCGTTCGATATGAATGGCGGGGTTGTAGTCGGGCATGGCGGATCCGTCCTGGATCGATGTGTGGCAGACCACTCTAAACCGCACGACCCGACACATTCAAACTGGAGCTGCCAAAGGCTGCGATCTTTTGATCTTTGATCGTTCCCGCGCTCTGAGTGGTAACGATCAACCTGGGTGGAACCATTCCTGGCGTTCGTCGAAGGTGTGGTGAATGAGGTCGAGCAGGGTTTGTACTTCGGCGATGTGTTGCGAATCGGCATTCACCGCCAGCCACGCCTGCAATCGCATCGGCTCCTCGAACAACCCTGGCAGCGCCACCAGTCCACGGTCATAGCGGCTCATGTACATCGGCAGCAAACCAATGCAGGCACTGCACCGGATCATCTCCAGCATCAGCTCGTAGGATTGCATCTGCACCACGCCGGCAAGGCGCTGTTCGACCAGATTGTTCCAAGGGCGAAAACTGTCGATCTGCTGATCATGTTGCCATTGCACCAGCATGAAATCGGCGAGGTCGTCAGGGCTTTCGGGGCGCGCGGTAACGCGAGAGTAGCGTTTGGCGATGTGTGGCAGGTAGTCGAGGCTCGCGAGTCGCTGTGGTTCGCTGGTGGCGAAGGTCGGGCCGGGATGCGGGGTTTCGCCGTGGGCCAGCCACAGGACGACATCGGCGCTGACGGCGCGCAGCGACAGTTCGCTGTCGAGGGCGATGATTTCCAGACGCACGCTGGCGTTACGCCGCAGCAGCGCAATCAGGTCGCGGCCGAGGATGTCGTGCAGGATCGATTCGGCGACCGCCAGGCGAATCAACGGTTGTTCGACCACTGGCAGTTTGCGCTCATTGGCCAGAGCAACTAGTTTGGCCTGAAGTTGCTGGCCTTCGCGGGTCAGGCTCAAGGCGCTGCCATGAAAGCTGAACAGGGAATGTTGAAGTTCTTGCTCCAGCTGCGCCAGTTGTTTGCGCAGCAGGGTCGATCGAACGTTAAGGCTGCGCGCCGCTTGCATGAAGCAGCCGCAGCGGGCGCTGACCAGAAAGTATTGCGCGATTTCGGTGTCGATCATCGCGGCTTGCCCGAGCCAGGGTTCACTTTCGTCCTGCGCCCAGCGAAATTCGGCGCTGCCCTGTCGTCCTGCGGGTTCGGTGAATGACATCGATGACTCCCTGTCGATCTTTGTACTGGAAACGCCTCGGTTTAAATGTGGGAGCGAGCCTGCTCGCGAATACGGTGCGTCAGGTACCAACGATATTGGATTGACCGACGCTTTCGCGAGCAGGCTCGCTCCCACAGGGGATCTGCGGTGAATCAGGACTATTGTTTTTCCTCGAGAATTTTGTTCAGTTCAGCCCCATCAATACTCAACGTCGCGGTATTGAGCATCCCATCCAGATACGCCTGGGCAATCTGCTCCTGACGCTGGGCTCGTAAAGCCTGGGTCAGTTGATCACGCAGTTCATCGAGGGTCGCGGTACGCGCCGGTTGCTGCTCGGTGAGTTTGATCACATGAAACCCGGCCGCGCTTTGCACCGGATCGGAAATCGCACCAACCTTCAGTCGCGCCACCGTGCCGCGCACTTCCGGTACCAGTTGCTGCAAGGGTTGCAGACCGGTATCGCCGCCACGTTCAGCCGTCACGCGATCCTGCGAATACTGGGTCGCCAGCGCCGCAAAATCCCCCGGTGTCGCCTGAGCCTTTTTGCTCAGTTCCGCCGCCAGTTTGCGTACTGCTTCAAAATTCTGCGGTTCATTCACTCCAAGGAAAATCTGGCTGACCCGATACAAAGCCGGGGTCTGCCAGTTCGCCTTGCCCGCGTCATAGGCTTTCTGCAAATCGGCCGCACTCGGGTAATCCGCCGGCACTTCGCTGACCGAACGCAAATAATCGCGAAAGACAATCTGCTCAGTCGCCGCACGGGTCTGTCGCGCGACGTCCGGACGCTGTGCCCAACCCTGGGCATCGGCCTGTTCCAGCACCGCTTTCTCGGCCAGACGCGCACGAATCCAGCGCTCCAGCGCTTCACGATTACCGCGCAGTTGTTCACGGGTTTCTAGCGGGACAGTGGCCAGCAATGTCTGCAATTCCTGCGGCGACACCTGCTGATTACCCAACCGCGCCACCGCTGGCCCCGTAGCAACCGCCGCCACCGGCGACGATTGCTGGGCGGCGACCGGGTCACTGCCCGGTCGCACCACCAGCGCCACGGCCACCACCAACAGCGCCACTGCTCCAGCGCCGATCACCATGGCAGGCTTTTTCACAGGGCGACTTCCTCTTGCTCGGCGACGGCCACTTTTGCAGCCGAGGCTTGAGCGGCCTGACTGAAGTCACGCAGGTAAACGATGAACTCCTGCAACAGGCGATCCCACAACTCCAGATTGCCGCGCAGGTGATCGTTGCTGACGCCAGCGGCCAGCACCACGTCCATTTCCATCACCAGAAACTCGCCCTGCAACGACAACCGGGCAAAACGTCGAGTCGCGTTCCACTGCTCGGCCACACCGACTGGCAACTCACCCTGCACCCGCAGCGCACAGCTGAAAGTGAAATCGACATAGCTACCCTGCTCCGCCGCCGGGTTGCCGAAGCGCACGGCGTAGCCGATGCCCTGGCTGGCGCTGAGCAACTGGACGATGCCGTTCTGTTCGGTCTGATTGACGCGATAACCGGCCGCTTGCAGGACGTCGGTCAAAGATTGCGGGGAAACGTGGCTGATCAATTGAGTCATTGTTTCTTCCTTGTTTATCAGTCTTTTAAATCAGGCTTTTTAATCAGTGCGAGAGCGCGGCTTGCGGCGCGTCGAATTGAGTCTTGTAGAGGTCGTCACCCAACCCCTGGGCCAGTTCATCGAACTTGACCCGGGCGCTGCCAGCGAAGGGCTGGCGGATCTTCATCACCTCGGCCACATCGATGTTTTCGTAGGCAGTGAGGATCTGTTTGGCGACGCCGTACATCTGCTGATTCTTGACTGAACATTGCTGCACTTGTGTGTCACGTTCAGCCAATTGCGCTTGAAGCTTAGACCGTTCTGTCTCTTTGGCACGGGCCATGACCAACAGCTCGTCATAGGCCTTTTTGAACTTGCCGGTTTGCTCGTTACTGGCCGCCACTTGCGCCTGAGCCTGGCTGTGCAGGCTCTGCTGCTGCCCGGCGAGTTGCTCGGCGACGCCTTTGGCCTTGGCCAGTTCGGCGCTCAATTGCTTGATTTGCGCCTGGGCGGCTTTGGCCTCGTTCTGCGCCGCCAGTTGCGCGGCGCTGGCCTGGGCCTGCTGACTTTGCAGGGCCTGTAACTGCTGGGTAGTGCTGCGCAACTGGGTGCGCAGGCGCTCTTCCATGCCTTCGGCGCTCGCCCCGTGCGCGATGAAAAAACTCAGCCCCAACAGTAAAACTCGTGCGTGCATGATTGTTCTCCCGGCGCCTTAGAAGCGCGTGTTGATCTCAAGCTGCAAGACGTCGATGTCGAAAGGCGCGCCGTACACCGCCTCGGTGCTCATCCAGCGACCGGTGGCGTAGACGTTCTTCGCCAAGCCGTAATTGCCACCGATGAAATAGCCCTTGGCATTGGTGCCGCCGAGGTGGAACGACGAGTCGTTAAAGCCGTCCGGCAAGGCATCCGGCTGGATGTACTTGTAGCCGGCGAACATATTCCAGTCGCCCTGCTTCTTCAGGTCCAGCGCGTTGCCGAGGGTGAACTGCACCATCCATGCATTGGCGCCGCTTTCGATGTCGCCGTTGCTGTCGAGGTTGTTGACGATCTGCCCGGCGGACCGCTTGCGCATGTCGCCTTCGTCGTAGCTGAGGTTGTGGATGTAGTTGCCTTGGCTGCGCAGTTTGAAGTCTTGCGGCAGATCGGCATCCCAGACCATGTTCAAGTCGAGCAGGTTGAACTCCGACGCCAGACCGACGAATTGCGGTTGCGGCGTGGTGGTCGGGTTAAGCGGGTTCGGCGTGATGTCCCGTAGCAGGAACACGCTGTTGCCCTTTTGCATGAACGCCGCGCGGCTGCCATCGCTGTCGCAGCCAGGTGCGCCGGCCCACGGCTCGCAGGGGCCGGAGCGCTGGCCTTCGATGTCGTCGAAGCGGTAATAAGCCAGTGCGCCCTTCAAGCGGTTGTTGCTGTTGATCGCCCATTTGGCGCCGATCTGCGCGCCGTATAGCCATTTGTTGTCGCTCTCTTCCTTGTCGAAGCCATTGCTGCTGGTGGTGTCGTTGGTGTAATCCACCGGGAACGCGCCGACGGTGCCGAACACGCCCCAATCACGGTTGAGCTTGTGATCGAAAATCGCCGCCACGCCGTCGAAGTTGAGGTCATGGGAATAGAGCATGTCGGTGGACATGAACGGGTTGGCAAAGCGGCCACCGGTCAGGGTCAACTCGTCCGTCGGCTTCCAGTTCAGGTAACCCTGATCGAGCCAGATGTCTTTCTTGGCGAAACCGCCGCCCAGGCTTTGCGTGGTCGATACAGGGTTGTTGTCGGAGCCGGTGCCGATGCGAATGCCGGCGGTCCATTCCGGCGAGATTACCGCTTTCATGCCCAGCCGAGCACGAATGCGGAACTGGTTGGTGCGGTCTTCACGGGTGTTGAGCAGCGGTGGCAGGCTGGTGCTGCTGTTGGGGTTTACGTCGTACGGGCCGTTGTTGTTGAGTTTCGCAAAGTCGACGATTTCGTTGCTGTTGCTGTCCGAGTAATAGCGCGACTCGTTACGCAGGCGAATGTCGCCGTCAAAGCTGATGCGCGACGCCCAGTCCGGGAAAGTGTTGGGCGCTGCCCAGTTTTCCTGCTTGGCGGTGGCCATGACTTCGGCTTTGACCTGATCGCGGATCTGGTCGCGTACTGCGGCTGGCACGTATTGCACACGCACATCGCCCGGTGCAGCAACAGGCCCTGCCGCCACGGCTGTGGTGGCGGCAGCCTGTTTGGCTTGGGCCGCTTCGTTCTGCGCCTGAGCGATCAGCGCATCAGCCTTGTCCTGTTTCAAAATGCCCTGCTCGACCAGCAAGCGGATCAGATTGATCGTGGCGTTCTCCGAGGGCGCAGGCGCTGCCACGGCCTGACCGACCAGGGTCGCGATGACCATGCCGACCGCCAGGGACAATCGATTCACGTTGGAAATCATCTGCACACAACTCCTTTTGGCAAAACTTTAAGAATTCGGTTAACCCGGACGCCGCCCTTGCAGGGACAGGCGCACAGGCAAAGTCATGGAGGCCGGTGGCCGTTCGCTTAAGTGCGGCGCATTGCGCAGCGCCGCCAAAACCTGGGTATCAATCTCGGGATTGCCGCTGGACTTGATCAGCTCGACCCGGGTGATCTCGCCAACGCTGCTCAGCCACACATCGGCCTGCAAGGTGAAGGCGAGGTTGCGCAGCTCCGGGTTCTCGCGCAGCAGCTTCTGAAAGGTGAACGCAAGGAACTGGCTGTAAGTGCCGTTACCCACGCGCCCGCCTCCAGCGCCGGCCATGCCGCCGCCCTTGCCCGCACCGATGTTGAAGGCGTCGTTGCCCGACTGTGCATCGCCGTCCATTTGCATCGGGTTGGCCAGATCGTCCGCTGGCGATGGCGGCGCCTCTTCTTCAGGCTTGACCTCCTGCGGCTCGGGCGTTGGTTCCGGTTCGACGATTTTTTCTTCCACCGGGGTTTCCGGCTCCGGCGGTTTCTCGGGTGGCGGCGGTGGCGGTGGCGGCAACGGAATGATCGTCGGCACCTTCGGCGCTTCGCGGCGGATGCCACTCATGTCGTTGGCCCACTGCCACAGGAACCATGCGGCGAGCGCGCCAACCAATAGCCCGGCGCCCCACTTCACAAAGCGCATCGGCGACTTTTTCACCGGCAGCGGCTCGATCGGGAGTTGTGCGGTCATGACTCAGCCCTGACTCGGTTTGCCGGTCACAAGACCGACCTGGGACAGTTCGAGCCGGCGCAGCAGATCCAGCACTTCGATGACTTTCTGGTACTGCACCGTCGCATCACCGCGCACGATCACCGGGAAGTCCGGGCTCTGTGCTTTCTCGATGCGCAGGCGCTCTTCCAGCTCGGCCAGCGTCACCGGGTAGGCATCGAGGAACACCTGGCCGCCGTCGTTGACCGAAATCGCCTTGGTCTTGGCTTCCGACAGCGACACCGATGCACTGGCCTTGGGCAGATTGATCTGGATGCCGGAAACCTGCGCGGTGGCGGTGAGGATGAACATCACCAGCACCACCATCAGCACGTCGACCAGCGGGGTGATGTTGATGCTGTCCACCGCGGCATCTTCTTCATCGTCGTGGGAGGCATTTACGGACGCCATGTCAGTGCTCCTCAGGCCGGTACGGAATGGTTGGCGTGATGGCCGCGCGAGTGCGATGCCTCACTGAACTGGCTCTCGCCGTGCATCTCCGCCAGACGGGTGATGAACTCGTCGACGAACACGCGCATGTCGGCGCTGACTTCCTTGTTACGCGTGATCAGGCGGTTGTAGCCAAACAGCGCCGGGATCGCGACGAACAGGCCCATGGCAGTGGCGAGCAGCGCGGCGGCCATGCCGGGAGCGATCGCATTGATGTTGACGTCGCCGGCCATCGCCGTGCCGAGGAACACCACCATGATCCCCAGCACGGTGCCGAGCAGACCGATGTAAGGACCGCCGGCGATGGCGTTGGACAGGGTCGAAAGCTTCGAGCTGAGGGCCTGGTTTTCCCGGGTGCGCACGCCGTCCATCGAGCAACGGATCGCTTCGATGGTCGCCGCTGAAACCGAGGAGGTGTCGGCACCCTGCTCGCGGCGGGTGCGGATTTCTTTCACCGCCACCAGATACAGGCGCCACAGCGATGAATGCTGCAAACGCTGAGCGAGCTGCGTGTCATCGGCAAACATTTCCAGGCGTGTACCGACCTTGGCGAACTGCTCGCGGAAGGCTTCGTTGGCCTTGCTGACGCGGCCGAGGGTACGGTTCTTGCGCAGCATGATGATCCACGACTGGAACATCATCAGCACCAGCACCGCGATGATCACCCAAGCGTCGACTGGCACCGCGTTGAGCAGGAAACCGAGGCTGCCGAAACCGTAACCGGACTGTTCTTCATCAACGCCGTAGGCCACCAGTTTCGACTCGGCGCCTTGCGAGGTGGCGTCGGCCAGAATCAGCGGCGCAGCACGCGCGACTTTCGACAGACGCAGCTCGTCGACAGCGCCCACGAATGGCTGCAAGGCGCTCGCGGAAAGGTCCGCGCCGATGGCCATGACCGAGTTGAACGCCGGCATCGCTACCGCCAGTGTCGTGCCTTCGCGACCATTGATGTACAGCGTGACTTTCGAGCCTTCGGCAGTCAGCGCGACGTGCTGCCATTGACCTGGATTCAGCGGCTGTGTGGCGACTGCGCGTTGGCCGTCAATTTCCACGAACGGCACACCCTGATTCACACCGACCAACAGACTGTTGGCACCTTCACGGCGGGCCAGAATCAGTTGCTCGCCATTAGCCTGATCCAGACGCAGCCAGGCACTGAAGGTGAATGCGCTGCCGGCGTTGTGTTGCAACGAGGGGCTGGCCGGCAGTAGCAATGGCTGACCGCTGAACTGCAAGGCACGCCCCACTACGCCGTCAATCGCCGCGCCGGTCGCGCTTTGCGCGGTGTTGCCATACGCGGTGGTGTCTTTGGCCGGCGTGCCGGTGGCGCCGTCGAAGTGATACAGCGCGGTGTAATTCGGGTCGAAGGTCAGTTGACCGTTGCCGGTGGCCGGGGCTTTTTGGTTGCCGTAATACATCCAGATGTCCTGACGCTGACCGCCCTCGACATTCGGCACATCAACCCAGATCAGCGCCATGCCCATCAGCGCATCGAAGCTTTCGATCTGGTGATTGAGCACGGTCTTGTCATCGGCGCCGACAAAGCGCAGATCCGAGCCGTCTTCTTTAACGCCATCGAAGGTGAAATTGCCGGTGTGCAGGCGCACCAGCAGCGCAGTGCGGCCCAATGCCTGATTGATCGCCGCGCCCTGCGGCGTGGTGTCGACGGTGATCTGTTTGCGGTAGTGCCAGTCGTCCTGCCACCAGGCCTGAGCCGTGGCCGGGAGCACGAAGCCCAGGCAGATCAACAACGAAAGGAAGAGGCGCTGCATGTACGTGCTCCTTTAGAAAGTGGCTTGAAGGTTGAAGTGCAGGCGCGATTCCTGTTTCGAGGTGTTCGGCCCTTCGAGTAGCGGATAGCCCCAGTCGAGGCTGCCGGACAGCCATTTGCTCAGGCTGGCGCGGGTGCCGAGGCCGACGCTGGCCAGGGCGTAATTGGCGTCCTGATCCGGCAGTTCGTCGCGCAGGTACAGTTGCGCGCCTTCGGCGAAGGCGTAGAAGCGCCAATCCTGCATCCAGGTGCCGGTGTACTTGGCGAGCGACGGCGTGCGCAGTTCCTGGCTCAGCAGGTAACCGTCATCAGCCGTGCGTTCGGCGGCCAGATAGCCGCGCACCGACGTCGCACCGCCGGCGGAGAATTGCTCGTTGGAAACCAGCGGCCCTGAAGCCAACTGGAACGCCGCTTTGCTCGCGCTCTGCCAGTCGTTGGCGAAGGTCCAGGTGAAACTGGTGTCGCCCTTGAGCACGGCGAAACTCGGGTTGGCGCGGTAGCGTTTGTAGTCGAAGTCTTCGTCGGAGCTGCCATAACCGAAGAGGCTGCGGGTGGCCGCGACCAGGCTCAGGCCGAGGCCGAGCTGGCTCTTTTCGGTGTAGCGATAGCCGTTGTAGGCGAAGGTGAACGGCGCGTATTGCAGCGGCACCTTGTCGCTTTCGCCGGACAGGGTCAGGCGTTCGTCGAAGTCCTTGAAGTCGATGCCCGCTGACAGCGAATTCGACCAACTGCCGCTGGACGGCAGTGTGTAGATCGCCGATACCCCATAGGAATGGCCCTTGCCCAGCACGTTGCTGCCGCCGATGGTGGCGACGTTGCTGTCGGACTGATAACCGGAGAACTGCACGCTCCAGCGATCAGTCAGCGGCGCGGTATACGAGCCGGACCAGACCTTGGCGTTGTCGGTGTCCTGCGGCGCAGTGAAGTAGGTCAGCGAGATGCTGTGGCCGAGTTGCCAGAGGTTGTTGTAGCCGAGGCTGGTGACGGCCCGCAGTTTTTCGGTGTCGGCGCTGTAGTCGTTGTTGAGGCCGACGCTGGCCGTCCAAGGGTTCTGGTCTTCGACCTGCAAATCGACGTCCATGGTGCCGGGGCGCTGACCTTCGCGAACCAGTGGCATGACCTGGCGGCCCGGGGTTTTGTTGAGTTGCGCCAGTTCACCCTGAACCTTGGCGAAGTCCGGGACCTCGCCCTCCTTGAGCGCCGGGACTTCGTCGCGGATGTCCAGTGGCGAATAGTGCTTGGCGCCCACCACGCGCACGCGGCCGACCTTGGTTTCGCTGACTTGCAGATAGACGATACCGTCCGCCACCGCTTGCTCCGGCAACTCGACGAACACCGATTGATAGCCGCGCTCCTGATAGGTCTTCTGCAACGCGTCGCGCGCGCCTTCGATATCGCTCAGGGCTTTTTGCGGGCCGAGAAACGGGTATACCGCCTCTTCGATCGCCCGAGCATCGAGCACGGTGTTACCACGCACGAAGTATTCGTTGACGTCGACCAGACGCTGCGCGGCGGTGGTTTCGGCGGCCTCTTCGGCCAGCGCCGGCTGCACGCCCGCCGTCACCAGCAGCCAGCCCCACAGCGCCAGCCGTGACGTAAAAATCTGTTCCACACTACCCCCTGAATTCGCGATGACCTGTTGGCGCTGTTGCGCGCCTTGTGTGTTGCTTCAGTTGCTGGCTGTCGAAGCGCAGGCGTGTTTACCGAGCCATGTGTGCAATAGCGCGAAGTTCAACGAGAACTCGGGCATTTGCAGCAAGGCACCGCAGAACACTTCGCCGATGATTTTCTGAATGAGTTGCACCGCACGCGGGTTGTTGAGCAGCGTGGCGATATCGCGACTGAGGGCGTTGAAGCTCCAGACTTTCTGTTGCAGGCCGAGGCCGACGAACCAGCGGAACAGCAGGTTGTAGCTGAGCTGTTCATAGAGCTGCTGCTCGCTAGGCACCGAATACAGCAGTTGCAGGAGCAGAATGTGCATGACCGTTTGCGCGGGGATCAGCCGGCCGGGCTCGGCATTGAGGTCGTGCAGAAGGTCGCGATGGGCGTCGAGCAAATCGTCGATCTGCGGGCGTAGCAAGACCAGCGAATGACCTGGCGGAATGTAGCTGGAGACCTCTTTCAAGGCGCCCTGCCAGTCATCCTGCGAGACGATCCAGACCCACGGCGCGCCGTAGCGATACACCGAAACCGGCTTCTTGCGCGCGGCTTCGACGATCTTCGACAGACGTTGATCGAGTTCCTGCATGCCCACTTTCGAGTAGCGTTCCATAGTCCCCACTGCCTCACTCCCGGCGTCCCGCCTCGGCTTGTGAAAAGCGCCCTGTTGGGCCCCTCAAGCGCGTTACATAGGCATGACCGGACTGGCGATGTGCTACCGAACTTTTGTCATAAAAGCTTCATTAGGGGAGCGTTTTGATAGAGGACTAAGGATGTTGTGTGTAGGGGCTAAAGACTTTCTAAGTTGGTGCCATGGGGAAACTCCGATCGCCGACCCGCATGGCGCCAACTGACAAAAAGAAACCTCGTCCGAATATACAATTGTTAAATTGGTTCCCTTCGCCCCCAGTTAAGGGTTCTTCAGATCAAAAGATCCATTAACTTCTACCTTTGCAGGGCCGGAAGGAACGGGACTGCCAACCAACTCCATCCAAATTTTAATAGTACCTTTGGTTTGCCGAGGTGAGTCCTGATACGAGACCGAGACCGTCCCCTTATAGGCAACATATTCATAGCTGTGATCTTCTGCGAACTGCTTGTACGTCGCAACTTCTAGATCACCGACGTCATATTCTGCGGACAATTTATCGGGAAACACTAAATCAAAGAATTTTTTTGTCGGCATGTTCCCATTAGGATTGTCATAAACTGAGACTTGAAAGCCTTCGCCGACCTCCTTGAAACCAAGGGTGAGAGGATGAATTTTTCCAAATTCTTCCAATTCCACATCGAAAGTACCCTCTGTCTTTGTTGCGATTTCCTCAACCATTTTTTTGCCCCTTCTGAAAGAATGTATCTCTCACTCGAAAGAATGAAAGTTGAATAAAATAGCTCACTAAAAACTTAAAAGGTCAGCTAACGCCGCTATTGATAATCCTGATTTAACAAGTTGTCTACTGTCAAAACTGACAGTAGACAACACAAAAAATTGTTCATAAGCAGGAAAAAGTGCTTAGCCATTTAGCTCAGGAATACACAGGCCAGATATCAACGACCCTGCCGCCGCGCACAGCCAACAAATCACCGAATTGCAGCAGCACCGCTTCGGTCTGGGTCGGGCGCAGGAAGACTTGATCTTCCACGGTCAGACCCACGGCATTCGAGCCATTGACCATCTCCTGATTGGAGCTGCGTCCGTAGACCCCATTACTCTGCAAACCGGGTGGCGATTCGAACTCGGCCATCCAGTTGCCGCCATACACGAAAAAGGTCTGCCGCTGGTTCGTATCCCACCACGAAAACAGCTTCGATTTGTCATCCAGCGCCGGAATGTTCACCGCGCCCGTGCTTTTCAAAACGGGCGTGGCGATGTAGGTGGCGGGCACATGATCGACCAGCGATGGCAAGTCGTAATGCGTCGGCTTGAGCATCGCTGTGCCCACCGACACTTCCGTGCTCAGCTTTTCGTTTTCATGGATGCGATAGCTCGGGCTGCCGGCGGTGTTCAGGCACAAGCCGTCATGCCACAACTGCGGAAACTGCTGGCGGGTGAAATCGACGCAGCGCTGATAGATCACCATGACCTTGGCGAACAACTCTTCAGGCGAACCGAGAATCCCCGGCACGCCCATGCCCACGAAAGGGTCGTAGCCCATGAACCCGGCAAACTCCAGATGCTGCGGGTTGGCGCTGATCAGTGTGAGCATCTGCCCTAGCGCTTCAACGTCACTCACGCCGCCACGATGCAGGCCCACATCGAGTTCGATGTTGATGCGCATCCGCGTGCCCAACCCCTTCGCCAGTGCGAGGTATTGCTGCAAACGTTCAGGGCTGTCGAGCAGCCATTGCAGTTGCTTCGCCGGATCAAACGGGCCTTTGTGGGTTTGGTAGAACAGTTCAGCCGAGCGCACCGGCAGCGGCTTGCCGAGCAAGATGTCGGATTGCGGAAACTTCACGGCATCGTGGTTGAGAAACGGCTGATGAAATGACATCAAGTTCTGCGTTCCTGCTTTTTGGGCGATGTAACTGAGCAACCCCGGCGACGGCAGCGACTTTTCCACCAACCTCAGCTGCTTGCCACCGCGTCTCACCGACTGCATCACCACATCAATATTGTGATCGAGGCGATCCAGATCGATCAGCAGCACCGGGCGCATCGGGCCTTTTTCCTTCAGTTCACGGTTCAGTGCCTGGAAGTATTCGCTGTACGGCCCGCCGCGATCCCCCGGTCTCAGCCAGGCACCAACGCCCACCAGCAACGCGCCGACACCCAGTGTGCCAAGCAGAAAATTACGTCGATTGACCGCCATCAGCTCACCCCCAGAATCGACGACAGATGCGCATTCAAAAACTTGCCGCTCGGATCAAGCGCCTGGCGCACCTCGACAAACTCGCGCAAGCGTGGATACAGCGGCTGCAACGTTCGCGCATTGAGCGTGTGCAATTTGCCCCAGTGTGGCCGGCCGTTGTACTTCCAGAAGATCGGCTCGATGGCAGCGAATAGGTTGTGATGGTCCATCTGATAGTGCTGATGCACCGAGATCGAACAACTGTCGCGCCCCTCGAACATGCTCAACGGAATGTCGTCAGCCCTGACGTAGCGGTACTCGATGGGAAACCAGGTGCGCAGGTCCTTGTCCTGAATCAACTTGAGGATTTCGCGCAGGCAGGCCGGGCCTTGTTCGGTGGGCACGGAGTATTCCATCTCGTTGAACCGCACCGTGCGCACGTTGGCGTAGATGTCGAACGAGTCGCCCACCCGGTCATCGAAACTCGCCAGATGCCGCAGGCTGTTGAGCATTGTCCGGCGCAGGTCGGGAAAGTCGCTGCCGTACTTGTCGATCTTCTCGATCAGGTTAACGAACTCGTTGCCGCCCTCCTCTTCAGGGCTGATCGGCGGCGTCGCCGGGTCAGTGGTTTCGTTGAGGGCGATGGACAAGGCGTAGTCGGAATGGGTGACGACGAGCATTTCCCAGTGCTGGTTTTCCCGAGTGTTCTTATCGAGGTCTTCGAGCAATTCTTCGGTCTTGGCGATCCATTGGGTTTCACGCAGGCGATAGGCCGGGCGGTTTTGCAGGCGGATTTTCGTTGCCACGCCGAGTGCACCAAGTGAGACGCGAGCGGCGTTGAACACCTCAGGGTGGCGCTGACTGTCGCAGTCGAGCACCTCACCATTGGCAGTGACCATTTGCAGGCCGCAGACATGGGCCGAGTAGGACTGGAAGTTTTTGCCGGTGCCGTGGGTCGACGTCGCGATTGCTCCGGCGAGGGTCTGGTAGTCGATATCCGCCATGTTTTGCAGGGCCTGGCCGACGTCTTTGAGCGGCACGCCCATGCGCGACATCGGCGTGCCGGCGGCGAATTCGGCTTGCAGGGTTTTCGGGTCGTGGTCGAGCAAACCGTTGAAGTAGCTCAGCGACAACAATGTGCCGTCGGTGGGCACCAAGGCGCTGAAGGAATGTGCCGAACCGACCGGACGAACTTTGCCTTGGGCCTGACGAATCACCGTCGTCAGCTCATCCAGATTTTTCGGCGCCAACCGTGCTGCCGGCAGGCAACTCTGCGCGCCCGACCAGTTGCGCCAGGGAATCAGCCGTGGCGCGCGCATCAATTGACCCAGGGCCGGGTTGCTCGCCAGCGCGCTGAACGCGCCGACGATGCTTGCCCGTTGCAATAACTGACGCCGTGTCAGATCCATCGTCATGCGCGCACCTTATTGAGGGAGAGGCTGGTCGGCCATGAAGCCGATCAATTGCAGGAACTGCTCTTGCGAGCACTCGACGCACTGGCCCATCGGCGGCATGCCGTTGTAGCCGTTAATGGTGTGGTCGAGCAGCGTGTCCACACCCTGCTGGATGCGCGGCGCCCAGGCTTTGCGATCGCCAGTGAGCGGTGCGTTGGCCGCCGGATTGGCGTGACAGAGCTGGCAACTGTTGATGTAGATCTGTGCCAGTGCCGAGTCGGAGGGTGTGGCGCTGCTGGATGTCACTGACGGTTTTGCTTCGTCGCCACAGCCCGCCATCGCAGCGACCAGAGCCAGCAGTAAAGTGAATCGGATTGCCCGCATAACGATCCTCGCGTGGGGTGCGGCTTATTGTTGTGATCACACCTTAAGACAGCGGCACCAGACGACTGAGGGCATTGCGGGACAGTAAGGGGGGCAAACGGGGCCAGCCTTCTCTCCAATGATCGTTCCCACGCTCTGCGTGGGAATGCAGCCCCGGACGCTCTGCGTCCGCTTGGAACGCGGAGCGTCCCTTGAAGCTCTGCTCTGCGCCTTTGCGTGACATTCGGGTGACATTCGCGGGTTTAAATTTCGGCGCATTCAGGCGTATAACCTGTAAAGACTTTTTTGATTGCACGCGGACATCCAACACGGGGTAGCGACATGACCACAGCAAACATCCTTGGCAACCTGTTCCCTTCTGTCAGCGACATCCCGGAAAAATACCGCCCAGGCGCTCAGGTCGAGCAACGCGAATACCTCGTCGACGGCCAGTTGCGCCGCTGGGACGGCCCGCTCGCCACTGTACGCAGCCCGGTTTATCTGCACGGTGAAAATGGCGACGAACAAGTGATTCTCGGCAGCACGCCGCTGCTCGATGCCGACACCGCCCTCACCGCCCTCGACGCCGCCGTCCGCGCCTATGACCGGGGCCAGGGCCTGTGGCCGACCATGCGCGTTGCCGAGCGCATCCAGCACGTCGAAGCCTTCCTTGGCCGCATGCGTCAGCAACGCGACGCTGTGGTGAAGCTGCTGATGTGGGAAATCGGCAAAAACTTAAAAGACTCGGAAAAAGAGTTCGACCGCACCTGCGATTACATCGTCGACACCATCAACGCCCTCAAGGAACTCGACCGCCGCTCCAGCCGTTTCGAGCTGGAGCAGGACACGCTCGGCCAAATCCGCCGCGTACCGCTCGGCGTCGCGCTGTGCATGGGGCCTTACAACTATCCGCTGAACGAAACCTTCACCACGCTGATCCCGGCGCTGATCATGGGCAACACCGTGGTGTTCAAACCGGCCAAGCTCGGCGTGCTGCTGATCCGCCCGTTGCTCGAAGCGTTCCGCGACAGCTTCCCGACCGGCGTCATCAACGTCATCTACGGCAGCGGGCGTGAAACCGTCAGCGCGCTGATGGCCAGCGGCAAGATCGACATTTTCGCGTTCATCGGCACCAACAAGGCCGCCAGCGACCTGAAGAAGCTGCACCCGAAACCGCACCGCTTGCGTGCCGCGCTGGGTCTGGACGCGAAGAACCCCGGCATCGTCCTGCCGGAAGTCGATCTGGACAACGCCGTCAGCGAAGCCGTCACCGGTTCGCTGTCGTTCAACGGCCAACGCTGCACCGCGCTGAAGATCCTCTTCGTCCATGAAGATATCGTTGACAGCTTCATCGAAAAATTCAACGCCAAACTGGCCACGCTCAAACCGGGCATGCCTTGGGACAGCGGTGTATCGCTGACGCCGTTACCGGAATCGGGCAAGGTCGATTATCTGCATGGTCTGGTGGCGGACGCGCGCAGCAAGGGCGCCGAGGTGGTCAACCCGAATGGCGGTGAATCCCGCGAGTCGTTCTTCTATCCGGCGGTGCTGTACCCGGTGAATCCGCAAATGCGCGTCTATCAGGAAGAACAGTTCGGCCCGGTCGTGCCTATCGTTCCGTACCGTCACCTCGATACCGTGATCGATTACGTGCTGGAATCGGACTTCGGCCAACAGTTGAGCATCTTCGGTACCAACCCGGTGGCGGTCGGCCGACTGGTCGACACCTTTGCCAACCAGGTCGGCCGGATTAACCTAAACGCTCAATGCCAGCGCGGCCCTGACACGTACCCGTTCAACGGTCGCAAGAATTCCGCCGAAGGCACGCTGTCGGTACACGATGCGTTGCGGGTTTTTTCAATCCGCACGCTGGTGGCGACCAAGTTCCAGGACAGCAACAAGGATCTGATCAGCGAGATCATTCGCGGACGCGATTCGAGCTTCCTGACCACCGACTACATCTTCTGACGAGGGCCTTGCACTGAGTACGTTCAGCACCCACAGATTGCCTCCGTTGTTGCGCCGAATCCTGCGTCCGCTGCTGGACCCATACCGGCGCTACCGCCACGCCCGACTGATCCATGCGGTGCGGGTGGCATTGGGGTTGCTGGCGACGATTTTGCTGACCACCGGCATCAATCTACCCCACGGTGAATGGGCGTCGGTGACCATGCTGGTAGTAATCGGCGGTTTGCAGCACCACGGCAACATCGGCAAAAAAGCCGCCGAACGCGCTACCGGCACCTTGATCGGTGCCGGCGTCGGATTATTGCTGGTGGCACAGCAGGCCTGGCTCGGCATGCCGTGGCTGACCTACTTCGCCATGGCCGTGGTCTGCGGCTTTTTCTCGTATCACGCGATCGGCAAGGGCGGCTATACCGCGCTGCTCTCGGCGATCACCGTATTCATTGTTGCCGGGCATGGCGACAACCCGATCACCGATGGCTTGTGGCGTGGGGTCGACATCCTGATCGGTATCGCGCTGGCATTGGCTTTTTCCTTCGCCCTGCCGTTGTACGCGGTGTACTCGTGGCGCTACAACCTGGCCGATGCCTTGCGCGACTGCGCCACGGTGTACGGACGGATCATCAGCGGCCAACCGGTCAGCGCTGACGAGCATCTTAAATTGATGAGCCGTTTGGGCGCAGTGATGGTGCAATTGCGTTCGCTGATGCCATCGGTGTCCAAGGAAGTGAAAATCTCCATGACCGAACTCGATGCCATCCAGCGCAACCTGCGCATGTGCATCAGCACCCTGGAGATCCTCGGCAACACCCGCCCCGATGCCAACGACCCAGAGGCCATGGCTCATCTGCAATCTGCGTTGAAGGCCGAGCACCGGGTCATTCGCGTGCAGTTGATCGGTATGGCCCGCGCGCTGAAATCCGGCGCGGCACAGCGACTTGATCGGCCAGTGGAATTGCAGGAGACCAGCCTTGACGCGCCGGTCTACAACGCGCTGGATGGCTATCGTTTGTTGACCCGTCAACTGGCCGCGAACATCGGCGAGATGCGCCAGCGCCTGGCGAAAACCGCCCCGCGCTGGAACATCTGAGGCTTACTGCGCGGCCAGCCGCCGCGCCTTGAAGCCCCAGCCCTGTTGCATGCCGGCCGCCGCCAGCAGAATCGCCGCAACGCCAACCCATTGCAGGATTTCCAGGCGATGACCGAAGGCAAACCAGTCGACGAAAATCGCGGCAATCGGGTAGATGAAGGACAGTGCGCCAGTCAATGCCGTCGGCAGCTTCTGGATCGCGCCGTACAGCAGCACGTACATCAGGCCGGTATGAACAATGCCCAACGTAATCAGACTGGCCCATGCACTCGGTGCCTGCGGCAGTGCAGAAAAGTGTGCGAACGGTGCGAGCAACAGCACACCGGTGCAGACCTGAATCAGTGCGATCAAGTGCGGTGGCGTGCCGGTCAGACGCTTGATGATCAACGCCGCAATCGCATAGAGAAACGCCGCGCCCAACGCCAAGGCAATCCCCACCAGATAGTCGTTACCGCCCTCGCCTTGCTGGCCATGGGCGCTGACGATCGCCAGCATCCCCATGAAAGAAATCGCCAGCCAGAACAGCTTCTGCACAGTGATCTTCTCGCCGAGAAACAGCGCCGCCAATCCGACCAGCATGAACGGCTGCACGTTGTATACGGCTGTACCAATGGCAATCGAGGCCCGAGAGTACGAGGCGAACAACAGCACCCAGTTACCGACAATCGCCACGCCGCTGAGCACGGCCAGCAAAAATGTCGTGCGAGTCAGAATGCCTGGGCGCAGAAAGCCGAATGCTGCGCAGATCAATAACAAGGTGCCGGCACCGAACACGCAGCGCCAGAACACCACATCCAGCACCGGTTGCCCGGACACCAGCACGAACCAGCCGATCGTCCCGGATATGAGCATGGCAGCGGTCATTTCAAATGACCCGCGACGCAGTGTGTTGTCCATCATTATTCTCCTGTGTTTGTGGCAAAAGTATGCCAAGCCGCCACAGGGCCACTCCAGCGCATAAAGCAGGCTAAACTCACTTTCTGCCTTTTTTATCGGGGGTAGTTCTCACCAATCGCCTAATGCGGGAGTTTGTTCATGACCGACGATATCGACCAGATCCTCATCAGCGCATTGATGGAGGATTCGCGGCGTTCGCTCAAGGCGCTGGCGCAGATCAGCGGGCTGTCATCGCCCAGCGTGGCCGAGCGTTTGCGCAGGCTGGAGGAGCGCGGCGTGCTCAAGGGCTACACCGTCGAGATCGATCCCAAGTGCTTCGGCTATCAATTGCAGGCGATCGTCCGGGTACGGCCGCTACCGGGGCAACTGCAGGAAGTCGAGCGTCAGATTCAGTCGATTCCCGAGTTCACCGAGTGCGACAAGGTCACTGGCGAGGACTGCTTTATCGCCCGTCTGCACGTGCGCTCGATGGAACAACTGGACACCCTGCTCGACCGCCTCAATACCTTGGCCGAAACCAATACCGCAATAGTCAAGAAGACCCCGGTCAAACGCCGCTTGCCGCCGATGGCTTAGGTGCTTTTTCTGCAAATTCGGCTTAGATTGACGTTTTTCCAGCGAAGGATTCGCGGTATGAAGATTCAGGCAGTAATTCTGGCGGCGTTGATGCTCGTTGGTTGCGGGACTGTGCAGACAGTCGTTCGCAGCGATCAGGACGCCGCGGCCTATCTGAAAGAGAAAAAATCCCACTGCGGCGCTGTTCCGCGAATCTACAGCGGCGTGACCTATGACTTCTGTTTGCTCCACGCAGAGCGTCCGGATGATGTCGATGCGTTCAATTACAACAACGCGACACCCGGCGTACTGGTAGATGCTGCATTTTCAGGGGTACTCGACACGTTGCTGTTGCCTTATACAATCTACAAGCAAAAGGCCGATGGCAGTATCGTCATCAATTGATAGCCTTTTCTGCAGCCAACAAAAAACCCGCCTAGGCGGGTTTTTTGTTGTTTCAACGAGTGTAATCAGTCGTCGCGGCTCATGATGCCGAAGATCTGCAACAAGCTGACGAACAGGTTGTAGATCGATACATACAGGCTGATGGTCGCCATGATGTAGTTACGCTCACCGCCGTGGATGATGGCGCTGGTCTGGAACAGGATGCAGACGGACGAGAACAGCACGAAACCTGCGCTGATCGCCAGTTGCAGACCGCTGACCTGGAAGAAGAAGCTCGCCAGCGTTGCACCCAGCAGGACGAAGAAACCGGCGGTGATGAAACCACCGAGGAAGCTCATGTCCTTGCGGGTAATCAGCACGTAGGCCGACAGACCACCAAACACCAGTGCAGTCATCGCGAACGCCGAGCTGACCACTTCAGCGCCGCCCTGCATGCCCAGGTAACGGTTGAGTATCGGGCCGAGCAGGAAACCCATGAAACCGGTCAGGGCAAACGCCGACACCAGGCCCCACGCGGAATCACGGAGTTTGTTGGTGAGGAAGAACAGCCCGTAGAAGCCGATCAGCACCACGAAAATGTTCGGGTAGCCAACACGCATCTGCTGGGCAACGAACGCCATCACGCCGCTGAATGCGAGGGTGAGAGCGAGTAGACCGTATGTGTTGCGCAGGACGCGGCTAACCTCTAGCTGCTCAGCCTGCACGCCGTTATTAACTGCGTAATCCTGTTCGCGCATGGCGACACTCCTGTTGGTTTGAAACGTTCAGTCGCAAAGATCATAACAGACGCTCTGTAACAAGCCATGCAGAGAGTTTGACAGTGTGTTTCATTCAGGTATTATGGCGCCCGCAACGCAACGGAGGTGTGGCCGAGTGGTTTAAGGCAACGGTCTTGAAAACCGTCGACTGTAACAGGTCCATGAGTTCGAATCCCATCGCCTCCGCCATCTTATATACGACAAAGCCCTGATTTTTCAGGGCTTTGTCGTTTCTGGCATTCAGAAAATTGGCTCCTCTCTCTACGGATCGTTTCCGCATCTTTTCGGCCATTTCCGCAACCCTGCCCTTCGACACTGGTGCGTACCCTTAAATTTAGTTGATTCGACCACGAAGCTCATGGGGATGCGGTTGCATTCGATACGCAGCTTTCGGCCATAATCGGACAGTGGTCTAAACGCCCAATGGCCAACAGAATCGTCAATGCGTACTAGTCATGTGCCCCAATTGGCTAGAGGCGGCGGTTACTTTCTTGGAAAGGAATCGTTTCTTGTCTGAAATAACGAAATGAACCTGCCGATTGTCATCAACAAAAATACAAACGAACAAGACCCGAATTCAAAGATCCGGGTCCTATTCGCTTTATTTCAAACTGCCTTCAGGAGAGGCTTTTACCAGGCGTAGCGGTAGCCTACGTTCACCGAATAAGGCTGTTCGATGCCATCGCCCTTGGTGTATTCCGCATCGATGAAGAACTTGTGTTTCTCGGCGGTTTGCAGGATCACCCCCCCACCGATTTCCGCCCGCGAACCTGGCAATTTGCTGTCCAGACTTACATCGTTGACGCTCACCTTGCTGTCACCGGCATGTTCGGTAATCCACGATGCTTTGGCGTATGGCTGCACTGACATACCGTTATTCAGTTTCATGTTGCGACCGAACAGGCTGCCAACTCGGCTCTGAACGGAAGTAACGGCGTCCTGTTCGACTTTCAAGCCATTGCTTGCGGTGTAATCGCCACTGCCCACGCGGAACGCTTGCACTTCCAGTTGTGGTTCGACGAACCAGCCTTGTCCAAGATCGATTTGCTTGCCAACCTCTACGCTCGCCGCGATTGCGTGATTCTTGTATTTGCCATCCACCTTCTTACCCATATTGCTGGTGATGTCGACCTTGTTATCCAAGTGGGTATATTTCAGCACGCTGTCAACGTACACGCCGTTTTGGTCGATGTAGGTTGCATAGGTGCCGAGCATGGCGCTGTCGATCTGGCCTTTGCTGCCTTCGCCGAAGTTCTGACGAGCCTCACCTTGTCCGGCCATACCGCCGATGTACAGCTTGCCGTTGTAGAAAGGAATGGCCTTGTCGGCGCCGATCTCGAAACCGTTGACCTGCTGCTCAAAGGCACGGCTGGAACCTGTATCGATGCGCTGCTCCTTGCCGAAGCCACGAGTCCACAGACCACCCTCATCATTGCCCATACGCAACTCGCCCAGTCGTTTGGTCAAGGCATTCATCTGCGCACCGATGAGTCCTGTGGCCGCCGCCTGTTGAGCGATGGCAGCGTTTGCGCCCTTACTCAGGTTCTCTGGTTGAGGATTGCTGATAATGGGGTCAATGGGCGCAACGATACCTCCGGCACCGCCACCGGTATCACCCACTGGACCCTCGCCACCGCCCGCATCCTGTGCAGTGCCGGCCAGGTACCAGTCATCGCCACGCTGCTCGAGGCCATAACGGAAGGCACCCACGTCGACTTTACCGCCGTACAAATCGAACTTCCCCGCGCCACCGTTGGTATCCACCAGCATCAGTGCACCACCTTGTGCCTGGTGGCCGGAATCGGCAACGATCAGCGTGTGCTCCCCGTCAACTTGCCCTTCAACCTTGAGCAAGTCGCCTTGTAGCGTCGCCAGGTCAGTGTTAAGCAAGAAGCTGCCATTGCCGCTCAAATTGCCCACCGTCAGCGTTTTGAACAAGCCGTTGGAGTGGTCGAAATTGACACGGCCGTCGTTCAACGAAAGAGCGCTCACCGAAGAGTCGCCAGTCATATTCCACATACTGCCACCACGGAGGCTCAGATTATGTAAACCAGTCGATGCGCCTTTCCAGGTAGAAGCTTCGTTAAGGTTAAGGCTGCTGTCGAGGGTGTAATCACGGTCGATCTCCACATCCCCTTTAAGTCGGGAGCCGTTAGTGGCGCTCAGTGCTACGCTCACAACTTGCTGTCCTCCCGATTCGGCGGTCCCGCCGGCCATTAATGTTTTACCTTCGATGGTAGAGCTGTCAGCAGTCACATCAAAAGCAACGGAGTCGCTCGCCTTGATAGCTACATTATCGGAACTGACCACAGTATTCTTAAGCAGGACGTTTTTCTGATCCGCTCCGTAAGCGCCAATAGCAGTGGCAAATTTGCCATTCACCTTAATACTTGAATTATCGAAGCTAATATTGGAAACAGGTGAACTAGAGCCCAGAGCCAGGCCTATGTTGTCCTCTTCGTCTCTATCATCAGCAAGACTCATAGCAATATCGACGTTATTGCCCACAACGGTGCCCCCCCAGCGGGCGGCAATCCCCATACCACCTACTTCGCCGTGAATACGAACGTTATCGAGGGTTACATTTCCAGTATCTGCATAGATACCATGCCCCCCCGACATTTCAATATCGCTGTTGACAAGATTCACATATGAATCAGTAAACGCCCAAACCATTGGCGGACGCGCGCCGCTGTTTTTAATACTCACATTGTTCGCATTGACAATGCCTCCACTTGCGACAGTGATGGCAGTACCCGTTGAGTGCAGGTTTGACGACTCAACATTCACCGTCCCTCCAACGTCAGCCCTTATCGCTTCGCTTTTAGAGGCAATGTCCATGTTATTGACATCAACGGTCCCCCCTCCATAAGCATGAACTCCGTAACTAGTACCAGTTCCGCTTGTGGTGATACTGCCGCCGTCCACGCTTATATGAGCAGCCTCTCCGTTGGCCTGCATTCCAATACCATTGGCGCCCGAGGTACTGATCACGATATCGTTCGCCACCACCGTCCCGCCTGGGTTGGCGTATATTCCATAGCCCCTGTTATTGGTGGTTTTAATGGTGGCTCCGCGAACGTTGACGTTACTGGTTCCTAATGCTGCAATTGCAAATCCGAAAGATCCGTGGGTAACAATATCGAGATTGCTGACATCGGCCGTCGAGTTCGTCACGAGCAGGCCCGAGCCTGTGCTGTTGATCTGCACATGGTTACCAAGTAGCTGGCTTGCTTCTTTGACATCCAGCGCGACGCTGTTGCCCAGTGTAGCGACCTGGGTGTTCTGAAGGTTTACCGTAGAGCCGCCAGACGCCATCAAGCCAGACGTATTGGCCATGAGGGAATTTACGGTCATGCCGATCAAATTCAGCGTGGAGTTGGTTTCTACCAGCACAGCGCCCAAGCCAGTGCCTGAAGCGCTGAGAATACCGTTGCTCCAAGTCGCCTCACCGACATTCATAACCCGCAATACAGGGGTGTTGTCACCTGATGTCGTCATTGTCCCGGTACCGTTATAGATCGTACCGTCGACGAGCACAGCAGCGGCGTGCCCCATGCTGGAAAAAGCCAACAACAAGCTGGCAGACAACGTGCTCAAGGGAAAAGCCGGCGCTTTTGAAGATAAGCGCGCAAGGCTGTTGCGCGATTTTAATACGTCAGACGCCGACTCCGACGGCAACATAAAATAGGTACGTGTGCGATTCCATATAGCTCGGTAGATGCTGTTCATAAATCTCTCATTCATTGATTTTTTTCAGGACCGGCTTAAACAAGCCAGAGCTCGAAAGTCATTGAGGAGAGATTTGAACAGGAAATTTAGCGGCAAAAATTCAGGCTTTTCCGACTGGGCTGTAGGAAAATTCCTACGAGCTGGCTGCTCTTTTTGGTACTCAGCAACTCTTGTCTCCGTCTACTTTCAGATGAAACCTAACGGAGTTGAGTAGTAAGTATTGGTCGTTTCCAGCCCTTGGTGATCGGCGCCAATGGGGCGGATCGCGACGGTCTAGCATCGACCGTCGCAACGGGTGGTTAAACTTCCGTCTGTTCAGCCATTCCAAGACATCTTCGTCCTCCGATAAATCAGCGATGCTTTGGTTTTCCGTAGCGAATGAGTACCGTACATCGTTGCGTCAAGGCCAATAGCTGTTACCCACGCTTTGACTATCCGAGCGTACTGTCTGGTGGAGAGATGTTGTTCCAAGGCTGATGGCTGTAAGTAGCAATAGTGCTCATGGCCTGTCCTCCACGTTCAGGGAGGACAAGGGTGGATCACTCACAATGAGTGGTGGTCGCTATTCGACCACTACAATCCGCCCGAAAGCCGCTTCGAAAATCAGCGATGTGGGTGACGCCAGCCTGCTGCTTGGGCACACAAAAGGCGACATTACCGAGCGGGTTTATCGCTGCGCTGGCGGAGTTCGAGCCCCATCGCCTCCGCCATCTTATATACGACAAAGCCCTGATTTTTCGGGGCTTTGTCGTTTCTGAAGTTCGCGATTTTTCGCCTCATACTCTCTGGATCGTCTCAGGCATTTCCGCAACGCTTCCCTTCTGATACCGGCACTGTCTACTCAAATCAAATTGCTCGCGACCAGATGTTCAGGGTGTTTGGCTGTGCTCTGTACGCTGCTCTCGTCCAGATAAAGAGCCAGCGCTTCCCCCAAGGCTTCGAATGTTCTGGCGATGCGCCCAACTTTGCGCAGGTCACTGTGCATGGCAATCCAGACATCAACGTCGAAGCCAAAGCTGTCAGGCAATAACTGGATCAGACCATAGGTCGCTGCGACGGTGGTAGCGCATAAGCCAAATCCGAGGCCATTTCTGAGTGCGGCGAGTTGAGCAAGGTGGTCATCGGTGGCGATAGAGAACGGCTGGTCTACTTCGCACAGACCCACCTCGACCAGTCTGCGTAAGTCAGCGGTACGGCGATCTGGTCCAATCAATGGCGCGCGACGCACCTCTTCGAGATTTGCAGGCTCGCCATAGCGCTCAAGGCAGTGGGCACTTGCGAACAGGCCCACTCGTAAAGCACCAGCGCGTCGCACGACTATTTCAGCTTCTCTCGGGCGTACGAGGCGCACAGCGATGTCTGATTCCTGTCGGGCGATGTCTTCCAGCGAATCGTTGATACTGAGCTCAAGTTTCAATGCTGAATGCTTGTAATGAAACTCACGCATCAACCCCGGGAGCACCTCGACGCCCAGAAAAGCGCTGCTTGCGAGCCTGACGGTGCCACTCGTGACCTGCGTTTCAGCGCTGGCCATGCGATTGAACGCCTCGGCAGCCATCGCCATGGATTCGACATGGTGAACCAGCCCACGTGCCGATGCTGTAGGCACGAGCCCCGAGGAGGTTCGTGTGAATAACTTCACGCCCAGACCCGCTTCAAGGCTGTCGAGACGTCGACGAGCCGTTGCCTGCGCAATTCCCAGCAACCTGGAGGCGCCCGATAGGCTGCCACTGCGCAGAACCGCCAGGAACACTCGCTGGCTTTCCCATTCCAGCCCGCTCATCTATTCCGTACCAACGGTTGCTCCATTAATTGTCTTCTGGTGGATTCGAGAAGCATGGATGATGAACCCCTGACTCGTAGCGCAGCATTATAAGGAGCAACATCATGGGTTTCACCGGCCAATGCCGATGCGGACAAGTGCATCTTCAACTGCAGATTGAAGCACTTGCACCTATATATGCATGCCACTGCCTGAACTGCCAGCGATGGAGCGGCAGTGCGTTCGCATTGCATATGCTCTGTCCCGCTCAGGCGATTGAGGCGTCGGGGAGCATGCTTACATACCTGCATGAAGCAGAAGAGCACTCGTCGACGCAGTACGCCTGCAGTAAGTGTTTCACACGACTATTCAATGAGACCGATGCTGCCCCGGGCATGCGTGTATTGCGGGTTGGCGTACTCAATGGGGCCGACCGCTTGACGCCTTTGGCACACATCTGGACCAAGCGTAAACAGCCCTGGATTTCGTTGCCTGAAGATGTAGCCCAGTGGCCGGAAAGCCCAACTCCCGAAGACTTTGCCTTGGCGATCAGTCAACAGACACCAAAAGCTGCAAAGTAATGTTGGAAATAATATATCTGCTGAGATAAGCGAAAAAGGCGCCAGATTGGCGCCTTGAACATTATCAAGCGATTTTGATCACCACCTTCTCAAATGCTCCCCTCGCGAGATGCTCGTAGGCTTCTCGTTCAATCCAGGCGCCAGGTATCACCGTGGCCGAGCATCTGGACAATGGCGGTTTGGTGGAAATTCTAAAGCCCTATCGCCCAGCCCTTCGGTGGCATGGCGACCCGCTAGCCAAGCAAGCGCAGAAGCGGCGACCAACACGGCTGCGCTGAGCTCGAATGTGGCCTTGTAACCGCTCAGATCAAATGCCAGGCCACCAATGATTGCACCGCCAGCGATAGCCAGTTGGACGATAGCCACAAGCAAGCCTCCTCCGGCTTCCGCATCATCAGGCAGCGTTTTCGCCAGCCATGTCCACCATCCGACCGGAGCGGCCGTAGCGACCAATCCCCAGAGGCCAAGCAGCACAGCGGTCAGTACCGGCGATTCGCCGAAGTTCACCAGAGCCAGTGCGATGCCAGCCATGATCAGCGGGATAACTGTCAGCGTGCGGTACAGGCTGCTCCCCATAAACCTTTCGATCAGAAAGGTGCCGATAAACCCTGCAAGTCCCAGCCCCAGCAGCATGAAGGACAACGTTGAGACACTGACGCCAGTCACGCCCTCAAGAAATGGCCGCAGATAAGTGAACAGCATGAACTGTCCCATGAAAAACACGCTCACCGCGACCATCCCCAATGCGACTGGCAACTGCTTCATCAGCCGCAGAACGTTACCGCTACCTGCCTGGCGCTCAGCACTGAACGACGGCAGGCTGATCAGCAGCCATACGGCTGCAAGCACTGCAACAGGAACCACACAGAAGAAAGCGCCGCGCCAGCCTATCAGCGAGCCAAGGAAGGCGCCCGCCGGTGCGGCGATGACCGTGGCCAGAGCGTTACCGCCATTGACGATGGCCAGCGCTCGGGAAACCTGATCAGGCTTTACCAAACGCATTGCCGTCGCCGCCGACAATGACCAGAAACCGCCGATGGCTATGCCGATCAAAGCACGTCCGATCATGAATGAAGGATAGCCTGGCGCGAGCGCGACGACCGTGCCTGATACGATCATCAGCAAGGTCAGACACAGCAGCAACTTCTTGCGTTCTACGCGAGCGGCGATCGATGCAATGACCAGGCTTGTGATCAATGCAAAGACACCGGACACGGAAATACCCTGCCCTGCCTGGCCTTCCGTGATGTGCAGGTCTGCCGCAATGGGTGTCAGCAGGCTGACGGGCATGAACTCTGAAGCGACCAGGGCGAATGCGGCCAACGACATGGCAAGCACCGCGCTCCAGCCGCGTTTTTCTGTAGAGGGAGAAGTCATGGGAACTACCTTTGGTGCGAAAAACGTGTGGATGTGATGCGCAGGGGTTCAAGCAGTTTGTCGCCCATACGGGCACTCCCCTGTAACAGATAGACACATTCTCCCGGTCGATCCGCCTCTGCCCTAGTGCATTCCTCTTGAATGCTTGCCTGATCCTCTGAGGATGCAGGGTGGTGGATAGGAAACGCCTCTGCAGCGGATTAGAGTTCGGTCAACAGGAGCGACCCGCCATGATGGATACCCCCATGCGCCATGAATCACCTTTGGCGTTGAACATTGACCCGCGCGTGAGCGCACCGGGTGATTTCGTCACGTCCATACCCGGGCTGTCGCTGTTTCGTCGCGACCAGCCGGCACCCCCTGTCGTGTGCATGATCGAGCCAAGCCTCATTCTCGTAGGCCGTGGGGAAAAGCGCTTGTGGGTCGGTGGCGAAGGCTACCGCTACGGCCCTTCGCGGTTTCTGGTCACGTCGCTGGACCTGCCAGCCAATTCCGAAGTGATGCTAGCCAGTCCCGAACAGCCTTGTGTCGGGCTCGTGCTGAAACTGGATGTGAGCATGCTCGCCGAGGTCATCACCAAGGTTGGCATGCCTGCGAAGCGACAACCCTCCACCGGCACAGGCGCAGGCATTGGCACTATGTCGACCGCCCTGGAAGGTGCGCTCGATCGCCTGCTGGCATTGCTCGATGAGCCCGAGGCGATCCCGGTGCTCGCGCCGCTGATCCTGCGGGAAATCCACTATCGGCTGCTCTATACCGATCAAGGGGCACGGCTGCGGCAGATCACGGCTGTCGATGGCCAGGGTTATCGCATCGCCAAAGCCATCGACTGGCTCAAGGTCAACTTCACCGATGCATTGCGCATCGATGATCTGGCGGCGCGAGTGCAAATGAGCGCTCCCACCTTTCACCATCATTTCCGCCAGCTCACCGGCATGAGCCCGCTGCAATACCAGAAGTGGCTGCGGCTGAACGAGGCCCGTCGGCTGATGTTGATGGAGCGTCTGGACGTTTCGCGAGCGGCATTTGCTGTCGGGTATGAAAGTCCTTCGCAGTTCAGCCGCGAATATGGCCGCCTGTTTGGGACCGCGCCCAGTCGTGACATTTCGCTGCTGCGTGGCCAGCCATTCGAGGCGCAAGCGCTCGACAACACGGTCAGTTGAGCGAACGACACGCTTTACCGGTGATGCGCCTCGCAGCGTTTCACCGCTTATAAAAATTCACGTCAACCGATGATCAAGCGGGTGAACCATGGAACTACGAATCAACCAGAAGACCTATCAGGTCGATGCCGACGCCGATACCCCCCTGCTGTGGGTGATCCGCGATGATCTGGGCATGACCGGTACCAAGTACGGCTGCGGACTGGCGCAATGCGGCGCCTGCTCCGTGCTGGTGGACGGCAATGTCGTGCGCTCGTGCGTCACGCCAGTGGCTGGTGTGGTCGGCCGCGAGGTCACCACCATTGAGGCCATCGAAGCCGATGACGTGGGCAAAAGGGTCGTCTCGACCTGGGTCGATCTGCAAGTCGCCCAATGCGGCTACTGCCAGTCCGGCCAGGTGATGGCCGCCACGGCCCTGCTCAAACAAAACCCCAAGCCGAGTGATGCACAGATTGACGCCGTGATGGTCAACCTTTGCCGCTGCGGCACTTACAACGCCATTCATGCCGCGATGCATGAGCTTGCCGGCAAGGGAGAAGCGTGATGAATGTCCGTATCGACCCTCCCCAGGAAGTATCAGCGCTTGATCTGCACGATCCGGTGAATGTGTCGCGCAGACGTTTCTTGACCGGTACCGCTGTGGGCGCACTGGTGCTCGGCTTTGGCCTGCCGCTCGGTTCGACACGTGTGCAAGCAGCAGCGGCGGCGACTGCACCGCTCGAGCGCGGCACACAGGTTCCCGCGTTTCTGGAGATCCGCCCGGACAACCGCGTGCGTCTACTGTGCCCGTTCATGGAAGGCGGCCAAGGTACGTTCACCGCGATGGCGCAGATTGTCGGCGAAGAACTGGATGCGGACCCGTCGACCTTCCTGGTCGAAGCCGCACCGCCCGGCGAGGCCTATGTGGTGATGGAAAACGGCATGCGTGTCACCGGCGGCAGTATGTCGGTGCGCATGAGTTACCCGGTGATGCGGCGCCTCGGCGCACTTGCCCGCGCCATGCTTTTACTGGCGGGTGCAGAAAAGCTTGGCGTGCCGGTCGCCGAGTTGACCACCGAACCTGGCAAAGTCGTACATGCCAAGTCGGGCCGCTCGTTGACGTACGGTGAATTGGCCGAGCGCGCGATGGATCTGCCGGTTCCCGATCCGGCCTCTGTGAAGCTGCGTGATCCGAGCCAGTTTCGCTGGATCGGTAAACCGGTCAAGCGCGTCGATGCCTATGACAAGTCCACGGGCAAGGCGCTTTACAGCATCGATCTGAAGGTCGACGGCATGCTCCATGCCGCCGTTCAGCATGCCCCGCGCCTGGGTATGACGGTGGGCAACCTGCGCAACGAAGATCAGGTCAAGGCAATGAAAGGCGTGCATTCCGTGCATCGTCTGCCAGGTGCCGTGGCGGTAGTCGCCGAGCGTTGGTGGCACGCAAAACGTGCGGTGGAGGCGATTCAAGTCGACTGGCAAGAGCCTATGGCCGACAGCAAAGTGCGGCCGATGCCCGCCGACTTTTCCAGCGATGCGTGGCTCAAGCGACTCGCCGACGACAAAGGGCCAGCCAGAGATGATGAAACCCAAGGGGATGTGGCTTCGATTCTTGGCGATGCCAAGTCCCGCGTCGATGCCACCTACCACAACCAATACCTGAACCACGGACAGTTGGAACCGCCCTCTGCGCTCGCCAGATTCAATCCGGACGGTTCGCTGGAAGTCTGGCTGCCTAATCAGGCACCGGACATGTTCCGTGCGGATATCGCCAAACGCACAGGGCTCGATGCGTCTCGCATTACCTTGCATTCGCCATTGCTGGGCGGATTCTTCGGTCGGCATTTCCTCTACGACTCAGCCAGTCCTTATCCTCAGGCGATCGAATTGTCCAAGGCGGTTGGCCGCCCGGTCAAACTGATCTGGAGTCGAGAAGAAGAGTTCCTGCGAGATGTGCTCCGTCCCGTTGCCGCAGTGAATTTCCGCGCGGCGCTTGATAGCGACGGATGGCCGCTCGCAATCGAAGCGATCAGTGCCACCGAAGGTCCGACCGAAGCCCTCGCCGGCAAGCAAGGTGAAAAGCTCGACCCTACGGCGCTTGAAGGGTTGTCGGGCAAGTCCTACGCAATCCCCAACAAACGGATTGCACAGATCTACGTCAAAGGTCCGGCGATGCTCGGTTACTGGCGTTCGGTGGGCAATTCCCTCAACGACTTCTTCTATGAGTCGTTCCTTGACGAACTGGCCGACAAGGGTGGCAAGGACCCGTTCGAACTGCGCCTGCATTTGCTGCGCGACAACCCGCGCCTGACCACGCTGCTGCAAGCAGTGGGTGAGTTGTCGGGCGGCTGGAAGCGCGGGCCGTTTACTGCCGAGGACGGCAGCAAACGTGCGCGAGGCGTTGCGATGGCTTCGCCGTTCGGTACAGAGACGGCCGTGATCGCCGAGGTGTCCATCGAGAATGGCCAGGTCAAGGTCCACGACATCTGGCAGGCGATTGACCCCGGCAGCATCGTCAACCCGGCGATTGTCGACGCTCAGGTCAATGGCGCGGTGGCGTTGGGACTGTCCCAGACGCTGGTGGAAGAGTCCGTGTGGATTGATGGTAAACCTCGGGCGCGCAACTACGACTTGTATCCGATCCTGCCGCCAGCGCGGATGGCACGGGTACACGTGCGTGTCATCGAGAGCGGGGAAAAAATGGGCGGTATCGGCGAACCACCGTTGCCGGCCGTGGCGCCAGCCGTCGCGAACGCAGTGGCAACGCTGACCGGGCAACGGGTCCGCAGCCTGCCCATGAGCCGACACACCTTCACCTGATCAACGCCGGAGCGTCCATGAATAACAGCCGATTCGCAAGAACCGCTGGCTGGCTGGCAGTGCCGTGCCTGGTCGCGGCAGGCCTGCTGGCCTGGTATGTCACCCGCGAGCCCGCCTCGCCCCTTGAAAGCCAACCGATCGCTGCGGCCGACATCGAACCGACGCTGGTCGCCCGTGGCGAATACGTCGCCAGGCTTAGCGATTGCGTGGCTTGCCACAGCGTGCCAGGTGGTGCGCCGTTCGCCGGCGGCCTGGAAATGGGCACACCGCTGGGCGCGATCCATGCGACCAATATAACCCCGGACACAGAAACCGGCATCGGCCACTACAGCCTGGCGGACTTCGACCGTGCCGTGCGCCACGGCGTGGCATCCGAGAGCCGACGTTTGTACCCGGCAATGCCCTACCCGTCTTACGCCAAGCTCAGTGATGACGACGTGCGAGCGCTGTATGCGTTCTTCATGAAAGGCGTGGCGCCAGTCAAACAGGCGAACATCCCGAGTGCCATTCCCTTTCCGCTGAACCTGCGTTGGCCGATTGCGCTGTGGAACGGTGTGTTTGTCGACGCCGAGCCCTACGTGGCCAAACCGTCGCAGGATGAAGTGTGGAACCGCGGCGCTTACCTCGTTCAGGGCGCCGGGCACTGCGGCAGTTGCCATACGCCGCGTGGCTTGGCGTTCAACGAGAAGGCGCTGGATGAATCCGGTACGCCTTACCTCGCTGGCGCCTTGCTCGATGGCTGGTACGCGCCGAGCCTGCGCGATGACCACAACACAGGCCTGGGTCGATGGAGCGAACCGGAAATCGTGCAGTTCCTCAAGACCGGTCGCAACAGGCACGCGGTGGTCTACGGTTCGATGACCGAGGCTTTCAACAACTCCACGCAGTTCATGAGCGACGAAGACCTGACGGCCATTGCCCGTTATCTCAAGTCGTTGCCTGGGGACCGCCAGCGCGACGGGCAGCCATGGCAGTATCAAGAGGTCTCGGCAGCGACGCGCCTGAATGCGCCGGGCGCCCACACCTACGAGACGCGCTGTGCCTCCTGCCACGGCCTGGACGGCAAGGGACAATCGCAATGGATGCCACCGCTGGCGGGTGCCACTTCTGCGCTGGCCAAAGAAAGCGCCTCGGCGATCAACATCACCCTTAATGGTTCGCAGCGTGTCGTGGCTGCCGGTGTACCGGACGCCTATCGCATGCCGGCATTCCGCGAGCAGTTATCGGATCAGCAGATTGCTGAGGTACTGACATTCATGCGCAGCACCTGGGGTAATCAGGGCAGTGCTGTTGATGCACAGGCGGTTGGCAAGCTGCGCGAACACACCGATCCGGCCAGCAGCAGCCCGATCATCCTGCACATGCGCTAAGAGGAGAGCCTGATGGAAAGCATCGACTTGCTGGTCCTGCGCACGGCGCGGGACTGGCTCGCCGCCGGCGAGCGTGTACTGCTCGCCACGGTGGCGCGCACCTGGGGTTCTTCGCCGCGCCCGACAGGGTCGATGATGGCCTTGCGTAACGACGGTCGAGTGGTGGGCAGCGTGTCCGGGGGCTGTATCGAAGACGATTTGATCCATCGCTATACCACGGCCCATGGCGGCAGTGGTTTTGACGACAGCGCACCGCAAGTGGTGCGCTATGGCGTCAGCGCCGATGAGGCGCATCGATTCGGCTTGCCCTGCGGTGGCACGCTTGAACTGATCCTCGAGTTCAGCCCGTCCTGGCAGTCGCTCGATGAACTGCTGATCCATCTGGATGGCGGGCGGCTGGTGCGCCGCTGCCTGGCAGTGGCGTCCGGCCAGGTGACGCTCGCACCCACGGCGACCCCGGAGCAGTTCACGTTTGACGGCCAACAGATGCTAAATACGCTGGGACCGGGCTATCGGATGCTCATGATCGGTGCCGGCGCATTGTCCGAGTACCTGGCCACCATGGCGTTGTTCAACGGCTTCAAGGTAGCGGTTTGCGATCCACGTCCGGAATACATCGAGACTTGGGCGGTAGACGGCGTGGAGCGCATCGTCGGCATGCCGGATGACGTGGTCCGCGACTTCGCGGTCGATCTGCGAACCTGCATCGTCGCTTTGAGTCATGACCCGAAACTCGACGATCTGGCGCTGCTCGAAGCCCTCCATGGCCCGGCGTTTTACATCGGCGCCATAGGCTCGCGGCGCAACAGCCACCTGCGTCGCGAACGCCTGATCGAACATTTTGGTGAGACCCAAGCCTCGCTGAAGCGTTTGCACGGACCGATCGGCCTCTACATCGGCAGCAAGACGCCTGCGGAAATCGCCGTCAGTGTGATGGCCGAGATTCTTGCGGCCAAGAATGGTGCGAGCTTGCCGAGTGAGCTCAGCATCGCCCAAGCTAAACATGCCATTGAATCTGTGGCCTCATCGGCCGGAAAAGCTCTGGTGACAAAAACCTCACCAGGATGTCTACGCTGAAGATATCAAACCGGGATATTGGATCTCGACATTCAACGTCATCAGCCCCCCTTTCCTCAGTCATCAGATTTGCGGCGACTCTGGCGAGACTGACGACGGGCTCTATCCCAAGGCGGTATCGAGAAACATCATCACCCCGAATCCAAGCATCAAGCCAAGCGTCGCAGGGGTTTCGTGGCCATTGCGGTGGGTCTCGGGAATCACTTCGTGGGACACCACGAAAATCATCGCGCCGGCAGCCAGACCGAGGGCGATGGGATAACCCAGCGCGAAGCTGCTGGATATACCCAGGCCGACAATAGCGCCGATCGGCTCCATCAATCCTGACCCGACGGCGATCAGCGCCGCGCGCAGTGCGGAAATGCCCGTCACGCGTAACGCCAACGCGACAGCCAAACCTTCGGGGATGTCTTGAATGGCAATGGCGGTGGTCAGAGGCAAGCCCACCTGCATGTCACCGTTGGCGAAACTCACACCGATGGCCATGCCTTCCGGCAGGTTGTGCAGCGTGATCGCCAAAACGAACAACCAGACCCGATTGATGCGCTTGGATTCAGGCCCGCGACGGCCACTTTTTTCGTGCTCGTGGGGGACGAAACGATCCAGGCCAACCATCAACCCCACGCCCAGCGCCAACCCTGCAACGACAACACATGCGGCAAGCAGTTGATTGCCGCACAGCGCTTGCGCCGCCTCGATGCCGGGAAGGATCAGCGAAAAAGAACTGGCGGCGAGCATCATGCCGGCGGCAAACCCGAGCATGGTGTCTTGAGTACGTGCAGCGATATTGCGCAACGCAATCGCTGCAACGGCACCGGCCGCTGTCGCGGCGAAGCCGGACATTCCACCGAGGAAGGCAAAATACAGATTTTGTTTGTTGGCACCGACGAAAGCGCCATAGCCGCTGATCAATAGCAAAACAGTTACGCCAATCAGCACTGCCCAGAAAACCCGTCCGCCCCATCCAGGGCCTGAGAATCGGGCGAACCAGGTTCGAAAAGGCGCGTCGGACGAGGTCAACGGTTCGGGCATGACGATCTCCTGTTTTCTTGAATAGCTGCGACGTTCCAGGGTTCCGACATCGCCATGAACGCAAATGCTTCAGTGATAGTCCTCTCCGGCGACCGCTCGCGGACCCAACTGATGAGTCAGCCTCCTATGTCCATGCCGATTTGACCATCCAATGCCTGCCTCACCTACCAGACCAAGCGTCAAGACTTCGAGAGCGCTGTTGCCGAGTTTGCGCTTTTGCATAGGAGATCTCCCTGATGAGCGGGGCTCGCGCACTCACGTAAACCAGAAAAGAAATCGCTCCGCCCTTTCATACCCCTTCTCGCTGGCAAAAAAACACAGCATGTCGAGCATAATGCCCGTCACAGCGAACACGACGCCTTGGCCAACCGCGTCGAAGATAATCAGGAAGATACCCAAAACAGTAAAAGCACAGCCAAGCGCTGCCAGCATCCTGCGGCTGTTGGTTTGACTCGGATACTTGTTCAGCATTTCTCACCGGCTGAAGTCATCAATTCCATGGCTGAAACTGTAGACCACGCTGCTGCGCACCTATCCATACCGTCTTTCAGAAAGGGCCATTGCAAGGCGTCTACTCATGAATGACCTTGATGTAATCGTTCAACTTTGAGCGCCGCAACAGCACCCAGTCGCTACTTTGCAGGCCAAAACATCTAGAAGTGTTTTGCTCGACCAGATCGGGCTGTCATCAAGCGCCAAAGTTGAACGCTATGGAAATCCGCGGTCTCGCCCCTTCATAACGCGTTACTGAGTGCATCAACCACGATGGAAACATGAGGAACGTTCCACTTTGGGCGGCACAAGTAATACTGAAACCGGCGGTAAGGCAATCTTCAACTCGCATGCGCAGCGCCGGGTTGTAGGTCGATGCAACCATGCCGCGCGGGTCGATGAATTCCAGATCTCCGCCAACGCCGGGATCTTCCTCCCGGCCGCCGGCGTCGACCCAGTAAACCCCAGACCAGAACGCACCGGGATGGCCATGAAGTGCATTGCTGTGGCCGGCCTCGTTCACGTTGGCCCATGCATTGAGTTTCCAGTCGAAAGCAGGCTCGGTCAGGCCGTATTGATCGCTGTGCACCGCTGTCAGTTGAGTGGCAAAGTCAGTGGCGAATCTCACCAACGCATTGCACGCCGCCCCTCCCCATGCGGAGAAATCGCTCGACGATTGCCAACCACCGTCATTGCTGTGGTGTGCACCACTGCGATCTTGCGCCATACGACGGGTGACGATGGACTTCAACTCGGCATTTAGTCTTTCTGCATCAGGGTACTGAATACTCGCCAGGGGTGTTGCGAACAGTCGCCGGATCTTTATAAGTTCGGGATCTATCAGATTGTTGCTCGACTGCATTGCACTTTCTCAACTTGCGCTAGTTGCAACGAACTATATCGAGCGAAGTGATAGACCGATGTAAACCTTTGTTAAAACTATAATTGAAAAAGTTAAAAGTGCATTTAAGCACTCTCGCTTTCAACTTCCCGGCGACCGGTCATCGTGCTAAAACTGCACAACTCCGCAAAAACTCGCAGGACAGTCACGCAATGCCCAAGAAACCGCCGGTCAGTAAAGAGGCCGCAACCGCCGCAGAAATCGAGCGCTCCATTCAGGCGTTGAACAAAATGGCCGAACGCCTGTGGGGTGATGGTCGAGAAGCCGAGGCCAAGGCGCTTCTCGACGCGCTTGATGCATTAAACCGGGCGCTCGACCGGATCAGAATTGGCGAGAGTCGCAGGATTGTGACTCTCCATTAACCTACGGTTTGAGAATCAGCAGCGGCTCGCCCTTCTTCACAATGTAAGTCGCCAGTTCAGAAGCCTTCTCTTTGCCGACGTTGCTGGCGACATGCGCAACACCCGCCGGAATAAACAGCGAATCCCCGGCCTTCAGCGTCACTGCCGCCCTGCCCTCAAGTTGATATTCAAATGTCCCGCTGATCACGTAAGCGACTTCCACGCCCGGATGCGCATGCTTGGGCGAGGTCACGCCGGGTTCGAAATCGACCCGTGCCTGAATCACCTCACGGTCGGCAGCGCCGAGATCCTGGCGAACCAGATCCGTGCGGCTCAGGCCTTGTTGCCAGCTCTTGGGTTGCGTGTCAGCGGCGTGTGCGATTGCGGTCATCGAAGCGAGTACTACAGCGGTAGCCAGAAACAGTGGACGGCGCATGATGTTGCCCTCTTGTACGTAGTGGTGTGGTGACCGCTACTTTGCGCGGGGCATGTATGGCTGATGTGTCTTAAACCCGGTGTTTGTTATTGGCGTGTGTACACGGGCGTGATTGATACACGCTTATACAAACCTTTCGCTGTTCTGCTGCTGCGCCAGCAACCATGTCCGCAAGGCGACGATCTTTTTAGAGTCGGCGGTTTCATGAGGTGTCACCAGATAGAAACCCAGATCATCCTTCAAGCGCAGAGCAAAAGGCGCCACCAGTCGCCCGGCCCGCAGGTCGTCGTCGACATAGGTCGAGCGCCCGATGCAAACCCCCTGCCCGTCAACGGCGGCCTGTACGGCCATCATTGCCAGATCGAAGGTCAACCGTGGTCCTTGGGCCAGTTGCGCTGGCTGGCCCGCTGCGCTGAGCCAGACGCTCCAGTCTCCGCCGGTCATACCGCTAACTTGCAGCATCGTGTGATGGGCCAAATCAGCAGGCGTATTCAAGGCCTTTGTCCCGCCGAGTAACGCCGGGCTGCACACGGGAAAAATCTCATCGGACATCAAAAAATCGGCACGCAGGCCCTTCCAGTCACCTCGGCCATAGCGAATCGCGGCATCAATGCCACCCTTGCGAAAATCCACCAGATCGGTAGAAGCGCTGACTCGTACTTCAATCTCAGGAAATGCCTGCTGAAATGAAGGCAGGCGCGGCAGCAACCACTTGGATGCCACCGACACCAAGGTGCTGATGGTCAGCACGCTGTTGTTGCGCGACGCCAGCAATTGCTCCGTTGAATAGCGCAATTCGTGAAACGCCGAACGGATGCCGGGCAAGTAGGCATGCCCGTCTGTCGTGAGCGCCAAACCGTCCTTCAACCGCAGAAACAGAGGCACGCCAAGCTCATCTTCGAGTCGACGTATCTGATGACTGATCGCGGTTTGCGTGACGTTCAGCTCCTGCGCAGCCAAAGTAAAGCTCATGTGCCGAGCAGCAGACTCGAAGGCTCTCAAACCATTCAAGGAGGGCAATCTGGCGACCATATGACGTTCAATACTCATGAGATTTTGTCATACGCTAACACTCGAAATGACCTTTGCGAAACGCTCAGTGACATTGGATCCTGGCGTCCTTTCTCCACAAGGAACTGCCATGAAACTGTATTTCGCACCGATGACCTGTTCTCTATCACCGCACATTGTGCTCCGGGAACTGGGGCTGCCGTTCGAGCTGATTCGCGTCAACAACCAGACCAAACGCACCGCCGACGGGCGTGATTTTCGTGAGATCAATCCCAAGGGGTATGTGGCAGCGTTGGTGCTGGATAACGGCGAGGTGCTGACGGAGGGGCCGGCGATCCTGCAGTTCCTTGTCGACCAAGTTCCAGGTAGTGCGCTGGCGCCGGCCAATGGCACGTGGGAGCGTTCGCGTTTGCAGGAACATCTGAACTTCATCAGCAGCGAAATTCATGGCGGCAGTGCGCCGCTGTTTAACAGTCAGATCCCGGAATCGATCAAGTCGCTCTTCAAACACAAACTGTTTTCGCGTTTGGAGTTACTGAGCCAGATGCTCGCAACACAGGACTATTTGATGAGTACCTTCGGCGTGGCCGACGCCTACCTGTTTACCGTCCTCACCTGGCTACCGACATTCAACATCGATATTGAGAACTGGCCGGTGCTGGCCGCCTACATGAAGCGCATCGCCGACAGGCCAAGTGTGCGGTTGGCGATGGCGGCAGAAGCGGCCACACAGCCGGTCTGATCCGTGCCGTTTGCGCGAACGGGCCATGTCGCCAGTGAATCTGTAAACTGGCGCAAACTTTTACTCACTCAAACAAGAGATCAGCATGGCCAACCAAGACATCACTTTCACTCCGGACCCGGACGCCGACTCGATTTCCTCCGACGTCGCGACCTTTGGCGGGATCATGGTCTCCACGCAGATTCCGACCCGTGCCGATGGCAGCCTGGAACTGGGTGGTATTACCGAGCAAAGCGAATGCACGCTGCAAGCGCTGAAAGTCGCACTGGAAAGTGCCGGCAGTTCGATGGATCGGGTGATGCACCTGACTATCTACCTCACCGACATGGCTGATCGTGCGGCGTTCAACGAAGTGTACAAACGTTTCTTCGCCAAGCCGTGGCCAGTGCGTGCAGCGGTGGGCGTCGCCTCGCTGGCCGTCGAAGGCATGCGTGTGGAAGTGACTGCGATGGCCGCCAAGGCCTGACGTCACACCCTAACGCCCTGTAGGAGCTGTCGAGTGGAACGAGGCTGCGATCTTTTGATCTTTGAAATCAAGATCAAAAGATCGCAGCGTGCCGCAGCTCCTACAAAAGCGAGACCAGGTCTGCAATAGCCATCGGGCAGCACAGGCGTGCCGGGCGCGCGTTTCGCGGGTAGAATGCGCGCCTAACCGTGACAGCCTGACTAAAAAAACTATGTCCTTGCCCAAGCATCATCTGGAATTGCTCAGCCCTGCCCGCGATGTCGCCATCGCCCGTGAGGCGATCCTGCACGGCGCCGACGCCGTGTACATTGGCGGCCCGAGCTTCGGCGCGCGCCACAACGCCTGCAACGAAGTGAGCGAAATCGCCGAACTGGTGGAGTTCGCCCGCAAGTATCACGCGCGGATCTTCACCACCATCAACACCATCCTGCACGACAACGAACTGGAGCCGGCGCGCAAGCTGATCCATCAGTTGTACGACGCGGGCGTCGATGCGCTGATCGTCCAGGATCTGGGCGTGATGGAACTGGACATTCCACCCATCGAACTGCACGCCTCGACCCAGACCGATATCCGCACCCTTGAGCGAGCGAAGTTCCTCGATCAGGCCGGTTTCTCGCAACTGGTACTGGCTCGCGAGCTGAATCTGCAAGAAATCCGCGCCATCGCCGACGAAACCGATGCTGCCATCGAATTCTTCATCCATGGTGCCTTGTGCGTGGCCTTCTCCGGCCAGTGCAACATTTCCCACGCGCAGACCGGCCGCAGCGCCAACCGTGGTGACTGCTCGCAGGCCTGCCGTTTGCCGTACACCCTCAAAGATGAAAAGGGTGGCGTGATCGCCTACGAAAAACACCTTCTGTCGATGAAGGACAACAACCAGAGCGCCAACATCCGCGCCCTGGTCGAAGCCGGTGTGCGTTCGTTCAAGATCGAAGGTCGCTACAAAGACATGGGCTACGTGAAGAACATCACGGCCTATTACCGCCAGCGCCTCGACGACGTACTCGAAGACCGCCCGGATCTGGCCCGCGCTTCCAGCGGCCGTACCGCGCACTTCTTCCTGCCGGACCCGGAAAAGACTTTCCATCGTGGTAGCACCGATTACTTCGTCACCGATCGCAAAATCGACATCGGCGCCTTCGATTCGCCGACCTTCACCGGTTTGCCGGTGGGCACGGTCGAGAAAGTCGGCAAGCGTGACATGCAGGTCGTGACCCACGAGCCGCTGTCCAACGGCGATGGCTTGAACGTGCTGGTCAAGCGTGAAGTGGTCGGTTTCCGCGCCAACATCGCCGAAGCCAAAGGCGAGTTCGATGAAGACGGCGAGAAGCGCTACCGCTATCGCGTCGAGCCGAACGAGATGCCGGAAGGCCTGTTCAAGCTGCGTCCGAATCACCCGTTGAATCGCAACCTCGATCACAACTGGCAGCAGGCACTGCAAAAGACTTCTTCCGAACGCCGCGTGGCGCTGAGCTGGTTTGCACGCTTGCGTGAAGAGCAGCTGGAAATCACCGCCACCAGCGAAGAAGGCATCAGCGCCAGCGTCACCCTGAACGGCCCGTTCGGCGTCGCCAACAAGCCTGAGCAGGCGCTGGAACAACTGCGCGATCTGCTCGGCCAGCTGGGCACCACGCAGTACCACGCCACCGACATCAAACTGGATGCACCACAGGCGTTCTTCATTCCTAACTCGCAGCTCAAAGCCCTGCGCCGTGAAGTGATCGAAGCGCTGACTGCCGCACGCATCGCCGCTCACCCACGTGGTAGCCGTAAAGCTGAAACCAGCCCGCCGCCGGTGTACCCGGATTCGCACCTGACCTTCCTGGCCAACGTCTACAACCAGAAGGCGCGCGACTTCTATCATCGTCACGGCGTGAAGCTGATCGACGCCGCGTACGAAGCGCACGAAGAACCAGGCGAAGTGCCGGTGATGATCACCAAACACTGCCTGCGCTTCTCCTTCAACCTGTGCCCGAAACAGGCCAAAGGCGTGACCGGCGTGCGCACCAAAGTCGCGCCGATGCAGTTGATCCACGGCGATGAAGTGCTGACGCTGAAGTTCGACTGCAAGCCGTGCGAGATGCACATCATTGGCAAGATGAAGGGCCACATCCTCAACCTGCCGCAACCGGGCAGCGTGGTCGGCCACATCAGCCCAGAAGACCTGATGAAAACCATCCCCCGCGCACCGCACTGAGTGGTTGGCGAGTGCGGTGCTTCGGCGCTGTACTCGCCCGCCCTGCTCTACCGGGTCAAATCGCAGGCATAAAAAAACGCCAACTTCTTGCGAAGTTGGCGTTTTTCAATAGATGGCAGGGGCGGCTGGATTCGAACCAACGCATGGCAGGATCAAAACCTGCTGCCTTACCGCTTGGCGACGCCCCTACAGCTCTTGTCAGCGGCTCCGTGAGGATCGCTGCGAGAACGGGGCGCAATTTAACAACATTCGTTACGTTTGTGAAGCGCGAAGTGAAATATTTTTTGTTTTAAAACAGCGACTTATTATTTTGGCCGAATTCGGGCCAGTGATCAGTGGGTTTAGCGCGGTGTATCACACTGTGTACGAACCCCGCCGCGATACAGCGCCTTTCAACAACGCCCCACTTCGACACAGGCCAGATACGTCCCTACGCTTAAATGCACTGAAGATTTCAAGGATTCATACAGAACCCTTGGCCAAAGGCTCGCACAGGAGACGTCACCATGAAGATGGCACTGCACACCCGCAAAACCGGCATCGCGCTCGGCTTGTCGATTCTCGCTTTCTCCTTGTTTGGCGCCTTCGGCACAGCTCAGGCGCAAACCTCTGAACCTGCAGCAGTAAGCTATTCCGCACCCTCGCCCTTCGGCCCGTTGAAACATGTGAAGGCCGGCGTGCTCGACGTCGCTTATGCCGAAACCGGCCCCGCAAACGGCCCGGTGGTAATTCTGTTGCACGGCTGGCCGTACGACATTCACAGCTACAACGAGGTCGCGCCTTTGCTGGCGGCCAAGGGCTATCGGGTATTGATGCCCTATGCGCGCGGTTATGGCGATACGCAGTTCCTCTCCAAGGACACCCTGCGCAATGGCCAACCGGCGGCGCTGGCCAGCGATGTCATCGACTTCATGGATGCCTTGAAGATCAAGCAAGCGGTGCTCGGCGGGTATGACTGGGGCGCACGCTCGGCGGGCATCGTCTCCGCGCTGTGGCCGGAACGGGTCAAGGCACTAGTGGCGGTCAGCGGCTACCTGATCGGCAATCAGGCTGCCGGCCAGAACCCGCTGCCGCCCAAAGCGGAATTGCAGTGGTGGTATCAGTTCTACTTTGCTACCGACCGGGGTCGCGCCGGCTACGCGAAAAACACCCACGACTTCGCCAAGCTGATCTGGCAACTGGCGTCACCGCAGTGGAAGTTTGATGACGCCACGTTCGACCGCTCAGCCAAAGCCCTGGAGAACCCGGATCACGTCGACATCACCGTGTTCAACTACCGCTGGCGTCTGGGCCTGGTGCAGGGCGAAGCGAAATACGCAGCGCTGGAGCAAAAACTGGCCACCGCACCGTCGATCAGCGTGCCGACCATCACGCTGGAAGGCGACGCCAACGGCGCACCGCACCCGGCGCCTGAGGATTACGCCAAGCGCTTCACCGGTAAATATCAGTTCCGTTTGATCAATGGCGGTATTGGCCACAACTTGCCGCAGGAAGATCCGCAGTCGTTTGCCAAGGCTGTGATTGATGCGGATCACCTGTAAAAGCGTCTTATCCTGGCGCAAACAAAAAAGCAGTCAGCCGCAAAGGCTGACTGCTTAATCATTAACGTGAGTGGTTAGTCGATTGGCACAACGTTATCCAACGCCTTGTTCACCGCCAACTCCCCCAACATGACCACTTGTGCAATGCCCAGCAGGGTATTGCGGTTCGACCCCTCCAGCACACCTGCAAAATTACCGAGCATGACCGCGGCGGACGCCAAGGAACCGCTGGCATTGGTCAGCAAGGATTCGGTGTCGGATTGCGGGTTGACCGTAAATAGAGTGCTGGGCGTATAGGGTGTGGCCATGATCACGGCCGCCGGCAGCAGGCAATCCGGATCGGTAACCGGTGGTTCGGGTGTCTTGGACATCAGCTGAAACTCCCAACTAGTGCGGCAAGCGCTGGTTGTCGAGGACTCGACCGACCACCAGCTCACTGAGCATGATCACCTGTTGCAGGATCAGCATCTTTTTGCGCTGTGAAGGGTCGATCGAATCGGCGAGTTCACGCGCCATGTCACTGGCTGACGATAAGGTTTCAGTCGCCTCGACGAGCAGCGTTTCGTTATCGACCGTGGGATCGATGAGGTAGATCTTGCCGGTCTTGCGGGTGGTTATTGAAGTCTTCGGTGCCGCAGGGTTGAGGTAGAAGTTGATCGCGTGTTCTGTAGCCTTTTTGATGTTTTGCACATCAAGGGCAGGATCGTAGGGGATTGGATCGATTTCTGGTGGGTTCGGCGTGATTTTGAACATAAAGGACTCTTTGTCTTAAAAGAATTGAAGAGCCGTCACTTTCGCTACCAAACGAAGGGTGGCGGCCACACGTGGGTTGGTAGACCGGTCAAGACAGAGAAAAACCCCGGCGCCCCCGAAAGGGCCCCACGCATGGCCACCATATAAAAACTGAGCCCCAAAAAAGAGACTGCATAAGGTGTGACGCCATACGGTTGTCGAGAAACGGGCTACCAAACCCGATCACTGTTTTTGCAGTGACAGGGAAACGATACAGCCCGCCTCATAGCGCGTAAGCCGGCGGATTCTGGCGTACGCGTAGGTAACGGCGCAAGGTGTTGTAGCCGTTATGGCGTAACAGCTGGTCTAACTTAAACGCCTGTGCCGAGTGATGTTTAAAGGGGACTATCAGCTTTCAGATGACAAGCACAATGCTGGGTAATCCGTTCACCTGGCGTGTTTATTAATCTGCTTTGAGCACGAATTCGAATCCGATACCCACGCCCTTCAGTGTCTCGGCAACACGATCTATAAGTAACTCGCCTTGCTTGGGTAACGCGTACTGACCTTGAACACGGATGATCGGTGATTTACCGCGTGCACCGGGTATCTCTATGTAGATTTCACCGCTTTCGATAAAGGCGATGTAGTTGTTGATTTTCTCTTGTAGCACCAGCAGGTGCTCGCCTTGTTCGGCCTTGTCGCCCCATTCCAGATGATCAGCGATGCCCAAAATGATCTTGTTGTTGTCCCATTTTGGGATGCCCCACATGTCGATGGTTTTGGCGTCCGACACGGACATTTCAGTTCCTTTATTCCATGTAATTTTACGGTGGTCCGCGCGATTCAATCTCGCCCCGGCGACTAGTTGCAAGCCGCCAAGTCGTCTTTGAGCACAAATTCCATTTGAATGCCCACGCCTTTGAGCACCTCGGTAACGCGATCAATGAAGGTCTCACCTTGTTCGGGTAATTCGTACAGACCGTTGATACGAATTTTGGGATTCTTGCCTTTGGCTGGTGGATAGCTTTCCAACAATTCGCCGCTCTCAATAAAGGCGATGTAAGTGTTGATCTTCTCTTGAAGCAACAACAGGTGCTCACCCTGCTGGGCTTTGTCACCCCATTCCAAATGATCGGTGATAACGAGTACGACATTGTCGGGTTCCCATTCAGGTACTGCGATGATGTCGACGACTTTTGTTTCGGTGATAGACATGTCTGCTCCCTCAGAGGGTCGGGTCAGGTCGAATGATGTCGACTCTGGTAGGTGGAATTCTGGTGCCTCCGGTGAAACCGGGTTTGCCTTTGCCGACGACAGTTGCGCCGGATTTTTCTATCTCTGGAAAGCCACGTTTTTGGTTGCGGGTGAGCGGCGCCGTTTCTGAAGATTTGCATTCGACGCATGAGATATTGCCATCGGAATCGCGGCCCATCATATCAATACGCGTGCGAACACCGCTGTCGGTTTTGACGGTGACCTCACGGGCGGCTTCAGGTTTAGTCTTGCTGAATTCTTCAAAGGACGCTTCTTCAAAAGCCTTGCCCTTTTGTTTGTTCTTCTCTAGCTGCGTGCTGAGCACGATGTAGATCGGTTCGAGACCTGCTTCATCGGGAAACCAGATGATTGCGTCCTGGAACTCGGGAGGATGCGCAGGATTGGCCAGAAGCGTGTCTGACTTTTCTGTCGGGGGGTATACCCACACGGGAGGTAATTGGGGCGCACCCTCCAGCGCTGGAATACCCAGTACACCGTCCGGGTTTGCTGCGGGCGTCCAGGTAAGCCCAATGCCGTTGCCTATGTCGGCGATGTATTTTTCGCCGTCCTTTTCCGCTTTGATGACGGGAACATTTTCCCAGTCCTTTTTGCCACCGGTGTAGAAGCCGTAAGCATTGACAGAGCCATCGGGCAAGGTCTTCACGTTGACGCGGACACGCGTGCGCCCCGTTTCGAGCGTGGCGTATTGGTCGTTTTTGTAGAAGGCGCTGTCCGGCGCAATGCTGGTGTTCGGCATCAGTAGCGCGACGGTGCCTACGGCGGCGCCTGCTGTTAGTGCACCTGCACTTTCGAGCAAACCTAGCGCGAGGGAGCCACCCAATCGTTGAGCGATGGCGCTGCCAGTTGTGGAGCCTCCGACCAGTTGAAGAGACGTACCTTCTGCGGTAATTGCTGCCCCTGTCGCCAGTACGGCCCACAAACCGTAGTCCGCGAGTTTCTCTACGGGGACGAATCCAGTTTGGTTGGAGTGGTTGATTTCGCCGTCGGGCAGGTTGCAGCTTTTGGCGAACACGCAACCCATGGGGTCGGATTTTGTGTCTGGCGCTGCAGGGAGGTCTTTGTATTGCGCCCAGTGTTGGGCGTTTACGTCGACGGGTTCGACGCCGCTGTTGCGGTAACCCTTGGGTGGGTTGGGGACATAGCCACTCAATCCTTGATTCCTTGTCCTGATCCTTTGAACGAGGCGCAGGGTGACAGGTGGGGTTTAGAGTGACAATCGGTGGCACTTTGACGCCATCTTCAACGGCTCGGAGGGACGAATCCACGAGCGTACTACCTGTGACAGGCTGGTGTACTGGAGAAAACGGCGGGGTTCAGTGATGCGGATCATTTTCAATGATTACCCTCACCCTAGCCCTCTCCCGCAGGGAGAGGGGACTGACCGAGTTGAATGGGAGAGGTACGCCGACGTGTGAAACCGCGTTGAATTCGAGTGAATGGACGGTTTGAGTTATTTAACGAGGCGTTTTTCTTTTGACGGTCGATAGCCAAAATACGAGCTGTAGCACTTGCTGAAGTGGCTCGGCGAAACGAACCCGCACGCCACCAGCACTTCCACTTGCGACAACTCGGTGTGTTGCAACAACCGTCGCGCTTCGGTGATGCGCAATTCCAGGTAATAGCGCTGCGGCGTGGTGCCCAGTTGTTCCTTGAACAGGCGCTCCAACTGGCGGCGGGACCGACCGGCGTAGACCGCCAGTTGCTCCAGCTCCAGCGGTTCTTCAAGGTTGGCATCCATCAGCTTCACGACTTCACGCAACGGCGCGCTGACGCAGATGTTTTCATCCGGTTTGATCCGCCGATACCGCGACTCTTCGAACGCCAGAATGTCTTCGACGCCCTCCACCAGCGCCTTGCCGTGCAGGCCTTTGATCCAGTCCAGCGCCATGTGGAAAGCTCCCGACGGGCTGGACGCTGTGAGCCGGTCGCGATCGATCACGTAAGGCTCGCTGCTGACGTGAGTGGACTTGGCGATTTCGGTGAGCGCCGGACGATGCTCCGGGTGGATCGCGCAGCGGTAACCGTCAAGCAATCCGGCGCGCCCGAGAAACCACGCACCATTCCACAGCCCGGCAAGACTGACGCCCCGCTCCGCCGCTGCACGCAACAGCTGGATCAACTCATCCGTCGCTTTCAACTCGGTTCGATAACCACCGCACACCACCAGCAGATCCAGTTCCTGAAGCGCCGCCAGATCAATCCGCGCATCCGGGCGAATGACCAGCCCCAGATCACTGACCACCTCGCCGTCACTCAATGCCAACGTACGCGAAGAAAACAGGCCCGGACGGAGCAGGTTGCTGGTGATGATCGTGTCCAGCGCCTGGGTAAAGGCCGGCAGTGAAAAGTGTTCGAGCAGCAGAAAACCGGTGCGGGTCAAGCGGGTGTCAGCCGATTGCTCATTCAGATAGCGGAGGTTTTTGCCCTTCATGCCCCCGCTGAATTGGCGTCGTTCGATCAAGGTCTGGTCCATCGGTCATGTTGTTATTCGCCGATAGTTGGCCTGAAGCGCCGAAGAGTCAATCGCGCCTGCGGCAGGTGTCTGCTTGCACCAGATCCGCTACGCCATCAACTCCACAATCCAATCAATAAAAACCCGCAACTTCCGGCTGACATGACGGTTCGGCGGATACGCCACGTAGAGCGGCATCGGTTCCAGTTGCCAGTCTTCGAACAAGGGCACCAACTCGCCCTGAGCCACGTGCGCATCGGACATGTATTTGGGCAGCCATAACACTCCCATTCCGGCCAAGCCTGCTGCGAGATAGGCATTACCGTCGTCGACGGCCAGCACATGACGCCCCTTGATTTGCAAACGTTCACGCTCGTTATGCAAGGCATACGGCACGGGTTTGCCGGTGCGCGCCCACAAGAAAGCAACGACGCGGTGATGTGAATCTTCCAGCTCCTGTGGATGCAGCGGTGTGCCTGCACGCGCCAGGTAGTCAGGCGCGGCAAACACACCCAGTGGAAGATCCGCGACTTTGCGAGCCATCAATGACTGATCCAGCAGTTCACCTCCGCGCACCACGCAATCGACGTTCTCATCGATGATGTCGACGATACGATCACTGACGCCCATGTCGATCTGGATGTCCGGGTAGCGCGCGTGAAACCCGGGCAATGCCGGCACAAGAATATGGCGCGCCAGAGGACTGGGTACATCCACGCGTAACCGGCCACTGGGCAAAGCGGCAGCGCCGGACAGGCTGGTTTCGGCATCTTCCATGTCGGCCAGCAGCTTGATCACTCGCTCGTAATACAGCGCGCCGTCCGCCGTGACGTTGACCTTGCGTGTGGTGCGATTGAGCAATCTGACCCGCAACCTGGCTTCCAATTGCTGGACGAGCTGGGTCACGGTGGTCTTGCTCATGTGCAGGGTTTCGGCGGCTTTGGTGAAACTCCCCGCCTCGACCACCCGGGCGAAGGCCTGCATTGCATCAAAACGGTCCACTTTTCGCCCTCTGATTGTTTGTATATTGCAAACAGTGAGCGCCAAGATTGCGCGTTTATCGCCCCACTGCAAACCCCTAATGTTGCTCCATCAACTCACTGATGGAGACACCCCATGACTCAGCGCGATGTTGTTTTTCCACCTGGACGCCAGGCCCTTTACGAACGTCATCAATACTCCCCTGCCGTGCGTTCCAACGGTTTTCTGTTTGTCTCGGGACAAGTCGGTAGCACCGAGGACGGCTCGCCCGAGCCGGACCTGAAGAACCAGATGCGTCAGGCTTTCACCAATTTGAATGCGATCCTCAATGAAGCCGGTTGCACGTTCGACGACGTGGTCGACGTCACCGTGTTCATTGTTGATCCGAAGTCGAAGTTCGAAACGATCTGGAATCTAGTGCTGACGGAATTCTGGGGTGAGGCGCCCCACCCAACCGCCACCGCTATTGGTGTAACGTGGCTGTATGGCTTTGATTTCGAGATCAAGGTGATCGCCAAACTGCATGAAGCGATCTGATCAACCAGGAAACCCGCACACGGCCGACCCCGTTAGTTGAAGTCATTGCGTTGTTTTATGGCGTTTTTATGTTCAAGGGCTGGGTCGCGTTCCGTTGACGTGCAGAGCAGGCGTAGCTTGGCGGACTTTTAATATCAGAAAAAACCATCCCGCAGAGCACTTTGACCCCACTCCGTTGATGGTCTATATCAGTTGTTAGCCGCCAACAACCCGCCTGCTCGCAAGGAAGATCACATGGTGCTCCGACGGATCGGCCTGATAAGTACATTCGTCGCCTTGGCGTCGTTTCAATCAGGCTGCACTTCGCAGCATGTTCACCAATTGGAAATCAAGAAATATGTAGCGCAGCCCAATAGCCTGATCAAACAGATGGATGGCAACGCTTCTATACTTTATGAGAGGGATGGGCACTTCTATACCGCCGGATACATCGCCTACCTCGCAGGGTACGATAAAGAAAGCGTTCAGGATTTTTCCTGTTATACCCAGACACCCGACGAAATCACGACCCTCAATGCAATCTGGGTTTCACTGTATGCCTCGTTTCCAACGATGTGGGACTATCGACACGAAATCACCAGTAGCCTTCACTCCTTGCATGGCGGCGATGCGCAAGCGGTTTACGAGCGCAGAAAACGTCTGAAAGCACTGATCATCGAATCGATACAACCGGGATCCGGAGCGCAATCCTGGCAGACAGGTTTTCTGATCCACGCTTTTGGCGACAGTTACGCCCATGTACACGGTGAACCTCCAGAAGCTTATGGTCAGCTAATTGGCCACACTATCCCGACGCTTTTCGGCAACAGTCCTGACGCGATATTTCTAGCGAATAATCATGTTCGATACCTCGAATTCGTCACCGAACTTTTTGATGCGCTATCACAAGGTCAAACGACATTTCCTGCAGACAAAGATGCACTTGTGCACTTTAAAAAGGAGATTTCGAAGCAAGCCGAACTGGGAAGTGATGGAGATAAAAAAGTCACGATCATCGTCAAGCAAGGTAACGTCAGTTACGACTGGGAAAAGAATGAGGAAATCTGTGGCGTCAAGGACAGCGAGATCGACCGATCGGCAGTAAGGCTCTTCTTGAAAAAAATGTCTGGACAACTGGACGAGGCCATCTGAAATGAAGTGGCTCGCAGTGTTTTTTTTCCTGCTGGTCGGATGCACTCATACCCCACAGAAACAAGGCATTGCCGTATGGAATCAGCCTCGTGCTGAAAGTCCGAAAATCCAGTTCCTGGGTGTCGGTGGCTGGCTGATCACCTGGGAAAAAGAACAACTTGTTTTTGCGCCTTTTTTCTCCCGGACATCGATCTACAAACTACCGTTCAACACCACCCCTGATGTAGCAAAGATCGATCAATCGATGCCTGTCGCTCCGCAGGCGACCATGATGCTGGTAGGACATGGCCATTACGACCACCTGTTGGATGTTGCTTATATCGCCAGGCACCAGGCTAAGGAAACGACCATCTATGGTTCCGCAAATGTAAAACATATCCTCACCGCGGAACTCCCGGATGAAAGAGTCGTTGATGTGCAGCCGATGCTCGGCCCTGCATTTTCCACTCCGGGCCAATGGATTTCCTCTCGCGGGGGACGTATGCGCGCCATGCCTTTGAAAAGCCAGCACGCTCCGCATTTACTTGGATTCCACTTAGTCCCGGAAGATGGCTATCGGCGAGATTTGCAACGCCTGCCCCGGTCTGCCTGGACCTGGAAAGCCGGCCAGCCAATCGCTTGGCTGGTGGATTTACTGGATGAAAACCAAAGGCCTGTATACAGGATTCACTATCAGGATTCGGCCGCCACGCCACCTTACGGATTTCCACCTGTACTGGAGGACGGCAAAGCGATAGACCTGGAGATACTGTGCGCCGGCAATTGGAATCAAGTACGCGACTATCCGAAAAAGTTACTTCAAGTCACAAAACCAAAGAGAGTGCTGGTGGGGCATTGGGAGAACTTTTTCGGTGGCGATATCAACGCCCCGACCAGCATTCCTTTTTTGGATTTCAAAAGGCTGATCGCGGTTGTAAAAGCGGCTGCACCCCAGGCGACGGTAAGCGTCATGGCACCGCTCTCAGAAATGAGCCTGCCCGTTCATTGAGGCGTCAGCGCCCACTGGCAAGCTTCCGACAGTTAGTTTTTCCAGAGTTTCGACCGCGACTTGTATCTGCCGAGGGCCTGAGGGGTAGCCTTTGCCTCGTTCAATGAGTATAACCTCGCCGATTCGTCTACCCTGAGTTCGCGCCTCACGCCGCCTCTTCAGCCATTTTGACGCTCACGAAACGGAGATTCCCATGCTCAAACGAACCCTGGCTCTGACAGCCGGCCTGGCCCTGTCCTTTTCTGCGCTGGTGTCGCAAGCCGCTGATGTATTGCGGGTCAGTGCGATCCCCGATGAAGCCCCGACCGAGTTGCTGCGCAAGTTCGAGCCACTGGGTGCGTATCTGGAACAGCAATTGGGCATGAAGGTGCAGTTCGTTCCGGTAGCCGACTACCCGGCGGTGGTTGAAGCGCTGGCCACCGACCGTCTCGACATGGCCTGGCTGGGCGGTTTCACCTTTGTTCAGGCGCGTTTGAAGACCGACGCCACCTCCCCGGTGATTCCGCTGGTGCAACGTGAGCAGGACGCGCAGTTCACCAGCAAATTCATCACTGCTGATCCGAGCGTCAAGAGCCTGGCTGACCTCAAAGGCAAGACCTTCGCCTTCGGTTCGGTATCGTCCACCTCCGGCAGTTTGATGCCGCGTTACTTCATGCTGAAAAATGACAACATCAAGCCTGAAGCGTATTTCAGTCGTGTCGCTTATTCCGGCGCTCATGACGCTACCGTCGCCTGGGTGCAGGCCGGCAAGGTCGATGCTGGTGTGTTGAACGCCAGTGTCTGGCAGAAACTGGTAGATGCCGGCAAGGTCGACACCACTAAAGTGAAAGTCTTCGCCACCACCCCGACCTACTTCGATTACAACTGGACCGTGCGTGGCACGCTCGATCCGGCATTGGCGGCGAAGATCAAAAAAGCCTTCCTTGATCTCGACCCGGCCAACCCTGAGCAGAAGAAGATTCTCGATCTGCAAGCAGCCAGCCGTTTCATCGATACCAAGCCTGAAAACTACAAGGGCATCGAGGAAGCCGCCCGCGCTGCCGAACTGCTGAAATGACCTTACGCCTCACCCAAGGCAGCCTGCGCCACGCCAATGGAGTCGACGCCCTGCGCGGCGTCGACTTGAAGATCGGCGTCGGCGAACAGGTCGCCATCATCGGCCCGTCCGGGGCTGGAAAATCGAGTTTGCTCAACCTGCTGGCCACCGCGTTACGGCCCAGCAGCGGTGACATTGAAGTGCTCGGCGAGCGTACCTGGCACTTGTCCGCCCGGCAGCGACAGCGTCTGCGCGCGCGAATCGGCCTGGTGCATCAGGCGCCGCCCCTGCCACCGCGTCAGCGCGTGGTCACGGCGGTATTGGCCGGCAAACTCGGCCAATGGAGTCTGGGCAAAAGCCTGCTGAATCTGTTGCATCCGCTGGACGTGCCCGGCGCTCGCGCGGCGTTGGCGCGCCTGGATCTTGCCGACAAGCTGTTCGCCCCTTGCCAGCAATTGTCCGGCGGCCAATTGCAGCGTGTCGGCATTGCCCGGGTGCTGTATCAGGCGCCGGAGATTCTGCTGGCCGACGAACCGGTTTCGGCGATGGACCCGGTCATGGCCGGGCACACACTGACGATCCTGTCGCGCCACGCCCGCGAACACAACGTCACGTTGGTGGCGAGCCTGCATGCGGTGGATCTGGCGCTGTCGCACTTCCCACGTATCATCGGTTTGCGTGACGGGCAGATTCTGTTCGACAGCCCTTCTGATCAAGTCAGCCACGAGATGCTCGACGCGCTGTACGCCAACGAACAACTGCAATCGCCGACCGCTGCGGTGACGCCTTTGACTGTGCAGATACCACGATGCTGAGCGCCGATTCACGCGACCCCGCTGCGTGGCCGCGACTGCTGCTGACAATCGTGGCGATTGCCTTGTTGTGGCCGGGGATCCAGCTCAGTGAACTGAACCTGGGCGTGCTGCTGCCCGACAGCCAGAATGAAATGGGCCGGTTTGTGGCGCAGTTCTGGCCGCCGGCACACGATGAAGCGTTTTTGCAGTTGTTGTTCAAAGCCACCTTGCAAACTCTGGCGATTGCCACTGCCGGCATGGCGTTGGCGCTGCTGTTGGCCGTCCCCGCCAGCCTGCTCGCCAGTCGCGCCTTGTCGCTGTCTGCGGCCTCACGGGGTGGCGTGCCAAGCCGTTGGGGCCGGTTGCTGCGCTGGCCGGTTCGCGGTGTGTTGATCTTCCTGCGCAGCGTGCCGGAGATCGTCTGGGCATTGCTGTTTGTGCGCGCGGTCGGCCTCGGGCCGGCGGCGGGTGTGCTGGCAATCGCCATCACCTACAGCGGCATGCTCGGCAAGGTCTACGCAGAAATTTTCGAATCCACCGACCAACGTCCGGCCCATGCCTTGTTGCAATCGGGCAGCGGCCGGCTGGCGAGTTTTGCTTACGGCATTCTGCCTAATGTCGGTGCCGAACTGCTGTCGTACACGGTCTATCGCTGGGAATGCGCAATCCGTGCTTCGGTAGTGATGGGGTTTGTCGGTGCCGGCGGCCTGGGCCAGCAGATCGACCTGTCGATCCGCATGTTCGCCGGCGGTGAAGTCGCGAGCATTCTGCTGACCTTCCTGCTGCTGGTGCTGGCGGCCGATCAACTCAGCCGCTTGCTGCGCTGGAGGCTGACGTGAATCGCCTGATCAATCTGTTGCTCATCACGGGTATCGGCGTGGCGGTTTTCGCTTCGTTTGCTTATCTGAGCCTTGATCTTGGCGAACTTGGCAGTGCCACCAGCCTCAAGCAAATGGGCGCATATGTGCAGCGCTTTCTCAGCCCGGATCTGAGCGCCGGTTACCTGAAGGCGATCTTCCACGGTTCGATGGAAACCCTGGCCATGTCGGCCCTCGGCACCCTGCTCGCGGCTGTGTTTGGCATCGTTCTCGCCCTGCCCGCCGCCGGGCGTTTCGGCTGGCCGCTGCAAAGTGCCTCGCGCCTGCTGCTTAACGGCCTGCGGGCGATTCCGGAATTGGTCTGGGCCGCGCTGATGGTGCTCGCCGCCGGCCTCGGCCCGAACGCCGGCACCCTCGCCCTCGCCCTGCACACCACCGGCGTGCTGGGCCGATTGTTCGCCGAAGCACTGGAAAACACCCCGCCGCAGCCCGCCGAAGCGATCCGCTTGCAGGGCGGCAACCCGATCCTCGCCTTCTGCTACGGCACCCTGCCCAACCTCGCCCCGCAACTGCTCGCCTATATGCTGTATCGCTGGGAAAACAATATCCGCATGGCCAGCGTGCTGGGCTTCGTCGGCGCGGGCGGTTTGGGGCAGATGTTGTATGTGAGCCTGAGCCTGTTTCAGGAAGCGCAGGCCAGCACGGTGATTCTGGCGATGCTGGCGCTGGTGTTTGCGGTGGACTGGTTCAGTGCGTGGAGCCGCCAGCGCTGGGTTAAAGCGTAAAAGCAGATGATGGCGAGTGGATATCTAGTAAAAGCTGATTATGCTTCAGGAAACCGCGCACCAATGCGCGGCGGTCAGACTGTGCACGCTTCACCCGACAGCAATGGCGACAGATGCCACAAGGCCAGAGTGCAATAAGCGATATGTGGAACTCCGGCCTACAACAATAAGCACGACGGAGAACACCTATGGCCACAATCGACACAGCATCCACCGGCAGTCCACCCCGCAGCGGCGGCATCACCAAGGAGGAGCGCAAGGTCATCTTTGCCTCGTCCCTTGGCACGGTGTTCGAGTGGTACGACTTTTACCTCTACGGCTCACTCGCGGCGATCATCGCCAAACACTTCTTCGCCGGCGTCAACGAGACCACGGCGTTTATCTTTGCCCTGCTCGCCTTCGCCGCCGGATTCGCCGTGCGGCCGTTTGGCGCGATCGTGTTTGGTCGCCTCGGCGACATGATCGGGCGCAAACACACGTTCCTGATCACCATCGTCATCATGGGTGTCTCTACGGCTATCGTTGGTTTGCTACCGGGCTACGCGACCATCGGTGTCGCCGCGCCCGTGATCCTCATCACCCTGCGATTGCTGCAAGGCCTGGCGCTGGGCGGTGAGTACGGCGGCGCGGCCACTTACGTCGCCGAACATGCGCCACCGGGCAGACGCGGTTTCTTCACTTCATGGATTCAAACTACCGCGACCCTCGGCCTGTTTCTCTCGCTGCTGGTGATCCTGGCCTGCCGCACCGCGCTGGGTACCGAAGCGTTCGAAGCCTGGGGCTGGCGGATTCCGTTTCTGCTGTCGATCCTGCTGTTGATCGTCTCGGTGTATATCCGCCTGCAACTGAGCGAGTCGCCGGTCTTCCAGAAAATGAAGGCCGAAGGCAAGGCGTCCAAGGCGCCGCTGACCGAGTCGTTCGCCCGCTGGGACAACCTCAAAGTGGTGATCATGTCGTTGCTCGGCGGCACGGCCGGCCAAGCCGTGGTCTGGTACACCGGGCAGTTCTACGCGTTGTTCTTCCTCCTGCAGACGCTGAAGATCGACCCGCAAACCGCCAACCTGCTGATCGCCGGCTCACTGCTGATCGGCACACCGTTCTTCGTGATCTTCGGCAGCCTGTCCGACCGTATCGGCCGCAAACCGATCATCATGGTCGGCTGCATTCTGGCCGCGCTGACTTACTTTCCGATCTTTCATGCGCTGACCCAGTACGGTAATCCCGACGTGTTCATCGCTCAGGAGAAAAACCCGGTCAAGGTGATCGCCAATTCCGATCAGTGTTCGTTCCAGTTCGATCCGGTGGGCAAGGCCAAATTCACCAGTTCCTGTGACCTCGCGAAAACGCTACTGGCGAAACGGGCGATCCCTTATGAAAACATCGAGGCCGAACCCGGCACCGTGGCGCAGGTGCGCATTGGCGACAAAGTGATCGAGAGTTTCGAGGGCAGCGCCCTGCCGGCCGCCGACTTCAAGACCCGCAACGATGCCTTTACCGCCAGCCTCGGCACGGCGCTGAAGGACGCCGGTTACCCGGAAAAAGCCGATCCGGCGAAAACCAACTACCCGATGGTGCTGCTCCTGCTGACCATTCTGGTGATCTACGTGACCATGGTTTATGGGCCAATCGCGGCATGGCTGGTCGAACTGTTCCCGACCCGCATCCGCTACACCTCCATGTCACTGCCCTATCACATCGGCAACGGCTGGTTTGGCGGTTTCCTGCCGACCGTGGCGTTCGCGATGGTCGCGGCCACCGGGGATATTTACTACGGCTTGTGGTACCCGATCGTGATTGCGGTGATGACCGCGATACTCGGTACGTTCTTCCTGCCGGAAACCAAGGATCGCGACATTCTCAAAGACTGAGTCCAGCGCTCCGCCCTCTTGTATGGAGGGCGGAGCACAGGCCTCAACGCAGCAACCAGCGTGACAGCAGGCGAGCACTCAACGGCAACATCCAGTAGACCATGTTGAAAGAAATCATCCCGGCCACTGCCACCTTGAACAGCCATCCCGGCCACTGTAGATCTGCCAGTTCCAGCAGCGTCGCCAATCCCCAAGGCATGCTCACCGTTAGCGGCAAGACGACCAGCCATGACAACACCCATTGCTTCCAGCGAACGCCCGTGTGACTGCTCATGGTCGCTGTCGCCTGAGTACCGCCCGTTGATAAATACGATCACGCGCCAACGTCATCGGGTCGTTACTGAGGCTGATACCGTCGAGTAAACGTCCCGGGCTAAATGCCATACGCTGCTGAGCCTCGGCCGGTTCCAGTGCATCAAGACTGAAAATCCCCAGTTCAACTTCCTCGTTCTGACGCGACCACGGGATTGAGCCATCATCGACGGCGTCTCCCGACGCCGCCAGTTGCAGCACCAACCGAATCTTCAACGAGCCCTTGCTCAGTCGCGCGCTGATTTCCTCCTGCAAGTAATCAGCTGGCATCGCAGCCGCTTGGGCATCACTCAACGTTGGCTGCGTTTGCAGGGGTTCGATGCGATAACGGCCAATCAGCTCATCGCCCTCACGATTGATGAACACCAGCGCGTTAACACCGAAGTACTCGAGTGCCACATAGCTACGCGGCGCCGGTTTGGGCGCTTCCAGGAAATGCTGAGCCCGTGGATGGTTCGCCAGAAAGGTTTGCAGTGGCTGGGGATCCGGCGGCGTGGCGACATTGGCGGCAATGCCTTGCAGAAAGCTCAGAAAATCTGCTGGCGTGGACACCGGAAAGCCGTCGAACGAGTGCGCCACGATATCGGTGGACTCGCCGTTCGGCAGGGCAAAACGCACGGCTACCCCCCTCGGGCTGGCCATCGGATCCCCGTCAGCGGTCGCCGGTACACCGCTGAAGTTGGAGAACCGCAGCACCACCGGCACCGTTTGCCCTTGCAGGTGGGCAGCTCGGCTGATGGAGCCGGCGACGCCTGAAGCCTTGAACGTGCCGCTCACCAACAGCCCTTTGGCATGGGTTGCCCTGAATCCGGGGTGACGACCGAACGTTGCATTGAGCGCATCGAGCAAAGCGTCGTACAACCGCTCCTGGGGCATAGCGTGATTCCTTGCTTCAGTGGCGAACACGGCCGAGGACGTTGTCAGCGTCCCGGCCAATACTGTCCCGATCAGTAAGTGTTGCAATCCCATGGCATTCACCCCTGACGCAGGCCGGGATTGAGTGCGATGTGTTTGTACTCGATGAAATCGTCCATCGCCGCCACACCGTTGAGCCGTCCCTGCCCCGATTGCTTGAAACCACCCTCTTCGAACTCGTCGAACACCATAGCCCAATCGTTGACCCAGACAGTGCCGGCCTCCAACTCGCGTGCTACTCGTAGCGAGCGATCGACATCGCGGGTCCACACGCTGGCCGCCAGGCCAAACTCACTGTTGTTGGCCAGTTCGATCGCCTCGGCCTCACTGTCGAAAACCTGCAAGGTCAGTACCGGGCCAAAGGTTTCACGCTGGACGATGGCCATGTCGGCATCACTGACGCGCAACAGCGTTGGCCGATAAAACGCGCCTTTGGCCAAAGGTCCCTGCGTGATAGGACCGCCGCGCACGATGACTTGCGCACCGGCAGCAATCGCCTCATCGACCACTTGGTTGACGCGCTGCACGTTAGCTTTGTCGATCAATGGACCCATTTCGCTGGCGGGATCCGCCGCAGGCCCTACGCGTACAGCCTCAAGGCGTGCTGCCAGGCGCTCAATCAGCGCGGCGGCGATATCGCGCTGAACCAATAACCGCGAACCCGTCATGCAGAATTGACCGGCAAACACCGTCAGGGCTTTGATTAACACCGGCACCGCCATATCAAGGTCGGCGTCGTTGAATACCAGCATCGGGGTCTTGCCACCCAGTTCAAGGCCAAAGCGTTTGAGGTGTTGGGCACCCGCCGCACTGATCGCACGCCCCGTGGTTGTGCTGCCGGTAAAACTGATGACCGGGACCTTTGGTGACTCGACCAGATGGATCGAACCGGCCGCCCCCAACTCGCTGAACAGATTGATGACACCCTTGGGCAGCGACGGCGCCTGGCTCATGATCCACGCGACCAGCGCGTTGGTCTGGGCAGTTTGCCCGGGCACTTTGATCACCGTCGTGCAACCTGCAGCCAACGCCGGGGCCAATGATCGAATCATCAATACCACCGGTGAATTCCACGGCACGATGATCCCCGCAACACCGACGGGCTGGCGCAGCACCAGGGAAATCCTCCCCGGCTTCGGCTCGGCCGCCCGGCCATACTCGGCGCGCACCAATGCGGCGTAGTAACGCAGTTTGGAAGGCACCATGCTCACTTCAAACTCGGCTTCGGGGCGGATCTTGCCGTTCTCCAGCGCCAGTGTGTCGATCAGTTGCCCGGCGTTGCGTTCAAACGCGTCCGCCAGCTCCAGCAGAACCTTGGCGCGCAGGGTGCGATCGTCTTTCCAGGGCGACTCGACGAACGCACGCCGGGCCGCCTCGACGGCTAGTTGTGCTTCTAGCAGACCGCCCTCGGCGTAACGGCCGATCAGCTCATAGGTTGCAGGGTCGATGGAATCGTTGTGAACACCGGAATCGAGCCACAGGCCGTCGATCCAGTTCAAAACCATAGTGTTGTTCATAGAGGCAGCGTCCTGAAGGTTAGGCGTAGAGGCCGGCAATTTTCTCGGCGGTGGCAATCACGGTGAGGTTGGTGGCTACCGACGGCACATCAGGAAAAATCGACGCATCGACAATGCGCAGTCCCTGCACACCGAGTACCCGCGCCTGCAAGTCGACCACTGCACGTGCATCACCCGGGCGCCCCATCGGCGCGGTTGACGTCGGATGGTGATAGGTGTCCAGACTGGCCCTGACGCTGGCCAGTAATGCTTCGTCGGACTCGCTGTCCGCGCCCGGATTAAGCTCGCTGTGGATCAAGGTGTTCAGCGGCGCCGTTGCTCCGATCTTGCGGGCCAGGCGAATACCGTCCAGCAAGCGTTGGCGATCCTCAGGCACGGCGAGGAAATTCAGGTCGATGTTTGGTGCCACCAGCGGATCGCGGCTGGCCAGCGTGACGCTGCCGCGTGATTGCGGTCGGGTCAGTGCGACCGCGAGTACGAAGCCCACGTTTGTAGGGCTTTGATCGTGAGGAAACAGGTGCGTAGCAGTGATGTGCAGATCTAGATCCCCCTTCTCGGCACTGCGGCTGTGGGTCCACAACTTGGCACCGATCACCGGCGATTGCCGACCGATCAGCTCTGCGCGGGCGGCATAGGCGTTGTAGTAGAACGGGTGATCCATCAGGCTTTGGCCCACCGGCAAATCCGCGACCAGGGGAATCTGCAGCGCGTGCAGATCCTCGGCCGGGCCGATGCCGGAGCGCAGCAGAATCGCCGCACTGCCATAGCTGCCCGCGCAAAGAATCACCTCGCGGGCCAGCAACTGCGAGCCATCGCTCAACTGCACACCGATGGCTTGCTGACCCTCGAAGAGGACTTTGTCCACCAGACTGTCCGCGCGGATCTGCAGGTTGCTGCGGACACGCACCTGCTCCGTGAGATAAGCCATACCGGTGTTGATGCGCACGCCATCGACGATATTCATCGGGTACGGACCGACGCCATTGGCATCAGCGCCGTCAAAGTCATCGATGATCTTGTAGCCGTAAGCGAACGTGGCCTGAATAAACGCCCGCTGCATCGGCGTGACGTCCAGGTTGTTCAGTTGATGAACCGGCAGCGGTCCCTCACTACCATGCAAATCGCTGGCACCCCGGCTGTGGCTTTCCAGTTTTTTGAAGGCGGGCAACAAGTCTTCATAGCTCCACCCCGGCAGGTCCCAGCGCTCGAAATCGCTGGCACGGGCACGGATGGCCACGGCGCCATTGATCGCCGAACTGCCCCCCAGCACCTTGCCGCGCAAGGCGCCGATGGGATGTTCGATGTAGCCGGGGCGAGTCTTGTAACCCCACTCGAACTGCGCACTGCCGTTGGCCCCGACAATGTCGCTGCTGGCCACAACGTCGGGGTACTCGCTCGGTACGAAGCTGTGGCCCGCCTCCAGCAACAACACCTGGCGCTGCTTGTTCTCACTGAGCCGACGCGCCATTACCGCGCCAGCCGAGCCGCCGCCGACAATAAGCACGTCAACTGTATCAAGGGTGTTCTTCATGCATGTCTTCCCTGTCAGGCGCTCGAGATGGCGCCTTTCAGGGAAAGCATAGGGAACGGCAAGAGGCCTCATAAGCAGGCAAAAAACGAATCAGGGTTTCGTGAATTGCGAACGACTCAGCCCGCTTGTCGTGCATGCGCGGCAAGCATTTGCTCCCACTCCGGCGGACTACCGATCTGTTCCGCGAGAAAACTCGCCAGTGCCTGTAGCTTGGGCGACGCGCGCTGCGATTGTCGGTACACCGTCGAGATATTGCCGCCACGTGGCGCGTAAGGCGCCAACACCTCTTGCAACTCGCCGGCGACAATCGATTGTGCAGCCAGAAACGTTGGCAGAATCGCCAGGCCCATGCCGGCTTTGGCCGCTTCCATGAGTTGATGAGCATTGTTGGTACGCAGGCGGCAACGCACGCGAAACGACTCAAGCGTGTTGTTCACGGGCAAGGTCCACATGCCATGCGGCTCGCGGTTCACATACAGCATCGCGAAATGTCGAGACAGTTCCTGAGGGGTTTGCGGCGTGCCATGCGCCGCCAGATAGTCAGGACTGGCGCAAATGATGTGGCGATTGGGCGTGATGGTTTTCGCCACCAGCGAGGAGTCTGGCAACTCACCGATGCGAATGGCCGCGTCGAAACGCTCTTCGTGCAGATTGACATGGCGGTCGTCAAACTCTACGTCAAGTTGCAACTGCGGATAGCGCACGGCAAACGACGACAGAATGGGCGTCAGATAGCGAATACTGAACGCCATGGGTGCGGCCAGTCGCAGGCTTCCGTGCAACCTCGACTGGAACGCCAGAACCGCGTCTTCAGCATCATCGACCTCCGACAGGATGCGCACGCAATAGCGGTAGAACACCTCGCCCGACTCAGTCAGGCGTGCGTGCCGTCCGCGTTCCAGCAAAATACTGCCCAGACGTTTTTCCAGTTGCTGCAGCCGCTGGCTGACCATTGATTTGGCCGTGCCCAGGCGCCGGGCGGCTTCGGAAATACTGCCGGTGTCGACCACCGTCACAAAAGAATGCATCTCACAGAGTTTGTTCAAGTTATAGATCCAGAGAGACAGAAAAAACCTGCGCAACCGGTGCGCAGGCCTCCATGACGGTTCAGGCTGATGCACGATATTGTTTGAGGGTATCGGACAACTTTTCCGCCATCATGATGACGGTCGGATTGAGGTTGATCAGCGGGATCTCCGGGAATATTGACGCATCAATGACGCGCAACCCCGCTACCCCGTAAACCCGGCCCTGTTCATCAACCACCGCGTCGGGGTCATCCGGCAAACCCATCGGCGCGGTTGAACACGGATGCTGCAACGTGCCCACACCAGTCGCCAGTGCACGGCGAATTTGCTCGTCGCTGTTGTCCACCGACGGGCCGGGATACAACTCTTCCACGATCAGGCTTTTTAGCGGCTCGGTCCGGGCCAGTTGCCGGGCCAGGCGAAAACACTCGACCATGCGGTTCATGTCCTCCTCAGTGGTCAGGTGGTTGAGCTCAATGATCGGCGCCACATTCGGGTCGCGACTGTTCAGGCGAATACGGCCGTGGGAGGTGCAGTGCATCAGTTCCAGCCCCAGCGAAAAAGCAACGCCGGTCGGGCTGCTGGCAGGGTCAAGCAAGTGCGAGGGTGAAATACCAATGTCGAGTTCTTTGTCGGAGCCGGCAAAGCAAGAGTGGGTCCACAGTTGCGCGCCGATCACTGGATGATCCTGACCTTTCAACGATGACTGGCCACTGAAGTTCATCCAGTAAAAAGCGTGATCCAGCAATCGCATGCCCACCGGGGCGTCCTTGACCACCGAAATCTCCAACTTTTGCAAATCGGCACGGGGCCCGATCCCTGACCGCAGCAGGATGGCCGCCGAGCCGTAAGCACCCGCGCTTAGAATCACCTCCTGGCCGTGGACATGCTGCCCGTCAGCCAATTTCACCGACTGAACCTTGCCGTGGTTGATCTCGATTTTATCGACCAGTGTTTCATCCAGAATGTGCAGGTTCTCACGGGCGCGCACTTCACGGGTGAGGTACGCCATGCCGGTATTGACCCGGACACCATTGATCACGTTCATCGGGTTGGGACCCGCGCCGTTGTTGGCCAAGGGGTTATTGAAATCATCCACTTTGTTAGCGCCACAGGCCCATGCGGCCTCAAGCATCGCGCGCTGTACCGGGGTGATATAGTCCAGGGACATCTGGTGAATAGGCAACGGCCCACTACGACCATGCCATCTATCGTCGCCGTGGGGCGCGCGCTCCATCTTTTTGTAGTACGGCAGCACCTCGTCAAAGCTCCAACCCTTCAGACCTTTGGCGGTAAAACGGGCGAAGTCGAAAGGCAACGCTCGACAAGCGACCGCGCCGTTGATCGCCGAACTACCGCCGAGCAGTTTGCCCCGTGGTGCATAAACGGCCTGCGGCTGCTCGATCGGTGTCGCGAAATAGCCCCATTCATAGCGGGCATCGCCATTGGCGGCGATGACGTTGCTGCTGTAGCTTTGTTCCGGGTACTCATCCGGCGCAAACGCCCGCCCCGCCTCGACCAACAGCACATTACACTGGCGGTCTTCCGACAGCCGCGCCGCCAACACGGCGCCGGCAGAACCGCCGCCCAGAATCACGAAGTCGAAAACCTTTTCATCGATCGTCATTTAACGTCCATTTTCTACGGGTGACTTGAGTGGATACCGCTTGCCGGCCACGCCGAGGCGGTCGTTCAACGGCCGCAATCTAAAGCCCCCGTTGCCAGGCGCGGTAGTCGCAAAAAACGGGCTGCTGATTCCCATACAAGGAACGATCAGCCTTGTATAGTTGGCGCCTTCTGACTGAATGGATTTCGACCGTGCTGGATCTCAATGACCTTCAGTACTTCGTTATGGTGGTGGACCACGGCGGTTTCGCGCCCACCGCACGTGCGCTGGGTATTCCTAAATCCAACCTGAGCCGGCGCATCGCGCAGCTCGAAGAACGGCTTGGTGTGCGTCTGATCATCCGTAACACCCGAAACTTCTCGGTGACGGAACTGGGGCAGACCTATTACGACCGTTGCCGCGCAATGCTCAAGGAAGCCGAAGCCGCAGAAGCAGCGATTGCCATGACCCACACCGAGCCGGGTGGCGTGCTGCGTGTCACCTGTCCGACGGTGCTGCTGGAGGAATGTGTTGGCGCGATCATTACGCGGTTCATGGCCATGTACCCACGCATGGAAGTGCACCTGGAAGCCAGTGATCGCCAGGTCGATGTGGTTGCCGAGGGTATTGATCTGGCATTGAGGGTTCGTCCCCTGCCACTTCAGGACTCCAATCTGGTAAGCCGCGTCATGTCGCAACGGCCGCAATGCCTGGTCGCCAGTCCAACGCTTTTGAACCGCTTGGGCACACCAGACGGACCAGAAGATCTAGCGCGCTTTCCCAGCGTTCATCACGGCAGTCCACAGCGAGACTACAACTGGACGCTGTTCCATGACGATGGCTCGGAATTCACCCTGCAACATCGACCACAGCTCATTACCAAAGGCCTGCCGATGTTGCGCTGCGCGGCTATCGACAGCATCGGCGTCGCACAAATGCCAATGTCACTGGTACACGACTACATCGAGCGCGGGGAACTGGCCGTGGTTTTGCCGGACTGGGCACCCAGAACAGAAATGATTCACGCCGTATTTGCGACAAGGCAAGGGATGCTGCCTTCAACACGGTTACTGCTGGATTTCATGCTTGAGCAGTTTCGTCTCTTAGATGATCCGATGCGAGGCATGAAAAAAATGCCCACTGCTTGAAGGGCTGATTGTGAATAGGAGTCGCTATGACCGCACCCGGGAACTCGGCTGCGCCACCAGCCCGCCGTCAACATAGACCTGTTGCACACCCTGTTGCGCCAGTTCTCCCATCAATTGTTCGGGAGTGAGATTCGAAAATCGCACCCTCCCCTGCAACGTCTCGGGAACTTGGGGATTGGACAGATTGGGCCATTGGTCTCGCGCAAAGTTTATATGCCGTTAATTCACTGCCCCTGAAAAAGATCGAACGCTCGCCGCGGCCCCTCCTCCAATGTTTACACCCACGGAGGTCAACGATATGAACAGCAACGACAACAAACCCCCGAACGCCCCGCCTACCGATACGTCCGGCAGACCAGTGAATGTGGTAGAGCGAGATCTTGAGGACAGGGACGATGACACCAAGACGGTGGATGATATCGTCACGCCATCGTCGACTCCTGTCAAAGAGCAGGATGCCGAGGAGTTGCAGCGCAAGATCGATGAGATTGAGCGCAAGGTGGCGGATGGGAATTGAGGTTCGCGGACTCAATTGGATTTCCCCCCTCACCCCAGTCCAAGACTCCAGCCTGCACAGCCGATGAAAAACAAATGGGTATCTCCGTTTTCCAATGTAGGAGCTGCCGCAGGCTGCGATCTTTGTTTTTCAAGATCAAAAGATCGCAGCCTGCGGCAGCTCCTATAGAGGTCGTGTCCCGGTGCTGGGGGTTATTTTTTGCGGGTATCCAAAAATCCGCGTGACGCTCCATTGGCTGAGCCGCTCAACCAGAAAATCTCCTACTGTCGTCGTCATCTTGTTCCTCGTCCTTCACCGGTGCATGAAGCATTCCCGGCAGCGCATCCGCCGGGAGGTGTAAGGGTCTGGACAGTTGGGCTGACGGCGAAGTTTCGATTGATTGTCCGGGAACAGGTCAGCGCGGGAGGTGCGGATGCACAGTCAACGCCACCAGTTTGATCACGATGGGCCGCACGACGAGGATGCACAGGAATGCCACCGGCATCGCCAGCTTATAGGCATGCAACGTATTACTCAGGTAGTTGTTATCAATGCCGGAGTTGGAGGCCGTGATCACCAACGACATGAGGAACGCCATGATTGTCGCCATATACAACGCGAACACATAGGGTGTCGCACGCGCTGACAGCTTGCGCCGGTTGACGTACAAGGCATCGGAGCTCGTTCTTTGATTCATATGGCTTTTCCATCCATTGACAGGGAGCGGGCACCTTAGCAAAGCCGATTGCCCTCAACTAGACGGCTACCCGTAGGTGCTTTATAAAGCAGAACTTACGAATCAACCCCTATTGCGCAGGCCATGGATGAATCTGTTTGCGGCGATTGCCAGTTTTATCAAAGTGGTGGAATCGGGTTCCATCGTCGGCGCCGCGAAAACTCTGGGCGTCAGTGCGGCAGCGGTGAGCCAGACGATCAATCGGCTGGAAGCACACCTGGGCGTGCGCCTGTTGCAACGCACGACGCGCAGCATGGCGCTGACTGAAAACGGCGCGGTGTATTACGACAAGGTCAAGCGCATCGCGGCGGATCTGGAGTCGGCGCAAAGCTCGATCAGCGATGAAGAAACCGAACTGCAAGGCAGACTGAGTATCGCTTCCACCGCTGCGTTTGGACGCCATGTGCTGGCACCTCTGATCGCCGGCTTCGCCGCACAACACCCGCGTCTGCTCATTGAGTTGTCGACCACCGACGGCAAGATCAACCACATCCAGGACGGCATCGATCTGAGCCTGCGGATCAAGCCACAACTGGAAGATGGCATCGTTGCGCGCAAGATCGTCTCCTTGCCCTTCATCTTCTGCGCAGCCCCTGCTTATCTGGAGCGCGCCGGCGTACCGCAATCGCCGGACGATCTGCAAAACCACGCGTGCCTGGCGTTTCGTTACCCGCTGGACGGACGCTTTTTGCGCTGGAGTTTTCTGCGTGACGGCCAGCGTTACGACGCGAGCATCAATGCCACCGCCATCAGCGACGACATCGACGCACTGACGCAGATGGCAATCAGCGGCGCGGGGATTACTCGGCTGGCAGAATTCGTCGCTGCACCTTATCTGGCAAGCGGCCAACTGCTGCCGCTGTTCGAACAGCGCGATAACGCAACACACGCGGTGGTCGAGCCGATGGAGATTTACGCCTGTGTGCAGGAGCGTGCGGCGATGACCGGCAAGGCCAAGGCCTTCATGGATTATTTGACGGAGCATTTGAACGTACGCTGGCCGATAGAGGAAATTGTCGCCGGGGCGCTCGAAGACACTCGCTGAAACGCTCGGGTTGAGGCAAAGTCCACCTCGCCAATCGGCCCCATCACGGAAGATAAAAACAATGAAAAAAGCCCTCGGTTCTCTGCTGCTCATTTGCCTGAGCACCAGCGCATTCGCTGACGAAAACCCGATCGGTTTCCAGAGCCTCAAGTTGCCGGACGCGAACAATGAACGCCCGCTGGAAATGGTCGTCTGGTACCCCGCCGGTGCAAGCACTGCCACACCAAAACTGATCGCCGACAATCCGGCGTTTGTCGGTGTCCTGGCTGTCGACAATGCGCCACCCGTCAGCGGCGAGCATCCATTGGTGGTGCTCTCCCACGGTTACCGCGGCAATTGGGGCAACCAGGCGTGGCTGGCCAGTTCACTGGCGCAGCAGGGTTACATCGTCGCGGCAGTCAATCATCCCGGCAGTACCACCCATGACCGCAGCCCTGAAGCGGCGGCGCAGTTATGGCAGCGCCCCGTGGACATCAGCCGAGCCATCGATGCGGTGACGGCTCAACCGGAAAAGTTCGGCGCAGTCGCGCAGCGTCGTATTGCCGTCGCGGGCCACTCACTGGGCGGCTGGACCGGCCTGGAAATCGCCGGCGCTCGTTTCGACACAGAGCTTTATGCACGGGAATGCAAAGTCCATTCGCAACTGGCCAGTTGCTCGGTTTACCAACAGATGAATCCCGCCAGCAACCCGGCATCGAAGGCTCGACTGGCCGCCGATTTACGCGATAAGCGCGTGACGGCCGTGGTTTCGCTGGATCTGGGCCTGTCACGCGGCTTCACCGATGACAGCCTCGCGGCGCTGCAAGTGCCGGTGTTGGTGATTGCCGCAGGCGTGCCGTCCCAAGACTTACCCGCCGAGTTGGAATCCGCCGACCTGGCCAAGCGTCTGCCGAAAACCTCCAGCCAGTATGTCGAGATCAGCGACGCCAGCCATTTCAGTTTTCTGTCGCTGTGCAAACCCGGCGCGATCGCAATGCTCGAAGAAGACGCCCCCGGTGACGGCATCATCTGCACCGATGGCGACGGCGGACGTCCACGCCCGGTGATCCAGGCGCAGACGATTGCGCTGATTACCGAGTTTTTGGACAGGTCTGCCGGCAACGTGAAATAACCGGACTTCACTGGCACCCGCCAACATTTTTCCATACGGTATCTATCTCACTCCATCTCAGCCAGCAATCGACGAGGCCAATTTCATGAGTAAAGCGCCCTACGTTCCGCCCAAGGTCTGGAAAAACGAAGCGCCGTCCGGCGGCCAGTTCGCCAGCATCAACCGCCCGATTGCCGGGCCGACGCATGAGAAAACGCTGCCAGTCGGCAAGCACCCGTTGCAGCTCTATTCGCTGGCCACCCCCAATGGCGTGAAGGTGACCATCCTGCTTGAGGAGTTGCTGGCGCTGGGGCATACCGCCGCCGAATACGACGCATGGCTGATCCGCATTGGCGAGGGCGATCAGTTCTCCAGCGGTTTTGTCGATATCAATCCGAACTCGAAAATTCCCGCGCTGCTCGACCACAGCGTCGAGCCACCGGTTCGTGTCTTCGAGTCGGGTTCGATCCTGCTTTATCTCGCGGAGAAGTTCGGCGCCTTCCTGCCCAAGGATCCGGCTGGACGCACCGAAACCCTCAACTGGCTGTTCTGGCAGATGGGCTCGGCGCCTTATCTGGGCGGGGGGTTTGGGCACTTCTATGCCTATGCACCAGAGAAAATGGAATACCCCATCAATCGCTTCACCATGGAAACCAAGCGACAACTGGATGTGCTCAATCGGCGCCTCGCCGAAAGCCCTTACCTTGCCGGTGACAGCTACACCATTGCCGACATTGCGGTCTGGTCGTGGTATGGCCAACTGGTGCGCAACAATGTGTATTCGGCGGCAGAGTTCCTTTCGGCGCAGGAGTACACCCATGTACAGCGCTGGGCAGAGGAGATAGCCAATCGGCCTGCGGTCGTTCGCGGGTTGCGCGTCAATCGGACATGGGGCGATGAGGCGACTCAGGTGCCTGAACGTCATCAGGCCGATGACCTGAACGCCCCTCTCTCCCACTCGTAACGCCATCTCAATAGCAGCGCCATTTCAGGCGCTGCGTTGACCCTCGATCCAGACCTCCCCAGCCTGCCAACACCCGCCGACCGCTCTAGCTCGGTGGACTTCCCGATGTTGCGCACCCGCGCAGATGTGAAAATCTTGTTAACTATCTGAGCCGTACAGCTTTCTTCGAGCGGAACCATCTGACACACTAATGCGAATAATTCCTACAAGCACTTGCACTGGATTCGTTTTCGTATCATTTGGGGAAGCAGATTGATGTCGTTTCACACCATTCACCGCCGCTCGAATCTTTCACCTAACCTGTTGGCACTGGCTATCTGCGCGGCCAGCATCGCGCCTGCCATGGCTGACGAGGCTGCGACATCCACGCCTGAAAACGCCGTTGCACCGACCACGCTGGAACTCGGCGCGACCGAAATCGGCGCCACGCAGATGAGCAGCACCACTGAGGGTTCGCAGTCCTACACCACCGGCCCGATGCAGACCGCGACCAAGCTGTCGCTGACCCTGCGCGAAACGCCTCAGGCAGTGACCGTCATCACCCGCCAGCGCATGGACGATCAGGCCATGACCAGCATCAACGATGTGGTGCGGGCAACGCCGGGGTTATTCCTCAGTCAGGCCGGCGGTCCGGGCCGACAGACCTACAAGTCTCGCGGTTTCGACATCGATAACATCATGTACGACGGCCTGCCGAGTTCTTATTCGCCGTACACGATGGCGGTGCAACCGAACCTGGCAATGTTCGACCGGGTTGAAATCGTGCGCGGTGCGACCGGTCTCGTCACCGGTGCTGGCAACCCGTCTGCCGCAATCAACATGGTGCGCAAACGCCCGACATTCACGCCGCAAGTGACGCTGACCGGCGCAGCGGGCAGTTGGGATGATTACCGCGGCGAGATCGACGCCTCCGGCCCACTGAACGAAAGCGGCACGTTGCGTGGCCGTGTTGTGGGTTCCTATCAGGGCGCCGACAGCTTCCGCGACAAAGAAGAAAACGATCACGGTTTGTTCTATGCCATCGGTGAAGCCGACCTGAGCGACAGCACCACCGCGACCCTGGGTTTCTCCCGTCAGAACGAACAGACCAACTATTTCTGGGGCGGCTTGCCGATCGGCACCAACGGCCACCACCTCGATCTGCCCCGCTCCACCTACGGTGGCTCCGATTGGGAGAACAAGAAGCTGCAGATCGACACGGTCTTCGGTGAAGTCGAACACCGCTTCGACAACGACTGGAAACTCCACGTAGCCGGTTCGTCCTCGACACTGAACGGTGAATTCTCAGGCACTTACCTGTCGCGTTACGCCGGTCCTCTGGAAACCACGGCGTACCAATCGCACAACACCGACAAGCAGACCGCTTTCGATGCGTTCGCCAGCGGCCCGTTCGAAGCCTTCGGCCGCACCCACGAACTGGTCGTGGGTGCCAGCAACCGTGTCTACGATGCGACCTCCAAGGAATACGATCCCTACACCACCGCGTGGCCAATCGGGGCGCCGAAACCCGATTTTGTGCGTGACGGCAAAACCCGCAACGTCACCACACAAGATGCCGTTTACCTGACCACCCGCCTGAGTCTGGCCGATCCGCTGACGCTGATCCTCGGCAGCCGCCTGGACTGGTATGACAACGATGACCGCACTGGCGATGGCGACTACAAAGTCACCCGCAACCTGACGCGATATGCCGGCCTGATCTACAAACTCGACGACCACTACTCCGTTTACGCCAGCTACACCGACATCTTCACGCCACAAACCCAGAAAGATATCTCCGGCAAGCTGCTGGAGCCGATCGTGGGTGAAAACTACGAGGTCGGCATCAAGGGCGAATATTTCAACGGTGCACTTAACGCCAGTCTGGCCGTGTTCCAGATGGATCAGACCAACCGCTCAACCCTGTCGGAAAATCAGTTGGGTTGCCCGGTCATGACCTGCTACAACGCATCTGGCAAAGTCCGCAGCCAAGGCATTGATCTTGAACTGCAAGGCGCACTCACGGAAAACTGGCAGGTCGGCGCCGGCTACACCTACACCCGCGCCCACTACATCAAGGACGCAGACCCAGCTAACAATAATCAGCGTTTCGAAACCGACACGCCTGAGCACTTGTTCAAAGTCTCCACTCTGTACCGCCTCCAGGGGCCACTGGAAAAATTCCGCGTCGGTGGTAACGTCTACTGGCAAAGCCGCATGTACAACGACATCGCGCTGACCAATGGCAGCTATCGCCTTGAACAGGGCAGTTACGCGATTACCGACTTGATGGCTGGCTACGAAGTCAATAAACACCTGGATCTGCAGGTCAACGCGAACAACATCTTTGATCGTGTCTACTACTCCGCCATCGGCACCGACGTCACGTGGGGCTCTACCGAAAACTACGGCAATCCGCGCAGTTACATGCTGACCGCCAAATACAAGTTCTGAGTGGTTTAACACCCTCGGCACAGCCGCAAAGGGCGCCCGGGAAATCCGCGGCACCCTTTTTTGCCTCACCAATTAGTCATGTTCGGCAATTAGAGATAGTCTCTGAGCGAGATCATTTCGAAGTGCCGCCCCATGCCCCCTCCAGAATTTGCCGCAGACATCGACGCCATCCGCAGCATTGACGCGGTGCCCGTGATCCTGAGCATGGTCAAACACCTCACTGGCATGCGCTTCGCTGCGGTTGCTCGCGTAACCGATAAGAACTGGGTCGCGTGCGCAGTCGACGACTCGATCGATTTCGGACTCAAGCCTGGCGGCGAGCTGGTCCTCGAATCGACCATCTGTCACGAGATCCGGCAACACCAACAGCCGGTGATTTTTGGCCATGCCAGTGCCCACCCGGTGTTTTCACAGCATCACACGCCAAAAACCTATGGACTGGAGAGCTATATTTCCATTCCGATAGTGAAAGCCAACGGTGATTTTTTCGGCACGCTTTGCGCCATCGACTCGGTCCCGGCGAATATTGAAGAACCCGCCATCGCCAAGACGCTCACGCTCTTTGCCCAACTGATTGCCATGAGTCTCGACACTCAAAGCCATCTTCAAGCCACCAAAACCGCTCTGGACACGGCCAATGAGCTTGGCCGGCTGCGCGAGCAATTCATCGCGGTACCGGGGCATGACCTGCGCACGCCACTGAGCGCCATTCGCATGAGCGCCGACTTGCTCGAAAGCAAAACCGAAGACAAGCGTTCGCTCAATTTGCTTGCGGCGATCCGCCACAGCTCTGTGCGCATGGGCGTGCTGATCGAGAACATCCTCGACTTTGCCCGGGGACGGCTGGGCGGCGGGATTCCGGTGCAGCGAAAGTTAGTGGATGACTTGCAGAAGACGTTGCTGCTGACACTAGAAGAAGTCCAGGCTTCCCATCCGCAGGCAACGTTCGTGCATGCGCTGGACATACCGGCAGGTGTCTATTGCGATACTTTGCGCATCAGCCAATTGCTCTCCAATTTACTGGGGAACGCGGTCACTCATGGGTCAACCGGCACACCGATCATCCTCAACGCCTGTTCCGAGAACAACGAGATCGTCATCTCGCTGACCAACCAGGGCACGCCGATTCCAGCGCAGTTGATGCCACTGTTGTTCGAGCCTTTTTCCCGATCCGAAGCCGGGCAGCGCGATGAAGGGCTGGGACTGGGGCTCTATATCGCGTCGCAGATCGCGACGGCGCACAACGGCAGCCTGAGCGTCACATCAGACATCCAATCAGGAACCCGCTTCATAGCGCGATTCCCGGCTCAGTTCAAATGGGTTTGAGCTGACGCCCCGCGTTTATGCCGCCTGCCGGCGCATCGTCAGGATCGCCGCACCGAAACCGATGAACGTCGTCCCCACCACCCTGCTCACCCAACGAGACAGCGCCGGGCGAGTCAACACGCCCTTGGCCCGGGACGCCAGCGCCGCATAGACGCTCAACGACGACACTGACAACGCCATGAAGATCGAGGTGAGGATCAGAAATTGCGGCAGCAACGCTGCGCCCTGATCGATGAACTGCGGGAACAGCGCCGTGAAAAACATCGTCGCCTTGGGGTTGGTCACTGCCGTCAGGAAAGCCGACTTGTAGAGCTTGCCGCGAGTCGGTCGTGGCTTGTTCGCGGCACCCTCGATACCTTCCGGCAGCATCGGGCCTTTTCTGAACAACTGCTTGACCCCGAGGTAGAACAGATAACCGGCACCGATGATCTTCACCGCATTGAACAGCCACTCGGAACTGGCCAGCAAAGCACCCAACCCCAACATTGCGGCGGCCGACAGGCAAAACAGGCCACTGGCATTGCCCAGCGATGACCAGATTGTGCTGCGCTGTCCATGGGCAAGACTGTTGTTGATCGCCATGAGTGTCGCGGGGCCCGGGCTGGCGATGGCAATCGCGGCAACCACGGTAAACGCCAGAATCGAGTGAGAGTCCATTTTCAATGCTCGTGGGGAAGTGAGAGATGACATGTTACAGGAGCCAGGCAACCTGTCTTCCTGTGTGTGGAAAATCACCGTATCAAGGGCTCTGTGGCGAGGGGATTTATCCCCGATGGGTTGCGTAGCAGCCCAAAAAGAAAGGGCCGCTGCGCGCCCATCGGGGATAAATCCCCTCGCCACAGGGTTGAGAGGCTACTTCGGGCAAAAAAAAGCCCCGCGACCGAGTGAAGGCGCGGGGCAAAGAATTGGTTGGTTGCGGCCAACCAAAGGAGCTCTGTCAGATACGTTTACCGGGCGAAATCAGATGCAATCCTGAGCTGCCCGTTCAAAACTCGATGGCATGAAGTTCGAGGCCAGCAGGTGACGCTCGTAGAGAAACACCTTGCCGCCATTGCCGGCCTTGTAGGCTTCCAGTACGTTGTCCGCCGCCACCTTGCTCGGCACCACGATCCGGTAGCTGCGCTGGGTTTGCGAGACGGTCGGGTTCATCGCACTGCCCTGCAGTTTCGGCACAACACAATCGGCGTATTGCGCGGGCGTCTTGCTGGTCTGCAAGGTCAGCGTCGGGTCGTTCGGTGCGGAGGCGCAACCGGCGAGCAACAAGGAAGCAAAAGCCATGGCAGGCACGAATAAAGGACGCATCGGTGTAATCCTGAAAATAAAGGTTCGGTTCAACCGGCAACGGTCCAGCTTCACGGCGCCGCCGTCGCCATTTATGTTTTAAGTGTTCAGCTTGCCGACACCAGCGCTTTCAGCGAGCTGTCGAATTGCTTCAGTGCGTTGAGTTGCAAGTCGCGTTGCTTCTCGATCTGCGCGGCGATGTGCGGCGCTGCCTGGTTCTGCACCCAGGCAGAAGGCAGCTGCTTTTCCACGGCACCTTCGGCCTTGCCGATGTATTGCAGGTCGGCGTCGTAGAAGCGAGCGGTGAAACGCGCTTCGACCAGGCTATTGCGTTGGGTCATCAGGCGGTTGAAGGTGTCGAGCTTGACCACCACATCCGGATGAGCCTGGACCAAGGCATCAAGGCTGTCGTAAACGGTCACGGACAAGAACTGCTGCTGCAACGAACTCATCAACCAGTCAATCGCCAGTTCCGGATCGGAACTATTGACGAAGGCTTCACGAATCCGCGAGTCCAGCGCATCTTTCGCGCCGTTGACCGCCATGTCATGGTAGCGCTCGAGGTATTGCAGGTTGTCCAAGGTGTTTTCGCTGTACAGCACACCGACGGTTTGCGAATGCTGCAACGTCGCGCTGCTGCCGGTAATGGTTTGAAAGTGACACGACCGGGCGTCATCTGCGTAGGTCGGTGCAGCGGCAGCGCCCATCAGCAGGGCGACCAGGGCCAGTCGAGTCAGAGTTTTCATCGCGCAAATTCCTTGGCTGCGTGTTCAATGGAGGCGATTTTCCGCCGATTGCCGACAAAGCAGAACTTGCGTTTCTTGATGGTCACTATTACTTCTAGCAATAGTTGCCCGACGTGCAGACTGATACACACTCAATCACAACTAGAAAAAGATGAATGAGGAAGCCTCCTTGAGAACGTTTGACTTGATCCGCGACGCCGTTCTGCCCGATTTCCGCGAGCGAGTGGCTGAATACCTGGTCCAGTACGAAAGCGTGTTGCTGAACAAAGACGGCGCCGATCCACAGCTGATTCGCGACACGGCCCATCAGTTGCGCGGTTATCTACGCGGGCTGAACACCACGCGGGTATTGGGCATGGCGTATTGGGAAGAGCTGGATCGACGGGTCGTCGATACATGGCTTGCGCCCGAGCAATAACGGATCGGCGCGGCGCCGAATGCCGCATGCGCCTGACCGGCCTCACCACACCAGGATGACCACACCCATGTCCAGCCTCGACACCTCACTGCAAGACAGCGCCGCGCCGCAAGGCGTTTGTTACGGCTGCGGCGGTAGCAATCCGCACGGCCTGCATATAAAGAGCCATTGGCATGAAGACGGCGTGCACGTCCTCGCGGAGCATGTGCCGGACGCCAAATACTGCGGCTGGCCAGACCTGGTCTACGGTGGACTGATCGCGATGCTGGTCGACTGCCACTCCAACTGGACGGCAATGGCTTATCACTACCGTGCAGAGAACCGCGAGCCCGGCACCCTGCCCCGCATCGACTGCGTTACCGGCAACCTGGGCATCAAGTTCATCAAACCGACGCCAATGGGTGTAACGCTGACTCTGCGGGCGAAAGTCGAAGGGGAAGTCGGGCGCAAGACCCGGGTGATCTGTGAGGTCTTCGCAGGGGACGTGCTGACGGCGGTGGGCGATTCGGTTTTTGTGCGGGTCGATACCGGGGAACTGGCTAACGCGGCGCACGGGCGCTAAGGCCTGATAGCCAGACCTAGCGCGAGATACGCCGCCACCCATGTTCCTGCGTGAACGCAAGATTACGTTCACTCGAAGTGGCGAGGAAATTTGCCCCTCGCCACAGCTGATGGCGATCAAGCCGTGGCTTTAGCCCGCGCCGAATGCAACTTCTTGTAGCTCTCGATCAGGCGCAAATGCCGATCCAGACCTTCCAGCTTCATGCTCGTCGGCGTCAAGCCGTAGAAGCGCACGCTACCGTTTACCGAGCCAATCGCCGCGTCCATCCGCTCGTTACCAAACATGCGGCGGAAGTTGGCTTCGTAGTCGGCCAGTTCCAGGTCTTCGTCCAGTTCCATCTCCAGCACCACGTTCACGGCCTGATAGAACAAGCCGCGCTCGACGGTGTTGTCGTTGTATTGCAGGAACGCTTCAACCAGGTCTTTGGCCTGATCGTACTTTTGCAGGGCGAGGTAGATCAGCAGGCGCAGCTCGAGGATGGTCAACTTGCCCCACGGCGTGTTGTCGTCGAACTCGATGCCGATCAGCGTGGTGATGTCGGTGTAGTCGTCCAGCTCGCTGTTTTCCAGGCCTTGGGCCAAGTTACGCAAGCCGACTTTGCTCAGGCTGTGCAGGTTGAGGATGTCGGCGCGGAATTGCAGGGCTTTGTTGGTGTTGTCCCAGATCAGGTCGTCGACCGGATAGATCTCCGAGTAGTCCGGCACCAGAATGCGGCAAGCCTTGGCGCCGATGTGCTCGTAAACCGCCATGTAGACTTCTTTGCCCATGTCCTCAAGGATGCCGAACAGTGTCGCGGCTTCGTCGGCGTTGGAGTCTTCGCCTTCGCCTGAGAAGTCCCACTCGACGAATTCGAAGTCGGCCTTGGCACTGAAGAAGCGCCACGACACCACACCGCTGGAGTCGATGAAGTGCTCGACGAAGTTGTTCGGCTCGGTTACGGCCTGCCCCGAGAAGGTCGGCTGCGGCAAGTCGTTCAGGCCTTCAAAACTACGGCCCTGCAACAACTCGGTCAGGCTGCGCTCCAGCGCGACTTCAAGGCTTGGGTGCGCGCCGAACGAGGCGAATACACCGCCGGTACGCGGATTCATCAGGGTCACGCACATCACCGGGAATTCACCGCCCAGAGACGCATCCTTGACCAGCACCGGGAAGCCCTGCTCTTCCAGGCCCTTGATGCCGGCCAGAATGCTTGGGTATTTCTCCAGCACTTCCTGCGGCACGTCCGGCAGCGCCATTTCCCCTTCGAGGATTTCGCGTTTGACCGCCCGCTCGAAGATTTCCGACAGGCACTGCACCTGTGCTTCAGCCAATGTATTACCGGCGCTCATGCCGTTGCTGAGGAACAGGTTTTCGATCAGGTTGGACGGGAAGTACACCACTTCCTGGTCGGACTGGCGCACAAACGGCAGCGAGCAGATGCCGCGCTGGGTGTTGCCGGAGTTGGTGTCGTATAGGTGCGATCCGAGGAGATCGCCTTCGCGGTTATAAATCTTGAGGCAGTATTCGTCGAGGATCTCGGTCGGCAGAGCATCTTTCGGGCCGGGCTTGAACCAGCGCTCGTCCGGGTAATGCACGAACTCTGCGTTGGCGATGTCTTCGCCCCAGAACTGATCGTTGTAGAAGAAGTTGCAGTTAAGACGCTCGATGAACTCGCCCAGCGCCGAGGCCAGTGCGCCTTCTTTGGTCGCGCCCTTGCCATTGGTGAAGCACATCGGCGAGTGCGCGTCGCGGATGTGCAGCGACCATACGTTGGGCACGATGTTGCGCCACGAAGCGATTTCAATCTTCATGCCCAGGTCGGCGAGAATGCCCGACATGTTGGCGATGGTCTGCTCCAGCGGCAGATCCTTGCCGGCAATGTAGGTGCCTGCTTCCGAACCCGAATGCGGCATCAACAGGGCTTGCGCATCGGCGTCGAGGTTTTCCACTTCTTCGATGATGAACTCAGGGCCGGTCTGCACGACCTTCTTTACCGTGCAGCGGTCGATGGAGCGCAGGATGCCCTGGCGATCCTTGTCGGAGATGTCCGCCGGCAGTTCGACCTGAATCTTGAAGATCTGGTTGTAGCGGTTTTCCGGGTCGACGATGTTGTTTTGCGACAGGCGAATATTGTCTGTGGGGATGTTGCGGGTGTCGCAGTACAACTTCACGAAGTAAGCCGCGCACAACGCCGACGATGCCAGGAAGTAGTCGAACGGTCCCGGTGCCGAGCCATCGCCTTTATAGCGGATAGGCTGATCGGCGATCACCGTGAAGTCGTCGAACTTGGCTTCAAGTCGAAGGTTGTCGAGAAAATTGACCTTGATTTCCATGCGGGATTACCAGAATACGGCTAAACGAATGGCGGCCATTATCCGGTTTTTGAGCGGGAAGTCTTGTGCTTTCGGGAATGGCCGCTGACCGGCGCCATGCCATCTGCACGGGCCTCACACTGTGCGCCGGTGCCCATTTCTGCACATAAATTCGAGCAAAGACTCAACACGTTCACTACGCTTTTACAGATTCGGACCACTGCACCACGAAGAATCTGAACGTCGCGCACACGCCATTGTTCTAGATTCAGAAGACTGCGGATCAAGGACGAGCGAATGGATATTTCCAGTTATGCGGCGCCTGCTCCACCCCGGCAAAGCGTGGTCACCCGACGCCTTGCCATTGCCGTCGGCGCATTGTTCGTCACCGGGGTGATGGCCGCGACTGTCGCCCTGCTCGGAATTGCCGATAAGCTGGACAGCGAAGAAATCAACAAAATCAAGTTCTATTCAGCCCGCGCCCTGGAAAACCGTATCACCGCGTCGAAGAACTACATCACCAGTTATGCCTACTGGACAACGGCCTATGAACGCCTGAGCAACCAAGTCGACACAAACTGGGCATACACCGAGCAGAATCTGGGTAAAACCCTGTTCACCAGTGACGGTTATGACGGCGTATTCGTACTCGATCGCGAGCGCACCAAATACACAGTGGTTCGAGGGCAAATGATTGAGGCCGATCTCTCGGCCTTCCTCGAAGTCAGCGCCACATCGCTGCTGGATAACGTACAAACCCAGGCCGACCTGACCCAACCCTTCACTACTTATTCACTGTTTGAAGGCTGGCCAGCGCTGGTGTCAGCGGCGGCAATCATTCCCAACGATCAAAGGCCGGTAGATGCTGCGCAGCAAACCTCTGTGCTGGTATTCGTCGACAAGCTCACTCCCACCAAACTGCGCAAGATCGGCAGTGAGTATGGCCTGAGCAACCTGACGCTGGCGCTGGATGAAACGATTGACCCGGCCCTCCCCCGGGTGCCGCTGGGCAGCACCGGTTACAGCTTGATTGCCGATATGGAGCGGCCGGGACAACAGTTGTTGGGGTCATTGCTGCCTACCCTCGGCGCGACGATGGTGGTGTTAATGCTGCTGACCGCCTATTTCTTTCGGCATGCCTTGCGCTCATCGCAATACGTCGACCAAAGCTTCGCCGTCATGCAGACCTCGAACGAGGCATTGGAAGCCGCCAACCGCGGGCTGGAAGCCAGTGAAGAACGCTTTCGCGCGGTGGCGGAAGCCGCTTCGGACTGGATCTGGGAGGTCGATCGAGATCTGTCGCTGACCTACTTGTCCGCGCGGTTCAGCGAAGTGACCGGTTATCCGCAAACCTTCTGGCTGGGGCAAGATATTGGTGAATTGCTGTTTTGCGACACCACGCCACTGCAATTGTGGCTAAGGAAACTGCCCGAGGAAGGCAACACCAGCGACCTGCGTTGCACCTACCGCGACCACTCCGGCCAGCAGCGTCACTGTCGGTTGTCCGCCCGCTCGATCTTCGACAAGCATGTCGTCATTGGTTATCGGGGTACCGCCAGCGACATCACCGATGAAGTCGCTGCCCATGCGCAGATCCAGCACCTGTCGATGCACGACGCCCTGACCGGACTGCCCAATCGCAACAAACTGGCGCGGTATCTGGATGATGCGCTGTTGCTCAAAGAGCACTCGCCAGCGCTATCGCTGTTGATGATCGATCTGGACAACTTCAAACCGATCAACGACTCCCTCGGCCATCCCGCCGGTGACGCGGTGCTGCAAGAAGTCGCCGTGCGCCTGCGTGAATGCACTCGTGACAACGACATCGTCGCCAGGCTCGGTGGTGACGAGTTTGTGGTGGTGCTCAACGGCATGGACAGCCATCACGAAATCGACAAGTTCTGCACCCGCCTGATCGGCAGCCTGCACCAGCCGGTAATGTTCGAAGACTATCCGCTGCACGTTGGCGCCAGCATCGGCATTGCCTTGAGCCGCCGCCATGGCTTCGCGCCGAGCGAGCTGATTCGCTACGCCGACATCGCGCTCTATCAGGCCAAATCCGACGGCAAGAACACTTGGTGCTATTTCGAAGCGCACATGAGCGACCAGATCCAGACGCGCCGGCAAATGGAAGATGATTTGCGTCATGCACTCAAGCACAACGAATTCGTCCTGCACTATCAGCCACGCTACAAGATTGACGGCAAGCAGATCGTCTCGGTCGAGGCGCTGGTGCGCTGGCAGCATCCGAGCAAAGGCCTGCTAGGACCGGACCTGTTTATTCCGCTGGCCGAGCAGACTGACCTGATCGTCCCTCTTGGGCGCTGGGTGTTGCGTGAAGCCTGCGAAACGGCGCTGACCTGGCCGGAAGACATTTTGCTGTCGGTGAATCTTTCCCCGGCGCAATTTGCCGTGACCGATGTGGTTCAGGATGTCCGCGAAGTGCTGGTCGAGACGCGTTTCCCGGCCAGTCGCCTGGAACTGGAGATCACCGAGAACGTCATGCTCAACGACACCGACGGCGCGCTGACCACCATGAACGCGCTGAAAGAACTGGGCGTGCGCCTGAACATGGACGACTTCGGCACCGGCTATTCATCCCTCGGCTACCTGCGCGCCTACCCGTTCGACGGGATCAAGATCGACAAGCGCTTCATCGCCTCGATCAGCAGCGGCGCCAATGATCGGGCGGTGGTGCAAGCCATCATCGGCCTGGGCAAAGCCATGGGCCTGAACGTTACCGCAGAAGGGGTCGAAACCGAGGAGCAACTGGATATCCTCGGCAAGGATCAATGCAACGAAGTACAGGGTTATTTCATGAGTCGCCCGATCGACAAGGTGGCCTTCGCGCGTCTGTTGCAAACATCAAGAAGCGCACAGCCGAAGCAAAAGAAAGGCCGCGTCACGAGCGGCCTGAATCTTGAGGGTTTATAAGGTGAATCAGCACTGAGCAATAGCGCTGATATCAACCGTGGCTTCGACCTTCGTCGCGGGTGAACACACTGCTCGCATCCCTCACCAACTGACGCCATTCGGCGCTGGTGATCAGTCCCTGCTCCTCCATCTCATCAGCTGCCTTGAGCAACTCGTCGTACTGTTCTTCCGGGTCCATCCGCGGTTGCGACTGCGTCGCCAGTTTGCGCCATGCCGCCAGTAATTCTTTCTTGCGCTGATCGAACATAGGGGTATCTCGTGAAGGACTCACTCGGTAGAAAGACACGGCGTCACGGTGGTTCAGTGAAGTCGACGGATGGAAACCCGAGAAAAGCAAATTCCCATGTGTTTCCTTCGTTCTTTATTACGTCGCACTGTTCATTGCCCGTCCCTGCCTGGAGTTTTCTCGATGCCCGCGTCCAAATCCCTGCCCACCGCGTTGTTGGGGCTGGCCCTTGCCTGTCCGGCCATGGCCGAGACTCAAGGTCTGGAATTGGGGCAGGTGCTGATTTCGGCGCAAGACCGCAGCGGCACGGACGCGGCTGTTGATGACGCCAAGGCCCGCATGGATCAGGTGCCCGGCTGCACGAGCGTGGTCGACATGCGCCAACCGTTGCAGGGTCGCGTGGCCAGTAATCAGGATGTGCTGGCCTATCAGCCGGGGGTCTATGCGCAGTCGGCCGGTAACGAAGGCGTGAAAATTTCGATCCGTGGTTCGGGCATCAACCGGGCGCCCGGCGCGCACGCCTCGGGGCTGTACACCATGCTCGACGGCCTGCCGCTGACTGGTCCCGGCGGCACGCCTTATGAATTGCTCGAACCCCTGTGGGTCGACCACGTTGAAGTGCTGCGCGGCGCCAATGGCTTTGATCGCGGTGCGCTGGCACTGGGCGGCGCCGTCGATTACGTCAGCCACACCGGCTACGACGCGCCGAAACTGCAAGTGCGCTACGCCACCGGCAGCCATGGTTATCAGCAGCGCCAGGTCAGTTCGGGACAAGTGCTGGGCGACTTCGATTATTACGTGTCGCTGACCGATTCGAACGCCGATGGCTATCAGGACCACACCGCCAGCGAGAGCAAAGGCCTGATCGCCAACTTCGGCTATCGCTTCAACCCGAATCTGGAAACGCGCTTCTATATCCGCTACCGCGAGACCGACAACGACCTCGCCGGCCGCGTGACCAAGCACTCCATCGAACACGACCCACGAGCGGCCAACCCGGCTTACGTCTCGCGCGATGACAGCCGCAAGCAACCGGGCAGCACCTTCATCGGCAACAAAACCACGTTCTACATTGACGACGACTCAAGCATCCAGACCGGCCTCGTCTACCACGACTATCCGATGGACCTGCGCGAAGGCCCGAATCGTCTGAAGGTCGCCTACAGCGACGTCAGCGGGACCTTCGATTACAAGCGTCGTGACACGCTTTTCGGCATGGAGAGCCGCAGTAACGTCGGCCTGCGCGTGACCAAACACCTGCCCAACGACGGCGCCAGTGAATTTGTGCGCATCCCCACCGCGCCAAACACCGCCGCCTATGCACCGGGCACGCGCATGCGCAACTTCACTTATCAGGGTTCGGACACCGTTCTGCATTTTGGCAACGACCTGGAAATCTCCGACGACCTGTGGCTGACCACCGGCCTCGCCGCCATCTATACCCGCCGCGAAAATGCAGTCACCTACCCCGAAGGCGGCGGTAAAACCAGCATGAACGACTGGGACTACGCGCCCCGCCTCGGCCTGCGCTACCAGATCACGCCTGACGTGCAAGTGTTCGGTAACCTCAGCCGCTCGGTCGAAGCACCGCACCCGTGGTCGCTGATTTACAGCTCAAACGTGCGTTTCCCGGCTGGCAACGGCGCCGCGACCGGCACTCAGAAGGACCCGATCAAACTGCAAAACCAGACCGCCACCACCCTCGAACTCGGTGGGCGCGGCGACAGCGCACTCGGCGAGTGGAGCCTGGCGTGGTACTACGCGCAAGTGCGTCACGAATTGCTCTCGGTACTGCCGGACGCCAACGCGGTAACGCCCTACGAGTTAAACGCCAGCCCGACCGTGCACCAAGGCATCGAAGCCAGTTTGACCAGCAAACTCTGGTCAGCCGCCGACGGCCGCCAGTTGAGCCTGCGTCAGGCGTACACCTTCAGCGACTTCCACTATCGCGATGATGATCGCTTCGGTGACAACCGCTTGCCGGGCTTGCCGATGCATTACTACCAAGGTGAGCTGCGTTATGACTGGCCGCAGGGGTTCTTTGCGGCGATGAACACACAACTGGTATCCAAAGTTGCCGTGGACTACGCCAATAGCTACTACGCCGATCCTTACGCACTGTTCGGCGCGACGCTGGGCTACAACGCACCCAAAGGCGACTGGCAGACCTGGGTGGATATGCGCAACCTGACCAACAAACACTATGCAGCGACGGTCACGCCTGGGTATGACGACAAGGGACTGGATGCGGCGCGGTCTACGCCGGGTGAAGGGATGGGGGTTTATGTCGGGGTTTCGTGGAGTTTGCTGTGAGGCTACGAGGAACTCCCAACGCAGGTGTGAGCCTGCTCGCGATGGCGGCAGAACCTGCACAATTGCCGGCTTTCACAACAGATCGTCGATTTACGCGATCACCTCAATCCGTGTAATCCCTACCTGCTCCGCCTGCTTGAGGATCTCCTGGGGCGTCGAATCGGCCGTGGGCATGATCAGGCTGTTTTCCGCATCGCCAAGATGCAGCTCCAGAAGATGCATCGCGGCCTCGTAATCGGCCAGTTGTGGTTGCTTGAGTTCGAACACGTGGGAGCGAGGCTCGCCGTTGAAAAGGTATTCCAGGCGATAGGTGTGCATGGTGTCATCCGTATGAGAAAAGAGAGGCACTGAATATCCTGACGCCTCAGTCAGGCTTTTAGTTCAACGGCATGAAGCGCAGGACGCGAGCAGAGAAATCTCACGCTCAATCCAAACTTTTCGCGCCACGGGGCGTCCTCTGCTTACACTCTCAAACAGCTGACCCAAACTAAGGACTGCCGATGACTTTTTTTATTTTCCTTCTGGCCTGCGCGGCTGCCGCGACCACAGGCGTCATGTTCAAACCCGGCGAATGGTACGAATCACTGAGCAAACCCTCGTTCACGCCACCCAACTGGGCGTTCCCGGTGGCCTGGACGCTAATCTATCTGTTACTGGCCTGGGCCGGATACCGACTGAGCCTGATCCCGGGAAGTCAGACGGTGCTGGCGCTATGGGCGGCGCAGATTGCGCTGAATACCTTGTGGACTCCGGTGTTCTTCGGGGCGCATCAGGTTTTTGCCGCGATGGTGATCCTGACGTTGCTCTGGTTGGTGGTCGCGGCGATGGTGGTGATGGCCTTGCAACTTGATCTGGTCACCGGCTTGATCCTGTTTCCTTATCTGGCGTGGCTGTGTGTGGCCGCGGCGTTGAATTTTTCCATCTTGATCAAGAACCGCTGATGACCGATTGCAGCAGCAAAGTGCCGTGGCCACAGGGCGAGCGCGAGTTGGCGCAAGTGCGTGACTTCAACCGGAAGCTCGCCTGGTTGCCGCGCTTTAAAATCCGCAATCGCGTCTTGCCACGGATGATTCAGGCGCTGCTGCGCGTCAGTCAGATCGGCGGCGCGAGCAAGTTGCGCAAGCACGGCCTCAAGGCAGAGCGAAAGGCGATTGCCGGGGGCAGCGTGCGGATCATTCGTCCCAAAGGGTGCGCGAAAGGCGTTGTGCTGGATTTCCATGGCGGCGGCTGGGTGATCGGCAACGCGCAGATGAATGACAATTTCAACATTGCCATCGTCAACGCCTGCGACGTGACAGTTGTCTCGGTGGATTACCGGCTTGCGGTATCGACGCCCATTGAAGGGGTGATGGAAGATTGCATTGCTGCTGCTCGCTGGTTGCTCAATGAGCACGAGTTTGCCGATCTGCCGGTAATTGTCGTTGGCGAATCGGCCGGAGCGCATCTGGCGGCGACATCGTTGTTGGCGCTGAAACAATCGCCCGACTTACTCAGTCGGGTAAGCGGCGCGTTGCTGTATTACGGCGTCTACGACTTGACCGGAACGCCGAGCGTGCGCGCGGCGCCGCCGGAAACGCTGGTGCTGGACGGCCCCGGCATGGTCGAGGCGCTGCGCATGCTCACGCCAGACTTGAATGACCAACAGCGCCGGCAACCACCGTTGTCACCGCTGTACGGTGACTTCAGCGGATTCCCGCCGGCACTGATGTTTGCCGGCGAACTCGATCCGCTGCGCGATGACACCCTCGACATCGCCGAACGCTGGTCGCAGTCGGCGCCTGTCGAGGTGTACCTGCTGCCCTCTTCACCCCATGGTTTTATCCATTTTCCGACAGCCATTGCTGACAGCGTGCTGGCTTACAGTCGGGAATGGATTTCGGCTCGGGTTGGGGGGCAAGCACCGATATCGGATCATTGATCTTTCCCCCCACAACAAGTAAAAAACCTCTTCCCTTTTCCACCCACGCAAGGAGCAGCGGATGCTCGAACTCACCACCGAACGCCTGGACCTGCGCACCCTGGTCGAATCTGACTGGCCGTTGTTCCTCAGGCTGCATTCCGAACCGCAGACCATGCAGTATGTGTTCGGCGAAATTGCCGAGGAGCAAATTCGCAAGGGCTTCGAGCATCGGTTGCCGGCGTGGGGGCCGCAATCGGATCACTGGTTGTGTCTGGCGGTGATTGACAAGGCCAGTCGGCAGGAACTGGGTGTGACCGGGTTCTGTATTCTCTCGCCGGGACATGCCGAAGTGGGTTGCCTGCTGTTGCCGGAGCATCAGGGCAAAGGCTTTGGCACCGAGTCGCGCCGGGCGATCATCGACTATGCCGCCGCCATCGGCCTGGACTCGCTGGAGTCGACCGTGACCGACGGTAATGTCGCATCCTGCAAGGTGCTGGAGAAATGCGGTTTTGTCTTCGAACGCCGTGTGCCGCTGGCCTATCAGATCGGTGACCGGTGGTTTGATGACCTGATCTACCGCTATCAAATCAGCTGATCCTTTTTCTCTGCGAACCGCCAGGAGGCCTCTCGTCGTGAATCCCTATCAATGCCTGCCATCCCGCGCCTTCTGGCGCACGGCCGTGGCCGACAAACCCGCGCTGGACATCGATCAACTGTGGACACCGGAATTCGAGATCGGCAACAAGGACGCCATCGTTACCGCCGGCTCATGTTTCGCCCAGCACATCGGTCGGGCGCTGGTGGAGCGCGGCATGAATTGGCTGGACGCCGAGCCTGCCCCGGCCGGGTTGCCTGAAGTCGACTGGAAGGCCCACAACTATGGGGTGTTTTCTTTCCGCACCGGCAATCTGTACACCCCGGCGATGTTGCGCCAATGGCTCGAATGGGCATTGGGCTTGAGTGTGCCGCACAGCGAAACCTGGGCCCACGACGGGCGTTTCTTCGATCCGTTCCGCCCCGCCGTGGAGCCTGAGGGCTTTGCCAGTGAAGAGGCGTTATTCGCGTCGCGCGAAGCTACTCTGGACGCCATTCGCACCGCCCTGCGCCGCGCCAAGGTGTTTGTGTTCACGCTTGGTCTGACCGAAGGCTGGCAACATCGCCAGACTTCTGCGCTCTATCCGATGTGTCCTGGCACCGTGCGCGGCACCTTCGATCCGCAGCTCCACCAGTTCCGCAACTTCGGGTTTGTCGACACCTATGGCGAGATGGTCAGGGCAGTCGAGTTGATGCGCTCGATCAATCCGCAACTGCGCCTGCTGCTCACCGTTTCGCCAGTGCCCCTGACGGCCACGGCCACCGGGCAGCATGTGTTGAGCGCCACCACCTACTCCAAATCGGTGCTGCGCGCCGTCGCCGGGCAACTGTGTGAAGACCTGCACGACGTCGACTATTTCCCGTCCTACGAAATCATCACCGGCACACCGTTCAAGGGCGGCTTCTACCAGGCCAACCAGCGAGAAGTCACGCCAGAGGGTGTGGCGTTCGTCATGCAGCAGTTTTTCGCCGGGCTCGACGCCGTCCAGTCAGTGCAAGCGCCCGCCTCTGCTCCCTCCACTTGCGTGTCCAGCGAGGATCTTGTCTGTGAAGACGCCGTACTCGATTACTACGCCTAGGTTTCTGCTGTTGGGTGACTCCCATGCCGGCGTCATCGGCAAAGCGGCGCAGGCCCGTGAGGTGCCTTTCGGCGGTGGCCCGCTGGGAACCGGAAGAGATTTCGCCGTCGATTTCTTCAGCATCACCCGCAATGACGTGGTCTTCAGGGATGGCGAGATGGAACGCCTGTATCGCCAGGCCCTCGACATCTTCGAAACGCCGCAATTGGCGAAGGTCGGCGTGCCGCTGGTGAGCACAATCGGCCTGAGTCTGCACTACCTCGCCACAGCGCCGAACTGGACCTGTTACCAGACGCCAGAGGGTGAGTTTGACGCGGGATTTCTTGAAGGACCGTTGTTCGAATCCATCGTCGACACCCTGTCCCGGTCGGCGTTGGCATTCTATGAGCAGGCACTGGCGATGAACCTCAAGGTGTTCGCCGTGTTACCGCCGCAACGGGTACCGGAGCTGTCCGACCCGCGAGTGTTCATGGCCGCTCAGACGCTGCTGATCAAGCGTCTGCAGGGGCTCGGCGTCGAGCTGATCGACGTGCGCGCGGCGGCGAACGATGAGCAGGGTTTCCAGCGTTCGGCGTTCTGCGAAGTGGATGACCCGTTGCACGGCAATCTGGCGTTTGGTGAGTTGATCGTCGAGCAGTTGCTGGAGCATGGCCTCTAGAGGCGGGGACATCTGTGGGAGTGAGCTTGCGCCCACAGACGTGCCTCGGGGGGATCAAGCCTTGGGCTGCGTCCCCAGAATCGTGACCCGCTCGCCGTAGCGCGAATGCGGGAAATAATCCCAGACCGAATGGTGCTGGGTGCAGCGGTTGTCCCAGAACACCAAGGTGTTCGGCGCCCAGCGTACGCGGCAACTGAGGACTGGCTCTCGGGCCACCAAATCAAACAGCATGTTCAGCAGCGCCTGACTTTCGCCACCGGACAACTGCACGATGTGCGAAGTGAACCCGGAATTGACGAATAACGACTTGCGCCCGGTTTCAGGGTGACGAACCACCACCGGGTGCTCAGTCCTCGGCAGGTTGGCCGGCGCCTGATAGCCCTTCCACGGAATCGCCCCGTCATGGATGGCGGTCAATTCACCGAGAAACTGCTGCATTGCCGGCGACAGCATTTCGATCGCCAGGTGCATGTTGGCAAACAACGTATCGCCACCCGTGCCAATGGCCGGAGTTTCCTTGATGTACAGCATCGAGCCGAGGGACGGCGCGACATCGGCCGTGCCGTCGGTGTGCCAGGTTTCACCGGCGACGTAGCGTGATTGGGCATTGGCGCGGATCTCCACCAGTTCCGGGTCATCGCCGTCAATGTCCTCCACCGGCAAGGCACGCAGTTCGCCGAACAGACAGCCGAACGCCTTGTGCTCTTGCACCGTCAAATGCTGATCGCGAAACACCAGCACGTGGTTTTCCAGAAAAGCCCGGCGGATTTCTGAGAGCTGATCGTCACTCAGCGGTTGCGAAAGATCGACGCCGGCGACCTCGGCGCCAATGACCGGCGTGATCCGGTCGACGGTGATGTGATGATACGGCGCGCGCTGTTGTGCGGCGATGCGCTCGATTGCCTTGAGTGCCAATTGATCCATGTTCCCTCACCTTTTTATTGAAGCGCCCTATACCCACTTCCCCAGCGGACGAGTGCGATAACGATTATTGCGACACGCTCTCTCGCAGCGAGCGCGGGCGCATATCGATCCAGTGTTCATTGATGTATTCCAGGCAGATCTGGCGTTCACCGCGCATCCCCGCCTCGCTCCAGCCGTTGGCCATCGGCTTGCCCACGGGCCACAGGGAATACTGACCTTGGCCATTGATCACCACATCGAATTGCAGCTGTGAGTCACTCATGTCGTTCTCCTGTTGAATGGGATTGCAGCGTTGCCATGCGCAGGCACAGCCCTTCGGCGAAGTCGTTGAACAGTGCACGGCGTTGTTCATCGGTCTGCGCGCAGGCCCGGGCATACACCCGCGTCGATGCACCGCAGACATGCGCGTACGCTTGCGCATCGTCAGCGGCGAAGGCCCGGGCTGAAGTTTCGGCGTTGGCGCTGGCGTGGGCCTGGGCAAACGCGGTGGCGTTGGCTTCGGTATTCAATTGCGCGTAATACACGGCAAACGCCTCGGCATCGCCAAAGTGCTCGGCAATCATGGCGACGTTGGCCGGTGCCTGACCGTAAGTCATTGCACTGGCGTGGGCCTGGGCGTATGCCGCGTCGTAGGCATACGCCCGTCGATACAGCGCCAGCAACACCGGTTTGAGCGTCGCCCGCCATTCACCGAGGCGTGCGCGCAGGCCGAGCGCGGCCCGTCGATGCAGGCTCTGCAAATCGAGCAGCGCCTGCCGATGCTCCGGCACGGCTTCGCACAGCAACGGCATGACCACATCGGCGTGCCACAGGTGTACAACCCGAAGCGCTACAGGCTCGTCGAACCCGTGCAACCGCTGACGCAAAATGTCGGTCTGCGCGGTGGGCAGGGTTTCGCACAACACTTGCGTCAATGTGCGCCACCATCGAGGCATTGCGTTCGGCTCATTCATATTGACGGCCCATCCGTGCCAATCACCTCGGCCAGCAACCGCGCCCAGCGACCGGCCACGATGCCATAGTGATCGGTGTCGAGTGGTTGCCAACTGAGCAACTGCGGCAGCAATGCCTGCCAACGGCGGTGCAGGTCATCCATGCTCCAGGCGTTGCCCAAGCCATAAGGGTTAGGTTGCCCGGCGATGAACATCCGCACCGCCGTCGCAGCCAACATTGGCGGCTGGAAGTCAGCCATGCTGTGCATGTTGTTGCGGCAGCAGACTGTCAGCCGTTGCAGATAGGCCTGTCGTTCTTCGGACATTGCCTGCCCTTCGACATTCGGCCAGCGCAGGGCAAACTCGCGCTCGAACACTTGCTCGATTACCTGCTCGTCAATGCCGGCCAGTTCCGCCCCGGCATCCGGTGCGGGTGGGTCGATCAGGTACAGCAGCGGTTGGCGGAACCCGGCAACCTGCGCCTGATGACACAGCGCCTGCGCCACCCACGCGCCGAACGACCACCCGGCCAGCCGCCAGGCGCAGCCTTCAGGGATGTGAGCCTTGATCGCCTGCAAATACAACTGTGCACGCTCGGCAACGCTGATGTTTGGCAACCCCGGAACACGCAACGCCGGATCGGCGATCACGCACACTCCCAGGTCCGCAGGCAGTGCCGAAACCAGTTCCCGGTAGGCCTGAACATCGCCACCCACCGGGTGAATCAGGTACAGCCACTCGCGACCGGCTCCGGCATGCCACTGATCAATCCGCACCGCGTCGCTCCAGCTCGGCTGCGTGACGCAAGGCACCTCCACAGCGCTCGCCTCCACCAGCCCGAGCACCTCGTTTAGGCTGACCTTGTGACTGAACTGCGACAGTTGGAACACCTCACCGGTGGCCGCTTGCAGTTCGTCGATCAGGTCCAGCAACGTCAGCGAATCCGCACTCAGGTCGTACAGCGAATGGTCGTCATCCAGATCGGCAATGCCGAGCCATTTGCACAGGCACTCACCCAGACGCGCCCGCAGATCCACGCCTTGCGGTGCCTCGGACGGAGCGCCCGCGACGCCATGACGAACCGGATAAAACCGCCGCGAAATGTCGATGCCCGTCGTCGAAACGAGCAACTGCGGCAACTGCGTGGCCATCGCCAGATCAAACACCCGGCAACCTTCTTCGGCCGACAGGCCGACCGTCAGATGTTCCTGATGGGCAACGTCTGCGCCATTGCTCGTCGTGGCCATGCCGATGTCACGCCAGATGTCCCAGTTGATCCCCAGGCGCAGGCAAGCGCTCGCAGAATCCGGAAGATAGTGGACGAAGCCGTCGAGCACCGCGCTGGCCGCCGCGTAGTCCAGATGCCCGGCGCCGCCGAACAGTGCTGACATCGACGAGCAGTAGAGGACAAATCCCGGGGTCAGACGCTCGATCAAGGCTTCGACCGCGAGCATGCCGCGCGTCTTGGCCGCCATGGCCTGGGCCATTTGTCCGGCATCGCGCTGGCGAATCAGGCTGCCGGCACCGACACCCGCCGCATGAATTACCCCACTGATTCGCCCGTAACGCTTGGCCAGTTGATCGAGTATCCGTGGCCACCGAGCAAGGTCAGCGATGTCCGCCTGAATGCAGTCGATCCGCGACGCATAAGCCGCCAGAGACGCCGGCAATTCGCCTTGACGCGAGAGCAGCACCACCCGCCGCGCTGGCGCCTGCAACAGGTGTTCGCACAAAGTACGACCGATCCCGCCCGAGCCGCCCAACACCAGGAACGTGCCCTCCTCCGGCAAAAGGTTGGAAGACGTTGCCGAGGTCGGCAATGGCTGGGGCAGCAATCGTGGCTGCCACAGATAACCGTCGCGAATCGCCATGCGCCGTGGCAACGACGCCGGTTCACCCAGCAACGCTGCAAGCTCTTTGGCTTGCGCATCGAGGTGCGGTGACGGCCAATCCAGCCAGTGACAACGCACCGGATACTCCTGAGGTACCACCTCAGTAATCCCCGCCAGTGCGGCCAGTTCGGGGCGGCGTATCTCATCGTTCACGGGGCACGCCTGCCACGACATCAACCACAACCGCAGACTTGTCGTGCGCGCGGTTTGCCCCCAGGCCTGCATCAGGGCGCTGACCGTGTCGAGACAGGCCCACTGCGAGCGGTCGAGACATTGTTCATCGACAGCGCCTACCACCGACAGCGGCAAGGCGTGCAACCAGTCAAGTTCGACGACCGACGCTTCGGCCACCTCACCGAGCAATCGACTCAAGGCCTCGGCGTCGAGCGGGTCAAGTTCGAAACGATCCGTGCCGAGTCGCTTGAAGCCATTGCCGGCGCGCACCTGAACCACGCGTTGATAGACCGCACTCAGGCTCTCCAACAATGCAGCGCCGGGTGCGTCATGGCTACAAAGAATCGCGACTTCACGGGTGGCACCCGCTGCCATCGCGCCCAAGCGCCGGGTACGAACCCATTGCCGTTGGTGGAACCAGTCCGCCAACGGTTGGCGCTCAAGGGTTGGCAACGGCGGCGCAATGGTTTCAGCCACGACCGAGGGTTGGAAGCGATAGGTCTGCAGATCGAACGATGACGGCGGCAAATCCCAGGGCGGCGGTGCCGAGCGCCGCAACCACTGAATGCTCGCCCCTTCGTACCAGGCGGCCAGCAGCTCAGGCACCGCATGATCCGCGGCATTCAGCTGTACGCCCGAAGCACTGACTTCCTTGATCGAGGCACACTGCAACGGGATGTCGTCACCGGGCTGGCAAAGCATCGCAAAGCGCCAACGCAGTTGCTTGCGACCGCTTTGCAGATACCGCAGCAGCGCGGCATGCCGGTCGGGATACGCCAGCAGATAGTCTTTGATAGTGGCGATATCGCGCAGCAATTCGCCTCGGCTGTGAGCCGAGATCATCAGCAGTGGCAGGGTTTCTTCGCTCACGTCCGGCGCCAAAGGTGCAGCACCGACAATCACATGGGCGTTGGTGCCACCAATCCCGAAGCTGCTCACCCCGGCCAGTCGCCGCCGCCCCTGCGGCCACGGCCGGGACGAAGTGGGTACATAGAACGGCGAATGCTCAAGATCGATCTGCGGATTGATCCGGCCAAAGCCAAGGTTCGGCGGCACCACGCCATGGAACACCGCAAGACTGGCGCGAATCAGCCCGACCACCCCGGCCGCCGCGCCCAGGTGACCGATCTGGCTTTTCACCGAAGCCAGCGCGCAACTCTCGGCAGGCGCCTCGCCGAAAACCTGGGTCAATGCCGCGACCTCGATCGGATCACCCAGCAACGTGCCGGTGCCGTGGGCTTCGATGTAGCCGATGTCCGCCCCGGTCAGTCCGGCGCGACTCAACGCCTCGCGAATGACCGCACTCTGCCCGGCCACCGACGGTGCGGTGTAACTCATCTTGGCCCGACCATCGTTGTTCAACGCGCTGCCCTCGACCAGCGCATAGATCCGGTCGCCATCCGCCCGGGCCCTGGCCAGTGGCTTGAGTACCACAACGCCATAACCACTGGCGCCAATGGTTCCGCTGGCATCGTCGCTGAAAGGACGGCACAGACCATCGGCGGAAAAGATGTGCTGTGAGCGATGACGATAGCCATCGGTCAGCGTCGGATCGATCAGCACGCCGGCCGCCAGCATCACGTCGCTGTCACCCTGTTGCAGCATCGAACTGGCCAGGTGCACAGCGATCAACGAACTGCCGCACGCCGCCTGCACACTCAGGGCCGGGCCATTAAGATCGAGGTGATAAGCGGCTTTGGTCGCGAGAAAATCCTTGTCGTGATGCAACGCCATCTGGAAGCCGTCCGGCAGATCGCCGTCAGCGGTTTCACGGAGCATCTGCTGGAAGTATGTGGTTTCGCCGCAACTGGCGATCAGGCCGATACGCGGCCCCTGCGCTGACGGCACGATGGCCGCGTGTTGCAGGGCTTGCACACACGCCATCAGCAAATGCCGCTGTTGCGGGTCCATCAGGCGTGCTTCCTGGCGGCTGATGCCGAAATACTCGGGGTCGAAGTCGAGCATGCCGGCCAGTTGACTGCGGGCACCCACCAAACCTTCGCTCGCACTGAAGCGCTCGATGCCCAATGCGTTGCCCTGCACCATTGCCCAGAACTCGGACAGGTTCTGCGCGCCGGCCACATTGACCGACATGCCGACAATTGCCATCGGTTGATGACCTGCATCGACCTGACGCACGCGCTCGACGACAGCCATCGGTGCCTTCGACAGATGTGCTGCCAAGCGCCGTACCGTGACGTGTTCAAACAGATCGGCCATCGCCACCTGATGCGACAACGCCTGGTTATACCGAACGTGCAAACGCATCAGACCGAGGCTGGTGGCGCCGGCCTCGAAAAAGGTCTGCTCCGGCTCGATGTCACGCCCGATCACTTCCTGGAACAGCTCGCTCAGTTGCCGCTCCAGCGCACTCAACGGCACGCCCGGCGGTGGCGCATTGCGCCGTTCCAGCGCGTCGCCCATCTCCGGCAACGCCTTGCGGTCAATCTTGCCGCTGGGGGTGCGTGGCCAGACGTCAATCCGCCGGTACTCATCAATGCGCACATGGGCCGGCAGTTGCCGCGCCACCTGACGATCCAGTTGTGCGCAGGTTGCTGGCTCGCCGTCGAGTTGCAGCCACGCGGTCAGGCGCGGCGGCTCGGTTTGCACCGCCACCACCGCGTTGACCACCTGCGGCACCTGCATCAGCGCCGCCTCGATCTGCCCAAGCTCCAGACGATGACCACTGAGTTTGACCTGCTGATCATCGCGTCCCAGATAATGCAGACAACCCAGAGCGTCCGCCCACGCCAGATCCCCGGTTCGATAAAACAGGCGACTGCCAACCTCGCCGTCTGCCAATTCGACAAACCGCGCGGCATTCAACGCCGGGTCGGCCAGATAACACCGGGCAACCATCGGCCCCGCGACCAGCAGGTAGCCACTTTTGCCGTTCGGCACCGGGCGATCGTGTTCATCGACCAACAGCAATCGGGCATTGCCAACCGCGTGGCCGATCGGAGCGCGCAGCGGCCAGTCGCGGGCCACGGCCGGCAAACGCAAGGCGCTGACCACATGGGTTTCGGTCGGCCCATAGTGATTGAACAGCGAGGCTTGCGGCATGCCACTGAACCAATTGCGCAGTGCCTCGGTACAGAGCAGTTGCTCCCCGGCAGTCACCACTTCGCGCAACGCCCCCGGATAAATGCCACGGGCCACGGCGGTTTGCGCCAGATGCTGCAACGCCACATACGGCAAGAACAGCCGCTCGATCCGCGCCTCGACCAGATATCCCAGCAGCGCCTCGGCATCCTGGCGCCAGCCCGGCGTGATCAGGTGATAACAACCGCCACCGCACAGGGTGCTGAAGATCTCTTGAAACGACACGTCGAACGACAGCATGGAGAACTGCAACGTCACCGCTTTGGCCGGCAACTGCCCCTCGTTGCGTTGCCATTGCAGCAAGTTGCAAAGAGTACGCTCCGACACCTGCACACCTTTCGGCGTACCGGTGGAGCCGGAGGTGAACAGCGTGTACAGCGGGCGTTCCCCTCCGTGGTGTGGGCGTTCGAATGGCCGAACTTCGGCGTGCAGGTCAACCCGCTGCAAGGCAAACCGCCCCGCATTCAGATCATCCAGCCTCGCCTCGGTCGCCGCACTGAACAGCAGACAATGCGGTTGTGCCTGCGCCAACACTTGGCGCTGGATCGCCACCGGGTATGCAGGATCCAGCGGCACGGCGGTCAGGTTGAGCTTGGCCAGCGCCAGCAATGCGACGATGTGCTCCACCGAAGCCTCGAGGAACAGCACGACCTGCAACGGTGTATTCCCGAGCGGTAACGGATGGCGCTCGATCAAGCTTGCCGCAAGAGCATCGGCCAGCGCATTCAACTCACCATAAGCGAGGCGCTGCTGCCCCTGCACCAGCGCAATGGCGTCGGGTGTGCTGTGCGCCTGATGTTCAAACCAGTCCGCGAGCGTGTTGAACGCCTGTTCGCTGATCGGGCCTTCGCTGGCCGCTGGCAAACCGGATCGATAAGGGTCGAGCAGATGGCCGAGGGTGGCTGCCGGGGATTCCAGCAACAGATCCAGGCCACGGCGGAACAGCGCGTTAACCGCGCTTATTTGCTCGGCATCGAAGTAGCTGCACTGATATTCCCACCAGCACTCCAGTTGCGAGCCGGCGCCCACCATCAGCAATGTCAGCGGGCATTTAGCGTGCAACTCCTCGCTGAATTCCAGCTTGGCACGCAGGCCTGAATCAGCCAGCGCGGCGTACTCGGTGTTTTCCAGCACAAACATGAAATCGAACAGCGCGGTGCTCGACGACAGCCGCAGGTCTTCCACCAGATCAGCCAGTGCGACGTCCTGCAATGCCAACACCTCGCGCACGGTGGCGGCCTGCTTGCGCAACTGTTCGCCCAGCGGCGAAGACTGATCCACGGCGGTGGGAATCAGCACCGTGTTGGCAAACATGCCGACGGTGTCCTCGAATTCCGCCAGTGGCCGGTTGGCGACCGGGCTGGCAATACGCGGCCGCGCAACCCCGGTCAGGGCGTAGAGGCTCCAGGCGAAGACACTGAACAGCACTTCGAAACGGGTCAGCCGCTGTTGCGTGCAGAACCGTTCGAGGGCGGCACTGCGCACGTCGCCCAGCGGTTCCCGGTACAGCCTGGCGTGTGGGCTGACGGCGCGCATCGGCCGCAGCGCTGGCGAGGGTTCTTCCTGACGTCGGTGCAATTCGGCCAGGGCGCGGCGCTGATCGCGATAATACGGATCGACACTCCACTGCCGCTGCCACTGGCCAAATTCCAGCGCGGTCAGGCGTGCTGACGGTACCGGGCTCTCGCGGCCTTGCACGCTATCGGCATAAAACTGAATCAGATCGTCGAACAACAGGTTCACCGACCAACCGTCGACGATGATGTGATGCAGATTCAGCAACAGCCGACAGCTGCCATCGGCAAACGGCAACAGCCACGCTTGAAACAGGTTCGGTGTGCTCAGGTCGAACGGCGTGCCGAACACCAGCTCCGCGAACGCCCGCCAGTTGTGTTCGCTGAAATGCCCCACCGCAAAGGTGCGGCAGACCGGGCCCTGCTCGGCAATCAACTGATCAAGACCTTCAGCACCGGAGACGAACGCCGTGCGCAACCCCGGATGGCGAATCACCAGACGCTCCACGGCCTCGGCCAGCGCCGCGACCTCCACGCCCGGCGCCAGATGCAGAATCAGCGGCACGCTGTACGCCGTCGAGGTGGGCGAACGTTGTTGCAGCAACCACAAGCGACGTTGTTCCGCGGTGGCGGGCAAGCGTCGGGCAGTGCTGATGGACGGCGCGGGTGGATAGATCGAGTCACGGGTCAGTTCATCGGACAGTTGCTCGGCCAGCACCGCGAAGGATTCGTTGAGCAACGTGCCGACAGCGATCTCGCGCTGCCAACGACTGCGAATTGCCGAACGCAGACGCATGGCCTTCAGCGAATCGCCGCCACTGCTCAGCCAGTCATCCTGCGCACTCAGCGTCGGTTGCCCGAGCAGTGAGCGGGCTTGCGACAACAGCCATTCCAGCGCCGGCGAAACGCTGCCGTCTTGCGTGGTGGCCGCTGGATGCCATGGGCTCAGTGCCTGCGCGAGCAAGTTATCGCGATCTATCTTGCCGTTGGCAGTCAACGGCAGACGCTCCAACAGGAACAACTGATGCGGGCGCATGTACGGCGCCAGTTGTGCCCGCAGATGGCTTTCGAAGGCGTGATAGTCCAATTCACCGCGCGGCACGATGAACGCCAGCAACTGATGATCTTCCGCCGCATTGCGCCGGGTGCAGACGTACACCTGCGCCACGCCCGGATGCTCAAGAATCCGTTGCTCGACTTCCGCCGGCTCGATTCGAAAACCGCGAATCTTCACTTGGCGGTCGACCCGCCCCAAGTACTCCAGCAAGCCTTCGGCGTTGCGCCGCACTCGATCGCCAGTGCGGTAATGCACCTGGGCACCGCCATCGATTTCGGGTAACCGCACAAACTGGCGTGCAGTTTCTTCGGGCCGGTTGCGGTAACCCCGGGCGACACCGCTGCCACTCAAATACAGTTCGCCCACCTCACCTGCGGCCACCGGCCGTTGCCGGTCATCCAGCACCTGCAGACCGGTGTCCGGCAACGCACGCCCGATGGGCACGAGGTCGCCGACAAAGTCGCGCGGAATCGGCCAGCACACGGCGAACGTGGTGCATTCGGTGGGACCATAGACGTTGAAAATCCGGCAGGCGCTTTCAGGGTTGGCCCGGTACCAGGCACGCACGGCGACGGCGCTGATTTGTTCTCCACCGATCAGCACCTGACGCAGGCTGGAAAAGCACGCGGGCCACTCGGCGATCAAGCTGTTGAACAGCGAAACCGTCATGAACAGGTTGTCGACCCGGGTTTGCTCCAGAACTTCGGCCAGACGTCGTGCATCCAGCGCGTCTTCATCGGCGATCATCACGCAGCAGCCGCCGTTGAGCAGCGGTGCCCACAGCTCGAAACTGCACGCGTCGAAGGCCGGGTTGGACAGGCAGGCAAAACGATCCGCCGGACGAATCTCGATATAAGCGTCGGTGTGCGCCAGACGCAGCAGACCGCGCTCGCCAACCTCCACCGCTTTCGGAGTGCCGGTGGTGCCCGAGGTGTAAAACAGGAACATCACCTCGGCGAACTCTTCAGTCAGTACTTGCGGCGGATGATCCGGCTGGTCGAGCAATGCCTCGACACTGGTTTGCCATAGCGGCGATGACAATGCCCACGGTTGCTCCTCGCCCAAGGTGATCAGGCCGACACAGGCCGCGTCGGCGCACATCACGTCGCGCCGCTTGAGCGGGCTGGCCCGATCCAGCGGAACCACCACGGCGCCGAGTTTCAAAGCGCCGAGGATGGTCGCCAGCCATTGCCAGGAGCGCGGCATGCACAGCGCCAGCGACTCGCCGGGTTGCACGCCCCGTGCCTGCAATCCTTTGGCGATGCGCTCGCTGGCACTGGCCAGTTGCGCGTAAGTCAGCTGCACCGATTGATCGATGACCGCCAACGCCTGTGGATCTCGCTGCACCTGCGCGGTAAAGCGTGCGAGCAACGTCATCTGATGGGTAGCGCTCATCATTTCGCCTCCTGCGAATCGCAACGTTGCAGTTCCTGCCTGATGATCAGCGACACCCGGTGGATTTCCGCGCTTTCGAGCATGTCCCAGTGGCCGCCGCTGACCAGTTTCGCCAGATAGCCGCTGCCGGCGCGGCGACGCCAAAATCCGCGCAGCTCATGCAATTGATGGCGGCTGAAATCTTCCCGCGCCTGAATCAGCACGACACGCCCGGCGCTTGGCGCGCACTCATAGGCGGCCATGGCCAGGCGGTTATGGTTGTAAAGATGGAAATAGCGCTCGACTTGCGCGTCTTCGATGCCGGGATACATGCCGTTGAAGCGCACCAGCTTGTCGCGGAACTCGGCCATGTCCACCGTACCGATCTGCTCGCGAAAACCCGGATCGTCGCTGCCCTGAGTATCGAGCAACACCACGCTCACCTGACGATGCCCTGCAGCCGTCAACAGCCGCGCCATTTCGTAGGCCACCAGGCCACCGAACGAGAGCCCGGTGAGCACCAGCGGCTGATTGAACAGCGGTTCGATCAGGCGCAGATATGCCTCGGCCATCGCTTCGACCGTCGGCTCGGTGCTCTCTCCCGGATTCAGCCCCGGCGATTGCACACCGTAGACGCCGGCGTCTTCGGGCAGCACCTTGGCCAGGGACAGGTAACAGAACGCCGTACCGCCCGCCGGGTGAATGCACACCACATTGCTGCGGCCTGCGCCCCGGCGAAACTCGATCAGATTGCTTTGCGCGGCGGCCGGGTTGGCCCCGATCCGCAGCCAGCCGCCCAACGCTTCGATGGTCGGGTAGCTGAGCACCACGCGCACCGGTACTTCCACCGCAAACATCTGGCTGATTTCATGGGCCATCTTGATCGCAGCGATGGACGTGCCGCCGACATTGAAAAAATTGTCGCGAATGCCGATCTGCGGCGCCAGCAACAGGCTTTTCCAGATCTGGTACAGCGCCAGTTCGATGTGATCGCGCGGGCTGCTCAGGTTGACCTGTCGATCGGCCAGGTCCTGATCCGCCAGTGCCGTCAACGCTGCGCGATCCACCTTGCCATTGGCGGTCAGCGGCAAGTTGTCGAGCCACAGATAGCTGCCGGGGACAACCGCTTTGGGCAGCGTCGCCGCCAGATGCGCATGCACCGCCGCCTCGTCCGGTTGCGCGGCGACCACGCAGCAAGCCACCAGCCGCTGATCCTGCGCCGTCTCGCCGACCATCAGCACCACAGCGCTGCGAATACCGGCAAACGCTTCGAGCCGAGCCTCGATCTCGCCAAGTTCCAGGCGAACGCCGCGCAACTTGACCTGAAAGTCGTTGCGGCCAAGGAATTCGAGTTGTCCGTCCGCGCGATAACGCGCCAGATCACCACTGCGGTAGAGCCGATCACCCGCCACGAACGGACTGTCGATAAAGCGCTCGGCACTGAGTTGTTCCAGCCCCAGATAACCCCGAGCGACGCCGACACCGCCGATGTGCAAGTGCCCGGTAACGCCCACAGGCACCGGCGCATCGCGTTCATCGAGCACGTAAAAACGGTTGTTGGCGATGGGTCGACCGATCGGCAGTTTCAGCGCCGGCACGTCGGCGCCGGGCTGCAACGTCCAGATGCTGTTGATCACCGTGGTTTCGGTGGGGCCATAGACGTTGTGCAGGCGCACATGCGGCAGGCGCTCCTGGAAACGCCGGGCCAGGGCTGGCGGCAACTCACCGCCGCCGCTGAATACATCGGTGAGCGAAGCACACAGACTGACCTCTTCGACCTCCAGAAACAGCTCAAGCATTGCCGGCACAAACACCAGTGCCGTGACCTGCTGTTCGCGGGTTTCCCGGGCCAGATACGCCGGCTCGTAATGGCCGCCGGGCCGCGCTATCACCAGACGCCCGCCGGTTGCCAGCGGCCAGAATGTCTCCCAGGCCGAGGCGTCGAAACCGAACGGGATCTTGTGCAGCATCGCCCCTGCTTCGCCGCAGACCTGCAAACACCACAGCAGCAGATTGCTCAGGCCACGGTGGGCAACCATCGCGCCTTTGGGCAAACCGGTGGTGCCCGAGGTGTAGATCACGTAGGCGAGATGATCAGGCGTGACGCCGACACTGTGCGGATCGAGATTGTCCGCCGACAACTGCGCCCAACTCGCGGCGTCGTCCTTGAGGTCCAGCACCGGCGCTTCCCAGGTTGAACCTTGCAGGGCCTGACGCAAAATTCCGTGCGCCGAACCGAGGGTCAGCAGCACCGCCGGCGTACTGTCACCGAGCATATGACTCAGGCGCCCCAGCGGATAATCCGGGTCCAGCGGCACATAGGCGCCACCGGCCTTGAGCACCGCCAGCAATGCCACGGGCAACGCCAGCGAGCGCTCGATGCACACCGCCACGCGCACATCCGGGCCGACACCCAGGCTGAGCAAGTGCCGCGCCAGGCGGTTGGCCTGGGCATTCAGTTCGGCGTAACTCAGCGACTCGCCTTCGAACACCACCGCGCAGGCCTGTGGGTTGCGCGCGACTTGGGTTTCGACCAGACGATGAACACAGTCGACCGCTTGCGTCAGCGGAGATGCATGATTGAAGTCGAGCAGAATCTGCTGACGCTCGGCTTCGGCCAATAACGGCAGCGCACCGATCGGTTGCTTGGCGTCCGTGGCGATCTGTTCGAGCAGATGCCGGTAATGTCCGCTCAGGCGTTCGATGGTCGCGACGTCGTACAGGTCGGTGTTGTATTCCACCAACAAGTCCAGACGCCCTTCGCGCTCGACCCATTCAAACGCCAGATCGAACTTGGCCGTGGCACTGCTGGTGCTGTACGGCGCCAGTGCCAGCCCGGGCATTTGCACGGCGCTGCCGGGGGTGTTCTGCAGCACCAGCATCACCTGAAACAGTGGCGAATGACCGGTATCACGCTGTGGGTTGACAGCCTCGACCACGCGGTCGAACGGCACGTCCTGATGGGCGTGGACGTCGAGCATCTGGCCGCGCACCTCGCGCAGCAGTTCGGCGAAGGTCTGCTGCGGGTTAAGGCGTTGACGCAGCACCAGCGTATTGACGAAGTGACCGATCAGCGGCTCGATTTCCGCACGGTTGCGATTGGCGAAAGGCGTGCCGATGCACAAATCCTGCTGGCCGCTGTGGCGCCACAGCAACACGGCCAACGCACCCAGCAGCACGTTGAACAGCGTGCCCTGCGTCTGCCGGGCCAGCGCCGTGAGTTCGCGCAGCGTGCCACCATCGACGGAGGAGCTGAAAGTCGCCCCGACATAACGCTGCACCAACGGTCGCGGCCGGTCGGCGGGCAAGGTCGACAGCGCCGGCGCATCGGCCAGGGCGCGGCGCCAGTAGTCGAGTTGATCGTCCAGCATCGCTCCGCCCACGCGCTGTTGCTGCCAGCAGGCGTAGTCGGCGTATTGCACCGGCAGCGGCGCCAGACTCGACGCCTCGCCACGCTGATAATCGCCATACAACACGGCAACCTCATGCAGGATCACGCCCATCGACCAACCGTCCGCGATGATGTGATGCACGCTGTAAAGCCACAGGTATTCGTCGTCGGCCAGGCGCAGCAAAGACGCGCGCAGCAACGGCCCGCTGACCAGATCGAACGGCGCACGGGCCTCCTGCTCGACGGCGCGGCTGACCTGCTGCTCACGCTCGCTGGCAGACACCTGGCGCAGATCTTTCACCGGCAACGACTGCGCCAGTGGCGGATGCACCACTTGGCGCGGCTCGCCTTCCACGCGGCAGAAAGTGGTGCGCAGGATTTCGTGGCGACTGACCAGTTCATTCAGCGCGCGCTCCAGCAGCGCAACGTCCAGATGCCCCTTGAGCGTCACTGCGCTCGGCACGTTGTAGAACGGATTACCGGGTTCCAGTTGATCGAGAAACCACAGTTGCCGCTGTGAAAACGACAACGGCCAGGCTGTTTGCTCGCCGCCACGACGGGGAATCGCCGCGCTGTCCTGGCCACCGAGCAAGGCAATCAGTTCCTGCTTGTGTTGCTTGAGCGCCTGGGTCAGCTCTTCGGTGAGAAAACCCCGAGGCGCCTTGCAGCGCAGTTTGTCGCCATCCACATCGAGCACCACGCCATGACGAGCGAACAGCGCCAGCAATTGATCGGCATTCATACTTCGAATTCCTCCATGTCATCGTCGTCAAGGCATTCCGTCACCGGCACCGGGGCATACGCCTCGACCGACGCGCGGTGTTGCTCATCGGCCGTGCGCAAACCACCGATCATCGAGTAGATCAGCTCATGGCTCGGCCCGAGGTCGAACAGCGCCGTCAGCGACTGTTCCTCGACCGAACCGATCCCGCACAGGCCCAGGCCTTGTTCGACGGCGGTCATGCTCAGCAACTGCGCCATGGCGCCACTTTCGATGTGGCAGAAGTCACGGCTGCGCTCGCCATACAACGGACGAATCGCCGCCATGTCGGCGATGAAAAACAGCGCGAATGCAGCGTTTTCGTACACCGGACGATTGACGAAATAGTCATAGGTGTCCGGGTCGAGCACACCGCTCTGCAGGGCCAGCAAGCGATGCTGGCGGGGATCGTAGTAATACGCGCCACCGGGCACGCCGAGCACGCGATCCGGCTTGACGTACAGGTATGTCTGCATCGGATACAGCCCGCCCGCCGACGGGAACTGGTATTTCGCCTCCCCGTCCAATTGCCCTTGCGCCAACGCCGCCAACCATTGCGCGAAAACCTCGCCGGCAATCGGCTGCGGGCTGTACTGACGCACCGAGCGATACTCGCTGAAGCGCCGGGCGAACGTCGGGTCTTGTGGCAAGGCCAGTTCCAGCGTCGGCAAGGCTTGAGCGAACTCACGCCGCCCGCGCTGCTCCGCCTTGAACTGCGCCCGTAACTGCGGATCTTCGATGACTTGCGCAGGGGTGTCCGATGGTTGCTGAACGCTGCCGATGACCTCTTGGCGAACCCGGCTCTGGCGGTACATGCCGAGCAGATGCTGAAGTGTCGGCTGAGCCAGCAGTTGCGCCACGTGCGGGCGGAACTGCAAGGCGCTGGACAACGCATTGCTGATCCTGACGATATCGATGGAGGTCGCGCCAAGGTTCAGCAGGTTGGCGTTGGCGGCAATCGCATCGCGCTTGAGCACGCCCTGCACGATCTCCACCAGGTGCTGCTCCTGCGGGCCATCGACTTGCAGTGCCGGCCCTTGTTCCTCGGTTTGAGCCGGCTCCGGCAGACGGTTCTTGTCGACCTTGCCGTTGGACGACAACGGCCAGGCCTCCACGAAAGTGAACGACGACGGAATCATGTAGGCCGGCAGCTTATCCGCCAGGTATTCGCTGAAGTCCCGGGCTTGCAGCTCCGGATCAGCCTTTAGCACGTAACCGGCGAGGCGCTTCTCTCCCAACGTGCTGCCCAGGATGCGCACCACGGCGCTCTGCACGCCCGGATGGCGGTTGAGAGCAGCTTCGATCTCGCCCAGTTCGATGCGATAACCCTGAACTTTGACCTGATTGTCTTCGCGGCCGAGAAACTCGATGTTGCCGTCCGGCAACAAACGCCCCAGATCTCCGGTGCGATACAGGCGTTCGCCGGTCAGTGGATGGGCGAAGAAGCTGCCGGCACTGAGTTTTTCATCGCGCCAGTATCCCTTGGCCAGACCGATTCCGCCGATATACAACTGCCCCGCGACCCAGGTCGGACGCACTTGCAGCGCTTCGTCCAGCACGTAAAAACGCTGGTGATCGAGGGCCTTGCCATAAGGGATGCTGCGCCACGCCGGATCAACGTTTTGCACGGCGTAACCGATCGACCAGATCGACGCTTCCGTCGCGCCGCCCAGACTCATCAACTGCAAGTCCGGCTGTAAGGCCCAGGCCCGTTCGGGCAAGGTCAACGGAATCCAGTCGCCGGACAGCATCGCCAGGCGCAGGTGGGCGGGCAATGCACCACCCTCGCCCTCCACATACTCAAGCAGCATGCCGAGCAGCGCCGGCACCGAGTTCCACAAACTGACCCGGTGACGCTCGATCAACGTCAACCAGTGCGCCGGGTCGAGCGCCAGTTGTGGTTCGAGCACAACCACCGCCGCGCCCACCGCCAGGGTGCCGAAGAAGTCATAGACCGAGAGATCGAAACTCAGCGACGAGATGGCCAACACCCGATCCGTCGGGCCGACGGCAAAGCGTCGGTTGATGTCGAGCAACGTGTTGACCGCACCGCGATGATCAATCACCACGCCTTTTGGCTGGCCGGTGGAACCGGAGGTGTAGATCACGTACGCCAGATCGCTGCTGACCAGCTCTACCGGTCGCAAAGCAACGACCTCAGCAGTGACAGCGTCGGTCACGGCAATCGCCGTCACTGGCGCCGGCCATTCGATCTTGTCGATCAGTGCCGGTTGGGTCAGTGCCAGACTCGCCTCGGCCCGCAGCAGAATATGCCGCAGGCGCTCCGCCGGCTGAGTGGGTTCAATGGGCAGGTAAGCGCCACCGGCATAGAGAATCGCCAGGGTCGCCACCACCTGCTCCCAGCCCCGCTCCATCACCACCGCGACCAACTGATTCGGCACCACGCCCTGCGCTTGCAGCGCGGCGCCGAGTTGCCGAGCCTCTGCACGCAGTTGGCGGTAAGTCAGCTGCCGCGCGCCGATCACCGCCAGCGCATCGGGCGTGGCGAGCGCCTGACGTTCGAACAGTTCGTGCATCAGGGGCAGCGTGTCGTGGCTGTCGACAGGCGCCGGCAGCCGCGCTTGCGGCAGCAGCTGCGGTGTGTCCGCGTCCCACGCTTGGGGTTCGCACAGACGATCGAGCAGCGCGTTATAGGCGACGAACATCTGCTCGATCAGGCCTTCGGGAAACAGTTCGTCGATGCTGTCCCAGTTGAACAACAGGCGTCCTTCCAGTTCCAGCAACGTATGGTCGAGCCACACTTGCGGGGTCTGGGTGATGCTGTGCATGTGCCGGGCGTTCAACGCGTCCGCCAGATTGAACTCGGCCAGTTCCGGCGCTGCTTCCGACAATGTGCTGTTGAACACAATCGGCATCGCCGTCTGCTGCACGCCCCGGGCCTGCGACAACTCACGCAGCACCCGTACACCGCTGACCGCCGAATGATCAATGTCTTGCCACAACCGCGCCTGCACGGCACGGGCCTTTTCGGTAAAACTCAGCGCCCCGTCGATCGCCACTTCCAGCAACACCAGCGAGGTGAAGTCACCAATGATTTCGTCGACGTCAGGGTGCAACGGCATGCGATTGAACAGCGGCAGGCTCAAGGTGAAGCGTGGCGTGCGACTCCACAATGCGAGCACTTCGCTGAACGCTGTCAGGAGCATCACCGAAGGCGTCACCGCAAACTGTTTGGCCACCTCTTTGAGCCGGCTCCACTGCGCCGCTGACATGTCGCGGTCGCGCCGCGTGAAGTGTGGATTGGCAATGCTCTCGGGCTGACGCACCAGCGGCAGATCCGGTGCCGGTGCCAGGGTGGTCACCCGTTCACGCCAGTAACTCAGCGCTTGCTCGTAACGGCTGGCGCTGCGCAGTTGTTGCTCGGCCAGCACATAGTCGCGGAACGTCAGGCCCGGCTCCGCCAGATCAAGGGTCGGATCGACGTAGAACGCCATCAATTCGCGCGCAAGAATCTGCGTGCTCGCAGCATCGACGATCAGCGCATCCAGGCTGATGTGCAAATGGGTAATGCCGTCATCAAGCAGCGACACACTGAACTCGAACAGCGGCCAGCGACTGGCATCCAGCACCTGATGGGACTGGCGTTCACGAGTCGCTTCCAGCGTGCGCAGCGCCACCTCGGCCGGCAGACCGCGCAGGTCGCTGCGCGGCATGCAATACGTCGGCACCTGTGCCAATACCTGCTGCGTGCCGTCACTGAGGAACACCACGCGCAGCATGTCGTGACGCTGGATCATGCGATTCAACGCCTGCTCGAAACGTTCCGCATCGAAGTCGGGAATGCGCAATTCTTCATAGCCGTGGGCACTGACGCCACCAAGGCTGACCGTGGCCTCACGACCGAACCAGTAGGCTTGCTGGATATCGGTCAGAGGGAATGGCTCATGTCGGGCGCCGCGATCCGGTTCGATCTGGCTGAAGGCAGGCTCGATGTAAGTGTCGGCATCACGTGCGCCGTGCACGTGCGCCGCCAGGTCCATCAGCACCGGCTTCTGGAACAGGCTGCTGAGCGACAACTGCGCGCCCATGCGCTGATTGATCGCGTAGATCATCCGCGTCGCCAGCAACGAATGCCCGCCCAGGTCGAAGAAGTTATCGTGGATACCGACCCGCTCGCACTTGAGCACCTGCGCCCAGATATCGGCCATTTGCCGTTCGATGTCGTTACGCGGCGCCACGTATGCGGCCCCGGTACTGCGCTCCGGCGCAGGCAACGCTTGCCGGTCGAGCTTGCCGTTGCGGGTCAGCGGCAGTTGCGACAGCCTGACCCACGCGCTCGGGATCATGTGTTCGGGCAAGTGCCGTTGCAGTTCGGCACGCAGCAACTCGCTGTTCGCGGAGCCGACCACATAAGCCACCAGACGCTTGTCGCCGGCCACGTCTTCACGCAACAGCACGGCGGCTTCCTGCACGCCGGGTTGCTGCTGCAACAGGCTGTCGATCTCGCCGAGTTCGATGCGGAACCCGCGCAGCTTGACCTGTTGGTCGATGCGTCCCAGGTATTGCACGTTGCCGTCGGACTGGAACTTGGCTTGGTCGCCGCTGCGATACATCCGCGCGCCGGGCTCGTCACTGAACGGATCAGGGAGGAAGCGTTCGGCGGTCAGATCCGCGCGGTTCAGATAACCTCGGGCCAGGCATGCACCGGCGATGTACAACTCGCCTGCCACGCCGACCGGCACTGGATTCAGATGCTCATCCAGCACGTACAGCCGCGCATTGGCGATGGGGCGACCGATAGGCGGCGCATCCGGCCAGGCCTCGGCCTCGCTGCACGAAAGGCTGAATTGACTGACCACATGGGTTTCGGTCGGCCCGTATTGGTTGTGCAATTGCGCGCCACCAAGACCTCGGACAAAACCGCGCAACTCATCATTGATTTGCAGGGCTTCACCGGCCGTGATGATCTCGCAGCCGCCGGCCGGCATCGGTGCATCGGCCTCGGTCAGGCCGGCGAGTTGCTGCAACACGGCGAACGGCAGAAACGCCCGCTGCACACCTTCAGCCACCAGCGTCGGACGCAACGCGGCAAGGTCCTTGCGGCTGTCTTCGGTCATCAGCAACAGGCTGCCACCCTGGCAGAGCGTGCTGCAGATTTCCTGGAACGACACATCGAAGTTCAGCGACGCGAATTGCAGCACACGCTGCGGCGTGGTGGCCTGGTCGAGTTGCCAGGCGATCAGGTTATCCAGCGCGCGACGGCTGTGCGCCACGCCTTTGGGGCGTCCGGTTGAGCCGGAGGTGTAAAGCACGTAGCCGAGGTTTTCCGGGTTCACCGCTACCTGTGGCTCGTGGCTCGGATGCTGCGCCCATTGCTGCGCATCAGTGTCCAGGCAGCAGATTTCCATCTCATCGCTGACGGGTAATCCGGCAAGCAGGCTGGCCTGCGTCAGCAACAGGGTCGGCGCGGCATCGCTGAACATGAACGCCAGCCGTTCACTCGGATAGGCCGGATCGAACGGCACGTACGCCGCGCCCGCCTTGAGGATCGCCAACAGGCCGATAACCATCTGCGGCGAGCGTTCCAGGCACAGGCCAACTCGATGCTCGGGGCCAATGTTCTTCTCGATCAGGTAATGGGCGAGCTGGTTGGCGGCGCGGTTCAATTCGCCGTAGCTCAGTTGCTCGCTTTCGGAGAGCAACGCCACAGCGTCGGGCATCTGCCGGGCCAAGGTTTCGAAGCGTGCCACGCAACCGGGTATCGACGAGGTATCGCGGGTGGTGCGGTTCCAGTCATGAACGATTTTGCGCTGCTGTTCGGCGCTCAACAGGTTGATCATCGCCAGCGGCTGATGGCTGTCCTCGACCATCTGCTCCAGCACCCGGCGCAGGTAATCGCCAAACTGCTCGACGGTGTCTCGATTGAACAAGCCCGAGGCGTATTCCAGGCCACCGACAATCTGGCCGTCGCGCTCACTAAGTGCCAGTTGCAGATCGAACTTGGCCACGTGATGACCACTCTCGACCGGAGTGACCTCCAACCCGCTCAACAGCAGGTCCGAATCCTGATCCTGCTCCCAGGCAAACAGCACCTGAAACACCGGACTGTGCGCCAGGCTACGCGGCGGGTTGAGCAACTCCACCACTTGCTCGAACGGCAGATCCTGATGTTCCTGGGCCTCCAGCGCCACCCGCCGCGCCTGTTGCAGCCATTGCGCCACTGACGGTGTGCCTGAGCAAGTCATGCGTAGCGCCAGGGTGTTGACGAAGAAGCCGATCAGCCCGTGCAACTCCTGCTGAGGCCGGTTGGCCGATGGCACGCCGATCACCACATCGCTCTGCCCCGCCAGGCGCGACAACAGCAACGAAAAACCGGCCAGTAAAGTCATGAACAACGTGGTGCCTTGCTGCATGCCCAAGGTCTTCAAGCGAACGGTCAAGGCCTCGTCGAATACCAGCGGCACATAACCGCCGAGGTAGTCCTGCATGGGCGGACGCTTGTGATCGGCTGGCAACTCCAGCAGCACTGGTGCACCCGTTAGCGTTTCGCGCCAATAGCGGTTTTGGCGAGCCAGTTCGTCACCGCACAGCCACTGCTTTTGCCACACGGCATAATCCACGTACTGCACAGGCAATGCCGGCAGCGGATCCTCGCGATCCTGCAACGCCGCTTCGTACAACTCGCCCATTTCGCGGGTAAGCACGCCCATCGACCAGCCATCCGAAATGATGTGGTGCTGGGTCAGCAACAGCACGTGATCGTCCGCCGCCATCCGCACCACGCTGACCCGCATCAACGGGCCACGGCTCAGGTCGAACGGCTTGGCGCCCTCTTCATCGATCAATCGGTTGAGACGCTCTTGCGCGTCAGGCCCCTGAAGGTCAATCACCGTCAGCCGGATGCTGTGTGCTGGTGGCGAAACCCGTTGCCGCCCTTCGCCTTCAACGGAGAGGAAAGTGGTACGCAGCGCCTCATGGCGCGCCACCAGTTGATTGAAACTGCGTTCAAGTGCCGCCACGTCCAGTGAGCCACGCAAGCGCAGGTTCAACGGCATGTGATAAGCCGCGTTACCGCCCTCCATTTGTGCCAGAAACCACAAGCGCTGCTGAGCAGACGACAACGTTTGCGCGTCCGACCGTGCAACAGCCGTAATGGCTGGACGAGCCGCAGCCTGACTGGCTTGCAGCCGTTTGGCAAACTCTACGAGCACGGGTGCAGCGAACAGCGCTGAAGCTGTCACTTCCAGCCCAAGATTGTGGCGAACTCGGGCCAGCACCCGCATCACCAACAACGAGTGGCCACCCAACGCGAAGAACTGATCCTGACGACCTATCCGCTCGACGCCGAGCACTTCGGCCCAGATCGCAGCGAGCGCAGTTTCCAGCGAACCTTGCGGCGCCTGGTAATCCTGTTGATCAAATGCTTCGACGTTCGGGGCCGGTAAATTGGGGCGATCCACCTTGCCGTTGGCGGTCAAAGGCAACGCATCGAGACGCACGAACGCTGTCGGCACCATGAAATCCGGCAGGCTCAATTGCAGTTGCTCACGCAGTGAGCGGGAGGTCAGCGCGGTGGCTGGGTCGGCGCAGAAATAAGCGACCAGTCGCGGCTCATGCGCGCCGTCCTGACGCAGCAGCACCACGCTTTCACGCACGCCCGGTATGTCCGCCAGGCGCGTCTCAATTTCCCCCAGTTCCAGGCGCAGGCCGCGCAACTTCGCCTGGGAGTCGTTGCGCCCAAGGAACTCCAGTTGCCCATCGGCCCGATATCGCGCCAGATCACCCGTGCGGTACAGACGCTCGCCCGCCACGAACGGGCTATCGACGAAACGCTCGGCGGTGAGTGTCGGCAGGTTCAGATAGCCTCGCGCCACACCGATGCCACCGATGTGCAATTCACCCGCGACACCCACGGCGACAGGCGCACCTTGAGTGTCGAGCAGGTAAATCCGGGTGTTGGGCAGCGCCCGACCGATGGGCAGCACGCCATCAACCTGGCTTGCGTCGCTGAGTTCAAAACAGGTGCTATCGATGCTCGCTTCGGTGACACCGTAGGCCTGGACGATTTGCACGCGGTCACCACAAAGCCTGCGCAATTGCAGTGCGCTGTGGGCGGTCCAGATGTCCGAGCCGCAGACCACGTTGCGCAGGAACGACAGGTCGTGACCATTTTCTTCGACCCAGGCCAGCAAAGGGTTGAGCAGCGCTGGCACGAAGTCGGCAAAACCGATATGCGCTTCGTTCATCAGGCGATACAGCGCCGGCGGGTCAATCAGGGTTTCCCGTGGGCACAACACCAGCGTGCCGCCAAACCCCAGCGCCCGAATCAGATCGGCACTGAACACGTCGAATGAAAAACCCGCCATTTGCAGGTGATTGATTGGCTCGTCCAAGGCATAGAGCTGCTCCCAAGCGGCGCTCACAGCGATAAGCCCGCGGTGCTCGACCATCACGCCTTTCGGGGTGCCAGTCGAACCGGAGGTGTAGATGACGTAGGCCAGATGCCGTGGTGTCAGGCCGACAGCGTGCGGATCGGGATTGTCTGGCGAGAGCGAAGCCCAATGGCTGGAATCGGCCAGATCAAGGATGGTCGGCGCAGTGACCGAATGCTCGAGCGCCGCCGACAATGCAAGCTTCGCCGCGCCGTGGGTGAGCACCACCGGCGGTGCGCTGTCAGCCAGCATGTGTGCCAGCCGCGCCTGCGGATACGCCGGATCCAACGGCACATAAGCGCCGCCGGCCTTGAGCACCGCAAGCACGCCAATCAGGGTGTCGAGCGAACGCTCAAGGCACAACCCGACGCGCACGTCCGGCCCGACCCCGAAACTGCGCAGGTGATGGGCCAGGCGATTGGCGCGGGTATTGAGATCACGGTAACTGATCGCCTCTGTCTGCCAACGTGCCGCAATAGCATCGGGATGGCGCAGCACCTGCGCTTCAAACAGGCCGTGCACGCACATGTTTTCATCGAACGACTGCGTCGCGCTGTTCCAGTCGTGGATCAGTCGCTGGTAGTCGGAATCGGTCAATGCCGAAGCGGCTGGCGATTTTCTGGATGAAAGGTCGGGCTGCGCAGGCGTCGTCCCGCGCAAGGAAGTGTTGTCGAGCATCGGAGGCTACCGTCCATGACTACTTTATTTTTTTGATCAGACGGCGACAGTACGTCCCCGTCAGTCAGGCCCCGGCCTCAAGTGCCGGTTCGGTGATTCGAATTCAGGGAGATGGCGCGGCGCGCGCGTGCAGAGCTAAGTCCGACGCGGGCACACACATGAAATCCGGGGGAGATGAGCAGGCGAAAAAAACCGCAACGCGGTCAGCACAAACAGCTGGAGAATTGACTGGCGCACTGGCGAGATCTTTCGCCTTGGCCATTACATCGTCGATTGCAAACCGCGTGACCAATTGAAACCTCGCCTTCCATTTGAGGGTCAACGACGAGGAACAACCTGTGCGGGGATAACAGCGCCAGGGTGGTCCCGATCGGCTGCGATTACCGGGTCTGTGGACACACGGCAATCTTCTGGCGCCGGGCTTATGACCCGAAACGCCGTCGGATAATAACCCTGTTTTTTACTGGCGAGGCAAACAAAATGTAGGAAATTTGCGAAATAAGTATCGGACGCTTCCTGCGCCATTGCGCTTTTGAATGCTCTCCGAACTTTCCTGCGGGCAAAACAAAACCCCAATTGCTTTCGCAATTGGGGTTTCGGAATTTAATCTTGACGATGACCTACTCTCACATGGGGAAACCCCACACTACCATCGGCGATGCATCGTTTCACTGCTGAGTTCGGGATGGGATCAGGTGGTTCCAACGCTCTATGGTCGTCAAGAAATTCGGGTACTGAGTCGTGACCGGTTGGCCTCGCTTCAGCAAATTGGGTATGTGGCAGCTATCGGTGTTTTGTGAACATCGAACTTTCGGTTCGTTTCGTCTTCACACACCGCAATCTGGCCTTTCGACGCAAATTGCTTGGGTGTTATATGGTCAAGCCTCACGGGCAATTAGTATTGGTTAGCTCAACGCCTCACAGCGCTTACACACCCAACCTATCAACGTCGTAGTCTTCGACGGCCCTTCAGGGAACTCAAGGTTCCAGTGAGATCTCATCTTGAGGCAAGTTTCCCGCTTAGATGCTTTCAGCGGTTATCTTTCCCGAACATAGCTACCCGGCAATGCCACTGGCGTGACAACCGGAACACCAGAGGTTCGTCCACTCCGGTCCTCTCGTACTAGGAGCAGCCCCTCTCAAATCTCAAACGTCCACGGCAGATAGGGACCGAACTGTCTCACGACGTTCTAAACCCAGCTCGCGTACCACTTTAAATGGCGAACAGCCATACCCTTGGGACCGGCTTCAGCCCCAGGATGTGATGAGCCGACATCGAGGTGCCAAACACCGCCGTCGATATGAACTCTTGGGCGGTATCAGCCTGTTATCCCCGGAGTACCTTTTATCCGTTGAGCGATGGCCCTTCCATACAGAACCACCGGATCACTAAGACCTACTTTCGTACCTGCTCGACGTGTCTGTCTCGCAGTCAAGCGCGCTTTTGCCTTTATACTCTACGACCGATTTCCGACCGGTCTGAGCGCACCTTCGTACTCCTCCGTTACTCTTTAGGAGGAGACCGCCCCAGTCAAACTACCCACCATACACTGTCCTCGATCCGGATAACGGACCTGAGTTAGAACCTCAAAGTTGCCAGGGTGGTATTTCAAGGTTGGCTCCACGCGAACTGGCGTCCACGCTTCAAAGCCTCCCACCTATCCTACACAAGCAAATTCAAAGTCCAGTGCAAAGCTATAGTAAAGGTTCACGGGGTCTTTCCGTCTAGCCGCGGATACACTGCATCTTCACAGCGATTTCAATTTCACTGAGTCTCGGGTGGAGACAGCGCCGCCATCGTTACGCCATTCGTGCAGGTCGGAACTTACCCGACAAGGAATTTCGCTACCTTAGGACCGTTATAGTTACGGCCGCCGTTTACCGGGGCTTCGATCAAGAGCTTCGCGTTAGCTAACCCCATCAATTAACCTTCCGGCACCGGGCAGGCGTCACACCCTATACGTCCACTTTCGTGTTTGCAGAGTGCTGTGTTTTTAATAAACAGTCGCAGCGGCCTGGTATCTTCGACCGGCATGAGCTTACGGAGCAAGTCCTTCACCCTCACCGGCGCACCTTCTCCCGAAGTTACGGTGCCATTTTGCCTAGTTCCTTCACCCGAGTTCTCTCAAGCGCCTTGGTATTCTCTACCCAACCACCTGTGTCGGTTTGGGGTACGGTTCCTGGTTACCTGAAGCTTAGAAGCTTTTCTTGGAAGCATGGCATCAACCACTTCGTCATCTAAAAGATGACTCGTCATCAGCTCTCGGCCTTAGAATCCCGGATTTACCTAAGATTCCAGCCTACCACCTTAAACTTGGACAACCAACGCCAAGCTGGCCTAGCCTTCTCCGTCCCTCCATCGCAATAACCAGAAGTACAGGAATATTAACCTGTTTTCCATCGACTACGCTTTTCAGCCTCGCCTTAGGGACCGACTAACCCTGCGTCGATTAACGTTGCGCAGGAAACCTTGGTCTTTCGGCGTGGGTGTTTTTCACACCCATTGTCGTTACTCATGTCAGCATTCGCACTTCTGATACCTCCAGCAAGCTTCTCAACTCACCTTCACAGGCTTACAGAACGCTCCTCTACCGCATCACCCGAAGGTGATACCCGTAGCTTCGGTGTATGGTTTGAGCCCCGTTACATCTTCCGCGCAGGCCGACTCGACTAGTGAGCTATTACGCTTTCTTTAAAGGGTGGCTGCTTCTAAGCCAACCTCCTAGCTGTCTAAGCCTTCCCACATCGTTTCCCACTTAACCATAACTTTGGGACCTTAGCTGACGGTCTGGGTTGTTTCCCTTTTCACGACGGACGTTAGCACCCGCCGTGTGTCTCCCATGCTCGGCACTTGTAGGTATTCGGAGTTTGCATCGGTTTGGTAAGTCGGGATGACCCCCTAGCCGAAACAGTGCTCTACCCCCTACAGTGATACATGAGGCGCTACCTAAATAGCTTTCGAGGAGAACCAGCTATCTCCGAGCTTGATTAGCCTTTCACTCCGATCCACAGGTCATCCGCTAACTTTTCAACGGTAGTCGGTTCGGTCCTCCAGTTAGTGTTACCCAACCTTCAACCTGCCCATGGATAGATCGCCCGGTTTCGGGTCTATTCCCAGCGACTAGACGCCCTATTAAGACTCGCTTTCGCTACGCCTCCCCTATTCGGTTAAGCTCGCCACTGAAAATAAGTCGCTGACCCATTATACAAAAGGTACGCAGTCACCCAACAAAGTGGGCTCCCACTGCTTGTACGCATACGGTTTCAGGATCTATTTCACTCCCCTCTCCGGGGTTCTTTTCGCCTTTCCCTCACGGTACTAGTTCACTATCGGTCAGTCAGTAGTATTTAGCCTTGGAGGATGGTCCCCCCATATTCAGACAAAGTTTCTCGTGCTCCGTCCTACTCGATTTCATGACTAAGAGATTTTCGCGTACAGGGCTATCACCCACTATGGCCGCACTTTCCAGAGCGTTCCGCTAATCTCAAAGCCACTTAAGGGCTAGTCCCCGTTCGCTCGCCACTACTAAGGGAATCTCGGTTGATTTCTTTTCCTCAGGGTACTTAGATGTTTCAGTTCCCCTGGTTCGCCTCTTGCACCTATGTATTCAGTACAAGATAACCATCTTATGATGGCTGGGTTCCCCCATTCAGACATCTCCGGATCAAAGTCTGTTTGCCGACTCCCCGAAGCTTTTCGCAGGCTACCACGTCTTTCATCGCCTCTGACTGCCAAGGCATCCACCGTATGCGCTTCTTCACTTGAC
>NZ_CP166804.1:127500-2907500 GCF_059716105.1 Pseudomonas sp. LBUM1652 | reverse complement strand
AGAATCCATTGCAGCATCAGTGCATACGAGCAGATGCTCAGCGCTACGCTACCAACTCAACGTAACTCGACTCCCCGCCCGAATCTCACCCTCCATGGTGATGCACCGATTGTTCTTTAGTCAGTGCCTAGCCATCGCTGGCCGTCCAGCGCCACAGGGCCCGGACTTGAAGCCGTGCCCCCGTGGCGAGAGAACTTGCTCCCGCCGGGCTGCGAAGCGCCCTCTGTAATCCTCAGCCAAACCAGCAGAAACTCCAGCGCCCCCAAAACACATCGCAAAACCTCACCGTGTTTAACCTGAATCCCAACCCTGTTTAAAGACACCCATCGTTACGTCATCCCAGGCTACAACGCCTTGCGCCGTTACCTACGACTACGCCAGAATCCGCCGGCTTGTGCGCCTTGAGTGCGGGCTCTATCGTGGGCTGGTCACTGAAAAGCAGTGATCGGGTTTGGTAGCCCGGCATACCCAGGCGCATCGCGCACCTCCTGTAGAGATGGATTTTTCATCTCGGCTTGATGGTGGCCATGCGTAGGGCGTCTTCGGGCGCGCCGGGCTCCTGGGCCGGTCTACCAACCTGTGCATGGCCGCCACCCCTCGTTTGGTAGCGAATGGTGAAGGCTCCTTAATCGTTTTCCCAGGAGTGTCATCCATGTTCAAAATTACGCCCAACCCACCACAAACCGATCCAGCGTCCCCCTACGAATCAGCCGACTCGAAGAAATTCCACGAAGCCGCCGAACGCGCCCTCGACCACTACCTGAAACCCGCAGCCGCCATCAACGCCACGCCCTACAAAACCAGCACTATGTTCTCCGCAAACCCAAAAACCCCGACTGAGGAATTGCTGGTTAACGCCAGTGAATCGCTGGGCTCGGCTTCGGTCATGCTTGGGAATGTGATTGGACTGGTGGACGGGTCGGCTCGCAAGACACTGCAAGGAATTGCGCAGGTAGTGATGCTGGGGGAATTGGCAGTGAATCGGGCGTTGGATAACGTTGTGCCGGTGGAGTAAGTCGTGATCCTCTGGGGCAGCGACAGGTTGTTGCCCCAGAAGGATCAACTACGGACAAAGCTACATGATGCCTCCGCTTTCGGCCGAGGCTATGTAAAAACATTTTTGAGCGCGACGTGCACTCAAACCGGACTGGAAATCGGGTTGCTACGCGAAATCCACGTCTGCTCTGACGTGCCGATACACTTCAGATCTCACGCAGACGCGCACACTTCAAATTTGGAGAAGTGTTTTTAAACACTCTGGGCCAGCAGCGGTCGCTCACTGATAACCGTTTTCGGCCAAAAGCTGCCCGTGGACAGGCTAGTGGAAAAACAGTAATTTTTGAGATAAGGCTGACGAAAAATGGTCAGCAGAGAGTCATTCAATGGGGAGTCCACGTATGCCCACTTTGCTAACCTTTAGGTACCACAATGGGTTCGTATCGCAAGTTGATTTCATCAATAGAGGCGTTTGATCGCTGGGAGCAGCCATGGGAGTTTTATGAGTCGGTATCATCTGCACCATCACTCGACACAAATGACCTCGAACAACTGCGGCGTGCCTGGGGTACAGCAATAGAGAGAGAAGGCTGGCTTGCGAGCAAGGACTTTGCCGATGGATGCTCGCTTGCAGATGCTCGTCTTTCGTCAGGATTCCCATGGTTATCGAACAAAGCACGACAGCAACTTGTCAACGGCGCTTCCTACCAATGGCTGTAACGCTTAACAACTCGCGGAGGGCTGGATCAACGTTGGTACATCTTGTTCAACAGCCCATTATCTGAATGATAGTCAGGGTCGGCTCCAGCCCTTCGCTAAAAGGCAACAACTGGCAGAGATCGGCCATGAGCGGCCACTCGAATACATCACCTTGATCAGCTGTTTTGTAGGTCGAAGCGGTCACCGATGTTCCGCTGCCAACATTGACCTGAACTGAGAAATGATCTCTGAAGATAGCCCGGCACCTTCGAACACTGCGCAGGTGAAGCTAACGGGTGCGGGGCCTGGAGCAGTTATGATGCGGTCTGCAACCACAGCTACCGGACAGTTTCGATAAAGCGCGCGCCCTTTATAACCTACGGCATTCTTTTCTATGAAGTCAGCGCTGTTCGAGGTATGAGGAACCGTGTCGAGAAGCCCGGCCCTAGCAAGTGCCAGCGTTCCCCCACAGATACCGGCAATTGTCGCTCCATTTGAACGACTAGCATGAAGAAAGCCTCGAATATCCGGTGCTTCTGCACTTTCCCAGACCATTCCTCCAATGACGACAACAACGTCCGGTTTCCAGTCCAGACATTGTTGCAAACTGCTATCGACAGTTACAGCCAATCCACCCTGCGAGCGGAACTGACCCGTAGCAGAAGCGAAAAACCTGACGTCGATCCCGTAAAACGGGGACGCAGTTCCAGCAATGAAAGCATATTCCCAGTCCGCAAAACCGGGTGTCAGTATCAATCCCACACGTGCCATCAGTCAGAATCCTCCATGAATGCCAATAACATTTGGCGACAACAAACATACATCAAGGGTTGCTTTGGGTCGATTGAAGCCCCCTTGCAACAGGCTGCGATCGGCCAGAAGCGGACATCGTCTAAAGGAAGCCTTCGGACTAAAAGAAAGGACTTTGCCTTAAAAAGCCGATAGGCTCATGTACTTGTTATCGGTAAAAATCCAAGCGAAGGGACATGGCACTGTCTAAAGGCGATCTCATAAAACTAATAAGCGCTGACCAAGCAAAAATAGTTTTAACTGATTGGATTAAATCTCGCGAGGCAGCGCCAGGAGATATCGCTTTGGTGGAAGAAGTCTATATCGGAGAGGATGGGCAGATCGTTCGTCTTCTGTGCGAATACCGTCCGGGTTTTCTAGAGTGGCGAACGGTGTTTTATGAGACAGGGTTGACTTATGAGTTTCTTCCTGTCCCCCGCTGACGTCGCCACTTAAATTTTTGCCTCCGACAATTACTGCTTCCCCCCAAGAGCTGCTTATGGAACCTAGTTCACCCGAAAGCAAATCAAAAAGAATAGTTCTAACAGTGGTAGTATTTTTACTTTTTGGCGCATGGCTTTATTATGTAGGCTGGGCTTCTAAAATTTCAGCAAGAACAGTTGTGATGCCTGGAATCCCCGAGTGGAGTACATATCTGCTGATCAGCTCCATTACTGGGCTTACCGCTGCAATTCGAACACTCTACAAGCGGCCTGGGCGCAAGACAGCAATACAGGCTCTAAACTCTTTTACTGGATGGTTCTGCTTAGGATTTATTCTATCTCTTAATGGTTATGCCACCGCGGCCTATCTTTTGCCTGGCGAGATTATTAGTTATAAATCTTCATATGAGCTGAGATACCCCGGACCTTCCAGGGGGAAGTTTGGTCGTTGCGAGGCAGGTCTATGGATCGAAGATCAAAGTACAAACCGCTGGATTGAGCTTTGCACGAACAAAATGGATTTGGATAAAAATATACAACAGGGAATGCAGCTCGTATGGGTGAGTGCCCGCACGAATAAAATAGGTAGCTACATTATGAGCTATACTTTTATCTACAATTAAACCCACCAGAATAAAATCTTGCTTTCGTGAGCAATAGATTAAGCGGAAGTTATTCTTTAACACCAAGAACAGCAAGAGCTTGATACTCGATGGCGTACTCTGGGCACTCTGCTCGGGCACTGCGCGGCGGGATATGCCGGAACGTTTCGGCCGACTTGTGGCCGGAAGCGGACGGACATGAGCGGCAGCTAACGGCCAGAAGCGGACGTTAGTGACGTGTAATTACCGACCTATAGCCTCAGAAAACAGCCTCATTTGTGGATCAACAGCGTTGTGAGTCCTTTACAACTCACAAGCGACGCCATCATCGTCGAAGTAGTAAATGTTTTCGTGCTTGTAACCCCACTTACCGTTTCTGATCCGGATATGTGGCTCGAATGTGAAGCACGCCACCTCGCTCAACTTTCGTTCGTTACCCGATTCAATGTAAAGCCTTTGCTCGCGCTGCTCGCAAATACTGTGGCCAACGTTGCCAAGAAAATCGAGATTTTCGAAACCGATATCGATTATTGACTCATTCGCCAACTCGAACAGTTCATTGAACGTGGTTTCAGGACTGACCGTTCGTAGCATGAGGGCATGCAGACTGCGCTCTGCTTCATACCCTCGGGTGAATTCATCACCGAGTGGCACCGATCGACACACACCGTCCTCGACATAGAATGAGCGTGCGCAATCGCCCCAAACACTTCCTGAGCGGGGGCTGAGGTCGACGGTCACAAGATTATTCAGGCCCACTTTTTCGCTGCTTGGTTGATAGTCTCGACCTGACACAGAAATCGAACTGCGCGATCCGAGTAATACGAATGCCGGACAATTGTAATACCAAGTATCGGGAAACCCTGATTGTCTCAGTAAATCAGTTGCAATTCTCGCGATCGAATACTCGGTCAAGTCTGGCTTTATTTGGTCAACGAGCTGCGCCAGGACGGATTTCGCAGCTGTCTGTACAAGTGCATTGCGTGGTGCTGGCATAAGTGAAGCCTCTATCGTCGTCCTTGGATGATGGAGCAGGCGTTTGAGCAAAATTGAACGTCAGCTAAGCCGAGAGCGGTCACTCAAAAATATTCGCAACCGACGCGGCAGTTTGCTCATTTGCGTTCAAACGCCCTGAGTCTGACTGCACTGTTAAATGACGGACAAGTCTTTTGCAAAACGCTCGATCTGGCTGGGAAGGACCAACAAAGACCCATTTATCTGCCAATCGCAGTCGTCATCAGAGGTTGATCCCAAATAGACGCGCAAGAACACCAAGCCCGGAAAAAGAGGGTCCAAGCAGGCCGAGATTGAAAAATCCTCGCTTTCAGAAAGCCAGTCTTTCGCGTCCCCTTCCTCAAGTTGCAGTACCGACGCGAAGAATCCATCCAGTCGAGGCTGCTGATCCGCAGCGGGGATCGATTCCGTTGTAATTTCCGCGCGCAGATGAGTGCCCGAGAGTCGAACAACAATGCAGCCAGGCCGGCCGTTACGTGGCTCGATGGTGAGCGTCAGCCCATCCTGTTGAATTAGTTCTGCTGGCATTGCTGCACCGATGTCACGAATGAAGTGCCGAAATTAATACGTGAATATGCAGGGATTAGGCAAGTTAGACTTTTTAAGCTGGAGAGTCTGCTCCTGGCCAATTGCTGCCTGTCACGAAGGGCTGCAATCGACCCAAAGGAGACGGTCAATCCCGGTGTCAGGTTCAATCCAAAAAATGGAAACTAGGTCGTATGCTTTGTAAATGTTATATCCATAATCGGACGGTCATATTTCAGCAGGTATGCATGATGATGGCGGTACAACTGTAAGAGCAGATCTGTATTGGGGCCAACTACATCCATACCCCTATCGTCATATGGGAAAATCATGACGCGTTTTTTCAAACTGAACAGATAGACATCACAATTGAGCTTAGGCTGAATCACGGCGAAGTCTTTAGCCAATGCACACCAAAGAAATGCGTGGAGCAGGTTCATAGGCGCTTCAAATGCCACGTTGGTCCAATACTCTGGATCATTTTCGCAGTACCACTCAGCTGGATCTATTTCCTCGCTCCAGACTGACCGTTCAGTGGGTATGTCAATGCCGGCGGATCGAAGAGCGTGAATCGCGGCACGATGAGCAAATTGATTGCTTCTGGAGTGAGCGCGCAGGCAAACGACAAGCGCCGTTTCACCAACAAAAACATCGCTGCAAATCTTAATCGATTTTTGCAGTGCTGAAAGGAACTGCTCTATCACCCCGCCGTTTTCGGATAGTGCAAAGCGCAGTCCGCCTGGATATGAGTAGAACAGAGGTCTAACAAAAGCTTTGCCCCCAAAAACCCTCTCAATTTCAAGCTCTAAATTCATTCTATCCCTTCGTGGCTATCAGCCCGAGTCCGTAACCTTGGCGAGGTGCAGGATATTACCGTATATGCAAGATACGAGCTAAAGCTGGCCTGCGAGCGACCGCTTTTTGCCGGAAACGGGCCTGATGAGAACGTCGGCTCTGGGCCGAACGCAGCCCTGTAATACTAATCCCCTCTCCCGTCACAGACCTGTCACACCCAATTGCTAGCCTCATCGCGCCAAAACGCGTCCCTCTTCTCCGAATGCCTTCCAATCCAAGGAACCGCCTAAAGTGTTCCCAACCCCACCCCGCCAAAAAATCATCCTCCGCTCTGAAAACCTCCACTCCGAAGACTTCGGCGCGCTCTTCTCCAAGCTCTTCGGCAACCGCTATTCCGACACCCCGCCTCTACCCTCCAACATCATCATCGGCGGTGTCTATGGCCGTCACGAAGGCGTCAGTTTTCGTCGCATGCATTACCACGGCGATTTCACCGTGACCTTCCCAGACCCGCAGGACGAGATAACTTTCGTCATCCCCACTGCCGGCAGGATCATCTTCAACCACGCCACCGAATCCATCGGCATGGCGCACATCGGTTTAGCCATCGACAAGGCTGACATTCGCTCGATGCACTTCCTGGACAATCACGCGCAGCATGGGATGTCGATTAGTCGGGGTCAGCTCACCGAGCGGTTGTCGATGCTGTTGGGTAAGCCGGTTCTGCAGAAGATTGTGTTTGAGCCGGTGGTGGATCTGAACACGGCGGCGTTTCAGGGGATCAAGGCGTTGATCGATTTGGCAACGGGGACGGAGTTTGATGTGTTGATCAACACCGGCACGTTGATGCCGTCGCGGTTGCGGGAGATGTTGATTGATGCGGTGCTGGAAGCCTGGCCGCACAATTTCACTGAGGCCTTGCGCCGCCCTGCTCCGTTGATTGCGCCGCGGCATGTGAAGTTGGTGGTGGAGTTTATTCAGGCGCATCCGGAGCAGTTGGTGAGTGGTGTGGATCTGGCGCGGTTGAGTAATGTCAGTCAGCGCGCATTGCAGGAGGGGTTTCGGCGGTTTGTCGGGACGTCGATTGTGGCGTATCAGCGGCAGGTGCGGTTGGAGCGGGCTTATGAGACGTTGGCGCAGCGGCATTCGGGGTCGGTGACTGAGGTGGCGTTGCGGTTTGGGTTTAGTAACGTCGGGCGGTTTTGTCAGTATTTTCAGAAGGCTTATGGGGTCAGTCCTGCACAGTTGATCGGTCGGCGTTGAGCGTTGCTCGGGAATATTGATCTGCGACAAGTTTGCTGGCGGACGGCTGGGGTAAGCTGGTTTTGCTGAAGAAACAGCCGTGCAGCCGCACGTCACGGGCCGTGGGCCAAGGTGGCGTCAAATGAATAAAAAACGCATTGTCTGGGGGAGCATTCTCCTGGGCCTTCCGTGTGTCTTGCTTCCCGTACTTTTGATGGGCTATGTCGCCTGGGTGTTGAACCTGGCCGCGACGCAGCAACGTCTGGAATCGCTGGCCGTCGTGGCCTCGAATCGTGCCAACAATACGTTTCATGAAGCGGCCGGCGTGCTGAAGAGCATCGCTGCGTCCGAGCTCGCCCCTTGCACCCCGGACAGCATCGATGAAATGCGTCTGCTGACCATCAACACCTTCTCGGTGAAGTCGATCGGCTACGTCGAGGAAGAGGTTTATGTCTGCGGTTCGTGGGGGACGGTGGGCCATCGGGTGACGCCGTGGAAGGAAGATTTCACCACCGCTGATGGGGTGCGTGTGTCGCTTGGCGTTCAGGCGCGAATTGTTCCCGCCAAGCCGATGATGGCGCTGCAATATGCTGCGTTTAACGTGCTGGTCGACCCTGAGCAGTTTTTGCAGGTGATGGTCGAGGATGATGTGCATCTGATGGTCGGCACCGCCGCCGGGCAACTGGTCGGTGTATCACGGCCGGGGGCGGAGCGGTTCATTAGCCGGGTACATTTGGGCTCGGCCTCGGCGCTGGAGGATGGCTATCTCTATACGCTGGTGCACAGCGGCGACTGGGTGGCGATTGCCGCCGTGTCGCGCCATGAGTTACTGCAGGGGCTGATCCGCAGGGAGATGCTGTTATTGCCGATGGGTGGGCTGCTCGCCGGCATGCTGGTGTTGATGCTCGTCAGGCGTACCCGGCAGCGCTTGTCGCCACTGGCCGAACTTGAGGTGGCGGTGCGCAATCACGAGTTCATCGTGCACTATCAGCCGATCATCGATTTGCACGATGGCGCCTGCGTCGGGGCCGAAGCGCTGGTGCGCTGGCTGCGTCCGGACGGCAGCCTGGTGCCGCCAGACGCGTTTATTCCATTAGCGGAGCAGAGTGGCTTGATTCTGCCGATCACGGATCAGGTCATCGACCATGTGCTGGAGGACCTGGGGCCGCTACTGCTGCAGCAGCGTGATCTGCATGTGGCGATCAACCTGGCGGCGGCGGATGTCAGCAGCGGGCGTTTTCTGCCCCGGCTGCAGGCGGCGATAAGCAAGGCTGATGTGTGGCCGAGTCAGATATGGCTTGAGGCAACCGAGCGCGGCTTTCTGCAGATTGATGCGGCGCGGCAGACCATTAATCGGGCGCGAGAGTTGGGCTTTGTGGCGGCCATCGACGATTTCGGCACCGGGTTTTCCAGCCTGCAGCATCTGCAGCAGTTGCCATTGGATGTATTGAAGATCGACAAGTCGTTCGTCGACAGCATCGACGTCGATCCGGCGGCGTCTTCGGTGACGGTTCACATCATCGAAATGGCCAAGAGTCTGCGCTTGAAACTGGTGGCTGAGGGCATAGAGACCGAGGCGCAGCGCGAGTATTTGCGTGGTCATGGCGTGCACTTCGGGCAGGGTTGGCTGTTTGCCAGACCGATGCCCGTCGCGCAATTTTATGGGTTCCTGCACAAGCATTCGAATACTCAGGCGCCAGTTGGGCAAACACTTGAATGCCTGTGAATGGAGCGCTTTCAGAACTGGTAACTGGCCTTCAGGCTACCGGCGAAACCGTGGCTATCCCCGCCTCCGCTGGCACCCACTTCAGCGCCCACGCTCACCGGGCCAAGGCTGGCCATCAGGTTGACGCCGCCGCTGAACTGATCGCGGTTGTCGAAAGCGGCGCGTTGTTCGACATCCAGCCCCAGTAAGTGACCTTCACTGTCGACCTGATGATTGCCGAGTACATGCTCGTAACCCACGCGCGCACCGGGCACCAGTTGCCAGTTACCCATGGCAATCGGGGTGAAGGACATGTCGAGATTGGCCACGGCGCTGCGGCGGGTTTGTTTGCTGTCGTCGACGTCCAACGACAGTTCGCTGCCCTTCTCTTTGAAGCCTTTCAGATCGAGGTGACTGACACGCACGCCGAGACTCGGCTCCAGAATCACGCCACTTACAGGTACGCGGTAACCCAGCGCCAATGTCGCGCCGGTGAGGTTGCCGTGAGTGTCGCCCTTCGCTGTGCCGAGGCCGCTACCGAGGTCGCGTTTGCTGTCGTAATCGACGTAACCGGCGCTGGCGTTGGCATCGACAAACAGGCCGCGTTCCAGACTGGTGAAACCGTAGCGGGCGCCAATGTTGAAGAAGGTGAAGTCGGTATCGGCCTCGCCACCCGCACCACCGACAGTGCCTTTGCTGTAGCCGAAGCCGCCGCGTGCGCTGAGTTGTTCGGTGAAGCGTTGGGTGATGCCGACCATCAGGCCCTGGCTGTGTTCGTTGCTGCTGTCGGCATGGGCTGAGCCGTCGGTGCCGAGGTAGCCGGCAAGCACGGTTGTCCACAAACGGTATTGGCCGACTTTGAGGTCGGTGCCGCTGGCGAAGGGTGCGGCGGCTTGTTCAATCAGTGCGTTCTGGCGCAGCAGGTAGCTGGCGGCGTCAGCGTGGACTTGGCCGCCTACCGTGGATTCGACGCCGCCGAGGGTGCCTGCGTCGATGGCCGATTGCAGGTAATAGTTGTAAGCGCTGTAGGTGCCGGACAGGTTGGTGTTCTGCAACTGGCGCAAAAGCTCGGCGCCGGCAGCCGCGTTGCCGATCAGGCCAGCCTGACCGGGCAGGCTGTTGTACTCGACCAGTTTGCCGCGCAGGACGTAGATGGTTTCCTGCGACAGGCCCAGGCCTTGTTTGAGGTAGTTGTCCATGCTGCCGTATTCGGCGGTGACTTCATCGAGGCCGGCCTGCAAGTAGCTGGCCTGCACGCCGAGCAGTGGCGCGTAGATGCTCGCCATACTTGCCGGCATTGCTTTCAACGTGGCGGCGACGCGGGCGGCGGTGTAGTCGTTGGTCGCCAGGTAGTTGGCCATGATGGTAGCGTCGTCGACGCCGGCGATGCTTTGCAACACGGCGGCGGTCCAGCCGGTGCGATCCTTGCCAGCGGTGCAGTGGAACAACTGTGCGGCGTCGACGCTGGCGAGTTCGTTGAACAGTTTGCCGAACTGGCCGCGCATGCCCGCATCGCTGACGAACGCGCGGTTGGTCTGTTCCATCATGGCGATGGCGTCGGCGGCGCTTTTGAACGATACCGTGGTGATGTTTGCGCCGGAAGTGGTGCTGCCGATGATGTCGATGTTTTCGTAGGTTGCGCCCGTGAGCAGGGTGTCCGGCGTCGCGGCAATTTCGCTTGGCGTGCGCAGGTCGTAAATGGCGTTGATACCGAGACTGTTGAGCGTCGTCAGATCCGCCGCCGACGGGGTCAGCGCGTTGGAGCGGTAGAACACGCCACTACGCATCGTCCCATCGTGGGCGGTGGAATACGCGGTGGTGAGGCCGGCGATGTCACGGAAGTTATCGATGCTACTCAGACGCGGCGTATCGAGCGCGACGGACTCGGCAGCGTGGGCAGCGGCGATAGACAGGCTCAGAACGGACAGCGAACACAGAAGACGTTGGAACACAGTGCAGCCTCATGGAATAAGCGTTGGGCTGGTGACTATGTGCAATGAAGTGATACGGAATATGACAGATTAAGTTCGAGTGAAAATGGCTGCGCGATTGGGCCGTGGGGTGCGTAATCTGTCCATTAACGGCGACTTCAGCGATTCCCCCCGGCGCTGATGTTTGCCGATGAACTTGATCCGCTACGAGACGATACCCTGATAAAGCGCAGTGGCCGTCAGCAGCGCCGCAACCAAGTGGCAAAAAAAAGCCCGGCGGTTGAGGCCGGGCTTTCATCGAGTATTGCGGTCAAACCTTGCATTCAGACTGCACGGCGTTCGAGCAGACGGTCAGAACCACCTTCGGCTACCCGATTGCCTGTGAGGCGATCCGAACCATCGGCGGCAACGGCGTCACTGAACAGCGGATCGGTTTCAGTAGCAGCAACAGCATCGCTGAACAGCGGATCGGTTTCAGTTGCGGCAACGGCGTCGCTGAACAATGGGTCGGTTTCAGTCGCGGCAAAAGCGTTCAGTGCAAAGATCGAGAAAGCGATGCCGAGGATGGTTTGACGTTTCATGGCGGTGTGCTCCAGAAGTGCAGTGAGTGGGTATGGGGCCGATCTTACGCCGCAAATCTGATATGAAAAACTGATTGAGTTAATGGCTGTTATTGACACAGTCAATGATACCGCCGATCAAACACATTCAGGTCAGGACGCTGTTCGACTCATCCTTGTTCGCCGGTAGAAAAAGCCGGCCCCTCTATGTGATAGACCGTGGGCTCCTGCGAAAAATATTCCTCCAGGCCCAGCATGAATATCCGATGGTCTTCGCTCGCTTCAAAGCCCGGGGTGTGATCTTCCAGTGTTTGCCACTGCACGATCAGGTTGAATTGATGGGGGGTTTCGATCCCCTGAGCGAGCGTGTGACCGATATACCCCTTTGCGCGGCTGAGCAAAGGAGCCACCTCGGCAAATGCATGTCTGAATTTTTCAATGTGTTGCTGGTGAACCGGGAGCAAAGCGATTTCATAAATCATGGCGTTTCTCCAAATCGAGTTTCAATAGTCAACAATGCGCACTGATCAGGTGAGTCTACGGCGCGACGGCAATTGCGATTTTTCCCTGAAGACCGTTGTTGCGACTCTCCAGCCGCGCATGAGCAAGTGGAATGTCGGCAAGCGAATACACAGCCCCCACATGCGGCCGTAGCTGACCGCGCTCCACCAATGCGCTCAACTCATCCAGCTTGCCGCGATTTTGTCGGGTGAATACGAAGTGATAACTGGCGTTCTTGCCCCAGGCCTGAACGAGGTTTTGTGGCTGGGCAATGTCCACAATCGAGACCACCCGGCCAAGTTGCGCGAGTACATCGGGGCTGCGCGACAATGTGTTGCCACCAATGGTGTCGAACACCACATCGACGCCGTGGCCAGCCGTTTCCCGCAGGATGACCTCGACGTAGTCTTCCTTTTCGTAGTCGATCATCACGTCGGCACCCAAACCCCGTGCGAACTCGAAGTTTGCCTCGCGTACGGTAGTGAACACCTTGGCGCCCATGGCTTTTGCCAGCTGTATCGCGACATGACCGACGCCGCCCGCACCGCCGTGAACCAGGATGCTTTCCCCCACTCTGAGCACCGCTCGCCCGACCAGCGCTTCCCACGCCGTCCCGCCAACCAGCGTCAAACTTGCCGCTTCAAGATGGCTCAGCGAAGGCGGCTTCTTGCCAATGATGCTTTCGGCCGCCACGTGGTATTCGGCATAACTGCCTGAGCCTTCAAATATTTGCGGGGTGTACCAGACTTCGTCTCCCGGAGCGAACGCTGTCACCCCCGGCCCGACAGCTTCGACAACCCCAGACACGTCGTGCCCGGTGATGGCCGGCAGCGGCACCAGATCGGGATAATCGCCACGTCGAACCTGGAAATCCAACGGATTGATGGAGGTTGCGTGTACCCGAACCAAGACCTGTCCTGCCTGCGGCACTGGTTTGGGCACGTCGCAAAGTTCGAACGATTCCGGACCGCCAAATGATTTCAGTATCAGCGCTTTCACTGTAAATCCTCATTTCGACAAAAAGGGATATCGAGATTTCTCGATATAATGGGGCAAAAAAAATTACAGATCTTTCCCTATGATCTCGGCAAGCACACGGAGGGTGGCTTCATTGCGTTTGTAGTAAGTCCACTGACCGATGCGCGTGACTTCGACCAGGCCTACTCGTTGCAGCGTTGCAAGATAAGACGACACCGTCGACTGCGAAAGCCCGACGCCTTCTTGAATACTGCTGACGCAAACGCCCACCGTGTGAACGTCCCCTTCATCCTGTGGAGGGAAGTTCTTCTCGGGGTCCTTCAAACCGGTCAGGATTTCAAGACGTGTACGGTTTGAGAGTGCTTTGAATATTTCGAGTAAGTCCATGCCGCGAGAATATCGACATTTTTCGATATGTCAATACGAAAAACATCCTCACCCGTTATGGTTTCAAGGCGTGATCGTCTGCAGTGTCGGAGACGGCCATTGATTTCTTCTCCGGGACCACAAAACTCACTGTCGTGCTGGTGAGTATTTTGTGAGTCGGATCGGCTACTTCCAGAAGAACCTTGTGAGCGCCGGGCGTCAGTCCCACCAGAATAATCGGGCCTTCGCTGGTATGTGCCCATGTGCCCTTCCAGTCGTCGACGGTCACATGGAGGTGCCCGAGACGCGGTGATACATCGGCAGCCGTTTTGCCAAATACCGGCATGACCCTGGCGTGATCCGCTTGATATTGAATAATGACAACACCACGGGCGAGTGGCTCGGCAAGCGGCGCGTAGGCAATGAGTTTCGGCGCAGTTTCAGAGTCCAATGGCAGTATTGCCGGTGGAGAATCGGCGTTTGCTATCCCTACTCCGCACACGGCGGTGCAAAAGAAGGCGCTCAATGTCAGGGCCAATAGATTTCCGGAAGCGAGGGGCATGGGTTTTCTCCCGCATTATTTCATTCAAGCCTAGTTCAAACCAATGGTTGCTGTTGCCCCTCGTGGCCGAGAGCGATGCCGAGGCGCGCATGCGGCGGCGCTGGACTGGCCTTCTCGTGGGGGGCGCTGCGGGGACGGCGGTCGTTCAAGCGCTTGCGCGCAAAGTTCTAGCGCCTCTTTTAAAAAGCACTCACTCTTGATCGGTCGAATATTCAAGCGACTGAACTCAACCACTGGGCATCACCAAACATGAACCAACTGTTAGCCATTCGTGTGTTTGCCCGGGTCGTCGAAGCCGGATCATTTGTAAAGGCTGCGGACTCTTTGGAGATGCCTAAAGCGACCGTAAGCAAGTTGATTCAAGACCTCGAAAGTTTTTTGCGGGTGCGCCTGCTCCAACGCACCACGCGCAGTGTGACCGTCACCGTCGAAGGGGCCAAATATTACGAACAGACCGCTCGAATCATTCGCGATCTTGAAGAGATCGATTCCTGCCTTCAAAGCACGCGACTCAATCCTGGCGGCACCCTTCATGTCGATGTAGGTGGTTCCGTGGCCACTTCGTTGATCATTCCGGCCTTGCCGGCGTTTTTTGCGCGGTTTCCCGATATCAAGATCGACCTTGGCGTGAGCGACCGGCATGTCGACTTGATCAGTGAAAACGTCGACTGTGTGATTCGCGGTGGCGCCCTCCGGGAGCAGTCATTGGCGGCAAGGTTCCTGGGCGAGGCTTCTTGGACCACCTGTGCCTCACCGACCTACTTGCAGCGATTGGGTAAGCCTGCTCACCCGACGGAGCTGGAGAAGGAGCATCGCCTTGTCAGTTATCAATCGGCGCGCACCCGTCGAGCGGTCCCGGCAGTGTTTCAGCGCGGCGAAGAGAACATCGAGGTGATCGGCAACAGTGCGTTGAGTGTCAATGAAAGCAACGCGCACATTGCTGCTGGACTGGCGGGGCTGGGTGTAATCCATACGTTCAGTTATTCCGTGCAGTCTTACATCGAGACCGGCGCATTGGTGGCCATCCTGCAAGACTGGCGTCCAGCCCCCTACCCCTTTCATGTCGCCTATCCGCCGAACCGCAACCTCAGCCACCGGGTCCGTGTGTTCATCGACTGGCTGGTGGAGCACTTTTCCACGTTGCAGTGATCGCTCCACGCAGGCCATGCGCAATCAGATTTGTGCAGCACCACCGTCGACGAACAATTCGATACCGTTGATGAAGCTGCTGTCATCGGAAGCCAGGAACAACACGGCCTTGGCGACTTCTTTCGGATCACCCAGACGCCCCATCGGCACCAGGCTGGCCAGATGCGCGTGCAGACCGTCAACCTGTTCTGCCGGTACCAGGCCTGCCAGACCGGGCGTGGCGACCGGGCCAGGGCTGATGGCATTCACACGAATGTTGCGCGGTTTCAGATCCAGCAGCCAAGAGCGGGCGAAGTTGCGCACAGCGGCTTTACTCGCGCTGTAGACGCTGAAGTTTTCGGTGCCTTGGCTGGCAGTGGTCGACGCCGTCAGGATCACCGAGCCACCGTCTTTGAGCAGCGGCAACGCCTTCTGTACGGTAAAGAGCAGGCCTTTAACGTTAACGCTGAAGATGCGGTCGAAATGCTCTTCGGTGATCGACCCCAGGGGCAACATGTCGCCACCACCGGCATTGGCAAAGACGATATCAAGGTGGCCGGCCTGCGCCGCAATGACCGAGAAAACGTTATCCAGATCAGCCAGATTGGCCACATCGCCCTTGATACCGAATGCCTTGTCGCCAATCAGGGCGACCGCTGCATCCAGCTCGGCCTGACGGCGACCGGTGATGAAAACCGTTGCACCCTGTGCTGCAAACTCCTGCGCGGAGGCCAGTCCGATACCTGTGGTGCCGCCGGTAACCAGTGCAACTTTACCTGCCAGTTTATTGCTCATCTGTGATGCTCCGAGTGACTGCGTAAGTGGGGTTTTAGTTCGGTGCTTCGAACCGGTGAATCCACTCTATGCCTGCCGATTGCACAGAAAAACCGGGTAAATCCGATTTGTCTATCCATCTAATTGGATAATTAAAATCGGTGTATCCATCAGATAACGGCTCGAATCTTCATTCGGAAAAACAAAAAACGCACCCGAAGGTGCGCCTTGATGCGATCCAACAGGATCAAGCGGTGAAACCACCGTCGGCGACGATGTCGGCGCCCGTGACAAAAGACGCTTCAGGGCCGGCAAGGAACGCCACCACACTGGCAATTTCCGCAGACTGACCATAACGACCAAGCGCAATGCCAGGCTTGACGATGTCGCTCACCGGGCCGCCATCGGGGTTCATATCGGTATCGGTCGGGCCGGGATGAACGGTGTTGACCGTGATGCCTTTCGGCCCGAGGTCACGTACGAGGCTGCGATTGAATCCAGTGATCGCGCCTTTGGTCAGGGTGTAGAGGGAGGCTGTCGGGAACGCCGCATAACGGGTCATGGACGAGCCGATATGGATAATCCGGCCGCCTTCCTTCATGAAACGAACCGCTTCCTGGGTGGCGACGAATACGCCAGTGACGTTAACGGCGATCATGCGCTCGTAGGTGTCGAACTCGATGCCCTCGATCGGGCCGCCCAAGGCGAGGCCAGCGTTGTTGACCAGAATGTCTATACGGCCAAACGCCTCAACGGTTTGTGCCACCGCAGCCCGCACGGCGGCGGGTTCACCAGCATCTGCCAGGATCGCCATGGCACGCCCACCGTCATTGGTAATTGCCTCCACGACTTCCTGTGCCTTGGCCGGCGACGCACTGTAGGTCAGCGCAACGCACGCACCGTCAGCGGCCAGACGCTTGGCCACAGCGGCACCAATCGAACGGGAACCGCCGGTAACCAAGGCGACTTTTCCAGCGAGAGGGAGAGTTTGAATGGACATGAACATTTCACTCTTGAGTTAAGGTGAAATCATCATGGCCCCGTGATGATCAATTGATTAGAGTGCAATGACTCACATCATTTTCAAGCATTGCTATCAGGTGATCCATGGAAACACTGGCCAATCTGGAGTACTTCGTCCGTAGCGCCGAGACCGGCAGCTTCTCGGCCACCGCACGGCAGCTCGCGCTGACCCCGGCAGCGGTCAGTCGGAATGTGGCCATGCTTGAGCGCAACATGGGCGTGCGCTTGTTCCATCGTTCCACTCGCAAGCTGACGCTGACTGAAGCCGGAGAGCACTTTCTCGCGTCTATCGGCAGCAACCTCGATGCTTTGCAAAACGCCATCAGCGCTGTCGCAACGGATCAGGGTGAGCCGGCTGGATTGCTGAAAGTCAGCATGGCGCCCACCTTCGGCATCAGTCAGGTGCTGCCGCTGCTGCCGGAGTTTTTGGCCAGGTACCCAAGGATTCGTCCTGAATGGCATTTCGAGAACAGGCAAGTCGATCTGATCGCCGAGGGATTCGACGTGGCTATCGGCGGTGGGTTCGAATTGGCTCAAGGCGTGATCTCACGCCCGCTGTCCCCGGCGCATGTCATCGCTGTCGCGTCACCCGAGTTTATGCGCGGAAAAACGCCCCCTTCCGACCCTCAGGCACTTGAGTCTTTCGAAGGGATTGTCATGCGGTCTGGCCGGACAGGCAGAGTCAGGCACTGGAGCATGCGTAATAAGGAAGGTCTGGAAATGGCGGCTCGCGTCAGGGACTCCCTCATCGTCAACGATCCTGCGGCCGCGCGCGAAGCGGCGTTGCTGGGGTTGGGGGTCGGCTTTCTCGCAATCCCGGATGTGCTCAGTTGGATAGAACGCGGAGACCTGGTGCGATTAGTCCCTGACTGGTACGCCGATGCGGGAACCATTTCCATGTATTTTGCCACCCGTACCCTTATGCCAGCCAAGACCCGGGCGTTTATCGACTTCGTCAGCGAGGTTTTTGAACAGCGACAACTTGCCCGGCAGTTTTCAGGCAGTAACGGCTGACGTTTCTGCGCACCTTCTTCCATCGATCAACAATCGTCCAAAAGCAGACGTCAAACCTGTCACGCGGTTATGATCCCGAACACCCGGCCTCCATGGACTCACGCTGATGCCAAGTTCACAAACCCGCCCTACCCCCGCGCCACTGCTCAAGCCAGGCGAAACAGTGGTGCTGTTCGACGGCGTGTGCAAGCTGTGCAATGGCTGGGCACGGTTTCTGATTCGGCATGATCATCAGCGGCGTGTGCGCTTGGCGGCAGTTCAGTCACCCGAAGGCCAGGCACTGCTGGCGTGGGCGGGTTTGCCGGTGGATCAGTTCGACACCATGGCAGTCATTCGCGATCGGCAATATTGGGAACGTTCCGATGCCTTTTTCGAAGTCATCGGCCAGTTATCCGCCCGTTGGCAACCCTTGCGATTGCTGCGTGTCGTTCCGCGCAGGTTGCGCGATTGGGCCTATGACCGCATCGCGCTGAATCGTTATCGGCTGTTCGGCAAGTACGATACGTGCCTGCTGCCGAATCCTGACCACGAACAACGCTTTTTGAAAACAACGATGCCGTTCGTGGCTAAATCAGAAAACTGACCAATTGAACCGGCGTCATCTTCGTCACCATCATCAGCACTATCACAAACATCCCGGCAAAACCGGCGACGCCCATCCAGAACCACTTTCTGTACACGGCTCGATAATCTTCATTGAGCCCCGTCCCGGCCTCCCCCGCACTCGTTGCCATCACACACAGGCGTTTCTGCAAGACCAACACCGGCAGCCAAAGCGACCCGACACAAAGGAAAATGACCAGCGAGGTCAGCACCCACTCAGTAGTCATGGGCAGGCCCGAGAGCCTCATCAGCAGATAGCCCGTGATGATCTGTACAAAGCCTGCCGGTGTGGTGATCCAGGCATCGAAACGCACGACCATGCGCGCGACGTGGGCGATCACCTGCGGATTGGCCGTGCGGCTCGCGGCGACCAGATAGAGGTAGGAACCCATGCCGAAGCCGAACAGGAAAATCGCCGCGATGATGTGCAGATACTTGAGGCCCAGATAGAGCATGTTCAGTGCTGCCCGTCGAAGAAATGCACGGACAAACTCAGGTTGTCCGGATCATTGATCGCGGCCAGGTATTCGTCGACGCCGACTTCACCCACGCAAGGTCGGGCCCCGGGTTGCGGCACGTAGCCTTGGGCCATTTTTGCCGCCAGCGCCACAGCCGCGCAGCTTGGGATTTCCGGGCCTTTGTCATTGAGTGCAGTCAGTTGCGCAGTCATGGATAGCGGTTGTCCTTCAGCGCCAATCCCCTGAACGTCGATGTACATTGCACTTTTGCCATCGCCGAAACGTTCGAACCGGGTGCCCAGCCGATGCAGTCTTGCGGCCCAAACGGTATGGTCGCGAACCAGTCCGGTCTTCAGCGCCTGCGCCAACAGAGCGTTGGCGATACCGCCCAGCTTCAACCCGGCGCCAGCCTTGAACCTCAGGGTTTGCGCGCCATAGCGGCCGGCAAAAATATCCATGTCCGGCACATCGACGTTGGCCAACAAACGGGTGCCCAGTTGCGGCATCTTGCGCAGGGTCAGATCCTGCCAACCCGACACCTCATGCACCTTACCGTCCTTCAGTTGTTTGATCGGTTTGCCTGCGTAGGCCAGAACACCTTCAATCGTCGACAGCCCCGGCATCTTTGCCGAAGAAGAAATGCCGTGTTCGATCGAGTCGATCCGTGCGAAGCGATGGCGTTGCTGATCGATGATCGCCGATGAAAGTGTCGGCACCGAACTGCAACCACTGAGGATCGCCACGCCCGCCGCTTTCGCACTGGCATCGAGAACGCCCACGGCATTGACGAAGGTTCGGCAGTCCGCCAGATCGCAATAGTTCACCCCGGCAGCGATGCAGCTTTCGGCGACCGCATAGGATTGGCCCTGAAACGGCCCGCCGGTATGAACCACCAACTGGATGTTCAATGAACGCAAAACCGAGCTGAACTCCGCGCCCATGGCATCACCGCACCAGCCTTCGGCGACCGTGCCGTACTGGCGGTTCAACTCGTCGAGCTTGCGCTGCAACTTTTGCGCATCACGTCCCGAGAGCAAAAGTTCCACACCCGGCATGACCGCCAAATGCCTGCAAACGATGCTACCGAAATTGCCGTAGCCACCGACCACCATCACCCTGAACGGCATTTAACGCTTCCCTAAATGACAGGCTGTTCTCAGCCAATTTCGACACGGACCTACCGGCGTGAAGAATATAGAGCCGAGCGTCAGCTAGCCACTCAACAAATCCAAGGCGCCTGCGTGGTCACGTCAGATCGAGACTTGCTCAAGAAAGATCAACTGCAACGGCTCAGCGAGCAGATCATTCGCCGCTGCAGCAAAGCGCTGGAAGTATGGCGTGGCGAAATGCGCGTCCAGCGCCGCTTGATCCTTGAATGCCTCACGCATGTAGAACGTGTCGCGCTCGTCACGCAGTTCAAACAACACATAGTCGAGATTGCCAGGCTCAGCTCGTGTCGGCTCAACCAGTGCCAACAACCCTTCTTTCAAGGCCTGCTCCTGACCCGTTTTGGCCTTGAGCACGGCAATTGAAACCAACACTTCAGCGGATGTAGTCATCATCAATTCTCCAAAATCCAAAACAGGTATTAACGGGTAGGTGCTGGCGCCGCATCGATTTTCAGGCGTAGCAGGCTGTAGGGTTTTTGCCGCTGATCCTGACCACCGCGAAACGCCGCTTGGCGGTGTAACTGGTTGGCGATGAAATACAGATAACCGTCGGGACCGATCGATAAGGTGTCGGGCCAGAGCAGACGCGGGTCGTGCACCAATGTCTGCCATTGGCCATCCGGCAGGCGCTTGCGGATCGTGTTGTGCTCGTAGTCCCCGGCATAGACAGCGCCTTCGGCATCCGCCTCCATGCCATCGGACGCGCCCTTCTCACCCAGATCCTGCACTGCGGCGGCCAGTTGCTGTTCGCTTACGCGGGTGTCACGCAGCAGCGCTGTGGATACGGCATACAAATGCCGGCTCGACAGTGGCGTGAAATACAGCGTCTTGCCGTCCGCCGACAGCGCGATCCCGTCGGATGCCACGGCCAGCGGTTTGCGTTTGCCGTCAGGTCCTTCGACCGTCACTGCCAAGCCTTCAACCACCGGTACAAAAGCCGGATCAACCGAGGTTGCCGGTACGCCGCTCAAGCGGCGCATGGCACGGCCAGTGGCGATGTCCATGACGATGATCGCCCCGGGGCCGCGCAAGGATGAGTCAGTGAGGTAGACCGTGCCTTCGGCGCCGGTGCGAAAGTCGAAACGCATGTCGTTGACGTAGGTAGTGGGCAACATGACGTTCTCTGGAAACACCAGGCGCTTGACGACTTTGTTGCTGGCAAGGTCTACCGCCACCAGCTTCGCGCCACGCGGCTTCGGTTCAGCGAAGCCCGGCGCGGCCGTGTCGAGCAGCCAGACGCGGCCCTGCCCGTCAGCAACCACACTCTGTACGCTGATCAGACCATCGCTCGGATCGTTGGGGTTTTCCCGGTTGATCGCGGCGTTCGGATAAGCCACTACCTGGCCGTTGCGGATCTCGCCCACGGTGAACGGTACGTTGTCACCCCAACGCGGAAAGTTGACGAAGATCCGCCCGGTCTCACTGACCGTTACGCCGGTTGGCATCGCGTCGTAAAACCCATGGACCTGTTCCAGTTTGCCGAAGGATCGATCAGCGGGTGCATCCGCCGTTAAAGGAATGGCGCTGATCGCATGAGCGAGCGGCGTCGCCAACACAGCGGCCGAGACCATGGCCAACATTTTCATACGCATAACGTGCTCCTGGGGGCGGCTTCGAAGCCCCCCTGTGAATGTCTGGGACGGCGCTGATCAGAACCCTTCGAGGACAATTTTTCCCCGGGCTTTGCCGCTCTCGACCAAAGCATGGGCACGTCGCATGTTCGCTGCGTTGATCGCGCCGAAATGCTCGCCCACGGTGGTCTGCAGAACGCCCTGATCAATCAGGCCCGAGATCCGGTCAAGCAAGTGATGCTGCTCGATCATGTCCGAGGTTTCGTACAGCGAACGGGTGAACATCAGTTCCCAATGCAGCGACAGCGACTTGCGCTTGAGCGGCATCACATCAAGACGCTCGGGATCGTCGATCACGCCCAGACGCCCTTGCGGCTTGAGGACTTCAATCAGTTGTAAAAAGTGTTGCTCGGTGTGGGTCAGACTGGCGACATAGTCGACTTCGGCAAGGCCCAGCGCCTGCAACTGACTGAGCATCGGCTGGCGATGATCGATGACGTGGTGCGCGCCCAATTGCTTCACCCAATCCGCCGTTTCCGGACGTGAAGCCGTGCCGATCACCGTGAGGCGGGTCAACTGTCGGGCCAGTTGCACCAGCATCGAACCCACGCCGCCCGCCGCCCCGGTGATCAACAGGCACTCGCCCTCCCCTGAACCCTCAACGACACCGAGCCGCTCAAACAACAACTCCCAGGCAGTGATCGAGGTCAGTGGCAACGCGGCAGCAGCGCCTGCGCTCAAGGATCGTGGTTTGTGCCCGACGATCCGCTCATCCACCACATGCAATTCGCTGTAACTGCCAGCGCGGGCAATCGAGCCGGCGTAGAACACTTCATCACCGGGTTGAAACAGCGTCACGTCAGAACCGACCTCGCGGACGATACCTGCGGCATCCCAGCCGAGGATTTTCGGTTCTTTGGTGAAAGTACCGGCCCGCACTTTGGTATCGACCGGATTGACTGAAACCGCGCGCACTTCGACCAGCAGATCCCGTGGGCCGGGTACTGGCGCAGTCATCTCGATGTCCTGCAATGACTGTGGATCTTCAATGGGTAGGGCGTGCTGGGTGAAGGTGATGGCTTTCATGGAAACTCGCTGTCTGAAGGGCCGATACGTTGATATGCCGCCATTTTCGGCTTCCCACGGACAAAGAAAAACCTGCAGAATGCGCCAACACTTTCACTGCAGGAGTGAAAATGATCCGCATCGATGATCTTGGTTTGTTCATCCGCAGCGCAGCGCTGGGCAGCTTTACCGCCGCGGCGCTGGAGACTGATCTGTTGCCCGGTCAGGTCGCTGCCGCCATCAAACGCCTGGAGCGCGAGCTGGACGTTCGTCTGTTCGCGCGCACTACGCGCAGCCTGAGGTTGACCGCCGAGGGCGAGCAATACCTGCCCACTGCGCACGCCGTGCTGGAGGCGTTGAAGCAAGGCAAGGAAAACCTGCGGGGTGAAAACGCCACGCTACGCGGCGTGCTGCAAGTCACCGCGCCTTCTGACTTGGGGCGCAATATTTTGCTGCCGTGGTTAACCGCGTTCCGTCGTCAGCATCCGGAACTTACCCTGCGCTTTGTCCTGTCGGACCAAATGGCCGATCTGTTCCGCGATCCGGTGGATGTCGCCATTCGGTATGGCTCGAACGAAGACGCCAACTACGTGGCACTGCCTCTGGCGCCCTGGAACCACAGAGTGCTGGTGGCCTCCCCGGACTACGTGCAACGTCACGGGCAGCCAGCAACCCCCGATGAATTGTTGCAGCATGCGTGCCTGCTCTATCTGCAGGCGGGCCGGGTCTACGACAAATGGTGCCTGGGCACGCAAACGATTCAAGTCTGCGGCCCGCTGTTCAGCGACGACGCCGATGTGGTTCGGCGCTGGGCACTGGACGGTGAAGGTATCGCTTACAAATCCTGGCTGGATGTCAGCGCGGATGTGGCGGCGGGACGGTTGATCGTGCTCCTGCCGGACTATCCCGGTGAGACCTCGCCGCTAAGCCTGGTATCTCCACATCGCAAGCAGATTTCCCCCGCGGTGTCGCAACTCTATACGTGGTTGAGCAGTCAATTTGCCGCCCTGCAACCGGTTTGCCCCTGATGCTGAACAAAAAATAAATGAACCCGTCACACCTCGCGCCGCCTAAGAAAAACCATCAGGAGGTAGCCAATGCAAATCGAAACCGTGTGGATCGTACTGGCGGCAGTTCTTCTGCTGATCGAACTTTGGGCCATCAATCGGGTGCGTAAAAGTGAGGGAAAATCGAATAACAAGGGAGTTTGGATCGTGTTGATTGTGTTTGTGCCGCTGTTCGGGCTGATTGCCTGGGCGATCGCTGGTCCCAAACACATCAGCCAGAATACGGCATCGCATCCCGGTCGCTGAAAAAGCACCGCGCCGGCTTCACGCATAAGAATCTCGATGGTCTTCGGACCAATCCCGTCAAACTCCGCCAGGCGCGTCTCGAACGCTTGGCGGTCTGCGCTCGCCGCAACAATATTGCCGACCTTTCCCACGTACTCATGATTGAGCTTGTGGGCCAAGAAGGACATGGCGGCCGAAAATATGGCGGCGTAAATGTCTGAAGGCACCCGAGGCCCGGCAGAACATGCCGGGCTTTTTTTGCGTTAATTTCACTACCACTCACTGCCGAATATCGAGGGTGCCTACGTCTGCTCAATCCACCCGGGTATCACGCTGGAGGCGGTTGTGGGTCGTCTTGTCAGTGAAGAGATCATCGACGGCAAGGTTTGTGTAGCGCTCGATGCATGTCGGCCGGAGCGATTTCTGCAAATTTAAGCGGCGCTTGATGCAAATTTCTCGACTGCGGATTTGACGTCCGCTGTGACATTCAACTGAAAGACTCAGATAACGGACTCCCCCTCGTAACGGAAGACACCTCATGTTAGAACGCAACACACTGGTACCAGAATTAATGGTCACCCAATTGGAGGCCAAGTCATGCTGGAACAAGTTGATTCGCATGCTAATCAATGGCTGACCGCTGCGCTGTCTGGACGAGCGGCCAGTCAGTTCAATCTGATGGTTCGCCATTGCCTCCCACAATTCCACTAACCTCATCACACTCAAGGACACTAACCTTCATGGATGAAACCATCACTTACCGAGTCGCAACCGCCGCCGATGCACTGACCCTGTGCGAGCTGGGCCAATTGCTAAACGCGGTGCACCACGCTGCCCGCCCCGACATCTACGCCGCCGCCACCGAAGATTTTTCCCGCGACCTGCCGCACTGGTCAGGGGTTTTCGAAAAGCCGGATCAGATTGTCTTCATCGCCCACGTCGGCGATCAGGCTGCGGCTTTTATCACGGCCAATCTGTCGGCAAGCGCCGGGCCGCTGATGCAGCCGCAAAAGGTCGTTCGCATCGGATCGGTTTGCGTAGCGGAGCAGTTTTCCGGCAAAGGCATTGGTCGCGCGCTGCTCCAGCTCGTCAGAGACTGGGCAATTGAACATGACGCACAGGATTTGCGGTTGACGGTCTGGCCATTCAACGAACGCGCGGCGCGCATGTACGCCGAGTTTGGTTTTGAGAATCGTGCCGTCGAGATGGGTATGCGTCTGGCGTGAACTGACAGGTTCGGACGAAGAATTCGTCTACGCTCACTCCATCGCATCCCCTGCCATTGGCACGATTGGAGACTCCGACATGATTCGCACTCTGCTGGCCGCCCTGACTTTGCTAGCCCTCAGTCATCAGGCCTACGCTGACGTGACGCCCTTCCCTGCGGCCTTTCGGGTTCAGGAAATCCCGGTCGATGGCGCGACGATGCACGTGCGCATCGGTGGCAAAGGCCCTGCGGTGGTTCTATTGCATGGCTTCGGCGACACCGGCGACATGTGGGCGCCGATGGCGGCCGATCTGGCGCGCGACCACACAGTGGTGGTCCCGGACCTGCGGGGCATGGGTTTGTCGTCGATCCCGGAGGACGGCTACGACAAGAAAACTCAGGCCGCTGACATTCGCGCAGTTCTGAGTGCGCTGAAGATCGAACACTCTGTGGTCATCGGTCACGACATCGGCACCATGGTCGCCTTCGCCTACGCAGCACGCTACCCCGAGCGTACCGAGCGCTTGGTAGTGATGGATGCGCCCGTCCCCGGCATCACGCCATGGAACGACATCGTGCGCTCGCCGATGCTCTGGCACTTCGACTTCGGCGGTGCCGACATGGAGCGCCTGGTGGCGGGCCGCGAACGCATCTACCTCGACCGTTTCTGGAACGAATTCGCCGGCACGCCCGCGAAGATCGATGAGGGTACCCGCCAGCATTACGCCAAACTTTACGCTCGGCCCGGCGCCATGCGCGCCGCGTTCGCCCAGTTCCGCAGCATTCGCCAGGATGCCACCGACAACGCACCCGTGTTGCAGAAACGCCTGACCATGCCGGTGCTGGCCGTCGGCGGCGAGAAGTCCTTTGGCAACAATGAGGCAATCGTCATGCGTAACGCGGCGGACAAGGTGACGGAAGTGGTGATTCCGGGGGCGGGGCACTGGCTGATGGAGGAAGCGCCGGCACCAACGATCAAGGCTGTTCGGGACTTTATCTCGATGTGAGGAAATGAGGTTGCCTGCGTCCTGCCCATGCGTCAGGATTCCATCCCTTTTGGGCCATTGGGCAAGCGACCGACACGCCCTTCGATCGTCGATATTCAACTGACAAGCCGAGTAGTCACCATGAACCGTCAGAAAAAACTGCAGCAGTTGTTCAAGGAAAAAGCCAAAAAGGCCAGCGCGAAACTCGCGCCGAAAAAGCCCAAATACATCAGCAAGGCTGATCGGGCCAAGCTGGAGGCTGAGGCGGCAACTTCGACCGGGAGCCCCGCGACCACTGATTAATCCGGACACTGCATCAGCGGGAGGCATTCAATGGATCTGAAGTTCAGTCACGTCGATGTGCTGGTCAACCATCTCGAGGACGCGTGTGCCTACTACGCGCAGATCCTCAAAGCCAATATCTCCAAAACCCAGACATGGCAACGCGGTGGCCTGCATGTGCGCTACGCCGTCGCGATGATCGGACAAGAGCGTTTCATGCTGGTGCAACCGCTGGAAGGGAACTTGAAGACGCTGCTCGATACCGTCGGCGAAGGAATGATTTACCGTCACTGCTACACCACACCGGACATCGAGAAAGCTTATGACGACCTGCTGATCGCCGGTGTGCAGCCTGAAGATGAAAATGGCAATCCATTGACACGCCAACACCTGCAATCCCCTTCCGGGACACGGATTATCTGGCTGCCGAAACGCTTCGGTCACTTCTCTATTGAAATTCTGGAAGAACAATCACTGGAAGCGTTCATTGAAACTGCGTTTGCTTGAGTGATGAACAACTCCCGGGATTGGGCGAGCGCCTCCGTCCTTTCTCAAAGCGTCTTACCTGCCAGCCACGCCCCCCAAAACAGACTGCTGAAAAACCGTATCGCCTCACCAAATCCAGCCTCGCACAACAGCGCCTGAACCGCCGCCTCCGAATGTGGCGGATCGGCACCCTGAAGAATCTTGCCAAGCTTGGCCTGCACCTCATCCGCACTGGCACCCTGCTGCCGCCATCGCTGGCCCCATGCCTTGAGCAATAACGGTTGACTGGCATAGGCGTAGTGATTGCCCGCGACGATCAGCGGCGCACCTGGTTTCAGGCGAGCCTGAATCGATTGCAGGATTGCTCGTTTGGGTTCATCGCCATTCAGATGATGGAGCACGCCGATCAACGTCGCCGCGTCGAATGACTCATCAGCCGGCAAGTCATCGACATGCCCGAGATGCACATCCGTTCTGTGCAGCAAATCATTGGCCTGCAAATGCTGCGTCGCGGCCTCCAGCATTGGCTCGGAAGGATCAACCGCCGTGAAGCGCCAGCTCGGCTCCAGCGCGGCCATCGCAATGATTTCCTGCGCTGTACCGCCAGCGCCGACGACCAGTATTTTGGCCGAGGGCGAGGCGCCGAGGCTGGCCGCCAACATGCACGCCGCCAGATCGTGGCATGCGTCATAACCCGCCAGTGCGATGCGGCTTTGGCTGGCGTATTCGTTGGCGCGGGAGGTGTCGAATTTTTCAGCGGGGTTGGCAGCGGATGAGTTCACTGGGCGATTCTCCTTGTCTTTGCAGCAAGGTACGCCGTGGTGTGGGATAAGAAAAATTCAATGATTTCATGTGGTGCATTCCTGTCGGGAATGCGGAACTGGAGTCCTGGCTTACTTCCTCGAGTATCGATGGCGTCTTGATACCTGCCACTCAATCCCAGTGATCGGGTTCAGTAGCCCATGGTAAATGAAAGTGCATAAGCGTCTCTAAATCAGATATTTATAGACCTTTTCAACCGTCCGCTTTCGGCCAAAACCGGCCGCTCAGCCCACTCTTTTTTCGGCAATACGTCACCGCCTGGCAGGCATTCCTAAAAAGGATTTACACTCGTTTTGCCTCGATTCAGACCGCTGTCTACATACGGGAAAAAATTTGTGCAGATTCAAATTATTTACACCCAAACAGGCATGTTGCTCTCCAAGCATCCTTACCCATCGTGGAGAGAGCTTCAAAATCAGTACCCTGACTACGTGACTTCGCTCGGACCCTGGGATGCAGATGCGGTTATCGAATATCTAGCGGATGAATACCCCGAACTTTTACCGCACCCAAAAGAGCAAGTGGTCGCGTTAATTGAAGATACTCAAGAAACTAGAGTGCTTACTTTTGCCGCGTGAAAAACCTCCTGACGACCATTCACCGACGTTCACCAATGACGTCCGCTTTGGGTCCAGGCTGTGTGAAAACGTCAGCATCGATAGGGACGGGCCGTCTCTACGTGAAGTCCGTAGATATTCGGAATCATCTTCACTACTCTGGAAGTCAGTTCTTACGACATTGGTTAAAGGATTTCTAGAGTTCATCGGTATCATTACTCTCGCCCCTCTCAAATCAGATCATGCCATGAACCATAACCCTATGGAATCCTGCCCCCGCTGTGGATCAGTCCAACACGTCAGACCAAAGGGAATTCTGATAGGGGCAGCAAGCCCAAAAAAACGCTTCAATGGGGAAGAAAAAGCAGGCTATCAACGCTTGGATCAGCTAGCAGTTGATGAATGCAAGACTGCCCTTCTGAAAGCAGCGCCGCTGGAGCAGCTGGTTGATGGGTTTTATTGCGATCATTGCGGGGTGGGTTTTGTAACAAGCGAGATTGTACAAGGTGTCGACCGATCATCGCTCTAGAGACGATGACGGGGGTTGTTTAGATCGAAACGGCTTTTCATGACAGCCAGCAGTCGACCAGGCCCGGTGAAAACTCCCGCAATTGTCTAATCTTCTGATCGTCGAGATCGTAGCGGGGGCGATCATGAAGCGATTTATTGAAGGTGAAGCTCGGACGCAAGTCACCTTGCTGCCGGAGTGTCTGGACGATTACGTAACCGAAGAAAATCCAGTGCGCGTGGTCGACGTTTTCGTCGATGAACTCGACCTGGGTGCACTTGGGTTTGAAGGTGTTGATCCTGCTGCAACGGGTCGTCCGGCCTACCACCCAGCGGTGTTGCTGAAGATCTATATCTACGGCTACCTCAATCGGATTCAGTCCAGCCGCCGGCTTGAGCGTGAGGCCGAGCGCAACGTCGAGTTGATGTGGCTAACGGGGCGTTTGGCTCCGGACTTCAAAACCATTGCCGACTTTCGCAAAGACAACGGCAAAGCCATTCGCGGCGTATGCCGCCAGTTCGTAGTGCTTTGCCGCAACCTCAATCTCTTCTCTCAGTCGATCATTGCCATCGACGGCAGCAAATTCAAAGCCGTCAATAATCGCGACCGCAACTTCACTCAGGGCAAGGTGAAGGCACGCATGCAGCAGATCGAGCAGAGCATTGAACGATATCTGGCGGCGATGGATTCGGCGGATCGGGCAACGCCCGAAGTCGCCGAAGCCAAAGCCGAGCGGCTGAAAGAGAAGATAGAAACACTGAAAAAGCAGATGCAGAAACTCAAGGAAATCGAGTCGCAACTCCACGACAGTCCAGACCGGCAAATCTCCCTCACCGATCCAGATGCACGCTCAATGGCCACGAGCGGCCGAGGCACCGGGACGGTTGGCTACAACGTGCAAACCGCTGTCGACGACAAACACCATTTGATCATTGCTCATGAGGTGACCAACGTTGGCAATGATCGTGGGCAGCTGAGCAATATGGCGAACCAAGCGCGTGAAGAAATTGGAGCTGAATCACTAACGGTGGTGGCTGATCGAGGCTATTACAAAGGTCTGGAAATCCTTGCTTGCGAGCAAGCCGGCATCACTACCTTCGTACCGAAACCCCTCACATCTGGCAGCAAAGCGGAAGGCAGATTCGGCAAGCAGGATTTCATCTATCTTGTGGCGTCGGACGAGTATCGATGCCCTGCGGGGCAGTTACTAACCAGGCGACATTCGTCGACGGAAGACGGCATGTTATTGCATTGTTACTACTTCTCGGGCTGCCAGTCCTGCGCAATGCAAAAGCAATGTACGACGGGTAAGGAGCGCCGTGTGAAGCGCTGGGAACATGAGGCGGTAATCGACGCGATGCAAGTACGGCTGGAGCATGACCCGGGGAAGATGAAGGTTCGCCGCCAGACTGTTGAGCATCCTTTTGGAACACTCAAATATTGGATGGGAGCCACCCACTTCCTGACCAAAACACTGCCGCGGGTAAGTACTGAGATGAGCCTTCATGTGCTCGCCTACAACCTCAAACGAATGATGAGCATCTTCGGTATCGCAGGACTGCTTGAGGCGATCAGGGCGTGAATCCAGCCTCTTGGCTCGCCCGTTAGTAGCCGTTTGGGCCGCTGACGCGGCTCAAACGGCATTACGAGCGTCTATGTAGCTGACTAAGGTAATTCGCGCTTCCGCCTGCTTATTCCACAGGCAATCCTCGTGACTCTCAGTTTTCGACGTATTTAGCGCGTTTTCACACAGCCTGGGTCGAAAGTCGTCTTTTGCTAACTTCATCAGGACCTCGCCACGCCCCGTCTAGATCGAGTAGCAGCGTGCAGATGGGATTCGTTTGAGTCAGCTTGCTTGCCGGCATCAGCCGGATTTCACTCGGTCCTATGCCCGATCTCTTCCCGGGTTGGCATCGTCCAATCCGAAGTTCTTCTTTCGTAAATCGAATCGGCGTGGTTATCTACTTCATAGGTAAATGTCAGCAAGTAAAACGCAAATGCGGTTGCAGCCAGTGCCGCTCGCCCCAAGGGATTCGCATCTTTGGACAAACCACCTGGACCAATGGCAACCCAGCCTCCCCGAAGGTAGGCAAAGACCGCTTGCGTGAACCATGCGTGTGCTGCGAGAACTCCCCAGAAATGACTCCAGTCCCCGGCGAAGCGCACAAAAGCGTTTACCAATGAGGCGATGACCATCAATGCCAAAATCAAATACCGAAAGCGCTTCAAAAATGTAAGGACGTAATGTTCCGATTCCATCAACCCTTTTCCCAATCAAACAGGCTGCACGCGTTTCCCAATCTCCAGATATCGGCAGACTTGAGTCGATCCTGAGTCACAACCAATAGATCCTTCTCCCTTCAAAGTCAGCCGCTACAGCGGCAAGGTTTACGGCAGACCTTGATTGGTCGGGTGCACGCCCGTGTGAAGCCGGCCGGTGTAAAAACCGCCCATTGAAAACATTGCGGCCGTAGCCTGTCATTGGACTTGTCAGGCGCGAGGGCAAAAGGCTTCAATCAATGATTGTTATAGGGTGAAAAGGCGCATGGGAGATAGTCATTAATCTCCCGCATGATACGTAGGCTGTTGCTCTATCCCAATCGACCAAATGGGGTCGATTTCTACCTGACTCGACAGGCAGCTTTGAATATTTGCGGCCCATAGTGACGGGCAGCTATCGGCCAAGAGCGGACCGCCGGTTTCAGCCATTCTCGGGGCATGGCACCCAGGGTTCACGGAGAAGGTCAGATTGCATTAACGCAGGTTTCAGTCTGCCTTTTACAAAGCCTCAATCTAAGTTAGCGTGCACTTTTTGCACAATTGGGAACGCTTAATGAAGACAGTGATTGAACGGCTGGAAAAATGGTTAGAGACCCATCTTCCTGAAGTACATCGGGATCTGGCCCCGGGCTGTTCGGATGCTGCAATCGAAGAGTTCGAAAACCTTGTTGGCCGACCTTTTCCAGAAAGCTTGAAGCAGCTCTACAGGTTGCACGACGGGCAACACGGTGCGGCGAACTCAGGGCCCTTTTATGGACTTGTTTTTCTGTCGCTGGCAGCGGCCAAGACACATTGGGAGTCTTGGAAAGACATCATCGATGAGTGGTCGCCCGAAGAAATGACCGAGGCGAGTGCATTCTGCACTTCGGGAAACTCCGGCGCTATCCAGGCTCTATACGCCAATCGATACTGGATTCCCTTCGCCTTCGACTACGGTGGCAATCATCTCGGTGTTGATTTGGATCCGGGCGAGCGCGGAACCTTGGGACAAGTCATTAATTTTGGCAGTGACGAAGAAGATAAATACGTTGTGGGCAAGTCCGTTGATGAATTTATGGAGTGGCTGGTGGATCAACTCGAAAGTGGTAACTTCGCAATCAGGGAGGAGGATGACGGTTGGCGAAGCTTGAACACCAAGGAACCTGAAATGCTTCATTTTCTGGACGCCGTTCCCATTCTGTTTGGGGCACAATCTGTCAGGTGAACCGGCAAGATCGCCAATTGGGTCTACGCAAGTAGAGAGCTAAAGGGGGCGAATGCATTTTCCAGAAGTCCCCCTTTTTTTTACCTGTTGTCCCGTCCTGAATAAGGTTTACACCTTCTGACCCATTCTCAGGAGGGAGTAATGAATACGGGAGAAAGGCGCAGTCAGCGTGATTACACGCTGACCTTTAAATTGTCGGTCGTCGATCAGGTCGAAAAAGGCGAGTTGAGTTATAAAGAGGCTCAAGAGCGCTATGGCATTCAGGGTAAAACGACCGTACTGAACTGGTTACGCAGGCATGGTCGGCAGGACTGGAGTCAAGGCGCGTCCATTCGCTCCAAGAGACCCCGTTCCATGGATGAGCCCGATAAACCCCTGACACCCGAACAGCGAATCAAAGAGCTTGAAGAAAAGCTTGCCCAAGCCAACCAGAAAGCTCAGTTTTTCGAGGCCGTCGTTGACGTTTTGAAGAACGACTTCGGTGTTTCTGTCGTAAAAAAGCGATCCGGCAAGTCCTCTCCCAAGGGCAGATCCAAGGCCTGAGCATCAGTAGGGCTTGCCAGTTCATGGGGATTTCCCGTCAGGCTTATTACAAGCGCAACCGGGCGTGTGATGCCCGGGCCCGTCATGCCCAGGAAGTGATGGGATTCGTGAGGGAAAAGCGACTTAGGCAACCGCGCCTTGGCACCCGAAAACTTCACAATCTAATTCGCACTGAGCCAGAAGTGTCCGTAAAGGTTGGTCGAGACCGTTTATTCGATATCTTGCGAGATCGGCGCGAACTGGTTCCCCGCAGACGGGCCTATCACAAAACGACAGACAGCCATCATCGCTTTCGCCGGCATCCAAACCTGCTCAAAGATGGACCGATTCAGGTAGTCGCCAAGGCGCCAGAGCAAGTATGGGTTGCTGACATCACCTACTTACCGACGCAAACGGGTGTGGCTTATCTGAGTTTGGTCACCGATGCGTACTCCCGAAAAATCGTGGGGCACCATGTCCATGAAAGCTTGCACACCGAATCGGTGATCCAGGCGTTCAACAAAGCCCTCAGGCAGCGGAAAACGGAGCAACGCCTGGTGCATCACTCGGATAGAGGCGTCCAATACTGCTCCGAGCTTTATCAGCGGCTGCATGCCAAATACGGCATCACCTGCTCAATGACCGATGGCTACGACTGCTACCAAAATGCGTTGGCTGAGCGTGTGAACGGGATTTTGAAAAACGAGTTATTGCTGCATCGCCCCAAAGATTTTGCAGAGGCCATCCGGATGGTGGACGAGTCGGTGCAGATCTATAACAACGAGCGGCCTCATCTGTCGCTGAAATACAAAACGCCCGATGCGGTGCATCGGGCGTTTTGAGGCTGAAACAGGTGTAAACCTATTTCAGGACTAGACAGGGCAATAGCCGTTCTGGATGAATGTCTGCTCTTGGCCGATTGCTGCCTGTCGTGAATGGGAGCAAACGGCCACAATCGGACAGTCGGATTAAGGGCGGCGATTGGTAGCAGCCTCAATTCCTCGGCGCGATAAACGAGCAGTACCTCACAGACATCACTGACAAACGCTATCTGGTTTTCCCGGTCGACGACGAACACCGTGTCCAGCATCAGGTGGATCAATTTTGGATAGAGCGCTCGTAAATCAGCGGGCATGGGCTTCAGTGTCCGGTTCAGATAGCGCGATAAAAGCCTTAACGTGATGGGCGACGGCAAGCAACCCCATTCGATTTGACCGATATCGGATGGCCTGCACACTTCCCAGCTCATCAATGATGGTCATTTTTCCCGATTGGTTGATCAACGTGCCAAACGCAACGGCTCGGCAAAGGTGCCGGGCCGTGAAGAGCCGTGCTTAGAGGAACGTCAGGACAGCGTTGAACACCAGTGCCGCGACAAAGCCAACAGGCGCTGCGCGAAACAGGAGCTGCTGGAACAGTGAGCTGCGACTCTGCTCCGTGGCACATGAGCCTAATATCAAGCTGCCACCCGAGGAGAACGGCGAGATGGAGGTGGCTTGAGCGCCCACGACGATGGCCACGAACAGGATCATCGGATCGAGCCCCAGTGCAGTGGCAAGCGGTGGCACCAACGGGAACAGCGCCGGCGTCACCACCCCCAGCGTGCTGGAGAACAGCGACATGAACGCCGCCACCACACCGAAGACAATCGGCACCATGATGGGCGCAATGCTATTGCCCATCCACGATGCAAGCAAACCGATTGTCCCGGCTTTGATCGCGACCGAAATCAGCATGCCTACACCGCAGATCATGATCAACGTGCCCCAGGGCACGGACGCCATTGCCTTGCGTTCGTCGCCCAGTTTCAGCAAGAGCGCGATCACCGAGAACAGGCTGGCGATCAAACCGATGTCCATCTTCGAATTGATGAAGCTCACCGTGGAGTTGTCCGGGAAGACAATTTGCGCGACGGGCGCCGCCAGTACGATCACCATCATCGCCAACGTCAGCCACAGGGTGATTGTCTGCTCGCGGTTCAGCGGCGTCGGCACGGCGACCGCATAAGCGGACGCCTTCATCGCCTTGCCATGGCCGGTGAGAAACACCAATACCGAAATCACCGCCAACGGTATCACCAGGGTACTGGCGAAAATCGCTGCGGCGTTGATGAAGGCCTCGTTTTCTGGGATGCCGGCATTGGCCATCAAGCCACGAAAAATGATACCACTCTGGCTGGAAACGAAGTTGGCTCCGCTCAAGGCGCCATAGTTGACCGCCATGCCGCCCGTGATCAGGCTCATCCCGGTGCGCTCACACAGCAGCAGCGTGATGGGCGCCATGAACGCCAGCACTGTGTAGTAGCCCGCCCCCATCGCCGAGATGGTGGTTGCCGTGAAGAAGACCGCGAACGGCAACAATTGAGGCATCGACCGGCATCGATAAATCAGATGCTCCGCCAGTTTTTCAAGCGTGCCATTGACGGTGGCAAAACTATAGAACAGACAAACCGAGAAGATGATGAAGAAAATCTTCAACGGCCACAGGCTGATGACTTCGGACGGGCTCAACCCCATGCCGTAACAGCCGATCAGGTAAGCAAAAGCGATGGCGAACAGACCTATGTTGATCTTGGTCTTGTAACCCAGGGCAACGGCGATAACGATTGCCGCGACGACGAGCAGACTCATCATGATGGAAGTCCTATTGTTGTTATTAATCGTTTAGCTGCATATGTCGAAGCCAAACAGCTTCGCCGGGTTGTCCTTGAGCACATGCGCCCGCTCGGCCGCGTCCGGTAGCAAGCCTTCGAGGAAAGCCACTTGCCGGGTATAGTCCGTCTGCTGTTCATACTGAGTGTTGGGCCAATCGCTGCCCCAGACGAGTCGCTGGAGACCGCCACTCGTGTCGCGCAACAGCGCCAGCCCATGCGATGCCTGGGCAAGATCGGATTGACTGCGGTACGCGGCGGACAGCTTGAGCCAAACCCCGTCATCGTTCAGCAACTCAAGAAACGCCTGATGGTTGGGGTTCCCGGCATCGATGCCCCCCGTCGGCAGGCCGAAATGATCGATGACGACGGTCACACCGCAGGCCCTGATGGCCGATACGATCGGCGCCAGGTCATCGATGCCACGCTGAATTTCAACTTGCCATCCCCGCAGCGCCAACCGCTGGTACAGAGCGGTCCAGGCTGGGCCGCTGTAATCCTCCAGCGCCTTACCAATGAGATTCAAACGGATGCCGACCACACCCGCTTCGGCCAACTCGTCCAACTGGGTTTCGCTGACGTCGACATCCACCACCGCCACCCCACGCAAGCGCTGAGGATAACGGCGCAACGCGTCGAGCATGAAGTGATTGTCGGTGCCCAGAAAGCTCGGCTGAATCAACACGCCGTGTGAAAAACCGTGGCGATCCAGGTGATCCACGTATTGCTCCACTAAAGCGTTGTAACTCGGGCTGTAGCGACGGTTGGCAACCATCGGCAGATCTTGGCGGAAGACGTGGGCGTGCGTGTCCACACCGGTGAAGGCTGGCGGGTGAAGGCTGGTCATAAACAGATAACCCCGGTCGTTTGTTGTTATGGAAAATCACCTGCCGCCATGAGAAATCAGGTCCTTTTGCCCAATTTCCCATCGTCAGCATGTGTATAAAATTCGACAATTCATATATATGACTAGATCACCATATATTCACGGATGGATATCTGTCAAACCTCACACAGGTGATAAAGTGGCTCGGCATGCCGAAAAGGAATCAAAGAAAAATGAACGCCCCTACCCTCGGATACGACGAGCGCTTGCCGCTCTATCAGCGCCTGCGAGAAGAAATGCTCGCCAAGATCGCCACCGGCGAATGGATGCCAGGTTCGCCCATCCCCACGGAGGCCGAGCTCACCAAACACTATGGTGTGGCCATCGGCACGGTACGAAAGGCCGTGGATACACTGGTCAATGAAGGTCTGCTCCTGCGCAGCCAAGGCCGGGGCACCTACGTGCGCCGCCCCAACTTCGATGCCTCACTGGCGCGATTCTTCAGGCAAGTGAATGCCGCGGGTGGGCGCGAAATCCCGACCAGCCGCATCTTGGCAAAGAACCGGCAAAAACCCTCACAGCTGGTGGCAACAGCACTGAAGTTGCAGGATGACGAAGACGTCGTGCATCTGGAACGGCTGCGGATGGTTGAAAGCCGCACACTGTTTCACGAGGATATCTGGCTCCCCGCCACACGGTTCGGCGTATTGCTGGAAGTTAATTCCGAAAGCTTCGGCGACCTGCTCTACCCGTTTTATGAAACCCAGTGCGGCCAATGTATCGGCTCGGCGACAGAGACCCTCACCGTAGAGCAAGCCGACCGGGCCACCGCCAAAATCCTTTCGATCAAAGAAGGCGCCCCGGTCGTCACCATCGAGCGCACCGCCCTCGGCTATGACCGCTCCCCGCTCGAATACCGAATTTCCCGCGCGGCGGCCGAGGGGTTCAGGTACCAGATCGATATCTCATGAGCAGTGACAAGGGCACCCACGCCCTCGCCGCCCGGTGTCGGGATTACGCCGGCGGTCCAGCCGATCCAGCTCTCGATTGACCGCCAACTCACCGAGCATGATGATCTGCACAATCCCCAACAACGCATTACGACTCGGCCACTGAAACGTCTGCGCCAAGTCGCAGGCCATTACAATGGCCGACGCCAAGGATTCACAGGCGTGAACCAGCAAGTCTTCCTTGTCGAAATCCGGGTTAATCGCATACATTGTGCTCGGGACCCGGCTGCGGGTTTTGATGTCTTCGGTGTTGAGGTAATAGGCGAGGGAGTTAGCCTTATGGGCGCCACATTTGGAGCAAAACCGAAAGGGAACTTCAGGTGAGCATCCGCGTAGGGTCCAGGCTGCCAAAAACAGTCATTGAGCATTCTTCGGACCTACCTCTTTTTCCGCTCAGTGTATGAACCGCTAGTGACCGGCATTAGCAAGATGCCGGTCACTTCCACTATTTTATTTACTGATGGACACAATGGTGGCTCTGCCACCATCTAGCCGAAACGAAAACGAAACACGGTCTCCAGCCGTCAACCCTTTCAGTTGATCGTCCGATACGGAAAAGGCCATGGTCATCGGGGGCCATTGCACAGCTAGAACAGCGCCGTGAGAGATGGTCACCGTATGCTTCGTAGAATCTATAGCCTTGATCGTTCCGTCGGCGGTGGCGACTGGAGCCTGTTTTGTTTCCTGCTCCATCTTCATGCCATCCATACCGTCCATTTTCATACCCGGCATGTCCTCTGCCAAGGCCGAAAAAGACAGCGTAACTAGGGTGCTAGCAACTGCAATCATGGTCAATTTCATACAACTTTTCCTTGAAGTTTTTTGAGTTCAACTGCGAGGTGGCGGCGACGCATCAGGCGATAAGCTGCCGGAATGACAAACAGGGAAAGCAAGGGTGCCGTGATCATGCCGCCCACCATGGGCGCGGCGATGCGACTCATCACTTCGCTCCCAGTACCGCTGCCCAACAGAATGGGCAGCAGGCCGGCAATAATGACGGCCACGGTCATGGCCTTTGGGCGAACGCGCTGCACAGCACCTTCACGAATCGCCGCGACCAATCCCCGCTCAGTGTTGTCGCCGAGGTTTTCACGTTCGGCCCAGGCGTTCTTCAGATAGAGCAGCATGATCACGCCAAACTCGGCAGAAACCCCGGCCAAGGCGATAAAGCCAACGCCGGTGGCGACCGAAAGATTGAATCCCAACAGATAGAGGAACCATGCCCCGCCCGTCAGTGCGAATGGCAGCGTGGCCATGATCAGCAAGACCTCATCGAAGCGGGAGAACGTCAGGTAGAGCAATACGAAGATGATCAACAGCGTGGCAGGCACCACCAGCTTGAGTCGTGCGTTGGCCCGTTCGAGAAACTCGAACTGCCCTGAGTAACTCAGACTCATGCCGGGCTGCAACTTGACCTGCTCATTGACGACCCGGCGTAGATCAGCAACTACCGAGGCAATGTCCCGGCCACGCACGTCGATGTATACCCAACCAGAGGGCCGCGCGTTCTCGCTCTTGAGCATCGGCGGACCGTCAGTAACTTTGACCTTCGCCACTGTGCCGAGGGTGATCTGGCTACCTAGCGGGGTATAGATCGGCAATTGCTCCAAGGCACCGAGCGAGTCACGCCACTCCCGTGGGTAACGCAGGTTGATCGGGAAGCGTGCGAGCCCTTCAATGGTCTCACCAACATTTTCACCGCCGATAGCGCCGGCCACGATGGACTGAACATCGGCGATATTCAGTCCGTAGCGAGCGGCGGCTTTGCGGTCGATATCCACGTCGATATAGCGGCCACCGGTCAGACGCTCGGCCAGAGCCGAACTGACGCCGGACACACCCTTGGCCACTCGCTCAACTGCCTGAGTCGCAGCATCAATTTCCGTCAGGTTGGTACCGGCAACTTTCACGCCGATAGGACTCTTGATCCCGGTCGCCAGCATGTCGATACGGTTGCGAATCGGTGGTATCCAGATATTGGTTAGCCCAGGAACCCGTACCACTCGATCCAGTTCTTCCACCAACTTTTCCTGGGTCATGCCTGCACGCCATTGCTCGTGCGGCTTGAACTGGATGGTGGTTTCGAACATCTCCAGCGGTGCCGGGTCGGTGGCGGTTTCAGCGCGTCCGGCTTTACCGAAGACATGTTCGACCTCTGGGACGGTCTTGATCAAACGGTCGGTCTGTTGCAGCAGTTGCGCGGCCTTCTGCGCCGACAGCCCCGGCAAAGCCGAAGGCATATAGAGCAGATCGCCTTCGTCCAGCGGTGGAAGAAACTCACCACCCAATCGAGACATTGGCCACAGCGCACTGACAAAAACCAACAGCGCCACCAGTAGCGTGACTTTGGGGCGGCGTAGCACCGCATCCAAGGCTGGCTGATAGATCCTGATCAACCAACGGTTCAACGGGTTCTGTTGCTCATTGGGGATTCGTCCTCTGATCCAGTAGCCCATCAGCACTGGCACCAAGGTCACTGACAATCCCGCCGCTGCGGCCATGGCGTAGGTCTTGGTGAAAGCCAAAGGGCCAAACAGCCGACCCTCCTGGGCTTCCAGCGTGAACACCGGGATGAACGACAGAGTGATGATCAACAAACAGAAGAATAGCGCCGGGCCTACCTCCGCCGCCGCCTCAGTCATTACATGCCAATGACGCTCACCCTTCAGTTCTTCCCCCGGATTGGCCGCGTGCCAAGCCTCAATCTTCTTGTGGGCGTTCTCGATCATCACCACGGCGGCATCGACCATGGCGCCGATGGCGATGGCTATTCCGCCCAAGGACATGATGTTGGCGTTGATGCCCTGGTAGCGCATGACGATGAAGGCAATCAGCACCCCCACCGGCAGCGAAATGATCGCCACCAGGGATGAACGCAGGTGCCAGAGGAAGATCCCACACACCAGCGCGACGACCATGAACTCTTCGATGAGCTTGTGGCTGAGATTTTCCACCGCGCGGTCGATCAGCTTGCTGCGGTCGTAGGTCGTGACGATTTCCACCCCGGCCGGCAGGCTGCTTTTCAGTTCGTCGAGTTTGGTTTTGACCGCCGCAATGGTTTCGCGAGCATTCTTGCCGCTGCGCAAAATCACCACGCCGCCGACGGTCTCGCCTTCGCCGTCGAGTTCAGTAATGCCACGCCGCATTTCCGGTCCCAACTGAATCGTGGCCACATCGCCAAGGGTTACCGGCACACCACCGGAACCCAGCTTGAGCGGGATAGCCCGAAAGTCATTGAGCGTCTTCAAGTATCCGGAAGCGCGCACGATGAACTCGGTCTCTGCCATCTCCAGCACGGCTCCACCGGTTTCCTGATTGGCCTTGCCGATAGCGTCGGTCACCTCAGCCTGAGTGATACCGAGGCTGGCCATTTTGAGCGGATCAATCTGCACCTGGTACTGCTTGACCATGCCACCCACGGTGGCCACTTCCGCAACGTTGGGCAGGGTCTTGAGTTCGAACTTGAGGAACCAGTCCTGAAGTGCGCGTAGCTGCGCCAGGTCGTGTCCTCCACTGCGATCTACCAATGCGTACTGATAGATCCAGCCCACGCCCGTCGCATCCGGCCCCAATGCCGGCTTGGCGCTGGCCGGCAACCGACTTTGTATTTGGCTCAGATACTCCAACACCCGCGAGCGAGCCCAGTACAAGTCCGTGCCGTCTTCGAACAGTACGTAAACGAAGCTGTCACCGAAGAAGGAATAACCACGCACAGTCTTGGCTCCCGGTACTGAGAGCATGGTGGTGGCCAACGGATAGGTCACCTGGTTCTCGACAATCTGCGGCGCTTGTCCCGGATAAGGGGTGCGGATGATCACCTGAACATCCGAGAGATCTGGCAGCGCATCGATGGGCGTGCTCTGCACTGACCAGATGCCCCAAGCGGTAACGAACAGCGTTGCCAGTAGCACCAGGAATCGGTTGGCCACTGACCAGCGAATCAGGGCCGCGATCATGGCTGGCTCCCCGATTTATCCAGACGCTCAACACGCAAGCCATCATCGGTCTGGCTCACCGCAATCCGAACCTTGTCACCCGCTTTCAGTCCCTGCATCAGAGTCGGAGTGGCGAGAGGAAACGTCATCGTCATGCCTGGCATGCCCAGTGTCTTGAAGGGACCGTGGGCAAGCGTGACTTCTTTATCGTTGATCTCAACGATCTGCCCATCCGCTTCATGAAAGCTGGAGGCTGCTGCGCTGGGTGATGACTCTTTCTCCGTGCTTGCAACAACGCCCTTGAGACTGGCCTCCGAGTCGAGCAAGAACTGGCCAGAGGTAACCACCTTCTGGCCTTCTTCCAGACCTTTCAATATCGCCGTCTTGCCATCGCTTTCCTGCCCGGGTTGCACTTCAACTGGGCGGTAGCGGCCCGCGTCTTCGGCGAGCATCACCAAGGCACGTCGGCCAGTGCGAATGACCGCCTCGCTCGGCACCCACAACACACTTTGCTCGGTCGAGCGGTTCAGGCGTACCTGCGCCGTCAAACCCGGCCTGAGGCGCCCGTCCGGATTGGGTAGTTCCACCCGCACGCGAAGGGTGCGGGTGTCGGGATTGGTCTCGGGCAAAATCGCGCTGACCTTGCCATTGAGTATTGTCCCTGGGAAAGCTGGCAGACGCGCTTCGACTGCCTGTCCCGTGGTGATCGATCCGGCATCCGATTCTGGTACGGCCACAGCGAGCCAGACACTGCTCAAGCCATTAACGCGTGCCAGGGTGTCGCCGGTCGCCACGGTCATACCCGCGCGCACGTTCAACTCTTGCAGCACACCGGCAATGGGAGTGGTCAAAGTCAGGTACGGCTGAACCTTACCGACACGCTCTACCTGAGTAATCAGCGCTGCCGGCATCCCTGTGAGCCGTAGACGTTGGCGGGCCGCATCCAACAGGGCAGCATCCCCGTTGCGTTTCAGGGCAAGGAACTCTGTCTGAGCAGCGGCCCATTCCGGCACCAGGATATCTGCCAACGCCGCGTTGGCTTTGAGCACATCACCGGGAGCATGGGCATAGACCCGCTCCACAAAGCCAGCGGTGCGTGCCTGAATCACAGCGACATCACGTTCGTTGAACACCAAGACACCTGTCACGTCGAGACTGGAATCAAAGATCCCACGGGTGACGGTCGCAAAACGCAGTCCGAGATTTTGGGTCAGACTTGGATCGATACTGACGGTCGCTCGATCCCCTGCGCCGCTGGCGTACTGCGGGACTAGTTGCATGTCCATGAAGGGGGACTTACCCGGCTTATCGAACTTTTGCTGCGGGTACATGGGGTCGTACCAATACAGTGCTTTACGTTCACCCGGTGAATTGAGGCTCTGCTCTGGGGTGGAAACTGGTACTGCGCTCATGCGCTGATGCGCGAACCAGTAACCACCGGCAACACCCAATGCCAACGAGATGCCCACCAGCAATGCCCCATTCCATTTTTTGAGGTTCATTGACTGGACTCCCCATAAGCAAAATAAAGACGCGCACTGGTCAGCGCTCGCTGTTCTTCCACGTCGATCTGTTTGAGGCGGGCTTCGATGAGTTCACGTCGGGCGGCAACAACGGCGTTTAAATCACCTTTGCCGGCACGGTAACTGGCCATGCTGAGGTCGACCTTTTCCTTGGCCAGCGGCAACAGGCTTTCCTGGTTTCGGCGCACGGCACGATTCAGACGCTCATAGTCGGCCAGTTCGCTCTCCAGTTGCTGAGTGTGCTCGCGTGACAGGGCTTCGCGCTCGGCCTCAAGCTGACTGAGTTCAGCCTGTTTGGCGGCGATTTTGGGGTTTTGGCGCGAGTCAGGAAACAGCTGTAGGTCCCAAGAAAATTGCACGCTGACCATATCGCCAAACTCACGGCCACGGCGCTGATAATCCAGTTCCCAGCTCCAGTCCGACTGCTTCTCCGACACGGCTTCACGAACCTTGGCTTGCGCTTCACGGGTCATCGGCGCAAACGCTGCCAGCTCGGGATGATGTTGCAGTTTATGGGCGTAGCCGGAGGTATCGACGGGCCATTCAGGCAAGCTGCCCACAGGCTTGTCGTTGGCGGCGGAGCCAATCCAGCGTTTGAGGGCTGCTCGGGCCTGCGCTCTCTGGAGAATCAGATTGTCCTGTTGCTCCGCCAGTTGAGCTGCTTCCTGCTTGGGTGTCACCGCATCGGCGGGTTGAGCGCGGCCACCGGCAATCTGGGCCCGGACGGTATCGGTCAACAGGCGGTTTTCTTTGTAGAAGTCCTGGAACAGCGCATCTTTACGCTCAACCGAGTAACTACTGATCCAGGCCAACGCCGTGGACTGGCGTACCTTCAGACGTTCGACTCGACGCTCCGCAGCGGCGCGATCAATGGCCGCATCAGCGACCTCGACGCGCGCTTTGCGCTTATCGCTGTTGGGCATCTCTTGCCTGACCCCGACCATTTGCATGGTCATGAAGTCCTGGTCGATGCTCCAGCGATCCGGGCCGCCAATGGGGTAATTCTGCACACCCAGCAGTAGCTTGGGGTCAGGTAGTTCACCGGCTGGAATAGCTGCACTGCTGGCAGCCTGAATTTTGGCGTCTTGTGCGGTCAGCGACGGCGCATTGTTTTCGGCCAGCCGCAACGCTTCATCGAGTGTCAATGCGGCAGCGAAGCTCGGCAATGCCAGTACGCTTGCCGCCAGACCGGCCACGAAGGACCAGCCTGTGCAATAGCACTTGGAGTTCATGTTTACGATTCCTGTGATCATCCACTGCACGCGTCAAAAAGACATGCGCGCAGCTAGTCCATCCCGCTAATGCGGAAAGAGGCTCAATGTGGGACAGGAATCAAACGCGAGGCGGTCGCCATACCCCGGACGGGGTCTGTACGGGTAGGGAATTGCTGAAGAAGGAAAGCACGACGGGGCTGAATACGGTTACTTGAGGCTTGAAGATCGAGACTTGCAGCATGCCACCTGTCTTGCATTCCTGGCCCGGCTTACAAGGTTTGCCGTGCTCGGAAGGGCTTTTCATATCGTTGCAGCAGTCCATGCCCATGTCGTCCATCATCGCCATACCCATCGTCTTCATTGGGCACGGTTCTGTCGGTGCCTGGACACCCGCCATCCCGCTGAGGGGAAGCGCCAAGCTAATCATGAAGATGATGCAAAACCGCAGATAGCGTTTCATGGGCTGGAGTGTAGTCGCTGCAAATGGCTCTTACAATTGGAAGCGGTCGACCCAATAGGCCTGCCAAAGGCGATAAAACACATCCTGAGTTAAGCCAGCATTACCGACTCGGAATAAAGCGTCTGAGACGCAGTTTCTAGATCTGCAAGTGATTCAAAAACGATCTCCATATTGCTTCACGGAGCATTCCCCAAAAGCGGGGTGATTTTCCTTACACATGGTGCTGAGTTCCCGAGGATGGTGCAGGCATTGGGGCCATGACTGACTCCATCCATTAGCTGTCCTTCACGAAGGGCCGCTTTGGGTCGAAAGCCGTCCTTCGGGATTGACTTCTTATGGCCGATTGGTGCCTGTCGCGATGGGCAGTTATCGACCCATGACAGACATGAATTCACAGGCCACTGGTATAGATGAGCAAGGTTATGAACGCTGCGAATGGAGATAGCAGAATCAGCCCGCCGACTACGACTGCCCAGCCCCAGGCAAAACCACTCTCACCCTTGAAACGGCCGCCACTCAGCAAGCCCAGAACAAACACGCCAATGCGATGCGCTATCAAATCGATAACTAAGTCCATTAACCCTTTCTCGTTGTCGGTTTTCCCAGAAACGTCAGAGCGTCCCCCAAGTGATCGTTTGCAACACCGTCCTCTACTGCGGCGTACTGTCGTTTGGAGCATGGAGATGACGAAAATAGCGTCCGTTTTTTTGCCGAAAGTGTCTCCATCCCAACCCTGCTAATCTCCCCCCATGAAAACCGCTATCATCTCCGACACCCACGGCCTACTGCGCCCCGAAGCCCTCGCCGCCCTCCAAGGCTGCGACCTCATCATCCATGCCGGTGACATCGGCAGTCCGGACATCCTTGCACAACTCGCCGACATCGCCCCTGTCCATGCCGTGCGCGGTAACAACGATTTGAGCCTGCCCTTCGCCGCCGACCTCCCTGACAAACTCAACTTCGAGCTGAGCGGCTGGAAAGCTCTGCTGGTTCACGATATCGCCGATGTCCCGGCCCATCTTGATAGCGACATCAGACTGGTGATCACCGGTCATTCGCACAAACCTGATATCCAGTGGCGCGGCGAGCGGCTTTATCTGAATCCGGGCAGTGCCGGCCGGCGGCGGTTCAAGTTACCGGTCACGTTGGCGTTGCTGGATGTCTGCGCTGATTCCCTCGCACCAAGACTGGTGCATCTGCTCGACCCTGGTGCCTGAGCGCTGTTTCGGGATACCTCTGCTATGTTTAAAGATCACCCAATCAATTCTTCCCCTAGTGCGAGTCTGCAGTCCACGCCATGATCAAGACACATCGCTCATGAACACCCAGCCTGTCTCGAAAACCCGCCCCAGCAACCCGGCCATTCAGCTGCTGTATGTGCTTTACAGCTTGACGTGTTACTCCATTTTTCTCTTCACAATCCTGTACTTGATCGGTTTTCTTGGAAGATGGTTGGTTCCAAAGCACATCGACTCCGGGGAACCTCAAGATGTCGTTTTCGCGATACTCGTCGATATTGCCCTCATCACTCTGTTCGGCCTACAGCACAGTGTGATGGCGAGAAAAGGCTTTAAAGACAGACTTGCCCACGTGATGCCCGCTGCCATTGAACGAGCCACTTACGTTCTCTTCAGTAGCCTCACCCTCTTGTTGCTTTTCTATTTGTGGCAACCGATTGCCGTGCCGGTGTGGAGTGCTGAATCGCCTCTGCTCAGGGTCGTGCTTTCAGGTCTGTTCTGGACAGGCTGGGGGCTCGCTCTGCTGGCAACTTTTCTGATCAGCCATTTCGAGTTGTTCGGTTTGAAACAGGCAATCAAAGCCTTTCGACAGACTCCGCCGGAAACGCCCCATTTCGTGACGCCATCGCTTTACAGAATTGTCAGACACCCGATGTATCTGGGGTTTCTGCTGGCATTCTGGGCGACGCCGGACATGACGGTTGGTCATCTTGTCTTTGCCTTGACGAGTACGGCGTACATTGTTGTTGGGGCACATCTTGAAGAAAAGGACCTGGTCAGAGCTTTCGGCGAGAGATATCTGGATTACCAACAGCGCGTTGGCATGTTGCTGCCTTTTCGTAAGAAATAACGTTCTGTAGAAGTCGAAAACGTTAACGTTCGCCAAGTGATTCGGAGTGCGGCAAGTACACCTGCGCGCGCCGCGCCTGAAACTTTTCCTCAACCCTCGCCTCGATCACCTAACCTCATAGACTGTGTGATCAATTCGGGTCTACCCCTCCATGCGCAACACATTGAAGTCATTGTTTTTTGTCGCGCTCACGTTGCTTGCTCCGGGCGGTTCGTCGCTATGGGCGGCTGATCTACCGGCGCCGTCCGCGATGGCTGCCGCGCCAGCTGCGGTCATTTCCCAAAACGACTTGCAAGCCCTGCAACAACGCCTCGACGGGCTCAAGCAACAAATCTCGTCTGCCAACAATTACAACCAGCTCGAAGGGCCGCAGGATCGGGTGCAGGCGTTCATTCTGGATGTTGATCGGTTGTCGGCGTCGTTGTTGCCGCAGCAGGCGCAACTGGCGGTGCAATTGGGTGTGTTGGGGGCGGCGCCGGATACCGGGGTGGCGTCTGAGCAGGCGGATATCATCGCGCAGCGGGCGTCGCTGGCAGAACAAAAGAACAAGGTTGATGCGACGCTGAAGAATCTGGCGGCGTTGAAGCAGAGCGCGGCGGATCTGATCACGCAGATTGCCGGGATCAGGCGCACGTTGCTGGAGAGTGAGCTGACGCTGCGCACCAACAGTGTGTTGAGTCCGGATTTCTGGGCGCCACTGGTCAAACCCCGGCCCGATGATCGGCAGCGTTTGAGTTTTTTTGTAGATCGGGTGGGCGATACGTGGGCCAGCGTCTGGGCGCCGGGGCAGCGTTTTTATACCAGTGTGCTGGCGTTGTTGGCGCTGGTGATCTGGACGTTCGGACGCAGGCTGGCCGAGCGTGGGCTGACGTGGGTGTGCATCCATCGCATGCCGGAGGGGCGTGTGCGCCGCAGTGCATTGGCGTTCGCTTCGGCGTTGGCGACCATTGTCACCACGGGCATTGCCCTGCAACTGCTGTTCTACGCCCTCACCCGCCACGCACCTTTGCCGCCGGTGCTGGATACGTTTTCCGAGGAGTTCGAAAAGGTTGTGTACGCCTGCGTGTTGATCACCGGGCTGAGCCGCGCGCTGCTCTCGACCAGACATCCGTCGTGGCGGCTGCCGGCGATTGCCGATCCGGTAGCGCTGGCACTGAAGCCTTACCCGCGCATTCTTTCCGGCACGTTGCTGGTGCTGGTGACACTGGTGCAGGTCAGCAACGCCACCGGCATGAGCAGCCAGATCGTGCTCGCCGGGCGGGGCGTGATCGCGATTGCTGTAATGGTGATCATCGTGGCAATGCTGTTGCGGGTCAGCAAAGTGCGCAAGGCAATGATTGCTGCCAACGACACTTCGGCGGCGGGCAACGTGTTCGCCGGGGTGATTTACACCGTCGCCAGTGTTTCGATGTTTGTCTCGATAGCTGCGCTGCTCATCGGTTATGTGTCGCTGGCCCGGTTCATTACTTATGAAGTGGTCTGGGCGTACATCGTACTGTCGGGGTTTTACTTGCTGATCCAATTCATCAAGGACGGCTGCGAATATGTGTTTTCGCCCAAACATTCGAGCGGAAAGGCGCTTAAGCAGTTGCTCGGGATTGGTGATCGGCGGCTGGATCAGATCTCGATTCTATTGTCCGGGTTCAGCCGCGCCGGGCTTTTGCTGCTGGCGGTGATTGCGCTGTTTGTCGGCGGCATCGGCACCACGCTTGGGCAACTGCTGAGCAACATCATGGCCATTCTCGGCGGCGCCGGGTTACGCAAACTGAACATCGTCCCCGGGCATCTGCTCAATGCGGTACTGGCGTTGTTGATCGGCATCTACCTGATTCGCGCCCTGCGCCGCTGGCTGGACAACGAGTTCCTGCCCAAGACCGATATGGACCCGGGCATGTGCGCGTCGTTGAGCACGCTGTTTTCCAATATCGGTTATGCGCTGGTGATCCTGTTGACGCTGTCGTCGCTGGGGGTGCAGTGGACCAACCTGGCGTGGATCGTCAGTGCGCTGTCGGTGGGGATCGGTTTTGGTTTGCAGGAGATTGTGAAGAACTTCGTTTCGGGTCTGATTCTGCTGACCGAGCGTCCGGTGAAGGTCGGCGATTTGATCAGTATCAGTGGCGTCGAGGGTGATATCCGCCGGATCAACGTGCGAGCTACGGAGATACAGCTCAGCGACCGCTCGATTGTGATCGTGCCCAACTCGCAATTGATCTCGCAGAACTTGCGCAACGTTACGCTAGGGGGGAGCGCCCAGGGCGTGGCATCGCTTGAGTTGGTATTCCCGCTGGATATCGATCCTGAGGAGGTGAAGGAGCTGTTGCTCAACACTTATCGAGAGAACGAAAGCATCCTCGATAAACCGGCGTCGTTTGTGCGTTTCAGCAAGCTGTCGCAGGACGGGATTACGTTGACGATTACCGGTTATGTAGGCAGCCCGAGGATTGTCGGGGTGACCAAGAGTGATTTGTTGTTCGAGATTCTCAAGCGGCTGGGGGCGGCGGGAATTGAGTTGGCGAAGCCGCCGGCGAGTGCCTGAAGCGGCTTTTATGTCTCGATACATCTGCGGCGTCAACGAACGACCCGGCTCGGCGCATCGATGAGGTCTACCTTGCCTCCGGCAAGCCATCCTTCGTGTATCGAACACTATTGATACTCTAGACCAATGCCGCCGTCACGCTGTCGAGGATAAGTTTGAGATCGGCAGGCTCATAGCCCTGTGCCTCGTGCTGCGCTTTAGGTTTTCCCGCAGCCGCCATCCGTGTGGTCTGGGAGACCTGAATGCGTTGATACAATTTGTTTGTGTTGCTGCCTCCGGTCCATTTCGTAGTTCGTTCGATCTGTTCGTTGCCGGTGTTTTCGATGAACCTGACACGCATACCCAACAATGCTGCGGCATCCATCGCACCACTGCGCATCCCCAAATGCACCAGTTTACAGCCCCAGCCACGGGCCATTCTCAGGAAAATCGCATACTCGGCAGCACGGTTAGGGCCAATGATTTTGCCGTTGAAGGTTTCCTCGTTTTCGTTTTTCCAATACTCGCCCCAGATCTGCATGCCATTGCGCGATACGGCTGGCGGACCCGCGATGTCCAGTTGATCCATACTGGCGTTCAATTTTTCTGGCAGGCTGTCGTGCCCTTTGGGCTTGCCCACCACAATGATATTTTTTCCGGCTTTGAGCAGACCGCGACAGACTTGGGCAAGACCCATCCAGGTATCGTCCAGTTCTGGGTGAGCGCCACCGTCCTGCCCACTGAATCGCGTCCAGACGATGACGTACTTCGCGCTTCGCACGATCCCTTTGCGCCCCAGGAATTTATCGACACGGTAGGCCCAGTAGGAATTGCTGGCCGGGTCAACGTCTGTCCAACCGGACACATTGCCTTTGCCGTCACCTGCCATGACTGAGGCGGCGACATGGGTCGTCGCGCCGCCTACCGGGTTCAGCGTCGCTCCGCTGATCCTGGGTATGAGGCCCAAAAAATCAAGTCCGGCCATGGCAGGGTTGGCTGTCTTGTTCAAACGCGCATCCACGACATCTGTAGCGACTTTACAGGCCGCCTTGGAATCGGCCACTTTCACGGGCAGCAAGCGGTCGCGGGTCAAGCCGCAAGATACCCCGTAGAACGAGATCAGACTTTTGGCACTGCCTGTCTCCTGAGGATTGTCGCTGTAGAACAGGATCAACCGCGACGTCGGTTTGCTCTTCAGAGCAGCCCCCACCGCGAACTGGTCGCCCCCCATGTAGGCCGCCTGATAGTAAAAAGTAACGTAGTGACCGGCAAATGCCACGGGGTCGTTGTCCGCTGCAGCTGTCATCAGCTCTCCGCCCAAAGCCTTTGCCGTATCGCGTAGCGCGTTGTACTTGACCTTGTCCGGCTCTCGCGCCTGCTTGGCTGCCGCCCTTTCCCTCTCACGCTGTTGTGCCACGTGCGTATCCACATCTGACAGGCACTGGGTGATGGTGCGCTGGACGGTTGGCGTACTCTGCAAGGGGTTGGCATTGGCCGCATCCCACACCATCGCCACCGCAGTATCGGGCGCATCCAGCGCGGCCTTCGCCGCGTCGACCGTGGCAAAGCGGATGCAGCCCGTAAACGTGATGAACTTCTGTACCGTGTCTTTGTGATTCCCCAACTGCACACGGTATTGGGCCATCAGGTGATAGGGCGTGATGACTGTATTGCCAATCTGGAATGCCATGACGCGTCCTTGCCTTGAGAGCGCACACGAACATCAACGCTATTGCGCACGTTTCAGATAGCCTTCCCTGCCTCCATCGGCATAGAAAGCCAAACAAATCGAATGAATTCTAGTACCGGTATGCATAGCGTCAAGAAAGGGTCAGGGTGATCGCATCGAGCGTGGTACCACCAGCAGATTTCAGGTGAACGTTGACAGAAAGCTCGTCCGCACGCGCAAACGCATGCTGCTTGCCCATCAAAACGACAAACTGCCAGGGTGGACAGTCATTTGCACTTGGCCAACACCACCTGACAGGTATTCGGCGTGCCCCCCGACCGCCCGGCGTAGCGCATGCAATTGGTCATGGATTTTTGCCGAGCCATGTTCAGGCTGGAACCCCAGGCGAGACCGCCCTCCCCAACCGTCGGCAGCGCCTTGGCATAGCAGCTGTCGCCGACGCCTGATGGCGGATAGTGTTTTCGGTTTGAGCAGCCGCCGCTCAGCGCCAGGCTGAGGGCGATCAGGATGGACAAGGGCCACAGCGAGCATCGACGTCTGAGTATTCCCCTCATCGCGTTTCTCCTGCCGCAATCAGGTCGTGACGTATTGAGTCTAGTCGGTATGCGCAGCGGCTTCTCACTGCTCCGTCGCCTGACGATACTCCCGGGGCGTAAACCCGGTCGAAGCCTTGAACTGCCGGGTAAACGCACTGTGATCGGTGTAACCGCATTGCAGCGCAACGTCGGTGATCGGTAAATCGGTATGCAGCAGACGATGCGCATGTTCCAGCCGCACCTTCTGGATCATCTGCCGTGGCGTCAGGTGGAACACCCGTTTGCAGTAGCGTTCCAGTTGCGCCACGGAAATACCGGCAATGCGCGTCAGTTCGCCCAATGTGACGCGGCGGTTGAAGTGCGTGCGGATGTGTTCGTCGACAGCGGCCAGCCGCTCAAACGCCGGGTGAGTTTCGCTGGCTGATTGCAGATCGACGGAGATGCCCGCCAACCCGATGACCTGCCCCTCGCGGTTGTACAGCGGTTGTTTATGAGTCAGGCACCAACCCGGTTCTCGACTGCCGTACAGATGCAGCTCCAGCTGATCCTCCAGCACAAAGCCCTCTTCCAGCACTTTGCGATCCTGTTCGGTGTAGCCCGGCCCCAATTGCGCGGGGAACACCTGTACGCTGGTTTTGCCGAGCAACGGACGCAAGTCCTTCAAACCACAGCGCTGCACCAGTGTGCGGTTAGCGAGGACGTAACGGGCCTGAACATCCTTGATGAATATCGCTGCGTTGGGGATCACATCGAGCATCGGCAACAGCAGCGCGGCGCCGGCCAATAGCTCGTCCAGGGTTTGCGGGCGGCTCTGAGACAGCATCGAAAACGCGCTCTTCATTGAAGATCCCTCCCTGTTCGTGGATATGCCAAGTGCCCGTGCTGCGGCAGTCGCGAGCAGATTGCAGCATCGTTCAAGTCGTGTCGAGGGCCGCGTTTCATCGGCGCAACTGTGCCGATTTCGTCATCGATCCCGCTGAAAAACATCAATCACCGCCCTGTCGATGAGTTCAAAGTTTGCCCGTCCCAGTGACACAACTGCCAGCACCGTGAACACACGCGCTGCCGGCGCCTACTGAAATCACTCAACGGCGCACGTCCATGAAACGAGTACACGTCATCGATTCCCACACCGGCGGTGAACCCACGCGCCTGGTGATGAACGGCTTCCCCGAACTGCCCGGCGGCACCATGGCCGAAAAACGCGATGCCTTGCGCACTCAGCATGATCCATGGCGCCGCGCCTGCCTGCTGGAACCGCGCGGCAACGATGTGTTGGTCGGTGCGCTGTACTGCGAGCCGGTATCGGCGGACGCCACGTGTGGGGTGATTTTCTTTAACAATGCCGGGTATCTCGGCATGTGCGGCCACGGCACCATCGGCCTGATCAATTCGTTGCACTACCTGGGACTGATCGCGCCGGGCGAGCACAAGATCGACACGCCCGTCGGCGCGGTCACCGCGACATTGCATGAAGACAGCAGCGTGACCCTGGGGAACGTGCTGTCCTGGCGTTATCGCAAACAGGTGCCGGTAGACGTTCCGGGTCACGGCCGCGTATTCGGCGATATCGCTTATGGCGGCAACTGGTTTTTCCTCGTCTCCGAGCACGGCCAGACGCTGAGCATGGATAACGTCGAACACCTCACCGCGTACACCTGGGCGATGCTCAAGGCTCTCGAAGATCAAGGCATCTATGGCGAGGACGGTGCCGTGATCGACCACATCGAGCTGTTCGCTGACGACGCCAATGCCGACAGCCGCAACTTCGTCATGTGCCCCGGCAAAGCCTATGACCGCTCACCCTGCGGTACCGGCACCAGCGCCAAACTCGCCTGCCTGGCCGCCGACGACAAGCTGCGACCCGGCGAGCGCTGGGTGCAGGCGAGCATCACGGGCAGCCAGTTCGAGGGCCGCTTCGAATGGGCAGGCGAACGCGTTCGCCCGTACATCACTGGCCGCGCCTACATGACCGCCGACAGCACGTTGCTGATCGACGAAGAAGACCCGTTCGCGTGGGGTATCTGAGCTGCTGCGCTGACTTTTCAAGCCAATCCGAATGATGTGCCAAGGAGTTAAAACAATGAGCGACAACGTCTTCACTGGTTGCATGCCGGCCCTGATGACCCCGTGCACCGCCCAGCGCAAACCGGACTTCGACGCATTGGTGGCCAAGGGTCGCGAGCTGATCGATATCGGCATGAGCGCGGTGGTGTATTGCGGTTCCATGGGCGACTGGCCGCTGCTCACCGAGGCCGAGCGTCAGGAAGGCGTGGCGCGGCTAGTCGCGGCGGGCATTCCAACCATCGTCGGCACCGGGGCTGTGAATAGCCGCGAAGCGGTGTCCCATGCCGCCCACGCCGCAAAAGTCGGCGCGCAGGGTTTGATGGTAATTCCACGAGTACTGTCCCGGGGTGCTTCGGCCGCCGCGCAGAAGGCTCACTTCGCTGCAATTCTCAAAGCAGCTCCCGGGCTGCCGGCGGTTATCTACAACAGCCCTTACTACGGCTTCGCCACCCGCGCCGATCTGTTCTTCGACCTGCGTCGAGAGCACCCGAACCTGATCGGCTTCAAGGAGTTCGGCGGCGGTGCCGACTTGCGCTACGCGGCGGAAAACATCACCTCCAAGGATGACGACGTGACCCTCATGGTCGGCGTTGACACCCAAGTGGTGCACGGCTTCGTCAACTGCAACGCCACCGGAGCCATTACCGGTATCGGCAACGCCCTGCCTCGCGAAGTGCTGCAACTGGTGGCGCTGAGCAAGCAAGCGGCCAAGGGTGACGCCAAAGCCCGACGTCAGGCGCAGGAGCTGGAATCGGCGCTGGCGGTGTTGTCGTCCTTCGACGAGGGTTGCGATCTGGTGCTGTATTACAAACACCTGATGGTGCTCAACGGTGACAAGGAATGCTCCCTGCACTTCAACGAAACCGATGTCTTGAGCGACTCGCAGCGTCGTTACGCGGATAACCAATACGCGCTGTTCCGTCACTGGTACGAGAACTGGTCGGCAGAGCAGAACTTCGCCTGATCTGGAAAGACTTTGAGCTAGCCCGCGCGTCGCTGCCAATGCTGGCGCGCAAGGCCGGTCGCCTGTTCGATGGGCAAAGGGAAAACTGAAAAATGTCGAATAATCCCGTGCACGACATCGCTGTGGTCGGCGCCGGCATCATCGGCGTCGCTTGCGCCCTGCGTCTGGCTCGCCAAGGCCTGCGAGTAATCGTCATCGATCAACAGGAACCCGGCCACGGCGCCTCGTTCGGCAATGCCGGGCATCTGGCGACCGAGCAGGTATTTCCGATTGCCGACGTGTCGATTCTCAAGCGCTTGCCGGCCATGCTGATGGACCCGATGGGCCCGCTGCGACTGGACTGGAAATACCTGCCTCGTGCGCTGCCCTGGTTCACGCGGCTGCTGCTGAATCTGCGCTCGGAACCTTTCCGCCAAACCGTCGCGGGATTGCGCGCGCTGAATGAAAGCAGTCTGGATGCCTGGCATCGTTTACTCGCGGATATCCAGCGCCCCGAACTGCTGAAAGTCGACGGTTCATTGCTGGTATTCGAACGCGCCGAATCGTGTCAGACCATCGAAACGCTGCAGGCTCGCTTGCGTCAGCAGCGAGTGCCTGTCGATTTCTGGCAGGCCGGCGCTGTACAGGAAACCGCGCCGCAACTTAGCGAACAGATTCAGGGCGGCCTGTTCTTTCCGAGCACCGGGCATTTCATCGATCCGTATCGCGTGGTGTGCGAGCTGGTCGAGGCAGCAAAGGCCAGCGGCGTGAGCTTTGTGAAGGAACAGGTTCAGGGCGGGTATGTGCAGGCCAGCGGTGTTTCCCTTATCACCAAAACCGGCGATCTGACCGCGAGCCGCGTATTGATCGCCTGCGGTGCGCACTCGGCAAAACTCACCGCCGCGCTCACGGGCAAGAAAGTGCCGCTGGACACAGAACGCGGTTATCACCTGATGCTGCCCGCCGAACACAACCGCCTGCCCTTCCCTGTCACCTCGCTGGAACGCAAGTTCATCATGACGCCAATGTCCGATGGCTTGAGATTGGCGGGCACCGTCGAGTTCGCCGGGCTGGAGCGGCCACCGAGCATGGAGCGCGCGTGGCAATTGCATCGGTTGAGCAAGGGTTTGTTTCGCAAGGATCTGAGTGCTGAGGCGGCGACCCCGTGGATGGGCTTTCGGCCGTCGTTGCCGGATTCGCTGCCAGTGATTGATCAGGTGTGCGGGGGCAAAGTGCTGCTTGCTTTTGGGCATCAGCATCTGGGGCTGACGCAGGCGGCAGTGACGGCGGAGATGGTTGTGGGGATGGCCTCTGCGACAGCGCTGAACCCATCGATCGGTTTGCCGAGTATCGAGCCTTACGCGCTTTCTCGCTTCTGATAAAAAAGCCTGCTCTCAGCGCAGGCTTTCGATGGGGTACGTCGGGATCAGGCGTCGTAAAACGCCTCAACCGCCACCCGACTCCCCACAAAGAAACTATCCGCCACCAACCGCAACGGCTGCAGATCCAGGTCACTGGCCTTGTCGTCAATCAACTGCTGGAAATGTCGATACACCGCCGCGTACTCGCCCTCCTCCGACACGGCTTGGCGCACGCCGTCGATACTCAACACCGCGCCCCCGTTATCCAGGCGCAGCACACCCTCGGCGCAGCGAATCTCGATGCTCCAGAGTTCGTCATGACCATGGTCGAAATCGAACTCGGCGCGCACATCGAGGTGGCGCGCGTCAGACATTTTGATCGACGCGGCAATCGGCGACTGGCAGTTGCTCGGTACGCGCAGTTCGGCCGATTCGACGAACAACGGCAGCGCCAGCAAGTGGGTCGCGATCGACAAGGCATTGATGCCCGGATCGAAAACGCCCAGGCCGCCCGGTTGCCAGATCCAGGTTTGGCCGGGATGCCACTTGCGCACGTCTTCCTTCCAGTCGATCTGCACGCTTTGCAGGGTGCGAGTGGCAAGCCAGTCGCGGGCGGCTGCAATGCCCGGCGCATAGCGTGAATGCCAGGCAAACAACGCGCTGACGCCTTGCTGTTCAGCCAGAGTCACCAACGCCATCGCTTCACCCAACGTGGCGCAGGGCGGTTTTTCCACCAACACATGCTTACCAGCTGCCAGTGCCTGTTGCACCAGAGCGAAGCGACCTTGCGGTGGCGTGCAGAACGCAATCGCATCAACCGGCGGACCGTTTTCGAGCAACTCGCTCAACGACTGAAAATTCTCTACACCGGCGCAGGGCTTGCCTTGCGTAGCGACAGACACCAACTGGAATCCGGGATTGGCGAGGATCGCCGGGACGTGTTGATCCTGCGCAATTTTGCCGTAGCCCACCAGGCCGAGACGGATCGGTTGCATCAATGACTCCTGCTTTTGTTTGTTTTAGTCAGCGAAGCGGCAGATTACCTGCAAACTTCGGCGGAAGTCGCGTAGCGATTAGTCGTGTGCTCTTGTCGCCGGAATTTGACACGCAACGCGTTGCTCGACAAAGTCGCACCCCTTTTGCGGCCGCAGACGCCGCAGGTTTGTGCTGAACAGGGGTTGCCGTTGAACGAACAGACATTGTCCGCGCGCCTGGAGCGTGTGGCGGCGCATGTGCCAGCCGGCGCACGGCTGGCCGATATCGGCTCGGATCACGGCTATCTGCCGGTGGCGTTGATGCGCCGTGGTCTCATAGAAGCAGCGGTGGCTGGTGAGGTGGCGTTGACGCCGTTTCATGCAGCCGAACGTACCGTGCGCGAAAACGACCTGCACCACCGAATCACGGTGCGCCTGGCCAATGGTCTGGCAGCTATCAAACCGGAAGACAGGGTCACCGCCATCACTGTTTGCGGTATGGGCGGCGAGACCATTCGGGACATCCTCGACAGCGGCAAAGCGCACTTGAGCGGCGAAGAACGCCTGATCCTGCAACCCAACGGCGGCGAGCAGCCACTGCGCCAATGGCTGATGAATAACCGCTACCGCATCCTCAGCGAAGAAGTGCTGCGAGAGAACCGTTTCGACTACGAAATCATCGTTGCCGAGCGTGCAGCGTCAGTGACCTATACCGACCAGGAGCTGTACTTCGGCCCGTTACAGATGCAGGCACGCAGTCCGGCGTTTCTGACCAAGTGGCAACGCAAGCTGCGCCATAAGCAGAAGACCCTGAGCCACTTTTCCCGGGCCCGGCAGGCGTTGCCCGAGGCGAAAGTGCAAGAGGTCGCGCGACAGGCAAAGTGGATTGAGCAGATGTTGGCGCCGGTCTCGCTGTAGCTCCGGGTGGTGCCGCAATCGGGGCCATCACGCCGCCTACATTTGATACACCGCATCACAAATGATGTACCTCAAGCCCCATTTATCAATCTCCAGCAACTTCTTAAAGTTCTCTCCAACAGCAGCCCATCATCCCGACAGGCCTGCGACTGGAGATATTCAAATGCCTTTCATCAGCGTGCGTATCACCCGTGACGGCGTCACCCGGGAGCAGAAAGCCCAGGTGATCAAGGAAATCACGGAAACGATGGAACGGGTTCTGAACAAGGACCCGAAACTCACCCACATCGTGATCGAGGAAGTTGACACCGATAACTGGGGTTATGCCGGTATGACGACCACGGAGTACCGCAAACAGTTGTCGGACTCGCAGTCATGAGCCGCACCGTAAAAATCGACTTTGTCTCGGATGTTGTCTGCCCTTGGTGTGCACTGGGTGCTACGGCACTTGAGCAAGCGATCGTGAACCTGGCCGGTGAGGTCGAGGTTGAGCTGACTTACAAACCGTTCGAGCTGAATCCGGACATGCCGGCGGAAGGTGAGAACGCCATCGCCCACATGATCCGCAAGTACGGCCGCACGGCTCAGCAAGTGGCCGAGCGCAACGCAATGATCATTGAACGCGGCGCGCAGATCGGTTTTCGCTTTGACCTGGAAAAACGCAGTCATTTTTACAACACGTTCGATGCCCATCGCTTGTTGCTTTGGGCATCGACACAGGGGCTCCAACGCGAACTGAAGAAAGTCCTGTTACGGGCTTACTTCACGGACGGAAAGAACCCGAATGACCGTGACACGCTGGTGGCGCTGGCTGGCGAAGTTGGCCTTGATACCGAACGTGCGCAGGCAGTGCTGACATCCGATGAGTTGAGTCGCGAAGTCCGTGAACTTGAAGCGTTTTACCAGCAGCGCGGCATCAACTCGGTTCCGGCGATGGTTCTGAATGATCGGCAACTCATGTCCGGATCGCAATCGGTCGCCGAATACGAGCAAGCGCTACGTCAGGCAGCGCAGGCCGCGGCTCACGTCTGACAGTTAAAAATTTGTTTACTCAATTAACTTCGATTCAATGAGGATTCATCATGAGCACGTCCAATAAAGTAGTAGTGATTACTGGCGCATCCCAAGGCATTGGCGCAGGTCTGGTAAAGGGTTTTCGTGATCGCGGCTATCAGGTGGTCGCCACTTCCCGCTCCATCAAACCGTCTGCAGACCCGGATATTCTGACCGTCGCTGGCGACATTGCTGACCCTGAAACCGCCGAGCGCGTTATCCGCGAAGCCGTTGCACGCTTCGGCCGTATCGATACGCTGGTCAACAATGCCGGTATCTTCGTGGCGAAACCGTTCACCGAGTACAGCAAAGCAGATTACGCTCAGGTCGTGGCCACCAACATGAGCGGCTTCTTCCACATCTCCCAACTGGCCATTGCCGAGATGGAAAAGCGCAGCAGCGGACACATCGTCAGCGTCACCACCAGCCTGGTGGATCATGCAATTGACGGCGTACCGTCGGTGCTGGCCTCGCTGACCAAGGGTGGCATCAACGCTGCGACCAAATCGCTGGCCATCGAGTACGCCAAGCGCGGCATTCGGGTCAACGCCGTGTCACCGGGCATCATCAAGACACCAATGCATGGCGTCGAGACTCACGAAGCGCTCGGCAACCTGCACCCGGTTGGCCACATGGGCGAGATTGATGACATCGTTCAAGCGATCCTTTATCTGGACACCGCGAACTTCGTGACCGGCGAAATCCTTCACGTCGACGGGGGCCAGAGTGCAGGTCATTGATCCAGACGTTTTGATTACGACATGAAAAAGCACCGCCGGCCTATACCGGCGGTGCCTTTTCATGTGGTACACACCCGAATGAAATGTCCGTTGATTCTCGGTGTAATCGATTATGAAGCGCCACTTTGATGACTTGCAGTTGGGCAGTATCGAGCTCTTTTGCCTCGCCGCCGAGGCCGGTAGCTTCACGGCTGCCGCACAACTGGCCGGAGTAACACCGGCAGCGGTGAGCCGGTCGATTCTGCGCATGGAGCAGAGGCTGGGTTCGCGCCTGTTTACCCGAACGACGCGCAGCATTCGATTGACCGAAGCGGGAAGAAAGTTTTTCGAGCAATGCAGTCAGGCACTGACGCAACTGGTTGAAGCCCAGCAAGAAGTCATGGGCGCGCAGACGACACCTTCGGGGCAGTTACGCATCAGTGTGCCGACCACTTACGGGCATCACCGCATTCTGCCGCTGTTGCCAAAGTTTCGCGCGCTCTATCCCGAAGTCTCCGTGGATATTCACTTGGGCAATCGCAACATCGACTTCGTCGCGGAAGGCTACGATCTGGCGATCCGGGTTCGGGCGCAACCGGACTCGACCATGATCGCGCGCTTGCTGGAAGACGCGAAGCTGGTGGTGGTCGCCTCGCCCGACTATCTGCACAAGGCCGGCATGCCGAAAACCCTGGAAGACCTGAATCAGCACGAGTGCATCCAGTTTGAGTTGCCCAGCAGCGGGCGGAAAATTTCGTGGCTGTTTCTGGAGGATGGCACGGATCGTGAGGTGTACTCCGACGGAGGCTACTCCTGTTCTGACGATGTGCTCGGCGGTGTGACGCTGGCCAGAAACGGCGCGGGACTGTTCCAGACCTACAAGTTCATTGTCGAACAGGAACTGGCAGACGGCCGTCTCGTCGAGGTTCTTCAGCCCTATAAGGGTCGTTCCCGGCCATACACCTTGCTGTACCCGCACGGTCGCTACGTTCCCCAACGCGTGCGGGCGTTCGTGGATTTCCTCCTGCAATATCGCGATGAATGGGCGGTGATTTAACCGTGAACACCGCGTCAAACACCCAGCAGCTGCTTGGTCGTCGCCATCGAGGTGTTCAGCGACTGCCCCGTGCGCTGCAGTTTGTTTAACAGGCTGGCGCCCAACCACAGTTGATACAGGGTTTCCGCCAAGTGCCGGGCGTCTCCCGCAGGCAGGCTTTTTTCAGCCTGGCCCTGTTCGATGCACTGGGTAATGCGGGCCACCACCCGTTCGGCGCCATCTCGCAATGTGAGGCGCATGGACTCGGACAAGTCAGCCACTTCGGCACTGAGCTTGACCACCAGACATTCGTCGCCATGCCCTTCGAGAGTGCAACGGTTCTGCCAGCCCTGCCAGTAATCCATCAGCCGCTCATAGGCGTTCAGCCCTGGCAGAGTCAGGCGCTGCTCCATGTCGGCGAGATAACAGACAAAGTAATCCTCAAGCAAGGCCTGTCCGTAGAGTTCCTTGGATTTGAAGTAGTGATAGAACGAGCCTTTGGGCACACCTGCGGTTTGCAGGATCTCGTTCAGGCCAACACTGGTGAAGCCCTTCTCGGCCATCATCCGGTGACCCGTGTCGAGCAAGTGTTGGCGAGTATCGTCGTAGGTCGCTTTCATGGGGCGCTAAATACCAAACAATAGACCAGTCGTATATTTCGAAGAAATGCGAGTTTGCCACACCCGAGGTCTAAAAACCCACAGGCAAAAAAATTACTAGACGACTGGTCTAATTGGAATCTATGCTGTGTCCCGACAAACATCACCGGGTGTCCCCAACGTGCGAATCCGTCGCGCTTCGATAACACCTGATCAATGCAAGGGTGCTTTATGAAAATCCTGATGGTTCTGACTTCCCACGATCAACTCGGCAACACCGGCAAGAAAACCGGTTTCTGGCTCGAAGAATTCGCCGCGCCCTACTACGCCTTCAAGGATGCCGGTGCACAGATCACCGTGGTTTCGCCGGCCGGCGGCCAGCCACCGCTCGATCCGAAAAGCGACGAGCCAGATGCACAAACCGCAGAAACCGAGCGCTTTCGCAATGACCCGGCGACGCAACAGGTACTGGCCAACACCGGGCGTCTGGCCGATGTCAGCGCTGATGATTTCGATGCCGTGTTCTACCCAGGTGGCCACGGCCCGCTGTGGGACCTGGCCGAAGACAAGCAGTCGATCGCGTTGATCGAAGCTTTCGACCGTGCCAACAAGCCTCACGGTTTTGTCTGCCATGCGCCGGGTGTGCTGCGTCACGTCCTGAATGCCGACGGCAAACCGTTGATTCAAAACCGCGAAGTGACGGGCTTCACCAATGCAGAAGAAGCGGCGGTCGGTTTGACGGAGGTGGTGCCTTTCCTCATCGAAGACGAGTTCCAGCGTCTCGGCGGGCGTTATTCCAAAGTCGCCGACTGGCAGGTGTATGTGGTGGCTGACGGGCAACTGGTCACCGGACAGAATCCGGCAAGCTCCGCCGCGGTGGCCGAAAAACTGCTGAAAATGCTCGGCTAAGTCTTTTACAGCTTCAGACACCGTGTGCGGCTTGCACGGTGTTTTTTTTCGCTCATCAACTAGTCGACTGGTCTAATAAGAGACCGGATTGCAGACATTTATCAAGGTCAACTCCATGAACAACAGCAGCTTCTTCAAGCCCGCCAAACTGGGCGTTCACACCCTGAAAAACCGCATCGTCCTACCACCTCTCACCCGCCAGCGCAGTACGCAACCGGGCAACATCGCCAACGAGCTGATGGCCGAGTATTACCAGCAGCGTGCCGGCGCCGGTTTGCTCGTCACCGAAGGCACACAGATCGAACCGCGTGGCCAGGGTTACGCCTGGACCCCGGGCATTCACACGCCCGAGCAAATCGCCGGATGGCGCAAAGTCACCGAGGCCGTGCATGCCGTCGACGGCGTGATCTTCGCCCAGTTGTGGCATGTGGGCCGGGTGTCCCACACCGCGTTGCAGCCCGACGGTGCAGCACCTGTGTCGGCGTCCGCAGTGTCCACCGACCGAGTCAGCGTGTTCATCGAAACCGCGCCTGGCGCGGGTGAGCTGGTATCGCCGTCCGCTCCTCGCGCGTTGACCACCGATGAAGTGCAGGAACTGGTTCAGCTCTACATTCAGGCTGCACGCAACGCGATGGACGCCGGGTTCGACGGCATCGAACTGCACTGCGCCAACGGCTATCTGGTCAACCAGTTCATCTCCGCCCACAGCAACCTGCGCACCGATCAGTACGGTGGCTCGTTGCACAACCGCCTGCGTTTTCTGCGCGAAGTGGTAGCCGGTGTTGCCGAGTGCATCGGCAAGGAGAAAGTCGGCGTACGTTTCGCGCCGCTGTTCAGCACCACCGATGAAGCGCGGACTTACCTGGGCCTGGTCGAGGAAGATCCGCACACCACTTACATCGAAGCGATCAAAGTGCTGGAAGAGGTAGGCATTGCCTATCTGTCGATCGCCGAAGCGGACTGGGACAATGCACCCGCCATGCCGCAAACCTTTCGCCAGGCGGTGCGCGACACCTTCAGCGGCGCGATCATTTACGCCGGACGCTACAACGCGCAATCCGGTGCGCAGTTGCTCGATTCTGGCCTGGCAGACTTTGTCGCCTTCGGCCGCCCGTTCATGGCCAACCCGGACCTGCCCGCGCGGATCGCCAATGACTGGCCGCTGAACGCGCTGAACCCGGCCACGGTGTATGGCGGCAATGCCGAAGGGTACGTGGATTACCCGGCCTACCTCGCCTGACGCAAAGAGCCCGAAACAGTGCTCCCGCTCTTGCGGGAGCGCTGCTTTGCGCCGCCCAATCCGCTCCCGGTTCCGTGGGGCGCCTGGATGTAACGACTTCCTATCTTCACAAAAAGAATGGCGCTCCATTGTCAGCTCGATTTTTTCGGCCTATCTTTATAAAAAACCTATACAAGGCATGCCGCAATGTACAACTTAGAGCCGTGGCCGCTGACGCTTTACTTTGACGGTGAATGCCCGCTCTGTGCGCGAGAAATCAAGCTGTTACGCCAACACGCCGTCGAAACACGCCTGTGCTTCGTTGACCTTAGCCATGAGGACTTCGATCCAGCCGCACTGGGGTTCACGCTTAAGCAAATGCAATCCTCACTGCATGCACGATTCGACGATGGACGCTGGGTAAAAGGCCTCGACGCTACGCTATGGAGCTGGCGAGCCGCAGGGCTTGGCGTCTGGGTCGCCCCCCTGAGCTGGCGTTTGACCCGGCCTTTGTTTGCCATTGCTTATCGCTTGTTCTGCCACCTGCGTCCTCACTTGGCCTGGCTGCCTCACCCGGACGGCAGCCGTCGTTGTCACGACAGCCACAGCAGTTGCCGCACTCCTATCCTGTCGCAACGCCGCGAGAAATCCGAATGACTGAATCATTAGCCAACCATTACCGTGAAATCCTTCTCGGCGTCGGTGAAAACCCCGAACGCGAAGGTCTGCGGGACACGCCCAAGCGTGCAGCCAAAGCCATGCAGTACCTGTGCGACGGCTACTCGATGAACCTGGAAGGCATCATCAACGGCGCGCTGTTCGAGTCACAGAACGATGAAATGGTCATCGTTCGCGACATCGAGCTTTATTCACTGTGCGAACACCACATGCTGCCCTTCATCGGCAAGGCCCACGTGGCCTACATCCCGACGGGCCGGGTGCTGGGGCTGTCGAAAGTGGCCCGGGTGGTCGATATGTTCGCGCGCCGCTTGCAGATCCAGGAAAACCTGACCAGACAGATCGCCGATGCGATCCAGCAAATTACCGATGCTGCGGGTGTAGCCGTGGTCATTGAGGCACGGCACATGTGCATGATGATGCGCGGTGTGGCAAAGCAGAATTCGGTCATGACGTCATCGGTCATGCTCGGTGCCTTTCGAGAGTCCTCTAGCACGCGTCAGGAGTTCCTCCAACTGATCAGCCGATGAAAGTGATTTCGTTGGCGGTTTGTCGAGTCAAATACGCCATTAAACCTGTACAAGCATAGATAGCTGTACAAGCACTTTTGTGGAATGTTCTCCACCTTGACCTGTGTATTCAGGGAGTAAAAACAATGACCCGTTTTTTGGTTTTACTGGCTCTGGTGCTCAGCCTGTCGAGCTGTGGCAGCGTTGAGGTCGGGCACTATGCCGACCAGCAACCGGCCTTCAACCTGGAGAAGTTTTTTAGCAAACCCGTGAAAGCCTGGGGGATGTTTCAAAAACGCTCTGGCGAAGTCGTCAAGCGCTTCGAGGTGAACATCGAGAGTCGCCGCGAGGGAAACAACCTGATTCTCGACGAGCGTTTTCTCTATAGCGACGGCACTCGCGAGCGTCGCGTCTGGACCCTGACCCCGGAAGGTGCGGGCAAATGGCGCGGCCGCGCCGGCGATGTGATCGGTGAGGCGAAGGGTGAAGTCGCCGGCAACGCGCTGCGTTGGCGCTACATCCTGAGCCTGCCGGTCGATGGCTCCGTTTATGAAGTGAGCATGGACGACTGGATGTACTTGATGGATGAAGACACCTTGATCAATCGCACCACCATGTCCAAGTTCGGTGTCGAGATCGGCCAGGTGACATTGTTCTTCCGTCGCCAGAGTGCGGGAGACAATCAATGACCGACTCGCTCACGATGACTTCACTGGGTGATGGCTACCGCGCCCTGGTAATCGGCGCCAGTGGCGCACTCGGCGCTGCGTTCTGTGAGTGGCTGAAGCAGGACTCTCGATGTGCAGGTGTTCGTGAACTGGGGCGTAAAACGGATCCCCCGCTGGATCTGGAACGGCCAGAGACAATTGCCAGCGCTGCCGCGGAACTGGCGACAGAAGCGCCTTATCAACTGATCGTACATGCCGCCGGCCTGCTGCATCGCGATGCGATCAAACCGGAAAAAAGCTACAGCGCGATGGAACACGACGCGCTCCAGGCAGTGTTTCAAGTAAATACGCTGGGGCCGGCGATGGTCTTGCGCCACTTCCTGCCACTGCTCGATCACCATGGTGCGATGGCGATGCTCTCGGCCAAGGTCGGCAGCATCGACGATAACCGTTTGGGTGGCTGGTACGCCTATCGCGCCTCCAAGGCCGCGCTGAACATGCTGATCAAAACCGCGGCCATCGAACTGGCCCGCACTCGCCCTCACAGTCGCTTGCTGAGCCTGCATCCAGGCACAGTCGTTTCGGCGCTGTCGCAACCTTTTCGCGGTGCATCGGCGGCCCGCCCGGCCAGCGTTGCCAGCCACGAATTATTGACCCTGATCGACCGGCTGACGCCGTCAGACAGCGGCCATTTCTTTGCCTACGACGGAGAACGCCTACCCTGGTAGGCAAGGAGTGATTGATGAATCTGCAAACCCTCACCGAACGCGCAGCCAACAGCGAAATACGTGAACTGGAACTGCTGTCGCTCGAAGGTGGCTTTTATCTGGCGCGCATCCGCATGGATCACGGCCATTTCACCTTGCTCGACGATGCGGCAAAACCCATGCGACTGCGCTCAATCAGTCATCTGCGGGACTTGCTGCAAACCGTTCCGGCGTTTCCCTGCGTGTTGGTGCAGCAATGTGTCCACGACGAAATGTGCGGCCGGGATTCAGGCCCGGTCGAAGAGTTGCGGCTGCCTTTTTCGCTGACAGCAACTTGATGAAGCGGACGCTGCTGGACTGTTCCGAATGAGCAAGGTCAATCGCCTGTGCCTGATCCTCGGTGATCAGCTTTCGTTTGACCTGGCCTCATTGCAAGGGCTCGATCCCGAACGGGATGCGGTGCTCATGGTCGAGGTGATGGAAGAAGCCAGCCATGTGCCTCATCACCCACAAAAGATTGCCCTGATCTTTAGCGCCATGCGTCATTTCGCCAAGGCGTTGCAAGCCAGAGGCGTACGTGTCGAGTACGTCACCCTTGATGATCCGCACAACAGCGGATCAGTGCCAGGTGAACTAGGTCGCTGGCAGGCACTTCTGCAACCGGAAGAGCTGCACGTCACTGAATGTGGCGACTGGCGTCTGGAGCAGTCTCTCAGGGACTGTGATCCAGCCATTCATTGGCATGCCGATACGCGTTTTCTGTGCAGTCGAACGGAATTCAGTGCGTGGGCGGCCGGCAAAAAGCAGCTGCGTATGGAGTTTTTCTACCGCGAGATGCGCCGCAAGAGCGGGCTGTTGATCAATGGCGACGGTACGCCGGTCGGCGGCGCCTGGAACTTTGACGCCGAAAACCGCAAAGCCCTGCCCAAGGGAGTGAAAGCGCCCTACCCGGCGGGTTTTTCCAACGACGCCATCACCCTCGAAGTCCTTGCGCTGGTCAAAGCACGTTTCAGCCACCACTACGGTTCTCTGGACGATTTCAACTATCCAGTGACCCACGCCGACGCTCAATCACTGTGGCGTTACTTCCTCGATTATGGCCTGGCCGGGTTCGGCGATTATCAGGATGCCATGGCCAGCGATGAACCCTTTCTGTTCCATGCGCGCATCAGCGCTGCGCTCAATATCGGACTGCTGGATTTGCGTCAGATGTGCAGTGACGTCGAGTCGGCTTACTGGTCAGGCAGCGTTGCGCTGAATGCCGCCGAGGGATTCATTCGTCAACTGATCGGCTGGCGCGAATACGTGCGCGGTGTTTACTGGCTGAAGATGCCTGACTATGCCCAAGGCAATTCATTTGGTAACAAGCGCCCCTTGCCGGAATTCTACTGGACTGGCGAAACGAAAATGAACTGCATGCGTCAGGCAATCGGCCAAAGCCTGAAACACGCCTATGCTCACCATATCCAGCGGCTGATGGTCACGGGGAATTTTGCGTTGCTCGCCGGCATCGCGCCGAGCCAGATCTGCGAGTGGTATCTCGCCATTTATATGGATGCGTTTGATTGGGTGGAATTGCCCAACACCTTGGGCATGGTCATGCACGCTGACGGAGGTTATCTCGGTTCCAAGCCTTACTGCGCCAGCGGCCAATACATCAATCGAATGTCTGACTACTGTCGCGGCTGTGCTTACAAGGTCAGCGAAAGCACTGCTGACAACGCATGCCCTTTCAATGCGTTGTACTGGCATTTTCTGATGCGCCATGGCGATCTTTTACGCAGCAATCAGCGTATGGGCATGATGTACAAAAACCTCGACCGCATGCCTGAGGCCAAGCAGCAGGCGCTTTGGCAGCGAGGCGAGAAGCTGCTCGCCACACTGGATGCCGGCGAGGCGTTATAAAACGGGCTTCCCCCTCCTGTGCGGGTGCAACTTAACCATCAGACGGCGTGTCAATGTGAGGATCCCCAGTATTCGATTGAACCGCGTTGAATGAATTCAAACAAAAATCAAGAAGGCCCCTGTGGTGGAAATTCTGAAGCATCTTACTCGCGAGGAGCTTGAGGCAGAGGTGATGCGCCTGCGCCTGGCTCTGGAGAGCAGCGCAGTAGCAACACCGGATATGGCCCAGCAGCTTGCAGCCAGCCGAGTGGCGCTCGCCAATAGTGAGGCGCGCTTCAGTACCATTCTGGAAACCATCGAGGCCGCATTCGCCATCGTCAAAGTCAAATTCGACGCCGACGACCACCCCGTGGATTATTGTTTCGTCGAGGCCAACCCGGCGTTCGAACGTCAGTGCGGCGTCAACCTGCGGGGTAAATGGGTCACAGAGTTCGCCCCTAACCTTGAGAAGTTCTGGTTCGAGACTTACGGACACGTGGCCAAGACCGGTGAGCCGGCAAACTTCGAGAATTACGCCAATACGTTTGAACGCTGGTTCGATGTGCGTGCAGTGCGGGTCGGTGACCCTGCCGATCGCCAGATCGCGATTTTCTTCAGCGACGTCACCGCACGCCGAGACGCCGAAGAGCGCTTGCGGATCAGCGAAGCGGTCGCGCGGGAAAACGTCGAGCGCGTACAGCTTGCCCTCGCGGCCGGCGCCATTATCGGTACCTGGCACTGGGATCTGCCGACCGATCGCTTCACTGTGGATGAGTCCTTCGCCAGGGTTTTTGACCTTGATCCCGCATTGGGCCGCGACGGCCTGAGCCTGGAACAAGTGGTGATGACCGTACACCCCGATGACAGAGAGGGGCTCACCGGTGCGATCAATGAAGCGATTGCCCGTGGCGGCGCCTACTCCCATCAATACCGGGTGCGCCGCGCCGATGGAAAATACAACTGGATCGAGGCCAACGGTCGCGTCGAATGCGCCGACAACGGCACCCCGCTGCGCTTTCCCGGTGTGCTCATTGATGTTGAGGATCGGCGCAATGTCGAGGCGGAGCGCGACCGCGCCAACGCCGAATTGCGCGCGCTCAACGAAACTCTGGAACAGCGTGTATTGGCACGCACAGCCGATCTCATGCAAGCCGAAGAGAAACTGCGCCAATCACAAAAAATGGAAGCGGTCGGCCAACTGACCGGCGGCCTGGCCCATGACTTCAACAATCTTCTCGCCGGCATCTCGGCCGCCCTGGAATTGATAGAAAAACGCATCGCTCAAGGCCGCCTGAAGGAGGTCGACAAGTATTTGGTCACCGCCCAAGGCGCGACTAAACGCGCCGCGGCCCTGACCCATCGCCTGCTGGCCTTCTCCCGACGCCAGACCCTCGATCCACGGCCAACGGATGTGAACACCCTGATCGCCGGGGTGACCGAACTGATCCAGCGCACCGTCGGCCCGAGCATACGTTTGAATACCGTCGCCGCACCCGATCTCTGGCCGGCCCTCGTCGACGCCAGCCAACTGGAAAACGCCCTGCTGAATCTGTGCATCAACGCCCGCGATGCCATGCCCGATGGCGGAAGAATCACAGTCGAGACGGCCAATCGAACAATGGCGTTCGAGACCGCCCGTGCTCTGGACATGCCCGAGGGGGAATACCTTTGTCTATGTGTCACTGACACCGGCACCGGCATGAGCGCTGACGTCATCGCGAAAGCCTTCGACCCGTTTTTCACCACCAAGCCGCTCGGCCAAGGCACCGGACTGGGGCTGTCGATGATCTACGGGTTCACCAAGCAATCCGGCGGTCAGGTGCGGGTGCATTCGAAAGTAGGCCAAGGCACCACGATGTGCATCTACTTGCCTCGGTACCGCGGGGAGGCGCTGCAAAATCACGATGCCACTCACAGCACGACAACGCCTCTGGCAAAAGCAGGGGAAACCATCCTGATTGTCGACGACGAGCCGACAGTGCGGATGTTGCTCATAGACGTACTCAGCGAACTCGGCTACACCCTCCTGGAAGCGGCCGACAGCGTCGAGGGACTGGAAGCATTACGCTCCAGCGCACACATCGATTTGCTCATCACTGATGTCGGATTGCCCGGCGGTATGAACGGGCGACAGATGGCCGATGCGGGCCGGGAAATCCGCCCAAAACTGAAGACCTTGTTCATTACCGGCTACGCCGAAAACGCCGTTATCGGCAGCGGCCAACTCGGGCCGGGCATGCAAGTGCTGACAAAGCCCTTTGCCGTCGACACACTGGTTTCGCGCGTCGGCAACTTGATGTCCGCCAAACTGGATTGAGGCTGCCTCAGGCAACGACTCGCAGGCATGGCTGCGCCCGATATTGCGCTTCCGGGTCGCCGCCAGGATTGCACTTTCCAACTGCAGAAAAAACCAAAGCCTGCTTTTAAGGGCAGGCTTTTCGATTGGCAGCGTCGGCTTACTTCTGCTGAGCGGTCAGCGCCGCATAGCCATTCATCAAATTGCGATAGTTCGGGATCCGCTGCGACAGCAGATTACCCAGCCCTTCAATGTCGTTGCGCCAGTCGCGGTGCAGCTCACAGGCCACCGAGAACCAGTTCATCATCTGTGCGCCGGCCTGGGTCATGCGGTTCCACGCGGCTTGTTGCACGGTGGTGTTGAAGGTGCCGGAGGCATCGGTCACCACGAACACATCAAACCCTTCCGCCAGCGCCGACAGGGTCGGGAACGCTACGCACACATCCGTCACTACACCGGCAATGATGATCTGCTTGCGGCCGGTGGCCTTGATTGCCTTGACGAAGTCTTCGTTGTCCCATGCGTTGATCTGGCCGGGGCGAGCGATGTACGGCGCATCGGGGAACATCTCTTTCAGCTCCGGCACCAGCGGGCCGTTCGGGCCTTGTTCGAAACTGGTGGTGAGGATGGTCGGCAGTTCGAAGAACTTGGCCAGATCGGCCAGCGCCAGCACATTGTTCTTGAACTCGTTCGGCGAGAAGTCCTGCACCAGAGAAATCAGACCAGTCTGGTGATCAACCAGCAGAACTACGGCGTCGTCTTTGTTAAGGCGGTTGTAGGTTGGAGTGTTCATCTGTGCGTCCCTTTGTAATTGTGGAAGTTCGTTTGCGTTCAAGATGGGCACAGATTACTGAGACCCTGAAACGGGATAAATCGGCTGAAAAGCGTTTCTCCGTCAACTCAGAAGAGACAATGTTGAAGAGTGGTTTGCAACGAGAGTTTGTCCAGGTTCTGCCACCGAGCGCTCACCGGAGCGCTTACGGAAACGACGCCATGCTATGCTCTGAAAGAGTATATGAGGGGTTCCAAATGACTAGATCAGCCACTGACAGCGTTGCGTCTGAAGTTCGCCAGCTCGCCAAAGAACATGAGATTACCGCCGACCGCGACAGCCTGAGCCGCATGGCCGTTACGATTACGCGCTTGGCCGGTGATGTCGTGGAACTGGACAGTGTTGAGCAAATGCTCGTCAACCTCAAAAGAAAAGGCGTACTGAGCAAGACAGAGCTCATGGCCTTTCAAGGGCGCTACCTGCAGGAAAAAAGGCGTTGTAAAAAGCAGATCAGCGCATGACTTTCGACCCCTTCGGCGATTTCGAGACTGAAGGTTATCTTCAAAACTCGCTCAAACTCAAAGACCCCATTGAAGTAAAAGAGTCTGAGCACCTCTCCTTCGAAGCCAGCATCGACGACGCTCTTGCCTATCTCGCCAGGAAGAAGCCTATCGACTACAACACAGTCCTCAAAACACACGAAATCCTTTTCTCCGGTTTTTATCCTTGGGCGGGGAAAGACAGGAATGAACTGGTCCCCCATTTGGCGGTTTTCAAGGGAACGAAGGATGATCCTCATCACACGATATTTGAGCGTCCCGACCTTATCAAAAGGTCGGTCGAATACGCGCTTGAACTTGCGGCAAACAAGAAACGCTTCCGGACTCGGCCTGGCGAGGTAATGGGCCAGCTGGCTTCTGCGCACCCTTTTCTCGATGGCAATGGCCGCACCATCCTGCTCATTTACATGGAGCTGTGCTTTCGGACCAGATTCGCCATCGATTGGTCAAAGACGAGCAAGGATGACTATTTGCGGGCACTCAGCGACGAGATTCGAGATCCGTTTCACGGCCATCTGGATAGCTACCTGGCGCCTTTCATCATCGATATCACCACCCGTGAGGAATGGCCGGAAATGATTGGCGGCATAAAAGGACTGGATGGTTTGGATAAGGACGGCATTTCGTACCAGAGTCTGGATGATCCCGAGGTTCAGCAGCTCTACAAAACGTATCGGGTGATGCCTCTCGAATAGCATGACTTCCCGATGAATCGCCACTGGAATGTGGATTCAGACTTCAACGGGCAAAAGCCTGCTTTTAAGGGCAGGCTTCTGGCATTGCAGCGTTGGCTTACTTCTGCTGAGCGGTCAGCGCCGCATAGCCATTCATCAAATTGCGGTAGTTCGGAATTCGCTGCGAAAGCAAGTTACCCAGTCCTTCAATGTCGTTGCGCCAGTCGCGGTGCAGCTCACAGGCCACCGAGAACCAGTTCATCATCTGTGCGCCGGCCTGGGTCATGCGGTTCCACGCGGCTTGTTGCACGGTGGTGTTGAAGGTGCCGGAGGCGTCGGTCACAACGAACACATCAAACCCTTCCGCCAGTGCCGACAGGGTCGGGAACGCTACGCAAACATCTGTTACCACACCGGCAATGATGATCTGCTTGCGGCCGGTGGCCTTGATCGCCTTGACGAAGTCTTCGTTATCCAAGGCGTTGATCTGGCCTGGGCGAGCGATGTACGGCGCATCGGGGAACATCTCTTTCAGCTCCGGTACCAGCGGGCCGTTCGGGCCTTGTTCGAAACTGGTGGTGAGGATGGTCGGCAGTTCGAAGAACTTGGCCAGATCGGCCAGCGCCAGCACATTGTTCTTGAACTCGTTCGGCGAGAAGTCCTGCACCAGAGAAATCAAACCGGTCTGGTGATCAACCAGCAGAACTACGGCGTCGTCTTTGTTGAGGCGGTTGTAGGTTGGAGTGTTCATCTGTGCGTCCCTTTGTAATTGTGGAAGTTCGTTTGCGTTCAAGATGGGCACAGATTACTGAGACACTGAAACGGGATAAATCGGCTGAAAAGCGTTTCTCCGTCAACTTAGAAGAGACAATCAATTCATACTGAATCTTGCTCCGACAACAACCCGACCTTCCTGGCGATCCTTGTCATACTGTTGCCATGCATTACGTTGAATCGAAACCAAGGAGATGTTCATGCTCGGACGCTACCCGCCAGAGCGGAACGCTGACAAGCTCACCTCCCCCGCAGCCCTGAAAGCCGTGAGGGCGGGATCGACTTTTCGCCTCACGGTCAGTTTCATGCTGGTGGTGGTCGTTGCCTTTCTGGCAGTCGAGAGCTGGCGGACTTGGCGCGACTATCGCGCCGCCTTCGCCTCCGCGCGCGACTCAGTCACCAACCTGACCCGCGCGACGGCTCAACATGCCGAAGACACCATTCGGCAAATGGATGTGCTGACGGCGGCCCTCAGCGAGCGGATCGAAGGCGATGGTCTGCAAAACCTCGATGTGCCGCGCATTCACAAACTGCTGGTGCAGCAATCGACAATCATGCCGCAGTTGCACGGCTTGTTTATCTACGGGCCTGACGGACAGTGGATCGTGACCGACAAGGAAGTCACGCCCGAAACTGCTAATAACGCCGACCGCGATTATTTCCAGTACCACCGCACCCATGACGATCGGCAAGTGCGCATTGGCGAGGTGGTCGAAAGCCGCTCCACCCGCGACCTGATCATTCCCATCTCGCGCCGCCTGAATAATCCCGATGGCTCGTTCGCCGGTGTGCTGCTGGGCACAATCAAAGTGAGCTACTTCGTCGACTACTACGGCGACTTCAGGATCGACGACAAAGGCGCGCTGGTGTTGGCCAAACGTGACGGCACAATCCTCGTGCGCCGCCCGTTCATTGCGTCAGTGATCGGCAAGAGCCTGGCCAATAGCGAGATATTCAAGACCTACCTTCCCAACTCCAATGTGGGCATCGCGCAAGTGCGCGCCGTCATCGACGACACCGAACGTCTGTACGGCTATCGCGCCCTCAGCACTTATCCGCTGGTGGTGGAGGCCGGGCTTTCCCAGGAATCGATCATCGAACCATGGCGCCAGGACTTGCTGAAAAACGGCTTCGTGCTGGTGTTTCTGATCCTGGTGCTGACTTGTTTCGGCCTCATCGTACTGAGCCAGCTGCGCCAGCGCATGGCGATGGAGCGGGAAATCCGCCACGCCCACCAGACCATGCGCGACATGGCGCTGACCGACAGCCTCACCGGACTTGGCAACCGGCGCCGACTGGACAATGCGCTGGCCGATGAAGTCCGTCTGGCCCGGCGCCAAGGCTCGGCACTCTCGCTGATCATGCTCGATGTCGACTACTTCAAACGCTACAACGACCAATACGGACATGCCGCCGGAGATGACTGCCTGAGCGCGGTCGGACGCGCGATCCAACAAGCGGTCAAGCGTCCGGGTGACTTGGCCGTGCGCTACGGCGGCGAGGAGTTCACCGTGCTGTTACCCAATACCGATAGCGATGGAGCGATTCAGGTGACCGAAGATATTCTGCAAACCATACGCTCGCTCAGAATGGAACACGCCGGGCACCCTTTGGGCTATGTCACGGCCAGTGCCGGGATTACCACGCGTCATCCGGTCGATGAAACGGTCACGCCTGCCACCTTGCTGAAATCGGCGGATACCTGCCTGTACCAGGCCAAGCAACAGGGCAGAAACCGTTGGTGCTCAACGGCTCCGGTTATGAGCTAATAACGCCTTCATTAAACCGTCGCTCAAACGTTGTACTAGGATAAGAACCAATTTCTGCAATTTTCGTCGCTCAAGGACATCGTCGACAAAGTCGCAGGAGTGTTAGCCCCCGCAAACTCATGGATGATGTAAATGAATTCATACCTGTTCCCTCACATCGGCAAAGTCATCGCCAGCACTGGCAGCCGTCATTTCCCGCGCATGCTGCATGACCTGATCCTCACTCAACTGGCAGTCGATGCCACGCACATCCGCCAGATGCGTGTTGAACCGGTGGGCCGCACCGCGACCCGTAGTGAACCGGAACCCATGAAAGAGCCGGCGTTGTTAGCCGAAACGGTATTTTCCGACCGCAGTGTCGCGGCGGTCGACGATTTGCCTAATCCGGAATCATCGACCGCCGCCGAGGCTTCGCAACTGCACCTGACCCGGCGCAAGGACGGTTACCGCTACGTGATTTCGGTATACCGCAACGGCCAGTCGCAACGCTTTTCCGCGCAGGAACGCAGCCTGTTGCAGGACATCTCCCCGGTTCTGTTGCCGATGGTGGAAAAGCACATCGATGCACTCCAGCCAGCCAACCCTGGTGCAGAAAACCCGGGCGAAGCTGCCGAGGGCACGGGACTGGAAACCCTGCGGGCGCGCTTCAATGAACGCTTGCAGCAATTGGGGTTGAGTCTGTCCAATCGTGAAACCGAAGTGTGCATCGGCCTGCTTGCAGGACGTACTGCGCCGGAGCTGGCCGAGCAATTGCAGTTGAAGGTCAACACGGTAGAGAGCTATCTCAAGCGCGCGGCGATCAAGTTGGGGATCAGCGGGCGGCATTCGTTGATGCGCTGGATGTATTCGCCGCAGGAAACTTCGGCTTCCACGGCGGCCTGACAAAAATCCCACCTGTAGGAGCTGCCGAAGGCTGCGCCTACAGGAATTCGGTGAGTACCATCAGTCGCGGGCCAACGCCTCGATCGGATCAAGCCGCGAAGCATTCCGTGCCGGCACGAATCCAAACACGATGCCGATCAGCGTCGAGCAAACCACCGCTGTCAGCACCGAAGCCAGCGAGAACACCATCTCCCACTCTTTGATAAACACTGAAAACAGATGGCCGATGGCGTAGGACAGCGAAATCCCGATCGCCCCGCCCAACAGACAGACCATCACCGCCTCCACCAGAAACTGCTGACGAATATCCGATTGCCGGGCGCCGACCGCCATGCGAATCCCGATCTCGCGAGTACGCTCGGTCACGGACACCAGCATGATGTTCATTACCCCGATACCGCCGACCACCAGCGAAATCACCGCAATCAACGACAACAACAACGCCAGCGAGCGACTGGTTTTCTGCACGGTCTGCATGATGCTGTCGAGGTTATTGGTGAAAAAATCCTTGGTGCCGTGGCGTTGCAGCATCAGTTTGTTGACGTGTTCATCCACCACGTTGCTGGGTTGGCCGTCCTTGAGCCGCACGCTGATGCTGTCCAGGTAGCGCTGGCCCAACAGGCGCCCGGCAGCAGTTTCGTACGGCACCCAGACGTTGAGCGACTTGCTCGCAGCGAACAGGTTTTTGTTCTCGGCGGCCACACCGATCACCGTACAAGGCAAGTTGCCGATCAGGATCACTTGCCCCAACGGGTCGACATGTTCGCCGAACAGCCGAAGCCGGGTTTTGTGATCGATCACCGCCACCTGTGCCTGGCGCCGGGCGTCGCTTTCACTGAACGGGATACCGGCCTCCATCTTGATACCGCGTACCTGAAAGTACAGGTCGCCGACACCATTGACCTGCGCATCCAGATCGATATTGCGATAACGCAGCAGCAGGTTTCGGCCGACCACCGGCGTGGCACTGTCGACGTAATACAGCTGATTGAGGGCGGCAACGTCAGCGGGCACCAGGGTTTCGATGGCCGTGGAGCGGCTGTCGCCAAAACTGGTGCCGGAATAGATATCGATGGTGTTACTGCCGATCGCCTGAATGTCCTTCAACACGTAACGTTTGGCACCCTCGCCGATTGCCGAGATCGACACCACCGACGTAATGCCGATTACGATGCCAAGCATGGTCAGCAAGGTGCGCATGCGGTGCGAAACCAGCGCGACCCAGGCCATGCTGAACGCTTCCTTGAACAAACCGAGGCTGGCGACCAGGCGTCGTCCAGCGGTGGATTTGGCAGGGACCGCTTCGTCGCCTGACAGCTGCGCCGTGTCGCGCTCGTTGCGTCGGTCGCTGAGGATCTCACCGTCACTGACCTCGATGATGCGCTCGGCGTTGGCCGCGACTTTCGGGTCGTGGGTCACCAGGATCACCGTATGCCCGGCAGCGTGCAATTCCAGCAGAATGCGCATGACCTCTTTGCCGCTGGTGGTATCGAGAGCCCCCGTTGGCTCATCGGCAAGGATCACATCACCGCCGTTCATCAAGGCCCGAGCGATACTCACCCGCTGCTGCTGCCCGCCGGACAGCTGACTCGGTCGGTGGCTCAGGTGCCCTTGCAGACCCAATCGCGCTAACAATTCCCGAGCGCGGGCATGACGTTGCAGCTCCGGGATGCCCGCGTAGATCGCGGGCATCTCGACGTTATGCATGGCACTCAGGTGCGGCAGCAGGTGATAGCGCTGGAAGATGAAGCCGAAGTAGTCGCGACGCAATGCCGCCAGGGCCTCGTTATCGAGGTCACGGGTTTCCTGACCGTTGATCCTGTAACTGCCGGCGGTGGCGTAATCGAGGCAGCCAAGAATGTTCATCAACGTCGACTTACCGGAGCCGGAGGCGCCAATGATCGCGACCATCTCTCCGGCATGGATCGTCAGGCTGATGTCCTTCAACGCGAGAAACTCACGGTCGCCGGCGGTAAAGCTGCGGGTAATCCCGCTGAGTTGCAGCAAGGGCTCGTTCATCGTCAGGACCCCGCCACGGTCGACACCGGATCTCCGATCACCACGCGGTCGCCCTCGGCCAGACCATCATTGACCTGCACCTTGACGTTGTTGTTGATCCCGGTCTGCACATTGCGCGCCTGTGCCTGGCCCTTGGCGTCCAGCACGCGCACTGGAAAACTGCCGTCGCTGTTGCGCGGCCCCAGCGCTGCTACCGGAATGGTCAACACGGATTTGGCGGTATCCAGCACCACCCGCACCTGCGCGGTCATCGAGATGCGCAAGCGATGATCCGGGTTGGGCACCTCGAACAGTGCGTTATAGAACACCGCCGTGTTCTGTTTTGGCGTGCCGGCGGGCGGCGTTTCGAGAAAGTTCTGCGGTGCCGGTTCAGTGCCGCGCAGCTTGCCGTAATAACGTTTGTCCTCGCCGAGAATGGTGAAATACACCTCTTGCCCCGGCATGATATGAATCACGTCGGCCTCGGAAACCTGCGCCTTGACCGTCATGGTGTCCAGATCCGCCAATTTCAGCAGGATCGGCGCCAACTGGTTAGCGATAACGGTCTGGCCTTCTTGAGTAACGATGCCGACCACGTCGCCATCGATCGGCGCGACGATTCGTGTGTAGGCCAGGTTGACCTTGGCGGTGTCGATCTGGATGTGCGCACTCTTGATCTGCGAGTCCAGTGACATCAGATTGGCCTGCTGCACTTCGTAGTCAGACTGCGCGGTTTCGAAGTCCTGGCGCGAGATCGATGCGTCGTCCTGCAAGTTCTTGTAGCGTTCGTAAATCGCCTTGGTCTGCCTGAGTTGGGCCTGCGTGGCGCGTTTTTGCGCTTGCAGGTTTTCCTCATCGACCTGGGCTTGACGCAGGGTGTTCTGCAACACCAGCGGATCGATTTCTGCCAGCCACTGGCCCTTTTTCACCTTGTCGCCCACCTTGACCTTGAGCGACTTCAACTGGCCGGACACTTGCGCACCGACGTCCACCTGCTTGATACCTTCGAGCAACCCGGTGGCCAGCACCGCATTTTCGATATCACTGCGTTCAACCGTGGCAGTCAGGTACTGCGGCGCCTCGGCCGGCGCCTTTACCGCATAGAACACCAACCCGGCCAGCGCCACCAACGCCAATCCCATACCGACTTTGCGCAACTTCGACTTTTCCATAAATGACCACAAGTCCGTTCAGGATTGAACCCGGCCAGCGGCCGGGCTCTGGTAGATAAACAACACTCAGGACAGCACTTCGTTAACCGGCACCGACAAGCCGTCATGCCACCACGCCGCAAGACTGAAGACGTTGGGCGCCTTGAGAATCGTGAAGTGGTTGCCCGGCCCGTACCACACCGCCAGATCCGTCACCTGGCGCTGCCAGCCTTCGACCATCGCCGCTTGCTCGCGCTGATTGCCCGCCGCGTCCAGCGTCGGGTCGTCGACCAGCGCCAGCCGCACCAGGCCGGTGTAAGCCTGGCGTGGCTGGTAAACAGTGCGCAGCGCAGTGGCAAAGGTGCGCACCGGGCCATGCATCGCCTGTTCGGATGAGCGTGCGGACAGCACGCCGGCACGCACCATGCCTTGGTGCAACAGGCGCATCTGCAAAGCGTCATCGGCCTCGGCAAACGCCTGCGCATCGATACCCAGCGATTTACCGGAAGACAGCTGCAACGCCTCGATCAAGCGCTGTAGCGCAGCAGTGGTCGTGTACGGTTTGCCCACCACACCGTTACCGCCGGGCGCTTCGCTGTCGATCAGGGTCAACGAGGCGACCTTGCGCCCGGCATCCTGCAATTGCGCGGCCATGGCGTGGGCGACCCAACCACCGAATGAATGGCCGATCAGGTGCACCGGACCTTGCGGGTAGAGTTGCTCGATGGCTTGCAAATAAAACCTGGCGGCGGCCTCGACCTGACTGTGCGGCACCGTGGCGCCATCGAGACCGCGCGGTTGCAGACCGTGAATCGGCCACTCCGGCCCAAGCGCCTCGGTCAGGTGAATAAACCCGGTGACGCTGTCACCCGCGCCGGGTACGCAAAAGATCGGTGCATGCCCGGGGTGGCCGGTCTGCACCGTCAACAACGGCTGATAAGTGACGGGCGCAGGAACCTTCGCCCCGTCCAGTGCCTGACCCAGCGCTTGTCCCAGGGCACCGATATGCGGCGCCTTCATCATGCTCTGGTGATCCCCGGGTACGTCGATGCAATGCAGCAAACCCGCAGGCAGCTCTTCGGCCCAACCCCGCGTCGGGCTGAGCAGTGACATTTGCGCCGAGCGCTCCTGAGCGCGCAGTAAATGCAGGGGTAGCGGAATCGGAGCAATCCGGTAGTGCGCCAGCGCATGCCCGTGGGCCACTTCCCGGTCGAGGTAGTGCCAGGCATCCGTCGAAGCGATCGCCGCCAGTTCCGGACGCAACAATTGTTGCTCCCGGCAGCGCTCGAACAGCTCCGCGAACCCCATCGGCTCCAGCTCGGTCTGCAGCAGGGCCAGGCGAGCCAGGGCTTGCTGCCCCTCGGCACCCTGCCCGGCCCAATGCGCCGTGCAGTGCAGCAACAATTGGCGCTTGTGCACATGGGCATCGTTCCAGCGTGCCTTGTCCGGGTCGGCCAGACGCGGCACATAGGTATCGATCAAGCCGAGGAATTCCACCCACTCATCCATGCCGAGCAACTGCAGGGCAATTTCATACGCCAGTACGCCACCGAACGACCAGCCGGCCAGTCGATACGGCCCACTAGGCTGCTGTGCACGGATAATCCCGACCAGCCGCGCCGCGAGGCATTCCATCGTGCGCAGCTGGGGTTGCCCGAGGTCGATGCCCGGCAAGCCATAGATGGGGAACTCACCGGCGATGTGCGTGCCCAGCGCCGGGAAATACACGTCCCGGCCGCTGAATTCATGCACCAGGAACAACGGTGTGCCATGACGGCCGGCACGCACCACGACCAGACCGTTTTGCGGCTCGGCAACACCGTTGCGCGAGCTGAGCAGCGTTGCCGCAGACTCCACAGTCGGATGCTGGAACAGTTCGGCCAAAGTGATCGTCTGGTTGTTCTGTTGCAGCAGGCTGACCAGACGCACCGCCAACAATGAATGCCCGCCCAGTTCAAAGAAGTTGTCGTGGCGGCCGACGCGTTCGACCTGCAACACCTCAGCCCAAAGCCGGGCAAGATTCGCCTCCACGGGATTGGTCGGCGCTTGGTAAACGCGACTGAGCAAGGCTTGCGGTGTCGGCTCCGGCAACGCCTTGCGATCGACCTTGCCATTGTTGTTCAGCGGCAGCGTGTCGAGGCGCACCCAGGCCGCAGGCACCATGTACTCCGGCAGGCGTGCTTGCAGCAGCGCACGCAGGGTGGCGCTTTGCAGACTGGCATCATGCGCCGTGTAATAGGCCACCAGGCGAATCGGTTCCTGTCCGTCGCGCCGGGCCAGTACCACCGCTTCCTTGACGCCCGGACAGCTCAACAGGCGGTTTTCGATTTCACCCAACTCGATGCGGAAGCCGCGAATCTTCACCTGATCGTCGTTGCGCCCGATGCACTCCAGTTGCCCCGGCGCCAACCAGCGCACCAGATCTCCGGTGCGGTACATCATTGCCTCAGGCTTGGCGCTGAACGGATCGCGGAGGAATTTCTCGGCAGTCAGTTCAGGTCGATTCAAGTAACCCAACGCAACGCCCTGCCCGCCGATATACAGCTCACCGATTACACCAAACGGCACCGGTTGCTGATGGGCATCGAGCACATACGCACGGGTGTTGGAAATCGGGCCACCGATCGACACGCTGTCGGCATCGTTCGCAACAGAGCGCACTTCAAAAGTAGTGGCGTAGGTCGTGGTTTCCGTCGGGCCGTAGCAGTGCACCAGACGCAGATCCGGCGCCTGCGCCAGCAGAGCGCGAAACGCCGCCGGATCACCCCGTTCACCACCGCAGAGCAGGATTCGCAGACCTTTGAGTGCCTCGGGAATCAGTTGCACGTACTGGTTGAACAGCGCGGTGGTGACAAACAGGATGGTCGCCCCGCAGCGGCGCAACTCGTGCCCGAACGCCTGCGGGTCGAGCAAGGTGGCTGGGTCGATCACTGCAACCTGAGCACCATTGAGCAGCGCCCCCCAGACATCCATCGTGCTGGCATCGAATGCCGGGTTGGAAGCGAAGGCCACCCGATCAAGCGGATTGAAATCGGCGTAGCCGTTATTGATCACCAGCCGGGTGATCGCCCGGTGCGGCACCATCACGCCCTTCGGTGTACCGGTTGAGCCGGAGGTGTACATGATGTACGCCAAAGACTCTGCCGACTGCGGCAGTTGCGGGTTGTGCGACGGTTGCCCGTCGAGTGCCAGGGCATCCAGATCAATCCGGCGCACCGGGTCATCGAATACGGCACCGGTCGCCGTCAGCAAGGCCGCCGCCTGACAGTCCTGAACCATGAACGCCTGACGTTCGGCAGGCGCGTTGATGTCCAGCGGCAGGTACGCCGCCGCGCATTTAATGATCGCCAGTTGCGCGATCAACAGATCCAGCGAGCGCGGCAACAGAATCGCCACAGGGTCGCCGGGGCTTACGCCCTGAGCCATCAAGTAATGGGCCAGTTGGTTGGCCTTGCGGTTCAACTCGGCGTAACTCAACGCTTGCGCGCCATGCATCGCCGCAACGGCTTCGCCTCGCGCCGCCGCGTGCTGTTCAAACACGCGGTGAACAGTCAGGGTTTGCGGATACTCCCGTTCAGTGGCGTTGAAGTCGACCAGCAATCGCAGGCGTTCCTCGTCATCGACAAGTGGCACGTGTTCCAGCACCGCTTGATCATTGCTGACCATCGCCTGCAGCAACTGCTGGAAGTAACCGATAAACCGCTGCGCCGTTGCTTCATCGAACAGTGCCGTGGCGTACTCCAGCCAGCCGCCGATACCGCCCTGCGCTTCGCCCAGGGTCAGCGTCAGGTCGAACTTGGCGAAGTGGCTCGGTTCTGCGACGGCCTCCAGCGTGAGTTCACCCAAGGCCAGCGCCGGACCATCGCTGTTACGCCAGTTGAGCATGGTCTGGAACAGCGGGCTGTGCGCCAGGCTGCGCACCGGCCGGGTGATTTCCACCACTTGTTCGAACGGCAGATCCTGATGCGCCTGGGCTTGCAGCGTCAGCGCCTTGACCCGCGCCAGCAACGCTTCGACGCTCAGCGCTCCCGAGGTATCGATGCGCAATGCGAGGGTGTTGACGAACAGGCCGATCAAACCTTCGATTTCGGCTCGCGAGCGGTTGGCCACCGGTGAGCCAATCACCACATCAGCCTGCCCGGACAAGCGACTGAGCACCATCGCCCAGGCACTCATCATCGTCATGTACAAGGTCACGCCATGACGCTGACTCAAGGCTTTGAGCCCGGCGCTCAAGCGCTCGTCCAGGCGCACCTCGACGCTGCTGCCGGCATAGTCCTGTTGCGCCGGACGCGGACGGTCGGTGGGCAGCGTGAGCAAGGCCGGGGCGTCGGCCAGCGTGCGTTGCCAGTATTCACTCTGACGCTGCAATACGTCGCCGCTCAACCAGCGGCGTTGCCACAGCGCGTAGTCGGTGTACTGCAACGCCAGCGGCGGCAACGGATCGTCCTCGCCATGCCTGAACGCCTGATACAGCGCCATCAGTTCACGGGTCAGCACGCCCATCGACCAGCCGTCCGAGATGATGTGGTGCAGAGTAATCAACAGCACATGGTGATCGTCCGCCAACCGCACCAACCGTCCGCGAATCAATGGATCGCTCTCCAGATCGAACGGCCCCGATGCCTCGCCCTGAATCAGCGCGAGCAAAGCTTCGTCAGCCTGTGGGTGCAGGCGCAAATCCTCGACGCGCAACAGCAAACCGCTGTCCACCGGCGTAATCAGCACCTGTGCGTCGCCGTTGAACGGGGCAAAACGACTGCGCAGGGTCTCGTGACGCGCGACGATGCGGGCCAGCGCCCGTTGCAGTGCATCGTCGTCAAGCACGCCTCGCAAGCGCAGGCCGATCGGGATGTTGTACGCCGTGTTGGCACCTTCCATCTGCGCCAGAAACCAGAATCGCTGCTGGGAAAATGACAGCGGCAGCGCCCCTTCGCGCGGCACGGCCAGAATCGGCGGCTGCGTACAGCGCCCGGCCTGGGTCAACGCTTGCGCCACCGCCGCCAGTTCGGCATTGGCGAACAACTCGCCCAGCGCAAGCTCGACGCCCAGGCGCTGTCGTACTTGCGCGACCATGCGCATGGCCAGCAACGAATGGCCGCCCGACTCGAAAAAGTGATCCCGACGCCCGACCCGTTCAACCTGCAGCACCTCGGCCCAGATCTGCGCCAACGTGGTTTCCACTTCACCCAGCGGCGCCTCGTATGCCCGGGTGAACAGCGCCGAGCGCTCAGGTTTGGGCAAGGCCTTGCGGTCGAGTTTGCCGTTGGCGGTCAGCGGCAGCGCATCAAGTTTCACGAAGGCTGACGGCACCATGTACTCGGGCAACTGCGTCAGAAGCTGCGCGCGCAGTTCAGCCACGGCCAATGGCTGAACCTGCGCCTGCTCGGTGAAATACGCCACCAGTCGTGTCTGCCCCGGTTCATCCTCGCGAGCCAGCAACACCGCCTCCTGAATGCCGGGGAGTTGGTTGAGGCGGTTCTCGATTTCCCCCAACTCGATGCGCACGCCACGGATCTTCACTTGATCATCGTTGCGCCCCAGGTATTCGAGGGTGCCGTCGACCCGCCAGCGTGCCAGGTCGCCAGTTCGGTACATCCGCGCTTGAGGTACGCGGCTGAATGGATCGCGCAGGAAGCGTTCGGCGCTCAGGTCCGGCCGATTCAGATAGCCGCGGGCAACACCGCTGCCGCCGACATACAACTCTCCCGTCACGCCAATCGGCACCGGACGCTGTTGATCATCGAGCAGATACACCGTCGCATTGCTCACCGGTTTACCGATGTGCAACCTATCGCCCGCCTCGATGCGCCCGGACGTTGCCACCACGGTGGTCTCGGTCGGGCCGTAGTTGTTGATCACGTCGAAGTGCTGATTGCGCGAAAACTGCCGCAACCGGTCGCCACCGATCAGCAGCGTGCGCAGGGTCGGATGTTCCAGGTTCTGGCTGAAGGCGTACTCGGCAACCGGCGTCGGCAGAAAACTCACGTCCAACGGCAGCGCACGCCACCAGGCGAGCAAGGCATCAATGTCATCACTGCCTTCGTGGGCAGGGGCGATATGCAAGGTCGCGCCTGCACACAGCGCCGGCCAGATTTCCCATGCCATGGCATCGAAACCGAACCCGGCCAGACTTGAGGTGTGGCGACCGGCGCATAAATCGAAGGCCGCACAGTGCCAGTCAACCAGATTGCACAGCGTGTGGTGCTCGACCATCACCCCTTTGGGCAGGCCGGTGGAGCCAGAGGTGTAGATCACGTAGGCCAGATGCGAGGTATTCAGGCCCGGCACCTGGGGATTATGGGTGGTGCCCAGCGGCCAGGTGCACGGGTCAAGATCGATCACCGGCACGTCCAGAACGGGCAGGCGCTGCGCAAGATCACTGGATGTCAGCACAGCCACCGGCGCACTGTCGCTGAGCAGGTAGCTCAAGCGCTCGGCGGGGTGCGCCGGGTCCACCGGTACGTAAGCGGCCCCGGCCTTGAGAATCGCCAGCAGTCCGACCAGGGTTTGCAGGCCGCGTCGGGCGACAATCGCCACCCGATCGTCGGGTTTCACGCCCAGCCCGATCAGATAGTGGGCCAGGGCGTTGGCCTTATGGTTCAACTCGGCGAACGTCAATGGCTCACCCAGATACACCGCCGCCAACGCGTCGGGCCGGTCGACAACCTGAGCCTCAAAACGATGATGAAGGGGCTGCGCCGGCGGGTACTCGACGTGAGTGGCGTTGAACCCCGACACAACCTGCTCGCGCTCGGCCGGCGGCAACACCGGCAATTGATTCAACGGGGTGTCCGGTGTGCGCTCCAGGGCCAGCAGCAGATTTTCCACCGCGCACAGCATGTAGGTGCAGATTCGGTGGGGGTCGACCTCGGTGCTGGCGAGTAACGTCAGGCTGAAGCGGTCAGCAAAATCGTCGATGCTCAGGGTCAGCGGGTAGTTGGTACGTTCTTCCGAACGCAAAACGCTGATGCCCTCCCAGGCTGCGAGCGCCTCGGCGCTGGCATTGGCACTCGACGCGCTGTGCCGGTAATTGAGCAGCGTGCTGAACAACGGCGAAGACGCCACCACGCCACTGCAACGCTGGGCCAGCGCCAGCGGCGCGTGTTCGTGGCGCATCAGGGTGGTCAGGCGCGCATGGGTGGCCTTCACTGCCTCGCCCGCCGCTTGCGCCCCTGCATCGACCCGCAACGGCAACGTGTTGATGAAAATCCCCAAGGCGCGGTCGGTGGATTCAGCGCCTTGCATCCGCCCCATCAGCACGGTGCCAAACACCACATTCGATTTACCGGTCAGCGCGCTCAAGACCTGCGCCCAACCGAGATGAAACAGGCTCGCGACACTCACCCCCAGCAACCGTGCCTGTGCCCGCAAACGCTGACCGAGTAGCGGATCAAGCGCCAGACTGAGCTCCTCGATATCGCTGCCGTCACCGTGGACGCCTTGCAAACCAAACGGCAATGTCGGCTCGTCAATGTCACCGAGCATGTCGCGGAAAAAGGCTTCATGTTCCTGCTCGCTGATCCCCAATCGAGCGTGTGCCACGTAGTTGCGAAACGGCACGGGCGGCCCCAATCGAGCAGCGAATCCTGACAGACAGGCTTGCAGCTCTTCGCTGACCACCGCGAGCGCGGAATGGTCCATCGCCATGTGATGAAACAGCAACATGGCGACGATGCGCTCCTCGCGCGGATCCCACGCGTGGACCAGACGCAACAGCGGCGCACGGGAGACATCGAGGCGAAAATGCCGGGCGTCGAAACGCTTGTGCAACTGCGTCAGCACGTCACCGTCGGCCACTTCCAACTGCACCTCTTCCAGCGGCAGCTCGGCGGTTCTCAAGACCACTTGCAACGGCGTATCAAGGCCCTCCCAGAACACCGCCGTGCGCAAAATGTCGTGACGGTCGATCACGGTCTGCAAGGCCCGGACGAACGCCTGCAAGCGCGCGGGCCCGCTGAACGCAAAATGCGCCTGCATGACGTACGGATCGCCATGGGTGGCACTGACATGGTGGTAGAGGATGCCTTCCTGCAACGGTGTCAGCGGATAGATGTCCTGCACGTTGGCGGCGCCACCGGGGATGGTGTCGATCAATTGATCGAGACGGTCCTGACTCAGCTCGGCGAGCGTCAGCATCGCCGACGTGATTCGCGTGGAGCCTGGGACGATGCCATTGACCGGCACCTCGACCTGCCCCGCTCTCGCTGCCGAGTACGCCCCGGCCTTGATCAATTCGATCAGCGCCGGCTTGTGCTCGCGCAGCGACGCCAGCAGGGCCGGCTCGCTCAACGCCTGTTTGTTGCCGTTGACCCGTAACTGGTCATCGGTGACCGCCAACTGGATGTCTTTTTCCTTCAACGTCACCAACAGTTCGTTCACGTTCACAGGACGATCTCCATTCTTTCCGTGATTGCCGCGTAACCGGCCAGGGTCGGGTGTTCGAACAACGCCCTGACATCCGCTTCCATGCCTTCCTGTTGCAGGCGTCCGACCAGACTCACCGCCAGCAACGAATGCCCACCCAACTCGAAGAAATGGTCGTGACGCCCTACCCGCTCGACGTTGAGCAACTCGCACCAGAGCCGCGCCAGGATGATTTCCAACTCACCGACCGGCGCTTCGTATTCGCGGCTGCTCACCGAGTGCTGACTCGGTACAGGCAACGCCTTGCGATCGAGTTTGCCGTTGGGGCTAAGCGGCAAGCGGTCGAGATGGACGAAAATCGCCGGGACAATGTAGTCCGGCAGATGCTGCAGCAACGCCCCACGCAGAATGTCGACGTCCAGCCGTGCGCCGGTGTAATAGGCCACCAGGCGTTTGTCCCCTGGAACATCTTCGCGGGCAACCACGACCGCTTCCTGCACGCCGCCGATCTGTGTCAGGCCTGCCTGAATCTCGCCAAGCTCGATGCGCAGCCCACGGATTTTCACCTGGTCGTCGTTGCGCCCCAGATACTCGATATTGCCGTCGGCACGGTAGCGGGCAATGTCGCCGGTGCGGTACATCCGCGCGTGCGTCTGATCACTGAACGGATCGTTGAGGAACCGTTCGGCGCTCAGCTCGGCACGGTTCAAATACCCCCGCGCCACTTGCACACCGCCGATGTACAACTCGCCGACCACGCCTTGCGGCACTGGTTGTTGCCACGCATCGAGGATGTACATCCGGGTATTGGCGATCGGTTTGCCGATCGGCGTGTTGTCTGGAATGTCTTCGCAAGATCCGGTGCAATGCCAGGCCGTGACATCCACCGCCGCTTCGGTCGGGCCGTACAGGTTGTGCAGTTCACTGGCCGGCAATTGTTGTTTGAACCGCCGCACCAGACTGCCGGGCAATGCTTCGCCGCTGCACATGACCTGACGCAGCCCTGCGCAACGCTCGGTCTGGCCGTGGGCGAGAAACACATCGAGCATCGATGGCACGAAATGCACGGTGGTGATGTTCTCGCTTTCGATCACTTCACTCAGGTAGGCCGGCTCCTTGTGTCCGCCGGGACGGGCCAGCACCAGCCGCGCACCGGTCATCAGAGGCCAGAAAAACTCCCAGACCGATACGTCGAAGCTGAACGGCGTTTTTTGCAGCACCGCGTCCGCCGGTGTCAGCGCGTAGGCGTCCTGCATCCACAGCAGGCGGTTCACCACTGCCGAGTGCTCGTTGGCCACCCCTTTGGGCTGGCCGGTAGAACCGGAGGTGTAGATCACGTAGGCCAGATGGTTGGGTGTCAGCCCGGCGACTGGCGGATTGTCCGCCGACAAGTCCTGCCAGGTTTCCTGATCCAGATTGATCACCGACACAGCCACTTCAGCTGCCAACCCGGCCGTAGCGCTCTGCACCAGCAGCACCACGGGAGCGCTGTCGGCGAGCATGTAAGCGATGCGTTCCGGTGGATAATCCGGATCGAGTGGCACATACCCGCCCCCCGCCTTGAGAATCGCCAGCAAGCCAATGACCATTTGCACACTGCGCTCGACGCCGATCGCCACCCGCGAATCCGGCTGTACGCCAAGATCGCGCAGGTGATGGGCCAGCCGGTTGGCGCGCTCGTTCAACTGCTCGAAGCTCAAGCGCTGGTCACCGACTTGCACCGCTGGCGCTTGCGGGGTTCGCAGCACTTGCGCCTCGAACATGCCGTGCAGGGTTTGCTCCAGGTTGTAGTCAACCGTGGTGGCGTTAAAGTCGAACAGCAGTCGCTGGCGCTCCTGATCGGGCAGGATCGACAGGCGATAGAGCGGTTTTTGCGGCGCCTGCTCCAGTGCCTCGACCAGCACGCTCAACGCCGTTTGCACGTAAGCACAGATCCGTTGCGAGCCGACCTCTACCGAGGTAATCGCAGTGATTCTGAAACCCGCGCCCAAATCGTCGACATTGAGGCTCAGCGGATAGTTGGTGCGTTCTTCGCCGGCCAGCGTCTCGATGCCCTGCCAGGCCGGGTGCGCTTGCGTTTGGGTTGCGCTGCTGTGCCGATAGTTGAGCATCGCGCTGAACAGCGGCGCCGGCGCAGCGACACCGCTACAACGCTGGGCCAGTGCCAGAGAAGCGTGCTCGTGTCCAAGCAGTCCGGTGAGTCGCGCATGCGTTGCCTTGAGCGCGGCGCGCACCGGTTGGTCGCCGACATCCACGCGCAGTGGCAAGGTGTTGATGAACATCCCCAGCCCGCGATCGGCCCCCGCCCCACCCTGCATCCGCCCCATCAGCACGGTGCCGAAGACCACGCGTTCCTGCCCGGAGGTGGCCGCCAGTACCTGCGCCCAGGCCAGGTGAAACAGGCTGGCGACGCTAATGCCCCCTTGTCGCGCCTGACTGCGCAAGCGTTGCGCCAATGCCTCGGGCAAAGCCTGAGCGGTTTCTTCGTAAGCGCTGGCCGAGCCGTTCACCTCACTTAAACCGAACGGCAAGGTCGGCTCATCAATGTCGCCGAGCATGTCGCGGAAAAACGCCTCGTGCTCCTGTTCACTGATGCCCAATCGGGCCTGAGCCACGTAGTTGCGATACGGCACCGCCGCCAGTAACGGCTCGGTCAGCCCCAGCAGACTCGCCTGCATCTCGTGACACACCACTTCCAGCGCGGTGTGATCCAGGGCGATGTGATGGAACAACAACAGCCCCGCCACGCGGTCATTGGCCGGATCGCGGGCATACAGCAGCCGAATCAACGGCGCCTGACTGAGATCCAGGCGCTGTTCCAGCAGTTGCTCGATCGCAACCTCCTGCACCGGTAACTCGGCATGACGCCACACCACCTGAAGCGGCGCGGCCAAGCCCTGCCAGAGGATGGCCGTACGCAAAATATCGTGGCGCTGCATGATGTGCCGCAGCGCGTTGGCGAAGGCCTCGACGCGCTCGACGCTGGCGAATGCCATTCGCGATTGCAGCACGTACGGGTCGCGTTCGGCGGCAGTGATGTGGTGGTAAAGAATGCCTTCCTGCAGCGGCGCCAGCGGGTAAATATCCTGCACGTTGGCCGCGCCACCCGGCACCGTGGCGACGACCCGCTCGATACTGGCCTGATCCAGATCGGTAAGGGTCAGCATGTCCGGGGTGATGCGCGTGCAATCGGCTGGAATGCGATTGACCGGTACGTCGATTTCACGACCACTGCCCACCGCAGCAGTCAACGCCGCGAGGGTCGGCTGATTGAACAGCACGCGCACATCGCTGCTCAGGCCGATCTGGCGCATGCGTTCGATCACACTCACTGCCAGCAACGAATGCCCGCCGAGTTCAAAGAAGTTGTCGTGGCGGCCAACCTGTTCGACCTTCAGGACCTCGGCCCAGATCCGCGCCAGCGCGGTTTCCACCGGGCTTTGCGGTGCCTCATAGGCGCGGCTGAGCCATGCACTTTGATCCGGTTCGGGCAGAGCCTTGCGGTCGAGTTTGCCGTTGGCGGTCAGCGGCAAAGCGTCCAGTCGCACGTAGGCCGCCGGCACCAGGGCTTGTGGCAAGCGGTTTTGCAGATGCTTGCGCAAGTCCTCGATAGCGACTGACGTGCGCTCGGTAAACCAGGCCAGCAATTGCCCGTCGCGCACCAGCGTTACCGCTTCCTGCACCGCTGGATGGCTGGCGAGCGCCGCATCGATTTCGCCCGGTTCGATCCGTACACCGCGCAGTTTGACCTGATCGTCGTTGCGGCCCAGGTATTCGATATTGCCGTCGGCCAGCCAGCGCACCAGGTCTCCGGTGCGGTACATACGCGCACCTTGGGGGCCGAACGGGTCGTTGATGAACCGCTCGGCAGTCAAATCGTCACGGTTCAGATAACCCCGAGCGACGCCCGCACCACCGACGTACAACTCACCCGCGACGCCAACTGGCACCGGACGCTGTTGCGCATCGAGTACATAGGCCCTGGCATTGGCAATCGGCCGCCCGATGTGCAGAACCTGCCCGCATTCGATCCGCCCCGACGTCGCCACCACCGTGGCCTCGGTCGGGCCGTAGTTATTGATCACGTCGAAGGTCTGATCACGCGGGAACTGCCGCAACTTGTCGCCGCCAATCAACAGCGTGCGCAAGGTCGGGTGGCCCAACTCGCGGCTGAACGCATATTCGGCCACCGGCGTCGGCAAAAAACTGACCTGTAACGGCTGCGACCGCCACCAGTCGAGCAGTTCATCAAGGTGTTCATTGCCAATGGATTCGGGCGGCAGGTGCAAGGTCGCACCGACACACAACGCCGGCCAAACCTCCCACGCCATCGCATCAAAACCGAAGCCGGCGACACTCGAAGTGTGGCTGCCGGTATGCAGGTCGAAGGCTTGAGCGTGCCAGTGCACGAGGTTTTCCAGGGTCCGGTGTTCGACCATCACGCCTTTGGGCTGGCCGGTGGAGCCGGAGGTGTAGATCACGTAGGCGAGGTTGTGCGCGGTCAAGCCGTTGATCCGGGGATTGTCCGCCGATAAATCCTGCCAGTGGTCTTCGCCAAGATCGATCAAGGGCACCGTCACCTCACCCGGCAACCGCGTGTCCAGTACCAGCACCGCCAATGGCGCACTGTCGCTCAGCAGGTAAGTGATGCGCTCCGCCGGATAAGCCGGGTCGATCGGCACATAGGCAGCGCCGGCCTTGAGGATCGCCAACAACCCGACCAGCATCTGCGGGCCGCGCTTGAGACAGATCGCCACTCGCGTATCCGGCCCCACACCCATCCCGACAAGGTAATGCGCCAGGCGATTGGCCTGTTGGTTGAGTTGCAAGAAGCTCAATCGCTGCTCACCCGCCTGCACAGCCAACGCATGGGGTGTGCGCAGAACCTGCGCTTCGAACAATCCGTGCACGGTCTGACTGACAGGGTAATCGGCGCTACTGGCGTTGAAATCGTGCAGCACCCGATCGCGCTCAAACGCGGGCAGGACTGAAAGGCGACTCAGTGGCTGTTCGGGGTTGTGTTCCAGCGCCATCACCAGCGACGCGATAGCGGTATGCATCAGATCGCAAACCCGCTGCGCGCCGACGTGGCTCGGGGTCAGGACCGCCAGGTTGAACCCCTCGCCCAAGTCATTGACGCTGAGGGTCAGCGGATAATTGGTGCGCCCGTCATGGGCGAGGAATTCGATGCCTTGCCAGGCCTGTGCCGACGCTGATCGCTCGACGCTGTGTCGATAGTTGAGTACCGAACTGAACAGCGGCAACGGTGCCGCCACACCACTGCAACGTTGCGCCAGGGCGAGGGACGCGTGCTCATGCCCCAGCAGCGCGGCCAGCCGCTTGTGCAAACTCAGAACCGCGTCGCCGACGCTGCGGTCATCAATGTCCATGCGCAAAGGCAAGGTATTGATGAACACCCCAAGCGCCCGGTCAGCGCCCTCACCTGCTTGCATCCGTCCCAGCAACACGGTGCCGAAAACAACGTGTTGCTGAGCGGCTGTCGCTGCCAGTACTTGCGCCCAGGCCAAATGGAACAGGCTGGCCGCACTGACGCCGAACAACCGGGCCTGAACACGCAAACGCTGGCTCAGCCCGGCCGGCAGCGCCAGCACATGCTCCTCGATATCACGGCCATCACCCTGTACGTCGCGCAAGCCGAATGGCAGGGTCGGTTCGTCGATATCGCCGAGCATCTCGCGGAAGAAGTTTTCGTGTTCGTGCTCGCTGACGCCATGGCGAGCCTGGGCCACGTAGTTGCGATACGGCGCCGCGGCAGGCAGCGGTTCGGTGCTGCCCAGCAGACTGGCCTGCATCTCGTGGCGCACCACCTCCAGCGCCGTGTGATCGAGGGCGATATGGTGAAACAGCAACATCCCCACCACTCGGTCCTGGGCCGGGTCGTGGGCATACACCAGACGCAACAGTGGCGCCTGGCCAAGGTCGAGACGGAAGTGGCGGGCATCGAATCGCCCGTGCAACTGTCCGAGGATGTCACCGCCCGCCGACTCCAGCGCAACGGCTTGCACGCTCATCGGCGCCTGACGCCAGACCACTTGCTGCGGGTTCGACAGCCCTTCCCAAACCACGCTGGTGCGCAGGATGTCGTGACGTGCGATCACGCTTTGCAACGCCTCGGCAAAGGCGTGCAAATGCCCGATGTCAGCGAATGCCAGACGTGACTGCTGCAAGTAGGGATCACCGTCTGCGGCGCTGATGTGGTGATAGAGAATGCCTTCCTGCAACGGTGCCAGCGGGTAAATCTCCTGCACATTGGCCGCACCACCGGGCACAGTGGCGACGATGCGTTCGATGCTGGCCTGATCCAGATCGGTCAGGGTCAGCATGTCAGGGGTGATGCGCGTGCAATTGGCTGGGATGCGATTGGCCGGTACAACGATTTCGCGCCCGCGCCCCACGGCTGCGGCCAGCGCCGCCAGGGTCGGCTGGTTGAACAGCACGCGCACATCAGCGCTCAGGCCGATCTGGCGCATGCGTTCGATCAGGCTCACCGCCAACAGCGAATGGCCACCGAGTTCAAAGAAGTTGTCGTGACGGCCGACTTGATCAACCTTGAGTACAGTCGCCCAGATCTGCGCCAACGCGGTTTCCACCGGGCCTTGCGGTGCTTCATAGGCGCGGCTGAGCCACGCACTTTCATCGGGTTCGGGCAGCGCCTTGCGATCGAGTTTGCCGTTGGCCGTCAACGGCAAAGCGTCCAGACGCACATAGGCTGCAGGGATCAGGGCGTCCGGCAATCGGGCCTGCAAATGGGTAAGCAGTCCGGCAATTTCGACAGATTCGCGTTCGGTGAACCACGCGACCAGCCGCCCGTCACGCACCAGCACCACGACATCCTGCACCGCATTGTGAGCACTGAGTGCGGCTTCGATTTCACCGAGTTCGACACGCACGCCGCGCAGTTTGACCTGATCGTCATTGCGGCCCAGGTATTCGATGTTGCCGTCGGCCAGCCAGCGTGCCTGGTCGCCGGTACGGTACATTCGGGCGTTCGGCTCGTCACTGAATGGATCGTCAAGGAACTGCGCGGCAGTCAATTGCGCGCGATTCAGATAACCCCGTGCGACACCGGCGCCACCGACATACAGTTCACCTTGCACACCCACCGGCACCGGCTGCTGCTGGCTGTCCAGCAGATAGACTCGGGCATTGGCAATCGGCCGCCCGATATGCAGCACCTGCCCGCATTCGATCCGCCCCGACGTCGCCACCACCGTGGCCTCGGTCGGGCCGTAGTTATTGATCACGTCGAAGGTCTGATCACTCGGGAACTGCCGCAACTTGTCGCCGCCGATCAACAGCGTGCGCAAGGTCGGGTGGCCCAACTCGCGGCTGAACGCATATTCAGCCACCGGCGTCGGCAGGAAACTCACCTGCAACGGCTGCGCACGCCACCAGTCGAGCAGTTCATCAAGGTGTTCATTGCCAATGGATTCGGGCGGCAGGTGCAAGGTCGCGCCGACACACAACGCTGGCCAGACTTCCCACGCCATCGCATCAAAACCGAAGCCGGCGACACTCGCTGTGTGGCTGCCGGCGTGCAGGTCAAAAGCTTCGGCGTGCCAGTGCACGAGGTTTTCCAGAGTTCGGTGTTCGACCATCACGCCTTTAGGCTGGCCGGTGGAGCCGGAGGTGTAGATCACATAGGCGAGATGCCCCGGATTCAGTGCCGGCAACTGAGGATTGGTCTGCGGAAAGCGCTGCCAGTCATCACCGTGCAGGTCGATCACCGGCACGCTTCCCGGTAGATCGCGCGTCGAAGGCTGGGCGAGCACCGCCACCGGCTCGCTGTCCTGCAACAGATAAGCGATACGCTCGCGCGGATGTGCCGGATCGACCGGCACATAACCGGCGCCAGCCTTGAGAATCGCCAGCAGCGCCACGAGCATGTCCGGGCCGCGACGCAAACAAACGGCGACACGATCATCCGGTTGCACACCGAGGCCGATCAGGTGGTGCGCCACGCGGTTGGCACGCTGGTTCAGTTCGCGATAGCTCAGGCGCTGCTCACCCTGCACCGCCGCCCATGCATCGGGGCGCGCCGCGACTTGCGCTTCGAACAAACGCTGGATGGGCTGCCCACTCGGGTAGTCACGGCCGGTGATGTTGAAACCCACCAATACCCGTTGACGCTCACTCGGCGACAAGATTGACAGCTGCTGCAGCGGCGCGTCAGGCGTGTATTCGAGCGCCGTTACCAGACCGTGCAACGCCGTTTGCAAGTAATCGCACACCCGCGCGCCATCTACTTGTGGCACCGCCTGCACGCTCAGCCGGAAAGCGTTACCAAGGTCGTCGACGCTGACCACCAGCGGGTAATTGCTGCGTTCGCGAGAGCTGAGAATCTCAATGCCCTGCCACGCCAGCGCCGCCGAATCCGCCGCACTGTGACGATAGTTGAGCAAGGTGCTGAACAGCGGCAGTGCAGCCGATACGCCGCTGCAACGCTGAGCCAGCGCCAACGATGCCTGCTCGTGCCCGAGCAATTGCGCCAGGCATTGATGAGTGGCGCGCACACTGTCCTGCACCGACGCGGCGCCCACGCTGACGCGCAGCGGCAACGTATTGATGAACATGCCCAGCGCACGGTCGGCGCCCTCGCCGCCCTGCATCCGGCCCAGCAACACGGTGCCGAACACCACATCCTGCTGACCGGAGACTTTCGCCAACACCTGCGCCCACGCCTGATGCACCAGACTCGCAATACTGATGCCGAGCCGACGCGACTGCTCGCGCAGACGCTCGCCGAGGCCGGCATCCAGCGCTGCATGACTGTCGAGAATATCGCGGCCGTCGCCGTGCACGTCCTGCAAACCGAACGCCAGGGTCGGTTCGTCGATATCGCCGAGCATGTCGCGAAAGAACGCCTCATGGACTGCTTCTTTTGCGCCAAGCCGCGCCTGCGCTACGTAATTGCGATATTGCACCGGCGCCGGTACATCGATTGTCCGGCCATGCATGACGTCGTTCACTTCCGCTACCAGCACCTCCAGCGCCGTGTGGTCGAGCACGATGTGATGCAGCAAAAGTATCCCGATCCACCGGTTATGCGGCTGATCTTCGGTATAAGCAAGGCGCATCAGCGGTGCTTGGTCGAGATTCAGGCGTGCTGTTTTTGTCGCAGTACGCGGATCGAAGCGTGCCTGCATTTGCTCCAGTACATCGCCGTCGAGTTCGTCGGCATCGACCCGTTCCAGCGCCAGCGGTGCCTCGCGCCACACCACCTGTACCGGTTCTTCCAGCCCTTCCCAGACCACACTGGTGCGCAGAATATCGTGACGGCCAATCACCTCATTCAAGGCGCGGACAAAGGTTTTGATCTGCGCCAGACCGTCAAACGCGAATTGCGCCTGCAACACATAGGGATCGCCGGCGCTGGTTGCCAGGTGGTGATAGAGAATCCCCGCCTGCAACGGCGCCAGCCCATAGATGTCCTGCACATTGGCGACGCCGCCGGGCACACTGGCGATGACCCGGTCGATGCCGATCTGATCCAGTGTGGCCAACGGCAGCATGTCGGGGGTGATGTGCGTGCAACCGGGCTCGATCAGATTGCCCGGCACCACGCTGACACTGGCTGTGCTCAAGGTCGCCGCCAGCGCCGCCACGCTCGGCTGGCCGAACAGCACGCGCACGTCGCAATGCATTTCGTGTTGGCGCATACGCTCGATCAGCTTCACCGCCAGCAGTGAATGACCGCCGAGTTCGAAGAAGTTGTCATGCCGGCCGACCTGTTCGACGCCGAGCAGGATCTGCCAGATTCCAGCGATGAGCGCTTCCACCTCACCCACCGGCGCCTCGAAACCACGCCGGGCGAACGCATCGCTGTCCGGTGGCGGCAAGGCCTTGCGATCAAGTTTGCCGTTGGGGGTCAGCGGATAGGCATCGAGGCGCACGAAGGCGCTCGGCACCATGTACTCGGCCAACGAACCCTGCAGGTGATCGCGCAACTGCACAGCACTGGGCTCAACGCCCTCGTCAGCCAGCCAGTACGCCACCAGACGTTGCTCGCCGGGGCTGTCTTCACGGGCAATCACCACCGCTTCGCGCACGCCTGCGCAAGCGGCCAGGCGTGCTTCGATCTCGCCGAGTTCGATACGGAAACCGCGGATTTTCACCTGGTCGTCGTTACGCCCCAGGTATTCAAGACTGCCGTCTGCGGCCCAGCGCGCAAGGTCGCCGGTTTTGTACAAACGCGCCTCGGCATGGCCGCTGAACGGGTGGGCAATAAAGCGTTCGGCGGTCAGGTCCGGGCGGTTGAGATAACCGCGTGCCACCCCGGCGCCACCGACGTACAACTCGCCGGTCACACCGACCGGCACCGGTTCGCGTTGCGCATCGAGCACATACAGTTGCAGGTCGGGTATGCGCACACCAATCGGGCTTACGCCCATCAACTGCGCGTCCGCCGCGACCAGCGGTCGGTAGGTCACGTGCACCGTGGTTTCGGTGATGCCGTACATGTTCACCAACCGCGTCCCGGCATTGCCAACTCGCGCGTACCACGGCTTAAGCAGGCCCGGCTCCAGCGCCTCGCCACCAAAAATCACTTCGCGCAAGGCATGCTGCAACGGGCTGCGTGCCTGTGCGGCGACCATTTGCCGGAACGCGCTCGGCGTCTGGTTAAGCACGGTGACGCCGGTACGGCACAGCAGCGCATAGCAGTCGTCCGGTGAACGGCTGACGGCTTGCGGCACCAGCAGCAACTGCCCGCCAAAACTCAGCGCCCCCCAGATTTCCCATACCGAGAAATCGAAGGCGAAAGAGTGGAACAGCGCCCAGATGTCCTGCGGGTTGAATTGAAACCAGTCATGAGTGGCCGAAAACAGTCGCGCGACGTTGCGGTGTTCGACCATCACGCCTTTGGGCAAACCGGTGGATCCGGAGGTGTAGATCACGTACGCCAGGTGCGCCGGGGTCAGTTCCGGGATCTGCGGGTCAGTGGCGAATTCGGCGCCTAAATGAGCGCTGTAGAGATCGACTGTCGGCACGTCGAGATCCGCCACGCGGTCGCGCGTCGCCGCTTGCATCAACACCGCGACCGGCGCGCTGTCCTGCAGCGTGAAAGCAATTCGATCCAGTGGATACGCCGGATCGATCGGCACATAACCGGCGCCAGCCTTCAGTACGCCAAGCAAGCCGATGATCATTTGCGGGCCGCGCTCGACGCAGATGGCGACACGCTCGTCCGCGCGAATGCCCAGCGCCAGCAAGTGATGTGCAACCTGATTGGCGCGACGATTCAGTTCGCCATAGCTCAGGGTTTGTTCACCGAAGATCAACGCAGTGGCGTCCGGCCGGGCCTGCGCATGGGCTTCAAATTGTTGATGGATCAGTGGCGTATCGGGGAACTGTGCCAGCGACGCGTTAATGCCGTGCAGCAGTTGTTCACGTTCCCTGGCCGGCAAAATATTCAGGCTGTGCAGCGGCTTTTGCGGATCGGCTTGCAACGCTTCAACCAAACCCTCCAGCGCCGTGTGCAAGTAACGGGCAATACGCTCGGCGCCGAGGCTGGCGTCCGCCAGCGCGGTAATGCGCAAATCCTCGCCGAGGTCATCGATGTTGACGGTCAACGGGTAGTTGGTGCGTTCCCGGGCGCCCAACACCTGAACGCCGGGCGCGATATCAATCACCTCGGCGACTTCTTCGACGGCGCTGTGACGGTAGTTGAGGATTGCGCTGAACAACGGCGTCGGCACTGCCACCGCACTGCAACGCTGGGCCAGCGCCAGCGAGGCCTGCTCATGGGCGAGCAACGCAGTCAGGCGACGGTGGGTCTTCAGCACGGCGGCGTGAACACTTTCCGCGCCGACATCCACTCGCAGCGGCAACGTATTGATGAACATTCCCAACGCCTGCTCACCGCCCTCGCCCGCCTCCATCCGCCCGAGCAACACGGTGCCGAACACCACCGCCGTACGCCCGGACAATTGGCCCAACACCCGCGCCAGCGCCAGGTGCATCAGGCTTGCCACGCTCACGCCCAATTGCCGCGCACGCGCACGCAGTGCTCGGCTCAAGTCACTGTCGAGCATCAACCAGGTTTCCTCGATGGCCTGCCCGTCGCCTTGAACGTCCTGCAAACCGCAAGGCAGCGTCGGCTCGTCAATGTCAGCAAGCATCTCGCGGAAAAACGCCTCATGCGCCTGTTCACTGGCGCCCATACGCGCCCGCGCCAAGTGGTCACGGTAAGGCACGGGCGCGGCGACCTGAGCGGTCTGCCCGAGCAAATACGCCTGCGCTTCGCGGCGCACCACGTCCAGTGCGATGTGATCCATGATCAAGTGGTGAAACAGCAAGAGCGCGACCACTCGCCCGTTCGCCGGATCTTGCGCGAACACCAGCCGCAACAGCGGTGCCTGCTGCACGTCAAGGCGGAAGAACTTCGGGTCATAGCGATCCAGCAACTGCTGCAGCACATCACCGCGGCCCTGCAACTCGACCTCTTCACAGATCAGCGAAGCCTTGCGTTGAACCACTTGCAGCGGCTCGTCCAGCCGCTCCCAGATGAAAGAAGTACGCAGGATGTCATGGCGTCCGATCATCCATTGCAGCGCTTGGGCGAACGCATCCAGTCGTTCACGGTTGTCGAAAGCGAATCGCGCTTGCGACACATACGGATCGCCTGCGGGTGCCGACAGGTGCAGGTAAAGCATGCCTTCCTGCAAAGGCGCCAACGGGTAAATGTCCTGCAGATTCGCCGCGCCGCCCGGCACCGCCGCGATGATGCGGTCGAGGGTTTCCTGATCCAGCGTCACCAGCGGCAGCATGTCCGGCGTGATCCGGAACGCCGGGCTCAGCCAGTCGCCGCCATGGCTGGCGACCAGTTCCAGCAGTTGCGCCTTGTGCGCAGCGAGGCTGTCCCACAATGCGTCATCCAGCGCGTCGTCGTCACCCGAAATGACCAGGTCTTCATCTTCCTGTTGAAGGCGGATCGCATGGGTCGAAATAACAGCCATCAGTTCGCTGAAATGCATGGAGTAACCTGCTGTAAATACGGGAAAAAGGAGCGCGCAGCAGCCAGTCCGTGCAAGCGGCGCGCAGCCTGGAAAAACTAAAACATCGGGGCTTGGGTGTCTGACATGGGAAGCGGGGACAAGCCGTACGCGATACGAGCAACACAATCTCCCCTGTAGGAGTGAGCCTGCTCGCGATCGCGGTGGGTCAGTGACAAACGTATTGACTGACCTGACGCTATCGCGAGCAGGCTCACTCCTACAGGTTTCATGCTTGCTGTCAGAGCCGGCGTTTGCGGTTCAGGTTCGGGATGGTGGTCTGAGCGATTTCCACCTGTTTCGCCTGCCGGGTGGTCTGCGCTGCCAACGCTGCCAATGTCGGCTGACTGAACAGCGTCCGCGCATCGACATGCAGCCCGGCCTGACGCATGCGCGCCACCAGACTTACCGCCAGCAAGGAGTGCCCACCCAGCTCAAAGAAGTTGTCGTGACGACTGATCTGATTGACGTCGAGCACCAGCGCCCAGATCTGCGCCACGGTATTTTCAACTTCGCCTTCGGGCGCTTCGTAAGGTCGGTTGAGCACCGCCTCCACACCCGGTTCCGGTAAGGCCTTGCGATCAATCTTGTCGTTGGGCGTCAGTGGCAGCGCGTCGAGCTGCACAAAGGCCCCGGGCACCATGTACTCCGGCAAACACCCCAGCACATGCGCGCGCAAATCCCCCAGACTTGGTGCGACAACGCCGGCACGCAAGGTGTACCAGGCCACCAGACGCTCATCACGCACCATCACCACTGCTTCACGCACCGCCGGATGATCGATCAGCCGCGCCTCGATTTCCCCCGGTTCCAGGCGCAGACCGCGCAGTTTGACCTGAAAATCGTTGCGACCCAGGAATTGCAGGTTGCCGTCACTGCTGTAACGCACCAGATCGCCGGTACGATAAAGCCGATCATCCTGCACAAACGGACTGTCGATAAAGCGCTCGGCCTGCATTTCGGGCAGTCCCAGATAACCGCGCGCCACGCCGACTCCGCCGATGTGCAACTGACCGCAAACCCCCAGCGGCACCGGTTGATCATGGGCATCGAGAACGTACAGCCGCGTGTTGGCCAGTGCCTTGCCGATTGGCACCACGCTGTCCGGCACCGGCATATGCGGCTCCAGCGTCCAACCGGTGCTGTCGACGGTGCTTTCAGTCGGGCCATAGACGTTATGCAGGCGTACCCACGGCAGGCGCTCGCGCACTTGGCGGGCCAGCGTGGCGCTGAGTTCACCGCCACCGTTGAGTACGTCAGTCAGGCTGGTGCACTGCTCGACATCGTCCTGCTCGATGAAATGCTGGAGCAGCGCCGGTACGAACTTGACCACGGTGACCTGCTGCTCGCGAATCGTCTGCACCACATAGGCTGAATCACGGTTGCCGTCGGGCCGCGCCAATATCAGACGCAGACCGGAACACAGCGGCCAGAAAATTTCCCATACCGAACTGTCGAAACTGAACGGCGCCTTTTGCAACAGCGCGCCGTGTTCGGTTGGCGGACTGATCTGCGAGCCCCAATGCACCATGTTGCAGGCGCTGCGGTGCTCGACCATGACGCCTTTCGGCAGTCCGGTGGAGCCGGAGGTGTAGATCATGTAGGCGAGGTTTGAAGCACTCAGGCCGGGCACTTGCGGATCGTTCTCCGGTTGATCCTGCCACTGGCTGTGGTCGAGATCGATCAGCGCCACCTCGGATTGGCCAAGCAGATTGCGTGTAGCCTCATGCACCAGCACCGCGACCGGCACACTGTCCTTGAGCATGTAACTCAAGCGCTCCAGCGGATAATCCGGATCCAGCGGCACATACGCCCCGCCTGCCTTGAGAATGCCAAGCAGACCGATCACCAGATCCAGTCCACGCTCGACGCAAATCGCCACTCGCGCATCCGGTTGCACACCGATTTCACGCAGGTGATGGGCCAGTCGATTGGCGCGCGTATTGAGCTCGCGATAGGTCAGACGTCCTTGCTCGGATTGCACTGCGATGGCATCCGGTCTGCGCCTGACCTGCGCCTCAAACAGTGCGTGAAGCGGTTGCTCCAGCGGGCAATCGACTTCAGTAGCGTTGAACTCGATGAGTAAGCGTTGCAGCTCCTGAGTCTGCAAAATCGGCAAGCGGTTGAGCGGTTGTTGCGGTGCCTGCTCCAGAGCGTCCACCAAGCCGCTCAAGGCTGCTTGCACATAACCGCAGATCCGTTGCGCGCCGATCCCTGCCACCGTTCTGGCGGTCAGGCGCAGGTCGCTGCCCAGATCGTCCACACTCAGGGTCAGCGGATAATTGGTGCGCTCCTCATTGGCCAACGTTTCGATACCTTGCCACGCCTGACGTGCCGGCCCAAGCAGCTCGCTGGGGTCTGTGTGTCGGTAGTTGAGTAACGCACTGAACAGCGGCGATGGCGACGCCACACCACTGCAACGCTGAGCCAGTGCCAGCGAGGCGTGCTCATGCCCCAGCAGCGCGGTCAGCCGTGCATGCGTCGCCTGCATCCCAGCCAGAACACCCGTATCGACATCGATGCGCAGCGGCAAGGTATTGATGAAGACGCCAAGCGCCCGGTCAGCGCCCTCGCCGCCTTGCATGCGCCCCATCAGCACGGTACCGAATACCACTCGCTCCTGGCCTGAAGTCGCCGCCAACACCCGCGCCCACGCCAGATGAATCAGGCTGGCGATGCTGACGCCGGCCTGCCGCGCCTGGCTGCGCAAGCGCTGATACACGCCCTCTTTCAGTGTTTGCTGCGCTTCTTCGATGCCGCGACCATCACCGTGCACCTCTTGCAGACCGAACGGCAAAGTGGGCTCGTTGATATCGCCGAGCATCTCGCGAAAGAACGCCTCATGCTCTTGCTCGCTGACTCCCAGGCGCACCTGCGCCACATAGTTGCGATACGGCACCGGTGGCGCCAGCGGCTCGACCTGCCCGGACAGGCTGGCCTGCATCTCGCCGCGCATCACCTCAAGCGCAACGTGGTCCATCGCCAAGTGATGGAACAGCAAGATGCCGACTACCCTGCCGAGGGCCGGATCACGGGCATACACCAGGCGAATCAGCGGTGCCTGGCTGACATCAAAGCGATAACGGCGGGCGTCGAAGCGCTCATGCAATTGATCGATGATCGCGCCTTGAGCGGGATCAAGAACGACTTCCTCCACTGGCAGAATCGCCTCGCGCCACACCACCTGCACTGGCGTGGTCAACCCTTCCCAGACCACTGCGGTGCGCAGAATGTCGTGACGGCCCATGACCTGACGCAACGCGTCGGCGAAGGATTCGACCCGCTCGACACTGTCGAATGCCAGCCGCGATTGCAGCAGGTACGGGTCACCCTGCGCGGCAGTGATGTGGTGGTAGAGAATGCCTTCCTGCAATGGCGCCAGCGGATAGATGTCCTGCACGTTGGCCGCGCCACCCGGCACTGTGGCGACAATGCGGTCGATGGTCGGCTGATCCAGTTGCACCAGCGTCAAAATGTCCGGCGTGAGGTGGGTGCAATCCGCTGCGATAAGGTTTTCCGGCACTTCGACCTCACGCCCCGACCCCACCGAAGCCGCCAGCGCTGCCAATGTCGGCTGACTGAACAGCACACGCACGTCGCTGCTCAGATCGATCTGGCGCATGCGTTCGATCAGGATCACGGCCATCAACGAATGCCCGCCCAGTTCGAAGAAATGATCGTGGCGTCCTACGCGCTCGACTTGCAGCAGTTCGGCCCAGATTTGCGCCAGCGCAGTTTCCACTGCGCCTTGCGGGGCTTCATATTCACGGCGAATCAACGCCTCCGGCCCCGGCGCCGGAAAGGCCTTGCGGTCGAGCTTGCCGTTGGCGGTCAGCGGCAACGAGGTCATGCGCACATAGGCGCTCGGCAGCATGGCGCTGGTCAGGCGAGATTTCAGATGCGCGTGCAACTGATTGATATCCAGCGGCTGACGCTCGGTAAACCACGCCAGCAGTTGCCCGTCGCGAACCAGCACCACGGCGTCCTGTACCGCGTCGTGACTGACAAGCGCGGTTTCGATTTCGCCCGGTTCAATTCGCACGCCCCGGATTTTCACTTGATCGTCGTTGCGCCCCAGGTATTCGAGATTGCCGTTGGCACGCCAGCGCGCGAGGTCGCCGGTGCGGTACATGCGCGCGCGGGGCGCATGACTGAAAGGATCGTCGAGGAAGCGCTCGGCGGTCAGGTCTGCCCGGTTCAGATAGCCTCGGGCGACTCCGGCGCCGCCGACATACAATTCGCCCGTAATGCCAATCGGCACCGGCCGTTGCTGCTCGTCCAACAAGTACACCTTTGTGTTGCTCACCGGCCTGCCGATATGCACCGCCTGCCCGGACTCGATCCTGCCTGAGGTCGCAACCACCGTGGCTTCGGTCGGCCCGTAGTTGTTGATCACTTCGAAGGATTGCTGCCGATTGAACTGACGCAGGCGATCACCGCCGATCAGCAAGGTGCGCAGTGTCGGGTGGTCAAGTTCGCGGCTGAAAACATATTCAGCGATGGGTGTCGGCAGGAAACTCACGTCCAACGGCTGGGCGCGCCACCAGGCGAGCAAGGCATCAATGTCTTCACTGGCCTCGTGGCTGGGCGCCAGATGCAAAGTCGCGCCGGCACACAGCGCCGGCCAGACTTCCCAGGCCATGGCGTCGAAGCCGAACCCGGCGAGGCTTGAGGTGTGGTGGCCGGCACGCAGTTCAAAGACGTCACAGTGCCAATCCACCAGATTGCTCAGCGTGCGGTGCTCGACCATCACGCCTTTTGGCAGGCCAGTGGAGCCGGAGGTGTAAATCACATAGGCGAGATTGGCCGTGGTCAATCCCGGCACTTCGGGGTTGGAAACAGTCGCCGACCCACCCTCCAGATCGAGTTCAAGAACCGGCACGTCCAGCACCGGTAGCCGATCGCGCAGAACACTCTGGGTCAATACGACGATCGGTGCGCTGTCGCCAAGCAGATAACTCAAACGCTCGGCAGGATGCTGTGGATCAATCGGTACGTAACCTGCCCCGCTCTTGAGGATGGCCAGCAAACCGACCAAAGTGTCCAGCCCGCGATAAGCGATAATCGCCACGCGCTGATCCGGCCGCACACCGAGGTCGATCAAGCGCTGGGCCAGGGCATTGGCCCGGCCATTGAGTTCAGCAAACGTCAACGATTGCCCCTGATAAACCACCGCAATTGCGTCCGGTCGCTCAGCCGCTTGCGCTTCGAAACGCTGATGAATCGTTTGGCCTTGCGGACACTCCAGTCGCGTGTCGTTCCATTGCTGCAGCAGCATCGATTCGGATTCAGTACTCAGGCAAAAATCGCTCACCGAAAGCTCTGGGCACTCCAGCCCTTGCTCCAGAATCGACAGTAACCGTGCCGCCAGTGCCTCGATCTCATCGGTCTCGAAAAATGCTTCGTTGTAGACCAGATGCAGCCACACTTTGTCGTTGTGACGGTTGCTGCGCAGGTGAATCGCCAACGGTGTGGCCTCGTGGCGATTGGAAACCTTGACCGTATGCCCCAACGCCGCGCCATAGCGGTAATCATGATCATCCTGTTCGTAGGACACCGACACTTCAAAAAGCTGCGAACGCTCTTCGCGCATCAGGCCGAGTGCGCGATTCATCTCGCTCAGGGCGAAACGCTGGTGGCGGAAATCCTGTTTCAATTCATCACCAATGGCCCGGACCAATTGAGCGAACGACTGCTCTTGGCCAAAGCGCAGACACACGGGACTGACCTGGGTAAATAACCCGAGTGTCGCTTTGAATCGGGCACCGGAACGGTTGAGAATCGGCAGCCCGACAACCCATTCATCACGCTGCAAGGTGCGGCTGAAATAGACGTGCAGTGCCGCCAGCAACACATGGAATGCCGAGCCGCCTGACTGTCGCGCCGTGTGTTTCATGCGTTCGTGCAGCAGCGAAGGAAAGGCTTGAACGTGTGTCAGGGTCGCCGCTGCTCGTTTGGCAAAACGCTCGCGATAACGTGGCACTAGCAGCGGTTCCGGGACTGTCCGGTACTTGTCGAGCCAGTAGGCACGGTCACGCGTATGACGAACAGAGTGGTGATAACGCGCGTCGTCCTGGATGAACTCAGCGTAGGAAGGCGTCCGCATCTGCGGTTGTTGCCCTTGGGTCAGCGCACTGTAAATCTCGCCGAGCGCTTTGAGCATCTGACCAAACCCCCAGCCATCGAGGATCATATGATGGGCCTGGGTGGCGAGCCAGTGACGGTCGTTGTCCAGGCGGATCAGAGAGAAACGCAAAAGCGGCTGTCCATCCAGCTCGTAAGTCTGTTCCATCGCCTGCTGGATCAGAACCCGCGCCGCCGACTGCGGCTCCGGGTGCGCGGAAAAATCAAAAACCGGCATAGACACCGGCAGAGACCGGGCGAACCGTTGCAACGGCAAACCGTCAGCACCGGCGCCCACCAACAGGACTGTTCGCAAGGCATCGTGACTGGCAACCAGAGACTTAACGGCCGCGTGCATCAAATCTGCATCCAATGGCCCGGTTAGTTCGACATAACCACCAATGTTGTACAGCGGCGAATCTCCACGGCTCAGTTGATCAAGCCAGATATCCCGTTGGGCGGCGGTCAGAGGGAACGTTTCGACAGGCGCGGACAGATCGTCCGCCGCGTTGGCAGAAGTAGGCTGCATAAGGTCCATCTCATGTAATTTGTCGCGTATTCAAGCATCGGCCTCCCCACCGACATGACACCTGAAACCCGGACAACCACCCCGCCCGCGCACGCCTGACAGCCTCTATTGAGGCGAATCGCGCAGGTTTTGTCTAAAAATCCGGAGAGGAAATACTGAAAAGCTTGTAGGAAAAGAACCACATGTCCATACCGCCTTTTACTCAGGCGCTGCCGACCGGAAATCACGACCGCCCCGTTTTCAGGGCCTTTGGCGTGACTGGGCAGTCATTCTCGACAACTGTTGTGCCATCAGTCCCGTCAGAACCCCGGCGCCAACAATCAGAAATGCTGGCACTTTGTGTCCCTGTTTTCCCCTACAGACGCATGACAAATGTATAGGTTTAAATCCTGCCCCAGATCATGTTCAAGGAGAAATGACTGGGTGGGCGGCTTTGACGACGGCAGACGATTCAGTGATGGCTCTGAACCAGGGATGACAAGGATATGAATCTGACCGGTAGTATTCGCAATATGGAAAACCCGCACTTCTACTGGCAACTCGGGGAACTGATTGCAAGCACCGGCGATGATCACTTCGCCACGAACATGTTCCAGTTGGTCGACACGCTGGTGCCGGTCAACCGGGTCGATCTGAGCGAATGGACGCTGGATGAGCGTCAAGCCAGCGTGGTCGAGATCAAGCCGCTGGGCAGTGCCGGTCTACCGCAGATATTCCCTGCGCGCGATCCGCTGGAGAGCCCGGACAATCATCCGTTGTTGCAGAAAATGATCGAGATGAACGACTCGCTGTTGATTCAACTGAAAGCCTCGCTTCTATCCCGACATCCGCAGCACAGCGTCCATCAATGCAACCTGGTGTCGCGCAGCTCCAACCGCCGCTGTGTCATTTCGTTCTACCGGCCGCATACCCAGCGCGTGTTTTCCCTGCCGGAACTGTCTTTTCTCAAGAGCCTGTCCGACACCCTGCTGCCGCTGATCGAACGCCATGCGCAGATCAGTCGGCAAACCCTGGCCAAACAACCGCGTTTGCCCTTGGCCGATCTGGATCAGGCCCCGCTTGCGCGAGTGTTCGATGAACGATTGGCATTGAGCGGCATCGCCCTGTCAGCGCGCGAGAAAGAAGTCTGCCTGGGCTTGCTGACCGGCGGCACAGTGCCGCAAATGGCCGAAAGGCTGCGGGTCAAGAACAGTTCGATCGAGACCTACCTCAAGCGCGCCACGGCCAAGCTTGGGGTCAGTGGCCGGCATGGTCTTGCCAAATGGATGGCTGGGGCCTGATCCGGCAGTTCTGCTGAAAAACGGGCACGGATACAAGACGTGCCCGCCGTCTTCCGTGCATGAGGCTGTTCGATGTCCACCCTGCGAATTTCCTTGCTCTGCCTGGCAATGCTGGCGGGCGGCTGTTCACTGATTCCCGATTACCAACGCCCAGTCTCACCAAGTGCAGCGCAATACCCGCAAGGTGCGGCCTATCCGGCATCGACCCAGACTGCGGGCAACGAAGACTGGCGCACACTGTTCAATGATCCGGCCCTGCAACAGTTGATCGAGCGCGCGCTGGTCAACAATCGCGATTTGCGCGTGGCGGCCCTCAACGTCGAAGCGTTCCAGGCGCAGTACCGCATCCAGCGCGCCGACCTGTGGCCGGCGGTGTCGGCCAATGCCAGCGAATCGCGCCAGCGCATGCCACCGAGCGTGACCCAAAGCAAAGCGCTGATCAATTCGACCTATTCGGTCAATCTCGGCATCAGCGCCTATGAGCTGGACTTTTTCGGCCGCGTACGCAGCCTCAGCGAGCAGGCGTTGCAGACTTGGCTGTCGACCGAAGAAGCTCGCCGCAGCGCGCAGTTGAGCCTGGTGGCCAACGTCGCCAACGCCTACCTGACCTGGCGCGCCGATCAGGAACTGCTGGCGCTGACCCGTGAGACCCTCGCCGCCGATCAACAGAGCCTGCGCCTGACCACGCGCAACCGTGAGGCTGGTAAATCGTCGGCACTGGAGCAGGCGCAAGCGAAAACCAGCGTCGACACCTCACGGGCCAATCTGGCGCGCTATCAGCGTCAGGTCGCGCAGGACTTGAACAGCCTGACGCTGCTGGTCGGCGCGCCGGTGCCTGAGTCCCTACCGGCGCGGCCGTTGGCCAGCGATCTGGTGCAACAACTGCCGGCGGGGCTACCGTCGGATCTGTTGCAACGGCGGCCGGACATTCTTCAGGCCGAGTACAAACTCAAGGCCGCCAACGCCAATATTGGCGCGGCGCGGGCAGCGTTTTTCCCCAGCGTCAGCCTGACCGCCAATGCCGGCACCTCGAGTCGTGACCTGTCTGGCCTGTTTGGCGCAGGCTCCGGGGCTTGGACGTTTCAGCCGCAGATCAGCCTGCCGATTTTCAATGCCGGCAGCCTGCGCGCGAGCCTGGATTATTCGAAGTTGCAGAAAGATGTGGCGGTCGCCGAATACGAAAAATCGATTCAAACGGCGTTTCAGGAAGTTGCCGACGGACTGGCGGCGCGCACGACTTATCAGCAGCAATTGCAAGCGCAGCGCGATCTGGTGCAAGCCACACAGGACTACTACAACCTGGCGCAACACCGTTATCAGAGCGGCGTCGACAGCAGTCTGGTGTTCCTTGATGCCCAGCGTTCACTGTTCAGTTCGCAGCAAGGCTTGATCACTGATCGCCTGGCGCAACTGGTCGCCGAGGTGAATCTGTACACCGCTCTGGGCGGCGGCTGGCGGGCGGCAGAGGCGACGATTCAGTAAGTACTCGTCACTTTTTCTTACACCTTTTGTCGCCCTGCGACACCCTGTCAGCCGATCGAAAACCGACTCGCCGGTTCAGTTTGGTATCATGCGCCGCTTTTACGGTTAACCCCTCGCCAGTCCTGCCGACTGACGGGCTGCAAAAGGCGGTATTAGATGACGGCTTTGTTGACTCGCCGCAAGGTACTTGCGGGAATGGGCGTGCTCGGGCTCGGCCTGCTCGCCGGCTGCGACACCCGCGGCCAACTGTCGTACAAGTACGGCAAGGATCTGAGTAACAAGATCATGGGACGCACCTTCAAACTGAAGAACACCGACGGCGAAACCATGACGCTGTCGAGCTTTCGCGGTTTGATGCCGATGGTGTTCTTCGGCTTCACCCAGTGCCCGGCAATCTGCCCCACCACACTGGCCCGCGCGGCCAAAATCAAAAAACTGATGGGCAAGGATGGTGATCGCTTGCAGGTGATCTTCATCAGCCTCGACCCCGAGCGCGACACGCCAGAAATCCTCGACGCCTACATGAAAGCCTTCGACCCTACCTTCGTCGCGCTGTACGGCACGCTTGAGGAAACCAAGGCCACGGCCAAGGAATTCGACGTGTTCTTCGAGAAGGTGCCGGCCGGCGACACCTACACCATCTCGCACACCGCCACCAGTTACGTTTATGACTCGCGCGGCGAGCTGCGCCTGGGTCTGTCCACATCGCTTTCGGCAGAAGAATGCACGGAAGATTTGCTTACTGTTATGGAGGTTTGCTGATGCACCCCGTTCTGAACAACATCAAACGCGTCGTGTTCGGTCTGTCCCTGCTGGGCCTGGCTTTTCAGGCGTCGGCACAAACCACCGTCAGCGACGCCTGGGTACGTGCGACCGTGCCGACCCAGTCCGCCAGTGGCGCGTTCATGACCGTGACCGCCGACAGCGACAGCAAGCTGCTCAGCGTCGCGACCCCGGTGGCCAAAGACGTGCAGATCCACGAAATGACCATGAAGAATGACGTCATGAGCATGGGCCCGGTGAAATCGGTCGACCTGCCAGCCGGCAAAGCCGTCAGCTTTGATCCAAACGGCTACCACGTCATGCTGATGGGCCTGACCGGTCAGTTGAAAGAAGGCGAAACCGTGCCGTTGACCCTGACCGTGGAAAACGCCAAAGGCGAGAAAGAAACCGTTGAAGTGAAGGCCGCCGTGCGTTCGCTGACCAACATGCAAGGTCACGATCACAGCAAAATGCATTGATCTAACTGACTGAAAAACCCGCGGGGCGGCCTGATCGTTATCAGGCCGCCCCGTTTTTTTTGCGCGAAGGAAACGTTTACCACTCGTCGCGTGGGGCCTGCCGAGCGGGTTGACAGAACTCTGGGGCAAGAGGATTATTATTACATCGCATGCGATCTAACCGCATGCGATAACAACTCCAATCATTATGTCTTTGAGGATTAATCCCATGAGCAAAATCGAAAAAGTCCTGGCCACCGGCAAAACCCACACCACCGCTGCCAGCGCCGGCATCACTTCGCGCGGTCACAACGGTAACCTCGACATTCAACTGTCGTCGCCGGGCAGCGCCAAACCGGCCCATGTGTTTGCCAACGCCCTGCCGCACCCAACTGCCGAGCAACTGTTTGCCGGCGCCTGGTCCGCTTGCTACACCGCCGCGGTCGGCCTGGTCGCCAATGACCTGAATGTGGTGCTGCCGGCCGACATGTCCGTGGACATCGAAGTCGACCTCGGCCAGACAGGCCCGGCCTACTTCCTTCAGGCTCGTCTGACCCTGCGCGTACCGGGCATTGCCGACGACATCGCGAAAACTTTGGCGCACACCGCTGACCAGATCTGCCCCTACTCGAAAGCCACTCGCGGCAACATCGATGTGGCGTTGAATGTCATCACCGAATGATTTTAGTCAGCCAAATACATCGCATGCGATATAGGCGCATAGGATAGAGATGCAATCGGTTCGCCTTGCGTTCACGGGCGAACCGATTGGCGTTTCAAACACCAGCAGCACTCCCGATAAAATCGCATCCGACGTATAGTTCGCCCCATACGTTTCAACGGTTCAGCAGACCCACGAGGATGAACATGAAAAACACCTTGGCCCCCAACGATCTCAAACTCAGCGACTTCCTGTGCTTTGCCGTCTATTCGACCAACCTCGCGTTCGGCAAGGCCTACAAACCGATCCTCGAACGGCTCGGCCTGACCTACACCCAATACATCACCATCGTTGCACTCTGGGAACAGGACGACCAAACGGTCGGCAGTCTCGGCGAAAAGCTGTTCCTGGAATCCAACACCCTCACCCCGATCCTGAAAAAACTCGAAGCCATGGGTTATCTGCAACGTCAACGCGACCCGGCGGACGAGCGTCAGGTGCGGATTGGCTTGACCCAAAGTGGCAAAGACCTGCGCAACGTGTCCTCGGGCAGCAGCCTGTTCGACGCAACCGGGCTGACCGTGGACGAGTTCACGCAGATGCAGCAATCGATCGTGAAATTGCGTAACAACCTGATCAAGTCGACGAATGCTGAAGGGTGATTGGCCTGTCCAGGTTATTTGTTGCCTGTAATCAATGCGCGATACAGACGGATTTCAGTTCGGTATAAGCCTCGATCACCGTCCGGCCAAACTCGCGGCCCATCCCCGATTGCTTGACCCCGCCAAACGGCATCGCCGGATCGAGCAGTACGTGGGCATTGACCCACACCGTACCGGCCTCGATGCGCGGCACAAGGTTCATCGCCTTACTCAGATCATTGGTCCACAGACTCGCCGCCAGGCCGTAGGGATTGTCGTTAACCAGTGCAATCATCTCGTCCTCATCATCAAACGCGATGACCGCCAACACCGGCCCGAACACCTCTTCGCGCGCCACGCTCATGCTGTGATCGACATCCGCCAGCACCGTCGGCTGCACGTAGAAGCCTTCGCGATCCAGCAACTCGCCGCCGCAGACCACCCGCGCACCTTCGCGCCGCGCCAGTTCGATGTGCTTGAGCACACTTTGTTGCTGCTTGTGCGACACCAACGGATTGATCGCCGCGTCGCCGTCCATGCCCGCACCGATCGGCAACGCTGACACTGCCGCCGCTAGCCCTTCGACAAATGGGTCGTGGATCGAGCGATGCACATAGAAGCGTGAAGCCGCCGCACACACCTGACCGTTATTGAGCAAACCACCGAGGAGCGCGCCCTGAATGGCTTTGTCGAGGTCGGCATCGGCCAGCAGAATCATCGGGTTCTTGCCGCCCAGTTCCAGCGCAAAACGGGTCATGTTGGCCATGCACGCCACTCCAACGGTTTTGCCCACGGCGGTGGAACCGGTGAACGACACTTTGCTCACCAGCGGATGCGCAGTCAGCGCACCGCCCACTGAAGCACCGCCGCCCGTGACCACATTGAACACACCTGCCGGAATGCCTGCTTCAACGGCCAATTCCGCCAGACGCAGCGCCGTCAGCGGTGTTTCCATTGCCGGTTTGATGATCACCGTGCAACCGGTGGCCAGCGCCGGCATCAACTTCCACGCCGCGATCATCAACGGGAAATTCCACGGCACGATGCCGACCACCACGCCCACGGGTTCGCGTTTAGTAAACGTGGTGAAACGCGTGCCAGGCGGCAACGGAATCGACACGTCAAAGGTCTGCCCTTCGATCTTGGTCGCCCAGCCTGACATGTAGCGCATGAACTCCACCGTGGCGTTCACATCCAGTGCGCGGGCCATGTTGATCGACTTGCCCTGACTCAGGGTTTCCAGTTGCGCCAGCTCTTCGCCGTGCTCTTCGACCAGACGAGTGAAGTTCAGCAGGATGCGCTCGCGATCCGCCGGCCGCAGCCCCGACCAGATGCCGGACTTGAACGCGGCATGGGACGACTGCACGGCGCGCTCGACCAGTTGCGCCGGGGCATCCAGCGTTTCACACAAGGTCTGGCCGCTGGCGGGATTGACCACGGCAATCGTCGGGCCTTCAGCGAATTGCCATTCACCATCGATAAAGCAGCCATGCCGACGATCAATGAACGCCGCGACCTGCGGCAGCACTTCAACGTTGCTCATAAAGCCTCCTTGGATTTGAGGAAACACACCACGGCCTGACGGTCGTCTGCCGAAGCCAGGCCCATATAAGGCATGTAGGTCCCGGGCACGTAGGCCTGGGGCTGGGTGATCAGTTCGGCGATGGTTTCGGCTTGCCAGCTGACATCTTTGTTGCGCATCGCCGGGGAATAACTGAAGCCCGCCAGGGAACCGGATTTTCGCCCGATCACGCCGTTGAGGTTCGGCCCCATCATCCCGGTGACGTCTTTTTTTACCGCATGACAGACACCGCATTCAGTGGCAAAGACCTGAGCGCCATGACGGGTGTCGGGCGCGCAATCGGCGGCGATGGCGGCTTGGGCCACTGTCAGGGAAAACAAAGAAGCGAAGGCAAATCTGAGCGGAGTGAACATAGAAGACCAACCCGAAAATTATTGAATACCCACCGTCACCTGTAGGAGTGAGCCTGCTCGCGATGAGGGCGTGTCAGTCGCCATCAATGTTGAATGCCAGACCGCCATCGCGAGCAAGCTCGCTCCCACAGGGATTTGTGTCGATTGTCGGGGCTTGCGACGACACGGGTTTTGCCCTGTCTGCCAGTCGCTTTGGCGCGGCTGCCAATTGCGCCGCACGACACTGGCACAAACACACAAGCACTTGGCAGACACAGCAATTCCCCGATTCTTGCGCAGAGGCAAAATCCACTGGCACCCACTATTCAGGGCACCAGTCAGGGAGTTCCCCTTCAATGCGAACCAACCGGATCACCGTACCGTCAGCGCTGGGCTTGAGCCTGTTGCTGCTCGGCTTGAACAGCGCCCGCGCCGAACTGCCGCCCGACACCATCGGCCAGACCACGCTCGCGTTCCCGCCCGAGGCGCATCGCGCCTATGTGGTTGACGTCGAATTCGAAAACTTCGTGATGGGCCGCGTCACCGTGGTCGACCCCGACCAGAAAAGAATTCTCGGCATGGTGCCCACCGGTTTTGCCGCGCCGTCGGCCCTGAGCCACGACCGCAAAACCCTGTTCAGCGCCGACCTGTTCTATTCGCGCGGCACTCGCGGCACGCGCACCGACGTGCTGACTGCATGGGACACCTCGACCCTGTCGCCGTCCTGGGAAGTGGTGATCCCGAGCAAACGCGCCGAATCCCTGACCCAGCGCTATGGCCTGAAACCGAGCGGCGATGACCGTTTCGTCTACGTCTACAACTTCACCCCGTCGACCTCGGTGACCGTGGTCGACACCCAGGCTCGGGCCGTCAGCAGCGAAATCGCGATTCCCGGTTGCGTGCTCAATTACCCGGTGGGCAATCGTCGCTTCGCTTCGTTGTGCGGCGACGGCAGCCTGCAAGTGGTCACGCTCAACGATCAAGGCCAGGAAACCGCGCGCAGCCGCACGCCGTTCTTCGACCCGAACGCCGAGAAGCTCAACGAGCGCGCGGTGAACGTCGGCGACACCTACTACTTCGTTACCACCACCGGCACCGTGCGCCCGGTCGACTTTGCCGGCGATGCACCGAAGATCCTGCCGTCGTGGTCGCTGGTCAACGACGCCGAGAAGAAAACCGGTTGGGCACCCGGTGGCTGGCAACTGATGGCGGTCGCGCCAAAGCTCGATCGCTTGTACGTGCTGATGCACGACGCCCACGAAGCGATGAAGTGGGAAGACCCAAGCACGTTGATCTGGGCCTTCGATCTCAAGACCGGAAAGAAACTCGCGACCCTCGAAGCACCGAAACCGGTGTGGAGTCTGCAAGCCACTGGTGATGACAAACCACTGCTGCTTGGCGCCGATATCGAGGGCGGCTTGCAGATCTTCGACCTGACCACCAACACGCTCAGCGCAAGCATGCCGAAAGTCGCCAAAACCGCGACTCAGGTCATGAGCTATTAAGGGGTTGCCGCCATGACGATTGACCCGATTTTCATCCTTGCCAGTGCGCTCGCGGTTGCGGTGCTGCTGGCCAGCGCCGCAACCCACAAGCTACGCGCGCCGGCCCGCTTCGCCCGGCAACTGGCTGACTATCAACTGCTGCCCGAGTCGCTGGTTCGTCCGGTTGGGCGAGTGGTTCCGTTGCTGGAACTTTTGATCGCTTTTGCCCTGCTGGTTCCCCTCAGTCGCGGCCCGGCAGCATGGGTGGCGGCGGCGCTGATCGCCCTATATGCGGCGGCCATCGGCATCAATCTGTGGCGCGGTCGTCGTGACATCGATTGCGGCTGCGCAGGGCCCGATCAGGTGCAACCGCTGCGTCCGGTTTTGCTGCTGCGCAACGCAGTGTTGATTGCCTTGGCGCTACTGGCCAGCGCGACGCCGCTGGTTCGCGACCTGAATCTGTTCGACAGTTTCGTCACTGTCGCGGCCAGTGCCGTGGCGCTGCTGATCTACGCCGCCGCTGATGGCTTGCTGGCTAACTCCCCTCTTCTGCTCAAATTGATTGGTAGGTGATTTATGGAAGGTCTGATGATTTCCAATGTGTTGCTGTGGGTGCTACTGATTGCCCTGGCGTTCGCGGTGATGGGGCTGGTGCGGCAGATTGGCGTGCTGCACGGGCGCATTGCCCCGGCCGGTGCGCTGATGGTCGATAAAGGCGTCGCAGTCAATGAAGCCGCACCGCAAGTCACCGCCGCCGATCGCCACGGGCGCCCGGTCAACTTCGGTTACGCCGGGGAAAAGAACCAGTTGCTGTTCTTCCTCTCGCCGACCTGCCCGATCTGCAAATCGCTGTTGCCGGCGATCAAATCCATCGCTAAACAGCAAGCTGACCGCCTCGACGTGGTGTTCATCAGCGACGGCGACATGGAGGCCCAGCAAGCACTGATCCGCGAACACAAACTCGACGACGTCACCTACGTAGTCGGCCCCGAAGTGGGCATGACCTATCAGATCGGCAAGCTGCCCTACGCCGCGCTGATCGACAAGACCGGCACTTTGCGCGCCAAAGGCCTGGTCAATTCCCGCGAGCATCTGGACAGCCTGTTCGAGGTCGAACACCTGCAAAGCGCGACATTGCAGGACTACCTCAACAGCCAGCCACAGCCGCATCACCACAGCCACGGCCATAGCCACTGAGCGGGGAGAGACTGATGAAAATTCTGGATCTGTTGTTCGAACGCTCGGCCCGCCGAGTGGCCGACACCACGTCGCGACGCAAACTGCTGGCGCGCATGGGTTCGCTGATGGTCGCCGGCGCCGCACTGCCGCTGCTGTTGCCGCTGGATCGCACCAGCAAGGCACTGGCGGCGGACAATCCCAAGGCTGGCGATCCGGGTGATCCGAACAGTTGCGACTACTGGCGCTACTGCTCGATCGACGGCTTTCTGTGCAGTTGCTGCGGCGGTTCAGTGACGTCGTGCCCGCCGGGCACCGAAGCCTCGCAAGTGACCTGGATCGGCACCTGCCGCAACCCGGCGGATGGCAAGGACTACATCATTTCGTACAACGACTGCTGCGGTAAGCAGAGCTGTGCGCAGTGCGCGTGTACACGTAATGACAGTGAAGAACCTGCGTACCGGCCGTTCAACAACAACGACGTGAACTGGTGCCTGGCGGCGAAATCGCACATCTATCACTGCACGGTTTCGATTATTCGGGGTGTAGCTGTCTGACCAGAGCGCAGCAACTTTCCCCTGTGGGAGCGAGCCTGCTCGCGAAAGCGGTGTTTCAGGCGACAGCTCTATTGGATGTGCCGGCGTCTTCGCGAGCAGGCTCGCTCCCACAGGGGTGTTGTGTGAATTTTGAAGGAGTTGTCATGCGTCACTTGCTCATTCTTGGTCTGGCGCTGGCGATAGCCGCACCGTCGGTCTACGCCCGCGCCATCCCCAACCCGAACCAACGCCACGCGCCGGGCAACGAGGCGCCACAAACCCCCATCGCTCAGGCCAATTACAGCGTCGGCGTGAACTACCAACTGCAATGCGCCGGTTGCCACTTGCCCGACGGTACAGGCTCGGCCGCCAACGACACGCCGCGTATGGCCGGTTTTGTCGGCAACTTCCTGAAAGTCCCCGGCGGCCGTGAGTTTCTGGTGCGCGTCCCCGGCATGTCGCAGTCCGCGCTGAACAACGCGCAACTGGCCGACCTGCTCAACTGGCTGCTCCGCGAGGACGGCATGGCCGGTGCCAGTGCGCCGAAGAATTACCCGCCGTACAGCGCCGACGAAGTCGCGCAGTTGCGCCACGAAACCATGCTCAACCTGCCCGGCACGCGAGCACAGCTGATTAAGGAAATGCGCGCCCAAGGCATCGCAATCGATGACGGCATGAACGACTGAACCTCAAGCGTGCTGCTTGCGGTACTCCCCAGGCGCAATGCCGAAGCGCGATTTGAACGCCGTGGAAAAATGGCTCGAATCGGTAAAGCCCCACGAGTAACCGAGCACCGACAGCTTCTGCTCGCCCCCCGACTGACGCAGGGATTCGGCGCACAAGTCCAGCCGTCGATTCTTGATGTAACGGGCCACCACCAGGCCCTTCTTCGCGAAAATCCGGTACAGCCCGCGCACCGACATCCCGACTTCCCGCGCCAGCCATTCCGGGCACAGTTCTTCGCAACGAATGTGCTCGTCAATGCACGCCAGGGTTTTCTGGAAGATCCGTTCATGCAGATCGCTGCAGTCTTCGCTTTGGCTGATCGCCGGGCGCAACAGGCTGACAATTGCCTCCAGCGTCGCTTCGCTTTCACTCAAACTAAGGTTCTTCTGACGGGTGGCATCGAGGATCAAATGATGCGAAAGCATGGCCATCGGGGAGCTCGCCGGGATGCGGTGACCGCACTTGACCTGATTGAAGCGCAGGGTCTTCTCCACCAGATGAGTCGGCAGAATCAGCGACAACTGCCGGGAGTTCTCGTGGTAGGTGAAATCGCTCGGCCGGGAGGCGTCGATCAGGGTGATATCCCCGGCCGACAGCAGGGCTTTGTTGTCGCCCTGGGCCATGCCCGCCGAGCCTTCGAGCTGAAACACGGCAAAGTATTTGCCGCCCTCGCCCGCGGCGATTTCCGCCGGCGTGCGATACAGCCGCGCCTGGCAGGCGTCGACAAAACTGAGCTTGAGCGCACCGCTCTGGTACTCACGAATGCGCCCGGTAAAACCGGCACCGAGGGTTTGCGCGTTGAAGGCGCCGCAGATCTGGTTGATCTGATGGATCCACTGATCGAAGCCGTCACGGCGTTGTGCAGTTGAAGGAATCATGTCTGGCCTCACGCAGGCTTGTTTTTATTATCTACGTCAATCCAAGCGTTCTTCCTGAACAGTGCGGCTCCCTCGCTGTGGCGATTATTTCAAGCCACCAAAGCGTCGATAGAAACTCTCGCCGACGTCCGGCAACGGCCCGTCGGCAGTCTCCAGCGCAGTGTTCAGCCACTCTTCGGCCTTGGCGTAGATCAAACGGTAAATGTTGCGGCACAACTGCCGCGCCGCGCGACCTTCCCAGTCGCCGGGGAGCAATTCGTCCGGCAGTTGCGGGTCGCGCAGCAGCAGTTTGCGGTATTCGTGAATAAGCAGGAGACGTGCCATGAAACAGTCTGCCGGCAGCAGGTTTTCCTGCTCGCGAAGCGCTTGCCAGAGCGGTCGGAACAACTGGATAAACTCGCTGTAGTGCGCCGCCAGTTCCTCGATGCTCCAACTCTCGCGCACCTGCGCCCGCAGGGCTTTGGAGGCCAGCACGTCTTGTGCGGTGGTTTCAAAAACGATGGTATCTTCCAGCGCGCCGAGGTCCTGCAACGTGGCGTTGACGTCCGCGCGATCACTGCGTGGGCACGCCAGCACCGCCGGGGAAATCGCACCAAAACCTTGCCATTCGAGCTCTTCGCGCACCTGCTTGCGCTTGTCCTGGCTCAACTGCGTGAGCATCGCCAGGCACCACGAACCGTCCCACGCCGGCACGGTTGAGCTGTAAACCCGTTTGAAGGCTTTATCGAAACGCCGCCGGCCAGTGCCGGTGAGGCTGTAATAACTGCGCCGGCCGACTTTCTCGGCGGTCAGCCAGCCTTCCTTGGTCAGACGAAAGATTGAGGTACGGATCAGGCGCTCGTTGATGCCGATCGGCTCCAGCAACTGAATCAGACTGCCCAGCCACACCGTGCCGCCGTGGGGTTCGATGGCATCCCCGTACAGCGTGATGATCAAGGAACTGGCGCGGATCGGCGTCTGCTCCTGGAAGCGGGTAATCAGATGGTTCAAAGGTGTCAGGGATGACATGGGCGTACCGGGTTGAAAAAAAGAAAGGAATATACCGAATCGAAACGGGTGGTGTTCATAGTGAACTGTTCTTGGGCCGCAATCCGCTGTCGCTGATCCGTGGCCGATTCGGCTCTGGCTCGCTCAACGGTTCGCAGACTCGCATCTGCGTCAGGCAACGCTGGGCCAGTTCCTGATACTCACGCGTACCGGCCTGCTTCCACGCCACTTCCTGGTCGCTGAGTTCACGCTTGATACTGGCCGGCGCGCCCATCACCAGCGACTGCTCGGGGCATTCGAACCCTGCCTTCACAAACGCCGCTGCCGACACGAACGACCGTGCTCCGATCCGCGCGTTGTCCATCACTACTGCATTCATGCCCACCAGTGCATCGGCGCCGATCCGGCAACCGTGCAACACCGCGCCGTGGCCGATGTGGCCGTTGCGTTCGACCACGGTGTCGCTGTCGGGAAAGCCGTGCATCACGCAGGTGTCCTGCAGGTTGGCGCCATCTTCCAGAACGATGCGGCCGAAGTCGCCACGCAAACTCGCCAGCGGCCCGACGTAACAGTGCGGCCCGATGATCACATCGCCGATCAGCACGGCGGACGGATGCACATAGGCGGTTGGGTCGACCACCGGAGTCAGTCCATCAAGGCTGTAACAGGTCATCGCAGGCTCCTTTGCCGGACGTTGTGCAGTGAGATACGCAAAGCGATGCGCAAACAGGCTTGTTTTGTATCACATCGTTTCACGACATAAAAGCTGTAAAAGCGTATCGCTTTATAGAGCCACCGCTTGTCGCCCGTAAACCCTTAAACAATCTAGTATTTATTCGTTATTTATCAATAATTTGATTAATACGAAACGAGCTAAACCAGAAAGTGATAGATCGGACGAAATTCTATTTGAGACACATTAATAGCATTTCATTGTTGCTTTTGCGTATCACGTTAAGTCTATACTTCGGCAAAACCGACGCCCGACGTCGAACCAACAACAAGCCGGCAGCAGCCGAGCGCACACCGTGAGGGCCTTTGCCATGCCTCAAACCCTGGCCGTTGAACAGCTGCAAGCTGTGCGCCTGATCACCCTGCAACGTCCGCAGGCGTTGAATGCCCTCAATACCGAACTGCTCGGCGAACTCGCCGCCGAACTGAGCATCGCTGAGGCCGACCCGAATACCCGCGCCGTAGTCCTGACCGGCAGCCGCAAAGCCTTTGCCGCCGGCGCCGACATCAAGGAAATGGCCGAGCGCGATCTGGTCGGCATCCTCAACGACCCGCGCCAGGCCTCATGGCAAATCATCACCCGCTTCAGCAAACCGCTGATCGCCGCCGTCAACGGCTTCGCCCTCGGCGGCGGCTGCGAGTTGGCAATGCACGCCGACATCCTGATTGCCGGCGAAGACGCGCGTTTCGGCCAGCCGGAAATCAACCTCGGAATCATGCCCGGCGCGGGCGGTACCCAACGCTTGTTGCGTGCGGTCGGCAAGTCACTGGCGATGCAAATGGTTTTGACCGGCGAGGCCATCGACGCCCGCCACGCCCTGCGCGCAGGCCTGGTCAGCGAAATCACCCAACCGGAATTCACCGTCGAACGCGCCCTGCAGATCGCCCACGCCATCGCCGCCAAGGCACCGCTGGCCGTGCGTCTGGCCAAGGAAGCGCTGCTCAAGGCGATGGACACCGATCTGGCCAGCGGCCTGCGTTTCGAGCGCCATGCCTTCACGTTGCTGGCCGGTACCGCCGATCGCGATGAAGGCATCCGCGCCTTTCAGGACAAACGAGCGCCGCAGTTTCGCGGCCAGTAACCGAATCGAACGACCTCCCGGAGAACCCTGCCCATGAACTTCGAACACATCCTGTTTTCCATCGAGGCCGGCGTCGCCTTGCTCAGCCTCAACCGGCCCGAGCAGCTAAACAGCTTCAACACCGCCATGCACCTGGAAGTCAAAGAAGCGCTGAAGCAGGTGCGGCAGACCCCTGAAGTGCGCGTGCTGCTACTGACCGGCGAAGGTCGCGGCTTCTGTGCCGGGCAAGACCTGAGCGACCGCAATGTGGCGCCGGGCAATGAGGCGCCGGATCTGGGCGTGTCCATCGAGACCTTCTATAACCCGCTGATTCGCCAGTTGCGTGATCTGCCGATGCCGGTGATTTGCGCAGTCAACGGCGTGGCAGCCGGGGCCGGGGCGAACATTCCGCTGGCCTGCGATCTGGTGCTGGCGGCGCGTTCTGCGAGTTTTATTCAGGCGTTTTGCAAAATCGGTCTGATCCCGGATTCCGGCGGCACCTGGACCTTGCCACGACTGGTCGGCATGGCCCGCGCCAAGGCTTTGGCCCTGCTTGGCAATCGCTTGAGCGCCGAACAAGCCGAGCAATGGGGTTTGATCTATCGCTGCGTTGACGATGCTCAGTTGCGCGACGAAGCCCTGACCCTCGCCCGTCACTTGGCCACGCAACCGACTTACGGTCTGGCGCTGATCAAACGCAGCCTCAATGCCAGCCTCAGCAACACCTTTGACGAACAACTGGAGCTTGAGCGCGATCTGCAACGCCTGGCCGGGCGCAGCGAGGATTACCGCGAAGGCGTCAGCGCATTCATGGACAAACGCACACCTGCGTTCAAGGGTCGCTGAACATGAACGCTCTCAACCGCAACGCACAAATCGCCGTAATCGGTGCCGGCGCAATGGGCGCCGGCATCGCTCAGGTCGCCGCGCAGGCCGGGCATCCAGTGCTGCTGCTGGACAACCGTCCGGGCGCGGCTGCTAAAGCCATTGATGGCATTGACCGACAACTCGGCAAACGCGTCGAGAAAGGCAAACTTGCCCCCACCGAACGAGCAGCAATCATTGCTCGTTTACAAGCCGTAGAGGCCATCGAAGCGCTGGCCGACTGCACGCTGATCATCGAAGCGATTGTCGAAAACCTTGAGGTCAAACACGCACTCTTCGCTCAGTTGGAAAGCCTGTGCGGCGAACACTGCATCCTCGCCAGCAACACCTCTTCGCTGTCGATCACGCGCATCGCCGCCGGCCTGAAACGCCCGGAGCGCTTGCTCGGCCTGCACTTTTTCAACCCCGCGCCCGTGATGCCGCTGGTGGAAATCGTCTCCGGTCTGGCCAGCGATCCCGCGCTCGCCAGCACCTTGTTTGACACGGCAAAAGCCTGGGGCAAACAACCGGTACACACCCGCTCGACGCCGGGTTTTATCGTCAACCGTGTGGCGCGGCCGTTCTACGCCGAAAGCCTGCGCCTGTTGCAGGAAGGCGCCGCCGATTGCGCCACCCTTGATGCAATGATGCGTGACGCCGGCGGCTTCGCCATGGGCGCGTTCGAACTCACCGACCTGATCGGCCACGATGTGAATTATGCGGTGACCTGTTCGGTGTTCGACGCCTATTACGGCGACACCCGTTTTCAACCGTCGCTGATCCAACAGGAACTGGTGGATGCCGGACGCTTCGGGCGCAAAAGCGGTCGTGGTTTCTACGACTACAGCGAGGGTGCGCAGCGTCCTGACGCGCAATCCATAAGCAGCGATGCGATTGTCGACAACTGCGTGGTGGAAGGCGATTTGGGCGCCCTGAACGACTTGATCCCGCGCCTGAAAACCAACGTCACCCAGCGTGACGGCAGCGGCTTGCTGAGAGTCGGCGACGCCATCCTGGCCCTGAGCGACGGCCGCATGGCCAGCCAACGCGCCAATGAAGACGGCCTGCGCAACCTGATCCTGATCGATCTGGCCTTCGATTACGCCACAGCCAAACGCATCGCCATCAGTTGTTCGGCGGACATCAGCGACAGCGCTCGCGATCAAGGCGTCGCCCTGCTGCAACGCGCCGGCCTGCACGTCAGCCTGCTCAGCGACACACCGGGGCTGGCCGTGTTGCGCACCGTCGCCATGCTCGCCAACGAAGCTGCCGACACCGTGCTGCACGACGTCGCCACGGCCGCGGATATCGATCTGGCGATGCGCGCCGGCGTCAATTATCCGCAAGGCCCACTGGCCTGGGCTGACCGAATCGGACTCGCGCAGATCACCCGCGTCCTCGACAACCTGCAAGCCACTTACGGCGAAGAGCGCTACCGGCCATCGCTGCTGTTGCGCCGCAAAGTCGCCGAAGGGAGCACATTTCATGACCAGCCTTGAAGCCATGAGCCTCGCCAGTCGCTGCGCGCAAACGATGCTCGAGCGTGACGCCGCCACTCAGGGCATGGGCATTCGCCTGATCAGCGCCGCGCCCGGCAGTTGCACCCTCGGCATGGGCGTGCGCGCCGACATGATCCAGGGCCACGGCACCTGCCACGGAGGTTTTCTGTTCGCCCTCGCCGACTCGGCGTTCGCCTTTGCCTGCAACAGCTACAACGACGCCACTGTGGCGATCGGTTGCAGCATCGATTACATCGCCCCTGCCCACTTGGGCGACACCCTGACCGCACGCTGCACCGAACAATCGCGCTCGGGCCGCACCGGCAATTACGACGTTCGCATCGAAAACCAGCAGGGCCAGTTGATCGCCCTGTTCCACGGCAAATCCTACAAAGTGCGCGGCACGGTGCTGGCGCAGGAGATTCCCCATGAATGACGCTCTGATCATCGACGCCGTCCGCACCCCGATCGGGCGCTACGCCGGAGCCTTGAGCAGCGTGCGCGCCGACGACCTCGGTGCCGTGCCGCTGCGTGAATTGCTGCGCCGCCACCCGCAAGTGGACTGGAATCAAGTCGACGATGTGATCTACGGCTGCGCCAATCAGGCCGGCGAAGACAACCGCAACGTCGCGCGTATGTCGGCGCTGCTGGCCGGGCTGCCGGTCAGCGTGCCGGGCACCACGCTCAACCGTTTGTGCGGCTCCGGTCTGGATGCCATCGGCACTGCCGCGCGGGCGATTCGCACCGGTGAAGCAGGATTGATGCTGGTCGGCGGTGTCGAATCGATGTCCCGCGCGCCGTTGGTGATGGGCAAGGCTGACACTGCGTTTTCGCGTTCGGCGGAGCTGTTCGATACCACCATCGGCTGGCGTTTCGTCAATCCCTTGATGAAGAAAGCCTACGGGATCGACTCGATGCCGGAGACCGCCGAGAACGTCGCCGAACAGTTCAACATTTCCCGTGCTGATCAGGACGCCTTCGCCCTGCGTAGCCAACAGCGCGCTTCAGCGGCGCAGGCCAATGGACGTCTGGCCAAAGAGATCGTCGCCGTGGCAATCGCGCAGCGCAAAGGCCCGGCCAAAGTGGTCGAGCACGACGAGCACCCGCGCGGCGACACCACGCTTGAACAACTGCAAAAACTCGGTACGCCATTCCGTGAAGGTGGCAGCGTCACCGCCGGCAACGCGTCCGGGGTCAACGACGGCGCCTGCGCCCTGCTGCTGACCAATGCACAAACCGCCCAGCGCTACGGCTTGAAGGCCCGTGGCCGTGTGGTGGCGATGGCCACCGCCGGGGTCGAACCACGAATCATGGGCATCGGCCCGGTGCCAGCCACGCGCAAAGTGCTGGAACTGGCCAACCTGAGTCTTGCCGATATGGACGTTATCGAGCTCAACGAAGCCTTCGCCGCCCAGGGCTTGGCAGTGCTGCGTGAGCTGGGTCTGGGCGACGACGATCCGCGGGTCAACCCGAACGGCGGCGCCATCGCCCTCGGTCATCCGCTGGGCATGAGTGGCGCACGACTGGTCACCACTGCCCTGCATGAACTGGAAGAACGTAGTGGCCGTTATGCGCTGTGCACCATGTGTATCGGCGTCGGCCAGGGCATTGCGTTGGTGATCGAACGCTTGTCCGACTAAAGAACCGCGATTCCCGAGGTGCCGAGCGGTATCCTTGGGGCATGCACTCAGCGCCCCGCAAGCACGGGGCTGAAACACAAAAATAATTCGAGTGAAGTCATGAACATGCCAATTGCCCAAGCCGTGCTCAACCCTGAACTGGATCCGCTGGAAACCGCCAGCGTCGATCAATTGCGCCAGCATCAACTCGAACGCCTGCGCTGGAGCCTCAACCACGCGTACAACAACGTGCCGCTGTACCGCCAACGCTTCGACGCGCTAGGCGTACACCCGGACGACATTCGTTCGCTGGACGATCTGGCGCAGTTTCCGTTCACCACCAAATCCGATCTGCGCGACAACTACCCCTACGGCATGTTTGCCGTGCCGATGCATGACGTCGTGCGTCTGCACGCCTCCAGCGGGACCACCGGCAAACCGACGGTGGTTGGTTACACCCAGAACGACATCGACACCTGGGCCAACATCGTTGCCCGTTCGATCCGCGCTGGTGGCGGTCGACGCGGCGATAAGGTGCATATTTCCTATGGCTATGGCCTGTTCACCGGCGGTCTGGGCGCGCACTACGGAGCCGAGCGTCTGGGCTGCACGGTGATCCCGATGTCCGGCGGCCAGACCGAAAAACAAGTGCAACTGATCAAGGATTTCCAGCCCGACATCATCATGGTCACGCCGTCGTACATGCTCAACATCGCCGACGAGATCGAACGCCAAGGCATCGACCCGCACAAACTGGCCCTGCGCCTGGGTATCTTCGGCGCCGAACCATGGACCGCTGAACTGCGCAGCGCCATCGAAGCACGCCTGGGCATCACCGCCCTCGACATCTACGGCCTCTCGGAAATCATGGGCCCGGGCGTGGCCATGGAATGCGCGGAAACCCGCGACGGCCCGACGATCTGGGAAGACCATTTCTACCCGGAAATCATCGATCCGATTACCGGCGAAGTGTTGCCGGACGGGCAGATGGGCGAACTGGTGTTCACCTCGCTGAGCAAAGAAGCCCTGCCGATGATCCGCTATCGCACCCGCGACCTCACCCGCCTGCTGCCCGGCACCGCACGCCCGATGCGCCGCATCGACAAGATCACCGGGCGCAGCGACGACATGCTGATCATCCGTGGCGTCAACGTGTTCCCGACTCAAGTTGAAGAACAGGTGCTGAAGATCAAACAGCTGTCCGAGTCCTACGAGATTCACCTGTATCGCAACGGCAATCTGGACAGCGTCGATGTCCACGTCGAACTCAAGGCCGAGCATCAGGGCCTGAGTGACGAGCAGCAGAAGGCCTTGTGCGGCGAACTGAGTCGGCACATCAAAACGTACATCGGGATCAGTTCACGGGTATTGCTGCAGCCGCCGTTCTCGATCAAGCGTTCGGAAGGCAAGGCGTGCCATGTGATTGATAAGCGCGCCAAGGGCTGATTCGGCCCTTAAGAAGCGGCGAAGGCGCAAGGCCTTCGCCGCTCAGCGTTTGCGGGACAACGCTTTGCGTACGCGCTCTCGGGACATTTTCGAACCGGTTTCCTGCGCTTGCGCCTTCACCTCAGTCGTCTCTGGCGCCAACTCATCGGCCAGCTGTTTCTTGCGCTTGGCCGCTTCGCGCCACTGATAGCCGAAATACAGCAAGGCGACAAACAAGCCCACCACACCAGAAATCACAACACCAACGACGTTCCACAGCACGAAGGTGATGAGCAACGTTTTCCAGTTGAACGGTGTCAGCGGCTGTTCTGCGGACTTCTTTTTGTCTTCCGCCGGCTCGCGCTCGACCGCCGCCGGCACCTTCTGCACCCCATCCAGATCGAAGCGCAGGGCGAAGTTCGCTCCAGGCACCTGCACGTCAATTCGGTCGCCCTCAACGGTATGCACGCGAATTTCACCATCAAGGCCCGAAACCGAGCTGAAACTGATTTGGCTTTCGCGTATTTCGCCGTTTATCAGCGTAAACACTTTGGGTTTGTCGTCACGGGGAACGTCGCTCATATCGATTCCTTGAGAGATCCACGCCGAACAACGCGCATGGGAGAGATCCGTAGGGCGCAAATGCTACTGAGCGACCATCACCCTGTCCAGAAAACATCCCTTCACCACTGATCGGAAGCGATACACAAAAATATACGACACGTTATTTTGTGTTTGATATTAATTTCCGTATCACTTATAAAGTTCTCCATGCCCTCGAACATGCCTTCGAAAAAACCGAGGCAGGAGAACAAGAATGTACGCACAGCTCGTAGAAACAGGCGTCAAACGCATCAAGGACCTTTCGGAGATGTCCGATGAGGAACGCGCCTTTCAGGAAAAAATCGATTCAGAAACCAAGATCGAAGCCAAGAACTGGATGCCAGATGCGTATCGCCAGACGCTGATCCGGCAGATTTCCCAGCACGCCCACTCCGAGATCGTCGGCATGCTGCCGGAAGGCAACTGGGTGACCCGTGCGCCGTCGCTCAAACGCAAACTGCAATTGATGGCGAAGATTCAGGACGAGGCTGGTCACGGCCTGTATCTGTACAGCGCCATGGAAACCCTCGGCGCTGATCGCGACGAAGAGATCGCCAAGCTGCACAGCGGCAAGGCCAAGTATTCGAGCATCTTCAATTACCCGACGCTGAACTGGGCCGACATGGGCGCGGTAGGCTGGCTGGTCGATGGCGCGGCGATCGTCAATCAGGTGGTGTTGCAGCGCACCTCGTATGGCCCCTACTCCCGGGCCATGGTGCGGATCTGCAAGGAAGAGAGTTTCCACCAGCGCCAGGGCTACGAAATTCTTCTGACCATGATGCGCCACGGCAATCAGGCGCAAAAAGACATGGTTCAGGACGCGATCAATCGTCTGTGGTGGCCGGCGCTGATGATGTTCGGCCCGAGCGACGAACACTCACCGAACAGCGCGCAGTCGATGGCCTGGAAGATCAAGCGCCAGAGCAACGACGAACTGCGCCAGCGCTTCATCGACCAGACCATCCCGCAACTGGAACTGCTCGGCTGCACCTGCCCCGATCCGGACTTGAAGTGGAACGCCGAGCGCGGTCATTACGACTTCGGCGAGATCCAGTGGAGCGAGTTCTACGAAGTGCTCAAGGGCAACGGCCCGTGCAATCAGGAGCGCGTCGCCACCCGCCGCAAAGCCATTGAAGACGGTGCATGGGTCCGCGAAGCCGCGGTCGCCCACGCTCGTAAAAAACAGAACAAGAACGCCGCTTGATCGGCCATCTGATGTGGAGTGAATGACATGTCCCAGTGGACCCTTTTCGAAGTTTTCGTGCGTAGCAAGCACGGCCTCAACCATAAACACGTCGGTAGCGTACATGCCGCCGATACCACCATGGCCATCGAGAACGCCCGCGAGCTCTACACCCGCCGCAGCGAAGGCGTGAGTCTGTGGGTGGTGCCTTCAGCGCTGATCACCGCTTCGTCGCCGGATGAAAAAGACCCGCTGTTCGATCCCTCTGACGACAAGGTTTACCGCCACGCCAGTTTCTACGAACTGCCGGCCGAAGTCGGACACATGTGAGGTCGACCATGAACGATAAAACCGATCTGATCGAATACCTGCTGCGCCTCGGCGACAGCGCCCTGATCCAGGGCCAGCGTCTGTGCCAATGGTGCGGCAAGGCCCCGGCACTGGAAGAAGAATTGGCGCTGATGAACGTCGGCCTCGACCTCGTTGGTCAGGCGCGAAACTGGCTGGAATACGCTGCCGAGCTGTTGGACGACGGCCGTGACGCTGATCACCTGGCGTTCCGTCGCGATGAGCGCGCCTATCGCAACCTGCTGCTGGTCGAACAACCGAATGGCGACTACGCGGTGACCATGCTCAAGCAATTCCTCTACGACGCCTGGCACCTGCCGGTGTTGCAGGGCTTGAGCCAGTCCAGTGACGAACGCATTGCCGGGATCGCCGCCAAAGCGGTCAAGGAAGTCACCTATCACCTGCGCCGCTCCGGCGAGTGGATCGAGCGTATGGGCGACGGCACTGAAGAAAGCCATCAACGCATGCTCACGGCGATCCCGGAAGTCTGGCGTTTCACCATCGAACTGATCGCCGCCGACGACAGCGAACAGCGTCTGTGCGCGGCCGGCATCAGCCCGGACATCGCCACTGTCGCCGCGCAATGGCAAGCAACGGTCAGTGCCGTGTTCGCCCGCGCCACCCTGCCCGTCCCGACGGCGCCGAGCTATTTCTACCTGAATGCCCGTCGCGGTCTGCACAGCGAACACCTGGGCATTTTGCTGGCGGAAATGCAGTTCCTGCCCCGAGCGTACCCCGATGCAACCTGGTGAGCTGATCACCAGCGATCGCGGCGCCCGACCAGCGCTGAGCGGTGATCTGGACAAGGCCTGGGCGACCCTGGCCGAGGTCATGGACCCGGAAGTGCCGGTGGTCAGCGTGGTCGACCTCGGGATCGTCCGCGACCTCGATTGGCAGGCCGGGCATCTGCACGTGGTGGTCACGCCAACTTATTCCGGCTGCCCGGCCACCGAAGTGATCGAGGACGACATCCGCGCCGCACTGGAACACGCCGGTTTCAGCGCGCCACGACTGGAGCGCAAGTTGACCCCGGCCTGGTCCACCGACTGGATTACCGCCGATGGCCGCGAACGCTTGCGCGCCTACGGCATCGCCCCGCCGGACGGCAGCGCCAGCAAACGCACGCTGCTCGGCGAAAGCCCGACGGTGCTGTGCCCGCAATGCGGCAGCGTCCACACCGAAGTGCTCAGCGAGTTCGGTTCCACCGCGTGCAAAGCCTTGTACCGCTGCTGCGATTGCCGCGAGCCCTTCGACTATTTCAAGTGCATCTGAGCGGCCGAATGCCGTGTCGGGAGAACAATAATGAGCAAATTCCATAGCCTGACCATCAAGGAAGTGCGCAGCGAAACCCGTGACGCCGTGTCCATCGCTTTCGACATTCCCCAGCACTTGCAGGACAGCTTTCAGTTCACCCAGGGCCAGCATCTGGTGATGCGCACGCAGATGGATGGCGAAGAAGTGCGTCGTTCGTATTCGATCTGCACCGGGGTCAACGACGGTGAACTGCGCATTGCAATCAAACGCGTGGCGGGCGGGCGCTTCTCGGCGTTCGCCAACGAGCAGTTGCAGGCCGGGCACACCCTGGAAGTGATGCCGCCGGCCGGGCATTTCCACGTAGAACTGGATCCGGCACGCCACGGCAACTATCTGGCGGTGGCCGCCGGCAGCGGCATCACGCCGATTCTGTCGATCATCAAGACCACCCTGGAAACCGAGCCGCACAGCCGCGTCACCCTGCTATACGGCAACCGTTCCAGCTCCGGCGCATTGTTCCGCGAACAGCTCGAAGACCTGAAGAATCGTTACCTGCAACGCCTGAACCTGATTTTTGTGTTCAGCCGCGAGCAGCAGGATGTCGACCTCTACAACGGCCGCATCGACGCGCAGAAATGCGAGCAACTGTTCAGCCGCTGGCTCGACGTCAAAGCCCTTGATGCCGCGTTCATCTGTGGCCCGCAAGAGATGACTGAAACCGTGCGCGACAGCCTCAAGGCCAAGGGCATGGGCGCCGAGCGCATCCACTTCGAATTGTTCGCCGCCGCCGGCAGCCAACAGAAACGCGAAGCCCGTCAGGCCGCGCAAGTGCTGGACGCAGGCACCAGCCAGATCACCGTCATCAGCGACGGCCGCGCCGTGGCCTTCGACTTGCCGCGCAACAGCCAGAGCCTGCTCGACGCTGGTAACGCCCAAGGTCTTGAGCTGCCCTATTCGTGCAAGGCCGGGGTGTGCTCGACCTGCAAGTGCAAGGTCATCGAAGGCGAAGTCGACATGGACAGCAACCATGCCCTGGAGGACTACGAAGTGGCGGCCGGGTATGTGCTGTCGTGCCAGGCGTATCCGGTGAGCGACAAGGTTGTGCTCGATTTCGACCAGTTCTGAGACCAACACAACACCTGTAGGAGTGAGCCTGCTCGCGATGAGGCCATCAAACTCAACATCAATGTCGCCTGAAACACCGCTATCGCGAGCAGGCTCACTCCTACAGTGGGGCGGTGTGTCTGCCCTGTTCCACCCAAAACAAAAACAACAAACAAGGAAACGATCATGAGCCCCGAAGACGTCGAATTGATCCGCCAACACCCCGACTTCATTCTGCTGGTCCGCCGCAAACAGCGCCTTTACTGGTCGCTGACCGCATTGATGCTGGTGATCTATTACGGCTTCGTCCTGCTGGTGGCGTTTTCCCCTGCCACATTGGGCCAATCCCTCAGCGGCGGCGTGACCACCGTGGGCATGCTGGTCGGTGTCGGTGTGGTGCTGCTGGCCTTTGCCCTGACCGGTTTCTACGTCTATCGCGCCAACAATGTGATCGATCCGCTCAACGAAAAGCTCAAGCAGGAGTGCGCACGATGAAACGTCTGGCCGCGTTTTTCCTGCTCCCCGGCGTGCTGGTCACGGACCTTGCCCTCGCTGCCGAAACGAGTACCCGCCCATTGAACTGGAACGCCATCGGCATGTTCATGGTGTTCGTCCTGTTCACCCTCGGCGTGACCCGTTGGGCCGCGCTGCGCACCCGCTCGACCAGCGATTTCTATACCGCTGGTGGCGGCATGACCGGTTTCCAGAACGGTCTGGCGATTGCCGGCGACATGATCTCCGCCGCTTCGTTTCTGGGCATCTCGGCGATGATGTTCCTCAACGGTTACGACGGCTTGCTCTACGCCTTGGGCGTGTTGGCTGGCTGGCCGATCATCCTGTTCCTGATCGCCGAACGCCTGCGCAATCTCGGCAAATACACCTTTGCCGACGTCGTTTCGTATCGCCTCGAACAAATCCCGGTGCGCCTGACCTCGGCCTTCGGCACCCTGACAGTGGCGTTGATGTACCTGGTGGCGCAGATGGTCGGCGCCGGCAAACTGATCGAGTTGCTGTTTGGCATCGACTACCTCTACGCGGTGGTATTGGTCGGTGTGCTGATGGTGTTCTACGTGACCTTCGGCGGCATGCTCGCCACCACGTGGGTGCAGATCATCAAAGCGGTGATGCTGCTGTTCGGCACCACGTTCATGGCCTTCATGGTGCTCAAGCACTTCGGCTTCAGCTTTGAAGCGATGTTCGCCGGCGCCACCGCCGTACACGCCAAAGGCACGGCGATCATGGCGCCGGGCGGGTTGCTGTCGAACCCGATCGATGCGATTTCTCTGGGTCTGGGCATGATGTTCGGCACCGCCGGGTTGCCGCACATTCTTATGCGTTTCTTCACCGTCAGCGATGCGAAACAGGCGCGTAAAAGCGTGTTCTACGCCACCGGTTTCATCGGCTACTTTTACCTGCTGCTGATCGTTGTCGGTTTCGGTTCCATCGTCATGGTCGGCACGGATCCGTCCTTTCGCGACGCCAGCGGCGCGATCATCGGTGGCGGCAATATGGTCGCCGTGCATCTGGCGCAAGCGGTGGGTGGCAACCTGTTCCTCGGCTTCATTTCGGCGGTGGCGTTCGCGACGATTCTGGCGGTGGTCGCCGGCCTCGCGCTGTCCGGTGCCTCGGCGGTGTCGCACGACTTGTACGCCTGCGTGATGCGCAAGGGTCAGGCCAGCGAGAAGGAAGAAATCCGCGTCTCGCGCATCGCCACCCTGTGCATCGGCGTGCTCGCCATCGTCCTCGGTTTGTTGTTCGAGTCGCAGAACATCGCCTTCCTCTCCGGACTGGTGTTAGCCATTGCTGCCTCGGTGAATTTCCCGGTGCTGTTCCTTTCGATGTTCTGGAAAGGCCTGACCACACGCGGTGCGGTGATCGGCAGTTTGGCGGGGCTGGTCTCGGCCATTGTGCTGCTGATCCTGAGTCCGGCGGTGTGGGTCAACGTCCTGCATCACCCGCAAGCGCTGTTCCCGTACTCCAACCCGGCGCTGTTTTCCATGAGCCTGGCGTTTTTCAGCGCCTGGCTGTTCTCGGTCACCGACCGCTCGCCCCGCGCAGCCCTTGAGCGCGGCCGTTATCTGGCGCAGTTCATCCGTTCGATGACCGGCATCGGCGCGGCCGGTGCCAGCCAACACTGACTCTTTTACAAGCACAGGAGCTTATTTCATGTCCCACGCCCCTACCCTGCAAAGCTTCCTCGCCGGCCGCTGGATCGGCCAGCACGGCGCGCAGATCCTGCGCAGCGCCATCGACGGCCATGACCTGGCGCGTACCCATGAGGAGCGCCCGGACTTCGCCGAAGCCATCGACTTCGGTCGTCGCCAGGGCGTCAGCGAACTGATGAAGCTCGACTTCCAGCAACGCGCGCAACGGCTCAAGGCGTTGGCGCTGTACCTGAGCGAACGCAAAGAACAGCTCTACGCCCTCTCACATCATAGCGGCGCCACCCGTGCCGATAGCTGGATCGACATCGAGGGCGGCAACGGCACGCTGTTCACCTACGCCGGCCTCGGCGCGCGGGAATTGCCATCGGGCAACATCGTCCACGAGGGCCCGGCGATGGCACTGGGCAAGCTCGGCAGCTTCGCCGGCACGCACATTCTGGTGCCGCGTGGCGGCGTCGCGGTCCACATCAACGCCTTCAACTTTCCGATCTGGGGCATGTTGGAGAAATTCGCACCGTGCTTTCTCGCCGGCATGCCGTGCATCGTCAAACCGGCCAGCGCCACCAGTTACCTGACCGAAGCCGTGGTCCGACTGATGGACGAATCCGGCCTGTTGCCGACCGGCAGCCTGCAACTGGTGATCGGCAGCACTGGCGACCTTCTCGACCGTATGCAAGGTCAGGACGTGGTGACCTTCACCGGCTCCGCCGACACCGCCGCCAAGCTGCGGGTCAACCCGAACCTGATCCGCCATTCGGTGCCGTTCAACGCCGAGGCCGACTCGCTGAACTGCGCGATCCTCGCCCCGGACGTCACCCCAAATGACGAAGAGTTCGAGCTGTTCATCAAGGAAGTCGCCCGGGAAATGACGACCAAGGCCGGGCAGAAGTGCACGGCCATCCGCCGTGCCATCGTGCCCAAGCAACACATCGATGCGGTCGCCACACGACTGCGTGATCGCCTGGCGAAAGTGGTGATCGGCGACCCGTCGGTGGAGGGCGTACGCATGGGCGCGCTGGCCTCCCACGATCAACAGAAGGATGTCGGTGAGCGCCTGCAAAGCCTGCTGCAAAGCTGCGATCAATTATTCGGTGCGAAAGACGGTTTCGAACCGCGCGGCGAAAACGTCAGTCAGGGCGCGTTCTTCGCCCCGACCCTGCTGCTGGCCCGCGATCCGCATGCCGAGGGCGGCGCCCATGACATCGAGGCGTTCGGCCCGGTCAGCACTCTGATGGCTTACGACGATCTCGACGAAGCACTGGCGTTGGCCGCTCGCGGCAAGGGCAGTCTGGTCGCCAGCCTGGTGACTAAATCCCCTGCCATCGCCGCCAAAGCCATCCCTGCTGCCGCCGCGTGGCACGGACGCCTGCTGGTACTGGATCGCGAATCCGCCGCCGAATCCACCGGCCATGGCTCGCCGCTGCCACAACTCAAACACGGCGGCCCTGGACGTGCTGGCGGCGGTGAAGAGTTGGGCGGTCTGCGCGCGGTCAAACACTATCTGCAACGCGCGGCGGTACAAGGCTCGCCGACCATGCTTGCGGCCGTCACCGGTGAACACGTGCGCGGCGCCAAAGTCATCGAAACCGAAGTGCATCCGTTCCGTCGGCACTTCCAGGATCTGCAGATCGGCGAATCGCTGCTGACCCATCGCCGCACCGTCACCGAAGCGGATCTGGTCAACTTCGGCTGCCTGTCCGGCGACCACTTCTACATGCACTTCGACGACATCGCCGCCAAAGAGTCGCAGTTCGGCAAACGCATTGCCCACGGCTACTTCGTCTTGTCGGCCGCCGCCGGCCTGTTCGTCTCCGCCGCCCCCGGCCCGGTGCTGGCCAACTACGGCCTCGACACCCTGCGCTTCATCAACCCGGTCGGCATCGGCGACACCATCCAGGCGCGCCTGACTTGCAAGCGCAAGATCGACCAGGGCAAGAAGAGCCCGCAAGGCATTCCGCAAGGGGTGGTGGCGTGGGATGTGGAAGTGACGAACCAACTCGGTGAGCTGGTGGCAAGCTATGACATTTTGACGTTGGTGGTGAAGCGCGAAGAGGCGATTTAACTCGGAAGCCAAAAATGTTTTGAAGAACAGATCTCGACGCTAGCGGTGAACACCCAGCGTCGAGTACTGATCCCTTCCTGGAGCAAGTCCCGCTTCGCAAGCCTTCAGATTTACGATGCTGGGGGTGGCACTTGCTGACACCACTTGATCGCCCGCAATGCTTCTTCCTCAGGCACTAACGCGTAGCGAAAAAAGAAGTGCGCACCCGAGTAGTAAGCATCATTCACTTCACCTAACGCCTGCTTGTCGCTGAATGCCAGGGAACTGGTCTGATCAGCAATGAAATAGACTTTTCCGTTTTCGACACTCAGGTCGAAACGCTTGTTGACACTGCTGCTGACAAACGGTGGAGAAGTCGACTCAATCCGGTAGCGACCGGCTGGCAGGGTTGTCTTGAAGAAGCCACCGGACGGCAGAACGCCGATGGCTTTCCCATCGACCTTGATCGTGGGGGTCACGAAGTAACCGACGCTGGCGGCAGGACGATAAAAATAGAGGGTCGCCTGATCCGGTTGCGTCTGCTCCACGGCGCTAAAAAATGGCTGCCCCTTCAAGTCGGGCCCGGTGCTGCATCCACCCAGCAGGGACAGGCTGGCCAGCAGGCCAACCAAAAGTAATGTGATGCGGTTCATTGATATTTCCTTGAAATAGAAAGCTTCATGGGATGAGCCAAAGCCATGGCCCTGCCGCATCAAGGCATGCAAAGTCCTTTGCCGTAGTCTTTGGCATCAGAGGTTGGCCAAGGCTTGAAGGCGCTTTCGGAGGTCAGATTGATGATGGTTCGGCTTTTTAGAATCGGGTATTTGCGCTTGAGACCCTCGACAGTCTCTTCGGCGTCATCGACGTTGGACAAACAATACGTCAGCGCATTGGCATACAGGTTGCCAATGTAGAGCGTCTGCCCTGCCTTCACGTTAAACACCACAGGAGACGGGCGCGCGACCGCGTGGCCCAAGTAGAACTGATAGCGCCAGTCGGTAAATTGGTAACGCCCAGGCGGCACCTCGTACATGAACAGATGCCCTAGCAAATGGGGAGAGGGTTGGTCGTCCTCGTTATAAAGCGTGGTCAATGCAATGGCTGTGTTCGGCTCTCCCTGCTGTTTGATATCGACCATCAGCCCGTGCGGCTGAGTCAGATACCCTTCAGTAATGGAGCCGATGATCACCGCCTTGGCCGCATCCGGTGCGCGCTTGCCGTCGTAGCGCGCAGTTGTGCACCCGTGCAACAGGGAAACACTCAAGGCAATAGCGCCCCACGTGGCCAATGTGCTGAAAACTTTCCGTAGCATTGTTTAATACCGTGCTTGCCAATTGATCCATGCTTTGCGCCGAATCGGTTGATTCGGCGCACGTTGACCACTGGTATCGCCCGGTGAGCCTTATTCTTGAGGCTTTGCACGCTTCGCTCAATTGCCGGCGCGGTCATCTGCCGGCGCAAAGAAGTAATCTTTCCCACTCCCCGGCTTGTTCTTCAACACCCCCGATTACTGTAATTTCTGCGCATGGATAAACGTGCGCTGCGGCAACCGCGCGAAATCGATCTCGGGTCTTTGACGATTTGCTCGACCAGCGCCAGCGGCAACTTTTTGAAATGGCAGCAGAGCAAAGGCCGACTAAACAGCCTGAAACAAATAAAACCCCGCCGCCGTATGCCAGCCGAACTCGACCTGATCCTCCGGGACGGACGCCGATCAAGGCCTCAAGCCTCCCAAGCGGTTCAATTTGCTATCTGCCAGCAGATCACCCGCACGTTTAAAAAGGCGATCAGACAGCTCACCCTTGGTATCATCGCCCACACTTTTTTGACGGTTTGATGACTGGAAGGTCTTTTTTTGTGAGCGCTCTTTTGACCGGGTTGCGACACCCACATGCCCGCCTCTTTTCCTTGATTTTTCTGGTTCTGATCGTGCCGGTCTGCCTGCGCGCGGCGCTCGGCTGGTCGACGCCGCTGGGTTATTTGTCGGATCTGGCCATTGGCAGTTTGCTGGTGGTGTTGCTGCATCGTCGTCCGTGGTGGCTGGCATTGCCGGTGCTGCTGTTTTGCGCACTGTTGAGCGTGGCGACGGCTGAACTGGTCAGCGCCGTAGGACGCCTGCCGAATCCGACGGATCTGCATTACCTGATCGACCCGCAGTTCGTGGAAAACTCCACCGGCGGCGGTCTGGCCCATCCGGGCGTGGGCATCGCGTTGTTGCTGGCCCTGATGTTTTGGCTGCTGACTCAGTTTGCCGGACGCGGCATTGCCCGCCCGACCCTGCCCCGCGCCGTATGGAGCGCGCCGCTGGTGCTGTTCGCCGCGCACTGGGGTGCGCAGAACCTGTGGCCGAGCGAGGACGATCCGTGGCGGGCGTACAACTTGCCGCATCAGTTGCTGGCCACGCAGGTTGCTGATTTGCAGATCCAGGCCGAGGAATGGCTGGACGGCGATGTCGAAGAAGCCGCGCCAGCGATGGCCGGGCTGACCGACGTCGATCTCAATGGCCACAAGCTGCTGACCGCCCCGGGTCAGGCGCGCAACGTATTGGTCATAGCCCTGGAAGGCATTCCCGGCGCTTACATCCGCGCCAACCGCGAAGCCATCGGCAGTCATTATCAGGAAGACCTGATGCCCAACCTCAGCCGTTGGGCCGAGCGCGGCATGAACACGCCGGATTACGTGCTGCACACCCACCAGACCATTCGCGGTCTGTACGCCATGCTCTGTGGCGATTACGACAAACTGAACAACGGCACGCCCAAAGGCGTGGAAATGCTCACCCAGCAACAGCGCAATCTGGCCTGCCTGCCGGCACAACTGCGCGAACACGGCTTCAGCACCCACTACCTGCAAGGCGCCGGTCTGCGCTTCATGGCCAAAGACAAGATCATGCCGCACATCGGTTTCGATGCGACCCATGGTCTGGAATGGTTCACCAACGCCAACTATCTGGAGTTCCCTTGGGGCAAGGATGACAAGGCGTTCTTCGAAGGTGCGCTGGATTATGTCGGTCAACTGAAGAAGCAGAAGCAACCGTGGATGCTGACGTTGCTGACCGTGGGCACCCACCAGCCCTACTCCGCGCCAGAAGACTATCTGCAGCGCTACGAGACGCCGAAACAGGCAGCGGTCGGTTATCTGGACGATGCGCTGGATCAGTTCCTGATCGGACTTGAACGCCAGGGCGTGTTGAAAGACACCCTCGTCGTGATCACTTCGGATGAATCCCACGGCATCGACGGTGTGCGTCTGGCCTCCTCGTGGGGCTTCAACCTGACATTGGCGCCCGAACATGAACAACTGCCGCGCCTCAACGCCGGGGTGTATGGCCATGTCGATCTGAGCACCTCCATCCTCGATTACTTCGACCTGCCAGTGCCAAGCGCGCTGAGTGGCCGCTCGCTGTTTCGCGACTATGACTCCGGGCGCGAGATCATGTCGTTTACCAACGGCAAACTGCGCTATCACGACGGTCGGGGGATTTTTTCCGAATGTGACATGCCACGCCGTTGCCGCTACTACGAAAGCGCAGGGTTTATCGCCGAGAGCGCCACGTTCAAGGGCACCTACAGCGGTCAGCGCGCTCGACAGATCGCGGCCCGCGCGAATGCCCTCGATCTGTCGCTGCTGCGCACCCCGCTCAATCAGCGCTATCAGTTCGGCAGCACCAACGTCATCCCGTTGCAAGCGCAGATCAATGACGATTGGGCCGACAACCTGATTGGCGCGCAATACCTGGAAATGCCCAAGGGCACGCACACCCGCGTGCGCCTGACCGTGCGCTCGGTCGATCCGCAACAGGCAGCGTACATTCAGCTCAAAGCCAAGGAGTTTGAACAGGACGTGCAACTGGGATTGCCGGCGGAGATGGTTGCGACGGCGGATCAACCGTTGGAGATGGATTTCAGTTTTGATAACCCGCAGCAGCGCAAAGCCTTCTCGTTTCACCTGTTGGGATATGGACTGGGTGCAGTAGAGGTGACGGATTTCAGTGTGATCACCGAAGTGCCGGGGCAGGAGGAACTGCTGGACGAAGTACCGGAGGACGAAGCGGCGCAGTCCAGTTGATCGCGCGGTAAAAGGTTCTGCCTATCAGTGTCCAATAGTCGGGCTATTAGCTGACTTGCCAAGTCGGGTCTAGCCTTACAAGTCCGAAGTCGGCACGAGCCGGCCGTACAAGACCTGATAAGGATCCGAACATGGCAAACGAATCGAAATGCCCGTTCAACCACGCCGCCGGTGGTGGTACGACGAACCGTGACTGGTGGCCGAATCAACTCAACCTGAAAATCCTGAGTCAGCACTCGCCCAAGTCCGATCCGCTGGGCAAGGATTTCGACTACGCCACCGCCTTCAAAAGCCTGGACTTTCAGGCCTTGAAACAGGACCTGCGCGCCCTGATGACCGACTGTCAGGACTGGTGGCCGGCAGACTTCGGCCACTATGGCCCACTCTTCATCCGCATGGCCTGGCACAGCGCCGGCACCTATCGCACCGCCGACGGCCGTGGTGGCGCCGGTTCCGGGCAGCAACGTTTCGCCCCGCTCAACAGCTGGCCGGACAACGTCAGCCTCGACAAGGCCCGGCGCCTGCTGTGGCCGATCAAACAGAAATATGGCCGCAATATTTCCTGGGCCGACCTGATCGTTCTCACCGGTAACGTTGCACTGGAATCCATGGGCTTCAAGACCTTCGGTTTCTCCGGCGGCCGTCCCGACGTGTGGGAGCCGGACGAAGACGTGTACTGGGGCTCGGAACACGAATGGCTGGGCGGCGACAGCCGTTACGGCAAGGACAAGTCCGCCATGCAGGAACCCGGTGACGGCACGCTGGTAGCCGAACCTGATTTACACGGCAAAGAGGAAAGCCGCACCGATCAGGGCGAGCGCAATCTGGAAAACCCGCTCGCCGCCGTGCAAATGGGTCTGATCTACGTGAACCCGGAAGGCCCTGAGGGCAACCCGGACCCGGTGGCCTCGGCCCGGGACATCCGCGAAACCTTCGGCCGCATGGCCATGAACGATGAAGAAACCGTGGCACTGATTGCCGGTGGTCACGCGTTCGGTAAAACCCACGGCGCCGGCCCTGCCGATAATGTCGGTGCTGAACCGGAAGCCGCCGGCCTTGAAGAGCAAGGCCTCGGCTGGCGCAACGCCTTCGGCACCGGCAAGGGTGGCGACACCATCACCAGCGGCCTCGAAGTGACCTGGACCACCACGCCGACCCAATGGAGCAACAACTATCTGGAAAACCTGTTCGGTTTCGAGTGGGAACTGACCAAGAGCCCGGCAGGTGCGCACCAGTGGCAACCGAAGAACGGCGCAGGCGCCGGCACCGTTCCCCATGCCCATGACCCGAGCAAAAAACTCTCGCCGACCATGCTCACCTCCGACCTGGCGCTGCGCTTCGACCCGGCCTACGAACAGATCTCGCGCCGGTTCCTGGCCAATCCCGATCAGTTGGCCGACGCCTTCGCCCGTGCCTGGTACAAACTGATCCACCGCGACATGGGCCCGCTGTCACGCTACCTCGGACCGGAACTGCCCGCCGAAGAACTGCTGTGGCAAGACCCGATTCCAGAGGTCACTCATGCGCTGATCGACGACAACGATGTGACCGCACTGAAAGGCAAAGTACTGGCGTCTGGGCTGTCCGTCTCGGAGCTGGTCTCGACCGCTTGGGCGGCGGCTTCGACCTTCCGTGGCTCGGACAAACGTGGCGGCGCCAACGGTGGCCGTCTGCGTCTGGCACCACAGAAGTTCTGGCAGGCCAACCAGCCAGAGCAATTGGACAAGGTGCTGAAGACCCTCGAGGGAATTCAAAACGAGTTCAATGGTGGCGCATCGGGCAAGAAAGTCTCACTGGCAGATCTGATCGTGCTGGCAGGTAATGCTGGCGTCGAGCAAGCAGCGAAAAACGCCGGGCATTCAGTCACCGTGCCATTCACGGCTGGTCGCGCGGATGCCTCGCAGGAGCAAACCGATGTCGACTCGTTTGGTTTCCTCGAACCAATTGCTGACGGTTTCCGCAACTACAGCAAGGGCAAATATCGGGTTTCAGCCGAAGCACTGCTGATCGACAAGGCACAACTGCTCACCCTCTCCGCTCCGGAAATGACCGTGCTGCTGGGTGGCCTGCGCGTGTTGAACACCAACGTCGGGGGAACCCGTCATGGTGTGTTCACTAGCCAGACCGAAGCACTGACCAACGACTTCTTCACCAACCTGCTGGACATGGGCGTGGAGTGGAAGCCGACCTCGCGGGACGCGGACGAGTTCGAGGGCCGTGACCGTAAAACCGGTAGCGTGAAATGGACGGCGACGCGGGTTGATCTGGTGTTTGGCTCCAATGCGATATTGCGTGCGCTGGCGGAGGTGTATGCCAGCTCGGATGCGAAGGAGCAGTTTGTTAAGGACTTTGTGGCGGCTTGGACGAAAGTCATGAACCTGGATCGCTTCGACCTGAAGTAATTTAGAGCAACAAAAAACGCCGCTTGTTTAAGCGGCGTTTTTTTGGATGCAAACTGGATCATTTCGGTGTTTTTTAGATCTTAACCCCCTCACCCCAGCCCTCTCCCCCAAGGGGGCGAGGGGGAAAGGGAGCCGATCTCAATGTGCTTCAAAACCAACGCTCGACTCGGTCTTTCAAGTCGGTGTAACTCGACCATCCACCTCGGTCAGTCCCCTCTCCCACAGGGAGAGGGTTAGGGTGAGGGAAAAGCTCCAAACGCCATATCAAGCCAAGCTCTTGCTAACCACCTCATACACATCGCTCGACAGCTGCCCCGAAGCCCGAATCCGCTCCAGCTCCCCTTTCATCAACGCCTGACGGGCGCTGTCGTATTTACGCCAGCGAGTCAGCGGTGCCAATTGGCGCGAAGCAATCTGCGGATTGAAGCCGTTCAGTTCGATCACCAGATCCGCCAGGAAGCGATAACCCGAACCATCCGCCGCGTGGAAGTTGATCAGGTTCTGCCCGGCAAACGCACCGACCAGCGCACGCACCTTGTTCGGGTTCTTGATGTTGAACGCCGGGTGCTGCATCAACGCTTTCACTCGCTCCAGACCGCCCGGCAAGGTGCTGCCGGCCTGCACGCTGAACCATTGATCCATGACCAGCGGGTTGTCCTTGAATTGCTCGGCGAAACTGGCCAGCGCTTGGTCTTTCTGCTCGTCGAACGGCGAGTTGACCAGCACCGCCAGCGCGGTCAGGCGCTCGGTCATGTTGTCGCTGGTGTCGAACTGTTCAAGCGCCGCTGCCAACACTTCCGGCTTGCCGCTGAGCATCAGGTACGACAGCGCGATGTTCTGCAAGGCACGACGGGCAAAATGCTCGGCCTCGGCCACATATGGGGTTTTCTTCGACAGGTCACGGTTGGCCTGATAACGCAGCCACAGTCCTTCGAACAGGTTGTCGGCCAGTTGCTTGCGGGCAAATTCGCGTGCGATATGGATGGCATCGACGTCCGCCACTTCGCTGATTTCAGTGAGGTACGCCTCACCCGGCAACGAGAGCATTTCCGCGACCATCGCCTGATCCAGCGTCTCGTCGGACAGCACTGTGCGCAGCGCCGAAACCAGACGCGGATCGAGCACCAGGCTTTCGCCCTTCTGCTGCTGCGCGATCAGCTCTTGCAGTACCTGTACCGACAGTTGCTGACCGGCATCCCAGCGGTTGAAGCCGTCACTGTCGTGCTGCATCAGGAACATCAACTGGTCACGGTTGTACGGGAAGCTCAGTTTCACCGGCGCCGAGAAGCCACGCAGCAACGATGGCAATGGCTGCTCACTGATGTCGACGAAGGTGAAGGTCTGCTCAGCCTCGGTCACCGAGATCACGCGGGTGGTGCCTTGCGCCGATGCTTCACCGGCCAGACGCAGGGCGATCTCGTTGCCCTTGCTGTCGAGCAGGCCCAGTTCCACCGGGATCACGAACGGCAGTTTTTCCACTTTGTCCGGGGTTTCCGGGCAGCTCTGGCGGAAGGTCAGGCTGTAGGTTTTCGCCGCAGCATCGTAAGACTCGCTCACCGCCAGGCGTGGCGTACCGGCCTGGCTGTACCAGCGTTTGAACTGGGTCAGGTCGACGCCGTTGGCATCTTCCATCGCCTTGATGAAATCGTCGCAAGTCACGGCCTGGCCGTCGTGGCGATCGAAGTACAGGTCGCTGCCCTTACGGAAGCCTTCGGCGCCGAGCAAGGTATGGATCATGCCGACCACTTCCGAGCCCTTTTCGTACACGGTCAGGGTGTAGAAGTTGGAAATCTCGATGAAGCTGTCCGGGCGCACGGCGTGGGCCATCGGGCCGGCATCTTCGGCGAACTGATGGGTACGCAGGTACGCCACGTCCTGAATGCGCTTGACCGTGGCCGAGTTCATGTCGGCAGAGAAGCCGGAATCGCGGAACACGGTGAAGCCTTCCTTGAGCGACAGCTGGAACCAGTCGCGGCAGGTCACGCGGTTGCCCGACCAGTTGTGGAAGTATTCGTGGGCGACGATCGCCTCGACCCGCTGGTGCGCGGCGTCGGTAGCGGTTTCGGCGCGGGCCAGCACGGCGCTGGAGTTGAAGATATTGAGGCCTTTATTCTCCATGGCGCCCATGTTGAAGTCGTTGACCGCGACGATCATGAAGATGTCCAGATCGTACTCGCGACCGTAGACCTCTTCGTCCCAGCGCATCGACTTCTTCAGGCTGTTCATCGCGTGCTGGCACTTGTCGATGTTTTCCGGCTCGACATAGATGCGCAGCGCGACGGTGCGCTCCGTCATGGTGGTGAAGGTGTCTTCAACGCACCACAAATCACCGGCCACCAGCGCGAACAGGTACGCCGGTTTCATGAAGGGGTCTTCCCAGGTCGCCCAGTGCCGGCCGTCTTCGCCGGGGCCGGAAGCGATCGGGTTGCCGTTCGACAACAGTACCGGATAGCTGTGCTGCTCGGCGACCACCGTGGTGGTGAACTTGCTCATCACGTCGGGACGGTCGAGGTAATAGGTGATCTTGCGGAAGCCTTCGGCTTCGCACTGGGTGCAGAACATCGTGCCGGACTTGTACAGGCCTTCCAGCGCGGTGTTGGTTTCCGGGTGGATCTTGACGCTGGTGTCGACCGTGAAGGTTTCGCTGGTCGGTTGCAGGGTCAGGTGGTTTTCGCTGAGCTGGTAATCGTCAGAGCTCAGCTCTTTGTCGGCGAGTGTGACCGCGAGCAATTCCAGCTGCTGGCCATCAAGCACCAGCGGCGGCAGGCCCGCGCCACGGGCCGGGTTGCGGCGCATCACCAGTTGCGCGTGGACCAGACTGTGGTCCTCGAACAACTCGAAGGTCAGGTGTGTTTCGTCGATCAGGTACTCAGGCGCCTGATAGTCCTTCAGGTAAATCAACTTCGGTTGTTCGGTGCGCATGCTGGAATCCTTATTGATGCACGGCGAGCTGATAAGCCGTGTACTTACGAATGTTGATCACGCCGGTATCGAAGATCAGGTACTGGCCCTTGATCCCCAGCAGCGTGCCTTCGGCAATCGGGTTCTTGTCCAGGTTGAAGCTGACGATTTTGGCCGGGTATTGCTCGACCGGATAGCGGATTTCGATAGGTTCGACATCGGCAATCGTCTGAATTGCCTGTAGGCCGAATCGCTCCTGCAAGCCTTGCAGGCCCTCGGCGCAGCTTTCGAACAACTGATCGCGTACTTGCGCCAGATCCACCGCCACCGCATCGCCCTTGAGCAGTGCGCGCCAGTTGGTCTTGTCGGCGACTTGACTGCGGAACAGATCTTCGACGAAGCCCGATTGCTGCCGCGTCGCCACACGCATGATCGGCAACGCCTGACTGGCACCCTGATCGAGCCAGCGGGTCGGCAATTGGGTAGCACGAGTGATGCCAACCTTCACCCCCGACGAGTTGGCCAGATAGACCACATGGTCGGTCATGCAGAACTGCTCGCCCCACGCAGGATCGCGGCAGGTGCCGGCGTCAAAGTGGCAACGCTCCGGGCTCATGATGCAGATATCGCACTGGGCCAGCTTGGTCATGCACGGGTAGCAGTAACCCTGGCTGAAACTGGTTTTGGTCTTGCGCCCGCAATGGGTGCAGTGGATCGCCCCCAGGTACTCCAGACGCACCGTGGTGCCGATCAAAGGATTGACCGGCACCTCGACGTCATCCAGACGAAACGCGTATTGCACGTTCGACCCGTCAAGGCGCGCCGACATTTTGCTGATTGCACCGCGGCCAATCTCGATCAATGGATGGCATCCGACTTGAACAGAATGTTCGGCACTTCGATCGACTTCGACGCACACTCCTGCGGGCCCATGTAACCGGTGCGCTGTTCTTCAGGCAGGTTCTGGATTTCCCAGGCGATCATCGCCTGCAACGACAACTCGCGCTGTTCGGCGGTGAGTTTGCCACCGTCCGACCACTTGCCGATTTCCACGGCCAGTTTCAGGCTCTCGTAGATGTCCGGGGTGATGTTTTTGATCATTTCGTTAAAAGAGGACATCAGGGTCTCCGTGCTCTTTATTCACTGAAAATTTTAGGCGGCCAGTTTACGGCGGTTATACAAACCGCCCAACAAACCGGTGAAGCATCCGATGAGTAACCCGCCGACGTGGGCGGCATTGGCAATTTCGCCGAAGCCGATCATCGAGATCAGCCCGGACATGCACACCAACAGCCACACCAGCATCATCACCAATACGCCGCGCGGCAGGCGATAGGCCGGGTTCGGCGACAACAACTGGAAGATCCAGCAGTGGCCGAGCAAGCCGTAAAGCACACCGGACAGTCCGCCGAACAAGGTCGCGCCGCTCCAGGCGAACTGCGCGTAGTTGGACACCAGGCTGAACAGCAACGTCAGGCCGATCAAATTGATACTGCCCTGACGCGACTCGATGCGCCGCCCCAGCTCCCAGTACCACATGCCGTTCATGGCCAGGTGGAGGATGCCGAAGTGGATCAGCATCGGCGTCACCAACCGCCACCACTGCCCCGCCGCGAGGCTGTCAGCCAACGGAGTGAAGTGTATGTATTCGCCGATCACACGGAAATCGAGGAAGGTCAGCCAGCGCAGGGTTTCCAGGTTTTCACCCAGAAAGGTCAGGCCGGCGACGATCAGGCACAGCAGCAGAATGAAGCCTGTGGCCTTGGCGTGCTTCAATTGTTCGACGAAGCCCGGACGCTTGAAGGTCTGGGCTACCGGAATGTCCAGGGTTTGCTCGGGATCACCGGCCGGGAAGCGCTCGTACAGCGAACGAACGTCGTCGCTGACCTCCGCTGGCGCCCACAACACCTGCTCGCCCGCCTCCTCACTGACCCGGTGCGGCACCTGCATGCGTTGCAGCAGCGTGACGAAACCGCTCAAGTCCACCGCCAGGGGCAGACGCAATACCGCTACCGCACTCATTGCAGCACCTCCGGACGCTCGACATCGACCCAGACAAATTTATGCGGATCAAGGCGGGTTTCCTGATCCAGACGATAGGCGACGAGTTTGCCGTAGAGCACCGCGCTGTAATCCAGACACGCGAGGTTCGGGCGGATCGGCGCCGGTTTGCCGCTGCGCCAGTAATGGCCGACGAACAGCAACGGCTCATCGACGCCGTAGCGCAGCAGGGAATTCTTTTCAGTGGAAGTCAGCGGCGTCTGCGCCACCGGCTCCGGCAAGGCATCGGGCTGAAAGACGATGTCGCCATAGGTTTTCGGATCGTCTTCCCAGAACTTGGTGCGGAAGAATGAACGCACCAGACCGTCACCACTGGTCATGGTCTGGCCGTCCGGCAGACGCATGTCGGTGCCGCGCAGCAGGCGATCGAACACGGTGCAGGCGAAGCTGCCGGGCACGGCCGAGGCCTGGAGAAAATGCTCATCGATGCGTGCATCGGGAAACAGGCCGCGCAGCGGTTCGATGAGGCCGGCGTCCCAGCACGCATGCACCACACGGAAACGCCCGGCATCCACCACCAGCGGCAGTTCATAGAACCACTGCTGAAAGTCGTGCCAGTCGCCGGGATGGTCTTCGAACTGAGTCAGGGTTTCATGGAGCAATCGCGCATGGCGCGGCGTGTGCTCACGCACGAACTGCTTGCCGCTGCCCGGTGGCGCCGGCGTGCTCCAGCCGAGGGCATTGAATTCATGGTTGCCCATGATGCACAAGGCCTGACCGGCCTCGACCATGTCGTGGACGATGTGCAGCGCCTCGCGAATCCGCGGGCCACGGTCGATGATGTCACCGACGAACACGGCCATGCGCGATGGATGCCGCCAGACCCCGCCCTGCTTGTGATAACCGAGACGGTCAAGCAGATGTTCGAGGGTCAAGGCGCATCCGTGCACGTCACCAATCAGGTCATAACTGCGCGCGGGATCGAGCATCAGTCGCCTCCACCGCCCAGCTTGCTGCCCCAGCCGAGCTTGGTGCGGCAGACTTCGTAGTAATTGTGGTCAAGCGGGTGGATCAATCGCAGTTTCTGCGCTTTCTTGCTGACGGTGATGGTGTCGCCCGGCGCACAGGTGAAATGGTTCTGCCCGTCGCAGGAGACTTGCGGATAGATCTGCATGTTTTTCGACACGACGATTTTCAGCTCACTGTTGCCATCGACCACAATTGGCCTGCTCGACAACATATGGGGGTACATCGGCACGATCACAATGGCGTCGAGCTTGGGATGCATGATCGGCCCGCCCGCCGACAACGCATAAGCAGTGGAACCGGTCGGGGTGGCGACGATCAGGCCGTCGGCCTTCTGGCTGCAGACGAACTGGCCGTCAATGTACAGCTCGAACTCGATCATCCGCGTCGACTTGCCCGGGTGCAGCACCACATCGTTGAGCGCATCACCCTGACCGATGGCCTCGCCGTGGCGACGGACTTCGGCTTGCAGCAGGAAGCGGTTTTCCACCAGATAGTGGCCGTCGAGGACCTTGGCGACTTCGACTTCCAGCTCGTCCGGGCGAATATCCGTGAGAAAACCGAGACTGCCACGGTTGATCCCCAGCACCGGAATATTGTGTTTTGCCAGCGCACGGGCGGCCCCGAGCAGGCTGCCGTCACCGCCGACGACGATGACCATGTCGCAGACTTCACCGAGCATCTTGCGCGACGAGGTTTGCAGGCCGTGGCCCGGCAGGACTTCGGCGATGGTGTCTTCGAGGATCACATGCAGGTGACGATCGAGCAGAAACCGTTTCAGTCGGCGGACGGTATCCAGCACCTGGGAACTGCCCAGGCGACCGATGATGCCGATATTACGAAATTGCTCCATGGGACCTCTGCGGACAATCGAAAACGCGAAAACCACGATTATGGGCGAAAGCCTGCGATAGACAAAATCCTTTCAGCCTCAAGGGTGGGCTCGTGTTTAAGGCTATGCTCGCAAGATGATCCTATTTCCCGACCTGCTGCAGTTGCCCCATCAATTACGCCATCCCGAAGTGCGCGATCTGGCGTGGGTGATCCTCGCCCCGCCGATGCTTGCGACTACACCGTGGCCGCAGCGTCATCCATTGGCCGGTAGCGACTGGGTTGCCGATCCCGAGCGTCTGGAGCAATGGCTACGTCAGCTTGATCGTGACAGTTACGAACTGCTGCACTGGTTGTCCCAGGCGCGCACCCGGCGTCTGGGACTGTATTACGAGCGCTTGTGGCAGTTTGCCGTGGAGCATGCGCCGGGGATTGAGCTGATCGCGGCGAATCTGCCGATCCGTCGCGAAGGCCATACCCTGGGCGAGTTGGACATGCTGCTGCGTGACCGCGATGGCGTGCATCACCTCGAACTGGCGATCAAACTCTATCTCGGCCCGCAACAGGGTGACGGCCATGACCCGGCGCAATGGCTGGGGCCGGGCTGTCACGATCGGCTGGATCGCAAACTGGCGCATCTGGTCGAGCATCAACTGCCGATTTCAGCGCGCCCGGAAAGCCGCGAAGTCTTGGCGAAACTGGATATCGAAGTATTCAGTGCGCAACTGTGGCTGGGCGGGTATTTGCTGTATCCGTGGCCCGGCCCTTCGCAGTCGCCGGATGGCGCCCACCCGCAGCATTTACGTGGCAGTTGGTTGCATCAGAAGGATTGGCCGGCGTTCGTCGCGCAGCGTCCGGCAGGCCGTTGGCAACCCCTGCCCCGTCATGCCTGGCTGGCGCCGGCGCACTACCCGGCGGATCAGACCTGGGCTCCCGAGCATTTGCAGATGTGGCTGGAAGGCTTGGAACCGCTAGCCCCGGCGCAGTTGATGGTGCGCCTGACCGAGAATGCACAGGGCGAATGGGAAGAGGCGGAGCGCTTGTTTCTGGTGTCCGACCTTTGGCCGAATGTCCCTGGCCAAGCTTGAAGATCGCAGCCTTCGGCAGCGCCTACATTTGGAATGCGTGCACCCTGTAGGAACTGCCGAAGGCTGCGATCTTTTGATCTTGCTTCTAAAAAGATAACCGCACAGCCAAAGCCGCCAACGTCACCAATAACACCGGCACCGTCAGCACAATCCCCACCCTGAAGTAATACCCCCAGCCAATGTGAATCCCCTTGCGCTCCAGCACATGCAGCCACAGCAACGTCGCCAGACTGCCAATCGGCGTGATCTTCGGCCCCAGATCGCTGCCGATCACGTTGGCGTAGATCATCGCCTCCTTGACCACCCCGCTTGCCTGACTGGCATCGATCGACAGCAAGCCGATCAGCACGGTGGGCAAATTGTTCATGATCGACGACAACAGCGCCGTCAGCACGCCAGTGCCCATGGCCGCGCCCCACACGCCATGACCGGCGAAGATATCCAGCCAACCGGCGAGATAGCCGGTCAAACCGGCATTGCGCAGACCGTAGACCACCAGATACATGCCCAGCGAGAAAATCACGATCTGCCACGGCGCTTCTTTCATCACTTTGCGCGTGGAAATCTTGTGTCCACGGGCGGCGATGCCCAGCAGCAATGCTGCGCACACGGCGGAAATCGCGCTGATCGGAATGCCCAGCGGCTCGAGGGCAAAGCAACCCACCAACAAGATTGCCAACACCGCCCAACCGGCATAAAACGTGGCTTTGTCGTGAATCGCGGTTTCTGGATGTTCGAGCTGTTCGGGGTCGTAAGCCTTGGGAATGTCGCGACGGAAAAACCACAGCAACATGCCCAGCGTCGCGGCGACGCTGACGAAATTCACCGGCACCATCACCGCAGCATAGCGATTGAAGCCGATGTGAAAGAAGTCCGCCGAGACGATGTTGACCAGGTTCGACACCACCAGCGGCAGGCTCGCGGTGTCGGCAATAAACCCTGCGCCCATGACAAAAGCCAGCGTCGCCGCCGGCGAGAAGCGCAGCGCCAGCAGCATCGAGATGACGATAGGCGTGAGGATCAGCGCTGCACCGTCATTGGCAAACAGTGCCGAAACCAGCGCACCAAGCAGCACCATGAAGGCAAACAACTTGCGCCCACTGCCTCGTCCCCACCGCGCCACATGCAATGCGGCCCAAGCGAAAAAACCCGCCTCGTCGAGCAACAGGCTGATGATGATCAGCGCGACGAAGGTGCCGGTGGCGTTCCAGATGATTTGCCAGACAAGCGGGATGTCGCTCAGGTGTACCACACCGAAGATCAGCGCCAGCACGGCGCCCAACGTCGCACTCCAGCCGACACCGAGGCCTTTGGGTTGCCAGATAACGAGGGTAATGGTCAGCAGGAAAATAAGTGACGCAGCGAGCATCCGCGAAAACCTTCAATTGAAATGCAGTAATGAAGTGAACACAAAACCTGTAGGAGTGAGCCTGCTCGCGATAGCGGTATGTCAGTCGACTGATTGACATGCTATCGCGAGCAGGCTCACTCCTACATTTGTCCCATATAAGAATTACTTTTTGTGTTGTTCTACGAATTGTCCGTAAGCATCTATGAATTTTTGCAGGAACGGCTTCACCGATTCACTCAACTTTCCCGCCTCATCGAACGCCGAACCCGCGCCACCCAGATACGCTTCAGGCTGCTGCATGCACGGCACATCGAGAAACACAAAGGACTGGCGCAGATGCTGGTTGGCGCCAAATCCGCCGATGGCGCCCGGCGATACGCTGATCACCGCACCCGGCTTGCCGCTCCAGACGCTCTTGCCGTAAGGCCGCGAACCAACATCGATGGCATTCTTCAAGGGTGCGGGCACCGAACGGTTGTATTCCGGCGTCACAAACAGCACCGCGTCGGATGAACCCACTTTTTGCCGGAAAGTGCTGTAGGCTGCCGGCGGAGAATCGCCGTCAATGTCTTCGTTATAGAGTGGCAGATCACCAATCTCGACAATCTCAAGCTTGAGGTTGGCCGGGGCCAGTTCCGCCAGCGCCAGAGCGACTTTGCGATTGATCGAAGCTTTACGCAGGCTGCCGACCACTACGGCGACGTTGTAGACATTGCTCATGGAAGACTCTCGATGTCCGTGGGAGGAGCCACAAGTTATAGATGATCCGGTGCCGGTTCCACCAGCAAACGAGGGAAATTCCCGCATGCTGATTATTTTTTTCCTGTAGGAAAACTTACAGGCCTTGATGAAGGTCTACCAAGCCGCAAATCAAGCGTTTTATCTCCAGAGGTTCTAAGCAGATGGCAGCAGTACTCGTCGGTCAGTTCCATGCAAGAGATGCGGAAGGCCGCGTTTATTCCGTGCATGAATTCCAGGAATCCAACCCGTCGGTAGACGGTCTCGCTGGCATGGAGCCTGTTACCACTTACAAACTGGCCATTGGCGATCGTGTCAACAAGGTCAGTGACAACGAGTTTTTGCTGGTTCAATCGGGCGTCACGATCGTTCGCGAGCCCGACACCTACGTCGGCAGCCTGACGGAAACCACCGTCGCCTCATAACCCTGTGTTATGAGCAGAAGTCATATGCGCAGACTTGGGGTAGGATTCAGCCTGCCCCCACCTGCTGAACATGGACTTCACGCATGCGTTTACGTCATATCGAAGTGATTCAGGCGCTCTTGCAGACCGGTCACCTGGGCACCGCCGCCGAATGGCTGCAATTGCCGGTTACCGAAGTCGAAGAGCGCTTGCGCGAAGCCGAGAGTCAGTTGGGGTTCATGCTGTTCGCCAGCGTTCGCGGACGCCTGCAATCGACGCCAGAAGCCCGGGCGTTGCAGGTTGAAATCGCGCACGTTTACGAAGCACTGGAGCCGGTGCAACGATTGGCCAGTAGCCTCAAGCAATACCTCGCCCCGCCTGTATGCATCATCGGCACTCCGCCACTCACCCAGCAGTTATTGCCGCAAAGCCTGGCCGCCCTGCGCCGGCGCTTGCCCGATGCACCTTGCAACCTGCTCAGCGCACCGACCCGCGACATCGTCCGCAGCCTGTTGCTGCGCGAGAGTGACCTGGGCCTGAGTCTGCATGATCCTGAGCACCCCGACATTGATTGCCAGCCGCTGGCACAGGGCAAACTGCAACTGCTGGCACCCCACGGCTGGCTGCAACCGAAGCAGAAATACATCTCCCTGCAGGATCTGGCCGGGCAAGCGATGGTCGGCCTCGAAGGTCAGGACCCGCTGAGCCCGGCGCTGGAAAACAAACTCCAGGCACTGCGCCCCGCCCCAAGCATCCAGACCCGGGTACAAACCCACCAGATGATGCGCAGCATGGTCGAGGCCGGTGAAGGGCTGGCCATTGTCGATCCGTTTACCGCGTTAGGCGCCCGCGCTGCCGGGCTGGATGTCTGTCCGCTGTCCCCCGCCGTGCCGATCAGCCTCTATGCCTTGACCTTCAAGCACGCAGCGCCGTCTTCGGCGATTCAGACGTTACTGGCCATCCTCACGGAACAAGCCGAGGCGATGCTGTCGAGCTGAGCGGGTTTTCCAGCGGGTTATCGAACAATCGATACCAGAACAGCGCCACTTCAGCGGTATTCGGATCAATGCCGCGATAACGCAACTGGTCGACACCGCCGATCACGTAGCCACAACGCTCATACAACCGACAAGCCCCGAGGTTGTTGTTCTGGGTTTCCAGCATGATGCCGGGCAACTTCTTCTTGCGGCTCCAGAACTGCGCCACATCGAGCAACGCCTTGGCGACGCCATGACGGCGGGCCGGTGCGTGCACCGCCAGCTCATCGATATGGGCAAAGCCGTTCCAGTTGGTGCTGATCACCAGATGGCCGACCGGTTCGTCATCGAGGTAGGCCATGAAAATCGCGCTGTCGGCGGCATTATGAAAACTGCTGAACTCCTCGGGATCAATGCCGTAGCACTTGCGGTAAGGCACGATCGGCGTTACCAGCCACTGTTCAACGGGCTTGCCGATGACCGCGGCGCCATAGGCGGCGACCTCGAAACTGAAGTCGCTGCCCCAGATATAAGGCGCAAAGCCTTCATCGGCAACCCGCACCGACAGACCTGGATATTTCGGATTCATGACCGGTTGCATACTGGGATAAGTCCTCATTCCTTGACGCAATCGACGGTGTACTGCCGTCCATTGCCTTCATCTTCATGTTGCAGTCCATGCACATCCGCGACAAAACCGGGAAAGCTGCTATCGAACGTGCGGGCAAATTTCAGGTAATCGATGATCGAGCGCGTCGATTCGGTAAAGCGCTCGCCGGGCATGATCAGGGGGATCCCTGGGGGATACGGCACCAGCATCACGGCAGCAATCCTTCCTTCCAGCATATCAATCGGCACAGCCTCGACCTCCCCACGCACCAAATGATCGTAGGCGTGAGCCGGTTTCATGGCGATCTCCGGTAGTACCGTGTACATGCGTTTGAGATGTTTGGCCGTCGCGTTGCTGCGATAGCAGGCGTGCAGTTGATCGCATAAGTCTCGCAGGCCCATGCCGCGATAGCGCGCCGTGTCTTCTTGCGCGACACATGGCAGGCACGTCGCCAGACTGACGTTGGCGTCGTAACTGCGCTTGAACTCCAGCAACTCGGTGAGCAGCGTGCTCCATTTGCCTTTGGTGATGCCCATGGAGAACAGCACCAGAAATGAATACAGCCCAGTCTTCTCTACCACCAGCCCGCGCTCCCAAAGGAACTTGCTGACCACCGCTGCCGGTATGCCCTTCTCGCTCAACGCGCCACCGGCGTTCAGACCTGGCATCACCAGCGTGACCTTGATTGGGTCGAGCAAAACGTAATCGTCGCTGACTTCACCAAACCCGTGCCATTCGGCATCCGGTTGCAGCAGCCAGTCTTCCGTTTGCACACGGTCAATGCCTTCGACGCCCGGTGGCTGCCAGATCGAAAACCACCAGTCATCAGCGGCAATGTGCTGCCGCAAATTGGCCAGCGCACGGCGGAAACTCAGGGCTTCATCAAAGGTTTCCTGCAACAGCGAGCGCCCGGCCGGGCCTTCCATCATGGCCGAGGCCACATCCAGCGAGGCGATGATGCTGTATTGCGGCGAAGTGGAGATGTGCATCATGAACGCTTCGTTGAACCGATCCCGGTCCAGTTGCCGCGCGCCGCCATCCTGCACATGGATCATCGACGCCTGACTGAACGCGGCGAGCAGCTTATGGGTGGAATGGGTGGTAAATACCAGCGGGCTGTCTTCGCTGCGCGAGGTGGCCATGCCATAGCGCCCGGCGAAGAATTCATGAAACGCCGCATAGGCGTACCAAGCCTCGTCGAAATGTAGCACTTCAACGCTGTTGCCGAGGTTTTGCTTGATCAGTTCGGCGTTGTAACAGAGGCCGTCGTAGGTCGAGTTGGTGACCACCGCCAGTTTGACTTTAGGTGCGCGGCCCTTGGTCAAAGGACTCGCGTCGATCTTGGCCTGGATCGATTCGCGGCTGAATTCGCTCAGCGGAATCGGACCGATGATCCCCAGTTCATTGCGCTCCGGGCACAGGTACAACGGAATCGCACCGGTCATGATGATCGCGTGCAGCACCGACTTGTGGCAGTTGCGATCCACCAGCACCAGATCATCGCGAGCGACCATGGAATGCCAGACGATCTTGTTGGCGGTCGAGGTGCCATTGATCACGAAAAAGGTGTGATCAGCACCAAAATTGCGCGCAGCCCGAGCCTCGGCTTCGGCGAGCGGGCCGGTGTGGTCGAGCAGCGAACCGAGTTCCGGCACCGACACCGACAAGTCCGAGCGCAGGGTGTTTTCGCCAAAGAACTGATGAAACGCCTGCCCCACCGGGCTTTTGTGATACGCCACGCCACCGCCGTGACCGGGGGTGTGCCAGGAATAGTTGGAATCGGCGGTGTGTTGCACCAGCGCCTTGAAAAACGGAGGCAGCAAACCGTCCAGATACTTTCGCGCCGCCCGTGCGACTTGCCGGGCCAGAAACGGCACGGTGTCTTCGAACAGGTAAAGGATCCCGCGCAATTGATTGAGTTCGGCCATGGCATCGGCCGGGGCGTTTTCCAGAGTGACCTGTTCGCCCAGGGCAAAGATCGGCAGATCAGGCGCACGCACCCGCGCCAGGCCGATCAGTTCGGCCATGTTCTGCAAAAGATGCGAGTTGGTGCTGGCATCCTCGGCGGCGATCAGCATGCACGCGAGGCCATGGTGGGTCGAAGCCACCAGACGCCCTTCGGTGTAGTCGGTGGCCGAAACGATACTGAAACCTTCCTGCTCCAACTCCCGGGCGATGCCACGGATACGATCACCGGCGACGGTATCGGCCTTGATGTCGCGATGGACGATCAACACCGGAAACTTCAAATCTTTGTACATGGGGCTCAGTGTCCTGAGGCAGCAGCGGATTCAAATCCGCCAATGCACTCAGCGTAGAGGGTTGCAGTGAAAGTGGCGAGGGTGGCCACTTGTCAGTACTGCCAAAAGTAAAAGATCTTTTGCTCTTCAGGCCTGCGCATCGGCTTCTGCGATCTGCGTCCACAGCGCCGGACCGCCAGCGGATTTGGCGATGATTTCCAGACGCACCAAGTGAGCGGCCAGTTCATCCTCCGTCGCGCGAATGATCCGCGCTGGCTGGCGATCGGCCGGCAAGCGACGGATTTCCGTGGCGGAGTTATCCGCGCCTTCCCCAGTACCATTACCGTCGGAAGCGTTGCCGGCCAACGACAGGCTGGTCTGGCCCCCGGTCATGGTCAGGTAAACGTCGGCGAGAATCTCCGAGTCGAGCAAAGCGCCGTGCAGTTCACGGCCGGAGTTGTCGACGCCATAACGTTTGCACAACGCATCGAGGCTGTTGCGCTGCCCCGGGTGACGTTCCCGGGCCATCATCAGGGTATCGAGGATCGAGCAGTGCTGCGTGATGTCGGCGCGATCCTGCTGGCCCATCAAGGCGAATTCGTTGTTGATGAAGCCAACGTCGAACGCCGCGTTATGGATGATCAGCTGCGCGCCCTTGATGAACTCGAAGAATTCATCAGCGACTTCGGCAAAGCGCGGCTTGCCCACCAGGAATTCGTTGGTGATGCCGTGGACGCCGATGGCGCCTTCATCACTCTCGCGATCCGGTTGCAGGTAAACGTGAAAGTGCCGGCCCGTCAGGCGCCGACCGATCAGTTCGACACAGCCGATTTCGATAATCCGGTGACCATCGGTCACCGGCATGCCGGTGGTTTCGGTATCGAGTACAACGGATCTGGTGGCCATCAGTGCTCAGCTCTCAACGGGTCTATCGTGCAAAAACGCGGATGTTAACACGCTCGCGGCACACGTCGCGCGCCGCCGGGTGATCGGCACTCATGCAGTTTTTAACAATCATTGGCAAAGTTCATAAAGTCTGCGGGGAATCGGCTTGATAGCGTTCACGGCTGGTTTCCCACGGATTTGAATGCGTCATGAAGACTGCACAGTTTTTACTGCTTGGCGGCTGTTTGCTGGCGGCCGAAGCACATGCCACCAGTTTCGTCATCAGCACCGATATCACCCTGAGCCTGACGCTCAGCTCGAGTAAAGGGACGAGCGGATCGTTCAAGGACGACAAGGTTGTGCTGGCGGCCAAGGACGATGCGGCGGCGTTTGTGGCCAGTGCCGGAGAGATTCGCGGGGCGCGAATGGAGGCGGCATTTTTGCGGATTCGCGAAGTGCTCAAGGATTCGGATTACACCGATCAGCAGTTGGCTCAAGCCATATTGATCCTGTGAATCGGCGTTATTGTCGTGATCCGCTGCCAAACCCGCTACGCGGCTCTGCGGGAGAAGCCCAGAGCGCGAGAGTCGCGCTCTGGGCTGCATGCGGATAGAAGAGTTGCCGGTATTACTTATCGGACTTGATGCTGGTCCAGACCCGCGTGCGTACGCGCTCAAGTTTTTGCGGCAATGGCTGAACCACGTAGAGGGTTTTCAGCGCTTCAGGGGTCGGCGTCAGATTCGGGTTGCCGGTAATCTCTTTGTTGATCAGCGCCATTGAATCCTTGTTCGCGTTCGGGTAACCGAGGAAATCACTGATCGGCGCAATCACCTTCGGATCGAGCAAGGTGTTGAGGAATTCGTGGGCTTCAGCGACGTTCTTCGCGCTCTTCGGAATCGCGAACGTGTCGAACCAGATCGGAGCGCCCTCCTTCGGCAAGCGCCAGTCGACCACCACGCCGTTGCCCGCCTCTTTGGCGCGGTTGCCGAACTGGTAGAAGCTGCCCGAGTAACCGATGGCCACGCAGATGTCGCCGTTGGCGATGTCAGTCATGTATTTGGCCGAGTTGAAATAGGTCACGTATGGACGAACCTTGAGCATTAACTCCTTGGCTTTTTCATAGTCGGCGGGGTTCTGGCTGTTCGGGTCGAGACCGAGATAATGCAGGGCCAGCGGCAGGATCTCCGTCGGCGAATCGAGCATCGCCACGCCGCAGGATTTGAGTTTTTCCATGTTCTCGGGTTTGAACACCAGATCCCAGCTGTCCACCGGCGCGTTCTCGCCCAGCGCAGCCTTGACCTTGGCCGGGTTAAAGCCGATCAGCACGGTACCGACCATGTACGGCACGCCGTACTGGTTACCCGGATCGTTCTTGCCCAGCAGCTTCAACAGTTCCGGATCCTGGTGGCTCCAGTTCGGTAGCTTGGACTTGTCGAGTTTCTGGAAAACACCAGCCTTGATCTGCGTATCGAGGAACTGGTTGGACGGCACCACCAGATCGTAGCCAGAGTTACCGGTCAGCAATTTGGCTTCCAGGGATTCGTTGGTGTCGAAGGTGTCCCAGGTCACTTTGATGCCGTTTTTTGCGGCGAAATCCTTGGGCACGGACGGCAGGATGTAATCCGCCCAGTTGTACACCCGCAACTCGCGCTGCTCAGCCTGGACGGCGCTGGCCAGCAGCGTCAGCCCACACACGGTGGCACCCAGTATGCGTTTCATCGTGACCATGGTTGTTTCCCCAGAATGCGACGTGAGTTCGATGGTTTTTATGTTCTGTACACGGCAGCGGCTTTAAAGGTAGCCGAGGGCAAAAAAGGTCTGGCGTCTCGTTATGGCCCTGATTCTTGCTGACAGCGTAGACGGATTACAGAGGGCGATTGGCCAAAAGGGGATCGATGTGGCCAATTTGAATGTCCGCCAGAATGCGGAAACAATAATGCCCGGCGATTGGCCGGGCATTGTTTGTACTGCAGACGCAGATCAGTCGGTGTAACCCAACCTCGCCGCCCTGCTCTGCTGAGTCTGGCCACGCGTCGCGAGGCAGTAATACAGCGGAACCGTCACCACCAGGCCGACCAGCCACGACAGGTCCGCACCCTCCACCAGATTGGCGTAAGGCCCGATGTACAGCGAAGTGTTGGCAAACGGCAACTGCACGAGGATGCCGATGAAATAGGCAATGATCGCGTGCAGGTTAAAGCGCCCGTAAATCCCACCGTCAGCGCGGAAGATCGAGGTGATGTCGTAGCAGCCTCGCTTGATCAGGTAGAAGTCGATCAGATTGATCGACGCCCACGGCACCAGCACCAGCAACAGCGCGAGAATCAGACCGATGAACTCGGAAATGAAATCCGCCGACGCGCCGAGTGCGACCATGCAGCATCCCGCCAGGATCACGCTCGACAGCACCACGCGCACCTTGATGCTCGGTGTCCATTGGCTGGCGAAGGTCTGGATAGACGTAATGATTGACAGCACCGCACCATACAGATTGAGCGCGTTGTGGCTGATGATATTGAGCAGGAACAGCACCATCAGAATCGGCCCCAGCCACCCGGTGGACTGCTTCACCGCAACCATCGCTTCAGTGCCTTCAGGCGTCGCCAGCACCGCCACCGCGCCGAAGCTGAACGACAGAATCGTGCCCAGCGTTGCGCCCAGATACGTAGCCCAAAACGGCTTGGCGATGCCGATGTCCGCTGGCAGGTAACGCGAATAGTCGGAGACGTACGGCGAGAAACTGATCTGCCAGATGATCCCCAGCGATACCGTCGCCAGCCAGCCGGAGAGATTGAAGCTGCCGCGAGTCAGGAAGTCCGCCGGCAAGTCATGGGCGAAGATGTAAATGAACCCGGCCAGCAACGCGCTGCCCATCACCCAGGTACCGATGCGGTTCAACGTATGGATGAAGTTGTAGCCGATCACGCCAATCGCGGTGGCGGCCAGCGCACCGATCAAAATGCTTAACGGTACTGGCACCGATGGTGCAATGCCGACAATGGATTTGCCCGCCAGCACGATGTTGGAAATGAAGAACCCGATGTAGATGATCGCCGCAAAGAACACGATCAACAGCGCGCCATAACGGCCGAACTGGCCGCGACTCTGGACCATTTGCGGAATGCCCATGCGTGGGCCTTGCGCCGACGCCAGCGCAATCACCACGCCGCCGATCATATGCCCCAGCGCAATCGCCAAAAGCCCCCAGAGCAGATCGAGATGGAACACCTGAACCACCATGGCGCCGGTGACAATGGGCAGTGGCGCAATGTTGGTGCTGAACCAAAGGGTGAAAAGGTCGCGGGCCTTCCCGTGGCGTTCCGCGAGTGGAACGTAGTCGACCGTGTGATTCTCGATCAACGGATCTTGCCGGGACATCTGGGACATATGCATGAACTCGAGTTTGTCTGTTCTTATCGTTGTATGAAGCCAAACCGGGAGGACTCTCTGGTCGCCCCTCAGATGCGAACCATATTATGGTATTCCAAGCATTTCACAAGACTGATCCGCAGTTTGCGGCGCTATCTGATCCGCCATCCTCGCTGAAACAGCGGCTTCTAGAACAGCCGAAAGCCCCGTAGATACACAGTTTTCGACGAACGCAGCACCTTTATCGGTTCAGCTTAAAAGCTCTTGCAAAGATTATTTTGTGGTATACCATCAGACCAACAAATACATAAAAACAGCGTCACACCACCCGAGGACTGTCCAATGATCGATGCCGCCATCTACAAACAAGTCATGGGCTCGTTCCCGTCAGGCGTAACCGTTATCACCACGCTGGATGATGACGGTCAGATTGTCGGCCTGACCGCCAGCGCCTTCAGTTCGTTGTCGATGGACCCGGCGCTGGTGCTGTTCTGCCCCAACTACAGCTCCGACTCCTACCCAGTCCTGATCAAGAACAAGCGTTTTGCGATCCACTTTCTGTCCGGCGGCCAGCAAAACGAAGCCTACGCCTTCGCCCGTAAAGGCAAGGACAAGGCGCAAGGCATCGAGTGGACGTTGAGCGAACTGGGCAACCCGATCCTGGCCAACGCAACGGCTATCATCGAGTGTGAGTTGTGGCGCGAATACGAAGGCGGCGACCACGCCATCATGGTCGGCGCGGTGAAGAATCTGATCGTCCCCGAGCAGCACACCGGGCCGCTGGTGTATTGCCACGGCAAGATGGGTGCCCTGCCCGCTTTCGCCTGATCCCTACGATTACCACTCAGTCAGGTCCGCACACGACCGGCCAATAACAAAAGATCCGAGGTAGCGTCATGAAATTTTCCCTGTTCATCCACATGGAACGCTGGGACGAAAGCGTCAGCCACCGCCAACTGTTCGAAGATCTGACCGAACTGACCCTGATGGCCGAGGCCGGTGGTTTCAGCACCGTGTGGATCGGCGAACACCACGCCATGGAATACACCATCTCGCCAAGCCCGATGCCACTGCTCGCCTACCTCGCGGCCAAAACCACCACCATTCACCTCGGCGCCGGCACCATCATCGCGCCGTTCTGGCACCCGCTGCGGGTCGCCGGTGAATGCGCCTTGCTCGACGTGATCAGCAACGGCCGCATGGAAGTCGGTCTGGCACGCGGCGCTTATCAAGTTGAATTCGATCGCATGGCCGGCGGCATGCCAGCATCAAGCGGTGGCCAGGCCCTGCGGGAAATGGTCCCGGTAGTCCGCGCCCTGTGGCAAGGCGACTACGCCCACGACGGCGACATCTGGAAATTCCCCACCTCCACCAGCGTGCCGAAACCAATCCAGAAGCCCAACCCACCCATGTGGATCGCCGCCCGCGACCCGGACTCGCACAACTTCGCCGTGGCCAACGGTTGCAACGTCATGGTCACACCGCTGATGAAAGGCGACGAAGAAGTCCTCGACCTGAAGAACAAATTCCAGACCGCGTTGGACAACAACCCCGACGTACCGCGCCCGCAATTGATGGTGCTGCGCCATACCCACGTTCACACCACTGATAACCCGGACGGCTGGAAAGTTGGCGCGAAAGCGATCTCACGCTTCTATCGCACCTTCGATGCGTGGTTCGGCAACAAGGAGACGCCGGTCAATGGCTTCCTCGCCCCGAGCCCGGAAGAGAAGTTTGCCGGGCGTCCGGAGTTTGAGCTGGAAAGCCTGCACAAGACGGCGATGATTGGTACGCCGGAAGAGATCATTCCGCGGATCAAGTACTACCAGGAACTGGGCGTGGATGAGTTCAGTTTCTGGTGCGATAACAGCTTGCCGCATGAGGAGAAGAAGAAGTCGCTGGAGTTGTTTATCAGGGATGTGGTGCCGGCGTTTCGCTAAATGCCTTACTGATTGAACACGGCACATAAAAACGCCCCGACAGTGTTCGGGGCGTTTTAGTTTTGAGTCGGCTCTTCGTCCCAGAAGTTGCCGGGAGGTGCCGGGAGGTGCGTATTGTCCATTTCGTAAAACAGCACACCAACCAAAGCTTCGGTAGAACATTTCAAGATCAATGATCTCGTAAAGGTCTTGGCCAATTTTTCTCAATATGATCAAGCTATTGGCATAGTGAGTATACGGACCACCCGCCCCGGCGATCAGTCTACCTGACTTCAGAAATCGTTAAATAATGTCCAACAGCTGCAAGTCCGACTTGACCTGACGGGCATCTTGATCAGACAACTGCGACATAAGAAACTCCAATCCATGCGCATCAATAATCTTCTTTATATCCGCAGAAGCAATATCGAAAGCAACCTCGGGCTCCCTTCCTGCCGAGAGCACAAGCCCTGCAGTTTGGAGCATAAGATTTTCTACTGGATTAACAAAACTTTCTTCCATCTCATTTAACGCATAGCCGACTTCAAGTTCCCCTTCAACCCAAGAAAATCCCGTCTTTTTATTCCGCCTGATTTTATTCCGACAGTAAACAGGATAGTAGTAAAACATCCGCTGCATGATCTCATTATAACTTATAGTAACCGGCACAATCAGCCCTCAACACCGCACAACCGCCACCAATAAATCCCACTGCTACTGCCCTACAAACGCCCAGCAAACTCAATGGAATCCACGAACACTCATAAACCATCAATCCTATTATTTGAGTATCGCAACTTCAACGTCGTGCCATCTCTATTACTACACGTCTCTTACCCCGTCCACAAGACACTTGTATTTTTCATAAACCGAATCACGGGAAAGCACAGCATCATCCACGTCATATAAAATACAGGACCAAGCTTTCGCAAAACTCAAAAAAACCTCCAAGTACATTAATTTCGCATGTTCAGTATGATCCAGGTCAACCTCAATCATTATCTGCGGAGTACCCCCCAAGGCATCCTGCCACTCTTGCTGATCTTCGGCATCATAAAACTTGTCTAGTAAATCTTTTGAGTGCCAGGCCAACCATATGCTTGAATCACCTTCATCAACGCTGCCCCGAAAAGGCATACCGGAACTCACGAACCCACCCTGTGCCAGGATGACTTCTTTAAAATCTTCTACGCTCAACTTTTCTGATGAAATGATCATCGCTGATAACGACATAATTATGATGCCCCGCCCCCATCCCCACCCACTCCACTTAACCTTAAATCAGACTTATGTGGCCGGCTTAAAATCATCAATCATCTTATTCCGCTCAATCAGCAGAGACGCTACAAAACCGGGATCAAACTCCATTTGTGCGGGAAGTCCCCCAGGGCCTGTACCCATTTATCCCATTTTCTTTCTATTCATTCTCAATAAGCCCACTGGGTTTTATCAGGATACTCGCCTTTTACGAAGAGCCGAGCGAGCTTCATACCCGCTCTTCCCGACCATTTTCCGCTTACATCCAAAGGGCATTCCTTTATGATGCTTATAGTTTCCGAATCTGCCCCCATTTATCCCTCATTTACCCCCCCTTTATAAAAATCCATCACTTCAATCCTAAGCTATCCAGAACCGACTGATGAGCACTTCCCTCAAAGGCTTTGTATCATTTACCTTATTGGGAAAACAGGTTCCATTCGGGGATCCCTCAGGGTCTGACCCATTTATCTCTCTTTAATTTAAGACTAATAGCGAATCCACTCCCCTGTAGAAATTAATTCCGGACTATCTGGATCAACCAAATAAAGCCACTCTGGGTCATGCCCTACGGTTCCAACCAAAACACCTAACACATTTGGGTTTGCGGGCGTTGACGTATAGTGCACAGCACCAATATAGCTTCCCACACCATGTGCGCTTTTTAATTGGAAGCGTAAGGAACCATCAGAGTTATAAATCGCAGCATTATTTGGACAGTTAAAAAACCAAGGAAATTCAGACATGCCAAATTTTGATGGCACCTCATTGAAAACGACCAAAACCCCTGTTCTATCAGCAAGAATATAAGGCATCTCACTGACCGGAATACGTAGTTCAACGCCGTTTTCAAAGGCCAAATATCGCTCAAAACGTACGACGGCGTGCTTTTGCGCATACAGCATTATATTTTTAGTATCTTCGAAACTGGTACATGTCCCGTCCCAGCTGACAAACTCCTCGAAAAGCAGTCCATCATCGAATTCCCATTTTGTTCTAATTTCACTAATCAACTGACTCACTGCAACGACCTCACCGACCCCAAGTTAACCTCATACAACTCTGGATTAGTTCGGGGGGACTTATCCATAAAGTTCACTTGATGTCCACCACCAGGCAAGCGAGCTTCGTTCTTCGCATCCCACATATCACCAACAGTTCCTTCCCGAATTCCGACACCTGGTTTCACCGTAAATTCGACTTGGAATAATGGACCCTGTTTGAACTCTTCAGAAACTGCAAGTTTATTTCGAACGTCTGCCACAGATTTTATAGGAGTTTCCGTGGCCCAACCTCCAAGAAGGGAGGACGGATTCTTGCCTTGAGCGACCGCCTCCTGCATCCGATCATATTGTAGTTTGTTTATAGTCATCGTCATTATGCGCGGCTGATCCACTACCCTATCCGTCACCATTGTCCCCTCCATCCAAGCCGGACGCTGTGTTCCCCAGAATGGAAGATCAATTCCGTCGTCCTGCTGACTCAAGAGGCGATCATTCGCTACCTTCTCACCATCAACACGCGGAAGACCATCACGATCCGTTACCTGTCCAGCGTTGATATTTTCCGCACGATGCTCTTTCCCCGGGACAAAGTCACGCTGGGCAGACAACCCAAAACCCTCTGCATCGCGAGTAGCATTGAATTCAACTTTATCGACTTCCGAGGTGCTGCCAGGGAGACTCCCTCCCTTCTTGCCACCTGAAGTCAACAGCAGCTCCCCACTTCCTTCCAGGTATTTTCCGGAGCCCTTCAGCAGTGCAATTTCCATTGCCGTCTTAGCGGCTTCCGTTCCGTAGTCGCGAAGCGGGTTCACGTCACCGGGGTAGGTCGCGCTGCTAAAAGAGTCGAGTACTTTGCTTCCCTGGGTGTAGTCATAGGGCGCAAACAACTGCCCCGTGGCCTGCCACCCATCAGCGAACGATGCTGCACCTCCCAGCCCGGACAACGCCGGAATCGCGCATCCAACAGCGGTGACACAAGCCGGGCTTGACGCTATGGCGCCTCCAAACCCTGCGGCAGCCCCTATGGCGCCCAGTACCGCTCGACTGGCATTTGCCGACTGCCGGAGGTCCTTGTCGTTGCGCAACAAGTCGTCGTTGACCTGGTCCCACTTAGAATACTCGTCGAAGGCCCCGGTAGCGAAAAGCGTACTTTGTGCATCCTTGAAACCTTTCCCGTCCGCCTCCAATGCTTTGATGAATTTGTAATTCGGATCATCGGGGGGTACCGAGTCACTGCAATGAACCAAGGCACAAGCCGCTGCTTTAAATTCATAGGCTTTATCAGGGTTCTCTTTTTGCAGCTTCTCCAGTGCCAAGGTTTCTTTTTGATGAAGCTGGCGGTTGTATTCGTCGGCCATTAAGGCAACCCACGATGCTTTGTTGACATCTCCGCCCGCCAACCCAGCGGCGGTCAAACCGACGATTTGGGAAAATGCCTGGCGTAATTCAGGTTGGGTATCGAAGGTGGAGTTGAGAACGCTAGCCATTGCCTGGCTGGCACCAGCAGCGATTGCGCCAGTTTTGAAATCTCCACCAGTGGCACTCGAAATCGCTCCCCCCATCAACGCATGCATCGCAGTGCGAGCAACGCCCCCCTCGGCCCAAATAGCCATGCCGGTTGTATCACCTGCATTCTTTGCTGCTTGCCAGTGATCCTGAGCGAAACCCCCGACAAAGTTGAACGCTGTAGCGGCTGCGACATTGCCGGCTTGGGAAACGAGCCCTTCCTTCAGGTTCTCGCTGTAACTGCCTCCGCCAATTACGGTTTTTATGGCTCCCCCTGCGAGTCCCTGCGCTCCCGCATGGACGGCGAAACCACCGATGCCTTGGAGGGTATTTAAGTCAAATCCTTTTGTAAGGTTGTTAAACGGTACCGTGTGGCCGCCGAGTTGCGGGTCGATCACACCCTTTGTGAAGCCGGCCGTGACACCCGCAATCGCCGAATTTTTCAGACTGTCCTTACTAAATGTGTCATTGGCGACGGCTCCCAGATTACCTTTGTTATTGATCGTGCTGACGGCCGCAGTACTGGCCATGGACGTCAATACGGCAGAGGCCATCACGTTCCCCAACCCCGCGGCGACTGTTGAGCCGACCGCAGCCCCGCCAGCCACTGCCGACGCGGATGCCGTACCCGCTGCCGCCATGGCAGTCCCTGATCCCGCCGTCGCACCGGCGACGCTTCCCACCGCCGCACTTGCGGCTCCGGCCGTTAGAACGGTGACGATAATAATGATCACCAACATCGCGCCCTGACCAAGGCTCGAACTGCTGTACTTGAACGACTCGTGGGTTTCCTTGATCAGTTTCCAGTCCACATCACCGCGCTTCTCGGCTTCTTTCAGCCACGCCAGTTGTGGATCTGCCTGCACCATTACATCAATGGTCTGGCTGATCGATTTCTGGTTGATCTGTTTGATATCGATGTTCAGGCCATCAACCGCATTGATCACCAATTGCCCTTTGGCCAGCAACTGGGTTTGTCGCAAGGTCTCATCGGTTTTGCCTTTACCCGACATCGAGTTCCAGGACAGGCTGGTATTACTTTTTGTGTGGCTCTCTTGATGCAGGTCCTTCACGCCCTCGAACGTGACGGCCCCACCACTGCTGATAACCAGATCGTTTCCGCTATCGAGTTTGGCTGCCTGGTAATGCTGATCGCCGCCACTGGCGAGCAGCATGCTGCCGCCAGAGGTGATTTCGCTGCTGATGTTTTTCACATCAGTGACTTCATCATGCTTGGTTTTCTTTTTGCCGAAGCTACCCTTCTTCTTCATGTCATAAAGCGAGTAGTCGGTATCCTGCGCAGCCAGGATATCGAGACGGTCGCCTGCCACCAGATAGGCTTCATCGCCAGCGGTGACGCGACTGGAAACCACGGCTAGGTTTTGCCCCGCGGCCAGCGACACGTCGCCACCTGCCGTGATACCGGACATGATCTGACTGACATGATCTTCCTGACGAGTCACTTTTTTGCTCTTGGACAGCGAGTGCTCTTCGTCAGCCGCCGAGCTGATGGTCAGATTCTCCGTCGCAGACATCGCAACATCGCGTTTGGCATCGATGTCACTGGCGATGACGTTGATGTCACGTTTGGCGTCAGCCTTGAAATCACGTCCGGCATCGATATCGGCCCCCAACTGAGTGACATCGCTGCGGTTGTGCTTGGCGTCTTGGTACACGCTGTTGCTGACTTGTACGGACGAGACGTTGACGTCGCGACCGGTATTCAATGTCATGTCTCGGCCGCTTTGCATGGCGCCGCCGACAATGTTGATGTCTTGACCTGCTTTAACGGTCAGGTCATTGGTGGCTTCGATCCGTGCTGCGTTGTCGGCATAGTCATGATGCAACGTGGCATATCGGGAGCTGTTGTCGGACGAGGTGATGGTTCGTTCGTTGATCACATCGCCAGTACGCGTGGTCAGCGTCACATCGCGTCCGGCGATGATGCCGCCCGCCTTGTTGACGATGTTGTTGGTCGCCAACAGATCCAGACGATTACCCGCTTCGATCGAACCGCTATTGACCAGATCCTTGCCCGCCGTCGCCGACAGGTTATTGGTCGCTTTCAACGTGCCGACGTTATCGAGGTTTTCACCAGCAATCAGCGTCACGTCGTTACCGGCAATCAACGCCCCGGTCGGGCCGAGACGGCCGTTGGCCTGGGCCAGATAGACCACCGGCACCAGCACCTTTTCGCCATTCACTTCGTGCTCTTCGAGCCAGACGATGTCGTGGGTCAGCGCGGCCACTTGCTGCGCGCTGAGGCCGACGCCGACGCCGACCGAAAGGTTGAGCGCGTCCTTGCTGGCGATGGCGTTGTTCATCAAGAACTTGAACATGCCCTCGTTAGAGGTTTGGCCGTCGAGGAAGGCCTGGCCGGTGCGAGCGGTCACGGCTTGCTGGATCAGGCGCTGTTCGTAGAGGCCATCGCCCAAACGTTTGGCGCTCTGGTCGGGGTTGTAGCCGAGGTTTTCCAGCAGGTAGTCCGAGCTCATGAACGACTTGAGGTCGGTGAGCACCGGGTTGGTTTCGATCAGGTATTTGTGTGGGTTCGAGGGCGCCGTGGTGTCTGGCAGGCCAGTGACACGAGTGACCGGACGGGTGTCGATCGACTCTTTCATGTCGTTGCCGCGGTTGGGCTTGCCCGTGCCTGCAGAACTTTCCGGCACTTTGACATCGACCGAACTGGCGACTGCCTGAACCATGCTCGGGGTACGGTGGAATGTATCCACGGCGCGGGTGCTATCGGAGACGAGCGCAGGGGTAGCGATGGACAGACTTCGCGGCCTGCCGGTGGTCGCGCCGACAAGGTGGTCCTGGGCATTCAGCGCCGATTTCTGGGCACCCGCTGCGCGTCGCCGGTGAATGCGCGTTGCTCGACGTGATCAGCAACGGCCGCATGGAAGTCGGTCTGGCACGCGGCGCTTATCAAGTTGAATTCGATCGCATGGCCGGCGGCATGCCAGCATCAAGCGGTGGCCAGGCCCTGCGGGAAATGGTCCCGGTAGTCCGCGCCCTGTGGCAAGGCGACTACGCCCACGACGGCGACATCTGGAAATTCCCCACCTCCACCAGCGTGCCGAAGCCAATCCAGAAGCCCAACCCGCCGATGTGGATCGCCGCCCGCGACCCGGACTCACACAACTTCGCCGTGGCCAACGGCTGCAACGTCATGGTCACGCCGCTGATGAAGGGCGACGAAGAAGTCCTCGACCTGAAGAACAAATTCCAGACAGCGCTGGACAACAACCCCGACGTACCGCGCCCGCAATTGATGGTGCTGCGCCATACCCACGTTCACACCGCTGATAATCCGGACGGCTGGAAAGTTGGCGCGAAAGCGATCTCACGCTTCTATCGCACCTTCGATGCGTGGTTCGGCAACAAGGAGACGCCGGTCAATGGCTTCCTCGCCCCGAGCCCGGAAGAGAAGTTTGCCGGGCGTCCGGAGTTTGAGCTGGAAAGCCTGCACAAGACGGCGATGATTGGTACGCCGGAAGAGATTATTCCGCGGATCAAGTACTACCAGGAACTGGGGGTGGATGAGTTCAGTTTCTGGTGTGATAACAGTCTGCCGCATGAAGAGAAGAAGAAATCGCTGGAGTTGTTTATCAGGGATGTGGTGCCGGCGTTTCGTTGAGATCTCTTCTAACGTCTCACTCATGAAAACGCCCGAATCTCTTCGGGCGTTTTTATTTTTCACCATGGCTCCTGGCGACACGTCGACCAGTTGCTATCTGAACGAAAGCATTGTCGCTCTCTTGGCTTCACTCATAAACGCTAGCCGCTGATAGGATCTTGGCAAAGGTTTTCCAGCTTGGCCGCAGAACGTCAGCGTCGCCAGAGTTAAGAGCATAACCTTCCATTGAATTGACCCAAGCCTCCATCGCGTCTAAAAACCTTTCAAGTGTCGAATTTTCCCACTCATCCGGTTGTCGCAACAGAGTTTCACGAAACGCATGAAGGAAATTCGCGAAGTCCTCTTTGGTTTCAATTTCTTCAACTTGATCATCGAGATCCATACGTATCCTACTTACAAATGTCACGAACACAGATGATCACACCTTTGTTAAGTGTGGTCATTTTTTTCTTTTTGGCTTCCTTGCGTATCTCCGCCGCCGTAGCCGGAACGATTTTAACCGCAACGCCAGCTGCCGAGGCTCAGCTCTGCGTGATGAGGTGCATCATCAAGTGCAGAGATTAGAGTAGATTTGTGGGAATCCCTCAGGGTCTGTCCGATTTCTCATCTCTATTTCAATTACGGCAACAAACGCTCACAGCCCACTAAACTTAGTGATTGAATAGTTCAAAAATCCACCTCGCCAGAATTTCCGGCGACGTGGTTTCCTTCCGAAGCTGCTCTACACCGCGATCTCTCGCAACAAGGGCAAATTTGCCCGAGTCAGAGATCTCAATATAGGGAGCACCAAACTCCTCTATTTCAGTCCCTAAGGGAAACACCTTATAGGGTTTCCCTTGCTCATTCGCGTAATTAAAAAAACAATGAACTACTTGCTCAAGCTCCACGGATTCCACTTACAGTTTCCTTTATGGATTTGATATACCCGTTCAGCAACAGGGGAAGGGGACAGGTTTATTTTCAACCTGCGAAGTCAGCGTAGGATTTCGTTAATTTTGACCGGCCGTATCAGCCCGACGTCAAGACCCCGACCAAACGTGTATTCAACGTACTTTTCAGTCTCTGCGATGGGGGAAACGGAAAACGGGAAAGACCACGTTCTCGGAGCAATACTCAAACATTAAACGCACCCACCATTCAAACTTGTGCTTTCGGCTTAAAATCATCAACAGTTTTATTCCGCTCACTCATTAGAAACATTACGACTTTGGAGTCGAACCCTATCAAAAACTGAATAGCATCATAAATTTTCCACCCATGCAGGTTTGGTTGATCAATGATGGAGGTCAAGTGTTCCTCTACCAGAGGTAGGTATTCTGAAAAGCCCCCGCTTTTCGCAAAGTCAAAAATACCTGTTATTTCAAAGGGCAACCTATTCGCTAACAAAATAATTTTTGCCAGAGGTGCATACACCTGTGCTCTAGCAGCGTCTATTTCTCCACGATCGGCCACATTGGCAAAATAACTGGTTATTGCCATGAGTATTTGACGATAGGTATCATCGTATCCATGCAATCGATGTGTATAAAACCCTTCGATATCTTCAGGTTTGCTCATAATAACTTCCAGAGCATTCAACCCATCACGAATGCCCCAACTTGTCAGTAGTTTCGCAGCCTGAAAATGCTCCTCGATGTCACTGGTAGTACGGAGCAAGTCCAAAACGGCATCAACTCTTTCCTGAGGAATGTCCTCTGGATCCAAGTCACCGGCTACCACAGCGTAATCTGCACCATCTGGAATACTATTCAAAAGCTCATATGTCTTCGGGCTCATAAAGTCCTACTTTTTTACCGTTTTAATATAGTCGGCTGGCACACAACCCTTGATCAGGCATTCTCCATCACGTGTGGCGTTCCCCAAGTCCCTTTCCGCGTTCATCAACGAGTCCTTGTTTTTATTGGATGGGTTATTTGTATATCGAGTGCGCGCCGCATCAACTTTTGATTGTAGCTCCGCCGCCACCTGTTGACTTGTCAAAAATTTTGTATCTGGCAATGCACCGGAATCAATATCTTGCTGCAGTCGTTTGACGTCGATCTCTATTTTGTTAGTGCCATAATCTTTAGGGTTCGACGTCGCGCTTGGATCGGTAACGAAAAAAAGGGGACAGATTCTGAGAAATCCCCGCTTTTTCCTACGAGAAATCAAGAAGTTGGGAATTGAAGAGACCTGCATGGGTCGGCAGCTTGTATTGCACCACACAAAAACAAGATCCCGATCCCATGCAGGCAATCCGATTCTTACACAGCGCGCTCGCTCAAGCACTTCCCACTGTCCATTCCCATCGTCTGAAAACGCTGATGTGTTGTGTCAGTTCATTACTGAAAGGCCGTCGTCTGACGCTGACAGGACTGGGTCGATTCATGTCTGGCAAGGCCTATCCCAAACATGCCATCAAACGGGTGGATCGACTTCTCGGTAATCGCCATCTGCAAACGGAGCGTTCGCTGTTTTATTGGGTCATGTTGCGGGCCTTGCTGGGGTCGTTGAAACATCCCTTGATTCTGGTCGACTGGTCACCGATCGATGCGGCGGGAGAGTTCTTTTTGTTACGCGCCGCCATCCCGTTGGCTGGGCGCTCGTTTCCTATTTACGAGAGCGTTCACGAGCGCGAAGGATGTCCTAAATATCAAAAGCGATTGCTGCAAACGCTGGCCGAAATGCTTCCCAAAGACTGTGTGCCGATCCTTGTGGCCGATGCGGGTTTTCGACGGCCCTGGATCAAGGTTGTCGAGGCGCAAGGCTGGTATTACGTGGCTCGGGTGCGCAATCGTGATCTTTACCGCGGTGATTCGAACACCTGGCTGCCAGTGAAAAACCTGCACGCTTTGGCGTCTTCTTCACCGAAGTCTCTGGGCCGGATCGAGATGACCCAAAGCGCTCCGCATTTCATCCAGTTGTACTGCGTCAAGCACCGAGCCAAGGGGCGAAAGCATCAGCGCGTCACCGGCTCAATCGCCAAAAACAAGCTCAGCAGGCAATCGGCCAATCGTGAACGAGAGCCGTGGTTGCTGGCCAGTAATCTGCCGGAGGAGCTATGGAATCCATCGAAAATCGTGGCGATTTACAAACAACGGATGCAGATAGAAGAAGGCTTCCGGGATGTAAAAAGCGAGTACTTCGGTGTTGGCGTGACTCGTCATCGAAGTCACTGCCCACGCCGAATTGAAGTGCTATTACTGATCGCGGCTTTGGCCAACTACATCATCTGTTTGACCGGCTTACAGGCCCGCGAGGCGGGCCACGAACATCGCTTTCAAAGCAATAGTCTTAAACACCGACGAGTGTTATCGCTGTGGCGACTGGGGCTTGAATACTGGCGTAGCGGACGCGGCTCAAAGTCTGGAAGAACCTTGGAGAGACTTGAGCACGCGTTAAGAAACGAGGTGCGTCAACAGGCGCAGGCTCTGGAGTAGATTTGTGGGGATCTATCAGGGTCTGTCCCCATTTATCCTCAATCTTTCCTGCAAGCTGACCCATTCGAGGATCGTTGAGCTGGCCAAATACTCGATCAGCAATTGAGAAGTTTTTTGCGGAACCAGCAATTTCGCCTGCGCCTTTTGCACCGACTAATTATCGACTATGGGCAATATTCAACCATATAACCACTCTCTAGTTCTTGTTGTATTGATTTGGCCAGTTGCTTCCCCTCGGCTATATGCCGAAGCTCTGCCTCAGCCGTGGTAAAACCAGAATCGGGCGGATAGTCGCTGTTGAACGTCGCCTGATACTCACCGTCCCACTTATTGATTTTCGCCCTCAGCTCTGGAGACAGGGGCAAATCTTCAATATCAACGTGCCCCATTCTATCCGGATCTGGACAGAATAGCGGCCCGGCTAAATACTCACTCGTTAGTCTTAACCTAATCATGGCAATGGCTTCCAAGAACTGACCGGATTAGCTCGAACAACGAAGCCGTTTGAGCCAACCCCAACTGCAATGTTTTGCTCAACACCATTGTACGTAATGCGATAAACATTAGCCGAACCATTGGTCCCGACAACTTGCCCACGTTCAAGAGCATTCATTACCACATTTGAAATGTCATCACGCGAGATGCCTTTATTGACAAAATCGACTTCGTGTCGCTTGTAGATGTGCTGCAATCCGGCAGCATCAGTGCCCTTTTCCAACCAGACGGTTCGGCCATCTGGCAATCTACGGATATCAACCACATTTCCTGGCGTGATCTTAGTACCTGCCGGCACGCCCGAGATCAATTCGTCCCTCGTCAGAGTGGAACCTGACACTCCTTTTGCACCGACGGCAAAATAACAGCCATGCTAATTAATTTATTAAACTATCCACTCCACCTCAAAATCAGCTAGCTGAGCCTGAAGCCCTGCCTCATTCTCGAACCAGTAGTCAAACCCTTCAACATCACTTTTCTTCAAGTAAAGATAATACCCGCCAGTGTCGCCATCACGGTCGTCCGCAACAACAATTTCCCAGCCAGAATATTCGCCAGTGACAACAATACCCTTCCGAGCGATAGACATATCCATATCCTAGTCCGCATAGGGAACATGATTGTTAGAAATATATTTTCCAGTCACAGGGTCTTTAACTCCGAAATGTACATGCGGAACTCCCGGAGCGTGTGCTCCTGATATAGATCCTGAGTCGATACGGAACTCCTTGGTGCCATCAGCGCTGTGAAACACCCCAGAGCCGGGCTTACCGATTTCCTTGTACTCGGGACCGAGATATTTTTGCCCTGCCGATAGAGCCTCATCGGTTGTGAGCGTCATAGAGCTCGTGAAATTTTTCTTACCAGATAGAGTTTCATTGATAACTTGATCTACACGCTGCCCAGCACCTGCTTCCAGTTGAATCTGTTTTTCAGCATTAACAAAGGTTTTCCAGTTTTCAGTAGGACCAGCTAGTGGAGTGCGTGGAGTAGCTGTTGCTTTTGCACCAGCGCCCAGTCCACCAGTCAAAATGATACCAGCGATCTCCGCATGATCACCAAGCATTGTTTTATGAGCAGAGTTCAGCTCATCGGTATGGTTCGAGTCCTGGAAGTCCTGGACGACTCCTCGCTCATCAGCATTCAACCCTCCATCGGCGTCATAGTCCTCCAACGCCAACGTCCCACCTTCGGCAGAGGTCGTTTGACCATTGCATTCAGTGAACCCCTCGCATTTGAACAGCTCAGCACCGCTGGTCTTGGCGCTAAGTTCAGCATAACGATCCTTCACCTGTTGCCGACATGCAGCCGGATTTTCGCTAGCTCTGCAACCTTTCAAATCCTTGACGAGGTCGTCAACTTGCTGGTGATTGAGGAAGTTGTACTGTGTGGCGTTGTTGGTAATCCAAGAGGCTAGCTCCAATGACTCTTGATCTGTATCGCCCAGTGCAGTGGCCGAAAGAACCCCAACAATCTGCGATGCCATCAAGAGGATATCTTTATCACCACCTATCATCTTGTTCAGTTCGACCACAAGCGACTCATTCGCACCAGCCGCCAGTGCGCCTGTTGCAAAATCACCGCCGGTCATTTCTGACAACAAACCGCCTACTGCAGCATGGATGATGATTTTTCCGGCAGAGCCATCATCCATGACGCCTTTTGTAAGATCGCCCACCATGTTGAAACTGTAGGCGGCGACGGTGTTGAAAAGCGCCGTTTTGAGAATATCACTGACGCTTGCATCGCCCCCCACCCCCTTACTGATCAGGCCAGAGGTTCCGCCTTGGAGTATTTGACTTCCGGCGAACCTGCTGACGCCTTCCCATGTCGCCGCCCGCCGTAATACCAGACATGACCTGGGAAACGTGGTCCACCTGCCACGTTTCTTTCTTGTTTTTCGAGTTCGAATGTTCCTCATCGGCGGCTGAGGTAATCACCAGATTCTCGGTAGCCTTCATCGACACATCGCGCTTGGCATCGATCTCACTGGCAATCACATTGATGTCGCGCTTGGCCTCAGCCTTGAAGTCACGTCCGGCATCGATATTGGCGGCCAGTTGAGTGATATCACTGCTGCTTGCCCTTGAACCCAACGAAACGCTGTCATTGACCTGCACGGACGCCACATTGACATCACGCCCGGCATTAAACGCCATGTCCTGACCGCTTTTCAGCACGCCGCCGATGACGTTGATGTCGTTGGCCGCTTTGACGGTCAGGTCGTTGGCGGCTTCGATTCGCGCTGCGTTATCGGCAAAGTCCTGATGCCGGGTGACGGTGCCGTATTGGTCGTCCATCGAGGTGATGGTTCGTTCGTTGATCACATCGCCGGTGCGCGTGGTCAGGCTGACGTCCTTGCCGGCAATGATGCCGCCGGCCTTGTTGACGATGCTGTTGGTGGCCAGCAGGTCCAGACGATTGCCCGCCTCGATCGAACCGCTGTTGACCAGGTCCTTGCCCGCTGTGGCGGACAGGTTGTTGGTGGCCTTGAGCGTGCCGACGTTGTCGAGGTTTTCACCGGCGATCAGCGTCACATCGTTACCGGCAATCAGCGCCCCGGTCGGACCGAGGCGGCCGCTGGCCTGGGCCAGATACACCAATGGCACCAGGACTTTTTCGCCATTCACTTCGTGCTCTTCGAGCCAGACGATGTCGTGGGTCAACGCGGCGACTTGCTGCGAGGTGAGGCCGACGCCGACCGACAGGTTGAGCGCGTCCTTGCTGGCGATGGCGTTGTTCATCAGGTACTTGAACATGCCCTCGTTGGAGGTCTGGCCATCGAGGAAAGCCTGGCCGGTGCGGGCGGTGACGGCTTGCTGGATCAGGCGTTGTTCATAGAGACCATCGCCCAGGCGCTTGGCGCTCTGATCGGGGTTGTAGCCGAGTTTTCCAGCAGGTAATCGGAACTCATGAACGACTTGAGGTCGGTGAGTACCGGATTTTTAGTTTTTGGACGTCACAGCAATTCGTTGATCCGGCCGGCTAACATCGTAAACATGCTGCTCGCAACCCTGCCCGACAAACTGAAACTCCACCAGGTAGACCTTGCTTCGTTCCGGCGTAAAAGTACTGCTCAGCGGTCCGCAGCTATAAATATTGCCGGTACCCATTCCGTGGGAACGCCCCGTCACCTCGAAGGGTTCGTCGGCATTGGCTTGCGTTTCCAGCTGAGGGAAATGCTTGAAGGTGGCGCTGTTGGCCGCTTCGTTGAGTTTGGCGATCCAGGCGAACACCTTGCCTCGCCCGGAATCCACCACAGTACCCAGCACTTCCATTCGCCGATCGGGATCTGAAGCACGGCGGACGGAGAACTCGACAGGGTATGTGTAGCCTGTGGCTTTCATGATGACTTTGGCGTGTTGTTCATCCGTGGTGACTTTTTTTTGCTGAAGTTGGATGCCATCCTTTAAAAGACTGGGGGAAGAGTCTCTGACGTTCGAATGGCAGCCTGCAATCAGGAAAATAAAAGGCAGCAAAAGTCCGGCTTTAATCAATTTTTATTACCCTTTCAATGAGTAGCGGCCAGATTTTTCGAGTTCAAAAAACCTGCCCAGCTACAACAATATTAAATATCTACAATTCTTCAATACCTTCAATTACGCTACCCACTGCCCCACGAGGCAGCAACGCCTCATGGACAAGGTTGCCAAAGTCCTTACTCCAGACCAATCTGTCCGCATGCTCTGTTTTTTGAAAATAAATAAACAGACCCGCGTCCCCTAGGAAGGTGCAAGTCAGATCTTGAACGCCTTCTAAAATGGCGGATTCCCCTTTGAAGAAATAACGATGCGCGGAAGCAAATAATTCTTTTGCAGAAATCGCCGAATCGCCCTCCTCCATATTTTCAAATTCCATTTTTGCGTAGAAGTTCACGGCCGTTTTAAGCTCGACAACATCCACGACATCAAGGAGCCTTTCCCCACCAACAAACAACGAAAACAAGCCGTTTACCCAGAAACAACTTGAATCAGTCCATTCCCTCACCACATCAAACTGAATTGAGAATATAAACGGATCACCGTAAATCATTTCAACCTTACTCCTAGCGCCTTTTGCACCGCCGCCGGTATATAACTGGCCGACAATGGGTTGCCGGCGTCACCCGTACTACCATTCCAGTGAAACACACCATTCGTCCCTTCAAATCGGTGGACGTTGCCGTTTTCGTCCTTAGCATAGGTCACAACTTTGTTTGGAAACGTCTGCGGGCTGGGAATAGACTGCCCAAAGAGCTCTATTGAGTTTTTCGGTTCAATGCCCGCAGTAGGCCTGTTCCCTATCTGACCTGGAGTATGCTTGGGGTTCGATTGATAGGTAAGTCCATTTGAGGCAACTGTTGGCTCAAGAGTCGGAATCGGACTCCCTCTGTTTTTCCCTACCACTGATGCAACGGAGGTCTTGCTTCTGGATGCTAAACCACCGGCGCCCAACGCCTCGGCAGTGTCCTTAGCCACCAAGGCGACCTTTTCCCACGTTGGCAAGGACTTGTACAACAACGCCATGTCATTCTGGTTTTCCTTGGTGACAAACTGACGTATCCGTTTTACATCTTCCGCCGACAGGTCAAAAAGCCACGCAAGACTACTGATGCCATCCGCAATGGCAATGCCACCTTCCATTTCAGCCTGGTAATAGATCGCACAAGGCGCAGAACAATCTGAAGCCAACATCTCGGCACGTTGTTTCGCACTGAGTGCTTTATATTTCTCCCAAACTGGCTCGGTAGATTCTCCTTTTTTATTCGCCTGAGCGAGTTCCTTGATCAGATTTTCTGCATCTTTGGAGCTCAACTGGTTATTTTCCACTGCGTTCTTACCGGACAACGCAGCAGCAACGGCATCCAGTGCGCCGGTTCCAACAGAAGCACCACCAATTCCTGCAGCCAACGTTGCCAAACTGGAAATAGTTTGTTTCTGCTCCGAAGTCAGTTGCTCGTTACTGACCCCACCGTACACCGCCTCCTTGATGATCCGAGCGATTTCTTCTGCCGCGACCGCTCCCACCGCTCCCGCAAGGGCCGAGTTCCCACTGGCTTTAGCAACCAGTGCACCCAATACCGCATGAGCCATGAGGTTCGCTGTCGGATCTCCCTCGGTAGCGTCTCTGATTTCTTGGGCGACATAGGGAGCGGCTGCGCCACTCAAGGCTCCAACAATATTTCCACCGAGCACCCCTTGAACAATAGAGGCAATGGCTTGAGACGCTTTCTGGAAGCTGCTGCCCATGCCGTAGTCACGCTGAACTTGCTGGCTGATCTGTTCGCCCGAAGGATTGACGATTCCTTGGTCTTTCAACTTCTGGATAGCAACCTGTGCCGCCTCACTGTTCGGATCTTGAGCCTCCTTGATCTTCGCAGCAGCAATCGCATCTCCCACACCCTTCACCAACTCGATCGAACTCTTCACCAATTCGATTCGCTCTTTCATCGCATCCTGATCAGGCTTGTCGAGTCTTTCGTTGGCATTCGCCGTGTCGCGATTGAGGCCGTCCAGATCCCGGGCGCCTTCAGGGTTGCGAACAATTATCGTACCGTCGCTCACTGCGCTGCGAGTGTGACTTTTGTCAGACTCATTGAGAGAGATGCCGTACAAACCACCGACTGAGGCGTACGCCCCCGCACCACCAAGACCGCCCGAAACACTGCCGCCTGCCGACTGGGCGTCGATTTCACTTATGTTTTTGATGTCATGAGTGATCAGTCGATCCGTTGTCAGCACGTTCTTGTCCGGCGTGGCATCACTGGCAATCACACCACCCTCTAGAGTTGTGGTTTTGCCGACCTCAACGTTGTAGCCACCCGCACCCGCAAATAACCCGGTCTGATCGTTAACGGCTTTGTACTCACTGTTCATGTTGCCTGCAGCGAAGTTGGCCGAAGCGGTAACAGTTGTGCCGTAGCAGAAGGGTGGAATGCAAATGCTGGCACCAAAACCGCCGCTGCCTTGTTTGCTTTTCTGGTCTTCCGTGTCCTGACGAGAAATGATGTTTAGGTTACCGTCGATCAGCGCTTTGATGCTATCGGCATGAACTTGAGCACCTGCCAGAGTCGTATCGCCACCGCTATGAATTACCAACGAACCGCTGTCGATCGTGCTGTTGATCTGGGTAACGGAACTGCCATTACCCATACCCTTTGCGACTTGAGCGCCTAGATCAAGGGTAAAGCCATTTTGCTGGCCAATATTGAAACTTGCGCCGATTGCAGTTTTGTTATTGCTATTGTGATTGGACCAGCTTGCGGTGTTCTGAGCGCTTTCCACGATGATGTTGTTGTTGGCAAGTAACGAAGTAGAAGTCGCTTTGAGGCTGCTGCCAACGATATGAATATCACCCTCATTTTGCGCTGCGCTGCCATTGGCAACGATGGAGAGGGTTCCACCCGCATTGAGTGTGCTTTGTTTCGCCGTTTGACTGGTATAGTCGCTGGTGCTTTTATTATGGGTGTTAGCGAGTTCGGTGCCAATTTTGATCAGAGACCCGTTGCTGGCCGTGCCACCTTGCTTGTCGGCGAATCCGGTTTTTTGATCATTTGCATCCGACGCCATACCGCCGAGGTTGTAGGCGGCCAAAGCCGCCTGCGCCAGTTTCACGGCCTTGAGTCGAGGATCATCCGCGCTTTCGGCAGCCTCCACCGCAGAGCGAATGGTATTGACAGTGTCAATAATTGCACCACCAATAACGCGTCCTACAGCAAGGCTATTGGATTTATCAACGGTGCTTTGCTGCGAGGTTTCCATACCTGCCGTGATGGTGACGTTCGAACCTCGAAGACTCATGTCCTTGGTACTGACAAGATCACTGGCAATAACACTGAGGTCGCCGCCCGCTACCAGACTGACGTTCCCTTTGCTGGATCCTATCGTGCTTCCAGTCAAGGTCGTTTGTGACATCGTGCCATTGTGTTTTTGGCCGCTGATTGACAGATGTTGGTTGCCGGTGATGTCATCGATACCCAGATTGTTAGCAGTCAAGACGCCCGTCAGGTCGTGATTCTTTTCCTTGTGCATTTCGGTTCGAGAAAACGTGTTCTCTGCAGCACCAATAGTCAGATCGCGACCGGCATGAACAGCCAAATCGTTAGTACTGACAAGCGCCGAGCCGATAATAGCGGCGTCCCGCTTAGCGCTGACGGCAATCGTATCGCCCGAGATCAAACTACCCACTGCCATTGTCTGGGTTTCAGTTAGTTGATCGTCAACTTTGCTCGACTTCAAACCGCCCCAACTACTTTTGCTTTGGCTGCGTTCGTGGCGACCGCTACTCGAATCGGTAACTGCCACGATATTCACGTCGTTGCCTGCCCCAAGTCCCACACTGCCGTTCTCAGAAATGACATTGCTGCCTTTAATCAACAAATCGTTACCCGCGGTCAGCACGCTTTTGCCACCCGAGGTGACCGAACTGGCAACGTTGGTAACCGAACTGGTCTCATCAAGTTGAAATTTCTTCTTGGAGGACGTCTTCTTGGTCTTACTGTAAAAGCTGTAATCGCTGTCTTCCGCCGACTCAAGTGCCAAGTTTGCGCCCGCCGTCAGATAGGCCTCCTCACCAGCGCTTACCCGGCTGGCGAGGAGACTCAAGTCTTTACCAGCGTTCAGCGAAACAGTGCCACCGGCCGTCAGCGTCGTGGACACTTGGCTTACATGATCCTCCTGACTCGTGACTTTCTTGGTCTTGGTATACGAGTGCTCTTCATCTGCTGCTGACGCTAGAGTCAGATCACCCACGGCACTTATGCTTACATTGCGCTTGGCGTCGATCTGGCTAGCAATCGCTGTAATGTCACGGCCTGCGTTGACCGTCAGGTTTTGGCCAGCATCGAGAACCGAGCCATATTGAGTAATGGTCTGATCCGTATGTAGTCCACGCTGCCCACCCGTAACTTTTTCAGCCGAGACAAGATTGACGTCGCGACCGGCATTTATCAGGGTGTCCGTGCCACTCTTCAATATCCCCCCCGTGTTATTGAAGTCCCGCCCGGCACCGATGGTCAGACCGTTGGCTGCCTCGATACGCGCAGCGCTATCGACAAAGTCGCTGCGCTCACTGCGGTAGCCGCTGTCGCTTTCGTGGGTGGTGACGGTGCGTTCGTTGATGATGTCCCCACGAGTGGCCGTCAACGACACTTCTTTACCGGCAATAACGCCGCCGGATTTGTTGATCAGGTTGTTGCCGGCCAGCAGGTCGAGGCGATTGCCCGCTTCGATCAGGCCGCTGTTGACCAGATCGTTGGTGGCGGTGGCCGACAGGTTGTTGTTGGCCTTCAAGGTACCGGCGTTGTTCAGGTCCTTGCCGGCGATCAGGGTCACGTCGCTGCCCTGGATCAAGGCGCCGTTCGGGGCCAGGCGGTTGTTGGCGTTGGCCAGGTACAGCACTGGCACCAGCACTTGCTCGCCGTTGACTTCGGCGGTTTCCATCCAGACGATGTCGTGGGTCAGTGCCGCGACTTGTTCGGAGGTCAGGCTGACGCCCACCGCCAGGTTGAGCTCGTTTTTGCTGGCGAGTGCGTTGTCCATCAGGTACTTGAACAGGTCGTCGTTGGACGTCTGCCCGTCGATGAACCGCTGACCGGTACGAGCGACCACGGCTTGCTGGATCAGGGTCTGTTCGTAAAAGCCGTCACCCAGGCGCTTGGCGCTTTGATCAGGGTCGTAACCGAGGTTGGACAGCAGGTAGTCCGAGCTCATGAACTGCTTGAGGTCGGTCAGTACCGGGTTGGTTTCGACCAGGTATTTCTGCGGACTGGAATGGCCGGTACTGGCCGGAACACCCTGCACCCGGTTGATGGTGAACGCAGTGGAGCGCCCCGGCAGGGTCGCGCCGCTGGCGTCAGTTGCCGGCGTGCTGACGTCAATCGCACTGGCACCGCCACCCTGTTGCTGGGTCTGGTGATCGACGGTGCTCAGGTTGACGTTGCTGGCTGAGGCCGAGGCATTGTTCGTCAGGAGAATGTTGCGCGTCTGCACGCCTGGCAACGTTTGATCGCGCTGGCTCGGGTTGACGCTGGCGCCGCCCATGGTCCAGCTCTGCGGGCCGGTCGCGACCGGGGCGGTGCTTTCCTGACCGCTCAGGCGGAACAGGCCGTTCTGCCCGGTCGGCAGCGCGAAGCCCGGCAACACCACTGGGTTGACCTGCTGCTGGGCGAGGTTCGGCGGCAGTTGCTGATTGACAGTGACGCGCGTGGAGAACTGGCTGCCACCCGCTCCGGTGCCGGTGCGCGGACCGCTACCGATATAGGTGTAGCCCGGACGGACGACACTGTTATCAATGTTGTTCTGGGCGGTGATGTTGACCGCGCCTGCGGCTTGAATGACGGCGGAATAGCTCTGGTCGCTGCCGGCGATTTTACGGGTGCTGCCCAGCCCCGGCAGTTCCCGTTCGGTCATGCCGATGAAGTTGGCGATACCGCCCTGCAGACCACCCAGATTATTGGCGTCGTAGCCGCTGCTTTCATACCAGTACTGGTTGGTGAAGGCACTTGCTGCGCTGTACCAGCCACCCGCGTTCCGGGTGCGCTCGGACATGTAGATGCGGGTGGTTTCGGTCTCACCGGTTTCCACGCCACTGTTGGTCAGGTTCGCCACGTTGGCCGTGAAGTTGCCCGCCGTGGCGATGGTGCTGCTCTGGTTGAGCAGGTCACCGCCATTGATGGTCAGGTTGCTACCTGCGGTGATGCTGGACGCAGCGCTGGCCGCAGTGACCTCGAGTTTTTCGCGCTGCACGATCTCCCAGGCGTGGTTCTGCTTGCCGCTGCAGTCACCGGCGTTGACCCCTTCGATACAGGTGACCTCACCGATGCGCGCGGTGTAGATGCCGGCGTTGTTGACCGTGAGCACGTCGCGGATGTTCTGGATCGAGCTCGCCGCCAGCGTCATGCTGCCGTCGCTTTGCAGCGATGCAGAGCGGTTGACGATGGAGTTGGCCAGCCCGCCCTGGCCGTCGCGGTCAATCATCAGATTGCCGAGGCTGTAGACGTTACCGTAGTAGTTATTGAAATCGGCAACCCGCAGCGACATGTTCCTGCCGCTGAAAATCAGGCCGCTGGCGTTGACCAGAGCACCGGTGGTCAGAGTCAGGTCAGTGCCGGCGGCCGTGGTGCCGTAGTTGCGCACGCCGCCAGCATTGATGGTCATGCCCGCGCCGGAAGTCAGGCGACCGGCATTATCCAGTTGGCCACTGACATTGAGCGTGGTCTGGCCACCCCCGGCGATGCTGGAGGTGGCTTCCGTAAGGCTGACTTGTGCAGCGTTCAGGGTCAGGTCGCCCTGACTGGTGAGGCGCCCCGGCCCCCAATAAGCGGCACTCAGGCCGACGTTCATGCTGCCGTCACTGGCCAGCAGGCCTTCGTTGAACCAGTTGACGCCGTTGCCGGTGAAGCTGTTGGAGGCGAGCAATTGGCCGCTGGCGGTCTGGGTCAGGTTGTTGACGTTGACGGTCAGGCGCCCGGCCTGAATCGAACTGCTGTTGGTCCAGGTGTCGGTGCTGATGGTCAGGCCACCGCGGGTCACGAGGGTGCCGCCGGCGTTGATGACGTTGTTGGTGGAGATGTCAAACGTGCCGGTGCCGACGTGCAACAGGCTGCCACCGGTATTGAGGAAGCTGCCGGCGCCAAGCGTCAGGTCGGTGTTGGCGGTTTCCAGCGTGCCGTTGCGGTTGTCGAACAGGCCGCCAATCTGGAAGTTGGTTTTGCCGCTGGTGCCAAGGGCACGCAATTGGCCGGTCTGGTTGTCGAGGCTGGCGGCCTTGATCGCCAGGGTGCTGTCGCTCTCGATGATGCCCAAGCGGTTGTTCAGCGCACCGGTCAGGTTGAGGTCGATCTGCTGGCCGGCGATCTGGCCGTCGTTGTCGCCGCTGTTGTCGAAGTTGTTGCCGGTGACGTTGATTTTGCCTTTGGCGTAGAGCCCGCCATTGCGGTTATCGAAGTTGCCGGTCACGACGATGGCGTCGCCGCTCTGTGCGGAAATACGGCCGCCATAGTTGTCGAGGCCCATCGCTGCATTGAGGTTCAAGCGCTGGCCCTGGATCACCCCGCCCTGACGATTGTTGTTCAGGTCATAGCCGTTTTTCAGCACACCGGTCAGGCGCGCGGTGAACGCCGCTTGCAGGCTGGCGAGGACACCGCCACGGCTATCGAGCTGGCCGGCATTGATGGAAAGATCACCGGTGGTGGCGAGGATTCGGCCGCTCTGGTTGTCGATATCGCCAGTGCTGACAACGGTGACGGCGCCTTGCGCCTGTACGGTGCCCTTGGCGTTGGCGAGGCTGGCGGCCTGGACTTGCAGGTCGCCGTTCTGACTGTAGATCAAGCCATCGGCGCTGTTCTGGATGGCGCCCGCTGTGGTGATGGTCAACAGGCCGCTGGCGGCGACGGTGCCACGGTTGCGGTTGTCCAGGCCTCCGCTCAACAGGGTCATCAGGCCCTGGCTGGCCAGTTGGCCGCCCTGGTTGTTGATCTGCGTGGCGCGTTGCAGCAACAGCGTGCCGCCACTGGCGAGTTTGCCGTTGGTGTTGGTCAGGGCACCGAGCAGGTCGAGGGTCACGGCGCCATTGCCGACCAGACTGCCACCGGTGTTATCCAGGGTGGTGCCGGTGAAGCTCAGATCCTGTGTGGCGTTGACGGTACCGCCGGCGTTGCCCAGCGTCATGGCTTGCAGCGCCAGGGTCGCATCGGTGGCGATCAGACCACCCGCCGCATTGTTCAGCAAACCGCTGACAGTCAGGGTTTGCGCACCGGTGCTGGAGACCACGCCGTTGTTGCTGTTATCCAGATTGGCTGCGGTGACGCTGAGGTTTTTCTGGGTGACCAGTGCCCCGGCGCCGCTGTTGAGCAAATCCCCACTCAACGTCACGCTGAGGTTGCCATCACTGGCAGAGAGCGTGCCCTTGTTGCGGTTGTCGAGGCTGGCAGCGTTGACCGTCAGGCCTTGCACCCCCGAGATCACCCCGTTCTGGTTGACCAATGCACCGGTGTTGAGATTCAGCCGATTGTTGCTGACCAGCTTGCCGTTGCTGTTATCGAGGCTGCGGGCAACAAGGTCGATACTTTGGCTGCTGGCGATCTTGCCGCTGCGGTTGGTCAAGTCACGCAGGTGCTGAATGCTTAGTTGGCCTTCGGTGGTGATCAAGCCACCGTCGTTGTTCAGGTCTGCGGTGGCTGCAGCGAAATCAATGGCGATTGCACTGCCCAGCAGCGAGCCGTTCTGGTTGTTCAGACCGTTGCTGTTGATAGTCAGGCCCGTGGTGGCATTGATCAGCCCCAGGTTCTGGTTGGTGAGCAGGCCGTCGAGGTTCAGGTCCAGATTCGCGCGGCTGGTCAGTGTGCCGCCGCTGTTGTCGAGGCTGGCGGCTTTAATGTCCAGCGCGGCGGCGGCAATCAGGCCTTTGATGTTGGTCAGCGCCTGATCGATGCGCAGTGTCACGGCCTGATTGCTGAGCAATTTGCCGTTGCTGTTATCGAGGCTGCGCGCCGTCACAGTAAACGCCTGGGTGCTGGAGATCTCACCGCCGTCGTTGTTGACGTCCTGAAGGTTCTTGAGCATCAGCAACGGTGCGCCGATCAGGCCGTTCTGGTTATTCAGTTGACCGTGATTGAGGTCCAGATCCAGCGACGTATTGCTGAACAGCTGACCGCCCTGCTGATCCAGACCGGTAACGTTCGCGGTCAGGGCGGCATTACTGGCGATGCGGCCGCCGTCCTGGTTGGTCAGTTGGGTCGCCTTCAGATCCAGCGTATCGCCACTGTTCAACTTGCCGTTGTGGCTGTTGTCGAGCGTACCGGTCTGCACCACCATCGCGCCTTTGGCGCTGAGGCTGCCGCCGTTGCTGTTGTCGAGGCTGGCACTGGTGAGGTTGAGGCTGGCGTCGGTGACGATCTGGCCACCGCGGTTGAGCACCACGCCGGTGGTGGTCAGTGTCAACGGCCCGGCAACGGACAGGCTGCCGAGGTTGTTGGTCAGACTCGCCGCCGTCACGCCAAGGCTGCCCTCGGCGCTGATCAGGCCCTGGCTATTATTCAGATCGCCGCTCAGGTCGAGCTTCAGATTGCTCTGACTCAGGAGCGCACCCGCAGTGCTGTCGAGGCTGCGTCCGGTCAGGGTCAGGTCGGTCTTGCCCGACAGCAGGCCCTTGGCGCGGTTGAGTACTTCGTCGACGGTCAGGGTCAACGCACCTTGCGCAATCAGCTTGCCGCCGTCGCTGTTGTCCAGACGACTGCCGAGCAGCGTCACGTCAGCCTGGCTGGACAGCTCGCCGCCACGGTTGTCGACCGCATCGACCGTCAGTTGCAGCGCGTCATTCGCGCCGACGAGACCGCCGTTACGGTTATCGAGGCTGTTGCCGGTGAGCTTCAGCCCGGCGGTTGCCACCAGTTCACCGTGCTGGTTATTGAGCGTCGCGACGTTGGCGATAACCTCGGCTTTACCGGCAATGTGCCCTTCGCTGTTGTCGACGCTGTCGGCTTTCAGGTTCAGCTCATCGTCAGCGATCAGCGTACCGCCCTGGTTGACCAGTTGACCGTCCACCGTCACCCCGAGGGTGCCACGGCTGGTGATCAGGCCGCCGCTGTTGTCCAGTCGAGCGCTTTTGACATCCACGCTCTGCGCGGAAATCAGGCCTTTGACGCTGGCCAGCAGTTGCTCGATGCGCAGGGTCAGGCCCTGATTGCTGATCAACTTGCCGTTGTTGCTGTTATCGAGGTTTTGCGCGGTCAGGGTGAACGCCTGGGCGCTGGAGATTTCACCGCCCTGGTTATCGACATCCTTGAGGTTTTTCAGCACCAGCAGCGGTGCATTGATCAGGCCGTTGCGGTTGTTCAACTGGCCGTGATTGAGGTCGAGGCTCAGGGAGGTTTTGCTGAACAGTTGACCGCCCTGCTGATCGAAGCCGGTGACCGTTGCGGTCAGCGCTTTTTCGCTGGCGATCCGGCTACCGGTGCCGTTGCTCACCTCAGTTGCGTTGAGGTCCAGGGTGTCGCCACTGATCAAACTGCCGCCGGAGGCGTTGTTGAAGACGCCAGTGGTCAGCGCGGTCGCTTTCTTGCCGCTGATCAAGCCGCCCTGACTGTTATCCAGACTTTGTGAAGCGAGGCTCAGCGCGTTGTCGGTGGCGATCGAACCCGCCTGGTTGTTCAGGCTGCCCGTGATGGTCAGCGCCAGGGCGCCCGCGCTCGACAGGTGACTGCGGGTGTTATCGAGACTGCCGGCGTGTACGGTCAACGTTCCTTCGCTGCTGATCAGGCCTTCGATATTGCTCAAGGCATTATCGAGACGTATATCCAGATTGCCCTGTCGGGTCACGAAGCTGCCGCCGCTGTTGTCCAGGCTTTGCCCGACCAGCGTCGAGTTGCCCACACTGAACAGTTGTCCGAGGGTCTGATTGATGACCCGGGCCACAGTCAAGCCAAGGGTAGTTCCGGCCAGGACCTTGCCGCTGTCACTGTTGTTCAGGCTTTGACCGATGACGCTCACATCGACGGTGCTGGAGATTTCACCGCCGCGGTTGTCGATGTCATCGACCGTCAGTTTCAGCGCGTTTGTGGTAGATACCAGACCGCCGTTACGGTTATCCAGCGACTGGCCGGTGAGCAACAAGGCGCCTGGAGCGACCAGCTTGCCGCCCTGGTTGATGAACTGCGCCACGTTGGCGGTAAGATCGGATTGGCTGGAAATGCGTCCGGCGCTGTTGTCAATGCGCGTCACGCCGATAATCATCGGCCCGGTTGCGCTGAGCAAACCGCCACGGTTATCCAGTTGCGTGCCGGTGTAGTTGACGGCGGCCTGGCTATCGAGCAGACCTTTGTCGCGGTTGTCGAGTGTGCCAACGCTGAGTTGCAGGTCTTTGGTCGCGCGAACTTTACCGCCGCGGTTGTCCACGGAATCGCTGCGCAAGGTCAGGCGATCCTTGCCGACCACGCTGCCGCCACGGTTGTCGAGACTGCCACTCTGGACATCGACCAGCCCTTTGGCGCTCAGGTCGCCGCTCTGGTTGTCGAACAGGCCAGTGATGCGCGCAGTCAGACTGCCGTCGCTGACGAGGCTGCCTTCATGGCTGTTGTCGAGGCTGGCGGCGGTGATGCTGACGCTCGCACCGGAACCCAGCACGCCGTTGCGGTTGTTCAGCGCGCCGATCAAACCGATGTTCAGCGCGACGTCGCCAGTGACCTGGCCGTCGCTGTTGTCCAGCGTGATCGCGTTGATACGGGTGATGCCGGCGCTGGAGATCTCGCCGTCGTGGTTATTCAGATCGCCGAGATCGGCGCCGAGGTTGCCGCTGCTGCTGATCACGCCCTGCGTGTTGAGCACCTTGCTGGCGTTCAACTGCACCGTCGAGTTGCCGAGAACGTTGCCCTTGTTCTGGTTGTCCAGGGTGGTGGCCGTGAGGCGCGTGGCCTGCTGGGCGCTCAAGGTGCCGCCCTGGTTGTTCAGGGTTTGCCCGACGTTCGCCGTCAGGTTGCGACTGGCGATGATGCTTTTGCCGTTGTTGTTGAGGTTCTGCGCACTCAGGTTCACGTCGCCGGCGTTGTTGCGGCTGTTGTCGGCGTTGACCCCGGCTTCAATGACGCCGTTGTTGCTCAGGTTGCCACCGGCGCTGAGGCTGATGCTGTCGCGCGCGGCGAGACTTTGCTGGTTGCTCAGATCACCCTGGGTTTGCACGTTCAGAGCGGTGCCGGCGTAGACCGGACCTTGGGCATCAAGGCTGTTGGCCTTGACGTTCACGGCAGTGGCCGCCGAGGTCTGCGCCAGGGTCAATTGACCATTGGCATCAATCTGGATATCGCCACCACTGGCGGCCAGATTGCCCGCCAGTTTCACCCCGACCCCGGCCTCGGTGCCCACCAGTTTGATTGTCCCGGCGTACATCCCGCCCAGCGCCGAGGAGTCGATGGCCAACTGCGGTTTGCTGCTGCCATCATCGGCGCGGGCCGTGGCATTGAGGGTTTGCGCGTTGACGTCGTTGCGCCCGGCGACGATGGTCAGGTTCTGCGCTTGAATCTCGGCGTTGATCTTCGCACTGCGGGTGATGATTTCGAAGCGGTCGACGTTGTTGGCATTGAGGCCGGCGCCTTCGATGGCAACGCTGCCCTGATCGACCTGAAAACGATCCAGACGACCGTTGTCGAGCACCGGCTTACCGGTGGACAAGGTCACCCGTGGGGCGTTGATGAAACCGCAACCATTACAGGTAATGCCATACGGGTTGGCGACGATAACGCGTGCCGACTGCCCCGCCACTTCGGTGTAACCGCGCAACTGGCTTGGATTGCCGCTGACGACTTCGTTGAGAATCGTCGACGCCGAACCGCTGTTTTTCAGGTTCGGGTTGCCGATGATGTGCCCGCCCAACTGAGTGTTCGACGTTTGCGTCGCACCGTTGTTGAGGATGACGCCCTGAGCACCGACGTTGTAATCGTTGAACTGGTTGTGCGACAGACCGCTGCCGTTGGGCGTGGCGATATTGATGATCGGCACACCGTTACCGGCACGGTCCAGCGAGGTGTTCGGGTTGGCCACGACGATGCCGTCGGCCTGCGCCCACATCGGTTGCCAGAACATGACGTTGGCCAGCAGAAACGCCAGTCCGCGCTTGGGCATGCCGAGGAACAAATCACGGCTTTTCAACGCGGCGGAGGGCTGGGCTGCAAAAAAGGCGAACTGGCGAACGTCCATGTCGATGATCCCGAAAGGTTGTAATTAGATGAAGAAATCCAGGCGGAAATAGATCGGTGCTTCGCGCTCGGTGAGCACATCCGGTCGTTCCAGGGAATGGGCGAATGTCACGCTGGCGGCGACGTGCTGGCCGCGGGCGAACAGTTCCAGCGAGTTGCTCGACATGCGCCCGTGCTGATCACCGTTGTAGCGACCGTTCTGGATCACGCCCTGGTCATAGCCGATGCTGGTGCCGTATTCGCTGAACACCGGTTGCAGCCATTGGGCCGTGACCGGACGCGCCCAGCGCAGATCGTTGCGCCAGTAACCGCCGCTGTCGCCGGACAACGACTGATCCTTGTAACCGCGAATCGACGACGAACCCCCAAGACTGGTGCGCTGCGGGCTGAACAGCACATCTTCGCTGCGCTGGCCGGTCATCAGGCTGCTGAAGCTGAGCGACTCGCCCCACAGCTTGAACGGCTGCAGATAGCTCACGGTCGCGGTGTATTTGCGGTAGCGCGCATCCGGTTCGCCCGGACCCGGATCGTGACTGCCCTGGGCGTCGAACGCACCGATGCCTTCCTGCATGCCCGCATCGAAGTTGACGAAAGCATTGCCGATGCGACGGCCATGGTTGATGCCGAACTGCGCTTCACTGATGCGATTGCTGCTGAGCTTGAGCTTGCTGTCTTCGATGAAGTTGTTGGTGCGCAGGTACGACAGGCCGGTGCTGAGCGAGGTCTTGCTGACGGCATCGCGATAAATCACCCGCTCGGCGCGTACCTGGTGGTTTTCGCTGTCGCCGGTCTGCTTGAAGTTGTAGCCGTTGGCAGCGATCTGCGAGCGGTATTCGCTCTGGCTGTAGGTGTAGCTGAAGTTCCACCAACCCCATGGCAGGTTGTAATTGAGCATGGCGTTGTTGGAGGTGTGCTGGTGATCGGTCATCGCGTCGTGACCGCCACGCAGGCTCAACTGATCGGCCAGACCCAACGGGCTGTCCCAATCGAACGTCGTGCCCCACTGTTGCTCGCCGGTGCTGCGCTGGCCGTCGTTGTTACGCGACAAGCCTGCACGCCAGGGTTTTTGTGGAGTGTTGTTGACCAGCACGGTGCTGCCGCCGACGTTCTGGCCCGGCGCCAGTTCCATTTTTGCCTGATTGGACGGCAGGCGATTGAGCTGATCGACCATCTGCTCGATCTCGCGCAGGTTGACCAGTTCGCCCGACTTGCCGGGAAACGCCATGGCCAGTTCGCGCTCCGACAGCTTGCTGTTCTCGGCGCCTTTCATGCCTTCAAGCTTGCCCTCGACCACCAGCACCTTCAGATGTCCGCCGGACAGATCCTGTTGCGGCAGGTAGGCACGGCTGGTGACCAGACCTTTCTCGATGTAGTAATCGGTGATGACTTTGAGCAACTCGTTGAGCTGCGGCACACCGAGGCATTCGCCGATGTAGGGTTTGAGCAGGCGAGCCTTGTCGCGCTCGGAAAGGCTGTCGGCGCCCTTGAGTTCGATGTCCTTGATCGGGAAGCAGCGGGTGTCGGTCGGCGCTGCCGGTTGTGCGGGTTTGACGTCCTTGCCGGGCAGGTCCTTGAGTTCTTCGAGACGCCGTTGCTGCTCTTCGAGCAGACGGTTCTGGCGTTCGCGGATCAAATCGGTGTCGCCGGGGGTGGGTGCAGCGGCGGCGAATTGGAGCGGAGACAGGCACAGCAAAGCTACGCACAACCTCGCCATGAGGGCGGGTGGGTACATGTTCGATCCCTCGAGACGGAGAATGACATCAAAATAGTGGCGCGATATTAGATGGCCATCATTTTGACGTCAAATCTATGTTGCAACCGTCCGTCAGTGCTCAACGCTCAATCGGGTGGCTACGTCCTCGGGTGCCAGCAAACGTCCGTCCTCGGCCATCAATTGCAGCTTGCGAATCGGCTGACGATGCTTCGCATCAACCATCACCGAGCCCGGCTCACCCGGCGCGTACATGAACTCGCCGCCCCATTGCGACAGCGCGACGATCACGGTTTGCAACGCCTTGCCGCGTTCCGTCAGCACATATTCCTTGTAGGCTCCACCTTCGGCCGCTGGCACCGTTTGCAGGATCCCCTGCTCTACCAGCGCCTTGAGGCGAGCGCTGAGCATGTTCTTGGCGATATCGAGGTTCTTCTGAAAATCACTGAACCGGCGAATCCCGTCCAGCGCATCGCGAATGATCAATAACGACCACCAGTCGCCGATCAGGTCCAGTGTCCGGGCGACCGGGCAGGCATTGCCTTGCAGGCTTTTGCGCTTCACGTCTAAGTACTCCATCGAATCGGTGATCAGCCTCGCGGCTCAGGGTTGCATCATACAACCCTGAACGGCAATCGAACCCAGCACCTGCATACAAGTGGTTCGTCATGATTGCGCGGATAGTGAACGCTGCCATTTCGGCATGTCTTTCAAAAGAATCCTGACCCAAGGAGCTTCCATGAGCACGTTCACCACGCAAGACGGCACCGAGATCTATTACAAGGACTGGGGCAGCGGTAAGCCCGTGCTGTTCAGCCACGGCTGGCCGCTGGATGCCGACATGTGGGAATACCAGATGGAATACCTGAGCAGCCGCGGCTACCGCACCATCGCTTTCGACCGCCGCGGTTTCGGCCGTTCCGATCAGCCGTGGACCGGTTATGACTACGACACCTTTGCCGATGACATCGCGCAATTGATCAATCATCTGGACCTGCGTGAAGTGACACTGGTGGGCTTCTCCATGGGCGGCGGCGACGTCAGCCGCTACATCGCCCGTCACGGTAGCGAGCGCGTTGCAGGGCTGGTGTTGCTGGGCGCCGTGACGCCACTGTTCGGCCAGAAGCCGGACTTCCCGCAAGGCGTCGAGAAATCGGTGTTCGACGGCATCAAGTCTGGCCTGCTCAAGGATCGTGCGCAGTTCATCGCGGATTTCGCTGCGCCGTTCTACGGCACCAATCAGGGCCAGAAGGTTTCCGACGGCGTACTGACCCAGACGCTGAACGTCGCCCTGTTGGCCTCGCTCAAAGGCACCGTGGATTGCGTCACCGCGTTCTCGGAAACCGACTTCCGCCCGGACATGGCCAAGATCGATGTACCGACCTTGGTGATTCATGGTGACGGCGATCAGATCGTGCCGTTCGAAACCACTGGCAAGCAGGCGGCTGCGCAGATCAAGGGTGCCGAGTTGAAGGTCTACGCGGGCGCACCGCACGGTTTTGCGGTGACTCACGCTCAGGCATTGAACGAGGATCTGTTGGCGTTCCTTAACCGCTGACAGCAGGCACTGTTTTTTCGTCAATCAGGCCGGGCATGTCCCGGCCTTTTTCCGCCTACAGGTTGCAAACGTGGTCGACAGTGTTCCGGTGCCGGTCGGCATCATCGGCTACCGCTTCATCCATGTGCTCAACCGCATCGGTACGTGGGTGCTGGGGATCGGCATCGTCGTCGGCTTCGGCTATATCTTCACGCACATTCAGACCGATGATTTCCTCACCCGTGGCAGCTTCAACCTCTCCGTTGGCGAGCAGTCATTGAAGTTGCTTTGATGAAAACGGAAGGCCCGCCGTGTGCGGGCCTTCTGCATTGGAGTGTGGTATTTGTTGGCGACCAATCACTACCGGACAGGGAAATCCAATGCTGCGAATACTGGGCAGAGCTTCGTCGATCAACGTGCGCAAAGTGCTCTGGGCCTGCGCTGAAATTGACATTGCATTCGAGCGTGAGGACTGGGGCACAGGCTTTCGGTCGACTGAATCAGCGGAGTTTCTCGCCTTGAATCCCTGCGCCATGGTGCCGGTGATTCAGGACGGTGATTTCACCCTGTGGGAATCGAACACGATCATTCGTTATCTGGCGGCTAATTTCCAAGGCTTGCACCTCTATCCAGCCGAACCACAAGTCCGGGCGCGGGTTGATCAGTGGATCGACTGGCAGGCTTCGGAACTGAACCGCTCGTGGTCGTATCCCTTCATCTCGTTGGTGCGCCACTCGCCGGACTATCAGGACAGCACCGCGCTGGCCGCCGGGATCGAGCAGTGGTCGAAGAACATGGAAATCCTCGACCGACAGCTGGAAAAAACCGGCGCCTACGTCAGCGGCGAGCAGTTTTCTCTCGCTGATATCCCCATCGGGCTGTCGGTCAATCGCTGGTTCGAAACCCCGTTCAAGCATCCGCACCTGTCGGCAGTTAATGCCTATTACGAGCGTTTGAGCCAACGGCCCGGCTTTCTGCTGCACGGACGCAACGGCACGCCGTGATCGTCGCTATTTCGCCTTGAACGCCTCACGCCGCGCCTGCCGTTCGGCGGCGTAGGCTTCTTGCGGCTGGCTGATCAGATTTTCACGCCGCAACGGCTCGCCACAGTGATCACACAGCGGACCGAGACCTGCGCTGTGATTGCAATGCTTGTGGATCATGTTCACCGCCAGCCCTTCCTCCGGTGCCTTGCACCAGGTTTCTCCCCACTTTCGCAAAGCAATGACCACCGGGTAGAACGCCTCGCCTTTCGCGGTGAGGTGGTACTCGTAGCGTTTCGGCCGCTCGTTGTACAAGCGACGCTCGACCAGTCCGTCCGCCTCCAGGCTTTTCAGACGAGCGGCGACCATTTGCGGGGTGCCCCCGGTCTGCGCCTTGATTTCGTCATAACGATGGTTGCCCATGAACAACTCGCGCAAAACCAGCACCGTCCAGCGGTCGCCGACGATCGCCTCGGCCCGGTCAATCGGGCAAAGGGTCTGCGCAGGAGAGCTATCGTTTACAACCATCAGTGCTTGCCTCATTTACATTTACTATGATTATCATATTAACTCGATGTCGGGAGAAGTCCTGCGCAACGATCAATCCAATTGCCGGAGCAACAGCCATGTCGAATTCTCTCTATCCACTCGACCGCACCGCTTACCTGCTGGTCGATCCGTACAACGACTTTCTCTCGGACGGTGGCAAGATCTTCCCGCTGATCAAACCGATGGCCGAGCAGAACGGCTTGCTCGATAACCTGCGCAAACTAGACCGCGCGGTGCGCGAGCTAGACATTCCGGTGGTCATCGTACCCCATCATCGCTGGGAAAAAGGTGACTACGAAAACTGGGATCACCCCACACCGACCCAATGCAAGATCATGCACATGCACCATTTTGCCCGTGGCGAATGGGGCGGCGAATGGCACCCGGATTTCGCACCGAAGGATGGCGACATCGTCGTGCAGGAACACTGGGGCTCCAGTGGTTTCGCCAACACCGACCTGGATTTTCGGCTGAAGCAGAAAGGCATCACCCACGTGATCATCGTCGGCCTGCTGGCCAACACCTGCATCGAGGCAACCGCCCGCTATGCGTCGGAGTTGGGTTACCACGTGACCCTGGTGCGCGATGCCACCGCCGCGTTCAAAGCGGAGATGATGCACGCCGCCCACGAGCTCAACGGCCCGACCTTCGCCCACGTCATCGCCAGCACCGACGAACTGATCGCCAGCCTCAAGCCACAGGGTGAATCGAAATGAGTCTGGTGGGCGCTGCGTAGGTCGTTGCGGACTGCGAGGCGCCAGTCACTCCCCTGCCCGCACCACCCCACGCTCCTCCAGCAAGCGCACAAACATGCTCAAACTGCGCGACACCGTCCCGCGCCGCCACACCAGCCAGGTGGTCAGATAACGAAAATCTGCCGTCAGCGGCCAGACACTGACCGTTGCGCTGCCGGGCATGCTCTGCAGCATTTTGCGCGGCATCAGGGCCAGTCCGGCGCCCGCGCTGACGCAAGCGAGCATGCCGTGGTAGGACTCCATTTCGAAGATCTTGCCAGGCACCGCAGCGTCGGTGCTGAACCATTTTTCGAAGTGATGACGGTAAGAGCAGTTGGAGCGGAATGCATAAATGTTCTCGCCGTTCACATCCGCCGCACGCTGCACTGCGGCGTGATGGAGCGGCGCAATGATGACCATCTCTTCTTCAAACGCCGGCACGCCTTCCAGCGCCGGATGCAGCACCGGGCCGTCAACGAACGCGGCCGCAAGACGCCCGGACAGTACGCCTTCGATCATCGTCCCAGACGGCCCGGTGGACAGGTCCAGATCGACTTTCGGATGCAGTTGGTTGTACGCCGCCAGAAGTTCGGGGATGCGCACCGCCGCCGTACTCTCCAGCGAACCCAGGGGAAACGCGCCTTGCGGTTCTTCACCTGCCACCGTGGCCCGTGCCTCTTGAACCAGATCGAGAATGCGCCGTGCGTATTCAAGAAAACTCCAGCCAGCAGGCGACAGTCGCAAACGACTTTTCTCGCGAATAAACAGGTCGACACCCAGATCCTGCTCCAGCTGCTTGATGCGCGTGGTCAGGTTCGACGGCACGCGATGGATCTGCGCCGCGGCGGCGCTGATGCTGCCGTGTTCGGCAACGGCTTTGAAGATTTCCAGCTGCACCAGATCCACAGTCATTCTCCAATCGTGAAAGAAACGATCTTTATTATTCAGTTTCCAGAAAACAAACACCACCCTACTCTAGGCCCATCACATTCGACACGCAGGACGAAAGCCATGAGCCAGATTTCCAGCCAGACCCACGCCATCTCGATCAACCCTGCCACCGGCGAGCAGATCGGTCAGTACGCCTTTGAATCCGCAGAAGCCCTCGATGCCGCGCTGACCCGCGCCGCGTTCGGCTTCTCGAAATGGAAGCGCAAGCCGCTGCAGGATCGCTCCCGCGCGCTGACCGCCCTTGCCGGCGCTCTGCGTGAAGGCGCCGAAGCCATGGCGACCATGATCACCCTGGAAATGGGCAAGCCCATTGCCCAGGCTCGTGGCGAAATCGAAAAATGCGCCAAGCTCTGCGAGTGGTACGCCGAACACGGCCCGGCCATGCTTGACGCCGAGGCGACCCAGGTCGAAGGCGGCAAGGCGCGCATCGAATACCGTCCGCTCGGCCCGATTCTGGCGGTGATGCCGTGGAACTTCCCGATCTGGCAAGTGCTGCGCGGCGCAGTACCGACGCTCCTCGCCGGCAACACCTACGTGCTCAAGCATGCGCCGAACGTGATGGGGAGCGCCTATCTGCTACGTGATGCCTTCAAGCGCGCCGGTTTCGCCGATGGCGTGTTTGAAGTGCTCAACGTCACCCCGGAAGGCGTTTCCACCGCCATTGCTGACCCGCGCATTGCCGCCGTCACCCTGACCGGTAGCGTGCGCGCCGGCATGGCGATCGGCGCCCAGGCCGGCGCTGCGTTGAAAAAATGCGTGCTGGAACTCGGCGGCTCCGATCCGTTTATCGTGCTCAACGACGCTGATATCGACGAAGCGGTGCAAGCCGCCGTGATCGGTCGCTACCAGAACTCCGGCCAGGTCTGCGCCGCAGCCAAGCGTTTGATTATCGAGCAAGGCGTGGTCGAAGAGTTCACCCGCAAGTTCGTCGAAGCCACGCGCAAGCTGAAAGTCGGCGATCCACTGTCCGCCGACACGTACATCGGCCCGATGGCGCGTTTCGATCTGCGTGACGAACTGGATCAACAAGTGCGCGATACCCTCGAAGAAGGCGCGACCCTGCTGCTGGGTGGCGGCAAGGCTGAAGGTGCGGGCAACTACTACGAACCGACCGTGCTGGCCGACGTCACTGATCGCATGACCTCGTTCAAACAGGAACTGTTCGGCCCGGTCGCCTCGATCATCACCGCCCGTGACTGCGCGCATGCCATCGCTTTGGCCAACGACAGCGAGTTCGGCCTGACCGCGACGATCTACACCGCCAATGTGCAACTGGCCCAGCAACTGACCAGCGAACTGGAAACCGGCGGCGTGTTCATCAACGGCTACTCCGCCAGTGACCCTCGCGTGACCTTCGGTGGCGTGAAGAAAAGCGGTTTCGGCCGTGAGCTGTCGCACTTCGGTGTGCGCGAGTTCTGCAATGCGCAAACTGTATGGCTGGATCGCAAATAAACCAGACACCACACAACCTGTGGGAGCAAGCCCGCTCCCACAGGTTGTGTGGTTCAGTTTTTGAAGTCGGTAGACAGTGCCAACTCGTTCCACTCGGCCAGTTCTTGCGCCACCAACCGATTCTTCGCCTCGATTCGCGCAACCGTGTCGCTACCCAACGCCAGGCGTTGTGGCGGATTCGGTGCGTTGACCAGCGCGAGGATCGCCTCGGCAAACTGCAGTGGATCACCCGGCTGCGAGTGGTTCGCGGCCTCGGCTAAGGTGCGCATTTTGCCCACGGTTTCGTCGTAATCCGGCAGCACCAGTGCGGTTTTGATCAGCGACTGTTCATCCAGAAAGTCTGTGCGGAAGAAACCCGGTTCGACCACCGTGGCATGGATGCCCAGCGGTGCCAGTTCCTGATGCAGCGCTTCGCTGATGCCTTCCACCGCAAACTTGGTGGAACCGTAAACGCCCCAGCCCATGTACGCCTGATAGCCGCCAATTGACGAGATATTGATCACATGGCCACTGCGTTGCGAGCGCATATGTGGCAGAACGGCGCGGGTGACGTTGAGCAGGCCAAACACGTTGGTGGCGAACAGGCGCTCGGTCTCGCTCGCGCTGGTTTCTTCCACCGCGCCCAGCACACCAAACCCGGCGTTGTTGATCAGTACATCGATGCGGCCGAACCGCTTGATCCCTTCCGCGACCGCTTGATGCGCTTCCTCTTCTCGGGTCACGTCGAGACGCACCGCCAGCAGATTCGGGTGATCGCCGAGGCGATCAGTGATGTCTTGTGGGTTACGGGCAGTGGCAATCACGGCGTCACCAAAACGCAAGGCGCGTTCTGCGATGAGAGTGCCAAAACCACGGGAAGCTCCAGTAATGAACCAGGTACGCATAGCAACTCCTCCTGTCAGCGACCCTTGGCGATGGTGCCGGGTCTTCTCGATGAGTTGATGCGACTTTAAGCGCGTGCTACTGATGTGATAATCCCAGCAATTTTGCATGACTTTGTGAAAGGTATTCACAGATGAAATCACCCTCAGCGGCAGACCTCTCGGTATTCCTGTGCACGGCGCTGCATTTGAATTTCAGCAAAGCAGCGATTGAACTTGGCCTGACGCCGTCGGCCCTGAGCCACTCGGTCAAAGCGCTGGAGAATCGTCTCGGCGTGCGACTGTTCAACCGCACAACCCGCAGCGTGGCGTTGACCGAGGCTGGCGAACGCCTCTATGCGCGCCTGAAACCGGCGTTTCGCGACATCGATGATGCACTGGAAGACCTCAACCATTTTCGCGACAAACCCTCCGGCAACCTGCGTATCACCGCCGGCCGCCAGGCCTGTGAGCTGGTGCTGCTGCCAATTGCCAGTGAGTTTTTGCAGATCTATGCGGATATTCGTCTGGAAGTAGTCGAAAGCGATGCACTGCTGGATATCGTCGCTGGCGGTTTCGATGCCGGCGTGCGCTTTGGCAATCGACTGGAGGCCGACATGGTTTCCCTGCCGATTGGTCCGACGATGCGCTCGGTGGTGGTCGGTTCGCCGGCATTTTTTCAGCGCCACGCCACGCCACAAAAACCCGAGGAGTTGCATGATCTGCCGTGCATCCGCCACCGCTTCCCCAGCGGCGCGATGTACCGCTGGGAGTTCGAACGCGGCGGCATCAGCCAGGAAATCGAAGTCAATGGCCCGCTGACCCTGGGCGATGTCAGCCTGATGGTCGACCCCGCGCTGCAAGGATTGGGGCTGGCCTATGTGTTCGAAGAAATGGTCAGCGAACATCTGCGTTCCGGGCGTCTGGTCCAGGTACTGGCAGACTGGTGCCCCTACTACCCCGGCCTGCATCTGTACTATCCGAGCCGCCGCCATGTGCCGGCACCGCTCAAGGCTTTCATCGACTTCGCCCGCAATCGCCCCCAAACCAGCCAGGAGCTGTAGCAGGCTGCGATCTTTTGATCTTCGAACAGTGAAAAGCCCGCCCCTTCACATGACGGGGCTTTGGGTTAAGCAACCGCTTACTCAGACTTTCTGAGCAATCAGACCGCGGGCGACACACGGCACTTGTTGACCATCGACGGTGGCAGCTCCGAAGAACAGCAACGTGTCGTCAGTGAACAAGGCCGAAGCCATCCCGGCGGGGCTGACACTGAATTGCAACCAACCTTTACCCCCACCGAAGGTGTTATCCAGAACTCCCGCATCAGTGAATTTCGCGACCACTACCTGGCCGGGATCATAAAGATGTCCGTACACCAGAATGCTGCCATCTTTCTGGACACAAGCGTTATGCCAACTGGTTTCGCGGTCGCCCAGTTTCACCAGCAATGGTTTGCCGCGATTGAACTGGATGTTTGCACTGCCATCAGACTCCCGGCTGATCAATAGACCGCAATCATCCTCATCAGAGGTGTAACCAATCCCCAATAGACGTTTGTTCGTCTGCTTAACAAGGTTTTCCATCAGAAAGTTCATTTCGCCACTTCGCGGTTCAATCAACAGATAACCATTGTCGGCAAATGAGGTGTCGGTTTTACCCGTGGAATGCAATCTCGTGAACAGTGCCCGGGCATGCGGGATATACATTTCCTGGCAGTTACCGACCAGCACATACTTCCCATCGTCCGCCAGCAGAATGTCCGTGACTTGGGTATGGGTAAAGTCCGGATGAGCGACCCAGACGATGCCGCTCTCGTTGAAATCCGGATCAAGTACGCCATCAGGTGTCAGTCGAATGATCGCGGTTTGAGTTTCTTCTATGCCGTCATAAATCAGCTCATGCAACAGGATTCTACCGTCGGGCAGAATCGCGCTGTTGCCGGTGGCTCGCGCCATGGACGAACTGTGCAAGCTACCGAAACTGTCATCCTGCCCCTCACCGATACTGCCGAGCGCGATCAGCACTGTCCCGTTTTTGCCAAACGTCTGGTCCGGACTGCCATCAGGGTGCAGACGGATCAGGCCTTTCCAGGTATTGAAAGTGCCGTCGTGGTAGTTGCCGATCAGCAATAGCTTTCCGTCGCGCAACTCGACCACTTCGTTGATCTGTGAATAAGCGCGCCCACCGTTATTTTGCACAAACTCTGCGATCACATAGCCCGCCTGACCGAATGTCGGGTCGATCGCCCCGCTTGCCTTCAGCCTGACGCAGTAGTAGGCAAATCGCCTGGTAGAGGTGCGGATACTGCCGCAGACGTAAAAACGACCCGCAGAATCGACAGCCATACCTCGGGGGGAAATGTTGTCTCCTGGCTCATCGGGTCCTTTCAACAACACCAACCCGCCCTCCCCGAACGTCGGGTCGAGCTGACCTTCATCGCGCAAAAACAAGGCGTCGATTTTCATGCTGATTGCTCCTTGTGCGTTTAGCCGACGCGATGATCTGTCCTGATTCAATTTCGCCCGTGATAACGGAGTACCAGGCCTTGGGAATCTGGCGTGGATAGAAAGCCTGCGATCACGATTTTTCCATCGCCCTGCAGGTCTATGCCGTCAAAAGAGCCGACCCGCTCCAGTGAAGTGCTGACCCAGCCGACGCCGTTGAACGTGGTGTCAAGCGAACCATCGCTAAGCAGTCTGGCCACAACCAATTCCCCTTGCTCTTCTGACCGTTGGATCTTGCCAAGCAAAACAAGGGTTCCGTCAGGTTGCATGGCGGCGCGGCGCCAGAGGGTGTCGACGTTATCCAGTCGGGTCAGCAACGGTTGACCACGGTTGAACTGAATATTGGGGCTGCCATCCGGCTCGAGGCTGATCAGCAGGCCTTGACCCGCAGCCGTTCTCCCGATCGCCAATAGCCGCTTGTTCGGTTGCCCGATCATCGCGTTGATCGTAGGGGTCTGCAGTGTCGGCAATGACACAACGACAAACCCGTCATCGCCAAAGGTTCGATCAAGGTGGCCATCGATGTTATAGCGCGCGAAAAATGGCGCCGGCGTACCTGAACGGGGCGCCAGATTGCCGCCGACCACGATCTTGCCGTCGGGATCAATGAAGCCGTTGCGCAGTTTCACATCCGCCGGGACGCCTCCCGGGTAAACCACTTGGACATGGCCTTTCTGATTGAAAGATTCGTCCGCAGAGCCATCGCTGTTCAGCAAAAAGATCAACGCACGGGTGTCCGCCTCATGAGAGACGACATAGTTGTGCACGACCAGGATTTTTCCGCTATCCAGTGCCGTGAGGCTACACGCATGGTCTTGAGTCTCGCCTTGCGATTGCGGGGCGCGTTGCGCCTGAATGTCTTCGGGCAATCGGAGAATAACCAAGCCTTCAGAGCCAAAATCGCTGTCCAGCGTGCCGTCGCAGAGGAAACGGGCCAGTGTGGGGATTGTGCCCACCTGTCCTGTCAGGAGAATTTTGCCGTCAGCGAGCAACGCGATGGATCTACCCGCAGAGTTCATGTTGAGGGCAAATGAGCCGCTGGAAATGCCATCCACACCGAAGGATTCATCCAGTGTTCCATCCGGCATCAAGCGGCCCAATACGTACGGATAACCGAAAGCGCCTCCGATCGCATAGCCCGCAAAATAAAGGTATTCAAGGTTTGCAGAGCGTTGCACTGCGACGTCATGGATTAAGGTTTGCGACCCTACACGAGGAATATCCAGGCGAAAAATACCGGCATCGGCAAAGCTTTCATCAAGCGACCCGGGGGTCCGCACAGTGTTGTTCGAGTGGCTCATGGAGCGTTCCTTGAGGGGGATCTCGACTCAAGTAGCTACCCATCAGTCTTTTCCGTCTACTGTAAGGTCTGACAGTAGACACCGAATTTTATCTGTGTGTGCCGACGCTGCACCTACCGTCAAGTGAAGGTCTATAGTGGATTAATCCATTGCCCTCGTGGCCTGCTGTCGAGCGCTGTCCATGGTCAACACCGAACACCTGATCATTTGCGAACACTGCGATTGCGTGTATGAAAAAGTCGCGCTCGCCAAACATCAGAAAACCCTGTGCCAACGTTGCGGCGGGGTGCTCCAGCGCTACAACGGCCTGACGGTTGAACAACGTCTGGCCCTGACGTTCACGGCGGCGATGCTGTGGCTGTTCGCCAATTTCTATCCGGTGATGAGCATCAGCCTCAAAGGCCTGAAAAACAGTGCGACGCTGTGGGATTCGGTGCTCGCGCTGAGTCAGGGGCCGATCACGTTCATGGCGATGGTCGCGGCGATCTCGATCATCATTGCTCCGGCCTTTCAATTGGTGCTGCTGATCTGGGTGCTGAGTTTCGCCCTGTCGTCGCGCCGCGCACCGGGATTCAAGGTGTGCATGCGCTGGCTGGAAACCCTGCGTCCGTGGAGCATGCTTGAAGTGTGTTTGCTGGGAGCGATGGTGGCAGTGTTCAAACTCGCCGGACTGCTCGATGTCTTGCCCGGTATCGGCCTTTTTGCGCTGGCCGTGCTGAGCCTGATGATGATCCGTATTGCCGGCCGCGATATCCGTGACCTCTGGGACATGCCATGAATCGACCAGCGACCGCCAGCGAACTCAATCTGTGCCTGTGCCACAGCTGCGGCCTGGCCTGCGACATGACCGACGAACCGCATGAATGCCCCCGCTGCGACGCCCCCTTGCACCGGCGCAAGACCAATTCACTGACGCGCACCTGGGCCTATTTACTCGCTGCGCTGGTGTTTTATATCCCGGCCAATCTGCTGCCGGTGATGAACACCACCATGCTTGGCAGTGGCTCCGACAGCACGATCATGAGCGGCGTGCTCGAGTTCTGGCAGCACGGCGCCTGGGACATCGCCCTGATCATCTTCATCGCCAGTATCGCCGTGCCGGGCGTCAAGTTCGTCGCCCTGTCGCTGCTGCTGATTACTGTGCAGCGCGACAGTGGCTGGGCCCGCCGCGAGCGCTCGAAAATGTTCCGTTTCGTCGAGTTGATCGGCTACTGGTCGATGCTCGACGTGCTGGTGGTCGCACTGGTCGCGGCGCTGGTGAAATTCCAGGCGCTGGGCGATATCGAGCCACGCCCGGGCATCCTGTTTTTCGGCATGGTGGTGGTGTTCACCATGCTCTCGGCAATGAGCTTTGACCCGCGGCTGATCTGGGACAACGCCCCCGACGACGAACCGCTCAGCGATGAACAACCTCCAGCAGCACCTGCAATGGATGGCGTAGCGCCCGATCCGACTGGCGCTTGACCTGGCTGCGGCACGAATAACCGGTCGCCAATGCCTCGCCCTTCTCTGCCGGTGCATCGACTTGACGCGCCCACGATTGTTCGTAGATCACCGCCGAGGTTTCGCGGTTACGCGCCTCGTGACCATAGGTGCCGGACATCCCGCAGCAACCGGTGGCCTGAGTGGCCAGTTTCAACCCCACGCGCTCGAACACTTGTTCCCATTGCCGAGTGGCAGCCGGGGCATTGGTTTTCTCGGTGCAGTGCGCCAGTAAACGGAAGGTCTCGGCCCTGCTCTGGCTGGTCTGTTCCGGCATGACGTCGAGCAGCCATTCCTGCAACAGCGCGACCTCCGGGCATTGCTCCATGCCCGGCACTTTCTGATATTCCTGGCGATAAACCAGTGTCATCGCCGGATCCAGACCTAACAGCGGCACGCCGACATCCGCCAGCGCTCGCAATTGCTGCGCGTTGCGCACCGCCGCACGGTTGAATGCCGACAGAAAGCCCTGCACATGCAGCGGTTTGCCGTTGGCACTGAACGGCGCCAGATACACCTGATAACCCAGACGCGAAATCAGCTCGACCAGATCCGCCAGCAGCGGCGCTTCGAAATAGCGGGTAAACGCATCCTGCACCAGCACCACGCTGCGTTCACGCTGTGCCTGGGTCAGGCCAGACAGGGTCGACACCGTCGCCGGTTGCACCTGCCAACGACGCATCGCCGCGTGGAAATCAAAGCGACTGAGCAACGGCACATCGACCATTCCACCGACACGCTCAAGCATGCCGCGAACCCACGAGGCGCCCATTAAACCGTTGTACAACGCCGGAATTCGCGCCATCCAGGGGATGGTGTACTCCAGCGAGGCGATCAGATAGTCCCGCGCCGGGCGCAGATACCGGCTGTGATACAGCTCAAGAAAGCGTGAACGAAACTCCGGCACATTGACCTTCACCGGGCATTGCCCCGCGCAGGACTTGCACGCCAGGCAACCGGCCATGGCGTCGTAGACCTCATGGGAGAAGTCTTCGGACTGCGCGCGGCTATTGCGCCAGCGCTGCCACAACGAAGAGAAAAATGCCGGTCGGCGAACGGCATCCGACAATACATCTACACCCGCCTCGCCCTGCAACCGCAGCCACTCACGGATCAACGATGCCCGCCCCTTGGGCGATTGCGCGCGTTCGCGGGTGGCTTTCCATGACGGGCACATCGCATCGTCAGGGTCAAAGTTGTAGCAGGCGCCGTTGCCATTGCAATGCATGGCCGCGCCGTAGCTCTGCCAGACTTTTTCGTCGATCTGCCGATCCAGTTCGCCACGCAGAGTCACTTCGTCAATTTTCAACAACGCCGCGCCGGTGTTGGCTGGGGTGGCGATCTTGCCCGGGTTGAACTGATTGAACGGGTCAAACGCCGCCTTCAACGCTTGCAGGGCCGGATACAGTTCACCGAAAAACGCCGGCGCGTATTCCGAGCGCAGGCCTTTGCCGTGCTCACCCCAGAGCAGGCCGCCGTAACGTTGGGTCAGCGCCGCAACGCCATCGGACACTGGACGCACCAGCGCCGCTTGCTGTGGATCTTTCATGTCGAGAATCGGCCGCACGTGCAGCACGCCCGCGTCAACATGGCCGAACATGCCGTACTGCAAACCGTGGCTGTCGAGAAGCTCGCGCAACTCGGCGATGTATTCGGCCAGGTGCTGCGGCGGCACGGCGGTGTCTTCGACAAACGGCTGCGGCCGTGCTTCACCGGCGACGTTGCCGAGCAGACCGACCGCACGTTTGCGCATGCCATAGACCTTGTTCACTGCCGCGTGACCGACGGCCAGGGTGTGGCCGAGTCGCTCGACAGTGCGGTCACTGGCCAGGTGCTCGATGAAGGCTTCGACCCTTTTCTGCAAATCCTCGGGATCATCACCGCAAAATTCGACGAGGTTGATCCCCAGGGTCGGTCGCTCGGCGCTCTGCGGAAAATACTCGGCAACGCCGTGCCAGACGATGTCCTGCATTGCCAGCAGCAACACCTTCGAGTCCACGGTTTCAATCGATAGCGGCTTGAGTGCCATCAAGGCGCGAGCGTCGCGCAGCGCGTCCATGAACCCGGCGTAGCGGATGTTAACCAGCATCGTGTGCTTGGGGATCGGCAGCACGTTGAGCCTGGCCTCGACCACAAAACCCAGCGAACCTTCGGCGCCACACAACACGCTGTTGAGGTTGAAACGATTGTCTGCCTCGCGCAGATGTGCGAGGTCGTAACCGGTCAGGCATCGATTCAGGTCGGGAAAGCGCTCTTTGATCAGTGCGCCCTGCTCATCAATGATCTGCCGCGCACAACGATAGACTTCGCCCACCCGATCCTCGCGCGCGCACTGTGTCTCAAGTTCGCTGTCCTCAAGCGGCAAACCGTGCAGACGCTCACCGCCGCGCAGAATCATGTCGAGCTCGAGTACGTGGTCGCGGGTCTTGCCGTAGGTGCAACTGCCCTGGCCGCTGGCGTCGGTGTTGATCATGCCGCCGACGGTGGCACGGTTGGAGGTCGACAATTCTGGAGCGAAAAACAGTCCGGCGGATTTCAGCGCGGCGTTGAGCTGATCCTTGACCACCCCGGCCTGCACCCGCACCCAGCGTTCCTCAACATTGATTTCCAGAATACGGTTCATGTGCCGCGACAAGTCGACCACGATGCCGTCTGTCAACGATTGGCCATTGGTGCCGGTTCCACCGCCACGCGGGGTGATGACCACTTGTTGGTAGGCCGGTTCGGCAATCAGTCGTGCAACGCGCGCCACATCGTCGGCGTCCATGGGAAACACCGCAGCTTGCGGCAAGCGCTGATAGATAGAGTTGTCGGTGGCCAGCACCACGCGACTGGCGTAGTCGGCGCTGATTTCACCGCGAAATCCACTGGCCTTCAGGGCTTTGAGGAACTGCTGATAATCGGAGGTCAGAGCGGTAGCGGGCGACAGCTGGGCAATCATCGGTCAGGGTATCTCGGGTCAAAATCAGGCCGTGTGGCGGTGAACAGTTGTACGCAACGAATGATTGCGTCAGGCTCCGCCATCTCATGTTGTCCATATTCATTGCTGAAGGATCTTGGGACAACCGTAAATTCGACCCGCTATTAATGACTTTTACGAATGAATCCGCGAACTCTCACCCCTTCCATGTCGTTATTGCTCGCCTTCGAGGCTGCCGCGCGCCACGAAAGCTACACACGCGCCGCCCATGAACTGTCGCTGACGCAAAGTGCGGTCAGCCGTCAGGTGCAGATTCTGGAGAAGATGCTCGGCATGCGCCTGTTCAATCGGGAGGGACGCAAAGTCGTCCTGACGGATGTCGGACGCATGTATCAACGCGAACTCGCCGAGGCCCTTGGGCAGATCCGCAGCGCGACCCTGCAAGCCATGGCGTTTGGTTCGGGGATACACAGCTTGCGGCTGGCGACGCTGCCGACTTTCGGTTCGAAGTGGTTGTTGCCGCGACTCAAGGACTTCTACACAGCCCACCCGGGCATGACCGTGCACCTTCATTCACGCATTGAAGCCATCGACTTTGATACCAGTGAAATCGATGCGGCGATTTGTGTGGGCGCAGGGGAATGGCCGGGGCTGAGCGCCCTGCCCCTGCACACTGAAGAACTGGTAGTTATTGCCAGTGCGCAATTGTCCGTCGCCGAGCGCGATGACGCCGAAAAGCACGTCGCCGGGCAATTGCTGCTCAACGTCAGCAGTAACGCCCAAGCCTGGACCGAGTGGTTCACTCATCACGGGTTGCCGCATCGGAGCATGCGCATCGGCCCGAGCTTTGAAATGACCTCGCACTTGATTCAGGCGGTGCGGGCGAATATTGGTGTCGGCTTGGTGCCGAGGATTCTGGTCGAGGATGAATTGCTCAGCGGTGAGCTGCTGCAACTCGGAGAACCGATCACCAGTCGTCGCAGCTATTACCTGGTGTATCCGCCGCGCAATGAAGCGCTGCCATCGCTGAAGGCGTTTCGGGATTGGTTGATGGATACGCTCTGACCCGCATCAGCGCTTTAGCGGTGGAGGCGCACTCGGCCCCTTGAACAGTGGTTTCTCCAACGGCTTTCCGTCGGGCCCAAAGAATAGATATTCGTATTTCTTTGGCATTAACTGCATAGCTCTGGCGGTCATGACGAACCCTCTGATGCCGGGCTGAACTCAACCCATTTAACCTTCGCGGAATCTATCAGCAAAAACTCAGCGCCAAAAGGCACCGTTTGGCCATTGCCATCGAGCCAACGCGGATTATGGATCAGGAACTGCCCATTGGCTGACTCCGGCGGCCACTCGGCCGGCCAGCCAGCGACGCGCCTTTCGTCATGCAAATGCAGGGTGATGAGCCGATCAAATTGCGCAAATGCGCAGAACCATTCACTCGGGTAGGAAGATTGTTTCGTTACGTTTCTGCGACGCAACCAGCCATGCAACCTGTCATTGGTAGCAAAATAACAGGACAGCAATCCAAGTAACAGCGAAGAAAGGAATGCCCATGACGTCTGCGTCTTGCCATCCCATATTCCCACAGAAAGTCCCTTCGCCCCCAACCACAAACAGACCACACCAATACCTGTTACCGCCCCATGAATCACAAACGTAAATATCAACGCCTGCACAATCTGCCCGAAGGTATCAGGCCGCTTGAATGCGGTAAGCGTGTAAAAAATCCAGGTTGAGACAAATCCGGGGATGAGGTACTGCAGCAACGGAATAACTTCTTTGACCAGATCATCCATGATCTGCGGCTCCTTGAAAGACATGCCGCCCCCGATTGAGGGCTGGCACTTAAAAGCCTAGTGCACGCTGAAAAAATGCTCGCCGCCAACTGTCACAGGTCATTACCCGAGACCGAAAAACCTAAGCATCCTGCAAGATCAGATCCGCTCCCTTCTCCGCCACCATCAGCACGGCCGCGTGAGTATTGCCCGACGTCACATTCGGGAAAATCGACGCATCGACAATCCGCAACCCTTCAAAACCATGCACCTTGAGACGGTTGTCGACCACTGAAGTCTGCTCGTCCGCGCCCATCGCGCAAGAGCCGCACAGGTGATAGATCGAGCCGCAGTTCTCGCGGAAGTACTGCAACATCTGTTCGTCGGTCTCTACCGCAGGTCCCGGCAGAACTTCGTCGACGGTGATGCTCTTGAGCGCCGGGGCGTTCATGATTTTGCGCATCAGGCGACTGCCCTGGATGACTTCGTCGATGTCCTTCTGCGTGCTCAGATAATTCGGATCGATCAGCGCCGCATCACGGGGATTTTTTGAAGCTATCTCGATGTGCCCACGACTGGTCGGGCGGCAGGGGTTGAAACACAACAGGAAACCGGAATACGGCTCGGGCTTGAGACTGGCCTTGTTGTTTTTCGGGATCTGGTACGAAAGCGGATTGAAATAGAGCTGCAAATTCGGATGATTCTGTTGCTCGTCGCCACGGAAGAAACCGCCTGCCTGATTGACGCTCATCGCCAGTGCACCTTTGCGCGTCAGCAGGTACTTCACACCGAGCTTGAGCTGGCCGAACAGCGAACTCAGTTCATCGTTAAGCGTCGGGATATTGGCCTTGTAGTAGTAACTGGCGCACAAGTGATCCTGCAGGTTCTGCCCGACCGCCGGCAGATGTTTGACCAGAGGAATCTGGTGCCTGGCCAGCAACGCGCGGTCAGCCACACCGGACAGTTGCAGAATCTTTGGTGTATCGACTGCTCCCGCACAGAGGATCACTTCCTTGCGCGCTGTGAAGGTTCGCACCACGCCGTGCTGGGTAATGGAAATGCCCGTCGCGCGCTGTCGGGTTTCGTCGAACAACACCCGATCCACCAACGCGTAATGCTCAACCGTCAGGTTCGCCCGCTTCAGTGCCGGATGCAGGTGGGCGAAGCTGCTGGAGCAGCGCTGCCCATTTTTGGTGTTGACGTCATAAAGGCCGGCGCCTTCGAATTTCGCACCGTTGAAATCCTCGCTACGCGGGTAGCCGAGCTCAGAGCAGCCCTCAAGGAATACATCACAAATCGGATGAGTCTGGCCCTTCATCGGCGTAATGCTGATCGGGCCGCTGCCACCGTGGTATTCGCTGTCGCCCAGTGGATGGTTTTCCAGTTTGCGGAAGTACGGCAGCACATCCTTGAAGCCCCAACCGTCATTGCCATTGGCTGCCCAATCGTCGAAATCATGAGCCTGGCCGCGCACATAGATCATGGCATTGATCGAGCCCGAACCGCCCTGAACCTTGCCGCGTGGTGCATAGATTTCGCGGTTGCCCAACTGCTTCTGTGGCTGGCTGTAATACATCCAGTTGAAGGTCGGGTTGTAATACATTTTGGCGAACCCGACCGGGATCTTGAACCACAGGGAGCTGTCCTTGCCGCCCGCTTCCAGCAGCAGCACGGTGTGTTTGCCAGAGGCCGAGAGCCGGTTGGCCAGCACGCAACCCGCGGCGCCTGCGCCAGCGATGATGTAGTCGTATGTCATGCACGGTTACCGCGTAAGTCGTTGTACAAAAATCGGAATGAACACTGCGACCCCCTGTAGGAGCGAGCCTGCTCGCGATGGCGGCGTGTCAGTCGACATTTGCATGTCTTGCACACAGCTATCGCGAGAGGGTGAAGGCCTACAGGAACCGTGTCAGCCTCGGGCCGGCGATGTGTCTTTGACATCCACCGGCGTCGGCGCCATTTGCAGGTGCAGACGTTCGCCGGTGTAAGGCGAATGCTTGCGCACCACGTCCATGTTCAACTCGACCCCAAGGCCCGGCTCGGTGGACGGAATGATGTAGCCGTCCTCCCACTGCAACGGTTTGGTCAGCACCTCGGCGTGGAAACCGCCCCAGGTCTCGATGCTTTCCTGAATCAGGAAGTTCGGCGTGCAAGTCGCCAACTGGAAACTCGCCGCCGCACCGATCGGCCCGTTGTAAAGGTGCGGGGCGATTTGCGCGTAATAGGCCTCGGCCATGCTGGCGATCTTCTTGGCCTCGAGCAGGCCGCCGCAGCGTGCGACGTTCATCTGCAAAATCGACGCACCGCCAGCCTGCAACAACTTGAAGAATTCGTACTTGGTGGTCAGACGCTCGCCAGTAGCAATCGGAATGCTGGTCTTGGCCGCGACTTGCGCCATGGCCTCTTCCTGGCCCGGCGGTACGGGCTCTTCGAACCACAGCGGATCGTATTTTTCCAGGCGCTTGGCCAAACGGATCGCCGACGACGGCACCATCTGCCCGTGGGTGCCGAACAGCAGGTCACACTTGTCACCCACCGCTTCGCGAATCTTGCGGCAGAAGGTTTCGCAGCGCTCCAGCACTTCCAGTGAGATCTGGTGCCCGGAGTACGCGGTATACGGCCCGGCCGGGTCGAATTTCACGGCGGTGAAGCCTTTGTTCATATTCTCGATGGCGCATTCGGCCGCCAGATCCGCATCGTCGTAGTCGTATTCGCCGCGACTGTTGATCGGGTACAGATAGGTGTAGGAGCGCAGGCGCTCGTTGACTTTGCCGCCCAACAATTCGTAAACCGGTTTGTTCGCCGCCTTGCCGATGATGTCCCAGCAAGCCATCTCCAGGCCGCTGACCACGCCCATCATGGTCAGGTCGGGACGCTGGGTGAAACCACTGGAATAGGCCTGACGAAAGAAGCGCTCGATGTGGTGCGGGTCCTGATTGAGCAGATAGCGCTCGAACACGTCCTCAATGATCGGCAGCATGGCTTTGGGGCCGAAAGTGGCGGCGTAGATCTCGCCGACACCTTCGATACCGCAATCGGTCTTGAGTTTGACGAACAGCCAATACATGCCTCCGATGTGCGGTGGCGGTACGGCGACGATGTGAGTTTCAAGGGCGATGACTTTCATCTCAGGCACCTGTCTTTTTCAGTGATTTGCGGTTGATCCGGGCACGCAGGGTCAGCGCGGCAAAAGTGCCGAGCAGACCGACGAAGGCGATGTAGCCGAAATACAGCTGGTAGCCGAGGGCGCCCGGGTAGTGTTCGGTGAGGTAGCCATTGATCAGCGGAATAAAGGCATCCGGCATGTAACCCACTACCGAGACGATGCCGATGGCCAGGCCTGTGATGCGCAGCGGAATGTCACAGCTGTCGAGGATCGCCCAGTACAGACCACGAATCGCGTAGGTCATCAAACCGATGAAAATCACCGTGGCAATCAACAAGCCCATGCTGTTGAGTGCCGGAAACACGATCAGCCCGATCATCGCCAGCGAGGCCAGTAGCAGAGCAACGATCAGCACCGAGATGTTGGAAAACTTGTCGCCCAACCAGCCCCCGCCAATGCCACCCAGCGGGCGCATCCACAACTTGATCGTGGTGATGGTGCCCGCCATGACCGCCGTCAGACCGCCACCTTGCAGGTAATCCGAGAAGCTGTAGGTGGCCCAGAAGATGTGGTAACCGCAGAACACGATGGCGGTGACGAGCCACAACTCAGGGATTTTCACCAGCGTCGTCAGATCCTGGAGCAGGTTGAACTTGCCCTTCTCCACCGCTGGCGTGTCCTCCATCGATTTCGGATCCTTGATCAACACCAGCACACAGCCGATGGCGATACAGGTAAAGGCGTAGAGATAGACCACATGCTTGAAGCCTTCGGCAGTGGACTCGCCACGGGTCTCGGTGGCGAACGCAAACAGCGCCAATGCAACCGTCGCCAGCAACGCTTCAACCAGACCGCGACCACCATCAAGGATGCCGAAGAAACGACCCTGCTCGGTGTGATGAGCAATCATCTTCACCCGCTTGAGCACCGAGGCCCAAAAGGTCAAACCGGTGGTCAGGCCCCAGCAGCCAAAGATGATCATCAGCCCGGTCATCGACGGCGCGGTCGAATACCAGAGCCCCAGGGCGCCGGTGGCAACCAGCGAGAAGAAAATCAGAAAGCGTGGCGCAATTCGGTCGGCCAGCCAGCCGCTCGGCAAATAGCTGAGCAGGAAGATCGTGCCGAGCATCGAGTACAGATAGCCCAGTTCACTGTGGCTGATCTGAAACACCTCGAGCATCGTGGTCTGGTAGACCTGGCGCAGGTACAGAATCGGATAGATCGCGCCGGCGGCGAGCACCAGCAACATCAATTGGAAATAGCGACTTCCCTTGTCACTTTGGCTTTTCACAGCCGAATTGGAACCCTGAACAGCGGCAGCAGAGGATGCATGCTTGGACATTGAAGTGACCTCGGGCAACCCGGTGCTCCGGGCGCCCCTGATAATTGTTTTTATAGGTGCAGCGTGAGGCGTGTTGCGGTGGATCAGTACTTCATGACCACGAGTCGGGTCTGGGTAAATTCGAGCATGCCGTGCTTGCCGTCATCGCCGCCCAGACCGGAACGTTTCCATCCGGCGTGGTAGCCCTGATACGGATCGGCCGGGGTGCGATTGACGTACAACTCACCAGCCTCGATGGCATTGGCGATTTTCTGCGCGGTGCGATAGTTCTCGGTGTAGAGCACCGACGCCAGGCCGAACTGGTGGTCGTTGGCCATGGCCAGCGCCTCGTCGATATCCCGATACTTGAGCACCGGCAGCACCGGGCCGAAGATTTCTTCCTGAACGATTTCCATGTCCTGACGGCAGCCGCTCAGCAGCGTTGGCGGGTAGAAATGCCCCGGCCCTTGCGGCAAAACACCGCCACTTTCGAGGATCGCGCCATGTGCAACGGCGCGCTGGACCATGGCGTGGATGTTCTTCTGCGAACTGGCGTTGACCAGCGGGCCCATGAGGTTTGCGTCGGTCGCGCGATCGCCGAATTTGACGTTGGCGATTTTGGTCTTGAGCAGACCAAGGAACTGCTCATAGATGCTTTCCTGCACATAGACACGCTCCACCGCCGTGCACAACTGGCCGCAATGGGTGGTCTTGGAGGCAATGATCGCGCTCGCGGCAGCTTCCAGATCGGCATCCGCCTCGATGATCGCCGGAGTCTTGCCGCCCAACTCCAGCGACGGCTTGGCGATGTTGGTCTTGCAGTAGTCGAGCACGATACGCCCGGCGTTGACGCTGCCGGTCAGGGTAATCAGGCCCACCGCTTTATGAGTGCAAACCGCCGCTGCGGTGGCGTGATCCATGGTCAGGATATTGATGACACCCGCCGGCATGCCCGACTGCTGCACCGCTTTGGCGATTTCGAACGCCGAAGTCGGTGTGTTGTTGCTCGGACGCACCACCACGGTATTGCCGGCAATCAGCGCTGGGGCGATTTTGCGCAGCAAGGTATAGACCGGGTAGTTGAACGGGATCAGGCAGGCCACAACACCAATCGGCTCGCGATGCAGAAACAGGTTCTCGTCGGGACTGTCGCTGGGGATGATTTCGCCTTCAATACGCCGCGCCCACTCGGCGTGGTAGCGGGTGATCTGTGCGGCGTAGCGGGCTTCGTTGCTGGCATCGCTGACGCTTTTGCCGGACTCGGCTGCCAACGCGGCGCCGATGGCCTCGGCGCGATCCTCAAGAGCCGTGGCGAGCGCTCGCAGATGTTCGCCGCGTTCGATGCTGGTGAGTTTGCCCCAGACCTTTTGCGCCGCTGCGGCGGCGTCGACGGCGGCGGTGGCCTCTTCAGCAGTGGCGCCTGACACATGGCCGAGCAGCGCTTCGGTGGCCGGGTTGTAGACCGCGATCAGTGCCGCGCTGGCAGGCTCGATGAATTGGCCGTTAACAAAATTTCGCTCGGTTCGCATGTGCATCGCCCATCGTTGTTTTTATCAATGCCACCAGTCTTGTCATCGATGGCAGGTTGAACAAACGATTTATCGGGCGCCAGAACATTCGAAAAATGCAGGTTACTCCCAATAGCGATGTCTCAGATGGCCGCAGTCGAAGGCTCCAACTGGCGCTGGGCCAACCAGATCTCTTCCTGCAACCACTGACTGAACACCTGCAACTGCGGCATTTCAGTCTGCTCCGGCCGGGTTACCAGCCAATACGACTGATGCCCCTCAACATGCACGTTCAGCACTTGGGTCAACTGACCGCTGGCCAACTCTGCGGCGACCATGTGCCAGTCGGCAATGGTAATCCCCAGCCCATCGGTCGCCGCTTGTATCGCCAGATCCAGCAGGTCGAACTCATAGCCGCCCTGGGTATCGACACCGCTGATACGTGCCGCGTCGAGCCAGTGTTTCCAGGTCAGGTAACGCTGATCTTCCTTGGCCAACACATGCAGCAGTGTCAGGCGATTGAGATCGATGCCCTGCTCGCTACCCTCGCGGGTGTATAGAAAAGGCGCACACACGGCGATATGTCGCTCCTGGATCAGCAAAGAGCTGTCGAGCCCGTCCCACTCGCCGTCGCCAAAACGGATCGCACAGTCCAGGTTGCTGGTTTCCGCCAGGCTGTCCTGCAAGCGCGTGGTGATGCTCAACTCGAGTTCCGGGTGCTGCTCGCGCAAACGCCCCAGCCGCGGCATCAACCAGCGACTGGTAAAGGTTGGCGGCGCGTTGATGTGCAGACGATTGGAGTGGGTTTTCTGCTGGATGCTGCGCACCGTCAGCTCAATCTTGTCGAATGACTGATGCAGTGCCCGCAGCAGAACCTTGCCGGCACTGGTCAGCTCCAGATGATGATGGCGACGCTCCAGCAGGCTTTCGCCGAGCTGCTCTTCCAACTGCCGGACCTGACGGCTCACCGCGCTTTGGGTGACATTGAGCAACTCGGCGGCGCGGGTGAAGCTGCCGGTGCTACCGGCCACTTCGAACGCTTTGAGCGCATTCAGGCCGGGCATTTTGCGTTTCATATCAAGGCACTCGAAAACCACTGACAAGACGCGAAGCATCCCACGAGTTTGACGGACTGTCCTACAGGAATTTCCGAGTAACATGCATTCGACGCAGGTTCTTCTGTCGTTTTTATCGTTTGTTCCAGATCTGTCGGATGGCAAAACTGCGCGGCATCTCTAATAAAAACAATCGAGAGCCGCTCCATGCCCTTCCCCTCTTTGTTTCGCCTGCGCACGACCTCCATCGCTCTGTTCTGCAGCTTTGCCGCTCCGGCAATGGCGGTGCAGGTCACCGATAATCTTGACCTGGGCGGCGCCATTCGCGCGCGCTGGGATGTCGATCCTGATCGCGACATTCAAAAGTTCGGCCTCGACACGGTGTTCCTCAGCGCCAAGTACAACTCCGATACCTGGATCGGCGAGGCGCAGTATCGCTTCTACGGTCGCTCCTACCCTTACCAGTACAGCAAAAACTACGGCGACATCCGCTTCGCCAAGTTCGCGTGGGCCGGGTACAAATTCAATCCCGATCAGCAAGTGCAGGTGGGCTTGAACACGGTGCCGTTCGGTTTGCAGCCCTATTTCGGCAGCACCTTTTACGAAACCCTGGGCAACGTCATCGGCCTGGAAGATGTGCAGCAGGTCGGCGCCAAATACATCCAGCAAAGTGGCGACTGGAATTTCCAGGCCGGTTACTACCTGCGTCCTGCCTGGCAAGGCAAAGGCACCAGCAATGGCGTGACCTATTCCAGCGTGGTGTCCGAGGCTGACAGCTACGTCGCTGACGGCAGCGACAACCAGGAGCGCAACACCCTGGTGCTGCGAGTGGCCAAGGCCATGGATCTTGGTCCCTGGAAATCCGAAGTCGGCGTCTCGGGTCTGACTTCAAGCCTTCAGAACAGAGACACCGACAGCGATGGGCGACGCAACGCCGTCGCCGTCCACTATCTGGGCAAGAACGGCCCGTGGGGCGTGCAACTTCAGGCGGCGCGACAGCAGATGTCGCCGCGCAACCCCGGCAGCGATGAAGTGGTGACCCTCGGCGGTTACGACGGCACCTACAACGTTGCCAGTCGCGGCAATTTGTACGTCGCGGATGTGAGTTATGACGTCGCCGGCAAGTACCTTTTCGATCAAGTCAGCGGGATCAAGCTCTACGCCAACTACAGCGCTTTCGACAAGTCTGCCAGCGGCTTCAAGACATCAGAACGAATGATCCTCGGCAGCTCGTTTTCGGTGAGCAAGTTGTGGGTGGCCGCCGAATGGCTGATCGGCAAGAACGATCCCTACATCGGCGGCAGCAGTTACACCCAGAGCCTGGGCGCCGGCGGACTGGATCAGTGGGAGAACCAGATGTATGTGAACATTGGGTATTACTTCTGATCCGGGATTGACTGCGTATCAAAGTCAGCCTTCGCGAGCAAGCTCGCGAAGGCGTCCTGCCAAACACCACTTGCATCCGCCCCTCACCAATAGTCAGATAGGCCCTACAAACCAAACTTACAAAAATAAAACCGAGCTAAACGCTCGATCCGGGGTTCTGCCTCCATGCGTCAACTGCCCTCGCTCAACACCCTGCGCGTGTTCGAAGAAGTCGCGCGCCATCGCAGTTTCAGTCAAGCCGCACAAGGACTGAACGTCACTCAGGGCGCAGTCAGTCGCCAGATCAAACAACTCGAAGACTACCTGGGCGTGGCGCTGTTCGTCCGCACCCCGCAAGGCCTGTCACTGACCGAAGCCGGCAGCAACCTCAAACCGCATCTGGCCGAAGCGTTCGACCACATGGAACGTGCGCTGCAAGCGGTGCGCGTGCCCAACCTGCGTCAACGCCTGCGCGTGCTCGCACCGCCAACCTGGGCGACACGCTGGCTATCGCCGCACTTGCGTGCGTTCTGTCAGCGCTATCCAGACATCAGCCTGAGCGTGACCAATCAGGCCAGCCACGACAGCGCCGCAGAAATCGACTGCCACATCCGTTTCGGCCTTTGCGCCTCTACGCATTGCGCAAGTCAATTGTTGGTGATGGAACGGCACATCGCAGTGGCCAGCCCTGAGTTATTCAATGGCGATCAAGCGCCGGATTTGAGGGAGTTTCCACTGTTGCACATCCTCCACGACGGCAAGCGCCTGAAGGTTTGGGAGAACTGGCTGGCGGCCATGGGCCGGGAGGACATCGATGCCGGGCAGGGACTGGAATTCAGCACACTGGATCAGGTGATCCACACCGCGCTGTCCGGAGGTGGCCTGGCGGTGATCGATCGGCAGATGATCGAGAAGGAACTGGCTAACGGCAGCCTGTTACCGATCACCCCGATTGAAGTGATCGGCCCCTACGGTTACTGGCTGGATGTGGCGAATGACAAGCAAGGCTTGTCGAAAGTGAAGCTGTTTACCGACTGGTTGAGTCTGGTCAGTAATCCTTGAACATCTCACATCCTCTGTAGGAGCTGCCGCAGGCTGCGATCTTTTGATCTTGAAAGTCAAAATATCGCAGCCAGCGGCAACTCCTGCAGAGTGGTTTGTCAGATCGGGGTGGCGACCTTGGTCACGACAACCGCGCTGCCCTCCACCGGACTCTGCGCCTTGCACGCCTGACTCAACGTCAACGACTTGGTCTCCGGCGCCCACGCCCATGAAAGCAGCGCGCCAATCGCCAGGATCGCCGCCAGAATGCCCATGGTCGGACTCAGACCAATCCCCGCCACACTGACCGGCAGCAGGAACGTACTCACCGCCGAGCCCAAGCGACTCACTGCGGTTGCCAGGCCAATACCGCTGGCGCGCACTTCGGTCGGGAAACTCTCTGCCGGGAACACCCCGACCAGATTGCTCACCGCCGACAACACCAGTGTGAACACGCCGAACACCAGCACCATCAGCCACGCCGCGCTGCCCGGCAACACCGCCAGCAGGAGCAACGCCACCGCAAGGATGATGAACGAGTTGATCAGAAATCCGCGGCGGGTGAACTTGATCGTGCACCAGATGCCGATCAGCGCACCGAGGATCAGCAGCATGTTCAGCATCAGTTCGGTGCCAAAGCCTTCCGCCAGGCCCATCTGCTGCAGGATCGACGGCAGAAATGTGTAGATCGCAAAGTACGGCATCACGATGCACACGAAAAACAGGCAGTTGAACGCGGTGCGTTTGCGGTACTCGCGGCTGAACAACACCGCATAGCCGGAACGGGTTTCCGTGGAGCGGGTTTCATCCAGCTCTACGTTATCGCCCAGATGTTTTTTGACGATCGCCCGCGCCTCGGCCACCCGCCCTTGATTGACCAACCAGCGTGGCGACTCCGGCGTGCCGATCCGCGCAATCAGAATCAACGCAGCGGGGATCGCTGACGAGGCCAGCATCCAGCGCCAGGCATCGTCGCCAAGGCTGAGCATCGCGGTGCCGACGAAGGTGGCGGCAACGTAACCAAACGTCCAGATCACGCTGAACGACCCGAGCAACACGCCACGATGCTTCTTCGGCGAGAACTCGGCCAGCATCGCGTGACCGACGCTGAAATCACCGCCCAACCCAATGCCGATCAGCACGCGGCAGAGAAACAGGCTCATCGCCGTTTCAACGTAGAACTGCATCACCGAGGCAACAGTGATGAGCACGAAACTGACCAGGAAGATTTTCTGCCGGCCGACCTTGTCCGAGATCCAGCCGAAAAACAGACTGCCGAAAAACAGCCCGATCAACGCCGAAGCGCCAATCAATCCCTGCCAGAACGCATCCAGTTGCATTTGCGGGCTGAGCAAGGTGAACGCAATGCCGATCAGGCCAAGGATATAGCCGTCGGTGAAGTGCGCGCCGAAGGTCAGGCCGGCGATTTTGATGTGGAAGCGACCGATGGGCAGGTCGTCGATTTTTATCGGTTGAGCGGACATGTTCATCTCCAATTGTTGTTATTGACGGAGAAATCGATTGCTCTTGTTTTAACGGTGGACGCGATCCCTGTGGCGAGGGGATTCATCCCCGATGGGGTGCGAAGCAGCCCTTCTTTTGAATCAAAAAGCAGGGGAGTACTGCGCAACTCATCGGGGGATAAATCCCCTCGCCACATAACGCCTCACAAGGTTTCATCAGGAGAAGTCAGAGACCGCCCATCAACAAGTATTTGATCTCCAGATAGTCATCCAGACCGTACTTCGAACCTTCGCGCCCGAGGCCCGATTCCTTGATCCCGCCGAACGGCGCTACTTCCGTAGAAATGATCCCTTCGTTGATCCCGACCATCCCGGCCTCAAGTCCTTCGGCCATGCGCCACACCCGGCCAATGTCGCGACTGTAGAAATACGCCGACAGCCCGAATGGCGTGTCATTGGCGCGCTGCAATACTTCGGCTTCATCCTTGAAGCGGAAACACGCGGCGACCGGCCCGAAGGTTTCGTCCTGCGCGATCAGCATGTCGCCATTGACCTCGGTGAGGATGGTTGGCTCGTAGAACGTGCCGCCCAAGGCATGACGACGCCCGCCGCACAACAGCGTGGCGCCCTTCTCCAGTGCATCGCTGACATGGCTTTCAACCTTGGCCAGCGCGGCAGCGTTGATCAATGGGCCTTGCTCGGTATCACCTTCCAACGCACTGCCGACTCGCATCGCCGCAACGGCTTCAGCCAGTTTGCCGGTGAAGGCCTCGTACACACTGTCTTGAATGAAGAAGCGGTTGACGCACACGCAGGTCTGCCCGGTGTTGCGAAATTTGGAGGCCATCGCACCTTTGACGGCAGCGTCCAGATCGGCATCGTCGAAGACAATGAACGGCGCGTTGCCGCCCAGCTCCAGCGAGACCTTTTTCAACGTGTCGGCGGCCTGCCGCATCAGCAATTTGCCAGTGCGCGTAGAACCGGTGAACGACAGTTTGCGCACCACGCTGGAAGCTTGCAGCGCGCCACCAATAGCGACGGCATCGCCGGACACTATATTGAGCACACCCGCCGGAATGCCGGCCTGTTCAGCCAGTACCGCCAGGGCGAACGCCGACAATGGCGTCTCTTCCGAAGGTTTGAGAATCATCGTGCAACCCGCCGCCAACGCCGGCCCCACCTTGCGGGTGACCATTGCCAACGGGAAGTTCCAAGGGGTAATCGCCGCAACCACGCCGATGGCTTCCTTGACCACAATGATCCGTGCATCGGCCTTGTGGCTCGGGATCACATCACCGTAGGCCCGCTTGGCCTCTTCGCCGAACCATTCGAGGAAGCTTGCGGCATACACTACTTCGCCCATGGCCTCGGCCAACGGCTTGCCCTGCTCACGGCTGAGCAAAGTCGCCAGATCTTTCTGGTTGGCGAGCATCAAGTCACTCCAACGCTTGAGCCGTTGGCTGCGCTCCTTCGCCGTCAGTTTTCGCCACGCCGGCAACGCACGGTTGGCAGCCTCGATGGCCAGAACGGTTTCCTCGGCACCGGCCTTTTGCACCTCGGCAATCAACTCGCCATTGGCCGGATTGCGCACCGGATAAGTCGAGCCACCCCTGCCCCATTGGCCATCGATGAAGTTGCCGTACCGGATCAAATCGCTCATGCCACCGCTCCTTGCAGGGTGAACCGCTCCAGCCCCGGACGGGCCATGCGCAAGATGCGTTTGCCAGCGGTGTAATCGTTGATCACGTCGCACGGCGTGTAATTGCGTTCCAGTTCATGCAGCTCGTCAGCGTCGAGCCTGGTTTCCAGTGCGGCCAGCGCACTGTCGAACTGCGCCGTGGTATCAGCGCCGACCAGCATGCAGTCGACACCGGGGTGATTGGCCACCCAGGCCTGGGCGATTTGCGCATTCGACACGCCGCGAGCACGGGCTACGCGCTGCACCGAATGGGCGATCTCGAACGAGGCTTCGTCGCTGTACATCTGCTGGGTAAAGAAGTCGGTCTGGTTGCGGGTCGACTGCACGTCACCGGTCAGCAAGCCGCGAGCCAGCGGACTGAACACCGAGACGCCAATACCCTGGTCGCGGCAGAACGGAATCATCTCGCGCTCTTCTTCGCGGTAGGCGCAATTCAATTGCAGCTGCATGTTGATCGGCTTGACCCAACCATTGCGCTCGCAAGCCATGATGATCTTCGCCAGTTGCCCGGTGAGCATGGTGGATACGCCGATATAGCGAGCCTTGCCCGAGCGCACGATATCGTTCAAGGCGCTCATGGTTTCTTCGACCGGGGTGTTCACGTCGAAGTAATGCAGCATGAACACGTCGACGTAATCCATGTCCAGACGCTTCAGCGACGCATTAATGCTGTCCATGATGTGCTTGCGCGAATGGCCGCTGGCATTGATGCCGGTGCGAGTGCCGTAACCGACCTTAGTGGTAATCACCAGGTCTTCTCGACGAGCCAGACGCTTGACGATGCGCCCCACCACTTCTTCACCGACACCGGCAGAATAGAAGTCTGCGAGGTCGATGAAATTCACGCCGTTATCCAGTGCGTGCGCGACGATCGGCTCGCTCTGCTTTTCATTGAAGATCCACGGTTTCCAGTCCGGCGTGCCCATGTTCATGGTGCCCAGGCACAAGCGGGAAACTTGCAGGCCGGAGTTGCCCAAACGAATGTATTGCATGGCTCTGACCTCAGGCTTTCGGCGTGTAGAAAGGGTTGCTGATGTGCGCGACAACATCTTTGAGTTGCGCGGTTTCCGGCTTGCCGGTCAGGGCTGCGCGAATCGCAGTGCGGCAGGCGTTGTAGTTGTTCAGATACACAGCGTCGAGATCGTCGCAGGCCGGATTGACCCAATTGGCCGTGACGATCGCCCACTCATCTTCGGCTTCCGGTGGCAGCGTGCCATCGAGCAATGCTTCAAGCACTGCTTTAGCGATCCCGGCTTGCGAAGCGCCCCACGTTGCGTTGCCGTGCAAGTCGCTACTGATCGCGGCTTTGTTCACATACAGGGTCATCGGCTTGACTGGAATGTTTGGCTGCGCAATCACCATGAACGGGCAATGGCCCTGGCTCGGCGACGCGAGGCTGTTGGCGAAAGCCTGCCCCGCCGGACCATTGCGCGGACCGATCAGAATATTGATGTGCGCGGCGTTCACGCCCGGGCCTTCGAAACCTTCACCGATGTACAGGTCGAGTTCTTTCATCAGTCATTACTCTTTGTGATGCAGAGGGATTGTTCGGGTGATCGGCAGCTCACGCGGGCCGGATGGCGAGCGTGATCAATAACGGGCATGGGGAGGTGCGACGGGGAAGATGCGACATGGCTGCAAACGCTCTCTGGTTGTTATTGATGAGCTGTGTTTGCGATTTTTTAACACCGGGCCATGAGCCGGCTGTAACCATTAAAAATCATGGGGCAATGACTTTTAGTCATGGCCCCTTGAAGACGACTGGAGAAAGGCTGCTAGCGACGCAAGCCCTGGCTCACGGGCCTGAAGGCATTCACAGCGAGCCAGGCAAAGCCGATGCGGCTTTCGATCTGGTTCATACACACTGAAGGTCAACGCCGACCTGCACAACCCGTTGCTGTGCGTCAGCAGCGTCTATGACATTGCCTCTGGCGACCTCTCGCTGCCGGGCACCTGGAAAATGAAGGAGGGTAAATAATGTTCGTTAAAGTGTTCGATACCCACGTGCGGACCAAAGATGGCCGCTACCTGCACTTCGATGTGCTCACCGATCGCCAGGCAGACGCGGCGAAGTCCTACGCACGGCAGTTTCTGATCGACAACGGCTTGCAAGACGAGGACATTTCCCAGAGCCAGTGCCAGTTCTGCCACAGCGAACCGGCCAATCCGCAGGTCGCTGCGGCGATCAACGAAAAAGGCTACTTCATCATCACTCTGCAAGGCTTCGAGGAGTAACGCCATGACCCGCTATCAGCCACTGAACTGCGATTTGCACGACTATCTGGAAATCGCCTGCATGCGCGGCTATCAATTGGATATCGAGTTGATCGATGGTCAGCGGCTGGTTGCCCGGGCCATCACCACTCGCACCTCCAGCGACAAAGAGGAGTTCCTGGTTATCGAACAGGCAGGTGCGCAACAGGACATCCGTCTCGACCAACTCTTCGCAATCACGCCGCAGGATGCCAATGCCGAGTTCGGTCGGATCGTGCTCAGCGAAGCATCTTGCGGCATCTGAGAAAAAATCCCGTCCGGATTGAACCGGCGCGGGATTTTTTTGAAACGAAGAGGCTTTACGCAACCACAGGAATCATCGGATCGGCAGCCGCCAGAGCGCTCACGCGATCAGCCGCCGGCGGATAGATCCACTGAGTGTTGATCTGGGTTTTCAAAGCTTTGCCTTCCTGTTTAACCAGTTTCACCTGACGATCCCAGCCTTCGGTGTACACCGCGCCCCAGGCACCAAGGTCCAGACACGTTACGTATTTCGGCTGGCTGTACGGCGTCGGGTCAACACCGAGAATCTGCGCCGCAACGTTATTGCCGGCGTGACGACCGAGCGAGATCGCATGCTGGCAGGTCATCAGCGCGTAGTTGCCAATATCGTCGGTAGCGGCGTAGGCCACATCGCCGGTGGCGAAGATATCGTCCTGACCGATGACTTTCAGGTGCGCGTCGACGTGCAGGCGCCCTTGCTTATCGCGTTCGGCGGGGATTTGTTCAGTCAGAGAGCTGGCGCGCACACCGGTGGTCCAGATGACGGTTTTCGCGTCGATGTGCTGACCGTCCGACAGGGTCACACCGTTAGCGTCGATTGATTGCACCGAAACGCCCAAGCGCCATTCAACCCCCAGCTCCTCGCTGGCTTCGACGATGGATTTACTGATTTCTTCGCCCATCGAGGCACCGATCTTCTGTCCACGATCGACGACGATAACCTTGATATCAGCCTGCTCACCGAGAAGCTCGCGCAGACGCGCCGGCATTTCCGTCGCCGTTTCAATACCGGTGAAACCGCCACCTGCGACCACGACGGTATTGCGCGCCTGGTTTTCCGGCAGATTTTTCAGGGCTTTCAGGTGAGTTTCCAGGTGAATGGCCGCTTCGATCCGGTCCACATCAAAGGCGTGCTGGCTGACACCAGGTGTGTCTGATTGTGCCAGGCCACTGCCGGCCGCCAACACCAGTTTGTCGTAGTGGAGCACTTGCTTCACGCCAGAGGCATCGGTGTAGCCGACCGTTTTTTGCGCGACATCGATGGTCTCGGCCGCGCCTTTGATGAAGTGAACGCCGACCACTTCGAACAGTTCACTCAGCGGTGCAGCCAGTTGATGAGCATTCGGCTCGTAGAATCGCGGACGTACACGCAACTCGGCCTGCGGCGCGAGAACGCTGACTTCGACGTCATCACGACCGTGAAGATCCACCAGACGCGTCGCACTCAACGCCGACCACATACCGCCAAAACCCGCGCCGATAACCAGAATCTGCTGCTTCATTGTGTTTCTCCAGAAAAAGCCAAACCGCTGACAGAGAGGTGATCGATGTTGCCTAAAACCACACACTGCCAATCCAATAGCGCCGACTCTATTGGTCGGATATAAATCCAACAAGTCAGATTTACTGATAGATTTAAACGAAATATTAGATATTTATCGCGCTTGATGACCTGCGAAAAACCTAATATTTATTGGAGCAATGACACAGAAAGATGCAACTGCAGTTGATCTGACAGATTGCCGAGTCGGCATCAGACTGTTAGCATTTACGACAAATCAAGTCGGACTTATATATGTCTCTTTATAGCGCAGGCGTCGAATACGGCATTCATTGCCTGACTTTTCTGGTGGGTAGCGGAGGCGACAGCCGCGAAGCCAGCGTGCGTGACCTGGCAGAATTGCAAGGCGTGCCAGTGGAATATCTGGCGAAGATCTTCACCAAACTGGCCAAAGGCAAACTGGTAGTGGCGTCTGAAGGTGTGCGCGGCGGGTTCAGCCTGGCGCGGCCGGCCGACGAAATCACCCTGCTCGATATCGTCAAAGCCATCGATGGTCGCAAGAACATTTTCGAATGCCGGGACATTCGCGGGCGTTGCGCGCTGTTTGAAGGCAGTCCCCCGGAGTGGGCGATTGAAGGCACCTGCTCGATCCACGCGGCCATGATGACCGCGCAAAACCGCATGGAAGAAGCGCTTTCACAGCAAACCATTCTTGACATTGCGAGAAAAGTCGGACGCAAAGCGCCAGCGGAGTTCGGCCAGCAAGTGGAGGACTGGATTCAGGATCGCCGCGAGAAAAAGGGCAATTTCGGTACTATCCCACTGACCGACATTTCAGACTGACCGCCCCTGAAAGCCAAAAAAAAGCAGAAACCGTTGATGCGGTTTCTGCTTTTTTTACGCTCATAAATGGCGTTACAGGCAATCGCGCACCGATTTGCGCAACGACCCGGATTTTGCCCATGGCGGCCCCTGGTACAACGACACGCGGCTACCGTCCTTGTACTTCACGATATCGAGAATCTCGTCAGCCGTGATAATGCTTGGCGCAGTAATACGATAGCCGTTGGAAATCGAAGTCTGCGAGGTCTTGGCTACATCCTGTTGCCATAACGGTAATACACAAGCGGCATAGTCCCTTGGCGTCTTGTCACTGGTTTTGCTCACGTTGGGCTCACCCGGCACCAACGATGTCGGCAGCGAGCATCCCGCCAACATGGCCAACGCCAGACTCCCGATCCATATTCGCATGGTGTTCCCTTAATCAAAAAAAGCGAATGTAACGCCTAACCGTAGTACACATCCATCGTGGCACCGCGCCCTCAATGAACATAGGACAATTTTTTACATCGATCAGGCCAATGACAGACCAGCTACGCGCGACAGCTGAAAAATGCGGCTACTCTTTTCTACCGAGAATGTTCAGGAGGTGATCATGCGGCTCAACGAATACGAACACGAACTTCAGCGCGACCTGCAGAGTGTCGCATCGGATCTGCGCTGGTCGGCAGTCGACCTTAAACGCATCGCCGAACAGTTGCGCAAGTCCGGTAACGAAGCGGACGCCCAGACAGTCCTGAGATCCTGCGAGGTTTTGCAAAGCGATGAAGAGCGACTGCAGTTGTACGCCAGAGAAGTGAAGGCGCGCGCCATCAGCCGAATCAAAGTCCACTGATACTGACTCGCTCCACCCAACACGAGCCCCGGCGTAAACCGGGGCTTTTTCATTATTGCCTCCTGCAGGAACCTTTAAAGAATGGCTCGGCTCGAATATTGCAGTTTTATTACCTATTCGTGACAGGCAGTTAACAGGTAACAGATGAAAGTACGAGCAACCGTCATTTGCGAACAGGACCGTCACATTCTCCTGGTGCGCAAACCTCGATGCCGCTGGACTTTGCCCGGAGGCAAAGTCGAGCCCGGTGAAACCCGAGCGAATGCAGCCGTGCGCGAATTGCGCGAAGAAACAGGGCTGAAGGCCGACGACGTGCTTTACCTGATGGAACTACAAAGCGGCAGCACCCGGCATCACGTCTATGAAGCCTCAGTGCTGAATATTGATCAGGCACGCCCGCAGAACGAGATCATCGACTGCATCTGGCACCCGCTGAATGCCGTGCACAATCTGCATACCAACGACGCGACCTTGCGCATCGTCCAGGCTTTTCAACGACGTTTATGATGTTCAGCCGGCGAAAGCCCTGCGGCCCGCGCTTATTTCCGTGCGTAATTCGCCGATGAAATTGGAAATGTCACGGATCGTGACGAGATGTTCCGGGGAAACGCCATTGAGCAGTAACTCGACGCGCCCGCTGTCCGGCTCATAAACCTTGATCCGCAATAACCCCTGCCCTACTTGCGTGCAGTCGCACTTCAGCGCAGGGAAGCCGGATTCGACAATGCGGCAAATGTCGGCAATGGCGAGCATGAGCGGACGCCTCACAGGCGCGGGATCGATCCGATGAGCATAGATGAGCGATTACCGCCCCGCTCGCCCGAAAAACGCCAACTTGATCACATATTCCATCTGTCTCTCAGTGGGCGTCATGGCCCCAGATCCAGTTCCAGAGCCCCGGCAACTGCACCGACTCAGAGCTTTGCTGAACAGTACGCGCCAGTGCAGCCTTCTCCAATGCAGCGCGGTCATCATAGAACGGCTTGTCCGCCAGCTTCACGCCGGTAGCCGCAGCGCTATCAAGCAGGATTTGCAGGTATTCACGCGTATGCCGCGCGGTATAGCGGTTGAGGTCATGGAAGGTCACTACCACCGGAATCACCCCGTCCACGGTTGGAATTTCGCCTTGGGCAATGCGCTCGCGGACTTCCGATAACTGCCGAAGCATGTTCGCCCGTCGACGCGGGCTGGCATTGAAACCCCAGATCTTGCCGTCATTGGCACTCAAATCGGTCAACAAAACGTGCAGCCCGTGTTGCTGATAGGCGGCGAAAGTACGTTTGTCGTAGTTCCAGAATGGCGGGCGCAACAACTTGGGCGGCGCTCCGGTAATGGCCGCGATGTCCGCTGTGCCGTTGCTCAGGGACTCTTCGAGTTGTTGTGGGTCGAGCGAGCGATGGTTGGTGTGCCAGTGAGTGGCGGTATGAAACGCGAGAATATGCCCCTCATTGTGCTCACGTTGCATGATGCTACGGCCGATCTCGCTATGACCGGCCCGAGGCGCACGAGTCTGGACGAAAAACACGGCTTTGATGTCCGGTTGCAGCGGATTGTCCTTCAGACTGTCGAGCACCGTGGCCGATGGGTTCCAGAAACTTGAAGCGCTGGGGCCGTCATCGAACGTCAGCAGAAAACGAACCGGCGCTTGATCCTTCAGCCGTGTTTCGGTTTTCGCAGTCATTTCGATGGGCGCGGCGATACAGCCTGCCAGTCCGAAAACGATGGCCGTCGCACAAAGAAGCTTGAATCCGGATGTCATGTTTTGCCTTGAGCCCGACCACTGCGGTCATATTGTCGATCGGCAAAGCTCCCTCGCCCTTATCCATCCCTGCGCTCGGTTCTGCGAGCTGAGGTTGGATAAGGTACACAGGGTTTGGTTCCGGCGCTCGTTCAGCGAGTCAACGCCTGCTCGAACGAGGTGTCGATAATCCCCGACGTGGCCAGCGGTGCCGGCAACGCTTTAACTTTAAACAGGAAATCCGCAGTGCTTTGCAGGTCGGTCGCGGCTTGTTGATCGACCGGTCCGACCGTCATGTGCGCCTGGCGCAGCCAGTGCCGCGAAACCTCCTGATCAAGATTGGCCTTCTTCGCCCACAAGTCAGCGTACTCGTCGGTATGGCTATCGACCCACGCGCGCGCCTGCTTTAAACGCCCGAGAAAATCGGCTATCGCCTCACGTTTACTATCGACAGACGGTGTTGATGCTGCAATCGCACTAAGCCCCGGCATGAGATTCTTCGCGGTCAGAATCGGACGAGCGCCGGAGAACAGAATCTGCTGGGAAATGTACGGTTCCCACACCGGAAAGGCGTCGATGCTGCCCTGGGGCAAAGCAGCAGCCGCATCAATCGGCATCAGCTTGACGAAGTCAACGTAGCTCTCTGGCAGACCACTCTGCTCCAGTGCGCGCAAGGTCAGTTGCTGGCTCCATGCGCCGGGCCAGTAAGCGACTTTCTTGCCCTTCAGGTCAGCGATGGTTTTTACCGGCGAATCCTTTGGCACCAGCAACGCGATGGTGTCCGGGTTCTGCCGTGACACGCCGATCAGTTTCACGGGCGCCTGTTTCGCAGCGAGAAACAGAAAACCTGAATCGCCGAGGAATCCCAGATCGAGAGAACCTGTCTGCAAGGCCTCAGCCAACGGTGCGGCTGCCTGGAAATGCTTCCAGTCCACCGTGTACGGCGCGTCCTTCAACACGCCCGATGCTTCCACCGAGGCGCGGATGTTGTAGTAATTCTGGTCGCCGACATGCAGGACCACAGGCTCGGCAGCGTAGGAAAAAGGCGATGCGAGCAATGCAACGGTCAGCGTGTTGCGGAGGAAACGGGAAAGCTTCATGGCGAGTCCTGCAAATGAAGGATGCATAGACCATAACGCTCTTAACTACCTAATTTTAAATTCGATTAATGCATAAGCTCATCACTGCAAATACCGAGAGCCAACTAAGCTGATATTTCCTACAGGAGATTCAGCCCATGTGCGGAAGACTCTCGCAATACCGTGGCATTCACGACTTCGTCGCGGTGCTGAGCATTCCCGATGCGTTGATCAACCATGTCGGCGACGCACCACTGGCACACTACAACGCTGCGCCAACCACTTCGCTGGCCATCCTTCAGCAACACAATCACCAGGTTCATGCGCAAAATCTGCGCTGGGGCTGGCGCCCGCATTGGGCCAAGGACCGAGCACCGCCCATCAATGCGCGCGTTGAAAAAGTTGCCCACGGGCCGTTCTTCCGGTCGATCTGGCGTCATCGCCTGATCGTGCCTGTCGACAACTGGTTTGAGTGGGTGGATGCAGAGGATCACACCCGACAACCCTGGCTGATTCGTAGGGCCGATCACGGGCCGGTTTTCTGCGCCGGCATCGGTCAATTTCCGACACCCGATACGCAAGCACTGGATGACGATGGCTTCGTGATCATCACCGCCGACAGCGAGGGCGGCATGCTCGACATCCACGACCGCCGCCCGGTGGTGTTTTGCGCAGAACTGGCACGCGAATGGCTCGACACGGCCACACCGCTGGAGCGGGCCGAACAAATGCTGTTGTTCGAAGGTGAAAAAACCGAGGTGTTCGAATGGCACAAGGTCGACAGAGCCGTGGGCAATTCACGCAATCAAGGCGCAGGCTTGATTGATGAAGTGGCCTAAAGATTTCTTGCCGTGGCGCGTTATCAAAAGGCACCAACCGAGAGTGATTCCGTTTCGTTACAACGACTGTTTCAACAAAGAAACAGCAACCCGCTAAACAGTCGTTTGAGTGAATTAACCGCCTGTCTGACACTTCAACCGTCATACATACATTTAGATGCGCTACGGATAGCATGCGCGCCGCATTTCCATTTGGTATACCAGTTGACCAAAGAGTCAACAAACAAGGAAATTCCCTACAACTCTTTTTAAGCCTTGCAGAGAACTAAGTTGCGCGACGATTTTGCAATCAAACAGGCCAAGGGCCTGGAGTGTGTATATCTGTCCACGACAGAACGCTTTCAACTCGACTGTTTTATCGGCCATTACATCAAGACCCGAAACCTGAGTTCAGTCCCTGACATCGAACGTATCTTGCGCACCACCCTCGAGGGGTATCCCGGTCATGCGCCGGTGATGGTCAACGAACTCAACGCGTGGATCGACAGAACCTTGGGATATCGGGCAACACATCCGGACTTCACACAGTTGGAAGACCTTTAAAATGCAAAAAGCCCCGTTTGATACGGGGCTTTTTGTATGGGGCATTCAGGGTTTCAGCGGACGCTCCTGATCCCGATCCGACAACTCTCTGCTGTCATCATGTTTCCAGGTCTGTTCTTGTCGTCTTTTTTGCTCCTCTATCTCCGCTTCCGTTGGCTCATCGTCATCATCATCCGGACGTGTCTGCTCGATTGCCATGCCCACCTCGCTTTTGGAAGAAATCATCATCCTTAGAGCGTAGAACAGTTTCATCGACCCACTTAAAACCACCAATGCAGCAAAGCGAAGAAACCAGCCAAAGACTCTGCCAGCAAATGCCGTTGGAAAGCATGAACAATCTTGCGCAATTGCCCCAGCCCTGCGCGTAACATAGCGCCATTCACAATCGCGTCAGGGAAACGACATGCTGTACCGAATCGCAGCCGATGGGCTGGTGCTGTTTCATTTGCTATTCATTCTGTTCGTGCTGTTCGGCGGGCTGCTGGTGCTCAAGTGGCCGCGGCTGATGTGGCTGCATATACCCGCCGCCGCGTGGGGCTTTGCGGTCGAGATGTTGCACCTGACCTGCCCACTGACCTACTGGGAAAACCTCATGCGCCACGCCGCCGGGCAAACCGAATACGCCGGCGGTTTCATCGAGCATTACATCTGGCCGATCATCTACCCCGCCGGGCTCACCCCGCAGATTCAACTGGCGCTGGGCAGTGTGGTACTGGCGGTTAACCTGCTGGTCTACGGGCGGTTGATTCGCTCGTGGAAACTTCGCCGAGCCGCTGCACACTCTTAACTTGTCTCACCCTCGCGGACTGATGTGAAGCGCGCATCGAAATCTGCCGCCAAATCCGCCAGGGTGATGCCGCCCAACCTCGACAGCAACAGCGCCTGCGCTTCATCGAAGGTGCGCGTCAGCGCGGCATTCACCGCTTGCTCGACCAGACACTCCGGATGATCCGTCGACAAGCCGATGGCAAAAATCGACTGCGTGCCCAGCGCCTGATGAATCTCCAACAGCGAGATCTGCCCCAAAGGTTTGGCCAGCGCCCAACCACCCTGATGCCCCTTCTCCGACGTCACGAACCCCTGCTCCTTGAGCAAGCCCATGGTGCGCCGCACCACCACCGGATTGGTGCCCAGCATGCCGGCGATGGTTTCCGAGGTCGCACGTTTTTCGTGGCGATCCATGTGAATCAATACGTGAAGCATGCGCGACAGCCGAGTGTCATTTCTCATCGATGATCCTTTTCAAGCCCTTGCCAAGACGCGCCGAGTATCGCTTGCAATGTCTGAAGTTACGAGACTATTGACAGGCATATTTCACGTAACTTACGGTGTACCGTGAAAATCACACGGAGATTTGATCATGGTGTACGACGTCATCATCGTCGGCGGCAGCTATGCCGGACTGTCTGCAGGCCTGCAATTGGCCCGCGCCCGACGCAAAGTGCTGGTGATGGATTCGGGCCTGCGTCGCAACCGATTTGCCGAAACTTCCCACGGATTTCTCGGACAGGACGGACGTGCGCCAGGCGATATCGCCCACGACGCCCGGGAGCAACTGCTGGCTTATCCGACGGTGCAATGGCTGGCAGATACCGCGCTGGAAGCACGTCAGACAGACCAAGGCTTCCAGGTGCACACCACCACCGGACAGCAAGCCAGCGCCAGACGACTGATCATCGCCAGCGGTGTCATCGATGAATTACCCGCCATCGAGGGTCTTCAAGAGCGCTGGGGTAAAAGCGTGTTTCATTGTCCGTACTGCCACGGCTATGAACTGAATCAGGGCGCAATTGGCGTGCTGGCGACGTCACCGCTGTCGATCCACCACGCCTTGCTCTTGCCGGATTGGGGCCAGACCACTTTCTTCACCAACGGCGTGTTCGAGCCGGACGCCGAACAACTGGCAGAACTCGATCGACGCGGCGTGACGCTGGAACCTCAAACGGTCAGCCATATCAGCGGTAAGCGAGCAGATGTAGTGCTCAGCGATGGCCGGGTGATCAGCGTTGCCGGTCTTTTCGCCATGCCGCGCACTCGAATGGCCAGCCCGTTGGCCGAGCAACTGGGCTGTGTTTTTGAAGACGGCCCGATGGGCCCGTTCATTCAAACCGACGCCATGCAACAGACCAGCATACCGGGCGTGTTTGCATGCGGTGACGCGGCGCTCGCCGCCGGTTCGGTTGCCGTCTCGGTAGGTGATGGCGCACGTGCGGGAGCCGGCACTCACCGTTCACTGGTTTTTGTCTGATACAGACTAACGAGACGTCTGCTTGAGAACTTCCAGCCACGCCGGATCAAGGCGTGGCTGATCGATATCAAAACCAAGCGCATGCATCCGCTCCTTGTGCGCTTCGACTTCACGGTGCAGTTGCGCATGATCGCTGGAGTTACCGTCCAGCTCATGCATCTGCGTCAGTCCCAAGTGATAGAAACGCAATACCTTCATCGCCGTCGGATCATTCTTCTGCACTGCCGCCGTCACCTGATGCATCACATTGGTGACGCTCATAAGATTGCGCTTGAGCCGCCAGCTATAAACAGCCGGGGCCATCCAGGTCTGATTCCAGAAGCGCCCGCGCAACAAAGCCGCCGTCAGCAGGAACGCCGCAAACACTCCGCCAACATTGAAGCGCAGGTTATCGCCGCCGGGCTCGCCAAACAGTGCCACCGCCACCGTCGAAAACAACATCGCCAGCACCAGGAACAGCACGGCGATGATCATTGTGCTGCGCCGCGTCTGCTGGCGAAAAGTGACGGCGTCCATCGGCTGAATCTCGAACATCACGACTGACTTCCTTGAATGACAAAAAGGGCAACGGAAAAAACTGGCCCGCGCATTATCGCCTCTACCAAGGATTTAGCTATGCTGGGGCTCCTTTTCATCTTTTCACCAATCAACGGGGACATGGCGGTACAGCGCAGATCGTGCCATCTTCATTCATGGATACACACTATTCGGATGCCATTCGCCTGGTTTGGGGATGACATCGTTTTAAGGATCATTGCATGACCCAACGACACGTAATCAACGCCTCGGTCAGCCCTAAAGGCAGCCTGGAAACCCTTTCTCAACGTGAAGTTCAGCAACTGAGCGAAGCCGGATCCGGCAGCACCTACACCCTCTTTCGCCAGTGCGCCCTGGCCATCCTCAACACTGGCGCCCATGTCGATAACGCCAAGACCATCCTCGAAGCCTACAAGGACTTCGAAATCCGCATTCACCAACAGGATCGCGGTGTGCGCCTGGAGCTGTTGAACGCTCCGGCCGATGCTTTCGTCGATGGCGAAATGATCGCCAGCACCCGGGAAATGCTGTTCAGCGCCCTGCGCGACATCGTCTACACCGAAAACGAACTCGACAGCCAACGCATCGACCTGAGCACCTCGCAAGGCATCAGCGACTACGTCTTTCATCTCTTGCGCAACGCCCGCACGTTGCGCCCGGGCGTCGAGCCGAAGATCGTCGTGTGCTGGGGCGGCCACTCGATCAACACCGAAGAATACAAATACACCAAGAAAGTGGGCCACGAACTGGGCCTGCGCAGCCTCGACATCTGCACCGGCTGCGGCCCCGGCGTGATGAAAGGCCCGATGAAGGGCGCGACCATCGCCCACGCCAAACAGCGGATACATGGCGGTCGCTACCTGGGCCTGACCGAGCCAGGCATCATCGCCGCCGAAGCGCCGAACCCGATCGTCAACGAGCTGGTGATCCTGCCGGACATCGAAAAACGTCTGGAAGCCTTCGTCCGCGTTGGTCACGGCATCATCATCTTCCCGGGTGGCGCCGGGACCGCTGAAGAGTTCCTGTACTTGCTGGGCATCCTGATGCACCCGGATAACGCCGGCCTGCCGTTCCCGGTGATCCTGACCGGGCCGAAACATGCCGCACCGTATCTGGAGCAGCTCGACGCCTTCGTCATCGCCACCCTCGGCGAAGCGGCCAAGCAGCACTACGAAATCATCATCGACGACCCGGCTGAAGTCGCGCGCCAGATGACTCAGGGTCTGAAAGCCGTTAAGCAGTTCCGCCGCGAGCGCAACGATGCGTTCCACTTCAACTGGCTGTTGAAAATCGACGAAGGCTTCCAGCGTCCGTTCGATCCGACCCACGAAAACATGGCCAACCTGAAACTCAACCGCGACCAGCCACCGCACGAACTCGCGGCCAATCTGCGCCGGGCGTTTTCCGGGATCGTTGCCGGCAACGTCAAGGACAAGGGTATTCGCCTGATCGAAGAACACGGTCCGTATCAGATCCGTGGTGATGCGGTGATCATGCAACCGCTGGATGCTCTGCTCAAAGCCTTCGTCGCCCAGCACCGGATGAAACTGCCGGGCGGCGCGGCGTATGTGCCGTGCTATCGAGTGGTGGCGTAAGCGTTCAAACCTTCACGCCCTCTTGCGGGAACCAGAAAGTTGGCTTCCACAAGTGGGCATTCCTGCGAGGTAAGTATCAATCAGGCCGAAACCGTACCTCGCGATAACGAGGTACTGCCAGATGCCAACCAATGTTGCCGATCCATTGCACCCTGAATGCTTCGGCGCACTGTACGGCCTGCTCGCGAATGACCACATCACAGCCCAATCGATCCAGCTCATCAGGCAGCCGCGCCTTAAGATCGAAAAACATCAAGGCCCATGCTTCGATCCGTTGCCTCACTTCAGTCGCTGCCTGATCAGGGCTCAAGCCTTGATGATGGCGCAGGTGGGTCAGCAGGTTGTAAACATCCTCGTCGGGATTTTCCATAATGCGGAATGACAGAAGATCATTGACCGCCTTCATTAAGTTCAGGGTAATCCTGCGAAGCGTCTGCCATGGCGTGCTGTAGTAGACCGCCGAGGGAAGCTCGATCCGGGTTGCAAAATAGGTGAACTCGAAACAAACCTGAAAACCGCCAGCGTTGCGCCAGATGCTTTCATAATCATCAAGCATCGGTTGAGTTCCTTCAACTCGATGAACGGCAGCACACATACAGGCGTGAATGTAGCTGGTGTATTGATCGAGCGTCCGACATCTCCATTGCTCGGTCATGGACAACCCTGCCCGAGCAATGATGTTTGCCAGTCCCCCTGCCAACCCTTCGCACGTCCGAAAAGCCCCACCAAGCGCAACGTCATGCACCTTGCGCAGTACCTTTTCCAGTGCTTCGGGTGATCGGCTCAGGTCTTCGTCAGCCAAGTCATCCACGCGACTGAACCAACCCGTCAGATCAGAAAGGATATACAAATCTTCACGCTCAGCATCGGGCCACATGTAGCCCCCGTATTTGCCTGGAAGATAGATATCAAGTTGATGCGTCGCACGCGCGGAAGCCTCAAGCCCAAGGCCTTTGAGCCACTGACGAGTATGTTGCTCGGCCTCTTCACTCAGAGGGCTTAATGTAATCTCAAGCCCCTGTAAACAGGGAGGGAGGCAGTAGGTCACAGTGCACCTCGTGGATTTTTCTCATGGCGGAGGGAAACGTGGGGGTTGAGATTTGGCTGTCCTAGAAACTTCGTGACTGAAAGCGCAATACCCTTTGCATCAAGCGCACATTGCTGAAGGACTTCTTCCGGTGTGGCGTGCTCGATAAAGTCGTCCTCGAATCCAAGTTGCAAGGTTGGACGGAACAAGCCAGCGCTGTTCAAATACTCAAGACACGCCGAGCCGGCGCCACCTTTGATACAACCCTCCTCGACAGTAATCAGCACATCGTGACCACGCGCCAGTTCATCCAGTAAGGAATGATCCAGTGGCTTGATGAACCGCATATTGGCCAAGGTCGCATCCAGCGTTATTGCAGCCTCCAGAGAAGCAGCCACAACTGAACCGAAAGCAAGGATGGCAACTCTCGGGTAATCGAGGTGCGTGGACAAACGACAAACCTCACCTCGACCTACAGGAAGGCTTGCCAATGGCTCTCCATCGGGAACACCAACAACCCGCCCCCTTGGATATCGCACTGCAGCCGGCCCATCGTGCATGAGCGCGGTATTCAACATCTGTCGACACTCGTTTTCATCCGCCGGCGCCATCAACACCAAGCCGGGAATACAGCGCAGATAAGCAATATCAAAGGCTCCGGTATGCGTTGCACCGTCCGCCCCAACGACGCCAGCCCTGTCGATAGCCAATACGACTGGCAAATGCTGGATCGCTATGTCGTGGATCAATTGGTCGTAGGCACGCTGCAGAAAGGTCGAGTAGATCACCACCACCGGTTTGAGTCCCTCTACTGCCAAACCTGCGGCAAAAGTCAGGGCAGGTTGTTCGGCAATCCCGACATCGAAACACCGACCCGGAAAGCGCCGCTGAAACTCGACAAGCCCCGAGCCTTCGCACATGGCCGGGGATATGACCATCACTCGCGAGTCGTACTCGGCGACCTCGCATAACCATTGCCCAACGACGTCCGCATAAGTCCGAAGCGAAGCTTTCCCGACCTTGAATCCGCATGCAGGATCAAACTTTCCCGGTGCGTGATAGAGCACCGGGTCATGAACCGCAGGCGCATACCCATAACCTTTGCGGGTGACAACGTGCAGCACTCTGGGTCCTGGGCGCTTGGCGTACACGCGCAAGGCTGAAACCAGTTGATCGAGATCATGCCCATCGATCGGTCCTGAATAGTCAAAACCCAATGCCTGAAAAAAACCGGAAATTACCTGCTTGCCTTCGCTGCGAGCCAACACCTGAAGGTGCTCACACAAAGCGCCGACCGGCTTGGAAATGGACATGTGGTTGTCATTAAGAATGACTAGCAAGGGCAGGTGCGTGTGCATTCCCGCATTGTTCAACGCCTCGAATGCCATCCCACCGCTCAGCGCCCCGTCGCCAATCACCGCAATACAGTGCCTTGATTCACCCTTGTATTGTGCAGAGACAGCCATGCCTAGTACGGCTGACAGGGAAGTACTGGCATGAGCAGTGCCAAAGCAATCGAATTCAGACTCCTGGCGGCGAGGAAAGCCAGAAATGCCACCCCGCTGCCTGATCCCGGCCATCGCTTTGCGGCGACCAGTCAAAATCTTGTGCGCATAGGCTTGGTGTCCAACATCCCAGACGATACGGTCAGCAGGTGTTTGAAAAACGTAGTGCAAGGCGATGGTTAGCTCAATCGTCCCTAGATTTGCCGAGAGATGACCGCCAGTTGCAGCCACGCTTTTCAAGACGAACATACGCAATTCCTCAGCCAATCGAGGTAATGCTGATCGATGCAGACGACGCAGATCAGCGGGCGAGTCAATCAGGGCGAGCAGACCCGCCCTGGGTAATACGCAAGCTCTCGATAAGTCGCTCCATGCCTGAATACGTGCAATACCTTGCTGTTGAACAATCATCTGAAACCAAGCGGTGTACACCGAAGGACGAGCCTCCAGGTCCCGTTCAAGATCGGCGAGCGTCACCCACCTCCAATCAAGTGCCTCTTCGGGATTGGCCAAAGGGTCAAACGAACTGAAACCGACCAAAACGTGATCGTATTCATGCTCTGTCAGTTGATGGGAGACGCTGGCTCGATAGATAAACGCATGAACTTCGGCCAGGGCTTCACACGCCAGCCCCATTTCTTCATGCAGCCTTCGATTGGCCGCGTCAATGGTGATTTCACCCCATCGCGGATGGCCACAGCAGGTATTGGTCCAAAGTCCTTGCGAATGATATTTGCCCAGCGCTCTGCGCTGTAACAGCAGGCGACCCTCAATATCAAAAATAAATATTGAAAAGGCGCGATGCAAAATGCCGCGTTCGTGAATCTCCATTTTCCCTGCATGACCGACGATATTGTCCTGCTGATCGACAAGAATGAGTTGTTCCACGATAAACCTCGCCACACCCTCGACACTGGAAATAGTACGAACGAGAACCTGAATGCAAGCAATCGATATTAAATAACGCTAGTTGAATATAAAAAAAACTCAAAGATACAAACCGCCGTTCGTCACAACAATGCCTATACCTGTCATAGAATGCAATCCGGAAAAATCTATAACAAATAATTCTTTAAACAGTCTCGCAATGGCTAGAGGTCAACGCTATGGTGCAAAAGACATCGACTTATACATCAGCCCCCATGGACGGGTCGGAAGACGGAAACCATTATGCGCCCGATGTCCATACAGCAATACGAAGCCGCCAAACATAGCTGGGTAATGCCCTTCAACTATCAGGAACAACATGCTGGCATGAAAGTCAGGACTTCCCTGACTCATGCACTGGCTGCGCTGTATGGAATCGACCGCGATCAGACCCAGGCTATTTGTCACTGCGTCGAGCGCTTCAATACCGCCTCCCTGATACACGACGACATCGTCGACGAGGATCGGGTTCGTCGCGGAGCGCCGTCGGTCTGGGTCCAGTATGGTGTTGCCACGGCGATTATCTCAGGTATGTATGGATACATTGATGGCTTGCAGAAGCTGTGTCACACGCAAAACATTGCACTGGTGAAGGCGGGGCTGGAAAGTCTGGAGGCATTGCACATTGGCCAGTATCTCGACACACAGATCAGTGAAGGAGCGATGTTACCCACACTGGACGAATACCGATTTATCGCTGAAACCAATACCGGGTGTTTCTTCCTTTTCATCCTTGAAGCTTGCCAGCACATTAATCCGCTACCCGGGCACTGCTATCTTGAGTTGAAAAAAATGTTATTGGAGCTAGCGGTTTACTACCGCTTTATCAACGACTACTGCGACATCAATCACATCCCTCATTTCAAAAAGAAAGGTTTCGCCCCCGACCTTGAAGGCGGCCCAAAGTCCTTCCTGATGATTCTCGCAAAAGAGACATTGATTAAAAAACAAATAAGCAAACTGCAAAAAAAGAAAATCATTATCGCCTGGGGAAATGCCGGCATATTCTCTCGGGCGCTCCAACTAATGGAGGACAGCTATGAACAAATAGAACAGCACTTATATAATTTACAAAAAAACATAGATAATCGAGACTTCCGCCAACTTGAAGGTTTCTTGCAAAGCATTCATTTCCAGCAAAACTTGCAAGATAACTTCTACGAGAACTTGATTCGCTGACACCCGATGAGTCAAGAACTGTGCGGCCATTACCGATAAGCTGGGCTTCTGATACAAAAGCCAGCACTTTCCAGGGTACTAGGCTCCGTTGATGAAACAGGACGCTGTTAGATGCGATACCACGATAGTCATTGGCTGAACCGGCCTCTTCGCGGGCAAGCCCGCTCCCACAGGTTTCAGTGTTGTTCACACACCACATGTACGACTCGGACACTGTGGGAGCGGGCTTGCCCGCGAAGAGGCCCTGATCAGCAACGTTAATCCTCAGCCTTGCTCAGCACCCAATCGCCCCGCCAACGCCTTGGCCTGTAACGCCACATCCGTCACCGCCGTACTCTCCCACCACATTCCGCGCAACGGCGGGCCCATGGCGAACAACCGATCTGCCGCGTGTCCGTGTTGGTTCAGCACTGCGCCATCAATCGCAGCCGCAATTCCCAACGCCAGCGGCCCCGGTTTAACCAGCCCACGCGTCAATAACTGCTGCGGCAACGGTAGCGCGACCCGCCGCCAGTCGTACTCAATACCGCTTGAATTAATCAACGCCGCGCCACGAACTACGCAGGTTTCCGCTTCACCACGGCGACGAATGCGAATACTCACCTCACCCTCCGCGCACGGCTCAAGCCCTTTGAAAGAAGCGGCCTGAATCCGCAAACGTCCCTCGTCATGCAGACGCTCAACCAACTGCGCACTCAGCGGCGGCGAACGATGGTGATGGCTTTCCCACCAGGGTCGAACATGACGTACGAATTGGCGACGCTGCACGTCAGTCGCCTGACTCCACAACCGTCCTATATGCGCGCGCACCGTGTCCAGCGGTGCTTGCCAGTCGATGCCTTGGGCGATGGCATCGCGGCAATGTCGACGCAATTCGTGCAGCAACTGCCGGGGCGAACGAATGTTGTGATCTTCAGCGAGGAAATCCACCCAAACCGGTGGTTGGCGCCGCACATGGGGCAGCAGCCCATGACGGGAAAACACTTCAATCGGCCCCCGATGCCCGGCCTGCTCCAGCGAGACCACGGCATCAACCATGGTCAGGCCGGAGCCGATAATCAACACGGTCGATTGTGGATCGAGTTGACGCATGGCCTTGACATCCCACGGATCAAGTGCCGCGGCATTAACGCCACTGGATTGCTTTTGCGGCGTGCGCGCGGCGGGGAACATACCGGTGGCGAGCACCGCGTATGCGCCCCGTAAGTGCTGGCCATCGCTCAGAGTGAGTTGTACCGAATCGGTATCGGTTTGCAGGTCGACGACCTCTGCGCGTATATGCTCGACGGTCGAGCCTTGTTGCGCACCGACACTGCTCGCCTCGGCCAACCGCTGCTGCACGTAAATGCCAAACAACCCACGAGGCGGGAACAGTTCACTGACAGGCACATCTTGCTCAGCCGACTCTGGCCAGCCACCGGCGGTAATATGCTCGGTTAGCCACTGCGTAAGGTCATTCGGGTTATCCGGGTCAACGCTCATCCGCGCAGCGTTGCCATTAAGCGTATGGCCCAATTCGACAGCGCTGTAAGCCTCGCCCCGCCCCAGTTCGGCTCGCGGTTCAATGATCAGAATCTTGCGCTGACCGGGCAAACGCAGCAATTGCACCGCCAGCATCGTGCCGCTGAGGCCACCACCAATAACCAGGATATCTGCGCGCTGACTCATTCAAATCACCACATTACGGACAAACCGCGCCGCGACATCTCCGTCATTGCGATAGGCATGCGGCTGATTGCTGGCAAACATGAAGAACTCCCCTGCACCGATGGGCTGCGGCTGATCGCCCAGCATTAACGTCAGGCAGCCTTCAAACACGTAGATCTGTTCGCTCCAGCCGTCGGCATCCGGTTGCGAGGGATAGACCTCACCGGGTTGCAGGCACCATTCCCACTGTTCGACTTCACGGGTCGCGGTAGCTTTCGACAGCAATACCGCTTTGCTACCGGGAATCACGCCGGCCCACGCCACCTCGTTGATCCGGCTCGGATCACGAGCATCGGGCGCCTGAATCAGATCGCTGAAAGCGACGTCGAGCGCTTCGGCGACACGGTCGAGGGTGGTCAGGCTGACATTCTTTTCGCCCGCCTCGATCGCCACCAGCATGCGCCGGCTCACCCCGGATTTTTCCGCCAGCGCGGTCTGGCTCATGTCGGCCGCGTGGCGCAGGCGTCGGACATTTTGGCTGACGTGTTGCAGGACGGAGGTTCGTTGGCTGGAATCTTTGGGCACTATATTGCTCACTCGGTGGGGTTGGGCAGTATACTGCGCAACGTTGGGCGCATTGTGCGTCCTGCCTTTTATAGTGCGCAAGGTTATGACGTCAGTGAATCGCCCCGACACCTCCCTCCGTTTCTCCCGTTTCAGCAAAGCCGAGTGCGTCCTGGTGCTGATCACCATGGTCTGGGGCGGCACCTTTCTGCTGGTGCAACACGCGATGACCGTCAGTGGGCCGATGTTTTTTGTCGGTCTGCGATTCGCAGCGGCGGCAGCCATCGTCACCTTGTTCTCGTGGCGCCATTTGCGCGAACTGACCCTGTTCGAACTCAAGGCCGGCGCCTTCATCGGCGTGGCGATCATGCTCGGTTACGGCTTGCAGACAGTCGGACTGCAAACGATTCCGAGCAGTCAATCGGCATTCATTACCGCGCTTTATGTTCCATTCGTGCCGTTGCTGCAATGGCTGGTGCTGGGGCGTCGACCGGGGTTGATGCCGAGCATCGGGATCATGCTGGCGTTTACCGGGTTGATGCTGTTGTCGGGACCGTCCGGCGCTTCACTGAATTTCAGCCCGGGCGAGATTGCCACGCTGATCAGCGCCATTGCCATTGCGGCCGAGATCATTCTGATCAGCACTTACGCAGGCCAGGTTGATGTACGCCGGGTGACTGTGGTGCAACTGGCGACGACTTCGGTGTTGTCATTCTTGATGGTGGTACCGACAGGTGAAGCGATTCCGGACTTCTCCTGGCTATTGCTGGCGTCAGCGCTGGGCCTGGGCGCGGCGAGTGCGGCGATTCAAGTGGCGATGAACTGGGCGCAGAAGAGTGTTTCGCCGACCCGGGCGACGTTGATCTATGCCGGTGAGCCGGTGTGGGCCGGGATAGTCGGGCGGATCGCCGGTGAGCGGTTGCCGGCGATTGCGCTGGTGGGGGCCGGTTTGATTGTGGCGGCGGTGATTGTCAGTGAGTTGAAGACCAAGGGTAAAGCTGCCGTTGAAACTGAGGGCGCACTGGAGAACGACAACGGCAATTGAAAGCAAAGATCAAAAGATCGCAGCCTTCGGCAGCTCCCGAATTGGAATGCGTTTTCCTGCAGGAACTGCCGAAGGCTGCGATCTTTTTTCGCCGTTGAAACAAGGCCAAACACAAATATCCAGACTACTTTGTAGGATTCTGAGACATCCTCGCGTTTGGTGATCAGGGAGCTGGCACGTATGATGCTTCACAAACTTCCGCAGATTAGAAGCCTATGTCCCTGATAGTTCTACTGCTTCTGCCATTCATTGGCAGCTGTCTGGCAGCGATGCTGCCACACAACGCGCGTAATACCGAATCCCTGCTGGCTGGTCTGGTCGCTCTGATCGGCACCGTCCAGGTGGCAATGTTGTACCCGCAAATCGCCCACGGCGGCGTGATCCGCGAAGAATTCATGTGGCTGCCCAGCCTCGGCTTGAACTTCGTCCTGCGCATGGACGGCTTCGCCTGGCTGTTCTCGATGCTGGTATTGGGCATCGGCACACTCGTTTCCTTATATGCCCGCTATTACATGTCGCCGGATGATCCGGTGCCGCGTTTCTTCGCGTTTTTCCTGGCATTCATGGGCGCCATGCTGGGTCTGGTGATCTCCGGCAACCTGATCCAGATCGTGTTTTTCTGGGAACTCACCAGCCTTTTCTCCTTCCTGCTGATCGGCTACTGGCACCACCGCGCCGACGCTCGTCGCGGCGCCTATATGGCGTTGATGGTTACTGGTGCTGGCGGACTATGCCTGCTGGCGGGGGTCATGATCCTCGGCCATGTCGTCGGCAGCTATGACCTGGACAAGGTCCTGGCCGCCGGCGATCAGATTCGCGCACATGCCCTCTACCCTATTCTGCTACCCCTCATTCTTGTCGGCGCACTCAGCAAAAGCGCCCAGTTCCCGTTCCACTTCTGGCTGCCCCACGCGATGGCGGCGCCAACGCCCGTCTCCGCGTACCTGCACTCGGCAACCATGGTCAAGGCCGGGGTGTTCCTGCTAGCGCGCCTGTGGCCGTCGCTGTCCGGCAGTGAAGAATGGTTCTACATCGTCAGCGGCGCAGGCGCCTGTACGCTGTTACTCGGCGCCTATTGCGCGATGTTCCAGAACGATCTGAAAGGATTGCTGGCCTACTCGACCATCAGCCACCTTGGCCTGATCACTCTGCTGCTGGGCCTGAACAGTCCATTGGCCGCCGTCGCTGCGGTGTTCCATATCCTCAACCACGCTACGTTCAAAGCCTCGCTGTTCATGGCCGCGGGCATCATCGACCACGAAAGCGGCACCCGCGATATCCGCAAGCTCAGCGGTTTGATCAAACTGATTCCGTTCACAGCGACGCTGGCCATGGTTGCCAGTGCTTCGATGGCAGGCGTGCCGCTGCTCAACGGCTTCCTGTCGAAGGAAATGTTCTTCGCCGAAACCGTGTTCATCAACGCCACGGCGTGGGTTGAAGCGGCATTACCGATTGTCGCGACCATCGCCGGCACGTTCAGCGTCGCTTACTCGCTGCGCTTCACTGTCGATGTGTTCTTCGGCCCGACAGCCACCGACCTGCCGCACACTCCGCACGAACCGCCGCGCTGGATGCGTGCGCCGGTGGAATTGCTGGTGTTCACCTGCCTGTTGGTGGGGATTTTCCCGGCACAAATCGTCGGACCATTATTGGCCGCTGCGGCGTTGCCGGTAGTCGGCGGCACCCTTCCCGAATACAGCCTGGCAATCTGGCATGGTTTGAACGCGCCCATGATCATGAGCCTGATCGCCATGTCCGGCGGCATCGTGCTCTACCTGTTGCTGCGCAATCAGTTCAGACAGGGCCGCTTCAAATATCCGCCACTGGTGGGCCGCTTCAACGGTAAACGCCTGTTCGAGCGCAGCCTGGTAGTGATGATGCGCATGGCCCGTCGGGTAGAACGCCGACTCGGCACCCGACGCCTGCAAATGCAGCTGTTCCTTATGGTGTTGGCGGCCGTGCTCGCCGGCCTGATTCCGATGCTGCACAGCAGCCTGAGTTGGGGCGACCGGCCGAAGATTCCTGGTTCCATTGTTTTCGTGACTCTGTGGCTGCTGGCAATTGCCTGCGCCCTCGGTGCCGCGTGGCAGGCCAAGTATCACCGTCTCGCCGCTCTGACCATGGTCAGTGTCTGCGGGCTGATGACTTGCGTGACGTTCGTCTGGTTCTCTGCACCGGATCTGGCGCTGACGCAACTGGCGGTCGAAGTGGTGACCACCGTGCTGATCCTGCTGGGTCTGCGCTGGTTGCCACGTCGGATCGAAGAAGTCTCGCCATTGCCGAGCAGCCTGCGCAAGGCGCGCATTCGTCGTTTGCGCGACTTGCTGCTTTCGATTGCGGTCGGTGGCGGCATGGCACTGCTGTCCTACGCCATGCTGACGCGGCAGACGCCAAACAATATCTCCTCGTTCTACCTCAGCCGCGCCATGCCCGAGGGCGGTGGCAGCAACGTGGTCAACGTGATGCTGGTGGACTTCCGTGGCTTCGATACCCTTGGTGAAATCACCGTACTGGTCGCTGTGGCGCTGACGGTATTCGCGCTGCTGCGCCGCTTCCGCCCGCCGAAAGAAAGCCTGCAACTGCCAGCCCAGCAACGCCTGCTGGCGCCGGACGTGGTCACCGATCTGGTCAACCCGCGCTCGGCCAGCGACACCGCGCTCGGTTTCATGATGGTGCCGGCGGTACTGGTGCGCCTGTTGCTGCCGATTGCGCTGGTGGTGTCGTGCTATCTGTTCATGCGCGGGCACAACCAGCCGGGCGGCGGTTTTGTCGCCGGTTTGGTGATGTCGGTGGCGTTCATCCTGCAATACATGGTCGCCGGCACGCAGTGGGTCGAGGCGCAAATGAGTCTGCGGCCCCTGCGCTGGATGGGCACCGGGTTGCTGTTCGCTACCGCCACCGGTCTCGGTGCGATGGCCGTCGGTTACCCGTTCCTCACCACCCACACCTGGCATTTCACCCTGCCGCTGCTGGGTGACATCCATATCGCCAGTGCGCTGTTCTTTGATATCGGCGTGTACGCGGTGGTCGTGGGCTCGACGCTGTTGATCCTCACCGCCCTCGCCCACCAATCGGTGCGTGGTCACAAGACTGCAGCGCTGCCCAAGTCCGTCGCCAGCAAAGGAGCCGTCTGATGGAAGAAGTCATCGCAATCGCCATCGGCGTCCTCGCCGCATCCGGCGTCTGGCTGATCCTGCGGCCACGGACATTCCAGGTGGTCATGGGCCTGTGCCTGCTGTCCTACGGCGTCAACCTGTTCATCTTCAGCATGGGCAGCCTGTTCATCGGCAAGGAACCGGTGATCAAGGACGGCGTGACGCAAGACTTGCTGCACTACACCGACCCGCTGCCACAGGCACTGGTACTCACTGCAATCGTCATCAGCTTCGCCATGACCGCGCTGTTCCTCGTCGTTCTGCTCGCCTCGCGCGGCTTGACCGGCACTGACCATGTCGACGGCCGGGAGCCTAAAGAATGATGGCGATGACTCACCTGATCGCCGCACCGATTCTGCTGCCGCTGCTGACCGCCGCCATCATGCTGATGCTCGGTGAAAAGCACCGGCCGCTGAAGGCGAAAATCAATCTGTTCTCCAGCCTCGTCGGTCTGTTCATTTCCGTGATGCTGCTGCAATGGACGCAGACCACCGGCGTGCCCGGCTCCATCGGCGTATACCTGCCCGGCAACTGGCAGGCGCCGTTCGGCATCGTGCTGGTGGTCGATCGCCTGTCGGCACTGATGCTGGTGCTGACCGGGATCATCGGCGTCAGTGCCCTGCTCTTTGCGATGGCGCGCTGGGACGGCGCGGGATCGAGCTTCCACGCGTTGTTCCAGATTCAGTTGATGGGTCTGTATGGCGCGTTCCTGACCGCAGATCTGTTCAACCTGTTCGTGTTCTTCGAAGTGCTGCTCGCCGCTTCTTATGGCCTGTTGCTGCACGGCTCCGGTCGGGCCCGGGTGTCGTCGGGGCTGCATTACATCTCGATCAACCTGCTCGCCTCGTCGCTGTTTCTGATCGGCGCGGCATTGATCTATGGTGTGACCGGCACCCTGAACATGGCTGATCTGGCGCTGAAAATCCCCCTGGTGCCGGAAGCCGACCGAGGCTTGCTGCACGCCGGCGCAGGAATTCTCGCGGTAGCGTTCCTGGCCAAGGCCGGCATGTGGCCGCTGAACTTCTGGCTGGTACCGGCCTACTCCTCGGCCAGCGCACCGGTGGCGGCGATGTTCGCGATCATGACCAAGGTTGGCGTCTACACCCTGCTGCGCCTGTGGACACTGCTGTTCTCAGGGCAAGCCGGAGCTTCGGCGTTCTTTGGTGCTGACTGGCTGATCTACGGCGGTATGGCGACCATGGCCTGCGCGGCACTGGCGATTATTGCCGCACAACGCCTGGAACGCATGGCCAGCCTGAGCATTCTGGTGTCGGCGGGGATTCTGCTGTCGGCCGTTGGTTTCGCCCAGCCGAACCTGATTGGCGCCGCGCTGTTCTATCTGGTCAGCTCGACACTGGCATTGAGTGCGCTGTTTCTTCTTTCCGAGTTGATCGAACGTTCGCGCTCGGCCAACGAAATCCCACTGGAGGACGAAAGCGAATTGCTGCCTCGTCCGCAGGAATCACTGCAACCGCCCAAAGGCATCAACCTCGACGACGAGCAGAAAGCCGTGGTCGGTCAGGTCATTCCGTGGACCATGGCGTTTCTCGGCTTGAGCTTCATTGCCTGCGCCCTGCTGATCATCGGCATGCCGCCGCTGTCCGGCTTCATCGGCAAACTCAGCCTGATCGGTGCGTTGCTCAATCCACTGGGCCTCGGTACCGACGCGCCAATTTCCAACGCGGCGTGGGCGCTGCTGGCACTGCTGATCCTGTCCGGACTGGCCTCGTTGATGGCGTTCTCGCGCCTCGGTATCCAACGCTTCTGGACACCGGAGGAGCGCCCATCGCCGTTGCTGCGCAAACTCGAATGCGCACCGATCTTCCTGCTGCTGGGATTGAGCATCGCCCTGACCTTCAAGGCCGAACCGCTGCTGCGCTATACCCAGGCCACCGCCGATGCCCTGAACAACCCGCAGCAGTACGTGATGGCGGTGCTCGGCACCCGCGCCGTACCGAGTCCGGAAGCCAAGACAGCCCAGTTGGAGGTACAGCCATGAAGCGCGTATTTCCTGCACCGTTACTGTCGTTCGCGCTATGGGCATTGTGGTTGACGCTGAACCTGTCGATCAGCCCGGGCAATCTGCTGCTCGGCGCAATATTGGGTTTTGCTGCACCGCTGATGATGCGCAAGTTACGCCCGAAACAAGTGCGCATCCGCCGCCCGGGGACGATGCTGCGCCTGTTCCTCCTCGTCGGTCGTGACGTGGTGATGTCCAATCTGATCGTCGCCTGGGGTGTGCTCAATGCCGGCCGCCGCCCACCTCGTTCGTGCTTCGTCAAAGTGCCGCTCGACCTGCGCGATGCTCACGGTCTGGCGACGCTGGCGATGATCTGCACGGTGGTGCCCGGCACGGTGTGGTCGGAATTGGCACTGGATCGCAGCATTTTGTTGCTGCACGTTTGGGATCTGGATGACGAAGCGCAGTTCATTGAGCACTTCAAGACTGCTTACGAACGACCGCTGATGGAGATTTTCGAATGAGCCCATTACTGTCGAACGCAATTTTGCTGACGCTGTTTCTGTTCTCGCTGGCGATGGTGCTGACGCTGGTTCGGCTGTTCAAAGGACCCTCGGCTCAGGATCGGGTTCTGGCGCTGGATTACCTCTACATCGTCGCCATGTTGATGATGCTGACGCTGGGCATTCGTTATTCAAGTGACACCTACTTCGAGGCGGCGCTGCTGATTGCGCTGTTCGGCTTCGTCGGCTCGTTTGCCCTGGCGAAATTCCTGCTGCGTGGCGAGGTGATCGAATGAACGCTGAATTGTCTCTATGGGTTGAGATTCCGGTGGCGATCCTGCTGGTACTCAGCGGCATTTTTGCGCTGATCGGCGCGACCGGTTTGTTGCGAATGAAGGACTACTTCCAGCGCATGCATCCGCCGGCACTGGCCTCGACGCTGGGAGCGTGGTGCGTGGCGCTGGCTTCGATCATCTGCTTCTCGGCGCTGAAGTCCGGGCCGGTGATACATGCATGGCTGATTCCGATTCTGTTGGCGATCACGGTGCCGGTGACCACTTTGCTGCTGGCGCGGGCGGCGTTGTTCCGCAAGCGCATGGCTGGGGATGATGTGCCGGCCGAGGTCAGCAGTCGGCGGACTGAGAGCGGTAGCTAACCCTTTAAAAGATCGCAGCCTGCGGCTGCGATCTTTTGATACTGCTTTTCAGATCCAAGCCACCGCCAACAACCCCGCTCCCAACGCCAGACACAACGGCGAATACACCCACGTATCCAGCCGCGCAAATCGTGAATCCTTCACTTCCTTGAAGAACCCCACCAGATTCGAATCACCAATCGCCCGGGCAAACATCAACAGCGCAATCGCACTGATCACCCATTGCAGCGCCTTGTGATGCACCGCTGGCATTCCCCACCCGACCCGCAGACACACCAAAGCGGCAATCGCCAATAACGCAGCCGCCACCACCAAAGTAATCCACCCCGACGGTTTGAACGCCGGTCGCACCGTTTTCACAAAACCTTCCACCGGTACTTGCGGCACCGCCGCCACCGCCGCCCATTGCCCACCCAGCGCCCAATACACATGTACCAGGGCGATTACCGCGAACGTTGTCACCAGCCATTGAGCCAACACAAAGGTCATGGTTGAAATCCTTGAAAGGGATTTGAACAAATCATCCTAGTCGCATTTTTTTCAAGTGCACGACCGATCAGCGGTACGGTAAAGTGCCGCCCCATGAAATTCTCCCGTTCCGATCGCTCACTGCTGGCCTGGATGCTCTATTGTTGCGTCCTGTTCAACGTGTTCGTCTGCAGCATCGGACACGGGCAAATGGTCGGCATGCAGCTCAACGGTATCGGCGGCCAGTTCTGTACTGTGGACCCGGCGACGCAAGCGCCGCTCGCCGCCAATCCGTCCGAAGAAAAACTGCCAACCCTGTCCAAAGCCTTCGGTTGCCCACTTTGCTCAACAGGCGGCATGGGCCCGGCGTTCAATTCCAGCCTGACCCTGGCGATCCTGCCGGAACAACACAGTCCGCCACTGGCGCCGATCGTCAGCGCCGACCTCCCAGCCCGCTCCACCTGGCCCTCGGCCAACCCTCGCGCCCCACCGCTCGCCTGAGTGTTCTTGCCTTTTTGATTTGTCAGCCCACTGCGCCAACGCGCGGCGTTCGCCTGTGCGCTGACTCCTAGACAAGCATTCAGGATTCAACAATGAAACAACTCACTCTGCTGGCGAGCCTGTGCGGCTGCCTGTCCGTTAACGTCTGGGCGCAATCCACTGTGGATCTGGCGCCGATCACCATCGACGGCGAGTCCGGCACCGAACCGGGCCTAAACATCGACCAATCCAGCGGCATGGCCTCGCGCCTCGGCTTGAGCGTGCGCGATACGCCCGCCTCGGTGGCCATCGCCAATCGCAACGACATCGAACGCCACGGCGCACAGAACTTCCAGGACGCCGCCAACACCCTGCCCGGCGTCAATGCCAGCGCACCGCCAGGCTTTGGCGGCTTCGTCTCCTATCGCGGCTTCACCAGCAGCCAGATCACCCAGATGTTCAACGGCATCAACGTGTCCGGCGGACTCGCTCGCCCGGTAGATGCGTGGATTTACGATCGAGTGGAACTGGTCGGTGGTCCGTCATCGCTGATCAACGGCGCAGGCTCTGTGGGTGGTTCGTTGAACTACGTGACCAAACTGGCAACCCGCGACGAACAGGCTGTTGAAGGCAGGGTCAGCTACGGCACTTACGACACCACCGAAACCGCGTTCGGCCTCAACCATGCCCTGACCGACCCGAGCAGCGAGATGCAGCACTACGCACGTCTCGACGTCAGCCACAACACCAGTAACGGCTACATCTACCGTCAGGAACGCGATGCCTGGAGCGTGGCGTTCTCATTGCTCAGCGACCTCACGCCGAACCTGTCGCACACCCTGGCGCTGGAATATCAGGACGAACACGAAGACAGTCCGTATTGGGGCACCCCGGTGCTCAACCCCAAGGCCGGCGAGTTGAAGATCGATAAACACAATCGCTTCAACAACTACAACGTCGAAGACGGTCGATATGAACAGCGGACGATCTGGGTGCGCTCGATCATCGACTACCGGATCAACGACAACACCACCCTGCGCAATACCCTGTATCACCTCGACAGCCAGCGCGATTACCGCAACCTGGAAACCTACCAGTACAACGCCGACAACACGGCGGTGAATCGCTCGACGGCGTATCAGGTACGGCATCAGGGCGAGCAGAACGGCAACCAGTTCGAACTGCGGCACGACAACACGCTGCTGGGTCTGGATACAACGTGGTCAGGCGGCTTCGAGTACAAAGTCAATCAAACCACCAACTCGCCGCTCAACATCAAAGACGTGAGCACGGTTGACCCGAACAACTACCGGCCGGGGCATTTCTATGACATTCCCGGCACCAATCCCAAGCTGATCAGCGACAAGACCAACGAAGTCACCACCAAAGCGCTGTTCGTGGAAAACCGGCTGGCGCTCACCGACAAACTGTCACTGCTCACCGGCCTGCGTTATGACGACATCGATCTCGACGTGACCAACCACCGCACCGTAACCGCCACCAACCCCAAGCACCTCAAGCGCAGTTGGGAGCCAATCACCGGTCGCGCGGGTCTGACCTATCAGTTCATCCCATCGGCTAACGTCTACGTGCAATACAGCACCGCCGCCGAGCAGCCCAACGGCACGCAAGACTTCGACGTCTCGACCGGCAAGCAATGGGAAATCGGCAGCAAGTTCGATTATCTGAACGGGCGCGGCTCGGCGACGGTGGCGGCTTACACGATTGAACGAAAGGACTTTGCCGTCACCGACCCACTGGACCCGGCCAGCAGCATCCCGGTCGGTCAGCAGACGTCTAAAGGGATCGAGATTGCCAGCTCGTTGCGGATCACCGACAAACTGCTGGCCGAGGGTAACTTCGCCTGGGTCGACGCGCAGTACGATGACTTCACTGAGAAGAATGCGGCTGGCGTGGTCGTGTCGCGCAAAGGCAACACACCGACCAACGTTCCGGACCGGGTCGGCAATCTGTGGCTGACCTATGATTTCTCGCCGCAGTGGCAAGGCGGGGTCGATGCGCGTTACGTGGCGTCGGTGTTTGCCGATAACGCCAACACCATGACAGTGCCGTCGTACACGCTGTTCGGCAGTTTCCTCAGTTACAAGGTTGATTCGCACACCACCGTTACCGGGCGAGTGCGCAATTTGACCAATGAGGTGTATGCCGAGTTTGCGCATGTTTCGCCGGCGTACTATTTGGGTACGCCGCGAACCTTTGAGCTAGCAGTGCAAACTCGATTCTAAAAGCATCGCGGGCAAGCCCGCTCCCACAGTATTTTGTGTCGTACACATATTTTGCATCCGACGATAAACCTGTGGGAGCGGGCTTGCCCGCGATGAGGCCAGTGGTCGCGGCTCTCTATTTCAAATCAGCCGAAACCTTGTCCGCCACATCCTTCGGCAACCACGCCTGCCACACATCCGGATGCGCCTTCATGAATGCCACTGCCGCATCACGGGGCGCGGTGTGTTTCTCACTCATCTCAGCCAACGCCTTGTTCAACGGCCCGATCGGAAAATCAACCTTGCTGAAGAACTCGGCAATCTGCGGATACTGCTTCTGAAACGGCGTCGACACGCCAATCGACAGCTTCGAGGCCAGCGAGCGGGTTGGTTTCGGATTGGGATTATCGGCGTCGGTCAGCGTCTTCCACGCCTCGGCGTCAAACGGCGGCTCTTCCAGTTGCACCAGTTTGAATTTGCCCAGCAACGGTGTTGGCGACCAGTAATAGAACAGCACCGGTTTGCCCCGTCGAATCGAAGAACTGATCTCGGCGTCCAGCGCTGCACCGGAACCACTGCGGAAATTGGTGTAGTCGTCCTGCAATCCGTACGCGGTCAGCTTCTGCTTATTGACCACTTCCGACGTCCAGCCGATCGGGCTGTTGAGAAAACGCCCCTTGCTCGGGTTTTCCGGGTCCTTGAACACGTCTTTGTATTTCTTCAAATCACTGACACTGCGCAGGTCCGGTGCCAGCGGCTTGATGCCCTTGGCCGGGTCGCCCTTGATCACGTATTCCGGCACCCACCAGCCTTCGGTGGCGCCCTTGACTGTATCGCCCAGGCTCACGACCTTGCCTTCTGCCTCAGCCTTGACCCACACCGGACTGCGCCCGGCCCATTCTTCGCCGATGACCTGAATGTCATTGTTGGCCAGCGCGGTTTCCAGGGTGATGGTGGTGCCAGGCAAGGTGTCGGTCGACAATCCGTAGCCCTTCTCGACGATGATCCGCAGGACATCGGTGATCAGGCTGCCGCTTTCCCAGTTCAGGTCGGCAAAATGGATCGGCGCTTGTGCCGCCATGACCGATGGCACTGAAGTCAGCAAACCGAATGTGGCCACGCTGGCGGCCAATAACCGTCGAAATCCGTTCATGCATTGCACCTCGTGCTGTTCACAGCAATGGCAGGATGGCCTGAGAGAAGACCGCAAGCCTCTGCATACTCAGTCAACTGACTGTAGCCGAGGTTCCTGCTTTTTCAGGGCCAGACCCAGGACGAGGTCAGGTTTCAGACTTTTCCTGCATGCTTTGCAGCTCGCGTCTGACCATGCTGGCGTATTCCGCCGGGCGCAACGTGTAGATCTGCGCGGCGACCCAACCGAGCCAGGCGCCTTGTAACTCGGCCTTCGCGGCGAACAACCGCCGGGCCTCATCGCGCGCACTGTCGAGGTTTTGCGAATGGAAATCGGCGCGGCTCAAACCACCGATCACTCGCTGGCCTTGAAAGTCACCAGTTCACCCTTGCGCCATTTCGCGGCTTTGGCGGTGACGGCTTTCAGGGTCTTGGTCAGACCTTCCTGCAACTGCGCATGGGCGGCGAACACGGTCACCACGCTATGACCTTCCTTGAACAGGATCGCGTGGCCATCCGCCGTCTCGACGAAGGCGTAGTCGCCGATGCCATAGACCGTCAGTTTGATTTCGCGAAAACGGATATCCATCTTGCCGCCTTCACGGCTGGGCAACACCGACGCACTGAAATGATCGCCAACCTTGAGCTTCAGGCCCGGTTTGTCATCGACCACCAAAGCGCTTTCAGTGTCGATTTCGGCAACGTAGATGCCTTCAGCGTATTGCTCGGTGATGTAAACAAAACGTGATTGGAACAGCTTGACCAGCTTTGCACGCAAATCACCCAACACGAACAAAGCATGCATATCGAGATTACTGACTGCCAAAGAAACATCCCCACATCTGAATAAACCGCACACGGAAAACGCGCACGACAAAAAACGGCCAGGCCGATGGAACTGCCAAATGACTCAAATAAAAGCCCGAACTGAGCAGACTGCTCATTCAACGCGAGGTTCGTAAGACTACTGGAATGTCACTCGCGAAACTCACTCCAATGTCGCCAAAGCTCGAAGGAATAATCCTTACCGGCGACCAAAGAAAGCTGATTACGAACTTTAGGGAAAATTCTCACGAAAAAAAGCATTTTTCCGACATATCACTCGCGAAAAATTGCTTTAGATAAGCCCTGTCGTCAACAAGCACTGGCGATTCTAGAGCAGCGATGCTCATTACGACTACCCGAAACGGCCTGTAAATATCGGCCAACCGATGAAAAGGACTTCATATGTGCACTCTGACTCACTTCGCCATGCCCACTGACGCCCGACTCAAATCGCCCCTTATCCTGCATGTCGCCGATATGAACGATCTGCAGGAACACCAACAAAAGGATATGGCTCCGCGCTTTCAAGTCGTACCGGCCGGCAACGCTTTCTTCCACATCAAGGAAAAATCGACCGGCCGCGTAAGAGGTTTCCGCGAAGATCACAACGAAGCGTGCGCCCTCGCCCGCTCACTCGAAATGCAAATCGAACTCCTGGCCAGTGCCTGCCTCAGATAAAGAGAGCGATCGACTGCGCCATACCGGCGCACATCAGAAGGAGCAAATGATGGATCTTGAAGGTTATAACTTGAAAACCCTGTTCGATCAGTTGGGTCTGCCTTCAGAGGAAACTGATATCGATGATTTCATCGATGGGCATTCACTGGACGCTGACACCAAATTAGTCGATGCGCCCTTCTGGTCAGAATCTCAGAAGCAAACGCTTCAAGAGTGGATTGGCAAAGACGATGACAGGGCAATAGTCTTCGACGAACTGAACGTACGCCTTCACGACGGCAAGTAACCTCGATCAGTGCAGGCTGTCTCCAGGCGCGGCCTGCAACTGCGCGAGCCACGCAGCCCTGCACTCCTCGGCCTCGTCACGACTGGCAAACGCAGTACCGCGCCGCTCACCATTGAGCAAAACCACCCAGCAAACACTTCGGCCCATCGCGCGTAAACCGGCGGGCACACCGCTGCCAATCATCACGGCAACATCAACTCTGCACTGCATGCAGACCTCCCCAAATCATTAGCTACCTAACTATGTAGGCATGTTAATGATTTACTCGCGGAGGAAACAGCAACGCCCGTGCACAGATTCATTGCATCAATCGCAAGAATCGATCAGCGCGGGCTTTCCGGTTTGTAGCCCAAACGCAATCCGCCCCAGTGCCGACCCTTGATCGTGATCGGCACCGACAAGTCGTGCATCAACTCACCGGTATCGCGCGTGTAAGTCTGCAACAACACCGGTTGCTGATGACTGCCACAGCGAATCCCGGTGCGGTCGGCAAACTTGCGTTTAGTGCGATTGTTAACCGCATCGACCTGCGCATCTCCGGTCAACGGCTGACTGAACACCTGATTATGCGTCGGCACGTAACCCTGCTGTGTGCAGGCAATAGCAAACACCAATCCCTCATGACGCGGCAGCAACGGCTCCTGAATCGCCGGCAGCACCTGATCGGTGTAACGATCAAAACGAGTTTGAAATTTCGCCGGTTGCGTATTTGCGATCGGCTGATACTGACGGTCGAACAAATCGTCGAGGCTGATCCGCCCTTGCTCGATATCCGCCTCGAAACGCGCGGCAATCTGGCTCGCCCCTTCGCGCGCCAAGTCATAGATGCGCTGGTGATAGTCATCCAGCCCGACTTCGGCCAGACGCTCACTGATGGTTTCCGCCTGCCCTTCCATCTGCACCGCCGCTTCGGCGAGGCGACGGGTCTGCTGATCGCTGACCGCCAAATCGCTGCGCATCTGCTCGATGGCTTTGAACAGACTGTCGAGTTGCTCGCGGTTGGTCTCCGCACCCCTGGCGATCTCGCCGACCTGACTTTCCACCCCCGCCGCCAATCGCGCGATATTCTCCAGGTGCTGACCGGTGTGTTCGACCTGTTCGACGCCGCTGCTCAAATCGCTGGATAGTTCGCGGATCTGCTCCACAACCTGGGCGGTGCGCTGTTGAATGTCAGCGACCATCTCGCCGACCTCGCCCGTCGCCGACGCCGTTCGCGCCGCCAAGCCGCGCACCTCATCCGCCACCACTGCAAATCCGCGACCGTGCTCACCGGCCCGCGCCGCTTCAATCGCCGCGTTCAACGCCAGCAGATTGGTCTGGCTGGCAATCGACTGAATCACCAGCGTCACCCGCTGAATATCATCGCTGCGCAGACTCAAGGCCTCGATCAATTCACGGCTGGCATTGGCGCGCTGGCTGAGCTGATGCATGCGCGAGATCGAATCGACCAATTCGGTTCGCCCCGCTGCACTGCTGTGATGCGCCTCGCTGGCAGCGGCCAACGCTTCACGGCTGAGCTGCGAAGTGGCGTGTTCAGTGGCGATCATCACCTCGGCATTGCTGACAATCCGCGCTGCCGCATCGAGTTGCGATTCAAGTTTGCTCGCCAGTTCCTTGACCGAAAACGCCACCCCGGCCGCCGACAAGGCGTTATGGCTGGTGGTGTAGGAAAGATCGCGAGTGAGTTCGGAAATCGCACTACCGGAGTCGGCAGGCGTTACATCGGGGACGGCTCGGGAGCGCAGGCGCGGCAGCCAGACAATCAGCACCGCCAAGGGCATGCCGACGTAAAGCGACCATCCACCCAGCGTCATGCCGGCGAGCAACAGCATCAGGGCGATGCTTTGCAGAGTCGGTGCGACCCAGCGGTTTTTTGGCAAAAGCACTGGTGCAGGCAAAGCCCCAACCAGAGATCCGTCTCTCGTCATATCAACACCCCACGCTTGTTCTCATTATTGTGACTGCATTAAACGCCACTACAACGCCATTATCTATGGTCCGTTAGTCGTGGGGTCTTGCAGCAGGTCAATGGAACGGCTCGGGATATCGCAGACGAGCAAAAACAAAGATCGCAGCCCCTGCAACCCCATATAGGAGCTGCCGAAGGCTGCGATCTTTTCAGAACGACCCGCAATCGGCGGGTCGCCTCAGGAATCAGGCCTGACGCTGGTGCTTGTCGATCTGCTCGTGACGCTCTTGAGCTTCGATGCAGTACTTGGTGGTCGGGCTGATCAGCAGGCGTTTCAGGCCAATGGCCTCGCCGCTGTCGTCGCACCAGCCAAAGCTGTCTTCCTTGATGCGCTCAAGGGCTTGTTCCAATTGCGGCAGCATGCGCTGGTCGCGATCGATCGCGTTTACCAGCCAGGTGCGCTCTTCTTCAACCGAAGCCGCGTCCGCCGGGTCAGCCGGGGTGTCCAGGCTTTCGATGGCGATACGGTTTTGCTCAATGCGCTCGTGGGTTTCGACTTTCATGTTCTGCAACAGCTCAGCGAAGAAAGCGTGTTGCTCTGCATTCATGTAGTCATCTGCCGGCATCGCCAGCAACTTGTCCTTTGTCATTGATATCTCTATAAAAAAACGTGCATTAAGGCGAAATAGGGAGCGTTCCGGCGAACCGTGTCCGGTCGACGAAAAGGCATCGTTTATTGCAAACGCCACCCGGCACTCAATTTACGAGGGGCGGCAGTCTAAGGCCCGTTTCAGGCATCAGCAACTGTAAATACAGGGAATTTGTCCGACAAAGCCCGGAAACTGCTCTGACACAAGCTTCACAACGGTCATCGGAGTGCGTTTATAGCAAGAAATTCAGTCGAGCGGCTGTATATAGAAGACAAACGGCTAACAGAACAGTCTCAGATCGCCTTTTTTTCATGCGTCAGTGCATCGTTTCAGCAAAGCAGACCCGGCAAAGCCCCACTAATATCAGGCCAAACCAGCACGCTGCGCCCAAAGGATGACTTATGCCAAGCCCCGATCTGCCGGCCTCCGACGAGCCCACCCTCGCCAGCCCCCCGATCAATGCCGAGCGTCTGCTGCAACTGATCACCGAAGAATACGAAGCCCTGCCGCGCCAACTCAAACGCATCGCCACCTACATGAGCCAGCAGAGTGACCGGATCATGGTCGACCGCATCAGCGACATCGCCCGCGAGTGCGAAGTGCACCCGTCCGCCATCGTGCGTTTCTCGCAGCGCTTCGGTTTCAGCGGCTTCAGTGAAATGCAGGCACTGTTCCGCACCGCCTACACCCACAAAGCCTCGCCGGTGCAGAACTACCAGCAACGTATCCGCAACATGATCGCCGACCAGTCGCAGCAAGCCAGCGACGGCGACCTCGCCCGCGAACGTATCGACGCCACCCGCGCCGGCATCGAACGCCTGGGCCGCGAACTCGACGACATTGCCTTCGCGTCGACCTGATCACCAACGCTTACAACATCTATGTCGTCGGCGTGCGCCGCTCCTTCGCCGTCGCCGACTACCTCGTTTACAACTTGCAACACACGCAGAAGCGTATTCACCTGGTTTCCGGGCTTTGCGGTAGCTATCGCGAGCAGATACGTAGCGTCCGCGCGGGCGATCTGGTCATCGCCATCAGCTTCACCCCCTACGCCAAGGAAACCCAACACTGCCTGCGCTACGTCCGCCAGCAACAGGCCAACCCCCTGATCATCACCGACAGCCACCTCTCGCCACTGGCCAAACGAGCGAACAGCGTGTTGCTGGTGAATGAAGGCAGCGCCCTCGCCTTTCGCTCGCTGAGCGCGACGTTGTGCCTGTGCCAGGCGTTGTTCGTGGCCGTGGCCTATCGGCTGGAATTGAATGTCGATGAGATTCACGAACAAGCCGGATTCGACGAATAAAGGATTGTGGCGAATACCTGGTACTCGCCACCGACTAGCTACTCCTTCTTCGACGATTTGAGCATTATTCCCGGAAACTGCAATGGCCCGGTCACACTGCCGTTATCCGTCTGTGGGGGTTTTGTAACGGACATTGCGGCAATGTTGAAGTGTATGCCCCGATAACCAATCACTACGGGTTCGGCAAACGCTTGTCGCAACGTGATTCCCAGTGCTGATGATTTGACGACTGAACCCGTGACGCCCGGCATGTCGGGAACGATCTGACTTACCTTCGTCCTCAGTTGCTCATTTACCTGAACCAACTCGGCGTTGATGCGGGCAATTTCTGACGCCTTCCCGCCGCCCGATTGCGCTGCGTTCTCCACTTTGGGCTGAGCCCCGGCTACCGCAGGTTTCGGTTCTTCTGGCTTAGGCTTGGCTGGTTCCTCAGCAGCGGGTTGCTCTTCAGGCTTTTGGCCAGTCAATTTTCCAAGTTGCGCTTGAAGAGATTTTTTCTTCTCACTCAACTCCACCATCGACAATGTGACGGCGGAAAACGTACCACTCATACCGTCTTCAGACGACACCATTACATCCAGTGCCCTGGTCATAAACACATCAGTGACAAATACCAAAACTGGCGAGGTAGCATTAGTTTTGTTGACCTGTGCAGCCTGCAATTGATCGGCAGCGTCGCGCATTCTTTGTAGATCGTCTTCGGTATAGCGTTTGGCGGTCTCCGCATCGAACAATTTTCTGGCAGGGAGATACATCGCACCGTAAGTTTCAGCACTCGGTACCGAATAAGAAACACTGTACTTGGAGCGCCGCCCAAATCCCAAAGCGGCCCCAATCGCGCTGCTAGTCACGTTGACTCCTATATCACTCTCCGCCAGAGAAGCAAATGTGAATCCCGGAAACGCCACCAGACTGTTAACTTGTTTTTGGTTTATCGTCATAGGGATCAAGGCGCGAGTCGTTACCGCACCGCTGCCCGACCCATCATCGTAAGTAGCCATCGACTGGAAACTGTGCCTGGGCCGAGACTCGACAATCGCCGCATCTATGTTGATGTAATCGAATTTTGTTGAGGCCAACACATAGTCAGCCGTCGAAATTTTTTCACCGACTTTTACCGCTCGTGCAATGAACAAATCCCCTACCTCTACGTTAGTCCGTGGGGGATAAATCGCTTTAATCCCGAGCTGTTCTGTATTCGTTGTCCAATTCTCCGCCACAACTCCAGGAGCCGGCTTCGAACTCCCACACCCCGCCAACCCCGCCCCCATCAGACAAAACATCAAATGCTTAGAAGCTTTCATGCGATCACCCTCCCTGCAGTATCGAAAGCACGACCTGACGCATTGAATGCGCACAGGTCGGCGCCTCAACGATTTCGGGATCATGGACTACAAGGGAGTAATACAAACGAGTACTGAATCAGAGGGTCTGAGCTCGCTTAACTGTTCCATCCCTGGTCGGTGCTGGCACTTTGACTATAGATTCACTGGCGCAACTGGCAAGGCCGGTTTGGCCCTTTATTTTCGGGTGTTTCATGACCGTTACAGCTTGTGCCGGGAAGACCGGCAGTGCCGAGCAGTAGTCAATCGACAACCTTTCCCGCTACATTCGTCACCCATCGACGGTAGCAATCAGTCACGCCAAGGAGTTGCACATGAAACTGATCGGAATGCTCGACTCACCTTACGTGCGCCGCGTGGCGATCTCCGCCAAACGCCTGGACATCGACCTCGAACACGAGTCAGTCTCGGTGTTCCGCCACTTCGAGCAATTCCAGCAGATCAACCCGGTGGTCAAGGCCCCCACACTGATCCTCGACGACGGCGTCGTCCTCATGGACTCGACCCTCATTCTCGACTACCTCGAAACCGTCGCCGGCAAAAGCCTGCTGCCGAAAGAGTTGAGCCAGCGCGCCCACGCCCTCCGCCTCGTCGGCCTCAGCCTCGCCGCCTGCGAAAAAGCCGTGCAGCTCTACTACGAACGCAACCTGCGCCCGGCCGACAATCAATATCAACCGTGGATCGAACGCGTCGAAGGCCAACTCGCCGCCGCCTTCACCGCCCTCGAACACGAACTCGAAAAACACGGCCTCCCCACCGACGGCACTCTGACCCAGGCCGGCATCACCCTCGCCGTCGCCTGGAGCTTCACCGACCTCGTCGTCCCCGACCAGATCGACACCCGACGCTACCCCCATATCGCCCAATACACCGCCTACGCCGAAACGCTCGAAGCGTTCGTCAGCACGCCGATGACCTGAACATGAGCACAACTGAAACCGCCGCACCGGCCCTCAAGGAAATCTTCAACGCCGAGCGATTGCGCCACATCGCCACCGAAATGAGCGCCGTGTACCCGGCGTTCAAAGCCAAAGCATTCCTTAAACACGCCAATGACGGCCTCGCCGACCTGTCCGTCATGCAACGCATGGCCCGCGTCAGCGAAAGCCTGCACGCCGTGCTACCGCTGGACTACGAAGACTCCCTCGAAGTCCTGCGCGAACTCGCCCCACGGCTGAACAGCGGATTCGTCAGCATGTGCCTGCCGCACTACGTCGCCAGCTACGGCGCGCACGCCTTCGATACCTCCATGGACACCCTGAAATACTTCACCACCTTCGGCTCCTCCGAATTCGCCATCCGCCACTTTCTGCGCAGCGACCTGGAACGCTCGCTGGAACAAATGCACGACTGGACCCAAGACGAAAACCACCACGTCCGCCGCCTCGCCAGCGAAGGCAGCCGCCCTCGCCTGCCGTGGTCGTTTCGGCTCGAAGCGATACAGGCTGACCCGCAATTGGCCGCCGGGATACTCGATCGGTTGAAAGCGGATGAGAGCCTATACGTGCGCAAGTCCGTGGCGAATCATTTGAATGACGTGACGAAAGTGCATCCGGAATGGGTGCTCGACACGATTGAAGGTTGGTCGCTGGAAAACAAACACACAGCCTGGATTGCGAAACATGCGTTGCGGAGTTTGATCAAACAGGGGGATTTGCGCGCGTTGACGGTGATTGGCGCTGGCGGGAAGCCTGAGGTTGAGTTGCTGGATGTGAAGGTTGAACCGGCGGTGGTAAGGCTCGGGGAAGCGATTACGTTGTCGTTTGTGGTGAAGTCGACGGTGGCGGAAGAGCAAAGGCTAGTGATTGATTATGCGATTGACTATGTGAAGGCGAATGGCGGGGTATCGGGGAAGGTTTTCAAGTTGAAGACGCTGGTGTTGGCGGGGTTTGGAGAGGTGGTTGTGGGGCGGCGGCAGGTGATAAAGGATTTTACGACGAGGAAGCATTTTGTTGGGCTGCATGGGGTGCGGGTGATGGTTAATGGGGAGGTGTTGGCGACTAGCGCGTTCAACATCATCGCAGGATGACGCGACAAAGAGATTGAGGAGATCTGGCGAAGGTTGAACAGGTGCGAAATCACGGGTGGGCCGCCTTCAGGTCATAATAAGCGGCCAGTTATGAAGGACTGCTATCGGCCAAAAGCAGACGTTCGCGGAAAGCTGCTTTCGGCCACAACCTGCCATTCGGCTCGATATTTCGACCCTTTCCGGTCCCCGTGTCTGCGAACTAAAGCATTTTTTAGCGTCCGAGTGAGGGCGGCCCATATAGCTCAGTTTCCCAGTCTTCAAGAGGCGGCGTTACTTTGAAAGATGGGTCGCAGTATGACCTTAAGTAGTCAGTCGCTCTCCTTTGGGCGTAGGTAAAATTGAGCACGTTACCTTCACCGTCCATCTCTATGACGTTCGCGAATATCGCGAAGACCATCTCAATTGCACTCGGCTCAGAACCATAAATATCGATGTACTCCACGTTTTCAAGCATGTAGTGGGTTCCACTTGCCATATAGTACGCAAACGTTCGGAGTGCTCCACTGAAATCATTACTCAGCTTCTTCATGTACATTTTCTTTTAGTAAATATTCTGGATTTTAGCGCTCATAATCAACCAACGCCTTTTTTTGCCGTTTTATTGTGATCGAGAAAGACCTGAACCGAGCAATAAGCATTAGCAATAGGTTGCTTACTGCCTGATTACGGCCGGAAGCGGACGGTCAGTAGTTGCAGCTATCGGCTAGCGTCACCGATGAGTGAAATGCTGCTGTATGAAGGCATGCTCTTCTTCGACCAGTCGAGGGTATCTGCTTTCATCAAGCGTTTCACGAAGTCGCTTGGAGTAGCCTGCCTGCTCAAATGCTATTTGGCAACTCGCGCTGTCATAGAACGACCGGAGATGGGCGAGTGCCTGATCAAATTTGGGGCTTTCGATACGTAGAAATCCTCGTACGAAGCATCGACGAACGTGATGTGCTCGTCCCAAACAGCTTCAGCTAGATCCCGGATAATTTCAGCGAGTGCCTCAACATCCACCCCCTGAGCTTCGATGCAGGCCAAGCGCCCGGGCGACCAGTCGATGACGGAACACTGTGGATATTTCCTTAGCAGTGCGGACAGCGCTTCCTGAGGAGGCTTTTAGTGGCTATACATGAAGTCAAAGTACGGTGCACTGGCATTCTGAAGCGGGTACACCAGAGCCCAGGCATTTGATTGGCCGGGAAAGGAAATATGGACATAACGATGCGCCCATTCCGGCCCACTGTGTTTGATGTGGCGAAGTACTTCGATGATCGAATGACAATCGGCTATTCGGATCATGCGATCAGGGTCAAACGTCCAGCCAGGCCCAGGCTGGGTTTCTGCGTTACTGGTCAGAGGTGCAGTCATACTTGTTTTTCTCTTCATCGCATTACCTCAGGTTCGAACGTCTGCTCTTGGCCGACAGCGGCCATTCACGAGCGACCACTATCTAAAGAACGCGATCCATCGATTACAGATTGCAAGGACAGACTGTAGGGGAAATCCCCCCCCCCTGTTTCTGACCCCTGTCCCGTCCTGAATAAGGTTTACACCTTCTGACCCATTCTCAGGAGGGAGTAATGAATACGGGAGAAAGGCGCAGTCAGCGTGATTACACGCTGACCTTTAAATTGTCGGTCGTCGATCAGGTCGAAAAAGGCGAGTTGAGTTATAAAGAGGCTCAAGAGCGCTATGGCATTCAGGGTAAAACGACCGTACTGAACTGGTTACGCAGGCATGGTCGGCAGGACTGGAGTCAAGGCGCGTCCATTCGCTCCAAGAGACCCCGTTCCATGGATGAGCCCGATAAACCCCTGACACCCGAACAGCGAATCAAAGAGCTTGAAGAAAAGCTTGCCCAAGCCAACCAGAAAGCTCAGTTTTTCGAGGCCGTCGTTGACGTTTTGAAGAACGACTTCGGTGTTTCTGTCGTAAAAAAGCGATCCGGCAAGTCCTCTCCCAAGGGCAGATCCAAGGCCTGAGCATCAGTAGGGCTTGCCAGTTCATGGGGATTTCCCGTCAGGCTTATTACAAGCGCAACCGGGCGTGTGATGCCCGGGCCCGTCATGCCCAGGAAGTGATGGGATTCGTGAGGGAAAAGCGACTTAGGCAACCGCGCCTTGGCACCCGAAAACTTCACAATCTAATGCGCACTGAGCCAGAAGTGTCCGTAAAGGTTGGTCGAGACCGTTTATTCGATATCTTGCGAGATCGGCGCGAACTGGTTCCTCGCAGACGGGCGTATCACAAAACGACAGACAGCCATCATCGCTTTCGCCGGCATCCAAACCTGCTCAAAGATGGACCGATTCAGGTAGTCGCCAAGGCGCCAGAGCAAGTATGGGTTGCGGACATCACCTACTTACCGACGCAAACGGGTGTGGCTTATCTGAGTTTGGTCACCGATGCGTACTCCCGAAAAATCGTGGGGCACCATGTACATGAAAGCTTGCACACCGAATCGGTGATCCAAGCGTTCAACAAAGCCCTCAAGCAGCGGACAACGGAACAACGTCTGGTGCATCACTCGGACAGAGGCGTCCAATACTGCTCCGAGCTTTATCAGCGGCTGCATGCCAAGTACGGCATCACCTGTTCAATGACCGATGGCTACGACTGCTACCAAAATGCATTAGCTGAGCGTGTGAATGGGATTTTGAAAAACGAGTTATTGCTGCATCGCCCCAAAGATTTGGCAGAAGCCATCCGGATGGTGGACGAGTCGGTGCAGATCTATAACAACGAGCGGCCTCATCTGTCGCTGAAATACAAAACGCCCGATGCGGTGCATCGGGCGTTTTGAGGCTGAAACAGGTGTAAACCTATTTCAGGACTAGACACCCTACCAACTTCCGTATGGAATGCCGTATTTCTCGATGTACCGCGTGGTCTTCTCACTAACGGGATACGCGTATCGCCCTTGGTTTTTTCCTTGGCTCGGCCCCAAGGGCTCTATCTCAGCTTGGGCTCTGGCCACTTTGATGGGACGGTGGCACGAATCTCGAACAAAAACCTGCACAACGCCCCCAGGTGCCAATCCCAAATAAATAGATGCGCTGTAACTGGCCTGTTGCTCCGGCGTTTCGGGGCACCGCTGATTAACCGAGGCCATCATCAGTTGTCTCGCCTCTTCGGGCACATCAACCCAAACCTGATAGGTCTGCGGTTCAACAATGGATTGCCAGCGCACGTAGATGCGCTTGGGGAGATCAGCGCCTATTACCGCTTTTGAGGCAGCGCCCACAGCGTGCCAGCCTCGGGCAGACGCTTTACCGCTTTCGGGTTCCCCACCTGCGGCCGTACCTCCTCCCGTGCGCTTGAACAGCTTGCCGCTTACGTCTTCGACGGCGCTGTCTTCAACCCACACTTTCATGTAATAGGGTTCGGTGAACGCGAGTTCCCACGACTCGGCTTTGGGATCGTTTTTGCCTGATAGCGGATCTGCAGATTGGCAACCGGCCAAGAACAATATGCATAGCAGCGTGATGCTTGGCTTCATTGGTTTACCGTTTACCAACTTCCGTAAGGGATGCCCCACCTCTCGATATAACGCTTGGCCTTTTCACTCACTGGATAGGCATACCGACCACCGTGCTTCCCCTGCTGCGGGCCGAGCGGTTCAATCTCGCCTTGGGCATGGGCGACCTTTGTTGGGTGGTGGCACGAGTCTCTAACCCATGCTTGGAGCACTCCGCCAGGGGCAAGTCCCACATACAACGAGGCCATATATCGAGCTGTTTTTTTGGGCGTTTCCGGGCAACGCTGGTGTGTTGATTTCACCATCAGTTGCCTAGCTTCTTCTGGAATTTCTATGAAACCTTTATAGGTCTTTTGTTCTGATATGGACTGCCAACGGACGAAGACGAGTTTTGGAAGGTCGGCACCCGTCACTGGAATTCCAGCCCCCCCAGCTACCCCCCAACCACGCGCTGATTCTGTACCATCTTCCGGCTCACCGCCTGCAGCGGACTTCCCGCCGACTCTGAAAAACATCCTGTTATTGATGTCCAAAACCGAACTGTCTTCTACCCAAACTTTCATGTAATCCGGTTCAATAAACCCCAACTCCCACCATGGAGATTTAGGGTCATTCGCGCCGGTGTCGGAACTTCCGGTTTGGCATCCTGCCAACAGTAAAACACCGAGCAAGGCGATCATTGCTTTCATTACCAAAGCTTCCAATCAGGTACGTGTGGGTGTTGTACGCGAACCGCGTCTTCTGTCGGAGCATTGATATATACAGCGTCAATGCCACTCCCGTCCGTTCTTCCGAGGGGATGGTTCCAATTCGCGGAGGTGTGGATGTATTTGAGCCTCAGCAGCGCTTCGTCCTCAAGTGTGGTTTTGTAATCACCCGCGAGAAATCGATCACACAAGGACTGGAGTTCTTCAGGGATTGAGTACTCGTCATCTTCGGGTATGTCGGAGAACTGAACGCCCTTTTCTTTCGCTAGTTGATGCATGACTCTCAGGTAGATTCTCGAAAGCTTACCGCTAACCGGGCGTTTGAGTTGTAGAGCTGCATATACGCGTTTCTGTCCCTGCGTGAGCCTGTCTTGGTGCTCCTGCGGAATTTCGAAGGAGGCTGGTGTGACAATTTCCAGTAAATGGGCAGGCCATCCTTTAGCGACCCACTGACGTTTGACGCGCGCAGCATCTTGATAGATCGACGTGGTAGAAACGTCGGTATGCCGCGGAACAGCAAGTGTTTGCATAGGGCTGACCAGCACACACTCTTCGACTTCATCGAGGTAGCTGCCGCCGATATCCGAATGGACTCCAGGAAAGGAGTACTCCGGATGGGCTGGTTTCACTCGGCTGAGTGCGAAATTCGCACGACATTCATCTCTGGCTACGAGATGAACAACATCTGTGAAGAACTGGCGATCCAGGTAAAGCTTCACACCGGGAGCGATAGGACTCTTCACCCGACCAAAATTGGTGAAACCGGCAATGGAAGGTACCGTATCGAAAAGCCCGATAAATCCCATTTTGATGCCGCTGCCGTACTGACTATCAAAGCTGCGGCTAAAATCTCGGGCATTTCTGTTTAGCACATTTCCCAAAGGACCTCGCTTACCTCGCACCACTTCATTTGAGAAGTGTCGCGCCGCCGCAGCTCCACGGCTAAAGCCAAACGTATCAAAGACCAGAGAGGCGATTTCACTGTCGGGATTATCTTGCAGTATCTGTTCAATAGTTCGTTCTATTTGAGTGAAGGCCTCTTGCACACGCCCCGCCACACCCGTATCACCCCGCCCCGTCCCGCCCCCCAGAACACTGTCTTTCTGATTGGTTTCAGTGCCTATTCCATCGACATAGATTGGACGCGATATGTACTTGAAAGCGCCATCGCTTTCAGCTTTTTGAGTGTTTTTATATAAAGAATGTAATTTTTTAACGTTGGTTGGGCCGGCGCCATAGCTGCTATCCGGGTCACTCATGTATGGCTTGCAACTCGCAGGAATATCCTCTGGCGCAATCGGATGCTGCGCACCACACAGCAACCCAGCAGCCGTGTTATTCGCATTATTCCCAGTGCCATCAAAGAAAACCCCAATCCGCAACGCGATCCCAATCTTCTCGGGCTCGGGCGCAGGTTCTTTCCCGTGTTTCTCATATTCCGCCCAGCGCTGGGCATGGATATCGACGGGTTTGGCTTCTTCGTAGCGGTGGTTTTTCGGGGGGTTGGGGACGTAGCCGCTCATCCTTGATTCCTTGTTCTGATCCTTGAGAACGGGCCGAAGGGTGACAGCCGAGGCTTGGGGGCGCAAGGCGTGGCCGTGTGCCAGCCCGGTTGAGACAGCGTGGTTTGACGAGGGTTTCCCCTCGTCGTGGTGGTTGGGTTATTTGGGGATTTCGACGTTGTCCAGCGCCTGGTTGACGGCCAATTCGGCAAGCATTACGACTTGCGCGATGCCTAGCGCGTTTTTGCGGTGGGAGGTGTCGAGTATGGCGGCGAAGTTGTTGAGCATTTCGCTGGCAGAGCCGAGGGTTTCGCTGGCGTTGGCCAGGAGGGATTCGGTGTCGTACTTCGGGTTGGCGAAGTACATGCGCTCGGGTTCGTTGGTGCTGGCCATGATGTGGTCGGCGGGTTTGAGGTAGTGGTCGAGGGCGCGCTCGGCGGCTTCGTGGAATTTCTTGGAGTTGGGAGATTCGTAGGGGGATGCGGGGTCGGTTACTGGCGGGTTCGGCGTTACTTTGAACATGATGAAACTCCTAGTTAGTAAAAAGGAGCCATCACCTTCGCTACCAAACGAGGGTGGCGGCCATACGCGGGTTGGTAGACCGGTAACTAGGACCCGGCACACCCGAAGGTGTCCTGCGCATGGCCACCATTGAGCAGAGACCCGACGGGGTCTGCGAACGGTGCGCGATGCGACTAGTTATGGCGGGCTACCAAACCCGATCACTGTTTTTCAGTGACCGACAAACGATAGAACCCGCGACCTAGACGCACAAGCCGGCGGATTCTGGCGTAGTCGTAGGCGATGGCGCAAGACGTTGTAGGGCATGGATGGCGACAGGAGGTTTCTTTTAAACAGTGACGTTATTTTCTGTTTAGTTAGCTTGGGGAGTGAGGGGGTGACTTGGCTGACGCCTTCGCGGGCAAGCCCGCGCCCACAGGGTTTGTGGATGACGTTGGATTTTTCGTGGCTGGGCGGGCGTCATCGCGAGCAGGCTCACTCCTACAGGGGAATGTGTTCTGAGTTACCTGCTTTGTTCAGGCTGAATTGCGTTGAATGCCTGCTTAATGCTCAGTTCTGATTGCTGATCGCTAGAAGAGGTAAAGAATCCATCGAATCCGGCGCAGGATTAACTTGTAGGACATCCTGAACAACATCATCTAGGTCATGGACGGCCAGTTCCACGTAGCGTTTGATGCGCAGTCTTTCGTAAGCCGCACTTTGAATACCATCCCAGACAAGCCAGTAAATAAACAACACAACAGCGACCAGCATGAGAGCAACAGCGCCCTTTCCCCATAAGAAAAATGACGTGGCTTTGATCACTTCAGTGGAGAGCGCAATCATCAAACCAAAGAGAGAAACAAAGCCCAGATTTTGCGAAAGCGCAGGTTTGGCGGGTGCTACGGTCAGATCCGAATAGGCAGACAACTTTCGCAGTTTGTCAGTTGTGTAACCTTCGTTGCGGATAATTTGCAGAAAGAATGCATAACAAAGAATATTTTCTTGTTCCGCCCAAGACTGCCGGTCTATGGCATGCGCATCAAATTGCGCGGGATACACCGTCTGGAAGGCTTTGAGTCGAGTGAAAAAGAGCCCGCCCGCCCACAAGGCAAGTGCTACGTAGGACATCGGAACTACCATCGGATATTTGATTCCGAAGCCTGCGAATACCAGCAGGGGTAGTGTTGTTGCCGCAGCAGCCCACATCGGCCATAACTTGCGGGCATTTTCCAGTCTGAATAGCTGTTTGTTTGGCTGTTTACGGCTCTGTTTGTACAGAACCTTCAAATCAGCCCAATCCTTGAATGTCATGACGAGTGCGTATCCTTGAGCTCGATAAGAAAAGTATCCGTGCGCCAATATGCTATGTGAATCGGCCTGCATTTGCAGCCAGCCTGGTGCGCGACAAGGGTTCTGGAGTCCGCGAACAAGATCAAAACCTCGCAGCCTTCGGCAGCGCCAGAGAATAAGGGTGAGCAGAACTATCGCGAAGGCCACTAAAGAACTGTCAGTTCTTACAGGTCACTTTCAGTTTGAGCAGGACTAGTCTGGCCTGACTGAAAGCTTCCTGAGGATTTGACCATGAGCCGTATTCGTTATCTGTTGCAGCTGGGTTTTGTGCTCTGGGCAATGCTGCCCGTCGTTTCCAATGCCGGCGCCACCTGGACGTATCTTTTTCTCGAAGCGACATTTCAATGTAATAACGGCGTCACTACGCAGGGCTACAGCGTCTACGTAGTGGGCGATCGTCCAGAATTGGGGAGTTGGGATCCGGCCAAGGCAGTTAAACTCACCCCTTCGCCCTACCCCTCCTGGTCCGGACCGATAAAATTCAGTAATGCGAAGCCCGGTGATCTTATTGAATGGAAATGCATCGTTCGCAACGAAAACAACCCTGCCGACGTACAAACCTGGCAGCCAGGCCCTAACAATCAGGTGACCATGACTTTTAGTGCAGCGCTTAAGACCACCGGCACGTTCTGAGGCGCTAGTGGACCCAGTCAACAATCAGGGAGTAACGCTCATCGCTGCCCTGCACTCACTTTTTGCCGCTAGCCAAATGATGCGCGACCAACGCATTGGCATGCCCATGGCCCATGCCATGTTCATCCTTGAGTAAAGCCACCAGTTCCATGTGTTTTTTATCACCGACACTGGCGAGCAGTTTCAGCCAGTGGTCGATGGGTTGGCCGTACTTTTTCTCGATGGAGGGGAAGTAGGACGCCGGGCCTTTTACTTTGTTGTCTTCGGTCATGCTGCACGCTCCTTGTCGGCAAGGCCTAAGAGTGGACGCGAAGTGCGGTTCCAGCAACTATCGCGCTCTGCCAGACAACACAAAAACTGTAGGAGTGACCCTGCTCGCGATCGCGGTGGTTCAGTCAAAATCGATGCTGACTGAACAGGCGTCATCGCGAGCAAGCTCACTCCTACAGGGGGTCAGCGTGAACCTGTGCGCCCCGGCAGCATCCGTACCAGCGTGTTATCGCGCACCCAATAGTGGTGAAACAACCCAGCCACTGCGTGCAGACCGATCACCCAATAACCGCTGCTGCCGATCAGTTCGTGCCAGTACTTGAGGCGTTTGGCGAGGTCCGGGTCGATGGCGACCGGCGCCGGTACGTGGAAGCCGAAGTACGGGAACGGTTTGTCGCCGGCGGCGAGCATCAGCCAGGCGAGGATCGGCGTGGCGATCATCAGGCCGTAGAGAGCCAGGTGCGTCAGGTGCGCGATGCCGGTCTGCCAGGCTGGGGGTTTGGGGGTGATCGGTGGGCGCGGGGTCAGGCGGCCGATGAGGCGCAGCCACACCAAGGCGAAGATGCTTGCGCCGAACAGGCCGTGAAAGCCCATTAGCAGGCCGCGCGCTTCGCTGCCCTTGGGCATATAGCCTTTGATTTCGACGCAGGCATAGACGCCGACGAACAGCGCCAGCATCAGCCAGTGCATCGTGATCGAGAGTTTTCCATAACGGGTTGCGGCGTTGTCGCGGGTCATAAAGATGCGCCTCGTGATTGTCGTGGGTGACGGTCGATGCAGTCGACAGTCACGTTCCTTTGGCCGGGCGAACCGACGGTGTCAGCCTGCCCGGCCAGTCTTAAGACAGTCTGAAGATCGGCTTGCAGGTTAACCTTTTTTCACCTTCAGACTTCGTTAAGAAATGGCTCGGATACTTCGCTCAAATCTTTGAGGGAGGCGTTCTGCCCATGCCCGATTTCGACTGGAACATCCCCCTGCCCCTGCATTTCGGCCAGTCCGAAACGCCGCAGATGACGCTGACCCATGCGTTGCCCGACGACGCACAACGAACGGCGTTCGAAGCGTTCATTCAGCAACGCTTTCGCAAGGCTCACGGCGCCGATATCCGCCACTTCATGCCCGAGCTGTTCGGCATGCACAACGCCGACGGTGAGCTGAGTGCGGTGGCCGGTGTGCGCCGCGCGCATCTGGAGCCGCTGTTTCTTGAGCGCTATCTGGATGAGCCGATCGAGCCGCTGATCAGCGCGGCGGCGGATCGCCCGGTGACGCGCAACGGCATCGTCGAGGTCGGCAACCTCGCCGCCAGCGACACCGGCAGTGCGCGCCTGAGCATCATCGCCATCACTTACTTGCTGGCCATGGGCGGTCTGGAATGGGTGACCTTCACCGGCAACATCGGGCTGGTCAACAGCTTCCATCGCCTCGGTTTGAAGCCAGTGACATTGTGCGCCGCCGATCCGGAGCGACTGGGTGACGAGCGTCAACATTGGGGCAGTTATTACGAAAGCAAACCTTGGGTTCACGTCGGCAACATCCGCGCCGGGTTCATCCATTTGCGCAATATCGGCCTGTTCACACGCTTGGGGCTGCCGACCTCGATTGAAGGAGCTTTCCATGTCGCTTGAACTGCAACGCTTCCAGGAAACCCTGCGCAGCCATGCCGGGCGCAATGACGGTGCGGTTGCCCTGTGGGGCGATACGCTGAAAATCGATTACACGACCCTGTACGCCGAGGTGATGTATCGCCAGGAGCGATTGCGCGATGAAAACGTGCAAGTGATTGCACTGGCGCTGGATAACGGGGTCGATGCGATGCTCTGGGATTTGGCCGTGCTGTTCGAAGGCCTGACCTGTGTGACGCTGCCGCCGTTTTTCAGCCCGGCGCAACGTGCCCATTGTCTGGAGCAGAGTCAGGCCGAACGGGTGATTGCCGAGCCGGAGCTGGAAGCCGAATTACTCGCGGGTGGATACGTGAAAAACGGCGAGTTCTGGTGCCGCTCGTTCAGCGGCCCGAGCCGCATGCCCGCCGGCACCGCCAAACTGACGTTTACCTCCGGCACCACCGGCACACCCAAAGGCGTGTGCCTGAGCGCCGAGAGTTTGTTGCGGGTGGCGCGTGAGCTGCATCAGGCGAGCGAACCCACCAATCCTGAGCATCATCTGGCCCTGCTGCCGCTGGCGATTCTGCTGGAAAACCTCGGCTGTTATGCGGCGCTGTATGCCGGTGCGATGTTGAGCCTGCCGAGCCAGAAAACCCTCGGGATTCAGGGCGCCAGCGGCGTCGATGTGCCGCGCTTGCTCGGCTATCTGGCCAGCCGTGCGCCGGAGAGTCTGATTCTGGTGCCGCAGTTGTTGCTGTTGCTGGTCAGCGCCGCCGAACAGAAAGCCTTCGCCCCCCAAAAACTGCGCTTTGCCGCTGTCGGTGGCGCACGGGTTTCCGAAGATTTGCTGCACCGCGCACAACGGGTCGGCCTGCCGGTTTTTGAAGGGTATGGTTTGTCCGAATGTGCGTCGGTGGTCTGCCTTAATCGCCCCGGTGCGCAACGTCCGGGAAGCGTTGGCCGGCCCTTGCCGCATGTTGAAGTGCGCTTGGCCGAGGACGGCGAAGTGCTGATCAAGGGCTCGCCGCTGTTGGGTTATCTGGGCGATGCGCCGCATGCCGAAGAGTGGTGGCCAAGCGGCGACCTGGGCGAGTTCGATCCGGAAGGTTTTCTCTACCTCAAGGGCCGCAAGAAACATCAGTTCGTCACCAGTTTCGGGCGCAACGTCAACCCGGAATGGGTCGAGTCGGAGCTGACCCAGCGCCGCCACATCGCCCAAGCGTTTGTTTATGGCGAGGCGATGCCGGAGAACCACGCGCTGCTATGGCCGCACCGCGCCGAATGCAGCGATGCGGAGCTGGCCGCCGCCGTCGCCGAAGCCAACGAGGCCTTGCCCGATTACGCCCAGGTACACCGCTGGACGCGTCTATCCCAACCTTTCAGCTCCGCCAATGGTCTGCTCACCGCCAATGGCCGCCCGCGCCGCGAAGCCATCGTCGCGCACTACCACACCCAATTGACTGAATCCGTTATCTGCGAGGAATCCGCGTTATGAATTTTTTCGACACCCTGCAAGAAGCCACGCAGCAGGAACGCCACGAGTTGTTCAACTTGCCGATCATCCTTGATGCCTTGCAAGGCAAAGTCAGCCTTGAGAGTTATCGGGCATTTCTTGCGCAGGCCTATTACCACGTGCGCCACACCGTGCCGTTGATGATGGCGTGCGGTGCGCGTCTGCCGACACGTCTGGAATGGCTGCGCAAAGCGGTGTGCGAGTACATCGAGGATGAATACGGCCATGAACAGTGGGTGCTCAACGACATTGCTGCGTGTGGCGGTGATCGCGATGCCGTGCGCGATGGGCAGCCGTCGCTGTCGATCGAGTTGATGGTCAGCTTCCTCTACGACCTGATCGCCCGGGGCAATCCGGTGGGTCTGTTCGGCATGGTCAATGTGCTTGAAGGCACCAGCATTGCCTTGGCCACACACGCGGCGGGCAGTATTCGCGAGCGTCTGGCGTTGCCGGAAACGGCGTTCAGTTACTTGAGCTCCCACGGTTCGCTGGACATCGAGCACATGCAGACTTACCGCCGACTGATGAACAAACTGGAAGATCCAGAAGATCAGGCGGCGGTGATTCACGCTTCGAAAGTCGTCTATCGTCTGTACACCGACATGTTTCGTGGCTTGCCGCGCAACACGGAGGCTCAATATGCAGCTGCGTGAAGCACGTGTTGTGTTGACCGGTGCCAGTGGCGGCATCGGCATGGCCATCGCCAATGCCTTGTGCGCCGCCGGCGCGCGGGTGCTGGCCGTGGCCCGACATCAAGAAGCGCTGCTGCCGCTGCTGGAGCGTTATCCGCAAAACCTGTGCTGGGTCGCCGCCGACCTGACCTACCTCAGCGACCGACGCAAAGTGCTGGCCGCCGCCGAAGCCATCGGCGGCATCAACCTGCTGATCAACGCGGCCGGAGTCAACCACTTCGCCATGCTTGAGCAGCTCGACGACAACGACATCAACGCGATGCTGGCGGTGAACATCAGCGCGCCGATCTGCCTGACCAAGCTGTTGCTGCCAATGCTCAAGCAGGCCGACAGCGCGATGGTGGTCAACGTTGGCTCGACCTATGGCTCGATCGGCTACCCCGGTTACGCCAGTTATTGCGCGACCAAGTTTGCCCTGCGCGGGTTTTCCGAAGCGCTGCGCCGGGAGTTGGCCGATACCCGGGTCAGCGTGCTGTATGTCGCGCCACGCGCCACCCGCACATCGATGAACAGCGCGGCGGCGCAAGCCTTGAACGATGCGCTCAAAGCCAACGTCGATGACCCACAAACCGTCGCCGCAGCGGTGATTCACGCGATTGCCGGAGACCGTCGCGACCTGTATCTGGGCTGGCCGGAACGTTTCTTCGTGCGCCTCAACAACCTGCTGCCGCATCTGGTTGATCGGGGTCTGCGCAAGCAGTTGCCGCTGATCCGCCGCCTCAGTGAAAAACCTGAAAACGAGACCCTCAAGCCATGAAAAAACTTTCCGCATGCCTGTTGTTGGCCGCCCTGAGTCAAAGCGTCTGGGCGCTGGACTCCGCCGATCAGCAACGCCTCACCGGCATCCAGCAGAGCTGGGCGCACATCCAATACGAAGTGGCGGAAAAACAGCGCGCCACCGCCTTCGAACAACTCTCAGCCGAGGCAACGGCCTTCACCACGCAACGCCCGGCCGTGGCCGAAGCCTGGATCTGGAAAGGCATCGTCACCAGCAGTTGGGCCGGTGCCGAAGGTGGGCTCGGTGCCTTGAGCAAAGCCAAGGACGCCAAGGCTGATCTGGAAAAATCCCTGACGCTTGACCCCAAAGCCTTGCAAGGTTCGGCCTACACCAGCCTCGCCGCGCTGTATGACCGCGTGCCGGGCTGGCCGATCGGTTTCGGTGACAGCGACAAGGCTGAGCAACTGCTCAAGCAGGCGCTGCAACTCAATCCCAACGGCATCGATAGCCTGTACTTCTGGGGCGATCACCTCTACCGTGAAAAACGCTACGCTGAAGCGAAAGGGGCGTTGCAAAAAGCCCTGCAAGCCGCGCCGCGTCCGGGCCGGGAAAGCGCCGACGCCGGGCGTCGCAAAGAGATCGCCGCCCTGCTGGTGGACGTCAACAAGAAACTCGACTGACAGGAGTCCGCGTGCGTTTATTACTGATTGAGGATGACGTGGCGCTCGGTGAAGGCATTCATCAGGCGCTGGGGCGTGAGGGTTACACCGTCGATTGGCTCAAGGACGGCAGCAGCGCGTTGCATGCGCTGCTCAGTGAAACCTTCGACGTGGCGGTGCTCGATCTCGGCCTGCCGCGCATGGACGGCCTCGAAGTGCTGCGCCGTCTGCGCGACAGCGGCTCGAATTTGCCGGTGCTGATTCTCACTGCCCGCGATGCTACCGAGGATCGCATCGCCGGGCTCGACGCCGGGGCCGATGATTATCTGGTCAAGCCGTTCGATCTGGCCGAACTCAAGGCGCGGTTGCGTGCCTTGTTGCGACGCAGCGCCGGGCGCGCCCAGGCGCTGATCGAACACGCTGGCATCAGCCTCAACCCTGGCACCCAGCAGGTCAGCTATCAGGGCCAACCCGTGGCGCTGACGCCCAAGGAATATCAGTTGCTGCACGAATTGCTCTCGCCGCCGGGCCGTGTAATGACCCGCGATCAACTGATTCAGTTGCTCTACGGCTGGAATGAAGAGGCGGAAAGCAACACCCTGGAAGTCCACATCCATCACCTGCGCAAGAAATTCTCCACCGACCTGATCCGCACCATTCGTGGCGTGGGCTATCTGGTGGAGGAGCGTCGATGACCTCGATCCGCCGTCGTACGCTGACGCTGATCATCGGCCTGTTGCTGGCCGGTCTGGCGGTGCTCAGCACGTTCAATGTGCATGACAGCAACCACGAAATCGCCGAAGTCTACGACGCGCAACTGGCGCAAAACGCCCGGTTGCTGCAAGGCGTGATGCGCATGCCAATGGACAGTACCGAGCACGCGCAGTTGTATCAGGCGTTCAATCAGGCCCTGGGCGAAGCCAAGCCCCGGGTCGATGGTCATCCGTACGAAAGCAAAATCGCTTTTCAGGTGTGGGATCCCAAGGGTGAGGTGCTGGTGCATACCGCCAGCGCGCCCTCCTTCACCGCACCGCCGACCCAACCGGGTTTCAGCGATGTGCGGGATTTGAAGGGTCGGCAATGGCGGGCGTTCATGCTGGAGGACAAGCAGAACAGCCTGCGCATCTGGGTCGGCGAACGCGATGACGTGCGCTCAGATCTGGTCGACCGCATCGTCCGTCACACTTTATGGCCAAACGTGATCGGCAGCCTGATCCTCGCGGCCATGATCTGGCTGGCCATCGGTTGGGGCCTCAAGCCGCTGGCGGACATGGCCGCGACCCTGCGCGCCCGCCATAGCGGCTCGCTGGAACCGCTGCAACTGACACCGCTGCCCAGCGAACTGGAACCGATGCAGGCGGCGCTCAACCGCATGCTCGCGCAGATCCAGGAAGTGCTCGGCCGCGAACGCCGCTTCATCGCCGACGCCGCCCACGAAATGCGCACGCCGCTGGCGGTGCTGCGGGTGCATGCGCAAAACCTGCTTGAGGCCGGCACCGAACAAGAGCGCCGCGAATCCCTGGAATTTCTGATCGTCGGCGTCGACCGCACCAGCCGTCTGGTCAATCAGTTACTGACCATGGCGCGCCTGGAACCCAAACCCAACCCGCCGCCACTGCAACGCATCGACCTCAGCGAAACCGTACGCAACAGCCTGGTGCAACTGACACCGTGGTTGCTGAGCAAACAGCTGGAGCTGGCTTTCGAAGACAGCGCCGAACCGCTCCACGTCATGGCCAGCACCGCTGCCATCGACATTGCCCTGAACAACCTGATCACCAACGCCGCCAACTTCTCCCCGGAACACGGCGTGATCACCGTGACGCTGACTCAGGCCGACGGTTTCTGCCATTTGAGTGTCGAGGATCAGGGGCCGGGCATTGATGAGGAAGATCGAGAGCGGCTGTTCGAAAGGTTCTACAGTCGCGGCAATGCCCAGGGCGCGGGATTGGGGCTGACTATCGTCAACACCATCGCGACGCGGCTGGGTGGGCGGATTACGTTGGTCAATCGGGCTGAGGGTGGGTTGCGGGCGACGTTGTCGATGCCTGGCGCACAATCGCGCCCCGCAGCACAACGTATCACCCGCGAGCTACCACAGGGCTGAGTACGCAGCGCAATCCTGGCCGATTCTGATTGGCCGGCCTGCCCGTTCGTCACTTGAGCGGGCAATCGGGCAAATCAACGGCATGCGACCAGCCCACACACCTATGCTTGGTGAACCTTCCAAGGCGTCCTCGCTAATGCCTGAAACTCGTCCTCTGAACATTCAATACCTCAAGACTGCGTGCTCGAGTTGCAGCGTTGTGGAACTGTGCCTGCCGATTGGCCTGACCGGAAAGGAAGTCGAACGCCTGGATACGCTGATCGTGCAGCGTTCCAGGATCAAGAAAGGCGCGGCGCTGTATCGCGCAGGCGATCCGTTGCGCTCGCTCTATGCGGTGCGCACCGGTTCGTTCAAGACCAGTGCTGTATCCGTCGACGGCCGGGAGCAAGTCACCGGTTTTCATATACCCGGCGAGATGCTTGGCCTCGACGCGATCAGTCGCGATGAGCACGTGTGCAGTGCATTTGCCCTGGAGGACAGTGAAGTCTGCCCCATCCATTTCGCCCAACTGGAGAAGCTGGCCCAGACCTTGCCGTCATTGCAGCACAACCTCAACAAACTGCTGAGTCGGGAGATCGTGCGCGATCACGACATGCTGATGTTGCTCGGCAACATGAGCTCGCATGAACGCCTGGCGGCATTTTTGGTGAATCTCTCGCAACGCTTCAACATGCGCGGATATTCCTCCAGAGATTTCGTGCTGAAGATGCGCCGCGAAGAAATCGGCTCCTACCTGGGGCTGCGCCTGGAAACCATCTGCCGTGGCATCGGCCATCTGCGGGATCAGGGTTTGGTGGACATCTCGGGACGTAACGTGAAAATCCTCGACATGAGAGGCCTCAAACAACTGATCGTCGGCTGTCGGCCGACTCAGTCGCCGATCTGATCCAGATCAGATGCCCGCATCACCAACGGCGTACAAAGAGATCAGCGCAATGCACCGCGCGTTGATCTTTTCCACGCTGGAGGTCACATCATGCTCACTGTCAAAGACCACAATGATCGGGCCGCGGCTGTGTATGCCACGCACCACGGCCAATACTGGATCGAATCGCTCAAGGACGGCCGACACGTGCTGATCCGGCCGCTGGCCGAAAAGGATCGCGAACGCGAATACGCGTTTATCAAGCGCTTGTCCCCCGAGTCTCGCCACATGCGTTTTCTGGCGCAGATCAGCGAGCCGGGCACGGCGTTGCTCGATCAGTTAATGGACATCGACCAGAAGCAACGCGCAGCCTTTATTGCGCTGGTTCACGAGAACGGCGAATTGATCGAGATCGGTATCAGCCGCTATGCCGCCACGGCCGAAAAAGAATGCGAATTCGCGGTGACGGTCGCCGATGAATGGGCGCATCTGGGCCTGGCAACCTTGCTGATGGAGCACCTGATCAAGGCCGCCCGACAGAACAACTTCAGCCGCCTGTACTCCGTGGATTCGGCCAGCAACACGGGCATGCGCGAATTGGCCAAAGCCTTGGGCTTTGAAACCCACAGTGATCCCGACGATAGCCACCAGGTCATTCATCGCCTCTCTCTGTAGTACCGCAACGCAACCCGCCCCGGCCAACGGCACGGGGCGCGTTTGATCACGGTGTAATCGCGACCTTCATCACGCCATCGCGCTGATGGCCGAACAACTCATACGCCGCCTCGATATCGTCCAGTTTGAAATGGTGGGTCACCAGCGGTGACAGATCGACGCCACCGCTTTGCACCACCGCCATCAATCGGCGCATGCGTTCCTTGCCGCCGGGGCACAGGGTGCTGACGATGCTGTAATCGCCCAAACCCGCTGCAAAAGCATCGTAGGGAATGCGCAGATCCGAAGCGTAAACCCCAAGGCTCGACAACCGCCCGCCCGGGCGTAACACCCGTAATGCGGACTCGAACGTGCCTTGGGTGCCCAAGGCTTCGATAGACACATCCACCCCGCGGCCATCAGTCAACACCATGATTTGCTCGACCACGTCACCGTCCTTGAAATTGACCACATGGGTCGCGCCCAACTGCCGCGCCACCGTCATACGCTCGGCCACCGCGTCGACACCGATGATGACGCTTGCACCCTTGAGCCGCGCACCGGCCACTGCGCAGAGCCCGATCGGCCCCAGCGCAAACACTGCAACGGTGTCGCCGATACTGACCTCGCCGCGCTCCGCTCCGGAAAACCCGGTGGACATGATGTCCGGGCACATCAGCACCTGTTCATCACTCAGCCCGTCGGGGATCGGACACAGGTTGGCCAGCGCATCCGGCACCAACACATACTCCGCCTGACAACCATCAATGATGTTGCCGAACTTCCAGCCGCCGGTGGCGCGAAAGCCGTGCCGGGTGTCCGGCCCGTCCTGTGAGCCGCAGTCGCACAGGCACGCGTAACTTTGGCCGCTGGGGGTAATGGCGCCGGCAATCACGCGCTGACCTTCGACAAAGCCGCGCACTTGCGAGCCGAGTTTCTCGATGACACCCACCGGCTCATGACCCACGGTCAAGCCTTTGGCCACCGGATACTCGCCGCGCAGGATGTGGACGTCAGTGCCGCAGATCGTGGTGGTGGTGATGCGCACCAGCGCGTCCAACGGGCCTACTTCGGGGATCGGCTTGTCATCCAGCACGATGCGATCCTTTTCGACGAAAATCGCCGCTTTCATCATGGCCATGAGCGATGTTCCTGCGCGGGTGGTTCAAGTGAGTGCAGCACCTATTGGAGACTGCGCCGACTTAACCGACACAAGGTTGATCACGATCAACCATTGCGGGATCGCTTGCGCGATTACCGCGCGTCGGGCGTCAGCGTCGCTGCCCCCTGCCATTGACAAAGATCAAGGCGTGCGACCCGGCACGGAGCAGGATGACTCAACGCCTCTGCCGCCATTGCGCACAAGCGTCCATGCCGTTACCCACGGGAGTTTTGTCATGTCCGAGCAAGCACGTTTCATGCTGGTGGCCCCACCCCTGATGAAAGACAGCCCCGCATTCGAACGGGCTGGCGCACTGGCCAAGGCCTCGGGGGCGGCGCTGCACATTGTGGCGTTCGATTATCTGGAAGGTCTGGCAACCGCCGGACTGGTTAACGAACAGGCGCTGGAACAGATGCGTATCGGCTATGTCGAGCGTCACCGCCAGTGGCTGGAAGATCAGGCCAGACCCTTGCGTCATCTTGGCGTCACGGTGACGACCGAGGTGGTCTGGATCGAGCACCCCTTGCGCGAGATCCTGATTCACCTCAAAGAGCAGCCGATGGCCCTGTTGATCAAGGATCTGGAGCCCGCCTCATTCATGTCCCGGCTGATGTTCACGCCACTCGATCTGCACCTGCTGCGCGAATGCCCGGTCCCCCTGCATTTCGTTAGCCATGTGCACAATGCCCGGCCTCGGCGAATGGTTGCCGCTGTGGATCCGTTTCATCGTGACGCCCGGTACGAAGACTTCAACGACCGGATTCTGCGTGAGGCCGTCAAACTGGCAAGCCTCAGCGACGCCGAACTGGAAGTGATCTATGCCTATGACCTGTCATCGATCAGCGCCGATGAGTTCGGATTCGACAATGCCTCGACGTTTTTCACGCAGGGCAACGCCAAAGCACTGTTCGATGCACAAGCCACCGCGTTCCGCGCACTGGCCGAACGCAACGGCATCCCGCCGGAGCGCCAACACATGATCATGGGCGATCCGGCCAAAGTGCTGTGCAGCTATGCCGATGCCTATGACATCGACGTGATCGTCATGGGCCGTGTCGGCCATCGCGGCCTCGGCCGGTTGGTCGGCAGCACGGTGGAACACCTGCTGTACAAAATGCCCTGCAGCGTCTGGGTGGTGTCGCCGCAAATGCTGTCCGCCTGAACGCAGCCACCCCTTAAAGTCGGCGGGCTCAGATCGAGCGCTGATTGACCCGCGCCATCAGTTGCTCGGCGCTTTCTTTGCGCTCCGAATACCGATCAACCAGAAAATCCTGGCGGTCGCGCAGCAGCACGGTGAACTTCACCAATTCTTCCATCACGTCGACGACGCGGTCATAGAACGGCGACGGTTTCATCCGCCCTGCCTCGTCGAACTCCATGTAAGCCTTGGGCACCGAGGACTGGTTGGGGATGGTGAACATGCGCATCCAGCGGCCCAACACGCGTAGCTGATTGACGACGTTGAACGACTGAGATCCACCGCACACCTGCATCACCGCCAGGGTTTTGCCCTGGGTCGGGCGAACGGCGCCGAGTTCCAGCGGTATCCAGTCGATCTGTGCCTTGAACACCGCCGACATGGCGCCATGACGTTCTGGCGAACACCAGACCTGACCTTCCGACCACAGCACCAGTTCGCGCAGTTCCTGCACTTTCGGATGGTCGACGGGGACGTCGTCGGGCAATGGCAAACCGGACGGGTTGAAGATGCGCGTCTCGGCGCCGAAGTGTTCGAGCAAGCGCGCGGCTTCCTCTACCAGCAAACGGCTGAAAGAGCGTTCGCGGGTCGAGCCGTAGAGCAACAGGATGCGCGGTTTGTGTTCGCCCGAGGTCGTGGCTTTAAAGCCTTCGAACAGGGTTGGATCAAGGTTGGGCAGATGTTCTGACATATATCCTCCGGCTTACAGGGAGCCGATTCGATCCAGCTCACGCTGCAGTTCTGCGCGGCTGAGCGTTGTAAAAGGCAGGCCGAGGAAGGTCGAACAGCGCCGCTCGATGATCGCCAGCGTGGCACTGAACGCCGCATCCACTGCGGCCTCGTCACCGGTCACATCGGAGGGATCTTCCAGGCCCCAATGGGCTTTCAGCGCCGGACCGAAGTACACCGGGCAGCTTTCACCGGCGGCCTTGTCGCAGACGGTGATGACGATATCCGGCGGGTTGTCCTCGAAGGCGTCATTGCCTTTGCTGTACAGGCCATCGATGGAAATACCGGCCTGTTGCAGCGTGGCAAGACTGCGTGGCAGCACCTGGCCTTTAGGGAAACTGCCAGAACTCAGCGCTTCGAAACCCGGGCGCGCCAGGTGATTGAACATGGCTTCGGAAAGAATGCTCCGGCAACTGTTGGCCGTGCACATGAACAGAACTCGCATGGGGGGGCTCCTGCGGACGTTAATAATTCAGCAGCACGCTGCTTCGCGGACGGGGCGATCATCCATGTTTAGCAAGCGCGAGGCGTTGTCCTTGAGCCAGTCGGCGTTAGCCTTCGACGTCACTTGCAGGATTTGATGAACCCAATCGGGCAGATCCGGGTTGAGCCGGTAATAGACCCACTGGCCCTGCCGACGATCAAGCAGCAGCCCGTTGCTGCGCAGTTGCGCGAGGTGGCGGCTGATCTTCGGCTGGCTGTCATTGAGGGCACACATAAGCTCGCAAACGCAGAGTTCGCCTTGAGCGGCGATCAGCAGCGTAGCGCGGACACGGGTCTCGTCGGCGAGGCTTTTGAAGAGTTCGAGGGGCGTGATCATCAGGGCGCACCGTACATATGGACTGCCGAATATACGGATATCCATATATTAATCAACCTGAAAGATCAAAAGATCTCAGGAATTGAGCAACAACCCCTGCTCCGCCTCGCACAACCCCACTACATAATCCCAGACCACCCGCAGCCGCACCGACTTGTGCAACTCGCGCCGGGTGCTGATCCAGTAACTGCGCTCGATGCTTTCGTCCGGCAGCAAGGGCACCAGATCCGGCTCAGAGGCCGCCATGTAGCACGGCAACACGGCAATGCCCAATCCCGAGCGAGCGGCTTCCTGCTGGGCGATGACGCTGGTGCTATGGAACACCACCCGAGGACTGCGGCAAAAGCTGTTGAGGAACATCAACTCCTGACTGAACAGCAGATCATCGACGTATCCGATCCATGCATGCCGCCCGAGGTCTTCCCGGCTGCGCAACGGTGGCGCGTTGTCGAGGTAACGCTGGCTGGCATAGAGGGCCAAACGGTAGTCCGTCAGTTTGCGGGTAACGAGCATGTCCGCCGCCGGACGCTCCAGATGAATGCTGATTTCTGCCTCGCGGTTAAGGATGCTGACGAAGCGCGGCACCGCGACCAATTCCACTTCCAGACCGGGGTAGCGCTCGAACAGACCGATCATGCGGCTGGCGAGAAACTTGATGCCGAGGCCTTCAGTGACGCCGACACGGATTTTGCCCAGTGGCGCAGTGGATTGAGTGATTTCCTCCTGGGCCAGCAGGGCGACGTTTTCCATGGCTTCGGCGTGCTTGAGCAGCGCCTCCCCCGCCGGGGTCATTTCGTAGCCTTGGGCGTGCTGGACGAACAGCGCGGTGCCGAGGCTTTTTTCGATGGCCTCGATGTGGCGGGCGACGGTGGCGTGGGTGGTGTTCAAGCGGCGGGCGGCGGTGAGCAGGCGGCCACTGCGTTGCAACTCCAGAAAGAACCGCAGATCGTTCCAGTCGAACATGGGGTGTCCTTGTCAGCTATCGTCATTCAGGGCTGTTTAAAAACGCACAGCGGCTGCGCAAAAACTAACATTCTTTTGACGAAAGCTAACAACTAGAGTGTCCGACAATAAAAACAAAAAGCGAGGTCAGGGAATGCAGACTTCCCTTGATGAATACGACTACATCGTGGTCGGCGCCGGCCCTGCCGGGTGCTTGCTGGCCAATCGACTGTCGGCCGATCCGCAGCAGCGCGTGCTGTTGCTCGAAGCGGGCGGACGCGACAACTATGCGTGGATTCACATCCCCGTCGGTTACCTGTTTTGCATCGGCAACCCGCGTACCGACTGGTGCTTCAAGACCGAAGCGCAACCCGGTTTGCAAGGCCGCAGCCTGAGTTATCCGCGCGGCAAAGTGCTCGGTGGCTGTTCTTCAATCAACGGCATGATCTACATGCGCGGCCAGGCCGGCGACTATGACGGCTGGGCAGCCGAGGGCAATCCGGGCTGGGCCTGGGATGACGTGCTGCCGCTGTTCAAACACAGCGAAAACCATTTTGCCGGCGCCGCTGATTTTCACGGTGCCAAAGGCGAATGGCGGGTCGAGCAACAGCGGCTGTCGTGGCCGATTCTCGATGCGTTTCGCAGCGCCGCCGAGCAGAGCGGCATCGCCAGCATCGATGACTTCAATCAGGGCGACAACGAAGGCTGCGGCTACTTTCAAGTCAACCAGAAGGCCGGCGTGCGCTGGAATGCGGCAAAAGCCTTTCTCAAACCGGTGCAACCCCGGACCAATCTGACCGTGTTGACCGGGGTTGAAGTGGATCGTGTTCTGCTGGAGGACGGTCGCGCATCGAAGGTCAGCGCCCGTCATGAAGGCCAGGTGAAAAGCTTCAAGGCGCGCAAGGAGATCGTGTTGTGTGCCGGCTCCGTGGGTTCGCCGAGCATTCTGCAGCGTTCCGGGATTGGCCCGCGTCCGCTGCTGGAACGCCTCGGCATCGGCGTGATTCATGAGCTGCCGGGTGTCGGCGGCAATCTGCAGGATCACCTGCAACTGCGGCTGATCTACAAACTGGAAAACGCCCGCACCCTCAACCAGATCGCCGGCAGTGTGTGGGGCAAGATGGGCATGGGCCTGCGTTATCTGTATGACCGCAGCGGGCCGTTGTCGATGGCGCCGAGTCAGTTGGGGGCGTTCGCCCGATCCGGGCCGGACCAGACGTCGGCGAATCTTGAATACCACGTGCAGCCATTGTCGCTGGAGCGTTTCGGCGAACCGTTGCACAGCTTCCCGGCCTTCACCGCGTCGGTCTGTGACCTGCGTCCGCAGAGCCGTGGCCGCATCGAAATCCGTTCCGCGAACCCGCAAGACGCACCGCTGATTCAGCCCAATTACCTCAGCCATCCCGAAGACCTGCGCGTGGCCGCCGATGCGATCCGCCTGACCCGACGCATCGTCAGCGCCCCGGCCCTGCAAGCGTTCAAACCGGTCGAGTATCTGCCCGGGGATAGCCTGCAAAGCGAAGAGCAACTGCACGAAGCGGCGGCCAGAATCGGCACAACGATTTTCCATCCGGTCGGTACGTGCCGCATGGGTAATGACGGTGATGCGGTGGTCGATGCGCAACTGCGCGTACATGGTGTACCCGGGTTGCGCATTGCCGACGCATCGATCATGCCGCGCATTACCTCGGGTAATACCTGTTCGCCTACGCTGATGATTGCCGAGAAGGCGGCACAGCTGATCCTCAACCCACCAACAAGGATCTACACACCAGCTCCGGAACTGGCCCAAACCCTGTAGGAGCTGCCGCAGGCCGCGATCTTTTGACTTTGTTTTTTCAAGGTCAAAAGCAAGATCAAAAGATCGCAGCCTTCGGCAGCTCCTACAGGGAACCGCGTTAATTCAGGGCATCGCGCATCACCCGGACACGCAACACCAGTGGAACAACAAAAACAATCACTGTGAGGGATACCGATATGTCGGAACACGTTCAGCCGCTGGACGCCGTGCGCAGCACGGACACCAGCCCGGATACACGCAAAGTCATCTTCGCCTCCTCCTTGGGGACGGTGTTCGAGTGGTATGACTTCTTCCTCTACGGCGCCCTCGCGGCGGTAATCAGCAAGCAGTTCTTCGCCGGGGTCAACGACACCACGGCGTTCATCTTTGCGCTGATGGCGTTTGCCGCCGGGTTTATCGTGCGGCCGTTCGGGGCGCTGGTGTTCGGTCGGTTGGGGGACATGATCGGGCGTAAATACACCTTCCTCGCGACCATCATCCTGATGGGCGTCGCAACCTTCTGCGTCGGCCTGCTGCCTACCTACGCCAGCATCGGCATCGCCGCACCCATCATTCTGGTGGTGCTGCGCATGCTCCAGGGCCTGGCGCTCGGCGGTGAATACGGCGGCGCCGCGACTTACGTAGCGGAGCACGCGCCAATCGGCAAACGCGGTTTCCACACTAGCTGGATTCAGTCCACCGCCACCCTCGGCCTGCTGTTGTCGCTGCTGGTGGTGCTCGGTTGCCGCTACTTCACTGGCGATCAGTTCGAAGTGTGGGGCTGGCGCATTCCGTTCCTGCTGTCGATTGTGCTGCTGGGCATTTCCACCTGGATTCGCCTTAGCCTGCACGAGTCGCCGGCGTATCTGAAGATGAAAGAGGAAGGCAAAACCTCCAAGGCACCGATCCGCGAATCCTTCGGCAAGTGGGAAAACCTCAAAGTGGTGCTGATCGCCCTGTTCAGCATCAACGCCGGGCAAGCGGTGACGTTCTACGCAGCGCAGTTTTACGTGCTGTTCTTCCTCACCCAGTTCCTGAAAATGGACCCGGCGGTGGCCAACACCTTGCTGATCATCAGCGTGGTCATCGGCGCACCGTTTTTCATCTTTTTTGGCTGGCTGTCGGACAAGGTCGGGCGCAAACCGATACTGATGCTCGGCCTGCTGCTGGCGACGGCGCTGTACTTCCCGATCTTCAAATCCCTCGCCCATTACGCCAACCCGGCCATCGATCAGGCCAGCCGTCAGGCGCCGATCACCGTGCTGGCCGATCCGGCGACCTGTACCTTCCAGTTCGACCCCGTGGGCAAAGCCAAATTCGATAGCCCGTGCGACAAGGTCAAAACCTTCCTGGTCAAGCAAGGCCTGCCCTACTCCAGCGCCGCCGCGCCGGCCGGCAGCGCGGTGCAAGTCAGCGTTGGCGACGTGAAACTCGACGGCTTCGACGAAGCGGCGTTGCGCGGCGCAATCATCCTCGCCGGCTACCCGCAACAGGCGGATATGCAGCAGATCAACAAGCCAATGATCGTCGCCCTCATCGTCGCGCTGATCATCATCTCGGCCATGTGCTACGGGCCGCTGGCGGCGCTGATGGTTGAGCTGTTCCCGACCCGCATCCGCTACACCTCGATGTCCTTGCCGTACCACATCGGCAACGGCTGGTTTGGCGGTTTCCTGCCAACCGTGTCGTTCGCGCTGGTGGTGTACACCGGGGATATTTTTTATGGGCTGTGGTATCCGGTGCTGATTACCGGGGTGAGCCTGGTGGTAGGGATGATCTGTTTGCGTGAGACGAAGAATATCGATCTCGATAAGAACTGAGACAAGCGGTGGCGAGAGACTTAACGCTGTCGCCACCATTACTTGAATCAGTCATCCGCTTTGATCACCTCGAACTTCACTTGATCCGGATAGAACGCGACATAGTTTTTGATCTGATCAACCGATATTTTCGGATTTTCGTAAGTCCACACCGCATTCGCCCCCTCATGCCCCGGCACCTGCAAACTGAAGTAATTGGCGTCGCCCTTGTACGGGCAGTAACTGGTGTGATCGGTGCGGGCGAAATACTTTTCGTCGATGTCTTCGCGGGGGATGTAGTACACCGGCGGGTAGTTGGCCTCATTGAGGACCATCACGTGGGAGGACGCGGCGACCTGGATGCCGTGGAATTTCACCACCAGGCAACCGATGAGTTGTTCGAGGGCAATGACGGGAGTGGGGCCGGGGGTTTTCATGGGTTTCTCCTGAATACGGCAAAGAGACCGCTTCAGGTATAGCCCATGTGTTCCGGTCATGGGAGGTTCACAGCCGAACGGCCAACGTCCCGCACCCCATCAGGGTGAGAGCCGCTTTTCAGGCATCACGCAACAATATCGGTCGCCAACGCCTGCCCCACCACACCTACGGCAAAATCAATCTCGCCCTGCCCCGTCAGGTCAACCAACAGCGTGGTCTGATCGCTCTGCGCGTAGTAAGTCAAAATCGCGTCCCCCGCATGCCCGGTGAAACCGTTGACGAAATTCAGCGAAGCAGCACCATTCGCAAACCCGGCAATGCCCGACAGGTCGATCTTGTCCAGGCCACTCTTGAAATCCATGATCCAGTCCGGCTGGTTATTGGTCGAATCGCTGGCCGCGCCAAACACGAAAGTGTCCGCCCCCTCGCCGCCCCGCAGCACATCGGCACCGCCGCCACCGTAGAGGATGTCGTTGCCCGCGCCGCCCAACAGATAATTGACCGCTCCGTTGCCGATCAGCAGGTCATTGCCCGAACCACCCACTGCGTTTTCCACGGTTACGCCGTAAGCAATCGACACGTTACCGACCAGACCACCGACGTCAGAGAACGAACCTTCATTGAGGTTGATTTTCTGGTTCTGGGTGAAGCCAGAGAAATTCAACGTGTCATCGCCGCCACCGTCCCACACCGAGAACACCAGTTTCGACGACGCCGAAGTGGCGCTGTAGAAATCGCGTCCGGCGTTGGAACTGAAACCGTACGTGGTGTTATCGGCGCGTGTCTCGCAGTTGGCGCCATACAGTTTCTGTACGGCAACGATATCGTCCAGCAACGGCGCCGAGGCATAGGCGCCGCTGCCGTCCTTGCTGAAGTTCTGGTCGGTATTGGCCTCGCTCCAGTAGCTCATCAGGCTATAGCCACGGGTGTCTTCGGCGTACTTGGCGTCGGTGTAGGTCGGGTTGCCATTGCCGGCGTTGTAGGCGCCGGGGTGGGACAGGCCGAGGGTGTGGCCGATCTCATGGGTCAGAGTCTGACGCCCGTAGTTATTGGTGTCCGGGGTTTTGTTGACCTGGTATTGATCGTTGATCAAGTACCACGACTGGCCGTCATAACTGCCGCCGCTCGGCAAGTAGGCGAACGCCGCGCCGCCGGTGCTGACGTCGTAGTTGCCAAACGTCATATGACCGTCGCCGCCCTTGCCTTCGGTGAAGGTGACGTTGGCGACGTCGGCCCAGGATTGCATGGCCAGCACGGCTTGAGCCTTTTGCTGGGCGCTGAATTCGCTGAAGTTGCCGAGTTTCGGGTTGTAGTTCGCCGGTTGGTCGGTGAGGAAGGTGTAACTGAGGCTGATCTTGCCGTCGGCATTTTTATCGCCCCACGACAGGCCCTTGCGCAGGATTTCGTCAGCGGCGTGATCGGCAGTGTATGAGGGCTTGCCATTGACCAGTCCTTCGCCACGGTCATACAAGTGGCTGAATATATTGACTTCATCGTAGGCGCTGCTGGTTTTGGATGTGGCTTGAGCCATGGTGTACGTCCTTGTTCAGTGGTCAGGTGTCGCGTTGAACCTGACATGACCTGCAACCCCCGCGCTAATCAATTTCTCGATAGTTCCTGGCAGCGTCCCCGAATTGCCCGTCATTTTCGGCAATGCTTTTTATCTGTATATCCATACAGATAAAAGTTGCCCCTGGCGCCAAGTCCGGCCATTCTGTGCGCCTGTTCGGACCTTGATCGACGATGGTGGTTATGCGGCTGTACCTCTGTGAAAAACCTTCCCAGGCCAAAGACATTGCGGCTGTGCTCGGCGCCAAGCGTCGGGGCGACGGCTGCTGGCTGGGGACGGACGTCACGGTGACCTGGTGCATCGGCCATTTGCTGGAGACCGCTCCGCCGGACGCCTACGACGCGCGCTACAAGCGCTGGGTGCTGGCGGATCTGCCGATCATTCCGGACAAGTGGAAAATGACCGTCAAACCGCGCACCGCCAGCCAGTACAAAGCAGTGAAACGCCTGCTCGGCGAGGCCAGCGAACTGATCATCGCCACCGACGCCGACCGTGAGGGCGAGATGATCGCCCGGGAACTGGTCGAGCACTGCCGCTATCGGGGGCCGATCCGCCGCTTGTGGCTGTCGGCATTGGACGAGGCGTCGATCCGCAAGGCTTTGGCCTCGTTAAAACCGGGTGCAGAGACGTTCAGCCTGTATCACTCGGCATTGGGTCGCTCGCGGGCGGACTGGCTGATCGGCATGAACATGAGTCGTCTGTTCACCCTGCTCGGTCGTCAGTCAGGTTATCAGGGTGTATTGCCGGTCGGTCGGGTACAGACGCCGACATTGCGACTGGTGGTGGACCGTGATCGCAGCATCGCCGATTTCGTGCCGGTGCCGTTTTGGGCGATCGACGTGGAGTTGCTGCACAACGGCACGCCGTTTACCGCGCAGTGGCGGGCATCCTCGGATGTTTGTGACGATCAGGATCGTTGCCTGAATCAGGCGCTGGCGCAGCAAGCCGCCGTCGCGATGAGAAGCGCCGCCAGTGCGCGAGTGGTGAAACTGCGCACCGAGCGTATGCGTGAAGTGGCGCCCCTGCCCTTCGACCTCGGCACCTTGCAGGAAGTCTGTTCGAAGAAACTCGGCCTCGGTGCGCAGGAAACCCTCGACATCGCCCAGGCGCTCTACGAAACCTACAAAGTCATCACCTATCCGCGCAGCGATTGCGGTTTCTTGCCGCTGAGCCAGCACAGTGAGGCGCCGGGGATTCTCGCGGCGTTGCGTCAGGCCGACCCGAGCCTCGACGCGCTGCAGGGTTTTCTCGAACCGCAGCGCAAATCCCGGGCGTGGAACGACGCCAAGGTCAGCGCGCACCACGGCATCATCCCCACCGCAGCGGCAAAGAACCTTGAACGCCTGAGCGGCAAGCACCGTGCGGTCTACACGTTGATCCGCGCCCGCTATCTGGCGCAGTTCCTGCCCAACCATGAATACGATCGCACCCAGGCCGATTTTGATTGCGCCGCAGAAGCGCTGCGTGCGGTCGGCAAGCAAATCATTGAACCGGGCTGGAAACGCGCATTACCCGAGGCATTGGCACCGGCCAAGGGCCGTGAAGCACCAGCACCGCAAACCTTGCCGGCATTGTCTCAGGGCGTCGAGTGCGCGGTCGCAGACGTGAAGTTCAAGGATCTGTGGACGCAACCGCCCAAACCCTATACCGAAGGCGATCTGATCAAAGCGATGAAAAACGTCGCCAAGCTGGTGGAAGACCCGCTGCTCAAGCAGAAGCTCAAGGACACCACCGGGATCGGTACCGAGGCCACCCGCGCGTCGATCATTCAGGGCTTGCTGGATCGCGGGTATCTGGTGAAAAACGGCAAGGCCCTCGCCGCGACACCCGCCGCGTTCAGTCTGATCGACGCCGTACCCCGTGCAATCGCCGACCCCGGCACTACAGCAATCTGGGAGCAGGCACTGGACATGGTGCAAAGCGGTGAGATGAGCCTGGAAGAATTCGTCACCAAGCAAGCGGCGTGGATGAGCAAACAAGTAACCCGATGCTCTGCCCTGAGCCTGACCATCAGCGGCCCGCCACCCGCCGGCAAGGCTGCCGCGCCGTGGAAGAAAAAACGCAAATCGACGCGCAGCAAAACCGCCGGTACCCCTAAACGCACCGCGAAACCCGCAGCCAAAAAGTAATACACGCTACTGTTTCTGAAAGGTCATCACTTTCAGGAAGCCTAAGCATGCATAACGTCGAACTGCACCCCGCCCAGCGCGACGAACTGCAAACCCTCGAAAACCTGATGCAGTTCTACATGTATGACTTCAGCCAATGGCTGCCTTTGAAGCTCGCCGAGCATGGCTTTTTCAGCATCCAACCGAAAGACGAATACTGGCGCCATCCCGCAACCCAACCCTTCCTGATCCGGGTCGACGACGAACTCGCCGGTTTCGTGACCGTCGATAACGAAACCCACATCGCCAGCGCCGAACACAACATCGGCTACTTCTTTCTCGCCCGACGCTTTCGTGGCCAAGGTGTCGCGCAGTTTGTCGTCTCTGCCCTCTTGAGCCGAATCCCGGGTCAGTGGCAGATTTTCCATATCGATGCCAACCGGCCTGCACAGCGCTTCTGGGCCAGGCTGATGCCGGTATTGAGCGGCGGCGAGTTCACCTTGCTGCAGCGCGAAGTAGACGGTTATCCGTGTACGTTCTATGTCCTGCGCAGCCCCTTTTCCGTTGCGTGAACGGATCCTTTCTCATTCCAAAACAGCTTTGTCCGACAATATGTAGTGAACAAAAATAATCACTACAAAACCGTTGACGGCGTCGTTTTGCTTTTGCATGATGAAGACGTTCCCCGATCGGGAACATTGGTAATACGCTTGAGCAAACTCGTCTGACCGCCGAGTTGTTTTTTCCGGATACACGCTGCCCACAAGGCAGATTGAAGAAGCTGACCTGGCCTGAACGTCCAGTACAAGGACGAGAAGCGCTGGCGAAAATTCTCAAGACGCTTGTGGTCGACACTGAAAATGTCGACAAGGGCCTCCCGGTTTTCGCTGCTTCTCCTCGTTGTGACGCTATTGCGTAGCAGTTATTCAACACGACTACATGCAACAGATGCACGACCCCGTACTTCACACGGGCGAGCGCTGACGTCCTGGTTTCGGTGCCAGGGATCAACTAACCGATGGGCTACCTGTATTAGCGAATCAACTTTGAAAGATCACCAAACTGGTCAAGGGGCAAAATCATGAATCTGAACAATAAACCCACTATCGAAGAACTGGCTCGTATGTTCGCTGCGCAAAAAGACAGCCTCGACAGCCATATTCTGTGGATCAGCAAATCGGGCCAAGTGCATATCGACTGCCTGGCGCCCCACGCTGGCGAAGAAGAGTTCGACCGCAACAATCAGAACCTGCTGGCCCGCCTGAAGATGTACCGCCGCGGCCAAGGTTATGTCGGCAAAAAAGCCGCGGCCGACAAGGACTTCATCGGTAATGTTCTGCAGACGCTGAAACAGGCGTGGGACTCGATGCAGAACAAGAATGAAGTTCGGGTGATTGATCGGTTCTGCTGATTTACAACTTAAATAACAAGAGGGTCTGCTTCCAGCTATGGAGCAGGCCTTTTTTTGTGTATGGCGTAAGCTTTGTGGTGTTAGTTAAATCTATCCCCTCACCCCAGCCCTCTCCCGGAGGGAGAGGGAGCCGATCTCGAGCGTGCTTGCGATCTCCATTCAACTTCAATATTTCAAGTCGGCGCATTAGCCAAAAACTCCTCGTTCAATCCCCTCGCCCTCGGGGAAAGGGAGTCGATCTGGATTGTGCTTGCGATCTACATCCAACTTCAATATTTCAGGTCGGCGCATTAGCCACCAACACCTCGGTCAGTCCCCTCTCCCTCCGGGAGAGGGTTAGGGTGAGGGGCTTCCCATGCTCAACACCAGTTCCACAAACGCCACCGCCGCCGCACTGTGATAATTATTCCTGCGCCGCAACAACGCCGCCCCTCGCCGCGGCGCTTCGCTTTCTACCCGCAGCCTGCGCAAAGCGCGATCCTCAGTCGCAATCGCCTCCGGCAACATCGTCGCAATCGGCGAATGTCGCACCACCTCCAGCAGCGTACTGACCGAATTCACTTCAATACGCACTTTGGGCGTGATCCCGTGCTGACGGAAATACTCATCCACCAATAACCGCGTGATGAAGTCCGGCGCCAGCAGCGCAAAATCCAGTTGCGCAACGTCATCCGAGGTCAGCACCGCCGTGCTGTCGTACAACGGATGCTCGCGCCCGACCATCACCCCCAGCGTCTCGACAAACGCCGGAATGCACTCGATGTCCGGGCTGCGCACCGGAGTAAATGCAATCGCGATATCCAGCGAGTCATCCGCAAGCCCTGCCTCAATGTCGTCCATCGACAACTCGAAGATCTGCAAATGAATCCCCGGAAACCGCGCCGTGCAATCGCGCACCAATGGCCCGACCAGATACGCCATGAACGTCGGCGTCATGGCCAGACGCAAGGTGCCACGGGTCAGATCCTTCACGTCATGCAACGCGCGCTTGCCCGCCTCCAGTTCCACCAGCACCCGCCGCGCGCATTCGATATAGGCCTCGCCGGCATCGGTCGGTTTGACCGATCGTGAGGTGCGATCAAACAGATTCACACCCAGGGTTTCCTCCAGTTGGCGAATCTGTTGCGACAGGGTCGGCTGCGAGACATGCAGCGCCTCGGCCGCGCGGGTAAAGCCGCCGTGATCGGCAACGGCCAGCAGGTAACGCAAATGTCGCAACAGCATGGGTGCACCATCTATAGGAAAGGCTTATGCGAAGCATTGTATATGGGTCTTGGACGCTATGGATAAATCGGCAGAAGATCAATCCCACACAGCAAGCCAACCCTGAAAGGAGTGACACCATGCAACAGTCCCACGCCTACAACGACACCAGTCTGGCCCTGACCACCCGCATTCTTGACCTCAAGGCAGGCAAAAACCTGTCCTGGCAGGATCTCGCCGACGGCACCGGCCTCAGCCTGGCCTTCGTCACCGCCGCCCTGCTCGGCCAGCACCCCCTGCCGGAAAACGCCGCCCAAGTAGTGGGCGACAAGCTGGAACTGGACGCCGCTGACGTCGCCGCCCTGCAAATCATCCCGCTGCGCGGCAGCCTCAGCGGCGTGCCGACCGACCCGACCATCTACCGCTTCCACGAGATGATCCAGATCTACGGCACGACCCTCAAAGCTTTGGTTCACGAGCAGTTCGGCGACGGCATCATCAGCGCGATCAACTTCAAACTGGACATCAAGAAAGTCGAAGACCCGGAAGGCGGTTCCCGCGCCGTGGTCACCCTCGACGGCAAATTCCTGCCCCTGCGTCCGTTCTGATGTGCCCCGGCCCGCCCGCCCCCCGCGTGCGGGCCCACCGATCTCCATTGAAGAGGACACGCCCATGAAAGCCCTGATCGACGGTTTCCTGAAGTTCCAGAACGAAGCCTTCCCGAAACGCACCGAACTGTTCAAACACCTGGCGACCACCCAGCAACCCGGCACTTTGTTCATCACCTGCTCCGACAGCCGCGTGGTGCCGGAACTGCTGACCCAGCAAGAACCCGGCGAACTGTTTGTGATCCGCAACGCCGGCAATATCGTGCCGTCCTACAGCCCTCATCCGGGCGGGGTGTCGGCGACGGTGGAATATGCGGTGGCGGTGCTTGGCGTGACGGACATTGTGATCTGCGGACACTCTGATTGCGGTGCGATGACGGCGATTGCGAAGTGCAAATGCATGGATCACCTGCCCGCCGTCAGTGGCTGGCTGCAACATGCCGAGTCGGCGAAAGTGGTGAACGAAGCGCGGCCGCATGCCAATGACGCGGCGAAATTGAGTTCGATGGTGCGCGAAAACGTGATCGCGCAGCTGGCGAATATCCAGACCCATCCGAGTGTGCGTCTGGCCCAGGAGAAAGGCCTGCTGAATCTGCATGGCTGGGTGTATGACATCGAGACTGGCTCGATCGATGCGCTGTCCTCGGACCGCCGCACCTTTGTGCCGCTGGCCGAACAACCGGCGGCTTGCGCAGTTCAGGCAAACACCAGCGAAGCAGCCTGAAATACACTTTGCCCCCTGTAGGAACTGCCGAAGGCTCGGGCCTTCGGCAGTTCCTGCACAACGCAGTCAGCGTTTTACGGTCAGGTCGATCTGGCTCATGCGACTGCGCACCGTAAACACACCATCCCCGGAAAGAATCGCGCTGCGCGCAAACAACCGCCCGCTCTCCCAGTTCGAAAGCCCCAGTTCCGGCTTGTTCAGTGCGTACTGGCCATCGACCCATCGGGTGATGCCATTGCCCACAAACGGCGCATTCACCGCGTTGTAGAACCGCTCCTGAACCTGCGCATCTTCGCTGATCAGCGACACGGTAAATTGCGGGCTGTAGCGATTGAACAGCGCAATGGCCTGATCCAGATCGTCAACGATCATCAGGCTGACCTCCGGGGTTTCTTCCCATTCCCACTCGCGACCCAGCTCCGACTCTGCCAGCGGTTCGGCCAGTGCTTCGGTCTGATAACCCTCGGCGCGATAGACCTCGACCGTCGCGTTCTGCCATTCAGTGGGCAGGCAACTTTCGCTGCCTTCGACGATGTGCAATTTGCAGCCTTGGCCGCGCGCGGTGCCGGCCTGTTGCAGCGCATCGAGGAACAGTGGCACCAGTTCGGCGGCGCGCTCGCGCTGAATCAGGCAGACGTTCAGGGTGTTGCAGACTTTGCGATCCAGCGAATTGCGTACCACCGCCGCAAAGCGTTTGGCATCAGCTTCACGATCGGCAATCAACCACGCCCCACCGGTGCCATGCAGGCTGACCGCAGTCCCGGCCTGCTGGGCAATGCTGCCCAGTTGACTGACCGCGCGCCCCGAACCACGAGCCACCGCCAGCGACAAGCGCCGATCGGCAAACATCGCCCAACCGGCGGCGTGATTGACGCTCTCCACCAACGACACCGCGCCCGCCGGCAGACCGGCCGCAGCCAACGCCGGGTTCAGCGCATGTGTGACGATGGCTTGCGCCGTCCCCAGCGCATCGCTGCCAATCCGTAGCACCGCTGTATTACCGGTACGCAAGACACCGGCCGCATCGGCGAAGACGTTAGGGCGACCTTCAAAGACAAACGCGACGATACCCAGCGGCGAGACCACCTGCTCGACCTTCCAGCCGTCGTGTTCGACGCTGCTGATGACTTTACCGCGCGTCGCCGGCGCATCACGCCAGGCACGCAGGCCGGCAATCATATCGCCGCGCATACGCTCGTCGGCGAGCAGACGCGTGGTGGAACGCCCGCGTGCCTTGGCCCGCTCGATATCGGCGAGATTGGCTGCTTCAATCTGTGCCCAGCAATCCGGTGTTTCCAGGCGCTGCGCGAACAGATCGAAGAATTGACTGATCGCCTCATCGGACACCGCCGACAGCGCGGTAAATGCCGCCGCCGCACGTTCGATCGCGACAGAGGCCGCTTGTTGATCGGCGACCGGAATCAGCAACAGTTCGCCACTCACCTGCTCAACCAGCAGGTGATCACCGGGCTGAAAGCGCGCGGCCAGTTCGGGGCTGACCACGGTGACGCGGTTACCAGCGAAAGGGATCGGCGTGCCAGCAACCAGACGTTCGAGCGCAAGAGACATGAAGCGGATTCACCATGCAGAGGGCGGGCGCAAAATGTATAGGATTCTTCGCTGAAATACACCTTCCGCAAACACCGCTATCCCGGTGGGAGCTGGCTTGCCAGCTCCCACAGGATTTTGTGGTGTTTGACTGATCGGGTCAGAACACCGACCAGCCAATCCGCGAACTGAGCATCTCCAGCGCCGCCATCCCCGCCAGCGAATTCCCCGCAGCATTCAACTCTGGCGACCACACGCACACAGTGAACTGCCCCGGCACCACCGCGACGATCCCGCCGCCTACGCCACTCTTACCCGGCAGGCCGACGCGATAGGCGAAGTTGCCCGCCTCGTCATACAGTCCGCTGGTGGCCATGATCGAGTTGACCTGCTGGGTCTGGCGGCGCGTCAGTATCTGTTCGCCACTGTGTTTGCAGAAACCGTCGTTGGCCAGAAAGCAGAACGCCCGGGCCAGATCAATGCAGTTCATGCGCAGCGCGCAATGGCTGAAATAGCTACGCAGAACCGACTCGACGTCGTTGTGGAAGTTGCCGAAGGATTGCATCAGGTACGCCATCGCCGCGTTGCGCGCACGGTGCTGATATTCGGAATCAGCGACCTTGGCGTCGATCATGACTTGCGGATTGCCCGACAGGCGCCGGACAAAATCACGCATCGACAGGGTCGGTGCGGCGAAGCGCGACTGGTTGATGTCGCAGATCACCAGCGCACCGGCATTGATGAACGGATTACGCGGTCGGCCACGCTCGAATTCCAGTTGCACCAGCGAGTTGAACGGCTGACCGGACGGCTCATGGCCGAGGCGTTCCCAGATCGCCTCACCCGAGTGATCAATCGCCTGCACCAGGCTGAACACCTTGGAAATACTCTGCACCGAGAACGGTGTCTCGGCGTCGCCGGCAAAATACATCTCGCCGTCGTTGCCATACACGGCGATGCCCAACTGATTGGCCGGCACGGTGCCGAGGGCAGGAATGTAGTCAGCCACTTTGCCCTGACCGATCAGGGGCCGGACAGCGTCCAGGATCTCGTTCAACAGCGCTTGCATGCCGGGTTCCGAAGTCTCGCCCCATAGGATTGCGGGGACACTGGGGCTAGACGCTGCCGGCGCGGGTCGAATCACACCGGCGGGTGTCGAGCAAAATGTTCCAGGCCCAAGCGCACACCCCTGCTATCGGAGAGCACCTGGTGACTGCCTTCACAGTCTTTGACAGTTTCCCGACAAAGCTGCCAAAGATTGCTGGCCGGCAGCCACCTAGCATGGGCGCATCCACATGACTCTCAGGTGCCTCATGCCAGTTCCGTTTCGCATACTCTCCTTGTCTCTGACTTCCCTTTGCTTGCTGATTCCCGGCGGTTCGTTGCGCGCCGAAGACTGGCACACGACGCTGCATGCAGGCGCAGTTAACGCGCCGCGCTACAGCGGCAGTGATGAGCGGGTAACGGCGCCGCTGGTGGGTGTCAAAGTGGTAAGCCCCCAGGGCTTTTTTCTCGACACTGGTCGGGGATTGGGTTGGGGGTTTGATGAGGACAATTTCGGTCTCAGCGTCTACGTCGGGGCCAGCGATGTGCGCAAGGATCGCAAGAGCGGATTCAAAGGCTCTGACGAGTTGAACGGCATGGGTTCGATCAAATCACGCCCGGTGTTGGGCGTGGATGGCAGCTACCACATGGGACCGATCATTCTTGGAGCGAGCTTCGAGCATGCGCTGGAAAAGGACGAGGATGACCGCGACACCGGCTCGTCGTGGAATCGCCTGAAGCTGAGCATCAACCTGCCGTTGTATGAAGGTCGCTATGGCAAAGTGATCGGCGGGTTGAACAGCCAGTTTGGCGATGGCGATTACCTGCGCACCTGGTACGGCGTCAGCTCGGCGCAGGCTGCGCGCAGCAAGTTCGGCGCTTATGAGGCGAAAGGCGGGCTGATCAGTCGCGGTGGAGAGTTGACCTGGACGTTGCCCATTGATGAGCGCTGGAGTGTGTCTTCGGTGCTGGCGGTGCAGTACCTGAGTAGTGAGGCTGCGGACAGCCCGATTGTCGAGCGCAGGTTGCAGACTTCAGTGGTTGGGCAGGTGGCGTACAGCTTTTGATTTTGTGGCGTCTTTGATGACCTCATCGCTGGCAAGCCAGCGATGAGGCCGCCACTGACAGTGCAATCAATCCAGATGCGCCCAGGTCATGCGAAACGACGCCCCGCCCCAAGGCGAATCCCCGACTTCGACCTGCCCACCATGGGATTGCGAGACCCTCCGCACCAACGCCAATCCCAGGCCAAAACCACCCGTGCGGCGATCCCGGCTGGCATCCAGCCGCGAGAACGGTTCAAAGATCTTCTCCCGTCCATCCACCGGCACCCCCGGCCCGTCATCGTTGACCCGCACTTCGTAGTAATCACCCGTGCGCACCAGCGTCACCTCCACACGCTGCTCGGCATAGCGAATTGCATTGCGCAGCAGGTTGATCACCGCCCGTGCCATGAACCGTGGCTCGATGCGCACCGTGTCGAGGCGGCAATCACCGATCAACAACTGCACCCCCGCCGCCTCTGCCTCTAGCGCCACACTGCCGACCACGCTGTCCAGCCAATTGGCCGCCTGAATGTTCTCGCGCTTGATCACCGTCGCGCCGCGCTCGAGGCTGGCATAGGTCAGCAGCTCGGAGACCATTTCCTCCAGCTCGCCAAGGTCGGCGTACATATCGGCAATCAGTTCGCGATTCTGGCTGGCGTCCGGAGACTGCTTGAGCTGATCGAGCTCAAACGACAGCCGCGCAATCGGCGTGCGCAGTTCGTGGGATACCGCATTGGTCAATTCGCGCTGATTGGCGATGAGGCTTTCGATACGTGCGGCCATCAGGTTGAAGTGCTCGGCCAGATCACGGATGTTCGAGCGCTTGGACAGCTGAATGCGTACTGACAGATCGTTGTCGCCGAAACGTTCGGCGGCCAGGCGCAGTTTTTCCAGATCACGCCAGTGCGGACGCACCCAGAAGAACAGGACAAAACCAATCATCACCGCGATCATCAGATACGCCGCCGCAAGGTAAAACGGCATCAAACTGGGCTCGGCCGGCAGACGGATACTGAGCAACTGCGAGCCGCCATCAATTGAGCCGATGTAGTGGGTGTACTTGTCGCGGATCACCAGTCGCCCTTGAGCCAGCTCGGTTTTTTCCTTGTCGCTCAATGCCAGTTGTTCGGCTTCAACCAGCGTCAGCCCCGAACCGTAGTGCGGGCGAATGGCCTCAAGCTGCTTTTCCCGTGCCGGGCCGTCGAGGCCACGCAATAGCTCGCTCAGCGTCCAGACCTGCCCACGCATCGCCTCGCGGTTGTAATCCTCCATCTGATAATCGAGCAGCGCGTCGAATGTGCGCTCGACCGTCTGCAGAGCCAACACCAGCCCCACCGTCATCACCAGAAACAGACCGAGAAATAACCGCAGCATCTACAGCTCCCACGCAAACGGATTGAACAGATAACCCTTGCCCCACACGGTTTTGATGCACACCGGTTCGCGTGGGTTGTCCTTGAGCTTGTTGCGCAATTTGCTGATGTACACGTCGACGCTGCGGTTCAGCCCATCGAAGGCAATGCCGCGCATACGGTTGAGGATATCATCGCGTGAAAGCGTATTGCCGGCCGCACTGGCCAACAACCACAGCAGCTCGAATTCCATGGTGGTCATTTCGATGATCTCGCCCGCCAGGCGTACCTCGCGGCAACTGCGGTCGATGCTCAACTGACCGAATTCCAGAGAACTGACTACGCCACTGTCCGGCGCCTGCCGCCGCTGCAATGCGCGCAATCGGGCCAGCAATACCGGCGGTTTGATCGGCTTGATCACGCAGTCATCGGCACCGGACTCAAGGCCCAGAATGTGGTCGAGATCGTCTTCCTTGGCGGTCAGAATCACGATCGGCGTGTCCGACACACTGCGGATTTCCCGGCACACGTGCAGACCGCTCTTCCCCGGCAGCATCAGGTCGAGCACCACCACTTTCGGTTTGAACTCATGGAACGCGGCCACGGCCAGATCACCGCGATGCACCGTGCGCACCTCGTAGCCGTGCTGTTCGAGGAAGTGCGCGATCAGTGCGGCAAGGCGCTCATCGTCTTCCACCAGCAGGACTTTGCCAAAACCCAGGTTATCCATAACGACCATTTGCCAACCCATGTGTGAAGTGGGCGCCATTATGGCGGCAAACATTGTTGTGGCGTTTACAGCGGGCAGCAAAAACCGGCCACTGGGGCCGGTTTTCGGTGATGTTTCATACTCTTAAGAGTTTTTAACAATCTCAGGCAGGTACGCCGCTATGGAAACGGAACTCGTCGTCCGGCGATTCGATCAGTTCTTGCTCGGCAGCACGCACCTTCTCGATCACCTGAGCGATGTCTTTTGCATCGCCATATTGATAAGCCAGCTTCAGATAACCCTGAAAATGCCGCGCCTCGCTTTTCAGCAGGCCAAAGTAGAACTTGCCGAGTTCTTCGTCCAAATGCGGCACCAGTGCTTCGAAACGCTCGCAACTGCGCGCTTCGATAAACGCCCCGACCACCAGCGTATCGACCAGTTTCACCGGCTCATGGCTGCGTACCACTTTGCGCAGGCCCGAGGCGTAGCGGCCGGCATGCAACTGACGCAGCTCGATCTTGCGGCGCTTCATGATGCGCATGACCTGTTCGTGGTGCACCAGTTCTTCCCGGGCCAGACGCGACATCATGTTGATCAGATCGACGTGGGAATGGTACTTGGCTATCAGGCTCAGTGCGGTGCTGGCCGCCTTGAACTCGCAGTTTTTGTGGTCGATCAGCAGGGTTTCCTGATCGGCCAGTGCCGCCTGCACCCAGGCGTCGGGTGTGCGGCAGCCAAGGAATTCGTGGATTTCGGGAAGGATCATGGGGCTCACGGTAAAAGGTGTTCGAGCGAAGGGCGCCGATTATACCGGCCTGTCCGCAGACCACCAGCGGCGGGTGTTGATATGCATCAAGTCGCAGGTGTTGGAGCAGCAACTATAGTTGTGCAACGCCGTGCCTTTTCTTTGCTGGAGACTCCGCTCATGCAAGCCATTCGCAGCATTCTGGTGGTCATCGAACCCGAACACTCGGAAAGCCTGGCGCTCAAGCGCGCCAAGTTGATCGCCGGGGTGACCCAGGCCCATCTGCACCTGCTGGTGTGCGACAAGAAGCACGACCACGCCGCCATGCTCAGCGTACTCAAAGCTGCGCTGCTAGAGGACGGCTACAGCGTGACCACTGAGCAGGCGTGGAACGAGAGCCTGCACGAAACCATCATCGACGTGCAGCAGGCCGAAGGCTGCGGACTGGTAGTCAAACAGCATTTCCCCGACAGCTCGCTGAAAAAAGCCCTGCTGACCCCGGCGGACTGGAAGCTGCTGCGCCACTGCCCTACTCCGGTGCTGTTGGTGAAAACGTCCACTTCCTGGAAGGACCGGGTGATTCTGGCCGCTGTCGACGTGGGCAATGTCGACGGTGAGCACCGTCATCTGCACACCACCATCATTGATCATGGCTATGACATTGCCAGCCTGGCCAAGGGGCATCTGCATGTGATCAGCGCCCATCCCTCGCCGATGTTGTCGGCCGCAGACCCCACGCTGCAACTCAGTGAGACCATCGAGGCGCGCTATCGTGAACAGTGCCGGGCGTTTCAGGCGGAATTCGACGTCGACGACGCACATTTGCACATCGAGGAAGGCCCGGCGGATGTGTTGATTCCGTTTATGGCGCACAAGCTGCAAGCGGCGGTGACCGTGATCGGCACCGTGGCGCGCACAGGCTTGTCAGGGGCGCTGATCGGCAATACCGCTGAAGTGGTGCTGGATGAGCTGGAAAGTGATGTGCTGGTGCTAAAGCCGCAGGAGGTTGAGGATCATCTGGTGGAGTTGACGGCGAAGCACTAAAGATCAAAAGATCGCAGCCTTCGGCAGCGCCTGCAGGTAGATCGCATTACCCTGTAGGCGCTGCCGAAGGCTGCGATCTTTTGACTTTCAGGCGCCGAAGGCGTCCTTCAAAAAGCCGGGCGCGATGTAGCGCTGATAGTGCGCTTCCGACAGCAGGAAGAATTCCCGATCAATGGCATCGCGCAACTCCGGCAGATTCCAGTCACGAAACTCCGGCAGCAGCACCATGCCATACGCTTCGAGATTAATGATCACCCGCGCCCCCCGGGCAATCAGCTGATACGCCCAGCAATATTCCGACTGATGCGGCACGAAGCGGATCTTGCGCTGTTCCAGCTGCTGGCGAAGGCGCGCGGGATCGAAAATTTCGACCTTGCCCGCCATCACTTGTGACAGCAATTGTTCCAGGCGCAACCACACCGCACGCTTTTCCTCCTCACCGTAACCATTCCAGTTGATCACTTCGTGATGGAAACGCTTGCAGCCACGGCACACCAGATCACCGTAAACAGTGGAGCAGAGGCCGACGCAGGGGGTCTTGATGGTCTGATTGGGCATAAGGTAGGCAAAGGCACTGAAACGCGGAACAGGTCGGCATGTTAGCCCTTTGTCTAACATTCATCACCCCTCAAACATCAGGGACGAACTTACCTTTAATTTTTTTTTGCCGTAGAATCAGCCAGCCTTTTAAGGCGCCAATGTCCGTTAGAAGCTGTTTTCAAAGCGTCACGAGCACAGTCGTTCCTTCAGAGCGGTGTTGGCGAAGGGTTTTTCCAGCGGGGAAAAACCCAACGCCAACCCTCATCAGCTCCCCGTTCTGCAGGCGTAAAACTTTGAAAGCAGCTTCTGTAAGGAATGGTCGGTAATTCTGGCTAAGTGGCCCACAACGCCACGCAGCGCATGAGTACGACCATTTCGGGATGAGCGTCCCGGACACCCATTTGGGACCACTGATGAGGGTAATAACTGTGCTTGAAGCCTACCGCAAACATATCGAAGAGCGTGCAGCCCTGGGTATCGTTCCCCAGCCGCTTAACGCCGAACAAACAGCAGGCCTGGTCGAGCTGCTGAAAAACCCTCCGGCTGGCGAAGAAGAATTCCTCGTTGACCTGATCACCAATCGCATTCCACCAGGCGTGGACGAAGCCGCTTATGTCAAAGCCGGTTTCCTGTCTGCACTGGCCAAGGGCGAAGTTTCCTCCCCTCTGCTGGACAAAAAGCGCGCTGTAGAACTGCTCGGCACCATGCAGGGCGGCTACAACATCGTGACCCTGGTTGACCTGCTGGACGACGCCGAACTGGCGCCAGTCGCTGCCGCGCAACTCAAGCACACCCTGCTGATGTTCGATGCGTTCCACGACGTGGCGGAAAAAGCCAAGAACGGCAACGCTCACGCCCAAGCCGTGCTGCAATCCTGGGCTGACGGCGAGTGGTTCAAGAACCGCCCGACCCTGGCCGACAAGATCAGCCTGCGCGTCTTCAAAGTAACTGGCGAAACCAACACCGACGACCTGTCCCCTGCTCCAGACGCCTGGTCGCGTCCAGACATCCCGCTGCACGCCCTGGCCATGCTGAAAATGGCTCGCGACGGCATCGTTCCTGATCAGCAGGGCGCCATCGGCCCGATGAAGCAGATCGAAGAAATGCGCGGTCAAGGCTTCCCGATCGCCTACGTCGGTGACGTGGTCGGTACCGGTTCCTCGCGTAAATCCGCTACCAACTCGGTGCTGTGGTTCTTCGGCGACGACGTGCCTTACGTGCCGAACAAGCGCGCTGGCGGTTTCTGCTTCGGCAGCAAAATCGCACCAATCTTCTACAACACCATGGAAGATGCCGGCGCACTGCCAATCGAGTTCGACGTTTCCAACATGAACATGGGCGACGTGATCGACCTGTACCCGCATGCTGGCAAAGTCTGCAAACACGGCACCGACGAAGTCCTGACCACCTTCGAAATGAAGACCCCGGTTCTGCTGGACGAAGTCCGCGCCGGCGGCCGTATCCCGCTGATCATCGGCCGTGGCCTGACCGAGAAGGCTCGCGCCGAGCTGGGTCTGCCAGCGTTCGACCTGTTCAAGAAGCCTGAAGCACCGGCTGAAAGCACCAAGGGTTTCACCCTGGCGCAGAAAATGGTCGGCAAGGCTTGCGGTCTGGCAGAAGGCCAAGGCGTTCGTCCTGGCACCTACTGCGAACCGAAGATGACCACCGTGGGTTCTCAGGACACCACCGGTCCAATGACCCGTGACGAACTGAAAGACCTGGCGTGCCTGGGCTTCTCCGCTGATCTGGTGATGCAGTCGTTCTGCCACACCGCGGCTTATCCAAAGCCGATCGACGTGACCACCCACCACACCCTGCCTGACTTCATCATGACCCGCGGCGGCGTTTCCCTGCGTCCGGGCGACGGCATCATCCACTCGTGGCTGAACCGCATGCTGCTGCCGGACACCGTGGGTACCGGTGGTGACTCGCACACCCGTTTCCCGATGGGCATCTCGTTCCCGGCCGGTTCCGGTCTGGTCGCGTTCGCCGCAGCCACTGGCGTTATGCCGCTGGACATGCCGGAATCGATCCTGGTGCGCTTCAAAGGCAAAATGAAACCTGGCATCACCCTGCGTGACCTGGTTCATGCCATTCCTTACTTCGCTATCCAGAACGGTCTGCTGACCGTCGAGAAGAAAGGCAAGAAAAACGCCTTCTCCGGCCGCATCCTGGAAATCGAAGGCCTGGAAGGCCTGACGCTGGAACAGGCTTTCGAACTGTCCGACGCCTCGGCCGAACGTTCGGCTGCCGGTTGCACCATCAAGCTGTCGAAAGAGTCGATCACCGAGTACCTGAACTCCAACATCACCCTGCTGCGCTGGATGATCGGCGAAGGTTACGGCGATGCACGTACTCTGGAACGTCGCGCCCAAGCGATGGAAGCCTGGGTTGCCAACCCTGAGCTGATGGAAGCCGATGCCGACGCCGAATACGCCGAAGTCATCGAAATCGATCTGGCCGACATCAGCGAGCCTGTACTGTGCGCGCCAAACGATCCGGACGACGCCCGTCTGCTGTCCAGCGTTGCTGGCGAGAAGATCGACGAAGTGTTCATCGGTTCGTGCATGACCAACATCGGTCACTTCCGCGCTGCCGGTAAACTGCTGGATCAGGTCAAAGGTCAGCTGCCAACCCGTCTGTGGCTGTCGCCGCCGACCAAAATGGACGCTCACCAACTGACCGAAGAAGGCTACTACGGCATCTACGGCAAGGCTGGCGCACGCATGGAAATGCCAGGCTGCTCGTTGTGCATGGGTAACCAGGCACGCGTTGAGCCGAACAGCACCGTGGTGTCGACGTCGACCCGTAACTTCCCGAACCGTCTGGGCGACGGCGCGAACGTCTACCTGGCTTCGGCTGAGCTGGCGTCCGTTGCTTCGATCCTGGGTCGCCTGCCGACCGTCGAGGAGTACATGGAATACGCTGGCAAGATCGACAGCATGGCGGCCGATATCTACCGCTACCTGTCCTTCGACCAGATCGCCGAGTTCCGTGAAGCTGCTGCGAACGCCAACATTCCGGTCGTTCAAGCCTAACGCTACAACGCAATAAAGAACGCCGCCCATCGTGAGATGAGCGGCGTTTTTTTATGCCTGCTGAATAGTCAGAGCCTGTCCCGGCCTCATCGCTGGCAAGCCAGCGATGGCGGCATGTCAGGCGACACCTCTGATGGGCGCCAGACAGGCGAAAAAAAGCCGCTGCACACATCGTGTACAGCGGCTTTTGTTACTGCGATCTATTGATCTTGCTTTACAGCGACAGCTTGTAAACCAGCGCCGAGATAGCCACCAGACCAACAGCGGTGACAAACACGTTCGACGCCTGGCCACGATAACGGGCCATCGCCGGTACTTTGCGAATCGCGTACATCGGCATCAGGAACAGAATCGCTGCGATCACTGGGCCACCGACGGTCTCGATCATGCCCAGAATACTTGGGTCCAGGGTTGCGACGATCCAGCAGATTACCAGCATGAACGCCGCCACCATGCGGTCCAGCGCCTTGGCGCCCGGACGCTTGCCACTCTTGATGATCAGGCCTTTCAGACCTTCGCTGGCACCGATGTAGTGACCGAGGAACGACTTGGAGATCGCCACGAAAGCAATCAACGGCGCCGCAAACGCGATGGTCGGGTTGCTGAAGTGGTTGGCCAGGTACGACAGGATCGACAGGTTCTGATCCTTCGCTTGCGCCAGTTGCTCCGGCGACAGGGTCAGCACGCAACTGAACACGAAAAACAGCACCATCACCACCATCAACAGGTGGGCGCGGCACAAAATCTGTGAGCTGCGCTGGTCAGCGTTGTCGCCATAACGACACTTCTGATCCACCGCAAACGCCGAGATGATCGGTGAGTGGTTGAACGAGAACACCATCACCGGAATCGCCAGCCACAGCGTGTGCAGCAACGCCGACGGTGGTGGCACTTGCGAAGCGGTGGCGAGGATGCCGCCATTCCAGTGTGGAATCAGGTAAACCGCCAGAAACAACAGCGCGACGATGAACGGATAGACCATCAGGCTCATCGCCTTGACGATTGCCTGCTCGCCGCAACGCACCACCGCCAGCAGACCCAGGATCAGCACAAACGACAAAATCGCCCGTGGTGGTGGCGTGATGTGCAGTTGATGTTCGAGAAAGCTGGCAACCGTGTTGGTCAGGCCCACGCTGTAGATCAGCAGGATCGGGAAGATGGCGAAGAAGTACAGCAGCGTGATCAGTGCACCGGCCTTGATGCCGAAATGCTCCTCGACGACATCCGTGATGTCGGCGCCTTCGCGACCGGAGAGCACGAAGCGGGTCAGACCACGGTGTGCGAAGAACGTCATCGGGAACGCCAGCAACGTGAGGATCACCAGCGGCCAGAAGCCACCCAATCCTGCGTTGATTGGCAAATACAGGGTGCCGGCGCCGATGGCCGTCCCAAACAGTCCCAACATCCAGGTGGTGTCCTGGCGATTCCAGCTCGAAAGTTCAGCGGGTGCTGCTGCATCAAAGCGTTGGTCGACGCTTTTGGCCTGATCATTCATCCGGTCGGATCTCCGCATTCCGGTCACTTGCCACTCGGTCAGGACGCGTCGGAAAAAACCGACAGACATGCTCCGGCCGAAACAGGGGCGCGATTCTCCGCGATAAATGAGCAGAAGCAAAGACTTAGCTGAGGAATGGTTGTGCGGAGCAGAACAGAGGGGTGTCGTTTTTGGGGAAATTGCTGTCGGCTTCAGGTATGTTCGGCGTCGTTTTTAAACATGTCTTGCGCCGAACTTGCCGAGGACGTTTCAAAGCGAACGGAGAACTATCGTCCCAATGATGAGCACTACCAAGGCAAATAGCGCCCCCATGCTGAACCTGAATAACTCTGAGCGGATTTCCGCTGGTGAGAGGTCTTGCGCTTCTTCAGCAAGTTCGGTGCCCTCCTGATACAGACGTTCAATTCTGGCAACACGTTCTTCTAGGGTCATGATTATTCTTTTCCGGGTTAACTTAAAACTTGATCAAAAGAGTTAATACAGCAGCAAGCGCGGTCAGCCCCCCAGTGCCTACCGCGACTGGATACCAGAATTTTTCTCGCTTTAATTTGCCTTCCTCCGCCATGAGCTTGAGTCTCTCAACAACGAGTTTACGAATTTCATTTTGAAGCCTTTCGAGTTCCAGATTTTCCCGATCGTTCTGAAGCATGCGCCTTCCTTGGCTGTTGGCAATGACTGCCGGGACTACTTTGTACCCTCATGATTTCCTATTCATCCCGTGCCTGATAGCGGACGAATCCGGCGGATTTGTAGGCAAAATCCGGGAATCGGGTAAGCAGCCTCATACAAAGCCGCCATAGCAACAGTGGCGGAGCTACACGCCCCGCCACCGCGTGGGTCTACTGCGCCGGCACCCATTTATCGAGCACTTGATTGACCGCCAGCTCAGCCAGCATCACGTTCTGCGCAATGCCCAGCGCCGTTTGGCGATGCGTACCTTCAAGCAGTGCGGCGAAGTTGTTGAGCGTGACGTTGACCGAGCCAAGGGTTTCGCTGGCGTCGGCCAGCAAGGCTTCGTTACTGGCGGCCGGGTTGGCCATGTACAGGCGATTGGGGACGTAGGGCGCGGCCATGATCTCGGCGACTGACGGGGCCAGGTAATGGTCGAGGGCGCGCTCGGCGGCTTCGTGGAATTTCTTGGAGTTGGGGGATTCGTAGGGGGATGCCGGATCGAAGATCGGCGGGTTTGGCGTTACCTTGAACATGATGAGCTTACCTCTGTTAAGGCCACATCCCTTTAACCGCTAAGCAAAAGGGTGGCGGCTATGCGCAAGTTAGCGGACCGGTAAGCTCTCAGAACCCGGTGCACCCGAAGGTGCCATGCGCACAGCCACCATCAAGCGCAGACGTAAACCTGGACTGGATGAGACTTGTGCAACTGAGAGTAGCCGGGCCGCTAAGCCCGATCACTGGAAATCAGTGATGCAGACCAAGTTACCGACCGACCTCCAGGCGCACAAGCCGGCGGATTCTGGCGTACGCGTAGGCAACGGCGCAAGAATTTGTGGGCATTGGCACGTAACTTCGGGTGTCTTTAAACAGACGCATCAAATTGCGTTTATCAACCCAAGAACATGACGAATCGCCTGACAGATTGCTGTAAAAAAGTTGTGCTTTGTGAAGGCTGCCGGCCTCTTCGCGGGCAAGCCCGCCCCCACAGGGTTATGCGCTGTTCACGCAATCGTGGCCAAATCACGAATCCCTGTGGGAGTTGGCTTGCCAGCGATGACGTCCACCCAGGCACCGGATACTTCAAATCAGCCCCAAATGGTCTAGCGTGAATGAGTCCCCCTGCCCCGCGGAGTCTCTGCCCATGCCCCTCGTTCGCGTCGACATCAGACAAAACCCCGACCCCACCTTCGCCAAGCGCGTCGGCGAACTCATCTACGCCGCCCTGCGCAGTTCGATTGATGTGCCAGAGCACGACAATTTCCAGATCCTCGCCGAACACGACAGTCAGCACTTGATCTACGACCCGCAATACCTCGGCATCCCGCGCAGCGATGGCGTGGTGTTCATTCAGATCACCATCAGCGAAGGGCGCACCGTGGAGAAGAAACAACTGCTGTTCAAAACCATCGCCGAAAGCTTGCACACGCAACTGGCGGTGCGCTTGGAGGACGTGCTCATCAATCTGGTGGAAGTGAAGAAAGAGAACTGGTCGTTCGGCAATGGCATCGCGCAGTACGTCACGTGATCTGCTGAGCCAAGCTTCACGAAAGCCTTCTGACGAAGCGCCCGCGCGCTCCCCGCGACAGCTCCTACACTGCTGGAACGGAGCAACGTCCGGCCATTGCCAAACCGCTCTGGAATGAGCACTCTGCAACGACTTTCGCGACCGAACCAACAACGATCACAGGAGCCGCGCAATGCCCGCAACCGTTCTGGTACTCGTTGAAACCATCAATGATTACCTGCCGATTCTCGAGCATCAGGGCTTTCACCTGATCCTCGCCCCCACGCCTGCCGAACGCGCGCAAGCCATCGCCACCCATGGCCCGCGCATTGACGCGGTGCTGACCCGTGGCCCGTTGGGCCTGACCGCCGACGAAATCGCCGCCCTGCCCTCACTGAAAATCATCACGGTGATTGGCGCCGGTTACGAACATGTCGACCTGCAAGCCGCCAGCGACCGGGGAATTACTGTGACCAACGGCGCCGGGGTCAACGCCTCGTCGGTGGCTGACCATGCGATGGCCATGCTCTTGGCGCTGGTTCGGGATATTCCGCACTGCGATGCCGCTGTGCGTCGGGGCGAATGGCCGAAGATCATGCGTCCGTCGCTGGCCAATAAGCGCCTTGGCATTCTCGGGCTGGGTGCGGTTGGGCTGGCGATAGCCAAACGCGCCAACCTCGGTTTCGATATGGAGATCAGTTATCACAGCCGCCAGGTGCGCAACGACGTGCCCTACGCGTTCTGCTCGACACCGACGGAACTGGCGCGGGCCTCGGACTTCCTGATCGTCGCCACGCCGGGCGGAATCGGCACTCAGCATTTGGTGACCCGTGCGGTGCTCGATGCGCTCGGCCCGACAGGTTTCATCGTCAACATCGCCCGGGCCAGTGTGATTGCCACGGCGGATCTGATAACCGCGCTTGAGCAGCGGCGCATTGCCGGTGCGGCGCTGGATGTCTTCGACCATGAGCCGCAAGTGCCGCAGGCGCTGAAAGCCCTGAGCAATGTGCTGCTCACGCCCCACGTTGCCGGTCTCTCGCCGGAAGCCACGCAAGGCACGGTGGAGCTGGTGGGGAAAAACCTGGTGGCGTTCTTCTCCGGGCAACCGGTGCTTACGCCGATCCAGTTACCGCCAAAACTCAGCAGCCAGCGCGTGCACTAAAGTACGCCGAGCAATGTCCACAAGCGCCGCGACTCAGCGTCGGCGCTGATCAGCTCACCGAGCAATTCGCTCAGCGGTTTGTTGCCCCACTCGACCCCTCGCCGGATCAGGTACGGCACCGGGCTGTGGGGTTCGGTGCGCGCCAGGTATTCGGCGATCAGCAGCAGTTGACGATACGCCTCTTCGCGATTGGCCGGTTCACGAAAGGCCAAGGCCACCGGCGCAGTTTCTTCTGGCTGCGCGACGGCAACGGGTGCTTCGAACAGAGGGGGTGGCGGTGCCGGTTGTTGTGGGTGCATGGCGATAAACTCCTGGACCAGTTTCAGCAACGCCTGAATGGTGTCCTGCAGGGGGCGCAACCCCGGCGCCAGAGCCCCCAGAAAGGCATCGCTCCAGGTGTCGAGCCGTTGCAGGTGTTGCAGGCTCAGTAGCAGATTGCCCTGAGTGCGCAGCCAGAAGGCCAGCGGCGTGGCGCGGATCTGCTCGTTGAGTTTCTTCTGTTCATTGCGCGCAGTTTCCGCCGAGGTCTTGGCGTTCTTGCTGTCGTTGGCCTGCACCTGCTGTACCTGCAAACGCCGCCAGACTTCCAGGGTGTAGGCCTCGAAATCGCTGTTGCGGCTGCCGAACAACGGCACCCGAGTGAGCAATATTTCACTGTACCGGCGCACCAGCCATTCCAGCGGAATCACCCGCCACGACTGGTCGCCATCCTCGGCCTGCGGGTGCAGGTGCTCGGGAAAGCGCTCACACAAACCGGCGACCAGCGCCAGACTGCCGGGCAAACCGTCCACCGCTTGCAGGTGCAGCCACGCCTCGCCGAGCCAGGCGCTGAGCATCAGATCCTTACTGCGTTCCAGCAACAAAGTCGTGGTCAGTTTCTCGACGTCCGGCCAGTTCGCGCGCTTGAGCGTCGATTGCCAGACGCCGGTCGGCAGGCTGGCGTCGTCTTCACGACGCAGGTCGCGCAATTGGTCGAACTCGCGTTCATAACGCAGATCGACGCCGCAAGGCGCCTCCGCGCTGATCGGCGTGAGCAACTGGTCAATCAAGTCCGGCAACGTAGTCGATGGCAGGCTCACAAGTCCTCCTTCTGCGATTCAAGAGCGGCTGTACTGCCGGTCACCTGAAACGGCGAACGCGGCGCGCGAGTCGGCAATGGTGCTATCGACAGCGGCAGCTTTGAGCCTTGGCTCATCAGCGACAGGCGCACGAACATTCGTGTGAAGTCGCTGGTGACACTGTCGGGCGAGCCGGTCACGGGCAAACGCAATGTCAGCGGGAAATCGGTGTAATCCACGTTCGGCTGACGCTGCACCGAGAAATGCGCGCGCATCAGGCGCAGCAACGACCACGGCCCGCCGTACTCCCAACCGGCCTCCAGATCACGCACCACCAGATTCGGTTGCAATGGATCATTGACCGGACGCTCCTTGCCGTTGCGCGCCCAACGCAGGGTCAGGCGGATGGGTTGGCCGACCATCCAGCGCAGGTTCGGTTGCTCGGCTGCCGGATAGCTGATCTGCTGATTGCCAGCGAGCAAGCCCCAGGCAATCACCTGATCGGCGCCCTGTTCATCATCTCGATCAGTGCGCCAGCGCACGTCCAGCTCGACCCCGAGGATGCCGCTCTTGTCGCGCACGAACAGCGGCGTCAACCAGGTGCTGGCCTGCTTCAGGCGGTTGAGAAAATCCGCCGCCGCCAGGCGTTCCGGTGTCTGGTTGGTGGCCAGACCGGCCTGAGCGACCGGCAGACGTTTGTCGATCAACTGCAGAAAATACTCAACCCGCGCCGGGTCGGCGTCCTGCATCTGCACGCCGTTGGCAAACGGGAAGCGATCCGCCAGATATTGATTGAAGTAGTTGGCCAGTTCATTCCACGCCGCGGCGGCCTGTTGCACTTGCAGCATCTGGCAACGCTGCATGGCTTCCTGTTGCAACTCCACCGCGCGCATCGCCAGGGTGCCGCGTCCCCCCGCAACGTTGGCGGTCTGCAACATTTGCAGGCAGGAATTGACGTCCATTTCGATGAAATCGCGGCTGACCAGTTGCTCGATCTGCGCTGGCGAACTGGCCGGGTTGGCCTCTTTGTATTTGCGCAGTTCGTCGTTGAGCGCACTGAACTGCGTCACGCGTTCATAATCCAGCGCCGACAGATTGGGCTGCTGCGTCATCAGCCACTGCAACGATGACGTCCGTCGTTCAGTGATGCCGAGCATGGTGTTGAACTGCTGCTTGAGGCTCAGCTTCAGATCCTGCACATCGCTGGCGCCGAACAGTTCCAGGCCGAGGTTTTTCGAACCGTCCCACTGGCTGATTTCGGCACGCCCGCCGAACAGCGGTTGCGCGGTGATTTCATCCAGACCACCGACAATCTGCGCCATGGCACGGCGATTGAGGGCCGCTTGCAGGCGCGTGGCGAGGTCCGGGCGATGCACCTCGACGAAGGCCTTCTGCAAGTCCATGGCTTGCTCGGCCTGAACGTTGAACACGGCGTAAGGATGCGTCTGATCGTTGTGATCCTTGAGGCTCAACCACATCACCTGGGCCGCGGCACGCTCGGCGGCTTTAAGCACCGCAACACGATAGTCCGGCGGAATGCGTGGCAGTTCTTCGGCGATGTAGCTGTTGTAGTCGGCGAAATACTTCAGCGATTCATTGAGGTCATCGCCGTCCACGGTCTGACCTTGCATATTGACGTTGTCTTCGCTGGCACGCAGGGCGACCGAAACGAAGTCACGTTTGAACAGCGCCTGTATTGCGCTATCGAGCTTCACCACTTGATCTTGCAAGACCAGTTGCCCGCTGGCTTGCTGCACCAGCAGGTTGTCCCGCGAGCCGATCTGGGCGATCCATTGATCGCGGAAACTCTGCTGCAAGCGTGACGCTTGCGTGTCGAGGTCTTGTTGGACTTGCGCGCCCAGCAATGTGCTCTTGCCCACTTTGGACAGGAAATCACCATAACCCGGCACCAATTCCTGCCCCTTGCCACGGCTCCACGTCGCATTGGTCAGGGCAATCGCCGCTTGCAGGTCGTCGACCAGCGCGGTCAGGTCTTCAAGATCGCGCAGGCTGTTGCCACTGCCGGCCTCCAGTTGATCCAGGTGCAACTTCAGATAACCGGCCTTGCTGACAAAGTTGTCGGCGAGAAAATACTGATCCAGCCAGCGCTGCATCAATCCGGAAAAATGACTGACGATCAGTGGCCGGTCGACGCTCAGGTCGAGCGCCTGCAAACTGCCGTCTTCCCCTGCCACCAGCAGCCGATTGTAGTAAGCCGCATAGGGCAAGGTGCCGGTATTGAGATTCAGCGACAGCGCGTTGTTGCTCAGTTGCACCAAATCGTCCAGCGGGGTGCGCTGATTGTTTTGCACCTGATTGAACAATTGGTTCTGCTGCTCCAGACGCAGCGCCCGATCCACCAGATCGGTCGCTTTCAGATAGTTCTGCCACTGCGCCGGGTCGTCGCTTTCGACACTGCTGCGCCGGTCGGTGCTGCGGATCGCCTTGATTTGCGCCAGCTCCGCGCTCAGCAGGTCATGCAACGGCACCACCATATGGCGCTGAGTGGACTGCAAAACTTCCTGCTCGAGTTGGTTGTCGAGCGAGGAAAACCACGACGTCGGGAAAACCAGCGAGGCATAGTTCCAGTGCGGGGCGCGTTCCAGTACCCGCCAGAAGGTCTGCACGTTGCGCCGGGTCGAGTCGATCCGCTGCGCCTCATCGCTGATCGCCACGTAGCCTTTTTGTGCGCCCTGCATCTGCCGCGCCAGTTCGTGGGCATCCTTGACCGATGCCTGCCAGACCCACAGCATCGCCACCGCCCAGACTACCCCCACCACCAGCGCGATCCCCGCAGTCAGCCGTTGCCAGCGCTGGCGCAGACGCAACAGGCGCGGCACGCTGTGCGCCAGACCTCGCTCGCCAACCAGGCGCTGGCGCCACAACTGCCGGGCAAACGCACTGCGCTGCAAGCCGCTGTCGTCCACGGCAAAACCGTCCTGCGCCTCTTCACCGGCCACGTTGGCGGTGAAATACACGCCGCGAAAACACGGCGCTTCACCTTGCGCATTGCCCTGAAACACCGGCTCCAGCACGTTCTGCAAACCGCGGCGCAAGGTCTCCAGACGATCCGGCAAGGCATATAAATCCGCACTCAGCTGCCCGGACAAGGTGCCGATTTCGATCACCGCCTCAGCCACAGCCCGGTGCAGGCGATCCAGTGCCTGATCGCTCCACTGGCCCTGCCAGACGGCATCGCGCGCATAGGGTGACGACCAACCCAACGTGGCTTCGCGGGCCTCTTCCGGCAAGGCGCTGATCAGTTCCTGAAACCCCGGCAACTCCTCAAGACCGGTGACAATCACGTACACCGGTACGCTTAGCCCGAAGCGTTGCAGCAGGTCGATGAAGCGCCGACGCGCGGCCAGCCCCAACTGTGTTGCTTGCTCAAGATTGCTCAGCCGACTGGCCGGTACAGTCCAAATCACCGCGTCCAGCGGCCGTTTGCTGCGTAGCCGCAGGATCAGGCCCAACAGCCGCCACCAACTGCCGCGCTGTAAATGCATGCCGTCATCCGGCAGAAACAAGGCCTGCGGCACCACCAGTACTGCGCCTTCGGGGTCTGACCACCAGCGCCCGAACCACGCCGGTTTGTCGGTCGGCTGCAGGCGCCACTCCGTTACCAGTTGTGTGCCCTGCACTTCGTCGCCGAGCATCAGCAGCCACGGCAGTTGATAGCGGTCGAGGTTGCCCTGGTCGCGTTCCATATGGCGCACGGACGCATAGAAACTGCGGATCGCCGCGCCGCTCTGGGTGCGCAACCACCACACCGCCACGCCGATGATCACCAGCAACAACAGTAACGCGACGACCCATGCGACGATCGTCAGCGGGCTCATGAGTCTTGCTCCGGCGCACTCTGCACCTCACCGCTTTGCAGTAACGGCGCCAGCTCCTGGCCGATGTCACGCCACAACCAATGCCCGAGCGCAGTCAACAGCAACACCATGGCGAGAATGCCCAGGGTCAGGCGAAAGCCATCCGGCAGCGCGGTGCGTACCGGCAACTGCAACGGTGTGGCCAGCGAGGGTTGTACCAACCGGCGGCTGACGTCGGCATAGGTGGCTTCGTCTTGCCAGGCGAAGTTGAACAGCGCCAGACGCCATTTTTCCAGTTGCGCCTGGCTGTGTTCACCGCGCAGACGGCCGTGGAAACCGAGAATCAGGCACTGCAAATACACGTTGGCCAGATCGCGGGTGGTCGGTTGTTGTTCGTCGAGAAGGGTTTGAATCGCTGCCGGCAGTTGCTCGCCGGCCTGACGGCTGGAGTACAGGCGCGACTCCAGCGGCTTATCCTGCCAGGCGCCCTGCCCCGGCCACGGCGTGAACAGCAGGGTTTCGTCGACCAGTGCAACGAACGCATAAACCAGTGCCTTGACCTGTTCGGTTGCCGAGTCACCGACCCGCGAATACGCGGTGCGCCATAAGCGTTGTGAAGCCTGGGTGGACAGCTCGACCACAGTCTCGACCAGCGCCGCTTCGTCCTCGCTGTCCTTGGGCAATTGCACCCAGTCCTGTTGCCATTGCTGCCATGTCTGGCGGAACGCGCTGCTCAACGGTGCGTCCTGCAACCCCAGGCTTGCGGCACTTCCTTGCGACATACGGCGTTCCTTGTGTGATCAGGCACTTTCACTGTTCTGGGCGACAAACAGCACCACTTGCCACGGACTGCTGGTCAGCTTCGCAGCAGGCGCGGCGATCATCAGCGGCAGTTGCGCGTCGAACCACGCGCCTTCGGCGGTAACCACAAACAGTCGCGTGTCATCGCCGACGCTGTAGGCCACTTGCTCGCTGCGGCTCATGGCCTGGTGCGTCAAACCGCTCATGCGCTGACGACTGAGCAAGGCAATGTGCGGCGCCGAAGCGATGATCGCGCCGCGCAGCCAGTCAAGCGCGGCTTGCTCGCTGGCACCGTTGGGCATGCGCAGGCCGATGACCAGACGCTGGCTCGGCTGCTCGTCCGGCAACTGGATCGAAAAGCTCTGTTCGCTGCGTTCGAACGGCAGGCTGTGATAGCCGGCACGGATCAGTTCGAGGGTGGTTTCCAGCCATTGCAATACCGCGTCATAGCCGCGCTGCAACTCAAGGAAATCCAGCGGCGCAAACGCCGGCACGCCGGCCAGCGGATCGAGCGCCGCCCAAGCCCCGGCCATGCCGAGCAATTGCACATACAGGGTTTGCGGATGAGCGATGCGGCTGTTCAGCGTGCCTTCGACTTCCGGCAGACGCGCCCACAACGCGGTCAACTGACGGCGGATTTCCAGCGCATCGTCCTGGTTGCCGGCCTGTTGCGCCTGACGCAAGCGGCCGCCGAGAAACAGGCACTTCTCCCGCGCCCGCGCGCAGAGCCCGGCGATGCGCCGAGCGAGTGCGGATTCCGGCAACAGGATCGGTGTCGGCGGTGTATAGGACAACGGCAGAAAGCCGCCGCCCTCCTTGCGGATTTTCAGCAGCGGCAGGCAGATCGAGTCGGCCTTGTTCAGTTGCGTACACAGGCGAGGATTGGGTCGCCATACGGTGATCGATTCGGGGAATTCGCCGCTGGTGAGATCGGGTAAGGCGTCGCCGACCACTGATTGCATCCGCCCCTTGAGCGGCAGCAGTTGCCCGGCGCGCCACATCGGGCTGATCGCCAGAAACACGGTGACGGTGGCATCGTCGGTGGTGTCGATCGCCGCGCTGACGTCCAGTTCCAGCGTCGGCCCGACACCGGCCTGCAAATCCACCGGCAAGCCGTCGGGCATCGTCCCTTGCAACGACAACACCCGCACCACCCCGGCGCTCAGCGCCGAAGGGTCGAACTCCATATGACTGACGCCCCAGAACCACGGATTGCAGGCTTGCGCCAGATGCGCGCCGAGCGCTTCGGCGCGCAGCCCCTGCAACTGAAAATGCTGCGGCAGCAATTGCATGCCTTCGTGCCAGCAAACCGCGTCAGGTAGCAGACTCATACGACTCCTTTCGACCCTGCCGCAAGCCGGCGGCGAGCGGTGTTTTTCAGTTTTCCCGGCTGACCAGATTCATCTCGCGACTGTCGAATTTCAGCCATGCCTCGCGCTGATCATCGAGGCGTAATCGGTGTGCTCCGGGTGTGTTATAGCTGGCGAAGACCAAAAGTCCAGCAGCCTTCTTGCCCTCCAGCGGGAAGGGTTGGCGGTCGATGAATTGCCCCGGCACCAGCTCCAGTCCCCACACACTCATCAACTGACGATAGTCGCGCTGGTACTGCTCGCGCCCGGCGAACCACTGGCTGGCACTGATGCCGGACAGTTGCTTGAGCAGGTCAGGGTCGTTGACGGCAATGAAGTCCACGGCAATCGGCGTGTCGTCATTCGCCTTGGGGGCGACGTCGAGGGTCAGGCTGTCAAGATCCACCTTCGGCCCAAAGAAGGAGCAGCCCGCCAGCAGCGCAAACGCCAACGTTAGAAAAAGTCGTCCAGACAAAATGAATTTTCCTTTTCTCGAGTCTGTCGAAAAATGTTTTTGCTTGCTTTTTTATAGACCTGTTCTAGCGTCTTGGGTAGTTCGGTTCCTACAGCCGAATCAAGAAGGTTTGTCAAAGGAACGACAGGTCATCTGCCTCCCTTTCTAACCTACGGTCCAGCAAGGGAAAGCGATGAACGGGCCTCCCCGATGCATTGCCCCCGCCCATCGCATCGGAGTCCGCCGTCATGGCAGAAAGTACTCAGCACAAACTCGACCGGGTACGCCCGCCCCGAGTGCAAATCACTTACGACGTCGAAATCGGCAACGCCATCGAGAAAAAGGAATTGCCGCTGGTGGTCGGGATCCTCGCCGACCTTTCCGGCAAGCCGCTTGAGCCATTGGCAAAGCTGACTGAACGGCGTTTTACCGAAATCGACCGAGACAATTTCAACGAGGTGCTCGCCTCCATCGCCCCGCGCGCAACGCTGCAGGTCAACAACACCCTCAGTGGCGACGACAGCAAGCTCAACATCGAACTCAATTTCAAACACATCGATGACTTCGATCCGGTCAAGGTGGTGGAGCAAGTCACACCGCTGCGTCGTCTGTTCGAGGCCCGTCAGCGCCTGCGTGACCTGCTGACCAAACTCGACGGCAACGATGACCTGGACAAGCTGTTGCGCGACGTGATCGCCAACACCGAAGGCTTGCAGGAAATCAAATCGGCTCGCCCAGACACCGCTACCCCGGCAGCTGATGCCGAGGCCCCGGCCGAACCGCAAGCCTGATTGTCCAATTAACCGAGGGGAGAATTCGTCATGCCCGCCGCCGCTAAGAATCAAGCCAGCGACAGTACAACCGAGACACTTTCACTGCTCGACCAGATCATCCTCGACGGCCGCATGGCCCACGATGACAGTCAGCAGGATTACGCCCGCGACATGCTCGCGGAATTTGCCACTCAGGTGCTTGACGAAGGCATGGCCATCGACAAGGACACCGTGGCGATGATCAACGACCGAATCAGCCAGATCGACGAGCTGATCAGCGCCCAGCTCAACGAAGTGCTGCACCACCCCGACCTGCAAAAACTTGAAGCCTCATGGCGTGGCCTGCATCTGCTGGTGCAAAACACCGAGACCAGCACCCGGCTGAAACTGCGTCTGCTCAATGTCACGCAGAAAGAGCTGCAAAACGACCTGGAAAAAGCCGTCGAATTTGACCAGAGCGCGCTGTTCAAGAAGATCTACGAAGAGGAATACGGCACCTTCGGTGGCCACCCGTTCAGTCTGCTGGTGGGTGACTACACGTTCGGTCGGCACCCGCAGGACATCGGCCTGCTGGAGAAACTGTCGAACGTCGCCGCCGCGGCCCACGCGCCGTTCATTGCCGCCGCCAGCCCACGGCTGTTCGACATGAACAGCTTCACTGAACTGGCCGTACCCCGTGACCTGTCGAAAGTCTTCGAGAGCCAGGAGCTGATCAAGTGGCGCTCGTTCCGCGAGAGTGAAGATTCGCGCTATGTGTCGCTGGTGCTGCCGCATTTCCTCCTGCGCCTGCCTTACGGCCCGGACACGTCGCCGGTGGAAGGCATCAACTACGTCGAGGACGTCAACGGCACCGACCACAGCAAATACCTGTGGGGCAACGCCGCGTGGGCCCTGTCGCAGCGCATTACCGAAGCATTTGCCAAGTACGGCTGGTGTGCGGCGATCCGTGGCGCTGAAGGCGGCGGCGCGGTCGAAGGCCTGCCGGCACATACCTTCCGCACCAGTTCCGGCGACTTGTCGCTCAAATGCCCGACCGAAGTGGCGATCACCGACCGCCGTGAAAAAGAGCTCAACGACCTCGGCTTCATCGCCCTGTGCCACAAGAAAAACAGCGACGTTGCGGTGTTCTTCGGCGGCCAGACCACCAACAAATCCAAGGTCTACAACACCAACGAGGCCAACGCCAACGCGCGGATCTCGGCGATGTTGCCGTACGTGCTCGCCGCCTCGCGTTTCGCCCATTACCTGAAGGTGATCATGCGCGACAAGGTCGGCAGTTTCATGACCCGCGACAACGTGCAGACCTACCTCAACAACTGGATCGCCGATTACGTGCTGATCAACGACAACGCGCCGCAGGAAATCAAGGCGCAGTACCCGTTGCGCGAAGCGCGAGTGGACGTGACCGAAGTCCCCGGCAAGCCGGGCGCCTATCGGGCCACGGTGTTCCTGCGGCCGCACTTTCAGCTTGAGGAACTGACGGCGTCGATCCGCCTGGTCGCGACCCTGCCACCACCGGTAGCGGCCTGACCTGCTCGCCCCCGCCGACGTACGGCGGGGGCTGTTCCCTTATCTAGCGCGACACCTTTCAGGAGTTTCAAGCGATGGATGCAATCATTCTCGACCTCGGCGGCGACATCAAAGGCGACAGCCTGCTCGAGGGCTTCGCGGACAAAATCGAAGTCATGTCCTACAGCCACAACGTGGCGATGCAGGTGACCAACGACGTCAGCAACTCGGAGCGAACCTCCGGCAAACCCCACGTCGGCGAATTCACCGTGACCAAGTTCATTGACAGCTCGACACCGTCCCTCAACGAATACTGCTGCGCCGGCAAACCGATCCCCGAAGCCATCATCACCATCGGGCGTAACGCCGCCGAAGGCAGCGGACAACTGATGCCGTTCATCGTCTACACCCTGACCAACGTGGTGCTGTCGAACGTCAGCGTCAGCGGGGGTACCGGGGGCAAACCGGTGGAAACCGTTTCGCTGAACTTCACCAAGATCAAATGGGAACTCACCGCGCAGAAAGACGACGGCACCAAGGAAGGCACCGCCGCGTCGACGTGGGACATGGCCGCCAACAAGCTCGTCAGCTAACCCGGCGCGACGGCCATGGCAGGCACCGGCATGCTCCCGCCGCTGTTCGAACGCCTCGCCTCCAGCGAGACCGAGAGCACGCGGGAGTTCGATCGGCAGGACTTGCTCGACTCGGTGCACGCCGAGCTCGGACGCCTGTTCAACACCCGCCGTGGCCCGCGCGCACTGACCGACCCACCCAGCGTAATCGACTACGGCATCGCCGACTGGAGTGCGCTGCAACAGCAACGCAGCGATGATCGCCGTCGCCTGGCGCGGGACATCCGCGAAGCCATTACCCATTTCGAACCACGCCTGAAACTGGGCGAAGTTCAGGTCAATCCCTTGCCCGAGCAACCACAGAAAATGAGCATTCGCCTGGTCGGCGAGATGCGCAGTGGCGAGCAGCACTGGCCGGTGGCATTTGTCATCGAGCCCGGCGGTCAGGGGCTGGAGGTGCGCCATGAGCGACTCGATTGACCCGCAACTGCTCGACTACTACCAACGGGAGTTGACCTGGCTGCGGCATGCCGGCGGCCAGTTTGCCGAGCGCTATCCGAAAGTCGCGCGGCGCCTGCAACTGTCCCCCGGCGAATGCCCCGACCCGCATGTCGAACGTCTGCTCGAAGGTTTCGCCCTGCTGGCGGCGCGTCTGCAACGACGGCTCGATGACGATTACGCCGAGTTCAGCGATGCGCTGCTTGAGCAGCTGTATCCATTGGCCATGCGCCCGCTGCCGTCCTGCGCGATTGTCCAGTTCGAGCCAGACCCGAGCAAAGGCAACCTCGACGAGGGCTATCCCCTGCCCCGCGACACGCCGCTGTTCGTGACCACCAGCAAAGGCGAGAGCATCCACTTTCGTACCTCGGCCGCCGTGTGTCTGTGGCCGATCGAAGTGAGCGAAGCGCTGTTGCTCGGCAGTGATGAAGCGCAGGCGCTGACCGGTGTCGCGCAATCGCGCTCGGCATTGCGCCTGAGCCTGCGCTGCCTTGGCGAAAGCCAATGGGCAGGACTTGGGATTGAGCAATTGCGCATCCACCTGGCCGCGTCACCGGTGGTCAATGCCTGTCTTTACGACCTGCTCGGCGCCCATGCGGTGCAGGTGCTGGCAGGGTCGCCGGGCAGTGTGCCGATTGCACTGAAAGGCTTGCCGAAAATTGTCGGTTTTGGCGATGACGAAGTCATGTTGCCCGATGAAGACGGCGTGCATCCGGGCATGCGTCTGTTGGCCGAGTACTTCGCCTTCCCGGATAAATTCCACTTTTTCGATCTGCCGCTGAGCGGTGTCGCCAGTGACAGCCCGACGCTGTATCTGTACATCGTTTTCGACCGTGCGCCGACCAGTCGCTTGCATTTGCAGGCCAGTGACATTGCTTTGGGCTGCGCGCCGGTGATCAACCTGTTTCCGCGCACCTCCGAGCCCCTGCGCCCGGACGGCACCCGAAGTGAGTACCGCCTGATCGCCGACAGCCATCGCGAGAACAGCGTCGAAATCCACAGCATTCGTGGCATGCGCGCCAGTTCCGGCGCCGGCGTGCAGCGGCTACCCGCCTATTACGGCAGTCAGCACAGCGGCGGCGATCAACAACGTTACTGGCATGCCCGGCGAGTCAGCGGCATGACCCCGAACCGGCTCGGCAGCGATCTGCTGGTGAGCGTGGTCGATACCCGTTTCGAACCGCAAACCGATCTGCCCGATTACAGCCTGACCGCCGAATTGCTATGCACCAATCGGCACCTCGCCCAGAGCCTGCCCGCCGGTACCCCGCTGGGTTTCGAGCGTCCCGGCCCGGTGGCCTGGGCCCGCCTGCGCAACTCGCCGAGCCCGCAAAGCTTGCCGCGACTGGACGGTGATTCGCGTTGGCGGCTGGTCTCGCAATTGACCCTCAATCATCTGTCACTGGTCGAAGGGCCGCAGGCGCTCGATGCCCTCAAGGAGATCCTGCATCTGCATAACCTGCGCGATGAAAGCAGCGCTTTGCGCCAGATCGAAGGCCTGTTTAGTCTGAGCTGCGAACGGGTCATCGGCCATGTCGGCGTCGACGCCTGGCGCGGTTGGCGCAATGGTCTTGAAGTGCAATTGCAGCTCGATTCACAGCATTTTGTCGGTAGCAGCGCGGTACTGTTTTCAGCGGTGCTGGCGCAGTTCTTTTCGGTGTACGCCACGGCCAATCGCTTTGTGCGCACGGTGCTGATGCAGGAAGACAAGGAGATCAAGGCATGGCAACCCCAAGCCGGCATGCCCCTGTCGCTCTGACCCTGAGCCAGCGTCTGCGCCGCGATCCGCAAGCGTTCGAGTGGTTGCAGGCGTTGCTGCTGCTCGAGCGCGAGCAACCGCAAGCCCAATCCCTGGGCAGCGGCACCGCACCGCAAGCGGAAGCGCTGAAACTGCGCGGCCCACTGACGCCGATGTTCGCCGCCAGCCAGATAGAAGGCCTGCACGAGGTGCCGGGCGAACCGCTGACCCTCGATACACCGATCTTCGGTCTCGGCGGCCCCGACGGCCCCCTGCCCTATGCGTATCAGGAATGGCTGCAACAACGGGCGCGGGCCAAGGATCATGCGCCGGCAGAATTTCTCGATCTGTTCCAGCATCGCCTGCTCAGTTTGCTCTACAAGGTAATGCGCAAACACCGCATCGCTCTCGGTTTTGTCACACCGGGCGCGTCGCCGGTACAGGCGCAACTGCGCGCGCTGACCGGATTGCTGCCCAAGTCTTTACAAGAACGCCAAGCGGTTCCCGACTGCGCAGTGTTGGCCTGCACAGCGTTGTTTGCCGATGGCCGCCGCTCCCTGGCCGGGTTCGCCGCGATTGTGCGCGAGCAGTTTGCCGTGCCGGTCGAGCTGAGCGCCTACGAAGGCGCCTGGCGCGAGATTCCACGCACGAGCCGCAGCGTCATCAAGCCCGGCGGGCGCAATCTGCAACTGGGGCGCAGCGCCGTCGCCGGTACACGAGTGTGGGATGAACACGCCGGCATTCGCCTCACGCTCGGGCCCCTGCCCTCGGCACAGGCCGGGCGTTTCCTGCCGGACGGCGAGGCCCATCCGGCACTGGCCAGCCTTGCCGCGCTGTATTTCGGCCCGGACCTGGACGTGACGCTGGTGCTGCTGATACGCGGTGCCGGGCCGATGAAACTCAGTCGTCAGGCGCCGGCACTGGTGAGCTGGAACGGCGGTTTGCAACGTCAGGCCAGCCTCGCCGTGCAGCGCATTGAAACCCGTCTTCGTCAGCCGGAGATCACCTGAAATGGAATTGGCCAGCCTGATCGGACGCCTTAACCCGGACAACCGCCGCGCCCTCGAACGCGCCGCGCAACGCTGCTTGCAACGTGGGCATCACTTTGTCGAAATCGAGCATTTGCTGCTGGAGCTGCTCGACATCGAGGGCGGTGATTTTGCCTTTCTGTTGCCACGGTTCGGGTTGGAACGTGATGCGCTGACGGCGGAAATCAACAAGGCTCTGGAGCTGTTCAAGGCTGGTAGCACGCGCACGCCGGCACTGTCTTCGCACACGTTGGGGTTACTGGAAGATGCGGTGGTGCAGGCCAGTGTGTTGGGGATCGACAGCATTCGTTCCGGGCTGCTCTTGCTGGCGTTGATAGACCGCGACGAGCGCCGCAGTTTGTTGCTTAACAGTGCGTCCTCGTTGCTGCGAATTCCCAAGGAAGCCCTGCGTGCGAATCTGCTGGAGTGGACGGAAAAATCTCGTGAGCATGTCGGTGCGCGTGCGTCATCCTCAGGCAATCCAGCGCCAAGGCAGGACTCGGTACTCGATCAATACACCCAGGATCTGACCGCCGACGCCCACGCCGGACGCATTGATCCGATCGTAGGCCGCGACGGCGAGATCCGTCAGTGCATCGATATTCTTCTTCGCCGCCGCCAGAACAACCCAATCCTGGTCGGCGCACCGGGCGTGGGTAAAACCGCTGTGGTCGAAGGCCTGGCCCTGCGCATCGCCGCCGGGGACGTGCCGCCGTCGTTGCAGGAAGTCAGTCTGCGGGTGCTCGACCTCGGTCTTTTGCAGGCCGGCGCCGGGGTCAAAGGCGAGTTCGAACAGCGGCTCAAAGGCGTGATCGACGCGGTACGCAATGCCGACAAACCGATCATCCTGTTCATCGACGAAGCCCACACATTGATTGGCGCAGGCGGGGCCGAGGGCGGCAGCGATGCAGCCAACTTGCTGAAACCGGCGCTGGCCCGTGGCGAGTTGCGCACCCTCGCCGCGACGACCTGGATGGAGTACAAAAAATACTTCGAGAAAGATCCCGCCCTCGCCCGCCGCTTTCAGCTTGTGCAGGTTGAGGAGCCGGACGAAACCACAGCCGTGGAAATGCTCCGAGGCGTCGCCGCCAAACTCGAACAGCACCACGGTGTGCAAGTGCTCGACGCGGCGATCCACGAAGCGGTGAAACTCTCGCACCGCTACATTTCCGGCCGTCAGTTACCGGACAAAGCCATCAGCGTGCTCGACACCGCATGTGCCCGGGTCGCCCTCGGCCAGCATGACGTGCCACCACCGCTGGAAAGCCTGCGCCACCGGCAGAACAGCCTCAAGGATGAAGTCGAACGCTTGCGCCGCGAACAGGCCACCGGCCTGGATCACCGCGAACGCATCACCCTGCTTGAAACCGAATCCAGCGCTAACGTGCAAGCGATCCGCGAACTGGAAACCCGCTGGGGCGAAGAGCGCGTGGCTGTGCGCGAACTGCTCGACACCCGCCGCGAACTGCTCGACCTGAGCGAGCGTGCCGACAGTGACAAACCCGATGAAACCACCGACAGCCGTATCGATCATCTGGCTGGCGAACTGCTGCGCCTTGAGGCCGGACTCGATGCGATCCGCCAGGACGATCCGCTGGTGCCGGAACAGGTCGACGCGAAAACCGTCGCCGCTGTGATTGCCGGATGGACGGGTATTCCGGTCGGCAAAATGCTCGCCGACGAGGCCCACGCCGTGCGCACTCTGGGACAACGCATGGGCCAACGAGTGATGGGCCAGAGCACCGCGCTCAATACCATCGCCCAGCGCTTGCAGGCCTATCGCGCCGGGCTGACCGATCCGCAAAAACCGGTCGGGGTGTTCCTGCTGGTCGGCCCCACCGGCGTCGGCAAAACCGAAACGGCTTATGCGCTGGCCGATGCGTTGTACGGCGGCGAACGCAACCTGATCAGCATCAATCTCTCGGAATACCAGGAAGCGCACACCGTCAGCCAACTCAAAGGCGCCCCACCCGGTTATGTCGGGTATGGCAGTGGCGGCGTACTCACCGAAGCGGTGCGGCGCAAACCGTATTCGGTGGTGCTGCTCGATGAAATCGAAAAGGCCCATCCGGACGTGCTGGAGGCGTTTTACAACGTCTTCGATAAGGGCTTGATGGAGGACGGTACGGGGCTGGTGGTGGATTTCAAGAACACCGTGATGCTGGCCACCAGCAACGTCGGCGCTGAGCTTTTACTGGATACACCAGTGGCACAACTCGGCAGTGAGGCCTTCAACGAAGCACTGCATAAAGTCTTGCTGCAAGCGTTCCGCCCGGCGTTTCTGGCGCGCATGACCGTGGTTGCCTATCGACCACTGGATGAGGCAACGCTGGAAGGGATTGTGCTGGCGAAGCTGGAGAAATTGCGTGGCCGCTACAAGGCGGCGACGGGCAAACAGTTCGAGTTCGATTCGGGAATTGTCAAAGCGGTGCTCGCCAAATGCAGCGCGGCGGGTGCGCGGGATGTCGAGAATGTGTTGATGACGCAGGTGACGGGGAAGTTGGCGGAGTGGGTGTTGGAGTAGTCCGGCACAGCCACGGGGCACCTGGCACAGGCGTGTGGCTGGAACCAAGGAGGCAACATGAGCTACGAAGCTATTTGTACCAAGATTGCGGGACATGGCGCAGGCGTCTATAACTTTGGCCAATCCAGCTTCTTGCTACTGGTTGGCGACAATCGCGATGGCATCTGTCGCGGCGTCAGCACCGCATGGCTGATCGCCAAGAAAAAAGGCAACGACTATCTCAAGGAAATTGTCGATCCGACGCTGAAAACCGGCTTGCTGCATGAGCAGCACACCGCACGGCAAGCCTCAGACTTTCAGAGTGACTACGTGGACATCAGTGGCGACACGCCGGAGTCGCCCTCACCGGCAACGTTGACGGCACTGAGAACAGGTGGCGTGGGAACACTGGCCAGCCACAAAGCGGAAGCCTTTCAAAGCTTCGCCGCGGCCGGAAAATCCATCGGCGAGGTCGTGCTGACGTCGTCCTGCCGTTACTTCATTTTGTCGATCAAAGGCACGCTGGGCGGGCACTCGGTGGCCTTTTTCAGGCCTTGGGCATTCTTCGGCAAGAGCAGCAGCTGTTTCTTTTTCGACCCCAATTTCGGCGAGTTCTCATTGGAAGGCAGTGAGGGCGTCGCGCTGTGCATGACCGCCGTGGCAGCAGCATACGGTCAGGGTCTGTCGAAAGGTTATCGGATATGGGGTTTCAGCTGACGCAAAAGGCGCCACGAGCGTTTCCATGCATCGTCTTTGAAATCACTTCATCAAGGCCCTGACATGACTACTTTTTTGACGTTGTGCACCGCAGAAATGTCCAAGGCAGAACACGACAAGAACCATGTCGGTGGCGTCTGCAGAGTCAATCGCAATGACACCTACCTGGTGACGTTTCATAACAACAGCTATGAGACACCTGCCACCCCGCCGATGATGGGCGAAACGGTTCTGCAACTCGACCCCGCACCGCGTATTCCACCGGTCAGGGCCAACGTGAGGAAAGAGCTGGAGATCATCCATGAGCATCCGGCAAAGCTTGAGCATAACTACTGGGAAGGCATGCACCGGGCCGTAAAGTCCGGTCAGGTCAGTTACGAACATGAAGCGCTGATGCTGCATCGAGAAAGATTGGCATATGGGCTGGATGACTACGACGGCGCAGTCAGGAAAGTCAAAGCACAGCAACTGGCCAACGTGGAAAGCAAACGCTTGATTGCCACTCGCGAAATGGAGAGAAAATATGACGCGGGGGCGCACTCGAAAATGATCTCGGCAATGGCTGAAGAACAATACATTGCGTTGCAAAAACGCTCACTGACTTACCCCGTGGAATATACCTCGCCGAAAGTCGACAACACGTTGGGCGGCCATGCGGAAGAGAATTTCATACGGGCCTGGAGTTCTCTGTGCACACAGATCCCGGAAAAAATTTCGCATATCGAACTGTTTATAACGCGCATGCCATGTCCCGACGCGTCTTCAGGATTCTGGTTGGGTGCACATCTCTATAAAGAGGGTTGCATGGGCAAACTTGCCAAACTGATAACAACCACAGATGAGTCGATCAGTTGGGAAATCACCTATTCGCAAACCCTGAATGGCGCCGACCAGGCTTTTGCGCAGTCGCTGGCACGACACTTCCCTGAAGCCCGAGTGACCTTCGCCGCCAGAGGCGCATAGTCCGGAGCGACCATTGCCAGCCCTTCCCATCCAAGACGCTTGCGAGGACGTTCGATGCCCCGCTCCACCGACAGCAACACCAGCCTGTCTCTGACCGCCACTTCGCTGTCGGCGCTTTACCCTGAGTCGCTGTCCGGCGACGAAACGTTGAACATGCTCGGCGCACAAACCCTCAACGGTCTGAATGACGGCACGTCTCTCACCCTGACCAGCGCCGTTGCCACCCATGTCACCACCACCCTGCACAACGACGCGCAACTGCGCCCGTTCGACGCGCTCGTTGCGGAAATTCGCCAACTCCCCGCCGATGCGACTGCCGAGCGCTATCAGTTGCTGCTAAGACCATGGCTGTGGTGGCTGACCCTGGCCAGCAACAACCGCGTGTTCCAGAATCTCGCCACTTCAGACATCGTCACCACGATCTTCAAGGCTCACGGTTTTACCGATTTCAAACTCTCCCTGACCGGTAGCTACACCCCACGCGAGTACTGCGTGCAGTACGCTGAAACCGATTTTGCCTTCGTCTCGCGGTTGTTGGAGGAGGAAGGGATTTTCTGGTTTTTCACCCACGATGAAGGCAAGCACACCTTGGTGTTGGGGGATAGCAACGACGCCTTCGTACCGATCCCCAACGGGCCGACAGTCACGTATCTGGGGCAAGGATTGGGTCAGCGTGAGTTGCACGGCATCCGTTCCGGGCAGGTCTGCCTGCAAGCGGTGGCCGGGGTGTATCGGGCGACGGATTATGAATTCACCACGCCGACCACTTCACTGTACGACCAGGCAGAAGCGGTGGCCGGGCCACTTTCCATGTACGAACATCCGGGCGGTTACAACGCCAAGGCGCGCGGCGATACGCTGACCAAGCAGCGGGTCGACGGCTTGCGCAGCGAAGAGAAACGCTTTGTCGGTGAGAGCGACTGTCGCTGGTTGGTGCCGGGGCACTGGTTCACCCTCAGCGGGCATGACGATGCCAGTCTGAACATCGATTGGTTGGTGACGCGAGTCACCCACGACGTCAGCCATGAGCACTATCGCAACCGTTTCGAAGCCATCCCCAAAGCCACACCGTTTCGCCCGCAACGGCTGACGCCAAAACCGCGCATGCACCCGCAGACCGCGATTGTGGTGGGTAAGTCCGGCGAAGAAATCTGGACCGACGAGTACGGCCGGATCAAGTTGCAGTTCCCGTGGGATCGCGATGGCAAGAACGATGAAACCAGCTCTTGCTGGGTACGCGTGGTGTTGCCGTGGAGTGGCAAGGGCTTCGGCATGCAGTTCATCCCGCGTATCGGCCAGGAAGTCATCGTTACGTTTATCGATGGCGACCCGGACCGGCCGCTGGTGACCGGTTGCGTCTACAACGGCGATAACGCCCTGCCCTATGCCCTGCCGGCCAATCAGACCCAGTCCGGGATCAAGACTCAGTCGTCCAAGGGCGGCGGCGGCTTCAACGAGTTGCGCTTCGAGGATAAAAAAGACGCCGAAGAGGTGTTTTTGCAGGCGCAGAAAGATCTGAATATCAACGTGCTCAACGACACCACTGCCACCGTCGGCCATGACGAAACCCTCACGGTGCAGAATGCCCGCACCCGCACGGTCAAGGACGGCGATGAGACCGTCACTCTGGAGAAAGGCAAACGCAGCGTGACGATTCAGACCGGCAGCGACAGCCTCGATGTGAAGGACAGCCGCACGGTGACAGTCGGTGCCGATCAGAACCACAGCACTGGCGGCAACTACACCGACAAGGTCACCGGCAATTACAGCCTGACGGTGGACGGCAACCTGACGATCAAAGTCAGCGGCACTTTGACCCTGCAAAGCGGTGGCAGCTTCACGATCAAGAGCGGCGCCGATCTGGCGACTTCGGCCAGCACCTCAATCACCCAAAATGCCGGCACCGCCATGACCAATCAGGCCGGCACTTCACTGGACAACAAGGCCGGCACCACGCTGACCAACGACGCTGGCATCAGCCTGACCAACAAGGGCGCAGCCTCACAGACCGTCGATGGCGGCGGCATGCTGACGATCAAGGGCGGTCTGGTGCAGGTCAACTGAACAAGGAGAAGTCATGGCGATCACACCGTTGGATTTGCAGCAGAGTGACAAGCAGCTCAAGGGGCGCTTGCAGGATGGCCAGCTCGAGGGCCCGTTGAACATCAAGGATGACGGGCGCAAACAGGCGGATTTGCAGTACAGCCAGGGCGAGTTGCAGGGTACGTCGCTGCTCTATCACCCCAACGGCAAGGTTTCGGCGCAGATGCCGTTTGTGCGGGACAAGCTGCAAGGCGTAGCGAGTTTTTATGCGCCCGAGGGCTTTTTACAGCGCAAGGCGACGTATCGGCGCGGCTTGTTGCATGGCGAGGCGTTGAATTATTTTCCGGATGGGCAAGTGGCGGAGGCCGAGTTTTATCGGGATGGCGTGCGTGAGGGGCGCTATCAGCGCTTTCATCCGAACGGGAAAACAGCGGTGGAGGCGCGGTATGTGAATGGGCAGTTGATGGAGCCAGAGCAAGGGTTTGCCGAGGATGGCCGGCCATTGGGGGCCGATGGCAAGCCGATTTCGCGGGTGCGGTGGTGGTATCAGCGCTGGGCGGATCCGCAGCAAGCCTGATGGTTCTCTATTGGCAGCACTGGCCTCTTCGCGAGCAGGCTCGCTCCCACAGTGACCGGTGCTGTACGCACAATCGAACTGATACCGCAAAACCCTGTGGGAGCGGGCTTGCCCGCGAAGAGGCCGTCACATTCAACACAAGGCTCAGGGAATCAACATCTGCATCTGCCCCGGCACGACAATCTTGATCACCCCCGCCCAGGTGCACATCAACGTACTGTTGGCATCGATCGCCGGCATCCCCCCGAGCAACAACGTCGGTGCGCCGCCGGGAATCCACGGTGTGGCCGTCGCCGGAATACACGGCATTGGCGTCAACACTCCCAGCGCAGCCGCCGTGGCGGCGGCCACCATCGGATTGGCCAGGCTCGTGCACACGCCGAACGGCAGGATATTGACCAAGGGGATGTGATCCATGATGTTCGCTGCAGGCATCCCGCCAGTCAGCGTGCGATTGACCGGCAGCACATTGAGCATCGACGGAGCGGCACCGAAGCTGCATTGCAATGTGGCAGTGGCACAGACTTGCGGACAGCCCATTTCCCGACTCCTTGTTGGACACGGCATACCCGCTAAACCTTAGTCTGCTGTGGCCCGCCCTGCACATTCCCAAAGGTGATTATCCGGCAACACGCTAACCTATAAGACCGACCCGCGCTTGTGAGCACCGTAGCGCGCCATTAGATTAGCCAATGATGTCTGGCCTCCAAAATAAGCAGAAGGGATAAGCATGGCGCTTACTGACCAGTCCACCCGTATCCGCTCTGGCGAAGAACTCGATGCCAGCCTGATCGATCCGTACCTCAAGGCACACATACCGGGCCTGACCGGCTTGCCTGCGATCAGCCAGTTTCCCGGCGGTGCGTCGAACCTGACTTACCTTCTCGAATACCCGGAGCAGGAATTCGTTCTGCGCCGGCCGCCGTTCGGCCACAAGGCCAAATCCGCCCACGACATGGGCCGTGAATTTCGCATCCTCAATCAATTGCGCGACGGTTTCCCGTATTGCCCGAAAGCCTACGTGCACTGCACCGACGAAGCGGTGATCGGCGCCGAGTTCTACGTGATGGAGCGGGTCAACGGGATCATTCTTCGCTCGGAACTGCCACCGGAACTGGGTCTGGATTCAGCGAAAACCGAAGCGCTGTGCAAAAGCTTCATCGACCGCTTCGTCGAACTGCACCGAGTCGACTACAAGGCCTGTGGCCTCGGTGACCTCGGCAAACCCGAAGGCTACGTCGCCCGCCAGATCAAAGGCTGGAGCGAACGCTACGAAAAAGCCCTGACCCCGGACGCGCCGCACTGGGAAGCGGTCAAAGCCTGGCTCAACGACAAGATGCCGGCCGACCATCCGATCTCGAGCATCGTCCACAACGACTACCGCTTCGACAACGTCATCCTCGACCCGAACAACCCGATGCAGATCATCGGCGTGCTCGACTGGGAGCTGACCACACTCGGCGATCCGCTGATGGACCTGGGCAACACCCTCGCCTACTGGATCGAGGCCGGTGACCCGGCGCCGGTGCAACTGATGCGCCGCCAGCCGAGCCACGCCCCGGGCATGCTGACTCGCCGCGAGTTCGTCGACTACTACGCCGAACGTGCGGGCATCCAGATCGACAATTACGACTTCTACTACACCTACGGCCTGTTCCGCCTGGCCGGTATCGTGCAGCAGATCTACTACCGCTTCTACCATGGCCAGACCCAGGACAAACGCTTCGCGCAGTTCATTCAGATGAACAAACTGCTGGAGCAGATGAGCTTGCAGGTCATTGCGAAATCGAGCCTCTGACGGCCCACACCAAGGAACCCTTATGTCCAAGACTCAGTTGTTCGACCTCGACGGCAAAATCGCTTTCGTCTCCGGCGCCAGCCGTGGCATCGGTGAAGCCATCGCCAAACTGCTGGCCCAGCAAGGCGCCCACGTGATCGTCTCGAGCCGCAAGCTCGACGGCTGCCAGCACGTCGCCGACGCGATCATCGCGGCTGGCGGCAAGGCCACTGCGGTTGCCTGCCACATCGGTGAGATGGAGCAGATCAGCCAGGTGTTCGCCGGGATCAAAGAACAGTTCGGCCGTCTCGACATCCTGGTCAACAACGCCGCGACCAACCCGCAGTTCTGCAACGTACTGGACACTGACCTGAGCGCGTTCCAGAAGACCGTCGACGTGAACATTCGTGGCTACTTCTTCATGTCCGTGGAAGCCGGCAAGCTGATGCGCGAAAACGGTGGCGGCAGCATCATCAACGTCGCGTCGATCAACGGTATTTCGCCGGGCATCTTCCAAGGCATCTACTCGGTGACCAAAGCGGCGGTGATCAACATGACCAAAGTCTTCGCCAAGGAATGCGCGCAGTTCGGCATCCGCTGCAACGCCTTGCTGCCGGGCTTGACCGACACCAAGTTTGCCTCGGCACTGGTGAAGAACGACGCGATTCTCAAACAGGCGCTGACACAGATTCCGCTCAAGCGTGTGGCCGATCCGAGTGAAATGGCTGGAGCGGTGCTGTACCTGGCCAGTGATGCGTCGAGCTATACCACGGGTGTTGCGTTGAATGTGGACGGTGGATTCCTGTCCTGACCCCCTTTTCCTGACCCAAGACTGACCTGTGGCGAGGGGATTTAGCGAAACGTCGCACCGTCCCGATGGAGCGCGTAGCGGTCCCTAAAAGTTGGGAACTGCTGCGCAGTCCATCGGGGATAAATCCCCTCGCCACAAGAGTCTGCTAATTCTGGATCAGGCATTCAGCACCTTCGGCAATTGCCCGCCAAAGTGCACCGAGAGCCATCGCAAGGCCAGACACTCCGCGCCCGCCAGCAACGCCACCGCCACCGCCACCGCCACGGGCGACACCGCCGTGGCGACCAGATCAGCCACCCGCACAACCCGCTCAACCCGGGACTTGCGCCCTTCGGGTGCTATTGAGTGACGCAACGGGTGGTGGTGATGTGTCGAGTCACCTGCTCATCCACATAAGCGTCGCCGGCCACCTCGGTATTCTCGATGACCTGGCAGGTACGCTCCGGCGGCGGAGGTGGCGTTACGGGTGGAGGTGGTGGTGGACTGGCACAACCGGCCAATAAAACTGCAAGAAAAGCCAACGGCAACACGCGTTTCCCAAGATTGTTCATAGGACGACCCGCGATAAATGGGAGACCAACTTGCGCGACCGAACCGGCCACGCAAGACCTGACCACTCATTCTTTATAGACGAGACGCTTGCAAGCGCCAGTAAACCGGACGTATCGGGGTGTTATGGCTGTCGATTTTGCGTTGGGACTCAGGCGATGATTACCAGGCAACCGCCTTCGCGAGCAAGCCCGCTCCCACAAGGAAATAAGAACACCCCGCACGCGGCGCATGCCGCCCCACTCAACACAATGAGCGCAAGCTCGAGTACGGCTCTTGATCTAAAAGGCCCGTCGGCAGGCTGAGTGGAGGGATTGATCCGGGGGTGGGAGCGCAGCGACCGTTCGACGAAGTCGAACACATCGAGAGGAGGTGCAGCGAAGCAAACCGGAGGCGATGCCCCCGGATCAATCCCGCAGCGAGGGAACCCGAGCCACAGCGAGGGCCGAACGTCAGGGCAAAGCGTTTTTTGCTTACTTTTTTAGGCGCTTGTAAAAAAGTGAGTCGCCGTAAGGGCGAAACCCTAAGCAGCCGTTACCGCAGCAACGGATATGTACTCAAACCGGATATCTACTCAATCAGCAAAAACCCCACCGCCCAAACCGATGACATCGCTGGCAAGCCAGCTCCCACAGAGATCTAAGCCAAATCAGTGTCAGTCGATGCGCGCAAAGAATTGCTCTCCAACTCATACCGCAACTCCTCAATCAACGCGTCCACCGACTCCGGCGTACGCAATGCTTTGAGCTTCAGCCCACTGATCACCAGATCCACCTGCCCTGACACCGGATGATAGAGCTTCACCGTCAGCGAATGATCCCCATCCACGGAACAATCACAGGCAAGCGGCGAAAAACTCTGCTCCAGCCGCGCACGCAACTGCGCAAGATTCATCATTGAAACTGTTCCTTAAGCCATTTCGAAGGGACACGATCCCAAGCCAGAAAAGACTCGTATCGCACCCCAACAGACTAAGAACAGCCCCTTAACACCAACACACTAATTTGCACCGATTGAACTAGTGCATTTGCACCTTATCGCTGTCCCTTGTTCCCCCCGCCGGAAAACAAACCCCGCTCCCGCGCCCAGACAATCGCCTCGCTGCGGCTGTGCACATCCAGCTTGGAATACACCGTTGCCACATGATTGCGCACGGTGTTCGGCGCCAGTTTCAACCGCGCCGCAATCTCCTTATCCGCCAGCCCTTCGCAGATCAAGCCCAGCACATCGCGCTCACGCGCCGTCAAATCTGTGAACGACATACTCGGCAATTGTGGCGAGTTGACCCTCTTCACATTGGCCAGTTTCTCGATCAACGTGCGACTGAACCACGAAGCGTCTTTCATCACCTCTTCAATCGCCGCGACCAGCTCAAGCTCGGTACGCTTGCGCTCGGTGATGTCCATCAGCACCAGCAGATAGCACGGCATATCCTGAATATTGACCGTGTCGGCAGACACCGCGCACTCCAGCAGATCGGCATCCCGCTTGCGCACCCGCACGTCGACCCGATCAATCCGACCGTTCTTTTCCAGCGCCGTCAGCAACCGTGCACGCGCCCCGCTGTCGTCGATAAACTCCAGCTGCGTCACGGTTTTGCCCAGCACGTCGTCGCTGTCATAGGCCAGCGTATCGAGGAACGCCTGATTGACGTCGAGTACCCGCTGCTCATCGGCGCTACAAACCACAATCGGTACCGGGGTCAGGCGGAACGCCTTGGCAAATCGCTCTTCGCTTTGACGCAGCGCCACCTCAGCCTTGTGCCGCAACTCCATGTCGACGAAGGAAAACAGCATGCACTGCTCATCGTTAAGCAACAGCGGTTGCCCGGCGACGATCACTTGTTTGCTGCCGCCATCGGGCAGGCGCAATTCGGCCTGCATCTGAGGAATCGTCGCCACATCACGCAGACGCTGAATGGCCAAATCCTTTTGTTCGGCCTGTTCAAGAATGTCGATTTCATACGCCGACGTACCGATCACCTGATCGCGGGTATAACCGGTCATTTCCAGAAACCCCGGATTGACCTTGATGTAGCGCAAGTCGCTAAGACGGCAGATCACTGCCGGTGCGGGGTTGGCATTGAAAGTCTTTTCAAAGCGGTGTTCGGCGTTGGCCCAATCGGTGACGTCGCTCATGATCAGCACCAGCGACTCGGGCTGACCCTCGCGATCGGTCAGCACCATGCTGCGCACGCTGTGGACCCAGACACGCTCCGGGTCATCCACGGCGAACACCTCGATCAGCACGTCGCTGAAGGCTTCGCAGCGCGCCACTCGGCTGATCGGATAGTTCTCCGGTGGCACCATGTGATTGTTGCGATACCGCAGGCTGAAACGCTTGGCGTATTCGTCGGCGTTAGCGCCCAGCTCACCGATACGGCTGACGCCGTGCATGGCCAGCGCCGCTTCGTTGGCCCAGAGAATGCTCTGATCCAGCTCAAGCAGAATCACACCATCCGACAGCCCGGCGATGATCTGCTGCAACTGGCGACGATTGGTTTCGCGGGTCAGGACTTCCTGGCTCATTGGATCTCCACAAGTGATACGGCCATGTGAAGGTTACGACCGCAGCCGTGCGCGATCGTGCGCCTCGATCTCACACAACCCACATCCCTGTAGGAGCTGCCGAAGGCTGCGATCTTTTGATCCTGTTTTTTAAGATCAAGATCAACAGATCGCAGCCTTCGGCAGCTCCTACAGGGGGTCACTGCTCGACCAGTTCACGCAGCGTATCGAGAAACAACTTGAGCACCGGCGAAGCATCATCAGCGCGATAGGTAGCGTACAGCGGCACTTCCGGCAGCGCCGGGGTCAGCCGCCGAAACACCAGCCCCGCCGGCGCCAACTGCTCGATCGAGGCGGGTAATAGCGCCACGCCGAATCCCGCGCGCACCAGACTGAGCAAGGTCTGCACTTCGATCACCTGCTGGCGAATCTGCGGGGTGAACCCGGCCTGAATGCAGCACTGATAAAGGAAGTGGGCAAACCGCGACTGCTTCAACTCCAGCGCCACAAAAGGTTCCTGCGCCAGATCCGCCGGGGCCAGCACCTCTAGGCTGGCCAACGGATGATCTGCCGGCATGACCACATGAATCGGTTCGTAGATCAGCAATTCATTGCGCAACAACGGATCGTCATAGCCGACGCGAAATACACAGGCATCGATGCGTTTCTCCTTCAACGCCTTGACCTGCGCCGCCGGGGTCATCTCGTGCAAGCGCCAGATGACCTGCGGATAACGCTCGCGGAACAGGTGCAGGGCTTTGGGCAGCACACCGACCATCACTGAACTGATCATGCCGATTTCCAGTTCGCCGAGTTGCCCACGCCCGGTCTGGCGGGTCAGATCCAGCGCCCGCTCAAGCTGTTCGAAGACCAGCGGCGCCTGCTCCTTGAGCATCTGCCCCGCCGCTGTCAGCTCGACCCGATGATGACTGCGCTCGAACAGCGGCGTGCCCAGTTCCTCCTCCAGCAAGCGAATCTGCTGGCTCAGCGGCGGCTGGCAGATATGCAGGCGTTCGGCGGCACGCCCGAAGTGCAACTCATCAGCCAAAGCCATGAAATAGCGCAGTAGACGCAGGTCCATGGCGGCTTACCCCAGGCTCAACGGCGTCGAGCGCTGACGCACACCGGTCAGCGCGAACAACGCGTTGGCGATGGCTGGCACCACCGACGGACTGCCCAGCTCACCGACCCCGCCGGGTTTGCTCGGTTCACCGTCCAGCACGACGATGTCAGTGGCCGGCATGTCCGACATGCGCGTGACACGGTAGTCGTGGAAATTGCTCTGCACCACGCTGCCCTGTTTGATATCGAGCCGGTCGAACAACGCATGGCCCAAACCCCACATCAGCCCACCATAGATCTGCTCCTCGACGCCGCCCGGCGACACTGCCAGACCGCAATCGACCACGCAGGTGAGCTTCTCGACTTTGGCCTTGCCATCGACCGTGGCAACCCTCGCCACCACCGCGATAAAACTGGTGTAACCCTGATTGGTGGCGAGCCCCAGCGCCGTGCCCGGAGGCAGCGGTTGGCCCCATCCGGCGCGCTCGGCAGCTTGCTTGAGCACCGCCACATGGCGTGGCCGCTCCTGCATATTGGCCAGGCGGAATGCGAGCGGATCGGCACCCGCCGCATGGGCCAGTTCGTCCATGAAGCCCTCCACGGCGAACACGTTGGGAATGAAACTCACCGAGCGATACCAGCCACTGGGCACGCCGCTTTCGTGCTTGACCCAGTTCAAATCCAGATGCGGCGCACGATAGGCGAAGTCCCATGCGGTGATTGCTTCGGTGGTGCTGTAATCCATGTGATCCGGGCGCTCAAAGTAACCCGGTTCCCACTGCTCCGGCGAGGCGGGCGACACCGCGTGCAGTTGCAGCGCAGTGAGTTTGCCCTGGGCGTCGAGCGCGCCTTTGACCCGATGCAGCGTGGCCGGGTGATAGAACAGCGCGTGCATTTCATCTTCGCGGCTGTTGAGCAACTTCACTGGCACACCGGTTTGCTGCGCCAGATACGCCACTTCAAACAACCAGTATTTGGCCTCCCGTGCACCGAAGCTGCCACCGGATACGAGCTCGTTGATGGTGACATTAGCCTTGTCGATACCGCACACGGTTTTCGCCGCTTCCAGCGCTGAGGACGGCACCTGCACGCCGCCCCAGTAAGTAATCGCCTTATCCTCGACCAGCGCGGTGATGCAGATCGGTTCCAGCGGGTTTTGCACCTTGTAAGGCATGGTGTAATCGGCTTCGATCAGCTTCGCAGCGCCCGCCCATTGTCCGCTGACATCGCCGTGGGTCATGGCTTTGACGGTTTGTGCTTTCGGATCAGAAATGGCCGCCGCTTGTACCTTGAACAGTTCTGCACTGTCGAACCCGGCCAGTGGCGAATCACTCCATTTGATCTCCAGCACATTGCGCCCCTGCTGAGCCGCCCAGAACGTTTCCGCCAGCACGGCGACGCCTTCCAGATTGCCGCCGAGCACATCGGGCCGCCCCGGAATAGCGATCACCTTGCGCACACCCGGCACCTGCAAAGCGGCCACCGAATCCACGCTGATCACCTTCGATCCAACCACCGGGGCGCGTTGAATCACCGCCACCAGCATCCCCGGCAATTGCACGTCGATGCTGTATTTGAAGCGTCCGCAGACCTTGGCTGCGGCATCACGTTTATGCCGCAGTTTGCCGATGTACTTGAATTGCGCCGGATCCTTCAGTTTGACGTTGGCCGGCGCCGGCAGATGCGCCGCCACGCCAACCAGTTCGCCGTAACCGAGGCTGCGTTGGCTCGATGGATGGACGACCCGGCCTTCTTCGGTGGCGCAACTGTCGGGGCTGACTTTCCACTGTTTGGCCGCCGCCGCGATCAACAACGCCCGCGCCGTGGCACCGGCCATGCGCAAACGGTCGTATTCCAGCGACACACTGGTACTGCCGCCGGTCGAGAACACCTTCCAGACCGGGTGAATGTAGGTTTCGAAAAACGGATCCTCCGGGGTGATCACCTGCACGGTCATCGGGTTGACGTCCAGTTCCTCGGCCACGCACGCGGCCAGCGCCGTTTGCGTGCCGGTGCCGGAATCGTGCTTGTGCACCACCAGTTTCACCGTGCCGTCAGGGAGTACACGCACCCAGGCATTGGGTTCGAATTCGCGGGCAGGGGCTGGTGCTTTCGGATCAGTGGCGGCGATGCCGGACGGCAGATACAGGGCAATCGCCAAACCTGAAGCCACGGTGACGGCTTGCTTGAGAAATACCCGGCGCGGCAGTTCGATACCGCGATCGTCGATGAGGCTCATCACGCCTCCTTCGGCGCATTCGCCGCGCGTTTGATCGCTTTGTTGATCCGCCCGTAAGTGCCGCAGCGGCAGATATTCCCGGACATGGCGTTGCGGATCGAATCGTCAGTCACCGCCGCGCCGGTGTTGAGCAGCGCGGCCGCGGACATGATCTGCCCCGATTGACAGTAGCCGCATTGCGGCACATCTTCGGCGATCCAGGCCAGTTGCAGCGGATGGTTTTCTGTTGGCGACAAACCTTCGATGGTGGTGATGCTGTGGCCCGCGACGGCGGCCACTGGCATTTGGCAGGAACGTACCGCGACACCGTCCAGATGCACGGTGCAGGCACCGCAAAGGCCCATGCCGCAACCGAACTTGGTGCCGGTGAGTTTCAGTTGATCACGCAGTACCCATAACAAGGGCATGGAGGGGGACGCCTCATCCAGCTCGCGTCGTTCGCCGTTAACCGTGAATGCAATCATTGTCAGGCTCCAAAAGAGCGGCCCGTCTTTGTGCGGGCCTGGTGACCGATTATTGGAACCCTTGGCAAAACGCGGCCAGCGACGATTTCTGCCAACCGGTGTAAGCAGGACTAACAACATGTACAAGCGATACCCGTCGGTGCAGTCCATGAGCGCGTTTATCCACGCAGCGCGTAGCGGCAGTTTCTCCAGCGCTGCGCGCAAGCTCGACCTGACTCATAGCGCTATCAGCCAGCAGATCCGCGCGCTGGAAGATTTCATCGGCCAGCCGTTGTTCGTGCGTGAAGGTGGCGGCAGCAATCTCACCGATGCCGGGCAATTGTTTGCCAGCGTGCTGTCGGATGGTCTGGCGCAGATTGATCGGGCACTGTCCTCGGTGAAAAATCGCAGCGTGGCGCAACGTCTGACGCTGGATGTCGACAGTGAACTGGCGCAGAGCTGGCTCAATCCGCGTTTGCCACAACTGCTCGATGGCTTGCCGGATTACGAGGTGACGCTGCTGTCGATGCCGCGCAGTGATCGCAGCACGTTCGAGCGGGTCGATCTGGCGCTGCGTTATGGCTATGGCGATTGGGACGACTGTGAAATGACCCAGATCTGTGGCGATCGGGTGTTGGCGGTGGCCTCTCCCGAGCTGCTGGAGCGCTATGGGTTGCAGTTGCCATTGAGTCCGGCGCAGGTGCTGGAATTGCCGTTGTTGGGGTATACGCGGCGCTCATGGATTCCGTGGCTGGATGCGGCCGGGATGCCTCCGGTAGAACCCCCGGCGCGGGTGGTGTTTGATAATGCGGCCAATCTGATTGCCGCCGCCGAGGCGGGTGTGGGTGCCGGACTGGTGCGGGGATTATTGGCTGCCGATGCATTGCGCAATGGGCGGTTAGTGGCGTTGAACGAGGCGCAGATTGCGGCGCATTACAACCTGTATGCGGTGTGGCCGCATGGGCAAGCTGAGCGGGTTGGGCCGGTGGTTGAAGTGATCAAGCAGTTGGCTTTGCATACACACCACTGACGCTTTCGCGAGCAGGCTCGCTCCCACAGTTTGACCGCATTTCTCCAGTTGGAATGCAATCCCCCTGTGGGAGCGAGCCTGCTCGCGAAGGGTTCGGCACAATCACCACAAAAACCAAAACCATATCGCCCAAGTATCACCACCGCGCCCAATTAATATTGTACGAAACGCTCCCCCCTTTCCAATACTCGCCCCCAGCAGCCACCCACCCGGGCCGGATGCAAACAGGCGAGGGAATGCGCGTGTCCAGCGCATAGAAATGGCCGATTACCCGGGACGTGGATGCCGAGAGCCGCAAGGCTCCCTTCCCCGCTATCAGGAGATCGACTTCAATGATCATCGATATCAGCTGCTATCCCACCGATCTGGTGGACCTCGCCTGGAGGCATGACGGTGACCCGTTCACCGGCGAGCGTCTGCTGGAGATGATGGATGGCCCGTACATGGTCAACGGCAAACCTCGCCGCATCGACAAAGCCTTCATTCAGCCGCCGCAGGGCAACACGATTTACACCTGGACCGACGGCGAACTCTCGGGCCGCGAATCCATCGACGCCTACATGGCCTACACCCTGAAAATGGTCCAGACCTACCCCGACCGTTTCATCGGTTGCTTCGTCTACAACCCGCGCTGCGGAGTGCAGAACGGCGTCGAGGCGATCGAGCGCTACGTCAAGGAACACGGTTTCAAGATGGTCCAGATGCAGGCCAACATGCACGCCTACCGGCCTGATCGCGCACTGGACTGGGTGCGTCCTTGCTTCGAGAAGTGCGCCGAGCTGGGCATCCCGGTCAAGCTGCACACCGGCGACGGCCCTTACAGCATCCCGTCCGAATGGGTGCCGATGATCAAGGAATTCCCCAACGTCGATTTCATCATGGCCCACTTCGGCGTGCAGACCGGCGGCGTCTACGTGTTCGAACCGATGCAATGGGCAATGGAGCTGCCCAACGTTTACTGCGAATCCGGCTGGTGCCTGCAATCGCGAATCGTCGAATTCGCCAAGGTCTTGCCAACGCACAAGATTCTGTTCGGCACCGACACCCCGCCGAACGAACCGGGCATGTGGCTGCGTCTGCTCGAAGTGCTGTGCCACGAACCGCCGCAAGGCCTGAACCTCGACGAGGACACCCTCGAAGAGTACCTGGGCAACAACACCGCGCGGATGATCGGCCTAGAGCCAACCCCGCCACCGCGTTCCGTTTCTGAAGCAGAGGCGCAGCTCAAGCGCCCCGTCACCACCCAACTGGCCAGGAGCTGAAGCGATGATTATCGATACCCATCTGCACCCCACCAATCTGGTCGACGAGGCCTGGCGCCACACCGGCGAACCGTTCACCGGCGAACGCATGCTCAAGCTGATGGACGGCCCGTACATGATCAACGGCAAGCCGCGCCGTATCGACATGGGTTTCATCCAGCCGCCACCGGGCAATACCGGTTATCGCGACGGCAACCGCCGGGGGCGTGAGGGCGTGCGCGATTACATGTCGTACATCGCCGAGCTCTGCATGAAGTACCCGGATCGCTTCATCGGCAACTTCAACTTCAACCCGCGCTGGGGGCCGGAAAACGGGGCGGCGGAGCTGGAATTCCACATCAAGGAATACGGTTTCAAGATGCTCAAACTGCACGCCAACATGCACGGCTATCGCCCGGATCGGGCCTTGGACTGGTTGCGTCCGGCAATGAAAGTCTGCGCCAAGTACAACATCGTCGTGCTGATCCACACCGGCGACGGCCCGTACACGATTCCGACCATGTTCTACCCGATCATCCGCGAGTTCCCGATGGTCAATTTCATCATCGGCCACTTCGGTATCCAGACTGGTGGCAACTACTCGTTCGAAGCGTTCTGGATGGCCATGGACACGCCGAACGTGTACTGCGAATCCGGTTGGTGCTTCCAGTCGCGGATCGTCGAATTCGCCAAGGAACTGCCGCGCAACAAGATCGTCTTCGGCACCGATTCACCGCCGAACGAACCGGGCATGTGGCTGCGTGAACTGGAGGTGCTGTGCTCGCCGGCGCCGCAGGGGTTGGGGATTGATGAGGATCATCTGGAAGACTACCTGGGCAACAACATCGCCCGGTTGTGCGGGATCGAACCGACGCCACCGCCGAAGGATCTGGTTGAGGCAGATATTCGCCTGACCACGACTTATCTGTAGGCACACAGCGACTTTACAGGCACGAAGATGATCCGGCGTTCGTTCGACCGGCAGGCCAACGGCTTGTCGATTGATTGCCAACTCACCCCTGCGTGCCTGCTTTTTACGAGGTGAAACCATGACCCGTTCGACGCTCGGCGACTCTCAGGACTTTCACGCGTTCATCGATGCCTATCGCCGTGAATACCCGGACGATGTGCTGACTATCACCCAAGCGCTTTCTGCCGATCAGGACGTCACCGCCCTGGTCGACGCCCTTGCCGGACAGGGCCGCGATCCGCTGCTGATCTGCGAAAACGTCGGCGGTCTCGGCGTGCCGGTGGCGACCAATCTGTTCGCCTCCCGCACCCGCATTGCCCGAATGTTTGGCGTCACACCGGCGCAGCTGCACGAAACCTTCCAGACCCGTGCCAACCAGCCAATCCCGCCACGTTTCGTGGAAAGCGGCCCGGTGCTGGATGAAGTGTTCGAAGGTGAAACGCTGGATCTGGCGCTGCTGCCGATGCTCAAGCACTTCGACAGCGATCGCGGCCCGTACATCACCAACGCAATCATCATTGCCGAAGACCCCGTCACCGGCATCGCCAACATGAGCTATCACCGCTCGATGCGCCATGCCCGTCAGGCCCTCGCCACCAGCCTGCATTCACGCGGACACCTGTGGCGGATGCTGCAAACCGCCCGCGAGCGCGGTGAAGAGTTGCGGGTGGCCATGGTGGTCGGCGCGCACCCATTGTTCATGCTCGCCGCTGCTGCACGTTTACCCTACGGCAGCGATGAACGCGCGGTGGCGGGCGGCTTGTTCGGCGCGCCGCTGGAGCTGGTCAAGACGCCACGCTACGGCATCGGTGTACCGGCGTATGCCGAATTCGTGCTCGAAGGCGCGATTGATCCGACGGCTTACGCCGAGGAAGGCCCGTTCGGAGAGTTCAGCGGTTACTCCTCGGATCGCTCGACCAACAATGTGCTGCGTGTCGATACCCTGCTGCGGCGCAAGGACGCCTGGCTGGTCGACGTGATGGGTGGCCGCTACGCCGAACATCTGACGCTGGCGCGACTGCCCCGTGAAGCGGAAATGAGCGAAAAGCTCAAGGCGCGTTTCCCCGCCGTCACTGCCGTGCATTACCCGAACTCCGGCACGCATTTCCATTGCTATGTGGCGCTGGATCAGAGCCGTGACGGCGAGGCGCGGCAGATCATGCTGGCCTTGCTCGGCTGGGACCCGTACCTGAAAACCGTGATCGCGGTGGACAGCGATATCGACATCAGCGATGACAGCCAAGTGCTGTGGGCGCTGGCCACGCACTTCCAGCCGCACCTGGATATTTTCACCATCGACGGCTTGCCCGGCAGTCCGCTCGATCCGTCGTCTTCGGCGAACGGCACCACGTCACGCATGGGTCTGGACGCCACACGCGGCTCGGGTTTTGACGGGATCAAGGCGCAACTCGATCAGGACGTGCTCCAACGCGCCCGGCAACTGATCAAAGGGCTGCAGTCATGAACCGTCAGCGGATGGTGGTCGGCATCAGCGGCGCGTCCGGCTTCATCTACGGCGTGCGTCTTCTGCAATTGCTCGCCGAACTCGACATCGAAAGCCACCTGATCATCAGCCGTGCCGCGCTGCTGACCATGGCCCACGAAACCGACTACAAACTCGCTGACGTCACCGCCCTGGCCAGCCACTACCACCGCGCCGATGACGTCGCCGCCGGGATCGCCAGCGGTTCGTTCCGCTGCCTGGGCATGGTGGTTGCGCCGTGCTCGATGCGCACGTTGGCGGAGATCGCCACCGGTACCTCGTCGGGCCTGATCGGCCGCGCTGCCGACGTCACCCTCAAGGAACGCCGCACGCTGGTGCTGATGGCCCGCGAAACCCCGCTGACCCTGGCCCACCTGCGCAACATGACCGCCGTCACCGAAATGGGCGGAATCATCGCCCCGCCGGTGCCGGCCTTCTACGCCCGCCCGGAAAATCTCGCGCAATTGGTCGACCACAGCCTCGGCCGGGTGCTCGACCTGTTCGGGCTCGATGCCGGTACTGCCACCCGCTGGCGCGAAAACCCCGAACCCTGTGGGAGCGAGCCTGCTCGCGAAAGCGGTGGGTCAGTCGGCATCACCGCTCAATGACACACCGCATTCGCGAGCAGGCTCGCTCCCACAGTTGATCGCACTCCGACAAAAACACAGGTAAGGAGCTTTAGATGAACACCCCCTTCAACGCCCCAACCCCGAACACCAAAATCCCCGTCACCATCCTCACCGGATTCCTCGGTGCTGGCAAAACCACCCTGCTCAACTACATCCTCAAGGAAAACCACGGCCGCAAAATCGCCGTGATCGAAAACGAATTCGGCGAAGTCGGCATCGACGGTGATCTAGTGCTGAGCTCGGAAACCGAAGAAATCTACGAGATGGTCAACGGTTGCGTGTGCTGCACCGCCGAGGTTCGCGAGGACCTGGTACGCATCGTCCGTGAACTGGTGGCGCGCCCGGTGCGGCTCGATCACATCCTGATCGAGACCAGCGGCCTCGCCGATCCGTACCCGGTGGCACAGAGCTTTTTCATCAACGACCCGATTGCCGATGAAGTCGAACTCGACGCCATCGTGACCATGGTCGACGCCAAGCACATCGCCCAGCATCTGGAAGATCTGCAACTGGACGGCGTCGACAATCAGGCCGTGGACCAGATCGTTTGCGCCGACCGCATCGTCATCAACAAGGTCGATCTGGTCAGCCCTGAAGAGGTGGAAACCCTGCGCGGCAAAATCCGTGGATTGAACGCCACGGCGGATCTTGTGACCTCCACCCATGCGCAAATCGACCTGTCGAAAATCCTCGGTATCGGCGCCTTCGAAGCCACACAGAAGCTGATGGAAATCGGCACTGATGAGCACGACCACCATGACCACGAACATCACCACGAAGAAGCGGACCACCAACACGACCCAAGCGTGTCCTCGGTCGGCATCGCCGTGGACGGCGCGGTCAATCTGATGGCCTTCCACCGCTGGATCAGTGAACTGCGCTCTTCGCAGGCCGACAACCTCTACCGCATGAAAGGCGTGCTGGCGGTGGCCAATGAAGACCAACGCTACGTGCTGCAAGGCGTACACAGCCTGGTGGAGTTCAGGGCTTCGACCCCGTGGGGCACGGAGCCGCGCTCGAGCAAGATCGTGTTCATCGGCCGCGACCTGGACCGCGCGGCGCTGAACCAGGGCTTTGCCGCCTGCCTGGCAGGCTGAACAAGGCATCGGAGCCGGTGGATGGCGGTTCCGGGCACGAATGACTGATGCCGATCAGGCACTGTAAATCTATGGAATGAACCCTGTGATGAGGTTACTTGTGGCGAGGGGATTTATCCCCGATGGGGTGCGAAGCACCCCCAAAACCTGAACTCGCGGTTGATCAGACAAACCGCATGCACAGCATTTGCGACTGCTTCGCAGCCGATCGGGGATAAATCCCCTCGCCACAGGCTCCCCTTCACTCCAAGCGCTCATTCCAACAACCGATCTTCAGTGTTCCCAGGTTCGCAAGCATCAGACGAATACCCCTCTCTACCGCATAAAAACAGCCAGAGGTGTTTCCCCATGTCGTCAGCCACATCCCCATCGCAAACCGCATCCACCGTACATCCCGTCGACCGCATTCTCCCGGTACGACAGATGCTCACCCTCGGCCTGCAACACATGGCCGTCTCGTACATCGGCGCCATCGCCGTGCCGTTGATTGTCGCCAGTGCCTTGAAAATGTCCCATGCCGAAACGGTGGCGCTGATCAGCACCACGCTGTTCTGTTCCGGCATCGCCACCCTGTTGCAAACCGTCGGGTTCTGGAAGTTCGGCGTGCGTCTGCCGATTCTGCAAGGCGTGGCGTTCAGCAGCGTCGGCCCGGTGATCGCCATCGGCAGCAACCCGGAGGTGGGGTTTGCCGGCGTCTGCGGGGCAGTGATCGGCGCGGGTGTTTTCACCATGTTGATGGCGCCGTTCGTGGGTCGATTGCGGCGGTTTTTCCCGCCAGTAGTGACCGGGTGCATCGTCACCGTGATCGGTTTGCAGCTGTTCCCGATTGCCTATGAATGGGTCGGCGGCGGGCGCAATACGAGCAACTTCGGTGCACCGGCGTTTCTCGGTGTGGCGGTGGTGGTGTTGCTGACCATTCTGCTGGTTAACCGTTACGGCAGCCCGATGCTGCGCAATATGGCGGTGCTGTTGGGCATGCTGGCCGGTGCAGGTCTGGCGTATGGCCTGGGCATGGGCAGTTTTCACAGCGTCGAAGAAGCGCCGTGGCTGACCGTGCCCTATCCGTTCTACTTCGGTTTGCCCACCTTCAGCCTGATTCCCATCGCAACCATGGTGGTGGTGATGATCGTGCAAATGGTCGAGTCGATGGGGCTGTTCGTGGCCATCGGCGACATCGTCGAAAAACCCGTGGAAGACAAGCAGGTGGTCAACGGCCTGCGCGCCAACGGTCTGGCCAGCACCATCGCCGGGATGTTTGCTGCGTTCCCGTTTATTGCCTTCATGGAAAACGTCGGCCTGGTGATTTTGACTGGCGTGCGCAGCCGTTGGGTGGTCGCGGTCAGCGGCTTGCTCATGTGCTCGATTGCTTTGGTGCCGAAGGCCGGGGCGATCATCGCCTCGATGCCGACCGCAGCCCTCGGCGGCGCCGGCATAGCCATGTTCGGCGTGGTCGCGGCGGCGGGGATTCAGACCCTCGCCAAAGTCGACTACGAGCGCAATCGCTACAACGTGCTGATCGTCGGTTTCACCCTCGCCGCCGCGCTGGTGCCGGTGCTCGCACCCACCCTGTTCAAACAATTACCCGAGTGGTCACAGCCGTTCCTGCACAGCAGCGTGGTCATCGCCTGCCTGGTGTCGGTGCTGCTCAATGCTGCGCTCAATGGCGTCAGCGTGCCCGACTCCACCGCCAGCAAGTCCGCCTCGCACATCCTCTGAACTGGAGCCTGCCATGACTCAATTGCAAAACATCCTGATCAAAAACCCGGTCGCGGTCATGACCGGCCTGCGCGGCCCGCGTGCCCGTGCAGGCGCCGTGGACATCCGCGTGGTCAATGGCCGGATCGCTGAAATGGCCGCCAACCTTGAGCCATATACCGGCGAACGGGTGATCGACGCGCGCCACTGCGTGGTCTATCCGGGCTGGATCAACACCCACCATCACCTGTTTCAGAACCTGCTCAAAGCCGTTCCCGAAGGCTTGAATCAGGATCTGCAAGGCTGGCTCGCCAGCGTGCCCTACCCGCGCCTCAACCGCTTCACGCCACAATTGGCACGAATCGCCGCGCGGCTGGGCATGGTCGAGTTACTGTTGTCCGGCGTCACCACCTGCGCCGATCACCACTACCTCTACCACGCCCACGGCAGCACCGAGACCGGCGATTTGCTGTTCGATCTGGCCGATGAATTCGGCTTGCGTTTCGTCCTGTGCCGTGGCGGCGCACTGGAGTCCGCCAGCGCTCATCCGGGCTTCTCGAAAACTGCCCTGCAACCGGAAAGTCTGGAGCAAATGGTCGGCGACATCGAACGGCTGAAATCGCTGTATCACCAGGACACACCGGATGCGATGCGACGTGTCGTGGTGGCGCCGACCACGCCGACCTTCTCGCTGCCGCCCACCCTGCTGCGTGAACTGGCCCACACCGCTCGCGGCCTCGGTCTGCGTCTGCACACGCACTTGTCCGAGACGCAAAACTACGTGAACTTCTGCCGCGAAAAATACAACTGCCTGCCGGTGGAATTCGTCGCCGAACACGAATGGCTTGGCCCCGACGTCTGGTTCGCTCACGCCGTGCATCTGCAACCCGGCGAAATCCGCATGCTCGCGCAAACCGGCACCGGCATTTCCCACTGCCCGGTGAGCAATGCGCGCCTGGGTAGCGGCGTCGCGCCCATACCGCAAATGTATGAGGCGGGCGTGCCGATCTCCTTGGGCGTCGACGGCGTGGCCTCCAACGAATCCGGAAGCATGGTCGGCGAAGCCAACACCGCGTGGCTGATCCACCGCGCCGAACAAGGCGCTTCGGCGACCACGGCAGAAGACGTCATCCATTGGGGTACGGCAGGCGGCGCGCAGGTGTTGGGTTTGGGCGCGGTCGGCACGCTGGAAATCGGCCAGGCAGCGGATCTGGTGATCTACAGTCTCGATCACCCACGCTTCTACGGTTTCCACGACAGCGCCGTCGCACCGGTCGTGGCGGGCGAACCGATCACAGTGAAATACAGTCTGGTCGGCGGCCGTGTGGTCGTGGATAACGGCGTGATTCCGGGGCTGGATATCGAACGCATGCGCGCCGAGGCGTGGGAAGGTGTGCAGGCGATGATGAAGGTCGAAGATTGATCCCACCGCCAAACCGTGTAGGAGCTGCCGAAGGCTGCTCCTACACAAAACCGGTGGATTCGCGACTTCAGGGATTCTCGACTAACGTTACTTCCTCATCGGACAGAGCCCCTGCCAGCCACACCGGGCTCTTGATCAAGGAGAGACTGATGACGTACCGCCGCAACATCGAACAGACCTACCGCACCTGGTCCAGCCCGATCCTGCTGGAGCTGAAAAAGCGCGAGCACCAAATGAAGCCAGTCGAACGTCAGGCGTTGGAGAATGTACTGGCGGAAAGGAGGTTGCTGGATATCGGCAACCCTGACGGCGTCGAGCGCCGCCAGGGCAAATAAGGGGCGTGAGTCCGTTATCAATCCAGCAATCCGGCGCTCTTCAGCAGTTCGCCCAATCCCTTCGGCACCACATGCCAGCGCACGGTGAAGGGAGCGCCGTCGCTTTCATGACCCTCAATCTGCGTATGCGCGTACACGCTGGCGTCGGCAAACATCGCATCGTAGACCTGGACAATTTCGTGTCCCGGTTTGCCGTTGTAGATGAACAGGTTTTCGAGGGTGCCGAGCAGGCGCAGGTTCGTCATGGACAGGCCCAACTCTTCCTGCACTTCGCGCACGATCGCTTCGGCGCTGGTCTCGCCGAAATCGATTCCGCCCCCAATAGGTCGGAAACAGGTTTGCCGGCTCGCCGGGTCACGAAACTGGTTAACCAGAATTTTTCCGTTGTGGTGAAAAACACAGAGAGCTAGGGCGCGGATACGAGGTTCGGCCATGGGCTGAAATCCATTTACAGGTGTGAGGCGCGGCATTTAAACACGATTTGCGCGGCACACCTGTGGCCGTCATTTGAAGCGCACACCTCAGACCGGAGAAATCGTCGCGAGCAGGCCAATCATGATGGTCAGTACCAAAAAGCCACCCAGAAAAAACGCCATCTTGTTCATGTTGCTCTCCTCAATGCTGAGCTTGCGGTGCACTGGACGCTTCGGGATGAAGGACTGTCGCGAGTGACCGAACTGCCGGGGCATTTTGATCCTGCATCTGAACCGATTACAGAGGCAGATTGAAACGAAAAAAGCGTATCAGATGGGATCTGATCTGTAGGAGCTGTCATAGGGTGGTATTCAGGCAGCGACAACAAGCTTGCCCTGCCAGCGCTTTGATCTAGAGTCGAAGAACAATAAAAACCCAGAGGTGCAAATGACTGACCTGAATCTGCAACCCAGTGCTGCCGAATCCCTGAATCGCTGGCACGAGATGATCCGTACCGGCGACTTGAGCGCCCTGCCCACGCTGCTTGATGCCAACGCCGTGTTTCGCTCACCGATGGCGCACACGCCCTATCCCGGCGCGCAGGTGGTGGCGATGATCCTCAACACGGTGTTCAAGGTGTTTGAGGATTTTGAATATCACCGGGAACTGTCCACGGCTGACGGGTTAAATGTGATTCTGGAGTTCAGCGCCAAAGTCGGCTCTAAGGAGCTCAAGGGCATCGACATGATTCGCTTCGATGAGCACGGCAAGATTGTCGAGTTCGAAGTAATGGTGCGCCCGTTAAGCGGATTGCAGGCGCTGGGTGAAGAGATGGGGCGACGGCTTGGGGCTTATCTGGCTACCGCCAAAGCCTGAACGTCCGCCCACGGTACAGACACAAAAAAGCCCACTGACCGTCGCCGGTTCAGTGGGCTTTGTGTGTCAGGCGTCTAGTTACAGAGCCATGTCACGTGCAGCGTTTTCCTTCGGAGCTTCAGCTTTTTCAGCTGCAGGTGCAGCCGGAGCAGCAGCCTGACCGATCACGGGTGGAGTCGGCAGTTCGAGGATTTTGGCGGTGTAAGCCCACTCGGCAGCCACTTTGGCTGGATCGCTGTTCAGCTGGGTGCCGTAGCTTGGAACGATCTGGTGCAGCTTGGCTTGCCATTCTGGCGTTGCCACTTTGTCTTTGAAGACTTTCTGCAACACGCTCAGCATGATCGGTGCAGCGGTCGATGCGCCTGGCGAGGCGCCCAGCAGACCGGCGATGGAGCCGTCTTGTGCAGCAACGATTTCGGTGCCCAGTTTCAACACGCCGCCAGCGGCTTCATCACGCTTGATGATTTGCACGCGTTGGCCGGCTTGCCACAGGCGCCAGTCTTCAGCTTTGGCGTTCGGGAAGTATTCCTTCAGCGCGTTCAGACGGTCTTCATCCGACAGCATCAGTTGGCCAGCAAGGTACTCGACCAGCGGGTATTCCTTGATGCCGACCTTGGTCATAGGCCAGATGTTGTGGGTGGTGGTGCTGGTCAGCAGGTCCAGGTACGAGCCTTCTTTCAGGAACTTGGTGCTGAAGGTCGCGAATGGGCCAAACAGGATGACGCGCTTGCCGTCCAGAACACGGGTGTCCAGGTGCGGAACGGACATAGGAGGAGCGCCAACCGAGGCTTTACCGTAAGCCTTGGCCAGGTGCTGTTCGGCGATGGCCGGGTTATCGGTCACCAGGAACGAGCCGCCAACCGGGAAGCCAGCGTATTCCTTGGCTTCAGGAATGCCCGACTTCTGCAGCAGGTGCAGAGCGCCGCCGCCAGCGCCGATGAACACGAACTTGGCGTCGGTTTCGGTTTTGGTACCGTCTTTCAGGTTTTTGTAGCTGACGCGCCAGGTACCATCTTCGTTCTTGGTGATGTCCTGGACTTCGCTGGACAGTTTCAAGTCAAAGTTAGGCTTGGTCTGCAGGTAACCGGCGAACTGGCGGGTGATTTCGCCGAAGTTCATGTCGGTGCCCAGCGGGCTCCAGGTGGCCGCGATTTTCTGGTTCGGGTCACGCCCTTCCATCATCAGCGGAACCCACTTCTTGATCACAGCCGGGTCTTCGGAGTACTGCATGCCGGCGAACAGCGGGCTCGCTTGCAGGGCTTCGTAGCGCTTTTTCAGGAACTTGATGTTGTCATCGCCCCACACGAAGCTCATGTGCGGAGTGGTGTTGATGAACGAGCGAGGGTTCTTCAGAACGCCTTGCTGAACCTGCCAGGCCCAGAATTGACGGGACACCTGGAACGCTTCGTTGATCTCGACGGCTTTCGGGATCGTGACGTTGCCTTTGTCGTCTTCCGGGGTGTAGTTCAGCTCAGCCAGAGCCGAGTGACCGGTACCGGCGTTGTTCCAGCCGTTGGAGCTTTCCAGGGCGACGCCATCAAGGCGCTCGACCATTTCCATCGACCAGCTTGGCTCCAGCTCATTGATCCACACACCCAGGGTGGTGCTCATGATGCCGCCGCCGATCAGCAGTACGTCAACTTTCTTGGCCTCTGCCGCATGAACGGACGTCAGCCCCATCGACAAAGCCAGCCCTAGCAAGGCCGTGTTCACTTTTTTAAACATCTGTTGCACCTATGATAAAACGCCTTCCGCCCGCCGCTTTTATCTGTATGCGATCCGCTTTGATGACGCTCAGGCTGGCGTCGCAGATTCCGGCACACTTCAATTTTGACGGGTGGGCACACAAGGCCGACATGCTGCATCGACCCCAGTTAATGTCCCTTCTGAACTGACTTCTTATCATTATTGGCTCAGCTACTTGAGCGACAGGGATTCCGTCGGCCCGCCCTAAAGGCAAGCAAACTGAATAAGGTCAAACCAAGTTGGCGCGAAGAATATCACGTCAGGGCAAACCCGCGCGTCTGTTCCCGACTTGAGAGTCTTTTTCCGCTCTGGGCGTTATCGGCCAACCGGCGCTGAACATGAACCGGCGAAGGCTGTGCCCGCAGCCGTCGACCTTTTTCAGTATAGATACCCTGGCGATTCAGTGCGTGCGGCAGCTGCCGTATCCATAAAGAATCTGCTAAGTTGTACGATGACTGACAAATTCAAAACAATTGATCAGTCATCAACCCGATAACAACAAGGAAACACCTCATGACCAAGACCAGACTCCTGATCGGTTTTCTCTGCGCCTTCAGCGGATATGCCATGGCTGCTGCCGCACCGGCGGAAAAAGATGTCGCCCAAGCGGTCGATCATCTGACCCAGGCGATGCTGCACAAAGACATCGCCGAGTTGAACGCTCTGACGGCCAGTAACCTGACCTACGGCCATTCCAGCGGCAAGATTCAGGACAAGAAAGAATTCATCGCCGACATCGAAACCGGCAAAAGCGCGTTCAAGACCCTCAAGATGCAAAAACAGACCATCACCCTGTCCGGCGACACAGCGCTGGTACGTCACCACTTTTCCGCGCAGGCGTTGAAGGGGACTGAAGTGGTGCCGACCGAGATCGAGAACTTCCAGATCTGGCAGAAGCAGGACGGCAAGTGGTTGCTGGTGGGGCGGCAGGCGTTCAAGTTCTGATTGGACTAAATCTCCTTCAGATTAATCAATCGCGAGCAGGCTCACTCTTACAGGGGGTTGGGCGGTGTTAACGCAACTCAGGCAACTGCACCGCCCACTGTGGGAGTGAGCCTGCTCGCGATGAAGGCAGATCAGCCACCAAAAATACAATTGCCCAACCCCACTGTCACAACCGAAACCGATCCACCGACTGCGCCAACTGCCCCGCCAGGCTCGACAGCTCATCTGTCGTATTCGCCGTCTGGCCGATCACCCGGCTATTGCCCTCGGACATCCCCGCAATCATTTCCACCTGATGGGCAATCTCGTTACTGGCCTGGCTCTGCTCGCCAATGGTGCGGGTAATGTCGTTGACCAGTTGCGTGGTGCTCAACGTCGCCTCGAGGATCTCGCGAATTGCTCGCTCGACATCGGCCGTCACTGCCATGCCCTTGTCGACCTGCGCCACACCCGCCTCCATGCTGCTGACCGCCTCGCGGGTGCTGTGCTGGATGCGCGCGACCATCGCGGCGATTTCCTGGGTGGACGCACTGGTCCGCGCTGCCAGACTGCGAACTTCATCCGCCACCACCGCAAACCCCCTGCCCTGCTCGCCCGCCCGGGCCGCTTCAATCGCGGCGTTGAGCGCCAGCAGGTTGGTCTGGTCGGCGATGCTCTTGATCACCTGAATGATGTTGAAGATGGCTTCGGATTCCTGATCCAGCGTGCGGATCACCTGCGCCGACTGCTGCGCCGAGCGGGCGATATCGTCCATGTCGTTGACTACTTGATGAATAACCTGCCCGCCATTCTTCGCCAATGATTCAGCCTGATTGGCCATGCCCAACGCGCGCTGGGCGTGACGGGTGATTTCCTCGATGCTCGCGGTCATCTGGCTGGCCGCTGCGGCCATGGTCCCGGCGGCGACACTTTGCTGCTGGCTGCTGTCGGCGACCTGATGGCAGCCGTGGCTCAATTGTTCGCTCATGCCGCTGACGCCATGGGCATTGCGCCGCACCACGTCGATCATGTTGCGCAAATCCCTTTGCATGGTCGCCAGGGTGCGAATCAATACGCTGGCCTCGTCCTTACCGGACGGCTCGGCAATCGGTTCACTGAGGTTGCCGTGGGCGATACTCTCGGCAATCCGGCTGGCCGACCGCAGCGGCCCCAAAATGCTCAGCATCACCCAGCGTCCCTGTGCCAGCAGCAATAACACACTGGCGATCAGCACCACCGCGAGGGCGAGATTTGCACTTCGAATCGCCGATTCGGTACCTTCACTGGTCTGTCGGGTATTGGTTTCGATCTGTTCGCTTAGAGCCGCCATCTGCTCTTCGAGTTGACTGAACGCGGTGTTGAACGTGCCAAGTTGCTGCTGCGCCGCATCAGGGTTGTCCAGCGCCAGCCCGACAATCCGCTCGGCTGCGTTGATATACGTTTCGAGGCTCGGCTTGATCTGCTCCAGCGCCGTGCGCAAAGTCGGGTTGATCGGCAACTTGAGGTTTTCATCAAGTACCTCATGGAAATGCCCGGCGTGCTCGTTGATCGAATCGCGAACTTCGGCCGCCGTGCCGGTACTTTTGCCCAACCCCACCAGCATTGCCGAGTAAACATCGGCGCGCAGGGCGTCGTGCATCATGTCGGCTTCCATGTGGTTGCGCAGCGCACTCATGCTGACCACGTTGTCGCTGACCGCCGAGGCCATCCGCAGATTGCCGACATAACTGACCAGACTTACGATCAACGCCGTCAGCAGGCTGGTAACAACCAGCAACACTAAACGCAATTTTATCGACACCGTGAAATCCTCCCAGGGAACGCTCGAAAAGCCTTGCAAGACCTTGAGTTAAGCCCATTTGTGCCGGTCTGCCGTGTCAGAGCGTGTCAACGAGTGTCTGGGCGGGGCGGCAACCCGGGCAAAACTTTCGGATTGTGCGATGAGTCTCATTTTGCAAGGCAGTCGGATCCAGCCTTCATCGCCCGTTAACTCTCAAGAGCTATTGAATCGATCCTTCTGAACACTCGTGCAGCAAAAGGAAACGCTTATGAAACGCGCACTATGGTTGGGTTTACTCGGTACCTTCGCCCTCGGCACGGCCCAGGCGGCGACCGAAAAAGTTGCGATCAACCTGGTCAGCGCCGATGGCGCACCACAGGCAATCGGGGCTATCACTATCAGTGAGACGCCTTATGGCCTGCTGTTCACCCCCGACCTGAAATCCCTGCCCGCCGGCGTGCATGGCTTTCATGTCCATGAGAACGGCAGTTGCGAGGCCGGTGTGAAGGATGGCGTTAAAGGCGCCGCACTGGCAGCCGGCGGACACTTTGATCCGCAAAAAACCGGTAAACATCTGGGCCCTTACGCTGACGGCCACTTGGGTGATTTGCCGGCGGTTTACGTAACCGCTGACGGTATCGCCAACTATCCCGTGCTGGCCCCACGCCTGAAAAAAATCTCCGAAGTCAAAGGGCATGCATTGATGATTCATGCCGGCGGCGATAACCATTCCGACATGCCCAAGCCCCTGGGCGGTGGCGGCGACCGCATGGCCTGCGGGGTAATCTGACTCCACCATGCAACCGGGCAACCCACACGGCGTTGCCCGCGTCTCTCTCATAAACCTCTACGGAACTACCACCCGCTGCGCCCCTCTGACGTTATGTAGTACTTCCCTTTTTGCTTCGCGCTTGTGGAGGAATACCGTCATGCGCAAGTTAGTGCTCGTTTCTTCTTTACTCTTATGCCTGCCAGTCGGTTCAGCGCTGGCCCGTGTTGATGCGGGCGATGTCGCCACCTCGGCAGGTGTCTCCGCGTCGCTGTACTCGACCTTCAAGGATCACAAAATGGTGATTCCAGCCCGTGACGACTTGTCTGCATTTGTCGCCAGCGGCGGGGCCATTCGTGGGGTTTATCTTGAGTCAGTGCTGCAACAGGTTCGTCAGGACAATCCCGGCATCGATGCCAGCGATGAAGACCTGGCCAACGCGATTCTGGTGCATTACGAAGGCCTGAATCAGTAATTGCCAAGGATGCGGCGGCCGATGGACGGCAACTGACGGCGCATAGGCAAAACGGTCCGACGGCCTCTATGATGGAGGCCATGACGACTCTTGCGCCAATGCGCTCACCCTGCCCGCCCGGCGCCTGCGATTGCGGGCGCGATCCGTTGCTGGAAATGCCGGATGCGGATTTGCGCATCTTGCTGCTGACCCGCGAGCAAGAAAAAATCCTCCTCGCGCGCCTGGAACAACTCAAAGACCTCGCCGACCTCCAGCATCTGCAAAAACGTATGTTCGAGCAGTTGGGTATTCGTGTCGAAGTCTCGCCAGGTTTCCACGAAGTACGCACCATGTTGGGCATCGATATTCAGATCGAGGAACTTCCAGGGCTCTGCCGCAAGACTCGAAAGTCTATCCCGGCAGCGATTCGTCGTAGTCTCAACAACAACCCCGAGATCGCCTTCGAACTGCTCAACGCCCACGACTTGCTGCGCGACACCTGATCACTTTTTCATGCCGACCCGTTTGCGCATCTCGGCGGTGATGCTCTGACGGGTTTTCTTCATGTCCGCCCATGGCTCGTCGCCAACCTCCGCCAAGCGCTCATGCACGTTGTGCACATTCCACTGATTGCCCCCCTTGATCTCGGCCACCTCCTCGCGAAACAGCGGCACCGAGACCGGCAAGCCTTCGCGCGTCCGCGCGGCATAAGCGCAAATCGTAGTAGCGCCGAGTCCGTTACGCAGGTAATCGATGAAGATCCGCCCGACGCGATTTTTCGGCCCGGAAACCGCCGAAAACCGGTCTGGCAATAGCTTTGCCATGTGACTGACGATCGCGTGGCTGAAGTCCTTGACCTCATCCCAGCCCAGCTTGCGGGTCAGGGGCACCACCAAATGAATACCCTTGCCACCGCTGGTCTTGAGGAAAGCCTTGAGCCCCAATTCATCCAGCACCGTCAGGGTCAGCGCAGTGGCTTCGACCATGCTTTTCCATGGCAGCGCCGGATCCGGGTCGAGATCAAGGACAAAGCGATCGGGCTTTTCCAGATCAACCGTGGTGGCATTCCAGGTGTGCAGTTCGACGGTGCTCATCTGCACCGCGCCGATCAGCGCTTCGGCGTTGTTGATCAGCATGACCGGTTGGCCGGTCACGTCCTTGTCCAGCGTGGTGATGCCTGGGATCGCCAGACGTTCGGCGTTCTTCTGGAAGAACAGTTCACCGGCGATGCCGTCCGGCGCACGCACCAGCGCCACCGGGCGATCCTTGAGTTGCGGCAGGATCCATTCGGCGACGCTGGCGTAATACTCCGCCAGTTGCATTTTGGTGGTGCCACTGACAGCGTCGATCACCCGATCCGGATGAGTGATGCGTACCTTGCCGTTGGCCAGGCCGAGTTGCGATGGCGCGGTCTCAGTCGTTGCCGGTTTGCTGGCGGCGGCTTTTTTCGGCGCTTTCTTTGCGGCGGTTTTGCTCTCAGGTGTCTTCACGGCCTTCGCTCGCTCCTCGGTGATGCCCTTGGCCGGCTTGTCATCACGCAAACCATGAAACACCGCGTGGCGTACCGAGCCGTCCTTGGTCATTTCGGCGAACGCCACTTCCGCCAACAGTTTTGGTTTGAGCCAGTGCACGCCTTTGGCTTCAAAACCGCTGGGCGGATTGACCACCGCCGCCGTCTTCACCTGCAATGGTTTGAGCTGGGCAAGAATGCTTTTCAACGTTGTTTCATTGAAACCGGTGCCGACCTTGCCGGCATATCTCAACTCGCCACTGTCGCGATCATGCAGGGCCAGCAGCAATGCGCCGAAGGCACTGCGCGAACCCTTCGGATCGGTGTAACCGACGATCACGAATTCATGGCGGTGTTTGCACTTGAGCTTGATCCAGTCACTGCTGCGGCGCGAAACATACGGCGAGCCGATGCGCTTGCCGATCAGGCCTTCCATCTTCATCTGGCAGGCGCTGTTGAGCAGTGCATCCGGGGTTTCATCGAAGGCTTCGGAGAAACGCAGCAGGGGTTGTTCATGGGCGCCGAGCACCGTGGCCAGCGCCGCGCGCCGTTCCTCAACCGGTACTTCACGCAGGTCGACGCCGTTGAGGTAAGGCAAGTCGAACAGGTAATAAAGGATGTTGGCGCTGCTGCCGGAATCAAAAGCATTTTGTAGCGCCTGAAAATCCGGCACGCCTTGCTCATTGGCAACCACCATTTCGCCGTCGAGCCAGGCGGATTCGAGGCCCAGCGCGGCCAACGCTTCGGCCTGTTTCGGCAACTTGTGCGTCCAGTCGTGGCCATTGCGGGTGAATAGCTGCACCTGATCATGATCGATTCGCGCCATGATCCGGTAGCCGTCGAACTTGATCTCGTAGCTCCAATCCCCTTCCGGCGCGCTGTCGACCAAGGTCGCGAGTTCCGGTTTCAGTTGCGAAGGGATTTTTGCCTTGTGTGCGCCCGTCAGTGTGCCCGACGCCTTTTTGCGAGGTTTGGCTGCGGTCTTCTCCAGGGGCTTGACCTGCTTGGCCGCAAGCTTGGGTTTATCGACCAGAGTGCGCTCGCTCAGCACGCTGTCCGGCTCGGCGACCAATACGTCGTAATCATCCTGCGGTCGGGCGGCATTGTCCCGATGCTTGATCAGAAACCAGTTCTCCTTCTTGCCAGGCATGTGCGTGCGGACCAGATTCCAGATCCCGGCGAGTTTTTCGCCTTGCAACTCGAACTTGAGCTTGCCCTTGGCGTAGGCCTTTTGCGGATCTTCCAGCGGAATCCACACACCGCGATCCCAGACAATCACGTCCCCGGCGCCGTAATGCCCCTCGGGAATGCTGCCCTCAAACGTCGCGTAATCGAGCGGATGATCCTCGACATGCACCGCCAGACGCTTGACCTTCGGATCAAGCGAGGGCCCTTTCGGCACCGCCCAGCTCTTCAGCGCGCCATCGAGCTCCAGGCGAAAGTCGTAATGCAGGTGCGAGGCGTCATGCTTCTGGATGCAGAACTGCAAGGCGTGATCCGCAGCAGTCTTCTTGCCCGAGCGCTTGACGGCGGCCGGTTCCGACGTTGCCGAGAAGTCGCGCATGCGGTTGTAGTCGTCGAGATTCCTGCTCATGACGCACCTGCCTTGTTTCAGCCGATTCGGGTCACGGTCAATGCGACCACGGCAATCCGGTCGACTCGCTGATAACCGGGGTTCAACAATTCTTCACCGAACACGTCGGGATCGATTTCGTGGTAGGTCCAGCCAAAGCGCGTTTCATCCAGTCGCGGCAGCACGGTATCCAGAAACGGATCACGGCCATCCACCATCGCCACCCCGGTGTAAAGCAGCAACGACCCGCCCGGTGTGAGCCGATTGAGTGCCTGCTCGACGATACGCAGTGACAGTCCGGCCCCCAGCGTTCCGCCGCCATGTCGATAGGCTCGCGCGGCCGGATCGGCCATGTACGGCGGGTTGGCGACGATCAGGTCGAAGTCGCCATCGACACCCTGTAACAGGTCGCTGGCGTGCGCTTGGACGTTGGCCACTTCCGCCAGTGCGGCGTTGATCGTGGTCAGGCGCAGCGCGGCGGGATTGATGTCCAGCGCCAGCACTTGTGCTTCACGGCGGGCGCGGCCGATCAGGATCGCGCCGACACCGGCGCCGCAACCGATGTCCACGGCGCGATGGATTGGCGCAAAATTCTGCTGCAGGTGCGCGTGAATCAATTGGGCGAAACGATAGGTATCCGGACCCAAGAAAACCGAATCGGCCGCGTCGGTGGGGAAAGCCGAATGCACGAACAGCAAGTCGTCCAGACTCGACCAGCGCACACGACTTTTCAGATGGCCTTCATAGCTATCAATGACCTGGGCATCCTGCAATTGCCGTTGTTCGTCAGCAGACAGCAAGCCCGGTTCGAAGGGGCGCGACCAGCCAAACACATCACGCAGCGAATCGGCGAACTGGCCCTCGTCGCGCTGGTTGACTCGCTGATGGGTCAGCGGCGTCGGCGTGGTGAAACGGTAGCCGTCGGCCTGTAAACGCCGTCCCAATTGCAACAGTACGAGGTCATTGGTGGACAGTTGTTCTTCCTGATTCATGGATGATGTCCTTATGGCAGACAAGATTTGAGTTCGATGAACCGGCGGGTTGCGAGTAGCCCGGCGGGATGCGCATGCCGCGCTGGCGCGAGCCAGGGGATGAGCGCTGCCATTTGTGCGTGGCCATCCAGTCCTTCCAGCGCGGCGTTGAGCTGCTGCACATCGGGATCCTGTTCCGGCACCTCGATCGGTGAGTTGGCCGGCGCGCGTCGGCGCAATGCGGTGGCTTTTTTCGCGGATTTCCAGTCACCGGCTATCCAGTCGTGCACCAGTTGCTTTTCGTAGGCGCTGAATACGCCGAACATCGCCGCGCCATCGCCATCGATCAATTGCCAGAAGCGACTGTTCTGTGGGTCCTCGTGGCGTTTGATCCAGCCTTTGTCCTGCATCGTTTGCAGGAAACCGAGCAAATGTTCCGGCTCGGCCAGCCATTGGTTGACGGTTTTGCCCTCGAAGCGGCAATAGTCCGAGTGCATGTGCTGGGCGAACGGGCACTTGCGTTCGAGCATCGCGAGCAATTCGCCTTCGAGATCAAACCCTTCAATGATCGCGCGACTGCCCTGCCCCAGATCATTGAGTCGATATCCCAGCGACACCCGACGCAGGAAATCAGCGCGATCCGCTTCAAGCGGCAACAGATCCAGCACGGCCTGCACGGCTTTTTGCGCATGGCCGGTACTGGCGTTGTCGATGGTCACGTGCAGGGTGAAATAGTACGGATCGATGCCCAGTTCACTGAGTTCGTAGCTGCTGATGAGTAAGTGCAACGGCAGTTGTTCGTAACCCAGGTTGTATCCGATCACCTCCGGCAAATACTCATCACCGCAGGCGCCGAGCGCAAGTTGCAGCGCGCCTTGCAGGTAACGTTCATCATCAAGCGGACTGGCATGCTCAAGGTCGTGTTCGGCCAGCAGTTTGCGGTAGATCACCACATGGTTCTGTGCCGGATTGCCCTCGCCGAGTTCTTCCAGATAGGTGCACAGCAAACCGCTGAAACGCGGGTCACGCCAGTGCTGCAACAAGCCGTATAACCAGGCGCCGTCAACCAGCTTGGTCGGCGCCACCGCTTGCAGAAAATACAGCGCGTGGGCCTTGCTGGTGAAGAATTGGCGGGGGCCGCCGGCCTTGCGTTGTTGCAGATAGTCCGCGTACTGGCGGGCAACATCGGCACAGTGCGCGGCGACCCACGTGTGCCAGGCAGATGTGTCTTGCGGCAGCTCTTCGGGCAACTCTGTGGCAAGTTGCAACTGTTCATTCAAAAATGATTGCGCGAGGGTTTGCGAGTTTTCCGCCCGCAACAGCGTTTCATAAATGCCACGGATATTTCCGGCGGGATCCATCGCTTGTGCTTGGGCTGGCACAGATTGCAGGGGTGTCAGGACAGTCATGGCAAAGTTCTCGGTCGGTTGGCAGGACGCTGTTTCGTACGCCTCTACAGCAGCAGAGAGGCGGCGCGTGCCAAAAATTCAATCGACGTGAAAATTGCCCGGACGGACGGCGAGCCTCCGCCCTTGGAGTGGCTGACGAAGGCTGCGATATTTCGGTCTTGGTTTATGCCGTGCCCTTGGTCTGCTGCTCCAGATGCACCTGCAACTCAGGATCAATCTGCAACGCCGCCGCCAGTTCATCCAGGTAGTTACGCTCGGCGTCCTGCTGGTCATCCACCAGCATCACGCTGGCCAGGTACATTTCGGCGGCTACCGCCGGGTCGTTGTTTGCGGACTGCGCGACCTCGTTGGGGTCGAGTGGTTTGGCGACCTCTGCATCCAGCCATTGCTGCAGTTGGGGATCCTCGGTGTGCTTGCCGATTTCGCTGCTGATCAGGTGTTTTTCCGTCTCATCGATGCGCCCGTCAGCCTTGGCTGCAGCGATCAAAGCACACAACACGGCGTGGCTGTGTTCTTCGATTTCCGGGCCGGCCAGCAGATTGGCCGTCTGTGGCGTCTGTTGCGGTGCGTTGCTGGCCTGGCTGCGCTGCCAGGCTTGATACGCCTGGAACGCCATCATCCCCAAAGACGCCAGCGCTGCGTAATTGGTCCCGCCTGAACGGCTTTGCGTGCCCGCGCCGCCGCCCAACGCACCGCCCAAACCGCCACCGCCACCGCCGCCGAGCAGTCCACCGAGCAAGCCACCCAGACCGCCAAGCCCTCCGGCCGCAGATCCGCCACGTGTACCGGTGGAGCCCGCACCACCGAGCAAACCGCCCAACAAACCACCGAGACCGCCCAGGCCGTCGCCGGCCGAAGTGCCACTTTGCTGGCCCGCCGAGTTTCTTCCCCGCAGCAGTTGTTCAAGCAAATCGCTGGTGTTCATGACGTCATCCTCAAGCATTGGCATTGACTGCGTCTGGCAACGATAGACCGCTGCGCGGGTTGCGCCAGCACCGTTTGGCCGACAGAGAAAAGTCCTACAGATTTCGCCCACGTATTTTTTTGCGGCCAGCTAAGATTCAAGGATGGTGAACCTTATACCGGCCAAACCGGTCGATAGCTGCAACCCCGACCCGGTTTGCCGGCGCCCTTGCTGCTCAAGGGTGATACCCGGCTTGTTTTACTTTCTGGAGAACGCCCCCGTGATATCGACCGTCCACATTGCCAGGCTCAAGGCCTGGGGTGCCCATGGATTTACCGCGACCGGCGTGGTTACGGCGTTTCTGGCCACCCTCGCCCTGCTGGAAAACCAGCCCGTCCACTGCTTGATGTGGCTGGGTGTGGCGCTGATCGTCGACGGACTCGACGGCGCACTGGCGCGTAAGGTCAATGTGCAATCGGTGCTGCCGAGTTTCGACGGCTCGATCCTCGATCTGGTGATCGATTACCTGACTTACGTATTCATTCCTGCACTGTTTATCTATCGCTATATTCCGCTGCCCGATTACACATTGCTACTGACGGTGTCGCTGATTCTGGTGTCATCGCTGTTCTGCTTCTGCAACGTCAATATGAAGAGCAAGGACAACTACTTTGTCGGGTTTCCGGCTGCGTGGAATGTGGTTGCGTTGTGTCTGTACATCATCGGGCCTGGGCCGTGGATTACCTTCCTGACGGTGATCGGGCTGGCGTTGCTGACGGTGACGCGGATGAAGTTCCTGCACCCGTTCAGGGTGCGCCGGTTCATGCCCATCAACATTGCCGTGACGGCGATCTGGTTGTTGTGCAGCCTTTCACTGGTGCTCAACCACCCGGTAATCAACCCGATGGTGATGGGTTTGTGGTTGCTGATGTCGGCATATTTTCTGGGGATCTGCATCTGGCGCACGGCATTGGAATGGTTTGATCGCTCGCAGTTGAAATAGGTACGAGCCATACCCCCCCCCCTGTAGGAGTGAGCCTTCTCGCGATAGCGGTGTGTCAGCCAAGGATTTTTTGACTGAATGACCGCAATCGCGAGCAGGCTCACTCCTACAGGGAATGTTCTTTGAATCTGGGCTAGCGCTTGGTCACCACCACCTCCAGATACTCACTTGGCACCACCAGCGAGTCCTGCCCCGCCCGGTTCAACCGGTTCAGCAAATCCGCCAGATCATTTTCCAGCGCCTGACCGCTTTCCGGCGGCAGCGCCGCAAACGCCTTGTGCACCGGCCCGTACCAGTGCCGGAAGATATCGATGAAGTGCGCCGCCGAGCGATAGCGAAAGTTGAAGCTGCGGCGGGTCACCTGCACGACAAAATCCTTATCCTTGAAGTGCTCGTGCAGCCACGCTTCCGTACCCCAGTTTGATGGCGGTTGTGCGCCGGCAGGTGGTGGCAGATGGCGGCCGAGGGTTTTGAACATCTGGCCGACGAAGCCTTCCGGCGTCCAGTTGGCGAGTCCGATCCGCCCGCCGGGGCGACAGACCCGCCCCAGCTCAGTGGCAGCGGAGGCCTGATCCGGCGCGAACATCACCCCGAACGTGGAAAGCACCGCAGCAAAACTGCTATCGGCAAACGGCAGTGCTTCGGCATCGGCGACTTGAAAGGTCACGTCCAGATGTTCGGCTCGGGCACGATCCTGGCCACGTTCCAACAGAGCGGCGACATAGTCGGTCGAAGTGACCAGACACCCCCGCCGCGCCGCCGCCAGCGTCGCGTTACCGTTGCCAGCCGCGACGTCGAGCACTTGTTCATCGCAGCGCAGGTCGCAGGCTTCGGCGAGGTTTTCGCCGACGATCTGCAAGGTGGTACCGATCACGGCGTAGTCGCCACTGGCCCAAGCGACTTTTTGGCGTTCCTTCAAGGCAGTGAGATCAATCGGGGTACTCATGAATGGGTGCTCCGCTACAGGTTGGATCGAACGTGACCGGGCGGTGGCAGGTTCTGCTGAGCCTGCTGCTGCACTATCGCGCCGCGTCCGATTGGCGTCCCTGTCAATCGTCCGGCGAGCCTGTAAAACAGGCGCTTCGCCGATGAATGGCGGGATTTTGTAAAGCCGTCGAAACACTCACAGGGATTGCCAGCGCCCAGAGCAATCGGCATTCACCCATTCCTGCTCCCCGTATGGAATCTTTCCGCGCCGGGACAACGAACAATGGCTCATGGTGCGTGACCTATGAGCCATTGAGATTCGCCGATCAGGCAGCAGGCGCCTTGGCCTCTTCCAGCAGTTGCTGAATCATCTGTTCCTGCGCCTCGTAGCGCCCCTCGCCGAAGTGGCTGTAACGCATCTGGCCCTTGGCATCGATCAGGTAATGGGCCGGCCAGTACTGATTGTCGAAGTTGCGCCAGATCGCGTAGTTGTTGTCGATAGCTACCGGGTAGGTGATGCCGAGCTTTTTCACCTGTTCCTTGACGTTGTCGATGATCCGTTCGAAGCCGTATTCCGGGGTGTGTACGCCAATCACGACGAGGCCGTCCTTGCCGTACTTCTGCTCCCACGCCTTGACGTACGGCAGGGTGCGCTGACAGTTGATGCAGTCATAGGTCCAGAAATCCACCAGCACTACTTTGCCGCGTAGCGATTCAGCGCTCAGTTCCGGCGAATTCAGCCATTGCACCGCCCCAGCCAGGGACGGCATCGCGCCTTTGCTCTCATCCATCAGCGAATCCGCACGCACCTTGCTGACAAAGTAATCGACCACTTTCGGCACGTTTTCCAGAACGCTTTTTTCAATGCTGGCAACGCCCTCGGAGGAGGTGCCGGCCAGTAGCGTTTTATCGGCACCGGTAGAAATCACCGCCGCCGCAGCGAGCACCGCAACACCGGCACCACGACGAAACCAACCCGTGAACGGAATCGATGGTTTCAAGCGGTTGACCAGTCCACGCCCGGCGAAAATCAGCGTCCCCAGCGACAAGGCACTGCCCGCACCGTAGGCCAGCAGCAACAGGCTGGTCTGTGCATTGGCGCCTTGCAGCATCGCACCGGTGAGGATCACGCCAAGGATCGGCCCGGCGCACGGCGCCCACAACAGACCGGTGGCGACACCCAGCATGATCGAACCCATCGGGCCGGTCTTGTTCCGGGCGTCCGGATCGAGGCGGTTGCCGAGCATGACAAACGGGCGCGTCAGCCAGTCACCGATGCGCGCAGAAATCAGCGACAGGGCGAACAACGCCATCACGATCAGCGCGATGTGGCGGCCGCTGTTACTGGCTTGAATCACCCATTCGCTGCTGACCACGGCCAGGCTGGCGATCAAGGCAAAGGTCAGGGCCATGCCGCCGAGGGTCAGCAGGATCGAGGCACGGCTGCGATTGGCCCCGGCAAACAGAAACGGCACCACCGGCAGGATGCAGGGGCTGAGGACGGTCAGCAGACCGCCGAGGAATGCGATGAGGTACATAAAGGTCACCCTGGATAAATGTGAACACTGAATCCTGTGCCGAGGGCATCAGGCACTTTGGCTTTCAAGCCACTGCCCCTGCGGAGTGTGACTGGCGCCGATTTCAGCAACCATCTGTCCTTGCGGTGTGCGGCTGGAGCCGTCCGCGGCAACCATCTGCCCTTGCGGTGTGCGGCTGGAGCCATCCGCCGCGATCAAGGCGTCGCTGGCCTTTTTGGCCATCGGCGTCAGTTGAAAACAGCTGCCGCTGTTGCAGCTATGCTGTTCAACCGCAGCATTGGCATGGGTAGCCACACCTGCAAAAGCGAAAGCAACAGCAGTGAGAAAGCGCGAGACGTTATTCATGGTGAGGCTCCGGAAAGGGGTGATGACTCAGTTGTCGTTGTTGCAGCCGTCAGCGAATTTGCTGTAATCGAGGACTCGGGTTTTGCCGGCCGAATCCAGGTAGGTCATTTGCGCATCGACGATGCCGCAGGTCACCGAGTTGTCCTGTGTCAGCGAGATCACTTTCTGGATATCCAGATGGGTGCCGTAGGTGTAGGTTTGCGCGGCGACATCCGCTTCGGCGCGGGCCGACAGGGTGCAGATGTTCAGGGCGGCGAACAGACAAGCGGCGATTACGGATTTGTTGTTCATGGTGTTTTCCTCAAGGCTTCAATGGATAGATCGTTGATTGAGCCGAGGCTGTCTGGTGTGCCTCGATGGAGCTCATTTAAAGCTCACGAGGTATCCCGTATGTGTCGGGAAGCGGCGGGTATAAATGGTTGTGTATCCTTGCCACCGGGGGATACACAGCGATACAAAGCCCTGAAAAAATCGTGTTTTTGCGTCTCCGTGTATCGGTCGTCACGGCGGATACACTGCAATACAAAGGCAGGCAGGCGAGCCGTTGCAGGCTCTATAGACTGCACGTCATCTCCACTTTGCTAGAGGTCTGGCCCCATGGAACATGTCGATCACATCCTGATCGTCGACGACGACCGCGAGATCCGCGAACTGGTCGGCAATTACCTGAAGAAAAACGGCCTGCGCACTACGGTCGTTGCTGATGGCCGGCAGATGCGCAGTTTTCTCGAATCCAATACCGTCGACCTGATCGTGCTCGACATCATGATGCCCGGCGACGATGGCCTGCAGTTGTGCCGCGAGCTGCGCGTCGGCAAGCACAAAGCCACGCCGGTCTTGATGCTGACCGCCCGCAACGATGAAACCGATCGGATCATCGGCCTGGAAATGGGCGCCGACGACTACCTGACCAAACCCTTCGCCGCCCGTGAATTGCTGGCGCGGATCAACGCCGTGCTGCGCCGCACGCGAATGCTGCCGCCGAATCTGGTGGTCACCGAAGCCGGTCGATTGCTGGCATTCGGCCGTTGGCAACTGGACACCTCGGCCCGCCACCTGCTGGACAAGGACGGCACCATGGTGGCGCTGAGTGGCGCCGAATATCGCTTGCTGCGGGTATTTCTCGATCATCCGCAACGGGTACTCAGCCGCGATCAATTGCTCAACCTGACCCAGGGTCGTGACGCCGACCTGTTCGATCGTTCGATTGATCTGCTGGTCAGCCGTCTGCGCCAGCGCCTGCTGGATGACGCCCGTGAACCGGCGTACATCAAGACCGTGCGCAGCGAAGGTTATGTGTTCTCACTGCCGGTCGAGATCCTCGGTGCCACGGCATGACCATCAATCTGCACTGGCCGCGCACCCTCGCCTCGCGGGTGTCGCTGATTTTTCTGGTAGGGCTGATCCTCGCCCAGGCGCTGTCGTTCGGTGCGCAGTATTACGAGCGTTACCAAAGTGCGAAAGACACGATGCTGGGCAATCTGGAAACCGACGTCTCGACCTCGATTGCGATCCTTGATCGCTTGCCCTCCGAGGAGCGCCCGGCCTGGCTCAAGCGTCTGGCGCGGAAAAACTACGGTTATCTACTGAGCGAAGGTGACCGCGGTACGCCGATCAAGCCTGCCGATGTGCCCGTTGCGGTCACTTCGATCACTGAAGCCATCGGCGAAAAATACCCCCTGACCTTCACCGACATTCCCGGTCCGAAAAAACACTTTCAGGGCCATTTGCGCCTGAGCGACGGCAGCCCGGTGACCATCGACGTGCGTCCGGCGATGGTACCGCTGTCGCCTTGGTTGCCGGTGGTGCTGCTCGGCCAATTGGCGCTGATGATCGCCTGCACTTGGCTGGCAGTGCGCATCGCCATCCGCCCGCTCACGCGCCTGGCGAACGCCGTCGAAACCCTTGACCCCAACGCCCACCCGATCCATCTGGACGAGACAGGCCCGAACGAGGTGATCTACGCCGCCCGTGCCTTCAACGCGATGCAGGCGCGTATCGCCGCCTACCTCAAAGAACGCATGCAACTGCTGGCGGCGATCTCCCACGACCTGCAAACCCCCATCACGCGGATGAAGCTGCGCGCCGAGTTCATGGACGATTCGGCGGAACGGGACAAACTGTGCAACGACCTCGGCGAGATGGAACACCTGGTGCGCGAAGGCGTGGCCTACGCCCGCAGCATTCATGGCTCGACCGAAGAGAGCCGGCGTACCAACATGGATTCATTCCTCGAGAGCCTGGTGTTCGACTATCAGGACATGGACAAGGACGTGCAGTTGGTCGGCAAGAGTGCGGTGGTGGTCGACACCCGCCCGCACGCGTTGCGCCGGGTGCTGGTCAACCTGACCGACAACGCCCTGAAGTTCGCCGGTGCCGCTGAGGTGTGGGTCGAGGCGAATAAGGGCAGCTTGTCGATCACCGTCATGGATCGCGGCCCGGGCATTGCCGAAGCGGAACTTACCCAGGTGATGGAACCGTTCTACCGCGTGGAAAACTCGCGCAACCGCGATACCGGTGGCACAGGGCTGGGACTGGCCATTGCCCAGCAACTGGCGATGGCGTTGGGTGGTTCGCTGACCCTGAGCAACCGCGAGGGTGGTGGCTTGTGTGCGGAGCTGCGGATACCGCTGCAATCTTGAGATCACTGCAATAAACCTGTGGGAGCGAGCTTGCTCGCTCCCACAGTGTTTTAAGGTGATTTAAAGAATCCCGATGGCGCCGTCTTCATGCATTTGCTGCAACAGCGCCAAACCGTTATCCATGAACAACGCGTCAGCAAACTGTTCTGCCTCTTGCGCCAACCCTTGCAACTGCTCACGCCCGGTCAACTGCGGCAACTCACCAATGCGCTGCAACAACCGCCAGGCCAGCGGACTCAACTCAGAGAACTTCACACCGAAATCCGCCTCCCGCCGTACCAGCAACAGTGTCGGTTGTGCCGGTGGTGACGAGGGCTGGTGATCTGGCCCAAGCAACTGCACCGGCCAGGTATAAGCCAACGGCCAGGCCAATGCCGATACCTGTAACGGCCGCTCCAGCAACAATGTCGCATCCGTGAACGGCAAGGGCATGGCGTCGGACTGCTGCAAGACCATTTCCACCCACTCGTAATGCGCCAGTTCCAGCACAAACGCGGGGAAGTTGGCCAACACTGCCGGGGCTGCCGAAAGGTAATCGAAAAATTCCTCGGCAATCTCACCGAATTTCGGCGTCTGCGCACGGTAATCACGCAAAAAGCCACGAACCAGCGTGCGCCAGCGCTGATCGCCGATAATCCGGATCAGCACCGGAAAGGTGCCACTCAACAATTGCGAGAGATTGTTGAACACCAGATCGCGGTACACGTTGACTCGTGCGACGTTCATTTCGGGGGGAGGTGTCTGTTGATCGGGATCACGCAGATAGCGCGTCAGCACCTGTTGTTGCAGTAAAAGATTATCCACGGCTGACCTCCTGTTTTTGCAGGTGGCGAATGGTCTGCAGCTCCGCCACCAGTTCGGAAAATGCTGGGAAATTGAAATCCCGCTCCAGCAGCGTCGGCCGTGCGCCGAACCGGGCATAGGCCTCGGCCAGCAACGACCACACCACCGGTTTTACCGAAGCGCCATGGGTGTCGATCTTGAGCGTATCGGACTCGTCGAAATGCCCGGCCACGTGCATGCCAACCACCCTGCCCGGCTCGATCCGGGCCAGAAAATCCTGCGGATCGAAACCGTGGTTGATCGAGTTGACGTAGACGTTGTTGACGTCCAAAAGCAGATCGCAATCAGCCTCGCGCAAAACGGCGTTGGTGAAGGTCACTTCATCCATGTCCTGACGCGGTGCGGCGTAATAGGAGACGTTTTCTACCGCCAGACGCCGACCCAGGATGTCCTGGGATTGGCGGATGCGGGCGGCGACATGGTGCACCGCTTCCTCGGTGAACGGCAGTGGCAGCAAGTCGTAGAGATGGCCGTCGTCGCTGCAATAGCTCAGGTGTTCGCTGTAATGCTGCACGTGGTGATGGTCGAGAAACACTCGCACTTCATGCAGAAAACCGATGTCCAGCGGCGCAGGCCCGCCAAGCGACAGCGACAATCCGTGACAGGACAACGGATAGCGCTCGGCCAGCTCGCGCAACGCAGCGCCATTGGCACCGCCGACGCCGATCCAGTTTTCCGGGGCGACCTCAAGAAAGTCGAAATCGCCGGTGCGTGCGGTTTGCAGGTCTTTCAACAGACCACGACGCAGACCCAGGCCGACGCTGGGTGGCGGTGATGATTGAGGGGTTTGCATGGGGGCTGACCTCGGGTGATTGGCCTGCCCAGTTGAGCCTTCGGCTGTATCGCCACTGTGTTCAGTCAACCCGATATATGCCGCCGCGTGTATCCCCCAGCCAACGTGATACACAGCGATACATCCCCCTCCTGATCGGCATAAATCCCTGTAGGAGTGAGCCTGCTCGCGATAGCGTTACTTCAGTCGAATCAGGAGTGATTGACCCAACGCTTTCGCGAGCAGGCTCACTCCTGCATTTTGCTCAGTGTTTGTCGCAAAAACGGGGCTAGACTCTGTCATGACCCAGTCGAGGGGGCTGCAGGACTTTAGTTGTGCCCTGCCCGTTTCCGTGACCACCGCCCGGTGGCGCATGCCTCGACCCTCTACGCCGCCGGACTGTGATCCTGTTTCAGGAGCACATGTGATGGACGAGTCCCGACTCAACGAATTCATGGGCAAACTGGTCAACGACATGGGCGGCGCTGCGATGCTGGCCAATGTCATCGTCGGCGAAGAACTCGGTTTGTACCGGGCGATGGCTGACAGTCAGCCGATCAGCCCCGAAGCCCTCGCCGCAAAAACCACGTGCAACCCCCGTCTGGTGCGTGAATGGCTCAGCGCCCACGCCGCCTCCGGCTACATGGAGCACCACGATGGCCAGTTCCGCCTGCCGGAAGAGCACGCGCTGGCGCTGGCCGTCGAAGACTCGCCGGTGTATGTCGCCGGCGGACTGGGCGTGGTGGCGTCGTTTTTCCATGACAAGGACAAACTGGTCAAAGCCATGCGCGGCAACGGTGCCCTGCCCTGGGGCGATCACCATCCGTGCATGTTCACCGGCACCGAACGGTTTTTCCGCCCCGGCTACAAGGGGCACCTGATCGCCGAATGGTTGCCGGCGCTGGACGGCGTCGTCGCCAAACTGGAAAACGGCGCGAAAGTTGCCGACATCGGCTGCGGCCACGGTGCCTCGACGGTGATCATGGCCCAGGCGTTTCCCAACTCGCGCTTCGTTGGCTACGACTACCACGCACCGTCGGTCACCGTTGCCACGCAACGCGCCGAAGAAGGCGGCGTCGGCAGTCGGGCGAAATTTTTCCAGGGCACTGCGAAAAGTTACCCCGGTGATGACTACGATCTGATCTGCTATTTCGACTGCCTGCACGACATGGGCGACCCGGTCGGCGCGGCGCGTCACGCTTACGACTCGCTGAAAGAGGACGGCACGGTGTTGCTGGTCGAGCCGTTCGCCAACGACACGCTGGACGACAACATCAACCCGGTCGGACGTTTGTTTTACGCTGCGTCGACGTTTATTTGCACGCCGAACTCGCTGTCCCAGGAAGTCGGCCTCGGTCTCGGCGCACAAGCGGGGGAAATGCGTCTGCGTAAAGTGTTTAGCGAGGCGGGGTTCAATCACTTCCGACGCGCCACGCAAACACCGTTCAATCTGATTCTGGAGGCGCGCAAGTAAGTCGCGCGGATCGCGTGCTAACCTGCTGGCACCGTCTTCCCCGGAGCGCTGACCATGCTCGACAGCCCGATCCGCGAACACCTCGACACGCTGCAACAGGCGATGGCCGATGGTGACTTTCTGGTGCTGACCGGCGCCGGCATCAGCACGCCATCGGGCATCCCCGATTACCGCGACAGCGACGGTGTGCGCCGAGGCCGGCAGCCAATGATGTATCAGGAATTCCTCGCCGCCCCGGAATCACGCCGTCGTTATTGGGCGCGGGCGATGCTCGGTTGGCCTCGGGTGCGTCAGGCGCGGCCGAATGCGGCGCACGAGGCACTGGCCGGTTTGCAGAGCCAAGGGCGGATCAGCGCTTTGATCACGCAAAACGTCGACACCTTGCACGATCAGGCTGGCAGCCACGACGTCATCGAACTGCATGGCAGTTTGCATCGCGTGCTGTGCCTGGATTGCGGTCAGCGCAGTGAGCGCGATGCAATTCAGCGCTTGATGGAAATGCACAATCCGTATCTGGCCGGCGTCGACGCAGTACAGGCACCGGACGGCGATACCCTGCTCGACCCGGCGTTCGAAGCGCGGTTTCAGGTGCCGCACTGCCCGCATTGCGCCGGTGAGCGGATGAAACCGGATGTGGTGTTTTTCGGCGAAAACGTCGCGCAACCCACGGCGGCCCGGGCCATGGCGGCGGCGGAAAATGCGGCGGGGATGCTGGTGGTGGGGTCGTCGTTGATGGCCTATTCGGCGTTTCGCCTGTGTCGGGTGATCGCCGATCGTGGCAAGCCGTTGATTGCGATCAATCTGGGCAAGACCCGTGCGGATGATTTGCTGGATTTGAAGATTGAGGGGTCTTGCGAAGCGTTGTTGCCGCTGCTGGCGCAACGCCTGACCTGCTGAGCACATAAATCCCTGTAGGAGGGATCAATGTTCGGCTTTGAGGATATCGAACAACGCCTGCGCCGCCGCCGACAGTTCATTGCCCGGCTCGGTCAGCACACCAATCGCCCGCTCTACCGAATCATTCAACGTCAGGCATCGCGCACCCAGTTCCTGCATCTGCTCGGCACACAATGCCGGCACCGCACTGACGCCCAGCCCACTGGCAACCATCCGCCCGACCGTCGCCAGTTGATGACTTTCAAATTCCACGGGCAGCTTCATGCCCCGGGCCTGCAAGTGTTCTTCGAGCATCACCCGCACCGTCGACGGTCGTTGCAAGGTGATGAACGGTTCCTGCAACAAGGTTTGCCAATCTGTTTCGGCAAGATCCGCCAGCGGTGAATCCTGCGGCACCACCGCCACAAAGCGATCCATATAAAGAGGCGTGAAGGTCATCGAGGTGTTCTGCATCGGCTCGAACGCCACGCCCAACTCCACCTGTCGGTCGCGAACCATTTCCAGCACTTGCTCGTTGATCACGTCATTCACCGTCACGTTGACGTTCGGATAGCGCGCGCGGAAAGTCTTGAGAATCGGCGGCAGCAGATTACCGGCAAACGACGGCATCGCCGCCAGCGTCACCCGCCCGCGTTGCAGGCTGAAGCGCTGGCGCATTTCGTCCTCGGCGTTGTCCCAGTCGGCGATCAGGCGTCGGGCCAGCGGCAGCAGGGATTCACCCTCCGCAGTCAGTGCGACGTTGCGGGTGTTGCGGCTGAACAGGCGCCCGCCCAAGCCCTCTTCCAATGCCTTGATGGTCAGGCTCAGCGCCGATTGCGACAGGTGCAACCGCTCGCAGGCCACGGCGAAACTTAGGCTTTGGGCCACGGCGAGAAAGGCGCGGATCTGTTTGATGGTCATGAACGCTGAACGCCCTTTAATGTAGGAGCTGCCGAAGGCTGCGATCTTTTGATCTTGAAAAACAAAAACCAAAAGATCGCAGCCTTCGGCAGCTCCTACAGTGAATCGATATGGATTGTTGAGTTTTATCTATCAATCAACCTTAAAAATCAACTTAACAAATATATCCACCGGCGCGACACTCCAACCATTCGGCTAGCCAGCCGCCCGCAAATAATAAAAGAGGTGCATATGGCAGGTTTCGACAAGCGCGTGAGTTCCTACGAGGAAGCCCTCGCCGGGCTTGAAGATGGCATGACCGTCATCGCCGGCGGCTTCGGTCTGTGCGGCATTCCGGAAAACCTGATCGCCGAGATCAAGCGCAAAGGCACCCGCGACCTCACCGTGGTTTCCAACAACTGCGGCGTCGACGGTTTCGGTCTTGGCGTACTGCTGACCGACCGCCAGATCAGCAAGGTCGTCGCCTCTTACGTCGGCGAAAACAAGTTGTTCGAAGAGCAACTGCTCAAAGGCGAAATCGAAGTCATCCTGACCCCGCAAGGCACCCTCGCCGAGAAAATGCGCGCAGGTGGCGCCGGCATCCCGGCCTTCTTCACCGCCACGGGTGTCGGCACCCCGGTTGCCGAAGGCAAGGAAGTGCGTGAGTTCAAAGGTCGCAAGTACCTGATGGAAGAATCCATCACCGGCGACTTCGCCATCGTCAAAGGCTGGAAAGCCGACCATTTCGGTAACGTCATCTACCGTCACACCGCGCAGAACTTCAATCCGCTGGCCGCCACCGCCGGCAAGATCACCGTGGTCGAAGTCGAAGAAATCGTCGAACCCGGCGAATTGGACCCGGCACACATCCACACCCCGGGCATCTACGTCGACCGGGTCATTTGCGGCACGTTCGAAAAACGCATCGAACAGCGCACCATCCGCAAATAATTCAGGCTGACGGAGAATAAAAACATGGCACTTTCCCGCGAACAAATGGCTCAGCGCGTCGCCCGCGAAATGCAGGACGGCTACTACGTGAACCTCGGCATCGGCATTCCGACCCTGGTCGCCAACTACATCCCCGAAGGCATGGAAGTCATGCTGCAATCGGAAAACGGCCTGCTCGGCATGGGTCCTTTTCCGACGGAAGAAACCATCGATGCCGACATGATCAACGCCGGCAAACAGACGGTGACCGCACGCATTGGCGCGTCGATCTTCTCCTCCGCCGAATCCTTTGCGATGATTCGCGGCGGCCATGTCGACCTGACCGTGCTGGGCGCGTTTGAAGTGGACGTCGAAGGCAACATCGCCTCGTGGATGATCCCCGGCAAACTGGTCAAGGGCATGGGCGGCGCCATGGATCTGGTGGCTGGCGCCGACAACATCATCGTCATCATGACCCACGCATCCAAGGATGGTGAGTCCAAACTGTTATCCAAGTGCAGCCTGCCGCTGACCGGCGCCGGGTGCATCAAGCGTGTGCTGACCGACCTCGCCTATCTCGAAATCGAGAACGGCGCGTTCATTCTCAAAGAGCGCGCACCGGGCGTCAGCGTTGAAGAGATTGTGGCCAAAACCGCCGGCAAACTGATCGTGCCTGATCACGTACCGGAAATGCAGTTCGCTGCCCAGTGAGGAATTCGAAAATGCAAGACGTCGTCATTGTTGCTGCCACGCGTACCGCGATCGGCAGTTTCCAGGGTGCGCTGGCCTCGGTATCCGCAGTCGATCTGGGCGCGGCGGTGATCCGCCAGTTGCTCGAGCAGACCGGTCTGGACGGTGCTCAGGTCGATGAAGTGATCATGGGCCAGGTACTGACTGCCGGCGCCGGCCAGAACCCGGCGCGTCAGGCTGCGATCAAGGCTGGCCTGCCCCACGCCGTACCGGCCATGACACTGAACAAGGTCTGCGGCTCGGGTCTGAAAGCCCTGCACCTCGGCGCTCAGGCGATCCGCTGCGGCGACGCTGACGTGATCATCGCCGGCGGCCAGGAAAACATGAGCCTGTCCAACTACGTGATGCCGGGTGCACGCACCGGTCTGCGCATGGGGCACGCGCAAATCGTCGACACCATGATCAGCGACGGCCTGTGGGATGCGTTCAACGATTACCACATGGGTATCACTGCCGAGAATCTGGTCGACAAATACGAAATCACCCGTGAACAGCAGGACACCTTCGCTGCTGCTTCACAGCAAAAAGCCGCCGCTGCCATCGAGGCCGGTCGCTTCGTCGATGAAATCACCCCGATCCTGATTCCGCAGCGCAAAGGCGACCCGGTTGCGTTCAAGGTTGACGAGCAACCGCGCGGCGCTACCACCGCCGAATCCCTGGCCAAACTGCGCCCGGCTTTCAAAAAGGATGGCAGTGTCACTGCCGGCAATGCTTCCTCGCTGAACGACGGCGCCGCCGCTGTGATCCTGATGAGCGCCGAGAAAGCCAAGGCGCTGGGCCTGCCAGTGCTGGCCACTATCGCCGCTTACGCCAACGCGGGCGTCGACCCGGCGATCATGGGCATCGGCCCGGTCTCGGCCACTCGTCGCTGCCTGGACAAGGCTGGCTGGTCGATTGACCAGCTCGATCTGATCGAAGCCAACGAAGCCTTCGCCGCACAATCGCTGGCCGTGGCCAAGGATCTGCAATGGGATCTGGACAAGGTCAACGTCAACGGTGGCGCTATCGCTTTGGGCCACCCGATCGGTGCATCGGGTTGCCGGGTGCTGGTGACTTTGCTGCATGAAATGATCAAGCGTGATGCGAAAAAGGGTCTGGCGACCCTGTGCATCGGTGGTGGCCAAGGCGTCGCCCTGGCGCTGCAACGCGGATAAAGAGCAATACAGACAGCGAGCGGATCCACGACATCCGCCCGCTGTCTACCTGCTTACCTGCTTACCTGCTTACCTGCTTACCTGCTTACCTGCTTACCTGCTTACCTGCAGGAGTTGCCGAAGGCTGCTCCGACAGAGGATTGTGTCGTTCACGAATATGGCTTGCGCAGCAAATAAGTATCCATGATCCACCCATGCTCAGCCCGCGCAGCCTTGCGCACCCGCTCGATCTCATCCGCCACCTCCCCGATTTTGCCGCTGATCAGAATCTCATCCGGCGTGCCCAGATAGGCCCCCCAGTAAATCTCTGTCTGCGGATCAGCCACATGGTGGTAGGAATCTTCGGCGTCGAGCATCACCACCAGACTGTCGGCATCACTCACCTGCCCCGCCGCCAGACGCCGGCCTGTGGTGATTTCTATCGAGCGGCCAATCGTATTCAGCGGCACCTTGTGCTGCGCGGCCAACGCCTGAACGCTGGTAATCCCAGGGATCACCTCAAATTCGAAGGCACAGCGGCCTGACGCCAGAATCGCCTGGAGGATACGAATGGTGCTGTCGTACAACGCCGGATCGCCCCACACCAGAAAACCGCCGCACTCGCCGTCAGACATTTCGTCATTGATCAGCCGTTCGAAGGTTTGCTGTTTGGCGCGATTCAGATCATCGACGCTGGCGGTGTAGTCCACATCGCCACGCTCGCGCTCCGGGCTGTGGGCTTGGACGAAACGATACGTGGGATCCGTGATGTAGCGCTCACAGATCTCGCGACGCAGGTCGATCAGTTGGTGCTTGCTCGCGCCTTTATCCATCAGAAAAAAAACATCCACCCGATTCAGCGCTTTCACCGCCTGCATCGTGATGTAGTCCGGATTGCCGGCACCGATGCCGATCACCAGCAGTTGTTTCATCAGTGCGCTCCTGCAACGTCGAGACCGGGCAAGCGTAGCCGCCAGCGCCCCGTGAAGCGCAATTCGACAACCGATAACGGCTCGACATCAATGTCATGAAAGGCCGAACCGCGCATCATCTGCATCAGCGCGGCGCGGATGATGAACGGATGGGTGACCGCCACGACATGGCCCGGCGTAGCTTGCAAACTGACCAGCCACGCTGCCACCCGTTCACAAAGTTGCGCAACCGACTCACCACCGTGGGGCGTGGCGTGGGGATCTTCCAGCCAGGTGCGCAACGCCGCTTCCTGTGTGCTTTGCAGATCCTTGATCGATTGGCCGTGCCACTGTCCCCAATCACAATCGCGCAGCGCCTCATCGACTTGAGCATCCGCGCCAAACCACGCCGCCGTCTGCCGGGTGCGCAACTCCGGTCCGCAGATCAAACGCCGCGGAGGTTGGAAACGCGTAGCCAGCGCCTCAGAGGCCAAGCCAATATTTTCAACAGGCTCACTCGTAGGAAAACGCGCCAATTTTTGTGCGACGGTTCGTGCATGGCATATCAATGTCAAACGGCTGGTTTGCACAATCAATCACTCGGTCGAGGGACATCAAAATTCAACGGCGCATTGCCGATATGTTGGCCATTGTGCCGTAAACCGAGGCTTGCGGACTGTCCGATGCCGCGAAGTGTCACTCAGCGATAGTGAAAAAGCGGCGATATCTGACACCACAATGGGCAATGGACTACATAACCTGTCGATCTCAATGTAGCCCTTGTTACACGGGCATCTCGCCCCATTTTAGGGCCTTTTCAACACGGCAAAAAAATCGCTAGACATGTAGCGTCCGTTACATAAATACTGTTTTAACGGATTGTGAAACGAATTCGACACACCCATCCAGCAGGAGCCAGGATGCCCCCTCTCAGAGACCTGATCACCGACCCCGGCCTCGACCTTACGCCGTCGGAGCGCAAAGTTGTTCGCGCCCTGCTTGATCAGTACCCACGCAATGGGCTGGGGCCCATGGCGCGACTGGCCGAACATGCCGGCGTCAGCGATCCGACCATCGTCAGGCTGGTGAAAAAACTCGGTTTCGGCGGTTATGCCGAATTCCAGGACGCCCTGCTCAGCGACATGGACCATCGCCTGCGCTCGCCGCGCACCCTGCTGCAGCCACGCGCGCAGCAGCAAAAGGATGACGCCTGGAGCCACTATCTGGGCGACAGCCACCGCCTGCTGGTTGAAACCCTATCGCTGACCCAACCCGAAGACGTGCGCATCCTCACCGACTGGCTGCTCGATGGCCGACATCAGGTGTACTGCTTCGGCGGCCGTTTCAGCAGCCTGATGGCGACTTACCTGCTCAATCACTTGCGCCTGCTGCGGCCCGGTTGCTTTGCGCTGGAGGACAACGCGCAACTGCCCGATCGCCTGTTCGATCTGCAACGCCAGGACGTGGTGCTGGTGTTTGACTACCGCCGTTATCAAACCCAGGCCCTGCGCGTCGCCAGTGCCGCGAAAAACAGCAACGCACGCGTGGTGCTGTTCACCGACATCTACGCCTCGCCGCTGCGCGAACTGGCTGACCTGATCATCAGCGCCCCGGTGGAATCGGCTTCGCCGTTCGACACCATGGTCCCGGCGCTGGCTCAGGTCGAAGCACTGATCGCCTGTCTGACCCTGCGTACTGAAAATCTGGCCGATCGCCTGGAAGGCATCGACGCCCTGCGCAACGACTTCAACACCCACCTGCTGGAGGATAAATAAGGATGTTCAGCCTTCCCCACCGCTCGCCGCGAGACTTGCCGTTTGTCACCGACCATACCGCGTTGCTGCTGGTCGACATGCAGCGTGCCTGGCTCGAGCCGCAGTTCGACCCGCACCTGAACGGCCCGGACGGCGAGTATTTCCTGACCCGCACGCACATGCAGGTGGTGCCCAATCAACGCCGGTTGCTCAGTGCCTTTCGCCAGGCGCGACAAAACGTTCTGCACACCATCATCGAAAGCCTGACCGCTGATGGCCGCGACCGCTCGCTGGATCACAAGTTGTCGGACATGCACCTGCCCAAGGGCAGCGCGCAGGCGCGAATCATTGAAGACCTGACCCCGGTGGAAAACGAAATCGTCCTGCCGAAAACCTCTTCCGGGGTCTTCAACTCGACCAACATCGACTACGTGCTGCGCAACCTCGAAACCCGCCATCTGATCATCGCCGGCATCGTCACCGACCAATGCGTCGACATGGCCGTGCGCGACGCCGCCGACCGTGGCTATCTGGTGACGCTGGTCGAAGACGCCTGCGCCACCTACAACGAAGCCCGGCATCACGCCTGCCTGAATGCGATCAAGGGTTACTGCTGGATCACCGACACCGATACCGTGCTCGCTCGGTTGCAGGAGATGCAGCCATGAGCGCACGCCTGACGCCGCTGCCGATGACCACCATCGTCACCACCGACCTGATCGGCATCACCCGTGGCCGCTCGTTCCCCACCGATGAACTTGAGCATTACCAGGCCGCCGGTTGCGGCTGGGTTCCGGCCAACAGCGCGTTGACGCCGCAAGACATCATTGCCTCGACCAACCCGTGGGGCGCCTATGGTGACTTGCGCCTGATTCCCGATCTGAGCAGCCGCGTCACCGTCAGCAACGGGCCGGATGCCGATGCACCAGCGCTGGATTTCATTCACGGCGATATCCGCGAAACCGACGGCCGCCCATGGGGTGCCTGCCCGCGCACGTTGTTGCGTGATGAAATCGAGCGCTACCGCGACGCGTTGGGGTTGCAGGTCAATGCCGCGTTCGAACACGAATTCAACCTGCACGCAGGTTTTGCCGAACACCTGGCGTTTTCCCTCGAAGCGCAGCGTCAAGGTGCCGAATTCGGCGGCTGGCTGCTCGCCGCACTGCGCGCCGGCGGCGTCGAGCCGGAAATGTTCCTGCCGGAATACGGCAAGCATCAATACGAAATCACCTGCCGTCCAACCCTCGGCGTGGCAGCGGCGGACCGCGCAGTAAACGTGCGCGAGATTACCCGCGAGATTGCCCGGCAAATGGGCCTCGACCTGAGCTTCGCGCCGAAAACCGCCGAGAACGCAGTGTGCAACGGGGTACACCTGCACGTCAGCCTGCTTGATCTGGCCGGCCAGCCAATGCTCTACGACGCGGGCACCAGCAATGGTCTGTCGACCCTCGGCCAGCATTGGGCGGCGGGCATCCTGCATTACTTGCCCGCGCTGTGTGCGTTTACTGCGCCGACGCCGGTGTCGTACGAGCGCTTGCAGCCGCACCACTGGAGCGCGTCCTACGCCTGCCTCGGCCAGCAGAACCGTGAAGCGGCGCTGCGCATCTGCCCGACGGTGACGCTGGGCGGCAAATCCGTGGCCACGCAGTTCAACCTGGAATTCCGCGCCATGGACGCCACCGCCTCGCCGCACCTGGCCATGGCTGCGCTGCTGATCGCCGGACGCCTGGGCATCGAACAGCGTCTGGCGCTGAACGCGATCACCGATGAGATTCCCGACTCACTTAACGACGAGCAACGCACGGCGCGGGGCATCGTTGCCCTGCCCGTCTCGCTGGCCCAGGCACTGGATTGCCTGCGCAACAGTGGCGCCTTCAATAAATGGCTGCCCAAGCCGTTGCTCGATACTTACCACGCCCTGAAAACCGAGGAACTGGCGCTGACGGAACAGCTCTCGCCCGCTGACCTGTGTGAGCACTATGCACGCCTGTACTGAATCCGCCGAGCTGGGGTTGTACACCCGACCGGTCTACAACCTGAGCCGCGCTGACTCGACGCACCCGGTGATTCTGGTGTGCGAGCACGCCAGTCGCTACATCCCCGAGGCCCTGAACAACCTGGGTCTGGACGATGCCGCCGCGCGCGAGCACATCGCCTGGGACATCGGCGCGCTGCAACTGGCCGAGCAATTGTCGGAAACCCTCGGCGCGACGCTGTTGAGCGCCAACTATTCGCGGCTGCTGATTGATCTGAATCGACCACGGCATGCGCCTGACAGCATTCCGGCGCAGAGCGAGATTTACCAAGTGCCGGGCAACCGCGAGCTGGACGAAGCCACCCGAGAATACCGGCGCCAGACGCTGTTCAAGCCGTTTCACACACAGTTGCAGACGCTGATCGACGAACGCATCGCCAAGGGTCAACCGGTGCGGGTGGTCGGGATTCACAGTTTCACCCCGGTGTATTACGGCCAGCCGCGCCCGCTGGAAATCGGCGTGTTGTTCGGTCAGGCCAAGACGTATGCCCAACGGCTGCTCGACGGCCTCGAAGAGCTTCCGCTGAAAGTCGCGGGCAACCAGCCGTACAAGATAGATCCGCTGGGCGACATGACCGTGCCAGTGCACGGTGACGCCCGCGGCCTGGAGTCGGTGTTGATCGAGGTGCGCAACGACTTGCTGCAAAGCCCGGAAGCCGTCTCGCGCTGGGCTGGATACCTCGCACCATTGCTGTAAGGAAAGACGCCTGTAAAGACTGCTGATGCTGTAACGGATTACCGATAGAAGAACTAAAAGACAATCGATGGCTGACAAGGAGTTGCGCTTCATGGAAATTGAAGAATTCGGCTACAAGCAAGAGTTGAAACGTAGCCTCACGCTCACGGATCTGGTGGTGTACGGGATGATCTTCATGATCCCCATCGCCCCGTTCGGCGTGTATGGCTACGTGAATGCCGAGGCACCGGGAATGGTGCCGCTGGCGTACATCATCGGCATGGTGGCGATGCTGTTCACGGCGTTGAGCTACGGCAGCATGGCCAAGGCTTTTCCGATCGCAGGCTCGGTGTATTCCTACGCGCAACGCGGCCTCAATCAACACGTCGGCTTCATCGCCGGTTGGCTGATGCTGCTCGATTACCTGCTGATACCACCGCTGCTGTATGTGTATGCGGCGATGGCGCTCAACCATTTGTATCCGGACATTCCGAAAGTCGGCTTCATTCTGGCGTTCCTCGTCAGCGCGACCTTCGTCAACCTGCGCGGCATCACCTTCACCGCGCGGATGAACATCATTTTCCTGCTGGCGCAACTGGTGGTGCTGGGCATCTTCCTGTTCTACGCCTGGAACGCCCTGCACAACGGTGGCGGTAACGGCGAGCTGACTCTGGCGCCGCTGTATCACCCGGAAACCTTCAATTTCGCCCTGCTGATGCAAGCGGTGTCGATTGCGGTGCTGTCGTTCCTCGGCTTCGACGCGATTTCCACCCTCGCCGAAGAGATCAAGGACGACCCGGGCCGCAGCGTCGGCAAAGCCGCTCTGATCACCTTGATGGTGATGGGTGTGATCTTCGTCGCGCAGACCTGGATTGCTACTGATCTGGCAGCGGGCATGGGCTTCAAATCCGCCGACACCGCGTTCTATGAAATTGCCGAAATCGCCGCTGGCAGTTGGCTGGCGACCCTGACCGCTGTAGCGACTGCGCTGGCCTGGGGCGTGGCGGTGGCGATCACTTCGCAAGCCGCTGTCTCGCGCCTGCTGTTCGGCATGGCCCGCGACGGCAAGTTGCCGAAAGTGCTGGCCAAAGTGCATCCGAAACACAACACCCCGTACCTGAGCATTTATCTGGTGGCGGTGCTGTCGCTGGTGATCTGCTACCTGTTTATCAACTCGGTCGACACCCTGACCTCGCTGGTGAACTTCGGCGCGCTAAGCGGTTTCATGCTGCTGCACCTGACCGTGATCAACTACTACTGGCGTCGGCAAAAATCCGGTCAGGTCGTGCGTCATCTGATCTGCCCGGTGATCGGCTTCATCATCGTCGCGGCCATCATGTACAACATGGGCGTCGATGCGCAGAAACTCGGCCTGATCTGGATTGGTCTGGGCCTGGTGTACCTGTTTTTCCTCAACAAGTTCGGCGCCAGTACCGCGCTGCCTGACCCGAGCAACGGCTGACAAGAAAAAGAGCGGCGTCTGACAACAAATCAGGCGACCGCCGCTTTAACGCGTGGAAACCGACAGTGATAGTCAGGTTCGGTGATTCGCCGAACCTTTTGATACAGGAGTACATCCATGCTGGTCTTACGCCCAGTCGAGCAGAATGACCTGCCCCAGCTCCAACAATTGGCCCGCGACAGTCTGGTGGGCGTGACCTCCTTGCCGGACGACAGCGAGCGTTTGCGCGAGAAAATCGCTGGTTCCTGTGCCTCGTTTGACAGCGAAGCCGCAGCACACGGCCCGGAGAACTATTTCTTTGTGCTGGAAGATTCCGACAGTCAGCGGCTGGTCGGTTGTTCGGAGATCCTCGCCAAGGCCGGTTTTGGCGAGCCGTTCTACAGCCTGCGCAATCGCCATTTCACCAGTGCCTCGCGGGAGCTGAATATCGAGCACGGCGTGCCGGCGCTTTCGTTGTGCCACGACCTGAACGATCACACCCTGTTGCGTGGTTTCCACATCGACGCAGCGCTGGTGCGAACGCCGTTTTCCGAATTGCTCTCGCGGGCGCGCCTGCTGTTCATCGCGGCCCATGCGCAGCGCTTCGCCGAAGCAGTGATTACCGAAATCGTCGGTTACAGCGACGAGAACGGTCATTCGCCGTTCTGGGATGCGCTGGGCAAACACTTCTTCGACCTGCCCTACGCCGAGGCCGAGCGCCTGTGCGGGTTGCAGAGCCGCGCGTTCCTCGCCGAACTGATGCCGCAATACCCGATCTACGTGCCGATGCTGCCGCAAGCGGCGCAGGACTGTATCGGCCGTATTCACCCGGATGGCCAGGAAGCCTTCGACATTCTTGAGCGCGAAGGCTTTGAAACCAACAGCTACATCGACCTGTTCGACGCCGGCCCTACGCTGTATGCGCGTACCGCGAACATCCGTTCAGTCGCTCAAAGCCGGACCGCACAGGCGCAGCAACAATCGCACATTGATGCACGCAGCCGTTATCTGCTGAGCAACGATGCGCTGCATGGCTTCCGGGCCATCGTCGCCGAACTTGATTACCACCCCGATCAACCGCTGTCCCTCACCCCTGCAATGTGTGCGGCGCTGAACGTGACCGATGACAGCCCGATCCGGCTGATTGCCCTGTGAACCGCGCCCGGTTCCGCACCCAACGACAGTGCCCGAACAGGCGCGAAGAAGGAGTTACAGCATGATTGTCCGCCCGGTTAAAGTCAGCGACCTGCCCGCGTTGATGACGCTGGTACAGCAGGCAGGCCCGGGGTTCACCACCCTGCCGGCCAACGAAGATCGCCTGTCCCACCGGGTACGCTGGGCGCAACGGGCGTTCGCCGAGCAGGTGGAACGTGCCGATGCCGACTATCTGTTTGTGCTCGAAGACGATGACATGCGCGTGGTGGGTGTCAGCGCAATGGCCGGCGCGGTTGGTTTGCGCGAGCCCTGGTACAACTATCGGGTCGGGCTGACGGTGAGTTCGGCCCCGGACCTGGGCATTCAACGGCAGATCCCGACGCTGTTCCTCAATAATGAACTGACCGGCCAATCGGAGTTGTGCTCGTTGTTTCTGGGCCATGACCATCGCCACGGCAGCAACGGCCGCTTGTTGTCGTTGGGGCGTTTGCTGTTCGTCGCTGAGTTCCCTCATCTGTTTGGCGAGAAAATGATCGCCGAACTGCGCGGCAGTGCCGATGAGCTGGGTTGCTCGCCGTTCTGGGACAGTCTGGGCCGACACTTCTTCCAGATGGACTTCAGTCACGCCGATCACCTGTCGGGGCTGGGTAACAAATCGTTCATCGCCGAATTGATGCCGCGCCAGCCGCTGTACACCTGCCTGCTCACCGAACAGGCGCAAGCCGCCATCGGTCAGGCGCACCCCAATACCGAACCGGCGCTGAAGATCCTCCAGGCTGAGGGTTTTGCCCACAAAGGCTATATCGACATTTTCGACGGTGGGCCGGTGATCGAAGCGCCAATCCGCAATATTCGCACGGTGCGCGACAGCCTTGAGTTGGCCCTTAGCCTCGGCACCCCGGACGAACAGGCGCCGCTGTGGCTGATCCATAACCGCCGCCTGGAAAACTGCCGCATCACCGTCGCCCGCGCTCGCCGGGTCGGCAGCAGCCTGGTGATCGACCGCCTCACGGCCAAGCGCCTGCAACTGCAACCGGGCAATTCGGTGCGGGCAGTGATGTTGCCCAATCAACAGCAGCAGGCCGTGGCTGCCTGATCCCCCCTATATGGAGGAGATCCAACTGTGGCGAGGGGATTTATCCCCGATGGGCTGCGAAGCGGACCCAAAAAAAGCCAACACCGCTTCCTTTCAGGCATACCGCATGCACCGGTTTTGCGACTGCTGCGCAGCCGATCGGGGATAAATCCCCTCGCCACAGTCGGGTCCTCTCAGACAGGCAAACCCTTCATTATAGGTTAATCCTTTCAGCACTTTATTCATCATCAACCTCTACCCTCGCAAATTCGTCATGATCATTGACCCATTCGCGTGATAGCCTTTTCATTCTTCGGCGTTGACACCTTTGCTCAAGCCGTTCCATTCCTTTGTATTGGTGGAACTCGTATGACCAGGCTTTCCCATCAAGATTTGCGCCGTAACTTCCGTCAGCTGCTGGCCTCCGACACCTGCTACCACACGGCCTCGGTGTTCGACCCGATGTCCGCCCGCATTGCCGCGGACCTGGGTTTTGAAGTGGGGATTCTCGGTGGTTCCGTGGCCTCGTTGCAGGTATTGGGCGCGCCGGACTTTGCCCTGATCACCCTCAGCGAGTTCGCCGAACAGGCCACCCGCATCGGCCGTGTCGCCCAATTACCGGTGATTGCCGACGCCGACCACGGCTACGGCAACGCCCTCAACGTGATGCGCACCATCGTCGAACTGGAACGCGCCGGCGTCGCCGCCCTGACCATCGAAGACACCTTGCTGCCCGCCCAATTTGGCCGTAAATCCACTGACCTGATCACGGTTGCCGAAGGCGTCGGCAAGATCCGCGCAGCGCTGGAAGCCAGGGTCGACACGGAAATGGCGATCATCGCCCGCACCAACGCCGGCATCCTGCCGAACCAGGAAATCATCAGCCGCACCCGCCAGTATCAGGCTGCCGGCGCCGATGGCATTTGCATGGTTGGCGTGCAGGACTTCGATCAGTTGGAGCAGATTGCAGAACATCTGACCGTGCCGCTGATGCTGGTGACCTACGGCAACCCGGCACTGCGCGACGACAAACGTCTGGCCGAACTGGGCGTGCGCGTGACCATCGACGGCCATGGCGCGTACTTCGCGGCGATCAAGGCAACCTACGACAGCCTGCGCGAACAGCGGCAGATCTTTACCCAGGCTTCGGACTTGAGCGCGACCGAATTGACGCATACCTATACCCAGCCGGAGGAATACATTCTCTGGGCCAAGGAATATATGAGCGTCAAGGAGTGATGTGTTGGCCGCACCGGCCTCTTCGCGAGCAGGCTCGCTCCCACATTTGATCTGTGTCGAACACACATTCTGTGCTCACTACAATCCACTGTGGGAGCGAGCCTGCTCGCGAAGGCATCTGCCGCTACACCGCTAAATCGGGGTTTTGTAAGCCTCCTCCCGCTGCATCGCCCTGGCCTGAATCACATTCAAAATCGCACACCCTTCGCGCATCAACAGATGGGGAGGACGTGGCATTACTTGGTCGGTCATAGAATTCACTCCAAATGTGTCAGGTTCTGTATTCGACCGGCCACGATCGTCGCGGAGTTGAAGCCCCTGTAGGAGCTGCCGAAGGCTGCGATCTTTTGATTTTCCCCCTGAAGATCAAAAGATCGCAGCCTCGTTTCACTCGACAGTTCCTACAGGACGGGGGGTTACGCTATGAATAACGACAAACTCCCGTCACTGCCCCTTGGACAACTCCATGATCATCCGCGACAACAGATATATCCGCGGCGCCACACTCGCCACCTCCGCATATTCCTCCGGCGTATGAATGTTGCCGCCAACAATCCCGAAGCCATCCAGCGTCGGCGTGCCAACCCCGGCCGACAGACTCGCATCGGCCGCGCCACCGCTGCCCTCCTCGGTCAATTTGCGGCCGATTTCGCCGTAAATCCCCTGAGCCATGGCCATCAGACGATCTGACTCGGCCGTCTGCGGCATCGGCGGTAGACCCCGTTGCAAACTCGTGGTCACCACGGTGTCTGGAATCAGCTTGTCCTGCGACACCCGCGCCAGATCCTTCTCGATCCGGTCGAACTCCTCCGGCACCGCCGCACGCACGTCAGCCTTGGCCGTGGCTTGATCCGGAATCACGTTGGTGCGATCGCCAGCCTTGAGCACGGTGAAGTTGATGGTGGTTTTCTTCGCCTCATCACCCAGCTTGCCCAGTTGCAGAATCTGGTGCGCCGCTTCCATCGCCGCGTTGCGCCCCAATTCCGGCGCGACCCCGGCATGCGCCGCTTTGCCCTTGACCTCGACCACCGCCGTCGCGCTGCCCTTGCGCCACACCACCAGGCCATCGGCCGGACGACCCGGCTCAAGATTGAGCGTCACGTCATGCAGTTTGGCGGTTTTCTTGATCAGGTCGGTGGCGACGTCCGAGCCGGTTTCTTCGCTAGCGTCGAGCAGGAAGGTGATTTGCGCGTAGTCCTTGAAGTCGAGGTTTTTCAGGATTGTCAGTGCATAGATCCCGGCGACGATGCCGCCCTTGTCGTCCATCACCCCCGGGCCGTAGGCGCGTCCGTCCTTGATGTGGAATGGCCGCTCGGCCGCCGAACCTTCCTTGAACACCGTGTCCATGTGCGCCATCAGCAGGATTTTCGCCTTGCCGGTGCCCTTGAACGTGGCCAGTACGTGGTTGGTTTTTTCCGGGGTATTGGGTACCAGTTCGAGGGTGGCTCCGAGCTTTTTCAGCTCATCAATGACAATCTCGCTGACTTGCTTGAGGCCTGGCTCATAACCGGAGCCTGTATCGATATTAACCAGGCGTTCCAGCAGTTTCAGGGCTTCGGGCTGGTATTGCTCAGCATTGGCGAGGACTTGTTTATGCGGTTCGGCATTGGCGGTAGCGGCAGAGAAAGCGAGCGTCAGGCCGAGGCTGGCGGCCAGCAGGGAGCGGGAAAATGAGAACGTCATGAATCGATCCTTGTTTCGCGTCGGGAGGGACTTGAACCGTACCTGACATTGACGCGAGGCTCTATCCCGGATGCGACACCGATTGAACCGGTTCACACAGTTGATATACGGGGAGTCAGACCGAGTCGAGCACCGGCTGCTTGGGCAGGTTGTCGCAATTGCAGATAACCCGGTTGCGCCCACTGGCCTTGGCCTCGTACAACGCCTGATCCGCATCATTGAGCCAACGCGTCGCATCGGCATGGGCCGGATCGTACTCCGCCAGTCCGATGCTCAAGCTGACCTTCAACGCCGGGTTCTGCTCATAACCGAGCGTGGCGAAGCGCTCGCGCAACGCTTCCATGGCCTGGGCGGCATGGAACAATGGTAGCTCCGGGAGAATCACGCAGAATTCATCGCCCCCATATCGCCCCGCGATGTCGGTGGCACGCAGGTTCTGCTTGAGCAGTTTGCTCAGTTGCCGCAGCACGATGTCGCCGGCCACATGGCCGTAGGTGTCATTGATCGCCTTGAAATGATCGATGTCGATCAATGCAATCGCCGCCCCCTGTTTCTGCCGTTTGCAGCGCTGAAAGGCGATTTCCAGTTGATCCTTCCAGGCACCGTGGTTGAGCAGCCCGGTGAGGCTGTCGGTGCGGCTAAGCGCGAGCAATTCACGTTTATGCAGCCCCAGCGTGTAGGCCTGGCGAAAACAGATCCAGCCCAGCGCCAGCGGATAGAGCATCAGCAACGGCAGGCAGGCATACAGTTGCAAGGGTGAGGTTTGCGGAATGAAGGCTGGGGCAAACACCACCAGCCCTACGCCAACCCCAAGGAGCTGCGCCGCAGAACCGGCCAGCAGAAAGCGCACACCGCCGATGGCCACGTTATTCATCGCCATCATCGAGATGGTCGTGGCGCTGGGCAGCGGATTGAACTGCATGGCGGCGACCCAAAAACCGCCGAGAAAGGCGTCGATCAATAGATTTCGGTGTTCGCCGTGGTAAGGCACGCTTGAACGGCGCGCCCATTGAAAGGCCAAATGCGGCCAGACCAGGCCGTTGATCAGCATCAGCGCCCATACCCACAGCGGTGGATCGAGCGGGTACATCGCCACGCTCACGCACAGAAGCCCCAGGACCAGACCGAGGGTTCGCGATGTGTAGAGCCTCCTGGCCAATGAAAGTCCCTTCCCTCCCGTGTTTCCCATAGGGGCCTCGATCACTCGACGGAACTTGCACACCGTCAGACGGACTTGCTTGGAGTCTAACAGGGCGACGTTAAATAGCCATCACCGGCTAGCGGGCTCAACGGGCGCTGATCCGCCGGGCACAGTGCAAATATTTGGCTATACATGAAAGGAGGAAAACGGAAAAACAACTATAAGAAGGAGGCCCATGCAGACTTACCAAGTGTTGATCATCGGTAGCGGTTTTGGCGGCCAGTGTGCGGCGGTCAACCTGCTCAAGGCCGGGATCGACGATTTTCGTATGCTGGAACGGCGCGACTTCTTCGGTGGCACCTGGTGCCAGAACACTTACCCCGGCGCGGCGGTGGACGTGCCGTCGCCGCTGTATTCGCTGTCGTTCGCGCCGTACCGCTGGTCGCAGATGTTTGCCGAGCAGGCGGAACTGCACCGTTACACCGAGCATGTGATCGACCAGTTCGGTCTGCGTGAGCGGGTGGAACTGCAGGCCAATGTCGAGCGCGTCGAGTGGGACGAGGCTGAAAAACGCTGGGCCGTCCACACCGCGACCAAGGGCACGTTCTACGCGCAGTTCATGATCAATGCCACCGGGCCGTTGAGCCAACCGGTGATCCCGCACTTCCCGGGGCAGGAGCGCTTTCAGGGCAAGACTTTTCACACAAACCATTGGGATCACAGCTACGACTACCGCGGTAAACGCGTGGCCATCGTCGGCAGCGGCGCCAGCGCGGCGCAGGTGATCCCGGCGATTGCGCCGAAGGTCGAGCAGTTGCATGTGTTCCAGCGCACACCGCATTGGGTGTTGCCTCGCGCTGATCGCGTGTTCGGGCCGTTTCAGCGTTGGCTGTTGGGCTTGAAACCGGCCTACAAGCTATTGCGCTGGCTGATCTACTGGCAGTTCGAAACCCGGGTAATTGCCTTCAAATACTCGAAGCCGGCGATTCACCTGGTGCAGAAGCAGGCATTGCGCTTTCTCAAGCGCCAGGTGCCCGATCCGTTACTTCAGCAAAAACTCATCCCGGATTTCACCATCGGCTGCAAACGGGTGCTGGTTTCCAGTACTTACTACCCGGCGCTGACTCGGCCTAACGTCACCTTGCACAGTCGCGAACAAGGCATCGCCTCCATCGACGAAAGCGGGATCAACACCCAGGACGGTCAGCACATCGATGTTGATCTGATCGTCTGGTCGACCGGTTACGACGCCACCGATGGCGTTATTTCCTACCCGGTCAGCGGAAAAAACGCCGTGCAGCTCAGAGAGGTCTGGGCCGAATACCCCCGCGCCTACCTCGGCACCAGCCTGCCGGACTTTCCCAACCTGTTTATCGTCACCGGCCCCAACACGGGCATTGGCCACACATCGGCGCTGTTCATCATCGAATCGCAGATGAACTACATCCTCGACTGCATCCGCACCGTGCAGGCCAAAGGCCTGCGCAGCATCGAAGTACGTCCCGAGGCAGAACGTACCTACACTGAGATGATCCACCGGGAGATGGAGCGCACGGTCTGGAAGTCCGGCGGCTGCCACAGTTGGTATCAAAGCAAGAGCGGTCATGTGATCGCTATGTTTCCCGGCTTCAGTTTCAGCTATTACCGCTTGACCCGGGCGCTGAAACCGGCCGATCACATTCTGTCCTGACTACGTAAAAGGAAGACGTCGATGCTTTTGCTGTTTGTCGCCCTCGCAGTGTTCGTGGCCTGGAGTTGGTTGAGTTACCCGGCGGTCGGCCATTGGCTGTATGACCTGAACATGGCCACCGAAGCCAAGTTGTACAAGCTGCACAAGATCGAAGTGCCGATCGCCGAGATGACCGTCTCGACCTGGCAAGGTGGGCCGTACGAAGCTGCCAGCGCGATCCTGATGCTGCACGGTTACAGCGCCGACAAGAACCTGTGGCTGCGCTTCTCGCGGCATTTCGTGCGCCAGTATCGAGTGATCATTCCGGATCTGGCCGGCCACGGTGAAACCGGCTTCAAGGCCGGCGGCGGCTACGATATCCCGCTGCAGGCCAAGCGCATGATCCAGTTGCTCGACGTCTGCGGCGTGGAGAAAGTCCATGTGATCGGCAACTCCATGGGCGGCTACATTGCGGCGTGGTTGGCGGCGACGTATCCGGACCGGATTGCCTCGGTAGCGCTGATTGATCCGGCCGGCGTCACGGCGCCGGAGGTCAGTGACATGGAGCGGCATCTGGCCCGTGGGCATAACCCGTTTCTGATAAATTCCCGAGAGGAATTCCAGCAGTTTTATGCCATGACCATGGCTTCGCCGCCGTGGGTGCCGAAGCTGGTACTGGACGCCATCGCCCAGCGCTACGAACGGCAACGCGATGAACTGGAAGAGATCTTCCGCGATTTCCGCGCCAGCCCGCCGATGGAGCCGAAACTGGCCGATATCAAATGTCCGGCGCTGCTGCTGTGGGGGCGCAAGGATCGGCTGATCGACGTCAGCAGCGTGCCGATCTGGAGCAAAGGCATCGTCAATTTGCAGGTGGATGTGTGGGACGGCGTCGGGCATATGCCGATGGTCGAACAGCCGGTTAATACCGCGCGGTTGTACCGGGAGTTTCTGGAAACCCAGCGATGAACGTCCGGAAGAACGCGATCCCTGTGGCGAGGGGATTTATCCCCGATGGGCTGCGCAGCGGCCCCCGTCTTGGCATTGAGTTGGTTCAGGACAGATCGCATTCACTGGGTTGGGTCTGCTACGCAGCCCATCGGGGATAAATCCCCTCGCCACAGGAAAGTATTTCTACCCATAAGACGGTGGGTTTTGCGATGAACATTTTGTATGACGAACGCCTCGACGGTTCGCTGCCTGACGTGAACAAGGCCGAGCTGCTCAAGGCCTTGCAGCAAGCCGTGCCCGACCTCGACATTCTGTGGCGTGAAGACGAACTCAAACCCTACGAATGCGACGGTCTGTCGGCTTACCGCACGACGCCCATGCTGGTTGCCCTGCCCCGTCGGCTCGATCAAGTGCAGACCCTGCTCAAACTCTGCCATCAACAAAACGTTCCGGTGGTCGCCCGTGGCGCGGGCACCGGTTTGTCCGGCGGTGCCTTGCCGCTGGAAAAAGGCTTGCTGCTAGTCATGGCGCGTTTCAACAACATCCTGCACATCGACCCGGCTGCGCGCACCGCACGGGTTCAGCCGGGCGTACGCAATCTGGCAATCTCCCAGGCCGCCGCGCCGTTCGGCCTGTATTACGCGCCGGACCCGTCGTCACAGATCGCCTGTTCGATCGGCGGCAATGTCGCCGAAAACGCCGGCGGCGTGCATTGCCTCAAGTACGGCTTGACCGTGCACAACCTGCTGAAAATCGAAGTGCTGACCATCGAAGGCGAACGCCTGACGTTGGGCTCCGACGCCCTCGATTCAGCGGGTTTCGACCTGCTCGCGCTGTTCACTGGTTCCGAAGGTTTGCTGGGGATCATCACCGAAGTCACGGTCAAACTGCTGCCCAAACCCCAAGTCGCCAAGGTGCTGCTGGCCAGTTTCGATTCCGTGGAAAAGGCCGGGCGCGCGGTGGCGGAAATTATTGCGGCAGGGATTATTCCCGGTGGCCTGGAAATGATGGACAACCTGGCCATCCGCGCCGCTGAAGATTTCATTCACGCCGGTTACCCGGTCGACGCCGAAGCCATCCTGCTATGCGAACTCGATGGCGTCGAAGCCGATGTCCATGACGACTGCCTGCGGGTGCGCGCCGTCATGACCGAGGCCGGCGCGACCGAAGTACGCCAGGCCCGTGACGAAGCCGAACGCGTGCGTTTCTGGGCCGGGCGCAAAAACGCCTTCCCGGCCATCGGCCGATTGTCGCCGGACTACTACTGCATGGACGGCACCATCCCGCGCCGCGAATTGCCCGGCGTGTTGCAAGGCATTGCGCGCCTCGGCGAGGAGTACAACTTGCGTGTGGCCAACGTGTTCCATGCCGGCGACGGCAACATGCACCCGCTGATCCTGTTCGACGCCAACCAACCCGGCGAACTGCATCGCGCCGAAGCGCTGGGCGGCAAGATCCTCGAATTGTGCGTGCAGGTCGGCGGCAGCATTACCGGCGAACACGGGGTCGGCCGCGAGAAAATCAATCAGATGTGCGCGCAGTTCAATAACGACGAACTGCGCCTGTTTCACGCGGTAAAAGCCGCGTTCGACCCGAAGGGCCTGCTCAACCCCGGCAAGAACATCCCGACCCTGCACCGCTGCGCCGAATTCGGTGCGATGCACATTCACGCCGGGCAACTGCCATTCCCTGAGCTGGAGCGCTTCTGATGGCCGATTTCGATGCCAGCAGCGCCCTGCTCGATCAGGTCAATCAAGCGCGGGCCAACGCCACGCCGCTGAAGATTCAGGGCGGCAACAGCAAGGCGTTTCTCGGGCGCGAAGTGGCCGGTGAAGTGCTGGATACTCGCGCGCACCGTGGCATCGTTCGTTATGACCCGACCGAGTTGGTAGTCAGCGTGCGTGCCGGCACGCCGTTGTCCGAGTTGCTCGCCGCGCTGGACGCTGCCGGGCAAATGTTGCCGTGCGAACCGCCCGCGTTCGGCGACGGCGCCACGGTCGGCGGCATGATCGCCACCGGGTTGTCCGGGCCACGGCGGCCATGGTCAGGCTCGGTGCGGGATTTCGTCCTCGGCACAAGGGTGATCACCGGTCTCGGCCAACACCTGCGCTTCGGCGGTGAAGTGATGAAAAACGTCGCTGGTTATGACCTGTCGCGGCTGATGGCCGGTAGTTACGGCTGCCTCGGCGTGCTGACTGAAGTCTCGCTGAAAGTCCTGCCCAAACCCCGTCAGTGCCTGAGCATCCGCCTCGATATCGACTGCACCCGCGCCTTGGCCAATCTCGCCGAATGGGGCCAGCAACCGCTGCCGATCAGCGCCGCGTGTCACGATGGCGACAGTCTTTACCTGCGCCTTGAGGGCGGCGAAGGCTCTGTGACGGCGGCGCATCAACGTTTGGGCGGTGAACCGCTGGACTCGGTGTTCTGGCGGGATTTGAACGAACAACGTTTGCCGTTTTTCGACGAAGGCCTGCCGCTTTGGCGCCTGTCACTGCCCAATAACCTCGGCCCACTGGACTTGCCAGGCGAGCAACTGATCGACTGGGCCGGCGCGCAACGCTGGCTTAAATCCGACAAACCGCACATTCATATCCACGCTCAGGAACTCGGCGGCCACGCCACGTGCTTCACTCACGGCGCCAGTGACTCGCCGTTCCAGCCGCTGGACTGGACCCTGCTGCGCTATCACCGGCAACTCAAGGCGCAACTCGACCCGCAAGGGCTGTTCAATCCAGGCCGGATGTACGCGGAGTTCTAGCCATGCAAACCACCCTCAGCGAGCAATCCCGACTGTTGCCCCGTGCCGCCGAGGCGGAAAAGATCCTGCGCACTTGCGTGCATTGCGGCTTTTGCAACGCCACCTGTCCGACCTATCAATTACTCGGTGATGAACTCGATGGCCCGCGCGGGCGCATCTATCTGATCAAGCAAGTGCTCGAAGGCGCACCGGCCACCCCGCAGACGCAACTGCACCTGGACCGCTGCCTGTCGTGCCGCAACTGCGAAACCACCTGCCCGTCCGGCGTCGATTATCACAACTTGCTCGACATTGGCCGGGCGGTGGTCGATCACGCGGTACCGCGTCCGGCGGCGCAGCGTTTGTTGCGTGAGGGACTGCGGGCCTTGGCACCGAATCCGGGGTTGTTCAAGGGTTTGCTGCGGATGGGCACGGCATTCCGACCGCTGTTGCCGCGAATGTTTGAAAGCAAACTGCCACAGCATCTGCCGAGTTCGGGTGTGCGCCCGCACCCACAGCATGCGCGCCGGGTTTTGCTGCTGGAAGGCTGCGTGCAACCGGGTTTGTCGCCGAATACCAATGACGCCACGGCGCGGGTGCTGGATCGACTCGGGATCAGTGTCACGCCAGTGGCCGAAGCGGGTTGTTGCGGCGCGCTGGACTATCACCTCGACGCCCAGGCCAAAGGCCTCGACCGCGCCCGGCAGAACATCGACGCCTGGTGGCCGCGTCTGCAAAACGGCGCCGAAGCCATCGTGCAGACCGCCAGCGGCTGCGGCGCGTTCATCAAGGATTACGGGCATCTGCTGGAGGATGATCCGGCTTACGCCGACAAGGCGCGGCGGATCAGCGAACTGACCCTCGATCTGGTGCAGGTTATCGCGCAGGAACCGCTAGAGCAGGTGTGTGCCGCCGGCGAACAGCGCATCGCCGTGCATTGCCCGTGCACCTTGCAGCACGCGTTGAAACTTGGCGGCGCCGTTGAAGCGGTGCTGACTCGCCTGGGCTTCAACCTGACCAACGTGCCGGACGGTCATTTGTGCTGCGGTTCGGCGGGCACTTATTCGCTGACCCAACCGGCCATCGCCCGGCAACTGCGCGACAACCGCCTCAATGCTCTGGAAAGCGGCCGCCCCGAGCTGATCGTCACCTCCAACATCGGCTGCCAGAGCCACCTCGCCAGTGCTGGTCGGACACCGGTCAGGCACTGGATCGAACTGGTGGATCAGTCGTTGGCAGAATGAAGTTCGTAGGATTCTTCGTTTGCCCGCGCGGGAGAAGGCTGCGATCTTTTCCTCCATCCATTTCGTGACCGTGGCAGGAATTTTTTTCATGACCGTGCAGCCTTTCGTCAGCCCCGACCTGATCCGCCAACGCTTCTCCAAAGCGATGTCCGACATGTACCGCGAAGAAGTCCCGCTGTACGGCGCGCTAATGGAACTGGTGGAGCAGACCAACCGCGACGTGCTTTCACGTCAGCCAGACATCGCACGACAACTCAACAGTACCGGCGAAATCGAACGGCTGGACATGGAGCGTCATGGCGCGATCCGTGTGGGCACCGCGACGGAACTGGCCACCCTCGCCCGCCTGTTCGCGGTGATGGGCATGCAACCGGTGGGTTATTACGACCTGACGCCGGCGGGTGTGCCGGTGCATTCCACGGCGTTTCGCGCGGTGCATGAAGAGGCGCTGCAAGTCAGTCCGTTTCGAGTGTTTACCTCGTTGTTGCGGCTGGAGTTGATTGAAGATCCTGAACTTCGCGCCTTTGCCGAATCGGTGCTGGGCAAGCGTTCGATCTTCACGGCGGCGGCATTGCGTTTGATCGCGCAGGCTGAGACCGCTGGCGGACTCAACGAAGCCGAAGCACAGGAATTCGTCCTACAAGCGCTGGAAACCTTTCGTTGGCATCACAGCGCAACCGTCACCGAGGCGCAGTACCAGACGTTGAGCGCCCAGCACCGTCTGATCGCGGATGTGGTGGCGTTCAAAGGCCCGCACATCAATCACCTGACACCGCGCACTCTCGACATCGACGTCGTTCAGGAGCAGATGCCGGCTCATGGCATCACGCCAAAAGCCGTGATCGAAGGTCCACCGCGCCGGCAATGCCCGATCCTGTTGCGCCAGACCAGCTTCAAGGCCTTGGATGAGCCGATCGCCTTCACCGACCAAAGCGAAACTCGTGGCAGTCACAGCGCGCGTTTCGGCGAAATCGAACAACGTGGCGCGGCGCTGACACCCAAGGGCCGGGCGTTGTATGACCGCCTGTTGAATGCGGCGCGGGATGAGCTGGGTGATTTCCCCAACGAAGCCAATGCCGCACGCTACAACACGCTGATGACTCAGCACTTTGGCGAATTTCCTGACAGCATCGAAGGCATGCGCGAACAGGGTCTGGCCTACTTTCGCTATTTCGCCACGGAAAAGGGCTTGGCGGCGGGTAGTCTCAATGAGGCCTCGCTGGAAGACTTGTTACGTGACGGCTATGTGAAAGCGGAGCCGTTGGTGTACGAAGATTTCCTGCCGGTCAGTGCGGCGGGGATTTTTCAGTCCAACCTTGGGGATATGGCGCAGGCTCACTATGGCGAGCATTCCAATCGGCAGGCATTTGAACAGGCGCTGGGACGTCCGACGATTGATGAGTTGGGGTTGTATGCGCAGACGCAGCGGCGGTCGATTGAAGAGTGCCTGGCGCTACTTTCGCGCTGATAGATCAGTATCCGGTACTTCAGGTTTCGATGATTGGCGTGCTCCAATGGTCCCGACCTCGAAGACTATGGCTACCAGGGCCGTTTTCATCGACCGCAATCGCGGAAACACTCGTTTGACAAAGAACTATAAAGACTAAAAAGCAATGGCTGCCCTATCGAGTTCGAGACGCTTTAGCTGACCAGGTAACCCATGAATAAACATCAGATCAAGCTTGCAAACGGCTGGACCGCCACCTTTGAAAACAAGGGTGAGTTCCGCATGGGGGTGGAAGGCTGGGGCTTGTTTCTCCAGGGGCCGGACAACAGGAGCATCCAATATTTCGCAGACCAGATCATTCTGGTAAACGATGAGGACGGCACCCAGGCCAATTCGTGCATCCTTCTATCAAGCGATGGCGTATATGGCTACTTGAGTACAGGCGTTGATAGCTGCTGGGTGATCGATTTTGCGCGATGCATGATCGCCCCTCACCGCGTAAGCATCCGTCACTACCATGACGCCTACGACGAGAGTATTGCCCTTTATGAACAGCCAGCCTTCAAACGTGCGCGGCAATACATCAGTGTTGTTGGAAGGCACATTTATCTGACCTTCCCACTGACCCGCGATGAGGACTTCCCCAGAGTATGGGATGAGTATCTGTCGATACGCAGACGCCAGTTGGACGAGTTGTATTTCAGAAACTGATCACATCACGCGCGCGCAGTATCTTCAAATAGTATCCGCGCGCTATCCGATCAACTCCTCCGGCACCGCATATTTGACCACCACACAATTGCAATAGAGCCGCTCCCGCACCACCAACTCCCCCACCTGCCCCTTCTCCCTGACCTCCCGCCAAATCTCATTCTCCCGATACACCCTCCCCCCATCCCGCACAAACCGATGCCCTTCCTGAAACACGTGATACCGATACGCCCGCACCTGGTCACACAACAACTCACCCTCCAACTGCGTCTCGCCCACCTTCAACTTCAACTGAAAACTGCGATCCGTCGGGTTATGCAGCACCAGATCAACGTAGTTGTAAAAAATTGCCGCCCCAGAGCCAAACGGTAGCACTCGGCCCTCATCCGGAAACGGATCAAAGCTGTGATTGGAGCGTTCGACCACTACCAGTGGCGAGTGAATGGCCATCCAGTGAATGAGGTTGCTCAGTTGGCATATCCCGCCACCCACCCCGGTTCGTGCTTCGCCGAAAGACAGTTCCATGCCTTCAACGTAGCCGCGCTTCAGAGTCGGACGGCCGACGAGGCGGCAGAAGGAGAAGTGTTCGCCAGGTGCAATGACGACGCCGTCGATGGCGGCGACGGCGAGCTTCAGGTTGATGACTTTGTTGTGTTGCAGGGCGAGGTCGGAGTCGCCGAGTTTGCGGATGAGTTTTGAGGTGTGTTTGAGGTAGCGAAATGGAAGCCGCTCGGCCAATTCAACAGGTCGTGCGTAGCGTTTGCCGGAGCAGTGCCAGGCGATTTGGCGGAACAGTCTTTTTTGCCATACGCGCAGCCAGTACAGGGCTGGATGGTAGAGGGAGAGTGGTTTTTTCATCCGTGACACAACGGCGCTCGCCGTTTCTTCCTTGAACCGTAAAGGGGCGCGCAGTTTAGCGTGTCTGCCGCGCGATTCTGGAAATTAAGCTTCGCCTAAGGTTGCCTCGCTACCCTCCCGGCTCATGAACCCTGTCGCCATTGAATCGCGGATGAGTCTTTCTGTTATGAGTGCGTTTGATCTGCCAACCCAGCCACAGCCGAACTTCAGTCTCGTTTTGGTCAATTACAAAACCCCGGACATCACCAGGATGTGCCTGGAGTTATTGCACCAGCACGTCGTTGAACAGCGAATTCCGGTGTGGGTGGTGGACAACGATTCGGCAGATGAAAGTCTGGATTACTTGCGTTCGCTTGATTGGATCAATCTGATTGAGCGGCCTTCGCCGTGCAAAGAAGCCGGCCATATTGCCCATGGCAAGGCACTGGATCTGGCGCTGGAAAAAGTTGAAACCGATTACCTTTTCTTGCTGCACACCGACACCTTTGTCTACGACAAAGAAGTGTTTGCGATGATGATGCGCGAATGCACGAAAAGTGCGGATATGGCGGCAGTCGGTTGTGTCGAGCAAATCAATCGGGGGGTTGTGCGGGATACCTGGCGCTTAACTTCGCGCTTTTGCAAGCATTATGTTCGCCAGTTAAAAGTCCGTTTGGGTTTGAAATCCAAACCGCCGAGACCTTATAAAGAAACTCATCTGAAAAGTTTCTGCACCTTGTGGAATGCTCGATTGATGAAGTCGCTGGGCCTGCACTTTTGCATGGATGATCGAGTGCCGGGTTATACATTGCAGGATCGGATGGAGGGTCTGGGCTATGGCATCAGGTTCCTGTCGCCACGCAAGATTTTCCGCTATCTCGATCACATCCAGGCAGGAACGGTCGCTGCGGCTGGCACCTACGGGGAAAATCACCGTCGGACGAAAATGTATCAGGCAACGATCAAGCGCTTTCAGGGACAGCGAACCAAAACTGCGACGCATGCATGAAAATATTCAGAGCAACAAAAAGGGCGACTTTAAAGTCGCCATTTTTGTTAACTGAAATTGTATACATCTGCTCCCGAGGAGGTGTTCGCCCAGTGTAATGGCCTGGCAATCCATGCACCGGTAAAGAGCCCTGACACTGGGCGAACGGGAGGGATTTTAATAGAAGTTGGCGGTTATGTCGTCATCGACGTACATGAAATTTATGTACGAATAAGTTAATAGATATTTATCGGCGATTGCTTTCGGGAAACTTTCAAGAAAAGCAAACTCAACTAATAGTATGACTACTCTCATACATAAACTGTACAAGAGCAGTCACCCTGTAGAGTTAATACTCAACTTTCGTGTTGACTGGTCACTTTTAAGATATCGGTGTAAGTGACAAAAACGCTCTGTCCGACTTTCAGATCTTTCAGCTTGGCTTGGTTTTCAGGCGATTTCACGTCGAGGGTTTTCGACTGGCCCGCCGGGTTTTTCAGGGTTACCTGATTTTTCTTCAAATCAATTTTGGTGATTTCCAACTGCACCTGAATCTGGCGATAAGCCTCTCCGCCGGGATTATCGCTGCCGGGAGCGTTACGCACTTCGCCGGACCGTTCGACGGTGCCAGGCAGACCTTTATCCACATCGGTGTCGAGGTAGGCCGCGACGGATCGCTGAACTTCGACCTTGACCAGATCACCGACCTTCAGATTGGCGAGGTTTTTCGCTTTGTCGCTGAGCTGAACGTGAACCTGACGACCCTCAGCGCCTTCCAGCACGACCTGATGATTGGCTGCATCAACGGACACCACTTTGGTGGTGACCTGATCTGCCTCGATGGTGGCGGACAGGGGTATCTCGGCGGCAATCGCGCCAAGGCTGGTGGCGGACAGAAGGGTTGCAAGGGTGATCGACTTGGCCAGTGCATGGAGCTTCATAAGCGTACTTTCCCTGTAGTGAGTGGCAGCACCCGGCGCCGGACTCGTCCCAAGCGTCAGATGTGTCACTGAGCATAGACGCTGTTCAGGGCTTGACCTTGGTGTGTGGTGCGGCGGTTTCTTGCGCGGTGGATTCGCCACTGGCGGTGCCTTTGCCGCTTTCCTCGCGTTTCTTCGGATCGGTGGGCCGCAATGCATCGTTGTCACGCTCGGTTTCCCCCGCTGGCCGGGGTTCGTCGGGGTGCTCGTTTTCGGATGTCGGTTTCATCGGGGTAGTCCTCAGGCTTCGGGGCCGTCCATTTCGCGGGCGACGTTAATGGCGGGCGAGTCCTTTTGTAGAGGTTGAGAGATCAAATGGAGTTCAACTCAATCCATGCACTCCCTCAGTAACCGGTCATTTCCAGATAGCCCTGCCCGCCATGACTGCCGTTGATGCGCACCGGGCCTTCCCAGTAGGGAATGCGCAGGTTCATCCACGCATTGGGGTTGAGCGCCGACAGGCTGATGTCGAGGTGTTTTTCCGGGATGCTGATCGACCAGCGCACCGGCATCGAGCGGCCAGCGACCTGGGCAGTGTCTTGCGGCGTGAGTTTGATCTGCTCGCTGTGCAGGGTTTGCGTCTGGCCGTCAGCGTTGATCCAGGTGCCGTTCAGATAAGGCGCACCGTTCTTCTGGCGCATGCGGTACAGCATGATGTGTTCGCCACTATCCAGATGCAGGGAGAACCAGTCCCAGCCGGTCTGGTTGGCGGTCAGCGGTTGGCTGCTCCACTCGCGGTCGAGCCAGGCCGGGCCGCTGACGGTGTAGGTCTGGCCGTCGATCTGCAAGGTGCCGCTGGCCTGGAAAAACGGCTGGCTGTAGTAATACGACGCCTGCCCCTCCTCCGATTTCTGACTGAATCCTTTATCACCCTGCAGCACCAGCGGACGGCTGGAGGTGAGGTGTAGTTGATAGGCGAAGGATTTATCGCGCGCACTCAGTTGCAGGTCAGTCAAAGGATCCTGCGCCTGACTGGCGAACATCCAATCGTCAATCCACGCCTCGAACGGCACCAAACGCACGCCAGCCTGACCGACGCCACCCCGGGCATAGCGTTCGGCAGCATGATGCACCGAGCTGGAAGTCACCGCCGCATGCCCCAGCCAGATCGTTTGATTGCCCCACCCTGTTTGCTCCGGCACTGGTTTCAATGCACTGCGAAAAAGCGTCCATTGCACGCCAAATTCATTGCCCTGCTGATCCTTGAGATTGGCGGTGACGTACCACCACTCGATGCGAAACCCGTCGTGGGCAGCATGATCCGCCGGGAAGCTGAACACCCGTCCCGGCACCACCGGAGTAAATGCCTGTGCCTGATCGCCCATCCCGGCAAAACCCTTCTGCTCAGGCGCTGACTGATCGCAGCCAGCGAGCAACAGCACAAGCATCAGCACAACGAGGTTAATCCTCATGGGCAAACGTCCTCAGCAGATCCACCGGTTGCGTGCGGTACAGCGAATACAATGGCCACGCCGAGGCCAGCAAAGTCGCGAGCAACGCCAAGCCCATCAACTGCACCAATTGCCACGGAAACACTCGCAACGGCAGACGCCAGCCAAACGCCTGCACGTTGATCACCGCATCCAGGCACCACGCCAGCGCGATGCCCAATGGCAGCGCCAACACCAGCGTCAATACTGCCAGCAGCCAGGTCTGGCCGAGGTTGAGCAGCATCAACTGACGTCGCGTCACGCCCAACGCCCACAGTGGTGCGAGTTGGCCGAGACGACTCTGGCTTTGGGTCAGCAGGCTGATGAACAGCGCCACGCCCGCGACCGCCAAGGTCAGGCTATTCAGCGCGGCGGTGGCGGCGAAGGTGCGTTCGAACACCTGAACCGACCAGCCCTTGAGCCGCGCCTGATCGACGATTCGACTGTCATCCAGTTGGAAGCGCGCCTGCAACGCACTCACGAATGCCGGAATGTTTTGCGGGTCGATGCGCAGATTGAACCGGTTTGGCGTCAGTTGTGGCCAGCCGCGCAGCAGGTGATTGATGTTGACCAGCAAATGGCCCTTGGGATTGCCGTAATCGGCGTAGATGCCGACGATGCGCGGCGACCAGGCGCCATTCGGTGCGGGAATTGTCAGGCGATCACCCGCGCGCACTTTCAGCCGTCGCGCGAGTTGCTCGCTGAGCATCACCGCATCGTCCGTTGCCAGATGCGCCCACGGATCACTGCCGCTGGCGTCTAGCAACGGCCAGTGCTGACGATAATAAGCATGGTCGATCACCCCGAACACATCCGCCGGCCAGCCTTGCAACGTTACCGACACCTGCCAGTTGGGCAGTATTGCCGTGACCTGCGGCTGTTGTTTCAGCCAGCTGTACATTTCGCGGGCCTGAGCCGGTTTGGTCGGGTTGATGTAAAGCTCGGCGCTCAGACGTTGTTCGAGCCAGTCGTTGAAGGTCTGGCGAAAACCGGCGGTCATGCTGCCGGCGCCGATATTGGCGGCGAGCGCCAGGAGCAAAGCCATCAGCGCCAGACTCAATGCCGGAAGTTGCTGCCGGCAGTCGGCGAGAAACCACTGGCCGAGCACTGAGCGACTGCGTCCGAGCAATGGACTCAATATCGCACTCAGCAACACAGGCAAGGCCAACGCGGCACCGAGCAACAACCCCGCCATCAACACAAAACCGCTGGCCAGACTGTCGCCCCAGATCAACGCCACCAGCGCAATCACGCCCAACACCAAGGCCAGCCAACCCTGGCGACGCAGCCAACGCGCATATTGCTGGTGCCAGGCTTGCGGATCGGCCACCGCCAACAGCGGCAAACGCGCCGCCCGCAACAGGCTGTTGGCCCCGGCCAGCAAAGCTCCAAACAGACTCAAACCAATCCCGCTGAACCACCACCAGGGGCTCAAGCGCAACTGCCCCGCCACTTCCGCGCCGTACAAACCGCGCAGGCTGGCGGCGACATCCGGCAGCAAGACGCTGGCCAGCCAATAACCGCTGACCACGCCGAACACGCCGCCGATCAGTGCCAGCACACCCAGCTCAACCACCAGACAGCCAATCAACATCCGCGCACTGACCCCACAGGCGCGCAGCGTGCGCAGCAAGCCGCGCCGTTGCTCCAGAGCAAGGCCAATGGCCGCGTGGACGATGAATAAACCGACCAGGAACGAGAGGAATCCCAAGGCATCAAGGTTGAGATGAAAGCTCTCGGTCAGTCGCGCCAGATTGTTTTCCTCGCCACTGCTCTTGAGCTGCAATTGGCCTTCAAACGTGGCCGGTAACTCGCCGTGGAAATCCTTCGGCAGTAACAGCCGTGACAGTTGTCCGGGTTGTTCGAGCAAGGTTTGCGCGACGCCGATATCCACCAGTAACACGCCGGGTGCCATGTCCTTTTGCGCGCGCAGCGGCGGCAACGTCTGGCCAGTGATCGTTTGCGGCGTGGCGCCTTCGCGCAGGTTCAAGGCCTGCAAGGTTTCCGGGGAAATCCACGTACTGCCCGGTGGCGTGAAGAACTCGACGATGCGTTCGATCGGCATCGCCTCCCCGGCCACCGCAGAATCGGCCGGCAGTGACACCGGCTCAATACCCATCACCTGCAGACGCTGATTGTCGTGATCCTTGAGGTTCAAGCGGCCCTGCAACAGGGGCGACACCGGCCAGCCCTGACGGCGCAGATCGATGAACCATTGCTGCGGGAACGTCGCGTCGTTCGGCGTGCTCAGGCTCGCCTGCGGTTCGCCGCCGATCAGTTGGCTCGCGCGGGCGTAGCTGTCACGGGCCTGACTGTTGAGCGCCTCGACACCGGTCAACAGGCTGGTGGCCAGCCACAACCCGGTCAGTACGCTGAAGAACTGCACCGGGTGCCGCCGCCAATGGCTGAGCAGCGCGCGCAGGGTTTGCCAAAAGACGATCACGTCAGCCGCCCGTTGGAGAGCACCACCCGCTGCGCCAACCGCGCTGCCAACCGGGGGCTGTGGGTGACCATCAACAAGGTTGTTGGTGTGTCATCGAGCAACTCCAGCAACAGGCGCAGCACTTCGTCGCTGGTCGCTTCATCGAGACTGCCGGTGGGTTCGTCGGCCAACAGCAGTTTCGGCTGCGAGGCCAGCGCCCGGCCCAGTGCGACCCGTTGCTGTTGGCCACCGGACAATTGCTCGGGATAGCGCTTGAGCAAATCGCCCAGCCCCAGACGCTGCACCAGATGCGCCTGCCAACGCGGTTCATGACGCCCGGCCAGGCGCGCCTGAAACGCCAGATTGTCCTCGACGCGCAAACTGCCGATCAGGTTGAACTGCTGGAACACCAGACCGATTTCCGTGCGTCGCCAGTTGGCCAGTTGCGCTTCGTTCATGCTTTCGAGGCGATGCTCGCCGCTGCGAATGCTGCCGCTGTCAACCTTGTCGAGGCCAGCCACCAGATGCAGCAGGGTGCTTTTGCCACTGCCGGATTCGCCCATCAGCGCCAGGCTGCTGCCGGGTTCGAGCGTCAGGTCGACGCCTTGCAGCACCGGCAAAGGGCCTTGGGGGGTGAGATAGCTTTTAAAGACATCCAGAACATGAAGCATGCCGTCATCCAAAAGTTGCAAGTGGCTCAAGGATAGCGGCCGTGGGTATTTTTGGGGGGCGGTACCTGTCAACTCTGACAGTAGCGCAGTACAGGGCACGGGTATCTAATAGGCTCGCCCAGTAGACAGGCCGTCGAACAGGGACAGTTGAGTGCAAAAGGCAATGCCATTATGAAGACAACCATCGTGTATGAATCGCTCCCTGCTTTGCTCAAATGCACCTCCCGGGTCATCGAGGTCATCACAGTGGGGCGTGAACCCGGCGCCATCGCCCTGCACCCGAAACTGCCGGTTGCCTATGTGTGCAATACCGAAGGCCGCAGCCTGTCGATCATTGATCTCCAGTTGCACAGGGTGAGCGCGTTGATACGGCTACCCATCCGGCCCATGGCGATCGTCATCGACAACAGCGGTTTGACCGCTTATATAACCGGCCTCGATCAACCGCTGGTACTGGCCATCGATACCCGCCGCCAACGTATCCGTCAGACCATCGGCGCTGCCCAAGGACATTCTTTGGCGCTCAGCGCTGACGGCGCGCGGTTGTTTGTGCACAGCAACAACCATGTAAACGGGCATATCCATGAGATCGATACGGCGAGCGCCAAGGTCGTCGCCAGCTTCGATACCGGGCCGTTCACCAGTGGCGCGGCATTGAGTGCCGACGATCGGTTGTACTACTGCGACTACATTCATCATGAACTGCGGTTCCTGAACACCCGCAATGCCGAGACGCAGATTGTTTTGACCCTCCCCAGCTCCTTTGAGGAAGTGACTCTAAGTCCCGACAATCAGTTGGCCTATGTGCCCTATCGCAGCGCAGATAGCAGTACTGCGGTCATCGATCTGGGCATGGGCAAACTGATTGACTTGATCCCGACCCCTCAATTCCCCCACGGCTTTGTCGTCAGCGCGGACGGCCGTCTCGCCTGCTGCTGCAGCGCCGGCGAACGAACGGTCTCAATCATCGATACCGTATCGCGGCGCAGTATTCACACGTTTACGGCCGGCGAATATCCGCAAAGCCCTATGTTCAGTCGCGACCGTCAGCAACTGTATGTCTGCGACTCGTCAGCCGATGCGCTCTGGGTGTTTGCCTTGCAAACCGACTGAGCGTTTGCCTCGAAACCTACTGCCCCGCCGCCACACTGGTCGCAGCCTGCGACGGCGTCACAATGCTGCCCAGATCAATGTGCTTCCATTCAGGCTTGGCCCCCAGCCGAGCATTGAAGCGATAGTTGAAGGTGAACTCATCCGCCGTCGACACCGTCAACGGCTTGCCATACACCGCCTCGATCCCCGCCAGGTCGTAACCCATCAACTGCAACAGGGTCGGGAAGATGTTGTAGTGACTGGAGCGATCCTTGTTCGCCGCCAGTTGAACGGGCCAGTCCAGTGTCTTCAGGTTGCTGCCGGAAATCACCACCAACGGCACCAACCCCTCTTCCTCCACCGGATCGCCTCCACAATGCGTGTTGAGCCCTGGATTGCCACGCTCATGCAGATCCTGGCCATGATCGGAGGTGTAGATCAGCAACGCATTGTTGAGGTTGGCCTGGGCAAACACTCGCGAAAAGAACTCGCCGACATTCCATAAAACAGTGTTCTTGTAGGCGTTGCGGTACAGCACCCAGTCATCCGGCTGACCGTTGAAACCGTTACGCTCGCCAGTGTCGGCCACTTCAGTGAACTGCCCACGCGGCAAGGTCGGACGGTACGCCATGAAGGCATCCGGATATTTATCGTGCACCGGGAAATGCGCGCCGACCTTGTTGATCAGGATCAGCTCTGACTTATCGTCGTTGAGCAGACTGATCAGCTTCGCCGCTGCGGCCATGTCGCGGTCGCGCACGCTGGTCTGGTCGAATTGCACAAACTCGTCGATGTCCTTTTTCTCGGCGTCGTTCATCAGGTTCTGCAGGTTGCCGGCCGTGCGCTGGGCGTCGATATATACGGTGCGCAGCCCGGCATTTTTTGCGTACTGCCAGATTGACGGCAACGTGCTGTTGATACGCATGTAGTCGGCGCGGGTGCCGCCGTAACGCAGGGTGATGTTGGTGTCGGCGCTGCAATTGGCAATGGACGCGGCGTAACCGTAATTGAAAATGTCTACGCCGGCCTGCGGTTGTTTGAGGTTGCTGTGCACGCCGAACGGCGCGTTGATGTCCAGGTAATTGCCGGAAATGCTTTCGTCGATGATCAGCACGATGTCATGGCCGACCGCTTGCGCGTTGCGCGCCAGCGTTACCGGTTCACGCGGGCCGACGGTGTTGTGCAGTGCTTCATAGGCAAAAAGATTCAGATAGGCCAGCGGCGTGTACATGATCGGCAAGCCACGGGCGCCCTCGCCTGCACGCAAAAACAGCACCGCACTGAGCAACAGCACGCCACAGATCGGTGCCGCAACACGCAATGCATTCGGCACCCTCAGTGAATGCCGTGGTTTCAAACCGATGCCAAACAACAGCAACAAGCCACTTAGGGCGCCGTGGATGATCGCGTCGCGATACTGGTAAGCCGCCTCCTGAATGAAGCCGCCGGAGTACACCAGCGAGACGAAGCTGCTGTAGTTCAGGTAATCCGCCGTGACCCGGGTATAGACATCAAAAAACACCGCCGAAACAAACATCGTCAATGCGAATAAATGTCGAACGAGAGTGTTCCGTATATAGGCCGTTAGATATAACGCTAAAGTAAGCGCCAAAAACATCGCGCCAAAAAGAAGCACAGCAAAACCCAGGCCGATAGCATTTAACCGCTCTATGTAATATTCGGAATAAAGCAGCAAATAAACAATTAAAAGCAGTTCTTTGACGTATCTGAACATGGGCAATACCGGTCGTGCAAAACGGCAGAGGGTCAAGGGATTGTCGGTCAAAACCTGACACTAGCACCCGGCCATCAAAGCGCAAGAATTGACTGTTTTTTTTAGAAAGCGTCAAAAAAAAGATGACTCAAATCTGACACACCAAAAACGCTACAAGCCTTAAGACTAGCGGCTTACGACCATCCATCGCTTATTTGAAATCTGAACAAATCTGCAAAAAATCAACAAATCCAATCGCAGCAATGACTTGATGGCTAATCGCCAAAAAACGCTCAAGTGTTATACAGGTGCAACATGTCATTTTGCTGACACGCTTTTCAAACCCTGCGCTATACCCCTTTTACAGTCTTCTTCCGAACTTCTTCTTTTCGCTCTATCGAGGGTGCGCAGATGGACGTGAGCGTATTTGGCACGGGCTATGTTGGACTTATACAAGCCGCCGCACTTGCAGATGTAGGTCATCGGGTTTTATGCGTTGATATTGACCCGAACAAGATTAAACAACTGCAACAAGCCGTACCGCCAATCAGTGAACCTGGCCTCTCCAGCACCCTTGAAGAAAACATTAAGGCCGGGCGCCTGCTGTTCAGCACCCAGGCCAGCGACGCGGTCGAGCATGCCGAATTGATCTTCATCGCGGTCGGCACTCCGGCCGATGAGGACGGTTCCGCCGACCTCAGCCACGTACTCAATGTCGCTCGGCAAATCGCTTCGCACATGGAGGCCGATCGCACGCTGATCATCAAATCCACGGTGCCGGTCGGCACGGCGGATCAGGTGTTGGCCGCCGCCAACAGCGAGTTGCTGCGCCGCGGCAAGACCGATTTGCAGGTGCGCGTGGTGTCCAACCCCGAGTTCCTCAAGGAAGGCAGCGCCCTCGCCGACTGCATGCGCCCGGACCGGATCATCGTCGGCACCCGCGACGAAGAAGCCCGCGAGCAGATGAGCGAGTTGTACGCACCGTTCTGCCGCAATCGCGAAAAACTGATGTTCATGGACAACCGCAGCGCCGAGCTGACCAAGTACGCGGCCAACGCGATGCTCGCCACCCGCATCAGTTTCATGAACGAACTGGCCAACCTCACCGAACTGCTTGGGGCCGACATCGAAGCGGTGCGCAAAGGCATCGGCTCCGACCCGCGCATCGGCTATCACTTCATCTATCCGGGCTGCGGCTTCGGTGGCTCGTGCTTTCCCAAGGATTTGCGCGCCCTGCTGCACACCGCCGAACACAACGGCATGCCGCTGAAACTGCTGCGCAGCGTCACCGACGTCAACGATCTGCAGCGGCACATTCTCTTCAGCAAATTGAAAGCGCAGTTCCCCCAAGGCCTGGCCGGCAAGTCCATCGCCATATGGGGACTGGCGTTCAAACCGAACACCGATGACATGCGTGAAGCGCCCAGCCGCTACCTGATGGATGCGTTATGGGCCGAGGGCGCCAGCGTGCAGGCCTACGATCCGGAAGCCATGTCCGAATGCCGACGCATTTACGGCTACCGCAACGATTTGCACCTGTGCGCCACCCGCGACGACACCCTCGAAGACGCCGATGCACTGGTGATCTGCACCGAGTGGAAAAACTTTCGCGTGGTGGATTTCGAGCTGCTGGCCAGCAAACTGCGCTCACGGGTGGTGGTCGACGGTCGCAACCTTTACAACCCGGAACATCTCGCCGCAGCGGGTCTGCATTACAGCGGCATCGGCCTGCGCCACATCGCCCCCGAAGGGCTGCGACCATGAAGATTCTGGTCACCGGCGCGGCTGGCTTCATTGGTGCCCATTGCGTCCTTCGGCTGATGCGCGACGGGCACTCGGTGGTCGGCCTGGACAATTTCAACGCCTACTACGACCCGCAGCTCAAGCACGACCGCGTGCAATGGGTGCGCGGGCAGGTCGGCGATTTCCAGCTCGCCACGGTTGACCTGGCCGATGCGTCGGCCATCGACGCGCTGTTTGTCCGTGAACGTCCGCAAGTGGTGATCCACCTCGCCGCGCAGGCGGGTGTGCGTTATTCACTGGAAAATCCGCGGGCGTATCTGGACAGCAACCTCAACGGTTTCCTGAACATTCTTGAAAGCTGCCGGCATTACCCGGTCGAGCATTTGATCTACGCCTCATCCAGCTCGGTGTATGGCGCCAACCAGCACACGCCCTACTCGGTGAAGGACGGGGTCAATCATCCGCTGTCGCTGTACGCCGCGACCAAGAAAGCCAACGAGCTGATGGCCCACAGTTACAGCCATCTGTTCGGCATTCCCTGCACCGGCCTGCGCTTTTTCACCGTGTACGGCCCTTGGGGTCGGCCGGACATGTCGCCGATCCAGTTCGCCCGGGCGATCAGCCAAGGCGAGCCGCTGAAACTGTTCAACTACGGCGAGCACCAGCGCGACTTCACCTACATCGACGACATCATCGAAAGCATCGCCCGCCTCACCGATATGCCGCCGCTGGCACAGCCCGAGTGGGATCGCGAGCAACCCGACCCGGCTAGCAGCATGGCGCCATGGCGGCTGTTCAACATCGGCGGGCAACACCCGGTGGCACTGAAAACCTACTTGGCCCTGATGGAAAAACACCTCGGCCAGAAAGCCATCGTCGAGCTGCTGCCGCTGCAACCGGGCGATGTGCTCAACACCTGCGCCGAGGCCAGCGATCTGGCCCAGGCCACCGGGTTCCAGCCCCAAATAGAGCTGGATGAAGGACTGGAGCGGTTCATCGCCTGGTTTCGCGACTACTACCCCACTGCCTATCGCCCACGTGCCGCTCGCGGCTGAATTTATGTGGAGGACTCCATGACTGGACATGAAAAAGGTGTGTCGATCCAAGAGATGCGTCGTGACAAGCGCGTCGACCCCGAGCACCGAATGCGCCTCGATGCGGCGATTCATCGCCAGGGCCGCGGCTGGTTCACGGGGCGCGACGGCGGTCGTCCATGGCAACTGTCGCGTACCAATCGGGTGGTGGCCTGCTTCGGCGCACTGACGATTCTGCTGTTGATTTCGCCGCTGTTGATTGGCCTGGCACTGATCATCAAATTCACCAGCCAAGGGCCGGTGATGTTCGTGCAGAAACGCACCGGCTACCGCGGTCGCAAGTTCGGCATGTACAAATTTCGCACCATGGTCGCCAACGCCGAAGAGCTGAAAGAGTCGCTGCGTCACCTCAACAAGCACGGGGTCGACGCCATCGACTTCAAAATCGACAAGGACCCACGCATCACCGGCATCGGCAGTTTTTTACGGCGCACCAGCCTCGACGAACTGCCCAACCTGATCAACGTGGTGACCGGTGACATGCGTCTGGTCGGCCCCCGCCCGACCTCGTTCAACGCTTACCGCTACAAGGACAACCACCTCGCACGTCTGGCTATCTACCCCGGCATGACCGGCCTTTGGCAGATCTCCGGACGCAGCAACATCGACTTCGACCAGCGCGTTGAGTTGGACCTCAGCTACATCGCCGAGCAAAGCCTTTTGCTTGATCTGAAGATCCTGTTGAAAACCCCCTTCAAAGTATTCAGCGGCCACGGAGCAAGCTAATGGACGGTTCAACCAACAAAAGCCTGAGCATTGCCAACCCCAGCGAATCGAACCTGACGTCGACCGTGCTGGATCTTGATCTGCGGATCCTGTTCCTGACCGCCGCCAACCCCGGTGCCGGCACCACCACCAGCGCTTTGGCGCTGGCCAGTCAACTGGCGCAAATGAGCAGCGGCCAAGTGCTGCTGGTCGACGCCAGCCAGTCGGCGAGCAATCTCACCCAGCAGTTGAACCTGAGCAAAGAGCGCGGTCTGCGCGACTTGCTGTTCAATCCGGATAACCCACCACTGTTGCAGGACTGCGTGGTGCAGGTGTCGAGCCTGCCATTTCACGTACTGCCCAATGGCCGGCCGATCCGCACCATGGAACACCTGACCGCCGAGCGTTTGAGTCCGTTGCTCGACCAGTTGGGCAGCCAGTACCGCTTCGTGGTGATCGATGGCGACGCGGTGTACTCCGCCGCCGACACGCTGGTCATCAGTACTCAGGTGGATGGCGTGGTGTTTGTCGTTCGCGCCGAAGACACCCGCTGGGAAGTCGCCCAGGCCGCCGTGCAACGCCTGACTCAGGCCGGGGCAAAAGTGGTCGGTAGCGTGTTCAACCGGCGCAAGTACTACATGCCTAAATGGCTTTACAAAAACCTGTAAGCGAACGCAAAGGATGACGCCATGAACGCCAAGATTCTTGTGCTGCTGATGCTGCCGCTCGCGGGCTGCTCAAGCACCTCCGAAACCCAGACCATGCCGGTGAATATCCTCACCGCCGCCCCGGCCAACGCCCAGGCGACCGACATGCCGAAGATCGAGCAGACCCTGCGCCCACAGGATGTGCTTGACGTGATTTTCCACATCAGCACCAGCGGCTCGGACGCTTATCGCGTGCAGTCGGGTGATCAGATCGGTCTGAACTTCACCGCCGCCAGCCAGCTCAACGGCAACCAACTGGTGCTGCCGGACGGCACCATCGAACTGCCGGGCGCCAACACCTCGGTGAAAATCGCCGGGCTGACCAGCGAGCAAGCGCGTGAGGAAATCCAGCGGGCCTACCAGCGCAAACAACTGTTCCAGCCCAACCGCAATCAGTTGACCGTGCAGATCATCAGCCCGCTGACCAACGAACAAAACCTGAAAAACGCGCTGAATCACCCAGCCACCGGCATGAGCCGCGAGATCACTGTGGGCACTGACGGCTACGCCAGTTTCCCCGAGATCGGTGCCGTGCCGCTGCAAGGCATGACCGTCAATCAACTGGAAACCTTCCTTAACCAGAGGTACGAAAAACTGCCTGGTCGGATGACTGTGGATGTGCTGCTCAAATCCACCGCCGGAAACGAGATTTACGTGCTCGGTGAAGTCGGTCAGCCAGGCTCCTACCCGATTCGCCGGCCGGTCTCGGTGCTTGAAGCGCTGACCTTGGCGCGCGGAACCAACGTCAAGGCGCGGCTGGACTCGGTGGTGATCATGCGTCGCAACGGCAATCAGGTGCAGGCCGTGCATTACGACGTAGAGAAAGCCCTTTCCGGCGATGCTTCGCAGATCGCGTATCTGCAACCGGACGACATGCTCTTCGTACCGAAAACCAAACTGGCCAGCGCCGGCGAACTCGCCCGGCAATTGGCCGACGTGGTGTTGTTCCAGGGCGTCGGTTTCAGCTTCGGCTACCGCGTCGACAACAAAGACAGTGATAACTAACTCTCAGGTGACCGACCATGAACCCAAAGGAAAACTACCTGCATGAGTTCTTCAGGATTTTCTTCGCCAACAAGCAACTGGTGAAGCGCGTCTTCCTGACCTTTGCAGTCATCGCCCTGCTGCTGCCCCTGTTGCTCAAACAGAGCTTCGATATCACCGCGCAAGTGATCGTGCAGTCGAAAAAACTCTCCCAGGGTGACGCCACCACGTCGCTGACGGTGGACAACGCCACATTCATTCCACCTTCACTGGCGGACATGGAAACCGAGAGCAATATCCTCCGTTCGCCAGCGCTGATCCGCCAGACCATCAGCGAATTGCGCGACAAAGGCGAATACACGCCTTCGCCGGGCATCTTCAGCAAACTGGTGAGCGAGCCGTTCAAGCGCTACATCAGTTCGCCGCTGCGCCAATACGTGATCAACCCGACGCGCAACATGCTCGGGCTGGAAACCGATCCGGTGCGTGACACGGCGCTTGATGCGTTGACCCAGCAAGCCATCGACAGCCTGAAAATCGAGACCCTGCCCGGCTCCAACGTGATCTCGATCATCTACAGCTTCCCTGACCCGCATCAAGGCACGACGTTTGTCGCCGCTCTGCTGCAAAACTACCTGTTCAGCCGCCAGGCGCTGCAATCGATCGACCTGCCACAGTCCTTCTATGAATCGAAGAAGCACCTCTATCAAGTGCGCCTCGATGGCTTGGAAGGCAACCGTCAGGCCCTGCTGGAGAGTGTCGGCGCGTCCGATCCGAAGGAAGAAATCACCTTCCGTTTGAACGCGATCAACACCGAAGAGCAAGCGCTGAACCTGTATCGCGACCGCCTGCTGCAAAGTCAGCGCTGGCTCGAATACCTGAAAACCGCGATGACCGCCGCCAGCACCAGCAAACTCAACGATTACACCTTCCCCTTCACCTTCACCACCACAGTGGACAACGTGGCGTTCGAGGATCGGGAAATCAAACAGATGGGCGAGCAACTGACCACCCAGGTCAGCCGCTATATGAATGACCTCGCCGTCTTCCAGCCCAGCAGCGAACCGATGCTGTTGACCCGCGAGCAGATCGCCCGCACCCGTCAGCAATTCCTCAAAGTGGTGAGCAACCGCATTCAGGAACGCACCAACGATCTGGCAGTGGTGCAACAGGTGATCGATCAGAAAACCGCGCGCATCACCGAGTTCAAGGCGCGCATCCGCGACCTGCAGCAAACCCAGAGCAAGCTGCGGCAGATGGACACCGAAATCGACGCCTTGCATGCCGCGTTCTCGACCTACGCTCAGCGCTTTGCCGAAAGCAGTACAACCGGTGCGCTGAACGATGATCTGTCCAACGCCCGGGTATTGAGCCCGCCGTTCGAACCGACCGAAGCGGCGTTTCCCAAGCCGGGGCTGATTATCCCGTTCGGCATGCTCACCGGTCTGCTGCTGGCGATCGCTTTCGTCTACGTGCGTGAGTTCTTCGATCATCGCTTCAAACATCCGGCGCAAATCAGCCACGAACTGGGCATTCCGGTGCTGTTGGTGATCAACGACCAAAACGTGCTGCCGAGCAATCCACACAAGAACTGGACGGTGCCAAGCTTCTTGCACTGGGTGCGCAATTGAACACCGCGCCTACCCCGAACGCCGCGCTGCCGATCATTCATTTGCTCAGCAGCGGCGGGTTCTATGGAGCCGAGCGGATGTTGCTGGATCATTGTCTGGCGACGCCGGGGCAGCATCAGGTGCTGTTTCTCGACGCGCCGCCAGAACTGATCGCGCGCTTTCGCGAGGCCGGGGTGGACTGCCAGGGCTGTGCCGGGCTGGGTGAATTGCTGCGGCACTTGCGTCAACGGCAACACGAGCAGCCGCTGATCAACACGCACAACTTCAAAGGGCTGCTGTTCGGTTGGGCAGGCGCAACGCTGTTGCGCCTGCCGCTGGTGATCACCCAACACGGGTTCACTCCGCGTAGCCGCAAGCAAAAGTTCTACACCTGGCTCAGCCTGCAACTGTGCCGCACTGCTTCGGTAAACCGGGTGGTCTGCGTGGCGGAAAGCATCGCCGTGTTGCACCGTCAGGCCAGTGTCCGGGCGGAGAAGTTGCAGGTGATCCCCAATGGTTTGCCGGCCGCCCCTGCGCAGATGGTCCACAACACTGATCGGCCACGCTGGCTCGCCGGATATGTCGGTCGGCTCAGTAGCGAGAAAGGCCCGGATCTGTTTCTTGATGCGCTGATTCCACTGTGTCATCAGCATCCGCAATTGGACGCTGTGATGCTCGGCGACGGCCCGGAACACGAGGCATTGCAGGCGCGTATCGACGGCGCCGGCTTGCAGCAACGGATTCGCTTGCCCGGTTATCAGATCGCGATGCAACCCTGGTGGCAGCAACTCGATGCGCTGGTGATCAGCTCGCGCACTGAGGGCACGCCGATGATTTTGCTGGAGGCGATGCAGGCCGGTGTGCCAGTGGTGGCGTTCGGTGTTGGCGGGATTCCCGATGTGCTGGAACACCGGCACAACGGTTTACTCGCCGAACCGGCCGACAGTGCTGCCCTCGCCCGCCAGCTCGACGCGCTGTTGAACGAACCGAAACTGGGGCGGCAACTGCGCGACAACGCAAAACGCACGCAACAGGATCGCTACGACCTCAAGGCTTTGGCCGAACGCTGGTCGCAGCTGTACATCCGCACGGCACGGGAGGCACGCGCATGATTTTCCCGCTCTCGATCGTCAGTTTGCTCGGTCTGGTCTGCATCGCTTTGCTGGCCAGCCCTTATCCTTATCTGGCGCCGGGAGCAGTGCTGGGCCTGGTGGGTTTCGCGGTGTTGTATCGCAAGCCGACCTGGGGCCTGCTCGGTATCGTTGCGCTGGTGCCGTTCGAAGGTTTCTTCAAGGACAGTCTTCTGTCCGGAAGCAAACTCCTCGGCGCTTCGCTGGCGGTGATCCTGATGTTGCAACTGGCTCTGCACCAGATGCCCTCGGAGCGCCTGCGCAGCAATATCTGGCGTTACTTGATCTGGTTCATGGTTTTGTACTTCCTGAGCCTGTTCAATACCGATGACATGGGCATGTCGCTCGGGCACCTGCGCGAACTGATTGTCGGCCTGGTGCTGTTTGTCATCACCCTGCTGATCGGTCGCGAACTGAACCTTGATCTGTTCGCCCGACTGGCAACTCTGGCCATCAGCACCACCTGCGCCATGGCCATGTTCTCGGCAAAGTTCCAGGATCAGGGCCGTGCCGCCGGGTTGCTCGAAGACCCTAACGCTTTTGCCATGCTGATCGCCTTCGCCATTCCGCTGGCGCTGCTGCTGGTGATCCGCAGCCCGAACCTGTTGCATCGGTTGTTCTGGGGCGGCTGCTGCATTCTGTTACTCGGTGGCATGACGAAGACCGAATCGCGCTCGGGGCTGGTGGTGGTGGCCTTGAGTCTGTTGATCGGCTGCTGGCATTACCGCTCCCAACTGACGCGGATTCGTCCTCGGCATTTAGGCTTCGCCATGCTTGGCGCGGCAATCGTGATTCCGTTGGCCATTTATGCGATGCCCGCCGGCTACATGGCGCGCATCCAGTCGCTGAGTATCCTCAGCGCCGGCTCCAAGGCGCAGGACGAGTCCCTTGGTCGCCGCGCTTCGTACATCGTGGTTGGCAGCCAGATGATCCGCGAGAACCCGCTGCTCGGTTCCGGCCCGGGCACCTTCCCGCTGCACTACGCCACCACCGGTTACGCCAAGGCGTTTTCCGCCAACCGCAAGATCGGCGACCTGTACCGCCGCGCCCACAACACCTACCTGGAAATCTTCAGTGAAATCGGCGTTCCGGCCGGCCTGTTGTTTGTCGGCATGCTCGGTCTCGGGTTGTACAACCTGATCCGCGCGCGGGCAGCGTGGATGCTGCGACGCGATTGGCAACAGGCCGACTTGATGACCCACTTGGGTGTGAGTTTTCTGTCGCTGACCCTGTTCCTGATGTTCCTCAGCGCACCGAACCAGAAATACGTGTGGATCATGCTCGCGCTGACCAGCGTCCTGCGCCTCAAAGCCGAGCAAGCCCCATTGACGGAGGCCAAGGCATGAGCCGGATCAGTATCGTCCTCCCGATGTTCAACGAAGCCCGGCACATTGGCCGCACCCTGCTGGCCGCGCAAAAAGCGGCGCATGCGGCCAATCTCGAATGCGAGCTGATCGTGGTCGACAACGGCTCCAGCGATGACGGCCCACAGATTGCCCGGCAGTTCGGCGCTCACGTGCTGGTCATGCCCGGCCTGTTGATTGGCGCCCTGCGCAATCGCGGTACGGCCATCGCCACGGGTGAATGGCTGGCGTTTATCGACGCCGATATCGAAATGCCGGAAGACTGGCTGCTGCCGCTGTTCGACCTGGAGGCCAGCGCTCAGGCCGATGTGTTCGGCCTGGACTTGCACACCCCGGCCGAAGCGCCGTGGTACGCGACCGCGTGGCAGCGGCGCACCTTGCGCGCTTCCTCCCAAACCTCCCATGAGGTGGACTGGCTGCCCAGCTCCAACTTGTTGATGCGCCGGCCCTGGTTCGACAAGGTCGGGGGGTTCAACGAGAGCCTGCGCACCGGCGAAGACAAGGAGTTCACCCTGCGTCTGCGCCAGCACGGTGCGATCCTGCTGTCGATCAACAACAACGTAGCCCTGCACTGGGGTTATGAAATGAACTGGCGCGAGTGGATGGGCAAGGAACTGTGGCGCCAGGGTAGTCATCTGCAACTGCTGCGTACCCACGGCTTCAGCCTGCGTTTGCTGCGCTTTCCGATGCTGTCGATTGCGGTGTGGGTGCTGGATTTTCTGGCGATTTCTGCACTGCTCGACGGCTTCCCGCATCACGCCGCGATCATGGTGATGTTGACCTTGTTACCGGGCCTGGTGCTGAGCATTCGCCAGAGCATCAAACATCGCGATGTCGGCCTGACCCTGCAACTGTGGGGCTTGCATTGGCTGCGTCTGCATCTGGCCGGTGCCGCGTTCATTCTCAGTCTGTGTCATTGGAACGCCAGGAGGCCCGCCCGTGGCTGAATTCATGTTCTGGATGTGCCTGTTGTTGCCGGTGTACGCCTATATCGGTTATCCGCTGCTACTGACGATCTTGGCGCCGCTGTTTCCGGCTTGGCGCCACACCCCGGCGCCGCCGCCGAACATCAGCATCGTGATCGCCGCGCACAATGAGGCGCGGCATATCGAGCACAAGTTGCGCACTCTGCTGGCCCAGGATTATCAACCGGCGACGCTGCAAATCATTCTGGCCAGCGACGGCTCGAGCGATGACACCGTGGCCTGCGCGCGCAAAGTGATCGATCCGCGCATCACCGTCCTCGACCTGCCGCGCCAGGGCAAAGCCGCCACGTTGAATGCCGGCGTGGCGCTGAGTACCGGCGACATTCTGGTGTTCACCGATGCCGACAACCAATGGTCGCGCGACACCCTCGGCCACTTGCTCGCGCCGTTTAGCGATCCGCAGGTCGGTGCCTGCGCCGGGCACATGGTGATTCCCGTCACAGGCGGCGGCTTGAGCGTCGGCGACAGCCTCTATCGCCATTACGAAGGCTGGCTGCGCCGGGTGGAAAATCGCACCGGCTGCATGGTCTCCGCCGACGGGGCCCTGCTCGCCCTGCGCCGCGAGCTGTTCCAGAACGTCCCGGCCGAAGTGAACGACGATTTCTTTATCAGCACCTGCGCGCCTGTGGCGCACAAACGCATCGTCTACGTGCCCGAGGCGCAGGTGATCGACCACGGTGTAGACGAGGCGGATAAACAGTTCCGCCGTCGTCAACGGGTCACCGTCGGTGGCCTGCAAAGCCTGGCCCAGCGCAGCGAGTTGCTCAACCCACTCAAACACGGCCTGTATTCGCTCGCACTGATCAGCCACAAACTGATCCGCCGTCTGGCGCCGATCCTCCTGCTGCCGTTGCTGCTGAGCAACTTCTGGCTGTGGAACGAGCATGGTTTCTATCGCCTGAGCCTGATCGCGCAACTGTTCGGTTACGCCGTGGCGATCGCCGGACTGCTGGATTCGCAACACCGCTTGCCCAAACCGTTTCGTCTCGCAGCCTTTCTGCTGGTGACACTGGCGGGCATGAGCATCGGCCTCTGGCAGTTCTTGCGCGGCCAGCGGTATGCCCAGTGGAATCCTGAACAGAACCGTTAAGAGGACCGAAGCCATGGCGATCAAACAACTGCTAAAACGCACCAGTGGCTGGCTCTATCTGAACTCGCACGTGGGGCGTAATCAATTGCAAGGCGCCGGCGTGATCCTGATGTTGCACCGGGTACTGGCCAACGACCGCGCAGCCGATCTGCCGCACCGCAACGAATTGTGCGTCGGGCCCAAAGCCTTCGAGCATTTGCTGGTGTGGTTGCGCCGACACTTCGACTGCGTGCCGCTGATGGAAATCCTCCAGCCCAACTCCCTGCGCAGCGAGCGCCCACGGGTGGCGCTGACCTTCGATGACGGCTGGCGCGACAACGCGGTCAACGCCTTCCCGTTGCTGCAAAAACATCAGGTGCCAGCGAGCATTTTTCTCTCCACCGACTTCATCGGCAGTCGGCAGCGCTTCTGGTGGGAAAGCCTGGGCGAAACCCTGTGGGGCAGCCATGGCGACAAGGCGCGTATGCACTTGATCGAATGCCTGCACGCCAGCGGTCATCCGGTGCCCGTGCTGGTGGATGACATTGATGTCGATCGACGCAGCCTGTCGATGCTGCATTACCTGCAAGGGCTGAAGACGCTGGCGCCACGAGAGCTTGAACGTCTGACCGATGAGTGCCCACCGGAATCACAACCGCAAGCCCTGGACTGGCATCAGGTGCGCGCACTGGAGGCGTCCGGTCTGGTGCGGTTCGGCCCGCACGGTGCCAGTCACGCGATCCTCACCGGTCTTGATGACGTGCGTTTGGACGAAGAAATCAGCCGTAGCCGCCATGCCCTGCAAAACGGCTGCAACCGGCCGCTGCCGGTGTATTGCTACCCCAACGGCGACAACGACGAGCGCGTGCGCAAGCAGATTGCCGATCACGATTATCCGTTTGCGCTGGGCACCGGCACCGGCATTTATCGCGGTGAAGGCGATCCGCTGAACCTGCCGCGTTTCGGGGTCAGTCAACGCACCGCGCGCAATCCGCAGTTGCTGTCGTGGCGGATCTTTCGCGGGGCGCGACCATGAGTCGAGGCAACTACCTCAAGCACCTCGCCCTGAGCATGGGCACCAAACTGGCGATGATTGCCCTGCGTTTGCTGCGCAACGTGCTGCTGGCGCGGATCCTCGGGCCGAGCGAACGTGGTTTGTTTGCCCTGCTCAGCACCCTGCCGGACTTGATCAGTGCCGCCACCAGCGGCGGCTTGAATTCGGCGGTCGGCTATCAAGCCGCCAAGCAGCGGCCGATGGGCTTGTTGCTCAGCCAGGTGTTGGTGTTCGGGTGTTTGCTCGCCGCTTTGCTGACCTTGCTGGTGGTGGCGCTGGCGCGGGAGTTTGGCAGTGAACTGGATGTGACGATGCAACTCGGGCTGCTCGCGTGGCTGTTGCTGCTGGCGGTGCCGATGACGGTGCTCAAAAGCGGTCTGCTGACCTTGCACAACGCCTCCGGCGGCGTGGTCGCGTTCAACGTCTTGCGTCTGGTGGAATCGCTGGCGCCACTGCTGCTGTTTCTCGGCTTGTTCTGGATGTGGAAAAGCGCCGCCCTGGAAGCGGCGCTGATCAGTTGGCTGGCCGGGATCAGTCTGGTGGTACTGGTCGGTTGGGTCTGGCTCAAACGTGCGCAGCCGCTGCAACTGCAATGGGATCGTGCCAGCCAGAAAGAACTACTGCGCTTCAGTGCACGCAGCCATCCGGATCTGCTGTTCCAGCAAGTGATTCTGCGTTCGGACTACCTGTTTATCGGCGCCCTGCTCGGCAGCACCGCGCTGGGCCATTACGCCATGGCCAGCGCCGCCGCCGAACTGCTGCTGATCGTCCCGGAAGCGGTGACCACGCCGCTGATGAAGCGCCTGTTGCAGCAGGACGCAGGCATGGACAAGGTCACCCCGCTGGCGTTGCGCCTGACCGCCACAGTGATGCTCGGTGCCTGCCTGACCATGGCGGTGATCGGCGAATGGCTGATCGTCACGCTGTTCGGCGTTGCTTACCAACCGGCCTATCCGGCGCTGCTCGCCTTGCTGCCGGGGCTGTTGGGCTTGTGCTACGCGAGCATCCTGCGCCTGGACTTGATCGGCAAAAATCGCCCCGGCACGGTGTCCATGCTGATGGGCCTCGGCGCCCTGCTCAATCTGGCACTGAACCTGGTGTTGATTCCTGCCTACGGGATCGTCGGCGCCGCAGCCGCTTCGTCGATTGCCTATCTCGCCGTCACCGTGGCGATGCTGGTGTTGTACTGCCGCCTGAGCGGCGTGCCGCTCTGGCAAACCCTGATCATCCTGCCCAGCGACATCACCCCGATGTGGCTGATGCTGCAACGTCGGAAGGCCGCATGAAAGGCCTGGCCCTGCTGTTCGGCCTCGGCCTGTCGCTGGATGCGTTTGCTGCGTCAATGCGTTGGGGCGAGATCCGCGACGGCAGCCTGTATCTGCAAACCGATCGCCCGGACACAGTGACCGTGCGCTGGACGCCGGCGTGGCAGGCGGATGCCAACGAAGAGCATCTGTACCTGCTCGACGGTCAGGGCAAGTTGCAGGGCGACCGGTTTATCAAAGCCGACGAAATTCGTGGCAGCCAGAGCTGGTCAATGGTGCCCGGCGCGGCCAGTTATCGGTTGGAAATCCCCGGCTACAGCTTCCGCAATTACCGGGTCGAACATGACGAACGTACAATCGCCTTGTTCGCCCCGGCCAAGGTGCATTTCAGCGTCGATACCCGTCACGGCGATGAGCTGTTTTTCAGAGTTGCGCCGGGCGAGCGCGCGGTGCTCGCCGGCAAATTTCACGGTGGCGTCACCGCGTTGCAGGCGCAGCGTGCAGGTGATGGGCAATCGTTGACGCTGGCGCTGAAACCCTATCGGGCCTATTGGCAATTCGATAAGGTCGCGCTGCCGGTCAGCGACCGTGAACAAGTCTGGCGCATGCGCGTGCAAGGCAGCGGCAAAGCGGCATTCTGGCTCGACGGCACGGCCAATCTGTTTGCGCAGAATCCGCAGCAACTCAAAGCCGTACGCGAAGACGCCGGTCAGACGCGTTTGACCCTGCACGACAAAGTCCTCGGGCGCACGCCGGATCTGGGCATCGCCCTGCCCTATGTGATGCCGCCGCCAGCCAGTCACGCCGCGCTCGATGCGCTGAAACCGACAGCGGCGAGTTACTACAGCTTTGTCGATGTCACGGCGAAGGAGCCGCATTTCGAAGACGCGTTCCGCCAGTTTTATCAGGATCGTTTCGGCATCAAACAGGACATCACCCTGCTCGCCGGCAGTCAGCGTCAGGCTGATCTGCGCGCCGATGTGCAAAGCAACAGCGGCCTCGACGCCTGGCTCGCCGGCACCCGCGCCCTGGGTGGCAAAGGCACGCATTACATCGGTTTCGCCGACGAGCCTAATCTCAACTATTCAAGCTACGAACAATACCGGGCGATCTTCAGCAGCATGGCGCGGCAGGTGCGCAGCGACCCAGCCAACGCCAAGGCAGGCGTGCGCATCGCCATGCCGGCCAGTTCGCGGCTGGTCAATGGCCCGTTCGCCAACAATGCGGCCGACAAGCGCGGCATCGATTGGGCGCGGCGCTTGCTCGCGGAGTCCGGTGATCAAGTCGATGCGCTGGCGTGGCACGAATGGATGATCCGCGATCTGCTCGCCACCCGCGTCTACCGCGACAGCGTGCGTCGTGCTGCTGAACTGGTCGGCCTCGATGGCCAGGGCCAACCGCGCAAAACGCTGCTGCTCGATCAGACCAATATGTCCAGCGGCTCCAGCCTCAGCCCCTACGATCAGGAAACCCACTACGCGTCGCTATGGTGGGCCTCGGTGGTGATCAACGCCTCGCAGGACGGCTTGCTGAGCATGCTCAACTGGTTTCAGGCCGCCGATGAGCCGCAGTACCCCAAGGGCATGTTGCGGGTGTCGGCCGACGAAAATCGCTTCGAACTGAAACCGGTGGGGCTGGCCCAGCAGTTCATTGCGCAACACTGGCTGCATCAAGTGTTGTGGCTGGAAAACGATGCGTTTGAAGTCGATGTGCTGGCGATGGCCGGCGACGAGCAGCGTGAGCTGCTCGGCGTAAACAAAGGCACGCGTTTACAGCGTGTCGATCTGAGCGGTGCCAAGTGCCCGCTGAACAACGGCGCGTTGCGTTACTTCGGCGCCGACAACCGCAGCCGCGATGCGCCTTTTCACTGCCAGGACGGCCGTGTGCGCTTCGAGCTGCCAGGACAAACGCTATTCGCTCTGAGTTGGAGCGCTTCATGACCGCCCTTTTGATGTTCTGCCGCGCCGGCGTTCGGCCGCGCGACGCATCGTCATCAGGAGTGAACACCATGAATATGCTGCGAAAACTGACTGAAAACATCCGGCAGAAAGGACTCTCTGCCACGGTGAAAAAAATTTGGAAGCACTACGTGTTTTTCCATCAGGAATTGCTGTGGATGGAGCGCGATCTGGCCAGCCCGGTGCCACCGCACAGCCTTAAACCTTATCCGCCGCTGAGGGTGGTGAAGATCACGACGGACAACGCCAACGCCTTCGCCCGCTATTTCGGCGACCGTGTCGGGACCATGGCCGAACTGGCCAAAGAAGGTCACACCGGGCACATGCACCTGGACGATCAGGGTGACGCCGTGGCGTTCATCTGGGGCAGCGCACAGAACTATTTCGACCGGCATTACTACGGTTGCCTGTTCCCGGTAAAACCTGGCGAGTTTTTTGAGTTCGGCGGTGAACTGACCCGTGCCTATTGGGGCACCGAGCTGTCTGTGGACCTGCAACTGGAGTTGTGGAAAGCCATGGCCGCCCAGGGCTGCGACACAGTTGTCGATGTCTGCGAGTTCCATAACGTACCGGCACTCAAGCTACACCTGCGCATGGGCTATACCGAACAACACCGGATCATGAATGTTTACACCCTGTTCGGTCGCTGGCGCTTCTACCGCGAAACCCGCTACAGCGGTTCGCGCCTGGATGCCCTGCGCAAACCTTCCCGACCACCTGTAACAGCAACGGCGGCCTGAGCCTATGGTGACGCGATTCGAATGGCGCACTTCACTGTGCGCCGCCGATTTCCCGGCAGCAGCCTATGAAACGCTGCGCCTGCGGGTGACGGATCACACGCCGTTCAACAACCTTGGCTGGTTGTGTGCGGCTGAGCAGGCACTTGGCGAGGGTGAGCATCTGCACATCCTGCTGGGTTGGGAAGCGGAGGAGTTGCGTCTGTGCTTGCCGCTCGTGGCGAGTCGCGAGCGCTTTTTCGGCGTACCGCTTCGAGTGTTGCATCACTTGGGCTATCCGCTGGCCGATCGACTGGCATTGCTCTCTTTGCTCGGCAGCGAAGACATGCGCGAGGCCTTGCTGTTGATCCGCCAACGCCTGCCCCACGCGTTGCTGCAACTCAACGAATTGTCCGAGCCCGCCGGTGAAGAAAGCGCCCTCACCGAGTGGATGGCCCACAGCTCCAACGGTGAGCGACGGCTGAGCTGTCGGGTGCCAGTGCATCTGATCAGCGAGGCGGATCATCAGGAAGTCTCCGGCGATCCACGCTACAAACTGCGTCGGGCGCGCAAGCGGATTGCCGCCTGCGGTGCCGAGGTGCGGCGGATCATTCCGGATGCGATTTCGATGGGGCCACTGCTGCAGCTGATCAGAGAAGTCGAAGCGGTGAGCTGGAAAGGTGACGAAGGCGTCGGCATTTTCGCCAGCGAACACAGCCGCCAATTGATCGAGCGCGCGTTCACCGCGCTCGCCGAACAAGGCCTGGTGCGGGTGGTGACGCTGGAGTTGAACGGGCGTTGCATCAGCTACCGGCTCGGGCTGCTCGAACAGGGTCGACTCTACGATTACAACCTCGCGTTCCTGCCGCAATACGCTGATCTGGGCAGCGGTCGGGTGTTGCTGGAAGAGTGGATTCGCTGGGGCCTGGACGATCACTGGCGCTGGATCGATGCCTCGCGGGTGAGCCTGGAAAACTCCAGCCATCAACTCCATGAGCGCATGACCGGGCAACTGGAACACTGGCGCTGGAGCTTCTATTCCTGGCGGCCCAGTGGTCTCGCACTCGGCCTGGCGTTGCGCGTATGGCAGCGGTTCAAACCTGCACTGCAGCAGTGGCGAGCCAAGCGCGCAGACAAACCTGCACCCGTCGTCAAACCTGTCGCGATCACCAAGGAGGGCGAACAACATGCCTCGCCAAGTCATAGTCAACGCTGACGATTTCGGCCTCAGCCCGAACGAAAACGCGGTGATCTTCGCCGCGTTTCAGGCCGGGGTCATCAGCTCCGCCACCGCAATGGCCACCATGCCGGCGTTCGAAGCGGCCTGCGCCATGGCGCGGCATCCGTCGCTTGAGGGCCGGGTCGGGCTGCACTTCAACCTGACTTACGGGCGGCCGTTGAGCCAGGCGATTCTGGCTCGTCGCACGTTCTGCGATGGTTATGGTGTGTTCGACCTCAGCCTGCCGCGCCATCGCTTGTGGCTTTGCCGTGAGGATCGCGACGCGGTGCGTGAGGAGTTGCAGGCGCAGTGGCAGCGCTGTGTCGATCACGGTGTGCGCCCGAGCCACATCGACTCGCATCAGCACGTTCACAACATCTGGCCGATTGGCGAGATCGTCGCGCGCTTCGCCGCGCAGCAAGGCGTACCGATTCGGCTGGCGCGCAATCTGGGGCAAAACCTCAGCCTGCCCAAACGCGTGTTCAAAGGTCTGCTCAATTGGCGTTTGCAAGGTTTGGCCGGGGCCACTGCCGACTACGTCTGCACGCCGGTGGACCTGCGCAACGACAGTGCGCCGACCGACGGTGTGCTGGAAATCGTCGCCCATCCGACTCAGCTTGGGTCGGATTTCGGCGATGCCTATCTCCCCACTGACGAGTCCCTGAGCCGCGTGCTAGAGCGGCAGCTGAAGGGCGTTCCACGGGTTTCCTACGCAGATCTGAACAAGGAGTTTGTGCGTGGTGCCACGGCACTCGATTGACTTACATACCCTGCAATACTTTCCAGGATGGCACTTTGAAATGAAATTGAAGGCTTGATCTATACCCACAAAAGCACCATCCACAGCACCCTGGCTTCGGCCACGGAGGACATCATGAGCGTCATCGAAAAACTACAAGAACGCATCCGTCAAAAAGGCCTCGGCCGCACCTTCGGCACGATGTGGAAACGCTACGTGTTCTTCCATTGGGAACTGCTGTGGATGGAGCGCGACCTGGTCAGCCCGGTGCCGCCGCACAAGCTGCGCCCTTACGACGGCCTGCGCAAAGTCGACATCACCCCGGAAAATGCCGGGGCGTTCGGCAAACACTTTGGTGACCGCGTGGAGACCATGGCGGAGCTCGCCGCCGAGGGGCACACCGGGCACATGTACCTCGATGCGGACGGTCATGCCGTAGGGTTTATCTGGGGCAGTATTCGCGACTATCACGACCGCCACTATTACGGCTGCATGTTTCCGGTAAAACCCGGCGAGTTCTTCGAGTTTGGCGGCGAAATGATCCGTGCCTATTTCGGTAGCAGCCTGTCGGTGGACGTGCAAGTCGCCCTCTGGGAAGCCATGGCGGCCCAGGGCTGCAACAAGGTCGTGGACGTTTGCGAAACCCACAATATCCCGGCGCTGAAACTGCACATCCGCATGGGCTACCAGGAACAGGGGCGCATCACTCACGTCTACTGCCTGTTTGGCCGCTGGAAATTCTTCCGTGAAACACGCTACGAAGGCTCGCGGCTGGAGCCATTGCGCAAACCGGAGCGGCCGGTGGTGAGCGCGGCGGCGCAGACTTGAGCCAATCCACAAATGTATGGCGGCATTGATGCCGCCATCGCTGGCAAGCCAGCTCCCACAGGGTTTTGGGTGTACTCGGTATTTTGTACGACACAAAATGGCTTGCCAGCGAAGAGCCCTGTAGCCGCGCTGATGAATCTCAGACTTTGGTGGCAACCAAGGTGAAACACATCGGTAACTGCGCCTCCCGGTTCAGATACCGGTCATACAATTCCTCCCGATTCGAATGCGCATATTCCTTGAAGTGCGCGATGTTCAGCCCTGCCCCGATGGCGCCGCTGAAGATCGCGCCGAGGTTATGCACGAACCAGTAGGACTTCGCCGCCTGCTGCTCGACCTTGCCGACATAGACAATCGGTTCTTCCTGCACGAACGGCTCGGCGCGGAAGTACGAGCTCGCGAGGCGATACGGATCCTCGGCGTCGGGGTCGACCATTTCCAGAAACGGGTGGGTTTCGTAGATCACCAGTTTTCCACCCGGTTTCAGCGTCGACGCAACGTGACGGAAGAATTCGCCGATGTCGGGCATCCAGTTGAGTACACCGATGGTGATCAGCGCCACATCGAAGCGGTTGTGCAACGATGCCGGCAGTTGATGGATATCGCTTTCGATGAATTCGGCGTTGTGCGCTGAGCGGCTGTTCAGCTCACGGGCCTGATCGAGAAACGCGCTCGACTGATCGACACCGACCACACTGCGCGCACCGAGGGCAAACAGCGAAAGACTTTCGCGACCGTTGTTGCAGGCCAGTTGAACCACGTCTTTGCCGTCGACACCGACCTCTTCCAGCAACCCGCGCAGCGTGTAGTCGAGGCAGCAAAAATCCGCCTGTTCGACGTCGTTAATCAGCGCCTGCCAGTCAGGCGATTCCTGATGGTGGCGGGCGGAATCGTTCCACGCCTGACGATTGCTTTCGATGGCGTTTTTATTGTTCGGCACTTCCATGGCGCACTCCGGACGATGCTCGTGATTGAGCGGTCGGAGTCTAGATCAGGCTGTCAGGTGTAATTGTCGAAAACTTGTAAGCGACGCTCCTACAAAACAGGCGCTTTTCGCCCACAAGTGTCGACGAATTATCCTGGACCGATAGAAGACTTGGCCGACTGCTTATCTGTATCTAATTGGATACAGTCAGTAATGAGGTGCAGTCATCGTTCTACTGGCCGGAGGCGACAAATCCTCACAAAGCGCAGACATCCGGCGCGCAAAAAAAATGGCAAGGGAGGTTTAACCATGAGCCAGACTTTGACGAATTTCGACATGGCGACATTGTTGGACAGTGACGAGGCCATCAGCGAATACCTGTCCCAGGTTCTTGCAGATGGCGATAACGAGGAGTTTCTTCGAGCAATAGGTTATGTGCTCAGAGCCCGCGGAATGACGCAGATAGCCAAAGACGCAGGCATGGGTCGTGAAAGTCTGTACAAGGCGTTCGCGCCAGGCGCAAAGCCGCGCTTCGACACCGTATTGAAGGTCATCCATGCCCTTGGCATTGACCTTTGTGCACAACCGGGGCATTTGATCAATCACTCGACATCTTGAGCTCGTGGATGGCAGAGGCAGCTATAGTTAATAGCCTTGGGGAAAACCGCACTCGCAGGTGCCGCCATGCAAATGCTCAATCGGCTGTTGTTGACCGTCTGTCTGCTCGCCGCCACTTCGACGCAAGCGCTGGACAGCAATTTCGTTTACTACGGGCCGAACCAGCCCTTCGCCCACCCTGCCCCGTATTCGCTGAACGCCACGCCTCCGCGGCCCTTTGATGACACGGCGCCGCAGGATTTCGTGATCATTCCCGACCGCCGCGTGTTCTCCGACTCGCAACTGCCGACGGTGGCGGATGCGACAGTGCGGGTGTTTATCCGCACGTACGATGCCGAGCGCGGGATTTATGTGAATGACGAGGTGCTCGACCCGAGTTGTGTACTGGAGTGCCTGAGCCGCCAAGTGCAACACTAATCCCCTGTGGGTTCACCACTGGCGTTTGTCCGGGCGCGCGAGGCCGAGCTTTTCGATGCGGTAACGCAGCATGTCGCGGCTCAGGCCCAGCAAACGCGCGGATTTGGTGACGTTCCAGTCGGTCTTGTCGAGCATCTTGCGCACCATGTCGCGCTCGACTTCCGGCAGGTTCATCGATTCGGTGTTGCTCGCCGGGCGTGGTTCGTAGTGCGTCGGCACTTCGTGCAGGTGCAGCGGCGGCTCGTCGACCAGGCTCATGCACACGTTCAACTGATGCGCGGCGATGGTGTCGCTCGGCGCCAGCAGCACGGTTTGCTCAAGCATGTTGCGCAACTCGCGCACGTTGCCCGGCCAGGTGTAACTGAGCAGCAGCTCTTCGGCCTGCTGGCTGAAATGCAGGTTCGGTTTGCCGTAGCGTTTGCCGTGGCTGGCGAGGAAGTGCCGGGCCAGCATCAGGATGTCTTCACCTCGGGCATACAGGCGCGGCACCTTGATCGAAATGATCCGCAAGCGGAAAAACAGATCGCGACGGAACTTGCCCTGCTGGACCATTTGCTCAAGGTTGCAGTTGGTCGCGCTGATCACCCGCAGATTGACCTTGCGCTCCTTCACCGAACCGACCCGGCGAATCGTCCGGTCCTCCAGCAACTTCAACAGCTTGGCCTGCAACAGCAGATCCATTTCCCCGACTTCGTCGAGAAACAATGTCCCGCCGTCAGCGGCTTCCACTAACCCCACGCGACGATCCTTGGCGTCGGTGAACGCGCCCTTTTCGTGGCCGAACAGTTCCGACTCGACCAGATTCGACGGGATCGACGCACAGTTGAATTCAATGAACGGGCCTTTGCTGCGTGGGCCGTCGAAGTGCAGCGCGCGGGCCACCAGTTCCTTGCCGGTGCCGGTTTCGCCCTCCACCAGCACGGGCGGCAGATCGGTGTTGGCCATGCGCCGTTCGGCATCGAGCAACTGACCGATGGTGTTTTTCAGGTACTGCATCGGTGCCGACTCGCCGATCAGCGCCTGAATGCCGGACTTCTGCGCCTCGCGTTCCTGATAGAACGACAGCGTGCGCTCCATGCGCTCGGTGGCCAAGGCCTTGTCGAGCAGCAGTTTGAGTTCCGGCAGTGCAACCGGTTTGGTGACGTAATGAAAGGCGCCCTCCTTCATGGCCACCACGGCATCGTCGACGTTGCCATAGCCGGTCATCATGATCACTTTCAGATCCGGCGCGCTTATGCGCAGCTTCTGGATCAAGTCGTGCCCGCTCATGCCCGGCAGCGAGTTATCGGTCAGCACGATGTCCGGCATGAAGCTGCCCAATTGCTCCAGCGCGTCTTCGGCCGAATGGCAAACCGTCACCTCGAAGTCTTTGCGCTCCAGGTAGGTCTGAATATTTTCGGCCAACAGTTCATCATCCTCGACCAGCAGAATGCTGTGCTCCATATTCCCCTCCCGATGCCACTTTGAAGTTGAGACTGACGCGGGTTCCTTCCTGCTCTTTGCTGGTCAAGACGACCGAGCCCTGAAAACGCTCCATGATTCTTTTGACCAACGCCAGACCAACCCCGAGGCCGCCCTGCTTGGTGGTGAAAAACGGTTTGAACACCAACAGTTGCTGTTGCGCACTCATGCCCTTGCCGGTGTCGCTGAGGGTCATGCGCACGCTGTCGGCCTGCGGTGTTTCGAATTCGACGCTGAGCACACCGCCCTTGGGCATGGCTTCCAGAGCGTTGGCAAACAGGCTATTGAGTATTTGTGTGAGCAGCACCCGCTGACTGACGACTGGCGGGCAAGGTTGCGGACTGAAGCGCACCTCGACTCCATTGCGTTTGATCAGCGCGTCGAATGCGCCCAGAGTATCTTCGACCGCCAGAACCAGATCCACTGCCTCGCCTTCCTCGCCCATCGGCCGCAGCGACACCAGCAACTCACGCACCCAGCGCGACATGCGATCGACCTGGCTGATGATGTCGCCGATATTGCGCTGCGCGCCCTCGCTGGCGACTTCCTGCGCCAGTTCGGCGCTGGAGCGAATGGTCGCCAGCGGATTGCGCAGGCTGTGGGCCACGGCCGAGGACATCTCGCCCAGCGCGACAAAGGTTTCATTGCTGATCAACTGTTGCTGCTGGCTCTGCAGCAACTGCGCCGCCCGGCGGACGATCCAGAACAGCGCGAGAAAGATCACCGCGCCCCCGAAAAGCGTTGCCGCCCAGATCGAGGCGAAGCCACGGTCGATCCGGGCGACCAGATCCGCCGGCTCCTTGTAAACCTCGACCATGGCGATGACTTTGCTTTTATCGGCGTTGAACATCGGGATGTAGTTTTCGATGAAAAGGTATTTCGGTTCGCGCAGCAGCCGCTGCTCCGGACGCTCATCATCGATCTTGTGATAGCTCGACGACACCGGCACTTTCATCTCGAATGACTCGTCAAGTTCGTCGTCATCGTCGATGTGTACACCGATCAGCTCCGGATTGGTTGACCAGATCACCGTGCGATCCAGCGCATAAACCGTGGCCAGCAAAATGTCCGGCAAGTGTTTGACGTGATCGAGAAACTCGATGCGGGCGGAGACATGCGCGGCCGGATCGACATCGGGATAGCTGTTGTCCTGGCGCGGATCAAGCATTTCGCCCATGGTCCTGGCCGAAGTGATCTTGGCATGACGCATTTCTGCCTCGCCGATTGCCTGGACGAATTGCGCGGTCAACAGCGCATCGCGCTCGACACTTTCAGTGACCACAAACCGCGTGGAGATGTAGGCCAGCCCCACCGCCACGGCGGCGATGATGAAAAAACTCGCGAGCGAGAACCAGCGCAACAGATTGAACTGCGTCCGCCAGCCTTTGCCTGCTGCGGCCGATGCCGCCGGCGCAGGGATATTTTGTGCTTCCAGTCGCTGCATGAGAGTGCCCTGGAGATTTGTATCGAGCCGGTCATAGCAATCAGTGTAGGTGGCTATGACCGCGACACATGGTTCAATGATGCTATTTCGCCGCTATTGCGTACGACTCACCTTCGCGGCGGGATCGCCCGGTTTTACTCGCGTCAATGCGCAGTCAACAGTCGATGATCGCCCGCGCGAACGCCTCGTCCAGACGCCGGTCGGACATCGGGATTCGGGCATGATCAGTGTCGAATTGAGGCCAGCTATCGCTGAGGTCACGCATAGTTATGTCCATCACCAGCCTCTTCATCAGGAAGGGGTGATGGTGTTTTGCAACTACTGCGCCAGAATATTATTTCCAGCTTTAACAGGTAGTTAAGCGTGCTGTGAGTTGCCCCACTCCACCGTGACCGGGGTTTGGCACCCACTATTGGGGAAAGTCAGCAAACCTCGCGGTTATGGCACGCGCTGGAACGCCAGACGCACCGTGGTTCCCTCGCCTTCACGGCTATCCAGGGTCACGCCGCCACCAAAGCGTTCCATGATGCGTTTGACCAGCACAAGGCCCACGCCAAGACCACCGGACTTGGTCGTGAAAAACGGCCGGAAGGCCATGCTGCGCTGTTCTTCGTTCATGCCTTTGCCGGTGTCGCTGAGTACTACGCAGACTCCCCGGTCGCCGCTCGGTTCGAGGCTGACGGTCAATGTGCCGCCCTTGTCCATGGCCTCCAGTGCGTTGGCCAACAGGCTGTTGAGGATCTGCGTCAGTTGCACCGGTTGGCTCAACACCATGGGCGTACTTTGCGGCTGAAACACCACTTGCACGCCGGCCCTGGCGATCTGTTGCTCGAACGCGACGAGGCTTTCGTACAGCGTCGCCACCAGATTCACCGGTTCCGGGTCATCGTTGAGCGGGCGCAGCGACTGCAGCAACTCGCGCACCCACTTCGACATGCGGTCGACCTGACCGATGATGTCGTTGATGTTCTTCTGCGCGGGGCCAGCGTCGAACTCCAGCGCCAGTTCGGCACTGGAGCGGATGGTCGCCAGCGGATTGCGCAGGCTGTGCGCCACGGCTGAAGACATCTCGCCCAGTGCGACAAAGGTTTCATTGGCAATCAATTGTCTCTGCTGCGCCGCAAGCAGAATGGCCGCGCGCCGCACGATCCAGTACAGCCCCAGATAAATCAGGCCGCCGCCCAGCGCGGTGGCCAGCCAGATCAGCGTCAGCCCGCGTTCGATACGGGTAATCAGGTCTTTGGGCTCCTTGTAGATCTCGACCATCGCCGTAACGTTTTTGCCGTCGGCGTCGAACAGCGGAATGTAGTTTTCAATAAACATGTAGTCCGGTGGGGTGACGAATTTCTGCTCCTCACGCTCCTTGTCGACGTTGTGATAACTGGCCGACACCGGAATCTTTTCATTGAAGGCGCGATCGAGGTCTTCGTCGGAATGAATGCGCGTGCCTGTCAGCGCCGGGTTCGTCGACCAGATCACCAATCGATCGGGGGCATAGATATTGGCGAGGATGACATCCGGCAAGTGTTCGATGTGATCTAGAAACTCCCCACGGGCATTGGCCCGGGCTGCCGGATCGACGTCGGGAAAATCCTTGTCCAGGCGTGAATCGAGCAACTCGCCCATGGTCCGCACGTTGGGAATCGAGACATGCCGAACTTCGGCCGAAGCGATGGCCTGAATGAATTGCGCCGTCAGCAAGGCATCGCGCTGCACGCTTTCGTCGATCACAAAGCGTGTCGAGACCATACCGAGCGCCACGGCCACAGTGCCGATCACGGCCATGCTGATCAGCGAAAACCAGCGCAACAGGTTGAACGGCAGCGTGCGCGAGCTCAACCGTAGATTGCGGTCCTCGACTGGAAGCGATTTCGACTGCATGTTCATGGCGGCGACTTCCGGAAACTTCCCTATAGGGTTATAGCCCACGGTTGGGGCTTTGCCCGGATGCGGGGCCATCTACCCGATTGCGCTAGTCGCCAAACACCGCAGAACCCTGTGGGAGCGAGCCTGCTCGCGAAGGCGGTGCGTCAGTCGACATTTTCTTCGCAACAAGTCCGCTTTCGCGAGCAGGCTCGCTCCCACAGTTTTTGCATCCCCACCGCCCCCAATCCTGGGGACTGGCGCCCTATCCAGGCCGAACCTCCAACTTACCTCCAAGCTCCGCAAGCCCTCTAATCCAGGCCTCTCGAGCACTTTCGCCACACCTTGGCATGGAAGGTGTACAGGCCCTCTGCAACTGACCCATCCCTAAGGGGCAGGTACTTCGATAGAGGGATTAACTCATGCACCCTTTACTGTCCAAAACCGCGACCGTCCTGGTCGTGAGCGCCCTGGCCCAGGGCATTGCCCAGGCCGCTTTGTTCGCTGTTGATCCGGGTCCGTACATACCGGCCAACGGCGGTTTCGCCAGTTGGTATCAGGACACCCACGGCCGCACCCTGGATCTGTGCCTGTCCAAAGCGCTCAGCTCGCGAGTGCCCAGCGCACCCGGCGCGCCTTCGTACATGTGCACACTGCTGCCAACCCCCGGCGTGTTCGACGACGCACAGCCGATTGTCTTCCCGACCAACTTCCCCGATGAAGCGTTCTGGTTCACCGGCGAAACCACCATCGTCGATGCCGCACGCGGGATCGACCTCGGATTCGTCAGTGCCATCGAAGCCGCGTTCGCTGCCGAAGAACCGGTGGAAGGTGATCAGGTCAGCTTTGCGCGGATCCGTATCCGCGTCGATGTACCGACCGCCGGCACCTACGTGATCACCCACCCGTACGGCGTCGACGTGTTCAACATCGACACCCCCGGCCGGCGCGCGATCAACATGACCCGCGACATCGGCATCGGTATACCGCAAACCTACGACGGCGCGCTCAAGGGTGACATTGGCCCGTTCCTGCGCAGCGTCAATGGCCCCTACACCGAGACCAACCCGGTGACGGGCGCCGCCGAGCAGTTTGTCGGTGACCCGAACCTCAACGAAGCGGTCACCGGTAGCCCGTTCAACACCAACTACGTGCGGATCGAAGGCCCTAACGGTCTGGATCTGCGGTCGACCACTTTCGCCGTCTCCGGCAAATTGTCGACCGTAGTGCGGCCAACGCCAATGATCACCGAGCGCAGCACCTACTCGCGCAAAGCAGGCGACAGCGCACCCGTGGCCCAGCAGGACGTGTTTGTGAAAGCGCCGCCCGCGCCGGGCACCGTGGCCGTCACCAGCAGCACCCCGGTGCTGAACATGACCGAAGCCAACTCAACCGGTGCCTGGTACGCGCAATCGGCAGTCAACCCGACATTGCCGACCACCCTGCAAGTGACCGCCGACAACCACTTGGCCATCGCCAGCAGCACGCCAACCACCCTGCCCATGACCCTGACCGACCTGGTGGTGATCCAGCGCGCCGAATACAGCCTCAGCTCCGGGCAATTGACGTTGGTCGCCTCGACCAGTGACGAGACCTCGCCGCCGGTGCTCACCGCCAGCTCCTTCAGTGGTGCCGCCATAGGCGCCCTGAGCGGCGACGGCGCGGTGAAAACCCTGGCCACCGGGATCTCGCCGATACCACCGGCCAAGGTTCGGGTGACGTCGTCCAACGGCGGCAGCGATACCGAAGAAGTGGTCATCGTGCAATGAACGCTCACATGCCCAGATCCGTATCAGGAGGCATCATGAACAAGTGGCCACGCTTTGCGCTCAACGCGCTCGGGCTTGCTCTCTCGCTGACCGGCAGTGCCTATGCGCAACTCGCCGCCGTCGACCCCGGCCCCTACACCTTCGCCACCGGGAAATTCCCGATGTGGTATCAGGACAAAAATTTGCTGTCGATGGAACTCTGCCAGTCGCGCGCCGCCAGTTCGCGAGTGCCTGTCAGCACACCACCGGCCTACATGTGTATTTTGCTGGCCGAGCCTGGGATCTATGACGATGCCCAGCCGATGATCTTCCCCGATAACTGGCCACCGGAATCGTTTTGGTTCCTGGCAGAAACCACGATTCCGCAAGTCGGGAACAGTGGTTATGAACTGGAAGCCTACGTGGCCGCGATGGAAGCGGCGTTCGCGTCGGAGAACCCGGTCGATGGCGATCAGGCGAGCTTTGCGCGGATCCGCATTCGGGTCTCGGTACCCACCGCCGGCACCTATACCATCACCCACCCCTACGGCGTGGAAACGGTCAATGTCACCACCCCGGGTCGGCGGGCGATCAACATCACCCGCGACATCGGCATCGGTACCCCGGGCAACTTCAGTGGTGCGCTGAATGGGGCTATCGGCCCGTTCCTGCGCAGCGTCAACGGTCCTTATACCGAGGTGAACCCGGACACCGGCGCCACCGAAACCTTCGTTGGCGACCCGAACCTCACCGAGGCGGTGACCGGCAGCCCGTTCGACACCAACTTCGTGCGCATCACCGGTCCCGCTGGCACGATCCAGTCCAATATCTTCAGTCTGTCCGGCAAGGTGCTCGACAACCGTCAGCAAACTCAGGTGGAAATCGACCGCGCCACCTATCACCGCACTGCCGCTGGCGTGCGTGCCGAAGTGTTTGCCAAGGCTGACAGCAGCTCGGCGCTGTGCTTCCGGGAAACCGTGGCATTGCTCCCCGGCCCGCCGCCAACGCCTTGTCAGACCAGCCTGCTGGGTGACAACAACGGCCTGTTCTTCGGTCAGCGCCTGGGCACCGGCGCCGTCCCACCGGTCGTGGTGGTGACCGCCACCAACCCTACCGGTACCACGCGACCTACGGCCGTGTCGGCCAAACTCACCGACGTGGTGAAAGTGCAGACCGCGCGCTACAGCTGGAGCAATCACAGCCTGTTGATCGAGGCCACCTCGACCGATGAAGTGGCCGTGCCGGATATGGTCGCGCAGGGCTACGGACGTCTGTCGAAAACCGGCACCCTGCAACGCATCACCATCGCCGACCTGACCCAGCCACCGGCTACCGTAACGGTCAAATCCGCCGCCGGCGGCAGCGACACCGAGGCTGTTGTGGTGGTCGGCACCGCGCCGAACACCGGTGAGAACCAACCACCGATCGCCAATACCGACGCCGGCAGCACCAGTTTCGGCGTGCCGATCACCCTCAGCCTGTTGACCAACGACAGCGATCCCGACGGCGACACGCCGCTGAGCATCACCGCGCTGACACAGCCGGCTGCCGGCCAGGGCACCGTCGCCCTCAGCGGCTCTACCGCTGTGGTCTACACCCCGCCAGCCGTGGTGAACGCGCCACTGACCACGACCTTCACTTACAAGGCACAAGACGTCAAAGGTCTGGCCTCGACGGCTCCGGCCACCGTGACCATCACCGTAGCACCTAACCGGGCACCGACTGCGGTCGCCGACAGCGTCGCGACACTGGGCGTGGCGATCCCGATCAACGTCCTGGCCAACGACACCGATCCGGAAGGCAACGTGCCGCTGGGCGTCGCCAGCCTGACCCAACCGGCCGCCGGCCGCGGCACGGTCAGCACCGACGGCACAGTGATCACCTACACCCCACCGGCCACCGTGACCACGGCGTTCACCACCACCTTCACCTACATCGCCCGGGACAGCTTCGGCGCCCAGTCGACGTCGACCACGGTGACGGTGCAAGTCTCGCCACGGCCAGCGGCGGAGACCTTCGCAGTCACCGCCTCGACGGTGCAGGCACGCTCCGGTGGACGCTTCAACTGGGACTTCACCGGCACCTCCTCGGTGACCACCGGCAACACCATCACCGTGCAGGTCACCACCCCGACCGGGCTGGTCACCTTGGGCACGACGACGGTGCCGCTGACCGGTCGCTGGCGGTTGACGCTGAACAACACGACGGTGGTGCCATCGGCTAACCCGACCGCAACCATCCGCTCGTCCCAGGGCACCGTTCGCACGGTGTCGGTGAACACGCTTTGAACCTGCGCCCCACCCACTTTCGGGTGGGTGGGGCTTGGCTTCAAGCGCTTATTGCCCAAGAGGTTTTCCGCCATGAACACGCCGACCGCCGCCCTGCTTTGCCTGCTCTTGCTGTGCAGCAGTGCAGGCGCGCGCGCCGACGACCTGATGGAAAACGACGACCTGGCGCCCTCCAGCGCCGACCTCGGCGAGCTGCCACCCCCCGTGGGCCAGCAAGCCCTGATCGAGCAGATCGGCCAGGCCAACCTCGCGCTGCTGCAACAGAACGGTCAGTCGCTGCTTGGGCGGATCGTGCAGTCGGGCAGCAATCAAGAAGCTTACATCCTGCAACAGGGCAGCGACCTCATGGCCTTGATCACCCAGAACGGTTCCGGCAACGCCGCATCGATCACCCAAAACGGCAGCCACAACCGCGCGCAGATTTCGCAAAACGGCAACAACAACGACGCCAGCATCGAGCAGGCCGGCGCGGGGCTGCAAAGCGCCGTGACCCAGTCGGGCAACGGCATGAGCGTTTCGGTCAAGCAATATCGCTAAAGCACTGCACTCATCGGAGAGTTAATCATGTTCAAACTGACGCCCCTCACCGCCGCCCTCCTGGTCATGATCAGTGCCCAGGCCATGGCCGACGACAGCCTGTCCACCCAGAACCAGTCCGGTACTGCCAACATCGCCGATGTGAAGCAGACCCAGGCCCCGTTCAGCACCGCCACCCAGACCCAACTGGGCCAAGGCAACAACGCCGCCGCCCTGCAAGACAACGCCACTAGCGTGATCACCCAAGACGCGGTCGGCGACTACAACGCCGGTTACGCCGAGCAACTGTTCGAAAACAACAGTGTCATCACCCAGCAGCAAGCCGGCGCGTTCAACACCAGCCACGCCAGCCAGTCGCTGGGCTTCGGCGCCGGCAACCAGGCCCTGCAACAACAGCAAGGCACCGGCAACTTCTCGTTCGTCTATCAAGACTCGCAGAACGGCAGCGAAGCCAAAACCTTCCAATACGGCGACGGCAACGAAGCCAACATCGAGCAACTCTACGAAGGCACCGGCAACAGTTCGGTGATCACCCAGTACGGCACCGCCAACTACGGCACCGCCGAACAGGTCACCCACAACGGCGGGCAGATCGGCATCAACCAGGCTGGCGAAGGCAACTACGCCTATGGCGACCAGCGCGACGGCACCGGCGGCAACATCACCATCAACCAGTTCGGCAACCTCAACGGCACCGAGATCTGGCAAGACGCACAACTCGCCAGCCAGGCCACCGTCAACCAGTACGGCGACAGCAACGAAACCGTGGTCGATCAAAGCTTCGGCGAAAACAACAGCGCCGCCGTCACCCAGGTCGGCAACACCAACGCCATCTATGCCGACCAGTTCGAGTCGGTCAACTCGACCCTGGCGCTGTACCAGGTCGGCAACGGCAACGTGCACTACACCTACCAAAGCGGCGACAGCCACGTCCTCAACGCCACATCGGTAGGCAACGACAACAAGGTCTACGCCAGCAACTGGAAAGGCCCGCAAACCGGCGGCCAATTCGGCAGCAACCAGCGCGCCAACATCACCCAGGCCGGCACTGGCAACATCGCCAACTTCACCCAGGATGGCGTCGGCCAGATCATGACCACCAGCCAGACCGGCACTGGCAACAAAACCACGGTCAAACAGGCTGACTCCTACAACGAGCTGTACTTTGATCAGAACGGCAGCGACAACATCCTGATCTCCGATCAGCGCGGCACTAACAACCTGATCCAGGGCTCGTCGAACGGCACCGGCAACAGTGCTGAGTTTGATCAATCCGGGACTGGCAACCAGGCGTACACCGCGCAGCTCTATGGCAGCGACAACATGATCACGGTCAAACAGGCTGACACCATGAACGTGGCGTATGTAACCCAGGGCGGGACGGGGAACATTGCCAATGTCGATCAGAGCGGGATGACGCAGACGGCGAACATTCAGCAGTTCGGGTCGGCTAACCAGGCGAGTGTTTTGCAGCAGTAAGGGTTGAGTGTTGATGAACCGCGATTCTCTGGTGAAGAGGGTCGCGGTTTTTTTGTGGGCTGACGTAACCACACGCGCGGCTTGCCAGACCAGCCGAGTCCTACAGAAAAAAGAATGCTTTTACCAAATCCGTGGTGTTTTCCTACCACTTCTGGCGGTTGGCGGTCGGAAGTACGGCGTCTAGGATTCTTCGGGACAAATTGATCCTCATGGAGCTTGACCAACGTGCTATTCATCCAGCCAGCGACGACAGCAAATGCTTTACCGAATAGACTTCGAGGCATTAAACCCGGAGGTGCCATGATCGACCCGTCTTTAATCGACCCACTGTGCCCAGTCGTTTCAGATCTTGACCCTGAAGAGCAAGCCGCGAGCTATGACCGCTGGTTAATCGCCAAAGTGCAGGCTTCAATGAATGATCCACGACCGAGCATTCCAAATGATCAGGTTATGGTGGAGATGCGTGCCCTGATGGAAGCAAAGCGTAAAAAATACGATGCAGGTTGAGTGGCAGCCCGAAGCTCGGGCTGAACTCCTGAAAATCCTTGATTACATCAGTGACCGGAACTTAGTAGCGGCTGACAGACTTTCCCAAGCTATCGAAGGCGCTACGGTTACCCTTGCTCAACATCCACACCTCTATCGAATAGGTCGAGCGCCCGGCACTCGCGAGATGGTTGTGCACCCCAATTACCTGATCATTTATCAAGTGGTGGGTCGGATAAATATTTTGAGCGTTTTGCATGCGCGTCAGGAATATCCATAACGCAGACCGAAAAATGCCGGCAGACCAACGTAATTATTTTGTTAACGACAAAAACGCGACCTTTTCGAGGGTCGCGTTTTTTGTTTCCCATCCTTCCTGAGTTATGGGGAACTCTTGGATGGTGATTCCGAGCAACTCAAAGAGTCAGCCCAGTCCTGCACTGCTTGATCATCAATAAAGCGACCAGCATCCACATCGGCCAACGCTTCCAAGGTCAGACGGCGCTTTTCTACTTCCTGATCGTTTTGGATCTTCGGGGAATTAGCCATCCTTCAACTCGACGTGATCCAGCGCTTGATTGACTGCCAGTTCACCCAGCATCACGACTTGTGCGATACCGAGCGCGGTCTTGCGGTGTGAGGGCGGCAGCGAGGCGGCGAAGTTGTTGAGCATTTCACTGGCCGAACCGAGGGTTTCGCTGGCATTGGCCAGTAGAGACTCGGTGTTGTACCTGGGGTTGGCGAAGTACATGGGCTCCGGCTCGTTAGTGCTGGACATGATCGGAGCGGAAGGATTGAGGTAGTAATCGAGCGCACGGTCGGCGGCTTCGTGGAGTTTTTTGCTGTCGACTGAGGCGTAGGGGGATGTGGTTTCGGTGGTGATTTCTGATTCTGGCGGATTGGGTGTTGGTTTTTTCATGATTATTTACCCTGTATGACGGTTATAGCTGGCCCCCCATTCGGTTTCCAAGCGAATAGGTGGCAGCTGTACGCAGGTTGGAAACCCGGGACAGAGGCAACCCGGCAGACACAAGGTCTCCCACGCACAGCCGCCATAACAAAGTGCACACAGTGAAGGTGCGCAAGGATACGTTATGAATTGCGCTTGTGCGCTCTGTAGTTACTCGGGTTTCCATGCCCGGCCGCTGAATTGGCAGCGACGAACACAGGCTAGAGACCGGACGTCCGACGGACAACCTGAAAACATTGTGGGAAGGTTCCGCCAATTCAGACACTTTTTTAAACAAACTTCAGATCGTAACCCTCACCCTAGCCCTCTCCCGGAGGGAGAGGGAACTGACCGAGTGGTTTGGTGGAAGTACGCCGACGTGCGCTATCGCGTTGAACTCGGACTTTGAAAAGCACACAAATCGGCCCCCTCTCCCTCCGGGAGAGGGCTGGGGTGAGGGGCAAATCCACCACAAATCCAAAGCCGACCACGCTGTACTCCTCACCACTCAACAGGATGAGCGTTAGCTCGGCTGCTGCTTTTGATCTTGATCCACCGGCCCCGTCGGCAGGCTGAGTGGAGGGATTTATCCGGGGGGGGAGCGCAGCGACTGTTTGGCGAAGCCAAACACATCGAGAGGAGGTGCAGCGAAGCAAACCGGAGGCGATGCCCCCGGATCAATCCCGGAGCGAAGGAACCCCGAGCCTCAGCGAGTGGGCCGAACGTTGGGGCAAGCCTTTTTTTGCTTACTTTTTTGAGGCGTTTGTCAAAAAAGTGAGTCGCCGTCAGGGCGAAACCCTAAGCAGCCGTTACCGCAGCAACGGATATGTACTCAATCAACAAGAACCTGGTCGGCCCAAAGGCCGCCACGTTCACTCAACGTCAGCCTCAGCCTCAGCCCCCGGATCAACCTTGTTCTGACTCAAATACCGATTCAAAACATCATCCTGAGAAGGCGAAGAACTATCCCCCGCCACCTGCCACAACCGCCGCTCAATCCCCTGCGCCACCATATGCCCCACCGCCGCCTCAATCGCCGACAACACACACAACTGCGCCGGCTCATTCGTCGTATAACCCACCTCGGCCTCGAGCAACTTCTTGAACTCGATAAACTTGAACACCCCGGCACTGCGCGCCACCGAATAAATCGTCTTGCTGGTCATCACATTCGACAACACCTGCCCACTGCGCACATCCACCGCACGCAAGTTGACGGTCACCTGATCCACCCGATACTCCCGGGAAATATCAATCCCCAGATACCGCGCCCCTTCCCCACCACTACGCACATTCGTGTCGTAAGCGATGATCCCGCCCTCAAGCATCATGTTCGCCGCCTGCAACGGTGGCAGCTCACCCTGAATATTCACCGGCGTATTCGGCTTCTTCTGCGAGGCGCGAATAATCTTGCGCTCGGTCAGAAGGTTCTGCAGCCCTTCGCGCTCCAGCACCACAAACCAGCCACTGGCCTGCATCGCGTCCATCAACATCGAGGCCGCGCCCTGGGTCACGCTGGTGGAAAACGAACTCGCCGGCGTCGGCTTGTACTGCCCGGTCTGGTCACGGAAGCCGTACACCACCGCCATCAAACGCCCCTTGGGTCGCGGCATCTTCAGCAAGTCGTAGTAGGTCGAGGCCCTGGGGGTCAGGGTCGGAGTTTCGGTGTCCTGCTCGGCCGACATCGGCTCACGCAGACTGCACCCTTGTAATGTCGCCAACATCAGCCCTAGCGCGATGATCTTTTTCATGTCCGTCTCTCCCCGGAACCGTCAGCCCGTCATGGGTTGAGGCCGTTCACCTGAATTTCCGAAACTTCACCAGTCGCTCGGTCGGTCACTTCAATGCTCAGTGCCCCGGAGTCGTCGATGACGTTGACGATAAAAGTGTCGGTGGACAGGCTCCCCGTGTTGCCGGTGGAGATGTTGTCCAGCAACTGCCCTAGCAACCGCGATTGCAATTGACTGGTGAAGCGCTCCAGCGCCGAGGTGCCGGCCACGGTCGAGCGGCTTTTGAGGTCCGGGTCGTCGTGATCGTTTTGCGCCTGGGCGTTGTTGAGCAACCAGGTGCCGTTGAGCGGGTTGCCGCCGAATGACGGGTTGACCGGCGTGTAGACCAGTTCGGTGGCCTGGACGGCGGCAGCGCTGGCAAGGCCGATCAACAACCCCGAGATCCAGAATCCGCTGCGCCGTGAGAACGTTGTGGTTTTCATAGTTCGTCCTTCTCAAGGTCGGTGGTGTCCTGCAACAGAGCCTCCAGCTTGCGCTGGACAACCTGGCGTCGAACCCAGTCAGCGGCCGCGTAGGCCTCTTCCTTCAGTTCCACGGTGTTCGGCGGCAGGAAGCGCCGATACACCAGGCGTTGCTGATATTCCACGGTCACCAGGCTGCCCCAGCGCGCGTCGGGCCGCTCGCGCACCACCAGGTTGAAATCCATCCGGCTGGTGTCGCGCAGGCGTTCACTGAACGAGTAGTAAAAGTCGTGGCCGATGTGCGAGATCGTGTCGTCGACGATGAAGCCCATCAATTCATCCTCTTCAGCGGCGTGAGTGCAGCCCACCACGACACTGAGGATCAGCGCGCACATCCACTGGCGGCTCATGGCTGCAACGCCTGCGGCAAGACCGACTGGCCTTTTGCCGGGCCGTTGGTGCCGTCGAGGAAGGCTTTTTCGGCAACGAACTGCCAGTCCGAATAACGCTGCATGCCTTGAAAATCCGACCACTGCGTGGGGAAGTCCGCCTGCTTCAACGGCACCTCGGTCGAAGGGCTGTTGAGGCCGGTGATGCGTCCGTCAAAACCCCGTTGCAGTGCCCATTCACCTTTACCGATCGGGTCCGGATAGAGCTGACGCAGATGATGCCGAGCCTCCGGAAAACGCTGATCGTCGAGCAGGTCAGCGAGCTCTTTCGGGTACTGCGCCAGCCCCGGCGAACTGCGGTAGTAGCTGCGCAGCGCCTGGGCATATTGCGTGCCGACCCAGAGCAATTGCTTCTCGCGGTCGCGGCGCGAGGCGGTCGACCACAACTCGCCGGCACTGGCCAGGCCCATGCCCATCACGACGATCAGGAACAGCACGCCCAGGTAGGTGAAGCCACCCTGCTGCGCGCGGTTACCACTCGGAATACTGGCTGCCATCACGCGCCCTCCCGTTGGCACCGCTTTTGATATCGGCCACGCCGCCCGCGACGCCTTCCGGTGGCGCGATCAGCACCCACAGGTCTTTGCGTTCGGTGATCGGGTCCAGTGGCGCGTTGCGCAGGTAACGTTGTTCGATCAATTGCTCGATGGAATCGGGGTAGCGTCCGGTGTCACCGTAAAAGTGATCCAGCGCTTCGCGCATCGCCGACAGGCTCTGGCGCAAAGTGGTTTCCTTCGACGCTTCGAGGCTGTTGAAGTAGCGCGGCAGCGCGATGGTCATCAGCGTGGCGATGATCGCCATCACCACCATCAACTCCAGCAAGGTAAAGCCTTTTTCCCGGCGCATGAGGTTCACCACTCGCGGTAGGCGATGCCGTTGAGGCCCTTGCCGCGCGCCGTGGAGTAGACGTCGAACACGTCCTCGCCATCGCGCGGGTTTTGAGCCGAACTGTTGTAGGCGCGCACGCCCCAACCCCCTTCGTCATCACGTTTGGCCGGCACCAGCGGGTCACGCGGGATACGGCGTAAAAAGTAGAACTTGGCACCCTTGGCACTGCGCACATCACGCACGCCTTCGACCAGCACTTGCAGGTTCGGCGGGTAGCCGCTGCTGTTCATCGACTTCTCGATATAACCGGCATCGAACGCACGTTTGTAAGCGTCGATGCCATCGCGAATCTGATACAGCGCGGTGCGCAAATCCTGCTCCTTGCCGCGCCGCACCACGGTCTCGGTCAGTGGCGCGGCCATGCTCGCCAACAGGCCGATCAGGGCCAGCGTCACCACGACTTCGATCAAGGTAAAACCGCGCTGGGAGGCGTTCATGATCAAGGCTTCTCGACGGTGACACGGGTGGTCGCCACGGCCGAACTGCCGACAGCGCGAGGCTGCACGACAGGCGCTGGCGCGGTGTAGGTTTGCATCGAGCGATCCGGCGCCTGAATGTGCATGCTGGTTTCGGTGCCGGTAGAGAACTCCATGTCCGACGGGCTTTGATACGGCAGGTTGCGCACGATCCGTGGGGTGATCGACAGCACCAGCTCCGATTTGCCGACGGTGTCCTTGTTGCTGCCGAACAGCCGGCCAATGCCAGGTATGTCGCCAAGGCCCGGAATCTTGTTGCCGGTGGCGCCGTGGTCATTGCGCATCAGGCCAGCAAGGATCTGGGTTTCGCCGTCATGCAGGCGCAGCGAGGTCTGCGCGTTGCGGGTGTCGACCTGCACCGGGATCGTGCCCTGGCGGGTCGGTTCCAGCGGCGTGGCGTTACTCACTTCCAGGGCAATCTTGATCGCCACTTCGTTGTTCAAATGCACGGTCGGTTGCACTTCGAGTTTCAGACCGACATCCAGATACGTGACGCTTTCAGTGATCACCGGGCCTTGGGTTGAAGGCACTGAGGTGGCGCTGATGATCGGCACGCGCTGACCGATGTGGATACGCGCCTGCTCACGGTTGCTGACCCGAATCACAGGGCTGGCGAGGGTGTTGATGTCGTTGTCCTGCGCGTTGATCTTGGCCTGTGGCGATGGCGATATGCTGATGCGGCTGGAGTTGATGCCTTTGAGTTGATCAAGCAGAGTCACCGCCGAACCGTCGCTGTTGACCACACCAAAGGTGTTCGGCCATTGCAGGCCCAGGTCGAGAATGCGCTGGGTGGCGACTTCCATCACTTCCACTTCCAGCACCACTTCGGGGTTGGACTGGTCTTGCGATTGCAGGAGTTTTTCCGCCATGCGCACGGCGTCTTCGGTGTCGCGCATGGTCAGGGTGTTGAGGCGTTCGTCGACGAACACGTCGCGGGTCTTGAGCATGGTTTTGACCATGTTCAACGCGGTGTTGGCATCGATGCTGGTCAGGTAGAAGGTGCGCATCACCAGCTCTTGATAGTCCTTGAGCTTCTGTGGCGAATCCGGATAGATCAGCAGCGTGTTTTCGTTCACCACTTTCTGGTGCAACTGGTTCTGTTGCAGCAACAGTGTCACCGCGTCTTCGATGCGCACGTCACGCACGAAGATCGTCGCTTTCATGTCCGGGCGCAGGTCTTTGTCGAAGATGAAATTCAGGCCGGCGACCTGCGACAGCACTTCGAAAATGGTTTTGAGGTTGGCTTCGCGAAACTCCAGGGTTACCGGGCGGTCGAGCTTGGTGCGCAGTTGCGGATACGGGATCACGTTGCGGCTCTGCACCAGGCGAATGTTGCCTTGCAGCTCCAGCGCACCTTCGTTGGTCGGGTCGAGTTCGAGGATCTGTTTGACCTGGCGGTCGGCACCGTAGATGTCACCCCGGCGCAAGTCGCCACGGGCCAGTTCAAGCTTCTCGTCCATGCTGCGCAGGTAGTCGAGTTGGCGCAGGGCATCCTGGGCGCGGCGGTTGTTCGGCTCGATGGTCAACACGCGGTTGTAGGCGGTGCGCGCCGAGGCGAAATCGCGGCGTGAGCGGTCGGTGTCACCGGAGGTCAGCAATGCAGTGATCGCCTTGGCCCGGCCGCTGTTGAGCAGCAGGTGCAACTCGGTGTCGCGAGGATCCTCGCGCAAGCCTTCCTCGACCCGGGCCAGCCCGGCCTCGTATTGGCCCTGCTCGATCAGGTCGGCAGCTTCCTTGTTGGCCACCTGCGCAGAACTGCACGCGGCCAGCCCGGCGCAGAGGCCCAGGCTCATCAGTAAAAGGGATCTGTTCATTGCGTACTCCCCACAGACAAGGTCTGCGACAAATGCAAAGGCAGGTAGACCAGACTCAATTCCAGTTCGGAAATGCCGGTGATCTTCCAGGTGTCGTCGATCACATCCCCGTTGCGCACGACGTAGATCTTTTCGCCGCTCTGCAAAAACACTTGCAGGTCGCTGCGGTCATGCAGCTTGCCGACGAACTGAAACGGCACCGGTGGCAGGCTCGGGGCAGGCACCACCGGGGTTGGCGTAATCGCTTGTTCAGTGACCGTGGCCAGGGTTGGCGCGGCCTTCCAGCTCTTGGTGGCGAACAGATCACCGGCCGGGCTCAAGTCCTTGATCGGCGCCGCTTTGACTTTGCCGCTGCTGGCCGGCAACGCACCACGGCTGGCGCTTTTTGCAGGCGTCGCTACGGCCACTTCAGCCGAATCGGCGTCTTCGCTCGGCGAGAGAAATTCCGGCAACCAGGCCAGCGCCGCCGCCACGCCGAAGAACGCCACCCAACCTGTCACGCGCTTGGTATTCATCACGACCTCGACAGGTAAAGGGTCATACGGATCCGGCCGTTGAGGTCGGTGTCGCCAATCTTTTTGCGTTGAAACTCGACGTCTTCCACCACCACCGCCGGCAACTGACCGAGCAAGGCGTGCAGGAAGCGGCGCAGTTGCGGATAGCTGCCGCGCACCGGCAGCAGAATCTGGTAGCGCGCCAGATGGGTTTTCGGATCGACGCCGAGGGCGTATTCGCCGCGTGCCAGGGTGATGTGTTCCTGGGCGGCGAGCGCGTAGATGCGGTCGATGGCCACGGTGGCCTGCGGCTGCGCCGGCAGCTTGTTGCGGAAATCGTCGAGCTGACGCTGTGGCACCACCGGCGGCGCGATGCTGCCGTCCTCCACCTTGGCCAGATACTCGCTGGCTTCCTGAGTCTGCTGGTTCAGGTGCTGCAACGATTGCCAGCCCGGCAGCAAGCCGCCCAGTGCCCAGATCAGCGCGATCAACAACAGCGCCAGCCCGGCCAGACCCGGCAGGCCAAGGCCTTGCAGGTATTCGTGGACGATCAGTCTAGGGATTCGCATCGCCAATCTCCCAAGTCGCCGACAGGTTGAATTGCACCGGTTGTTCCGGCGATTTGACGACAATTTCGTGGCTCAGCAGCGACACGTCGGACAGCTCGTCGCTGGCTTCCAGACGCTTGTGGAAAGCCAGCATCGCTGGCAGATCCCGCGCTTCGGCGCTGATGCGCAACTGGCCCTTGCGCGCATCCGGGGTCAGGGTCAGCAGCGCGATGTCCTCGCGTGGCATGGCCTCAAGCATGGCGAACAGGCGTTCCCACGGGCGGCGCAGTTGCTGCGAGACCTTGCGCATTTCCGCAAGGTTTTGCGCTTGCTCACGGGTTTCGGCCGGGCTCAAGGTGCTTTTGCTGGCGCTGTCGCCGGTGAGCTGGCGTTGCGTGGTTTGCAAATGACCTTGCTGTTGTTCGGCCTGGGCATCGAGGTGCTGTTGCACGCCGAAGCACAGCAGCGCCAGCAACGCGCCGCCGCCGAGCAGGCTCCAACCCAACAGACCGGAGCGTGGACGTGGCTGAAAGTCGAGGTTGAGGGCGCGCATATCAGGCCACCGCCCGGGACATGACGTACAAGCCGTCACGCACGGTCATCGAGTCGTCTTCAAGGGTGCGCAGTTGCACCCCGGCCACGTCCGGATGCGCATCGAGGCGCGCCGGGGCATGCAGATAAACGTTGAAGGCGCGTTCGCTGGTCGACGCCTGCAACTGCCGTTCGCGACCGATCAAGGCACTGAGCGCTGCATCGCTGTCGCTGCCACCCGCCGAGCGCACGCCGGCCCAACGCCCTTCCCGGGCCAGCAGCAACACGCTGCGTTGCGGCTCGGCGACCACGAAGAGGAAGTCGCCGGCGTCGAGGCTTTTGTCGAAACGGTTGAACGCCGTCATCAGGTATGGCTGCACCGAGCGCAGGCGCACACCACGGCCGCTGACCAGTGCCCGCAGGCGATCGAGCAAGTCTTGCGGCAAGGCGCTGGCGATGCGGTCGTAACCGGCAGGCTCGGCAGACAACACCAGAGTCCAGGTTTGCGTCGGCACGCCGAACAGGTCTTCGAAGCACAGTTGGGCGAAGCCCCTCAGCTCATCCGGGCTGCTGATTTGCGCGCTCCACGGCACCAGACAGAAACGGCTGAAGTGGCCGGAGATCACCACGCTCAATTCGGCACCGGCGCGGGCGTGTTCGCCGAGCAGACGGTCGAGGGTGTCCAGCGCCACCGCGTAGCTCTGGAAGCCTTCGTCGATGTAACCGACGCTGCCCAGCCACAGGGTTTCGCTGCCCCGCCGCTGCCCCAGGCCAACACCGCTGGCGCCGAGCACGGCGACAAAATGTTCACGAGATAAAAGTGACACGATTGATCTCCTCCAGCGTGGTGCGACCTTGTTCCACCAGCTCCAGCGCCGATTCGCGCAGCAGGCGCAAACCACGGGCACAGGCCAGGGCTTTGATTTTGGTGATGGGTTGGCGCTCGACGATCATCTGCCGCAGCTCGTCGTCCAGGTGCAGCAACTCGGCAATCGCCGTGCGTCCGCGATAACCGCTGCCCCGGCAGTGGCCGCAGCCTTTGCCGTGAACGAAGTGGTAGTGGTCGACTTTCTGCGGGTCGAGGCCCGAGGCGCGCAGTTCTTCATCGCTCGGGTTGACCGGCGCGCTGCAACTGCTGCACACCAGCCGAATCAGGCGTTGGGCGAGGATCGCGTTGAGCGCCGAGACCAGGCTGTAGGGGTCGATTTCCATTTGGGTGAAGCGGCCAATCACGTCGAAGACGTTGTTGGCGTGGATGGTGGTGAACACCAGGTGCCCGGTCAGTGCCGATTGCACGGCGATTTGCGCGGTGTCCGGGTCGCGGATTTCGCCGACCATGATCTTGTCCGGGTCGTGACGCAGGATCGAGCGCAGCCCCCGGGCGAAGGTCAGGCCTTTTTTCTCGTTGACCGGGATTTGCAGCACCCCCGGCAACTGATATTCGACCGGGTCTTCGATGGTGATGATCTTGTCCACGCCGTGGTTGATCTCGGTGATCATCGCGTAGAGCGTGGTGGTCTTGCCGCTGCCGGTCGGGCCGGTGACCAGCACCATGCCGTAAGGTTCGGCGGCGAGGCGCCGTAACTGGCGCAGGGTCTCGTCTTCAAAGCCCAGCGCTTGCAATTGCACGCCGCAGACCTTGTCGGCCAGATCCTGTTTGTCGAGCACCCGCAGCACCGCGTCTTCGCCGAAGATGCTCGGCATGATCGATACCCGGAAGTCGATCTGCCGGCCACTGATACCGATCTTGAAGCGACCGTCCTGCGGTACGCGTTTCTCGCCGATATCCAGTTCGGCCATGACTTTGACCCGCGAGATCACCTGTTCGGCAAACTCGGCGCCCTGGACTTTGCTGATGTTGTTGAGCACGCCGTCGATGCGGTACTTGATCACCAGACCGTGGCCGGTAGTACCGAGGTGGATGTCGCTGGCGTGCATTTTCAGCGCGTCGTAGAGGGTCGAGTTGACCAGTTTCACCACGCTGCTGGCGTCTTCGCTGATGCTGGTCAGCGACAGGCTTTGCAGGGTGTCGATCTCGCTGTGGGTGTCGCCCTGGGCGTTCAGCGATTCGACGGCGTGAAAGCTCTCTTCGTGGCGTGCCAGATAGGCCTTGAGGTCGTCTGCGTGTACCAGATGCAGCGGCGCCCCGTGCAGGCAATCGTCGATCCAGGCCAGCCGCGCCGAATCAAAGGGGTCGGCAAACACGCCGATGACTTCGTCGTTGTGGCGCAGCAGGATGAATTCACGTTTGAGGCATTGTGCGAGGGTGACCCGGTCGAATACCGGCGTCGATTGAAACAGGCTGTCGGTGTCGAGCACCGGGTAATGCAGGGTGGCGCCGAGGCAATCAATGAACGGCATCGGCGCCAGTTCGCACAGCACGCCGAGCGCATCCAGTACGCGTTCCCCGGAACTGGCGGCCCGCGCCCGGGCCTGGGCCAACTGCTCACTGGAAAAGCGTTGCGGTGCGCTTTCCACCACCAGCGGTTCGACGACAACGGACAGACGTTCCATGGTTTGCTCTCCAACCGGGGCTTAAAGCCCTGTCGGCGCGACAAACCCTGGCGGCAAATGCCGGAACGTCTGATCGCGCCACTACTCCCCGGTGAGCATTTGATCGTCGTCCGGTGCCTTGGATGGCGACTGTCGTCGTCGATCCGCCAGCACCCAACTGCCATCGTACAACTGCAACGGGAAGCTCTCGGTCCTGCTCTGGCGTCGTTCGACGAAACCCTCGGAAGGGTTCGCACCGGGTTTCGCTTCGCGCTTGAACCCCAGAAGGTCGCAGACAGCTCGGGCCAGTTCCGCCAATGGAAACGGTTTGAACAGGATGTGGCTGACTTCCAGTTGCCGTGCCCGCTCACAAACTTCAGCGGTCGGGTGACCCGTTATCAGCACAAAATGACACGCCCTGTTCTGGCGGACCGCGTCGAGCACCTCAAAGCCTTCCATATCGGGCAAGCGGTAATCGAACACCAACACGTCGGGGGCAAACGTTTCGGCTGAACCGATACCCGTCGCTCCGTCATGTGCAATCCGGACGTCCAGCCCCTGCGCCGACAGATAATCCTGAAGATTCTGTGCAAGCAGCTGTTCGTCTTCGACAACCAGTACTTTGTTAACCAAGGTCGACTCCTTGAAACCCGCAAGTCCGAAAACTGAACCCGCTGGAGTGCGCCTTACCATGGGTAACGCACACTTCATGCCAGGCTGAGTGCCGGTAAATTTTAGTCTTCATGTCCTTGAATTTCATGACAATGCCCGCTCGTCCCGGTACCCCGTTCCCCAAAAACGGGGAAGCACCTGAATGGGCATCGAAGCCATTCCCCACTAATGGGGGGGAACCTTCAATCGTCGTCAATTCGTTCGATCCTGTTCTGCGCCCGCAATTGCGCGAGCACTTGGCGACGAGCCTGGGTCTGTTGCTGTCGGGCAAACTCGCCCGTGACTGCTTCCAGCCCCTCTGATTGTGGGACATCGCTCGCCTCCAACTGGTTCTGCAAATAAATCAGATGCCAACCAAACGGTGATCGCACCGCACCGCTGGCAAACCCCGAAGCGCTGATGATAGACGCTCGCATCTGATTTAAGCGTAGACGTGCCTGAGCCTGCGTGGCGGCATCGGCGTTCGGCGCGACTTTGATCAAGACGTGCCTCGTCTGGGTGAACCGCTGCCGGATCAGGTCGGCGAACATCTGCTGCGCGGCCAGTTCGCGACGCATGTACTCGACGTACGAGGCTTCATCGAAACCCGCCTCCTGCAAACGCCGGTTGAAGTTCTCGGTGCCGCCGATTGTAGTGCGAGTCTGTTCGACCTGCCGGCGCACGCTTTGCTCGTCAATCACCACGCCACGTTTGCGCGATTCCTGCCACAGCAGCTCTTTGTCGATCAGCGCATCGAGCGCGGCCTGACGCAGCTGTTTATAGGCTTTGGGATTGCGAATGCTCGCCACCGCGCGGCCCTGATCTTCCAGGTACTCGGCGAAGAACCGCTCAAGGCGAAACTCGGAGATTTCCTCGCCATTGACCCGCGCAGCCGCTGGCCCATTGTTGGCCAAGGCTACGGGCAACCAGCATGTCAGCAACAGCATTAACGTTCTGAGCTTCATGATCAGAGCCTCCGTTCAGGGGCTGGCAACAATCGGTTTATAGGGTGCAACCAGATAAAAGCGCTGATCCGGTAAATCCACCGTGACGACATGCGCGCCGCTCAACCCCAGACGTCGTCCGGGGCCGAAATTGAGGCGCGGGGTCAGACCGGTGTCGAAGTCGTGCAGGCCTTCCAGCGCGGCCACCAGCTTTTCGCGGCTGGCATCGCGTCCGGCCTGTTTCATGCCTTCGCTGAGCAGCAACATCGAGGCGTAGGCGCCGACCTGCAGCACTGCGTGCTGAGCGCCAAGGCCTTGATGCTCGCGCAGCAACGTCAGGGCCATGCGTCCGCTCTGGGTCCAGTCGCTCGGTACGAACGGATAGGCGAGGAACACCCGCCGGGAAAAGCCTTCCGGCACCTGCATCAGATCCCCGGCCACCTGGCTCGAGGCGGCGAACAGGTACGGCACCTGCCCGGCACTTTGCAAGCGTGCGGCCAGGCGACTGAAGCCAGCGCCGCTGCCCAGATAGAAGACTGAACGCGAGCCCAACGGCAGCGCATCCGCCGCCGGGTCATAGACGTGTACCTGGACGTTCTGCCAGCCGTGACCCTGCAAATACTGACCCAGGGTTTGCGCCGCTTGCGTCTGCGCGGGGTCGTCGGCACAGGCAATCAGCGTCGGCCCCTGCAGCACGCGCAGGCTGGCCGTGGCGTAATCGGCCAAGGCAATCAGTTGCTCGCGCAATCCGGGCAACGGTTCGAAAATCTGCGCACTGGCCTGCACCGAGCCGAGCAGCGACAACGGCCCGATCAGCGGCACGCCGGCCTGCTCCAAACGGGTTGCCAACGCGCTGTCGAGGGCCGGCGCCAGCGGCGCGATCAGGGCGAACACCTGTTCCTGCTCGATCAGTCGCTGCAACGCCTGTTCGGCACTGGCGCGATCCGGGCCGGGGTCGATCACCGTCAGGCGCAACTGCCGGCCATGAATGCCGCCCGCCTGATTGATCCGCGCGACACTGCCGTTGAGCACCGCCGCCACCGTGGCGCCCTCCTCGGCTAACGGTCCTTGGCTGGGCAGTAACGTACCGAGGCGCAAGGTCTCGGTATCGAGACCGGGGTCGCGCTCATCGGCCAGGCGTTTAAGGTAGGCGGTGAGGTTGCGCTGATCCTTCATCGACAGCAGAAAGCGCGGCATGCTCGGGTCGAGACGGTTGTTGCCGGGGTCACGTCCCTGCTGAATCACCCTCGCCACGCTGCTGTCGGTGTAGGCCGGATAGTGGCGGCCGTTGACCTGTTGCTGGCCATAACTGCTGGTCAGACGCGACCAGTTCAACGCCGGCGGACGCACCCCGCCTTCGGGCCGGCCGAGGCCATCGGCGCCGTGGCAGTTACTGCACGGCAGGCTGGTGGCCGGCAGCAACACATCCGCCGCGCCGACCCGCGCCATGATCGCCTCGCCACTGGCCGACAGACCTTCGCGGTACAGGCGCTTGCCCGCCGCTTCTTCGGGCGTCAGCGGCAGCGCCGTCGCGCCAAAGCTGACGCTGGCGAGCAGGAACAGGGCGAGAACGCGGCAGCGCTTCATGGTGCGTGCTCAACGGCCAGCCACGGGCATTGTCAGCAACTGCAAGCGCTGGGCAATGGCGGCGGCCGGGGCATCGGGGCGGATTTTGCTCCAGCGTTTGTTGGCGACATCGCCGACGATCAACTGCGTGGAGTGTTGTTCCGGTGTCGGAATGATCTGGCCGATACGGCTCAACACCAGGTCCATCTGCGCCTTGTCGCCGGTAAGAAAAAGCCAATGAGGGTCATCGGAACCCTGCTTCAAGGTGTAAGCCTTGAGCACCGCCGGCGTGTCGCGCAGCGGGTCACTGGTAAGGGAAATAAAGGTGATGTCCTGAGCCTTGTCACCCAGCAACTCGCGCACTTCCTTGAGTTTGCGGGTAATCAACGGGCAGGCATCGTTGCAACTGGTGAAAATCACGTTGAGCAGCACCACGCGGTTTTGCAGCGCGTCGCTATAGAAGCGCAGGGTTTCGCCATTCTGATCCTGCAACGGCGTATCGGTGAACCAGGTTTTAGCGTCGCGGGTGCCTGTGGCCGGTGCCGCCGCAACGCTTTCAGTTGCGGTGGCAGAAGCCTCGGGAGCATGGCCTTCGTGGGCAACGGCGACGTTGCCGAAAATGCACAAGCACGCGGTCAGGGAAATCCAGTCGAGGGCTCTCATGGCTGTTGCTCCATGGCAATGGCGGTGTGTTTGGCGTGGGTGCGCAGGCCGCTGAGCTTTTCCACTTCCTTGGACAGCAGCGCCGGATCGGTGAAGCCGTAATAGCGGGTCCAGTGGCGGCTGTCGCCATCACCGACGAGGATCAGCGGTTGATGATTCTTCAAGTCGCCGCTGAAACTGCCCAGCCCCTTGAGGGTTTCAGTGATCGATTGCGACGAGCCGGTCAACCAGCTCCAGCCCGGGCCGCGCTGGAAGGTGCGGGCGTATTCCTGCAAGCGTTTCGGGTCATCGCGTTGCGGATCAACGCTGATCGACACCAGTTGCACTTCAGTGCCGACCCGTGCGCCCAGCTGCTTTTGCACCTTGCCCATGATCGAAGACACCACCGGGCACACCGTGGTGCAACTGGTGTAGATGAAGCTCATGACAACGATTTTGCCCTGCACCAGATCCTGCTCCAGGCGCACGGTTTTGCCGTTTTGATCGAGCAACGAGACGTTGGCGAATTTGACTTGAGCGTTTTCCTGCGAGTTGCTGGGGACGGCTGCTTTGTGCCCGGCATGTTCGTCGGCTGAATGGGCCTGAGCCTGGTGAATGCCCACGCTCAGCAGGCACAGGGTCAACAGGCCACGGGATGCAAATCGGTTCATGTCGAAATTCCTCTTCATGAGAACGGATCAACGCGTCTGGCCCGGGGCTACCCGAACACTGGCAAAGGTCTTGTCATCGAAACCGGCACCCAGCGATGCCGCACGCACATGCAGGTACCAGGCGCCGCTGCGATCAAGGGTCACCGGCGCTTCGTACACGCCATCGGCGACTTCCCGTGCCGCCACTTCGCGGGGGTGCGAGGTCGGTGCAAGGAAGTAGCGCAACTGCACGTCTTTCACGCCGCTGCGCTGGACTTTCTGCTTGCCCTGAACGATGCGAAAACGCACCACGTAGGGGTCATTGAGCGCCACGGCAGTCTTGTCGAGCAGAAACTCGACCTTCGGCTGCCCGAGGTGTTTTGCCACCGTGCCATCGGCTTCGATTTGCGCCGTGAAGCAGTGAATGATGTTCGGTTGATTGAGCAGGAACGCCACGTCGAAACGCCCCGCTGGCGGCAGTTTCACCCGCGCGCTGTACAGCCCCGGCGACACTTCGCGCAGGCTGCGGTCGATGACCATGGCCGCCCGCGCAATCTGCCCCCGGTTGGGGTAACCGGACATCGGCGCGTTCATGCCTTCGGCGTAGAAATAGGTGGTGTTGTCCACCGGGTTGACCACGAACACTGCGTTGTCATCGCGCGATACCGCCAGGCTTGAGGCCAGCGGCAAATCCCCGGCCATGCGCGGTGGTTGCGGGCCGGCTTGAAAACCCTGGCTGATCGGCTGGCGGCCTTCACCGAGCGAGGCCAGATTGATCATGGTGACCTTCGGCGAAGCCAGTCCGCGCACGTAGGCATAGGCCTTGGTGAACACCACTTGATAGGGTTCTGCGGACACGTCGAGGTCGTGGATCGCCGAGTCGTTGGCCGCGTCGATGATCGAGGCGCGGTTTTCCACGGTGTTGAGCACCACGCCAAAGCGGCCGTCAGCGCTGAAACCCATCGGGCCGAGGCCTTGCTGGAGCGGGATAACCCGGCGCACGGCATGGCTGTTGCCGTCAATCACGGTCACGGTGCCGTCCTTGCCATCGGCCACGTAAACCGCGCCGGACAATGGCGAGTACGCGACCGACAGCGGGCTGGAGCCGGTTTTGACTTGCTTGAGGATGTTCAGGCTGGCGATATCCACCACGCTCACGGTGCCGTCGTCACGGTTGCTGACGAAGGCAAAACGGCTGTCCTTGCTGAAGCTGATTTCGTGATGGCCACGGCCGGTGGCCAGATGTTTGAGGGTTTTGAGGCTCTGAGTGTCGATCACCGTCACCCCGGACTCTTCGGCTTTGCTCGCGTTGTTGCCGACCCACAACAGACGTTCGTCCGGTTGCAGTGCCACGCGCACCGGTTGGCTGCCAGCGGCAATCGAGTCGAGGACTTTGAATTGTTCGCTGTCGATCACCGCCACTTCGCCGGCCGTGGGCATCGACACGAATACGCGTTTGTTGTCTTTGGGCGTGACCCAATCCATCGGCGGTTGCTTGAGTTCGATCCGCGCCATGGTGCTGGTGATGCCGCCGACCGACACCGAGGGATCGACCACGGCAATGCTCGCGTCGCGGTTCATCACCAACAGGTAATAACTGTTGAGATCGAGCAGTGGGCGCGCGCCGATGTTGGATTTGAGGAACACCCCGACCCGGGATTTGCAGCTTTTTTCGCGACCCTGGGCCAGATCGGCGGCGACGGTTTCAGGGTCGACCCACGCCCCCGGCGCCACACCGGACAACGGCTGGCCGGAGGCGCTGTCGGTGATGCGGAACTGCACGTCGGCGAACTCGCCTTCACGCAGTTTGCCGTCAGCGGCCAGCGGCTGGAGTTTGAAGTCCACCGCCACGCCATCGCGTTTCAGCACCTGGCCGGTCTCGGGTTGCGCCAGCGCCATTTCGCTGAGCGTGAGCAACGCCCCCGCGACTGCCAGCAGACAAACTCCCGTGATGTTGATGATCCTGTTCATACCGCACTCCCCAAGAAACTTATGTCCAGAAACCGTGTTTCCTGTGGGAGCGAGCCTGCTCGCGAAATCGGTGTGTCGGCTAGCGCTGATGCCGCAGGTACCGCCGTCTTCGCGAGCAGGCTCGCTCCCACAATGGATCGCATGTATGCCGCTCCTGCTACTGCCCCTGCGGTGCCGGTTCCGGTTCATTGGTCACCCGCAGCAATCCCCACAACCCGGAAATGTTGCCGTAGGCGCCGTAGTCGCGGAACAGGTAGTCCCCCGGTATCGCATTGCTGCCCCCGGCGCTCGGCAGCATGAGGCTGAAGTGCGCTGCCGGCAGGACGCTCTCGCGGGCGCCGATGTACATCGACATCGGGTTGTAGCCGTAACGCACCGAACCCACGCCCGGCGTGCCCAGCGGATAGCCACTGGTGTCGCTCTTCTCGGCCTGGAACGGATTGATCGACCAGACGTGCCCGTCGAGCTGGAACGTGCTGCCACGGCTGCCACCGCTCGGCATCAGGACGTGTGCGCGCAACGGCTGCCCCGGTTTGGCGTAGAGCACCGGCGTCTGCGGATCACCGCCGACCAGCGCATTGCTGTAGGCCATGTGCGCGTTGGTCATGTCGCCATAACCAGCGCCATCGGCGTGCCCGAACGGTGCGTCCGGGGCGAGGCCGAAGCGATACCACAGCGGCTCGGTCTTGTAGTTGATCGCCATGCTCGAGTTGTCCTGCGGATCGGTCGGCAAGCCGAAGCCTTCGGCGGCAATGCCTTCGACCGGCCGGCCGTTGGCCCAACGGGTGTTCAACGCTTTGTGCCAGACCATCGCGAAGTCGCGGTAAGTCGTTTGCCCCGGCGCGGTGACCGTGGCGTTGACCTTGCGTGCATCGTCGACCCAGGTGGCGCCGATCGGCAGGATGCTCATCGCCCCGCCAAGGCCTTTTTGCGGCTGCTTGATCACGTCCGCCGGAGTGAAGTTCAAACCGCCGAACTCGACCGCCGTGGCATTAATGTTGTCGACGCTGCGACCCAGTTGGGTCACCGGTTTGCCTTCACGCTCCAGGTGCCCGGCGTAGTACTGATAAGTACGGGTCGGGTACGCGCCGCTGCTGCCAACGCGCGGCGGCACGGTCTGGGTCGGATTGACGCCGACGTTGGTGCCGTCGGATTTGGTGATGTCGTAGGCCAGCAGTTGCGCGTGCAGGCCGACGTGGCTGGACGGACGCATCAGGTTGTTGCTGAAGGTGGTCGAACCGAGGCCGCTGTTGCGGTCGCGCTTGACCATGCCTTGCATCACGGCGGTCTGGGTCAGATCCGGCATCACGCTCGGCAGACGGTTCTCCAGAGTGATGTTGATGCAGTCCCCGGCAGCCGCGCGCAGCACCAGCGGCTCGACTGGAATGCCGGGCTTGAGCTTGCCGCTGACCGGATCAAGGTCGGATTTGCGCACGTACAGGATCGCGGTCGGATCATGCAGCGGCCCGCTCTGCCCGCCGATGGTGATGGTCTCGCCATTTTCAGGGTCGGTCACCGTCACCTGCGGGATGCTCACCGTGCGCGAGTTCAGCACCAGGGTGCCGCCCGCCGGGTTTAGCGGCCCGCCAACATGCTGGCCGAGGCCTTCGGGATCGCCGATGGTCAGGCCCAGCGTATTGCCGAGGATGTCGTTGGCCAGGGCTGCGACCACTTCATAGTTGCGCTGCACAGTCGGCCGGGTGCCGATGCCGTTCGGGTTGGCGCCGTAGCGTGGGCAACTGCCTTCAAACGCGACGGTGTTGCGCATACCGGCCGGAGTCGGGTTGTTCGGGATGGCGAACAGGTCACTGCGTTTGGCGGTGTAGTTGCGCATCACGCCCCAGATTCCGCTCCAGTAGCCTTCGATCGAGGCGTCCATCGAGTACAGATAGTCGCCCGTCGTTGCCGCAGAACTGGAGAGCATCGACACCGGCGCAATGAAGCCCATCTGCTCGGAGATGCCGATCATCTGCGACGCACGCCAGCCGGAGTTGGAGCTGTTGCCGAAACCGGAACCGCTCTGCAGCCATTTCACGCCGTGCAGGGTGACGTTGTGCTCTTCCTCATGACCGCCGGCATGCACCCGCAGCCGCACGTTGTCGCCGGTGTAAGTGCGCAGCATTGGCGTGAACGGGTCGCCCGGTTCTGCGCCGCCCTTGTTGATGTGCGGCGGGAACAGCGTGGTGCCGCCGGTAGGCCCGGTGGCCGAGGTGAGCAGGTTCGGCGCCAGGTTCATCGCCGGGATTGCACGGTCGGTACGGCTCTGCATGGCATACGCCAGGTCACCGCCGAGGCCGTCGGCCTGCATGCCGCGCTTGCCGTCCGGGCCGACCTTGTTCGGGTCGTAGACGCGCAGGGCCAGCGGCTCGTTGCGGTAGTTGACGACGAACATGCCAGGGTCATCCACCGAGATCGCCTGTGGGCATGGCCGGCTCGGGCAGCCCGGGACCTGACCACCCTGCACTTCCACGATACCTTCGAGCAGGTTGCTGGCGTTGTTGCGCACTGGCGGGTTGATCGCGTAGCGGAAGCTGTCGGCCGTGGCCGGGAACGCTTGCGGATTCGGCACGCCATTAGGCCCGGCGCCGACATACACACCGGCTTCATAGGCGTGCTGGAAGTCGCTGTATTCGAGGAAGAACTCACGGAAGCTGTCGTTCTTGCCGTCGCCATCGAGGTCGCCGGTGTTGATCACCGCCTGCCATGAAGTCGGCCCACCGTCCTGACGTGCGCCGCTGTACAGAGGCTCGCCGGTTTCGGCGTGCAGCCAGGTGGAACCGGCAGGTTCAGCCAGCACGGTGGCGTACAGACCAATCTGTTGGTGCGTCGATGGGCCTAAGTGGTCGTGAGTGAAAATCGTGCCGAGGCCACGGTCCACGCCTTTGATATTGACCACCGGATCGACGAACCAGCGCTGCATCGCCGTGCGCGCACCGATCCAGTCGGCACGACCGAATTGACCAAAGTACGGATGCGCCTTGGCTTTCGGGCAGGCCTGAGTGCCATCGCGCGGGTCGGTGCCTTCGCACTGGTTGAACTCGCGGATCGCGAGGATACGTTCCTGCACGGCACCTGGGGAGAGCACGCCGTCCTCGTAGTTCCAGCCGTTGGACGAGCCATCGGCAGAGGTCAGATCCCACTTCGGCAAGTGGATGTGCTGGCCGATCACGTCGGTTGGCGTGCGGACTTGATAGTCGTCCATTTCATAGGTGGCCGGCACCAGGTTGGTTTGCTGGTATTGCACGCAATCGAAGGTGTTCATGCGCATCACCAGAGGCTCTGGCGGACGCTGCTTGGTGATCACCGGCCAGGCGTCTTCCCACAGCGCCAGAATGCGCGCCTGCGGAAAGTGGTAGCCGACTTTGTTGTACACCGCGTCGAACTGGATGTTGGCGGCTTTGTAGATCCGTGGCCGGTCGGCGGTGAACGTCGAGGCGCCGACGAAGGACATGCCGTCAACCCGCTCGCCGCTGGCAAACTCACCGCTGCCGGCGCTGCTGGTCAGGCGTTTTTGCCGGTCATCCATGCAGGGCTCGTAGTACGGCGCGCCGGCAATCGGCAAGGCGCCGTTGGTGCGGAAAGCCTTGGCCACCACCTGATTGCCGGGCAGCAAGGCATAGCTTGGGTGATCCTTTTTCGCGTGGAAGGCCATGGCCGCCTGTTCGACTTCAGTGCCCTCTTCCGGCATGTAAATCGGTTTGGCACGGGTGACTTCCTTGGAGAAATCCAGCGACGTGGTCACGGTGCGCGCCTCGCCTCCCGCCGACACGCCATCGAGTGTATGGCGCTGCAAACCACCGTCCCAGCCACCGGATTGCGCCGGCTCGAGGTTGGCCCACAGCGCTTTGCCGCTGGCCTTCAGGGATTGCGCGGTGGCGGCGTCGAGCATGTCCAGCGGTGGGGTTGGCGGACGTTGGCCGACCGAGCTTTCCATGCCGCCGATCCAGAATGGATAACCAGGGTTTTTCAGGCTGCCGTCAGCATTGCGGTTGGCTTCGCTGCGATCCACCAACGCCAGGGAACCGATGGCTTGCCCACCCGCGTTGCCGCCTTGGTGCTCGCCGTCGTCGTCGCCCTCTTCTTCGTCATCGTCGTCGTTGCCGGCCACCAGGGTTTCACCGATTTTCGGCACCACCACGACTTTGCCGGGCATCGGTGCCATGGCTTTGCCAGGCAGCGGCACTATTGCAGGAATGGGTGTGCCGGCGATGATTTCGCCATCGGGCAATGCCCGGGCACCGACCGCCGGTTTACCGCTGCGCAGCGCAAACGGTTCGCTGTGATAACCGTCCGCGCCTTGCTGCGAAACATCGAGTCGGGTGCCTTCTTCAAACACATCGTGAACCCGCCACATGGCCCACATGCCTTGGGCGAAGTGCGGGTAGAAGTGGCAGTGATAGATCGCATCCCCCGCCACCCGGTTGCGGTTACCCGAACCGCCGTTGGCGATTTCATAGGTATAACCGGCGCCCGGCCCAATGCCCTGGGCGTCGACGTAATCGGAGTTGTCGTCGTTGGGGTTGAACAGCCACTGATGGCCGTGCAGGTGGAAGATGTGCTGCTCGTGACCGTTGTGGGTATTGCGGAATTTGACGAAGTCACCAATGTAGCTGTGGTTGACGTTCGACGGCTCCGACGGATACAGGGCCATGGTCGCTTTGACACCGATCTGATCGGCACGAGGCGTTTGGCCCGGGAGAATATTCTCAAGTCCCGCGTTGGCCGGTACGTCCACCAGCATTGCCACGTCGCCGACGGTGTGCGAGCTGAGGAAGAATTCTTCGTAAGCGCAGGACAGGCAGTCATGCATCGGCCCTACGCCCAAACGGTTGGCGACTACTTCGGCGCCCATGCCGCCGGAGCCGTAGTTGATCATGAACGAATCGCGGGTCGGCTCCAGCACATGGGCCATCACCGGGTCTGCCCAGTAAGCGGGAAATGCTTGCGTGGCGGCGGTTTCGTCCTGGAATTGCGAGGCGAAATCGCGGAACGGTTCGAGTCGGTTAGGGATCGCAGGGTTGCGTTTGCCGACCGATTCCAGCGGATAAGTGCTGGCCGGGAAGCTGCCGTCGGCGTTGCTGCCCATGACAATCGCGTCGCTTTCGCTGGAAATGATTTCACTGCCGTCGACCATGTTGATGATCGGCGTGCCGGCCTTGCCTTCGCGCAGCCACGGTTCGCGCTGCGGATAACGCGCCTGGTAGTCGACGATGGGCTGACCGGTCGGTGCACGGCCGGTGGTGGCCAGGCGCATTTCCTCTTCGGTCAGGGTGTTGCGATAGCTGCGGCCGCCCTTGGGCACCACCACGACCTGGCCGAACAGGCCGTTGGCAACGTTACCCGCCGCGCCTTCGCCGCCAAACGTCGCACCGCGGCTGCTGACCGCAAACGCGCCTTCGCGCTCAGCGAACAACGTGTAGGAGCGGCTTGCGCCCGGCACCACCAGGGTGTTGGCGTTGCGCCCGGTGAACGAGGAAATGTCGTCGATGCTGTTCACCGCTTGCAGGCCGTTGACCTGAAAACCGACATGACGATCAGCGACTTGCTCGTCGACTTTGAATTCTTCGGCGCCGTTGGCGTTTTCACCGCCCTCTTCTTCGCCCTCGTTTTCGAAGTGCTTGTTCGGGTTGGCCTGATAGTCGAGCAGGTTCTGCAGATTGATCGTCAGGCAATCCCCCGCCGCCACCCGCAGCACCAATGGCCGCGGACGCTTGTCCGCACGCAACGACACCTTGCCCGGCACCGCCGCGCCGCCGTAGGCCAGCGACACGTCATGCTCATCGACCACATCGCGGCGCAGGGCGTACATCATGCCGTTGGCATTCTGCGCACCGAGGCGGTTGAACATCAGCGGCTGATCGAAGGCCACGACATTGGCCACCAGGTTGCGCTCGCAGCGAACGGCCGCGCTGGCCAGGTCGATGCTGAGCATCGAGGCCAGTATCAGCAACCAATTGAATGAGCGATGAGCGTGATGAAAGCCGACCATGATCGCAAACCTCGTAGTGGGTGCTCACGGGAATGATTCTCGTAAACCGGTGGAGCAATCCGCGTGCCACAAAAAATTTCATTACCGTTCAATCAGTTACCGCAACGACTTGAGATTACGGGGGATATTCCCCACCGCTTTTCCCCACTTTTCGGGCCTGCCCGATTTGCTCCGAAAGTGGGTGAACCGGGTGGGCCTACAACGGCGCATCCATCGCCAGCCCCTGCAATCGCCGGTATTGGCGCAGCACGTTGGGCACATAACGCTGGGTTTCAGCGAACGGCGGAATCACCCGGCCACGGCTGAGCACGGCTTCCGGCCCGGCGTTGTAGGCGGCCACCGCGAGCGCGATATCGTTGTCGAACAGGGTCATCAGACGCTTGAGGTATTTGGCCCCGCCCTGGATGTTGGCCTTGGGGTCGTAGACGTCCTTCACCCCCAACTCCCGTGCGGTGTCAGGCATCAACTGCATCAACCCGCCTGCCCCTTTGGGCGAGGTCGCGCCGGCGTTGTAATGCGACTCGGCGTTGATCACCGCGTGCAGCAACGCTTCAGGTAATTGATGGGCTGTCGCCGCCGCCGAGACCAGTTCGGCATAGGGCTGCCTGGCGATCATCTGCGGCTGCTGATCAAGGCTGACCAGCGGTTTTTCGGCTTCCTGAATCACCCGTTCGTAAGTGCGTCCGGGACGGTGAACATTGGACAGAACGTAGCTGCCCTTGGCGTCCACGGAGATGAACACATCGGCTTGCGCGGTGCCGCCAAGCAGCACACAGCCGAGCAATCCGCTGGCAAGAAATTTCATGTCGGGCCTCCCCGGATCAGCCCCGATAAATTGGGGGAAATGCCCCAATGGCCGATCACGTTTGAGCCATACGCAAGCACTGTGCCGTTTCATGGAAAGCCCGAAACACAAGGGCTTCAGCCAATCAACCAGGTTTAAGCGGGGGCTGAGCATGGCAATTGCATAAGCCCTCCTGGCGACACGGCTGCCACTCACGGGAGGTCATCATGAAGCTGCAAATTCGTCCGCGTAGCCAACGCGGATTCACCCTGCTCGAACTGCTTGTGGTGCTGGTGGTGCTCGGTCTGTTGGCCGGGATCGTCGCGCCGAAATACTTCGCCCAGTTGGGCCGCTCCGAGGTGAAAGTGGCCAAGGCGCAGATCGAAGGCCTGAGCAAGGCGCTGGACTTGTATCGACTGGAGGTAGGCCACTACCCGTCCACCGAACAAGGCCTACAGGCATTGGTACTTGCGCCGAGCGATGAAGCGAAATGGACCGGCCCGTACTTGCAGAAAAAACTTCCGCAAGACCCATGGGGCCGAAATTACGCCTACCGCTATCCCGGCGAAAACAGCGAGTACGACCTGCTGTCGATGGGCAAGGACGGCCAGCCCGGCGGTGACGGCGAAAACGCCGAAGTGACCAATTGGCAGTAAGCGGAGCGCGGCCCATGCGATTTAATCTGAAAGCGGTCGGCAAGGCTGGTGTGGTGTCTATGAGCATCGAGGCGCCGGGGCACAGCGAGGCGCGGCACATCGCCGAAGACCAGGGTTTGCGCGTGCTTAGCCTGCACGCAGAAAAACACTGGCGCTCACTGCGACTGCGCCAGCGCGAAACCTTCAATCTGGTGTTGTTCAGCCAGGAACTGACCACCCTGATCAACGCCGGCTTGCCGTTGATCGATGCGCTGGAAAGTCTCGCCGAAAAAGAAACCGCCCCCGCTGCCCGCAAAACCCTGAGTGAGCTGGTGCGCCTACTGTACGAGGGCAAATCGTTCTCCCAGGCATTGGGCCAGTTGTCGGCAGTGTTTCCGCCGCTGTACGTGGCGCTGGTGCAGTCCAGCGAAAAGACGGGTGCGGTCGGCGAAGCACTGGGTCGTTACGTCAGCTATCGCCAGCGTATGGACGAGGTGCGGCAAAAGATCGTCAGCGCCTCGATCTACCCACTGTTGTTGCTGGTCGTCGGCGGTGGCGTGGTGTTGTTTTTGATGGGTTACGTGGTGCCGCGCTTCAGCCTGGTGTTCGAAGGACTGGGCTCGAACCTGCCGTGGCTGTCGCAGATCCTGATGAGCAGCGGGATGTTTCTGCATGCCCATCAGCTTGAGTTCTTCGGTGCGTTGGCGGCGATTGTCGTGGCCCTCGCCCTGCTGCAAAAACAGCCGGCGTTTCGCCGATGGCTGGATCGGCTGGTGGAGAAGCTGCCCGCCGTCCATCAACGGATTTTCATGTATGAACTGGCGCGGTTTTACCGTTCGCTGGGGATTCTGCTGCAAGGCGGGATTCCGCTGGTCACCGCCATGGGCATGGTCCGCGGCTTGCTCACCGTGGCGTCGCGGGCGCGGCTGGATCAGGCCTGCGAGCGAGTGCGCGAAGGCCAGTCATTGTCTGCTGCGCTGGAACTCAACCGGCTGGTGACGCCAGTGTCCCTGCGGCTGCTGCGAGCGGGCGAACAATCCGGCAACCTTGGGCAGATGATGGAACGCAGCGCCGATTTCTACGACGAAGAAATCAGCCGCTGGATCGAGTGGTTCGTGCGTTTGTTCGAACCGTTGCTGATGACCTTCATCGGCCTGCTGATCGGGGTCATCGTGATCCTGATGTACATCCCGATTTTCGAACTGGCTTCGAGTATTCACTGACCTCGGGAACGGGTCGGATCGACGCAACATCGCTCATCGACGTTCCCAACCAAATCACAAAGATGGAGAACGATATGCACATTCAAAAGCTCATGCTCGCAATGGCCATCGGCGCAGTTCTTTCAGCGTCTACCGTATTGATTCCGGACAGCCTGTCGGGAGTAGCCACTGTTCAAGCCAAGGAAGGTGGCAGTGGCGGAGGCGGTGGCGGACATGGCGGCGGTGGCGGTGGCGGTGGCGGTGGCGGCCATGGTGGGGGGGGCGGTGGTAGCGGCGGCGGAGGAAGTGGTGGCGGCAGCGGCGGTGGCGGGAATGGTGGTGGCCACGGTGGCAGTGGCAGCGGTAGCGGTCATGGCGAAGGCGGCGGACACAGTGGCAGCAGCGGTCAGGGCTCGGGACATTCCGGCGATCACTCAGCCTCGGGTCGCAGCGGCAATCACTCCGAACCGGGGGATGATCACGGCGTACACCGGTCAGGTGAAGTCGGTGATGATCGCGGTGTTCACGTCGGCGGCGAACCTGGCGATGACAAACGCGCCAACTGAATCGAGATAACACCTCGATACCTGTGGGAGCAGCCGCAGGCTGCGATCTTTTGATCTTGACCTTTGCCAGCAAGATCAAAAGATCGCAGCCTGCGGCAGCTCCTACAAAGGGTGGGCGACTGGATTCTGGTTAAGGCGTTCCCGCAAAAACTCCACCAGCGCCTGCACCGGCCGGGAAGCCTGACGATGTTGCGGATACACCGCCGACAACGTCAGCGGCTCCGGACGCAAGTCATCGAGCACCGGCACCAGTCGGCCATCCTTCAACGCCGCACCGACAATGAACGTCGGCAGATAGGTAATCCCCATCCCCTGCACCGCAGCATCGCGCAGCAACTCGCCGTTGTTGACGCGCATGCGCCCGGTGACGTTGACCAGCAGCGGCTTGCCCTGCCCCTCATTGAACCGCCATTGCACCGAGCGCCCGTGACCGTAGGGCAAGCAATCATGACTGTGCAAATCTTCGGGTTTGAGCGGCGTACCGCGTTCGGCCAGATAGGCCGGGCTGGCGCAATACACCCGTTCGATGGAGGCGATACGGCGGGCGATCAAGGTCGAGTCTTCCAGCACACCAATGCGCAGCGCCAGGTCATAGCCTTCGCCGAGCAGGTCCACCGGGCGGTCGTTCAAGTCGACTTCCACCGTGACCTCGCGATAGCGCTGCAAGAACATCGGCAGCAGACAACCGAGATGCGCCACGGCAAACGACAGCGGCGCACTCAGGCGGATCGTCCCGCGTGGCTCGGCGGTTTGCCCGGCGATGCCCTGCTCGACCTGCTCCACCTCACTCAACAGGCGCAGGGCCGATTCGTAATAGCTCTGGCCCAGTGGCGTGACGTCCAGCCGGCGGGTCGAGCGGTTCAATAAGCGCACGCCAAGGCGCTCTTCCAACTGCATCAACCGGCGGCTGACGAACTGCTTGGACAGGCCCAACTGATCGGCTGCTGAGGTGAAGCTGCCGGAGTCCATGACCTGGCAAAAAATACGCATGTCTTCGAACGGGTTCATTGTCACTCTCTGGTGGACAGTTAAACGCTTTATAGCCGCTTTTTCACTTTTCGGCATCCCACTAATCTGTGCTCACGGTGTTGCTGAGGCCTGAACCCCAGCGCCACAGCAGCCCGCAACTCAGGCATAAAAAATCAAACGGATTAAAAGGAATTGCACATGAACATCGTCAAAAAAACCCTGACCGCTTCCCTCCTCGCCCTGTCCATCGGCAACGCTTTCGCCGCTGGCAGCCCGGGTGTCGAACACAACACCCAAGCCTTTCTCGAAGCCCTCGCCGCCGGTGGTGGCAAGCCGCTTGAGCAACTGAGCCCAAAAGACGCCCGTGCGGTGCTGACCGGCGCGCAGGCTTCGGTGAAGGTTGATCTGTCCGGTGTGGAAGTCAGCGACAAGGCGATCAAGGTCGACGGCCAGACGATCAACCTGAAAGTGGTGCGTCCGGCCAAGGTCAAAGGCGAGTTGCCGGTGTTCATGTTCTTCCACGGTGGCGGCTGGGTATTGGGCGACTTCCCGACGCACCAACGCCTGATTCGTGACTTGGTGGTGGGTTCTGGCGCTGTGGCGGTGTACGTCGATTACACGCCGTCGCCGGAAGCGCAGTACCCGACTGCGATCAACCAGGCTTACGCCGCAACCAAATGGGTGGCTGAGCACGGCAAGGACATCGGTGTCGACGGCAAGCGTCTGGCGGTGGCCGGCAACAGCGTCGGCGGCAACATGGCGGCAGTCGTGGCACTGATGGCCAAGGAACAGAAAGCCCCGGCGCTGCGCTTCCAGTTGCTGATGTGGCCGGTGACCAACGCACAGTTCGACGATGGCTCGTACCAGCAATTCGCCGAGGGTCACTTCCTCACCAAAGGCATGATGAAATGGTTCTGGGACAACTACACCACCAACCCGGCCGAGCGTGCGCAGATCCACGCCTCGCCACTGAACGCCAGCGCCGAACAGCTCAAAGGCCTGCCCGCCGCGCTGGTGCAGACCGCCGAATTCGACGTGTTGCGTGATGAAGGCGAAGGTTATGCCCGACACCTGGATGCGGCAGGTGTACCGGTGACCGCGGTGCGCTACAACGGGATGATCCACGACTTTGGCTTGCTCAATCCGCTGAGCCACATTCCCGAAGTGAAAGCGGCGGTACGCCAGGCAGCGGCTGAGCTGAAAACCCACCTCAACTAAGCCCAAGCCCTTCCCCACGCAGCGATGTATGGGGAAGGGCTTTTTTGTGGAAGCGCTCCCATGAACTTCATGCTTGCTCACCTGCTGTCCTGGAGTGCCGTGTTGCTGGTGCTCGATGGCCTGCTCTGGCACCTCGCCCCCTTCACACATCGCGCGCCGCGCGTGGGTGTGCGGCTGGTGCTGTTTCTGGCGTTCACCGCGCTGGTGATCAACGCCGGTGTCAGCCCTTTGCAGGCGCCGCAGTTTGCCGATGACCAGGTCGCGCAACTCGGTGCAACCGCGCTGGGCATTATCTGGTGGTTGTACGCCGCGCGAGTCCTTACCGAAGTCATCGGCCTGATCCTGATGCGGCGCATCGGCCACAGCGGTCGCTTATTGCAGGACGTCATCGGTGCGCTGGTGTTTCTGGTGGCCATCGTCGCTGCGGCCGGCTACGTGCTGGAGCTGCCGGTCAAAGGCTTGCTGGCGACGTCCGGTGTGTTCGCAATCGTCGTCGGTCTGGCACTGCAAAGCACCTTGGCCGATGTGTTTTCCGGGATCGTTCTGAACACCACCAAGCCGTATCAAGTGGACGACTTCGTGGTGATCGACGGCGTCGAGGGCAAAGTGCTCGACATCGATTGGCGCGCCACGCACCTGCTGACCAGCGCCGGCACCATGGCCGTGGTGCCGAACTCGGTGGCGGCCAAGGCCAAGATCGTCAACCTCAGCCGGCCGAATAACATGCATGGCGTGTCGATCAGCATCAAAGTGCCGAACCACATCCGCCCACGCCGCGTGCTCGACGCCCTCGACCGGACGCTGCAAGGCAGTAGCAGCCTGCTGCTGAGCCCGGCGCCGAAAGTGGTGTTGAAAGAGGCCGGCGAAGAAATGTCCGAATACGTGGCCAGCGGGTTTATCGCCGAACTGGGCAAGAAAAGCGAAGTGCGCAATCAACTTTTCGACCTCGCACACCGCCACTTGGAAGCCGCCGGGATTTCGCGGCATCCGGACGGCGTGATCGAACCGTCGACCCGCGCCCGCGCGTTGCTCGATGAAGTGAAAATCTTCCGCTCGCTGAGTGCCGACGAACGTGATCGCCTCGCCGAATCGATGGTCGCGCAGCAGTACAGCGCGGGCCAGGTGGTGCTGGATCTGGACGAAGTGCCGGAGAGTCTGTTCGTGATTGCCACCGGGGTGGTCAGCGCAACGGTACCGGATGGCGCCAGCCAGACAGAGGCCGGGCGCATGGGGCCGAGTGAGGTCATGGGCGAGCAAAGCATTCTGGCGGATACCCCGTCGCAGGCTACGTTTACGGCGCTGACGTCGAGCATCATCTATCGCCTCGACAAGAACCTGACGCGCCAGTGCATGGAGCAGCGCAAGGAGGTTGGGTCGGCGTTGAACAAGTTGCAGGCGGTGCGGCAGCAGAACAGTCGCCTCGCGTTGATGGTTAAACCGGTGGTGGTGAGGAAAGGCGGGTTTCTCGGTTGGCTGCAAAAGCGCTGATGCGAAGATTTTAAGATCAAGAGCTTACCCCCTCACCCCAACCCTCTCCCCCAAGGGGGGCGAGGGGGAAAGGGAGCTGATCTTCAAGCTTTTCAAGACCGGAGATCGACTCGATCGCTCAGGTCGGTGCAACTCGAAAGAACCCCTCGGTCAGTCCCCTCTCCCTCGGGGAGAGGGCTAGGGTGAGGGGCTTTTCAGGCGCGATCGATTACTTGGCCGTGAACTTGGTGTAGCTGTTGATCAGGTTGCGGTAGTTCGGCAGACGCTCGGACAGCAGATGCGCCAGGCCTTCCATGTCGTTGCGCCAGTCACCCTGCAGCTCGCAAGCCACAGCGAACCAGTTCATCAGATGAGCACCGGCCGCCGACATGCGTGCCCACGCCGCTTGTTGCACGGTGGTGTTGAAAGTGCCGGAAGAATCGGTCACCACGAACACTTCGAAACCTTCAGCGATGGCCGACAGCGTCGGGAATGCCACGCACACGTCAGTCACCACACCGGCGATGATCAGTTGCTTGCGACCGGTAGCCTTGATGGCTTTGACGAAGTCTTCGTTGTCCCAGGCGTTGATCTGGCCTGGACGCTGAATGAACGGCGCGTCCGGAAACTGCTCAAGCAGCTCAGGTACGATCGGGCCGTTCGGGCCTGCGTCGAAACTGGTGGTGAGGATGGTTGGCAGCTTGAAGAACTTGGCGATGTCGCCCAGTGCCAGCACGTTGTTCTTGAATTCGTTTGGCGAGAAATCCTGTACCAGCGAGATCAAACCGGTCTGGTGATCGACCAGCAGCACAACCGCATCATCTTTGTTCAGACGCTTGTATGGAACGCTCATGGGAAACTCCTGGGTGGATGGTTGTTGCGTGAAGCGCCGACCGTCGAGGCCGGCGCTTTTGGGTAAGAATCAGAAGGCGAAGCAGGAACAGCCGAACGCGCCCCAGAAACCGGCGAAATCGCTGACCGGGGCATTCGACAGGCGCGCCTTTTCATGGCTGTGCGAGTGCACGGCGCACGCGCCGACGCATTGGTGCACCTGAGCCTGCATCGGCGCGTTCTGGCGCCAGTGGCCCGGGACTTTTGCCACCGGCGACCAGTCCGGCAGCACCGGCACGCTGGCTGGCCCGAGATCCTGGAAGTCGCCCGCGGCGTAAACGATCTTGCCGCCAACCACGGTCAGTACGGACTCGATCCACTTGATGGCTTCTTCTTCGACGTGGAAGAAGTCCGCGCTCAGCGCCGCCAGATCTGCCAGTTGCCCGACTTTGATCTGGCCTTTCTTGCCCTGCTCGGACGAGAACCAGGCACTGCCGTGGGTGAACAATTCCAGCGCGGTGGTGCGCGGCAAACCTTCTTCGTACAGCGCCAGACCACCGACGGTGCGGCCGCTGACCATCCAGTACAGCGACGTCCACGGGTTGTAGCTGGAAACCCGCGTGGCGTCGGTGCCTGCGCCGACCGGCACACCTTCGGCGAGCATGCGTTTGATCGGCGGCGTGGCTTCAGCAGCTTTCGCGCCGTAACGGTCGACGAAGTACTCGCCCTGGAACGCCATGCGATCCTGAATCGCGATGCCACCGCCCAGCGCTTTCACCCGTTCGATGTTCTGCGGGGTGATGGTTTCAGCGTGGTCGAAGAACCACGGCAGACCGTTGAACGGAATGTCACGGTTGACCTTCTCGAACACGTCGAGCATGCGGCTGATCGATTCGTTGTACGTGGCGTGCAGACGGAACGGCCAGCGCTGTTCAACCAGATGGCGCACCACCGGTTCCAGCTCCTGCTCCATGGTTTGCGGCAGGTCCGGGCGCGGTTCGAGGAAGTCTTCGAAATCCGCTGCCGAGAACACCAGCATCTCGCCGGCGCCGTTGTGGCGCAGGAAGTCGTCGCCCTGGTGCAACTTGACGCTGCCGGTCCAGTTCTGGAAATCGGTCAGCTCTTCTTTCGGCTTCTGGGTGAACAGGTTGTAGGCGATACGCACGGTCAACTGGTCATCTTTGGCCAATTGCTCGATCACCTGGTAATCGTCCGGGTAGTTCTGGAAACCACCGCCGGCATCGATCGCGCTGGTCAGGCCGAGGCGATTGAGTTCGCGCATGAACTGGCGAGTCGAGTTGACCTGATACTCCAGCGGCAGCTTCGGCCCCTTGGCCAGCGTCGAGTAGAGAATCATCGCATTGGGTTTGGCCACCAGCATGCCGGTCGGGTTGCCATTGGCATCACGGACGATCTCGCCACCCGGCGGGTTCGGCGTGTCACGGGTGTAACCGGCCACGCGCAATGCGGCGCGGTTGAGCAGCGCACGGTCGTACAGGTGCAGGACGAACACTGGCGTGTCCGGCGCGGCCTGGTTGAGTTCTTCGAGGGTCGGCATGCGTTTTTCGGCGAACTGGAATTCGTTCCAGCCGCCGACCACGCGCACCCACTGCGGCGTCGGTGTGCGGTCGGCCTGCTCCTTAAGCATGCGCAGCGCATCGGCCAGCGACGGTACGCCTTCCCAGCGCAGTTCGAGGTTGTAGTTCAAACCGCCACGGATCAGGTGCAAGTGCGAGTCGTTGAGACCGGGGATGACGCAGCGGCCGTGCATGTCGATCACTTGCGTGGATGAACCGCGCAGGGCCATGGCTTGGGTGTCGTTACCAACGACCACGAAACGGCCGTCCTTGATCGCCACGGCACTGGCCAGTGGTTTAGTGCGGTCTACGGTATGAAATTGGCCATTGAAGAGAATCAGATCGGCGTTCATCGCAGTTCCTTCGACAAAAAATGAATGGTTTCAGCGTGACGGGTGTTCTGTGGATTCGACGTGTGTATGGGCCTGACCGGCTTCCAGCCAGGGCGCAAACAAACGGGTCACGGGCGGCATGAACACGTACACCACCGACAACACGATGGTCAGGGTGATCAGGAACGTGGCAATCACGTAGTTGGAAAGCAGTGGGTGCAACCCGAGCAGCGGCCCCCAGATCAGCGGCACCAGCAAGGTGTGCGGAAAAATCACCAGCAAGGTGACCACCGCCTGCTTCCAGCGCGGCGGCGGCGAGGCGGCATCGGCCAGCGGCGCGAACCAGAATTCATTGACCGGGGCGACCTCAGTCTGGTCGCCATCAGCGAGCATCGGAGCGGCTTCATCGACCAGGGCCTGACGCTGCGGTGACTCCAGCCACAATTGCATCGCCTCGGTCGAGCAAAAGCGCAGCACACACGTGTAAGTATCGAGGCCGGCGCGCTTGCCGCGCACCACGTCGACGCCCAAGTGCCCTTCGCGCTGCCCCGCCACCTTTACGATATTGCGCAACCAGGCTTCATAGGCTGCTTCAAAACCGGCCTTGACCCGGTGCTTGACGATCAGCGTGACGGTCTCATCGGCCCCCGGTGCTTTTTGACTAAGGACTTCAGGCATAACGCAGTACTCCGGGTAAACGAACATTGAGCGCCAGCCGTCCCGGCCCGGCGATAAACACAGTGGCAAACAGGATCAACAGCAACCAGCCGAACTGCCCTTCAGCCACACTCCATTGCGGATGCACGACTAACAGCGCTACCAGCAGCACAAACAGAATAGGCAAGCAGGCCAATCGCGCCAGCACCCCGCCGACGATCAGTAGCGGACAGAGGACTTCGGCGAAGATCGCCAGAATCAGGGTGAGGTGGGCGCCGAGGTGGAACGGGTCTTCGATGAGTTGCAGTTGGGCCGTAAAGTCCAGCAGCTTGGGCAAGCCGTGTACCCACAGCAGAAACAATCCACCGCTGCCCCGTAAAAACAGTAAACCGAGGTCGCGCGCCCGTTCGTCTCGTTGCAAAGCATTCATGACCCGACCCTTTAAATGTCATTGACCTGAATAATGCCAATGCGGGGCGGGAAGAAATTGGATGGATGTGCTCTCTTTCTTTCAGTCACCTAAAACCAATGTGGGAGCGAGCCTGCTCGCGATAGCGGTGTGTCATTCAACATTGAAGTCGACTGACCGGGCGCCATCGCGAGCAGGCTCGCTCCCACAGGGGATTTACGTTTTTTCTTCAGGCTGGCGGAATATCCAGCGATGCCGACATGAACTGGCTGATCCGCGAGCGCAACCACTTCTCCGCCGGGTCGTTGTCATGCACCCCGCTCCAGGCCATCGACAATTGCGCCGCCTCAATCGGGAACGGTGGGTCTTCGGCGCGCAGGGCGCAGCCTTCAACCAGCGCACAGGCGGCGTAATCCGGCACCGTGGCGATCATTTCGGTGCCCGCCAGCAAAGCGCGCAAGCCGCTGAACTGCGGCACGCCAAGCACCACGCGACGGCAACGGCCAAGCTTGGCCAGATCCAGATCGATGTTGCCGCTCAAGTCACCGGAGAAGGACACCATCGCGTGCGGCCGTTCGCAGTATTCGTCCAGCGTCAGCGGCCCCGGACGGTCGTCGCCGCGCAGGACTTTGCAGGGAATGTCGCGCAGCTTCTTGCGTTTGGCGTTGGCCGGCAGATCGGTGGTGTAGCTGACGCCAACCGAGATTTCTCCGGAGGCCAGCAGCGCCGGCATCAGCAAATAGTTGGCGCGGCGTACCACGACCACAATCCCTGGCGCTTCCTCCTGAAGTTGGCGCAGCAGCGGCGGAAACAGACCGAATTCGGCATCATCCGACAGACCGATGCGAAACACCTCGCAACTGCTCGCCGGTTCGAATTCCTTGGCCCGGCTGACCGCCCCGGAAATAACGTCCATTGCCGGTTGCAGCTCTTTGAGAATCGCCAGGGCGCGGGCGGTCGGCTCCATGCCGCGACCGTTGCGCAACAGCAACGGATCATCGAACAGATCCCGCAAACGGCCGAGCGCCGCGCTCACGGCGGGTTGGCCCATGAACAGTTTTTCGGCGACGCGGGTCAGGTTCTTTTCGAACATCAGTGCTTCGAAAATCACCAGCAGGTTCATGTCGACGCGACGCAGATCGTTACGGTTCATGGGCTCGTGTTCCTTGCCTGGAGGTCTTGTTCAGTCATGCGAAAGCGCCTTACTTTACTCGATCAACGGTACTTTGGCCGCGCGTTTGTAAGGGCCGTATTCCACCGGCACCCATTGAAAATGCTTGTCGATGGCGGTGACGTGACCGATCCCCGGAAACGGCAGGTGCGCGGCGGTCACCCAGGTTTTGCTGGCGGCAGCAGCGCTGAACACGGCGTTACGGCTTTTGATGGCCTGCTGACTGTTGACGTCAAAACTGATCGACACTTCAGGGTGTTCGAACTGCACGGCAAGGTTGTGCACCAGATCGCCCATGAACACGATGCTCTGGTTCTGCGAGGTAAATCGGTAAGTGGTGCTGCCTGGCGTGTGCCCGCTTTCAAGTTGCGCCTCGACCACGCCCGGCAAGGGTGACTGGCCCGGCGTGAAGGTTTTGAAGCGGCCGGCGGCCACGTAGGGCGCCGTGGAATCCTGAGCGATTTTGAAGAACTCTTTCGCCCCGGCCGGTGCCTTGGCCAAGGCCTGCGGATCAAGCCAATAGTCAGCTTCAGCCTTGGCCGCATACACCGTGGCGTTGGCGAAAATCGGTTTTTGCTGAGCGTCGACTAATCCGCAAACGTGATCCAGATGCAGATGGGTCAGCAGGATGGTATCGACCTGTTCCGGTTTGTAGCCCGCTGCCTGCATGTTCGCCGAGAGCTGGCCGGCAGTCGCGCCAATGCACTGCCCGGCGCCCGTGTCGACCAGGACCAACTGTTTGCCGGTGTTGACCAGAAACGCGTTGAACGCCGTTTGCACACCCGGGGTTTCAATCGAACGGCGAGCGAGCAATGCACGGATCTGTCCCTGACTCATGCCCTGAAGCAGTTTGGGCGACAGATCGTTGTAGCCGTCGAACAGCGCGGTCACTTCATAGTCGCCCAACGCCAAACGGAAGTAACCGGGCGCCTGCGTACCGACCTGCGGCGCTTGTGCCCCAGCACTACCGGCCGCCAACGCGAGTGCCAAACCGAGTGTGCCCAATGCAGCGTGCAACGAACCTGTCATGCGAGTCCCCTTGCTTGATCGATCTTCGACGGCACCGAACGTGTGCCTCTTATTAGTCGTCATCCTCGCCGATCCGCCCCGTCGCCGACTTGCAGCGATGTGCTGAGTTCAAAGTTTTGCGGCGCAATTAACAACGTTTAACTCGTCAGTCCTCCGGCCCCGTCCAACAATGAAACCCACTGCGAAACATTGTTTTCTTGACCAGAGGGGAAAGCACCCAGCGTGCGTCCCCTCCCCCGACACGGACATTGGCCATGGCTCACTTACAACAAACAGTCGCCCTCGCCCCCGCCAGCGAATCCCGCACACCGCGCATCGGCGGCCTCAGTCCACAGCGCGAACGGCGGGTCAAACAGTTGATCCTCGATCGCCTGGGTGAAAGCCTGGAGGTCACCGAACTGGCAGAAGCATGTTCGTTGTCACGCAGTCATTTTTCCCGAGCGTTCAAGTGCAGTACCGGGCTCTCGCCACAGGACTGGATCCGTACTCAGCGCATCGCCCGCGCCAAGCTGTTGATCCAGCACACCCACTTGAGCCTGACGCAGATCAGCCTGGAATGCGGCTTCTGTGATCAGGCGCACTTTTGCCACATCTTCACCCGTAGCGAAGGGATCAGCCCGTTTGCCTGGCGCTGTCGTGAAGTGCCGGATATGAAGCTCAAAAGATCGCAACCCTCGCCAGCGTCTGCCGGCATGCGCCTTGCGGTGTAGACGCCGATCCTATCGCCCCTTCCTCACTTGTGCCTCAACCGCTGCGCCACTTGTGCCACCCGCTCACCCAGATGGGCCGCCGTGCGCCGGTCTTCGAGCGGCGGCGCCTGCCCGGGCGTCTGTTCGACATTGGATTGGGACATCGCACCGAGCGAGCTGCCCAGACGGTTCAATTGCCCATCAAAGAACCCGGCCGCCGAGCGCGCCGGGAGCAAATCGAGGCCAACCCATATCATCGAATGTTGCGCGGCGAACACCGCCATTTGCAGCAACGTATTGAGCTTGTCGCCGCACAGACTGCCGGAATTGGTGAACCCCGCAGCGACCTTGTCGCGCCACGGTTTGGCCAGATAGAACGCCGCGCTGGCCTCCATGAATTGCTTGAAGCCCGCCGACGCGCTGCCCATGTAGGTCGGCGCGCCGAAGATGATCGCATCGGCGCGGTGCAACTCATCCCAATAGCGTTCGACTTCTTCTACCGCGACCAACCGACAGGTACTGCCCAGGTGCCGTTCGACGCCCTGCGCCACGGCTTCGGCCATGACGCGCGTGTGGCCATAGCCGCTGTGATAGACCACCACCACGTTGCTCATTGCGCCGTCCTCCGGACGAGTGCATTCCATTGCAGCCATCAGGTCTGTGCCTGAGGTTGAACTTGTTTGATCGGAGTTTTGAGGCTGGAGCGGACGCAGACGAGTTAATCGTTGTTAATTGTCCGTGGCACAGAGCGGTGATTTGGGCATTGCCGTGTGTAAAAACGGAAGTTACGCCATAGCGTTTCGAGTGTTGACGGCAATCTGCACGTTGCACTGGCGCCAGAACCTGAGGAATATGTCCGCAAACTGCGGATTAGAAGGCTTGCGTGCAACTGACGCCCTGATCCGCCCTGCCCTTCACGGAGGCTTCACAAGCCTGGGGCAGGATGACAAGAATTTCGCAGGAGTGAGCGGTTGAGTCTTTCCCCGAATCAGGCCATCGGTTTCGGCCCCTATCGGATTCATCCTGGACAACGGCTGGTGCTTGAGGGCGACCAGCCGTTGCGCCTGGGCCGACGCGCCATGGACATTCTGCTGATCCTGCTGGCGCATGCCGGCGAAGTCGTGAGCAAGCAGCAATTGATCGCCGGGGTCTGGCCGGACAGCGTCGTGGAAGACATCAACCTGCGGGTTCACATGGCGGCCCTACGCAAAGCACTCGGCGATGGTCAGGCCGGACAGCGATACATCGTCACCGTGGCACAGCGCGGCTACAGTTTTGTCGCACCGCTCGTGCTGCAATTGATCGAACAACCCACCTGCGCCGAGACCGGTACGCGGCATAACCTGCCGTTGCGCCGCACGCGAATGATCGGCCGGCAGCCGCTGGTCGACAGCCTGATCAGGCAGTTGCCGCGCCAGCGCTGCATAACGCTGGTCGGCCCCGGCGGTATCGGTAAAACCACCGTGGCCCTGCGCGTTGCCGAACAGATGATCGGCCACTATCGGGACGGTATTCGGCTGCTGGATCTGTCGCCCATCAACGACGCGCGAATGATCTGCTCGCACCTGGCGGCCCTGCTTGATGTGCTACTGCATGACAACGAGCCGCTGACCAGTCTGGTCAACGCCCTGCGCGAGCGCCAGATGCTGCTGGTGATCGACAATTGCGAACACCTGATCGACGCCGTGGCGCTGATCGGCGAGAGCATTTTGCGCGGTGCGCCACAGGTCCACATTCTGGCCACCAGCCGCGAGAGCCTGCGTGCCGAAGGCGAGTATGTGCAGCGTCTTGAGTCCCTTGATTACCCGCCGCCGATTGCCGTGCTTGATCGCGTACAGGCGTTGAGTTTTTCTGCACTGCAACTGTTTGCCGAACGCGCACTGGCGGCTCATGAGGGCTTCGAACTCAGCGACGCCGAGTTGCCCGATGCCATTGAAATCTGCCGTCGTCTGGACGGTATTCCGCTGGCGCTGGAGCTGGCGGCGGCACAGGTCGCCGAACTGGGTCTCAATGGTTTGTTGAGCCAGTTGCAGGGCCGCTTGCCGGCATTGGCCGCCGGCAATCAAAGCAGTGTGGAGCGTCATCTCACTCTGCGTGCCACGCTGGACTGGAGCTTCAACCTGCTCACCGATTGCGAACAGACTTGCCTGCGCCGACTCGGCGTGTTTCGTGGCGGCTTCACGCTGGAGTCCGCCGCTGCCGTGATCGGTGGCCAGCACATCAAGCCCGGCGAAGTGTTTGGCTCGATCACGCAACTGGTCGCCAAGTCGTTGCTCAACGTCGAAGTCGGTGATGAAGAGGTGTTCTACCGGCTACTCGATACCACGCGCCGTTATGCCCTGGAAAAGCTCGACCAGTGCGCCGAACTCGCCGAAACCCGCGAACGCCACGCTGAACGCTGCCTGGCACTTATGTATCAGGGGCAGACCGATTGGGAAAACACCCCAACCGACCTCTGGATCGAGCGTTATGCACGCGGCCTGGAAGACTTGCGCGCGGCGCTGGACTGGAGCCTGAACGGTGTCGGCCCCAATGATGTAGGGATTTATCTGGCCGCGACCTCGGCACCGCTGTGGCAAGAGCTGTCGCTACTCAAGGAATACGGTGGTTACGTGCGTCAGGCGCTGGCCCTGCTCGAAAACGCTGATGAGGCTTGCCCTCGGGTGAAAATCGCCTTGAAACTGGCGCTCGGCAGCGCCTGCTACCACACCTGGGGCGGCACCCCGGAAACCATCGCGGCCTTCGTCGACGCCCACGCGCTGGCGCAGGAACTTGACGATGTAGCCGGGCAACTGCGCGCGGTGTCCGGGCACATGGCGGTCAACCTCAGCTGTGGCCACTATCGACTGGCGCTGGAACAGAGCGAACAGTTCGATCGACTCGGCGTGCACGGCGATCCGCTACTGTCGCTGAGCACGCATCGCTTGCGAGTATTGGCGCTGCATTACGCCGGCGACCAGCCGCAGGCGCGCCTGCATGCAGAGCAAGTTATTCAGCGCATGGCGCAAAGCGGTAATCTCAACCGCTTCACCCATGGCTTCGGCGTGCAGTACGACCAAAGCGTCGCCTCATTGACGGTGCTCGCCCGGGTGTTATGGCTGCAAGGCTTCCCGGAACAAGCCTGGCGTACGGCACGGCAGGCACTGGACATCGCCGTGCAAATCAATCACGGCACCTCGATCTGCTACACCCTGGCGTTGGCCAGTTGCCTGATCGCTCATTACAACGGAGACCAGCAAAACGCCCGTGCTTTGCTGAATCTGTTGCTGGAGCAGGCACAGAAGCATTCGGTACTGCTGTTCTATCGATGGGCACGGCACTACGCGCAGGTCATCGACGCCGATACCGCCGCGCCGATGCCAACCGATGACAGCGGCCTGATCAGGGAAATCATGGTGACGCTGGACAGTGGCTTTGTTGATGATGCGTTGCTTGAACGGGCACAGAGCGGTGCAGCAGGCTGGAGCGCGGCAGAAATTTTGCGCGCTCGGGCGGATCGATTGTTGAATGAAGAATCGGGTTGCCCTAAAACCAACAACACTCAGCAAGCAGAAGATGTATTGCGCCAAGCGCTGTTGATCGCTCAAACCCAAGGCGCTCTGGCCTGGGAATTGCGCAGTGCCACATCGCTGGCCCAACTGTGGCAACGGCAGAACCGCTATCGCGAAGCGCTGGACCTGTTGAGTCCGATATACCAACGCTTCACCGAAGGCTACGCGACACCGGACTTGCGCAAGGTGCGCGTGTTACTCGACGAGTTGGGCGGTCAACTGCGAACCTGAAGCCAAACGACTGCGACTGACGTGGCGCGCATGCCGGCGCACGTAGTCGCTGGACTCACCACTGCGCTCCAGTTGCTCGCGGGCATAACGACGGGTCGTGTTGAGCATGCGATAGCGCACCCCGGCACTGCCCCGCTCCACCGTCAGCAAGGACTTCTGCGCCAACCGCTCAATTATCAAGGCCAGCGTCGACGGTGGTAATTGCGCGCAACTGATCACCCCCATCGCGGCATCAATGGCAAACGCCATTTTGAACACTGACAGGCGTTGCAGCACCCGTTGTTCCTGATCGCTCAGGTGCTGATAACTCCAGTCCAGCGCAGCTTTCAAGGTTTGATGGCGGGGCACGGCCGTACGCCGGCCATGACTGAGCAATTGCAGACAATTGTCGAGCTGTGACTGCAACCCGACCATCGCCAACGCATCGATGTGCGCCGCCGCCAGTTCAATCGCCAACGGCAGCCCGTCGAGTCGTCGACAGATGTCACGCACGGCATGGAGATCCTGTTCGCGCAGGGTAAAACCCTGCTGCCGGGCACGAGCACGACTGACAAACAACTGCACTGCCGAATAGCCCATGGTCTCCTCGACACTGCTCAACGCCGAGGATTTTGGAATGACCAGCGGCGGCAGGATCTGCACCGTCTCCAGACTGGCCTGCAATGCTTCACGACTGGTGGCGAGAATCGACAGCCTTGGCGCGGCCTCCAATAAACGTTCAACCAAAGCCTTGCAGGCTTCGCGCAGGTGCTCGCAGTTGTCCAGCACCAACAACGTGTGGCGGGCAGACAGCGTGACAAGATCGGTATCAAGGGTTTGCAACAGATGATCGAGCAGTGGCGTAGGGTCGTTGACTACCGCCAGATCCACCAGCCATACCCCGTCACGAAAGTGCTGTAACAGCAATTCCGCAGCGCGCAACGCCACCGTGGTTTTACCGACACCCGCAGGCCCCGTCACGGTCATCAACCGGCACAGCGGCAATTGCCGTACCATCGAGCCCACCACTGAGTCGCGACCGGTAACCGGCGTCAGCCGCACAGGCAAGTTGTGTTGCGGTGCCTGGAGGTTTTCCAGGGCCACTTGCGCGGTACTGTCGCCGTGCACCGGAGCAACGAAACAGTAGCCGCATTGCGGCACGTTGACGATGTAGCGTTGGCCGTTCTCACCATCACCGAGGGCCCGTCGCAGGGCAGCAATGTGTACGCGAAGATTGATCTCCTCAACCACCGACGTGGGCCAGACCCGCGCAATCAACTCTTCCTTTCTGACTACTCGACCTGCGCGCTCGACCAGCACCTGCAGAATGTCCAGCGCACGCCCGCCCATGCGCAGTGGCCGATCCCCTTCGAGGATCAGCCGTTGGCGCAGATGAAAGGCGTAGGGGCCGAAATGCAGCACGGTCGCCTGGTTCAAATCGTTGAGGCTGTTCATGCCAACTATCTTGGCAGCCTGCGATGACGGCACAACCTCCGTACAGGGCGCATCACGGACATCCGGGTGCGCGTAACGGACAGAACCGCTCTAGCTGAACTGTTCGCGGTACTGCACGGGGGTCAGGCCGAGTTTTTCAGCGAACAACAGGCGCATGTGCCGCACACTGCCAAAACCGCTCTTGTAGGCCACGGTTTTCAAAGGCAGATCACTGGTTTCCAGCAGATTTCGTGCGCAGTCGATGCGTGCACTTTGCAGGAACTCCATGGGTGTCATATTGATGTCGCGGGCAAAAATCCGCGCAAAGTGCCGCGCACTCATGTTGGCCAACCCCGCCATGCGCTCGACGCTGAAAGCTTCGTCGAGGTGCTCCAGCACGTAATTCTGTACTCGGGTGACCGGTGTTTCCAGAGGGGCGACCGCTGCCATCAAAGGGCTGAACTGAGCCTGTCCGCCCTGACGCTTCATCACCACCAGCAACACTTTGGCGACGTCTTGGGCCAGCTTCTTGCCGTGATCCTGGGCGACCAATGCCAGCGCCATGTCGATGCCCGCCGTGACCCCGCCTGAGGTGATGAGATTGCGATCCTCGATGAAAATCTGATCGGTTGCGACGCTAGCCTTCGGAAAAGCCTTGATCAAGCGTTCGGTGTAGTTCCAGTGGGTAGTCACCCGATAGCCGTCGATCAACCCCGCATGTCCGAGCACGAAGGCGCCAGTGCAGATCGAACCGTATCGCTCGGCACAGGGTACGGCTGCTTTCAGCCAGGCAAGCAGCGCCGGGTGTCTTTCGTTGTAAGCCCCCGGCCCTCCCGGCACCAGCAGCAAGTCGTAGCGCTCAGGGGCATCTTCTATATGCCGGTCGGTGTGTACCAGCACACCATTGGATGCCCGTAACGGGCCGCGCTCGGTGCCAAGGGTGGTCAGTTGATAGTGCAACTCCGGTTTCAAATAGCGATTGGCCACCGAAAACACCTCCAGCGGCCCAGCCATATCGAGCAGAAGAAAGTCGGGGAACAACACCATTGCCACGGTTTTCATGAGGTAAACATCACTGATAAAGAAGGGTAAACGGACAAGACAGGCTGAGCATTATGGCCAACTGCGGCGCAGTCGTCGGAAAAAAATACGTGATCGACCGCACACAACTGTCAACCAAAACAGGACAGTATTTCAATTTTCATCTACTTATTGCCTTTAAGAGTAAACAGTAACCTTCTCCTCACTCGGACGAATTCACGTCCCCCAAGGAGATTTCATCATGCTGACTCTTCGCAAAGCCTCCGATCGTGGCCTCGCCAATCATGGCTGGTTGAAGTCGTTCCACACCTTTTCCTTTGCCAGCTACCGCGATCCGCGTGAACAGGGTTTTTCCGACCTGCTGGTGATCAACGATGACCGCGTTGCCGCCGGCAAGGGTTTCGGCCAACACCCGCATCGCGACATGGAGATCTTTTCCTACGTGCTTGAAGGTGCGCTGGAACATAAAGACACCCTGGGTACAGGCTCGGTAATCCGCCCAGGCGACGTACAACTGATGAGCGCCGGCAGCGGCGTGGCGCACAGTGAGTTCAACCATTCGGCCACCAAGCCTGTGCACTTCCTGCAAATATGGATTGTGCCGGACGTCGGCGGCGCCAAACCGCGCTACCAGCAGGAGCACTTCAGCGCGCAGAAAAAACGCGGTCGTCTGCAACTGATCATCTCGCCGGACGGTAGCGATGGTTCGCTGACAGTGCGCCAGGATGCGCGGGTCTATGCCGGACTGTTCGACGGCAAAGAGAGTGCCACCCTGAAGCTGCGAGCCAACCGTTACGCCTACGTGCATGTGGCACGCGGTAGCGTCGAACTCAATGGCCAGTTGTTGCAGGAAGGTGACGGCGTGCGGGTTCGCGAGGAACAGGCGCTGACCTTGAGCAACGGCGTGGATGCCGAGGTATTGGTGTTTGATCTGCGGCCTCAGGAATTGCCGCAAATGCCATGAGGCATGGGTTTCAACGCCCACAAGAACGGCCTTCATTTGAAGGCCGTTCTTTATTGTGGCGTGCTCGGTAGTGGCGACACGGCAGGTTTAGGCGGATGGGTGTCCTTGCCTGCTTGAACCGCCGACAAAGTCGTTTGAATCGCTACATAGACGTTGGCTTGATTGGCGTAGTAAGTCGCCACGACTATGCCGACGATCCCGAGAAAATACACAGCGGTTGAAGCCCAATAATTCGCCTTGATCGTAGAGGCCTGTCGGACCGCCTCTTTTGACTCTAGAGCGATCTGCTGCACATTTGCAGAAATGGAGTTGTAGCGGTCGAGCAGCGCCTTGTCTCGCTCGAGCTGAACATCCAGAAACCCCTCGATTTTCGCTGACACAGATTCGACCCGAGCATCCATTCTTGCCTCAATGGTCTCGATCCTGGCGTTGAATTCTTCACGACTGATAGCGTTCATGGCTTGAATGTTATGCCCTTTGCTCAATGTGATGGTGCTTTGATATTGCTCAAATTCCCTGGCGTTCAATCCGATTCCCTTCCTTGGGTTACCGATACCTTCCCTGGCGCATCACTCACAAGCGAATTTTCTGTTGCTGCGAGTCACATCAACAATAGGGCCGGTCTCCCAAGCCCACAAGCCGGCAGATTCTGCTGTGGATGTAGGGCGTTTCGTCAGACGACGTAGCTTCTCCAAAGCGCTTTAAGCCGTCACTCATTCTCCAGCGCAAATGCCTCGACAATCTGTTCAATCACTGCCCGAACCCGCGCGGTATGGCGCAAGTCCGCGTGGGTCACCAGCCACACCTCATACGGTTGCGGACGATTGCGCTCCGGCCAAAGCCTGATCAGGCCGTCACGCTCGCCCATATACACCGGGATTTCTCCTACACCCAGACCCGCCGCAATCGAGCGGCGCACCAACAGACTGGAACTCAGGCTGGCGACAATCCGCCCGCGATGCAGCGGTTCGGAAACCAGCGTCATGTCTTTGTTCGTCTGCAAATACGGCTGGTAGACCACCAGGTCATGGCCTTCGAACGCCGTTCCCTGCGGTGGAGCGCCCTTGGCGTCGATATACGCCTGTGACGCGAACAATCCCACCGGCCAGCGGGCAATCCGCCGGGCGATGAGGTCCGGATTGTCAGGCCGGGTGTTGCGCACGGCGATATCCGCCTCGCGCTTGGCCAGGCTGAGGATCTGCGTGGAGGCATCCAGTTGCACGCGCACGTCCGGGTGTTGCTCGTGCAGACGGGCGATGGCCGGGATCAGGAAGTCGATGGCCAGCGAATCGGTGGTGCTGACGCGCACGATACCGGTCAGGCGATCATCCAGCCCCTGAATCTGCCGCTCCAGCTCCAGCGCCGAGTGCTCCATTTTCTCAACGCTTTTGAACGCCGCTTCGCCGACCGCCGTCAGCGCATAACCGTCGGACGTGCGCAGGAACAACGTCGCGCTCAGGGACTTTTCCAGCGCCGTGATCCGTCGCCCGACGGTGGCCTGATCCACGCCCAGTAACCGCGCCGCGCCGCGTAATGTCGACTCCCGACATACCGCGAGAAAAACCCTTGCATCGTCCCAATTCATTCTGTTCCCGCCCGATGCAAATCTGCATCACAATAAAGCCAAATCGCTGCATTAACGCAGCAAAGATAGCCGATATGCTGAGCGCCATAAACCTTCCTCAGGATTGCTGTCATGCGTACATCAACCTCAGCGTTACCGATCTTCGCGGGACTCTGCGCCAGCCTGGTCAGCATCGGCCTGGCGCGTTTTGCCTACACACCGCTGATTCCCTCGCTGATTCAGGCGCAGTGGTTTTCCGCCAACGATGTGGTCTACCTCGGCGCGGCCAATCTGGTCGGCTATCTGATCGGCGCCCTGCTCGGCCGGCCTATAGCGCGGCAACTCGGTAATAAAAACGCCCTGCGACTGATGATGCTGCTGGTCACCGCCGCGTTTTTTGCCTGTGCGTTTCCGATATCAGTCAGTTGGTTCTTTGGCTGGCGTTTGCTCTCGGGGATTACGGGTGGCGCGATCATGGTGCTGGTGGCGGCGACCGTACTGCCTCATGTGCCAGCGTCCCGCAAAGGGCTGGCCAGTGGAGCGATTTTTCTAGGCATCGGTCTGGGGATTGCCGGTTCCGGGACAATCGTGCCGCCGCTGTTGAGCCTTGGCCTGCAAGCCACCTGGTTGGGGCTGGGCGGATTGTCGTTGTTGCTGACGGCACTGAGCTGGTTTGGCTGGCCTTCCGATTTACCGCACCCGACTGCGACCCACGAGGTTGCGGCCGTTGAGCCAACGCCGCCCGCTGTCTATCTGCTGTTCGCCCAGTACGCGTTTATGGCCGCAGGTTTGGTGCCGGCCATGGTGTTCCTGGTGGATTACGTGGCTCGCGGGCTCGGTGCCGGGGCGCATATTGGCGCACTGGTGTGGGTCATGTATGGCCTGGGTGCAATCGTCGGGCCGGTGAGTTATGGCTTTCTGGCGGATCGGCTTGGCGCACGGATGGGCATCCGACTGGTATTGGCGGTGCAGGCGATTGCGCTGGGGCTGTTGGCGATTTCCCAATCATTTATGGCGCTGGCCGTGCTGGCAGTGATTATCGGTTCATTCCCACCCGGCATCGTGCCACTGGCCCTGGCTCGCGTGCATGAGTTGGTGCCGAATCATCATCGCCAACAAATCGCCTGGAGCCGCGCCACCGTATCGTTTGCCACGTTTCAGGCGCTGGCCGGGTTTGCCTATTCGGCGTTGCTCAATGCCACGGGCGGCCATCATGCATTGCTGTTCGTGATCGCTGCCGGCGCGATTACAGTGGCGCTTTTGCTGGAGCAGGCCCTGAAATGGCTGCCCTCTTCGACTGAACAACGCTATTGCGCAAATTGAAGGGAATCATTGCCTGCGGGCCGTGCTCCGATCTACAGAACCTCTAGCAACAGGAATCGACATGTCCTTACCCAACGAAATGACCCGAATCGAAATCACTGAACCCGGCGGCCCTGATGTCCTGCAAGCCAAACGCGTGCCGCTACCGGTGGCAGCAGCAGGTGAAGTGCTGATCCGTGTGCATGCCGCCGGAATCAACCGCCCGGACGCCTTGCAGCGTGCCGGCAAATACCCGATGAAACCCGGCATGAACCCGATTCCCGGCCTGGAAGTCGCGGGTGAAGTGGTGGCGCTCGGCGCCGGAGTCAGCCAGTTTGCCGTGGGCGACAAGGTTTGTGCGCTGACCAATGGCGGAGGGTATGCCGAATATTGCACAGTCCCGGCGGGCCAGACGTTGCCAATTCCCGATGGCCTCGACTGGGTGCAGGCCGCCGCGATCCCGGAAACCTTCTTTACCGTATGGGCCAATCTGTTCAGCCTCGGCGGCGCCAGCCGGGGGCAACGTGTATTGATTCATGGCGGCACCAGCGGCATCGGTACCACTGCTCTGATGCTCTGCCGCGAATTCGGCATCGAAGCCTTCGCCACCGCCGGCAGCCCTGAAAAATGTGCGGCGATTCGTGAACTGGGTGGCGAGGCGATCAACTATCGCGATCAAAATTTTACTGAAGTCGTCGCCGAAAAAACTGCTGGCCGGGGTGTGAATGTGATTCTCGACATCATGGGCGGCTCGTACTTCAACGGTAACGTTAGCGCCCTGGCGATGGACGGGCGGTTGGTAATGCTCGGTTTTCTGGGCGGCGCCAAGGCCAACGACGTGGACCTGCTGGCAATCCTCGGCAAACGCGCGGTGGTCACCGGGTCGCTGCTACGTGCGCGAACCACTGCGGAGAAAGCCGCCATCGCCGACGCATTGCGCGAGCACGTTTGGCCAGCACTGAACGCCGGACGCTGCCTGCCGATGATCGACAAGGTTTACTCACTCTCCGACGCAGCGCAGGCCCATGCGCACATGGAAGCCGGCGACCATATCGGCAAGATTGTGCTGCGGGTCGACTGAGCCGTTGCAGCATTTTGTAATCGTTGCGCATGCACGGTGGTCGAAAATATCGCGCGCAGACCGAGGCATCTGGTAAAAAGCGTTCTCTGTCTGCGCCGTGGTGAAACGTTTAATGTTCCTTTCCTTCATGACTCGTCTGCGCCGTCGCCGCTTGGCGTTTGCCTGCATGGCCGCCTTGATTATCGGCGTGCCGACGAGTTGTGCCGTGCTGGAACATACCGAACGCAAACTGCTGTTTCGCATCGAACCGGGCACGGCCGGCTGGTATCGCGGCCTGCCCGGCAGCGTGCAGGAACTCGATCTGCAACCGAAGAGTTTCAAGGCCGGGCAAAACATTCATGCCTGGTGGTGGCCGGCGGAAAAAGCCAACGCACCGGCGATTCTCTATCTGCACGGCGTGCGCTGGAACCTCACCGGGCAGTTGTTCCGCATCGAGCAATTGCGCGCGGCGGGCTACTCGGTACTGGCCATCGATTACCGGGGGTTCGGCAAGAGCAAGGGTGATCTGCCATCGGAAAGTAGCGTTTACGAAGATGCCCGGGTGGCCTGGGAGCGTTTCAAACTGCTGCAACCGGATCCGCAAAAACGCCTGATTTACGGTCATTCCCTCGGGGGCGCTGTGGCGATCGATCTGGCGGCCGAACTCGGTCAGGACGCCACCCGCAGTCACTTGCCGCTACCGGTGCGCGGTCTGGTGATCGAGTCGACGTTCACGTCGCTGGCGGATGTCGCTGCCGCCGTGGCCAACACCTCGCTACCGGTGCGCTGGCTGCTGTCGCAGAAATTCGATTCCGTCGACAAGATCGCCGATATTCATATGCCGCTGTTGGTGGTGCATGGTCTGGCAGATGCTTTCGTGCCGTCGCGCTTCAGTGAGCAACTGTTCAACGCCGCGCAACAACCCAAGCGCCTGCTGCTGATACCGGGAGCCACGCACAACAACAGCATGGCGCTGGGCGGACAGAATTATCGCAAGGCAATAGATGCGTTGATGCAGACCAAACCTGCTCCGCGGATTGCCGGGCCAGCGGCGCTGCGCAGCGCACGGGACTCCTAGCGATAGCCGCGGGCCTGCAAATCGAACAGTTGGGCGTAATGCCCTGCAACGGCGATCAGATCTTCGTGGCTGCCCTGCTCGAGTATCCGGCCCTGCTCCAAGACGATGATGTGATCAGCATTGCGCACACTGGAAAAACGGTGCGAGATCAGCAAGGTCATCCGGCCATCCGTGTGTTGGCTGAAATGCTCGAACACTGCCGCCTCTGCCGCCGGGTCGAGGGCTGACGTCGGTTCGTCGAGGATCAGGACGTCGGCATCACGCCGCATATAGGCCCGGGACAAGGCAATTTTCTGCCATTGCCCGCCAGACAACTCCTGACCACCGGCAAACCAACGCCCCAGTTGTGTCGCATAACCACGGTCAAGGGCTTCGATAAAGGGCGCTGCCATGCCTTCGGCTGCGGCCTCTTTCCAGCGCTGTTGATCGTTGAACGCAAGCGTGTCGCCGACGCCGATGTTTTCTCCAACGCTGAACTGGTAGCGGATGTAATCCTGGAAAATCACGCCAATGCGCTGCCGTAACGTGGTTTCCTCCCAATCCTGCAAATCGCTGCCATCAAGCAGAATCCGCCCTTGATCGGGACGGTAGAGCCGGGTCAGCAACTTGATCAGCGTGGTCTTGCCTGAGCCGTTTTCCCCGACCAGCGCCATGCTCTTGCCCGGCACCAGATGCAAGTCAATGCCCTCCAGTGCCGCACGACTTGCACCGGGGTAACGGAAACCGACGTTTTCGAAGCGCAACCCATCGCCCGGTCGTGCGCCGGCAGTCAGGTGACCGCTGTCGGCGAGAACCGGCTCGGCCAGGTATTCATAAAGACTCGTGAGGTACAGGCCATCTTCGTACAAACCACTGATTGCGCTCAGACTGCTACTGACTGCACTTTGCCCCTGTTTGAACAGCACCAGGTACATGGTCATCTGACCCAGGCTGATATTGCCATGCACCGCATCGATCACCACCCAGGCGTACGCCACGTAAAATGCCGCCGTGCCCAGCAAGCCGAGACCGAAACCCCAACTATCGCGGCGTAACGTCAGTCGCCGGTCTTCGGCATAGAGTTTGGCGAAGGTGTCGCGATAGCGTTGCAACAGCAGCGGAGCGAAACCGAAGAGCTTGACCTCTTTGATGTAGGCCTCGTGGGACAGCAGGGTTTCGATGTAACTCTGCTGGCGGCTCTCCGGCGCGCGACGGGTGAACAGCCGAAAAGCATCACCGGAAAAATGCGCCTCGGCGAAGAACACCGGCAACGCACCGATCACCAGCAGCACCAATGCCCACGGGGAAAAATGCACCAGCAGCACACCGAAGCTGATCAGCATGATCAGGTTCTGGATCAGCCCCAGCGACTTCATGACCAACGCCAGTGGCCGTGTCGAGGCTTCGCGGCGCACGCGCACCAGTTTGTCGTAGAACTCAGAGTTCTCGAACTGCACCAATGACAGAGTCTGAGCTTTCTCCAGAATCAACGTGTTGACCTTCTGCCCCAACTGCACCCGCAACAACGACTGCTGCACCGACAACGCCCGTTGTGTAGCGGACAGCAACGCCAGCACACCCGCCTCCAGCAGCACATAACGCAACACCGGCCATAACGGCGCATCCCCCTGCTGCGCGTGCAACTGCATGGCTGCGACCACTGCATCGACAATCCGCTGCCCCAACCATGCCGCGAGTGCCGGCAGAACACCTGCAATCAATGTCGCCAGCACCAACCCCAGAAACAAACCGCGCGACGTCCCCCAGACCAATCGCAAGGCGCGCTGCGCCTGGTCGAGTAACGAAGTGACGCGGGAAAATGCAGGCATGGGACAATGAGCTCGGCAGGTGAATAGAGCGCGACATGGTACTCCGCTGCTCCTGCTACGACTTCTTCAAGGTATTAAAAAGCCCAACCTGAAAAGGTTGGGCTGATGACTTAATTGCAATCAATCAAAGGCACCATTGAGCACTTCATAGATAAGCCCCGTGGCGAGAGCGACCAGAATCAAATCCGTACCCGCCTGCTGCCATTCGTAGCCGTCATAGCGCGGGAGGTGGCCAAGCAGGCGATTGTCGAGTTTTTTCGCGATACCCGGCGGCAGCGGCTTGCCGCGAGCCAGGTTTTTCTGGATGCCCGGAGGCAGCGCAGGGCCTGGGCTCCAGTAGTCGCGATAGCCGCCAATCACACCGATCACATTACCTCGGTCGACAGCCGGGCCATGACTCCAATCGTCACGCCCCGCATTTTTGCCTTTGTTCCCTTGGCCCTGGCCCTGGGAATTGTGAGGATTGCCTTTACCGTTGCCCTGCCCTTTACCGTTACCGGGATCGGCCAGCGCCACCGACGAGCCGGCGGCCAGAACAAGTGACATCAAACCTGCAACCCATCGAGTTGATCTGAACATATCCGTACTCTCAGACAGTGGGATCATCCACTGAACTGTAGACCGCGATTGGCCAATTGGTTCTGGATGTCGAGTAGTCCCCGTCTATCGCTGGGCCAGTTCATGTCGCACGCACTGCTCGTAGTAGGTCTGCTTGACCGCCGCCGGTTTGAGCTTTGAGCTGCTGTTGTAGGTCTGTTCGGTAATCCCCATTGCAGTCATGCGCATCCATGGCTGCTGAAATCGACGTACCTGCAATTGTTTACGCGCGCCATACAAAGACATCCCTGAGAGCTTGGATCGCTGCGCTCCTGCGGCGATATCCGAGCCCCAGGTACAGGCGAAACGATGGCTTTTGCTTAACTCTTTTGCCTGTACTCCCGAGGCAAAGACAGCCAGGGAAAGCGTTGCAACGGTTATGACAATCGTCCGCATATAGCCAACCTAACCTTTTGAAAAAAGGCGAGTTTGACGATGAAAGGACAACTCGGGGGCCAGCAATTTGCCGCTTTTTGCCAATATCTGGCGACAACTCGCCAAGCCAAAGGCTCAGCCAAATGACGCGGGTTGCAAGTCGGTAATTACTACCACTCGTCTATCGCCGCGCACCTTTTCCCGACTCACAATTCCAACGCAGTACACCCCATCGCGTGGAAGGCTTGGATGATGAACAAGAAAATTATGGCGGTATCGTTTGCCAGTCTGTTGCTCATCGGGCCGGCATGCGCCTTGGCAACAGAGAAAACCAGCGCTGACTCCGCCGCGCCACCGAATGCCCTGCCGGGCGTCAATCAATCGAAAAGCACGCGCGCCAATGATGAGAAGGCGAACAAAAAGGGAGAGGAGTCTTCAGGGGGAAATGCGGGTGCGCAAGCCCATGAAACTGAAAAAGATGCGGCGACGTCGAGTGACTCGGAAGATATCGAGAAAAAACCCGATCAGTAATCACCTAAACAGCATTACTGATATCGAGTCTTTCCCTATTAGCGACTAGCGAAGCCTGGTGCGATGGCAATATGATGCCGCCACTGGAATCCCATGAAGGGTAACCAGAGGAAAATCTATCCAAGGAATGCACATGAAAGACTTCGTTATCAGCGTCAACAACACCGTTCTCTACATTGCACTGGCAGTCATCTGGATTGCTGCACTGGTAATGCTGAGCCAGAGTTTTCTCGCAGCCATCAGCACCTTCGTCATCGGCACTTTGAGCTGGTGCATCATCTCAGGCTTCTGGTTCGTTCAATCCGCGACCTACGAAGAGCTTCGCAAGCTAAACGCAAAAAATAGCTGATTTATCGAGAACGCTCGACTGCGCGGCACCGACGGAGAAATATCGGGCAACCGCAATCCATTTGCGCAGATTCGTAGTGATAAAGCCTACGTTCGAACAAGTCCCGCAAAAATCACATACATGAAAAAGGCCAATGCTGTGAACTTTGGCCTAAGTCATTGAATTATATGGTCGGGACGGAGTGATTCGAACACTCGACCCCTAGCACCCCATGCTGGGGACTGTATCGTCACAAGCTATTGTTTTATAAGGATAACAGCCCTTTTTGAAGGTAGCAAACCATCCCGTTTTTTGTGCTTATGCAAACTAAAACACGCGGCCTCCAGAGGAGGTTTTGCGCACTCCCTCCCCCGGCGTCCTGCCGACTGAACAATCCCCCTGCTACTCTGGTTTCCTCCACAGAGGAAACCAAATGCCGAACTCAGACCTACTCCCTTCCCTTCTATTCAAGATCAACGAAAACCAACTCGCCTTGGAAGCCGCAATCATGGAGCTATCCAACTGGGTCGAGCAGCGCGGATCCGCCGACGTCGCGGAGAACGTCCGCGGCGCCCTATGGGCAATCGACAAGAACGAAGAGTTCATCAGGATGACCCTCGCAGTGCTTATGACGCCGAAGTGATCGCTACTTGCAGGCTACTGACGAGGGCTGGTCCGGCTTGATGGTGTAGCTCTCGCTCATCATCCCCCCATACTGGACTATCCTACCGTTCGTCTATCTCTTCCCAGCTCCAACCCGCCAGCTTTGACAGTTAAATATTCGGTTCTATAGTTCAGTGGGCTTGTTGAAAAACCCAAGATATAGTGCAAATGGAGTAATACTGGCAAAGTTTGGATGGATTAAAAAAGCGACGAGTCTGGTTATTCACCTCGTTGTGGATTTTCACCATGAGCCAAACGCCTTTTAAAAGGAGCAAGAATATGTCTTCCGCAAGAAAATTCGCCTCAAGTAAAGCGTCATTATGCTTGGCTGCCATTTTGACCTCCTGCTCACAAAACAACCTCCAAGCAAGCGCACGTCTTCTGTGGCCTCAGGAACATCTTTATTTACCAAAGGCCACCTGAAACGCATTTAACAAGCTCACAAACAAAAACTTACTTACGCACTTATATTCAAACCAACGCCATCAAAACCAGAACAATACACCTACAAACACAACTCTTCAGACAGCGCAATAGGTTGTTATTTTACCTGATCAAAAATGATAGACATTGTTATGAGAAAAATGGATTGCAGCATCAACATTAAATAGCATCTCCAGGGAGGAGGAACCCATCATGACTTCGTAGCCATTAGCACTTCTTAAAACACGCAATAGAAAAAAACAGCCATTCATTCTAATGCAACTGGAGATTTCATCATGGGCGCAGCTGAAAAATTTTACCTGACCATTATTAATGACTCCAAAACAAAAACCCTTATATATAAAGACATAAATTTTGACTGGGGAAGAGTAGAATCTGGTCCTGTAGCTCAAGTCCCGCCAAAAACAACAATTCAAGTTTTAGTCGCTCAAGGCAGGGACAATACATCATCTGGAACGGAGGGTTCTATTACTTATTCCATCTATGGCCAAAATGACAGATGGGTAAAAGCCTCATGGAATGTACCGTGGGCATCAGGACAGGAAAACACATGCGTCCCTAGCACAAGCGATGATAATGCGCAGGACAACCCAGATGGAAATATTGTTTGGCAAGCACAAACACCTACGGCCGACGGCGGCACAACTCTATCCGTAGTAATGAAATTTGGGTATGAAATAGAAGAGTAATGATTATGAACAGCTATCAACGGACTATAGCCCTTTAATATATGCAGAGATCAACTTTGCTGGGTTTCCAAAGATAGTTTGTCGTTTGGTGGCCAGCATGGATGTTGACGCACCTAGGTTGGCCGCTTTTTTTACTTTGTCGCGGACACTTCTTTTACATAGGCTTGGCACGCTGCCAAAGCGATCAATCCTCGATCGCCGGCGTCGGTGATGCCGATAATTCGCCGAGCATGCGCTGGGTCAAGTCGGGCGCGTACGGCTGCATGATCCACGCCGCCGGCACCGGCGGCGGCAGACACTGAACAGCCACCGGTTGAATCCGCGTCGAGGAGGACTGACAGCCGGACATCAGCAGTGGCAAGGCGATCGCGCAGGCGATCTTGATCACGTTGGGCATCACTCATTTTCCTGAAGTGGGTTTGCTCGCTGGCCGACAGCCGCTGCTCGAGCGCCAGCCGCTTATCCTGCTCGGCCTGCTGCGCAGTCGCCGCAGCCAGAGTCAGTTGATTGAGGGTTTCGGCGTGCAACCGGTCCTGCTCGGCCAACTGCTTCCCATAGCGCCAGTCCTGAAACTGCCAGGCGCCGCCGAAGCCGCCTAGCACCAGCGCCAGCAAGCCAATCAACCGCCAAGGCACGACCATCACGGCACATCCTTGAAGAATACGTGTCCGCCCAGCTTTAGCGTCTGATTCGCCTTCGCCGACCACGCCGGCGCCTTGATGCTGGTCGCGTAGTAGTGAGTGGCGCCGCCGGTAGGATCTGGCGCCTTGCCGTCGATCACCTGGTCAGCAGCAATTCGGCACTGGGCCAGCTCGCGGAACTCGATCTGCTTCACGCCGATCAGGAACTGGTAGTTCGGGTCGGCTTTGTTCCAGCAGCTGAACTGCCACGGCTTTTGGCAGACGCCGGCGTATCCTTCACCCCACCACGACTTCTCTTTGCCGTCGAAAACACGGTTTCGGATCGTCCAAGCCACGGCAATCTGGCCGGCCGTTCCTTCGCCTCTCGCCTCGCCCCACAGAGTTCGGGCGAGGATGTCGCGATCTTTATCGGTTACAGGCATCACTTTTCTCCAGGCAAAAAAATACCCGCTCAAGGCGGGTGCGGTATTTGGCAATGTCAGGCTGCAGGCGCGGCGCGGGCCACGGACGTCTCTTCGTTGTACGGCTCTGGCTGCTCTGGCCATGCCGGCTCAGTTGGCCAGACCGGGAGCCCGGTCACGCGCCCGAGCAGAACGCGATACTTTTTCCATTCGGCGAGTGCCGAAACTCGCGCCGGCTTTTCTTCGACCTCTTCGGGGAGCGCGTAGTCGCCCTCGATGGCATCGTTGATGGCGTCAATGCGACCTTGCAGCGCGGTGATTTGTGCGGTCGCCAGACGGGTTCGAGAGTTGAGAGTGGCAGACGTTTCTCGCAGCAGATCCTGAGCGGCGATCGAGTCGATCAACGACTGCGGAATTTCTTCCACGTAAGTCTCGCCGACCATCAACTCCATTTCGGGGCTGACAGATCGCCATCCGGTTGCAGTGATTGCATAAGGCATAATTATCACCTGTCAAAGAAGTAGCCAAGGGCGTAACAGTTCGCGCTTGCGCCGCCCGTAGCGCTGTAAGTGATTGTGCCGTCTACCGCGATCGGGCAGCTGTCGTTGAAAATAGAACCAGCTGAGACAGCGATCATCCAGCCGGTGGCAATGGCTGTGCCCGCATCGGATGGAGTAAAGAATGCCAGCGCAGTGCCGACGTTTTGCCACGCAGCCTTAAGGGTGTGCGCTGTCGAAGGCGTGATGGTCCGGGTGTTGAAAGCGGCAGTACCGGTGCCGCCACTGATCATGCGGAACAGCGCGCCCTGAGGGTTGGCTACCGTGTACTTGATTTCGTCTGACTCGGGCCGGTGAATAAACTGGTAGGCCCCGGCCGCGTTGCTGGCGATCAGCAACGATCCAATATACCGACGCGTGTTGTCTCCCGATTTCTGGTGCGCCCGATTGTAGTACCGCACTGGCGCAGCCGTAGCGGACTGTTCAATGGTGCCGGTTTCGGTGAGGTACAAGTGCACGAAGGTGTTGACTACGCCCACTGTCATGGGGGCGATCGTACCACCGGCGTACGTCACCACTCGGCCGACTGAGGGTACGTACGCACTGCCCGCGCGAATGGCGATGCTTGTGCCTGAAGACCAAACGAGCGTCAGTCCTTCAATGAACCCTTGTGCACCGCCGACCCCGCCCTGCTCGCGGGATAGAGGCGTGGTCAGTCCAGTGAGAGAGGTGATGTCGCTGTTCACGCCCTTCGCCGCCTTCGATGTTGCCTGCGACTGCAACTTCCCCAGCGCAGCAAGTACGGTGTCCGCCGCCACAATCGCTGCCGGAGCTCCAGGAATTGAAAGCCCCGTCAATGCAACCGAGCGAACGCGGGCATCGGTGAAATACTTGTTGGTCGTCCCTTCTGAAAGACCATCGGCATTTGTCAGGCTCAGGGAAGCACGAACGCCGGCCAGGGTTGGATCTTCGCCCAAGACTGCCAACACGCCGCCGAACTGATTCTTCAAACCGTTGAAAGCGTCGGCCAGTAGTTTCGGGTAGCCCTGCACCGGCATGATCGCGTAGGCAGTTCCGCTTATGGTCGCGCCTTTATATGCGGGGATGATCGATAGCTGGGTCGGACTGGCGATGTTGCCGATCTCATAGTTCAGTCCATCAGGCCCTACAAACGCGTCGCCCACCCGAGCATTGGCCACAAAATCGGCATTTGCCCCTACGACAGTCGTTGATCCGCTGGTGACGGAGACTGTTCCCCCTCTGAGCCAAGCCATGATGTTTCCTTTTTTTGGTCGATAAAAAACCCGCTCATCGGCGGGTTGTGTGCTGACTTACAGCGCGCGCATGGGCCTAGCGGCGAAAGTCGTCCTGCCGTTCTTGGCAGTGCCACCCTCGGAAATTACCACCGCACCCACGTAACCATTGAGCGTCGAGCGCACACCTGCATGGAAGCCGCAAGGAGTCTCGAGTGTCGTGTTTCCGTTATAGATCTTCCCGCCCAGCAAGGTGGAGGCGAGGAAATAATCCTCGTAGGACCCGGTCCATGGCATCTGGTACCCACTCCAGTAGATGCCAGACACCTCCCCTCCTCTGTTATCCAGCGACCAGCCCTCGTTGATCGGGAATCCTGTCAGGACCAGAAGGTTATCCGCTCCAACGAAGATCTGTTCATTGGCTGCATTGCGCAGTCTCAGATCATATTGATTCGGCGGTGAGGTTGAGCGGAAAGTCGCTACCAGCCATTTACCGCTGCAGTCCGTACTGTTGAACGGCGCCATCAAGTGAAGCTTGAAGGCAAAGCCCGTCCAGTTCCCTGGACCACCCGAGTGAATCAGTGTGTGATACATACCTTGATTGGTCGGATTGAGAAACACATGAGGAGCTTCGGCGGTGGTTATTGGCGAAGGGTAAGTGATGACAGCGGTAGTGATCGTTGTTGGCGAGGTCGGGGGTTTGCCAATTGAGTAGCTGCCTGAAGCCGCGACGTTTAGAACCCTGTTTTCGCTATCGATCTGAAAAAAGTTTGACCCGTTTCGCGACCGGAACCCGTAGTCCATGCTCGCTCCTATTGGTATGTCAGGATGAAAACATTGAGCACCATGCCCTGCCCGCGCCGTACCCTTAACTGTCCCGCCGACCAGAAAACGGCAGGCAAGGTAGAAAATTCATTGGTCGGATTGGGCAAAGTTACGCAGACAAATGACTGTGCGGTGATCTCCGGCATGCTGATGAAGCTGGTAAAGTCACTGGTGATCGGAGGGACGGTGACCTGTTTTGTCACGACTGATCGAACGGTCATCGTCGATGACTCCAGCGTCACCCTTCCCATTGCGTCTTTCGTCCTCGCGCCGTAGTAGTCCATCACGTCATCTTCCCGAGCGCTGCGCGCTCGATGTAGTTGAGGTCGTAGACGTAGATACCGTTGTTGTTGAGCAGCGTATAGCCGCTGTCGGACTGACCACGTAGCGTGAACGTCCCTGCCGGAATGTTGATCTCGAGAAGCGGCAGGCCCTGATTGTTCAGCGCTGCTGACCTCAGCGTCATGCCAAGCACCAACTCCTTGATGAAGGCTTGGCTGATGATTGCCGTGTTCATGAACACTTGGCCACCCTGAACCACGAATGGCGCAATCATCTGCCCGCTCACCTCATCCAGAATCGCAAAGCGCTGAGCGAACGCGAGGATCTGCGACTCCTGCTGCTCGCCTTCTACACCAATGGCCAAGCCAGACATGACGGTTCTTCCGCCCACGGTGGTGGACGTCTTGATCGTTGTCAGGGATGAGACCTTACCGTTCAAGCCAGCAACTACGGTGCTGGCAATCTCGGCCTTTGCTGTGGCGTCACTTGTTTTCGCGGTGAGGGTGTCGATCTTCTGAGCCGTCGCTTCCTTGTCGGTCGCTACAGCAGTCGCCAGAGAGGTGACATTTGCGGCGTTGGTTTCCACCGCCGCATCAAGCGTCGTGATCCTGGTTGCAGACGCTCGGTTTTCCTCCGCCCTCACTTTGTCGTTGTTCACGATGCTGGCAGTGTTTTTCCAGCCGTGAAGCGCATCGGCCATTGCACCTGTTCCATCATCTTCACGCCAGGCAGCCTGCAGCGCCTGCATCGTCGATGCCTGCGCCGAGACCTTGCCGTCGAGGGTTTCGATCTGCGTGCTGTGTTGCTGAACCTGCAAGGCCAAGGCATTGGTGGTCTCAGCAATCGTCCCCATGTCATACCAGAACTCGGGGTTCGTTGGTGCCGTGCCGGCCGGTACAGCCTTGATCGCCGAGAACAGGCGACCATCGAGCCGAACCACTTCACCTTTGCCATACGGCTTCGCCGGGTCATAAACCATGGCATCTGTAATCTCACCGATCAGATCTTCCAGCTCCTGCTTGGCCTGTTCGATCCGGTCGTTGACCGACCCCTCCTCATCACCCGAGATCTTCCCGATTTCCTCGAGCAGTTTCTGCCCTAGCGCGGACTCCTGGATCTTGCCGAGGAAGTACTGCTCGTACTCGGACTGGTCAATGCTCACCTGTCCATTGACCCCGTTCACCACTGGAAACCATGGACCAACGTTGCCAGTTCGGTCGACCAGACGCGCCCAGAAAAACAAGCTGGTACCGGGAACGATGTTCTGCATTTCGTGGTTTGCTTGTGGGTAGGCAAAGTCTGCCAACTTCACGGCACTGGCGAGGTCGTTGGTCTTGTTGTTCCATATCTCAGTGCGCTGGGTGTCTTCCGCGCCTGGGGGAAACCCCCACTCAAGGCCGATACCGTAGACCTTGCTGACAGTGCGCAGGAACGCAACCGCCGGCGGCAGCCCCTGCTTCCCGCTGAGGTTGGTCAGAATCGAGTTGCGCCACGGCGACGTGATATCGAAAGCACTCACCGCGCGCACCCGGGCCACGTATGCACCGGCATAGATACCGACTACATCAACGTTGGTCATGCCGGTGCGCTGCAGTTTGATCCAGTTGCCGCTGTCCTTGCGCCATTCAACGTCATAGCCGACCGCGCCATCCACGGCAGGCCAACTGATGGTCATAGTGGCCACGGCCAGCCCCTGCACAACCGATGAATTCGACGAAAGCGTAACGCTCGCCGGAGCCGGAACAACGGTGATCGGGATCACACTGATCGGGCGCTCTTCCAGGCGTGCGCCGGTGTCAATAAATGCGAACTTGCTTGGTTCGAACTGCAACGCGCTGATTTCGTAGTCGCCCTCGGTGGTGCGCTTGGTGCGCAGCACGCGATACAGCGGGATTGCCAGGTCATCGGCGTCGAGCGCCCATTGCAACTGCGCCACCGGCGGCTCGCTGTAGGCAACTGTGACGGTCACGGCGCGGGCATTGACGCTCTGCACAGTGCGGCCCTCAGCGCGGCCGCCCGGCAGGTTGATGATCAGTCGATCACCGGCCTTGGCCTGGGTATCGCGATCGAGCGTAATCACCCGACCTGCCACCGCCGAGATCCGCCCGCCAACTTCACGACCAGCCAGCAGCGAATCCGCCACCGGGATGATGTGGCCCGGCAGCGGAATCACACCTTCCATGCCAGTCTTGAACGACACGGTTCGGTCTTGGTTGTTGCTCAAGATCGCCCACTTGCCGCGGCGCTGTGCCTCTGAGGCACGGGTGCAGCCAATGGCGCTCAGCTCGGTCGGACGATCGCCATAACGGCGCTGCAAGTCCAGATCAGCGAAAGGGATGACGTCGGTGTCGTAGTTGTTCGCTGGGTTGTCGTAGCTGACCAGCGCCCGGGTGTAACGAGTCTTCGCCGAGGCGCTGCCATAGGAGAACTTTCCATCGATGACATTCGACCGGGTGAACACATAGTCGAAGTCCTGCGCGCGCGGCATGTCCGCCTGCATCACCAGCTGACCTTGCGCCCAATACGTCATGCCCCGGTAGATCGCCGAGATATCGCGCAGTAATGACCAGGCATCGGCCTTGCCCTGCAGGTTCATGTCGCAGAGGAAGCGCGGTTCTTGGCCGCCGAGGCCATTGGGCACCAACTGATCGCAGTATTGAGCGATGCGGTACAGCTCCCACTTGTCGACCATGAACGGCTTGATGCGCTTGCCGAGGCCGAAGCGGTCTTCGGTGCAAATGCCGTAGGTGATCCACGCCGGGTTATTGGTCCAGGCCGACTTCATCGAACCGTCCCAAGTCCCGGTATAGGTGCGCAGGATTGGGTCATAGTTGCTCGGCACCATCCAGCGCCGCGCCTTGCACTTCACGGTCACCGCCGGGATGTTGGTAAACTGCTCGGCGTCGAATTCGATGTAGAGCAACGCGGTGTTCGGATAGCGCAGCTTGGCGTCAATCACTTCGGTGTAACCGGCTACCAGCATGGTGTCGGCGATCTTGTTGGTGTTCTGGTTTGGCGTCAGGCGGCGTACTCGGATCTGCCAGCCGGTAGTGGCGTCTGGCAGATCGATGCGGCGCGAACGCTCGTAGCGCGTGGTGGTCTTGCCGTCGACTGCGTCCACCAGCACTTGCTGATAGGCACCGCCGTCGGTGGCCACGTCGATCGCGTATTCGATACGGTAGCCGCCGACGTTGCCCTGGTCATCAGACCGTTGCAGCGCCGGCCACGCCAAGCGCATACGCACGGCGGAAAGCTGGGTGTTCGTGATCGAGCGCACCCACGGCGAATCGCTGCGCAGCTCAATGTTCAGCGACGTCTCGTTCTCGACGGATGGAATGCCGGGGATGTAAGTCTGATCCACCGAGCCAGGGCGCCAGTCCCACTTAACGTTCGGGAAGTTGTAGTTGCCGCTGGCATCGCGGATCGGCGTGTTATCCAGGTAGATATCGTAATCGGTCGGGAAGCTGTCGAACTCACCCTCGCCCACGGCGATCAGCAGTTTTGCCAGGTTGGTCGAGCGCAGGCTGTCGCTGGCTTCGGTCGGCGACTTCGGCTTGCTGCTGCCGCCCTTCTCGCCGTGGATCTCGATATTTTCCGCTGCGCCCATGCTTTCCTCCAGGCATAAAAAAACCGCCTCTTGGGCGGCCTAATGGCATTTCTGTAAAAGTCGTGATGATAGAATTCGCATGCTGAGCCCTCCTACGATGAGGCGCTCGACTCAGTCATCAAGGAAATAAGTGCTGATGAAAAAAGCTCCAACTTGGCTACGAACAACCCTTTCGCTTCCGGTGTACGCAATTTCAGCCGTGTTGTGGATTTTCACTGCATACACAATCATCACCTCTTCGGTAAAAATGCTCTCCAGATATGTAACGCCCGAACAGATTGGTCAGGGATTGGCCGAATTGTTTTTCGCTCTAGTCTTTGCCGCAGTTGGTTGCGGACTATGGATGCTTGCCAGGTACATTCGGACGTCAAACTTCAAGAAGCAACCGCGGCTTTCCGCCTCCCCCCAGTCATAAACCTTTTACACTTTGTCTTCAGCCAGGATCGAGGCCGAGATGATCATTCCACCCCACCGGCGCTCTCCGATGCAGATCGGTACCGGGTTGCCGCTTGCGGTGGTGTTCTTGGCGCTGCCGAATGCGTAGGACGGGGCGTTTTCGGGGGAGGCGCTTTGCGACAAGCCCTTTGCTTGCGGGCTGAGCATTTGGATAACACCGCCGGCGGTAGAAGCAATGCCTGCGGCATACAGCGCGGATACCGCTGGCCCTGAAAATGCGCCGAACGGGTTGAAGTAAGCAAGAGCGATCAGCACGGCGCCGACCACTGTTTGGAGCACACCAGCTCTCTTGCTGCCCGAGATCACTGGAACAATCTTCAAAACCCTCGTACCGGACAGCCCGAGCTCGCTCATTCCTGCGTTCTTGCCATTCCTGTAAATCGCAAAGCGCATCCCAAGTCGATCTAGCCGTTTTATTTCCTCTTGGAATCCCGCAAGGATAATGCTGAGCGCTCTGAAGACCTCTGTCGCCTGCCCTGAATCCAACAGCAAATAATGGACTTCGCCGAATTTGTTCGCGAGCTGTCTCGTTAGGTGAACCCGAGTTCTCGGCGTGTAATGAGCAACTGTGGCTGCCATGCTTTTCTCCAGGCAATAAAAAACCGCCCTAAGGCGGCTTGAAAAAATGATCACTATCGGGAGCAATTTCTGACTACATCTGTAACGCTTGTAGATGGATCCTGCCACGTTCGAAAGAAGTGGTAAGCAACCATAGATCCGTTCGGAGTCGGTGTTACGTCAGCGACATGCCAAGGCGATTCCGGGTTAGGGGCGATCACCGAATATTTTTCACCGGAAGTCTGTAAGACCCCTCCCACACTGCCGCCGATCAATGACGTGCCTTGCCAGCCATCGCGGATGCATTCGGCGACATGCTTTGCGGACTTACTTGAGGAAACCTTGACGATGGGCGGGTTATTCCGAATGTCGTTGGTGGTCGCACACCCCGCCAACAGCGCTACCGCCAGCGCTCCTACGATCAGTTTCATACAGGTCACTCCTGTGGGAAAGGATGCACTGTAGCGCGGCACTGTCCGGGCATCCAGTGTGGACGAAAGCCCAGTGGAAAAATTGGATCCAGACGTAGTAGCGTTGTGCCTTGACGCCCTGCTTATAGAGAGAGCATCAATCCAATAGAAAGGATCAAGGTAAAGACGATGCGCGTAAAAAAAGAGCTGCTTCTTCCGCTGGTGAATTACATCAAACAACACGAGAAATTTGAGGAGGAAACGTCGATTCAGTGCGGCACACAATACGTAGTGAGCGGCGTTGTAATTGACACCCATTTTTCGACCAAGAAAAAGGAAACCTTTAGCCTCGTGGTGAAAAATGAAACAGCAGATCCCGAATTCGTTGAAGTCTTCAACAAGTACATGGACGTCATAGCGGAACCGACAGATCCGAACAGCCCCGAGGAAGACTGACAGTAGAGTGCCCAGTCCTTTGCCTGCAAGCCCAAGGACTGGGATTGCGCCAATCTCGGCGCGTTTATGACCTGGAGGTCAAATGTCATTCAATATTACAAACGTAGGTGTTGCACGGGACGGTCGCCTTCTGGTTTCCCTTGAAAGCAGCGAGACAGGTACCAAAACTCAAATCTGGGTGAGACCAACATCTCCAATCGCAGACTTGACCATTTCCCAAATTGAGCAGTTGGCTAAAGAAGAAAGTGCTAAGGAGCACGCCTGCTGACGATTAATTCCGAAAGTTCATCAATCCGAGAAGAAAGATGCTCTTCGGCCAGAGTTCGTTGGCCTGACTCTTGATCGAGTCGGGCCTTCAGGTCGCAAACTTCCCGTATCAGATCTTCTATTTTTTCAGATATTCCATGATTGATCTCGACCATATTCTTCTCCTGCACATATTCTATTTTAAGGGTTTGTCGGTGCCTTCTTGTGACGCAGCACCAGTCGGGTGCGGTCGAGCCAAGGCCCGCCGAAAACTATGACCTCCGACGGCCTGCCGTACAGGTGATGGAGCAGGAACGGCCCGGGGCCGAACGTCGCCGCATCCTCACCCGGCAGCGCCGGATCAGTGCCGAGAAAGATTCCGGCGTGGTTCGGGTAAACCGTGCGCCCCACTTCCATCACGATCATGTCACCGCGCTGAGGTTGGTCGACTCGATAGAAGCCGGCGGCCTCGTAATTCGCTTCGTACAGACTGGTATTGTCCCTGCTCTCCCACCAGCCATCGGCGCGCTTGAAGGCTTCGAATTCCAGCCTCCATTCGCGCTTGTACCAATCGGCGCAGACCTGCCAACAGTCCCAGGCGCCGTGCACGAAAGGCCTCTTCAGCAGTGGCGCATCACCGGTCGGAACGATCGTACGCAGATCGCCCTCAGGCCAACTCAGGATGTGCCAAGGCATTGCCGTCGCTTCGCACATGGCGAAGTCACGCGGTGAAGGTCTGCTGGTTGCGTCCGGATGCGAATGAACTACGCCGATTACTTCGCCGATGTCTTCAGCTTTAGCGTATTCCTCCGGATCAATTCGGAACTCTTCGTTCGGCTCGGTCGAGACATTGATGCAGGGGAAGTATTGTTGCTTGCGCCCGATCGCCAGCAGCAGCCCACAGCACTCTTTCGGATACTCGGCCGCCGCGTGCGCCTGGATCGCATTCAAGATGTGCTTTCGCATGTCAGCTCCTTGCGATCAGGGATACAGCGGGGAAGCCGCCAAACGGCAGCGGGTTACCCTCGCCGAAGCGCGGGATGCAGCCCTTGCCCAGTGTTGCGTCGCATTCGTCAAGTTCCGGGTTATCGGTGACGACGCCGTCCTTGGTCACGTACGGGCCGGTGTAGCCACAGTTCGGCCCGCGGTAGCCGCCGGTGAGGCACCAGTGGCACAGCGTGGTGGCCTGCCGGCCGATGGACTCGTTTCCGACGTCGCCCGGGCTGGCGAGCTCCCAACTGACGTTTTCCCCGTCCTCATTCGTTTTCTGGTCGATGTACCAGACCTCGATTGTCTCTTGGGTTGGATCTGCCGTCGGATTGCCGGCCGGGAAGTTCGCCGCGTCGAGGTAAGTGCCGAGCGTGTGGCGCATCGTCAGCTTGAACTCGAGCAGATCTTCAAACGCCAGACAAAGCGCGGTAATGCGCCCGTTGACGTTGCCGACCGAAAGCGTTGGCCGGACCGCCGTGCCGTCGCCGTTCGCCTCAATGCCATCAATCTGCATCGGCCAGGCGCTGTACTCATTGCCCTGCCAGTAGATCGCTTTCGCCGGCAGTTGGTCGGCATCGTCGCCGGCGGCGATCAACTCGGCCGCCGTGTGCGGAATCGCATGCCCGTGAAAGCGCAAAACGTCCGCGCCGTATTCCGTGCCGTCCAATTCAAAGAGCAGCACTTCGCTGCCAGGCTCAAGCACCTGGATGTCACTGATCAGCGGCATGATTGCCCCTTATGGATGGAATGCACGCTCGAACGTGGCGATGAGTTTGAAAACACCGCCACCCACCGGAGTGGGCACGGGGTTCTTGCAGGTGAACAGGCCAAGCTGGCCCAAAGGCGTCGTCCAAAGGAAGGCTTTTGCGCCGGCGTGCCGGTCGAGGAACGCCATGATCTCCTGCACCTTGGCTTGGGAGCCGCTGTAGGTGATCGGGTAAGCGTCTTCCTTGTTGTGCGGCCCGTCGCCAACTTCCTGCTTGTAGCCGCCGCCAAACTGCGAGGTGCGCACCCGATAGGTAATCTCGGGCGAGTCACCATGCTGAGTCGGCCAAGTAAATTTTTCGATGGCCATCAGCCCCTCCCATTTGTAAGGCGCCAGATCGAACCGCCTGGTTGAAGCGCTCGGGCAATAGCGGTTTCCGCCTCAGCTTTCGCGGCTTGTTGAATGCCCTTGCCCAATTGCGATGTGTCTTCAGTGCTCGCTGCGCCCCCGTTGCCTGCGTTTTGCACTGACACTGCTACGGGGAAGTTGTAGGTGTTGCCGCCACCGGTACCGGACATTGCGGCAAGCGCTGGCCCGCCACCGAAAGTCAGAGGTGTGACGCTACCGCCACTCGCGCCAGTCATGAGGTAAGACCTGCCGCCCTGATTGAAAAGCTCAGGCCCCTTTTCGTTCACTTCGTAGAAAGTGTTCGGTTCGACACCACCACCAACAGCACGACCACCACCGAAAGACACGGATGCTGAGCTGGCATCAAACTGACTGCCAAAACTCTGAGCCCCGGCCTCCGCCCCGCCTGCCGTTGCAGACGCCGTCGCCCCGCCTCCTGTGAAGTAACTTGTAGCGGCCCCAACCAGACTGCTCAGCAATGCCGAACTGGCCTGCCGAGTGGCAATGCGCGCCATATCCGCCAGAATCGATTTGGTGAAGTCTGCGAACGACAGTTTCCCAGTCATGGCGAAATTGACGATCGCGTCTTCCATCGAACTGAAGGCGCTGGTAAACAAGCCCTTAGTCTGCCCCGCAACGTCCCGTGCGGAATCGAGGTAGTTCTGCCATGCCGAAGACGCTCCGGCACTCCAGTCACCGTGGGCTACCGTCATCTCGTCGAAGTTGGCTTGAACCGTGTCGTGCAGGTCCTGTTGGGTTACCTTCAGTGCCGCCAGCTTCTGCGTGTACTCGTCGAGGCTCATGCCGCGCGAGCCATCGCCGTACTGGTTCGCCAGATCCAGCTTCTGCTGATTGAAGCGATCGTCGATGCCGTTTTGCTGGCTCATCAGATCGCGCTGACGATCACCCAGGCCGATGCCCGCCGCCGCACGCTGGCCCTGCTCACGCAGAGTTTTGACTTGTTGCTGAAACGCGCTGCTGTAGGTATTGACGGCCTCGGTCTGCTTCTTCAGCCGACCTTCTTCGTTCTTCGCCAGCACGCTCAATTCGGTGTCAGCATCCTGCTGCACCTTGACCATGGCAGCCCGGGCGTCGGCGATTTTCTGGTCAAGCTGGATGCGCTGCGCGGCCGATGTACCTGCCTTGCTCTTAGCTGCTTCCAATGCGGCGATCTCAGCCTCATACGCAGCAGTGACCTCGTCGCGCTCGTTGCCGATCATGGCTTCGCGAGCTTGCAGATAATCAGCCTGCGAGATCAGCCCAGCCTTTTGTGAAGCCTCCAAATCCTTTTGAGCATTTTTGTACTCGGCGAGCACGGCATTGAGCGCGTTTTTCGAGTCATTGAAACCAGATAGATCGACGCTGCCTGCCGCTGCCTTGGGGTCCTTTTTCTGCTCGTCAATCGCCTTGCGCAGCTTGTCGTAGGCTCCACCAGTGAACTTCTCCCCGTCGTAGAACACGCCATCAAGCAACGGGGATTTCTGACCGGTCTTATCGGCGTTTTCATAAAGCGTCTTGAACTGATCATTGAGTTTCTTGTAGGCCTCCTGGCGCTTCGCGAGCGGATTAAGGTTGTCCATCTGCTTGTCCAGATCCTTCTGGACAGCGATCAGCTCCTTATTCGCCCGAGTCGCTTCGCCAGTCGCGGCAGTGTTGTTTTCGCTCGCTGATAAGCGTGCCTTCAATCCTGCAAGCCTAGCCTCCAGTGCCGGCGTCGAATCGTCGTTTTCTCCCTCGCCCAGCCCCAAGGAAGAGTTCAGCCAACTCAGTCCGTTCGATAAAGCGCCTGTAACTCCGCCCCCCTTCCGGGTATCCAGCACACGTTGGGTGATCTCAATCTGTTTAGCCAGATCAGGGAAAATCTCTGACCGGACTTCAGCGTAGGCGCCCTTGATGGCCACCTTCACTCGATCCCAATCGCGTTCGATATCGGACAGGGATTCGCGGTAGCTCTTCAGGCGTTGCTGGGCCGATTGATTGAGATCTTCACTGAGAGTGTCTAGCGCTCGCTGATGGTCGCCTTGATCATCAATCGCCTTGATCGTCTGGTACTGCTCGTAGGTGAGCAGCCCATACTGGTCGCTGATCTTCTGCGCTGCTTCTGTGGCGGTGTCTCCGGCATTCGCAAGCGACTTGGCGATGTCTCCAGCGCCCTTCCCTGTCACTTCACCTATTGCTGCGGCGGCCTGAGCCAGGTTCTGCATCTGGACGCCGCTGGTAGCGGCACCGGAAGCCAGGGCAATCACCGCCTCGCGAGCGCCCGCAAAGTTCTCAGTGATCGCCCCAGTGGTTTCGGCCATCAACTTGAGACTGGCAATGCTCTGACCGGCATCGTTCGATCCGCCGTTGATGGCGACGTTGAACTCGCGGGCCTGCTTCTGTGCGTCGAAGTAGGCATAGCCCAGCGCGCCGAGGACACCGGCCAGCAAGCCGGCAGGAATCAGTGCTGCGGCCAAGCTCTTGGCGGACGCGCCCGCACCAGCGCCCAACTGAGCAACAGCCCGCGCACCACTCCCCCAATCCCCAGACTGCAGGGCATTGGTCAACTGCATCACGTTTTCTTGCGCCTGGCGGGTGCCGAGCTTCAGCTTGTCGAATGCAGTTTCTGTCGCGGTCAGGCCGTCACGGTCTTTACCGATCTTCGCAAGCGCCTCACCGTAACGAGTCGCGTCGATCTGGCCGGCCTTGTACAGATCGTTGAGCGCTTTCTCCTGCGCCTCCAGCTTTGCCAGCTTCGCAGTGACCGGGTCGATGCCGTTGACCGTACGCTTCAACGCTTCGATCTGACGGTTTTCAGCATCGATCAGCCGCTGCTTCTGAGCCATTTCCTTGGCTTCAGCTTTCTCGATCCGCTCATATGCCTTGCCAAGCCGATCCTGATAGGACTCCTGCTGCTCAATGGTGACGAGACCGCCCTTCCTGGCTCGCTCCAGCAAGCCTTCAGCCTGGATCAGTTGCTCCATGCTGCCGATGTTGCCGGACATCGCCTTGTCGAGCTGGCTGATGATTGCGATTTCACTGGCCGCGCTGGCACCTGCCTTGCGGCTGGCATCGACCTGACGCTCTTTGGCGCCCGTGGCCTTGTCGATGCCCTGAGCAGCCTCGTTCTCGGCCTGGCTGATCTTCTTGCCGGTATTGGCCAGGCCTTCGCCCGACTTGCCGAGATCATCAATCGCCTTTTCGGCATCGACCGCCGAGTCGACCAACTTGTCGAGATCGTCAGCCGCCGTGGATGCCGACGAGGAGTTCACCTCGATGCCGAGGGACGCGAAAGTGGTGCTCATTTACTGTCCCTCTGTTCCGCCATCACCCGCAGGGCTTCGGCTTCCATGACGCGGATATCTGGAAAGACGTCGGCGACCTCCGACCGGGTAAGCCCGAGGAAGCCGGCGACATGGCGAATTGACGTGTAATCGAGTCCGGTAGCGCCGCACGCGCCTGTACGCCACTGGGTGCCCATGGCCTCGAAGACCTTGAAGGCTTGCCACACATCAGGCCAGACCTCGCAGATCTCATCGGGTATGTCACGAAGAGAAAGGCCGAAGGCCGCCAGCGATTCGGCTGACGGCCCCGCCTCGTACAGCTTGCGGGAGACGCTTAGGAGTTTCCCAGGCGTGCGTTGCTGAAGGCATCGGAATAAGCGGCCAGCACCGCGCCCGGCGTGGCGGCGATTGATTTGACCAGGATGCGCAGGTTTTCGTCGTTGAACTCTTCGGCGATATCCCAGCCGGCGACAATCGCCTTCAACTGCTCGACCTGCAGATCAATCAGCAAAGCCGTGAACTGCTCAATGCCGGCCTCTTCCGCTTTCTCCTTGAGCGCCTTGTGACGCTCACCCCACTCCGCGTAGAGCCCGGCCAGTTCGGTGCGATCGCGATATTTGAACTCGAACTCAACGCTGACCGGGTCACCACCTACCGTTGGCAGCATGACGAGGTGGTTGAAGGTTGGATTCCGGGCGAGTGTGAACTTTGCCATGTGCCTTCCTTACGCCGAGGCGCTGTAACGGGTTGGGCGACCGGTCAGCGCGATGCTGATAACGCGGGTCATCAGGTTGTTGCGCGACATGGTCGGGGTCGAAGTGATCGAGACGTAGCCGTTGTAGATGATGCGGCTGCCGCCCGGCAGGTTCAGGCGCAGAACGCGGGCCTGCTTGTCGTCGTCAGCCTCCTCGCAAACATCGACATAGGGCTGCGACGGATCGTCGGCGACCGTGATGGTCAGCGTGATCGGGTTCTTGGTCGTCGGCATCTGGCGGTCATCATCGTCAGCCAGGAAGCCGAACGTCAGAAACTGCTGGTCGCCGCCGCTCGAGCCGAGCTCGGTGATTTTCGAGATCTCGGTGAAGGTCGTCACCTCGCGAGCGGCACCGACGCCCGAGCCGGCCGGATACTGCTGAATGTTCGTGGTGTTCACGCCATCGAGCGCAAAGGTGCCGCTGGCAATCTCGCCGACTTGCACGGCGCGGCCGTCAAGGCGGGTCCAGCCAGAGCTGAGGGCGATGATGTCGCCCTCGGCCAGTCCGTGCGCTGCCGCGGTCGCCACTGCCGGGTTGGCATTGGTCAGGGCAGTGAATGGGATTGCAGAGCAATAGGCGGAAGCAATTTCGAACGTTGCGCCGTTGGGCATTTGAATGCCGGCCATGGGATTTTCCTCTCTTCAGAAATGACAAAACCCGCTCAATGGCGGGTTCTGGGTTTGCCCAATGGGCGGATTATTCGGCGGGGCACTACTCAGGAATTCGACAGTTCTCGTATTCCTCGAGCGGCAGCCCCGACGCGGAGCCAATAACAACGCCAGTCAGCCCGCAATGAGGGCAACAGGCGTGCTTCTCGTTGTACCACTTCGTGATTTGGGCGGGTTCTGACCATTGGCCGCAAGCGCTGCAGATGCATCTCACGCTCGCGTTAATTTCCTCACGATTGTTCCAACCGTGATCGCTGGCCGACTCGTCCAGCCACTGAAGGCGCGCCGTTGTTGCCTCATCCATCGAATAGACCTGATCACTTGTTCACAACACGGGATTTTAGCGCAACGTCGCTCAGTTCGTATCGGCCCTGTACGCGAACGAAACCGGAACGGTGTAGGTTGTGTCGTCGGGAATTCCAGGCCCTTGGTCAACCGGTGTCATGGTCACCACGGTCAGCGCGCCCTTCGTGTTTCGCTCGTACAGCGGAAACAGCACGGCGATCTGGTCAGCCAAAGCGCCGGCCGTGCCGCGATACTTGCCCGCTGGCGTCACGACGCTGACCTGAAACACACCGGTGAAGAGCTTGTGATCGCCGCCGAGCGTGCCGCTTGCGGTGTCGCCCGGCAGAGTGAAGGCTCGCAGGTAGGTGACACCATTTCCGGGCTCATAGGCCTCGTTCTCGACGACGACCTTGATGGGTGTCGGCAAAGCCTTCGCCCAGGCAATCAGTCTGGCCTCGAAGATCGACGCGATGATGTTATGGCTCATACCTAGTTGTTCCTGATGGCTTCGTCGACGATCTGCTGGAACCGCGCGAGCGTGATACGCACCATGCCGCCCGGTGCCTGCTTGGAATGGCCGTACTCGAGCGGCACCGCATATGGCAGGTTGTTCACGATGTACGCCGTTTGCCCGATGGTCAGCTGCTCGACCTGAAGCCTGAGCTTCGCCAGCGTGACGCCGCCGGCCGGATCGACCTGATCAAGTTCGCCTTCTGCCGGCGCCCCGATCGAGAACTGCCAGTTCCCGCGGAATCGGCCGCCGACGTAATCCTTGCCGGCAACCAGTCCATTCACGTTGAAGTTCTGGTCGCGCTCGGTCTTTGTCAGCGGCTTGGCGTACCTCACGCCGCGCTTCAGTTTGCCGGCTTTTGTGAAATTGCTCTCGTCGAGATTGATGAGGGTGTTGCGCACGGCGACCTTGAAATCGTAGTCATCGGCAGCGCGGGTGTTGGTCGCGCGATGCGCCACGTTCGCGGCCCAGATCTCGGGGTTGCCCACCGGTGACATGCGGATGACGCTACTGCCAATCTCAATCACGATTTCGCGGAAGGTGGCGTCGAGCCCGGCTTGTGCCTGCTCGGCAAACTGGCGGATGTTCTCGGCAAAGCTGCCGTTGAGGCCTGAGTATTTGCTCACGACCGCACCTGCAACTCATAAAGGATCGGCGTCCCGGCGGGATTCACCTCTTTCAGCGGCGGCACAATGGACCAGGTGCGCCCCTGAATGATCACCTTGTTCAGAAGGTCCGGCACCCACTCCAGCCCCTGCGCGGCGATCTTCAGCTTCTTGTCGCCCTGCTTGATGAGGCTGTTGTTCTGGAATTCCTGACCGGTGAAGTCGAGCAGGATGCCTTGGGCGGCCTGTTCAATGGTGGCGCCCGGTGAATCGCCACCTGTTTCAGGATCGTACTCGCCCGGCTGCGTCTTGCTAATGGTCACCGGCTGGCCGAACTCTGTGATCATCTCCAGAGCCATCACGGCCATTTCGTCGTAGAAGGCCATGGTGGCTCCGCTTCAGCTATGCGCGCACTGCGAACAGTCCGCGCTTCTGTAGATAGTCAGCAAACTGCGTGGCGCTCGGTCGGTCCGGCGCCGCCGGTAACAGTCGGCCACTGGTGTTTGGGATGGTCGCGTATTCGCGGGTTACCGCGCCCTCGACACGCTCAAGCGTCACCGCGCCTTTGCGCTTCTCGATCGGGTCGACGTCGTCAGTGTGGATCTCGGCAGCCAGCGCCATCTGGCCGTACTGGATCCGCGCCGGCAGGTAGTTGTCTGGCTTGATCTCGCGGTCCAGCTCAACGTCCCGGCGCGGCCAGGACAGGGCCTGCTCGCTATTGGTCTTCCGCCCTTTCCACGTCATACCGTCCATTGCCAGAGCGGCCCGACGCAGCAGCGCTTCCTGCGCTGGCACCTCCACCGGGATGGTCACGCCGAACTTCACGGCGTACATGGCCAGGTCTTCGGCGGATGCGTAGCTTTCGGCGTCAGGCTTGCCGGTACCGTCCTCAATGATGAGAGTCATGAATCAGCTCGCTGTGGTGTTCTGGATCGGATGCCCAGTTACCGGGCACCCGGATTATTACGCCTGCTGCAGATCAGCAACTGCCTTTTCAAGCGATTCTACCGAAGCGTTCGCCCGATACGGCACTTTGGCAGCGTCGAGCTGCGCTTTGAGGCTGGCGATCTTCTCGGCATTGTCGACCGGTTCCGCTGCTGACTTCAGGCGTTCGACTTCAGCGCGGAGAGATTCAACCTCGCCCGCCATGTTGTCACGTTCACCCGTAAGGGTTTCGAAACCCTCATGAATGGCTTTCAGCGCACCGAACAGGCGGATCGACAGTTCGCCCGCGCCCGGATGTTCCAGCTCCGATTGCCCCTCGGCGGCTTCGATCAGTCGAAGGATGCCGTCACGCTCAGCGCGGAGGATGTCGTTTTCCTGCTCCAGTCTGGCAATGGCTTCGGCACCATTCGATTCAACCGTTTGGCTAATCAAAGGCTCCGTCACCGAAACTTCGACGCCCAATGCCTCATAGGCGTCGACCACTTTCGGCCAGTCGCCAATCACAACTGCGTGGGTCACACCCGCTTCAGGCCGATCAAAGTGCGCCGGATTGCGGTACCGCTTTTCCGGATCGAAGTCCGAATTCTGAGTGGAGTAAACCAGTTCCATAAAAGTCTCCGTAGCGGCCATCGCTGGCCGCTGTCAGGGCCAGTATCAGCCGCCGGCTGGTGGCGTGGTGGTCAGGGTGATCAGCACGCCAGCAGTCACTTTGTTGCTGTTGGAATGCTTGACCCAGTTCGCGGCCGAACCCACAGCGGCAAGTGTAGGGTTTGCGCCGCCAGCGGTTTCCTTCCAGCTGTAGCCGAGGACATCGATGTTGACGGTGCCTTCAGCGCGGTAGCCGATGCCGAGGTTCTCTTCGTCGTTCACCGCGTACGAACGGAAACCGGGCGCCTGAGACTCAGTGATCACCACGGCATTGGGCAGCAGGCCGAAGATCACATCAGCCGGCGCGGTGTCGGTCACCAGCACTGGCTTGCCGAGAGTGCCCGGCAAGCCGCCGTAGATGACGACGCCGGCTTCTTCGTAGACCTTGTTCGCGATCGCCTCGTCGACGATGTCGAAGTAAGCGCTGGAGTGCATGACCCACAGAGCAATTCGGCCAAACTTGTCGCCGAACTTGCGCATACCACGGGTCAGGGTCTTCTTGCCGTCGGTCTCGATGTTGGCCGATACCACCATGTCAGCGTTGGAGCTGATCGAAGCGCGCAGCGCAGCAGTGGCGTACTGGATGAAGCCTTCCAGTGTGGCGTCAGCAACGTCGGCGCCGATGATCTGGGAGAACTCATCGACCGGACGACCGCGGCGCTTGAAGGCCTCTTCGGTGGTCTGGTACGGACCGTACTTCCAAGGTGCTTTGACGCCAACGGCTTCGCCGGCGCCAATCTTCTTCGCGGTCACTTTGCCGGTAGAGTTGACATCGCGATGCTCCAGCGAGCCGCCGATCTTGTAGAACGAACGCTTGCGGAAGTCGCCTTCGATCAGCTCGTTGTCGAGCACAATCGCACCGTTGGACGATGCGTTGAACACATCAAGGTTGTCCTGGACACGCTCCAGGTATGCAGTTTGCGCCTCATCGTTGTAGATGATCAGGTCGCTGTTAACAGTCGTTGCCATGGGTGAATCCCCTTACTTGGGCAATTGCAAATATGCGGTTTGGCCGTGCTTGCGCTGGTAATCGCGCTTTTGCTCAGCAGTCATTTCGGAGCGTTTGAATGCAGCCTGGCTGCCACCCCCGCCCGGGGCTTGAGTCCCTGAGGCCCTTGGCCACAGATGAGGTGCGCTTTCGCGCAGAGATTCCGCCCATTCGAGCGGAGCCAGAGGAGACTTACCGTCTTTGCCGAGGATGACCTGGCCGGATTCATCAACGGCGACCGCTTCGCCCTCTTCGTTCAGCGAGAACACGCCTTTGGCGCGCAGGATGATGTCGTCGGTTGCTTCCGGCAGTGCGCCGGCTTTCAGCGCAGCACCGCGTACCGAGTCGCCCAGGACTTTGCCCTGGAACTTGGCAGCGAATGCCTCGGCCTTTTCTGCTCGGGTAGTGAGGGCCTTCAACTGCTTGTCGTTGTCCGCACGCAGCCGCTCAGTGCGACGGTTGAAGACTTCGTCTACCTTGCCCTCAGTCAGCAGCTTGGTTTCTTCGTCTTGGCCGGCCCGGCTGAGCAAGCCTTTCACCGCGTCGATATCGATGCCTTCGAATTGGGTTTCGAACTGCGACAGCTTGGTAGTGGTGTCCTTCAGCTTGCCCAGCAGTTCGGAGTTTTTGGTTTTCAGACCAGAAACGGAAGCTTCAACGGCAGTCGCGATAGCGGCCTTGATTGCCGGATTGTCCAGGTCGATTTCGTTTTCTTCTGCCACGTTGATGCACCCCTTGGGTATGTGTTGCCCACTTTGCAGGCATAAAAAAACCCGCCGGAGCGGGTTTTTATTGAAATCTTTTGTAAGTTAAACGGCGTGAGCCTCGTTAGTTACAACGATGGCGCCGGACTCTAGCTTGTACTTGAACCGAGGTTCCAGAATGGTCACTGGACGCTCATTGGCATCCACTACGTCGATATGCGGTTGCCCGGCTTCATATGCCTGATAAGACGCATAGCGAGCTCTGAGAAGTACCCTTTCTCCATCAATTGCGTCAATGCGACCCCAAAATGGTGCTTCGAACATGTTTCGCTCCTTTGTTGTGAATACAGGAGCCTATATCTTGGCGAGGTCAAATGCTAGAGGCTCTAGAATGCGCATTTCAGCCAAAGTAATTGGCTTAAAGTTCCGATCAAGCTGCAGCTCCGCGAAGCGCTCGACGCTCAAGCCGCCTTCGCGGAACAGCTTTGCCCGCACCGGCCCGATTGCCACATCCTGAAACGACGCCGGCTGCTGCTGAAGCCAATGGTAGTAGTCGAGGCTCGCACTTACCTGCCCCGCTCCATCAGCGCTCACCGCCGCCCGTGTAGCGCCCTTGGCGAACATCTCGCTGAGCCTGGTCAGCAGGACGAACGTAGTGCGGCAATTTGGGTGAAACGGTGGTCGCGGCCCGGATTCGACTGGAAACCTTCGTTTATCCATCGACCGACACTGTTGGCTGGTCTTGCTGTCCAGCGTAGCGACCATCTCGACCTCGGAAACGACGTCCGTGTTGGCCTTGGCGACCTCCATGCGAGCTTGTGAAGACACATGCTGAATCGCCGTGTGCACGACCGTGCTGGCATTGCGGTTGGTGGTGGCGAGAACTCCGTCCTTGTACCCGGCTACCTTGGTGCCGCGAATGTTTCGGATGATCTGAAAGTTCGTTTGCCCTTCGAAGTAGCCCTGCCGGATCCTGCCGGTGACGCGCTCGCGCTCGGCACTGGTCCAGCCCTTGATGAACGACTTCAGCAGCTTACTGCCGCCGGTGCCGCGCACACTGAGGGGATTGGTCAGCACCGCGGTGCGGATAGCCGCTGCGGTCGGCGCAACCACATCCAGCGAGACGCCAACGGGGGCAGACTTGGCCAAACTCGTAGCTTCGAACTCAGCCTCGTAGTTAGCGATATCGATCAGGTCAAGATTCAGTTGCGTGCTGAACCGGTCGAAAATGCCCAGCAGCAGGCTATCGACCTCCTTGAGCAGTGCCTCCAGACGCTTCACGTTGTACTCGGTCAGATCTGACTGCGTGAGCCGATCACGAATCGAGCGGTCAATCTCTTTGAGAAAGGGTGCGAACTTGCCGACCTCTCCTGCCTTCAGCTTTTCGAGAAACACCGCGTGCCGGATCGTGGCATCAAGGATTGCTTGGTTTGCCGCCATCTAATTTGTCCTCGTCATCCAAGCCCAGACCGTCGCCCTGCTCCTCCAGCTCGCCGTCAATCTGCTTGTCGGTTCGCTCCGGCGCGATCAGGCCCAGTTTGCGCAGGTAGGCACGCAGGTCTGCTTTAGCGAAGCCGCCGTTCTGCCACAAGCCAACCAAGGCTGTGATCATCTGCGGATCGGCAGTCAGCTCCACGAACTCTTGATTGATCTGATAAGCGACCTTGTCGGAGATTCCCATGTACTGACCGCACCACATGATCGCTCGGGTGTACGCCTCACTGACGTTGGCCACGCAGCCGGCGAGCACCGATGTCGATGCTGACTGATCGCCGCGCGACTCGGTCGCGGTCTTGGTGGCCAGCGAAGCAACCACCATGCGAGCACCCAGTTCGATCATCATCTGGTTCTTGTCGGCCATCGCCTCCTTCACCAGCGTGTTCGGCAATGGCTGGGCGTATCCGAACTGACCTCCAACTGGCAGCATCATCGGTGCACGTGAGCCGACGTAAACGCCGTTCTTCTCCATCCAGTCGCGCCACTGTTCGTCCAGACCGGAAATCCATGGCTGAGCCTGGCCGCACCAGAAGACGCTATCTTCGTAGTCGGCACTGTTCCGGTAATGGCCTAGGTTGATCATGGCGATGTCGTAGAGCGGCGACTCGTCAATGCTCGGATCGTTGTTCTGTGCGCCGACGAAGGTGAACGGGATCTCCTTCAGGCGTCCGGCGGCGCCGGTGGGTTTGAATTCCTGAACAACGGCCAGCGGCCCGCCACCTTTCGGCCCTGACCGGCGCCAAACACGACAGACAAATCCGTCATCCTCGAGGGCCAGTTCCCGGTACTGCTCGACCACCTTGAAGCCGAAGCCGTCTTCGATCTCCGGCGACTCGCGCAACACCACCAGGGTCAGCACGCTGTGCCCGTTCACCATGCCCGTGCGCCAGTTGATGATGTCTTCGGCACAGTACGACAGGATCACCGAGTGCCCACCGGTGCCGGTGTCTTGATGATAGTCAACGTACAAGCCGTGGCGCCCAGCCTCAAGCACCTTTTCCAGCGTGCCCTGCGAGTGCTGATAGATGCTCACACCGGAGCCGTTCGCGTTGTCCTGTAGATACTCCATCTTCTTCGCAACGACCAGGGTCGGGTCTTTGTGAAACGCCAGACCGAGCAGCCCGTTACGCGTGTGCCCGGTGGCGTTCTTGAACACCGCACGTTCGCGATAGGCCTTGTTCCGATCTGTGTTCTCCGGCGACTTATCGTGAGCGTTGATGTAAGGCAATCGATCGACAACCCGGTGCTGGCCGGCGCAAACGTCGCGCACGGTTGCCCAGCGATCCAGCGCTTCGATGTAATCGGCCCGCTTGAAGGAGACGTCGTTGCTCATCGGGCGTATCCCATTTTGATAGCGGTGACCGGTTTGATGATCGGGTACTCGCGGTGAATGAAGTAACCGCCGCCGTCGTTGGCGTGGTCGTTTCCTTGGCTCTTGTCCGGCTCGCCGTTGGGTGCCCAGATCTGCTGTTCAAGGCCGTCGGCGTAAGTCGGGCATGTAAACGGATTGACCAGGTACCGCCGCTCGCCCTGCGCGTTGCAGAACATGGCGTTCATGGCGTTGATCCGATCCTTGACTGGCGGGTTGGCCGCCGGCGCGATGACTGTGAAGCCCGCCTGCTTGAGCATGGCGATATCGGTGAGGCTGGCATTGACCGACTTGCGCGAATCACCGGAGGCGTCCGGGTAGATACGGATCTCGCAGGTTTTCTTGTAGTCGTTGCCGGTGTGTTCCCAGTAGCGTTCCTTGATCCGTCGGATCATGTCCGGCGTGTCGTAGCCATCCATCAGCTCATCCACGGCGCGCGGTAGACCCTGATCACGTTTGACGTGGGTGATCGCGGCCATCTTGCCGACGTTGAAGTCCATGCCAATGAACAGCGGCTCACCGGGCTGCACAGTGTCGAAGCACTGGTTCAGCTTGCGGTCGTAGGCGTGGTAGATCGATCCGGATGTCAGGTTGACGAACTGGCCATTCAGGTAAGCGCGAATCAGTTGCTCGGGGTACGACTCCATCAGCGAGGCGATGTAGTCGTCTGGCAGGTTCAGCTCGTTGTCGAAGGTGCTGGCCTGGATCAGCCCATACATTTCCTTCAGCGCCGGCTTGTCGCGCAACTGCTTCACGAACTGGAGAAAGACGAACTTGAAGCCTTCCGGCGTCGTGGTCACGTCCACGCCGTTTTTGAGCCCGGGCAGGTTGTAACGCATCCGGGCAATGATCTTGCGCCAGGCTTGCTGAGCCTTGATCGACGTCAGCACGTCCAGCTCATCCACCAGTGCGTGACCGATCTTGAAGCCGACGATTGTCTGCGGCTTCTCCATCGAACGGCAAATCACAGTGCCGCGATACTGCCGGCCGCTGTAAATGTGAACCTCATGGTTCGCCTGGTTGATCTTGGTCTTCAGCCCCCAGTCGTAAGCCACCTCCTCCATCGTGGGATAGAAGATGTCGCGGATCTGGGGGTAAGTTGGTGCGAAGTAACCAGCGTTGACGCCCGGCCACTCCATGAAATGTTTGCTGAGCGCTGAGCATCCGACCCAGGTCTTCCCGGAGCCGAAACCAGCAACGAATGCGCGAAACTTGTGGGGCAACAGGAGGAACTGCGACTGCGGAACGTTAAGGCTCGGCATTCGGCTTCCTCGCATCCACTACATCGACCTGAATGCGCGTCGGGATTGCCGGTTCATCGTCAGGCTCGTCCTTTCGGTTGCGATTGACATAGACGTCGCCGACCTCCTTCGCAGCCTGCTCGAGGATCTGCATGGCGAGGCCGATGTTCTTCATTGTCTCGGCTCGCTCGACGAACCGGTTCATGGCGCGGAGCCGGAACGCTCGGTTGGCTATCGGAATCTCTGCCGTCTCTTCTCGAAAGCGCTTACGGGCATCTTCAAACATCGTCACCCAGCGCTTGGCCAGGCCTTTCCCTGATGTCTTCGTGGGATCGTGTGTCTCAACCTGCTGGCGAGTCACCGATATCCCGTATTCCTTTTGGACGGCTTCAACAACCTGTGAAGGCGTGTCGAAGCACGCCAAGGCCTGAACGATAAAGGCCTTCACGTCGTTTTGAAGTGCTGCCATAGATTTTCATCCGTCCAGAGCCTGTCCAGAATCAGGCCGACTTGAGCAGACAGGTTCCGCAGGCCCTCGATATGTTCAATTTGCCCACCTCAGCAGGATTGTTTGCAGCGTCCACCAACGCTTGGACGTCAGAGCTCGCACCGTAGCGGCGGACCACACCGACGAACTCTTCAACGTCGTGTCCGCGCATCTCAAGCTTGGGCAATCCTTCCTGGGTGAACTTGGGTGCGCCGTACTGATCGGTCGCTTGAGCGATGTGGTACAGCTCATGTTCGACCAGTGCGCAGAAGTCAGCGTCACTGCACTGGGCGCAGTAATCGGCAGCTAGGGTGATGATGTAGGCCGGCACGTCGCCGAACCAATCCAGCATCTGCTGTTCCATCCGGGCCTTCTGCCAGCCACCGGCGCGGAACGCTACCTGCTCAGCCTGGCCAACCACAGTGCGCCCCTTCTTCGTGAAGGCAGCAGATGCCCACATCACACGAATGTCCGCATCGATCAGATGGGCATGCTCTTCGTTGTGGATGCTACCGGTGTCGGCAAGGATCTCGCTTTGGAGCCATTCCCACACTTCGGGCGCTGGCGTCAGGCGAATGCCGAAGTCGGAAAGTTCGGACAGCTCAAGCAGTGACGATGGAGGGTATGGCCTGTCCATGGATCACCTTGAGCTTGAAATAGTGGCGCGTTGCCGGTATTGGTGTGGGCTGATCTTTTGGAGAAGACCTATGCTGAAATTCACAGATGGCGAGAAACACTATCTACTTGAAATGCGAGCCATATCCACAGATTCACAAGGGCGGGATATCTTTGTTGGACTGACCTCAGACGAATCTGAACGCTATCACCTCCTGAGCAACCCCCTTCGCCAAGGGACATTTGAGGAGAAAGATGAATATCTGGCTCTAAATGAGAAACACGAGAAAGCTCGTCACCAAGTGCTAGCGGCCGAATACATAAAACGCACCGAGTCTCCGTCTCTGCACTGATTCCGTTAGTGTTGATTAACATGATCCTCACGTCAGGAGATCTAGGCGAGGATTCACTTCTGCACCAATTTTTTACAACTTTTAACCCGAGCCCTTGGTGGCTGATTTGAGCAAGGAAGGAAATGGCAGTCCAACAGCAGCAACCACAAAGTAAGTTCTGGTCAGTAATTTCGAATTTAGCTGTCGCTGTACCGATAGCGGCATTGGTGGGGAGTGGATTGACCGCCCTTGTGATGGGTGGAGTCGATTACGGGCAGCTCCGAAGCTCTTTAGACACGGAGAAAAATCGCACCTCAGAGTTGCAAAAAAACAACGACAAATTGAATGGATTGCTCGCTGAATGGCGAGAGGCTGTCGCGCAACGAGACAAACTACTTGCATCCACTCAGGAGAAGCTTACCGCTATCCAAAACGATCAGTGTAATTCTATAAGCATGACTCTTTACATTACTGAAGCAACTCTAGCGAGAGCTGACTCTGAAGGGTTCTCAGACAGGCGCAGAGCAGAACTGAGCGAGTCGGTGCGTCTGCATCAGCAATCTCTACAAGCGTGCTTCGCTTCTAGAAAATAGCCTTAATGCGTCGCGACACAATTTGCTTACTCGCGAAACGTGTCGCGACTTACTCCGCCTTGCGGGTCGGAAGCTTGAAGTCAGTCACCCGATCCGCGATGTTGCGGATCTTTTCGACACCCAAGAAGCCAACCCAGCCGCCAGCGAAAGTGGCCATGCTCTGTGGTAGGCCGAAAAAGTCTAGGCCGCTGATGATGGTCAGGGTCAGGCCGCCGCAGATGGCGCCTTCCACCAGCATCTGGCGACGAGTGCCGCCACCGTAAGTGATCCGCAAGACGGCCATCGCGCAGGACAGCGCAGCCGCATAGAGGATTGGCGAATGCTGGCTCAACCACGCAAGCGCTATCGCCCATGTGTCTGGTTTGTCTGGCATGTTTGACATCTCAGTTCCTCCCCGTCAGGGAGTCAGGAATAAAAAAGCCCGGCAAAAAGCCGGGCTCTTGGTGTGGGATTGTCACATCCCGAAGGACGGACCTGATCTGCTTTTCTTCCGCTGCCTCTCCGCCTCAGCCTCCTGATGGAGCCCAACCTCGGCTTCCCTCTGGCGCTCGGCCTCAGCTTCCGCATCACGCTGCTCAAGAAGCTTGATATAGCCCTCGGCTTGTTCTCGGGATGGATGCGGATTGCCAATGGTCTTCCCGCCGATGAACACCTGATAGAGTTTCTGGCCGGTTCTGGAGCCACGACCTTCATTGATGTGGTACTTCGACATAAGATTCCCATCCGCGATGACAAAGTGCCACTCTATCAGAGACAAGAACGAAAAAGCCCCTGCAAGTGCAGAGGCCCTGAATAGGTGCGCTCGTCTTTCCGAGCTGTCGGCCAAAGGCCTTCTCAACGTCGACGCCCCTTTGTATCGATCTCGCTGATCCAGTCTCGCGCCACCCCGAAAGCTAGTTTGAGGTCAGGGTGCGCGGGCTGCCGGCGTTGATTCCGTAAGTCGCACTATCCGGCTATCGACGTCCAGGCATTCCCGAGGGCAGCTCTGGCTACAGGTGAAACTACAGATTCTTTTTATGGATGCGCCAACCCATGACGACACCGGGGTGCAGATACTCACCGGTGCGCGGATGGCGCGAGAAGTCGGTCTCGCCAACTTGGCGTGCGACCGCCTCCCAAGCAGTTCTGGCGCGCTCCAGGAGATTGTTTTTGGCTTGCAGCTTCATGCGCACCTCCGGAAGGTTGAATTTGAGGCAATAAAAACCCGACACGAAGGCCGGGTTTCAGGCGAACTACAAATTTCTAACTGGTTTGAGTCGGATCGATTCGATCAAGCTCATCATGGCCAAGCCAAGTAAGTTCGGTAAAAAGATAGTCAGTGTAGTAAATCCCGGTCCCTTTGACCGCCGCGGCCCCAAGCGCCTCTACATATCGGTTTTTAACCAAAAGCTCTGCTGCATACATCGCTTCTGCGAAATAGGACTCTCTAGCCTCTGGCGTATATGGCTTGCTGTATTCTTGGGCAATAGTTGATGCAAGCACCTCGCCCTGCATTGGAAGCGCACCAATTTTTTGCAGAATCAACTGAACCGCTGCTTTGCTTCTTCTCAAAGGTCGCTCCTCGACGGTTGTTCGACTGCCATCTGGCAGCGCAAGGAGCATACCAACACCGAGACCAAAAACACAAAACCCGGCGCGGTGGCCGGGTTTCGAAGTGGTCGTGCGCTGGAGGTAAGTTGCGCAGTGTGGGAAAAGTACATCAAATTCCCCACCATGGCAACACTTTTATGCCGCATCCTCTGATTTTTCTGCGTGAATAACCTGCCAAACTGGCTCCTGAGCTTGAATATCCACTTCCTCGATAGCATTCCGCAGGAAATTCCAGATGTCGAGCCAGTCGCGATCCCAGTGCTTGGGCTGGATAGCGATCCCGTACAGCTTCATCATGGCGTCAGACACTCGAGCCGGCCCCCAAGCATCGCCACCGTTTGCTTCAGACTTGTAGGACTGGAGCGCAACGGTGATCAGGCAATGCACCTTCGCCGCCTTGGCATCGGTGAGCGCACCGAAGTCTGTATCCGACCAGATCAGCTTCTCGGCGTTGAGCATGTGCACGACGGTCATGCACGGGTGGTAGAGGTAGTGCCCTAGCTGCTGCACCTGAAATGGCAGCGACTCGATTGCCTTCTGCACCTTCCCCATTGTCACCAGATGGGCGGCTCGATGTGTCGAACGGCCAATAGGAGTTCGGCGCGTCTCGGCAATGTGGATCTTCTGGCGCACAGCCATGATGCGTTCTTCCTTATCCTCGCCCTGTGCGGCAAAGATGATCTCTCGAAGCGCGGCCTTTTCCTTCCGGACGACAGTCGCGGATTTTGCCCGGTCAGCCGCTGCCGCACTGATTGAGGCGTTCGACTCATGCTGTGCGTCTGTCCACGCTTGACGTGCGTTGATCAATTTCATGCTGCCTGCCCCTTTTTCAGTTCTCGGGTCTTGGCCCGGTATTCGGCCTTGATGGTTTTGATTTCTTCGACGGTGTGCTTGCAGGCCGGATGAGGCCCTTCAAGCCATGCCACCTTCTCGGCGCCGATGCGCAGCACCAGTCGGATGCGGTACTCCACCGCGTTGCCGGACAGGTTGCGATTGCACTTCACGCACTGGCGGTGAATGTTCAGCGGCTCGAAGCGCAGCTCCGGACATGCTCCGACGGATCGGTAATGCCCGGCGTCCCAGCGGCTGCCGGTCATGAGGTCGTCGTCGTTCGGCATCGAGTCGCAGCTGATGCACGGAAGGTGCGCATCACGCAGGCGGACGTACTCGTTCACCGCGGCCTGGGCTTCGCGCAGGTGATCCGCCCTGGTCTTCAGCTTCTGCTTACGGACCTCGATCTCGCGGCGGTTCCGCTGATCGATGGCCTTCTTCGCCTTCTGCTCATTCCGATGTGCGTCCTTCAGCGCGCAGGCTGGACTGCACACAGCCTGACCCAGCCGCGCAGGGACGAATGAGGCCCTGCAGGTGGCAACACGGCATTTCTTCGGTTTGGGCTGCTTCCGTTCAATCGTCATGCAGCCTCCTGGCTCAGCAGATCATCGAAGTACACGCCCTGCGGAGCGAAGCGTGCGACGATGCGGTCGGTGTACGCCCCGCCCTGGGCTCGATTGAAAAGACTGGTCACCGGGAAACCGTCCGGGCCGAACAAATGGCAGCCCCCCATCATTTCCAGCTTTGTCGCGTAAGGAAGATGGCGCATCACCCGGTACCACTCAGCCTGAAACCCGGCGTCCTCGTTCAGCAGGATCTGCACGCCGACGTGCAACTTGCAGTAACGGCGGGCGTCGGCCTCGTCGCCAATCTGGGTCATCTCCGCGATGCGTTTGTACATCGCGAACCACAACCGGTTCTGGTCGAGCGTGCGATCCTTCCCTGGGCGCAGCGACACCACTACGAACTTCTTGTCGCGATACATGGCGCTGAGCTTCGTGATGGCCTCGGAGAGTTTTGCCTGACAGTTCACGGAGATTTTGTCAGCCATGGGCGGCCACCTTGTTGGGCAATCCGTCGATCAGTTCACCGAGTTGCTGTGTCAGTCGTTCGTTCTCGGCCAACAGCTCCAGCGCCACCTCCTCCACTGTCTTCTCACCGAGAAAGTCCTGCAGCGCCTCAGTGTTGCGCTTCCAGTCTGCGCAGTCGGCACGGAATGACGCGGCTTCGGCCCACAGCAGCTTCTGGAGTTTTTGTTTATCGATGCTCATTGAGCCGCACTCCTTGCTTCCAATTGTTCGGCCTGCTGAATCAGCAGCGCCCGGCGATCCGCCAGCTCATTGGCTGCCAGAATTCGCAGTTCTGTTTTTTCCTCGGCCGATGCTTGGCGCATGGCGAGCATCGAATCCTTCACCGCGGCGAGCTTCTCGCGCAGTTTTGGCGAAGGTCGGGTTACATCACCGGTGAGCAGCGCAACGACGGCACGGCCGTCTTCAGTAATCGGTGCGACACTCAAGTCGGCCAGGTAAAGCTGCCCGCGTTCCTGTGGGATGCGCTGCATTTGCACAGCCTTAGTAATCGCCTGCGTGCGGCGGTTGGCGTCGAAGCCGACCGACACGTGCCAATTGACGTGTTTGTTGTCCTCCCGAGCCTGACCCACCAAACGCTCGTAAGCGCTGTTGAACGCCATGCGCGCACCGACCTTGTCGCCGGCATCGAGGACAGGTTTTGCAGCGGCCAGAGCGAGTTGAATTTCGTCGGTCAGCACCACGGTTTCGAACTCGTCGTTCGTGGTCATGGCGATCGCCCATGCTTCGTCTTTACCTGGTCTGCCGTCAGCTGCCTGCACTCGCTGGAGGATGTCGGCCATCGCCAGCTTGCCCTTCACCTCGAAGCGGCAGGCCTTCAGCGCGGCTTTCACGGCGGGCACCGAGTAAGCGCAGAGGTCTTCGGCCATCATCGCCGCAGTGCCCGGGTTCATTTCCTGCCCCATGGCCTCGGCGGTGGCGCAGATCGCAGCAGCCAGCCCGGCAACCTGTTGATCGTTCATCTCAGAGGTATTCATTGCGCTCTCCCGCTTGGCGCTTGGCCAAAACCATTTGCGCGGCTTGTTCAGCGGCGGAGACGTTCGCTTCGGTCCGCTCCATCTGGCGGGCAGTTGTCCCGTTGATGCGCTGACCGGTCACCCACTGGGTGTGGTAGCTCTCGGCGTTGGCCAACAGTTCGTTGAGGCTGTGGCACTTCCGCAGCACGGCGGCATCGGCGGTTTTCAGGAAGTGAGCAGCGACGTGGTGAGCGACATCGGCACCGAGGCGGTCGACCAGTTGACCAAGCTGGCCGCCGACCTTGGCGTTCCACACCGGCCAAGTGGTGTAGCGCTTGCGGTAGGCCATTGCGTAGTTCGCCCAGACCTTGAAGGTTTTGCAGGACTGGTCTTTGGGGCCCGGCATGTCAGCGGGAATCTCAACCCGTGGCGCATCGGTGCGATCAACCACCAGAACCAGATTGCGGGCCGGCTTGTCCGGGCTGCTTTGCAAGTCCTGACTGGTATCCTGATTGGTACCCTGATGATTGGTATCCTGATTTGTCGGAGATTTTTCCGACCCTTGCTCGGATTTTTCTCCGACCTTGATCGGATTTTTTTCAGGGGTAGATCGGATTTTTTTCCGACCTTCGTTCTTTGGTGGGGTCGGATATTTTTCCGACCCGTCGAGCTTCTGGTTCCACTCGATCGCCTTCTCTGTCAGGCGGAACAGCGTGATGTTCGAAGTGCTAGAAAGCTCAATCAAACCTGCTTCTTCCAGGGCCTTCAGCATGCGGTAAGCAGTGTCTGGCTTGTCAGTGAGCAGCGGCAGCTCCTCGATGATCTTGGCCTTGCTCAGCGCGAAGAAGATCCCGTCGTCAGTCTTGATTGGCTTGGTCCAGCTCGGGCAGCCGTAGACGAAGGCGAACAGCAGAGCCTGCTGAGAGTTCAGCCCCCACTCCAGCGCCTTCACCTGATTGATCGTGACGGTGAATTGCATATCAGGCCTTCCCGACCAGTTTGGCCAATTCAGGGAAACGATCCACGTACCAATGAGGCTGTGTTTCGCGGGGGCATTGAGGACTGGTGAGGTTCTTGCCGTAGGCCAGGCCCTTGTCAGTCACCGACCAGAAGTCGACCATTTCCTGCTTGGAGTTTTTGCGCTGGAGCTGCTTGAGGAAACCGTGGGCTTCAAGAGCAAGGTTGAACGCCCGCGTTGTGCAAGCGATGCCGTTTTCCTTGATCAACGCGGTGACCGCCTTCGTCGGCATCGAGCTGCCGCCAGTGGCATCTGGCGCGGCATCGATCGCGTAACCCGGCAGAAAGCTCGACTCCAGACCGTTATTGGTGGCGATCTTCGCCAGCATCATCACTTGGCTGGATGGTGAAGGCTTGAGCAGGCGCGTGTAACACTCCATGAGCGCGAGTTCCCCGACAACCTTTGAACTGCTTGGGCTGGCGGCGTCGAACTTCCCGGTCTTGCGGATGCTAGGCAGAACCTCACCAACCACCCATTCCTCGAAACGTTCGGCGCCGACCAGCTTAGAGCGCATCACCAGACGATAGACATCGCGCTCAGGAATTACGGTCATGAAACCACCACCCTGTTTCGGGGTAGTGGTCGCGGCCTTGCAGTGACGGGAGATCGCGTTCTCTGGCTTGGCATAACCGAGCGCATCGGCAACATCACGGGCGACGAACCACGGGTCGCCGAGCTCGTCGGTTATGACGCGGATGGCGCCACCATCGAAGTCGAAAGGAATTACTGAGGTGGTACGCGACACGTTTTGCGATTTGTTAAAACGTGTCGCGACATTGTTCGGGGTATTGCTGGAATTTGGCTGGCTGTGCATAATCGGGCCTCTCTAGTTTTGCGAATCAGCCGACATTGCCCGTCGGCTTTTTTGTGTCTGTTATTTGTTCCATTTCTTCAACAGTGCTGTTGATGGCCCCTTTTTTTTCGATTTTTTGCGCGACAGCCGGAATAAAGATTGCGCATGCGCAAACTCCTCAGGCGGCCTTAACCGAGGCGTCCATCACATCCAAGCTTTGCCGAACGTGGTTGATCTCTTGGCGGATCATGGATTTTTCGAAGCCGCTGACGTGGTCGTCGTCGAGCGCCTGGTGAACCGCGATGGTCAGATCCGCCACTTCTTTCCCGACATTGATCAGCGACTTGGTGAGTGCCTGAGGTTCCGGCGCGGCTTTCGCAACGAGCTCGAAACCAAACTCGTTTGCCAGTGCTGTCAGAGGTCGTATGTCGCCGGTGTGCAACAGAATCCCGAACAAATGCTCCACAGTCAGGTGGTGTGCGTCGTTGTCCGGATTGGCGCGCTGAAGCAGTCCAACGTGAGGAACGCCCATCTTTGCAGCAAGGGTCTTGGCTTCGTTGTCCAGCACAGCGCTCTGGCAGGCCCGCAGAAAATCTTCCATTCGTAAAACCTCAAATTTGTTTCCGTGGCGCCCTGCCAGTGCGTGGGCGATCATTTGTTCAGGCAGTCAGCAATGAATGTTTCAAGCTGCTGTGCGTTTAGGGCGCGCAGGGATCGGGCGAATCTCGTTCGCCTCAATCCGGCCGTCGTCATAAAGGGTGATTTCAATGCTTCTGCCGGCTCGAACCATTTGCGAGATCGCGCTCTGGTTCACGCCGAGAGCAGCAGCAAGCGCGGCTTGAGTGCCGTGCTCTTCTAGGTATTTGCTCAAAGGGATCTTTTTCATGGAATTTCCACGGCTTGATATCTGCCATGGATAGTAGCAGCGCTGCTTTTTATCAGCAACAAAATACTAGCAGCGCTGTTTGCTTGGATATCAGCTCTGCTAATACTCTTGTACGTATGAAAATACGTCGCCCCCTCACCCCCGAAGAAGTCGCCGAGAGCGCCAGGCTCAAAGCTATCTACGAACAGCGAAAATTAGCTGCAAAAGCTGCCGGGCGCAGCCTGACGCAGGCGGACGTTGCTGAAGCGTGTGGATGGTCTGGGCAAAGTGCATTCAGCCAATACGCCACCGGGAAGGTGCCATTAAATGTGGAAGCGCTGCTGAAGCTCGCTAAGGCGCTCAACTTTGATGCAAGCGAGGTCAGCTCTCGACTGTTATCCACCGTCGCCAGCGTGCAGCAAGACCGCATACAGCCAAGCGTAAAACTTGGCACCATCGAAACTTGGGACGACGAAACCCCACTCGATGACGACGAGGTCTACGTCCCCTTCCTTCACGAAGTAGAGCTGGCGGCTGGATCTGGCAGGTTTGCGATTGAAGAAAACGCAAACTCGCGACTGCGCTTCAACAAGAAGGATCTGCGCCACAACGGCGTTCAGTTCAGCAACGCGAAGTGCGTCAAGGTAGGCGGCAACAGCATGGTGCCCGTGCTGCGCGATGGTGCTACGGTTGGCGTGAACGTTGGGAAAAACTCCCTGAGCGACATTGTCGACGGCGAGATGTACGCCATTAACCATAACGGGCAGCTGCGTGTGAAACAGGTTTACCGCATTCCGATCGGAATTCGCCTTCGCAGCTTCAATCGTGATGAGCATCCGGACGAGGACTACACGTTCCAGCAGATCCAGGAGCAGCAGATATCGATTTTGGGACATGTGTTCTGGTGGGCAATGTATTCTCGGTAGCCGTGATCTCGCATTTGCCATCAATTGACACTCACGGCTGTCGTGATTTGGCAAAAAAATCGCAAAATTGACCGCTGAACATATTGACGAAATTATCGTGACGAGATGCCGAGCTTCCTTCACCTGATGCTTGGTCGGTTTCAGACAGGCAACCGTACGCACAAATAGACAGAATCACGCACGGAAGCAACAATGGACGACATGAGTAAAGCATCCTTCAACGTTCTCTACGATGGCCCGGCCCTCGCTAACAGCGAGATGGACGTGCGCGAACTTGCACCAGCTCTCCTAGCCCTAGGCACCCTACTTGAGGAGGCCAACTCCGTCATCAACGATGGCCGGGCTCAAGTGGCTGTTCAGGTTAAAGCCACTTTCAAGACCGGATGTTTTGGCATTGAACTTGAAGTGATTCAATCGCTCCTTCAGCATGCCCACAACCTTTTTTCCAACGAATCGGTTGCTAACGCGAAAGAGCTTCTGGAATGGATTGGTCTCATCCAAGACAACGCTGGAAATGCGATCGCTGGTGGTGCCGGATTGCTCTGGCTGATCAAGAAAATTCGGGGTCGTAGGATCAATCAGGTGGTACTGCTGGATAACGGCAGGGTTCGAGTAGTTATGGATGACGGGGCACTTGAAACCGAGGAGAAAGTCCTAGCATTATACCGCCAATTTCGTGTTCGCCAGGCGCTGGAAGGTGTGCTCAAGCCACTTGAGGCTGATGGTATTGACACATTCGCAGTTACCAATTTGAAGCAGACTGACAGATTTATTGAGATAACAAAGGCTGAGAGGCCTTATTTCAAGACGCCCGAACCGGAATCTGAATCGCTTTCTGATGATGAGTTCGATGTGAACCTTCAAATTGTGAGTATTTCTTTTCAGGAAGGGAATAAGTGGCGTTTCAATGACGGAGCAAGCGTTTTCTATGCCGACATGCTTGACGAAGCATTTATTTCTCAAGTGGCGGCTAGTGCTACGAGCTTCACAAAAGGCGATATCTTAAAGGTTCGTCTTCGCAGAGTTCAGTCCTTGTCCGGCGAGCAGTTTAAAACAGATTACACAGTCATAAAAGTCCTCGAGCATCGAAAGGCAATGGCTCAATTGCCAATGAACTTCCAGCGAGAAGCTGACTAGAAGTTAAGGCCCGGCCCAGCGCCGGGCGTTTTTGCTGAACGGGACTCTAGTCTATCAAAGCTTTTTAACTGCACTTTCATTTATCGGTTTGAATTGGACGGCCAGTACATGTGGCGTAAGCTTAGTATTGGCATCATAAAGACGAGCCCTGACAGCGCTAACTGCCTGCAGTGCACTTTGCAATGACGCATCATTAATATCTGTTGGTGGCGGCAAGACAAAGTTTAACTGCGGTGAATCTATACCAATCTTAATAACCTCTATTCGGCCACTCAAGTAACCAGCCTTAGCAGCCACTGCAATTGCGAAAATATTTCCAAGATCTATATTGGATTTAGTTGTTGTCACATGCGCAAGGACCCTCACACCTACCCCAACACGACACGGTGTGTCTCCAACAGTCTCGATAACTTCATCCCTGTATTTAGCATAATCTAAAACCACATCATAACTGCCTGCAGAGCCTGAGAACTTGGCAGTCGCGAAACCAACACTGCCCTCTGTGTCTTTTCTGACAATAGAGACAAAAGATCTTTCTAGTGGAAGACTTATATTGACCTGCTCATTGCTTAGTGTTGACCAATAAACCTTTTTAACGCCTGTTGAGGTATCCATCTGCACCCAGTCAGTTCGTCTCGGATCAATTGACACATAATCGGGTGGATCGCGATCTATTTTCCCAGGAACCACAACCGAAGAAGCACAACCAGACAGAGTTAAAACGACGAGTAGGGGAATTATTTTTTTCATGTCTATCTTCCTAATAAACAATCGAGCTTAGGTGGTGGGTTCTCGCCTGCATCAATAGCAGTTCGAGATCACTCGCAGAGCATAGCCCAACATGTGTCGCTCGCCACATTCTAGGAATTGGCCTCCCCTTCCCCAATCACGCTTCGTTTCCACCCTCCGTCCCGCCCTCCAACCCTTCTACCGAATGCGCATAGAAAGCAGTCGCCTCCTCCACCAACTTCCGCCAGTCATCACCATCTTTCACGGTTGTGCGCTTGGCGAACATCCGAAAGCCACCGCAATCTTCGCGCTGAACCTGCTGGCCGGCTGGACGTTTATTGGTTGGCTTGTTGCGTTCATATGGGCTTTAAACAGGCCCACGCCAATCGAGTTCGCGAGAGCAAGTGGTTTCCGGAGTCGACTCATCGCGAACCAGAACGCATGCCCGAAACAAAAGACTGCCCTTTCTGCGCTGGAACCATCAAGGCCGCAGCCAAGAAATGCAGATATTGCGGCTTTGATTTGGAGCAGTAAACGGTGTGAGTAGCTTAAGCACCCTGTGAAGCCCGCCAAGTGCGGGCTTTTTTACGACCGTGGAAATTTTATTAGCAGCGCTATTTACTTTTAATATCAGCGCTGCTACTTTTATTCGCAAGCCAGGCAACTCAGGCCCAGCAGCGAAAGCCGCGCCGCTCTTTAGATCCTCCGTTTCACCTTGCCGAATCACCACCGGCCCAGATTCAAAGGCAGCGATGAACCGGCCTAAACGGTTCAGAGGGTTGGCAACTGACCCGGGCGTGCAGCGTAAAACGTCGAAAGCAGTTATCCAGCGGGAGAACAAGCCGAAAGGCCCGCGGCTGGAGGAACAATTTGAATGAGCCCGTACCGCGCCAGCAGCGCCGAAGGGACACGGAAAGTTTCACTAATGCGCCTGGTTGGCCGGGCGCATTGGGAAAACAACCGGAGTAAGTCGATGAACGACGTCCAGATAAAACGGGTAACGGAAATTGTTCAGGAGATCGCGACTGACGAGAGCATCTGCTTTGATGAGGCTTTCTCAATCGCGATGGGGCATTTGAAGCATTGGGCGGACGAAATGCCTAAAGGCAAGCCCTTCTCCGGAGGGGGAAAAGATCAGGCTGTTGGAAGCCAGGCCGACCAATTTTCGGACTGAGATACGAAAATCCAAGGGCCGCCGTGCGCTGAAAGCGGAGTTGCAAGAGTCCTGATTCTCTCGCGAAGATCGGTAATCTCAAGGCTACTCGTTCCGAAATAGGTTCCGATTGGCAGCTTTCGAATGCTCCCGTCCGAAAATACGACAGTCTTCTTGAGGCCCAACAATTCCATGCCTGCGTGAAGTTCATCGTAATCCTCCCAATCAGCCTTGAGCAGCTCAACTCGCACCATAAATTCAGCCATCAACGTATTCCTTGTCTCAACTGTGGTTCCAAGATCCTACCTATTTCCCTCGACTGTGGAAAGCGAGGAAACAGGGAGCCTGCCCCTGTAAAAAAAGGCGCCACGACAGCCTGTCGTTAACTGCCCGATCCTCTCTGTGAGAGCGCATCGGAGTGTGATCTGAGGCTAAGTCTCGAGCAGCGGATGAGCCAACCGGTCGCCTATAGGGCTACCCCTTCCGCCGAATGCCGGTTGAGCCCCGGCCAGATTACACCCCGATGCGGATGAAACTGCGGACTACTCCCGTTCCTTTGCATCTCGGTAATAGCTATCACATACGACTTCAAGTAAATCTTGGGTGGCCTCGGTCCGCATGCGCAGAACAGTATCCTCAAGTTCTGCTTTGTGTTTTGGCTGCGAGGAGAATTCCCTAATGTCGTTTGCTAATTGAGTCGACATGTGTGGATGTAGCGATATGTATTGCTCTAAAGAAAGCTCCTTTTCTGGATGCTTCTGTGCGCAGACTTGGTAGAGAGCTGCACCACCGACGGCCATCTCATGTTCGCTGGCAGCCTGTGCGGTCGACGCAAAAGTGCTGCCGATAAGCGCGGCGAACACGCCTATACGCGATCTTTCCAACGGCATTTCATACTCCAGATTTCATGTTTGGCATCAATGCCGACGCAAGACTATCGGCCTAGTCCCATCATTTCTTTACCCCCTCCCCGCTGCCGACACCACCCGAATGCACTCACCTCCCAGCCCAACGGCAACCAGCGGAGCGGATGAGTGCATTGTGAGTTTTGTTGGATCAACACCCCGCCAATCTGGAGGCGACCATGTCAGCTCTACGCAAGCCCATCCCGGAAGACGACTTTCTCGACATGGAGGCAGGTCAGGAATGGCTGACCGAGTCGGTCGACGATCTGCTTTCTCGGCACCACGTCGAAGCGCCGAACCCAGTTGGACGAAGCAAGGTACTGGTCAACGCAGACCACCTGCCGGAGGCGCTGACGGATTACATGGCCGCGAGCCCAGATCCTGATCGATACATAGAGAAGATTTTGATTGAGCTGATCAGGCGCGGTGAGGATGGGATTTTGCACACTTGGGCCGTGGAGGCTGTCGGCGGTGATCCGAAAATTATCCGATCGCTGGCCGGCGACCTGGTCGCGGTGCACGCCAACGAATACCGAGACGCCAAGCGCGAAAGCGATCGCGTGGAACGGGAGTGCGGGTTTTGAGCCCTCACATCCTGATCGACCAGGCCCTTGATGGTGTGTCGGCTCCCGCCGGCGAAGAAGACATCAGCCTGCTGGTGCAGGGCCTGATCACCCGCCTCTTCACCGACGGCGCGATCACCACCGATGAGTTCAACCACTACTGCAAACGCCTGCGTGACACCTGTCAGCGGCGCAAGGAGGACACATGAGTACGGCGCCGGTTAAATCGCTGATCGACGAGCAGCTCGAGGACATCGAACACAAGATCGCCCTGCTCGGCTTCGGTCTTCCCTTCAACGAGGTCATCGGGCGCAAACGCGAGGATCTGGTTGCCAGTCTTCCTCAGCGCCTGGCACCAACGATGAAGGGCGGGCGCATTGCCGTGAAGGTTCGGCCGTGACCGCTCGCCAATGGGCGCGCCGCCTGATCATCTGGCGCGGCGCCTTATCTTCCCTCGGCGTTTTCACCTTCCTGATGCTGCTCAGCGCCCTCGCTGACCGAATCACCCAATAAACAATGCATTCAATCGCTGCGCAGCGCGCGGCAAGGAACAGTCATGTCCGCTCAAAGCGTGGCGCCGGTGGCGCACGACCGAAACCTTCACGTCCTTCCTCACGCCGCAACCAGCACCAGCGCTTTGGTTCTGGATGGTGACAGCTTGGACAAGATGATGCGTCTGGCAGAAGTCATGGCCACCGGCCGCGCCACGCTGCCGAAACACTTCAATGGCAACCCGGCGGATTGTCTGGCGGTCGTCATGCAATCAATGCAGTGGAAAATGAATCCGTTCGCCGTGGCGCAGAAAACGCATTTGGTGAACGGCGTGCTGGGCTACGAGGCACAGCTGGTGAATGCAGTGATCACTACCTGCGCACCGGTGGTGGATCGCCTGCACTACGAGTGGTTCGGTGCCTGGGAAAAGGTGATCGGCCAGTTCGACATCAAGACCAATAGCGAAGGCAAACAATACCGCCAGCCAGGCTGGAAGCTTGAGGACGAGCAAGGTTTGGGCGTGAAGGTCTGGGCGACCTTCCGCGGCGAAGAAGAGCCGCGAGTCCTTGAGTTGCTGCTTGCCCAGGCTCGCACTCGAAACAGCACGCTCTGGGCTGACGACCCTCGCCAGCAACTGGCGTACCTCGCCACCAAGCGCTGGTCGCGCCTCTATTGCCCGGACGTGATCCTCGGCGTGTACAGCCCAGATGAACTCGAAGAATCCGCGCCAACCATTCGCGACGTATCACCGGCGCGCGGCGCGGTACCAACTGAGCTTCCGCCCTACCCCGACGAGAAGCTCGCCGAAAACCTGCCGAAATGGCAAATCGCTGTCGACGCCGGCCGTTCTGCCCCTGATCACCTGATCGCAACCGTCAGTAGCAAATTCACCCTGAGCGAAGAGCAGATCGCCAAGATCAAAGCGCTCGCGCCAATTGAAGGAGATAAAGAATGAAAATCCACAATGTCGCTCAGGGCTCCGAAGCCTGGCATGCGCTCCGCGCCAACTACTTCACTGCATCAGAGGCGCCAGCAATGATGGGAGCCTCGAAGCAGATGAAGCGCACCGAACTGCTGCACGCGAAAAAGACTGGCCTTGATCGGGACGTATCGTGGTGGGTGCAGAAAAACCTGTTCGACAAGGGGCACGAAGCGGAGGCGCTCGCTCGACCGATCCTCGAAGCACGAATCGGAGAGGATCTGTTTCCCGTGGTCGGCACCGAAGGTGATCTACTCGCATCGCTCGACGGCTGCACGATCCTTGGCGATGTGCTTTTCGAACACAAGATGTGGAATGAGCAGCTCGCTGCTGACGTTCGCGCCGGCAGCCTCGATCCGCACTACTACTGGCAGCTCGAACAGCAGTTGCTGGTGAGCGACGCCGAGAAGGTGATCTTCGTCTGCTCCGACGGCACTGAAGAAAATTTCGTTTCGATGGAATACGCGCCGGTACCGGGCCGCGCCGAAACGCTCGTCGCCGGCTGGAAACAGTTCCAAGCCGATTTGCAGGACTTCACCCCTGCTGAAGCGGCGCCGGAAGCCGTTGGAAAAACACCGGAGTCCTTGCCAGCCTTGCGCATCGAAGTAACCGGCATGGTCACCGCCAGCAACCTGGAGCAGTTCAAAGCCCACTCGCTGGCTGTCTTCGGCTCGATCAACACCGAGCTGGAAACCGATCAGCACTTCGCCGACGCCGAGAAAGCGGTCAAATGGTGCAGCGATGTAGAGGAGCGTCTGGAAGCTGCAAAGCAGCATGCGCTGAGCCAAACCGAAAGCATCGACGCGCTGTTCCGTACCATCGACGAAATCAGCGGCGAGGCGCGTGCCAAGCGCCTGATGCTCGACAAGCTGGTGAAGGCTCGCAAGGTGAGCATCCGCGAAGATATCGTCATGACCGCAGCCAAGGCGCTTCAGACGCACATCGACCAGATCAACACTTCGCTTGGTGGCAAAGCCCGGATGCCTGCGGTACCAGCGGATTTCGCCGGAGCCATCAAAGGCAAGAAGACGATCAGCAGTCTGCGCGACTCCGCCGACTCTGAACTGGCCCGGGCGAAAATCGCTGCCAGCCAAATCGGCGACAGCATCCGGAGCAACTTGGCCAGCCTGGACGAACTCGCCGCCGACTACCGGTTCCTGTTCAACGATGTGCAGCAGTTGGTGATGAAAGCGAACGACGACCTGGTCGCGCTGATCAAGGTGCGCATTTCTGAGCATCAGAAGGCCGAGGAGCAGAAAGCCGAAGAACAGCGCGCGCAGATCCGTCAGGAGGAGCTGCAGCGAATCGCCGACGAGGCGAAAGCCAACGCGCCGGTCGAGCCTGCACCAGTTGCCAGCCCCGCACCGGTGAAACCCGCTGCGCCAATTCAGTCTGCCGCGAAGCCAGCGACCACTACCGCAACGCCGGTGAACTTGCAGGCCGAAGTGTTCGATCTGGAGTCGCTGATCAAAGCTGTCGCCTATGGCCAAGCCCCTATTTCGGTGCTGACGGTGGACTGGGAAGCGCTCGACACGATGGTCGCCGCTCAAGGCGCCAAGTTCAGCATGGCCGGCGTCAAGTTGGTCAAGGTGGCGGCATGATCAGCCTCAACCTCAACGCAGTTCGAGCAAAACAAACTAAGTCGGATGAAATCGCCGCTGCGATGGCTGATTTCTGGACGCGGCCCGGCGGCACCTTCAAAGAGCTGTCGCCGGTTCGGATGGAGCCCAGGCCTGCGCGGCGGGACTGGGTAGACCCTGAAACGGTCCTCAAGCGGCGCCCGAAGCCGATATCGGCCGCCGACCGAAAGGCTCTTCGCAAAATGGCCGAATCGCTATGAAGTCGAAACGCAAACCCAACAACGGTTTCGCCCGGGCAGAGCGCAGTTGTCGGGCGCTGCTGCGCACCAACCACGTCGCAGTGGTGAACATCGACCCCAGCGGCAGCCAGATCATGGCGAACTGGAAGAGCTGCCGGCAGATCCGCAGTCTGGCGATCGTCAACGCGATCTTTGATTTCTCCTACCGGTGGACGATCTATATCGGTGCCATGTGTCGCGACGAGCGCGGCGCCGAGTACATCAAGTCGGTGGAGATCTCGCCTGAGGGGATTTACAAGGTCGAGCGCCTGACCGATGCGATCGAGCATTACTACCTGGAGCTGCGCAACAGCTGCAACCCGACCCATATGGTCGCGTCAGGCTGGATCGCCATTCCGGACGAGATATCGATGGACGAAGCTCAAGCCGCGAAGCTGTTCTACGCCGCCGGCGCTTGGCGTCAGGTGAAGATCGCAGCGTGAGACGTTCCAGACCCCAACAACGCAAACGACAGACCTGGCTGGACTTGCCGGCCAGCGGAATAGAAGAGGTAGGCCATGGCCAAGAGCAACGCGGAACGCTCAGAGAAAGCCGCGGCGAAGAGGAAGAGCCGCGGCGAAGAAGAGATCAGGCTGCACTGCCTGCCCGGCACTCGCCAAGCACTTGCTGAGCTGATGGCCTGGAGCGGCATCGAGAAACAGGGCGAGGCGATCACCCTGATGATTCATCACCTGCACGGCCTTGGACCGGGCGGCGCTCTTCCACTGCTTGAGCCGCCGCCGCGACACGAATACGTGATACCTGAAAACGTGTCGCGGAAATTGAAGCTCGCCTATCAGCGAGAGTCTATGCGGATAGCGATCGAGGAGTGATCAGACTTGGAAGCCTGCAGTTAGCTGAATATTCTCGAGAGCCTGCATAGCCGCCGTTTTCTCTTTTGGTCCTCCAGGGCCATTACTTCCCATAATAGAGCCTGCGGCAACATGGAAAACCGAAGCGGGAGGATGACCAGACCTAAGGCTGTTTTCCTTGATAAGGGCAATGACAAGATGCTCGAGAGCGGCCAAGCGTGCTGACTCATCCATAACAGAATCTCCGTGGTAACCGGCCTAATACCGGTCACCCGTAATACCCCACCCCAAACCAAATTGCCACCACCGGTCACGGAGGGCGGCGCCTGACTGGAGATAATCCATGGACCACAACTGCGCGTACGTCCGGCAGCACTATCAGGTGCCTGCCGAAATCGGTCGCCGCGTCATCGCCTACGGAAAGCCCGGTGTGATCCTGGCCGATCGCGGCCACTACATCGGCGTGGTGCTGGACGAAGATCAGAAGAAGCGGATCAGCAACTACCACCCAACCTACGAAATGCAATACTGCGAAATGGCCGAGACGTTACCGCTGAAAGAGTGGTTGGTCCTGCCGTTCGAGCATGATTGGGACGATCTCGACTGGAGCCGGGAGGCCCGCGAAGATCTGGTAAGAGTTTGGGCAGCCACTCGAAGTCAGGCCAAATACAAGGCCTACGAGCGGCTTCAAGATTACTGCCACAGCATCAAGGCGATGCTGAATTTCAAAGTTCGACGCGCTTGATTAAGGCTTATCTTTTCGCACCTGCGGCTTCACGTTTCTTATCCATGTGTGAAAGATGTTCTCGACGCATTTGCGCTGTGCTAATTCAATCAGGGCCCGCTCAAGCCATTCGGATTTAGGAAGAGCCTTGGATATGTATTCAGGGCGATCATGTTCGGATGACTCTTCAATAAGAAAGAAAAGGTCCATCTGAAGAGCGCTCCAAGCAGAGTGGACGTCGTCCAGATCACGATCGGTGAAAAGCAGCTGCAGTCGCACTATGTCCTGCGACAGCTCATATCGAGCTATCGGCCAATGAGCATCGAGCGATTGCTTTTCATGTTGGGTCAAGCCGTGGAGTTGATACTCGCCGTGCACCTCACTAATTAGGAACCTAGTAATGAGATTCGCTCGTAGCAGCGCACCGCTGGTTTTCTCGTAGCGCTCTAACCATAGTTTTTCTTGCTTTGTTTTGAATACCGCGAAATATGCGCCAGCTGCGGCAACCAAAATAGTAAGTAGAAACGAAGACATTACTTCTCCTTGATCCGACTCAATGCCGGGGCGAACAGAGATACCGCAACGAGCGGCAATATTCCAGCTCAGACGAAAATTGTAGGCTCAACGACTAGATGCGCCGACTCCATATAGCTGGCCAGGTCGATGACCTCCCGAAGGAACACGGCCATTTCCAGCTTCACTGCGTCGTCAGGCAGCCCGATCCGTTTCAGCATCGCTTTAGCGTCCTCTTCGATAGCCGCTAGCGCATCTACATCGCTCTGCAACCTCATGTCGGCCTCCTGCCAGTGTGAGATTGCAGATAAATACCCCACTTCTACAAATCACGCCAGCTGGCAAAACAATTGCATGAGCGAGCACTGATAATTCGATATCTGATCACAGGGTTCCAGACTGGTACCAGTCATACTCAGATTGAAGTAGATGGCGCCTTTCCTATTGTGCCGATTAACGCTCCAACTCATTCTGGTCTAGAGTATTTTGCAAGTAGATCATCGGCTTTTTTGCAGATATTAGATTGTACGTCACTAATCAGATTAAGACGGGCCTGCCCTTTCAAAAAATAGTCTTCCCACAAATCAGTAGGCTTTTCACGAAGTGCGAAGATCCTAGTAGAAAATGCAACTATTTCTGAACCGCCGCTTCTGACTTGTTCAATGAACTGCCAATAAGAGGTACTAAGTTCGGCTTGTTCTTCTAAACTCAAATGATGCTGAAGAATAATGTAAGCGCCGTAGAGCGCCGCATCAGCATTAGTCCAAGCTTTTCTAGCAGCTTCCGTTTTACCCCAGAACCAACCGTCGACCTCTCTGTTATCCCACACATCGTCGAGCAGGCTAAAGCCTAGTGAGACGTACCAATAACCCTCACCTGCGCTTTGACACGCTTGGTGAAAATCTCGAATAGCTCTGTACTTTTCAGCAAAAAGAAACTGCTTCCTCCAAGCACTTAAAGCAATCAATGCCGCAGCTGCGGTGATAACGGTGGCAACAGCCCCAAATATTTCAAAAAGATCGTGGACATTATCCACCACGAAAAAACCTGTCTTATCTGGAATCATCCCCCAAATCACCCCTGTACAAAACAACGAGATACAGCCAACCCAGATCACCCAGTCTCTTTTCAAAAAAATTTCCCGGCAAATTTCACTTAACGAAGATTATGCCGAAGCCAAAGGCTTCCGGCGAGGATCCCCTATGTCCGCACAACAGAAGAAACACCCCTTCGATTTCAAAACTCAATACGGACTAGGCTTCAGCACTCAGGACGATGAGATCGTTGTCGACTTCTTCTGCGGTGGCGGCGGCGCCGGTACTGGTCTGGAGATGGGCCTGGGCCGCGCGGTGAACGTGGCGAAAAATCACAGCCCGCAGGCGATCAGCATGCACACCGTGAATCACCCGGGCGCGGTGCACTACACCACCGACGTGTTCGAAGGTGATCCGGACACCGAGTGCGGCGGCAAGGCCGTGGGCTGGTTCCACATGTCACCAGACTGCACGCACCACAGCCAGGCCGCCGGCGGCCAACCGCGAAAGCGTGAGATTCGTAACCTGTCGTGGATCGGCTTGAAGTGGGCCGGCAAGAAGAAGCCCCGCGTGATCAGCCTCGAGAACGTTAAGCAGATTTTGCAGTGGGGCAAACTGATCGCCAAGCGCGATAAGGCCACCGGTCGCGTGGTGAAGCTCGGCGGCGAAGTGGCCGCACCTGGTGAGGTTGTGCCAGTTGGGCAGCAGTTCCTCATCCCAGATCCAAAGCAGCGCGGTCGCACATGGCGCCGCTTCGTGGCTCTGCTTGAAGGGATGGGCTACGTCGTTGAGTGGAAGGTAATCAAGGCCTGCGACTTCGGCGCGCCGACCAGCCGCGAACGACTGTTCATGATCGCCCGTTGCGATGGCCAGCCGATTGTGTGGCCTGAGCCGACCCACGCGAAGAACCCGGCGAAGGGCCAAAAGAAGTGGCGTACCGCCGCCGAGTGCATCGACTGGACCATCCCGAGCAAAAGCATCTTCGACAGGCCTAAGCCTTTGGCGCCGGCCACCCTTCGCCGAATCGCCAAAGGCATGAAGAAGTTCGTCATCGATGCCGCCGACCCGTTCATTGTGCCGATCGCGAACTGGTCCGGTGAGTGCGTGCAGTCTGCGCATGAACCGCTGCGAACCGTTACCTCATGGCCACGCGGCGGATCGTTCGCAATGGCCAGCCCGATCATCGCGCCAGCAACCCATCAGGGCAGCGACCGGATCAACGACCCACATGACCCGCTGCCGACAGTCACTTGCGCCAATCGCGGCGAGTTGACGTTGATCAGTCCGGTACTGGTTGGCACTGGTGGGCCAGCGTACAGCGGCAAGCCTGCGACAGCGGATCAGCCGGCCGGAACATTGATGACCCAGAACCATCGCGCGATCGCTGCCGCACACCTGGTGAAGTTCAGGTTTGCGGATGAAGGCAAGGCGCTCGACGAGCCGCTGCCAACCATCACCAGTGGCGGAAACTACCAGCGCCCCGCCGGCGCAGCGCACGCCATGGGCATTTCAACCGTATTCATGGCGCAAATGAATGGAGGCTTCAATACCACGGCGGCCAAGAGCATCGAAGACCCAATGACCACGGTGACCAACACCGGCAGCCAGCAGCAACTGGTGACAGCGAACCTAGTGCACCTTCGTGGCAACTGCGCTGCACGGGACGCAGCCGAGCCGCTGCACACCATCAGCGCCGGCGGCACCCATCACGGGCTGGTAACCGCCTTCGTGGAGCGCCAGTTCGGCGCCAGCGTCGGGCAGGGTGTAGACGAGCCAGCACCAACCATCACGGCCGGCGGTGGCGGCAAGAGCTCGCTGGTCGAGCTGCAGCTTTCGCCAGAGGTTGAAGCCGGCGCGCTGCGTGTAGCGGCATTCCTGATCAGCTACTACGGCACCGAGAACATGAGCGCCGCCGACGCGCCAGCGCCAACCATCACTACCAAGGATCGGTTGGGCCTGGTCACCGTCACCATCAAGGGCACGCCCTACGTGATCGTCGACATCTGCCTGCGGATGCTGCAACCGGCAGAGCTGTACAAGGCTCAGGGCTTCCCCGCCGACTACATCATCAGCCACGGCGCAGACGGCAAGCCGTTCACCAAGACTCAGCAGGTCCACATGTGCGGCAACAGCGTCAGCCCGCCGCCGATGGCTGCACTGGCGCGAGCCAATGATCCGTGGCGAGCAAACAACCGGCAGGCGGAGGCTGCTTAATCATTATCGCGGATATCGGAGCATGCGTAGCACTCATCTGCGGCTGACTCCACTACCTCCTTGACGTGATCGGTCATGTCACGGGAGTTATCAAAGTTACCCACCTCGCCGCTCGTCATAAGCGAGTTGCCTAACTTGTAGGCAGGGGTGGGGTCGTTGCCCGGGTTGTAATGATTGGAGTGGCGCTCGCAGTACTCCAGCACTCCCGCCCTGACAGCAATACTGATAGCCATGGATTGCTTTTCTTCCTCTTCCATCATCGCATTCTTTGCCTGGCCCATTGCGCTAACTCCGATAGAAATGAGGACTCATCCTGATCCTCTGCGGGACCTCCTTCAAGCACCTTTAAAAAAAGTTGTGGAGGACCATCCGTCGACCACCCTCCACCGCCCGGGCATGCCCCGGCACAGGACGCACCATGCCCACAGAAAACAAACCGGCCGAGCCGTTGCCGAGCTTGGCGACCGGTGCCGCGCTTGATGCGTCGACCTGGACCGACTTCGTCGAGCGCCTCCGTTATCACTGCAACGGCGCAGGCGTTAAATGGCACCACACTGCGGCCGCCATTTTCACCGTGCAGACCAAGCGAATCGATTACGGCTACGAGATCGACTACGCGGAAGGTCGAGTCGTGTGCCTGGAAGATCGGTCGTGGTTCAGCCCTAAGGAGTACTGGGAAGATCTCGACGACGAGGAGCGCGCAGAAATCGAACAGGCTCTGATGGCCGATCGGGAATGCAGCTTTATGGATCTGGACGAGGACGACCAGTGGGAATATCTCGCCGAGTGCGATGACCACACCGTCACCGGCTGGAACAAGCGCTGGGAGATCGTAAACAGTCACTTCACCCGAGAGGCAGCCGAGGCCTTCATCCGACGCAAGCAGCACGACTACGGCGAAATGCGCGTCTACGTCGAGTCGCAGTATTACGCCTGGGAATTTGAAGCCATCAAGGAAGCGATCCTCGACGGCACGCTGACCTACACGCCAAAGGTGGCGGCATGAAGCGCATCTATCTCAGCGGGCCAATGACCGGCCTGCCCGAACTCAACTTCCCCGCCTTCGCCGTAATGACCGCCAACCTGCGCGACGCCGGCCATGCCGTAACCAACCCCGCCGAGCTCAACCCTGACGGCGGTTCCTGGAACGACTGCATGCGCCGCGACATATCCGCCCTGATGGACTGCGACACCGTGGCCACGCTCCCGGGTTGGGAGCACTCAAAGGGCGCCCGCCTCGAAGTGCTGATCGCTGAACGCCTCGGCATGACGGTTGTGAATGCCCATGATCTGGTATCGATTAATTAAAGCGTGTCAGGACGAAAGGTCTTTCAACAACATACGCAGACTCTTGTCTAGCTCATCGTATTTCAATGCAATTGCTTCAGTACCATGTATTGCTCTACGAATTAACTTCAAGCGTCGGTTGTCAGCATTGTCTTCATATGCAACATCCATCACTTCAGAAACCAGATCCTTTGTTTGTTTTTCAATGTCGTCTGGAGAGGTCGTAAAGGTTTGAAGCTCGTTATCGCTCAGTAGATCGCACATGTTCCTCCACGCATATTGGAGGGCGTCCATATGTCGCCACCATGCAGTCATTTCGGCCTGGGGAATTGGCGCATAGGGTTGCCCACTCGCTGTGGACCCTGAGTCGATACCGGCCACTAGCCCAGCTTTTAGGGAATAGATAAAATCTCTAACAATGCCTGAGTTTGACGCAACTAACTGAACCTCCTTTATCAATTTATATTTTTCTGTGTGCTTAAATTGTGGATACCAAGCATGGAGAGCATAAATCGCAGTTAACGCCGCTCCGATCGTCGCCAGGCTTGAAGCAGCGCTCAGAAAAGTGACTAAACCAACCTCTCCATCTTTTGTAAAAATAAACCCAAATACAACGCCTGCCAGAAACAACAGGCAGCAGTAGAAAAAAATCAAATAGCCGTTTGCTCGACTCATAGAGTTACGCCGTTTAATGAGGTTGGCTCGAGTCTACAGCTACTCCCTCCCCCTTCAAAGTCAGCCGCTATAGCGGCAAGGAACCGGCATGCCCAGGAAAAACCACCTCATAGTCGACTCCGGCTGCACGCAGGACAACGAGCGCTGGTCGCTGTCGGCTTGCGGCCTGAATGAAGAATCCGAAGTCGCATGGGACGGCACCCACCAACGCGAATTTGTCAGCTGCAAACGATGCCTGGCGAAAATGGCCAAGCCGCGACCGGCTCCAGAGCCATTCCACAAAGAGCGTCCCATTCTTTTCAACGGTGCGATGGTGCGCGCGATTCTGTCCGGCCAAAAGACGGTCACGCGCCGCCCGATCAAAGGGAATCAGATCCCGACCTATATAAAATCAGATTCCCCCGAACATCAGTGGATGGCCGTGGTTCAAGATCATCCGCGCTGGGGCTTCGGTGCATTCGGTGCGACTGAGGAGGAATGCGCGGCTGAGCTGGCAATGTACGGTGGCTGCCCGTACGGGCGGCAAGGCGATCGGCTGTATGTCCGTGAAACTTTCAATCGCACCAACCCGGGTGGCGCGAAAGGCGTTTATTACTACCGCGCTGACGGGGAGTTCCCGAAAAGCATCGGCGGCGGGAAGTTCACCGATACCGAATCATGGAAGCCTTCGATTCATATGCCGCGAGCAGCCAGCCGCATCCTGCTGGAGATCACCGACGTGCGCGTCGAGCGGTTGCAGGACATCACCTACGAACAGGCCGTAGCAGAGGGTGTTCATCGCGGCCGGCTACGAGAGTGGTGCGCGAGCGACGAAGGCGGCACCTGCCACAAATACCCGATACCGGCATTCCGCGACCTTTGGCAATCCACCGGCGGCGACTGGGACGCCAACCCGTGGGTCTGGGTAGTCGAGTTCAAGAGGGTTCAGCCATGATCTTCGCCACCCTGTTCATGCTCCAGCACATCTACCGAGGGCCGTGGCGATGAACCATCAACCCAAAGGTGGCATGTGCGCCACCTGCACCCACGCCCACCGCAATTGCAGCCACCTTCCCTTCAACACCATGCCGCCGCTTTCGAACGACGGGCAGACGGTGATCGTGCGCTGCACTGACTTCCAGAGGCGCGAGCGATGAATTGCCTGGTCAGCGTCCGCACCGAGGAACTGACCGGCCCGGCGCTGGACTGGGCAATAAACGCGATCGAGGGTGATCAGCAGCCCGGTACCGGTCAACGGCAACTCTTCGCCCTGCCCGACACAGAGCAGCTGATCACAAAGTACGGCGTCTGGGTCGATGTTGGCCACCGGCATCCTTGGCTGGCCGATATGAATAACGACCCGCTCAAACGGGTCGCCGGCGAAACCCGAACCATCGCCGTGTTCCGCGCCGTGGTCTTCGCCAAGCGCGGCGCAACCGTGAAAGTCCCCGCCGAACTGATTCAGCAATAACCCCAACAACTCAACAGCCTGCCGGTGTACGGCGGGCGAGGAATCCTCATGACCAAAGATCAGTTGCCGAAGCTGGTTGCGGCAGTCGCGCGCGCCATCGAAGCAGCTAAAGCCGCAGCAGCAGCTGCTCCGGACGATGGCGGTAGCGCGAACCTTGATCGCGTTTATCTGCGCGTCAGTCGCCTCCGCGAGAAGACGCTGCACGATGCCGGCCTTCATGGCTGGATGCAGGCAGCCAGCACCTTCCACGTCCGCGCTTTCCACCTCGGAGCACCTTTTGATGGCCAAGGCAATCGGCGCTACGCCGGCGTGCAGGCCATGTACAAATCCCTGATAGCGGAATGCGTCGATTGCGGCGTCTGGTACCAGGCTGATTAACCCTCACCACCTTCTGCCGCCACGCGCGGCATGGAGCATCACAATGAGAAAAGAGCTGATCAAGATCAGTGAGTTCCAGCGCCGGCGCTGGGGCGAGAACGGCACGCCTCCGTGCCCCCAAGCAATCCGCAACTACATCCGCAACGGCCAGGTGCCCGGCGAGCAGATCGGAAAACTCTGGTACGTTGATTGGACAGCGTTCAGTCGATCGGACGGCAACGATCTGGTCGCGATGGTATTGAAAGGAGCTGCATGATGGTCCCACGGCCGCGCAACAAGGCGAACAAGAGCCTCCCGCAGAACCTGTACTTCGATTCGCGGCGCTCGACCTATCGCTACCGGCGGCCTACCGACGGTAAGTGGTTCCAGTTCGGCACCGACCGAATCAAAGCGATTGATGCCGCGAAGCAGTTGAACCTGGAGTTCATGCGCGGCGCCGACCTGATCGGCGCGGTGATGGGCAGCACATCCGAATCGTTCGCCGGTTTCTTGGATACCTACGAGCGCGACGTGCTGCCACCACGGGAGCTGGCGAAAGGTACATTGGGCTTGTACGCCGTGCACTTCCGCCGCTTCCGGAAACAGTTCGAAGGCAAAGCAGTCGACCAGATCACGATCCGCATGATCGCGGAGATGCTGGACGCCCTCACGCCGCGCACTGCCAACCAGTGCCGCGCTCTGCTGATCGACATCTTCAACCACGCAGCGGCCAAAGGCCTTTGCCCAGACAACCCCGCGGCCAGCACCATCAATCGAATCGAGAAGAAGCAACGCAAGCGACACACCGTCGAAGGCCTGAAAGCCATCCGGGAGAAGTCACCGTTCTGGCTTCAGAACGCAATCGACCTCGCGCTCATTACTGCGCAGCGCCGGACGGACATCTTGAATATGCGGTTCGATGGTGTTCGGGAAGGGTTTTTGTATGTGGTTCAGCAGAAGACGGCCAAGGCCAGCGACGCGGCGTGGATCCGGTTCAAAGTAACCGAAGAACTCCAGGCAGTTATCAGCCGGTGCCGGGATGACATCGTTTCGCCGTACTTGATCCATCGCCGCCCGGACCGCAAAAAGCAGAAGCAGGCGCAGACGAAGGACCACTGGACGCAGGTCGAAGAGCGATATTTGACGCGAGCCTTCAAAGAGGCCCGGGAAGCGGCGGGTTGTTACAAGGGATGGAAGGAAGAGGAAATGCCAGGCTTCCATGAAGTGCGCGCGCTGTCGCTGCACCTGTACCAGAAAGCCGGAAAAGACGGTCAGAAGATCGCTGGCCATGCCAGCGAGACCATGACGAAGAACTACCAGAAAGACCATGCCGAGATCGTCTGGTCAGAGGCAATTCCTGATTTGAATATCAGCGAAATCACCGGGTAGTTTTGCGCAAGTTTTGCGCGGGTTTTGCGCAGGCACAAAAAAGCCGATCCATCTGATCGGCTTAAGTGTCTGATTTTACTCAGGAAATATGGTCGGGACGGAGTGATTCGAACACTCGACCCCTAGCACCCCATGCTAGTGCGCTACCGGACTGCGCTACGCCCCGACTGGTTTTGCAACTCGCTCTTCACCTCGAAGAACGCTCAAGAATATATCGCAAGCTTTTGAAAACTGGAAGTATTCAAACGCTGCTTTTTATTTCTTGAGTACCACCAGCACATCTTCGAGTTCGGCGATCATCTGGCGGATCATCTGCTTGTATTGGGTTGTGTCATCTTTGGCTTCATCGCCGGAGAGACGCAAGCGCGCGCCTCCAATGGTGAAACCTTGATCGTAAAGGAGCGCGCGGATCTGCCGGATCATCAGCACATCCTGGCGCTGATAATACCGGCGGTTTCCGCGGCGTTTGACGGGGTTGAGTTGAGGAAACTCCTGCTCCCAGTAGCGCAGCACGTGTGGCTTTACGGCACACAGCTCGCTGACTTCACCAATGGTGAAGTAGCGTTTGCCCGGGATGACGGGTAGTTCGTCGTTATGACTTGGTTCCAGCATAAGCCTCAACTCGGGCTTTCAACTTCTGCCCTGGACGAAAGGTGACCACACGGCGAGCCGTGATCGGGATTTCTTCCCCCGTTTTCGGGTTGCGGCCAGGCCGCTGGCGCTTGTCCCGAAGGTCAAAGTTGCCGAAACCGGACAATTTGACCTGCTCGTTGTCTTCAAGAGCGTGCCTGATTTCCTCGAAAAACAGTTCTACCAATTCCTTGGCTTCCCGCTTGTTCAGGCCCAGCTCTTCATACAGACGTTCCGCCATCTCAGCTTTCGTCAAAGCCCCCATACGTCACTTCCTTAACGTGGCGTTCAACCTTTGTTCGAGCGAGGTGAGGATATTTTGCGTCGTCGAATTCACCTCATCGTCATTAAGAGTGCGCGATGGATGCTGCCAGGTCAAGCCAACTGCAAGGCTTTTTCTATCAGGATCAATACCTTTACCCTGATATACGTCAAACAGCCTGAGATCTGTGAGCCATTCGCCTGCATTTTCACGGATTACGTCCAATACAGCCGAGGCTGCAACGTCTTTGTGCGCAATCAATGCAAGGTCACGACGCACTTCAGGAAAGCGCGACAACTCGTGGAATTTCGGCATTTTACCGAGCGCCACTTCCGCCAGAACCAGCTCGAAAACGAAAACCGGACGATCGAGGCCGAGGGATTTCGACAGTTCAGGATGAATAGCGCCGATAAAGCCGACTTCTCGCCCTTCCCGCTCAATGCGTGCGGTTTGACCCGGATGCAGCGCCGGGTGTTTGCCCGGGGCGAAAGTGAACGAATCCAGAGCACCGGCGAAACCCAGTACGGCTTCCACGTCAGCTTTGACGTCGAAGAAATCGACCGTGTCGCGACCTTGCGCCCAACCTTCCGGCAGACGGCTACCGCAAACAACACCGGAGAGCATCGGCTCTTGCTTCAGGCCTTCCAGTTGACCGACAAAGCGCAGGCCACTTTCGAACAGACGCACGCGATCCTGTTGACGGTTCAGGTTGTGCTGCAACGCCTTGACCAGACCCGGCCACAGCGACGAGCGCATGGCTGCCATGTCGTTGGAGATCGGGTTAGCCAGCAACAGCGGCTCGACGCCCGGGCTGAACAGTTCGAACTGCTTTGGATCGATGAAGCTGTAAGTGATCGCTTCCTGATAACCACGAGCCACCAGCAGACGGCGCAGTTCAGGCAGATCGCTACGTGCTTCGGCCTTGGCTTGCGGCGCCAGGCGCGCTTGCGGGTAACGAACCGGCAGACGGTTGTAACCGTACAAACGGGCCAGTTCTTCGATCAAGTCGACTTCCAGACTGATGTCGAAGCGATGGCTTGGCACTTCAACGCGCCACTGCCCTGCTCCGTCGGCGGAAATATTCAGGCCGAGGCCATTGAGCAGACGCTCGACCTGTGCCGAATCCATTTCCATGCCCAGCATTTGGGTGATGCGCTGCGCACGCAGTGTAATCGGGGCAATCGACGGCAAGTGCTGCTCGCTGACCGTCTCGATGATCGGACCGGCTTCACCACCAGTGATTTCCAGCAGCAAGCCAGTAGCGCGCTCCATGGCTTCACGGGCCAGTTGCCAGTCCACGCCACGCTCATAGCGGTGCGAAGCATCGGTGTGCAGGCCGTACGAACGAGCCTTGCCGGCGACAGCGATCTGGTCGAAGAACGCACTTTCAAGAAACACATCGCGAGTAGTCGCGGATACACCGCTGTGCTCGCCACCCATCACACCGGCAATCGCCAGGGCACGTGTGTGGTCGGCAATCACCAGCGTATCGCTACGCAGGCTAACTTCCTGGCCGTCGAGCAATACCAGCTTCTCGCCCTCTTCCGCCATGCGCACACGGATGCCGCCATTGATTTCGGCGAGGTCGAAGGCGTGCAGCGGTTGCCCCAGTTCGAGCATCACGTAGTTGGTGATGTCGACAGCAGCGTCGATGCTGCGCACGTCGGCGCGACGCAGGCGCTCAACCATCCACAGCGGTGTTGGCTTGGACAGATCAACGTTGCGAATGACACGACCCAAGTAACGCGGGCACGCGGCTGGCGCCAGCACTTCTACCGAACGCACTTCGTCATGCACGGCAGGAACGGCAAGCACCACTGGACGGGTGACCGGAGCGGCGTACAACGCGCCAACTTCACGGGCCAGACCAGCCAGCGACAAGCAGTCGCCACGGTTCGGGGTCAGGTCGACCTCGATGCTGGCGTCTTCCAGATCCAGATACACGCGGAAATCTTCGCCCACCGGCGCGTCAGCCGGCAGTTCCATCAGACCGTCATTGCCTTCACCGACCTGCAGCTCGGCTTGCGAGCACAACATGCCGTTGGACTCGACGCCGCGCAGCTTGGCCTTCTTGATCTTGAAGTCGCCCGGCAACTCGGCACCGATCATGGCGAATGGAATCTTCAGGCCCGGACGCACGTTTGGCGCACCGCACACGACCTGGAAGGTTTCCGCACCATTGCCGACCTGGCACACACGCAATTTGTCGGCATCAGGATGCTGCTCGGTGCTCAGCACCTCGCCCACTACCACGCCACTGAATACACCGGCGGCCGGGGTCACGCTATCGACCTCAAGACCGGCCATCGACAGACGGGCAACCAGCTCGTCGCGATTTACCTGCGGGCTAACCCAGCCACGCAGCCATTGTTCACTGAATTTCATCCTGCTCTCCTAAGAATTCGTTACGACTAGCGAAATTGCGCGAGGAACCGCAAGTCGTTGTCGAAGAACAGACGCAAGTCGTTCACGCCGTAACGGAGCATGGCCAGACGCTCGACGCCCATGCCGAAGGCAAAGCCGGAGAACTCTTCCGGATCGATACCAGACATGCGCAGCACGTTCGGGTGAACCATGCCGCAGCCCATCACTTCCAGCCAGCCAGTCTGCTTGCAGACACGGCAGCCTTTACCGCTGCACATCACGCATTCCATGTCGACTTCAGCGGACGGCTCGGTGAACGGGAAGTACGAAGGACGGAAGCGTACGGCCAGTTCTTTCTCGAAGAACACGCGCAGGAATTCTTCGATGGTGCCTTTGAGATCGGCAAAATTGATATCGCGATCAACCAGCAGGCCTTCGACCTGGTGGAACATCGGCGAGTGGGTGATATCGGAGTCGCTACGGTACACACGGCCTGGGCAGACAATGCGGATCGGCGGCTGTTTCGATTCCATGGTGCGGACCTGTACCGGCGAGGTATGGGTGCGCAGCAACATGTTTGCGTTGAAATAGAAGGTGTCGTGCATCGACCGGGCCGGGTGATGGCCTGGGATGTTGAGCGCTTCAAAGTTGTGATAGTCGTCTTCGACTTCGGGGCCTTCGGCGATGCCGTAGCCAATACGAGTAAAGAACTGTTCGACACGCTCCAGAGTCCGGGTAACCGGATGCAGACCACCGGAGGTCTGGCCACGGCCCGGCAACGTCACATCAATGGATTCGGCAGACAGTTTGGCAGCCAGTTCGGCTTCCTCAAACAGCGCCATGCGCGCATTGAGAACGCCTGTAACACGTTCCTTGGCAACGTTGATCAGCGCGCCGACTTGCGGACGCTCTTCTGCCGGCAAATTCCCCAGGGTCTTCATCACCTGAGTCAATTCACCCTTTTTGCCAAGGTATTGAACCCGGATTTGCTCCAGGGCATTGATATCTTCAGCGCTTTGCACAGCCTCTAGTGCTTGAGAGACCAGCGCATCCAGGTTTTCCATGTACAGACTCCAGATACAAAATAGGGGAAGAGCTTGAAGGCTCTTCCCCTATTTATGACGTTTAACACCTGACCCCACAGAGGTGAGGCCGGGTGACTGTCGGGGGTACTTAAGCCAAGGTGGCTTTAGCTTTCTCGACAATCGCAGCAAACGCCGCTTTTTCGTTCACTGCCAGATCAGCCAGAACCTTACGGTCGATCTCGATGGAAGCTTTTTTCAGGCCAGCGATGAAACGGCTGTAGGACAGACCGTTAACACGAGCACCAGCGTTGATACGAGCGATCCACAGAGCGCGGAACTGACGTTTTTTCTGACGACGGTCACGGTAGGCGTATTGGCCAGCCTTGATAACCGCTTGCTTGGCAACACGGAATACGCGGGAGCGTGCGCCGTAGTAGCCTTTAGCAAGTTTCAGAATTTTCTTGTGGCGCTTACGCGCCATGACGCCACGCTTTACACGAGCCATGAGTTACTTCCTCTATTCTTGACTAAAATTAACGAAGGCGCAGCATGCGCTCGACTTTTGCGACGTCCGACGGATGCAGCAAGCTGCTACCGCGCAGTTGACGCTTACGCTTGGTCGACATTTTAGTCAGGATGTGGCTCTTGAAAGCGTGCTTGTGCTTGATACCGTTAGCAGTTTTCAGAAACCGCTTAGCAGCACCACTTTTAGTTTTCATCTTTGGCATGTTCGGTACTCCGCATTCAGTTGATAAACATAATCAGAAGGCCTGCCGTGCCCTATTGATTACTTCTTCTTTTTCGGGGCGATGACCATGATCAGCTGGCGTCCTTCCATCTTAGGATGCTGTTCGACCGAACCGTACTCGAGCAGGTCAGCTTCAACCCGCTTGAGGAGTTCCATCCCCAGCTCCTGGTGGGCCATCTCACGGCCGCGGAATCGCAAGGATACCTTGGCCCTGTCCCCATCACTCAGGAAACGTACCAGGTTGCGCAGTTTTACCTGGTAATCCCCTTCCTCCGTCCCTGGACGAAACTTGATTTCTTTAACCTGAATCTGCTTCTGGTTTTTCTTGGCTGCGGCAACCTGCTTCTTCTTTTCGAAGATCGATTTGCCGTAGTCCATCAGTTTGCAAACAGGGGGTACTGCATCGGCGGAAATTTCCACCAAATCCAGTTTGGCCTCTTCAGCCTTAAGAAGCGCGTCTTCAATTGACACAATCCCAAGCTGTTCACCTTCAGCCCCAATTAACCGAACCTCGCGTGCCGAGATATTCTCGTTGATCGGGGCTTTCGGTGCAGCTCGTTTATCTTGTCTCATTTCACGCTTAATAATAATTACTCCGAATCTGGGCGACCACGCCGGGAAACCGCTTGCGCGAGAAACTCAGCGAACTGGGCGACGGGCATAGAGCCCAGGTCAGCACCTTCACGAGTACGCACAGCGACAGTCTGCATCTCGACTTCCTTATCTCCGATAACCAAAAGATAGGGAACCTTGAGCAAAGTATGCTCGCGGATTTTAAAGCCGATCTTTTCATTTCTCAAGTCGGACTTGGCACGAAATCCGCTTTCAGCGAGAGTTTTTTCAACTTCGGCGACGAAATCCGCCTGTTTATCAGTGATATTCATGATCACTGCCTGGGTTGGCGCCAGCCACGCAGGGAATGCACCTTCGTAATGCTCGATCAGGATTCCGACGAAACGCTCGAAGGATCCAAGGATCGCGCGGTGCAACATCACCGGGTGTTTGCGACTATTGTCTTCGGAGACGTATTCGGCGCCGAGACGGACAGGCAGGTTAAAATCGAGCTGCAAGGTACCACACTGCCACACACGACCGAGGCAATCTTTCAGCGAAAATTCGATCTTCGGACCGTAGAACGCACCCTCACCCGGCTGCAGATCGTACGGCAAGCCCGCAGAATCAAGGGCTGCAGCCAATGCAGCTTCGGCGCGATCCCACAGCTCGTCGGAACCGACGCGCTTTTCCGGACGAGTGGACAGTTTCATCTCGACATCGGTAAAGCCGAAGTCACGATATACGTCCATTGTCAGCTTGATGAACGCAGCGGATTCAGCCTGCATCTGCTCTTCTGTGCAGAAGATGTGGGCGTCGTCCTGAGTGAACGCGCGCACACGCATGATGCCGTGAAGCGCACCCGACGGCTCGTTACGGTGGCAGGCACCGAACTCTGCCAGACGCATCGGCAGCTCGCGGTAGCTCTTCAGGCCTTGATTGAACACCTGCACGTGGCAAGGGCAGTTCATCGGCTTGATCGCGTAGTCGCGGTTTTCCGACTGAGTGGTGAACATGTTGTCGGCGTAGTTGGCCCAGTGCCCGGATTTCTCCCACAGGCTGCGGTCAACCACTTGCGGCGTCTTGATCTCAAGGTAGCCGTTGTCATGCTGCACTTTGCGCATGTACTGCTCGAGCACCTGGTACAGAGTCCAGCCGTTCGGGTGCCAGAACACCATGCCCGGGGATTCTTCCTGAGTGTGGAACAGACCAAGGCGCTTGCCGATCTTGCGGTGATCGCGCTTCTCGGCTTCTTCGATGCGCTGAATGTAAGCCGCCAACTGCTTTTTGTCCGCCCAAGCAGTACCGTAAACGCGCTGCAACTGCTCGTTCTTGGCGTCGCCGCGCCAGTAGGCACCGGACAGCTTGGTCAGCTTGAAGGATTTCAGGAAGCGGGTGTTCGGCACATGCGGGCCGCGGCACATGTCGACATATTCTTCGTGATAGTACAGACCCATGGCCTGTTCATTCGGCATGTCCTCGACCAGACGCAGCTTGTAGTCTTCGCCGCGAGCCTTGAACACTTCGATCACTTCGGCACGCGGAGTGACTTTCTTGATGACGTCGTAATCTTTCTCGATCAGCTGCTGCATGCGCTGTTCGATGGCCGCCATGTCGTCCGGAGTAAAAGGACGCTCGAAGGCGATGTCGTAATAGAAGCCTTCATCGATGACCGGCCCGATCACCATTTTGGCAGTCGGGTAGAGCTGCTTGACCGCATGGCCAACCAGGTGGGCGCAAGAGTGGCGAATGATCTCCAGCCCCTCTTCATCCTTTGGCGTAATGATTTGCAGCGTAGCGTCGCTGTCGATGATGTCGCTGGCGTCGACCAACTGGCCATTGACCTTGCCGGCCAGAGTGGCCTTGGCCAGACCTGCACCAATGGATGCGGCGACCTCGGCTACGGAAACCGGGTGATCGAATGAACGTTGACTGCCGTCGGGAAGAGTAATAGTTGGCATGGCGCCTCCTCTCCTAGTGGTGACCCCTACCAAAGGTCACGTGGGTTGGGATGAGCCAGTACAAGATCCGATCCAGGCCATTCAATGACGAACGCCTGCCTTACAGCGGCAGGAGCCTTGCGGCCAACCGGAAAACCGAACCAGAGTGACTGGGATTCAAATCAGAATATTCGCACGTTGACCGCCGCCGGGACTGAAAGTCATCCGGAGCCTGAGAACGCTTGAGCCCGGCATGCTAGCACAGATGAGCGGTCACTTAATGCCTCTGTTTCACCAGAAGGCAAATCGTCCGCTTTTATGCCAGAGTGCTGAACTTGATGGGCCCTTATGCCCTCAGATAACAAGACATTGACCCACAAGGAGCATCCTCGCATGCGTCTGAATACCTTATTCGCCGTAGTCGCCCCCATTGTTCTGCTGCTGCCGCTGAGCGCTCATGCCGACTGGCCAAAGGGCGAGCGCGACAAATACATGGCCCAGTGCACCCAGGCGGCGACTCCGCAGATTGGCGCCGCCGCGGCCAAGTCTCACTGCGCCTGTGGCGCCGATGCCATCAAGTCTTACCCGGCCGGCGACATTCAAGCGCTGATGGACAACAAGGCCACCCCTGAACTGCAGCAGAAAGCGCTGGGCCAAATCGCCAAATGCAAGGCCAACGCTCCAGCGAAAAAGTAAGAAAAAATGTGATCTGACTCGACTCAACGCCGGAAAAAACGGCTGAATTTGAGCCTTTTCAGACGATTTATGCAGGTTTTACAGGTTTTTTTATTGTCTTTACTTTTCGCTAAAACCCTTTCAAACCGGGGCTTTCAGCCGAAACAGACGGTAAAGAAAACACGACGGATCGGCAAACAGCACGTCCGGGGGGCTACCAAAGCGAACATTTCGACTATGATACCCGGGTGTGCCCAGTTGGCCTGAGCAGCACAGTACTGAAAAATATATGTTTCTTGGAGATACACCATGTCTAATCGCCAAACCGGCACCGTTAAGTGGTTCAACGATGAAAAAGGCTTCGGCTTCATCACTCCTCAAGGTGGCGGTGACGACCTGTTCGTACACTTCAAAGCTATCGAAAGCGACGGTTTCAAAAGCCTGAAAGAAGGCCAGACCGTTTCCTTCGTGGCTGAGAAAGGCCAAAAGGGTATGCAAGCTGCACAGGTTCGCCCAGAGTAATTTCTCGGCGCACTAAAAAAACCCCGTCCATGTGACGGGGTTTTTTATGCCTGACATAAAAGCTGCCAGCAATCAGCCGCAGTTGACGCGAGTAATCACTAGGTTGTTATCGGTATTGAGGTTCAAGCGATCCGAGCGGTATTCCAGGGTGATCATGTCATCTGGCTTGAGGAAACGGGCGTTTTGCGCACCGGCCTTGGCGCGAGCCTGCTCCAGCAACTCTGGCGAAGCTTTCTTGCCAATGGCGAATTCCGCCGCCGTTGCTTCACAGCGGCCATGACCAGCATCGGTCGCCACAGATTCCTTTGCCGACTCGCTGGAGGTCGTACTGCAACCGGCCAACATGGCAACGGCCATAAGTGCACCCAGTGACGCGAACTTCAAAGGCATGAAGCCTCCTTGTTTTCAAATTATTAAGCTGAGATCGTGCGACCGCCGTACCGGCGTTTGGTTGCATGACAAATGCCATCACCCTGCCCCATGACCGGAAAAACGCCGAGTGTGCCTGAGCAGCACCCATCGCCTCATATCTCAATCGTGACTGAATATTAACGACGCTCAGTAGACGTCGATGTAGTCATATGGCGGATTCGGCCAATTCTCTTTTAGCGCGTTGAAGATCTGCATTACCCACACTTCATCACTGGCCGCGACATTACCCACATAACCCGAGCCCTTGGCCCAGGTTTCAAGACGAAACAACAGGCCGTCGATGTTTTGGCCGCCCGTCACCCCCGAAGAGATGTAGGCGATACCGCCCTTGGTCACACGCAGTTGCGTGTGCTTATCATCGCTGGCCGACGCCAGCAATTGACGTACTGCATCGAGGGCAAGGCCGTCAGGAGTACTCAAATCGATCTGCAAAGCACAATCCTTGGATAAGCCGGAAAAGACCAAGTGTCGCATAGCGCTCCGCTCATGCCTAAGTCGCAGTGCCAAACGCCCGACAAAATGGTTAACTCGACGCACAGACCTCCCGACTTTCCGAGCCTCATCATGACCAGCCTAAGCATCGAAGCCGACATCAAAGCCAAATGGGCCGACGGACACAGCTCCTACAGCCCGGGAACCACAGAAGAGTTGGCGCTGATTGGTATTGATCTGCTGGTCAAGGATCTGGGAACACAAGCGGCCCAGCATTTCATCCAGCAGATTTTCGAAAGGTACCCGACCGAGCAGGTCGAACAAGAGCCGGGAGAATAAAAAAACCCGCAGGCTGGCACCTGCGGGTCGCTCATTTACTTCAGGCGTTTCAGGCGTTCGGTCAACAGATCGAAGAAACCCTGGGCATCGCCATTTTCCACCCAGAAGGCATTCTTCGGTGCCTTGAGGCCGTCATACCAATCGACAATGGTCTGACCGAAAGTCGGGCCTTCACGACTATCAACCACGACATTCACCGAACGACCGGTGAAGAGTTCGGGCTTGAGCAGATAAGCCACGACGGTGGCGTCATGCACCGGGCCACCCGGAATGCCGTAGTGCTCCATATCGCCTTTGATGTATTCGTTAAGGATGTCGCCGACAATTTTGCTCGCGTTATTGTTGAGTGCGGCAATCTGCTTCAAGCGCGCATCGCTGGTGAGAATCTTGTGGGTCACATCCAGTGGCAGATAGGTCAGCTTCACGCCGCTCTTGAGCACCACTTCTGCAGCTTGCGGATCGGCAAACAGGTTGAATTCAGCCACCGGGGTGATGTTGCCACCATTGAAGTGCGCACCACCCATGATCACCACTTCCTTGATGCCCTGGACAATCTCCGGCTCCTGGATCAACGCCAGTGCCAGGTTGGTCTGCGGGCCGAGCATGGCGATGGTGATGCTGTGCGGCTTGGCTTTCTTCAGGGTATCGATCAGGTAGTTGACCGCATTACCTTCGGCCAGTCCTTTTTTCGGCTCATGCACAGTGACACCCGACAGGCCTTCCTTGCCATGGATGTTCTCCGCGTAGATCGGCGTACGCATCAGCGGCTTTGGTGCGCCGGCATAGACAGGCACATCCTCGCGCCCCGCCCACTCGCGAGCCAGACGCGCGTTACGCGAAGTCTTGTCGAGGCGCACGTTGCCGGCAACAGTGGTCAGCGCACGAATGTTCAGTTCGTCCGGCGAGGCCAGCGCGAACAGCAAGGCGACCACGTCGTCGGCACCCGGGTCAGTGTCGATGATCAGGTCGATTTTTTCCGCCGCATGAGCGCCGGTTGCAGTTATCACTGACAAAAGCAGCAGGCTCCGGATTAGTTGATGCAGTTTTTGAGCATAGCGTTGCATGGCGCATTCCTTGTGCATGAGAAATCGAAAGTTAGAACGTAACACCTGCCAACAAAACGATGTTGCAGTAAGGCTGACATTCGCCTGTACGAACAATCGCCCGTGCCTGTCGGCTGAGAACCTTGAATTGCTCGTGACTGAGTAGTTCTCGACGACCCAAGGCGCCCTCTTCATTCAACTCGTCCAGCGTGATCAGCGCTGTTGGCTGCTTGTCGAAGATCTCTTTGGCCAGCACATGACTTTCCACCTGCATTTCGCTGAGCACGACTTTCAGCGTGCTGACGAAATCGGGGACACCATGGGTCAGTGCCAGATCGATCAGTTCGACACCGGGCGGCACCGGCAATCCGGCATCACCAATGACCACCATGTCGCCATGACCCAGGGAGGCAATCAGCCGCGACAACGCAATGTTGAGCAATGGAGTCTTCTTCATGCGGGTTTAAACGCCTGTACGTCGGACATTGTTGGGATAGATGGCTGTGCACCGGCGCGAGTCACTGACAATGCGGCGGCAATCTGTCCGTAGCGAATCGCTTCGGCCTCGGACTTGCCAGCGGCCAGCGCAGCGGCGAAACCACCGACGAAAGTGTCCCCCGCCGCCGTGGTATCGACAGCTTTCACTTTCGGAGCGGGGAAATGCTCGAAACCTTTGCCGTTGGCGAATAACGAACCCTCGGCGCCGAGAGTGATGATGACTTTGCCAGCCCCCATCGCAATCAAATGACTCGCCGCGCTTTTCGCGGTGTCCAGCGAGTCGACCGGCAGGCCGCTCAACGCGGCAGCTTCGCTTTCATTGGGAATCAGATAATCGATGGCCGCAAACCAGTCGGCCGGCAATGGACGACTGGCGGGTGCCGGATTGAGGATGACGGTCTTGCCCAGCGCATGTGCGCGTTTGAGCGCATGGCCCACCGTTGCATCCGGGATCTCGAGCTGGCAGATGACAACTTCAGCGGCCTGCAAAACCGGGTCGAACCGGTCGATCACCCCGGGCGTCATTGCGCCGTTGGCTCCGGCGACAATCACAATAGCGTTCTGACTGTTGTCATCGACCACGATCAGCGCAACACCACTGGAATCCTCGACAACGCTCACCGCCTGGCAGTCAATCTGCTCAGCCAACAAGGCGTCACGCAGTTGCACGCCGTAATCGTCGTTGCCAACACAACCAACCATCGCCACTTGCGCGCCCAATCGCGCAGCAGCCACGGCCTGATTGGCGCCCTTGCCACCAGATACGGTGGTAAACGAATGACCGATCAGTGTTTCTCCACCCCGGGGCAACCGTGGCGCCCGGGTCACCAGGTCCATGTTCAGGCTGCCTATTACCACTACATTTGCTGGCATAGATCATTACTCGTCAATTCGGTTTCAGCGGTATTCGGTGAACACGCCGGACAGCGGCGCGGTCGACTCGCGCAAGACAATACTCGGGGTCACGATTCGTTGATCAGTGCCCAGACTCGGGGTAGCAATCCTTCGCAGCAACACTTCGGCCGCCATCTCGCCCAGTTGCAGGATCGACTGGCCGACGGTGGTCAGCGCCGGGTAAACGTAACGACTCATCTGGATATCGTCGAAACCGATCACCGATAGCTCGGTCGGCACCCGCACGTTGCGTTCTGCCGCTGCGCGCAACACACCGATACCGATCATGTCGTTACCGGCAAAAATCGCACTCGGCGGATTCTTTTCGAGCAGGACCGCCGCTGCGTTGTAACCCCCAGTGCTGGTGAAATCGCTTTCCAGCATGCGCGCCGGGCGTACTTCTATACCCGCCTCTTTCAGCGCACGGCAATATCCGGCTTGGCGCATCTGCGCGACGCTGGTGCTCGCCGGGCCGCCGATAGTCGCTATGTCGCGATGACCAAGCTCCAGCAGATGCCGGGTGGCGAGGTAAGCGCCGTATTCATGATCGATACGTACCAGATCCGCATCCACGCCATCCAGGCCACGGTCGACAATCACCATCGGCGTCTTCACACCGGCCAGCCCTTGCGCCAGGCCACTGTCACCACCGGCTGAGGCGACGATCAAACCATCAATGCGTTTCTCCAGCAGAACACGTAAATAGCTGCGCTGTTTCTCAGGGTTGTCATCGGAGTTGCAGAGAATCACGCAGTAGCCGTTACGCTCACAGTAATCCTCAATGCCCCGCGCCAGCTCGGCAAAGTAGGGGTTGAGACTGTTGGGCACCAAGAGGCCAATAGTTGCAGTGGTCTTGGCTTTCAGCGAACGCGCCACCGCGCTTGGTACATAGTCGAGGGTCTTGATGGCCGCTTCGACTTTCAGCCGCACCTCCTGACTGACCGGGCGGGTGTTGTTCACCACATGAGACACGGTCGTATAGGAAATTCCCGCGAGCGCCGCTACATCCTTGATCGTCGCCATGTCTCAGCCCCGCCGACTGGCGCGCTGGCTGCGATAAGTATCGAGCACTACCGCAATGACAATCACTGCACCGGTGATGATGCGTTTGGTCGGTTCAGTTGCGCCAATCTGCGCGAGCCCGGCCGCCAGTACGGAAATAATCAACACGCCGAAGAATGTGCTGATTACCGAACCCCGGCCGCCCATCAGACTGGTGCCGCCGATCACTACAGCGGCAATCACTTGCAGTTCCAGACCGGAACCGGCATTCGGGTCAGCCGCTTCCAGGCGGGAGATCTGAAACAGTGCGGCGACACCGGCCAGCAGGCCCATCAGGCTGAATACCAGAATCTTGTAGGGCTTCGGGTTGATCCCCGCCAGACGCACCGCCTCTTCGTTGGTGCCGATGCCGATCAGGTAACGGCCGAACACGGTGCGCGTCAAAACCGCTTGTGCAATAAAGATCACCAGCAGGGCAATGATGAACGACGGCGAGATGCCGAAAGCGATCGGGTTCGACAGCCAGGCAAAGGAATCACCGATATAAGCCGTGCGCGAGCCAGTCATCTGATACGCCAGACCGCGGGCCATTTCCAGCACACCGAGGGAAACGATGAACGATGGAATCCGCCAGGCCACAGTGATCGAACCGGTAATGGTGCCGGCCAATGCCGCTACCGCCATACCGAGCAACGCCGAGGGCAAGACGCTCCAGCCCCAGCCGAGCATGGCGACGCTGACCGTCGATGCCGCCAGCGCCAGCACCGAGCCCACCGAAAGGTCGATGCCACCGATGATCAGCACGAAGGTCATGCCGACCGCCAGCACCATCAGATCGGGGATCTGGTTGGCCAGCGTACTGAAGGTGTTATAGGACAAAAAGTGGCTGCTCAAGACCGAGAACAGCGCGATCATCGCCAGCAAGGCACCGGCCAGCCCCAGATAGGTACCCAGTCCGTAAAAATTGCCACTACGTTTGCCGGCAGGAGATGCAGTTTTCATGGGAGATCCCTAGGCGCTGCTTCGTTGAGCAACGCATCACGTTTTTGGTAGCCGGCGAACGCGGCGGCAAGCAAATCATCCTGGGTCCAGCTGTCGCGCTCGAAGGTGTCGATCAGACGCCCTGCCGACAGCACGCCGATCCGGTCGCAGATCAGCATCAATTCACGCAGGTCACTGGACACCACCACCAGCGCTTTACCCTGGCGAGTCAGTTCCCCGAGCAAGGCATAAATGTCGAACTTGGCACCGACGTCGATACCGCGCGTGGGCTCGTCGAACAACAGCACCGAACAATCGCGTTCCAGCCAACGGCCAATCACGACCTTCTGCTGGTTGCCGCCGGACAGCTCTGACACCAGCTGTGTCGGGCTGGAACTGCGGATGCGCATGGCGGCAATCTGACGTTGCGCCAACGAGATCTCGTCGCCGTTATTGACGAAACCACCGCTGGAAATTTCCGGCATGTTGCCCAAGGCGATGTTGGCGCTGATCGACTGACTGAGCAGCAGGCCTTCGCCCTTGCGGTCCTCGGTGATCAACGCAATGCCATTACGTACAGCATCGACCGGTGATCGTACGCTCACCACTTGAGCAGGCGAACCCAATGCGATCGTGCCACTGTCGGCGACATCGGCACCGAAGATCAAACGCAGCAGTTCTGTGCGCCCCGCTCCAATCAGCCCGGAAATCCCGAAGATCTCCCCGGCGCGCACTTCGAACGAGACATCGCGCACTTTGTCTGAGCGAGTCAGGCCGTTGACCGTCAACGCCGGAGCGCCAATCTTGCGCGGCCCCAAATCGATGTGTTCGCGCAGCTCCCGGCCGACCATCAGCGTGACCAACTGTTCGCTGTTGTAATTGGCCATCGGCTCGACGCAGACCAGATTTCCGTCGCGCAGCACGGCAATGCGCTGGGCGACTCGCGCCAGCTCTTCAAGACGGTGGGAAATGTAAATGATCGAGACGCCGCGAGCCTGCAATCGGGTGATCTGCTCGAAGAGCATTTCGACTTCGCGCGCGGTGAGCATCGCGGTCGGCTCATCAAGAATCAGCACATGGCAATCGCCGATCAGGTTGCGAGCGATTTCGACCATCTGCTGATGCCCGATGCCCAACTCGCCGACCAGTGTGTCCGGATCGATCGCGTCGAGCCCAACCTGGGCCATGGCCTCGATCGCTGCTTTTCGCAATTGCTTGCGGCTGATCCAGCCACCGTTACTCGGCAAGTTGTCGAGGAACAGGTTCTCCGCTACCGACAGCGTCGGCAGCAGATTGAGTTCTTGCATGACCATGCGCACGCCAAGATCTTCAGCCTGGGTACGGCTGCCCGGACGATAGTCCTTGCCCTGAAATTGCATCTGGCCAGTGGTCGGCGTGACCAGACCACCAATGATCTTCGAAAGCGTGCTTTTACCGGCACCATTCTCGCCGGTCAGCGCCAGCACTTCACCGCGCATCAGCGTCAAATCGATGCCGGCAAGCACCGGTTGCGCATAGGTCTTACCGATACCGCTGACCGAGAGGACAGCGTTCGGGGCGGAAACTGACATAAAAAATCTCCATGCGCTCGCCCGGACGGACGAGCGCCATTGTGTCGCCAGAGGACTTACTTGGTGACCAGCTCGACCGGCGTTTCAATCACGCCATTGGCACCGCTGTCGACCTTCTCGCCCTTGATGATTTTCAGCGCAGTCTCGATGCCGAATACGGCTTGTTTCGCGGCATATTGATCAGCAGTCGCCAGTACGCGACCGTCCTTCAACATTGGCTTGATCGCGTTGATGTTGTCGTAGCCGACAACCTGCACCTGACCAGCCTTGCCAGCGGCCCGCACGGCGGAAACGGCACCGACAGCCATGCTGTCGTTGCCTGCCAGCAATGCTTTGACATCCGGGTATTCGCTGAGAATCGAAGCGGCTACCTTGTTGCCTTTGTCGATCTCCCAGTCACCGGACTGCAGGGACACAACCTTGATCTGCGCCGCTTCCATCGCATCCTTGAAGCCAGCGGTACGCTGCTGAGCGTTGGTCGTCGTGGACACACCTTCAATGATGCCGACTTCGTCACCAGCCTTGAGCTGTTTGGCCAGGTACTCACCGACCAGACGCGCACCTTTGCGGTTATCCGGGCCTACGAATGGCACGCTGATGTTTTTGCTTTTGACGATTTGCGGATCGAGCTGGTTGTCGATGTTGATCACGGTAATACCGGCATCAACGGCTTTCTTGATCACCGGCACCATGGCCTTGGAGTCAGAAGGCGCGATGACCAGGGCGTTGACCTTGGCCAGAATCATTTGCTCGACGATGCGAGTCTGGCCTGCTGTGTCGGTTTCGTCCTTGATGCCGTTGGAGATCAGGTCGAATTCGGCAGAGTGTTCTTTCTGGTAGGCCTTGGCGCCATCTTCCATGGTCAGGAAGAATTCGTTGGCCAGAGATTTCATGACCAGCGCGACTTTTGGTTTTTCCGGGGATTCGGCGAACGCCGAAGAGACAGGCAGTGCAGCGGCTGTGGCAGCCAGCATAGCGACAGCAAGAAGACGTCCAGCGAATGGCAGCTTCATGGGTTCACTCCGATCTTATGATTATTGTGAGCAACGCTTGCGCTGGCGTAAGCTACGTCGCTTTCGCCGACGGCATAGTTCATCGGGAAAGCCGCGCAAACGTTTGCGTAGACCGAACTATGCGAATCCCGCCGACATTTGTCAACAATCAGAAATCGTCATTTATTGTAGGGCGATTCTTCTGACCGCCCCGCGATGCTTATGCCGTGGTATCGACCAGGCCGCCGCTGCTGCTGGAGTCCTTGGCCATCTCCTTGACCAATGCATTGGTGACTTCCGACAGCGCGCTGTTGGTGTCAGCGATTTGCCCCTGCATGGACATGACCACCTGCGCCTTGGCTTCGGGTGTCGGATAGCTCGCCGCCTGTGCCGCAGCCAATTGCTGCTGCTGCTCCTGAAGCTGCTTTTGCAATTCCTGCATCCGCTTCAGCAGCATTTTGACGGTGATACTCAGGTTATCACCGCTTTCGGCCTTACTTTCTTCCTGGGCAGCACCACCGGTTCTGACTTGATTGCCGCCATCTTTATCCGCACCTGACGCCTCGGCGGCAGCGTTCTCTTCCGCCTCACTCAGTGCACTGATTGTGGCTGCGGTTTTGCCGCCGATGGTGACTGCGCCAGGGTTTGAAAAACCGACTGTAAGTGACATGTGAACTCCCTAGAAATTTAGTGCCCTTGAACACGCATCGGCCTGTGCGATGGATTCTTTAGCAGAAAACCCGATACCGACAACCCGATTCGTTCGACAGACGCGGTAGTCCTTTTCGGAGAGCCGAACGTGAAAGCGTGCATTGTTCGGAAACCCGGATAAACGAATCAACAGTGAATTTTACGGATCACAAAATATTGTTTTAAATCATAAGGTTAAACATTTCTCTGACGCAAAGTACGGCTGGTACAGATCCTGCTCCCTTCACCGCACCCGGGCATTCAGATCGGCTCGGGGTGAATCTAGATGAACCTGCATCAGCACCGTCTCACTACTAGAGAGAAAAATAATGAAATCTGCTTTCAACACCTTCGTTCCGGGCGCTTTGGCCCTCCTCCTGCTCCTGCCTGCCGCCCTTCAGGCAAAAGAAGTCGAAACCCAGACCAAACTCGCCAACGTCGTGGTTCTCGCCACTGGCGGCACCATCGCCGGGGCCGGGGCCAGCGCAGCCAACAGCGCGACTTATCAGGCCGCCAAAGTCGGTGTCGAGCAATTGATTGCCGGCATTCCTGAACTGAGCAAACTGGCCAATGTGCGTGGCGAACAAGTCATGCAGATCGCCTCGGAAAGCATCACCAACGACAACCTGCTGCAACTGGGTCGTCGTGTCTCCGAACTGGCAGACAGCAAAGACGTCGACGGTATCGTCATCACCCACGGCACTGACACCCTGGAAGAAACCGCCTACTTCCTGAACCTGGTCGAGAAGACCGACAAGCCGATCATTGTTGTCGGCTCCATGCGTCCAGGCACCGCCATGTCGGCGGACGGCATGCTCAACCTGTACAACGCCGTGGCCGTGGCCAGCAGCAAGGAAGCTCGCGGCAAAGGCGTCCTGGTGACCATGAACGATGAAATCCAGTCCGGTCGCGACGTCAGCAAAACGATCAACATCAAGACCGAGGCATTCAAAAGTGCCTGGGGCCCGCTGGGCATGGTGGTTGAAGGCAAATCCTACTGGTTCCGCATGCCGGCCAAGCGTCACACCATGGATTCGGAATTCGACATCAAAAACATCAAGAGCCTTCCTGACGTAGAAATCGCCTATTCCTACGGCAACGTGAGCGATACCGCCTACAAGGCACTCGCCCAATCCGGCGCCAAAGCCATTATCCACGCCGGTACCGGCAACGGCTCGGTGTCCTCCCGCGTGGTTCCATCCCTGCAGGCACTGCGCAAGGATGGCGTGCAAATCATCCGTTCTTCCCACGTCAACGCTGGCGGCTTCGTTCTGCGCAACGCCGAACAGCCTGACGACAAGTACGACTGGGTCGTTGCTCACGACCTGAATCCGCAAAAAGCCCGCATTCTGGCGATGGTTGCGCTGACCAAAACCAACGACAGCAAAGAGCTGCAACGGATGTTCTGGGAATACTGATTGACCTTCGCCCGATCACCTCTCGGTCGGGCAACCTTCGCACCACTCGCCTCTTCGGCGAGCGGTGCGTCGCCGACAGCACTCAAGCATTTTTCTCACAAAAAAACCGACAGAACTCACACCAAAGTCAGAAAACCGCTGTCAGAGGATTTTCTTGAATTTTAAGCAGTTGCGAAAACGCCTACAGTTAAATACTGTATGCACGTACAGCTTAATAAGGATAACCTCGTGGCCACCTCCCCTGATGCTCCTGACGCTTATGAACGCATGGGTATGCGCGTTCAAAAAATCATCAACTCCCCTACCGCACAAAAAGCCAAAGCCGCACTGATCTTCCGCCTGCCGGATGAGCCGATGGATAAATGGGAACAGCTGCTTGAGGAAATCGACGAGAACGACAACGTCACCCTCGCCTACCGCGACGATGGCGGCGTGCAGATTTTTTGGGTTGTGCCGAAGGAAGATTGATTCAATGATTGTCCGCTGTTTTGCTTTGCTGTTGCTGTTCATCGCCACGGGCGCCCAGGCGGGTGCACCTCGTACATTCACGGAAGCCAAGAAGGTTGCCTGGAAGTTATATGCACCGCAGTCCACCGAGTTTTATTGCGGGTGCAAATACACCGGCAACAAGGTCGATCTGAAAGCTTGCGGTTACGTACCACGCAAAAATGCCAAGCGTGCTTCGCGCATCGAGTGGGAGCACATCGTACCGGCCTGGCAGTTCGGCCATCAGCGCCAATGCTGGCAGGAAGGTGGACGCAAGAATTGCACACGTTACGATCCAAGCTATCAGAAGGCCGAGGCCGACCTGCACAACCTGGTGCCGAGTATTGGCGAGGTCAACGGTGACCGCAGTAACTTCAGCTACGGCTGGCTGCCGGTGCAATCCGGTCAGTACGGCTCGTGCCTGACCCAAGTCGACTTCAAGGCAAAGAAGGTCATGCCTCGCCCTTCGATTCGCGGCATGATCGCCCGCACCTATTTCTACATGAGCAAGCAGTACGGCTTGCGTCTGTCGAAACAGGATCGGCAATTGTATGAGGCGTGGGACAAGACCTACCCGGTGCAAGAGTGGGAACGCCAGCGCAATCAAAGCGTGGCGTGCGTGATGGGACGCGGCAATGAATTTGTCGGCCCGGTGAACATGAAAGCCTGCGGCTGATTGCAACGCAAAAAAGAAAGGCCTCGAACTTTATGTTCGAGGCCTTTTTTTGGCTAGCTGCCAGACTTGTTGTAGCGCCAATACCCCATGAGGTTGAGCGACTCGCGAGGGATACCGCATTCCTTGATCAGGTATCTGCGCAAGCTCATCACCGCCGCAGACTCTCCAGCAACCCAACCGTAAAATCCTTCGGGAGCCGTCTCGGCAATTTCCCAAAGAATGTCCTTGTCGATGTCGACATCGGCCAACTCGACTGCACGCCCTGCTGCCGACCTATGAGTGGGCAGCTTTGCCTCACGCACCGCCTCAACCATCAATGCTCCAGTGACCGTTTCACCCGCTTGATCGCGGATTAACCACTGCACCGACAGCCCCGGCCAATGAGGAACGGCAAGCATGTCCTGTGCGCTATCGACTTCGAAAAATGCCTGGACTTGCGGCGGCTCGGCAAGCACTGCCAACTCATCCAGAATACCCATGGCAGCCGGTAGCGCCGTCGCGTCGGCGACGAGCAGAACCTGCTTGAGGACTTGCGGCGGTTTCCATTCAAATCCTCCGGCATCCTGCGCCGAGAAATGGCTGTCGGGAGCGAGGATCTGCATCGACTCACCGGGCTGCGCTCGAAGCGCCAAGCGAGATGCCGGCCCAGTCTCGCCGTGCAGGACGAAATCGATATCCACTTCACCCTTTGAGGCGCGCAAATGGCGAATGGTGTAAGTGCGCATCGCCGGACGTCGATCCGCCAGCATCGCCCGGAAGCGAGCGTACCAGCCTTCGCTCTGGGAAAGCCTGGATTGCGAACCGTCGGCGGCAGGAAAAAACAGCTTCACCCGTTGATCCGGCGCCCAAGTAGCCATTTCATTGACTGGCGGGCCGCTGAGCGTGATCCGCATCATGTGCGGGGTCAACTGCGTTTTACGATGCAGGATGACATCGAATAATTTGTAGGGATTGGCGGAGGCCATGCGGAGCTCCTTCTGGAAATCATCGGCGACTTCAAAAGGAACGAATCGCGTTTGACAACCTTTAGGCAGCTCCGCCGAATGGATCGTTTACGGCGTGAGCGGATGTTCAACCAGCACCGATTCAACATTCTGCTTTTTGGCCTTCACCAATGCTGCATCAACTTGCACCTTTCGAGCTTCTGCCTCGGCCTGGGAATTGAACGGACCAATCAGAATCCGCGTCTTGCCGCTATTGTCCTTGATGACTGTCGGAACGAAAGCATGTTCGATCAACCAGCCACTCAGGTCACTGACTGCCTGAGGGGTTTCGCCGCGCACTTCCAGATCCCACTGTGGAGCAGAGACCACCGCTGGAGCACTCGCCACCGCCGCTTTCGGCTTCTGCACGTCTACACTCTTGCCTTCACCACATCCTGCCAATGCCAGTGTTGCGACCATCCAGACCAATTTGCGCACAACGCTTTCCTCGGAAATCTCAAAGCGGCGATCTTATCATTCATAAATACTTCGCGAGCCCCGCAAAATGGGCACAAAACAACGAGATTGATGATTGCAGCCTCTGTATAGTTACGCCCTGGGAATTAATGCCGCATCTGCGCGTCAGAAAGAGGCACCCAAACCATGAGACTTCGCACTAATCTATACGTACCACCGACCTCTGCACTGTCTGAATCAGGTGCCCTACAAAGCAATCAAGGAGAAGACCATGCTGATACTCACCCGCAAAGTCGGTGAAAGCATAAATATTGGTGATGACATTACTATCACTATCCTGGGCGTTAGCGGCCAGCAAGTACGAATTGGCATCAATGCCCCGAAGAACGTTGCGGTGCACCGTGAAGAGATTTACCAGCGCATTCAGGCTGGCCTGACCGCTCCGGACAAGCCACAAACTCCCTGAAACGCCTCGCAGTCAGTAGCCAGTTCGTTTGCCTCGTGTAATGACTGGCTAAAGATTCACGCGCCGTATCGCCATCCGCTCCCCACTCTGCTGGGCACGGCGCCTGACACGCGAATCCCCTTCCGATTCATTGCTGTACCCCATCCCCAGTTGCCGCCCGATACTACCCGCCATTCCCGAGGCTGGCTGTCGGACGTTTCCGATAGAGCGCAGGGAATTTGCTCTGCTAAGCGAATGTCACGCCACGCGCCATACCTGTGGCGGCTACCACCATGAGCACCAGCAACAATGCTTCGACATGACTGATTCGTGCGTACAACTTTGCACGCCCGGTATCGAACGCCGCACCCCGCGCTGAGGCAATCCGCCATTTGACCAACGTGATCATCGGCGCAAGCTCTATCAACAGAATAAGCACAAACAACGTCATCTTCAGATGGAACAGTGGCTGATGAAGATAATAGTCAGTGCCCTTTTCATATCCGCCAAACGCCCGCATCCCACCCGTCACAAGCAGAATCAACGCAGAAACGCCCCATAGATTATCGGCAAGCAAAACCCGCCCGGCCTCCCCCGTGCCGGCCGCCAAGCGACTGAACGCCGCTCCGCGCGTCAGCACGGCCCAAAAACCCAAGGCAAAAGCCAGTAGATGAATAGCCGCTAGAAACCAGTGAACCAGCATCGACACACTCCTTTGGAAAGGGTTGGAATTCGCCAGTCAGTAGTAGTTGAAAAAGTACGGATTTGCCCGCACAGGATCGCAGGAACAAAGAGAAGCACTGCGAAAGCCAAATCGCAGGCAAAAAAAATCCCAAGCAGCTGATGGAAGCTTGGGATTTAAAAATGCATAAACCGTGGTGGTGAACGCGGGGCGGATGTTACTGAATTCCACGATCGGTAACAACGATTTTTTGATAACCGGTTGGTTCGTAACATCCGTAAGCCATTAAATATCAACATTATTTAATGGGTGAAAAAGTCGACCCGTTGAAATTTTCAGTTCCGAGCAATCCACATCGAAAAACAGCGGTACTCGCCCAAACCAATACATCAGAAGGGAGCGAAACGAAGAGCTTTGAAGAGATTTAAAATCGCAGTGTCTAGTCCTGAAATAGGTTTACACCTGTTTCAGCCTCAAAACGCCCGATGCACCGCATCGGGCGTTTTGTATTTCAGCGACAGATGAGGCCGCTCGTTGTTATAGATCTGCACCGACTCGTCCACCATCCGGATGGCCTCTGCAAAATCTTTGGGGCGATGCAGCAATAACTCGTTTTTCAAAATCCCGTTCACACGCTCAGCCAACGCATTTTGGTAGCAGTCGTAGCCATCGGTCATTGAGCAGGTGATGCCGTATTTGGCATGCAGCCGCTGATAAAGCTCGGAGCAGTATTGGACGCCTCTATCCGAGTGATGCACCAGGCGTTGCTCCGTTTTCCGCTGCCTGAGGGCTTTGTTGAACGCCTGGATCACCGATTCGGTGTGCAAGCTTTCATGGACATGGTGCCCCACGATTTTTCGGGAGTACGCATCGGTGACCAAACTCAGATAAGCCACACCCGTTTGCGTCGGTAAGTAGGTGATGTCCGCAACCCATACTTGCTCTGGCGCCTTGGCGACTACCTGAATCGGTCCATCTTTGAGCAGGTTTGGATGCCGGCGAAAGCGATGATGGCTGTCTGTCGTTTTGTGATAGGCCCGTCTGCGGGGAACCAGTTCGCGCCGATCTCGCAAGATATCGAATAAACGGTCTCGACCAACCTTTACGGACACTTCTGGCTCAGTGCGCATTAGATTGTGAAGTTTTCGGGTGCCAAGGCGCGGCTGCCTAAGTCGCTTTTCCCTCACGAATCCCATCACTTCCTGGGCATGACGGGCCCGGGCATCACACGCCTGGTTGCGCTTGTAATAAGCCTGACGGGAAATCCCCATGAACTGGCAAGCCCTACTGATGCTCAGGCCTTGGATCTGCCCTTGGGAGAGGACTTGCCGGATCGCTTTTTTACGACAGAAACACCGAAGTCGTTCTTCAAAACGTCAACGACGGCCTCGAAAAACTGAGCTTTCTGGTTGGCTTGGGCAAGCTTTTCTTCAAGCTCTTTGATTCGCTGTTCGGGTGTCAGGGGTTTATCGGGCTCATCCATGGAACGGGGTCTCTTGGAGCGAATGGACGCGCCTTGACTCCAGTCCTGCCGACCATGCCTGCGTAACCAGTTCAGTACGGTCGTTTTACCCTGAATGCCATAGCGCTCTTGAGCCTCTTTATAACTCAACTCGCCTTTTTCGACCTGATCGACGACCGACAATTTAAAGATCAGCGTGTAATCACGCTGACTGCGCCTTTCTCCCGTATTCATTACTCCCTCCTGAGAATGGGTCAGAAGGTGTAAACCTTATTCAGGACGGGACAAGGCAAATAAAAAAAGCAGCTTTCTACAGCTGCTTTTTTGCGGGCCAAGTTTATGCCAATTTCCTAGCCGAGGGAAGAATTGTTGCTAATTACCCGTCCCAGCAAGCTTTTTCTGAGGAAATAATTTAGGGGCTAGTCTCTCACCATAGTATCTCGAACCCTCTCGGGTTAGATGGGCAATATCAAAATGTGCAGGAACTCCATCCACGGTGATCGGGCACTGCCCCTCATGGCAAACGGTATCAAGCACAGATATGTACGTGACATCCTGCCGGCCCGCAAAATGTTTTTGCATGCCAGCATCTCTCCCGTAGACCGATTCCGTCTCCAGATCCGCCCCTGAAAGAGTGCTCGCATTTCCTTGCATGATCCTCTCGGCCGCAATCGAGGGAACGGACCGTTTATAAATAGGGCTTGGACCAACTACTACGACAGCTATATCGGCTTCGCGTAGAAGGTTGATTGTACGATCCACTATCAACAACTGCTCGTCGGAGGCGCTCCAGAGTGCGCCCATAACTACCGTTCCAGGCTTCGCATCAATAATTGCCTTGATAGCAAAATCATTGAAGTCCGCGCAGTTAGGGCGAGCCGCGACTACTACGCCCGGGGTGGGAGCGCACACAGAGGACGTCAGCTGCCCGAGCAAATATCCCTGAGCAGCTGCCGGCTCAACAAGTCCAAAGTAATACTGTGCTATATGGCTATCACCCCAGAGTAGAACGCTCCGTGCGCCTTGCGGCACGCAAGTGGCCGTGTCGAACTCGCTTGGGAGTTGTTCTGGTCTCAGGAAGCAAGAGCCTTCTCGAAACTCGTCTTTATAGTCATACGGCTGGTAGGCCATCATTCTGCCGACACTCTCGCTGATTCGTCCGGGAAACCCTTGAACATGAATGACGGATAGCGAAATACCGACGAAAGCTGTTAACGCAGATCCCGAAGCAACAAGGATTGATTTCCGGGAGGAAAAAAACTTTTTCTGCCGGGTGGGCGTCTCTATTAGCGCATACGACAGATAACCAAGGACGACCGAAACCAGTGCCCCCACCAAAAGAAATAGAGTGTGATCGGCGTATGGGAATAAACGACTCCCGAACACCACAACTGGCCAGTGCACAAGGTACAAAGAGTAGGATATTTTTCCCACAAACCTGAATGGTGCCGTGCCTAGAAGGCGCGATGGTCTGGAAGAAACCATGCCCGCGCCCCATATTACGAGCCCGGTCCCGACACACGGGATCAATGCCGCAACGCCTGGGAAAGACCATTTCTCAGTTACGACAATCATCCCCCCGATGATCAATACAACACCTGAGAAAACTGCCAAGCCGCCCAGCAGGGATGACCTTGGAGCCTTCACACCAGGCAGCGCAATAAGGCAGCCAATCGCGAGCTCGAAAACTCTAAATGGCAACAGGTAGAACGCTGCTGATGGGTCGCGCCCAAGCATCCACTGGGCGCCCGCCAGCGATGCGATCGAAAGGGCCAAGAGCAGGAGCAGAAATGATCGTCGAGACCAATACCGGGTCGCAAGAACCAGTAGCGGGAAGAAAATGTAGAACTGCTCTTCGACTGCCAAAGACCAATAATGCAGCAGCGGAATTTGATTGGCGGCTGGGGCGAAATAATCTGAAGTGGCGTAGAACAGGATATTGGTCCCAAAAAGGGCCGACGCGACTACTGATTTAGCAAATTCAACGAGCTCTTGCGGTAGCAAAATAAAGTAAGCCGCACCTGAAGTTGCGGCTGTAACTGCGAGTAATGCAGGGATGATGCGTCTTGCTCGCTTCTCGTAAAATCCGACAAGTGAAAATGTTCGGTTGGATATATCTTGATATAAGCCTTTGGAGATCAAATATCCAGAAATGACGAAAAAAACGTCAACGCCTAAAAATCCTCCTGGGAGCCACCCCGCTTTGAAATGAGCGAGAACTACGCCAAGTACGGCAATAGCCCGCAAACCATCAATGTGGCCAAGGTGTTTGAGTTTAATATTCAATTGATCCCTCATGAACAGACCGTACCAGCCACGTTAGTACAGCGCGTTCCACAGTCCAAAATGGCAGGCTTGGTGTGGTAGCCACCCGTCAGGTAGTGACTAATAGGCCAAACTCAACCGAGTAGTCATCTCGCTAGTTTTCGCCATCGCCGAAGATTTTTATTAACGTTCGTCGGTGCACAGATGTGCGCGGCCGCGATTGTAATGCGCTATCAAGCTCGGCATCAAGATCCAACTACCTACAAGACCTGCTACAATTTCCACAGAAAAGCCCGCACCGACCGGGCCTTCCGCTTCTGCCACCTTGTCGCGCCCAAACTACAGACCACGCCATGACGCACCACATTGCCCGCCTTGCGTAGGTCATCTTATCGTCAGAAAGGCGCCGGCTCATCCTCCAGCTCACCCACATCCACCGCCTCTGTAATCCGATCATCATCGGTCAGGTCTTCCCACCTCAGAGTCACTGTGTAGTGGTCTAATGAAACCGGACACCCATTTAGGCGAGAATGCTCGCCAGATCGAGGTGTCAGATGACTAAACAACGCCGCTCCTTTACTCCTGAATTCAAGCGCGAGGCTGCTGACCTTGTGCTCAAACAAAACTACAGCTACATCGAAGCCAGCCGTTCGCTCGGCATTGGTGAGTCGGCATTGCACCGCTGGGTTGACCAGATTCAGAAAGAACATAAAGGCGTCACTCCGCAGAGCAAGGCACTGACTCCGGAACAGCAAAAAATTCAGGTGCTGGAAGCCCGGATTGCTCGGCCTGAGCGAGAGAAATCAATACTAAAAAAGGCTACCGCGCTCTTGATGTCGGAAGATCACGAGCGTTCGCGCTGATTGACCAGTTGAGGGCACATGAGCCGGTTGATTGGCTGTGCAAGGTGTTTGACGTCACTCGCTCGTGTTACCGCCCAGCGCCTGCGGCGCCGCACGCCGGATGTCGAACGGCTTCGATTGCGTAGTCGCGTAAGTGAGCTGTTCTCGCAAAGTCGCAGCTCTGCGGGCAGTCGCAGCATCCTGTCACTGATGCGTGAAGACGGTGAGCAACTCGGTCGATTCAAAGTGCGTAGCTTGATGCGCGAGCTTGATTTAGTCAGCAAACAACCCGGCTCCCATGCCTACAAACGAGCAACAGTAGAAAGACTGGATATCCCGAACACATTGAACCGCGAGTTCGACGTGCCTGCGCCCAATCAAGTCTGGTGCGGCGATATCACCTACATTTGGGCACAAGGAAAGTGGCATTACCTGGCTGTCGTCCTGGATCTTTGTACGCGTCGGATCGTGGGCTGGGCGCTGTCGGAAAAGCCAGACGCTGAGCTGGTGATCAAAGCGCTGGATATGGCTTACGAGCAGCGTGGCAGGCCTTCGGATCTGCTATTCCACTCGAACCAGGGATCGCAATATGCAAGCCGACTCTTTCGCCAGCGGTTGTGGCGATACCGCATGCGTCAGAGCATGAGTCGACGAGGAAACTGCTGGGATAACGCACCGATGGAGCGCGTATTTCGTAGCTTGAAAACAGAATGGATACCGACCGTGGGCTATCGAACTGCGCAGGAAGCACAGCGCGATATCAGCCACTTTTTGATGCATCGCTACAACTGGATTCGGCCTCACCAGTTCAACGAGGAGTTGGCACCAGCGCGGACCGAGGAAAAACTTAACGTCGTGTCCGGGATTAGTTGACCACTACACATTGCCCTTGGACTTATCAACGGGATACTTCTCTGCATTTAGCTTGATTTTGGCTTGGGCCGCCGCTGCAACGTCGATCTGTAGCCTATCTCCCAGTCTGAGCAGATAAAGCAGAACATCGGCCATCTCTTCTTCAACGGCCTTTACTGCCTCATCGCTAAGGACAGCACGCTCACTCTGTTCAGCAGTGAGCCACTGAAAGAGCTCTGTAAGCTCCCCCACCTCACCGGACAATGCCATCACTAGATTCTTTGGGGTATGGAACTGATCCCAGTCCCTCTCGATAGCAAACGCAGCCAGATCGGACTGCAGTTGTTTCAGTACGTCCATTCCGATTCCATGCACTATGATCAAGATTGCGTGGACGCTAACGACTCTGACAAAGCCTGTCTAGCGGCCATCACATCACACGATCACCAAGACCTCTCGACAACACAACCCCCCTTCCCCTCCTGCGAAATATAGAAGAATCACAGCTCAGAACAGGTCTTGTAGGCGTTCACATTGCTCGGTGTGAACGAAGCCTATATTTTGTGAACGTTCTGCATTAAATCCAAGACAACAAAAAAGGGCTCACCTTTCGGTGAGCCCTTCTAGACCGCCCAGCAGAGCGGATTTTGTTTGGTAGGCGCGATTGGACTCGAACCAACGACCCCCACCATGTCAAGGTGGTGCTCTAACCAACTGAGCTACGTGCCTGCTGTGAGGCGGCATTCTACGGAATTCCGGAGGGGTGTCAACACCTTTTTTTCACCTAACCCTATGAATATGCAAAATATTTAATTTCTGGCCAGAGAAGAAGATTTTCCAGTGGCTGGCGGAGGTTTTTCAACTCGGGTAGGATCGGCGCACTCGTAAAATATATTAAACAGAGGCTGCAGGATGGCGAATACCCTTTACCCAGAGTCTTATTACGCCGCGTCGGCCAATGCCGTACCGCCACGTCCGGCCTTGCAGGATGATGTGGAGACCGACGTCTGTGTGATTGGCGCCGGGTATACCGGGCTGTCCTCCGCCCTGTTCCTGCTGGAGAACGGTTTTCGCGTGACCGTACTGGAAGCGGCCAAGGTCGGTTTCGGCGCGTCGGGCCGTAATGGTGGCCAGATCGTCAACAGCTACAGCCGCGACATCGACGTGATCGAGCGTACCGTTGGCCCTAAACAGGCGCAACTACTCGGGCAGATGGCTTTTGAGGGCGGGCGGATCATTCGCGAACGCGTGGCCAAGTACAACATTCAGTGCGATCTGAAGGACGGGGGCGTGTTTGCCGCACTGACAGCAAAACAAATGGGCCATCTGGAATCGCAGAAACGCCTGTGGGAGCGTTTCGGCCACACGCAATTAGAGTTGCTGGATCAGCGCCGTATTCGCGAAGTGGTCGCCTGCGATCAATACGTCGGCGGGATGCTCGACATGAGCGGTGGCCACATACATCCACTGAACCTGGCGCTCGGCGAAGCGGCCGCCGTTGAATCCCTCGGCGGCACTATCTATGAGCAATCGCCCGCCGTGCGCATCGAGCGCGGCGCAAACCCGGTCGTGCATACACCGCAAGGCAAGGTCAGAGCAAAATTCATCATCGTCGCCGGCAACGCCTACCTCGGCAATCTGGTGCCGGAGCTGGCAGCCAAATCCATGCCGTGCGGCACCCAGGTGATTACCACGGAGCCGCTGGGTGATGAACTGGCAAAGACCCTGCTGCCTCAGGACTACTGCGTCGAGGACTGCAACTACTTGCTCGATTATTACCGCCTGACGGGCGACAAGCGCCTGATCTTCGGCGGCGGCGTGGTTTATGGCGCACGGGATCCGGCCAACATCGAAGCAATCATCCGCCCGAAAATGCTCAAAGCCTTTCCGCAGCTCAAGGACGTGAAGATCGACTACGCCTGGACAGGAAATTTCCTGCTGACGCTGTCGCGTTTGCCTCAGGTTGGGCGTTTGGGTGACAACATCTATTACTCGCAAGGCTGCAGCGGCCATGGTGTGACTTATACGCATCTGGCCGGCAAGGTGTTGGCCGAGGCATTGCGTGGTCAGGCCGAGCGTTTTGATGCGTTCGCTGATCTGCCGCACTACCCGTTCCCGGGTGGACAAATGTTGCGCACACCGTTTGCAGCGCTAGGCGCTTGGTATTACGGACTGCGCGACAAGTTTGGAATGTAAAAGAAGGCCGCTGGAAAAGCGGCCTTTTATTGAGAGCGAAACACTGTCAGAGCTGATCGCGAGCAATCCCGCTACGAATCCGCAAGATATCGGCAAGCACCGCCAAGGCAATCTCCGCCGGCGTCTTGCTGCCGAGGTTAAGACCAATCGGCGCATGAATCCGCGCCAACTCGCCCTCCCCCAACCCGCCGATACGACGCAAACGCTCGAAGCGCTTCTGCGATGTCTGCTGTGAACCCATGACACCAATGTAGAACGCCTCGGTGCGTACCGCTTCCATCATCGCCAGATCGTCGATACGTGGATCGTGGGTCAGTGCCACCACTGCCGTGTCGCGGTGGCAACCACCGTCGGCAATGAACACCGACGGCAGTTGCCGACGAATCTCCACACCATTGAGAACCACGCCTTCAAGCACTTCATCGCGCGGGTCACAGAGAATCACTTCGAAACCCAATCCCACGGCAAACTCGGCACACGCCTGCGCCACGCTGGAATACCCGGCGAGCAACAAGCGCTGCGCCGCGCCGACACGGATACGCACCCGATCGATCTCACGCTCGATCCGCGCACCCTGCTCACGGTCAGCAAACAGACTGCGCGCACCACTGGCCAGATCGACCTCACGAATCAGCCGACGCTGACCAAGCAGCGCCGACTCCAGTTCACGCAAATGCGCCTGCACATCACAGTCAGCGTCAAATTTCTCTACCAGCACATCGAGAATGCCGCCACAGGGCAGGCTGACCCGCGAACGCGGATCGTCGCCTTCGCCGTAGCGCACCACGCTGACCGCATCGAGAAACGCACCTTCGGCGACGCGCTCGAGAAAATCCTCCTCGACGCAACCGCCGGACAGCGACCCGATCCACAGTCCGCCATCATTCACTGCCAGCAGCGAACCCGGCGCACGCGGTGCCGAGCCATAAGTGGTCAGCACGGTGCAGAGCCAGATTCGCCGCCCCGCCACCGACCACTCCAGTGCCCGTCGCACCACTTGTAGATCAAGATGCTGCATGTCAGTGCGCCTTGTGCTCAATGGACGGCGCTTCGGCTTGCAGCTTCTGCACCTCGGTCACCGCCAGTTCACCGGACTGACCACCCCAGCCTTGTCGCAGGTAGTTCAGCAGATCAGTCAGCTGTTCGGGGCTCAACTTATCGGCAAAACCCGGCATCGGCTGCATGTGCTCGAAACCGGCGAACTTCTGTTCACCGATACCGTCTTCGATCACGCGCAACAGATTGCGTGGATCTTCCAGTCGCAGTGTGGTGTTGCCGCGCATGGCCACCGCAATGTGCGGCTTGCCTTCGCCACCAGCGGCGTGGCAACCGGCGCAGACGTTCAAGTAGTCTTGACGGCCGCGCTGGGCGCTTGGGCTGAGCTTGTCCACTGGCACTTCGACCAGTGCTTTGGCTGCCGGCGGTTTATCGCCAAGCAGGAAGGTGGCCATCGCTGCCAGATCGGTGTCGTTCAGCCCCTGGGTGCTGTTGTGGAACACCGGAAACATCTCGTTGAACATCGTCCCTTGCGCACTCATGCCGTGCTTGAGAAACGTGCTCAGGTCCTGATGATTCCAGCCGCGCGCCGCCAGATCAGTGGCCAGCAGGCTCGGCGCCAGATAGCCATTGAGGATGCCGCCAGTCATGCGTTTGTCCATCTGCATCGCGCCCGGCAGGCCGCGTGGCGTATGGCACTCGCCGCAGTGGCCAAGGACGTCGACCATGTATTGCCCGCGCTTCCAGGCTTCACTTTTGCCTTCGCCAGACTCAAGTTTCACGTCTTTGCCGTACATCATGTTCCAGCCCATCAGGCCCAGACGCACGTTGAACGGAAAGCTGAGGCTGGTGACCGGAGCCGCGCGCTCGATTGGCTCGACGGTTTTCAGGTACGCATGAATCGCGTCCGAATCTTCACGCGGCACCAAGTGATACGAGGTATACGGCATTGCCGGATACAGGTTCGCACCATCGCGACGCTTGCCTGCGGTCAGCGCAGCGAAGAACTCGTCATCGGTATACAAACCGATGCCGTGCTCTTTGCTCGGAGTGATGTTGGTGCCGTAAATCGTGCCAAACGGCGACACAATCGGCAGGCCGCCAGCATACGGCGCGCCACCTGGCGCGGTATGGCAGGCCATGCAGTCGGCGGCGCGGGCAAGGTACTCGCCGCGCTTGACCTGATCATCGGCATTGGCAAAAAGTACCGGCGCAGCCAGCCCGACCGCCAGGGTCAGGCGGGTGATTAAAAGCTTCATGCTTAACCCTCCTTGACCAGGCCGAGATCGGTTAACACGTTGCGGGTGGCGCTGTAGTAACGCACGTACCCGGTGCAACGGCAGACGTGGTGACCGAGGCTGTCCTCAATGACTTGTTCCAGTTTGCTTTTGACGATCGGCTGGCGTTGCAGCTTTTCAACCAAAACGGTCGCGGCGTTGACGAAGCCCGGAGCGCAGTAGCTGCACTGGAAGGCGAATTCATCGACGAAGCGTTGCTGGATCGGATTCAGCTCAGTGACCTGTCCCTGCTCATCGCGGGTCGCATGGCCTTCGATGGTGCGGACTTTTTTGCCTTCGAAGTAATGCGCGCCAGTGATGCAGGTGCGCACTTCTTCGCTGGTGCCGTCCGGGTTGTCGACGATCACCACGCAGGCGTGGCAAATACCCTGGCCACAACCCAGACGCGAACCGGTGAGATTTTTGTATTCGTGCAAGTAGTCGATCATCGGCAGGTCATCAGGGATGTCCACCGGGCCGACGGATTGACCATTAAGGGTCAGTTGAAGCGGACGGTTAGCCATTGAGGGCCTCCTTGATGCGCGCAGCAGTGATAGGCAGATCGCGAACACGTTTACCGATGGCGTGTGCCACGGCGTTACCGATGGCACCGACCACCGGGATCATCACCACTTCGGCAATGCCTTTGGACGGGTCGCTTGGCGACAGCGGCGGCAGAATTTCCGCCGTCTGCTTCCACACCGCGACGTGGCGCGCCATCGGCAGACGGTAACGGTTGAAGTTCCAGTCCCCCTCCCCTGGCCCACCTTCGTACAGCGGCATTTCTTCCATCAGCGCGTGACCGATACCCATGGCGATGCCGCCTTCGAGCTGACCCTTGACCAGTTCTTCGACCAGCACGCGACCGCATTCGACCCACGAATGGTGGTTGAGCACTTCGACTTCCGCCGAGCCTTTGTTGACCTTCAACTCGACCAGCGTGGCCACAGGGCTGTAGTAAGTCACCGCCGCGTTGTTCAGTTGAGTTACCGGATAGTTGATGTTCTGGCGATCCAGCAGGTGGAAACCGGCAGTGCTCATCAGCGCCTGCTTGGCTTTCGGTGCGCCGTCGCCGTACTTGACCGCAAGACCGTCGAGCGGCAGACGCTCTTTCACGCCGTCGATGCTGTATTCGGCCTCGGCCCAGCTCCAACGGTTGAAACCATGCACCGTGGCGCCAGTGACCAGACCGCGCTCGTGAGCACGCTTTGCCAGCTCCTCGAAGCTCAGCGGCTGCATGCCGTTGGCGGTGAGTTTGCCGTCAACCCAATGCGCATCTTCGCGACGCACAACATAAGGGTTGGCCTGACCGCCATAAGGGCCCTGACGCCAGATCTCCAGCGCCGCTGGCCACAAGCCGTGGTTGAACAACACACGCGCCGCTTCGCGGGTGGCGTGGCTGAAGTAGTAAGCCGAGTTGGTCGCCGACGACGCCGAGGCCAACTTGCCAACCCAACGCGGATTGCGCAGCAGATTGTCCTGCTCGGCCTGGCTCATGATGTATGGGTTGCCGCTGGTGATCAGCTGCATTTCCTTCCATTCGGTTTCGCCCGTCTTTACTTCGTGGGCTGGACTGCCAAGGAAGTCGGCGACCACCAGGGCTTGCGAAGTAGACATGCCGGTGCCGATTTCGATGCCGATGTGACGCAAGGTGATGCGACCGTCAGCGGTGAATTCGATGCTGGCCATCGGCGCTTCGGAACCGGTGCCGAAGTCTTTCTGGCAAATGGCGAAACCAACGCCGTACCAGTTATCCGGATCGGCCGCTTCGCGCTGCTTCTTGATCGCGTCGCGGTTTTTCCAGACTTCGTGCACCGAGGCCTTGTCGAGAATTTCGTGCAGGCGCAAGGCACCGGCCGGGATCGCACCCTGGGTGTTTTTCATGCCGGAACGCAGAGCATTCTTGCGACGCAGATCAATCGCGTCGACACCGAGGCGATTGGCGATTTCGTCGACCATCATTTCGGTCGAGGCCATGCTCTGCAGCGTGCCGTAACCGCGCATCGAACCCGCCTCAACAGCACGGGAGTGGTAAGCGGTGACTTGCAAGTCGTTCTGCGGCATGTAGTAGATCGACTGCGCCGCCGTAGCGCCAACCGCAGCTACCGATGGGCTGTAGTTGATGCGACCGCCACCGTCGACGCTCATTTCGGCGCGGAAGATCTTGAAGCTGTAGTCATTCTTGTCCACGGCCAACTGGTAGCGGATGTCGAACGGGTGACGCTTGATGCCGCTCTGGAACTGTTCGTAGCGGTCGTTGGCCAGACGTACCGGCACACCGGCGCCATACAGCGCAGCAAGGGCTGCGTAGTAGACGAAGATGTTGTGGTCTTTGGAACCGTAGCCCACGGTGTAACCGGGGTGCATGTTCAGATTGGTCAGCCCGAATCGCGACGGCCCGATCATTTTCGCGGTCTCGGTCGCAGTTTCCAGTGGACACTGGGTGGCCACGACGAAGTGCAAAGTCTTGGTTTTCGGATCGTACCAACCGTTGCCGTTATCCGGCTCCATGGCGGCTGGCTCGATCGACGGGGTCTTGTAGCGTTCGTCGAACACCAGCCAGTTGTCCGGTGGTGTGTCGATCTCTTTCTTCATGCGCTCGGCGTAGAACAGGCCCCGCTCGGTCAGGTTACCGTGCAGGTTCGGCTGTGAATTCCACACCGGGCGACGGTTTTTCAGCATCGGGAACAGGATCGAGTCCTTGAGGCTGGCGAACTCGTCTTCATCGGCCGAGGTCGGGCCGCCGACGCGCACGTAGCGGAAGCTGCCGTAGGGATCGCCTTCGTAGAACGGCACTTGAGCACCGTAACGAATCGCCTTGTCATTGAATTTGAGTTTGTTCTTCGCTTGGCGGAAACGCTCGAAGTCGTTCCAGATCAGGATCGCCACGGGGTGACCGATGAACATCGGCACCTTGCCTTCCGGCAGCAAAGGGTCCGGCGCGTGCTCTTCCGGAAACACGATGCCGTCCTTGACCAAGTCGGCAGCGGTGACGATGCGATCAGGCTGCAAGTCGGCGCCGAGCCACGACAGATCGTAACCCTCGTAGATACGGTCGGCCTTGATGGTTTTCAGCAGCATGGCGTGGCCTTGTTGCTCAGGCCAGCCCGGCATGTCCTTGGAGCGGATGTCGCGGGCAAACACTTTGCTGCCGCAGACTTTAGACAAGGCATCGTTACGCTGGCGCGCCTTGCCGTTGTTGCCGAGCCACTTCTCGGACGGCACGGTCACGCTGTTTTCCATCAAGGCAGCCAGCGCCTGACTGCTGAGCGGCGTGAGCGTGACGCTCACACCCGCCACCAGCCCGCCCTGGAGGAACGAGCGCCGGGATATTTCACGGTTGGACATGGATCATCCTCTGGGCGGTTATGTGTCCGCCCTTCTGGTTATCTACTGGGAATCTCGAGTCTTGCAGAAGCTCTTTCTGGCGAAGCAAAGAGCTGTGTTGACAGTGCAAAGCTGACCGAAAGGTTAACTTTAAAGGTTTCTTCGGCCGCGGCAAACAACCAGTTACAAAAATTTGACTAAAGAATCAAAAAATCAATGCGACGTGGCATCGCAGCAGGTCCGTAGGGATAACCAGGCGTGCCTATGCGGGATCTGTATTGGACAGTGGATGGGGGGAACAGGAAGAGAGAGAGTGGAGGGTCAAATTTCAGACACAAAAAACCCCGGTCTTTCGACCAGGGTCTTTGCTATCGGATCCGACTCAGCAATGCTGACTTCGGTGCTTCAAGGCGTTCAGTGGGCCTTGTAGCAGATATGGCGCAGCGGACGGGACTCGAACCCGCGACCCCCGGCGTGACAGGCCGGTATTCTAACCGACTGAACTACCGCTGCGTATCGCTTTGAGCTTGCGCTCAAGTAACTCGTTTTGACTGAAAGCTTCGGTGCTTTGCAATCGCGAACCAGACATGTCTGATTCGTTAAATATGGCGCAGCGGACGGGACTCGAACCCGCGACCCCCGGCGTGACAGGCCGGTATTCTAACCGACTGAACTACCGCTGCGCGTCGGTGCAGGCACTTTCAGCCTACGCTCTTGCTTTAGCAAGTTACTCGGAAGTGGTGGGTGATGACGGGATCGAACCGCCGACATTCTGCTTGTAAGGCAGACGCTCTCCCAGCTGAGCTAATCACCCGTTTGCATCTCCGAGGCCGCGAAATTTACGCAGGTAGCGAACCTAAGTCAATAGCAGGATTGAAGTTTTTCTAAAAAAGACGAAATAGAGTCATTCCGTATAGATCATCTTCTTGGTCATACCGCCATCGACCACAAATTCCTGCCCGGTAACAAACCCGGCATTGCGCGATAGCAGCCAGGCAACCATCGCCGCCACATCCTCGACCGTCCCTACCCTGCCCGCCGGATGCTGGGCATGATCGGCATCAGCCAGGGGCTCAGCCCGACGCGCAGACGGATCCCGCGCATCGATCCAGCCCGGGCTGACCGCATTGACGCGAATCTCCGGCCCAAGGCTGATGGCCAACGCATGCGTCAGTGCCAGCAATCCACCCTTGCTCGCTGCATAGGCCTCAGTATCCGGCTCAGACTGCCCGGCACGCGTCGATGCCAGATTGACGATCGAGCCATTATGCGCCCGCAGATACGGCGCGCAGTGCTTGGCCAACAGCATCGGCCCACTGAGATTCACCGCCAACACCCGGTTCCAGTAAGCCAGATCAAGGCTTTCCAGGGTGATGTTGTGCGGATCGGCCACCGCCGCGTTGCACACCAGCGCATCGAGACGGCCAAACTGCCCCAGCACTTCGGCCACACCGAGAGCCACCTGACTTTCATCGGCAACGTCCATGGCAATGAACCAGGCGTTTTCGCCCAGCACTTTCGCCACTTTCGAACCACGCGCACGATCCAGGTCAGTCAGCACCACTTGCCAGCCTTCACTGATCAGCCATGCCGCGATACCAAGACCGATGCCGCGCGCAGCCCCCGTGACCAGCGCAACGCGGCCATGGGTGGCGGCTTTCGGAGTGGACAACTCGATCACAACGCCGCCAGACCGCGCGCCAGATCGGCTTGCAGATCAGCCACGTCTTCCAGACCGACCGCAACTCGAATCAGACTGTCACGAATGCCCGCCGCTTCACGCTCCTGCGGCGCCAGACGACCGTGGGACGTGGTGCTCGGGTGGGTGATGGTGGTTTTGCTGTCGCCGAGGTTGGCGGTGATCGAAATCAACCGCGTCGCATCGATAAAGCGCCACGCGCCCTCTTTGCCGCCCTTGACCTCAAAACTCACCAGCGCACCGAAGCCCTTCTGCTGACGCTGCGCCAGCTCATGCTGCGGATGACTCTTGAGACCGGCGTAATGGACTTTCTCGATGCCATCCTGCTGCTCCAGCCATTCGGCCAGTTGCTGGGCATTGGCACAGTGGGCCTTCATCCGCAGGTTCAGGGTTTCCAGACCTTTGAGGAAGATCCACGCGTTGAACGGACTCAGGGTCGGCCCGGCGGTACGCAGGAAGCCGACAACCTCTTTCATCTGCTCGCCGCGACCGGCAACCACGCCGCCCATGCAACGGCCCTGGCCGTCGATGAACTTGGTCGCAGAATGCACGACGATATCGGCGCCGAGCTTCAGCGGCTGCTGCAACGCAGGCGTGCAGAAGCAGTTGTCGACCACCAGCATTGCGCCTTTGGCGTGAGCGATTTGCGCCAGCGCAGCGATGTCCACCAGCTCAGCCAGCGGATTGGACGGCGACTCGACAAAGAGCAATTTTGTGTTGGACTTGATCGCCGCATCCCAGGCCGACAGCTCGGCCAACGGTACGTAATCGACTTCCACGCCGAAACGCTTGAAGTACTTCTCGAACAGACTGATGGTCGAACCGAAAACGCTGCGCGATACCAGCACGTGATCGCCGGCACTGCACAGGCTCATGACCACAGCCATGATCGCGGCCATACCGGTCGCAGTCGCAACTGCCTGCTCGGCACTTTCCAGCGCGGCAATGCGCTCTTCGAACGCGCGCACGGTCGGATTGGTGTAACGCGAGTAAACGTTGCCCGGCACTTCCCCGGCAAACCGCGCGGCCGCGTCAGCAGCGGTGCGGAACACATAGCTGGAGGTGAAGAACATCGGATCACCGTGCTCGCCTTCCGGCGTACGGTGCTGACCGGCACGTACGGCCAGGGTATCGAACGCTACGCCTTCGAGATCGCTGTCCAGCCGACCGGCATCCCATTCCTGACTCATGCTGTCACTCCTCGCCCTGTTCTAAATAAATAAAAGTCTTTTGCCAGATACAAAACCGGCCCCTCAGGGCCGGTAGAAACTCAGTTGTTGTACAGATCGATGATCGCACTGACCGCCTGGGTCTTGACCTTCGAGGCATCGTTGCGTGCCTGTTCGATCTTGTCCAGATAAGCCTCGTCGACGTCGCCGGTGACGTACTTGCCGTCGAACACCGCGCAATCGAAGTTCTCGATCTTGATCTTGCCGCCACCGACCGCTTCGATCAAGTCAGGCAAGTCCTGATAGATCAGCCAGTCTGCGCCGATCAGATCAGCCACGTCCTGAGTCGAACGGTTATGGGCGATCAGCTCGTGAGCGCTCGGCATGTCGATGCCGTAGACGTTCGGGAAGCGCACTGCCGGAGCAGCCGAGCAGAAGTAGACGTTTTTCGCGCCGGCTTCGCGGGCCATCTGAATGATCTGCTTGCACGTGGTGCCGCGCACGATGGAGTCATCCACCAGCATCACGTTCTTGCCGCGGAATTCCAGCTCGATGGCGTTGAGCTTCTGGCGTACCGATTTCTTGCGGGCAGCCTGGCCCGGCATGATGAAGGTACGGCCGATGTAACGGTTCTTGACGAAACCTTCGCGGAATTTCACGCCCAGATGATTGGCCAGCTCCAGCGCTGCGGTGCGGCTGGTGTCCGGAATCGGGATGACCACGTCGATGTCGTGCTCAGGACGCTCGCGAAGGATCTTCTCGGCAAGCTTCTCACCCATGCGCAGACGAGCCTTGTACACCGACACACCGTCGATGATCGAGTCCGGACGCGCCAGATAGACGTGTTCGAAGATGCACGGGGTCAGGGACGGGTTGGTCGCGCACTGACGGGTGTGCAGCTTGCCGTCTTCAGTGATGTAGACCGCTTCGCCCGGCGCCAGGTCGCGAATCAGGGTGAAACCGAGCACGTCCAGCGAAACGCTTTCCGAGGCGATCATGTACTCGACGCCTTCGTCGGTATGACGCTGGCCGAACACGATCGGGCGGATGCCGTGTGGGTCGCGGAAACCGACGATGCCGTAACCGGTGATCATCGCTACTACCGCGTAACCGCCGACGCAACGGTTGTGCACATCGGTCACCGCGGCAAACACGTCTTCTTCGGTCGGTTGCAGCTTGCCGCGCTGGGCCAGCTCGTGAGCGAACACGTTGAGCAGCACTTCCGAGTCGGAACTGGTGTTGACGTGACGCAGATCGGATTCGTAGATTTCTTTGGCCAACTGCTCAACGTTGGTCAGGTTACCGTTATGCGCCAGAGTGATGCCGTAAGGCGAGTTGACGTAAAACGGCTGGGCTTCGGCCGAAGTCGAGCTGCCCGCTGTCGGGTAGCGGACGTGGCCGATACCCATATGGCCGACCAGACGCTGCATGTGGCGCTGATGAAACACGTCACGCACCAGGCCATTGTCCTTGCGCAAGAACAACCGGCCATCATGGCTGGTCACGATACCGGCAGCGTCCTGGCCGCGGTGCTGGAGCACGGTTAGCGCGTCATACAGCGCCTGATTGACGTTCGACTTACCGACGATACCGACGATGCCACACATGCGACGCAACCCCTACTTAATGGATCTGAACTGAACAACACTCACTGTGGCGTTTTCGCCGACGGCAAGAGTTGCTCCTTGAACGGAATATCAGCGGGTACGCTGATTCCGCTGGCAAGCCACTGACTGCTCCACCCGAGAATCAGGTTTTTGGACCAGTCGGCGACCAATAGAAACTTTGGCACGAGCTGTGATTCTTTCCACCACCCGTCCTGCTGTACCGGCCCCAGGCTCAATAGCCCGACTGCCACGACCACCAGCAACACGCCACGCGCAGCGCCGAAGGCCATGCCCAGGAATCGGTCGGTCCCGGACAACCCGGTGACGCGAACCAACTCGCCGATAAGATAATTGATCATTGCGCCCACGATCAGTGTGGCGACAAACATGATGGCACAGCCCGCTATCACGCGAGCCGATGGGGTTTCGATGTATCCGGCGAGGTACTCGGACAGTGAGCCACCGAACATCCAGGCGACGACTCCTGCGATGATCCAGGTCACCAGCGATAATGCTTCCTTGACGAAGCCGCGGCTCAAACTGATCAAAGCGGAGATGGCGATGATTGCAACGATCGCCCAGTCAACCCAGGTAAATGGCACAGTGCAGCCTACAGACGGATAAGGCGGCGCATTTTAGCAGAGCGCATGGCTATCGGTAAGCTGCGATTTTCAGTGCATTTCAATCGAATCGATAGATCTTAGCCACGCTCGGGCTGGAAGCGCACGACAAAGCCCTTGAGGTTCTGCTGACGGCTCAACAGATCACGCAGACGATCGGCCTCGGCACGCTCGATCAGCGGCCCGACGAACACCCGATTCTTGCCATCGGCAGAGCGGATGTAAGCGTTATACCCCTGGCTGCGCAGGTTTTTTTGCAAGCTTTCGGCGCTGGCGCGACTCGACAGGCTCGCCAGTTGAACCGACCAGCTCACCGACAGACCATTGGCATCGACACGGCTTTGCGCGGCATCAGGCTTGGTCGACGCAGCAGCGATCGGCTGAGCAGGCGCCGGAATCGGCTTGGCCACCGCAGGCGGCGCAGTCGGTTTGGCGATTGCTATGGGAGCTGTCGGCGCCGGGGCAGGCGCGATCGGTGCAGCAGGTGCAGTGTCTTCTGCGACCTCTTCATCCGTTGGCACAGGTTCTTGCGGCAAAGCTTGCGGCTCAGGCACGGCCACCGACTCCAATTGCACCTGCGGCACAGAAGGGGCTTGCGGAGCAGCCGGGGCCTCGACAGTCACTTGCCGCTGTTCGTCCTGACGGGAAAACAGCATCGGCAGGAAAATCACCGCCAGCGCTACCAGCACCAGCGCGCCAACCATGCGCTGCTTGTACGCTTTATCCAGCAAAGCCATTTGCCGCTTCCTCCGTGGAGCGCCGGGCCAGCCATTCAAGGGCCTCGGCGACACAATAAAATGATCCGAACAACAGAATCTCGTCGTCGCGGGTTGCGACTGCGCACTGCCCTTCCAAAGCGGCGGCAACACTGTCGTAAGACGTGACCGATGCGCCAAGGTTCTGCAAGGTCGCATGCAATTCTGCTACCGGACGCGCGCGCGGCGAATCCAGCGGTGCCACGGCCCAGTGCTGGACACTAGCATTCAATTCGCTGACAACACCATCCAGATCCTTGTCCGCCAGCAAGCCGAACACCGCCAGACGCTTGCCGACCGGAGGTCGCGAGGCCAGACGACGGGCTAAATACTCGGCCGCGTGCGGGTTATGACCCACATCCAGCAACAGATTCAGGCGCTTGCCGTTCCATTCGAACGAACGACGATCCAGCCGACCGACCACGCGAGTCGCCTGCAAGGCGGCCACAATTTGCCGGGCATTCCATGGCAAACCGAGCAGCAGATAAGCCTGCAACGCCAGCGCGGCGTTTTCCATCGGCAGATCGAGCAATGGCAAGTCGTGCAATTCGACAACCTGGCCCTGCGCATCGGTGCCGCGCCACTGCCAGTTCTGGTCAGTGATGCCAAGGTCAAAGTCGCGTCCACGCAGAAAGAACGGGCATGCCAGTTCGCGCGCTTTATCGAGCAACGGTTGCGGAGGATTCAGGTCGCCACACAAGGCAGGCTTGCCCTGGCGGAAGATACCGGCCTTCTCGAAGGCCACCGACTCACGGGTGTCGCCCAGATAATCGGCGTGATCGACGCCAATGCTGGTGACCAGCGCGATATCGGCGTCTACCACGTTGACCGTGTCCAGACGCCCGCCCAGACCGACTTCCAGCACCACCGCATCGAGCCCAGCCTGTTGAAACAGCCAGAACGCCGCCAGGGTGCCCATTTCGAAGTAAGTCAGGGAAGTTTCGCCGCGCCCGGCCTCGACCGCTGCAAAGGCTTCGCACAGCTGTGCGTCAGTGGCTTCGACACCATTGAGCTGCACCCGCTCGTTGTAACGCAGCAGGTGCGGAGAATTGTAGACACCAACGCTCAGGCCCTGCGCCCGCAGCAACGAAGCCACGAATGCGCAGGTCGACCCCTTGCCGTTGGTGCCGGTGACCGTAATCACCCGAGGCGCCGGCTGGCCCAGCCCCATACGGGACGCTACCTGTTGCGAACGCTCCAGGCCCATGTCGATGGCCGACGGATGCAACTGCTCAAGGTAGGCGAGCCACTCGCCAAGGGTGCGCTCGGTCATAGGCCAGCAGGCACCGGCGGAACCACGATCGGCTCGATTGGCGCCGCGACGAATTTTGGCGTCGGCTTGCCAGTCATTTGGGCCAGCAGGTTACCCAAACGTGGGCGAAGTTCCTGACGGTGGATGATCATGTCGATCGCACCGTGCTCCAGCAGGAATTCACTGCGCTGGAAGCCTTCCGGAAGTTTTTCACGTACGGTCTGCTCGATGACACGCGGACCGGCGAAACCGATCAGGGCCTTAGGTTCGCCGACGATCACGTCGCCGAGCATCGCCAGACTGGCGGAAACACCGCCGTAGACCGGATCGGTCAGCACGGAGATGAACGGAATGCCTTCTTCACGCAGACGCGCCAGCACGGCCGAAGTCTTGGCCATCTGCATCAGCGAGATCAGGGCTTCCTGCATACGCGCACCACCGGAGGCGGCGAAGCAAATCATCGGGCAACGATTTTCCAGTGCGTAGTTGGCAGCGCGTACGAAACGCTCACCAACGATGGCGCCCATGGAGCCGCCCATGAAGCTGAATTCAAACGCCGAAACCACCACCGGCATGCCCAGCAGGGTGCCACTTACGGAGATCAGTGCGTCTTTTTCGCCAGTCTGCTTCTGCGCAGCGGTCAGGCGATCCTTGTACTTCTTGCCGTCGCGGAATTTCAGACGGTCAACCGGCTCCAGATCGGCGCCCAGTTCGTTGCGACCTTCGGCATCGAGGAAGATGTCGATACGCGCACGTGCGCCGATGCGCATGTGGTGGTTGCACTTGGGGCAAACGTCCAGGGTCTTTTCCAGCTCCGGACGATACAGCACAGCCTCGCAGGACGGGCATTTGTGCCACAGACCTTCAGGCACCGAGCTCTTCTTGACCTCCGAACGCATGATCGAAGGGATCAGTTTGTCTACTAACCAGTTGCTCATGCTTTCTTTCTCCAGTACCGGCGGCCCGAACGCTCTGGTTCGCAGCCCCGCGTATGCCCTTCAGCTAAATTCATGTGTGTGGCGATGATTGCTGGACAGCCACGGTCAGTGCGAAACATGACCTGCGTGCCATCCGGAAACCCTCAGCCTCGCCTGCTTTATGCAGGTGCATTGATGGACGGCGGCAGTTCGCCAGCCGTCACATTCATATCCCGCGTACAGCGTTGATAAACCCGCGAATCTTTGCGTGATCCTTGATGCCCTTGCTCGCCTCTACCCCGCCGCTGACATCGACTGCATACGGGTGAACCCGCGCCACCGCATCTGCGACGTTCTCTGGAGTGAGCCCGCCCGCCAGAATCAGCGGCTTACTCAACTCCCGAGGAATCAATGACCAGTCAAACGCCTCGCCGGTTCCGCCGGGCACACCTTCAACGTAGGTATCAAGCAATACGCCGCTGGCACTCGGATAAGCGTTGCAGGCGGCAGCAATATCATCGCCAGCCTTGACTCGCAGCGCCTTGATGTACGGACGATGCCAGCCTTCACACTCCTCAGCGGTCTCGTCACCGTGAAACTGCAACAGATCCAGCGGCACGGCATCGAGGATTTCCCCCAACTCGCAGCGGCTGGCATTAACGAACAGCCCCACCGTGGTCACGAACGGCGGCAATGCCTTGATGATCGCCCGAGCCTGCTGCACGGTTACCGCGCGCGGGCTCTTGGGGTAAAACACGAATCCGATCGCATCCGCCCCAGCCTCAACGGCGGCCAGCGCATCTTCTATGCGGGTAATCCCGCAGATCTTGCTGCGAACGGCTGACATGTCGAGAAAAACTCCGAGGCAAATACGGGAAAGTCCCGGATGGTAACAAAAGCGTTCGAGGGCGTCAGCCGTCAAGTTCCGAGAAACCCGTAAGGAAGTGTGGCCCGATAAAACGTTCGGGCAACGGGAATTCGTCGTGGTACTCGACCTGCACGAGATACAACCCATATGGATGCGCCGTGACACCGCCGGAACGGCGTTCGCGGCTTTCCAGCACTTCCTTCATCCACTCAACTGGCCGCTCGCCAGCTCCGATGGTCATCAGTACACCGGCGATATTGCGCACCATGTGATGCAGGAAGGCGTTGGCGCGAATGTCGAGCACGATCATCTTGCCGTGACGGGTGACGCGCAGGTGATGCATCTTCTTGATCGGCGACTTGGCCTGGCACTGGCCGGCACGGAAGGCGCTGAAATCATGAGTGCCAATCAGATACTGAGCGGCCTCGGCCATGCGCTCGACATCCAGTGGGCGGTGGTTCCAGGTGATTTCTTCGTTGAGATGCGCCGGACGAATCTGGTCGTTGTAGATGACGTAACGATAACGCCGGGCGATGGCTTTGAACCGGGCATGAAAATGCGCCGGCATGACCCGCGCCCAACTGACGCTGATGTCGTGGGGCAGGTTGATATTGGCGCCCATCACCCAGGCTTTCAGCGAGCGATTGACCTGAGTGTCAAAATGCACCACTTGTCCGCAGGCGTGCACGCCTGCGTCGGTACGGCCGGCACACTGCAGGGAAACCGGCGCATTGGCGACTTTCGACAGGGCTTTCTCAAGTTCTTCCTGCACCGTCGACACACCCGTTAACTGACGCTGCCAGCCGCTGTAGCGCGAGCCTTTGTATTCAACGCCGAGCGCGACGCGGTAAAAACCGTCGGGGGCCAGTTCGGCGACCGGGTTATCTATGTTTGCCAAGGTGGGACAGCCTGCTGTTTTTGCAAAGGCGGGCATTATAGGGCCTCAAGATCAAAAGATCGCAGCCTTCGACAGCTCCTACATAAAAACGCGGATCACGATGTAGGAGCTGTCGAAGGCTGCGATCTTTTGCTTTTGGAAAAACAAACAAAAACGGCAGCCTCGATGGGCTGCCGTTCTGTTGACTGCTGAACGCTGACTCAGGCCAGGTTGGAAAGCATTTCCTTCGCTTCGCCGCGCTGTTTCTCGTCACCTTCGGTCAACACTTCGTTGAGGATGTCGCGTGCACCTTCGCTGTCGCCCATATCGATGTAGGCCTGGGCCAGATCGAGTTTGGTGGCCGCTTCGTCAGTACCGGCAAGGAAGTCGAAATCATCTTCGCCCAGATCATCACCCATTGCCGCATCGGCTTCGGTGAAGGTCGGTTCGGCGATGCTTTGCGACAGACGATCCAGCTCGGCGTTGACATCGTCCAGTTCGGCAGCAAACGCATCAGGCTCGGCCGGATTGCTGTCCATTTCGTCAGCCAGCGACAGATCGAAATCGGCTGGCAGCTCTAGGTCATCCTGCGGCACGTCGGCAACGACCGGCGCCTCGACAGCTGGCAGATCCTTCACGCCTTCGTCCAGATCCAGCAGGAAGTCGTCATCGGCCAATGCCACGGGCGCAGGCTCAGCGCCAAGGTCCATGTCCAGGTCGAAGTCCGACAGATCGTCCAGATTCTCTTTGATTTCGGTCTGCTGTTGCAGCACCGACTCGAAGCTCAAATCGTCATCCGAAGGGAATTCATCCAGCTCGATCGGAGCTTCTGGCTCGACCACTGGCGCAGGCTCAACCGGGGTGATGTTGTCGAGATCGTCCAGGCTCAGATCAAACGCGCTGTCGAGATTGTCTTCAACAGGAGTCGATTCCGGCGCTTGCGGCTCATCCAGCAGCAGATCCTTGACGTACTGCGCATCCAGCTCGGCGGCAATAGCCGCTGCCGCCAGACCGCCGGCGACCGCTACGGCCATGGCCGGGAAGCGGCTTTTCAGCTCTTCGACCTTGGCGAAGTTGTCGCCATTGGCCACCAACTGACGCTCCTGAGCAACGAACGCATCACGATCACCTTGCTGACCGTAAACTTCCATCAGCTTCAGACGCAGGTCGCTGCGCTGTGGCTCAAAGCTGACGCCCTCTTCCAGCAACGCGGCTGCCTGATTCAGGCGACCGGCATTAATGTGCGACTGCGCCTTGTCCAGCACGTCGTCGGAGCGCTCGGCTGCCGGGGCAACCAGTGGCGCGGCAATCGGTTCGGCCATGACCACCGGCGCAACTACTGCTGCCGGGATTGGAGATGGCGCAGGGGTTGGCGTGTTCAGTTTGACGCTGGCGGCCGGCGTTTCCAGACCTTCAAAGCTGCTTTCCGGCAAATCCTGCTCGGCGGAGAACTCTTGTTCTTCAGCCAGGGCGCGAGCCATCCGCACATGTTTCTCGGCTTCCTGCTGAGCTTTGCGGCGACGCGCCAAAAGCAACAGCAGGAGCAGCAGAACCACAGCACCGCCACCGATCAGACCCAGCAGGATCGGATTGGTCAGCAGCTCGTTAAACGTCTTCTCGTCATCGACAACCGGTTTCGGCTCGACCACCGGAGTTTCAGCCGGTGTCTCAGCCGGCGGCGCAATAGCCGATTCCGGCGTAGGCGATGCCGCTGCCGCTTCTGCTGGCGTGGCTGGCGGAGTTGCGGCCAGTTCGGCAGTGATCGCTGGAACCGGTGCAACGGCAGGATTGGCGGCTGGCGCAGCGCCCGACCCTTCGGCCTGCATCTTCGCCAGTTGATTGTTCTTCAGTTCGATCAGCTTTTGCAGCTTGTCCAGCTGACTTTGCAGATCGGACATGCGGCTTTTCAGTTCCTCGTTGTCACGACGGGTCGTGTCGAGGCTTTCCTGGGTCACGGCGAGCTTGTTGCTCAGGGCCTTGGCATCGCCGGCCGGGCCGTTGCCGCGCGCCTTGGCGCTTTCGGCGGAGACCAGGCTCAGATTGTCCTGGGCATTGGGCGCAGCGCCGGCATTGCCGCGACCACGATTGGTCGCATCGAGTTGCTGCTGGCCAGTGCCAGGCTTGGCCACGTAACGACGCCCCTGACGCCATGCTTCGTTTTGTGCAGCGACTTCAGCAATAGCTTTCGACTGTGGCAGCGAAGTACTTTGTACCGAGTCAGGCAGACGCAGCACCTGGCCGGTTTTCAATCGATTGATGTTGCCGCCAATGAACGCATCCGGGTTCAGCGCTTGAATGGCCAGCATGGTCTGCTGCACCGAACCGCCGGTGCGCGCCTTCGCGGCGATTTCCCACAGGGTATCGCGCGGCGTGGTGGTGTATTGATTCGAGTGAGTGGCGCCAGTGGTCGGCGCAGTGACGGTTTGCGACGGTGCTGGCTGAGCGGCAGCATCTGCGGTCTGCGGCGAGAACTTCGACGGATCCAGCAGCACGCTGTAATCGCGCAGCAGACGGCCGTTCGGCCACATCACCTGGACGAGGAATTTCACCATCGGTTCCGACAGTGGCTTGCTCGAGGTCACGCGCAACACGCTCTTGCCGCTGGCGTTGAGCACCGGGGTAAACGTCAGATCGTTAAGGAAGGCCTGGCGATCAACACCGGCCTTGGCGAAATCTTCCGGCGAGGCCAGGCTCGGCACCACTTCGGCAGCGGTGAGATCCTTGACGTCGAGCAGCTCGATCTCGGCCACCAGCGGCTGGTTCAGGGTCGACTTCAGGGTCAGCTCCCCGAGCCCGAGGGCATGCGCCATACCGGAGGACAGCGCCGAGGCGGCCGCTATTGCTAACACCAGTTTGCGAACTTGAACCATAGCCTCATCCTTTGTTTGAACGTTCCTCGGCCAGCGAGAAGATGTTGATTGCCGCTGCCGTAAGGCATTGCGCGCGACGACGACAGGTGTCGCGCGCGATCATTTCTTTGATGCCCCGGAAAGTCCCGGAGGGTAAAACGTTATCGAGTGCTCCGGCCAAGCATAGCGCTCACCTAGATTCAGTCGACAAATTGTTGCCAAGTATCTTTTACAGCAGGTCTTTTATCAACAATTCAGCCACCTGCACAGCATTGAGGGCGGCGCCTTTGCGTACGTTATCTGACGTCAGCCACAGATTTAGTTCCGCCGGGTCGTCGACACCACTGCGCACGCGCCCGACATAAACAACGTCCTGCCCGACCGCGTCACCAACTGCTGTCGGGTAATCACCCGCTTCGACCAGTTCGATACCCGACGCAGCTTCGAGCGCGGCATTGACCTTTTCCAGGTCCACGGCCTTCGTTGACTGCAAGGTCACGCTAAAGCTATCGCCAAAAAACACCGGGGCTTGAACGCAAGTTGCGGAAATCTTTAATAAAGGCTGCGCCAGCACCTGACGCAACTCACGCACCAGGCGTTTTTCCAGCAGCGTATGGCCTTGTGCGTCGGGGGTGCCGACCTGCGCCAGCAGGTTGAAAGCCATTTGACGGTCGAAAAATGTTGGCTCCAGCGGGCGCATGTTCAGCAGTTCGGCGGTCTGTCTCGCCAGTTCGGTCACGGCTTCGCGACCTTGGGCGGAAACGGCCAGATTGGCGGTGACATTGACGTATTGCAGGTCGATCAGATCAAGCAGCGGCGCCAGCACCACGGCGAGCGTGGTGGCCGACGGGCTTGGACTGCTGACCTGGAACGGCGCTTTCAAACCGGCGAGTACAGCGGCGTTGGCTTCCGGCACCACTTGCGGCGCCTGATCGGCCGGCAAGGCGCCGGACAGATCGATCAGCGAGCAACCGGCAGCATGAGCGCGAGCGGCGTAGCTTAGCGAGACGGCAGCACCGGCGGCAAAGAACACCAGTTTGACCTTGCTGAAATCGAACTCGTCGACTTCACGCACGCGCACGTTTTTGTTACGGAACAGCACCGAACTGCCAGCGGATTCACTGCTGGCCAGCAGGTGCAGGTTGCCGACCGGGAAGTCGCGCTCTTGGAGAATCTGTACGAGGGTTTCGCCGACAGTACCGGTGGCGCCGATCACGGCAATATCTAGGGTCTGGGTCATGGTGCGGCCTCTGGCGAAACGGGGGGAGCGGCACTTTACCGGGTGAGTGCCGCACAGGCAATTTCTGTCCGGGATTTGCGGTGCCTGCTCGCGAAGAGGCTGGCACAGTCGCCCGAGAAACTTAGGACATAAAAAAACCCGCGCCTCTCGCAAGGCGCGGGTTGTTCATTGCTTCAAGCGATCAACGTTCCAGCAGGATCCGGAGCATGCGACGCAGCGGTTCGGCCGCGCCCCACAGCAGTTGGTCGCCGACGGTGAAAGCACCGACGAACTGCGAACCCATGTTCAGCTTGCGCAAACGGCCGACCGGAACATTCAGAGTGCCGGTGACCTTGGTCGGGCTCAGCTCCTGCATGCTGATCTCGCGCTGGTTCGGCACCAGTTTGACCCAAGGATTGTGCTGGCTGATCAGCCCTTCGATGTCGGCGATCGGTACGTCTTTGTTCAGCTTGATGGTCAGCGCCTGGCTGTGGCAACGCATGGCGCCGATGCGCACGCAGATGCCGTCGACCGGGATCGGGCTCTTGAAGCGACCCAGAATCTTGTTGGTCTCGGCCTGGGCCTTCCACTCTTCGCGGCTCTGGCCGTTCGGCAATTCCTTGTCGATCCACGGGATCAGGCTGCCGGCCAGCGGCACGCCGAAGTTCTCGGTCGGGTACGCTTCGCTGCGCATGGCTTCAGCCACGCGACGATCGATGTCGAGGATCGCGCTGGCGGGATCGGCCAGTTGATCGGCAACAGCGGCGTGAGTCGCGCCCATCTGCTTGATCAGTTCACGCATGTTCTGCGCGCCGGCACCGGAGGCCGCCTGATAGGTCATGGCGCTCATCCACTCGACCAGACCGGCCTCGAACAGACCGCCCAGGCCCATCAGCATCAGGCTGACGGTGCAGTTGCCGCCGATGTAGTTCTTGGTGCCCGCATCCAGTTGCTGGTCGATAACCTTGCGGTTGACCGGATCGAGAATGATGACCGCGTCATCGTTCATGCGCAGGCTGGAAGCCGCGTCGATCCAGTAACCCTGCCAGCCGGCTTCGCGCAGCTTGGGGAACACTTCGCTGGTGTAGTCGCCGCCCTGGCACGTCAGGATCACGTCGAGGGTTTTCAGCTCTTCAATGCTGTAAGCGTCCTTGAGCGGAGCAATATCCTTGCCCACGGACGGGCCTTGGCCACCGACATTGGAAGTGGTGAAAAACACCGGCTCGATAAGATCGAAATCCTGCTCTTCCAGCATCCGCTGCATGAGCACGGAACCGACCATACCGCGCCAACCGATCAGACCTACACGTTTCATCGCAACTACACCTTCTTGAAAAGTGGGCCGCTGCTTTGTATTGAATTTCGCAGCGGGCCCGAGAGATTACAGATTCCGCAGCGCGGCGACTACTGCGTCGCCCATTTCCTGCGTACCGACTTTAGTGCAACCGGCCGAATAGATGTCGCCGGTGCGCAGCCCTTGATAGAGCACGACGATGACGGCTTTCTCGATGGCATCGGCCGCATCCTGCAGATTGAAGCTATAACGCAGCATCATCGACACCGACAGAATCGTCGCCAACGGGTTGGCAATGCCCTTGCCGGCAATGTCCGGCGCCGAACCGTGGCAAGGCTCGTACATGCCCTTGTTGTTGGCATCCAGCGAGGCCGACGGCAGCATGCCGATGGAGCCGGTGAGCATCGACGCTTCGTCGGACAGGATGTCGCCGAACAGGTTGTCGGTGACGATCACGTCGAACTGCTTCGGCGCGCGCACCAGTTGCATGGCGGCGTTGTCGACGTACATGTGGCTCAGTTCGACTTCCGGGTAATCCTTGGCCACCTGCTCAACCACTTCACGCCACAGTTGGCTGGACGCCAACACGTTGGCCTTGTCCACTGAACAGAGCTTCTTGCCACGCACCATGGCCATGTCGAAACCGACGCGGGCGATGCGGCGGATTTCGCTTTCGCTGTACGGCAGGGTGTCGTAGGCCTGACGCTCGCCGTTTTCCAGCTCGCGGGTGCCACGCGGCGCGCCGAAGTAGATGCCACCGGTCAGCTCACGAACGATCAGGATGTCCAGACCGGCAACGATTTCCGGCTTCAGGCTGGAAGCGTCGGCCAACTGCGGATAGAGAATCGCCGGACGCAGGTTGCCGAACAGGCCCAGTTGCGCACGAATTTTCAGCAGACCGCGCTCAGGGCGAATGTCGCGCTCGATGGTGTCCCATTTCGGCCCACCCACGGCGCCCAGCAGCACAGCATCGGCAGCGCGGGCACGGGCGAGGGTTTCGTCGGCCAACGGCACGCCGTGCTTGTCGATGGCCGCGCCACCGATCACGTCATGACTCAGCTCGAAGCCCAGGCTGTATTTGTCGTTGGCCAGCTCCAGCACCTTGACCGCTTCGGCCATGATTTCCGGACCAATACCGTCACCTGGGAGAATCAGAATCTGCTTGCTCATGCTTTCCTCGTGTCTTCAATCGGTGCGCCGTTTACTGGCACTCCCGGAAAAATTCTTAGCGTTCAGCCATCAACACAATCACATCTGTACTGAACGAGCCGTCGGCATCAATCTCAAAATATTCGCGCACTTCGTTGCCCATCGACTGCTGCAACTGGCGGATCGCCGCGCGCATCACTTCGGGTGTGCGCATGCGCTCGACCCAACTGCTGTATTCCAGACGCAGGCGTTGACGCGTGGTGCTGCGGGTATGCAGACCGGCTTCGCTGACCTGACGCAACCACTCGCCGGCGGAATAATCGCGCACATGGCTGGTGTCGCGCAGCACTTCGACGCTTTGCAGGTAAGTGTCGAACAACGGGCTGCCCGGTGACAACACGTCAACAAACGCCGCCACGCCGCCCGGCTTCAGCACCCGACGCACTTCGCGCAGGGCCAGACCGAGGTCGCTCCAGTGATGCGCCGAATAACGGCTGAACACGAAGTCGAACTCGCCATCGGCAAACGGCAGACGCTCGGCGGCACCGTTGACCGTGGAAATATTGTTCAGACCGCGATCAACGGCAGCGGTAGCCACCACGTCGAGCATCTGCTGCGACAGGTCATAGGCAACCACTTCCTTGACCAGCGGCGCCACGTGAAAACTCACATGGCCGGCGCCACACCCCAGATCCAGCACCCGAGCCTCGCCCTGCCCTGCCAGTTCAGCCTGTAGCAGCGCAAATTCAGTGCCTTGAGCGTGAACGGCGCTGCTCAGGTAGGCGGCGGCCTGTTCACCGAATTGCTTCTGTACGACCTGAGTGTGCTGGGCGGTGCTGGTCATGGTCTCATCCTGCATTTGTGTTGTTTGAGCTGCCGTCTTCGCGAGCAGGCTCGCTCCCACATTTGAAATGCATTCCAATGTGGGAGCGAGCCTGCTCGCGAAGAGGCCCGCTCTAACTACATCAGTCTCAAATCAATCAAGCGTCGCGGAACAGCCAAGGCTGGCTAACCCGATGCTTGGCCTCAAACGTCGCAATCGCTTCGTGGTCCTGCAAGGTCAGGCCGATATCGTCCAGACCATTCAACAGGCAGTGTTTGCGGAAAGCATCGATCTCAAAGCTGTAAACCTTGCCATCCGGGCGGGTCACGGTCTGTGCTTGCAGATCAACCTGCAATTGATAGCCCGGCTCGGCTTCGACCTGTTTGAACAGTTCGTCGACTTCAGCGTCGCTGAGGATGATCGGCAGCAAGCCGTTCTTGAAGCTGTTGTTGAAGAATATGTCGGCGTAGCTCGGCGCGATGATGCTGCGGAAACCGTATTCTTCCAGCGCCCACGGCGCGTGTTCACGGCTCGAGCCGCAACCGAAGTTCTCGCGGGCCAGCAACACGCTGGCGCCTTGATAACGCTCGGCGTTGAGGACGAAGTCCTTGTTCAGCGGGCGCTTGGAGTTGTCCTGGTACGGCTGACCGACATCCAGGTAACGCCATTCGTCGAACAGGTTAGGGCCGAAACCGGTGCGCTTGATCGACTTCAAGAATTGCTTCGGAATGATCTGATCGGTGTCGACGTTGGCACGATCCAAGGGCGCGACAAGGCCAGTGTGCTGGGTAAAAGCTTTCATGCTGCGCTCCTTAAATCAATTCACGAACGTCGATGAAACGACCGTTCACCGCTGCCGCAGCAGCCATGGCCGGGCTGACGAGATGGGTACGGCCACCGGCGCCCTGACGGCCTTCGAAGTTACGGTTGGAGGTCGAGGCGCAATGCTCGCCGGACTCCAAGCGGTCCGGGTTCATCGCCAGGCACATCGAGCAACCCGGCTCGCGCCATTCGAAACCGGCTTCGAGGAAAATCTTGTCCAGACCTTCGGATTCAGCCTGCGCCTTCACCAGACCCGAACCCGGCACCACGATCGCTTGCTTGATAGTCGAAGCCACCTTGCGGCCCTTGGCGATCACGGCGGCAGCGCGCAAGTCTTCAATTCGCGAGTTGGTGCAGGAGCCGATAAACACGCGATCGAGCTGAATGTCGGTGATCGCCTGATTGGCGGTCAAACCCATGTATTTCAAGGCGCGGACGATCGAGTCGCGTTTGACCAGATCCATCTCTTTGGCCGGGTCCGGCACGATCTGATCAACGGCCAAAACCATTTCCGGCGAAGTGCCCCAGCTGACTTGCGGCTTGATCTGCGCGGCGTCGAGTTCAACCACGGTGTCGAACTTGGCGTCGGCGTCGGACACCAGCTCTTTCCAGGCTTCGACTGCCATGTCCCACTGCGCACCTTTTGGTGCGAATGGGCGACCTTTCACGTAATCGACCGTCTTTTGATCCGCTGCCACCAGACCCACACGGGCGCCGGCTTCGATGGACATGTTGCAGATGGTCATGCGGCCTTCGACGGACAAGTCGCGGATCGCGCTGCCGGCGAATTCGATAGCGTGGCCGTTACCGCCGGCAGTGCCGATCTTGCCGATAACGGCGAGGACGATGTCCTTGGCGGTCACGCCGAACGGCAATTGGCCTTCGACGCGCACCAGCATGTTCTTCATTTTTTTGGCGACCAGGCACTGGGTGGCGAGCACGTGCTCGACTTCGGAAGTGCCGATACCGTGAGCCAAGGCGCCGAATGCGCCGTGGGTCGAGGTGTGGGAGTCGCCGCAGACCACGGTCATGCCCGGCAAGGTCGCGCCCTGCTCCGGGCTGATCACGTGGACGATGCCTTGGCGCACGTCGTTCATCTTGAATTCGACGATGCCGTATTCATCGCAGTTGTCGTCGAGGGTCTGAACCTGCAAACGCGAGACCTGGTCGGCAATCGCGGCGATGCCGCCCTTGCGCTCTGGCGTGGTCGGTACGTTGTGATCCGGGGTCGCGATGTTGGCATCGATGCGCCAAGGCTTGCGCCCGGCCAGACGCAGGCCTTCAAAGGCTTGCGGCGAAGTCACTTCGTGAATGATGTGACGGTCGATGTAGATCAGCGCCGAGCCATCGTCGCGCTGTTTGACCAAATGCGAATCCCAGAGCTTGTCGTAGAGCGTTTTGCCGGCCATCAGACGGTTCCTCATCAGCTTGTTTCTATGCCTTGGGCTTATCAATAACCCTTTGGCTTGTGAGGCCGATCCTATGGGGTTAGATTAAATAACTCAAATTCATATTTTTTATGCTTTGGATAACCAACTGGAATACCAACATGGATCTGGCCAACCTCAACGCTTTTATTGCGATCGCCGAGACCGGTAGCTTCTCCGGCGCCGGCGAACGCTTGCATCTGACACAACCGGCGATCAGCAAGCGTATCGCCGGGCTGGAGCAGCAACTGAAGGTGCGCCTGTTTGATCGACTGGGTCGCGAAGTCGGCCTGACCGAAGCCGGCCGCGCCCTGCTGCCCCGGGCTTATCAGATTCTCAACGTGCTGGACGACACCCGTCGCGCACTGACCAATCTGACCGGCGAAGTCAGCGGTCGCCTGACGCTGGCCACCAGTCACCACATCGGTCTGCATCGTTTGCCGGCTCTATTAAGGGAGTTCACCCGCCGCTTCCCACAAGTCGCGCTGGATATTCAGTTTCTCGATTCGGAAGTGGCCTACGAAGAAATTCTCCATGGCCGTGCGGAACTGGCGGTCATCACCCTCGCCCCGGAGCCCCACACACTGGTCAAAGCCACGCCAGTTTGGGACGACCCGCTGGATTTCGTGGTCGCTCCCGAGCATTCGCTGATCAGCAATGGCGCCGTCAGCCTCGCGGACATCGCCGGTCATCCGGCGGTTTTCCCCGGCGGCAACACATTTACACACCATATTGTTCAGCGGTTATTCGAGGCGCAGGGCCTGACGCCGAACATCGCCATGAGCACCAACTATCTGGAAACCATCAAAATGATGGTCTCGATCGGTCTGGCCTGGAGCGTTCTGCCGCGCACCATGCTCGACGATCAGGTGGCGAGCATCGCATTGCCGGGCATACAGCTCACTCGCCAGCTAGGCTATATCGTGCACACCGAACGGACGCTATCGAATGCGGCAAGGGCGTTTATGGCCTTGCTGGATGCACAAATCGATCTGCCAGGGACTCACGGCTAACTTGTGCTACTCCTATAGAGCTGCTGTCTCTGTGCCTAACGCCACCACCCGCTCAAGGCCTGTTAACGATGCCGAAATCTGTTGACCGAATTCCGCCGATGCCGCGCATTCAAGCCATTGACCCGCGACACTCCGAGCAGAGCTGGGAGAGCGCGCCGCAATTGCTCGCGGCGCTCAACGGCGCGCGGCTCGGCGCCTGGTATTGGGATATCGAGCGTGGGCAGATCAGTTGGTCACGGGGCACCCAGGCATTGTTCGGCTTCGATCCGCGCCAGCCGCTGCCGGAAGATCTCGAGTACCTCGATTTGCTGCCGCCGGAAGATCGGGCGAAAACCGTCCGCGCCTTCCACGCGGTGATTGCCGGCGCACCGCTGGAACAGGCGATGCACCACCGCATCCGCTGGCCCGACGGCAGCCTGCACTGGCTGGAGATCAACGGCAGTTTGCTCCCGGACAAAAACGGCCGCCCCCGAATGATCGGGGTGATTCGCGAAATCACCCACCAGCGCCAACGCGAACAGGCCCTCAGCAGTTCGGAAAAACGTTTCGCCACGTTGTTTCACCTGTGCCCGAACATGGTTCTGCTGACCCGCCAGGAAGACGGCTTGATCAGCGAAGCCAACCAGTATTTCGAAAGCCTCTTCGGTTGGCCGGTGCAGAGCGCCATTGGCCGCACCACCCTGGAACTGGGCCTGTGGGTTCACCCCGAGCAACGCGCCGAGCTTGTCAAGAAAACCAAGGCCAAGGGCGAACTGATCAGCATGGAAGTGCAATTTCGCGCCAGTAACGGCCAGGTCCACGACGGCATCCTCAGTGCGCAAAAGGTCGAACTCGAAGGCCAGCCCTATCTGCTCAGCACCTTCCTCGACACCACCGATCGCAAAGTTGCCGAACACGCCCTCAAAGACAGCCAGGAACGCCTCGATCTGGCGCTGGACTCGGCGCAGCTCGGTACCTGGGACTGGCACATTCCCAGTGGCATGCTCTACGGCTCGGCCCGTGCTGCGCAACTGCATGGCCTGGAACCGATTCCGTTTCATGAATCGTTCGACGAGTTTTTCGAAGGCGTGCCCGGCGAAGAACGCGACAGCATGCGCGATGCGTATCGCAGCCTGCGCGAAGGCCCGGCAGGAAACTATCAACTGACGTATCGCGTGCAACTGCCGGATGGCAGCTCACGTTATCTGGAAAGCCGCGCGCGCCTCTATCGCGACGACAACGGCGCGCCACTGCGCATGGCCGGCACACTGCTGGACATCACCGATCAGGTCGAGCGCGAGCAGCGGCTGGTGGCGTCGGAAGAAAAATTCGCCACGCTGTTCCAGGTCAGCCCCGACCCGATCTGCGTTACCCGCCAGGACAGCGGCGATTTCATCGAAATCAATTCCAGCTTCACCCAAACGTTCGGCTGGAGCGCTGCTGACGTGATCGGTCGCACCGCCGAAGATATCGGCCTGTGGGACGCCTCGGCAAAAAGCCTGCAACGCATCGAACGGGTCATCCGTGAACAGGGCCTGAGCAATGTCGCGATCATCGTCCAGCACAAGGACGGACAGTCGCTGACTTGCGTGATTTCCAGCCGGCAGATCAGCGTCGGCAACCAACCGTGCATCGTCACCACGCTGCGGGATATCACCCAACAGCAACGCTCGGAAGCCGCACTCAAGGCCAGCGAAGAGAAATTCGCCAAGGCCTTTCACTCCAGCCCCGACGCGATCACCATCACCGAGCGCGACACCGGGCGCTATCTGGAGGTCAACGATGGTTTCTGTCGCCTCACCGGCTATCGCGCCGATGAAGTGGTCGGTAAAACCGTGTATCAGGTGGGCATCTGGGCCGAGGAGAAACAACGCTCGGCATTGTTGGCCGAGTTGCAGATCAAGGGCCGCGTGCATCATCAGGAAATGCTCGGGCGCAACAAACGCGGGGAAATGCTCACGGTTGAGGTCTCGGTCGAGCCGATCACCCTGAACGAAACGGCGTGCCTGCTGCTGACTGCCCGGGACGTCAGCCTGCTGAAAAACGCCGAAGCACAGATCCGTCATCTGGCTTACCACGACCCGCTGACCAACCTGCCCAACCGTGCCCTGCTGATGGATCGTCTGAGTCAGCAGATCGCCCTGCTCAAACGCCACAACCTGCGCGGTGCGCTGCTGTTTCTCGATCTGGATCACTTCAAACACATCAACGACTCCCTCGGCCACCCGGTCGGCGACACCGTGCTGAAGATCATCACCGCACGGCTCGAAGCCAGCGTACGCATGGAAGATACCGTGGCGCGCCTGGGTGGCGATGAATTCGTGGTGTTGCTCAGCGGCCTGGAAGGCTCGCGCAACGAAGTCAGCGCGCAGGTGCGCAATCTGGCCGACACCATTCGCGAACTGCTCTCGGAACCGATGTTCCTCGATGGCCAGCGCCTGCAAGTGACGCCGAGCATCGGCGTGGCGCTGATTCCAGACCACGGCTCGACCCCGACTGATCTGCTCAAACGCGCCGACATCGCCCTGTACCGGGCCAAGGATTCCGGGCGCAACACCACGACGATGTACCACAACACCATGCAGAAGGCGGCCAGCGAACGGCTGCGCATGGAGACCGACTTGCGCCTGGCGCTGTCTCGCGGCGAATTCAATGTGCATTTTCAGCCGCAGATCGACGCGCGCGACAACCGCATCATTGGCGCCGAAGCTTTGGTGCGCTGGAATCATCCGGAACTCGGTGCGCAGTCGCCGACCGAGTTCATCAAGGTACTGGAAGACAGCGGCCTGATTCTGGAGGTCGGCACGTGGATCCTCGACGAAGCATGCGAAGCCTTCAAACAACTAATCGCCCTGAAGCTGGTCGATCCGCTGAATTTCAGCCTGTGCGTGAACATCAGCCCGCGACAGTTCCGTCAGAATGACTTCGTCGAGCGCATCGAACACAGCATGACCAGCCACGGCCTGCCTTGCTCGTTGCTGAAACTGGAAATCACCGAAGGCATCGTCATTCAGAACCTGGAAGACACCATCAGTAAAATGCGTCGTCTGAAAAAACTCGGCGTGAGCTTCGCCATGGACGATTTCGGCACCGGCTATTCGTCGCTGACTTACCTCAAGCGTTTGCCGGTGGACACGCTGAAAATCGACCAGTCGTTCATTCGCGACGCAACCACCGATCCGAACGACGCGGAGATCATCCGCGCCATCGTTGCCATGGCCCGCAGCCTGGAACTCGAAGTGATCGCCGAAGGCGTGGAAACCCCTGAGCAACTGGCATTCCTGCAAGGTCTGGGCTGCCACTTGTATCAGGGCTATCTGCACAGTCGGCCATTGCCGCTGGAGGGTCTGAAAAAGCTGCTGCCCTGATGCGCGCAGGTTGCAACAGACCGGCAATTGCCAGTGCTGACGGCAACCTGTAGGGTCGCGTTTTTTGCGCCGTTTCGAGATCGATCATGCAGGATGCAACCCTCCCCCGCCCGGCCCTGCTGGGCATTGACCTTGGCACCACCAACAGTCTGATCGCCGTCTGGCAGGACGGCCAGGCCCGATTGATTCCCAACGCCCTCGGCGACGTGCTGACCCCATCGGTGGTCAGCCTCGATGAAGACGACACGATTCTGGTCGGCAAAGCCGCCCGCGCCCGACTGACCACGCACCCGGAGCGCACCGCCGCTGCGTTCAAGCGGTTCATGGGCAGCGACAAACAAATAGAACTCGGCAGTCGCCAGTTCAGACCGGAGGAGTTATCGGCGCTGGTGCTTGGCTCACTCAAGCAGGACGCCGAAGCCTTTCTCGGTCATTCGGTCTCTGAGGCGGTGATTTCCGTGCCGGCTTATTTCAGCGACGAACAACGCAAACGCACGCTGTTTGCTGCGGAGTTGGCCGGCCTGTCCGTCACGCGCCTGATTAACGAGCCGACCGCTGCCGCCATGGCTTATGGGCTGCATGAACAGAAATTCGAACGCACGCTGATTTTCGATCTGGGCGGCGGCACCTTCGATGTCACGGTGCTGGAATATGCGCTGCCACTGATCGAGGTGCATGCGTCGACCGGTGACAACTTTCTCGGTGGCGAAGACTTCACCGCTGCGCTGTTGCAGGCCTGCCTCAAGGACTGGCAACTCACCCCGTCAATGATCGATGCGCAAGGCATGGCCAGCCTCGGTGATGCGCTGGAGCAGCTCAAATGCAAACTCGGCGAAGGTATCCAGACATTGAGCTGGCGGCATGCCGACAAGACATTCGAATGGTCGCTGGACGAAGCGGGTGGCGTGAAGATTTGGGAGCCACTGCTCGGCCGCCTGCGCGCACCGATCGAACAAGCCCTGCGCGATGCCCGGCTCAAACCGCGTGACCTCGACAGTCTGGTGCTGGTGGGGGGTGCCACGCGGATGCCGGCGGTGCAGCAGATGGTCGCCACGCTGTTCGGGCGCCTGCCCTATCGGCATCTTGATCCGGACACCATTGTCGCGCTCGGCGCGGCCACGCAAGCGGCGTGCAAGGCACGGGATGGAGCGGTTGAAGAGTTGATCCTGACCGATGTGTGTCCGTACACGCTGGGGATTTCGACCATGCGCGGCGATGACGTCAAAGGCGCGTTCTCACCCATTATCGAACGCAACACCATCATTCCGACGTCACGGGTGGAGCGCTTCCACACCACTTCGCCCAGGCAGGACGTCATCCGCATTGCGGTCTATCAGGGTGAACGGCCGTGGGTGCGCGACAACATCTTCATCGATGCCTTCGATGTCACGCTGACACCCAGCGATCACATCCAGGCGCTGGACGTGCGCTTCAGTTACGACATCAATGGCTTGCTCGAAGTAGACGTCACGTTGCTGGAAACCGGCGAGCGCCACAGCCATAGCATCGATCGCAGCCCGACCGGGCTCGATGAGCAATCGCGTCAGGCCAGCCAGGAACGCTTGTCCAGCCTGAAAATTCATCCTCGCGATGCTCTGCCCAACCGAACCCTGCTGGCGCGACTGGAACGTGCCTGGATGCAAAGCCTTGGCGAGGAGCGTCAGCGCATCGCTGAATGGCTGGACAGTTTCAACACGGTGCTGAGTGGCCAGCGATCAGAAGAAATCGCCAGCCATCGCTCACAACTCAACAAAGTGCTGGATGAGCTGCGTCTCTAACCGTTGAGTCGCCGCAACGCGGCCTGCAAACCACCGGATAACGTGTCCTCACGATCACTGTCCGGTGGTACACCGTAGCGGTTGGGCAACTTCTCGCCGGGAAAGCCGAACAGCACCAGCGGCAGAAATGGCAAGACCGGGGTCAGGCCGGCCAGAATCAGAAAGCTGGCAACACCTCGGCCCATATCATGCAGGCGCCTCAGAATGGCGCTGAGCATCAGCACCAGCGCCGCTGCCAACACCACGAAAGCGGAAAACATCGAGCCACTGAACAAGGCCAGCAATGGCGTAAGCAGCACGATGCCGATCACCTGACCGATAAATGCCTCGCGCCCCAGTCGTGTGCCAAGGCGCCAGAACGCGGTTGCAGGCGTCGGCCGAGTGTCAGCCTTGGCCAACAGCAAACGCTCTGACCACGACAGCAATGCACTGAAGGCAAAGCGTAAGCCGAGGCCATTGTGCGTGTTGTCCTTGGCCTGCTGCATGCGCATCAGAATTTTCTGTCGCGGCACCCCGGCGCTACCGTAACGCGCCAGATCCTTGAGCACATCCAGCGCCAGGTAAAACGAGTCGGTGTAATCAACGCCGTCATCCTCCAGCACCTCACGCGGCGGGCGTATGGGTTCACCTTTGATCAGACTGTGGCGGAATCCGTCGAACCAGTCCTGAGGATTGACGACTTCGGTGATGCTCTCAAGCAGGTATTTGCGCTGTTGCGCATTCAGCAGCGGATCGTGATAAAGCACCCCACCCAACAACATGCGACCGAGCAAATCCTCATTGAAACGGCTGATATCGCTGCGCATGCACTCGTACAAGCGGTCATTGCTCAACAGCCGTGTGCTGTCGAGCGCTTCCTGGACGCTGAACAATTTACGCGCGAGCAAGGCATGCACTGGATCCTTCGCTTGCAGCCAGCCCAGCAGACCACTGGCGCTGCCCTGCTCGCGATTCAATCGGCACAGCAGAGGCTGCAAACGCGCCAATGGATGCTCACGCGCAACGTTCATCGAATCAACGCAGTGCGCCGATTGAGCACCTAGCCAACGTGCCGGCTCATCGAGAGTCGCCAGCAAATACAACGCCTGACGATGCCATTCCCATACATCACCATGGGTATTGATGGCCGGGAGCAACATGCCCTGTTCCGCCAACTGTGCTTGCAGTTTCAGGCCGTCGAGCACGACATCGCGCTTGTTCAGACTGAATGCTTCGTCCAGCCGCGCCAGCGAACGCGCGTCATAGGCTCGCAAGCGGCGCATCCACAGCAGACTGAGCTCTAGCGGCTCGCCATTTTGCAGTTCCGGCGGCAGTTGCGCCGCTGCATCGCTGGCCAGAAACGCATGCAGCGCACGCGGAATGGGTGCCTGGGACAGCCAGCAGATCTGCTGATCGGCTTGATACTTGAAGCCCTCTAGCACCAACTGGTCAAGAATCTCCGGAGTCTCTGGCGCATCCATGATTCGTTGCAACAAGGTCACATCACCACGATGCAAGGCCCAGGCATGTTGGTACAGGGTTTGGAGTGACGGGTCGTCGCTTTCAATGATCAACCACGCCAGCAGGGGTAATTCATCACCGCTGACGCGCCATTCAACAAAGGCATCGGCGATGCCCTGCAAGTCGAGCTGCCGTGCGCGGAACCAGCGCCCCAACGTTTCCGGGCGCTGCGATGGACTGCCGTATTCCTGGGTGACATCACTGAGGTCAGCGGACCAGCCGCGGAAGTTTTCCAGACGATCGAACGCCTGGATCAGCAATGGCAAGCGCTGTGGTTGATGGCGCGCGCACAGATCCAGCAACCAGGTGGCGGCTTTTGGGTGTTGATGCTCTCGCCAGAGTTGCACCCAGGCCTGAAGCGCCAACTCTTCCATGCCCAGCGCACTGCGCTGACATGCCAGCAGATAAAGCCAGTCAACATCCTGCGGCGCGAGCCGATGCTGCTCGCTGATGATGTCGAGAAAGTCTTTACTGGCAATGCCGGCCTGACTGAACTGTATTGCCAGACGTTGTAACAGCGCGTCATCCCCAGGCAGCGCAATGCAGGTATGCAGGCTGGCGAAGTAGCGGAAATCGTCCAGCGATGCGTTACGGTGAAGATGATTCAACGTGCGCACGTACCAGAGGGTCTCCAGTTGCGCGGTGGCTGGCCAATGGCTCATCAACGAGGTGTCGAACGGATCCGGCGCGTCGATAGCCTTCAAAAACTCATCGACAGTGCGGGCGTTGTCGAAAGCCAGATCGAGCATCCGACTCGCCCAGCCCATGCGCTGCGCGAGCAAACGCGCACAGACGTGGGAAATCGGGCCGGCGTCGAGCAACGCGCGCAACAGCGGCCAGCAGACTTCGTCCAGCACCTCTAGCGGCAGTCGATCAAGCTCAAGGTTGAATGCCTGCCAGGCCGTCGGAGTGAATCGACGCGTCGAATCGAGCAGTAGCGCTTCGAAGTCCGCCAACATCTGGTCAGCAGGACTCACCTCATCGTCGGTCGGCACGTGCGCTTCAGATACTTCCTCGCGGGCGAATCGCAGTGCCAGTTCATAGGCCTCGCGCAGGGCCTGAAAACCTTCCGGATCGGTTTCCGGGTGGTGTTGCGGCAAACGCGCACGATAGGCACCGCGAATGGCGTCATTGTCTTTGGTGGGATCGATACCCAAGCGATTCCAGCAGCTCATGACCAGTCGAACTCCCCTAGTGAGTCCGGCCGCTCAGGCAGATGCAGGGGCATGTCCCAGGGCAATTGGGCAAAGAATTCGCGGGCATCGCGATCAAGCTTTCTGATGACCACCGTTGTGCCGATGTAGTCGCCTTGCCGATCGTATTCGTGGGCAAGTTCCTCATCTTTATTCCCCAGACAATGCCAGAAGGCTTTGCCGAGGACGAAGCCATTCAGGTAACTCGTCCAACTGTCGTAGTAGTACCGCGCACGCGCCGCCATGCGACCGTGCAGCCAGAGACTTTCGGTGAGATCGATCCAGCCATGCAGTACCGCCGAGCGCAACAGAAAGCCCATTCGGCCAATGTCCCAGGCGCGAATACCACCCGAGCCGCACTCGCCGAACGTGCGACTGGCCAACTCATAAAAGGCGCGTTGACGGGTATCCAGCGAGTCGAGCAAGGCTTGCCATTCGGACGGCAGGCAACGCTCCCACTGTCGATAGGCTTCATTCAAATAGGTCGCGTGCCCATCGTCGGCCGTGCTCAGCATGTCGAGCAATTGCGGGCGCGTTGTAATGCCCCAGCCGCCTTCGACGTCGACATGCTTGAGGTCAAAGCAGTATGTGGGTGCGGCGTAGTCCGCATCGGGATTGAGGGCGACCAAAGGCGCAGAAAGCGCATAGAGCCAGCGCTGTTCCATTTCGTCCATGAAGAAAGGCTCCGGAGCCAGCGGGAATGAGGGAGTGCCGGCCTTGTTGACGCGGATTGTAAAGAGCCGTGGCAGGAGCGGCAAATATTGTGAGCGCGTTTACTGCGCGCACAAAAAAGGCCCCGACGTATCGGGGCCTTCGTTCAGCGACTCATCGCCTGTTCAGACGAGTGTGTTGCTGCTTATGACTCAGTGCTGCAGAGCCGGTTTTTGCTCCCCGTTGATCGGGATGCGTTTGGCTTTCGCTTCTTCCGGGATCACCCGCAACAGGTCGATGCTCAACAAACCGTTGCTCAAGCCGGCAGCCTTGATCTCGATGTGATCGGCCAGGCGGAAGGACAACTTGAAGGCACGCTGGGCAATACCCTGATGCAGGAAGGTCACGCCTTCGTTGGCATCACGTTTGCCGCCACTGATGGTCAGCACACCCTTCTCGACTTGCAGCTCCAGGTCTTCTTCCTGGAAGCCGGCTGCCGCTACGACGATGCGGTATTGGTCGTCGCCGTGTTTTTCAACGTTGTAGGGAGGATAGGTGCTGCCTGGCTCGTTGCGCAGGGCGGTTTCGAACAGGTCGTTGAAACGGTCGAAACCCACCGAGGAACGGAACAGTGGCGCGAGGGAAAATGCAGTACTCATGGTTCAAATCTCCTGAAAACAATCAGCAAGGTTTTTTGATTCCGCGACCCGAATTCGGCATCGCGTAACCCCTAGATAGGGCCCGCTGATTTGATTTCAAGAGATTATTTGCAGATTTTTTTCAGGCCGCTTCGGCGACCGGCAGACCGAGCAAACGCGAGACATGATCCGGTTCGGTCTCACGGCGCAGGACAGTAAACAGCTCGGTGGCTTCAGGATAATTGCGCGTCAGCATGGCCAGCCATTGCTTCAAACGACCCGGGGATTGACGTGCAGTCATCTGCGCCTTGGCCTGCAACCAGAAGTCCTGGATCAGCGGCATCAGCTCGGCCCAGGTCATCTCGACCACTTCTTCGCCGGCCCGTGCAGCGGCGATCTGTTTGGCCAGATCCGGGCGCGACACCAGGCCGCGACCAAGCATGATGTCTTCCACGCCGCTGATTTCGCGGCAACGACGCCAGTCTTCGACGCTCCAGATATCACCGTTGGCGAACACCGGCACGTTGACCACGTCCTGCACGCGCGGAATCCACTCCCAATGCGCCGGCGGTTTGTAGCCGTCCATTTTGGTCCGGGCATGGACCACGATGTGTTCCGCCCCACCCTCAGCCAACGCGGTGGCGCAGACCAGCGAGCCGTCCGGGCTGTCGAAGCCCAGGCGCATCTTGGCGGTTACGGGAATGTGTGCAGGCACGGCGCGACGCACGTGCTCGACGATCTGGTTGAGCAGTTCCGGCTCTTTGAGCAGCACCGCACCGCCACGGGACTTGTTGACGGTTTTGGCCGGGCAACCGAAGTTGAGGTCGATCACTTCGGAACCCAGCTCACAGGCCAGCGCAGCGTTTTCCGCCAGGCACACCGGGTCGGAACCCAACAGTTGAACACGCAGCGGCACCCCGGACGCCGTGCGGGCACCGTTGAGCAGCTCCGGGCCGAACTTGTGGAAATAGGCCGGAGTGAGCAACTGATCGTTGACGCGAATGAATTCGGTCACGCACCAGTCGATGCCGCCAACGCGGGTCAGCACGTCGCGAAGGATGTCGTCGACCAACCCCTCCATGGGCGCCAGAGCAATTTGCATGGGGAAACACTACTTAAAGGAAAAACGTGCGGCAGTTTACTGGATTACAGCCTTGATGCGGTAAACCGTGTAGGAGCTGCCGAAGGCTGCGATCTTTTGATCTTGCTTTTTAAAAACCAACATCAAAAGATCGCAGCCTTCGGCAGCTCCTACAGGGGGATTTACGCTGGTTCTGAATTTTGTATGGCAGGGCCGTAGCCTTCGATGAACTCGGCCGGCATGCGCTTGGGCTTGCCGGTGGACAGTTCGATGCACACGAACGTGGTTTGAGCGCGCAGCAGCGTGGCGTTGTCGCTCGGGCGAATCAGCTGGAAATGCCGGGTCATTTTCAGGCGCTGATCCCAATCGACAATCCACGTCGCCAACTGCAACTCGTCGCCTTCATAGGCCGCCGCCAGATAATCAATCTCGTGACGCACCACCGCCATCGCCCGATCCAGGCGCCGGTACTCGACCAGATCCAGCCCCAGTCGCTGCGAGTGGCGCCAGGCGCAGCGTTCGAGCCAGGTGACGTAAACCGCGTTGTTCGCGTGGCCCAGTCCGTCGATGTCCTCGGCGCCCACTTGCAGATCAATGGTAAACGGCGTTGCCCGATCCCAGCCCATGCCCCACTCCCGGTCAGATTATTCAACCGGGGCAGTGTAACGGATGCTTACGCCGATTGCCGTGCCTGAAGGCTGCGACCGGCCAGCAGTGATAACACGCCATCAATCACCCGAGGGTCGGCCAGCACACGCTGATGGCCGCCGGCTTCCAGGCGCAGTAGTCGGCTGTCGAACCAGGCTTCGTGGATCAGTTGCGATTCTTTGACCGAGACGAAGTTGTCGTCCTCGGCATGCACGATCAGGCCGGGCATATCCAGTTGGTAGTGGGCGACGTCCAGCGTGGCGGCACGCATGCCCACATCCTGCTCGACCTGACGAATGAACGCGGAACGTGCTCTGGGTGGCATCCCGACATAGCGTGCGAAACCGCGCAGCACGCCGAGAATTCGCGCGGGAGCAGCAATGCTGACGAGAGTTTCGGTGCGCAAGCCCTGTTGCACGGCCAGCATCGCACTGGCGCCACCCATGGAGTGACCGATCACGGCTTGCAATGGCGGCAGCTCGGCGGCGGCTTCGAGCATCGCTCGGGCAAACAATACGACATTGGCCTCGCGCCCCGGCGATCTGCCGTGAGCCGGGCCATCGAGTGCGACGACCGTGTAACCGGCCTCGACCAGCGCGGTGATCAGCGCGGCGAATTGGGTTGGCCGCCCTTCCCAGCCGTGCATCAGTAAAACGGTCGGACCTTGCCCCCACCGCAGGGCTGACAGACCAAAGCGCAACGTGATCCGTTCGGAATTGGCCAGCAACGGTAACTCCCAATCCCGCAGTGGTAGCGCACGCGGCGTCATGAACGCCAGGCGCATTTTGCTCGCTACCCGTTTCGGTGCAATCCAGCCCAAGGTGCCATTAACGCCACGAACCCACTTCAACGTGTTCATCGCTCTCTCCTCAGGCGTGTTGCCTTCAGGTCAACGCACCGCCGACTTGGCCGCGCGCAGCAATCGATCAGATAAATCGCCAGGGCCGAGCGCTCTTGCGAGCGCCAGACCTCCCACCATCAAGGCCACGTCGGCCAAGGCTTTGTCGGTGTCCTCAGGGCTGGACGCCAACTGCGCAAGCATCAATTCCAGATGTTCGTTGAGCGCGATGCGGAACGACTCCGGCAAACGCCCCAGTTCGCCGATAGAGGCCGGAATTGGGCATGCTGACTCGCTGGAATCACGGTGCTTGCGCGACAGGTAAAAAGCAGCGACCAGGGCACGACGCTCTTCGCCGGTCAGTTCGGCGTCCATGTCGGCAATCAGGTCGCGACGGCGGCCGAGCAATTGCTTGAACGCCTCAAGCATCATTGCGTCCTTGCTTTCGAAGTGCGCATAAAAACCGCCGACGGTCAGGCCGGCCGCGCCCATCACTTCGCCCACGCTTGGGTCTGCCGGGCCACGCTGGATCAGTGCGGCGCTGGCAGCCTTGAGGATGCGTTCGCGGGTTTGAGCTTTTTTATCGTTCATCGTTGCCTCCGAATATTACGACTAGAATATTATTCGCATAATAATATTCTGCAAGTCGAGGATATGACCGCTGGTCTGAAGCACAGTGTAAGGAAAAAGGAGAATTGGCCAAACGCCAGACAAACAAAAGGGCCATTCAATAATTGAATGACCCTTATAAATCCCGCAGAGCGGGTAATCGTGGCGTCCCCTAGGGGACTCGAACCCCTGTTACCGCCGTGAAAGGGCGGTGTCCTAGGCCACTAGACGAAGGGGACACAAACCCTTCTATACAACTGATCAGTGCTGAGAGCTGATCCATTCAAGGCCGGTGTGGCCAGACCTTGAACTTGTAAAATTGGTGGAGCTTAGCGGGATCGAACCGCTGACCTCCTGCATGCCATGCAGGCGCTCTCCCAGCTGAGCTAAAGCCCCGGATTTTTCGCCTCGCGGCGGAGTGATATCTTGCAACATCACTTCTGTAAAACTGGCGTCCCCTAGGGGACTCGAACCCCTGTTACCGCCGTGAAAGGGCGGTGTCCTAGGCCACTAGACGAAGGGGACGCAAACCCTTCTATACAACTGATCAACGCTAAGTGTTGATCGCTTCGAAGCCGGTGTGGCCAGGCATCGAAGTGTAAATTGGTGGAGCTAGACGGGATCGAACCGTCGACCTCTTGCATGCCATGCAAGCGCTCTCCCAGCTGAGCTATAGCCCCTCATCGTTGATGTCATCGCTGAGGACGGGGCGAATCTTAAGGGCGTATCGGAGGGCTGTCAAACTTATTTTTAAAATATTTCAAAGTTTTTTGTCGGCATAACAATCACTTACCGCCCTCCCCCCGATAATCCGCTGGGAAAACGCCGAAGGCCAGAATCAAACGATCCCGGCCTCCGGCGGTTCCTGCAGAGTCAGACGCTCTTAAGCGATAGCGCCCAGCAGCTTTTCCCACTCTTTGTTTTCTTTCTTCGACACGCCGCCCAGCAGGTCAATCGCCTGGCGCAGACGGTAACGGGTCAGGTCCGGCCCGAGGATTTCCATCGCATCGAGTACCGACACCGAACTGGCCTGCCCGGTGATCGCCGCAAACATCAGCGGCATCGCGTCGCGCAGTTTCAGCTCAAGGGATTCGACCACCGCTTGAATCGTCGCGGTAATGTTGTCCTTTTCCCACTGACGCAGGCTTTCAAGCTTCCAAAGGATCAGTTGCATCAACTGGCGAACCTGGTCACCCGAGAGCTTTTTCGATTCGAACAACTTGGCATCCGGGTTGACGCCGCCAGCAAAGAAGAACCCGCCCAGCGGTGCAACCTGGCTGAAGGTTTCGACGCGGCCCTGAACATGCGGCGCGATCTTCATCATGTATTCGGAGTTGAATGCCCACTTCTGCACGCGGGCGGCGAACTCTTCCACCGGCAGATCGCGCAACCACTGGCCGTTGAGCCACGACAGCTTCTCGATGTCGAAGATCGGTCCGCCGAGGGACACACGCTTGAGGTCGAAGTTGTCGACCATTTCCTGCAGCGAGAACTTCTCGCGCTCGTCCGGCATCGACCAGCCCATGCGCCCCAGGTAGTTGAGCATCGCTTCCGGCATAAAGCCCATGCGCTCGTAGAACGTTACCGATGTCGGGTTCTTGCGCTTGGACAGCTTGCTCTTGTCCGGGTTACGCAGCAGCGGCATGTAGCACAGCTCCGGTTGTTCCCAGCCGAAGTATTCGTAGAGCAGGATCAGTTTCGGCGCCGACGGCAGCCATTCTTCGCCGCGCAGTACGTGAGTGATGCCCATCAGGTGGTCGTCGACAACGTTGGCGAGGAAGTACGTCGGCAGGCCGTCGGTCTTCATCAGCACTTGCATGTCCATGCGATCCCACGGGATCTCGACATCGCCACGCAGCATGTCCGGCACGACGCAGACGCCTTCGCTCGGCACTTTCATGCGGATCACATGAGGTTCGCCGGCGGCCAGGCGTGCTGCCACTTCTTCCTTGGACAGCAGCAGCGCGCGGCCGTCGTAGCGTGGGGTTTCGCCGCGAGCCATTTGCTCGGCGCGCATCTGATCCAGCTCTTCAGCGGTGCAGAAGCACGGGAAAGCATGGCCCATGTCGACCAGTTGCTGGCAATACTTCTGATAGATCTCGCCGCGCTCGCTTTGACGGTATGGACCGTGCGGGCCGCCGACATCCGGGCCTTCGCTCCAGTCGATACCCAGCCAGCGCAGGGCGTCGAAGATCTGCTGTTCGGACTCGCGGGTCGAACGCAACTGGTCGGTGTCTTCGATCCGCAGGATGAACTCACCGCCATGCTGCTTGGCAAAGCAGTAGTTGAACAATGCGATGTAAGCGGTACCTACGTGGGGGTCCCCGGTAGGCGATGGCGCGATGCGAGTGCGGACGGTGGTCATGGCATGTCTCGAAAAGAATGAAAAGCAAAACAATCAAGCGGCGAATGGTAACAGGCGACACCCGCCCCGCTCCAGCGGGCAGGGCATTTAAGCCAGGTTTGTGTCTGTCAGGTCCGCTGGCCGCGATGAGGCCGGACAATTCACCGCACAATCACACAGCCAGAAGACGCTCGCGCAGCTTGGCAATTTCATCGCGCATCTGCGCCGCCGCTTCAAACTCCAGGTCCCGAGCAAGCTGATACATCTTCTCTTCCAGCGCCCGAATACGCTTGGTGATCTCGCTCGGCGAGCGCAATTCGGCTTCGTACTTGGCGTTTTCCTCGGCAGCCTTGGCCATGCCCTTGCGCTTCTTGCTGCGCGAGCCGGGCACGGTGGCGCCTTCCATGATGTCGGCGACGTCCTTGAACACACCTTTCGGGGTGATTCCGTTTTCGAGGTTGAAGGCGATCTGCTTGTCACGGCGGCGCTCGGTTTCGCCAATCGCCCGTTCCATTGAACCGGTGATGCGATCGGCGTACAGAATCGCCCGGCCATTGAGGTTACGCGCGGCACGGCCGATGGTCTGGATCAGCGAGCGTTCGGAGCGCAGGAAGCCTTCCTTGTCGGCATCGAGAATCGCCACCAACGACACTTCCGGCATGTCCAGACCTTCGCGCAGCAGGTTGATCCCGACCAGCACATCGAAGGTGCCGAGGCGCAGGTCACGGATGATTTCAACCCGCTCGACGGTGTCGATATCCGAGTGCAGATAACGCACACGCACGCCGTGATCGGCGAGGTAATCGGTCAAATCCTCCGACATGCGCTTGGTCAGCGTGGTGACCAAGACGCGTTCTTCCAGCGCCACACGCTTGGTGATTTCCGAGAGCAGATCATCCACCTGAGTCAACGCCGGACGGATTTCGATTTGCGGGTCCACCAGACCGGTCGGACGCACCAGTTGCTCGACAACGCGACCGGCGTGTTCCGCCTCGTAATTGCCTGGCGTGGCCGAGACAAAAATCGTTTGCGGGCTGATGCCTTCAAATTCGTCGAAACGCATAGGCCGGTTGTCCAGCGCCGATGGCAGACGAAAACCGTATTCCACCAAGGTTTCTTTACGCGAGCGGTCACCTTTATACATCGCGCCGACCTGCGGCACGCTGACGTGGGATTCGTCGATCACCAGCAAGGCATCGGCCGGAAGATAGTCGAACAAGGTCGGCGGCGCCTGACCGGAGTCGCGACCCGAGAGGTAACGCGAGTAGTTTTCGATGCCGTTGCAGTAGCCCAGCTCGAGAATCATCTCCAGATCGAAGCGGGTGCGCTGCTCCAGACGCTGGGCTTCCACCAGTTTGTTGTTGCTGCGCAAGTATTCGAGACGTTCCTGCAACTCGACCTTGATCCCCTCGATGGCACCCAGCAGGGTTTCGCGCGGCGTGACGTAGTGGCTTTTCGGGTAAAAAGTGAAGCGCGGCATCTTGCGGATGACTTCGCCGGTCAGCGGATCGAACGCGGAAATACTCTCGACCTCGTCATCGAACAGCTCGATGCGGATGGCTTCCAGATCCGATTCCGCCGGGTAGATGTCGATCACATCGCCGCGTACGCGAAAGGTCGCGCGGGCAAAGTCCATATCATTGCGGGTGTATTGCAGATCGGCCAGACGCCGCAGCAGCGCACGCTGATCGAGTTTGTCGCCGCGATCGACGTGCAGCACCATCTTCAAATAGGTTTCCGGGCTACCGAGACCGTAGATGCACGACACCGTGGTAACGATGATCGCGTCCTTGCGCTCGAGCAGCGCTTTGGTCGCGGAAAGGCGCATCTGTTCAATGTGGTCGTTGATCGACGCATCCTTCTCGATGAAGGTGTCGGACGATGGCACATACGCTTCGGGCTGGTAGTAGTCGTAGTAGGAAACAAAATACTCGACCGAGTTGTTCGGGAAAAACGCCTTGAACTCGCCGTACAGCTGCGCGGCCAGAGTTTTGTTCGGCGCCAGCACCAGAGTCGGGCGCTGAATTTGCGCGATGACATTGGCGATGCTGAAGGTCTTGCCCGAGCCGGTCACACCGAGCAGCGTCTGGTGCGCCAGCCCGGCTTCGATGCCCTCCACCAATTGGCGAATGGCTTCCGGCTGATCGCCGGCGGGCTCGAAGCGGGTGACTAGCTGGAATTCGGACATAAACACCTCTGGGGTCGCGGAGATCCAAGCAAAGCGGATCACCACGAGAAACACCGCAAACGACCGATGTCGCGCAAGAAAAAACCTGGATTGTGCTCAATGTGGTGTCGATTGCCTCAGCTTTCAAGGTAAACGTCCTACATCCGGTAAAGACTCTGACACGACCAATCGACTAACGGTCGAGAAATAATCGGAAAAACTTGCCCTAAAAGCCGATTCGCCTGTCGCCATTGCTCAGTGATGGCCTCTATACTAGCTCCCCGTTTGTGCACCGCTCTAGTGCATCCGGCTGGAGCGCGACACGTCCCTCCACACTCCATTCAGAGCCGCCGTAATAATGAGCCTGTTCTCCGCTGTCGAAATGGCACCCCGCGATCCAATCCTGGGCCTCAACGAAGCATTCAACGCCGATACCCGGACCACCAAGGTCAACCTGGGTGTAGGTGTTTACTGCAACGAAGAGGGGCGAATTCCACTTCTGCGCGCCGTGATCGAAGCCGAAACCGTTCGCGCTGCTCAACACGCTTCGCGCGGTTACCTGCCGATCGATGGCATCGCTGCCTACGACCAGGCCGTGCAAAAGCTGTTGTTCGGCAACGACTCGCCGCTGATCAGCGCCGGTCGCGTCATCACCACTCAGGCCGTCGGCGGGACTGGCGCACTGAAAATCGGTGCCGATTTCCTCAAGCAACTGCTGCCGAACGCTGTCGTGGCGATCAGCGACCCGAGCTGGGAAAACCACCGCGCGCTGTTCGAAACCGCCGGCTTTGCGGTGCAGAACTACCGTTACTACGACGCCGCCACCCACGATGTGAACCGTGCCGGCCTGCTCGAAGACCTTAACGCCCTGCCGAACGGCTCGATCGTTGTCCTGCACGCGTGCTGCCACAACCCGACTGGTGTCGACCTGAGCCCGGCGGACTGGAACAACGTGCTGCAAGTGGTCAAGACCAAAGGGCACGTGCCGTTCCTCGACATGGCTTACCAGGGTTTCGGTGACGGCATCGACGAAGACGCCGCTGCTGTGCGCCTGTTCGCTGAGTCCGGCCTGACTTTCTTCGTGTCGAGTTCGTTCTCCAAGTCGTTCTCGCTGTACGGCGAGCGCGTGGGTGCTCTGTCGATCATCAGCGAATCGAAAGAAGAAAGCGCGCGCGTGCTGTCGCAAGTCAAACGCGTGATCCGCACCAACTACTCCAACCCGCCGACCCACGGTGCAAGCATCGTCGCTGCCGTGCTGAACAGCCCGGAACTGCGCGCTCAGTGGGAAGCGGAGCTGGCGGAAATGCGTCTGCGCATTCGCGGCATGCGCGAGCAAATGGTGACGATGCTGGCAGAGAAAGCGCCACAGCGTGACTTCAGCTTCGTCGGCCGTCAGCGCGGCATGTTCTCCTACTCCGGCCTGACCACTGAACAGGTTCACCGCCTGCGCAACGAGTTCGGCATCTACGCCCTGGACACCGGCCGCATCTGCGTGGCGGCGCTGAACCAGAGCAACATCAAGGCTGTGACGGATGCGATTGTTCAAGTCATCTGATTTCGCAGCGTGATGAAAAACGGGAAGCCTTGGGCTTCCCGTTTTTTATTTGTCCCGGAAACGTGTCCACACCCTCTAGACTGCACACACTCCTACAGATTTGTGTACACCCGAGATTTTTGAAGAGAACCCAAATGAAAAACGACAACCTGCGTGCCGACCGTGACGACCTGGATGACTTCATCCCCCGCGCCTCGGCCAAACGCGAAAAAAGCCTGGTACTGCAAGTCGCGGCCGGGGTCTTCCTCGGCGGTCTGGTGCTGTGGCTGGTGCAACTTGCAGCCACCGCGGCTTACGCCAAACTGATGCTCGGCACCATTACCTTCGGCAGTTAAGTCAGTTCAGTCGCGCGCTGGCTGGCGGCATCGTCATAGGCGACGTAGAGCGATTCGGCGATCTGGCTTTTGATCGCCTTGGTGCTTTCCAGGCCCAGGACAAAACCTTCGGCTTTGCCACCGGCGCGGTTCAACTCTTCAGCGGTGCTGGCTTGAGTGATTGCGTCGAAGAGCTTTTCGGCGTGCGGGCCGACCCCTTTGGGCAGGCTGATCTGAGCGATGCTCATGCGAGCACCCCGCTGTTGCGAGATTTGATAGCTGGGCGATTCATGGCGCGTACCTTTTCGGCGAATGACCGGCAGCGCGTGTTACCACTTCCGGGCGGCCATGGTAGACCTCCGGCGCGGTTCTGGTAACCGTCAATCGCTGACAAACCACCGCCCGTCTCGTCGAATCGCCTATTTTCACAACCGATGCTTGACTTCTCTTTTTGAATCAGTAACATACGCACCAATTCCGCAATAGCTCAGTTGGTAGAGCAAATGACTGTTAATCATTGGGTCCCTGGTTCGAGTCCAGGTTGTGGAGCCAAATAGCAAAGCCCCTGAATCGAAAGATTCAGGGGCTTTTTTGTGGACGGTCGAAAAACCGGCGCAATAAAAAGGGCCGATCAGTCTCGCAACTGATCGGCCCTTTTCTATTCAGACACAGCGGTCAGACATGCTCGCTGCTTTTAGTCTGCACCTTCGGCGCACCGTGCCCATGATCATGCTCCGCATCAGGTTCAATCACCGGCACTTCTTTGCCATCGCAGTCATGCAGTTTGCCGTCGCTGAAGTAATCGCCTTCACGCAGCGCCGCCAGATCGCGAAAACGCAGGGTTCGCTCTTCCGCTGCCGCAAACACCGACTGCTGGTCCGAGTTACCGGTGGTGAAGTGGTTGAACGCCAGGTTGAGCAGGATCGCCATGATCGCCGACGAACTGATGCCCGAATGGAAAATGGTCGCGAACCAGCTCGGGAAGTGATCGTAGAAGTTCGGCGCAGCAATCGGGATCATGCCGAAACCGATCGAAGTGGCGACGATGATCAGGTTGACGTTGTTGCGGTAATCAACCTTCGACAGGGTACGAATACCACTCGCTGCCACCGTGCCGAACAGCACGATACCGGCGCCGCCGAGTACCGAAGTCGGCACCGCCGCGATCACCCGGCCCATGAACGGCAGCAGGCCGAGAATCACCAGAAACAGACCGCCAGTGGCCACCACAAAACGGCTCTTGATCCCGGTTACCGCCACCAGCCCAACGTTCTGGGCGAAGGCGCTTTGGGTGAATGAGCCAAAGATCGGCGCAAACATACTCGACAGCATGTCCGCACGCAGACCATTGCCCAGCCGTTTTGAGTCAACCTTGGTGCCGATGATTTCGCCGACGGCCAAAATGTCCGCCGAGGTTTCCACCAGCGTCACCATGACCACGATGCACATCGACAGGATCGCCGCGAAGTGGAACGTCGGCATGCCGAAGTGAAACGGCGTCGGGAAGCCGAACATCGGGCCAGTGGTGACGCTGGAAAAATCCGCCATGCCGAGGAACACCGCCAGCACGGTACCGATCACCATGGCCAACAGGATCGACAGACGCGAGATGGTAGAGCTGCCGACCTTGCTCAGCAGCAACACCAGTACCAGCGTAACCGCCGCCAGACCGATGTTCTGCATGCTGCCGAAGTCCGGCGCATGGCTGTTACCGCCCATGGCCCAACGCGCGGCCACCGGCATCAGCGTCAAACCGATGGTCGTGATGACGATGCCGGTCACCAACGGTGGGAAAAACTTGGTGATTCGCGAAAACACCGGGGTAATCAACAGCCCTATCAGCGAGGCCGCTATCACCGCGCCAAGCACCGACTGGAAGCCGCCCTCCCCGCCACTGCTAACGATCGCCACCATGGTTGCAACGCCGGAGAACGACACGCCCTGCACCAGCGGCAACTGACAGCCAAAAAACGGCAGACCCAGGGTTTGCAGCAACGTCGCCAGCCCCCCCGCAAACAATGAAGCAGCAATCAACAAACCAATGTCCGCCGGCGACAGCCCGGCCGCCTGACCGATGATCAGTGGTACCGCGACGATACCGCCATACATGGTCAGAACATGTTGCAGGCCGTAAGCCATATTCGCGCCGACCCCGAGATTTTCGTCCTCGGGCCGTTGGTGTGAAACATGGGGCGTTTTCATGGTTGGGGGGTTCCCTGGTTTTTGTTATGCGCACACTGTATTCAATACTCGTGACAAATGTCCATAGAGTTGTATACAACTTGTCAGTCACATAATGGATAGGTAGCCACCCAACCTTCTATCCCGCTGCTTGCATCCCCCACAAATCCGGCAACACATGCCCCGCTGCCCCCTCCACCATCCCCCACTAGGCTGAAGTGTTCACGGCGACCGACGGTGTGGTTGCACTCTTTTTTATACATACAAAGTATGCATAATGAAGTCATTCAATATTCAGTACGACAAAAGCAAGAACGCAGCCAACAAACTCAAGCACAGAGGCGTGAGCCTGCCGAGACCGAAGCGGTTTTTCACGACGAAAGAGCACTGACGATTGAGGACAACGACCATGACGAACAACGCTGGATCACCCTCGGCCTCGACGCCAAGGGACGTTTACTGGTGGTTGCGTACAGTTACCGCGAAGCGAATGTCATACGAATCATTTCTGCGCGTGTCGCCACACCGGGCGAACGTTGCGAGTATTTTCTGGAGGATTGACCGATGAAAGACGAATACGACTTCTCTCAGGGCAAACGTGGCGCAGTGGTGTCCACCAAGGGCAAAACCCGCATCACCATCATGCTCGACGATGCAGTTATCGAGGCCGCGCGCACCGTGGCGGAAAACGAAGGGTTTGGTTATCAGACGGTGATCAATAACACCCTTCGCCATGCCTTGCTCAACGGCGCAGACAGTCAGGGCCAGACCGAGTCTGACCACGGCGGGCAGTTCAAGAAAGGTATTACCGCCGCCGACCTCAAGAGTCTTGAGAAAAAGCTGTCGGCGGCCGTCGGGGAGATTCGTCGGGTACTGGAGCCGGATGCGAAGCCCTAGGCTTCAGGCGCGACAATCATCCGCCCCAGCGCGTGGCGCAGTTGCGGTTGTTCGGGCAGGCGAAGATCAAATTCCTGCTCCAGCAATTCAATCAGCTCATCAACGTCGGTCACTTCGCGCCGTTCGCTATCGGCGCCCATGCGATGGACGGCGAAGTTGCCGTTGTTCAACGTCTTGCGCCAGCCATTACCCGTGCGCGCGACCATCAGCCGATTGGCGAACGGTGATTGCGGATGGGTCGAGACGTACCAGTTGCCGATGGTGAAATCGATGTCCTCCTGGCGCTGTAGATCGAACAGGTACATCGACCGCCATTCTCCCGCGACGTTGGCGCGCAGCATGTAACCATCGTTCTGTTTTTCGATGCGATACGGTTCGTGTGGAGTGGCTTGCTCAGCCTCGGTGTCGAGGATCAGCGGTGCAGTCGGCACCATGCCACCGAAACCGACATCAGTGATGTAACGCACGCCGTCGAGTGTCACCAGACTCAAGCGGTGCGTGCGCGCGGTCCAGGTGCCCTCGGGCTGATTCATCACTACTCGCCCACTGATCGCCCGAACGTCGAAGCCCAATTCAGACAACAGCGCAAAAAACAGGTGATTGAGCTCGTAGCAGTAACCGCCTCGGCCATCGTGCAGGACTTTCTGTTCAATTGACGCAAGATCGATCATTACCGGTGCACCGGTAATCGTCGCGAGGTTTTCGAAGGGGAAGACGCCGGTGTGACGCAACTGCAGCTGACGCAAGGTTTCCAGCGTCGGCGCCGGCGGTGCATCGAAACCCAGGCGTTGCAGATAAAGCGTCAAACTCGTCAGGCGTGGCTCACTCATTGCTCAGTCCTTTTGCATGGGGCCGCAGGTCACTGCGTTGATGGTCGCCATGTATACGGGATCGGGCACTGATTTCGACAATTGATTTCACCAATCGCCTCTAGCGTTTCTTGCGTGAACCAATACGAATCCACGTCGGCGCATGGTCACTGGCATGTGGTTCGTTGCGCACCCAGGCGTCTACACCGGCCTCGTGCAGATAAGGGCTCAGCGCCGGGTTGAGCAGCAGATGGTCGATGCGCAAACCCGAGTTGGTTTGCCAGTGGTTACGAAAATAATCCCAGAAGGTGTAGAGGCGATCGTCCGGGTAGAGATGCCGCAGCGAATCGGTCCAGCCCTGGTTAAGCAAGCGCTGATAACACTCGCGACTCTCGGGCTGCAGCAACGCATCCTTGAGCCATGAGCGGGTGTTGTAGATGTCCATGTCCGTGGGCACGACGTTGTAGTCGCCGGCCAGCACCACGGGGTGATCGCTGCCTTGCAGATCCTTCGCGTAACTGATCAGCCGCTCGAACCAGGCCAGTTTGTAATCGAACTTCGGCCCCGGTTGCGGGTTGCCGTTGGGCAGATACAGACAACCGACGAGCACGCCATGCACCGCGGCTTCCAGATAACGGCTGTGCTTGTCTTCGGGATCGCCCGGCAAGCCTCGGCGGCTTTCCAGCGGTTGCGCATCACGGGAGAGAATCGCCACGCCGTTCCAGGCAGCTTGGCCGTGCCAGATCGCGCCGTAACCGGCCGCTTCCAGCTCGACGGCGGGAAACGCACTGTCGAGCGATTTCAGTTCTTGCAGGCAAACAATGTCCGGTTGCTCGCGCTTGAGCCAATCAAGCAGGTTGGGCAACCGTGCGCGCAGGCCGTTGACGTTGAACGTGGCGATCCGCAGGTTTTTCATCGTCCGGGCTCCTGCCGGTAGGGATAGAAATAGTGACCCTGCGGCCACCGCACTGGTTGCATCGGATCGTCTCGCTGCGGCGTAATAGGCGCTCGTCATTCGCACGCACTGCCGAGACCAGAATTCCATGCAAACCAAGCTTGAAGGCCAGCGCATCCTTCTGCGCCCGCTTCAGTACAGCGACGCCGCCGACCTGCTCCAAGCCGCCGCCGACGGCGAGTTGTGGAACCTCACCGTCACCGTCGTGCCCTCGGCGACCACCGTCGATAGCTACCTGAAAAAAGCCCTTGATGGCCGCGAGGCCGGGACGGTGATGCCGTTTGTCATCGTGCTGAAGGACAGCGGCGAGGTGATCGGCTCTACCCGTTTCTGGAAGATCGACGCGCTCAACCGCAAACTGGAAATCGGCAGCAGCTGGATCTCGGCGAGCTGGCAGAAATCCTTCGTCAACACCGAAGCCAAATACCTGATGTTGCGTCACGCCTTCGACGTGCTGAACTGCGTGCGCGTGCAGTTCACCACCGACGAGAACAACCAGAAATCACGCCATGCGATCCTGCGCCTCGGTGCGCAACAGGAAGGCATCGTCCGCCACGAACGGATCATGCCGGACGGGCGCAAGCGCAACTCGGTGCGTTTCAGCATCATCGACGACGAGTGGCCGCAAGTGCGCTTGAACCTGGAGCAGAAACTCGCCAGCTACGAGTAACGCAGGATCACTCAGGCGCGATTGCGCAGCCACTGCAAAAAGCCTTTCTTCGGCACGACCACCGGCTCGTCCTGAGTCAGGGCCTGGGCTTTGTGCAGCCGGTAATCAAGCAAGGTTTTCATGGCATCGCTGATATCGTGACGGGCATCCAGGCACGGCTTCAGATAGGTCTTTTCGATGCGGTACAAAGCGCAGAAGGTCTTTGCGGTAAACGTGGCGGGCACCGACGAATCGGAAAGAATGCCGGCCTCGCCGATCACTTCGCCCGGCCCCATGCGTCCGGACTCGAACGGTGCGCCATGGCGCATCAGTGCCACCGTAACCACGCCGGACTCAATGATGAACAGGTGGTCGCTGACCTCCCCTGCCCCCAGAATCTGCTCGCCGGCGCGGAAGGTTTGCAGGGTCATGTTCTGGCTGAAGGTGTCTTTCTCTTCCTGACGCAGGGTCGAGAAAATCGGCGAGCTGTCGAGCAATGCCCGTGGCCGCGAGAGATTGCCCGCCACGACAGGTTCGACGCTCGACAGCAGATTGACCCCGGATGCCTGCAAGTGCCGATACGCTAGATCGAACAACTGATTGCGCACCACACGCTTTTCGCCCATCGACGCGACGAAACCACTGATCTCGTACTCCGAACCGCTGCTGCCAGAACTTTTCAACGCCACACTCGGCGCCGGTGTTTCCAGTAATTGCCGGCAGCCTTGCATCGCCCGCTCCAGCGCATCAATCACCGAACTGGGTCGCGCATGCGGGCTGACTTGCACGCTGACCGAGACGCCGAACATGTTGCTCGGCCGACTGAAGTTGATGATCTTGGCCTTGGCCGCCAGCGAGTTGGGAATGACCGCCATGCTGCCCTGGCTGGTTTGCAGACGCGTGGCGCGCCAATCGATATCGGTGACCCGGCCTTCGGTGCCGTCGATGGAGATCCAGTCATCCAGTTGATAAGGCTTGGTGGTATTGAGCACGATCCCGGAAAATACGTCACTCAATGTGCTCTGCAAGGCCAAACCGACGATGATCGCCAAAGCGCCGGACGTCGCCAGCACGCCTTTGACCGGCAGATCCAGCACGTAGGCCAGCGCCGCAATGATTGCGATCAGGAAAATCACCGCACCCAGCAAATCCTGCAGCAACCGCCCGGTGTGCCCGACACGCTGCATCATCACTGCGCCGATCAACACCGTCAGGGTGCGTGCGCCGAACAGCCACCAACCAATCTGCAAACCGGTCGCCGCCAGATGCAGCGGCACGTTATCGACCCATGGCGCGGGCTCCATCGGGTTGAGGCCTTCGTTGAACAGCAGGACGCTGAATAACGTGAATATCAGTACTCGCACCAGCAGTTTCCACTCGCTGCCATGGGAACTGATCAGACGCCACAGACCGAGATCGAGCAGGATCAGGATCAACGCGCAAAACAAAGGGTGTTCGCTCAGCAGAGACAGCATCAAACAACTCCGACGGGGGCCAATCGCGAGAAGATCGCACAGATTGGGGACAGTGTAGGAGTAATTGATTTCAGAGAACGAACACCCGCCAAAAAACACCGCAAAACCCAATGTAGGAGCAGCCTGCGGCAGCTCCTACAGGGTGAGTGTCAGCCGTGCATCCGGCCAAAGCGTCCGGACTGGAAGTCGGCGAAGGCCTGATGGATTTCCTGCTCGGTGTTCATCACGAACGGGCCGTGACCGACGATTGGCTCGTCGATCGGCTCGCCGCTGAGCAGCAACACCACCGCATCCTGGCTGGCTTCGAGGGTGAGTTGCTGGCCATCGCGTTCGAACAACACCAGTTGCCCTTGCTGCGCCGATTCCTGTCCATTGATCTGCACCGAGCCTTTAAGCACAACCAGCGCCGTATTGCGGCCATCGTGCAGATCCAGCGTCAGCAACTTGCCAGCGTTCAGGCGCAGATCCCACACATCGATTGGCGTGAAGGTGCGCGACGGCCCCTTGTGACCGTCGAACTCACCGGCGATCAGACGCAAGCTGCCGGCGTCGTTCGTGAGCGCGATGCTCGGGATTTCGCTGTCCAGAATGGTCTGGTAGCCCGGCTCGGCCATCTTGTCCTTGGCCGGCAGGTTGACCCACAGCTGAACCATTTCCAGTTTGCCGCCGGTTTTGGCGAAGTTTTCCGAATGGAACTCTTCATGCAGGATCCCGGAAGCCGCCGTCATCCATTGCACATCGCCCGGGCCGATAGTGCCCCCACTGCCGGTGGAGTCGCGATGCTGCACTTCACCGTCGTAAACAATCGTCACGGTTTCGAAACCACGGTGTGGATGCTGACCAACGCCACGTCGTTCGGTGGTCGGGGTGAATTCGGCAGGCCCTGCGTGATCGAGCAGCAGGAACGGGCTGATGTGTTTGCCCAGGTTGTCGTAGGAAAACAGTGTCCGCACCGGGAACCCATCGCCGACCCAATGGCCGCGCGGGCTGGTGTAGATACCGATGATGTTTTTCATGGTGGGCTCCAATTGGGTAAGTGACGCAATGGATTGAGCTTAAATCCATGACGATTAATGCACTAGACGGCAAAAATCGGCTTCATTGTTCTATCTGAAGAACAGTGAGCTCGTGGACAGATTCAAAACCGAGGCGCCGCCATCGCGGGCAAGCCCGGTTCCCACAGGGATCTCCAGTGAACTCAGATTGTGCGAACACCAGAGAAACCTGTGGGAGCGGGCTTGCCCGCGAAGAGGCCAGCCAGACAACACAATTCCCGCAAAAGATTCATGACTTTTGATCAAAAGTGCTTTGCCACACCAACGGTTTTTCTCACGGATGCAGACGCGGATACTCCTGCCCATTCCCACTGCAACCCTGGAGTCCTCAATGTCTGTCCCCGCTTTCGGTCTTGGTACGTTTCGCTTGCAAGGCCAGGTGGTCATCGACTCGGTAAGCACCGCCCTTGAGCTCGGCTACCGGGTCATCGACACCGCACAGATTTACGAAAACGAAGCCGATGTCGGCGCGGCCATCGCCGCCAGCGGTATTCCTCGCGAAGAACTGTTCATCACCAGCAAGATCTGGGTCGCCAACTTCGCCAAGGATCGCCTGATCGCCAGCCTCCGGGAAAGCCTGGAAAAACTGCAGACCGACTACCTCGACCTGACGCTCATCCACTGGCCATCGCCGGAAAACCAAGTGCCGGTCGAAGAATTCATGGGCGCGCTGCTGGAAGCCAAACGCCTGGGCCTGACCCGACAGATCGGTGTTTCCAATTTCACCATCGACCTGATGAAACAGGCGATTGTTGCGGTCGGCGCCGACAACATCGCGACCAACCAGATCGAGCTGCATCCGTACCTGCAAAATCGCAAAGTGGTCGAGTTCGCCCAGAGTCAGGGCATCCAGATCACTTCGTACATGACCCTGGCTTACGGCGAAGTGCTGAAGGATCCGCTGATCCAGCAGATCGCCCAACGCCTGCACGCCACCCCGGCGCAAGTCACCCTCGCCTGGGCCGTGCAATCGGGTTACGCGGTGATCCCGTCGTCGACCAAACGCGCCAACCTGCAAAGCAACCTTGGTGCCACGGCACTGACGCTGAGCGAAGCCGACATGGCGCAAATCGCCACGCTGGATCGCGGCCATCGTCTGACCAGCCCGAAAGGCATTGCGCCCGTCTGGGATTGAAGGCTCAGGCTCGAAGACGTTGCGCGAGGCTTTGCATGGCCTCGCGCAATTGATTGAGTGCCATGATCACCGCGACGGCTTCGGCCTCGCGGCAAGCCTGTTCAAGGTCTGCGCATGCCGAAACCACGCGCGCGGCACCGACCATCTGCGCACCACCCTTGATGTGATGAGCCAGCTCGCGCAGCCCTCCACGGTCATGCTCATGCCCCAGATTGTCCAGTCGTTGCAGATCGAGATGCAGGCTGTTCAGCACTTCTCCGCGCAGGCGCTCGATCATCGATTGATCATTGCCGGCCATCTGCTCTAGCGTACTCAGGTCGATTTCTGTCAGAGCAATCTGCTCATTCGAGTCGACATCACTCTCGCAGTGGCTCGCGCCATTCAATGCCTGCTGCAGATCATGCAGGCGAATCGGTTTGAACAGACATTCATCCATGCCGGCGTCGAGGCAGCGACGTTTCTCCTCGATCTGCGCATTGGCGGTAAACCCGAGGATCAGGCAGGGTGGCCGGCCGCTCGCGACCTCTTCATCACGGATGGTCCGTGCCAATTCATAGCCATTGCGTCGCGGCATGTTGCAGTCGGTGATCACCACATCGAACAGCTGCGCACGCCAACGCTCCAGCCCTGAATGGCCGTCCTCGGTGTCGACCGTACGATGCCCGAGTTCACTCAACTGCCAGCACAGCAACAAACGGTTGACCGGATGATCGTCCACCACCAGAACGCTCAGTGAACACGCAGTCGCACCGGGCGTTTCAGCGGCGGGAGGCTTTTGTGCGAGTGCGTCCAACAGAGGCAACTCAAGACTGACTGTAACTTGCGTCCCACGGCCAGGCTCACTGTCGAGGCGCACTGCGCCGCCCATCATTTCGCACAGACTGCGACTGATCACCAGGCCCAGTCCGGAACCGCTGCGCACCGATTGCGCGTGATTGCTCGCCTGCACGAACGGACTGAACAGCCGTTGCCGATCCTGCGCACTGATGCCGATTCCGCTGTCTTCGATAACCACTTTCACGGCCAGTCGCTCGGCCGACAATGGCGTCACACCAAGGCGCAGACTCACTTCGCCGTTTTCGGTGAACTTGATCGCGTTGCTCAGCAGATTCGACAGCACCTGCTTGAAGCGCGTCGGGTCAATCAACACATCGACGTCGCTGTGCGCATCGAGTTCGATGTGCCACAGCAAGCGTTTCTGCCGCGCCAGCCCCTCGAACACCCGGCAGACCGATACCACCAGTTCACGCAAGTTCGCCCGTTCCGGGGCGAGGGACAAATGCCCGGTTTCAATACGCGCGATGTCGAGAATGTCGCCGATCAGGGCGAGCAGTTGTTGCCCGGCGTTGGACGCGACCTGAATCGCCAGGCGATCAGTCCCCCCCTCTTCTGCTCGTTTCAGGGCCAGTTCGAGCATGCCGATCAGCGCGTTCATCGGTGTGCGGATTTCATGGCTCATGGTTGCCAGAAACGTGGTCTTGGCGCGATTGGCGTCGTCAGCCGCCTCTTTGGCCTGCTGCAATTGCTGCAACCATTGCTGCCGCTGGCGGATCTGCCGACGCTGAAAACCGATCCACCCCAGCGCCAGCAACAGCAAGCCCGCCGCACCGGCGAAGCCAAAGAAAATCTCGCGACGATGACGTAGCCAGTAGCTGTCCTCCACCACCACATCATGGCTCCAGCGCTCAACCAGTTCGTCCATCTGTTGCGGGGCAATGCTCAGCAGTGCCTTGTTCAGGATCGAATGCAGCATGAGCGCCTGCGGCGCTGTGGCCAGCGCGATACGGGCCGGTTGATCGCCGACCGTGCTGGCGATGCGCAGACGCTCGCGGTAATGCCGGGCGAGCAGGTAACGGGCCACCACCAACGAACTCACAACGGCATCAGCCTGCCCCATGGCGACCAACTCCATACCTTCGGCGGGGCTCTTGACTTCGATGAAGCGCAATCGAGGTACGCGCTCCTGCAGATAACCACGCAACGGATGGCCGCGATAAATCGCCAGGCGTCTACCCTCCAGATCATCCAGATTGCGCGGACTCTGCGCCGTTAATGCACTGACCAGCACAAACGGATTGTTCAGGTAGGCCCGGGTGAATTGCAGTTCGGTTTCACGTTCGCTGCTGGGCGTCACCACCGGCAGCACGTCCAGTTCACCCGCCTTCAGTTGCTCGATCTGACGATCCAGCGAATCCCCGCGCACGATCTCGAAATTAAGCCCGCTACGCTGGCTGATCAAGTTCAGCAGTTGCGCCGAAAGCCCGCTGAAGCGGCCATCGGCATCAAAAAAAGTCAGTGGCGCGAAATCTCCAATGCCGCCGACCCGCACCACAGGATGTTGATCCAGCCATTGCAACTCGGCGGCACTGAGTTGCACCCGGGACTGTTCGGCCATATCGGCAACACCGGCACTCCAGCGCTGCTCGATACGTTGTCGACGCTCCATGGGAATGGCCAGTAACGCCTTGTCGATGACGCGTTTGAGGCGCACATCGCTGCGCAACAACGCAAAGCCGAACGGATTGGCATCCAGCCCTGACGGCCCGGCCAATTGCAGGTCGTTGCGATAATTGGTGTTGATCAAGTAATTGGCACTGATGAAGTCGCCCAGATAAACATCATCAGTGCCGAACGCCACTGCGCCGAGCGCATCCATCGCCGAAGAGTACCGTTGCACGCTCGCCTCGGGGTAGAACGCCTGCACACTCGCCAGCGGCAGATAGTCTTCGACCATGGCGACGCGCTTGCCTGCCAGGTCCACCGGCAAGGCTTCGTCGAGGCGGCTCACCAGCATCGGCTGATCCTCGGCATAGGCACGGGACAGAATGAATGCCGGGTCGGCCGACTCAAAACTGTTGGACGTGCCCAGCAGATCCAACTCGCCGCGTTTCAGCGCAGCCATCAATGCATCCCGGTCGGCAAAGCGCCGGACTTCGATCCGGAGACCGAGCAACTGGGCGAGCAGATCAGCGTAGTCGGCCGTGAGCCCTTCCAGTTCATGCTGATTGCGGGTGATTTCGAACGGTGGGTAATCCGGCCCGGAAATGCCCATGCGCAACACTGCGTGTTGACGCAACCATTGGCGGTCCGGTTCGTCCAGGCGAACCTGAATATCCTCCGGCCCGGCGCGGGTCAGCACTTCCAGCACTTGCGACGCATCCGTCGCCCCGCAGGTGGCCACAAGGCTCAGCCACATCCAGCACACCCGCCCTGCGAGGCTCATGTTTGCTGGCTCAGATCAAATGATTGCGCTTGGCGAAATCGCGCAAGTGCACTGCTGAACAGACCCCTAGTTTCTTCATCAAACGGGTTTTGTAGGTACTGATGGTCTTGTGGCTAAGGTGCATGTCCTCGGCAATCGCCTTGTTGGCCTTGCCCTGCCCCAGTTGTACGAAAATGCTCAGCTCGCGATCAGAGAGTTGATCGATCATCTGTTTTTCCGTGGACTGCACTGCGTTCAACACGCTGACGTTATCCGGCAGCGCGCAAAAATAGGTGTAACCCGACATCACCGCTTGAATGGCCTTATGCAGTTGTTGCAACTGATTGGTTTTGGTCACGTAGCCCATTGCCCCGGCGCGTAAACAGCGCTCCTGGTAAAACAAGGGGTCATGGGAACTGAACACCAGGACCCGGCAATCAAGGTCGTTGGCCCTAATCCGCACCAGCACATCCAGCCCATCAGGTGCCGGCAAATGCAGGTCGAGTATCACCAGACGGGGTTTGTGCTCGCGGATCAACGCCAGCACCTCATTACCATTGGAGGCTTCGTAGATTTCCTTGAACCCTTCGGCTTGCAGCACGATGCGGATGGCGGCGCGCACCACTGGATGATCGTCGACGATCAGCGCTGACTTCATGAGCACTCCCGGTGCAACAGTTAACGATGACCGCCGGTATGGGTTGATCCAGACTCAGTGGCTGCGCAGAGACTGTTACACGGAACGGCAAATGAAGCACCTGTCAGGTCTGACAGTTGCGATAAACGTTTTTCTATGCGTAAGCCCGGCGCTGCGCGGGCCGTTGCTGCTGCAACTGGGGAACGTCGACGATCGACATCAAGTGCCTGATCGCCTGCGCATTGGGCAACGCCGCATGATTGATCTGCACGTTTTCCTGCGCGAAGCCTGAAACCACTTGCAGCGGCGCCGAGGGTTCGTTGTAGATCAACGCATGACGCACCTGTGGGTTATCAAGAAGAAAACCCAACAAATCCAGCGTGCCTGCTGCCAGTTCGGCGTTGATGATCACGACATCGAACGGTTCACACCCATAGTCCACCAGCGTCAGCAGCTCGGCGAGGCTCTGCACCGGCGCCACGCGAAAGTAGTCGAGGCCGTTTAGCAGACGCTCGATTTTCAGCCGGTGGAAATGCTGTGGGTCGGCGATCAGGATACGCAGGGCTTTATTGATCATGCTCGATCTCCTGGTGGTTACGGTTTCGAGAAGCGGCAAGACTACGCAAGCTTCGTAACGGACTCTGTAGGACTATTCCTAAAAAAACGCTCATTGATCCGAGGCCTCACGATCATTGCGCCGATGCAGCCAGGCGAGAAAATCGTCCCCGGCCATCGGTCGCGCGTACCAGTACCCCTGCCCCTGCGTACAGCCCAACCCCAGCAATTGAAGGCGCTGTGCATCGGTTTCAATTCCTTCGATCACCACGGCCATGCCGAGAGTTTCGCCGAGCGCCAGGGTGCTGCTGATAGCCGCACGGCAGCGCGGTTCGTGCTCAAGGTTGCGCACGAAATCGGCATCAAGTTTGATTTCGTTGAACGGCAGTTGACACAAGCGTTGCAACGAGGAAAACCCGGCACCGAAATCATCAATGGACAAGCGGCAGCCCATCATGCGCAAGCGCACCAGACTTTCCAGGCTGGTAGCCGGCGCTTCCAGCAGGCCGCTTTCAGTCAGTTCGAAGGTCAGACTTGAACCGGGTGCCGCATGACTGACCAGAATGTGCCTGATGGCAGCCGTCAGATCACTGTTGGCGAGTTGAGAAGCCTGCAAATTGAACGCGATGTTCAACACAAAGCCTTGCGCCCTGGCACTGGTCTGCAAAGTCAACGCTTCATCTATTTGGCAAAACAGCAACTCGTCGAGCAAGCCGCATCGCTCCAGCACAGGCATGAACACCGCAGGCGGAATGATCCCCCTCGTCGGGTGCTGCCAGCGGCACAGGACTTCGACACCACAGACCTCGCCGGTCTGCAGATTGAATTTGGGTTGATACCAGGCCTTTAACTGCCGCTGCGCCAGTGCCTCGCGCACCGCGTCTTCGCTGGCCAGTGGGCTTGCGCTGATCGGTGGCTGCTGGCTGACCGGTTTGGCAAGGGCCTTTTTCAACAAATCATGCAACACCTGCGCATCCAGCGGTTTACCCACATCGCCCAACAACTCCAGTCCGAGCAGCGTCACCATTTGATGCACCGCCCGACACAGATCCGCCGACAACGAGCTGCTGATGATGACCGACTTGACCTGCCCCGACGCACCCACCCGCTGCAAAAACTCCAGACCGTCCATGCCCTCCATTTGCAAGTCGCACAGAGCAATATCCACCTGCCCGACTGCTTCCAGCACCGCCAGTGCCTGGGCGCCGTCACTGGCCTCGAACACCTCTTGGCAGCCCAACGCCTGGAGCATGCTCACCGCGACGGAACGCTGGAAAGTATGATCTTCTAGAACCAGGACACGGAGCGGCAAAGTAGGCATGGCGATCGACTCATCTCTTGAGGGGCAAGACAATTTTCAAAAATCAGAGGACTAAACACTCTAGGAAAGATCCAAAAATGTGTAGGAGTTTTCCTAAGCATTAAGAGACACCAGCACGGCGTCCATGGACTGCCGGTCGGGCGTGCGAATCAGGTTCAATTGACGTTGCTGGCTGGCATAAATCGTCTCCGCCTTCGGCTGCCCTCGACGTGCGTCATGGATCAAACCGTGGCGGATCTGCGGATTGCTGAGGAAAAATCGCACCGGATCAATCCCCGTAGCCGCTAATAGTTCGCCGTTGATGATCATCAGTTCAAAGCCTTCGAAAGGATCGTGCGAGTAATGAGTCAGGCCAAGCAGCTCCCGAAAGGACTGCGCGGTTGTGAGCCTGCGGCAACCCAGTTCCTTGAGAGACTTCTCGATTCTGACACGCAGATAAGGCTGGTCTTCGGCGATCAGGATTCGCCAGCATTTGTAAGGCATGAGATTTCAACAATGGCGTGAAGATCAGAGCATGAGGCTCGGGTCAGGTCACGCTAACCAAAAGGCTCGACGATCTATGTAAGAAAGTTCTGAAAAGCGATCCGAATACATCCTGAATCCCACAACAAAGCCGCGTCGGGACTACCCGACGCGGCCTTTTTTCTTACCAAAGATAGCGATAACCCAGGCTCACACCGAATGGCTGCTCGATACCGTTGCCCTTGGCGTACTCGGCATCCAGGGAAATCTTGCTTTTCTCCGTGACTTGCAACACGCCACCGAATCCGACTTCCACACGGCTACCTGGCAATTCGGCATCAAATTTATTGCCGTTGACGGTGACCTTGCCGCTACCCGCGTGCTCGGTAATGTAGGACGCTTTGACGTATGGCTGAGCTTTCATACCGTTACTCAGTTCCAGACTGCGACCAAAGAGCGAACCGACGCGACTTTGCAACGAGTCCAGATTATCGGTCTTGACCCGCAGACCGTTGCTGGCGGTATAGCTCGCCCCCTGGGTCTGGGTGGCCGTGAGTTCGACCTGCGGCTCAACGAACCAGCCATCTTTGAGCGCGATGCGTTTACCGATCTCGATGTCTGCACCGACACCGTTGGTGCTGTAGGAACCTTTTACCGACTCGCCCAGATTGCTCGGGGTTTTGATGTCGTTATCGAAGCGGCTGTACTTCAACACGCTGTCGACATAGACGCCGTTATCGTTCAGGTAGGTGGCATAGATCCCGAACATGCGGCTGTCGATTTCACCCGAGGCGCCTTCGCCGAAGTCCAGATCCGAACGGGCCGTGCCGACCATTGCACCGACATAGACTTTGCCACTCTCGACAGCAAACGCTTTGTCGGCACCGATTTCCAGACCACTGACGTCCTGGGTGTAAGCACGGCTGGAGTGTTCGCTGACATCGAAGCGCTTACCGATAGCACGCGTCCAGATACCACCATCGTCCTGCCCCATGCGCAATTCGCCCAGACGTTTGACCAGCGCATTCATTTGCGCACTCCACAGACTGGCGCCTGCCGTATGCGCGGCGATGGCGGCGTTAGTGCCCTTGGAGAGGTTTTCGGGTCGTGGATTGACCGGAGTCGGTGGCGTCACCGGATCCAGCGGTTTTGCTGGATCGACAGGCGTCACCGGATCCACAGGCTTTTCGGGATCGACAGGCGTTACAGGATCCACAGGAAGGCTGCCGCCACTGGCCAGCACCCAGTCATCACCCTGTTGCTGCAAGGTGTAGCGGAACGCGCCGGCATCGACATGACCACCGTGGAGTCCAAACTTCGCACTGCCGCCATTGGTGTCCACTAACACCAGACGTCCATCCATAGATGTCGGTTCGCGGCCCGAGTCCCCTACGATCAGCGTGTGATCGCCACTGGCCATTCCCGCGCCCTGCACCACCAGCAAGTCGTCATGCTGACTGGCAATATCGGTGTTCATCAAGATGCTGCCGCTGCCGGACAAAGCGTTGACCGTGAACGTCTTGAAGCTGCCATCAGCGCTCGGTACGAAGGCCAGGCTGCCGCCATTGAGGGTCAGGGAATCAACGGTTTTTACACCGTCCTCCATGATATTGACGGTGCCCCCCGCCTCCGCTACCAACCCATTGGCCTGTGCGCCCTGGTACAGGTTGATCCGCCCGCCATTGCTCACGGTGCTGTTGTTGGCCGTGGCGGTGTCATAGACACTCTGTAAGCCACCGTCGATGCGTGTATTGGTTGCCACCACGCCGCCGAGCATGCCCCTTTGCAGGCTCTGCTCTGCGCCGCTGTTGACCTGAGTGTCGTTCGCAACACCCTTATTGGTCACTACCTGCAGGCCGCCGTTGTTGATGACCGTGTCAGCAGCAGTGCCCATGAGCGTGACGGTCTGCACGCCATTCTGATTGATCACTGTACGGTTGGCCCGCCCTGTCGGGTTTTGCACCGTCTGCGCGCCACCGTTCAGAATTGTGTCGTTGGCCACACTGGCGATGCCCACCTTCTGTGAGCCGCCGGCATTGACGATGCTGCGGTTGGCGATGCCACTCTGAACATCCTGGACTCCGTTGACAGTAGCGTCATTCGACACACCGTTCTGAAAAACCGTCTGCGTCCCGGTGACTTCGATCAACGTGTTGTTTGCCGTACCGTTGGTGCCGATATTCTGCGTGCCACCGACCACGGTTTCACCATCGACTACAGCACCACTGTTAACGGATGAAGTGAACGCATTCGCGTGTGCCGGCAGCAACAGGAAGATGGCCAGGGCAAGGGGCGAAAGCGTCAGTGCTGGATTCTGTTTGGAGTTGATCGTCTTCATGTTCAGTACCTCATTCGTACTGCCGAGTCGGCAGTGGAAATGCCAATGGCATAGGGGCTGAGCAACGACTGACGGAAGGCCGGCGGCTCAGTTGAGGTCTGTAATTTAGAGATCGAAGAGAACTTTCTGAGTAGGAAATTTCCCTAGGTTTGTAGGAAATTTCCGAAGCGCATGAGCGGTATTAAAAGCATTCGTCTAGCGAAAATGCTCCTTTTGCAGCAAACCCGCGCTCCTCAAAGGAGAGCGGGTAACAGGCTTCATTGGCGCGATCAGTGACGCTCGCCCACCTCCTCGGCCCCATTCGACAGGATCACTTCGACCCGCCGATTTTGCTGGCGGCCTGTCGCGCTACCGTTATCGGCCACCGAGAATTCCTCGCCGAATCCCTGGGTCACGATACGCCGACGATCCACTCCCAATTGCGACAGCGCACTGGCGACAGAGTCCGCGCGGCGCTCGGACAACACCTGATTGGCGGCTTCGTTACCGACGTTGTCGGTGAAGCCTTCCACCCGCACCTTGCGCTCCGGGTTGCTGGCCAGAAAATCGGCCAGTTGCTGAAACTGACGCTGACTGCCGTATTTCAAATCAGCCTTGCCGGTATCGAACAGCACGTCACCGAAGGTCACTACCTCACCCCGATCAGTCTTTTTGGCTTTCAGTGCTTGCAGGGCCTTGAGCTGCTGGGTACGGACATCAAGCTGCACCTGAGTGCGTTCGGCGTCGATTTTCTTCAGGTCGGCTTCTGCCTGGCGACCGACAATGGTCTGCTCGGCCAGAGCAATTTTCTGGCTGGCCAGATAGGCCAACTGATCAACGTCCGGCGCCTGACGATCCTTGAGGGAAGCCTGATCGGCCTTGTTCAGCGCAGTGAACGCGTCCTTGGTTTCGATCGCCGCGAGGGTGTTTGACTCGGCTTTTTGTTGCAGCGCGACAAATTGCGCACGGGCTTGCAGCAATTGCGGGTTTTCCGGCGGTGTGGCGCAACCGCCGAGCATCAGGGCAAACAGGGAAACGGCTGGCAGTAATTTGAAAGTCTGCATGGGGTTTTCCTTATTGAGCACTGGCAGGCGGATTGAAACCGGTGACCGGGTCTTGCAGCATTTCCTGCTTGAGCACCTGGATGCCGCTGCGGGCGTCTGACAATTGCTTCTGCCACTTCACAGCCCGCGACTTGCGTTCGGCCAGGTTGGCGTCAGCTTCGATCTGCTCAGCCAGCACTTTGGCTTGTGGGTAATTTTTTTCGCCCAAGGCGCGCTCCATCAGGAACATCTTGTCCTGCGCTGCCTTCATTTCCAGCGGGGCATATTGGGTCGCATCTGCCGAAACGGCACGATTGACCGCATCTTTGGACAGCGAAATCTGTTGCTCCGGAATCGGTGCACTGGCACAGGCACTCAAAGCTGCCGCGACAACCAGCACGCTGACCGAAAGTCGCGCACGGGAAGACAGATGTTGAAAGTTCATCAACTGCTCCAAACAATAAAAAGTGGGATGACACGCAGCGTGAAGGGGGTCGGCGTTACCGAGAATCAGTGACCCTGCTCGTTGCGTGCGGCGCTTCGATAGGGGCCGTCAGCGTTGCGCTGACAGTCCATATCGGTCGCCCGTTGTCTGAATCAGCCTTCGGCTGACACCACGGCACGTTAGCGAGAGAGGGGCATTGGCGAATGTAGGAAAATTCGCAAATATCGACGTTCAAATCGTAAAAAATCCAGCGAACCGCGATCAGTTCGCCAAGTAGGTTTCCAATTGCGCGGCGAGGTGTTCCATGGCCTGCTGCAGGGCGTCCACCGCCTCGATCAACACCGCCGAATCCAGACCTTCACTGGCGGCTTCCAAGGCCTCACAGGCCTCGATCAGTGACTGCACCTTGATAATCCGTGCGCCACCTTTGACCCGGTGTGCAAGATCCGCCAATCCTGGCAAATCATGCTGCGTAAACAGACGCATGAGTTTGGCCATGTCGTCGTCATTACTGGTGGCCAGATCCTTCAGCAGGCTCTTGATTGACGCCCGGTCTCCGCGGGTCAGTTGCTCAAGACTGCTCAGGTCAAAATCAGCGCCGCCGTCCGCCACGCCGCTATCCTCACCTTCAGTTGCAGGCCGGTCGTGAGGCGTGACAGAGGCCAGACGCGCATTCAGATCCTTGAGGCTGATGGGCTTGAACAGGCAATCGTCCATGCCCGCTTCCGCGCAACGCACCTTTTCTTCAGCCAGTGCATTGGCGGTGAAACCCAGTACCAGGCTGCGCGGTAACGCTCGTGCACCCTCTTCGTCGCGTATCGCCCGCGCCAACTCGTAGCCGTTCATGATCGGCATGTTGCAATCGGTGATGACTACATCGAAAGTCTCGTTGCGCCAGGCCCGCAAACCATGGGCGCCATCTTCAGCGTCCGTGACCCGGTGCCCCAGATAAGTCAGCTGTTGAGACAACAACAAACGGTTGGCCGGATAGTCATCGATCACCAGGATATTCAGCGCCCGACTGACCGTCACCGGTTCAATCTCGGCTACCACAACGCGGGCCTGGGGCTGGAGGGTGGGTAAACTCAGGCGCACCTCAATCTGCGTGCCCTGCCCCAACTGACTGTGCATCGTCAGCGTGCCGCCCATCATTTCGCACAAGGTGCGGCTGATCACCAGCCCCAACCCGGAACCGCCCTGCGCAGACTGGCCATGGTTGCCAGCCTGCGTGAACGGCGTGAACAGCCGTTGCTGATCTTCGACGGATATTCCGCGACCACTGTCTTCGACCCGCAGGCATAGCGCCAACCGATCCTGGTCAGCAGCAGATTCGACCCGCACGCGCAAAACGACGTGGCCCACCTCGGTGAACTTGATCGCATTGCTCAACAGATTCGACAGCACTTGCTTGAAGCGCAGCGGATCGATCAATACGTCTGCGTTGGCCAGCGCATCCAGATCCAGTTGCAGGCGCAGTTGTTTCTGTCGCGCCAAGCCTTCGAATATCCGCACCACCGACTCGATCAGCTCACGCAGATTGGCCCGTTCCGGCGCCAGCGACAAACGGCCGGATTCGATCCGTGCGATGTCGAGAATGTCGCCGATAAGATCGAGCAAGCCCCGCGCCGCGCCCGAGGCCACCTCGATGGCGAAACGATCCATGACGCCCTGATCGGCTTTTTTCATGGCCAGTTCAAGCATCCCGATCACGGCATTCATCGGCGTGCGGATCTCGTGACTCATGGTCGCCAGGAACGTGGTCTTGGCGCGGTTGGCATCATCGGCGCCATCTTTGGCGATGCGCAGTTCGTGCAACAGTTGCTGGCGTTCGCTGACGTCGATCCAGCCGGAAATCATGCCGCTGACTTCGCCATCACTGCCACGGTAAGGCAGCATCCAGTGATAAATAGTCAGGACACGACCGTCTGCCAAACTGAGCCTGCGATCCTCAATTCGGGGCACGCCTTCATCCATGACTTGCCGGTAATCGTTGGCAAAGCCCTGCGCTTCGACAGTGTCACTCAGCACACCGTCAGTCACGGTTTTGCCGATCACTGCTTCGCGCTCAACGCCAAATACTTGCAGGTAACCGCTGTTACAAGTCACCAGCCGTCCTTCGCGGTCGCGGACATAAATCGGGTGCGGCGTGCCGTCGATCAACACGCGCATGAACTCCATCTGGTCGTTGAGGGCGATTTCAGCCTGACGCCGCTTGCGCATCAGCATGCGCAGGTAAGCAATCCAGCCGAACGCTACCAGCAGCAAGACACCGGCAATGACGAACCCTTGAATGATCGTGCTGCGGTGGCGCAACCAATAGCTGTCGTCGACCACAACTTCGGTACGCCAGCGGTTGGTCAGTTCATCCATTTCTTCAGGGGAGATGCTCAACAGCGCCTTGTCGAGAATCGAGTACAACTCCAGCGCACCACGATTGGTGGCCAGCGCGATGCGCGCCTGCTGAGTCCCCACGGTGCTGGTGACTTGCAACCGACCGCGATACTGGCGGGAGATCAAGTAGCGGGCATTGATCAAAGAGTTGATCGCGCCGTCGACTTCGCCCTGCGCGACCATGTTCATCGCGTCGGCAGCATTTTGCGCCGTCACCAGGTGCACCTGAGGGAACTGCTCCACAAGGTATTCGCGCAACACGTTGCCGCGAATCAACGCCAAACGCTTGCCGGCCATTTGATCCAGGGTCTGGGGATTGGCATCGCCGCTGGCCGTGACCAATACAAACGGGTTGGTCAGGTAAGGCCGGGTGAAACGCAAAGCGCCTTCACGCTCGGTACTGGGGGTAAACGCGGCGAGCATGTCAGCCTCGCCGCTGGTCACCCGATCAATAAGGTCACTGACCGACTCGGCCCGTTGTACGTCGAACTTCAGGCCAGTGCGCAGACTGACCTTGGCCAGGACATCGGCACTGATGCCTCGAAAATTGCCTTCACTGTCGAAGAACGTCAGCGGTAGAAAATTCTCGTTGATCGCCACTCTTATCCGGGGATGACGCTCCAGCCAGCGTTGCTCGCTGACGCTGAAATGCAGAATCTGTCGCCCGGGCATGGTCGCGCCCCCCGAACTCCAACGGCGCAAAATGCTCATGCGCTCACTGGTCGGAATTGTGTCCAGCGCCGTATTGAGGATACGCAACAGTCGGTCATTCCCACGACTCACGGCAAAGCCGAATGGCTGCACTTCCATCCGCGAGAAATCACTGAGCTGCACGTTATTGAGGTAATTCTTGCTGATCAGGTAATTGGAGCTGATCGAGTCACCCAAGTACACGTCCGCCTGGCTGAACGCCACCGCACCGATAGCGCTCAAGGTCGAGGGGTACAACTGAATGATGGCCTTGGGATAGAACGCCTTCACCACTTCTGGCGGCAAATAGTGATAGAGCATCGCCACGCGCTTGCCAGCCAGATCCACCGGCAGGTTCTGGTTGTCGCCGATACGGGTCAGCAACGTCGGCTGATCGTCGGCGTACGGATGGGACATCGCCAGGTCGGGATCGACCGCCTCGTAACCATTAGCGGTGCCAAGCAAATCAATCTCACCGCTTTTGAGCGCAGCCAGCACCTCGGTACGCGATTCAAAACGACGCACCTCGACCTTGATATGCAGCAACTGAGCGATCAATTGCGCATAGTCGGCCGTCAGACCTTCGTAGTCATTGTCATTGGTGGTAATGCCAAACGGTGAGTAATCGGGAGCCGAAGCACCCAGCAACAGAGTTTTGCGGTGCCGCAACCAGTTCCAGTCCGCCTCGTCGAGTGAAACCGAGTATTCATCGACCGTCGAACGCCCAAGCAACTGCATTGTTTCAGGCGCAGCTGCAAAGGCACTGCCAGCTACCAGCAAGCCAGACAGCAGCAGGCCCGCCAGGTACTTTTTGAAAGAAATATTCATCTAGACAAGGTTATTGCGCTTGGCGAAATCGGCGAGGTACACCACCGATTTGACCTTGAGCTTCTCGATCAGCCGGGTCTTGTAAGTGCTGACGGTTTTGTTGCTCAGCAGCATCGCTTCACCGATTTCTTTGTTGCTCAGGCCGTTGGACAACTGTTGCAGGATCGCCAACTCACGATCGGACAAGCTCTGGATCAGTTCCAGATCAGAGGTATCGACATCGCTGCGCCGCACCGAACTGGTGGCCAGATTGGGAAAGAAGGTATAGCCGTCCATCACGGCCTTGATGGCTTTGATCAGCTCATCGAGGTCGTTGGTCTTGGAGATATAGCCAGCGGCGCCGGCCTTCATGCAGCGCATGGAATAGAACAGCGCCGACTGCGAGGTCAGTACCAGAATCTTGCTCGACAGCCCCAGTGCACTGATGCGCGAAATCACTTCCAGCCCATCGAGCTTGGGCATGGCGATATCCAGAACAATCAGATCCGGGGCGTATTCACGGGCCAGTTGCACAGCATCGGCGCCGTTGTCTGCCTCGGCCACGACCTCGAACTGTTCCTGCTTGAGCAGCATCTTGACCGAAGAGCGAATGAACGGATGATCGTCCACAACTATCGCTTTAAGCATAAAAACCTCTGGAAAGCACGCCGGCAAACGACATCGTCAAGGCCATGAGTGTGAGTGTTACAGCAAGCCATTCGGTGCGTGCAGCAAAAATACACGAGCGCGAATGAAGTATAGGAAATTTCTGCAAATACATCGGAGTAAACCCTGAAGTATTCACCGTGCATTCTCCATTGCTTCCAGCCATTGCAGCAGATCGTGCCCAGTCATGGGCCGGGCCAAGTGAAACCCCTGACCAGTGTCACAACCCAGTTCAAGCAGGCCCTCACGAATCCGCAAACTGCTGACGCCCTCAATCACCAGCCTCATGTCCAGCGACTGCGCCAGCCCCTGTGTGCAGGTCACCATGGCGCGATTGCGTTGACGATCCAGGCGCTGAACAAAGCGTCCATCGAGCTTGATCTGATTGAAGGGTAGCCGGCAAAGCAGCTTGAGCGAAGAGAAGCCCACGCCGAAGTCATCGACCGACAAACCGCAGCCCAACAGCCTCAATCGCAGCAGGTTTTCATGGATGCCGGGGGCGCTGTCGAGCAAGCCGTTTTCCGCCAGTTCGAACATCAGCCTCGAACCCTTGAAGGCATGTCGCTCGAGTGCCCGTTTGATGTGCTCGATCAGTTCACCGCTTGCCAGTTGCGAGGCATGCAGGTTGAACGCCAGCGTCAGGTTGACGCCTTGGCGACGCAAGATCCCCATCAGGCTCAAGCCCTGCTCCAGCAGACTTTTGAACATCTGATCAATCAAGTCATACGCCAGCACTGCCGCCAGGAACTCACTGGGCAGCAACACACCCCGCGACGGATGTTGCCATCGAGCAAGCGCCTCGAACCCGACGGCGGTGCCGGTCTGGAGTTCTATCTGCGGCTGAAACCAGGCACGAAACTCCCCCAACGCAAGCCCGCGACGCACCTCTTCTTCAGTGGGCAGTTCTTTGCGTAGCACGTTCGGCACTGGCACTGCACGAGCGAGACTGAAGCGGTGCAAGAGACGATGCAGCGAGCGCAGTTGAATCGGCCGACGGAGTATCCCGAGCAGTTGCAGCCCGGCCAGCGAATGCATTTGCCCCAGCGCACGATGCAACTCCGGTTGCAATTCGCTGCATAGCACCACCGCGCGTACCATGCCGCTTTGACTGGCGCGCCGCAGAAACTCAAGGCAATCGAGCCCGCGATCGGTCAGGTCGCATAGCACGATGTCGACGCCGCCATACAGGTGCATCTGCACCATCGCATGTTCGCCATCCGTGGCTTGTACCACGTCGTGTACGCCAAGACGCTGCAACATCTTCACCAGCACGCTGCGCGCAAAACCTTGATTTTCCAACACCAGAATACGTGGGGAGGCCATCGTCAATTCATCGCTTAATCGACCTGAGAGCAGGCATATTGGCGACAGCCGAGAGCATGCTGCGAAGGACTTATCCGACAGTCATGTAGGAAATTTCCCAGAGACAGCACGTGCAAAAAAATGTCGGCGTTGGCGCCGGCCACCTGCCTCAGTAATAGATGATCTGCACTACCATGATCGCTTCGAAAGGCCCCACCTTGGGATCGCCCAGCGATACGACCGAAGCACTGAACGGGAGGTCGATATGAGTCACGTCCGGCGGAAAGTTGACCAGCGGAAAAGGTTCGTTGATCGGCACCAATTGATTGCGTGAGTCCCGCACCTGAATGCCGAACTGGCTATCACTGGCCGGCACAATCGTGTAATCACCCTGCTGCTGAGTCGTGACCAATGTGGCGCCCAGGTTGATCGCTGTGCTGCATCTTTTCTCCAGCGCCAGGCTGAACGGCCGAGTCGGATTGGGCGGAGAGAGGCCGGTGGCGGTTTTCTGGATGATCCCGAAATCGACGATTCCAGGCTCCGGAGTTACCGTTACATCAACACTGCAAGCCGTCCCGACAATATTTTGCAGGCCGCTGAGTTGAAAGCGGAAATTGCCGAATGGGTTGCCCGGCCCGCCATTGAGTCCATACAACCCGTCGAACTGGAATACGTCGTACGTATCTTGTGAGGGCCGCTGCAGCGGTAACAGCCCGCGTTTGCGGATGACCACCTGAAACGCGATGCTCGGACTGACCAACGAACACGGCAACATCTCTGCATCATTGGTGGCAGACGGGCAGCCCCGTGAAACAAAACCGGTATTCACCCCTTGGGTGGGGTTGGCGCTCCAGTCACCGTCCCAGGCTGTCACCCCCTTGTACACCAGACCGAATTCGATACCCCAGGGCGTCGCGTTCAATCCGGCCGGGTTGCCGTAGAAATAAATCGGATCGTCTTCGGCAAAATGGATGTCGTGAACCTTAAAGCACTTGGCGGGCACCACATGCGTTTTCGAGCGCCAGATGATCGTGCCGTCCGGCACTGTATCGGGCACCGACACCGGGCCGATGTATTCGCTCAGGTAGGAACCGTCATTCAACGATTTACACAACATCGCCCAGGACGCCTGAGAAAACATCAGCAACAGCATCGCCAGACAAAGCCTGAGCTGCGTGCGCTTCATGGTTTGACGCCCGTGCAGACGTTTGCCACGCAATTGAACAGCGTATCGGTCTGCCCACCGAAGTCGTTCATGTTCGATACCCGCAGCGAGGTAAGCGCGTTGCTGGTCAATGGAAAACGCGCGTTGGCGTAGGGCGCGATCATGATGGTGTCGATCGGCATCCGAGTCTTTTGCTCACCGGCCAGCAACCCGACAACGGTGATGTGGAATGGCGTCGGGTTGTCCACCAAAAGCTGTTTGCTGCCCGGATCGATTTTCAGCTTCAGGCCCAATGCCAGATCGTCGCCACGTTCGCGTTTGACCGAGGCCGGGCGATAGAACAGCTTGATTTTCGACTGCAAGGCGATCTGCATCGAATTGACGGCCTGGGTCTTGGGTGGAATCTCGCGCACGTTAAGGTAAAACACCGACTCGCGATCTTTGGGCAAGGCCAGCTCAGGCAGTTTCACGATGCGCAGCACGCTGCTTTCACTGGGTTCAATGCGCTGCAATGGCGGCAGCATCATGAACGGCGTCGTGACCTTTTGGCCAGCTTCGTTTTCGATCCACGACTGCACGACAAAGGGCAACTGCGCGTTCTTGTTGCTGAGCGTGACGCTTACCGACGGCGCGCTCTCCTCGAACACGATTCGCGTTCGATCCGGCACCACGGCCGCGTTCGCCAACAACGGCACGCACAGGCCTGCAATGAGGCCCAATCGATTGAACAAACCACGTGTTGTGGACAATGAAAGAGATTGCATGAAGGTTCTCCGCAAGGATAAGGGCCGAGTCAACTTCGGGCCCGGATTAAAGGCAGCGCACGGGTTTGGCGATGTTGGTCACGACGTCTTCCTCAGGCAGTGCGGCCAGGGCACAACGATTGACGTCGTCCCACACCGCAACCAACTCAGCCTGCGTTTTGACGCCCAGCAGATAAGTCACCCCGGCTTCACCGACGATGCCTACTTCCTTGTTTGTGTGTTTGTCCTGCACCGACGCGCCGAAAGGCACCGGTTTGCCATCCGCTCGGGTTAACGTCACGTAGGCGTTACGCCCACGGGCAGTGGAAAAATTGACATAGCCGATAGCACCCTCGGTGAGCGCCAGACGCTGCACCGGGTTGGAAACTTCGGTGTTGAGCGGCAACTTTTCCATATTGATCCGCGCTTCATAGGCCTGGAACGATGGCAAACCGTCCATCACCGCGTAGCCGGCCTGGTTGGAGCGGGTCTGACCACTGAACGCCACGTCCGGCACACCCTCGGTCGACACCAGCAACCGGGTATCGCCATTCGAACCGTTGCCATGGGCCGACACGCCATAGCGGGTGGCGACCAGCGAACTGTCGAACTCGCCGGTCAGCGAACGGTAGGTGCTGCCATCGATGGTAGCAGAAGCGTTGGCGCGATAGGTGGATGCTCGTTTGCCGACATAAGCGTTGACGTAGCGGTTGTCACCGATCCCGCCATACACCTGATAATTCAGGCCATCGCCGTCGTCATGGCTATAACCGACGTTGCCCGACGACGCTCCGGTCCCCGAGCGCTGCATATTGCTCGACAGCATCGAGTTACCGCCCAGCGGAATGGAAATCCCAAGATAGATCTGCGAATCGTTCTGCCGCGTATTGCGGGTTTGATAGGCCGACAGGTTGGCGTTGATGTTCTTGACGTTGCCGATGGAAAAACTGCGTGCCAGCGACAAACCGAAACGCTCGGAAGGCGCCGCATCCCAATAGGTGGAATGGTCGTAGGAGACACTCGTCGACAGCCAGGAAAAATGCTTGGCCAGCGTCACCGAATAACGCTGCTTGCCCGAGTTCAGCGAATAGGAATCAGGGTCGCCGACAAACTGCGAGAAGTTGGTAAACGTCTTGTCGGAAAAGCGGTAGCCGAGAAACCGCAGGTCTGTGCCAATGTCATCGAAACGCTTGGAGTAGTTGATCCGATACGAATTACCCACCACCGTTTCGCCACTCCAGCGCAGCTTGGCCCGCGACGTGGTGACGTCTGCCGACAAGGCGCCGAACACCCCGAGATCCTTACCGACGCCGATGGCATCCGACAGGTAATCCGAAGCGGCGAGCACACCGCCATACACCGTCCAGTCCCGTGGCAAACCGTAGGCAATCTCTGATGCAATAAACCCTGGTTCGGTGCCGCCGGCGCCGTTGAGTCGCGGCTGCCCGGCCGAGACCTTGTAGCGCAACTCGCCCTCGCGGGACAGAAACGGTACCGCCGCAGTGGTGACCGTGAAGGTCTGCTCGGTGCCGTCCTCTTCGCGCACGGTGACGTCCAGCGTGCCTTGGGCGCTGCTGTTCAAATCCTGAATACTGAATGCGCCGGGAGTCACCATGGTCGAGTACAACACCCGACCCTGCTGCGACACGGTCACGGTCGCGTTGGTCCGCGCCAAACCACTGATCAACGGCGCATAACCGCGCAAACTGGGCGGCAGCATGCGGTCGTCACTGCTCAGCGTGGCACCACGCAGCGCAAACGTATCGAACACATCGGAGTTCAAATAGTCTTCGCCTACCGACAGTTTCGAGCGAATGGCCGGCAAGGCGCGATAGGCATAGAGACGGTTCAACTGGAACGCTTTGCTATTGATGTCGCCGCTCTGGTTACCGGACTCTTGCCGGGCCTGGTAATCGGCACGAATCCGCCAGGCGTCAATGTTCAACCCGGCGGTGCCGTAACTTTGCAACGAACGGGAGTCTCCGGACGCCGTGGACTGGCGGCTGTTGGCGATCACTCGGTAATCAAGCAATGCGCCGTCCAGCCCCTCGCTCCAGGCAGCCGGGGGAATGTAATTGGGATCGTCATATTCAAACGTCGCCTGCGGCAGACTGATCGAGAGCCGGCCCAGACTTTTGATGTACTTGATGCTGGCGTTGTCGATCCCGCGCAAATCAACGCACTGGCCGCCAGCTAATCTTGGCAGGCCCTTCAATACATCCGGTTTCAAACCGAACATCGCCACTAACTCTTCCGGCAGGCAGGCGTGACTTTCCTGCGGATCGTCAGCACTTTTGAATTCAATGGAACGGTTACCGAAGTAACGCTGATTGACCGTGATATCCAGCAAGTAACTGCCGGGAACGGTGTATTGGGCATGGGTAAACTGTCCGAGGCTGATATTGTCTTTACGATCAATATTCAGAAACTCCGAATTGAACTCCACAGCATTGGAATAACGCGCAGAGGTGATCAATACGCAAGACACAAAAAGTGTGCGGCAGTACACGGGCAATACCCTTTAAACAGTGCTCTGACAGATAAGAAAAAAGGGGCTATCGCCCCTTTTTCTTAAAACAATCGATACGGGCGTATCAGTTGTAGGCAACGGTGAAGTTGGCAACGCTGTCCGCTTCACCAGTAGTAACGGAAGCAGCGGTGGCTTCGTACATCGCCGCGAAGGTCACGGTGTTGTTGCCGTCTTGCAGAACGACCGGCGCGACCTGCTCCTTGCCGTTATCGAGCATTTCACCAGCGCTGGCCTGCAGGCGGATGCCGACGTTCTGGGCCAGGCCAGTCGTGGCGAACAGTGCCGGAACCGATGGATCCTGCACGCCGCTGAAGGTGAAGCGGGCGTTCTTCTGGGTGGTGGTGTCGCAGTCGGTCAGGACGATGTCGAACTTGACCGGGTCGGAGCGATCACCCGTAGCCTTGAAACGGTTCGACGGCACCTGACCCAGCGAAACAGTTTGATCAAGGGAGTTGGCGTCGATACCGCACGCGCCGGAAACGATTTCACCGATAAAGCGCACGGTGCCTGGGTTGCCGGTTGCTGGCGCAGCATTGGCGAAAGAAGCAAGGCTCATGGCAACAGCAGCGGTAGTCACAGCGAAAAACTTATTCATCGTAGGCATCTCTAGGGATAGTTATTTATCAGGCCCAGCGGCCTGGCTTCCCAAACAACTCACGAGCGGCAACCTGGTTTATCGCTGTAACAAATAAACCATGGCTTATTCCGACAACTGAAGCCCCCCATACTTTTGGCCATCGCCGCCGGTATTTTCCTGGCCCAACAGTTGTGAGAAAAGTGATGCCTCACTGATTATTCAGGACGCCGGGCATCTCTGCTCCGGGGAAAATAATGAGTGATGCCCCTTAGTGAAAATGTAAGTTCTTTCTCTCCGACATGTAGGACATTTCTCAGCGCTAATCGGTGGTACTCGGACTCCAGAACGCCTGCACCACCAGCGATGACGTCGAGATCCGCGCTACCAGAGCATCCAGTTCATCCCCATCGACCGAGGTGGTCGCCAGCGTCGCCTCGATTTCAATTTCATCGGCACCGAAGGCATGCACGTCGACATCGCTGGCCGGGTAATTACTGCGTTCCAGTTCCGCTTCGAGCAAGGCGAACACGGCTTTCTGCTGCGAGCGCCGGGCGATGACGTAGACGATGTTGGTGACTTCCGCCGAGACCACGTCCAGCGGCTGACGGTTGATGTTGTTGACGATAGGCCGCAGCAAGGTGTTGGCGGCGAGGATGAACAGTGTGCCGAGCACTGCTTCGGCGAGCAGGTCCGCACCCGCGCAGGCGCCGACTGCTGCCGAGGTCCACAGGGTTGCGGCAGTGTTGAGGCCGCGCACGTTGCCTTCTTCGCGCATGATCACGCCGGCACCGAGAAAACCGATGCCGGAGACCACATAGGCAACCACCCGCACCGCGCCTTCAGCGCCAGCGAGACGGTTGGCCATGTCGACGAAAATCGCCGCGCCGACCGCCACCAGCACATTGGTGCGCAGGCCGGCAGTGCGTTGCCGATACTGGCGCTCGAAGCCGATCAAGCCGCCGAGGATGAACGCGGCGCTGAGGCTGATCAGGGTGTCGAGCAGCGAGGTCAGGTTGAGGTTGTTGATGGCTTGCATAGTCTTGTCCTTGAAAACATACCAATCCCCTGTGGAAGCGAGCCTGCTCGCGAAAGCGGTATGTCAGCCAACATAAATGCAACTGACACGACGCCTTCGCGAGCAGGCTCGCTCCCACACGGGGAACAGCGTTGTAATGCTGTTATTGCCAGCCGAACCGGCGGATGTAGAAACCTTTAACCGCTTGGGTCAACGCCATGTACGCCAGCAGAATCACCGGCAGGAACACGAAGTACAGCGATGGCACCGCCTGCAATTTGAAGTAGTGCGCCAGCGGCCCCATCGGCAGGAAGATGCCGACCGCCATGATGATCCCGGTCATTACCAGCAGCGGCAGGGCTGCGCGGCTTTGCAGAAACGGAATCTTCGGCGTGCGGATCATGTGCACGATCAGCGTCTGGGTCAGCAACCCCACCACGAACCAGCCCGACTGGAACAGCGTCTGGTGATCCGGGGTGTTGGCATCAAACACGTACCACATCAAAGCGAACGTGGTGATGTCGAAGATCGAACTGATCGGGCCGAAGAACAGCATGAAGCGCCCAACGTCGCCCGGCTGCCAGCGCTGCGGCTTTTTCAGCATCTCTTCATCGACGTTGTCGAACGGGATGGCGATCTGCGAAATGTCGTAGAGCAGGTTCTGCACCAACAGATGCATGGGCAGCATCGGCAGGAACGGAATAAATGCACTGGCAACCAGCACCGAGAACACGTTGCCGAAGTTGGAACTGGCGGTCATCTTGATGTACTTGAGCATGTTGGCGAAGGTGCGCCGCCCTTCGAGCACGCCCTCCTCCAGCACCATCAGGCTCTTTTCCAGAAGGATGATGTCCGCGGCCTCTTTGGCGATGTCCACCGCGCTATCCACCGAGATACCGATGTCGGCCGTGCGCAGCGCCGGCGCATCGTTGATGCCGTCGCCCATGAAACCGACCACATGACCGTTGCCCTTGAGGATGCGCACGATGCGTTCCTTGTGCGACGGCGTCAGTTTGGCGAAGACGTTGGTTTTCTCTACCGCCTCGGCCAGTTCGGCATCGCTCATGCGCTCGATATCGTTGCCCAGTAACAAGCCCTGTTGCGCGAGGCCGACTTCGCGGCAGATTTTCGCGGTCACCAATTCGTTGTCACCGGTCAGCACCTTCACGGCTACGCCATGCTCAGCCAAGGCCTTGAGCGCCGGCGCGGTGCTTTCTTTCGGTGGATCAAGGAATGCCACGTAACCAATCAGCGTCAGATCCTGTTCATCGGCCAGGCTATAGACGTCGCGACCTTCAGGCATCGAGCGGGCCGCCACCGCCACTACGCGCAAGCCTTCAGCGTTGAATGCTGCGGTGACCTGACGAATCCGGGTCAGCAATTCATCGCTCAAGGCTTCATCGACGTCACCGTGACGCACGCGGCTGCACACTGCCAGCACTTCTTCCACCGCGCCTTTGCAGATCAGTTGATGCGGCTGACCGCGCCCCTCGACAACCACCGACATACGGCGACGGTTGAAGTCGAACGGGATCTCATCGACCTTGCGAAACGCGGTGCCGACTTTCAGTTCACGGTGAACTTCCACGTGTTCCAGTACGGCCACGTCGAGCAGGTTTTTCAGGCCGGTCTGGTAGTAGCTGTTGAGGTAGGCCATTTCCAGCACATCGTCGGAGTCTTCGCCCCAGACGTCGACATTGCGCGCGAGGAAAATCTTGTCCTGGGTCAGGGTGCCGGTCTTGTCGGTGCACAGCACGTCCATGGCGCCGAAGTTCTGAATGGCATCGAGGCGTTTGACGATGACTTTCTTGCGCGACAGAAACACCGCGCCTTTGGCCAACGTCGAGGTGACGATCATTGGCAGCATTTCCGGGGTCAGCCCGACCGCAATCGACAGCGCGAACAGCAGCGCTTCGGTCCAGTCACCCTTGGTGAAACCGTTGATGAACAGCACCAGCGGCGCCATGACGAACATGAAACGGATCAACAGCCAGCTGACTTTGTTGACGCCCAGCTGGAACGACGTGACCGCACGATCAGTCGCGCCGACACGTTGCGCCAGGGCACCGAAGTAGGTGCTGTTGCCGGTGGTGAGAACCACTGCCACCGCCGTGCCGGACACCACGTTGGTACCCATGAACAGGATATTTTCCAGCTCCAGCGGATTGCGTGTGTCGCGATCAGCCTGACGCGAGAACTTCTCCACCGGCATCGATTCGCCAGTCATTGCCGCCTGACTGACGAACAGGTCTTTGGCGCTGAGCACCCGGCAATCGGCGGGAATCATGTCGCCGGCCGACAGCACGATCAGATCGCCCGGCACCAATTGCTTGATCGGCAACTCGGCGCGCGGTGCGTCACGGCGCATCACCGTGGCGGTGTTGCTGACCATGGCCTTGAGTGCGTCGGCGGCCTGGTTGGATTTGCTTTCCTGCCAAAAGCGCAGCAGCGTCGACAGCACCACCATGGAGAAAATCACCACGGCGGCTTTGAGGTCTTCGGTCAGCCACGAGATGACCGCCAGCAAGGTCAGCAGCAGGTTGAACGGGTTTTTGTAGCAGTGCCACAGGTGTGTCCACCACGGCAGCGGCTGCTCGTGCTCGACTTCATTGAGGCCGTACTGCGCACGCAGGGCATCGACTTCAAAATCAGTCAGGCCTTCGGCGTGGGTCCCCATTGAAGACAGCAACACAGCGCTGTCGCCATGCGCAGCATCGACCAGCGTGTTGGCCAGAGTGGGCGGGACTTCACGGCTGACCGTGGTGTCGTTGATGGTTTCCAGCAACGCCAGGCGACGGAAGTGCCGGGCGAAGTGGCGGGTCCGCAGAAAGCCTGCGAAAAATTCCTTGAGCGTAAGTTTCATGGCTGTTGCCCCTGTGGTCAGCCGGGAAACCGTCAAGCAGGTACGACCGCGCCTCGTCCGCCGGGTAAACCGGCACGGCAAGGTTTGGCGCGCCGGTCAGAAAAGACAGGCGTGTCGATAGGGCTGCGATGGCGACTTTAAAAAGTCGGAATCACGCTCTTTCAGTGTCGATGAGAAGGACGTCGAGACACGACCAAGGACTGGCCATGCACGGGATGCCGCTGCTCGCTATTACGGCGAGACAACGGCACAAAGGAGGCGCGTTATCTTGCCGAGAATCTGCCGGTTACCGAGACCGGCCGACAACTGTCACTCGAACAAGTACCCACTGTGGGTCTCCGCTATTGATGAAAACGCGCGAAGCTTACGCCTCGATGTCTGGAGAGTAAACCCGTGAAAGGAGGTGTGTCGGGGAATGTGGGGGGCGTTCAGGAAGGGTTCAGGATTCGGATTTTGTGGTGCTTTTGATGGCCCCTTCGCGAGCAGGCTCGCTCCCACATTTTGTCCTGCGTACACAGAACCATTGTGGGAGCGAGCCTGCTCGCGAATGCGGTGTATCAGGCAATGCTGATTCAGCTGGCAGTCGCCAACAGCAGATCCGCCATCGAACGGCTGTGCCCACGATTCTTGCCATGCTCATACAGCGAGCCGGCAATTTCATCGGCACGGATTGGCAACACCGACAACAACGTGTCGCTCAAACCGTGGCTGGCCTGACAGAAGCCCTGCATGTAGATGCCGGCCTTGCAGCGTTCGTCGGTGAGCACTTTGTAGTTGCGATCAACCTCGAAGCCGCCCAGGTATTCTTCCAGCGGCGCGAGCAGTTTGCGGTGCATCTGCCGCTCGTAGCCGGTGGCCAGCACCACGGCGTCGTACAGGCGCACGGTGACTTCGCCAGTGGCGTTGTTGCGCACGGCCAGTTCGATACCGTTTTCAGTAGCGGTGGCGCTCTCGACGGTGGTCAAAGTGCGGAACGCATGACGGGCAATCCCGGAGACTTTCTGGCGGTAGAAGATGCCGTAGATGCGTTCGATCAGGTCGATGTCCACCACTGAATAGTTGGTGTTGTGGTACTCGTTGACCAGACGTTCACGCTCGGCGCTGTTCTGCTGGAACACCAGATCGGTGAACTCAGGCGAGAACACTTCGTTGACGAACGGGCTGTCGTCCGCAGGCTTGAGGGCCGAGCCACGCAAAATCATGTCGACTTGCACCGACGGGAACGAATCGTTCAGATCGATAAAGGCCTCCGCCGCGCTCTGCCCGCCGCCGATGATCGCGATGCTCATCGGCTGATTGTTCACGCAAGGCTGCTTGGCCATCTGCGACAGGTATTGCGAGTGGTGGAACACGCGTGAGTTGCCTTTCAACGCCTTGAACGCCTCGGGAATTCGCGGTGTGCCACCGGCACTCACTACCACCGAACGGGTTGTGCGCACATGTTGCAGCCCCTGGCTGTCGCGGGAAATCACTCGTAGCGCTTCAACCTGATGGTTGTGCAGTACCGGCTCGATGGTCAGCACTTCTTCACCATAACGGCTCTGCCCGGTGAACTGCCCGGCGACCCAGCGCAGGTAGTCGTTGTACTCCATGCGGCACGGGTAGAAGGTGCCGAGGTTGATGAAATCGACCAGACGACCGTGGTACTTGAGGTAATTGACGAACGAGTAAGGGCTGGTCGGATTGCGCAGGGTCACCAGATCCTTCAGGAAGGAAATCTGCAATTCGCTCTGGGTCGACAGGGTATTACCGTGCCAGCTGTAGTCGGCCTGCTTGTCGAGGAACAGTACATCCAGTTCGCCGTGCGTCGGGCCGCGCTCTTGCAGAGCGATGGCCAGTGCCAGGTTCGAAGGGCCGAAACCGACGCCGATCAGGTCGTGAACGATGGGCGATGCAATTGCCTGTGTCATTTCCAGTGTCCTCTGGATGAACCCCTCAACAAGGGGAAGGAGAGCCTAAGTGACCTGACCGGCCTTGAGCAGGACAGCAGGTCGTCTGTTGAGTAGGAACGAGGACAGTGAAATAAAATTTACCGGCGATGGCTCAATGGGCATCCCATTGCTTGATCCGCAGACGGCAATGTTTCATGGCATTGACGATATGCTTTTCCACCAGAGCCTTGGAAATGCCGAGCTGTTCAGCAATTTCCGGATGCGACAGGCCGTCGATCTTGCGCAGCAGAAAACTTTCACGGCAGGCGGATGACAGTTCGGCCAGGGCACGCTGGAGCATTTCCAGGCGCTGTCCGTGATCGAGGGTGCCGTGGGGGGACGGCGTGAAATAGCGCTCTTCATTGTCGAGCACTTCCAACGGTTCGACCTGGCGCAGAGCATTGCGCCGATGATCGTCGATGACCAGATTCAACGCCGTGCGATAAAGAAACGCCCGGGGTTGCTCGATCGGCGTGTCGCTGGAACGTTCCAGCACCCGCAGATAGGCGTCATGCACCACATCCTCGGCAACCTGACGGTTGCCCAGCTTGGCGTTCAGGAAACACACCAGCTCGCGATAGTAGTTTTCCAACATGACTCCCGGCCGCAAAAAGGTGCGGTTTCTGTCCTTGAGCACACTGATCGATGAACACGCGATGAGCGGTAGCAAGATAGTGGCAACGTGAGGTGCGTAATTTATAGTAATTCTCATATAGATTTAAAGTAGCGTTTGTCTTTGCCCGATAAATAGTCCTGCGCTATAGCTGTTACATCGTGTGTCAGCGCTTAAATTCCCCCGCACTTTCCTCGTTTACAGGACAGCTTCCCGTGTCTGTCGTGCCCTGCGACAGCGTTCAGCGCTGCCCGAATCTGTGTGCCAGCCGAACGACGGGCCGATTTCCACTGGCCGGAACCCTGCATGAAACGTCCCCGCCCCGCCCGACGCGCCCTGCTCGCAGTCCTTTGTCTGATCCCCGTTGTCGCTTACGCCGCGTGGCAGATCATGCCGCCGGGCCGGGATAAATTTGCCACCGTGCAAGTCACACGCGGCGATATCGAAAGCAGCGTCACCGCGCTCGGCACCCTGCAACCGCGTCGTTATGTGGACGTGGGCGCACAGGCTTCAGGACAGATTCAGAAGATCCACGTAGAAGTCGGCGACGTGGTCAAGGACGGCCAGTTGCTGGTGGAGATCGACCCGTCGACGCAGCGGGCCAAGCTCGATGCCGGGCGTTTCTCCGTCGAGAATCTAAAGGCGCAATTGCAGGAACAACGCGCCCAGCACGAACTGGCGCAACAGAAGTACCAGCGCCAGCAGAATCTTGCCGCCGGCGGTGCGACCCGTGAAGAAGACGTGCAAACCGCCCGCGCCGAACTGAAAGCCACGCAGGCCCGCGTCGACATGTTCCAGGCGCAGATTCGTCAGGCCGAAGCCAGCCTGCGCAGCGATCAGGCCGAACTCGGCTACACCCGGATCTATGCGCCGATGGCCGGCACCGTGGTTGCCCTCGATGCCCGCGAAGGCCAGACCCTCAACGCCCAGCAACAGACACCGCTGATCCTGCGCATCGCCAAACTCTCACCGATGACGGTGTGGGCCGAGGTGTCGGAAGCCGACATAGGCCACGTCAAACCGGGCATGATCGCTTACTTCACCACCCTCAGCGGCGGTAACCGGCGCTGGAGCAGCACCGTGCGGCAGATCCTGCCGGTGCCGCCCAAACCGCTGGATCAAACCAGCCAGGGCGGCGGCAGCCCGGCCAGCAGCAGTAAAAGCGGCAGCGCCCGCGTCGTGCTTTACACCGTGCTGCTCGACGTTGATAACGCCGACAACGCCTTGATGGCCGAAATGACCACCCAGGTGTTCTTCGTCGCCAATCAGGCCAAAGACATCCTGACCGCACCGGTGGCAGCCCTGAATGGCAGCAACAAGGGCGATCGGCAAACGGCTCGAGTGGTCGCCGCCAACGGCAACATCGAATCGCGAGAGGTGCACACTGGCATCAGTGACCGCCTCAAGGTGCAGATTCTCGATGGTCTGAAGGAAGGCGATCACTTGCTGATCGGTCCGGCCGATGGCAGTGGTGGTTGAATGCAGACGCCCCTGATCGACCTGCAGGACATCCGCAAATCCTACGGCGGTGGCGACGCCCCTGAAGTTCACGTCTTGCGTGGCATCGACCTGTCGATCCATGCCGGCGAGTTCGTCGCGATCGTCGGCGCTTCCGGCTCCGGCAAGTCGACGCTGATGAATATTCTCGGCTGCCTCGACCGGCCAACGTCCGGCGAATACCGCTTCGCCGGGGAAAACGTCGCCGGCCTGGACAGCGACGAACTGGCCTGGCTGCGCCGCGAAGCGTTCGGTTTTGTGTTCCAGGGTTATCACCTGATCCCGTCCGGCTCGGCGCAGGAAAACGTCGAGATGCCGGCGATCTACGCCGGCACGCCGGCCGCCGAGCGTCATGCCCGCGCCGCCGCCCTGCTCGACCGTCTAGGCCTGTCCTCGCGCACCGGCAACCGTCCGCACCAGCTCTCCGGCGGCCAGCAACAGCGGGTGTCGATTGCCCGCGCCTTGATGAACGGCGGCCACATCATTCTGGCCGACGAACCTACCGGTGCCCTCGACAGCCACAGCGGCAAAGAGGTCATGGCGCTGCTCGATGAGCTGGCGAGCCAGGGCCATGTGGTAATTCTCATCACCCACGACCGCGAAGTGGCGGCGCGGGCCAAGCGCATCATCGAAATACGCGACGGCCTGATCATCAGCGACAGCGCCAAGGACAATCCCGAGGCGCAAACCACGGCCAACCCCGGCGCCTTGCAAGCGGTGGATCTGCGCAAGCGTCTGGCCGAGGGCGCCGAGGCCACTGGCGCCTGGAAAGGCGAACTGGTGGACGCCTTGCACGCGGCGTGGCGGGTGATGTGGATCAACCGCTTCCGCACTGCCCTGACCCTGCTCGGGATCATCATCGGCGTGGCGTCGGTGGTGGTGATGCTCGCTGTCGGCGAAGGCAGCAAGCGCCAGGTCATGGCGCAGATGGGCGCGTTCGGCTCGAACATCATTTACCTCAGCGGCTCGGCGCCCAACCCGCGCACGCCGCCGGGCATCATCACTCTGGACGATGTCCGTGCCCTGGCGAGCCTGCCGCAAGTGCAGCGGATCATGCCGGTCAACGGCGCCGAAGCCGGGGTGCGTTACGGCAATATCGACCACATGAGTTATGTCGGCGGTAACGACACAAACTTCCCGGCGATCTTCAACTGGCCGGTGGTGCAAGGCAGTTATTTCACCGACGCCGATGAACAGAATGCCGCAGCCGTTGCGGTGATCGGCCACAAGGTCCGCAGCAAATTGCTCAAGGATGTGATCAACCCGATCGGCCATTACATCCTGATCGAGAACGTGCCATTTCAGGTGGTCGGCGTACTGGCGGAAAAAGGCGCCAGCTCCGGCGACTCCGACAGCGATGACCGTATCGCCGTGCCCTACTCGGCAGCCAGCGTGCGTCTGTTCGGCACCCGCGATCCGGAATACGTGGCCATCGCCGCCGCCGACGCACGCAAGGTCAAGGAAGCCGAACAGGCCATCGAACAACTGATGCTGCGCCTGCACAACGGCAAAAAGGATTTCGAACTGACCAACAACGCCGCGATGATCCAGGCCGAGGCGCGCACGCAAAACACCCTGTCGCTGATGCTCGGTTCGATTGCCGCGATCTCGCTGCTGGTGGGCGGTATCGGCGTGATGAATATCATGCTCATGACCGTGCGCGAACGCACCCGTGAGATCGGTATCCGCATGGCCACAGGTGCGCGACAACGGGACATCCTGCGCCAGTTCCTCACCGAGGCCGTGATGCTCTCGGTGGTCGGCGGCATTGCCGGGATCGCGTTGGCGCTGATCGTCGGCGGCGTGCTGGTGCTCAGTGAAGTCGCCGTGGCGTTTTCCCTGACGGCCGTGCTCGGCGCCTTCGGCTGCGCACTGGTCACCGGCGTTGTCTTCGGCTTCATGCCGGCCCGCAAAGCTGCCCGGCTCGACCCGGTCACGGCCCTTACCAGTGAATGATCGATCTATGAAACCGTGCCTTAGCCTGTTGACCGTCTGCCTGTTGCTCAGTGCCTGCGCCAATCCCGTCCAGCGTCCGGACAGCGGCCTGCTGCCACCGGCGACGTGGCAATCGCCACAAGCTGCCAGCGCCGCCCGCAACAATGCACAGTGGTGGACGCAGTTCGGCAGCCCGGAACTCGACAGCCTGATCGAACAGGCGCGAGCCGGCAGTTTCGACCTCGCGGCCGCTGTTGCCAGGGTGCGTCAGGCGCAGGCCGGCACGGTGATCGCCGGCGGTTCATTGCTGCCGGAGGTCAAAGCCGGATTCAATGCCAACCGGCAAAAACTGCTGCGCGGCACCGGCTACAGCCAACTGGACGCCAACAGCAGCAACAAGGCTGTGGACTACTTCGATACCAATCTGAGTGCCACTTACGAAATCGACTTCTGGGGCGGCAAACGCGCGTCCCGCGACAGTGCGCAATTCACCCTGCAAGCCAGTGAATTCGATCGTGCCACCGTGGAGCTGACACTGCTCAGCGGCGTTGCCAATACCTATGCGCAAACCCTGTCGCTGCGCGAGCAAAGCCGCATTGCCGAACTGAATCTGGCCAACGCCCAAAGCGTGCTGAAGCTGGTGCAGACGCGTTATGAGTCAGGCTCGGCGACGGCATTGGAACTGGCCCAGCAAAAAAGTCTGGTGGCCGCTCAGCAATGGCAATTGCCGCGGGTGCAGCAGCAAGCGCAAGACGCGCTGATCAGCCTGGCTGCGCTGCTCGGCCAACCGGTGCAACAACTGTCGCCGAAAGAGTCCTTCGATCACCTGCAATGGCCAGATATCGCTGCCGGTGTACCCAGCGAGTTGCTCAGCCACCGCCCGGACATCGCTCGCGCCGAAGCACAACTGTCCGCCGCCGAGGCCGACGTCAAAGTCGCCCGTGCGGCCATGCTGCCGGCGCTGACCCTGACGGCCCAACTCGGCTCCGGCGCCAACCAGTTCGACGACCTGATTCGCAGCCCCTTCTACAACCTCACCGCCGGACTGGTCGCGCCGATCTTCAATAACGGGCGCCTCGGCGCTGAACGCGACAAGGCCACGGCGCGCCAGCAAGAACTGCTGGAGAACTATCGTGGCGCGATCATCAACGGCTTCGCCGATGTGGAGAAAGCCCTCAACAGCATTCGACGCCTTGATGAGCAGCGATTGTGGCAGAACGAGGAATTGAGCCAGGCGCAGACCGCGTTCAACATCGCCCAGAGCCGCTATCAGGCCGGCGCCGAAGACTTGCTGACGGTGCTGGAAACCCAGCGCACGTTGTATGCGGCGCAAGATCAGAATGCGCAATTGCGACTGTCGCGGGTACAGGCGAGCATTGCGCTGTACAAGGCACTTGGAGGTGGGTGGCAGGCGCTGTAATTTCGCTGCCTGCCAGACCGCTTTCGCGAGCAGGCTCGCTCCCACATTGAATTGCATTCCTGCTGAAGGAACACGATCAAATGCGCGAGCGTGCCTGCTCGCGAATTAACCATGACACAGCCCTCAAGCCGGGCTGGTTTTAGGCTTCAGATTGCGCGCATACCACGGTCGTTGCGGCACGCGGCGGAACAGGCCGGCGAGTTTGTCCTCGTCGGTGATGAAGGTGATGCGCAGCGCCAGCTTCATGGTTTCCGGGTCCATTTCCACGGTTTTTCCCGTCTGTAATCCCGGCGTGGTGCTGCAACCATGGGTGCTCGGCCCCAGCCACGGATCATCGACCTCGACCCACCGCCCCGGTGCGAACCAGTGCACGCCATTGACTTGCAGGCGCGTGACTTCACCCGGATGGAAACGCTCGTGGGCGCGAAACCAGTCTTCGATCCGGTCATCGATCCAGCCATGGAAGTGCCAGAACGCCGGATTGACGTGGGATGAGAACGGATCGCCGAGGAAGTCGTTTTCGGCGTTGTACCAGCGTGCGGCGAAGTCCGCCGGATCGCGAGCAAACGGCACCGGTTGGCCATTGGATGGATCGCGCGGTACTGACGCCCAGCGCATGTGCAGCCAGTCATGCAGGCCCAGCTCGACTTCCGAACCAAACTGACCCAGCGTGAGTTTGGCCAGATACGCCGGATCACGGTACTGCGACTCCCAGACCTGGAAGTTGCTTTCGTAAGTCTCGGCGGTCTTGATGTCGCTGACCCACTGACTGAACTCGTCGTCACCTGCGGCCGTCCACGTCGGCGGCAAGGCAGTGCCGTCGTGATTATCGAAATACCGGGCGAAACCGATGCGGTCGCGGATCAACTCCGGTTGCGGCAGCGGGAAGTATTCCCAGGACGGTAGATCCTGCATCGATCGCGCCGTCCCGAGCATGTGTCGGTGCATGAAGAAAAAGTCCACGCCCGAACCGTTGCGATCCTTGCGCGGGCCACGGGCATCACGCTCCTTGTCGCGCGGGCCGGGCTGCCAGCCAATGCCGCGCAGCGCCTCGCGCTTGTCCTCAGGAAGCTTGTGCCACTTGTCCCGGGTCGCATGCCACAACTGGTGGAACAGGCGATGCTCGGGAGAGATCAGCCATGCCAGCAGCGTCGCGTTCAACGGTGTGCGCTCGCGCGCTTCGGGAAACAGGCGTTTGACGGCCACAAAGCGGTTGTCCTGCGCCGGCAGGCTCAACGGCCGGTCAAGTTGCAGCGCTTTGCCGCTGAGGGTGCCGCTGCCGGCATTACCGAAATCGGCCCAGACCTCATCTAGGATCATTTCCAGTTCATAGCCAATCTGGCCATCAGCGCCGATCAGCCGCCAGCTGAGTTTCGCTGCATCGGCCCCTGCAAGATCGCCAAGAATTCGGTAACGAGGTGTCTCGCCAGAGCGCAGACGTTCTGGCGTGTCGAGAAAACCGCAGACACCACGACCCTTCTGGCCGATGTCGAGAAACACTTGCAGGCCCTCAAGCGGTAGACCTTCGAGGCCGGCATCTGGGCCTTCGAAACGGATATCCCAAACCCCGCGCAATGCATTCGCCAGGCGCTGCCCGGCCCTGTCGGCGACGTCGAATGACGCTTCACCCGGCGTGATCGTCGGGTCCGGCTTCGTCCATTCACGATGCCCAAAATAAGCCGCAGGCACGGCAGCGCCCGTCAGCGCCAGGCCCGCCATGAACCATCGTCGAGAAATCTTCATTGCCCTACCTGTGTCAGCCATGAAGCAGGCTTTATCCAAGCTAGAACGTTTGTTGCGCCGGCAAATTTAAGCCGCCGCTTCTGCCTGAGGCGCGCCCGCCTAAATTTCCCTGCCGACTAATCGTTCTTCCCAGATAGCAAAGGCCCCCGCGCCTGCACCTCGATGGCGAACCTGACAGAGATGGCAATGACAAAACCACGTTCGAAAAAGGCTCTATTCATCGGCCTGCCACTGGCCCTGGCAATCAGTGCCGGCGCAGGCTTTGCCGCTTGGCAACACTGGTTCAAGGACGACCTCGGCTACCCGGTCAAAGTCATGAAACAGGCCGATGAACTGCACGAACGCATGCTCTCCTTCGACAGCCATGTCAGCCTGACGCAAAACTTCGGCACCGACGGCCACGAAGCCGACAAGGACGGCGACGGCCAGTTCGATCTGGCCAAGGCCAGCCGTGGACGCCTGTCGGGCGCCGCACTGACCATCTTCGGCTGGCCGGAAATGTGGAACGGCCCGAACGCCCCGCACAAACCGACGCCCGGTTTCGTCGACGAGGCGCGCAACCAGCAGGAGATCCGCTTCAAGATCATCTCCGGCATGGTCCGCGACTATCCCAATCAGGTTGCCATCGCTTATACCGCGGACGACTTCCGACGCCTGCACGGCGAAGGCAAATTCGCGATTTTCATCAGCATGCTCAACGCCTATCCACTGGGTCACGACCTGAACCTGCTGGACATGTGGACGGCGCGCGGCATGCGCATGTTCGGCTTCAGCTACATCGGCAACAACGACTGGGCGGACTCGTCGCGTCCGCTGCCGTTCCTCAATGATTCGCCGGATGCCCTCGACGGTCTCTCGGATCTGGGCAAGCAAGCGGTCAAGCGCCTTAACGATCTGGGCGTGATCATCGACGTGTCGCAGATGTCGACCAAGGCCCTCGAGCAGGTCGCGCAACTGAGCCGGACACCGCTGGTGGCTTCGCATTCGGCGCCGCGCGCGATGGTCGACATCCCGCGCAACCTCAGCGACAAGGAAATGCAGCTGATCAAGAACAGCGGCGGCGTCGTACAGATCGTCGCGTTCTCGCAGTACCTGCGTCCGCTGACCCAGGAAACCCAGAACAAGCTCAACGAAATGCGCAAGGAGTTCGACCTGCCGCCACTGCCGAACCTGGCCATGGCACTGATGCCCGGCGACCCGATCATTGCCGCCTGGTCCGAACAGAAGTTCGGCCAGTACGCCGGCCGTCTCTACGGCATCCTCGAAGAAGAGCCGAAAGCCAGCCTCAAGGATTTGGGCGACGCCATCGATTACGCGGTGCGCAAGATCGGCATCGACCATGTCGGCATCAGTTCCGACTTCAACGAAGGCGGCGGCGTCAAAGGCTTCGAGAACGTCGGCGAAATCCACAACGTCACCGCCGAATTGATCTCGCGCGGTTATTCCGAAGCCGACATTGCCAAGCTGTGGGGCGGCAACTTCCTGCGCGTTTGGGATCAGGTCGAGAAAGCGGCGAAACCTTCGCTGGCCGCTGCGCAGGGAACCGCCAAGCCATGAGCAATCGTCGTGACTTCTTGAAACAGGCCGGGCTTCTGGCGGCGGCGCTGCCGCTAGGTGCGGGTCTGCCGAATCTCGCCAGCGCCTCAGCCGTAGCGCCGCAGCCGCGCAACAAGTGGGCACAGTTGCAGCAACTGTTCGAGCAGGACCCGGACTACCTGCACTTCTCCAATTTTTTGGTCACCTCGCACCCCAAACCCGTGCGCGACGCCATCGAAATGCACCGCGCCGCCCTCGACAAGAACCCCGGCCTGGCGATGGACTGGGATCTGGGCGTGATCGAACAGCGCGAAGAAAACGTGCGGGGCTGGGCCGGTCGCTACTTGCAGGCCAATGCCAAGCAGATCGCCCTGACCGGCAGCACCACTGAGGGGCTGGCGACGATTTATGGCGGTGTGCATGTTCGCGCCGATCAGGAAATCCTCACCACCGTCCACGAGCATTACGCCACCCACACCATCCTCGCCTTGCGCACCGAACGCGACGGCACGCGGGTGCGCAAAATCCCTTTGTTCAAGAATGTGTACAGCGCCAGCAAAGCTGAAATCCTGGCCGCCATCGACAGCGCCATTCGCCCCGAAACCCGCGTGCTGGGGATGTGCTGGGTGCATTCGGGCAGCGGCCTGAAATTGCCCATCGGCGAAATCGGCGCCATCGTCGACAAGCACAACCGTGGCCGCAGCGATGCCGACCGAATCATCTACGTCGTCGATGGCGTGCACGGTTTCGGCGTCGACGACCTCAGTTTTGCGCAGATGAACTGCGACTTCTTCATCGCCGGCACCCATAAATGGATGTTCGGCCCGCGCGGCACCGGCATCGTTTGCAGTCGCTTCGAAGAGGTCAGATACGTCGCCCCGATCATTCCGACGTTCTCTGAAGCAACGGCGTTTTCCACCACCATGACGCCCGGTGGCTACCACTCGTTCGAGCACCGTTGGGCGCTCGACGAAGCCTTCAAATTGCACCTGCAACTGGGCAAGGCCGAAGTTGAAGCGCGCATTCACGCCCTCAACAGCTACCTGAAAAAACACCTGCAACAGCGCCCACAGATCGAACTCGTCACGCCACTGAGCCCTGAACTGTCCGCCGGATTTACCTTCTTCCGGGTCAAGGGCAAGGACAGCGACAAGATTGCTGCGTACCTGATGGCCAACCGCGTGGTGGCCGATGCGGTCAACCGCGACGTCGGTCCGGTCATCCGTACCGCTCCGGGGCTGCTCAACGACGAAGCACAAATCGACCGTTTGCTGGCCGTGCTAGACCAAGCCCTTTGAGCCCGAGTGATCCCTTTTTCCTTTTAGCGAGACCCCGCAATGAAAAGTGAACTGCGTCGACTTTCCGTGAAGACCCTGCCGGCGCTGATGCTCACCGCCCTCGCCGCCGGTCTGCTGCCTGGCGCCGCCCAAGCCGCCACCCCACCTGCGCCGGGCAAGGTATTCAAGGACTGCAAGGACTGCCCGGAAATGGTCGTACTGCCCACCGGCACTTTCACCATGGGCACCCCGGATGACGAAGTCGGCCGCGAGCCTGACGAAGGCCCGATGCACCCGGTGACGTTTGCCAAACCGTTGGCGATCAGCCGCTTTCAGGTGCTGCGTGGCGAGTGGGATGCGTACCTCAAGGACACCGGCTACAAAATGCCCGACGGCGACACTCGCCCCGGCCGCGCCTGCAAGGCGGGCATCCCTGATTATCAGGGCAGTGACCCGCGCAAGCAGTACACCGACAAACATCCTGCGGTGTGCATGGACTTCCCTGAAGTCGAGGCCTACGTGGCGTGGCTGTCGAAAAAGACCGGCCAGCAATATCGGCTGGTCAGCGAATCCCTGCGTGAATACGCCGCCCGTGGTGGCAGCACCGGCCCGTTCCCCTTCCCGTTCGACGAAGGCAAGGAATACAGCATCGCCAAACACGCCAATACCTACGGCGCCGGCGACGGCTACAACTTCACCGCACCGGCCGGCAGCTTCCCGGCCAACGCCTTTGGCGTCTACGACATGCACGGCAACATCTATGAGTGGACGGCCGACTGCTACAACGAAAACTACGTCGGCGCACCAAGCGATGGCAGTGCCTGGTCGAGTGGCAAATGCGAAGTTCGCCGCATCCGTGGCAACGACTGGGGTGAAGCACCGGTGTTCTCTCGCTCGGGCAATCGTAACGCGACGTTCACCGATACCCGCGGCGACTGGATCGGGTTTCGCGTAGCCCGCGATCTGTAAGCCCCTCGCCCGGCTAAATTAGCCGTCCTGCCAGTCGTTTTACAGGTGGGCGCGAACCGTCAAGGCGCGCCACCGCCTTCTACGTCACCCAGGCGAAGTCCGCAGCCGATGCCGGCCTTCGCCGCTCTTTCAAGCAGGGAACCTCCATGAGCAAACCAACACGCGGGGTGATCAATGAATTGTTCGCCCTGCTCAAACCCTTTCGGCTGATCGTCACCGTCTCCGTCCTGCTCGGCATGGTCGGCGGTCTGAGCGTCACCGCATTGCTGGCGACCATCAACAGCGTGCTGCACAGCGAAGGCGATCTGACCGGCACCATGGTCGCGATCTTCGCCGGCCTGTGCCTGCTGGCCCTGACCACTTCGATATTTTCTGACATTGGCACCAATTATGTCGGCCAACACATCATTGCCAAACTGCGTAAAGAGCTGGGCGAAAAAGTCCTCTCAGCGCCGATCGAACAGATCGAACGCTATCGCAGTCATCGTCTGATTCCGGTGCTGACCCACGACGTCGATACCATCAGCGACTTTGCGTTCGCCTTCGCCCCGCTAGCGATTTCGATGACCGTTGCCCTCGGCTGCATGGGCTATCTGGCGATGTTGTCATGGCCGATGTTTCTGCTGACAGTCATCGCTATCCTGATCGGTACGGTCGTTCAATACATTGCTCGCGGGCGTGGCATGCAGGGCTTCATGAAGGCTCGCGACTACGAAGACGAACTGCAAAAGAGCTACCACGCCGTCGCTGAGGGCGCCAAGGAGCTACGCATCCATCGGCCGCGCCGGCACCGAATGTTTGTCTCGGGCATTGAAGGCACGGCGGACAAGATCTGCGACACCCAGGTGCGCTCGGTGAATATTTTCGTGATCGCCAAGACGCTCGGTTCGATGCTGTTCTTCGTCGTGATCGGCCTGGCGCTGGGCCTGCAATCGCTGTGGCCGAACGCCGATAAAGCGGTGATGAGCGGTTTTGTGCTGGTGCTGCTGTATATGAAAGGTCCGCTGGAACACATCATTGCCGCGCTGCCGATTGTCAGTCGCGCGCAGATCGCGTTCCGTCGTATCGCCGAGTTGTCCGAGCAGTTTTCCTCGCCCGAACCGCACCTGCTGCTCAACGACCAAGGCAATAAAAAGACACCGGTGCACAGCCTGGAACTGACCAACGTTTCGTACAGTTTCCCGACCGTACAAGGCGCGACGCCGTTCCGTCTCGGGCCGGTGAACCTGAAAATCGAACAGGGCGACATCGTCTTCATCGTCGGCGAAAACGGTTGTGGCAAGACCACCCTGATCAAATTGCTGCTGGGCCTGTACGCGCCGCAACAAGGTGAAATCCGCCTCAACGATCAAGTGGTCACCGCCCTGACCCGCGACGACTATCGCCAGTTGTTCACCACGATCTTCGCCGACTACTACCTGTTCGACGACGTGGTTCAGGGCGACACGCATATTCCGGAAGATGCCAACCAATATCTGCAGCGTCTGGAGATCGCCCACAAGGTCAGCGTGCGCGACGGCTCATTCACCACCACCGACCTTTCGACCGGCCAACGCAAACGTCTGGCTCTGATCAATGCCTGGCTGGAAGAACGGCCGGTGCTGGTGTTCGACGAGTGGGCCGCCGACCAGGACCCGACCTTCCGCCGCATTTTCTATACCGAGCTGCTGCCTGACCTCAAGCGTCTGGGCAAGACCATCATCGTCATTTCCCACGACGATCGTTACTTCGATATCGCCGACCAACTGGTGCGCATGAACGCCGGCAAAGTGGTCACTGAGCTTCAACCCGCCTGATTGTGAAAAATTTGTAAAAAAAATGCGTTGAGCCTTTCCGGTTTTCGGAAGGCTCAACGTCTTACTTACAGTTAATAGAAATAGTTCTCAGTCAACACTTTGAAGAGTAGAAGAACAATGCCCGCACCGCACGGACTCCACCCGCTCGCCAAGGCTCTGCTGATCCGCCGCTCCTTGCGTTCCACGTTGCCAGCGCTTTGCGCCATGGCCCTGACCTTGCCAATCGCAGGTCAGGCTCAGGCCGCCGCCGTGGCGATCAATATTCCTGCACAGTCGCTGGGGAGCGCCTTGCAGGAATTCGGTCGCCAGACCAACCTTCAGGTGCTTTACAGCCCGGATGAAGTGAGTGGTCTGCGCAGCACCGCCGTCAGCGGTAACCTGGAACCAACTGCCGCCATCGCGCAATTGCTCAAAGGCACCGACATCGCCTACAGCGTTCAGGGCAACAACGTCGCGTTGCGCGGCCGCAGCAGCGGTGCAAGCCTGGATCTGGCACCGACCAGTATTTCCGCCACCGCGGAATCGGCCTGGGGCCCGGTTGACGGAATCGTCGCCAAGCGTAGCGCCTCCGGGTCCAAGACCGATTCGTCGCTCAAGGAAATCCCGCAGACCATCAACGTCGTGACACAAGACGAAATCAAGATGCGCGGTTCGAAGTCGGTCACCGAAGCCCTGCTTTACACACCAGGCATGACCGGCGGCGGTTTCTCGGACCGGGTGAAGATTTTCGACGAGCCGACCTCCCGTGGTTTCTCCCCTACTCCGCTGTACCTCGATGGTCTGCACATGCCATACGGCGGCGGCAGCACCGGCGGTTCGCTGCAAATCGACCCGTACACCCTGGAGCGAGTCGAAGTGCTCAAGGGCCCGGCGTCGGTACTTTACGGGCAGAACCAGCCTGGCGGCATCGTCAACATGGTCAGCAAGCGTCCGACGGCTACCCCGCTGCATGAAGTGAAAATCGGTGGCGGCAGCTATGACCGTAAATACGGTGCCTTCGACTTCGGTGGCCCGATCGACGATCAGGGCGAATTCCTCTATCGCCTGACCGGCGTGTTCAACGACAGCAGTTCGGCCATCGACTACGCCAACCAGAACCGCATGTTGCTGGCGCCAAGCCTGACCTGGCTGCCGAACGACCGCACCACCATCACCGTATTCGGTCAGTACCAGAAAGATCACGACGTACCGGAAGCTCAAGGTCTGCCAGCCTTTGGCACGGTCAAAAGCACCTCTAACGGGCGCATCAGCCGCAGCCGCTTCATCGGCGAACCGGACGTGAACAAGTACCACCGTGAACAGTTCGTCGTCGGTTACGAAATCGCCCACGAACTCAACGACGTCTGGACCCTGAAACAGAACGCTCGTTACGCCGACGTCAACGACCAGTACGTGGCGCCGCTGCACGGCTATTCGTTCCCGACCAACCCGGTCACCGGTCTCAACGACAACAGCTTCCAGAGCCGTTACGCGGTGGACTGGTCGCAGCACAACAAGGTTTACGGCATCGATAACATTGCCCAGGCCAAGTTCAAGACTGCCGATATCGAGCACACGGTGCTGCTGGGCGTGGACTACTACCACTCCAACTCAAAGTTCCTCGGTCTCTATGACCGCACCGCGCCGGGTATCGACCTGTACAACCCGGTGTATGGCAGCCAGATCAACTTCCGCCAGCCGTACAAGTGGGATAACACCATTACCCAGACCGGCCTGTACGCTCAGGATCAACTGCGCTGGAACCAGTGGTTCCTGACCCTCGGCGGTCGTTATGACTTCGCCGAGACCGACAACAAGCAACCACTGACCGGTGGTCACAGCAACCAGAAGGACGAGAAGTTCACCGGTCGTGCCGGCCTTGGCTACGAGTTCGAAAATGGCATCACGCCTTACGTGAGCTACGCCGAATCGTTCCTGCCGCAAACCGGTACCGACATGAGCGGCGGCGCATTCGAACCGACCACCGGCAAACAGTACGAAGTCGGTATCAAGTACGAGCCGACGTTCATTGATGGCTTTATCCAGTTGTCGGCTTACCAGATCGATCAGGACAACATGCTCACCTCCGACCTCGACAATCCGGGTTTCAGCACCCAGAGCGGCACCGTGCGCTCCCGTGGTGTCGAGCTGGAAGGCAAGGTCAATGTCACCCAGAACCTGCGCGTACTGGCTTCGGTGTCGCGTAACCAGACCAAGTGGGAAAAAGACAACGACGGTCGCGAAGGTCGCACCCTGGCGATGCGTCCACCACTGACCGCGTCCGCCTGGGTCAACTACGACTTCGACGTCTCCACTGCCCTGGCCGGTTTCGGTATGGGTCTGGGTGCACGCTACGTGCGCAGCAGCTACGGTTCGGACTACGAGTCGGACTCCTTCCAGATCCCGTCCTACACCGTGTATGACGCCATGGTCTCCTACGACCTGGAAAAATCGCCGCTGCACATCAAAGGCGTGAAGCTGCAAGCCAACCTGCAGAACCTCACCGACGAGAAATACGTTGCCGCGTGCAACAGCACCCTCGACTGCTACTACGGTGAAGGCCGCACCATGACTGCTGACGTGACCTACAACTGGTAATACGCTCTGCGCTCACTGAAACGCCGGCATCTGCCGGCGTTTTTTTTGGTTGGGGTTGGGGTTGGGTGTATATCCGTTGCTGCGGGTGTTGCTGATTAGGGTTCCGCCCTTACGGCGGGTCACCTTTTCCAAACGCCGAAAAGGTAACCCAAAAGGCTTTACCCTGACGTACGGCACTTCGCCTAGGCTCAGTGTTCCCTCGCTACGGTGTCCATCCGGGGGCATCGCCTACGGTTTGCTTCGCTGCACCTCCTCTCGATGTGTGCGGCTTCGCCGCACGGCGCTGCGCGCCTACCCCCTGATGAACACCTCCGCTCGGCCTGCCGATGGGCTGAAGAGCAAGATCAAAAGCCAAATCCAAAGCAGATCAAAAGATCGCCCGATCGCGGCCCGAGCCTTCGGCAACTCCTACAGGGAATGAGTCGCCCCGCCAGAGCTTGGTCGGCTGTCAGGCCGCCATCGCTGGCAAGCCAGCTCCCACAAGGAATTGAGTACACCCCGCACGCGGCGCATGCCGCCCCACTCAACACAATGAGCGTTAGCTCGAGTACCGCTTTTGATCTCAGAGCCCGTCGGAAGGCTGAGTGGAGGGATTGATCCGGGGGTGGGAGCGCAGCGACCGTTTGGCGAAGCCAAACACATCGAGAGGAGGTGCAGCGAAGCAAACCGGAGGCGATGCCCCCGGATCAATCCCGCAGCGAAGGAACCCGAGCCACAGCGAGGGCCGAACGTCAGGGCACAGACCTTTGGTTACTTTGGGGCGTTTGCCAAAGTGACCCGCCGTAAGGGCGGAACCCTAATCAGCCGTTACCGAAGCAACGGATATTCACCCATCCCTTCAAGCCACAGCAAACACCTCTACCAAGCGCTCAGCAATATGCAGCTGAGCCTCCTCGGCCTCATCAATGATCGCGCCCATGCGCATGAAATCGTGGGTCATACCCTCATACACCTTCAATTCCACCTCAACCCCCGCCGCCTGCAAATGACGCGCATACGCCACGCCCTCATCGTGCAGCGGATCGCATTCAGCCAACACCAGCAGCACCGGTGCCACGTTCGCGCTGACCTCTGCCAGCAACGGTGAGAAGCGTGGGTCGAGACGATCGCTGACCTCGCGTTGATAGTGCTCGTAGAACCAGTGCAGCGAATCCTTCTCCAGCAAATGCCCTTCGCCAAAACGCTCGATCGACGGCGTGCTGCGACTGGCATCAGTGACCGGATAAATCAGCACCTGCAAGCGCGGCGATACGGCGGCATCCGCCAGTTGTGCGGCGAGTACCGTGGCCAGGCTGCCGCCGACGCTGTCACCGGCAATTGCCAGGCGCGCGGCGTCGATGCCCAGATCCTGCGCGCTGGCTACCAGCCAATCCCAGGCATCACGGGCATCATCAGCCGCCGTTGGAAAACGAAACTCAGGCGCCAAGCGATAAGCCACCGAAAGCACCACACAATCAGCCATCGAAGCCAAAGCCCGGCACAGCGAATCATGGGAATCGAGACTGCCGACCACGTAACCGCCGCCATGGAAATACAACAGCGCCGGGCGACCGGCACCTGCATTCAAAGGCTGATTGCTGTAGATCCGTGCGTTCAGGCGCGTGCCGTCGCGCACGGGCAATTGCAGTTCATCCACCACTTGCAGCTCTTCACCACCGGCATCCATCAACAACGACGATTGATCGAATTGTTCACGGGCTTGTGCCGGGCTCAGCTCATGCATGCCGACGCGCTTGCCACTGGCCCGGCCGTTGCCGACCAGTTGCAGAAACGCGGCGATATCAGGGTTCAACGACATTCAAATCTCCAGACCGGTCGAACGCCATCAGGCGCCCGAGCGGTTTTTCAAGTTCAGAGCAAGTTCAGGACATGGCTACTGGTTCAACGATCTCGCCGAGCATTTCTTCAGCCTCGGACAGGAAAGTTTCATCGCGCGGGATCTGGAAGTGCCCGCAATCGAGCCATTCGCCGCCCATGCCTGGCTGTTCGAGTTGCACCGCCAGTTCCATCGCCTCCTCTTCGCGACCCAGGGTCCACCAGCAGATCGGATTGACCACCAGCGGTGCACAGCGATCCAGTTGCAACGACAGTTGCTTGAGCCGGCGGGCCACGCTGAACACATGGGCCAGTTCATCGGCGCCCAGTGCCACGTAGGTTGAGGCGTTGCGTTCGGCGCTTATGGCCGCGGCGAACAATGCACGCAGGTTCTGCGGCGTTTCTTCGCCGTCGATGCTCAAGCCCGGCGCGGCGTCCGGCAGGGTCACCCGCAGGAAGTCACGCAGATCGGCCTGCCAATCATCCACCGCCCCTTCGTTGACCTTGGCGGATGGCACAAAGCTGTCCACCAGACCGACGAATTTGACCGTCTGCCCCGCCTGTTCGAATTGTGCGGCCATCAACATCGCCAACGTCCCGCCCAGCGACCAGCCCAGCAGATGGTAAGGCCCGTGCGGCTGTTTCTCGCGGATCTGCGCGACGTAATTGCTGGCCATGTCCTGCAACGAAACATCGTTGAAAGCCGGATCGAGCAACATCCGCGACTGAATCGCCAACACCTGACGGCGACCGCCCAAGCGGCGCGCCAATGGCTCGTAGTCGAACACCGTGCCGAAGCCCGCGTGAATGCAGAACAGCGGCGCAACACCTTTGACCTCAGCGTTCATCGCCAGCAGCCCGGAAGTTTTTTCAGCAGCGCCCTGCACGCTGGCCACCAGTTCGGCGATGCTCGGTTTCTGCATCAGGTCGCGCAGTTTCAGGCTCAGGCCCTGGGCCTTGAGTACGCGGCTGCGGGCCACGACTTGCAGACTGAGGATAGAATCGCCACCCAGTTCGAAGAAGTTGTCGGTGAGCCCGACGCGCTCGATTTTCAGCACGTCCTGCCAGATCTTCGCCAAGGCTTTTTCCAGCTCAGTGCGTGGTTCCACGTACGCCAGACGCTGTTCAGCGTCCGGGTTCGGCAGGGCCTTGCGGTCGAGTTTGCCGTTCGGCGTCAGCGGCATGCGCTCAAGCACCATCAAATGCGCAGGCACCATGTAATCCGGCAGGCAGGCCTTGAGTTGCTCGCGCAGGCGTTCGCACAAACCGTCTGCCGGGGTATCGGAAGCGGCCAGCACATAGCCGAGCAGTTGCTTGCCGCTGACACCCTCGCGGGCCACCACGGCGGCGTCACGCACGCCCGGCTGCTGCTTGAGACGCGCCTCGACTTCACCCAGCTCGATGCGGAAACCACGGATTTTCACTTGGTGGTCGATTCGTCCGAGGTAGTCGACGGTGCCGTCCTCACGCTGGCGCACCAGGTCGCCGGTACGGTACAGGCGACTGCCATCGGCGCTGAACGGGTTGGCAACGAAGCGCTCCGCAGTGCCGCCGGCACGTCCCAGATAACCGCGAGCCAACGCGCCACCGAGGTACAGCTCACCGGCAATGCCGGCCGGCAGCGGATTAAGGTCGGCATCGAGCACATAACCGCTGCGCTCACCGACCACACTGCCGATCGGCGCGTAGGCCGCACCGCACTGATCGTCAGCACCGGCCTTCCAGATCAGCGGCGTCACCACGGTTTCGGTCGGGCCGTAGCCATTGATGATGTAGTGCGGTTTGAGGGCACGTTTGGCCAATTCGAAACTCGCCACCGGCACCGCATCACCGCCGAAGCAGTAGATCCGTACCGGCGGCGGGTTACCGTGCTGCTCGGCGTGCTCGGCCAGTTGCTGCAAGTACACCGGCGGGAACGCCGCCACGGTCACGCCATGCTCATGCAGAGCGTTGTAGGTCTGCTCGGCCGTCCACAGGCTGTCGTCACGGATCAGCAAGCGCCCGCCATGTGTCAGGGTGGTCAGCCAGCGCTCATGCGCGCCGTCGAACGCGAACGACATGAAGTGCAATTCGCAGTCGGCTTCGCTCATCTCATAACGCTGACCGATGGCCTGGCAGTGCATCGCCAACGGTCCATGCGCCACACCGACACCTTTCGGCTGGCCGGTGGAACCGGAGGTATAAATCACGTAGGCGAGGTTGCCCGGTTGCAACGCAACCTGCGGCGCCACCGCTGGCTGAGCGCTCAAATCCAGGTGATCGAGTTCCAGCACATGCAGGTTGTCCTGCGCGGGCATCACCTGACGCAGACTCGAATCACTGAGCAACAGCGCAATCCCGGAATCGCGCATCAGATAACTCAGACGTTCGCGCGGATACGTCGCGTCCAGCGGCACATAAGCGCCTCCGGCCTTGAGCACCGCCAACAGCGCGACGATCATGTTTTCGCTGCGTGGCAGGGCCACACCGACGCGGATTTCCGGGCCGACACCTTCGGCGATCAGCGCATGGGCCAGACGATTGGCCCGGGCCTCGATCTGGCCGTAGCTGAAGGTCTCGCCATTGAAGATCAATGCAGTTTGGCCTGCATGCGCTTGTGCCCATTGTGCGATGCGCTGGTGCACTGCCGGTTCTTGCGAAGGAGCCGGCAAAGCCTGCGCGATGCATGCATGGCCGGTCGGCAGACCGATGCGGCCCAGCGGTTGCGCGGCATCTTCCGTCAACGCAACGAGCAGGCCTTCCATGTTGCTGCGGATGCCTTCCACCGTCGCCAGATCGAAATGCTCGCGCAGGAACATGTACTCGATCACCAGACCTTCTTCCAGCGTGACCATCAAGTCCATCGGGAAGTTGGTCAGGCCAGAGTTATTGATCTCGCCGAACTTCAGCGAGTCGTCGCGCCATTCGCGCAATGCCTGGTCGATCGGGTGATTCTCGAACACGATGATGCTGTCGAACAGCGACTGCCCGGCGCGGCCGCCCCAACGCTGGACGTCGGTCAGCGGGGTGTACTCGCGCTCTCGCATTTCCAGGTTGAAGTCCTGCAACTCACGCAGCCACGGCCCCACCGCTTGCTCGGCCGGCACGTCCTTGATCACCGGCAACGTGTTGATGAACAGGCCAAGGATCGATTCCGACGCCGGCAGACTCGCCGGACGCCCCGCCACCGTGGCGCCGAAGGCCACGCAGCGTTGACCGCTGTAACGGCTGAGCAGCATCAGCCATGCGCCCTGCACCAAGGTGTTCAGCGTGACTTGCTGAGCTTGCGCAAAAGCCTTGAGCTGTTCGGTGCGCGGCTCACCCAAGCGGCTATAAAGCGCCTCGTGACCACGACCGCTGCCAGTACGCGTGACGGCGTCGGCCAGATAGGTCGGTTCGTCGAGCAGGTTCAAATGCTGACGCCAGAACCCTTCGCTGGCGTTGGCGTCTTGCTGTTGCAGCCAGTTGATGTAGCGGCGATATGGAACGGCGTCGGCCAGCGGCTTGCCGGAATACTGGCTCAGCACTTCGCCGATCAACTGCGAACTGCTCCAGCCGTCGATCAGGATGTGGTGGTAGGTCCAGATCAGTTGATAGCTGTCCTCATCTACCCGCACCAGCGCCAACCGTTGCAGCGGTGGCTGGTCGAGATCGAAGCCCTTGGCCCGCTCGCTATCCGCCAACGCCTGCAAGGCTTCGGCCGAGTGATCCTGTTCGCGCCAGTCAAGCAGGCTGATCGGCAACTGCGGGTCGGCGAGCACGAATTGCAGCGGCTCGGCCATGTCCTGCCAGAGGAAACCGGTGCGCAGGATGTCGTGGCGACGGCTGACCGTTGCCCAAGCGGCTTTCAGGCGCAGGGGATCAAGGCCTTGCACCGGCACACTCAACTGGTTGACGTACAGATCCGATTCCGGCGAATTCAAGCCGAGGAACAGCATGCCCTGCTGCATCGGCGACAGGCGATAAAGCCCTGCCAACTGATCCTGCGGCAGCGGTAATTGCGCGATTTGCGCATCACTCAAGCCGTGCAGAGGCATGTCGATCAGCGCGGCCACCGGTACGTCTGAGGTGCTTGCGACGCGTTGCGCCAGTTGCTCGATGGTCGGGTGCTGGAACAGGTCTTTCGGGCTCAGTTCCAGGCCTTGCTGACGGGCACGGCTGACCACTTGAATCGAGATGATCGAGTCCCCGCCGAGGGCGAAGAAGCTGTCGGTGGTGCTGACCTGCGCCAGGCCCAGCACGTCTTTCCAGATGTCCACCAGCGCCTGCTCAGTGGCGTTGACCGGCTCGACGTGTTGTTGCGCCGCCGTGAGTTCCAGCGCCGGTAAACGCTTGCGATCGATCTTGCCGTTGGGGGTCAGCGGCAGTTGCGCCAGCCACAGACGGTGAGTCGGCACCATGTAATCCGGCAGGGTTGCGCCCAGCCAACTGCTGAGATCGTCGTGCAGTTCACGTTGCTGTTCAGCGCTGGCATCGACAATCGTCGGATCGCTCGGCACCAGATAGGCGATCAATTGTTGGCTGCCCAGCACTTCACTGGCCAAGACCACGGCTTCACGCACGGCGACGTGCGCCACCAGACGCGCTTCGATTTCGCCCAGTTCGATACGCAGGCCGCGAATTTTCACCTGATGGTCGATGCGGCCCATGTACTCCAGATCGCCCTCTTCGCGCTCGCGGATCAGGTCGCCGGTGCGGTACATGCGCTCGCCATTGGCGGCGAGCGGGTTGGGCACAAACCGCTCGGCGGTCATCGCCGCACGGCCAAGATAGCCGCGAGTGATGCCGGCACCAGACAGGTACAGCTCAGCCGAAACCCCTTGCGGGACAACGTGCAAATCGGCGTCGAGCAAGTGACTGGCGCTGTGGTCGAGGGCACGACCAATGCGCGCCTGACCACCGGCACTGCGGCGGGTCCAGGTCGAATAGGTGGTGTCCTCCGACGGGCCGTACAGGTCGAAAACGTGCTCGACGGTCGACTGCTGATACAGCGCGTCGACCAGCCCTTGCTTGAGCGGTTCACCCGCCAGATTGATGATCCGCACGCTCGACGGAATCTGCCCGGCGCGTTGCAATGCAGCAATGGTTGACGGCACGCTGTTGATCAGGCGCACCTGGTCGCGGGCTGCCAGTTGCGGCAGCTCCAGGGCATTACGGGCGATGATCAGCGAGCCGCCGTTGGCCAACGTGACAAACAGCTCCCACACCGACAGATCGAAGCACACCGACGTCGAAGCCAGCACACCTTGGATGTCATCGCGGCTGTAAACCTTGGCCGACCAGTCGATCAGCGCCATGACGTTGCGATGGGCAATCGCCACGCCTTTGGGTTTGCCGGTGGAGCCGGAGGTGTAGATCACGTAAGCGAGGTTGTCCGGCGCGACCGATGTTTGCGGTGCGCTGCTCGAATAACCGCTCAACGACACCTGATCCATCAGCAGCACTTGCGTTTCGCTCGGCACGCTCAAGGTCGCGGCGACGGCTTGCTCGGTCAGCAACACCCGCGCACCGCTGTCGTCGAGCATGTAAGCAACGCGATCCGCCGGGTAATCCGGGTCCAGCGGCACGTAGGCGCCACCGGCCTTCAGCACCGCCAGCAAGGCGATAAGCAACTGCTCGGAACGCGGCATCGCCACGCCCACCCGCACTTCCGGGCCGACACCGAGTTCGATCAGCTTGTGCGCCAGACGATTGGCTTGCGCGTCGAGCTCAGCGTAAGTCAGCTGATTGCTGCCGAAAGTCACCGCCAATGCATCCGGGGTGGCCGTCACCTGACGAGCAATGCCCTGATGAATGCATAGATCGGTGACGAAATCGGCAGCGACGCTCGGCACGTTTTCGATCAGGTTCAACTCACTCAGCGAACGCTCGCCCGACTCGCTCATCTGCCCGAGCAAGCGCTGCAAGAACTCACCCAACTGCGCCACGCTGTGCGCCGCGAAACTCTCGCACTGGTAGCTGAAGTGCATCGACAACTCGTCGCTCAAGTGCACCAGCAGGGTCAGCGGGTAGTTGGTCTGTTCATGGTTGTTGATCTCGCCAAAGCGCAATTCCTGCGGTGCGCCCTGCTCCAGCGCCTCGGACACCGGGTAGTTCTCGAACACCAGAATATTGTCGAACAGCGCCTCACCATTGCGCGCGGCCCAACGTTGAATGTCGAACAACGGCGTGTGTTCATGCTCGCGCAGGGCCAGGTTCTGCGCCTGTAAGCTCTGCAACCACTCAGCAACGCTCGATTGCGCGCGGGGGCTGGCGATCACCGGCAAGGTGTTGATGAACAGGCCGATCTGCTGCTCGACACCTTTGAGTTCCGTCGGACGCCCCGCCACCGTGGCGCCAAACGCCACGCTTTGCTGACCGGTCAAGCGCTGCAACAGCAGCAACCACGCCGCCTGAATCAGTGTGTTGAGCGTAACTTTTTGCTGGCGGGCGAACTCGCCCAGACGACGGGTCTGCTCGGCATCGACAACACAGAAGTGCTCGCCATGCCCGTCCCGCGACGCATCCCCGCGTTGTGCCTGCAACGCCTGCGCCAGCAGGGTCGGCGCCTGCAAGTCGGCCAGTTGCGCAGTCCAGTAGTGCTCGCTGGCCTGCACGTCCTGGCGTTGTAGCCATTCGATGTAATCGCGATAACGCCCGGCCAGTGCCGGTTGAGCAATGCCGCTGTAACGCTGCAGCACTTCGCCGAGCAACTGCGAATTGCTCCAGCCGTCCATCAGGATGTGATGGTTGGTGTAGATCAGATGACAGCGCTGGTCATCCAGACGCACCACGACCATGCGCAGCAACGGCCCTTGGCTCAGGTCGAAACCTTGCGCCTGCTCAGCGGCGGCCAGTGCATTCAATTCGCTCTGGCCATCGCCGCGTTCGCGCCAGTCGAGCACGCTGAACGGCATGTCCAGTTGCTTGTGCACCACTTGCACCGGACGCGCCAGTTCACCCTGCCAGACAAAACTGGTGCGCAGGATGTCGTGGTTATCCACCGCCGCTTGCCAGGCTTGCTGGAAGCGTTGCGGGTCGAGGCCTTCGACGTCGAGGCGCACCTGGTTGATGTAATCGCCAGTGGCCTGTTCGTAAAGGCTGTGGAACAACATGCCCTGCTGCATCGCCGACAGCGGATAAACGTCGGCAATCTGCGGCGCCGGCCATGGCAAGCCGTCGAGTTGCGCCTGAGTCAGGCCGGCCAAGGGGAAGTCCGACGGGGTCAGGCCTTCGATGCCCGGGGTCAGGCAATGGCCGATCAACACGGCCAGTTCCTCGGCGTAATCCGCCGCCAGCGCTTCAATGACCGCGCTGTCGAAACGTTCGCTGCTGAACGTCCAACCCACCCGCAGTTCGCCGCCATACACCTGACCGTTGAGGGTCAGCCAGTTGCCCAGCGGTGCGTCCGGGCTCTGATCGAGACCGGCGTTATCCGGTGCCGGCACGAACAGCGCGGCGGCATCGCCGTCGAAACTGCCGTCGAACTGGCCGAGATAGTTGAAGGTGATGCGCGGTGTCGGCATGGCGCGCAAGCTCTGCTGTGCCTGTGCATCGCCGAAGTGGCGCAGCGCGCCGAAACCGATGCCTTTGTCGGGGATCGAGCGCAGTTGCTCCTTGATCTGTTTGATCGACTCGCCCGCCGTCGCCGCCGGGGTCAGGCGCACCGGGAACAGGCTGGTGAACCAACCGATGGTGCGGGTCAGATCGACCCCGTCGAACAGCTCTTCGCGACCATGGCCTTCGAGCTGAATCAGCGTCGACGCCTGCCCGCTCCAGCGGCCGATGACTCGCGCCAGCGCCGTCAGCAACAGGTCATTGACCTGCGTGCGGTAAGCCGCCGGGGCTTCCTGCAGCAGTTGTCGGGTCAAATCAGCGCTCAGACGTGTCTGCACGGTTTGCGCCAACCGGTTTTGCTGACCGGCGTCCACGCGCTTGCACGGCAGATCAGTGCTGACATCGCTGAGGCAGGCCTGCCAGTACGCCAGCTCTTGCTGCAACACCGGGCTGTTGGCGTAGCGCTGCAATTGCTCGCTCCAGTCCTTGAAGGCGCTGGTCTTCGACGGCAGGTTAAAAGGCTGACCATTGAGCAATTGCTGATACGCGTTTTGCAGGTCTTCGAGCAGAATCCGCCACGACACACCGTCCACCGCCAGGTGATGAATCACCAACTGCAAACGTTGAGTGCCGTCGGCCAGGGTCGCCAACACCGCACGCAGCAACGGCCCGTTTTGCAGATCAAGGCTGCGCTGGGCGCGGTTGCCCAGGGCTTCAAGGGCGGCGGCATCGGCGACGTCTTCCTGCCACAGCAGGTTTTGCGATGGGGCTTCCACCGCCCGGTGCTCGGCCTGCCACGCGCCATCGCGCTGAGTGAAATTCAGGCGCAAGGCATCGTGATGGGCCACCAGCGCGCGCAGCACTTGCTCGAGCTTTTCAGCGTCCAGAGGCTGACGTGGCTTGAGCAGCACCGACTGGTTCCAGTGGTGACGTTCAGGGATGTCATCTTCGAAAAACTGCTGCTGAATCGGCAGCAGCAACGCCGCGCCTGTCACCGCTTGTTGATCGATACTCGACTCGTCCTCGCCCAGTTGCGCGACCAGCGCCAGACGTTGCACGGTCTGGTGCTGGAACAGGTCTTTGGGATTGAGGCGAATGCCGGTCTGACGAGCACGGCTGACCACCTGAATCGAGATGATCGAGTCGCCGCCCAGTTCGAAGAAATTATCGTTGAGGCCCACTTGCGGCAATTTCAGCACGTCTTGCCAGATCGCCGCCAAACGCTGTTCCAGCTCGCTTTGTGGTGCCTGATAAGCCTGCTGCGCCTGACTGGCATCCGGAGACGGCAACGCGCTGCGGTTGAGTTTGCCGTTGGCGGTCAGCGGCAGTTGCGCCAGCAGCAACAGGTGCGCAGGGATCATGTGATCCGGCAGGTTTTCCTTGAGTTCGGCACGCACTTTGTCACGCCACAGGCCTTGTTCGGCCGGGCTGGCGTCGAGCAGCGCGACATCGTCTGGCACCAGATACGCCACCAGTTGCTGACCACTGAGGCCCGGTTGCGCGAGCACCACGGCTTGGCGCACGGCGGCTTGTTCCAGCAATTGCGCTTCGATCTCGCCGAGTTCGATACGGAAGCCGCGAATCTTCACTTGATGGTCGATGCGCCCGACGTATTCGATGACCCCGTCAGCGCGATAACGCGCCAAGTCACCGGTGCGGTACAGACGCCCGCCATCAGCGGCAAACGGATCGGGAATGAAACGCAGAGTGGTCAGATCCGCACGGTTCAGATAACCCCGCGCCAGACCGGCACGCCCGATGTACAGCTCACCGATACAGCCTTTGGCGACCGGGTTCAGATCACCGTCGAGCAAATACCACGACAGATCCGGAATCGGTTCGCCGATCGGGCTGCCGACATCGCCTTGCAGATCGGCCAGCGAAATCGGCCGGTAGGTGACGTGCACGGTGGTTTCGGTAATCCCGTACATGTTGATCAGTTGCGGCGCCTGATCGCCAAAACGCTCGAACCACGGGCGCAGGCTCTTGACCTCCAGCGCCTCGCCACCGAACACCACGTAACGCAGTGACGGCTGTAGCGCAGCGTGTTCCGGGGCGCACGCCACTTGCATCAATTGCTTGAACGCCGACGGCGTCTGGTTCAGTACGGTAATTCCTTCGCGGCAGAGCAAAGCGTAGAAATCTTCCGGCGCACGGCTGACCTCGTAAGGCACCACCACCAGTTTGCCGCCGTAGAGCAGCGCACCGAAAATCTCCCACACCGAGAAGTCGAAAGCGTAGGAATGGAACAGGCTCCAGACATCGGCCGAGCCAAAATCGAACCACGCACGCGTGGCTTCGAACAGACGCAGCACGTTGCGATGAGCCAGCAACGTGCCTTTCGGCTGGCCGGTGGAACCGGAGGTGTAGATCACGTAAGCCAGGTTGTCCGGGCTCATGCTGACTAGCGGATTATTGTCGCTGTAGCCTTCGAGACCGTCGCGCTCCTGATCAAGCATCATGCTGCGGACCGAGTCCGGCACCGGCAGGCGACCGAGCAAATGACTTTGGGTCAGCAGCAGCGAGATGCCGCTGTCGCCGATCATGTAGCTCAGGCGTTCTTCCGGGTAGCTCGGGTCCAGCGGCACGTAAGCGCCGCCGGCCTTGAGGATCGCCAGCAGCCCGACCAGCATGTCGAGGCTGCGCTCCACCGCCAGACCGACGCGCACATCGGGGGCGACACCGCTGGCGATCAATTGGTGGGCCAACTGATTGGCGCGGCTGTTGAGTTCGCCGTAAGTCAGGCATTGCCCGGCACAGGTCACGGCAATCGCTTGCGGTGCGCGGGCAGCCTGGGCTTCGATCATCTGATGCAGGCATTGCTCGCTTGGGAAATCGGCCACGGCCGGGTTCCATTGCAACAGGGTTGCCGCACGCTCGGCGGCGTCGTGCAGCGGCAGGTCGGCGATGCGCTGGCCGCTGTCGGCGACGATGCCTTGCAGTAGATTCGTCCAGTGTTGCGACAGGCGCGCGATGGTCGAGGCGTCGAACAGGTCGGTGGCGTAGGTCAGCTCGGCCCAGACGTTGTCGGTGGATTCGAAGGTGTTCAGGGTCAGATCGAACTGCGCGGTGTTCGACGCCCAGCTCAGGCCTGCAATCTCGATGTTCGGCAAGCGCGTGGCGCCCTGCGCCTGACGGGCCTGGCTCTGGTGGTTGTGCAGCACCTGGAACAACGGACTGTGACTGAGACTGCGCTCCGGTTGCAGCGCGTCGACCAGTTGCTCGAACGGCAGATCCTGATGCGCCTGGGCGCCGAGCACGGTGTTTTTCACTTGCTGGAGCAGGCTGCGGAACGTCTGCTGGCTGTCGAACTCGGCTTTGAGCACCTGCGTATTGACGAAGAAGCCGATCAGCCCTTCAGTCTCGACCCGATTGCGGTTGGCCACCGGCACGCCGACGCGGATGTCGGCCTGACCACTGTAGCGATGCAGCAAGGTCTGGAATGACGCCAGCAACAGTGCGAACAGCGTGACGTTTTCACGCTGGGCAACCTGCTTGAGGGCAGTCGTCAGCTCCAGACTCAGCGGGATGTCTCGACGGGCACCGCGATAGCTTTGCTCAGACGGACGTGGGCGGTCGGTCGGCAGTTCCAGCAGCGGCTGATCACCGTCACCCAGTTGCGCCGTCCAGTAGCTCAACTGACGCTCGCGTTCACCGGCGTCCATCCACTGCTTTTGCCACACGGCGTAGTCCGCGTATTGCACCGGCAGCGCTGGCAGTTGCACGGTCTTACCCTGGCTGTAAGCGGCGTACAACGCCACCAGCTCATCAACCATGACGGTCATCGACCAGCCATCGGAGACGATGTGGTGCAAGGTGATAACCAGTGCGTGGTCGTCAGCGGCCAGACGCAACAATTTGACCCGCAGCAGCGGGCCTTTTTGAAGATTGAACAGGTGCAGGGTTTCTTCGGCGACCAGCGCTTGCAGCGCGGCCTCGTCCAGATCGGCGGCAACGTCCTGCACGTGCAGATCCAGCCTTCCATGGGCCTGAATCACTTGCAGGGTCTGGCCCTGCTCTTCGACGAAGCAGGTGCGCAGGGATTCGTGGCGCTCGATCAGGGTATCGAAGCTGCGCTGCAACGCCGGCAGATCCAGCTCACCGCGCAGGCGTAGCGCCGCCGGTACGTGATAGGCGGTGCTGGTCGGTTCCAGTTGCCAGAGGAACCATTGACGTTCCTGGGCATACGAAAGCGCCAGCGGTTGCAGGCGCGGCAACGCGACAATCGGCGGTTCCTGATGCGCCTGATCAACACCGAGCGCGGCGACGAAATCTTCCAGCGTGCTGTGTTCAAACAGCGTACGCAGCGGCACCTGAACGTTCAGCGCCTGACGCACCCGTGAGACCACTTGCGTGACCAACAACGAGTGGCCGCCCAGTTCGAAGAAGTTATCGCCGAGGCCCACGCGATCGAGTTTCAGCACCGCTTGCCAGATCTCGGCGACGGTGTGCTGGGTGGCGGTCTGCGGCGCGCTGTAGGTCGATTGCAATTGGCTGGCATCGGGCGCCGGCAGGGCCTTGCGGTCGACTTTGCCATTGGGGGTCAGCGGCAGTTGCGCGAGGAACAGCAGGTGTGCCGGCACCATGTATTCGGGCAGTTCAGCCTTCAGGCTGGCCTTGAGCGCGGCGCGTAGATCGACCTCTGAAACATCGCTCGCCGATGGCACCACGTAGCCCACCAGTTGCGGGCCGGTCGGGCCGTCCTGCGCGACCACGACGGTTTCGCGCACGCTGTCGAGCGCGAGCAAACGCGCTTCGATTTCGCCCAGTTCGATACGGAAACCACGGATTTTTACCTGATGGTCGATCCGCCCGATGTATTCGATCAAGCCCTCGGCGCGGTAGCGGGTCAGGTCGCCAGTGCGGTACAGACGCGCGCCGTTCTTCGCGAATGGGTCCGGCACAAAACGTTCGGCGGTCAGGCTCGGGCGCTGGAAGTAACCACGGGCCAAACCGTCACCGCCAATCAGCAGTTCACCCGGTGCGCCGAGCGGATTGAGCTCAAGGTCGCTGCCGAGGATGTACAGCGCGGTGTTGTCGATCGGCGTGCCGAGGAACGGCCGGCTGTTGTCCGCGCTCAGGGCGTGTTGCGCCGACCAAATGGTGGTTTCGGTCGGGCCATAGAGGTTCCACACGCTCGGCGTCAGCGCCAGCATGCGTTGCGCCAGTTCCTGCGACAGCGCTTCACCGCCACAGAGGAACGTGCGGCTGTTGAGGATCGCGGCGTGTTCGTTGTCCAGCAGCATGCGCCAGGTCGACGGCGTGGCTTGCAGCACCGAAACGGCGTGGCGCTCGATCAGTTCAAGCACCGCTTGCGGGTCTTGATGCACGTTCTTGCCGGTCAGCACCACACAGGCACCGGCCAGCAACGGGCCGTAGATTTCCAGGCCGAAAATATCGAACGAGAACGTGGTCAGCGACAGCATGCGATCAGTGGCCGCGATCCCCGGTTGCTTGATCATGCTCGCGACAAAGTTGCTCAGCGCCGCATGGCGCACCATCACGCCTTTCGGTTTACCGGTGGAACCGGAGGTGTAGATCGTATAGGCCAGATGTTCGCCGTTGACCGCAACGTCCGGCGCGGTCTGTGGATAAGCCGCCAGCCAGCCGTGTGGCTGATCGATCGACACAATGTGCACGCCCGCCGGAATCGGCAGCTGCGCCTGCAAATGGGTTTGGGTCAGCAGCAATTGCAGGCCGCTGTCCTCAATCATGTAGGCCAGACGATCTTCGGGATATGCCGGATCCAGCGGCACATACGCCCCGCCCGCCTTGAGGATCGCCAGCAGGCCAATAATCATCTCGACACTGCGCTCGACGGCGATGCCGACCAGTTGATCCACGCCGACACCGGCCTCGATCAGTTTGTGCGCCAGTTGATTGGCCCGGGCATCCAGTTCGCCATAGGTCAGCACGTCTTCGCAGATGATCAGCGCGATGGCGTGCGGCGTTTGCTGCGCCTGCAAGGCGAAAGCCTGCTGCACGCAATCGGCTTGCGCGGAGTGATCGGCAACGCGGAACCAGTCCCGCAACAGCACGCCATGTTCGGCACGTTCCAGCAACGGCAATTCGCCGACTCGTTGGGTCGGTGCGGCCACGATGCCTTGCAACAGGTGCTGCCAGTGACGGCCAATGCGCTCGATGGTCTCAGGCTTGAACAAGTCAGTGGCGTAGGTCAGTTCAGCGGCGAAGCCGTCGTTGGACTCATAGGTGTTGAGGGTCAGGTCGAACTGCGCAGTGCGCCCTTCCCACTGCACATCCTCGACACTCAACTGCGGCAGTTGCACCGCGCCATGCCCCTGATCACGGCGGGTCTGGTGGTTGAACATCACCTGGAACACCGGGCTGTGGCTCAGGCTGCGTTCCGGTTGCAGCGCTTCGATCAATTGCTCGAACGGCAGATCCTGATGCGCCTGAGCGTCCATCGCCGCTTGCTTGACCTGCGCCAGCAATCGGTTGAACGGCAGTTGTCCGCTCACCTTGGCATTCAGGACTTGGGTGTTGACGAAGAAGCCGATCAGGCCCTCCGTCTCGACGCGGTTACGGTTGGCCGTCGGCACACCCACGCGAATCTGCGCCTGGCCGCTGTAGCGATGCAACAACGCCTGGAACGATGCCAGCAACACCATGAACAGGCTCGCGCCTTCGCGCTGGGCCAGTTGTTTGAGGGCATCACCGAGATCCGCCGGCAAGTCCAGTTCGAGCCGCGCACCGCGCAGGCTCTGCACCGCCGGACGGGGAAAATCGATCGGCAACTCCAGCACCGGCTGCTCGCCATCCAGCGTCTTGATCCAATAAGCCAGTTGCCGCTCACGCTCGCCCGCTTCCAGCCAGTGACGCTGCCAAATCGCGTAGTCGGCGTATTGCACTTCCAGCGCCGGCAAGGTCAGCGACTGCCCGCTGGTGTCGGCGGCGTAATGCTGGATCAGCTCGTTGACCAGCACTTTGATCGACCAGCCATCGGAGATGATGTGGTGCTGGATCAGCACCAGTACATGATCGTCCTGCGCCACTTCCAACAGTGCCACGCGCAGGAGCGGGCCCTGTTGCAGGTTGAACGGGCGCGCGGTTTCGCTTTCGACAAAGGCCTTGATTGCAGCGTCCGTGCCTGCGGCGTCGAGGCCCTCCGGCAACGGCGCCAACGTGATGTTCAGCGGCAGTTGCGGATGGATCACCTGACAGAAGGTTTCGCCCTGCTCGGCGAAAGTGGTGCGCAGACTTTCGTGACGCGCCGCCACGGCATTGAAGCTGCGTTCCAGCGCCGCCACATCCAGCCGCCCCTTGAGGCGCAGGGCGCTGGGGATGTGATACGCGGTGCTGTGCGGATCCATTTGCCACAGGAACAATTGACGTTCCTGGGCGTACGACAGAGGAATCGCCGTAAACCCGGAACGCGTTTCCGGGATCGGCAGGTTGGCCGGAGAGACGCCCTCTTCGAGCATCTTTTCCAGGTACAGCTTACGTTTGTCCAGCGGCAGAGTGATAAAGCGCTTGGCTACCCTCAAAGCAACACTCTTGTCCATCAGACTTCCTCCATATCGTCAAGCAGGGCTTCCAGCTTGCTCAGTTTCTGTTCGTTGATTGCCCCGCCTCCTGTATCGAGGTGAGCGACAAAGTCGCTCAGGACGGGGTGCTGGAATAACAGTTGCGGGGTCAGCGTCAGGCCCAGTTCGAGGGCGATGCGCGACACCACGTTGACCGCCAGCAGCGAGTGCCCGCCCAGTTCGAAGAAGTGATCGTTCAGGCCGATGCGTTGCACTTCGAGCACTTGCTGCCAGATCGCCGCGACCTGCTGCTCAAGCTCACTGTGCGGCGCGACATACGCTGCCTGCATCTGGCTGGCATCGACCGCTGGCAAGGCCTTGCGGTCGAGTTTGCCGTTGGGGGTCAGTGGCAACTGCTCAAGGAACAGCAGGTGCGCGGGAATCATGTAGTCAGGTAACGAAGACTTGAGGCCAGTCTTTAGTCCGTCGCGCAGGAGCCGCTGCGCTTCGCCGTCATACAGATCCAGTGGCGGGGCGACCACATAGGCCACCAGTTGCGCGCCAGCCTCGCCTTCGACCGCCAGTACCACCGCTTCGGTGACTGCCGGTTGAGCGAGCAATCGCGCCTCAATCTCGCCCAGTTCGATGCGGAATCCACGAATTTTCACTTGATGGTCGATTCGGCCCATGTACTCCAGATCGCCCTCTTCGCGCTCGCGGATCAGGTCGCCGGTGCGGTACATGCGCTCACCGTTGTTGGCGAGCGGGTTGGGCACAAACCGCTCGGCGGTCATCGCCGCACGGCCCAGATAGCCGCGAGTGATGCCGGCACCAGACAGGTACAGCTCAGCCGAAACCCCTTGCGGGACAACGTGCAAATCGGCGTCGAGCAAGTGACTGGCGCTGTGGTCGAGGGCTCGACCAATGCGCGGCTGACCACCGGCACTGCGGCGAGTCCAGGTCGAATAGGTGGTGTCCTCCGACGGGCCGTACAGGTCGTAGACATGCTCGACCGTCGACTGTTGATACAGCGCGTCGACCAGCCCTTGCTTGAGCGGTTCACCCGCCAGATTGATGATCCGCACGCTCGGCGGAATCTGCCCGGCGCGTTGCAGCGCAGCAATGGCTGACGGCACGGTGTTGATCAGGCGCACATGATTGCGGGCTGCCAGTTGCGGAAGCTCCAGGGCATTACGGGCGATGATCAGCGAGCCGCCGTTGGCCAACGTGACAAACAGCTCCCACACCGACAGATCGAAGCACACCGACGTCGAAGCCAGCACACCTTGAATGTCGTCGCGGCTGTAGGCCTTGGCCGACCAGTCGATCAGCGCCATGACGTTGCGATGGGCAATCGCCACGCCTTTTGGCTTGCCGGTGGAGCCGGAGGTGTAGATCACGTAGGCGAGGTTGTCTGGTTGCACCTTAGTGAACGGCGCGTCAGCGGAATAACCACTCAACGACACCTGATCCAGCAGCAACGTTTGGGTATCAACAGGCACGCTCAGGGTCGCGGCGACGGCTTGCTCAGTTAGCAACACCCGCGCACGGCTGTCGTCGAGCATGTAAGCAACGCGATCCGCCGGGTAATCCGGGTCCAGCGGCACATAGGCGCCACCGGCCTTGAGCACCGCCAACAGGGCGATAAGCAACTGCTCGGAACGCGGCATCGCCACGCCTACCCGCACTTCCGGGCCGACACCCAGTTCGATCAGTTTGTGCGCCAGACGATTGGCTTGCGTGTCGAGTTCAGCGTAAGTCAGTTGCGTGCTGCCGAAAGTCACCGCCAACGCATCCGGGGTCGCCGTCACCTGACGAGCAATGCCGTGATGAATGCACAGGTCGGTGACGAAATCGCTGTCAACGTTCGGGGTGCTTTCGACCAGGTTCAACTCGCCGAGCACGCGTTCGCCGGCCTCGGTCATCTGGTTGAGCAGCCCCTGCAAATGCGCGCCCACCTGCGCAACGCTGGCCGGGGCAAAGCTGTCGCGCTGATAGCTGAAATGCACCGTCAGTTGCGCGCCCATGTTCACCAACAGGGTCAGCGGATAGTTGGTCTGCTCCTGATTGGCCACCGCGCCGAAACGCAAGCCTTGCGGTGCGCCCCGTTCCAGTGCGTCGGCAATCGGGTAGTTCTCGAACACCATCAAACTGTCGAACAGCGCATCACCGCCCTGCCCGGCCCAGCGCTGAATATCCGCCAATGGCGTGTGTTCGAACTCGCGCGATGCCAGATTCTGCGCCTGCACCCCTTGCAGCCAACTGGCCAGACTCTGCTGTGCTTGCGGCGCGGCAACCACCGGCAAGGTGTTGATGAACAGACCGATCTGCGCTTCGGCACCAGGCAGATCCGCCGGACGCCCGGCAACGGTGGCGCCGAACGCGACACAGTCTTTGCCGGTATAACGCTGCAACAGCAACAGCCATGCGGCTTGCACCACGGTGTTGACCGTGACTTTCGCGGCCCGGGCAAATTCACCCAGACGCTGAGTCAGATCCGCGTCCAGCACTTGGTAATGATCGCCATAACCGACGCTCGGCAAGCCGTCATGCGGCCGCGCGATGGCAGTGGCCAGACGCGTTGGTTCTTGCAGGTTGTTGAGCGTCGCCAGCCAGTAGGCTTCGGCCGCGGCGACGTCCTGCCGTTGTAGCCAGCCGATGTAATCGCGATAGCGGCCCGCCGGACGCGCCACCGCTTCGCCGCGATAATGCTGCAACACTTCGCCGAGCAACTGCGCGCTGCTCCAGCCGTCCATCAGGATGTGATGGTTGGTGTAGATCAGGTGATGACGATCCGTCGCAGTGCGCACCAGCACCAAACGCAGCAGCGGCGCGCAGGTCAGGTCCAGACCCAGAGCGCGCTCCTCATCGGCGAGGGTTTGCAACGCTGCGTCCAGCGCGGTTTTGCCGTGCCAGTCGAGCACGCTGAACGGCACTTCAACCTGACGCTGCACCACTTGCACCGGTTGCGGCAAGTCGCCCTGCCAGAAGAACCCGGTGCGCAGAATGTCATGGGCATCCACCACCGCTTGCCACGCGGCACGGAAACGCTGTGGATCGACGCCGTCGACATCCAGACGCATCTGGTTGATGTAGTCGCCGTTGCCGTGTTCGAGCAAGGTATGGAACAGCATGCCCTGCTGCATCGGCGACAACGGGTAGATGTCGTCGATGCTCTGCGGTTCGAGCACCAGTGCATCGAGTTGCGCCTGCGACAGTTGCGCCAGCGGGAAGTCCGAGGGCGTTACGCCACGGTTGACGCTGTCGCAGCAATGACCGATCAGGGCAGTCAATTCCTGCACGTAATCATCGGCCAGACGCTGGATGGTTGCCGCGTCGAACATCGCGCCGCTGTAGATCCAGCTCAGATCCAGTTCACCGCCAAAGACTTTGCCGTTCAGCGCCAGCGGGTTGCCCAGCGGGCCTTGCAGGTTGACTTCGGCGCCGCCGGATTCGCTGGTCGGTGCAAACAAAGCCTGGTCGGCGGCATCGAAGCTGCCGTCGAACTGCCCCAGATAGTTGAAGGTCAGGCGCGGTGCGGGCAACGCTTGCAGGGTCTGGCGAGCAGGCTCATCGCCCAGGTGCGCCAGCGCGCCGAAGCCGATGCCTTTGTGCGGAATCGCCCGCAGTTGTTCCTTGACCTGCTTGAGCGATGCGCCAGGTTCCGCGACCGGCGACAGGCGCGCCGGGAACACACTGGTGAACCAGCCGACGGTGCGCGTCAGGTCAACGCTGTCGAACAGGTCTTCGCGACCGTGGCCTTCGAGCAATACCAGCGCGTGGTCGGCACCGGTCCAGCGCACCATCACCCGCGCCAGCGCGGTCAGCAGCAGATCGTTGACCTGGGTGCGATAAGCCGCCGGAGCATCCTGCAACAGCTGACGGGTCAGGGTCTGATCCAGTTTGCTGCGAAGGGTCTGCGCCTGATCATGTTGCTGACCGCCGTTCGGACGGTCGAAAGGCAATGCAGCTGAAGCGCCTTGCAATTGTTGCTGCCAGAAGCCCAGTTCAGTCTGCAACGCAGGCGTCGCGGCGTAGTCCTGCAATGCAGCCGCCCAGGCTTTGACCGCACTGGTCTTGGCCGGCAATTGCACGGCATTGCCGCTCGCTATCTGCCGATAAGCGTTTTGCAGATCTTCAAACAGAATCCGCCAAGACACGCCATCGACCACCAGGTGATGGACGATCAGCAGCAGGCGTTGACTGCCATCGGCAAGGTTCGCCAGCACCGCGCGAATCAGCGAGCCACCGCTCAATTGCAGGCTGCGTTGGGCCTTTTCACCCAGTGTCTCAAGGGCTGCGAGGTCGGCGACCTCGACTTGCCAGAGGATCGTTTCACCTGCTTGCGTGGCGATGTCGCGGTAGTTCGCTGTCCAGCCGTCAGCCTGCTCGACAAAGTCCAGACGCAGGCTGTCGTGATGCAGCACCAACGCATCCAGCGCTTGTTCAAGCACGTGGGCATCAAGGGTTTGAGTTGGCTTGAGCATCACCGACTGGTTCCAGTGATGACGGTCGGGAATCGCCTGAGCGAAGAATTCCTGATGAATCGGCAACAGCGCCGTGCTGCCGGTCACCGGCTGCTGATCGATCACTTGCTGCGCCTCGCCCGTCTGCGCGACAACGGCCAGCGCCTGAATGGTCTGGTGCTGGAACAGGTCTTTGGGGGTGAAGCGAATCCCGGCCTGCCGCGCGCGGCTGACCACTTGAATCGAAATGATCGAATCGCCGCCCAGCTCAAAGAAGTTGTCGCTGATGCCGACCTGCTCAAGCTTGAGCACGTCTTGCCAGATCGCCGCCAGTTGTTGCTCCAGCGCGTTCTGCGGAGCGACATAGGTTTGCTGCAGTTGGCTGACATCCGGTTTCGGCAGGTTCTTACGGTCGAGCTTGCCGTTCGGCGTCAGCGGCATGCGCTCCAGACGCAGCACATACGCCGGCACCATATGGCCTGGCAAAGTGGCCTTGAGCTGCGCACGCAGGTCTTCGGTGAAGTCCGCGCGGGTCGAATCGCCCACCACATACGCCACCAGACGCTTGCCGCTGCCGGCGCTGCCTTCCTGGGCCACAACCACCGCTTCACGCACGCCGTCGAGTGCTTGCAGGGCGGCTTCGACTTCGCCGAGTTCGATGCGGAAACCACGGATCTTCACCTGATTGTCGATGCGATCCAGATAGTCGAACGTGCCATCGGCGCGCTGACGAACGAGGTCACCGGTGCGATAGAGCAAGCCGCCAGCACTGCTGAACGGGTCAGCGACAAAACGCTCGGCGGTCAGCCCCGGACGATTCAGATAGCCACGGGCCAGGCCCGTGCCACCCAGATACAGCTCACCGGCCATGCCTTGCGGCAACAGGTTCAGATCGGCGTCGAGCACGTAGGCGCTGCGATCGCCGATGCGGCTGCCGATTGGCGCGTAAGCGGCGCCGCACGGCACATCGCGGCCGGCCTTCCAGATCAGCGGGGTGACCACGGTTTCGGTCGGGCCGTAACCGTTGATGATGTAGTCCGGATCGAGCGCACGTTTGACCCGCTCGAAACTGGCGTTCGGCACCGCGTCACCGCCGAAGCAGTAAATACGCACTTTCGGCGGATTGCCGACGCGCTCGGCGTGTTCAGCCAGTTGTTGCAGGTACACCGGCGGGAACGCGACCACCGTCACGCCGTGTTCAATCATGGCGTTGTAGGTCTGCTCCGGTGTCCACAGTGTGTCGTCGCGGATCAGCAACGACGCGCCGTGGGTCAGGCTGGTCAGCCAGCGCTCATGGGCGCCGTCGAAGGCGAACGACATGAAGTGGAATTCGCAGTCGCTGTCGCGCATTTCATAGCGCTGGCCGATGGCCTGGCAGTGCATCGCCAACGGGCCGTGGGCGACGCTGACGCCTTTCGGATTGCCGGTGGAACCGGAGGTGTAAATCACATACGCGAGGTTGTGCGGATCGAGTTGCACGGGCGGCGCGATGATCGGCCAATCGCGCAGGTCGAGGCGATCAATCTCCAGCAACGGCACCGATTCGGCCACGGGCAATTGCGCCGACACCGACGAATCGCTGATCAGCAGTGCCAGCCCAGAATCCTCGATCAGGTAGGCCAGACGTTCACGCGGATAGCTGGTGTCCAGCGGCACATAAGCACCGCCCGCCTTGAGCACCGCCAGCAGCGCGACGATCACCGCCTCGCTGCGCGGCAGGGCCACCCCGACGCGGGTTTCCGGGCCGACGCCACGGGCGATCAGCGCGTGGGCCAATTGGTTGGCACGCTGATCGATTTCGCCATAGCTGAAGCGCTGACCGTTGAAGATCACCGCCGTGCGTTGCGGGTTTTCAGCGGCCAGCTCGGCAATACGCTGATGCACGCCGATGTCCACCGGGTAAGGCTGCGGGTGGTTTTCGGCTTGCTGGCGCGCCTGCTCCTCAGCGCTGGCCAGGGCGATTTCACCGAGGTTGCGTTCAGCCGACACGGCAAATTGCTCAAGCAATTGCAGCAGATGCGCACTGATGCCCTCGATCACATCACTGGCGAACTGGCCACGGTCGAAGCTGTAATGCAACGCCAGTTGCTGCCCCAATGTCACGGCAACGCTCAGCGCGTAATGCGTCTGCTCCAGGTTACCTACGTCACCGAACACCAGCCCCTGCCCGGCCTGACTCAGCGCCTGGGCAATCGGGTAGTTTTCAAACACCAGAATGTTGTCGAACAGCGCCTCGCCACCCTGCCCGGCCCAGCGCTGAATGTCCGCCAGCGGCGTGTGTTCGAAGTCGCGCAGGCTGAGGTTCTGTGCCTGCACCGCTTGCAGCCAGTGGCCGACGGTTTGATCCGGACGCGGCGCGCCGATCACCGGCAAGGTATTGATGAACAGACCGACCTGTTGCTCGATACCCGGCAGCTCCGCCGGGCGCCCGGCCACGGTGGCACCGAAGGCTACGGCTTCGTGACCGGTGTAGCGTTGCAGCAACAGCAGCCATGCGGCTTGCACCAAGGTGTTGACGGTGACTTTCTGTTGCCGTGCGAACGCTTCCAGCGCTTGTGTGCGAGACACGTCCAGCGTCAGGTAATGGTCGCCGTGACCGCTGAGGTTTTCCCCGCCGGTAGCGGCGCGGGCCAGTCGGGTCGGCTCTTGCAGCGCAGCGAGTTGCTCGCTCCAGAAGTCCTGACTGAGTTGACCGTCCTGACGTTGCAGCCAGGCGATGTAATCGCGATAGCGTCCGCCGCCAGTTACCGGCGTGCGACCGCTGTAACGCTGCAAGACTTCGCCGAGCAACTGCGAGTTGCTCCAGCCGTCCATCAGGATGTGGTGATGGGTGTAAATCAGGTGCCACTGCTCGGCGCCGGTCTGCACCAGCACCAGCCGCAGCAGCGGCGCATGGGACAGGTCAAAACCTTGCTGACGCTCGGCGTCGGCCAGCGCTGCGAGCGCCGCTGGCTGGTCGTCGCGGTTGCGCCAGTCCAGCGTGGTAAACGGCAACTGCACCTGCTTGTGCACGATCTGCAGCGGCTGTGTCAGCTCGCCCTGCCAGACGAAACCGCTGCGCAGAATGTCCTGCGCGTCGACGGTGGCCTGCCACGCCGCGCGGAAGCGCTCGGGATCAACGCCTTGCACATCGACGCGCAACTGATTGATGTATTCGCCCGCCGCCTGCTCGTAGAGGGTGTGGAACAGCAAACCCTGTTGCATCGGCGCCAGTGGATAAAGGTCATCGAGTTGCCCGGCCGACACCGGCAACGCATCGAGTTGCGCCTGAGTGACCTGCGCCAGCGGGAAGTCCGACGGCGTCGCTTGCGCGGCTTGCAGCGTGCAGCAATGTTCGATCAGTGCGTGCAACTCGCTGGCGTATTGGTCCACCAGTTTCTGCACGGTCGCGCCGTCGAACATCTCGCGGCTGAAGCCCCAGCTCATCGACAGTTCGCCGCCATACACTTGGCTTTCAACGGTCAGCCAGTTGGCCAACGGCGCTGCCGGGTCCTGCGCGACACCGCTGGTTTCAGCGGACGGCACGAACAGCGCCGCGTCGTCGAACTGGCGGTCGAACTGGCCGAGATAGTTGAACGTAATGCGCGGCGGCGGCAGCGACTCAAGTTCGGCGCGTACCGACGGCGCCGCGAGATAACGCAGCACGCCGTAGCCCAGACCTTTGTCCGGCACCGCGCGCAGTTGCTCCTTGATCGACTTGATCGAGCCGTCGAGATCGTCGGCGGCGCTCAGGTTGACCGCGAACAGGCTGGTGAACCAGCCTAAGGTGCGACTCAGGTCGATGTCATCGAACAGGTCTTCGCGGCCATGACCTTCGAGTTCGATCAGCGTGCCCGGTTGCTGGCTCCAGCGGCTGATGGTTCGCGCCAGTGCGGTGAGCAGCAGATCGTTGACCTGCGTGCGATACGCTGCCGGCGCCTGTTGCAACAGTTGCCGGGTGCGCTCGGCGTCGAGGCGCCATTCGATTTTCTCACCATGCAGATTCTGCAAGCTGCCATCCGGGCGCTCGCAGGGCAGACTCTGGGCACCCTGATGCTGGGTTTTCCAATAATTCAGTTGTTCGTCGAAGCGTGATGCTTGGCTTTCGAGGCGCGCCGTCCAGCTCTGGAAGGACGTGGTTTTTGCCAGCAACTGAATGCCGCCCCCCGCCGCCAGTTGTTCATAAGCCTGCTGCACATCTTCCAGCAGCACGCGCCAGGAAACCCCGTCCACCACCAGGTGATGAATGATCAGCGCCAGACGCTGACTGCCATCCGCCATGTTCACCAGCAACGCGCGCAGCAACGGGCCATTTTGCAGATCAAGACTGCGTTGGGCTTCATTGCACAAGGCATTCAACTGCTCGACAGACTCGGCGTCGCGCCGCCACAGGTCAGCGCTTTCAACCCGCGTGTCGTGACTTTGCTGCCAGCCTTCGGCGTTTTCGACAAAGCGCAGGCGCAAGGCGTCGTGATGGTTGATGACATGCGCCAGCGCTGCATCGAGCCACTGCGCATTCAATGTTTCACGCGGGGTCAGCAGCAGCGACTGGTTCCAGTGCTCACGCACCGGCATCGCACGGCTGAAAAAGTGTTGCTGGATCGGCCCGAGTACGGCGCCGCCGGTTACCGGCCCTTGATCCACCGAGGTCTGGTTGTCCAGCGTCGCGACCAACGCGAGGCTGCGCACGGTCTGGTATTGGAACAGATCACGCGGGCTGACGCGGATCCCGGCCTGCCGCGCCCGGCTGACCACTTGGATGGAGATGATCGAGTCGCCGCCCAGTTCGAAGAAGTTGTCTTCAAGGCCGACGCGCTCCAGACCCAGCACGTCTTCCCAGATCGCCGCGAGGGCCTTTTGCAGCGCATCCTGCGGCGCAACGAAGGCTTGTTGCGGTGCGGCGTCCGGTTGCGGCAGGGCTTTGCGATCCAGTTTGCCGTTGGCGGTGACCGGCAGTTTGTCCAGGGTCAGCAGGTAAGTCGGCACCATGAATTCCGGCAGACTGCCGAGCAGCCAGGCTTTGACGTCCTGCTGCCATTGCTCGTCCGGCTGGGCGGTTTCCAGCACCAGATAAGCCACCAGATGCTTGCCGCCCTGCACCAGCACCACCGCTTCGCGCACCAGCGGGTGCTGCATCAGGCGGGTTTCGATTTCACCGAGTTCGATGCGCAAGCCGCGCAACTTCACCTGATGGTCGAGACGGCCCAAGTACTCGATCACGCCGTCGGCGCGCTGACGCACACGGTCACCGGTGCGGTACAGGCGCGCGCCATCATGGAACGGGCACGGCACAAAACGTTCGGCGGTCAGTGCCGGGCGCTGGTGATAACTGCGCGCCAGCCCTGCCCCGCCCAAGTACAGTTCGCCGGCCACGCCACTGGGTACCGGCAACAGCTCGGCGTCGAGCACGTGGGTGCGCAGGTTGGCGATCGGTCGACCGATCGGCACGCTGTCGGCGCCTTCGTCGATGCAGGTCCAGTGAGTGACGTCGATCGCCGCTTCGGTCGGGCCGTACAGGTTGTAGAGGCCGGCGTTCGGCAGTTTGGCGAAGACTTGCAGTTGCGCATCCAGCGGCAGCGCTTCACCGCTGCAGACGATGCGCTTGAGACCCGCACACGTCTCGACGCCCGGTTCGTGAATGAACGCCTGCAACATCGACGGCACAAAGTGCAGCGTGCTGATGCCATAGCGGTTGATGGTGTCGATCAGTTGCAGCGGATCGCGGTGCGCACCCGGGGCGGCCACGATCAGCCGCGCGCCGGTCAGCAGCGGCCAGAAAAATTCCCACACCGACACGTCGAAACTGAACGGGGTTTTCTGCAACACCGAATCAGCGGCGTCCAACCCGTAGGCTTGCTGCATCCAGCACAAGCGGTTGACCAGCGCCGCATGGCTGTTGCCCGCACCTTTGGGCTTGCCGGTGGAGCCGGAGGTGTAAATCACATACGCAAGATTCAACGGGTCGACGCTGACTTCGGGACGGTTTTCACTGTAGCCGTCGAGCAGGCCCGGCTGATCCAGCGTAATGACCTGCACACCGTCCGTCGGCAACGACGTCAGCAGCGCCGCTTGCGTCAGCAACAAGGTGATGCCGCTGTCCTCGATCATGTAGGCCAGACGTTCCTGCGGGTACTCCGGGTCCAGCGGCACATAGGCGCCACCAGCCTTGAGGATGGCCAGCAGGCCGACGACCATTTCCAGCGAGCGTTGGGCGCAGATGCCCACCAGACTGTCCGCCCGCACACCTTGCTCACGCAGCAGATGCGCCAGTTGATTGGCCCGGACATCCAGTTCGGCGTAGCTCAAGGTCTGCTCACCGAACACCAGCGCTGGCGCGTCGGGCGTGCGCGCAACCTGTGCTTCGATCAATTGATGAATGGGCTGCTCGATTGGATAAGCCGCCGAAGTGTCGTTCCAGAGGTGCACCAGCGTGTGCTGCTCATCAGCCTCCAGCAGTGGCAACTCACCGACGCGCTGCGACTGATCGGCGACCATCGCTGTCAGCAAACGCAGCCAGTGGCGAGCCATGCGTTCGATGGTCGCGGCGTCGAACAGGTCGCTGGCGTAGGTCAGCGCGGCGTGCAGCTTGCCGCCCTTCTCGTAGGTGTCCAGGGTCAGGTCGAACTGCGTTGTGCGGCTCTGCCAGTCGAGACCGCTCAGCGCCAGACCCGAAGCGGTGCTCAGCGTGGCGACATCGGCGACTTGCGGCTGGTGGTTGTACATCACCTGAAACAGCGGCGTGTGGCTGAGGCTGCGTTCCAGTTTCAGCGCTTCGACCAGTTGCTCGAACGGCAGATCCTGATGGGCCTGGGCACCGAGGGCGGTTTCCTTGATCGCGCGCAACAGATAATCGACACGGGTCTGGCCGTCCAGTTGCGTGCGCAGCACCTGGGTGTTGACGAAGAAACCGATCAGGCCTTCGATTTCTCCACGGTTGCGGTTGGCAATCGGCACGCCGACGCGGATGTCGGTCTGGCCAGTGTAGCGATGCAGCAGCGCATTGAACGCACCGAGCAAGAGCATGAACAACGTCACTTGATGCTGCTGCGCGGTGTTGCGCAGTTGCTCGGCCAACTGCGCGTCGACGGCAAATTCGTAGCGGGTGCCGCGATAGCTCGGCATCGCTGGACGTGAGTGATCCAGCGGCAATTCCAGCACCGGATGTTCGTCGCCCAGTTGTGCCTGCCAGTAATCGAGCTGGCGCGCCTGCTCGCCGGCCTCCAGCCAGCGGCGCTGCCACAAGGCATAGTCGCTGTACTGAATCGGCAGCGGCGCCAGTTGCGGCTGCTGGCCGCCATCGAACGCGTCGTAGCAACGGATGAATTCATCGATCAGCACGTTCATCGACCAGCCATCGGAAACGATGTGGTGCAAGGTCAGCAGCAGCACATGCTCCTGTTCGGCCAGTTTGAGCAGCGTCACCCGCAACAGCGGCCCAACCGCCAGATCAAACGGCAACACCGATTGTTGTTCCGCTGCGCAGACGACCGCCTGCTCACGTTCGACGGCCGGCAGACCAGAGAAATCCTCAACGTTGATGACCAGCGGTGCCGCCGCCGGCACCTGCAGCAGGCTGTCATCGGCCTGACGCTCGAACACCGTGCGCAGGGTTTCATGGCGCTCGACCAGGCTGGCAAAAGCTTGCTCCAGTGCGCGACGGTTCAACTGCCCGCTCAGACGCACAGCGCCCGGCAGGTTGTAGGCACCGCTGTGCGGATCAAGTTGCCAGAGAAACCACATACGTCGTTGCGCGTAGGACAGCGCCTGACGATCCTCGGCCTCAATGCCGGCGGGAATCGGAAACCGGGCGAAATCAACGCCCTCCTTGTGCAGGGCCGCAAGGAACATCTGGCGCTTTTCCAGGGGCAACCCGATAAACCGGCGAGCGAGTTTCAAGGAGTCTTCTGCATTCATTTCTTGGCATCCGGATCAGTAGGCAGGCAGCACAAAGGCACGTCGTCCCTATAAAACGAATGCAGACCGGAAAAATTAGCGAATGAGAACAACTGTCAGGCGGGAGGTGGGGCTGGGATTTTTTGTGTACAGCTCCCTGTAGGAGCTGTCGAGTGAAACGAGGCTGCGATCTTTTGATTTTAAAGATCAAGATCAAAAGATCGCAGCGTGCCGCAGCTCCTACAGGGGAAACGGCGTTGGTCAGGCTGTTGCAGCCATGGCATGCCGGCGATGATGCACATCCAGTTGATCCTTGATCACCTTCAGCACTTTGGCTTCGTGCTCATGGATGAAGAAGTGCCCACCGGCCAGCATGTCCACCGAGAAGCTGCCACGGGTTTCCTTGCTCCAGCCGATCAATTGCTCGGTGGTGGCTCGGTCAGCCTTGCCGCCGAGCACATGCACCGGGCAGTTGAGCAGTGGTCGCTGCAAGGGTTCGAACCTGCCGCACAACTGAAAGTCCGCCCGCAGGATCGGCAAGGTCAGGCTCATCAGCTCGGCATTGGCCAGCACCTCCTCGCTCGTCCCGTTGAGCGTGCGCAACTGCTCGATCAGCTCGGCATCGGTTTTCGGCTCGGCAAAGCCGCGATCGTAATCGGCGCGCATCGTAGGCGCCGCCGTGCCCGAGGCAAACAGTGCCACCGGCTCCGGACATCCCAGCGCGCGCAAGGCATGCGCCATTTCGCAGGCCAGCAACGCGCCGAGGCTATGACCGAACAGCGCGTACGGGGTCTTGAGTGTCGGGCGCAATTCCTTGGCCAATTGCATCGCCAGCGCTCGCATGTCGGTGTGCAGCGGCTCGTCGAACCGCGCGCCGCGCCCCGGCAGTTCCACCGGCTGCAAGTGCAACCATTGCGGCATCTTCGGCCGCCAGCGGCTGTAGACCATCGCGCTGGCGCCGGAGTACGGCAGGCACAGCAGAGTCAGCTTGGTCACCACGCTCCCCTCAAAAAATTCGTCTGTAGAGAGAAACGGATCGCGGCCCGATCAAATTAGTCGGCGCCCGCTAAATCCTCTGCACAGGCGCTCGTTAACTGTTCAGGCCAAAACCAATAATGAGGATTCACCGTGGACCTGCAGAGCATCCTGGGCAAGTTGTTCGCCAATGCCGGTGCCGTCGGCATCGAAGGCGTTTTTCAATTCGTGTTTGGCCCGCAGCAGGCCTACTGGTCCGAGGTCAAGGCCAGCAGTCGCACCGTGTCTGGCCGACACGCGAGCCCTGACGTGACCATCGAAGTCGCCGAGCGCGACTTCCTCGGGATCATGGGCGGCATGGCCAACGTCGAAGAACTGTTCGCCAGCGGTCGCCTGAAGATCGGCGGCAACATGGGCCTGGCGACCCTGCTGCCGCAGATCATCGAGCATGCGATGCACGGCGGCGCCGTGGCGGAAAAAGTCGACATGAACAAGCGTTACCCGACGCCGCCGCGCTTCAGTGAAAAGCTCACCGCCGGCCTGCCGACCCAACTGAACGTCGAGCGACGTTCGCGCAGCGAGCTGTCGGTGACCGAGTTCAAGAGCCGCTATCTGCCCCATGGCATTCCCGTGGTGATCAGCAACGCGCTGCATGACTGGCCGTTGTTCAAATTGAGTCGCGAAGAGTCGCTGGTGCATTTCGCCGAATTGCAAGGCATCACCCGCCATGGCGATTACGTGAAGAAAACCTTTTCCACCGAGCGCGATTTCCGCTCCACCTCCATGGCTGACTTCATTGCTTCGCTGGACAAGCCTGCAGCCAAAGGCACAGACGGCGAACCGCCGGCCTACATGGGCAACAACATTCTGCCGGCGCAATTGATGCAGCAGATCAAATACCCGGGCTACTTCGATCCCTCGCAGTTCATTACGCCGCGCATCTGGATCGGCCCCAAAGGCACGCTGACGCCGCTGCATCGCGATGACACCGACAATCTGTTTGCGCAGGTGTGGGGACAGAAGAAATTCACCCTCGCCGCACCGCATCATCGTGAAGCGCTCGGCACCTGGTCGACCGCGCCCAAGGGCGGGCTGGATGGCTGCGATTTCAACCCGGATGCGCCGGACTACGAACGCTTCCCGGCGGCGCGGGATGTGACGTTTCTGCGCGTGACACTTGAGGCGGGAGATTTGCTGTTTTTGCCGGAAGGCTGGTTCCATCAGGTCGAGTCGGTGTCGACCTCGTTGTCGGTGAATTTCTGGGTCAACTCGGGGCGCGGTTGGTAAGCCGCGAGTGACTCCACCACCCGTCGCAAAACCTGCACACCTGTCAGACCTGACAGGTGTGCTTTCTCCCGACAAAGCGCATTTATATTCCCACCGTTACTTACGCAGGAACTCGCCCGTCAAGCACGGACCCGACTATTGCGTTCAGTGTCCTGAGTCAGCGTCGATAACAGGAGCACACCATGAATCAGCCCACGATCTCGTCACAACCACGCAGCGCAATTGCACCCTTTGTCGTGCGCGAACTCTTTTGCCCTCCACCCACACGCATTGATGAGGCGTTGGGCCAGGAGGTCAACGAGCGTCTGATGGCGTGGATACCGAGCGTGGGTATCTTTGCCGGTAAACACGAGAAACTGCGCGCCAGTGACTTCGGCCGCTATGCAATGTTGTGCCATGCCGACACGGACGATCCGGACAGGTTGCTGCTCGCAGCGCAGTGTTTCGCGGCATTGTTCGCGGTGGATGACCATTATTGTGACGACCAATCGCTTGGCGGCCGCCCTGAGAATGTGGCCCAAATGCTGTCGTTCGCCATCACGGCGATCGACCCGGTTTATTTGCCTGCGCCTTTCGATGAAGAACTCTCGCAACAACAATCGCGCGACCCGGTGATCAGAGGATTGCTGTCTTACATGACACGCGTGGGTCATTTCTGCACACCCTCACAAGTGGCTCGAGTCCGGCAAATCACCATTGCCATGTTTGTCACCATGGCTGCCGAAGCTCCGTGGCGTATCTATGGCACCCAACCCACCATCGCGGAATACCTGGCCAGCCGACAGGTCAACAGTTTCTGGCCTTGTCAGGTTCTGATTGATGCTATCGGGGGATACGAAGTACCCGCCAACCTGTATTCCCAGCCGGAGATTCACCACATCAGCGCGCTGGCAGCACTGGCCACGACGTTGGTCAACGACTTGTACTCCGCTTACAAAGAGCACCTCAAGGAAACGGGAGACTTCAAGCTTCCCTACCTGCTGGCGGCCAGACACGACTGCTCGCTTCAAGATGCCATCGATAAATCGGCGGATATTCATGATGCCGTCATGCAGGAATACGTAACGCTTGAAAAGCAATTGCTGAGCACGGCCACGCCTTTGACCAAACGCTATCTGAACGGCTTGACCACTTGGATTGCGGGCAATCGGGAATGGCATAAACACAGTTCGCGTTATCACATCTGAGCGATCGTTTTAATACGCGATGCCCCCTCAAAGCGCATTGGGCTGGCAGGGGCAGCTATTTTTTCACTGAACTCTCGCCTGCGCCGGCCAGTCAGCTATTCAAGACTAACGCTTCAGGCCCTGACACTCATGCAGATTTCCCTCGCCCGCCAAGTTGCCCTCATCACCGGCGCCAGCTCCGGCATCGGCCACGCCGCCGCCAAAGCCCTTGCCGCTGCCGGCGCCGCCGTGGTCATCAACTACAACCGCCAGGCCGAACCCGCCGAAGCACTCGCCCGGCAGATCATCGCCGACGGCGGTCAGGCGATTGCCATTCGCGCCGATGTGTCAAAGGAAGATGACGTAGAACGGCTGTTCGCCGAGACCCTCGACGCCTTCGGTTCGCTGGACATTCTGGTGGCCAATTCCGGTCTGCAAAAAGACGCGGCGGTTATGGACATGTCGTTGGCGGACTGGAACGCCGTGATCGGCGTCAACCTCACCGGCCAGTTCCTCTGCGCCCGCGCCGCCCTGCGGATTTTCAACCGCCAGGGCGTGCGCGAAGGCGTGTCCCGGGCCGCCGGCAAGATCATTCACATGAGTTCGGTGCACCAGCGCATCCCTTGGGCCGGGCATGTGAATTACGCGGCGTCCAAGGGCGGCGTCGATCTGTTGATGCAGTCTCTGGCGCAGGAAGTCAGCCATCAGCGCATTCGCATCAACGGCATTGCGCCGGGTGCGATTCGCACGGCCATCAATAAAGAAGCCACCGAAGGCGCGGCCGGCGAAAAACTGCTTGAGCTGATTCCCTACGGTCGCATCGGCGATGTCGAAGACGTCGCCAACGCGGTGGTGTTTCTCGCTTCCGATGCCGCCGATTACATCGTCGGCACCACCCTGTTTATCGACGGCGGCATGAGCCTCTATCCGGAGTTTCGCGGCAATGGCTGAGCATCATCCAGAACGACAAAGCTCCATCGACGCCCACGGCATCATCGGCGACATGCGCAGTGCGGCACTGGTCAACGACAAGGGCAGCGTGGATTTTTTCTGCTGGCCGGAGTTCGACAGCCCATCGATTTTCTGTTCGCTGCTGGACACCCCTGACGCAGGGATTTTTCAACTGGCGCCGGACTTGCCCGATGCCCGCCGCGAGCAGATTTACCTGCCGGACACCAACGTCCTGCAAACCCGCTGGCTCAGTGAATATGCCGTGGTGGAAATCACCGACATGCTGCCGGTGGGCGACAGTGAAGATGACTTGCCACTGCTGATGCGCCGGGTGCGGGTGGTCAGTGGCGAGGCGACGTTCCACATGCGCTGCGCCGTTCGTCACGACTATTCCCGCGCCGACACCCGTGCGCAGCTGGATCAAAAAGACGTGGTGTTCAGTGCCACAGGGCAACCAACACTGCGTCTGGCTTCGGATCAGCCCATGCAAGTCGACGCAGATGCAGCGGTTGCCCGCTTCACCCTCAAACAGAATCAGACCGCCGCCTTCATGCTCGGCGCCACCGACGATCCGCGCTTTGCCGAAGGTGCCGGAGACTTCTGCATGGAGCGCACCCTGAAGTTCTGGCGCGACTGGATCGGTCAGTCGATTTATCGCGGACGCTGGCGGGAAATGGTCAACCGCTCCGCCCTCGCGCTCAAGCTGCTGACCTCACGCAAACACGGTGCGATCCTCGCCGCAGCCACCTTCGGCCTGCCGGAAACCCCCGGCGGCGAGCGCAACTGGGACTATCGCTACACCTGGATCCGCGATGCCTCGTTCACGGTTTACGCGTTCATGCGTCTGGGTTTCGTCAGTGAAGCCAACGCCTACATGGGCTGGCTACGCGGACGGGTCAGCGATTGCTGTGGCCAACCGATGACACTGAACATTCTGTACTCCATCGACGGTCGTCAGGAATTGCCTGAAACCGAATTGACCCACCTGTCAGGCCATGGCGGTGCGCAACCGGTCAGGATCGGCAATGGCGCGTATGACCAGATCCAGCTCGACATCTTTGGTGAGTTGATGGACGCGGTGTATCTGGTCAACAAGTACGGTGACGCGATTTCCCACGAAGGCTGGAAACACGTGCGCGAAGTGGTCGATCAGGTTTGTGAGACATGGCAGACCAAGGATGTAGGCATTTGGGAAATGCGTGGTGAGCAACATCACTTTCTGCACTCGCGGCTGATGTGCTGGGTGGCTTTGGACCGGGCGATTCGGCTGGCCTCGAAGCGCTCGCTGCCGGCACCGTTCGCGCAATGGGATCAGACTCGCCAAGCGATCTACGCCGACATCTGGGACAACTTCTGGGACGAAGAACGCGGGCATTTCGTGCAGTACAAGGGCGGCACTGCGCTGGATGGTTCAATGCTGTTGATGCCGCTGGTGCGTTTCGTCAGCGCGAAGGACCCGCGCTGGCTGTCGACGCTTGAGGCCATCGAAAAGACGCTGGTGCGCGACGGCATGGTTTATCGCTACCGCAATGATGACGCCAACATCGACGGTTTGACCGGCACTGAAGGCGCGTTTGCTGCGTGTTCATTCTGGTATGTCGAATGCCTGGCCCGTGCCGGGCAAGTGGAAAAGGCCCATCTGGAATTCGAACAACTGCTGCGCTACGCCAATCCGTTGGGGCTGTACGCCGAAGAGTTCGACAGTCATGGGCGGCATCTGGGCAATACACCCCAGGCGCTGACGCATCTGGCATTGATCAGTGCAGCGAGTTTTCTCGATAGGCGCTTGAGTGGGGAAAAGAGTGAGTGGCAGCCGTAATTGTCATCGGAGTCTGTCGGACATTTGCCACCTCCCACTCGCAGCAAGACTAATTCCTACAATCAGTCACTCCCTGTGGCGAGGGGATTTATCCCCGATGGGCTGCGAAGCAGCCCCAAACCCTCCACAAGCAATCCTCCAGAAATACCGCATTCACTGACTTTGCGACTGCTGCGCAGCCGGTCGGGGATAAATCCCCTCACCACAGTTGCGCGGCTCAGTTCCTACATTCGCTAAACACCACCACTCAATCCCTCCCCCCGCAACTTGCACTTACACCCTGAAATACCTTGTTGCCAGCTGTTACATCCGCCCCTACCATCCAACGCAACGGGCACAGCGGAGCTGTCCAACAAAACCCGAATTCAAGGAACCAGAATGTCCCAGCACGTCCAGCGCACCATCAATTCCCCCCTGCGCACCGGCCTGACCCGCACCCAACTGTGGGAAGCCGCCGACAAAGGCCTGATCAAATGCTGGGAAATCGGCCGCCAGCGCGCCACCCGCTTCCCCGACCTCGCTCTACAATGCCTCGCGGGTGAATTGCCGGTGCTCGGCTGGAAAGGTGGCGTCAGCCGCAGCCTGAAGAAAAACGAGAAGTACGGCTCACTGAAATACCTCGCCCAATGGCAAGGGTTGCGCGGAGAAGATCTGGATATCGATTTGAGTGATGAGCGCTCGCTGACGTGTTCACGGACGAAGATGGTGGTGACGTTTACCCCGGATCGGACGAAGTATTTCAATCAGGTGGCGGAAGCTGAGGCTTAAGGAACAGCGGCACTCGCCGAAAACCGCTCCCGATAAGCCTGAGGCGTCACGCCGATAGCGCGCAGGAAACTGCGGCGCAATGTCTCTTCACTGCCAAACCCGCAATTGGCAGCAATTCGTTTGACCGGCAGCCCGGTATCACCGAGCAGCCGCCGCGCGGTCTCGACGCGGATCAACTCGATAGCCCGCGCCGGGGTCTGGCCGGTGTCGGCGCGGTAGTGGCGGACGAAGCTGCGTTCGCTCATTCCGGCTTGTTCGGCCAACGTCGGCACGCCGAGATCGCAGGTCAGGTTTTCGGCGATCCAGGCATGCAAGTCATCGAAACGATTGCCCTGATTCTGCAGCGACAACGTCACGCTGAACTGTGACTGCCCGCCCGGGCGTTTGAGGAACACCACCAGATGCCGGGCGACGTCCAGCGCGATGTCGCGGCCGAGGTCTTCCTCGACCATGGCCAGCGCCAGATCGATGCCGGCAGTGACGCCTGCCGAAGTCCAGACCGGGCCGTCGTTGATGAAGATCGGATTGGCCTCGACTTGCAAGTTAGGGTGCTGCTGCGCCAGTTGCTCGCAACGGGTCCAGTGGGTGACGACGCGACGACCGTCGAGCCAGCCACTGGCCGCGAGCAAAAATGCCCCGGTGCACACCGAGGCCACGCGCCGGCATTTCGCGGCGTGTTCCCGCACCCAGTCCACGAGTGACACATCTTCAGCGGCGGAATAAATCCCCCAGCCGCCCGCGATGATCAGCGTATCGCTCGGCTCCACCGGTAACGGTTCGGCCAGCACCGCCAACCCCGCCGACGACATCACCGCCCCGCCCTCGCTGGCAATCACTGACGGCGCATAAGGAACCGGCAAGCCGCGCTGACGGGCGAGATCATTGGCCGAGGCGAATACCTGCAAGGGACCTGTGACATCGAGGATCTGCATGTTGGCAAACGCGAGTACGTGGATGGCTTTGGGCATTTGGCGTAATTCGTGGGGTAATTGGCGTATGCGCCAAAACCTACGCGCCTACAGTGAAGCCGTCCACCCCTTTTAATGGAGCAAGAACGATGACGCTGCAGATCGGTTTTCTGTTGTTTCCGCAGGTTCAGCAATTGGATCTGACCGGGCCATACGACGTGCTCGCTTCGCTGCCGGGCGTGCAGGTGCATCTGATCTGGAAGGATCTGATGCCGGTCACCGCCAGCACCGGGTTGCTGCTCAAGCCGACCACCACGTTCGAGGACTGTCCGGATCTGGATGTGATCTGTGTGCCCGGTGGCGGTGGCGTCGGGCCGCTGATGGAAGATGAGCAGACGCTGAGCTTCATCAAACGTCAGGCGGCGCAGGCGCGTTACGTGACGTCGGTGTGCACCGGCTCGTTGGTGCTTGGCGCGGCGGGCCTGCTGCAAGGCAAACGCGCAACCACGCACTGGGCGTATCACGATCTGCTGCCGACACTGGGCGCGATTGCGGTGAAGGATCGGGTGGTGCGTGACGGCAATCTGTTTACCGGTGGCGGGATTACTGCCGGGATCGATTTTGCGCTGGTGCTGGCGGCTGAACTGGTTGATGCCGATACGGCGCAACTGGTGCAGTTGCAACTTGAGTACGCGCCGGCACCGCCGTTCAATGCCGGCAGCCCCGATACAGCGCCGAGCGCAATCGTCGATGAAGCCCGGCTGCGTGCGGCGCCATCGTTGAAACTGCGCACGGAAATCACCGGGCGCGCGGCGGCGAAACTCAACTTGCGCTGATCCTCAGCCATCCACAAAACCCTGTAGGAGCTGCCGAAGGCTGCGATCTTTTGACTTTGGCTTTTTCAAGATCAAGATCAAAAGATCGCAGCCTTCGGCAGCTCCTACAGGTCGGCTGTCACTGGCTTCAGCCCCTGCTTTGCTCTTCACCTTCACTTGTCCCCCGCCGCCCGTCCGTGTAGAAAGCCCTTCCACAAAATCTGCACAAGGACCCTCCATGAAGTCTCTGCCATGGCTTTATCTGGCACTTCTCGGTATCGGCTACGGATTGGCGCTGAGTTACGGCCAACTCGGCTGGCTCGCGCTGATTTCTGTCGGGCTTCTGCTCTTCGCCGGTTTTGCCGTACGTCAGCAACACGTGCCGGTCGCGCGCTATCTCGGTCACGGTCTGTTCGTCGTTCTGGCGTTGGCGCTGGCGTTGCATTGGTTGCCCGGTTTCTACAACGGTCGCGCCATCGACCCGCAACGCTTCACCGACAACGCCGTACCGTTCTCGATGTACCTGAATCAGGACAAACCGCTGATCGGCCTCTGGCTGTTGCTGGTCTGCCCATGGATTGTCGAGCGGCGTTCATTGCGCCTGACGGTGTACGCCAGCGCTCTCGCCCTGACCTTGAGCGCGATCCTCGCCCTCGGCGGGGCTGTGTTGCTGGGCGTGATCGCCTGGGCGCCGAAGTGGCCGGATCAGGCGTGGCTGTGGGTGCTGAATAATCTGCTGCTGGTGACGCTGGTCGAGGAAGCGCTGTTTCGCGGCTATATACAGGGCGGCCTGAGCCGACGCTTCAAGCACCTGCCATACGGCGAAAATCTCGCCCTGCTGCTGGCTTCATCATTGTTCGCACTGGCGCATATCGGCGCTGGCTGGACATGGGTGTTGCTGGCGGGTCTGGCAGGTGTCGGCTATGGTCTGGCCTACCGTTTTGGCGGACTCGGCGCGGCGATCGCCACGCATTTCGGGCTGAACCTGCTGCATTTCGGCTTGTTCACCTATCCGATGCTCGCGGGCTGAAGCAAGGCCGGTTTTGCGACGCCGTACATAAATCTGAAAAAAAATTTCAATAAAAAGCTGACACCGCCGACAACCTTTCAAAGCCTTGCGGATTGAAAAACCATGCGTAATAACCAGCCCATCACACAACGCGAACGGACTTTCCCGGCTCAGCAACGGTTGATTTCCACAACCGACGCCAAGGGCATGATCACCTACTGCAACGACGCTTTCGTCGAGATCAGCGGGTTTTCGCGTGAGGAACTGATCCGCGCGCCGCACAACCTGGTTCGTCACCCCGACGCCCCGGCCGCGGTGTTTTCGCACATGTGGGGCACACTGAAACAAGGCTTGCCATGGATGGGCATTGTCAAGAATCGCTGCAAGTCCGGGGACCACTACTGGGTTAACGCCTACGTGACACCGGTGTTTGAAGGCAATCAAGTGGTCGGTTACGAGTCGGTGCGGATCAAACCCACCGCCGAACAGATCCGCCGTGCCGAAGCGCTCTACCAACGCATCAACCAGGGCAAGTCGGCGATCCCTTCCAGCGATAAATGGCTGCCGGTGCTGCAAGACTGGCTGCCGTTCATTCTGGTGAGTCAGTTGGGTTTCGTGATCGGCGCAACCCTGAACTCGCAGTGGGGCTTTGCTTTGGCGGCCGGTCTGTCGGTGCCGCTGGGCCTGATGGGTTTGCAATGGCAACAACGCGGGCTCAAACGCCTGCTGCGTCTGGCCGGGCAGACCACGTCCGACCCGTTGATCGCGCAGATGTACACCGACAGCCGTGGCGCCCAGGCACGTCTGGAAATGTCGATCCTCAGCCAGGAAGCCCGTTTGAAAACCTGCCTGACCCGTCTGCAGGACACCGCCGAACACCTGACCGATCAGGCCAAACAGTCCGACCGACTGGCGCACAGCAGCTCTACCGGCCTGGAACGTCAGCGCGTGGAAACCGAACAGGTCGCCACCGCCGTCAACCAGATGGCCGCAACCACTCAGGAAGTCGCCAGCCACGTGCAGCGCACGGCTGATGCCACTCAAGAGGCCAATCGCCTGACCGGTCGCGGCCGCGACATCGCCGGCGAAACCCGCGAAGCCATCCAGCGCCTGTCGGTGGTGGTCGGTGAAACCGGCCTGACCGTGACCCAACTGGCCAAGGACAGCGACGAAATCGGCGGCGTGGTCGACGTGATCAAAGGCATCGCCGACCAGACCAACCTGCTCGCCCTCAACGCCGCCATCGAAGCGGCCCGTGCCGGCGAGATGGGCCGTGGGTTTGCCGTGGTGGCTGACGAAGTGCGTCAATTGGCGCAACGCACCAGCGAATCGACTGGGCAGATTCATGCGCTGATCGCCAAGTTGCAGCAGACTGCTTCGAGCGCCGTGCAAACCATGGAAGCCGGGCATCGCCAGGCGGAAGAAGGTGTGGCGCGAGTCCTGGAAGCGGATCAGGCACTGGTCGGCATCAGCGAAGCGGTGGCCAACATCACCGACATGACCACCCAGATCGCCGCCGCGACCGAAGAGCAAAGTGCGGTGGCCGAAGAAATCAGCCGCAACATCAGCAATATTTCGGAACTGGCGGATCAGACCTCGGAACAGGCGCACAACTCGGCATTGCTGAGTGAAGAGCTGACGAAGACGGCCAATACGCAGTATTCGTTGGTGGAGCGGTTTAACCGCTGATTGAACTGGCGATAACAAAAACCCGGACAGCGAAAGCTTCCGGGTTTTTTATTGCAGGTCGGAAATGGATGGCGCCAGAGCCGGAATTCGCTGACTACCTTGGTTTGCCTACGCATCCACACTTGCCCGACGCTGTCTAGCTGTCAGGTTTTACAGTAGACGCGCGTTCATTAAAGAACCTTCAATGGCACCCAGGTGTTCTCACCTGTCTTTGTTCATACACGGAGAAGGATTTCATCATGAGCGCGAAGTGCATTTTCATCACGAAGCAAAACAGTTTCCAGCCCGCCACCAATGATTTTCACTGGAGTTTCGGGGCTGAGCCCATCAACGCTCAACACAGCTCGTTCGCCTATAGCGTCTTCGCGCCTACCGGCGAAGAAAGTTGGGTCTTTGCCGGTTCGACCGGATCGTTGGACGAAGAAAACTACTTTAGCTTTCTTCTGAGCGTGCCTTATCTCGATGAAGATTTGATGGAGTACACCTACAAACTGAATGACGGCAAAGGGTTGCATGTTGCCCATATCCATTCGATACCTGCCCCACCGGGTTTCACGGGATTCGCAACAGTCGATGCCGATGACGCGGAACTTACAATCAGACTGGACCGGACAACAGGCACCGTCACCGGTGACTTCACCGCAACGTTCAAATCCGAAGGTTATCGTTTGTGGCCGAACGGAACGTTCAAACTGACAAGAACCGATCAATGAATCAGCATTAGGCGGTACGGCTTCTGTGCGATGAGCGGGGCAAACGCCCCACTCATCGGCTTCGCAACTATTGCGGCAAACGGAGTTTATCCAATAGTCGATTGACCAACAGCTCGTTCAGCATGATCACCTGTTGCAGCGCCAGCAGCGGTTTGCGCTCCGGGCCACCCACCGAGTTGGCGATATTACCGGCAATGGCATGGGCGTACGACAGCGATTCACAGGCTTCGACGAGCAGGGTTTCGTCATCCAGCGTGGGGTCAACGAGAAACACGGGGCGAAACTTGGGCGATTTTGGCGGAGCCGCCAGGTCTTCGGGTTTGAGGTAGTAGTCGAGGGCGCGATCGGTTGCCTCTTTTACCTTTTGCGGGTCGAGCGCAGGGTCGTGGGGGATCGGATCGGTGTGCGGTGGGTTGGGTGTGATTTTGAACATTGGTGTAACTCCAGTTTCGAATATTAGGAGCCATCACCCTCGCTACCAAACGATTGGGTGGTGGCCATACGTGGGTTGGTAGACCGGTCGAAACGGGAAACCCGGCGCTCACGAGTGAGCCCCACGCATGTCCACCATAAAAATCTGAGCCCCAAAAAGGGACTGCTTACGGTGACGCCATACGACGGTTTCGAAGCGGGCTACCAAACCCGATCACTGTTTTTCAGTGACAGGGGAACGATATAGCCCACTGCATAGCCGTGTAAGCCGGCGGATTCTGGCGTACGCGTAGGTAACGGCGCAAGGTGTTGTAGGCCCGATGGCGTAACGGGTTGTGTAGTTTAAACGTGCTCGCGGGATTGCGTTTATGGGCAGAAAAAGCGGGAAGTTGGCCTGTTGTTTTGATGTTGTTTGTCAGGCCGCTTTCGCGAGCAGGCTCGCTCCTACAGTTGCGCCGGGTACACCAGCAAGAGATTGGTCGGCTCGCAGGCCGCCATCGCTGGCAAGCCAGCTCCCACAAGAATGAGTACACCCCGCACGCGGCGCATGCCGCCCCACTCAAAGGATGAGCGTTAGCTCGGCTGCGGCTTTTGATCTTGATCCACGGGCGACGTCGGAAGGCTGAGTGGAGGGATCGATCTGGGCGTGGGAGCGCAGCGACCGTTTGGCGAAGCCAAACACAGCGAGAGGAGGTGCAGCGCAGCAAACCGGAGACGCTGCGCCCGGATCGATCCCGGAGCGAAGGAACCCCGAGCCCCAGCGAGCGGGCCGCACGTAGGAGCAAGCGTTTTTTTGCTTACTTTTTTTAGGCGTTTGTAAAAAAAGTGAGTCGCCGTCAGGGCGAAACCCTAAGTGGCCGTTACCGCAGCAATGGATATGTACCCAAAAAATATGTCGTGACTGAAATCGATCCCCCTCACCCCAGCCCTCTCCCCCATGGGGGCGAGGGGAAAGGGAGCAGATCTTCATGCAGTTCAAAATCTCAGACCAGCTCGGTCAGCTGCTGAGAAACTCGGCTACTTTCTGCGCGGCACTGGCCAAATGCTGCTCATGCGTAAACCCGGAAACCTTGAGCGGCTTCAGGTCATGATCCCCCGCCACAAGCCAAAACACCTCAATACTCGGCGATAACGAATAAGCCTCAACCGCCTCACGATTACCCAGCGCATCCCGCTCCCCCTGCACAATCAACGTCCGCGTCTGCAAACCAGCCAAATGCTCAACCCGCGGCTTCTCCGGTTTGCCCACCGCATAAAACGGATAACCCAGGCAAACCAAGGCATCAGCGCCCAACTCATCGGCCAAAAGACTCGCCATCCGCCCCCCCATCGACTTCCCACCAATCGCCAAAACCCCAGTGACATGACGTCGCACTTCAGAGAAAACCTCACGCCAGCACTCAAGCAGTTTCGCCGCAGGATTCGGCGGCCGCTTGCCCCCATCCACCCGCCGCTGCGCCATATACGGAAACTCGAACCGCAACACGTTCACCCCAAGCCCAGCAAGGCGCCCAGCCATATCCGTCATCCACTCGCTATCCATCGGCGCACCCGCCCCATGCGCAAGGATCAACGTCGCCGAAGCCTCACCCACAGCCGCATCCCATAACCACCCATGATCACGTACGCACTGCGCCCATTGATCCCCGTCAATACTGGCCTTGTGCTGTTTGTCCATGCTTGCCTCGCTTTTAGTCTGCCTATAACTCCAGACGAAGGATTCGCAGCGTTTTCTGCGTGCGCTCACTTCGGCTGAACCGTGGATGGGGAACCATGAACACTTCTATCAGTACCGCCTACAACTACAAGGTGGTCCGCCAATTCGCCATTATGACGGTGGTGTGGGGCATCGTCGGCATGGGCCTCGGGGTTTTTCTCGCGGCTCAATTGGTCTGGCCCGAACTCAACTTCAATTTGCCCTGGACCAGTTTCGGCCGCTTGCGCCCGCTGCACACCAACGCGGTGATCTTCGCCTTCGGTGGCTGCGCGCTGTTCGCCAGTTCGTTCTACTCGGTGCAGCGCACCTGCCAGACTCAGCTGTTTGCGCCGAAAATCGCCGCGTTCTGCTTCTGGGGCTGGCAGCTTGTAATCCTGTTGGCGGCAATCAGCCTGCCGCTGGGTTACACCAGTTCCAAGGAATACGCCGAGCTGGAATGGCCGATCGACATCCTGATCACCATCGTCTGGGTCGCCTACGCGGTTGTGTTTTTCGGCACGATCATGCAGCGCAAGACCAAGCACATTTATGTCGGCAATTGGTTCTTCGGTGCGTTCATCATCACCGTGGCGATTCTGCACATCGTCAATAACCTGGAATTGCCGGTGAGTTTCACCAAGTCCTACTCGGTGTATGCCGGTGCGACCGACGCGATGGTGCAATGGTGGTACGGCCACAACGCCGTGGGCTTTTTCCTCACCGCCGGTTTCCTCGGGATGATGTACTACTTCGTGCCGAAACAGGCCGAGCGTCCGGTGTATTCCTATCGTTTGTCTATCGTGCACTTCTGGGCGCTGATCACCCTGTACATCTGGGCCGGCCCGCACCACTTGCACTACACCGCGCTGCCGGACTGGGCACAGTCGCTGGGCATGGTGATGTCGCTGGTGCTACTGGCACCGAGCTGGGGCGGCATGATCAACGGCATGATGACCCTCTCGGGCGCGTGGCATAAGTTGCGCAGCGACCCGATCCTGCGCTTCCTCGTGGTGTCGCTGGCGTTCTACGGCATGTCGACCTTCGAAGGTCCGATGATGGCGATCAAGACCGTCAACGCCCTCTCCCACTACACCGACTGGACCATCGGCCACGTTCACGCTGGCGCTCTGGGCTGGGTGGCAATGATCTCGATCGGCGCGCTGTACCACATGATCCCGAAAGTCTTCGGCAAAGAGCAGATGCACAGCATCGGTTTGATCAACGCGCACTTCTGGCTCGCGACCATCGGCACCGTGCTCTACATCGCTTCGATGTGGGTCAACGGCATCGCCCAGGGCCTGATGTGGCGTGCGGTGAACGAGGACGGCACGCTGACCTACTCCTTCGTCGAAACCCTGGTGGCCAGCCACCCAGGTTTTGTCGTGCGGCTGATTGGTGGGGCGATCTTCCTCAGCGGCATGTTCCTGATGGCTTACAACACCTGGCGCACCGTGCGGGCCTCGCAGCCTGCTGACGTCGTTGCCGCCGCGCAGATGGCCTGAGGAGTCCGCCATGAAACACGAAACGATTGAAAAGAACGTCGGCCTGCTGATGTTGCTGATGGTGTTCGCCGTGAGCATCGGCGGCCTGACCCAGATCGTCCCGCTGTTCTTCCAGGACGTCACCAACAAACCGGTGGAAGGCATGAAGCCCTACACCGCGCTGCAACTGGAAGGTCGCGACATCTACATCCGCGAAGGCTGCGTCGGTTGCCACTCGCAGATGATCCGGCCGTTCCGCGCCGAAACCGAACGCTACGGGCACTACTCGGTGGCCGGTGAAAGCGTGTGGGATCACCCGTTCCTGTGGGGTTCGAAACGTACCGGTCCGGACCTTGCCCGGGTCGGCGCGCGTTACTCGGATGACTGGCACCGTGCGCACTTGTACAACCCGCGCAACGTCGTGCCCGAGTCGAAAATGCCGGCCTACCCATGGCTGGTCACGCAAGCGGTCGACAGCAGCCACACCGAAACCAAGCTCAAGACCCTGCGCACCCTCGGCGTGCCGTACACCGACGACGACATCAGCGGTGCGGTGGCCAGCCTCAAGGGCAAGACCGAAATGGATGCCCTCGTCTCCTACCTGCAAGTGCTCGGCACTGCGATCAAGAGCAAGAGGTGAGCACGATGGTCATTGAAATGAGTGCAGGCCTGATTCGCGGCCTCGGCACGGTCGTGGTGTTTGTCGCCTTCGTCGGCCTGACGCTTTGGGTGTTCAACGGCAAGCGCAATCCGGAATTTGCCGAAGCACGCCTGCTGCCGTTCGCCGACGAGCCGCAACCCGACCCCCCCCCAGCATCTGAACCAAGGAGTACCCGGCCATGACCACCTTCTGGAGTACGTGGATCTGCGTACTGACCATCGGCAGCCTGATCGGCCTGACGTGGCTGCTGATCGGCACACGCCGGGGCGAGACCAAGGGCAGCGTCGACCAGACCATGGGCCACAGCTTCGACGGCATCGAGGAGTACGACAACCCGCTGCCGCAGTGGTGGTTCATGCTGTTCGCCGGCACGCTGGTGTTTTCCGTGGGCTATCTGATTCTGTATCCGGGCCTGGGTAACTGGAAAGGCATCCTGCCCGGCTACGAGGACGGCTGGACCGGCGTGCATGAGTGGGAAAAGGAGATGAACAAGGCTGACGCCAAATTCGGCCCGATCTTCGCCAAATTTGCCGCCATGCCAGTGGAAGAAGTAGCGAAGGACCCACAGGCGCTGAAAATGGGTGGCCGCTTGTTCGCCTCAAACTGCTCGGTGTGCCACGGCTCGGACGCCAAGGGGGCATTCGGTTTCCCTAACCTGGCCGACAGCGACTGGCGCTGGGGCGGTAATGCCGACACCATCAAGACCACCATCATGGGTGGCCGGATGGCGGCCATGCCCGCCTGGGGCGAAGTGCTCGGCGAGGCTGGGGTGAAGAACGTCGCCGCATACGTGCGTCACGAACTGGCTGGTCTGCCATTGCCAGCCGACAGCAAGGCAGATCTGCAAGCCGGGCAGCAGGCGTTCAGCACCACGTGCGTCGCCTGCCACGGGGCAACCGGCAACGGCACTGAAGCCATGGGCGCACCGAACCTGACGCACCCGGCCGGATTCATCTACGGCACCAGCCTGACCCAGCTTGAGCAGACCATTCGCCATGGTCGTCAGGGGCACATGCCGGCGCAGAACGAACTGCTGGGCAACGATAAAGTGCAATTGCTGGCAGCTTATGTGTACAGCCTTAGCCATGGATTGAATACAGACAACCTGATTACTGAAGACAATAAAAAGTAATCATTGCACACACCTCTGCCGCACCATTCTCGGTGCGGCAGATCCCCACCCCTTTGCGACGCATTGTCGCACCCCTTTACACCCTCTCCTTTCGGTTCCCCGGATTCGGGTCTACGCTTGGTCGATGCGGACTGGCTCGTGCCGGTTCCAGGTCAACGCTAACCGCTGTGTTCTTCGAACCGGCTGACTGACGTGGCCGCAAAGGCCGGCAGATACCGGCTGTCGTGCCATTTGCCGTCCGTCACCCGAACAGGCCGTTTGAACACACCCCGTTACGCGCGATCTGAACCCCTCGCTTTTTTCGTCCGCTGCGACATTTTGTCCGAGGCCAATTTTGACCTTACGCGGCGCATGGAAAGGCCGCAGAATCAGCGCTGGAAAGCATTGACCCAGGTCATGGCGCGTTGCAATGACCCCCTGCTCTCTGCATACTTGCGGCCGATTCTAATCCTAATAAAACACCCAAACCGTGGAACCTTAGAATGAGCACAGCAATCAGTCCGACTGCTTATAACTATAAGGTAGTCCGCCAGTTCGCCATCATGACGGTGGTCTGGGGGATCCTTGGCATGGGGCTCGGTGTCTTCATCGCCTCGCAACTGGTCTGGCCGGAATTGAACTTCGGTCTGCCGTGGACGAGCTTTGGACGCCTGCGCCCGTTGCACACAAACCTGGTGATTTTTGCCTTCGGTGGCTGTGCACTGTTTGCCACTTCCTACTATGTCGTGCAGCGAACCTGCCAGACGCGACTGATTTCCGACAGCCTCGCCGCCTTCACCTTCTGGGGCTGGCAAGCGGTGATCGTCGGCGCAATCATTACCTTGCCGCTGGGTTACACCACCACCAAGGAATACGCGGAACTGGAATGGCCGCTCGCCATTCTGCTGGCCATTGTCTGGGTCACCTACGGTCTGGTGTTCTTCGGCACCATCACTAAGCGCAACACCAAGCACATCTACGTCGGCAACTGGTTCTACGGCGCCTTCATCGTCGTGACCGCGATGCTGCACATCGTCAACCACATGTCGCTGCCGGTCAGCCTGTTCAAGTCCTACTCCGCCTACTCCGGCGCCACCGACGCGATGATCCAGTGGTGGTACGGCCACAACGCCGTAGGCTTTTTCCTGACCACCGGTTTCCTCGGGATGATGTACTACTTCGTGCCGAAACAGGCCGAACGTCCGATCTACTCCTATCGCCTGTCGATCGTGCACTTCTGGGCACTGATCACCCTGTACATCTGGGCTGGCCCGCACCACCTGCACTACACCGCGCTGCCGGATTGGGCTCAATCGCTGGGCATGGCGATGTCGATCATTCTGCTGGCGCCAAGCTGGGGCGGCATGATCAACGGCATGATGACCCTGTCGGGCGCGTGGCATAAATTGCGCACCGACCCGATCCTGCGTTTCCTCGTGGTTTCCCTGGCGTTCTACGGCATGTCGACCTTCGAAGGTCCGATGATGGCGATCAAGACCGTCAACTCGCTCTCGCACTACACCGACTGGACCATCGGCCACGTACACGCCGGCGCTCTGGGCTGGGTGGCGATGATCTCGATCGGCGCGATCTACCACATGATCCCGCGCCTGTTCGGTCGCGCGCAGATGCACAGCACCGGCCTGATCAACGCGCACTTCTGGCTCGCGACCATCGGCACCGTGCTGTACATCGCGTCGATGTGGGTCAACGGCATCACCCAAGGCCTGATGTGGCGTGCAATCAACGACGACGGCACCCTCACCTACTCGTTCGTTGAAGCGCTGCAAGCCAGCCACCCGGGCTACATCGTCCGTGCGCTGGGCGGTGCATTCTTCGCCAGCGGCATGTTCCTGATGGCTTACAACGTCTGGCGCACCGTGCGCGCCTCGAACCCGGCTGAAGCCGAAGCCGCTGCCCAGATCGCTGTCGTTGGAGCTCACTGATGAAGCATGAAGCTGTCGAGAAGAATATTGGCCTGCTGGCCTTCTTCATGGTCATCGCTGTCAGCGTTGGCGGCCTGACCCAAATCGTTCCGCTGTTTTTCCAGGACGTCACCAACAAGCCGGTCGAAGGCATGAAGCCACGTTCGGCGCTGGAACTGGAAGGCCGCGACGTTTACATCGCCAACGGCTGTGTCGGCTGCCACTCGCAGATGATCCGTCCGTTCCGCGCTGAAACCGAACGCTATGGCCACTACTCCGTCGCCGGTGAAAGCGTCTGGGATCACCCGTTCCTGTGGGGTTCCAAACGTACCGGTCCGGACCTGGCCCGTGTGGGCGGTCGTTACTCCGATGACTGGCAACGTGCGCACTTGTACAACCCGCGCAACGTCGTCCCAGAGTCGAAAATGCCGGCTTACCCGTTCCTCGTGGAAAACAAGCTCGACGGCAAAGACACGGCCAAGAAAATGGAAGTGTTGCGCACGCTCGGCGTCCCTTACACCGACGAAGACATCGCCGGTGCCAAAGATGCCGTGAAGGGCAAAACCGAAATGGACGCGCTGGTGGCCTATCTGCAAGGCCTGGGCACCATCATCAAAAGCAAACGGTGAATTAGATGGATATCGGGATGATTCGTGGCCTGGGCACCGTTGTCGTGATGGTGGCCTTCATCGGTCTGGCGCTGTGGGTGTTCAGCCCCAAGCGCAAGTCGGAGTTTGAAGACGCGACCTTGCTGCCTTTTGCGGATGATCCCGAAGCCATCAAGCACGTCGAGCAAGCTTCTAGGAGTAACAAAGAATGACTACATTCTGGAGTCTGTACGTCACAGTCCTCAGTCTCGGTACGATCTTCGCCCTGACCTGGCTGCTGCTGTCGACCCGCAAGGGCCAGCGCAGCGAACAGACGGACGAGACGGTCGGCCACTCCTTCGACGGGATCGAGGAGTACGACAACCCACTGCCGAAATGGTGGTTCATGCTGTTCGTGGGCACCATCGTGTTTGCACTGGGTTATCTGGTGCTGTACCCGGGCCTGGGTAACTGGAAAGGCCTGCTGCCGGGCTACAACTACCTTGATACCGACAAGCAGACCGCGTTCGCCAACGGCCAGACTGGCTGGACCGGCGTTCACGAGTGGGAAAAGGAAATGGCTCGTTCGGACGCCAAGTTCGGTCCGATTTTCGCCAAATTCGCTGCCATGCCGATCGAGGAAGTCGCCAAGGACCCACAAGCGCTGAAGATGGGCGGCCGTCTGTTCGCCTCCAACTGCTCGGTCTGCCACGGTTCCGACGCCAAGGGTGCCTATGGTTTCCCTAACCTGACCGACGCCGACTGGCGCTGGGGCGGCGAGCCGGAAACCATCAAGACCACCATCATGGGCGGTCGTCACGCCGTGATGCCGGCCTGGGCCGAAGTGATTGGTGAACAAGGCGTTGCCGACGTCGCCGCTTACGTGATCACTAATCTTGATGGCCGCAAACTGCCGGAAGGCACCAAGGCTGATCCGGCCAACGGCGGCAAACTGTTCGCCGCCAACTGCGTGGCTTGCCACGGCCCGGCGGGTAAAGGCACCCCAGCCATGGGCGCGCCTGACCTGACTCACCCGGGCGCGTTCATCTACGGTTCGAGCTTCGCGCAACTGCAGCAGACCATCCGTTACGGCCGTCAGGGCCAGATGCCTGCGCAGGAGCAGTTGCAAGGCAACGACAAGGTGCACCTGCTGGCGGCGTATGTTTACAGCCTGTCCCATGGTGAGAAACCAGCGGAAGCCGAGGCGCAGTAAGGCCCACGCTTCACGCAATAAAAATGGCCCCGCCAATGAGAATTGGCGGGGCCTTTTTTATTGCATAGTCATCACTTGAGACATTTACCCAATAGACCCGGATACCGAGGCCCTGTAGCGTTTTGCCGATCCCGATGATCGACATCGGGTTAACTTCAAGGATGAAGTCGCATGTTTAAGAATGACAAAATCACACTGCCAGCCAAGCCATTACCGCACCATCCCGACGACTTTCTCCGTCCTGCACCAGAACCCGCCAAATCCGCAGATTCAGCTCTCCGAGCCCTGGCCAGTCCAGGCAACGGCGGTGGCCTGGACGGCCTCGGAGGCGGCCGATTGCTCTGATCAGTGCAGTACATCAAACGCCAACCGAAACACCCAGCACGCCCGCCAGCTTGCGGGCGTGCTTTCGCTCAGTCGAAGTGACGGTGACAAGCCGATCGTCCCCACCCAGTTTTCCGATTGCAGGGACACCCTCATGGTAGTAACGTTTCTACATCAGAACTTCTGGAGGCCGAACATGATGGCCATCACGACCATTTCCAGCCGCGAATTCAATCAAGACACAAGTGGTGCCAAAAAAGCTGCGCACCAAGGCCCGGTCATCATTACTGATCGTGGCAAGCCTGCACATGTGCTGCTAAGCATTGAGGAGTACCAAAAACTGACGGGCAATCAGACCAGCATCGTTGATCTGCTGGTCATGCCTGGCGCTTCGGAAATCGAATTCGAACCAGAGCGCGCCATCATTATTCCTCGTAGTGTGGATCTGTCCTGATGTTTCTACTCGATACCAATGTGATTTCTGAATTGCGAAAACCCCAAGCCGATAAACAAGTGGTGGCCTGGGCTAACAGCATCCCTGCGGCAAACCTGTATTTGTCGGCAATGACTGTGCTCGAACTGGAAACCGGCATTCTGCGCATCGAGCGCCGAGACCCTCCCCAAGGTGGCCTGCTGCGTAACTGGCTGGAGCGTCACGTCAAACCTGCGTTCTCGGGAAGAATCCTGTCGGTTGATAGCGCAGTTGCCACACGATGCGCACAACTGCATGTCCCTGATCGCTCCAATGAATGCGACGCGCTGATCGCCGCCACCGCGCTTGTACACGGATTGACGGTCGTCACCCGTAATGTCGCAGACTTTGAAATGAGCGGTGTTCATTTGATAAACCCCTGGCTCGCCGCCAACGCATGAAACAACTGAAAAGGCCCCGCCAACGAGAATTGGCGGGGCCTTTTTCATGGACGCCTGGCCCAGATTGATTTCACCGGGATCGTATCGATCAACTTCCGGTTCTGCCATTTATTGTTCTCCACCAGATAGATCTGCAGTTGCTTGCGATCCTCGGTGAAACTGGTGATCAGGTAGGTTTGTTGCGAGGTTGCCCCACTCAGGTACATCGGCACATTGCCCAGCCAGTAAGAACTACCGCCATCCTGATGCAAATGACCGGCAAATACAGCAGTGACCTGATATTTATCGAGCATTTCACGGAAGCGTCTCAGTTGCGCCTCGTTACCCTGCATATCAAACGGCTTATGCATGTTGATGATGATGGCGTAACCTTGAGTCTTGGCGGTACTGAGATCTTTTTCCAGCCAATCCAAGGCGCTGTTGATATTGAAAGTAGTGGGGTTTAGTGCATGCGCAATTCGGGCCGTATACGTCGGCTCATTATTGAGTTGAACCAGATGGACTTCACCGATATTCGTTGAGTAAGCGAGACTGCCCGAATAAGTATTGCTCAAGAAACCACTGGTGATCTTCAAGTCAAAGTTATCCACCTTGTTTTCATGATGTTCTTTAAACTCAACGATACTGCCCGCCGCGCAGCTATTGCTAAAACAATCGTCGACATTGTTTTCATAATCGTGATTACCCAGACCGTACAGATACTCGCCCTTGAAGTGCTGATCCAATGCAGCCTTCATGTAAGAACGCTGCCAACCATGACCAAACGCTGTGATATCGCCATTGATCATGAGTGGCACCTGTGCCTGCCCACCCTGGCTGTTGCGAAAAGCAGCAATACTGGCAAGTTGCGTTTCAACCAGCCATTTCGAGCGGACTTTGAAGTCCGCATCGGACTCCGGTTGCTGGCTATCCGTTTTGTCTGTCCAGGGATACTGGGTATCAGAGGCAAACACCATATGTCGAGGAGTTCCCTCTAACGCCTGAACCCAAGTAGCCGAAGATAACAAAAAAATGCCGAGCAAAAATCGTAGAACTCCATGAGAAGCCATCGTATTCATTTCCATATAAAGTTAGAAAGTTAAAAGCAAATCAATATTGCTGAAATCAACATATTGGAAAAAACAGAAAACATCAAAGGCCAAACCCGAGGCAATTAAATTAATATATTTCAGCAGTACAAACAAACAGCCAACCAACTTCCATTTAACTGACCTGAAACTTTTTCAAGCATCCATTACAGCGAATGCTGAACTCGACGCGCCAGCAAGAAGGTCATGAATCACCTAGACTCTCCCATCTGCATGCGCAAAACCGTTGAGGCGCAGAAGTCAATTGACCCAGATCACTACACCATCAATTGATTTTCCCCAACGCGACCAAAGGTCGCACCCGTTCGTCGGGGTGACAGGCGTATCATTGGGCCACTGCAACGCCCTTTCTGACCGCGGTCGGCACGTATCGACCGAGGCATTTTTCCACTGCCGTGGGATGCAATGATGAGTAACCAGATTCCGGTACACGACGTCACGCCACCGAGCAAAAACGCGAACAACAGCGTCGATCTTTACGCCTCTCGAGAAAAAATCTACACCCGGGCTTTCACCGGACTGTTCCGCAATCTGCGGATGATGGGCGGCGCCGCGCTGTTCCTGCTGTATTTCGGTACGGTCTGGCTGAACTGGGGCGGCCATCAAGCCGTGTGGTGGAACTTGCCGGAGCGCAAGTTCTTCATCTTTGGCGCCACCTTCTGGCCACAAGATTTCATTCTGCTCTCGGGCCTGCTGATCATTGCGGCATTCGGCCTGTTCTTCATCACCGTTTATGCCGGCCGCGTCTGGTGCGGCTATACCTGCCCGCAAAGTGTGTGGACGTGGATTTTCATGTGGTGCGAGAAGGTCACCGAGGGCGACCGCAACCAGCGGATCAAGCTCGACAAGGCGCCGATGAGCGGCAACAAGTTACTGCGCAAACTCGCCAAGCACTCGCTGTGGCTGTTGATCGGCTTCGTCACCGGCATGACCTTCGTCGGCTATTTCTCGCCTATCCGCGAACTGGTCTTCGAATTCTTCACCGGGCAAGCCGATGGCTGGTCGTATTTCTGGGTCGGTTTCTTCACCCTCGCCACGTACGGCAACGCCGGCTGGTTGCGTGAGCAAGTGTGCATTTACATGTGCCCGTACGCGCGCTTCCAGAGCGTGATGTTCGACAAGGACACACTGATCGTTTCCTACGACCCGCGTCGTGGCGAAAGCCGTGGCCCGCGCAAGAAAGGCATCGACTACAAGGCTCAGGGCCTGGGCGACTGCATCGACTGCACCATGTGCGTCCAGGTCTGCCCGACCGGCATCGACATCCGCGACGGCCTGCAGATCGAGTGCATCGGCTGCGCGGCATGCATCGACGCCTGCGACAGCATCATGGACAAGATGGATTACCCGCGCGGCCTGATCAGCTACACCACCGAGCACAACCTGTCCGGCCAGAAAACCCATAAACTGCGGCCTCGCCTGATCGGCTATGCGGTGGTGTTGCTGGCGATGATCAGCCTGTTGGTGACGGCGTTCGTCATGCGTTCGCTGGTGGGTTTCGACGTCAGCAAGGATCGCGTGCTGTACCGCGAAAACGCCGAAGGCCGGATCGAAAACGTCTACAGCCTGAAAATCATGAACAAGGATCAGCGCGACCACACCTACGTGCTGGAAGCCGCCGGCCTGCCGGATCTGCGTCTGCAAGGCAAACGCGAGATCAAGGTTCAGGCGGGGGAGATTTTCAGTATGCCGGTCGAGTTGTCGAGCGCACCGGAACAATTACCATCGAGCACCAACGAGGTGAAATTCATCCTCAAGGATGCCGATGACGACAGCGTCCACGTTGAAGCCAAGAGCCGATTCATCGGCCCACAAATCCGTTGAGAGAACTGAACATGCCCGCAGCAAACGCCGCAAGTCCCTGGTACAAGCACCTTTGGCCCTGGATCATCATCGCGATTCTGGCCTGTTCGGTGACGCTGACCCTGTCCATGGTGACCATTGCGGTGAATAACCCGGACAATCTGGTCAACGACAATTACTACGAGGCCGGCAAAGGCATCAACCGCTCGCTGGATCGCGAACTGCTGGCGCAGACGCTGAAGATGCGCGCTGCCGTGCATCTGGATGACGTGACCGGCGAAGTCGACCTGCGTTTGAGCGGCGACAGTCAGCCAAAAACGCTGGAGCTGAACCTGATCTCACCGACCCAGCCGGAGAAGGATCGCAAGATCGTCCTGACCCGCAGCGAAACAGAACAGGGCCGTTACATCGGCCAGTTGAGCGACAAGATCGACGGCCGCCGGTTTGTCGAGTTGCTGGGGTCGCAGGATGATCACGTGTGGCGGATGTTCGAAGAAGAACTGGTCAATCATGACAAGGAGCTCCTGCTCGGTGATGAACCGCTGCAAGGCGCCGAAGACCTGAAGAAGTAAGTCACCTTCAGAATCCCCCTCACCCTAACCCTCTCCCCCAGGAGAGGGGACTGATCTCGAGCGTTTGCATGTTGTGTGTACGACAGTGACGATGTCAGCGAATGAAGCTGCTTCCGCGGCCAACATCAATCGGCTCCCTCTCCCTCCGGGAGAGGGCTGGGGTGAGGGCAAGCGGACAACTCAAATACAAGGGCTTGCCCCCTCAAAGATGCCATGACCACCCCACTCCCCTGCTACCACTGCGCCCTGCCCGTCCCGTCCGGCAGCCGCTTCACCGCCGTCGTACTCGGGGAGTCCCGCGAGTTCTGCTGCCCCGGCTGCCAGGCTGTGGCCGAAGCCATCGTGGCCGGTGGTCTGGAAAGCTATTACCGGCACCGCAGCGAAGCCTCGGCCAATCCCGACGCGCTGCCGGTGCAACTGGTCGACGAACTGGCGCTGTACGACCGCGCCGATGTGCAGAAACCCTTCGTGCGCCATGAAGGCGATCTCGCCGAAACCACCCTGTTGATGGAAGGCATCAGTTGCGCTGCCTGCGGCTGGCTGATCGAGAAACACCTGCGCACGCTGCCGGCAGTCGCCGAAGCCCGTTTGAACCTTTCCAACCATCGCTTGCATGTGCGTTGGGCCGACGGGCAATTGCCGCTGAGCCAGATCCTCGCCGAACTGCGGCACATCGGTTACGCCGCCCACCCGTATCAGGCCGACCGCGCCAGCGAACAACTGGCCAGTGAAAACCGCCTTGCCCTGCGTCAGCTTGGCGTCGCGGGCCTGCTGTGGTTCCAGGCGATGATGGCGACCATGGCGACCTGGCCGGAATTCAACATCGATCTCAGTCCCGAACTGCACACGATTCTGCGCTGGGTTGCGCTGTTTCTGACCACGCCAATCGTGTTCTACAGCTGCGCACCGTTTTTCAAAGGCGCCATGCGTGACCTGCGCACCCGCCACCTGACCATGGACGTCTCGGTGTCGCTGGCGATTGGCAGCGCCTACATCGCCGGGATCTGGACGTCGATCACTGGCGTCGGCGAACTGTATTTCGATGCAGTCGGCATGTTTGCCCTGTTTCTGCTCGCCGGACGTTATCTGGAACGCCGTGCCCGAGAACGCACGGCCGCAGCCACTGCACAGCTTGTCAATCTGCTGCCCGCCTCGTGCCTGCGACTCGACGAGGCCGGCCAGAGCGAGCGCATCCTGCTCAGCGAATTGCGCCTTGGCGATCAGATTCTGGTGCAACCGGGTTCGATTCTGCCGGCGGACGGCAAGATTCTCGACGGCCAATCGAGCATCGATGAGTCGCTGCTCACTGGTGAATACCTGCCGCAGCCGCGTATGCCGGGCGATGCCGTGACAGCCGGCACGCTCAACGTCGAAGGTGCGCTGACCGTGCAAGTGCAGGCCTTGGGTCACGACACGCGCCTGTCGGCCATCGTCCGTTTGCTCGATCGCGCTCAGGCCGAGAAACCGCGACTGGCAGAGATCGCCGACCGCGCCGCGCAATGGTTCTTGCTGTTGTCACTGATCGCCGCCGCCGCCATCGGCCTGTTGTGGTGGCAGCTGGATTCATCGCGCGCCTTCTGGATCGTCCTCGCCATGCTGGTTGCGACTTGCCCTTGCGCACTGTCGCTGGCGACGCCGACTGCGCTTACTGCTGCTACTGGCACCCTGCACAAACTCGGTCTGCTGCTGACCCGCGGTCATGTGCTGGAAGGTTTGAATCAGATCGACACGGTGATCTTCGACAAGACCGGGACGCTGACCGAAGGCCGACTGGTGCTGCGTTCGATCCGTCCGCTGGGCTCTCTGAACAGCGATCAATGCCTGAGCCTTGCCGCCGCGCTGGAGAACCGTTCGGAACATCCGATTGCCCGCGCCTTCGGCCGTGCACCTTTGGCGGCTGAAGAAGTCCAGAGCACACCGGGGCTTGGTCTCGAAGGATTGGTCGGCGAACAGCGTTTGCGCATCGGCCAGGCGGAATTTGTCTGCGCCCTTAGCGGCGCCCTGATGCCAACGATGCCGGATGAGCCAGGCCAGTGGCTGCTGCTCGGTGACAGCTCGGGACCACTGGCCTGGTTCGTCCTCGACGACCGTCTACGCGACGATGCGCCCGCCCTGCTTGCCGCTTGCAAGGCGCGCGGCTGGCGTACCTTGCTGTTGTCCGGCGACAGTTCGCCAATGGTCGCCAGTGTCGCTGCCGAACTGGGTATCGACGAGGCACGAGGTGGCCTGCGCCCGGACGACAAGCTGCAAGTATTGCAACAGTTGCACAAGGAAGGTCGCAAAGTGCTGATGCTCGGCGACGGGGTCAACGATGTGCCGGTTTTGGCCGCCGCCGACATCAGCGTAGCCATGGGCTCGGCCACCGATCTGGCGAAAACCAGCGCCGATGCAGTGCTGCTGTCCAACCGTCTCGACGCCTTGGTGCAAGCGTTCACACTGGCGCGACGCACCCGCCGGGTAATCATCGAGAACCTGCTGTGGGCCGCGCTGTACAATGGCCTCATGTTGCCGTTCGCCGCCCTCGGCTGGATCACTCCAGTGTGGGCGGCGGTCGGCATGTCGATCAGTTCGTTGACCGTGGTGCTCAACGCCCTGCGCCTGACTCGCCTGCCGAGCGCGCCGGTCGCCCGCCCCTCGTCAGACACCCGCCCGCTGCCGGCCTGAGCCGCGCGGGCCTGGAGTACAGATGCCAGCTCTCTACGTGATGATTCCGGCCGCGCTGCTGATCGTGGCCATCGCCGTGTACATCTTCTTCTGGGCGGTGGACAGCGGTCAGTACGACGACCTCGACAGCCCGGCCCACAGCATCCTGTTCGACGATCAGGACCCGAACCACACCGCCGCCGTGGACGAAGCCAACGCCAGCAAACCGGACGACAAGGCACCACCCCATGCTTGAACTGGCACCACTGCTGGTTTCGGCACTGATCCTCGGCCTGCTGGGTGGCGGCCATTGCTTGGGGATGTGCGGCGGTTTGATGGGCGCGCTGACGCTGGCGATTCCCAAGGAGCAGCGCAGTCGGCGCTTTCGCTTGCTGCTGGCCTATAACCTTGGGCGAATTCTCAGTTATGCGACAGCCGGATTGCTGATCGGCCTCGCCGGTTGGGCGGTGGCCAACAGCCCCGCTGCGCTGTTTATGCGCGTGCTGGCCGGGCTGTTGCTGATTGCCATGGGCTTGTATCTGGCCGGTTGGTGGAGCGGACTGACCCGCATCGAAAGCCTTGGGCGCGGTTTGTGGCGTTACATCCAACCGGTAGCCAACCGCCTGCTGCCAGTGTCGAGCCTGCCCCGCGCCTTGCTGCTCGGCGCCTTGTGGGGCTGGCTGCCGTGCGGACTGGTTTACAGCACACTGCTGTGGTCGGCGAGCCAGGGCAATGCGCTGGACAGTGCGTTGTTGATGCTCGCGTTCGGGCTGGGGACTTGGCCGGTTTTGCTCGCCACCGGGCTGGCGGCGGAACGGGTGACTGCGCTGCTGCGCAAACGTAGCGTGCGCATGGCGGGCGGGGTTCTAGTGATTCTGTTCGGTATCTGGACCTTACCCGGCCCCCATCAGCATTGGTTGATGGGCCACTGACCTTAAGCAAGGCTTTGATCCAGTGATATCTACTGTGGTGAGGGGATTTATCCCCGACCGGCTGCGAAGCAGTCGTAAACCTGTCGGCACGTTATGACTGTTGGAATGTGGCGCGCGCTTCGCGGGCCATCGGGGATAAATCCCCTCACCACAAAAACCGGGCCAAGCCTTCAACCACCGTTGATGCAAATCAAGATGCCCCCGCACGCCCTCCCCTAGACTCGCCACACTGCCAGCCTATCCGGGGAATGCCCGCATGCTCGACGCCATTCGTTGGGACACTGATCTGATCCGCCGCTACGACCTGGCGGGGCCGCGTTACACCTCGTATCCGACGGCCGTGCAATTCAACAGTCAGGTCGGCACATTCGACCTGTTCCATGCCCTGCGCGACAGCCGCAAGGCCCTGCGCCCGTTGTCGCTTTATGTGCATGTGCCGTTCTGCGCGAACATCTGTTACTACTGCGCCTGCAACAAGGTCATCACCAAGGATCGCGGTCGCGCCCAGCCCTATCTGCAACGGCTCGAACAGGAAATCCAGCTGATCGCCTGCCATCTCGACCCGGCGCAGAAAGTCGAACAACTGCACTTCGGCGGCGGCACTCCGACCTTTCTCAGCCACGATGAGCTGCGCCAATTGATGGCGCACCTGCGCAAGCACTTCAATCTGCTCGATGACGACTCCGGCGATTACGGCATCGAAATCGATCCGCGTGAAGCCGACTGGTCAACCATGGGCCTGCTACGCGAACTGGGTTTCAACCGGGTCAGCATCGGCCTGCAAGATCTTGATCCGGCGGTGCAACGGGCGGTCAATCGCCTGCAAAGCCTGGAAGAAACCCGCGCCGTGATCGACGCCGCGCGCACCCTGCAATTTCGCTCGATCAACATCGATCTGATCTACGGCCTGCCCAAGCAGACCCTGGACAACTTCGCGCGCACCGTCGAGGAAGTCATCAGCCTGCAGCCGGACCGGCTCTCGGTGTTCAACTACGCGCACCTGCCGGAACGCTTCATGCCGCAGCGGCGGATCAACGCCAACGAACTGCCGAGTCCGGCGCAGAAACTGGAAATGCTCCAGCGCACCATTGAGCAACTGACCGCCGCCGGTTACCGCTACATCGGCATGGACCACTTCGCGCTGCCCGACGATGAACTGGCGATAGCTCAGGAAGAAGAAACCCTGCAGCGCAACTTCCAGGGCTACACAACTCACGGTCATTGCGATCTGATTGGTCTGGGCGTGTCGGCGATCAGCCAGATAGGCGACCTTTACTGCCAGAACAGCAGCGATCTCAACGAATACCAGAACACCCTCGCCTCCGCGCAACTGGCGACCAGCCGTGGGCTGGTGTGTAACGCCGATGACCGCTTGCGTCGGGCGGTTATTCAGCAGTTGATCTGCAACTTCAGCCTGGAATTCATCAAGATCGAGCAGCAATTCAACATCGACTTCCAGGGCTATTTCGGTGCTCTGTGGCCACAACTGCAAGGCATGGCAGAGGATGGTCTGATTACGCTGGACAGTCAGCGGATCGAAGTACTGCCGGCAGGACGACTGTTGGTGCGTTCAGTGTGCATGGTGTTCGATGCGTACCTCGAACAGCAGAACCGCCAGCGTTTCTCGCGGGTGATTTAGTTTTTCATCAGCAACGAGGCGGTTTTCATGGTTTGTTCCGGCGTCAGGTCGGACTGGTTCATGACTTTGGACAGGGACAGATTGGCGGTAATCAGACCGTTGTTCAGCGCGGCAATGGCACCTCTGAGGGCGGCGAGTTTGGCGATCTTCACTTCCGTGGAGAGCGTCTTGTCGGCCATGACGGCTTTGATGCGCGCGTTCTTTTCGGCGATCTGCTGCTGCAAATTGCGGATCATCTTCAGCAATTGCTGGATATTCTCGGGCAAGCCGCTTTCTTCGATGTCGCGATTGTCACCGCCGGCACTGGCCGACTTCTCGATCGAGGCACCGGACAGCGACACTTTGACGCCCTCGACCAAGGTCGGGGTTGTCCCTGTTGTCGATTCAGCGTCGTGGTGCTTGTCGGCCGTGTTTTTAAACGCCTCCGACAGCGCTTCAACACCGCTGCTACCAAGGCCCAGCGTACCAATGGCCGTCATCGATTCGATTCCTTGCATGCGTTCTGATACCACCTTATCGGCCACTTGCCCTGCGGCTTTACGCCGTTATGGCAATCTCGCCACAGACTGGCCTGAATGTCCCCCCGTGGGTTACCCTTACGTCTTATGTGTGTTTTCCCACAAGGATTAAAGAAATGTCCGAGCCAGTTAAACTGCGCGCTCACAGCCAGGCCCATTGCAAGGATTGCAGCCTGGCCCCTCTCTGCCTGCCACTTTCTCTGAATCTGGAAGACATGGATGCGCTGGACGAAATCGTTAAACGGGGCCGCCCGTTGAAAAAGGGTGAGTTCCTGTTCCGCCAGGGCGACACGTTCGATTCCGTTTATGCAGTACGCTCCGGCGCCCTGAAGACGTTCAGCCTGAGTGATGCTGGCGAAGAGCAACTCACTGGTTTCCACCTGCCGAGTGAACTGGTCGGCCTGTCCGGCATGGACACCGAGAAACACCCGGTTTCCGCCCAGGCACTGGAAACCACGTCGGTCTGCGAAATTCCTTTCGAACGCCTCGATGAACTGGCCCTGCAACTGCCGCAACTGCGCCGCCAGTTGATGCGCGTGATGAGCCGGGAAATTCGCGACGATCAGCAAATGATGTTGCTGCTGTCGAAAAAAACTGCCGACGAGCGCATCGCTACCTTCCTGGTCAATCTGTCGGCGCGCTTCCGTGCTCGCGGATTTTCGGCCAACCAGTTCCGCCTGAGCATGTCGCGCAATGAAATCGGCAACTACCTGGGTCTGGCGGTGGAAACCGTGTCGCGCGTGTTCACGCGTTTCCAGCAAAACGAGCTGATCGCTGCCGAGGGCAAAGAGATTCACATCCTCGACCCGATCCAGCTCTGCGCCCTGGCCGGCGGCTCGCTCGACGGTTGATCTCGACCCGCGGCCGAGCGAATCGATTCAGCCGCGGGTATACTGCGCCGTTTGCAGCCCTGCCAGGACACCTCGACGATGGTCTTCGACTCCTTCGACATCAAATCCCTGATCCGCCCTGTGATCGACTTCCCGAAACCGGGCGTGATCTTTCGCGACATCACCCCGCTGTTCCAGTCGCCAACGGCCCTGCGCCTGGTGATGGACAGCTTCGCCCACCGCTATGTGGAAGCCGACTTCACCCACATCGGCGCGATGGACGCCCGCGGTTTCCTGATCGGTTCGGTGCTGGCTTATCAACTGAACAAGCCGCTGGTGCTGTTTCGCAAACAAGGCAAATTGCCGGCGGACGTGTTGGCCGAGGGTTACGCCACCGAGTACGGCGAAGCGTTTCTGGAAGTCCACGCCGACAGCCTGTGTGAAGGTGATTCGGTGGTGATGTTTGACGATTTGATCGCCACCGGCGGGACGCTGATTGCTGCGGCCAACCTGATCCGCCGCATGGGTGCGCGGGTGCACGAGGCGGCGGCGATCATCGATCTGCCGGAGCTGGGTGGTTCACAGCGTCTGGGGGATATGGGGATTCCTACGTTCTGCCTGACGCAGTTTGCGTTGACTGATAAGTAAGTAGCGTCTGTAAGTCAGCCTTCGCGAGCAGGCTCGCTCCCACATTGGATCTGTGCCGCTCACAAATCCCCTGTGGGAGCGAGCTTGCTCGCGAAGGCGTCAGTCGCCTCACCACATGACTTAAAGCCCCATCTGCTTGCTGATGATCTCGTTCATCACTTCCCGCGTCCCGCCGCCAATCGAAAGAATGCGGTTATCCCGATACAGCCGCTCGACCAGACTCTCGCGCATATAACCCATCCCGCCCAGAATCTGCACCGCCTCGGTGGTGATCCGGTCGGAGGTGTCCGTGGCAAAGTTCTTCGCCATGGAAATTTCCTTGATCACACTTTTGCCCGCGGCCATTTTGGCTGCCTGCCGATACGTGAACTCGCGCGACACTTCCAGCGCCGTGGCCATTTCGGCGAGACGATGCTTGATCACCTGAAACTTGCCGATCGGCTTGCCGAACGCTTCACGCTCGCGTGCCCACTTCAGGCTCTCCTCAAGTGCAAGCTGCGATGTCATGTTGGCCATCAGCGCCAACGCCAGCCGCTCGCTCTGAAAGTTGCCCATGATGCAGGCGAAGCCCATGTTCTCGGCACCGATCAGATTTCCCACAGGCACCTGGCAATCGTCGAAGAACAATTCAGCCGTGTCCGACGCCCACCAGCCCATTTTCTTCAGTTGGCGGCCAACGGTGAAACCCGGCGTACCCTTTTCGATCAGCAGCAGACTGATGCCGCCGAAACCGGGCGCCCCCGTGCGTACCGCGACGGTATAAAAGTCGGCGCGCACGCCACTGGTGATAAAGGTTTTGCTGCCGCTGACCCGGTAGAACTCGCCGTCAAGCACGGCGCGGGTTTGCAGGTTGGCGACGTCGGAACCGCCGCCGGGCTCGGTGATGGCCAGTGCACTGATCTTCTCGCCACTGAGCACTTGTGGGACCACGCGGTCGCGCACCTCGGGCCGCGCCCATTTGACGATCGGTGGCAGGCCGATATCCAGCGACCCCAGCCCCGCCACCAGGCCGCCCGAGCCGCAACGCATCAACTCTTCACTGGCGGCCACCTTGGCGAACACATCGCCTTCATGGCTGCCACCCAGCGCTTCGGGGTAGCCGATACCGAGGATCCCTGCGGCACCCGCCTTCAGGTACAGCTCACGGGGGAAGCTTTCTGATTCTTCCCACAGATCAATGTCCGGCAGGATCTCACGCTCGACGAAACGTCTGACGCTGTCGCGGACCAATTGGTGGCTGGGGTCGAAGTATTCCTGAAAGGCAGGCATGGGCGAGCTCCACGGAAGGGTTCGCCGAAGTTAACCGAGCGCTTGCTTGGTTTTCAACAATATTGTGTGAATCAGTCAAACCGAGGTATGCCATTCGCGAGCAGGCTCGCTCCCACAGAGGATTTGTAAACGACACAAATTCATTGTGGGAGCGAGCCTGCTCGCGAAGGCGTCAAATCAGACACCATAAATATCAGAGGGCGATCGGTTTACGCCCGGCGAACGAATGCGCCAAGGTGCCGCCATCCACCAGCTCCAGCTCACCACCCAACGGCACACCGTGAGCAATTCGCGAAGCGATCAAACCTTTATTGTTGAGGAGCTGAGCGATGTAATGCGCCGTCGCCTCACCTTCCACGGTCGGGTTGGTGGCGAGGATCACTTCGGTAAACGTGCCGGCTTCTTCAATCCGCGCAATCAACTGCGGAATGCCAATGGCCTCAGGCCCGAGCCCGTCGAGCGGCGACAAATGCCCCTTGAGCACAAAGTAACGCCCACGGAATCCGGTCTGCTCGACCGCATAAACATCCATCGGCCCTTCCACCACGCACAGCAACGTATCGTCGCGACGGGTATCGGCGCATTGCGGGCACAGATCGTCTTCGGTCAGCGTACGGCACTGGCGGCAGTGACCGACGCCTTCCATGGCCTGGCTCAAGGACTGGGCCAGACGCAGACCGCCACTGCGATCACGTTCGAGCAACTGCAACGCCATGCGCTGGGCAGTTTTCTGACCCACACCCGGCAGAATTCGCAGGGAGTCGATCAGTTGGCGAATCAAAGGGCTGAAGCTCATGGGTAAAAAGTCCGACAAAACAACGAGACGCGGTTTATACCCGCGCCTCTGGCCAGCGTCAAATACTCAGTCCTGGGCGACCTTCACCACCAGTTTGCCGAAGTTGCGTCCTTCCAGCAGACCGATAAACGCGTCAGGCGCCTGCTCCAGGCCCTCGACCACGTCCTCGCGAAACTTCACCTTGCCCTCACGCACCCACGGCACCATGTGGCTGATGAATTCCGGCTGACGATCACCGTAGTCATCAAACACGATGAAGCCCTGAATCCGCACACGCTTGGTCAACAGCGTGCGTTGCAGCATCGGCAAGCGATCCGGGCCTTTCGGTGCTTCGGTGGCGTTGTAACCGGCGATCAGACCGCACAACGGAATGCGCGCTTTGGGGTTGAGCAACGGCACCACCGCATCGAACACATGACCACCAACGTTCTCGTAATAGACGTCGATGCCATCGGGGCAGGCCTTGGCCAACTGCTCGGCAAAGTCCGCAGCCTTGTGATCGATGCAGGCGTCAAAGCCCAGCTCCTCGACCACGTATTTGCACTTCTCGGCACCGCCGGCCACGCCAACCGTGCGCAGCCCTTTGATCTTCGCCACCTGGCCGACCACCGAGCCGACCGCGCCCGACGCCGCCGCCACCACGAGAGTCTCGCCCTCTTTCGGTTGGCCTATGTCCATCAGCCCCATGTACGCAGTCATGCCCGGCATACCCAGCACGCCGAGCGCCATCGACGGGCTCGGCAGCCCGGACGGAATCGGAATGATATTGCGCCCGTCGCTGATGCTGTGGCTCTGCCAACCGGTCGCGCCGACCACCAGATCACCTTCGTGAAATTTTGGATGACGCGATCGCTCGATTCGGCTGACAGCGCCACCGGTCATCACCTCGCCGATTTCTACCGGCGCGGCGTAGGACGGTGCGTCGCTCATGCGTCCGCGCATGTAGGGATCGAGTGACAGGTACAGGGTTTTCAGCAGAACCTGGCCTTCTTCGAGATCCGGCAGGGCTTCACGTTCGAGGCGGAAGTTTTCCGGGGTCGGCGCACCGACCGGTCGGGATGCCAGGACGATACGTTGGTTTAGGGTCAGAGGGTCGGACATGTCAGCGTCTCCTGTGAATGATGAGTTCGGGGGTATAGGGAGCAGACCTTTGTGGCGGTGGCGCGTTCCACTTGATCGTTCCCACGCTCCGCGTGGGAACGATCAGCCAAAAAAAATGCCAGGCGCAATGCCTGGCATTTTGTGTAGCTCATCTGCCGCCGGATGGCGAATCAGAATGGCAGTTTCATACCCGCTGGCAGGTTCATGCCGGCGGTCATGCCGCCCATTTTTTCCTGGCTGTTGGCTTCGATCTTGCGCACGGCGTCGTTGACGGCGGCGGCAACCACGGCTTCCAGCATTTCTTTGTCGTCTTCACTCAGGCCTTCGACCAGGCTTGGGTCGATGCTCACGCTTTTCACGTCGTGACGACCGGTCATCACCACGGTGACCATATCGCCACCGGCCTTACCGGTGACTTCAGCGTTGGCCAGTTCTTCCTGCATCTTGGCCATTTTTTCCTGCATCTGCTGTGCCTGCTTCATCAGGCCGGCCATGCCACCTTTCATCATGGTAATCACCTCAAAAGTACTTGGATCAAAACAGCGCCCGGTGGTTAAGACCGAGCGCCTTCAGTTATTAGCCTTGGGCGACCAAGGCGTCGACAGGTTCAATAGTATCGTGTCGCACGACCGCGCCGAACTGCTGGACCATCTGCTGGATGAACGGATCGCCGTGGATCGACTCCTCCGCTTCGCGCTGACGGTTGGCTCGGCGACGGGACGCGGCCTGGGCCGGGGTTTCCTGCTCGGGCTTGATCAGTTCGATGGTCAGGCTCAGTGTGCGGCCGTGAAACTGGTTCAACGCATCGTTGAGACGTCGCTGTTGCGTGGCGTTGAACAGTGCGCTGTGGGCCGGGTCCAGGTGCATCAACCAATGGTCGCCATCGACCGCGATCAGCGTGCAGTTGGCGGCGATGCTGCCGGTCATGCCGGAGATCGGCAGTTTCGGGAACAGCTCCAGCCATTGCAACGCCAGACCGGTGGCGGGTGCCGCGGCAGGTTCCGGCTCGGGTTCCGGCGCCGGTTCAGCGGCGTGTTCACTGGCCAGTTCGTCGAGGTAGCTGTAGGCCGAATCCATGTCCGGCTCGATGTAGTCCTCGTCCAGCGGCGGCTCGTCGTCCATCTCCATGCCCGGAGTGGCGGCGTCGACGTCAGCGACCGACGGCTCGGGGATCGGCGCAGCGGCCCACTCGGGTGCGTCCGGCACGACGCTGTCCGGGGTCGGCAGCGGCATCGGCGGCAGCTCGGGCTGCTCGGCGGCGGTTTCCAGCACCGGCTCGACAGCGGGTTGCTGCGCAGGCTCGGGCTCTGGTTCTACCGGATCGTTCCATGGCAAGTCGACAACGGCTTCGACGGCGACAGGCTCTGGCTCTGGCTCTGGCTCGGGTTCCGGTTCAGCGGCAACCACTGGCTCGGGAGCCGGTGCAGGCTCGACCACTGGCGCAGGCGTCGGCGCTGGCGCAACAGCCGCAGCGACCACCGGCGCAGCTTTAGGCGCGGCAGCCACGGAGTTTGCGGAATCAACTGTGGCCTGGCTGATCCCCACTGGCTTTAGCGGTTGCCTCGGGGCGTCCGCGGTGTCGGCAGGCCTGAAGGCCAGCATCCGCAACAGCACCATTTCGAAACCGCCACGCGGGTCCGGCGCCAGCGGCAAGTCACGACGACCGATCAAGCCCATCTGGTAATAGAACTGCACGTCTTCGGCCGGCAAGGCTTGAGCCAGCGCCAGGACGCGGTCACGATCGCCATGGCCGTTGTCGACACCTTCCGGCAGTGCCTGAGCGATGGCCACGCGGTGCAGCACGTTGAGAATTTCCGAGAGTACGCCATTCCAGTCCGGGCCTTGCTCGGCCAGATGACGCACGGCTTCGAGCAAAGCCTTGGCGTCGCCTTCAATCAACGAATGCAGCACGTCATAAACCTGGCCGTGATCCAGCGTGCCGAGCATCGCCCGCACGTCGGTGGCCAGAACCTTGCCTTCACCGAAGGCAATCGCCTGATCGGTCAGGCTCATGGCGTCACGCATCGAGCCGTCAGCGGCGCGACCCAGCAACCACAGCGCATCGTCTTCGAACGGCACGTTTTCGGCGCTGAGGACGTGGGTCAAATGCTCGACCACACGCTCAGGCGTCATGTTCTTCAGGGAGAACTGCAGGCAGCGCGACAAAATCGTTGCCGGAAGTTTCTGCGGGTCAGTGGTCGCCAGAATAAATTTGACGTAGGGCGGCGGCTCTTCGAGGGTTTTCAACAGCGCATTGAAGGAATGGCTGGAGAGCATGTGCACTTCGTCGATCAGGTAGACCTTGAAGCGCCCACGACTCGGCGCGTACTGCACGTTGTCGAGCAGCTCGCGAGTGTCTTCAACCTTGGTGCGGCTCGCGGCGTCGATCTCGATCAGGTCGACAAAACGGCCTTCGTCGATTTCGCGGCACACCGAACATTCGCCGCAAGGGCTGGAAGTGATACCTGTCTCACAGTTCAGGCATTTGGCAATGATCCGCGCAATCGTGGTCTTACCCACCCCGCGCGTACCGGTGAACAGGTACGCGTGGTGCAGCCGCTGGCTGTCCAAGGCATTGATCAGAGCCTTGAGCACATGGGTCTGGCCGACCATTTCGCGGAACGAGCGCGGACGCCATTTACGTGCAAGAACCTGATAACTCATCGAAAACCGTCGCAACGAAGGAAGCTGAAGCGGCTAATGCTAGCGGAGCAAGGGCAAAATTGCATCCGGTGTCCTTCGCTAATCTGGCTAAGCTGCATCAGCAGAGGCTTTTATCGGCTCGGGATCGTGAATTACCGGAGCGTTTATGCGTTGGGCCGTGGGGGCTTTGCTGGGGATCAGCCTGAGCGTGACGGCAGCGGAACCCCCGTTGCGCTTCGCCGTGGCCGACAGTTGGGCGATGCCGATGGTGCAACTGGAACGCGGCCGCCCGACCCAGGGCATTCTCTATGACATCATGCTCAGCCTCGCGACCCAGGTCGGCGTGCCGGCACAATTCAACGTCCTGCCCCGCACGCGCATACAGAGTGCCATGGAACACGGCGAGATCGATGTGCGCTGCTACGCCGCACAGTCGTGGCTGCCGAATCAGTCGGGGGATTACATCTGGAGCATTCCGTTGTTTTTTCAGCGCGACTTGCTGATCACTCGCCAGGATCAACCCGCCAGCGCCGATCCTGCCACCCTGCCCCTCCAGTCGATCGGCACAGTGCTCGGCTACAGCTATCCCACCCTGCAACCCCTGTTCGACGCCAATCGCCTGCAACGCGAAGATGCGCGCAATCAGGAACAAGTGCTGAACAAACTGCTGGCCGGGCGTTATCGCTACGCCGTGAGCAATCAGTGGACGCTGGACTGGTTCAACCAGCGCCTGGCACCCGAACAGCAACTGCAAGGCGTCGCGGTGCTACAGGAGCAGAAAGTCGGTTGCTATGTGAGGAATGATCCGAAGGTGCCGGTGCAGCGGATTTTGCGCACGTTGCTGCGGATGAAAATGTCGGGGGAGATTGATGAGATTATTCGGTTGTATACCGGCAACTCCGAAAACACCCCATAACCCTTGTAGGAGTGAGCCTGCTCGTGATGCGGTGAGTCAGCCAACTCATCTCTTGCAGACTGGACGCCATCGCGAGCAGGCTCACTCCTACAGAGAATTTGTGTCGATCTGACAAATCGCAGACACAAAAAAACCGCAGTGGGCGAAACCCATGCAGTTCTGATTGAAGCGTTCGATGTTCGTTAAGGTGGTGCCCCCACCAGCCACACCCCGGCACACAATGTTCCCGCTGTGGCTGCTGCCTTCCGGCTCTGACCAGGTTCACGGGTAATCGTTGCGGGGGGACCGATGGGGTCACCATAACGACGCTCACCTGTCGGCGAGCCGCGCCATTGTACCTATCTGAGGTGAAGTTACAACCGTTGGTTGTAGATAAAAAATATGAATGGCTTCAAGGACATGCGTTGACGTTAAAAGATCGCAGCCTGCGACAGTTCCTACAGGGTCAGAACCTCATCCGCCTTGCCGCCCGCGCGCTGGATCACCAGGTGAATGAAATGCAGCTTGGCAATCGCCGCTGCCGGCAGCACGAACGGATAGAAATCCGGCTGGCCCATGCTGCGTGACAGTTCGTTGAGCATCCCGGCCAGTTCGATCCACGCGTTGACGAACGACAGGAAGGCTTCGCCACCGGGATGCTCCGGATCGTAGAGCGTACTGGTCGGGAACGGCTGGTAGTCGAAGTCCATCTCCCGCGCGCTCATGCCAAAGCCCAGCGCGGTGTCCACCGCGTCCATCATGTGCAGGTAATGCGCCCAGGTTTCCGCCCAGTCTTCCCATGGGTGCATGGTCGCGTAAGCGCTGACGTACAGCTGTGGCCAGTCCAGCGGCGCGCCCTGCTGATAGTGACGATCCAGCGACTCGGCATAACTGGCGCGTTCATCGCCGAACAGGTTGCGGAATGATCCGAGCCACGGGCCGTTGGCAATCAGCCGATCCCAGTAATAGTGCCCGACCTCATGACGAAAATGCCCGAGCAGCGTGCGATAAGGCTCGTGCATCTGCGCCCTCACCTGCTCGCGATGGGCATCGTCGGCTTCTTTGATGTCGAGGGTGATCAGGCCGTTCGCGTGGCCGGTCATCGGCGCTTTGCCTTCGAGGTCGACGCCGATGAAGTCGAAGGCCAGTCCGGTTTCTTCATCCACGGTTTTCGGGATGACCTGCAAGCCGAGGGTGATCAGTTGCGCGACCAGACGACGCTTGGCGATCTCGACCTTACGCCAGCGTTCAGGGTTGTCCGGATCGGACAGGTCGGGGATGGTGCGATTGAGGCTACAGGCGATGCACAGGCTGTCATGGCCGTTGAACGGCAGCAGCCAGTTGCAGGCGGCAGGTGTGTCGAGGTTGGCGCAGCGGCGGAACAGCCCGGCATCGGGGTCGGCGTCGAGCGTCCAGGTGCCGTCCTGCGGGCCGGGTTGCAACGAGGTCAGGCGACTTTGTTCGGGTTGGTAGCCCAGCAATGCGCTGCACGCCAGGCACTGGCTGTTGCGAAAAAACAGCGACTGGCCGCAGCGGCACGGCCAGACTTTGCTGTTGCGTGAAGATTCGCCCATGAACGGCGCGACGATGCGAGAACTGAGCTGCTCGAAAAAGCGGTACATGGCGATCTCTCCCTGGGGCTTGCCAAGACTAGATCATTCCCATGACAACATCGTTCCCACTCATAACGGCGCTCCCGGGTGATAACACCATTGTGGCGAGGGGATTTAGCGAAACGTCGCACCGCCCCGACGGGTTGCGAAGCAGCCCCAAAACCTTACAACTCGGTCGAATCAGACAAACCGTGTGCTCAGATTTTACGACTGCTGCGCAGCCGGTCGGGGATAAATCCCCTCACCACAGGTTTTGGGTTTACCCAATGACTCAGACGGAGATGCCGTGGGTTTTGAGGAAGGCGACAAACGCCTCTTCGTCCATGACCTTCACGCCCAGCTCATTGGCCTTAGTCAGCTTGGAACCCGCACCCGGCCCCGCGACCACGCAATGAGTCTTGGCCGACACCGAACCCGCCACCTTGGCGCCGAGGCTTTCCAGGTGCTCCTTGGCGACGTCACGGCTCATTAGCTCGACCTTGCCGGTCAGCACCCAGGTCTCGCCGGACAGCGGCAAACCTTCGACAACTTTTTTCTCGCTCTGCCAGTGCATGCCGAAATCACGCAGTTGTTTCTCGGCGCCCTCGGCAAGCTGACGATGCTCCGGCAGCGCAAAGAATTCACGCACCGAATTCGCCTGTTTCTCCGGCAACGCCTGACGCATGTCGAGCCAGTCGGCGTTCATCACCGCTTCCAGCGAGCCAAACTTGTCCGCGAGTTTCTGTGCGCCACCGGGGCCGACCGATGGAATGTGCAGCTTGTCGAGGAAGCCACCCAGCGTTGTGCTGGCAGCGAATTCGGCGCCTAACTCACCCTGATCCTGAATCTGCAAACCATGACCGAGCAATTCGCTGATCACCTGCTGGTTGTGCGCATCTTCAAAGAAGCTGTGAATCTCGTGCGCCACTTCCAGGCCAACATCCGGCAGGTAGGTCAGCACTTGCGGCAGAGCTTGCTGCACACGCTCCAGCGAACCCAATGAGCGCGCCAGCACCTTGGCTGTTTCTTCGCCGACATCAGGAATACCGAGGGCATAGATGAAACGTGCCAGGCCCGGCTTCTTGCTGTCGGCAATGGCTGCCAGCAGTTTGTTGCTGGAGACTTCGGCAAAGCCTTCCAGATCGACGATGTCGTCGAACTTCAGCGCGTACAGATCGGCCGGCGAACTGACCAGACCTTCGTCGACCAGTTGCTCGACGCTCTTGTCGCCGAGGCCTTCGATGTCCATCGCACGGCGCGACACGAAGTGGATGATCGCCTGCTTCAACTGCGCGCCGCAGGCCAGACGACCGACGCAGCGATACACCGCACCTTCGCTGACCGTTTCCTTGCCCTTGCTGCGCTTGATCAATTGCGTGCGCTCGACGTGCGAGCCGCACACCGGGCAATTCTCAGGGATCGCTACCGGGCGTGCATCTTCAGGACGCCGTTCAGTGACCACTTGCACCACTTGCGGGATCACATCACCAGCGCGGCGAATGATCACGGTGTCGCCGATCATCAAGCCCAGCCGTGCGACTTCGTCCATGTTGTGCAGCGTGGCGTTGGCCACGGTGACGCCAGCCACCTTGACCGGTTTCAGACGCGCCACCGGGGTGACAGCGCCAGTGCGGCCGACCTGGAACTCCACATCGAGCAGCTCGGTGAGTTCTTCCATGGCCGGGAATTTATGCGCGATGGCCCAGCGCGGCTCGCGGGCGCGGAAGCCCAACTCTCGCTGATCGGCAATGCTGTTGACCTTGAACACCACGCCGTCGATTTCGTAGGCCAGCGAGTTGCGACGTTCGCCGATGTCGCGGTAGTAATCCAGGCATTCGCCAATGCCTTTGGCCAGTTTCAGTTCGTGACTGATCGGCATGCCCCACTTCTGCAACTGCTTGAGGTTGCCGATGTGGGTGTCGGAAATATCGTGAGAGACCTGACCGATGCCGTAGCAGCAGAATTCCAGCGGACGGTTGGCCGTAATCTTCGAATCCAGCTGACGCAGACTGCCCGCCGCCGCGTTACGCGGGTTGGCGAAGGTCTTGCCGCCGACTTCCAGTTGCGACGCGTTCAAACGCTCGAAACCGGCCTTGGACATGAACACTTCGCCACGCACTTCCAGCGTCGCCGGCCAGCCTTCACCGTGCAGCTTCAGCGGAATGTTACGCACGGTGCGCACGTTGACGCTGATGTCTTCACCCGTGGTGCCATCGCCGCGGGTAGCGCCACGCACCAGCACACCGTCCTGATACAGCAGACTGACCGCCAGGCCATCAAGCTTCGGCTCACAGCTGTACTCCACCGCCGCGCCGCCACCGAACAGATCGCCGGCCGGCAGATCCAGACCTTCGGTCACGCGGCGATCGAACTCGCGCATGTCGGTTTCTTCGAAGGCGTTGCCGAGGCTGAGCATCGGCACTTCGTGACGCACCTGGGTGAAGGCGGTCAGCGCCACGCTGCCGACCCGCTGAGTCGGCGAGTCGCTGGTGATCAGTTCCGGGTTGGCCGCTTCCAGCGCCTTGAGCTCGTGGAACAACCGGTCGTACTCGGCATCCGGAATGCTCGGCTCATCGAGAACGTGGTAACGGTAGTTGTGCTGATCCAGCTCAGCGCGCAGCTCTAGAATGCGATTTTTGGCGGCGGTCATGGTGTTATCTCATAAAGCAAAAGAGCAGCCGAGGCTGCTCAATCTATTTTGCCGATTGCCTCTTTATAGCGAGGCAATCTTTTCAATCAACGCTTCTGGGTCAGGGCGCGGCGTTCGAATTCGACGATGCGCTGACGGTAGTGCTCGATGGTCTGCGCGGTCAGGACGCTGCGCTGGTCATCTTTCAGTTCGCCGTTCAATTCCTGAGACAGCTTACGGGCCGCGGCCACCATCACGTCGAAGGCCTGCTTCGGATGACGCGGGCCTGGCAGGCCGAGGAAGAAGCTCACCGCCGGGGTGCTGAAATGGTCGATGTCATCCAGATCAAAGATGCCCGGCTTGACCGCATTGGCCATGGAGAACAGCACTTCACCGTTGCCAGCCATGCTTTCGTGGCGGTGGAAAATGTCCATTTCGCCGAAACGCAGACCGCTTTCCAGAATGTTCTGCAACAGCGCCGGGCCTTTGAAGCCAGCGGCGTCGCGGCAGATCACGCTGATCACCAAGACTTCTTCAGCTTGTGGCTGATCCTTGTCGACCACGGCAGGCGAAGGCTTGCTGTCTTCGACGAAGTCATCGTCACGGCTGCTGAAGTTCGGGCCACCGTCCAGATCAAGATCCAGATTCAAGTCACCCTGGGCCGGACCGTTGCTGCCGCGCTTGCCACGCTTGGAGCCGGATTCGCGAGGCTCGCGTGCTTCGCGGGCCGGCATGCTCACCGACGGCAGATCGTGTTCGTCCAGTTGTGGCTCTTTATGTGTGTCCAGGACGCGGGCCGGGCCCAACAGCTCAGCGCTGGTGTCCTCGTCCGGCAGGTTGGACAGACTTCGGTCAAGACGGAACTTCAGTTTTCCCTTGCCGCCGCGCATACGGCGCCAGCCATCGAAAAGAATACCGGCAATCACAATGATGCCGATGACGATCAGCCACTCGCGCAGACCGATTTCCATGTAATCCCGTGCCTCTATAAAAAATGCTGAAAAATAAGGGGTTTACACTGTGCAAACCGCTTTAAAACGTGGCGCCAACTCTATGTTCTGACAGGCGTTTTGCCCACGTATACGAAAAATTGACATTAAACTAGCACGACCAAAGACAACTTTACACCGTCTGTCTCATTGGCTTGCGCGAATATGTCGATTGGCCAGCAAGTCGAAGCCAGTAAAAAAGTCCTACAAACCCCTAATACCTTTCCGACACGACGCTGACTCAGGCGTCCACCATCGCCATCGCCTCCTCGACATCCACGGCTACCAGTCGCGAACAACCCGGTTCATGCATCGTTACCCCCATCAACTGCTCGGCCATTTCCATGGCGATCTTGTTGTGGGTGATATAGATGAACTGCACGGTCTGCGACATCTCTTTAACCAATCGTGCGTAGCGTCCAACGTTAGCGTCATCCAGTGGTGCGTCAACTTCATCGAGCATGCAGAACGGCGCCGGATTCAATTTGAAGATGGCAAAAACCAGTGCCAGTGCAGTCAGGGCTTTTTCCCCGCCGGAGAGCAAATGGATGGTGCTGTTCTTCTTTCCTGGCGGCTGCGCCATGATCGTTACCCCTGTATCGAGTAGATCTTCGCCCGTCAGTTCCAAATACGCCCGTCCACCACCGAAAACTTTTGGAAAAAGTGCCTGTAAACCGCCATTGATCTGATCAAAGGTATCTTTGAAACGGTTTCGGGTTTCCTTGTCGATCTTGCGGATGACGTTTTCCAGCGTCTCCAGTGCTTCCACCAGATCGGCGTTCTGAGCATCCAGATAACGCTTACGCTCGGATTGTTGCGTGTATTCGTCGATGGCCGCGAGGTTGATCGCACCCAGGCGTTGAATCCGCGCATTGATCCGTTCGAGTTCTTCTTCGGCTTCACGTTCACTGGCCTGCGCCGTCAATGTTGCGAGCACGCCGTTGAGATCGTAGCCGTCTTCCAGCAGTTGATCCTGCAAAGCCTTGCGGCGCACGGTCAGGGCTTGCCATTCCATGCGTTGCTGTTCGAGCTGACCACGGATCAGTTGCGATTGCTGCTCGGCCTGAGTCCGGCGTTTTTCCGCGTCGCGCAGTTCGCGATCGGCATCTTCCAGGGCGATCTGCGCGGTCTTGAGTTCTTCGTCGACGGTCATGCGCTTGTCGAGCAGCTCTTCGAGTTTCAGGCGCAGCTCTTCCAGCGGTGCCTCGCCCTCCTCCAGATTGAGACTCAACTGTTCGCGCTTTTCAGTCAGACGTTCGGACTGCATTTCCAGACGCTCCAGCGCCTGGCGCGTGGAGTCGTGCTGCGCGCGCAACGAGCCGAGACGCACGGCCAACTGATGCGCGTGATCCTTGTGCTGCCGCGCTTCCTGACGCACGCGATCGAGGCGCTCGCGCAGGCTATCGCGCTGGGCCAGCAGCAACTCGCGCTGCTCGGTGTCCAGCGCCATGGCGTCGAGGGCTTCCTGCAATTGCATGCGCGCTTCGCCGATGTGTTCGTGCTCAAGTGCGCGCTGCTCGCCGAGCTCGACCAGCTCCTCATCGAGGCGAGTACGACGCAGCGTCAGTTGTTCGGCCTTGGCCTTGCCGGCGGACAACTGCGCTTTCAACTCGCCTTGCTGGCGGGCTTCGTCTTGCAGCAAACGACGCAAATGTTCGCGACCGTTTTCCTGCTGACGCTGTTGCGCACGCAGGGTTTGCAAACGGGTTTCCATGGCCTCGACCGTGGCTTCGCGCTCTTCGCGCTCAAGGTGCAGCGCTTCGATTTCCTGGCCACGAGCGAGCATGCCGCTCTCCGCTTCACTGGCGCGACGCACGCGCAGGAAATGCCGGCCGACCCAGTAACCATCACGACTGATCAAGCTCTGGCCGGCGCTCAACTGACCGCGCAAGGCCAGCGCCTGCTCCAGACTGTCGACCGGTTTGACCTGACCGAGCCATGGCGACAAATCGATCTGCGCCTCGACCTTGTCCAGCAAGCTGCCCGCCACTCGCACGCCGTCGGTGCCGGGGCTGAGCAGGCGCAAATCGCCCTGGGTGAAACCGGACAAATCGAAACCGCTGAAATCATCCACCAGCACCGCTTGCAGATCGGCGCCGAGCACGGTTTCCACCGCCAGCTCCCACCCCGCTTCCACCTTCAGGCCTTCGGCCAGACGCGGACGTTCAGCAAGGTTGTGTTCCTTCAGCCATTCGGCGGTACCGGTGCCCGGATCGAGCGCGGCTTGTTGCAAGGCTTCAAGCGATGCGAGGCGACCGTTGAGGCGCTGTAAATCGCCCTGCGCCTGTTGCTGCGCGGTCAACGCTTGCTGTAACTCCTGACGCAGTTGTTCGAGCTTTTCGACCTGCGCTTCTTCGCTGGTCTGCAAATCTTCAAGGGTCGCTTCGGACTCGGCGAGCTGCTCGTTGAGTTCCATGATCGCCGCGTCTTCCGGATCGGCCGAGAGCAACGCGCGCTCTTCGCCGAGTCGTTTCTGCCGATCAGCCAGGCGCTCCATGCTGGTTTCCAGCTGCTGGATGCGCGACTGCTGCACTTCGGCCTGACGACGCGGTTCGGCGGCGGTCAGGTTGAATGTGTCCCACTGCTCCTGCCAGCCATGCATGACGGATTCGGAATCTTCCAGCGCAGCGGCAGCTTCTTCGGCGGCGGCGCTGGTGATTTCCTGCTCGGGGGTGAGCATGTCCAGCTCTTCGCCAAGGGTCAGCAGCAAGGTGCGGTCGTGACCGAGGTGCGATTCGGTTTCCAGGCGCGCGCGCTCGGCTTCTTTCAGATCGTCCTGCAACTGACGCAAGCGTTGCTGGCCGTGCTGGATGCTCTGCTCGACCCGGGCGATGTCGCCGCCGACCGAATAGAAGCGCCCTTGCACCAGATTAAAGCGCTCCGACAGATCGTGGTGCCCGTCGCGCAGGCGCTCGATGGCCGCATCGGCGTTACGTTGCTCGGCGACCAGCGCTTCGAAACTGACTTCCTGAGTGCCGATGATCGACTCGCGCTGGCCGACCTGATCGTTCAGATCCTGCCAGCGCAGCGCCGACAATTGCGCCTTGAGCTGACGCTCTTCGGCTTTGAATTCCTGATACTTCTTCGCCGCCTCGGCCTGACGGTGCAAGCGTTCGAGTTGACGCTCAAGTTCGTCGCGCAGGTCGGTCAGACGGGCGAGGTTTTCGTGGGTGCGGCGGATACGGTTTTCGGTCTCGCGCCGGCGCTCCTTGTACTTGGAGATGCCCGCCGCTTCTTCGATGAAGTTACGCAGGTCTTCGGGCTTGGACTCGATCAGCTTGGAGATCATCCCCTGCTCGATGATCGAGTAGCTGCGCGGGCCGAGGCCGGTGCCGAGGAAGATGTCGGTGATGTCACGACGACGGCATTTGGTGCCGTTGAGGTAATAAGTGGTCTGGCTGTCGCGGGTGACTTTGCGGCGAATGGAAATCTCCGCGTAGGCCGCGTATTCGCCCAGCAGCGTTCCGTCGGAGTTGTCGAACACCAGTTCGATGCTCGCCTGACTCACCGGTTTGCGGCTGGTCGAGCCGTTGAAGATGACGTCGGTCATCGACTCGCCACGCAGGTTTTTCGCCGAACTTTCGCCCATCACCCAGCGCACGGCGTCGATGATGTTCGACTTGCCGCAACCGTTCGGCCCGACGACCGCCGCCATGTTACTGGGGAAGTTCACCGTGGTCGGGTCGACGAAGGATTTGAATCCCGCCAGTTTGATGCACTTGAGCCGCACGCTTAGGCAACCGTCAGGGCAGACACCACCAGATCGCAACTGCGCTGGGCGTAAGCCGTCAACACGATGCGGATCTGCGGCAAATCACGGGCAAGCACAGCGGCCAGCAGACGTTCGAACAGTTCGAGGAACTCGCTCATCTCGGCCTTGCGCTGTTCGAGGGCGAGGAAGTACGCGCGGCTCATGGCCGGTTGCAGGTTCTCGACGGTCTCTTGCAGGTACGGATTGTTGGCGAACGGATAGGCGGCGCGCATCACGGCGAAGCTGTCGTCGACAAACGCGCGGATGTCCTGACGCTCGTAGCTGGCGGTGAGGCGCTGCTGGATCTGCACGAACGGCGCCATGTCCGACTGCGTCTGCCAGCCATTGGCCACCGCGTTGCCGAGCAGGATGTACAGCTCGCTCATCAGCGTGCACAGGCTCTGCACCTTGTGCGCCGTCAGCTCAGTGACGTGCGCGCCACGGCGCGGCAGGATCGCGATCAGGTGGCGGCGTTCGAGGATCAGCAAGGCTTCGCGGACCGATCCGCGGCTGACATTCAATGCCAGCGTGACCTTCTGTTCCTGGATGCGCTCTCCCGGCTTCATTTCGCCACGAATGATGCGTTCGGCGAGGTGGTGAGCAATTTGCTCGGCGAGGCTGTCCGGCGCCTTGAACGTCATGGTTGTCCTTCAAACTCTATCGATCTGCACAAGCGGCGCAGTGTAGCGCAAATGCGCGGTCATGGCGGAGTGCCCACTCAGCGGTTTTTGGCACGATTCCCGCAACTTTCTATAGAAAAACAAACAAAAAACCAGGTGACTCAATGAGGGTCAATACTGAATAGACACGTTATTGATCGACGAAATGCATTTTCTTGACCTTTAAGTCAGAAAACCATTGACCGAAAAGTCAGAGCTGCTAAATTCGGCTCAAGTCGGTTAACAACAATAATGAGTCTGCGAGGCCTTCCGTGATCCAGTTTTTACTTAACCAGGAACTCCGTAGCGAGCACGCCCTGGACCCGAATCTGACTGTGCTCAATTACCTGCGCGAACACGTGGGCAAATCCGGTACCAAAGAAGGTTGCGCCAGCGGTGACTGCGGCGCCTGCACCGTGGTGGTCGGCGAGTTACAAACGGATGACGATGGTCGCGAACACATTCGCTATCGCAGCCTCAACTCGTGCCTGACGTTCGTTTCGTCGCTGCACGGCAAACAACTGATCAGCGTCGAAGATCTCAAGCACAAAGGCGAACTGCACAGCGTGCAGAAAGCCATGGTCGAGTGCCACGGCTCGCAGTGCGGGTTCTGCACCCCCGGTTTCGTCATGTCGCTGTTCGCCCTGCAAAAGAACAGCGATGCACCGGATCAGGCCAAAGCCCACGAAGCGCTGGCCGGCAACCTCTGCCGCTGCACCGGCTACCGGCCGATTCTGGCCGCTGCCGAACAATCGTGTTGCGGCAAACAGCCGGATCAGTTCGACGCCCGCGAAGCCGACACCATCGCCCGCCTCAAAGCCATTGCCCCGACCGATATCGGCGAACTCAACAGCGGTGACAAACGCTGCCTGGTGCCGCTGACCGTGGCCGATCTGGCTGACCTCTACGACGCTTACCCGCAAGCCCGGCTGCTGGCCGGCGGCACCGATCTGGCACTGGAAGTCACGCAGTTCCACCGCACCCTGCCGGTGATGATCTACGTCGGCAACGTCGCGGAAATGAAGCGCATCGACAGCTTCGACGACCGTATCGAAATTGGTGCCGCCACCGCCCTCTCCGACTGCTACGAAGCGCTGAACGCCGAGTATCCGGACTTCGGCGAACTGCTGCACCGTTTCGCCTCTCTGCAAATCCGCAACCAGGGCACCCTCGGCGGCAACATCGGCAACGCTTCGCCGATCGGTGACTCGCCACCGCTGCTGATCGCCCTCGGCGCACAAATCGTGCTGTGCAAGGGTGAAACCCGGCGCACGTTGAACCTTGAGGACTACTTCATCGATTACCGCGTCACCGCGCGTCAGGAAAGCGAGTTCATTGAGAAAATCATCGTCCCGCGTGCCAGCGCCGAGCAGCTGTTCCGCGCCTATAAAGTCTCGAAACGCCTGGATGACGACATCTCCGCCGTCTGCGCCGCGTTCAACCTGCGCATCGAAAACGGTGTGATCAGCGATGCCCGTGTCGCCTTCGGCGGCATGGCCGCGATTCCGAAACGCGCCGCCCATTGCGAAGCCGTTTTGCTCGGCCAGCCGTTCAACAACGCCGTGGTCGAACGCGCCTGCGCTGCACTGGCCGAAGACTTCACGCCGCTCTCGGACTTCCGCGCCAGCAAGGAATATCGCCTGCTCAGCGCGCAGAACCTGCTGCGCAAATACTTCATCGAACTGCAAACACCGCACATCGAGACTCGGGTGACCGCTTATGTCTAACCATCACGCCGTAGAGAAGACCCAGGCTGAACTGGCCGAGCTGTTCGCCCAGGACCTGACCACCGGTGTCGGCCGCAGCGTCAAGCACGACAGCGCCGCCAAGCACGTGTCCGGTGAAGCGCAGTACATCGATGACCGGCTCGAATTCCCGAATCAGTTGCACCTGTACGCACGCATGTCGGACCGCGCCCACGCGAAAATCATCAGCATCGACACCAAACCCTGCTACGCCTTCGACGGCGTGCGCATCGCCATCACCCACGAAGACGTGCCGGGCCTGAAAGACATCGGCCCGCTGATGCCCGGCGACCCGTTGCTGGCGATCGACGACGTGCAGTTCGTCGGTCAACCGGTGCTGGCCGTGGCGGCGAAAGATCTGGAAACCGCACGCAAAGCGGCGATGGCCGCGATCATCGAATACGAAGATCTCGAGCCGGTGCTGGACGTGGTCGAAGCCCTGCGCAAACGCCACTTCGTGCTCGACAGCCACACCCATCAACGTGGTGATTCAGCCGGTGCTTTGGCCACTGCCGAACACCGTATTCAAGGCACGCTGCACATCGGCGGTCAGGAACACTTTTACCTGGAGACGCAGATTTCCTCGGTGATGCCGACCGAAGACAGCGGCATGATCGTCTACTGCTCGACGCAGAACCCGACCGAAGTGCAGAAACTGGTCGCCGAAGTGCTCGACGTCTCGATGAACAAGATCGTTGTCGACATGCGCCGCATGGGCGGCGGTTTTGGTGGCAAGGAAACTCAGGCCGCCAGCCCGGCATGCCTGTGCGCGGTGGTCGCGCACCTCACCGGTCAGCCGACCAAGATGCGCCTTCCGCGCGTTGAAGACATGCTGATGACCGGCAAGCGTCACCCGTTCTACGTCGAGTACGACGTCGGTTTCGACAGCACCGGGCGCCTGCACGGGATCAACATGGACCTGGCCGGCAACTGCGGCTGCTCGCCGGACTTGTCCGCCTCGATCGTTGACCGGGCAATGTTCCACTCGGACAACTCGTACTACCTCGGCGACGCGACCATCAACGGTCATCGCTGCAAGACCAACACCGCCTCGAACACCGCTTACCGTGGTTTCGGTGGCCCGCAAGGGATGGTCGCGATTGAAGAAGTGATGGACGCAATTGCCCGTCATCTCAACCTCGACCCACTCGCCGTGCGCAAGGCCAACTACTACGGTAAGACCGAGCGCAACGTCACCCACTACTACCAGACCGTCGAGCACAACATGCTCGAAGAGATGACCGCCGAACTGGAAGAAAGCAGCCAGTACACCGAGCGCCGCGAAGCGATCCGCCGCTACAACGCCAACAGCCCGATCCTGAAAAAAGGCCTGGCGCTGACACCGGTGAAATTCGGCATTTCCTTCACCGCCAGCTTCTTGAACCAGGCCGGTGCACTGATCCACATCTACACCGACGGCAGCATTCACCTGAACCACGGCGGCACGGAGATGGGCCAGGGCCTCAACACCAAGGTCGCGCAGGTTGTGGCCGAAGTGTTCCAGGTCGAAATCGACCGCGTGCAGATCACCGCGACCAACACCGACAAGGTGCCGAACACCTCGCCGACGGCGGCGTCCAGCGGTGCTGACTTGAACGGTAAAGCGGCGCAGAACGCGGCGGAAATCATCAAGAAGCGTCTGGTCGAATTCGCTGCACGCCACTTCAAAGTCACTGAAGAAGACGTTGAATTCCACAACGGCCACGTGCGCGTTCGCGACCACATTCTGACCTTCGAAGCGCTGATCCAGCAGGCGTATTTCAATCAGGTCTCACTGTCGAGCACCGGGTTCTACAAAACCCCGAAAATCTATTACGACCGCAGCAAGGCCCGTGGCCGCCCGTTCTACTACTTCGCGTTTGGCGCGGCGTGCTGCGAAGTGATCGTCGACACCCTGACCGGCGAGTACAAGATGCTGCGCACCGACATCCTTCACGACGTCGGCGCCTCGCTGAACCCGTCCATCGATATCGGTCAGGTGGAAGGGGGGTTCGTCCAGGGCATGGGCTGGCTGACCATGGAAGAGCTGGTCTGGAACAACAAAGGCAAGCTGATGACCAACGGCCCGGCCAGCTACAAGATCCCGGCCGTGGCGGACATGCCGCTGGACCTGCGGGTGAAGCTGGTGGAAAACCGCAAGAACCCGGAAGACACGGTGTTCCATTCCAAGGCTGTCGGTGAGCCACCGTTCATGCTCGGGATTGCCGCGTGGTGTGCGATCAAGGACGCCGTGGCGAGCCTCGGCGACTACAAACATCAACCGAAAATCGACGCGCCAGCGACGCCGGAGCGGGTGTTGTGGGGGTGTGAGCAGATGCGCCAGTTGAAAGCGGTGAAAGCCGTCGAAGTCGAGTCAGAAGTAGTGGTTTGATCGTTCCCACGCTCTGCGTGGGAATGCAGCCCGCGACGCTCTGCGTCGCATCCTGAAAAGCGGACGCGGAGCGTTCAGAGATGCATTGCCACGCAGAGCGTGGGAATGCTCTTGGGAGGTGAATATGTACAACTGGATCGACGCCCTCGCCGACCTGCAGAACCAGGGCGAACCCTGTGTTCTGGTGACGATCATCGAAGAACTCGGCTCGACGCCACGCAACGCTGGCTCGAAAATGGTCGTCAGTGCCAGACAGATCTTCGACACCATCGGTGGCGGGCATCTGGAATACAAAGCCATGCAGATCGCCCGCGACATGCTCGCCAGCGGCAAGCAGGACACCCATCTGGAGCGCTTCAGCCTCGGCGCCAGCCTCGGCCAATGCTGTGGCGGCGCCACCGTGTTGCTGTTCGAACCGATGGGCCAGGTGCAGGCGCAGATTGCCGTGTTCGGCGCCGGCCACGTCGGTCGCGCGCTAGTGCCGCTGCTCGCCAGCCTGCCCTGCCGCGTGCGCTGGATCGATTCGCGGGAAGAGGAATTCCCCGAACAGATTCCCAAAGGCGTGCGTAAAATCGTCGCCGAAGAGCCTGTGGATGAAATCGATGACCTGCCCGCCGGCAGCTACTGCATCGTCATGACCCACAACCATCAGCTCGATCTGGAGCTGACCGCCGCGATCCTCAAGCGCAACGACTTCACCTGGTTCGGCCTGATCGGCTCGAAGACCAAACGCGCCAAGTTCGAACACCGTTTGCGTGACCGTGGTTTCGACGCCAGCGTCGTGCAACGCATGCGTTGCCCGATGGGCATCGGCGAAGTCAAAGGCAAACTGCCTGTGGAAATCGCCATCTCCATCGCCGGTGAAATCATCGCCACCTATAACGCCAATTTCGGCCAGCACACCGCCAGCGCCGAACCGATTGCCAAACTGCTACCTGTTTCGCGCCGCAGTGAAGCCACCAAACTCAAAGCCTCAAATTGATTAGAGAACCCTCATGCCTCTGACTCGCAAAGCCTACCGCGCCGCCATCCTGCACAGCATCGCCGATCCCGCCGAAGTCGGGATCGAAGCCTCCTACGAGTATTTCGAGGACGGCCTGCTGGTGGTCGATGACGGCAAGATCAGCGCCCTCGGCCACGCCAGCGAACTGCTGCCGACGCTGCCGGCGGACATCGAGATCAACCACTATCAAGATGCTCTGATCACCCCGGGCTTCATCGACACCCACATCCACCTGCCGCAAACCGGCATGGTCGGCGCGTATGGCGAGCAACTGCTCGATTGGCTGAACACCTACACCTTCCCGTGCGAAAGCCAGTTCGGCGACAAGGCGCATGCTGACGATGTCGCCGACATCTTCATCAAGGAATTGCTGCGCAACGGCACCACCACGGCGTTGGTGTTCGGCAGCGTGCACCCGCAGTCGGTGAACTCGTTCTTCGAGGCGGCCGAAAAACTTGATCTGCGGATGATCGCCGGCAAGGTCATGATGGATCGCAACGCCCCGGACTACCTGACCGACACCGCCGAATCCAGCTACGTCGAGAGCAAGGCGCTGATCGAGCGCTGGCACGGCAAGGGCCGCCTGCACTATGCGGTGACCCCGCGTTTCGCCCCGACCAGTACCCCGGAACAATTGACCCTCGCCGGGCAATTGCTGACCGAATACCCGGATCTGTACATGCAGACCCACATCAGCGAGAACCTCAAGGAAATCGAGTGGGTCAAGGAACTGTTCCCGGAGCGCAAGGGTTATCTGGACGTTTACGATCACTACAAGCTGCTCGGCGAGCGCTCGGTGTTCGCCCATGGCGTGCACCTGTGCGACGACGAATGCGCGCGTCTGGCGGAAACGGGCTCGGCAATCTCGTTCTGCCCGACGTCGAACCTCTTCCTCGGCAGCGGCTTGTTCAACCTGCCGATGGCCGAAAAGCATAAATTGAACGTCGGCCTCGGCACTGACGTCGGCGGCGGCACCAGTTTCTCGCTGCTGCAAACCCTGAACGAAGCTTACAAAGTGATGCAGTTGCAAGGTGCGCGCTTGAGTCCGTTCAAGTCGTTGTACCTGGCGACGCTGGGTGGAGCGCGGGCGCTGCGTCTGGAAGACAAGATCGGCAACCTGCAACCGGGTTCCGACGCTGACTTCCTGGTGCTGGATTACAACGCCACGCCATTGCTGAGCTATCGCTTGAAGCAGGCGAACAATATTGCCGAGACGTTGTTTGTGTTGATGACGCTGGGGGATGACCGCACGGTGCAGCAGACTTATGCGGCGGGTGCGCTGGTGCATCAGCGCTGAGTTTTCCCGAGACATAAAAAATCCCCCGGTGGTGTTCAGCCCCGGGGGATTTTTATTGCCTGTCAGTACGCCTTCGCGAGCAGGCTCGCTCCCACATTTGAAATGCATTCCGCTGTGGGAGCGAGCCTGCTCGCGAAGGGAGCGACTCGGTCTACTTTAGAGCTTGGCCGCAGGACGCCCCGGCTTCTTGGTCTGCAACAAATGCGAGAACACCGCATGCAGATCATCCGAAGCGCTTTCCTCGTCGAGGTTGAGCTTGCTGTCGATGTGATCCATGTGATGCATCATCAGGTCCACCGCCAGCTCACCGTTGCGCGCTTCGATCGCGTCGATCAACTGGGTGTGTTCGTCGTAGGAGCAATGCGAACGGTTGCCGCTTTCATACTGGGCGATGATCAGCGACGTCTGCGAGACCAGGCTGCGCTGGAAGCTGATCAGCGGGGCGTTCTTCGCCGCTTCGGCGAGTTTCAGGTGGAACTCACCCGACAAACGAATACCGGCGCCACGATCACCGCGCGAGAAGCTGTCGCGCTCGTCGTTGACCATCTGGCGCAGCTCGGCGATCTGTTCGGCGGTGGCATGTTGCACAGCCAGTTCAGTGATCGCACGCTCGACCAGACGACGGGCCATGAACACCTGACGCGCTTCTTCAACGCTCGGGCTTGCAACCACAGCGCCACGGTTCGGCCGCAACAACACGACGCCTTCATGGGCCAGACGCGACAGCGCGCGGCGAATGATGGTGCGGCTGACCCCGAAGATTTCCCCCAACGCTTCTTCGCTCAATTTTGTGCCGGGCGCCAGACGCTGTTCGAGGATGGCCTCGAAAATATGCGCGTAGACAATATCGTCCTGGGTTCCGCTGCGGCCGGCTTTGCCTGCTCGCGGTTGTTTCTTGAGGGGTTGCAACTGTTCGTTCATGGGCACTCGAGTCGGGAGAACTGCGGCGAATAGACCGTGACTGTAATACGGCACAGTAGGTCGCTGGCAAGTATCGCGTAAAAAACAGCGCGATTGTACACAATGGATGGTGGCAACACGACTGTATGGCTGTTTGTGACCACGGCTGTATTGCAACGATCCGTTACGATTGAGTTTAGGCTTGATCGCAGAATCCGCCTTTTGAACACAACTGCTCTTATGTAGGAGCTGCCGAAGGCTGCGATCTTTTGACTTTGACTTTAGAAGCAAGATCAAGAGATCGCAGCCTTCGGCAGCTCCTACAGGGTTTATGTTGTGGCAGACGTCTTTATCAGAACAAGGAACACCGCCGTCATGAACGACGCCACGCATACCCAACTGCGTCCCTTTTCCGACACCTCGCCCTCGGCCATCGTCGCCGGTTTTATTGCGATGATGACCGGCTACACCAGTTCGCTGGTGCTGATGTTTCAGGCCGGGCAAGCGGCGGGCCTGACCAGCGGGCAGATTTCCTCGTGGATCTGGGCGATCTCGATTGGCATGGCAGTGTGCTCGATCGGCCTGTCGCTGCGTTATCGCACGCCAATCACCATCGCCTGGTCCACCCCCGGCGCGGCGTTGTTGATCACCAGTCTGGGCGGCGTCAGTTACGGCGAGGCCATCGGCGCCTACATCACCTGCGCGGTGTTGGTGACGATTTGCGGGCTGACCGGCAGTTTCGAACGTCTGGTGAAAAAGATTCCGGCCTCACTGGCGGCCGCGCTGCTGGCGGGGATACTGTTCAAGATCGGCAGCGAAATCTTCGTCGCCGCGCAACACCGCACCGGCCTGGTGCTGGGGATGTTCTTCACGTATCTGCTGATCAAGCGTCTGTCGCCGCGCTATGCCGTGCTCGCCGCCCTGCTGATCGGCACCGCGCTGTCGGGCTTCATGGGCCTGCTGGATTTCAGCGGTTTTCATCTGGAAGTGGCGACACCGGTATGGACCACGCCGCACTTCTCGCTGGCGGCGACCATCAGCATCGGCATCCCTCTATTCGTGGTGGCGATGACTTCGCAGAACATGCCCGGCATCGCCGTCTTGCGCGCAGACGGCTATAACGTCCCGGCCTCGCCGCTGATCACCACCACGGGCATCGCCTCGTTGTTGCTGGCGCCGTTCGGCTCCCACGGGATCAACCTCGCCGCCATCAGCGCGGCGATCTGCACCGGCCCGCACGCCCATGAAGATCGCAACAAACGCTACACCGCAGCGGTGTGGTGCGGGATTTTCTACGGGATTGCCGGGGTGTTCGGCGCCACATTGGCGGCGTTGTTTGCCGCGCTGCCGAAAGAACTGGTGCTATCGATTGCTGCACTGGCGCTGTTCGGTTCGATCATCAACGGATTGAGCATTGCCATGACTGAGGTGAAGGAGCGTGAAGCGGCGCTGATTACCTTCATGGTCACGGCGTCGGGGCTGACGCTGTTTTCCATCGGTTCGGCGTTTTGGGGGATTGTTGCGGGGGTGTTGACGCTGGTGATTCTGAACTGGCGTAAAGCATAAAACGCCAGGCATAAAAAAACGGCGACCCTTAGGTCGCCGTTTTTTTCAGTATCACTTAGCCGCGTTGATCGGCTTTTCCGGATACCAAACGTCCAGCAGTGGGCTGACGGTCATACCGGTCAGCTCAGTGCGGTTTTTCAGCCAGGCTTCAACAGCAGCGCGCTGCTCTTCGTTGACCGAGCCACGCTTCTGCAGGCAAACCAGACCGAAGTCATCGCCGCCAACATAACCCAGACCGTTGGCTTCCATGGCTTCTTTGATGAATGCTTCGAGGAAAGCGTCAATGGCTTCTTCGGACAAGTCTTCTTTGAAGTCCAGGTTCAGTTCGAAACCCAGCTCTTGAAATTCATCAACGCACAGTTTTTTGCGCAGACGCTGGGAACGGTTAGTCGCCATTGGAACAATCCTCTTAAGTAATAACGGCCGGCACTTTACCAGTTTAAGACGTCAATTGCCCGCCTCTGTGGACGCTGAGGCCGACCGCCTGTAAAAAAATCACCGATTAGCCCACCCGCCGACGGCACAAGTGGTTACACCTTGGGGCATAATGCCGACACTTTCATGACCACTGAGGGCTTTTTCATCCATGTCCTCGTCTTTTTTCCCCTCTTCTGCAGGGTTTTATTTCATATGATCAAATCGTTGCGTCCTCTGTTGCTGGCCGGCCTTCTTCTTCCTTTGGCCCTGCCTGTTTCTGCTGCCACCCTCAATACCTCCCTCACCCCCAACGTCGAAAAAGCCCTCAAGGCCAGCAAGCTCCAGCCTTCTGCGCTGTCGCTGGTGATGGTGCCGCTCGACGGCCCGGGCACGGCGACCGTGTACAACGCTGACGTGTCGGTCAACCCGGCCTCGACCATGAAACTGGTCACCACTTACGCGGCGCTGGAAATGCTCGGCCCCAACCATCAGTGGAAAACCGAGTTTTACACCGACGGCGACCTGAGCGGCGGCATCCTCAACGGCAACCTCTACCTCAAGGGTGGCGGTGATCCGAAGCTGAACATGGAAAAACTCTGGCTGCTGATGCGTGACTTGCGCGCCAACGGCGTGACCCAGATCACCGGTGATCTGGTACTGGATCGCAACTTCTTCGTGCAGCCGCAGTTGCCGGAATTCAACGATGACGGCAATGACGAGAACAAGCCGTTCCTGGTCAAACCGGATTCGCTGCTGGTCAACCTCAAGGCCCTGCGCTTTGTGGCGCGCAATGACGGTGGCCGCGTGCTGATTTCGGTGGAGCCACCGATCGCCAGTATCCGCATTGAAAACACCGTCAAGGCCCTCAATTCCAAGCAATGCACCGGCGGCGTGCGCTACAACCCTGTGCCACAGGCTGATGGCAGCGTGACTGTCACCGTCGCCGGCCAGTTGGGCGAAGGCTGCAGCTCGCAGACGTACCTGTCGCTGCTTGACCACGCGACCTACACCGCTGGCGCCGTTCGCGCGATCTGGAAAGAACTGGGTGGCAGCATTCAGGGCAAGGATCGTCTGGCGTCGACCCCGAACAACGCCAAACTGCTGGCCCGCGCCTACTCGCCGGATCTGGCGGAAATCATCCGCGACATCAACAAATACAGTAACAACACCATGGCCCAGCAGCTGTTCCTGAGCCTGGGACAGAAATTTCGCAACGACGCCGACGGTGACGACGCCAAAGCAGCGCAACGCGTAGTGCGTCAGTGGCTGGCGAAGAAAGGCATTACCGCGCCGCACCTGGTGATGGAGAACGGCTCCGGCCTGTCCCGCGCTGAACGTGTCAGCGCCCGCGAAATGGCCGGCATGTTGCAAGCCGCTTGGCACAGCCCGTACTCCGCCGAATTTATCAGCTCGCTGCCGATTGCCGGCACCGACGGCACCATGCGCAAACGCCTGAAGACCACCGCGATGCGCGGTGAAGCTCACGTCAAGACCGGCACCCTGAACACCGTGCGAGCGATTGCCGGTTTCAGCCGTGACGTGAATGGCAATACCTGGGCGGTGGTGGCGATCCTCAACGACAAGGCACCGTTTGGTGCATCGTCAGTGCTGGATCAGGTGCTGCTGGATCTGTATCGCCAGCCGAAGACGGCGCAGACGGCTTCGGTCCTGTAATCCAAGTTCAAGCAACACCACAAAAACCTGTGGGAGCGAGCCTGCTCGCGAAGGCGTCAGGTCAGTCAATAAATGTGCTGACTGATACACCGCCTTCGCGAGCAGGCTCGCTCCCACATTGGTTTGGTGGCAGGGCTTAACCCATCTGCTCAACCCGATCCCGCCCGCCCTGCTTCGCCGCGTACACGCCCGAATCCGCCCGCAACAGCAGTGAATCCGCGCCTTCCCCCGGTCGCCAACTGGCGATGCCAAAACTCGCGGTGACCACGCCGACCACATCCACCGGCGCACTGCGTAGCCCTTGCCACAATTCCTGCGCCAGCATGTGCGCGTGTTCGCCGTCGATGTCCGGGCACAACACCATGAACTCTTCGCCACCCAATCGGCAGAACACATCGGTGCGCCGCAGCCGATGGCCAATACGCTCGCACACCGCCTGCAACACCCGGTCACCGACGGCATGGCCGTAATGATCGTTGATCCTTTTGAAATGATCGATGTCGAGCATGATCACCGACAGTTCGCCACCGCCGCGCTCGACCCGGGCCATTTCGGTGGTCAAGCGCTCCTGGAAATAGCGACGGTTATGAATGCCGGTCAGCGAGTCGGTTATCGACAGCGCGCGAAGCTCTTCCTCGACCCGCTTCAAGTCGGAAATGTCCGAGATGTAGCCGTGCCACAGCACACCGCCACCGGGCAGCTCTTCCGGCGTCGCCTCGCCGCGCACCCAGCGCAGACCGCGCTCGGGCAATTGCACGCGATATTCCTCGCGCCACGGGCTGAGGTTATCGGCCGATTCACGGATCGAAGTACGCACGCGGGTAATGTCCTGCGGGTGGATGCGAGAAAAGATCGCCTCGGCGTCGAGCAACAGTACGTCCGGTGCCAACTCGTAAATGTCGCGAATACCATCGCTGGCGTAAATCACGCTGAAACGCCCGCCGAACTCCATTTTGCATTGATAGATGCCGCCCGGAACGTGGGCGCTGAGCTTCTTTAGCAACAAGTCCCGCGCTGCCAGCGCCTCGTGCACACGCTTGCGTTCGGTGATGTCGATACAGATTGCCAGATGCCCGACCCACAGCCCCTGCTCGTCAATGACCGGGGTGGCGAGCATGTTCACCGGCAGATGACTGCCATCGCTGCGCACCAGCGTCCATTCGCGTGCCTCATGACCGCCGACTTCACCGCCCTCGACCAGCATCGCCTGGCAGGTCGGAATGCTCTTGCCGTAACGCGCGCTCAACTCCGCAGAACGCGCCGTCAGCTCGCGTGGCAAGTGCAGGTTTTCCAGGGTCATATGACCAACAACATCGACGCTTCTGTATCCGAGCAACTGTTCCGCGCCGGGATTGAAGGTGTTGATTACGCCGCGCAAATCGGTAGCAATGATTGCGACTTGCGTGGCGGCATTCAGCACCCCGCGTAATTGACCGTGAGTGCCGCGCAGTTCCTGTTCGCGCTCGTGCAGCTCCTGTGTGCGTAGCTCGACCAGACGCAAGGCACGTTGGCGCTGGCTGACCAGGACATAGAGCAGCGAGCTGAGCAGCAAACTGAGCAAACCACCCAGTATGACGACGCTGCTGACTGACGAGTGGTTAGCCTGCATAAAGGCATCGCTCGGCAGGATATCGACCTGATAGTCGTGATCGGCCATGCGCACCAGTCGCGTCGCCGACAAATCACTGGGGGCCGGCTCATTGATCGACTCGAACAGCACTTCATGTTGGTCATTAGTCGACAAGTCGAGGATGCGCACCGAAAGGTAGTCATGAAACGCTTCCGGTAAACCATCCGCCAGCAACTGGCGCATGCTGATCACCGCCATCACGTAACCGAACGGCTTTTTTTCGCCAGCGCGCGTCACTGGCGCGACCAGCAGCACACCACGCGCGTAAGACGCTTCGATACTGACTAGATGCATGGGTTGCGACACCGCCAGACTGCCCAGCTTGTCTGCGCGTTGCAGAGTGTCGCGGCGTAGCGGTTGCGCCAGCAAGTCATAACCCAGCGGCGAGCCCAGACGACTTTGCGTCTGGCTGTACAGCACCGACACGTATTCATCACGGTCGGCGGCCAGTTGCAGTTCGCCCTGCGCATTGAGTTCACGAATGGTGAAGTTGCTCAGCCCTTCCTCACGCACTCGCTGCTCGAACGCCGCGCGTTCGGCAGCGCTGACCCTCAGTGCGAACGAATAGGCCTGGGTGCGCAGCAATAGAGGTTGGGTGTAGCCGTCGAATTCGGCGCGAGAAACCGATTCAGAGTTGGCGAAGAAGCGGCGCAAGCCGTCCAGACGCTGTTCCTGGTCCTGAAAGCGCTCTTCGATGCGGCTGTAGCGTTCGTTGGCCAGCAATTGAAAGCGCTGACGCAATTGTTGCTGAAACTGATTGAGGGTGCCCCAGGCGAGCAGCCCCGTGAGAATCCCGCCGACGAGCAATACCAGCATCGCGACCAGCCAGGCCGAAACTTCTTCGCTGATAAAACCCAGTATCTTCGGGCGCACGGGGTGCAACGACATAAGGGCAACTCACTACGCCAGTGTTCCGGGAAAACCCCTTTGGCCGTGAGTTGAGTTATAGCTATTAGCCACTAATTTGGCTAGCTCGGAAAGAGTCCAAGAGCCTTTAAAAATCAAGGCTCTGTGGATCCAATATTTCCGAGTGTCAACGAGCCGTGATTTTCCAGGCGCGGTGGATCTTGGTATTACGTGCAAAATCCGGATCAATGGTCTGCGCGCTGATTTCCTCGACCGCATAACGCTCGGCGAGGTTTTCTTCCAACTGGAACTTGCGGAAGTTGTTGGAGAAGTACAACACGCCACCTGGCGCCAGACGGGCCATGGCCAGGTCGATCAGCTGAACCTGGTCACGCTGCACGTCGAAGATGCCTTCCATGCGCTTGGAGTTGGAGAAGGTCGGCGGATCGATAAAGATCAGGTCGTACTCTTCACGGCAGCTTTCCAGCCACGCCATCACGTCGCCCTGCTCCAGACGGTTCTTGTCCGAATAGCCGTTCAGCGACAAGTTGCGGCGCGCCCAGTCGAGGTAGGTTTTCGACAGGTCGACGCTGGTGGTGCTGCGCGCGCCGCCCTTGGCCGCGTGCACACTGGCGGTCGCGGTGTAGCAATACAGATTGAGGAAGCGCTTGCCGGCCGCCTCTTTCTGAATGCGCAGGCGCATCGGCCGGTGATCGAGGAACAGGCCCGTGTCGAGGTAGTCGGTGAGGTTGACCAACAGCTTCACGCCGCCCTCGCTGACTTCATTGAACTTGCCCTGTGCAGCCTGACGTTCGTACTGCTTGGTGCCACTCTGGCGCTCACGGCGTTTGACCACCACGCGGCTCTTGTCGACGTTCAGCGCCTGTGGAATGGCTGCCAGTGCGTCGAACATGCGTGCCGAGGCTTTTTCCGGGTCAATCGACTTCGGCGCGGCGTATTCCTGGACGTGCACCCAATCGTGGTACAGGTCGATGGCCATCGCGTATTCCGGCATGTCGGCATCGTAGACGCGGTAGCAATCGATGCCTTCGCGTTTGACCCACTTGCCCATCGCCTTGAGATTCTTCTGCAAACGGTTGGCAAACATCTGCCCGCCTTCGCTCAAGCGCGGCTGCTCGATCACCGGAGCCGGGGCTGGCGTCGGTTTGATCGGGTTGCCGTTCTTGTTGAACTTGCGCTCTTGTGGCTCGTCCGGGGTTTGATCGTAAGCTGCTTGCTCACGCTCGGCCTGACGCTGCTCCGGAGTACGACGCTCGCCCGTGACGAACTGATCCGGCAGCACTTTGATCAACAACAGCTTGCACGGCAGCGCGCCGTTCCAGAACGAATACTGTTTGTGGCTGCGGATGCCCATGCGCTTGCCAAGATCCGGGGCACCGGTGAATACCGCCGCTTCCCAGTTCAGGCAGGCCTGACGCAGGCGTTCGCCGAGGTTCTGGTAGAGATAAAGCAGGCTGGCCTCGTCACCCAGACGCTCACCGTACGGCGGGTTGCAGATGACCAGACCTTTCTGGTTCTGGTCCGGACGCGGCTCAAAGGTCGCGACCTCACCTTGATAGATCTTGATCCACTCGCTCAGACCGGCGCGCTCAACGTTGTTGCGGCCCGGTTGAATCAGTCGTGGGTCAGCTTCGTAACCGCGAATCCACAGCGGTGGCTTGGCCAGACCGGCAGCGGCGCGCTGGGCGGCTTCTTCATGAAGTTTTTTCCACAGCGCCGGCACGTGACCGAGCCACGCGGTGAAACCCCACTGTTCGCGACGCAAGTTCGGCGCCATGTCGGCGGCGATCATGCCGGCTTCGACGAGGAACGTACCGACACCGCACATCGGGTCAGCGAGCGCGCCGCCTTCGGCCGCAATACGCGGCCAGCCGGAACGGATCAGGATGGCTGCCGCGAGGTTTTCCTTCAGCGGCGCCGCCCCCTGCTGCAAGCGATAGCCGCGCTGGTGCAGGCTGTGGCCAGAGAGGTCGAGGGAAAGAATGGCTTCGCCACGATCCAGACGCAGGTGAATGCGCAGATCCGGGTTGAGCTTGTCGATCGACGGACGGTCGCCTTGCGGGGTACGCAGTTTGTCGACGATGGCGTCTTTGACTTTCAGCGCGCCGAAGTGAGTGTTGTCGATGCCCGAGCCGTGGCCGCTGAATTCGACGGCCAGGGTGCCATCGCTGAGCATGTGATCCTGCCACTCGACATCGAGCACGCCGTGGTACAGGTCTTCGGCGTCCTTCATCGGAAAGCGCTTGAGCACCAGCAGCACACGGTTGGCCAGACGCGACCACAGGCACAGGCGATAGGCGGTTTCCATGGTCGCCATGCCACGCACTGCGGACGTGTGCTCGCGGGCTTCTTCAAGGCCAAGCCCGACGGCTTCCTCGATAAGCAGGCCTTCAAGGCCTTTGGGGCAAGTGAGGAAGAGTTCAAAACTGTCGGACATGGTATTTCCAGAGCCTTTGGCTAGTGGATCGGCAACGCATTGCCGACCCGGTTTTCAATCAGGCGCTTTTCTAAAAGAACGCCCGCGTGGCACGAAGGTGTGCCGTTCCATCCCCGCTGCTCGGGTTAACAGAGCTTAGATGCAAGGACAGATAAAAAAGTTGGTGAAACAAATTGCCTGAAATCGACCCTTCGTCGAATAGTACCTGACGCTAAACGTAGGTCATTCTCACTAAAGAATTAACCCCATCATCCAGCGCGGGGCCGATCATACCGGGGTTTGCTGAAAAAACGTGCATGAAACCCAAAGTTACTTATGGCCTAAGCACTAATTTCGTTACGTCCTTATGACAAAACGATCATTCCATCGGTGTGACTCATTGGTTAGAACTGACAACAGGTTGACGTCGCAACGGCGTCAACACCTTGGCTCGCCACGCCGGCAGCGAGCCGCCCCCGGCAGAGTTTTTCTGCCAGACCTCGGTTGAGGTCAACGCGACACAAACAGTCAACAAGTGAGGGAAACACCCTATGAGAAGACTTAAGCGTGATCCGTTGGAAAGAGCATTTTTGCGCGGATATCAATATGGCGTTGGTGGCAAATCCCGTGAGCTTTGCCCATTTACTCTACCGTCGGTACGTCAAGCCTGGATTAACGGCTGGCGAGAAGGACGCGGCGACAACTGGGACGGTATGACCGGCACTGCGGGAATCCACAGACTCAACGAACTTCACGCCGTCGGCTGACACAGGGCATTTATTCCGACACGACAATCTGAATTTGTAACGCACTAACCACGCACGTCCTTCCCGGACGGCGGGCTTCGGCCCAGGGGCTCCTTCGAGGAGCCCTTTTTATTGCCTTGGTGTTTTATCGGTCCCCCGTAGGAGGAGGATCAGCGCAGGGCTGCGATGGCGTCTACCGACTCACGAATCAGCGCCGGGCCCTTATAGATGAAGCCCGAATAAATCTGCACCAGGCTCGCACCCGCGGTGATCTTCTGCGCCGCATGCTTGCCTTCAGTAATCCCGCCCGCCGCAATAATCGGCAGACGACCACCCAACTCAGCCGCCAGCACCTTCACGGTGTGGGTGCTCTTGTCACGCACGGGCGCGCCGGACAGACCGCCCGCCTCGTCGCCATGCTCCATGCCTTCAACGCCAACACGGCTCAGGGTGGTGTTGGTCGCGATCACCGCGTCCATCCCGGTTTCGATCAGCGCTTGCGCCACCTGCGCGGTTTCTTCGTCGGTCATGTCCGGCGCGATCTTGATCGCCAGCGGCACGTGCTTGCCATGGCGCAGCGCCAGTTCGGCACGGCGCGTGGCCAGATCCGCGAGCAACTGCTTGAGCGAATCACCGAACTGCAGACTGCGTAAACCCGGGGTGTTCGGCGAGCTGACGTTGACCGTGATGTAACTGGCGTGGGCGTAGACCTTGTCCAGGCAGATCAGGTAGTCGTCCACCGCGCGCTCGACCGGCGTGTCGAAGTTCTTGCCGATGTTGATGCCCAGCACACCCTTGTATTTCGCCGCTGCCACCCGCGCCAGCAGGTTATCGACACCGAGGTTGTTGAAACCCATGCGGTTGATGATCGCCTCGGCTTCCGGCAGACGGAAGATTCGTGGTTTCGGGTTGCCCGGCTGTGGACGCGGGGTCACGGTGCCGATTTCAACAAAACCGAAACCCAATTGCGCGAAGCCGTCGATGGCCGCGCCGTTCTTGTCCAGACCGGCCGCCAGACCCACCGGGTTCGGGAATTCCAGGCCCATGACTGTCACCGGCATCTTAGCCGGCGCCTTGCACAGCAAGCCGTTGAGGCCCAAACGCCCACCCGCGCCGATCAGATCCAACGACAGATCGTGGGAGGTTTCCGGGGAAAGTTTGAACAACAGCTGACGGGCCAGGGAATACATGGGCGGCGATGACTCGGACGGCGAAAAGAGGCGGCGATTATAGCCGGGCATCGACCTGCCGCGCGAGGCGCGAATACCGACATTATTCAAATCGCAGACAAAGAAAAGCCCGGCCTAAGCCGGGCTTTTCTCAGAGCGGCAGCTAATTACTTAGCTTGAGCTTCAACCTGCGCTTCTACGCGACGGTTAACAGCACGGCCAGCTTCAGTTTTGTTGTCAGCAACTGGGCGGGATTCGCCGTAGCCAACAGACTGAACGCGGGACGATTCAACACCGTACTGATTGGTCAGAACTTGCTTAACGGCGTTTGCACGACGCTCGGACAGTTTCTGGTTGTAAGCGTCAGGACCGACGGAGTCAGTGTGACCTTCAACAGTAGTGGTGGTGGATGGGTACTGCTTCATGAAGTCAGCCAGGTTCTTGATGTCGCCGTAGCTGTTGGTCTTAACAACCGACTTGTCGAAGTCGAACTTGACGTCCAGCTCAACACGAACAACTTCAGCAACTGCAGGGCAGCCGTCAGCATCAACAGTTACGTTGGCTGGGGTGTCTGGGCACTTGTCAACGTTGTCGCAAACGCCGTCGTTGTCGCTGTCGGAGCAGACTTCAGCTGGTGCTGGAACTGGAGCAGCAGCAGGCTTGGAGCCGCCACCGAAGTTCACACCGATACCGACGCTAGGAGCCCACTCGGTGTCGCCCTGGTCGATGTTGTACTGAGCTTCAACGCCGGCACGGGCGTAGAAGTTCTCGGTGAAGTACAGCTTGGCACCGCCGCCAACATTGGCGAAGGTGGAACGGTTACGACCGTTCGAACCGTTCTGGTCGATGCTCTGGTCAGAGAAACCGGCCGAAACGTACGGACGCAGCATGTCGCCCGGGTTGTTGAAGTGGTACAGAGCGTCCAGAGCGGTGTTAGCGCCTTTAACGTTCTTGCCATCATCGGCACGTACGTTGTGAACTTCGTCGTAGCCCAGACGCAGTTCAACGTCGTCGGTCAGGAAGTAACCGATCGAGCCGCCGAACAGGTTGCCGTTGTTCTTGAAGTTACGAGCGCTGTCGAATTGTTCTTTCTTAGCGAAGCCTTCGATTTCAACTGCGCCTTGGCCTTGTGCCAGAGCGCCGAACGAAGTGGCAGCGATAAGAGAACCAATGGCCAAGCCCAAGGTGTTTTTCAGTTTCATCCGTTAAATCCCCATCTGGTGATTGTGAAGCAGTCCCGCAAACCGGGGGACAACTCGGCGGCAAGTCTATCAGAACTTGCCTACACGTAAGAGATATTTGCGCTGAACTAAGTTTCAGCAATGCCTGCAAATTTCTCACGCAATTTATCTAGAGCACGTTTGTAACGCATTTTTGTCGCACTCAAACCCATGTGCATGATGTCTGCGATCTCCTGAAATTCAAGCTCTGCGACAAATCGCAGCACCAGAATTTCGCGGTCAATCGGGTTCACATACACCAGCCAGCGATCAAGCCCGCCCTTCTCCTCGGGTTTCGGCGCCTTTTCTTCGGACGCCTCTTCGAGGGGGTCAAGACTCAATGCGTCCATCAAGCGACGCTTTCGCCGTTCCTTTCGATACTGCGTAATACATTCGTTGTACGTGATGCTGTAGAGCCACGTTTTGAACTTCGATTTCCCCTCGAAGTTCTTCAGGCCGTACAGCACCTTTAACATGACTTCCTGACAGACATCGTCTGCATCGCGATCGTTCCCAAGATATCTCGCGCAGACGTTAAATAATGTTCGCTGGTAACGCCGCATCAGTTCTTCATAAGCGCGCGTTACGTGAAAAAGCTCGGTATGCGAGCGCGCGACCAACTCCTCATCAGAGAGCTCGCGGGGGTCGTAGCGCGTGGATAGCGTATGGGCTTTATTCAAAACAAGTCGTGCCGACAGTCAGGTCAATGTCCGCCGCAACCAGCATCAACTGGCATTTTGCGGCGGCATACATTAGCAGGGTTTGCCGGGTTAGCGGCTACTCACATGCTGTTCCAGCAGGATCCGATTGGAAAGAGAGACTAGCTCACCCTCATCGGTCAGCAATGTGGTTTTAACCGTGCCGATCTCTTCAATCTGGCCTTCGACCTCGCCAACACGCACTTGTTGCCCAACCTGATACAACTCACGCACATAGATTCCCGCAAGAATCTGACCGGCAATTTCCCGGCTTCCCAGGCCCATGGCCAGCGCAACCGCCAGACCAACGGTAATCAAAACGATGACGATCACATGGTTCAGCAGGTCGGTCTTGACCTCAAGCTGACTGATCGCTACCGAGATGCTGATGATGATCACCAGCCCCTGAGCAATTCGCCCCAGCCCCGAAGCGTAGTCCAGGCCTACGCCCTCTGCCGCCCCGCGCACCAGTCCGTTCGCCAGTTGAGCAAGCAAAACGCCCACCAGCAACACCAGCGCGGCGCCGAAAACCTTCGGCAAATACAGCGCCAACATATCCAGCGTAGCTGAAACTCGCTCAAGCCCAAGGGATTCTGCTGCAGAAACCAGAAAAATCAGCAGAACGAACCAGTAGACAATCTTGCCGATCAGGGTCGAGATCGGTACTTGCAGCCCCGCCCGCGACATCAATTTGGTCAGCCCGGTGCCGCCCATCAGGCGATCGAGACCCAGTTTGGCGAGCAGTTTGGACAGCAAGGTATCGAGCAGCTTGGCCACGACGAAGCCCAACAGCAGCACGACCAGTGCGCCGAACAGGTTCGGAATGAAGTTGGCGACTTTGGTCCACAACGCAGTCATTGCAGTGACGAGGCTCTGAGTCCAGAGATCAAGTTCCATATTCAATCAGCCTTATCAGCAGTGCGAGCGGTAGGTTTACGAAGACGGGAAACCGGCGACACGTGGGCCGATCCGTTATTCAGGGCGATCATCAGCGCGGGCAGCCAGCGGCCCAGCAGACTGAACAGATCACCGGCGCCGACCTGGCGGTTGGCGGTTTTGAGTACGCGGCCCAGGCATGCATCGTCGTCGCGGCTGGACGGCGAGGCGTTGAGCATGTCGCGCAAAGACTGTTCAAACGGATCGTGCATACGCACCTCTCGTGATGTCTGTGAAAGACGCGGGCAAATTTGGTCGGGTCACATGCGCCATTTTCAAACCCAGCGCAAACGGCGGAATAACCACCATTGTCCGAACGCCATGGCGAGCACCGTCAGACAGGCGATCAGGAAGCCATAAGGGCTGCTCGCGAAGGGAATTCCGCCAACGTTGATGCCCAATAGACCGGTGATAAAACTCATCGGCAAAAAGATGCAGGTGATGATCCCGAAGCGATACATCGTGCGATTCATGCGCAGGCTCAAACGCCGGTCTTCAGCCTCCAGGACAAGCCCCACGCGCTCTCGAGTCAATTCGAGCTCTTCCAGATAGCGGGTCAGACTGTTGTTCAATTCGTTCCAGTAATCGGCGTCGTCATCGACAAACCAAGGCAGTTTTATCCGCGTCAGCTGTCCGAAAATATCCCGCTGCGGCGCGAGAAAACGCTTCAGCCCGGCCGCTCTGCGACGGATGTGCAAAATGGCGCCATGCTCCGGGGTATACCGTTCGTCGGCATCCATCTTTTCTTCTTCCTCATCGGCGATTTCCGAGAGGCAAGTGACCAGATCCTGCACTTTATTAGTGAGCAACTGCGCCATATAAAGCATCAATTCAGAGGAGGTTTTCGGGCCCTTGCCCTCCTCCAGCATCGTCAGCAACTCATCGGTGGCCCGTAGCGGGCGCAAACGCAGGGAGATAACGCGCTGAGCGGAGGCGAAAATCCGCACCGAGACCATGTCTTCCGGCTCGGCGCCCGGATTGAGGTTGACCCCGCGCAAGAACAGCAGCAGCTCGGAGTCGGGCAACGGCAACAGGCGCGGCCGGGTGTTCTCTTCCAGCAGCAGGTCACAGGTAAACTCATTGAGACCGCTGGATTTGCGTAGCCAGGTCTGGGTTTGCGGATGACTGCGATCCCAATGCAGCCACAGGCTTTCATGGGCCAACAGCTGCAGATCGTCGAGCTCAGTTCGGGCTATCGAACGCGCACCGCCATTACCATCCAGCACCAGGGCATGCACCAGCCCCCATTGCGCGTTTTCTTCCTCGAACATCCTCATCCCTATGTCGAAAGCTTATTCAGGCATCTTCAGCGGGCTCGGCGAGACGATCACGCCGTTGTTGTCCGCGTAGATGTAGTGGCCTGGGTGAAATGTCACGCCAGCAAACGTGACTGCAACGTTGAGATCGCCAATACCGCGCTTGTCGGTTTTCATCGGGTGGCTGGCCAGCGCCTGAACGCCAAGATCAGTCTGGGCAATGACGTCGACGTCACGGATGCAGCCGTAGATCACCAGCCCTTCCCAACCATTTTTCGCGGCTTTCTCGGCGATCATGTCGCCCAGCAGTGCGCGGCGCAGAGAACCACCACCATCGACCACCAGCACCTTGCCGTTACCCTTGAGCTCGGCTTGTTCCTTGACCAGCGAGTTGTCTTCGAAGCATTTGATGGTCACGATTTCGCCGCCGAACGAATCACGGCCGCCGAAATTGCTGAACATCGGTTCCAGCACCTGCACCAGCTCCGGATAGGCGTCGCACAGGTCAGGCGTGAGGTAATGGTTCATCGAAAAACTCCTGTAAAAAGGAAGACGATCAAGGATGACGCACTCTTTTGAGACGAGTCCCGGCGGTCGCTGTTTACCTTAGTTCATCCCATGGTTGCTGAACGAACCTGAACAAACGCTGAAACGTAATAGCGAAACAGCCACCAAATATGACCAGAACCGCACAATGCGTCATATCTTAGCCGCAAGCTGATCCGAGCGAAATGCCCTTTTCAGAGCCCTCGCCTCAGACCGCAGCAGCCAGATCCGGCTTATCGCCCAGCAACGGTGTGTGCTGATCCTGAAGCCAACGCGCCACCAGTGGCCATACTTCGACTTGTGCAGCCTTGCTCACCAGCATCTCGACGTGACCGAAATTATCCTTGAAGCCCTGCTCACGCCCAAGATTGATGAATTGCTTGTGCTCGGAACCGATCTGCTCGAACAGTTTGCGACAAGCCCAGGCAGGATCCTGATGATCCCCTGTCGCACTGACCGCCAGCACCGGCACCTGAACATCGGCAAGACCGGCCCACCAGTCCTTGTCCTTGTCGCCAAAGCGGCCGAACAGGCCGTACCAACGCATGCTTTCCAGTGCCAGCCCGATCGGCTCGTCTTCCGGGCCGCGCTTGAGGCGTGAACCAGACAGCTGCGCAAAGCGCTTGAGAATGAAGCGACCACTCCATTCCACCGGCGGAATTTTCAACGGCCAATAGGTGCGGCTCACCTGCGTTCCAAAAAACGCCGCCGAAGCCACCGCCGGCTCGCCCAGGTATTCGCCGCCGAGCGCGGCAGCCAACGTGATGCCGCCCAGCGAATGGCCGATCCAGTGCGGCACCTGCCCGCTCTGCTCACGCACGAATGCGGCAATCGCCGGAAGATCGTAACGGGCGTAGTCGGCAACGCGATTGCGCCGGTACTCCTCGTTGCGCTGCGACAGGCCGTGGCCGCGCATCTCCGGAATCCACACGTCGAAGCCCAGACGCGCCAGATACGCCCCCAGCCCCAGGCCTTTGGGTGAAAACCAGAAGCGCCGATTGGAAAAACTGCCGTGCAGCAGAATGACCGGCACCCCGCGCACCGCCGGTTCATCGGCCATGCCCAGACGGGTGACGGCGATTTCCACGGACCAGTCCGGGCTGTTGCCGGGCTTCAATCGATAAACGTCTTCGCTCAGATCGCCGCGCCGCTCGGCGCTGATCAGGGCGACAGGAAATAGGTTGCTGCTGCTTTGCATAATGCTCTTGCACAAAAAAGGGCGGCATCCGAAGGCGCTCGCCCTGTTTGAAACACTAAAAGAGCCGCTCCGTATGGGAGCGGCCCGTTCACATACTTATCAAGCCTGCGGCTGGCCTTCGGCGAGGAAGAACCAGGTTTCCAGCACGGTGTCCGGGTTCAGCGACACGCTTTCGATGCCCTGTTCCATCAGCCACTTGGCCAGATCCGGGTGATCCGAAGGGCCCTGACCGCAGATACCGATGTACTTGCCAGCCTTGTTGCACGCGGCAATCGCGTTGGCCAACAGCTTCTTGACCGCCGGATTACGCTCGTCGAACAGGTGCGCGATGATCCCGGAGTCACGATCCAGACCCAGCGTCAGTTGAGTGAGGTCGTTGGAACCGATCGAGAAGCCGTCGAAGAATTCGAGGAATTCTTCAGCGAGAATCGCGTTCGATGGCAGTTCGCACATCATGATCACGCGCAACCCGTTCTCGCCGCGCTTCAATCCGTTCTCTGCCAGCAGATCCACAACCTGGCTGGCTTCGCCGAGGGTACGCACGAACGGCACCATGATTTCGACGTTGGTCAGGCCCATCTCGTTGCGCACACGTTTCAGCGCGCGGCATTCGAGTTCGAAGCAGTCACGGAACGATTCGCTGATGTAACGCGAAGCGCCACGGAAGCCCAGCATCGGGTTTTCTTCTTCCGGCTCGTACAGTTTGCCGCCGATGAGGTTGGCGTATTCGTTGGACTTGAAGTCCGACAGACGCACGATGACCTTCTTCGGAGCGAACGCGGCAGCGAGGGTGCTGATGCCTTCAACCAGTTTTTCGACGTAGAAACCGACCGGATCGTCGTAACCGGCGATGCGCTTGTCGACGCTTTCCTTGATTTCCGGCGGCAGGCCGTCGTAGTTCAACAGCGCTTTGGGGTGGACGCCGATCATGCGGTTAATGATGAATTCCAGACGGGCCAGGCCCACACCGGCGTTCGGCAGTTGCGCGAAGTCGAAAGCGCGATCCGGGTTGCCGACGTTCATCATGATCTTGAACGGCAGATCCGGCATGGCATCCACGGAGTTCTTCTTGATGTCGAAGCCCAGTTCGCCTTCGAAGATGTAACCGGTGTCGCCTTCGGCGCACGAAACGGTCACACCCTGGCCATCTTTCAGCAATTGGGTGGCGTTACCGCAACCTACAACCGCCGGAATACCCAGTTCACGAGCGATGATCGCCGCGTGGCAGGTACGGCCGCCACGGTTGGTGACGATCGCGCTGGCGCGTTTCATGACCGGTTCCCAGTCCGGGTCGGTCATGTCGGAGACCAGCACGTCGCCCGGCTGGACTTTGTCCATCTCGGACACGTCCTTGATAATACGAACCTTGCCGGCGCCGATGCGCTGGCCGATGGCGCGACCTTCAACCAGCACGGTGCCGGTTTCTTTCAACAGGTAACGTTCCATGACGTTGGCCTGGGTGCGGCTTTTCACGGTTTCCGGACGGGCCTGCACGATGTACAGCTTGCCGTCGTCACCGTCCTTGGCCCACTCGATGTCCATCGGGCACTGGTAGTGCTTTTCGATGATCATCGCTTGTTTGGCCAATTCGCTCACTTCAGCGTCGCTCAGGCAGAAACGTGCGCGGTCAGCCTTGTCGACATCGACGGTCTTGACCGAACGACCGGCCTTGGCCTCGTCGCCGTAGATCATCTTGATAGCTTTACTGCCCAGGTTGCGGCGCAGGATCGCCGGACGACCGGCCTCCAGCGTGCCCTTGTGCACGTAGAACTCATCCGGGTTCACCGCGCCTTGTACAACGGTTTCGCCCAGGCCGTAGGCGCCGGTGATGAACACCACGTCACGGAAACCGGATTCGGTATCGAGGGTGAACATCACGCCGGCGGTGCCGGTTTCCGAACGCACCATGCGCTGCACGCCAGCCGACAGGGCGACCAGTTTGTGGTCGAAGCCCTGGTGCACGCGGTAGGAAATCGCACGGTCGTTGAACAGCGAGGCGAATACCTCTTTGGCGGCGCGGATAACGTTTTCCACGCCACGGATATTCAGGAAGGTCTCCTGCTGGCCGGCGAAAGAAGCATCCGGCAAGTCTTCGGCAGTAGCGGAAGAACGCACGGCTACGGCCACGTCAGGGTTGCCGGCCGACAGCGCGGCGAACGCGGTGCGGATTTCGGCATTCAGTTTTTCGGGGAATTCGGCGTCCATGATCCATTGGCGGATCTGGGCGCCGGTCTTGGCCAGGGCATTGACGTCGTCGACGTCGAGAGCGTCGAGGGCCTGGTGGATCTGGTCGTTGAGGCCGCTCAGTTCGAGGAAGTCGCGATAGGCCTGCGAGGTGGTGGCAAAGCCGCCAGGGACCGACACACCGGCACCTGCCAGGTTGCTGATCATCTCGCCCAGGGATGCGTTCTTGCCCCCCACATGCTCAACATCGTGTTTGCCGAGCTTATCGAGGGAAACTACGTACTCTACCAAGGTGATCTCTCCACTAACTGTGTTGGAAAAGCTCAGAAACCGGCAGCTCGGGGGAGCATTGGCCGGTTGTATGGCCTGGACCTGGAAAATAAGTGAGAATGCGGGCCACTGGCGGCCGGCAAATCGCGCCTATCATATCCAAGATTGATGACTAGCTTAAGGCCCAAGGTGCAAATGAAACGATCTGCTTTCTTTATCTCCGATGGCACCGGCATCACCGCCGAAACCCTGGGTCAAAGCCTCTTGGCGCAGTTCGAAAACATTACCTTCAGCAAATTCACGCGCCCGTACATCGACAGCGTGGAAAAAGCCCGGGCCATGGTACAACAAATCAACAAAGCCGCCGAAACCGACGGCTTTCGCCCGATCATCTTCGACACCATCGTCAATCAGGACATTCGTGAGATTCTCGCGACCTCCAATGGTTTCATGATCGACATTTTCTCGACCTTCCTGGCGCCTCTCGAACAGGAACTGACCGAGCATTCTTCCTACACCGTCGGCAAGTCCCATTCGATCGGCCATAACTCCAACTACATGGAGCGGATCGAGGCGGTGAACTTCGCCCTCGACAACGACGACGGCGCCCGCACCCACTATTACGACAAGGCCGATCTGATACTAGTGGGCGTGTCGCGATGTGGTAAGACGCCGACGTGCCTGTACATGGCCATGCAATTCGGCATCCGCGCGGCCAACTACCCGCTGACCGAAGACGACATGGAGCGCCTGACCCTGCCAGCGGCCCTGCGCGCGCACCAGCACAAGCTGTTCGGCCTGACCATCGACCCGGACCGCCTCACCGCTATCCGCAACGAGCGCAAGCCCAACAGCCGCTACTCGAGCTACGCCCAGTGCGAATTCGAAGTGCGCGAAGTGGAAAACCTGTTCCGCCGCGAGAACATCCCGAACATCAACTCCACGCATTTTTCGGTGGAAGAGATCTCGGCGAAGATTCTGGTGGAGAAAGGCGTGGAGCGGCGGTTCAAGTAGTTTTGCGGTGTCTGCAACACCGCCATCGCGAGCAGGCTCACTCCTACAATCTGAAATGCATTCCCTTGTAGGAGTGAGCTGGCTCGCGATCAACGATTACGCGGTCTCTGTTAATGCCCTGGCCAAAGCTTCAAACCCGCCGAGCAACAACCCGTCATCCCCCACCGAATTACACACACTCACCCGAATGAACTGCGGCACCGCCGCATGCCCGACCGCGAACGCCTCGGCAGTCGCCACCAGATAGTTGTTCTCCTTCAGCTCCGCGGCAATCTGCGAGGCGCGCCACAGCTCAGGCACTTGCAGCCAGAAATGCGGACTGTGGATATGTGTCTTGTAGCTCAGCCCCTCCAGCGCCCCCGCCACCCATGCCTTGCGCCGACCAATCTCACTGATCTGCTCATCCAGCAAACGCTGGGCCATGCCGTTTTCGATCCACAGGCTCGCCACTTCCATCGCCAGTGGATTGGCCATCCAGCAGGTGCCGCGAATGGCTGAACTGATACGCCCGAGCAACGCTTGCGGCGCATGTAGATAGCCGACCCGCAACCCCGCCGAGACAGCCTTGCTCAGACTGCCGATCAACACAGAGCGCTCCGGGGCGAAATAACTCAGTGGCAACGGCCGCTGGCGATCCAGAACTGCGTGGGCTTCGTCTTCGAGGATCAGCAGATTGTGCTGGCGACACACCTCTGCAATCGCCTGGCGTCGTGAGACAGACATGACCGCAGCCGTAGGATTCTGGATCGTCGGCGTGCAATACAGCGCGGATACCCGGTGCTGACGACAAATATCCTCCAGCGCCGAAGGCAACAGTCCTTCGTCATCCATCGCGGCACCCACCAGTTTTATCCCGAGCTGGCGTGCGACGCTGATCAATCCGGGGTAGGACAAATGCTCGGTGACCACCGTATCACCCGCCTTGAGCAACCCCATCAACGCGCACAACAGACCATGCTGGCCACCGTTGACGCACAGCACCTGATCGGCGTGCGGGACAAAGTCCCCGTGACGCAGCCACTCGGCACCTGCCGCCCGATGCCGTGGCAGGCCACCTTCGGCGGTGTACCCCGTCAACCGCTGCAAGCGGTGCGAATCAACGGCCAGAGTCTGTAGGGTCTGGCTCATGAACGCCGCTTCCTGCCCGGGAATCGGCTGATTCCTACTCATGTCGAAGCAGGCTGGCGGCTCATCGCTGACATTGCGAAAGCCCTTGTCCTGCGGCCGTTCCATTCCGCGCTGACGCACGTAAGTGCCGTCTCCTACACGGGCCACGACCAATCCCACACGCTCCAGTTCGCCATAAGCACGGCTGATGGTGCCGATGGTGACGCCCAGGCTGTCAGCCAATAGCCGGTGGGGCGGCAACTTGCAACCCGCCTTAATCACGCCTGCACTAATGGCCTTCTCGACCGCATCCGCGAGGCGCTTGTACTTCACGCCGACGCCATGGGCGAGGCCATCACGGAGGATTGACACCATGGCAATACTTACTTTGACAGTCATTCTTGCCCCGAATAGCGTACTGAAAACAGGTTCAATCAGGGATAGACCTTTTCAGTAACCAGGTCAATTCTGCCGTTCGGAGCACACCGCATGTCCATTGCCCTCAGCACGCCATTGAACACCAGCAAACCCTGGCTCGCCGGGTTGGTCACCAGCGTGTTGTTTCTGATTGTCTGCCTGAGTTGGGGCACTACGTGGCTGGGGATCAAGATTGCCGTGGAAAGCGTGCCGCCCCTGACGGCGGCCGGGCTGCGCTTTCTGATTGCCTTTCCGCTGTTTTTGGGCTTCGCCGCATTACGCAAGGAACCATTGCTGTTCCCCCGGCAGAGTCGCTGGTTCTTTGTGTTCGTCACGCTGTCGTATTTCAGCCTGCCCTACTACCTGCTCAACTATGGCGAAATGCACGTATCGTCCGGCCTGACCGCGCTGCTGTTCAGTTGCATGCCGGTGTTCATCCTGATTTTTTCTGCGCTGTTTCTGCGGGAGAAAATCCACCCGGCGCAAATGCTCGGCATCGCTATTGGTTTCGGCAGCCTGTTCATGATTATCCGCAGTCAGGGCTTGCATCTGGATCAGGCGGAATGGCTCGGTGTCCTGGCGATTCTCGGCGCGGCGCTCCTGCATGCGCTGTGCTACGTGGTGACCAAAAAGCACGGCAGCGCGATCAGCGTGATCACCTACAACACCCTGCCCATCGGCATCGCCGGTTTGATGCTGCTGGTCGCTGGCCTTTCGCTGGAAAGTCCGACGTTCGCCACCATCACCCCACGCTCGTGGGGCGCCCTGCTCTACCTCGGACTGGTGGCGTCGGTCGGGGGCTTCATCGTTTATTTCGTCCTGCTCAAACGCCTGAGCCCGGTGCTTCTGTCATTCGTGTTCATCATCTTTCCGGTGTTCGCCGTGATCATCGGCGCCTGGTACGAAGGCACGGAAATTTCTCGGGACCTGATGCTCTATTCGGCAATCCTGCTCGCCGGTTTTGCGATCACCAAGTTGCCTGCCAAACGCTGAAAAAATCACGCATTGAACATCGGAGGTTCAAATGTCGGTACACACCATGGAAACCCTTAGCCTGTTTAACAATGCCCCTTACCAGCGCGATTTCAGTGCTCGGGTAATAGCGGTGGTTGATCAGGCCGTCGTCCTCGAACACACGCTGTTCTATCCCACCGGTGGCGGGCAACCGGGAGACACAGGGCACTTCAGCCTGCCGGATGGCACACGAATCGACGTGACGGCAACGCTGCGCGATCCCTTGCTGCCATCGATCATCTGGCACAACGTGGCGCAGTGCCCGCCGCAGTTGTGTGTCGGCACACTGCTCAATGCCAGCCTCGACTGGGCGCGTCGTTATCAACACATGAAGATGCACACCTGCCTGCACCTGTTGGGTTCGATCATTAATGCGCCGGTCACCGGGTGCAGTATCAGCGCAGACAAGGGACGCCTGGATTTCGATCTGCCAGAAATGACCCTCGACAAAGACAGCCTCACCCGCGAACTCAACGCGCTGATCGAGCAGGCCATTCCAGTCACCACTCTGTCGATGCCGGCCTCGGAACACTCCGCCCTGCTGGAAAAAACCGGCAGCCCAACGGTTAAAGCACCAGCGATTCAGGGTGAGCTGCGGATGGTTGAAGTGATCGGCATCGACATCCAGCCCTGTGGCGGCACCCACGTGCAAAACACTCGAGAAATCGGCCGAGTGTTCTGTGAAAAAATCGAGAAAAAGAGCAGGACCAACCGCCGGGTGATTTTGCGGTTTGAATGAGCCTTAGATCACGAACAGGTCGACAAAGCGGTTCACCGGGGTCGCCTCAAGCCGCGCCTGATCCTTGCACAAGGCAAAAATCTCGCCGCTGCGCTGGCCGGTGAAACGGGTGGCCAGGTTCGTCTTGAACTTGTCTTCGAGCAACGGAATGCCCTCGGCACGGCGGCGGCGATGGCCGATCGGGTACTCCACCACCACGTTGTCGGTACTGGAGCCGTCCTTGAAAAACACCTGCACGGCGTTGGCAATCGAGCGCTTGTCGGCTTCCAGGTATTCGCGGGTGAAGCGCGGCTCTTCGACGATGACCATTTTTTCGCGCAGCACATCGATGATCGGATGGGCCTTGTGGAAGTCATCTTCGTATTGCTCGGCCACCAGATTGCCGAAGGCCAGTGGTACGGCGGTCATGTATTGGATGCAGTGATCGCGGTCAGCGGCGTTGGCCAGCGGCCCGACCTTGGAAATGATGCGGATCGCCGATTGGTGGGTGGTGATGACGATTTTGTCGATTTCATGCAGGCGATTGCGCACGTGTGGATGCAACGTGACGGCGGCTTCGCAGGCCGTTTGTGCGTGGAATTCGGCGGGGAAGCTGATCTTGAACAGCACGTTCTCCATTACGTAACTGCCGAAAGGGCGCGAGAAGCTGAAGGTACGTTTGTCTTCGGTTTTCAGCGCCAGATCGTTGTTGGTGTGGCTGAACAGCACGTCGTAAAAGCCCCACTGTTTCGCACTCAAAACACCCGGAATGCCCATCTCGCCGCGCATGGCGATGTCGGCCAGTCTCACGCCTCGGCTTGAGGCATCCCCCGCCGCCCAGGACTTTCGCGAACCGGCATTCGGCGCATGACGATAAGTGCGCAACGCCTGACCATCAGCGAAGGCATGAGAGAGCGCCGACAACAGTTGCTCGCGATTGGCGCCCATGAGTTTGGCGGTAACGGCGGTCGAGGCGACTTTCACCAGAATGACGTGATCGAGTCCTACGCGATTGAAGGAGTTTTCCAGGGCGATGACGCCCTGAATCTCGTGGGCCATGATCATCGCTTCAAGCACATGGCGAATCGTCAGCGGCGCTTCACCGTTGGCCAGACGTTTTTGCGACAGGTGATCGGCGACGGCGAGGATTCCGCCGAGATTGTCCGACGGGTGCCCCCATTCGGCGGCGAGCCAGGTGTCGTTGTAGTCGAGCCAACGGACGATGCAGCCGATATCCCATGCGGCTTTGACCGGGTCGAGACGATAACTGGTGCCTGGGACCCGCGCGCCAAACGGCACGACGGTGCCTTCGACGATAGGCCCGAGGTGTTTGGTGCATTCGGGAAAACGCAGGGCCAGCAGGCCACAGCCCAAGGTGTCCATCAGGCAATTGCGGGCAGTGTTCAGAGCTTCGGTGGATTCGATTTTGAAAGTAAGGACGTAATCAGCGATGTCCTGCAGGGCAGGGTCATAGTCGGGGCGGTTGTTCAGGTCGACGTTGGCGCTCATGTTCGATTCACTCTTGAAGTGGTTCGTTGATGGGACCTCGGTTCAGGCGATGGATTTTTATTATTGAAATACGAACTCATGTAGGAGCTGCCGGAGGCTGCGATCTTTTGACTTTGTTTTTTAAATCAAGATCAAAAGATCGCAGCCTTCGGCAGCTCCTACAGTGGCGAGGTAGGGTTAGAAAGAATCCCCGGGGACGCGAACATAGCCTTCCATGAGTACCCGCGCACTGCGGCTCATGACCGCTTTCTTCACCACCCACTCACCGTTTTCCAGACTGGCCTCAGCACCCACCCGCAAGGTCCCGGACGGATGCCCGAAGCGCACGGCATTACGTTCAATACCGCCCGCCGCGAGGTTCACCAGCGTCCCGGAAATCGCCGCCGCCGTGCCGATCGCCACCGCTGCAGTGCCCATCATTGCGTGGTGCAACTTGCCCATCGACAAGGCGCGTACCAGCAAATCAACGTCACCGGCGGCAATCGCCTTACCGCTGGACGCCACGTAATCCGCAGGCTTGGCCACGAAGGCGACTTTCGGTGTGTGTTGGCGCTTGGCGGCTTCATCCAGATTGGCGATCAGCCCCATGCGCAAAGCACCGTAGGCACGGATGGTTTCAAACATCTGCAAGGCTTTCGGGTCGCTGTTGATTGCGCTTTGCAGCTCGGTGCCGGTGTAGCCGATGTCTTGGGCGTTGACGAAGATCGTCGGAATCCCGGCATTGATCATGGTTGCCTTGAACGTGCCGACACCCGGCACTTCCAGCTCATCGATCAGATTGCCGGTGGGAAACATCGACCCACCGCCGCCCTCTTCTTCCGCCGCCGGGTCCATGAACTCGACCTGCACTTCGGCGGCGGGAAAGGTCACGCCGTCGAGTTCGAAATCACCGGTCTCCTGCACTTCACCGTTGGTGATCGGCACGTGGGCAATGATGGTTTTACCGATGTTGGCCTGCCATACACGCACCACCGCGACACCGTTGTGCGGAATGCGGCTGGCGTCGACCAGCCCGTTGCTGATGGCGAACGAACCGACCGCTGCCGACAGGTTGCCGCAGTTGCCGCTCCAGTCCACGAACGGTTTGTCGATGGAAACCTGGCCGAACAGATAATCGACGTCGTGATCGGACTTGATGCTTTTCGACAGGATCACGGTTTTGCTGGTGCTCGAGGTGGCGCCGCCCATGCCGTCGATCTGCTTGTCGTAGGGGTCGGGACTGCCGATCACCCGCAGCAGCAAGGCATCGCGCGCCGGGCCAGGAATCTGCGCGGCTTCGGGCAGATCCTTGAGGCTGAAAAACACGCCTTTGCTGGTGCCGCCACGCATGTAGGTGGCGGGGATCTTAATTTGAGGTGCGTGAGCCATGGTGCTCCTTCATCGTCAACGCGGGCGTTGAAGCCCGCGAGCACAAAACGTGATTTAAACGGCAACCGCCGACTCTTCGAGGAAGTCCTGGGCGAAACGCTGCAACACGCCGCCGGCCTCGTAGATCGACACTTCTTCAGCGGTATCGAGACGGCAAGTCACCGGCACCTCAACACGCTCGCCGTTCTTGCGATGGATGACCAGCGTCAGATCGGCGCGCGGCTTGCGGTCGCCGATCACGTCATAGGTTTCACTGCCATCGATGGCCAGGGTGTGACGGTCGGTGCCGGGCTTGAACTCCAGCGGCAACACGCCCATGCCCACCAGGTTGGTGCGGTGAATACGCTCGAAACCTTCAGCGGCAATCGCTTCGACACCGGCCAGACGCACGCCTTTGGCCGCCCAGTCGCGGGACGAACCCTGACCGTAGTCGGCGCCAGCAATGATGATCAGCGGCTGCTTGCGTTCCATGTAGGTTTCGATGGCTTCCCACATGCGCATCACTTTACCTTCCGGCTCGACACGCGCCAGCGAGCCCTGTTTGACCTTGCCGTTTTCCACCACCATTTCGTTGAACAGTTTCGGGTTGGCAAAGGTCGCGCGCTGCGCGGTCAAGTGGTCGCCACGGTGCGTTGCGTAAGAGTTGAAGTCCTCTTCCGGCAGGCCCATTTTCGCCAGGTATTCGCCGGCGGCGCTGTCGAGCATGATCGCGTTGGAGGGCGACAGGTGATCGGTGGTGATGTTGTCCGGCAGCACCGCCAGCGGGCGCATGCCCTTGAGCGGCCGAGCGCCGGCCAACGCGCCTTCCCAGTAAGGCGGACGGCGAATGTAGGTGCTCATCTCGCGCCAGTCGTACAGCGGCGTGACTTTCGGGCCGGTGTCCTCGTGGACGGCGAACATCGGGATATAGACTTGGCGGAACTGCTCAGGTTTGACCGAAGACTTCACCACCGCGTCGATTTCTTCATCGCTCGGCCAGATGTCTTTCAAGCGGATTTCCTTGCCATCGACCACGCCCAGCACGTCTTTCTCGATGTCGAAACGGATGGTGCCGGCAATCGCATACGCGACCACCAGCGGCGGCGAGGCAAGAAACGCTTGCTTGGCGTACGGGTGAATCCGGCCGTCGAAGTTGCGGTTACCGGAGAGTACGGCCGTGGCGTACAGATCGCGGTCGATGATTTCCTGCTGGATCACCGGGTCCAGCGCGCCGGACATGCCGTTGCAGGTGGTGCAAGCGAACGCGACGACGCCGAAACCAAGCTGTTCCAGTTCCGTGGTCAACCCGGCTTCGTCGAGGTACAGCGCCACGGTTTTCGAACCCGGCGCCAGCGACGATTTCACCCACGGTTTGCGGGTCAGGCCAAGCTTGTTGGCATTGCGCGCGATCAGGCCGGCGGCGATCACGTTGCGCGGGTTGCTGGTGTTGGTGCAACTGGTGATGGCGGCGATGATCACGGCGCCGTCGGGCATTTGCCCCGGCACTTCATCCCACTGGCCGGAGATGCCTTTGGCGGCCAGATCGCTGGTGGCGACGCGAGCGTGCGGGTTGCTCGGGCCGGCCATGTTGCGCACGACCGTCGACAGATCGAAGGTCAGACCGCGCTCGTATTGCGCGCCTTTCAAGCTGTCAGCCCACAGGCCGGTGGTCTTGGCATAGTGCTCGACCAGTTGAACTTGCTGGTCTTCGCGGCCAGTGAGTTTCAGATAATCGATGGTCTGCTGATCGATGTAGAACATCGCGGCAGTAGCACCGTATTCCGGGGCCATGTTGGAAATGGTCGCGCGGTCGCCGAGGGTCAGCGCGGAGGCGCCTTCGCCGAAGAACTCCAGCCAGGCGCCGACGACTTTCTGTTTGCGCAGGTATTCGGTCAGCGCCAGCACCATGTCGGTGGCGGTGATACCTGGTTGCAACTTGCCGGTCAACTCGACGCCGACGCTTTCCGGCAAGCGCATCCACGAGGCGCGGCCGAGCATCACGCTCTCGGCTTCGAGGCCGCCGACGCCAATGGCGATCACGCCCAGCGCATCGACATGCGGAGTGTGGCTGTCAGTGCCGACGCAGGTGTCGGGGAACGCCACGCCGTCACGCACCTGGATCACCGGAGACATTTTCTCCAGGTTGATCTGGTGCATGATGCCGTTGCCCGGCGGGATCACGTCGACGTTCTTGAAGGCCTTTTTGGTCCAGTTGATGAAGTGGAAACGGTCTTCGTTGCGACGGTCTTCGATGGCGCGGTTTTTCTCGAACGCCTGGGCATCGAAACCGCCCGCCTCGACGGCCAGCGAGTGGTCGACGATCAATTGTGTCGGCACCACCGGGTTGACCTGCGCCGGGTCGCCACCCTGCAACGCAATCGCGTCACGCAGGCCCGCCAGATCGACCAGTGCGGTCTGGCCCAGAATGTCGTGGCACACCACACGGGCCGGGAACCACGGGAAGTCGAGGTCGCGTTTGCGCTCGATCAGCTGTTTCAGGGAATCGGTCAGCGTGGCCGGATCGCAGCGCCGCACGAGGTTTTCCGCCAGCACGCGTGAGGTGTACGGCAGGGTGTCGTAGCTGCCGGGCTGAATCGCATCGACCGCCGCGCGGGTGTCGTAGTAATCCAGAGGGCTGCCGGGCAGGTTTTTGCGGAATTCTGTGTTCATCGGGTCAGGACTCGGGTCACGGTAGTTTCAAAGGGTGGCCAGCACGGACCTGAGTTACACACCGCTCCCACAGGGTCTAGCGGTGTTCTCGGGCTCCGGGCACCACCATTCAGCGGCGTTCGATTGGCACGAACTTGCGCTGTTCGACGCCGGTGTACTCGGCGCTCGGACGGATGATGCGGTTGTTGGCACGCTGTTCGAACACATGCGCGGCCCAGCCAGTCAGGCGCGAGCAGACGAAGATCGGCGTGAACAACTTGGTCGGGATGCCCATGAAGTGATACGCCGAGGCATGGTAGAAGTCGGCGTTGGGGAACAGTTTTTTCTGCTCCCACATGGTCTTGTCGATGGCTTCGGAGACGGGGAACAACACCTTGTCGCCCACTTCGTCCGCGAGTTTTTTCGACCAGCCCTTGATCACCTCGTTGCGCGGATCGTTGTCCTTATAGATCGCGTGGCCAAAGCCCATGATCTTGTCTTTGCGCTCAAGCATGCCGAGGGTGCCCTTGATCGCCTCTTCCGGCGACGAAAAGCGTTCGATCATTTCCATCGCCGCCTCGTTGGCGCCGCCATGCAGCGGGCCGCGCAGCGAACCGATGGCCGCCGTGACGCAGGAATACAGATCGGACAGGGTCGAGGCACAAACCCGCGCGGTGAACGTCGAGGCGTTGAATTCGTGTTCGGCGTAGAGGATCAGCGACACGTTCATGACTTTGACGTGCAGTTCGCTCGGCTTCTTGTCGTGCAGCAAGTGCAGGAAATGCCCGCCGATGGTCGGTTCATCGCTGACGCAGTTGATGCGCTTGCCGTCGTGGCTGAAGCGATACCAGTAACACATGATCGCCGGGAACGCGGCCAGCAGACGGTCGGTCTTGTCGCGCTGTTCGGAGAAGTCTTTCTCCGGCTCGATGTTGCCCAGAAACGAGCAACCGGTGCGCATCACGTCCATCGGGTGGGCATCGGCAGGGATGCGTTCGAGCACTTCCTTCAGCGCCTGCGGCAGGTCGCGCAGCTTGCTCAGCTTGCCCTGATAGGCGTCGAGTTGCGCTCGGGTCGGCAGCTCGCCGTAGAGCAGCAGATACGCCACTTCTTCGAATTGTGCGTCTGCTGCCAGTTCACGCACGTCGTAGCCGCGATAGGTCAGCCCGGCACCGGCCTGGCCTACGGTGGACAGTGCGGTTTGCCCGGCAACCTGGCCACGGAGCCCGGCGCCACTGAGTACTTTTGCTTCGGCCATCGTTTTCTCCAATCTTGAATTTGTTAGGGAGTACGGCTGCGGCTTATTTTTTTGCCGCAAACAACGCGTCGAGCTTCTGCTCGAAGGTGTGGTAGTCGATGCGATCGTAGAGCTCCATGCGAGTCTGCATGGTGTCGATGACATTCTGTTGCGTGCCGTCGCGGCGGATCGCGGTGTAGACGTTTTCCGCAGCCTTGTTCATCGCGCGGAACGCCGACAATGGATAAAGCACCAGCGACACGTCGGCGCCGGCCAGTTGCTCGGTGGTGTAAAGCGGCGTCGCGCCAAACTCGGTGATGTTGGCCAGAATCGGCGCCTTTACGCGGTTGGCGAACAGCTTGTACATCTCCAGTTCAGTGATGGCTTCCGGGAAGATCATGTCGGCACCCGCCTCGATGCACGCGGCGGCGCGATCCAGTGCCGACTCCAGACCTTCAACCGCCAGCGCATCGGTGCGGGCCATGATCACGAAGCTGTCGTCGGTGCGCGCATCGACGGCTGCCTTGATGCGGTCGACCATTTCCTGCTGGCTGACGATCTCTTTGTTCGGGCGATGACCGCAGCGCTTGGCGCCGACCTGATCCTCGATGTGAATCGCCGCCGCGCCAAACTTGATCATCGACTTGACGGTACGCGCCACGTTGAACGCCGAAGAACCGAAACCGGTGTCCACGTCCACCAGCAGCGGCAGGTCGCAGACGTCGGTGATGCGACGCACGTCGGTCAGTACGTCATCCAGGCCGGTGATGCCCAGGTCCGGCACGCCGAGCGAGCCTGCGGCCACCCCGCCACCGGACAGGTAGATCGCCTTGAAACCGGCACGCTTGGCCAGCAGCGCGTGATTGGCGTTGATCGCGCCGACCACCTGCAATGGGTGTTCGCTGGCGACCGCATCGCGAAAACGCTGGCCTGGAGTGTTCAGGTTGGAACTCATGACTCACCTCGTTCAGTGGCTGTCTTATTGTGGGTGCCGTCCTGGTAATGACGGGCGATGTTGCGTTTCGAGGCGCCGATGTGACGGCGCATCAACAATTCCGCGAGTTCGCCGTCACGGTCGGCGATGGCATCGAGAATCCGGTGGTGTTCGGCGAAGGCCTGGCGTGGGCGGTTCGGCGTGGTGGAAAACTGGATGCGGTACATGCGCACCAGTTGATAGAGCTCGCCGCAAAGCATCTGGGTCAGGGTGCGGTTGCCGCTGCCCTGAATGATCCGGTAATGGAAGTCGAAATCGCCTTCCTGCTGGTAGTAACCGACGCCAGCCTGAAACGCCGCGTCGCGCTCGTGGGTTTCCAGCACCCGACGCAGTTCGTCGATTTCTTCGACGCTCATGCGCTCAGCCGCCAGACGACAGGCCATGCCTTCGAGGGATTCGCGGATTTCGTAGAGTTCGAGCAATTCGGCGTGGCTCAGCGACACCACCCGCGCGCCGACGTGCGGTACGCGTACCAGCAGGCGCTGACCTTCCAGACGATGAATCGCCTCACGCAGCGGCCCGCGGCTGATGCCATAGGTACGCGCCAGTTCCGGTTCGGAGATCTTGCTGCCCGGGGCGATCTCGCCTTTGACGATGGCCGCCTGAATGCGCCGAAAGACGTTTTCCGAAAGCGTCTCGGAATCGTCGCCGCTGATGACCGGGGGATCGAGTTGACCCAGCATGATTGTCGACACCTTTAAATCCAATGCGGCAAAAACTAGCCAATTCGCCCGCATCAGTCAAAGGATAAATAGACATTGTCGACAATCGTCTAATAACCCTCTTCAACAACCCCAAGGGTTATAGACCGGCTCGGGCGCTGGCGCCATAAAACCACCGTGCTAGAATGCCGCCCGCATTTGCTGGCCATTTGTACGGCTTGTCATAAAAAGCTGATAGGCACACGAAGGGCCTTGCGCAAGTTTTTGCCAGGGACCTGAACCGAAAACGGAACGCTGCGCACCAGGATTTATGAGACTCAAGCCTTTCCCCACATTTTTCGCTCTGTTCTGCCTGCCCGGCCTCGCCGCCGCGGGGGAAAAGACCGTGTACGGCCTCAACGAATACGCCGCCCTTGATGGCATCAATCTGGAAGTTGCGGCCAAACTCGACACCGGCGCGAAAACCGCCTCGCTGAGTGCCCGCGACATCAAACGTTTCAAACGCAACGGCGAGTCCTGGGTGCGCTTCTATCTGGCTATCGACGCTGCGCATTCGCACCCGATCGAGCGACCGCTGGCACGGGTCAGCAAGATCAAGCGCCGCGCCGGCGACTACGATCCGGAAGAAGGCAAGAAGTACACCGCCCGCCCGGTGATCGAGCTGGATATCTGCATGGGCACAGCGATGCGCAGCATCGAAGTGAACCTGACCGACCGAAGTGCGTTCCAATATCCGCTTTTGATCGGCTCCGAAGCGCTGAAACGCTTCGACGCGCTGGTCGACCCCAGTCTTAAATACGCTGCCGGCAAACCCGCCTGCACCATCGCCGCTCATACCGCCGAGTAATTTTCATGCGTTCTCTAACCTTCCACCTGAAAATCCTGATCACCATTCTGGTGCTGCTGGGCGTTTCGGTTACGGCCTATCAGATTTTCGTGCTCGGCATCCCCGTGACCGAAGACGCCACCGACGATTTGTGGAACATCGACGCCAAAGTCGAGTTCGTCGCCAGCACCAAGGATCCGGTAAAGATCCAGATGTTCGTGCCGCCGCTGAGCCGCGATTACGTCAGCCTCAACGAGAGCTTCATCTCCAATAACTACGGTGTGGCTGTGAACCGCGTCGACGGCAACCGTAAGGTGACGTGGTCGGCACGCCGGGCCAAGGGCAACCAGACCCTGTATTACCGTCTGGTGCTGACCAAGCGTTACACCGCAGAAAAAACCAAGATCAAAGGCCCGACTTTCCGCGACAGCATGGTTATCGAAGGCCCGGAAAAAATCGCTGCCGAAGCCCTGCTCGCACCGATCCGCCAACACTCGGCCGACGTCGAAACCTTCATCGGCGAGGCGATCAAACGGGTCAACAACGTCAACGACGACAACGTGAAACTGCTGCTGGCCGGCGATACATCGACGCCGCACAAAGCCAAAATCGTCGAATTGCTGCTGTCCATCGCCCACGTGCCGGTGGAAAAAGTCCACACCATCCGCCTCGTCGCGGACCAGCCACAAACCCCTGAACTGTGGCTGCGCAGCTTCAACGGCAATGACTGGCTGTACTTCAACCCGGAAACCGGCGAACAGGGCCTGCCGACTGACCGCCTGCTGTGGTGGACTGGTGATGAGAACCTGATCACCGTCGACGGCGGCAAGAAGGCCAACGTGACCTTCAGCCTGAACAACAGCGAGATGAACGCGATTCGTCTGGCCAAGCTGACCGACGAAAACACCGACGCCAACTTCCTTGAATACTCGCTGTACGGCCTGCCGCTGCAGACCCAGCAAACGTTCATGATCATGGTGATGATCCCGATCGGCGTGCTGGTGATCCTGATCCTGCGCAACCTGATCGGCCTGCAGACCCTCGGCACGTTTACCCCGGTGTTGATCGCCCTCGCCTTCCGTGAAACGCAGTTGGGCTTCGGCATCCTGCTGTTCACCGTGATCACGGCGCTGGGCCTGTCATTACGTTCGTACCTGGAACACCTGAAGCTGCAAATGCTGCCGCGACTCTCGGTGGTACTGACCTTTGTCGTGGTGCTGATTGCCGCGATCAGCCTGTTCAGCCATAAGCTCGGCCTGGAGCGCGGTCTGTCGGTGGCACTGTTCCCGATGGTGATTCTGACCATGACCATCGAACGCCTGTCGATCACCTGGGAAGAGCGCGGTGCCAGCCATGCGATGAAAGTCGCCATCGGTACGCTGTTCGCCGCGTCCCTGGCGCACCTGATCATGACCGTGCCGGAACTGGTCTACTTCGTGTTCACCTTCCCGGCGATCCTGCTGATTCTGGTGGGTTTCATGCTGGCAATGGGTCGCTATCGCGGTTACCGCCTGACCGAACTGGTGCGTTTCAAGGCGTTCCTGAACAAGGCTGATCACTGATGTTCGGTTTCTGGAAAACCTGGAAGGCCCTGGAAGCCCGGGGCATCATGGGCATCAATCGGCGTAACGCCGACTATGTGCTCAAGTACAACAAGCGCAGCCTGTACCCGATCGTCGATGACAAGATCATCACCAAGGAACGCGCCATCGCGGCCGGCATTCATGTGCCGGAACTGTATGGCGTGATCTCCACCGAGAAGGAAATCGACAAGCTCGGCGAGATCATCGGCGGGCGCAGCGACTTCGTGATCAAACCGGCCCAGGGCGCCGGCGGTGACGGCATCATCGTGATTGCCGACCGGTTCGAGGGACGCTACCGCACGGTGTCGGGCAAGATCCTTGCCCACGAGGAGCTGGAACATCACATCTCCAGCATCCTCACCGGCCTGTATTCGCTGGGCGGCCACCGCGATCGCGCACTGATCGAATACCGCGTGACCCCGGATCAGATCTTCAAAAGCATCAGCTACGAAGGCGTGCCGGACATCCGCATCATCGTGCTGATGGGCTACCCGGTGATGGCGATGTTACGCCTGCCGACCCGCCAGTCCGGTGGCAAAGCCAACCTGCACCAGGGCGCCATCGGTGTTGGTGTCGACCTGGCCACCGGTCTGACCCTGCGCGGCACCTGGCTGAACAACATCATCACCAAACACCCGGACACCACCAACGCGGTGGACGGCGTGCAACTGCCCTACTGGGACGGTTTCATGAAACTCGCCGCCGGCTGTTATGAACTGTGCGGATTGGGTTACATCGGTGTCGACATGGTGCTGGATCAGGAAAAGGGCCCGCTGATTCTTGAGCTCAATGCGCGGCCGGGGCTGAATATTCAGATCGCCAATGACTGCGGGCTAACGCTGCGCACTCATGCAGTGGAAGCGCGGCTGGAAGAGCTGAAGGCACGTGGGGTGACGGAGTCGGTTGAAGAGCGGGTGGCGTTTACTCAGGAGATGTTTGGGCATATTCCTGCGGTAGAGGGCTGATCCGCGACCGAGTCGCGGCCTTCGCGAGCAGGCTCACTCCCACATTGGAATGCATCCTCCTGTGGGAGCGAGCCTGCTCGCGAAAGCGGCTCCCCAGCCACCCCAAGGCTCAACCCTGTCGCCAATCTGCCAATCCCCGACATCCCCTCTAGGAGCAACTCCCGCAGAAGACTACAATCCCCACCCCGCCTCAACGGCCGATCTGCCCCGCCCATGTTGACCTGTTCCGTACACCCGCTGCCCTACCGTGCCAATCCCGCCGACTACTTCGCGGCAATCCGCAACGCCCCCGGTGCCGTGCTGCTCGACAGCGGCCGACCGAGTGCCGACCGTGGCCGTTATGACCTGCTCAGCGCCTGGCCGCTGGAACAACTGGCGGTCTTGCCGGACGAAAGCGGCAGCCATTTCCTGCAACGTCTGCGCGACCATCTGGGCCGTTTGGGCGAAGCGCAACTCCCTGACGCTTTTGAGCTGCCGTTCGCCGGCGGGCTGATCGGTTATCTGAGTTATGACTTCGGCCGGCATCTTGAGAGTCTGCCGAGTCAGGCGCGGGATGATCTGCAATTGCCGGATGCGCGGTTCGGGCTGTATGACTGGGCATTGGTCAGCGATCACCAGGCAGGCACCAGCCAATTGGTGTTTCACCCATCGGTTGACGACAGTGAAAAACAGCGGCTGATCGCACTGTTCGCTCAGCCCATTACTGGCTCACTGACACCGTTCAAGTTAAACAACCCGATGACCGCCGATCTCTCGGCCGACGATTACCGTCAGGCGTTCGAACGTATCCAGCATTACATCCAGGCTGGCGACTGCTACCAGGTCAACTTCGCCCAGCGTTTCCGCGCGCCATGCCAGGGCGACCCATGGCAGGCCTATTGCGCACTGCGCGAAGCCTGCCCGACGCCATTTTCCGGCTTCCAGAGTTTGCCCGACGGCGGCGCTGTGCTGAGTCTGTCACCGGAGCGTTTCGTCAGAGTCAGCCAGCGCCAAGTCGAAACCCGCCCGATCAAGGGCACCCGCCCCCGTGGCCTGACGCCCGCCGAAGACGCCGCCAACGCCGCCGAACTGCTGGCCAGCCCCAAGGATCGCGCGGAAAACCTGATGATCGTCGACCTGCTGCGCAATGACCTCGGCCGCACCTGCCGCATCGGCTCGGTGCGGGTGCCGGAGTTGTTCAGCCTGGAAAGCTATCCGAACGTGCATCACCTGGTCAGCAGCGTGACCGGCGAACTGGCGCAGGATCGCGATGCGCTGGACCTGATCGCCGGCAGCTTCCCCGGCGGCTCGATCACCGGTGCGCCGAAGATTCGGGCGATGCAGATAATCGATGAGCTGGAGCCGACCCGGCGGGGGTTGTATTGCGGATCGTTGCTGTATCTGGACGTACGCGGCGAGATGGACAGCTCCATCGCCATTCGCAGTCTGTTGGTCAAGGATGGGCAGGTGTGCTGCTGGGGTGGCGGCGGGATTGTCGCGGATTCGGACTGGCAGGCTGAGTATCAGGAGTCGATTACCAAAGTGAAAATCCTCCTTCAAACCCTGCAAAACCTCTAAACGCCCCCCCTGTAGGAGCTGCCGCAGGCTGCGATCTTTGCCTTTAAAGATCAAAAGATCGCAGCCTGCGGCAGCTCCTACAGGGGTCGGGTTTACAGGCTGAGGTCGCGGTTCGAAGCTTTGATGAACTCCTGCTTCAACGCTTCAAACGTATGCACCGCCGGAAACTGCGGGAACTCGCGGATCACATTGTCCGGCGCATGGAACAGAATCCCCGCATCCGCCTCGCCCAGCATGGTCGTATCGTTATACGAATCACCCGCCGCAATCACCCGGTAGTACAGGCTTTTGAACGCCAGCACCGACTGCCGCTTGGGATCTTTCTGACGCAACTGATAGCTGGTCACCCGCCCGGTTTCGTCGGTAATCAGACGATGGCAAAGCAAAGTCGGGAAGCCCAGTTGACGCATCAGCGGCTGGGAAAACTCATAGAAGGTGTCCGACAGAATCACCACCTGAAAGCGCTCACGCAGCCAGTTGACGAACTCCACCGCGCCGTCCAGCGGTTTCAGTGTGGCGATCACTTCCTGAATGTCCGAGAGCTTCAAGCCATGCTCATCAAGGATGCGCAGACGCTGCTTCATCAGCACGTCGTAATCGGGAATGTCCCGGGTGGTAGCCTTGAGGGATTCGATTCCGGTTTTTTCAGCGAAGGCGATCCAGATTTCCGGCACCAGTACCCCTTCAAGATCCAGGCAAGCAATTTCCACAAGACACTCCCGTTTGTATTGATTATTGAGTCGAGCGAGCCCGAACTCTAGCGGCTCCACCAAAGCCGCGCAACGCACAGCACGTCCCGCCCGGCGCCGCTTTTTGTTACCATCGCCGCCATATAGAGCGCCCAGCGCCACCGACCTGTAGGAAGCCGCCCTGATGAGCCCAACGTTCGATGTCGTGGAACTCGCCACGACCTATGCCAACAAATCCGCCCAAGACATCCTGAAACTCGCGTTTGCCGAGTTCGGCGATGACCTGTGGATATCTTTCAGTGGCGCCGAGGATGTGGTGCTGGTGGACATGGCCTGGAAGCTGAACAAGAACGTCAAGGTGTTCAGTCTCGACACCGGCCGCCTGCATCCGGAAACCTATCGCTTTATCGATCAGGTGCGCGAGCACTACAAGATCGACATCGAACTGGTCTCGCCGGACTACACGAAACTGGAACCGTTTGTGAAGGAAAAAGGCTTGTTCAGCTTCTACAAGGACGGCCACGGCGAGTGCTGCGGGATCCGCAAGATCGAACCGCTGCGGCGCAAACTGTCCGGCGTCAAAGCCTGGGCCACCGGCCAACGCCGCGACCAGAGCCCGGGCACTCGCAGTGCCGTGGCGGTGATGGAAATCGACACCGCGTTCTCCACACCGGAGCGCACCCTGTACAAGTTCAACCCGCTGGCGCAGATGACCAGCGAAGAGATCTGGGGCTACATCCGTATGCTGGAGCTGCCGTACAACAGCCTGCACGAGCGCGGCTTCATCAGCATCGGTTGCGAGCCGTGCACCCGCCCTGTCCTGCCGAACCAGCACGAGCGCGAAGGCCGCTGGTGGTGGGAAGAAGCGACCCAGAAAGAATGCGGGTTGCATGCGGGGAATATCATCAGCAAGGCGTAATTCTCTGCCTCGATGATTTTCCCTTGTGCTTTGTGAAACCTCAAAAAATGTGTACACACGAATGTCACCATCAGTGCCATTTATGTGTGCACTTTTTATTTTCGCGCCCTGAAAAGTTACATCCCGCCTGAATCTCCCTTCCTTCTGCCCCTCGCCACGATCCCGCGCAAAAAATAAATACCTGGCCAATCGGTCAATTTATATCGGCGTCGATTCAGTCACTTAGCAATCAGAAATAACATTTCAAAATCAGCGATGGCCTTCATGGATCGGCAATTGGCACACATCTGGCTTTAGTGCATACATGTTTTGTATACAAAACTGCAAAACATGCACACCTTCGATCCGCAAGCCTGAAGCGCCCTATCCCGTACAGGCTGCAGATGCCCCGTAACCAGTGATGCTTTCACTGCCGCGACGAAGATATGTCGAGCCTGGCGGCTCATGCACAGTCATCGCGGCCCTGAACATCAGGAGCCTGCCGGAATGCGTACAAGTCTCTCCAACAACATCGCGCTGAATCTGCCCTCCTCTGCACTCGATCAACCTTTGCCATATGACGGACTGGTCGAGCCGCTGCATCTGAGCCCTCGTCTGCACAACAGCGACCTAGCACCGACCAAGGCCGAAGGCCGACGCTGGGGCAAATACAGCATCTTCGCCCTGTGGACGAACGACGTGCACAACATCGCTAACTACTCATTCGCCATCGGCCTCTACGCCCTGGGCCTGGGGGGCTGGCAGATTTTGCTGTCGCTGGGGATCGGCGCGGCGCTGGTGTATTTCTTCATGAACCTGTCCGGCTACATGGGGCAGAAAACCGGGGTGCCGTTTCCGGTGATCAGCCGGATCAGTTTTGGCATCCACGGGGCGCAAATTCCTGCGCTGATACGGGCAGTTATCGCCATCGCCTGGTTCGGGATTCAGACGTATCTGGCGTCGGTTGTTTTCAGGGTTTTACTCACGGCGGTGCATCCCGGCTTCGCGGAATACGACCACAACTTGATCCTCGGCCTGTCGACGCTGGGCTGGGTGTGCTTCGTGGCAATCTGGTTCGTGCAACTGGTGATCCTCGCCTACGGCATGGAAATGGTCCGCCGTTACGAAGGGTTTGCCGGGCCGGTGATTCTGCTGACCGTCGCCGCACTCGCCGCCTGGATGTACACGCAAGCCAACGCAACCATCGCCTGGTCGATCCGCGAACCGCTGAGCGGTGGCGAGATGTGGCGCAACATCTTTGCCGGCGGCGCACTGTGGCTGGCGATCTACGGCACGCTGATCCTCAACTTCTGCGACTTCGCCCGCTCCTCGCCCTGCCGCAAAACCATCAAAGTCGGAAATTTCTGGGGTTTGCCGGTGAACATTCTGCTGTTCGCCGCGATCACCGTCCTGCTGTGCGGCGCGCAATTTCAAATCAACGGCCGGATCATCGAAAGCCCGACCGAGATCATCGCTTCGATTCCCAACACCTTCTTCCTGGTGCTGGGTTGCCTGGCGTTCCTGATCGTCACCGTGGCGGTGAACATCATGGCCAACTTCGTTGCCCCGGCGTTCGTGCTGAGCAACCTGGCGCCCAAGTACCTGACCTTCCGCCGGGCCGGGCTGATCAGCGCGACCATCGCCGTGCTGATCCTGCCGTGGAACCTCTACAACAGCCCGTTGGTGATCGTGTACTTCCTGTCCGGCCTCGGCGCCCTGCTCGGCCCGTTGTACGGGGTGATCATGGTCGACTACTGGTTGATCCGCAAAGGCCGGATCAACGTCCCGCAACTCTACAGCGAAGACCCGAACGGCACTTATTACTACAGCCGTGGCGTCAATTTCCGCGCCGTGGCGGCGTTTATTCCGGCGGCACTGATCGCCATCGTCCTGGCGCTGGTACCGGGGTTCCACAGTATTTCGCCGTTCTCCTGGCTGATCGGTGCCGGGATCGCCGGAATGCTCTACCTGATCATCGCCAAACGCGAACCGCACTACGCCGACGTCAGCGGCGAATCCTTCGCGGTCGATAACGTCTGCCACTAAATCCTCGCGGCCCGACTTTCGGGCCGCTGAACCACCCTGCCAAAAAGGACTTCCCATGCGTATTCTCGTGGTCAACGTCAACACCACCGAATCCATCACCCAGGCCATCGCCCGCTCGGCGCAGGCTGTCGCGTCACCCGGTACAGAGATTGTCGGACTCACGCCGTATTTCGGCGCCGATTCGATTGAAGGCAACTTTGAAAGCTACCTGGCCGCCATCGCCGTGATGGATCGGGTGATGTCCTACGACCAGCCGTTCGATGCGGTGATTCAGGCCGGCTATGGCGAACATGGCCGCGAAGGCTTGCAGGAATTGCTCAATGTACCGGTGGTGGACATCACTGACGCGGCGGCCAGTACGGCGATGTTTCTCGGGCATGCGTATTCAGTCGTCACTACGCTGGATCGCACCGTGCCGCTGATCGAGGATCGGCTGAAACTCTCCGGTCTGTGGGATCGTTGCGCGTCGGTGCGGGCCAGTGGTTTGGCCGTGCTGGAACTGGAACATGAGCCGCAACGTGCGCTGGAGGCGATCGTGCATCAGGCTGAATTGGCGGTTACGCAGGACAAGGCCGAGGTGATTTGCCTGGGTTGTGGCGGCATGGCCGGACTTGATGAACAGATTCGTCGCCGCACCGGGGTGCCGGTGGTGGACGGGGTGACGGCGGCGGTGACGATTGCTGAGGCGCTGGTGCGTTTGGGGTTGTCGACGTCCAAGGTGCGGACTTATGCGACGCCTCGGCCGAAGAAAATTGTGGGCTGGCCGGAGCGGTTTGCACGATAGACCGCGTTATCGTTTATCGCGAGCAGGCACACTGCTACAGGGTTAGTGTCGTGCCTGAAATCTGTGAGCAACAGCGATCCTGTAGGAATGAGCCTGCTCGCGATGGCCGCAATTCGGTTAAAAGCCAAACTCAGAGAGCACTGAACCGCCGAGCCAACCCCTGCTGCGCAAACTGCTCAATCACAAAATCGACAAACGCCCGAGTCTTGCCCGGCAACAATTTATGTTCGGCGTAGTAGATCGAAATGTTGCCGTCATCGATGTACCACTCCGGCAGCACGCGCTGTAACGTACCCGCCTCGAGATAACCCACGGCAAACGGCATGCTGACCAGTGCAATCCCCAAACCTTGCGCCGCCGTCGCGCAGGCGGCCTCGGAGTCGCTCATGGTCATTCGCGTCTTGAGGGTCAATGGTCGACACAGCTGACTACCATTACTGATCAATTGCCAAGAGCGTACTCGACCGGTTTGCGGCGACCGAATCAGAATGCCATCGTGATATTGCAGTTCATCCGGCTCGATGATCGCTGCGTGCTTTTCCAGGTAGTCAGCAGACGCCACCAACACTCGATGTGCGGGTGCCAATTTGCGTGCGACGACGCCTTGGGGCAATTCAAATCCCCCGCCAATCGCCGCATCGAAACCCTGCCCGATCAAATCGACCTGACGGTTATCAAAATGCCAATCAGGGTTGATCGCCGGAAATCGACGTAAAAACTCTTCCAGCAACGGCACGACATACAAGCGCCCGAACACTGTGCCCATACTGACTTTCAAAGTTCCCGCTGGCAGGCCTTCGACACTGGCCAGATTGGCCACGGCGTTCTGTATCGTGGTCAGACTGGCACTGACCTGACTCAAAAACAGCTGCCCCGCCTCAGTCAACGTCAAGCTGCGGGTGCTGCGCTGAAACAACCGCACGCCTAGCTTCGCTTCGAGTTTCGCCACGCTTTTGCCGACCGCTGCCGGGGTCAGGCTCAAACGCCGCGCCGCTTCGGCAAAACTGCCAACTTCGGCGCTGCGCACGAAGCATTCGATACTGTTAAAGTTTTCCATGGTCGCCACTGTAAACTTTTGGTTTACACAGACTATAGCAATCATGGGCTAGTGGGTTGTGGATCAGAGGTCGATACTCGGCTCCAACAACAAGGCATCTCGCCTTGAATATTCTGGAGATCGAACATGACCACTCAACACCTCAGCGGCAAAGTCGCTCTGATTCAAGGCGGTTCCCGTGGTATCGGCGCCGCGATCGTCAAACGTCTGGCCGCTGAAGGCGCTGCAGTTGCCTTCACCTACGTCAGCTCCACCGCAAAAGCTGAAGAGTTGCAGAACAGCATCACCGCAAATGGCGGCAAAGCCCTGGCGATCAAGGCTGACAGCGCCGACGCCGCTGCCATCCGCCATGCGGTCAGCGCCACCGTCGAAGCCTTTGGACGCCTCGACATTCTGGTCAACAACGCCGGCGTACTGGCCGTCGCCCCACTGGAAGACTTCAAACTGGAAGATTTCGACCAGACCGTAGCGATCAACATTCGCAGCGTATTCATCGCCTCCCAAGAAGCCGCCAAACACATGGGCGAAGGCGCGCGAATCATCAACATCGGCAGCACCAACGCCGACCGCATGCCCTTCGCCGGTGGCGGTGTGTATGCGATGAGCAAATCGGCGCTGGTCGGCCTGACCAAAGGCCTGGCCCGCGATCTCGGCCCACGCGGTATCACCATCAACAACGTGCAGCCTGGCCCGGTCGACACTGACATGAACCCGGCGCACGGTGACTTCGCCGAAAGCCTGATTCCGTTGATGGCCGTGGGTCGCTACGGCAAAGCGGAAGAAATCGCCGGTTTCGTCGCTTATCTGGCAGGCCCGGAAGCCGGGTACATCACCGGTGCCAGCCTGACCATCGACGGTGGTTTCGGCGCCTGATTTGACTGAGTTACCTGTACGAAAAACGCCGCCCCTCCTTTAACTGAGGGGCGGCGTTTTTGTTTATAGCTTTATGGCCCGATCAAGCCCATTCCAGTGCCGGCAAACCACAAGCGCTCGGGGTGAACGCTTTCAACGAGCGAAGAATCCCGTCGGCGTGTGCGTATTTTTCATCGGCCATGGCGGCATCCGGAATGGCGATGGCGGTCATGCCCGCCGCTTTCGCCGCGGTCACGCCAAACGGCGAATCTTCGAACACCAGACAATCCTCGGGCGCGACCCCCAGACGCCGGGCCGCCGTGAGGAAAATATCCGGCGCAGGTTTGGCTGCACCCACTTCCGGATCGTCCGCCGTGACGATGAAATCGAACAGCGCGAACCAGTCGCGGTGCAACGTGGTTTTCTGACCGAACGACTGACGCGACGAACTGGTGCCCACAGCGATTGGAATATTGTGCGCCTTGAGGTGGCGAATCAGTTCCTCCGCGCCTGGCATCGCTTGCGCCGAGGGGAAACGCTCACGCATCAGCGGCTCGCGGATCACCAGAAACTCTTCGGCGGTAATTGGCAGATCAAGCGCCTGCACCACGTAATTGGCCAGATCGTTGGCACCGCGGCCAATGATGTTCTGCTTGATGCTCCAGTCGAAAGTCCGCCCGTAACGCCCGGCAATCAGCGAGGTGACCTCGGTGTAAATGCCCTCGGTGTCCAGCAGCAAACCGTCCATATCGAAAATCACGGCCTTGATCGGGCCGAACGCCTTCAGCGGTGCATTCATCATCGGATCCGTTATCAAAGACATCCCGGGCGGCGAATAGCGCCGCTGCTCGGATCTGATTAATGGGTTCAGCAGCATAACGAGCGCAACGGGCATTGAGCAACGGGCAATGTACGCTGGGGCGCTGAACGACTCGTGAGTATTTAGCGAAAAGTCCTACAGACATCCCCTACTTGCCCGACTTCTTTACTTTTTGATCACCCGCAAAGTCCGCGCACCTCTTTTGACGTGCGCGAGTGCCTGCGAATGTTCCAAACCGATCGGCTTCTGGCCTTGAACAACAGCATCGGCCTGCTGGTGGTTGCCGCCCTGAATCCAGAACACCCGGACTTCGAAACGTTGATCCGGGAGTTTCGCCTGTGCCTGAACAACTACGACGCCTGGGCCGAACAATTCTGGACGGGGTCGATGCTGGACATCGAGCAGGTGTTCAGAGTCGGCAACGACGTTCACCTCAGTGCACCAGTCAAAAGCCGTAAACCCATCAGTTCATCAGTATTCATGTGCCCCGCCAGCGGCCCGTTGACCCTGGTGCACATGTTCGAGGCTGCGCGCTTCGTCCCCATCGGCAACACCCCACTGACGCTCGAACCGGTGATGTCCGATGTCGGCGGCGTTCTGACCTTCGGCGCCCCGCAGCACTATGAAATCGGACCGAGCGGCATTCTGGAGGTGACCGACTGCGACCGGGGCCAGCGTTATCGCATCACCTTCTTTCCCGATGTTTCCAGCCAGCATGTGCAAGCGCTGTATGCCTCTTATCAAGGCATGCTCGACGGGCTGGAAGTCTGGTTGCGCCAGGAGTGGGACGGATTTCAGCCACTGTGGACAGAGTTCTCCAGTGCCGGATTTCTCGACCGTTACGGTCAATTGCAACAGGCGGATTGGCGCGGATTCGAGAAGGCCCTGCACGGTGTCTGGGATGACATCAAGCAACTGTTCGCCCTGCTCGCCGACTTGCAGGTCAACAGCGAAAAGTTGCTGGAGTACCTGACCGAGGTCGAACTGGACGCTCTGCTGCAAGCCTCCAGCGAAGCCATTGCCAACGGTTTGTTGATCCTCAGCGACGAGCCGCTGCTGTTTATTCATCTGGCGGCCTTCACCAGTTGGCTGAAGATGCTGCCACCGCAATACCTCGCGGAGGTGGTAGCCGAGGTTCGTGTCGAACTGTTGATCAGCTTTCTGTTGATGCGGGTATCGGGCGGCGTCGGCGTGCCACTGCGTTTGAGCAGCAAAGTGCTGGCGAAGATCAAATCCCCTCGCGCGCGGGAATGGCTGGCGGCTTCTGCGTTGCGCCTGGCGGAACTGAGCTCTGCGCCCGAACTGAGCAAGCACGCAAGCGCACTGAAACCGCTGATGCTCAATGTGCGTGACGTTGAGTTGAAACCGACGCCGTCGATACCGCTGAACATTCGTCAGGCGGATTCCTTGGTGTTGACGGTGCCGAACCCGGCGCCTCTCGCACGGGACAAGTCGCATGGCATGAGCCGGATGGAGCGCCATGAGCCACGCGATGACGCCTCCGATCAAGCGAAAAACCCCAACGGCGACAGCGCCGACTGTGTGCCCTCGACCTGCACCAACGGCTGCCCGGTGTCGATGGTTACCGGTGAGGAACTGCTGACCCTGACTGACGGCACGCTCGATGGATTGCTGCCGTTCGAGTTCACCCGGTTGTATCGCACCAGTGCCGCCGAAATCGATGTCGGGTTGGGGTTTGGCTGGAGCCATTCGCTGGCGCATCGGCTGGAGTTTGAGGGCGATTTTGTTGTTTGGGTGGATCACGAAAATCGGCGCACACGGTTTCCGTTGCCGAGTGTCGAGCGGCCGGCGATTCACAACAGTCTGTCGCGGGCGGCGATTTTTCTCGGGGATGAGCCGGAGGAGCTGATTCTTGCGCTGGCGGGGGACACGGCGCGGTTTTATCACTTTCGGGCCGGGCGGCTGACGGCGGTCAGTGATGGGTATGGCAACCGTCTGCGCATCTCTCGGGATCGTCAGGATCGTATTGAGCGGCTGGATAACGGGGCGGGTCGATCGCTATTACTGCGCTACGACCGCCAGCATTTGGTGGCCGTCGATTATCAGTCGTTTCAGTTGGCTGAATGGACGACTGAACAAACCCTCGTCAGTTATCGCTACGACGCTTATCAACACCTGATCGAAGCGTGTAACGCCGTTGGTGACAGCGAGCGTTACGACTACGACGATCAGCACGTCATCCTCCAGCGTCAGCTGACCGGTGGCGCGAGTTTCTTCTGGGAGTGGGAACGGGCCGGAAAATCGGCGCGCTGCGTGCGGCACTGGGCGTCGTTCTCGCAGATGGACACCCGCTACGTCTGGGATGACAACGGCAGCGTGGCGGTGCATTACGTCGATGGCACTGAAGAAACCTACGTGCACGACGACCGTGCGCGGCTGGTGCGCAAGGTCGAGGCCGACGGTGGCGAGCACCTCAAGGCCTACGATGACGCGGGGCGTTTGATCGCCGAGCAGGATCCGCTCGGCGCCGTCACCGAATACCGCTACGACGACGTCGGACGCCTGATTGCGCTGCTTCCACCGGACGATGAGCCGACGTCCTACGAGTACCGCAACGGTTTCCTGCACAGCCGCTCTCGCGGCGAGGCGGTGTGGACGTACCGGCGCAATGCCCAGGGTGATGTTACCGAAGCGGTTGATCCAGACGGGCAGGTCACGCATTACCACTACGATGCGCTTGGGCAGTTGCTGTCGATTCGTTATCCGGACACCAGTCGGCATGTGCTGGTCTGGAATGGTCTCGGTCAATTGGTTGAAGAAACCCTGCCCGATGGCGGTGTGCGGCGCTTCTCCTACGATGCGCTGGGGCGACGGAGCACGACTCAGGACGAACACGGTGCGCTCACGCGTCAGCACTGGGACGCCGTGGGCCGTCTGGTGCAGGTGACGTTTCCTACAGGCGCGACGCGCGCCTACAGCTACGGCGCTTACAACCAGGTCACCGCCGAACGCGACGAACTCGGCCGCGTCACTCGTTACGAATATGACGACGACCTGCATCTTGTCTCCCGGCGGATCAACCCCGACGGTACGCGGGTGCAGTATCGCTACGACCATGCGCAGCTGCTGCTGACGGAAATCGAAAACGAGTCCGGCGAAAAGTACCGACTGGACTACACGCCGACCGGACTGATCCGACAGGAAACCGGCTTCGATGGGCGCCGCACGGCCTACGCCTATGACCTCAATGGTCATCTGCTGGAAAAGACCGAATTCGGCGATGACGGCTCGACGTTGGTCACCGGATACGAACGCGATACCGCCGGTCGCCTGCTGGTCAAAACCCTGCCCGACGGGATCAAGGTCGAATACCGCTATGACCGCCTCGGCCGACTGACCGGCGTCGACGACGGTCAGAAGCATCCCCTGGCCTTCGAATACGATTTGCAGGACCGGCTGATCACCGAGCACCAGGGCTGGGGCACTTTGCGTTACGCCTACGACGCCTGCGGCCAGCTCAAACGCATGCGCCTGCCGGACAACAGCAAACTCGATTACCACCACGCCAAGGGCGGTGCGCTGAGAGCCATCGACCTCAACGGCGCGTCACTGACCCGCCACGTCTATCAGTCCGGTCGCGAGCAACAAAGGCAACAAGGTCTGCTGCTCAGCGATTACACCTACGACGATCAGGGCCGCTTGCTCGCCCACGCCGTAGGCCATCAGCACGATTCGCTGTATCGCCGCGACTATGCCTACAGCGCCAACGGCAACCTTGAGCACATCGCCGACACCCGCCACGGCCAGCGCACCTACGGCTATGACGCTCTCGACCGTTTGATCCGCGTGCGCCACTCGCACGACGAACTCCCGGAATCCTTCGCCCACGACCCGGCCGGCAATCTGCTGATGCAGGATCGCTCCGGCCCGACGCAAATCAAGGGCAACCGCCTGCTGATGCAGGGCGACCGCCACTACGACTACGACGCCTTCGGCAACCTGATCCGCGAACGCCGCGGCACCGCGCAGAAACTCGTCACCGAATACCGCTACGACTGCCAACACCGCCTCATCGGCCTGACCCGCCCCGACGGCAAAACCGCCAGTTACCGCTACGACGCCTTCAACCGGCGCATCAGCAAAACCGTCGACGGCGCCACCACCGAGTTCTTCTGGCAAGGCGATAACCTCGTCGCCGAAAGCAGCCAAACCCACCACCGCAGCTACGTCTACGAACCCGGCACCTTCCGCCCGCTGGCGCTGCTCGACGGCAAAGGCCCGAAAAAGGCCTGCCCGTTCTATTACCAACTCGACCACCTTGGCACCCCACAGGAACTCACCGACTACAGCGGCGAAATCGTCTGGTCGGCGCAATACGACGCCTACGGCAAAGTCGCCGCGCTGACCCTCGCCGCCGAGGAATACTTGGATCAGCCGCTGAGGTTTCAGGGGCAGTATTTCGATGGGGAGAGCGGGCTGCATTACAACCGGCACCGGTACTACGACCCACGGTTGGGGAGGTATCTGACGCCCGATCCGATCAAGTTGGCGGGTGGGTTGAATCAGTACCAGTACGTGCCGAATCCAACGGGGTGGGTGGATCCGTTGGGGTTGAGTGATTGTCCGGGTGGGGACAATTGCGGAAAACCTTCACGTGAAGTCGACACTTTTAGCAACGTTGGTGTAGAGGAAGGGGCACCTGCAACTCCAGCCCCAATACAAGAAAACCATTATTTGTACCGCGGTGATGATCGAGAACCATGGGAAATTTTCGATGCTGGGTTTGAACCGTGGGGCGATAGTAAAGATCTTTTCCTGCATGCTTTGGATAATAAAATTCCTCCTAGCTGGTACGTGAGTACTTCTTTTTCAGAAAAACAGGCAACAAAATTTGCAACGGGCTACGGCATTGCCGACGGCTATATATATGTCCTGAAGAACGTTAAAGGGATTGACGTAAACAAAGAACTTGGTGCCCTTTCACCCCATCGACGTGAAGTAGAAATTGCAGTTCCAGGGGGCATTAAAAGTCAAGATATAGTAGGAGCCACGCCAGTCTACGAAGATGGCAGCTATAAAGGTTATTCAGTGCTCAACCCAAACAGGAGCAAACAATGAAACCGATAGAAATCCAGATTAAAACAGCTCAGGGGCTGGAAGCAGCTCTTATTGAATGTGACAGAAGGAATAGGGCACTAACTTTTACAAGAAAAGATGGCCTAAAAAAAATCTATACGTCTTACGACATGTTTGGCTGTTTTGGTGCGCTGAGGTCAGAATTTCCGGGAGTTACGTTTTTATGTAAGGGCTCTAAAATAAACGTTTATCCATCGGGTATGAGCTCACAAATGTCCTGCGGACTTGTTGCGTACGAACTCCGTGAAGGACGCCCCACAGAAGAGGAAGATATTGTCCGAATTTTCGATTACGAGGACAGAGATCTAACAAACAACATAGAGGATCAAAAGGCCTTCTATCGTTCATGGTTAAAGTCTTTTTAGTTTGTAAGGACCACACAATTTGACTTAACACTCACAGGGCCTGCACCGACAGGCCCCTGAGAAATAGAGGTTTCATACCGCAAACGACACCAAAGACCAAACCAGAAATTTCCTCACTGCTCATCTTCCTCCTCATCAAACTCATCATCCGAATCAATCAGCGGCACCGTCGCATCATCCATCAACGACCCCGGATCCTCATTCCCCGGATCATTGATAAACGGCAGCCCACTCGAGCCTTTTTCTTCCTTGCCTTCGGTTTCGGGTGTCATGGCAAACCTCATGATGTCGGGGAGTGTATGACGTTCGAAAGGCCCTGCTGCCAATCGTTCCCGAGTCGAACCTGCAGAAACGAAAAACCCGGCACACGGCCGGGTTTCTGTTTAATCGTCAATCAATGATGTTTGTTTTTATGCTTGTTCTTATGCTTATGGCCACCACCGGAATGAGACTTCCCGCCATCGTCACCCAGGTTGTTGCCGAGCGCACCACCTGCGGCACCACCCAATCCTGCACCGACAGCCGAACCGGTCGAACCGCCCAGGCTGTTACCGATCACTGAGCCGCCCGCAGCGCCAAGGCCACCACCAATGGCGGCTTCCGTGCGATTGCGTTTATTCGCGCCGACGGCGCTGCCCGCCGCGCCACCCACACCGGCACCGACCGCAGCGCCTGTGCTGCCGCCGAGCTGTCCGCCGACCACGTTGCCCAGCACACCACCCAGCCCGCCGCCAACGGCGGCCGAACCATCACCGGCAGCCATTGCGCCTTGAGCCACCAGCAATCCGAAAAACAGTGCAGATAATGACAAACGCATATGAACCTCACAGTTCCCGAGCCGGGACAGGCTGCCCATGCAGGGCTTATGTGTTATTGGAGACGATTACGGGTAAAACGTTCACCAACGCAAAGCCCGACATCGAGCCGGACTTTTCTGACCTGCAATCAATCTCAGTGACGCTTGTGCCCTTTGGACAGATTGCTGCCAACCGCGCCGCCGGCTGCACCGCCCAGGCCCGCGCCAATAGTAGCGCCATTCTTGCCGCCGAGACTGTTGCCGATCACCGAACCGCCGGCAGCGCCGACACCACCGCCGATGGCCGCTTTGGTCCGGCTGCCTTTACGTGCCGCCACTGCACTGCCCGCGGCGCCTGCGACGCCGGCACCAATCGCAGCACCGGTGCTGCCGCCCATTTTCTGACCGACAACGTTACCCAGCGCGCCACCCAGACCACCGCCCAGCGCAGCGGTGCCGTCACCGGCAGCCATCGCACCTTGAGTAACGAGAAGGCCCAGAACCAGAGCAGGCAATGTTAAACGCATGACAAAAACCTCAAAAAATGGGTATGACAAAAAGGGCCGGGATTTAATGCCGTCGGAGCGCAAAAGTCCAGACAACATGAGTGAACTGCGCGCACTCGGCGCCGTTTGGACAGCGATTCTGGAAAAGGTTTTATGACAGGCAAAAAAAAGCCCGCTGGGGAGACGGGCTGGAGACTTGCTTTCTAACGGATGGCTTCACCCTACTTTGGCAGACGTGAAAAGTTTGTGAAAAGCGTTTACATCCACACTGCGCGCGTAGGAATTTTTCCCGATAGGTTGCGCCAGGCACAAAAAACCCCGCTCATTGACGGGGTTGTGGGTTGCAAGACTTACTTGCGGGCGCGGGTCGCGATCCTGGGTAAAAACTTCGCCTTCGGCCCTTTAGGTACCGTGGACTTGATCTTGCCGGTCTGCACCGGATCCTCGCCAAAGCCCGACTGGTACTCGGTCTGGCCACATCGCACGCAGTTGTTGAAGGAAAATTCAGCGCCATCGTCTTCGATATACGGATCAGTCATACCTTTTCCCCTTCAAAACGGGTCGACACCGGCAAAGCTCTTTGCCTGAAAGGATATCGACCTTCAGTACTTTTGAGACTAGCCGGTCATTCCTGGACTTGTTATTCAGAAACGCTGACGCCCGACGAATGGCCTACAAAAGACCGGATGGCAACAAGTCAAAACGTCGAGATCCACAAATCCCAACGTTCCGTCCAATAATCAGCGCAACTTCACCGCAGTACCTGTCACGAACACCACAACCATACCGCCCTTGCCGGCCGGCATACTGATCTCGAAATCCACCCCAACCACAGCGTCCGCCTGCAAGGCTCGCGCTCGCTCCTTGATCTCCTCAGTCGCCTGGATACGCGCCTCCTTCAGCGCCCGCTCCAGCGTCTGAGAGCGCCCACCAAAAAAATCACGCATGCCGGCAAACATGTCGCGGATCACATTGACGCCCTGCACCGATTCGGCACTGACAATGTCCAGATAGGCGGTGATCTGACGGCCTTCGATGGCTTGAGTGGTGGAGATGATCATGGAAACAGTCCTTTTTCAGGCAGATAAAAACCGCGATTGTAATTCAATCGAGGATCAAGCCGATTTCAGCAGACACCCAACAAAATCCAGACGCCAGAAACCACAAAACCCCTGACTTCTTTCGAAATCAGGGGTTTGTGTTTACTGAATATGGCGGTGAAGGAGAGATTCGAACTCTCGATACAGTTTCCTGTATACACACTTTCCAGGCGTGCTCCTTAAGCCACTCGGACACTTCACCGTATCTCTTCAAACATGTTCTGTCTGTCGAGGCGCGCTAATGTAGTCGAAAGCTTTTCCGATGGCAAACTTTTTTTCAGAATTTTCATGCGGTTAAGAGAAAAAACAGTTTTCCCCGCCAACAGGCCATGGCAAACCGGCCAATCTCCGGTGGGCACGCCCCCTTCTATATAGAAGACAGATAGCAGTCTGCGGGGCATGAGCCGATAAAGGGTGACCGACGGGTCAGTCACGGTGCTTTACCTGGCCTGCGGTGGTGGGTAACGTCTGCCCATCTTTCTTAAAGGAATAGCGTCATGAGTGAGTTGATTTCTTACCACCTCGAAGACGGTATCGCGACCCTGACCTTGAGCAATGGCAAGGTCAATGCCATTTCCCCGGACGTGATTGCAGCGTTCAACGCGGCGCTGGATAAGGCGGTGACTGATCGTGCCATCGTGATCATTACCGGTCAGCCAGGGATTCTGTCCGGTGGCTATGACCTGAAAGTGATGACCGCCGGCCCTAAAGAAGCGGTGGCACTGGTGACTGCCGGTTCGACGCTGGCTCGCCGTCTGCTCTCTCACCCGTTCCCGGTGATCGTCGCGTGCCCGGGCCATGCCGTGGCCAAAGGTGCATTCATTCTTCTGTCCGCCGATTACCGTATCGGCGTCGACGGCCCGTTCAGCATTGGTCTGAATGAAGTGCAGATCGGTATGACCATGCACCACGCCGGTATCGAGCTGGCCCGTGATCGTCTGCGTCGTTCGGCTTTCCACCGTTCAGTGATCAACGGCGAGATGTTCGACCCGCAAAGCGCTGTGGATGCTGGCTTCCTCGATAAGGTGGTTTCCGCCGAGGAGCTGCAAGGCGCTGCCTTGGCCGCCGCACGGCAGTTGAAGAAGATCAACATGACGGCGCACAAGAACACCAAATTGAAGGTGCGCAAGGCGCTGCTGGAAACCCTGGATAACGCGATCATTCAGGATCAGAAACATCTGGGGTAAGCACCCGGTTCCAGCGATCAAGAAAAGCCCGACCGTCGTGTCGGGCTTTTTCTTACGCACCTGGTTGAAAATACCGTTGCAGCTCTAGGACGGGTCTGACAACCAAGCTTGAAACATGCGCTTAAACATCGGCCATCTCCGGACTCTATAGCAGCAATTGCCGAAAACAGTGCACATCCGTACACTGCGCCACCTTTTGTCCCGGTGGGGCCTGAAAATGCTGTTTGTGTTTCGTATGTTGTTGATGGGCCTGCACTTTATTCTGGCTGGCATGCTTGGGGTGATTCTCGGGTTGTGCCGTCCATTCAATCCGGACAACAGTCGTCTGTGCGCCCGCCTCTACGCGCTGCCGGCCATGTGCATTTTGCGTCTGCGGGTGAAATCCGATGTCAGCGGTTTGATGAACAAACCCGACAGTTGCGTGATCATCGCCAACCATCAGTCCAACTATGATCTGTTCGTGTTCGGCAATGTGGTGCCGCGCCGCACCGTCTGTATTGGTAAAAAAAGCCTGAAATGGGTGCCGCTGTTCGGGCAATTGTTCTGGCTGGCAGGCAACGTGTTGATCGATCGTGGGAATGCGCAAAAGGCGCGTCAGTCGATGCTCACCACGACCAACACCTTGCAGAACGAAGACACGTCGATCTGGGTATTCCCGGAAGGCACGCGCAATCTCGGTGAAGAGCTGCTGCCGTTCAAGAAGGGCGCATTCCAGATGGCAATTGCCGCTGGCGTGCCGATCGTTCCCGTGTGTGTCAGCAGTTACGTCAAACATATGCGCCTGAACCGCTGGCGCAGCGGGAAAATTCTCATACGTTCACTCCCGGCAATTCCTACTGTAGGACTGACCATGGATGACATGCCGATGCTCATCAGCCAGTGCCGCGAACAGATGCGCGAGTGCATCGAATCGATGGATCGGCAACTGCAAGCTGCCTGAAAAGCAAACCCGCCTTGTGCGGGTTTTCTTTTGCCGGGTGAACTGTGCAGATTTCACTGACTCTGAAGCAGCGACACGGCTAAGCTGATGCCTTGTATTCCCTGCCATCTGCCAAGAAGAAGTGAACCACCACCATGGGTCGAGTTGTTGCCGCTGCGGTGTACAGCGCGGGTAAGAAAGTCACCAATATTGCCATCGATGAGGGCGCGGCCTGGGCCGCCAAAACCGGGCACTTTGTGTGGATCGGTCTCGAAGAGCCAGACGCTCAGGAACTGGCCAACCTGCAACGTCAGTTCAACCTGCATGAACTGGCGATCGAAGATGCTCTGGAAAAACACAGCCGGCCGAAGCTGGAAACCTTTGGCGACGCTTTGTTTATCGTCACCTACTCGCCGATTCGCGAACACGGGGTTCTGCAGTTTATCGAGACCCACATCTTCGCCGGCAAGGGTTACATCATCACGGCGCGTAACGGCCACTCGGCGTCCTACGCCCATGTCCGCCAACGTTGTGAGGCACGTCCACTGCTGCTGGAGCATGGGGAAGATTTCGTACTCTATGCGTTGCTCGATTTTGTCATCGAGAACTATCAGCCAGTGGGCGAAGCGATCCATGCCGAGATCGATGAGCTGGAACGCAACGTGTTGTGCAGTGCGTTGAATGAACGTGACGTACAAAAACTCCATGGCCTGCGCCGTGATGTGGTGCGCCTGCGCCGTTACGCAGCCCCTATGGTGGAAATCAGCGAGGAACTGCAGAAGCTGAGTTTCCCGTTCATCGACAAGAACATGCGCCCGTACTTTCGCGATGTGCAGATTCACGTCACTCGGCAGATGGAAGACCTGACGACACTGGCCGACATTGCCAGCCAGACCATCGAGATCGGAGTGTTGCTGGAAGCGTCACGGCAGAGCGTGGTGCAGCGCAAGTTTGCGGCATGGGCGGCGATTCTGGCGTTTCCGACCGCGGTAGCGGGGATTTACGGAATGAACTTCCAGAACATGCCGGAGTTGAGCTGGCACTACGGCTATTTTGCCGTGCTGGGGTTTATTACGGTGGGGTGTGTGAGTTTGTGGGCGAGTTTCAAGAAGTCAGGGTGGTTGTAATTCTGTGGTGAGGGATTGCTCCCTCATCACAAATTCCGCATCAGACTTTAAACGGCTTTAGCTTCAGGCTTGTGCGCCACAAAGCGCATCATCCACTCCGCCACCGTAGCGCCATGATGCTCTTGCTCCAGGCTGGCCAAGCCTTTGCTATAGATCTGCGTGCCCAACGCTTCCTGACGCAGATCCAGCAGCGCACGGGAATAGTCGTGAATAAACTCAGGATGCCCCTGGAAGCACAGCACCTGGTCGTTGATGTGGTAAGCCGCAAACGGGCAGAAATCGCTCGAAGCAATTACCGTGGCGTTTTCCGGTAGCGAAGTCACCTGATCCTGGTGGCTGATCAGCAACGTCAGTTCTTCACGCACCGGGCTCATCCACGGCGCCTTGGCCGCCAGTTTGTAGTTGTGAGTGCCGACGCCCCAACCTTGCGTGGCGCGTTCGCTCTTGCCACCGAGGAGCAGCGCCAGCAGTTGATGACCGAAACACACGCCAAGCAATTTGTCGCCTCGCTCGTACCGGGTCAACAGATAGTCCTTGAGGGTCTGGATCCAAGGATCGGTGCCAAACGAATCGGCCTTGCTGCCGGTGACCAGGTACGCGTCGAAAGTCTGATCATCGCTCGGGTATTCGCCCTGCATCACGTTGTAGACGGTGAACTCGGCGGCAATCGGCTGCTGCGAGAACAGGCGCTGAAACATCTGTCCGTAACCCTGATATTGATCGACCAGTTCCGGACGCAGGATGTCGGTTTCCAGAATGCAGATGCGTAGCGACATAAAAAATACCTGACACGTGATGGGAATAATGAACACCCCAGAGCCTGCCTTGAAACACCCTGGCAAGGCAAGCCCCGGATTGGCTTCCCACCCTTTAGAACAGCTCCCCTTTCGCCGCTTTTTCCAGTAACAGGGCAGGTGGCGCGAACCGATCGCCATATTGTTCGGCCAGATACTGCGCACGGGCGACAAAATCCTTCACCCCGTATTGATTGATGAACTGCAGGGCACCGCCGGTCCAAGCAGCGAAGCCGATGCCGAAGATCGATCCGACGTTGGCGTCCGCCGTCGAAGTCAGGACACCCTCCTCCACGCAGCGCACGGTTTCAATGGCTTGCACGAACAGCAGGCGATCGCGCACATCCTTCGGCGAAATTTGCCCGTCAGCCTTCTCGAAGCGAGTCTTCAGTTCGGGCCACAAATGCTTCTGGCTACCAGCCGGGTATTCATAGAAACCGCCACCAGCGGCCTTGCCGGGACGCTTGTATTCATTGAGCAACAAGTCAATCACGGCGAACGCCGGATGATCTATCAGCGGTTTCTCTTCCGCTTGCAGGTCTTTGGCCGTTTGCTTGCGGATATGGCTCATCAGGCTGAGGGAAACTTCGTCAGAGATCGCCAGAGGCCCGACCGACATCCCGGCTTTGCGCGCTTCGGTCTCGATCATCGGTGCGCTCACGCCCTCGCCGAGCATGGCGATGCCTTCATTGGTGAAGGTACCGAATACCCGCGAAGTGAAAAAGCCGCGACTGTCGTTGACCACAATCGGGGTTTTCTTGATTTGCAGAACGAAATCGAAACCCCGCGCCAGGGTTTCCTCGCTGGTCTGAGCGCCTTTGATGATTTCCACCAGCGGCATTTTTTCCACGGGGCTGAAGAAATGAAGGCCGATGAATTTGCTCTGATCGGGTACGGCAGTCGCCAGCCCGCTGATCGGCAAGGTCGAGGTGTTGGAGGCAATTACAGCGTCGGCGCCGACAATTTCCTGCGCGGCCGCCGAGACTTTGGCTTTCAGTTCGCGATCCTCAAACACCGCTTCAATGATCAAATCGCAACCGGCCAGATCGGTATCGGTTTCAGTCGGATGAATTCGCGCCAACACCGCTTCGCGCTGTTCAGCAGTCATTTGCCCACGGGCTACTTTCTTGTCGAGCAGCGCTGCCGAATGGGCCTTGCCCTTCTCGGCTGCAGCGAGGTTGATGTCCTTGAGCACCACTTCGATGCCGGCCGAGGCACTGACAAAAGCGATCCCCGCGCCCATCATGCCGGCGCCGAGTACGCCGACTTTCTGCGTTTTATAAGGCGCAAAGCCCTGCGGCCGTGAGCCACCAGCATTGATCTCGTTGAGCTGAAACCAGAACGTGCCGATCAGGTTTTTGGAGATCTGGCCGGTGGTCAACTCTGTGAAGTAGCGGGTTTCAATCAGGTGCGCGGTGTCGAAATCGACCTGAGCGCCCTCCACCGCCGCACACAGAATCTTCTCCGGTGCCGGCAGCGTGCCTTGGGTTTTGGTGCGCAGGATCGACGGTGCTATCGCCAGCATCTGTGCGACTTTCGGATTCGACGGCGTACCGCCCGGGATCTGATACCCCTTCACGTCCCAACGCTGCACCGCCGTCGGATTGGCAACGATCCACGCGCGAGCCTTGGCCAGCAGTTCATCCCGATCCGTCGCCAGCGCATCGATCAAGCCGGCCTGTAACGCCTGTTGCGGACGAACCTTTTTGCCTTCGAGCAGATACGGCAGCGCCTTCTCGATGCCAAGCATGCGCACCATGCGCACCACCCCGCCGCCGCCCGGCAACAAACCGAGAGTCACTTCCGGCAGACCGAGCTGCACGGACGCATCGTCCAACGCTACCCGGTGATGACAAGCGAGGCAGATTTCCCAACCACCGCCCAGTGCCGTACCGTTGATGGCCGCGACCACCGGTTTACCTAAAGTTTCCAAGGTGCGCAGTTGCCCTTTGAGGGTCAGCACCATGTCATAAAAGGCTTTGGCTTCGGGCTTGCCAACCTTGATCAGCTCATTGAGGTCGCCGCCGGCAAAAAAAGTTTTCTTCGCCGACGTGATGATAACCCCGGCAATGCTGTCTTTTTCCGCGACAAGTCGGGCGACGCAGGCGGCCATGGCCTCACGGTAGACCGCGTTCATGGTGTTGGCGCTCTGGCCCGGCATGTCGATGGTCAAAACGACGATCGCGTCCTGGCCTTTTTCGTAACGAATGGCTTCGCTCATAACAGGGTTCCTTGAATTCGGGACTCAGAGACGTTCGATGATGGTGGCAATGCCCATGCCGCCGCCGACACACAGCGTCGCCAGGCCGTAGCGCAGACGCCGCGCTTCAAGTTCATCGAGCAAGGTGCCGAGGATCGCGCAACCGGTGGCGCCCAGCGGGTGGCCCATGGCGATGGAACCGCCGTTGACGTTGACCTTGTCCGGGTCGACCGCCATGTCTTTGATGAATTTCAATACTACTGAGGCAAACGCTTCGTTGACCTCGAACAGGTCGATGTCTTCCACACGCAAGCCAGCCTTCGCCAGCGCTTTGCGAGTGGCCGGCGCCGGGCCGGTGAGCATGATGGTCGGATCGGTGCTGGTGACGGCCGTGGCGACGATGCGCGCCCGAGGCTGCAAGCCCAGCGCCCGCCCCTTGGCTTCGGAGCCGATCAGCATCAACGCCGCGCCATCGACGATTCCGGAACTGTTTCCCGGTGTGTGCATGTGATTGATTCGCTCGACATGGCTGTAAACACGCAGCGCGGTCGCGTCGAAACCCATTTGACCGATCATTTCAAAACTCGGCTTGAGCTTGCCCAGCCCTTCCAGCGTCGATTCGGCGCGAATGAACTCATCGTGATCGAGCAAGATGATGCCGTTTTGATCCTGCACCGGCACCAACGATTTGTTGAACGAGCCATCGGCCCTCGCCCGCGCGGCTTTCTGTTGTGAGTACAGCGCGTAGGCATCGACGTCCTGGCGGCTGAAGCCTTCCAGGGTGGCGATCAAATCCGCCCCCACCCCCTGTGGTGTGAAGTGACTGTGCAGATTGGTCTGGGGGTCCAGCGCCCAGGCGCCGCCATCGCTGCCCATCGGCACCCGCGACATCGACTCGACGCCGCCGACCACCACCAAGTCTTCGAAACCCGAGCGCACCTTCATGGCACCAAGGTTGACCGCTTCCAGTCCTGAAGCGCAAAACCGGTTGATCTGCACACCTGCCACGCTAACGTCCCAATCGGCCACTTGCACGGCAGTTTTGGCGATGTCCGAGCCTTGATCGCCAATCGGCGTAACGCAGCCGAGCACAACGTCATCGACCTGGCTGGTATCCAGTGAGGTGCGCTCTTGCAGCGCGGTCAACAGACCAGCCACCAGATTTACCGGTTTGACACTGTGCAAGGCGCCGTCGGCCTTGCCTTTGCCACGGGGCGTGCGTAACGCGTCGAAAATCAAAGCTTGGGTCATGACGTCCTCGAACCTGCGCGGTGAGTGAATTTCGTACTGTCACTGTTGTCCCCGACGGTCACGGATTCAATGACCACAGCGCTCAATGACATTGACGTGCACGCTCAGACGGACGGTCATCGGCGATTGGGTGAACCGGTTCAGGTCGGCGAGTTGTCTAGCAAGCGGGCGGCAAAGAAGCTGGCAATACGCCTCATGCCTTTTTAATCGCACTCAGCAGCAAGTACATATGAAATGGATCTAAGCCAAGCGTGACGCGGGCCCTAAGGTAAGACATGTACGTCATGGCCGTCGGGTTTTGCCGAGGCAGGCGTCATTCAACAGGAAGTGCAGCGCTTGCCGTCATGGATATGCAGGCAAGCATCAGGAAATAACAATAAAGGCGGTCAAGCCATGTTCAAACAACCGAAAGTTCGTCAAGCAGGACTCATTCTTTTCGCCACGACGCTGTTGTTGATTTTGCCGAACCTGACCAAGGTCATCGGCTGAGTTCAAGCGGCAGGTGCTGTAATTCGCCACTAAAAATGTGACTGGCCCGCTACCCGGGCCAGCGTGGCTGTGCCAACCTTTGCGCACATCCACGACATGGACGGCGATCATTTGAAAGCGCTCATTGTGTTTGGGGCCATGCTGCTGAGCATGCCCTTGTCTGCCGCGCAACTGGATCTGCAGTTGGGCGCAAATAGCCGCACCTGGCAGACCGAGGAGCTGCTCAAGCATCCTCAGGTACAAACGCTCACGGTAAAAAGCGACGTGTCCTACAAGAAGGACATGACCTATCGCGCCTTGCCCGTCGCGGCGTTGCTGACCGGCATCAAACCTGAGGATCATCTGCAAGCGGTCGCACTGGATGGCTTTGCCGCCGAGCTTGCCGCTGCGCCGTTGCTCAATCAGAAAGGCGCGCGGGCCTGGCTGGCCATCGAGGACCCGGCCAAACCCTGGCCGCCGTTGTCAGAGGGCAAACACAGCGCCGGGCCGTTCTATCTGGTGTGGACCGATCCGCAAGCAGGGAATATCAGCCCGGAACAATGGCCGTTTCAAGTCGCCAGCATCAAGCGCATGGCGCCGGTGGCCGAGCGTTTTCCTGCCCTCCGGCCAGATCCTGCGTTAAAGGCCAATGACCCGGTCAATCAGGGTTTTGCGCTGTTTCAGAAAAACTGCCTCGCGTGTCATCGCTTGAACGGCGCAGGGGATGCGCAGTTCGGGCCGGATCTGAATATTCCGTATAACCCGACCGAGTATTTCGGTGCAGATTTCCTCAAGCGCTACATTCGTGATCCGCAGAGTTTGCGTCAGTGGCCGCAGGCGAAGATGCCGGGGTTTTCTGCGGATGTGCTGCCGGATGGGGATTTGCAGATGTTGATCGGGTATTTGCAGCACATGGCCGGGCGCAAAAACAGGCCCTGAACACAGATCCAATGTAGGAGCGAGCCTGCTCGCGATAACGGTGTGCCAGCCTTGCATGTGCTGGCTGACAGATTGCTGTCGCGAGCAGGCTCGCTCCTACAGGGGTTCGGTGTTTATTGCTGCTGCACAGAGATCACCGGCGCCGGCGTCGGCGACACAAACACCTTCGCATGCATCTGCTCACACCCACCACCTCGGCGCATGCCGCGCACCGGGCAGGCATCGAGGTAATCCAGACCCACCGCCAGTTTCAGGTGCCGCTCAGGTCGCGCCAGTTCATTGGTCACGTCAAAACTGTACCAGGCGTCATCCAGCCACGCTTCCGCCCAGGCATGGCTGGCCAGGTGTTCGCAATCCTCGCTGTACAGATACCCCGACACATACCGCGACGGAATCCCCAGGCTGCGCGCGCAGGCCAGAAACGCGTGGGTGTGATCCTGACAAACGCCCGAGCGCCCGGCGAAAGCCTCGGCAGCGCTGGTGTCGACTTCGGTGGAACCCGGCGTGTAGGTCATGTGCTGATTCAGGCCGTGCATCAAATCGATCAGTGCGGTGCGGTCGCGACGCTGCTTGCAGGATTTTGCCGCGAACGCGCGTAGCGCCTCGTCCGCCTCGGTCAACCGGGTGAACCGCAGAAACGGCAACGCCGACTGGCTTTCATGCTCGGCTTCACGCAATTCGTCGATGTCGACCTGACCACGAGCACCGATGATGATCGATTCGTGCGGCTCGTCCATGGTTAGCACGTGCAGGATGTTGCCGAACGGATCGAGTTGCGCGCGCACTGGGCGCGGCAGGTCGAGCTGCCAGCTCAGCACATGCTGCCGCTCGCTGTCGTGGGGGGTCAGTCGCAAGTACTGGATGCTCGCCCGCACCTGATCTTCGTAGTGATAGGTGGTCTCGTGGCTAATGGAAAGTCTCATGCAGCCTCCAGGTAGGAACTGTGAATGGCGTTGCCCAACTGGCGCACCAATGGGATGAACTCGGTCAGCCAGGCGTGCAGGCCTTCCTCGAGAATTTCGTTGATGCCGGTGTAGCGCAAGCGTGCGTCCATTTCGGCCGCCAGACGTTGCGCGGGACGACCGTTGGCGCCTGGCAACTGGGCAAGGATCTGGTCGATTTCTTCGGTGCAGGCACGCAGGGAGCGTGGTACATCGGCGCGCAACAACAGCAGCTCGGCGACATGTCGGGCGCCGGGCGCATCGCGATAGATTTCGGTATAGGCCTCGAACGACGACAACGCTCGCAGCAACGCACTCCACTGGTAATACGCGTGGGCCGTCCCGTCACTGACGGCTTCGGCCTGATCGCCAGCCATCTCGTAACGCGCGTCGAGCAGTCGCAACGTGTTGTCGGCGCGCTCGATGAACGTCCCCAGGCGAATAAAGCGAAACGCATCGTTACGCATGATCGTGCCGTAGGACGCGCCACGAAACAGGTGCGAACGCTCCTTGATCCATTCACAGAAGCGGCTCATGCCATAGCGGCTCAAGCCCTGTTCGGCGATCCCGCGAATTTCCAGCCACGTTGCGTTGATGTTTTCCCACATGTCGGCGGTGATGCGCCCGCGCACCGCGTGCGCGCTGGCCCGCGCCGCGCCGAGGCAGCTATAGATGCTCGCCGGATTGGCGGCATCGAGGGCGAAGAAATGCAGCAGGCGTTCGGCATGCAAAGCACCGTGACGCTCGAGGTAATCATCCAGGGTGCCGGTAATCAGCAGCGGCATGGCCAGTTCGTGCAAACCGTCACCGCGACCGTCTTGCGGCATCAGCGACAGCGAATAACTGATGTCGAGCATCCGTGCGAGGTTTTCCGCCCGCTCCAGGTAACGCGACATCCAATACAGATCCGAGGCAGTTCTACTTAACATGGCAAGCTTCCTTCAATCCTCGACCACCCAGGTGTCCTTGGTTCCGCCACCCTGGGAAGAATTCACCACCAGGGAGCCTTCGCGCAGGGCGACACGGGTCAAACCACCGGGCACAACCCGGGTTTCGCGACCGGACAAAACAAATGGCCGCAAGTCGATATGGCGCGGCGCAATGCCGTTTTCGACAAAGGTCGGGCAGGTCGACAGCGACAGCGTCGGTTGCGCGATGTACGCGTGGGGCTTGGCCTTGATGCGCTCGCGGAAGGAATCGATTTCCGCGGTTGTCGCAGCAGGCCCCACCAGCATCCCGTAACCACCGGAACCCTGGGTTTCCTTGACCACCAGATCCGGAAGATTGGCCAGCACATGGGAAAGTTCAGACGGATTACGACACTGCCAGGTCGGTACGTTCTTAAGAATCGGTTCTTCATCGAGGTAGAAACGGATCATGTCGGTGACAAACGGATACACCGATTTGTCATCCGCCACGCCCGTGCCGATGGCGTTGGCCAGCACCACATTGCCGGAGCGATAGGACGACAGCAGGCCCGGTACGCCAAGCATCGAATCCGGATTGAACGCCAGCGGATCGAGGAACGCGTCGTCGAGGCGGCGGTAGATCACGTCCACCGCTTTCGGGCCATCGGTGGTGCGCATGAAGACCTTGTCATCGCGCACAAACAGATCCGCACCTTCCACCAGTTCGACGCCCATTTCTCGAGCCAGAAAGGCGTGCTCGAAGAACGCACTGTTGAAGCGTCCCGGCGTCAGTACCACCACGCTCGGATCGTCAATCGGGCTTGAGCTTTTCAGCGTGTCGAGCAGCAGGTTCGGATAATGATCGATAGGCGCGATACGCTGGGCGGAAAACAACTCCGGGAACAGACGCATCATCATCTTGCGGTCTTCAAGCATGTAGCTCACGCCGCTCGGTGTGCGCAGGTTGTCTTCGAGCACGTAATAGGTGCCGTCGCCGTCGCGCACCAGATCGACGCCGGAGATGTGCGAATAGATATCCCGGTGCAGATCCAGCCCTTGCATCGCCAACTGATACTGCTCGTTGGCCAGCACCTGTTCGGCGGGAATAATCCCGGCCTTGATGATGCGCTGCTCGTGATAGAGGTCGGCGAGGAACATGTTCAACGCCTTGACCCGCTGGATGCAGCCGCGCTCGACAATCCGCCACTCACTGGCGGGAATGCTGCGCGGAATGGTGTCGAAAGGAATCAGGCGCTCTGTGCCCTGCTCGTCCCCGTAGAGCGTGAACGTGATGCCGGCACGATGGAACAGCAGATCGGCCTCGCGGCGCCGCTGGGCCAACAGCTCGTCAGGCGTGTCAGCCAACCACCGGGCAAACTCCCGGTAATGCGGGCGGACCTGGCCGCCGGCATCGTACATCTCATCAAAATAGGTGCGGATCATGCCGTACTCCTTGTCACCCGGACATCCAGACCATCGCAAGGCCCGTGCCATCGGCATAAACGCTTTGATTTCAATCGGTTGGATAATCACGCCACAGACGCCGCACCATTCCTGTGCGACAAATGCCCCAACCTGATTGCCCCCGCCTCATTGCGACGCAGTGCTGTCGCCTATCACCAGCATAGTCAGAGTTGATTTCACTGCTCGCGGCTGGCTGCGGATAATCCGCGCATCCGCTGAAAAAACTTCCCCCGATGAAGCCTTCAGCCCAATCGATCCGGACTGCCTTTGCGGCCCTCAAAGCCTTAACCCTGACCGGTTTCCTCTCCTTATCGGTCTTCCCTTTTAGCCACCCTCTCCGGTGGCTTTTTTTTGCCTCGGATTCTTGTTTCAGGGTTTTGCCACGGGAATTCAAGCGAGCCAAAAACGACAACGGCCAACCCGAAGGTCAGCCGTTGCTTGCGTTGATTACCAGAGATCAGTTCAAACGGTGGCGGTTACGCACCTCCTGCTTGACGCCCCAGCCTTCGATGATGCCACCCAAGGGCTCGACCACCGCCGAAAAGCCCTGCTCGAAATCGCCGATATCGTCATAGGTCGCGTACATCACTTTGCTCAATTCCAGAGACCACGCGCCGTCGTCGCGCGCGCTGACCTGGGCATTGATGGATTCACCGCGAAACTTGCCTGCCGCCCTGCGCGCCCGCTCCTCGTCCGGGAAAATGGCGTAAAACTCGATGGGATGGAATCGGGAAAAATCGAAACCGCCTTCTTTCATGCGGCGCAGTACATTGCTGCTGATGTCTTCTTGATAGGCTGTGCTCATGAATCGTCCCCCTCGGATAGATGGATAGACTTTCCGTATTCCCGCCCCGGGCCTTACTGGCCAAAGTACTACGGCAACGTGGTTGCGCGCGGGAAACAAGCATGTAGCTGACAAGACCAGACCTTAGCGATCCGTTCGCTGATCTCGCTTGCAGAGTAGCCCCAAGATAGAGCTGCTGCCAAGGCCTGGTGCTTCAAGTGACAAGAAGAATTTCAGATGGGAGTGATACTGCGGATTTCGATGCTGTTCTGGGTTTTCAGGCTTTTGACGCCTGCATCGGCAGTGCGCCCTTCCAGATCGTTCAGATCCAGTTCCGCGGCGACAGGCAGGAGCCGTTCCTTGATCAGTCGAGCAGCTTCATCGTCGCTTGGGCATTCCGCACGCTCGAAGACCTCATCGACAATTTCACCATGATCGTCCACGAAAGTGACTTTCCACTTTTGCATCGGTGCCTCCTCGATCAAACCCGCAAATGGGCTTACACCTATCTCGACTTTTGGCCGGATTGATCGTTCAAAAGGATTGCTGCGAGCGAACATGAAAAAAGTTACATCCGCTGTAGGAGTTGCGTGATTTTCAGTCGTTGCCTGGCTTGTTAATCGCCTGCAGTACGTACTGCGGCAGCGCAAACGCACCGATGTGAATTTCCGGGTTGTAGTAGCGAGTGACAATGCCGCTGCCGATGAAACGCTGTCGCAGGGTTTCACGGCTCAACTTGCGGTAGGCCGGGTTGGTCGAACCCCAAGCGAACGTCATCGAGCCGCCGATATAGGTCGGAACAGCGGCCTGATAGAAATGCCAGTCCGGAAACAGGCTGCGCAGGCGGCCGGCAGTGGTTTTGACTTCGTCGATCTGCATGAACGGCGTGCCGTTCTGAGTCACGAGGATGCCGCCTTCGTTCAGGCAACGGTGGCAGGCCTGGTAGAAGTTTTCCGAGAACAACACTTCGCCCGGGCCGATCGGGTCAGTGGAGTCGGAGATGATCACGTCGAATTTCTCGGTAGTGGTGGCCACAAAACGCATGCCGTCATCGATCACCAGGTTCAGACGCGGATCGTCGTAGGCGCCCTTGGAATGGTTCGGCAGGAATTGCTTGCACATGTCGACCACGGTGCCGTCGATCTCGACCATGGTGATGTGCTCGACACTGCCGTGCTTGGCCACTTCCCGCAGCATGCCGCCGTCACCGCCGCCGATAATCAGCACGCGCTTGGCGGTGCCGTGGGCGAGGATCGGCACGTGGGTGAGCATTTCGTGGTAGATGAATTCGTCGGCTTCGGTGGTCTGGATCACGCCGTCAAGCGCCATTACCCGGCCCATTCGCGGGTTCTGGAAGATCACCAGATGCTGGTGTTCGGTGCGCACTTCGTGCAGCAGTTTTTCCATGCGAAACCGCTGACCGTAGCCTTCGTAGAGGGTTTCCAGGTACTCACTGGTTTTGGTGACGGTCATGGTGACGTGCTCCGATGAATGCGCGGGCGCCAATCGTGGCGACGATTGTCCGGGAAAGGCGCGCATTCTACGTTGCCGAAGATGACAGGTCGAACCTCGCGCCATCGGCTTGGCACAATCCCTGTGGTAGCTGGCTTGCCAGCTACCACAGGTTTCGAGTTGTTCTCGAAAGTAGCGGCTAGATTCGGACATTCCCCCGCGGCCCGGCGATTGCCCAGATGATCAGGCCCAGCACCGGCAGGAGGATGATCAGCAGCACCCAGACAATTTTCATCCCGGTGGACGCGCCGCTTTTCAGCACATTAATGATGGCCCAGATGTCGAGGGCGAGAATGATCAGACCGATCAGACCGTTAAACGTCGAACCCATGGTGTCGCTCCAGAATAGTGGCATGCACTTTTAGGATAGACGGGCCAGCGCAGGGTTCCCTTTTATTACGCTCAGACGTGAACGGCGATCTTCAGCGCTTCCAGCGACGGTGCGGCGGCGATGCCGACCTCGGCGCACAGTTCCAGCACCCGTGGCACATCGTTGCCGTAGACCAGCACCACTTGCAGCTCATCGTCGAGCAACTGACTGAAGTTCATCAGCGTGTAACCGCCGTTTTCCTTGCTCAGACTGCTCATCTGCACCTGGATACGGTTGAGTGCAGTCAACGCTTCGGTCTTGGCCAGTTGCTTGGGCTTGAGGTTGAAATCCACGCCCGGGCCGAACGAAGCAACAATCTGCGCGAACAGGTCGACGTAGGTGTCGGCCTGAAACATTACGGTTTCCGGCAGGCTGCCGACGACGACCCATTCGCCCAGCGGCATCGGGAACGTGTCGTCATAGTTGATGTCCGGATTGGCGGCCAGAAACGCGTCGGCATCGGCGTAGGCCTGAGCGGCTTCATCGGCCACGTTCAGGATCTCGTCCTCGCCCATGCAGCCGGAACTGATTTTGCTGATTAGTTCGACGAGTGCGGCTTTCATAAGGGCGGATCCTATGGCGAGGGTAGATTTTGAGGGCGCGAAGGATAGCGCAGAAAAGCAAAAGATCGCAGCCTTCGGCAGCGCCTACAGCAGATCAGTGCAGGCGCTGCCGAAGGCTGCGATCTTTTGACCTGATCAACCCAGCAGTTTTTCCAGTTGCGCGGTGGTATCGACCGCGCCCATGGTCCGCGCCGCGTCCAGCGCGGAAACACCATTGGCATCCTTGGCTTTCGGGTCGGCGCCCTTGCTGATGAGGTAATCAACGATTTCAACACGGTTGAACATCGCAGCCATCATCAGCGCAGTGCGGCCATCGAAGGACGAGCCTTCAACCTGCGCGCCACCCTCGACCAGCGCCGAGACTACCGCCAGATCGCCTTTGAAAGCAGCACCGGCAATCGGGCTTTGGCCATTGTCGTTGCGAACTTCCGGGTCGGCCTTGTGTTCCAGCAGAACTTTCACGGTTTCCACATGGCCGTGGTAAGCCGCGAGCATCAACAATGTGTCGCCCTTGTGATTGCGAAGATTCGGTGGCAACCCTTTAGTCAGCAGCGCCGCCATCATCGCGGCATCACCCTCACGCGCCTTGTTGAAAACCTGCTCGGCAAATTCGGCAGCCTCTTCAGGGGTCATCTGGCGGCTTTGGTCGGACATTAGGCAACTCCACTTCGGTCAATCGGAAAGCCGACAGTTTTCCCGAGCAATACGATAGCTGTCACCCTCTTTTTCTCAAGATTGCCTATAGCCACAATCAATAACGGTATTTGCCCTGATGAATTTCAGCCAAAACTTCATCGGTGACCTGCACATAGGTCTGCGTGCCGGGCAGCCAGGCGAAGATCGGGTCATCGCCCGTCTGGCCGGGGTCGAAACCTTCTTTTTTCAGCCGGGTTTTCTGGTATTTGAAGGTGCCGGTGGTTTCCATTTTCACCTTCACCCGCAAAAACAACGGTACGGCGTAGGCCGGCATGCGTTGCCGTGCAAAGGTCAGCAGTTCTGCAAAATCCAGGGTCGCAAGAGATTCAGCCGGGGTTATCGCCGCCATCCCGGCGCGACCGTTGGTGTTGCAGATTTCCACGCCATACGCCACCGCCTCGGAGATGTGCGGATGCTGTAGCAGAAGGTTTTCGACTTCTGTGGTCGAAACGTTTTCACCCTTCCAGCGATAGGTGTCGCCAAGCCGATCAACAAACTGGGCATGACCGAAGCCGATATTTCGCAGCAAGTCACCGGTATTGAAGAAACGGTCGCCTTTGTTAAACACATCGTCCAGCACGACCTTGGCGGTCTTCTGCGGATCGGTGTAACCGTCCAGCGGTGCCTTCTCGTCGATCCGTGCCAGCAGCAACCCCTGCTCGCCCTTGCCGACCTTGCGCATGAAACCGTCATCGCCACGAAGAGGCTCACCGCTGTCGTGATCGTAGGCGACCAACTCCCAGGCCATCAGGGAAAAGCCGATGGTGTTGTCAAAGTTGAGGATGTTGGTGAAGCCGATATTGCCGTCGCTCGCCGCATACAGTTCGCAAATGTGATCCACCGCAAACCGTGTCTTGAATTGCGCCCAGGCGCCCGGGCGCAAACCGTTGCCGATCATCTTGCGCACGCCGTGACGGCTGTCATCGGCACTGGCCGGTTGATCGACCAGATAGCGGCACAACTCGCCGACGTAGCCGATGGTGGTCGCGCGATAGCGGCGTACGTCGCTCCAGAACTGGCTCGCGCTGAATTTGCGGCGGATCGCAAAACCCGATGCGCCATTGATCGCCGAGCCCCAGCACACGCAAAGGCCGGTGGCGTGGTACAGCGGCAAGGTGCAATAAACCACGTCGTCCGGGCGCATATTCAGCGCGATCATGCCGAAACTGGCGGAACTGCGCATCCAGCGGCCGTGCTTGAATACCCCCGCCTTGGGCAGTCCGGTGGTGCCGGAGGTGTAGATGTAGAAGCAAGGGTCATCGAAAAATACTTGCTGGCTGCTCGACGGATTATCGCTGCTGGCGTCGGCACTGGCGCTGATCAGATTGACATAGCCCTCGGACGCAATGCCCGGGTGGCTGTAGGTGTCCTGATCCGCGACAAACCATGTGCGCTGCGGCGCAATCGACACCTGCTCGCGCACCGCAGCAAATGCGGGCACCAACTCTTCGCCGACCACGATCGCCACCGGCGCTACAAGGTTCACGCTGTGGATCAGTGTGTCGCGGGTCTGCGAGGTATTGAGCAGCGCGCTGACAGCGCCGACCTTGGCCAGCGCCAGTATCGTCACCAGCAGTTCCGGGCGATTTTCGACGAATACCGCCACCACGTCGCCCTTGCCGATGCCCTGCCCGTTCAGATAGTGGGCGATACGATTGGCCCACTGGTTGACCTGCGCATAGGTCAGCAACACATCGCCCTGCAATAACGCCGGCCCATCAGGATTGCGCAGAGTCGCTTGTTCGAATGTCCAGCCAAGGCCACAGCTTTGGGTCGGATCCGTGACGTTGGCCACCTTCATGCCTTTAACCACCCGAGGGATGGCTTTGGCGATCATCGGCAGTTTGCGGAGCATCATGCCCCAGGTAATCGTGTCGCTTGGCGCGTGACTCATGGAAGCTCCCCGTTCGGCCTTGGCGTTGGCCGGTGTTTTTATTGTCGGGCGACTGGGTGAGGCAACCGGCGATCTTTTGCGACGGTCGAGACCGAAAATACGTCAGCGCTTCTCGGCCTGTACACGCGGTTTTTGCAATGTTTTGTATCCGCAGGCTCAACGGCGACGGCGCTGATCCTGGCTTTACCAATTGGTTCCGTAGAATCGACAACGATCCCGCAAAATGCAGGATGCACGATGGCCATTCATGCAGATTGCACGACCCGTTTAAATTTTAAATTTTTTAACTTGTTGATTTATATGGATTTTAATTTTATCGACTGCTGGCACAATCACTGCAACCTCCTCTGCATGCTTGCCATTCAAGTGCATACGGAGCTGAAAAACATGAGCCTGATCCAAGAAAAATTTACCTCCCTGTTCTCCAACTTCGACGTCACCACTGCGCCGCGTCCCGATGGCGGGATTCTGCTGACCCTGCGCAGTGCCGACGGCAAAGTGTTCAAGCGCGCCCTCACCTATCAACAACTGCATGCCGGCGACCAACTGTCGTGGGCGATCAGTGCGATTCGCCGTGACTTGGCCGAACAGGCCAGCGAACTGCCGCAAATTGCGATGTTGCAGAGCCAGCAGCGTTTTGCCCTGCCGACTTATCACTCGCTGTAATTCAAACCCTTAAACAAAACAGGCCGTGAAGCATGCGCTTCACGGCCTGTTTGTTTGTGCGCCGTTTCCTTGTAGGTGCTTTAGAAGGCTTCCGGTTCAATTCCGGTAAAACTATCGACCGTCACATGCCCCGCCAACTCCCCGCCTTCACGGGCCAGACCGCAGGTTTGCAAACCGGCAGCCTGAGCCGCATCGAGTTCCTGCACGATGTCTGACAGAAAGAGAATCTGCGCAGGTTCAACACCAATCGCCTGTTGAATATTGGTGTAAGACTGCGCCTCGCGCTTGGGCCCTGACGTGGTGTCGAAGTAACCACTGAACAGCGGCGTCAGATCACCCGCCTCAGAGCAGCCAAAGATCAGCTTCTGCGCCTGGATCGAACCGGACGAATACACAAATAGTTGATAACCCGCCTGATGCCAGCGTTGAAGTGCTTCAACAGCATCCGGGTAAACGTGGCCCTTCAACTGCCCGGCCTGATAGCCCTGCTCCCACACCATGCCTTGCAACGCCTTTAGCGGCGTGGCCTTGCGGTCTTCGGCGATCCAGTCCAACAGAATCTCGACAACACGTTCAACATCAGCCTGCGGCTCGTTGCTGTCGCGGCGCACAGCATCAAGTTGCTCGGCGACATCGGCACGTTCGGCGTTCTGCCGCACGAAGTCCGGCAGATGTTTGGCCGCATACGGGAACAGCACGTCGAAAACGAAACTCACCGCGCTGGTGGTGCCTTCGATGTCGGTAAGAATGACTTTGATCGACATCGGCTCAGTCCTCCAGACGCGGGAAGCGGCCGGCGATGTCTTCGCCGGTGAAGTTGGCGACCCAGCCGTCAGGATTGTTGAACAGGCGAATCGCCACGAAATGAGGATGCTCGCCCATGTCGAACCAGTGCCTGGTGCCGGCCGGCACCGAGATCAGATCGTTCTTCTCGCAGAGTACGGCGTAAACGTAATCGTCGATGTGCAGGGTAAACAGCCCACGGCCAGCGACGAAAAAGCGTACTTCGTCTTCGCCGTGGCGGTGTTCTTCAAGGAACTTGGCGCGCAATTCGGCTTTTTGCGGGTGATCGCTGTTGACGCTGATGACATCGACGGTGACGTAACCGCGTTCGGTCATCAGTTTGTCGATCTGCTCTTGATAAGCGCTGATCACTTCTTCCTGTGTCGCGCCGGGCTGGATCTTTGCGGCGGCTTGCCAGCGGTCGAAACGCACGCCCTGCTCGGCCAGGGTGGAAGCGATGTCTTCGAAATGGGTCAGCACCTTGTTTGGAATCTCGGGGCTGGAAATGTGATAGACGGACAGGCTGCTCATTGGGGCAATTCCTCGGTATCGGCCTTGCCGTCCGGTTCTTGCAGACCGGTCGGGCACAGCATTTCATCAGGCAAATGGGCTGCTTCTGGTGAAGTCAGCCTTGGCGGTTCATGACGCTGCGAGTTTTCAACTCGCATTCAAACAGGAATTCAAAGGCCTCGATCTGGCGTAGCGCGTCGTTCATTTGCGCGCCCCAGGTGTAGAGGCCGTGGCCACGGATCAAGTAGCCGACGCAATCGGGATGGCCATCGAGCCAAGGCTGCACCTTGCCGGCAAGGCGCGCAATGTCCTGATCGTTGTCGAAAATCGGCACGCGCACCCGGGATTCGTGGGTCGAAATGCCGCTGAAGGCTTTTTGCAGCTCGTAGTCTTCGAACTCGATGAAATCTTCCGGGGTCAGCCGTGAAAGCACCGTGGCGTTCACCGAATGGGTGTGCAGCACCGCTCCGATTTCAGGGCGCCAGCTATAGAGCTGGGTGTGCAGCAGGGTTTCGGCGGACGGTTTTTTACCCGGCTCCAGACTGTTACCGGAAAAGTCGGTGGCCAGCACATCATCCACACCCAACTGCCCCTTGTGCTTGCCGGATACGGTGAGCAGCGCTTCGCTGGACGACAGGCGTGTCGAATAGTTGCTGCTGGTGGCCGGCGACCAGCCTCGACCGTAGAGAAAACGCCCGGCGTCGACGATTTGCTGGGCGAGTTGTTCACGCGTAAGGCTCATGGCCTGTCCTCTTGCATACGTGTGGCAATGATAACGGCAGCAGCGAGCGCAGCGAGACTGGCAATACTAAAGGTCAATGTCGAGCCGAGGGCATTCCAGCTGTAGCCGGAATACAAAGCGCCCAACGCACCGCCGGTACCGGCCAGTGCCGCATACAACGCCTGCCCCTGGCCTTGCTGCCGCGCACCAAAGCTACGTTGCACGAACTGGATGGCAGCGGCGTGAAAGCTGCCGAAGGTCGCCGCGTGCAGAACCTGCGCAAACAACAGCAGACCCAGGAATTCGGCGAACGAACCGAGCAGTACCCAGCGCAGCGCCGCCAGCAGAAAACTGGCCATCAGCACCCGGCGCACCGAGATACGCGCAAGAATCCGGCTCATGGCCATGAACATCAGCACTTCGGCGACCACACCGACTGCCCAAAGCATGCCGATTACGCCGCGACTGTAGCCGAGGCGTTCCAGGTGCAAGGTCAAAAACGTGTAATAAGGCCCGTGGCTCATCTGCATCAGCGCGACACTGCCGTAAAACGCGAGAACGCCAGGACTGCGCAACTGCTTGAGAAAGCCGTCCCCATTTGGTCGATTGCCCTGTACCGGTTGCGCGTTCGGCACCCACAAGCTGCTGAGGACGATGCCGGCCATGATCAACACCAGCGCCGCCGGGTAGATGTCGAGGCTGAGCCATTCGAACAGGCGACCCAGCGCGACCACGGTGATGATGAAACCGATCGAACCCCACAGGCGGATCTGGCTGTAACGGGAGGTCTGGCCCTGCAAATGCGCCAGCGTGATGACTTCAAACTGCGGCAACACCGCGTGCCAGAAGAACGCATGCAACGCCATGACCATCGCCAGCCAGGCGTAGGTCTTGCTGACGAAAATCAGCGAAAAGGTCAGCAGCGTGCACACCGCGCCGAAGCGCACGATAGCCAGGCGTTTGCCGGTGTAATCACCCAGCCAGCCCCAGATGTTCGGCGCCACGCAGCGCATCAGCATCGGGATCGCCACTAGCTCACCAATGCGGGCGGCGCTGAAGCCAAGGTGATCGAAGTAAAGCGCCAGGAACGGCGCCGTCGAGCCGAGCAAGGCGAAGTAGAACAGGTAGAAACTGGACAGCCGCCAGTAAGGGAGCGCCGCCACGCCGGTTATGCCGCGACGGCTTTGAGGTCTGCCATTAAAGCTGACCCAGCACCGGCGTGCTCACCCGTACATCGGCGTTCTGGCCACGGTGACGCAGCAGATGATCCATCAGCACGATGGCCATCATCGCTTCGGCAATCGGCGTGGCACGGATGCCAACGCACGGATCGTGGCGACCCTTGGTAATCACGTCGACCGGGTTGCCATCGACGTCGATCGAACGGCCCGGGGTGGTGATGCTCGACGTCGGCTTCAGCGCCAGGTGCGCAACGATTGGCTGACCAGACGAGATACCGCCGAGGATGCCACCAGCGTTGTTGCTGAGGAAGCCTTCCGGAGTCAGCTCATCGCGATGCTCAGTGCCGCGCTGGGCGACGCAGGCGAAACCGGCGCCGATTTCCACGCCTTTCACCGCGTTGATGCTCATCAGTGCGTGGGCCAGTTCCGCGTCGAGGCGGTCGAAAATCGGCTCGCCCAGGCCCGGCATCACGCCTTCGGCGACGACGGTGATCTTCGCACCCACCGAGTCCTGATCACGGCGCAACTGATCCATGTAGGCTTCCAGCTCCGCAACCTTGTCCGGATCAGGGCTGAAGAAGGCGTTGTCTTCGACCGAATCCCAGGTCTTGAACGGGATTTCGATCGGGCCGAGCTGGCTCATGTAGCCGCGAATGACGATGCCTTGGCTCGCCAGATACTTCTTGGCAATCGCACCGGCCGCCACACGCATCGCCGTTTCACGCGCGGAGCTACGGCCGCCGCCACGGTAGTCGCGCTCGCCGTATTTATGGTGGTAGGTGTAGTCGGCGTGGGCCGGACGGAACAGATCCTTGATCGCCGAGTAGTCCTTGGACTTCTGGTCGGTGTTGCGGATCAGCAGGCCGATGGAACAGCCGGTGGTGCGCCCTTCGAACACGCCGGAGAGGATTTCGACTTCGTCGGCCTCCTGGCGCTGGGTGGTGTGGCGGCTGGTGCCGGGCTTGCGGCGATCGAGGTCGCGCTGCAGGTCTTCGATGGAAATCTCCAGGCCCGGCGGGCAGCCGTCGACAATGGCGACCAACGCCGGACCATGGCTTTCGCCAGCGGTGGTGACAGAGAACAACTTGCCGTAGGTATTGCCGGACATGCAGGACGCTCCGTGAAATCAAACCCAAATTCGTGATGCGCGCCAGTATACGCAGGCTAACCGAGTAGTTCATCCTCGAACCTTAGCGGTGTTGGTGAGTCCAACCGGCACCTTGGCGAATGATGGCGTGATGATGCTGCGAGTTTTGATCTTGAGTCTTACCCTCTTTACTGGCTTTGCCCAGGCGACAGTCCTACAGCGTCCGATGACTTTGGATACTGGTAGCGGAGAACTTTTCGGTTCGCTGTTGCTGCCCAAGTCCGACAGTCCGGTGCCGGTTGTCCTCATTCTTTCAGGCTCAGGTCCTACGGACCGTGACGGAAACAACCCCGACGGCGGGCGCAATGACAGCCTTAAACGGCTGGCGTGGGTGCTGGCCAAACACAACATCGCCAGTGTGCGTTACGACAAACGCGGTGTGGCCGCGAGCCTCGCCGCCACGCCTGATGAGCGCAATCTGTCGGTGGAAGCCTATGTCGCCGACGCCCAGGCCTGGGCGCGTAAGCTCAAGGCCGATCCACGGTTCGGCCAACTGATTCTGCTTGGCCACAGCGAAGGCGCGCTGATCGCCACGCTGGCCGCGCCGGGTGCCGATGCCGCTGCGGTTATTTCCCTGTCCGGCAGCGCCCGGCCGGTCGATCAGGTGATCCGCGAGCAGCTGGCCCGCAGCCTGCCGCCCCCCTTGATGCTGCGCAGCAACGAACTGCTCGACAGCCTCAAGGCCGGTCATACCGACGACAACGTGCCGGCGCCGTTGCAAGTGATTTTCCGCCCAAGCGTGCAGCCGTATCTGATTTCGCTGTTTCGCCAAGACCCGGCAAAAGCATTCGCACAATTGCAGATGCCAGCGCTGATTGTTCAGGGCAGCAACGATATTCAGGTCGGCACCGAAGACGCGAAGCTGCTCAAGGCTGCCAAACCCGACGCCGAACTGGCGGTGATCGAAGGCATGAACCATGTTCTGCGCATCGTGCATAACGATATGAAGCGGCAATTGGCCTCCTACAAGGACCCGAATTTGCCGTTGGCCGCTGAACTGGGCAGCAAAATCATCGAGTTTATTGACGGACTTCGCACCCGTTAAGCGCGGTTTGCCCTCCAGTCCTGAAGAAAGCGGCCGATAAGCCTGTGTCGCCAGCGTATCGGCTGGCGACAAGCAGGGCTTGGACAGGATCTCGCCGTTATGACTGATACCCAGACTTCACCCGACACCACCGCTGAAAAAGACGCACCGCCAGCGGTCGAGCTGCCGTGGGCGGATGTCCACGTCGAGCACCACAAGATGCTCCGCCTGGCCCCGCTGCAGACCGATCGTCACACCGGTGGCCGGCCGTTACGCTTTGTTGAGTTCGGTTACGCAGAACGCCACAGCAAAGAACATAGCCTGATGCGCTTGGCGATCAAACTGCCGAGCCAACGGGTACGCAAAGAACAGAATCACCTCGATGTGTGGGCCGATCACACCACCAAGCGTGTGCGCTTCGGCCCGGACAGCGGCTTGCAGATCGAACCGTTGAACCGTGGCATCGGCCGTTTCATGGCCGCGCAAGGGATCAACTGGGCGAAAAAACGCTGGCCGACCTACACCGTCGACGGCTTGGACTTGAACAACAAGGACGCGCTGAACGAAGACCCCCGCCTGCGTCGTGATCATTTCCTGAAAGTCCACGGTTTCGAAGTGGTCTACGCCGATGCCCAGCATTTGAAGGGCAGCATCAAGGACGTTCAGGTCGGTGACTTGCTCGGCGACTGGAACAGCGAAAAGCTGCAGATCGTCGAGATTCTGGAAGCGGCGCAGATGCTTCAGCAGGCCGAGCAAAACCTGGCGGAGCAAGAAGTGAAGCTGAAGAAGCAGGAAGAGAAGGTCAGCAAGTTCAAACGTGAAGACGCCGGGCTGCGCTTCACCATTACCTGTCTGGTGGCGTTTGCGGTGTTTCAGGCCGGGTTGCTGATCTGGATTGCTACGCACCGGTAAATCAAAAGATCGCAGCCTGCGGCAGCTCCTACAGAGACCGGTGTAGGAGCTGCCGCAGGCTGCGATCTTTTGCTTTTAAACGCGGGAAGCGAACAGCGCCTGATGATTGCGGCACTGCTCCGCCGTCAACATGAACACGCCATGCCCGCCGCGCGCGAACTCAAGCCAGGCGAAGTCGACTTCCGGGTACAACGCTTCAACGTGCACCTGGCTGTTGCCCACCTCGACAATCAGCAAACCCTTCTCGGTCAGGTGATCCGCCGCTTCGGCGAGCATGCGCCGAACCAGATTCAGACCGTCATCACCGCAGGCCAGGCCCAGCTCAGGCTCATGCTGGTATTCGTCCGGCATGTCAGCGAAATCTTCCGCGTCGACGTAAGGCGGGTTCGACACGATCAGGTCGAAACGCTGACCCGGCAATCCGTCGAAACCATCGCCCTGCACGGTGTACACACGCTCATCAACGCCGTGGCGCTCGATATTCTGGTTAGCCACTTCCAGCGCTTCGAACGACAGATCGGCCAGCACCACTTCGGCGTTCTGGAATTCGTAGGCGCAGGCAATGCCGATGCAGCCAGAGCCCGTGCACAGATCTAGAATCCGCGCCGGCTCAGTGCCGATCCACGGCGCAAAACGGTTTTCGATCAGCTCGCCAATCGGCGAACGCGGGATCAGCACGCGCTCGTCGACGATGAACGACATGCCACAGAACCACGCCTCCCCCAGCAGATAAGCGGTCGGGATGCGCTCTTCAATGCGGCGTTTGAGCAGACGTTGCAGGTTGACCAGTTCGTCATCCTCCAGCGCACAATCAAGATAACTGTCGGCAATTTCCCACGGCAGGTGCAAAGCGCCCAGCACCAACTGCCGGGCTTCGTCCCAGGCGTTATCGGTGCCATGGCCGAAAAACAGATCCTCCCCATGGAAGCGGCTGACGGCCCAACGGATGTGGTCGCGCAGGGTACGAAGTCGGGAAGTGATCACGGGGCAGAACTCCAGAAAAAACGACTGGCGATTCTACCAGCCAAAACGCGCCACGACGACGCAGGAAAAACACCGGCGCGACGGTAGGAGATTTCTATTTTTTGCATCAGCTATTGAACAGAACGTGTAACTTGACAAGGCTGCAGGCCAGTAACGACGGCACCTACGATGGTAGCGATTCACAGAAGCGCTCAGCCAGAGGACAATGTCGCAAAAGCCCCACCCCAAGGAGCCCCAGAATGTCCGTTCCAAAAACGATGTTTCAACTCAGCGGTCGCGGTTACGCAGCGGCCACACTGAGCCATGCCACTGTGGTCATCATCGATGCCCAGAAAGAGTACCTCAGTGGCCCGCTGGCCCTGAGCGGCATGGACGCGGCCGTCGCGAACATCAAACAAGTGGTTGCCGCAGCCCGTGCAGCCGGTCGGCCGATCGTGCACGTGCGTCATCTCGGCACCGTCGGAGGCCTGTTCGACCCGCAGGGCGAACGCGGCGAGTTCATCCCCGGCCTCGAACCGCAGGGCGACGAAACCATCATCGGCAAATTGCTGCCGAGCGCTTTCCATGGCACCGAGTTGCTTGACCGCCTGCAAAACCTTGGCTCGCTGGACTTGATCGTCTGCGGCTTCATGAGCCACTCCAGCGTCAGCACCACTGTACGGGCGGCGAAGAATCTGGGTTTCCGTTGCACGCTGGTCGAAGATGCCTGCGCCACCCGTGATCTGCCGTTCAAGGGGCGCGTACTCAGCGCCGAACTGGTGCAGGAAGCCGAAATGGCGATCATGGCCGACAATTTCGCTACCCTTGCCTTGACTCAAGACTTGATCTGATAGCGCCTTGATGAGCGGGTCAGCGCGCCGCTCATCCACAAAGTCCTCTCATTTGCCGCAAATGCCATAGCCTCAGGAACAACCCGGTCAACTCCCGGTCGAAGGGCCGATACCCATTGAGGAAGGTCGGAATGAAGTTATCCGATGGATTTGACGCACGCCGCTTGCGGCCAAAAGGCCAAAGCAACTGGCGTTTTCGCTTCGGCGCTGCGATCGCCGCCATTCTGGCGATGTTCGGTGTGCTGCTGGCGATGGCTGGGGCGGCCAGCCTGCTCGGGCGCCCACCAGCGCTCGGCGATTTAAATGCCACGCCGATGGGCTCGGCGATCATTCTCGCGGTCGGCTTGTTGTTCCTGTACTTCGGCGTGGCGCTGTGGCGTAGATGCCGCCGTCGCGCCCGGCAATCGCGGGAACTGAACATGTCCCCGCACCTGATGAAAAAACACGACTGACTCCACGGCCTGGCTTTTTGCCGGGCCGTTTTGTTTCGACTTGGGTAAACTGGCCGCCCTTCGCGGAGGCTGACATGCAAGACGACGATTTTTCCCTGTTCAAAAGTGCGATCCAAGGCGTCAAGCCGATCAAGCACGACCGTGCCGACACCGGCAAACCCAAGGCTGACCGCGCACAGATCGCCAAGCTGCGTCAGTCCGCCACCGTGCGCAGCGATGCCACCATCGTTGATGGCCTGTCCGATCAATTCGTCATCGACGTCGGCCCGGAAGACGAGTTGATGTGGGCGCGCGACGGGGTGCAGGAAAGTCAGATGCGCAAGCTCAAGGTCGGCCAGATTCCGTTCGAAGGCAGTCTTGATTTGCACGGGATGAGCGTAGAAAAGGCCCGGGAAACCCTCTGGGCATTTCTTACCGAAGCGACCAAATTCGAAATCCGCTGCGTGCGCGTCACCCACGGCAAGGCTGTGCGGCTGGACGGCAAGCGGCCGATGATCAAAAGTCACGTCAACACCTGGTTGCGCCAGCATGCGCAAGTGCTCGGTTTCTGCTCGTGCCAGGCGAAACACGGCGGTGCCGGCGCGGTTTATGTGATGCTGAAACGCACGATGATGGAAGGTCGCGACGAATAATCCCGTTACACCGAACTTGCAGGGTTGTGTCCGCCACCGTACCCTTGCCCTTTGCGAAAATCCCCACAGGTAGTTTCATGTCCCTGGAACAGAATTACACCGCGATTCTCGGCCAATTGGGCGAGGACGTCTCCCGCGAGGGCCTGCTCGACACGCCAAAGCGTGCCGCCAAAGCCATGCAGTACCTCTGCCGCGGTTATGAACAGACGCTCGAAGAGGTCACCAACGGTGCCCTGTTCAGCTCCGACAACAGCGAAATGGTGCTGGTCAAGGACATCGAGTTGTACTCGCTGTGCGAACACCACCTGCTGCCGTTTATCGGCAAGGCGCATGTCGCTTACATCCCGAGCGGCAAAGTGCTGGGCCTGTCGAAGGTCGCGCGCATTGTCGATATGTACGCGCGCCGCCTGCAGATTCAGGAAAACCTGAGTCGTCAGATCGCCGACGCGGTGCAGCAAGTCACCGGCGCGCTGGGCGTGGCCGTGGTGATCGAGGCCAAGCACATGTGCATGATGATGCGCGGTGTCGAGAAGCAGAATTCGTCGATGATCACTTCGGTGATGCTCGGCGAGTTCCGGGAAAACGCAGCGACCCGCAGCGAATTTCTCAGCCTGATCAAGTAACTCGTCACACAAAAAAACCGGCGTTGATCGCCGGTTTTTTTTCGCCCGTGAAAAATCGGGTAAGCTGCGCGCCTTCTTCAATGTCCCTGTGAGGCTTGTAACGTGTTCGTCAAAGCGCTTCGTGTCGGCCTCGGCCAACTGATTATCTTCATCGATTTCCTCACCCGTCCGGGCAAGAAAAAACGCCCCGCCGCTGCCCAGGCTCAGGTGGACGCCTCTGCGAAGGACCTGACCCTGTATCAGTTCCACGCCTGCCCGTTCTGTGTGAAAACCCGCCGGACCTTGCGTCGTTTGAATGTGCCGGTGGCGCTGAAGGATGCGAAGAACAATGAGCAGGATCGTCAGACGCTGCTGGAACAGGGCGGCCGGATCAAGGTGCCTTGCCTGCGCATTGAAGAGAATGGGCAGACGACCTGGCTGTATGAATCCAAGGTGATCATTGATTATCTGGATAAGCGTTTCGCTGCGGTCTGATGCATTTGTTGTGGGCCTGCTAACGATGAGGCCCGCCCGGTCAGCGCAAAACCCAGACAACAATAAACCGGCCCTTGAGCCGGTTTATTGGTTTTTCAGGCAGCTTTCTCGATTTGCGCCTTGCGCACCACCGCCGCCAATCGCTTGAGCCCTTCATCCAGCCGCACCGGGTCGATGTGGCTGAAATTCAAACGCAAATGCCCGAGGTTTCTATCGGGGTCGGGAAAGAACGGCTCGCCCGGCATGAACGCCACATCATTGGCCAGCGCCTCGTTAAGCAACGTTCGCGTGTCCAGCGGCTGCTTCAACGTCAGCCAGAAAAACAGCCCACCCTGCGGCACATTCCAATCAGCCAAATCAGCGAAATGCGTTTCCAGCGCCGCTTGAAAACCATCGCGCCGTTCACGGTAGAAACCGCGCAATTCGCTCAAATGTTGCTGATATTTCTCGCTGCCGATCCACTGCAATGCCTGCCACTGGCCAATGCGATTGGTGTGCAGATCCGCCGATTGTTTGAGCTTGAGCAGGTGCGGGAACAGATCCGGGCTGGCGATCAGATAACCGACACGCAAACCGGGCAGCAAGGTTTTCGACACGGTACCGGTGTAGATCCAGCTGGACTTCTTCAAACGTCCGGCAATCGGTTTGGCGCTACCGCCGTCGAAAGTCAGTTCGCGATACGGCTCGTCTTCAATCAGTGTGACGCCGAATTCGTCGAGCAATGCAGCGACGGCGGCACGCTTGGATTCGCTGTAGCGCACGGCGGATGGGTTCTGGAACGTTGGGATCAGATAGATGAACGCCGGACGATGCTGTTCCAGGCGACTGCGCAGTTGTGCCAGGTTCGGGCCATCGGACTCTTGCGGCACGGTGAGGCAGTCGGCGCCGAACAGCTGGAAGATCTGCAACGCCGCGAGATAGGTTGGCGCTTCCAGCAGGATTTCGGTGCCCTGGTCGATGTACAACTTGGCCGCCAGATCGAGTGTCTGCTGGGAGCCGCTGACCACTAGAACCTGACTCGCTTCGCAGGCCAATCCCAACGCCCTCGCCTCCGCGGCCAGCGCTTCGCGCAATGCCGGTTCACCCTCGCTCATGCCGTACTGCCCGAGGGACAGCGGCATGTCGGCCCATTCGACTTTCGGCAGCATGGCTTCGGCGGGCAAGCCGCCAGCGAACGACATCACTTCCGGACGCTGGGCCGCGGCGAGGATTTCACGGATCAAAGAACTTTTAAGGCGCGAGACACGTTCGGAAAAAGCCATGGAAGTCACCGGTAGCGAGGCATGTGAAAAATGAGTCAAACTTGTTGACTGAAATTACGCCAGTCTGAGCGAGTACGTCAACATGCTTGACCTTAAAAACCCCAACAGTCAGCAACAGGCCATGGAAGCTTTTTTCTTCGGCTATCAGGCCTTCACCGCCAAGGCTGACGAAATGCTTGAGCGCCGTGGCTTATCGAGGGTGCATCAGCGGATTGTGTTTTTCATCGCCCGTTATCCGAACTTGAGCGTGAAGGAATTGCTTGCGTTGCTCGGTGTGAGCAAGCAGGCGTTGAACATGCCGTTGCGGCAGTTGCAGGAGATGCATCTGGTTGAGAGCGTGGCGTCGCAGGCAGATAAGCGTAAGCGGTTGCTGGAGTTGACGCCGGAAGGGGCGAAGTTTGAACAGGCATTGCGGCGTGAGCAGGTGAAGTTGCTGGAGCGGGTGTTTGCCGAGGCCGGGGAAGCGGCGGTGAATGGGTGGCTGGCGGTGAACCTGGCGCTGGGGAACACTCAGGCTGCTGTCGAATGACCGATATATCCCTATCGACGGACCTTCCGTAAACAAAATCAAAAACAATATTTGCTTTATTTGTACACAAAAGCATAATCCACAGCGTGCGAGTTCCTGACCGCATGGTCAACAAATTCGCGTATGCCTCAAAGGGCCGCTGCCACCCCTCATGGGTCCGGCCCTGGAAATAAAAATAAAACTCTTGAGGAGTACTCGCTGTGGAAAGCCGCAAATCCGAAGCATCGACGCTGGATCTCTCGCCGCCGTTACGCACTGGCTTGCTTGAGCGCCTGTTTAAACTCAGCTTGCATGGCACCACGGTGAAGACCGAGCTGATTGCCGGTCTGACAACCTTCATCACCATGGCCTACATCATCTTCGTCAACCCGAACATCATGGCCGATGCCGGGATCGATCACGGTGCAGCCTTCGTCGCCACCTGTATCGCCGCTGCGCTGGGCTGTCTGTTGATGGGCCTGTACGCCAACTGGCCGGTGGGTCTGGCACCGGGCATGGGCCTCAACGCGTTCTTCACTTACACCGTGGTCGGTACCATGGGCTACAACTGGGAAACCGCCCTCGGTGCGGTGTTCGTGTCCGGTGTGCTGTTCATGATCCTGACCTTTTCGCGGATTCGCGAATGGCTGCTCAACAGCATTCCCGTCAGCCTGCGTTATGCGATGGGCGCGGGTGTCGGCCTGTTCCTCGGCCTGATCGGTCTGAAAACCGCCGGCATCGTCGTCGACAGCCCAGCTACTTTGATCAAACTCGGTTCTCTGCGTGAACCCGGCCCGCTCCTCGCCGCCATCTGCTTCCTGATGATCGCGATCCTCAGCTACCACCGCGTATTCGGCGCGATCCTCATCAGCATCATCACCGTGACCCTGGCCGGTTGGGGTCTGGGCCTGGTGCACTACGAGGGCATCATGTCCGCCCCGCCGAGCCTGGCACCGACCTGGATGGCCATGAACGTCGCGGGTGTGTTCAACATCAGCATGATCAGTGTGGTGCTGGCCTTCCTCTTCGTGCACATGTTTGACACCGCCGGCACCTTGATGGGCGTTGCCCAGCGCGCCAATCTGGTCGGCGCTGACGGGCGTATAGAAAACCTCTCCCGCGCGATGAAAGCCGACAGCGCTTCGAGCGTATTCGGCGCGGTGGTTGGTGTTCCTCCAGTAACAAGTTATGTAGAAAGTGCTGCCGGCGTGGCCGCTGGTGGTCGGACTGGTCTTACCGCAGTCACCGTAGGTGTGCTATTTATAGCGGCGATGTTTTTCGCACCACTGGCCGGCATGATTCCCGCTTACGCCACCGCCGGTGCGCTGATCTACGTCGCGATGCTGATGATGGGCGGCATGGCCCATATCGAATGGGACGAAGCGACCGACAGCATTCCGGCGATCGTCACCGCGATCATGATGCCGCTGACCTTCTCGGTCGCCGACGGCATCGCGCTGGGCTTTATCACCTACGTGGCGCTGAAGGCCGGTACCGGCAAGTACAAGGAAATTTCCGTCAGTTTGTGGGTGCTCTGCGCGATCTTCATCGCCAAGTTCATCTTCTTGTAAGCGTCACGCGGTTCCAGCTTCAAATCAGCCTCACCCTCGCGGGTGGGGCTTTTGCACATTCGTGATACCAACAAAAATAGGGAGGAAAGTGATGAGTCTGGAAACCTGGTTGCTGTTCAGCGGCGCCGCATTGGTGGTGATCCTGATTCCCGGGCCACTGTCGTTGTTGATGATCAGCAACAGTCTGAATTACGGTTTGCGCCGCTCTTACCCGGCGTTTCTCGGTGGCGTGATTGCCTCGATCTGCTTGCTCAGTGCGTCGGCGCTGGGTCTGGGTGCCCTGCTGCTGGCTTCGGAAAAACTGTTCAGCGCCCTGAAGATCGTCGGCGCGCTGTACCTGTTCTACCTTGCCTGGCAGAGCTGGCAGCAATCGCGTCAGCCATCCACTGGCGCTGAAGTACCGCAGGCGGCTCCGGTACCACGCTTTCGTGCGCTGTTCGGCCGTGCATTTGTGCTGGGCGCAAGCAATCCGAAAGATATCCTGTTCTTCGCCGCTTTCCTGCCGCAGTTCCTCAGCGTCGAACAGCCGTTCCTGCCGCAGTTACTGATCATGATAGCGACCTGGACGGTATTGGATCTGCTGTGCAAGCTGGCTTACGGGCTTGGCGCCCATGGCGCAGCGCGCTATCTGCGCAGCGGCAAAGGCCAGAGCTGGTTCAATCGGATCAGTGCCGGGTTGTTTGGTGGTGCAGGCGCCATGTCTTTACTTGGCAGCCGTTGATCTGATTGAACAAAAGTGGATCATTGCCACCGGCCATCTCGCGCTGACAACTGCCGAGGCACGGGGACATGTTGAAAACCGCATCAGCTCCGAATGCAGTTTTTATCCTTGGAAAGCGCTAACACTCCTCAAACCCTCATCGATCCACCGGTGAGGGTTTTCAAATCCCGCCTCTCGGTATCAGCGTAACGCCTTGCATTACTTGGCCGCAAAGCCAGATATATATACCGCACACCAGCCCCCCCGTTTGCACAACATAAGCCCTCTTGAAACCCGCCGCGCGAAACGCGCTTCACCGGAGCAATTCAATGGCTAAACCACCCAAGAAAATATCCACTACAACGTCAGCCGATCCCTCGGTAACCACAACAAGAGCAACGGCCGACGCCTCTGGCACCGCTCGCGGTGACACGGGGCATTCCGTCCCAGACATCGGGAGCAGTGATCCGACACCCGGGTCCTCTACCTCAGCAGTTCTGTCAGAGACACTTGGCCAGCGCCCAAGCGTTATCGTGAGCCGCATGCAGGAACCCCAACAACTTTCGCCTGCACGTCAATCGCGCACGGCGGACGGCGCACAAGACTCGGCAACACATCAGGCGATCAATATCGATGTGTCCGGCAGCACTGATCCGCGCCCACCTGAATTCATTTTCGCGGAGATGGCTGCCCTGCTGACAAGTGCTGAAAACTCACCTGAAGGCATCCGCTACGGCAAACACGGTACGCCCTATGTCGATATGGAGGGCGGAACCGTGATGATCAGCAAGGCCACCGACGGCAGTGTTCGACACACGCATCCCGGTGAGTCCAGCCCCACGGGAGCCTTGCTCGAACAGATGCCCGGAACCCGACTCTGGCGCTTAAAAGAGCCGACCAACACGGGCGCAAAACGTCCACAGCCCGACGTTGATTCTTCACCTGTCGAAACCACTGAGGCGATTGCCGGCCCAAGCAAACGGCCGCGACAGGAGTCGGCCAGCAGTGACACCGCGAGCACCGACGCGCTCATGGAAACACTGTTTTCCCGGCAGCCCGTCGCACTGGATCTATCCTCTGGCCAGTGGAGAAACTGGGCAAAAGCGACCCGCCCCGAAAATGGCGATTCGGTAGAAATAGACGGCGCCCACTACCAGATCGTATCCCGGGGCGGTCAACCCGACACCGGTCTTGTCTATTTGCAACATCCGGGATTTGCACCTGAGAGCTATGACGCGTTTGAAAACATGCTGCGCAATGAGCCTTCACGCCAACCGAAGTGGGCGCTCAAGCGCAACGGCCAATGGAGCGTCCTGGAAAGCCATCCCCCTTTTGAAATGCCAATGACGCAATACGTTGCCGGTGCCTTCAAATACTTATCAAATCATTGCTCAAACACCATCGCACGCGCCGTGTTTGATCACAGCACGCAGTCCGGAGCGGTAACCAATCATGCACTGTCGATGATGGTTCTGACATTTCGACACTGGGTTGATCGCGTCAATAACGATGCGCCGCCAGCGCGAAGCCTGCTGGACCCGTTGATGCTTCTGCCCAAGTTGCCGACACAGCCCGACAGACTGTTTTCCGGCGGTATCCTGACACTCCCCTCATCCTCCGCCGAAGCATTTTTACGTATCGACTTTGATCCGCAAATGTTCTCCACAAAATGGAACGCATACGTTTCGGCCGCTACGCCTGCCAACTTGCGCTCGTTGTTTATTACCGTTCTGCAAGACAACGGGTACAGCGTCAACCCGAAAACACGCGCCCTGCAAGAGGGAGCATTGATCTTTCACCGCGAAGGCATACCTGCGGTATTCGTGTTGAAACTGCCGCGTATTACCGGGAATTCGATCCCCCGAAACTCGCTACCAGGTTCCGAAATTTCCAGCACGGTATTCCAGGCGAGACTGAGTGCCGCTGCACAGCAGGCATTGAACACTCATCTTGCGCAAAACGAGGTCGTTTATTTGATGGGAGGAACGCAATTGAAGGAGTCGGGTGAACCGACGCTCTTCATGGTTAGAGAAGGGTAATCGCGAACACAGACTCATTAACCGAAAGGAGCGCCAAGGATGGCAAAGCCGCCAAAGAAAATTCTCGTAACCCCCTCATCCGATACTTCACCGACCACCACAAGGGCCGTATCGGACCCATCTGCGGGCGACCGTCTTGTAGCGCAGATTCCCGATCCCGCGATCCCTGGCAGTGTTCGCGCGCCAGAGGTTTCAGGAGATGTTGCGCAAACCGGGACGGACCGGTCGCCAACGGTAACGGTCAGTACATTGCCGGATTCGATCGCCAGATTACTGGAGATCAATATGAGCGCGATTACCTGGCCTGCCGATAAAACCCACCTGTTGCGCACAACCGGCAGCGGCCTTTTCCAGAGCCCGGAGGGCGGCACTTATGCTCACGTGGCAGGCGAAGGCTACCTTCAAGTCATACGCCAGCCGGATGGGCGCTATCGGGTGTTCTGGCCGCAAAATCTGGGGGAGTCGGGTCCGTTCCTGAAACAGATCGAGGGGCAACCTCTCTGGCGCCCCGAGACAGCGAACCGACCGAGTCACGGGGTAGAGGCTGATCGTGCGCTGGCAGTTGAATCACCGTCTGATCCGCAGCCCCCCCTACCCTTGCCGATTGCACAGGTCGCCTGGCTGACAAATGCCCAGAACACGGCGGACGGGCTTCGTTACGACAAACGGGGCGCCACCTATGTCGACATGGAGGACGGAACCACCTTCCTGGTGCGCAGGGATCCGGCCGGTCATTATCGGCAAGCCTCTGCCCGCGAGCGGTCTTCACCTGGCGCAGTTGTCGAGCCTTCTCCGGGCACAAAACGGTGGCGGGTAAAAACGCCGGAACCTTACCGGCCGCCTGGCACGTCACGAAGAACTCATGAACGGTCAGCTGTTGTCATCGACGAACCGACGCCCGGCCCAAGCAAACGCCCACACCTGACTGAAGATAACGAGCAACGCCACACACAGCCATTGACCGTGCCGTTGCCTGATGCCACACCGCTCGCGCATGCCGGGCCCGCAGGACACTGGAGAAACTGGGGGAAAACCTTCAAGCCAGAATGGCAGGATTCCATAGAAATAGACGGTCAGCATTATGTGATCGTGCCGCAACGCGTGTCGGTCGAAACGACCTTGGTGTACCTGGAAAACCCGCTCTTTTCTCCGGGTCGATACGACGCATTCGAGCGGATGCTTAACCACAACCCGTCACTGCAGCCGAAATGGGCGGTTAGAAATGATCACACATGGACGGTGGTGGAACTCCCCGCGTTTGGCAGATCGCTGACTCAGTCTGTTGCCAAATCCTTCAAGTACTTGTCGGATCACTCCTCGAGCACCCTCGCCAGAGCAGCGTTCAATGAGGCCAACCACAGTGATGTCATCAACGGTGAAGGGTTGCGGGTGCTGTTTGACACCTTCTATCACTGGGAAAACCGCTCCCTTGCCACGGCCCCCCGCCGCGAACTCGCTGACCCGCTGATGATGCTTCCGGTCCTGCCCCTGCAACCCGGCGTGCTTAGCCAGACACTGTTGCTGCCCTCGCCCCATGCCACGGCTCTGGAGCGCATCGACTTCGATACGCAAATGTTTGATCAGCGATGGCGTGATGCCATGAATACCCCCGGTTCCAGCCTGCGCGGTGTCTTCAGCGAAATTCTGCAGCACAACGGTTATGAGGTCGATCGCACCAGTCGGTTGTTCAGCGAGGATGCCTTGTTGTTCAAGCGCAGCAATCTGGACGTTGTATTCGTGTTGCGATTCCGCCCCAGCGCCCCGGACGGCACAGTCCAGCGCCTGATGGAACCGGGCGAGGAACTGAATGCACCGGCACTTAGAGCCACGCTCGAGAAATCCGAATGGAAGCACATGCTCGAACCCGGCAAGGTCGTCTATCTCGTGGGCGGCACTCAAAAAGTCTCTGCGCAACAGACATATCTATTCATCGTCAGAGAAGGCTGAGACCGATGCGCAACCGAAAACCAACACGAAAGAGAGTGTCCTGAATGGCTAAACCTCCGAAAAAAAAACCAGGCACCCCTCTGCCTGATTCCCCCGCCAAGACCGATCCTGTGGCCGTGAATTCGCCCGACGTCAACCGCACGGATATCGCGGGTATCGATACGATGCGTGCGCGCGTTGATCAAACTCTCGACCTCACGCCCGAGGGGGCGTCCGACGAATTGACACATCAGCCTTCTGTAACCGTCAGTGAAATACCTTCAACCCGCCCGCTATCACTCGACGACGTATTGCGCTCGATAACCTGGCCCGCCGATCGCTCGCATTTGTTGATGCCACTGGATCCTGACGGAGGTCTGTTCATCAGCTCGGACGGCAGAATTTATGCCCATATCGAAAGCGACGGCCATTTTCTGGTTGAACGCCAAGCCGATGGCCGCTATCAGATTCCCTTCGACTTCGCCCCCGGCTCGCCTGGCCCGTTCGTGAGCAAAATAAAAGACCAGCCGCTTTGGCGCCTGGAAAAACCGGATTGGCTGACACCGCAGTCAGACGTACTACCCCATGTCCCGACCGTGCCATCACCGATGACAGTGAACGCAACCAAATACCTTGATCCGGATCTGGCGGCACGGCTTTCTCAAGCGGCGGATTCCAGCGATGGAATCCGCTATGACAAACATCGTAAAACCTATGTCGATACACCCGACGGCACTGTCATGGTGAGTAAAAATGCTGACGGTAACTATCAGCAGACCTTCGCCAGGGAGCGCCGCCCCTCCGGTGCATTGCTTGAACGGATTGCCGGAACAAAACAATGGCGCCTTAAAACACCGCACGCTTCGGGTACTCAAGATACATTGCGTCTGGACAGACGTCGGCCGGCAACTGAAACGAATCCCGCGCCGGGTCCAAGTAAACGGCTCTTTTTGGGCGACGATGCAGACAGTGCAACCGATACACAAGCACTTACCCAGAGTTTGATTTCATCCAGCGACGCTGCACTTGATCCGTCTTTCGAGCAATGGCGCACTTGGGGCAAGACGACCAGAGCGCCGCTAGAGATGCACATTGAAATAGACAATCTTCACTACCCAGTAGTGATTCAGAACATTAACGCCGACACCCGACTGGTGTATGTGAAACACCCGCAATTTTCACCTGGCTTATATGACGCCTTCGAACACATGCTCGGAACTGACCCGGCGTTACAGCCAAAATGGGCGGTTAAAGTCGATAAAAAATGGTGTGTCCTGAGCAAACGTGTACCGTTCGAAATGCCCCTCACAAATTACATTTCGACGCATTTCAAATATCTGTCGACTGAATCTACACGTTCACTTGCTCGAGCCATGTTTAATCAGGCTAACCGATCCGAAGTTATCAACGGTCATGGCCTAGCGGTATTGAACCAGACATTTAGATTCTGGGCCGACAGGAAGAACAACCCGGTTCAACGACGAGAATTGGCTGACCCGCTCACGATGTTACGCAAACTCCCGCCGCCGAATGCAGACGACCTGTCATTGAGCATGCCTTCATCGCTAGGTGAGGGATTACAACGCCTGGACTTCGATCCCGGACAATTTGCTCAGCACTGGATTGACCACGCCGTGCTACCGACAACACATGACTTGCGGAGTTTGTTCAGCGCTGTATTGACGCAAAACGGTTACCTCATCAACGAAACGTCGCCTCATCTGGGCGAAAATACGTTGTTGTTTCATCGAGAAAAAATCAACAGCGTCTTTGTACTGACCTTCCCGAAAGTTATCGGCAAACAGATACAGCGCAAGGCTCTCCCCGCTTCACATTTGAGTGAGTCTGCTTTGCAAATCCGTATGGGCGAACAACAAAAGGACTTGGCCACCTATATCGATGAACAAAAGGTCGTCTATCTGATGGGGGGCATTCAAAAACAGACTCAGCAACTTACAACACTCTTTATCGTCAGAGAGGGCTGACCTGCTTTCCATATAAAACCACAGCAAACGTCAATTACAACAGCGGTTATCAATTTACATGAAGCACTACGGCTCGTAGCGATAACGCTGCGCCGGTTAACTGTTGCCGAGTGGAGATTGATAAACGCAAAAGACGGAAACCGCCAGAGCGTCAATTAACGACGCCCTGGATAAACAGCAGATCATCAGAGGTCAACGTCAATGACCAAACCACCCAAATCGATAACGGGAAGTCATTACAGCGATACATCCCAAACATCCAGACCTGTACAGGATCAAACTGTGGCCAACCGTGTCAACATTGATAGTTCAAATCCGCCCATATCCGCAGGTGAGCGAGTATCCGACACTTCCACACCCACGTTGGCGGGTAACGACGACATTGCACCGCGTGTCGTTGTAACCCGTATCACGGATCCGGTCATGACGGATCTCAATACCAACCTCAGAGAGATTTCATGGCCGGCCCTGCAGAATCATCTATTGCAGCCCCACGCGTCGATCGACGGGTTTTACGTCAGCCCAAGAGGTGAGTTCTATGCACACTTGGAAGAAGGAGGCTATTACCGTGCCGAACTCAACAGCAACGGTGACTACCAGATTCCCTGGCCCGACGCCCCGGGTGTTACGCCACCGATATTGAGGAAAATCGAAGGGCAGGCTCGCTGGCGTGTCGAGGCAGACTGGTATGGGCGAACGTCAGAGCAGGGAAACAGTACGCAACCTGCAGTGGCAGGCGCGCCGTCACAAGCATCGATCCTCCTCCCCCCGCATCTGGCAGCACTGTTGACGAGTGCACACAGCACGACCGACGGCGTGCGTTATGACAAGTTCAAGAAAAGCTATGTCGATCTGGCGGAGGGAACCGTCATGGTTCGTAAAAACCCCGACGGCCATTATCAACAGACCTTTGCTGGAGAACGGACGGCGTCTGGCTCTGTGCTTGAGCAAATACCGGGAACACAGCTCTGGCGCCGCAAGACCGTGCACACGGTGCCACCGGATAATCGCCGGGCAGCTTCTGAAACCGATGAACCAACGGCAGTGCCAGGTAAACGACCGAGAATGGATGGCGAATCAGACGCTGCGGATCTGCGTAGCGGCGACTGGCGCGCCTGGGGAAACACCACCAGACCACACATCAGTGACGCTATCAAAATCGAAGGAAAATACTTTCCGATAGTCCCTCAGGCGGGACATGCCGATGACGCTCTAGTCTTTATCAAACCACCACGTTTCGCCGCTGAACGTTTCGACGCGTTCGAACAGATGCTACGTGTCATGCCGGAGTTACAACCCAGAGGCGCGGTGAAGATAAAGCAAAATCACGCAGTCACCACAGAACCTGACTGGAGGGTCGTAGACGGTCATCCATTCAAAAAACCGTTCGCCCGCTATGTTGCCGATAAATTTCCTTATATGTCGGATCATTCGGCAAACGAGACCGCACGTCTTATGTTCAAGCGAGCCAATCATTCTGAAGAGATGAATGGTTACGGCCTCAATGATTTGTTTGATACGTTTAACTACTGGACAGACCGATCCAGGAATCTTGACGTTCAAAACGTCAACCGTCAGGAATTGATCGATCCATTGGCTCTCATGCCTCCGCTGCCAAAGGACGCGACAGGCTTCATGTATATGCCACCCTTTTCTGCTGAAGGGCTCTACCGGATTGACTTTGATTCGCAGCGTATGCCAGTGCAGTGGAAAAGAGCAATAAACGGCAGTTCACCGAGAGCCGTGTTCAAAGCGGCTCTGGAAAATCAAGGTTACAATATATTTGAATCTTTTCGCCAAACACAAAGGGACGCACTGATGTTTAGACGAGCAGGCGTCGACAATATATTCCTTATGTTATTCAGTCCTTTTCATGAAGGCAGAACATACAGGGTAAATCCGACAGAGTGGGTTTATTCAAAAGCACTGAAAAACCAAATCAATCATAATGACGCACTTACCCTGCGAAAACATGTTGAGAAGAATAAAATCTTCTACTTACTTGGAAGTTTCAATATCCTACCTTCCGGACAAGGCAGCCTTGTCATCACAAAATTCGATTGATTGATCCAACCGGCTGCTACGCAAAACGGCAGCCAATAGAAACCATTCAAAAAAAATCAGCCGAAACAAGCGAGAGAATTATTTTCTCGCTTGCATCACCCCCTATTCTCATCGACTTATAACTTGCAACACCGAACAAGGATGTTTACATGTCAATCCCCCTGCCCATTAATACCTATGCAAAAGACGAAACCGTCGAAGTTTTTGATATTGGTAATCATGCTAATGAGCGCACTTCATCGACTATCGACTTCGCGCCTGACATCAAGAGCGACAGTGCAAACCCAGAACCCGAAAATAGCGCCCGCAAACCCGGCCAGCTCAAGATGCTCGACGACCTGTTTGGGCCGTTCAAGATCGGCCCCTACACCATTACTCGTCGAGGCCTGGATGCATTGGGTGCGACTATTGATGGCCAACCGCTGACCGGCCATAACACCCAGTTTCGTACACCCAGCCGATCGTTCGTCAACGCCCTGCAACTCAGTTATCCCGAAATCGAGAAGCGCATGAAAGTGTCCACTTTCGGCGACGATTATTTACTGCCCTCCCTGTTATACGAGATGGCCTGCCTGCGCCCGCACACGGCCCCGCCGGTCATAAGGAATGACACCGGTGTGAACGTCGGGGAGGTCGGTTACTCGCAGAAAATGTCTCGTCTTCTCAACTCGGCACAGAACCTGGATCTGCGTCTGAGCTATTCAAAAAAGCAGAGCAGCCCGAGCTGGATCATCATCAAAAACCATTCCACGGTCGGCGCCAGCGTCGGCATTCAGGCCTTTGGCATATTCATGGGCATTCGCGGTATTTACGATGCCGTCAAAAAGAATGACAAGGATGAAATCATCTTTAACAGCATCGGCATCGGGACAGAGGTCGGTTCGATTATCACCGACGTAGCCGTCACCAAAGCCGGTCAACGCATGATCGAAGCAGGCAGTGGCGCCTTGAAGGATTTCGCCAAAACCCGGGTCGGAATCAGGCTGGGGCGTTCAGGGGGACTTGTCGGCGGTGCGCTGACGTTGCCGTTCGATATCTACAGTGCTGTCAGAGAATTCAACGCCGCCAGCAATAAAACCGGCAAACAAGCCATTGATCATTACGTCAGCGCCGGTTTGAACATCGCCAGTGCCGCCATGACGGTCATTCTGGGTACCGCCGCCCTGGCCGGCTTTTCGTTCGCAGGGCCGGTCGGCCTGGCCGCTGGTGCGCTCATGGCGATCGGCTCGCAGATCTACGGCGCCGTGCGCATGGTGGATGAAATCGACGACTACATTGAACTCACCGTTGAAGAACGCTGGCGCACCGGCTGGTTCTCGTTTGTGCCGTTGATGGATATCGATCAAGACATCAAAAATCGCTACGAACTGGCCAAAGCCAAAATCGAAACCGCCAAACGACTGACAACGACGGCCAGAAAGATACTCGACGAGACTCAAAAGGACACCATCGAGGCGGTCGTGCACGGCCGCTACGAAGACCGCCTCAAGAAACGACGTGAACGCGTAAAGCACTGGTGGGGCGTAGAAACCATGCCGATCGTCTACGTCCCCGAGGTCGTAGGTCTTGACGATACGATTGACGCACGAGCCGGCGTTACAGCCCAGACACCCGGTGCTGTGCTCGGTACGCCAGGAGAAGACAAAGGCATCCTGTGGATGATCGGTGATGGCAAGGATACGGTCACGGGTGTCGAGAAAAAGCCCAATGCCTTTTATTACGCAGAGGGGACAAAGACTCTGACCGGGGGTGAAAAGGATGACAAATTCATTGTCCAAAATGCCGCGCAAGCAATCGAGAGGCCGGTTGAGAGCGCTGAGTTCTCCAGACTGAAAGGGGGCGCCGGCAGCGATACATTGATACTGGATGGCAAGCAGTCATTTCCCGCTGAGGGACGGGGATATGACATCGACCTGACGGCGGGCACCCTGCAAATCTACACACCCAATGCGGATCCGGCAGTCGAGGATGGAGACAGTTATTCTTTCAAGGCACTGCTCGAAAACATTGAAAACGTTCAGACGCTCAATGATGGAAAAAGTATTGTCACGGGCACTAAAGAAGCCAACGTGATCACATCAAGAGGCGCAGACAAAATCTACGCCGGCGCCGGTAACGACACGCTTTATCTGCTCAAGAACAATGCAACGGCCTTTGGTGAAGCCGGAACGGATTTTTATCACGTGGACCTTGCGCAGGGCTCAGTGCTCATTAGCGATGATGGTGTTGATGAAAGCTATATCTCGCTGGGCTGGCGAATGGACCACATCGAGAAGTGGAAGGTGGACAGACTTCGCCTTCTGATAACGCTGCAGTTCGATTTTCACTATGGCCGCAGAAGCATCATAGCGATTGACAATGTCTACAAAACATCCGAAGGCCACAGGGTTTTGAACAATGACAAATTGACCATCATCACCAGAGATGGCTACTACTTGAAACCCGATCTGCCTGAAAAAATGCAACACGATGACCCGTTTGAGATAAGCGCAGAAATCACCAAGGTGGGCCGTCCCGAAAAAACCACCATTGTCCATGAAACAGTGTGCAAAGTGCCCACCAACCAGAACACCCATTACTACGTCCAGCGATTCAACCCGCACACTCAATTTATAACCGGGAGTCACCCTGACTCCTATTACGGTACCCGAATCTTTCTCGACTACGACTTTTCCGAGCTGACGAGCGCTCATGCAGCCTTTGCGACGACTCCGTCCATTGAAATGAATGCCGCCGCCGGTAACGACAAGGTTAATGTCTCAATCGATTTTCTGTTTTACTTCGGCAAAAACCTGTTGCAAATCGCCGGCGTTAGCCAATACGCAGACACGACACTCGACGCTGCACTGGTAAAAGCGGCGGCCAATGTTTCAACTCATGGATACATGCTGGTGTTCCGGGATGGAAAAGCCCACACCCTGATTCTTGAAGCGGACTATGCCAAACCTCCCGCGCACTATAAGCCCAACGTGGCTGGCAATACGCTGACCAGCCACGACTTACGCTTCCCGATACGGGTCAAAGACAATGCGGTTTTTGAGATCCCCCAAACCCTGGCGCTAGAGCTGGATCACATTTCCTCTTGCTCCAGGCTACTGCCTCTCGCCAAACAGACTGCCATCGATAACATTGAAGGAGCGGGAGCTACTTATCTTATCCATCTGAGCGCGAACAGGGTGCTGCGGATTTCGACGCCCGGCGGTCTGGCCACCGCAAGCAGCCAACTGAACCATTCCTCCACCTGGGAGCTCGACGCCACACAACTCGGTGAATTCAACATCGTCCTGGCGGATAACAAACTGTATATCGGAAACACCACTGTGCATTTACCTCAATACGGTGCCGACGATCTTATTGACGAGATTTTTGTCATCGGACCAAAGGGCGTGGTGCATACCGTAGACCTTTCTTTCGACAGAATTTATATCAACCGCCTGGACGCCAGATACTTTGAGTCACCCACCGACGCTACAGCCGATGTGCCCGAAGAGTTTTCTGCCATTGCGCAAAGTGTCCTCGAAGTCCGCAATGTTGCGATGACCGATGGCACCCGAGGAAAACTCAAATACAGCATGCCAGAGCGCAAATGGATCCTGGAAAGTAACAAGTCTCGGACAATAACCAATGCCGACCTGAAGATATTTGGCCGCTGCACCCACCAGACGCCGGATATGCTCACACTGTCGTTGCCTGACAACTGAGCTTTAGTCATGCGCCATCACTGAAATAAAAAAAGCCCGCAGTGTGAGCGGGCAAAAGACCAAAGAAGCTATATGCGCAGTCGCTTCCCGGTGGGGGCAGCTGCTTGGGGGTCAGCTGCCCCGGTACGTGGAATAGCTGTAAGGCGAAATCAGCAGGGGTACGTGGTAGTGATCCTGTTCGGCAGAGATGCCGAAGCGCAGCACGACCACATCCAGAAATGCCGGCTCCGGCAGTTGCACCCCACGGGCTCGGTAGTAATCGCCGGCATGGAACTGCACCTGATAAACCCCGGTACGGTAATCATCGCCTTGCAGCAGCGGCGCATCGACCCGGCCGTCACTGTTGGTCATCGCGCTGGCGACCAATTCCAGGTGCGAACCTTCAACGCGGTACAGCTCGACCTTGATCGAGCTGCCCGGGCAACCATGTGCAGCGTCCAAAACGTGTGTTGTCAAACGTCCCATTGATTCTGCGCGCCTGGCCGCAAAGAGCAGTCAGACTTCGCGCCTCCCGAAGTCAGTTGAAAAGGAGACCGCACCCTTTCGATGCACGAAAAGCTGCGGCGAGCGATTGATTAAGACACTTTCCAAAAAAATTGTACACAATAAAAACGACATTTTTCACACCACCCCCGCCATCCGGGCGTTTACAGCGGATCTGCCAGCGCAGCGCCTGATCATTGAACCTCCTATCCATTAGCTGACTGGTCAGGCAGGTTTCTTGCAGGTTCACGCCGATAGCAGTAAAAGATGACAGTCGGTGAAAAATGCAAAAAATCAGGCTTACAAATTGAGAATAAAGTTGTATACAATCAGCCCATCGCTGTGACGCCAGCCTGCAACCTCACCGCCAGGCCGCCACGTAATATCTGTCAACGAATAAGAAGGAAGACTGCAGTGAGCGCTGACTACCCACGCGACCTGATCGGTTACGGCAGTAACCCTCCTCACCCACACTGGCCGGGCAATGCCCGCATCGCCCTGTCCTTCGTACTCAATTACGAAGAAGGCGGCGAGCGCAACATTTTGCACGGCGACAAAGAATCCGAAGCCTTCCTCTCTGAAATGGTCGCTGCTCAGCCGCTGCAAGGCGCGCGCAACATGAGCATGGAATCGCTTTACGAGTATGGCAGCCGTGCCGGCGTGTGGCGGATTCTGAAACTGTTCAAGGAATTCGACATTCCGCTGACCATTTTTGCCGTGGCCATGGCGGCCCAGCGTCACCCGGACGTGATCCGCGCGATGGTCGAAGCCGGCCACGAGATCTGCAGCCACGGCTACCGCTGGATCGACTACCAATACATGGACGAAGCGCAGGAACGCGAGCATATGCTCGAAGCGATCCGCATCCTCACCGAACTGACCGGCGAGCGCCCACTGGGCTGGTACACCGGCCGCACCGGCCCGAACACCCGTCGTCTGGTGATGGAAGAAGGTGGATTCCTTTACGACTGCGACACCTATGACGACGACCTGCCCTACTGGGAACCGAACAACCCGACCGGCAAGCCACATCTGGTGATCCCTTACACCCTCGACACCAACGACATGCGCTTCACTCAGGTGCAGGGTTTCAACAAGGGTGACGACTTCTTCGAATACCTCAAAGATGCGTTCGACGTGCTTTACGCCGAAGGCGCAGAAGCACCGAAGATGCTGTCGATCGGTCTGCACTGCCGACTGATCGGCCGTCCGGGTCGCCTCGCTTCGCTCAAGCGCTTTATCGAATACGCCAAAAGTCATGAACAGGTGTGGTTCAGCCGTCGCGTCGACATCGCGCGTCACTGGCACGAAACCCACCCGTACCAAGGGGCCGCCAAATGAGCCGCTTTCAAACCCTGCAACCGTCGACCCTGAGCCGCGACGCCTTCGTCAACGCCTTCGCCGACATCTACGAACATTCGCCATGGGTGGCCGAAAAGGCCTACGACCTGGGCGCAGATGCCTCGATCGACGAGATCGAAACCCTGCACCAGCGCATGAGCGACATCCTGTTGAGCGCCGATCACGCCAGCCAGTTGGCTTTGATCAACGCTCACCCGGACCTGGCCGGCAAAGCCGCCGTCCAGGGCCAGCTTACCGCGGCCAGTACTGAAGAACAGTCGGGCGCGGGGATTCACCAATGCACGGCCGAAGAGTTTTCTCGCTTCACCGAGCTGAACGACGCTTACAAAGCCAAGTTCAAGTTTCCCTTCATCATGGCGGTAAAAGGCAGCAACCGGCATCAGATCCTCGCGGCGTTCGAAACGCGCATTCACAACTCGGTCGACACCGAATTCAAATGTGCGCTGGCGGAGATCAACAAGATCGCCCTGTTCCGTTTACTGACTCTCTAGCGAAGCCTGACCCGAGTACATCAGACGCGGAGAGTACCCAGGGTCTTGCAAGCATCCCCAGCCAACTTATTAAAGGCAGACAAGAAGAATGAAAGCTTACGCCGTACCTTTCGAGAAGTTCGTCAACCTGGCCGATGCCCGTCTGGGCACCAAAATCCTCTCGGTCACCGATGACTGGTTCGCAGACGCCAATCGTCTGTTTCAGCCAACCCCGGCCGTGTGGAAGGAGGGCGTGTTCGATGACAACGGCAAGTGGATGGACGGCTGGGAGTCGCGCCGCAAGCGCTTCGAAGGCTTCGACAGCGCGGTGATTCGCCTGGGCGTACCGGGTTCGATCAAAGGCGTAGACATCGACACTTCATTCTTCACCGGCAACTTCCCGCCGTCGGCCTCGATGGAAGCGTGCTTCCTGGCCTCGGGCGAGCCTGATGAAAACACCCAGTGGACTGAAGTGCTGTCGGCCGTCGAGCTGCAGGGCAATAGCCACCACTACCACGAAATCAGCAACGACAAAGCCTTCAGCCACCTGCGCTTCAACATCTACCCGGACGGCGGTGTTGCTCGTCTGCGTGTGTACGGCATTCCGTTCCGCGACTGGTCGGCTGTTGGCGACAACGAACAGGTTGACCTGGCGGCTGCTCTGAACGGTGGCCGTGCGCTGGCCTGCTCCGACGAACACTTCGGCCGCATGAGCAACATCCTCAACCCGGGCCGTGGTATCAACATGGGCGACGGCTGGGAAACCGCTCGTCGTCGCACGCCAGGCAATGACTGGGTAATCGTCGCGCTGGGCCACCCGGGCGAGATCGAAAAAATCGTCGTCGACACCCTGCACTTCAAAGGCAACTACCCGGACACTTGCTCGATCCAGGGCGCGTTCGTCAAGGGCGGCACCGACAGCCAGATCGAAACCCAGTCGCTGTTCTGGCGCGAACTGCTGCCGGCACAGAAACTGGAAATGCACGCCGAACACACCTTCGCCGAGCAGATCAAGGCTCTGGGCCCGATCACCCACATCCGTCTGAACGTTTTCCCGGATGGTGGTGTGAGCCGTTTGCGCGTTCTCGGCAAGGTCGCGAAGTAATGCTGAGACTGTAGGAGCTGCCGCAGGCTGCGATCTTTTGACTTTGTTTTTCAAGATCAAAAGATCGCAGGCTTCGCCAGCTCCTACAGGGATTGCAGTGAATTGAACATACATTTGAAGACAAGAAGAACAGCATGCGCACACTGACGATTGAACCGCTGACCAAAGAAGCCTTCGCCCCTTTCGGTGACGTAATCGAAACCGACGGCAGCGATCACTTCATGATCAACAACGGTTCGACCATGCGCTTCCACAAACTGGCGACGGTCGAAACCGCTACGCCTGAGGACAACGCGATCATCAGCATCTTCCGCGCCGACGCGCAGGACATGCCGCTGACCGTTTGCATGCTGGAACGCCATCCGCTGGGCAGCCAGGCTTTCATTCCGCTGCTCGGCAACCCCTTTCTGATCGTGGTCGCGCCACTTGGCGATGAACCTGTATCAGGCTTGGTCCGCGCCTTCGTCACCAACGGCAGGCAGGGCATTAATTACCATCGCGGCGTCTGGCACCACCCGGTGCTGACGATCGAAAAGCGGGATGACTTCCTGGTGGTTGATCGCAGTGGCACAGGCAATAACTGCGATGAGCATTTTTTCAAAGAGGATGAGCGTTTGATCCTCGCCCCCCACCAATAAGAGAAGGTCTGATCACCCGACAACAAGGGTGACAGGCGAGAGGTAAAGACTGTGGAAGCACATCTGTTGGAATGGCTGAACCTGAGCGTGCGCTGGGTTCACATGATCACTGGCGTGGCCTGGATCGGCGCGTCGTTCTACTTCGTCTGGCTGGAGAACAACCTCAACCGCGTCAACCCGAAAACCGGTCTGGCCGGTGATCTGTGGGCGATCCACGGCGGCGGTATCTACCACCTGGAAAAATACAAACTGGCCCCGCCGGCAATGCCGGAGAACCTGCACTGGTTCAAATGGGAAGCCTATTTCACCTGGATGTCGGGGATCGCGCTGCTGTGCGTGGTGTTCTACTACAACCCGACGCTTTACCTGCTGGCTCCGGGCAGCACGCTGAGCGGCCCTGAAGGCGTGGCCATCGGTATCGGCTCGCTGTTCCTCGGCTGGTTCATCTACTCCTTCCTGTGCGACTCCGCTCTGGGCAAACGCCCTGCCCTGCTCGGTTTCATCCTGTTCGTGCTGATCATCGGCGCGGCATATGGCTTCAGCAAGGTGTTCAGCGGTCGTGGTGCGTACCTGCACGTCGGCGCGATCATCGGCACCATCATGGTCGGCAACGTGTTCCGCATCATCATGCCGGCGCAGCGCGCACTGGTTGCGGCGATTGCCGAGAACCGCACGCCCGATCCGGCGCTGCCAGCCAAAGGCTTGTTGCGGTCGCGTCATAACAACTACTTCACCCTGCCGGTGCTGTTCATCATGATCAGCAACCACTTCCCGAGCACTTACGGCAGCCAGTACAACTGGTTAATCCTGGCCGGGATCGCAGTGTTTGCAGTGTTGGTGCGTCACTACTTCAATACCCGTCACGACAGCCACAAGTTTGCCTGGACGCTGCCTGTCGCAGCGGTCGGGATGATCAGCCTGGCTTACGTCACCGGCCCAACGCCGATGTCGACAGCTCCGGAAGTGGCCAACGCACCAGCGAAAATCGAGTACCAACCGCTGCCGGAAACGGCACTGGGTGGTGGCGCAAAACCGGCTGAAGCAGCGCAACCGGCAGCACCTGCCGCCCCTGCTGCGGCACCGGCACAGGCGTCCAACGCCGGCCCCGGTTTCGACAAGGTGCACAACGTGATCCAGGAACGTTGCACGGTGTGCCACTCGGCCAAACCGACCAGCCCACTGTTCAGCGCCGCCCCGGCCGGCGTGATGCTCGACACCCCTGAGCAGATCCGCCAGAACGCGGCGCGGATCCAGGCGCAAGCCATCACCACACAGATCATGCCACTGGGCAACATCACACAGATGACCCAGCAGGAACGTGACCTGATCGGTGCCTGGATCGCCCAGGGAGCCCAGACCAACTAAGCAGTAAAAGCATCGCTGGCAAGCCAGCTCCCACAGGGATTACCTGAATCCTGTGGGAGCTGGCTTGCCAGCGATTAGCCGCAGCGCGGTTTACCTGATGCAAAAAAACAGCTGTGAGCAACCCGGCAGCTGTTCAATCACAAGAATAAAAAAGATCCGAGGTGTTGCATGTCCGAGCTGTACAAAGCGCGCATCCCCGACGCACCCGCCATTCAGCGTTTGCCCCTTTTGCAACTGATCCTGGTCGGTTTGCAACATGTTCTGCTGATGTACGGCGGTGCCATCGCGGTGCCGCTGATCATCGGACAGGCCGCTGGCCTGAGTCGTGAAGAAATCGCCTTCCTGATCAACGCCGACCTGCTGGTCGCCGGCATCGCCACCATCGTGCAGTCGATGGGGATCGGCCCGATGGGCATTCGCATGCCGGTGATGATGGGCGCCAGTTTTGCCGCCGTGGGCAGCATGGTCGCCATGGCCGGGATGCCCGGTATCGGTCTGCAAGGGATCTTCGGTGCAACGATCGCCGCCGGTTTCTTCGGCATGATCATCGCGCCGTTCATGTCCAAGGTCGTGCGCTTCTTCCCGCCGCTGGTGACCGGCACGGTGATCACCTCGATCGGTTTGTCGCTGTTCCCCGTGGCCGTGAATTGGGCCGGTGGCGGTGCCGCCGCTGCGCAATTCGGCTCACCGATTTATCTGGCCATCGCCGCACTGGTGTTGGGCACCATTTTGCTGATCCACCGCTTCATGCGCGGTTTCTGGGTCAATATTTCCGTGTTGATTGGCATGTGCTTCGGCTACCTGTTGTGCGGGGCGATCGGCATGGTCGACTTGAGCGGCATGGCCAACGCGCCGTGGATTCAGTTCGTTACCCCGCTGCATTTCGGCATGCCGAAATTCGAACTCGCACCGATCCTGTCGATGTGCCTGGTGGTGGTGATCATCTTCGTCGAGTCCACCGGGATGTTCTTGGCGCTGGGCAAGATCACCGGCCAGGAAGTCTGCCCGCGCATGCTGCGTCGCGGCTTGCTGTGCGATGCCGGCGCGTCGTTCGTTGCCGGGTTCTTCAATACCTTCACCCACTCTTCGTTCGCGCAGAACATCGGCCTGGTGCAGATGACCGGTGTGCGCTGCCGCTCGGTGACCATCGTCGCCGGTGGCTTGCTCATCATGCTCAGCCTGCTACCGAAAGCGGCGTTCCTGGTGGCCTCGATTCCACCGGCCGTATTGGGCGGTGCGGCGATTGCGATGTTCGGCATGGTCGCGGCCACCGGGATCAAGATCCTGCAAGAAGCCGACATCGGTGATCGTCGCAATCAGTTGCTGGTGGCAGTGAGCATCGGCATGGGCCTGATCCCGGTGGTGCGTCCGGAGTTCTTCGCCCACCTGCCGCTGTGGATGAGCCCGATCACCCACAGCGGTATCGCCATGGCCACGCTCAGTGCGCTGACGCTGAACCTGCTGTTCAACATTCTTGGCGGCAAAGAGCGCGCAACGATCAACGACTGCCACGCGCACCCGCATTAACAGCAACACCGATAGCCCCTTGTGGGAGAGCAACTCTGCGCCTGAAAAATAAAAACAAGAGGGAGCAACAGATGATTCGCACGCAAACCAACCTGCTGTTGAGCGGCTGCCTGCTGGCCGCATCCCAAACCATGGCCGGCGATTTATTGCTGTGGCAGACCAACAGCCTGAGCTATCTGTACGGCAAGAATTTCGCGATCAATCCGTCGATTCAGCAGACGGTGACGTTCGAACATGCTGACAAGTGGAAGTACGGCGACAACTTCCTGTTCGTCGACAAGATCTTCTACAACGGCCAGGAAGACCGCAACAAAGGCCCGCACACCTTCTACGGCGAATTCACTCCGCGTTTTTCGTTCGGCAAGATCTTCGATCAGAAAATCGAGTTCGGCCCGATCAAGGACGTCTTGCTGGCGATGACCTACGAGTACGGCGAAGGTGAAAGCGAGGCCTATCTGATCGGCCCAGGCTTTGACCTCAAGGTGCCCGGCTTCAACTACGTCACCCTGAACATCTTCCGTCGCCAGACCGAGGGCCCGCGTCCCGGCGATGGCGTCTGGCAGATCAGCCCCGGCTGGTCGTACAGCATTCCCGTGGGCAATTCCGATCTGCTGATCGACGGCTATCTGGACTGGGTTGTCGACAACGACGAGAACTCGCGCGGCACCTACCACGCCAACCTGCACATCAATCCGCAGATCAAGTATGACCTCGGCAAAGCCCTTGGCTGGAGTCATAAGCAGTTGTACGTCGGTACCGAGTACAGCTATTGGAAAAATAAATACGGGGTCGAAAACAGCCGCAACCTCGACACCAATCAGAACACCGCCAGCCTGCTGGTGAAGGTGCACTTCTAAGATGACCCGCAACCGTGCCCCATACCTGTCGTCGGTGCTCTGTTGCGGGGCACTTGAGAGCTGGCCAAGGAGTCAGTATTCTCCGCGGCCTCTTGAATTCGGTCTAAAAAAAAGCCCGGATTTAATTCCTGACCGAAAAGCCAACTTATCCCGGCCCCGGCCAGTACCGAGGCATCCCGAAAACACGCTCAATCGACTGTTTTTCAGCAGCCGAACGGGCGTTTTTTTGCTTTCTGAAAGCGTTGGCCCAGCTCTTGCTATCGATAGCGAAGCTGACCGATCGGATGACTTTTGCAGCAACGAAAAAAGGCGCCACACCAGAGCGCCGATCTTAAAAAAATAAACGTGGAACACCTACTTTGGGAGCAACCGAATGAAACGTATGTGCACCAGCCTGATGCTCGCGGGATCGATGTTGGCCGGGGGGCAGGCCATGGCCGAAGGCCTGCTGCAATGGCAGAACAACAGCCTGACTTACCTCTATGGCAAGGATTTCCAGGTCAACCCGCGCATCCAGCAGACCGTCACCTTCGAGCACGCCGATGCGTGGAAGTACGGGGATAACTTCTTCTTCCTCGACAAGATCTTCTACAACGGTGGCAAGGACTTCAGCAACGGCCCGAACACCTACTACGGTGAGTTCAGCCCGCGCATCTCGCTGGGCAAAGTGCTCGACCAGAAGATCGAGTTCGGCCCGATCAAAGACGTTCTGGTGGCGATGACCTACGAGTTCGGCGAAGGCGACACCGAGTCGTACCTGATCGGTCCGGGCTTCGACCTGGCCATCCCGGGCTTCGACTACTTCCAGTTGAACTTCTACCAGCGCCACACCCAAGGTGCACGCGCCGGTGACAACGTCTGGCAGATTACCCCGGTCTGGTCCTACACCATCCCGGTCGGCAAGTCGGACATCCTCATCGACGGCTTCATGGACTGGGTGACTGACAACGACTCCAACTCCAAGGGCGATTACCACGCCAACCTGCACTTCAACCCACAGATCAAATACGACCTGGGCAAGGCGCTGAGTTTCGGCGAGAAGCAGTTGTATGTCGGTGTTGAATACGACTACTGGAAAGACAAGTACGGGATCGACGATACCGGTGCGTTCAAGACCAATCAGAGCACCACAAGCTTCCTGGTGAAGTTCCACTTCTGATAAAGATCAAAAGATCGCAGGCTGCGATCTTTCGCTCTAAAAGCTTCGCGAGCAGGCTCGCTCCCACATTGGTTTTGTGAACGACACAAATCCCTGTGGGAGCGAGCCTGCTCGCGAAGGCCTCACCGCAGATCTCACTCCTGCCGCAATCCTAAAAACCGGCACAGCTCCTCACGCTTGGCCAACGCATCGCGCCGCCCCAGATCGATCAACTCGCTGCAATACCCCGCCTCGAACAGCAGATAACTCAACACCCCTGCCCCACTGGTCTTGGTCGCCCCCGGCCCACGCAAGAACAAGCGCAACGCCGCCGGCAATTCCTGCCGATGTCGCGCCGCGATCTCATCGATTGGCTGACTCGGCGAAATCACCAACACCTCCACCGGCGCCACACCCAACTCGCGAGTCGGCGTACCTTCGGGCATCAGATGGCTGAACTGGTTGAGACGCTGAAGCAGCTCGATATCGCCCTCCAGGCTGTCAATGAACGTGCTGTTGAGCATGTGCCCGCCGATCTGCGCCAGCGTCGGCTGTTGACCGGTGTAGGTGCGCTCCAGTGGCTGCTCGGGATCGAACCCGCGCGGGTTGCCGCTGACGCCCACCACCAGCACGCGACTGGCACCCAGGTGCAACGCCGGGCTGATCGGCGCCGATTGCCGCACCGCGCCGTCGCCGAAATATTCCTCACCGATTTTCACCGGAGCGAACAACAGCGGAATTGCCGAACTCGCCAGCAGATGCTCCACCGACAATTGCGTCGGCACACCGATGCGTCGATGGCGCAACCACGCATCAATCTTGCCGCCACCCTGATAGAACGTCACCGCCTGCCCCGACTCGTAGCCGAACGCGGTCACCGCCACCGCATGCAATTGCTTGCGCGCGATGGATTCGGCGATGCCGGGCATGTGCAGTTTTTCATTGAGCAGGTCGCGCAGTGGCGAACTGTTGAGCAGCGCCACCGGCAGCTGGCGACCCAGGCCAAGCAAGCTGTGGCTGACGAAGCGGCTGGCCTGGCGGATCACGCCCGGCCAGTCGCTGCGCAGCACGCGGTGGCTGCGAAAGCCCTGCCAGAACAGGGTCAGGCGTTCGATGGCAGCACGAAAGTCCGTGGCACCACTGGCCAGACTGACCGCGTTGATTGCCCCGGCCGAGGTGCCGACGATTACCGGAAACGGATTGTCGGCGCCCAACGGCAGCAACTCGGCAATCGCCGCCAGCACCCCCACCTGATACGCCGCCCGAGCCCCGCCGCCGGAAAGAATCAAACCTGTGACCGGTTCAGCTGGGCTCATCGCAACACTCCATGGTGCTTATAGGGATTGGTTCAACCGCGTTTGGCGTACAGCTTCGGCTCGCCCGGCGGACGGCTTTTGAAGCGGCGATGCGCCCACAGGTATTGCTCGGGGCAGGCACGCAATGCGCTCTCGACCCACTGGTTGATGCGGATGCAGTCGGCCTCTTCGGTCTCGCCGGGGAAGTCTTCCAGCGGCGGGTGAATAGTCAGGCGATAACCGCTGCCGTCCGCCAGACGCTCCTGAGTGAACGGCACCACCAGCGCTTTACCCAACCGGGCGAATTTGGTGGTCGCGGTCACGGTCGCGGCCTGAATGCCGAACAGCGGCACGAAGATGCTTTGCTTGGCGCCGTAGTCCTGATCCGGTGCGTACCAGATCGCCCGACCTGAACGCAGCAGCTTGAGCATGCCACGCACGTCATCGCGCTCCACCGCCAGCGAATCGAGGTTGTGCCGCTCGCGACCACGACGCTGGACGAAGTCGAACAATGGATTCTTGTGTTCGCGGTACATGCCGTCGATGGTGTGCTGCTGACCGAGCAGCGCCGCGCCGATTTCCAGCGTGGTGAAATGCGCGGCCATCAGAATCACACCTTTGCCTTCACGCTGGGCCTTTTGCAGATGCTCCAGACCTTCGACGTGGGCCAGTTTCGCCAGGCGCTCGCGGGACCACCACCAGCTCATCGCCATTTCAAAAAAGGCGATACCGGTAGAGGCGAAGTTTGCCTTGAGCAGGCGTTTGCGCTCGGCGGCGGATTTTTCCGGGAAGCACAGCTCAAGATTGCGCTTGGCAATGCGCCGCCGGTCGCCGGCCACGCGATACATCAAGGCGCCCAAAAATCGACCGATGGTCAGCAACGCCGGATACGGCAATTGCACGATCAGCCACAAAAGCCCCAGCCCGCACCAGAGCGGCCAGAAGCGTGGAGCAAGAAATGCTTTTCGAAAACGCGGGCGATCCATTAAAGCTTCCGTAAATACAGTGGCCGCGCATTCTACATCGTTCGACCCGGCTTGCGGCTCGCGGGCGTTCTCGTTATAAGTCTCGGCACTTTTAGTGACAAGCCGTTGTATGCCGACATGAGCCAAACCGAACCGTTAGACCAAGATCCCGTATTCCAGCTCAAGGGCAGCATGCTGGCCATCACTGTGCTGGAACTGGCCCGTAACGACCTCGAAAGCCTCGATCGGCAATTGGCCGCCAAAGTCGCCCAGGCGCCGAACTTCTTCAGCAACGCGCCGCTGGTTCTGGCGCTGGACAAACTGCCACCGAGCGAAGGCGCGGTCGATCTGCCGGGCCTGATGCGCGTGTGCCGCCAGCATGGCCTGCGCACCCTGGCGATTCGCGCCAGCCGTATCGAAGACATCGCCGCCGCTATCGCCATCGACATTCCGGTGCTGCCGCCATCCGGCGCCCGTGAACGACCGTTGGAAACCCCGGAAGCCGAAGTCAAAAAGAAACCGGAAAAGCCGCCGGAGCCGACCATCAAACCGACCCGTGTCATCACTACGCCAGTGCGTGGTGGCCAACAGATATATGCCCAGGGTGGCGATCTGGTCGTGGTGTCCTCGGTCAGTCCGGGGGCGGAACTTCTTGCCGATGGCAACATCCATGTATACGGCCCGATGCGCGGTCGTGCGCTGGCCGGGGTCAAGGGCGACACCAAGGCGCGGATTTTCTGTCAGCAATTGAGCGCTGAACTGATCTCCATCGCAGGCCACTACAAGGTTTCCGAAGACTTGCGTCGCGATCCGATGTGGGGCTCGGGCGTACAGGTCAGCCTGTCGGGCGACGTGTTGAACATCATTCGGCTTTAACGGATACTGCCGCATTTTCCAAGCATCTCTAAAACGTAGCGAAAACGGCTCAAACGAAGTAGGAAAAAGGCCAAAAGCCAAATTCCAGCCAAGGCTGTCCGACTGCAGTAGTTTTCAAGAGATGTTTTTCAGGGGCTAAAAAGTCCTTCTTCCTTAGGGGTGAAACACCTTGGCCAAGATTCTCGTGGTTACATCCGGCAAGGGTGGTGTGGGTAAGACCACCACCAGCGCCGCTATCGGTACCGGCCTCGCTCTGCGCGGCCATAAAACAGTAATCGTCGACTTCGACGTGGGCTTGCGTAACCTTGACCTGATCATGGGTTGCGAGCGCCGCGTGGTGTATGACTTCGTCAACGTGGTCAACGGCGAAGCCAACCTGCAACAGGCTCTGATCAAAGACAAGCGTCTGGAAAACCTCTACGTACTGGCCGCCAGTCAGACCCGCGACAAAGACGCGCTGACTGTCGAAGGCGTGGAAAAAGTCCTGATGGAGCTCAAGGAACAATTCGAGTTCGTGGTCTGCGACTCCCCGGCGGGCATCGAAAAAGGCGCGCACCTGGCCATGTACTTCGCTGACGAAGCGATCGTCGTGACCAACCCGGAAGTGTCCTCGGTACGAGATTCGGACCGCATGCTCGGCCTGTTGGCGAGCAAATCGCGTCGCGCCGAACGTGGCGAAGACCCGATCAAGGAACACCTGCTGATCACCCGCTACCATCCAGAGCGTGTTGAAAAGGGCGAGATGCTTGGCGTTGAAGACGTCAAGGATATCCTCTCGGTAACGCTGCTGGGCGTGATCCCGGAATCCCAGGCGGTGCTCAAGGCATCCAACCAGGGCGTACCGGTCATTCTCGACGATCAGAGCGATGCCGGTCAGGCGTACAGCGATACCGTCGACCGCTTGCTGGGCAAAGAAAAAGCCCACCGTTTCCTCGATGTCGAGAAGAAGGGATTCTTCGAGCGCCTGTTTGGAGGTAGGTAATGAACCTTTTTGACTTCTTTCGTGCCAACAAAAAGCCAAGTACCGCCTCGGTAGCGAAAGAGCGTCTACAGATCATCGTGGCGCATGAGCGCGGCCAGCGCAGCACGCCGGATTACTTGCCAGCCTTGCAGAAGGAACTGGTCGACGTGATCCGCAAGTACGTCAACATCGGCAACGACGACGTACATGTTGCACTGGAAAGCCAGGGCAGTTGCTCGATTCTGGAACTCAACATCACCCTGCCTGATCGCTGAGTCGATACGGCAGGAACGACGGCGGCTCAGGGCCATTCCCATACCGGAATGGCCCTGAGCCGCCGTTGGCATTTGTTACGAGGCTGTTTTAATGCCGTTGTCCAACATCCGCATCATCCATCAGGACGCCGCCGTACTGGTGGTCGACAAACCGACCCTGCTGCTCTCGGTGCCCGGTCGCGCCGACGACAACAAGGACTGCCTGATTACCCGCCTGCAGGAAAACGGCTACCCGGAAGCGCGCATCGTCCATCGTCTGGACTGGGAAACCTCCGGCATCATTCTGCTCGCCCGTGACGCCGACACTCACCGCGAACTCTCGCGCCAGTTTCACGACCGAGAAACCGAAAAGGCCTACACCGCATTGGCCTGGGGTCAGCCTGAACTGGACAGCGGCAGCATCGACCTGCCGTTGCGCTACGACCCGCCGACCAAGCCGCGCCACGTGGTCGATCACGAATTCGGCAAGCATGCGCTGACCTTCTGGCGCGTACTGGAACGTTGCGGCGACTGGTGCCGCGTCGAGCTGACACCGATCACCGGTCGCTCGCACCAGTTGCGCGTACACATGCTATCCATCGGGCATCCGCTGCTCGGTGACGGGCTATACGCCCACGAACAGGCACTGGCAGCCTGGCCGCGCCTGTGCCTGCACGCGAGCATGCTCAGCTTCACCCACCCGCAAACCGGTGAGCGTCTGCGCTTCGAGTGCCCGGCGCCGTTCTGAATGGCACCGCTGGCCCCATGTAGGAGCTGCCGAAGGCTGCGATCTTTTGCTCTGGTTTTTGATTTACGAAACACCAGATCAAAAGATCGCAGCCTTCGGCAGCTCCTACAGGTTATGCATGCGCAGCAACGACCGCATGTCATGCCCCAACCGATGCGTTAAACTCCCGCCCATTGCTGTCTGGAGCTTCTTATGCGCGAAGAGTTGAACCAAGGCCTGATCGACTTCCTCAAGGCCTCCCCTACCCCGTTCCACGCCACCGCCAGCCTTGTTCAACGTCTGGAGGCCGCCGGTTTTGTGCGCCTCGACGAGCGCGAGCCATGGACTACCGAGCCCAACGGCCGCTACTACGTTACTCGTAACGACTCCTCGATCGTCGCGATCAAAATGGGCCGTCACTCGCCGCTGCACGGTGGCATCCGCCTCGTCGGTGCACACACTGACAGCCCGTGTCTGCGGGTCAAGCCACAACCGGAGCTGCAACGTCAGGGCTTCTGGCAATTGGGCGTCGAAGTCTACGGCGGCGCGCTGCTGGCACCGTGGTTCGACCGCGATCTGTCGCTGGCCGGCCGCGTGACCTTCCGCCGTGACGGCAAGGTCGAGAGCCAGTTGATCGACTTCAAGGCACCGATCGCGATCATTCCCAACCTGGCCATTCACCTCAACCGTGAAGCCAATCAAGGCTGGGCGATCAATGCCCAAACCGAACTGCCGCCGATCCTCGCGCAATTTGCCGGTGACGAACGCGTCGACTTCCGCGCCGTACTCACCGATCAACTGGCCCGCGAACACGGCCTCAACGCCGATGTGGTGCTCGATTACGAGCTGAGCTTCTACGACACGCAAAGCGCTGCGGTGATTGGCCTGAACGGCGATTTCATTGCCGGCGCGCGCCTCGACAATCTGCTGTCGTGCTACGCCGGCCTGCAAGCCTTGCTCACCGCCGAGACCGACGAAACCTGCGTGCTGGTCGCCAACGACCACGAAGAAGTCGGCTCCTGCTCAGCCTGCGGTGCCGATGGCCCGATGCTCGAACAGACCCTGCGTCGCCTGCTGCCGGAAGGTGACGAGTTCGTCCGCACCATCCAGAAATCGCTGCTGGTCTCGGCCGACAACGCCCACGGCGTACACCCCAACTACGCCGAGAAGCACGACGCCAACCACGGCCCGAAACTCAACGCCGGCCCGGTGATCAAGGTCAACAGCAACCAGCGCTACGCCACCAACAGCGAAACCGCCGGGTTCTTCCGTCACCTGTGCATGGCCGAAGAAGTGCCGGTGCAGAGCTTCGTGGTGCGCAGCGACATGGGCTGCGGCTCGACCATCGGCCCGATCACCGCCAGCCACTTGGGCGTGCGCACGGTCGATATCGGCCTGCCGACCTTCGCCATGCACTCGATCCGCGAACTGTGCGGCAGCCATGACCTGGCACATCTGGTCAAAGTGCTGAGCGCCTTCTACGCCTGCCGCGAGTTGCCGTAACAATTCGGCACGACACGCCCCCTGTAGGAGCTGCCGCAGGCTGCGATCTTTTGATCTTGTGTTTTATAAATCAAAAACAGGATCAAAAGATCGCAGCCTGCGGCAGCTCCTACAGGTGGAAACCGACCTAGACTCAAATCATCCCTTCCGACAAGGCAGTCACCATGATCTCGATGTCCTCCTTCCACGCCATGCTCATTCCCATCCTGAGCGGAATGATCCTGCTGGCCGTCGGCTTCAACTTCCGCGACAAAAACGCCGGGGTGTTCGCCATGTGGATCGGCATGCTGACGATACTCGCCACCGTGGTCTACAAGATCCTCGCCAAACTCAACGAATAAATCCGCGCCCGGCTCGCATTGATTAATGCGGCCTCGTACACTCCAGCGAATCCGCCCCTTGCGAGGTTGACCGCCTAGTGTTTGCTCGTCTTTTTGCTCTACCCTGCCTGTTCCTCATCTGCTTGATGACGCTGCTGCCCATGGCACCCGCCCACGCGGTCGGTCTGCCGGGCCTGCTCAACACCACCAAGACGCAGCCAGAAGCCCAGGAACCGTTGGGCCAGTCCCTCGATGAAGTCATCAAGTCGCTGGAAAACGACAAGCAACGTGCACAGTTGCTGACCGATCTGAAGAAACTGCGCGACGCCACGAAAAAAGCCCAGGCCTCTCCCGAAGAAGGCGTGCTCGGGTTGATTGGCGGCACCCTGGCCAATTTCGAGAAGCAGTTTTCCGGAGCTGACAGCCCGGTCACTCGCTGGTCCAACGAATTCGATCTGGCCAAAGATGAACTGAAAGCGCTGATGCTCCCGGCCAGTGAATGGCTGCCGATCATTTTCGGCTTCGCCATGATTCTCTTGGTCTGGAGCCTGCTTGCCGCCGCGCTGATCTGGGTCAGTCACCGGGTGCGCATGCGCTTCGGACTCACTGAAGAACTGCCGCAACACCCCAGGGCCGTCGACATGCTGCGCTTCGCATTGCGCAAGCTCGGGCCGTGGTTGATCGCGTTGGTGATCACCGTCTACATGAGTTATGCGTTGCCGTCGTCTCTGGGCAAAAGCCTGGCGATGGTGCTGGCCTACGCGCTGGTGGTCGGCACCTGCTTCTCGGCGATCTGCGTGATCGCTTTTTCCCTGCTCGACGGCCCACACCGCCATCGCGCGTTGTACATCCTGCGCCATCAGGCGTTTCGGCCGTTGTGGCTGATCGGCAGCTTCGCCGCCTTCGGGGAGGCGCTCAACGACCCGCGCCTGATCGAGAGCCTCGGCGTGCATCTGGCGCACAGCGCCGCGACCATCGCCAATGTTCTCGCTGCGCTGTCGACCGGGCTGTTCATCCTGCGATTCCGCCGGCCGATCGCCCACCTGATCCGCAACCAGCCGTTGTCCCGACGCCTGACCCGACGCGCGCTCAGCGACACCATCGAAATCCTCGGCACCTTCTGGTACGTACCAGCGCTGGTGCTGGTCGGCATCTCGCTGTTCGCCACCTTCGTCTCCGCCGGCGACACCAGCACCGCGCTGCGTCAGTCGCTGATCTGCACCGTTTTGCTGGTGATGTGCATGGTGATCAACGGCCTCGTGCGCCGTCATTCGCTCAAGCCACAACGCGGGCCGAAACGCCACGCGCTGTACTCCGAGCGCCTGAAAAACTTTTTCTATACCCTCGCGCATTTGCTGGTGTGGCTGGTGTTCATCGAACTCGGCCTGCGCGTGTGGGGCCAATCGCTGATCGGTTTTGCCGAAGGCGAAGGGCATGACGTCAGCGTCAAACTGTTAAGCCTGATCGGCACACTGGTTTTCTCCTGGCTGATCTGGATCCTCGCCGACACCGCCGTGCACCACGCCCTCACTCGCTCGCGCAAAGGCCTGGCCAATGCGCGGGCGCAGACGATGATGCCGCTGATCCGCAACGTGCTGTTCGTGGCGATTTTCATCATCGCGCTGATCGTCGCCCTGGCGAACATGGGCATGAACGTCACGCCACTGCTGGCCGGTGCCGGCGTGATCGGCCTGGCCATCGGTTTCGGTGCGCAGTCGCTGGTGGCGGACTTGATCACCGGCCTGTTCATCATCATTGAGGACTCGCTGGCCATCGACGATTACGTCGACGTCGGCGGCCACCTCGGCACCGTCGAAGGCCTGACCATCCGCACCGTGCGCCTGCGCGACATCGACGGCATCGTCCACACCATCCCGTTCAGCGAAATCAAAAGCATCAAGAACTACTCACGGGAATTCGGCTACGCGATCTTCCGCGTGGCGGTGCCGTACAACATGGAAATCGACGACGCGATCAAACTGATGCGCGACGTCGGCCAGAAAATGCGCACCGATCCGTTGCAACGCCGCAATATCTGGTCGCCGCTGGAGATTCAGGGTGTAGAGAGTTTCGAGTCCGGCAGCGCGATTCTGCGCGCCCGCTTCAAGACCGCGCCGATCAAACAGTGGGAAGTTTCCCGAGCCTTCAACCTGTCGCTCAAGCGCCATCTCGACGAAGCCGGGCTGGATCTGGCGACGCCACGCATGAGCGTGCAAGTGATCACCGCCGGTGGTGGCCAGCCGAAGGAATAGCACTTAGGCACGACGTTCGGGTCACAGGCTGGGAAGCCAAGAATAATAAACAAGGAGAAACCCGATGCAGCTCACACGTATTGCCCAAGCCGTTCTGTTCACCTTGTTCGCCGGCCACGCCGGGGCTGCCACGATGGACAGCACCCGCGAACAAATCGCCACGCAGGCCAAGGCACTTGAGCCCGAACTGCTGGAAACCCGCCGCGACATCCACGCCCACCCGGAACTGGGCAACACGGAAAAACGCACATCCGAATTGGTCGCCAAACAACTGAAAGCCATGGGCCTTGAGGTGAAAACCGGCGTCGCCCGCACGGGCGTCGTTGCAGTCCTCAAAGGCGCGCTGCCCGGCCCGACCGTGGCCCTGCGCGCCGACATGGACGCGCTGCCGGTCAAGGAAGTCGCGGACCTGCCGTTCGCCTCGAAAGCCAAAGGCACCTACCTCGACAAAGAAGTCGACGTGATGCACGCCTGCGGCCACGACGCCCACACCGCGATCCTGCTGAGCACGGCGAAAATTCTCACAGGCATGCGCGACACTCTGCCCGGCACCGTGGTGTTCTACTTCCAACCCGCCGAAGAAGGCCCAAGCGACTTCATCCCCGACGGCAAAAACACCTGGGGCGCGAAAATGATGGTCGAAGAAGGCGTGATGAAATCACCCAAACCCGACGCCGTCTTCGGCCTGCACGTCTGGGCCGGCGTCCCGGCCGGCCAGATCGCCTACCGCCCGGGCGCCACCCTCGCCAGCTCTGACGACCTGCGCATCAAAATCCTCGGCAAACAAACCCACGCCGGCCGCCCCTGGGACGGCATCGACCCGATCACCGTCGGCGCCCAAACCATCGTCGGCCTGCAAACCGTGGTCAGCCGCCGTACCGACATTTCATCTTTTCCGTCTGTCGTCAGTATCGGCACCATCAACGGCGGCACCCGTTACAACATCATTCCCGAATCCGTCGACATGACCGGCACCATCCGCTCCTACGACTACGGCATCCGCCAGAAACTGCATGCGGACGTACGCCAGACCGTCGAGAAAATCGCCGAAAGCGGTGGTGCGAAAGCCGACGTCACCATCATCGAAAAATACGACCCGACCATCAACAACCCGGCACTGACCGAAAAAATGCTGCCGACATTGAAGTGGGCGGCCAAGGATGACGTGGTGAATGCGCCGCTGGTGGGTGGCGCGGAGGACTTCTCGTTCTTTGCCAAGGAAGTGCCGGGGCTGTTTGTGTTTCTCGGTGTGACTCCACGAGACCAAGACATAAGCAAGGCTGCGCCGAATCACAATCCGGGGTTCTTTGTGGATGAGTCGGCGTTAGTGGTGGGCGTGAGGACACTGGCATCGTTGGCGACGGATTATTTGTATGCCAATGCCGGGGCAGCCAAATAGAGATGGAGTGACTGTGGGGGCGCCTTCGCGAGCAGGCTCGCTCCCACAAAAAAGCAAAAGCAAACCGCATCCGCTCTTCACCACTCAACAGGATGAGCGTTAGCTCGGCTGCGGCTCTTGATCTGAAGGCCCGTCGGCAGGCTGAGTGGAGGGATTGATCCGGGGGTGGGAGCGCAGCGACCGTTCGACGAAGTCGAACACATCGAAAGGAGGTGCAGCGAAGCAAACCGGAAGCGATGCGCCCGGATCAATCCCGGAACGAAGGAACCCGAGCCACGGCGAGGGCCGAACGTCAGGGTAAAGACCTTTGCTTCCTTTGGGGCGTTTGCCAAAGGGAGTCGACCGTCAGGGCGAAACCATAAGAAGCCATCACCGCAGCAACGGATATTCACCCAACCGATCAAACGACATCGACCCCGACATGAATCGCATCATGCCGCCAAAACTCCAGATCACAATCAATCAACCGCTCATGCTGATCATAATTGACCCGAGCAATCCGCAACCCCGGGCTCCCCACCGACACCCGTAAAGCCGCCGCCGCATCCACCGACAACGACGTAGGCACGATCTCAAACCGCACCCGCCCATAGTGCAAATCGTAATGCCGCGCATACAACTCAGTAATCGACTGATTCAAATCAAACTCTAAAATCCCCGGGAAATACTGCGGATTCAAATAGTGCTCTACATAAAGCACCAACCGCCCATCAATCCGCCGCGACCGACAAATCTGAATCACACTCGACAACGCCGGCAACTGCAACCAGGCACACACCGCCGCCGAAGCCGGTTGCAGTCGAGCCGAAATCACCTCGGTCGAAGGCACCCGCCCCTGCGCACTGACCATCGCGTGAAAGTGACTGCGCTGCATCAGGTTGTAGGCCAGACGCGGTGGCGAAACGAACCAGCCCCGCCGCTCCTCACGATAAATCTGCCCCTGCGCCTCTAACTGCAACAACGCCTCACGCACAGTAATCCGCGTCGTGCCAAACAACTCACTGAGCTTGCGCTCGGCCGGCAACTTGCTGCCGGGCGCCAATAGCCCGTGGTCAAGTTGCTCCTGCAACACCTGGCCAATCGCTGTCACCGCTTTTGTTGCCTCATCGCGCATCAACGTTACCTATCTGGACTAGACCAGCACTGTTTCAGGGCAAAAACCGAACGACCTGCAAGCCGTTAACGAGTGTTGCAAGCCTAGGCAGTGCAGATGACCAACAGATGACAAACCTGCTCAACGGTCGCCTTAACGACTTGCAATACATCGGCCAAGTCCCTTGCCCGCCGGGGCTTTGAGCATGGTCTACGCTTATCTGGCAGCCGCCGATACCGGGCAAATAAAAGGCCTGAAGCAAGGCCACCGACATGAAAGTGTCATCCAGCCCCCTTAAATTGGCTCAGGTATTGCTGACCTAGACCAACACAAACCGCAATCGCAGCGTTGAACACGACCAAGGAGCTTCGGAATGAAACAGCTTTTCCTGGCAACACTGTTAGGCTCGACCATTGCAATGTGCACCGCCGCCATGGCGGCCGACACTGATCTGAAAACCCTCGAAGCCGCTGCGAAAGCGGAAGGCGCCGTCAACAGCGTCGGCATGCCCGATGACTGGGCCAACTGGAAAGGCACCTGGGAAGACCTCGCGAAAAAATACGGTCTGAAACACATCGACACCGACATGAGCTCGGCCCAGGAAATCGCCAAATTCGCTGCGGAAAAAGATAATGCCAGCGCCGATATCGGCGACGTCGGTGCCGCCTTCGGCCCGATCGCGGTCAAGCAAGGCGTGGTGCAACCGTACAAGCCAAGCACCTGGGACCAGATCCCGGACTGGGCTAAAGACAAGGACGGCAACTGGGCACTGGCCTACACCGGCACCATCGCCTTTATCGTCAACAAGAAGCTGCTGCACGGTTCCGAAGTACCGACCAAATGGGCTGACCTCAAGGGCGGCAAATACAAGGTTTCCATCGGTGACGTGAGCACCGCTGCGCAAGCTGCCAACGGCGTTCTGGCCGCAGCGCTGGCCAACGGTGGCGACGAGAAGAATATCCAGCCTGCCCTGCTGCTGTTCGCAGACATCGCCAAGCAAGGTCGCCTGTCGATGGCCAACCCGACCATCGCCACCATGGAAAAAGGCGAGATCGAAGTCGGCGTGGTCTGGGACTTCAACGGCCTGAGCTACAAGGCCAAGATGGCCAACCCGGATGACTATGTAGTGCTGATCCCGTCTGACGGTTCGGTGATTTCCGGCTACACCACCATCATCAACAAATACGCGAAGAACCCGAACGCCGCCAAGCTGACCCGCGAATACATCTTCAGCGACGCCGGCCAGACCAACCTCGCTCGCGGCAACGCCCGTCCGATCCGCGCCGAACACCTGCAACTGCCGGAAGACGTGAAAGCCAAACTGCTGCCGAACGAGCAGTACAAAAAGGTCACGCCGATCAAGGACGCCGATGCGTGGGAGAAAACCTCCAAAGGCCTGCCACAGAAGTGGAACGAAGAAGTCATCGTAGAGATGAAGTAATCCTTCATCTGTAGGAGCTGCCGCAGGCTGCGATCTTTTGATCTTGCTCTTGAAAGGCAAAGTCAAAAGATCGCAGGCTTCGCCAGCTCCTACAACGTTCGGTCCCAGCCTTGTTTTCGGAGTCACCGCCCCTATGAAGCACAACGTCATCCTTGTCGTGCTCGACGGCCTCAACTACGAAGTCGCGCGTCACGCCATGGGGCATCTGCAGGCTTACGTTGGCGCAGGACGCGCCGCACTCTACAAGCTGGAGTGCGAGTTGCCCGCCCTGTCCCGACCACTTTACGAATGCATCCTCACCGGCGTGCCGCCGATCGACAGCGGTATCGTTCACAACGACGTCTCGCGCCTGTCCAACCAGCGCAGCATCTATCACTACGCGCGTGACGCCGGCCTGAAAACTGCCGCCGCGGCCTATCACTGGGTCAGCGAGTTGTATAACCGCTCGCCGTTTGTGGCCGCCCGCGACCGCCACACTGACGATCCATCACTGCCGATCCAGCACGGCCACTTTTACTGGAACGATCACTACCCGGATTCGCACCTGTTCGCCGACGCCGAAAACCTGCGCCTGCGGCACACGCCTGACTTCCTGCTGATTCACCCGATGAACATCGACGACGCCGGCCACAAGCACGGCCTCGACACCCCGCAATACCGCAACAGCGCGCGTTTCGCCGACATCATCCTCGCCGACTACTTACAGGCCTGGCTCGACGCCGGTTATCAGGTGCTGGTGACCGCCGACCACGGCATGAACAACGACCGCTCGCACAACGGCCTGCTGCCGGAAGAACGCCAGGTGCCGCTGTTTGTTCTCGGCGACGCCTTCAGCCTCAACGCAGACGCTGCACCGAAGCAGACCGAAATCTGCGGCACGGTCTGCGAACTGCTCGGCGTGCCCCATGACAAACCTGTGTGCCGGGAGCTGCTCAAGTGAATGCCATGACTCGCGGCAAATGGCTGGCGGCACTGTGTCTGGTGCCCTTCACACTGTTCTTTATCGTGTTTGAAATCGCGCCGCTGATCTGGGTGATGATCAACAGCCTGCAATCGGAAGAGTCTGGTTGGGGCCTGGAAAACTTCAGCAAGATCTTCAGTTCGAAGTTCTACCGACAGGCGATCCAGTACAGCCTGGAAATCAGTTTCTGGTCGAGTGTGTTCGGCATCATCATCGCCGTGCTCGGTGCGTACTCCCTGCGCCGGGTCGACTCGAAACTGCGCAACTTCGTGAATGCCTTCGCCAACATGACCAGCAACTTTGCCGGCGTGCCTCTGGCCTTCGCGTTCATCATCCTGCTCGGTTTCAACGGCAGCATCACCATCATGTTGAAGCAGGCCGGGATCATCGAGGACTTCAACCTGTACTCGAAAACCGGGTTGATCATCCTTTACACCTACTTCCAGATCCCCCTCGGCGTGTTGTTGCTCTACCCGGCCTTCGATGCCTTGCGCGAAGACTGGCGCGAGTCCGCCGAATTGCTCGGTGCCAACGGCTGGCAGTTCTGGCGGCACATCGGTCTGCCGGTCTTGACCCCCGCGCTGCTCGGCACGTTCGTGATCCTGCTGGCCAACGCCCTCGGCGCCTACGCCACGGTGTATGCACTGACCACCGGCAACTTCAACGTGCTGCCGATCCGTATCGCGGCGATGGTCTCCGGCGATATCTCCCTCGATCCGAATCTTGCCAGTGCGCTGGCCGTGGTGCTGGTGGCGCTGATGACCATCGTGACCGTCGTGCATCAACTGCTGTTGAAGAGGAGCTACCATGTCTCGCGTTGAATCCGGCCCGGCCGGCCTCTACCACCGCGTCGTGGTCTACCTGCTGTTCGCCATCCTCTTGGCACCGCTTGTGGGCACACTGATTTACTCAATCGCCAGCAGTTGGTCGGCGACCATTCTGCCCAGCGGCTTTACCTTCAAGTGGTACATCCAGTTGTGGAGCGATCCACGCTTCCTCCACGCCTTCGGCCAGTCATTGCTGGTCTGCGTCGGCGCGTTGGTGCTGTCGGTGGTGCTGATCCTGCCGCTGCTGTTTGTGGTGCATTACCACTTCCCCAAACTCGATGCGCTGATGAACATCCTGATCCTGCTGCCCTTCGCGGTGCCGCCAGTGGTGTCGTCGGTCGGCCTGTTGCAGCTCTACGGTTCCGGGCCAATGGCGATGGTTGGTACGCCGTGGATTCTGATCGGATGCTACTTCACCGTGGCGCTGCCGTTCATGTACCGGGCGATCACCAACAACCTTCAAGCGATCAATCTGCGCGACCTGATGGACGCCGCCCAACTGCTCGGCGCGAGCACCTTTCAGGCAGCAATTCTGGTGGTGCTGCCGAACCTGCGCAAAGGCCTGATGGTGGCGTTGCTGCTGTCGTTCTCGTTCCTGTTCGGTGAGTTCGTCTTCGCCAACATCCTCGTCGGCACCCGCTACGAAACCCTGCAGGTTTATCTGAACAACATGCGCAACAGCAGCGGCCACTTCACCAGTGCGCTGGTCATCTCCTACTTCTTATTCGTGCTGGTCCTGACCTGGATCGCCAACATTCTGAACAAGGACAAAAGCGAATGAGCTATGTCAGCGTCCAACATCTTCAAAAAAACTACGCTGGCACCACGGTGTTCAGCGACATCGACTGCGAAATAAACAAGGGCGAATTCGTCACCCTGCTCGGCCCGTCCGGTTGCGGCAAATCCACCCTGCTACGTTGCATCGCCGGGCTGACGCCGGTCGATGGCGGCAAGATCCTGCTCGATGGCGTCGACATCGTGCCGCTAAGCCCGCAGAAACGTGGCATCGGCATGGTGTTCCAAAGCTACGCGCTGTTTCCCAACATGACCGTCGAACAGAACGTCGCCTTCGGTCTGCGCATGCAAAAGGTCAATGCCGACGACAGCCATAAACGCGTTGCCGAAGTGTTGAAACTGGTTGAACTGAACGACTTCGCCAGTCGCTATCCCCATCAGCTTTCCGGTGGCCAATGCCAGCGCGTTGCCCTCGCCCGTTCGCTGGTGACTCGTCCACGTCTGTTGCTGCTGGATGAGCCGCTGTCGGCCCTCGATGCACGGATTCGCAAGCACCTGCGCGAACAGATTCGTCAGATCCAGCGGGAACTCGGCCTGACCACCATCTTCGTCACCCACGATCAGGAAGAAGCGCTGACCATGTCTGACCGGATTTTCCTGATGAATCAGGGAAAAATCGTACAGAGCGGCGACGCCGAAACCCTGTACACCGCCCCTGTCGATGTGTTCGCCGCCGGCTTCATCGGCAACTACAACCTGCTCGATGCTGACGACGCGTCGAAGCTGTTGCAGCGCCCGATCAACCACCGCATTGCCATTCGCCCGGAAGCCATCGAACTGAGCCTGAACGGCGAACTCGACGCACAGATCCGCAGCCACAGCCTGCTCGGCAACGTCATCCGCTATCGCGTCGAAGCGCGCGGCGTAGAGTTGGTGGTGGATGTGCTCAACCGTTCGGCCGCCGATCTGCACCCCGACGGTCAGCGTCTGGCACTTTCCATCGATCCCACGGCCCTGTGTGAGGTAGCCTGATGACTTTGCTGACGTTGAAGAGAGAACTGCACTGATGGCCCTGGCAATTTTTGATCTGGACGAAACCCTCATCCATGGCGACTGCGCCACCCTCTGGAGCGAGCAGATGGGCCGTTTGGGCTGGGTCGATCCCGAATCGTACATGCGCAAAAACAACGAGCTGATGGATGCCTACAGCCATGGCAAATTGCGCATGGAAGACTACATGGACTTCAGCCTCGAACCACTGATCGGCCGTACCCCAGAAGAAGTCGAGCACTTGGTCGGCCCGTGGGTTGAAGACTTCATCGAACCGATCATCTTCAGCGACGCGACCAAAACCATCGCCGCCCACCGCAAGGCCGGGGACCGGATTCTGGTGATCTCGGCGTCGGGCACGCATCTGGTCAAGCCGATTGCCGATCGGTTGGGCATCGACGAAGTCCTCGGCATCGAACTGGAAGTCGCGCATGGCGTGTACAGCGGCCATACCGTCGGCACCCTGACTTACCGCGAAGGCAAGATCACCCGCTTGCTTGAGTGGCTGGATGCTGAAGAGGAAAACCTGGAGGGCGCGAGTTTCTATTCCGACTCACGCAATGACCTGCCGTTGTTGCTGAAGGTCGATTTCCCGCACGTGGTCAATCCGGATCCGGTGCTGCTTGAACATGCCGAAAAGGCCGGCTGGCCGATCCATCTCTGGAAATAAAAGCAAAAGATCGCAGCCTCCGGCAGCTCCCACAGGGTGTACACATTCCACCGTAGGAGCTGCCGAAGGCTGCGATCTTTTGATCTGGCCTTTCTTTCAGCTCAGGCTGTCGTCAATCACCAACACCAGTTTTCCGGAAACGGTATTGCTCGCCAGCTCGGCAAATGCCGCCTCGGCGTCTTTCACCGGGAAAGCCTTGGCCAACTGCGGACTCAAGCGTCCTTCGGCAAACAACGGCCACACATGCTGACTCAGGTCACTGAACAGATCGGCCTTGAACTGATCGTCACGACTGCGCAGCGTAGAACCCAGCAATTGCACGCGCTTGGCCAACACCTGGGCCAGATCCAGCTTCGCCTCACGGCCCCCCATCAAACCGATCAACACCCAACGCCCATCCAGCGCCATGAGCTTGAGATTGAGCGCCGAGTAGTTGCCGCCGACCGGATCGAGAATCACATCGAACGGGCCGAAGTCGCGCAGGCTTTCCAGATCATCCGTACGCACTACGCCGCCCTGGGCTCCCAATGCTTCACAGTAAGCCAAACGCTCGGTCGAGCCGACGCTGACCCAGCACGGGTTGCCGAACGCCTTGCACAGCTGAATAGCAGCTGAACCAATTCCACTTGCCCCGGCGTGCAAGAGAACTTTCTCACCCGGTTTGAGCGCCGCAAGCTGAAACACATTCAGCCAGACCGTTGCATAAACCTCGGGTAATGCCGCCGCCTCGATCAGCGACACGCCTTCGGGAACCGGCAGCACGTGCCGCCCGTCGACGACCACCTCTTCGGCCATGCCACCCCCGGCCAGCAAGGCGCAGACCCGGTCGCCGACGTGCCACGAACTGCCCGCACCGACCTCGCTGATCACCCCGGAACACTCAAGACCGAGGACTTGGCTGGCACCCGGGGGCGGCGGATAAAGCCCTGCTTTCTGTAATAAATCGGCGCGATTGAGGCCGGCTGCCGCCACTCGGATGCGGACTTGTCCTACATCACACGTAGGACTCGGCTCTTCAACCCATGCCACTTGACCTTCCACGCCTTGCAATGCCTTCACAGTGCCTCCATAGTGAGTCTGGACTGAGCCCGAAGCTGTAGCGCCGGGCTTTTTGCATTATGCGACCGGCTCTCGTAGAACCGGCGACTTCAAAGACGGCCTAATATGCGTTATCAATTGTCCCCGCGTCGAATCAGCATGAAGCATTTGCTCCCCAGCACCGCCCTCGCTCTTTTCATCGGCATCGGCCTGTTGCCGGTGTCGGGCAATACATTCGCAGCCAACAGCTGGGACAAATTGCAGCCTGATCGCGATGAAGTCATCGCCAGCCTGAACGTCGTCGAGTTGCTCAAGCGTCACCACTACAGCAAGCCGCCGCTCGACGATGCGCGCTCGGTGATCATCTACGACAGCTACCTCAAGCTGCTGGATCCGTCGCGCAGCTATTTCATGGCCAGCGACATCGCCGAATTCGACAAGTGGAAGACCCAGTTCGACGACTTCCTCAAAAGCGGCGACCTCAACGCCGGGTTCACCATCTACAAGCGCTATCTGGATCGCGTCAAGGCGCGTCTGGACTTCGCCCTTGCCGAGCTTAACAAAGGCGTCGACAAGATGGACTTCACCACCAAGGAAACCTTGCTGATCGATCGCAAGGACGCTCCTTGGCTCAAATCCACCGCCGATCTTGACGACCTGTGGCGCAAACGCGTCAAGGACGAAGTGCTGCGGATGAAGATCGCCGGCAAAGAGCCGAAGCAGATCCAGGAAACCCTGACCAAGCGCTACAAGAACCAATTGTCGCGCCTGGATCAGACCCGTCCGGAAGATATCTTCCAGGCGTACATCAACACCTTCGCCATGTCCTACGATCCGCACACCAACTATCTGTCGCCGGATAACGCGGAAAACTTCGACATCAACATGAGCCTGTCCCTCGAGGGCATCGGCGCTGTGTTGCAGAGCGACAACGATCAGGTGAAAGTCGTGCGTCTGGTGCCTGCCGGCCCTGCCGACAAGACCAAACAGGTCGCCCCTGCCGACAAGATCATCGGTGTTGCCCAAGGCAACAAAGAGATGGTCGACGTGGTCGGCTGGCGTCTGGACGAAGTGGTCAAGCTGATCCGCGGCCCGAAAGGCACCGTGGTGCGCCTGGAAGTGATTCCGGCCAGCAATGCACCGAATGACCAGACCACCAAGATTGTGCCGATCACCCGCGAAGCGGTGAAGCTTGAAGATCAGGCCGTGAAAAAATCCGTACTGAACCTGAAGCAGGACGGCAAGGACTACAAACTCGGCGTCATCGAGATCCCGGCCTTCTACCTCGACTTCAAGGCGTTCCGTGCCGGTGATCCGGACTACAAGAGCACCACTCGCGACGTCAAGAAACTGCTGACCGAGTTGCAGAAAGACAAAGTCGACGGCGTGGTCATCGACCTGCGCAATAACGGCGGCGGTTCTCTGCAGGAAGCCACCGAGCTGACCAGCCTGTTCATCGACAAAGGCCCGACCGTACTCGTGCGTAACGCCGATGGCCGCGTCGACGTGCTGGAAGATGAAAACCCGGGTGCGTTCTATAAAGGCCCGATGGCGCTGCTGGTCAACCGCCTGTCTGCCTCGGCGTCGGAGATCTTCGCCGGCGCCATGCAGGACTATCACCGCGCGCTGATCATCGGTGGCCAGACCTTCGGCAAAGGCACCGTGCAGACCATTCAGCCGCTGAACCATGGCGAACTGAAACTGACCCTGGCCAAGTTCTACCGGGTTTCCGGTCAGAGCACCCAGCATCAGGGCGTCTTGCCGGACATCGACTACCCGTCGCTGATCGACACCAAGGAAATCGGCGAGAGTGCCCTCCCGGAAGCCATGCCGTGGGACACCATCAAGGCCGCCATCAAACCGGCAGCCGATCCGTTCAAGCCGTTCCTGGCACAGCTCAAGTCCGAACATGACACTCGCACCGCCAAGGATGCCGAGTTCGTGTTCATCCGCGACAAGCTGGCACTGGCGCAGAAGCTGATGGAAGAAAAAACCGTCAGCCTCAATGAAGCGGATCGTCGTGCCCAGCACGCCAGCATCGATGCCAAGCAACTGGTGATGGAGAACCTCCGTCGCAAGGCCAAGGGCGAAGAACCGCTCAAAGAGCTGAAGAAAGAAGACGAAGACGCCCTCGCGGCAGCCGAGCAGGACAAGGTAAAACCGGAAGACGATGCCTACCTGAGCGAAACCGGGCGCGTTCTGCTGGATTACCTGAAACTGAGCAATCAGGTGGCCAAGAAGTAAGGTGATGGCAATTTAATGCTGACGATCCCCGGATCGTCATCAAACAGTCATCATTCTGTCGTGCAATAAAGGACTGGGAGCCACTCTCTTCATCGAGAGCGCTCCCAGTCCTTTTTTTATCGCCAGAGATTGCCATGACCACGACCGAACAGCTGAGTGCGTTGAGCTCGATACTGACTCAAAGCGGTTTACACAGCCTGTTCCAGCCGATCATCTGCCTCTCTGAGCGACGTATTCTCGGTTACGAAGCTCTGACTCGCGGCCCGTCCAATAGCCCTCTGCACTCGCCCATCGCGCTGTTCGCGGTGGCGCGTCAGGCCGGACGCTTGAGCGAACTGGAAATCGCCTGCCGCCAGAGCGCTTGCCGTCGATTTAACGAACAGCAACTGCCGGGCAAACTGTTTCTCAACGTCTCGCCGGAGTCCTTGCTCGAAGCGGCGCATCAGCCAGGGCGGACACTGCAATTGCTGCAAGACTTCGGCATCCCGCCGAGTCAGGTGGTGATCGAACTCACTGAACAGACGCCAATCGACGACTTCCAGTTGCTGCAAACGGCTCTACATCATTATCGAGCGATGGGTTTTTCGATTGCCCTGGATGACCTCGGTGCCGGGTATTCGAGCCTGCGCCTGTGGTCAGAGCTGCGTCCGGACTACGTGAAGATCGACCGGCATTTCATTGATGGCATTCATCAGGATGCATTGAAGCGAGAATTCGTCGGCTCGATCCTGCAGATTGCCAAAGCCTCCCGGGCGCAAGTCATTGCCGAAGGCATCGAACTGCCGGAAGAACTGGCGGTGCTCACCGAAATGGGCGTTGATCTGGTGCAGGGTTACTTGCTGGGTCGCCCCCAGGAACAGCCACCCCGTGACGCCCGCGCCCTGATGCCTAAACACGACAGCAGCGCCGTGGCCCTGAACGACGAAGGCAGCGACCTCAGCGCCCTGCTCAACGACCAACCCGCCGTGCCACGCGACACGCCGACCGCCACCGTGCTGGAAGCCTTCCGCCGCCAGGCCAACCTCAACTCACTAGCAGTACTCGACGAACAAGGTCAACCGTGCGGCATCGTCCACCGCCACTCTCTCTCGGATGCTCTGCTCAAACCGTTCGCAACCGACCTGTTCGCGCGCAAACCCATCAGCCGCCTGATGAACGACGACTTCCTCGCGGTGGAAATGAGCCAGTCGCTGCAACAGGTCAGTCGCCTGATCACCAGCCGCGCCCGCCAGCGCATCGAAGAAGACTTCATCATTACCCTCAACGGCGGCTACCTCGGCCTCGGCCGGGTGATCGACGTGCTCAAACTCATCACCGAACTGAAAATCCAGCAAGCCCGCTACGCCAACCCGCTGACCCTGCTACCCGGCAACGTGCCGATCCAGCAATGCCTGACGCGCCTGCTGCAACAGGCCCGCGAATCAATCATCTGCTACGTCGACATCGACAGCTTCAAACCCTTCAACGACATCTACGGCTACGGCCGCGGCGACGAAGTCCTGCTGTGCCTGGCGCAGTGCCTCAACGAACGCGTCGACCCTACCCGCGACTTCGTCGGCCACATCGGCGGCGACGACTTCCTCCTCGTGCTTGGCCCCGAAGACTGGCGCAAACGCCTGAACCAGTTGCTTGATGACTTCCAAAGCCAATGCCGCCGCTTCTACCGCCCCGAGCATCTTGAGGCTGGATGCTTCATCGCCCCCAACCGCCAAGGCATTCGCCAGGAATTCCCGTTGTTGTCACTGTCCATCGGCGTGGTGCATCTGCATCCCGAAGCGTGCGCACAACTCGACGCCAGCCAGCTTGCGGAAATGGCTTCGCAGGCCAAGCATCATGCGAAGAATGTTCCGGGGTATAGCGTGCACCTACTCGACAACCTCACTGCCCCCGAACTGCATACACCGCAACTAATCGGCCAACGCTGATTATTCGAACAACTCAAAACTTTAATAGCCAGCTTATGCCAATTGAAACATTTACCAGTTTAATTGATCTTCAAGACTAGCCTTTCGCAAATCATCTTCCCATACGATCGTAGCCAACCTAAATATATCCTCAAAAAAAACCCTGAAACTTAGCATCTCATCCCAGCCATCCGGGAATGAGGAGTACGCCTCCGGATCATATTTAAAAAACGATTCAAAATCATAATCCGCTTCATTTAAGGCATTTTCTAGCGATTTATAAATCAAATATTTATGTCGATACGACTTCCTTGTAGGTAAACAGTAATCAAGTATTATTCTTTCCCTATCACCGGAATCATTGGGATCAAGCTTTTCCAAGCTTTCCCCTAAAGTTTCTTCTCGATCATAAATATCGACGCCCGCCAAAAAAAAAGCGGGAGTAGGGTTAAATGGCTGACCGGTATCTGAATCTATAAACATTACTAGCCTACTTAATAGGATAAAGCGTGAATGGAACACCTGTTTCTTTATCAAATTTCATTTCAAATCTATTCATTTTAATTAGCTTGGGATTCTCAACAGATTTTGAGTTCGGTATGTACCCCTCTCCCGCACCCGGAAGATCCATCCTCACAATGTCTGCCAATTGAGCATCTTTTCCCGTGAACCGTGGCAGGCCATTTTCAACCCGCGTAGTCCCAAGAGTATAGGCCTCCAGCATTAGTTCGAAACTATGAAACCTCGAACTTGGATTTCCCTGTCTGTTTTTCGGTGTTTTCCCTGTTATTGGATTCGTACCATCAATAGCTCGCTGCTTCCACTTGGCATTTGAAATCTCTGGATCATGCTTTCCAACCATATGCATGCCCTGACTGTCGTTCAATCTTATAATCTCTTTCTTCGCTTTCTCTTCGGCTGTGAGCTCTGGAGCCGGCAGCGTAGGCTCACCTTCATCAATCTTTGCGCCACTAGACCCACCCGGCACCTCACAACCCGGCTTCTTCGGCGGCGGACAGTTCGAACTCAACCCCAACGGATCCACCCACCCCGTCGGATTCGGCACGTACTGGTACTGATTCAACCCACCCGCCAACTTGATCGGGTCCGGCGTCAGATACCGGCCCAACCGTGGGTCGTAATACCGGTGCCGGTTGTAATGCAGTCCGCTCTCCCCATCGAAATACTGCCCCTGAAACCGCAGTGGCTGGTCGAGGTATTCCTCGGCGGCGAGGGTCAGCGCGGCAACTTTGCCGTAGGCGTCGTATTGCGCCGACCAGACGATTTCGCCGCTGTAGTCGGTGAGTTCCTGTGGGGTGCCGAGGTGATCGAGTTGGTAATAGAACGGGCAGGCGCGCTTCGGGCCTTTGCCGTCGAGCAGCGCCAGCGGACGGAAGGTGCCGGGTTCGTAGACGTAGCTGCGGTGGTGGGTTTGGCTGCTTTCGGCGACGAGGTGATCGCCTTGCCAGAAGAACTCGGTGGTGGCGCCGTCGACGGTTTTGCTGATGCGCCGGTTGAAGGCATCGTATTTGTAGGACGCGGTTTTGCCGTCGGGGCGGGTCAGGCCGATGAGGCGGTGTTGGCAGTCGTAGCGGTATTCGGTGACGAGTTTCTGCGCGGTGCCGCGGCGTTCGCGGATCAGGTTGCCGAAGGCGTCGTAGTCGTAGTGGCGGTCGCCCTGCATCAGCAGGCGGTTGCCCTTGATTTGCGTCGGGCCGGAGCGATCCTGCATCAGCAGATTGCCGGCCGGGTCGTGGGCGAAGGATTCCGGGAGTTCGTCGTGCGAGTGGCGCACGCGGATCAAACGGTCGAGAGCGTCATAGCCGTAGGTGCGCTGGCCGTGGCGGGTGTCGGCGATGTGCTCAAGGTTGCCGTTGGCGCTGTAGGCATAGTCGCGGCGATACAGCGAATCGTGCTGATGGCCTACGGCGTGGGCGAGCAAGCGGCCCTGATCGTCGTAGGTATATTCGCTCAGCAGCAGGCCTTGCTGGCGTTGTTGCTCGCGTCCTGACTGATAGACGTGGCGGGTCAGTGACGCGCCGTTGAGGTCGATGGCTCTCAGCGCACCGCCCTTGGCGTGGTGGTAATCGAGTTTGCTGTTGTCCGGCAGGCGCATGCGTTTGAGCTGGCCGCAGGCGTCGTAGGTGTAACGCAGGGTGCCCCAGCCCTGATGCTCGGTGATCAGCCGATCTTGCAGGTCGTACTCAAAGGCCAGTGGATGTTTCTGGCCGTCGTCGACACCGACCAAACGACCGAGGCGGTCATAGCGGTATGCAACCTTGATCCCGTCGGGCAGGGTTTTGACCAGCAGGCGACCGGCGGTATCGCGTTCGTATCCGGTGACCAACGTCGAGCCGTCATCGCCGAATTCGGTCTTTTCCAGCAGATGACCATTGAGGTCATAGGCGTAGCTCGTGCGCCGGCCATCGAAGCCGGTTTCCTGTCGGATCAGTCCGGTCGGCGTGTAGTCCAGACGGTACTTTTCGCCGGACTCGTTTTCGATTTCGGTGAGCAGAAGTTGTGCATGGTCGTAGCGGTATTGCACCCGCGTACCGTCGGGGTTGATTCGGCGTGAGACCAGATGCAGATCGTCGTCATATTCGTAACGGGTGATGCGGCCGAGTTCGTCACGTTCGGCGGTGACCTGGTTATAGGCGCCGTAGCTGTAGGCGCGGGTGCTGCCGCCCGGAGACGTCGTCTGAATTAGTCGGCCCACGGCATCCCAGTGCTGACGCGTGAGCGCACCGTGTTCGTCCTGACTGGTGGTCCGCCGCCCCAGCGCATCGTAGGAAAAGCGCCGCACACCGCCATCGGGCAGGGTTTCTTCAACCAATTGACCGAGACCATTCCAGACCAGCACATGCCGACTGGTGTCCGGATAACGAATCGACAGCAACTGCCCAAGCGCATCGTAGTGGTAATGCGTGACCTGCCCGTCTGGATCAACCGCTTCGGTAACATCACCCTGGGCATTGCGCCGGTACGTCCACACCGCCTCGCCGCGAGAGCGGCTGTGCAGGAAACCGTTGCGGTACTCGTAGGACGTCGGCTCGTCGTCCGGTGGAAGCAGCGCGATCAGGCGTCCGACGTCGTCGTAGCGGTATTCGGTGACGGCGCCGAGCGGATCCTGCTCGGCGATCAAACGCCCCGCGTCGTCGTAGGCCTTGAGGTGCTCGCCACCGTCGGCCTCGACCTTGCGCACCAGCCGCGCACGCTCGTCGTGGACGTAGGTTTCTTCGGTGCCATCGACGTAATGCACCGCGACACTGCCGTTGTCATCCCAGACGTAACGCGTGTCCATCTGCGAGAACGACGCCCAGTGCCGCACGCAGCGCGCCGATTTTCCGGCCCGTTCCCACTCCCAGAAGAAACTCGCGCCACCGGTCAGCTGACGCTGGAGGATGACGTGCTGATCGTCGTAGTCGTAACGCTCGCTGTCGCCAACGGCGTTACACGCTTCGATCAGGTGTTGATAAGCGTCGTAGCGATAACTGACGAGGGTTTGTTCGGTTTGCCAGCCACCATCACAAAACGTTTGGTAATCGACGCCGACCAGATGAGCCCGGTCATACCGCAACAGCAGCGCCCGCCCCGCACCGTTGTCCAACCGCTCAATGCGATCCTGACGATCCCGCGAAATGCGCAGACGATTGCCATACCCATCACTGACCGCCGTCAGCCGCCCGGCCCGAAAGTGATAAAACCGCGCCGTGTCCCCCGCCAGCGCAAGAATCAGCTCCTCCGGTTCATCCCCCAGAAAAATCGCCGCCCGCGACAGACTGTTGTGAATCGCCGGCCGCTCCACACTCGGCACTGGAAACCGCGTGCGCCGGTTCTCATGGTCGACCCAAACAACAAAATCGCCATCGAATTCCAGCCGATGCGCCAGCGAATGGCTCCAGCCAAACCCCAGCCCGACATCGATTTCGGCGGCACTGGTGCGATACAACCGAGTGAACTCGAACGGCAGCAATCCATCGAGCGTGCCGTCAGTCAGGGTCAGCAGTTCCTCACCGGTAACCATCGACACCGGGCAGCCGTTGGTGCAGGTCGAGGGCACACAGTCGGCGCTGTCGCCGTTGGGGTTTTTAGCCTGATCGGGCTTATCGTCGTGAGGTTCGTCTTTCTTCAGCGAGGCGTTGCGCTTGGCATTCCAGCGCAATTGCATCCGGCCTTTTTTCACGCCGGCCACTATGCCGCGCGCGGCAACGGTTTTGTATTGATCAACGTACTTGATGAAGCCGTTGACGATGGCAAACAGCGCCTTCACCAACCGCGTCACCGCTGACAGCAATTGAGCCGCGCGATCTGCCAGACGCAGCGTCAGATACGCGATCCCTGCGCCGCCACTGGCGAAAGTCAGCACAACGCTGATCAGCACATCGATCAGCAATTGCACGATCATCATCGACGCCGCTTCAGCGGTTTTGCCGGCGATCTCACTGGGCGGCAACATCTCCAGCCAGAGACTCGCCGTGCGTAGCAGCAAACACAGGGCCGCCTCGTCACTGACCAGCAATTGAAGCTGCTCCATCACCTCAGGCGCGGTAGCTGCCAGATTGATCAGATCAGTCGCGCCACTTCCCAACCGTTGGGCAAACTTGCCCGGATCCTGGAGAATCTCCGACAACAATCCAATGCTGTCCCACACCCCCTCGATCGCCGCCCAGCTCCCGGCCAGCATGCCGTTGCCCGCCGCCGTCGCCACCGACTGCGACCACTGCGGCTTGAACCCCTGCCATTCGCTACGCAGCCAATCATCCAGTTCCAGGGTCAGGCCATCGTAGGACTCAAAAAGATCTTCAACCTGTTCCGGGCTGACAGCACCGTGCACTTGCACCCGGTAGAACTTGCCCTCTGTGCCCTTGAACTGCCCCTTGCCTTGAGCATCCAGAGTGATGGGCGTCGTTTCGCCACCATCCACTGCCACCACATCGACCACGATGTTGCCGAGCGGGATGTCATACACCGACTCGAACTTGCTCTCGATCAGCATCAGCCCGCCCTTCGGGCACTGCACGACGCTGGAGAAAAACTGGTCGTCGCTACTGCTGACGGCGGTACTGCTCTCACCAAAGCGGATGATCCGCTCCATGCCCATCAGCGACGGCAGATCGGCGGCATGGCTAACTGTGTCGGCGGCACGGCTGGCCCAGTGTTTGAGCTGCTCGCGGTAGAGGCTGAGGGTGTCAGGGAAGCTGTCGAGTGCTTGCTCGATACGGGTGATGGCTTCCATCAACGCACGCTTGGGTGCGGGGTGGACTGAATAACCGGGTCGAGCATGAACGTTCCCTCGCGCAAAAATTAGGCGCGGGAACTGTGCGGGGGATCAATCAGGAAAGAAGTCAGGCGAGTAGGCAATAGATGTAGGACTAATCCTCAAACTATCCAAAAAAACAAACAGGCAGGCGAAAACGCAAACGTGGCGTGAGGTTTCCCTCACGCCACGTTTACTGAGCGGACACAGATAGACTTACTGCGTTGAATCCCGCGCACTCAACTCTTTCAACTTATGCTCGGCCAACGGATGCCCGGCCTTGGCAGCCATGCTCCACCAGCGTGCGGCCTCAGCAGGGTCCGGCGCTTTGCTCGGTGTACCCGTCAGGCTGATCACCCCGACCTGATAAGCCGCTTTGCCATCGCCGGCCAGTGCCGCCAGCCGCAACAGTCGCACGCCTTCTTCACGCGCACCCAGACCTACACCGCGAAAGGTCAGGATGTGGCCGTAGAAGCTTTGCGCGCCGACATCGCCGAGGGTAGCCATACGCGCAAACTGGCCTTCAAGCCAGCGCCAGCCTCGGGGCTGGCGAACAAACCACGACCAGTGAAACAGCCGGCGAGCCAGCCAGTAACCGGCTCGCGCCTTGAGTCGTAAAAACACTCAGGCCTCCGCCGATTCCGGGTATTCGTATTCGAAGACTCTGACGACCTCCGAAGCATGCCATGACGCTGCGGCGACGCCATCGGACGGCCCGGAAAAACGCCCCAGGCGCTCGACGCATTCAAAAAAACCGGTACGCGGCAGGCGACTGGCGCCCTGACTTATCACCAGCGAACTGCGTAATGGTTGTTCGGCCTTGGCATCCAGCGCGGCCAGATGCTCCAACGCGGCCGTCAAGGTTTGCATCGCCGGTGTCGGCAATTGCAAACGTTCGAGCAAGGCCCGATAGGTCAACAGATGGCGCTGCCTGCGCGCCTGATCCAGCTCCCCCAGCAATCCGTCCCAATGTTGACGACTGATGCGTACGCTCACGATTCATCCCTCCACCCTGGCACCGTCAGCTCCCAGGCCAGACTGCGGCGAATCGCGGCGTCGGGCAGACGCTCGCCACTTTCGATCATGGCCAGATAAGACGGGCTGATGCCTACCGTGCGGGCCAGCGCCTCGATGGCGATGCCCTTCCCTTCGCGCAAACTGCTTAGTTGATCCAGACCTGGAAGAATCGGGTCCGGTGTTGCCACGAGCGGCGCTGGCGCCTGTTGTGGCGGTGCTTCGTTGATGCCTGCTGCTTTCAGTAGAGACTGATACTGAGCCCATGGCAAAACCGCATATTCGGGTTCGCCATCGCGTGCAATTATCTGAATATCCATGACTACCCCGTAGGACAACAACACTTAGCGAGTCGGCACTTTTCCTTAGAAGTGTAATCCTAACAGCGGCCAAGGTCGCGGGGGGTATCTATCTGTAAGCGGACTTCGACAATCAGGGCTTTTTCGGGCCCTGGAGTTGCAGTTGCTCGGGGGTATCGGGCAGACGTTCGACGACTGCCAGTTTTTCCGGTTGCAAGCGGTTGCGCCAAAGTCGGAAGGCGTTGAGTTCATCGTCGAGGGTTTTCATCAGCCAGGCGAGGACGGCGATGTCGTCTAGCATGCCGAATACCGGGATAAAATCCGGGATAGCATCCACCGGGCTGAGGAAATACATCAACCCCGCCACCACCGAAACCAAGGCTTTCGGGCTGATCGCCCGGTACTCACCGCGCCAGTAGGCCAGGCACAAGGCCTGAAGCATACGAAGATCATCTTTGAGTTTGCCGAGTCTATTGCCTTGCGCGGCGCCTTTGCTGGCCACGGCAAACAACAGCGTCGGCAGGCGACCGCGAGCCAGCAGACGGCCGGCCAGAGGCAGGAATCGAGCGAAATTCCACGGAGCTTTCATCTATTCCTCCCGTTGAAATGTTATCCACACAAATTGTGGATAACCTTGTGAACAGAGCTGCATTTCAGCGCTGAAAGCCCCGTTTCATAAGGGCTACGCTCAGATCGGGCGTTTTTTACTCACATAAAAAAACCCAATATTTCATTGACTTGGCGGCTGAGGGCGTCTAGCGAGCAACCTCAAAGGCTATGACTCCCCCGACCGCCATCGGTTCGCTCTGTTTACCCTTGCCAAGGTCCAGATGCAACAACGCCCCGCATAAGCGAGGCGTTGTTGTCGAAGCCTTGGCTAATTACTTGGCCGCGGCGCCTTCTTTGGCTGGATCCTTGATGGCCATCAGTTCCAGGTCGAAAACCAGAACCGAGTTGGCCGGGATTGCCGGGCTTGGCGATTGAGCGCCGTAAGCCAGATCGCTAGGGATGTACAGTTTGTACTTCTCACCAACGTGCATCAATTGCAGACCTTCAACCCAACCCGGGATCACGCCGCTTACTGGCAGATCGATCGGGCTGCCGCGCTCGACGGAGCTATCGAATACGGTGCCGTTGGTCAGCTTGCCGGTGTAGTGAACGGTCACTACGTCAGTCGGCTTAGGCTGTGGGCCGTCGGCCTTTTTGACGACTTCGTACTGCAGACCCGAAGCGGTGGTGGTCACACCAGCCTTCTTGCCATTTTCTTCGAGGAATTTCTTGCCAGCGGATGCCGACTCTTCGCTCATCTTGGCCATACGCTCTTCAGCACGCTTTTGCAGCGCGGCGAAGGCTTCGACCAGCTCTTCATCTTTCAGCTTCTGTTCTTTCTTGCCGACGGCATCTTCGATGCCCTGGGCTACCGCTTTGGAGTCCAGATCATCCATGCCTTCCTGAGCAAGGCTCTTGCCCATGTTCAGGCCGATACCGTAGGAAGCTTTTTGCGCCGGGGTTTTCAGCTCTACGCTGGTCTGCGAATCACAACCCGCGAGGACCAGGCTAACCAGGGCTACCGCCGCCGCCAACCGATGCTGTTTCATGCTATTTCCTTGTTCATGCGCCGAAAGGGCAATCGAGTAAAGCCGCGAGCTTATCAGGCCGCCACGACCAATGGCTACCGGCATGAGAGCAGTAAACCTGCGATAAGTTCAGGGATTAAAACGCATTTGGGCAAAGCAATGATGAAGCTTATGTCATCTGGTCGCGACAACGACCGACTTACATTCCCCCAACATCTGGCGTAATGGCCACTTGCCACGCAGGGTCATGCTCAGGCATAACAGCGCAACAATTCGACAAGGATGTTTATCTTGCGCCTTTTATTCCGCGTGCTGGCTCTGGTCGTCGTGCTGCTGGGACTCGTCCTCGCGGTGGTTTTGTACTACGTGGCCAATCCGAAAATGCCCTTCTACACCCCCGCGCAGCAGGTGCATTACCTGAATCAGTGGGCGGAAGAAGAACGACAGACCTATTACTTCACGCCCCAGGGCACGCAAGTCAAAGGGCTGCGCTATGAGTGGTTTCAGGCGCTGGAGTTGCCCTTTTCGCAGCAACGTTTCGCCGCCCCCGAATACCTCGCGCGCTTCGGTTTTCTCATCGATCCGCAACAGAAAGCCACGCAGGGCAATCCCGGCAACCTGCCCGTCGGCTTTGCGCGACACCAGAATCCCGGGAGCACCGAGCAATATCTGGACATAACTTGTGCCGCTTGCCACACCGGTGAACTGCGCTTCAACGGCCAGGCCGTGCGCATTGACGGTGGTTCGGCACAGCACGTACTGCCGTCGAGTGTTCCTACGCTGCGCGGTGGCAGTTTCGGACAGGCATTGGTCGCCAGTCTGACCTCGACTTACCTCAACCCATGGAAATTCGAACGCTTTGCCCGACAGGTGCTGGGCGATGACTACGACGCCCGCCACGAGCAATTGCGCAAGGATTTCAAAAGCTCGCTGTACACCTTTCTGAAAGTCGCGTGGAACGACACGCATCGCGGCCTCTACCCCACCGAGGAAGGCCCGGGCCGCGCCGATGCCTTCGGGCGGATTGCCAACGCGACGTTCGGCGATGCCATCTCCCCCGCCAACTATCGCGTGGCCAACGCGCCGGTGGACTACCCGCAGCTATGGGATATGTGGACGTTCGACTGGGTGCAGTGGAACGGTTCGGCGCAACAGCCGATGGCGCGCAACATCGGCGAGGCATTGGGGGTGGGTGCCACGCTGCAGTTCTTCAACGCCAACGGTCAGCCGTTGCAAGGCGATGACCGTTACGCCTCCAGCGTCCGTGTACGCGACCTGCACAAGATCGAAGAAACCCTGCAACGCCTACAACCGCCCGCCTGGCCGGAAGCTCTGTTTGGCACCGTCGACAGATCGCAGGCAGCCAAGGGACGCGCGCTGTTTACAGAGAACTGCGCGGCTTGCCACGTCCCACGCAAAACCCAGGAAGGCGAACGATGGGTGCAGCATTTGCGCATGGTGCCCGTGGATGTCATCGGCACCGACCCGAACGCTGCCAACAACATCGCCAACCACCGCTTCGACCTGACGGCGCTGCAATGGGATCTGAAAGAGCTGGAAAAGATGGACGTAAAGCTGCATCCAACACCGACGCAACCGCTCGATCTGAGCCAGTTGTCAGTGGCTAAAGGCCTGGCTTACGTCACCGCATTCGTCGAAAACCGCGCTTATCGCGAAGCGAAGGTGACGCCTGAGGAGAAACCCGGGCTCGACGGTTTTGGTCTGCCGATCGGCGTTCGCGAAAAAGTCGCCTACAAGGCGCGCCCACTGGCCGGCATCTGGGCTACCGCGCCGTTTCTGCACAACGGTTCGGTACCAAGCATTTATCAATTGCTGTCGCCGCAGGATGAGCGCGCCACCACCTTCTATAAAGGCACCTTCGAATACGACCCGCGTCATCTGGGCTACCGCACCGAAGCCTTCACCAATGGTTTTGTGTTCGACACGCGGGTTACCGGCAATCACAACAGCGGCCATGAATTCCGCGCCGGCGAGCGCGGCAATGGCGTTATCGGCCGGCTGTTGCAGCCCGAAGAACGCTGGGCATTGCTGGAATACCTGAAAGTTCTGGGCGGCCCGCTCGAGGCGCAATTGCCATGATCTCGACCTTCAAGAAAGAATTGCCTTTGTTGGCCAGAGTCTGGTTGTGGCTGGGACGATTGTTGGGCAAAACGTTGTTGATCGTGTTCGCCATCGGACTGCTCGGCTGGGCCGTCGCCACGGCGTGGTTTGCCTGGCAGCACCGTGGCCCGGTTTCAGCATTGGAGCAGATTCCGCCAGGCGAGTCGGCCATGACTCAGGATGTGATCCAGACGGCCGTGCGCATCGTCGATCAACACCGCGAAGGCACTCGCTATTTACGCGACGCTCACGCCAAGGCCCATGGTTGTGTGAAAGCGCAGGTGCAGGTTCTGCCGCAACTGGCACAGTCATTGCGACAGGGTGTCTTCAGCGAGCCGGGTAAAACCTGGCAGGCGATGATTCGACTGTCCAATGGCAATGCCTATCCGCAGTTCGACAGCATGCGCGACGCCCGTGGCATGGCGATCAAGTTGCTCGACGTGCCGGGGATGCAACTGCTCGGTAACCGCCAGCAACAGCGCGAACAAGACTTCGTGATGTTCAGTCACCCGAACTTCTTTGTCAGCGATGTCGCCGAGTATCGTCAGAATGTGGCGGCGCAGGCTGACGGTAAAAAGGTCATGGCGTTTTTTCCGGGATGGGATCCACGCACTTGGCAGATCCGCCATCTGTTTATTGCGCTGGCAACACTGTCGCCGCCGCCGGACAGTCCGACCGGGACGACTTACTTCTCGGTATCGCCCTACAAGTTGGGTGAGGCCAATGTGAAATTTCGGGTAACGCCCGATCCGGACAATTGCCCAACCTACACCTTGCCCAAGCAGAACCACGACTTGCCGAACTTCCTGCGCGGCGCGCTGAATCAGCAGTTATCAACGGATCGCGTGCCTGCTTGTTACGTGCTGCAGATCCAGCGCCAGAATGCCAATAAATACATGCCGATCGAGGACACCAGCATCGAGTGGCGCGAGCAAGATGCACCGTTCGAATCCGTGGCCCGCATCACCCTGCCACCTCAGGATTTCGATACACCACAGCAAAATCTCCTATGCGACAACCTATCGTTCAACCCATGGTTTGGCATCGAAGCACATCGCCCGATCGGCGGAATCAACCGACTGCGTAAAGCGGTGTACGAAGCGGTCAGCGACTATCGCCACCAGCGCAACGGCGAATGATCAATGCCTGGCCAGTACGTTCTTCACAACGGATGATGCCTCAACCTTTCCGACACGCGGCCAGGTTTTGCTCGGAAGAAGAACGCTGAGGATTCCGGCGTTGGGGACTTTGTCGACAAACATTTGCGGACTCACAGCGCCGGCGCTGATTTTTTGCTCAAGGCCTTGAGCAAGCGAAGAACATTGCCCATTGTCCGAAAGTGGCACGTCTTGCAGGCACTACATAGATATATGCAGCGAAAAAACCCCAAACGCCAGACAGCAAAAAGCCCGCACTAGGCGGGCTTTCTGTGGTGATCTGGCGTTCAGTGTTCCAGATTACCGAATATGGCGCAGCGGACGGGACTCGAACCCGCGACCCCCGGCGTGACAGGCCGGTATTCTAACCGACTGAACTACCGCTGCGCGAAACGCTTGAAACGAATGGTGGGTGATGACGGGATCGAACCGCCGACATTCTGCTTGTAAGGCAGACGCTCTCCCAGCTGAGCTAATCACCCTTCGCTTCGTTACGGGGCGCATTATGCCACAAGTTTTCATAAAGTGTTGATTTAATTGAAGTTTTTTCAAAAAAATCTGAAAACCGATGAAACGACACATCCCGCGGGTACAACGTACAAACTTGAGACAGAAAAAAACCCGCCTCAGCGGGTTTTTCCGTGGTGACCTGGCGTTCAGCGTTCCAGGTTACCGAATATGGCGCAGCGGACGGGACTCGAACCCGCGACCCCCGGCGTGACAGGCCGGTATTCTAACCGACTGAACTACCGCTGCGCGTAACACATGAAACGAATGGTGGGTGATGACGGGATCGAACCGCCGACATTCTGCTTGTAAGGCAGACGCTCTCCCAGCTGAGCTAATCACCCTTCGCTTCGGTGTGGCGCGCATTCTACGGAGCGACCCCACCTCTGGCAAGCACTTTTTTAAATAATTTTCTCAGGCCTTCCAAAGGCTTAGAGAAGGGTTGGCCTATGCCACGGCGAAGACAATAATGCCCCCCTTTGTATAAAGGAGAGACTCACCCCATGTGGTTCAAAAACCTGCTTATCTATCGCCTGACCCAAGACCTGCCTGTCGACGCCGAGGCGCTGGAAACTGCACTGGCCACCAAACTGGCGCGTCCATGTGCAAGCCAGGAGTTGACCACCTACGGCTTCGTCGCGCCGTTCGGCAAAGGCGAAGATGCTCCACTGGTGCACATCAGCGGTGATTTCCTGCTGATTTCTGCGCGTAAAGAAGAACGCATTCTGCCGGGCAGCGTCGTGCGCGACGCGGTCAAGGAAAAGGTCGAAGAAATCGAAGCCGAGCAGATGCGCAAGGTCTATAAGAAAGAACGCGACCAGATCAAGGATGAAATCATCCAGGCGTTCCTGCCGCGCGCCTTTATCCGCCGCTCGTCGACCTTCGCCGCCATCGCGCCGAAGCAAGGGCTGATTCTGGTCAACTCGGCCAGCCCGAAACGCGCCGAAGACCTGCTGTCGACCTTGCGTGAAGTGATCGGCACCCTGCCCGTTCGCCCACTGACTGTGAAGATGGCTCCAACGGCGGTCATGACGGATTGGGTTACCACGCAGAAAGCCGCTGACGACTTCTACGTGCTGGACGAGTGCGAACTGCGCGACACCCACGAAGACGGCGGCATCGTCCGTTGCAAGCGTCAGGACCTGACCAGCGAAGAAATCCAGCTGCACCTGAGTACCGGCAAAGTGGTCACTCAACTGTCGCTGGCCTGGCAGGACAAATTGTCGTTCATGCTCGACGACAAGATGACCGTCAAGCGCCTGAAGTTCGAAGATCTGTTGCAGGATCAGGCGGAACAGGACGGCGGCGACGAAGCCCTGGGCCAACTGGATGCCAGCTTCACCCTGATGATGCTGACGTTCGGCGACTTCCTGCCGGCGCTGGTTGAAGCGTTGGGTGGTGAAGAGACTCCGCAAGGGATCTAAAGCCTCTCGCAAGCACCTTCTTCTATAGAGGGTGCCTGAAAAAAGATCGCAGCCTTCGGCAGCGCCTGCATTTGGAATGCATTTTCCTGTAGGTGCTGCCGAAGGCTGCGATCTTTTTGCAAGCACCGTATGCTTAGCTTCCTAACGCTTTCACATAACAAGGAACAAGCCATGCGCGCACTGGCTGCACTCAGCCGCTTTGTCGGCAATACCTTCGCTTACTGGGTTCTGATTTTCGCCGTCGTGGCCTTCCTGCAACCTTCGTGGTTCCTCGGCTTGAAAAGCGCGATCGTGCCGCTGCTCGGACTGGTGATGTTCGGCATGGGTCTGACGCTCAAACTCGACGACTTCGCCGCTGTCGCCCGCCATCCATGGCGTGTGGCGCTGGGCGTGGTTGCGCACTTCGTGATCATGCCCGGCGTGGCGTGGTTGCTTTGCCAGGTGTTTCACCTGCCCCCGGAAATCGCCGTCGGCGTGATTCTGGTCGGTTGCTGCCCAAGCGGCACCTCTTCCAACGTGATGACGTGGCTGGCTCGCGGTGATCTGGCACTGTCGGTGGCCATCGCCGCCGTCACCACCCTCCTCGCCCCGCTGCTGACCCCGGCGCTGATCTGGCTGCTGGCTTCGGCGTGGCTGCCGGTATCGTTCATGGAGCTGTTCTGGTCGATCCTGCAAGTGGTGCTGCTGCCGATCATCCTTGGCGTGGTGGCGCAACGGTTGCTCGGTGACAAGGTGCGTCACGCGGTGGATGTATTGCCGCTGGTGTCGGTGGTCAGCATCGTGATCATCGTCACTGCGGTGGTCGCCGCCAGTCAGGCAAAAATCGCCGAATCCGGTTTGCTGATCATGGCCGTGGTGATGCTGCACAACAGCTTCGGCTACTTGCTGGGCTACTTCACCGGACGTCTATTCAAATTGCCGCTGGCTCAGCGCAAATCGCTGGCGCTGGAAGTCGGCATGCAGAATTCGGGGTTGGGTGCCGCACTGGCCAGCGCACACTTCTCGCCACTGGCAGCGGTGCCAAGCGCGTTGTTCAGCGTCTGGCACAACATTTCCGGAGCGTTGCTCTCCACTTATTTCCGGCGGATGAGCGAGAAAGAAGATGAACAGGCGCTGGCTCAACGAGCTACGGACTGATCGGGAAACTTGATCCCCGGGTTAATGCGCGGCACTCTATTGCGCAACGCGGGGACGACCTCGCGGCTCGATCGAGTTTTTTAATCTGGGGACGACCCCGTCAATCGATGGAGGTCTCTCATGTCCTGGATCATTCTGTTTTTCGCCGGCCTGTTCGAAGTTGGCTGGGCTGTCGGCCTGAAATACACCGATGGCTTCAGCCGTCCACTTCCCACTGCACTGACCGTTGCGGCCATGGCCATCAGCCTTGGCCTGCTCGGCCTTGCGATGAAGGAATTGCCGCTGGGCACGGCCTACGCGATCTGGACCGGCGTGGGTGCCGTGGGCACGGTGATTGCCGGGATCATTCTGTTTGGTGAGTCAATGGCGTTCATTCGGCTGGCCAGTGTGGCGTTGATCATCACCGGGTTGATCGGGCTCAAGGTCAGCGCTTAGGCCTCTACCGCTATCGCGAGCAGGCTCACTCCTACAGGGGAACGCATTCCAACTGTGGGAGCGAGCTTGCTCGCGAAGAGGCCAGATCAGGCGACAACTATCTAACAGTGCCCCGCAACTCCCTCACCAACCCCTGCAACTTCAATGGCTCTGCCACCTCAACCGTCACCGGCGCCCCCGCCACCAACGTCACCCGCGACCACAACCGGCGGAACACGCCCTTGTTCGGATCGCGACTGAAGAAACTCCCCCACAACCCCTGCAATGCCAGCGGAATCACCGGCACCGGCGTTTCCTCGAGAATCCGCGTCAACCCACCCTTGAACTCGTTGATCTCGCCATCGGCCGTCAACTTGCCCTCCGGAAAAATGCACACCAGCTCACCGTCCTTCAGATATTGGGCGATCCGGGTGAAGGCCTTTTCGTAGATCTGGATGTCTTCGTTGCGTCCGGCAATAGGAATAGTCCCCGCCGTGCGGAAGATAAAGTTCAGTACCGGCAAGTTGTAGATCTTGTAGTACATGACAAAGCGAATCGGCCGACGCACCGCGCCGCCAATCAACAGCGCATCAACAAACGACACGTGGTTACACACCAGCAACGCCGCGCCTTCATCCGGGATCGCTTCAAGGTTGCGATGCTCGACGCGGTACATGGAATGGCTGAGCAGCCAGATCATGAAACGCATGCTGAACTCGGGGACGATCTTGAAGATGTAGGCGTTGACGCCGATGTTAAGCAGCGACACCACGAGGAACAGTTGCGGGATCGACAGCTTGGCCAGGCTTAACAGCACGATTGAAACGATGGCGGACACCACCATAAACAGCGCGTTGAGAATGTTGTTGGCCGCGATCACCCGCGCCCGCTCGTTCTCGGCGGTGCGCGACTGGATCAATGCATACAGCGGCACAATGTAGAAACCGCCGAAAATACCGAGGCCGAGGATGTCGACCAGTACCGCCCAGGTGTGGCCAAAGCCAAGCACTTCGGTCCAGCTATGGCCGGTGACGCTGTCGGGAATTCCACCGGAATGCCACCACAGCAGCAAACCGAACACAGTCAGACCGAACGAGCCGAATGGCACCAGACCGATCTCGACTTTGCGCCCGGAGAGCTTCTCGCAGAGCATCGAACCCAGCGCGATCCCCACCGAGAACACCGTTAGAATCAGGGTGACCACGGTTTCGTCGCCGTGCATCCACTCCTTGGCGTAGGCCGGGATCTGCGTCAGATAAATCGCCCCGACAAACCAGAACCACGAGTTGCCGACAATCGAACGCGACACCGCAGGCGTCTGGCCCAAACCTAGTTTCAATGTGGCCCAGGACTGACTGAAAATATTCCAGTTCAGGCGCATTTCTGGCGATGACGCCGCTGCGCGGGGAATGCTGCGGCTGGCCAGATAACCCAGCACGGCAATGCCGACGATGGCGATCGACACCAGCGGCGCGTAGTGAGTCGAGGACATGATGATCCCGGCGCCGATGGTGCCGGCGAGAATCGCCAGAAACGTGCCCATCTCCACCAGCCCGTTGCCGCCGACCAACTCTTCCTCACGCAACGCCTGCGGCAAGATCGAATACTTCACCGGCCCGAACAGCGCCGAGTGGGTGCCCATGGCGAACAGCGCCACCAGCATCAGCGACAGATGATCGAACAGGAAGCCGACCGATCCTACCGCCATGATCGCGATTTCCGCGAGTTTGATCAGACGGATCAGCGCTTCCTTGGCGAACTTCTCGCCGAACTGCCCGGCCAGCGCCGAGAACAGAAAGAACGGCAGGATAAACAGCAGCGCACACAAGTTGACCCAGATGGAGCGGTCACCCTCGATGGTCAGCCGATAGAGAATGGCAAGGATCAGCGACTGCTTAAACACATTGTCGTTGAACGCACCGAGCGACTGCGTGATGAAAAACGGCAAGAAACGCCGGGTGCGCAGCAGGTTGAACTGTGAGGGGTGACTCATCTTCCGTGTTTCCCTGATGTTGGGTAGTGAGGCCTGGGTTCTTGTATTGGAATCTCGAACCGCGATCCAGGCCACACCTTACCTAAACTTTTCAGGTTATTTCTTCAAACCTGCAATGCAGGGCGAGACAAACAGCTCGCCACGCCACGCACCTTGCACCGTCCGTTTGCCCACAATCAGCCACATCACCGCCAGCAACGCCACCAGCACGCAGCCGACCACACTGAAAAAGCCGAGGTTCAAGGTGCTGGCAAGTTTCAGCGTTGCCAGCGAATAAACGCCCAACGGGAAGGTAAAGCCCCACCAACCGAGGTTGAACGGAATGCCGTCTCGCAGATAACGAGCAGTGATCAGCAGCGCCATCAGCATCCACCACAGACCGAAACCCCACAGCGTGATCCCGGCCACCAAACCAAGGCCCGCAGCGATTTCACCAATGCCCGGCAAACCGTTGGCGGCGAAGATGGCCGGCGCATCAGCGCCCAGCAGCAGCATGCCCAGCGCACCGGTGCCGATCGGGCCCAGGGCCAGCCAGCTCGATGCGGCCATGTTTTCGTGGGGCAGTTTGTGCAGGGCCATGCGCAGCAAGAGGATCGTCAGAATGCTGAACGCGACCGGTAGGGAAAATGCCCAGAGCACGTAGCTTGTGGTCAGCACCACCAGTTGCGAGTGGGCATCGCTCAGGTGCGGTGCGAGCAATCCACCGCTGGCCGCAGCTACTTCTGCGGCTACCACGGGCAACAGCCAAACGGCCGTCATCTGGTCGATGCTGTGTTCCTGACGTGTAAACATCATGTAGGGGATCAACACGCCACAGGCCAGCGACATCGCCACGTCAATCCACCACAGCACTTCGGCGAGATGGATGACGCCATTGCCCCAGCGCGGCAGGCCGAACAGCAGAAAGCCGTTAATGATTGTCGCCAGGCCCATGGGAATGGTGCCGAAGAACATCGACACAGTGGAGTGGCCAAAAATCCGCCGCGCTTCATCGAAGAACAGAATCCAGCGGGCGGCATAGGCAGCGGTAAACAACGTGAACAACAGAATGTTGAACAGCCATAGCCCTTCGGCCACGGCGTGTAAACCCGGAATCGCGACCGGTAAATTCGCCAACGCCAGAGCCAGCACGCCGGTGCCCATGGTGGCGGCAAACCAGTTCGGGGTGAATTGGCGAATCACTTCGCGCGGATGCTGAAGTTGGCTGAACGGCTTGATGCCGGATTTAACGCTGTTAGGGCAAGTCATCATGAACTCCTGTCCTCTGTTGAGGTTGAGTCCATGGTAGATCTGAATCGAATATCTATATAACGGGTAATTTCTCTAACTGTTATCTGTTTTACAGATAAGCAGTCAGATGCTGCCTTCGCTCTCGATCACCAGAATCCGCGCCGCGCCCTGCGGATGGGCGACGTGTTCGGTGCCGACCGAGGCGTGGAAGATGTCCCCGACTTCGAGCAACGTCTGCTTTTCCTCACCGTTTTCGCGATAGCGCATCTGTACTTGCCCATCGAGCACCACGAACACTTCTTCGCCGTCATTGATGTGCCATTTATACGGTTGATCGGTCCAGTGCAGACGTGTGGTGATGCCGTTCATGTTGGCGATATCGAGTGCGCCCCAGGCTCGGTCGGCGGTGAAAGCCTTGCTGCGAATAATCTTCATGAGTGGATCCGAGAACAGAATGACTGGGCAAGGCTAACCGAAAGCGCTGCGGTTATGGAGCGCCGCACACCTTGGCCGATTGCGGACGCAGAGTGAGCAACAAAGCACCGATGGCCAGTACGATAAGTACCCCGCCATACACATCGGTCGTGGCAAGCAGTCCGAGGCTATGGGTGAAATGTCCAGCCAGCAGAGCCGGTAAGCAAAACGCCAGATAGCTCAACACGTAATACGCCGACATCAACCCGGCCCGTTCATGGGGCAACGCCAGCGGCACCAGGCTGCGTACCGCGCCGAGGAAGCCTGAACCAAAACCACAACCGGCGACCAGCGTACCGAGGAAAAACAGCGACAGACTGGCGCTGTGCACACCCAGCAGAATCAGCACCAGACCGCTCGGCAGCAAGCTTGCACCTATCTGCAAAGCCCGAGTGGCGGCACCATTACGCAAGGTGAAAATCATCAGCGCACCGGTCACTGTCAACGCCGCCACGGTCGCGCCACCGATCAGGTTGGAGGTGGAACCGGTGGCGGTGCGCACCAGCGATGGCGCCAGCGATGCGTAAAAACCGCCGAGCGCCCAGGTCGCGGTGTTCAGCGGCAGCACTCGCCACAACGTGGCACGGGCCTGAACCGGTACATGCAAGGTCGGCCGCAACGAGGCCCACGCCCCGACTTGCGGCGTAATGCTTTCCGGCAGGCGCCAGACGTACAACGCCTGCCCCACAAACAGCGCGAGCAGCAGCCAGTAAGTCAGTTGCAACGGCGCCGGGGCAAATTCGGCCAGCAAACCACAGCCCATTGCCCCCAATGCCATCCCGAGCAACGGGGCAACGCTATTAATCAATGGCCCGTGCTGGCGGTCAGTATCGAGCAGCGTCGCACTTAACACCGCAGTGGCCATGCCGGTGGCAAAACCTTGCAGTACCCGCGCTCCGATCAACCAACTGACGCTGTCGGCATAGATAAACAGCAACATCGCCAGCGCATTGAGCAGCACCGCGGTGAAAATCACCGGTTTGCGTCCCAAATGATCCGAGAGCGAACCGACGGTCAGTAGAGCCGCCAGCAGGCTCAACGCGTAGACACCGAAAATCAGGGTCAGCACCGCTGCCGAGAAGTGCAGTTGATCCTGATACAGGTGATACAACGGCGTCGGCGCGGTGGAAGCGGCGAGAAAACTGAGTAAGGTGATCGCCAGAAACCACAGGTTCGAGCGATGGGAAACGGGACTATTCATGTGCACACTCCGCAAAAGCTAATTTTTTGCTTTTGCGGAGTGTGCTACCGCCCAACGCTTAAAGCAAATTCTTTGTGTTAAGGTCTGCCGCATGGCTATTAAAGAAGGTTTACGCCCGGGCGGTCGCAGTGCCCGGGTGCAAGAGTCGATTCACTCGGCAGTCCGCGCGCTTCTGCAAGAACAGGAGCGTTCAACTGTGACCGTGCCGCAAATCGCGGCGCGCGCCGGGGTGACGCCGTCGACGATTTATCGGCGCTGGGGTGATCTGGCGGCGTTGCTGGCCGACGTCGCCCTCGCCCGCATGCGTCCCGACAGCGAGCCGGCGCAAACCGGTAGCCTGCGTAGCGATGTCCGCGCGTGGGCCGAGCAATACCTCGACGAGATGAGTTCGGAGCCGGGCCGCAACATGATGCGCGACGTGCAGGCGAGTGCGACGCCGGGGTATTGCGTGACGATTATCGGGGCGCAGTTGCAGACCATCATCGAACGGCACCCCGCTGAAACGGCGCCGAGTGTTGATCGGTTGATCAATCTGGTGGTGGCGCCGGTGGTGTTCCGGATTCTGTTTTCGGCTACGGCGCTGGAGATAGAGGAGCTGCACCGGTTGATCGATATTGCGTTGAAACAGGACTGACGCCTTCGCGAGCAAGCTCGCTCCCACAGGGGAATGCATTCCAAATGTGGGAGTGAGCTTGCTCGCGAAAAGGCCCGCCCAATCAGCATCAAAACCACCCGATTCCCTGCCTGCGACACCCCGCCACGCCACGACCTTGGTCGACACTGACTAACCGCCGCACTCATGCGAGACTGTCCGCCCGGGCAGGAGTGCCGGGGAGTCTTCTGTCGGGAGTGTTGCATGCCGTTGTCCACCGGGCTGATCGCCGTCGTCGCCCTGGCCTATATGGCCATCATGTTCGCCATCGCCTTCTACGGCGACCGTCGCAGTGCGCCGCTGCCGCCGCGAGTGCGTGCCTGGGTGTACAGCCTATCGCTGGCGGTTTATTGCACCAGTTGGACATTCTTCGGCGCGGTTGGTCAGGCTGCCGAACAGTTGTGGTCATTCCTGCCGATTTACCTCGGGCCGATTTTGCTGTTAGTCGGCGCGCCGTGGGTTCTGCAAAAAATGGTGATGATCAGTAAACAGGAGAACATCACCTCCATCGCCGACTTCATCGCCGCACGCTACGGCAAATCGCAATCGCTGGCGGTAGTCGTGGCGCTGATCTGCCTGGTCGGCGTCCTCCCCTATATCGCCCTGCAACTCAAAGGCATCGTCCTCGGGGTAAACCTGTTGATCGGCGCCGGTGCCGACGCGATGGGCACCCGCGCCCAGGACACCGCGCTGATCGTGTCGCTGGTGCTGGCGCTGTTCACCATCGTCTTCGGCACACGCAACCTCGACGCCACGGAACACCACCGTGGCATGGTGCTGGCGATTGCCTTTGAGTCTTTGGTCAAGCTGTTCGCGTTTCTCGCCGTCGGCGCCTTCGTCACTTATGGCCTGTATGACGGCTTCGACGATTTGTTCAATCAGGCGATGCTCGCCCCGCGCCTTGAGGAATACTGGAAGGAAACGATTAATTGGCCGTCGATGGTGGTACAGACTGGCGTAGCGATGATGGCGATCATTTGTTTGCCACGACAGTTTCACGTCACGGTGGTCGAGAACATCGACCCGCAGGATCTGCGCCTGGCCAAATGGGTGTTTCCGGCTTACCTCGCCTTGGCCGCGCTGTTTGTAGTCCCTATCGCCCTCGCCGGTCAGATGCTGCTGCCGAGCGATGTGCTGCCGGACTCGTTCGTGATCAGCCTCCCACTGGCCCAGGCCCATCCGGCGCTGGCGATGCTGGCGTTTATCGGCGGCGCTTCGGCGGCGACCGGCATGGTCATCGTCGCCAGCGTGGCGCTGTCGACCATGGTCTCCAACGACATGCTGTTGCCGTGGCTATTGCGGCGCAACAACGCCGAGCGCCCGTTTGAAGTGTTCCGCCAGTGGATGCTGTCGGTGCGCCGAGTCAGCATCGTAGTGATTCTGCTGCTGGCTTACGTCGCCTATCGCTTGCTCGGCTCCACCGCCAGCCTGGCGACCATCGGCCAGATCGCCTTCGCCGCGGTGACGCAACTGGCCCCGGCCATGCTCGGCGCACTGTACTGGAAACAAGCCAACCGTCGCGGCGTGTTTGCCGGTCTCGCTACGGGCACCTTCTTGTGGTTTTACACATTGATCCTGCCGATTGCCGCGCGCAGCCTCGGCTGGCCGCTGGACACGTTCCCCGGTCTGGCGTGGCTGCACAGCAACCCGTTGAATCTGCCAATCACGCCGTTGACCCAAGGCGTGGTGCTGTCGCTGGCGGGCAACTTCACGTTGTTCGCCTGGGTTTCGGTGCTGTCTCGCACACGTGTGTCGGAGCACTGGCAGGCCGGGCGTTTCATCGGCCAGGAAATCAGCGCCCGGCCGAGTGCGCGCTCGATGCTGGCGGTGCAGATTGATGATTTGCTGCAACTGGCGGCACGCTTTGTCGGTGAAGAACGCGCGCGGCAAAGCTTTATCCGTTTCGCTTATCGCCAAGGCAAAGGCTTCAACCCGAATCAGAACGCCGACGGTGAATGGATCGCCCACACCGAGCGATTGCTGGCGGGTGTCCTCGGCGCCTCTTCGACAAGAGCGGTAGTAAAAGCCGCCATCGAAGGTCGGGAAATGCAGTTGGAGGATGTCGTCCGAATTGCAGACGAAGCCTCGGAAGTGTTGCAGTTCAACCGCGCCCTGCTGCAAGGCGCCATCGAGAACATCACTCAAGGCATCAGCGTGGTCGACCAGTCGCTGAAACTGGTGGCGTGGAATCGGCGCTATCTGGAGCTATTCAACTACCCGGACGGCCTGATCAGCGTCGGCCGGCCGATTGCCGACATCATTCGCTACAACGCCGAACGCGGCTTGTGCGGCCCCGGCGAAGCGGAAGTCCACGTCGCCCGACGCCTGCACTGGATGCGTCAGGGCCGCGCGCATACGTCTGAACGACTGTTCCCCAACGGCCGGGTGATCGAGCTGATCGGCAACCCGATGCCCGGCGGCGGTTTCGTCATGAGTTTTACTGACATCACCGCGTTCCGTGAAGCCGAGCAGGCGCTGACCGAGGCCAACGAGGGGCTGGAGCAACGGGTCAGTGAGCGGACTCAAGAGCTCTCGCAGCTCAACGTCGCCTTGACCGAAGCCAAGGGCACCGCCGAGGCCGCCAACCAGTCGAAAACCCGCTTTCTCGCGGCAGTCAGCCATGACTTGATGCAACCGTTGAACGCCGCGCGGCTGTTCTCTGCCGCCCTCTCCCATCAGGACGACGGTTTGAGCAGCGAGGCGCAGAAACTGGTTCACCACCTCGACAGCTCGTTGCGTTCAGCTGAAGACCTGATCAGTGATCTGCTGGACATTTCCCGTCTGGAAAACGGCAAGATCAACCCGGATCGCAAGGCGTTTGTGGTCAATGAGCTATTCGACACCCTAGGTGCCGAGTTCAAGGCGCTGGCGCAGGAACAAGGTTTGAGCTTCCGTGTGCGTGGCAGCCATTTGCGCATCGACAGCGACATCAAGTTGCTGCGGCGGATTCTGCAAAACTTCCTGACCAACGCTTTTCGCTACGCCAAAGGTCCGGTGCTGCTGGGTGTGCGGCGACGTGGTGGGGAGTTGTGTCTGGAGGTATGGGATCGCGGGCCGGGTATTCCGGAAGACAAACAGCAGGTGATTTTCGAAGAGTTCAAACGCCTCGACAGCCATCAGACCCGCGCCGAAAAAGGCCTGGGGCTGGGCTTGGCGATCGCTGATGGTTTGTGTCGCGTACTCGGCCATACATTGCGCGTGCGCTCGTGGCCGGGGCGCGGCAGCGTGTTCAGTGTCAGTGTGCCGCTGGCTCGCACGCAGGCTTTGCCGGCGAGCGCTGCTGTCGAGCTGAACGGCAAGTTGCCAAGCGGCGCCCGGGTGCTGTGTATCGACAACGAAGACAGCATTCTGATCGGCATGAACAGCCTGTTGAGTCGCTGGGGCTGTCAGGTCTGGACAGCGCGCAATCGCGAGGAATGTGAGGCGCTGCTCAGTGACGGGGTGCGGCCGCAACTGGCGTTGGTCGACTATCACCTGGATCACGGCGATACCGGCACCGAGTTGATGGCGTGGTTGCGTACGCGTCTGGGTGAGCCGGTGCCGGGTGTGGTGATCAGTGCCGACGGGCGGCCAGAGATGGTCGCGCAGGTGCATGCGGCGGGGCTGGATTATCTGGCCAAACCGGTGAAACCGGCGGCGTTGCGGGCGTTGTTGAGTCGGTATTTGCCCCTTTAAAAGCACAAGATCGCAGCCTGCGGCAGCGCCTACATGGATCCCGTGTAGGCGCTGCCGCAGGCTGCGATCTTTTGATCTTTATTCCGGCAACTCAACCAGCCCATCGACATCCGTCATCGCCCGCTCCAGCAGATCCGCCGGCAAGCTCTTGCTCGCCCGTGCGCCCAGCAGTTTGAGCTGCTCACTGCGGCTGACCAGGTTGCCGCGCCCTTCTGTCAGTTTGTTGCGTGCTGAGCTGTAGGCTTTGTCCAGTTGTTGCAGGCGATTGCCGACCTCGTCCAGATCCTGAATGAACAGCACGAACTTGTCGTAGAGCCAACCGGCGCGCTCGGCGATTTCCCGGGCGTTCTGACTCTGGCGCTCCTGCTTCCACAGGCTGTCGATGACGCGCAGTGTCGCCAGCAACGTGGTCGGGCTGACAATGACGATGTTGCGATCGAACGCCTCCTGAAACAACGAAGGCTCGGCCTGCAATGCCGCCGAAAACGCCGCTTCGATCGGTACGAACAGCAAGACGAAATCGAGACTGTGCAGGCCTTCCAGGCGCTTGTAATCCTTGCCGGCGAGGCCTTTGACGTGATTGCGCAGGGACAGCACGTGCTGTTTGATCGCGATCTGCCCAAGCGTGTCGTCGTCGGCGGCAACGTACTGTTGATACGCCGTGAGGCTGACCTTGGAGTCGACCACCACTTGTTTGTCGCCCGGCAGATAAATGATCACATCCGGCTGGAAGCGCTCGCCATCCGGGCCTTTGAGGTTGACCTGGGTCTGGTACTCGCGGCCCTTCTCGAGACCTGCGTGTTCCAGCACGCGCTCAAGGATCAGCTCGCCCCAGTTGCCCTGGGTTTTCTGGCCTTTCAGTGCACGGGTCAGGTTGGTCGCTTCGTCACTCAGGCGCAGGTTGAGCGCCTGCAAGCGCTCCAGTTCCTTGGCCAGCGAGAAGCGCTCTCGGGCTTCGGCCTGATAGCTTTCCTCCACGCGCTTTTCGAAAGACTGAATGCGTTCTTTCAACGGATCGAGCAACTGGCCAAGGCGCTGCTGACTGGTCTCGGCGAAACGCTGTTCGCGCTCGTCGAAGATCTTGCCTGCCAGCTCGGCGAACTGCGCACGCAGCTCATCGCGCGAACCTTGCAGGTCGTCGAGGCGTTGTTGATGGCTTTCCTGTTGTTCACGCAGCTCGGCGTTCAGCGAAGCCGCCTGAGCGTCGAGGCGACGCAGTTCCGCCTCTTTGTTGGCGCGTTCGAGGTTCCAGGCGTGAGAGGCATCACGGGCGTCGTCGCGCTCGATTTGCAGCAACTCGACTTCGCGGCGCAGAGCCGCCAGGTCAGCTTGCTTGGCCGCGTTGGCCTGGCCAAGATCGGCAACTTCGTCACGGCTGGCATCGAGTTGAGCGTTGAGCCCGTCCTGCGCCAGTTGCGCCATGGCCAGCCGCTCTTCAAGCAACGCCACCTCGGCTTGTCGGTCGCTCGCCCGGCGTTGCAGTTGCCAGGCCAACGCCAGCAGCGGCAGCCCCGCCCCTGCGAGACCGAGCAGCACGCTGGTCAAGTCCATAGCCATAGCCACTCCTGCCGATCCGATAAAGTCTGAAGGTTAACCAAGGTGTCAGAACTTGGACAGCTCAGTCTTCGATGAGGCCAAGTTCCTGTTGCGCACGGTGATCGCCGGCGCGGGCGGCCTGGCGTAACAGATCCTGACCGATCCGGCGATCCCGGGCATTGCCACACTCGCGGCACATCAACTGGCCGAGACGGCTTTGCGCAGCGACCACGCCTTCGCGCGCCGGTTGCTTGAGCAAGCGGCCGGCCAGGTGTTTGGCATTATGGCTGTCGCTCAGGCGCGGGCTGTCGAGCAGCCACTCGGCAACGCGCACGGAAAATCGCTTAGGGGAGGTAACACGGGGAGGTTCTGAGGTAACAGAGTCTGATACTGAGCGAAACTTCATAAAGCACTGTGGGACAGATCGGAAGGCGCGCCACTCTACTCTCTTTTTCTTACAGGTAAAGTCGAAAAATAACCCGGCACGCCCGTCCTAGAGCAAGCGCTTGGGACAATCCACAGAAGCTGTGGATAACTCAGTGGACAACCGCCCTCCAACCGTCGCAAAGCCTTGTAGAATGGGGCTCGCAGTCAAACTGACGATTTTTTCACCAACAAAAAAAAGCGATGTTTTTCATTGACTTAAACTTTCGTTACAGGCAGCCACCGGAGTCAGGATTGATGTGACAGCGCCGTTACAGCGCGCGCAACTAATGTGCACAAGTACCTGTTACCCGGTTATATCGGTGCGCTTTTTCGGGTCGTTTTGGCAGTAATCCTGGGGATAAGCCGCTCTGTCGCGTGGTTTTACAAAAAATCCCTCACCGACCAACGGTCGAGATGTGAGCCAGTTCGGGGCAGTCCAGCGTCTCGCAAGGCAGATCTGTCCCCCGCCTGCAATATTTTTCACCGCAGAGTTTGCTTTACCCATTTCGATCCGTTAGTATCCGCGGCGTTAGTACCAAGCTGAAAGTCAATTCCGGTCGAACACATCCCCACGGTCAATCTTCTTCACAGAAGCCTTCACCGAAAAAAGCGGGAACGACCCCTCGATGGTTTCCAGGTAAATCTTGCGACGACACCGCCTTTGAATGAATGCAAAGGGTGTTGCGAAGGCTACTTACTCTGACCGAACCAACCTGCAAATTGATCAGGATCTTCACCCCGGGCCCAGAACCTTTGCCCTTGATGTGTTGCCTGCCCTCCTAAGTACCTACCTGCCAGCCCAAGCGCGCCAAATTATCAGCGCTTCAAACTGGCTGCTTTGTTCCAGTCGGGTTCTTTGTTCGACCAATGGTGGTCGACATTACTGGAACGTTTTAACGTTGCACGGTTCTTATCCGTGTCATTTGTAGGAACACCTAATAACTATGTCTACTCAAATCCATACTCAGGATGCCATTCGCACCCTAACCAATGCTTTTGCTCCAATGAACTGCCTGATCATGGCCGCTCGCAAAGGTTGCTTCAGCTTCACCGTAGTCAATGAACACGGGATCGCCCGCCACAGCGAGCGTCTGTACCCCGATCAATACTCCAGCGCCGAACCGCTGCAGGCCGTGATCGACCGCACCCGTCAGGCATTGATTGCCTGAGAGCCGCAAAGGCTGCAAAAGCAAAAGCAAAAGCAAAAGCCTCGCTTAAAACGCGGGGCTTTTTATTGCCTGATATTTCACTTTTTACTCTTGGCGCATAAGCACCATCGGATATAAGGGTTATAACTCGCAGCCGGAAATATTTTAAAAACAGACCTTTACGTCGCGAATATGACACTACACTTCAACTCAAGCGGCGTGATCCGCTTCCGGCGAGCCTGAGTCGATCCACCGCTGCCAAGGCCCCCTTCAGGTTTCGCCGCCCAATAACAAGATCCGAGGGATTTATGGGTATCGCTGCCAGCGAACTGTGTCGCTATGTGATCCGTCCTACGCTGATTTATCTGGGACGTCACTGCGCAACCGCCGAATCCCTTTTGCTGGGCATTGCCGCCAGCCAGTCCGCCCTCGGATCAGCCCTGCATGACCGCCGTGGCCACGGCCTCTATCGCATCGCCGAGCATCGTCATCAGGCACTCTGGGATGATTACCTCGCGCTCGATCCGGAGCGTGCCAGCCTGGTTCGCGGGCTCGCCAGTCAACATGCCTTTCTAAGCGGCCCGCACCTGGAACTGACCGTCAATCTACGTTACGCCACAGCCATCGCCTGGCTATTGGTAGAAGAACAAAACCCCACCCTCCCCGAACCGAACGATCTGCTCGGCATGGCGCGCATCTGGCGTCAGACCTTCCAGCCTCAGGGTCGTCTGCGTGACTTCACGTACGCCTGGCAAACTTGTGTTTCACCGCTGAATCAGGTCGCTTGCTGACCGAGCAGTTTCACAAGATCGCTCAACCGGTCGTGATTTTGGTCTGATTGTCCTACAAAACCGCTCTAACTCAAGGCATACAGACTATAGCGCTGAGGCGAAAATGTTGGTAATTTTCGCCCCGGTGATCATCAGGAGTTCTAATAATGAAAAAAGTCATGCTCAAAACCACCCTTAGCCTTGCCGTTACCCTTGCCTCCACTCAAATTTTCGCGGCCGGCTTTGCCCTCAACGAACAAAGCATCAGTGGGATGGGGACTGGTTTTGCCGGGCGATCTTCTTCTGCAGACGACGCAAGTACTGTTTATGGCAACCCCGCCGGCATGTCGCGCATCAAGCGCGAACAAGTTACCGGCGGTGTAGCCGTTGTCGATGCTCATACCGATATCAGCAATGCCAGCTCCAGCCCCAACGGCGGCAGCAACAAAGGCGACATGGTGCCCTTCACCGCTGTACCTATGGGCTTCTACGTCAAACCGATTGATGATCATTGGGCATTCGGCCTCGGCGTTTATGTGCCGTTCGGCCTGATCACTGATTATGAAAACGGCTTTGCCGGCCGTTACTTCGGCAGCAAGTCCGAAGTACAAGTCATCACCTTCCAGCCAACCGTCAGCTACGCCTTCAACGACAAGGTGTCGATCGGTTTCGGCCCGACCATCAACCGCATCGACGGCTCGTTGGAATCCAACCTGTCGATCACTCAGGCAGCGCCAGACGGCAAGGTCAAGATCAAGGGCGACGACACCGCACTGGGCTACAACGTTGGCTTGCTGGTACAAGCCACCGACTCTACCCGCGTGGGTCTGACGTACCACTCGAAAGTCGACTACAAGCTCGAAGGCAACACCAAGGTCAACTACGGTGTACTGGCCTTGGCCGGTCTGAACCCGAGCCAGAAGTACGACGCATCGTTGAAGATCACCACACCTGAGTCCGTCGACCTCTCGGTCACCCAGGCGATCAACGAGCGCTGGAACGTTTATGCCGGTACTACCTTCACCCGCTGGAGCCAGCTGGAGAAGATCACCGTCAAGAACTCCGGCGTACAGCCGGCGCTGGCCGGCCAGTTCGGCGAGATCAACGAAGACCAGAACTGGCATGACAGCTGGGCCTATGCAATCGGTACTTCGTATCAGTTGAACAAGGAATGGGTACTGCGTACCGGTCTGACCTTCGACCAGTCGCCAACCAACAACGTCGACCGTTCGCCACGCATCCCTACCGGCGACCGGACCATCTTCAGCATCGGCGCTGGCTGGAGCCCGACCGAAGACCTGACCATCGACGTCGCTTACTCGTACCTGAAGGAAGAGTCGGTCAACATTCGCAACGAAAACGATCGTGGCCAGACTTACAACTCCAAGTATGAAAACTCGGCAAACGGTTTCGGTGTCGGCGCTACTTACCGCTTCTGATGCTGTTGGGCGAGGCTGATCCCTCGCCCACTAAAAAGCCCCGCTCTCTTTGCAGAGGCGGGGCTTTTTCATGGGCGCCGATCAGGGTTTCAGTGGTTTTGAAGCGATAGCCTTCTCGATCGCCGCAATAAATTCCGGATCATCGGGCTTGGTCAGGCTGGAGAAATTGGCGATCACTTTACCCTGACGATCGACCACGTACTTATAGAAATTCCACTTCGGCGCACTGCTCTGCGCAGCGAGCACCTGGAACAGATGCGTGGCGTCATCACCGCGTACTTTTTGCGGCTCGGTCATGGCGAACGTCACGCCGTAGTTGGCGTAGCAGACCTTGGCGGTCTCGGCGCTGTCCTTGGACTCTTGTTTGAAGTCGTTCGACGGTACGCCAAGCATTTCCAGCCCCTGCGCCTTGTAGCGCTGATTGAGCGCCTCAAGGCCTTCGAACTGTGGCGCAAAACCACAGAAGCTGGCGGTATTGATCACTACCAGCGGTTTATCGGCATAGCGTTGACACAGATCGATGGATTCCTTGGCGCGCAATTTGGGCAGCGAGCCTTGCAACAATTCCGGACAGTCAGCGGCCTGAGCCAGGCCAGTCAACGCCATCAGCAACGCGGGAACAGCACACCAGCGCTTGAGCATGTCGGGCATCCTTGAGAAGTCTTCAAACCATGAAGTTACTCGCCGGGCTTCTTTCTAGCAAATACTCATGCCCAACTGCATCAAGGCCAGACCACCCTGATGCCAGCCCCACCACACCAGCGCCAGCAGGGCGCCGCCGAGTGCGATGACGGCAATACGTGGCCAGAGTCGGCTCATACGGCGCTCGCTTGCAGGCGCTCGACCGGACGCTCGCGCACCGGCCAATTCAACGCGGCCGCCAGCAGGCTCAGAAGCACCGCCACTTGCCAGATCAAGTCATAACTCCCGGTACGGTCATACACCACTCCGCCCAGCCAGCCGCCGAGGAACGAACCGAGCTGATGGAACAGGAACACGATGCCACCGAGCATGGACAGGTTTCGCACGCCAAACAAGGTCGCCACCGTACCGTTGGTCAACGGCACCGTCGACAGCCACAAGAACCCCATGGCCATGCCGAACAGATAGGCCGTTGTCGTCGTCACCGGCAACCACAAGAACAACACGATCACCACTGCCCGCAACAAATACAGCGCCGTCAGCAAGCGCGGCTTGGACATGCGCCCACCCAGCCATCCGGCCGTGTAGGTGCCGAAGATGTTGAACAGGCCGATCAGCGCCAGCACCGTGGTGCCGACCGTGGCCGGCAGGTGTTGATCGACCAGATACGCCGGCAGATGCACACCGATAAAAACGACCTGAAATCCACAGACAAAAAAACCGAACGCCAACAGCCAGAACCCGGAATGCGAACAGGCTTCGCGCAGGGCCTCGGATAATGTTTGCTCATGGCCGAGCACCGGCAGCGGCTTGTCCTTGAGCATGCTCACCAGCGGCACGATCATCGCCACCAACAGGCCCAACACCAGCAACGCGGCGGACCATCCGAGCCAGCCAATCAGCCCCAACGTACCCGGCAACATGGCGAACTGGCCGAAAGAACCCGCAGCGCTGGCAATGCCCATGCCCATGCTGCGTTTCTCCGGTGGCACGGCGCGACCGACCACGCCGAGGATCACCGAGAACGAGGTGCCGGACAAACCGATACCGATCAGCAAACCGGCGCTCAGCGAGAGAGTCACCGCCGAGTCGGACAAGCCCATACACACCAAGCCCAAGGCGTAGAGCACACCGCCGACCAATACCACTTTCGCCGCACCGAAACGGTCGGCCAGCGCACCAGTGAACGGCTGGGCCAGGCCCCAGATCAGGTTCTGCAAGGCGATAGCGAAGGCGAACACTTCACGCCCCCAGCCGAACTGCGCGCTCATCGGCGACAGAAACAGACCGAAACCGTGCCGCACGCCCAATGACAACGCCAGGATCAGCGCACTCCCCAGCAACACCCAACCGCACGTACGCCACATCGATGTCATTGTTATTCTCCAGTCGCGGGTATATACCCGCTTGAATCCGAAAAAACCGGCGCTATGCCAGTTCGTCCAGCAGTCTGAGCAAGGTCTCACGCTTCTCGGCACCCAAGCGGTCGATCAACCGCTGCTGCGCCGCCTCCCACGCCGGCAAAGCTGCCGCCAGGCGCTGCACACCGGTATCGGTGAGCTTGACGATGCGGTTGCGCATGTCTTCGCCCTCAGCCAGCGCCACCAGCCCTTCGCCTTCGAGCACGCGCAGATTGCGCCCGAGGGTGCTGCGATCCAGGCCCATGGCTTCGGCCAGTTCAGAAATGCTCGGTTGATCCAGACGTTGCAGATTGCACAGCAAAGAATACTGGGCAACGTTGATCCCGAAGCCATCGAGAGCGCCGTCGTAATGCCTGCTGACGCCACGAGCGGCGCGACGCAGGTTGGTGCATAAACACTGAGAAGGAAGCATGGTGCGTGTATATACCCGCGACTGTGTTAAATCAAGTTACAGATCAAAAGATCGCAGCCTTCGGCAGCTCCCACAGGGTACGCAATCCCATGTAGGAGCTGCCGAAGGCTGCGATCTTTTGCTTTTAAAACAACGCCAACCCCACCAACACCGCCATCTCCAGCAATTCCAGCAAAGCCCCCGCCGTATCCCCGGTCGTCCCACCCAACCGCCGCACCATCACGTGCCGCAACCAGACAAACACACCAACAGCGACCAGCAGCGCAACAATTGCCTTGAGCCCGGCGATGACCACACAAGCCAAGGCGCTGATCCCCAGCCCCCACCACCCCGCCCTGCGCGGCAGATGATCGGCCAATGCCTGCCCCAACCCACCTGCACGCACATACGGCGTGGTCAGAAATAACCCCAGCAGCGCCGCCCGCCCGAGCAACGGCAAGATGATCAGCGCCACCGCCTGCTGCTGGTCAATCAACGCCAACAATGCGGCGAACTTGAGCAACAACACCAACACCAGCGTCACCACCGCAATCGGCCCACTGCGCGGATCTTTCATGATCGTCAGCGTGCGCTCACGATCACCAAACCCGCCGAGCCAGGCATCGGCGCTGTCGGCCAGACCATCAAGGTGCAACGCGCCGCTGAGCAACACCCACACCGTCAACAGCAACGCTGCGTGTAGCAGCAATGGCGCACCGGCCAACACCAAGTTCAGCGCCCACAGAATCACGCCGAACAGCAGCCCCACCAACGGATAGAACAGCAGTGATCGCCCAAGCTGTTCCGGCTCCGGCATTCCGGGCAATCGAATCGGCAAACTGCTGAGAAATTGCAGGGCGATCCACAGCGGCAACATGTCAGTGACCTTCCTTGAGCGAACCATCAACGGCGACCGTGAGTGAAAACAACGCGCCGTGAACCACCTCGACATTGAGCAATTGCTCACGCGGCAAACCCCGAGCCTGCGCCAGCAACAGGCGCATTACACCGCCATGACTGATCAACAGCACCCGTTCACCCGCATACGCCGCGTTTAGCCGCGCAACCGCTGCCAACACTCGCGCAGAAAAGTCGCTGACCGGCTCGCCCTGCGGCGGTGTGAACGAATACGGATCCGCCCAGAACAGCCCCAACGCCTCGGCATCAGTGTCCATCAACGCGGCGGCGCTCTGCCCTTCCCAAGCGCCGAAGTGCAGCTCTTGCAGATCTTTGTCCAGTTGCACCGGCAGATTCAGTTGCTCGCCAAGCTCAGCGGCGAACCGCGCGCAACGCTGCAACGGCGAACTGACCAGTCGATCCCAAGGCCCGCCCGCGATCACGGCTTCGCGCATCTGCGCCCAGCCCTTTTCAGTGAGCGCATCGTCGAGACTGCCGCGCAAACCGCCGCCCAGTTCAGTCTCGCCGTGGCGTAGCAGATCCAGATGCAAGGTCATGCCGGACGATCCGCCACAGCGGCTTCGGCGAACGTTGCCATCTGCCCGTGCAGATCACAGGCCAGACGCAACAACGGCACCGCCAACGCCGCACCGCTGCCCTCACCCAGGCGCAGGCCGAGTTCCAGCAACGGTTCGGCGTTCAGCGTCTCCAGCACATGACGGTGGCCCGGCTCGGCACCGCGATGGCCGAACAGCAGCCACTCGCGGCAAGCCGGATTCAAGCGCACCGCCACCAACGCGGCGACTGTGCAGATAAAGCCGTCGACCAGCACCGCAATACCTTCCTGCGCACACGCCAGGTACGCGCCGACCAACGCCGCAACCTCGAAACCGCCGAGGTTGAACAAAGTCTGCAAGGCATCGCCACGCTGAGCTGCGTGCAAGGCTAATGCGCGCTCGATCACTTGCGCCTTATGGCTGACGCCCTCGGCATTCAACCCGGTGCCGGGGCCGGTCAGGTGCGCGACAGGGCAATCGAGCAAGGCACAGGCCAGCGCACTGGCCGCAGTGGTATTGCCGATGCCCATTTCGCCGCCGATGAACAACTGCGCGCCTGCGGCTTTGGCTCGCAACACACTGTCGCGACCGGCCTGCAATGCAAGTTCACCTTGGGCCTGCGTCATTGCCGAACCCTGCGCAAAGTTCGCAGTGCCCGGGCCGATGTTCAGGTGGCGCACGCCCGGCAGGTTCAGCGACGGCGTCACCGTGCCCAGATCCACCACTTCCAGTTGTGCATTGAGCTGTCGCGCCAACACGCTGATCGCCGCGCCGCCGCTGACGAAGTTGAGCAGCATCTGCCCAGTGACTTCCTGCGGATACGCCGATACGCCTTCGGCGACCACGCCATGATCACCGGCAAAAATCGCAATCCAGACCTGCTCAAGCGTCGGCTTCACCTGCCCTTGCAGACCGGCCAGTTGCACCGCCACCGACTCAAGCTGGCCCAGCGAACCGGCCGGCTTGGTCAGTTGCTGTTGCCGCGCTGCCGCTTGCTCGACGATATCGGCATGCACCGGTTTGCACGGGTTCAGCCACCAGGTTTGGGTCATAACGCAGATCCTTTCAAAGTCAGGGGCAGGCCGGCAACGGTCAGGACAACACGCTGACAGCGCTCAGCCAAAGCTTGATGCAGCCAACCGGCTTCATCGACATAGCGGCGAGTCAATTCGCCCAGCGGCACGACACCCATTCCGGTCTCGTTGCTGACAAAAATGATTTCGCCCGGCAGTGATGCCAAGCAGTCGAGCAAGGCATCGCGTTCGGCGGCGAGACGCTCAGCGTCATCAAGCATCAGCAGATTGGTCAGCCACAGGGTCAGGCAATCGACCAGCAAGCATTGCGTGACGCTGGCGTTTTCGCGCAGGACACGGGCCAGTTCGAGCGGTTCTTCGATGAGTGCCCATTCGGCAGGACGACGGGCGCGGTGATGGGCGACGCGGTCGTTCATCTCGCCGTCAAGCGGTTGGCTGGTGGCGATGTAGGTCACGGCCAGCGCACTGTCAGTGGCGAGTTTTTCGGCCAGACGACTTTTGCCGGAGCGGGCGCCGCCGAGGATCAGTTGGAGCATGGGGACATCCTGAAAGTTATGTGGTGAGGCAACTGGCGCTATCGCGAGCAGGCTCACTCCTAAAAAGGATCTCGAGCAGCCATAGGCAACTTAAATCCCACAGAGCTGACGCAACAGATCAGTATCGAGATGCTTCTCCACCAGATCCGCCAGGCGCTCGATATCACGCTCGCGCAACCCGTGGTAATCCACCTCCTGCACATCGCTCAACCCGGCCCAGCGCAGCAACGCCGCACTGGCCGCCGGCGACTCGAACAGGCCATGCAGATAGGTGCCGAACACTTGCCCGTCAACACTCTGCGCACCGTCGCAACGACCATCATCGAGCTGCACCGCTGCATTCTCCAGCGCCGGCCCGGTGGTTACACCGGCATGAATCTCATAGCCACTGACCTCGGCATCTTCCAGCGTCAGACGCCCGCGCACATTGCGCAGTTGCTTCTCGGCTTCCAGCGTAGTTTCGAACGCGAGCAAACCGAGCCCGGCGCTGGAACCCGGCGCGCCTTCCAGACCGAGCGGATCGTGCACCTGCTCGCCGAGCATTTGCAGACCGCCGCAAATACCCAGCACTTTGCCGCCATAACGCAAATGGCGACTGATCGCCGTATCCCAGCCATTGGCACGCAAATAGGCCAGATCACTGCGCACACTTTTCGAGCCCGGCAGGATGATCAGGTCAGCCGGCGGAATCGCTTGCCCCGGGCCGACAAATTGCAAATCCACTTGTGGGTGCAGACGCAGCGGATCGAAATCGGTGTGGTTGCTGATGCGCGGCAGCACCGGCACCACCACTTTCAACACCTGCTCGGTCTTGTCGGTCTGGCGCTGATCGATGCCGTCCTCGGCCTCAAGATGCAGATCCATCACATAAGGGAGCACGCCGACCACCGGTTTGCCGGTGCGCTGTTTCAGCCAGTCGAGGCCCGGCTGCAGCAAGGCAATGTCGCCGCGAAAACGGTTGATGATGAAGCCTTTGACCCGTGCCTGTTCGCTCGGCGAGAGCAGTTCCAGCGTGCCCACCAGATGAGCGAAAACCCCGCCACGATTGATGTCGGCGATCAGCAGCACCGGGCAATCGACTGCTTCGGCAAAGCCCATGTTGGCGATATCGCCGGCACGCAGATTGATCTCCGCCGGCGAGCCGGCGCCCTCGACCATCACCAGCGGATACGCGGCGCTGAGTCGCTCGTGGGAGGCGAGCACCGCTTTCATCGCGATGGCTTTGTAGTCGTGATAGGCAACGGCGTTCATGCTGGTGACGGCGCGGCCATGGATGATCACTTGCGCGCCGGTATCGCTATTGGGTTTTAGTAGCACCGGGTTCATGTCGGTGTGCGGCTCAAGGTTCGCGGCTTGCGCCTGCACCGCTTGCGCGCGGCCGATCTCGCCACCGTCGGCGGTCACCGCGCTGTTGAGCGCCATGTTCTGCGGCTTGAATGGCACCACCGCCACGCCCTGCCGGGTCGCCCAGCGGCACAGCGCCGTCACCAGTGTGCTTTTACCGGCGTCGGACGTGGTGCCTTGCACCATCAGCGTTGTCATTGGATTTCCTTGGCGAACGCTTGCAGCGCTTGTTCGAGACGGGATTCTTCAGCGGCGTTGGCGGGCAGGCCGAAACGCACACTGCTGTTGTGGGGGAAGATGCGCAGGAGAATCCCCCGTCGGGCCATGAATTCGTGCAGCGCTTGCGCGTGCTCGGTGATCAGCCACTGAAACAGCGCGCAACCACCCTGCGGTTTGAAACCGTAGCGTTCCAGCAACAGCGCCAGCCGTTCGCTGGCCTCATCGCTACGAATCCGCTGGCGTGTGTGGCCTTCAGTGTCTTGCAGACAGGCTTGGCCCAGCACCCGCGTCGGCCCGCTGACGGCCCACGGCCCGACCTGTTCGGCGAGCAGCTTGAGCAACTTGCGCTCGGCCAGTACAAAACCCAGTCGCACCCCGGCCAGACCGAAGAACTTGCCGAACGAGCGCAACACAATCAGACCGATCTGATGGGTGTGCGCAGCCAGACTCAGCTGCGGAGTGTTGTCCATGAACGCTTCATCAACCACCAGCCAACCGCCGCGCGGGGCCAGTCGTGCATGCCAGTCGAGCAGGCGCGCCGGGGTCAGGCTCAGGCCGGTCGGGTTGTTCGGATTGACCACCACCAGCACGTCGAGGCTGTCGAGAAAGAACTCGACTTCCTGCTCCAGCACTTCGCGCACGATGTAGCCGCTGCGGCGCCAGGCTTCGGCGTGCTCGGCATAACACGGCGACAGCACACCGACCTTGCCGGCCCGACGCAAACGCGGCAGCAACTGGATCGCCATTTGCGAACCGGCCACCGGCAGCACTTGCGATGCACCGTAGTAATCGCACGCCGCCTGCTCCAGACCGTCATCGGTTTCCGGCAAGCGTGCCCAGGCGCGCAGCGGGATTTCCGGGATCGCAAACGGCCACGGCGCCAGACCGCTGGACAGATCGAGCCAGTCGGCCTCGGCGATACCGTAATCGAGTGCAGCCTTGCGCAGCCGGCCACCGTGCTCAAGCATAGAATTCAGCCCCCACGCAGAGAATCAGCAGCCACAACCATACGCCGCGCTGAACCAATTGCCAGCCACGATCAATAGAGTCGGCATCGGCCTGAACGCCTTCGCCCAGTTGCGGACGCTCATGCAATTCGCCGTGGTAAATCGCCGGGCCACCCAGCTCCACACCGAGCGCACCGGCACCGGCCGCCATCACCGGGCCGGCATTGGGGCTGTCCCATTTCGGCGCCTGCGTGCGCCAGCACTTCAAGGCCAGTCGGGTTTTGCCCAGCACTGCGTAGGTCAAAGCCACAAGGCGTGCGGGAATATAGTTGAGGACGTCGTCGATCTTTGCCGCGCACCAGCCGAAACGCTCGAAGCGTTCGTTGCGATAGCCCCACATCGCGTCGAGGGTGTTGCTCAAACGGTAGAGGACGACGCCCGGCGCGCCCGCCACGGCAAACCAGAACAACGCGGCGAACACCGCGTCGCTGCCGTTTTCCAGCACCGATTCGGTGGCGGCGCGGGCGACGGCGGTGCTATCAAGTTCGCTGGTCTGGCGACTGACCAGATAGCCGACACGCGTACGCGCCTCGTCCAGATCATCAGCGCGCAACGCCTTGGCCACTGGCTCGACGTGCTCGCCGAGGCTGCGCATGCCGAGGGCGCAATACAGCGCGAGAATCTCGACGATCCAGCCCACGTACGGCGCCCAGGAAAACGCGGTGGCGAGCAACGTCAGCGGCAACACCGCGATCACCCACGCGGTGACGCCATGACTGCGCCAGCCACGGCCACCGGCGTTGAAACGTTGCTCGATGCGCCCGGCAAAATTGCCGAACGCCACCAGCGGATGCCAGCGTTTCGGTTCACCCAACAGCGCATCCAGCGCCACTGCGGCGACACTCAACAACGCCACACTCATTGACTCACTCCCCAATAATTTTCATACAGCAACTCATTGAGCGGACGCGCCTGCGCCCACCCTTCGAGTACCAGCATCGGCGCCGGATAGAATTCCTTGACCGGGCCAAGACAAAGAACGGCCAACGGCTTGGCCCCCGCCGGCAGTTTCAGCAAATCGGCGAGTGCCTGCGGCTCGAACAGCGAGACCCAGCCCATGCCCAGGCCTTCGGCGCGCGATGCCAGCCAAAGATTCTGGATCGCACAGGACAGCGACGCCATGTCCATTTCCGGCAGCGTGCGGCGACCGAAGATGTGTTTTTCTCGATCGTCCATCAGCGCGGCGACCAGCACTTCCGCGCAATCATTGATGCCTTCGACCTTGAGTGTCATGAACTCATCGCTGCGCTCGCCGAGCGCTTCGGCTGTGCGGATGCGCTCTTCTTCCACCAGATTCTGGATCTGCCCGCGCAGGGTACGGTCGCTGATGCGGATGAATCGCCACGGCTGCATCAGGCCGACGCTTGGCGCCTGGTGCGCGGCTTCGAGCAAGCGGCTCAGCAGTTCGGGCGCGACGGTGCCACCGGTGAAGTGGCGCATGTCGCGGCGTTCGGCGATGGCTTTGTAGACCGCTGCGCGTTCGGCTTCGGAAAATGCGTTGTCTGTCATGGCCCTTTCGCGAGCAGGCTCGCTCCCACAAGGGATCGCATTTCTTCAGTCACCACCGTTTCAACTGTGGGAGCGAGCCTGCTCGCGAAGGCGGCTTCGGAGTCAGGCGCAAACAGCGCAGCGATAGCCGCAGGATTCGACGGGAAATAAAAATGCACATACGAAGCCGTCATCCGCCCTTCCCGATAAACCGCCTCTGCCCCGCGCCCGCCATTCGGGCTCAGGCCCCGGGCTATCGGTGTCAATTCAGTGGTCGTCAGGGAATGGTGATAAGTGTGGCCGCGCAGCGAACCTTCTGGCAGATCCACCGCTTGCAGCGCCAGAGCGGCGAGACGCTTTTGCATCACCGCATCACCCGCCAGAAGCCCCACCAGTTCAGCACGAGTGCCTTCAACGTCGGTCAACGAATCGAGCAGATACAGCATGCCGCCACACTCGGCGAGCAACGGTTTGCCCGCCGCGTGGTGTGCGCGAATCGCGTCGAGCATCGCGGTGTTCTGCGCCAGCGCCACATGATGCAATTCCGGGTAACCGCCGGGCAGGTAAAGGCTGTCCGCCTCAGGTAATTGCGTGTCGCGAATCGGCGAGAAGAAACTCAACTCGGCGCCCATCGCTCGCAGCAGATCGAGGCTCGCACCATAGGTGAAGGCAAAGGCTTCATCGCGGGCGATGGCAATTCGTACACCTTTCAATAACGGCTCTGCAGTGATGACCTCAGGCGCAGCAAATTCCACGGCCGGTGGCAGCGCTACCTCGCAACTGCTGGCAAGCGCTTCGGCGGCAGCGTCCAGGCGCATATCGAGGTCATTGAGTTCACTGGCCTGAACCAGGCCGAGGTGACGGCTCGGCAGTTCGATGCCGGTCTCGCGGGACAGCGCGCCATACCAGCGCAAACCTTCGGTAAGGCTGCCTTCCAACAACTGCGCATGCCGCAATGTGCCGACCCGGTTGGCCAACACGCCAGCGAATGGCAGATCCGGCTGATACTTCGCCAAGCCCAGCGCCAACGCACCAAAGGTCTGGGCCATGGCCGTGCCGTCGATCACGCCGAGCACCGGCACGCCGAAATGCCGCGCCAGATCCGCGCTCGACGGCGTGCCGTCGAACAGGCCCATCACGCCTTCAATCAGAATCAGATCAGCTTCAGCGGCGGCTTCCCACAACAGGCGACGGCTCTCCTGCTCGCCAACCATCCACATGTCCAGTTGATACACCGGCGCACCGCTGGCGCGCTCGAGAATCATCGGATCGAGAAAGTCCGGCCCGCACTTGAACACGCGCACCTTGCGCCCCTGATTGCGATGCAAACGGGCCAGCGCGGCGGTGACGGTGGTCTTGCCCTGACCGGAGGCCGGCGCGGCGATCAGTACCGCCGGGCAGTGACGTGGTTGATTCAAAGTTCGACGCCTTTTTGCGCTTTGATGCCAGCCTGAAAAGCGTGTTTGAGCATGCCCATTTCGGTGACGGTGTCGCCCATCTCGATCATTTCCGGCTTGGCGCCGCGACCGGTGACGATCACATGCTGCATCGGCGGACGCGCCTGCAAGTCGCTGAGCACCTGATCAAGATCGAGGTAGCCGTGCTTGAGGGCGATGTTCAATTCATCCAGCACCACCAGACCGATCGACGGATCGCGCAGCAGTTCACGGGACACTTCCCACGCGGCTTCGGCGGCGGCGATGTCGCGCTGACGATCCTGGGTTTCCCAAGTGAAGCCCTCGCCCATGACGTGGAAACGCACTTGCTCGGGGAAGCGGCGGAAGAACAACTCTTCGCCCGTGCTGTGGCGACCCTTGATGAACTGCACCACGCCGCACTGCATGCCGTGGCCCATGGCGCGGGCGAGCATGCCGAACGCCGAACTGCTTTTGCCTTTGCCGTTGCCGGTCAGGACCAGCACCAGGCCGCACTCGTCGGGCGAGTTGGCGATGCGTTCATCGATCACGGCTTTTTTGCGCTGCATACGCGCCAGATGGCGTTCGTCACGCTCGGGGGAATCAGTCATGGGGGAGCTCTCCGTTGAGGCTGGATAACGGCGGGCAGGCACAAGAATAGACGGCAAAAAGCCTGGCATCGCCCACCGTGATGCCGCTGGATGGATCAGGCCGGTCTCCGGGCTCATGAGCGGCGTTCGCCGGACTGCGCGCCTTCCCGCTGTTGAGCAGTGGCACAAGACGCAGTTTTCACTCATTTACCGTTGCGGGGGCAGCGCCGGGATCGTAGTCGTACTTGCTCTGAAGACAACCCTCACCGGCTTCCCTGTTTCACTCTGTCGACGCAAGCCACAGAGCACCTGAAACAAGCCGCGAAGGTTAGAGGGTTGGGGGTGGAGCGTCAATTAAAGAGGGGGCCAACGGGCGAATAACTGCCGCCGATCAATTATCTGACGCCAATCTTGTGCCACAGTCTCAAGAGTGATATCAAAGAGCCACAATCTCACATCACACAAGAATAAGGTGAGCCACATGCAAGGCATGATCATCAGCAACCCGCGCCTGGAATTTCTGCGTCCGGTGCTGGAACGCTGGTTTGACTGTATCGACCGTTACAACGCCGTGCGCGGCGACAGCGACACGCCCTACTGGCATGACGAAAAAGCCAATCTAGGGCTGCTCTCGGCGGCAGCCTGGATGGCCGAACTGGTTACGCTTGAACAGACGGCCACGCGCAAGCAGAACGAAGAAGGCGAACGCAATGCCCGCGCCGATCTGTTCCTCGCTGGCAGCGAAGACCGCGCTTACATTCAGGCCACGCAACGCTGGCCTCGGGTCAACAACCTCAACCTGACCCAAGCCCTGCTGGAAATCACCAGCGACGCCAAACGCATCAGCTTCGCCAGCGACCTCAAGCTCGGCTGCCTGTTTGTTGCGCCGCAAAAAGCCCAGCACAGCGCCAGCCCCGAAGAACTGCAGGACATGGTCGACGACCTACAGAAGGAACACACCTGCGCCGTCGCCTGGTATTTCCCCTATGCCTATCGCAAGTTGCGCAGTGAAACCGGCAACTATCACCCGGGTATCGCCGTGCTGTTCAAAGAGGCCCGCGGTTGAGCAGTTGAACCATCGGGCTTGCGCGCTTCTCTATGATTAGGTCAATGCATTCATAGGGAAGATCAGTAATGCGCAAGTCCCAGCTCGCTCTCGTCATCGCTCTCGCCGGAGGGCTCGCCGCCTGTGGTGAATCCTCCAGCCTGCAAGTCACCGACGGCACCGGCCCGTCACCGAAACTGCCTGAACCGAATAAAACCCTGATCCCGACGGTGAATATCGCCCCGGCGATCGGCTGGCCCGAGGGCGCAAAACCGACTGCCGCGGCAGGCACACAAGTGGCTGCGTTTGCCGAAGGCCTCGATCATCCGCGCTGGCTCTACGTGCTGCCCAATGGCGACGTGTTGGTGGCAGAAACCAACGCCCCGCCGAAACCTGACGACAGCAAAGGCGTTCGAGGCTGGGTGATGAAGCAAGTCATGGGCAAGGCCGGAGCCGGCGTACCAAGCCCGAATCGCATTACGTTGCTGCGTGATGCCGACCACGACGGCGTGGCCGAAACCCGCACGGTGTTTCTGCAAAACCTCAACTCGCCGTTCGGCATGACCCTGGTTGGCAATGATCTGTATGTCGCCGACACCGATCGTTTGCTGCGCTTCAACTACGAAGCCGGTGCGACCGAGATCAAGACACAGCCGATCAAGGTCACGGATCTGCCCGGTGGCACGCTGAATCACCACTGGACGAAAAACGTTATCGCCAGCAAGGACGGCAGCAAGCTGTACGTCACCGTCGGCTCGAACAGCAACGTCGGCGAAAACGGCATGGATCAGGAAGAAGGTCGCGCGGCGATCTGGGAAGTGGACCGGGCGACCGGCAATCACCGGATCTTTGCCTCGGGCATTCGCAACCCTAACGGCCTGGCGTGGGAGCCTACCAGTGGCGCGCTGTGGACAGCCGTCAACGAACGTGACGAGATCGGCAGCGATCTGGTGCCGGACTACATTACCTCGGTCAAGGATGGCGGCTTCTATGGTTGGCCATTCAGCTATTACGGCCAGCACGTCGATGTGCGGGTGGAGCCGCAGAATCCTGACCTGGTCGCCAAAGCCATCGCTCCGGACTACGCCGTCGGCCCGCACACCGCTTCGTTGGGTCTGACGTTCGCCGAGGGCAACACCCTGCCGGCGCAGTTCAAGGAAGGCGCGTTCATCGGCCAGCATGGTTCGTGGAACCGTAAACCGCACAGCGGCTATAAAGTGATTTTCGTGCCGTTTGCGGCAGGCAAGCCAACGGGCCAACCGGTGGATGTGCTGACCGGTTTCCTCGACAAGGACGAGAATGCACTGGGTCGTCCGGTAGGCGTGGTGATCGACCAGCAAGGTGGCTTGCTGGTGGCGGATGATGTGGGGAACAAGGTTTGGCGCGTTTCTTCTACCAAATAATTTGACCTGCCCCAAAACAACTGTAGGAGTGAGCCTGCTCGCGATAACGGTGTTTCAGTCAACGATGATGTCGACTGACACGACGCTTTCGCGAGCAGGCTCACTCCTACATTGGGTGATGTGCTGCTTGAATTATGGGTTACGCGCCAGATGCTCAGGCTGCAACACACGCTTGGCACTCAAATACGCCTTCTGCCAATAGGCCTTGGACAGGCTATCGAGCTTCACCGTGCCGCCAGTTGCCGGCGCATGCACGAAGCGCCCTTCCCCGACGTAAATCCCCGCATGACTGACCTGCGAACCACCATTGGTGGCGAAGAAGATCAGATCACCGGTCTGCAATCCTTCCTTACCGACATTCGGCGCCTGCATGACGATCAGCTCGCGCGTGGAGCGCGGCAGAGAAATACCGGCAGCATCACGGTAGACGAAGCCGATCAGCCCACTGCAATCAAATCCCGAGTCCGGTGTATTGCCGCCCCAGCGATAAGGCGTGCCGACCAGGCCGAGCGCACGGAACAGCACGTCTTCAGCAGCAGGAGAAAAGGCCTGGGAAGGCCCGAACACCACCGGCGCGCGAACCACTGGCGCAGGCGGCGTACGACTGGCGCAGGCACTGAGTAGCGCTGCGAAGAACATCAATGCGAGGCGGGCCGACATGGTCATAAGCAGAACATCCTGATCTGGCTGCGGCTTTCTCTGCCGGATGGACAGAAAACAAAACCGCCTGCGTGGCACGCAGGCGGTTTGCCATCAATATAGATTCAGGATTCTAGCGGCTACGCGGCAAACTTCAAGTAAGACTTTAACTTCACCTTGTAAAGTATAGGTCTACTCCGTTACCGGAAGCCGTTTTTGTCGCCGCGAATGCGGCGACAACGGGAAAATTACTTGCGAGCAGTCACTACAGTAGGAGCGTTCGCCAAAGCACGTTTGGCTTCGATGAAGGTCTTGCTCCAGTAACTGTCACCCAGGCTGTCTATGCGAACACCGCCGCTGCGACGACTGCTGGAGTGAATGAACTGATTGTCACCCAGGTAGATCCCGGCGTGACTGACACGACCGCGACGACCGTTGGTGGCGAAGAACAGCAGATCGCCAGGCTCGAGATTGCTACGCGATACCAGCGGAGCATCAACGTTGATCATTTCGCGGGTGGAGCGCGGCAGGTTCATGCCGGCTTCTTCGCGGAACAGATAGCCGATGAAACCGCTGCAATCGAAACCGGCTTCGGAGGTACCGCCGAAACGGTAACGGGTACCGATCAGGGACATGCCGCGTTCGAGGATGCTGTCGGCCAGAACCGGAAGCTCGTAAGGCTTCTTGTTGAAGTCCGACAGTTCTTTTTCGGTGTCCAGCTCTTCCTGGTAAATAACGGAAGACTGGGCAGTGGCAGAATTTTTAACCTGTTGAGGCTGCTCTTGGACTGGAGAATGAGCAGCACAACCGTACAACAGGGTGACGAGTGCGAGAGGCACGAGGGGTGCGAAGCGCTTTAGCATGGGCACGACCGTGGCTGATAGTTGTAAAGAAGCCGAGACTATGCCCGCTATCAACCTCATTTGCAAATTCAATCGATCTTTTTGTGACTTCTCGGTTTCTCGTTTACATCTAAGCGCTTAAGCCCATTTGAATCGAAACGCAGCCTGCACAACGTGCAGGAAAGCGGATTTTCTGGCGCCTGAAATATGCCGAAACCCGCTGAAAGCCTTGGATTTACCAGCCTAGCGTTTCTTTGAGGAAGGGAATTGTCAGCTTGCGCTGAGCCTGCAAAGAGGCCTGATCGAGCTGTTCGAGCAAGTCGAACAATGCGCTCATGCTGCGGGTCCCGCGGGTCAAAATAAAATGCCCGACTTCATCGGTCAGGTGCAGACCACGACGCGATGCACGCAATTGCAGGGCACGCAGCTTGTCTTCATCGGAGAGTGGGCGCATCTGGAATATCAGCGCCAAGGTCAGGCGTGATTTCAAGTCAGCCAGTTTGACCGGCAGTTCACGCGGCGAAGTGGATGCCGCGATCAGCAGACGCCGACCGCTGTCACGCAGGCGGTTGAACAGATGAAACATCGCCTCTTCCCAGTCAGCCTTGCCGGCAATCACCTGCAAGTCATCCAGGCAAACCAGCTCGTACTGCTCGAGGTTGTCGAGAATCTCGACGCCGCGATCCATCAACTCCGCCAGGGGCAGGTAAACCGCCGGCTCACCCATCTGCTCGAAACGCAGACACGCTGCCTGCAACAGATGCGTACGCCCTACGCCATGTTTGCCCCACAGATAGATCAGGCTTTCTGTCCAGCCGGCGTCGGCTTCGCATAGGCGCTCGACATAGCCGAGTGCAGCGGCATTGGCGCCTGGGTAGTAGTTGATGAAGGTGGCGTCGTCACGCAGACGCACACCTAGGGGCAGCTGAATCGGTTTCATGCTGACTGAACAGTTCTCAAGGAACCGTTAGTGGCCTCTGTGTAAAGTTTGCGAAGTTTATACCCGTGAAGCTGAGCGCACAATGCGACAGAGTCCAAGCAAAATCAAAGGTTTGCGTTAACACACTGGTTTTATGGCAGATTCTCTGACGCTGCCGTGCCAGTAGTGCCCGCAAAACACGGGCCAACCCGGCGCAATGCCGGGCCGTCCATGATGAAGTTACAACTCCGGTTCGTCGACACCACTATAGATGTCGGAATCCTTGTACAAATCGTGCACGTGGCGCACCAGCACCATAATCACCGCCGCCACCGGCAGCGCCAGCAGCACACCGGTGAAACCGAACAGCTCACCGCCAGCCAGAATCGCAAAGATCACCGCCACTGGATGCAGGCCGATCCGGTCACCCACCAACAACGGCGTCAGCACCATGCCTTCCAACGCCTGACCGACCATGAACACTGCGACGATCCCGATCATCGGGTACAGATCGCCACCGAACTGGAACAACCCGGCGATCAGCGCCGCGCCGATGCCGATCACAAAGCCCATGTACGGCACAATCGCCGCCAGACCCGCGATCAGGCCAATCAACAATCCCAGCTCCAGGCCGACGATCATCAGCCCCGCCGCGTAAATCACGCCCAGTGCCAACATCACCAGCAACTGCCCGCGTACAAACGCCCCAAGCACTTCATGGCATTCGCCAGCCAGTGCTACCACTCGCTCTTCACGATCACGCGGCAGTAGGCTGCGGATCTTGGCCATCATCACGTCCCAGTCACGCAGCAGGTAGAAACTCACCACCGGGATCAGCACCAGATTGGCCAGCCAGCCGATCAGCGCCAGACTCGATGCGGTTGCCTGGCTCAGCACCACACCGACGATATCGGTGGTCTGGCCCATGTGTTCGCTGATCGCCGCTTTGACCTTGTCGAACTTCCAGAACCCGTCAGACAAGCCCAGTTTCGACTGCGCCCACGGCACAGCGGTGTGTTGCAACCAGTCGAGCATTTGCGGAGCCAGTTCGTACAAACGCAGCAACTGCTTGGCGAGCATCGGCACCAGCACCAGCATCAGCGCCGTGACGATCAGGGTGAATAAGGCAAACACCGCGATCACGCCCCAAGTGCGCGACAAACCGAGCTTCTCCAACCGATCCACCAGCGGATCGAACAGATAAGCCAACAGCAGCGCCACCAGAAACGGCGTGAGGATCGGATGCAGCAACCACACAAACGCGCAAAGCAGGACTACCCCACCGAGCCAGAACCAACGCCGCGTATCGGCCATGTACCACTCCTACTGCTTCTATATAAAGAAAGACTTACCAGCGAAACCGCAACGACGGTGCAGCAGGTGTCGGGGCCGGAGCCGCTACAGGCGCTGCACCCGCCACCGCAGGCTGCGGCGCGGCCACCGGGACCGGCGCTTCAGCGGGCAACTCCTGCAACTTCGCCAGCGACAACTGCGCGCGCATCTGATCGGCGCTGCCATTGACCCGATACACGATGCGATCGCCATCGACACTCTGCAGACGCACGCCAAACGGTTCGAGTAACCGCAACAGTGCGGCGTAATGCTCAAGATTCATGCCCTGCACTTCCAGGGTCTGCTGACCCGAAGCACCCGGCTTGACAACAAAACGTGGCGCCAGGCGCTCGGCCACCGCCAGCATCACGGCGTCAGCCACGGCAGCCTGATCGGCCCCTTGCACACTGCCCGCCTCTTTTTGATCACCCAGCCACAAGCGCCATTTAGCCTGCCACTGCCCGCCCTCTTCGCGGGTATGCACGGCCAGCAAGGCGTCAGCGTTATAGCGCTCGGACGCACCGCGCAACGGCGCCGGATCAGCACCTTCCAGCGCAGGTGCTGTGGCAACAAGCTGTTCACTCAGATCCGCCAGCGGCAAACGCAGCGGCAGTCCGCGATGTTGAGCGGCAGTACGCAATGGCGCGGCGGCGGCCTGACCATCACCGACCAGACTGGAACCTTCGGTGGAATCGTTCAGCCACCAACTCAGAATCGACGGCCGACTGGCGCCCCACAAAGACAACCCGGCGCGGCGCAATGCCTGTTCGGTGCTGCTCGGGTCGAAGTCGACTTTCAGCACCTCCGGCGGCCCGGCATCAAAGCCGAACTGACTGATGATCTGCTGCGGGTCCTTGCGAACTGCCGCCAGCCCCGGATTTTGCGGCGCCTTGGGATCGCCGGTCAGGCGCAGCACCAAAGTATCCAGCGCGGCCTGAGTGGCGCGATCGCGCTCTTCCGGGGCTTGGCTGCTGACCGGCTGACGCACTTGATAAAGGCCTTTGAGGTTTTCGGCATGACTCGCCAGGCTGACCACAGACAAACAACCCACAAACAACAATTTACAAAAACGCATGGAGAATTCCCGTCGACAGGAGCGGCTGGAACAGGCCGCGTGAACCGGTTGAGCAAGGCTGTGACCATCGGCCGTTGCAAAACATTCACACGGCAGCGGTAAGTTTTTGCACAGTCATAACGATAGACGGTTAATTGCGACACCTTATACAGGCACCCACATGCCTCAATTGCAAAAAATTTCTGCTGATATGCCCCTGCCCGTCGGCGTGAGGATGGCCGCTGCCCCTCAAGCCTGATAAAATCGCGCGCCTTCGCAGACCGGCAACAGCCGGGCACCTCGAAACTCGCGTGAGGCAATCGCCCCATCGACTTCGGCGCCCCGCTGGACTCGGTCGTTACCCCTGAATCCCCCCTAAAGGCCTGGATCATGAGCAAGCAACCCTCCCTGAGCTACAAGGACGCCGGTGTAGACATCGACGCCGGTGAAGCATTGGTCGAACGCATCAAGAGCGTCGCCAAGCGCACTGCGCGTCCGGAAGTCATGGGCGGCCTGGGCGGTTTCGGCGCCCTCTGCGAAATCCCGGCCGGCTACAAGCAACCTGTGCTGGTTTCCGGTACTGACGGCGTCGGCACCAAGCTGCGCCTGGCCCTGAACCTGAACAAGCACGACAGCATCGGCATCGACCTGGTCGCCATGTGCGTCAACGACCTCGTAGTGTGCGGCGCCGAGCCACTGTTCTTCCTCGACTACTACGCTACCGGCAAACTCAACGTCGACACCGCTGCCCAGGTTGTAACCGGCATCGGCGCTGGCTGCGAACTGTCCGGTTGCTCGCTGGTCGGCGGCGAAACCGCTGAAATGCCAGGCATGTACGAAGGCGAAGACTACGACCTGGCCGGTTTTTGCGTCGGCGTCGTGGAAAAATCGGAAATCATCGACGGCTCGAAAGTCGCCACCGGTGACGCCCTGATCGCCCTGCCGTCGTCCGGCCCGCACTCGAACGGCTACTCGCTGATCCGCAAGATCATCGAAGTCTCCGGCGCCGACATCGAAAACACCCAGCTCGACGGCAAACCGCTGAGCGACCTGCTGATGGCCCCAACCCGCATCTACGTGAAGCCGCTGCTCAAGCTGATCAAAGACACCGGTGCCGTCAAAGCCATGGCCCACATCACCGGTGGCGGCCTGCTCGACAACATCCCGCGCGTTCTGCCAAAAGGCGCTCAGGCCGTTGTTGATGTGGCCAGCTGGACTCGACCTGCCGTCTTCGACTGGCTGCAAGAGAAAGGCAACGTTGACGAGACCGAAATGCACCGCGTGCTGAACTGCGGCGTCGGCATGGTCATCTGCGTCGCTCAGGAGCACGTTGAAGTGACTCTGAACACCCTGCGTGACGCCGGCGAACAGCCTTGGGTCATCGGTCAGATCGCTGTCGCTGCCGAAGGCGCTGCTCAGGTTGAACTGCAGAACCTTAAGGCTCATTAATGTCCGCAACCTGTGATGTCGTGGTGCTGTTGTCCGGCACCGGCAGTAACTTGCAGGCTCTGATCGACAGCACGCGGACCGGCGACAGCCCGGTCCGCATCGCTGCGGTGATTTCCAACCGCGCCGACGCTTACGGCCTGCAACGCGCCAGTGATGCGGGTATCGCCACCCGCTCACTGGATCACAAGGCATTTGAAGGTCGCGAGGCCTTCGATGCTGCTCTGATCGAACTGATCGACGAATTCAATCCCAAGCTCGTGGTGCTGGCCGGATTCATGCGCATTCTCAGCGCTGACTTCGTTCGCCACTATCAGGGTCGCCTGCTCAACATCCATCCGTCGCTGCTACCCAAATACAAAGGGTTACACACTCATCAGCGCGCGCTGGAGGCCGGCGACAAGGAGCACGGCTGCTCTGTACACTTCGTGACCGAGGAACTCGATGGCGGGCCACTGGTCGTACAGGCAGTATTACCGGTAGAGTTGCACGACACGCCGCAGACTCTTGCGCAGCGAGTGCATGTTCAGGAACACCTGATCTACCCGCTGGCCGTACGCTGGTTTGCCGAAGGGCGACTGGCACTCGGTGAGCAAGGTGCTTCACTGGACGGCCAGTTACTCGCGGCCAGCGGCCACTTGATTCGAAACTAGGAGATATTATGCGTCGCGCCCTGCTCTTCGCTTGCGCACTGCTCGCCCTGCCTTTCGCACAGGCGGCAGACCTTCAACCGTTCTCCGCCAGCTACACCGCCGACTGGAAGCAGCTGCCCATGAGCGGCACCGCCGAACGCAGCCTGACCAAGGAAGCCAACGGTGTCTGGAAACTCAGCTTCAAGGCCTCGATGATGATTGCCAGCCTGAGTGAAGAAAGCACCCTGACTTTGGACAAGGACACCTTGCTGCCACAGTCCTACCACTTTGAACGTGGCGGTCTGGGCAAGGCCAAGAAGGCTGATCTGGATTTCGACTGGAACAGCAAAATGGTCACCGGCACCGACCGTGGCGACGCGGTGAAGATCCCGCTGAACCGTGGCATGGTCGACAAATCCACTTATCAGTTGGCACTGCAACATGACGTCGCCGCTGGCAAGAAAACCATGAGCTACCAAGTGGTCGATGACGGCGAAGTCGATACCTACGACTTCCGCGTACTGGGCTCGGAAAAAGTCGAGACCAAGGCCGGCAAGATCGATGCAATCAAGGTCGAGCGCGTACGCGACCCGACACAAAGCAAGCGCATCACCGTCCTGTGGTTCGCCAAGGATTGGGATTACCTGCTGGTTCGCCTGCAACAGGTTGAAACCGACGGCAAGGAGTACAACATCATGCTCCAGGACGGCACGGTCAACGGCAAGGCTGTCAAAGGCAGCTGATTCACCGCTATAGCAAAGAGCCCCGCAAAATGCGGGGCTTTTTTTCGTCTGCTGGACTGGAGATTTGTGCCTGGCTCGCCCCTCACCCCAGCCCTCTCCCGAGGGAGAGGGAGCCAACCGAGATGTCTGGCGCTATGCATCGACCTGAAAGATCGAGTCGATTGTGGATTCACCAAAGAATGTTCAGGTCGACGTAACTCGCCAATCTCCCACGGTCAGTCCCCTCTCCCTCCGGGAGAGGGTTAGGGTGAGGGCAACATCAGGATCAGCACACACTCAGACCGAGAACTTCGCCACCATGCTCTTCAGATCCACTGCCAACCGCGACAACTCCTGGCTCGCCGCACTGGTCTGATTGGCGCCCGCCGACGTCTGCATCGCCAAATCACGAATATTCATCAAATTGCGATCCACCTCCCGCGCCACCGCTGCCTGCTCTTCCGAGGCGCTGGCAATCACCAGATTGCGCTCATTGATCAAGGTGAACGCCGAGGCGATTTCCTCCAGCGCAGTCCCGGCTGCCTTTGCCAATTCGAGCGTCGAACGCGCCCGTACATTGCTTCGCTGCATCGAACTGACCGCCGAATCGGTGCCCTGCTGAATGCCGCCAATCATTTGCTCGATTTCTTGCGTCGACTGCTGAGTACGATGCGCCAATGCCCGCACCTCATCCGCCACCACTGCAAACCCACGCCCGGCATCACCGGCCCGGGCCGCTTCAATCGCCGCGTTCAGCGCCAGCAGGTTGGTTTGCTCGGCAATCGAACGAATCACGTCCAAAACTTTACTGATGCCATGAACCTTCTGTGCAAGGTCTTCGACTTGCGTTGCGTTGGCCGTAACGTCCTCGGCGAGGGATTCGATTGAAGTCACGGTCTGCCGCACCTGCTCACGACCATGCTGAGCAATGCGGTCGGACTCGCGCGAGGCCTCGGATGTCGCCACAGCGTTGCTGGCCACCTCCTCCACCGCTGCAGTCATTTGATTGACCGCCGTGGCTGCCTGCTCGATCTCCAGACTCTGCTGATGCAACCCTCGCGTGGCGTCTTCCGTGACACAGCTCAGTTCTTCCGAGGCCGAAGCCAATTGACTCGACGACTCCGAGATCTTCCGAATGGTGTCGCGCAAATTGTGCTGCATGCTCTTGAGCGCCTGCAGCAGCCGCGCCGGCTCATCCTTGCCGGAAATGCTGATGTCGCCGGTCAAGTCACCGCCCGCCACCACTTGCGCCACGCCCAATGATTGCGCCAACGGCAGTACGATACTGCGGGTCAGCAACAGCGCCAGGCCGATGGTGACAATCGCCGTTATGCCGATCATGACCCCGACCCACACACGCGAATTGGTGAAGACCAGCCGCGCAGCCTCGGTGGCGAGATTGGCATTATGTTTATTCAGCTCGACCAATTCACGCAGGGTGACCGCAATCTCGTCGGCCAAGGGGCTCATCTCGCCATTGAGGATGGCCGCCGCCTCCTCCACCCGGTTCTGAGCAGACAACTGCATGACTTGCGCCTGAAGCTCCAGATATTTGTGCTCGGCGACCTTGAAGCGATCAAACAGTCGGCGCTCCTCGGGCAGCACGATCAACACGTCGTAACGCTGCTGAGCCTGACTGAGCGCACCCCGAAGTTCATTGAGCTTGGCGACATTCTGCTGCAGTGCCTGCGCATCGCGGTTGAGCAACAGGCGCATGGTCAGCGCACGCAGACGCAGCATGTCCTGACTCATTTCGCCGACCGCCATCACGCTGGGCAGCCAGTTGTTGTCGACCTCGTCGGACTGGGCACGCATGTTCGACATTTGCAGCAGGGCGAACGCCCCAAGGGCAAACACCATCAGGGCCAACAAGCCAAAACCGAGGCCCGCACGCGGGGCAATATTGAGACTACGGATACTCATTGCGCTGGTTCCTTCCAAAAGCGCTGCATCAACCCTGCAGCTGGTTGCTTTAGAAGGTATCGGCCCGGCTGAAATTTGCGTAAGACCAAAAGGTGATATCAAAAGGCCTTAATACTTCGAACACTCGGCATTAACGATTCAGCGTGGTTTTGCCGGACTTAAGCTCCGTTCGCGGCAAGATCGCCAGAAAGTTATCTTTTGCGACTTTGCGCGCTACGTCTTCGGGTAAAGCGTCCAGAAACGGTTTGAAGCTGTGCATTTCCTTACCGAGCTTGTTGAACCGCCCTACAACATCGGAACCGATCATGAAGCGCTCAGGGTGGCGTTTGACCAGCGCCAACCATTCCGGACGCGGCTGGCCCTGTTCGTCCAACAAATACGGCGAGAGCATGCTCCACGACAAGTCGATCAACAGATTCGGATACGCCTCAAGCATGCGCGTGAGGGTCGGCAGGAGAAAATCCAGATGTGTTTGATGCCGATGGATTTCCGCGCTAGTGCCAGCGTGAGCCCAGATGAACCGTGTGTGCGGGTGATTACGCAGCGGCTCTTCGATTTCCTTCAGGTACAACGGATTTTTCTCACGTTTGGAAGTGATGTTGGAATGCAGCATCACCGGCAGATCATTTTCCGCCGCCAGATGATAGATCTTCGTCATCGCCTCGTTGTTGGCGCGCGGCGTATCACCAGAGGTCAGCGCCGTGAGGTCGTCATGGCGGGTAAACACTTCGCCAATGCCCTGCCACAGCCCCGGATACAGATCGAGCATGCGCTGGATATGCGCGGCGGAGTTCTTGTCGTTGGGGTTGAAGCCAGAGAGAAACGGATGAAAGTACGGACGCTGCTCAGGCGTCAGTTTTTGCACCGCATCGGCGACGATCACATCGGTGGCGCTGTACCAATAGGCATCGGCATCATCGCCGGCGTAATAGCGCGGACGCTTGGGTTCGTCTTCGTGCCACTTTTTCGCCACGGGGATGCCGGAAATCATCACGTGCTCAATGGAGTTTTCTTTCATCGCCGTCAGCAGTTTCGGCATGCCGGCGGTTTCCTGGAAAAAATCCACGTAATGCAGGTGTGCATCGCTGTAGGTGTATTCGCGGGCACTGGCAGTACCCGCAAACAGCAGAAGACAGGCGAGACTCAAACGATACAGGGACACAAGTAATCTCCGACAAGTAGGCATAGCCTAGACCCCGCCCTGACAACAAGGGTTCATCCCGCAGGAAAGTGGAACGCGCGCCGGTGGGAATGCTCTATAACTGCAAGGTCTTTTTTGATCGAACGACTTTTCCTACTGCCAGTGAGGTTCCCATGACTGTTACCGTCAATACCGTCTCCGCTGAAGGTTTTCGTCACACCGTACAAATCGATGACCACGAATTGTTTGCCGACGTGCCGGTTGCTGCCGGTGGCGAAGGCTCGGCGCCAGAGCCGCACGACTACTTCGACGCCGCCCTCGGTGCGTGCAAGGCCTTGACCCTGAAGATGTACGCGAAGAAAAAAGACATCCCGCTGACCGGCGTGGGTGTCGAAGTGAAACGCGACAACAGCCAGGAGCAGAAAGGCAAATACGCCCTGCACGTCACGCTCACCCTCAAAGGCGTGCTCACCGATGCCCAGCGCGAAGAATTGCTGCGCGTGGCCGATCGTTGCCCGATCCACAAGCTGATGACCACCAGCGAAGTCAGCATCGAAACCCACGCCCCACAAGGCTTCGATAGCCAATAACCATGCTGATGCCAGCGGCGGGTTATGCTTCTGGCATCACCCGCTCAGCCTGGAATGCACCATGGACACGCAACCTCTGATCATCCGCCCGCGCGCCGAAGACGTCGAAGGCCAGCCGATTCTGCGACCGCTGCCGTCAGCCAAATGCCGCAGCGTCGGGCCTTTCGTGTTTTTTGATCACATGCTTGAGACGGTTTATCCGACGGGCAAAGGCATGAACATCCGACAGCATCCACACATCGGTCTGTCGACCCTCACCTATTTGTTCGAAGGCCAACTCCTGCACAAGGACAGCCTAGGCTCCGATCAAGTGGTCAGCGCCGGTGATGTCAGCTGGATGACCGCCGGCAGCGCGATTGCTCATGTTGAACGCACGCCCGAACCGCTGTGGGATCAGATCTTCACGATGCACGGCTTGCAGATCTGGTTGGCTTCGCCCAAGGATCACGAACAAGGCCCCGGCCATTACAGTCATCACCCGGCGGCGACCTTGCCGGTCAGCGATAACCTCGGCGTGCAGATTCGGATGATTGCCGGGTCAGGCTTTTGCCTGAAATCACCAGTGCCGGTGCTTTCTCCTACGCTGTATGCCGAAGTGAAGATGCAAACGGCGACCACACTGCTGATTCCCACAGAGCATGAGGAACGTGCGTTGTATGTATTAAGCGGCGATGCGCAGTTGAACGGCGAAGCAGTCGAGCCGCATGCGTTGGTGGTGTTGCCGGCCGGGGAAGAGATGAGCCTGTTTGCCGAGAGTGACGTTCACGCCGTGGTATTCGGCGGCGCCCCACTGGACGGGCCTCGGCGGATCAACTGGAATTTTGTCGCAAGCGATCCGGCGGCGATTGATGAGGCGCGGCGCAAATGGGCGGCTGGAGATTGGCCGACGGTGCCAGGGGAAAGTGAGCGGATCGAATTGCCGCGTTAAAACATTAGAAACAAAAGATCGCAGCCTGCGGCAGCGCCTCCACGGGATCAATGTAGGCGCTGCCGCAGGCTGCGATCTTTTGATCTGAGGGCAATCAGCCCTTGAACACTTCATCCAGCAAGTCATGCATCGACTTGAATGCCCTTGCAGCGGTCTTCGCGTCGTACATCATCTTGCCCGGCACATTGGCGTGCGGATCGGTAAACGAGTGCACGGCACCGCCGTAGCTCAGCAGTTGCCAATCCACGTTCGCCGCGTTCATCTCGTCTTCGAAAGCCGGCAACTGCTCCTTCGGCACCAATGGATCGGACGCGCCATGCAGCACCAGCACCGAGCCTTTGATGTTTTTGGCATCCGCCGGATTCGGCGAGTCCAACGTACCGTGGAACGAAACCGCCGCCTTCACCGGCGCGCCGGTACGGGCCAGATCCAGTGCACAGCAACCGCCGAAGCAGAAGCCGAACACCGCCAGTTTCGAGAGATCGACCGCTGCTTCACCCTGCTTCTGCAACTGCTCGAACGCTGCCTGCATGCGCTTGCGCAACAGTGCACGATCATCCTTCAGCGGCATCATCGCCGCACCGGCCTGATCAGCGTTTTGCGGACGTACGGCCTGGCCGTAGACGTCGGCGATCAATACTACGTAGCCCTTGGCCGCCACTGATTTAGCGATTTCCTCAGCCCCAGCGCTGACGCCCATCCAGTTCGGTGCCATCAGCAAACCCGGGTGCGCGTCCTTGTGCTCGGCGTTAAACGCCAAACGACCTTCATAAGGCTGACCGTCAATCTGATAGACCACGGAACGTACAGTGACTTGGCTCATTTCTGACTCCTGATTGGTTAAACACCAGAATGAAAAAACCCGCCGAAGCGGGTTTTTCTACAACGTGATCAAACCGACAGTTCAACCAGCAGCTTGTTCAGACGGCGCACGTACGCGGCCGGATCCTTCAAGCTGTCGCCGGCAGCCAGGGCTGCCTGGTCGAAGAGGATGTGCGACAGGTCGCCGAAACGCTCTTCGCTCTGCTCGCCGTCGAGTTTCTCGATCAGCGGGTGAGCCGGGTTGAACTCGAAAATCGGCTTCGAATCCGGCACCTTCTGGCCGCTGGCTTCGAGGATCTGACGCATTTGCAGACCCAGATCCTGCTCGCCGATGGCCAGAATTGCTGGCGAGTCGGTCAGACGATGGGAAACCCGCACTTCAGCCACGGAATCACCCAGCGCCGTTTTCAGACGCTCAACCAGACCTTCTTTGGACTTGGCAACTTCTTCTGCGGCTTTCTTGTCCTCTTCCGAGTCCAGGTTGCCCAGATCGAGGTCACCGCGTGCCACGTCGACAAAGCTCTTGCCGTCGAATTCGCTCAGGTAGCTCATCAGCCACTCGTCGATACGGTCGGTCAGCAGCAGCACTTCGATGCCTTTCTTGCGGAAGACTTCCAGGTGCGGGCTGTTCTTGACCTGCGCGTAAGTTTCGCCGGTGAGGTAGTAGATCTTGTCCTGACCTTCCTTGGCGCGTGCCAGGTAATCGGCCAGACCGACGATCTGCTCGCCGTCGTCACCGTTGGTCGATGCAAAACGCAGCAGACCGGCAATTTTCTCTTTGTTGGCGAAGTCTTCTGCCGGGCCTTCTTTCATGACCTGACCGAAGTTTTTCCAGAAGCCTTTGTATTGCTCAGGCTCGTTCTTCGCCAGTTTTTCCAGCATATCGAGTACGCGCTTGGTCAGCGCCGATTTCATCGAATCGATGATCGGGTCTTTCTGCAGGATTTCCCGCGACACGTTCAGCGACAGGTCGTTGGAATCGACCACACCTTTGATGAAGCGCAGGTACAGCGGCAGGAACGACTCGGCCTGATCCATGACGAACACGCGCTGCACGTACAGCTTCAGGCCTTTCGGCGCTTCGCGCTGGTACAGATCGAACGGTGCGCGGGCCGGCACGTACAGCAGCGAGCTGTATTCGAGTTTGCCTTCGACCTTGTTGTGGCTCCAGGCCAGCGGGTTCTCGAAGTCATGAGCGATGTGCTTGTAGAATTCCTGGTATTCCTCGTCCTTCACGTCAGTGCGAGGACGGGTCCACAGGGCGCTGGCGCGGTTGACGGTTTCCCATTCAACGGCTGGTGTTTCTTCGCCTTCGGCTGCGGTGACTTCTTTCGGCAGCTCGATCGGCAGCGCGATGTGGTCGGAGTACTTCTTGATGATGTTACGCAGACGCCAGCCATCAGCGAACTCGTCTTCTGCCGCTTTCAGGTGCAGAACGATGCGAGTGCCGCGCTCAGGTTTTTCGATGTTAGCGACTTCGAATTCGCCCTCGCCTTTCGACGACCAGTGCACACCTTCGCTGGCAGGAGTGCCGGCACGACGGCTGTACACGTCAACCTGGTCGGCAACGATGAAGGCCGAGTAGAAACCTACGCCGAACTGGCCGATCAGGTGCGAATCCTTCTTCTGATCGCCGGACAGGTTTTTCATGAAATCGGCGGTGCCCGATTTGGCGATGGTCCCCAGGTGGGTGATCACATCGTCACGGTTCATGCCGATACCGTTGTCTTCGAGGGTGACGGTCTTGGCGTCTTTATCGAAGCTCACACGGATTTTCAGATCAGCGCCACCTTCGAGCAAATCCGGCTTGGCCAGGGCTTCGAAGCGCAGCTTGTCTACAGCGTCAGAGGCGTTCGAGATCAATTCGCGAAGGAAAATTTCCTTGTTGGAATACAGCGAATGGATCATGAGGTGCAGCAGCTGCTTTACCTCGGTCTGGAAGCCCAGGGTTTCCTTTTGAGTTTCCACACTCATGGTCATCAAACTCCAATCAGATGGCATTGGCCGCGACCTGAATGGTCTGCGGCGGGTTGTCATCTGAGTTTGGGGCAGTGTTCAGGATTTCAAGGGCTCATCGATTTTGAAGTGTGCTCGGGCGGTGGCAATCGGTTCGCTCTCTGTGCTTTGCCACGCGGTGACGGCGACGTTGGCCACTCGCCGCCCCTGACGACAGACCTGACACTTGGCCCACGTATCACGAAACTGCCCGGCACGCAGGTAGTCGAGAGAAAAGTCGATGATCTTCGGCACACCCGGCGCCCCGGTAAAAATCAGTAGATGCAGCGCTGCAGCCAGCTCCATGAACCCGGCAATCACCCCGCCATGGATCGCCGGCAACAAAGGGTTACCAATGTTGTCCTTGTTCGCCGGCAGCTTGAACAACAGTTCATCACCGACCCGCGAGCACTCGATGCCGATCAGACCGGCATAGGGGATCAACTTAAGCAACGGCGCGTAGTCGCCCTGCGCGTGGGCCAGTTGCAACTGATCCTTGAAGTCGCTGCTCATTGGCCTTCACTCTTGATGGCGCCGCCGAAACCCTTGGCGCCTTTAATGTTTTTGCCCATGCGCATGAACGTGCCAACAACATGAGCGATTGGCTGTTCGGGATCATCCTGATAGGCAAAACCGCGGGCGAAGATCACATCTGTCGTAACGCGATAGCACTGAGCGAAGCCGTAGACATTTTTGTGGGGTTCAGCGGCGTGCATGTAGTCGATGCGCAGATCAAGGGTCGGGCAGACTTCGAATACCGGCAGCACACACAACGTCGACATCCCGCAGGCCGTGTCCATCAACGAGGTGATTGCCCCGCCATGAATCACCCCGGTTTGCGGGTTGCCGACGATTTTCGGACTGTACGGCAGGATCACTGTAAGTCCTTCACTGGAGGCGCTGTGCACCTGCAAACCCAGTACCTGACAGTGACGCAATGCCGAAAGAAAACGCGTCGCGCGCTCAAAAACGGGGTTTTCGGCCATTTGATAATTACTCTCGTTAGAGCCTGTATTGAGTAGTAACCGGAACAGCAAAAGTTCCGTCGCAAAACAAACTTATATATCTGAAAGAAATGAGGAACTTAACCCTCGGCGCTGAGTTCTTAAGGCTAGTAGTTATTTTCCATAAGGAGAAACACCCCATGCGTAAGACTTTAGCTATTGCCTTGATGTTGACCGCGTCCCTCGGTCTCGCTGCCTGCGATAAAAAATCCGAGGACAAAGCTCAAGATGCCAACCAACATGCTGAGCAGGCTCAGCAAGACATGAACAAAGCACAGGATAAAGTGAACGACGCAGCGCAAGAAAACCAAAAAGCTGCCGAAGCTCAGGCTGAATCGAACAAAGCTGCACAAGAAGAAGCTGCCAAGAAGCAATAATTTGCTCTTCGGTGTAACAAAAGAAAACCCGCCAAGTGCGGGTTTTCTTTTGACTGGAATTTATCGGTACTGTCGACTTAGAGCAACACGGTTCTAAAAGTCGGACTAATCATCAGCAACAACGAACACACTAAGCCGACCAGCCAGACCAAGCTGCGAAGCTTGGGTAGATCCGCCAGGTAAAACCACAAGTAGATAATCCGTGCGATCACGAAAATAATCGCCAAGGCATCAATCAACCACCCTTGGGTTTGCGTGGTGTGCGCCATCAGTACACCCACGGCAAACAGGATGAACGCTTCGATGCTGTTCTGGTGGGCCGCCAGCGCCCTTGCGCCATAACCGGTCAGTTGCGCCTGCTGTTGGCGCGGCAGGTGGTTGTTGTAACCGCCCTGCTCTTTCATGGCTTTGCCCACCGGCATGCGCGCGATATAGATCAACAGCGCACTGATAAACACACACCAGAACGGAATACTCATCAAACGGCCTCTTTGTTCGCCTCGGGGATGGGCGCCTCTGTAGGGGTATAGACCATCACATCGAGAACGTCGGAATGAAATTCGCGGCGATACAAGACGACGGCCACGCCGGCGCTCATGATCATGAACAACCATGGGCTGACGAACCAGGCCAGCATGCTCATCCCGAAGTAGTAGGAGCGCAGGCCGAAGTTGAACTGGTTGGCTGCCATCGAAATCACCCGCGCCGCCCGCGAAGCAAAGGCCTTGCGCTCCTGCTCCGAGACTTGACGCTCACCGATCATGGGCGCCGAGCCGATCAGGATCGCCGCAAAGTTGTACTGGCGCATGCACCAGCTGAAGGTGAAGAACGCGTAGACAAACACCAGCGCCAGACACAGCAACTTGATCTCCGACATGCCCTGCGACGCCTGCTGTACCATCGGTATGTCCGCCAGCAACGACACCGCCCGTTCAGACGCACCCAGCACAGTGAGAATACCGGCGAGGATGATCAGTGTGCTGGAGGCGAAGAACGAGGCGTTGCGCTCCAGGTTGCCGATCACGCTGGCGTCGGCGATACGGTTGTCACGCAGCAACATACGGCGCATCCAGTCCTCGCGATACAGGTGCAGGACGCTGGCCAGGCACGCTGTATCACGGGCCTTCCAGGTGGCATAACGGGTGTAGCCGCCCCAGCAGATGACGAACCAGACGGCGGCGAGCAGGTGAATCAGGTTGGCTTGGATGAACGACATGCGGTTCCTTGTGATGTAGATGCGGAATCTAAGCAACCCTTCGACGTTAGCTCAGGAAAAAAGACACTGCCTGACGCCCATAAAAAATGCCCCGTATCGATTGATACGGGGCATTTCTGTTTAAGCGTTCAAGACCCGCTTGTGGCGAGTCAGGAAACGTCAGGCAATGGCTTCGCTGCGCTTGCCCAGCACGCGATCGCAGACTACCGCGACCACCAGAGTCATTACGCACGGCACCAGCCACGCCAGGCCTTGCTCGCTAAGCGGCAGATGAGACAGCTGCGAAGGCATCCAGTCAGCGAGACCGGCGCCTTTCAGCGCGTCGATGGTGCCGAACAGGAACGACACCAGCATCACCGGGCCAAGAATACGGCCGTGTTCATGCCAGAAGTCTTTGCAGAAGCTCAGGGCCACCAACACGATGCATGGCGGATAGATCGCGGTCAGCACCGGGATGGAGAACGCAATCAACTTGGTCAGGCCAAGGTTGGACACCAGCAGCGAGAACGCGGCCAGAATGATCACCAGCGTCTTGTAGGACAGTGGCAGCACACGGCTGAAGTACTCAGCACAGGCGCAGGTCAGACCGACCGCCGTCACCAGACACGCCAGCGAGATCAGCACCGCAAGGAAACCGCTGCCCAACGAACCGAAGGTGTGTTGCACGTAAGCGTGCAGTACCGCAGCGCCGTTGGTGGCACCGACCGCGACTTCGTGGCTGCCGGAACCTAGACGGAACAGGCTGACATACACCAGCGCCAGACCGACACCGGCAATCAGGCCAGCGATGATCGCGTAACGGGTGATCAGCGCTGGTGACTCGACGCCACGGGAGCGGATCGCGTTAACGATGACGATGCCAAACACCAGCGCGCCCAGGGTATCCATGGTCAGGTAACCATTGATGAAGCCTTGGGAGAACGGTGCTGCCACGTATTCCGGCGTACCGCTACCGATATCACCGGCCGGCAAGGCGAACGCGGCGATGCCGAGTACCGCCAGCGCGATGATTTTCAGCGGCGCGAGGAAACGCCCAACGGTGTCGAGCAAACGGCCCGGGTAGAGCGAGATGAAGAACACCAGCAGGAAGTACACCGAGCTGTAGAGGAACAGCGCCAGCGGACTTTCGCCGGTCAGCGGCGCCAGCCCCACTTCGAACGACACGGTCGCGGTACGCGGGGTGGCGAACAACGGGCCGACCGCCAGGTAGCACGCAGCAGCCAAAATGCCGCCGGCGATCTTGCCGATCGGGCTGCTCAGCGCATCCATCGCCCCGCCAACCTTGGCCAGCGCGACGACTGTGACCACCGGCAGACCGACCGCCGTGATCAGAAAGCCCAGCGCGGCCATCCAGACGTGAGGTCCGGCCTGCAAACCGACGATAGGCGGGAAGATGATGTTACCGGCCCCAACGAACAGGGCAAACGTCATAAAACCAAGTGCCAGGATGTCCTGACCTTTCAAAACTTTCATTAAGGAAATACCACACTACTGAATCGGAATTTAGAGGGGAATTGCCCTGTGGGATTAGGGAAATGCTGTCGATCCGTATGGGACTGACCCGTATAGCGCGTTGCATGCCTTGTGGGCGGCAGACGCAAAAATGGCTGCTAGCCTAACGAATTTGACTCACAAACGCACTGTTAGAGGGCGAACTATCCGATACGCGACGTTTCCGTGTCGCGTTTTTGCATGTAATTGGGGGCAAGTCTATAAATCCTCGAATGCCGGAAACGACAAAGGCCACCCGAAGGTGGCCTTTGTTTGGTAAAGCGTCAGTTAAGCGCGAGGCTTACTTGACAGGCCAACCAGTCAGCTCGGCCAGGGCCTTGCCGATGTCTGCCAGCGAACGCACGGTTTTAACACCTGCGTCTTGCAGCGCAGCGAATTTCTCGTCTGCAGTGCCTTTGCCGCCAGAGATGATTGCGCCAGCATGGCCCATGCGCTTGCCCGGAGGAGCAGTCACACCAGCGATGTAGGAAACAACCGGCTTGGTCACGTGTGCCTTGATGTAGGCAGCCGCTTCTTCTTCAGCCGAACCGCCGATCTCGCCGATCATCACGATCGCTTCGGTCTTCGGGTCTTCCTGGAACAGCTTCAGGATGTCGATGAAGTTCGAACCCGGGATCGGGTCACCACCGATGCCGACGCAAGTCGACTGACCGAAACCGGCGTCAGTAGTCTGCTTTACAGCTTCGTAGGTCAGGGTGCCGGAACGGGAAACGATACCGACCTTGCCTGGCAAGTGAATGTGACCAGGCATGATGCCGATCTTGCATTCGCCTGGGGTGATCACGCCTGGGCAGTTAGGGCCGATCAGGACTACGCCCAGCTCGTCGCACTTAACTTTAGCGTCCAGCATGTCCAGGGTAGGAATGCCTTCGGTGATGCAGACGATCAGCTTGATGCCGCCGAAAGCCGCTTCCAGGATCGAATCCTTGCAGAAAGGAGCCGGAACGTAGATCACGCTGGCGGTAGCGCCGGTGGCAGCTACAGCATCTTTAACGGTGTTGAACACTGGCAGACCCAGGTGCTCGGTGCCGCCTTTGCCTGGAGTTACGCCGCCAACCATCTTGGTGCCGTATTCGATGGCTTGCTGGGTGTGGAAACTACCTTGCGAACCGGTAATACCCTGGCAGATAACTTTGGTGTCTTTATTGATCAGGACGCTCATTATTTGCCCTCCGCAGCTTTGACAACTTGTTGAGCAGCGTCGGTCAGGCTGGTAGCAGCGATGATGTTCAAACCGCTTTCTGCCAGTACTTTAGCGCCCAGCTCAGCGTTGTTGCCTTCAAGGCGAACAACAACCGGGATTTTCACGCCGACTTCTTTCACAGCGCCGATGATGCCTTCGGCAATCATGTCGCAGCGAACGATGCCGCCGAAGATGTTGACCAGTACTGCAGCGACGTTAGTGTCGGACAGGATGATCTTGAACGCTTCGGTAACGCGTTCTTTGGTTGCACCACCACCTACGTCGAGGAAGTTGGCTGGCTTGCCGCCATGCAGGTTGACGATGTCCATGGTACCCATGGCCAGGCCAGCACCGTTGACCATGCAACCGATGTTGCCTTCCAGCGCTACGTAGTTCAGTTCGAACTTGGCAGCGTGCGCTTCGCGCGGATCGTCTTGCGACGGATCATGGAAAGTCTTCAGCTTAGGCTGACGGTACATGGCGTTGGCGTCGATGTTGATCTTGGCGTCGAGGCAGTGCAGATCGCCGTCAGCCTTGATCACCAGCGGGTTCACTTCCAGCAGAGCCAGGTCGTGATCCTTGAACAGCTTGGCCAGACCTACGAAGATCTTGGCGAACTGAGCAACCTGCTTGCCTTCCAGACCCAGCTGGAATGCCAGCTCGCGACCCTGGAATGGCTGAGCGCCAACCAGTGGATCGATAGTGGCTTTCAGAATTTTTTCTGGAGTGTCGTGAGCGATTTTCTCGATGTCCACGCCACCTTCGGTGGAAGCCATGAACACGATGCGACGGCTCGAACGGTCAACGACAGCGCCCAGGTACAGCTCTTTAGCGATATCAGTGCACGATTCAACCAGGATCTTGGTGACTGGCTGGCCATTGGCGTCAGTCTGGTAAGTCACCAGACGCTTGCCCAGCCACTGCTGTGCGAAGGCTTTGGCGTCTTCTTTGCTGCGAACCAGCTTAACGCCGCCCGCTTTACCGCGACCACCGGCGTGAACCTGGGCTTTGACAACCCACTCGTTGCCGCCGATCTTGTCGCAAGCTTCTGCTGCTGCTTCCGGGGTGTCTACTGCGTAACCAGTGGAAACTGGCAGGCCGTATTCAGCGAACAGCTGCTTACCCTGATACTCGTGAAGATTCATGCTTTTTACCGTCTTCGTTAGGTACTGCGCATTCGGCGCTGCGCTCTTTATGAGTGCCGCGCCACCTGTGACTGCTGCTTGCGTAGCTGAGCTACGCAAGACTGCGTCCAGCGGACATTCCGCGGTGAGACTTGCTCGCAAGGCTCACGACGGGCCGTTACCGCCGTGGTTTCTTATTGTGTCTTAACGCTTCTTGCGGTTGGCAATGTGGATGGCGCCGCCATTCACAGCCAGAGCAGCTTCGTGCAAGGCTTCAGACAGGGTCGGATGGGAGAAAACCATCATGCCCAGGTCTTCAGCGCTGGTGCCGAATTCCATACCGATCGCGCCCTGCTGAACCAGCTCTGCAGCGCTCGGGCCAATCACGTGCACGCCCAATACGCGGTCAGTCTTGGCATCAGCGATGACCTTGACGAAACCACCGGTATCGTTGGCGGCCATGGCACGGCCGGAAGCGGCGAACGGGAAGGTGCCGACGTTAACTTCAACGCCTTCAGCTTTCAAGGCCTGCTCGGTTTTGCCAACCCACGCGATTTCCGGGTGAGTATAAATAACCGAAGGGATCAGGTCATAGTTCATCTGGGCTTTGTGGCCCTTGATGCGCTCGACAACCATGATGCCCTCTTCCGAAGCCTTGTGAGCCAGCATCATGCCGCGAACCACGTCACCGATGGCGAAAACGCCCGGTACGGTGGTGGCGCAGTGATCGTCAACGTGCACGAAACCGCGCTCGTCCAGGGTCACGCCGCTATCGGCAGCCAGCAGATCAGTGGTCACCGGACGGCGACCAACGGCTACGATCAGCTTGTCGAAAGTGATGGTCTGTTCGCCGTTGGCATCGGTGTAGCTGACAACGACTTCGTCGCCGTTCACTTTCGAACCGGTGACGCGAGCGCCCAGCTTGATGTCCAGACCCTGTTTGGTCAGGGTTTTCAGCGCTTCCTTGGAAACAGCGGTGTCCGCTGCCATCAGGAAAGTGTCCAGAGCTTCCAGGACAACTACTTCAGAACCCAGACGCGACCACACCGAACCCAGTTCCAGACCGATCACACCAGCGCCGATCACGCCCAGACGCTTAGGTACGGCTTGGAATTCCAGTGCGCCAGTCGAATCGACGATGACTTTCTGATCAACCGGAGCCGGTGGAATGTCGATAGGACGCGAACCTGGAGCCAGGATGACGTTTTCAGCTTCGATGACTTCAACCGAACCGTCTGGCTTGGTGACTTCGACTTTCTTGCCAGCCAGCAGTTTGCCGTGGCCCTGGATCGAAGTAACGCCGTTGGCCTTGAACAGGGTGGCAACGCCGCCGGTCAGGTTCTTGACGATGCCAGCCTTGCGGCCAATCATCGCCGCGACGTCCATTTTGACTTCGCCGGTCGAGATACCGTGAACGTTGAAGCTTTCTTTCGCTTCCTTGTATTTCCAGGAGCTGTCCAGCAGCGCCTTGGAAGGAATGCAGCCGACGTTCAGGCAGGTGCCGCCCAGGGCTTGCTTGCCTTCGGCGTCGGTGTACTTCTCGATGCAGGCAGTGGTCAGACCCAGCTGCGCGGCCTTGATGGCTGCTACGTAGCCGCCAGGGCCAGCACCGATCACTACTACGTCAAATTTCTGCGACATTCAAAAATTCCTCTTTAGCGAAAAGCTTCAAGCCGCGCGCTCCAAGCCAAGCTGCCCTTTCCTGCAGCTTGAAACTTGAAACCCGCGACTGCTTCTATCAGATATCCAGCAACAGACGAGCCGGATCTTCCAGCAGGTTCTTGATGGTCACCAGGAAGGTCACAGCTTCTTTGCCATCGATCAGACGGTGATCGTAGGACAGTGCCAGGTACATCATCGGACGGATAACGACCTGACCGTTGATGGCCATAGGACGCTGGATGATGTTGTGCATGCCCAGAATCGCTGCCTGCGGCGGGTTGACGATCGGGGTCGACATCATCGAACCGAAGGTACCACCGTTGGTGATGGTGAAGGTACCACCGGTCATCTCGTCCATCGACAGTTTGCCGTCACGGGCTTTCTTGCCGAAAGTGGCGATGCCGCCTTCGATTTCAGCCAGGCTCATCAGCTCGGCGTTACGCAGAACCGGTACTACCAGACCACGATCGCTGGAAACGGCAACGCCGATATCCGCATAGCCGTGGTAAACGATGTCGCCACCGTCGATCGACGCGTTGACAGCCGGGAAGCGTTTCAGCGCTTCGGTAGCTGCTTTGACGAAGAACGACATGAAGCCCAGGCGCACGCCGTTATGGGACTTCTCGAACAGATCCTTGTACTTCGAACGCAGGGCCATGACTTCGGTCATGTCTACTTCGTTGAAAGTCGTCAGCATCGCCATGTTCGATTGCGCTTCAACCAGACGCTTGGCCACAGTGGCGCGAACGCGGGTCATCGGTACGCGCTTCTCGATGCGGTCGCCAGCGGCGAACACAGGAGCGGCAGCCGAAGGAGCAGCAGCCTTGGCAGGCGCGGCAGCCGGAGCGGCTTTCTTGGCAGCAACAGCTGCAACCACGTCTTCCTTGGTCACACGACCACCCTTGCCGGTGCCGGCAACGGAAGCGATGTTGATGCCGTTCTCTTCAGCCAGCTTGCGAGCAGCCGGAGCAGCGACAGGATCGTCTTCGCCTTCGGCAGCAGCAGGTGCAGCAGCAGCGGCCGGAGCAGCAGCGGCTGGAGCTGCGGCAGCAGCGCCGCCCGCTTCGATCGAGCCCAGGACTTCGTCGGACAGAACGGTGTCGCCTTCGTTCTTGACGATTGCGCCCAGCACGCCATCAGCAGTAGCCAGCACTTCCAGTACGACTTTGTCGGTTTCGATGTCAACGATCAGATCGTCGCGCTTGACAGCGTCGCCCGGTTTTTTGTGCCAGGTGGCAACGGTGCCATCGGCAACCGATTCCGGGAAAGTGGGGGCTTTGATCTCGATAGCCATTATCTGTAGTTCCTTAAATTCGGTTTCAAGTGCGCGAAGGCATTAAACGGTAAACGCGTCTTGCAGCAGTTTTTCCTGCTGCTCGGCGTGCATCGATGCGTAACCACAAGCAGGTGCAGCGGAGGCATCACGGCCCGCGTACTCAAGTACGAGAGATTTGTCGTGTTTGCCAACGATGCGGCGCATGTGGTGCTGGCTGCAGTACCAGGCTCCCTGGTTCATCGGCTCTTCCTGACACCAAACGATATGTTTGAGGTTGGTGTACGGAGCCAGGACTTCAATCAAGTCGTCCTCAGGGAATGGATACAGCTGCTCGATACGCACGACGGCGATATCGTCACGGCCTTCGGCACGGCGCTTTTCCAGCAGGTCGTAGTAGACCTTGCCGCTACACAGAACAACGCGCTCGACCTTTTGTGGGTCTTGAGCATCGATTTCCGGGATAACGGTCTGGAACGAACCTTCGGCCAGATCTTCCAGAGTCGAGATGGCCAGCTTGTGGCGCAGCAGCGACTTCGGCGTCAGCACGACCAATGGTTTGCGCAGCGGGCGAATCACCTGACGACGCAGCAAGTGGTAGATCTGCGCAGGCGTGGTCGGTACGGCTACCTGAATGTTGTGCTCGGCGCACAGCTGCAGGTAACGCTCCAGACGTGCCGAGGAGTGCTCAGGACCCTGACCTTCGTAACCGTGCGGCAGCAGCATGGTCAGACCGCACAGACGGCCCCACTTGTGCTCGCCACTGGTGATGAACTGGTCGATAACCACTTGGGCACCGTTGGCGAAGTCGCCGAACTGGGCTTCCCAGATCACCAGCGCATCCGGCGTGGTGGTCGAGTAGCCGTATTCGAACGCCAAAACGGCCTCTTCCGACAGGAACGAGTCGTACAGGTCAAAGCGTGGCTGACCGTCGTACAGGTGCTGCAGCGGAACGTAAGTGCCAGCGTCTTTCTGGTTGTGCAGAACAGCGTGACGGTGCGAGAACGTACCGCGGCCGATGTCCTGACCGGTCATGCGAATCGGGTGACCTTCGAACGCCAGGGTCGCGTACGCCATGGTTTCAGCGTAACCCCAGTTGATCGGCAGGCCGCCGGCTTGCATCTTCTGACGGTCTTCGTAGATCTTCGCAACCTGGCGCTGAACCACGAAGCCATCCGGAATTTCCAGCAGCTTGGCGGACAGTTCCTGCAGGGTTTTCAGATCGAAACGGGTGTCGTGACGCGCAGTCCAGGCGTGGCCCAGATACGGACGCCAGTCCACGAACAACTCTTTGTTCGGCTCTTTGACCAGGCTTTTCACTACGTGCAGACCGTTGTCCAGCGCGTTGCGGTATTCGTCGACTTTCGCCTGAACACGCTCTGCATCAAGCGTACCGTCCTGAGTCAGACGATCAGCGTACAGCTCACGGGTGGTGCGCTGCTTGGTGATCTGCTGATACATCAGAGGCTGGGTGCCGCTTGGCTCGTCGGCCTCGTTGTGGCCGCGACGACGGTAGCAGACCAGATCGATTACCACGTCACGCTTGAATTGCATGCGATAGTCGATGGCCAACTGGGTCACGAACAACACGGCTTCCGGATCATCACCATTCACATGGAGGATCGGCGCCTGGATCATCTTGGCAACGTCGGTGGCGTACTCGGTGGAACGCGAGTCCAGCGGGTTGCTGATGGTGAAACCGACCTGGTTGTTGATCACGATGTGCACAGTACCGCCGGTCTTGAAACCGCGGGTCTGGGACATCTGGAAGGTTTCCATGACCACGCCTTGACCGGCGAATGCCGCGTCACCGTGGATGGAGATCGGCAGAACCTTCTCACCGGTCGAATCGTTACGACGATCCTGACGGGCGCGAACCGAACCTTCGACCACCGGGGAAACGATTTCCAGGTGGGACGGGTTGAACGCCATGGCCAGGTGAACTTCACCGCCGGCGGTCATCACGTTGGAGGAGAAGCCCTGGTGGTATTTAACGTCACCGGAACCCAGCTCGACCTTCTTCTTGCCTTCGAACTCGTCGAACAGCTCACGCGGGTTCTTGCCGAAGGTATTGACCAGCACGTTCAGACGACCACGGTGGGCCATGCCGATGACGACTTCCTTGGTACCGTAGGAACCGGAACGCTGGATCAGTTCGTCGAGCATCGGAATCAGGCTTTCGCCGCCTTCCAGACCGAAACGCTTGGTGCCCGGGTATTTGGTGCCCAGGTATTTTTCCAGACCTTCACCGGCAGTCACGCGCTCAAGCAGGTGGCTCTTGATGTCGGCGGAGTACGTCGGACGACCACGCACGCTTTCCAGACGCTGCTGGAACCACTGGCGCTGCTCGGAATCGGTGATATGCGTAAATTCAGCGCCGATGGTGCGGCAATATGTCTGCTGCAACGCTTCGTGAATTTCGCGTAGGCTCGCTTCCTCTTTGCCGATGAACAGGTCGCCGGCACGGAAGGTCGTATCAAGATCGGCATTGGTCAAGCCGTAATGATTGATCGACAGGTCTGCAGGTGCAGGACGCTGCCACAGTCCCAGCGGGTCAAGCTGGGCTGCCTGGTGGCCACGCATACGGTAGGCCTGGATCAATCGCAGCACTTCAACTTGCTTCTTCTCGTGCTCACTGCTCACGCTCCCGGCGGAAACCGGTTGAGCGCGGCGCTGGTTCTTTGCCAGCAGCACGAAATGATCGCGAATCGTCGAGTGCGAAACATCAGTGGCAGAGTTGCCGTCGGCAGGCAACTTCTGAAAGTAGGTGCGCCACTCTTCTGGCACAGCGTTAGGGTCGTGCAGGTAGAGCTCATAAAGCTCTTCCACATAGGCAGCGTTTCCACCTGAAAGGTAGGCGCTGTTCCACATGCGCTGCATCACGCTTTCTTGCATGCTTGGTCACCCTCGGTTAGGGGAACACCATCGGTGTCGACACCGAGCAAACTTGCAGAAGTCCGAATGCAGCGACTAAAACAAGCCACTTAGGATCACACTGATAGTCCGGGTACCAGCCCGGATGCCCCTGCTTGTCTCATTTCTTCAAAATAAGAGCTGCAGCTTGTGACTACTGCTCTGGTTATAGCCATGACGCGGGTTGAAGCCCGCGCCACAGCCTCTACGGTACAGCGGTTACAGCAGCTGAATCACACGCCGCTCGAAAGCAGCATGTTACGGATGTGACCGATGGCCTTAGTCGGGTTCAGGCCTTTCGGACATACGTTGACGCAGTTCATGATGCCCCGGCAGCGGAATACGCTGAACGGGTCATCGAGCGAAGCCAGACGCTCGTTGGTCTTGGTGTCACGGCTGTCTGCCAGGAAGCGATAGGCTTGCAGCAGAGCGGCTGGACCCAGGAACTTGTCCGGGTTCCACCAGAAGGACGGGCAAGAGGTCGAGCAGCAAGCGCACAGGATGCACTCGTACAGACCGTCGAGCTTTTCACGCTCTTCTGGCGACTGCAGACGCTCGATGGCCGGAGCCGGCGTGTCGTTCTGCAGGTAAGGCTTCACCTTCTCGTATTGCTTGTAGAAGATGCTCATATCGACGACCAGGTCACGGATAACCGGCAAACCTGGCAGAGGACGAACGATCAACTTGTTACCTTTTACAACGGCGGACAGTGGCGTGATGCAGGCCAGACCGTTCTTGCCGTTGATGTTCATGCCGTCGGAGCCACAGACACCTTCACGGCAAGAGCGACGATAGGAGAAACCTTCGTCCTGCTCTTTGATGAGGGCCAGCACGTCCAGCACCATCAGGTCTTTACCACCGGTATCGACCTGGAATTCCTGCATGAACGGCGCTGCGTCCTGATCAGGGTTGTAGCGATAAACACTGACTTGCAACATGGCGGTCACCCTTAATAAGTCCGGACTTTCGGTTCGAAAGTCGGAACAGTCTTCGGCGAGAAGTTAACGGCACGCTTGGTGACGCGCTTGTCACCCGGGAAGTACAGGGTGTGGCACAGCCAGTTTTCGTCGTCACGGTCTTCGAAGTCTTCACGGGCGTGCGCGCCGCGGGACTCTTTACGCACTTCGGCAGCGATGGCAGTCGCTTCAGCCACTTCCAGCAGGTTTTGCAGTTCCAGCGCTTCGATACGTGCAGTGTTGAAAGCCTGCGACTTATCGTTGATCTTCACGTTAGCGATACGCTGACGCAGATCGGCCAGTTGAGCGATACCTTTCTGCATGTATTCGCCGGTACGGAACACACCGAAGTAGTTCTGCATGCAGCTTTGCAGCTCACGACGCAGGGTTGCCACGTCTTCGCCATCAGTGCGGCTGTTCAGCGAGTTCAGGCGCGACAGGGCCGCTTCGATATCGGCTTCGGTAGCGTCGTCGTATTCGATGCCGTCGGTCAGTGCCTTTTCCAGGTGCAGGCCGGCAGCGCGGCCGAATACCACCAGGTCGAGCAACGAGTTGCCGCCCAGACGGTTGGCGCCGTGAACCGATACGCAAGCCACTTCACCTACAGCGAACAGACCAGGAATGATCTGATCCACGCCGTCGGCGTTCTGGGTGATCGCCTGACCATGAATGTTGGTGGCAACGCCGCCCATCATATAGTGGCAAGTCGGAACAACCGGAACCGGCGCAACCACCGGGTCAACGTGCGCGAAAGTCTTCGACAGTTCGCAGATGCCTGGCAGACGGCTGTGCAGCACTTCCTCGCCCAAGTGGTCGAGTTTGAGCATTACGTGGTCGCCATTCGGACCGCAACCGTTGCCGGCGATGATTTCTTTAACCATCGAGCGAGCAACCACGTCACGACCGGCAAGGTCTTTGGCGTTCGGAGCATAACGCTCCATGAAACGCTCGCCGTGCTTGTTGATCAGGTAACCACCTTCACCACGGCAACCTTCTGTAACCAGTACACCAGCGCCGGCGATGCCGGTCGGGTGGAACTGCCACATTTCGATGTCTTGTACCGGCACGCCAGCACGCAGAGCCATGCCGACGCCGTCACCGGTGTTGATCAGGGCGTTGGTGGTGGACGCGTAGATACGGCCTGCACCGCCGGTAGCCAATACGGTGGCTTTTGCGCGGATGTAGGAGGTTTCGCCAGTTTCGATGCAGATCGCGATCACACCGACGAAATCGCCCTCCTGGTTTTTCACCAGGTCGACAGCGTAGTACTCGTTCAGGAACGTAGTACCGGCTTTCAGGTTGCCCTGATACAGAGTGTGCAGCAGTGCGTGACCGGTACGGTCGGAAGCGGCGCAAGTACGTGCAGCCTGGCCGCCCTTGCCGTAGTCCTTGGACTGACCGCCGAACGGACGCTGGTAGATACGGCCTTGCTCGGTACGCGAGAACGGCAGACCCATGTGGTCCAGCTCGAAAACGGCAGCCGGGCCTTCCTGACACATGTATTCGATAGCGTCCTGGTCACCGATGTAGTCGGAACCCTTGACGGTATCGTACATGTGCCAGCGCCAGTCATCGTTCGGGTCAGCGGACGCGATTGCACAGGTGATGCCGCCCTGGGCGGATACAGTGTGCGAACGGGTCGGGAAAACCTTGGTGATCACGGCAGTCTTGTGACCGCCCTGCGCCAGTTGCAGCGCAGCGCGCATGCCGGCACCGCCACCACCAATGATGATGGCGTCGAAAGAAATCGTTGGAATGTTAGCCATGACTCAGATACCCCAGAGAATCTGCACACCCCAGACGAAGTAAGCGAACATCGCAACGCCGCATACTGCCTGGAAAAGGAAACGTACTGCGGTCGCGGACTTGCCCAGCGCCATTGGCGTCAGGTAGTCGGTCGCGATGGTCCACATGCCGACCCAGGCGTGAGCGCCGAGAGCAACAAGGGCCAGCAGACTGAAGATACGCATCCCGTTGTGGGCGAACAGGCCGTGCCACTGGTCGTAGCCAATGCCCGGATTCGCTGCAAGGTATCCGATCAGGAAAATGAAATAAGCCGCGAGAACAACCGCAGACACACGTTGCGCCATCCAGTCATAGAGGCCCGAACGCGAAAGGTTCGTAACGCTGGTTACCATATCCAAACTCCTGCCAGAACGATCAACACCACCGAAACGGCGATGATAATTTTCGAGCCCAGGCGGCCGCCTTCCAGCGTCTCACCGATGCCCATATCCATGATCAAGTGGCGCACACCGGCTACCAGGTGATACAGCAGAGCGGACAGGAGGCCCCATGCTACGAACTTGGCCAGCGGGCTGGTCAAGCATGCCTTCACTTCGGCAAAACCTTCCTCGGAACCCAGAGACTTGCCCAATGCATAAAGCATGAAGCCGATACCCAGGAAGAGGATGATGCCGGAAACACGGTGAAGAAACGACGTAACGCCGGTGATGGGGAGTTTGATGGTCCTTAGGTCTAGGTTTACAGGTCGTTGGCTTTTCACGGCTTTTTTTTCACACTGAAGAGCCCCTAACAATCAGGGCAAAGTTGTTGGGGAGTGCACTGGTCAGGTAACCACCACCCAGGGATGCGACCCCCAATAAAGCAGGCCCAAAAGCCCTTGGCGGTCGGTGGCCGAGTATAGACAGTTAGGCTACTAATGACAACGCAATCACCTACCCCCAATAGCTGATTGCACAAGTTCAATAAAAGGCGTAAATGGCAGGCAATTTCGAGGAAAAAGTGCGCTTAAAGCCTTCTGGAGCAAGACTTTAGGCAAATTGACATTCGAATTTATCTCACTATAGTGGTGCGGGCCCTGCGTGGGGGGTCTGTCTGATGGTTAAGCATAAATAGGAGGCCACATGGCTGACAAAAAAGCGCAGTTGATCATCGAGGGCGCAGCCCCCGTCGAGCTGCCCATTTTAACCGGCACCGTTGGTCCCGATGTAATCGATGTTCGGGGCCTGACGGCCACGGGCCGCTTCACTTTCGACCCTGGTTTCATGTCGACCGCCTCGTGCGAATCGAAGATTACCTATATCGACGGCGACAACGGCATTCTGTTGCACCGCGGCTACCCGATCGAACAACTGGCTGAAAAGTCAGACTACCTGGAAACCTGCTACCTGCTGCTCAACGGCGAACTGCCGACAGCAGAACAGAAGGCCCAGTTCGTCAGCACCGTCAAGAACCACACCATGGTTCACGAGCAGCTGAAAACCTTCTTCAACGGTTTCCGTCGCGACGCCCACCCGATGGCCGTCATGTGCGGCGTAGTCGGCGCCCTCTCGGCCTTCTACCACGACTCCCTGGACATCAATAACCCGCAGCATCGCGAAATTTCCGCGATCCGCCTGGTTGCCAAGATGCCGACCCTGGCAGCGATGGTTTACAAGTACTCCATGGGCCAACCCATGATGTACCCGCGCAACGACCTGACGTACGCGGAAAACTTCCTGCACATGATGTTCAACACCCCGTGCGAGATCAAACCGATCAGCCCGGTGCTCGCCAAGGCCATGGACCGGATCTTCATCCTCCACGCCGACCACGAGCAGAACGCATCGACTTCCACCGTGCGCCTGGCAGGCTCTTCGGGTGCCAACCCGTTCGCCTGTATCGCTGCCGGTATCGCCGCACTGTGGGGCCCTGCCCACGGCGGTGCGAACGAAGCCGTTCTGACCATGCTTGATGAAATCGGCGATGTGTCCAACATCGACAAGTTCATCGCCAAGGCCAAGGACAAGAACGATCCGTTCAAACTGATGGGCTTCGGTCACCGCGTTTACAAGAACCGCGATCCTCGCGCGACTGTAATGAAGCAGACCTGCGACGAAGTACTGAAGGAACTGGGCATCAACAACGATCCGCAACTCGAACTGGCCATGCGCCTGGAAGAGATCGCCCTGACCGACCCGTACTTCATCGAACGCTCGCTGTACCCGAACGTCGACTTCTACTCGGGGATCATCCTCAAGGCGATCGGCATTCCGACCAGCATGTTCACCGTGATCTTCGCGCTGGCTCGTACTGTCGGCTGGATCTCCCACTGGAAAGAAATGCTCTCCAGCCCGTACAAGATCGGCCGTCCGCGCCAGCTGTACACCGGCTACGAGTCGCGCGACATTACCAAGCTGGAAGACCGCAAATAAGACTTGTCTTGCGATAACGTCTTGAGTTGTATCGGGAACGGCCTCTATTTATATAGGGGCCGTTTTTGTTTATTGGGCCGAATCGGCCTGTGGGCCGACTGGTTTTTTGGAATCAGGTGTATATCCGTTTTTTGAGTAGCTGCTGCTGGCGGTTTCGCTCTTACAGCGAGTCACCTTTTCCAAACGCCGGAATGCCGGCCCAGCGAAAAGGTAACCCAAAAGGCTTTGCCCCGGCGTTCGGCACTTCGCTGAGGCTCAGTGTTCCCTCGCTACGGTGTCCATCAGGGGGCATCGCCTACGGTTTGCTTCGCTGCACCTCCTCTCGATGAATGCGGCTTCGCCGCACGGCGCTTCGCGCCTACCCCCCTGATGAACACCTTCACTCGGCCTGCCGAAGGGGCAAAAGATCAAAAGCCAAAGCCAAAGCCAAAGCCAAAGCCAAAGCAGATCAAAAGATCGCAGCCATCGGCAGCTCCTAAACAGGATGAGCGCAAGCTCGGGTGAAGCTTTTGATCTTGATCCACGGCGACGTCGGAAGGCTGAGTGTAGGGATTGATCCGGGGTGGGAGCGCAGCGACCGTTTGGCGCAGCCAAACACAGCGAGAGGAGGTGCAGCGAAGCAAACCGTAGGCGCTGCGCCCGGATCGATCCCGGAGCGAAGGAACCCCGAGCCCCAGCGAGCGGGCCGTACGTAGGAGCAAGCGTTTTTTGCTTACTTTTTTGGGCGTTTGAAAAAAAGTGAGTCGCCGTAAGGGCGAAACCCTAAGAAGCCGTTACCGCAGCAACGGATATGTACTCAATAAACACCAACCACAAAGACCTCAGTCCGATAACCGCCCACAAAAAATGCCCCGATCTCTCAACCGGGGCATTCAGCAAAACGTTTAAACAAGCATCAAGCGATCAATGCGAAACCGCCCCACTCGCCCCCAATCCCGTCTGCGAACGCACAAACTGCGGGAAGAACAGCGCCCGCTCCTTGTCCGCTGCCGCCGACTTGTCAGTGATCGAGAAGAACCAGATCCCCACAAACGCGATGATCATCGAGAACAACGCAGGATACTCGTAAGGGAAGATCGCCTTCTCGTGATGCAGAATCTGCACCCAGATGGTCGGGCCAAGCACCATCAGGCCCACAGCACTGATCAGCCCCAGCCAGCCGCCGATCATCGCACCGCGAGTGGTCAGCTTCTTCCAGTACATCGAAAGCAGCAGGACCGGGAAGTTACAGCTCGCCGCGATGGAGAACGCCAGGCCAACCATGAACGCGATGTTCTGGCTTTCGAACAGGATACCCAGACCAATCGCCAGCACTGCCAAGGCAATGGTGGTGATCTTCGAAACGCGGATCTCATCCTTCTCGTTCGCCTTGCCTTTCTTGATCACGCTGGCATACAGGTCATGAGACACCGCCGAAGCACCGGCCAGGGTCAGACCCGCGACAACCGCCAGAATGGTCGCGAACGCCACAGCCGAGATGAAGCCGAGGAAGATGCTCCCGCCGACTGCGTTGGCCAAGTGCACCGCCGCCATGTTGTTGCCGCCCAACAGCGCGCCAGCAGCATCTTTGAAGGCCGGGTTGGTGCTGACCAGCAGGATCGCGCCGAAGCCGATGATGAAGGTCAGAATGTAGAAGTAGCCAATGAAACCGGTTGCGTACAGCACGCTCTTACGGGCTTCTTTAGCGTCGCTCACGGTGAAGAAGCGCATCAGAATGTGTGGCAGGCCAGCAGTACCGAACATCAGCGCCAGACCGAGGGAGAACGCCGAAATCGGATCTTTCACCAAGCCGCCAGGGCTCATGATCGCTTCACCTTTAGGGTGAACCTTGATCGCCTCGGAGAACAGCATGTTGAAGTCGAAGTTGACGTGCTTCATCACCATCAGCGCCATGAACGAGGCACCGGACAGCAACAGCACAGCCTTGATGATCTGCACCCAAGTAGTCGCCAGCATGCCGCCGAACAGCACGTACATGCACATCAGCACACCGACCAGAATCACCGCCACGTGGTAGTCCAGACCGAACAACAGTTGGATCAACTTGCCGGCACCAACCATTTGCGCGATCAGGTAGAACGCCACCACCACCAGCGAACCGCAGGCAGACAGGGTGCGAATCTGGGTTTGCCCGAGGCGGTAGGACGCCACGTCGGCAAAGGTGTATTTGCCCAGGTTACGCAGACGCTCGGCGATCAGGAACAGAATGATCGGCCAGCCCACCAGGAAGCCGATCGAGTAGATCAGGCCATCGTAGCCGGAGGTGAACACCAGCGCGGAAATCCCCAGGAAGGACGCCGCCGACATGTAGTCACCGGCGATCGCCAGACCATTCTGGAAACCGGTGATCTTGCCGCCCGCCGCATAGTAGTCGGCCGCCGAGTTGTTTTTCTTCGAGGCCCAGTAGGTGATGTACAAGGTCGCGCCAACGAACGCCACGAACATCAGGATGGCTGGAATGTTCAGTGGCTGCTTGGCCACTGCGCCCGTCAAGGCGTCAGCCGCAAAGGCACAAGGCGCGAACGCTGCAACGCTCAATAGAGAAAGTAGACGCCGGATCATTGCTGAGCCTCCTTGAGAATCGCATTGTTCAGATCGTCAAACTCGCCATTGGCGCGGCGCACGTAGATAGCTGTGAGGATGAAGGCCGAGATAATCAGGCCGACACCGATAGGAATGCCCCAGGTAATCGAGGATTCAGGACTGAGCTTCGCACCCAGCACGTGTGGCCCGTAGGCGATCAGAAGGATGAATCCGGAGTAGAGCCCGAGCATGATCGCCGAGAGTATCCAGGCGAACTTTTCCCTTTTTCGCACCAGCTCCTTGAATCGGGGACTGTTTTGAATCGAGAGGTAAATGCTGTCGTTCATTGTTTTTATCCTCGCAGCACAGATTATTGTTGGAACGTAGCTAATGTATGCGGCTGCGGGACAGGTTCCAGACGACCTTAGTAGTAGAACGCCATGACACTTTTGCCAATTTCAAGCAGCCCAAAAACAAATGTGGGAGCGAGCCTGCTCGCGAAGGCGTCGTGCCAGTCAACATTTAGTTAACTGACAGACCGCTTTCGCGAGCAGGCTCGCTCCCACTGGGGTATTTCGGTGTTGTGGTTATTTAGTCCAGTCAGCCACTCGATCCGGGTGTTTGGCCACCCAATCCTTGGCGGCTGCATCAGGCTTGGCACCGTCCTGAATCGCCAGCATCACTTCACCGATTTCGTCTTTCGAAGCCCACTGGAAGTTCTTCAGGAACTTGGCCACTTCTGGTGCCTTCGCATCCAGGCCCTTGCTGCCGATGCTGTTCACGGTTTCAGCAGCGCCGTAAACGCCTTTAGGGTCGTCGAGGAAGCGCAGCTTCCACTTGGCGAACATCCAGTGCGGCACCCAACCGGTGACGGCGATGGATTCGTTTTTCTTCTCGGCACGGGTCAGCTCGGCAATCATGCCGGCGCCGGAGCTGGCTTTAAGGGTGTATTTGTCGAGGCCGTAATCCTTGATCGCCTGATCGGTCTTGAGCATCACGCCTGAACCGGCGTCGATGCCGACTATGCGATTTTTGAAGGTGTCGTCGGTTTTCAGGTCTTCGATCGACTTGGCTTTTACATATTCCGGGACGATCAGGCCGATTTTCGCATCCTTGAAGTTCGGGCCGTAATCGACGACCTGATCCTTGTTCTTCGTCCAGTATTCGCCGTGGGTCACTGGCAGCCAGGCCGACAGCATGGCGTCGAGTTTGCCGGTGGCGACACCCTGCCACATGATCCCGGTGGCGACGGCTTGCAGTTTCACGTCGTAGCCGAGTTTCTGCTTGATCACTTCGGCCGCCACGTGGGTGGTCGCGACGCTGTCGGACCAGCCGTCAACGTAACCGATGTTCAGGGTCTGTTTTTCAGCGCTGGCGAAAGTGGAGCTCATCGCAAGCGCCAGAGCGGCACCTGCGCCTAAAAGTCGTCGCATCTTCATCGTTACTTCCCCGAAATGCTGCGCCCGACGGATGACGGGCGGCGTCAACGTATTGTTATGGTGCACAGCGCCCCCATCACGCCTCACCGCAAACTCGTCCGGACATCAGTGGAGTACTGACGGCTTCGATCATCAACCTGACGCCCAAGGCGACCTGCTCTGTCAGCGACCTCAAGGCAACGAGAAACGACATCAGAAGGCCATTAACCGCGTCTATATAAATGACGCCAAATAATCCGCCCGAACTTTGCATGTCAAAACCATGCGGGCCACCAACCCTCTGTTAATTGCAGGTAACATGCGTCGCTTTGCAGCCACTCGGCCTGACCATGTCCGCGACTTCCCGCTTTGCTTTTCTTCCTTATGTCTTCGCCTGCCTGCTCGGGCTGTTTGCCCTTGGCGGCTTCTGGTATGGCCTCGGTAAGCCATTGATTTTGCCGGACGCTGCCACCCCGACGCACAAGTTGCAATGCGCCTCCTATACCCCATTCGACAAGGACCAGTCGCCGTTCGACGTGCCGTTCAAGCTGCGCCCGGAGCGCATGGACGCCGACCTCGCCCTGTTGGCGACGCGCTTTGAATGCATCCGCACTTACTCCATGACCGGCCTCGAAGCGCTGCCGGATCTGGCACGTAAACATGGCCTGAAATTGATGATCGGCGCCTGGGTCAACAGCAACCCGGTGGACACCGAGAAGGAAGTCGACCTGCTGATCGCCTCGGCCAACGCCAACCCGGACGTGGTCACCGCAGTAATCGTTGGCAACGAAGCGCTGCTGCGTAAAGAGGTTACCGGCGGGCAATTAGTGAAGCTGATAAACAAGGTCAAAAGTCACGTTAAACAGCCGGTGACTTACGCCGATGTATGGGAGTTCTGGCAAAGGCATCCAGAAATCGCTCCCGCCGTGGACTTCATAACGATCCACTTGCTGCCGTACTGGGAAGACCATCCATGGAACGTTGACGTGGCCTTGTCGCAAGTGGCCGCGATTCGTCGCAGTTTTGGCAGCATGTTTGCGCCAAAAGAAATAATGATCGGCGAAACGGGTTGGCCGAGCGAAGGCCGCCAGCGCAAGACTGCCGTGCCGAGCAGAGAAAACGAAGCCAAGTTTATCCGTGGCTTTGTCGCGATGGCCGAGAAGGAAGGCTGGCGTTACAACCTCATCGAAGCATTTGATCAACCATGGAAACGTGCGAGCGAAGGCGCGGTCGGCGGTTATTGGGGGCTGTTCAATGCCGATCGCCAGGACAAGGGTGTACTCGCAGGCCCCGTGACCAACGTACCGTACTGGAAGCAGTGGCTGGCCGTCGGCGGTTTGATTTTCCTCGGCACATTGGTCCTCGGCGGTCGGGTTCGCACGACGCGATCAGCACTGGTGCTTCCGCTGTTGGGCGCCCTCGCCGCTTGTTCAATCGGTGCGTGGGGCGATCTGGCCCGCGTGACCACACGATTTGCCAGTGAATGGCTGTGGGTCGGGCTGCTGACGGCGTTGAATCTGTTGGTGTTGGCGCATGCCGCACTGACCTTGAGCACCCGCACGGGTTGGCGTGAACGGGCGTTCAATCTGCTGGAACGTCGCGCCGGCTGGCTGGTTGCGGCGGCAGGGTTCGCGGCGGCGGTGATGATGCTGGAGATGGTATTCGATGCGCGTTATCGCAGCTTTGCGAGCATGGTGTTCATCCTGCCGGCGCTGGTTTACCTGTGCCGCCCGGTTAGCGTGCCGCGTCGGGAGGTTGCACTACTGACCTTTATCATCGGGGCCGGCATTGCGCCGCAGTTGTATGAAGAAGGATTGCTGAATCAGCAGGCCTGGGGTTGGGCACTGGTGAGTTTGTTGATGGCTGCTGCACTTTGGCGCTGCTTGCGGGTTCGCATCCGCTGACCTTTAGCGCCTGTACCTGCCTCATCGCTGGCAAGCCAGCTCCCACAGGTTTTGGGGTCATACACAAATGTTGTGTTTCTCCAGATCCCTGTGGGAGCGGGCTTGCCCGCGATGACTGATTTTCAGGCGCTGCGAGACTCCCGGACAAGGCGCAACCCGGCAATCACCACCGCAAACACCGCCAGCGTCGTGTTGTACAACGCCAGTGCCGGCAACCCGAAGACCAGCGCCAGCACCGCCAGCCACCACCCTGCCCGCCCGGGCAAGACAAAACCGATCAGCGCCGCACCCAGCGCCGTCCAGCCCAACACCATGAAGTGAATCATCAGCCCGAGGTTCGAGCGCACCTGACACTCCCAACGGCTGGCCTCATCCACACAGATGCCGACCCACTGCCCGTCTTCCATAAAGCCATAACGCGCGCCATAACTGGCAGCCAGCCATAACGGCAACAAAACGAGCAGCAGAATCACGGGCAAACGGCGGGACATGAAACTCTCCAATCAACGAAAATCGGCGGTCAGCTTAATCTTCGGCCTGTCAGACGCAAGCACTAACAACAGTTAACTTTTCATCCAGGCGATGCAAAGTGTATCGTCCAGCTACTATTACTCCGAATTCTGCCTGTTTGGTGCCGCGGCATGGCACTTTGGCGCAACCCCGGTGGTCATAGCCTGCGAACTTCATTCGGCACCTTCCTCTAAGGGATCTAGTCATGCTCCGTTCCTTGCGCTTCGCCGCGCTGTTCAGCGGCCTTATTTTGAGTGCGTCCGCACTGGCGGTGGATATCGACGCCGCCAGTTATGGCTATCCCCTGACCAACCCGTTCGAGGCGACCATCGCCACGACTCCGCCGGACTTGCGCCCGGAACTGCCGCTGGACGACGACATCAATCAGTCGGACCGCAGCGTCACCTTGCGTCCGGAACGCGAGTTCATTCTTCCGGACAACTTCTGGCCGGTGAAAAAGCTCACCTACCGCATCGCCGAGCAGGACAAGCCAGCACCGCTGATCTTCCTGATCGCCGGCACCGGCGCGCGTTATGACAGCACGCTCAACGAATACCTGAAAAAGCTCTACTACAAGGCTGGCTACCACGTCGTACAGTTGTCGTCGCCGACCAGCTTCGACTTCATCAGTGCAGCCTCGCGCTTCGCCACTCCGGGCGTGACCAAGGAAGACGCTGAAGACATGTATCGGGTGATGCAGGCCGTGCGGGCGCAAAACCCGAAACTGCCGGTCACCGAGTATTACCTCACCGGTTATAGCCTTGGTGCTCTCGATGCCGCGTTCGTCGCGCATCTGGACGAAACCCGCCGCAGCTTCAACTTCAAGAAAGTCCTGCTGCTCAATCCGCCAGTCAATCTCTATACCTCGATCACCAACCTCGACAAGCTGGTGCAGACCGAAGTTAAAGGTATCAACAACAGCACCACGTTCTATGAATTGGTGCTGACCAAGTTGACCCGCTACTTCCAGCAAAAAGGTTATATCGACCTCAACGACGCCCTGCTCTACGACTTCCAGCAGTCCAAGCAGCATCTGAGCAACGAGCAGATGGCGATGCTGATCGGCACCTCGTTCCGCTTCTCGGCCGCCGATATTGCGTTTACTTCTGACCTGATCAACCGTCGCGGCCTGATCACCCCGCCGAAATTCCCGATCACCCAAGGCACCAGCCTCACGCCGTTCCTCAAACGTGCACTGCAATGCGACTTCGATTGCTACCTGACCGAGCAAGTGATTCCGATGTGGCGCGCGCGCACCGACGGCGGCAGCCTGCTGCAACTGATCGATCAGGTCAGCCTGTATGCACTGAAGGATTACCTGCACGACAGCCCGAAAATCGCCGTAATGCACAACGCCGACGACGTGATCCTCGGCCCGGGCGACCTCGGCTTCCTGCGCAAAACCTTCGGTGATCGTCTGACCGTTTACCCACTGGGCGGCCATTGCGGCAACCTTAACTACCGCGTCAACAGCGACGCCATGCTGGAGTTCTTCCGTGGCTAAATATCTCCTGCTGATTGCAGCGTTACTCTGTGCAGGCGTGGCCCAGGCCGACAACAGCAAAGCCAATGCACCGGTGGTGGTCGACAGTGACGGCTTCAAGGAACCGCTGTCCAAACTCAAGTTCAACCCGGGGCTGGATCAGCGCGAATTCGAGCGCTCGACGCTCAACGCACTGAACGTGTATGACCCGCTGGAAGAGTGGAACCGTCGCGTTTACCACTTCAACTACCGCTTCGACCAATGGGTGTTCCTGCCGGTGGTCGATGGCTACCGCTACATCACGCCAAGCTTCTTGCGCACCGGCGTGAGCAACTTCTTCAACAACCTTGGTGACGTACCGAACCTGATGAACAGCCTCTTGCAGTTCAAGGGCCAGCGTTCGATGGAAACCACCGCACGCCTGTTGCTCAACACCACCATCGGCATCGCCGGTCTGTGGGACCCGGCGACCGCCATGGGGCTGCCGCGCCAGAGCGAAGACTTCGGTCAGACTCTGGGCTTCTACGGTGTTCCGGGCGGCGCCTATTTTGTCCTGCCGATCCTAGGCCCGTCGAACCTGCGTGACACCGCAGGCCTGGCTGTGGACTACAGCGCCGAATCGGCGATCAACTTTCTCAATGTCTCGGAAGTCAGTTCCAACCACCCGGAAATCTGGGCTCTACGCGCCGTCGACAAGCGCTACCAGACCAGCTTCCGCTATGGTCAGCTGAACTCGCCGTTCGAGTACGAGAAAGTGCGTTACGTGTACACCGAGTCGCGCAAGTTGCAGATTGCCGAGTAAAACCGGCAGGCACAAAAAAGGCCATTCGATGCAAATCGAATGGCCTTTTTTAATGACAGAACAACGCTACCACAGAGGTTATGCGTTCAACCTTTGATCGCTTTCCAGATTTTGCCGACAACAGAAACAACCGCCAACACCACCGCGCCAGCGATGATCCCCGCCACGCCATTGAGCAACATCGGCACCGCAAACCCGGCAGCACCGGCCGCCGCGCCAACACCCTCAATCCAGTGGCCCACCACCGGTACACCGTGGGTCAGAATGCCGCCGCCGACCAGGAACATCGCTGCAGTGCCAACCACCGACAGCGTTTTCATCATGTAGGGTGCCGCGACCAGAATGCCGCTACCGATTTTTTTGGCGACCTGCCCAGGCTTCTGAGTCAGCCACAGACCTAGGTCGTCGAGCTTGACGATGCCGGCCACCAGACCGTAAACGCCCACGGTCATGACGATGGCGATGCCGGACAGCACGATCACCTGCTGCGTCAACGAAGCCCCAGCCACGGTGCCGAGGGTGATCGCGATGATTTCTGCCGAGAGGATGAAGTCAGTGCGGATCGCACCTTTGATCTTGTCCTTCTCGTACGCCACCAGATCGGTTGCCGGATCGGCCACGGCCTCGGTCAGTTGCGCGTGCTCGGCATCATCTTCAGCCTTGCTGTGCAGAAACTTGTGCGCGAGTTTCTCGAAACCCTCGAAGCACAAGTACGCACCACCGACCATCAACAGCGGCGTCACCAGCCACGGCACGAACGCACTGATCGCCAGCGCAGACGGCACCAGGATCAGTTTGTTGACGAACGAGCCCTTGGCCACCGCCCAGACCACGGGAATCTCCCGCTCGGCCCGCACACCAGAGACTTGCTGAGCATTCAGCGCCAAGTCGTCGCCGAGCACGCCAGCGGTCTTCTTGGCGGCCATTTTGGTCATCAACGCAACGTCGTCCAGAACGGTGGCGATGTCGTCGATCAGCACCAGCAAACTGCTTCCTGCCATGAATCTTGTTTCCTTATGTTAATAATGCCGTGCAGCATACCGCGACTGCAGGCCACACGGGGCATTGTTGAGCGCTGCGCGAGGCCGGTGCTACCATGCGCAACCGCCAGAACAGGCAAGGAACCACCGGGTTTATGAGCACAATCCGCGAGCGCAACAAAGAACTGATCCTGCGTGCCGCCAGTGAGGAGTTTGCCGACAAGGGCTTCGCTGCGACCAAAACCAGCGACATCGCCGCCAAGGCAGGACTGCCCAAGCCCAACGTCTACTACTACTTCAAGTCCAAGGAAAACCTCTACCGCGAGGTGCTGGAAAGCATCATCGTGCCGATCCTGCAGGCCTCGACGCCGTTCAACCCGGACGGCGTGCCGAGCGAAGTGCTCAGCGGTTACATCCGCTCGAAGATCCGCATCTCCCGCGACCTGCCCTTCGCCTCCAAGGTGTTCGCCAGCGAAATCATGCACGGCGCCCCGCACCTGAGCGCTGATCTGGTCGAGCAACTCAACGCTCAGGCCAAGCACAACATCGACTGCATCCAGACTTGGATCGACCGCGGCCAGATCGCCCCGATCGACCCCAACCACCTGATGTTCAGCATCTGGGCCGCCACCCAGACCTACGCCGACTTCGACTGGCAGATCTCTGCGGTCACCGGCAAGGACAAGCTGGACGAGGCGGATTACGAGGCTGCTGCGCAGACGATTATTCGGTTGGTGCTCAAAGGGTGTGAGCCGGACTGAAACATCGCGGCAACTGCCTCGCGAGCGGGCTCGCTCCCACATTGGGTCTTTGGTGTTCACAAATCCCCTGTGGGAGCGAGCCTGCTCGCGAATGGCGGCAACATAGAATTATGCTCAGATCCAAATAGCATCCCACAGCGGATAATCCCCAAGCGTCTCAACCAGACCAGCCCGCAACGGGTTGGCCACGATATACCGAGCCAGCTTCACCAGATCTTCTTCTTTGCGCAGCGCACGATCATGAAAGCCTGATTGCCAAAGACTGGTATTTCGACCGGTCGAGAGATTCACGGCTTTGGTGCTGAGGGATTTGGTTCGTTGCATCAACTCACCTAGCGAACCACGCTTCAATTCAATCAGCCAGTGAAAATGATCTGGCATGACAACCCAGGCCAACGTGTTGGCAAGTCCTATTTCTTCTGCGACGCGAAACTGGCTGACGACCAATCGACCCAGTTTAAAGTCGCCGAAAACAGGCAGCCTTCCTGCCGTATTGGTAGTCAGCAGGTAGATGCGGTTGTGCTCGGAGTAGCGACCAATGCGCAAGCGATGTGAAGCTGATAAATCCGGCATTCCTTTGCCTCCCTCATGCTGAGTTCATGAAGAGGCTAGTTCTGGGAATGGTGGAAGGTGTGGCAAGGTTTTTAGCAGATATGTATTCAAGATCGCCTTCGCGAGCAGGCTCGCTCCCACAGGGGGCTCGGGGGCATTCAGACATTTTGTGTCGGGCCACGACCCTGTAGGAGCGAGCTTGCTCGCGATAGCGGTTATTCAATCACCGCAGATTTAAGCCGCCACCCCCGCATCCGCCTTCAGATCCAGCGCTTCCACCGCTTTGATCGCCACCTGCTCATCAATATCCGACAGATCGCCGCTAATCCCGATCGCCCCCAGCACATTCCCCGCCTGATCGCGGATCAACACACCGCCCGGTGCCGGCACGACGCTGCCCTGCCCCATGCTGTTGAGAGCGGCGATGAAGGCCGGGCGTTGTTGGGCGTCCAGTGCCAGCAGGCGTGAACCCTTGCCCAAGGCGATGGCGCCCCACGCTTTGCCTATGGCGATTTGCGGACGTAGCAGGCTGGCGCCGTCTTCACGTTGCAGGGTGATCAGGTGGCCGCCGGTATCGAGTACCGCGATGGTCAGCGGCGCTGCGGAGATGGCCCGCCCTGCGCTGATGGCTTCGTGGACCAGGTTGACTGCGACTTTCAAGGTTAAAGCGCTCATGGTGCTGTCCTCATTTTGTTATTGGGAAAGTCGTGAGACTGCGCGTTTGTGCCGCAGTCCGATGCAACAAATAGAACACAATGAGTTATTTTTTTGTATACAATAATTATCGAAAATCGCCACATGCGACGAAAAGCCACAGCAGAAAAGGCTTTCGACAAATGAAACAGCCGCTTGAGAAAATGGATTGACCTGCGCCGTCCTCCGTGAATACACTCTGCGCAAAGCCACTTGTATACAATTACAAAACGTAAAGAGGCACAAAACCATGAGCAAAATGAGAGCAATCGAAGCCGCCGTTCTGGTGATGCGCCGTGAAGGGGTTGATACCGCTTTTGGCATTCCGGGCGCTGCCATCAACCCGCTGTACTCCGCCTTGCAGAAAGTCGGTGGCATCGATCACGTCCTCGCTCGCCACGTTGAAGGCGCCTCGCACATGGCCGAGGGCTACACCCGCACCAAGGCCGGCAACATCGGCGTGTGCATCGGGACTTCCGGCCCTGCCGGTACCGATATGGTCACCGGGCTCTACAGCGCCTCGGCCGACTCGATTCCAATCCTTTGCATTACCGGCCAGGCACCCCGCGCCCGTATGCACAAGGAAGACTTCCAGGCGGTCGACATCACCAGCATCGTCAAGCCAGTCACCAAGTGGGCGACCACTGTTCTGGAGCCGGGCCAGGTGCCTTACGCGTTCCAGAAAGCATTCTTCGAGATGCGCTCCGGCCGTCCAGGCCCTGTGCTGATCGACCTGCCGTTCGACGTGCAGATGGCCGAAATCGAATTCGATATCGACGCCTATCAGCCATTGCCGCTGGCCAAACCGACCGCTACCCGCGTTCAAGTCGAGAAGGCTTTGGCCTTGCTTGATCAGGCCGAGCGTCCATTGCTGGTGGCCGGTGGCGGCATCATCAACGCCGACGCCAGCGACTTGCTGGTCGAGTTCGCCGAACTGACCGGTATCCCGGTCATCCCGACCCTGATGGGCTGGGGCACCATCCCGGACGATCACCCGTTGATGGTCGGCATGGTCGGTTTGCAGACTTCGCACCGCTACGGCAACGCGACGATGCTCAAATCCGACGTGGTGCTGGGTATCGGCAACCGCTGGGCCAACCGTCACACCGGTTCGGTGGACGTATACACCGAAGGTCGCAAGTTCATTCACGTCGATATCGAAGGCACACAGATCGGCCGTGTATTCACGCCGGACCTGGGCATCGTGTCCGACGCCGCTGCCGCGCTGACCGTGTTCATCGAAGTGGCTCGCGAGTGGCAAGCCGCCGGCAAGCTGAAAAATCGCAGTGCCTGGTTGCAGGATTGCCAGCAACGCAAAGCCAGCCTGCACCGCAAGACCCACTTCGACAATGTGCCGGTCAAACCGCAGCGCGTGTATGAAGAGATGAACCAAGTATTCGGCAAAGACACCTGCTACGTCAGCACCATTGGTCTGTCGCAGATTGCCGGCGCGCAGTTCCTGCACGTTTACAAACCGCGTCACTGGATCAACTGCGGTCAGGCAGGCCCTCTGGGCTGGACCATTCCGGCAGCGCTGGGCGTGGTCAAGGCCGATCCGAGCCGCAAAGTCGTGGCCCTGTCGGGGGACTATGATTTCCAGTTCATGATCGAAGAACTGGCGGTCGGCGCTCAGTTCAAACTGCCTTACATCCACGTCGTGGTGAACAACTCGTACCTGGGGCTGATTCGTCAGGCCCAGCGCGGGTTCGAAATGGACTACTGCGTGCAGTTGTCCTTCGATAACCTGAACGCGCCGGAACTCAACGGTTACGGGGTTGACCACGTCGCAGTTGCCGAAGGCCTCGGCTGCAAGGCACTGCGTGTGTTCGAACCGTCGGAAATCGCCCCTGCCCTGCGCAAGGCCGAACAGATGATCGAAGAGTTCAAAGTGCCGGTGATCGTCGAGATCATTCTGGAGCGTGTGACCAACATCTCCATGGGGACCGAGATCAACGCCGTCAACGAGTTCGAAGACTTGGCGCTGGTCGGCAACGATGCGCCAACGGCGATTTCGCTGCTTGATTGAACGTAATTAGCTCCCTCTCCCCCCGGGAGAGGGCTGGGGTGAGGGAAAGGTTTTGCGGTGCTCGCAAAATCGGGATCAGACTCAGGATTCCCCCTCACCCTAACCCTCTCCCCCAGGAGAGGGGACTGATCGCGTTTCATCCGACCAATTGCGTCATACCTGTTACACGAGAACCTACAACGGGAGACCACCATGCCGCGTTTCGCAGCCAACCTGTCCATGCTGTTCACCGAACAGGATTTCCTTGCCCGTTTCGACGCCGCCGCCAAGGCCGGTTTCAGTGGCGTGGAATATCTGTTCCCGTACGACTTCAGCTCCGCCGAAATCAAAGCCAGGCTCGACGCCAACGGTCTGACCCAAGTGCTGTTCAACCTGCCGGCCGGTGACTGGGCCAAGGGCGAGCGCGGGATTGCCTGCCTGCCGGATCGGGTTGAAGAGTTTCGCGCCGGTGTCGATCTGGCGATTGCCTACGCACAAGTGCTGGGCAACACCCAGGTCAACTGCCTGGCCGGTATTCGTCCGCAAGGTATCGACGATGCCACCGTGGAAAAGACCTTCGTCGCCAACCTCAAGTACGCCGCCGACAAGCTGCAAGCCGTCGGCATCAAACTGGTGATGGAAGCGATCAACACCCGCGACATCCCGGGTTTCTACCTGAACAACACGGCGCAAGCCCTGTCGATTCGCGAGCAGGTCGGCAGCGCCAATCTGTTCCTGCAATACGACATCTATCACATGCAAATCATGGAAGGCGATCTGGCCCGAACCCTGCAATCGCACCTGGGCGAGATCAACCATGTGCAGCTCGCGGACAACCCGGGGCGCAACGAACCAGGCACCGGTGAGATCAACTACCGCTTCCTGTTCGAACACCTCGACCGCATCGGTTATCAGGGTTGGGTCGGTTGCGAGTACAAGCCGTTGACCACCACTGAAGCGGGCCTCGGCTGGCTGAAAACCCATAACGCAATCTGAGTTCGAGTGTTGAACCTTGATCTGGACTTGAAACCAGATCCCCTGTGGTGAGGGGATTTATCCCCGACCGGCTGCGCAGCAGTCGTAAAACCGACACCCCGGATCGTACTGACTCACGCTAAAAACTGGGGCAGCTTTGCTGCCCATCGGGGATGAATCCCCTCGCCACAAAAGCTCATCGGTTCCAAACCGGGGGCAAGACAAAAACAAGAGGATTTTCTCATGGCTAAAATCGGATTTATCGGCACCGGCATCATGGGCCACCCAATGGCGGCAAACCTGCAGAAAGCCGGTCACAGCCTGTTCCTGTCGGCGCACCACGACGCGGCCCCCGCCGACCTGGTTGCCGCTGGCGCCGTCGCGTTGGCCAATCCGCGCGAAGTCGCGCAGGAAGCCGAATTCATCATCGTCATGGTTCCGGACACCCCGCAGGTCGATGACGTGCTGTTCCGCGCCGACGGCGTTGCGGCAGGCATCAGCAAAGGCAAAATCGTCATCGACATGAGCTCGATCTCGCCAACCGCCACCAAGGCGTTCGCCGCCAAGATCAACGAGAAAGGCGCGCAGTACCTCGACGCGCCGGTGTCCGGCGGTGAAGTCGGCGCCAAAGCCGCGACCCTGAGCATCATGGTCGGTGGCGATACCGATGCGTTCGAACGCGCGCTGCCACTGTTCCAGGCCATGGGCAAAAACATCACGCTGGTCGGCGGCAATGGCGACGGTCAGACCGCGAAAGTGGCGAACCAGATCATCGTTGCGCTGAACATTCAGGCAGTCGCTGAAGCCCTGCTGTTCGCCTCCAAAAACGGTGCTGATCCGGCCAAGGTGCGTGAAGCACTGATGGGTGGTTTCGCCTCCTCGAAGATCCTCGAAGTACACGGCGAGCGCATGATCAAAGGCACCTTCGATCCGGGCTTCCGCATCAGCCTGCACCAGAAGGACCTGAACCTGGCCCTGCAAGGCGCCAAGGAGCTGAACATCAACTTGCCGAACACCGCCAACGCCCAGCAAGTGTTCAGCACCTGCGCGGCCATCGGTGGCAGCAACTGGGACCACTCGGCGCTGATCAAAGGTCTGGAGCACATGGCCAACTTCTCGATTCGCGACAAAAAATAAAGCCTGCACAAAACCCTGTGGGAGCGAGCCTGCTCGCGAAAACGGTTGCACATTCAACATCCATGTTGGCTGACACACCGCCTTCGCGAGCAGGCTCGCTCCCACAAGGGTTCCGAGTTGCCCTTTCAAATAACAAGAATTCCGGGAGCCCGCCATGTCGGTCGATCCGCAACAACTGCTGCGCGAGCTGTTTGCCACAGCCATTGACGCGGCCCATCCGCAGCAAGTCCTCGAAGCCCATCTGCCTGCCGATCGCACCGGTCGGGTGATCGTCATCGGCGCCGGTAAAGCCGCAGCCGCCATGGCGCAAGTGGTCGAGCGCTGCTGGCAGGGTGAAGTATCCGGTCTGGTGGTGACCCGTTACGGTCACGGCGCCCCGTGCGAAAAAATCGAAGTGGTCGAAGCTGCGCATCCAGTGCCTGACGCTGCTGGCCTGGCCGTAGCCAAACGCGTGCTCGAGCTGGTCAGCAACCTGACGGAAGACGACCGCGTGATTTTCCTGCTGTCCGGCGGCGGTTCCGCCCTGCTGGCCCTGCCGGCCGAAGGCATCACCCTCGCCGACAAGCAATCGATCAACAAAGCCCTGCTCAAATCCGGCGCGACCATCGGCGAGATGAACTGCGTGCGCAAGCACCTCTCGGCGATCAAGGGCGGCCGCCTGGGCAAGGCCTGCTGGCCGGCCACTGTTTATACCTACGCGATTTCCGATGTACCGGGCGACCTCGCCACGGTCATCGCCTCCGGCCCTACCGTGGCCGACCCAAGCACATCCGCCGAAGCGCTGGCGATCATCAAGCGTTACGGCATCGAGATCCCCGCGTCAGTGCGCAACTGGCTGCAAAGCCCTGAGTCGGAAACGGTCAAACCCGGCGACCCGAGCCTGGCCCGCAGCCATTTCCAGTTGATCGCCCGCCCTCAGCAATCGCTGGATGCCGCAGCGGTAAAATGCCGTCAGGCCGGTTTCAGCACGCTGATCCTCGGCGACCTGGAAGGTGAATCCCGCGAGGTGGCGAAAGTCCACGCCGGCATCGCCCGCCAGATCATCAACCATGGCCAGCCCCTGGCCGCACCGTGCGTGATCCTCTCCGGCGGCGAAACCACGGTGACTGTGCGCGGCAATGGCCGTGGCGGACGCAACGCCGAATTCCTCCTCAGCCTGACCGACAGCCTCAAGGGCCAGCCCGGCGTCTATGCGTTGGCCGGTGACACCGACGGCATCGACGGCTCGGAAGACAACGCCGGCGCAATCATGACCCCGGACAGCTACGCGCGCGCCGCCGCCCTCGGCTTGAGCGCCAGCGACGAGCTGGATAACAACAACGGCTACGGCTATTTCGCAGCGCTCGATGCGCTGATCGTCACCGAGCCGACCCGCACCAACGTCAACGACTTCCGCGCCATTCTGATCCTTGAGAACTCCAAATCATGACGCCTGATAAAAAGGTCAAAATCCTCGCCACCCTCGGGCCTGCGGTCGACGGCATCGACGACATCCGCGAACTGGTCGAGGCAGGGGTCAACATCTTCCGCCTCAACTTCAGCCACGGCGACCACGCCGACCACGCCAAGCGCTATCAGTGGATCCGCGAAGTCGAGCGCCAGCTCAATTATCCGCTGGGCATTCTGATGGACCTGCAAGGGCCAAAACTGCGCGTCGGCAAGTTCGCTGACGGCAAGGTGCAGTTGCATCGTGGTCAGGCGTTTCGTCTCGATCTGGATGCCACGCCGGGCGATGAACGTCGGGTGAACCTGCCGCATCCGGAGATCATCGCAGCGCTGGAAGCGGGTATGGACCTGCTGCTCGACGACGGCAAACTGCGCCTGCGTGTGGTCACCAAATACACCGACGCGATCGACACCACCGTGCTCAATGGCGGTGAATTGTCCGACCGTAAAGGCGTGAACGTGCCGCAAGCGGTGCTCGAGCTGAGCCCGCTGACCGCCAAGGATCGCCGCGACCTGAGCTTCGGTCTGGAGTTGGGTGTGGATTGGGTGGCGTTGTCGTTTGTGCAGCGTCCGCAGGACATGCTCGAAGCCCGCGAATTGATCGGCGACAAAGCCTTTCTGATGGCGAAAATCGAGAAGCCGTCGGCGGTCGAGCAACTGCGCGAAATCGCCGAACTGAGCGACGCGATCATGGTGGCCCGTGGTGACCTCGGCGTCGAAGTACCGGCCGAGAGCGTGCCGCAGATTCAGAAAAACATCATCACCACTTGCCGTGAACTCGGCAAACCGGTGGTGGTGGCGACGCAGATGCTGGAATCAATGCGTTTCTCCCCGGCGCCGACCCGGGCCGAAGTCACCGACGTCGCCAACGCGGTGGCCGAAGGTGCTGACGCGGTGATGCTTTCGGCGGAAACCGCGTCCGGCGAATACCCGCTGGAAGCCGTGCAGATGATGAGCAAGATCATCCGTCAGGTGGAAAACGGCCCGGATTATCAGACGCAGCTCGACGTCAGCCGACCAAAAGCCGAGGCGACGGTTTCCGATGCAATCAGCTGCGCGATCCGGCGTATCAGCAACGTGCTGCCGGTGGCGGTGCTGGTCAACTACAGCGAGTCGGGCGCTTCCACGTTGCGTGCGGCACGGGAGCGGCCGAAAGCGCCGATCCTCAACCTGACGCCGAACCTGCAGACCGCTCGCCGCTTGAGCGTGGCGTGGGGGATTCATTCAGTGGTCAATGATCGTTTGCGGCAGGTCGATGAGGTTTGCTCGACGGCGCTGGAAATCGCCCAGGCGCAAGGTATGGCCGAGCGCGGTGACACGCTGTTGATCACTGCCGGTGTGCCGTTTGGGCAGCCAGGGTCTACCAACTCGCTGCGGATCGAAACGCTGATCTAACCCACATTTTTGATGTGAATACAAAACCTGTGGCGAGGGGATTTATCCCCGATGACTGCGCAGCAGTCACCGCTTTTAAGGGTGTGACGGTTTTCACAGAAAAACCGCACTCACTGATTGGGGGCCGCTTCGCAGCCCATCGGGGATAAATCCCCTCACCACAGGTAAGCAAGACCTTTTGATTTTCCAACTGCCCAGATTTTTTCAACATGCCTGCCAACCACTTCAACACCCACTGCCCCGACTGGGCCGAGGCTTTGCTCAACGGTTTCAGTCAGATATTCCTCCAGCGCCATCCGCTGTGCGGCCTGCTGTGTCTGCTGGCGATCCTGCTGACAGCGCCAGTGCTATTCGCCGGCGCACTGCTCGGTGCCATCGCCGGATTGCTCACCGCGCAACGGCGCAACTATGCCAAGGCTGATCGTCAGGCCGGGTTGTTCAGCTACAACGGCGTGTTGCTCGGTCTGCTGTTGAGCCTGTATTTCCCGTGGTCACCCATGCTGCCGCCGCTGATTCTCGCTGCTGGCGGTTTGAGCGCGATGATCACTCAGCAATGGCTCAAACGCGTGCGGCTCAGCCAATCGATGCCCGCCTACACCGCGCCCTTCGTGGGCATGAGCTGGGTGCTGCTGTGCTTTGCCGAGCCGTCCGCGCCGACAGCTCACATCGAGATGACGACGCTGAATCTGCTCGCCGCCGAACTCAGAGGGTTGGGCCAAGTGATGTTCCTCGGTCATCCGCTGGCGGGCGCGTTGATCGCCATTGGTTTGCTGTTCGCTGATCGTCGTGCTTTCGGCTGGGCTTTGCTGGCGTCTGCCGTCGGCCTCGGTTCTAGCCTGTTGCACCACGAAACCAGCGCGGCACTGCTCGGCCTCGGCAGTTACAACGCCATACTTGCCGCCCTCGCCTTCAGTGCCCAGCGCCGACAACCCTGGTTGCCGTTGCTCGGCATTGTTGTGGCGCTACTGGTCACGCCGCTGTTCGCCGCCATCGGCCTGGCCACATTGACCGCGCCATTCATCCTCGCCTGCTGGCTGATCCATGCCGGCATTCAGATGCTCGGCAAAGCCACGGTCGACGACGCGTCTTGCACTCATGGGGAGAATCAACCTAGGCTGCGCTGATCTTCGATTCGGGCGTTATCCATGGACAGCAGCAACAGTTGGCGTGAACGGCTTTACGTCATGATTTTCCAGAGCGACACCCTCGCCGGGCGGCGCTTCGACGGCATTTTGCTGTTGATCATCCTCGCCAGCCTGGTGATCGTGATGCTCGACAGCATCGACAGCATTCACCAGAACTACGCCGATGTGCTGGCCTACATCGAGTGGGGCTTCACGATCATCTTTCTCGGTGAGTACATCCTGCGTCTGTATTGCTCGCCCAAGCCGCTGCGTTACGCCTTCAGTTTTTATGGGCTGGTGGATTTACTGGCGATCGTGCCCGGCATCCTCGCGCTGTATTACAGCGATGCGCAGTACCTGCTGATCATCCGGATTATTCGGATGCTGCGGATTTTCCGCGTGCTCAAGCTCAGCCCGTACCTCAAGCAAGCCAACTATTTGATGTCGGCGCTGCGCGGCAGCAAGCAGAAGATCGTGGTGTTTCTGGTCAGCGTCTGCACCCTGGTGACGGTGTTCGGCACGTTGATGTACGTGATCGAAGGCCCGGAACACGGGTTCACCAGCATTCCCAAAGGCATCTATTGGGCTATCGTGACCCTGACCACGGTGGGCTTCGGCGACATCGTGCCGAAGACACCGCTGGGTCAGGTAATTTCGTCGTTGGTGATGATCACCGGTTACTCGATCATCGCCGTGCCGACCGGGATTTTCACCGCCGAACTGGCCAACGCCATGCGCGGCGAACATTTGCAACACGACTGCCCGGTGTGCAAGAAAAACAGCCACGAACACGGCGCTGCGTTTTGCTCACGCTGTGGCAATCAGCTGTTCAAGAAAATGGAATAAGCACAGAGCTTTTTAATCTTTAAGCGACTATGCGTGCCCCGTTATAGTCGCTGGCAAATGGCCTCATTTTTGGCACAACACCCCACAGAACAAGGAATGCGCAGTGAAAAAACTCTTTGGCGCCTCACTTCTCGCCGCCGGTCTTGCCTTCGGCAGCGTGGCTCAAGCCGCACCGACTCTGCTGAACGTTTCCTACGACGTGATGCGCGATTTCTACAAGGACTACAACACTGCGTTCCAGAAGCACTGGCAAGCCGAGCACAACGAAAACATCACCGTGCAGATGTCCTTCGGCGGTTCGAGCAAGCAAGCGCGTTCGGTGATCGATGGCCTGCCCGCTGACGTCATCACCATGAACATGGCGACCGACATCAATGCCCTCGCCGACAACGGCAAACTGGTTCCTGACAACTGGGTCACGCGCCTGCCGAACAACAGCGCGCCGTTCACCTCGGCCACCGTATTTATCGTGCGCAAGGGCAACCCGAAAGCTCTGAAAGACTGGCCGGACCTGCTCAAGGATGGCGTGCAAGTGATCGTGCCGAACCCGAAAACCTCGGGCAACGGCCGTTACACCTACCTTTCGGCCTGGGGCTACGTGCTGAAAAACGGCGGTGACGAGAACAAGGCCAAAGACTTCGTCGGCAAGCTGTTCAAGCAAGCGCCAGTGCTGGATACCGGTGGTCGCGCCGCGACCACCACGTTCATGACCAACCAGATCGGCGACGTGCTGGTGACCTTCGAGAACGAAGCAGAAATGATCGCCCGCGAATTTGGTCGTGACCAGTTCGAAGTGATCTACCCAAGCGTCTCCGCCGAAGCCGAGCCACCGGTGTCGGTGGTCGACAAAGTCGTCGACAAGAAAGGTTCGCGTGCAGCGGCTGATGAGTACCTGAAATACCTGTGGTCGCCGGAAGGTCAGGAAATTGCTGCCGCCAACTACCTGCGTCCGCGTGACCCGGCGGTGTTGGCGAAGTACACCGACCGTTTCCCGAAAGTCGACTTTTTGTCGGTGGAGAAAACCTTTGGTGACTGGCGCACCGTGCAGAAGACGCACTTCAATGATGGCGGGGTTTTCGATCAGATCTACTCGGGCCAGTAAGGCTTAAGTGGCAAACAAAAAGGCGACCTCAACAGGTCGCCTTTTTTGTGGCCAGAATCCGCTCACCCCAGCCCTCTCAGGGAGGGAGAGTATTTGGCGCAAACATAAGCACGCTATCGAACTAGATGTAAGTGAATGTATCATCGACGCTCAACGGTCGGACGCAAGGTTCGCCGATGGGCGACACCACCCGAGCGTCACTCATTCCGCAATGGAATAACTGATATCGATCTGACGTTTCTACCGCTGGTTCGCCCCATCCTTTAGCCTCACCGCATTCCCTTTCGCTGGATCGAGAAACCTTATGACCGCCACAACCCACACAATGACCCGAGGCATGGTGCTGCTGTTCGCCTTCTGCTGCGGCGCCATCGTTGCCAACATCTACTACGCACAGCCGATCATCGGCCTGATCGCGCCGGACATCGGCCTGACTGACACCATGGCCAGTTTCATCGTCTCGCTGACACAGATCGGCTACGCGCTGGGTCTGTTCTTCCTGGTGCCGCTGGGTGATCTGCTGGAAAACCGTCGGTTGATGATCATCACCACCGTGGTGGCGATTGCCAGCCTGCTCGGTGCAGCATTTACCGATCAGCCCAACCTGTTTCTGCTGATCTCGCTGCTGGTGGGTTTCAGTTCGGTGTCGGTTCAGATCCTGATTCCGCTGGCCGCGCATCTGGCGCCTGAAGAATCTCGCGGACGCGTCGTTGGCGGGATCATGGGCGGACTGCTGCTGGGTATTCTGCTGGCGCGGCCGGTGTCGAGCGTGGTCGCCGACCACTTGGGCTGGCGGGCGATGTTCATGATTGCTGCGGCGTTGATGGCGGCGATCAGCGTGGTGTTGGCGTTGACCGTGCCCAAGCGCCAACCGGATCACAGCGCCACCTACGGGCAATTGATCGGTTCGCTGTGGACGCTGCTGCGCCAGCAACCGGTGCTGCGTCAGCGCGCGTTTTATCAGGGTTGCATGTTTGCCACGTTCAGCCTGTTCTGGACCGCCGTGCCGCTGGAGTTGGCACGCAACCATGGCCTGTCGCAAAGCGAGATCGCGATCTTCGCCCTGGTCGGCGCCATCGGTGCCATCGCCGCCCCGATCAGCGGACGCCTGGCCGACGCCGGTCACACCCGCATCGCCTCGCTGCTGGCCATGCTGTTCGCCAGCCTGAGCTTCCTGCCCGCGTTCATCCACCCGGCCTACAGCGTGATCGGCCTGGCCGTGACCGGCGTGGTACTCGACTTCTGCGTGCAGATGAACATGGTGCTCGGCCAACGTGCGGTCTACTCGCTGGATGCGAAAAGTCGTGGTCGCCTCAATGCGTTGTACATGACCAGCATCTTCATCGGCGGCGCCTTCGGCTCCTCGGTGGCCAGCGCGGTGTTCGAGCATGGCGGCTGGTTGTGGATCGTGATTGTTGGCAGTGTTTTTCCGTTGTTGGCGTTGTTGCGGTTTTTGAGTGCATCGCAAGGGCGGTCGCTGGCGACTGCGTAACACGTAAAAAACATCGCGGGTCAACTGGCCCGCGATGTTTTCAATACCGAACCAGCTTCTCCATCGCCGCATCCGCCAGAAAGGAGGAGCGGCTTTTGACGTTGTGCTCGCGCACATAGCGGTCGATTCGCTGAATCACATAGCCAGGCAGTGTCACGTTGACCTTTTCGGTCTTGCCCAGGTACGGCGAGATATCCAGCTCCAGCATGCCCCAGCCCATCCCGGCGAACTCCGGATTATTGCGATGCGCCGCCGCAGAGGTCGGCATCGGAATCGACCCCCCATCAGCCGCAATCTCCTGCAACATGATGTGTGCGATCTCAACCGCAGCCTTGTAGGCATCTTCAAAGCTATCCCCCGCCGTCACGGCGCCGGGAATATCGGGGATCTGAATACCGATGGCGGTGTTCTCATCGCCCCACTCGATGCAGATTGGATATTGCATTATGGATCTCCTTCATAACTGGCTGGCGGGTTGTACAACCCCGCACGCCTCCTGATGCTTTTGACCGTCTCCAACGGCAAATCCTTTTTCGGGTGAGGGACGGCAATCGTGTACGGGTTGTAACGGTGCTTGAAGATGTGATGACTGCCGGTGACACGATCCAGCGTCCAGCCTGCCTCCTCCAGCTCCTTCATCAATAGTCTGCTCTGCACCAACCGCCTCCTTGCTTCGGCCCAACAAAAATAACCCTAGAGTTATCTTTACTCAAGTACAGAAATCCAAAGAGCGACGCCCGGTTGTTTTACAGAGTGTGATTTATTGCAGCCACAGACAGCAAAACGGCGATCCGAAGATCGCCGTTTTTTCATTACTGCCCGAACCGCTTGCCCAACCCCGGCGGCACGCCGTGAATATCGGTGTCTTCCCATGGGCCGTTGGGGCTGACGGAGCGGCTCCAGCCATTGTTCCAGCGGAAGTAGGTGCGCTGTCGGTAGAAAGTGTTGGACTGGTCGTCGAGCACATAGACGCCGAGTTTCTGATCCCAGTGACTGTTGCCGCCGGGAGGTGGGGCGAAGCTGGCCGAGGTGCGTGGGACGGGTTTTGCCGGTTTGGCGGGGATGCTCTTGCCCGGTGTCGGTGAGGTCGACGGGGTCGGGCTCGGCTGCGATGGCGGGATCGGCGGCAGGTTAGTGCTCCGTCCCGGTGGTTGCACCGCACATGCGCTCAGGCCCAGGGCCAATGTGAGAACCGTGATTCGGGCGAGGGTGTGCATGGCGGTGCTTTCCTGTGTTGCCCGGTTACTTGTCCGGGCTGTCGATGGTCAATTTTTGCAGCGCGGTGGTGCTGCTGGCCAGAGGGCCGCTGCGACCGACCCACTCCCCTGCGGTCGGCTGACCGGCACGGGAGATGCGCGCAACCAGTTGGACTTCAGGAAAGTTCGACAGTTTCAACTGCGGCATCATGGCGTCGGCATCGCCCAGCTCGACGGTCACCGGCAGATCCGCCACGGTCAGGCGCTTGGCTGCCAGCGGTGCCGGTGGCCCGGACGTGGCGCGGGCGAAGATGAACACGCTGTCACCCGGTTGCACTTTGCCTTTTAGCTCGCTGGCCAGATCGACGCTGACTTTCAACAAAGCTGCTTTTGGCACTGTTGCCTGGGCGACCTTGCCGCCGCTGGCTTGCAGGCGTTCTGCGGCTCGCTCGATCCCGCCTTGCAACGCGGCACGGGAATTGTCCTGCGGCGGCAATTGCGCCAGCAGACGGTTCCAGTAATCGATGGCTTCCTGATAACGCTCGCCTTCGAAAGCGGCGATGCCGAGCAGGCCGAGGCTGGTGACTTCCTTCGGATCGGCCTTCAGCGCTTCATCGGTGAGGGCCTGGATCTTGTCCGACCACTTTTTGCCGTCAGCAAAATACTGCGCCTGCGCCCACTGGCCGAGCAGCTCCGGCTGACGACCGGCGAGGTTGGCAGCGCGTTCGAACATCTTCGCCGCGTCCGCCGGACGCTCTTGAGCCATGTAGGTGCGACCGAGGAAATACAGGCCTTCAGCCGAATCCGGTTGCGCAGCAACGGCACGCTCCAGACGCTGGGTCATCTCTTCCATCGACTGCGGTGCCTGGGCGAATTCGCGAGTCAGCTCCACCTTGTCGGCAGCACCGAAGTGCAGATACAGACCCAGGCCCAAGACGGGCACCAGCACTGCCGCCAGCAGCGGCAACGGTTTGCCCAGCTTCGAGACGCGCGGCGCAGCCACACCTTCGGTATCGGCGAGCAGTTCACGCGCAGCTTCAGCGCGGCCGCTGTCCATTTGCGCGGCATCCAGCACACCTTCGGCCTGTTGCGACTGCAACTCGGCAACGCGTTCCTGATACAGCGCAACGTTGAGAGCAGTACGATCCTCTTCACGCTGGGCGCGGCGTTCACGCAGAACAGGGATCAGCAGAAAACTCAGGGCGACCAGAAGCAACAGCCCTGCGGCAAGCCAGAAATCAATCATTCTTGGTTTTTATCCAACAGTTGGTCGAGGCGCTGACGCTCTTCGATGGACAGCGCTTGCGGGGTCTCGGCGCGCTGGCCGCGACGTCGGCGAACGATCACCGCGATCACCACGAAACCACCGAGCAGCAGCCCGGCCGGGCCGAACCACAGCAGTGCAGTCTTGGCGTTGAGTGCGGGTTTGTAGCGGACGAAATCACCGTAGCGGTCGACCATGAAGTCAATGATCTGCTGATTGTCCTTGCCCTCGCCGAGCATGCGGAAAATCTCTTTGCGCAGGTCAGCCGCAATCGGTGCGTTGGAATCGGCGATGTCCTGGTTCTGGCACTTGGGGCAGCGCAGTTCCTTGGTCAATTCGCGAAAACGCTCGCGATCACCTTCTTTGGCGAACTCGTAGGTGTCGATGGCGGCGTGAGCCACACCGACCAGACTCAAACCCAACACCACGGCGGCTAGAAAGCGCTTCATGGCTTGGCCTCATCGACCAGCGCCTGATACTTGGCCGCGAGTTTTTCACGCCAGACCTGCTCGTCAATCACGCCGACGTATTTGTCGCGGATGATGCCCTTGGCATCGATGAAGAAGGTTTCCGGAGCGCCATACACGCCGAGGTTCAGGCCCAGCGAGCCTTCGTCGTCCCGGATGTCCAACTGATACGGATTGTGGAATTCGGCCAGCCACTTCAAGGCATCGGCGTTGACGTCCTTGTAGTTGATCCCGTAGATCACCACGCCGCGCTCGGCCAGCTTGTTCAGCACCGGATGCTCGACCCGGCAGGAAATGCACCAGGTGCCCCAGACGTTGACCAGCGCAGGCTTGCCGAGAATATCGGCTTTGGTCAGGGTTTTATCACCCTGCACGTTTGGCAGGGAAAACTCCGGAAATGGCTTGTTGATCATCGCCGACGGCAGTTCCGCCGGATCGAGGTACAGACCGCGATAAAGGAATACCGCCACCAGCAGGAAAATCGCCAGTGGCACCAGCATCAACCAACGTCTCATGCAGCCGCTCCTGTCATGCCCAGCGCTTCACGCACCTTGGATTTCACCTTGACCCGATAACGCCGATCCAGTGCGGCCAGCAGCCCGCCTGCACCTGTGAGCAAGCCGCCGAACCAGATCCAGCGCACGAACGGTTTGACGTGTACGCGCACGGCCCACGCGCCGTTGTCCAGCGGCTCGCCGAGGGCGACGTAGAGGTCACGGGTGAAACCGGCGTCGATGCCGGCTTCGGTCATCACCGAGTTCTGCACGGTGTACAGACGCTTTTCCGGGTGCAGCACACTGATTTCCTTGCCGTCGCGGATCACCCGAATGGTGCCCTTGTCGGAAGTGAAGTTAGGCCCTTCGAAGTGCTTGGCACCTTCGAATACAAACTGATAACCGGCCAGGTTCATCGACTCGCCCGGCGCCAGACGCAGGTCGCGTTCGGCGCTGTTCTGGCTCGACAACACCACACCCAACGCGCAAACGGCGATGCCGAGGTGGGCGATCTGCATGCCCCAATAACTGCGGGTCAGGGTCGGCAAGCCTTTGATCAGGCCTTTGTGACGAGTCTTGTCGAAGATGTCGCGCACACCGGCCAGCAACACCCACGCGGCGAGCAGGAAAGTGGCGATAACGGCCCAGTTGAAATCACCGTAAGCGACACCGGCCACCACTGCCAATGCGACGCTGCCGAGCAACACCGGAGTGAGCATGCTGGCCAGCCATTTAACCGGCGTGTCTTTCCAGCGCACGACCACACCCACCGCCATCACCAGCATCAGCAACGCCATCAACGGAATGAACAACGCGTTGAAGTATGGCGGGCCGACCGACAGCTTGGCGCCGCTCAGGGCATCGAGAATCAGCGGGTACAGGGTGCCGAGCAGAATCATCGACGCGGCCACGACCAATACCAGATTGTTGCCCAGCAGCAGGGTTTCCCGCGACCACAGGTTGAAGCCGACCTGACTCTTGACCACAGGCGCGCGCAACGCGAACAACGTCAGCGAGCCACCGACCACGAACAGCAGGAAGATCAGGATGAACACGCCGCGCTCCGGGTCGGAGGCGAACGCGTGTACCGAGGTCAGCACGCCGGAACGCACCAGGAACGTACCCAGCAGGCTCAGCGAGAACGCGGCAATCGCCAGCAACACCGTCCAACTCTTGAACACGCCACGTTTTTCCGTGACCGCCAGCGAGTGAATCAATGCGGTGCCGACCAGCCAAGGCATGAACGAGGCGTTTTCCACCGGGTCCCAGAACCACCAGCCACCCCAGCCGAGTTCGTAATAAGCCCACCACGAACCGAGGGTAATGCCGATACCGAGGAAGGCCCACGCCACAATCGTCCAAGGCCGCGACCAACGGGCCCACGCTGCATCGAGACGACCGCCCATCAACGCGGCGATGGCGAACGCGAACGCCACCGAAAAGCCCACGTACCCCATGTACAGCATTGGCGGGTGAACGATCAGGCCGATGTCTTGCAACAACGGATTCAAGTCCGCGCCATTGCTGGGCATTTGCGGGAGGATGCGCTTGAACGGATTGGACGTAAGGATCAGGAACAGCAGGAAACCGGTGCTGATCATGCCCATCACCGCCAGGACGCGGGCGAGCATGACTTGCGGCAACTGCCGGGAAAATACCGACACCGCGAACGTCCAGCCGCCGAGGATCAGCGCCCACAGCAACAGCGAACCTTCGTGAGCGCCCCACACCGCGCTGAATTTGTAAAACCACGGCAAAGCGGTATTGGAGTTGTTCGCCACATAGGCGACGGAGAAGTCATCAGCCATGAACGCGTAGGTCAGGCAGCCGAACGCGAACAGCAAAAACGCAAACTGCCCCCACGCGGCTGGCTGGGCCAGACTCATCCAGAAGCGGTCACCGCGCCAGGCACCGACCAACGGCACCACGGCCTGTACCAGCGCAAAGCACAGCGCCAGAATCATCGCCAAATGGCCGAGCTCGGGAATAAAAAGTGCGGTAGTCATCGATCAACCCTCCTTCGCTTGGGTCGGAGCGGATTGGCCGCTGTCTTTCAACGCCTTGGTCACTTCCGGCGGCATGTACTTCTCGTCGTGCTTGGCCAGCACTTCATCGGCAACGACCACGCCGTCGGCGTTGATTTTGCCCAGAGCGACAATGCCCTGCCCTTCGCGGAACAGATCCGGGAGGATGCCGCGATAGGTGATGGTCACAGCCTTGTTGAAGTCGGTGACGACGAATTTGACGTCCAGCGAATCCGGGGAACGTTGCAGCGAGCCCTTCTCGACCATGCCGCCGGCACGAATCCGCGTGTCTTGCGGCGCTTCGCCGTTGGCGATCTGGGTCGGGGTGTAAAACAGGTTGATGTTCTGCTGCAGGGCACTCAAGGCCAGGCCAACGGCAGCGCCGACCCCGACCAGAATGGCCAGAATGATGATCAGACGTTTCTTGCGCAGCGGATTCACTTGCCGTTCTCCCGGCGCAGACGACGCGCCTCTTGTTGCAGATAGCGCTTGCGGGCCGCGATCGGCGCCGCCACGTTAAGGATCAGCACCGCCAGACAGATGCCGTAGGCCGACCAGACATACAGGCCATGATGGCCCATGGCGAGGAAGTCGCCGAATGAAGCAAAACTCATCGCGCGGCCTCCAGACTGCTCTGCACTTCTTCTTTGACCCAACTGGCGCGGGCTTCGCGCTTGAGCACTTCAAGGCGCATGCGCAGCAACAACACGGCACCAAAGAAACAGTAGAAGCCCAACACCGTCAGCAGCAGCGGCAGCCACATTTCGGCGGGCATCGCCGGTTTCTCAGTGAGGGTGAAGGTCGCGCCCTGATGCAGGGTGTTCCACCACTCCACCGAGTATTTGATGATCGGGATGTTGATCACGCCGACGATGGCCAGCACCGCGCAAGCCTTGGCGGCGCTGTCGCGGTTGCTGATGGCGTTGCCCAGCGCGATCACGCCGAAATACAGGAACAGCAGAATCAGCATCGAGGTCAGCCGCGCATCCCATACCCACCACGAGCCCCAGGTCGGCTTGCCCCAGATCGCCCCGGTGACCAGCGCCACGGCGGTCATCCACGCGCCGATCGGTGCGGCGCATTGCAGGGCGACGTCGGCCAGCTTCATCTTCCAAACCAGACCCACCACGCCGCACACCGCGAGCATCACGTAAATCGACTGAGCGAGCATCGCGGCAGGTACGTGAATATAGATGATGCGGAAGCTGTTGCCTTGCTGATAGTCCGGCGGCGCGAAGGCCAGGCCCCAGACGACGCCAACGCCAATCAACAGCAACGCAGCGATGCTCAGCCACGGCAAAAACTTGCTGCTGATGCCGTAGAACCACTTGGGCGAGCCGAGCTTGTGAAACCAGGTCCAGTTCATACTGTTTCCATCACGGTTGCCGCTCATCAGTGTGAGCGGTCTCAGGGTCTTTGCTGGTTAAATTTTAACCAGACCTCATTATTCGCCGACGCTGATCTTCAGGCCAGCCGCTATTGCAAAGGGTGTCAGGGTGATCGCCAGGGCGGTCAGGCTACCAAGCCACAGCAGATACCCGGTCGCCGGCATGCCTTGCAACGCCGCTTGCAGGGCGCCACTGCCAAGGATCAACACCGGGATGTACAACGGCAGAATCAGCAGCGCCAGCAACAGGCCGCCACGTTTCAAACCGACCGTCAGTGCCGCGCCCACCGCGCCGAGCAAGCTCAGCACCGGTGTCCCCAGCAGCAACGAAAGCAGCAACACCGGCAGACAAGCGGCAGGCAAACCGAGCATCAACGCCAGCAAGGGCGAGAGCAACACCAGTGCCAGTCCGGAAAAAAGCCAGTGTGCCAGCACCTTGGCCAAGACCAGAAGAGGCAGCGGGTGCGGCGAAAGGACCCACTGTTCCAGGGACCCGTCTTCGAAATCACTGCGAAACAGCCCGTCCAGCGAGAGCAGGACCGACAAAAGTGCGGCCACCCAGACTAACCCCGGGGACAGGTTTTGCAAGACTTGAGTTTCCGGGCCGACGGCCAGCGGGAACAAAGCGATGACGATGGCAAAGAAAATCAGCGGATTGGCCAGTTCCGCCGGGCGGCGAAACAGCAGTCGGGACTCACGGGCAACCAGCAGGCCGAACACACTCATACTGCCCAGTTCCCCAGATCGATGTCGCGATAACCGGCCGGCATCCGGCTCAGGGTGTGGTGGGTGGTCAGGACGACGAGGCCGCCGCGCTCACAGTGCCCGGCCAGGTGTTCTTCCAGTTGCGCCACGCCCTGCTTGTCGAGGGCGGTAAACGGCTCATCGAGAATCCACAGCGGCGGGCTGTCCAGATACAACCGCGCCAGCGCCACGCGGCGTTGCTGGCCGGCGGAAAGCGCGTGGCAGGGAACATCTTCGAATCCGCGCAATCCTACGGCTGCCAGTGCCTGCCAGATCGCCTCGCGTTCGGCGGGTTGATGCAGGGCGCAGAGCCAGGACAGGTTTTCTTCCGGGGTCAGCAGATCCTTGATCCCGGCGGCATGGCCAATCCACAAGAGGTTGCGCGCCAGTTCGCCGGGCTGTTCGGTCAAGGGCTGGCCGTTGAGCAACACCTGGCCGCTGGTCGGTTGCATCAAACCAGACAACAATCGCAAAAGGCTGGTTTTACCGCTGCCGTTGGGACCGCTGATCTGCACCATATCGCCACTGGCCAGTCTCAATTCGAGATTTTCGAAGAGCAGTCGCAGGTCTCGCTCACACGCGAGGGCAACGGTTTGCAGGACAGGACTGGTCAAGGGATCACGGGCCTTATACGGTTCAAGTCGGCTCTGGCGCGGCCGTTAAAGAGATGCAGCATAGATGCATTGACGGCTCGATCTAGAGAGCTGCGTCAAACAATTGCTATGTTTTTTTGAACGAAGCGCAAGACGGGCGGCATTATACATGCCGTGCCTTACTCTCAAGAGTGCAATTTCCTCAGGTTGTGTCCGCGTATGACAGGCGAAATGAACATCCTCCCGCTCCCGCCAACCACCCCGGCGACCGCTCGCCCGCAGGTCGGCGAACTCCTCAAGCTGCTGACGCCAGTCGAAGGCTTGATCGGTGCCGGGCAAAGCGCCAAGGCTGAGGTGTTGTCGCTTAAACAGGCAGATCAGACCTTTCAATTGTTGCTGAAGGTGACACTGGACAGCGGCCGCCAGACCACCGTGCAAGCGACCAGCAATCTACCGCTGGCGCAAGGCACCAGTCTGGCAATCACTCAACCGTCAGCGGGCAATCTGGCGATTACCGTGCAACAGGCGATTGCCAGCAGCGTGGCCAACCTCACCCGCATCGATACTGCGCAATTGCCGGTGGGCACGTTGCTGCAAGGCAAAGTCGTGACGTCGCAGGCATTGCCACAGACGCCGGGGCAAGCGACGGTTTTTCGTTCGATGGTCAGTTTGCTCAACACGGCGTTGAGCGGGAGCACATTGACGATCGACAGCCCGCAGCCGTTGCGCATCGGGACTTTGCTCTCGGCGCTGGTGCAGGATTCGCAAACCCTCAAGTTCGTGCCGCTGAGCAACCGTCAGGAACAATTGGCGGTGAGTCAGCAACTGGTCGGCCAGCAGAGTCGCCAGGCGTCGCTGAACGGTTTGTTGAATGCGCTGCAAAGCCTGCCGCCAGCCACCGATCAGACATCGGCGGATTTGCGCGCCGTGGTCGACAAACTGCTCGCCAGCCTGCCAGACGTGCAGCAGATGAGCACTGCCAAAGGTGTCGCCCTGGCGCTGGCCAACAGCGGCGCCTTCCTCGAAGCCAAACTGCTCACCGGGCAAAATCCTACGCTGGCCCCGGACATGAAAGCCGATCTGCTCAAACTGATCGCACAACTGACCCCGGGCCTGCCGAGCAGCACCAGTTTCAACGCCATCATCGCCGCCAACACCCTGGCGCAGGCGCTGCCGAGCTTCGTGCGCAACGCCCTCGGCACCCTCGGCCAGGTCAGCGCGAAACCCGTGCCGAGCAGCTTTCCCCTGCCCGACCGCTTGCTGCAAAGCCTGGAAGGCGAAGGTGATCTGGAGCAATTGCTGCGCCTCGCCGCCGCTGCGGTGTCGCGCTTGCAAAGCCATCAACTGTCGAGCCTGGAACAGACCGGCGTCACCGATGACGGCCGCCTGCTCAGCACTTGGCAACTGGAAATCCCCATGCGCAACTTGCAGGACATCGTGCCACTGCAGGCCAAGTTCCAGCGCGAAGAAGCGCCGCAGAAAGACCCCCAACCCGACGAGCGCCGCGACGAACGCGAACCGAAGCAACAACTGTGGCGCGTCGATCTGGCGTTCGACATGGAGCCGCTCGGGCCGATGCAGATTCAGGCGCAGTTGATCGCCGGCAGCCTGTCGAGTCAGCTGTGGGCCGAACGACCGTACACCGCCGACCTGATCGAAAACAATCTGGCCGCGCTGCGTCAGCGTCTGCTGGATCGCGGCTTGAATGTCGGCGATCTCGACTGCCACCTCGGCACCCCGCCGCAAGGCAACCAAACCCGCCTCGAACACCGCTGGGTCGACGAAACCGCATGAATGACACTACCGCTCCACGCCAGGCCATCGCCCTCAAGTACGACGGCAACCACGCCCCGACCCTCACCGCCAAGGGCGACGAAGAACTGGCCGAAGAAATCCTGCGAATCGCGCGCGACTGCGAAGTGCCGATTTACGAGAATGCCGAATTGGTGCGCTTGCTGGCGCGGATGGAACTGGGCGACAGCATTCCCGAGGAGCTGTACCGCACCATCGCCGAGATCATCGCGTTTGCGTGGAATCTGAAAGGGAAATTCCCCGAGGGACGGGATCCGGATGCGCCGATGGTCGAGAAGGACGTCACCGATCGCGGGGATGATTACTGAGGTTTCAAAGGCGCTTTCGCGAGCAGGCTCGCTCCCACATTTGGCCGCGCTCCTACTGGAGGAATGCGATCGAATGTGGGAGCGAGCCTGCTCGCGAATAGCGCTTTGAGCTTGAGCGCAAAAATCAGCTCTTGTGCAACTTGCGCATCAACTCCGCCTCAGCCTGGGTCAAACCGCAGGACTGAGTCAGTTCATCAACGCTCGCGCCCATGCCCACCAGTTTCGCCGCCTGGGCGAACGAAAGGCTCGACGGGTCGCGCTGTTCCAGCTGAACAATTTTGTCCGGCAACGGACCGACTACCGCGCGCAGCTCGTGCAGGGCCTCGCCCATGTGCACATTACCGTTCTGGTAGTCGTCAACGCGCTTGGCCAGGTCCTTGATGCGCTGATCACGCAGCGCATCGCCCTGAGCCTGTTGCGCAGCGATGACCCGCTGCGCCTTGATGTACGCCAGAAACATCGCCAGCGTGCCCGCCCAGAAGAGGAACAGGACAATGACCGCAACCTCGAGAATCAATCAGATGTTCTCCAGATCCGACCATTCTTCTTCGCTCATCATCTTGTCCAGTTCGACCAGGATCAGCAGTTCGTTGTTCTTGTTGCACACGCCTTGAATGAACTTGGCCGACTCTTCGTTACCGACGTTCGGTGCGGTTTCGATTTCCGACTGACGCAGGTAAACCACTTCCGCCACGCTATCGACCATGATCCCGACCACTTGCTTGTCGGCTTCGATGATGACGATACGGGTGTTGTCGCTGATCTCGGCATTCATCAGGCCGAAGCGCTGACGGGTGTCGATTACGGTGACCACGTTACCGCGCAGGTTGATGATGCCCAGCACGTAGCTTGGCGCGCCCGGCACCGGAGCGATTTCGGTGTAGCGCAGCACTTCCTGAACGCGCATCACGTTGATGCCGTAGGTTTCGTTGTCCAGCTTGAAGGTCACCCATTGCAGGATCGGATCTTCAGAACCTTTTGCATTCGTCGCCTGACTACTCATACCCTGACCCCTCGAAAAAACCGCACTGAGCGGTGTGTGTTCTGTGTGGCGGCATTCAACAATGCCGTCGCCTGATTGTTATGTCGGCTGCTATGTCGGTTTATGTAGCGGCTTGCTGCCGCCCAAGTGCTTTGCCCCACCGCTGGCGATCAACTCGGCCAGTGCGGAAACGTCCAGCAATGCACACATGTGCTCAATCACGGTGCCGGCGAGCCATGGCCGCTGACCCCGGTGACTTCTCCATTTGATTTCATTCGGATCAAGACGCAACGAACGGCTGACCTGATGCACCGCCAGGCCCCACTCGTAACCTTGTACCGAAATCACGTACTGCAAGCCCTGACGGAAGTCATCACGATAACGATCCGGCATGACCCAACGCGCGGTGTCCAACACTTTCAGGTTGCCGGCCTGGCTCGGCAGAATCCCGAGGAACCATTCCGGCTGACCGAACAGCGGTGTCAGCTCGTGACCGGCCAGTGAATAGATCGAGCCGAGGCACACCAGCGGCACGGCAAGGGTCAGCCCGGCAACGTCGAACAGCAAACATTCGAACGCTTCGGAGGCCCAGGCCGGACGGCCGTCGGTTTCAACCGGCGGCGGTGTGTTGCTCGGCGGCAGATGCACTTCCACCAGTGGCGGCACCAGCGTCTGTTCGACGGGTGCGGGCACGACTGGCGCAGGCTCGACCACTGCCGGTTCCGGTGTGGTCTTCAGCAACTGAGTTTGCAGCAGCGGTGCCAATGTCGAGACCGATGCGCGAACCGGTTCGGCTTCTTCGATCAACGCCACCGGCGCTTTGGCAACTGGCGCCATCGCAGGCGCGGCAACCGGCGTGACAGGTTTGGCGGCTTTCTGCGCATCACGCGCCTGCTCTTCCAGCACGGCAGCCTGGAATTCATCCAGCGCTTCAGCGCTTTCAATCACCTCAGGCTGTGCCGCAATCTGCGCCGGCAATTCGTCGGGAATCTCCTCCAACAAACTGTCCAGATAAGACTGCAACGCCAACTGCGGCTTCGACGTCGATTTCAGCGGCCGATTCATGCTCAAGCCACCTGCGGAACAAGTTGTTGCGCCAACAGATGTTTGAGCAGCGCACGGTAAGCCAGCACACCACGGCTCTTGCCGTCGAATTGCGAAGGCGTGACACCGGCGCGGCTGGCGTCGCGCAGACGAGTATCGACCGGGATGTAACCCTGCCAGATCTCGTCCGGGAATTTGTCGCGCAACACACGCAAGGTGCCCAGCGATGCCTGAGTACGGCGGTCGAACAACGTCGGCACAATGCTGAAAGGCAGCGCCTGTTTGCGCGAGCGGTTGATCATCGCCAGGGTGTTGACCATGCGCTCCAGGCCTTTGACGGCCAGGTGTTCGGTCTGCACCGGGATCACCAGTTGCTGACTCGCCGCGAGGGCGTTGACCATCAGCACGCCAAGCAACGGCGGGCTGTCGATAACGGCGTAATCGAAGTCCTGCCACAGCTGCGCCAGACTCTTGGCGATCACCAGGCCCAGACCACTCTGCCCCGGCGACTGACGCTCGAGGGTGGCCAGCGCGGTGCTGGACGGCAACAGGGAAATGCGTTCGTCACTGGTCGACAGCAACAGTTGCCCCGGCAGGCCTTGCGGCACGGTGCCCTTGTGCAGAAACAGGTCGTAGTTGCTGTGTTCCAGGCTGTCGGGGTCGTAACCGAAATAACTGGTCATCGAGCCGTGCGGGTCGAGATCGACCACAACCACGCGCTTGCCCGCCTCTGCCAGCAAACCGGCTAAAGCGATGGAAGATGTGGTTTTACCAACACCACCCTTTTGATTGGCGACTGCCCAGACTCTCATTCGTTTCTTTCCTCCCGGCCGAGATGCTCGACCGAGACATGGCTCAGCGTATTAATGCGGGCGACGGAGAATTGACGGCACTCTCGCGTCCCGGCGTCTTGACCGGGGTCGGTGCAGTTTGTGTGCCAGCGCGCTTCAGTGCGGCATCCGGTTGCGCGTTGGCGGTTCCGGTGCCCGTGAGGCTGCGGCGTACATCGAGATTGCGCGACACCACCAACACCACACGACGGTTTTTCCCGCGACCTTCGGCGGTGGCATTGTTGGCCACTGGCTGGAACTCACCGTAACCCACCGAAGCCAGACGGCCGGGATTCACACCCTGCATCGCCAGCATGCGCACGATGCTTGCCGAGCGCGCCGAGGACAGCTCCCAGTTGGTCGGGTACTGCGCGGTGCGGATCGGTTGATCGTCGGTAAAACCTTCGACGTGGATCGGGTTGTCGAACGGCTTGAGGATCGCCGCAACCTTGTCGATGATGTTGAACGCAATGTCGCTCGGCATGGCGTCACCGCTGCCGAACAACAGGCTGGAGTTGAGTTCGATCTCGACCCACAACTCGTTGCCGCGCACGGTCATCTGGTTGGAGCTGATCAGGTCGCCGAACGCTGCGCTGATGTCATCGGCAATGCTTTTCAGCGGATCGCTGGCACCGGCGATACCGGCGTCAATCTGCTCGGCGTCCTTGACCAGCGGCTTGGCCGGGGTCACGGTCTTCGGTCGTTCGTCGCCAATCGGGATCGGTTTGAGCGCGCGGTCGGAATCCTTGAAGACCCCGACCAGCGCTTCGGAAATTTCCTTGTACTTGCCTTCGTTGATCGACGAAATCGAGTACATCACCACGAAGAACGCGAACAGCAAGGTAATGAAGTCCGCGTAGGAAACGAGCCAGCGCTCGTGGTTGACGTGTTCTTCCTGATGTCTGCGACGAGCCATGAGGTTATTCCCTTAGTCCATGAAGCCTTGCAGCTTCAACTCGATGGAGCGTGGGTTTTCACCTTCGGCGATCGACAGAATGCCTTCCAACAACATTTCGCGATAACGCGACTGCCGCAACGCGATTGACTTCAACTTGGCCGCCACCGGTAGCAGGATCAGGTTTGCACTGGCCACGCCGTAAATGGTCGCGACGAATGCCACGGCGATGCCGCTACCCAGTTGCGTCGGGTCGGCAAGGTTGCCCATCACGTGGATCAGGCCCATCACCGCGCCGATGATGCCGATGGTCGGCGCGTAGCCGCCCATGCTTTCAAAGACCTTGGCCGCTTCGATGTCGCGGGCTTCCTGGGTGTAGAAATCCACTTCAAGGATGCTGCGGATCGCTTCCGGCTCGGCGCCGTCGACCAGCAGTTGCAGACCTTTGCGCGAGTAGCTGTCGGGTTCGGCATCGGCCACCCCTTCCAGACCCAGCAGGCCTTCCTTGCGTGCGGTGAGACTCCAGTTGACCACGCGGTCGATGCCGCCGGCCAGATCCACACGCGGCGGAAAGAAGATCCAGGCGAGGATCTGCATGGCGCGTTTGAACGCGCTCATCGGTGATTGCAACAGCGCAGCACCGATGGTGCCGCCCACTACGATCAGCGCCGCCGGGCCGTTGGCCAGCGCACCGAGGTGACCACCTTCAAGGTAGTTGCCGCCGATGATGGCGACGAACGCCATGATGATGCCGATAAGGCTTAGAACATCCATCAGATACAGGCCTCGACGATGTGCTTGCCGATATCGTCCAGACCGTACACCGCATCAGCGAGGTCGGCTTTGACGATGGCCATCGGCATGCCATAGATCACGCAGCTTGCCTCATCTTGCGCCCACACCGAGCTACCGCCCTGTTTGAGCAGACGCGCGCCTTCGCGGCCGTCGGCGCCCATGCCGGTCAGTACGACCGCCAGAACTTTGTCACCGTAGGATTTCGCGGCGGAACCGAAAGTAATGTCCACGCACGGCTTGTAGTTCAGACGCTCATCGCCCGGGAGGATTTTCACCGCACCACGGCCGTCGATCATCATCTGCTTGCCACCCGGAGCCAGCAGCGCCAGGCCCGGACGCAGGATGTCGCCATCCTCGGCTTCCTTGACGCTGATGCGGCAGAGCTTGTCCAGACGCTCGGCGAAAGCCTTGGTGAACGCCGCCGGCATGTGCTGGATCAGCACGATCGGTGCCGGGAAGTTCGCCGGCAACTGAGTCAATACTCGTTGCAGCGCAACCGGGCCGCCAGTCGACGTGCCGATGGCAACCAGTTTGTAGGCCTTGCGTTTCGGTGCCGGCGACGAAGCACTGGCAGCCGATGCGCGAGCAGGTACAGGCGCGGGTGCCGGACGTGCCGGAGCAGCAGTGCTGTGGCTGCTGTAACTCGACGCAGCCGGAGCTGCCGCAGGTGCAGGCGCTGCGGCCGGGGCCGGCGCGCTGTAGGCACTGAAACGACGGTTACTGCGCGAGATGCTGTGAACCTTCTCGCACAGTAGTTGCTTGACCTTCTCCGGGTTACGGGAGATGTCTTCGAAATTCTTCGGCAGGAAATCCACCGCGCCGGCATCCAGCGCATCCAGGGTTACCCGGGCGCCTTCGTGGGTCAGCGAGGAGAACATCAACACCGGGGTCGGGCAGCGCTGCATGATGTGCCGCACTGCCGTGATGCCGTCCATCATTGGCATCTCGTAGTCCATGGTGATCACGTCCGGCTTGAGGGCCATGGCCTGATCGATCGCCTCTTTACCGTTGGTTGCCGTGCCGACAACCTGGATGCTCGGATCCGCTGAAAGAATTTCCGAGACGCGGCGGCGGAAAAAACCCGAATCGTCCACCACCAGGACTTTGACTGCCATAAACACTCCATTAGGTGCAGCGGGGCGTCGTCGCCCCGCCGCCCCGGATTCAAATACGCCGTGCGGCGTAACGCTTGAGCATGCTTGGAACATCGAGAATCAGTGCAATGCGGCCGTCACCGGTGATGGTGGCGCCGGACATGCCCGGAGTCCCTTGCAGCATTTTGCCCAATGGCTTGATGACCACTTCTTCCTGGCCAACCAGTTGATCGACGACGAAGCCGATCCGCTGCGTGCCCACCGAAAGGATCACCACATGGCCCTCGCGCTGCTCTTCGTGAGCGGCGGAGCTGACCAGCCAGCGCTTGAGGTAGAACAATGGCAATGCCTTGTCCCGCACGATCACCACTTCCTGACCGTCCACGACGTTGGTGGTCGACAGATCGAGGTGGAAGATTTCGTTGACGTTGACCAGCGGGAACGCGAACGCCTGATTGCCGAGCATCACCATCAGGGTTGGCATGATCGCCAAGGTCAGCGGCACCTTGATGACGATCTTCGAGCCCTGGCCCTTGGTCGAGTAGATGTTGATCGAACCGTTGAGCTGGGAAATCTTGGTCTTCACCACGTCCATGCCGACACCGCGGCCGGACACGTCGGAGATCTCGGTCTTGGTCGAGAAGCCCGGAGCGAAAATCAGGTTGTAGCACTCGGTGTCGCTCAGGCGATCGGCCGCGTCCTTGTCCATCACGCCGCGTTTTACCGCGATCGCACGCAGGACGTTCGGGTCCATGCCTTTGCCGTCATCGGAGATCGACAGCAGGATGTGGTCGCCTTCCTGCTCGGCTGCCAGTACCACGCGACCGCCACGGGCCTTGCCCGACGCTTCACGTTCTTCCGGCGACTCGATACCGTGGTCGACGGCGTTGCGCACCAAGTGGACCAGCGGGTCGGCCAGAGCCTCGACAAGGTTTTTGTCGAGGTCGGTTTCTTCGCCGACCAGTTCCAGGTTGATCTCTTTCTTGAGCTGACGCGCCAAGTCGCGAACCAGACGCGGGAAGCGCCCGAAGACTTTCTTGATCGGCTGCATCCGCGTCTTCATCACCGCGGTCTGCAAGTCAGCCGTGACCACGTCGAGGTTCGACACGGCCTTTTGCATGGCTTCGTCGCCGCTGTTGAGACCCAGGCGCACCAGACGGTTACGCACCAGCACCAACTCGCCGACCATGTTCATGATTTCGTCGAGACGTGCAGTGTCGACCCGCACGGTGGTCTCGGCTTCGCTCGCCGGTTTTTCCGGTGGCGGTGCAGCCGGAGCACGGGCCGGAGCCGGTGCAGCAGCGGCAGCGGCAGCCGGTTTTGGCGCTTCAGCTTTTGGCTCAGGCTTGGCGGCAGGTTTCGGCGCAGCAGCGACCGGTGCCTTCGCGGCAGGCGTGGCGACTGTCGAAGCGGAGCCTGCAGCAGCGGCGCCAACTTCAGTGAACTTGCCTTTGCCGTGCAATTCGTCGAGCAGCGATTCGAACTCGTGATCGCTGATCAGATCACTGCCGGCAGCGGCAGCCACCGGAGCGGCAGGCGCAGCAGGTGCCGAAGCAATTGCCGACTCCAGCGCTTCAACGGCGAAGTTGCCTTTGCCGTGCAACTGATCGAGCAGTGCTTCGAATTCGTCGTCGGTGATGTCCGAACTGTCGCCCGCCGCAGGTGCCGCAGGTTTGGCCGCTGCTGGCGTGACCGCGTCGGCTGCAAACTGACCTTTGCCGTGCAGTTGATCGAGCAACGACTCGAACTCGGCATCGGTGATTTCATCGCTGGCTGCCGCATCGGCAGTTTGCGCAGGTGCAGCAGCGGCCGGGGCCTCGGCTTCGGCCTTGACGGCGTTCAGCGAGTCCAACAGCTGTTCAAATTCGTTATCGGTGATGTCGCCAGAATCGCCCTCGACGACCAGTTCCTCGATCATCTCGGCCACTGGCGAAGCCGGGGCTTCATCCGCCGTTTGCGGCTCGGCCAGACGTGCCAGTGCAGCCAGCAGTTGCGGAGTCGCCGCGGTGATCGGGGCACGTTCACGGACTTCGCTGAACATGCTGTTCACCGCGTCCAGTGCTTCGAGGACAACGTCCATCAGTTCTGCATCAACGCGACGCTCACCCTTGCGCAGGATGTCGAACACGTTTTCGGCGATGTGACAGCACTCCACCAGCTCGTTGAGCTGAAGGAAGCCGGCGCCCCCTTTTACAGTGTGAAAACCGCGAAAAATTGCGTTGAGCAGATCTGCGTCATCCGGACGGCTTTCCAGCTCGACCAGTTGTTCGGACAGTTGCTCAAGAATCTCGCCGGCCTCAACCAGGAAATCCTGAAGGATCTCTTCATCGGCGCCGAAGCTCATTAATGGGGTGCTCCTACAGGTCTAAAAACCCAAAAAACCTAAAATTCAAAAACTCTAGAATCCAAGGCTGGATAACAAATCGTCCACATCGTCCTGACCGGACACAACGTCTTCTCGTTTATCGGCATGAATCTGCGGACCTTCACCCTGCGAGAGATGTTTTTGTGGATCTTTTTCTGCAAGCATCGCCGCACGGTCATGTTCGATGCCCGCAAAGCGGTCCACCTGACTGGCCATGAGGACGAGTTTGAGCAAATTGCTTTCGACTTCGGTGACCAGTTGGGTCACACGCTTGATCACTTGACCGGTAAGGTCCTGATAATCCTGAGCCAGCAGGATGTCGTTCAGATTGCTCGACACCGCACGGTTGTCCGTGCTGCTGCGCGACAGAAAACCGTCGACCCGGCGCGCCAGTTCGCGGAACTCTTCAGCCCCGACTTCACGACGCATGAAACGCCCCCAATCGGTACTCAAGGCCTGGGCTTCTTCAGCCAGACCATTGACCACCGGCGTGGCGCTTTCCACCAGATCCATGGTGCGGTTGGCCGCGGCTTCTGTCAGCTTGACCACATAGCCCAGGCGTTCGGTGGCGTCGGTGATTTGCGACACTTCCTCGGCCTGCGGCATGTGCGGATCGATCTGGAAGTTGACGATCGCACTGTGCAGTTCGCGTGTGAGCTTGCCCACTTCCTGATACAGGCCGCGGTCACGGGTCTGATTGAGCTCATGGATCAGTTGCACAGCGTCGCCGAACCTGCCTTTTTCAAGGCTCTCGACCAGTTCGACCGCGTGTTTTTTCAGGGTCGATTCGAAATCGCCCTGTGAAGATTCGTTATGCTCCATAGCTCCCCCGCGCGTCATCAGCCGATGCGTTCGAAAATCTTCTCGATTTTGTCTTTCAACGCCTGAGCCGTGAAAGGTTTGACCACGTAGCCGTTCACACCGGCCTGAGCGGCCTCGATGATTTGCTCGCGCTTGGCTTCAGCGGTCACCATCAGCACTGGCAGGTGCTTGAGTTTTTCATCGGCACGCACGTGACGCAGCAGATCGATACCGGTCATGCCCGGCATGTTCCAGTCCGTTACCAGAAAGTCGATGCTGCCGCTGTTGAGTACCGGAATGGCGGTGACGCCATCGTCGGCCTCTACGGTGTTGGTGAACCCAAGATCCCGCAGCAGGTTCTTGATGATCCGCCGCATCGTTGAGAAGTCATCAACGATGAGGATTTTCATGTCTTTGTTCAATTCGACCTCCAAGCAGTCTTAAACGCGCCCAGCACCTGGACGCGCCACTTCAATCAATCGGCGCAGCACTCGAAGACTGTCTGGAGCACAACAGAGCAAGACCGGTGCCGTTTATCACCGCACCAGCCTCGTTCGCAGTGTCCCCACACTGCCTTCAGCGCGCTCGCCACTCCCCCAAACGCCCCCGCAAACGGGCCGCGCACTGGCTGTGTAACTGGCTGACCCGCGATTCACTGACGCCAAGGACTTCACCGATCTCCTTGAGGTTCAGCTCTTCGTCGTAGTACAGCGCCAACACCAGTCGCTCACGCTCCGGCAAATTGGCAATCGCGTCCGCCAGCGCTGCCTGGAAGCGTTCATCTTCCAGATCGCGTGACGGCTCAAGATGAGCACTGGCGCCATCCTCGTGCAGCCCTTCGTGTTCGCCGTCCTGCAACAGGTCGTCGAAACTGAACAAGCGGCTGCCCAGGGTGTCATTCAAAATCCCGTAGTAATCGTCGAGACTCAATTGGAGTTCGGCCGCAACCTCGTGATCTTTAGCATCACGGCCGGTTTTAGCTTCAATTGCACGAATCGCGTCACTGACCATACGGGTGTTGCGGTGAACCGAGCGTGGCGCCCAGTCCCCTTTGCGCACTTCGTCGAGCATCGCGCCGCGGATTCGAATGCCCGCGTACGTTTCGAAACTGGCGCCTTTGCTGGCGTCATATTTGGTCGAGACTTCGAGCAGACCGATCATCCCGGCCTGGATCAGATCCTCGACCTGCACACTCGCCGGCAATCGCGCCAGCAGGTGATAGGCAATGCGTTTTACCAGTGGCGCGTAACGCTCGATCAATTCGTACTGCGCGTCACGTGCCGACTTCTTGTAGTAATTCATACCGCTGGCGGTCATAGCACAGGCCCTGCCGTTTGCTGCACGAGGCGTTCGACGAAAAACTCAAGGTGGCCGCGCGGGTTGGCAGGCAGCGGCCAGGTGTCGACCTTCTGGGCGATCGCCTTGAACGCCAGCGCGCACTTGGAACGCGGGAAGGCTTCATAGACCGCACGCTGCTTCTGCACCGCCTTGCGCACGCTTTCGTCGTAAGGCACGGCGCCGACGTATTGTAGGGCCACGTCAAGAAAGCGATCCGTGACCTTGGTCAACTTGGCGAACAGGTTGCGACCTTCTTGCGGGCTCTGGGCCATGTTGGCCAGGACGCGGAAGCGGTTCATGCCGTAATCGCGATTGAGCAACTTGATCAGGGCGTAAGCGTCAGTGATCGAGGTCGGCTCGTCGCAGACCACCAGCAACACTTCTTGCGCGGCGCGAACAAAACTGACTACCGAGTCACCAATACCCGCAGCGGTGTCGATCACCAAAACGTCGAGATTGTCGCCGATGTCACTGAAGGCCTGAATCAGACCGGCATGTTGCGCCGGGCTGAGGTGAACCATGCTCTGAGTGCCGGACGCAGCGGGCACGATGCGGATCCCGCCCGGGCCTTGCAACAAAACGTCGCGCAGCTCGCAGCGGCCTTCGATCACGTCGGCCAGCGTGCGTTTGGGCGTCAGGCCCAGCAGAACGTCGACGTTCGCCAGCCCCAGATCGGCGTCCAGCAGCATGACCCGACGGCCAAGCTCTGCCAGCGCCAGAGACAAGTTCACTGACACGTTAGTCTTGCCGACGCCACCTTTGCCGCCGGTCACCGCGATCACCTGTACGGGATGCATGCTGCCCATGTTATTTCTTTACCTTGTCTTGCATAGACGGAGGCCACATTACTGGCTGCGCGTTCACAACCGGAACAATGCGTGGCAGACCATCGATGTAGGTACAAAAACTGTTCATGAATACCTCAGCCTACCTGCTTGGTCGGGCTGTGATAGATATCAGCGAACATGTCAGCCATGGCTTCTTCGCTGGGTTCTTCCTGCATTTGCACGCTGACGGCGCGGCTGACCAGTTGATGACGGCGCGGCAGATGCAAATCATCCGGAATCCGTGGGCCATCGGTCAGGTACGCGACCGGCAATTCATGACTGATCGCCAGGCTCAACACTTCGCCAAGGCTGGCCGTTTCATCCAGTTTAGTCAGGATGCACCCGGCGAGCCCGCAACGCTTGTAACTGTGATAAGCGGCGGTTAGAACCTGTTTCTGGCTGGTGGTTGCCAAGACCAGATAATTTTTTGAACGAATGCCACGACCGGCCAGGCTTTCGAGCTGCATGCGCAGTGCCGGATCGCTGGCTTGCAGGCCGGCGGTATCGATCAGCACCACGCGTTTGCGCAGCAGCGGATCCAGCGCCTGGACCAGCGACTGGCCCGGATCGACGTGGGTTACCGGCACGTTGAGAATCCGGCCCAGGGTCTTCAGTTGTTCCTGAGCGCCGATGCGGAAACTGTCCATGCTCACCAGCGCGACGTTCTGCGCGCCGTATTTGAGCACATAGCGCGCAGCAAGCTTGGCCAGCGTGGTGGTCTTGCCCATGCCGGCAGGGCCGACCATCGCAATCACACCGCCCTCTTCCAGCGGCTCGACTTCCGGTACGGCAATCATCCGCGCCAGGTGCGCCAGCAACATGCGCCAGGCCTGACGAGGTTCTTCGATATCAGTGATCATCGCCAGCAAGTCGCGCGACAGCGGGCCGGACAGACCGATCCGTTGCAGACGGCGATACAGGTTGGCTTGCGCCGGACGGCTGCCTTGCAGCTGATTCCAGGCCAGGGTGCCGAGCTGGACTTCCATCAGCTCGCGCAGGCTGTTCAATTCAAAACGCATCGAATCCAGTGCACGCGGATCAACACCGCCAGACGATTGCGCAGGTGCCGGAGCTGAACGCGCTGGCGCAGCGTAAGTCGGCTCGCTCAACGGTTCGGCGGCAGTCAGCGGCAGGCCAGCGGTCAACGGCAGCCCGGCAAAGATCTGGCGATTGCTATTGCCGTCGGCTTCGCCACGCAGGCTCAGTTCGGCTTGTGCAGTGACGATACGCGACTGGGTCTTGCGCAGTTCATCCTCGAGTTCCATGTTCGGAACTCGTGGCGCCAGCGCCGACAGTTTGTAATCCAGCGCCGCCGTCAGCTCGACGCCGCCGGCAATGCGGCGGTTGCCAATGATGGCGGCATCAGCGCCCAGCTCATCACGAACCAGCTTCATGGCCTGACGCATATCGGCGGCGAAAAAACGCTTAACTTGCATAAACCACTACCTCAGCCGTTGGGCCCTACTGTCGCAACGATCGTCACTTGCTTGTTGTCCGGGATTTCCTGGTAGGCCAGCACGTGCAGCCCCGGAACTGCGAGGCGACCGAAGCGCGAAAGCATCGCGCGAATCGGGCCTGCTACCAACAGGATCACCGGCTGACCTTGCATTTCCTGACGCTGCGCCGCTTCGATGAGCGACCGTTGCAGCTTCTCGGCCATGCTTGGCTCCAGCAGAACGCCCTCTTCCGAGCCTTGTCCTGCCTTCTGCAGACTATTGAGCAATATTTGTTCCAACCTTGGCTCCAACGTGATCACAGGCAGCTCGGACTCAGTGCCTACAATGCTTTGGACGATGGCGCGGGATACGCCGACGCGCACGGCGGCCACCAGCGCGGCGGTATCTTGACTCTTCGCGGCGTTGTTAGCGATAGCTTCGGCAATGCTGCGGATATCGCGTACCGGCACGTGTTCGGCCAGCAGCGCCTGCAACACTTTGAGCAACTGCGACAGCGAGACCACACCCGGCACCAGCTCTTCGGCCAGTTTCGGCGAGCTTTTGGCCAGCAATTGCATGAGTTGCTGCACTTCCTCGTGGCCGATCAGCTCACTGGAATGCTTGTACAAAATCTGGTTCAAGTGGGTCGCGACCACAGTGCTCGCATCAACCACGGTGTAACCAAGGGATTGCGCCTGCGCCCGTTGGCTGATTTCGATCCACACCGCTTCCAGACCGAAAGCCGGATCTTTGGCGTTGATGCCGTTGAGCGTGCCGTAGACCTGGCCCGGGTTGATCGCCAGTTCGCGATCCGGGTAGATCTCGGCTTCAGCAAGGATCACGCCCATCAGGGTCAGGCGATAGGCGCTCGGCGCCAGATCGAGGTTGTCACGAATGTGCACAGTGGGCATCAGGAAGCCCAGATCCTGCGAGAGCTTCTTGCGCACGCCTTTGATCCGCGCCAGCAATTGTCCGCCCTGATTGCGGTCCACCAGCGGAATCAGGCGATAACCGACTTCCAGGCCGATCATGTCGATCGGGGTCACATCGTCCCAGCCAAGCTCCTTGGTTTCCATGGCGCGGGCCGGCGACGGCAGCAGTTCCTGCTGACGCTTGACCTCTTGCAGCGCCTGCACCTTGACGACGTTTTGTTTCTTCCAGAACAGATACGCGCCACCGGCGGCCAGTGCAGCCATGCTCAGGAACGAGAAGTGCGGCATGCCCGGCACCAGGCCCATGACCGCCATCAAACCAGCAGCCACCGCCAGCGCTTTCGGCGAGGCGAACATCTGACGGTTGATCTGTTTGCCCATGTCTTCCGAACCGGAAGCACGGGTCACCATGATCGCTGCCGCTGTTGATAACAACAGTGATGGCAATTGCGCCACCAAACCGTCACCAATGGTCAGCAAGGCGTAAACCTTGCCGGCGTCGGCGAAGGTCATGTTGTGCTGGAAGATACCGACAGCCATGCCGCCGATGAGGTTGATGAACAGAATCAGCAAACCGGCGATGGCGTCACCGCGAACGAATTTGCTGGCACCGTCCATCGAACCGTAGAACTCAGCCTCTTGGGCGACTTCCTGACGGCGCGACTTGGCTTGGTTCTGGTCGATCAGGCCGGCGTTGAGGTCGGCGTCGATGGCCATTTGTTTGCCAGGCATTGCATCGAGGGTGAAACGTGCGCTCACCTCGGAAATCCGCCCGGCACCCTTGGTCACCACAACGAAGTTGATGATCATCAGGATCGCGAAGACCACGATACCGACCACGTAGTTACCGCCGATCACCACTTCACCAAAGGCCTGGATCACCTTACCGGCGGCGGCGTGGCCGTCCTGCCCGTGGAGCATCACCACCCGCGTCGACGCCACGTTCAACGCCAGCCTCAGCAATGTCGCGACCAGCAGAATGGTCGGGAACACCGCAAAATCCAGCGGCCGCAGCGCGTAAACGCAGACCAGCAGGACGACGATCGACAGAGCAATGTTGAAGGTAAAAAACACGTCCAGCAGGAACGGCGGGATCGGCAACATCATCATTGCCAACATGACCAGCAGCAACAACGGCACGCCCAGATTGCCTCGACTGAGGTCGGCAACGTTAGTGCGAGCAGTGTTGAATAACTGAGAGCGATCCACCGGTTTTCCCCGTTCCTTTAAAGCAAACTTTTGACGCCCAGAGCGGGCTCACGGCGGCTATTGCAAGAAGCCTTCCAACTTTTGCCGGGGAATGAAATAGAGCGGGTTGGCGGGGAGTTTTTTGCTGATTGGGCTGGCCCTTTCGCGAGCAGGCTCGCTCCCACAGGGAACCGCATTCCAAATATGGAATGAAATACAAACCAAAATGCGGGATTGGAATGCATTCCAAATGTGGGAGCGAGCCTGCTCGCGAAGGGGCCAGTGAAGTCAGCGAAAATTGCGTCTTAAACTCAGGTGTTTAAAAGACACCTTCTGACACGCCTCCAAGGCTACAAATCCTTGCGCCATTGCCTACAGCCAAGCCAGAATCCGCCGGCTTGTGCACCTTGGGGTCGGGTTCTATTGTGGTCCGGTCGCTGACCAATCAGCGATCGGGTTTAGCGACTCGGATCAGATTAAAGGTGCATCAGCGTTCCTGGCTTCGTTGCGGATCTGTATGTCTGCAATGTCTCTATGGTGGCTGTATGCGGGAGACCCTCGCGGTCTACCGGGTGCCTTTGACCGGTTCGCTAACCTGCGTACAGCCGCCACCCCTCCTGTTTAGCGACAGGATTTGGCGGCTCCCCCTCAAAGGAGCTTCACCATGATCAAACCAACACCCAACCCGCCCGAAACCGATCCCACCTCGCCCTACGAATCCCTCGATTCGAAAAAGCTCCACGAAGCCGCCGACCGCGCCCTCGATCACTATCTCTGCCCGCCCGGTTCCACGCCGCCGCCACGTAAAACCCGTGCGATGTACGCCGTTACCGCAGACTTCAAAAACGAGGAACTCTTGGCCAACGCTTGCGAAACTCTCGCCTCAGCAAGAACCATCGCCAATGACTTCGCCCATCTCATACCCGCCTCGCAACGCAGGACGCTGCTGGGCATTGCGCAACTGATCATGCTCGGGGAACTGGCGGTGAATCGGGTGCTGGATAATCTGGAGTTGCCGAACTAGCCCGCTGCCCCCAGGCCTGAAGATCGTTCCCACGCTCTGCGTGGGAACGATCAAAAAAACCGCCGCCCCGTTCAATCGGGACGGCGGTTTTTTTGGTTTCAGCTGTTTGAGATCTATCAGAGACAACCCACATTTACTTCGCACTGATGACCACTCGTCGCCACCTGTCAGATCTGACAGGTGTCTAATTCATCGTTTAGCGCTCTGATAGCTCCTGCCCGTTCCCTCTGCGCAGGAGCTTCGCCCATGACCACCTCAACCCCACCAGACAACACCATTCTTGTGCTCCGCCCACCCCGAGTAATTGAAGCCACTACCCCGGTAGTCGGCGCCATTTATGGTGTGCCCAAACATGTCTATGACCTCAAACCCATGGGCCTGACAATCGCAGTCGATCCGCCGGCGTCGGGTACGGTTGATGCCGGCGATGTCATCCGACTCGTGCTGAACGGCGCCAGCACCGAGGCCACAAAAACCATCCCGGATGGCGGAGAGAACAACATTCAAACGTTGTATCTGCCCATAGGCCTGCTGCTGACAGACCTTGTCAATGAACTCGTTTACACCATCACCCGCGGCAGTCTGAACAAGGGGACTTCGACGCCGGCGCTGACATTGCTGTACAACCGCATCCGTCCTGGCCTCAAAGATCGCTTGACCGATCCCGGTGGTCACTCCGAACTCAAATTGCTGCTGCCCGACGCCATCAAGAACGGCGTCGCCCCGGACTTCGTCAGCGCAGAGGTGTGTGTGGCGTACCCCTACTGCCGGGCTTACGACCGCATCAGCCTCAAATGCAACGGCGAACTGATGACGGCCGATGTCAATCCGAATCAGGCGCCGCAACCACCGGATCATGGCTCCGAAGTGCCGATCACCATCTGCTTCACCGTGGATCGCGCTTACCTGGACAAGGCGAAACGGCTGGATCACAAACTGAATTTTTCCTACACCGTCATCGACCAGCTCGGTAACGGCCCGGACACCGATGCACCGTGGTCGCCGGCGCAGACCGTGGATGAGGATCTGGATGGTGTCCTGCTGCCGATGCCGATTCTGCTGGAACGGCTGGAAGATTTTCCGGGTGATGATGCGAGCATCATCGATCTGGAAAAACTCGCCGGTAATCCGTTGCTGATGGTTGTGATAACGGCGGACAGCCGTTTTGTGGCCGGTGACGATGTCCTTGCCACCTACACCGCGAAAAATACAGGCCAACCCGCCGACGTGGTAGTGACTGTCCCCGGCAAAGTTGAAGCGGATCCTTTCGGTTCCAAGAAAACCTTGTTCCTTGAAATGGCCAACGACAAGGTCTTCGCTGGCAGTAGCGTGACAGTGACCTACGAACTGCGCCGCCCCAACGGTGATCTGGTGGGTAACTCAAAACCCGCGAAGGCCACGGTGACGGGTGCGGCCCCGATTAAATTGTTGAAGCCAAAAATCAAGCAAGCCCCCAACGATACAAGCCTCGAGCCGCTCGTTGCCAAGGACGCCCTGACGGCCGTGATTCCAGCCTACCCCAACATGATCGGCACGCAGGTCACCGTGACCTGGAGCGGCACCGCCGGTTCGGGCAGCCAGACCGTCGGCCCCATCAATGTGAGCACGCAAGGGGATCTGAACATCCCTCTGGACAACGCAGTCGTGGCGTTCAACCTTGGTAAAACGGTGACGGTGACCTACATCGTGACCGGCAATAGCACACCATCGGATCCGCTGGATCTGAGTGTGCTGCCGATTGCCGATGAAAACCCCGCCATGGGCATACCGTTAATCACCCAGGCGGCCAACAATGGTGCCGGCCCCGAGTTCGACGTCAGCAAGCTGACCACTGCCGCAACCGTGCGAGTGAACCGTTGGCCACTGATTGCGCTGGCTCAGTACGTCTGGCTGCGCCTGACAGGCACCAAAAAGGATGGCAACAACTACGACGAAACGTTTTGGCAACCACCGGGCTCGCAAACCAACACTACCTGGATCAGCCAAGGCTATTGGGAGCGCTTGATCCCCCTCGCCACCTTGCAGAATCTGAAAGACGGTAGCGAACTGACACTGGAGTTCAAAGCCGGACTTGGCGGAAGTCAGGACGTTGGTCTGGCGCTAATCTTCAAGAAACGCATTTATACCGTCAAGGCCGTTGAGGATGTGAAGCCTGAGATCACAATGATCACCGGCTCGCCGAGTGGAGACGAGATTCCCCCTGACGGTAAGACACTGGAAACGGCGGTCATCGTGACAGGCACGGCCAGTAAAGGTCAGGCGGTCAATGTTTACGACGGAATCACGCTTAAAGACCGGGCAGAGGCTAATCCAGACACCGGGATCTGGACCTTGAAGCTCAGTGACCTGAAGGTCGAAACACACCGCATTACGGCCGAAGCTATCTATGGATCTGGCGCGGTCTCCGCCCCCCGAATGTTCGAGGTATTGGCCAAGTTGAACTTTGGAACCGCACTCACGCTGAGTCTCCCAAACTATAGCGTTGTACGGGGTATTCCACCGCTGAACCCTGTAGGCGATGCTGCCTATACGCGAACGCCGACCGGCGGAATCGAGCCCTATCGTTTCAGCTCCAGCAACACCAACGTCGCATTGATAGACGCAAACACAGGCAAGGTACGCGTCTCTGGGCGAGGGACCACAACACTGAAAGTCACAGATCATCAAAACAATGAAGCCACTTATACACTCACCACGACAGGGTTAAAGATGTTCGTCAGGCTTGGTAATTTCATGACTGAGCCCGACGCAGAGCGAGCCTGTATAAACGCCGGGGGAGGTCTGCCCAACAATCGAGCTGAATTGCGTGCTGTATACAACACCTACAAAGGGCAACCAGGAGGCATTGTTGCTGCTGCAAACTGGCTCCCCAATAACACATGGACCAATGAAGGCCACCCACAGACGAACCATTTTTGGGTAATACGCATGGAGGACGGAGCAGATTCCTTTGCACATACCATCCAGGGCCAATCAGCGGTTGCCTGCCGAGTAGATACTTGAGTCAAGTCCGCGAACTGCCAATAAACCCGCTCGGGGAAGTACAACGGGAGCAAGCGCGGGTAACGACACTGTAGCTGCCGAAGGCGATGATCTTTTTTAACTTTGAGTTTTTAAAAAGCAAGATCAAAAGATCGCAGCCTTCGCCAGCACCTGCAGGAGTTCATTTCAACTGTAGGCGCTGGCGAAGACTGCGATCTTTTGCTTCAAGCGCTTGTTACTGCGCCGTCAGAATCTGACTGGGAGCAATATTACCGAAGCTGAGTTGCCGGCTATTGATGTATCGCGTCCCCCTGAACATCTGCAGACCTTCAACCTCAACCAGATCCTCATGTGCGTACATGAGCACGACCTTGGTTATTGGCGCCGTCACCCCCGGCTCCTCAGCATGGCCTTCCAGCAGATTGAGGGCCCATTGAAAACGAATGACCGGCAAGTCCTCGATTTCAATCTGACGTGAATCGTCCAGTACCCGGAAATCCTGGTGCGCGGTGATTCGCAGTTTGCGCTCGACAAGGCCAAACACTGGCTTGGCATAGCGCACCTCCAGATCATTACTGGCGGCCCAATCATCCATGTAGTTGTCTGGCGAGGTGAACAGTTTGAACAACGCCTCGTTATCGCGAATATTGCCCGCCGAGGAAAACAGGTAGTTGTAGGAATAGTGATAAGCCAGGCCGTCCAGCTCAGGCCTAATCGCGTTGACCGGACTATCCAGGTAACGCGGAATATAAACATTGGCCATTTGCACGAAGTGGGTGAAGTCCAGATCCATATCGAAGGACACCGTGTAACGAATGGCCCGCTCCTCGGGACGCTGTTCGAGCCGCCCTGACACATATTCCAGTGTCATTCCTTCAAGCTTTTTGTAGATTCGCTGTGTCATGAGTGCAGCCTCTGCGCTGTGGGATTATTCCCAAACACATGGGAGCGCTACCGGAGGTCGACGTCTACTGTCAGAACTAACAGGTATGCTGGCCTTTCAGACAGACGGAAGGCGTCAGAAATCAGCCGCAGACTACTTCAGAGGGCGATCCGGGCCCAGACGCAGATTTGTGGCTTTTCCTCGCGCCGTTTTCGGCTCGTCGAATTCCACAGAATCGCCCACTTTGATCTTGTCTCGATTTGAATCGGTCTTTGGAATGTGGAACTCGTAACCTGCGTCCGACAAAAAGAAGCCTGTAGCGGCCGCAAAAGAAGTCCCGGAGCGCTTAGGCGTAATGATGCCCTTGCCGGTTTTTGGGTCATAGCTACTGAATGTGCCTTTCATTGTCTTGCTCCCTTGCGCGTGCCGAGTACTCGCGCCAAGTGCGCGGTATAACCTGCATAAAACTGCAAAGACAAAACGAACGCACCTGTCAGAGTTGACAGGTATGCACCGTTTTCAGACAAACGGCATCAGGAGTCGCGGCGCAGATCCGGCGGAATCGGCAGGTCGTCCTTGAGCGGATCCGGGCGTTTGCCCTTGCCGGCGCGATGTTGGCGGATCTGATAGACGTAGGCCAAGACCTGGGCAACCGCCAAGTACAGCCCACCGGGGATTTCCTCATCGAGTTCGGTGGAGTAGTAGATCGAACGCGCCAGCGCTGGCGACTCGAGGAGCATGACGTTGTTGGCCACGGCGATTTCGCGAATCTTCAACGCCAGGAAATCGCTACCTTTGGCCAGCAGCAATGGCGCACCACCCTTCTCGGCGTCGTATTTGAGTGCCACCGCGTAGTGGGTCGGGTTGGTGATGATCACGTCGGCATCGGGAATCGCCGCCATCATCCGTCGCTGGGACATTTCGCGCTGAGTCTGGCGGATGCGCTGTTTGACCTCCGGCCGCCCCTCTTGATCCTTGTGCTCGTCACGCACTTCCTGCTTGGTCATTTTGAGCTTTTTCATGCTCTCCCAGATCTGCACCGGGACGTCGACCGCCGCGATCAGGATCAACCCGCAGGCCATCCACAAAGTGCTCCAACCCACTAGCAACACGCTGTGAATGATGGCCTGATCCAGCGGCTCATGGGCGATACGCAACAAGTCGTCGACGTCCGCAGACAACACCACCAGCGCCACGGCCAGCACGATGAAAAACTTGGCCAACGCCTTCAGCAACTCGACGATGGCTTTCATCGAAAACATGCGCTTGAGGCCCGCGCCGGGGTTCATCCGGCTGAATTTGGGTGCCATCGTGCCGGCGGAAAACAACCAACCGCCCAAGGCAATCGGACCCAACAGCGCGGCCAGCAACAGGGTAATCATGATCGGCTGAATCGCCACCAGCGCGAGCTTGCCGGAATGCATCAGAAAAGTGCCCATGGAGCGCTGATCCATGATCACTTCGCGCGGCAGCGAGAAGTTCATGCGCATCAGATCCATCAAGTCCTGCGCCAGCATGCCGCCAAACACCAGCAAAGCACCGGCACCGGCCAGCATCACGGCCAGGGTGTTGAGCTCTTTGGAGCGCGCGACCTCACCCTTTTCGCGGGAGTCCTTTTTGCGCTTCTCCGTGGGGTCTTCTGTTTTGTCCTGACCGCTTTCGCTTTCAGCCATGACTCAGCGCGCCTGTGCCAGTTCGCGTAAAAACTGCAAGGCCTCGGTGGCCAGCGGTTGATACTGATTGAGAATGTCCGCCAGGCCGACCCAGACGATGAAGAGGCCGAGCACCAGGGTCAGCGGAAAACCGATGGAGAAGATATTCAACTGCGGCGCCGCGCGGGTCATCACACCAAAGGCAATGTTGACCACCAGCAACGCCGTGATCGCCGGCAGCACCAGCAATAATGCTGCGCCGAGCACCCAGCCGAGTTTGCCGGCGAGCTCCCAATAGTGTGTCGTCATGAAGCCGCTGCCAACGGGCAACGTGGTGAAGCTTTCCGTGAGGACTTCGAACACCACCAGATGGCCGTTCATCGACAAGAACAGCAAGGTCACCAGCATGGTGAAGAACTGCCCGATCACCGCCACCGACACACCGTTGGTAGGGTCGACCATCGAGGCAAAGCCCATACCCATCTGGATCGCGACAATCTGCCCCGCCACCACGAACGCCTGAAAGAACAGCTGCAAGGAGAACCCCAGCACCGCGCCAATCAGGATCTGCTCGCCAATCAGCAGCAGCCCGCTCAGATCCAGCGCATTGACCGGTGGCATCGGTGGCAGATTGGGCGCAATCACCACAGTGATCGCCAACGCGAAATACAGACGGATACGCTTGGGCACCAGCGTCGTGCCGAACACCGGCATGACCATCAGCACCGAGCCCACACGAAACAGCGGCAACATGAACGTCGCCACCCAGGTACTGATCTGGGTGTCGGTCAGCTGAAGCAGCGATTGCATGGCTTAGCCGATGACCATCGGAATGTTGTGATACAGCTGAATGATGTATTCCATGAAGGTCTGCACCAGCCACGGGCCGGCGACGATCAGGGTAACCAGCATCACCAGCAGACGCGGGAGAAAGCTCAGGGTCTGTTCGTTGATCTGCGTCGCGGCCTGGAACATCGCCACCAGCAGACCGACCAGCAGACTCGGAATCACCAGCACCGCAACCATCATGGTCGTCAGCCACAGCGCTTCGCGAAAGATGTCGACCGCGACTTCCGGCGTCATGGCGAGACACCTCCAAAACTGCTGGCCAGCGTACCGATAATCAGGGCCCAGCCGTCCACCAGCACGAACAGCATGATCTTGAACGGCAGGGAAATGATCAGCGGCGAGAGCATCATCATACCCATGGCCATCAGCACACTGGCCACGACCAGGTCGATGATCAGGAACGGAATGAAGATCATGAAACCGATCTGGAAGGCGGTTTTGAGCTCAGAGGTCACAAACGCCGGCACCAGAATTGTCAGCGGCGCCTGATCGGGCGTGGCGATGTCGGTACGCTTGGACAGGCGCATGAACAGCTCAAGATCGCTGGAGCGAGTCTGGGCGAGCATGAAGTCCTTGATCGGCACCTGCGCCTTTTCCACCGCTTGCTGAGCGGTGAGTTTTTCCGCCAGATACGGCTGCAAGGCATCGTTGTTCACCCGATCGAACACCGGCGCCATGATGAACAGGGTCAGAAACAGCGCCATACCGGTGAGGATCTGGTTCGACGGTGTCTGCTGCAAGCCAAGGGCCTGACGCAGGATCGAGAAGACAATGATGATCCGGGTAAAACTGGTCATCAGCATGACGAACGCCGGGATGAAACTCAGCGCAGTCATGATCAGCAGAATCTGCAGACTGACCGAATACTCCTGCGCGCCATCGGCGTTGGTGCCCAGCGTGATCGCCGGGATCGACAACGGATCGGCGGCGAATGCCAGCGGCGCAGCCAGCAACAGGGCCAGCGTCAAGACGATGCGAAGCGCACCCATTACTTCTTATCCTTCTGATCCTTGCCGAGAATTTTCAGCAGATGCTGGGCAAATTCCGGGGTCGCTTTCTCGGTAGTGCTCGGCACTTGCACCGGTTCCTTCAGCACATGCAGCGCGGTGATGGTGCCGGGGCTCAAGCCAAGCAGAATCTGCTCGTTGCCGACCTGAACCAGCATCAACCGGTCACGCGGACCGAGCGCGCGGGAACCGATCAGCTCGATCACCTGCCCCTTGCCCGCCGGCCCTGCCTGCTGCACACGGCGCAGTAACCAGGCGAGGAAGAAGATCAAGCCCAACACCACCAGCAGGCCCAGCACCAACTGCGTCAATTGCCCGGCCACGCCGCTGCTGACCATTGGCGCGGTAGCGGCAGGCGCGGCGGCGGCGGCGCTGGCAACCGGCTCGGCGGCCAGCACGCCCAAAGGCAACGCCAGCAGCACCCAGAGAAACCTTTTCACTCAGCGCAGCTTCTTGATGCGTTCGCTTGGGCTGATCACGTCGGTCAGGCGGATGCCGAACTTCTCGTTGACCACTACGACTTCGCCGTGAGCGATCAGCGTGCCGTTGACCAGCACGTCCAGCGGCTCACCGGCCAAGCGATCAAGCTCGATCACCGAACCCTGGTTCAGTTGCAGCAGGTTGCGGATGTTGATGTCGGTACTGCCCACTTCCATCGAGATGGACACCGGGATGTCGAGGATCACGTCCAGGTTCGGGCCGTCCAGCGTCACCGGATCGTTGTTCTTCGGCACGCTGCCGAACTCTTCCATCGGCAGACGGTTGGAGCCCGACGCACCGGCGTCGGCCGCCAGCAGCGCATCGATGTCGGCCTGGCCGTCACCGGTCTCTTCCAGGGCCGCAGCCCATTCATCGGCCAGTGCCTGATCGTCCTGGGCGTTCATATCGTCGTTCATCATTTGTCCTCGGCGGGCAACAATTCAGCTAAATGTGTGGGGGTAAGAGCGCCGCTTCAGCGACGCTCGATCGGCTCGATCACCTGCAACGCGAGGTTGCCTTTGTGCGAGCCCATCTTGACCTTGAAGGCCGGCACGCCGTTGGCGCGCATGATCATGTCTTCCGGCATCTCGACCGGGATCACATCCCCCGGCTGCATGTGCAGGATGTCGCGCAGTTTCAACTGGCGGCGGGCCACGGTGGCGCCGATCGGTACGTCGACATCGAGCACGTCCTGACGCAGGGCGTTGACCCAGCGCTCGTCCTGATCGTCGAGGTCCGACTGGAAACCGGCGTCGAGCATTTCGCGCACCGGCTCGATCATCGAGTACGGCATGGTCACGTGCAGATCGCCGCCACCGCCGTCGAGTTCGATGTGGAATGTCGACACGACAATGGCTTCGCTCGGGCCGACGATGTTGGCCATGGCCGGGTTCACTTCCGAGTTGATGTACTCGAAATTGACTTCCATGATCGCCTGCCAGGCTTCCTTCAAATCGACGAAGGCCTGCTCCAGCACCATGCGCACTACGCGAAGTTCGGTCGGGGTGAACTCACGCCCTTCGATCTTGGCGTGACGGCCGTCGCCGCCGAAGAAGTTGTCCACCAGCTTGAACACCAGTTTGGCGTCGAGGATGAACAGCGCGGTGCCGCGCAACGGTTTGATCTTGACCAGGTTGAGACTGGTCGGCACGTACAGCGAGTGCACGTATTCGCCGAACTTCATTACCTGTACGCCACCGACGGCAACGTCCGCCGAGCGGCGCAGCATGTTGAACATGCTGATGCGGGTGTAACGGGCAAAACGCTCGTTGATCATTTCCAGAGTCGGCATGCGTCCACGGACGATGCGATCCTGGCTGGTCAGGTCGTAGCTTTTGACACTGCCGGGTTCGGCAGCGTTATCGGTCTGTACCAGACCATCGTCGACGCCATGCAACAGCGCGTCGATTTCATCCTGGGACAGCAGATCCTGCACGGCCATGTCGTGTTCCTACTGCAGTACGAAATTAGTGAAAAGCAACTGTTCGATCACCACTTTGCCCAGCTCTTTCTGCGCCACTTCCTGCACGCTCGCTGTAGCCTTCTGGCGCAACATCTCTTGCCCGACCGGTGTCGCCAAAGTGGCGAAATCCTGACCGGAGAAGAGCATCACCAGGTTGTTGCGGATCACCGGCATGTGCACTTTGAGCGCTTCCAGATCAGCCTGGTTACGCGCCAGCATGGTGATGCTCACCTGCATGTAGCGCTGACGGCCGTTCTGGTTGTAGTTGGCGACGAATGCCGGTGCCATCGGTTCGAAAATCGCCGGCTGCTTGCCGACCGGCGCAGCATCGGCGGCCTCGGCAGGCTTGCTCTGGGCACTGTGCATGAAGAACCAGGTCGCCCCCACGGATGCGCCAATGGCCAACAGCAACGCCAGCACGATCACGATGATCAGCTTGAGTTTGCCTTTGGTCGCGGGGTCTTTTACTGCTGCTGTTTCGCTCTTCGCCATGCCAATAATCCGTCACTATTCGGGTTTTCACAGTCGCACGGCAAGGCAAGAGCAAGTGTTATGCCAGAAGTGTCGGAGCACATTGGGAGAGCATCACAAAACAGTGTGGGAGCGAGCCTGCTCGCGAATACGATTTAACATTCAACATTTATGTCGATTGTTACACCGCTATCGCGAGCAGGCTCGCTCCCACAAGGGTTATGCGTTTGATCAGGCGTAATAGTCGACGGCGCTGGTGCCGATCACGCTGGTGGTCTGCGCGACAGCTTCAGCCACGCTGACAGGCGCCAACTCTTCATCCGCCGAATCCAGTCGACCACCCGCAGCGCTGGTGCGTCCACCCTGCCCCTGCTGCGCCTGCTCCTGCCCTTGCTGACCCTGCCAGCCACGGTTCTGGTCAGAGACATTGACGTCAACCTGACCCATGCCTTGCTGGGTGAACATGTCACGCAGGCGATGCATCTGGCTGTCGAGCGCTTCACGCACGCTTGGATGCGCGCTCATGAACGTCACCTGAGTCTGCTGGTCCGGAACCATGTTCACGCGAATATCCAGACGCCCCAACTCGGCCGGCTGCAACTGAATGTCAGCCGCTTTCAGACTGGTACTCGACAGATACATGACGCGGTTGACCACTTCCTCTGTCCAGCCGCTTTGATTCATGGCGATCGGCTGATTCACCGGCACAGCGTTCGCGGTCTTCGGCGTCGCGGCTTGAGTCAGCGCCGCCAGACGGTTGGCGAAGTCATCAACGCGGGTGTCACTGGTGGCGGATTTCAAGTCTTGAAGACCGTCATCGATCAATCCGCTGAAAGCTTTCTCGCCACCCTGACTGGTGCTGTCCTTGTCGGCCTGCACGTCGAGCATGCTCGCCATGCCAGCAGCGAAGTTCTGTGCCGAGGTCAATTCGCCATCGGCCTGGGTCTGGGCGGGTGAAGCTTTTGGCTGAGCCTGACTGGCGGCGGAAATGTGGCCGCCCTGCTCCATGGCCATGCGCACGGCTGGCAAAGCATCGAGGGGATCGGCCGAAGGATCGAAATCGCTGTCGGTCGTGGCCGCAGGCTCCTTGGTCACACTCGGCAACACGGCCAGCGCGGGAGTTTCGGTTTTTGCCTCGGCAGCCGTTTCGACAACCGGGGCCGCCACGACCGGCGTGGTCACCACCGGCTGAACGACTTCTGCCAACGCCGGTTCCAGCGTCGGGTCGACCGGAGCGGCATCGGCCACCGGGGTCTCTGCCGTATCAGCGGCATCGTCGCTGGTGGCGGTCTTGTCGTCGGTCGATGCCGGCTTGTCGGCAGGCAAGGCATTGCCGCTATCGGCAACTGCTGGCTGCGTATTGGCCGGTTGATCCTTGCCGACATCTTTCTTGCCGCTGTTGTCGGCGACCTTGTCGCGCGCCGATTTCAAAGGACTGTCTGCCGTCACCGCAGACTTGCCCGGCCCTTGATCGGCAAACACCTGAGCGAAGCTTGAGGCCTTGTCCCCGGCGTCTGCGGCCATTGCCGACGTTTTGGTCGAGGCGGCTTGCGCCTTGGCCTGAGCGGCGGTCTGAAGAAGAATGTTAGGGGTCGCAGGCATGAAACGGTCTCCGCTGCACTGGGATCGTAGGTACAGTTGGCGAAGTTAATTGCAAGTGCCGGGCCAGTTTTGCCCGGCGACTGAGAAAAGCGCCGGACGGCGCGAGTCAGTGGGTGTGAGAGTGCTGTTGCTCGTCTTCGTAGACAGGACGAACCTGCTCAAACTCGCCGCAGATGTCGGCGACCATCAGGGCAATTTCCGACGGACTTTTATGCCTGGCCTGGGCTTCGAGTTCATGACACAACTCAGCCAGTCGAATGGCTCCCATGTTGCTGGCGCTGCCTTTGAAACTGTGGGCAACGTCGGACAACGCCTTTGCATCGACGGTATTTTTAAGTTCGCCCAAGCGCGTTTTGGAATCCGTCAGAAAGGTATCCAGCAATTCCGGATAACTATCCTCCATGACGTCGCGCAATGCGCTCAGCGTTTCGCGATCTACATGTTCGTCAGTCACTTGCTCACTCCTTGATCAAGAATTGCGCGAATTATGCCTCAACCTCCCAGAAAAACTCTACGTGGGCACTGCGACCTTCGTCCGACCAACTGGCGTTACGCCCCAATTGTCGAACCAGACTGACCCCACGCCCCGACAAACGGACACCGTCCAGTGGCCGCTCCATCACCCGCGCCACGTCGAAGCCTTTGCCGCTGTCGTCGACTCGAATGACCAGACAGCCGCCCTCGCCTTGTGGCTTTACCTGCAAATGTACGCGCACATAGCCGTCCTGCAAGGCCTCCAGACGGGTGTTGCGCTGCTCATAGTAGCGGGCGAATCCCACAGCATCGCGCTTGAGGCTGGAGTCGAGCCCCAACACGCCGTGCTCCAGCGCATTGGAATACAACTCGGCGAGCACGCTGTACAACGCGCCGCTTTGCGCACGCAACCCATGCACCTCCTGGAGCAACTGCAACAAGTACGGCAACGGATTGAAACGCTTGAGCGTAGCACCACGAAACTCAAAGCTCACCGACCAGTCCAGCGGGCACGACTGGCCGCTGTCGGAATAGACCGGGACTGTCGGATTGACCTGCGCAGGCTCCAGCAGGCTCACCTCGACCATGCTCACATCGTCGCGCGCCTCGCCACGAAAATTGCGCAGCGCCTGCTCGATGTCCTCGAACAGGCAATCCGGCTCGCGATTGGCGGCAAACACCCGCTGCAAGCGTTCAACGCCGAACAATTGATCACTGGCATTGCTGGTGTCGATCACTCCGTCGGACAACAGAAAGACCCGATCACCGACGGCCATCGAGTAGACCTGGGTACAGTCATCGAATGCCTGCGGACTCAACACACCCAACGGCAGATGCCGCGCCGCCAACGGTACGCGCTCACCGCTGGCGATCCGATGCAGATAGCCGTCAGGCATGCCGCCGTTCCACACCTCGACCGAACGTCTTTGGGAACTCAGGCACAACAGGGTTGCGCAGCAAAACATGTCCACCGGCAAGATGCGCTTGAGCTTGGCGTTCATCTCGCGCAGCGTTTCGGCCAGACCGTAGCCCTTGGCCGTCATGCCGTAGAACACTTCGGCCAGCGGCATCGCCCCGACCGCAGCCGGCAAGCCATGACCGGTGAAATCGCCGAGCAGTACATGCATGTCCCCCGCCGGCGTGTACGCCGCCAGCAGCAGATCACCGTTGAACAGCGCATAGGGCGATTGCAGATAGCGAATATTCGGCGCGCTCAGACAGCCGGAATGCGCGACCTTGTCGAACACGGCTTTGGCGACGCGTTGTTCGTTCAGCAGGTAATCGTGATGTTTGGCGATCAGATCGCGCTGCTGCAGCACGGTCGCCTGCAATCGGCGCAAGCGATCCATCGCCTTGATTTTGGCGGCAAGGATCACTTGGTTGTAGGGCTTCGCCAGAAAGTCGTCGCCACCGGCCTCCAGACAACGGGCCAGCGCCTCGCTTTCAGTGAGCGAGGTAAGGAAGATGATCGGCACCAGCGTTTCCCCTGCCAGCGACTTGATCTGCTGGGCCGCTTCGAAGCCGTCCATCACCGGCATCATCGCGTCCATCAGGACAAGGTGGGGTTGCTGGCGGCGGAAGACGTCGACGGCCTCGGCACCATTGGCCGCCGTCAGGACTTCATGGCCCTGACGACGGACAATGGTTGAAAGCAGCAGCCGGTCGGCGGCGCTGTCTTCGGCGATCAGGATCGTCAGCGGCTCGGCATCAGCCTGCATTGCGTTTATGCCACGTCGAAGATTTGTTCGAAGTTCGAGATCGCAAGTATCTTGCGTACGTCGGCATTCGCGTGGGTCAAGGTGATTTCGGCATTTTCGCCGCCCGCATGGTCACGCAACAACAGCAGCATGCCGAGCGCGGAACTGTCGAGGTAAGTGGCGTCTTTCAAATTCACTTCAAAAGACTCGGGCTTCGGCTTTACACCCTCGTAGGACTGCCGAAACTCCTGATGCTTGGCGAAATCGAATCGGCCCTTGACCGAGATAGTCAGTTTTTTCCCACCCGAAGAGACTTCTGTAACGACTGACATTGACTGGCTTCCTTGTCATTGGCGAACGTGTACAAGGTTTAGCACTTGGACAGGGTTGGGGCAAGGTTGGAAGCCAGATCAAAACGGATCGTGTCGAGGTAAACGCTGAGACAACTCATCCAGTAATTTCTGCTCGCGCTTGTCTTCGAGGCGCTGAGCCTCGTCGCGATAGCGCTGGACCAGTTTGCGCAACCCCTCGACACGAGCGAACGCTTGCTGCCAAGCCTCCCGCGCCTTGTCCAGGTTGTTCTGGTGCCAGACCAGGCTTTGGCGTTGCTGATCGACGGCGGTGTCGAGTTGCGCCAGAAAGCCCTGAAAGCCGAGCAGCCATTGCCCGCTGACGCCGGTGCTGCCGCGCACGATCCACTGCTGCGAATAATCCAGACGAAAGGCGTGCAAGTCAGCGAGTTTGCTTTCGGCCACTTTGACCTGCCCCTGGAAATACCCGAGGCGTTGCACGGCGGCTTTTTCGGCCTTCTCGGCCATGTCCACCACCGGCACCAGACGCGCGGCTCGACTCTGGGCCATGGCGAGTTAGCCGCCAGGAGCCGGAGCAAAGATCGAGGCCAGCTGATTTGCACTGGCGCCCATGTTGATGTTGTCGTTCAAGCCCTGACGCAGATACATCGACATCGTCGGTTGCAGCTGGATCGCGGTGTCGGTTTCCCGGTCACCACCGGCCACATAAGCACCGACGCTGATCAGGTCGCGACTCTGCTGATAGCGCGACCAGTACTGCTTGAACATCTGCGCATGGTTCATGTGCTTGATGCCCACCACGGCCGGCATCACCCGGCTGATCGACGCTTCGATATCGATGGCCGGATAGTGCCCTTCCTCGGCCAGACGCCGCGACAGCACGATGTGACCGTCAAGCACGCCCCGCGCCGAGTCGGCGATCGGGTCCTGCTGATCGTCACCCTCGGACAGCACGGTGTAGAACGCGGTGATCGAACCGCCGCCCTTCTCGGCATTACCGGCGCGCTCCACCAGTTTCGGCAGTTTGGCGAACACCGAAGGCGGATAACCCTTGGTTGCCGGTGGTTCGCCGATGGCCAAAGCGATTTCCCGCTGGGCCTGGGCGAAACGGGTCAACGAATCCATCAGTAACAGGACGTTCTTGCCCTTGTCGCGAAAATACTCGGCGATGCGCGTGCAGTACATCGCCGCGCGCAGACGCATCAGCGGCGCATCGTCCGCCGGCGAGGCAACGACGACGGAACGCTTCAAGCCTTCTTCACCGAGGATGTGCTCGATGAATTCCTTAACTTCTCGACCCCGCTCACCGATCAGACCCACGACGATAATGTCGGCCTCGGTAAAGCGAGTCATCATGCCCAGCAGCACGGATTTACCGACACCGGTACCGGCGAACAGACCGAGACGCTGGCCACGCCCGACCGTCAACAAACCGTTGATGCAACGGATGCCGACGTCCAGCGGCACGCTGATCGGATCACGGTTGAGCGGGTTGATTGTCGGGCCGTCCATCGGCACCCAGTCTTCGGCTTTCATGCCGCCCTTGCCGTCCAGCGCGCGACCGGCGCCATCGAGTACACGACCGAGCATGCTCATGCCCATCGGCAGGCGACCGGTGTCGGCCAACGGCACCACGCGGGCGCCCGGGGCAATACCGGCGACGCTGCCGACCGGCATCAGAAAGACTTTACTGCCCGAGAAGCCCATGACTTCCGCTTCCACCTGCGAGGGGTGATAGCTGTCGTCGTTGATCACCAGGCAGCGCGTGCCCATGGCTGCGCGCAAGCCTTCGGCTTCGAGAGTGAGGCCGACCATGCGCAGCAGGCGACCTTCGAGAATCGGCGCGCCAGCCATTTCGGTGGCTTCGGCATACGTGCTGAGGCGCTTGGCGAAACTGGTGCGTTCAAGGCGCATCGGGTTCGTCCGCGAGCGGCTCGTCAGGGATGGCCGCCGATTTTGATTCTTCGGGGATATCCAGGCTCAGATCCGCTGCAGCCGGGTGCAGGGCCTGTTCGTGCAACTGATCGAACAGTTTGTCCATGACCTGAGTGACGCGGGTTTCAATGCTCGCATCGATGCGGCTGTGCGCAGTTTCAACCCGGCAACCGCCCGGCATCAGCGACTCGTCTTCGACGATGCGCCAGGTTTCCTCATGACGTTCGCGCAGGGCTTTGGCCTGTTCGAAGTCCTGTGGATTGACGTACAAACGCACATTGTCGACGCCCAGCGGCAACAGCTTGAGGGCGTCGCGCATGACGTGTTCGATCTGACTGGAGTCGATGGCCAACTCGCGCTTGATCACCTGTTTGGTGATGTGTTGCACGAGGTCAACCAGCGACTTTTCGATCTGGGTATCTTGCTCGGCGATGGGTTCGAACAGATGACCCATCAACTGCTCAAGGCTGGCGAGTTTCGCCGCCAGGGCCACTTCGGCTTCTTGACGCACCTTGAGCGTGGCACTGTGAAAACCTTCTTTTTCGCCGACGGCGAAGCCCTCGTTGTAAGCCTCCTGACGGATGCTTTCGAGTTCTTCGAGGGTCAGTGGCTGGACTTCTTCCAGCGGCACTTCTTCCATTTCCGGCGGTTCAGGCTCCGGTTCCGGCTCGGGTTCCGGTTTCGGCGGATCGAAGCTGGGCAACGCCCAGGATTCGAAACCACGGACATCGCGGGCACGGATCAGATCCGTCACATCGTCATCGTGCTTATCCATGGGCTTAGATCATTTCCTCGCCGCCCTTGCCACCGAGCACGATCTCGCCGGCTTCGGCCATGCGACGGGCAATGGTGAGGATTTCTTTCTGTGCGGTTTCCACGTCGCTGACCCGTACCGGGCCCTTGGCCTCGAGGTCGTCGCGCAACAGTTCGGCGGCACGTTTGGACATGTTCTTGAAGATCTTCTCTTTGACGCCTTCGTCCGAACCCTTGAGGGCCAGTACCAACACGTCGGAAGACACTTCGCGCAACAGCGCCTGAATACCGCGGTCGTCGACATCGGCCAGGTTGTTGAACACGAACATGAGGTCTTCGATCTGACCGGACAGGTCTTCGTCGACTTCGCGGATCGAGTCCATGAGCTGGCCTTCGATCGAGCTGTCGAGGAAGTTCATGATGTCTGCCGCACGCTTGATGCCACCCAGGGTGGTGCGCGAGGCATTCGAGTTGCCGGAGAACTGCTTCTCGAGAATCTGGTTGAGTTCTTTCAATGCCGCCGGCTGCACGGTGTTCAACGACGAGACGCGCAGGATAATGTCCAGGCGCACCTTGTGGTCAAAGTTGCCGAGCACTTCACCAGCCTGATCCGGGTCGAGGTAGGCAACCACGATGGCCTGGATCTGCGGGTGTTCATAACGGATCACGTCGGCAACGGCGCGCGGCTCCATCCATTTCAGGCTGTCGAGGCCGCTGGTGTTGCCACCGAGCAGGATGCGGTCGATCAGGCCGTTGGCCTTGTCTTCACCCAGCGCCTGCGTGAGCATCTTGCGCACGTAGTCATCGGAACCGACGCCCAGGCTGGTCTGGTCGCCGACGATGTCGACGAACTCGCTCATGACCTGTTCGACCTGCTCGCGATGGACGTTGCCCATCTGCGCCATCGCCACACCTACACGCTGAACCTCTTTCGGGCCCATGTGACGCAGCACTTGCGCAGCATCGGTCGACCCCAGGGACAGCAGCAGAATTGCGGCTTTATCAACCCGGGTCAGTTTGGCGACGGCGGCTCGGTTATCACTCATCTGCGTTAATCCACTCTTTCACGACCTGAGCCACACGACCCGGGTCTTCTGCCACCAGACTCTTGATTGCATTCAGCTGCGCGTCATAACCCTCGCTCGGGCTCGGCAACAGAATGCTCTGCGGACCACCGAGGCTCACGCGGTCGTTGGAAAGTTCGCCGTCCAGGCCGCCCATGCCACCGAGTTCCACGTCGCTGCCCAGACCGGCCAGCTCCTTGCCTTTGCCACCGCCGGTGATGTTGTTGAGCACCGGACGCAGCACACCAAACACCAGCACCAGGATGAACAACACACCCAGCACCTGTTTGACGATGTCCCAGAACCATGGCTGGGAGTAGAACGGAATATCGGCGATCACTTCACCGCGCTCGGCGGAGAACGGCATGTTGATCACGCTGACGCTGTCGCCACGGCTGGCGTCGAAGCCGACGGCGTCCTGCACCAGACGAGTGAAGCGCGCCAATTCGTCGGCGGTCCACGGCGCGCGGGTGGTTTCACCATTAGCCGCGTTGACCTTGACCTGATCATCGACCACCACCGACACCGACAGACGATTCAGGCGACCCTGCTGCTGCTTGGTGTGGCTGATGGAACGATCGAGTTCGAAGTTCTTGGTGGATTGTTGACGCTTGTCGGCCGGGTACGGCGCGAGCATCGGCTGACCGGTGGCCGGGTCCATGATCTGCTGACCGTTGGCGTCAACCAATGGCTGACCTGGCTGGATCATGCCGGCGGCGGCTTGAGCACCACCGGTGGTTTGCGGTGCCGAGGCTGGCGATGGCGGCTGGTTGCTCAGGGCACCCGGCACACCTTGCGGGCCGTTGCTGGCGGTACGTTGTTCGTTGACCGACTGCTCGCTGCGCAACGCCGGTTGATCCGGGTTGAACTGCTCGGCAGTCGATTCGACGGCACTGAAATCGACATCGGCCGAGACTTCAGCCTTGTAGCGATCATTACCCAGTACCGGTTGCAGAATATTGTGCACACGCTGAGTGAGCATGCTTTCCATGCGGCGGCTGTAATCGAACTGCTTGCCGGCCATGGTCATTTCAGAGTTTTCCGCCTGATCAGAGAGCAGGTTGCCCTTCTGGTCGACGACGGTGATCTGCGATTTGCTCAGCTCAGGAACGGAAGTCGCCACCAGGTTGATGATGGCAACCACTTGACCCGGCTCCAGCGAACGACCGGAGTACAACTCGACCAGTACCGAAGCGCTTGGCTTGCGTTCATCGCGCACGAACACCGAACTCTTCGGAATCGCCAGGTGCACGCGGGCACCCTTGACGTTGTTCAGGCTGGAAATGGTGCGCGCCAGTTCACCTTCAAGGCCGCGACGATAACGGGTCGCTTCCATGAACTGGCTGGTGCCCAGACCTTGTTCCTTGTCGAGGATTTCAAAACCGATGTTACCGTCGCTGGGAGTGACACCAGCGGCCGCGAGCTTGAGGCGCGCACGGGATAGGTCATCGGCCTTGACCAGCAAGGCGCCGGAGTTCGGTTCAACGGTGTAAGGAATGTCGGCGGAGGCCAGGGTATCCATGACCTGCTTGGCGTCCATGCCGGCCAGACTGCCGTACAACGGACGGTAATCCGGCTGCTGCGACCACAGCACCACGGCAAAGCCAATCGCCACGCTCGCAGCCAGGCCGACCAACAGGCCCACCTGACGCAGCACGGTCATCTCGGAGAGGTTTTCCAGGAAGGACAGGCCGAACAGCGGCGGTTTGCCGTCTATCGGGGTGGCCTTGGCCGGAACGTTATCGGCGACTGCTTCTGCCATGACTCAATCTCGTCCTTATACCGGCATCTGCATGATGTCTTGATAAGCCTGAACCAGTTTGTTGCGCACCTGGGTCAGAGCCTGAAACGACACGCTGGCTTTCTGTGAGGAAATCATCACGTCCGTCAGATCGACGCCGCTCTTGCCCACTTCGAATGCATTGGCCAATTGAGCCGACGCCTGCTGGGTATCGCTGACTTTATTGATCGCCTGACCGAGCATGTCGGAAAAGCTGCTGCCCGCCAGTTCAGGGACAGCGGCAGTCGATTTCGGCGCAGACATGGCATCCATTTGCATGGCCTTCATGTCCATCATCAACCGATTGAATTCAATACCTTGGCTCATGGTCTACTCTCTTGGGCGGCCCGCAATTTTTTGACACTCACTCGGCGGGTACACAGGTATTAGCAACAAGGGTGCCAGCTCATGGGCAGCCTTTTCAGAAAAGCGTTTTCAAGCATTGCGCCGGCAATCAGGTGGCGAACAAATAGCCTTCGACGTCCATGCCCGCATCGCGCATTTGCGCCAGTTTGTAACGCAGGGTGCGCGGGCTGATTCCGAGTTTTTCAGCCGCTTCCTTGCGTCGGCCACGCTCGCTGCGCAGGGTGTCGATGATCATCTGAAACTCCCGGCGGCGCAGGTCGTCGCCCAAGGCACCGGCCGAATCGGCGTCGATTTCGACCTCACGATTCACCGCAGGCGTCGGCGACTTGACTGGCAATGCAGCGAACGTCACGTAGCCCGCCAGACAAAAATCCTGCGGCTGGATCAAGCCGCCCTGCTGCAAAATCAGCGCACGCTGAATCGCGTTATCCAGTTCACGCACATTGCCCGGCCATGGATAACCGGTCAGGCACGCTTGCGCCTCAGGCGAGAGTTTCGCCGCGGCATGCTTCATTTTATTGACGTGTTTGGCCAGCAACCGCTCAGCCAGCGGCAAGATATCGGCAGTACGTTCGCGAAGTGGACGCCACGCCAGCGGGAAAACTGACAGACGGTAGAAAAGATCTTCACGGAAGCGACCCGCTGCCACTTCGCCGGCGAGATCGCGGTTGGTGGTCGCGACCACACGGATATCCAGGGTGATCGGCTTGCGCGCACCGACCCGCTCGACTTCTCGCTCCTGCAGCACACGCAGCAGTTTGGCTTGCAGACCGAGGGGCATTTCGGAAATTTCGTCGAGCAGGATAGTGCCGCCGTCGGCCTGTTCGAATTTGCCGGCCTGCGCCGCGATGGCGCCAGTGAACGAGCCCTTTTCGTGACCGAACAGCGTCGCCTCGAGCATGTTGTCAGGGATCGCGGCACAGTTGATCGCGATAAACGGCTGATTGGCACGATGGGATTGCTGGTGGATATAGCGCGCCAGCACTTCTTTGCCGGTACCGGACTCGCCCGAGATCAGCACGGTGGAATCACTGCGTGCGACCCGCGCCGCCAGCTCAAGCAATTGAGCACTGGCCGGCTCGACCGCAATCGGGCCTTCGGCATCACTGGCACCTAGACTGCCGAGAGCATGTCGAGACACCAGATCGAGCAGCGCCTTGGGCTCGAACGGTTTGACCAGATAATCCGCCGCTCCCTGGCGCATCGCATCGACGGCTCGCTCGACGGCGCCATGCGCAGTCATCAGCAACACTGGCAACTGCGGCTGCCGGGCACGCAGCAGCGCAAGCAATTGATGCCCATCCATGCCAGGCATGTTGACGTCGCTGACCACCAGACTGAACGCTTCGCGCGCCACCGCCGTCAACGCCTCTTCAGCGCTGCCGACCGCGTGATAATCGTGGCCCGCCAACAGCAGCGTATCGGCCAGCGCTTCGCGCAACGAACGGTCATCCTCGACCAGCAAAACCTTGATGCCCATGTCTTTCACTCAGCTCCCTGTACAGCGGAAAACAGCGGCAGGATCACCTGCGCGCACGTACCGCGCCCGACTCGCGAACGCAGCTGCAATTCTCCCTGATGCGCACGGGCGACAGCCTTGACCACGGTCAGGCCCAGGCCCGTGCCAGTGACTTTAGTGGTGAAAAATGGCTCGCCGAGCCGCGCCAGCACCGCCGGCTCAATCCCGCTACCGGTATCGCTGACACACAGCCGCAGGGTGTTGTCGCGGGTGTAGCAATGCACTTTCAAGCGCACATCGCCGGCGCTGGCCTGAATGGCGTTTTCGATCAGGTTCAAAAGAGCGCCGACCAGCGTGTCACGATTGCACAGCAACTCGCCGACATGGCTGTCGCACTGCCAGCGGATGGGCAAATCCTGCACATGGGTCAATGCGGCCGCTTGCAGCGACTGCATCAAGGCGTTAGGCGTGAGGCGGTCGGTCAGTGGCAATTCACCGCGGGCAAAAACCAGCATGTCGCGCACCTGATGCTCCAACTCATGCAGGCGTTCCTTGAGGCGGCCAGCGAACCGCTGCTGAGTGGCGACGGGCAGCTCCTGCTCAGTCAAATGGCTGGCGTAGAGCAACGCGGCGGATAGCGGGGTGCGGATCTGATGAGCCAGCGAGGCGACCATCCGCCCCAACGAAGACAAGCGTTCGTGGCGCGCCAGTTGATCCTGTAGATGACGGGTTTCGGTCAGGTCGTTGAGCAGCACCAATTGCCCCGGCTCGGCATCCAGCGAGCGGGTGGCAATCGACAGGCGCCGACCGTTTTTTAGAGAGATTTCGTGACCGTCGTCTTCACGCGGGGCGAAGCAGCGCGCGATGACATGGCGCCACAGCTCGCCTTCCAGTGGCAAACCGAGCAACTCGATGGCCGCCGGGTTGGCTTCGACCACAATGCCGTGACCATCGATCACGATGACGCCACCGGGCAATAGATCAAGGAGGTTTTGCAAACGGTTGGCCAGACGCTCTTTTTCCGCCAGTTCCTGCATGCGCTGAGCACTGACCACCGCCAGCTCACCCTTGAGCTCAGTCACCCGCGCTTCAAGCATGCTATAGGAGTCAGTCAACTGACTGGACATCTGGCTGAACAGCGCGAATGCCTGCTCAAGACCCTGTCGGCTGACCTGCTCTACGGAGGACGGCTGCCCCTCGGGACTGGAGGCAGAAGACATCTGGGCGACTTGGGGCATTGTGCTCTCTCGCTGGCTGACCGTCAGTTAAACGGAACGTTGCGAGGGATGTAGCAATACCCGTGCCTAAAAAAAACTGCTTATAAATGAAGAGGTTGAAAAACAGGCGTCAATCATCCGCCTGTTCATCACCATCGCGCCGGCTCATGCCGTACTTGCGCATCTTCTCCACCAGCGTGGTACGGCGAATGCGCAAGCGCTCGGCCGCACGCGCAACGATGCCATTGGCATCGTCCAGCGCCTGCTGAATCAGGCCCTGTTCCAGACCACCGAGGTAGTCCTTCAGATCCAGGCCTTCCGGCGGAAGCATGGCGTTGGCGGTGAAGTCCGGCGTATGGCCGTTGATTGCCACGCGCTCTTCCAGATCACTGCGCAGGCTGTCGACCAACTGCTCGTCTTCATCGTCGACGTAGCGGAATTTCTTCGGTAGCTCGACCACGCCGATCACCCCGTACGGATGCATGATCGCCATGCGCTCCACCAGGTTGGCCAGCTCGCGGACGTTGCCCGGCCAGCCGTGACGGCACAGCGACATGATTGCCGCCGAGTTGAAACGGATCGAACCGCGCTTTTCGTGTTCCATGCGCGAGATCAGTTCGTTCATCAGCAGCGGGATGTCTTCGACGCGCTCACGCAGCGGCGCCATCTCGATCGGGAACACGTTCAGGCGATAGTAGAGGTCTTCGCGGAAGGTGCCGATCTCGATCATGCTTTCGAGGTTCTTGTGGGTCGCGGCGATGATGCGCACGTCGACGCTTTGGGTCTTGTTGCTGCCCACACGCTCGAAGGTGCGTTCTTGCAGCACGCGCAGCAGCTTGACCTGCATCGGCAGCGGCATGTCGCCGATTTCGTCGAGGAACAACGTACCGCCGTTGGCCAGTTCGAAGCGGCCGGCACGGCTGGTGATTGCGCCGGTGAAGGCGCCCTTCTCGTGGCCGAACAGCTCGCTCTCGAGCAGCTCTGCCGGGATCGCCCCGCAGTTCACCGGCACGAACGGCGCGTCGCGGCGCTTGGAGTGGTAATGCAGGTTGCGCGCAACCACTTCCTTGCCGGTGCCGGACTCGCCGAGGATCAGCACGCTGGCGTCTGTGTCGGCCACTTGCTGCATCATCTGGCGCACGTGCTGGATCGCCCGGCTGGTGCCGACGAGGCTGCGGAACAGGTTGGGTTCACGATGACGGCCGCGCTCGCGGGCCTGGTCATACATCTCGCGATAGACCTGGGCACGGTGCAGGGAGTCGAGCAGTTTGCTGTAGCTGGGCGGCATTTCGAGGGTCGAAAGCACTCGACGACGCTGGTCTTCAGGCAAGTCAACGGAAGAATTATCGCCCATCAGCAAAACCGGAAGGAACTCATCCCAGGTTGAGAGTGTCTTTAACAAGCCCAAAAGCGCACCAGGAGCATTGACCGTCCCGATCAGTACGCAAATGACCTCACGACTAGATGACAAAGAGCCGACTGCCTGCTGCCAGTCATGGCTTCCGCAGGGTAAATTTTCTTCGCCGAGAAAATTTAAGATCACCGCCAGGTCGCGGCGGCGGACGCTATCGTCATCGATCAGCAGAATTTTGGTTTCACGCCACATGCAATAGCAACTTCCCTAGTCAACTCAATGCCCGAAAAATGGGGCAAGCGAGACGCTTGCAGGACACCATGTGCCTGTAGACGCCTGAAATCTGAAATCAGCCACTAGTTAAGTCAAAAAACCGTGCACAGTCAAATTTATGGCGCACATATCTGGATTAACTGGGGGTTAATTAACCAAACAGATGGTAAACCTTTGCCGCGTTCTGCGCTTGGGTGATCTGCGACATCTCGTTGGCTATCGCCTGCCGCTCCCCCGTCGCCGCCTCGAGCAGCTTTTTGTAAACCCCGAGCAATTCCTCAAGGTTATCGCGCAACGCGGCCTCGTCCACCGAAGCTTCACTCAAGACGTCTTCCATGCAGGAACGGCAAGCCAGATCCAGCTCGCCAATAGCTTCCCAGTTGCGCTCGGCCAGAGCACCGACCAGAGCCTCGCGGGTTTCTTCGATTCGCTGCAATACAAGACTCATGGTGATCTCCTTAAAACTGTGGAGCCGGCGTGCCGATGGCATCCCAGCCGTCCTTGACCGTGCGCAGCAGGTCAGCGACTTCGTCGAGGATCTTTGGATCGGTCTTGGCGTTGGCTTCGGTCAGACGCTTCATCATGTATTCATAGAGATTGGCCAACTCGCCAACCTGCTCCGACCGATTATCCAGATCAAGCCCTTCAAGCAGACCACCGATAATGCCGATGGCTTTGCCGATCAGGATGCCCTTGTTCGGGATGTCCTTGCGCTCCATGGCACCTTTGGCCTGGGCAATACGATCCAGACCACCTTCCATCAGCATCTGTACCAGACGGTGCGGACTGGCTTCGGAAGTCTGCGCCTGAGCGCCAATCTTCTGGTATTGGCGAAGGGCTAACATCGGATTCATGTTCTACCTCATCAAATTTCTATGGGACGCATATCAAGGGTATCGACGATGCGTCAAAAAACTTTAGATTGAAATACAAAAAGCCCGGAGCGTATAAAAACGCTGCCGGGCTTTTGGCGTTTCAGGCCTTAGCCTTTCTGTTGAGCGGTCAACGCCTCGAACATCGAAGTGATGTTGCTGGCGGTGGCCTTCAGCTTGCCGACAAGGGTGTCCATGTCGTTGTACTTTTTGGTCAGTACAGCGGTCAGGGTTTCGATACGACGATCGAGCGCAGCCTGATCATTGGTCAGTTTGGTCTTGGTCTTGTTCAGACTGGTGGTGCGCTGATCCAGAATCCCGCCAGTAGTGGAGAACGGCGTAATCGCTTTTTGCATGCGCTTGAGCAGACCGTTGTCAGAACCCAACTCGCCAACGAACATCTTCTGGACTTCGCCACCCAGCTTCTTGTCATTCATGGCAGCGGTGAACTTGGTGCTGTCAAAAGAGAGCGCACCGGTTTTCTGATCGGTGGTAATGCCCAGTTGCGCCAGAACGGTCAGCTTGTCGCCCGAACCGGTTTGCGACAGCGGCTCACGGATGGCCGACAGGATCGAACGCGGCAAGGCGTCGCCAGTCAGAGCCGCCGCAACGGTCGGCTTGCCATCATCGTCCAGGGAAGGCTTGGTCAGCGCAGTGATGCCGTTGGCCAGAGCATTGTAGGCATCGACGAACTTCTGAATGGAAGCCTTCAAGCCATCGTTGTTGCTGGCGACGGTGACAGTGGAGGTACCGGTCGCTACCAGATTCAAGGTCAGGCCGGAAACAGCCTTGTCGACGGTATTGCTCTTGCTGGTCAGGGCCATGCCGTCGATGGTGAATTCGGCATCGATCGCCAGAGCACCAATGGAACCCGCGGAAGTCGCCGTCATCGGCGAGCCGCTGGTGCCAATCACGGTACTGCCATTGATGGCCAGCTCGGAAATTCCGCTGACGGAAATATCGGAACCCGCACCCGTGGTAGTAGAACCCAATACCAGACGCGAACCAAAGGAGTCAGTGACGATGTTGGCACTGATGCCTGCGCTCTTGAGCTTGTCGTCACCGTTGATCGAGTCGCGCACCGATTGCAGTGTCGCCCCAGCCTTGATGTCGAGGTTATATGTGCCAGTACCCTGCTTGATGGTCAGCGTGCCAGCCGTAATCGGACTGGTGTTACCACCTGCAAAAGCGGCACTGGCAACCTTCGAGGAGGTGGCCAGCTTGCCGACGGTCACAACGTAGTTACCATTGACCGCCGTGTTGCCGGCAGTGGCGCCGAGGATCTTTGGATCAGAGGAAGTGGCAGCAAAACCCGGGAACTGTGGGTTGGAGAGACTGCCCAGGTCCGTCAAGGTCTGAGTGAAAGCCGTCATCAACGACTTCAGAGTACCGATACCGGAAATGCTTGCGGTGTTGGTCGCAGTCCCACGGTCGATCTGACCTTGCTTGGCCGCTTTGTCAGCGTTTACCAGGGCTTTGACGATAGCACCGGTATCAAGGCCGGAGCCTAAACCCGTGCCCGGTAGAATTGGACTTGCCATGTGGAACTCCCTTCAGTGTGTCGCCGGTCTTTTGACCACTACAACGCCCAAAAGAACATAGCAACAAAATTCGTGCCAGCTGTCAGACTTTAGCGCTGAACAACAGGCTGCTTGCATCATTCAAACTATTTGCCAGTTTCAGCACTTCTTCGTTGGGGATCTGACGGATCACCTCACCGGATTCGCTGGCAATCACTTTGACCACTACTTTGCCTGAAGGCTCATCGATCGAGAACTCCAGATTGCGCTTGACCGACTGCACAAACTTTTCGATTTCCTGAACGGCCATCTTCAGTTTTTCCTGCTCGGTCTGATCGCTTTTGCGTTCATCCTTGACGATAGCTACCGGGGCAACCACCGGGCGAGGCTTCTCCGCAGGCTTGTCGGCAACAGTCGTCGCCTGCTTGGCCGCAGGATAAGACAAGTTCAGCTTGGCGCTCATATCCATGTCCATCACCTCTTAAAAAAGTAAAAAGCGAGAGAGCGCGACAAGCGCACTCCCCCGCCAAAACTCACCAGCTATTACTGAAGCAGTTTCAGTACAGCGGATGGCAGTTGGTTGGCCTGAGCCAGAACTGCGGTCGAAGCTTGTTGCAGAGTTTGTTGCTTGGTCAGCTGTGCAGTTTCAGCAGCGAAGTCGGTATCTTGTACGCGACCCAGTGCAGCACTGGCGTTTTCGTTGATGTTTTGCAGGTTGGAGATAGTGCTGGTCAGACGGTTCTGAGCAGCACCGAGGTCCGCACGGCTGGTGTTGATGGTTTTCAGAGCTTTGTCGATCGCGTCGATTGCAGCTTTGGTGCTTGCTTCAGCAGTGGTGCTGTCGGTACCGGTAACAGCGATAGTAGCCGAACCAACGCTCAGAGTTGCAGCGTCGAAGCCGCTGTTCAGAGTGATGGTGATCTGGTTGGTAGCGCCAGTGTTGGAACCAACCTGGAAGGTCATGGTGCCAGCAGTACCGTCGATCAGGTTTTTGCCGTTCAGGTTGGTCGACTTGGCGATACGAGTCAGCTCGTCCGACATGGTCGCGAATTCTTTGTTCAGAGCAGCACGGTCGTCGGTGCCGTTCGAGTCGTTTCGTGCTTGAACAGCCAGTTCACGCATACGCTGCAGAATGTTGGTCGATTCTTGCATCGCGCCTTCAGCGGTCTGAGCGATCGAGATACCGTCGTTGGCGTTTTTGATCGCCATGGTCTGACCACGGATCTGCGAAGTCATACGGGTAGCGATTTGCAGGCCGGCGGCGTCGTCTTTAGCGCTGTTGATTTTCAGGCCGGAAGACAGGCGAGTCATCGAAGTCGACAGAGCGTCGGAAGCACGGTTCAGGTTTTTCTGAACGTTCAACGATGTGACGTTAGTGTTTACTGTTAAAGCCATGACGAATTCCTCGTTGGTTGGGTACTGCGGCTTCCGGCCCTGGCAACCGCCGGGTATGGCCTAGAGAACCTTCGTAATAGTTATCGTCGGGATTGGGACTTGCTTTAGGGGATTTTCGAAAAAAATTGCCATCAGACGGCCACCCCTCGTAAATCAAGGACTTGGCGGCCGTCGACAAACGAAAAAATGGCGTCAGGAATACGCCGGAAGCTCAAGATCGGGAGCCAGAACCGACGAGTGGGGAGAAATTGTCTAAACGGACAGACTGTCCGTGACCAGTTGAGTCAATTCGTATTCGAGGTAATCCGCCAGTGCCAGCCAGTTTTGCGCTTCCTGACATTCCAGCATCAGACTGAGAACCTGCAGCCATTGGTGTTGATTATCCGCACCCGCTTGATCGAAGGATGGTTGCAGCGCAGCGGCCAGATCAATCATCGCCAACCCTGCCTCAACGTCACGCCCCAGCCGGAACAACGTCGCACACTGCTGTGCCTGCTCGACAAACATTGCACTCATAGCGCCAACTCCGGATGAAAGGCGGTCCCGGCAATGATCGCCCCGGCCCGACTGCTGTTGTAAAAGCGCACCTGAGGATGCCCGGCGATAAAGCGCTCCAGTTCGCACAGATAGCTACGGAAGTTGAGTTGGGTTTTGATGCGTTGGCCGTGGCCATCGAGCACCCAGTGTTTCGCCGCACCGAGTTGAGGTCCCAGTTCACCGTCATTCCAGCCGGCATGGGTCTTGTCGCCCGGGAAGGCAAAGTCGGCACCGAACAGGGTGATTTCCCCGGCACCCATTTTCACCGCCAGATCCACTGCAGGGTGGATCACGCTACCGCCCCCATGCAATTCACCTCTGGGAAATTGCTGGCGCAAGGCCTGATAGATCGAACTAGGTGAATAGGCTACATAGCGCGGGCCTTGCCAGGCACTCAACACTGACGGATCGACCATGGGCATATACACCAGACGAATGGCGCTCGTGCCGGCCGGTGGCAAGTGACGCTCGGCAATGCGCTGATCGATCGTAACCACGATGTCGGGGCGAATCCCCTGTTCAAGCAACGGTCTATACGCGGTGTCGACACAGATAAACAGCGGCCGTGGCTGTTGCTCGCGGATCGTCCGCAATCGCTGGAAGTGCATTTCCAGGCTCGGCCCTGTCGCAATCACAAACACCGGCATGCCCGCGCATGTGCCGAACAGCTCGGCGACATCCGCATCGACGTGCATCAGCGTCTGACTGGCATGCAAGCGTTCGACAATGTGCGCAGCGTGCGGATCGAACTCGCGATTATTGAACGTAAGGTGCGTCTCGCTGATCAGTCGGTCGCGGATTTTCGCGTTGTAGTCGTCTGCCAGCACCAGCTCGGACGGCAAGGCAAAGAAAGGCAGGCAGATTTCCTCGCGATCACCGGCGTAGTGCAACTGGACGCGTGAATCGCCGAGCCACGGTGCTTGATCAAGCAGTTGCAGCACCAGCGAAAACACGGCGCCATTGAGAATGTGCACGTGCAATTGCGCGAGTGCCGGACGTAGCAGCAGCTCGTGTTGCAGATCGCCCAACCCGGCACCGTAGATGTGTAACACCGGGCTGTCGGCTGCCAGGCTTGCGGCCTGCACCTGCGCTTCACGCATACGGTCATGCCGACTGGTCAACTGAATGCCATTGACGCTCAAGGTCGAGCCCAGTCCTTCCAGCAGATCGGCCTGCAACGAGCTCGGGTCTTCGCTCAGCAGACGCGCAGCCACCGCAGGCCAGCGCTTTTCGATGATCTGGGTATTGGATTGAAAAAACTCGCTCATGGCGCCTCGCCTGACATCCGGGCAAAAAAATAGCGCTCAAGGTTACACCTTGAGCGCTTTTTTGTGCCGCGTTTTATAGAAAATCAGATGACTCAGGGACGATAGATGATCGCCGAACCCCAAGACAAACCAACGCCGAAACCACTGATCGCAACGCGACTCCAGTCAGAATCGAGCACGTGTTTTTCCAGCAGCAACGGAACACTCGACGACACGGTATTGCCGGTCTCGACCATGTCCTTGATGAACTTCTCCGGCTCGCCTTCGAAGCGCCGCGCCACCGCATCGACAATTGCCGCACTGCCCTGGTGAATGCAGAACGCATCGATGTCGTCAGCCTTGAGGCCGGAATCGTCGAGCAATTCATGCAGATGCGCCGGGACTTTGAGCAGCGCGAAGTTGAACACCTGACGACCGTTCATGAAGAACACACCATTGCTGACCTTAAGGTGCGGAGCGCCGGAGCCGTCAGTGCCGAACTTGGCTTTACCCAACGCCCAGGTCGGATCTTCGCCCATCCAGGTGGCGGTGGCGGCATCGCCGAAGAGCATGGTGGTGTTGCGATCTTCCGGGTCGACGATCTTCGAATAAGGGTCAGCGGTGATCAGCAAGCCGTTCTTCAGGCCTGCGGCTTCCATGAAGCCCTTGATCGCATAGATGCCATAGACGTAACCGGAGCAGCCCAAGGAAATATCGAACGCCGCGACATTGGTCGGCAGACCGAGCTTGTCCTGCACGATCGCGGCAGTATGCGGCAGGCCTTCTTCGTCACCGTTCTGAGTGACGACGATCAGCGCGTCGATCGACTCACGTTTCAGCTCAGGGTTGCTGGCAAACAGCGCATTGGCCGCTTCAACGCACAGATCGGAGGTTTCTTGTTCAGCGTCTTTGCGCGGCAGGAATGCCGAGCCGATCTTGCCAAGGATGAAGTCTTCATCCTTCTCGAATTTTGCACCTTGTGCGTAATTGTCCACGCCGGCTACAGGAACGTAGCTCGCAATGCTTTTTATGCCAATCATTACGGCTTCCCAATAAAAAACAGCCCAAAACCACCGCTCGCAAGGATTCGAGGGGCGCCGACAAACAGAAAATGGCTGCCACAACGGGCAACCAGAGGGGGAGCGCAAAGGGCTATCACTGGAACCGATAAAGGGCCAGGCGCCATCTCCCCGATCAATACAATACAGTGAAGATGCGCGTTATGACTCGCAGGTCACGCTATTTTGCCGAATCGGCTGTAGATCGGGTTATTCGACCAACGACCAATCCAGCGGCGTACCGCGCTTGATCGCGGCGCGAGCGTGGCGCCCGAGAACCGCATCGGTGTGCTTGGGCGGCAGACCGAGACCGGGGCGGATGGCACGCAGATTGGCAGCGGTGAAGGCCTCGCCCGCCGCCATGTCGGCGGTGACGTACAGCGAACGGCGGTAGACCAGCGACTTGCGCTCGGCCTCGGTGGGGCCGTATTGCACTTGGCCCATGGCCTGCCAGGCACGCTCGGTCTCGAGCACCAGACTGGCCATTTCCGCAGGTTCCAGCGAAAAACTGGCATCCACCCCACCTGCCGAACGGTCGAGGGTGAAGTGTTTTTCCACCACCGTTGCACCGAGCGCCACAGCAGCGACCGACACGCCGACGCCCATCGAGTGGTCAGACAGCCCGACCTCGCATCCAAACAGCTCACGCAGATGCGGGATCGTGCGCACGTTGCTGTTAAGCGGTGTCGCCGGATAAGTGCTGGTGCACTTGAGCAACACCAGATCCTTGCAGCCGGCCTCACGGGCAGCGCGCACGGTTTCATCGAGCTCTGCGATGCTGGCCATGCCGGTAGAAATAATCAGCGGCTTGCCAGTAGCGGCGACACGACGAATCAACGGCAGATCAGTATTTTCGAAACTGGCAATCTTGTAGGCCGGCACATCGAGGCTTTCGAGAAAATCCACCGCGCTGTCATCGAACGGCGTCGAGAACGCGAGCATCCCCAGTTCTTTCGCGCGGGCAAAGATCGGCGCATGCCACTCCCACGGCGTATGGGCCTTTTCATACAAATCGTAGAGCGAAGTGCCCGCCCACAGGCTGCCCGGATCCTTGATAAAGAACTCACCCTCTGCCAGGTCCAGTGTCATGGTCTGGGCCGTATAGGTTTGCAGTTTCAGCGCATGCGCCCCGGCCTTGGCCGCCGCCTCGACGATTTGCAGAGCAACGTCCAGCGACTGGTTATGGTTGCCGCTCATCTCGGCAATGATGAACGGCGGCGCGTCGGCACCGATCAGGCGATTGCCAATCTTGAAACTGCTCATTTGCGGTGATCCTTCAAAACACGGGTGAACGCGCAGGCACTTTGAGTGAACCCGGCGTCGCGAAAAACATTCAGTGAGGCCTGGTTGGCCGGCAACACTTGAGCGGTGATCGCGCTCATCTGCGGCCAATGTGCAGAGGCGAACGCTTCGCCCCGCGCCAACAGTGCACCGCCCCAGCCGAGACCAAAACGCCCTTGCAGCAAATACAGCGAGACCTCCGCGTCAAAACCACGCAAGTCATAGCGCAGAACGCCGACCGGGCCGTCATCGCCTTCAGCGACCAACAGCAGCCGCTGAGGGTTACGCAAGCTCGCAGTCAGCCAGTCCAGATGTTGCTTCCAGTCGATAACGCCAGCATCCAGTGACCAGCGGCGTACCGCCTCGGCATTGCGTCCGTCAAACAACAACTGCGCGTCGTCCAGCGTGGCCGGGCGCACCTTGAGCACCGCGCCCGCCAATGCCGCCGCAACCCGCAGCGCGCCGCGCCCGTCGACCAATTGCCGCGAACGTTCCGCCAGGCTTTGGCGCAGATAAACATTGTCGACGACCAAGCCGATGGCTTGGCGCAATTGCTCGACACTGACCTGCTCGCGGGCGCCCATGAACACATGCGCGCCAGCCGCCGCCATGACTTCGCCGTTGGCCTGCTGATTATTCGACACGGCTATGCAGATCGTTGGCAGCCCCAGTGCCGCGCGCTCCCAACTGGTGCCACCGCCGGCGCCGATAAACAAATCGGCCTCGGTCATGCGTTGATGGAAATCGCTGACAAAACTGTGCAATCGCCAATTCGGCCGTGTCTCGGCCAGGGCCTGCATCTGTGCCCATGCCGGGTTGTCGGCGCCGGCGACGAAATCCACTTCGAGCTCGGGAAAATCCGCCAGCGCCAGCATCGCGTGATGAGTCTGCATCGCCGCGTCGAAACCGCCGAAATTCACCAATACCCGCCGAGCCTTGGACTTGATCTCGATGGCTGGGCAAATGAACTCCTCGCGCAGCATGGCAAAACGCGGACCAAGCAATGTGCGACAACCGTCAGGCAACAGCGGCGCGTAATTCTCGCTCAGGCCGGAGAGGTTCTGATTGAGCAGCAGGTCAACGCTGTAGCACCGAGTGGCCAGATCATCCACTGCTGCAATCCGTGACGCCCAACGCCGGGCCGCCGTTTGCCAGTGATGATCGAGGCCATAGTGGTCGGCAATGATCCAGTCGAACCCTTCATGGCCGTCGAGCAATACATCCAGTGCATCAATGTCCGCTTGCCACGGCAGCATCGATTCGATGGCCTGCTGTGGATCTTCTTCGGCATAGCGTTCGGGTAATGCGAACGTCTCGAAACCCTCTGCCTGCAACGCATCAAGCCGGTGCCCCGGCAAGCGCCGACAGGCAAATGCGACGTGACCGCCCTGCTTGCGCAACACCCGGGCCAGCGTCAGGCAACGGGCAATGTGACCACTGCCGATGGTCGGCGACGCGTCCGCACGGATCAGCACTCTCATTGCACTTCCCCGCCAGCCTTGAGCGCGGCGTACAGGTATTCGGCGCGTATCCAGTCTTCGACGGTGTCGATGTCCTGCACCAGATGCCGAGGCAGGATTACCGGCAGACTGGCTGGCGAATACAACACCTCACCGCGCAGCCATGCCTGGCATCGGCCCCAGTAGAACTGACCGGCATCCTGGAATGCTTCAGGCAGATCCTGCGAGCGGGTGTTGCGAAACTCTGGATACAACGCCGTCAATGCCCCCTGCCCGTCCAGCGTTAACGCACGCTGCACGGGAAAACCAAAGCTGCAAACAGAAAACGCGAAGGACTTGTCGCACTGCTGCTCCAGCAATTCGAAGCCTTCACGCAGAAACCGCGCCTGCAACAACGGCGCCGTGGCATAGACGCAACAGGCGTAATCAAACGCTGGCAGTTGCTGCAAGGCATGCACGATCACTGCTGCCGTGCCGGTGAAATCATCGGCCAGATGCGCAGGACGCAAAAATGGCACCGTGGCGCCATGAGCCCGCGCGAGCTCGGCGATTTCTTCGTCGTCAGTACTGACCACAACCTCGTCGAACAATCCCGAGTCCAGCACCGTGCGAATCGAACGGACAATCATCGGCACGCCATCGAACGGCGCAAGATTCTTGCGCGGAATGCGTTTGCTGCCCCCGCGGGCCGGGATGATTGCAACGTTGCTCAAGGGCGTTTTTCCAGAAGGAACCAGGTGACGTCGTCAGCAGGAAATTGCCGGTCACGGTGATACACGAAGCCGTAATCCAGCAGGTGCAGATCAGCGTAGCGATCAAGCATTTCACCGGCGAAATCGCGTTTGAACAGTTTGCCGCTGTTGCCGCGATAGGACACTTCCACCGGCGCCGGATTGTAGTACTCCGCGATCAGGATATAGCGCTGGCTGAGCTCGTACAGCTGCGCGTAGGCCTTCGGCAACAGTTCCGGGGCAAGATGAATCAACACGCCTTTGCTCAGCGTCAGATCGTAGGAGCGTTCGTAGGGATAGTCGAACAGCGAACCGTGCCAGATCTTTGCGATGTCCAGTGCTTTGGCCTGTGCACAGGCATTGGCGTTGATCTCGACGCCGGACAACTCGCATTGCGGCAACAGTTGATGCAGCGCCTGCAAGTTGTTCCCGACATTGGTACCGAGTTCCAACAGGCTGTCGATCCGCCCCGTTCTTGCCAGCGCCTTGGCAAACAACGCCAGATTGGCCGCCACCAGCGATTGCCCGACGTTGCGCGCAACGTACTCGTTGCCGAAGTCACCCTGCCAGAATTGTTCCTGTTCACTCAGATTGCGCATTGCCATTTCCCATCCACCGCCACAGCGGTGTTCACTCAGTCAACCGTCGCAATTGCTCGACCACATAGTCCTGCTGCTGATCGCTCAGCAAAGGAAACAGCGGCAGGCTGATCGCTTCGGCGTAATAGCGCTCGGCTTCGGGGAAGTTTCCCTCGGCGAAACCCAGGTCGCGATAGTACGGCTGCAAATGCAGTGGAATATAGTGCAGATTCACCCCGACTCCGGCCGCGCGCAAGCCTTCGAAGACCTGGCGGTGGCTGAGATTGATCCGATCGGTCTGCAAGCGGATCACGTACAGATGCCAGGCGGATTCAGCGAGCGGTTGGGCGCTCGGCAAGGTCACGGGCAAATATGTCAGCAAATTCGCGTAACGTGCCGCCAGCTCGCGTCGACGGGCGATGAAACCGTCCAGTTTGTTCAGTTGCGACAAACCGAGCGCGGCTTGCAAGTCGGTGATCCGATAATTGAAGCCTAGTTCCACTTGCTGGTAATACCACGGGCCGTGGCTGGCTTCAGTCATCTGCTGCGGATCGCGGGTCATGCCGTGGCTGCGCAGGCGTTGCAAGCGCTCGGCCAGTTCCGGGCGATTGGTCAAGACCATGCCGCCCTCGGCACTGGTGATGATCTTCACCGGGTGGAAGCTGAACACGGTCATCGCGGCGAATTCGCCGCACCCGACCGGCCGCCCGGCATAGCTGGCGCCCACTGCATGGGAGGCGTCTTCGATGACGGTGAAGTTGTAGCGCTCGGCCAACTCGCCGATCTTGCGCATGTCGCAGCTCTGACCGGAAAACGCCACCGCCACCAGTACTTTTGGCAGTGTGCCGTCCTGCTCGGCCTGATCCAGCTTCGCTGCCAGCGCGAAAGCATCGAGGTTCCAGGTCAGCGGATCGATATCGACAAAATCAACGTCGGCGCCGCAATAACGCCCGCAGTTGGCCGACGCCAGAAAGGTGTTCGGCGTCGTCCACAGGCGGTCGCCCGGGCCAAGTCCGGCCGCCAGACAGGCAATGTGCAGCGCTGCGGTGGCGTTGCACACCGCCACCGCATAATTCGCCTGACAACGTTCGGCCATCGCCTGCTCGAAACGCTCGATGGTCGGACCCTGGGTCAGCCAATCCGACTGCAATACCTCGACCACCGCATCGATGTCAGCCTGATCGAGGCTCTGGCGGCCGTAGGGAATCATGCCGAGAGCTTCGCGTGCAGGTCAGCGATCTGTCCCACCGAGAGGAACTGCGGGTTGGTGTCGGAGCGGTATTCGAAGTCCTCACTCACCGGCTGGCCGCGCTCGCCGAGCTTGTCCACGGCAAAATCGACATCGACGCTGGTGAAGCGAATCGATGGCTGGATGGTGTAGTGATCCTCGAATTCAAGGGTCATCCGCGCATCGTCCAGCGGCACCATCAGCTCATGGAGTTTTTCCCCCGGACGGATGCCGACGTTTTTATGCGGCAGATGCTCGGCCATGCCCCGGGCCAGATCGACAACGCGGATCGACGGGATCTTCGGCACAAACACTTCACCGCCGTGCATGCGTGCAAAGCTGTCGAGCACGAACTGCACACCGTGATCGAGGGTGATCCAGAAACGCGTCATGCGCTCGTCGGTGATCGGCAGTTCGGTGGCCCCGTCAGCGATCAGCTTGCTGAAGAACGGCACTACCGAACCGCGCGAACCGGCCACGTTGCCATAACGCACCACGGCAAACCGGGTCTGCTGCTCGCCGGCAATGTTATTGGCGGCGACAAACAGTTTGTCCGACAGCAACTTGGTCGCGCCGTACAGGTTGATCGGGCTGGCAGCCTTGTCGGTGGACAGCGCGACAACTTTCTTCACGCCGTTATCGATGGCGGCGGCGATAATGTTTTCAGCGCCGTTGACGTTGGTACGAATGCACTCGGTCGGGTTGTATTCCGCTGCCGGCACTTGTTTGAGCGCGGCGGCGTGAACCACGTAATCGATACCGCGCATGGCTTGACGCAAACGATCGGCGTCGCGCACATCGCCGAGGAAGTAACGCATGCACGGCGCGTTGAACGTCTGCTGCATTTCGTACTGCTTGAGCTCATCGCGGGAGAACACCACCACGCGCTTGGGTTGGTATTGCTCCAACAGGCGACGAATGAAATTACGCCCGAACGAGCCAGTGCCGCCGGAGATGAAAATCGATTTACCGTTGAACATGTCTAGAGTCCTGTTTCCTGTGCACGAGGCGTCAGGCGAGCAACTGCGCCCAGTTCACACTGGACGCAGCGCCGAGAGTAAAGCCCTTGCCGGTCAGGGAAAGGTTCTGGTTGTAAGCCGTGTCTTGAGCGAAGCGAGCCTGCCACTTGTCACGTAGCGCGGCAGCCAGTTGCGGCGCTTCGGGGAGCACGCCCGGATGCTGGATTTGCGCTTGTGGGCACCAGACCGTCAGGTAACCGGCATCGGCTGCTTTCAGACACAGATCAATGTCGGCGAACGCCGTGTCGAAATGTTCTTCATCCAGACCACCGAGTGCTTCGAACAGTGCTTTGCGAATCATCAGACAGGCGCCGGACACCGCCGAATAGTTCTGTTCGACCAGATGGCCGAACAGGTAGCCCGGAGCGTCTTTTTTCTCACCGACGTACGCCGCGCCAAGCAGATCGTTGAGTCCCAGAATCAAGCCACCCTGAGTGGTGACGCCACGTGCATCCTGCAGTTTCGCTCCGACGATCCCGACTTCGGGCCGTTGCGCCTGATTGAGCAGTGCATCAAGCCAGTTGGCATTGACCACTTCGGCGTGCGCGGAAAACAGCACCAGGTATTCACCTTTGGCTTCAGCGCCAGCGAGGTTGTACAACGCCGATTCGCTCAACCGCTCGCTGCTGCGCAGCACCCGAACTCGCTCACCCTTGCCCTCCAGATTGCCCAGCCATTCAGCCAGTTCCGCAGACTGGCTATGGTTGTCGACAATGAGGATTTCGTGGCGCTGATAGCGGGTTCGTTGCAGCAGGCTGACCAGCGCCGACTGCAACGCTTCGAGGTTGTCCTCACTACGCAGAATGATCGACACCAGCGGCCGTTCGCTGTGCTGATAGTCGATTTGCCAGGTTTGCGGCAACGTCGAACCCACTTGGCCGCGGTATCCGCGCTTGGCGAGATGACGTGTCAGGGTCTGACGCTCATGAGCGTTTTCTTCAGCAGGCGGTGCGTCGCAGATCAGCAACGGCTCCGCCAGATGAGCAAGGCCAGCCAGCCCGCCGTCTTCGATCAAGCGCAGCAAAAGGTCGAATTCCAGCGCATCGCTGTACTCGGCGGCGAAGCCTTTGGCCTGAACCAACACATCGCGCTGGAACAACCAGTGTCGCGCCATCATCGACGGCACGGTTTGCAGCAGGTCGAAGTTGACCCCCGGACGGAACACATCCGCCAGCGCACCGCCCGGCTGACGCTGGATTTCATCCATCGCCACGGCGCGCACTCCTTCGGCCCCCAGTAGTTCAAGGCTTGCACGCAGCAGACCGCTGGCAGTGAACTGGACCCCCGCCTCGGCGAGCATGATCCAGTCGCTACCGATCTGAGGCAGCAGTTGATTGATCCGCTCGACGTAGTTGGTCGTGGTCACTTTGACGAAATGCACGGTATCGCGCACGGTCGTGGTCGCCGGCAACTCCCCGGTGGTGAGTACAACCAGTTTGAACGCCTTGCAATGGCCGCCAACCAGGCTGTCGAAGGTCGTCTGCAGCTTGACCATGTCGGCATCCAGATCCAGCAGGAGAATGCCCATTTGCGGACCGCCGGCATGGCTGGTCAGGTGCCGGGTGATTGCTGGCAGTTGCGCAGGCTCGGGATCACGCGCTTCGAGCCATTGCAGCAGCCGCCCGGTCGGCATGTTTTCGAAAAGCTTGCGCTCCTGTTGCCCCGGTACCGAATTCAAACGCTCCAGCCAGGCCTGTAGCTTCACCCCTTCTTCAGGCTCTTCACTGGCAAGCATGGACTCGGCCAGGCGTTCGACTACCTCGCGATTGAACATGTTCAGGGTCAGCGCTTCCCATAGACGCGCGCGAATCGTCCGTTCATCGTCATTGGGATGAACACGCATCAATTCGTGCTGACGCAGCAACACACCTTCCAGCTCCTGCAATTGCAGGCGCCCGGCAGGCATGGCGTGCAGCAGGAATTCGTACTCGGTCAACAAGTCGAAAACCGGCTTGTTGTAGAACGGCATCTCGACAAATTGCTCGGGCGCGAATGAGCGCACCGGCTCCTGACCCGGCTCAATCCACGCCGAGCGGAAAATCGCTGCACCGGACAGCGAACGCCCCTTGAGCAGGCAGTCAGCCATTTCGGCAAAACTGTTCAGGGCAATCTGCTTGATCGCGGCCGGATCCTGACCACTGAAAGCAGTAGGGATCGACGCCAAAAACTCGGCAAAGCGCTCGCGCTCGGCTACGGTTTTCGCGTCTTGCCAAGTCAGGACCGTCAACACGTTGGTGTTGTGATCAGAGCTGCCGTAGTTGGCTTCGCGCACCGCAAAAGCAATCGGCAGAACCCGCGCCTTGGCGCACGCCAACAGATAAAACGTGTGACCGATTTCCTGCCATTCGAAACTGGTGCCCGCCGGCAGCAAGCTATACCACTGCTTTAGCAGATCGGTTCGGGTCACCGCATAGAACGGCGGCAGGAACTGCCCCATGAATTCCATGACACGGGTTTCCGGCTGTGCCGAGTCATAGTCTTCCTGAATAAGCTTGTCGCGACGGTAATAGGTCACTTCGCTGGCACGGGTCAGGTACATGAACCCGTAGCCGTGGCACAGGCCGTAGTCAGGATTGGCCTGGAGGAAATCCACGGAGGCCGTCAGTGCGTCATGGATCAGGAAATCATCGTCGGCCGCAAACACCATGTACGGCGTAGTCACCTGCTGCACGCCCCAACTGAGCTTTTCCTGCAGGCCTTTGTAGGAGTACTGCGGCAAATGACGATAGTCCACCGACGGAAAATCGACAGCGATGCGATCATCGCCCTGCACCGTCGAATCCAGCACCAGCACCTTGGCCGCGTAGCTGCTGTAGTACTGCAATGTACGACGCAGAAACGCATTGCGGTTGTGGGTGATCACCACCACCGTGAACAGCTCGTTCAGCGGTGTCGTGTTGGTTTGAGTGCTGCTTTGAACCTGCATTTTTCCTATCCCCACAACCGGCCAGACGCCTGATGCCTGAAACTGTTTTTGATTAACGAACGCGACGCAGATAACCGTCCGGCGCCACGGTGATCAGCAGTTTGTTTTGCAGCTGCTGGTCAATCTCGAAATCCTTGTTCTCTTCCAGGTATTTCCATACCGCGGTTTTCGGGTTATCGCCCGGGCCCCATGGACGGTCCGGGAAGAAATCGGCCGGCATGTCTTCAACCACGGTGTCCATGACCACGCAGTAGCTGTCGACCGACACCAGCGGAGCGTACAGACGCAGCTCTTCGAGCACGTGATCGTGGGTGTGGTTGGAGTCGAGCACCAGAATGACTTTCTTGCCGGCGGCTGCGGCTTGCACCTGAGCGGCGATGGCCGCGTCGATGCTCGAACCTTCGATCATCTTGATGCGCTTGGCCATCGGATGGCTTTCGATCGCTTCACGGTTGTGCGGGCGAATATCGAGGTCGATGCCCAGCACTTCGCCGTGGCCTTGCAGCTCCAGCAGGGAGGCGTAGTAGATGATCGAACCGCCGTGGGCGATGCCGCACTCGATAACCAGATCCGGTTTGACCTGCCAGATGATCTCCTGCATCGCCATCATGTCTTGCGGCAACTGAATGATCGGGCGACCCATCCACGAGAAGTGGTAGCTGTACTTGTGTTTGGCCGATTCGTTGAAGAAATCACGGGCCAGGCCAGTGAGTTTCTGGTCGTCACCTTGCTGGGCGATCTGCTCGCGGCATTCGGCTTCAAAGGCTTGGTTAATGCTGTTGTCGGTCATGGTCAAAATCTCAATGGTCACTGGAACGAAGCGCTATCGACGGCGTGATAGACGTAGCGTCCACCGGTCATCCGCTTGATTTCTTCGAGGTAATTGGAGTTCATCACAAACAGGTTGGCGCCTTCGGGCAAGGCGTCCATGGCCTCTTGCGGCGAGGACACGCGAGCGCCGCTCAACGGCAGATAACGACCCTGCTTGGCCGGGTTGATATCCACCACACGATCCACCGCCACTCCCGCACGTTGCAGGGCCAGCGAATAGATCACGCCTTTGGAGGAGGCGCCCCAGATCGCCGAACCCTGCTCGGGGGCGGCCTGAATGATCTGCACCGTGCGCTCGAGGCTGGCGGTGAAACCGTCAGGCAGCGTCAGGCGTGGCACCGGTTGTTCCGGGGTCAGGCGCAGCGTTGAAAGGTCGGCGACGATGTACAGGTATTGGCCACCGAACAGGTGACCGGCCTCGTGCACGGTGCCGAACATCCGGCGCAGGTCATCGAGGCGGAAATAATTGACGTGTTCGTAGAACAGGTCGAACCAGGCTTTGTGCTCGAGGATCCAGTCGAAGCACGGCACTTCGATGTAGATCTGCCCGCCCTGATTGGCTTCGGCGATCACCGACAGGAAGCTCAGCGGGTCCTCGATGTGTTCAAGCACATGACGCAGCACGATAGCGTCCGCCGCCAGGCCAAGACCGCGAGTGAACGGTGCCTTGATCACGTCGGCATTTTCGCCTTCGTAAGCCGGATCGATGCCGGTGATCGAGTAGCCGAGGCCCTTGAGCAACTCAAGGAAGTAGCCTTTGCCACAGCCAACTTCGATCAGTTCCTGACCCTTGAAGTGTTTGGCGATGATCCCTTCAACGTCGCTCAGGTGCTTCTGGAACTGGCCGGAATGCGCCTGCTCGTTTTGATAGTCGGCGTCGTAGCTGAGTTTGTCGGCGTCGAACGCGGCGTTGAAGATCAAGCCGCTGCGCTCATCCTGCACCAGCAGCATGTCGGCACTGGCCGAGGCCTGCGCCGACTCGGGATCGGCGAAGGTGCGGTTCTGCAGCACCGGCAAATTGGTGACGCGGTACAACTCGTGCCTCATTGCGGCTCTCCCAATAACTGTTGCAAACGCTCGGTCACCGCCCAGAACGCCAGCGGTTCGTGGGTTGGGTATGGGTAGTGGCCGAGGTTCAGCTCGATGGACTTGCCGCGCTCACGCAGGCGTTGTTCGACCAGCGCGCGTACCGACACTGGCTGACCGCTGGCGCAATTGATCACGCCATTGAAATCGCGTTGATGCAGGATCGCGGCAAGGTTATCGGCAGCGGTCTTGATCGGCAGAAAGTCGCGCAGTTGTTCGCCGGCAGACATGTTGAACGATGGTTCACCCGCATCGATCGCCCGGTCCAGCGCCGCCAACAGACTGTTAGGGTTCTGCCCTTCTCCATGCAGGTAAAACAGCCGCGCCCATTGCAAGGTGAACGGATGTTCCTGCTGCAGATTCTGCAAAAACAGGTGCAACGTATGCTTGGCCAACCCGTAGGGATTGCTCGGGCGCGGCTCGGTACTTTCGCTTAGCGGCCCGCTCTGCATCCCATATTCAAAGCAGGTACCGGTCACCAGAACCTGCTTCACACCCGCCTCGACCGCGCTTTTGATAAAGCGATAATCGGCCATCAGGTTGTGCTCGAAATGAAACAACGCGCGATAGTTCGGCAACCCCGGCCAGGCCAGATGCGCCAGCGCATCGACATCCTCGGTCAATACAACGACGTCGAGATCGGCAGCGTGAATATCCGCCGCGACGAATTCGACGTCGTTGATCCACGGCATGCCCTGCGCGGTTTCTGCATTGCGCGCCACGGCTCGCACTGCGCAGCCGCGCGCCAGCAATGCCGCGACCAGATGCCGGCCGACGAAGCCCGTGGCTCCCGTCACCAGCACTTTCACAGCACGCTCAACTCAGGCACGGCGATCACGAAGCGGCCGTCCCATTGACGCACCTGCGCCAGTTGCTGACTGACTTCGTGCAGCAGGTTCCATGGCAGCACCAGCACATAGTCCGGTTTCTCGATGTCGATCTGCGCCGGCGCGACAATCGGGATGCGACTGCCCGGCATGAACTTGCCCTGCTTGTGCGGGTTGGCATCGGCCACCCAAGCCAGCAGGTCGGGTTTGACCCCGGCGTAATTGAGCAAGGTGTTGCCCTTGGCCGCTGCGCCGTAGCCGACCACACGCTTGCCATCGGCCTTGGCCTGCAACAGGAAGCGCAGCAGTTCATGCTTGATGCGTTCGGCAGCCGGCGCGAGGGTCGTGTAGTACGCGGCAGTTTTCACACCCGCATCGAGTTCAGCCTGCAACTGTTGCTGCACTGCCGGTTGTACCGCGCGGCGCTCGCCGTCCTTGCGCTGCACGAACACCCGCAGCGAGCCACCGTGAGTGTTCAACTGGCTGACGTCGAACACTTCCAGACCATTGCGCTCGCACAGGGTCTGCACGGCGGTCAGCGACAGGTAGGAATAGTGCTCGTGATAAAGCGTGTCGAACTGCGCGCCAGCCATCAGCGTCAGCAGTTGCGGGAATTCAAAAGTGGCTACGCCGGCAGGCTTGAGGAGTGCCGCGAAACCGCCCAGAAAATCGTTGATGTCCGGCACATGCGCGAGCACGTTGTTGGCCGCCATCAGGTCGGCGCCCCAGCCCTCGTTTTTCAGCTGCGCGGCCGTGTCGCGACCGAAGAACAGCTCACGAATCTCCAGACCCTTTTCCCGCGCTGCCTGCGCGGTGCTGCGAGTCGGTTCGACGCCCAGGCACGGGATGCCGCGACCGGCGACGTACTGCAACAGATAACCGTCGTTGGCGGCGACTTCAACCACACGGCTTTCAGTGCTCAGGTCAAAGCGTTCGACCATCTCGGCCACATAGCGCTCGGCATGCGCCAGCCAGGTGCTTGAAAACGAACTGAAGTAGGCGTATTCGGCGTCGAACAGGCTGTCGGCGCGGGTGTAGTCCTCGGTCTGCACAAGCCAGCATTGCTCGCACACGGCGACCTTCAATGGCACCCATTGCTCGGCCTGTTCCAGACGATCGGCATGCACGTAAGCATTGGACGGTGGCGAGGTACCGAGGTCGATCAGCGGCAGGCTCAACGGTGCGGCGCACCCACGGCAGTTCATAGACGCACTCCAGCAAAGTGTTGATCGAGCGCGGGATGGCTGGAATCACGCACTGACAAATTATTGACAGGCAACGGCCAGGCAATCGCCAGCCGTGGATCGTTCACCGACAGACCGCCCTCGTGCTCCGGCGCGTAATCGGCGCTGTGCAGGTAGAGCAACTCAGCATCTTCGGTCAGCGTCTGGAAACCGTGGGCGAACCCGACCGGGATCAACAGGCTGCGACCGTCACCGGCCTTCAGGTGCTCGGCGTGCCAGTGCAGAAAGGTTTCGGAATCGGGACGCAAATCCACCGCCACATCCCACACTTCACCGCGCAGGCAGGTGATCAGTTTGGCTTCCGGCGCATTCGCGTTTTGATAATGCAGACCGCGCACACTGCCCTTCTCGCGGGTGCAGGAATGGTTGATCTGGCGGATGTGAAATTCGCTGCCAAACGCACTCAAACTGCCTTCGCAGAACAGTCGAGCGAAGTGCCCGCGCTGATCTTCGAAGCGTTTGTGCTGGACACTGAACAGTCCGGACAGCGGCAATGCGAGCAAGGAGAACTCGCTCACAGCGCGCCTCGGTACAGATTCAGTTGGCCGAGAGTGACGGCGCGCATGTCGTCGCCGTTCTGCCACGCCAAATGCCAGTCGAGGGTCTGGGCCAGGCATTGCTGCAAGGTCCAGCGTGGTTGCCAGGCAAGCAGTTGACGTGCGCGGCTGCTGTCCAGACGCAGCAGACCGGCCTCATGCAGTTCGCTCGGCTCGATGCGCAGGCCACGCGCCTGTGGCCAGCCACTGGCGAGCAATTCGACCACTTCGCCGACGCTGCACATATCCGCTTCGCTCGGGCCAAAGTTCCACGCACCGGCGTATTCCGGGCCTTGTTCGTAGAGGCCGGCGGCCAGTTGCAGATACCCAGCCAATGGCTCCAGCGCGTGCTGCCATGGGCGCACGGCTTGCGGGTAGCGCAGGGTCACCGGCTCGTCTGCCGTCCAGGCCTTGAGTACGTCGGGAATCAGTCGTTCCGGGGCGAAATCACCGCCGCCCAAAACGTTGCCGGCACGCGCCGTGGCCAGGGCCAGACCGTGTTCGGCGTACTTTTCAGCCGGGAAGAACGACGCCGCATAAGACTGCGCCAGCAATTCACAGCAAGCCTTGCTGCTGCTGTAAGGATCGTGACCACCGAGGGCTTCGTCCTCGCGGTATGGCCACAGCCATTCCTTGTTGGCGTAGACCTTGTCGGTGGTCACCAGCACGCAGGCGCGCACGCAACCGACCTGACGGATCGCCTCAAGCAGGTTCAACGTGCCCATGACGTTGCTGGAGTAAGTGCCGAGCGGATCACGATAACCTTCACGCACCAGGGGCTGGGCCGCCAGATGCAGGACGATTTCAGGCTCGGTGTCAGCGATGATCTCCAGCAAGGCGCCGAGATCACGCAGATCGCCGCGTTGGTCGTTGATGCCTTCGTGGACCCGCGCCAGTTCGAACAGGCTTGGTTCGGTCGATGGATCGAGGGAAAATCCGCTGACTTGCGCGCCAAGGCTTTGCAGCCACAGGGTCAGCCAGCTGCCTTTGAAACCGGTGTGGCCGGTGACCAGCACACGCTTGCCACGCCAGAAATCAGCACTCAGGCCCATTGCTTCCATGGGGCCTCCCCGCTCATCCACAGCGCTTCAAGATGGTTCTTGTCGCGCAGGGTGTCCATTGGATGCCAGAAACCTTCGTGCTCGAAGGCTTTCAATTGTTCGTCCTCGGCCAGACGGGCCAAAGGTTCGGCTTCCCAGGTCGTCTCGTCACCGCTGATGTACGGCATCACTTTGGGGGAGAGCACGAAGAAGCCGCCGTTGATCCAGCCGCCGTCGCCACGAGGTTTTTCGGTGAAGCCAAGCACCTGATCGCCTTGACGTTCAAGGGCACCGTAGCGACCCGGCGGCTGCACCGCCGTGACGGTCGCGAGACGGCCGTGAGCTTTGTGGTAATCCACAAGCTGAGCGATGTTGATGTCGGAGACGCCGTCGCCGTAGGTGAAGCAGAACGCCTCCTCATCCTTCAGATAACGCGCGGCACGCAGCAGACGGCCACCGGTCATGGTTTCCTCGCCGGTGTCGATCAGCGTGACGCTCCATGGCTCGCTGTAGTTCTGGTGCACGTCCATGCGGTTTTCGCGCATGTTGAAGGTGACGTCGGAGGTGTGCAGGAAGTAGTTGGCGAAGAAGTCCTTGATCGCATAGCCCTTGTAGCCAAGGCAGATCACGAAGTCGTGAATTCCGTGGGCGGAATACTGCTTCATGATGTGCCAGAGAATTGGCTTGCCGCCGATCTCGATCATCGGTTTGGGCTTGAGGTGCGACTCTTCACTGATGCGCGTGCCGAGGCCACCCGCCAAAATAACTGCCTTCATCGTCTCCCCTCTTGTTCTTCACCTGACTCGGCCAAGCGGTTGCAGGCCTTTTGGCTAAACCTTTGCCAATCCGGGCGCGGGTCAATGACCGCGAGCGCTCGTTTTATGGCGATTTGAGGGGGACTTGCAGGAAACGCGCCAGCTCGATGGACGCTGCGTCGGCAGTGCGACGGGCATAAAAAAGGGACGAATCCAACAGTGGACTCATCCCTTCATCGCGCACGCCTCAAGTTGAAGGCGTCAAAGGATCAACCAAATAGGGCGAAAGCGTCACCGGTGGCCGGCAGATCGTAGATCATGCCGTCGGCCGTCTGGATATGCTCGATGGTGTTGCCCTGCGCGTACCAGTTTTCCAGCTTCACGCCACTGGCTGGAACGCCGCTACTGCCATCATTGGCACTGTGCAAATAGGCGTCCTTGCCCACCCGAGTGACACTCAACTGGCTGGCATTGGCGATGGTGTTCAACACCAGCGTGTCGTTAAGACTGCTGCCATATTCCTGAATGGTCACCAACCCCGTGGAGTTCACGACATAGGTGTCATCACCCTCACCGCCACGCGCCTGACCACCCGTGCCCTGGCTGCCCACGAGGTTCAGGATCAGCAGGTCATCGCCGTTGCCTGCGGACAACGTGTAATAGCTGCCGGTGCCGGTCAGAACATCATTGCCGTCGCCGCCGTCAGCACTGCCCCGATTGACCGTGATAGTGTCATTTCCCTCATCGCCACTGGCAAAAGTAGCCAGGTCGTTGGCAGCGCTGACGATAACGTCATCACCCTCGCCCCCCCAAAGCGTATCGCCCTGCGGTGCCGTGCCGTCGAGACCGGATGCCAACCCGCCATAAATGTGATCGGCCCCTTCGCCACCGCGAATGAAATCGTTGCCGGCACCACCCTCCAGATAATTGCCATTCGAATCCCCATCCAGCCAATCATCAAACTGACTGCCGCGCAGGCCTTCGATATCGTAGAACGTGTCACCCGAGGCAATACCGGTTTGTGAACCCCACGCCAGATTGATGTTTACCCCGGCATCACTGTCGTCATAACTGACAATGTCGATCCCCGCACCACCGTAAAAGGCATCACTGCCCGCGCCACCCGACAACACGTCATTGCCGGCGCCGCCTGTCAGCATGTTGTCACCGGCATTGCCATGGCCGGTGAAGTCACCCGTGCCGGTATAAGTCATGCGCTCGATGAACGGATCCATGGTCATCACTGACAGACTGGTATACAGCTCGTCCACACCGCCACTCTCTATTTCGGAAATGGTCACACCGGTACTGTTGATGATGTAGACATCATTGCCCTGACTACCGTCAACCGTTACGCCACCGGTGTCGATCGTGAAATGGTCGTCCAGCAGGGAGCCGACGATTTTTTCCACATTGCTGACCAGACCACCGATACGCAGCTCAACACTGACAGCCTCCGATGAATCGGAATAGTTCAGAACGTCGTAGCCATCGCCACCATCGAACGCTTGCCCGGCTTCCTTGCCAAACAGTACATCGTCAAAGCCTGAACCCTGAATGGCTTCGATTCCGGTGAACGTATCACCGTTGGCGAAACCGGTAGACATCCAGCCTTGCGCCATATCAATGAACACGCCTTCACTGCTGTCGGCGTAGCTGACCGTGTCAAAACCCTCACCACCAACAAAGTGATCCGCGCCGTTTCCCCCGAACAGCAGGTCATTGCCGGCACCACCAATGATCAGGTTGTCACCGGCATTTCCATAACCGGTGAAATCGCCGGTGCCGGTGAAGGTCATTTTTTCAACGGAAGCGTCCATCTGCATGTTGTTGAGCGTCGTGCGGAGCTCGTCGTATCCACCACCTACTCCCTCAACAATTTTCACGTCATCGCTGCCAATGATGTAGATGTCATCGCCGTCCTGACCATCCAGAGTCAGTCCAGCGATATTGCCAATGAAGGTATCGTCGAATTGAGTGCCCATGACGCCTTCAATTTCGATCAACGTATCGCCTTCAGCTTCACCGCCATGGGCGATCACCGAACCATCCTGAAACTCGATACTGATCGCTGCGGCAGAACCACGGTAATCGACCCAGTCAAAGCCCTCACCGCCATTCAGCAGATCAGCCCCTTCCCCCCCATAGAGCAAATCCCCGGACTCCAGCCCGTAGAGTTCGTCATTGTCAGGAGTACCGATGAGGTAGTCTGCTTCACCCGTTCCATTTATCACTGCCATGTGTTTCTTCCTTGCGTTGTTGTTGAACCCTGTCCCTGGGGCGAGGCACTCCTCGCTTGAGTGGGCACACATTTGAAATTTATCGACCAGTGCCATTAAAGGCTGAGAGCAAGACAAAAAAAAACGCAGGCAACCGTGAGTTCACCTGCGTTTTTTTGCCCGCCGAGTTCAGATCAATCCGGCAACCAGCCCCACAACCAATGATTGAGGTTGTCACCGCGTAACATGAAATCACGGTGCACCGCTTCCTTCAGTTCGTCGCCCATGCGGTAGCTGGCGTCCGGGTCGGCGAGGTGCATGCGAATCGCTTGCAGCCATTCTGCGGTGCTGTTGCTGTAGACCTTGGTGCATGGCAGGTGCCCGCGATAGGCCTCGGTGTCGGTGCAGATCACCGGGTAGCCGCAGGCACCGTACTCCAGCAGACGCAGGTTGCTCTTACAGTCATTGAAAATATGGAATTCCAACGGCGCCAGTGCCAGGTCGAGGTTCAGACTGGCCAGTTTGAACGGGTAGCTCTGCAGGCTGATGGCCGAATGAAATTCATGAATGTAGGGACGCAACTCGTCCGGGCACATGCCGAAGAATACCCACTCGACTTCGTTCGCCAGTTCCCGAACGACCTCGGCAATGATCTCAAGATCCCCCGAGTGGCTGGTGCCGCCACCCCAACCCACGCGCGGCTTGCTCGAGGTACGACGGTGACTGGTCAGGGTCGCCCACGGCTCCGGCGAAAGCATATTCGGCACAATGCGAATATCGCTGTGCATGCTCGACAACGCATCGGAAAGTGCCTGGGTGGTAACCACCACACGATCACACAGCGCAATACCTTCGCGCAGCATCTGTTCGGTGTTGACCGGTTTATTGCGCGCGTGGGTGTTTTTCTTTGGCGCACTGATCACGTAGTCGTCGAGTTCGAAGATTCGCAGCGCGCTGGAGTACTTCTTGATTCGCTGAATATCGCTGACCGCACCGTCGCTATAGCGGCATTGCAGAATGATCGAATCCGGGGCCAGACGCTCGATTTCGACGGTCGAAGGCGACTCGTAAGCCCAGCGGCCAAGCGCCCGGCCAGAGGCTTCAAGCTCGGCCAGCGGCCCGGTCACGCGGTAATGACCGACAGCCGAACTGTTGACCGGCAAGCCGAGAATCAACGGCAAGTGACGGGAACAGAACGGATTCCAGTTATTGCGCAACGACGGCTCCAGACTGAAGCTCGACACGCCGAGGCTGAGCGACGGACTGTACGCCGGATCCTTGATGATTTTCGGCATCCACTGGCGATGGAACGCTTCTTCCTCTTTTTCAGAGAGGGCAAGCGGCGCATTCTCGGTCAACGGCGCAATCACGACACTGGCATAAGGCGTCCAGACCACCAGGTAGCCATCGCTGCCTGCCCGCAGACACAGATCGACGTCGCTCAAACCCCGCGCGAACGTCTCGCCATCGAACTGCCCGAGCGCATCGAAAACTTGCTTGCGGACCATCAGGCATTGACTGCTGACCGCGCTCCAGTTCTGCACCACGTGCAGACGCTGCATGTAGCCGCGAGAGCTTGCCGACTCACCGGCAAATGGCGAACCGACCGGCCCCGCCAGCCCCAGAATCAAACCGGCACTGACAATCGCCCCTTCAGGGCTGAGCAGGCGGGCACCGACCACGGCAACCTCCGGACGCCGGGCCTGGTTAAGCAGTTCGTCGAGCCAGTCGCTTTCATAGATCACCGCCTCGGCGTCGAGCAGCAGTAAATACTCGCCCCGCGCCTGATCGGCGGCGAAGTTACGGAGGGCGGCGACATTGTCGGCTCCGGCGTACTGCACGACCCGCAGCATCGAGGCGCCCAATTGAGCCATGGCAGCCAGCCATTCGATCATCGCCGACTCAGTGCTGCCGGTGTCAACCAGCAGAATTTCGTAGCGACTGTAGGCGGTATGCTCAATCAGGCTCTCGGTGCAACGCTGCAAGGCGTGCAACGAATCGCCGGCCTGAATGATGATCGACACCAGCGGATTTTCTGCGTGGTGATAGTCGACGCGGTTGATCAGCGGCATCTCTTCATGACGAATGCTGTAATCCACACCGATGCGCTGCAAATGCGCGCCGACCATCGCGGCGTTGTGATCGATCACTTCCGGCAGCGACAGCCACTGGGCATACGTCAGGCTGGACTCCACCTGAATCTCGGCGATGTGCTCGATGGTCTGCGGGCCGGCTTCTTCCACCAGGCGCCACAACAAGTCATGCGGAGCGAGTTCGCCATGGGCCGGATCGAAGCCACCCACAGCCAGATAGCGCTGACGCTCGAAAGCCAGAGCGCGTCCAACATAAGGGTAGGCGCGCATCAGATCGAGATTGAAGTCCGGCTTGAATACCGGTTCGATTGATTCACCTTCGATCAGCGCCCCCTCATCGCTGTAGGCACACAACAGGCCCGGCGTTGCGGCGATGCGCTCGGCCAGAATCAACAGCGCTGATTCGCGCAAGGTGTCGCCGGCACGCAGCAGGTAAAACCAGTCGGCACCTTCCAGTTGCGGGATCACCGCGTTGAGTTGCTGCGCCCAGTCGGCCTGAAACGGCAACTGCAGCACTCGCTCGCCGACATCGCACTGCGCATCCGAAAGCAGCACAACCGCCGCCGGTGCATAAAGCTGAGCCTCGATGCCGCGCAACGTGGCCTGCAAGGCTTCTATATCGCCGTCAGGGTCGATGACAATCGGCACAATCTGCGCCCGCGTCGACCAACTGGCGATGCGTTGCGGCATCTGCTGTTGCTCGACCGGCGAGAAGCAGCGGATCGATAGCCACTCCCGATAGAAATCGTCATAGCTTTCGCTTTCGGCGCCGACCCGGCCGCTGACCACGGTATTGCGGTTACCGAGAATGCGCGTCACGCACAGCTCTTGCCAGGCGTGGGGCTGATCATTGATGTTGGCCAAATCGATATAGCGCACCCAGCCAGCCGCCGGCGCGGCTTCGCCACTACGGGCAACAAGCATTTGCGCCAGCCATTCCCACTCCACTCGCGCTCGCTTGAGCATTTCCGGTGTACGGCTCAGCCGCTCCGGGTACAACCGCTCGGTGCTCAGCACGGTGTTGAGCGAGACCATATTGCCGCGGCGCATCAGACACACGAACAAGGCGAAATCGAGCGTGGCGACAAAACCTGCACCCTCTTGAATAAGCGCAGGCAGTAACTCCAGCACGTCGGCGCGACGCATCAACGCGGCACTGAAGTTGCCGACAAAATTCAACGGCGTGGATTCGAAGATCGCCAGCATGTCGTCGCCCTTGAACAAGGCGTCGTTCGGGCTGAACCGGCAATTGTCAACGCGCGGCGGCAAGAGGAAATTGCCGGCGTCGCTGAGCATGCGCAAGGCAAACACCAGATTGGCATCAGCGTGATCAATCAGCACCTGCGCCTGCAGGGCAATGCTCGGCGCGAACAGTCGATCGTCATCGCACAACACTTTGACGAACTCGCCACGAGCCTCTTCGACGCAACGCAGCACGTTGTTCTGTAACCCCAGACGCTGTGGGTTACGCAGATAGCGGATCGGATGAGCCGGCTCGGCGAACGACTCGACAATCTGGCGAATCTGCTCATCGTCCGAGTCGTCACAAATGACGATTTCGAGGTGCTCATACGTCTGCGCGAGCGCACTCATCAGCGCCTGATCGAAGAAGCGCGGGTTGAAGGCGGGGATGACGATACTGACGAGGGGGTGTTGATTCACGGCGGGAAACTCTCGAGCGGCGGGTCCCTGCCCTCTTCAGGCAGGAACCCCGTAACCGCTTAGGAAAAGACGGTTGGCAGCTCGACAGGCACAGACTCAGATCTTGTTGAACAAGCCCAGTTGCGCAATCTTGCTGAAGGCCAGTTGCGAGGCTTGCAACATGGTTTGCTGCAGGGTCAGACGGGTCATGACCTCGGCCGGATCGGATTCGCGGATCGACGATTGTGTCTGCGCGTTGGCCAATACCAGCGACTGATTGGTATCGCTCTGGGTCACCAGCGACGAGCCACGACCACCGACCGAACTGATCGCACTGGATAACTGATCGGTGCCACTGGCGAGGTTGCCCAGACCGGAGGCCAGACCGGCCTGCAATTGCTGGATAGCCAGCGCATTGCCATTGGTTGGCGTGTTCAGCACGTTTTTCAACTGACTCACGCTGTCCAGAATGTTCTGGGTTTCGTGAGTATTGACGGCCACGCTGAACTGATCGTTGGCAGCCGGTGTACCGCTGATGTTGAAACTCACACCCGAAGCAGTGGCCACGCCTGCGACCACAGTGCCGCTGGACACCGGTTTGCTGTCAGCGGTCAACGGTGCAGCGTACAGATCGAACGCGGTCGCGCTGGTGAATTTCATCACCGCTGAACCGGTCGGGAAACTGGCTTTGTAGTCCGTCGAGTTGGTGACGCTGCTGCCGGTGATCTGGGCCGACGACGGGTTGCCCGGGCTGCGGGTGCCGGTGAAGGTGTCAGGCTTGGCCGCCAGTGTGAACGTATGACCCGGCAGCACGGTGCCCGGTACATCGCCCGATTGCAGGTTGATGTTCAGCGTCAGGTCCACGCCCCGGAAGCTGACCGTCTGACCGGCCGTGCTTTTCGGATCGAACGCGCCACCCTGACTGGCTTCGGCCGTCACATCATTACCGGCCGAGTCAGTGATTTTGAGCTGGGTGCCGCTGACAAAATCAACAGTGTACGGCTCGCCGCTACGGAACTTGCTGTTGTAGCTGACGTTCGACGACACCTGACCGTTGGACAGAACCACGCGATTGTCATTGACCGCAGGCGCCGTCATGGTGACCTGGCTGCGGCTGGTGTTGACCGCTTGCTGGAAAGCTTCCCAACCGGTGGTGTTGGTGGCCATCTTCATGTTGTCACCGATCGCCAGATCGAGGGTCACCTGGTCACCGTTGTAGGCGTAAGTGCCATCGTCATTGCGAGTGAACGGTACGGTGTCGCCCTTGGAGCCGGCGAAGATGTATTTACCGTTCTCGTCCTTGCTGTTCATCAGGCTGAGCAGTTGCTCTTCGATCTGACCCAGCTCGGACGCTGTGGCCTGACGGTCGGCGTCCGTGTACCCGGCGTTGCCGGCACTCACAGCCAATTCCTTGGCACGCTGCAGCACGTTGTTGATGCTGGTCATCACCGCTTCAGCGGTACCCAGTGTGCCTTTGATGGTAGTGGCGTTGGCTTCGTACTGATCAAGCATCGAAGCCTGTTGGCCCAATTGCAGCAGACGCGAAGCGCCAACCGGATCATCTGCCGCCGTGTTGACGCGAATCAGGCTGCTGGCCTCTTCGCTGCTCTTGACCACGTTGGCGAAGTTTTTCTGATAGTTGGCTGCCGAAGATTCGTAAAACTGGCCGGTAGAAATGCGCATGGATTACGACTCCCTTAAAGACTGTTGATCAGTGTGCTGAAAATTTCCTGCGCAGCCTTGATGATCTGCGAGGACGCGGTGTAGTACTGCTGAAACTTGACCAGGTTGCCGGTCTCTTCGTCGAGGTCGACGCCGGACAACGAATCACGCGCGCCCTTGGCGTTGGCCAGAATGGCGTCGGTGGCCGCGCTGTCGAGCTTGCCCTGGGCAGCTTTGGCGCCGACACCTTCGACCAGTTTGCCGTAGGAGTCGGTCAGGGAAATACCTTTGCTGGCCGAACCGGTGTCCACTGTCTGCTTGGTCTGCAAGTCAGCCAGTACACCGCCGTTGCGGTTGTCCAGTGTGCCCGGCTGGCTGAGGCTGACATTGATCGCCGAGCCTTTGCCTGGCGAGCCGGCGACGGTCATATCGAAATTGACGGTGTACTGGGTGGCCGGAGCTGGCGGGATCGCAGCGCCGGTCGAGTCCTTGAGCGGAATACTCAGGTTCAGGGTGTTGTTCTGGCCCGGCTTGATGGTGCCGCTGCTCAACACACCGCCCTTGGCATCGAGTAGCTGGTAACCCTGACTGGTGCCGTCCGCCGAAGGATCGCCAAACACCACTTTGACCGGCGTCGAGTACTTCATGCCGTTCTGCATCGCCGTGGTGGTGGTGGCGTCGTAGATATCGAACTTCGTGGTCAGGGTCGGTTGACCGCTGGCCGGAATAGTCAGCGTGCCGCTGCCGCCGGGGGCAATGGCAGCGCCCAACGGAGCTGCGATGGCCAGACGCTTGGAGTCGGTCATCTCGGTCTTGATGTTGGCCGCCGCGCTGCGCGTCGGGGTGATCTTGAACGTGTCGCCCGCCGCCGCCGTGCCGCCAGTGAGTTTCAACGAGAAGCCGTCGATGACCGGAGGCGGGTTGGTGGTGGTACTGAACGCGCCCATGGCGGTGCCTTCCGGCAGACGCTGCACGGTGTAGTCCGTGGCGCTGGTGAAGGTCACTTTGTAATCGTTGATGGTCAGCTTGCCGGTGTCTTCGATGCTCACATCGAATTTGCCGGAACCTGCGCTGTTGCCGATAGTGGCGGTGCTGCGCGCAGACATGTTCGCCGCAGTATTGATACTGGTGAACAGGCTGCCGCCAAAGTCACCGTTCTTGTCGATGCCTTGCGCCTGAATCGTGTTCATCTGATCGGCAACGACCAGTGCCACGCGGCCCAGCTCGTTCATCGCAGGGTCGAGCACGGTGCTGCGATAACGCAGCAGGCCACCGATCTCGCCACCGGTGATGCCCGAGGTGATGTCGACAGTGCTGGAGCCGTTATTGAGCTGCAGGGCCATACGCGATGGGTCGGTCTTGCTTGGCGTGACTTCCAGCTTGCTGACCGTGCTGCCCATCACCAGCGGCTGACCGTTGCCCAGATATATATCCATGTTGCCGCCACGCTCGACGACCTGCGCACCGGTGAAGGTCGACAGTTGGCGAATGGTCTCGTTACGCGCGTCGAGCAGCTCGTTGGGCTGGCCACCGGAGTTGGAAATTTCGGAGATTTTCTGGTTTAACTGAGCGACAGTGTTCGCCAGTTTGTTGACCTGATCAGCCATGCTCGTCAGGTTGCCGTTGATGTCCGAGTTCTGCGCGTTCAACTGGCTGGAAACCGAGTTGAAGCGCGCGCTCAAGGCTTGGGCATCACTGAGCAGCAGTTGGCGCGAAGCATCATCACCCGGCTTGGCGTTGACGTTCTGCACCGAGGCGAAAAACTTGGTCAGCGCGCCATTGAGGCCGGTGCCGCTATCGGACAGCAATTTGTCGAGCGGAGTGACCTGACCCAGATAAGCCGCCGCATCGCTGTTGAGCGAAGTGGTGGTCTGCAACTGGGCGTCGATGTAGCTGTTGTAGACACGGCGCACGTCGGCCAGGGTCGTACCGGTGCCGATCCAGAGGTTGCCGTTCTGAATCGAGCTTTTTGAATTCTGCACGGTTTGCTGGCGCGAGTAGCCGGCCGTATCGACGTTGGCAATGTTGTTGCCCGTCACCATCAAAGAAGATTGGCTAGCGGATAAACCCGACATCCCGATGTTGAGCAAACTCATGGTTCAAACCTTACTTTATGTTTTATAGAGGCGTTGTCGAAACGCCCGCCGCAGCGTAGTTCTGGTTAACGTTCATCTGCTTGGCAATCTGCGAAATCTTGCTTGCGTAGTTCGGGTCGGTGGCGTAACCGGCCTTTTGCAACTCGCGTACAAACTGTTCTGGGTTATCGGCCGACTTCAGCACTTCTTGATAGCGATTATTGCTCTGCAGCAAAGTCACCAGATCGTGGAAGCTGTCCTTGTACGAGGCATAGGAACGGAACTCGGCCGTCTCCTTGACCATCGCGCCATTACGGAACTCGCTGGTGATTGCCCGGGCCGAATCACCCTTCCAGTTGCTGCTCGCCTTGATACCGAACAGGTTGTGGCTGCTACTGCCATCCTGAGCACGCATGACCGACTTGCCCCAACCGGTTTCCAGTGCGGCTTGCGCCACCAGGTAACGCGGATCGACGCCGATACGAGCGGCGGCTTCCTCGGCCATCGGCAGCATGGTGTTGACGAATTCGTCGGCAGAACTGAAGGCTTTTTTCGCCGGCGCCAATGGAATCTGCGCCATCGCCCGGCCGTAAACCTGCATCTGCCCACCGGAGGCTTTGTCAGCCTCGGCGCGTGCCAGCCAGTCGCCGTTGTACAGCGGACCTGCGCCAGTGGTGGCGGCAGTCGTGGCACGCTGTGGCAATTGCGTTGCGGCGCTTGTCGTGGTGGCCGAAGGCACCAGGCCTGCGAGCAAACGATCGGCCAGTTTCGGCGGCAGAGCCAAACGGCGCTGGTTGATCAATTCCATGTCGTTGCGGTGGGCCAATTGCGTGTTAGGCGCATTGACCGAACGCGAGGCCCACAGCGGACGCTCACCATTGAGGCGCGACAACGGGCCATTGGTGGCGACGGTGCCAGCGGCAATCGGCGTGGCCACGGCAGCGGCCTTGGCTTTGGCTTCTTCCTGCTTGGCGGCGGACGCGGCCGCAGCCTCACCCGGCGCCATTGGTTTGTTCTTCGACATCTGGCGCATCAGCACGTCGGCCAGACCGATACCACCGCCCTCGCGTGACATGGAAACGGCCAGTTGCTGGTCGTACATTTCCTGATACTGCTTGGCGGCCGGCGTGTTGAGAGGATTGTCCTCACCCAGGGCATTGGTCGCCGAACGCATCGATTTGAGCATCTCGCCGAGGAACAGCGATTCGAATTCCTGCGCAACTTTGCGCATGTTCGCATCACTATCCTTGTCACCGACCTTTAGCTGGTTCAGACGATTGAGGTCAGAGTAAGAACCCGAATCGCTGCTGCTGACCAGACCGCTCTTGCGCATATCCATAGTCGTCGGCCTCAGATCACGATCAGGTCGGCTTGCAACGCGCCGGCCTGCTTCAGTGCTTCGAGAATGGCCATCAAGTCACCCGGTGCCGCGCCGACCTGGTTCACCGCACGGACGATCTCGTCGAGGGTGGTGCCCGGACCGAACTTGAACATCGGTTTGGCTTCCTGTTCGGCGTTCACGCGCGAACGTGGCACGACAGCGGTCTGGCCGTTGGAAAGTGGGCCTGGCTGGCTGACGATCGGGTCTTCAGTAATGGTCACGGTCAGGCTGCCGTGGGTTACGGCGGCCGGCGAGACTTTCACGTTCTGACCGATGACGATGGTGCCGGTGCGCGAGTTGATGATGACTTTCGCCACCGCCTGACCCGGATCGACTTCGAGGTTTTCCAGGATCGACAGGTAGTCGACACGCTGGCTCGGATCGAGCGGTGCGGTAACGCGGATCGAGCCGCCGTCGATGGCCTGAGCGACACCAGGGCCGAGCATGTCGTTGATCTTGTCGACGATGCGTTTGGCGGTGGTGAAGTCGGAACGGTTGAGGTTCAACGTCAGGCTATTACCCTGATTGAAACCGCTCGGCACCGAGCGCTCCACCGATGCACCGCCAGGGATGCGACCAGCCGACGGAACGTTGACAGTGATCTTCGAGCCGTCTCGACCTTCAGCATCGAAACCGCCCACGACCAGGTTGCCCTGGGCGATTGCATAGACGTTGCCGTCGATACCCTTGAGCGGGGTCAGCAACAGGGTGCCGCCACGCAGGCTCTTAGAGTTACCGATCGAGGCAACGGTGATATCGACCTGTTGGCCTGGCTTGGCAAACGCCGGCAGATCAGCACTGATGGACACCGCCGCGACGTTCTTCAACTGCACGTTGCCCGATCCCGGCGGCACTTTGATACCGAACTGCGAGAGCATGTTGTTGAAGGTCTGCAGGGTGAACGGAGTTTGCGTTGTCTGGTCACCGGTGCCGTTAAGCCCGACCACCAGGCCGTAACCGATCAATTGGTTGGACCGCACGCCGGAAATGCTGGCGATATCTTTCAGCCGCTCGGCGTGGGCACCAAAGGCTGCGGACATCATGGCCGCAGCGAGCATGAGGCTCTTGAAGTTCAACGTAGCCACCTAGAAAGGGAACAGCGGGCTGAGGAAGAAACGGTCGAACCAGCCTGGCTGACTCGCATCGGCAAACGAACCGGTGCCCGAGTAGGTGATGCGCGCGTCGGCGACACGGGTCGACGAAACAGTGTTGTCAGTGGCGATGTCATCGGCACGCACCAGACCGGCGATCCGCACCAGCTCATCGCCCGTGTTGAGGGTCATCCACTTCTCGCCGCGCACGGCGATGATACCGTTGGGCAATACGTCGGCCACGGTCACGGTGATCGAACCGGTCAGGGTATTGCCCTGCGCAGCCTTGCTGTCGCCCTTGGTCGCGCGGTCAGCGCTGTAGCCGGCGTTCAGGCTCAGGTCATTGCTGCCCAGCGGGTTATTGGTGGTCAGACTGGAACCGAACAACGAAGTCAGGCCGACCGTGGTATCGCTGTTCTTGCCGATCTGCGAGTTAGCGTTTTTGCTCGCCTGGGTTCTCTCGTTCAGGGTGATGGTGATGATGTCACCGACCCGGAACGCCTTGCGATCGCTATACAGGTTCTGCTCGAAGCCGGCCTGATAGATCGAGCCGTTGTTGGCGGCCGCCGGCAACGGCGTGCGCGGCAACACCGGGGCGTAGTAAGGGTCATTGGGCTTGGGCGTCGGAGCGACGCAGCCCGCGAGCGAGACGACTCCACTCAATGCCAGAACAGATACGAAGCGATTCATGACCCTACCTCACGGTGTTGCAGGCGACCTCATGGCCGCCTCATAGACTTGATTACAGATTCTGCGTTACGAACGAGAGCATCTGGTCGGCGGTGGAGATCACCTTGGAGTTCATCTCGTAAGCGCGCTGAGTGGTGATCATGTTGACCATCTCTTCAACGGTGCTGACGTTGGACGTTTCCAGGGTGTTCTGCAGCGTGGTACCGAAACCGTTCAGGCCCGGAGTACCGACTTGCGGCGCGCCGGAAGCAGCGGTTTCCAGGAACAGGTTGTTGCCCACCGCTTGCAGGCCGGCCGGGTTGATGAAGTCGGCGGTTTGCAGGTTGCCAATCACTTGGGAAGCCGGGTTGCCGGCAACGGTGATCGATACGGTGCCGTCACGGCCGACGGTGAAGGTCTGGGCATCGTTCGGAATGACGATGGCTGGTTCCAGAGCGAAACCGCTGGCGTTGACGACCTGGCCATTGGAATCGAGGTGGAAAGTACCGTCACGGGTGTAGGACGTGGTGCCGTCCGGTTGCAGAATCTGGAAGAAACCGCGACCGTCAACGGCCAGATCCAGCGGCTGTTCGGTGGTTTGCAGGCTGCCGGCGGTGAAGTTTTTCTGCGTGCCGACAATGCGCACACCGGTACCCACTTGCAGACCCGACGGCAGTTCGCTGTCCTGGGTCGACTGGGCGCCTGGCTGACGCTTGATCTGATACAGCAAGTCCTGGAACTCGGCGCGGTCACGCTTGAAACCCGTGGTCGAGACGTTTGCCAGGTTGTTGGAAATGGTGGTCAGGTTAGTGTCCTGGGCGGACAGACCGGTTTTGGCAACCCATAGAGCCGGAAGCATTCGATTCTCCTCGTGCGCCTGTTTTACGGCGCGACGTTCTGATAATTAGCTGATCTGCAAGACCCGAGCCATGGCTTGGTCGTCGTCTTTGGCGGTGTTCATCATCTTGACGTGCAACTCGAACTGCTTGGCCAGGGCCAGTACCGAAGTCATTTCTTCCACGGCATTGACGTTGCTCGACTCCAGGAAACCCGACACCAGTTTGACGTTGGCATCGATCGGCGCAGGCTGGCCGTCCTTGGTGTAGATCGAGCCGTCGAGGCCCTTGTTCATGTTCTTGATGTCCGGGTTGACCAGTTTGATCCGGTCGACTTCCGCCATGACGCGCGGGCCTTCGCCCATCGCACGAATACTGATGGTGCCGTCTTCGCCGACTTCGATCTGCTGCTCGGGTGGCACGGCGATCGGACCGCCATTGCCCATCACCGGCATACCATTGCCGGCACGCAGGACGCCGAGGGCGTCGACATTCAGGCTGCCGGTGCGCACGTAGCTTTCGCCGCCGTTGGGATTCTGCACGGCGATCCAGCCATTGCCGGTCACGGCGACGTCGAGGTCACGGCCGGTCTGCACCAGCGAGCCTGGCGTGAAATCAGTGGCGGGCCGTTCGCTCAGGGCAAACGCGCGCGCCGGAAAGCTGTCACCGAACACCGGCATCGAACGCGCCTGCTCCAGGTCGCGCTGAAAACCGTTGGTGGAGATGTTCGCCAGGTTGTTGGCATGAGCCTTCTGCGCCAGTGCGTTCTGGCTGGCGCCGGTCATTGCCACATAAAGGTACTTGTCCACACTCTTTCCTCTGCATGCCGGACGTTTGCCGCCCACCGCTGTACTGCTGAGCCATAAGCAATTTGCAGACCAACTTTTTTCTGGCGGCTTGAGGCCCGGCAAACAAAGGACTTGAGGGGTATTGCGGGGAATTGGGAAATGTATCGAAGTCGAAAAACCGGCGGTGTTATGCCGCTTCGCGGCAATCGACCAAATGATCGCAGCGTGCCGCAGCTCCTACAGGAATCCGCATTCCAACTCTAGAAGCTGCCGAAGGTTCGGGCCGCGTTCGGAGGATCTTTCGATCTTAGGCTTCAGGCTCTTTGCCCACCTCATACTCACGCAACTTATTGGCAATGGTCGTATGCGAAACGCCAAGGCGCTTACCCAGTTGCCGACTGCTCGGGTGCTCGGAATACAGACGTTCCAGCACGGCCTTCTCAAACCGCCCGACGATCTCGTCCAGCCCACCTTCAAGGGAAAAATCGCCAAGCGGCTGACGCACGCCATAATCCGGCAGACGAATATGCTCGGCCTTGACCGTGCCGCCATCACACAGCGACACCGCCTGAAACAGCACATTCTCTAACTGCCGCACATTGCCCGGCCAGTGATAATGACTGAGCCGATCCATGGCCGTCGGCGCCAGTTTTGGTAGCGAGCAGCCGATCTGCCGACTGGCCTGATCGAGGAAGTGCTCCACCAATGGCGTCAATCCGTCGAGGCATTCGCGCAGCGGCGGAATGTGCAGCGAAAGCACGTTCAAGCGGTGGTACAAATCCTGACGAAACTCGCCGCGAGCGCACAACTCGGACAAGTCCACCTGTGTTGCGCAGATCACCCGCACATCCAGATAAACCTCTTCATCGCTGCCGACGCGACGGAAACAGCCGTCCTGTAAGAAGCGCAGCAATTTCACCTGCAAGCGCGGGCTCATTTCGCCGACACCATCGAGAAACAGCGTGCCGCCCGCCGTCAACTCCAGCAGACCGAGCTTGCCTTCAGCGCGTGCGCCTTCGAAAGCACCGGGGCCATAGCCGAACAGCTCGGTCTCGGCCATAGACTCCGGCAGGCCGGCGCAGTTGAGCGCCATCAGCGGCGATTGTCCGCGCGGACTGGCGAGGTGACAGGCGCGTGCCAGCAACTCCTTGCCGGTGCCGGTTTCGCCTTCTATCAATAGAGGTGCATCAAGGGGCGCCATGCGACGCGCTTCGCGCACCACCGCCGCCATGACTTTCGAGCTTTGGAAGATGCTGTCGAAACCGCGCAACTCCTGCTTGCGCACGTTATAGATGCGCTCGCCGACACGGTCGGCGCGATGCAAGGTCAGCACCGCACCGGCCATCGCTTCGCTGTCGTCGTGCTCCGATTGCAGCGGAGCGATGTCGGCGAGAAAAACGTCGCCCTTGACCTTGACCCGCATGCCGTTGATTCGCGATTTATTGGCGCGCACCAGTTCCGGCAGGTCGAAATCTTCGGCGTAGCGGGACAGCGGAATCCCCGGCACCTCGTCGACGCGCACGCCGAGCAACTGCGCCGCCGCGCGGTTGGCGGCGACAATCGAGCCACCCATATCGATCGACAACACCGGAAATTCCAGCGCACCGAGCAGTGCGTTCAACTCCATGTGCCGCCGCTCGCTGGGCATCAGCCCTACCCGCTTGACGCCGAACACCCCGGCAATCGATTCGAACTTCGGGCGCAACGCCTGGAACTGGATGTTGATCAGGTTCGGGCAATGCAGATAGATCGCGTTGCCATGCTCACCACCAACCTCGCCGCGCGCGACGTTGATCCCGTACGCCACCAACAGGTTGAGAATGTCGCGCAGGATGCCGATGCGGTTTTGGCAGTGGACTTTGATACGCATATAAAAGGCCCGAAAACGATGATTAACCTGTAGGAGCGAGCCTGCTCGCGATGAGGCAAGTCCAGCCAACTTCCTCATTGACTGATACACAGCAATCGCGAGCAGGCTCACTCCTACAGGGGGGTTGCGCCAGACTTTTCTGTCGCAGCGCGCAGATAGTTGTCAAGATTATGTGACAGCGATGACCCTTTTCAAACCTGCAAATCACTGCAAACGCGAGATATCCGTCAAAGCGTAACGATTAATTTACGAATTAAAGGGAAAATTCCTACGCGAAGGCGATTCAACCTGCTGCACATCAACACGCTCTCGGGTAATTCTGAGTCCATCGCTGGACATAACAAGAACGAATTCCCCTAGCAGGAGAGCAGTATGAAGCAGACGCAATACGTGGCCCGCGAGCCCGATGCGCAAGGTTTTATCGACTACCCCGCCGAAGAACATGCGGTGTGGAACACGCTGATCACTCGCCAACTGAAAGTGATCGAAGGTCGTGCGTGCCAGGAATACCTGGACGGTATCGAAAAACTCGGTCTGCCCCACGACCGCATTCCGCAACTGGGCGAGATCAACAAGGTGCTCGGTGAGACTACCGGTTGGCAGGTCGCGCGCGTTCCGGCACTGATTCCGTTCCAGACCTTCTTTGAATTGCTCGCCAGCAAGCAATTTCCCGTGGCCACCTTTATTCGCACCCGCGAAGAGCTGGACTACCTGCAAGAGCCGGACATTTTCCACGAGATCTTTGGTCACTGCCCGCTGCTGACCAACCCGTGGTTTGCCGAATTCACCCACACCTACGGCAAGCTCGGCCTGCAAGCCACCAAGGAAGAGCGCGTGTATCTCGCGCGCCTGTACTGGATGACCATTGAATTCGGCCTGGTCGACACCCCGCAAGGCAAACGCATCTACGGCGGGGGCATCCTCTCCTCACCGAAAGAAACTGTTTACTCGCTGTCGGACGAGCCCGAGCATCAGACCTTCGATCCGCTGGAAGCCATGCGCACGCCTTATCGCATCGACATCCTGCAACCGCTGTACTTTGTCCTGCCGAACCTCAAGCGTCTGTTCGACGTGGCCCATGAAGACATCATGGCCATGGTCAAGCAAGGCATGCAGTTGGGTTTGCACGCACCGAAATTTCCGCCGAAGCCGAAAGCGGCCTGAGCAGAACCCGCTCGCGACTTGCGCGCAAAGATAGTAATTTCCAACAAGAATCGAATTCAGGAATACACCATGTCAACTTTGAACCAAGCCCACTGCGAAGCCTGCCGCGCCGATGCGCCACAAGTCAGCGACGAAGAACTGCCGATCCTGATCAAGCAGATCCCTGATTGGAACATCGAAGTTCGCGACAGCATCATGCAGCTGGAAAAAGTCTTCCTGTTCAAGAATTTCAAGCACGCGCTGGCGTTCACCAACGCCGTCGGCGAAATCTCCGAGGCCGAAGGTCACCACCCGGGTCTGCTGACCGAGTGGGGCAAAGTGACCGTGACCTGGTGGAGCCACTCGATCAAAGGCTTGCACCGCAACGACTTCATCATGGCCGCGCGCACTGACGAAGTGGCCAAGACCGCAGAAGGACGCAAGTAATGCACTTCGACGCCATCGGCCGGGTGCCCGGCGACCCGATCCTCGGTTTGATGGAGGCGTATGCGCAGGATGCCAATCCGCGCAAATTCGACCTCGGCGTTGGCGTCTACAAGGATGCCCAAGGCCTGACCCCCATCCCTGAAGCGGTGAAAATCGCCGAAGCGCGGCTGGTCGAGAGCCAGGACACCAAAACCTACATCGGTGGCCACGGCAACCCGCTGTTCGGCAAAGTCATCAATGAGCTTGTGCTGGGTGGCGACTCGAAACTGATCGCCGAACAGCGTGCCGGCGCCACCCAGACCCCGGGTGGCACCGGTGCCCTGCGTCTGGCTGCCGACTTCATCGCCCAATGCCTGCCGGGCAAAGGCGTGTGGTTGAGCAACCCGACCTGGCCGATCCACGAAACCATTTTCGCCACGGCTGGCGTCAAGGTCAGTCACTACCCTTACGTGGGCAGTGACAACCGTCTCGACGTCGACGCCATGCTCGCCGTGCTCAACGAAGTGCCGAAAGGCGACGTGGTGCTGCTGCATGCGTGCTGCCACAACCCTACCGGTTTCGACCTGAGCCACGACGACTGGCAGCGCGTGCTGGACGTGGTGCGCCGTCGCGACCTGCTGCCACTGATCGACTTTGCCTACCAAGGCTTTGGCGACGGTCTGGAGCAGGATGCGTGGTCGACCCGCTTGTTCGCCGCGCAAGTGCCGGAGTTGCTGATCACCAGTTCCTGCTCGAAGAACTTCGGCCTGTATCGCGACCGTACCGGTGCGCTGATCGTCTGCGCGAAAACCGCCGACAAGCTCATCGACATTCGCAGCCAACTGGCCAACATCGCCCGCAACCTGTGGTCAACGCCACCGGATCACGGCGCGGCCGTGGTCGCGACCATCCTTGCCGACCCGGAGCTGAAAAGCCGCTGGGCCGACGAGGTGGAAGCCATGCGTTTGCGCATCGCGCAGTTGCGTAGTGGTTTGGTGGAAGCCCTGGAGCCGCACGGTCTGCGCGAGCGTTTTGCGCACATTGGCGTGCAGCGCGGGATGTTCTCTTACACCGGCCTGTCGCCGGAGCAAGTGAAACAACTGCGCGAGCATCACAGCGTGTACATGGTGAGTTCGGGCCGGGCGAACGTGGCCGGTATCGATGCGACACGTCTGGCGCTGCTGGCCGAGGCCATAGCCAACGTCTGCAAGTAATACCGCAATACCCCTGTAGGAGCTGCCGGAGGCTGCGATCTTTTGATCTTGTTTAAAAGCAGGATCAAAAGATCGCAGCCTTCGGCAGCTCCTACATTTGTTTCGGCGACCTGTCTCCCTGCGGCCATTTGTCGCAATAATTCGAATTAAAAGTCTGATTGTCATTTTTCCTGCTGTATCCTGCGCAGGCTTTCCAAAAGCGCGGATCTACCAGATCTATCAACAGACTTAGCGAGGAGCGCAACCATGCACGAGATTCCTAATCTCCCCTTCCCAAGCCTGCACGTACCTGAGCAGACGACCACGCAACAAGCCGGTGCCCAACAGCCCGAGTCGAAAGAAGCCGTTGAGAGCCGCCCGGCCGACAGCGAAGAGTAAAACCCGCCGTACAGACCGTGTGGAAAGCGCTAACATGCGCTTTCCACACTGCCTGAATGCCCGAGCCCTGCCATGACCGACGAATTCTCCGAAAACCAAGCCGCCGTTCTGATCGGTGCCACCGAGAAAATGATCGAGATCTGGAGCCGACTCTCCCCCGAAAAACAGGCCGCTCTGCTCGCCCGTTTTGGCAGCGAAGAAAACGCCCTCGCCGCACTGATCACCACGCAACTGGTCGCCCCGGCCAAACCCTGAAACCGCCGTCCGGCAAATAGTTTTACTTTTCCCCGCCCCAGAGCCGTTCGCGTCGGTATCATAAGCAGCCTATCTAATCTGCTGCTCCCGTGGACCTTTTCCCATGTCGTTCTCCAAGTCAGAGCCCCAGCGCCCCCTGGCGGTCACGCTGCAAGTCGTTTCCATCGTCCTCTTCACCTTCATCGGCTACCTGAACATCGGCATTCCGCTGGCTGTATTGCCGGGCTACGTCCACAGCGACCTGGGCTTCGGCGCAGTGATCGCCGGCCTGGTGATCAGCGTGCAATACCTCGCCACCCTGCTCAGCCGCCCTTACGCCGGCAAGATCATCGACAACAAGGGCAGCAAACTCGCGGTGATGTATGGCTTGGCCGGGTGCGGTTTGAGCGGCGTGTTCATGCTGATTTCGGCGTGGACTCCGAACATGCCGATGCTCAGCCTGATCAGCCTGTTGATCGGTCGACTGGTGCTGGGCAGCGCGGAAAGCCTGGTCGGTTCCGGCTCGATTGGCTGGGGGATCGGCCGCGTCGGCGCGGCGAACACCGCCAAGGTGATCTCGTGGAACGGCATCGCCAGTTACGGCGCACTGGCCGTCGGCGCACCGTTCGGGGTGTGGCTGGTCGGCCAACTTGGCTTGTGGAGCATGGGCGTCAGCATCATTTTGCTGGCGGCGTTAGGCCTGCTGCTGGCATGGCCCAAGACTGCCGCGCCGATTGTCATCGGTGAGCGTCTGCCGTTCATGCATGTGTTGGGACGGGTCTTTCCTCACGGTTGCGGACTGGCGCTGGGTTCGATCGGCTTCGGCACCATCGCCACCTTCATTACCCTGTATTACGCCACTCAGCATTGGGACAACGCGGTGCTGTGCTTGAGTCTGTTCGGCGCCAGCTTCATCGGCGCGCGCCTGCTGTTCGGCAACCTGATCAACCGCCTCGGCGGCTTCCGCGTGGCGATTGCCTGCCTGTCGGTTGAAACCCTCGGCTTGTTGCTGTTGTGGCTCGCGCCGGATGCGCACTGGGCATTGGCCGGTGCGGCATTGAGCGGTTTCGGCTTCTCGCTGGTGTTCCCGGCGCTGGGTGTGGAAGCAGTGAATCTGGTTCCAGCGTCGAGTCGCGGCGCAGCTGTCGGCGCCTATTCGTTGTTCATCGACTTATCGCTGGGGATCACTGGACCGGTGGCCGGGGCAATTGCTGCCGGATTCGGCTTCGCCTCGATCTTCCTGTTCGCCGCCCTCGCCTCCCTGAGTGGGTTGGCGTTGAGCGTGTATCTGTACAAGCACACCGCAAAATACCGGGAAGACTAGAAATCCACCTTGCCACGCCCGGCCTTGATACTGCCGCGCTTGGTTTTCGACTCGAGCCGACGCTTCTTCGAGCCGAGCGTCGGCTTGGTCGGACGGCGTTTCTTTTCGACTTTGGTGGCGCTGAGGATCAGCTCGACCAGACGCTCAAGTGCATCGGCACGGTTGGCTTCCTGCGTGCGGTACTGCTGGGCCTTGATGATCAACACGCCATCGCTGGTGATACGACTGTCGCGCAACGCCAGCAGCCGTTCCTTGTAGAACTCGGGCAAGGACGAGGCCGAAATATCGAAGCGAAGGTGCACGGCACTGGAGACCTTGTTGACGTTCTGCCCCCCGGCGCCCTGGGCGCGAATGGCCGTCAATTCGACCTCGGCATCCGGCAGATGCACGTTGTTGGAAATCACCAGCATGGAAAAGCGTCCGTATTCAGAACGCGCAGGATACCGCGAAACAGATGCCGGGCTTGCTCGCCATTTGAATCAGGCCGCCACCGTGTTTGAGTTACCATTCCAAATCTTGCCCTTACTACATCAATGCAGGAAGCATAAGCATGACCAACAAAGCAGTTATCGTTTTCAGCGGCGGACAGGACTCAACCACCTGTTTGATCCACGCACTGACTCACTACGATGAAATACACTGCATCACGTTTGACTACGGTCAGCGTCATATCGCCGAAATTGAAGTCGCGCAGCATCTTTCCAAAAAGCTCGGCGTGACCGTGCATAAAACCCTTGATGTGTCCTTGCTCAATGAGCTGGCGATCAGCAGCCTCACGCGCGACAACATTCCGGTCCCGACCGTGAATAGCTCCGGAGAAAGCCTGCCAAGCACTTTCGTGCCGGGAAGAAACATTCTTTTTCTGACCCTGGCTTCAATCTATGCCTATCAAGTTCAGGCTAAGACGGTCATTACCGGTGTTTGTGAAACAGACTTCTCTGGTTACCCCGATTGCCGGGATGAATTCGTCAAGGCACTGAATAAAGCCCTTGAGCTAGGCATGGATTATAAGTTGCAACTTGAAACGCCACTGATGTGGCTGAACAAGGCAGAGACCTGGGCCTTGGCGGATTACTATAACCAGCTGGAACTGGTTCGCGAAGAAACACTGACCTGTTACAACGGCATCAAAGGCAGCGGATGTTCCGATTGCGATGCATGTAATCTTCGCGCGAAAGGGCTGAATGAGTTTCTGACCAACAAAGAACAGGTTACGCGCAGCCTGAAAGCGAAACTGAGTTTGAAGTAAACCCACAGCAAGAAGCGCTCACTAAAGCATGAAAATATCATGCCCAGTGAGCGCCATCCTTCATTTATTGCGTCTGCGCACCTGTCAGATATTTCTTGAACAAAGACCTCGCGCCGTAGGCTGGCAAAATATTAAAAAACGCGAAGCCTACCTTTATCGCAATCTGAACATAGATCATGCCGAGTATCGCGCTGTTCTCCATCGTTCCGTAAAAGGCGATATAGCAGAATAGAAAACTATCGATGATCACCGCAAACAACGTACTTAAGAACACTCGCAAAAACAGAAATCTGGAATTGGTGAGTTCTTTTATCTTGCACAACAAATATGAATTTATATTCTCGGAAACCAGAAACGAAACCGAAGAGGCTACCAGGACTGCAGAGAGTTGACTGATAACATCATTGTAAGCCCCATCAAGCTTCCAACCCGGCAGCCCTGGAAGATGGGTAGTAATGGCCAGCAAGATGATAATGGCCGCATTACTGATGAAAGCAAAGAGAATCGCCTTTCGCGCGAGCCTGAGGCCGAACGTCTCATTCAGCAGGTCAACGATCAGAAACGTCAGCGGATAAAGAAAGGTCCCCGGCGTGACGACAATATCAAAATATTCCAGATAGATCGGCTTCGTGGCGGCAATACTGGTAAAGATGTAAAGCGTGAACAGCATCAGGTTCAGGATGATGTAGATCATCCAAGAACTCTCGTGACGGTCATTTATTTCGTAGGCGGTGAGCGCTCCGCCCTGGGAATAAAACTTCTTGTACAGGTTTTTCACTTCTATTTTATTTAGATTATCCATAATCTCACTATTCAACACTTCACTTAGCTTTATTTTGATTATTTTTCCGGTCGCAATGACCATAATGACGGCCAGGCTTTTTCCATTTTCAAACCCTAGCAGCTTGTACTTGCTGTTTTCCGTTTCAACGCTGCAGTCCATTAAATCGTTCCTCGATTATATCCCCGACAACACAAACACGATCAGAGCCAGCGTCAACTTCATGGGTAATAAACATTTTGCCTGTGAGTTTGTCATACACCAGCTTTTCCTTATCGCTGCTCGCCGCCCCCTTCTGCACGATCAATAAGTCGCCCGGCTCATTCATACCCCTGATCTCATTCTCCAGCAGCACGCCTATCAAGTTGAAGGATGTACCGAAGTAGTAAGTCAGTGGGTAAATCGTGGCCAGCTCACCAATTCTTTTGTCAAGACTCTGGACAACCAGGCTTTCCTTTATCACTGGCACGGCCGCTGGATTCATGTTTCCCTGCGGCGAAATGCTGCTGTCTATTATTTCTTTCTCTTCAAAGTCGATCGTCTCTATTTCCTCATAAGAAACCCCGAAGAAATCAGAAATCTTGCGGACAGTGGCGTGCTGTACATTGACCACCTTGCCCTCAAGAATGTTGTAGATGGTCGTTCTGGTCAATCCACTGGAATTGCACAGAGACAACTGCGTCTCGCCCCTGCTCTTTATCAAGTATTTGATATTGTTTTTCAGATTCTCCGATCTTTCTCTTCTGTGCATAAAATGCTTACCATCTTTTTATAAAGGCAATTGGAAACACGCCACGAGTGATCATTCAGTGGTCACAGGCAAACTATGCAGATAGTTGTACTGGTGTTAGAGCCGCGAGAGATCATAGCATTCTCCATCCTTGGTTCCGGTACAAAAAGTCATCTGAAAAACAGCGCATGGTGCAGCTTCGCAGGATCACTTCGCAATCTGTAATGACTCGTTAATTCACTTGGCCTCCCCCCGAGGCTTGGAGCGCCCAAGCTCCCGACCTGCAGTTCTACACCCACCTACCGGACAAAAAGAATCATTTTCTTTGAACAATGTTCATTTTTTTGATTAATTTTTCTGGCGTTCCCCAGTGAAAAATCTATGATGCGTCGAGCAACCCGCTCCTCCACCAACAAACGGCGGCCATGGAAACGGGTTATTCATACAGGGATAAGTTTGCGCGTACTGACGCCAAAACACGGAATCCAACTGTATAGCGCTCAGCCAACACGGACGTACGCGAACACGCGAAACCAGGGAAGGAATAGCAATCATGGCAGTCACTACCGAACCGCTTGTAAACCAGGCTGACCTACTGCAACGAGGCCTGGCGGAACTTCGAACGGAAGATGCCGAACTGGCGGCGATCCTCGACGCTGAAGTCGCACGCCAACACCAAACATTGTCACTGGTCTCTTCCTCCTGCGCAGTCAAGCCTCGTACTTTGGTGGCATCCGCGTCAGCGCTGGTCAACGTGACGGCCGAGGGCATGCCCGGCAGGCGCTATAACGCAGGGTGCGAGAACGTCGATCTGGTCGAGTCGCTGGCCATCCGCAGAGCTCGGGAGCTGTTCGGCGCCCAATACGCAAACGTCCAATCACACTCGGCATCGAACGCCACTTACCAGGTGCTTACTGCTTTGCTCGAGCCGGGCGATACCCTGCTGGGAATGGCCGTTGAACACGGCGGTGATCTCACCCACGGCAGCTCAAAAGCCTTCTCGGGCGCCTACTACAAAGCGATCCAGTACGGGACGACTTCAGAGGGTGTCATCGACTACGACAATGTGCGCAGACTGGCCCTTGCTCACCGCCCGCGCATCATCATGTGCGGCGCAACAGCCTATTCGCGGGCCGTGGATTTCGAGCGCTTTCGCGAAATTGCCGATGAAGCCGGGGCCATTCTGCTCGCTGACATTTCGCATATCGCCGGACTGGTTGCCACGGGACGGCATCCCAGCCCGATCGACGTCGCACACATCACGACGACCTGCACACACAAGCAACTGGCGGGACCTCGCGGCGGGTTGATCCTCTCGGGTCGTGACGCGAACACCAAGGTTCCCGGCTTGCGGATAACCTTCCGTCGCGCCCTCGATCAAGCGGTGTTTCCGCAAATGCAGGGAGCGCCAGCCGTCAACATGATCGCGGCCAAGGCTGCCGCGCTGGGCTACGCAATGTCTGCAGAGTTCGACGCGTGCATGGGGCGGATTCGCAGCGCGGCAGATGAACTCGCCAGTGCGTTTCAGGCCCATGATTACGAGGTAGTGGGCGGGCGCAGTGAAAACCACACCGTGCTGATTCGCTTGCGTGGCGGCATTACTGGTGCCATTGCCGAGTCGGCGCTGGAGCGCTGCGGGATCATCGTCAACAAACATCGTGTTCCCGGCGAGACCCGACCTGCCCTCATTACCAGCGGGTTGCGCATCGGCACCGGCTCGATGGCGCAACGTCACATCGACGGCAAGGGATGCCGTGAAGTCGTCGATTTGATCTGCCAGATCCTCGACAAGGTGACGCCGCTCGGCGAGCAGGAGTACACGCTGGAGCCCTCGTTACAGGAGCAATTCCGTTCTCAGGTCGAAGCGTTGTGCAAGGCCTATCCCATCGCCGATTACGTATAACGGCGAACACAAAAAACCCGGCACTTGGCCGGGTTTGTTGTTTTTGCGGTTGCCTTACTTCGCCACAGAACCCGCCGCGTGCAACGCCTGCTGCGCACCACGCTTGTTTTTGATCACGTAGCAGCCCCACATGAACACAACCCACACCGGAATCGCGTAGACCGAGATCTGGATGCCCGGGATCAGCAGCATCACACCAAGGATGAACGCTACGAACGCCAGGCAAATGTAGTTGCCATACGGATACCACAGGGCCTTGAACAGCGGCGTCTGCTTGGTCTTGTTCATGTGCTGGCGGAACTTGAAGTGCGAGAAGCTGATCATCGCCCAGTTGATCACCAGGGTCGCCACTACCAGCGACATCAGCAACTCCAGCGCGTGTTGCGGGATCAGATAGTTGAGCAGCACCGCCACCAGCGTCACCGCCGCCGAAGCGAGGATCGAACGCACTGGCACGCCGCGCTTGTCGATCTTCGCCAGACCTTTCGGCGCGTCGCCCTGCTCGGCCATGCCCAGCAACATGCGGCTGTTGCAGTAGGTGCCGCTGTTGTACACCGACAGCGCCGCAGTCAGCACGACGAAGTTGAGGATATGCGCTGCGGTGCTGCTGCCGAGCATCGAGAACACTTGTACGAACGGGCTGCCGCTATAGGAATCGCCGGACGCATTGAGGGTTTCCAGCAGGCTGTCCCACGGGGTCAGCGACAGCAGAATAACCAGGGCGCCGATGTAGAAAATCAGGATCCGGTAGATCACCTGGTTGATCGCTTTCGGGATCACGGTTTTCGGCTTGTCGGCTTCGGCTGCGGTGAAACCGAGCATTTCCAGACCGCCGAAGGAGAACATGATGATCGCCATGGCCATCACCAGACCGCTAACGCCGTTGGGGAAGAAGCCGCCGTGAGCCCAGAGGTTGCTGACCGAGGCCTGCGGGCCACCATGGCCGCTGACCAACAGGTAGCTGCCCAGCGCGATCATGCCGACGATCGCCACGACCTTGATGATCGCGAACCAGAATTCGGCTTCACCGAAGACTTTGACGTTGGCCAGGTTGATCGCATTGATCAGCACGAAGAATGCAGCGGCGGAAACCCAGGTCGGGATATCCGGCGCCCAGTAATGAATGTATTTGCCGACCGCAGTCAGCTCGGACATGCCCACCAGAATGTACAGAATCCAGCAGTTCCAGCCCGACAGAAAGCCGGCGAAGCCGCCCCAGTACTTGTGCGCAAAATGACTGAAGGAACCGGCCACCGGCTCTTCGACAATCATTTCGCCGAGCTGGCGCATGATCATGAAGGCGATGAAGCCGCAGATGGCGTAGCCGAGGATCATCGACGGGCCAGCGGATTTCAGCACCCCGGCCGAGCCGAGGAACAATCCGGTACCGATCGCGCCACCGAGGGCGATCAGTTGAATATGGCGATTTTTCAGGCCGCGTTTCAGCTCGCCTGATTGCGAGGGTTGTCCACTCATGAAAAAGGTCTCACGCAAGGTTTGATGATGTTCAGTAGACGTTGCTGCAAGGTTGCGATTTCAAGCAGCCCCGATCAAACCCCAGCGCAGGCACCAGGAGTTCAGCTTTTTTACAACGGTCATGCGTCACCTGTTTGTTTTTATCTGTGACGAAATCGAACCCGACACGCTTGTGGCGCGGCGGAGTGAACAAGGCGGGTAGCCTTGAGATTTGCGCGATTACGCAGAGGGTCACAGTTAAAACGCGGCGCATTGTACACCGCTAACCCCCTGCTGCCAGACTCCGCTGGATCAGCGTGTCGGTTGCCGGGATTGCGTGTGTCCGCCTCGAGACGCTCGAGCGGCTGCAAAAATTGAGTCAGACCTTTGCAGGTCATCGACGGGGACGAGGGGAAAACCGTCCCACGGTGAGAGGTGGAGATCAGTCACGGCGTTCATTGCGCCTCCTTCTTGTTATGCACCTGCACGACAGGCATGGGACGCATCTCACCCTTCCAGCGCAGCTGAAACAAGCGTGCCAGAGCCTTGCACAACACCCAGCTGGGCGAGCTCCGGCAGTTTTTCCTTACAGCTTCGGCGCACGTTGTCGTTCATTGGGTTTTCGCGTGGTTTTCGTAAATATTTCTTTACGAGGCGTAACGTGAAATTTCCATTTCAGAATTTCCTGTCAGACGTCTGCACATTGACGGTGGTTTGCGCTGGATGACAATCCGCTGGCTGATGGGCGTTTTGTTTCCAAGTGAGCGGAAATATTTTTGCCAGACGAAAAAAAACGCCAACCCTGAGGTTGGCGTTTTTCATTCAGTCACTGAATCCGATCACTCAGGCTTCTTGCGACCGAACCCCGGACGCTGACCAGAACCGGCCGGTGCGCCACGGCGATTGCCCGACGGCTTGTCACCGTCAACAAGCTTGATGCCCGGACGCTTCGGCGCCGGTTTGGCCGGACGCTTGTTGGTGGTGTCAGCAGGACGATCCGCTACCGGTGTACCGCGACCGGCAGGTGCACGGCCTTCGCCACGCTCGGTACGGCCGCGTGGAGCGCGCTCGCCATCCGGACGCGCGGCAGGCTTGCGACCCGGACGCTCACCTTCGATCTGCGGCTCGCGGCCTGGACGTGGGCCGGTCGGCGCGCCAGCGGCTGGACGCAGAGTGCGCACGCGCTCGGTCTTGGCCATCGGCCGCGACGATTTGCGCTGCATGCGCTCAAGCTTGTCTTTGCTCTTGGCGTTCAGTTGTGGCATCGCTACCGGCGTCAGACCGACTTCAGCACTGAGGATGTCGACTTCGTACTGGCTCATTTCGCGCCAGCGGCCCATCGGCAGGTCGGAGTTGAGGAACACCGGGCCGAAACGCACGCGCTTCAGACGGCTGACAACGAGACCTTGCGACTCCCACAGACGACGAACCTCACGGTTACGACCTTCCATGACCACGCAGTGATACCAGTGGTTGAAACCTTCGCCGCCCGGAGCCTGCTTGATGTCGGTGAACTTGGCCGGGCCGTCTTCCAGCACGACGCCAGCCTTCAGACGCTCGATCATTTCGTCATCGACTTCACCGCGTACACGCACGGCGTATTCACGGTCCATCTCGTAGGACGGGTGCATCAGGCGGTTGGCCAGTTCACCGTCGGTGGTGAACATCAACAGACCGGTGGTGTTGATGTCGAGGCGACCGATGTTGATCCAGCGTCCTTCTTTAGGACGTGGCAGCTTGTCGAACACGGTCGGACGGCCTTCCGGGTCGTCACGGGTGCAGATCTCGCCATCGGGTTTGTTGTACATGATCACGCGGCGTACCGATTCGGCAGCTTCTTCACGCTTGATCACCTTGCCATCAATGGTGATGGCGTCGTGCATGTCGACGCGCAGGCCGAGGGTGGCGTCTTTGCCATTGACCTTGATCCGGCCCTGGCTGATCCAGGCTTCTACGTCGCGGCGTGAGCCGACGCCGATACGGGCGAGGACTTTCTGCAGTTTTTCGCCTGCTGGGCCGATTTCCTGGTCGTCTTTCTGAATGATGTCGCTCATCTGGGCACCTCCCGGTGTGGTCTGTTCAGGCGGCGCCTGAAGCATTGAAAACTGTTTGCTTTGCCGAAGGGATCGACGAAGGGTCGCGAATCATACGCGGATGTGGGCCATCGCGCATCAGAGACTAGCTGATCGATCGACAGTTATTTCTTTTTCCGCCGACCGGCGCCGCCAAGCTTGATCAGGCGCAGCGCAGCTTCGGCCAGCACGATGCGCTTGTCATCCTTGTCGAGTTTCTTCCAGGCTTTGATTTCGCGCTTGCTGCGCCCGCAGCCGAGGCAAATGTCATCGGTGAATTTGCAGAGGCTGATGCAGGGGTCTTTAGTCGAGCTCATGGGGTCTCACTTGAAGATCAAAAGATCGCAGCCTTCGGCGAGCCTCAGTCCTCGAACTCGCGGCGTTCGGCTTCGATCGCTTCGGCCAGCGCGCGGGCTTCGGCTTCTTCTTCGCTCAGTTCGGGTTCTGGTGCGGACTGCTCCAGGGCAGCAACGGCAGCCAAGAGTTTTTCCCGGGCCTCGGCAACACCAAGAATGTCCTCTTCAGGTTCGGCTTCAGGCTCGGTCTCAGGTTCAATCTCAATGACTGGCTCGACAACTTCAACCTCAGGCTCGGTCGGCAGCACGTCGCCATCGGCACCATCACGCAGCAAATCGTCGAAGTCGGTCTTGATCCCCTCCTCCATGCTGTCCAGCTCCAGCAGCAAGGTGTGGAAACTGGTTTCCTCCTTCTCCTCTTCCGGCTCGGCACTGGCGTCGGCCAGTTCCTGCAAACTCTGCGGCACCGGGGCATCGTCGAAATCCAGCACCGGGTCGGCTTCCATCTCGCGCAACTCGGCCAGCGGCGGCAGGTCTTCAAGGTTCTTCAGGTTGAAGTGATCGAGAAACGCCTTGGTGGTGGCGAACATCGCCGGTTTGCCCGGCACGTCGCGGTAACCGACGATGCGGATCCACTCGCGCTCGATCAGGGTTTTGACGATGTTGCTGTTGACCGCCACACCACGAACGTCTTCGATCTCGCCTCGGGTGATCGGCTGGCGATAGGCAATCAGCGCGATGGTTTCCAGCAAGGCACGGGAATAACGCTGCGGGCGTTCTTCCCAGAGGCGGCCAACCCACGGCGAAAACTTCTCGCGAATCTGCAGGCGATAGCCGGACGAGACTTCCTTCAGCTCGAACGCGCGCCCATCACAGGACTTGGCCAACAATGCCAGGGCTTTCTTGAAGACCGGCGGTTCTGGCCGCTCGCCCTCTTCGAACAGTTCGTAGAGGCGCTCAAGGGATTGCGGTTTTCCCGAGGCCAACAGAAAGGCTTCAAGCAGGGACGCCAGCTCGCGGGGTTCAGTCAGGTTCATGTTTCGACTCGTTATTCGGCTCGGGCTCGCACGTGGATCGCGGCGAACGGCTCATTCTGCACCAGCTCGACCAAGGATTCCTTGACCAGTTCAAGGATCGCCATAAAGGTCACTACCACACCGAGGCGACCTTCTTCGGCAGTGAACAGCTCGACGAACGGCACAAAACCGCCGCCCTTGAGCCGTTCCAGCACATCGCTCATGCGCTCGCGGGTGGACAGGGCCTCGCGGCTGACCTGATGGCTTTCAAACATGTCGCCACGGCGCAGCACTTCGGCCATGCACATCAGGATTTCTTCCAGCGCCACATCGGGCAACAACTTGCGCGCCCGGGCTTCCGGGGCGTCGAGCTTGGGCACCACGACGTCGCGGCCAACCCGGCTCAAGCCATCAATGCCTTCAGCGGCCGCCTTGAAGCGTTCGTACTCCTGCAAGCGGCGGATCAGTTCGGCGCGCGGGTCGTCTTCTTCGTCTTCGACGGTTTCGGCCCGTGGCAGCAGCATGCGCGACTTGATCTCGGCCAGCATCGCGGCCATCACCAGATACTCGGCGGCCAGTTCAAGACGCACCGACTGCATCAACTCGACATAACCCATGTACTGGCGGGTGATTTCCGCCACCGGGATGTCGAGGATGTTGATGTTCTGTTTGCGGATCAGGTACAGCAGCAGGTCGAGCGGGCCTTCGAAGGCTTCAAGGAAGACCTCGAGTGCATCCGGTGGAATGTAAAGGTCCAGCGGCATTTCCATGACCGCCTGGCCATAGACCATGGCAAACGGCAGTTCCTGCTGGGCGCCGGCCTGCGGATCGACAACGGTTTCTACTGCGGACATTCAGGCCTCGACCATGAACGGGGAAGGATCGCCGCAACCGACGCGGATCACTTCCGGATCGTCGCCGGTCAGGTCGATCACGGTGGAGGCCTTGATGCCGCCAAAACCGCCGTCGATGATCAAGTCCACTTGGTGTTCGAGCAACTGGCGCATTTCGTACGGATCGCTCAGTGGATCTTCGTCGCCGGGCATGATCAGGGTCACGCTCATCAGCGGCTCGCCGAGCTCGGCCAACAGCGCCAACGCAATCGGGTGGCTCGGCACACGCAGGCCGATGGTGCGCTTCTTCGGATGCAGGAGCAGCCGTGGCACTTCACGGGTGGCATTGAGAATGAAGGTGTACGGCCCTGGCAGGTGAGCCTTGAGAATGCGGAAGGTGCCGGTGTCGATCTTGGCGTAGTTACCCAGTTGCGACAGATCGCTGCAGATCAGCGCGAAGTTGTGTTTCTCATCGAGCTGACGCAGCCGCCGCACGCGCTCAATGGCCGTCTTGTCGCCAATCTGGCAACCAATGGCGTAGGAAGAGTCCGTGGGATAAATCACCACCCCGCCCTTGCGGATGATCTCGACTGCCTGTTTGATCAGGCGCGCTTGCGGGTTTTCCGGATGAATCTGGAAAAATTGACTCACATTCTCTACCTGTTCAGACGGCGGCAATAACTGTGTCATGTTTGAACCGACACCACAGGGGTGGAAGGTCCTCGGGAACCGGCCGGTATTGGCCGATCTCGGACCAGCCTCCAGGGCCATGAAAATCACTGCCGGCGCTGACCAGCAGACCGAACTCACGGGCAAGGATTGCCAGGCTGCCCACCTGTTCCGCAGGCTGATGGCCATTGACCACTTCGATCGCATGCCCGCCCGCTTGAATATAGTCGGCAATCAGCTTTCGGCGCTTGCTGCGGGTGAAATCGTAGTGCCATGGATGCGCCAGACTGACCCAGGCCCCGGCGGCGCGCAGAGTACCGACAGTGTCTTCCAGAGTCGGCCAGTGCAGTTTGACGTCGCCCAGCTTGCCGGCGCCAAGCCATTTGCGGAATGCCTCGGCGCGATCCTTTACATAACCTTCACGCACCATCCAGTCGGCGAAATGCGGACGGGCCGGCGCGTTGCCGCTGTCACCCAGTGCTTGCTGGATCTGTCGTGCGCCGTCGAGGGCGCCGGGCATGCCCTTGAGGGCGAGCTTGCGGCTTATTTCTTCCGACCGCAGCCAGCGGCCATCGTGCAACTTGGCGATGGCCTCGACCAGCGGCGCGGCATTGACGTCGAAACCGTAGCCCAGCACATGGATGGTCGCGCCGCCCCAGGTGCAGGAGAGTTCGACGCCATTGACCAGTTGCATCCCCAACTCAGTCGCGGCCATGCGCGCTTCGGCGAGGCCTTCGAGGGTGTCATGGTCGGTCAATGCCAAGACTCGCACGCCGTTCTCGAACGCACGCGCAACCAGAACCGCAGGCGCCAGGGCGCCATCGGAGGCCGTGCTGTGGCAGTGCAAATCAACATTCACGGGGAGTTGTAACCTCAAATCAGCCGGCGCTATCGCGCGCCCATATGTTTGTTATTATGCCGCCACATCCAGCTTCTGGCTCTCACTGTGAAACAATTCATCGATTTCATCCCGCTTCTGCTGTTTTTCATCGTTTACAAACTTGATCCACGGGTCGTCGACATTGCGGGCCATGAAGTCACTGTAGGCGGTATTTACAGCGCCACTGCGATGCTGATCATCAGCTCTCTGGCGGTGTACGGCGCGCTTTTCATCAAACAGCGCAAGCTGGAAAAGAGCCAATGGCTGACCCTGATCGCCTGCCTCGTGTTCGGCAGCCTGACCCTGGCCTTCCACAGCGAGACGTTCCTGAAATGGAAAGCCCCGGTGGTCAACTGGTTGTTCGCTGTCGCCTTCATCGGCAGCCACTTCATCGGTGACCGCCTGCTGATCAAGCGCATCATGGGCCATGCACTGACCCTGCCGGACCCAGTCTGGACGCGCCTGAACATCGCCTGGATCGCCTTTTTCCTGTTCTGCGGGGCCGCCAACCTGTTCGTCGCCTTCACCTTCCAGAGCATCTGGGTGGACTTCAAGGTGTTCGGCAGCCTGGGCATGACCGTGCTGTTCCTGGTGGCTCAGGGCATTTATTTGTCCCGTCACCTGCACGACACCGATACCACAACACCAAAAACCGAGGACTGACATGCTCTACGCAATCATTGCCACCGACGTTGCCAACTCGCTCGAAGCTCGCCTGGCCGCGCGCCCTGCGCACCTGGAACGCCTGCAAGTGCTCAAGGGCGAAGGCCGCATCGTATTGGCCGGCCCGCACCCGGCCGTCGACAGCAATGATCCGGGTGCAGCGGGTTTCACCGGCAGCCTGATCGTCGCCGAATTCGATTCCCTTAGCGCCGCGCAAGCCTGGGCCGATGCCGATCCGTACATCGCTGCAGGGGTCTACGCCACTGTGATCGTGAAGCCGTTCAAGCAAGTCCTGCCGTAACTTTCCCCCGCAAATCCTCCACGCGATGAACCTTGTCGGTTGATCGCGTTCTCAATCGCTCATTATTCTTGTTTGCCTGCCGACAACCTGCCCAATATCCATTTGGAAACAGGTGTCGCGATGCGCAAGGGTCCGTTGTGTCTGATGTTGGTCACGTTGTCGATCATGGCGCCCGCCCATGGTGAGGAAGCCACCGAAGGCGGCAGCTCTACGCCATTGTCATTGAGTGCCGGCAGCCAGATCACCGAGTTGCAACAGCGTCTCAAGGCCAGCGAGCAGCAGCGCGAAGAATTGAACAAACAACTGCAAAATGCCGACAACACCCGCGAGAGCGCCCAGCTCGCCCGGTTGCGCCAAGAGAACCAGCGCCTCAAGCTGCAACTCAAGGAAGCCCAGGCCAGCACGCTGCCGCGCCTGCTGACCGATCAGCAGCAGTGGTTCGTCACCGGCGCCGGGGTAGCGCTATTGGCGCTGCTCTGCGGTATCTTTGCCAGTGGTGCAAGCCGAAAACGTCGGCAATGGCTAAATTGAGTGAGTCATGAGCGAGCTGTTACTTATTGATGATGACGTGGAGCTGTGTGAGCTCCTGAGCAGTTGGTTGAGCCAGGAAGGCTTCCAGGTGCGCGCCTGCCACGACGGTCAGAGCGCCCGCAAGGCCTTGGCCGAAACCGCTCCGGCGGCAGTGGTGCTGGACGTGATGCTGCCCGATGGCAGTGGTCTGGAACTGCTCAAGCAATTGCGTAACGATCACGCCGATCTGCCGGTGCTGATGCTCTCCGCCCGTGGCGAGCCGCTGGACCGCATTCTCGGCCTGGAACTGGGCGCCGACGATTACCTGGCCAAACCCTGTGACCCGCGTGAACTGACCGCCCGCTTGCGCGCCGTGTTGCGCCGCAGCCATCCGGCCGCCGTGTCGACACAGTTGGAACTGGGTGACCTGAGTTTCAGCCCGGTGCGCGGCGTGGTCAGCATCGACGAGAAAGAACTGACCCTTACCGTTTCCGAAAGCCGCTTGCTCGAAGCGTTGCTCAAACAGCCCGGCGAGCCGCTGGACAAACAGGAACTGGCGCAACTTGCCCTCGGCCGCAAGTTGACCCTGTACGACCGCAGCCTCGACATGCACGTCAGCAACCTGCGCAAAAAGATCGGCCCACACCCCGACGGCCGCCCGCGGATCGTGGCTCTGCGCAGCCGCGGTTACTACTACAGCCTCTGACGCTGTGTCATTTTTGTCAGGTCAGCGCCGTATCGTCTTTACCCAAGCTTTACGTAGCGCTGACCGCCGCTGACCTTGATCTCCGTAATCTGAACTCATCCGGAACGTACCGGGAACGAGACAAGGAGATACACCATGCGCAAGACTCTTATCGCTCTGATGTTCGCTGCCGCTCTGCCAACCGTCGCCATGGCCATGCCGCAAGACGGTGGCCCGATGGGTGGCCCGCTCGAAGGCCCACGCCACGGCGGTCAGATGCACGGCATGCACGGCAAAGGCCCGTACAGCCAACTCGACCTGTCCCGCGAACAACGCGAGCAGATCCGCAAGATCATGGGCGAGCAGATGCACGAGCGTAAGCAAGTGGTCGACAAGTACCTGGAAAAACTCTCGCCAGCCGACCAGAAAGCCATGAAGGACGAAATGGCGGCCAACCACAAAAAAGCCGAGTCCGATGTCCGCGCCGTGTTGAAACCGGATCAACAGAAGAAATTCGACGAGATCCAGAAGAAACAGGCCGAACGTCGCGCAGAATGGGCCGAGTTCAAGGCCTGGAAAGCGCAACAGCCGCAAAAGGCGCAATAATGTTCTGACTACAGGCCCAACGGCTTAAACCGTTGGGCCTGCTTACATTCGACCCTGTAGGAGCTGCCGCAGGCTGCGATCTTTTAGCTGTGGGACGCAGAGCGTCCCCGGCTGCGTTCCCACGCAGAGCGTGGGAACGATCAGATCGCAGCCTGCGGCAGCTCCTACAGGGGTTTTGTGTCTGATTGAGGATTTTCTGTGCGTTCATTGTTCTGGCGTATTCTCGCGAGCTTCTGGCTGGCTATCGCTCTGGTGGCAGGGCTCTCCATTCTGCTGGGGCACATGCTCAATCAGGACGCGTGGATCCTCAGTCGTCACCCCGGCCTCAACACTCTGGCCGCCGAGTGGACGCAGACCTACGAAGCCCAAGGCGAAGAAGCCGCCCAGAACATCCTCGAGCAACGCAAACGCCAGTACCACATCGACGTTCAGGTCCTCAACGAGACCGGCGACCCAGTGGTGCGCGGCACCTTTCCCCGCCGCGCGGCAGCCTTCGAAGCCCGCCAGAACAACGATGACCGCCGCCTGCCATGGCGGCGTCTGACCGATGAATTCACCAGTGATAAAACCGGCGACACCTACCTGTTCATCTACCGCATCCCGCACCCGGAACTCGACGCCTGGCACCGCGAAAGCCTGCTCTGGCCGTTAAGTGCGCTGGGTATCGCGCTGGTGGTGCTAACCCTGTTCAGCCTGCTGGTGACGTTCTCCATCACCCGCCCGCTCAGCCGCTTGCGCGGCGCGGTGCATGATCTGGGGCAAACGACTTATCAGCAAAATAGCCTGGCGAAACTGGCCAACCGCCGCGATGAATTCGGCGTGCTGGCAACCGACTTCAACCGCATGGGCGCGCGCCTGCAAAGTCTGATCGGCAGTCAGCGTCAATTACTGCGAGACGTGTCTCACGAACTGCGTTCACCGCTGGCACGCCTGCGCATTGCCTTGGCGCTGGCCGAACGGGCAAACCCTGAAGAACGGGAAAAGCTCTGGCCCCGCCTGACCCGCGAATGCGACCGGCTCGAAGCGTTGATCAGTGAAATTCTGGTGTTGGCGCGGGTCGATGCCGACAACGCCAGCGCTGAAGACGTGGACTTGAACGCACTGCTCAGCCTTCTGCAAAAGGACGCGCAACTCGGCTCGCCAGAGCAGACCGTGCACCTGGACGTCGAGCCGCAACTGAATTTCAAGGGTTGGCCGACCATGATCGAGCGCGCTGTCGATAACCTGCTGCGCAATGCCCAGCGTTTCAATCCGGAGGGCCAGCCGATTGAAATGAAGGCCTCACGTCAGGGCGAACGCATCGTGGTGAGCGTGCGTGACCATGGGCCGGGGGTGCAGGCCGAGCATTTGAACCAGTTAGGCGAGCCGTTCTATCGGGCGCCGGGGCAGACTGCCGCCGGGCATGGTCTGGGATTGGCGATTGCCAAGCGTGCGGCGGAGCGCCATGGCGGGAGTCTGGTGTTGGCGAATCATTCTGAGGGCGGGTTTATTGCCAGTCTGGAGTTGCCGTTGGTGCCGGGTGCTGTAGTGCAGCCCTAAGAGCCACCCTCACCCCAGCCCTCTCCCGGAGGGAGAGGGGGCCGACCGAAGGGTCTTGCGTCATACATCGACCTGAAAAACCGTGTCGATTATGGTTACACCAAGCGCTAAACCGAGTCGATTCCGGATTCACCAAAAATCGCTCAGGTCGGCGTATCTCTGGAGTATCCCCCAATCAGTCCCCTCTCCCCCCGGGAGAGGGTTAGGGTGAGGGGCTTTTGATCTTCAGGCTTTACCCGGCCAAGCGCTGACAAACTCCGCCAGATCAACCTTCTCGGCCACACGCGGTTCTTTCTGCGGCGTGCCGAGGTACAGGAAGGCAATCACTTCTTCACCTTCCGCCAGCCCCAGGCCTTTGGCCACATGCGCCGAATAAGCCAGATCACCGGTACGCCAAACAGCACCAATCCCCTGCGCATACGCTGCCAGCAAAATCCCGTGCGCCGCACAGCCCGCCGCCAGCAATTGCTCAGCCTTCGGGTACTTGACGTGTTCCTGCAACTTCGCGATCACCACAACTACCAACGGCGCCCGCAGTGGGCCGTTGCGGGCTTTGTCGATCATTGCTTCAGTGACTTCGCCTTCCTGCTTCTGCGCAGCCTCGGCCAGCAACTCGCCCATCTGCTCACGCGCCGCACCTTCGACAGTCAGGAAGCGATACGGCTGCAAATGCCCGTGATCCGGTGCACGCAGCGCCGCGCCAAACAAGGCTTCGCGCTGCTCGGCAGTCGGGGCCGGTTCGACCAGTCGGGGAACGGAAACACGGTTGAGCAAAGCGTCGAGAGCCTGCATCGGCCACCTCCTGAGAAAAATGTGCGGCTATTCTAGCTGTATCTGTCAAAGGGATGCCGGTTTACATGCCCTGCCCCACAGGTAGAATGGCGCCCTTCCCACATCAGCCCGAGCGGACTTCATGGCGTTGCCGACCTTACGGATCATTGGTTTCATCATCGGCATCTTCCTGATCACCCTGGCGATTGCCATGGTCGTGCCCATGGCCACCCTGGTGATTTTCGATCGCACGGGCGATCTGCCGTCGTTCCTCTGGGCAAGCATGATCACCTTCGTCGCCGGCCTCGCGCTGGTGATTCCCGGTCGCCCGGAACACATTCATCTGCGCCCGCGCGACATGTACCTGCTGACCGTCAGCAGTTGGCTGGTGGTATGTATCTTCGCGGCGCTGCCGTTTCTGCTGACCCAGCACATCAGCTACACCGACTCGTTTTTCGAAAGCATGTCCGGCATCACCGCCACCGGTTCGACCGTGCTCACGGGTCTGGATAACATGTCCCCCGGCATCTTGATGTGGCGCTCGTTGCTGCACTGGATCGGCGGCATCGGCTTTATCGGCATGGCGGTGGCGATTCTGCCGCTGTTGCGCATCGGTGGCATGCGCCTGTTCCAGACCGAATCGTCGGATCGCTCGGAAAAAGTCATGCCGCGCTCGCACATGGTGGCGCGGCTGATCGTGGCGGCTTACGTCGGCATCACCATCCTCGGCAGCCTGGCGTTCTGGTGGGCCGGGATGAGCCTGTTCGACGCGATCAATCATGCGATGTCGGCGATTTCCACCGGCGGGTTCTCGACCTCCGACCAGTCGCTGGCCAAGTGGACGCAACCGGCGGTGCACTGGGTGGCGGTGGTGGTCATGATTCTCGGCAGCTTGCCGTTTACCCTCTACGTAGCCACGTTGCGGGGCAACCGCAAGGCGCTGATCAAGGATCAACAGGTGCAGGGTTTGCTCGGCATGTTGCTGGTGACCTGGCTGGTGCTCGGCACATGGTATTGGTGGACGACCAATCTGCATTGGCTCGAAGCTTTGCGCCATGTGGCGCTGAACGTGACGTCGGTGCTGACCACCACCGGTTTTGCCCTCGGTGACTACAGCCTGTGGGGCAACTTCTCGCTGATGCTGTTTTTCTATCTGGGTTTTGTGGGTGGCTGCTCGGGCTCGACTGCCGGCGGGATCAAGATCTTCCGTTTCCAGGTCGCCTACATCCTCCTCAAGGCCAACCTTAACCAGTTGATCCACCCGCGCGCGGTGATCAAGCAGAAGTACAACGGTCACCGCCTCGACGAAGAGATCGTGCGCTCGATTCTGACCTTCTCGTTCTTCTTCGCCATCACCATCTGCGTGATCGCCCTGCTGCTGTCACTGTTGGGCGTGGACTGGATGACCGCGCTGACCGGCGCCGCCAGTACCGTATCCGGCGTAGGCCCGGGGTTGGGCGAAACCATTGGCCCGGCGGGCAACTTCGCGACGCTGCCGGATGCTGCCAAGTGGATCCTGTCGTTCGGCATGCTGCTCGGCCGACTGGAGATCATCACGGTGTTTGTGCTGTGTATTCCGGCCTTTTGGCGTCACTGATCGCATTCGGCGCCTGTAACAACCGCGCCCGGTAATCGCCGGGCGTGGTGTCGAACCAACGCCGGAACGCGCGAAAGAAATTGCTCGGATCGGCAAAACCCAACAGATAGGCGATTTCCAGCAGGGTCATGCTCGGTTGCGCCAGGTACTGCTCGGCCAGTTCGCGGCGGGTGTCATCGAGCAATTGCTGAAAACTCGTGCCCTCCTCCTGCAACCGGCGCTGCAGCGTGCGCTGCGACAAGTGCAAGGTCTGCGCGACGGTATCGCGCTTGGGCTCACCCTGCGGCAGCAAACGGCAGAGCACCTGGCGGGCCTTGTGGGTCACGCGACTTTCGGAAAACCGCGCCAGGTATTCCCCGGCAAACCGGTCATGCAGCAGCGCCATCGCCTCGTTGGCGGTGGGCAGCGGCGCCTCCATGTCGGCGCGCTCGAAAATCAACGCGTCGTAAGGTGCGTTAAACGTCAGCGGTGCGTGGAAAGCCTGTTTGTAAGGTTGCAGATTTTGCGGTTCATCGCCCTGCACCAGCACTTTGACCGGGTGCAGCGTGCGCCCGCTCAGCCAGCCACACAGGGCCAACGCACACGCCAGCGAGGCTTCAGCGCTTTGCCGGGTCGGCGGCAGGTGGTCGCCATGCACCGTCAGAATCAGCGCATAACCTTCTTCCAGCAGGCGAAAACTCAGGTCGGCACTCTCGGCAATGATCCGCTGATAGCGCACCAGTCGCTGAAAGCCTTCGGCCAACGTGTTGCTGGACATCAGCGCATAACCGGCGACATGAAACGACGCCGGTCGCACCACTTTGCCCATGTTCAGGCCGATCGCCGGGTTGCCGGACAGCTCGACCGCCCGTTGCCAGAGTCGGGTCATGGAATCTTGCGGGAAGCGCGCATCCGGATCATCCAGGGCGGCGTAATCGAGCCCCAACTGCTTGAACAGAACCCGGCAATCCAGGCCGTCCATCTCCAATGCTTTGACAATCCCCATCGCCCAGCTTGCAGAAGTCGTTCGTTCGCTCATGGTGTTTTTCTTTTACATGAGGGGCCGCGTGCTACGGCCTGATTTGCGAAGGATACTAAAGTGGCGCCGATAGTCACTGGCCCACGCCAATGATCACTCTAGACTCAAATAAGCTACCCGCAGAACAACTCGTCGCCAGAACAACAACCACAGAGAACGCGGTCGTGGAAAACATCAAGCATTTCAACAGCTTCGCTGAGTTTTACCCGTATTACCTCAGCGAACACAGCAATAGCACCTGTCGTCGCCTGCATTTCATCGGCACGACACTGGTGATTTTTATTCTCGCGCTGACCATCGCCAAGGGTGCCTGGCTGCTGTTGCTGGCCTTGCCGCTGGCCGGTTACAGCTTCGCCTGGGTCGGGCATTTCTTCTTTGAAAAGAATCGACCGGCGACTTTTCAGCATCCGCTGTACAGCTTGCTCGGCGATTTCGCCATGTACCGCGACATGATTCTGGGTCGCGTGGCCTTCTGAAAACCGACATTGAGGATGGCCAATGAACGCCAATGCCCGCTTCACCCACATGAAGGACGGTACGCAGGAAGACTGGGCGATCATCGCCGCAGACTTCAGTGCCTACGCCAAACAGCTGCCATCACGGATCATGACCCACCTGAAATTGCTTGAAGGTGATTTCGGCGGTTTCCCCGTGGATCGCCTGACCCACTCGCTGCAAACCGCGACCCGCGCGTATCGTGACGGGCGTGACGAGGAATACGTGGTGTGCGCATTGTTGCATGACATCGGCGACACCCTCGGTTCTTACAACCATCCGGACATTGCCGCGGCGATTCTCAAGCCGTTCGTCAGTGCCGAAAACCTTTGGATGGTGGAAAAGCACGGGATCTTCCAGGGCTATTACTTCTTCCATCACCTGGGCATGGATCGGCACCTGCGCGAGCAGTTCAAGGAGCACCCGCAGTTTCAGGCGACCGCCGAATTCTGCGCAAAATACGACGCGGCGGCGTTCGATCCGGCGTATGACACCCTGCCGCTGAGCTTTTTCGAGCCGATGATGCAGCGGTTGTTTGCCCAGCCGAAGCACTCGATTTACAAGGCGGCGATGGAAGAACACGCCTGAAGATCAAAAGCTCGCAGCCTTCGGCAGCGCCTGCATGAGGCCATGTGCAGGAGCTGCCGAAGGCTGCGAGCTTTTGCTTTTAAGCGATCTCGGCCAGTTTGGCAGTCTTGAGTTCAGCCTCACGCGCCTGCGCATCCGCCAACCGATAAAGCTCGATCGTGCCGTCCCAGTGTTCGATCAACGCCGTACACGACTCCACCCAATCGCCACAATTGAGGTAATCCACCTCGCCGACCTTACGGATCTCGGCATGGTGAATGTGCCCGCACACCACGCCATGCAATTCACGCTTCACACACTCATGGGCGATCGCTTCTTCAAAATCGCTGATGAAGCTCACGGCGGTCTTCACTTTGTGTTTGAGATAGGCCGAAAGGGACCAGTAACCGTAGCCATACCGCGCGCGCCAATGGTTGAGCCAGCGATTGAGCGTCAGCGTAAATTCGTAGGCCGAGTCGCCGAGAAACGCCAGCCAGCGGTGGTATCGAGTGATCACATCAAACTGGTCACCGTGAATCACCAGCAGATGCCGGCCATCCGCCGTGACATGCACCGCCTCATCGACCAACTGAATGTTGCCCAGAATCAGCTTCGAATAACGACGCAGGAATTCATCGTGGTTGCCGGTGACGTAGATAACCTCGGTGCCGCGCTTGCTCATGGTCAGCAAGCGGCGGATCACATTGGTATGCGCCTGAGGCCAGTACATGCCGCCACGCAGTTTCCAGCCGTCGATGATGTCGCCGACCAGATAGATCTTGTCGGCGTGATAGCCCTTGAGAAATTGCGACAAGTGTTCGGCCTGGCAATCCCGAGTGCCCAGATGCACGTCGGAGATCCACAAGGTGCGCACCCGTTGTTTGCGGCTGGGTTTGGCGAGCTCGGCGCTGGTCATGGGCAACCCTCTGCGATGTTTTCGCCACAGTGCGCCCGTCCGGTTAATCGACCATGACAGTCACGAGTCAGTCCTGTGACAGCGCATTCCGGGGGCGCTGGTGTAGACTGGCGATCACTTCGGAGACGATCTGCCATGCGACCGATCCTTACCTTGCGTCAGTACACCCGCGATCTGATCGTCCACAGCCACGAGCACGCCCAACTGGTGTTCGGCCTGTCCGGCGCGCTGGATTTCGAGGTGGAAGGTTGTGGCAGTCAGGTGCGTCAGCAGAGCTTCGTGGTGGTCCCCTCCGGCGCCCATCACGCCTGCGGCAGTCCACAGGGGAGTCGTTGTCTGGTGCTGGATATTCCCGATGGGCAATGGGTCGCGGATTCACTCGGTGACCATGCCGACGCCAGTCGCCGCTTGCTCGACAACCCTGCGCGCCTGTCGCTGGATTCCGGGCAAAGCCAGTTGGTCAACTGGCTGGCGAACAGTCCGGTCACCGATCCAGTGATTGCACAGCAAGGTGCAGTGCTGTTGTTGGCCAGTCTGAATCACGCCAAACCTGCCGAACTCTGCACTCGGCGCCTGCCCTACGCGGCGCTGGATGCGCACATTGAGCAAAACGCTGCATACCCGCTGCAAGTCGCCGATCTGGCGCAAGTGGCCGGGTTGTCTACGGCGCGCCTGCACGCACGGTTTGTCGCTGAATGCGGGCAGACACCGATGGACTACATCCGCAGTCGGCGGCTGCACAAGGCCATGGGCCTGCTGCGCGAGACTGTGCTGCCCATCGGTGAAATCGCCAGTCGCGTTGGCTACAGCTCGCAAAGCGCTTTCTCGGCCGCTGTCCTGCGTGAGTTTGGTTCATCGCCCGGCCAGCTACGACGCGATTCCTGCAACAAAACCCGATAGTCCGCCGACAGACATATACGTCGTTACACGGTTCAATGTGTAGGAGCTGCCGCAGACGATTGATCGTTCCCACGCTCCTGCGTGGGAACGATCAATCAAAAAACCTTGTCTGGATTAAGGATTGCAATGACCCCGCGTACCGCCCTCGGCGCCCTGCATATCGGCGCTCTGATGTTCGGCCTGACCGGCGTGTTCGGCAAACTCGCCGCAGCATCGCCGGCCGTGATCGTCTTCGGACGTGCCGCTTTCGCCGTACTTGCCCTGGCGTTTTTCGCCCGTTTCGCCAGCCAGAGCGGCTGGCAAAAACTGCAAGCCGTGGACTGGCGGCGCCTGGCGCTGAGCGGCGTACTGTTGGCCGGACATTGGGTGAGCTTTTTCATTGCGGTGAAGGTTGCCGGCGTGGCGATCGCGACGTTGGGCTTCGCCAGTTTCCCGGCCTTCACGGTGATTCTCGAAGGGCTGATCTTCCGTGAGCGCATCCGCGCCAATGAAATTGTGCTGGTGGTGCTGGTGAGCGTCGGTCTGGTGCTGGTGACCCCGGCGTTCGATCTGGCCAGCGGCTCTACCGTCGGTTTGCTCTGGGCGGTGCTGTCCGGGCTGTTGTTTTCCCTACTGTCGCTGACCAACCGCGCCAGCTCCGGACGCATCCCGGCGGTGCAGGCGGCGTTGTGTCAAAACGTGGTGGTGGCGTTGTGTCTGCTGCCGGTCGCGGCGCCGCAACTGAGCGAAGTGCGCGCACTGGACTGGTTGTGGATCGCCCTGCTCGGGGTGTTCTGCACTGGCGTCGCCCACAGCCTGTTCGTCGCCAGCCTGGCGGTGATCAAGGCGCGCACCGCCGCAGTGGTGTTCGCCATGGAGCCGGTCTACGGCATCACCATCGCCTGGCTGCTGTTCAATGAGAACCCGACGTTACGCATGCTTCTCGGCGGCGCATTGATCATCGTCGCCATCGTGGTGTCGGCGCGCATGTCCGGCCATGCCGACAAAAAAACCGTCGCCGCCGAGGCAACCTCTCACTGAGTACGGTCGTTGTGGCCGAGGTCGCGGTCAGGATCGATCTGATCGCGCACTCGCTGCTTGAGCACCTTGGCTTCGGGAAAACCACCATCGGCCTTGCGCTCCCAGATCTGCACGTCATCGCAAGTGATGTGAAACACCCCGCCGGTGCCCGGCACCAGTGACACTTTGCCCAGATCATCGCCGAAGGTGCTGAGCAGTTCCTGCGCCAGCCACGCGGCGCGCAGCAGCCACTGGCATTGGGTGCAATAAGTGATGACAACTTCTGCTTTTGCGACGGTCATGTTCGTGGAAACTCCTGAGACAGAGGGCGCCGCTATAATAGCCGGCTTTACCGCTTGCCCCGAGACTCACAATGCGCCGTCTGCTGTTCTGCCTGCTGCTTGGTTTCCTTCCTCTGTTCGTTTTCGCCAGCGAAACGCCGCGACCGAAAGTCGGCCTCGTGCTGTCCGGTGGTGCCGCTCGCGGGTTGGCGCACATCGGCGTGCTCAAGGCGCTGGAGGAGCAAGGCATCAAGATCGATGCGATTGCCGGTACCAGCATGGGCGCGGTGGTTGGCGGCCTGTATGCCTCGGGCTACAAGATCGACGAACTGGAAAAACTCGCCCTGAGCATCGACTGGCAACAGGCGTTGTCCGATGCGCCGCCCCGGGAAGACGTGCCGTTCCGGCGCAAGCAGGATGACCGCGATTTTCTGGTGAAGCAGAAACTGAGCTTTCGCGACGACGGCAGCGTCGGCCTGCCGCTGGGGGTGATTCAGGGCCAGAACCTGGCGCTGCTGCTGGAAAGCCTGCTGGCGCACACCAGCGACACCCGGGACTTCGACAAACTGCCGATCCCCTTCCGCGCCGTGGCTACCGACATCGCCAACGGCGAGAAAGTGGTGTTCCGCAAAGGCCACCTGCCCCAGGTGATCCGCGCCAGCATGTCGATCCCTGCGGTGTTCGCCCCGGTCGAACTTGATGGCCGACTGCTGGTGGATGGCGGCATGACCGACAACATCCCGCTCGATGTCGCACGGCAAATGGGCGTCGATATCGCCATTGTCGTCGACATCGGCACACCGCTGCGCAACCGCAAGCAACTGACCACCGTGGTTGATGTACTTAACCAGTCGATCACCTTGATGACCCGGCGCAACTCCGAGGAGCAACTGGCCGCGCTGAAGCCGACAGACGTGCTGATCCAACCGGCGCTGGCGAGTTTCGGCGTCACTGATTTCGGCCGCGCCCAGGAAATGATAGATGCCGGTTACCGCGCCACCAAAATCCTCGATGCCCGCCTGGCACGGCTCAAACCGGTGATTTCTCAGGACGCCCAACTCAACGCCGCGCGCGCGCCCGGCCAACGCACGCCGATCATCACCGCGATCAAGGTCGAGAATGACTCGAAAGTCGACGACGATGTGATCCGTTACTACATCCGTCAGCACATCGGCGAGCCGCTGGATCTGGGCCGACTCCATTCGGACATGGGCACCTTGTACGGCCTCGATTACTTCGAGCAGGTGCAATACCGCGTAGTGCACAAGGGTCAGGATCACACGTTGGTGATCAGCGCCCGGGGCAAGCGCAGCGGCACCGACTACCTGCGAGTCGGCCTCAACCTGTCGGACGACATGCGCGGCGCCAGCGCCTTCAACCTTGGCGCCAGCTACCGTATCAACGGCATCAACCGCCTCGGTGCGGAATGGCTGACCCGCGCGCAGATCGGCGAAAAACAGGAGCTGTACAGCGAGTTTTATCAGCCACTGGACGTCGGCTCTCGCTACTTCATCGCGCCCTCGGTGGTGTTTGAGGCACAGAACGTCGATGCGGTGCTCGACAATGATCCGATCGCCCAATACCGGGTCGAGCGCTACGGAATGGCCCTGAATGTCGGTCGGCAGATCGGCAACAACGGCGAAGTGCGTTTGGGTATCGGTGAAGCCTGGGGCAAGGCCGACGTGCGTATTGGCGATCAGGATCTGCCCAGCGAAAACTTCAACGAAGGCTTCTATTCGTTGAAATACTCCTACGACTCGCTGGACAACGTTTACTACCCGCACGAGGGCAAGGACGTCAGCCTGACCTTCCTGCAATTTGAACCGAGCCTGGGTTCAGACACACGCTACCGACAATGGGAATTCAAACTCGATAAAGCCATGAGTCACGGACCCGACACGCTGATTCTGGGGGGACGCTATGGCCGCACACTCGACGACACCAATGTGGTGACGTCGAGCTTCCTGCTCGGCGGCGCTCGGCAGTTGTCAGGTTTCCGTGAGGACGCGATTTCCGGGCAGAACGTCAGTTTGATGCGGGCGGTGTATTACCGTCGGCTGACACCGCGTTCGTATCTGCCGCTGGATTTCCCGCTGTACGCCGGCGCCTCGCTGGAACGTGGGCGAGCGTGGAATAACGACAATGAATTCGACAGTGGCTACATCAATGCGGCCAGTGTGTTTATTGGCTTCGATACACCACTGGGGCCGTTGAATTTCAGTTATGGGTTGAATGATGCGAATGAGCAGGCTGTGTATTTGAATCTGGGCCAAACCTTTTGAATACCCCTGTAGGAGCTGTCGAGTGAAACGAGGCTGCGATCTTTTGATCTTGCTTTGAAAAGATCGTCCGATCGCGGCCCGAGCCTTCGGCAGCTTCTACAGGGGATCAGCGGATGCCTGCCAGAAGGGTCCGCGCGGTTTGCTTTAAAGGCTCATCCCCTTCCTTGAGCAATTCATTGAGCAACGCAATCGCGCTGTCGATATCGCCGTCATCGATGCAGGTCTGAGCCTGTTCGAGCTTCCCGGAACCTGCCGCCTCTTCGGGCTCCGACATTTGCAACGCCAACGGCTCCAGCGCGAGCGATGGCTCCGGATCAGAAAATTCATTGAGAAAGTCATCGTCCAGCGGCTGCGCGTCCGGCTCGGGGATCCACTCAAGCTCGGCTTCCTCGCTGGTCACGGTTTCCGGCAATTCAAAATCCTGCGGCAACACTTGCAGGCTGGAACCCAAAGCGGACGCTTCGGCTGGTGGCTGAACCGGTGCCGCACGGCTGTCCTCCAGATCCCAGCTGGAATCCATCGACAACTCATCCAGATTCAACTCGAAATCATGCTCAGCCGCAGCGGATTCGGGAGCGGCAACAATGACAGGCGTAATGCTGGCGACCAATGGCGCCGTTGCCGCCAGCGGCTCAGTACTCGTCAGTTTCGGATGCCGGGCGCGAATATCCTGCAACTGGTGAGCCTCCACTCCACGCGCACGCAAATGACTTTCCTGCTGCTCGTAAGCAGCACTATCGCCCTGACGCCCCAGCACCTCGAGCAATTGCAGGCCGAGATCGATGCGCTCCGGCTCCTTATGCTGCGCATCGCGCAACAACCCGGCTGCTTCGCCAAGTCGCCCGTATGCCAGGTAAATGCCCACGGCTTCCAGGACATCACCCGCCGCCGGCTCTTCACGATGCTCGGCTGAGGCGTGAGTCCTGGCCGGTTCGGCGCTCTCGGGTTCATCCACATCGACCTCATTGCGCAGCGGCAACAGCGGCACTGGTGCGTCACTCGGCATCTGTTGTTGGCGTCGACGGTGAACGAACAACGCAGCCAATGCCCCCAGCAGTAACAACAGACCTCCGAGCAGTGGCCAGTTCAACCCGTCGTCCGTGGACTCGACCGGTACAACAACCGCAGCAGGTGCCGGAGTTACCACCGGCGCTGGCGGTGGCTTCTGAGATTCGGCCAAGCGTGTCTGCAGATCACTGACCTGCTTCTTGCCGTCGGCAATCTGCACATCCTGTGCCTGCAGTTTCGCATTCAGCTCGTCCAGGGACTTTTGCAATTGTTGGCTCTGCAGCACGCTGGCGGCCAATTGCTCGGCCAGCGCCTCGTTGGCCGGCGCCGTCGTCGGTGGTGGCACCGCAGGTGTTCCGCGCTTGCCCTGCGCTGCCTGGGGCGGCGCGGTGACCGGTTCGACCGTGGGAAACGCCGAAGACTGCGCGCGCGGATCCGGTTCATCGGTGGCTGGCACGATACCCGGCGAGCCCGGCGGATCGATCAGTACGGTGTATTCGCGCAACAAGCGGCCATTGGGCTGATTGAGCTGCACGAGGAAATTCAGAAAGGGTTCATTGACCGGTTTGCTGGAGGTGACCCGGATCATCTGGCGATTGCCATGCAGGATCGGCGTGAACTTGAGGTCGTTGAGAAAGAACACCCGTTCGACCCCGGCACTGCCGAATTCGTCTGCCGTGGCCAGGCTCACCGACAGGTCACTTTGCGTCAAAGCACCGACATCGATCAGCGCAATATCGGCCTTGAGCGGCTGATTAAGGCCCGAATGAACCGTGATGTCACCCAGCCCCAGAGCCAACGACAAGGTTGAATAGCCGACGGCGCCAGCGACCAACAGCCCTTTGGCGCAAATGCGCAGTACCACGTGCCAACTTGCGAGCATGAGCATCCCTTTAATAAGCAAAACCGACTTCTATGCGTTCGCACATCCGGTACGAACACGATATTGCCTAGTAGTTCTTATAGCTTGCTCAGCGCGATCCCTCAAAAAACCGGCACGTGGTTATGCCTCAAGATTTTTCCAGGTTGCCCAGAATGTGCCCGTGAACTCGCATGCACACCTTCAAATCCGCCTCGTCGACGCCTTCGAACAATTCGTGACGCAGTTGGGTGGCAATGGTTTCGATTTGTTCGATAAGCGGCAGTGCGGGTGCGCAGAGGACGATTTTTTTCGCCCGGCGGTCTTCCATCACGGACTGGCGTTGCACCAGACCCTGGCCTTCCAGACTATCGAGCAAGCGTGCCAGCGTCGGGCCTTCAACGCCGACGCTTTGCGCCAGCTCTCGCTGGGTCGGGGCGTCTTCGAAACGCGCCAGGTGCAGCAGCACCAGCCAGCGTGCCTGGGACAGCCCCAGGCCCGCCAGCCGGCGGTCCAGTTCGGCACGCCAGCCGCGCGACATCTGGGCCAGTTGCATGCCAAAGCGGTGTTGATCGGTTAACGGCATAAAACTCTCGTGATTAAACTGAAGTAATAGAGAAAAACTAATTATTAGTCAGCTAAGCATGAGCTGCAGCTATAGGCAAGGGGCGCTCTGTACTGAATCGTTACAACTGTATGGGGCTTGGCGCAAACGCCGCCTTACATTTCGAATTCCGATTGCAGCGCAGCCCGCACGCAATAAAGAACACCTTCTGGAACACGACCAGCAAACAGCTCAGCCACTTCGGCGACCGGCGGCAGTTCGCCCTCGCCATCAAGGAATGCGTCCTGCACTTCACCCATCAGTTCTTCCGGCAGGTCGAGCGCCTGCTCCAGCGATAACTGCTGCTTGCCAATAGCCTCGGCGAGCATGGTGTAGACGTTCTTTTCCGAGCATTGCAACTGACCGGCGATCTGCATCGGCGTCATGCCGGCGCGAGCCAGGGTGATCAATTCGTGACGCACGTCGGCCACCACTTTCGGCGCCTCCGCTTCGCCGCCGAGCACTTCGAGGAAGGCCTCGCCATAACGTTCCAGCTTGCGCGCGCCGACGCCGCTGACACGAGCCATGTCCGCCAGCGATGTCGGTTGGCTGCGGAGCATTTCCAGCAAGGTCGAGTCGGGGAAGATGACGTACGGCGGCACACCATGCTCTTCGGCGAGTTTGCGCCGCAGCGCACGCAGGGCTTCCCACTGTTCGCGCTCTTCGCCGCGCACCAATTGGCTGGCCGGGCTCTTGCTGCCGCTTTTGGCGGTGACCTGCGGCTTGAGATCGCGGCGCAGTTCCAGCGTAACCTCGCCCTTGAGCAGCGGCCGGCAGGTGTCGCTCAGACGCAGGCCGCCGTAGCCTTCGTGATCGACATCGGCCAGGCCGCGCGCCACCAACTGGCGGAACAGCGAGCGCCATTCACTCTCGCTCAGCGCCTTGCCGACGCCGTACACAGAGAGATGCTGATGGCCGAAGCTGCGAATCTTTTCGTTGTCCTTGCCCAGCAGCACATCGACCAGATGGCCGACGCCATAACGCTGACCGGTGCGATAGATCGCCGACAGCGCCTGACGTGCAGGCTCGGTGGCGTCCCAGGTCTGCACGCCATCGACGCAGTTGTCGCAATGGCCGCAAGGTTCGGCCATCTCTTCATCGAAATAGGCCAGCAGGGTCTGACGACGGCAGCGGGTCTCCTCACACAGCGACAGCATGGCGTCAAGCTTGTGCTGCTCCAGACGCTTGTGACGTTCGTCACCTTCGGAGTTCTGCAGCATCTGCTTGAGCATCACCACGTCTTGCAGGCCGTAGGCCATCCACGCATCCGCCGGCAGACCGTCACGGCCGCCGCGTCCGGTTTCCTGGTAATACGCCTCAAGGGATTTCGGCAGATCGAGGTGAGCGACGAAGCGCACGTTGGGCTTGTCGATGCCCATACCGAACGCCACGGTGGCGACCATGATCAACCCTTCCTCATTTAAGAAGCGCTTCTGATTGAACGCACGCAGCTCATTGGGCAGGCCGGCGTGATAAGGCAGCGCCGGGAAACCCTGCTCGCTGAGGAACGCCGCAACTTCCTCGACCTTTTTACGCGACAGGCAATAGACGATGCCGGCATCGCTGCGCCGCTCGGCCAGAAACGCCAGCAACTGCTTGCGTGGCTGCTCCTTGGGCACGATGCGATAGAAGATGTTCGGCCGGTCGAAGCTCGACAGGAAGCGCTCGGCGTTCTGCAGATGCAGGCGGGTGACGATTTCTTCGCGAGTTCGCTTGTCGGCGGTGGCAGTCAGGGCGATGCGCGGCACATCGGGGAACATCTCGGCCAATTGGCCAAGTTGCAGGTATTCCGGACGGAAGTCGTGGCCCCATTGCGATACGCAGTGGGCTTCGTCGATGGCGAACAGGGCAATGTTCAGCCCTTGCAGGAACGACAACATGCGCGGCTGCACCAGACGCTCGGGCGCCAGATACAACATCTTCACCTCACCGCGCTTGATCCGCGCCGCCAGATCACGCTGCTGTTCGGCGCTCAAAGTGGAGTTCAGCGCGGCGGCGGCCACACCCAGCTCTTCAAGGGTGGCGACCTGATCGTCCATCAAGGCGATCAACGGCGAGACCACCACCGCCAGGCCATCGCGCAACAACGCGGGCACCTGAAAGCACAGGGACTTGCCGCCACCGGTAGGCATCAGCACCAGCGCATCACCGCCGCTGGCCACGCGCTCAATGATTGCACCCTGCCGGCCACGGAAACTGTCGTAGCCGAAGATGTCCTTGAGGACGCGTTGAGCCTGTTCGAGCATAAAAACTCCAAAAATCTACCGAAACATCCCTGCTCAGGCTGGTTCAAGACAGCCTGAGCTGCTTAAACAAAACGTAAGGGCGCGTTGCATGGCGGCCGCAATACGGGCAGGGATCGCAAAACGCGGCAGTATACCCGAGCCCTCCCCCGCAGAGGGTGCCGCTGATAAGAGACTCGAGAAACCTGCCGCAATCAGGCAAATCTGCCATGCGGCTGGCTTGAGCGCTCAAGAAGGCCTAGAATTCCCGCATTGTTTATTCCCCCAAGGTAGCCCCGTAATGTCCTTCGCTGAGCAACTGACCCGCCTGCAAGTCTTCCTCGACGCCGACGAACTGCATGACGAGGCGCTGGATTACGTGGCCGCCCACGGTTACCTCACCGCGTTGTCGATCTGCGCGGAAGACGTATCGGAACGTGAGTGGATCGACGCCCTGTTCGCCGAAGAGCCGCATTACAGCAGCGAGGCACAGCGCGAAGAGATCGAAGCCACCCTGATCGGCCTCAAGGCGCACATCGCCCGCCAACTGGCGTCCGACGAAGAATTCGAACTGCCATGCGAACTGGATCTGGGCGAAGAGCCGGACGATTCGGAACTGCGTGGCTGGTGCATCGGCTTCATGGAAGGCGTGTTCCTGCGCGAAGCGGCATGGTTCGAAACCGCCGAAGAAGAAGTCAGCGAAATGCTTCTGCCGATCATGGTCGGTTCGGGCCTGTTCGACGAACAGCCAGAGTTCGAAGACATCGCCAAAGACGCCAACCTGATGGACGACATGATCGTACAGATCCCGGAAGCCCTGACCGCGCTGTACCTGCTGTGCCAGGCTCCAGACGAAAAACCGGCGATTCTCAAGCCTCGTCACCACTAAGATACGGCCTATGGACAACCCCATAGGCAACCGCCCCCTGATGTTGCGCTACATCCTGCTGGCCATCGGCTGGCTTAGCGTCGCATTGGGGGTGATCGGGATTTTCCTGCCTGTCCTGCCCACTACCCCCTTTCTATTGCTCGCGGCCGCGTGTTTCGCCCGCAGCTCTCCGCGTTTTTATCGCTGGCTGGTCGAGCATCCGCGCCTTGGGCCGTGGATTCGCGATTACCTCGATGGCAACGGCATTCCGCTCAAGGGCAAGGTCTACGCGATCGGGCTGATGTGGGCGAGCATACTGTTTTCCTGCTATCTGGTGCCGCTGCCGTGGGCGCGAGGGTTCATGCTGACCAGTGCGGTGTTGGTGACGGTTTATATTCTTCGGCAGAAGACCCTGCGTAAATCCTGAAACGCTAAAAGATCGCAGCCTGCGGCAGCTCATGAAGATCCTCTGTAGGAGCCGCCGCAGGCTGCGATCTTTTGACTTTAAACACCTACGTTTAAACCAGGCCTGCAAACACTCTCTGAGGCTACACAGCCTTGCGTAATTGCCTACAGCTACGCCAGAATCCGCCGGCTTGTGCGCCTTGGGGGCGGGTTCTATTGTGGCTCGGTCGCTGACTTTTCAGTGATCGGGTTTAGCAGCCCGGGTTTTCTCTAGACGCACAAAGTCCGTTGCCGTTATGGCGGCTTTGCGTGGGGCACTTCGGTGCGCCGGGTTCTAGAGTCCTGGTCTGCTAACCCGCGTACAGCCGCCACCTCCTTCGTTAGCAGCGAACGGTGGTAGCTTCACTACTCTAGAGACTTTAACCATGATCAAACCAACGCCCAACCCGCCTGAAACCGACCCCACCTCCCCCTACGAATCCCTCGACTCGAAAAAGCTCAACGAAGCCGCCGACCGCGCCCTCGATCATTACCTCTGCTCGCCTGGCTCGACGCCTCCGCCACGTAAAAACCGCAGAATGTACGCCGCTACCGCGGACTTCAAAAACGAGGAGCTACTGGCCGATGCCTGCGAAACCCTCGCTTCAGCACGAACCATCGCCAATGACTTCGCCCATCTCATACCCGCGTCGCAGCGCAGAACCCTACAGGGCATTGCGCAACTGATCATGCTGGGAGAACTGGCGGTGAATCGGGTGCTGGATAATCTGGAGTTGCCGGGCTGATGCCGGCGTGGTGAACACCCGCTGAGCATTCGATGGCAACTCTGGCCCCTTCGCGAGCAGGCTCGCTCCCACAGTGGAACGCGGTCAATGGTGGGAGCGAGCCTGCTCGCGAAGGCAGCCCCTCAGATAACACCTGTCTTGGGCATGAAAAACCCGCCGCCCCGTTCAACCGGGACGGCGGGTTTTGTCGTTTCAGGCCTGGATCAAAGGCCAATCACACCGTATCCACCTTCAACGAATGATCATTCAACATGCCGCTGATGATCGTCGCCGTGTCATGCCCGCTGGCAATCACCCCACCCGCCCCCGGCGTAACACCATAGTGGCTAGCCAGGTTGACGCCGGCCAGGTCGATGGTCTGGTTCGGCGTGGCGCCGGCCATGGCGCTGACGTCGATGCTGGTGAGCACCGACGCGCCGCTGCCAGTGACAGTGAAGTGCAGGTAGTCATCGAGTGACGACGTGCTGCCGTTTTCACCTTGCAGCAGTTGCGACAGGTCGAGCTTGTCGGTGCCGGGGGTGAAGTCGGTGATGAGGTCGTGGCCACTGTTGCCTTTGAGCCACTGGAAGGTGTCAGCCCCTGCGCCGCCGGTCATCGTGTTGTTGCCCAGACCGCCGATCAGCAGGTCATCGCCGCCGCCACCGTTGAGGGTGTCGTTGCCCAGACCGCCGTTGATCACGTTGTTATTGTTGTCGCCGGTCAGACTGTCGTTGAAGTTCGAGCCGACGAGGTTTTCGATGCCGGTCAGGGTGTCCGTCCCGGCGCCAAGGGTGTTTTGCGCACCAAGCAGGCCGAGGTTGACCGTGACCCCGGCAGTGGCATGGGCGTAGCTCGCGGTGTCGATGCCGCTGCCGCCGTCGAGCAGGTCATTGCCCGGGCCACTGTAGATCAAGTCGTTACCGGCGCCGCCGTGCATTTCGTTATTGCCGGAGCCTGCGGTGAGCACGTCGTTACCGTCGCCCGCGTTGAGGATGTTGTTGCCGGTGCCGGCCACCAGCACGTCATCGCCCGCAGTGCCGGTGAGGGTGTGACCATCCTGATAGCTGATGGTTACGGCGGCCGTGTCGCTGCCACCGTGGTTGTCGTTGGCGGTGTAGGTGCCGTTGTAATCCGGAGTGATGTCATGTGCCCCGGCGTAGTTGAGGGTCATGGTCAGTTGGTAGTTTTCCGACCCGTTGGCGTTACCACCCGTGGGGTTGGTGATGTTGGTGATGTGGATCTGGTAGACGCCGTTCGACGTCGCGGTGAGGGTTTGGCCGTCCGCCAGCGCCATGTAGGCGCCACCGTTGATCGAGTACTCCATGCTGACGTTACCGGCTGCCAGGTTGTGATCCAGATTGAGGGTTTCGCCCTGGCGCAGGTTGACGGTGATGCGATCTTCATCGTTGGCGTTGGTGTTGGTCACCGCACCGAGGTAGCCGCTGACCACCAGCACGGCGGTCATGGTCGCCGCGTTGGCCGAGAACGAATTGCGCACGTTGGCCAGGTTCTGGTTGGCGGCGGTGTTGGGGTTGGTGCCGGTGAAGCTGATGGCGCCAGTGCCGGTGAAGTCCGCCGCTTTCGAGATCCAGCCGGTGTTGAAGCTGGTTGGCGTAGCGTTGAGCGTATCGCCGTTCGGATCGGTGTCGTTGGCCAGCAGCAGCTCACCCGGCACGACGATGTTGCCCGACAGCACGTTGGTGATGATGTGGTCGTCCATCGCCACTGGCGGCGCGTTGGGGATCACCTTCACGGTCAGCGTCGAGCTGGCGAGGTCGCCGTCGTTGTCACTCACGGTGAAGCCGATGTTCTCGGTGATCACCGTGGTGGTGGTTTTTTGCGAGGTGTAGGTGTACTCGCCGGTGTCGAGGTTGATCAGCAACGTGCCGCTGTTGTTGGTGGCGATGCTCAACGTGTTGTTTACGGTGTTGAACGTGCCGTGATTGACGCCGCCGCTTGGCACCAGCGAACCCTGGCCGCCGTTGGCTTTCGGATCGTAGGTGTAGGTGGTGCCGTCAACCACGATGGATTTGATGAACCCGCCATCGGCGCCGAAGGTGCCGCCCTGGCCCAGCAACGAACCGGTAACGGGCGCGCCTTCCACGGTGCCCGACAGCACAGAGTTGAGCTGGTTGAGGTCGGTGACCACCACCGCGTTGGTGTTGGTGTGGTTGATGCCGTCGTAGGCCAGTGGATCGAGGTTGGCATTGCTCACGCCGCTGCCCAGGCCGATCGCGTAGTTCTTGATGTTGTTGGCATCGAGGAAGTTTTTCAGCGCGGCTTCGTCAGCGGCGTTGATGTCGCCTTCGTTGGGTTTGCCGTCGGAGAAGAAGTAGCCAACGTTCTGCGCCCCGGTGAGTTTGCCCGAGGTATTGAACGCAGTTTGCATCACCGCCACGGCGGCGTCGTAGTTGGTGCCGCCACCCGCCGTGAGCCCGGCGAGAATGGTTTTGGCCGTGGCCACGTCCACCCACACCGCGGTTCTGTCAGTGGCGTTGCTGCTGAAGGTGACGAGCTGCACTTTCACATCGCCCAGATCATCGTACTTGTCGAGCAAGGCGCTGATGGCCTGCTTGGCCAGCGCCAGCCGCGACAGGCCCGGCACGCCGGACGCGTCAGCCATACTGCCGGAGATGTCGAGGACGATCAGCAGATTGGAATCGATCTCCACCGCTGTCACCGAACGATCCGAGGCCACGGCTTTCGGCACGTCGTCGACGATGTTGACGACGAGGGTGCTGGTGGTGCTGTTGCCCAGCGCGTCGGTGGCTTTGTAGGTGAAACTTTCGCTCAGGGTGTTGGCCCCGTCGTTGGCGTTCGGAGAGGTTTTCGGCGCCGAAGTCAGCGTGTAGGTGTAGGTGCCGTCGGCATTGAGCTGAATCTGCCCGTAGGTGCCGGTGGCGCTGCCGACCAGTGTGTAAGTGATCGCGCCACTGCCGCCGGTGACGGCGCCAACCAGTGTTCCGGTGGCGGTTTCGCCAGTGTTGGTCGGATCGCTGCCGGTGACCGTGCCGGGGGCCAGATCCTGGCCGTTCTGGGTCAGGTCGAGAGCTTTTTCGTAAACCGTCACGTCCTGATCGACCGAGGCCACGAGCTTGCAGTCAGCGACGTTGATGGTGATGGTCGTGGTGCTTTCATCGCCGTCACTGTCACGGATGGTGTAGGTGAAGGTGTCAGTGGCGCCCGGCGGGCTCACCGAGTTCGGGTTGCTGTGGTAAACGGCGTTGCCCGCCGCGTCCAGGGTCAGGTAACCGTAGGCGCCGTTGATATTGCTGTTGAGGCCGCCGACGGCCGAGGTGCCGGTGTTGCTGCCGGCGCGCACGCCGACCACCGTGGCCGCGCCATCGGCACCGCTGAGGTCATTACCCAAAACGCTGACATTGACCGTGCCGCCCTCCGCCACTGAGCCGGTGTCGGGTTTGGCGGTCGGCAGGTCATCGACGATGTTGACGTTGATCTGGCCGCTGGCGGTGCTGCCATCGGTGTCGGTCGCCACCACTGTGAAGTTCTCGGTGAGGCTGTTGGCACCGTTGGCATTTGGATGGGTTTCGTTATCCACCAGGGTGTAGCTGTAGCTGACCACACCGGTCGCCGGGTTGTAACCGGTGATGGTGAACGTGCTGCCCAGTGGCGAAACAGTCGATTGCGGGAAACCTGCGGCCACGCCGTTGGTGACCACCGCGATCCCGCCGACGGTAAGGGTTTGCAGGCCATCAAGCGCGGTGACGGTAAAGGTGCCGCTTTGGGTCAGCGCCGGGGTGTTGGGGCTGGTGCCGTCGCTGAGGTTTTTCTCGTAGACGGTGAGTTCGCCGCCGTAGACGTCGAGGCCGTTGATGATCACCGGATCGTTGTTGTTGTGGATGTTCAGCACCAGGTTGGCGGTGCTGGTGTCGCCGTCGGCATCGGTGAGGGTGTAGGTGAAGGTTTCCGTGCCGTTGCCGCCACCGTTCAGGGCTTTGAAATCGGCGTCGCTGGTGTTCAGCGTGTAGGTGTAAGTGCCGTTGGCGTTGAGCACCAGGGTGCCGTAAGTCCCGACAAACGTGCCGGCAGTGATCGGCCCGGTCGCGACCACGTCCGCACCTTGAACATCATTGGTCAGCACATTGCCGTTGAGGGTCAGCAACGATTCCGAAGCGGTGTTCGCGTTGCTGTCGTTCACAGCTTTTGGCACGTCATCGACGATGCTGACAACGATGGTGCTGGTGACAATATTGCCCAGCGAATCGGTGGCCTGATAGGTGAAGGATTCGGTCAGGGTGTTGGCGCCGTCGTCGGCATTCGGCGAGGTGGTCGCCGGCGCTGTCAGGGTGTAGGTGTAAGTGCCGTTGGAATTGAGCACGATCTGCCCGTAGTTGCCGGTGGCACTGCCAACCAGCGCATAGCTGATCGCACCGACCGCACCGGTGACCGAGCCGACCAGCGTGCCCGACGCGGTTTCGCCAGTGTTGGTCGGGTCGCTGCCGGTGACCGTACCAGGGGCCAGATCGGCGCCGTCCTTGGTCAGGTCGAGGGCTTTCTCAAAGACGGTGACGTCGGTGTCACTGACCGCATACAGTTTGCTGTTGGCTACATCAATGGTGATGGTCGTGGTGCTTTCGTCACCGTCGGCATCGCGCACGGTGTAGGTGAACACATCCACCGCACCGGGGCCGTTCACCCCATTCGGATTGCTGTGGTAGACCGCGTTGCCGTTGGCATCGAGCGTCAGGTAGCCGTAGGTGCCGTTGATTTGCGCGTTCAAGCCACCGATGGCCGAGGTCGACGTGTCGGAACCTGCACGCACGCCGACCACCGCGCCGGTAACCGCCGGGCCGTCGGCGCCGCCGATGTCGTTATTCAGCACATTGCCGCTGACGGTACCGCCCTCGGCCACCGACGCCGCATCGGGATAGGCGCTCGGCAGGTCATCGACGATGTTGACGTTGATCTGGCCGCTGGCAGTGCTGCCGTCGGTGTCTGTGGCGACGACGTTGAAGTTCTCGGTGATGCTGTTGGCGCCGTTGGCGTTCGGATGGGTTTCGTTGTCGACCAGGGTGTAGCTGTAGCTGACCACGCCGGTTGTCGGGTTGTAACCCGTGATGGTCAGCGTGCTGCCCAGCGGCGTGACGATCGATTGCGGGAAGCCTGCGGCCACGCCGCCGGTCACCACGTTTATGCCGCCCACGGTCAGGGTTTGCAGACCATCGAGGGCGGTTACGGTGAAGGTGCCGCTCTGGGTCAGCGCCGGGGTGTTGGGGCTGGTGCCGTCGCTGAGGTTTTGCTCGTAAACCGTCAGCTCGCCGCCATTCACATCCAGGCCGTTGATGATCACTGGATCGTCGTTGTTGTGGATCTGCAAAACCAGATTCGCAGTGCTGGTGTCACCGTCCGAATCGGTGAGGGTGTAGGTGAAAGTTTCCGTGCCGTTGCCGCCACCGTTCAAGGCTTTGAAGTCGGCATCGCTGATGTTCAGCGTGTAGGTGTAAGTGCCGTTGGCGTTGAGCACCAAGGTGCCGTAAGTCCCGGTAAATGTGCCGGCAGTGATCGGCCCGGTCGGCACGCGGTCGGCGCCTTGCACATCGTTGGTCAGCACATTGCCGGTCAGCGTGAGCTGGCTTTCCGAAGCGGTGGTTGGGTTGCTGTCGTCCACCGCTTTTGGCAAGTCGTCGACGATGTTCACGTCGAGGGTCGCATTGGCGGTGGTGCCGTTGTCATCGACCACGGTGACCGCAAATTGCTCGGGCAAGTTGTTGGCGCCGTTGGCGGTCGGATGCGCTTCGTTATCGGCGAGGGTGTAGCTGTAGCTGACCACGCCGGTTGTGGCGTTGAATCCAGTGATGGTGAGCGTGCTGCCCAAAGGTGTAGTGATCGATTGCGGGAAGCCTGCGGCCACACCGTTGGTGACCACTGCAATGCCGCCGACGGTCAGCGTGGTGACGCCGTCCAGCGCAGTGATACTGAAGGTGCCGCTTTGAGTCAGCGCGGTGGAGTCCGGCGCACTGCCGTCGCTGAGGTTTTGCTCGTAAACCGTCAGCTCGCCGCCGTTGACATCGAGGCCGTTGATGATCACCGGGTCGTCGCTGTTGTGGATCTGCAAAACCAGATTCGCAGTGCTGGTGTCACCGTCCGAATCGGTGAGGGTGTAGGTGAAAGTTTCCGTGCCGTTGCCGCCACCGTTCAAGGCTTTGAAGTCGGCATCGCTGATGTTCAGCGTGTAGGTGTAAGTGCCGTTGGCGTTGAGCACCAAGGTGCCGTAAGTCCCAGTGAAAGTGCCGGCAGTGATTGGGCCGGTTGGGACGCGGTCAGCGCCTTGTACGTCGTTGGTCAGGACGTTGCCGGTCAGCGTGAGCTGGCTTTCCGAAGCGGTGGTTGGGTTGCTGTCGTCCACGGCTTTGGGCAGGTCATCGACGATGTTGACGTCAAGGGTCGCGTTGGCCGTGGTGCCGTTGTCGTCGACCACGGTGACAGCGAATTGCTCAGGCAGGTTGTTGGCGCCGTTGGCGGTCGGATGCGCTTCGTTATCGGCGAGGGTGTAGCTGTAGCTGACAACGCCGGTTGCGGCGTTGAACCCGGTGATGGTGAGCGTGCTGCCCAAAGGTGTAGTGATCGATTGCGGGAAGCCTGCGGCCACGCCGCCGGTGACGACATTGATACCGCCAACGGTCAGGGTTGTTACGCCGTCCAGCGCGGTGATGCTGAAGGTGCCGCTTTGAGTCAGCGCAGTGGAATCCGGCGCACTGCCGTCGCTGAGGTTTTGCTCGTAAACCGTCAGCTCGCCGCCATTCACATCCAGGCCGTTGATGATCACCGGGTCGTCGTTGTTGTGGATCTGCAAAACCAGATTCGCGGTGCTGGTATCGCCGTCGGCATCGGTGAGGGTATAGGTGAACGTTTCCGTGCCGTTGCCGCCACCGTTCAAGGCTTTGAAGTCGGCGTCGCTGATGTTCAGCGTGTAGGTGTAAGTGCCGTTGGCGTTGAGCTGTAACGTGCCGTAAGTCCCGGTGAAAGTGCCGGCAGTGATCGGGCCGGTCGGCACGCGGTCGGCGCCTTGTACGTCGTTGGTCAGGACGTTGCCGGTCAGCGTGAGCTGGCTTTCCGAGGCGGTGGTTGGGTTGCTGTCGTCCACGGCTTTTGGCAAGTCGTCGACGATGTTCACGTCGAGGGTCGCATTGGCAGTGGTACCGTTGTCGTCGACCACGGTGACAGCGAATTGCTCAGGCAGGTTGTTGGCGCCGTTGGCGGTCGGATGCGCTTCGTTATCGGCGAGGGTGTAGCTGTAGCTGACAACGCCGGTTGCGGCGTTGAACCCGGTGATGGTGAGCGTGCTGCCCAAAGGTGTAGTGATCGATTGCGGGAAGCCTGCGGCCACGCCGTTGGTGACCACTGCGATACCGCCAACCGTCAGGGTTGTTACGCCGTCCAGCGCGGTGATGCTGAAGGTGCCGCTTTGAGTCAACGCGGACGAGTCCGGTGCGCTGCCGTCGCTAAGATTTTGCTCGTAAACCGTCAGTTCCCCGCCCTCGACGTTCAAACCGTTGATCACCACCGGATCGTCATTGTTGTTGATCTGCAAAACGAGGTTGGCGGTGCTGGTATCGCCGTCGGCATCAGTGAGGGTATAGGTGAACGTTTCCGTGCCGTTGCCGCCGCCGTTCAGGGCTTTGAAATCGGCGTCGCTGGTGTTCAGGGTGTAGGTGTAAGTGCCGTTGGCGTTGAGCACCAGCGTGCCGTAAGTCCCGGTGAACGTACCGGGCGTAATGGGACCGGTCGGAACGCGGTCAGCGCCTTGTACATCGTTGGTCAGAACGTTGCCGGTCAGCGTGAGTTGGGTTTCCGAGGCGGTGCCATTGCTGTCATCGATCGCTCTGGGCACGTCATCAGTGATGTTGACGTCCAGCGTTCCGGTCGCGGTGTCGCCATTGCTGTCGCCAGCAATCACGGTGAATTGTTCACTGAGACTATTGCTGCCGTCACCCGCCGCGTGGGTTTCATTGCCATTGAGCGTGTAGCTGTAAGTGACCACGCCTGTCGCCGGGTTGTAACCGGTGATCGTCAGGGTGTTGCCCAGTTGCGTGGTGATCGACTGCGGGAAGCCGACCGCCACGCCGCCGTTGATCAGGTTGATGCCGCCGATGCTGAGGCTGGTCAAACCGTCCGGCGCCGATACGGTGAAGCTGCCGCTCTGGGTCAGGGCGCCGGGATTGGCCGCCGAGCCGTCTGGCAGGTTGGCTTCATTGAGGTTCAGCTCTCCGCCGGGCGTCGCCAGGCCGTTGAGGGTCACCAGATTATTCACCGGCGGCGGTGGCACAACGGGTGTGACGCCGTCGTCGCCATTGTCGCCATTGTCGATGACCGCGTTACGCCGCTCTTCGGGGAACTCGGGAATGCCGTTGAACCCGGCGGTGGGGAACCCGATGATCGGATCGACCCGCCCGCCGACTTCCGTCAGCAGGACAAAACTGTGCCCGCCGCCCAATTCGCCACTGGGGTTGCCGGGGGCGTTGGGGCCGGCGGCGGTGGCTTCGGCGGTTTTGGTCGGGTCGTCACCGGCAGCGATGGCTTTCTGAATCTGCTCGACATCGGTCAGTTGCGCGTCGCTCGGGGTCACGGCCTCCGCGGTGTTCACATGAGCTGCCTGCCCGGCCAGCAGCTCACTGGTCATGGTCAGGTTACTGCCGCGGCCCAAGGTCAAATCCTGGCCATTTTGCAGATGAACGGCGACGGCGCCTTCGGCTCCGGTGATCAGTTGATCGCCGGCAAACAACTTGTCGCCCTCGACCAAGGCGCGACGAGTGCCGTCGATGCCCTGCGCGAAAACCTGACCAATGACTTTAGTAACGGTGCCGATGAGCGTTGCCATGTGAAATCCTCCGCTGCCGACCACCGTCGGCACTGGTTCGCGAAGCAGCCCATGGCTCAATCGGGTTGTCGGGGCGACGCTCGCACCCTCGACAGTTCGTTTCGCAGGTTCTGTCTGAGCGGGAAACTTGAGTGCTATCAAGCACTTCCGAATCCTGATCAAGGCAGCACGCCTACTAACGCTACGTAACGGTGGTGAATCACCCAAGTGACAAAAATCTGTCACTCATTGACCGTTACGCGTCCCTCCCCTTCAGCAGTACTTCGCCGTATGTCGCAAAGTGAATGGAACTTTCCTCAAGCCTTTTTGAGCTCCCTGAAGCGCATAAAACAAAGGCTTTCGAGCTGAACAATGTGCCGGTTTTTACAAAGCGCATAAGTTTTTTTCGGCATAAGCCTTATGAAAATTTTTTCTTAGCTACGCTTCAGGATGTTCTTAGCTCTGTTGTTACAAGAGTGAAACGCTTACACCTAAAAATATCGTCAAATATTTGGCGACAGTAAGACACCATCAGGACTCAGGGAGATGCACCCATGCGCGTTCTAACCCCCCTCTGCAGCGCGGTTTTGCTGGCCATGGCTTGCACTTCTCAAGCCCAGGCCATGAACCTCACCGAAGCCATCCAGAGCACTATCGCTACACACCCGGAACTTGCTTCGCGCGTGGACGCACGCCTGTCGGCAGATGAACAAGTCAAAGTCGCCAAGGGCGGCTTCTATCCGTCGGTCGATTTGAACGCCGCTTATGGTCGCGGCTACAGCGACAACACCAACACCCGCGCGTTTGGCAATCACGACACGCGCATTCTCAATTACACACAATCCGAGCTGCGCTTGCGGCAGATGCTGTTCGACGGTTTCAACACCGCCAACGAGGTCGAGCGCACCAAGGGCGTGTCCAACTCGCGCGCCTACTATGCGCAAGGCACCGCGCAGGATCTGGCCTTGCGCACCATCGAGGTGTATCTCGAAGTGCTCAAGCGCCGCGAACTGGTGACCCTGGCTACCAACAACCTGCAAGCACACTTGCGCGTCAACGATCAGATCGGCCTGCGCACCGAGCGCGGCGTTGGCAGCACCGCCGACTCCGACCAGTCGGGAGCCCGTAAGGCGCTGGCGCAAAACAACCTCGACACCGCCGAAGTCGATCTGTCCGATGCCGAAGCCAACTTCTACAGCGTGGTCGGGCGCATGCCCGATGAGCTGGAAACCCCCGCCTCGACCCGCGGCGAATTGCCTACCGATCTGCGCGAAGCCCAGCAGAGCATGGTCGACAACAACCCTTACCTGAAATCCGCCCAGGCCGACGTGCAATCGGCCGAAAGCCAATACGAAGTTGCCAAGTCGCCGTTCTACCCACGTTTCGACGCAGAGGCGGCGGTCGGCGCGAACAACAACGTGCAGGGCGATGAGGGCCACGACAACGAATGGCGTGTGGGTGTGGTGATGAACTACAACCTGTTCCGCGGCGGCAGCGACAAGGCTCGCCTGGCTGCGAACGCCCACGACATCAATCAGGCGATGGACATCCGCAACAACGCCCTGCGCCAGCTCAATGAAAACATTCGCCTGGCCTGGAACGCCATGGAGAACGCCAAGAAACAAACCCCGACCGCCCGCGAATACGCCGACACCACCAAGCGTGTGCGCGCCGCGTATCAGGATCAGTTCGGCCTCGGCCAACGTACCCTGCTCGACTTGCTCGACAGCGAAAACGAGCTCTACAACGCCAACCGTCGCTACACCGAAATCCGCTACACCGAGGAATATTCGATGTACCGCGTGCTGGCGAACATGGGCCAGTTGCTGAGCAAGCAACGGGTGGTGCTGCCGGCCGATGCGATCGCCACAACCGAGGTGAAGAACGAAGCACGTCTGCCAGAGCTGAAATGACGTAAACCTCCTGCCGAAGGCTGCTGATCCTGATCGTTCCCACGCTCCGCGTGGGAATGCAGCCCGTGACGCTCCGCGTCACTGGACTCAAAGCGTCCCTGGAGGCATTCCCACGCAGAGCGTGGGAACGATCAGTAGGCCAAATGAAGCGGTAACAGGGGAGCGATCAATATGACCAGCATGGAACCCGGTAACGTAGGGGTCGATCCGCGGCTGAGCTTCGATGATCCGTTACTCGACGGTCTGTTGATCCTCTGCAAACTCCATGGCGCGACGGTCAGTCGCGCCAGCCTGAGTGCCGGGCTGCCCCTGAACAAACAACGCCTGAGCCTGGATCTGCTGCCCCGCGCCGCCGCCCGGGCCGGGTTGCAGGCGCGACTGTTGCGCCGTGAACTGAAAGACATCTCGCCACTGAATCTGCCGATTCTGCTGCTGCTCAACGACGGTCGTACCGCCGTGCTGCGGCGGTTTGGCGATGACGGTAAAGCGCTGATTCTGCCCAGTGAAGCCGATGGCGGCGAGCAATGGGTCAGCCGCGAAGAACTCAGCGAACACTACAGTGGCCAGGCCTTGTTCGCCCGGCCACGCCACGAACTCGAAGATCTGCGTTCTCCGCTGGTGCCACGGGTGCATGCGTGGTTTCGCGACACCCTGAAGCTGTCGAAATGGCTGTACAGCGACGCGATCCTCGCCAGTTTTCTGATCAACCTGTTAGGCCTGATGGTGCCGCTTTTCGTCATGCAGACCTACGACCGCGTGGTGCCCAATCAGGCCACGTCGACCCTATGGGTGCTGTCGATCGGGCTGTTGATCGGCACCGGTTTCGAACTGGTGCTGCGGGTAGTGCGCGCACACTTGCTCGACACCGCCGGCAAGAAAACCGACGTGATCCTTTCCGCGACTTTATTCGAGCGCATCACCGGCATGTCGATGAAGGCGCGGCCGGCGACCATCGGCGGTTTCGCCCAGAGCATTCATGACTTTCAGGGCTTGCGTGAATTCCTCACGGCCGTGACCCTGACCAGCCTGATCGACCTGCCCTTCGTGGTGTTGATGCTGGTGGTGATCGGCCTGCTCGGCGGCTGGTTGGTGGTGATTCCGCTGCTGGCGTTTCCGCTGACCATCATCTTCGCGATGATCATTCAGGTGCGCCTGCGCGACACGGTGCAGAAGAGTCTGAGCCTCGGCGCTGAACGCCAGGCGCTGCTGATCGAAACCCTCGGTGGCCTGGAAACCCTCAAGGCGTGCAGCGCCGAAAGCGAGCGCCAGCACAAATGGGAAAGCACCCACGGCGCCCTCACCCGTCTCGACAGCCACGCGCGCAACCTCTCGGCGCTGGCCACCAACGGCACGCTGTTCATTCAGCAGTTCTCGGGGATGGCGACAATTGTCGCCGGGGTCTACAGCATCATCGCCGGCAACCTTAGTGTCGGCGCATTGGTGGCGACCTACATGCTCGGCAGCCGCGTGCTGGCGCCACTGGGGCAGATCGCCGGGCTGATCACCCGCTACCAGCAAGCGCAACTGACCATGAAAAGCACCGATGCGCTGATGGCCCTGCCCCAGGAGCGTGACGGTAAACAGCGGCCACTGGAACGCACACAACTGCAAGGCGCCCTCGACGTAAACGGTGTGACGTTCCACTACAACGGCCAGAACGCGCCGGCCCTGAGCAATGTCAGTTTCAGCCTGAAACCCGGTGAACGGGTCGGCATCATCGGCCGCAGCGGTTCGGGTAAAAGCACCCTGGCGCGGCTGGTGATGGGTTTTTACGAGCCCGAGGAAGGCCAGTTACTGCTCGACGGCCTCGCGCTGCAGCAACTGGATGTCGCCGACCTTCGCCAGCAGATCGGTTACGTCGCCCACGACTTGCCGCTGCTGGCCGGCAGCCTGCGCGACAACCTGACCCTCGGCGCGCGCTACATCAGCGATTCACGCATGCTGGAAGTCGCCGAACTGACCGGCGTCACCGAACTCGCCCGCCAGCATCCACAAGGTTTCGACCGGCCGGTGGGCGAGCGCGGACAGTTGCTCTCCGGCGGTCAACGTCAAGCGGTGTTGCTGGCCCGTGCGTTGCTGCTCGATCCACCGATCATGCTGCTCGACGAACCCACCAGCGCCATGGACAACAGCAGCGAAGACCTGCTGCGCCAGAAACTGCATGGCTGGGTACAAGGCAAAACCCTGCTGCTGGTCACCCACCGCACCTCGATGCTGAGTCTGGTGGATCGCTTGCTGGTGCTGGACAACGGCCGGGTCGTCGCTGACGGCCCGAAAGAAGCGGTCATCGATGCACTGCGCAAGGGCCGTGTCGGCTCGGCGGCGGTCTAGGAGTAAGCCATGTCTGCTGCATCCGATGGCAAATCACGCGGCTACTTCGACAGCTTCGGCAAAAGCGCCGAGGCCGAGTTCATGCCGGAAACCGCCGGCGCCTCGTTACAGGATTCGCCACGCTGGTCACGGATTACTGTGTGGCTGGCGGCGGGCCTGCTGATCAGCGCACTGGTCTGGGCCAAGTTCGCGGTGCTCGAAGAAGTAACCATGGGCGAAGGCAAGGCGATTCCGTCGAGCAAGGTTCAAGTGATCCAGAACCTTGAGGGCGGGATCGTCACCGAGCTTTTTGTCCGCGAAGGGCAGATGGTGAACAAGGGCGACACCCTACTGCGCCTGGATGACACGCGGTTTCGCTCGAACAAGGGTGAGAGCGAGGCCGACCGTTATGCGCTGACCGCGCAGGTCGAACGCTTGTCGGCGGAGTCTGAAGGCCGGCCGTTCAAGCTCTCCGATGAAGTGATCGCCAAGGCACCGCAAGTCGCCGAAGACGAACGCTCGCTGTACGAACAACGCCAGCGACGGCTGGCCAGCGAACAACGCACCCTCAGCGAACAACTGCGGCAGAAGACTCAGGAACTGGCGGAGTTTCGCTCCAAGCAGGGCCAGTTCAGTTCAAGCCTGGCGCTGTTGCAACAAGAGATGAACATGTCCGAACCGCTGGTGAAAACCGGCGCGGTGTCGCCGGTGGAAATCCTGCGGCTCAAGCGCAGTGCGGTGGAAATTCGTGGCTCGCTGAATGCCACCACACTGGCGATTCCCCGGGCGGAATCGGCGATTGCCGAGATCCGCAGCAAGATCGACGAGTCGGAGCAAACCTTCCGCTCCGAGGCCGCCAAGGAGCTGAACGAGAAACGCACCGACCTGTCGAAAATCACCGCGTCGAGCATCGCCATCGACGACCGCGTCAGCCGCACCACCGTGACCTCGCCAGTGCGTGGGGTGATCAAGCAAATGAAGGTCAACACCATCGGCGGCGTGGTCCAGCCGGGCAGCGACATGGTCGAAATCGTGCCGCTGGAAGACAACCTGCTGATCGAAGCCAAGGTGCGACCGCAGGACGTGGCATTCCTGCATCCGGGCCAGAAAGCCATGGTCAAGTTCAGTGCCTACGACTACACGATCTACGGCGGGTTGAGCGCCAAACTTGAGTTGATCGGTGCCGACACGATCACCGATGACAAGGGCAACAGCTTTTACCTGATTCAGGTGCGCACCGATAAAAACCACTTGGGCGGGGATGTGAAACCGTTGCTGATCATTCCGGGGATGGTAGCAACGGTGGACATTATTACCGGGGAGAAAAGTGTGCTGGATTACCTGCTGAAACCGGTGCTCAAGGCCCGTACCGAGGCAATGCGCGAGCGGTAGCCAATGATGGTTCCCACGCAGAGCGTGGGAACCATCATCTGTCAGCATGATTACGCTGAAAAACCTCCTCCCCCATCGCTGCAATCTGCCCGTCGATCAATGCCTCGAACGGCTTGAGCAACAGCTCGAATGAGGCCGGGGCTTCCAGCGTCTGCAACGCCTGCACAATCGCTTCAAGCGTCGATAACGCCCCCGGCCCCGGTGCCTTGCGCAACCGATACCGCGACACACCACCTTCGGCCAGCGTCACCCGCGGCAACGCCGCCAACAGCGGATTGAGGTGCAACATCTTGCGCGCCTTGCGCCAAGTGCCGTCCGGCACGACCAGCAACAGCGGTTGCTCGGACTCGCCGTAAGCCTGCATCGGCTGCGCATCGTCCGCCGGAAACAGCAAACGCGCCTGATACCCCGGCCGGTTCAACAGCGTCGGCAAATCCTCGAACACCTCACCGACGATCAGTTCGGCATTGGTCAAACCCAGCGCCGCCAGCCGCGCGGTGTTCAACGCATGATTGACCTCACTCGGATGCTGCAACAGCAACACCCGGGTGCGGCTGTCGAGACTGGGGATCAGCGCGCACAGGCAATGGGTTTGTGGGCGCAGGCAGCGCGGGCATTGGGGTCTGGACATATTCTTAGGCCTGATTGAGCTGGGCTTTGAGCAAATCGCGGAACGTCTGGATCAGCGGCTCACGACTGCGGCCACGGCGCATGATCATCGAGAACGGCGCCTGATAACCGAAGGTCGCCGGCAGCAGCACGCGCAAATCGCCCTTGTCGGCCCAAGCCTGGGCGTAATGCTCCGGCAGATAACCGATGTAGGCGCCGGACAGCACCAGAATCAGCTGCGCTTCCATACTCTCCACGGTCGCGGCGCTGTGCTTGAAACCGTGGCGGGCGAGTTCCGCCTGACTCCAGTAGCCACGGCCGACCATGCGTTGCTGGGTAATGACTTGTTCGGGAATGCGCCGCTCGTTGAACAACGGGTGTCGGCTGCTGCAATACAGCCAGTGTTGCTCGCGGTACAGCGGCATGTAGACCAGACCGCTCATGCGCGTGGAGAACGCACCAATGGCCAGATCGAGGCGGTTGTCTTGCACTCCGAGTTGCAACTCATAAGGGCTCATCACCGACAAATGCAAATGCACCGCTGGGTGTTCCTGACTGTAGGCGCCGATGGCTTCGGCGAACGGCAGGGCCTTGTCGCTGACGGTCGAGTCGATCACCCCGAGGTTGAGCGTGCCGCGCAGTTCGCCTTTGAGCGCGGCGGCGTATTGCTCGAAGCCTTCGAGTTCGGCCAATAGGCGCAGGGTTTCCTGATGGAACAGCTCACCCTTTCTGGTCAGGCTGAACCCGCCACGGCCGCGATGGCACAGCACCAGACCGAGCGCGGCTTCGAGCTGGCTCATGTAGGTGCTGATCGCCGAAGTCGACAGGTTGAGTTCCTGTTGCGCGTTGGCGAAACCCTGATGACGGACCACGCTGACGAAGATGCGTAATAGTTTCAGGTCGGGTAAAGCGTTGGCCATGCGGCTCTCCAAACATCTGTCGAACGCTGATGACTTTGTGGTGAGGGGATTTATCCCCGACCGGCTGCGAAGCAGTCGTAAATTCAATACACGTGGGGTGCCTGATGGACCGAACCGCAGGAATTGGGGCGGCTTCGCCAACCATCGGGGATAAATCCCCTCGCCACAGGGTCATCAACACAGGGCCTGAGAGTCTATCCCGCGCCTTGGCATTAGTTTAGAAAAATCTGAACTAAGTATTTGCCCGTAGCGATTCTTCCCCCTCACTACATTTCGCAGAATCGGCCCACAGCGGTGCCCGCCTGCCGGTGCACCGACATAAATAAAACAAGACGATGAGGCCCTACCCGTGGACAAGATTCTTCACCAACCACTGGGCGGCAACGAAATGCCGCGCTTCGGCGGCATCGCCACCATGCTCCGACTCCCCCATGTACCGACCGCTGCCGGTCTGGACGCTGCCTTCGTTGGCGTGCCTCTGGATATCGGTACTTCGCTGCGCCCCGGCACCCGCTTCGGGCCGCGCGACATCCGCGCCGAATCGGTGATGATCCGCCCGTACAACATGGCCACCGGCGCTGCGCCGTTCGATTCGTTGTCGGTTGCCGATATCGGTGACGTGGCGATCAACACCTTCAACCTGCTCGACGCCGTGCGCATCATCGAAGAAGCCTACGACAACATCCTCGAGCACAACGTCATCCCGATGACCCTGGGTGGCGACCACACCATCACCCTGCCGATCCTGCGTGCCATCCATAAAAAGCATGGCAAGGTCGGTCTGGTACACATCGACGCCCACGCTGACGTCAACGATCACATGTTTGGCGAGAAAATCGCCCACGGCACGACTTTCCGTCGCGCCGTCGAAGAAGGTCTTTTGGACTGCGACCGCGTGGTGCAGATCGGTCTGCGTGCGCAGGGCTACACCGCTGATGACTTCAACTGGAGCCGCGATCAGGGTTTCCGCGTGGTGCAGGCCGAAGAGTGCTGGCACAAGTCGCTGGCCCCACTAATGGCCGAAGTGCGCGAGAAAGTCGGCGGTGGTCCGGTGTACCTGAGCTTCGACATCGACGGCATCGACCCGGCTTGGGCGCCAGGCACCGGCACCCCGGAAATCGGTGGTCTGACGACCATTCAGGCGATTGAGATCGTTCGCGGCTGCCAGGGCCTCGACCTGATCGGTTGCGATCTGGTAGAAGTCTCGCCCGCTTATGACACCACCGGCAACACCTCGCTGCTGGCCGCCAACCTGCTGTACGAAATGCTCTGCGTACTGCCAGGCGTGGTTCACCGCTGAGGGTTGGGTCATGAACGAACGTGATCAGGTTCTGAAAGCGGCCGCCGATCTGGTGTCCGCCTTCGCCCGTAATGATCGCGAAGCCTACTTCGGCGCATTCAGCGCCGATGCCAGCTTCGTGTTTTACACCCTCGAACAGCCGCTGCTGTCGCGCGATGCCTATCAGGCGTTGTGGGACAACTGGCGCACCGAGGACGGCTTCGAGGTGCTTTCCTGCACATCAAGCAACGCCTTCGTCAGCCTGCAAGGTGACGTGGCGATTTTCATCCATGACGTGGCCACCGAGCTGCGCATGCAAGGGGAGCAACACTTCAGCCAGGAGCGCGAGACAATTGTTTTCAAGAAACAAGCGTCGAGCCTAGAACAACAAGGCCATTGGCTGGCCTGCCACGAACATTTGTCCGCAATGCCGGAAGGGCTGCCATCCCCTTAGCCAAACAGGTGACGCCTCACACACGATGAGGCGCGCCTTTATGATCGGAGCAGATCATGAATAACAACAACAACGACCAAAGCCTCACGCAGATTGAAACCCACGGGGTCGAACAGATCCCGGACAATGAACGCACCGCAGGCCCGACGGATTTGTTCCGGATGATCTTCGGTGGTTCCAATACCTTTGCCACCGCCGTGCTCGGCAGTTTCCCGGTGCTTTTCGGCCTTTCGTTTCAGGCCGGCGTCTGGGCAATTGTCTCGGGCGTGCTGCTCGGCTCGCTGATCCTCGCACCGATGGGCCTGTTCGGCCCGCTCAACGGCACCAACAATGCCGTGTCGTCCGGTGCGCACTTCGGCGTGCACGGGCGGATTGTCGGTTCGTTCCTGTCGCTTTTGACCGCCATCGCCTTCTTCTCGCTCTCGGTGTGGAGCTCGGGGGATGCGTTGATCGGCGGTGCAAAACGCCTGATCGGCCTGCCGGAAACCGACCTGACCCTGGGCCTGGCCTACGGTCTGTTCGCGATTCTGGTGCTGACCGTGTGCATCTACGGCTTCCGCTTTCTGCTGTGGGTGAACAAGATCGCGGTGTGGAGCGCCAGCCTGTTGTTCCTGCTGGGCATCTTCGCCTTCGCCGGGCCTTTCGACGCGCACTACGCCGGTACTGTCAGCCTCGGTCAACCGGGCTTCTGGGCAGCGTTCATTGGCGCGGCGCTGGTGGCCATGAGCAACCCGATCTCCTTCGGTGCGTTCCTCGGCGACTGGTCGCGCTACATCCCGCGTGACACTTCCAAGCAGCGGATCATGGCCGCCGTGGTGCTGTCGCAGATCGCGACGTTCATCCCGTTCCTGTTCGGCCTGGCTACCGCGACCATCGTCGCGATCAAGGCGCCGGACTACATCGCGGCCAACAACTATGTGGGCGGCTTGCTGGCGGTGTCGCCGAGCTGGTTCTTCCTGCCGGTGTGCCTGATTGCAGTGATCGGCGGCATGTCCACCGGCACCACCTCGCTGTATGGCACCGGGCTGGACATGTCCAGCGTGTTCCCGCGTGTGCTGTCGCGGGTCAAGGCGACGTTGCTGATCGGCGTGCTGTCGATTGCCTTCATCTTCATCGGGCGCTTCGCTGCGAACCTGGTTCAGAGCGTGTCGACCTTCGCCGTGCTGATCATCACCTGCACCACCCCATGGATGGTGATCATGATCATCGGCCTGGTGGTGCGTCGCGGCTTCTACTGCCCGGATGACCTGCAAGTGTTCACTCGCGGCGAACAGGGTGGCCGCTACTGGTTCACCCACGGCTGGAACTGGCGTGGGCTGGGCGCGTGGATCCCGAGCGCGGCGGTCGGCCTGTGCTTCGTCAACTTGCCGGGGCAGTTTGTTGGCCCGCTGGGTGAGCTCGCGGGCGGGATCGACGTCAGCTTGCCGGTGACGTTGGGCCTGGCTTCGGTGGTGTATCTGACGCTGCTGAGCCTGTTCCCGGAACCGCGCGAAGTGTTCGGCCCAAAGGATGCTCGCAGCCAAGTCGCAGCAAAACCTGAACTGCGTCAGGCCGCCTGACGTAGGTCCCCTGTAGGAGCGAGCCTGCTCCGGGCGGCGATCCGACGAAGACTTCAGCACATTCAACATTGATGTGACTGACGGACCGCCTTCGCGAGCAGGCTCGCTCCCACAAAGGGCAGCCACACCAAACCAAATTTGTTTCACCATAAAAAAGACAATCGGAGACACGCCATCATGGCTTTGGATTTATTCGTCGTCCTCATCTACGCCGCCGGCATGCTCTTGCTCGGCTACTTCGGCATGCGCAAAGCCAAGACCAACGAAGACTTTCTGGTCGCCGGTCGCAACCTCGGCCCGAGCCTGTACATGGGCACCATGGCTGCGACCGTTTTGGGTGGGGCGTCCACCGTCGGCACCGTGCGTCTGGGCTACGTGCACGGCATCTCCGGCTTCTGGCTGTGTGCGGCGCTCGGTTGCGGCATCGTCGCGCTGAACCTGTTCCTCGCCAAACCGCTGCTGAAATTGAAAATCTACACCGTTACCCAGGTGCTGGAAAAACGCTACAACCCGATGGCCCGCTCGGCGAGCGCGGTAATCATGCTGGCCTATGCGCTGATGATCGGCGTGACCTCGATCCTGGCGATCGGCACCGTGCTGCAAGTGCTGTTTGACCTGCCATTCTGGATCTCGGTACTCGTCGGTGGTGGCGTGGTGGTGATCTACTCGGCCATCGGCGGCATGTGGTCGCTGACCCTGACCGACATCGTCCAGTTCATCATCAAGACTGTGGGCCTGATGTTCATCCTGTTGCCGATCTGCCTGTACCGCGTTGGCGGTTGGGATGAGCTGGTGCTGAAACTGCCTGCTACTGCATTCAGCTTCACCACGATCGGCTGGGACACGATCATCACCTACTTCATGATCTACTTCTTCGGCATCCTGATCGGTCAGGACATCTGGCAACGGGTGTTCACCGTCAAGACCGCCAAAGTCGCCCAGTACGCTGGCAGCATCGCGGGCATCTACTGCATCCTTTATGGTCTGGCATGCGCCCTGATCGGCATGGCTGCGCACGTACTGATCCCGGATCTGGACAACGTCAACAACGCCTTCGCCGCGATCGTCAAACTGTCGCTGCCGGATGGCATCCGTGGTCTGGTGATCGCCGCTGCTCTGGCCGCGATGATGTCCACCGCCAGCGCCGGCCTGCTCGCCGCTGCCACTACACTGACTGAAGACTTGCTGCCGAAACTGCGCGGCGGCAAACAGTCGAGCCTGGGCATCAACCGCCTGTTCACCCTGCTGACCGGCATCGTCGTGCTGGGTATTGCGCTGGTGGTGAACGACGTGATCAGCGCCCTGACGCTGGCGTACAACCTGTTGGTGGGCGGCATGCTGATCCCGCTGATGGGTGCGATCTTCTGGAAACGCGCAACCACCGCCGGCGCGATCGCCAGCATGGGTATGGGTTTTGCCACGGCGCTGGTGTTCATGTTCAAGGACGGTCTGGACGCCAACACGCCGATCTACTACAGCCTGGCCGTAGGTCTGGTGAGTTTTGTGGTGGTCAGCTTGGCATCGCGTCGTCCTGCGCCCCTGGCTAGCGCGATCTAAGCTGAAACATGATGACTTGATGCTTTCTTCGACGAGTGTGGCGTCGGTTGCCACACTCGTTTTTTTTCGTCTAAAGGAATGTGCTGATGAAGATTGTTTCCCGCGATCAGTGGTTCGAAGTGCAAACCCTGAGCGATGGCATCCGCCTGATTCATGAGCCGTACATCCGCCCGTTCTATCGCTGCAACTTGTGGCACGTTCAGGGTCGCGACAAGGATCTGTTGCTCGACAGCGGCTCCGGGCTGGTCAGCCTGCGCGAGCAACTGCCGTGGCTGACCGAGCGGCCACTGGTGGCGGTGGCCAGCCACTGCCATTTCGACCACATCGCCGGGCATCACGAATTTACCGAGCGACTGGTGCACCCGGCCGAGGCGGACATTCTGGCGGCGCCGGATGGCGAGAATGATTTAAGTCGCGCCTTCGTCGGCGACGACATGTTCGAGGCGCACCCGGACTGCCCTCTGTGCTATGCCGAATACCGGGTCAAAGCCGCGCCGGCCACCGGGTTTATCGAGGATGGCGACGTGCTGGATCTGGGCAATCGTACGTTGCAGGTGCTGCACACACCGGGGCATTCGCCCGGCGGCATCAGCCTGTATGAAGCGGCGAGCGAAACGCTGTTCAGCGGCGACATCATCTACGACGGGCCGTTGATCGAAGACGCCTACCATTCCAATCTGAATGACTACGCCGCCAGTCTGCGCCGTTTGCAGGCACTGCCCATCCGCACTGTGCATGGCGGGCATTTCGGTAGTTTTTCCGGGGAGCATTTGCGCTCGATGATTGACGAATGGTTGCGCGGGCACGCATGACGCCTGCTGTACTCAAGCAGAACAACAACCAGAAAAAATTTGCCATGAGAAGAGCTGCCGTGCGTGCCGCCGTACATCGGTTCATCCGGCGTCTGCTGGAAAACCGCGAATTCGATGACAAGACCAGTCTGGTGCAATTGGGCCTGGAGAAGGCGGATATCGAGGATCTGATCTTCCATCTGGAAGATGAATTCGGACTGACGGCGTTTACCGCCGAAGAGGATCACCTGCTCAAGAAAGCGAAGACCGCGAATGACTTGAGCCGGTTTTTGCTGATGATTGCGCGTCACTGAAAACAAAAAATCGCAGACTTCGACAGCGCCTACACTGATCTCTGTAGGAACTGCCGAAGGCTGCGATCTTTTGATCTTAAGTCTTTTGAACCTTTACGTCGGGGGCCTTACCGCCGACGCTGCTGACGCCGACGCTGTTCGTCGTCCGTACGAATCGGTACCGGTTGCAGAGGCGGTTCGATCAAGCCGAGGGCAACACCCAAATCGTGCAGCCAATTTTGAATTTTCTCTTTCATCGTCATGCCCCCTTCAGGGTGGTGCCGAGCGACCGGAATTCTGAGGCCGCTTCGCACTGATAATAGTCCGAACTCCTACGCAATGCTCGGGCAATTCCGCAATGATCTGTTACTGAATTGAACAGAGTCTGCTGACATTGGTTCAAGCCGTTTCCCGAGTTTCAGCCAAAGGCGCGGGATAGACGGCGTGCTGCACTTCGATCCATGCATTGAGGTTGGCGCCAACCATGCCCCGGCGCCACATGAGCCACGTTGTCGCACCCGCAAACGGCTCTGCCAAAGGGTGCACTGCGACGCTCTCGCGCCCCGGCAGACTGGCCAGCATCGACTCCGACATCAGCGCCACGCCACTGCCGGCAATCACACAAGCGAGCATGCCCTGATAGGACTCAATCTCCATCGCCCGGCCCATCGCTGCGTGATCGTGCGCGAACCATGCCTCCAGCCGCATGCGATACGAGCAACCCTGGCGAAAGGTGAAAACAGAGCGCCCTTCGACATCTCTGGCACTGCTTACCGGCGGATGATCGGCTTCAGTGATCAGCACCAGCCTTTCCTCACACAACGGCACGCCGTCGAGCCCGGCCAGCTCCAGCGGCCCGTCCACCAGTGCCGCATCGAGGCGTCCGGTGAGCAAACCTTCAAGCAACTCACCGCTCGGCGCGGATTGCACTTGCAGGTTCACCGCCGGATATTGCTTGTGATACCGCGCCAGCAGCGCCGGCAAATGGATCGCCGCCGTGCTGTACATGGTGCCCAACACAAAATCCCCCGCCGGTTGCCCGCCCATCACCGCCGCGCTGGCCTGATCACGCAGGGCAAACAGTTTGCCGGTGTAGTCCAGCAGGACTTTTCCCGCGGGCGACAACTGCAAACGCTGACGCTCACGGACGAACAATTCGACGCCCATTTGCTCTTCCAGCTGTTTCAGGCGGGTCGAAAGATTGGAAGGCACTCGATGCAGGCGCTCGGCGGCGCGGGTGATCGAACCTTCCTCGGCGACTGCCTGAAAGATCCGCAGTTGGCTGAACTCCACAACATTTCTCCATAACAGAACAAGTTACTCACTATTATTCATTTTTAAAGAAAGTCAATCAGTCTTAGCCTGACGGTCATTGCTCTTCCAACGGAATCCAGACCATGTCACCACTGATTCGCTTATCCGCTTGCTTCGTCGCCCTGATGATGGCCGTGGGCATCGGGCGTTTCGCCCTCACACCACAAATGCCGCATATGCTCAGTGAAGGACAGATCGACCTGACTGCCGCTGGTCTGATTGCCGCGGCCAACTACCTTGGTTACCTGCTCGGTGCGGTGGATGCGATGTTCGCCCACCGTCCGCAGCAGGTTCAGCGCCGATTGCACGGTGGCCTGTGGCTGTGTGTGCTGCTGACGCTGGCGTCGTTTTGGGCCAATGGCTTCTGGTCGCATCTGCTGCTGCGCTTTGGCACCGGGGTGGCAAGTGCCTGGGTGATGGTGATGATTACGACGCTCAGTCAGCCACTGGCTGCCGCGGCGGGTCGCCCACGGCTTGGGGCGCTGGTGTTTGCCGGACCCGGCTTGGGGATTTTTCTGACAGGCGTGTTGGCGCTGGTCTCACATCTGCTGAACCAGACTTCTGCGACGTTGTGGCTGATTTATGCAGCGGCGGCATTGGTGATGATGCTGGGGGTCTGGCGACTCCTGCCGCAACCAGTCGCGGCGAAGACGGCTGTGGCAGCCGTCAATCCATCGAGTCGTGGCATCGGGCGTCTGGCAGTGATCTACGCCCTGTACGGTGTCGGCTACATCATCCCGGCGACGTTCCTGTCGCAGATGGCCAACGCGCAGTTTCACGGGCAATGGCAGGCAGACCTATTCTGGCCGAGCTTCGGCCTGTGCGCGGCAATCGGCGTGTTGCTGGTGAGTCTGCGCCGTCACGATCCGCAGACCACGCGTCACTGGTTGATGGCGACGCTGTGGCTGCAAGCAGCCGGAGTTTTTGCCTGCCTTTTGGGCAGCGGTTGGGGGTTGGCGCTGGGCGTAATCCTCTGCGGCACACCGTTCCTGGCTTGCATGCAACTGGTCATGCAGCGCTCGCGGGAACTGGCGCCCCACGCCACCCAGCGCAACGCCGGCATGCTCACCGCCTGCTTCGCCGCTGGCCAGCTCAGCGGCCCGCTACTGGCCGCGCTGAGCAGCCATTTCAGCGGGGGCTTGCAGCCCGCGCTGGTGATCGCCGGCAGCGGTTTGCTGATTGCCGGCGGGCTGGCGATGCAATCGACTGTTACTGGCCCAGCGCTTTGCGCAAACGCCGACGCACCCACTGTTCAGCGCTGACAAAAGTGATGCCGAGCAACACCAGCACGGCACCGATGACGAAGTTCAGGCTCAGTTGCTCGCCGAGCAGCAACACGCCGAAAGTGACGCCGAACAGCGGCGTCATGAACGAGAACACCGCGAGATTCGCCGCCAGATAACGGCGTAATAACCAGAACCACACCAGGTAACTGAAGAAGGACACGACCAAACCCTGGAACAGCACGCTGGCCACCGCCACGGTAGTCAGATTTACATGGCTGATCTGGCCGCTGAACAGCGCGATCAACAGCAGGCCTATGAAGCCGACGATCAACTGATAGAACAACGTCAACGTCACCGGCGCTTCCGACAGTCGCGAGGCGCGCACCACCACGGTGGTCGCGCCCCAGCAGGCGCCAGCCAACACACCAAAGGCATCGCCCAGCAACATGCGCCGGTCAAGGTTGTCCCACGACACACCGCCGGCAAAGGCAATCGCGATGCCAATAAACGCGAGCAGAATCCCCAGCCACTGCAACGGCCGCAGACGCTCGCTGGCCAACAGAAAATGCACGCCCAGCGCGGTGAATATCGGTGCCGTATAGAGGAACACCGACATGTGCGCAGCGGTGGTCAGTTGCAAGCCTTCGCTGATGAAGAAGAACTCCAGACCGAACAATGCACCGGCCAGCAAGCCGCCGCGCCAGGTGTTGCCGACCTGATCCCAGCCGCCCTTCCAGCAGATGAGCAATCCTACAAGCAACGCGGAAATCCCTGACCGCCCCGCTGCCTGCATCACCGGCGCAATGTCCGGCGCCGCCCACTTGATCATGACCTGCTGCACACCCCAGATCAGGCATAGGCCAATCATCACCTGCAAGGCAAAACGGTCGGCATTGCGCCGCTCGACAATCACCGCAACACCTCGAACACACACAACATGGCAGCCATCCAATGGTCAAAAAACAGTGCCGGGGATTATCAATCAGTCAGACAGAAAAAGCCGTCTGGAAAAGACATTTAGTTCATCGCAGACGTCAGCGGTGAATGGTTGTCGGCTGCGCCGTCATTCGCTGGCAAGCCAGCGAAGAGGCCGGTCAAGGCAACACAAATCAACGATTCGAAACACCAAACCGTCGAGCCACCAAAAACCCGATGGTACAAGCCACAGCGGTGGCAAACGTCCCCCACGCCCAATCCATCAATGACACTTGCGCCGACCACCCACGCAACGTCGCCCAATTGGTCAGGTCATAGGTGCCATACGCCACCAGCCCCAACAACGCGCCCATCTTCGCCGCGCGCTGCCAACTCAGTGCCGGCAACACCACCAACAGCACACACCCGAAAACGTACAGGCAATAAAAAACCGCTGCGGGAATCAGCAGCGGTTTTTCAAGCATCAGCGGACCGAGCAGTTCGCGATAGGTCGGCGCCATCAACAGGCCGAGCCAGACGCCGTCGAGCAAAAGAAACGTCACCAGGGTGGCGACATAGGCAATCAACGATTTTTTCATTTACCCGACCTCAAGTGAGCCCATGCAACATGGGCCACGCCAGGCTCAGGTTAGTTCAATGCGATCGGCGTGAATGACGATCTTGCCTTCCTTGTACAGCGAACCGATGGCCTTCTTGAAGTTGCCCTTGCTGACACCAAAAAGGCTGCTGATCAACGCCGGATCGCTCTTGTCGCTGACCGGCAGCGAGCCATCGTTTTCGCGCAGCTTGGCGAGAATCTTCGAGTTCAGGCTGCTGGCCGCTTCCTGACCAACCGGTTGCAGGCTCAGGCTGATCTTGCCGTCGGCGCGCACTTCCTTGATGAAGCCTTTCTCGATCATGCCGGCGCGCATGAACTTGAAGATTTCGTTCTTGTGAATCAAACCCCAGTGCTTGTTGTTGATGATCGCCTTGAAGCCCATGTCGGTGGCTTCGGCAACCAGCAGGTCAACTTCCTGGCCCTGGCTGTAGTTGGCCGGGGTTTTGTCGAGGTAACGATCCAGACGTGCGGTCGCGGTGATGCGGCGGGTGTGCTTGTCGAGGTAGACGTGCACCACGCAGTACTCGCCGGCGGTCATCTGACGTTTTTCTTCGGAATACGGCAGCAACAGATCCTTCGGCAGGCCCCAATCGAGGAACACGCCGATGCTGTTGACTTCAACCACTTTCAGACTGGCAAATTCACCGACCTGAACTTTTGGTTTTTCAGTGGTGGCGAGAAGTTTGTCTTCGCTGTCCAGATAAATAAAAACATTGAGCCAGTCTTCATCTTCGCTGGGAATATCTTTGGGAATATAACGGTTGGGCAAAAGAATCTCGCCGTCAGCACCGCCGTCCAGATATAAACCGAAGTTAGTGTGTTTAACCACTTGCAAACTGTTGTAACGCCCGACTAAAGCCATTTTCCAGAACCCTCATTGCGTGGGCGGCATTCTACCCGGTTTTGCCCCCAGCGTTGACTGGCAGATTCCTGCCTTCAGCGAAATAGGCGCAAAGCCTTGATTTTCCGTGGACGCGCACGTGACGGTTGCCGCTCGTCAGTCCGCTGTGGCGCATTGCGGCAGCCCCTCAAAGCGCCGAAAAATATAAATGATCTTATTTAAAACAGCAGGTTAGCCGGTTATTTCGAAAATTGAATCGAGAATAATCCACCATGGAGGTTGGTTATTCCCGGGGATATTTACCAAGCAATTGTCAAGTTATTACTGTACGATGCCTGGCCGAGTTACTTTTCTACAGGTTAATGGCCGCCATGCGTGTAAAAGCATCCACCAGCAAAGCAAAGCCAGCTCCAGCCGTTGAAACCAGCGAATCGATCAACGATCAGATCGCAGCGTTCCTCAAGTCCGGCGGCGAGATTCAGCAAATTGCCAAAGGCGTCAGCGGCCAGACGTTCGGCCCGTCCAAGCAGATCAGCTTGGGCAAGAAGTAACACCCGGTAATACACCCGTCCATAGGCGCTTTGAGCTTCGAAGCGCCTGGACTGGCACCGCAAAATCCCCCTCCGCTTTAAACAAATCATCATCCATTCTTTGCAAATCGACGAACGGCCATCAATGCCGAGCATTCGCCGGTATCCTTGCACGCGTCTAGATCAAGCGTTTCAGCAGGCTTGCCGCCCTGCGCTCGCTGTTAATGGAGTGACGCATGCGCAAAACATCCTGTTTATCGCTCGTAGGCCTACTGGCTTGCACGACTGCGCACGCGCAGATTTTCCAGCGTGAACTGGGCGACTTCGACCTCAAACTCGGCACCATGCCCAGCCGCAGCATGGCGCAAGGACTGGTCAAACCGGCGTCCACCGGCTCGTTTCATGGCGGACTAGACCTCAGCCATGACAGTGGCCTGTATTTCGGCCAGTACGCGCCGAGCATGGGCATTACGCCGGGCAAGAACCTCGAAATCGACTCCTACTTCGGTTTTAAACAACCCTTCGATCAAACCCTCGGCTACGAAGTCGGGATGATCCACTACAGCTATCCCAAAGTGGACACCCTCGACAGCCAGGAGTTGTTCGGTGGTCTGACCCTGCTCGGCAGCCGATTCGGCATTGCCTTGAGCAACGATCCGGACAAACAGAACAACACGCTGTTTGCCGATCTGCGCGGCAATCAACCCTTCGGCATTGGCGTGAGCATGAAATACACCACCCACCAACTGAACACTCCGGTGGCGGTGGACGGTGGTTATGTCAGCAGTTTCACCGATTGGTCGGTGAAGTTTTCCCGGCCGGTCATGGGCGTCAATCTCGACCTGATCTACAGCAATTCCAGCCTCAGTGGCAGCGATTGCTCGGCCTACTCCGGGCACAACAGCGAGTGCGACGGCCTCGTAACACTCAAAGCCGAGCGCGCGTTCTATTGATCGGCTGAACTGCCGGGTTCATTCTGCGTTCACATAAGAATCAGACCCCAAGGCTGGCCATCGCAAGGATTCGCCCATGTCTCGCTGGTTCACACACATTGTTGCCCTGCTGATATTCACCCTCGCCCTCGGCGCCTGTAGCCGCGTAGGCCTGGCCTATCGCAATCTCGACGTGATCATTCCGTGGACGCTCAGCGACTACCTCGACATGAACGGCGAGCAGAAAGGCTGGTTCAACGAACGCCTTCAGGAACACCTGAGTTGGCACTGCACCACGCAATTGCCGGGCTATCTCGACTGGCTCGACCGCTTGCAAACGATGGTCGAGACCAACCAGGTGACTGACGCCGCGCTTGCGGCGCGCACCGGGGAAGCTAAAAAAGCCATTGCTGAAACTGCGCGGGAGATCACCCCGTCGGCCATCGAGTTGCTGCAAGGGCTGGATGACAAACAAGTCGCCGAGATGAACGACGCATTTGCCAAGGATCTGCGCAAGCGCCAGCAGGAATACCTGAAACCGCCGCTGACCCAGCAGATCGCCGAACGCGGTGCACGCATGGTCAAACGCCTCAACGATTGGCTGGGACCGTTGAGCGCCACGCAAGAACAGCGGGTCATGGCCTGGTCGACGGCGCTGGGCGACCAGAATACCCAATGGATCGCCAATCGTGCCCATTGGCAGCAGCAGTTCAGCGCAGCCGTTGCTCAGCGCAAGAGTCCGGAGTTCCCACAACGTATCGAGACGCTTCTGGTCAATCGTGAGCGTTTATGGACGGCGGATTACCGCCAGGCGTTTGCTGACACCGAGGCGCAGGGACGATCGCTGGCGGTTGATTTGATGGCGGAGAGTACACCGCAGCAACGTCAGCGGTTGTTGAAGAAGATTGAGGGAGTACGCAAGGACTTTAATGATTTGAAGTGTCTGAAAGCCGCTAAGCAGGGTTGAAGATCAAAAGATCGCAGCCTTCGGCAGCTCCTACACGGTTATGCGTAGGAGCTGCCGAAGGCTGCGATCTTTTGCTTTCAGGCAATCTGCGCCTTTGAAGCCACTTCATCAAACGTCGCCTCAGCCAGCGCATCCTCCTGCTCATCCAGTACTTGGCGTGGATGATCGTTGCCGGGAATGCTGCTGTCGATCAGGCTCAGCAGGCTGGAACCGCGCGGCGTCAGCACGAAATTGCTTCCTGTGGCGCCCTCTTCATCTGGACGCGGTGCGATGTAGCCACGCAAGAGCAGCAACCTTTCATAATCGCTGGCCAGCGTTTTCAGGCCATCCAGATTCTCGATCGGCTCGCCCGCGCTGGCTTTCTCCGCCGCGTAGTCCTCCGCGTATTTCCGAGGAGCGAAACTTTTGCCTGCACTGTTCTGCACTTCATGCAGCAAGCGCTCAATCAAATCCCAGTTGTAAGTCGTCATCCTGATTCAACCTCCGGTGCGCGTAATTAATGGCGCGGTCATAGGTTGTGACCCGGGCGTGCCGCAGCCGTTCAGCCGCATTTCTCGCCCCGACCGACCGGCGGTCTGTCGAATTCCCTGCCGGTTAAACGACTAGTCTGAAACAGACGGTTTCAACCCCGCAGGAGAAATCATCATGAACGTCGAGAATCATCCGGTGGTGTCGCGCGAAGAATGGCTCGCCGCCCGTAGACAACACCTCGATCACGAAAAAGCCTTCACCAGGGAGCGCGACCGCCTCAGCGCCGAACGTCGCGCATTGCCTTGGGTGAGAGTCGACAAGGATTACCACTTTCAAGGCCCGGACGGCGAATTGAAACTGGCTGACCTGTTCGGCAAGAACAGCCAATTGGTCGTCTACCACTTCATGTTCGCCAAGGATTGGGAGGAAGGCTGCCCAGGGTGCTCGTTTCTGAGCGACCACATTGACGGCGCCAATCAGCATCTGGCGCATCACGACATTTCCATGGTCGCGGTTTCCCACGCACCGTTCAACGAGTTTCAAGACTTTAAACGGCGGATGGGCTGGAAGTTTGACTGGGTGTCGTCGGAAGGTTGCGACTTCAATTACGACTTCGGCGTTTGCGCTCAGGCCGAGGATGTCGCTGCGGGAAAGGCTACTTACAACTATGAAAAGACTGATAGCGCCGAGGAGGAAATGCCGGGACTGAGCGTGTTTTATCGCGATGATAAAGGTGGGATTTTCCACACTTACTCAACGTATGCCCGTGGGCTGGACATGTTGGTGGGCGCCTACAACTACCTCGATCTGACGCCCAAGGGCAGGAATGAAGGCGAGATCATGGAGTGGGTGCGGCATCATGATCGGTATGAGTCGGCAATGAAGCCTGCTTGCTGTCATGGCAAAGAGGGTTGAACCAAATCTAAAGAAGCGGGTGAGCTGATGCTCATCCGCTTCCAAGTATGCGTTCCCACTGCCAACGAATGGATGGCTCTTCAATACTCGAATTTCGTTCGTACTTGTTCTCCCTCACGATAAGAAAGAACAAACGACTTCCATTGCTCACCGCGCTTGACTGCGTTTGCCTGCAACTCATCAACAAGACGGAGAATTTTCGCCCCATTGATATCTGTTTCGGCGTTCCAATCTTCCACCCCATCTTTCTCGACCGCCAACTCTGTCTCTATGTACCCTTCCCCCATATCCACAACGTAACGTAACGGAACGCATCGTAGCTATGCACTATCCCGTCATCGACCAACTGGAAAATCTCCTGAACAATTTTTATATCTTCAGTGATCACTAAATAACCTCCGGAATTTGATGGGGTTCGTTTCTGAAATATACGGTTTTTGCCATCTATAACGTAGATAACACTTAAGGCATCTTGGCGAATTGAGCCGGGATCTGCACGTTCAAACTTGATCGTCGTCGTCCCCACAGGGTTTACTTCCCTATCGAAGCAAATTGAGCAAGGCAAGAATAAATACGCGATCAAACAGCAAGTCGCCATGGCGGCAGCAAAAAGCACGATCAGCCCCAAGGCATAATCCGGGTAACTGGCTACTTCGATATCTCGCACAATAGCGAACATAAATGGAACCACTCGAAGCGTGGCAATGCATGCACCTCAAAGAAAAATCAGCGTGCAATTGCGCCGTACTCTCTCGGTATTCATCCATTCAATCAGCTACGCAAAAAGCAGTAACGGCACGAGATAGACCAATATCGTCAAAAATGGATAGAGAAACTGCATGTCCATCAGTTGCGGCCCCTCCTCGCCGATCAGCCGTGGATATATCGTCAAATGTCCAATCGCTTTAATCGTCTTGACGATACCACCGATAAAACTTAGAACCATTGGGCAAAAAATCAAACCCCAGAATACTTTCAGGCGCGGGCAACCCGAGTTATTCAAAGAAGAGGCCTCTGTCCATGAGCACGCGAGGCACGGATCACTTGACCATGCCCCCCCTTTCACTGATGGAAGAGAAGAAGAGCGCACAAGCACTCAGCCTTCCACATAGCCTTTTACTTTATCAAAGTTCTTGTAGATCCAACGTACTGACAGAAAAATTGATAGAGGCAGACCAAACCACTTGAATACCACATTAAAATCCGGTTCAAAAAACATATACAAAACTGCCATAAGCAAACAAACCACAACCAGCGATAGCAGTAGAAACGCGGACCAAACAAACCCGATCACGCTGAAGAAAATGACACCCCTTAGAATAATGTTTTTATTTCGCACCATCCACTTCCTTATAAAAATCAAACACTTTTCCGCCCACTCCACCTATGTAAACACCCAGTGCCGAACCATAAGGCAGACCGATACCTGTGAGCGGTATAAACTTATTATTATCGAACTGCCTTACCGTCACACCGAATAAAGATGTCGACTTCAGGCCATCTGACGCAACGACTTTTAACGGAACCTTTACAAACCCTGCCCCTGCAGAAAACACTAAGTCGGCTCCACTATACACAGCAGGCCCGTATCCGCCTGGAATATGATAAAACGCATCCTTGACCGGGTTATAGCTGGACGGTTCATCCCCCCAGAAATGATTGTATAAGCCAGACCCACCTTCAAAGGTGTTACCTGCACCAAAAACAGCCATCGGACCACCAAAAACACAGCCTGCTGCTGTCGCGCAAAGCGTTGCTCCGGAAGCCGTGGATCCAAGGCCCAAACCGGTTTTCAGAACATCCGTTGCAACGGGAAGACCATCTCGAGTCGTAAAATCTGATAGCGAATCAAAGTAGGTATAATCAAACAGTCCGTTATCACGCTGTGCATCCGCCCACGTAAGCTCGTTGCTAAGCCCCACCATGTCGGCTTCTGTCAGGTAATTTGCACGATATTTCGGACTCCCACGCTCGTACTGCGCCCAACACTTGATCATGTAGCACGTCGCTTTATCCAGATTTTCCTTCTTGAAGTCGCCTTTTTGGGCTTCTTCTTCCTTTGCATGTTCCTCTGCTTCATGTCCTTGGCGATTGAATGCCGTAGCATTTTTAGCGATGTCGGCGCCGAGTTGCACGTCACCTCCCACCGCAGTTGCCGCCAGAATGCCGGTGAGTTGGGAAGCCATTAATTCCAGCTGTTTGTCACCTGCAGTCATTCCATCAAGTATTCCACTCAAGGCCTCATTGGCACCAGCCGCCGCTGCGCCTGTCTTGAAATCACCACCGGTTATCCGCGCCAGCAATCCCCCCATCAACGTATGAGCCAATACTTTTTCGAGACTTCCCGCAGGAAACTTCACATAATCGCCAACAAAATTGAAACCAGTCGCCATAGCGACATTATTGGCTTGAGAGGCTATTGCCGTTTTTAGGTTGTCGCCGAAACTGCCACCATTAATCAGGGTACCAATCCCCGCCTGCGTTACTCCCTGAGCAGCGGAATACGCCAAGAACTTACTGATGTCACTCAAACTGCCCAGGTCGAAACCTTTTGTTATTCCTGCGGTTGAGTTACTTGCTGCGCCAAAGGCACCATCGAGGTAACCGGCAGTAAAACCTGCCGTCAGTGCCGAAGTAGCGTACCCCTTCAGGCTATCGCTACTGGTCAGATCTTTGATCACAGCCCCTATATCACCTTTATGGTTGATTGTTCCAACCGCAGCCGAGCTTGCCATCGATGTCAGCACACTGGTTGCCATGACGTTGCCCCATCCTGCCGCTGCCGTCGCCGTCCCCGCCGCCATAGCAGTGCCGGAACCCGCCGTGGCACCAGCTGCCGTGCCGACTGCTGCACTGGCCGCGCCTGCGGTCAGTACAGTAACAACAATAATGATGGCTAACATCGCGCCCTGGCCCAGGCTCGAATTGCTGTATTTGAACGACTCGTGGGTTTCCTTGATCAGGCGCCAGTCGACATCACCCCGCTGCTCAGCGTCCTTAAGCCATGCCATTTTCGGGTCAGCTTTCACCATGGCATCAATAGCCTGACTTACGGTTTGCTGGTTGACTTGTTTAACATCAATTTTCAAACCATTAACCGCATTGATCGTCAGCTTTCCTTCGTTGAGCATCTGAGTCTGTTTTAGTGTTTCGTCGGTATTACCCTTGCCTGACATCGAAGTCCAAGCCTGACTGGAGCTGCTTTTTTCATGGCTCTCCTGGCGCAGATCCTTTACCCCTTCAAATGTGATCGCTCCACCACTATGGATAGTCAGGTCCGCACCACTTTGCAGTTGAGCGGCTTGATAGTGTTGATCCCCGCCACTTGCAAGTACTGTATTAGAGCCAGACGTAATTTCACTACTGATATGGGTAACTTGGGTCACCTCATCTCGTTTGGTTTTCTTTGACCCGAATGAGCCTTTTTTCTTCTTGTCATATAAGGAGTAATCAGTGTCCTGCGCAGCCAGTATATCGAGCTTGTCCCCTGCAACCAGATAGGCTTCATCACCTGCACCAATGCGACTGGAGATCACCGACATGTCATCACCTGCACTTAGGGCGACACTGCCTCCAGCCTTGATCTCGCTCATGACCTGGCTGACATGATCTTCCTGTACAGTCAGTTTCTTGCTCTTTGATAAGGAGTGCTCTTCATCGGCGGCAGAACTGATCATCAAGTCACCGGTGGCAGCCATCGCAATATTGCGCTCAGCATCAATGTTGCTGGCGATGACCGAAATATCACGTCCTGCCTGCATCGTTACATCACGGCCCGCCTGCAGATCCGCACCTAATTGAGTTACATCGCTGCTGTTGTGCTTACTGTCATAAAACACGCTGTTTGCAACCTGCGTAGACGTAACATTGATGTCCCTTCCCGCGTTGAAGTTCATATCCCTACCGCTTTGGACCACTCCACCGAGTACATTGATGTCCTGGCCAGCCATCACAGTCAGATCATTAGCTGCCTCGATTCTCGCTGCGTTATCGGCAAAGTCATGACGTTGATTGCCAAAACGAGTATCCGTGACTTGAGATGTAATCGTCCTTTCGTTGAGCACATCCCCCCTGACTGCTGTCACCGTTACGTCCCGACCGGTGATTACTCCTCCAGATTTGTTGACAACATCGTTACCTGCCAATAGATCCAGACGGTTACCCGCCTCTATTAAACCGCTGTTAACCACATCTTTAGCCGCGACAGCAAGGAGATTATTCGTCGCCTTCAACGTCCCGACGTTATCGAGGTTCTCACCAGCAATCAGCGTCACATCATTACCGGCAATCAACGCCCCAGTCGGGCCCAAACGGCCATTGGCCTGGGCCAGATACACCACCGGCACCAGCACTTTTTCGCCGTTCACTTCGTGCTCTTCGAGCCAGACGATGTCGTGGGTCAGCGCGGCCACTTGCTGCGCGCTGAGGCCGACGCCAACCGACAGGTTGAGCGCGTCCTTGCTGGCGATGGCGTTGTTCATCAGGTACTTGAACATGGCCTCGTTGGAGGTCTGGCCGTCGAGGAAGGCTTGGCCGGTGCGGGCGGTCACGGCTTGCTGGATCAGGCGCTGTTCGTAGAGACCGTCCCCCAGACGTTTGGCGCTTTGGTCGGGGTTGTAGCCGAGTTTTTCCAGCAGGTAATCCGAGCTCATGAAAGACTTGAGGTTGGTGAGCACCGGGTTGGTTTCGATCAGGTATTTGTGCGGATTGGACGGTGCCTGAGTGTCCGGCAGACCGGTGACGCGGGTGACCGGCCGGTTGTCGATCGACTCTTTGGCGTCGTTGCCTCGGTCTTTCATGCCCGGGCCGGCGGAACTCACCGGCACATTGACGTCGACCGTGCTGGCGACAGCCTTGACCACGCTTGGGGTACGGTGGAAGGTATCCACTGCGCGAGTGCTGTCAGAAACTGGCGCCGGAGCATCAATAAACAGATTGCGCGGGCCGCCAATGGTGCCGGCGACTACGTGGTTCTGCGCATTCACCGCTTCGCTGCCGACGGTCCAGGTCGGCGCCGGCCCGGTATTGCCAGACAATGCGGCATTGCTTGTGCCCTGGCCGCTCAAACGGAACAGACCGTTTTCACCGGTTGGCAGGGAGAAGCCAGGCAGGCTCAGTGGATTGACTTGCTGTTGGGCAAGATCCGGCGGCAGTTGGCTGTTGACTCGAACGACTGTAGTACTGGAGTTGCCGACCGAGGTATTGCCTACTTTATTAGTGCCACCGCTGGAACCGTAATCCTGGTGGATAACGCTGTTTTCCAGCTCCTTGGCCGCAGTGATCGAAACATTGCCTCCTGCCTGGATGACCGCATTGCGACCGGTGTTGGTGCTGACGGCTCCGGTGCTGTCGACGGCGACTTCAATGACTTTGTCCGGTGTGCGCTGGGTCAATTGGCTAGGCAGCGCAACGAGATTGTTGGGGTCATAAAGAGAGGGTGTTGATGTTTCAAAGCCATTGCTCAACCCGGACAGTGCGCGGCCATATTTTCGATCGCTGACGATTTCTCCTGTTTCGGTGTCCTTGAGTGACACGACTTTGAAGGTCTCACCCTCGCGTCCACCCTCTCGCTTGGTGCTTGAATAAGCGATCGCCTTGCGGATCTGGCTTTGCGGATCGAGGTAATACACATACGGGAAATCAGGGTTATTTTGCTGGTTATAGGGCATCACGACACCGGAGAAAAACCGTCCAGTGCCACCATCCGTCAAGTCCATCGAGTAGTAGCGTGTGACTTCGATGGTCCCGGTCTTTGCTCCAATGTTCTTCAGGCTGTCGGCGTTGATAGTGATGTTGCCACTGGCGGCCACGGTGCTTTTACTATTGAGAAAGGTACCGCCCTGGAAAACAAAATCCTTACCGACGTTAAGCAAGGCAGACGCGCTGGTATCGCTGTCAGTGCTTTGATAGGTCTCACGAGCAGCCAGGAACACGGAGTAATTGTCCCCGACGCAGTCACCACAACTACCGGCGATAAAACCCGATATCAACTTGCGGTCACCCGACATCACAGGGCCTTCGGTACGGTTCTCGAACACATCGGCATTGATCGTGAAACCACCCCCACTCTCCATCGAGCCAGAGATGTTGTAGACCCCGGCGGCCCGTGCCGCACCGCCATAACCACCGATGACCACATTGCCCAGACCGTAAATATCACCGTGCTGGTTGGTCAGGTTGCCGACGTTCAACGTTATGTTGTTGCCGCTGAAAATCAGCCCGCGATCATTGAGCAACGAAGGCGTGTTGATGATGAGGTTCTGCGCCGCGCCCAGAGTGCCGTAGTTGGCAACGCTGCCCGCGTTGATCGTCAGGTCTTCGCTGGAGGTCATGCGTCCGGCGTTGGTGAGCTGCCCGCCGACATTGATGGTCGACGTCGCACCCGCCGCAAAGCTGCCGCCCGCCGCGACGTTCATCTGCGCGGCGGAAAGGTAAGCCCCACGCTGACTGGTCAAACGGCCGCTGCCGGCATAGGTTCCGCCGATTTGCATATCGAGGATGCCATCACTGGCGATCAAGCCATCGTTGGTCCAGTTGCCGCCACGGATCTGCAGGGAATCGGAAGCCAGCAATTTGCCGCTGGCGGTCTGGGTGAACTGGCCAACGTTGACGTTCAGGCGACCGGCCTGAATGACATTGGAGTTGCTCCAGCTGTTGGCGTTGAGTTCCAGCAGCCCACCGGTGACGATGCTGCCGCCGGCGCCGATGACATTGGCGGTGGAGATCTCGAACGTGCCGCGGCCGACATGGTTGAGTTGCCCGCCGGCGTTGAGGAAGCCGCCAACGGCCAGGGTCATGTCGGTGTTGGCGGTTTCCAGCACGCCATTGCGGTTGTCGAGCAAGCCACCGATCTGGAACAGGGTCTTGCCGCTATTGCCCAGCGAGCGCAGACGACCGTTCTGGTTGTCGACGCTGGCCGCTTTGACGGTCAGTTGCGTATCGCTTTCGATGACACCTGCGTTGTTGCTCAGCGCACCACTGAGACCAAAGTCGATGCGGTTGGCGGCGATTTGTCCGCCGACGTTGTTCAGGCTTGCGCCAGTGACGCCCAACAATCCTTTCGCATAGAGCACGCCATTGCCGTTATCCAGCGCCGCGGTGGTGATACTCACGTCTGCCGCTTGCGCCGAAATTCGCCCACCGTTGTTGCTCAGGCCAGCCAACGCCGACAGCGTCAGCGCTTGCGCCTGAATGATGCCGCCCTGACGGTTGTTATTCAGGTCATAGCCATTGCGCAGAACGCCAACCGTGCGTGCCTCCAATGCGCCTTTGATGCTGGAAAGCGTGCCGCCACGGTTATCGATGTTGGCCGCTTTGATCGACACATCGCCGTTTTGCGCGATGACTTTGCCGCTCTGGTTGTCGAAGTCGCCACTGACTTCAAGCGTCAGCGCCTTTTCGCTCTGGATCGAGCCTTTACCGTTGAGCAGACTGGCCGCTTTCAGCTGAACATCGGCGTTCTGGCTGTAGATCAAGCCATCGGCGTTGTTTTTGACGGTGCCAGTCGCGGTGATTTGCAACTGGTCATTGGCGGCGAGAGTGCCCTTGTTGCTGTTGTCCAGCGAGCCGGTTCGCACATCCAGAGTGCTCTGGCTGGCGAGCTGGCCATTTTGATTGCGCAGATCGGTCACGCCCTTGATCAGCATCGGACCGGCGCCGGCCAATTTGCCTGCGTTGTTGCTCAGGTCGCCGCTCAGGTCGAGGGTGATCGCGCCGTTAGCAGCAATCTGACCAGCGTTGTTGTTCAGGCGCGAAGCCGTGACATTGATCGCCTGTTGGGCGTTAACGGCGCCGCCGGCGTTGGTGAATGCCGTGCTGACGATATCCAGTGCCGCACCACTGGCAATCAGGCCACCCAGATTGTTATTGAGTGCGCCGCTTAGTGTCAGGGTCTGCCCCGCGCCACTGCTGAGATTGCCTTTGTTGCTGTTATCAAGGCTGCCGGCCTTGATGCTCAGGCTGTTCTGGGCAACCACTGCGCCTGCGCCGCTGTTGAGCAGCGCGTCTTTGAGATCAACCGACACATCGCCAAACTTGCTGGAAAGCGTGCCGCTGTCGCGGTTATCCAGGCTGTCACCGTTGACCGTGAGTCCTTGCCAGCCGGAGAGCAAGCCTTTCTGGTTAATCAGACTTGTGCCGCGCAACAGCAGTTTTTCACCGCTGATGATTTTCCCGGAGGTGTTGTTTACCGCTCGGGCGATAAGGTCAAAACCGAGGTTGCTGGAGACTTCGCCGTTCTGGTTGTTGAGGTCACGCAGACGTTTGAGAGTCAGTGGACCTTTGGCCGTAAGCAATCCGTTTTGGTTGTTAAGGTCGCCATTGGCCAGATCGACGGTGACGGATTTTTCGCCCATAAGGCGTCCGCCGTTCTGGGTCAACGAGGTCAGCGTCAGGTTGATGTCACCGCTGGCGGAGACTTCGCCATCATTGCTTGAGTCCAGACCTTTTGCGGTCAAGGTCAGGTTGCCCTTGCTGATGATCAAACCACTGTCGCGGTTGTTGAGCTCGCCACTGTCGATGTGCAGCGCTTGCGCCGCGCTGATCAACCCGCTGTCATCGTTGCGCAGCAAGCCATCCACGGTCAGTTCGAGGTCGCCTCGGCTGACCAGGCTGCCGCCGCTATTGTTCAGGCTGGCAGCGCGTGCATCAATCGACGCGGCGCCGATCAGGCCTTTGACGTTGTCCAGCGCGTTGGCAATGCGCAAGGTCAGGCCCTGATTGCTCAAAAGCTTGCCGTTGCTGTTATCCAGATTTTGCGCGGTCAGAGTGAACGCTTCACCGCTGGAAATGGTACCGCCCTGATTGTTGACGCCGTTGAGTTGCTTGAGCAGCAGCGCACCTGGCGAGTTGATCAGACCGTTCTGGTTGTTCAACTGGCCATTGTTCAGGTCGAGGCTCAGGCGGGTGTTGCTGAACAGCTTGCCGCCCTGTTGATCGAGGCCCGAGACCGATGCGGTGAGCGCCCCCTGACTGCCGATACTGCCGGCATCGTTGTTGGTCACTTGACCGGCAACGAGGTTAAGAGTGTCGGCGCTGCTGAGCGAACCGCTGCTGTTATCGAAAGCACCGGTGGTGACGGTGACCGCACCTTTACCACTGAGCGTGCCATTTTGGCTGTTATTGAGGCTGCCGCTGTTGAGCACGAGCACACCGTCAGTAACGATTTGGCCACGCTGGTTGTCGACGCTGCCGTCGCTTTCGAGGGTCAGATCGGCGGCACTGGAAAGACTACCCTGAGTGTTGATCAGTTGGGCTGTCTTGACGCCCAGCGTGCCCTCGCTACTGACCTTGCCTTCGCTGTTATCGAATGCACCGTCGAGGGTCAGTTGCGTGTTTTGCTGGCTGAGCAACTCGCCGCCGCTGTTGTTCAGCGACTGCCCTTGCACAGTCAGTAGTGTGCTGGCGCTGATCAGGCCTTTGTTGCGGTTGACCAGTTCATCAACGGTCAGGGTCAACGCCTTGCCGCTGAAGATTTTGCCTGCATCGCTGTTGTCGAGTTTTTTACCCGTCACCAGCAAATTGCTGTTGGTGCTGATTTCGCCGCCACGGTTGTCCAGATCATCGACCGTCAAGGTCAGGTCTTTGCTGGCACCGAGCAAGCCCGCCTGACGGTTATCGAGCACATCGACGTGTACGTCGAGCGCGCCGGTGGCGACCAACTTGCCTTTGTGGTTATCGAGTTTTCTGGCTTTGACAGTGGCATCGGACTTGCCAGCGATGCTGCCACCACGGTTATCCAAAAGATCAGCCGTGAGCGTGAGCTGACCGTCGGCGATGACTGTGCCGAGCTGGTTATCCAGCGTCTTGTCAGCCGTCAGCAACATCTCGCCGCGACTGCTGATAAGGCCTTCGCGGTTGTCGAGACTGCCGCTATGGCTATCCAGCGATGCGCCGGATATGACGCCTTTGAGGTTATTCAACGCTTGCGCAATGCGCAGCGTCAGGCCCTGCTGACTGAGCAGTTTGCCGTTGCTGTTGTCGAGGTCTTGAGCGGCGATTTCGAAGGCTTGCTGGCTGGAAATTTCCCCGCCCTGGTTGTTCACGCCATTGAGGTTTTTCAGCAGCAGTGTGCCGGGGGCGTTGATCAAACCTTTCTGGTTGTTCAACTGACCGTTGTTCAGATCAAGGGACAGGCTGCTCTTGCTGAACAGTTCGCCGCCCTGCTGATCCAGGCCGGTGACCGAGACATTCATGGCCTGCTGGCTGGCGATCCGCCCAGTGGCGTTATTGACCTGAGCGGCGTCGAGATCAAGCGTTGCGCCGCTGATCAGGCGACCGCCCTGGCTGTTATCGATATCGCCCGTGGTGATGTGGCTGGCGCCTGCACCGGAGAGCAAACCCGTCTGGCTGTTATCCAGGCTGCCGCTGTTAAGGGTCAAGCTGCTGTCGGTGCTGATCGAACCGGCCTGGTTGATCACTGCGCCACGGCTGGTGATCTTCAGAATGCCGGCGCTGCCGAGGCTGCCGAGGCTGTTGTCGATTCGTCCGACATTGGCTGTCAGCATGCCTTCGCTGCTGATATTACCCTGAGCGTTGATCAGCGCTTCGTCGAGGGTAATCACCAGACCCTTGAGGCTATCGAAGCGACCAGCGCTGTTGTCCAAGCTGTTGCCGGTCAGGGTCATCGCACCTTGTGCATTGATCAGGCCTTTGCTCTGGTTGATCAGTTTGGCCACGGTCAGACCGAGGTCAGTCCCGCCGAGAATTTTGCCGCCATCGCTGTTATCCAGGCGCAGGCTGGTGATGTTCATCAGCAGGCTGCTGGAGATTTCACCGGTGCGGTTGTCGATATCGTCGACATTCAACGTCAGCGCTTTTGTACTGCCGATCAGCCCGCCATTGCGGTTGTCGAGGGTTTTACCGGTCAGGCTCAGATTGCCTTGGGAGACCAAAGCGCCGCCCTGTTGCTGCAGCAAACCGATGGTGGCGGTGAGGTCGTTCTGGCTGGAAATTCGGCCTTTGGCATTCTGCACTTCACTGGCGTTCAAGTTGACCGGGCCGGCGGCGCTGACCAATCCGCCGCTGTTATCCAGACGCGTGCCGGTGTAGGCAATACCCGCCTTGCCGCTGACCACGCCTTTGTCGCGGTTGTCCAGACGATCGACATTCAGCGTCAATTGCTGATCGGCCTGAATCACGCCGCCACGGTTATCCGCCGTATCGCCGCGCAGTGCCAAGGTGCCTTTGCCGATGACCTTACCGTCGCGGTTGTCGAGGCTGCCGGTTTGCCCATCGATGGCACCTTTGGCGGTGATTTCACCTTTGTTGCGGTTGTCGAGCAGACCACTGACGCGCAACGTCATGCCGCCATCGCTGACCAGCACACCGGCCTCGCGGTTATCCAGGCTGGCCGCTTTGAAATTGACCGATTGGCCGGAACCCAGCACACCGTCACGGTTATCCATGGCGCCGCTGAGGTCGATAGCCAGCCCCAGATCGCCGAGGATCTGGCCGCTGCGGTTATTCACTGTGCCGGCGATGACACGGGTGATGCCACTGCTGGACATTTCGCCGTTTTGGTTGTTCAGGGTTTGCGCGGTGTTGACCGTCAGGTTGCGACTCGCGGTGAGGCTTTTGCCGCTGTTGTCGAGGTTCTGCGCGGTCAGGCTCAGATCACCGTTGTTGTTGCGGCTGCCATCGATATTGACGCCCGCTTCGATGGCGCCGGCGTTGGTCAACTGGCCACCGGCACTGAGCACCACGCTGTCGCGTGCGGCGAGGGTTTGTCGGTTGGTTAGGTTACCTTGGGTTTGCACGTTCAGCGCCGTGCCTGCGTAAACCGGACCCTGCGCATCTAGGCTGGCCGCTTTGACGTTGACCGCACCGGTCGCCGAGGTGTCGGCCAAACTCAACTGGCCGTTGGCATCGAGCTGAATATCACCGCCGCTGGCGATCAGTTTGCCGTCGAGTTTCACCCCGACCCCTGCCTCGGTGCCGACCAGTTTGATCGCCCCGGCGTACATGCCGCCCAGCGCCGAGGAGTCGATCGCCAACTGCGGCTTGGCGCTGCCATCATCGGCACGGGCCGTGGCATTCAAGGTTTGCGCGTTGACGTCGTTGCGCCCGGCAACAATCGTCAGGTTCTGTGCCTGGAGTTGCGCGTTGATCTTCGCGCTGCGGGTGATGATTTCGAAACGGTCGACGTTACTTGCGTTAAGCCCCGCGCCTTCGATGGCCACAGAGCCCTGATCGACCTGGAAGCGATCCAGCCGACCGTTGTCGAGCACCGGTTTGCCGGTGGTCAGCGTCACGCGTGGCGAGTTGATGAAGCCGCAACCGTTGCAGGTGATGCCGTAAGGGTTGGCAACGATGACCCGCGCCGACTGCCCCGCCACCTCGGTATAACCGCGCAACTGGCTCGGGTTACCACTGATGACTTCGTTGAGAATCGCCTGCGCCGAACCGCTGTTCTTCAGGTTCGGGTTGCCGATAACGTGGCCGCCCAGTTGCGTAGCGGAGGTTTGCGTGGCGCCGTTGTTGAGGATGACGCCCTGCGCACCGACGTTGTAATCATGGAACTGGTTATGCGACAGCCCGCTGCCATTGGGCGTGGCGATGTTGATGATCGGCACGCCGTTGCCGGCCCGATCCAGCGAGGTGTTCGGGTTGGCCACGACAATTCCATCCGCCTGCGCCCACATCGGTTGCCAGAACATGACGTTCGCCAATAGAAACGCCAACCCGCGTTTGGGCATGCCCAGAAATGATTCACGAGTTTTCACGGCAGCAACAGGCTGGCGTGCGAGGAAGGCGTATTGGCGAACATCCATGTTTAAAGTCTCATTGCAACGGGCGAATGTGGTCAGGGCAATCGACAGGCAAAACAATCCCTACCCGGCCAAAAGAGGCTTGCCGGTAGAGTGAGAACATTGAATAAGGGGATACAGGCGCGCTTCGGTCAGGACGTCCAAAGCGATGCGAAAACAATCACAGGGCAGCCTGCGAAAAGTCTGTTCGATCCCTCGACAGCACACATTGATAGCAATGTGATGGCGCGATGGTAGATTGCCATCATTCTGGCGTCAATAAGTCGTATACAGCCTTTTTACGAAACCGCTCTAGAACGCGACCTTTCGCCGAAAATTGGTTTTTTTTTCGGAGATCACAACAGTTCGGTCACACAAGATCGATGGGGCAACGTACTCAACACTGAACTTTTCACTCTCAAAAACCCTCAACCGATTAACCCGCCTTAACCGGAACTGAGGCCTGCCACCATGAATACCCTGATCAAGCTCACCCTCGCTGCCACTCTCGCCTGTGCCCTGCCCGCTTGGGCTTGCACGCCGGAAGAAGCTACCGCCAAACGCGAACAACTGGCCAAGGAAGTCTCCAAGCTCACCGAGCAGAATCCGGCCAAGGCAAAGGAGATCAACGCCGAATTGCAGAAGATGGACCTGGGCACCGCCAGTGCGGATTTGCCGGACAAGTGCCAGTTGATTGATCAGCGGTTAAAAGAGCTCAATTCGGCCGAGAAGAAAGCCGAGGGTTAACAAACCAAAGTCAAAAGATCGTCCGATCGCGGCCCGAGCCTTCGGCAGGTCCTACAAGGATCGGCCCGCGATCGGACGATCTTTTGATCCTGATAATGCACTAGTGCATTTATTTTATTGCATTAATGCATACTGCGACTAAGGTTACCTCGAGCAAGGAGATCGGCGCCCGCCATGGAACATGGCCAACCTTTAACCCCGATCGCTCGGCAACACCGCTGCACCCATACAAGCTGGACGCTTGTTTTCACTCATGGAGGATTGAAAAATGTTAACCAATGAAGCAACCCGATTCACCGGCGAGACCCTGCCAAGGTGCCTGATCGGCCATCTGCTCGACCCGCAACTGGTCGAGGTCGAGGCCGCTGAACACGCCAATGCCTTGGCTGCCAGCAGCCTCAACTTCAGCATGCAACAGCAGACCCAGACCAACTGGTGCTGGGCGGCCGTTTCCGCCTCGGTCGGCAACTATTACGGCACCGGGAACTGGACCCAGTGTGGCGTTGCCAGTTCGGAACTCAACCGCAACTGCTGCAACCAGCCGGGGCCGTGCAACGTCTATGGCTATCTTGATTCCGCCCTACGCACCACGCGCAGTTATAACGGTATGAATCAGGGTTCGCTGCAGATGTCGGCCATTCAGAACCAGATCAACATGGGCCGCCCCGTCGGCCTGCGCTGTGCCTGGTACGGCGGCGGTGCGCACTTCCTGACGATCTATGGCACCAACGGCAACTACGTGCTGGTCGCGGATTCGATCTACGGCTATTCGACCCGCGCGCTGAACGCGTTCCCCGGTTCGTACAACGGCGGCGGCAGCTGGACCAACACTTACTTCACCGCAAAAAACTAGGAGGGCGACATCATGCAACTGACTTATCCAAAGGCGCCTTCCAACGGCGTACAGACTTTGCGTCCGGCACTACAGGCCGCCCTGCAAACCCAAGGCTTCGGCGCGAACCGGCAGTTTGCCAACGCTGTACCTGCGAAGATCAGCCTCAGTGAGGCCTGGCGTGGTTACTCGCTGAGCCTGGAGGACTTGAGCAACGGCAAAGGTCTGCCAGATGCCCGAGTGGGCGATTGGCATTACCTGGTGTTCGCCGATGGCGTGACCATTGCCGATGCGCAATTGGTCGACGTTCGCGGCCATGTCGAGTTCGCTTCGTTGAACCATGGTGGCCTGGCGGCTGCCACGGTCGGTGCGCTGAAATTGGCCGAGCAATCGCCGCAATTGCAGGGCAAAACCGTGGAACCGCGGTTGTTGTTTGTTTCGGCGTTGCACGTTGTAGCGATCTGGCTGCACGCCGATGGTGAAGATGTGCTGATTCCAATCGAGCCAACGCCCAAGGAATTGGCGGGCACCAGGTTGTACAGCGAGGCGGCGCTGCTCGCGTTGCTTAAACCGGCGGCTGACAAGGCCAAGCAACGTTTTGACGCCGACACCAGCGGGCTGCTCGGGAGCTGACAAATCCCGGCGATAAAAAAACCCGGACACTGTCCGGGTTTTTTATGTGCGCCTGAAACGACTTACTCAGCCGCAGGCTCTGCCGGCTTGCGGCGCTTGAGCGGCGCCATGCCGTCGCTGCTCACCAGAGAATCCGGCTTCGGACGGTTGACGCTCTTGCGCTTGGTCGGCGTCTTGGCGGCGGTTTTCTTCTTGTCGCCCTTGGCGTCGGTCTTTTTCTTCTTCACGCCGACGGCTTTGCCCGAGGCCTTGACCTTTTTCGGTCCGCCGTAGGTGCCTTTGACTTCCTTGATGGTGCGGCGCTCGAAGCTCTGCTTCAGGTAGCGCTCGATGCTCGACATCAGGTTCCAGTCGCCGTGGCAGATCAGCGAGATCGCCAGACCGTCGTTACCGGCACGACCGGTGCGGCCGATGCGGTGCACGTACTCGTCGCCGCTGCGTGGCATGTCGAAGTTGATCACCAGGTCCAGGCCATCAACGTCCAGACCACGGGCCGCCACATCGGTGGCCACCAGAATCTTCACGCCGCCCTGCTTCAGACGATCGATCGCCAGTTTGCGATCCTTCTGGTCTTTCTCGCCGTGCAGTACGAACGCCTTGTATTCCTGAGCCACAAGGCGGCCGTAGATGCGGTCGGCCATGGCGCGGGTGTTGGTGAAAACGATGGCCTTCTGATAGGTCTCGTTGGCCAGCAGCCAGTTCACGATTTGTTCTTTGTGCTGGTTGTGGTCGGCGGTGATGATCTGCTGACGAGTGGTCGAGTTCAACTGGCTGACCGCGTTGAGCTGCAAGTGCTCAGGGTTGTTCAGCACTTTGCCGATCATCTCGCGCAGGCCGGAACCGCCGGTGGTGGCGGAGAACAGCATGGTCTGCTGACGGTTCGGGCATTCGTCGACCAGACGTTGCACGTCTTCGGCGAAACCCATGTCGAGCATGCGGTCGGCTTCGTCGAGCACCAGCACTTCGACTTCTTTCAAGTCGAGGTTGCCAGCGTTGAGTTGCTCGATCATCCGGCCCGGGGTGCCGATGAGGATGTCGGGCACCTTGCGCAGCATCGCCGCTTGCACCTTAAAGTCTTCACCGCCGGTGATCAGGCCGGATTTGATGAAGGTGAACTGCGAGAAGCGTTCAACTTCTTTCAGCGTTTGCTGAGCCAGTTCACGGGTCGGCAGCAGGATCAGGGTCTTGATGCTGACGCGAACCTTGGCCGGGCCAATCAGGCGGTTGAGGATTGGCAGGACGAAAGCAGCAGTCTTGCCGCTACCGGTTTGCGCCGTCACCCGCAGGTCACGCCCCTGAAGCGCCAGCGGAATGGCCGCTGCTTGCACAGGCGTTGGCTCGACAAATTTCAGCTCGGCCACAGCTTTGAGCAGGCGTTCGTGCAGGGCGAATTGGGAAAACACGGGTGCTACCTCGAAGATATGCAAAAAAACAGCTGCATAGATTACCGGTTTCGAGCGCTCAGGCCGAGTTTCTTTATACAAACGGTGCTAATCAGTGGCTTTTTTGTTGCTCGATTTGTCTCTTACGGTAATACGCAGCGTCTTAAATGCTCTAATCGCCCATCGCGTCTTTATAGAAGAATCGTTTCTCTTATGGATTTCAAACAGCTCTGGCTCAAAGCCCAAGACCTATGGGGCACCCTCGAACAGCATCCGTTTCTGCAATCCGGCCTGGCGCTGATCCTGCTTTTGGTGATCGCTCTGGTGCTCGGACGAGTGGCGCGCTACTTGATCCTGCACGCCAGCCGCATGCTCGGTCGCCAACCGGCACTGCACTGGCTCAACGACTTTCGCCACAACAAGGTGTTCCAGCGTCTGGCGCAGATGACGCCGTCACTGGTGATCCAGTTCGGCTTGCATCTGGTGCCGGAGCTGAGCAAAACCGCGATGACGTTCCTTGGCAACGTCGCGCTGTCGTTCACCATCTTGTTCCTGTTGCTGTCGATCAGCGCCCTGCTCAATGCCTTGCTCGACATCTACGCCCGCACCGAACACGCCCGCACCCGCTCGATCAAGGGTTACGTGCAACTGGCGAAAATGGTCTTGTACGTGTTTGGCGCGATCATCATCGTCGCCACGCTGATCGACCGTTCGCCGTTGTTGCTGCTGTCGGGTCTGGGTGCGATGTCGGCGGTGATTCTGTTGGTTTACAAGGACACCTTGCTGTCCTTCGTCGCCAGTGTGCAACTGACCAGCAACGACATGCTGCGGGTTGGCGACTGGATCGAGATGCCGCAAGTCGGCGCCGATGGCGACGTGGTCGACATCACGCTGCACACGGTCAAGGTGCAGAATTAAGCGTGAGTTGCAGCCCTTTTCAACGTATCGTGAGCTCAATAGAATCCGGACAGCTACTAACGTGTATACGCTGCTGAACACCTTGTCGCCTCAACACTCCCTCCCCCTCTCCAGTCCTCTCCCTCTCAACGTCTAGTACACATCATTCCCCCACAGACTGTTCACTCGCCCCCTATTGACCTCTCAGGGTGCTACTTCTCAACGGAGCATGGATGAATTTCAGTGAACCGTGCTTGATCAGCCTTTTCCTCTAGGACAGCAGCAACTTTCACCATGGTCGCGCTGGTGCATCTGCCGATTGAAATCTAGACAGAAAACCTCCCGGCACGGCTGCAATGGCAGACGAAACGAATTCAGTTCCTTGATCTCCTACAGGCCGCGCTAATCCCGTCGGTCAGGCCAGATGCGATGAAACCGTTAGGCTCGACAACTCGCTATCCAGTTTCTTTCGAGCAAGCGCCTCTATTCACGCCCTATGACGTAATTCTGTAATTGCAGAACCAGAGTGTTTCGTACTTTGTTCAGGGAGTGTTGACAGTCCTACAAGGCCTCAGAACCGAATCAGCGCACGATGAAAGCAGAAAACTAACCTAGCCATGTGGCAATGAATCCGGGAGCAATGCCCGTGTTCTTGAGCGTCGGTAGCATGGCCAGCGATCCTCGCTGGTGACACTAGAACAGTACCTTCAAAACCGCCATCCAAATGGCTCGACCTTGAACAGGAGCTTAGCTTGAAGTGGAAGACCGATCAGAAATCGGTCAGTTTCAGTTTTTTTTGCCCACTTGGTGATTTTTTTCGTAGGCATAACACTCCATGTCAATTGACGACTAATCATCTCTTGGAGAGGGTGGTCAACCAATTTCTAGTAATTATTGTAAGCATGGCCCAAAAGTGCCGAACCCATCTACCATAGGGCTTAGAGAGCTAGGCACGGTTCCCTGGGCGCCCTCGCCAAACCCATTTAACAAGAATTGTCATACAAGAAAACGATAAAACCGATATTTAGTATCGGCGCCCACTGAAGCTACTGTCAATATTTGAAATATGATTAACCATACCCTAGGCATTCTGCGCCCTCCAGCTAACTCCGCCCCTATAATCCGCAAGTAAAAACATCTAAAAAATAACTAAAAACTCATTGTCAATTTATGGATAAATAAAAACTTCAGCAAAGCAACTTTCTAAAAAACTAGTTGCGAAATTTCAAGCAGCCATTACTCTTGCCGGCGACCGAAAGCAAAATCGAATCCGAACCAAAATTCTTTTTGACAAGCAACTGATCTGCAGGCACGCCATGTTCACAACAGTGGAATTAAAAAGACTTACTCCTTTCACCAAGTGTTATGACGATGCGATAGAGGGGGTGATCTCAGTACCCACCGAGCCTCCTTTTTTTTACCCTGTAAAATTCGAAGACTCAGATTTCATTGAGGGGATGAAGCTTATTCTTGAGCCGGACGGTACTCCATGGGTCGATGGAAATCTTTTTCTCTACTGGCGAGCAAAACAGCACCCCAAGCTTTCGGATACAACATTAGGTGCTGAAGCTGTCAATCTCAAAGAATTCATGAATGTCATGCACGGCCAAGGTCTAGATCACCTCGATTTCAAAGGTAGAGAATTTGAAAGGCCGACATATATTTTCAAGGCCCACTTCAAACTTGACGTCGCACGCGGTGCGATAGACGCAGAAACCGCCAATAATAAAATAAGGTCGCTAGTACGTTACTACAGATGGAGAATGAAATTCCGATTTTTTAGGCCGACCAAACCTCCTTGGAAAGAAAGTATTATCTGGGTCACGCATACCAACCGATTTGGTTTTACAAGAACCAGAGAAGTAGTCACGACAGACTTAACGTTTGCCAAGAACACAGAAGAATCGAGCAACTACATTTATGACGGGGGAAAACTAAGGCCTCTCGACAAGCAGCAGCAAGACGCGATGATACAGGCACTTCTTGAAAGTCATAACACTGAAATGCTCTTGGCCTTTCTATTAGCACTTGTTTCAGGAATGCGAATTCAGACGGCACTCACTATTCGCATCGGAGACGTACTCGAAGCGAGCAACATTGACATGAATTCCTATTCAATTAATGCTGGAGAAGATTGTCTTGTAGATACAAAGTATGACAAAAAACACAAGATTCAAGTGCCTGGCTGGATGCACCATAGGCTTTTTACTTACCTTCAGTCTGAGCGATATCTCGCTCGAAAAGAAAAAGCAATTGAAAGAGAGCCCAGTGAACAATACGTATTTCTCAGCAGAACGGGAAAGCCGTTGTACGTGAGCAAACTAGACAAAGACAAATACAAGGGACATGAAAAAGGCTCAGCAGTTAGAAAATTCATTAGGGACACTTTGTCTTCACTTCTCAAGTCACGAGGGCACAACTTTAAATTCAGTTTTCACGACTTAAGAGCCTCCTACGGTATGAATTTGGTAGAAGAGCGTAAAGAACTCCTGACTAAGGGTGAGATCGGTCTACTGGAGCTGATTGACTTCGTAGCCAAACGTCTGCACCACTCAAATCCAAAAACCACAATGGGTTATTTGGATTACCGAAGGATCAACAAATTGGTTCACGAAGCTGACGCCCAATTCCAGCAACATATTATCGATCTGCTTGGGAACAAATAACGATGGACAGACCGGTTGTTGAAATCCGCCTCGACGGCCTTGTCAATAATGCTGACCTCTTAAGGTCAGCGCAGAACATTCTCGCAAGTAACCCCATCGAGAGAGTAATAATACGATTTAGCCATCGTCACGCATTCGATTTCGGTGCTTGGTGCTTTGCTGCACGGTTCGGTAGTAGGGCAACAAAGAAAGTTGAAATATCAACCCACTTACCGAGAAGATCAGCAGCACTAAAGAACATAGCAAGTTACATAATAACTGAAAGCCTGACTAACAATACTCCTGCTACGGGATATTCCACAATCGCCGACTGGGTGATTATGGCTAATTGGTGTGAGTGCAATTGTCACCCAAGCTTTCTAGACACGCCAGCACAGTACCATGAAGCTCTTAAGGCCTTCTCCGAGCACTTGAACAGCGATCATCGCCAATATTCAACTCGGCGCCGCATGCAGACAGTATGCGTGAGATTAGGGGAAGAAGGCTTTTTTGATAGCGGATATATTTTCACGACAAAATTAGCGCCTATCAAACGTCCTGAGGGTTCAAAAACTTCCTTACCACAAACTCCCTCAGAGGAAGCATTAAAGCATTATCTCCAGGTTTGCGAGCCAATATTTACTGGGCTAACTCAATTCTTGATTACCAATAGTAAATTCCCTTACCAACTAAATTTCAAGGAAGATTCTGTATGGCTTGTTGCTGATCAGCGATATCCATTGATCAGCCAAAAAGTATTGAGTCAAAGTGGAAAACGCTCAGCAAACTCCGTCACCTTTGACTACGGAGAAGGAAGAATGAGGACATTGCAGGAATATCTTATACGCACCAATTCATCAGAATCACTGGCCAAAAAATCTTATTACGATGCAGAAAAAGCCTATTTATTCAGGACGGCAGAGGCGAATGGTTCAGACGGGAACCAGTACCGAATTCGCTTAGGGCGCATAGCGCATGATTCCTTCGTTTCAATATTTGTCGCCGCGACCGGAATCAATGAGTCACCATTAAGGGCGCTACCTTGGGATGAAGAGTTTAAAATTGAATCTGACGAGATTGGTTTCAAAGCCATAAAGTTTCGCGCAAACAACAAAACATTTACTGTCAAAGTCAAATCAAGCTTCATTAAGCACTTTCAAAAATACATACAACTTCGAAATTTTCTTTGCAAAGAGATTGAGCACCCCTACCTTTTCATTGGCTTCAATGGAAATAAGATGTCAAACACCCGAATGCTCGATACAAACATATTGAGTCGCCTACATGCTAGCTTGCACCGTTTCGCAGATCCCGACTTACCCCGCTTAAGCTATAGAACGCTCAGAGATTACAAGGACAATTACATCGCGAAAACACACGGGCATGAAGCCTCAAGGAACATACTGCAGCACAGCGAAAAAACTCAATTAAAAAGCTACTTAAAAGCTAACGAGCAAACAGCTATCGACCAAATCAACAAGTTCCACTCAGCCGTTAATGCATTTTTCGGTGTTCCACATCCCTTTGCTACACCATTGGGTGGTTGCGAGAAGGAAGGTACACCCGAAGTAATTTCCGAAGGCTTGGTCACAGTAACGCCTGACTGCAAAAATAACGTGGGATGTTTGAATTGCGTCAACTATAAGGCCCATGCCAACCGAGAAGATGCATGGAAACTCATAAGCCTTGAATATATCACTAATCAGATGATTCACTCCAGTGCCGATACTCAACACTTCCATACAACTCACGGCCCCACACTTCAGCGGATTGATAGTCTCCTGAGCGGTATGATCTCTTTTGAACCGGGCATCATAAATACAATTACCGAGTTGCGGAAAGAGGTCTATGAGGATAATAGCCTGACCGATTACTGGCAAAGACACCTCGAACGGCTTGTAAAACTCAAGATAATCTTATGAAAGATATGCAAAAAAAGGTCGAATATGGCACTCAAATTACCGACAACTGCGTCAATCCGCAGTTGGAAGCTGCTTACATTGGCATGAATTTAAATGAGTTGTGTGTAGATACCGTGATCAGTTACGGCCTTGATGGCCAGGCCATCTATCTAAATGACGCAGAATGGGACTTTCCAACTCTCGCACTTACTCCAATTGACAAGACCTCATTCAACTTTACCACCGTAGAGTCGGCAGCACCATTTAATCAAAAAAACATCCTTACCAGTCAAATAATTCTGGCAACAGAGATATTTTCTCTAAATCGCAAAGGAGAACCCCTAAGAATAACTAGCATTAGAAATACATTCAGAGCGATTCTTCGTCTTGTCAAAATCGCAGACAAACGCAACATGACTATTCAAGAATTAATCTCGCCTGAAAACCACCCTAAAAACTTCGTCAAAGAGATTCCAATAGGACTCTGTGGAAACCTATCTAAGCTGATTAGTAGTTATCTTATACTCACTGATAATGCGCTTAGCTTACATCCACACAAGGCCCTTCATACAGAGCTGCAGAAACGTCATCGAGAGAGAATAAAAAGTGGTAAGCAGACTCCGGTAATACCAAGCCGCATACTGCACGCTCGTTATCATCATTACAATGACATTGTGCAAGATTTCACTGGCTCTGCAGAAAAGCTGCTGGCCTTGGCTGAAGGGCTGTCTTCAGATCCTTATTACGGTAGAGATATATCCAAGGCCAGCAGACCCACTAAGGCCAATCATGGCCTCGAGAACCATTACCAAAAATCTGACTTCGCGAAAGCGACTCTAGATCACGGCCTTATTTCTTATTGTTCCAGAAACAACATCAAGTCTGCTGCGAATTTTAGCTCACACATTGGACTAGTACAACATTGCGCCAAAAGCCTAGTGCATATTTACACTTTAGTTCGCGACCATGAAGCCAAGCTACTTGAAAACAATTGCGTCCAAGCAGCACAAGGCTGGAGCTCAAAAGGGCTTTACATGATGGGCGTTTCCACAAAGCTAACCGGGACAGTTAAAGACACTGCCTGGATTGCCAACGAGCTAATCGTTGAGCCAATTGCGGCGCTGAAGACTATCAAATCAATGATCTCTCCCTATTTGCCCGATGACTTCCTAGATGGAGACTACTTACTTATTACACCATCATATTTGCCATTTTGCGGAACAAATCCTGGAAAAACCGTAATCCGAGCAGACACTACGAGATATGAAAAATACCTTCCTCCTATTCTCATCGAAGAGGCTGACATACTTCAACTCGAGGCCATTGACCCACTTGCCGACTGGCGGTCAGACCCGAAATACAAGATCGGTAAGCCTTGGAAAATCGCAACGCACCAATTCCGCAGGACGATGGCTGTATTTGGTGCTCAAAGCCAGATGCTGGATATCCCAGAACTCAAACTCCTTCTCACCCACCTGACTGAGTCTATGAGTGTCTACTACCAACGAGGCTGTTCAGCGGGTGGCTATAACATGAAATTGAAGAGTCCTCAGCTTGCTAAAGAAATCAAACAGGCGCTACAGGATACTCAATGGATTTCTTACCTCAATGAAGTTTTGTACTCAACAGAAAAACTGCATGGCGGACACGGCGACCGAATTACCCCGCCGGATAAGAAAGACGACATTGACAGGATTATTTTTCGCCAGACTGCCGATGAAACTAGGCATAAAGTCAAAAAAGGCCTTCTATCTTGGCAGCCAACCCCTATGGGTGGCTGCACAAGCAATAAGCCATGCGATGACCGAGCACATGGCAATTTTGCGAATTGCTTCGGATGCGCCAGTTCAGTCCTCAAAGCTAGCCGTGTTGAATCAGTGATCGAGCATGCTAAGGCCGACCTTATAAATTTAGATCCTAAATCTTTCGAGTATCGAATGGAAAAACGCAACATCCAAGACTATGAATTCATACTTAGCCACTTGAATTAGAAAACAACATGACATCGAACAACATTAAGGGCGCAGGACTTGAAGAACTATTTGAGGCGCTCCTTCGCTTGTACAATAACAATGCAGAGCGGGTGCCGAAGGGTACGAAAATCACGCTTAGCTCCGTTGCACTTGAATCAGGCAAAGATCCTAGCCTTATCAAAAAAGGGCGTAAAATTTATCAAAAACTTATTGAAGACATCAAATATTATGCTGCCATTCAGAAAGAAAAACTTTCGCAGAAATCATCTGATACAGCTGCTCTAAAGGCTCGAATTATACACTACCGTAGTGAATCCGTAAGATTCGAAGACCTATGGAAAGCCGCACTTGGCAGAGAGCTTATGCTTTTGGCCCAACTTGATGAATATGAGCTGCGCTGGAAAAAACACTCCAATGTAGTGGACATTTCCGCGCCCGACAGAGCCGCGGAATAATTGCCCACCCTAAGAACCCTAAACATTCACCTACCAAAATAATTTGGCAATCACAAAAGGCCACCTCAATGAAAGGCAAAAAACGCATAGAAGATCTTAGTATTAATCACGCTTTGCTCAAAAAGCATCTCAACAGTTATAATCAGCTAGCCATGACTGCTTATTACGTGAAAACCGCCCTTGGGGGTTGTACCAACACTTGCCTTTCCAATTCAGCTTTTACAGAGGCACTTGAATGCCAAACTTGCGGATCGCCATCTATAGGGGATGGCTTTTAAATACCGAAACTCCGCTTGGGCTTAAAGCATCTAACGAGTGCTACTAGCTGTCTACTACCCACGCCTACTTATCCCAATGACAACCGGGGTTAGGCGTGGGCGCTAGAGGGTCATAGGCTGTTACACAACAGTACTTCCGCAATCGCGCTCTTGTAGAGATCGGTTGATCAACCTTACCTAATCGCTAGAATAACTAGGTACTACATTGCACGTCCAAGAAGCTAGGTACGTTCTTTTTGGGCTTGTTGAGCTTCACGTGTCGCTCGGTGTATCTGGGCTTCCCGCCGCACTTTTTCGCTAAATGCTTGGGCTCTGTCATATTCATCCTTCGATTCCTTTTCTAGCCGACGATGCAGAACGGGACAGTAAATCCATTCACTGTCAGATGCGTTACGATGAAGTGGCGTCACCATCAACACGAAGAATACGCTCAAACCCAGCCATACTGGAGTGCTTGACCACTGCTCTTCAACCCAGCCGACAATCGAAATCGCATCCCCGATTCCCGACCAGTAAAAATTTAGACTCGCGAGAACTAAGGCGCTGAAAGCGTAAAGCTGAATCCTATACAGCTCCGCATCCTGCGCAGCTCTTTCCTGTTGATAGCGGTCGTAGATCCCGATAAGAAATTCGCTTTGAGTTTCATGAGCCTCCTCCCGGATTTCCCACGGCCGCACGCAGTCAGTACGTCGAGTCCATCTTACTTGGAATTGCTCAGGCCTTGAAGAGGCTAAACCGCGTACAAGTTTCGCTTCGAGATTTTTTAGGATTTCGATCGCTGTTTCGTATACCGATACTGTTAGGGGATATAGCAACGTAAAAACCAGCGATAGCAGACCGGAAAAGCAAACGAACGCAACCAAAAGCTTGATGCCTAGAGCGAAATCCGTTTTGAGTTCCACCTTCTGTATCCCAACCATGCCTGCGCCGGAGAAGTGCACCATCATTGAGTCGAAAAGAAGCAGAAAGCTGGCGATCAGAAGGAAAAACTTAACCTTGCTAGCGCTCTCCAACATTGAGAAAAACTTATCTTTAGCGAGGTCTTCCGAAGCTGACATCCTAATTCTCCTAGGCAGTTGCAAATGCGATGTTCTTTTTCGGGACAGAGGGGTGGCCAGGGTCGTGTTCCTCTTCTTCCGTATGGCAAAATTCGAACGCGATGGAATCACGCGCCGAACGACCGTTCGCTCATCCTTGACTCTATGAACTAGCTGCACACGTGACGTTTCGACAGATTTTGCCCTTTGTCCAGAGACAATTTCACACCCCTAAAGTCCGCCAAGGCCCGCAAACAGCCGTTGACGGTCACAAGGAGGTTTGAATGTTCCTCTTAAAGTTATAAGAAAATCTATCGCCATAAATAGACTTTACCGTTAATGTAAAGTCGAAACGACCATTTGTAATAGACATCAGGCTCAGTCGCGTCAAGGCACACTGGAGTGCTGGCGCCGATTTCGGCACACCGATTAGCGAAATTTCTTCGCCAGTTTTTAAGCTATCATTCGGACGCGGTTCGCTAATTGATAAACATCCTGGAACTAATCCCAACTTTGCAGCGGCCTGAAAAAATTTACCATCACCCTCAATTCTTACCCCATCCACTATGACATCCATGCTCTCCATAAAAGCAGGCCCCAGCCCATTGTTAATAATGTGCAGTCCTAAATTTTCAAGTTTTTGCTCGTTTGTGGGGTAGGCATTGAGCCGCGGCTGAACAGCTATATGATTCTGTTCACGCTGCAGGTATAGCTGGCCAGCCGAGAAAAATAAGGCAACTAGCGCGATTGAAACTGTAGCGATATTAGCAGCAGGTTGTTTCATTTGATTACAGACCATTTTATCAGTGAGTACATCTCTGGATACGGCACCCACGCCGCAACGACGCGCGCCCCCCGAACTGATGACACGCTCATGTCTCAGCGCCCTAATGGCGCAGGTCATCTAAAAAGGGGAAAAAATGCCCTTCCTGAAAGGCGATGCATTCAGAAAAGCCAAATAAAAGCATATCGCGTTTTTGCTGATGTAATTCTGACCCAGGTTGCTGGAAGCAATTGACACAGCCGAATGCTCCCTAAACGATGGCCTTGTTCGAGATCGCATAGGCTGCAGACGGGTCATCCAAACTCAGCCATTTGGTCAAAATCGTATCGGCACCAACAACCCCATCACTGAAGCTCGTTTTGGCCTAGAGCACGCCTGATGAAACTTTGGTCGACATATCCCATCAATTTCCAAGCCTGCTCGTTATTCCGAAGGTGTTCAGCTAGCTCATCCACCCCCGCTCCGTCTGGGAAATCGAGAAGGGCAGACATACGGTGTAGCGTCTGGATTGGAATGCCTATCTCCTCAAGCGCGTTCAGCCCTGCAGGAAGATGAAGGCTCTCAAAGGTCATTCGAACGTAACTGTAGTCAATTTTAGTCAGAATTCCCTTCTTAATGGCATGCAAGCGAACGACGTCTTCAAGCAGTCCAAGCACTTTCGGCATGGTGTAGCCGAAGGTATTGCTCAGTAGCTTCAAATCGTTATTCAGCATGGTGGAAAGGTTGGCTTTATCATCGACCTTGAGGCGTTGCTTGGCGTACTCGATCTGGTTCTTCAGATATGCCGAGTAACTCTCTGCCTTCTGATAGCTCGTCAGCTTGGCCAAGATGTTATCGGGGGTCTTGGTCTGCAGGCCATTCGTGGAAAAAGTCTTGGGCACCAGCCTACTGCTGATCTTCGCCAAGGTTTTCAGAAAACCAGTTGCTGGTGACAGCTGGAATACAAGCGATTCGAATTCGTCCTCTCCGAGCATCTCCACCATGCTGTACAACTGCTCGAACTGCTCCATCCTGAAATAGGAATGCTTCTTGACCAAATCGATCGAAAACTTCTCTTCAGTGAAGGCGGCATCAAACCTGTCTTGGGAAAACTCGAAGAGGTGATCAGGTTGTGCGCTTGCGAGCAGATTGAGAGGGGTGTCTGCATCCTGAATCCCAAGGGGAATGTCCACCTCTTGGTTCAGGTTGTCTTCTGGAACGTCCTCCAGGCAAAACACCTTGCCTACGAAATGAACGCCCATACGGCCCGCACGCCCCTTGATGTTGCCATGGGTGAACTTGTCGATTCCTCGGCTGCCATTGCGGTTGTCATAGATGATGACGTTCTTCGCAACGGTGTTAACTCCCTCAATGATGGTAGAGGTGCATAGCAGGAATCGTAGGTCGCCGGCATTGAATCGGTCGGCGGTGTACTGCTGCAGCGCTCTAGGCAAGCCCCCAAAATGCAGACCGATTCCATTCCGGAGCGCATAGGTAAAGTCCCATTCAGGATCGAATTCCTCCGCGACCCAGTTGATGTGCTCGCTTTTGAATGAATGGCCGTAGCCAAGTCGGACGAGCTCGCGGGCAACCTTCCCAGCGACGCCTGGTGACTTACAGTAGATAATGGTCGCGCCTTCGCACTGGGGTGCGATCGTAGCCAACATCGTTAGCTTGCCTGCCTCATCGTTGGCATCCACACCGAAGGTCTGTACGTCTACGGCCACGGTATTGAAGTCGGCCGAAATGAACGCGTGGTCGTAGCCCAGCTCCGTCAAGCCTCGGATGCTGTTGACGAAGGGCCCGGTCAGATAAAACTGCTTGGACACCTTAAGCAGCTTGCTTAAAGCAATATTGAGCTCGATGACCCGCTCATCATTGTAATCAGTGGGGCCGCTTTTCAGCTTCCGGAAGGCCAGCTTGTAAAATTCATCAATGACGAACAGGTCGATGTATTTGATGTCATCACGTTCGTTGACCCTTTCCTGGGTCAGGACGTACACGACGCGATCACTGCGGCATTCTTGAGAGCTGTGATGGATGATCTGATAGCTTTCACCGAAGCGCTCTTGAAGACGTCTGCGCGTCTCGTCAGCGAGCGCGACAGTGGGCACCACCAGTACGACTCGCTTGAAACGCCCGAGCCCCAATAGCGAGTCGACGATGGCACTCTTGCCCATGCTGGTGGGAGCACTCAGAACGACGTTGCGGCCTTCCTTGAGCAAATCGAAGATCCGGAACTGCATCGAGTGGAAGACGAAGTCTTCCGAGAATGGCGTCCGGTAGACGTCGAGTGCAACGCGGTCACCGGGCGAAAGCTCAGAAAACTCTTTCTTCAGATATGGAAACAGCCCAGCCTTCCTGACCATGTTTCGCAAAATGCCGGTGTGATCTGTGAACTTCTCTCGGGCACCAAGCGCCCGGATAGTCAGGTCTCTTCCCAAGCCGGTCGAGACAGGATTGGACAGGAGGGAATTGACCGTCGACAGATACCGAAATGCTGAGAACCCCTTGTTTCCCAAGCTCAGTTTGGCTGCATCATAAACTTCAGTCATACGGTCTCCCTGACCTTCTGTTCAACCATCGTAGTCAACGTATCTAAACTAGGCGCTGGGTAGATGAACACATCAATGTTGAGCTCTGCGAACGTCGAGCCATGCTGCAGGTCATCTGCAAATGCCTGAAACAAGGCTGCCGTTTCGTGTTCCAGATGATCTTCGTGCCCCGGTGTCTCAGGGTCGGTCAGCAACGACGAGTCATACCCAATAAAGAGGACAAATCGGAAGCGATCGAGGTGCGCATCGAACGGGTTGCTCTCGTCCAGAATCACATCGATGTCGTGGCGCAGTAGGTAATCGTCATCCTTGATATCGAGGATTTTCCCCCTGGCAGTGCAGAAGTATTCATCTATTTCCGCGTACAAGTGCTCCCTTATTTCAGATAGGCGCGTGGTTACATTCGCCGCCGTGACAAGCTCACTGAAACCGACCCAAAGCTGATCACCCTCCGGATCTCGCCGAACGATATGCACGTTTTCAAGGATTTTTTCTTCGCCCTGCTCTTCGAGGTAAAGCAGGCAGGGTATGGGCTGACTCGCATGCATCTGGCGTATCGTCGCATGGAGAAGCACTCGGCCCAGGAAGGAGCGAACATCAGCCAAGGAAGCGAAAACAGTCGTCTTAAGCCGCTGAGCTTGCTCAACCAGCGACAGTTTGTGAATGTCAGCAAGTTCATTGGGACGGAGAAAGACTTCATCCAGCCATTTGCACACGTTGTCGACGATGTGTTTGTAGCGGTAGCGTTTGAGGCTGTACTGCTGGTGGAGTACACGACCATTGCGCTTGGTGCACGGGGTGGCCATGGGATTGCGAAACGGAACCAGAATCTGAGGTAGCTGCCGCCTGACATATACCTTGCGACCCGCCCGTTTCTGATCCTCCTCGACCAGTCCTTGAAACCACTTGTTCAAATCGGCGCGATGGTAGGATTTGCTATCTATTGAGTGGATTCTGCGAGACAAGGCACCTTTACGGGTAACGGTGTCCAGAATACCTCGCCAGATATCCTCCGCCGAAGCTTCGGTACTCAACAGGACACCATGCAAGTTGTCCGCAGCGAGTCGAATATTCCTGATGCCCAAGAGCTCAATCTCGCGCATGGTACGGAACACCTCCCAGCATGCCGCATCGACCCAGGTCGCCACACTCACCCCGCTAGGAGCGATGAAGTTGCCTGTTTTGAGGTTGAGGTAATCGACCAATTCCTCACACCCAGGCTTCCCGTTGCGCTCGTCGCGCTTTATGAGGAGGTATTCTAGAGTGGCGTTTACCGGATGCTCCGTGACAATTCGGAACTTCCTTGGAACGGTCAGCGAGGGTTCGCACTGCATCGACTTATGCATTATCGAGCTGCATGGAATCTTTTTTATCTTGCCGGCACCGGGGGTTAGGACAACCAGATCGCTCCTATTCCAGTGCGCCTTCGTCGTGGTTTTCACCTGCACGAATTCGACGAAATCATCACAGACGATATCGATGTCGTCCGTGACTTCGCAGCGGATGCGTTGGATCGATTTGTCACGCAGCATCTGGGTGACGTAGTAGGCAGCAACGCAATCCTGAAAGATGAAGCCGTGCTTGGCGGCGACTCCGCCGGCGTCATTAGGTTCCATCTCGACTTCCATGGCATAGATGGATTGGAATTTATGGCAATCGCAGTCGCCCGTCCACACGATTGGTGGCGTTTAGCCAACTATCGCGATATTGGCCTCATGCGTTTAGCAATCTGACTCTCATCGAAAAAGTTCTAGCCATGCAATTGCGATGTCTGTATCTGACCTGCTTGCGATACCGCTGCTCAAAATCAACGAAGACAAATCAGGTTTCGTACTCGCAATTATGGAACTCATAAATTCGATTAATTCGTGTAGATCAGCGCAGGAACCTATGTGGACGCTGTTCAAGAGCTTGGAGCCTTCATTGAACGATATCCTGATGCGGCTTGGGCCTCTTCAGGGCAGCTTGAGCGTGATGCCAGATTCGCTGCGTGCCTTTCCCTGTTCGCTGGTCTGTAGCACTTCAACGTCAGGCGTGCAGGCTTTTATGACGATCGACCGAAATCACTTAAGCAAACGGTAGAGTCGTTGCCCTTGGTTTGTCTGGGTACCTATCATCGAGGAATCGACGATGCTAGGAACGTTGCAGCCATCATTAAGGAAATGCTCGGCTGATTAGGTAAGCCGGGGCTCGTGGCCCCGAAGAAACGACCTAAAACGATGCGTCATAGACATCAGTAGCCTCGGCCAGCGTCTTGGTTAAAGAGATTTCTGAATTAGTAGTTGAGAAACGCTTGCGCGCCTCGCTTCCCCATCACCAACAGGACACCTAAGTTAGGGAAGATCCTTAACCCTCGTGTAGGTCTTCCCACTAATGATGCTCCGGATCTGGTCGACTTTCGCCCCAGTTCTCTCTGCAATTTCTTCCAAAGCATGACTGGTGGCTAACTCACGTATAGTCGTGATCTGAGAGACCGAGAGGCGGTCTGAGCGGCTACATATCTGGGCGGCAGCCCACGTCTCATCTTGCCACCTCTCGGTGAGAGTTATGAGAGGAAGGCTTTCTCCTTGATGATCACTCAACCACGCATCTAGGAAACCGTCTCTTTCATCCGGCGCAGCGACCACTCCCTTACTAAGTATCGAGTGTTCCCTGAGGTATCGAAGGCCCGCCCTACCGCCTGGGATCATGTTGAGGCGTCGCTCATCGTCCCAATGGCCATCAATCAAAAATTTTTCGGTGTTGTAGAGTTTATCGAGGTCGTCAGTGATCGCCATCACCTTGTGATGGATGTAGGTAATTCTGCCCGCCTCCCTCTCTTCTCTCAATTTGCGATGAAAAAGCAAATTGCTGCCCTTCTCCACTGCTCGAAGATGTTCAGCCCACCTAGTCTGCCATCGCCGCTTTGTGATCCCAACGTAGAAGAAACCATCATCGGGATAAGAGTTACCCATTCCGAAGATATGCTGATAAAGCGCATACGCCTTATCAGGCCATCGCTCCGGCGACAGTAGGTAATGTGCGGGGATGGTAAACACGACGCTTGGAGTCTTGACCCCGAGGATATGTCCCCCGAACTGCGATCTCCTGGCGGCATTGATGAGCGCCTCATCGGTCACTACATCCAGCCGAATCAATGGCCCTATTGCAACTTCGGTCTCAGCGAGTGGACGTCCCGACGCAAACTCCCTTGCACCTACGAATCTATGCCCAATCCTTACCGTACTCTGGGGGACAATAAAAATCGGCTGGTTACCAAGAGCAACGAGATGCACCACCGGAATAATTTGGCAGGGAAGAAGCCTTATTGCTTGCCCAGGCTTTCGGGCGACGCTCAACCAGTGCTGCCCATAATCGGTCTCGCACCAGCGCGACAATTGCTGCTCCACTTCTCTTAATCGACGATGCATCGACTTGGGAGCTAGGTGCTCCCACCACAGGCGATTCAATCTGACCATCAAGCTATGCCCCTCTGAGTAGTCAACTGGTCGTTCACACCCAATGCGGCGCCCCCCCCTAAACTCCGCCCCCCCTTTAACGCACTTTTGCAAGTAGATCAGCCGAGCATGTTCTCATTGACCATCAATCTGACTAGCCTCCGCCTGATTGGCTTCGATGGCTTTGAGCATCTGTTCACCCAAACTCCCCGAGGAGCCATCGATGACGTTACCGTGCTCTTCGCAAGTATCGGAGAGCATCTGGTAAAATGCATTGGCAAAGCTGTCGGCAATGATATTTGAACTCTCATCAACTGTGCGCTCAATGACGTCGAGCCGACCGTTCATGATGTCCTCAAAGCTCAACCTTGTTTCGTGCTTGATCGTCTGCAACTGGACGACACGGTCAGGGTCGTAGCTGTGATGTGATTGCCAAGATCCTCCGTGGCTGAAACTTTGGACTTTATCGCCCCCACCGACTTGCCTCCGCGCTTGATTGAGCTTTTCCCCTGTAGCTTTCATGAATGTCTTCATGACGAGCTCTGCCTGCGCATCAAACGGGAAAGGATGGGCTTTATCCCTCATGTCTCACTCCTCATTGATCAAGCATACCCCGTTCAACCAGACGGCGTGGCGCCGCCATCAGAACCAGAAAGCCTCCGCCTAAGAACCAGCGCGATGGCGGGAAACGGACGAATGTCTTTAGCGCAGAATGCGCGTATGCCAAAGCGGATTTGACGCTTCATTGCTTATTTCGGCATGCTAGCAAAAGGCCGCGATTTGGTGTGGTATTTTCAAAGGTGCAACTGCCCCTCCGCCAAACAAACTTAAACCAGTCAACAATATTGAAAATCAAATGAGTAAAAAACTATTTAGCATCTATCAGGCGGCAGCTCTTTTGGGCATATCTCCAAAACTGCTCACGTATTTTACAAAGAAAACCGTAAAATCAAAAGATCCGCGAAAGCTAATGTCGAAGATGAACAATCAGCATTTGTATTTCGAAGAAGATGAACTAATAAATTATGATAGTTGGTTAAAGGCCCCTTGGCCCGCACCACCCAAAAAACGCCCCCACCTCCCCGAAGCCATCAGAGATGAAATTAAAACCGAAGCAAATATGGAGTGTGCGTTATGCTGTAAATCAGGTGAGGCCGGGGAAGCTGCACACATTGACCCACTTAAGCATAGCAAGTGCAATCACCCACACAATCTGATTTGGCTTTGCTCAAATCATCACACCAAGTTCGATAACGGCTGTTTTGGGCCGACGGGAGCATCAAACGAAACCATCCGCTCCTTGAAAAGTACCCTTCAGCATTTCAAAAGATTTTCTTGGCAAGGTCAAGCTGACGTCAGTCAGCAAATCGCGACAGTTCTTCATATTTGCAAAGAATTAGAGGAGCGCTTCAAAGAACCGATTACTAATACTGAACGCGTCGCAATTGAACGAACCGCTAAAAAGGTACTCGACCTAATACCCCACCTTGCTGAGCAACAAAATACTGCGACTGTTAAACAAACGCTATCGCAGTTATCAGAAGACCTAGAAAGCGAACGAAGCAACCCCGTAATCAACACACGAAAACAACTTAAAATTGCCACATCCTATGAAGAAGAGTATCTCGAAAAGAGTGGCCTAAAGCGCTGTCCGCTTTGTTTGGGAGGGAATGCTCACTCATTCTATGACTGCACAGTCTGTGGCGGGGATGGCTCCATCCCTTCCGGTTACTACCCTGATCTAACCCCTTTTGAAATGGTTGAGTGCGGCCTGTGCCATAGATCTGGCTTCCATAACCAAACGACATGCCCGGTCTGCGCAGGAGACGGCGAAATCGAGCGTCGTTTTGATGAGGTCATTGATTACAGACAGTATGATGATGTGGAATGCCCTCACTGTGATGGAACCACAAAATACAACTACGAAGACTGCCCGGTCTGTAATGCTGAGGGGTACCTCCCTCGTAAAGTTCTAGATCGTTTAGACTTGCGTGATTTCGAGTATGTTGATTGCCCTCGTTGCGAAGGAAGCGGCATTTACAATTATGATACATGCATGGCCTGCCGTGGTGAAAGAACCATGCAAAAGCGTTATGCAGCAGAAATCGATATATCTGAATTCGAAGATGTCAAGTGCCCAGTTTGCAAAGGGCGAAGGACTCTATTTGGGGAGCAATGCGCAGCATGCAATGGGGAGGGCTGTATGCCTGCTGGAGCGGCAGATCAGATAGATACTTCGCTTTACACATTAGTTAAATGCCCGGAATGCAAAGGAAAAAAACCACGCTACGGCGATGATTGCACTCACTGTAACGGTGAGGGAAAAATGCTTAAACTCTATGTTATTAAATACTTTTAAATGCGAGAGCAAAACCTCCACTCAAATAACAAGAGCCAATCTTGATCACCTGCATATCTACGCATGATTGATCAAGCAAAAAGTCCGCTCCGGTTTAATGCCTTCCTGCACGTCGTAGATTTGTATTCGGTGAAACAGCAAGGAGGCTTAAACCGCAAAAATCCGAGAGCAGGTGTTAGATCAACACCACTAGCAATGTTTCAAAAGCTCCAATTGAACCGCCCCGGATTCTCTAGACACCTTGCAAGCTCATTGCGTAACGCTTTTCAAACTCTAGCAGTCGTGACCAATGACTATAACCACCGTTATGCATGCGAAGATGGCGATTAACCATTCCCAGACAGTTGGGCAAGTCGAGTTGGGTTCTTCGATGAGCGCGACCTCATCACATTCCCATCGGCGGTGAAGCAGCGTCGCAAGCGGATTCGCGATCAACTGGCGGCTTTGCCCCCAAACGAACAAGCGAAGTACCAGTTCGTTCATGCCGATGAATTAGAAGCACTGGAACGAAAACAGCGAGCTACGGAAAAACTCAGCGAACTGATCGCGCGTCATGATTAGCCTAGGAAACTCGAACGGCCATTCACGAATGTTGTAACCCTGCTTTTGCGCGAGCAAAGCAGCGCCTTTGACGCTTCATCTGCCAGGTCAACCATGGGCTCACTTATCTTCGGGACAGTTGGCCATCGCTAAATTACCTTCGATTGCTTTGGCCGCAGACTGCCCTCCACGCTTGGTAAGGTCGATGCCAATAACCTCGATGTCCTCAACGTTTGGAAACTTCGGAACGATCGTCAGCCAGTAATCCTGTAAAGCTGCGACCAGATCCTCGAAGTTTACCAGGCCACTGCTTGGCGAAGCCCAGCTGGCTTGACCACCATGGTTCACCAGCAAAAAGATGCCACAGCTCGAATTGATGCCTCGCAGGTAATCACCGCATAGCTGGTTCTCGAGCCGTTCGAAATGCGCAGGGCCACTCCAGTTTTGCGAAAGCTTCAGTTCGACAGGTACCGGCTCGTAGAAGTCGCTGTTCTGGATCCTATAATCAGGACGCTTGTCATCGGCTAGCTGCTCCTCCTGAGGAACGACGTAGCGCCCTGCCGCATGATCTCTCAACCAGTTCCCGATGAATTTACGGATCGAAGTCTCTTGGTTCGTCTTCAGGAGTATCTCGGCATAACTCGAGTCGCCGTCCTCCAGGTCGTGCTTCAAGTCCAGAAGCCGATCGACAGCCAGACTCCAGAGCTCACGGTGTGTGGAGGGCGTGCTTTCCAGATTCTTATGGAATTCGATGACCTTTTCCGGCTCCCAGGGTGGTGTTTGCGAGTCAGCGGTGGCTTTTTGCTGCGCATAGAAAGCGCTCCACGGTCGGAGGCTCTCAGCGGGGTGAGACTCTGCAATTTCTTGAAGGGCTAGGAATGACGCTTTACCAGGTGTCTCTCGAATGATGGCGAGAAGCCCGTCACGCGCATGCTGGGCATCATCACGAAGGCCAGGTGAATATACTCCTCCGCCTGTACGATCAATGTCGTCTGCGATGCGAACATATCTGTGTATCAGCAGATACAGAGCCTTGGCATGCTCAACAGTTTTGTAGTGCTGCCTGCAGCGACTGGCCGTGCGGCTACCCACCAGAGCGATGAGGCAGAGCATTGCGAATTTAGCTTTCTCATCATCGGATGGAAGCGATTCGATACGAGCCGCCAGGGCCGGTATGGCGAGAGAAGGTTGAGTACCAATCCACACTGCATACCAAGTAGGTGCAATCTCAGAACTCCCCTCTTCAATCACCCGTCTGCTCGCGAGGGAACCTAGCAAGTCATCACTGATCGACGACGCTTGGACGATCGTGAGAGCAAGCTGAACAGACTCTAAGTTGCCAACAGGTTGCTTCAACCGGGCCAAGAGTGGGGCTGCTAGCTCCTCGTACATCCACTCCCCTGCCCAGCGCAATTTTTGCAACACGCGGTTCCCTCCAGGTTCGGATTGAGGGCTGTCTAGCTCGTATTGAATTTCTTGAGCGACTATTTCTTGAATCAGCTGCGGATGATGTGCGAGCAGACCGGGAAGCCACTCTGGGAAGCCATTCAGTTCAAGCAGACCATAACGCGCTGCATTTCGAGCATCCTCTGCGGACATCTGGCCAAAGCGAGAGGGTTCTTCTTTGCCTTCGATAGCAAGACCTGTGAGCCCAAAAATCACCTGATACGGCGTTGAGTTGGGAGCGGCTCCCTCAGAAAGTAGCATTGGGCGATATCCACGCCAGAAGCTCATCGCGCCATCGCGGAACGCTTGGGCTACAGGCAGGCCGAACTCAGCAATGAGCGAAGGCCAGTCGCTTTTGCCCCAAGTAGTTGATGACGAGGAGCTTTCGCGCACATGCTCTAGCAGGTAAGCCTGGCTGCGGGTCATCACTCCTGGTTCTGGACTATTAATGCGATCTACGTCAGCAGCGAGGCCCTCGCGCCAAGAGCGGCGACGCTCTGTCTCTTCGGCTTTACGCTGAGCAGATTTTTCTTCCCACTCAGCTTTTTTGATCTCCCACTCCTGTACTTCAAGCGTGGGAGGATTCAAAAATGTCTCGAGTTGAGAACGGAGCTCGCTATGGCTATCGGTGGCTTGTTTGAGCTGGTTTAACCAAGAGAGTGATTTACCATGCTCCGTGAAAATTCTGAACGCCATGCTGAGCGCCATGAGACGATCTTGCAGTTCCGTTAGATTCATGATGTCGTCGCAGGCAACGTTGAAGCTTTCTTTGTTCAACGACCAAAATGGTTGGAAGCCCAGTAACTGCGAGACATGAATAACGGAGTCGCGATGCACGCGCCCTTCACGGGCCACAGCAACGTCATACCAGAACAGTTTGTAATCGAGCTCAGGCCACGCCGGTACGCCCTCTTTCAGCCTCTCTTCAATTTCTCGATTATCACGCTCATCATAGTCATGCCCCTGGGCCAGCTTGCTTAGAATCGACAGCACCGACTCGTCAAACGCAAAACGATCACGCGCGTCGAGCAGACGGAGCACTGCTATGCCAGCGATTTCCGCAAGCCATCGAAATCTCTTGGAGATAGCGCTGAAACCTTGCTCTTTGAGTGGTGGCTTATCCAGTAGTCCGGCAAGGCCACGAATCAGGGCTGGAAGCTGTTCCAGAGGGCTCTCTTCCGCCAACGAAGACAGCTTCATCACCAGCGTATCCCGACCGCTGAAACGCTCCTTTTTGGAGGTTCTCTTGATCGCTTGAAGAAGCCATGGCAGCCAGACGTCATCGAGAATAAGTCCATCAATCACTTCGGCTAACCACTCCCGGTTAACCTTGGTCTCCCCGGCCAACAGCCCGTGTCGTACATCAGCAATATCTTGAGCCGTTCCCAGATCAATAATGGCTCGCATTGCGGCTAGACGCGTGTGTTTGTGCTGAGCATGGAGGGAAAACTGTTTGACCTCCGCAATCGCACCTACCACTTCGCCGTGCCAAACCATCCTCAACAGGAACCAGACGATGTCGTCGTTGGAGCGATAAAGCACCAACAGCTCGTTGATGTCATCTGTGAGGTCGCTGTGTGCGAAGCGCTGCACAGCCGTATAGTCTGTCATCGCCCAGCTATGAGCAGGCTGAGCTAACTGTTCGCACGCCTTGCGCAAAATGTTTTGGCGAGTGCTTAGTGGGAGCTCACTAGGATCGCCCCCTTCAAAGAAGACTTCTGGGGCCAGTTCTTCGAGCCGCGTGCGGATACGCTCGTCCAAGATTGCCAACCAAGGCAATATAGGACGCATGGAGGGATTGATAACCCGCAGCCCGTACTGCGTGCGGAAAAAAAAATTCTCGATTTTGACCCGCGAGGAGGCGCCACGAATAAGCTCATGGAGCCATTCTGCGGCTAGGTACTCTCGGACAGTTCGGTGGTGGAACCGAACGGTGCCATAGATCCCAGGCTCGAAAATGGGGCGGCTCAGCAAAGCTCCCGCGTCTGCGTCGTTCCAGCCTATCAGTACGGAACGAACTGGAACTCCCTTTTTATTTGCGTCTCCATCGGGGACACGGATTGCGGCGTTGTGTCCCAGCGTCGTTGCTGCCGCAAGTAAGCGCACACCCTCACGCAATCGCTCTGGCGCGATGGGCTTTAATTCGGCTCGATCCTGATCGCGCTCTTCAAGCCGGCGATTGATGCTGCTCTTCATCAGCTCCAACCGTGTACCGATTTGATGGTGCTCATGCCAGAAATCGACGAGTTCCAAGAAATCTAACGGACGGGTGGTCAGCGATTCCGCCTCCTTTCGTTCTACAGCGGTGCGAAACGCTCTGACGTTTTTGACACCAGTAGCCTCGAGGAACCGATCGATCTGTTCGCCATGAATATCATCCAAGGTCACCACGAGGAACGATGAATCTGGCACAGTTTCATTTGCGGTCGTTTGCACAGTGCCTTCGACGCCACCGTCTTCAGCGGGTAGAGCCTGACGAGGGTTAGCGTCGAACTCAAAAGCCCGTTCGCAGGTCGCTAGATCTGTAACCGCACGCCAAGCAGTGCTTCGTCCTGTAATGAGGATGTGCGCTTTAGCGCGAATATCTTTGGTCAACCGACCAAGCTTTCGTATCGCGTTTTCGAATTCTCTTGGATCACCCAGCCTAGCCTCGTCCACCGAATCCAAAAGCAGCCAACCTTCAGTGTCCGAAATGCGCCAGCGCTCAAACTCGTCGTATGAGCCATCTTCCTCAAACGCATCCTCCAATTGAGCCATAACGTGTTCAATTCGGAGGAAGAACGCGGTTTTTCCCTCAGCCCGAAGCCGGCGGGTCGCATTCCGAATTTCAGCTGTCTTTCCAGACCCCGCTTCCGAGAGCAGCACCACTCGGTGATGGTTGAGCAAATCTGGCCAACATAGATCCCCGCTTTTGCCATGCCGACGACTTAAATCGGTATCATCGGAAATATCACTATCCATACGGATTTTTGAGAAGGTTCGGTCAAGATCAATGAAGGCGTCCAATTGCCTAGTCATAACGAGTCTCAAACTGGTCTGGGGCAGTCCCGACATGGTCTGCAGCGGTTAAGGCATCCTACCGCATATCGGCCTTGATCGAGTCAAACGAGGCTCTTGAAACTTGGATCTAGTGGCGCGTTGGAGAAGGGCCACCCAGAGCCTCAAGTCGGTACCGGCGCGCATGTCCATCGGTTCGGTGGCGAGCCAGATGGTGTCGATGCGGATCATTTGGCAGAAGCGTGCACAACCGTCAGGATCGGAGGCTGGTTACACACGCAGCCCTCCGGATAGCGGCGCGAGGTGAGACACGCAGGGCAAACGTCTGTGAATTATTTAAATTATTGGCCAGCCATAATTATTACCCTGCCATAATTCTCAATAATTTTGCGCTTATCAACGTAGGAAAATAGCAGGCTGTTTGGGTCGCCAGTCATAGGCGGGCACAAGGCCCGAAGGGACGACACCACCACGTACGGCCCAGTGATTACGACGCGTCTCTCTACTACGGAAGACGCCATGATGTCGTGCGCCGACCAGCTTCCCTCCCTGCTTAATTAGCAGCTCGCTCTGGATGCGAGTGATAATGGAGTTCACTGGGTCGAGCTTTCAGAAGTCTACATGCCCCCCATCACCCCTCCCCTAATCCAGCCATGCCCCTAGCAACGATACCGGTGTCATGCGCCGGCGAAACGACAGGTAAGTAAATGAAGAATGTCAGGCTAGTGCGTCATGGTGAAAGCGCAGCTAATGCCGGTGCAGCTACCCTTGATCACGCAAGTATCCCGCTCACCGAAAAGGGCATCGAACAAGCTAAACGAGTGGCGCAATCCGTCGACCGTACGCCTGAGTTAATCGTTGTCTCCCCTTTCTCTCGGGCTCGAGCGACCGCGGATGCGACCATCTCCGTGTTCCCAGAAGCACCATTCGAAACATGGCCAATCGAGGAATTCACCTACCTTGATCCGACCAGGTGTGTGAACACCACCGTAGGGCAACGGAAGGCATGGGTCGAGCAGTATTGGGCGAACGCAGATCCGTCCTACATTGATGGAGAAGGTGCTGAGTCGTTTCTGGAGTTTGTTGGTCGCGCACGATCGTTCCTAGATCACCTCGCCACGCACCCGGCGCAAGACATCCTAGTCTTTTCGCACGGGCAATTTCTCAATGCGGTAGCTTGGCTCATCGAGCGCAAACCACTCCAGGTAGATGCCCAAGCGATGATCGACTGGCGCAGGTACGAGATCGATAATCACGTCCGTAATGGTTGTGGGTATGTCGTGACCCGTGCTCTAAGCGATTCCTTGTGGACAGTGAGCAATTCAATCGACATAGATGGGGCGGTTAATCTCAACAAGCTCCAAGTAAGGTCTCACATGCCATGAGCATCGAAGCAAAGTTCCTTCAGCTCCAAGCAATCCTTAACCTCCTTGCGCCATACCGCTACCTCTATTGCGTAGACCTTGAGGCAACCTGTGATGACGTTGGGGTAAGCGAATCTCCAAGGTCGCTTGTGGTCGTTCCTGATCAGATGGAAACGATTGAGATTGGCCTGGTAGTCATCGATCTGGAATCGCTTGAGATCGTCGATGAATTCCAGCGTTTCGTACGCCCCCAGATCAACCCTAGACTTACTGATTTCTGCAAGCAGCTCACATCCATTCAGCAATCTGACGTGGACGGTGCCCTAACCTATCAAGAGGTTGGTGAAGAACTGCGAACGTTTGCTGCGCTTTATCCGAATGCGGCCTGGGCGTCATGGGGTGACTACGATGCGAGACAGCTTGATCGCGATGCTGGCTTAGCTAGGTGCCCTTCCCTGCTCGAAGGCTTACCTCATTTCAATGCCAGGAAATGGCATAAAGGTCTATACGACGATCAGCCGAAAAGCCTAAAGGAGACAGTTGAGTCACTGGGCCTAGTTTGGGAGGGCACTTATCATCGAGGTATCGACGATGCGAGGAATGTGGCCTCGATCATCAAGGAAATGCTGGGTTAGTAATGAGCCGGGCCTTAGGGCCCGAAAGTGCGATTGCCTCATACATGCGCACCAGACCGAACGAATCGTTAACTGGTGATCTGCGCTCTACGGCGGTCGATATCTCAGGCAATGATTGGCGTCTCAATGACTCGATCAGCCGACTCCAAGCCGACTCCAAGTAGGAGGCCAAATCGATGATTTGACGAAGACAAACGACGACCTCAAGTTTCTGATCGTCGTCGGGCAGCCCTATCTGTTTTAGCATCGCTTTCGCGTCCTCTTCGATCGCTGCTAGCGCATCAATATCGCTCTGCAACCTCATGTCGGCCTCCTGCCAGGGTGAGATTAGAGATAAATACCTCACTTCTTCATACCACGCCAGCCGGCACATGCGCGGCTCCGCTCGGCATTGACACAAAGCAGCGTCGCCTCATCTGCTTGTCGACGATATGCCTACCTAGATTTCAATGTGCTCGGCTCATCAGGCTGGAAAGATCCCCCATTCCACATAAACGCCCGCTTCGTCACCGTTGACCAAGCGACAATTCGATTCGGATGATCTGCCAGCGAGAGAGGCTTTGCCAATGCGGATCCGGTTAGGTTGAACCTCTGTTACTTATGGGGACTCCCAAACCTAAATCCAGGAGAAACGTATGACCCAGACAGCTTTGGTCGTGGGCGCCAGCGGCATCGTCGGCAGCGCCATCACTCAGTTACTCATCGAAAACCAGTGGCAGGTCGCCGCGCTCTCGAGGCACCCGTCACAAGTGCAAGGCGTGATACCTGTCGCGGCAGACCTTCAGGATCCTGCTTCGCTGGAACATGCACTGGCGGATTTGAAACCCACTCATGTGTTCATTAACACATGGTCACGGCAAGCCACGGAGGCAGAGAACATACGTGTTAACGCAGCCATGGTACGCAACGTGCTCACTGCCATCCGCCCAGCCAAAAGCGTCGAGCACGTAGCGCTGGTTACCGGCCTGAAACACTACCTCGGCCCGTTCGAAGCCTATGGTAAAGGCAGCCTTCCGCAAACACCGTTTCGCGAAGAGCAGGGTCGTCTGGATGTCGAGAATTTCTATTACGCCCAAGAGGACGAGCTCTTCGCCGCTGCTGAAAAGGACGGCTTCACTTGGAGCGTTCATCGCCCGCATACCGTTACCGGGGTTGCTGTAGGCAACGCGATGAATATGGCAACCACCCTCGCCGTCTATGCCTCGATTTGCAAACAAACCAATCGCCCTTTTGTGTTTCCAGGATCAAGAGTGCAGTGGGACAGCCTTACCGATATGACGGACGCCCGGCAGTTGGCGAAACAACAACTGTGGGCGGCCACCACGCCGGCTGCGGCCAACCAGGCATTCAATGTCACCAACGGCGATGTGTTTCGTTGGAAATGGATGTGGAGCCGACTTGCCGAGTATTTCGACTTGCCTGCTGCCGATTATCCCGCTTCACTCTCACCGCTTGAGAAACAAATGGCTGACGACCAAGCCGTGTGGACGCAGATAGTCTCGGAGCACGGCTTGAAAGAAGCCGATATTGGTCACCTGATATCCCCATGGCATACCGATGCAGACCTTGGTCGACCAATCGAAGTCGTCACTGATATGTCGAAAAGCCGTGCAATGGGCTTCACCGCCTACCAAGCGAGCGATCAAGCATTTTTCGATGTGTTCGACAAACTACGCGAGATGCGCTTGATACCCTAGGTCGTGCCACAACGGACAGAGCACTTTGAAGAGGTAAAGGCCGCACGTTGCGGGCCCCTTTTAGGGGCCCGCAATCATGAACCGAGCAAATTGATCCACTTTACCAATGCTCACTGGAGCAATGCCGTGCGCAAGCGGCGCGTCTACTTAGTAATCTGAGGGAACATTGCCTTACGCGCGTCAGCATCCATCTCAGTCTTGTAACTGTGCTGGTTCTTCAGTTCTTCGGTTCGCTGTGCTGCCGGTCGAGCATTGATGTCATCAAGGAGCCGTTTTACGTTTGGAAGTTTTACCCAAGCGTCATTGCCTAGGATGAAAGGTACCGCGCGCGCCCACCCCCATACGGCCATGTCCACCAGCGTGTACTCACTTCCGAGCATGTAAGGCTGTTTGGCCAGGTGCTCGTTGATGATCGTCCAGTGACGCCAGGCTTCGAAGGTGTAGCGGGTAACCGCGTAATCTTTTGGCTCGGGTGCGAAGTGCTTAAAGTGAACAGCCTGTCCAGAGTAAGGGCCGATACCGGTCGCGACGAACATGAGCCAGGAATACATCTCCCCTCGCGCCTTGAAATTGTCAGCAGGCAGGAACATCCCTGTCTTTTCGGCTAGATAGAGCAGTATGGCGTTGCTGTCGAATACCACGTTGTCACCATCAATCAGAGCCGGTGTCTTGGCATTCGGATTGATCTTAAGAAACGCCGGATCGTGCTGTTCACCCTTGCGGGTATCCACAGGGATGAGTTCGTACTCAAGGCCTAACTCCTCCAGGAAAAGCGCAACTTTGGCGGGGTTAGGAGACGGGTGATAGTAGAGCTTGATCATATTGACTCCGTGCAGTGGTTTTCAGTGAACATCGCTAAAGCCAAGGGAGGAAGACCAAGGCTTTTGATTGCAATACTAATGGCGTCTGTTACACACGCGGGATCGGGATTGATCCGTGCCAAAACTCGAATGCCCAGCAACACACTGAGCAAATGATGCGCCCCCTGCTTCACATCAATCGGTAGACCTGTCTTTTGAGAGGCGAAGATCACCCTTCACCAAAATGATGTGTATGGGCAAGTAGCGAATCGGGTATCCCATCGCGAATCAATCCGCCCTCTTCTACCCAGGCTTGGGTTGACTGATAAGCACGTTGCAGCAGTTGGTCTGTCTGGTTGAAGTCGAACACTGAAGCGTCCAGTGGGCACAACGGCGGGACGACATGAATGGCGGCGCGTGCGCGGTACAACTCGATGTCACGCACCAGTTGGCGCATGCTCATCAAGTTGAGCGTGTGTAAGGCCAGCGCAACGAGTCCACTGGGCGGACATGGGCAGGCACAACCGAACCCGGTGGGCAGCACCAGAACCCGATTTGCACCCAATGCCACCGCGCTGGCAATCGGCGTATTGCTGCTGACACCGCCGTCAACCAAAAACTTTTCGCCGACTCGCACGCCGGGAAATACAAGCGGAATTGCCGCGCTGGCGAGCAAAGCCTGTTCAGCATCACCACTGGACAAAAGCTCTTCGGCACCACTGAGCAAATTGGTGGTGACGATATAAAGCGGCAACTCGGTGTCTTCGATCCGTTCGACCGGCAGTGCCTTGCTCACCAAGCGATGCAAAGCGGATGCACTCAGCAAGTGCCCACGACGATTCAGGATGCCCTTGAGTGTGTCGAACGCCGAGAACGGAAACACATCCGACTTGCGCAGGCTGCGCCAGAAGTCCGCAAGTTCGCTCACGCCTTTGGCATTCGGTCTGGCTGCGAAGTAGGCACCATTGATGGCGCCGACCGAAGCCCCAACCACCAGGTCGAATACGACGTCAGCCTCAACCAATGCCTGCAACATCCCGACCTGAACCGCGCCCAGGCTGCCACCACCGGCCAGGACAAGTGCTGTTTTTGCAATTGGCATCTCCCCACCCTCACTTCGGGATCCTCTTCAGCTAACAAGCCTAGCTGGCTCGAGACCGTGGCTACGAGAATGATTAAAACAAACTCCGCCAACCTTGGAGGGAGGCATCGTGGTTTGAGTTAGCGTCTACACTCGATTCAGGTTATGACGTTATTCAGATTTGGAGCGTACTCCAATGCCCGGTGTGCCTGAAACGACCCGTGCCAATAAGCTGAACCCGCAAAACAGCCATCCAGGCTGGTTGAGGCTGGCTCATTGGTTGAACGCCCTGGCAGTGTTGGTCATGGTCACAAGCGGATGGCGTATTTACAACGCCTCTCCCCTTTATGGTTTTGATTTTCCCAAGTCGATCACCTTGGGCGGCTGGCTGGGTGGCGCGTTGCAATGGCATTTCGCGGCCATGTGGCTGCTGGTGGTCGTCAGTCTTTTTTATGTACTTTTCAATCTATTTAGTGGCCGTCTGTCGCGACGATTTTTCCCTGTATCACCCAAAGGTTTTTTTCACGACTTGGGGGCTGCACTGCATGGCCGGCTGGGACATGACGATATAAGCCATTACAACCACGTGCAGCGTGTGGCGTATTTGTTCGTGATGCTCGACGTTACCGTTCTGGTGATTTCCGGGTTGGTCTTGTGGAAGTCAGTACAGTTTCCGCTACTACGCGAACTGCTGGGCGGCTACGACAGCGCACGGCACGTGCACTTCATTGCAATGTCTTTGCTGGTGGCGTTCATCGCCGTACACCTGGTGATGGTCGCACTGGTACCAAAGACGTTATGGGCCATGATTGTCGGCCATAAGGAGCACGTATGAGGAAGCGCCCGGAGCTGGATGACTCGGACATTTTGAAGGACGCGCGAAAGATTATTTCGCTCAAGGTCGAGGATCACTCTCGACGCGCCTTCCTGCTGCGTAGTCTGACCCTTGGCGGCGTGGCGATGTTGTCCGGCTGCAACATCTCCGATAACGATCAAGTTGAAACGGCGCTGTCGTCCATGTCGCGCTTCAATGACAGGGTACAGGGCTGGTTGTTCAACCCCAACGCCATGGCCCCCACCTATCCTGAGTCGATGATTACGCGGCCATTCCCCTTCAATGCCTTTTACGGCATCGACGAAGCACCGGCCGTCGATGAAGACAGCTACCGTCTGGAAGTCTCCGGCATGGTCGCCGACAAGCACAGCTGGAAGCTTGAGGAACTGCGAGCCATGGCGCAGACCGATCAGATAACCCGGCATATTTGCGTCGAGGGCTGGAGCGCGATCGGGCGCTGGGGCGGTGTGCGCTTCAGCGATTTCCTCAAACGCGTAGGGGCCGACACAGATGCCAGGTACGTCGGCTTCAAATGCGCCGACGACTACTACACCAGTATCGACATGCCCACGGCACTGCATGCGCAGACGCTACTGACGCTGACTTACGACGGTGCTGTACTGCCGCGTCAATATGGCTTCCCAATGAAACTGCGCATGCCGACCAAACTTGGCTACAAGAACCCGAAACACATTCAAGCGATTTTCGTCACCAACACCTATCCCGGTGGTTACTGGGAAGACCAGGGCTATAACTGGTTCGGTGGTAGCTGACGCCCGTGGCAACTCCATTGCGCAGCCCGGGCTGCGCTTATCCGCAACCTGAGTCTCAAGGAGCTTCACTATGAAAAGGTTAACTACTGCAATCCTAGGTATTTGCCTGGCAGTGGGCGTCGCCGTTGTACACGCCGACGATACGATGAGCAATGACACAATGAAGAAGGACACGATGTCCCACGATACGATGAAAAAGGACACCATGAAAAAGGATGGAATGCATAAAGACTCCATGGGTAAGGACACGATGAAAAAAGACTCCATGGGCAAAGACACCATGAAGAAAGATTCCATGTCCAATGACGGCATGAAAAAAGACGATATGAAAAAGAATGACATGTCTCAGTAAAGCGGGGCATCGCAGGAAATTATACTGCGTCTGGAAAACCCGCCTCAGCGGGTTTTCTCATCGCCCGGCGCCTGGTTGTGCACAATGGTCAGAAGATCAGAAAGGCCTTGGACTAAGGCCTCAAACAGCGAAGATTGCTTAAGCCCCTATGGCCGGCGCTGCTCGTTTGACTCGGGACGATCGGTTTGGCCTTGACCCAATTGCACTGCTCAGCACTTTGAGCGTTTCCTGAAGGTGCTCGAACGGAGCCAGCGTCAAACGGGCAGCGGCGATCATGAGTTTGATTCTGTCTGCGCGGTTGAATGGGCATGATCCGTATGCTTATTTGAAGGATGTTCTCGCGCGGCTGCCGACACAGCGGGCGAGTGAAATCGACCAGTTGCTGCCGCATAACTGGCAGCCACCTAAACTGGGTTAACTCACTAACCTAAGGACATAGAATGCTCATTGTCTTCAGCGGCCTTCCAGGTACCGGAAAAACGACTATCGCAAGTGACCTTGCCACCAAAACAAGTGCCGTGTATCTGCGGATCGATACGATTGAGCAGGCTATTCGAGACTCCGGTGCTCTTGCACAAGACGTAGGGCGGAGCGGTTACATGGTCGCCAATGAGCTTGCTCTGAGCAATCTTCGTTTTGGCAGCACGGTCATAGTTGACTGTGTTAACCCAGTAATCGAAAGCCGAAAGGCGTGGAGCGATGTCGCCACACGCTCTGGTGCTCCATTAGTGAACATCCAAGTGATCTGCTCTGATAAACATGAACACCAGCGCCGGGTAGAAACCAGAAAGATTGATATTCCTGGGCTGACTCCACCAACCTGGCAGTCTGTACTGGATCATGAATACGAGGCGTGGGAAAGCGCTCCGTTTAATATAGACACAGCCCTGACGTCTCCGGCGCAGGCGGTGGCGATGATCACCGAACGATTTTTATCCCAGGAGTAGCGCCAGCTAAAGGCCCAAGGTCGCAAGGTCGCAAGGTCGCAAGGTGTGATTAGCAGACGCTTACTGATTTTTGCCTGGTAATGTCTTCCAAAGTAAGCGCAGATGACGATATTCCAGAGCTATGGATTGACCATCTGTCAGCGTCGGGGACAACTGCGAGCCTAGACTTCTTGATTGGAGAAGAATCCTTTTTGGGCATTGGTCTCGCGGGGCCAACACTCGAAGCCTTTATCAATTTCTACAAGGCAGAAGTTGATCCTTGTATTGAAACCATCATCATTGATCCCGACAAGTCGAACCCCAAAGCCATCAAGGCATACACGAACGCGGGGGTTGTAGCCGTTGGGGATTTTTTCCCGAACTCAGGCGTTTTTGAGGGGCTTGAGACGGTGTTGATGATCAAGACTCTCTAACTGTCAGCGTCGCCCACAGGTGACCTGCACTGGTTCGGGTGCCCTTGGTGTTGCTTACAAGCGTAAGCCCATCAGACCTTGCGTAACTACGCGGGCGTCCAATTGTGCGGCAGCAACTCCATAATCTCACTCGCTCGCTGCGTCGGTAGGCGCGTGAGCGCGTCCTTCAAATAAGCGTACGGATCATGCCCATTGAGCCGCGCAGACTGAATCAAACTCATGATCGCCGCCGCACGTTTACCGCTACGTAACGAGCCAGCGAAAAGCCAGTTCGAGCGCCCAAGAGCCCACGGCCGGATTTGATTCTCGCACCAGTTGTTATCGATGGGCACAGCACCGTCATTGAGATAGCGCGTCAGCGCTATCCAGCGCTTGAGGCTGTAATCCAGAGCTTTGGCTGTGGCCAAACCCTCGGGCACAAGTCCACGCTGGGCCAGCATCCACTCATGTAGTTTTTCAGCGATGGGCACCGCCGTTTCCTGGCGTAGTCGCCAGCGATCTTCGTCGCTCATTTCCTTGGCGTGTCGCTCGACTTCGTACAGCCCACCAATCGAGTGAAGCGCCTGCTCCGCCAACTGGCTTTTATTGGCCACATGCAGGTCGAAGAAATTGCGGCGCGCATGCGCCATGCAGCCGATTTCGGTGATGCCCAGCTCGAAGCTGGCCTTGTAGCCGGCGAAGTCATCGCAGACCAGCTTGTCGTTCCAAGTGCCCAGGAAGCTGCGTGCGTGTTCACCGGCACGGCTGGGGCTGAAGTCGTAGATCACGGCCTTGAGGGCCGAAAACGGCGTAGAGCTGTAGGCCCAAACGTAAGTGCGGTGGGTTTTCTTCTCGCCGGGCGCCAGCATTTGTAACGGCGTTTCATCGGCGTGAACCACGCGCTACCTTGTGGAGTTGGCGAGCCGCCGGCTTGGGGGGTTGGGCTGCGCCATTGACATGGCGTGCCATCCGACCGCTGCTTGATTTAGGTTATCGCCTATTCTGCCGCTTGCGCCCCTATTTGGCGTGGCTTCCTCACCCTGATGGCCGCCGTCGCTGCGTCGATGACCGTTACGGGGTGCCGGAGTCAAACCCCGCACAAGACAAGCGGCCCACTTTGAAAACAAAGTAGACCTAGAAAGCTTCGTTTTGTCATTGATTGGCCGCCGAAGTACCTTAGTCATCACTGATCTTGTGAGCAACGTGTTTTCTGGTGCGCAACAGGCACTTCCCTACAGCGAAGGATTGCCGCCACATCAAGAGCAACAGGGCTGCGAGAAATTAAAATGACTCCGTCATTAGTCGAGCACTACCGTCAAATTCTCGTAGGCGCAGGCGAGAACCCAAACAAAGATCGCTCTGGGAACGCGGCCAGAAACTGCTCGCGTGACTTGATGCATGGGGGGGCATTTTGAAGAAGAGTGGGCTCCCAGTTAAAACCTGCATGACCTGCGGCCTTCCCTTCACATGGAGGAAGAAGTGGGCACGCTGCTGGGAGGAGGTACGCTACTGCTCGGAGCGTTGCCGGCGCAAATCGCCTCTAAAAGTCAGATCGGAAAAGTTGGTATAGACTTCCTTGAAACTAACAGGGACTCTGAAAATGATTAATGCCGAACTGCTGAAACTGATGATCGAGACCTCCAACGATGGCATCGTTGTGGCAGAGCAGGAAGGCGATGAGAACATCCTTATCTACGCCAACCAAGCATTCCAGCTCCTGACCGGCTATAGCACTGATGACATCCTGTATCAGGACTGCCGGTTCCTGCAGGGGGATGACCGAGACCAACCTGGCCTTGCCGCTATCCGCGAGGCAATAAAGAATTTTCAGCCTTGCCGCCAAATCATTCGAAACTATCGAAAAGACGGTAGTGCTTTCTGGAATGAGTTGTCGATTACCCCAGTATTCAACGACGCGGATCAACTCACTTATTACATCGGTATCCAGAAAGACGTTAGTATCCAGGTTGAGGCTAGCGAGCGCGTACACGAACTAGAAGTTGAAATCGCGAACTTGAAGGATCAACTAAATCAAGCAAAACGAAACGCCCAAAAAAATGAGGATTAAATGCCTTGGCCACCCTATTGTTTGTACTTGCAACAGCTAATTTTTCTAGTTTTCGAGCTGTGGGTAGTAACGCGCCATTCGTCAATTAAACGTGACATTACGCCACCCCCCCCAACTATGAGCAAGCAATGACCCTGACACTTAAAAACATGAAAAAACCCCATCGCATCACAGGCATATCGGATACTTATTAAAACATGCTCGGCACGCCATAACTCAAAAAGCCTGCAACTGGTTATGAATATTTAAATTAATTCATGCCAGTAGAGATTGACGATCTGACATATTGCGGCGCCCCTCTAGAAGAAACTAAAATGCGTGTATTTTTCCCGCCTGACTTACGCCAGTCACCCCCAAACACCTTTCACTACAGGTCGTCAATATCAACTATGCGATTTCTACCCTTAGATTTTGCATGGTAGAGCGCGCTATCTGCGGAGACTAACAACTGCTTGAGAGTGGCTCTCGACTCATTCATTGAGGCGCAGCCAATACTGACAGTGATTTTTATTTTCTCACCACCAGCATCCACACTAGACGCCTCAATACTGCTCCTAAGTCGCTCAGCAATAACGGACGCCTCGATACTATTGATCTTAGGCAACATAACGACAAATTCTTCGCCCCCAAACCTAGCTATCGTATCTCCGGGACGAAGAACTCCCTCAGCAATTTTCACTATAGACTTAAGAACTTCGTCGCCAACTGGATGCCCCCAGCTATCATTAACACGCTTGAAGTGATCGGCGTCTAGCATGACTATAGATATTGAGTGTTGATATCGATGTGCCCTAGCAAATTCTTTCTCTGCCAAGTTGAAAAAGTGAGCGCGGTTAACTGCGCCTGTAAGGTGGTCTTTAGTGAGTAAATTAGCCAGATTATCACTCGACACCTTTCGCTCGGTGATATCTCGAAATACAACAGTATAGCCAGAAAACTCATCATCTTCGTCACGCAGGACGGCGATCATTGTTTGAGCAAAAAAATTGTGTCCTGATTTGTGTTGGCAAAGATAGTCTCGTGAGTGCCAACCTTCTTCGCGGGCGAATGTGAGTTGCTCATCCAAAATATCAACTTCCAAGGCGGACAAATTACAGAAGCGACCCAGCTTCTCACCAATAGCCTCGGATTCTGTGAAACCTGTTAAACGCTCTGCCGAAGGGCTCCAGCTATTGATTACCCCCTGCTTAGTCAAACCGAGAACTGCAAAGTCGTTAACAATCGTATAGATGGCGTCTAACCACGAGTCGGTCTGCCTTAATCTCCTTTCTGTTGCGACTTGACAAGATATATCAGTCAAAACTGTTATCAGGACATCTTCATTGACCTTTACGATTGTACATGCAAGGACAATACCTCCGTCTGCTGCTGACGACACGTGAACTCTATGATTTACACATATTGATCCGCACGACGCTCTAAAGCTCGTTACGAGGTTACGCAATTCAGGCGCCACAGAAGAAAGCGTCTCAAACAAGTTTTCAAGCCCTAGAGACTTAACTAGCGGCATCAACAATTGAGTTGCCATCGGATTAAGCATATCAATCTTGCCGCCTGGATCGGTTCTTACCAACCCTACGGGCGATAGATACATAAATGACAGTAGCGCTTCATACTCGGATTCAATTGAATCATTATCGTGCTCATCATTAATCATTTTGAAATCGCCCGATCAACCAACAGGAAGCGGGTGCTCGAATCACTTTCTTTCAGCAATCTTAACCTAACGGGTATTGGTCGCATTCTAAGTGCAAGGACATAAGAAATGATCACATCCAACTCAGATTCATTGTCAAATCTTTGAGCGACCATAGCATTATTTAAGCAGGGAGCAATTTCCAGAAATAAGTTCTTGCCTAAAACACGCGCCTGCCTTAAGGCCGCACTTGAGGCTTCATAAGTATTGTACACTACCACTTCTGAGCTGCCATTAAAGCCAATAACACCAAAGTCTAGAGTGTCCAGTCGGTCAGGTGCGGCCAACAATGCCTGTATCGATGCTTCTTCGAATGTAAGATTCATTTCCCTGCTCACTCGCGAAGTAAAATGTTGATTTGAGCACATCCTGGCTTGGCTTTATCCACCTAGCCGCACTGTAATGAGCGCACTCTCTTTTCAGTATTCAATACTGACATATCAGCAACCGAAAATTTTTGAGAGCGGACGGCTGTTTGCCAATTTAACCTTGAGGCCCTGTTCCACTGTCTCGCATCTCAAGCGCCTCCCTTCGGTACGCTGCAATACAGTGTAGTATCAAATCAAGAATGGCTCCTCATTTTACACTGGGGTGCCCACTCAGTTTTTTAACCAGCTCCCTGACTACAATCAGGGGAGCTATCGATCCTTTATGGAGGTTTTTTTGATATTGATACTCAAGCGCCTCTGGCTACGGCGCACTTTAGCTTAACAAAGCATTGGCTTCTCGACGCAGGCCTTTGCAATATCGCACTTCGCGTTGCCGTCTACTGGTCAATCATGGCAAGGGCCTAGTTCACTATTACGCTCTGCTGCTTCCCCGAAGAATATTCCAAGCTCTTGCAAGCGGATTGGCCGCCTTAAGCTGAGCGCTCTTGGACGCCACAACCTTGTGCTCGATGTTTTCCAGGTATTGGATCTTTAATTGATCTGCCAGCGGAGCAAGCACCGGGTTGCCCCTAAATCCAGCTAAGTGCGAGTCGATTACCGCCGATGTTTGCTTGGCAGCTGCCGCGACACTGGCGGGAATGGACGGGTCAAAGCGAATCGCCTCTAGCGTTAGATCAAGCTGCTGCAATATGGCCTCTGCATCACGCATCTGTTCACGAACTGCGTCTAGGGATATCTGCATCGTCCACTATCCTTAGTGAGGTTAATTGGGTGGGATTGAAAGAGCGCGCTGCGTTCAGTGCGCTGACTTGAAACTGAAATAAAATTGTAGGCTACAGTGAGCAAGGCGTGTGGCGACTGATAGGGATCAATGTCGTTCGTTGCGCGAAATGGAGACGGCACCAATTGCTGCTAGTCTTTTCGAGGTGTGATCACAGGGGAGGCTCACTGCATGTCGTTCGCCGACAAATTTGTGGCTGAAATACTGAGTCTACAAGTGAGACTGTACAACGCACATGCACGTCTTGAGGCGCGCACGGATGGTGAGGCGTTACACGATCTAAGGATAGCCGTACGACGAATTAGAAGCCTGCTGAGACCTTTCCGCTCAGTAGAGGAGATGCAGGTGCTGAGCGAGGCTGCTGCGGAGGTTGGTCAGCAGACTACGCCGGCGCGCGATCTGGAAGTCCTCATCCAAGAACTAGAAAATAGAAAACTACCCCGGCTGGCACAACCCAGACGTCTCAAGCTGAACAACTTCTATGAGGCCGTCCTCAATGGCTTGCCGCTGAAACGGCTAATGGCGGCACTCGATGCGTGGCCTCAAGGTTTCCGTGCAGTTGAGCTCAAAGGAGGATGGTCGGGTATCCAGCCGAGTATTGAAAAAACGATCAAAAAGCAGGTCGACCGGCTCAATGTCGCGATAGAAAATAAGGAGTTTGACCGGCACGAATTGAGGGTGTTGGTAAAACGCACTCGCTACCTGACGGACGCGTTTCCGGCGCTGTCCCCGCTGTCGAATAGCGAGAACAAGATATTGAAAAGCTTGCAATCAGCTCTAGGTGATTGGCACGACCACTACCAGTGGTGCCAGCAGGCGTTGATTGAAAAGGATCTACTTCCATTACAGGCTGTATGGACGGCCTGCGCTGCAGCCTCCCTTGAAGAGGCTGAGACCCGGTTGTCGGAAGCAGCAAAGCAACTTCCAAAATCGCTGAGCAAAAAAAAGCTGCCTAAGTTGGCAGCTAAGTAAAGAGCCCGCGATGAGCACGATGTATGCCGACATTATGCTGACTCTTTTGAGTCATCTTCATGACAGTGCCTCGTCAGCGAGATAGATGTGCTCTGGCAGGGAGTGCGGTGCATTTATCCGATCTGTCAGCCGAATGACAAATGCCTCCGCCTCGATATAGGTAGAGAACCTGACACGGCAGGTGTCGAGCACAACAAACCATCCGGTATCCGTGTCTGCCTCTTCGATTTTGATCAACATCCTTGGAGTCCTTTCGCTGGGTGGCATCAGGGCGGAATGGGTGGAGCTCCCTTCAGAGAGAATTGGAGTCTAGCTCCTTCAGCGCATTGATCTGTGCTCTGATGCGTTCCGAATTGATATCGAGTGTCGACACCGCCCCCAGGATGGTGCTGGAAGCTTCCGTTCCACCTCGCTGATCAATCCACATCCCTATCGACTCGACAGCATCCGCCAGCGCGAGCTGGTTTTCGTGGAGGGCTTCCAAAATAGCTGACAGCTGGTTTTGAACTGACATGACGCCACCTCATCAATACAGAATTGAGCTTAGCAGACGCCCCGCGCCGGATTGCGTTACGAAAGCGCCGCTGGTAGGCCGTGCATCCCCTCTGGAGCGAAGTCGCGTTTAGAAGGCTAATACAGAGGCTCGATGCTGTTCGTCGAGAAACTCCGTAAGCCTTCTAAATGCTGCTGTAATCAATGAGGATCTGGCCAAGGCTCAACCATCTGCTCTAACTGGGAGATAACCATGTCAGAGAAGTACAGAGTGCTGTTCGTGTGTGCGAAAAACGACGTTCGCTCATTGTTAGCTGAGGCTTTGTTAAGACACACTGACTCCGGCCACTTTGAGGCATTCAGCGCAGGGCTGACCGTTGGTGAAACCGATCAGCGCACGCTCGAAACGCTTGAGCATATTGGCGTCGATTCAAGTGGGCTACGAAGCAAGTCAATCGACGAGTTTCAGGGGCAGGATTTTCACTACGTTGTCACCTTGTGTGACAAATCATCTGAGGAAGCATCACGGATGCCATCATCAGAAGAGATAATGACTTGGAACTTCGAGGATCCGGCTACCAGTGAAAAGCCTGAGCCTTTTCGCCATGCCCTCCAGGAAATCCATGACCGCATCAAGATGTTCGTCACGGTAAAAACTCGAAATACCTCAGCGTAGGCCTACCCATTTCTTCAGAGCCTAAGGCGGACAAAAACGGTCGTCCAGAATGTCAGCCAGCAACCGTTGATCCATCGTCATCGCTCTGCCATTTAACTGTCACATTCCTCACCTAAGTTTCCTTCGCCAAGATGCTCAAAGGGGGCTATATGAATACTGCGTGCTGGCTAAAGACTCGGCGTATAGCTGCCAACCTCAGTTCACGAAGGAGGATCATTAGTGCGCTTTGCAGCCGTAATTCTCCAGTGATCAGAACAGCTGAATACCAGGCTACCCTTTTACAGCGATATCCAATGGGCCTCATAAGCAGTGCTGAAGTCGAAGCCTTGTTAGACAGTTGGCTTTCCTCTGCCGGGCGTTATCAGAGGTTGGATCTCACCTGATTCACAATAACTTGTACGGCGCTGTGGATTGATCAAAACAAGTCACGCGAGAGCAGTTACTGATTTGACTACAAACAAAAAGGGCCCTGAAGGGCCCTATGTTCTTTCATCCCGAAATTACTTGGTCAGCCAGGACTCAACGGTCGCGGAACCATGCTCTGACTTCCATTCTTTCAATGTCTTGTGGTTACCACCCTTTGTCTCGACAACCTCCCCTGTGTGAGGATTTTTATAAACCTTCAACTGGCGAGGCTTGCGACTGCCAGCTTTCGACTCGACGGCTGGAGCGCGACGACCGGCGTGTGGATCCAGCAGATTGATCACGTCTTTCAGGCTGTAGCCGTATTTTACGAGCAAATCACGCAGCTTGGTTTCGAATTCAATTTCTTTCTTGAGGCCGGCGTCACCCTTGAGGGCTTCGAGCGCTTGGAGTTGCTCGGCGAGGTGTTTTTCGAGTTGGCGGAACTCTGCGAGTTTGGACATGACTGATCTCGTTTTGATAATTAACTAAGAGTGTATTGCAGATCCGGAATTTGTGCTTGGATCGTAGCGCGTCAAAAATTACCCCGCTGATAATTATAAGTAAGCTTTAATCTGGAATAGTTCGATAGAGATCGGTTACCCCCCCAAAGCGGCTGAGTTCGCCAGCCCCAGCAATGTCGCCACATCGAGGTTCAACTCAGTCATCGACATCCGAGGCGAGAGAAATCGGTTCAATCAGATGTGGGCCCTGGTTACGGACGTTACCCACATCCCTGCTCACCTTGTACCAGTGAAAGTCAGCAGCGGGCCTGCAGTGCTGCAATGCAATTTCCCGTGCTCGCTCAGGTGAAGTGTCGGGATCGATCCATTCGCGAGCGTGCTCAGGTGACAAGACCAGAGGCTTGCGATCATGGATATCGACCATGCCTTGGTCACTCGCAGCGGTGATGATGACGAAGCCATCGCGATCATCCGGCTCCAGGCCTTCGTGTACTTCTGCCAAGCCGGCAAAGAACATCGGAATCTGCTCTTTCAGCGTAATGAAATACGGCTGTTTTTTTTTCGGATCATCTGCGTCATTGACCCATTCGAACCAACCGTTCGCCGGTGCGAGTACGCGACCATCTGGCCAGAGCTGATTGAAAAATTTCCCAGTCATGACGGTCTCGACTCTCGCGTTTATCGGGTCAGGACGCTTTCCCTTCGCCCAGAACGGCGCCCATCCCCATTTAACCTTATCGACACTCAAGCCCTCTCCCGCTGGCCGAATAATTTCCACCCGCGTCGAAGGCGCGACGTTGTACCGCTCGACGGGCCAGAGGTCATAGCCATTGATCACCAGCTGCTTTGGCGCAAGCTCCGTGAGGTAATGATCCATCGATTCGTAGATCGAATAGCGTCCGCACATGATGTCACCCGTCGAATTGTCATACCTATGAGATTGACCGCAAGCGAACCAAATCGTTAACTGTATGCATGTACAGTTAACCTCAAAAGGATTGCATCATGAGCATCACCATCCTTGGCCCTCTCGCGTCTGGCGGCAGGAGGCTGCCCCTATATTCATCTAGAGTGCCGGCGGGCTTCCCCTCCCCTGCAGCTGATCACATCGAAAAGCACATTTCCCTTGATGAACTGTTCGATATCCGCGCGCCGCACGTGTACCTGGCGAGAATCGATGGGGACAGCATGCAGGGCGCAGGAATCTATTCAGGGGATCTTGTGGTTGTTGATCGAAGCATCGATGCGGTCAGTGGCGATATCGTCATTGCCGCGCTGAACTCGGAGCCTTTCTGCAAGCGCCTACTTCTGCGTGAGAACGTCGTACTCCTCCTGTCGGAGAATCCGAAATATCCGGCAAGACATGTCATGGAGGGCGATGAGCTCGTGATCTGGGGTGTGGTGAAATACAGCGTTCGCGATCATGACAACACGTGAGCCAGTCTTTGCACTGATTGACTGCAACAGCTTCTACGCGAGCTGCGAGCGCGTCTTCAGGCCCGACTTGGCGAAGACGCCAATCGTGGTACTGTCCAACAACGACGGCTGTGTGATCGCGCGCAGCTATGACGCTAAGCCTTTCGTGAAAATGGGCCAGCCGTACTTCCAGATTAAAGACCATCTACGCCGGCATGGAATCGTGGCCTTCAGCAGTAATTACGCTCTGTACGGCGATATGAGCGAACGGGTCATGACGATCATCGAATCGATGGTGCCAGCGCTCGAGGTCTACAGCATCGATGAAGCGTTTGCCGATCTCACTGACCTCCCAGGCGATCTATCTGCTTTTGGGCGACACGTGCGCTCCACTCTCCTCAAGCGCACGGGAATTCCAGTCGGGGTGGGTATTGCCCGCACCAAGACGCTGGCGAAGCTGGCAAACCATACCGCCAAAAGGCTGTTGGATATCACCGGCGGCGTGGTCGATCTCTGCGACCCGTTCAAACGCGACTGGACGCTGCGCAACACCGATGTTGGAGAAGTTTGGGGAATCGGCAGGCGCATGAAAGCTCACCTAGAAGTGATGGGCATCAAGAGCGCCATGGATTTAGCGAAAGCTGATCCGAGGATGCTTCGCCAGAAATTCAGCGTGGTGATCGAGAAGACGGCACGTGAACTCGCCGGTATTCCATGTCTCGAACTAGGTGAGGCTGACCCGCCGAAGCAGGAAATCTGCTGCAGCAGAATGTTCGGCACGCGACTCACGCAGATCGAGCCGATCAAGGAAGCCGTTGCGACCTACACCCAGCGTGCGGCAGAAAAGCTCCGCGCGCAAAACTCGCTGTGCAAAAAGATCCGCGTGAGTATCAGGACAGGCATGTTAAATCCCGAAGAAGCGAAGTACGCGAACGGCGCCCTCGTCGAACTACCCTACCCGACAAACGACGTTCGACTCATGACCAAGGCTGCAACCGAAGCGGTCAATCGCCTCTTCCGACCGGGCTTCAAGTACAGCAAGGCGGAGGTTCTGCTGATGGATTTGCGACAGCCCGGCGAATTCACTGATGACCTGTTTGCACATTCCCAGCCTGTTACGGCGGACAAAGTGATGACCGTCCTGGATGAAATCAATGGCCGTTGGGGAAAGGGAGTTCTCCGGCTGGCCAGCGTGCCGGCGGCGCCCGATTGGGCAATGCGTAGAGAGCTGATGAGTCAGAGCTACACGACCAAGGTAAATGAGCTGTGGACGGTGAGAGCACGATAACGTCGCCGCAATAAGCAATTACGGCTTAAATAGCGCACTAGTGAATGACGGCTTTCGGCAATAGCGGTCAGTAGAGACTTTGTCTTTGCTGCGTTTCTCAAGCGCATCATTGCCGCTGGCGAGATCGCGTAAACCAGCGGCAATCTAAACAACTACTGATCTTTCTACGGAAGCACTCGCTGCTTCTTGAGGCTATCCAGCGCATCGAAAAGCGAAGCTTTCGAGTCGACCCTTTCAGTAAATCCGTATCGGTAGATTTTGTTCGTATCCGAGATGATGTCCGTCTCGGTGTGAAAGATGAAATCCCCAAACCCCCAGCCGACCAACTTGCCCAGATCAGGCTGGATCAAATTGTGGCATTCGGCGATTTCCCGCCACAGCGCGGCCTTGTCGGGCATGTGGCGTGCAAGCGTCAATGGAACCGGAGACGCCGTTTCCATCCCAAAATGTTTGGCCGTGTCTTGCCACATACGCTCCCAGCGGAAAATGTCGCCGTTGGCGATGTTGAAAGCCTCTCCACCAGCAGACTCGCTGAGTGCGGCCCAGACGCTGGCCCGTGCCAGTAACCCGGCATCGGTGAATTGCAGCAATTGACCGTAGGCTTTATCGGTGCCGGGAAATCGCAACGGGATATCCAGCGCACGGGACAGCTCGGTGAAAACGCCGATGACCAGCGCAATATTCATCGTGTTGCCGTAGATATCCCCGACCACCAGATCGGGACGCAGCGCCACGTAATCCCAGCGGCTGTGTTCGGCACGCTTTCTAAGCTGGGCTTCCTGTGCAAGGTACAGGTTCGGTGGCATATGCCCCGCATCACTCTCCAGTGCGGGCGTGCGAACCTTCGCGCCGAGGTGAGAGCCGTAAATTTTAAAGCCCTGATAGATGACCACTCGCTGAAGAGCGGAATTCACCTGCTCAAGTCCATCTAGCACGTTGGCCAGCATGTTGGCATTGCGACTTGCTTCCACCGCCAGATCCGGATCGGGACTGAAGGCCGCGTAAAAAACATGAGTCGTGTCTCGGGCAGCATTCACAGCGATGGCCACTGCTTCGGCATCCGTGAGATCCGCCAGTATCGTCTCGGTGCCCACGACGGTTCGGCGATCAAGCGCCCTGACCCGCCAGCCTTCGCGCTTGAGTTCCTCTGCCACGGCATGGCCGATGATGCCGTTCGCGCCGACAACAAGCGCGACTTTTGGATTTGCTGGAGTAGGGTTCATGCAGCATCCCCATTTCGAATTCTGTTCATTTCATTTCTCCTTCCGTACCTTGTGCACGGGGTTCAGAGAGATGATGCCTCCGAGATGATCTGTGATATAGACTGCTATCACGAATGGCTTATATGACATAAATTCACAATGGCACGCTGGGATATCAACCGTCTGGCAGAGATGGAAGTGTTCGTCCGAGTGATTGAACTCGGCAATTTTTCATTGGCGGCGCGGGACTTCCGCATGACACCTTCGGCGGTCAGCAAGTTGTTATCCCGCCTGGAGACTCGCCTTCAGGCACGCTTGCTGAACAGAACCACGCGGCGACTGACGCCCACGCCGGAAGGTCATTCGTTCTATGAACAATGCGTCAGAATTCTTGCGGATGTGGAGGATGCTGAACGCAGCACCTCCGGACAGGGCGATCCGCGGGGGCTTCTCAGGGTCAGTGCCAGTGTGCCTTTTGCCCGAGGAGTTTTATTACCCTTGATCCCCGAATTCCTCTCGCGCTACACAGGTATAGAGCTGGATATCGTACTGACGGATCAAGTGGTGAATCTGATTGAGGAGCGCACCGACGTTGCGATCCGTCACGGCCCGCTGGAAAGTTCGCGCCTGGTGGCGAGAAAGCTGGGCGAAACACGGATGGTCGTCGTCGCAGCTCCCCAGTATCTGGAGCGCCATGGTCTGCCGACCGTGCCAGAAGACTTGACCCGCCATAACCGCTTGGACTTCGGTTACACACGCACACTGAAAGGCTGGCCTTTCATCGTGAATGGCTCGCAATGGATTGTCTCGCCAGTGGGTAATGTGACGGCGAGTGACGGTGAGGCTCTTCGCCAGTTAGCGCTGGCAGGAGTAGGCTTGGCTCGTCTCGATGAGTTCCAAGTGGTTGAGGACATTGAATCAGGAAAACTTCTTCCGATACTGCAAGCCTTCAACCCTGGAGACATTGATCCCGTCCATGCGGTATTTCTCGGCCAAGGCACGCAGATGCCGTTACGGGTTCGTGTTTTTCTCGATTATTTGAGCGTGAACGTACAACTCAAAAGGCTGGAACATAGTCAGGAGCCTGATGAAAAGCGGATGGGCGAGGCTTGGTAAAACAGGTATTTAGTAAATGCCACCTCGCCACATGTGCTCACTTGAGCACCGCTTAGTCCGCAATGGGTCGTTTTCTCCGTCACGACTGGCTGCAAAGGGTCGTTCTCTGCTCTTAGCGACAGGCAACAATCGGCCACGAGCGGCCACGAGCGGACACTCAACATAACTCCTAGTCACCATGGTGCAGAATGCCCTTCCAAAGAGCGGCAGCCTCGATTAAATATTTTCTCACTGCTTAGGGATTACACCCCTCGAAAATATCGTTATTACTCCTCTGCTTTATTCACAATATTTCCATCTTCATCTACTTGATACGGCGTATCAGCCTCTACTCCATTTTTTCCTGTGTTGACTACCTTGTTGGTATAGCGCTTCCCATCCCAGCATCTGAAAATCAGTGTCGAGTTCTCCCCGCCAGTCAGAGTTGAGCCCAGGCTGCCGATGAGCCTGCTGTGGGCACCCGCTGTCAGAACGCTGTTCTTGCCGGCAGTGAGCGTGCTTCGGTCTCCGGCCATGAGCACACAATCGTTGCCGGCAGTTAGTTTGCTGCGATCGCCAGCGGTGAGATAGCTGTTGCTGCCAGCCAATAGTTTGCTTCGGTCGCCCGCAGTCTGCGTGCTGTCTTTACCAGCAATAAGCTTGCTGCGCTCGCCGGCCATCTGAATACTGTCGGCACCGGATATCAGCGTGCTGCGATAGCCTGCAGTTTGCGAGCTGCCCTTGCCGGCGATAAGCATACTTTTGTGCCCGGCAATTTGAGTGCTTTCATGACCCGCAATTAGTGAGCTTCGATGACTCGCAATCTGGTTGCTACCGTATCCGGCAGTCAGGCTGCTGTGCATCCCGGACGTCAAACTGCTGCCATATCCCGCCGTCAGTACGCTACGAAGCCCACTGATCAACGTGCTGCCGTAACCCGCCGTCAAGAAACTGCGAATGCCGCTGGTCAAAGTACTGCCATAACCCGCAATCAGTGAACTGTCCTGGCCTGCCGTTCCTGTGCTCCCGTAACCGGCGGTGAGCGTGCTGTCTCGCTCTGCCGTCTGCGTACTACCATAGCCGGCCGTCAACGTGCTCTCGTAGCCAGCGGTCTGGGTGCTGCCATAACCTGCGATTAATGAGCTGGAAAATCCAGCTGTTTCAGTACTGCCGTAGCCAGCGGTGAGCGTGCTGCTGTCTTGAGCGGTCAGCGTACTGCCATAGCCCGCCGTCAAAGTGCTCTCGTAGCCCGCGATCTGGGTACTTCCATAACCTGCGACCAGAGAGCTGTCATAGCCTGCAGTAGACGTACTGCCATAACCAGTCGTCAAACTGCTGTTGTAGCCAGCTGTTTGAGTACTGCCATACCCTGCAATCAAAGTACTGCTATAGCCAGCGGTTGAGGTACTGCCATAACCCGTGGTGAGTGAGCTTTCTTCCTGGGCAGTTTGGGTGCTGCCATAGCCTGCGGTCAGCGTGCTTTTGTAGCCCGCTGTTTGAGTACTTCCGTAGCCAGCAATAAGTGAGCTTTCGTAGCCGGCTGTTGATGTGCTGCCATAGCCAGTGGTGAGTGAGCTTTCTTCCTGGGCAGTTTGGGTGCTGCCGTAGCCTGCGGTCAGCGTGCTTTTGTAGCCCGCAGTTTGAGTACTTCCATAGCCAGCAATAAGTGAGCTTTCGTAGCCGGCTGTTGATGTGCTGCCATAGCCAGTGGTGAGTGAGCTTTCTTCCTGGGCAGTTTGGGTGCTGCCGTAGCCTGCGGTCAGCGTGCTTTTGTAGCCCGCAGTTTGAGTACTTCCGTAGCCAGCAATAAGTGAGCTTTCGTAGCCGGCTGTTGATGTGCTGCCATAGCCAGTGGTGAGTGAGCTTTCTTCCTGGGCAGTTTGAGTACTGCCATAACCGGCAGTCAGGGTGCTTTCATATCCCGTAGTTTGGGTACTACCGTAACCTGCGATTAGAAAACTGCTGAAACCTGCTGTTGAAGTACTGCCATAGCCGGCCGTGAGCGAACTGCTTTCCTGAGCGGTCTGGGTACTGCCATAGCCTGCTGTAAGAACGCTCCGGTAACCAGCAGTTTGGGTGCTGCCATATCCGGCAATGAGTGTGCTGTCATAGCCGGCTGTTGAGGTGCTGCCGTAACCCGCCGTGAGTGAGCTGCCTTCCTGAGCGGTTTGTGTACTGCCATAACCTGCTGTCAGTTTACTTTCATGACCCGCAGTCTGAGTACTCCCATAGCCTGCAATAAGAGAACTGTCCGGGCCAGCAGTCCCGGTACTGCCATAGCCGGCTGTGAGTGAACTCCCTTCCTGAGCCGTTTGCGTGCTGCCGTACCCCGCAGTAAGTACGCTGCCATGACCAGCGGTCTGTGTGCTCCCGTAGCCGGCGATCAGCGAACTGTCGGATCCAGCGGTGCCCGTGCTGCCATAGCCGGCGGTGAGATCGCTGCGTTCTTGGGCCGTCTGCGTGCTGCCATAACCTGCTGTTAGTGAGCTTTCTTCTCCAGCGGTTTGAGTGCTGCCGTAGCCGGCGATCAGCGAGCTATCGGATCCAGCGGTGCCCGTACTGCCATAGCCGGCGGTGAGATCGCTGCCTTCTTGGGCCGTCTGCGTGCTGCCATAACCTGCTGTTAGCGAGCTTTCCTCTCCAGCGGTTTGAGTACTGCCATAGCCGGCGATCAGCGAGCTATCGGATCCAGCTGTGCCCGTACTGCCATAGCCGGCGGTGAGATCGCTGCCTTCTTGGGCCGTCTGCGTGCTGCCATAACCTGCTGTTAGCGAGCTTTCCTCTCCAGCGGTTTGAGTACTGCCATAGCCGGCGATCAGCGAGCTATCGGATCCAGCTGTGCCCGTACTGCCATAGCCGGCGGTGAGATCGCTGCCTTCTTGGGCCGTCTGCGTACTGCCATAACCTGCTGTTAGCGAGCTTTCCTCTCCAGCGGTTTGAGTGCTGCCGTAGCCAGCAATGATCGAACTATCAGATCCTGAGGTTCCAGTACTCCCGTATCCTGCAATCAGTGTGCTGCGATCTCCAGCGGTTTCAGTACTGCCGTAACCTGCGATGAGCTGACTCTGATTTGAACCCGTGAGCGTACTACCATAAACAGCTGTCTCTAGCGTTTGTAGAGTTTGTAGAGTTTGTAGAGTTTGTAGAGTTTGATCTGTTGCTTCAGGTGGCCTGAAAGAGTCCTTGTTCATTTCCGGGCGCACTTCAGAAAAAGCAAATGGCTCAACCAAATCTGCTGAATGTGACGCATAGTTTGAAAAGTTACTCGAAATATACCCTAAGGCACTATTTCGTATTCCAACATGAACCACTTCAGCTCGGGGGAATTTAACGCATCCATCTATATCCAGACTAATAATTTCGTCAACTGCAACTTCACAGACGATCCATTTGGCGTCGGCTTGCATATTTAAATGGATGCTTGTTCCCTTTCCCCAGAGCAAGCCGGATAAACCATTTTCGAGTTTTCTCGTAGGCTCCCAAAATTTGCATTCCACGAGACCCGAAACGGGCCAGATCAGGCCGCAGTGATCACCCATGTTATTGGAGCAAGTGCGTAAAACTAAAACTTTTACATCATTCATCTCAACATCCCCATCATCTTTTTACTAAGGAATAGCGCCGCATGCTTGTAAAAAAATAGCAGTTAAAGACGGTGAGATGATTATTTATAATTTCATGATCGCGCGGGGCTAGTGTGATTACAAATCAATAACATGAAGTTAATTTTTTTATTAAAATCCATGTGGCAATCTATAGTAATTTTATATTGCAAACTTCAGGTTTTTACGCCAAATCACTTTGACTTTCGAGACGTAGAGGCTTGAGGAGCTTATTGAAAAATCATCAATAAATTCAATGCCCCACCTCAGCTCTAATAAAGTTTTTGCAGATATTGTAAGTGGCCGGGTGAAAGGCTGCTCTGTAGCTAACAATGAATATAAGTATATTGTCACTTAATATTACAGGGTGGGCCGCTCTCACTGGGATGTGGGATCGACTCCTCCTCGCACATCAGAGCAGCTAGAGTAGTAGAGGAAAGATTGAGCACGCACTAAAACAAAAGCAGTCGCTCGCTAAATCAGAATCTCGCAAAGAGTGATACCGATAATTACGGCGCGCGACGGAGTTAATGGCGAGCGACCGATTTTGGCCGATCTCTGCCGGTTGTTTGCTTTTAGCGAAGGGCTGGAACCAACCCTAATTATCATTCGGATAATGGGCTGTTGAACAAGATGTGCCAACGTTGGTTCAGCCCTCGGCGAGCAGTTAAGCGTTACAGCCATTGGTAGGAAGCCCCGTTGACAAGCTGCTGTCGGGCTTTGTTCGATAGCCATGGGAATCCAGACGCAAGACGAGCATCTGCAAGCGAGCAGCCATCGGCAAAGTCCTTGCTCGCAAGCCAACCTTCTCTCTCTATTGCTGTACCCCAGGCGCGCCACAGTTATTCGAGGTCATTTGCGTCGAGTGATCGTGCAGATGATACCGATTCATAAAACTCCCAAGGCTGCTCCCAGTGATCAAACGCCTCTATTGCTGAAATCAGCTTGCGATACGAGTCCATCCTGGTACCTAAAGGTTAGCAAAGTGGGCATACGTGGACGCCCCATTGAATGATTCGCTGCCGATCATTTTTCGCCAGCCTTGTCGCACAAGTTACTGTTTCGCCATTAGCCTGTCCAAGGGCCGCTATTGGCCCAGAGTGTGTAAAAACACCTTCGCGAACACTTGCTATGATTTCTGAGGATTTCAAGCAGGGATCGCCCACGAAACGCTTTATCCAATGTGAACATCGAGGCAAAGGCACCTTACTTCCCGAGAGCCTCGACGACTGCGTCAGCGATACCAATCCAGTGCGCGTAGTCGACCTCTTCGTCGACGAACTCGACCTGGTCAATCTGGGTTTTGAAGGTGCCATTCCAGCCGATACAGGCCGGCCTGCTACCATCCCGCGATTTTGCTGAAGATCTACATCTACGGCTATCTCAACCGCATCCAGTCGAGCCGACGTTTGGAGCGAGAAGCCCAACGCAACGTCGAGCTGATGTGGTTGACCGGGCGGTTGATGCCGGACTTCAAGACCATCGCCAACTTCCGAAAAGACAACATCAAGGCCATCCGAGGCGTTTGTCGGCAGTTCGTTGTGCTGTGTCAGCAGTTGGGACTGTTCGCAGAACATCTGGTCGCCATCGATGGCAGCAAATTCAGAGCAGTCAACAACCGCGACCGCAATTTCACCAGCGCCAAACTGAAGCGGCGAATGGAAGAAATTGAATCGAGCATCAATCGTTACCTGACGGCACTCGATGCTGCCGATCGGCAAGAACCAACAGCTTCCGAGCCCAGTGCCGTGAGGCTGGAAGAGAAAATCGCCAAGCTCAAAACTCAAATGAAGGAGCTTCAGGCGATCGAAATCCAGCTCAATGAATCGCCGGATAAACAGGTCTCACTGACCGATCCAGAAAGCCGCTCCATGATGACGCGCGGTACGGGAATCGTTGGCTACAACGTGTAAACAGCCGTCGATACGCAGCACTATTTGATCGTTGCGCATGAGGTGACCAACGTGGGTTCCGACCGCGATCAACTCAGCTCGATGGCCAAGCAGGCCCGAGAGGCGATGGCGTCAGAAACGTTGTCGGTAGTGGCTGACCGAGGTTACTTCAAAAGCGAACAAATCCTGGCTTGTCACGATGCAGGTATCACCGCCTATGTGCCCAAGCTGATGACCTCTGGAGCCAAGCCTGACGGGCGTTTCAATAACGATGCCTTCCTTTATGACGCGGAAAAAAACGAATACATTTGCCCGGCTGGAGAGTCGCTGATCTGGCACTATTCCTACGTTGAAAAGGCCTGAAATTGCATCGTTACTGGAGTTCGAAATGCCAGGGCTGCGCTTTGAAATCGCAGTGCACACCGAGCACGGAACGACGAGTTCGACGCTGGGAGCATGAAGACGTATTGGAGGAGATGCAGCATCGGCTGAGCAAAGCACCAGAGATGATACGAGTCCGAAAACGGACGGTTGAGTATCCCTTCGGGACGCTCAAACAATGGATGGGAGCGACGCACTTCCTGACGCGAAAGCTGGCCGGGGTGAGTGCGGAGATCAGCATGAATGTGCTCGCCTAAAACATGAAACGGGTAATGAAAATCATCGGTGCTCACGGTTTGATGAAGGCGCTGTCGGCCTAAAAAAGCTGATTTCGGCCCATCCCAGAGGCTGTAAAAACCGCATTGACGTGTTCCAGGTCGCGACCGATGCGACCCGCAACATTGACCGTACTATCGCTCAGCAAACGAACGTCGATGACCCAAGACGATGAGGCAATGAGCGTTTTTACACACTCTGGGCCGATAGCTGCCACCCACGAACGACCGCTTTCGGCTTTAGCTGCCGCTCACGAACACCTGCTTTCGGCCATAAGTGGGCAGTGGCCTAAACGTACAACTGCCAACCCAAACGTCAATCGCATACAAGTCATGCGCCCCTACTTGCTAAAGGCGCAGTTGATTTTCATGTAGGAACCGTTTCTTGCCTCGAATGACGAAATGCAACTGGCGATTCATATTAACAACACAAACGAACAAGACCCGAATTCATAGATCCGGGTCTTGTTCGCTTATTTGAAACTGCCTTCAGGAGAGGATTTTACCAAGCGTAGCGGTAGCCTACGTTCACCGAATAAGGCTGTTCGATGCCATCGCCCTTGGTGTATTCCGCATCGATGAAGAACTTGTGCTTCTCGGCGGTTTGCAGGATTACCCCGCCACCGATTTCGGCCCGCGAACCTGGCAACTTGCTGTCCAGTCTTACATCGTTGACGCTCACCTTGCTGTCACCGGCATGTTCGGTAATCCACGATGCTTTGGCGTATGGCTGCACGGACATACCGTTATTCAGTTTCATGTTACGACCGAACAGGCTGCCAACTCGGCTCTGAACGGAAGTAACGGCGTCCTGTTCGACCTTCAAGCCATTGCTTGCGGTGTAATCGCCACTGCCCACGCGGAACGCTTGCACTTCCAGTTGTGGTTCGACGAACCAGCCTTGTCCAAGATCGATTTGCTTGCCAACCTCTATGCTCGCCGCGATGGCGTGATTCTTGTATTTGCCATCCACCTTCTTACCCATATTGCTGGTGATGTCGACCTTGTTGTCCAAGTGGGTGTATTTCAGCACGCTGTCAACGTACACGCCGTTTTGGTCGATGTAGGTTGCATAGGTGCCGAGCATGGCGCTGTCGATCTGGCCTTTGCTGCCTTCGCCGAAGTTCTGACGAGCCTCACCTTGTCCGGCCATACCGCCGAGGTACAGCTTGCCGTTGTAGAAAGGAATGGCCTTGTCGGCGCCGATCTCGAAACCGTTGACCTGCTGCTCAAAGGCACGGCTGGAACCTGTATCGATGCGCTGCTCCTTCCCGAAGCCACGAGTCCACAGACCACCCTCATCATTGCCCATACGCAACTCGCCCAGTCGTTTGGTCAAGGCATTCATCTGCGCACCGATGAGTCCTGTGGCCGCCGCCTGTTGAGCGATGGCAGCGTTCGCGCCCTTACTCAGATTCTCCGGCTGAGGATTGCTAATAACTGGTTTAACGGGCGCAACGATACCTCCGGCACCGCCACCGGTATTACCCACTGGCTCCTCGCCATCGCCCGCACCGCCACCGGTATCAACCACTGGCCCCTCGCCACCGCCCGCACCGCCACCGGTATCAGCCACTGGCCCCTCACCACCGCCCGCATCCTCGGCAGTGCCGGCCAGGTACCAGTCATCGCCGCGCTGCTCGAGGCCATAACGGAAGGCACCCACGTCGACTTTACCGCCGTACAAATCGAACTTCCCCGCGCCGCCGTTGGTATCCACCAGCATCAGTGCTTCACCTTGGGCCTGGCGGCCGGAATCAGCAATGATCAGCGTGTGCTCCCCGTCAACTTGCCCTTCAACCTTGAGCAAGTCGCCTTGCAGCGTCGCCAAGTCAGTGTTGAGCAAGAAGCTGCCATTGCCGCTCAAATTGCCCACCGTCAGCGTCTTGAACAAGCCGTTGGAGTGGTCGAAATTTACACGGCCGTCGTTCAACGAAAGAGCGCTCACCGAAGAGTCGCCAGTCATAGTCCACATACTGCCACCACGGAGGCTCAGATTATGTAAACCAGTCGATGCGCCTTTCCAGGTAGAAGCTTCGTTAAGGTTAAGGCTGCTGTCGAGGGTGTAATTACGGTCGATCGCCACGTCCCCTTTAAGTCGGGAGCCGTTAGTGGCGCTCAGTGCTACGCTCACAACTTGCTGTCCTCCCGATTTGGCAGTCCCGCCGGCCATTAATGTTTTACCTTCGATGGTAGAGCTGTCAGCAGTCACATCAAAAGCAACGGATTCGCCCGCCTTGATAGCAACATTCTCGGAACTGACCACAGTATTCTTAAGCAGGACGTTTTTCTGATTCGCTCCGTAAGCGCCAATAGCAGTGGCAAATTTGCCATTTACCTTAATACTTGAATTATCGAAACTAACATTGGAAACAGGTGAACTAGAGCTCAGACGCAGGCCTATGTTGTCCTCTTTGTCGCTATCACCAGTCTTACTCATAGCAATATCGACGTTATTGCCCACAACGGTGCCCCCCCAGCGGGCGAGAATACCCAAGCCACCTACTTCGCCGTGAATACGAACATTATCGAGGGTTACATTTCCAGTATCAGCATAGATACCATGCCCCCCCGACATTTCAATATCGCTGTTGACAAGATTCACGTATGAATCAGTAAACGCCCACACCATTGGCGCACGCGCGCCGCTGTTTTTTATACTCACATTGTTCGCATTGACAATGCCTCCATTTGCGACAGAGATGGCAGTACCCGTTGAGTGCAGGTTTGACGACTCAACATTCACCGTCCCTCCAACTTCAGCCCTTATCGCTTCGCTTTTAGAGGCAATGTCCATGTTCTTGACATCAACGGTCCCCCCTCCATAGGCATTAACTCCGTAAGTGGTACCAGTTCCGCTTGCGGTGATACTGCCGCCGTCCAGACTTATATGAGCACCCTTTCCGTTGGCCTGCACTCCAAGACCATTGGCGCCCGAGGTACTGATCACGATATCGTTCGCCACCACCGTCCCGCCTGGGGTGGCGTATATTCCATAGCCCCTGTTATTGGTGGTTTTAATGGTGGCTCCGCGAACGTTGACGTTACTGGTTCCTAATGCTGCAATTGCAAATCCGAAAGATCCGTGGGTAACAATATCGAGATTGCTGACATCGGCCGTCGAATTCGTCACGATCAGGCCCGAGCCGGTACTGTTGATCTGCACATCGTTACCACGTAGCTGGCTTGCTTCTTTGACATCCAACGCGACGCTGTCACCCAGTGCAGCGACTTGGGTGTTCTGAAGGTTTACCTTAGAGCCGCCAGACGCCATCAACCCAGACGTCTTGGCCTTGAGGGAATTTACGGTCATGCCGATCAAATTCAGCGTGGAGTTGCTTCCTACCAGAACAGCGCCTAAGCCGGTGCCTGAAGTGCTGAGAATGCCGCTGCTCCAAGTCGCCTCACCGTCATTCATAACCTGCAATGCAGGGTTGTTGTTACCTGATGCCGCCATTGTCCCGGTTCCGCTATAGGTCGTCCCGTCGACGACCATAACAGCGGCGTGCCCCATGCTGGAAAAAGCCAACAACAAGCTGGCGGACAGCGTGTTCAAGGGAAAAGCCGGAGCTTTTGAAGAAAAGCGCACAAGGCTGTTGCGCGATTTTAAAGCGCCAGACGCCGACGGCAACGTAAAGTAGGTACGCGTGCGATTCCATATAGTTCGGTAGATGCTGTTCATAAATCCCTCACTCATTGGTTTTTTTCAGGACACGCTTAAACAAGCTGGCGCTGGAAAGTCATTGAGGAGAGATTTGAACAGGAAATTTAGCGGCAAAAACTCAGGCTCTTCCGACGGAGTTGTAGGAAATTTCCTACGCGTGAGCCGCTCTTTTTGGCACTCAGCAACTCGTATCACCGTCTACTTACAGATGAGACCTAGCGGAATTGAGGGGTAGGTATTAGGCGTTTCCTGCCCTTCGCGACAGTAAGCAATCGGCCAGAAGCAGACGCTCATAGACGACTGCGTTCGCCTCAAAGCTGCCGGTCAGCAGTGGTAGAAACCAGCGGTATGCAGCCTTTCAGCTCCAATGGTACTAAGCTAAAAGTGGCTACCGGGCAAGAAGGTGATAAAAGAGGGGCCCTGCTAATCTCGCCACCAGGATCGAGCGCGCCTTGATAGGCTTGGCGCCTTTCGCCATGACATCGCCAAGAAAACGTAATCAGGGACATCATCTAACAATGGAAAACGCTATGACGGCTCGGTGCCCCAACTGTGGCCATATCCCCATCAGGCTGTCGCCCACCCATAAGTGCCCCGAATGCGAAGTCTTTAATCATGAATGGCTGATTTATGACTGGGAAAGCTTTTCATCCTTCAGACGTCAGCACCTCAAATACAATATTCTGATAATCAGCATGGTAGTCATTAACATCGTCGCGCTGGTGACGCTTGAATCCAGCAATGTCGTTTTCTGGATGCTAAACGTTCTATCTATTCCAGCCACAATCAGTTTATTTCTATGCCTCAATGATCTTCGAGGACAAGCGAAGTACGAAGGGCATAACAGTCGCGCTGTTTTACCTTGGTTTTCGGGTTTCACGGGGTTCTGACCAGAGCGTCTGCTCCTGACCGATTTCAGCCCTTCGCGACATGCAGAAATCGGCCACGAGCGGACACTCAACATAACTCCTAGTCACCATGGTGCAGAATGCCCTTCCAAAGAGCGGCAGCCTCGATTAAATATTTTCTCACTGCTTAGGGATTACACCCCTCGAAAATATCGTTATTACTCCTCTGCTTTATTCACAATATTTCCATCTTCATCTACTTGATACGGCGTATCAGCCTCTACTCCATTTTTTCCTGTGTTGACTACCTTGTTGGTATAGCGCTTGCCGCCCCAGCATCTGAAAATCAGTGTCGAGTTCTCCCCGCCAGTCAGAGTTGAGCCCAGGCTGCCGATTAACCGGCAGTCAGGTTGACGTCCATTTGCAGCCCGCCGCCAGCGTGCAGAACTCGCAATCGACGTATCACCCAGGGGACGCGCCTATTGAAGGCTAAGCTTTGATCTCAAAACCGTCAATAAAACATCAGACTCGGAGTGACATCATCTGGAATCAACAATCTTATGAAATTATTAGAGTTTTCAATAATCCAAAATTAAAAGTATTTGTTCTTGGCACGCTTCCAGAACCACTCTATATTCAAGCGATGCTATCTAGCTTTGGCTCAAGAGGATTACTCACGCCGCAAATACAATTAAAAATCCGGAGCTCGCCACGAAAGATTTGAAGAGTTGTTGAAACAGCAAAAAACATTACGCACCAACATGAAGACCAAAATCAAAAGGACTTTAAGATGGAAATGGAACTTGAGAGCTGCCCTATAACTCCTGCAATTTATGGAAAATCTTCTTTGTCTGTGCACCAGACTTCACTTCAGAACGAAAAACTCACCCACGCGGGTATATTAGCTCAGCAGAGCGCCCTAGTATTGATGGCACAAATCCCGATTGATTCATTCTTCGCAGAAAGTGGCTTGGATGCAATCCCACTAGCTGCAACTCAAAGCTTACTTAAATTAAGTGCCAAATATTATTTAGATGGACTACAGACTATCGGAGATCAAAAGCTCTTTTTCACAGGATGCAGATAACGACTGGCTCGCATTTAATCTACAACTGCAAAAACCATCAAGAGCACTCAGCGGCTTAAGCAAATAAAGCCAAAATCTTATAAGGAAATAAAATGAACGCTCATCAAGAAAATGAAATACCAGACACTCTCACACCAGCACTGCAATCCATAACATCAATGCAGCAAATACATATCGGCGCGGAAATCACCATACAAGCTTACGCGCTGAGCATCTTAAATCAACAACCAATGGAGCTCCATAATTTTCCACACCTTAAAGACGAAGAGGACAAGATCAACCTTGCCCTTTCCGGTGCAAAAGCACACGCCAAAGACTATCTAGACGACCTACAACCAAAAATATTACGGTCGCTAGTGGATATGGAAAATTATATCGCTCTGCATCAGTCATCAACAAACTTTTTGAACGCCGAAATGCCTATCCAAGATTTTTTGGACATTCTAACAAGCTTAAAAAACAGTACGTCCGATTACCGAAACACAGCAAACGACGTCGTAGCAAAACTCACAACACTGCGCGACTCTTTAACTAGTGACTCTTCTGCGTTCGGCAAACTTGTATCTGACTTTCACTCAAAAACTGGTGGCGACGTGGATGAGTTGAAGAATATTACTGATCAAATAACAACTATTCAACATGACATAAGTTTGGATATTGCGTTAGCTGCGGCAAGCGGTCTGGGCATCCTCGCGGGCGGCGTGCTTATTTTTGTAGGCGCAGCCACCGAGGTTTTCACTGCTAACGCAAGTACATCAGCAGTGATAGGAGGTATCGGACTCCTCGCGGCAGGCATTGGCGGTGAAGCAGCCACAGGGGTTAGGCTTTGGCAACTAATACAAGAAAAGTCGGAATTAGTTAACAAACAGGTAGCTTTACAGGATGAAATCAAAGCTACACAAAACCTAGTCGCAGGCTATACAGGCTTGGCGCAACACTCTCAGGACTCTTATAACGCAGCAAAAAACATGGCGAACACCTGGAACTTGTTAGGTGATGGGCTGGACTCTATGATCTCGCTAATTACAAAAGATCAAAACCTCGCCAGTAAAGAATACGCCAAAAAAATCCTCATTAGAATTATGTGCGGAGCAGTGATCAACGAAATCAAAAACTTAGGTACAAATATAAAACTCATCGAAGAACAATACTCTGGCATCCATCAAAAAACCAGGTCGATTATAAACAATAAAGAACGTGACTCGGTATTTTACTTTCACGAATCTCGCTCAACTGCGACACCTCAAATAAACGTCGACCCTACCAAAACCGTATTAGAATTGATGAAGGGATAATTATATCAGCTCATGCCTTTTGAAGGCGTGAGCTCTCCGCCGCACATCCGCAAAAAGGAGCAAATTTATTTACAACTGACTGTCCGCTATTGGCCGAAAACAGCCGCTCATCAACGGTCGCTTTTGCCCGGAAGCAAGCATTCAAAAAATATTTACCCTGAGTTGCATCCGTTTCAGCAGCTGCTCCGTAAATTCAGCACCCTCATTCGAAGGGTCTAAGAATCAAGGAGACGCATCATGCACACGTCCATCAAACGCCTCGCCATTACCTGCCTTACTGTGCTGTCCCTCGGCACTGGATTGGGTTTCGCTGCCGACACCGTGATGGTCGGTGGCGCCGCCATGTATCCGACCAAGACCATCGTCGAGAACGCCGTCAACTCCAAAGATCACACGACGCTCGTCGCAGCGGTCAAAGCTGCCGGACTGGTTGATACGCTAAACAGCAAAGGGCCGTTCACCGTCTTCGCCCCCACCAATGAGGCCTTCGCCAAGTTACCCGCCGGAACCGTCGATACGCTGATCAAACCAGAACACAAAGCTGACCTGACAAAAATCCTGACTTACCACGTAGTCGCCGGCACTCACACTGCCAAACAGTTGATGGCGGACGCCAAAATGAACGGAGGCAAAGTGATGCTGAAAACCGTCCAGGGCGAATCACTGAGCGTGATGCTGCACGATGGCAAGTTGTGGGTAGAGGACGCCAAGGGAGACAAGGCTACCGTTACCATCGCCGACGTCATGCAATCCAATGGCGTGATTCACGTGATCGATACGGTCATGCTGCCGAATTGATTCTGCCAGCCTCGGCAGACGCTCGTCAGAGCGTCTGCTATGGGTCGAAAGCGGCTTCTGACCGGCTGCTTCTGGCCGATCTCTGCCGGTGCCGATGCGCTGCAATGGATCGCTCCGCCCCGCTCCTGAGTGCTAACCGTACAGGTCAAGTCCAATGCAAATGGCAGTTCAGAACGGATGAAAGCGGGTGGTCAAGTGAGTACGATTGGCACGCTGATTTAGTCTCCAGTACGACTAACCGCCTGGAGTTTTTGGTTCCACTGCCTACAGTATCAATGGGTCGATGAGATGCGTTACCACCAGATCGGCCGAAAAAGGTGAGGCGCTGCATTTGTGAATGGACGCGGGGGCTTCAGTCGTCTCCCCAAGGATCGAATTTGTCCCCATACCTAGCGCGTAGGGCGCGATTGCGCTCGATCCGCCGAATCCACGGATCGTAGTCCTCTGGCAATGCGGCGAGCTTGGCGCTGATGATCATTTGCACCGATTCGTCACGCAGTAACCTACTGGTCAGTTCGCGGTATTGGCCACGCGTAACCACACCGTAAGTGGCGTGATTTTCTTTTACGTAGAAGTCGGTCAATCCCACTCGCAGATGGCCGTAATTTTTTACGTCGTCGGGGTAGACGTCCTCAAGACTAAGGTGCCCCATATCGAACTCCAGGTTTCACAGCCGCCATCGAAAGCCTACGCCATCATTAAAATCGTTCCTTCGCGACAGCGCCTACGTAAACCAGCCAACAGCAGGCCATTAAGTGTGCGCGTGATAACCTCGGTACAGATATCACTGTTCTGAGAACCCGCTTTGAACACACCTGACGCACGTGCCGATTTCAATACCCTGATCAACGCCCCAAAGTTTTCGGACGACCCAGTCGGGCAGCACCAAAAGAAACGGTGGCGACTGCTGGCTGAAAACATGTACCAAAGCACCACAATAGAAGAACTGCTCGAAGCGAGAGGCAAAGCAGAAGGCTACATCCATGGCCTTGTGGATGCCGGACACCTCTCGACCAAGGACTACGAGCGTGATTACCTTATTCTGTGCATCGCTCAAAGGCGGCGTGAATTCCTGCGCAAATTGCTGAGCGAATACGGTTAATGAAGCAATAAACTCATGTTTTGCAGCAATGCAAAGCGTCTCGGGAAGTGTTTTTACGTCCTCATAAGGCTCTCAGTTTGAACCGTAGCTCCTCCTGGGTCAGCACTGAGCTAAGACCTAGGTCAGGATCAGTCCGGATCAGCCGTCGATCGTGATCCGGCCAGCTTTCAAAAGGATCATCATCTAGGGCGATCCAATTCGTCAGGCCGGCCCTAGTTACCGCAGCACGGATCTGCTGATATCGGCTGTGCATGTCGTAGCCCTCAAACGGAGCCCTGGGCATCCTTGAGTGCCAAGTACTGCTCACGGTGAGAGCTTGCAACTCTGGCGGCAAGGCGGCGCGTGCGCGGCGGTAACCGAGGATGCGCGCCCAGCTTGTCGATAAGCTGATTTCGACTTGAGGAAATTCCTTCAGTATCGCTACCAGGATTCCGGCATGCATCATGAGTTGCCCGGGTGCACGCAACTCCAAACCACTCCGGGTACGGTAAACGTCGTCTGGGTGCAGCACTCCATCAAAATCGAGAAATAGAACTCGATCATTCGGCGCCAGCCGGCTGCTTGTCTGGAGGTTCGAATCAAGCATGGTAAAGATCTGTCAAAGCCGGCCTTCCTGAAAGTTAACTGCTTACCGTGGAGAGCACTGCCGTATGCTCGCAATCAACTCCGTCAGTAGCTCGTCTAGACTTACCAGGCCATCTGCATATCGCTGCAGCTCAGCAAGGTGCGTAGAGGAAGGCCTCACACCATCGAGCAGCTGACAAGCAAGAACCTCCGCCACTGCTTTGCGACGTCGTTCGCGCTCGAGATCATCAGTCTGCACGTGCCACCTCTCCTTCGCTTAGAAAGCCTCCATCAAAGGGGAAGCCTGGTATGAAGTACTTATTTGAACGCCTTGCTGAAGCGCTGTGAAAGTGTCACAGCATCGATTACTGCCCAGCTTTCCGGTTGGCTACTTTTTCGAATAAAGTTGATCGCACATCCAACCATGAACACGCCAGCAGCGACTCCTTCCCAAGCCGCAGCCTTAAACGTCGCCGGAACGAGGTAACTCGGGTTGACGCTACCCGTTACGAGGTGGATCGGATAAGGCGAAATGAAGCAACCAGCAACGGCCACCGCAATCATCAAGGGTACCGCTGCAACTAGCATTAGAACCGGTACTTTGATCTGGTACTGCTTCGCCGCGACAAGCTTGCCGCTCGAGCCCTTTACTGCGTAGATGATGGCTTTGTTTTCAGTCTTGTCCTTTTTCTTCGTGAAGATGCCGTACAGGGTCACTCGCTCCCCCGCCTCAATCTCTTCAAAAATCTTTCCTGGCAGCAAAACATTTGGCAATACCTGCCCATCGATAACGATGCGCGCAGTCACAGTACCCTGCTCAGTAGCAATCACTCGTGGCTTCTCGATCACTCCAGTGACCTGCCGGCAATCAAATCGAATCAAAACGGCGCTCCTGCAATTTTTTAAGGCGTAGCTAATCGCACTGCCTGAATGGCAGCGTGGGTGAAAGTATTGAGTCAGTTACTGTCGAAACGAGAAAACGGTACTAAGTGCTGCTGGCTTCCTTAACCCATCACCAAGAAACAGGTAGACCGTGCCTTTGGTTTCAAACAAGCACGGGTGGTCATGCGAAATTCCGAAATTGGTGCGCACCCAGTGGCCTGGAGAAAAACGTCGGCGGCTGTCCAGGACGACCTCATGGGAGTAGACAGCATTTGGTAGCAACCCCATTGATGCGAGTCGATCCTGCTCCGCCTGAGTAAGCTGGAGATCAGCGATGATCCATTGCTTCACTAGGCAGAAAGGCTTCCCCGGAAAAGTCCTTTCAGCGAGCGCTATTAATTCTTCTTGCTCGCCATGCCAACCAAGAACGAATTCCCCACTTCCGTAAAAAAACTGAGCAATCTCATCAAGAGTTACTGGCATGGCGCCTCCAGTGTTTGAACCATTACGTGCGTACACTGGTGTAGATATGGCCCGTTCCGGTGATGAACTCGTAGACGGGGTTTTCCTCAGTGCCGGGCTGGATGCGAATTTCAGAGAGAAGCTCCATTGCGTATGACCCCTGCTCGCTCTTTGTGGGTGGAAGTATGAGATGGATGTTCGTCACGATCAGGAACTCACCCTGCTCCGCTCCACGCATCATCTGAACGGTTTCCACATCCGTAACTAGGTGAGCAACCGGACTAAAGCCACCATCCTCTAATCCCATTCCCTCAATCAGAAACGAGTACTCGCACCGACTGATATCGACCGACTTCCAGAGCATTCGAACACTGTCCGGAGTTCTAAATTGCCCCTGCAAATTGCTGCTATTGGTTACAAACACTCGGATAAACCCTATTTCAAACCCTGCCAAGCTCTGAAGAAGCTCAGCGTAGGCAGCCTTCGATTGACCCTGATCATGCTTCTGGCAACCGGATAGGGATGCTTCCGAAAGGCACGCGATTCCTTGGCGCTATGCATCCTGTTGAATGGCCATCATAAGCAAATATCCCACTATTAACAATTAGAGATATTTGGTGGGCCAATGCGAGTATGGCTCTATCCTTCATTTTGAGAAACTGAACGTGAAGGAAGAGCTAGCCGTCACGCTGCGCGCCATCCGGCAAATGAAAGGATTGGGTTATGAGGCCCTGGCGGGAACCATCAGCCAGAGCAACCTTAGCTTGCTCGAGCAAGGGAAAATCCAGGCGACGCTTCCGACCCTCGTAAAGATCGCCGAAACGCTCGATATCAACCTTCTGACACTATTGGCGTTGTGCTTGGCGATCCGTGACAAAGAGGCTCCTGAACATTTGATAAAAAATGCGCAGAAAGAGCTTCAAGGCTTCATCGAATCTGGTGGCCTTAAAATCATGGAGGATCAGATTCAGGACGGCGCATTGAAAAAGCGCTCTCGAGGAACTCGAGCGGATGCTCAGAGGGTGAGCGCCGTTGTTGAACTGAAAAAGCGGGGTCTGACACAAGCCGAAGCTGCGCGTGAACTAGGTTTGCCTACATCGACTGTTCAACGGTATTGGCAAAAGGAGTAAGCCTTTACAGGCAGAACCTCCACCACTAAGCGCCTCATCTCGCCTTATCCATCAACGTTCCCATACGGGAGGGAACGCGTCAGCGAACGCAGTGATAGGTGGGTTTGGAGCTTCACCACCGTGATCTAAGCAATCACCGCCGCTCACTAGGAAAAGCTAAACTTTCCGTAGAGTAGGGCGTTAAACAATTCGAGGTCACTCCTGGGATCCCGACTTCTGCGGAAACTCTCCACACCAGTCTTCACCCTTTCATAGCAATGTGTAGATGCTGGCTTGACCTAAAGCGGCTCATTCACCCAAACCTCATCTGAATCCAATCGAATTTGATGTCCATTTCAATCCTAAAAAAATGGACAAGGTCATTTGAACCCAAAGCGTTAATTTAGCGGGCTCTCAGCTGTCCATTTTTTTCTTAACTCACTATTAACGGGATTCGACAAGACGATTGTGTCGATCCCGACCTGGCGGCTGATGTCCGAGTCGTTCCGAAACTGGCGCGGCATGCAGCAGTCCGGCGGGCGGCGGATCAAGCGCAGTCTGTTCATCGACGCCAGCGGCGTGCGTTTCATCCGTGACGATGAAGAAGAGAAACTGAGCCAGGTGCATCTGCTGACCGGCTACATGAGTCGCAAGAAAGCCGAACTCAAGGCGTGGAACGAGGCGCAGGGCAATGTTGCAGCGATGTCGGCCAACCGTCGGCGGATGACCAACATCGGCACCTTTCGCGCTTACGCGCTGGCGTATCTGAAGAGTCACCCGGAGGTGCAGCCGAACATGACCTGCATGGTGCGCCAGATGCAAACCACGGCGCAGGGCATTCCGCTGGAAATCTACTGCTTCACCAGCACCACGGTGTGGGCCGATTACGAGCGGATTCAGGGGGATATTTTCGATTACCTGCTGGCGGTGCTGCCGGAGTTTGGGTTGAGCCTGTATCAGCAGCCGAGTGGCGGGGATTTGCGTGTGGGAATGCTGCCGGCGGTGCTCGGCGCGGCCAGCATTCCAGAGCCGCAAAAACATCTCATGTAAAACCACTGAAACCTGTGGGAGCGGGCTTGCCCGCGATGAGGGAGTGTCAGCGAGAAACTCATCGTCTGATACTCCGCTATCGCGGGCAAGCCCGCTCCCACAGGGATATTTGTCAGCCAGACGTCAGGTGGCGACCGTGGATTTGCGGATTCCCAAACGGCTGATCCACACCGCCGCCAGAATCACACTCCCGCCGAGGAACAACCTGCCCAGTTCCTCATCCTGATTCCAGATCAGCAAGTTCAGCAGCAACCCCACCGGTACATGCAGGTTGTTCATCACCGCCAGCGTGCCACCGTTGACCATGCACGCGCCTTTGTTCCACCAATACAGGCCCAGCGCCGTCGAGACCAGACCGAGGAACAGCAGCACGCCCCATTGCAGCGGCGCTTCGGGCAGGAAGTTGGCTTTGCCGAACAGCAGGAATGCCGGCAGCACCACCGCCAGTGCGCCGAGGTAGAAGTAGCCAAAGCGGCGATAATGCGGCAGATCGCTCGGGTGTTTCGCCACCAGATGTTTGTACAACACCTGCCCGGCGGCATAGGTGAAGTTGGCCAGTTGCAGCAGCAGGAAGCCCATGAAGAAATCCGGACTGATGCTGTCGAAACGAATCACCGCCGCCCCGCCCACCGCCACCAGCGCGGCGATCAGCGCCCACGGGTTAAAGCGTCGGTTCAGCGCATCTTCGATCAACGTCACGTGCAGCGGTGTGAGGATGGTGAACAGCAACACCTCGGGCACCGTCAGCACACGGAAGCTCAGATAGAGGCAAACGTAAGTCACACCGAACTGCAACGCCCCAATCACCAACATGCCGCGCATGAACGAAGGTTCCACCGAACGCCAGCGGGTCAGCGGGATGAACACCAGCCCGGCTAGCAGCACACGTACCAGCACCGCGAAGTAGCTGTCGACATGACCGGCAAGGTATTCGCCGATCAGACTGAAGGAAAACGCCTGGATCAGCGTGACAAAAAGTAGATAGCCCATGATCGCCTCTGTTTCGAATGGCGGCGACGATAGCGGTTTTTACTTTCTGGAACCAACACAAATCCCAGGCAAAAAAAAGCCCGATCTCGCTAATGCGTTCAATCGGGCTACAGCACTCAGGAGCAAAAAGTGCAAAGGGAGGTTCGATGCGCGTAGAGCCTTGAAGGGGTTGCGCCAGGTCACTAGAACATCCAGCGATTATCTGGCGATTAACATATCAAGCGACCGAGGCCAGTTTGGCGTTGGCCTGGTTCAAGCCTTTTTCCTGGAAGTCGCCACCCAGGTTCATGCCTTCGGCGTGAATGAAAGTCACGTCGTGGATGCCGATGAAACCCATCACCTGGCGCAAGTACGGTTCCTGATGGTCCGCCGGGCCGCCGGCGTAGATGCCGCCGCGGGCCGTCAGCACGTAGGCACGCTTGCCGCTGAGCAGGCCTTGCGGGCCGGTTTCGGTGTATTTGAAGGTCACGCCGGCACGCAGTACATGGTCGAGCCAGGCCTTGAGGGTGCTCGGGATCGCGAAGTTGTACATCGGTGCGGCCATCACCAATACATCGGCGGCCAGCAGTTCGTCAGTCAATTCATTGGAGCGATCCAGCGACGCCTGTTCGCTGTCGTTGCGCTGCTCGGCGGGCTTCATCCAGCCACCCAACAGATTGATGTCCAAGTGCGGCACCGGGTTCACGGCGAGGTCACGTACGGTGATCTGATCGGCAGGGTGTGCTGCTTTCCACTGTTTGATGAAGGTCTGGGTCAACTGGCGGGACACCGAGTCTTGCTGGCGGGCGCTGCTTTCGATGATCAGAACGCGGGACATGTTGTGTAGCCTCCATCCGAGAATGTTGTAGGTCGATGGAGTGGAGATTAGACAGAGTCGATTCGATGAAAAAGCGCAAATAATTGCTATAAAGCATCGATAAATTCGTTTATAAGCTGAAGCATGCCTTTGCAGGAGTGAGCCTGCTCGCGATAGCGGTGTGTCAGGCGACATCTATTTATCTGGAACACCGCTATCGCGAGCAGGCTCACTCCTACAGGAGAACGGTGCTACTTCGGGGTGCAAGTCAGCTTGATCCGCAGCTTGATGATTTCTCGGGTGAACTTGGCCGTAGCGTTTTTATGCTTGCCGGCCGCCACTTCGATGGTGCGTGTGCGCGGTGCTTCCGGGCCGTTGGTGAACACGGCTTTGCAGACTGCATCGACATCCCCGTAGTTGACCACCTGGATCGAGCCGATGTCATTGTCGGTGTCGAAGGTCTCGTAGTCGATCTTCAGTCCGTTGAGATCCTTGACCACGTCGATCGGATAAGCAAACGCCGACATCGGCAGCAGCGCCAGCAACACACAACAGAATTTTTTCATTCGGCAATCTCCATGAGGGACGGCCAGCTTAGGACAAGAGGAGCTATTGATGAAAGCGCCCCGCGTGACCCTTGATCAATGGCGAACATTGCAGGCGGTGGTCGACCACGGCGGGTTCGCCCAGGCCGCCGAGGCCCTGCACCGTTCGCAATCGTCGGTAAGCTACACCGTCGCCCGCATGCAGGACCAGCTCGGCGTGCCGTTGCTGCGCATCGACGGGCGTAAAGCGGTACTCACCGAAGCCGGCGGCGTGCTGCTGCGCCGCTCGCGGCAACTGGTGAAACAGGCCAGCCAATTGGAAGACCTTGCCCACCACATGGAGCAAGGCTGGGAAGCCGAGGTGCGACTGGTGGTCGATGCGGCCTATCCGAGCGCACGCATCGTGAGGGCGCTGACTGCGTTCATGCCGCAAAGCCGTGGCTGCCGCGTGCGTCTGCGTGAGGAAGTATTGTCGGGTGTCGAGGAAGTGCTACTGGAAGGCGTGGCCGATCTGGCCATCACCGGTCTGAGCATTCCCGGCTACCTGGGCGCGGAATTGAGCGACGTCGAGTTTGTTGCCGTCGCCCATCCCGATCACCCGCTGCATCGGCTCAATCGCGAACTGAGCTTTCAGGATCTGGAGACCCAGATGCAAGTGGTCATCCGCGACTCTGGGCGCCAACAGCCACGGGATGTCGGCTGGCTCGGCGCCGAACAACGCTGGACTGTCGGTAGCCTTGCTACTGCTGCCACGTTTGTCAGCAGCGGCCTGGGCTTTGCGTGGTTGCCACGGCACATGATCGAGCGGGAACTGAAAGATGGCTCGCTTAAGCTGCTACCGTTGGACAGGGGCGGCAACCGCAACTCCAGCTTCTATCTGTATTCAAACAAGGACAAACCGCTGGGCCCGGCCACGCAAATCCTTATCGAACTGCTGCGCACCTTCGACACTTTGCCGCTGGACGCACCGTTCGCCGCACCTGAGCAAGCCTGACACGGAGTTCACCGATGGCGTGTTTCGAGCACGAAGGTTGCAACCTGCACTACGAGGAATATGGCCACGGCACGCCGTTGCTGCTGGTCCACGGGCTCGGCTCGAGCACGCTGGACTGGGAAATGCAGATCCCGGCACTGGCCGCGCATTACCGGGTGATCGTCCCGGACATTCGCGGCCACGGCCGCTCGGACAAACCCCGCGAGCGCTACAGCATCGCGGGCTTCAGCGCCGATCTGGTCGCGCTGATCGAGCACTTGAAACTCGGCCCGGTGCACTACGCCGGGCTATCCATGGGTGGCATGATCGGTTTTCAACTGGCCGTCGATCAGCCGCAGATGCTCAAGAGCCTGACCATCGTCAACAGCGCCCCCGAGGTCAAACTGCGCAGCCGCGACGACTATTGGCAGTGGTTCAAGCGCTGGAGTCTGATGCGAGTGCTGAGTCTCGCGACTATTGGCAAGGCGTTGGGTGGCAAACTTTTCCCGAAACCGGAACAGGCCGATCTGCGACAGAAAATGGCCGAACGCTGGGCAAAAAACGACAAACGTGCTTATCTCGCCAGCTTCGATGCGATTGTGGGCTGGGGGGTTCAGGAACGACTTTCCCGAGTGACCTGTCCAACCCTCATCGTCAGCGCCGACCGTGACTACACACCCGTCGCGCTGAAAGAAACCTATGTAAAACTGCTACCCGATGCGCGGCTGGTGGTGATCGCCGATTCACGCCACGCCACCCCGCTCGATCAACCCGAACGCTTCAACCAAACGCTGCTGGAGTTTCTCGCCGCAGCCGATATTCAATCTCAGGATCACTGACCCATGCTGAAAAAACTCGCCCTCGCCGCCGGCACCGTGCTGTTTGCTGCCAACCTGATGGCTGCCACGCCGGTTAAAGCACCGCACGTGCTGCTGGAAACCACCAATGGCCAGATCGAAATCGAACTGGACCCGGTCAAGGCACCGATCAGTACCAAGAACTTCCTTGAATACGTCGACAGCGGCTTCTACACCAACACGATTTTCCACCGTGTGATCCCGGGGTTCATGGCTCAGGGCGGCGGTTTCACCCAGCAAATGCAGCAAAAAGAAACCAAGGCACCGATCAAGAACGAAGCCAGCAATGGTCTGCATAACGTTCGCGGCACCTTGTCGATGGCACGCACCTCCAACCCGGATTCGGCCACCAGCCAGTTCTTCATCAACGTGGCCGACAACGCCTTCCTCGACCCGGGTCGTGACGCCGGTTACGCCGTATTCGCCAAAGTGGTCAAGGGCATGGACGTGGTCGACGTCATCGTCAACTCGCAAACCACCACCAAACAAGGCATGCAAAACGTGCCAGTCGACCCTGTGATCATCAAGTCGGCCAAGCGCATCGACTAAGGTTTACAGGGCATATAGAGCGGCGACGGCCTGATCCCGCGCCGCTCACACCGATAAAAGGAGAGCCCGTACTCCGGGCGGTTATCTGATGCTCTATCGCCGTTTTGAACAACTGATCGACATATTCCGCGACGCCCCGACGGCATCCCCGCCGGATCGTGTGCTCCCCTTCTATACCTATTACCTCAAGCAGGTCTGGCCAAGTTTTGCCGCTCTGCTGGTGGTCGGTCTGTTTGCCGCGCTGATCGAAGTGGCGCTGTTCAGTTATCTGAGCCGCATCATCGACCTGGCCCAAGGCACGCCGAACCCGAATTTCTTCAGCGACCACGCCCTCGAACTGTCCTGGATGCTGGTGGTTGCGCTTGTGCTGCGCCCGATCTTCTTTGCTCTGCATGATTTGCTGGTGCATCAGACCCTGAGCCCGGGCATGACCAGCATGATTCGCTGGCAGAACCACAGCTACGTGCTCAAGCAGAGCCTGAACTTCTTCCAGAACGACTTCGCCGGTCGTATCGCCCAGCGCATCATGCAAACCGGCAACTCGCTGCGTGATTCGGCGGTGCAGGCGGTGGATGCGCTGTGGCACGTGGTGATCTATGCGGTCAGCGCGCTGGTACTGTTCGCCGAGGCCGACTGGCGCCTGATGATCCCGTTGCTGATATGGATCGCAGCGTATATCGGCGCGCTGTATTACTTCGTGCCACGGGTGAAAGACCGCTCGGTGGAAGCCTCCGACGCGCGCTCCAAACTGATGGGCCGAATCGTCGACGGCTACACCAACATCGCCACCCTGAAGCTGTTTGCCCACACCAATTTCGAACAGCACTACGCCAAAGAAGCCATCGAAGAGCAGACCGTCAAAGCGCAAATGGCCGGCCGCGTGGTCACCAGCATGGACGTGGCGATCACCGCCATGAACGGCTTGCTGATCGTCGGCACCACGGCGCTGGCCCTGTGGCTGTGGACGCAATCGCTGATCACCGTCGGCGCGATTGCCCTGGCGACGGGTCTGGTGATCCGCATCGTCAACATGTCCGGCTGGATCATGTGGGTGGTCACCGGCATTTTCGAAAACATCGGCATGGTCCAGGACGGTTTGCGCACCATCTCGCAACCGGTCAGCGTCACCGATCACGAACAGGCCAAACCGCTGGCAGTGGCCCATGGCGAAGTGCGTTTCGAGCACGTGGATTTTCACTACGGCAAGAAGAAAGGCATCATCGGCGACCTCAACCTGAACATTAAGCCGGGTGAGAAAATCGGTCTGATCGGGCCGTCCGGCGCCGGCAAATCGACCTTGGTCAACTTGCTCTTGCGCCTGTACGACGTTGAAGGCGGGCGCATCATGATTGACGGCCAGAACATCGCCGAAGTCGGCCAGGAAAGCCTGCGCGCGCGCATTGGCATGATCACTCAGGACACCTCGCTGCTGCACCGCTCGATCCGCGACAACTTGCTGTACGGCAAGCCTGACGCCACTGACGCAGAGCTGTGGGACGCCGTGCACAAGGCCCGCGCCGATGAGTTCATTCCGTTGTTGTCGGACGCTGAAGGCCGCACCGGGTTCGACGCGCATGTCGGTGAGCGCGGTGTGAAGCTGTCCGGTGGCCAGCGTCAGCGCATCGCCATTGCGCGGGTACTGCTCAAGGACGCGCCGATCCTGATCATGGACGAAGCGACCTCCGCCCTGGACTCGGAAGTCGAAGCAGCGATTCAGGAAAGCCTGGAAACCCTGATGCAGGGCAAAACCGTGATCGCGATTGCCCACCGCCTCTCGACCATCGCGCGCATGGATCGGCTGGTGGTGCTGGAAAACGGCAAGATCGCCGAGAGCGGCACCCACGCCGAGCTGCTGGCCCATCGCGGGCTGTATGCGCGGTTGTGGGCACACCAGACTGGAGGGTTTGTCGGGATCGATTGATTTCCCTGCCCGACACAAAACCTGTGGGAGCGAGCCTGCTCGCGAAAGCGTCAGTTCAGCCAAAATCCTTTGTGGCGGCACGACGCCTTCGCGAGCAGGGGGAGTCAGGTTTGGCGGTAGGGCAAGGCTGCTCTCGCTTCTTCGGCATAGGCCAGCACACCGGCGCGTTCCTGGTGCAGGAAGTCTTTGACCGCCGCTTTCAAACCCGGATGCCGCAGGTAATGCCACGAATGCGTGATCACCGGTTCAAAGCCGCGAATCAGTTTGTGCTCACCCTGAGCGCCGGCATCGAAACGCTGATAACCCTGGGCAATCGCGTAATCCATGCCCTGATAAAAACAGGTCTCAAAGTGCAGCCGATCAAACTCGGCCAGACACCCCCAGTAGCGTCCGTAAAAGCTGTCACCCCCGACCAGACTGAAGGCCATGGCCACCGGCCGTGAGCCTTGCTTGGCCAGCACCACACGGATCGCTTCGGGCATACGCTCGGCCAGCAGGCTGAAAAACTCCCGAGTCAGATAGGGCGTCTGCCGGCGCACTGCGTAGGTGTTGGCATAGCAGGCATAGACGAAATCCCACTGCGCCTCGTTCAGCTCGCGCCCTTCCAGCCATTCAAACTCAAAGCCCTGCCCCGCCACTTGCTCGCGCTCCTTGCGCATCTGTTTGCGCTTGCGCGAACTGAGCACATCGAGAAAATCCTGGAAGTCGCGATAGCCGCGATTCTGCCAGTGATACTGACAGCCGATGCGCTGCAACCAACCCGGTTGCTCGGCCATGGCGGCATCAGTGAAAGGGTCGGTGAAGTTGATGTGGGCGCTGGAAAGCTCTTCAATTTCCAGATAACCCGGCAGGCTTTTGAGCAGCTCGAAACCATCTTCGACGTTCGCCGCCAACAGCCTTGGGCCGCTGACCGGACTGAATGGCACCGCCGTCAACAACTTGGGGTAATAGTCGATCCCGGCGCGGGCGCAGGCATCGGCCCAGCCGTGATCGAACACGTACTCGCCGTAAGAATGCCACTTGCGGTAACTGGGTAGCGCCGCGATCAGTCGATCATCTTCGATGTGCAGCAAATGCTCGGGTTGCCAACCGCTGTGCGGGCCGACACTGCCGCTGTCTTCCAGCGCACTGAGAAACGCATGACGCAGAAATGGCTGACTCTCGGGCACCAGAGCATCCCATTCCGACGGGGCGATTTCTGACAGGTTCTGCAGGCGTTGCAACGGCATCAACAAGTCTCCACATCTGGGTTTCAGCGCCCGGCGAGTATCGCCGATTGCGTTGCATTGCACACCCGCCATTGAGCGACAGCGCTCTAGATCGATAGTTCACGCGCACCGTGCATCGTCATCAACCTGCCATCACTGTGCCACCGCTCTGTCATAAACCATCGCGATACTGGCGCCTGTTTTTAGAGCGCCGGGGTCTACCCGGACACTGTTTTCCGACCTTCAACCGTCGGTTGTGCCCAGGATGGTTCAGCCATCCCTCTCATCTTCGGAGATTGCTATGCGTCTTGCTTCCACGAAAACTGCGGCGGCCCTGTGCGGTGGCCTGTTGCTGGCCATGAGCGTTCCGGCCAGTGCCGCAGTCGACGCCAAACTGCTCGACATGCTCAAGGCTAACGGTTCGATTTCCCAGTCGCAGTACATCGAGCTGCAAACTGAACTGGCCAAGGATCAGAAGGCTCAGCAAATCGCCCAGCAGGCGCAGCAAGAGACCAACGAACAAGTCGCGGCTGTCGCGAAGAAAACCACCGAACAAAGTGCCTTCGACCAGAAACTGGCCTGGGCTGCCAAGACCCAGTTCAAGGGCGACGTGCGTATCCGTCAGGAAACCATCAAGATCGACGGCGAACCAAACAACGGCGGCCGCGACAAGGATCGTCAGCGCATCCGTGCCCGTCTGGGTGCCTACACCGAGATCAACCCGCAAGTCGACACTGGCATCCGTATCGCCACCGGCGGCGGCGATGACGCCCGTTCGACCAACCAGGATCAGGACAACTACTTCGACAAGAAGCAGATCTGGCTCGACCTGGGTTACATCGATTACCACCCCGATCAAATCAAGAACCTGCACGTGATCGGCGGCAAGATGCTGCAACCGTGGGTCAGCATGGGCGACGTGATCTGGGATGGCGACATCAACCCTGAAGGTCTGGCTGTTACTTACAAATACCCATTGGGCAGCAGCGCCGAACTGTTCGGCAGCCTGGGTAACTACAACCTCAAGGACAACGTCGATGGCGACGGCGTGCAATTCCGTCACGATTTGCGCATGACCGCCGGCCAACTGGGTAGCCGCTTCACCATCACCGATAACCTGAAGCTGACGGTGGGTGGCAGTGTCTACGCCTACCAGAACGACGAAGACAGCCGTTGCACCGGTACTTCCACGCCGTGCGCCCTGGCCGTCAATGGCAACTCGGCGAACAACGAGTTCCGCCTGTACGAAGGCTTCAGCCAGATCGACATCGGCGGTCTGCCAATGCCGCTGTCGTTCTACGGCCAGTACGTGAAGAACAACGACGCCGTGACCGATCAGGACACTGCGTGGCTGCTCGGCGCCAAGTCGAAGGTCTTCGGTTTCAACCTCGACTACAACTATCGTGACGTGCAGCGCAACGCTGTAGTCGGCGCCTTCACCGACTCCGACTTCGCCAACGGTACTACCGGTTCGCGTGGCCACAAGTTCAAGGTCGGTTACGACATCGACAAGAACTTCGCCCTTGGCGCGACGTACTACCTGACCAAGGCCGACTTCTCCAGCCGTACACAGCGTGATGCAGACACCAACACTCTGCAGCTGGACGCGGAAGCGAAGTTTTAAGCCACAGAGCAACAGATCTCAGGCGTTGCGCTTCTCATCCGGGCGCAATGTTTGAGGTGTTTCAACAGTCTGGTGCGATTATGGCGATCCCCATCATCCGTGAGCTTTAACCGTGCCAGCCTGCATTTCCCTCAGGGACTGTCGTCCCGCCGCTGCTTGGCCAGACGCTCGGCCAGCGCATCGACATCCTCCACCGGGTGCTCCGGCAGCGCCTTCAGCGTCAATTGCATCAGACGCATCTGACGAATGAAACGCCGGCAATTGGCGCAGAACATCAGGTGATGACGCACCATCAGTCTTTCCCGAAAACTCAACTGGCCATCGAGATAATCGCTGGATCGTGCCACTTGCTCCTTGCAGGTCAACATTCCCCTGTCTCCTCAAAATGTTCCACGGTCGCGAAGACCTTTAAACGTGCCCGATGCAGCAGCACGCGGACATTGGAGAGCGATATCTCCAGAAGATTACAGATCTCTTCCAGCTCCAGCCCCTGACGTTCGCGCAACAACAGCACACTGCTTTGCAGTTCCGACAGGCTCAACAGCGTGTGTTCCAGGCATTCGCGCAGTTCGCTTTCGGTCAACAACGCTTCGGGAGTGTCCTGGTGCCAGGCAAACGGTGCGACCAGCCAATGGCCGTCCCCGGGAGAAAAACGGCCGTCGTCGATGGTGCCGTGGGGCGATGGCAGGTCATCCATCAGCACTTCGCGGCGATTGAGTTTGTAACGACTTTTGGCTGAGTTGGCGGTGATGGTCAGCAACCAGGTTTTGAGACTGGAGCGGCCTTCGAAGCTGCCAATATGACGCACCACCGAGAGCCAGGCATCCTGCACCACTTCCTCGACATGACGCTGGCCGACAATCGCATACGCGACGGCGCGCATCGCACTCTGATAAGTCGTGACCAGTTCCTTGAAAGCCCGTTGCTCGCCTGCCAGCAAACGCGCGAGCAGTTGGGTGTCGTCAGCCGCCATCCATCAATCTCCTTGTTCCGACTCCGAAAAAGATAGCGGCAGGATTCGCCTAAAGCGTCTCCTGCCGCGATTTCCGAAAACTACAGCGTTCCAGCCGATTCGGATGTAGGAAAGGTCAGCGCGATTAAGCGGAAATTAAACCGTTTTTCAACGCTTGCGCAGAATCACGCTACCGATCGAGTAACCCGCACCGAACGAACTCAGTACCGCCAGCGAACCGCTGGCCAGATCATCCTGATATTTGTGAAAAGCAATCACGGACCCGGCAGAGCTGGTGTTGGCGTAGGTGTCGAGGATCACCGGCGCTTCTTCTTCGGTAGCCTCGCGGCCCAGCAGTTTGCGCACGATCAGGTGGTTCATGCTGAGGTTGGCCTGGTGCAGCCAGAAACGCTTCACATCGCCGACGTTGAGCTGGTTTTCCTGAAGATGCTCGCCGATCAGTTCAGCGACCATCGGGCAAACATCTTTAAACACCTTGCGGCCTTCCTGCACGAACAGTTTGTCGCGGGTGCCTATGCCCTCTTCCGCTGCGCGGTTGAGGAAGCCGAAGTTGTTGCGGATGTTGTTCGAGAACTTGGTCAGCAGTTTGGTGCTGACCACGTCGAACTGGTGGCTGGACGTTGCCAGATCAGCGCGCTCGATGATCACCGCAGTGGCGGCGTCGCCGAAGATGAAGTGGCTGTCGCGGTCACGGAAGTTCAGGTGACCGGTGCAGACTTCCGGATTGACCATCAGGATCGCCCGGGCCTGGCCCAGTTGCACGCTGTTGGCCGCGGCCTGGATGCCGAAAGTCGCCGAGGAGCAGGCCACGTTCATGTCGAAACCGAAACCCTGAATGCCCAGCGCTTCCTGGACTTCAATGGCGATGGCCGGGTAGGCGCGTTGCAGGTTGGAACAGGCGACGATGACGCCGTCGATGTCCGCGGCGGTCTTGCCGGCACGCTGCAAGGCTTGCTCGGCAGCGCCGATGGCCATCTGGCAAAGTACCGACCATTCGTCGTTGGAACGCTCCGGCAGACGTGGCGCCATTCGCGCAGGGTCGAGGATGCCGTCCTTGTCCATGACAAAGCGGCTTTTGATGCCCGAAGCTTTTTCGATGAACGCGGCGCTGGATTCGGTCAGGGCCTGGACTTCGCCGCTGGCGATGGCGTCGGCATTGTCGGCGTTGAACTGGGCGACGTAGGTATTGAAAGACTGCACCAGCTCTTCGTTGGAGATGCTGTTGGCCGGGGTGTACAGGCCGGTGCCGCTGATGACGACGTTATGCATGGTCGTTTCTCTAATCTGTTCAGGCAGAAAGTGCTGGAACCGTCGTACCAACACACAAAGGGTCTATTCCCATCCGGGGGACGCAAACCTGGCATCGCTTTATTCCGATCCGTGACCGCGCCGAAGGCTCTGGGTCGCGAAAGCGGCGTTTATGGTCGCGAAGTTTGCCATAAACCCGAGGTTTTGGCGCCTTTCTCAGGCACAACGCCTATCCCCTGTGCTGGCTTGTGTGGCGAGGGGATTTATCCCCGATCGGCTGCGAAGCAGTCGTCAAACCATCCCACTCGGTACAACTGGCACGCTTAGTTCATGGTTTTTGGGGCGGCTTCGCCACCCATCGGGGATGAATCACCTCGCCACAGAGGTTGTTTGAGCTTCTGTGTCAGGGTTCGACCTGGGTCCACTGCTTGTTCAGGCGTTTGTCGGAAATCGGCACTTTTGTCCCCAACTGCTGGGCGAACAGCGACACCCGGTATTCCTCCAGCCACCAGCGATACAGCTCAAGCTGCGGATCGCGTTTGCCTTCCTGCGCGTGTTTGGCCGCACGGGTATGGTATTGCGCCCACAGGCCGGCGAGTTCGCCGCTCCAGACCCGATCCTTCTGCACCTGCGCGCCGAGTTTCTCGAAACGCTGCTCGACCGCTTTCAGATAACGCGGCAGCTCCTTGAGCCACTGCATCGGCGTTTCCCGGACAAACCCCGGATAGACCAGATTATTGATCTGCTGCTTGATGTCGTTCAGCGCCACGGCTTGCGCCAAGTCGATCTTGCCCTTGAAGCGTTTTTGCAGACCGTGCCAGAGCTTGAGGATCTCCAGCGTCAGCCGCGCCATGCGCTCGGCGTGTTCGGTCCAACTGCCGCGTTTGCGTTCGGCCAGGGCTGCCAGTCCTGCGCCGTCACGCGGCAGCGGGTCTTCGCCATCGAGAATGCAGCTGTCGAGGCTGGCCAACAGAATGTCTTCGACCAGCGCATCGACACGGCCCAATTCACGATAGAGCAAGCCAAGTTCGGTCTGCCCCGGCAACTTGCCACGCAGGAATTTGGCCGGCTCGGCCAATTGCTGCATCAACAGACGCTGCAAGGCGCGACGGTGCTGGAACTCGGCTTCGGCCGGGGTCGAGAACCGCCCTTCCTTGACCGTACCGCCCTCTTCAACCAGCGCCGGATAGACCGTCATCGACAGCCCGGCGATTTTCTGCTGAGTCTTTTCCGCTACGGGTGCGAAAACCCTGGCTTCCACCGGTTGCTGACTTTTCGCGCTCTGCGGCACCGCCAACGCGGCCTGACTCGCCTCAGCGAAGCGTGCAGTCAGTTCGGCCAGATCCCGCCCTTCGCCGAGGAACTTGCCCTGGCCGTCGACGATTTCCAGGTTCATCCGTAGATGCCCTTCGACTTGCTGCGCGGCTTCCGCCCACGCCTCGTCGCTGACCCGCGCGCCGGTCATGCGCAACAGCTCACGCCCGAGCACCTGGGGCAGCGAACCCTCGGCGAAGGTCATGCGTTGCAATGCAGCCTTGATGAAGTCCGGCACCGGTACGAAGTTCTTGCGCAGGGCTTTCGGCAGGTTACGCACGAGGGCGATGCACTTGGCCTCTATCAGCCCCGGCACCAGCCATTCCAGACGCTCCGGTGGCAGCATCGGCAGCAGCGGCGCCGGCACGCGCAGGGTCACGCCGTCGCGCGGGTGATTGGGTTCGAAGTGGTAAGTCAGGGCCAGTTCCAGATCGCCGATGTGCAGCGTGTCCGGGTAGTCCCGCGCGGTGACTTCACTGGCCTCACGGGCCAGCACGTCTTCTTCGCGCATGATCAACAGCTGCGGATCTTTTTGGCTGTTGATGCGATACCAACTGTCGAAGGTCGCGGTCTGATGAATCTCCGCCGGCAGCCGCGCATCGTAGAAGGCGTACAGGGTTTCTTCGTCGGCGAGGATGTCGCGACGTCGGGCCTTGGCTTCCAGTTCGTCGAGCTGTTCCAGCAGTTGTTTATTGGCGGTCAGGCATTTGGCCCGCGACTGAATCTCGCCACGCACCAGACCTTCGCGGATAAACAACTCACGCGAGACCACCGGATCAACCGGGCCGTAATGCACTGGCCGGCGACCGACCACGATCAGGCCGAACAGAGTGATCTGCTCAAACGCCACGACCTGCCCGCGCTTCTTCTCCCAGTGCGGTTCGAAGTGATTTTTCTTGATCAGATGCCCGGCCAGCGGCTCGATCCAGTCTGCGTCGATCTTCGCCACCATGCGCGCGTACAGCTTGGTGGTTTCCACCAGCTCGGCGGTCATCAGCCATTGCGGGCGCTTCTTGCCGATGCCCGATGACGGATGAATCCAGAAGCGCCGCTGCCGCGCGCCGAGGTAATCGCCGTCCTCGGTTTTCTGGCCGATCTGGCTGAGCAAACCCACCAGCACGGCCTTGTGCAGTTTCGGATAATCCGCCGGCTCTTTATTGAGGCTCAACTGCATGTCGCGGCAGATCAGGCTCAACTGCCGATGCGAGTCACGCCACTCGCGCAGACGCAGGTAGTTGAGGAAATTCTTGCGGCACCAGTTGCGCAGCGGGCTGGCAGTCAGCGCCTGACGCTGCTCTTCAAAACCGCGCCACAGATTGACCAGCCCGGCGAAGTCGGAATCAACATCCTTCCATTGCGCGTGGGCCTGATCCGCCGCTTGCTGGCGCTCCGGCGGACGTTCGCGCGGGTCCTGAATCGACATGGCACTGGCGACGATCAGCACTTCCTGCAAGCTGCCGAGCTTCGCCGCTTCCAGCAGCATGCGGCCCATGCGCGGGTCGACCGGCAGGCGTGCCAACTGGCGACCCAACGGGGTCAACTGGCTGTTGCGATCCACCGCCGAGAGTTCTTGCAGCAGGTTGAAGCCGTCGCTGATCGCCTTGCCGTCCGGCGGCTCGATAAACGGGAACGCGGTGATTTCGCCGAGGCGCAGGTGCAGCATCTGCAAGATAACCGCAGCAAGGTTGGTGCGCAGAATCTCCGGATCGGTGAATTCCGGGCGACCGAGGAAATCTTCTTCGCTGTACAAACGTATGCAGATACCCGGCTCGACGCGACCGCAACGACCTTTACGCTGATTGGCGCTGGCCTGGGAAATCGCTTCGATCGGCAGGCGCTGTACCTTCGCGCGGTAGCTGTAACGGCTGATGCGCGCGGTGCCGCTGTCGATCACGTAGCGGATGCCCGGCACGGTCAGCGAGGTTTCGGCAACGTTGGTCGCCAGCACCACACGTCGACCCGGGTGCGACTGGAAAATCCGCTGCTGCTCGGCCGGCGACAGGCGCGCGTACAGCGGCAGAATCTCGGTGTGTTTGAGCTGGGCCTTGCGCAGCATGTCGGCGGCGTCGCGAATCTCGCGCTCGCCGGGCAGGAACACCAGCACGTCGCCCGGACTGCGGCGTTCGCTGCGCTCGTAAGCGGCGATTTCGTCGAGAGTGGCGAGAATCGCCTGATCCACGGTCAGGTCGTCTTCGACGCGGTTGCCCTCTTCGTCCTGCTCCAGGGTCAGCGGGCGATACCAAGTGTCCACCGGGAAGGTGCGGCCGGAGACTTCGACAATTGGCGCATCGTCGAAGTGCTTGGAGAAGCGCTCCAGATCGATGGTCGCCGAAGTGATGATGACTTTCAGATCCGGGCGGCGCGGCAGCAGGGTTTTCAGGTAACCGAGCAGGAAATCGATGTTGAGGCTGCGCTCGTGGGCTTCGTCGACGATGATCGTGTCGTAGCGTTCCAGATACCGGTCGTTCTGGGTTTCCGCCAGCAGAATGCCGTCAGTCATCAGTTTGATCAGGGTGTTGGAGTCGCTCTGATCTTCGAAACGCACCTGATAGCCGACCAGCGAACCCAGCGGCGTGCCGAGCTCTTCGGCAACCCGGCTGGCAACGCTGCGCGCCGCGATCCGGCGTGGCTGGGTGTGGCCGATCAAGCCGTGCTGGCCGCGACCGATTTCCAGACAGATTTTCGGCAACTGCGTGGTTTTACCCGAGCCGGTTTCGCCGGCGATGATCAGCACCTGATGCTGCTCCAGCGCCTTTTTGATTTCGTCACGCTTGGCCGCGATCGGCAGGCTGTCGTCGTAACGGATCACTGGCAGGCTGGCCTTGCGCGCCAACACCTGATCGCAGGACGCCTGCATGCGCGCCACCCACTGGGCCAGCTTGGCCTCGTCGGGTTTCTTGCGCAGCTCAAGCAACTGCCGCCGCAACCGGTGACGGTCGGCGAGCATGGCGTGATCGAGGTTTTTCAACAATTTGTCGATGGAGGGCGATTCGTCGGTCATCGGGTACGCAATTCGGTCGTCTAGTGGCGCAGGGGGGCGATTGTCGCAGATTTGCGGCACTGAACACGACTGTGAGGTGCTTTTGTGGCGAGGGGATTTATCCCCGATCGGCTGCGCAGCAGTCGCCAACTGGATATCAAAGCCGATCTGTCACATCTGCGCTGAATGGTTTTAGGGGTGCTTCGCACCCCATCGGGGATAAATCCCCTCGCCACACAGTGTTCACTTGAAAATTATTCGTTATCCAGGCCCTTGCGCCGATACGGGAACACATCAATCACCTTCCCCGCCCGAATCGCCTCCTGCAAGCTCTTCCAGTAATCGGCGTTATACAACTCCCCATGCAACTGATCGAACAACTTGCGCTGACCGGAATCGGCAAACAAAAACGGCGGAAACTCTTCGGGGAAGACATCCAGCGGCCCGATCGAATACCACGGCTCCGACGCCATTTCGTCCTCCGGCGTACGAGGTTGCGGGATGTGGCGGAAGTTGGCCTCGGTCAGAAAGCAGATTTCGTCATAGTCATAAAACACCACCCGTCCGTGACGGGTGACGCCGAAGTTCTTCAGCAGCATGTCGCCGGGAAAGATGTTCGCTGCCGCCAGTTGCTTGATCGCCAAGCCGTAATCCTCCAACGCCTCGCGTACCTGCGCATCGTTGGCGTTTTCCAGGTACAGGTTGAGCGGGGTCATCCGTCGTTCGGTCCAGCAGTGGCGGATCAGCACGGTGTCGCCTTCCACCGACACCGTGGACGGCGCGACTTCAAGCAATTCTTCAAGGCACGCCGGATCGAACTTGCTCAGCGGAAAGCGGAAATCGGCGAATTCCTGGGTATCGGCCATGCGCCCGACCCGGTCGACACTTTTCACCAAACGGTACTTCTCGATGACCGTGGCGCGGTCGACGTTTTTCGACGGTGAGAAGCGGTCCTTGATGATTTTGAATACGGTGTTGAAGCCCGGCAGGGTGAACACGCTCATGACCATGCCGCGCACGCCGGGGGCCATGATGAACTGGTCGTCGGTGTTGGCCAGGTGGTTGATCAGCGCCCGGTAGAACTCGGACTTGCCGTGTTTATAGAAGCCGATCGAGGTGTACAGCTCGGCAATGTGCTTGCCCGGCAGGATCCGCCGCAGGAAACCGATGAACTCCGCCGGCACCGGCACGTCGACCATGAAATACGAGCGGGTGAAGGAGAAGATGATCGACACATCGGCTTCGTCGGTGATCAGCGCGTCGATCTGAATTCCGCGACCTTCGCGGTGCAGCAACGGGATCACCAGCGGCCACTGCTCGTCACGGGTATAGATGCGCCCGACCAGATACGCGCCCTTGTTGCGATACAAAACCGAAGAAAACAGCTCGACGCTCAGTTCCGGGTCTTTGCATACCCAGTCCGGCAGGTTCTCGCGCAATTGCGCTTCGAGTCTGAGCAAATCGCCCGGCAAATCGGCGTAATCCTCACTGAAGCGGTAGTCGGCAAAAATGCTCGCCAGCATCCCCGATAATTGGCCCTGCGGTTTGTACGTGCGGGTTTGTGCGGCGCGGGCACGGCGCAGGCTGGGCCGGGTGGTGTGGATGAACATGCAGCCGTCGCTGATCAGGTCATGGCTGAACAGCCCGCAGAAAATCGAGTTGTACCAGGTCTCGGACAGCTCATCGTCGAAGCGCAGGTCGATGACGCTGATGTAGGCGCTTTTCACCAGCGGCCAGCAACTGACATCCATCAGCGTTTCGTCGTCGAAATACTCACGCAGGCGAGCGATGGTTTCGCCGACCTTTTCTTCGTAGAGGTTGATCCGCGCCGCCGATGCCGTCTGGATCTCCTGCCAGCGCGCCTGCTCGAAGCGCTCCCGCGCGCCGTCGGTGATCCGGCGGAAATGCTCGCGGTAATCGTCGAAGCCATCGAGGATCATGCGGGCGATGTCGGTGGCTGGCCATGGCTGCGGCATAGATGAAACCTCTGCGTGCATTCGGAATGCTTGAGCTTAGCCACGGAACCGGCCCGAGGAGAAGTGCAATTTCTGCCAAAACCGCGTCGTGGTTGCACACGGCAGGGATTATTCGTTGCCGGCGTAAACAATGGACCGGTCAGACCAAAATTAAATGCCTGATTAGCGGTTGCCATCGTCAGGGCGCTCGGCAACACTCTCGTCCCGATCAAGCAAGGAGCGCCACCGTGAGCCCCGTCGATATTTTCCGCATGCTGTCGCTGGCAGCCATCTGGGGCGCGAGCTTCCTGTTCATGCGCATTATTGCGCCGGTGATCGGCACAATTCCGACGGCGTTCTTGCGCGTGTCGATTGCGGCCGTCGGTCTGCTGGTGATCCTTGGGCTGATGCGCATCAGCTGGGATTTCAAGGGCAAGCTGAAAACCGTGATGCTGCTGGGTGTCATCAATTCGGGGATTCCGGCGACGCTGTATTCGGTGGCGGCGCAGGTGTTGCCGGCGGGTTACTCGGCGATCTTCAACGCCACCACGCCGTTGATGGGCGTGCTGATTGGCGGGTTGTTCTTCAGTGAAAGACTTACCGTCGCCAAGCTCAGTGGCGTGTTCCTTGGCTTGTTCGGTGTCGGCGTTCTCACGCGCGCAGGCCCCGTGGCTTTCGATCTGGAATTGTTGATGGGCGCCCTCGCCTGCCTGCTTGCCACCACTTGCTACGGTTTCGCCGGTTTCCTCACCCGTCGCTGGCTGGATCATAGCGGCGGGCTCGATAGTCGACTCTCGGCGGTGGGCAGCATGCTCGGGGCAACGCTGTTTCTCTTGCCGCTGTTCGGCTACAGCGTGATGACCGCACCACCGGCAAGCTGGGGCGGCTGGAATGTCTGGCTGTCGCTGCTGGGATTGGGCTTGGGCTGCACGGCGTTTGCCTACATCATTTACTTCCGTCTGCTCAGCTCCATCGGGCCGGTGAAGTCGATGACCGTGACCTTCATGATCCCGGCGTTCGGTGTGTTGTGGGGGGCGCTGCTGCTGGATGAGCCGCTGTCGATGGCACATCTGTATGGCGGGGTGTTGATCGCACTGGCGTTGTGGCTGGTGTTGAAGCCGGCGGTGGTGAAATCGGCTGAGGTGACGGCCCGCTAGAACAGCGTGGCTGCTGAAATTGCCATCGCGAGCAGGCTCACTCCTACAGGGAAATGCGTTCCAACTGTAGGAGCGGGCTTGCTCGCGAAGACGCCAGCACAGTCACTGAGGATTTAAAGCGCCAGCGCACTCACCTCACCATCCACCAAACGCCTAATCCCCAGCGGATTAGCATCCTGCAATGCCTCGGGCAACAACGCATCCGGGTAATTCTGAAAGCAGACCGGCCGCAAAAAGCGATCAATCGCCAACGTCCCGACCGACGTTCCGCGCGGATCCGACGTCGCCGGATACGGCCCGCCATGCACCATCGCCTCACACACCTCGACCCCGGTCGGATAACCGTTGAACAGAATCCGCCCGACCTTTTCCTGTAGCTGCTCGGCCAGCCAGCGGTACTCCAGCAACTCCCCCGCCTCACCGATCAATGTCGCCGTCAGTTGCCCACGCAAGCCTTGCAGCGCTTGCGCCAACTGCGCCTGATCCTCCACTTCAATAATGATGGTGGTCGGGCCGAAGACTTCTTCCTGCAACAGCGCATCACCGTTGAGCAACAGGCTGACGTGGGCTTGAAACACCTGCGGCTGGGCCTGAGTACCTTGTTGCGGATGACCGGCCAGGTGCGTCAGCCCCGGATGTTCGTGCAACTCGCCCAAGCCTTTGCTGTAACTGGCCAAGGCGCCGGCATTGAGCATGGTCTGTGCCGGTTGCCCGTTCATGTTGGCGCAAAAGCGCCGGACAAACGTACTGAACTGCGGCGAGCGCAAACCGATCACCAGACCGGGATTGGTGCAGAATTGCCCGCAGCCGAGCGTCACCGAACCCGCCAGTTGCGCGGCAATCTGCTCGCCGCGTACTTCCAGCGCTTCAGGCAACAGGAACACCGGGTTAATGCTCGACATCTCGGCGAATACCGGGATCGGTTGCGCGCGGCTCGCGGCCATCTGGCTCAGGGCATTGCCGCCCTTGAGCGAACCGGTGAAACCCACAGCCTGAATCGCCGGATGTTTGACCAGCCATTCGCCGACTCCGCCGCCGTAGACCATGTTGAATACGCCGGCGGGCATTTCGCAGCGCTCGGCGGCGCGGATGATCGCGTCCGCCACCCACTCGGCCGTGGTCATGTGGCCGCTGTGGGCCTTGAACACCACCGGGCAACCGGCGGCCAGCGCCGAGGCGGTGTCGCCACCGGCCGTGGAAAACGCCAGCGGAAAGTTGCTCGCGCCGAACACCGCCACCGGACCGAGGGCGATGCGGTACTGGCGCAGATCCGGACGTGGCAACGGCTGACGTTCAGGTAACGCCCGATCAATCCTCGCACCATAAAAATCACCCCGGCGCAGGACTTTGGCGAACAGCCGCAACTGGCCGCTGGTGCGCCCGCGCTCGCCTTGGATACGGGCGGCGGGCAGCGCGGTTTCACGGCATACGGTAGCGACGAAGTCATCCCCCAGGTCGTCGATTTCATCGGCGATGGCATCGAGAAACACCGCGCGTTTTTCTGCACTGAGGTTGCGATAAACCGGATAGGCAGCGGCGGCGGCTTTGGCAGCAGCGTCCACCTCGGCTTCGGTGGCCTGGACGAAATGCCCCGGCAGCGCCTCACCCGTTGTGGCGTCGAGACTTTGCAGCTGCACGCTGCCTTGAGCGCTGCGGCGGCCGCCGATGTAGTTGTGACCCAGTAGCGATGTCATGGGAATTCCTCAAACAATTGGGCTTTACAACGCACGTACCTGACCGATGGCCAGCGGCTGGGCACTTTCGCCGATGCCGTTTTCCAGCGGCGCGCCGAACGCGTCGAGACTGATCTGGAAGCGGTCGCCGGGGCGGGTCTTGATAGCGTCGGCAAACGACAGCGTGGCGGTGCCGAAGTAATGCACGTGGACATCGCCTGGACGCAGGAACTGCGCGTATTTGAAGTGATGAAATTCGAGGTTGGCGAGGCTGTGGCACATGTTGTCTTCGCCACTGAGGAACGGCTTCTCCCACAGCACTTCGCCGTCACGCAGGATGCGGCTGGTGCCTGACAGATCGGTGGGCAACGCACCGACCCGCAGCTCCGGGCCGTAGGCGCAGAAGCGCAACTTGGAATGGGCCAGATACAGGTAGTTGCGCCGCTCCATGACGTGATCGGAGAATTCGTTGCCCAGCGCATAACCGAGGCGATACGGCAGGCCATCGTCGCCAATCACGTAGAGGCCGGCCAATTCCGGCTCCTCTCCGGCATCTTCGGCAAATGGCGGCACCGGAAAATCCGCGCCGGGGCGCACGACGATGTTGCCGTCGCCTTTGTAGAACCATTCCGGCTGCGCACCGACGTCACCGGCCGCCGGTTTACCGCCCTCGATGCCCCACTTGAAGATGCGCATGGTGTCGGTCATGCCCGCTTCAACAGCGCCGTCCTGCTGGTGCATTTTGTCCCGTGCCGAGGCGCTGCCCAAGTGGGTCAGGCCGGTGCCGCTGATCAGGCAATGGGCCGGGTCTTCGTGATCCAGCGGCGGCAGGACGCGGCCCTGTTGCAGCAGCTCGGCGTAATCGGGGCCGAGTTCAGTGCCGCGCAGGGCGACTTGCTCTTGCAGACCATGGCTGGCACGAATCGCCGCCAGCGCCAGTTCGCGGGTGCTGACGGTGTTGCGCACGACGTGAACCTGCGTGCCCTCAACGAGCCCGACGAGGCGCTGGCCGGCGGTGTTTTCAAATTGAATCAGGCGCATATGCGACCTCCGGAAATGCATGGAGGGCGCCGCCCGCAGGCGACGCCCGACAGATCACTCGATGATGTTGAAGTCGTTCAAGTACTCATCAGAAATTTCCAGGCCCAGGCCCGGCTTGTTGTCGTCGAGCTGGATATAGCCGTTGACCGGTTGCGGCTCGCCCTTGAACACGTAATAGAAAAGTTCGTTGCCGACTTCGACGTCGAACACCGGGAAGAACTCGGCCATCGGCGAGGCGGTGGTGGACATGGTCAGGTGGTAGTTGTGCATCTGCCCGGCATGGGGGATCACCGGCACTGACCAGGCTTCGGCCATGGCGTTGATCTTGCGCGCGGCGGTGATGCCGCCGACGCGGTTGGTGTCGTACTGGATCACGTCGACGGCGCGGCGTTCCAGCAAATCCTTGAAGCCGTAGGAGGTGAATTCATGCTCGCCACCGGAGATCGGCATGATCCCCATTTTTTTCAGCTCGATGTAGCCTTCGATGTCGTCGGCGATCACCGGTTCTTCCAGCCAGCGCGGCTCGAACTCGGCCAGTTTCGGCAGCATCCGGCGGGCGTATTCGAGGGTCCAGCCCATGTAGCACTCGAGCATGATGTCGATGTCCGGGCCGGCCAGTTCACGCAGGGCGCGCACTTGCTCGATGTTTTTGCGCATGCCCGCCGGGCCGTCTTTCGGGCCATAACCGAAGCGCATTTTCAGCGCGGTGAAACCCTGATTCAGATAGCCCTGCGCCTCTTCGAGGAACAGGTCGAGGTTGTCATTGGCATAGAGCTTGGAGGCGTAGGTCCAGATCTTTTCCTTGGTGCGCCCACCGAGCAGTTTGAACACCGGTTTGTTCACCGCTTTGCCCATGATGTCCCAGATGGCGATATCGATGGCCGAGATCGCCGCCATGCCGATGCCTTTGCGGCCCCAAGCGTGGCTCTGGCGGTACATCTTCTGCCAGATGTATTCGTTGTCGAAGGGGTCCTCGCCGATGGCAATCGGTGCCAGATAGGTGTCGATGATTTCCTTGGCCACGCGCGGCGCCAGCGCACAGTTGCCGATGCCGACCAGACCGGTGTCGGTTTCGATTTCCACCACCAGCCAGCCGTGGAAACGGAACGAGCCCATGGCGTCGCCACGCTCAAAAAGGATGTCGCTGGCGTTGGTGCAGAAGTGCGCTTGCGGTGGCACGACTTTGCCTTTCCATTCGAAGACGCGGGTACGGATCGCTTTGATTTTCATGAATACGGTTCCTTGCTAACGCTTAAGTAGTGATCAGCCAACCTGAGCCGGTGTGAGCTGCGAGGGAGAAACAGGGGTTTGGGTGGTGCGAAGTCGGGACAACAGAACCGCGCCAACGAGGCCTACCAGCGCCAGGGCGAACATGCCGGCACGGGGGTCAGCGAAGGAGGTTTCCATCACGGTTTTCAGGTTCGGTGCGACAAAGCCGCCGAGGTTGCCGATGGAGTTGATCAGGGCGATCCCGCCGGCTGCGGCGGCACCGCTGAGGTAACTGGTGGGTATGGTCCAGAACAGTGGCTGCACCGAGACGAATCCGGCGGCAGCGAAACAGAAAGCGAGCACCACCGGCATCATGCTGGTACCCAATGCCGACGCCGCGATGCCAAGGGCGGCCATGGTCAACATGCACACGGCGAGACGACGGTGCTGGCCAGTGCGGTCGGCGTAGCGGGTGACGATGCGGGTGACGATCAGCGCGCAGATCCACGGGATCGCGGTGATCAGGCCCACGTTCAAACCGACATGACCGTCGAGCAACCCGGCGATGCGGGTTGGCAGGTAGAACACCACGCCATAAACGCTCATCTGAATGGTGAAATACGCCAGGCAGAATTGCAGCACTCGCGGGTTGCGCAAGGCGCTCAGGAAACCGTGGGGGCTGGAGTCTTTTTTCTTTGCATCTTCTTCATCGAGTGCAGTTTGCAGTGCCTGCTTTTCTTCGACACTCAACCATGTCGCCTGAGCCGGACGGTTGACCAGGTAGAAGTAAGCAGCGATGCCCACCACCGAAGCCATCAGCCCCTCAACGACGAATAGCCACTGCCAGTTGGTCAGGCCGAACACGCCGTGGAACTCCAGCAACCAACCGGACAAAGGGCTGCCCAACACCAGCGCCAGCGGCAGGCCGAAATAGAACAGACCGAGGGCCTGGCCACGGCTCTGCGCCGGGAACCAGTAGGTGAGGTAAAGGATGATCCCCGGGAAGAAACCGGCTTCGGCCACACCCAGCATGAAGCGCAGGACGTAGAAGGTTTCGGCGTTGTGGGCAAACATCATCGCCGCCGACACCAGACCCCAGGTGACCATGATCCGGCACAGCCAGACCTTGGCGCCGAGGCGATGGAGCATGTAGTTGCTCGGTACTTCGAAGAACGCATAACCGATGAAAAAGATGCTCGCACCGAAGGCGAACGCCGCATCCCCGAGCCCGGTATCGGCTTGCAGCGCCGCTTTGGCGAAGCCGACGTTGGAGCGATCGATGAAGGCGAGGATGTACATCAGGATCAGAAACGGCAGCAGGCGCAGCCGGCTTTTGGCGATGGCACTGGACAAAACCAGGGCGGAATCTGGACGGGTCATGTGAAGGTTCCTTTGCTGCCGGTATGTGCCCTGCGGAAGTGACAGGGCGGGCTTTTTGTAGTTGTTGGTCGCATGAACATGCGTTCAGTCGATGGAGCGACTGTAGCCAGCGCAAAGGGCTGCCGGATAATCACTTATGCGTATCCGGCGATAACCTGCGGTGATCGCATCAAGCGATTTATGGGCAGATAGGGTTATCGGATAAAAAACAAAAAAGATCGCAGCCTGCGGCAGCTCCTACAGGTGAATGAGATCCCCTGTAGGAGCTGCCGCAGGCTGCGATCTTTTGCTTCTGATGTTACTAGTAGCTGTTGGCACCCATCCGACAGGCAATTTCGAACGCCTGGCGAATCGCGCCGACGTTGGCTTTACCCTGCCCCGCAATATCAAACGCGGTGCCATGCGCTGGCGTGGTGATCGGGATCGGCAAGCCGCCCTGCACCGTCACCCCACGGGAGAAGCCCATCAGCTTGATCGCGATCTGGCCCTGGTCGTGATACATGGTGACGACCGCATCAAATGCGCTGGCATCGCCCTGCACCTTAAGGAAAATCGTGTCGCCCGGATAAGGCCCTTCCGCCGCAATGCCCTCGGCCTGTGCCGTACGCACTGCCGGGCCGATGATGTCCAGCTCTTCGCGACCGAACGAGCCGTTGTCGCCGTTGTGCGGGTTGAGGCCACACACGCCGATGCGCGGTTTCTCCAGTCCGTTGCGTTTGAGCGCGGTGTCGATCAGGCGGATCGCCTCGCCTACCCGCTCCTGACTGAGCAGCCCCGGCACATCGGCCAGCGCCACGTGTGACGTCACCCGTGACGTCCACAGGTTGTCGAGCACGTTGAATTCGCAGAACGGACCATGGAAATCCAGCAACTCGGCGAACCAATGCAGCTCGTCGCTGTGGGCCATGCCGGCCATGTGCAGCGAGGTTTTGTTCAACGGCCCGAACAGCACCGCATCGGTGGTGCCAGCCTGGGTCAGACGCAGGGCGATTTCCAGCGTATCGAGGCTGTAGCGGCCGCCGATTGCACTGGCTTCACTGCGGGGAAACTCGCCCACGGTATCGCCGCGCACGTTGTAGAACAGTGGCGTGTCATCGGCAAAATCCAGTTGCTCCAGCGACTCGATCCGGCGATAGGGAAACTCGACGCCAGCGATGCGCATGCCGCGCTGCATCTCGGCTTCATCGGCAATCAGAATCACCTGCGCCTGTGCGCGTACTTGCGGCTCGCCGAGCAGCCGCGCAATCAGTTCCGGGCCAATGCCCGCCGGGTCACCGAGTACCATGGCGATCGTGGTTTTGTTCATGCTTGACTCCTCAAAGGCTCAGACCCGGCGCGCTCAAGGACACCAGGTTCGCAGCGGTAAACCCGCTGCGCGTTGCTGTAGAACAGACATTGCTGATCGGCCTGCGGCAGATCGGCGACGATGTGTTTGAAACCGCTGTAAATGCTGTCGAACGAGCCGCACAGGCTGTCGACCGGGAAGTTACTGGCAAACATCGCCCGCGTGCTGCCGAACATGGCGATGATCTCGCGCACGATCCACGCGTTATCGATGGCCCGCCATGAACGACCGGCCTGACCGAGACCGGAAATCTTCACCTGCACGTTCGGGTACTCGGCCAGTCGCGCCATGGCTGTGCGCCAACCGGCCAAACCTTCGGCGCTGCGGTCGCTGGGCAGGCCGGCGTGGTTGAGAATCAGCGTGGTGTCGGGGAAATCCCGGGCCAGCCGCTCGGCTTCCGGCAGGTTCCACCACGGTGTCTGCAAATCGAAGTGCAGCCCCAAACCTTGCAGCGCGGCGTAACTGCGGCGCCAATGCTCGTCGCTCATCAGGCTGCGCGAACGCCCGACTTGCGTGGGTGATGTCGGCCCTCCGGGTTTGTGCCGCACGCTGCGCACATGCTTGAAGCGCGCCTGTTCGGTGAGCACATCGATTGCGTCCGGATGATCAAGCCAGGCTTGGGCCACCACCGCATTCGGCACGCCATAACGGGCGGCCAGTTGTTCGATGAAGCGGGTCTCGCCGATCGGGTCCTGCGGGTTCCATTCGGTCTCGATGTAGACGGTTTGCACCACTTGATGCTGCGCCGCGTCGGCGAAGTAATCCTCGGGAAAATAGCGGCGCTTGATCGCGCTGTAATCACCATAGCGAAACGGGATGTTGGCCTCGGGCGCGAGCCACGGGTGATCGTTGATCGCCGGGTCCCAGAAATGATGATGGGCGTCGATGATCGGGCCATCCCACAGTGGGCGGTTCTGCTCAGTCATGGCGCACCTCGTCCAGTGCAATGAACAGCGTGGCCAGCACAAACACCGCCGAACACGCCGCGAAGAAACCGAGTACCGGAGCGAAACCGCCGGCCATCTGCAGGATCACGCCGACCAGAATCGGCACGGTAATCCCGCCGACACTGCCGGCCATGTTCATCACTCCGCCGATCAGGCCGACCCGCGCCGGTGCCGCGAGCAGCGCCGGGAAGCTCCAGTAGAGGCTGCCCCACATCAGGAAAAACGCGGTCATGGCCAACAGCGCCACGGCCGCAAAAGGGTTGCTCAAGGTCGGCAGCAGCAGGAACGCGCCCAGCGCCACCAGCCCGGAAAAAGCCAACAGACTCTTGACCGCCACACCACGGCTGACGCCTTTGCGAATCAGCCCGTCGCAGAGAAAACCACCCGTGAGTGAGCCGAGCGCGCCGCAGACAAAGATCACAAACGTGGCGAAACCAATGCCCTTGATATCGAAGCCGCGCGCTTGGGACAGGTAGGTCGGCCCCCAGGTCAGCAGGCCGAAATAAACCATCGCCCAACTGGCCCGGCCGATCAGCAAACCACTGAGTGAACGTGCGGCAATGCCCAGACCCTTGACCGGTGCCCGCGCTGCCTCGGCGGCAGGCGTGGCGCGGCCGGCGTTGATCTTTTCCAGCTCCGCCGCATTCACTTGCGGGTGGCAGGCCGGATCGTCGCGCAGATAACGCCAGGCCAGCCACGCCAACACCAAAGTGGCGATACCGGCAATCACAAACGCCAGGCGCCAGGAGTTCAGCGAGGCAATCAGGTAAGCGATGATCAAACCGCCCAACGCCACGCCCAAGGGGCTGCCGCTGTCCATCAACACCGCGCCGCGACTGCGCTCGCCGGGGGCGAGCCACAGGGAAATCAGTTTGCCGCCGGACGGAAACAGTGGCGCTTCCGCCGCGCCCAAAGCGACTCGGGCGAACAGCAGCGACAGGCCGCCGGTGGCGAATGCCGCCAACACCTGAAAGGTGCCCCACAAACCGGTCGACCAAGTGATGACCCGGCGCGGCCCGTAACGGTCGATCAGCCAGCCGCCGGGGATCTGCAACAACGCATAGGCCCAAAAGAAACTGCTGAGGATCAAGCCTTGCAGGCTCGGTGATAGGGAAAATTCGGTAGCGATGGTCGGCATCGCAATCGACAGCGACACGCGGTCGATCAGGTTGACCATGGTCAGGGCGAAGACAATCGCAAAGATCCGCCAGCGCACGTTGCTGGCCGTGGTGCTGGCGGTCAGCGCAGCCGCCGCTGCCGTCGGGAGGGCGCCTGCGACAGGCAGGTGCAGGGAAGCACTGGGACGAGCCATGGTGCGTACCTCGTTTTATTATTTTTGTGGGTGTCGCCACGCCGCTGTTTCGCGGCATCCGGAGGGCACTATCGAAGGCCCGGCGATAACCGTCTAATCAAAACTTGAAATCAGGCGATAGCCTCGGGTTATGCCATGCCGATCTTTCATCACGCTTACATCGCCAGCCATGACGATGAATGTGCGCCTGAAACGCTCTACGGCAAAGTCTGCCCCACGTTTGGGTAATTGATTGGCGCCCGAGCGATAACCCCAGGCTATCGGTGTATGTTTTGTTTTGAGTAGACGCCGCCGTCATACCTTCCCACACTCAGGCCAGGCTTGCGGCTTTCGAGCGCAGACAAGTCACTCATAACAACTACAAGAATGAGGCCTCCCATGCGTACTGCATTCGTCCGTCGCACCTCCCGTCTGCTGCTGGGTTGTACCCTGCTCGCGGCCGGTGTCCTCCCCTCCCTCGCCCACGCCTGGCAACCGGACAAGAACGTCGAGATCGTCGTCGCCGGCGGCCCCGGTGGCGGCACCGACCAGCTCGGTCGTCTGATCCAGTCGATCATCACCACCCACAAGTTCCTTGAGGTCAACACCATCGTCCTCAACAAGGGCGGCGGCAACGGCGCTGAAGCGTTTCTTGATCTGAAGATGAACAAGGGCGATCCGGAAAAACTGGTGATCGGCACCAACAACATCTACCTGCTGCCGCTGGTGTCCAAGCTCGGTTACCAATGGCAGGAACTGACCCCGGTGGCCGCCGTTGCCGAGGATGACTTCATTCTCTGGAGCTACAAGGACGCGCCGTGGAAAGACGCCAAGGGCTTCTATGAGGCGGTGAAAACCGATCCGTCGAAACTGCGCATGGGCGGCAGCCAGTCCAAGGACGTCGACCAGACCCTGACCCTGCTGCTCAACCAGACCAACAACAGCAAACTGGTGTACATCCCGTTCAAGAGTGGCAGCGAAGCCGCCACGCAACTGGCCGGCAAGCACATCGCCGCCAACGTCAACAATCCCAGCGAAAGCATCAGCCAATGGCGTGGCGATCAGATCGAGCCGCTGTGCGTGTTCAGTAAAGAGCGCATGGCCTACACCGAAAAAGTGGCTGGCGACAAATCCTGGGCGGATGTACCGACCTGCCACGAACAAGGCCTGGGCATCGATCAATATCGCTTTCCGCGCACCGTGTTCATGCCGGGCGATGTCACCGCCGAACAGCGCGCGTTCTATGTCGAGCTGATGCGCAAAGTCACCCAGACCCCCGAGTTTCAGGCCTACGTGAAACAGAACGCGCTGGTGCCGACCTTCCTCGAAGGCGAGCCGCTGACCGCGTACATCGAGCAAGACACCGCCCGTGTCACGCCGGTGTTCAAGGAAGCCGGCTGGCTGAAAAACTGAGGTCGTCCACGGCCGCCCGATAAGGTGCGGCCGTCACCTGCTGGAGGTGTTTCATGTCCCATTCTTCGGATTCACCGGCGCTGGTCAGCACCCGTTGGGTCGAACTCGGCCTGACCCTGTTCACCACGCTGATCGGCGCGGTGGTGATGTACGGCAGCCTTGAACAAGGCATCGGCTGGGGTGACGCCGGGCCTGAGCCGGGTTACTTCCCCTTCTACATCGGCCTGATGCTCAGTGGCGCGAGCGTGGCCAACGGCATTCTGACCGTGGTGCGCTGGCAGGCCATGAGCATTGCGTTCGTCAGCCGCAGCGCGTTTCGGCAAGTGTTCTCGGTGTTCCTGCCGATTGCCCTGTTCGTCGCGGCCATGCCGTTCACCGGTATCTACGTGGCCTCGGCGGCGTTCATTGCCTGGTTCATGTGGCGCGACAAAGTACGCGTAAAACCCTATGGCAAATGGATGATCGGCAGCGTCTCGCTCGGTGCGGTGCTCGCCAGCTATCTGATCTTCGCGCTGTGGTTCAAGGTGCCGCTGGATGCCGGCCCGATGGGCGACTGGATTGCCCTCGCCGGGAGAAACTTCAAATGAGCGAATTCGATTCCCTGATGCAAGGCATGAACCTGATCATGACCCCGGGCCACATCGGCCTGATGGTGATCGGCGTGCTGCTGGGCATTCTGGTCGGTGTGTTGCCCGGCCTCGGCGCCCCCAACGGCGTGGCGTTGCTGCTGCCTCTGACCTTCACCATGTCGCCGGTGTCGGCGATTATCCTGTTGTCGTGCATGTATTGGGGGGCGTTGTTCGGCGGGTCGATCACCTCGATTCTGTTCAACATCCCTGGTGAGCCGTCATCCGTGGCGACCACCTTCGACGGCTACCCGATGGCCCGTGAAGGCCGCGCCGCCGAAGCCCTCACCGCCGCGTTCAGTTCGGCGCTGATTGGCGCACTGGCCGGCGTGTTGTTGCTGACGTTCCTGTCGACCAAGATCGCCGCGTTCGCCATGTCCTTCAGCTCACCGGAATTCTTTGCGGTGTACCTGTTGGCCTTCTGCACGTTCATTGGCATGAGCAAGAACCCACCGCTGAAAACCGTGGTGGCGATGATGATCGGTTTCGCCATGGCGGCGGTGGGCATGGACACTGTATCCGGCAACCTGCGCCTGACCTTCGATCAGCCCGCGTTGATGACCGGCATCAGCTTCGAAGTGGCCGTGATCGGTCTGTTCGGCATCGGTGAAATCCTCTGCACAGTGGAAGAAGGCCTGGTGTTTCGCGGTGAACATGCGCGCATCACGCCGATGGTGATCCTGCGCACCTGGGCGAAACTGCCGCGTTACTGGCTGACCATTGTGCGTAGCACGTTGGTCGGTTGCTGGATGGGCATCACCCCGGGCGGGCCGACGGCGGCGTCGTTCATGAGCTACAGCCTGGCGCGGCGCTTCTCGAAGAACCGCGACAACTTCGGCAAGGGTGAACTGGAAGGCGTGATCGCCCCGGAAACCGCCGACCACTCCGCCGGCACCAGCGCCCTGCTGCCGATGTTGACCCTGGGCATTCCCGGTTCGGCCACCGCAGCGGTAATGCTCGGCGGCTTGATGATCTGGGGCCTGCACCCCGGCCCTACCCTGTTTGTCGAGCAGCACGATTTTGTCTGGGGCCTGATCGCCAGCATGTATCTGGGCAACGTCGTAAGCCTGATCGTCGTGCTGGCCACCGTACCGTTGTTCGCCTCGATCCTGCGCATTCCGTTCTCGATCATTGCGCCGATCATCATCATGGTCTGCGCCATCGGTGCCTACTCGGTGCACAACTCGTTCGTCGACGTGGTGCTGATGCTCGGCTTCGGCGCGCTGGGTTATCTGTTCAAGAAACTCGGCTACCCGATCGCGCCGCTGGTGCTTGCCGCCGTGCTGGGTGACAAGGCCGAAGACGCGTTCCGCCAGTCGATGCTGTTCTCCGACGGGCACTTGGGCATCTTCTGGTCCAACCCGTTGGTGGGCAGCCTGACCACGGCGGCGTTGCTGATGTTGTTCTGGCCACTGATCTCCAAGGCGCTGCAAGTCATGGTCGGTTTGCGCAAGGCCCATGGGGCCAAGCCAAAATCGGTGCTGTGACACAGGACTGGCACTGCCTGACATTTGTTGTCAGGCTGGCCACCTGTCTTTTTCGCGAGCACGGCCCATGACCCGAATTCCTGATGCCAACGTGATCCACAGCCGCCTGCGTCTGCGCCAGTTGCGGCTGATGCTGGCGTTGCAGGAATTCGGCTCGCTGCGCCGCGCCGCCGACCACATCGGCATGACTCAACCGGCGGCGACCAAAATGCTCCACGAGGCCGAGGATTTGCTCGGCGTCGAACTGTTCGAGCGCTTGCCCCGGGGCATGCGCTCGACGCCCTTCGGCGAGACGGTGATCTATTACGCGCGCATGGTCTTCGCCGAACTCAGCGGCATGCGCGAAGAGTTGGTGGCGCTGGAATCGGGCAATCTCGGAAGGGTCGCGGTCGGGGCTATTCCGGCGCTGGCCTCGGGGTTGCTGACGCGGACTATCGCGACCTTGAAGCAAAGCCATCCACGGTTATCAATGAGCATTCAAGTCGACACCAGCGACGTGTTGGTGCAGGCGCTGTTGCAGGATCAACTGGACATCGTGCTGGGGCGAATACCCGCCGGAGCGCGGGCCGAAGAGTTGCTCTTCGACAGTCTCGGCGAAGAAGCCTTGTGCGTGATTGCCGGCGCGCAGAACCCGCTGGCGAAAGAGAAAAACCTCAGCTGGGCAGAATTGCAAAACATGACCTGGGTGCTGCAACAGCAACCGAGTCCGATGCGCGCGATCATCAATCAGGTGTTCCACAACGCCCGGGTCGACATCCCCAGCAGCATCGTCGAAACCACCTCGATCATGACCTTGCTGTCATTGATCCAGCAGACCGACATGCTCGGCGTAACACCGGTGTCGGTGGTCGAGGACTATCCCGGCCGCGACCTGCTGGCGGTGCTGCCGATCAAGTTTGAAGCGCGACTGCCACCGTTCGGTCTGATTACCCGACGCCACCGGATTCAGTCCTCGGCGATGCAGGCGTTCATGAACTCGGTGCGGGCCGAACATGCATTGAGCAAATGAAAAAAGGCCCGGAGACAGGCTCCGGGCCTTTTGCGGTTTAAGCTGTTTTACGGAAGACGAACGCCAGACCGATGATGATCAACAGCATGCCGAACATGCTCAACGTCGCCAGTCTGTTGCCGAAAAACAGATAGTCCATCACTGCAGTCACCGCCGGCACCAGATAAAACAGGCTGGTGACATTCACCAGATTGCCCCGCGCGATCAGGCGATACAGCAACAGCGTCGCCAGAACTGACACCACCAGGCCCATCCACAACACCGGCACGATGAAGCCCACACTGTGCTCGAAATGAAACGGCTGGAACGGCACAAAGATCCCGCACAACAACAGCCCCGCCAGATACTGCACCGGCAGCGTGCCGAGGGGATTGTCGGTGATGCGCTTCTGCATGATTGAACCGAGCGTCATGCTCGCCAGCGCCAGCAGACCGAACAGCATCCCCGCCCACGACATCCCGGCCAGACCGATCCCCTGATACACCACCATGATCAGACCGGCCAACCCCAGCGCCAGCCCAAACATCCGGCTGGCCGAGCGCTGCCGCTCCATCAACACCACCGTGAGAATCGGTTGCACGCCCATGATGGTCGCCATCACCCCCGGCGTGACTTTGGTGTTGAGGGCCAGCAGATAGAAAATCTGATAAGCCCCCAACAACACCACACCGGTGGCAATCGCAAACAGCATCGGCCTGCCGCCCTTGGGCAGTTTCAATTTGAGTAAAGGAATCAGCAGCACCAGGCCGCACAGGGCGATGGCAAAGCGAATCAACAGAAAGGCAAACGGTGACGCGTGGGCCAGGCCCCATTTGGAGAAGATCGCCCCGCTGCTCCACAGCAGAACGAACAGGCTCGTGGACGTCGCCGCGAGCGCGGATTTTTTCGAAAGGACAAACATGAATACCACCTGTAGTCAGGCCAATAGCCAACTCAGCCGAAGCTGAAATTCAGTAGGTTTTTCAGGCGGGCAAGGGGGTCAGCAGAAAATGCCGATCAGCCCGATACGCCAACGCCCGGCGGTGATACGACTGCGCACACCGGCGTGCTACTGACAGGTGGGGGGTAATGACTGATCTGCCCGGGCTGCTGATTCCCGCACGGCACGACGCCAGCGTTGACCGCTGAATCGACTACCGCGTTGATGAGGGATACAGGCATTGGGGCAGATCTTTTTTGAAGGGTTTGGAACGTGAATCACCTGATTCACGAGCGGCGACTATAACCAGCGTGGGACACAGATTGCAATGGCTTGGGATTTCTGCAAGTTCTGGTCGATGGCATTGACGTGGATGAACCCAACGTTCTCGCTGGACGGCGCTGAATCGCAGGCAATAAAAAACCGCTCACAAGAAGCGGTTTTTCATTTCCGGTTCGGTCTCAACCAAACAGCCAATACCCGAGCAACGTCAAGACCACCACCGCCAACACCGGCCGCAGCACACGGTAGGCTTTCGGATTACGGCGTTTCCACTGTTTGACCACGCCGCTGAACTTGTCGCTGAAGTTCTTGCTCCAGGCGTAAGCCTGGTTGATGCCACCGACGCGTTCGTCATCAAGGTTCTGTGGTGCGGTTGCCCGGCCGAGCCAGCCGCTGATGAAGCGGTTGATTCGGGTCATCAGCCGGTTGCTCAGCGGACGTTCGATGTCGCAGAACAGGATGACGCGCGTCTTGTCGGTTTCGTTCTTGACCCAGTGCACGTAGGTCTCGTCGAACATCACGTCTTCACCGTCGCGCCAGGCGTAGACCTGACCATCGACGAAGATCCGGCAGTCATCGGAGTTCGGTGTCGACAGGCCGAGGTGATAACGCAGGGAACCGGCAAACGGATCGCGGTGCGGATTGAGGTGACTGCCGCCCGGCAGCAGCGCAAACATCGCGCCTTTAACGTTCGGAATGGTACTGACCAGTGCCACGGTTTTCGGGCACAGGGTTTCGGCCGATGGCAGAGGTTTGTCGTACCACTTGAGGTAGAAACGCTTCCAGCCCTTCTTGAAGAACGAGCCGAAACCGGCGTCGTTGTTCTTCTCGGCGGCGCGGATGTAACCCTCGTCGAACAGGTGCATCGCTTCGTCGCGAATGACTTCCCAGTTATCGCGCAGCACATCCAGTTCCGGGAATTTGCTGCGATCCAGATACGGCTTGGACGGTACAGCGGAGAACAGGTACATCAAGGCGTTGTAGGGGGCGAACAGCGCCGAGTGGTTGACGAACTGACGCAATACCGGCAAACGCGCCTTGCCGCGCAAATGCACATAGAGCGTGCTGCCCAGAAACAGCAGCAATACCGAAGCCTTGGCGGCAAACGAAAAGGTCATCAACAACTCCTTGGAATAAAAACAACACTGCGCAACGCCCTTTACCCGGCATGGCAGCCGGCCATGATAAACACTCCTGGCCCGGGGCAAAACCCGTTCAACCCAAGATTCAGTGTTAAGAATTGCGCAACAAAGCATTTATTAACATAAGCATCCTGAACCCCGGCTGACCTGAATCAACTCGATTACTGCTGGTTCTCCTGCTCGGTGAACAGATCGCTGAATAGCATGCTCGACAGATAACGCTCACCGGAGTCCGGCAGAATCACCACGATGGTCTTGCCCTGCATCTCAGGTGTCTCGGCCAGACGCACCGCCACCGCCATTGCCGCACCGCAGGAAATACCGCACAAAATCCCTTCTTCCTGCATCAGGCGCAGGGCCATGGCCTTGGACTCTTCGTCGGTGACCTGCTCGACCCGGTCGACCATCGACATATCAAGGTTTTTCGGCACGAAACCGGCACCAATGCCTTGAATCTTGTGCGGGCTCGGCTTGATCTCTTCGCCAGCCCGTGCCTGAGTAATCACTGGCGACGAGGCAGGCTCCACGGCCACCGAAATAATCGGTTTACCCTGGGTATTCTTGATATACCGCGAAACGCCGGTGATGGTTCCGCCGGTGCCGACGCCAGCCACCAGCACATCCACTGCACCGTCGGTGTCATTCCAGATTTCCGGGCCGGTGGTTTTTTCGTGGATGGCCGGGTTGGCCGGGTTATCGAACTGTGCCGGCATGAAGTATTTGCCTGTATCACTGGCAACAATCTCGGCGGCCTTCTCGATCGCGCCTTTCATGCCTTTGGCCGGCTCGGTCAGCACCAGTTCGGCGCCCAGCGCCTTGAGTACTTTGCGACGCTCAATGCTCATCGAGGCGGGCATGGTCAGCATCAACTTGTAGCCACGCGCGGCGGCGACGAAGGCCAGGCCGATGCCGGTATTGCCCGACGTCGGCTCGACGATGGTCATGCCTGGCTTGAGTTTGCCGCTGCTTTCGGCGTCCCAGATCATGTTGGCGCCTATTCGGCACTTGACCGAATAACCGGGGTTGCGCCCCTCGATCTTGGCCAGAATGGTCACGCCACGCGGGGCGATACGGTTGATCTGCACCAGCGGCGTGTTGCCGATGGAATGGGCGTTGTCAGCAAAGATGCGGCTCATGGCTGGGTCCTTGTGCAGCGTTGAATTTAGCGCTCCAAGGTATGCCTGTTGCCCGTTACAGTCCAGTCGGGTCGAACGTCTGCGGCAGCAGGCAGTCAACCGTTTACATCGTTCGGGAATTGGCACCATGAAGCGTCGTTATAGCTGGCCGTTATGGATTTTCGCTGGGGTTGTCGTGCTGTTGATTGCACTTCACATCGCCCTGCCGTACGTGGTGCGTGATTATCTGAACGACAGAATGGCGAACATGGGTGACTACCGTGGGCAGATCACCGATGTCGATCTGGCGCTGTGGCGCGGCGCCTACAAAATCAACGGCCTGAAGATCGTAAAGGTCGACGGCAAGGTGCCGGTACCGTTCGTCAACGCACCGGTGATTGACTTGTCGGTGAGCTGGCACTCGTTGTGGTACGAGCGAGCGGTGGTAGCGCAGGTGCAGTTCATCAAACCGGAAGTGAATTTCGTCGACGGTGGGGCCAACAAGCAGAATTCCCAGACCGGTCAGGGCACTGACTGGCGCGAGCAACTGGGCAAGTTGCTGCCGATTACCCTCGATGAAGTCCAGATCCACGATGGCCGCGTCACATTCCGCAATTTCAACTCCAAACCGCCCGTCAACATGAACGCCACCAACGTCGACGCCAGCATCTACAACTTGACCAACGTGGTCGACAAAGAGGGCAAACGCGATGCACGTTTCGAAGGCAAAGCTTTGTTGTTGGGCCACGCCCCTCTGGAAACCACCGCGACCTTCGATCCGCTGAGCAACTTCGAAGACTTCGAGTTTCGACTTCGCGCAAAAGACATCGAGCTCAAGCGCATGAATGATTTCGCCTCGGCTTATGGCAAGTTCGACTTCAACGCCGGGCATGGCGACGTGGTGATTGAAGCAAAAGCCGAAAAAGCCAAAGTGACCGGTTACATCAAACCGTTGCTGCGCGATGTCGATGTGTTCGACTGGCAGCAAGACGTTGAAAACAAGAACAAAGGTCTGTTCCGCTCGGTCTGGGAAGCACTGGTCGGCGGTACCGAAACCGTGTTGAAAAACCAGGTCAAAAACCAGTTCGCTACCCGCGTGCAACTCAGCGGTAACGTGCACCAGCAAAATATCAACGGGTTCGAAGCGTTTTTGCAGATTTTGCGCAATGGATTTGTTCAGGCTTTCAATGCGCGGTATGAGCGGCCGAAGCCGGATGAGGGTTAAGGCTTTGCGCCAGCACCTCCCGATGAAGGGTATCGGCCGAAACCGAGTCAACATGTGACGCCCCATTCAGAGACTGAATAAGCCGTCTGCGTTCACAGTCGACCGGGCTGCGCGTTATAGTCGGTGCATCCGATTATTTCGCCCCCGCCCTGCCCGTTCAGGTCGGCGTTACCGTTCGAGGATTAGCAGATGAAGTTCGAAGGCACCCAGGCCTACGTCGCCACCGATGACCTGAAGCTGGCGGTCAACGCCGCCATCACCCTGGAGCGGCCGCTGCTGGTCAAGGGCGAACCGGGCACTGGCAAGACCATGCTCGCCGAGCAACTGGCCGAATCGTTCAACGCCCGGTTGATCACCTGGCACATCAAGTCCACCACCAAGGCGCATCAGGGCCTGTACGAGTACGACGCCGTCAGCCGTCTGCGCGACTCGCAGTTGGGCACAGAAAAAGTCCACGACGTGCGCAACTACCTGAAGAAAGGCAAGCTCTGGGAGGCTTTCGAGTCCGAAGAGCGAGTCATCCTGCTGATCGACGAAATCGACAAGGCCGACATCGAGTTCCCTAACGACCTGCTGCAAGAACTCGACAAGATGGAGTTCTACGTTTACGAGATCGACGAGACCATCAAGGCCAAGAAGCGCCCGATCATCATCATTACCTCCAACAACGAGAAAGAGCTGCCGGACGCCTTCCTGCGCCGCTGCTTCTTCCACTACATCGCCTTCCCCGACCGCAACACGCTGCAAAAAATCGTCGATGTTCACTATCCGGACATCAAGAAGGATCTGGTCAGCGAAGCGCTGGACGTGTTCTTCGACGTGCGCAAAGTACCTGGTTTGAAGAAGAAGCCGTCGACCTCGGAACTGGTCGACTGGCTGAAGCTGCTGATGGCCGACAATATCGGCGAAGCGGTGCTGCGCGAACGCGATCCGACCAAGGCAATTCCGCCGCTGGCAGGGGCTTTGGTAAAGAACGAACAGGACGTGCAATTGCTTGAGCGCCTGGCGTTCATGAGCCGTCGCGGCACCCGCTAAGAGGCTGATGCCATGTTGCTCAACCTGTTCAATGAAATGCGCGCAGCCAAGGTGCCGGTGTCGGTGCGCGAGCTGCTCGACCTGATCAACGCGCTGAAACAGCGCGTGACCTTCGCCGACATGGACGAGTTCTACTACTTGTCGCGGGCGATTCTGGTGAAGGACGAGCGGCATTTCGACAAGTTCGACCGTGCGTTCGGCGCCTACTTCAATGGCCTGGAAAAACTCGACGATCATCTTCAGGCGCTGATTCCCGAAGACTGGCTGCGCAAGGAGTTCGAACGCTCGTTGAGCGACGAAGAACGCGCGCAGATCCAGTCCCTCGGCGGTCTGGACAAGCTGATCGAAGAGTTCAAGAAGCGTCTGGAAGAACAGAAGGAACGCCACGCCGGCGGCAATAAATGGATCGGTACCGGCGGCACCAGTCCGTTCGGTTCCGGCGGCTTCAACCCGGAAGGCATTCGGGTCGGCGATGCCGGCAAGCGTCAGGGTAAAGCGGTAAAAGTCTGGGATCAGCGCGAGTACAAGAACCTCGACGATTCCGTCGAACTGGGCACGCGGAACATCAAGGTTGCCCTGCGTCGTTTGCGTAAGTTCGCCCGTCAGGGCGCGGCGGAAGAGTTGGACATCGACGGCACCATCGACCACACCGCCAAAGATGCCGGACTGTTGAACATCCAGATGCGCCCGGAACGGCGCAACACGGTGAAGCTGTTGTTGCTGTTCGACATTGGCGGCTCGATGGATGCGCATGTGAAGATCTGCGAGGAACTGTTCTCGGCCTGCAAGACCGAGTTCAAGCACCTGGAGTATTTCTACTTCCACAACTTCATTTATGAATCGGTGTGGAAGAACAACATGCGCCGCACCTCCGAGCGTTTCTCGACGCAGGATTTGCTGCACAAATACGGCGCCGACTACAAAGTGATCTTTATCGGCGACGCCGCCATGGCGCCTTATGAAATCACCCAGGCCGGCGGCAGCGTCGAACACTGGAACGAAGAGCCCGGTTATCTGTGGATGCAACGCTTCATGGAGAAATACAAGAAGCTCATCTGGATCAATCCGTATCCGAAAGATACGTGGGGCTATACCTCATCGACCAACATCGTGCGGGACTTGATCGAGGATCAGATGTATCCGCTGACCTTGCGTGGGCTGGAAGAAGGGATGAGATTCCTGTCCAAATAAAATCAAAAGATCGCAGCCTTCGGCAGCTCCTACAGAGAAATCTCCGCTCCCCTGCAGGAGCTGCAGCAGGCTGCGATCTTTTGATCTTCAACCAAACAGCTGCAGATAGTCGACATGCTCCCGGTGCGCAACGTCCTGCACCACCGGCCGCAATCTCACCTTTTCTCCCGGCAGACATTGCGCCAGCCGAGCCAACGCCAACGGCGTCAACGCCCCCAAGCGCGGATAACCACCAATCGTCTGTCGATCATTGAGCAAAACAATCGGCTGCCCGTCCGGCGGCACCTGCACCGCGCCCAGTGGAATGCCCTCGGAAATCATCGGTTGGCCCTGGTAGTGCAAAGGCTTGCCCAGCAAGCGAATGCCCATGCGATCAGCGCGACTGTCCAGCGTCCAGGCGCTGTTGAATACATCAAACAGACTTTCCCCGCTGAACTGGCCGATCTGCGCCCCGAGCACCAGATCCAGTGGCGCATTCAGCCGAAGATCCGGGCGATGCGCCATTGGCACTTCCCGAACCAGAAAGGTTTCACCCTGATAGCTCAACGTCGCCCCTTTGGCCAGCGGCAGCCCCATGCCATCGAGCCCCCCGAGTTCCTCGCGCACCACCGTGGCGCTGCTGCCCAGAACCCTCGGCGCGTCAAAACCACCCGGCGCCGCCAGATAAGCCCGGGCACCGAGTCGTGGCTGGGTGAATTTCAAAGTCTGCCCTTTGCGCAGTTTGAAACTGCACCACGGCGACAGCGGTTGGTCATCCAGGTGCGCGTCGAGATCTGCCCCGGCCAACGCCAACAGGCAATCCTCTTCAGCCACCACGGCAAACCCGCCGAGGGTGATTTCGATCACCGGCAGATCCAGGCCGTTGCCCAGCAGCCAATTCGCCCAACGCATCGACCGCCAATCCGCCGCACCGCCCTGGGTCACACCCAAATGCCGCACGCCAAACCGCCCGGCGTCTTGCAACAGGCACAGCGGCGTACTTGCTTCAATCGTCAGTCGGCTCATATCAGTGCCTCCAGCGGTGTGTCGTCGCCACCCAGATGGATGAACTCGGCGTGGCTCACCGCTTCGAAGCGCACGGTGTCGCCAGGTTGCATCAGGCTGTAGCCGTCGCGATGACGATCAAACAGTTTCGCCGGGGTGCGGCCGATCAGGTTCCAGCCACCCGGGGAGACCACGGGATATGCGGCGGTTTGCCGTTCGGCAATGCCGACGCTGCCGGCGGCAACTTTCTTGCGCGGGGTGTTCAGGCGTGGCGCGGCCAAGACTTCTTCGACCAGCCCCATGAAGGCAAAACCCGGGGCAAAACCAAGAGCGAATACCTGATACTCCCGGGCACTGTGACGGCGGATGACCTCTTCTACCGCCAATCCACTGCGTTGGGCCAACAGGCTCAGTTCGGGGCCGACGCTCAGGTCGTACCAGACCGGCAGCACGTGGCACTGGCCGGTGGCCCGCGCATTCGGCGAAAGATCAATCAACGCATCAGCGATCAATTCCCGGGCCTGATTCGGGCTCAAAACGGTCAAGTCGTAATGCACCATCAATGTCGTATAGGACGGCACCAGATCAATCAGTTGCGCACCGAACACCGCGCGTAAGCGCTCACTGGCAGCGAGCATCCATGGCATGTTGGCCTCGGCGATGTCATCGAACAGACGCAGCATCAGGCAATCCAGTGCTACGACTTCAATCCTTGGGTTCATGACGCACTCTGCTGATTCAAGGCCTCGCGGATACGCTGCACGGCGGCCACCGAACTGGTGTTGTCACCGTGTACGCAAAGGGTGTTGGCTTGCAGGTGCAAGGCGCTGCCGTCGCTGGCGGTGAGGTTGTCGCCACGGGCAATGGTCAGCGCTTGCTCGATGATTTTTTCCGGTTCGTGATGCACCGCGCCCGGCAGTTGTCGCGAGACCAGGCGACCGGCGCTGTCGTAGGCACGGTCGGCGAAGGCTTCAAACCACAGGGTTACGCCGTACTCGTCGCCGAGTTGCTGCGCCGCCGAGTTGTCGCGGGTGGCCATCAACATCAACGGCAACGTGCGATCGTAAGCGGCCACCGCCTGAATCACCGCGCGCAACTGCGCCGGGTTGGCCATCATGTCGTTGTACATCGCGCCATGGGGTTTGACGTAGCTGACTCTTGCACCTTGCGCGCGGCAGATGCCGTCGAGCGCGCCGATCTGGTAATGCAGGATGTCTTGCAGTTCCTGTGCGGAATACGCCATGGAGCGCCGACCGAATCCGACCAGATCCTGATAGGCCGGGTGCGCGCCGATCTGCACGCCATGGCTCAGTGCCAGGCTGACGGTTTTGCGCATGATGCCCGGGTCGCCGGCGTGGAAGCCGCAGGCCACGTTGGCGCAGTCGATGAAGGGCATGACTTCGGCGTCCAGACCCATGGTCCAGCTGCCGAAACTCTCGCCAATGTCGCAATTCAATAACAGGCGGCTCACGGTAAACACTCCTGTAGCTTTTTATCTTTCTATCCGTAGGACATCGCCCCTTGGGCAATGCCCCCGCAGGTTATCAGTTACTGCGCGTCGAGTTGCTTGCCACGGGTTTCCGGCAGGCTCAACGCCGCGATAATCACCACGCCGTAAGACACCGCAGCAAATGCACCAATGCCTACGCTCAACGGCACTTTCTGGCTGAGCAGGCCGATCAGCAGCGGAAACAGCGCCGCCAGCGCCCGGCCGATGTTGTAGCAGAAGCCTTGGCCCGAGCCGCGAATCCGCGTTGGGAACAACTCGGTGAGAAACGCGCCCATACCGCTGAAAATCCCCGAGGCAAAGAACCCCAGCGGGAAGCCCAGCCAGAGCATCACGCCATTACTGACCGGCAATTGGGTGTAGAGCAGAACGATGGTGAACGAGCCGACCGCGAACAGGATAAAGTTCTTTTTGCGGCCCAACAGGTCGGTCAGATAAGCACTGATCACGTAACCGACATAGGAACCGACAATCACCATCGCCAGGTAACCGCCGGTGCCGAGCACGCTCAAGCCGCGTTCGTTTTTCAGGAAGGTCGGCAACCACGAGGTGATCGCGTAGTAACCGCCAAGTGCGCCGGTGGTCAGCAGCGAGGCGCGAATCGTGGTGAAGAGTATGCCGGGGGCGAAAATCTCATAGAACTTCGCCGCATTTTCCGGGGTTTGCGCAGCCTTGGCTTCGCGGTAGATCTCCGGGTCTTTGACCAGACGTCGCACGAAAATTACGAAAATCGCCGGCACGATGCCGAGGATGAACAGCGCTCGCCAGGCATCTTCCGGCGGCATGATCGAGAACAGCAGCGCATACAGAATCGCCGTCAGCCCCCAGCCCAGCGCCCAACCGGATTGCACCATGCCGACCGCTTTGCCGCGATCCTTCGCCCGGATCACTTCGCCGATCAGCACTGCGCCAGCCGTCCATTCGCCACCGAAACCGAAGCCCATCAGGGTGCGGGCGATCAACAACTGTTCGTAGTTTTGCGCGAAGCCGCAGAGGAAGGTGAAGAAGGCGAACCACAGCACCGTCAGTTGCAAAGTGCGCACACGGCCGATGCGATCGGACAGGATGCCCGCGACCCAGCCGCCGATGGCCGAGGCGATCAGGGTGCTGGTGTGAATCAGCCCGGCTTCGCCCGTAGTGATGCCCCACATCGCAATCAGGGTCGGCACCACGAAACTGAGCATCTGCGTGTCCATGCCGTCCAGACCGTAGCCGATCTTGCAGCTCCAGAACGTGCGACGCTCCTGCTTATTGATGTTGCGATACCAGTCGAACGGTCCGGGGCGGGCCGTAGTCTTGGCGAGGTCGAGGGTGTCGGGCGCACTCATGGCAAGTCTCCGCAGGCTTTTATTGGTCTTGTTCGTAGTCCCGACGACGCCTATCGTGGGAACCGGATGCGCCGATTTTTGGGCGCCCCGCCCTGCTGCGTCCAACGAATAAAAACCCGCCTTAGGCATAAGAAAAATTTGTCACCCGAGCCTTGCCCATGAACCTGAAGTTTCTCGAGACCTTTGTCTGGGTCGCCCGGCTGAAGAGTTTTCGCCTGACCGCCGACAAGTTGTTCACCACTCAGGCATCGATTTCCAGCCGCATTGCGGTGCTTGAAGGCGAGTTGGGGGTGAAGCTGTTTCTGCGTGATTCGCGCGGCGTCAGCCTCACACCCGAAGGCTTGAAAGTGCTGGACTATGCCGAGCAGATGCTCGACACCATGAGCGCGCTCAAGCAATCGATCGAAACCCGCTCAAGCAAGGTTGGCCGTGTACGCATCGGCGTGATGGACACGGTGATTCACACTTGGCTGAGCCCGTTGGTGGCGCAGATGACCGACCTGTATCCACGCGTGGAAATCGAGCTGGTGGCCGATACCTCGCTGAACCTCTGCGATCAGCTGCAAAAAGGCTTTCTCGATCTGATCCTGCAAACCGATCTGGTGCGCCATGAAAGCGTGCGCAGTCTGGAGCTGGCCAGCCATCCGCTGGGCTGGATCGTCGCCAGCCATTCGATCTACAACCGCGACTACGCCGATCTCGCCGAACTGGCGCAGGAACGCATCATCACCTACTCGAAAAACTCCCGGCCGCACCAGGACCTATTGGCGCTGATGCAGGCCAACGGGGTGTTGGCGCCGCGCTTGAATTGCGTGAATTCGGTGTCGGCGATTACCCGGTTGCTGCGCGATGGTTTTGGCATCGGCGTATTGCCGCCGGTGCTGGTGGCCGAGGAGTTGGCGCGGGGTGAACTGACCCTGCTCGCCATTGATCAGCGGCCACCGAATCTGCAAGTGGTGGTGTCGTGGCGGGTGGGTGTGGAGTGGGTCGAGGAGATTGTGACGTTGTGTCAGCAGGTGCTGGAGGGGTATGCGCAGAAGGTGGGTGAAAACTACATCACCCTTACTAACTGATCACATACTTGTGGTGAGGGGATTTATCCCCGACCGGCTGCGCAGCAGTCGTACACCAAACAACTCGGCCTTTCTGACACACCGCTTTGCCGGGTTTGGGGCTGCTTCGCAGCCCATCGGGGATAAATCCCCTCACCACAAACCCCCCTCATTTCAGGGGACTGTGCAGAATTTACAAGCCGCGCACATCCCGGTCTTCAATCGGCCGGCTCTGGCGCAGGCGCTTGCCGCCCAGTACCACCCAGTCGATCAGACGGAACAGGCATTCGATGCCGAACGACAGCAGCAACGCGCCGCTCATGCCCCAGATCATCGCTTCCGGAGTCAGCAGGATCTGATAGCTGTAGCCGTTCCAGGTTTCCTTGCGGATGTCCGGGTCGGCGGCCAGCACCACTTGCAGGAAGCGGATGTACCACGGCCCCTGCATGGCCTGGAACTGTTTATCCAGGGCCAACTGACGATTGAGCATCGTGCTCAGGCTATCGGCATCGCTGCGAAACACCGGGTCTTCACTGGCGCGATAATGCGCGACCAAGGCCTGCATGTCGCCCTTGAAAAACTGTTCGGCCGTGCCCTGGAACCCACGCAGACCAGTCTGCGCCTCGATCAGATGCGCCTCGACGCGTTTAGCGTAATCGTTGATGAACCCCGGCACCTGGACACCGATCAACAGGCCCGCCGCAAACAACACCAGCCGTAGATAACTGAGCAACATGGGGTGCAATCCTTATTCGGTCTTGCCCTGGCTTACGCATTCGCCGCGTCGCCACAGGCTCCATTGGCCCGGTTCGTAGCGGGTCCAGGTTTCGTTTTCGGTCAAGGGTTCGGTGGCAATCACCGTCACCACATCGTTGGGCGTGGTTTCGGCCTGGAAATCGACGATCACATCGACATCCTTGAGCCGCGCCGGGCCGAACGGTGCGCGCCGGGTGATCTGCGCCAGTTTGGTCGAGCAATAGCAGAACAGCCAGTCGCCATCGCTGAGCAGGCAGTTGAACACGCCTTTGCTGCGGTATTCGGCGCACGCGGCGACCAGATCCGGCAGCAGCACTTCTATATCGACCGGTTCCGGAAAGGCTGCACGTACGCGGTTGAGCAAATCGCAGAACGCCGCTTCACTGTCGGTATCGCCAACCGGGCGGTAGAAACTTTTGATCGGGGTGAAATCGGCGAGCTGGCCGTTGTGCGCGAAGCACCAGTTGCGCCCCCACAGTTCGCGCACGAACGGGTGGGTATTGGACAGGCAGACCTTGCCGACGTTGGCCTGGCGGATGTGGCCGATGACCACTTCGCTCTTGATCGGGTAACGCTGCACCAGATTGGCGACTTCCGACTCGCTGCTCGCCGCCGGATCCTGAAACAGCCGCAGGCCACGGCCCTCATAGAAGGCGATGCCCCAGCCGTCGCGGTGCGGGCCGGTGCGGCCGCCGCGCTGCATCAGCCCGGTGAAGCTGAACACAATATCGGTCGGCACGTTGGCACTCATGCCCAGTAATTCACACATGTGCGGACTCTCGGGATTACAGACGCGGCTCGACCCGCATGCGCTGCGGATTGCTCGGTACCGGCGGGCGGCCATAACGGTCATCACCGGCACCACCGAACGGCTGATCATCGTCGCGTTCATCGGCGCGAGCTGCGGCCTTGGCGGCGTCCGCCTGTTCACGGCGAGCCTTGGAGGCACGTTCGATCGGGAAGCGGATCAACACGAAAATCAGGTAGATGCCGAAGGCGATCATGCCGTACATGAACAGATCGGAGACCGCGCGCCAGGCGTTGTTGCCGACCTTGAACGCCAGATCCAGTGCGGTAATGGCGATGGCCGGAGCGACCTTTTCCTTCACGGGGTCAACGATGGTCGGGCTGAAGAGCAATACCACCATCAACACGCGCAGCGGCTCGCGCAGCCAGCGCCACATCCAAGTGGTCAGGCGCATCCATACCAACAGGCAGCCTACAGCGGCAAAGGCGTAGAGGCCCCAGGCGATCAGATAGTCGTTCTCGGTCATGGTGTCCATGGCAAGGCAGGCAAAGAGGCGCTTATAGTAACGACTTTTCGCCCGCCAGGCTTGTCCCAATGCCAGACGGCGAGCAGCAATCCCTGTGAGAGCATCAGTCTCAAGCGCTGCGAAATCCCTTTTCCGAATATTGTCCGAGAGCCTTCCATGCCCGAATCCGCCAACGTCATCAGCGCCCCGATTGCCCACAAGGCGGCCGGCGCCGACCCGTATGCCTGGCTGCAAGAGCGCGACACCGATGCGGTGCTCGACTACCTCAAGGCCGAAAACGCCTACCAAGAAGCGCAAACCGCCGATCAGGCCGAACTGCGCGAAACCCTGTTCGAAGAGATCAAGGGCCGGATTCTCGAAACCGATCTGTCCCTGCCCTCCCCTTGGGGGCCGTACCTGTATTACACGCGCACCACAGCGGGCGACGAATATGCCCGGCATTACCGCTGCCCGCGCCCGGCGGACGACAGCCTGACCCTCGACGAAAGCCGCGAGCAACTGCTGCTCGACCCGAACGTGCTGGCCAATGGCGGATTCTTTTCCCTGGGCGCGTTCAGCATCAGCCCCGATCACCAGCGCCTGGCCTACAGCGTTGATGCCTCGGGCGATGAGATCTACACGCTGTTCGTCAAGGAACTGTCCAACGACAAGGTCAGCGAACTGGAATTCGAGGACTGCGACGGCAGCATGACCTGGGCCAACGACAGTCTGACGCTGTTCTTCGGCGTGCTCGACGACACCCACCGCCCGCACAAGTTGTTCCGTTATCGCCTCGACGGCACTGCCGCTGAAGAAGTCTTCCACGAGCAGGACGGGCGTTTCTTCCTGCATTGCTACCGATCCAGCTCCGAACAGCAATTGCTGCTGTCGCTGGGCAGCAAGACCACCAGCGAAGTCTGGGCACTGGACGCCAACCAGCCGCACCTGCCGTTCACCTGCCTGGCACCACGCGTCGAAGATCACGAATACGACGTCGACCACGGCCTGCTCGATGGCACATGGACGTGGTTCATCCGCACCAACCGCGACGGCATCAACTACGCCTTGTATCAGGCGCCGGACACTGGCGTCGCCCCAACTGAGGCCGACTGGCAGAACCTGATCCCGCACAGCGACGAGGTGATGCTCGATGGCGTGAGCCTCAATACCGAGGCCATGACCCTGAGCCTGCGCGAAGGTGGTTTGCCGATCATCGAAGTTCACCCACACGGTCTGGCGCCTTATCGCGTGCAATTGCCGGACGCGGCCTACAGCCTCTATGTGCAAAACAGCCTGGAGTTTGAAAGCGATCGCATCCGCCTGCGCTACGAGGCACTCAATCGCCCGGCGCAGGTGCGCCAGTTGATCCTCGCCAGCGGCGAACAGACTGTTCTGAAAGAAACACCGGTACTCGGCCCGTTCGATGCTGACGCTTATGTCAGCCAGCGCCTTTGGGCCACCGCGCCGGACGGCACGCAAGTGCCGATCAGTCTGGTGATGAAACGCGAAATGGTCGGCAAACAGGTGCCGCTGTACCTGTACGGTTACGGTGCTTACGGTTCGAGCCTCGACCCATGGTTTTCCCACGCGCGCCTGAGCCTGCTCGATCGCGGCATGGCCTTTGCCATCGCCCACGTACGTGGCGGCGGCGAGTTGGGCGAAGCCTGGTATCGCGCCGGCAAGCAGGAACACAAGCACAACACCTTCAGCGACTTTATCGCCTGCGCCGAATTCCTGATCCTCAACGGCATCACCACGGCTGAAAAACTGGCGATCAGCGGCGGCAGCGCCGGCGGTTTGTTGATTGGTGCGGTGCTCAACCAGCGTCCGGATCTGTTTGGCGTGGCGATTGCCGAAGTACCGTTCGTCGATGTGCTCAACACCATGCTCGACCCTGAACTGCCGCTGACCGTCACCGAATACGACGAGTGGGGCAACCCTGAGGAGCCGGACGTCTACGAGCGGATCAAGGCCTATGCGCCTTACGAAAACGTCACTGCGCAGGATTATCCCGCGACACTGGTGATCGCCGGCTACAACGACAGCCGCGTGCAGTACTGGGAAGCGGCCAAGTGGGTGGCGAAGTTGCGAGCGACCAAAACCGACAACAACGTGCTGCTGCTCAAGACTGAACTGGGCGCCGGCCACGGCGGAATGAGCGGGCGCTATCAGGGATTACGTGACGTAGCGCTCGAATATGCATTTGTTTTCAAGGTTCTGGGGCTGGCCTGAGGAACTCCGTCGGTCACTTGGGTCTTAACTCAAGACCCTTGTGGCGAGGGGATTTATCCCCGTTGGGCTGCGAAGCGGCCCCAAAACCTGCAAACTGAGTATTCCTGAAATACCGAGTTGGTAGGATTTGCGACTGCTGCGCAGCCGAACGGGGATAAATCCCCTCACCACAAAAGCCCGTTCCCACGGGAACCGTGTATAGCCTCGAAAATGTGAAAACAAAAAGATCGCAACGACATGTCAGAACCGACCTTACTGAACAACGAAATCCGCGACTGGCTGATGGACTGCGGCCTGTTCGACCAATTGCAACTGGCCGACTTCGCCGCCGCCTCCGGCTACTTCAGCATCAGCACCGTGGCTGAAGGCGAAGCAATTTTCCGTGAGGGCGATGCCGGCAGTTTCATGTGCATCCTCCACACCGGTCAGGTCGCCGTGCAGAAAACCGGTGCCGACGGTCAGGTCATCACCATGGCCACCCTGCGCAGCGGTCGGGCGTTCGGGGAAATGGCCGTGCTCGACGGCGAACGGCGCTCGGCCACTTGCGTGGCGGCGAGCAATTGCCAGTTGCTCAATCTGGGCAAGGACTCGCTGGAAAAAATGCTCAACGACGCGCCGAAAATCGCCGCCAAGATCATCCGCGCCCTCGCCGTCTCCCTGTCCAAACGCTTGCGCATGGCCGACGGCCAACTGGCGGCGCAACAGGTTTAACCGCCGGGGGATTTGATCTTGGTGCCGGTCTGTTCGATACCCGGCACCGGTTGATCCTTGATTGGCGGGCTGGGCATTTCGATCGGCACCAGCGGCGGGCTGCCACTGCCGGCGCCCGACTTGGGGATGTTGATCGGCGTGATCTGTGGATATGGGGTTGGCGTTGCGGTGCCGGGCGAGCCGGGCTGCGGCGCCGGGCTGACCGGAATGGTCTGCTGCGCTTGCACTGCAGTTATCGAGAGCGCGGCCAGGGCAATGACCGTTAGAATGGTGCGCTTCATCAAGGGCTCCGTTGGCCTTAGTCTGCGCTCAGGCTACTCCCAACGGGCCTGCTTGCCTTCCCCCTTGTAGAGATTTCCATGAAACGTTTCGTTCTGCTCGACACCACCCCGATCCCTGAAAGCGGCGGTGCCCTGTGCCTGTTCGAGTATGGCGAGGATTTCGTCATCAAGATCCAGGGCGGCGACGGCGGGCAACTGATGAACACGCGCATGCACGGCTCCGAAGATGCGCTGGCCGAGATCCCTTGCCGCAAGGTTGCCGGCCGGCCGGACTCGCGGGTGCTGATCGGCGGGCTGGGCATGGGTTTCACCCTCGCCTCGGCGCTCAAGCATCTGGGCAAGAGCGCTGAAGTGGTGGTCGCCGAACTCGTACCGGGCGTGGTCGAGTGGAACCGTGGCCCGCTCGGTGAAAAGTCCGGCCGGCCGCTGCTCGATCCGCGCACGGTGATTCGTCAGGAAGACGTGGCCAACGTCCTGCAAAGCGAGCCGAACGGCTTCGACGCGATCATGCTCGACGTCGACAACGGCCCCGAAGGCCTGACGCAAAAGGCCAACAGTTGGCTGTATTCCGCCGCGGGCCTGAATGCCTGCGCCAAGGCACTGCGCCCAAAAGGCGTGCTGGCCGTGTGGTCGGCCAGCGCTGACCGGCAGTTTTCCGACAAATTGAAGAAGGCCGGTTTCAAGGCTGAGGAAGTGCAGGTCTTCGCCCACGGCAACAAGGGCACTCGTCACACGATCTGGATTGCCGAGAAGCTCAAGGGCTGAGCTAAACTCTGTACATAACCGTCATTAGTCTTCTACAAAGGTGAACCCATGAGTTCGTCCACCCCAACCAATACGTCGAAGCTGGATCGCATCCTCGCCGACAACCAGCGCGACAAGGAAATGGGCTATCGCGACAAGGCCCTGAAGATGTACCCGCACGTCTGTGGCCGCTGCACCCGTGAGTTTTCCGGCAAGCGCCTGAGCGAACTGACCGTGCACCACCGTGACCACAACCACGACAACAACCCGCAGGACGGCTCGAACTGGGAGCTGTTGTGCCTGTACTGCCACGACAACGAACACTCGCGCTACACCGATCAGCAATACTTCAGCGAAGGCTCGCTGAGCACGCCGAAAATCGCCAAGGCGACGCACAACCCGTTCGCCGCACTGGCCGGGTTGATGAAGAAAGAAGACTGAACCAGCCATGATCGTTCCCACGCTCTGCGTGGGAACGATCAGTGCCCGCCCTCCCCCAATCCCCGTATAATCGCGCTCTTTTTCCCGAAGGCACCCCGCTCGTGGCAGACAAACGTTACAGCTGCATTGGTTTGTACAACCCCAAATCACCGGAGAACGTCGGTTCGGTGATGCGCGCCGCAGGCTGTTACGGCGTGGCGTCGGTGTTTTACACCGGCAAGCGTTATGAACGCGCCGCCGATTTCGTTACCGACACCAAGCGCGTGCACTACGACATTCCGCTGATCGGCATCGACGATCTGAAAAAGATCCTCCCGCTCAATTGCGTACCGGTCGCCGTGGAACTGGTCGAAGGCGCCCGTCCTCTGCCGGAATACACCCACCCGGATCGCGCCCTGTACATCTTCGGCCCGGAAGACGGCTCGCTGGATAAAGAGATCCGCGACTGGTGCGAAGACGTCGTGTACATCCCGACCACCGGTTGCATGAACCTCGCCGCCACCGTCAATGTCGTGCTCTACGACCGCATGGCCAAGGGCCTGAATACTCGCTCCGGACCGAAATTCCGCTGAAGCGTCGCACATCCGATGGAACAAGCTGACCGCTCCGGCAGTCAGCTTGTTTATCCATTACTCATTACCTGGAGAAAGATCATGACCGAGCTCAAACGCGTCGAGCGTATCGAATCCACCCCGTTCCAGACTCGTAACGAGCAGAACGTCGAAGGCTGGGAGCGCATCGGCTCGCTGGCCGGTGGCGTGATCATGGTCGGCAAGGGCCTGCGCCGTGGCGGGGTCTTCGGTCTGATTCAGGTGGCGATTGGCGGTGTGGCCATGGCTCGCGGGATCACCGGGCACAGTTCGGTAAAAAGCCTGTTTGAGAAAAGCCGTCAGGACATGAATAACGTGCGGGCCAAGATCGAGCGGGCCGGAGAAGAGCTGAGCAAGCTCAAAGCCAATGCCGAGGCGGCGACCAGCACGGCGACGGTGACTGGTAATGATTCGGTGAAATCGCCGAAAGCCGGGGTTTGATCCTGAGTTTGTTGTAAGGCCTGTGGCCTCTTCGCGAGCAGGCTCGCTCCCACATTTAATCTGTGTCGAACACAAAACCAGTGTGGGAGCGAGCCTGCTCGCGAATGGGGATATTACTGAAGCAACGCGGTATCAAGCACTTTGGAGGACTCGCCCAGAACGCTCTCGGCCAGTTGCACAAACTCCTTGGTGCTCACCGTCCCCAGATGCATCGCCCCGCGCAACACATCATCCAGTGAACGCTTGTTGCGCGTCTTCAGGCGAATCTCGCCATCCAGCTCCTGCAACACAATTACCGCTTTTGAAATTTGCCCCGGGCTGACCTGCTCGCCGCGCAGCGTTGTGACCTTTGCGCCATCCTTGGCCAATTTCGCCTGCAAACTCTGATAACGCTCGTCACTCATACCGCCAGCCCGGCGCACCAGTTCGATCGCGTAATACTCGGCAAAACCCTCACTGATCCAGTCACTGCGCTGCTCGTCATTGATCCGCCCGAACACCTGCGCCAACTCGCGCACCAGCGCACTGCTGCCGTTTTCGCTGACCAGCGGCAATCGCGTATTGAGGTAGATCGATTCGTGCGCGCCGAGGCTGCCGCGCCACATCGGGTCGTTGGCGCCGACGATCAACAGTTTCGTGGGATGCCGTGGATATAGGGCTTGAACCTGAGGCCAGACGAAGGTGAGCAAGGTCAACACATCCATCCGGCGCATGCCCTGCCCCTGCGGCGAGGCCACGGTGACTTCGGTTTCGCCCAGACGCGTGCGGCGGCTGCCCAAGTGCCCGGCGAGCATCCACCCGGTCGGGCGGTCGAACAGGCGCGAGGGGTTGTCGATGCGGAATTTGTTTTTGCCGACGCGCGGCCAAGCGGTTTCGATGCTTTTCCAGCCGTCAGGCAATTCGAATTGCAGGCGCGAGACCAGTTCGGTGCCGTCCTGCTGATCAAGTTTGGCCGGCGGCACCAGTTCGTCGCCGCGCATCAAAGCCCAAGTCGGGGTCATGCGCGTGTCGAAGCTGCCGTTCTTGCGGCCGTGGCTGATGCGCACGCGGTAGGTCAGGCTGGACTTGTCGCTGGCCGGACGCCAGACGCCGCGTGCCTGCTTGCCCGGTGTCAGCAGCCATTGGCCGTCGGCCTTGAAGTCGCTGTAATGACTGCCGTCGCCGAGGTCGAAATCCAGGCTGCGTACGGCTTCGCCTTTGGCCAGGGTCAGGCGCACTTCGGCCTGATCGCTCTGCGGCAACAGGCGCACGTGATAATCCAGATCGACTTTCTTCGCCGCCCACACAGGGGCGCTCAGCGCCAGCAGCCCGGCGATCAACCCCCGCCGCAATCCCACAGCCATACACACTCCTTGTTGAAACTTGAACCTGCGGGCGTTTAACCGGCCCGGAAAATCAGGTGATCTTCCCAGTCATCCTCCGGCACGCTGCCTTCGGCGAGCATGCGCCCGGACTGGGAAATACGCTCGTGGTGCACTGCATCGCGGTCGCCGCAGACCAAGTGGTGCCACAGCGGCAGATCCTTGCCTTCGCTGACCAGTCGATAACCGCAGGTCGGCGGCAACCATTTGAATTCTTCGGCCTGGCCCGGGGTGAGCTGGATGCAGTCAGGGACAAACTTGAGGCGATTCGGGTAATCGCTGCATTGGCAGGTTTTCAGATCCAGCAGTTTGCAGGCAATGCGCGTGTAATAGACGCTGTTGTCTTCTTCATCTTCGAGCTTTTGCAGGCAGCACAGACCGCAGCCGTCGCACAGCGATTCCCACTCCTCGTGATCCAGTTGATCGAGGGTCTTGCGTATCCAGAACGGTTCGACTTTGGCGGCCATGGCTCAAGCATCAACATCAGGTGGTGAAAAGGCCGCCAGTCTAGTGCCCAAGGCCTTGCGGGCCAAGCGCTGGCGACTGTCGGTAAATCGTGCTTGTCAGCCCAATCGCCGCCAAGTAGGGTTTTGCCACGGTTTTATTACTCAAACGTAGCAAGGAATCTCTTGATGAGTGCCAACACTCGCGTCGCCGATTACGCCATTCACCCGCAGTTCACTGATCGCTGGTCACCCCGCGCCTTCACCGGTGAAGCGATCCCGGAAGAAACCCTGCTGAGCTTCTTCGAAGCCGCGCGTTGGGCACCATCGGCCTACAACTCACAGCCGTGGCGTTTTCTCTACGCGCGTCGCGATACGCCGAACTGGGAGCGTTATCTGGGCCTGCTGAACGAGTTCAACCGCGGCTGGGCGCAACACGCTTCAGCGCTGGTGATCGTGATCTCGAAAACCACTTTCGCCGTGCCGGGCGCCACTGAAGAGACGCCGGCGCTGTGGAGCACGTTCGACACCGGTTCGGCGTGGGGCCATCTGGCGCTGCAAGCGAGCATCAGCGGCTGGCACACCCACGGCATGGCCGGCTTCGATCAGGAGCTGACGCGCAAGGAACTGAATATTCCTGAGGGTTATGCCCTGCATGCCGCCGTTGCGGTGGGCAAGTTGGGTGACAAATCGACCTTGGCCGAGTACCTGCAAGCACGCGAAGAACCAAGCCCGCGTCGCCCGCTGAGCGAATTGGCGGCTGAAGGCGACTTCACCCTTTAAGCCATCACAAAAAACAATGTGGGAGCGAGCCTGCTCGCGAAAGCGCTGTGTCAATCAACATTGATGTCGACTGACACGCCCTCTTCGCGAGCAGGCTCGCTCCCACAGTTTTTATTACGTTGAATCAGTAACCGCGTGTGAAATCCACTTCCCCACGCAACGGCTCGCCCGCCTGATACGCCTTCAGGTTCTCGACAAACAACTGCACCATCAATGCCGGTGAAGTCGGTGCCGAGCTGTGACCGGTCAGCAGCAGGCCCCACGCCGTCCAGAACGGATGACGCTGCGGCAACGGCTCCTGACGGCAAACGTCGATCACCGCACCCGCCAGATGCCCTTCCTTGAGGGCCTCTACCAGATCGGCATCAACCACCGCTACACCACGCCCGACGTTGATAAACAACCCGGTCTGCTTGAATTGCTTGAACAGCGCCGCGTCGTAAACATCGTGGGTATGCGCCGTGTTCGGCAGCAGATTGACCACGTAATCCACTTCGCCCACCAGCCGTGGCAGATCGGCCATCGACCCGACTTCAACAAACGGTGCCTGCTCCCGTGCGCTGCTGGCGATGCCGTACAGTTCGACGCCGAACGGCAACAGAAACTGCGCCACGCTCAGGCCAATATCACCGGTGCCGACAATCAGCACCTTGCGCCCGACCAGGCTCTGGCCGGTGCGGTTGTCCCACTTGCGCTCGACCTGGCTGACCAGTCGCGCCAGTACTTCGCGTTCGTGGCCGAGCATGTAAGTCAGCACGTATTCGGCCATCACCTGGCCAAAAATCCCCACCGCGCGGGTCAAGCGGTAATCCCGGCGCAGGCCGTCGGCGAGCAGCGGCGTGATGCCGGCCCAGGTCGACTGCAGCCATTGCGGTTGATGGCCCTGCCGCAACAGGGTCGCGAGCAGATCCGGTTGCCCCAGCCACACCGGGCAATCGGCGGCCTTGCGGGCCAGTTCAGCGGAGTCGCCGCTGGTCAGCACTTCGAGTTCCGGCGCTGCCTGTTGCAGCAGCCGGGCGTATATCGCGTGGTCGTGTTCAGCAATCAGAACGCGCATCTTCAAACCTTTCGCAAACCGTGCAGACGGCCACCGGATTCAGGGTGGCCATCGCGGTAAAAACAGTTCCAGAGTTAACAAAGGCCCAGAACAGGGCCTTGCAGATCACATCGGGTCGTTGCGTCGCAGCAACTCTTCGGGCAAGTGTTCGATGTACTCGTCCTCGGCAGGCGGCATTTGCAGGTGATAACCCTGTTTGTCGAGGTTTTCCAGGACAACGACGATGTCCTCGCTGGCCAATTTGCGCTCGGGAGTCAACACCAGGCTAAAGGCAAAAATGGCTTTGCCGAAGGCCGCCATCAACGCCTCGGGCACACGTTCCAACTCATCGCTCTTGAGCACGTAGAGATACATGCCGCTGCGCTTCGAGCTTTGGTAAATAGAGCAAATACGTTTCAAGGCTGTTCTCCGGCGGTGGCCAGGCTGTCGAGCAGCTTCTGACCCATGAGTTCGCGGCGCCAGCCACGCAGCGACTCAGGCAATTGGTAAGGACCCTCAGGAAAGCCGCTTTTGACCAGCGCTTCGAGGGTTTTCTTGCGCAGCATCAGTTCTGGCGCGATGCCCAGGCGCTCGGCCTCGGCCTGCCCCAGGGCGCGCAGTTGCTTGATCAACGCAGCCGCTTCGATCGGCAACGGCTCTGGCACTGCGGGCGGCCATTGATCAGGCCCCACACTGCCAGAGCGCTTGATCAGATCAAGCAGAAATTCGCCGTCCTGACGCACGGTACGCGGGTGCATGTCTTCGATCTTGCCCAGCGCACTGAGGGAGTCCGGTTGCGTGCGGGCCAGCGGCCACAGCGAGTGCTCACGGACGATACGGTTGCGCGGCAGGTCGCGGGCGCGGGCTTCGCGCTCGCGCCAGGCGCACAACTCGCGCAGCACGGCCAGTTGCGCACGGGACAGTTTCCACGCCAGTTTGGCCTCGCGATAAACCTCATACGGATCGGTTTCCCGACGCAGGTTGGCGACCAGTTCGGCGCCGTCCTCCAGCACCCAGGCAAATTTGTCGTCAGACAGTTTCGGCCGCAGTTGTACGAAAACCTCTGCCAGATGCACGGCATCTTCGGCGGCGTAGCTGATTTGGGTGTCGGACAAAGGACGCTGCAACCAGTCAGAGCGGGTTTCGCCCTTCGGCAGTTCGATGCCGAGTACGGCCTGCACCAGTCGCGAATAACCCATCGAGAACCCGAGGTTCAGATAAGCGGCGCCCAGTTGGGTGTCGAACATCGGTGCCGGCAAGCTGCCGGTCAGGCGCAACAGGACTTCGAGATCTTCGCTGCACGCGTGCAAGACCTTGAGCACCGCCGGGTTTTCCAGCAAGGCGGCCAGCGGTTGCCAGGCATTGATGGTCAGCGGATCAATCAAATAGGCGCGTTTGCCGTCGCCAACCTGCAACAGACCGGCAATCGGGTAGAAGGTGTCGACCCGCATGAATTCGGTGTCGAGGGCCACGAAAGGCAGCTGCTGCCACTCGGCGCAAAATTGCGCGAGGCTTTCGTTGTCGCGAATCCAGTGAATATCGATGGCCACACGGCTCTCCCTTGAAGAATGGCGCGCAGTATATATCGCCACTGGCGATTTACGCGCCTGCGAAGGGCAAGAGCTGTAACGAAATGTCCTGCCAGAGAGCAAGAATAGTCTGACAGAGGAAACAGACAGGCCCGTCGTGTCAGGACGACAGGCCCGAAGCGGTTCAGTCCTTCGCCAACACGCCGTCGATCACTGCACCACGGCAACCGGCGAACATATCCAGACCCGGCTGATACACCTTGCTGCGCACTTCCAGCAGGCCAAGCATCGAATGGAACAGGTTGTCCTGGCTCAGCGGTTTGTCGCGGCTCATTTGCAGACAATGGGTGTCGACCGAATAGGCTTTCTGATAGTTGTCGGAGAACCACGCCAGCATCGCGACATGTTTCTGTTGCTCCGGCGCCAGCATGTAAGGCGTGCCGTGCAGGAACAGGTTGTACTCGCCCAGCGACTCGCCGTGATCGGACAGGTACAACATCGCGGTATCAACTTTGTCCTGATTGTTACGCAACACATCAATCAGGCTCGACAGCACATGGTCGGTGTAGACCAGCGTATTGTCGTAACCGTTGACGATACTTTCGCGGCTGCAATTGTTCAGTGCATTGCTTTCACAGACAGGCGTGAAGTGCTCGTACTCCTTTGGATAACGCTTGAAGTACTCCGGTCCGTGGCTGCCCATCTGGTGCAGGACCAACACGGTGTCCTTGTCCAGATGATCGATAAAGCTTTGCAGACCTTGCAGCAGGATTTCGTCGCGGCATTCACTGTTGGCGCACAGCGTCGGGTCTTTCAAATTGCTGACATCCTGCAAGGTGACACGATCACAAGTGCCCTTGCAGCCGGACTGGTTATCGCGCCAGATCACGTCGATGCCAGCACGTTTGAGCACATCAAGCAGGCCTTCTTCGTTCTTGGCTTTACTGGCGTCGTAATCCTTGTGGCCCATGTTGGAGAACATGCACGGCACCGAGACGGCTGTTTCAGTGCCGCATGAATGCACATCGGTGAAGGCGATCAGCCCCGCTTCCTGGTCCAGCTTCGGCGTGGTGTCTCGGTCGTAGCCGAGAATGCCGAAGTTCTCGGCACGGGCACTTTCACCCACCACCAGCACGGTCAGGGATTTGCGCGGCTGAAGATGCAGATCCGGGTTGCGCTGCGCGTCTTCGCCAATCTTGACGAAGGGTTGCTGCGCCGAGACAACCTGCTCACGCAGGTAACCGGCCGAGGCGCCAATGTAGTTGCTCGGCACCAGCATCAAACGCAATTCATGGTGATTGCGAAACAACGACGACAGGCCCTGATAGTTGGCCAGCGCCACCCCACCGATGACCGCAACCGACGCCACGCTGACGATAACTTTGCTGAACAACTCATGATGCCAGCGACGATAGCTGACCGGCACTTTCCATAACAACCAGGACGGTAAAACTCCGAGCAGGAATATATAAGCAAACAACTTAAACGACAGCAAATCACGCACTTCCGTAACATTGGTTTCAGCAAAGTTACGCAACATGCCAGCATCAATCATCACGCCATATTGGCTCATGAAATAAGCCACACCGGCGCTGATCAAAAACATCAACGTCAGCACCGGTTTAAGCAGCGGGCGGAAGGCCAGAAACGTCAGCACGATGTTGAACGCCGCGAAGATCATCACCCCGAAAGCCAGGCGCATGGCGATGCCCTTGCCGTCTGCGGCGGTGATCTCGAAGAGGTGCTGCCAGAGCACAAAGTTGAAGCCGAGCAAAAGAAAGGCGCTGGCAATCAACGTCACCCATTCCGGGCGCACGGCTTTTAACTTCAACATAGAGGTTGGCAATTCCTGAAAAGAAGAGCTGTGGCTAACTGTGAAAAATTCATTAACCAGGGCATGACAAACTTTAGGCGCGCAACCATCAATTTTTTGTGAAAAAGACGCCAACAATTAGTTAGCTCTGGGTATTACATCCAAACTTGTGAAGTATTTGAGAATGATTCAGTTCTCGTTCAGAAAAACAGCACGGCTTTACCTGTGGGAGTGAGCCTGCTCGCGATTGCGGTGTGACAGCCACTACTGCATAGACAGGCAGCCCGCTTTCGCGAGCAGGTTCACGCCTACAAGTGATCGGGTGTTATCGAGTTTTCAAATACTGCTGCGGATTTTCTGGTTTGCCCGAGTCAGGCAGTGACGCGCCTAATCCTCAGTCCCCAGCATCAAAGGTCTGAAGATGGAAAACGCCCGCACCACTTCCCGCCCCGCTACTTGGCTAATGCTTTCAATCATTCTAGTCGCGCTCAATCTGCGCCCGTCGATGGCGGCCATCGGGCCGCTGCTGTCGGCAATTCGCGGCGACATTGCGTTGAACTTCAGCGTCGCGTCGTTGCTGACCATGCTGCCAGTGATGGCCATGGGTCTGGCGATGTTCTTCGGCATCGGCATCAGCCAACGACTGGGTGAACAGCGCACGGTGTTGCTGTCGCTGCTGATCATTGCATTGGCGACGCTGTCGCGGCTGTTTGTCGATTCGGCGGCAGAGTTGATTGTCAGCGCCGTGCTGGCGGGGATTGGCATTGCCTTGATTCAGGCGTTGATGCCGGCGCTGATCAAGTCGCACTTCCCCAATAATGTGGCGCTGTGCATGGGCTTGTACGTGACGTCGATCATGGGCGGCGCGGCGCTTGCGGCCTCGTTCGCCCCACGGGTGATGGTGCAAACCGGTAGCTGGCGCCTCGGCTTAGCCATTTGGGCAGCACTGGCGCTGCTGGCATTGGTGTCCTGGTGGTTGCAACGTTGGCAATTGCCGAACGCCATGACCGGCTTGGCGAAGAAAGAATCGTTTTTCGCCAATTCCCGTGCCTGGTTACTCGCAATCTTCTTCGGTTTGGGGACAGCGTCCTACACCTGTGTGCTCGCCTGGCTGGCGCCGTACTACGTTGAAAAAGGTTGGAGCGAACAAAACGCCGGTCTGTTGTTGGGTTTTCTGACAGCCATGGAGGTAATTTCCGGACTGATAGTGCCGGCCATCGCCAACCGTAGCCGAGACCGGCGCGTGGTGCTGATGGCGCTGCTCGGCCTGATCATCGCCGGTTTCTGCGGCCTGACCCTCAGCCCCCAACACCTCAGCCTACTGTGGCCTTGCTTGCTGGGCCTGGGCATCGGCGGGTTATTCCCGATGAGCCTGATCGTCTCGCTCGACCATCTAGACAATCCTCAGCGAGCCGGGCACCTGACTGCATTCGTGCAGGGCATTGGGTATCTGATTGCCGGTCTCTCGCCGCTACTCGCCGGGATGGCTCGCGATCAACTGGGTAGCTTCGAATGGGCTTGGTGGGCACTGACTGCAGTGATGGTGGCCATGCTCCTGATGGTGTTGCGCTTCGATCCCCGGCAGTACGCGCGGCATATTCAATGATTGCAGAGGCGCGCGAGCTAGAGGCCTCTGGCCATCTTTGCGCACATTGATCAATGACGTCGTGTTCCTAAAACTTTCTGTCCCACATGTATCCGTGAAATGTCCTACAGGGCGTTCTCCTGGCACCATCGTTCCGCTAGGATCATTCGCACACGTTTGCGCGGATTCAGCGCAAGGAGCACAGCGAGACAGAACGGATGCTGAACAGTAACTTGCTTCGAAAGCTCGACATGCAGGATCTCATGGTGTTTATCGCCGTGTATGAGCAGAGCAGCGTCACCGATGTTTCGGAAACGCTGTTTGTCAGCCAGTCCACCGTCAGTTACTGCCTGAAAAAACTGCGCACCAGTTTCGAAGACGAACTGTTCATCAACACCCGCACCGGCATGCGTCCGACCTACAAGGCCAGCAGCATGTACGGCCATGTGCAGAAAATTCTCGAAAGCATCAACCTGTGCCACGCCGGCGCCCCTGTGTTTGATCCAACCCGACAAGCCGTCACATTCAACATCTGCGCCCCGGAATACTTCGAGCAACTGATCCTGCCGCGTCTGTTGAAGCGCTTCGACTTCGATGACTTGCCGGTGGTAGTCAACATGCACAAGTTCGAAACCGACGTGCCGGCCGATGAGTTACGCGACGGCAGCCTCGACCTGGTGATCAGTTTCGGCCCCAATTTTCACCGCAACCACACTGACCTGAAGTCGCAGATGCTGCTGGAAGATGATCTGGTCTGCGTCTTCGACAAGCGCGCCACGCCACTGGAACCACGCCTGAGCCTGCAAGCCTTCACCGAGCGTCGGCATGTGTTTCCGACCCCATGGACTTCCACCACCAACATGGTCGATGGCTGGCTGGCACGGCAGGCGCAGAAGCGTCAGATCGTGGCGCGATCGAACAGCTACAGCGCTGCGTTAAAGATGATCACCGGCACCGACTTCATCCTCACCCTGCCCCGGCGCATTCAGCGTTTACTGACCAGCGAAGCGGTGTTTAATCACTGTGAGGCGCCTAATGGCTTGCCGGGGTTCACCCTCGACATGCAATGGAGCCAGAGCGTCGATCAGGACAGCGCCAACGTCTGGCTGCGCGAGCAGGTGATCAAGGTGTGCAGCGAACTGGAAGCGGCCTGAGTCTTAAACGCCAATGGCGGTTTTGCTGTAGGACTCACGGTCGATATCCAGCAGTTCCACACACAACTGCACCTCGACGCCGGCGGGCCATTCGCAAAGATCCTGCAACACCGCCAGCAGGCTTTGCGAAAGCTGCTTCTTGATCCCCGGCGAACGGCCACTGAGCAGTGCCAGCTTCACATGCACGAAAGCGCGCTCGCCCATGGCGGTGCCCACTTTGAAGGTTTCCACCTTTACCGCACGGCTCTTGATATCGAACTCTGCCGCGAACTGACCGGACCCCACCAACGTGTTGTTGAGCCGGATCAACGCGACGTCGGCGTTCAACTGCGGCAGGTTGGCGGTGTATTCCATGTGCAGGTGTGGCATTGGGATGCTCCAGTCAGTCGGCAGAAAGGGCGTACATATAACACAGCGCCGGCTCAGGGCGGTGTGATCGGCCGCTCGCTCATGAACGCTTCAAGCCGTGAACGCAACCAGCGCTCGGCCGGGTCGCTATCGACGTGGCTGAGCCAGACCATCGACAGATCCAGCGTCGGCGTCTTGAATGGGAACGGCTCCTTGAACAGCAATCCGGAGGTAGCCATGGCTGCGGCGGTGTAGTCCGGCAGGCTGGCGATCAGGTCCGTGCCGGCCAGCAATGCCGGCAATGCGCTGTATTGCGGCACCGACAGCACGACCTGACGGGTACGTCCCAGCTCTGCCAGCCACTCGTCGGCGAAACCGCTGACGTTGGCCGTGTGGGACACCAGCACGTGCGGGCGCGCGCAATATTCATCAAGGGTCAGCGGTGTAGCGGAGGCGTCGGCACGCAGGATGCTTGGCTGGATGTGCCGCAGCAGTTTGCGCTTGGCATTGGCCGGCAGACCGCGGGTCTGGCTGATACCGACGGTGATGTCGCCGGCGGCCAGTAGATCGGGAATCCGCCAGTAGTCGACGTGTTGCACCACAAACACCACATTCGGCGCTTCCTGGCGCAGTGCACGCAACAGCGGCGGCAACAGGCCGAACTCGACATCATCGGACAGACCGATGCGGAAAGTCATGGTGCTGATCACCGGATCGAAATCGCGGGTCAGGCTCAGCGCCACCGACAACGAATCCAGCGCAGGCTTGAGGTGGCGGAAGATGTCCTCGGCGCGGGCCGTCGGCTCCATGCGGTGGCCGACTCGGATAAACAACGGATCGTTGAGCATCGTGCGTAGACGGTTGAGCGCCGAGCTGATGGTTGGCTGGCCAAGAAACAGCTTCTCTGCCGCCCGGGTCACGTTGCGTTCGAGCATCAAGGTCTCGAACACCACCATCAGGTTGATATCGGCCTTGCGTAGTTCATTGCGGTTCATCCATTGCCCCCATTCCCAGACTGCCCGCAGTGTAGAAAGTCTGCGGGGCTGACGTCCATCAACATGCGCAGCAGGAGAGGTTTAGATCAACACAGAAACATCCGCGAACGATTGGAAACAAATGTCCGATAGCCAAAATAACCGCCTGCGCTAGGCTTGCGTCGATGCGCCACACAGGTTGTCGCACGATTAAATCGCATGGAGCGAACTGAATGTATTTCGAGATTTACAGGCAATCCAGAGGCACCCCAAGCACCGGCAAAGGCCAATGGCGCTGGAGGCTGCGCGCAGGCAATCACGAGACCATCGCCAGCGGCGAGTCGTACGTGAACAAGGCGGATTGTTTGCATGTGATCGAGTTGATCAAGGGTGCTACGGGGGAGACGCCGGTTAGGGAGATTTGACCACGAGAGTGAAAGCGCGACTGTGTCCTACAGCACTTTCCTTTTTTAGTCGAATGACTGGCACGCCTGCTTTCCACCTCTACGCTCACCGGCGTAAGGGGCAATCCGGCCCTGTTTCATTCCATCACTCGAAATCAAAAGGAGCCGCACAATGGCTAGAGACAAAGCGAAAGACGACAAGCACTTCAACTGCACGCAAGCACATGAAGCCGATTACGTCGCCAGCCTCTATCCGCACGCCAAGGACGAAGTCAAAACCTTCCTCGCCTCGGCGTGCAAGGACAATTCGCTGCATAACTCGACGCACAAGGAAGTTTATGAGCTGATCAAGCGCAAGCTGGGACACTCACAGCCTTGAGTGGTTGATTGCGGAATTTTCCAGGTTCTGCAGAAGTGGAAAGCCCCACAAGTTTGAATTTGTGGGGCTTTTTTGTGGTCGATGCGAACGAAAGGAAAATAGCGGTTGGTCGACCTGCTCTTCGCCCAGAAACGAAAAAGCCCCGGAGCTTCTCAGCTACGGGGCTTTTTCTATGTAATGGCGGAGAGATAGGGAACCTCCATATAAGGATAAAAAACCCAAGAACCATTGATTACAGGGGCATTCGCAGCGGATTTACGTACAATAAATACGTACAATCGATCAAAGGCATACCAAATGGCAAACAACTTAGAACTTCAAGGCGGCACTTATCACGTAAGGCTAGCGGTACCCGCAGACGTACAAAAAGCATTCGGCGGACGTCGTGTGCTTTCTCAAACACTCATGACAGGCGTGCACCAAGAAGCGTTGGATCGCAGGCTCCCAATTCTTGCGGCTTGGAAAGCTCAAATCAAAATTGCACGCGAAGGAAAACCACTGCCTGAAGGCTGGCAGGACAATCTAGTTTCAGGACTGCTTGAACTGGAATCCCTGAAGCGGAACCGAAAACTCCACATTATAGGTGAACCTACCCCCCCATTAGCCGTCAGCGAATCAGAAGTCGAAGCCTTCAAGGCAGAGAATCCAGGGTTTGTCGCACTACTTGAAAGAATCATCGACCATGAATGGGACAACGGTGTGGAAGGCGAGCTACGCATCCAAGAAGGATTGCATCGAGCATTCAAAAAAACGATTCAAAACGAATTCGCCTCGATGCATCGTCTGTCCTCGGACGAACACAAAGAATTGGCAGGGCTGATCAATAACCCGAAGTCATACACACCCAAATCCCCTATTACCAAAGCAAGGCTGGCAACGTTCCGAACCTTTCGAGAAAACCGAATCATCGCCGCCAAAACGATTGATCAGCAACAGTCCAAATTAGAAAAGCTGTCGGCATACCTCACGCAAACAGGTAAACCTCTGGACTTCGATGCGGTTTCGTCGTGGTTGGATTCAATCAATTTGGCGAGTAAGACCCTGACGCAATACCTGCTGGCCGGGAATGTCTTCTGGAAATGGGCAATGAAGCATGATGCTCGTTGGCGGATCGACTACAAGGACAGAGCCAACCCATTTGAAGAACACGATCTGCCGAAAGTGAGAGGCAGGGACAAGGTAGATGCGCAACGCAAAGACTTCACCTTGGATGACCTCACAAAGCTACACGCAGCAGCGGTTTCAGAAGGACTGCTGGCCCTCGCGGACCTGATCCTACTTGGAACCTTCACAGGGGCCCGTATCGAAGAACTGTGCCAATTGAAGAAAGACCACGTGATCACCGTGGATAACGTTCTTAGCTTCGATATTACTGACAGCAAGACAAAAGCTGGAATCCGGATCGTCCCAATCCACCCTGGCATCATCGATCTTGTGAAGCGACTGATGAACGATTCGACTGATGAATACCTTATCGCGACCAAAAGTCGTAGCAAATATGGCATCCGATCAGACCCGATGGTGAAGGCTTTTGGCAGGTTGAAGACAGCCCTGGGATTTGGTTCGGATCGTGTTTTTCACTCCATCCGGAAGACCGTTATTACCCAGCTTGTCAGGGCGAACGTACAAGGCACTTTGATTGCTGAACTTGTAGGTCATGAAACTGGGCTGGTTACATTTGATGTGTATAGTCAAGGCTCATCCATGAGTCAGAAATTCGAGGCCATTTCGAAATTACCAACACTCACAACGTTCCATCTACGTGCCCCTGAAGCGCTCGTCTACGGGTGATACATTGGACGAGCCCCCTGAAAGACAGGACACCGTTTCCCCCTTAACATAAGGGATAGGCAAACGACTGTGTATATGACTAATAGAAACGATAAGGGTGGGGAGCTTTTGGGTCAGGAGCGGCGACGCCGCTGGAGCCCAGAGCAAAAACTGGCCATGGTTCGCGAGAGCCTGCAACCGGGGCAAAGCGTCTCGGTGGTGGCGCGGCAGAATGGCGTTAATGCCAACCAGCTGTTTCAGTGGCGCAAACTCTATCAGAGCGGCAGTCTCTCGGCCGTCAGTGCCGGGGAGAGCGTGGTGCCTGTTTCCGAGCTGGCCGATGCACTCAAGCAGATTCGCGAGCTACAGCGCATGCTCGGCAAGAAAACCATGCAGGTCGAGATCCTTCAGGAAGCCGTGGAGATTGCCCGGTCGCGAAAATGGATTGCGCACTCACCCTTGTTGCCGGGGGACGATCAGTGAAGCTGATCAGTGAAAGTCTCGGTGTAGCGCGCTCGCAATTAACGGTTCAACTCAAGCCAGCTGCACGGCTCGCAAGGCGTCGTCCAAGAATGGACGATATCGCTTTGGTCGAAGAAATTCAGACTGAGGTGAGTGAGCTGCCCAGCTACGGCTACCGCCGCGTGTAGGGCTTACTACGTCGCCGGCGTGAGCAACAAAGTCAGGCGCCAATCAACGTCAAACGGGTCTATCGCGTGATGCGCGATCATCAGTTGCTGCTTGAACGACGGATTAAACAACCTGGTGTGGCACGCCGCCATGAAGGCCGTATCGCTGTTGCCACCAGCGATACCCGCTGGTGCTCGGACGGGTTTGAGTTTCGCTGTGAAGACGGCGACAAGCTGAGCGTGACCTTTGCCCTGGACTGCTGCGACCGCGAAGCCATCGGCTGGGTGGCCAGCCCGACCGGCTACAGTGGTGATGACATCCGTGATCTGATGCTGGAGGCGGTGGAAACACGTTTCGGCGAGGAACCGCCTGCCACCCCGGTGCAATGGCTGAGCGATAACGGCTCGGCCTACATCGCTGAACAAACACGTCAGTTTGCCCGACAGATCGGCTTGCAGCCGGTGACGACACCGGTGCGCAGCCCGCAGAGCAACGGCATGGCCGAGAGCTTCGTCAAAACGATGAAGCGCGACTACGTCGCGCACATGCCCAAACCTGACCGGGAAACAGCCTTGCGCAACCTGACGATTGCCTTTGAGCATTACAACGAGGAGCATCCGCACAGCGCGCTGAAATACCGTTCACCACGGGAGTTTAGGCGTTTGGCAGCGGCATCAATTTAACGGGGTATTGGTGACCGGTTTGATAGGGGCCAATCCAAGGTATACCCAAATAGGCCTAGTTTATCAGCTATAGCTCAATTGAGTTAAATGCAACCCTAAAGAGCCACCACGAAAAGAACCACCCATTTGAGCCAATAGCGCAGGGTGAAGGCTCCAATCATGCCAAAGCTGTATTGGTAAAGCGTTCAAAGACTATCCCCATGAACAGCGTAAATGGGCAATGAACGCTTTACCGATACAGCCTTAGGCTTTCTGTCTAAAACTTGCCAGCGAGTCCAGTTTGATTGCGTGGTAATCCCCCCTGAAATCAGTGCTCGTCAGAAGTAGAATTTTCTCCTAATCGGATCAAGGAAATTTTGCGTGAAGACATCACGTTTTTCAGACAGCCAAATCATCGCCATCCTCAAGCAAGCCGAAGCCGGTAGTCCGGCCCCCGAGCTGTGTCGCGAGCACGGCATCAGCACGGCCACCTTTTACAAGTGGCGCACCAAGTTCGGCGGCATGGATGCATCATTAATGGCTCGGTTGCGCGAGCTTGAGGAGGAAAACCGCCGGCTCAAGAAGATGTACGCCGAGGAGCGTCTCAAGGCTGAAATCATCCAGGAGGCGATGGCAAAAAAGTGGTGAAGCCATCTCGACGGCCAAGAGCACGGGAGTTACACCACGTCCTGGGACACGATCGCGACGAAGATCTGGGCCTGACGGATTTCACCGGTCTGTCGGTCGATAATGGGCGCGGTCTGTCCGGCGTAATCGACGAACAGCTTTTCGCCGGCACGGTGCTCCTGGCGCATGACAACGTCGACCTTGGCGGCCCAGAGGCGGTAGTGCTCGCAGAACCAGCTGTATTGGAAGCCTTGCGGGTGAGCGAGTCGGTACTCTTGCCAAAGCAGGGGCAGAGTTACGCCGGGGCGGCGCAACTCGGCATGCGCCCAAGCCCAGTCAGGCATCGGGCGCTGGTCGCTCGGCACCGGTACTGCCGGCGGAAACAGGCGTCGGTTCAGCTCTGCATCAGAGATATCGATGGGCCACTGAAGCCCACTGGCTGCGAACCGGCAAAGGTAGTCTCCCGCGCTTGAATGGCCAATGGATAAACTTTTGGCGATCTTGCGCACGGACAGGCCGGCGTCGAACTTTAGGCGTAGTACCTCTCGGATTTTACGCATGGATAAACGCTCCACGACGACCTCTTCGCTTCGAAAAAAGAGGTCGATGGTAGTGAATAATCCTGCGTTGCTGCCTGCCTGAAAGTGTCCGGATGCTCGTGGAATGAGTGTCCGGATCAGCGTGGAATCAGTGTCCGGATGTTGGTGGAATGGGTGTCCGGATGGTCATGGAATCCCCATTCGACTGACGTATCACCAGCGTAACTGGGGGTTTGGCTTGTGCTTTCTGTACCTGCGCAACGTGAAAGGCTATCGCTGGAACCACAAGCGGGTGTACCGGATTTACCGTGAATTGGAACTGAATTTGCGGATCAAGCCACACAGGTGCATCGTGCGCGAGAAGCCCGAACCGCTGGCCGTTCCTGAGGCCACCAACCAGTGCTGGTCGATGGACTTCATGCACGATCAATTAGCGGATGGGCGCAGTTTTCGGGTTTTCAATCTGATTGACGACTTCAACCGTGAAGCCCTGAGCATGGAAATTGATTTGTCGCTACCGGCTGAACGTGTGGTTCGTGCGCTGGATCAGGTCATTGAATGGCGTGGAAAGCCGTAGGCGATCCGTAGCGATAACGGTCCAGAATTTATCAGCGCCAAGCTCACGGGGTGGGCCGAGAAACGGGGCATCCGGCTGGAATATATCCAACCGGGTAACCCGCAGCAGAATGCCTACGTCGAGCGCTACAACCGCACGGTACGTTATGACTGGCTGGGGCATTACTTGTTTGAGTCGATCGCCGAAGTTCAGGACTACGGCTCGAACTGGATCTGGACGTACAATCACGAGCGCCCGAATATGGCGCTCGGAGGCATCACCCCCAAACAGAAGTTAGCCCTCGTGGCTTGATCTCTACTTCTGGCGTGTACTGGAAATGGGGGGATTACCCTCTCATGCTTATTGGGTTATAGATAAATATATGACCTGTTTTTTCTTAAAGGAAATACCATGAATAGAAAAATTGATCGTCAAACCCACTCCTTGGGCAGGTCGTTGAAGTTCATGACCTACAGCCCATTATCATTCTCTCAAAACATTCATCATGAACTTAGTTTGTTGGTTCGCGATGCACTGACCGAACTGGGGGTTCCAGACCGCTTGTTGCACGGTTTTGACTCACACTCAACCATAGCTATTGATATGAATGAAGAGCGATCTATTAATATTTCATTGGTCGACGATCGCCTCTTCATTTGGTCATTTATCCCGATTAGCGAAGAGCTATTGATAGACAATGCCAGGCGCATCATGCCCGTCATCACAACCGTAATGGAATACGTTGAAACGGGTCACTTAACGTTAGGTAAGTGCAGTGATGGCTTCGAACTAAAAGCGTTAGTTAACCCGCGTGCATTAGTTGAAAATAAATTCAGCCAAGTCATTCATGGTTTCCATGGCGCACTGAAAATTATATCTAACCACCGATGAAGGAGGATGTTTAATGCTGGAAATTAAAGTCAATCACCTCGCTCAGGTCAGCGGATACCAAGCAGAACAGCAGGGTGAGCCTCCGTCACTACCAGTTAAAACGATAAAAAACTCCCCAAGCATGATGCGTTTCAAAGAGACCGCAAAATTCATCATGGAAATGATGCCAAGAAAAAGCTGTGGGGAAGCAGGTGCTAACCCAAAATACTGGCTGGAAATTAAAGATCCAAAGCATCGCGATAGGATTTCGTTGAACGGCCTTGACGGACAGTCCGGTGCATTAAGTGCATGGCAGGAAGACGCTAATAGCATGACTGGGCTATTCCAATGGATTGATCAACATCCCGATGTTGAAATCAATACGCTCAAGAATAAACCTAAGCACCCTCTGTCGCAGGATGTCGGCTATATCAATTATCTGTCCCCAGACCAAGCCACTGACTATCGGGTAACGCTTTCAAAAGGTGAATGGAAAGCAGGGGGTAAGTTATTAGATACGACACATTTACCAGGCAAGGGCGGGATGGAGGGCCACGCTGCTATTGTTATCCATCGCGACGGAAATATCTTTGTTCACCCGTATGAAAAAGGCAAATGGCAACATACTTCGACGACAGAAGGTAAGCCGGTTTTATCAGCGGGCATGATACTCATTGAACAGGGAAAAGCGAAATCATTTCATCTGGATTCCGGCCACTATACGCCCCAGCGGCCTCAACTCGAATATCTTTTAGCTCGATTGGTGGCACAAGGCGTCAATATTAACGAGCTCGATATCCACGCCAAGTCTATCGCGCAGGATGATATAAACGCGCTAGTGAGGCAGTATTCTGGCTAACGCTGTTGCTTCCCAGGCAGGCGCCTAATAATACAAGCCCAATCGATTCTTTATTATCAAGGATATAGGCAATGACCCAAATCCAAGCATTGCATCGTTCTACCTCTATTACACCGACTGAGCAAAGTCATCAGCGCAATCAGACCCTAAATGTGCAGGCGGTGCACAACACTCAAAACTCGCCGATGCACAGAACGCTGGACGCCTATGGCATAGACGATAATCGGAAAGCGTTAAGCCAGCTAAATCAGGATAAATACCATGTTTTGGTTAAAAAAGACCACTCAGGCACCCCTGATTTAACCTCCGGTGCCTATGTATCTAAACAGGGTGAGGATGACTATGGCAACTTTAACTGGTTAAATCCAAAGGGTCTGATGAAATATCAAACCCCAGATGTCGCTGTTATCATCTTTACGAATAAAGATCAGTTAACACAGCTCAGTGAGACCTACTCGGAGACTCCCTTGCCGGATTTTCTCACCAAGATACTCAATTCAGAGGCCTGTCTGGATACTGATCTTTATCGCCGGAATGAGAGTCTGGCTAAGTTTGTCTCGCCGATCGATCGCACGCAGCATGGCTATCTCATTAGGCCCAATACACCGTACTGTGATGCAAAAGTGTTAGATGCCTATGTCAATGCTCCCGAGACACTCAAAAATAGCAAACATGGGATCATCTTGTGTACCTACGCGATTCATCCGGGTATACAGTCCTCGTTCCTGGAGTCGCGACATCATCAATCAGGCTCCGAGAGGTTTGAAGCAAGCCAGAAGACACCACAAATGATGATTGATAAAAAAATGCAGATTGACTCCTTGACCAGCATTCTAAATTTAAAACAAGAGCATCTTCCACAGCTCGAAAAATTGCGACAAGAGACAGTGCAACATCTTCGAGATATCTATGCTGTAAATGAACATGACAATACAAGAATGTTTTTTCATTTTCCCGTTGCAGAAAAAACCGCGACCCTTCATTTGCATACCTGGGTAAACAAAGGCGATCACCCGCTGAATGAACCAAGGTCTTTCGATCTCGACACGATTATTGCGCATCTTAAGTCTGGAAAAGAGATTAGCGATCTTGTCCTTGACCGAAACGGGGGAACCTATTTTTTACCGACCTCAGATTCCATTAAGGATATTAGCGGCATTCCATTTAAAGGGATGCGCGACAATATTCTAAACCTGCCTTTGTAATCGATTTATACCCGTTCTTTTGTACGTTGCAGTGCGATCGGGCAAGCCTTAGTGACTGAGCGCAGCCAACGCACCTGCAACGGGCAACATGACAATTACAGGAGATAACTAATGATTTCAATTCAGGCGTTGCAGCCTTCTGCTGCGACTTTGCCCGCAGACTCGAGTCACTCTCGCCATCAGACCCCGGATGTACAGGCAGTACGTAACTCTCAGGCCAGCCTGAAGCAACACGAAAGCTCTGCGATCCGCAAAACATTAGATGCTTATGGTATTGATGACAATCGGAAAACCCTGAGCCAGCTAAATCAAGACAAGTATCATGTGCTGATCAAGCAAGACAACTCCGGCACCGCCGATTTGACCCATGGCGCCTATATATCCAAACAATCTGAAGACGACTATGGCAGTTTCAGATGGCTAAACCCAAGAGGTTTGCAAAAATATCAAACTAACGACCTGGCTCAGGTAACACTGACAACAACAAATCTGGCACAGCTCAAGGAAACGTACAAAAATGAAAATTCCACCCAGTTTCTGGTTGAGCTGCTACGCGGTAACAGCCGGGAGCCAGGCGATAAGGTATACAGTGAGGTGTACAAAAGAAATCCCGATGTCTTCCATTACTCTGCCCCGTTGGGAACGGGCAATGGGTTTCTAATTTACCCGAATATTCCCTACATGTCGCAAACCTACACCGCTGGACAAATCACGGATTTGGCCACTAGGCCAGAAGGCATCCAGCTGACGGCCTGGGCCGTTCATCCTACAGTGCCACATGATTTGATTCAGGAAATGAAGGGTGACCCTTCAACAGGAAAAGCACCGGCTAACCAGAAGGAGGAATTAAATCAATATAGCGCTGAGTTAACATCGGGCGTGAAGTCATTAACCTCTATATTGGATTTGGAGCAGGGTGATGTTGGGATGCTGGAAAAACTAAAGCGGGATAGCCTTCAGCATTTAGTTGATATCTATGGGGTGTCTGCTGAAAAAGATAAGGTTAATTTATTTTTCCATTTTCCGGTGGCGCCTTCAACCGCTACCTTGCACCTGCATGTTTGGGTGAACAAAGGGGATCACCCCTTAAATGAGTCGCGCGCATTTGGCATTGACGAGGTCATTCAGCATTTAAAACACGGTGGAAATATAAATGAGTTGATATTGTCCCGAAACGATGGGCAATTTATATTGCCAACCAAAGATATGTTACATAAGATTAAAGGCATGCCTGAAAGTAAAACGCCAATGCCTGCCGATTATAGCGAACTTAAGCTTCCTATCGGCGCTGGTGCATCAATAAGGTAAGGTCGCAGGTTCCCTTACCCACTGAAATTCAGGCAGTTAAGGAAGGTCTGAAGTCCCCACCGATTTTTGATGCCCTTGCTGCCTGAGTGCGTATTTCGCTCATCGTGACCGGTCATTTCGCTAACAACGTGACCGGTTCCTCCACCCGATTGCGCGGGGTCTAAATTCTAACCGCATCGGTCACGATGCCGCTTCTTCTTCCGTCTTTTTACGTCGCAGCGACTCGCCCTTCATCACGATTCGATAGTAACCGCTCCATGAACCCCACATTCAAAGCCGCCAATTGATCCCGGATGCTGTGCTCCCGATTCCTTTCTGGAGCCCATCCGCCATGATGCGACCCGACGCAAAAGTCGAAAAAGTGTATCTGTACCCCAAGCCCGTCGACTTCCGAAAATCCATTGATGTCCTGGCTGCGCTGGTCGAGCTGGACATCAAGGTCGCCGTGTTTGACCCGGTGCTCTTCGTCTTCCTCAACAAACCGCGCAACCGCGTGAAGATTTTGTACTGGGAGCGCAACGGCTTCTGCCTTTGGCTCAAGCGCCTTGAATCTGAGCGATTCAAAACATCGCCCGATGCCACCGACGAGGCGATTGTCCGTAAGCGTCCAGCCCAGCCACCTTGCAAACCACCTCTCACCCCCGCGGCAGCAACTCATCAATCCGGCTGTTAGGCCACGTCGGGAGCTTTTCCAGCGTATCGCGCAGCCAGGCCGACGGGGTTACAGCCCATTGAGTTTCGCCGTTGCCAGTAAACTCTGAATCGCGGCAGCGCGGCGACCGGCCCTTTCAGAACCCGTAAACAACCAGTTCTTCTTACCAACGGCTATCGGCCTGATGACGTTCTCCACCGCGTTGTTATCAATGGGTAAATCACCGCTGCCGGCATAGCGTGACAACGCCACCCAGCGCTTGAGGCTGTAGTCCATTGCCTTGGCCAAGCCGCTGCCGTTCGCCACACCTGGGCGGGTTGATAGCAGCCATTGATGCAGTGCCTGCAACTTGACCACTGCTTCGCCGGTGCGCAGTTGTTGGCGTGCTTCACAGGTCAGTGTTCGGCCCCGTGATTCGATTTCGTACAGTTCAGCGATCCGCTGCAAAGCCTCTGCCGCTACCGCACTTTGATTCGCCGCATGTAATTCAAAAAACTTGCGACGTGCATGTGCCATACAGCCCACTTCGGTAACGCCCTGAGTAAACAACGCCTTGTAACCCGCGTAATCGTCAACCACCAAGTGGCCTTTCCAGTCATCCAGAAAAGCTCGTGCGTGCGCGCCACTGCGCCCGGCCTGGTAATCAAATACCGTGATGCCCGCCCCAGGACCCAGGTCGTTGCTGCGATAGACCCACAAATAGGCTCGTTTGGTTTTGCCCTTGCCAGGGTCAAGTTGCTGTACCGGTGTTTCGTCGGCATGCAGGATCAGGCGTTGGCGCAACAGTTCGGCCAATCGATCAGCCAGCGGTTGCAAGGCAAATCCATATCGGCCCACCCAGTCGGCCAAGGTTGAGCGTGCCAGGGTCACACCGGCGCGGTTGGCAATCTGTTCAAGACGATACAGCGGAAGATGATCGAGATATTTACTGATCAACACCCAGGTAATCAGTCCGGCAGCCGCCATGCCGCCGTCGATGATGGCCGGCGCAACGTCTGCTGAAACAATACGTTCACAGGGTCGGCAGGCGTACTTGCTGCGGACATGACGATGTACAAAGAACTTTGCAGGCTCGACATCCAATTGCTCGGTGATATCTTCGCCTACTTTGACCCATTCACCGCCGCACTCGGGGCAATGACATGCCTCGGGATCGTGGCGATGTTCGATACGGGACAGATGTTCTGGCAGCGGCTGACGACCGGCACGAGAGCGCCGTGCTCGCTGTTCAGGTACGAGCGCGTCAACCTCAACCTCAATGGCAGCGCAGTCGGCATCGGCCGTTTCTTGAAAAAGGTCACGCTGTTCGGGTGACAACGCCTCGTTTCTGCCCCCAAACCGGATGCGCTTGTAGTGCGCCAATTCAAGGGTCAATGCCTGGATTTTCAAGGCGTCGTGTTGAGCCTGGGCACGTAACTTATCGACATCCGCCCTCTGTGAAAGCGCGGCCATGATCTGCTCCCGCAGTGCGGGATCAAGGTTGAGGGCGGCGATTTCGTCGGCGATAGGCATCCGTGAATTTTACTGAAAAAGTGGCGGATTCAACCGGTCGTCGCAACACTGGATTGTTGAATTGATTTTAGATACTTGTTCAGCGCTTCGGCAGGTGTTTTCCAGCCGAGTGTTTTTCGTGGCCTTGTGTTCAGCGCATGAGCTACGGCTTGGATCTCTTGGGCACTCCAGCGAGACAGGTCGGTACCCTTCGGGAAGTATTGGCGCAGAAGACCGTTCGTATTCTCGTTCGTGCCGCGCTGCCATGGACTATGAGGGTCAGCAAAGAAGACCTTCACTCCGGACTCGATGGTAAATCGAACGTGATCCGATAGCTCCTTCCCACGATCCCAAGTCAAAGATCGCCAAAGTTCGACGGGCAGATCAGTCACCGTCTTCTTCAGTGCGTTGGCCATGGTTACAGCCCCGTAGCCGGCAAGCGCCGGGCCGTTCTTCGTCCGGGGAATTAGCCCATAACCTTCCTCGCGAGGCAGATGGACGAGCATGGTGAATCGAGTTGAGCGCTCGACCAGCGTTCCAATCGCAGAACGGTTCAGACCGATGATCAGGTCGCCCTCCCAATGCCCTGGTACAGCCCGGTCTTCCACCTCGGCAGGGCGACTGGAGATCATGACGTCCTCGCTGACATGTGCCCACGCTTTAGCCTGCGCCCTAGCTCTCGGCACGCGCAATGCTCTCCCTGTGCGCAGACAGCTCACGAGTTCGCGCTTGAGAGCCCCTCGACCCTGAATGTAGAGGGCCTGATATATGGATTCGTGAGAGATGCGCATGGATTCATCGTCTGGAAAATCGATCTGTAGCCGGTTGGTAATCTGTTCGGGCGACCAGCCACTGACCCATTTACGGTCACTGCGATGTGGTTTATTTCGACCTTTGAACGGAGCTTGTCGAGGCCCAGCAATCTCACGGCCATCAGCGTCGTGAACCTTGCCCTCCAGACGGTCTTGCACGTAGTGACGCAGTCGCGAATTAGCCACCAGTTTCGCTGGTTTCGGCCTCTTGGCAACCAGTTCTGCCTTCCATTGCGCGACTGAAGCTCGATACTCAAGCCGACCGCAACGAGTTGCAGCATTACGTGTCAGCTCCCGTGAAACTGTCGATGGGCTTCGTCCAAGGCGCCGGGCAATCTCACGCACACCAACACTTTGCGCCCGAAGCAGCCCAATCTCTTCTCGCTCTGCGAACGATAAGTACCGTCCTGATATGTGGTTTGACATGAATAATGGCATCCCGCCCCGATGACGGAACCAGCGTGTGCCTACCGCTGATGAAACGCCAACGGCCTCTGCTGCCTTTTCGCTTGTGATACCGGTAGCGATCTGTTTCCAAAAGAGCCGCTCGATCTCACTGCGAAGTGACGGCGCACCTGGCGAACGCATCGCTCCTCGCCCCGTCAGCTTCTGCATCCAGCCTGCAGGTCGTCCCATAAACACCTCGATCAAAGGTGTTGCGACGACCGGTTGAATCCGCCGTTGGTTCAGTGTTCCAGGGTTTACATGCAGCGACTGGAACACCAGAAGGGCCCCTTGGCTGACTGGGTGCGCTTGTTGCTGACGCGACGTCACTCCAATGTGGTGGCCTGCGCGCTGGTCAACAAACTGGCGCGGATCGCCTGGGCAATAGCGGCCAACCATACCGAATATGAAGCAGCACCAAGCACCATGGCTGCCTGACCCTGCGGTTGCTGCAGTACCACGATTCACCTTTCAGGTTTTGCGATAGCTGAACAACAGATGACGTGAACGGCCAACCGGCCTGGCGAAGAACCTGTCGCCCAAATCGGCTTTTGAAGCCGAGGAGCTTTTTAGGATCGCCAGGCGCGACTCTCATCGTGGCGCGGGGCTTGCCCCAATAGACGCCGGATAGATTTAAGCAAACCAACCACTTCACCCGTTAATCAGTATTGCAAAAAATGGGGTGACCATAGATTTGGGCCAGGAGCGGCGGCGCCCCTGGAGCCCAGAGCAAAAGCTGGCCATGGTTCGCGAGAGCCTTGAGCCAGGACAAAGTGTGTCGGTCGTCGCTCGGCGCAACGGCATCAATGCCAACCAGCTGTTCCTGTGGCGCAAGCTGTACCAGGACGGCAGCCTGTCGGCGGTCAGTGCTGGCGAAGCCGTGGTGCCTGCCTCCGAGCTGAGCGATGCGCTCAAGCAGATCCGTGAACTGCAACGGATGCTGGGCAAAAAAACGATGGAAGCCGAAATCCTCAAAGAGGCCGTGGAGATCGCCCGGTCGCGAAAATGGATTGCGCACTCACCCTTGTTGCCGGGGGACGACCAGTGAAGCTGGTCAGTAAATGTCTCGGTGTAGCGCGCTCGCAATTAACGGTTCGAATCAAGCAATCGGTATCGCTCAAAGTGCGGCGAAGCAGGCCTGTGAACGATGTAGAGCTGGTCGCTGAAATCCAGCAAGAGGTCAGCGAACTGCCCAGCTATGGATACCGTCGCGTCTGGGGACTACTGCGTCGTGCACGTGAAAAGCGCTCGCTGCCGGCGGTCAACGTGAAACGGGTTTGCCGGGTGATGCGTGACCACAACCTTTTGCTTGAACGCCGGATCAAACAGCCCGGCGTGCCGCGTCGGCACGAAGGCCGTATTGCGGTGAAAACCAGCGATACGCGTTGGTGCTCGGACGGCTTTGAGTTCCGCTGCGAGGACGGCGCCAAACTGAGCGTGACCTTCGCCCTCGATTGCTGTGATCGCGAAGCCATCGGCTGGGTGGCAAGCCCGACCGGGTACAGCGGCGATGATATCCGCGACTTGATGCTGGAAAGCGTGGAGAAGCGTTTTGGTGATCAACTGCCCACCACGCCACTTCAATGGCTAAGCGACAACGGTTCGGCGTACACCGCCGAACAGACACGCCTGTTTGCTCGACAGATCGGCTTGCAGCCGGTGACCACCCCGGTACGCAGCCCGCAGAGCAACGGCATGGCCGAGAGCTTCGTGAAGACGATTAAGCGAGATTACGTGGCGCACATGCCCAAGCCAGATCGAGAAACGGCGTTGCGTAACCTGGCAATTGCCTTCGAGCACTACAACGAGCAGCATCCGCACAGCGCATTGAACTATCGCTCACCGAGGGAGTTCAGGCGCTTGGCGGCAGCATTAATTTAACAGGGAGTTGGTGTCCGGTTTTGTAGGGGCAAGTCCAGTTGTGGACTCCGCTCGCCGCGATTTTATTGAAAAGCTAGGGTTAGTAGAGAACAATTTCTTTGCAGATGCCTTCGTCTAAACCGCATCATAAGCTCGACAAAACACAGCGACGCTAAAACGCAGACTATAAGAGCGATTAAACCGATAGATAAGCACAGGTGAAGGCGCCGCACAAAATTACTGGCCCGACACTAGAGAGGGGGTTGAATAGAGCGTTCGACTTTGGATATGCGTACGCCGGGTTCCCGCGCAGCCTCAATTCACTGTCGCTGCTGATGAGCGTTTTGCAAGAGCGCGAAGCACGCGGAGTTCAAGACGAGCCGAGATGCGAACCAGGCCCCGTGCCGTCGGGGCACGCTTTGCTCGACCTGGGCACAGACAATCAAACCCGTCTGGTGGATGCACCGGTCTCAGGACCGTTGTTTGGGTTCGCCCCTGCGATTGACCAGTTTCTGAAGCTTCACCTGTTCGGCGATATCTTCGCTGGAGACAACTTCGATTGGGCTACTCGTGAACTGGCCACAGTCGGGGCACTTGTCGCGATGCCAGGGTTAGCGTCGCAGTTGGAGTCGCACCTGAAGATCGGCATGAATGTTGGCCTCACGGCGCAGCAGTTGAACCAAGTGGCTAGCCACCTCAAACGCCACGGTGACCAAAAGGCGGCTGAGCGCATTGTTGTGACCTTGGAAAAAATCAGGGGCTGACAACGCCACCGTTGGCGACAAGATATTGATGAGCTCAGCTAACAACGGCTATCGGAATCCGCGGATTCTGAATTTGCGGGCGAATGCTAAGTTCCTAAGGCACTGAGACCACTCAAGCGTCGACACTACCTCGATGTTTCTGTCGGGCCCATTGACGATCTCCGCCGCAATGAAAAGGCCAAGACCCAGCCCGGCAGATTTCTACTTACTGTCTTCCGTATAGGTCGAATACCGCGCCTTCGGATCAAAAACAAAGGGTAATTTGCGGTCATGGATGGGCTCGCCGAAGCTCCTGACCGTGAAGCAGACACTCAGGGCTTCACGGGCCAGAGTCACCTGGACAGGCTTTTCCAGGTCGCCATACAACACGGCATTGCTTATCAGATTGGTAAATATCTAACTCATGCGCAGCGAGTCGAATTAGCCCGAAACGGTGGTCGGGTCATTGAACTAGATTTGTCGGTGCTGATAGTCAAGTGAAGCTCAATTTCTTAGGCTCGGCCTGTCTCGATTTCAACCTGAGCTAACAGGCGTCAGTGGCCTTCTGCTGAGAGGTCGAAATAAGAGGTTGCCACTCAACGTCCTTGGCAGCCCGTTCCAAAGCCGAGTGCATCGGTAATCCCCCCATTTTCAGTACTTGTCAGAAGTAGAGTTCAAGCCGCGAGGGCCAACTTCTGTTTGGGGGTGATACCTCCAAGGGCCATATTCGGCCGTTCGTGATTGTACGTCCAAATCCAGTTCGTGCCGTAGTCCTGAACTTCGGCTATCGATTCAAACAAGTAATGTCCCAACCAGTCATACCGTACGGTTCGGTTGTAGCGCTCGACGTAAGCATTCTGCTGCGGGTTTCCTGGCTGAATGTATTCCAATCGAATCCCCTGCTTTTCGGCCCACAGTGTCAGCTTGGTGCTGATGTACTCCGGGCCGTTATCGCTGCGGATGGCCTGCGGTTTACCACGCCACTCGATCACCTGATCCAGAGCACGTACTACACGTTCCGCTGGTAACGACAGATCGATTTCCATGCTCAGCGCTTCGCGATTGAAGTCATCGATCACGTTGAATATCCGAAAGCTGCGTCCGTCGGACAATTGGTCATGCATGAAGTCCATTGACCAGCACTGGTTGATCGTCACTGGTACCGCCAACGGCTCCGGTTTCTCGCGCACGATCCGCTTGCGCGGCTTGATCCGCAGGTTCAGTTCCAGTTCGCGGTAAATCCGATACACCCGCTTGTGGTTCCAACGATGGCCTTTCACGCTGCGCAAATACAAGAAGCACAAGCCAAAACCCCAGTTGCGCTGGTTGTGCGTCAGCCGAATCAGCAGGTCAGCAATCAGGGCGTTTTCAGACGACAACCGTGGCTGGTAACGATAACAGGCGACGCTGACGCCGAAGACTGCACAGGCCAGTTTGATGTTGATTCGACCTGAATGAACGGCTTGGCGCGCCATCTCTCGTCGTCGAGATGGCTTCACCACTTTTTTGCCATCGCCTCCTGGATGATTTCAGCCTTGAGACGCTCCTCAGCGTACATCTTCTTGAGCCGGCGGTTTTCCTCCTCAAGCTCGCGCAACCGAGCCATTAATGATGCATCCATGCCGCCGAACTTGGTGCGCCACTTGTAAAAGGTGGCCGTGCTGATGCCGTGCTCGCGACACAGCTCGGGGGCCGGACTACCGGCTTCGGCTTGCTTGAGGATGGCGATGATTTGGCTGTCTGAAAAACGTGATGTCTTCACGCAAAATTTCCTTGATCCGATTAGGAGAAAATTCTACTTCTGACGAGCACTGATTTCAGGGGGGATTACCCCTGAACACCTTCCTGATGACCCAGAACTTCTCAAGCAAATGCTGCTTGATGCGTTCGACGCGCTCGCTCGCCAGCAGGAAGTGGGTCAGGCTTACGAAACGCATATTGTCGACCTGAAAGAACAGATCAAGTTGTTACGCGACCGTTTGTTCGGTCGTAAATCCGAGCAAACAGTCGAGCCCAACACGCCGCAACTGGCCTTGTTCAACGAACCCGAAAGCGAACCAATGCCCGTCGTCGGCGATGCCGATGAGGAAAAGTCGTTGCTCCAGTTCCGCGCCGTGGCAAGCGCAAGCCACTGTCGGCTGATCTGCCGCGTATTGAAGTCATCCACAAACTGCCTGAACACGAACTGACCTGTGCCTGTGGTTGCCGCAAGCATGTGATCAATGAAGAAACCAGCGATCAGCTGGACATCGTGCCGATGCAGATCCGGGTGATCAAACACATCCGCAAAGTCTACGGTTGCCGCGGTTGTGAAACGGCTCCGGTCACCGCTGACAAACCCGCTCAGTTGATCGAGAAGAGCATGGCCAGCCCGAGCGTGCTGGCGATGCTGCTGACCACCAAGTATGTCGACGGCCTACCGCTGCACCGCTTCGAGACGGTACTCAGCCGGCATGGCATCGATATTCCACGCCAGACCTTGGCACGCTGGGTCATCCAGTGCGGCGAGCACCTCCAGCCGCTGTTGAATTTGATGCGCGACCGGTTGCTGGAAAGCCCCGTCATTCACTGTGATGAAACCCGCATCCAGGTACTTAAAGAACCGGATCGAGACCCGACTAGCCAATCCTGGATGTGGGTACAGGCCAGCGGGCCGCCGGATCGAAAAGTCGTGCTGTTCGACTACACCTCCAGCCGTGCGCAGGATGTGCCGTTGCGCCTGCTGGAAAGTTATCGCGGCTATGTCATGACCGACGATTACGCGGGATATAACGCGTTGGCGTTACAACCGGGCGTGGAGCGTCTGGTGTGTATGGCCCATGCCCGGCGCAAGTTCGTCGATGCTCAAAAAGTGCAGCCCAAGTGCAAGACGGGACGTGCCGATATCGCGCTGGCGATGATCAACAAGCTGTACGGCATTGAGCGCGAACTCAAGGATGTCAGCGATGAACAGCGTTTTATTGAGCGTCATGAAAAGAGCCTGCCGATCCTGGCTCAGTTGAAAAGCTGGATGGATAAAACACAGCTTCAGGTGACGCCGCAAAGTGTGCTTGGCAAGGCCGTTAACTATCTGGCCAGCAACTGGAGCCGGCTGGAGCGTTACGTGGAGGCCGGCTTTTTACCGATCAACAACAACCCGGCAGAGCGTGCAATTAAACCGTTTGTGATCGGGCGCAAGGCATGGCTGTTCAGCGATACGCCCAAAGGCGCGACTGCCAGCGCCCAGATCTACAGCCCGGTCGAAACCGCGAAGGTCAACGGCAAAGAGCCCTATACGTGGCAGCGCCACGTACTGGAGCGACTGCCGCATGTGCAGTCAGTAACCGACTATGAAGCATTGCTGCCGTGGAACTGCTCACCGGAAATGTCACGGTAAACGGGTGCTTCATGGATCGCATACGCTGGTTTCGCCGTTTACCGTTCCTGATTTGATCGCAGAAATGCGTACCCTCCCAGGAAATCGAATGTTTCTGGTGTTCCTTCGCCAAGTTTCTTACAGTTTTCTAGAGCAAATCAGCCAAATCGAAGCAGGCCAAACCTATCGTACCTGCCAAGCCGTAACCGCGGCATACTTGACCATCAGGCGCAGACTCAATGTATCGCCTCACGCGGCGTGGTACTTGCAACATTACCGATATGACGAATAAGCGTGGCTGAAAGCGTTTGATCTAACAGTCACTGCCAGAGAAGCCAGCAACTGTCAGATCAAGTTCAAACCTTCAATCCGAACCCTTAAGCAGGCTTGTTAAATAATGATGACATCATATCCATAAGGCTCTTCATCATGTCTTTAATCATGTCCATCATATTGTTCATAGGGTTATCCGAATTTTCTGCACCACTTCCATTTCCTCCATGCTGACTTCGCTTCGACTGACCCACACCACCAAAATCATTCGGATTTAAACTTGTATTATTTGAAAAATCGACTCCGGCATTCCTATCGCCAGCCTTCTTTAGGCTCGCCTGAGTAAATTCCCCATCTCTGGATTGAAAAACATCAGTCTTATCTGCCTCATACAAAATATCCGAATCATTAAGTAAAGCTTGTGCGGCGAGCGAGTCTTTTTTGCCGGAAAAAGTGGACCCAGGTTGATCTGCCTTTTTACGCAGCTCTTCCATACTAACCCAGCCATTGTTATCCGTATCAAACGATTTGAAATTCATGCTAGTATATTTGGCTGCATCACTTGAATTCATAATAGCCATAACGATACCCACTTATTGTTTACATGTTACATATTGATGTGGTGCTTTAGCCGAAAACGGTTCCTTGACGAAATAAAATTAGTGAAGTCGAGCACCACTAAAATTACCATTTTTATCAAGAACTGGGGCTAAAACCGTTTTTTTTTAAGATTACGCGGCGTCAATCTCACAATATGGTGAATCGATTTTCTGAAGCAATATTCTCCCGCAACAGGTGTCTTTTCCAAGTGCGACTATGCCGCACAGCCCAACCAGCGCGTGAGAAAATACAATGGTGCCAGGTCCCATCCCATATCAAAGGGTATACGCACCTATACTTTCCATAATGAAGGCGTAGGAACGTGCTGCATAGGCTGGCGAAAAGACTCACCCATAGGATCTGACATACTCAAGCTCACAGCACTCAGGTCTTTCATTGCGCTTCCAAAATCGACTAAGCTCTTGTTAGTTTGTTCCATGGCCTTACTAGTTTCCTCATTTAGTTTATTGATTTCAGTCATGTCTGGAGCAGGAGTAAAAATAGAACTCAAAGCCTGACCAATTATTGGGAGAGCGGCTACAGCCAATAGCGGAAACATAATTAACCCCTAAAAATCAAATGTTGAAACAGTAAGTACTGCCTCAGTTATATGAGTGGCAAAATAAAAAAAACAGTTCCATAGTTGCATCGAGCAAACGTAAAAAATTTCGACCCCGCTAAAATGCTTAAAAAAAGCTGAATATGACCACGCCAAGATTAATCATTTTCTTAGATCCGTACAAAAGGTAATACTCAAGCACCGCAGGGAACCCATATCACAAGCTGGAGCGTTTGCCGCAAGCTGAGTCGGGAGAGAATTTGAAGCATTGTTGCCGCGGAACTGCACCCCAGAGATGCCACGATAAAGGGATAGCCCTTCTGAGGCAGAGGGAACTATGGATGAATTTTTCATAACTCGTCACACAGTACCCCATCTAATGTAACGCAGCATAAATTGATTACTAACAGACGCCCCCAACGCAAGTCTGAACGCAGTTAATTTGAACCCACAACAATGCAGGTTACGAGCACGGATACGCTCGCTCGTAAGAAATTATAAGCAGAGTACAGACGGACAACCCGAATGGAAAAATCATCGTAAATATCTCCGCGCGGAATGATTATTACCATCAACACTCTGGCCTGACAAGGACAAGAGCAGGTAAATCAACTCGCTTACTTGTTCGCGCTGATGCTCATTATGCAGTTCATGCCAAATCACAAAAGTAAGCTGACTATTCAGGCATATAAAGCAATGCTCGTATAGCTCGACGCCTTCAAAACGACGTTTCAGCGTCTCGGCAAATAGATCTGGCCGTTGTGTCTGACGCTGTATATTTAGGGTGAGTTCCCAGCCCAAGCTCTGCTTACTGCAAATGAATTCAATGCCCAGAGCCCATTGCCACGTACAAGCACGCTTTTCATCGACAAAGGCAAGGAACGCCTCCCGATTTTTGCTCTGCAAAATCGTTTCACTCATCGATCGTTACCGTACTATACTCATTCTCTCCGTCACGCAATGCTGGAGACCACCAGACAGCCATTTGAACTTTTTGGGCTAGGAACTTCTGACAAGCAGCTGAATCACAAGAATCTTTAAAAGGTAAAGTGCAAGCACTCAACGAAAGCAGACTCATTACTGTAATACTTACGTTGCGCAATCTCATTTAATCACCTTCCTTACTGGATCTTAAACGGCCCCGGCTAGTAGCAGAGCTTATTTTCTAGGGACGGTCTGCCGCATTCACCGCCATGCCAACCCGGATATGAACCTGACTCGACTCAGCATTAACGCCAATGTGCGATTTTATCCAAAAAAACACATATTACTTTTCTTCATCTTATACATTTTGGGGATGCCTTTATGTCCTTACTCCCGGATAAACTCGGGGCATGAATGATCGCCGGATCGACCACCGCACCTTGGGACAGTATCAATTCATGATGCCGTCGTTCAACTCATGACGCTCCAGCAGCCGGCGGAAGTTGAGGGTAGTTACACCGGCGACCAAGGTCTTTTTCAGGAATTCTCCAGGCGAGATTACATTAAAACTAATGACTTCACATTGTCGCTGCCGCTTCCTGTTTTCCGCTAATATGAAGGTAACATTAATACTCGCGCTGGAGCTACAGATTGCAAAGAAGCAGCCGGCGACTGCAACGCTACGAAAATCTGAGTTGACTCACCAGGTTGCAACGGGAGCGCGGAGGTAGCCGTTACAGCTAATGTCTGTGATCCTGAGCAGGATACCGGGTTAAAGCGCTGCGGCCTAACGCTGACGTTCTTTACCACGCCAACCGCCACCGTAAAATCAGTACCACTAAACCACTGCATCTGCTTACTATCCAGCACAAAGGAATTGTCAACTTTACATAGTTCACGCAACGCTGCGCCAGATGATCTCATTTGAACATCATTAGGGGTACGCCCCTGAACCAATTCGGCGAACACTGTACTGATATTCGCCCGCAACACTGATGCGCCTCCCGATTGCCGACCGGAAGTCATAGCGCGCTCCAGTTTCACGGGATTTTCGTTGGCAACATCGCGCACCTGCTCAATATCATCTCCAAGCAAGCGGGGCGTAAGGATGAATAAGCGTTCGCGCCGCGACACCTCGCGTTTGGTCGAGGAAAACAGCCAACCGATCAGCGGTAATTGCCCGAGCACCGGTACCTGATTTTTCTGGTCGCCGCGCTGGTCGACATGAAATCCGCCAATCACCAAGGAGCGATTTTCACTGATCACTGCCTGGGTGCTGACGGTACCGCGCCTGACCGTCGGGGTCTGCTGAAAGAGGGCTTGTTCAAGCTGGCCGTCCTCGATATCAACGATCAGATGGAAGCGGTTGTGCAGCCCGCCCGGGATGGTCCGCGGGATCACTTGAAGGCTTGTGCCGGCGGTAACCGGCTGGATGTTGGCAACTCGCTCGCCGGAGACAGTTATGTATTGGGTGCGACTGAAGTCGATCACCGCGGGTTGGTTCTCTAAGGTCAACACTGACGGTCGGGCTATCACCGAAGCCATGCCCTGCCCTTCAAGGGCCTGGATATCGGCGAAGAAACGACCGAAATCGCGGATGAACAATGTTGAGGAACCACCGGTGAGCAACGAGCTACCAAAGCTGACGCCTCCTGCCTGGGCCGACCAGCGCGATTCAAGGTTCGACAGCTCAGTGCGATCGATATCAAGAATGATCGCGTCGATTTCCACCAGTTTGCTCGGCAGATCTAGTTGCGCCACCATCTGCTGATATACCGCGTGCTTGTCCAGGTTGTCATAGATCAACACGGCGTTGTTTCGCACGTCAGCCGCGACCCGGCGCCGCTCCGCTACCTTGGTCGCGACCTTGGCCTCGTCACGGTTAGTGTCCCGTTCACTGACGTGATTGAAAAGCCTTGTTCGGGCGCTGTCGCCCATGTCTTGTAGACTTTCTATGTTGGCATTGGGATCGTTAGCGGGAGGGGGCACATTCTGCCGGTTCTCCAATAGCCCTTCGAGAATAGTCAACACGCCGGGGATGCTCATACTCTGCCCACGGTAATTAATCTCGCGGTCAGCCACTGACGCGTAGCGCAACGGAAAAATCATCACCTGTTGCTGTTCCTCAGGCTTATCCATCTCTTTGGTGAAACTGCGGATCAACTCGATATAACGGGCCGGCCCCCTGACCAGTACCACACCCTCATCGGGCAGCTCGCCCCAACCGAAACGCTTGTCTAGCAGCCCTATGTCTGTCAGCGCCTGTTTCAGGTCCGGCACCGCATCGGTCGAAACCTTCAGGCGCTGCGAAAGTTGCTCAGATTGCGCACTGATATATAACTTGTCGCTGTAGACGAACCACTGAAACTGGTGTTCCAAGGCTAGTCGATCAAGGAATTCCTGAGCGTTGGCGGCCCGTAGTTTAACGTCCACTACACCGCTGACGCTGCTCATACTCAAACCCAGGCCATAAGCGTTGGTGAAGTCCGTGAGCACAATGCTCAGAGGGGCTTGTGTGGCCTCATAAGCATAGGCCGACTGACGCCACTCTTCGGGCATTGCCGCCAACGTTGGCCAGGACAGCATCGCTAACACGGAAAACTCGCATAGTCGTTTAAACATAGGAGTTTCCCAAGGGCTGAGGACGATTCAGACGATAGGATGGATCGGCATTAGACTTAATCAGCTCTTCCCATACATCCCATTGATTAATCAAGGCTTCGAGAGCGAGGATAATTGCGGTGACAACATCGAACTTTAGGTAATGCATCAAACACAGCCGATGCATTACTGGATCCAGAGCCAAAGCGCCACTAAAGTAGTGACAACTGGGACCGGACAAGTGCAAGGCGGTCTCTAGGTCGAGGTCATCGCCACCCCAGGCGACACTGAGCGTGGCGATACACAGCACCCCAGCCGTACGCCGCTGCAAGCGCACCGGAGCCCGGCCGATCAGCAGCTTGAGTTCGCTGTCGCCGCTGTCCAACCAGCCTTGTATGGCGACCGCCAGTTCAGCGGATTTCATTGAGGATGGCCTTCGCCAGATTGTGTTTGACCACAATTTCCTGATTCGCTGCCCAGCTGGCGGTGGATGACTGGCGTATGGCCGAGTTGAAAGCATGCATGTCATCCGGGGAAAACGCGTCCATGTCTAAGGCCGCAGTATCTAAACCGTTTTGCGTACGCTCGAAGTTATTGTCAAGGCGGCGGCGCAGTGCGTCGGAAGAAAGCATGGTGATACCCCAAGTACGGAAACTATGCACTGAGTGGCAGCCGCCAGAGATTGGTTCCATGGCTTTAGCCGATCAAACTGCCTCGCTGTCTGGCTGCGGCCACAGCGCTATGACCAAGCGGCTCCAACTGAGGCTGAAGTCACCCAGCTCCGTGTGTAGGCACAAACTGTCTGGAGCTAACTGTGGATCTGCGCGCACCGTCCAGCGTGCTTGTGCCTCCTGCAACTGAAAGGTGATACTTTCCAGCCAGTCCGGGTGAGCATACAACATGCCCGCCGGCTCCCCAGGCCGGGCGGCCATCAGGTGGTGCAGCACGACACGAACCCTTGCGCTATCGGGCTGCTCTCCCTCCAACTTCTGCAAGGCCTGACCCACAAGGTTTTCGGCAGTGGTAGTAATATGCTCCCACATCTGCTGACGTTGCTGCTGCCAGTCGTCGAGCAATGCATCAGCCTGACGCCAGACTTCAGCCCGCGCCTCGGCCTGGGCCTCCTCCCCCATACGCTTAGCCTCCTGCCGGGCTCGGGCTAACATTGCCTCGGCTTCGACCCGAGCAGCCTCCAACACCTGTTCCGCCAGCAGACTATTCTCCAGATTTTCACGGCGTAGCACGGGGCCACCACACAACATCTGGGGATTGCTCAGGATCAGGCTGCGTCGGGATAACATGGGGCAATCCTTATGGGAGGGAAGTGAAAGCGTACCAGGTGACCGCCTGCCATAGCGCTGTCAGACGCAAGGCAGGCAGATCCTTGAAGACAAAACATTCGGCTTCTTCAATGGCGTCACGGATAAAGCGCAGGCGCAGACGCTGCCACACCAAGTCGCCCACCCATGCCCGCAATAGGCGCAGGCCCTGAATGAGCGGGCTACCCTGCCGCCATTGGTCCGGCAACCAACACCCCGGCTGGAGCGCCTTGCCCAAGCGTCGGCACCATTTCATATCCACCGGGACGAGCCCAGTCAGGGTCAGTAGCTGGCTGCCAGCACAGATAGCCACAGCCAGGGTCAACACCCGCGACCAGCCTGCATCGCTCAGGGTCAGCAAGGGCAACAGGTTGATATTTGGCGGTGCCGGCCAGGTTGAGATCGTCCCCAGCAGCTGGTCGTCACCCGTATAGCCATAGCCCGATAGCAAGGCCAGCAGCTCAGAACTGACACCTGCCTCGTCCAGCCGCCAGCTGGCGTCAGCCTGCCGCGCACCCTGCACCCACCAGCGCACCCAGACTAAAGACTGTTCATCAGATACTGTTAGCTGGCTCATGCAGGATCGGACGATGTAGGCTTAGTGCGGCCAACGCCTTTGAACAGACATTGGCGCCACGTCGGGTTAATCACTAGCAAGCCACTGACCAGTAGTAAAATGGCCCCAGCACACACGATTGCCAGAACATGCCAGAACTTGAGAAAAGGGTGAATACCCACCTGCTCCACCGTTTCTTGATAGCCTTGAGCCAACACAAAAACCACGGCGAGTTTTTTATCATCGGCGCTGCTGATGCCGGGAATGCTGCTGGCCACCATACGGCGAATGCGCGGTAGCACGACGTCTGGATCCAGCTCTATGCGGTGCTTGATGAATACCGCAGCCGAAGCTGGCTGTACCGGTTCGCCGGGGGCGATTCGCTCCGGTAGCACCACGTGCACCCGAGCCACTACCACGTTGTCGATCTGCGACAGGGTTTGCTCCAACTCCTGGGACAATGCATAGAGGTATCGGGCGCGCTCCTCCAAGGGCGAGGAAATTACTCCGTCCTTGCGAAACACTTCACCCAAGCTTGATCTCGATCGATGAGGCAAGCCCAAGGTCTCCAGCACCCGCACCGCACGAGAGATGTCAGGTGTCGCCACCAGCACCGCAACACCATTTTTATCCTGGCGTTTTTGCGCATCAATATGTTTACTGGCCAACTCGGCCAGCACTTCGTTGGCGTCCTGCTCCAGCAAATCGCGATACAGTTCCATCTGGTCGCCACAGCCCGCCAACAGCAGAATCGTCAAGGTCGTCACGAGTGATCTGAGTACCTTGAACAGCATGGGTTCGCCTTATTGAAGACTGGTGAGTTTTTCCACGCTCTGAACCGCCTTGCTCACCAGTTTGGCGCTCAGTAGGCTCTCGAGATAGAACGAAGACAATGAACGGTTGGCTTGCAAGATCTGCTGCGGATCAAGCGAGCTCGCCGCCCGCTGAAGATCACGGTCGGCACGCTCGGAGCTCTTCAGCGAGGCCGCCGAAGCTTGGGAAAGCGGCGAGATCTGCCCCTCATTTTGGACCGGAGGAGGCAAGCTCCGCTGCATCTGCACATTAAACCAGGCGATGTCTGCTTCCGCAGGCGGCTTCACCGCACGCCCTTCCGTGTCGGATGGAACCGACAGGTTACCTGTAACTCCTGTAACTACCATTCCGGCTCTCCTGCTAATGGGGTAAAAGTTTGCATTCAGACTCAACAGCTAACGGCACTTGTTGCACCAGCACGGACAGCACGCTACCTGCACTAATCCAGAAATTGGCTATTGAAGCACTTCACGTAGCGCCCTCGAGGAAGTTCTACCCGTATTAGCCCCTCCCGAAAGCGACCATGAGTACTACCCATGACTTCACCCTGATCATATCGAAAGGCTGCTGGAATTCCTTGCTCTGATTACTCAAGTCACAGCCCTCCTGATTAAGATCAAGAGGACCATAAACCCCTTTACTTAATATTGGATCGACTTACCAGTCTGCGTGGCGGAGTTCTGTGCCTTGCTAGCAGAGTCCATATAGGCACTGGCAATACCGTTAATTGTGTCAGTCGTCATCTTTGTAGATTGAGCTTTGGCATTCATCATCGTGGTTGCCGCTGAAGTAGCTTCCATCATCTGCTGCGCTGCGATCGAAGCACTAAGTGCCATAGACATAGTTATTACCCCTTAATAATCATAAATTGTATGAGCACTCAAGTGATTACTCTTACAATGAGTGGTCGATTCTCAGAGGCAGTTCCATGGATGGAAAAATACATTCAGTCCAACCCGTGAGGCCTCGTACGACAACTAATATCGCCCCCACTGTTGCAAATCAGTGACACCGTCGCACCAAAGCTCTCTCCGACCTGTCCACTTGACAAGTTGAAATACAGAGAAATTCGCTCGAAACACAGAGCATGAATCCCGGTCGTCGAGCCGCCGCGACCGCGGCCCAGCACATGCTCTAGCGGCTCCCTAAGCCACCCGCCTCCTCCAGCGCCAGAAAAAGCTCGGGTTGAACGTACCGTAGAGCGGATCGTCTGGGTGGCGAGATCGATCTACCCCCGCTCATTGATCCCGACGTGCAAGTACTTGAGCATCTGGTCAAACGCACCTCGGCTTAGTCCGCCGCAAAAGCGCTGATCAACTGTCCACCAGGCGCCAAATTGTTCAGGCATGTGGATGAATGCTCAGAATTTTCATGCGGTGATACAGGGTACGGCGCGGGATACCCAACTCACTTACCACCGAGTCAATGCACTTGCCATGACGCGCCAGGCAATCCTGGATCAGGGTTTTCTCGAACAACCGAAGATAGCTCTTCAGTGGCACTACGCCTTCACTCCTGGAAAGACCTTCGGCATTGGCAACATCTTCGGCGCTCTGTAAGACGGGCATACCCAGCACAAAACGTTCAGCGGCGCACTTGAGCTCACGAATGTTACCCGGCCAGCGATGACTCAGAAGGCATTTGAGCAGGTGGGAGTCTGGCTCTGGGACAGGCTGACTATGACGCTCTGCGGACTCGAGAACGAACTGCTGAAAAAGTGGCTGGATATGCTGCAACCTCGAACTCAATGTGGGTATCTGAATCTTGATTACATTTAGGCGAAAGAACAGGTCGCGGCGAAACCTGCCCTCTTCCACCAATTTCTCCAGTGGTGTCTGAGTGGCAACAATGACTCTCAGATCCAGGGGCACAAAGCGTGTAGAGCCGAGGCGTTCGATGCCGCGCTCTTCCAGAACCCGCAGCAGCTTGGCCTGAAGCAGCAATGGCATGCTGTCGATTTCGTCGAGGTACAGAGTACCGTGGTTTGAAGCCTCAATGTAGCCCGCCCGTGACTTCGAGGCGCCAGTATAGGCGCCCGCTATAACCCCGAACAACTCACTCTCAGCCAACTGCTCAGGAACCGCCGCGCAGTTCAGCGCTATGAGCGGCCCCTCGCGACAGGACAACTCGTGGATACGTCGTACCAAGGTATCTTTACCGGTACCAGTTTCCCCTTCCAGCACCATGTCAACTTTGAGTGGAGCAGCCTTTCTGATAAACGCTTGCAACGTGCCCATAATGTCGAGAACTTCGCGCCCTAGCTTTGGGGAGTGGTTGTCTGAACGACCCCAAGTCATCTTGCCACCTCGCGATGATGATTACTTCCATTGGGGTTACTTCCTTGATGCAATGCGCCAAATCCTTCCTTGCTTTGGCGATGCTGATATTTCCAGAGTTAGCGCCCCAAAGGCCCCTCCCTGCACCACGTCGAATCCAAGCGACACCACCTACGGAAAATTCCGCTCTTGTTTTCACGCATATCGTGGGACAACGAAAGCCCTCCGCAGCAGCGGTAAATCACTCACGGAACGCGATGAGTGAAATCCCCCTCTACAACAGTGCTCGAGTAACAGGTCCTTCTCCTTAAACTGGAGCCTGGCCAGTCAGTTCTTCTTGTCGATGAAGCACCCGCGAGCAAGAACCTTCCATAACTAGCCTTCCTTTAATACGGCAAAGTTCATCAACATGATCTCAAGTGATAAAAACCCGCTTAAGTAGCGAACCCCACTGAAAAGACTGGCCCAATAATTGCTTTCTGAGGGCAGTCATTAGTATGTCAGCAGCCCAACTGAATAGCTCACTACGATTCCTCCTCAACACCACGACACCACAACACCACAACACCAACAAGACATCAATAAAATCGCCCAACGCCCACCATTGATTAATCAACAACCACGTCACCATGTAAAAACAGCTATAGCTTTAGCCCACATAGAGCCCATGCCAACATGAAAGCATAAAAACAACCAACAGAAAAAATTACAACCACAAGATCACCCTTCTTCAAAAATATTTTTATGTATTTAGGATTTGCCCCAAAAATATAAAGCTTCCAGCCCGCATAACAATACCCTTCGACCCGGTAAATTTTAATCATCGCTTGTAGTGGTCAACTAATCCCGGACACGACGTTAAGTTTTTTCTCGGCCTGAGCTGGGGCCAGTCCGTTGTTGAATTGGTGCGGTCTAATCCAGTTGTACCTATGCATCAGGTAATGACTGATGTCGCGGTGCGCCTCTTGAGCTGTCATGTAGCCCACATTCGGTATCCATTCAGTTTTCAAACTGCGAAACACACGCTCCATCGGCGCGTTATCCCAGCAGTTTCCACGACGGCTCATGCTTTGGCGCATGCGGTAACGCCAGAGCCGTTGGCGAAACTGGCGACCACCATATTGCGAGCCCTGATCCGAGTGAAACAAAAGCCCTTGAGGCTTGCCACGCTGCTCGTAAGCCATGTCCAATGCCTTGATGACCAGATCCGCATCCGGCTTGTTCGACAGCGCCCCGCCCACCACTCGGCGCGCGTAAAGATCCATAACCACAGCCAGGTAATGCCATTTCCCTTGAGCCCAGATGTAGGTGATGTCGCCACACCAAACCTGATTCGGCGCCGGCACATCAAACTCTCGATTCAATATGTTCGGAATGTCAGGCCGCTCAACCGTCGCTTGTTTGTAGGCATGTGATCCAGATTGTTTGCTGACCAACTCCAGTTCCCGCATCAGGCCTCGCACCTTGAACCGCCCAATTTGCTCGCCGTCTTCCTGCATCATCGACACGATGCTGCGGCTACCGGCGGCGCTTCGACTTTGCGTAAACAGTTCGTTAACCCGGCTGCGCAAGCGAAGCCGCTCAACGTCTGGAGTTCGGCGCCTGAGACGGTGGGCGTAGTAACACGAACGAGTGACATCAAAGACTGCGCAAAGCCAATCAACCGGCTCTTGGGGGCTCAGTTGATCAATCAGCGCGTGCGCTCGTGCTCTTCCGACATCAAGAGCGCGGTAGCCTTTTTTAAAATGGATTTCTCCCGCTCAAGTCGAGCGATTCGAGCTTCCAACTCCTGGATTTTCTGCTGCTCTGGCGTCAGCGCTTTACTCTGCGGAGTAGCGCCGGTGCGCTCCTGCTGAAGCTGATTAACCCAGCGGCGCAACGCGGACTCAACCACACCAAGCGAGCGGCTGGCTTCGATATGGCTATAGCCTTGATCGAGCACGAGGCCTGCGGCCTCGCGTTTGAATTCAGTGGAAAAAGAACGACGTTGTTTGGTCATCAGACACCTCTATCTGGCGAGCATTCTCGCCTAAATGGGTGTCCGGTTTCATTAGACCACTACACAATCAACTCTGACTGGGTGACAGCGCCTGCCTCTGGGCGCAGGAAAAATGGTACAGCCTGATGGAACCCTCCTTCCCTGCCAGTCCACCAAAGTACAACCCATGTCATGGGTTTGGCGGCTTTCAGTCCGTGCCGCCGCCTTCAAGTGAGACAACAACAGTATGAAACCTATTGCCCCGCGCCCACTGCCCCCGGCAGTTCTTCAGCCCCAACCTGCGCCGCCTTCAGTCGCTGCGCAATCCAGGCCTGCGCCCCCTGAGGCCCCCACCTTATGGTCCGTTCTGCCTGGTAACCGCAAACAGGTTTCGTGGTACGTTCCTCGGGGACATCCCCAACTGTCGCCAGCGTTGAAAGCTTGTCAGGAGTTGATGCAGCGCACGGCACATATGGCCAGATTCGGTCGCGGTTTGCTGAGCGTCGCCGCCTTTTTGACTCCACCTCCAGCGTGGTCCAAAGAGGCAAAAAATGCAGAAGATGAAGAAAAGAAAGATCTCATCGCCCTCCATTCTCGTCTCGCGACTCTTGAGGCAGACAACTCAGACTTCAAAACGCTGATCAGGCGGTTGACTCAGGGCTTGAAGTGTGTGGATGAAAGTGGCCAGCAGCCCACGGCCCGTGAAAGCCAGATTCTGATGACGGAAATGGATAAGCACTACACGGAGGCCGGCAAACGTTACCTGGAGCTTCATGAGCTGACCTGGGCCGTTCGCGAGCAACAGCAAACTAACCAGGCCTGGCTCTCTCTGGGGGAGTTTGTGGATGTATTTAATGCGCCTGAGCAATGGGCCAATTTGAAAGAACTTTACCACGAAGTGAAATCCGCCCTGACTCACCTGTCCCGGGTGCCGGACCAATCCGTTCATGATTGCAAGACGCCGTGGGAGGCGGATGAGCGGTATCTGCCGGCAGCACCTGCACTCTATCGCACTGAAACGACGATGCAGAAGCTGGTCTTGGCCTTGTATGCCCAAGGCAGCTTGGGGGTGACCTGCAATAACGGCGTCCATGCCCGCAGTTCATCCCTCGTGGACACTCGAGGCGCCCTGGCGCGCTATGAACAAGCGGACAAGGCCCAGGATCAACACCAGGAGAGTGAGTGGTCCGATCGGATGGATAGGGCCCCTAGGTTCCATAAAGCGCCCGAATCGGGCGCACAGGCATCGACCGGCGCTGTTGATGCTCACGCAACATGGACGGAGCAGGTGCTGGCCCTTGCTTCACTGACACTTGGGCTTACTACAACCACCCCGGCGGGTGTTGACGTCAAGCTTCCTGAAACTCAGCTAGAAATTATCGCTGAAGATGGCACTGTCTTTGCCAACACCGCATCAGTTGAAACGGTGAGAAAATACCCTGGTAAGGTGATGATGCCCCCCACGGACGTATCATCATTCCCGCTCCCTGAGCCTGGGAACTCCGGAGCGCTGACCGATAAGGACACCAGCAGCGTCTCTGGTATGAGTAGCGTGGAGCCGGCGGATGGGTTGATGGCGCGGATGGATGCCATTGTCAACAGACTAGTGACGCCTTTTTGGAACTCTGTCCACGGGGCTGATGTTGTTCCGCCCTTTCGGCAAAATATAACGATGGCACCTTTAATAAGTATTGAAGATCAGCGGTCGGTAAGTAGGGAAGTTATTAAGCTGGTAAAGAAATTAAAGAACATGTACCAGCCGATAATGGACCCTGCCGATTTTATTCACAGATTTATTGAAGAAGGCATAAAAAGATTCGAGAGCAGCACAAAAACAGTCACTAATTTAAACCCAGAAAGCAAAATAAAAATCACATTTAGCCATAATTCTAGACTCTTAATGGCTGTCTCCGAAAACAGAGATAAGGTACTGGAATTTTCGCTGACCGAAATTGTCACGGGAATATATTTACACGAAGCAAGCAGAGCGCTAGGGCCGGGCTATACCGATTACGTCCTGGAGCACTCCAAGCTAATAAATGAACTGAAAAAAACCGACTTGCAAAAGCAGATGCAGGATGCTCTGACAGAATACAAAAAAAGCCACGAAGCTGGTAGCCAGCTAAAGCAGTATTATGCCGACATGATTAATTTGCGGTGCCTGGAGTATTTAAATCATCCTCATGCGAAGCCTGAACATATACAATCGGTGGAGAAACTTCAAAGTGGAGAATTACAGGCGCAAGAGGTTGAATTCCACGACACCAAACTTAATGGTGTATTTTTTATACCCTCAGGTGACTCGTCCGGATTATTGTTCAGCGTGGATGATCCCAAACATTTCCACATAGGTAGTAATAGTCACACCTTTCGTGAAATGGGGAAGTCAAAAACCGAAGTGGTGCCAACTTTTCCGGAATCCACTGAGTTTAAAAACTGGGTGCTCGCCAAAATACCATACGTTTACAATTTAAAGCACGCCAATGAAACAGATGCATTTGAATATAAGTTAACGCCGCCAGGTGCGGGCATTGGATTTGGATGGCTAAATCAAGATAAGATAATCATGAGACCCTTTTCTTTTAAGTCTGTTGGTAATCAAGGCAGTCTGCCCGATAAACTATTTGATGGTTTTATGGGCAGACTGGAGTCGGATATAGACACGCTGGTGTTTTCGCACACCGAGAAAATAACAGAGCAAATGTTGAACGCGGTTAAAGGCGTATTGAATCTTCTCGTCAGCGGCTCCGCCATTGCTATCCCCGGGACAGGTACGATACTGGGTAGACTTTTCGTCGTTGGAACTTCGCTGCTCGCGGGTGGAGGTTCTGCTGGTGTCAGTGGACTACAGGCACATTTGTCCGAGCGGCCTGAGCGCACCGAATATCTCCTGAATGAGGCGATTGTCGGGGGGCTTCTGACCGGACTGTTTGGTTTTTCTATTGGAACTGCGACAGGAAAGGCCGTATTGAAAGAAGTGTATTCATTAAAGAACATCAGGCAGGTGCTTGACCTCTATCGACATGTTAAGAATACTGTATTCCATCTACGGCCTAGGTTGGCTGGGATAGCAGCCAGCGGAGGTCCGAAAGCGCTCTCAATACCAACGGTAGCGAATTTCGCAGGTCAGCGCCCTCCAGAAAACTTGATGGGTTTGCAAAGTATCAAATCAGGGGGGCACAAGCCTGTACCTCGCATCACTGGCGAGAGTATTTCCCAGCATCGAATACGACATTCAAAGGGAAGATTAACGAATCGCGCCGATCAGCGGCCCCCGGAAAACTTGTTGAATATACCGATGGTGCGTCTGGAACCGTTACGGCAAATCCCCGCGGGAAAGGTCGGCAACTTGGCGCCGGAGATGAGCAATTTATACGACCTGCTTAAGCAAACCCCCACCATCCAAGACGCCATTGATATGCCTGCAGGAAAATGCGACGCTTTGCTGAAGCCCGTGGCCGAGCGTATCCAGCAGGCGGACATCGGCATGAAGAATATTCGATACCGCGCCATAGTAATGTGGAGCAGCGCCACTGAACGATCACCGACGAATCACTTCGTGGTCGTTGCTGAGACGGGCGGGGAAAAGTACGTGTTTGATCTGTCGGCCCATCAGTTCGCGGATAGAGGGATGCCTGACCTCAGTGGGCCCTTGATTCTCACTGAAGCCGATTGGGCGCAAAAGTATGCGAATGCCTCTAGCCGAAAGCTTATAAGATATAAGGATTTCAGCAACGCCGATAGTGCTGTTATCGAGTTTAATGCCATCCCAGGAGTGATGTCGCCGGAAAAGGGGATCGAGGGTGGCACCTTGCTCACGGACCCGCAGTGGTACAAGACACTGACCAATAGAGCTCCAGCACAAGCCCTCGCGAAGATAAGGCCGGCAGACCTCGTCCGCCGCAACCCGGTACGGGACGCAACTGATCTCAATATGCGTTCTGGAAGCTCGCAGGGAGTGTGCTGGGACTATGCGGCTGATATCTTGCGTGAGGCCAACATGCTGAATCCTACCCAGGCGAAAATGTTGGCCAATGGCTTTAAGAAGGCTTCGAATTACCAGGGGATGGGTCATAGCGGACGAGTAGATAACCTGATTTTCGACCGCTCCGTCACCAGTATCGACGAGTTGTTGTTAGTTAAGCAAGGCGAGGTGGTGGTTTTCATGGAAGTCGACCCGAACATGTCGAGTCTAGGTGCGCGTCCGGTGCATGTAATGATTGGCCTCGGTGATGGCCAATTTACCGGTATGAAGAACGATTTTCTGGATCCCGCGATGGGACCGGGCAAACGCACCCTTAGAGCGGATGAGTTGGGGGACTTTCGCAATAACAAGTTCTTCAATATTCACCGTAGCACAAATGCTCCTTCCTTGGAGATTAAGGCAGGATACCCGATGGTCGCCGGGATAAGCCCCCTTTAGCGCCGGACAGCCATACAGTCGATCTCGGTTGCACCGAGTGCGAAGCTGGTCTTGTAGCGCGGAGGCCATTCGTGGCGGAATTACTTCATTTTTTGTGGCCTGATATCCACCACCGTCCTCGCCTGTACGTTTTTGATCGGTGAAAGTAAGCGTGGCGAAATATTCCAGCGTTGGCCGTTGTCGGTTATTGATGGTGATCATGCGGCTACAGGCATCTCGATTGCGACGCAGCTATCGGCTTGTGGTCGAGGGCGTTCGGTTGGTAATCCCCCCATTTTCAGTACTTGTCAGAAGTAGAGTTCAAGCCGCGAGGGCCAACTTCTGTTTGGGGGTGATACCTCTAAGGGCCATATTCGGCCGTTCGTGATTGTACGTCCAAATCCAGTTCGTGCCGTAGTCCTGAACTTCGGCTATCGATTCAAACAAGTAATGTCCCAACCAGTCATACCGTACGGTTCGGTTGTAGCGCTCGACGTAAGCATTCTGCTGCGGGTTTCCTGGCTGAATGTATTCCAATCGAATCCCCTGCTTTTCGGCCCACAGTGTCAGCTTGGTGCTGATGTACTCCGGGCCGTTATCGCTGCGGATGGCCTGCGGTTTACCACGCCACTCGATCACCTGATCCAGAGCACGTACTACACGTTCCGCTGGTAACGACAGATCGATTTCCATGCTCAGCGCTTCGCGATTGAAGTCATCGATCACGTTGAATATCCGAAAGCTGCGTCCGTCGGACAATTGGTCATGCATGAAGTCCATTGACCAGCACTGGTTGATCGTCACTGGTACCGCCAACGGCTCCGGTTTCTCGCGCACGATCCGCTTGCGCGGCTTGATCCGCAGGTTCAGGTCCAGTTCGCGGTAAATCCGATACACCCGCTTGTGGTTCCAACGATGGCCTTTCACGTTGCGAAAATACAAGAAGCACAAGCCAAAACCCCAGTTGCGCTGGTTGTGCGTCAGCCGAATCAGCAGGTCAGCAATCAGGGCGTTTTCAGACGACAACCGTGGCTGGTAACGATAACAGGCGACGCTGACGCCGAAGACTGCACAGGCCAGTTTGATGTTGATTCGACCTGAATGAACGGCTTGGCGCGCCATCTCTCGTCGTCGAGATGGCTTCACCACTTTTTTGCCATCGCCTCCTGGATGATTTCAGCCTTGAGACGCTCCTCGGCGTACATCTTCTTGAGCCGGCGGTTTTCCTCCTCAAGCTCGCGCAACCGAGCCATTAATGATGCATCCATGCCGCCGAACTTGGTGCGCCACTTGTAAAAGGTGGCCGTGCTGATGCCGTGCTCGCGACACAGCTCGGGGGCCGGACTACCGGCTTCGGCTTGCTTGAGGATGGCGATGATTTGGCTGTCTGAAAAACGTGATGTCTTCACGCAAAATTTCCTTGATCCGATTAGGAGAAAATTCTACTTCTGACGAGCACTGATTTCAGGGGGGATTACCCAATGGTTGCTGCTGGGATGGCGAAAGCCTCCTATGGGCATAATAAACTCCTTGCGATTGAAGTCAATTTATGGATTCAGTGTTGAGGCTGATCCGATACCCTCATATTCGTCAAGGTAGGTTTGTAACATGGTTTGTGTAAATTCGTAGCTGATGAGATACGCTGCAGTTTCGGCAGGCGATTTCTTCGTAATATTTATACCTTCACGAAGGAATCAACAAAATGGCGCAACGTGTAGAACTTAATCCCTTGAACGCTGCTTTGGCAGCGTTCCTGGTTAATGGTCTGAATGGTGCCCCCGGCAGCCGGTGACCACACCGGAGCGTAGCCCGCAGAGCAACGGTATGGCTGAGAGCTTCGTCAAAACGATCAAGCGCGACTACGTCGCGCATATGCCCAAACCTGATCGAGAAACAGCGCTACGTAACCTGACGATTGCCTTTGAGCATTACGACGAGGAGCATCCGCACAGCGCGCTGAAATACCGTTCACCACGGGAGTTTAGGCGCTTGGCAGCGGCATCAATTTAACGGGGTATTGATGTCCGGTTTAGCAGGGGCCAGTCCATTTCTTTCTAAGGGGATAGTCCCAGAGTAGGTATGGGTAACGGCAACACATAATAGCTATGCCACCGCCCCCTCTAAGAACCGGAATTAAGAGCGCCCATCATCTGGCTAAGCCTCTAAACCCGGTTACAGCCTCATATTTGGCACATTTTAGATCCCTCTAGACATTTTAGATGGCATATCTGTGATTGCTTGCCGCGCCTGCCCCACCGCCAGCTCTTTTTTGCAACATGGCGAATAAGGTACGACGGATAATTCTACTTATGCGAAAGCCCCTGCCCGTACACGCTAATCTTCAGTTGGCTACGGGCCCGAGCCAGGCGTGAACGCACAGTGCCGATGGGCACCCCCAATTTCTGCGCGGCTTCCTGGTAACGGAAGTCGGAATCAACCACCAAGTCGATTACCGCCCGCATGTCTACCGATAAACCGTCTATAGCCTCCAAAGCGTTACTGAGCAGGAGTTGATACTCGGCAACTAGGCTTGGGTCATGTCCGCACTCTAGACTTTCAAGCTCTGACGCCTTCAGCTCCGAGCACTGTGGTCGGCTATAGAGGGTCTTGAAGTAATTTCTAATCAGGTTCATGGCAATTCCGAAAAGCCACGTTTCCGGTTTCGAGGCTCCGATGAACTTGTGCTGGTTACACCATGCTTCCAAGTAAGTCATCTGCACTAGGTCATCGACATCCGCCTGATTGAATACGCGCTTGTTGATGAAGCCTCGCAATTTCCTATGGCTGCTACGGGCCAGATCTGCCAAGTCCAGTTTGATAACACTAATGACTTTCGCTTCCGCCTGAACTCCACTCAATTCCATGTTTAGCCCCTCATACTTATTATGCCAACAGCGGCATGGGCAAATAGAGCAGCATCCGTACCATTCCAGGTTATTCATTAAGCAATTGATTAGTAATGATTTAATTTTATAAGAAACGCATAAATTGCAGTTTTTTGCACTTTCAAAAAAAACACTGTGCCAGTTCTTGCGCAGCATTCCCGGCTTGCCATCACTGATGGAACCGTACGCCGCAAAACGCCACTCAGAATGCATCTGTACTGTGGTGGATAGCGCACTCGATGAAAATCAACACTTACAACGACGCCCTGCCCCTGGACCTGCGGCCTCGCCCGATGTACGGCGCAGAAAGCAGCTCGGTTACGGCGAAGAATCCGCTGATCGATTCCATGGAAGAAGTGGCGCTGAAATTCAGCGAAAGCGTCGAACGCCATAGCAAAAGGCTGGATGAACGCAGCATCAGAGATGCCGGTCGGGGACACCCGGTGGAGAAAATCGAGAAGCTCACCGAGCTGTATCGTTTGCTTAACTACTCCGATCAACCAAGCCTGGAACAGCAAGCTCGGCGCATGCAGATACATCTGCAACAAGAACCTTCATTGCAGGCGGCGCTGACCTTGGCCAACCAAGACCCGGCATGCGCCGATATCCTGTTGCACCAAGCCTTGCGCCTGTCCTTAAGCGAAGATAGGAAAAACGACGCCGACACTACTCGCCAACTGATAGACGAGTTGCAACAGCTGCACGGCGATAAGGTCCGAGCAGGCTTCAACACTGCCAGCGCCATTGCCCTGTTCAGCCGCGACCCACAACAACGGACAGCGATGCGTCAGTTGTATTATAGAACCATCGTCGGTCGGCAGCCCTTGGCTAGCCTGATGGAAGCGCTGCTGGAGATGTTTAACGATGAGCAGTTCGCCCGCGGCCTACGCACCCTACAGCGGGCCTTGGCGGACGATATCGCCGCCCTATCTCCCTCGCTGCCCGGTAGCGTTCTCGGCTCGATGCTAAGTGGCTTGGGTTCATGCGGACAGCTTAACAACTTGCTGAAAACCGCTCATACGCTGATTGAGCGGCTGAGACAGCAAGAGCATGAGGGTTGCATGACCCCCTTATCCATAAGTAAACGGGTTCTGCATTTCTGTGCTAATGGCTTCTTCCCCCGCGACCTGACCCAACTCACCCAAGAAGCGGCGGGCAATTCGCCACGCCTGCATCCAGTGTTTCTCAACGGACTGTATCCACTGTTGCAAAACCTCCCGCTAGTGCTCTGGAAGGACCTCAAGACACGGCAAAAAGGCCTGCGCTTGCTGCAGAATCTGATGGATGAAGTGGCCCGTCAGGAACGCCAGGCCATGGGACTTATAGACACGGGCAGGCACCCGCGATGAATCGACTGATCCATGGCCTCAACCGCCTGGCCATCGCGGTGGTGCGCCGTACCGAGATCGTCGGCGCGATGATGGTTATGGCCATCGTTTTCGTGATGATCCTACCGCTGCCCACTGCCCTGATAGACGTGTTGATCGCCCTGAATATCTGCATTTCCTCGCTGTTGATCGTACTCGCTATGTATCTGCCGCGCCCACTGGCGTTCTCAACTTTCCCAGCTGTATTGCTGCTCACCACCATGTTCCGCCTATCACTATCGATCGCCACCACGCGTCTGATCCTCCTGCAACAGGACGCAGGGCACATAGTCGATGCCTTCGGCAGCTTCGTGGTTGGCGGCAACCTCGCGGTGGGCCTGGTTATCTTCTTGATTCTCACCATCGTTAACTTCCTGGTTATCACCAAGGGCTCGGAACGGGTCGCCGAAGTGGCAGCGCGCTTCACTCTGGACGCCATGCCTGGCAAACAAATGTCCATCGATAGCGACCTGCGCGCTAACCTGATCAATGTCCACCAAGCGCACCATCGCCGCGAGCAACTGTCCAAGGAAAGCCAATTATTCGGAGCTATGGACGGTGCAATGAAGTTCGTCAAGGGTGACGCCATCGCAGGTCTGGTGATCGTGCTCATCAACTTGATCGGCGGCATTTCCATCGGCGTGTTGCAGAATGACATGGAAGCAACCGACGCCATGCACCTGTATTCGGTGCTGACTATCGGTGACGGATTAATCGCACAGATTCCAGCGCTGCTAATTTCGCTAACGGCGGGCATGATAATTACCCGAGTCTCCCCGGACAGTCAGGCAGAGGAAGCCAACATCGGCCACGAGATTGCCGAGCAGATGACCAGCCAGCCGAAAGCTTGGGTATTCTCATCCATCGGCATGCTCTGTTTCGCCGCTATTCCCGGAATGCCGAGCCTGGTGTTTATCAGCATCAGCATGATTTGTTTGTTCAGTGGGTTGATTCAGCTATGGCGTATTCACCAGAAGCAACTGCTACAGGACCACGTCGGAGCCGCCAAAAACAGCGCGCCAGAGCTCAATGGCAATGAGGACATTCGCCGATTCAACCCATCCCGGGCCTACTTGCTGCAGTTTCATCCCGAACACAAAGACAGCGTAGCCCTGGACCAGTTGCTGCAAGGCATACGTCAGCGGCGCAACACCCTGGTCCACCATTTTGGCCTGACCCTGCCCACCTTCGACCTGGAGTTCAGCAACCGTTGCGGACCAGATGAGTTCTGCTTCTGCGTCTACGAGGTGCCGTTGATCCGCGCCACCTTCAGCACCACACGCATGGCGGTTCATGTGCGTCAGTCTGGAGACTTGCATGGTGGAGAACTCAGTCGCCCTGAGCGAGAGGAAGGCCAATGGGTGTGGTTTGAGGCCGGTCATCCGATACTACTTATGGACACTGTGGATGCGGTTAACTCCGACGAACTGATCCTCGAACGTATGAGCCGCGCCTTTCAGGCAACCGGCCCACAGTTCATCGGTCTGCAGGAAAGTAAGGCGATCCTCGGCTGGCTGGAAAGCGAGCAGCCAGAGTTGGCCCAGGAACTGCAACGTGTCCTGCCCCTGTCGCGCTTTGCAGCAGTGCTGCAACGACTGGCGGCTGAGCTGGTGTCGCTGCGTTCAGTGAGGCCGATCGTCGAAACCCTGATCGAACGAGGTCAGCACGAGCGCGACCTGAGCGTCCTTACCGACTACGTGCGAATCACCCTAAAAGCGCAGATTTGCCATCAGCATGCAGAACAGGGCGCGCTGAACGCCTGGTTGGTGACTCCGGAAACCGAGGTAATACTGCGCGACGCCCTGCGCAAAAGCCAGAATGAAACCTACTTTGCCCTAGAACCGGAAGTCGCCAGCGCCCTGCTGGAACAACTACGCGACGCCTTCCCACTGCGGGCCAAACCAGCACCAATTCTACTGGTAGCGCAAGATCTGCGCAGCCCGCTTCACGGCCTGCTGAACGATGAGTTCAACCATGTTCCTGTGCTGTCTTTCGCCGAGTTGCTGGCGTCGGTGCAGGTGCAAGTTCTCGGGCGAATCGATTTGGAAGACGCATTAGCCATGCAGGCCTGACGGAGTCCGTTGATGAATCCCGAAATGATGTATGAACTACGCGTGCTTACCGGGCTGCACCGAGGTGCGGCGCTGCCGTTGACCGGTTATGAGTGGAGTATTGGCTCCTCTAACGGAGCCGACCTATCACTATGCGATCCTGGCATAAAGGACCATCACTGCCTGCTACGATTGGTGGACGATACTTGGTCTCTCGCCCGCGTAGAAGGCCCGGTGACCGACATCGAAGGGCACAAAGTAGATGCTATCACCCCTCTACAGCCCGGAACGGCCTTCGCTCTTTGTGGTGTGTGGCTGTCGCTGGTCAGCGCCAACACCGAATGGCCGGAGGACGAAGACGAACAGCCGCAATACATGGCGGAAGTCGACTCGATAGTGCAGGAGCCAAGCACTCAGTACGACGAATCGCGGCCGAAGCAATTGGGCACACAAACACGCTCAATGCTGGGAGTAATCCTGTTGCTCGGCGCTTCAGTGCTGTTTCTCGGCGCCCTGATCTGGGGTCTGAACCGGGAGGAGCCGGTGCCGGTCCTACTGACCACGCCAAGCCGTATCCCACTTGGGGACGCTGCTGCCGTCCATGAGGTATTGAATCGCATGCTCAAAGAACGCGAGTTGCAGACACGGATCAGTATCGTCAACGAAAAGAACAAAATCTTCCTGAAAGGGCGCTTCGATGAAGACGACCTGCTGCAATCTACCGAGCGTATGCTCCTGCGCTTTGAACAAGAGTACAAAAGCCCACTACAAGTACTCAGCGAGTTGCCGGTAGCCACACCACAGCTTCCCTTTAACATTATACAAATCAGCAACGCGCGACTACCCAGCGTACTCACCAGCGACGGTCGTCGACTGTTCCTCGGGGATGAAGTCCAAGGCGTGCGCCTAGTCGACATCAGCGACCACCAACTAGTGTTCGAGGGTGACCGACGTATCGAAGTGAGCTGGTGATGCAGGCCGCCCTCGACCGCCTGAACCAGTGGTACAAGCAACAGAAATTCCGTCTGGATGCCGTTGCACCGGTGCAAATCCACGGGCATATCAGCGGAGTCAACGGCATCCTCCTGCAAAGCCGAATGCCTAAGGCGCGGATCGGCGACCTGTGCCAAGTCCTCCGGGCCGATGGCAGCGAAGTCATGGCCGAGATCGTCGGTTTCGACCACCAGCACACCTTGCTTGCCGCCTTGGGGCCATTAGATGGCATCGCAATCGGAGCGCGGGTTATGCCCTTATTCCAGCCTCACAGCCTGCTGGTCAGCGAACAGTTGTTAGGCACAGTGCTCGACGGTTTTGGCCGCGCCCTTGATGGTGAAGGCCCGGAAGCCTTCGTGCCAGCCTGCACCCCAGGCGCCCTGCCAGTTATTCGCGACGCTCCGGTGGCCACCGATCGCCAGCGTATCGAGGAGCCACTGATCACTGGGTTGCGTTCCATCGATGGCTTACTGACCATCGGCGAGGGCCAGCGTATGGGAATCTTCGCCGGTGCAGGTTGTGGCAAGACCACCCTGCTCGCAGAGTTGGCACGCAACACACCGTGTCAAGCCATTGTCTTCGGCTTGATCGGCGAGCGGGGCCGCGAACTGCGGGAGTTTCTCGACTACGAATTGGACGACGAGCTGCGCAGCCGTACAGTGCTGGTCTGCGCCACTTCCGACCGAAGCAGCATGGAACGGGCCCGAGCTGCGTTCACCGCCACGGCGATTGCCGAAGGCTTTAGCCAGCAGGGTAAATCGACGCTACTGATCATTGACTCCCTGACCCGTTTCGCCCGGGCCCAACGTGAAATCGGTCTGGCCAGCGGTGAACCCGCCGGACGCGGCGGCTTGCCTCCTTCGGTCTATAGCCTCCTGCCGCGTCTGGTGGAACGCGCGGGGCGTACCAACCATGGGGTAATCACCGCGCTGTACTCGGTGCTGATCGAACAGGACTCGATGAACGACCCGGTCGCCGACGAAGTACGGTCGCTGCTGGACGGTCACATCGTACTCTCTCGCCGTCTTGCCGAGCGCGGCCATTACCCAGCGGTAGACATTCTTGCCAGCCTCAGCCGCACCATGAGCAATGTTGTTGGAACCGAACAGCTGAAAGGCGCCACACAGTTACGCCGACTAATGGCGGCTTACCAACAAGTAGAGATACTCCTCAAACTTGGTGAGTACCAGCCGGGCAACGATCCGCTGACCGATTGCGCCGTGAACTCAAAGGCACGGATTGACACCTTTTTGCAGCAATCGTTACGCGACCCGGTGTCGCTCGACGAAACCTTGGACCACCTCCTACAGGTAACCGCCGATGTCCCTCTCTGATGCCGATTCACATGCTCCAGCCAACGACTCATTGCTAAGCGAACTGGCCACAACCCTCGAGTTACTGGTGCCGATCCGCCGGCATCGCCTGACCATTGCCGAGCAGGCCTGGCAACGTCAGCACACGGTGCTCAATGCGCTGCATAACCGATTGGAGCAGATGGCCCAAGAGTTACAGCTTTTGCGTGAAAGCCAGCACCGGGCGCGTCTGGAGCAACGTGACCTGCACGCTAACCGACGCCTGCCGCTCAGCGAGATGAATCAGTGGCTGGCCAGCGAACAACAGGCGCTACGGCGTATCGAGCGCCTTGAGCAGAGCTTCAAGACGTTACAAGCGGAGTACCTCTGTCAGCAGGACTGGACCGACGACAGCCAGAAGCAACTGCGCCATCGCCAGCGCGACATGGAAAAACTTGACTACTTGCGCGACCTGCCACGGGGCGCCTTATGACCCCATGCACAGCCCTGCACAAAGCGACGCCACCACCGTCGGACCCCAAACGCATGCGCCAGGAGCCTCAGACCGGCGCCTGTCCAGTTCGGCACGAGCGCACTCCGGACCTGCGTGGCGAAACTAACGATGAAAGCGAAGATTTCGAGCTGCTGCTAACCCCCTTAGATACCTTGGGACAAACCGTCGTGGCAAATTTCAGCGGCGAAGAGTTCAGCAGTTCACACTCGCAGGACCAAGGACAACCAGGCGCGGCGTCACTTCCAAGCCCGCAGACCAGTGCACTATGGGAAGCCGTGCTAGCCAACTTGGAAGAACAGGATGAAGGCCCAATAGAAGCCCAGCTGGAGTTACCGAACCTCGGGCAGGTTGGGGTTCGCATGGTGCAACGTGACGACGCATTGGAAATCATCCTGCGCTTTGCTCAGGACAACGCCTGGCAGCACTGCATAGCCCATCAGTCTACCAGCGCCGCCTGGCTGAGCCAAAAACAGGGGCGTCCAGTGCACTTGACGCTGTTGCGCGAGACCTACTGAGATGGCCGTACAAGCTCTGCGTATGCGCATCCTGTCCACGACTGAAGCAAAGGTTCGTGAACGCCTGGGCTCAGGACTGTACCTGCGGCTAGCGTCACCACAAGCGGCCACTCTCAGCCTGCACTTGGCCCCGACCACTTTCATTCAAACGCCGGCCACCGCGCTGGAGACCGCGTGCGGCCTGCTGTGGCTGGACGATGCTCAGGCTCTACTGAGCCAGCTGTCCGAGTGCCCGGCGATAGTCGCCGAGCCGCCTAAGGAAAACTCAGACAACACTTGGTACTGGTCGCTGTACAACCGCTACCTGGCGCCAGAGCTCCAAGCCCTCATCAGCCCCGTGCGCTTGGTCAACGCGCGACCCGAGCCCGGCTTCGACTGCCTGTTGAGACTGCGCAACAACCAAGAGCAGTACACCATCAGCCGCCTACGCCTCACCGCGGAAAGCCTGGAACATCTGATGAATCTAGGACCTTGGCAGCCACTCGTCACTCACACCAGCCTCCTCGACTGGCCATTGCGTCTACCGCTTGTGCTGGGCCACTGCCCACTGAGCATCGAGCAGTTGGGTTCGTTGCGCCTGGGTGATGTCTTGCTGGTGGATCAAACACTGTTCAGTGCCGCCGGCGAAGGCTATCTGGACATCGGATCGTGCCGGCTGCACCTGCAACAGGCCACAGCGGATGAGCTGCGATTCATTCTCACCAAACTGGAAGACCTGCCTATGAATGCCAACCTCGATCATTTCGCACTCACTGAAAGCGAACACCTTATCCAAGTAGAATCACAGTCCCCGCTGTCTAGCGTCGATAACCTGTCCGCCGATTTCCCGCACTCAGAGCGCTTCGACGACCTTCCCTTGGCCCTGACCCTGCGCGCCGGCACCCTGAGCCTGAATCTTGGCCAGCTACGTCATCTGACGGTGGGGTCGGTGCTGAGCTTCAGCGGCTGCACTCCGGGCCAAGCCATGCTCTACCAAGGTGAACGAGTTCTAGCGCAGGGTGAGTTGGTGGATATCGACGGCCGCCTAGGCCTGCAGATCACTCGCCTGGAAGCTCGACAGTGAATCTACAAGACGCCGATCCGCTCACGCTCGCACTATTTTTGGGGGCACTTTCGCTGATTCCCCTGCTGATGATGATCTGCACCGCATTCTTGAAGATCTCCATGGTGCTGCTGATTACCCGCAACGCTATCGGAGTGCAGCAAGTGCCGCCGAATATGGTGCTGTACGGCATCGCCCTGGCCGCGACGCTGTTCATTATGGCCCCAGTGTTCAGCGACATGGGCATGCGTTTCAAGCAGCTTCCCAAGCACATGAACGACTTCACCGCCCTTGAAAAGGGTGCCACTCAAGTGGTGGAGCCGTTGCGGCTGTTCATGGCGCGCAATGTCAACCCGGACATTCAGACTCACCTTCTGGAAAACACCCAACGTATGTGGCCCCCGGAGATGTCGGCCCAGGCCAGCCGCGACGACCTGCTGCTGATAGTGCCGGCCTTCGTGCTCTCCGAGCTACAGGCCGGGTTCAAGATCGGCTTCCTGATTTACATACCCTTTATCGTAATCGACCTGATTGTCTCCAACATCCTGCTGGCCTTGGGCATGCAGATGGTAGCTCCCATGACCATTTCCCTGCCGCTGAAGATCCTCCTGTTCGTGTTGGTGGATGGATGGACCCGACTGCTGGACGGGCTGTTCTACAGCTACTTGTGAGGGCGTCATGGATACCTTGACTCTGTTCAAACAAGCGATGTTGCTGGTAGTGGTGCTGTCCGCACCGCCGCTTATCGTCGCGGTAATCGTCGGCGTGCTGACATCTTTGCTTCAGGCGGTGATGCAGCTGCAGGATCAGACCCTGCCATTCGCCATCAAGCTGGTGGCGGTAGGCATAGCCCTGGCGCTTACTGGGCGCTGGATCGGAGTCGAGTTGATTCAGCTTACCAATCTGGCCTTCGGTATGATTTCGCAGACGAGGGCCTGATTATGTACCAAAGCGTCTTTGTCGAAGTGTCCGAATCCATCATCGCTCTGACTATCGGCATGGCTCGCCTCTACCCCTGCCTGCTCCTGATTCCGGCGTTCTCACTTCGTGAGATTAAGGGCATGTTGCGTCACCCCATCGTACTGGCCTTAGCCTTGATACCGATGCCCGGGATCCGCGCCAGCCTTGCCGGCAAAGACTTGGGCTGGCTGGATCTCGGCGGCTTGGTGCTCAAGGAAAGCCTGATCGGCCTGCTGTTGGGACTGCTGCTGGCCATGCCGTTCTGGATGTTCGAGAGCGTCGGCTGTCTCTTCGACAATCAGCGAGGGGCTCTGATCGGTGGGCAGATCAACCCTGCTCTGGGCGATAATACTTCGGAGCTGGGGCACATGTTCAAGCAGATCCTGATCCTGCTGCTAATTCTTGGTGGCGGCTTCGCAAGCCTGACTCAGGTAGTCTGGGACAGCTATGCTATCTGGCCAGCCAGCCAGTGGCTGCCGATACCCACCGTCGACGGCCTGGACCTATACCTCATGCTGCTAGCCAGCACGTTTCGTTACATGGTGCTTTACGCCGCACCACTGGTGGGATTGTTGCTGTTGATCGAGTTCGGAATGGCGATTCTGAGTCTATACAGCCCACAATTGCAGGTCTCCACACTGGCTATGCCGGCCAAGAGCCTGGTGGGCCTTGGTTTTCTGGTGCTGTACCTGCCGATGCTGTGCTGGTTGGGTACCGGCTACCTCGCGCAACTCGCTGACCTTAAACACTTGCTGCCACTGCTTTTGCAACCGGCAGGCGACTCTTGATGTTCTACTGCGTTCTCTACCCTCGACCTGATCGAACCGAGGCTCGCCCATGAGCGAAAAAACCGAAGAACCCACGCAGAAAAAACTCGATGATGCGCGTAAAAAAGGCCAGATTGGACAGAGCCAGGACGTGCCCAAACTCCTGATCTTCGCTGCGTTACTGGAGCTGATCCTTGGTCTGGCCGAAAGTGGTATCGACAAGCTTAAGGCGTTGATGATCTTGCCCTTGCAACAGCTGAACAGACCCTTCGACGCCACACTCGGTGAAGTGCTGACAAAGGCCGGCTGGGACCTGTTGCTGTTCATGCTCCCTGTATTGGGCATTGCTGTGACCATGCGTCTGGTTGGTGGATGGATACAATTCGGCCCATTATTCGCCCCTGAGGCACTGAAACTGGACTTTGAGCAGCTCAACCCGCTGAATCAGCTCAAACAAATGTTCTCCTCGCGTGGACTATTCAACCTGCTCAACAGCGTGTGCAAAGCTATTCTGATTTCCGTAGTGTTGTATCTCGTACTATCACCAGCTCTAGGAGACCTGATCGGCCTGGCCAGCACCGATCTGGATACTTACTGGCGCGCAATAGTCACCCTCTTCACCCACCTGTCGCGCATCTGCCTGGGAGTACTACTGGTGCTGGCAATTATCGACTTCGCCTTGCAAAAGTACTTCTTCATCAAGGGCCAACGCATGAGTCACGAGGACATACGGAAGGAGTACAAGCAGATGGAGGGCGATCCACAAATGAAGTCTCATCGCAAATCCATAGCCCGTGAATTGAGCGAACAAACAGCGAGCCCTGCCCCGCCACAGGCGCCTGTGGAAGAGGCTGACCTGCTGCTGGTCAACCCGACTCACTATGCGGTGGCGCTATTTTACAGACCGAAGTTGACACCACTGCCGCGGATCATTTGCAAAGGCCACGCATCTGAGGCCCAGGAGCTGATCAAACGCGCCCGCAAAAGCAATGTACCGGTGATCCGCTTCGTCTGGCTAACACGCACCCTGTACCGCAGCGAGGTTGGACACTTCATCCCGCGAGAGACGCTGCAAGCAGTGGCACAGGTCTATCGCCTATTGCGAGAACTGGACGAACATGCCCGTCAAGAGATGATCGAGATACCAGGAACGCCTTACTGAACTCTGCGACCGAACCGACGGCCTTGGCTAGTTGCAGATAATCTGATCGAAAAATGCCGAAAGAAAGTAATCGCTCCCTATATCCCAGATTCAAAGTCGCCACCAGATGCCCGATGCTGTACTCCCGATTCCTGCCCGCAGCCAGCACCTCATGATGCGTTCCGACGCAAAAATCGGTAAGCGGCCAGCGAACACACCTTCAGAAATCCGGAATTAAGGGAGATGGTGTCCGCCTATTTTTAAGCGGACGCGATCACCCTTATCGCCAGGATTTCCATGCGCCAACGAAGCTCCTATCCCAAACCCTTCAAGGCCCAGGTTGTGCAGGAATGCCTGAAACCCGGTGCCTCAGTTTCCAGCGTCGCCATCAGCCACGGCATCAATGCCAACGTGATTCGCAAGTGGCTGCCGATTTACCGTGATAAACCTGTCGCGCCACTTCCCGCGTTTGTACCGCTGCAACCAATGCCTAAACGGCACGCTGATGAAGCGGTGGTGATCGCACTGCCGCTGGGCGACAAAGCCATCACGGTCAAATGGCCCATCACCGACCCGGACGGCTGCGCACGTTTTATCCGCAGCCTCTCGCAATGATACGCATCGACGCCATCTGGCTCGCCACTGAGCCCATGGACATGCGCGCCGGCACCGAAACTGCGTTGGCCCGCGTGGTCGCCGTGTTCGGTGCGGCGAAGCCGCACTGCGCTTATCTGTTCGCCAACCGCCGGGCCAACCGGATGAAGGTGCTGGTGCACGATGGCGTGGGCATCTGGCTTGCCGCACGGCGTTTGAACCAAGGCAAGTTTCACTGGCCTGGCACTCATCGCGGTTTGGAAGTCGGGCTCGACGCTGAACAACTTCAAGCGCTGGTGCTCGGTTTGCCATGGCAGCGAGTTGGCGCTAACGGCGCAATCACAATGATTTAGCCTTGCTTTTCAGCTGTGGCAGGTGGATCGCTTTGGTAAAATCCACGGCATGACTTCCTCTCCCAATCTCGACCAAATGACACCCGAACAACTGCGCGCACTCGCTGCGCAGTTGCTGTCGAAGGTCGACACCATGGGCCGAAAAATCCATCGTGACGAGACGATCATCGAGCAGCTCTCTCACGAGATTGCCATCCTCAAGCGGCACAAGTTCGCCAAGCGCAGCGAACAGATCAGCCTGGCGCAAGGCAACTTGCTCGATGACCTGCTCACCACTGACCTTGAGGCTATCGAGGCAGAACTGAACGCGCTTCGTCCCGCCCCAACGTCGGACGAAACCCGCCAAAAAACCAAGCGCGCGCCGCTGCCGCCGCAGTTCCCACGTACCGTCATTCGTCACGAGCCAGAGAACACCCAGTGTGTCTGCGGGTGTCAGCTTCAGCGCATCGGCGAAGACGTCAGCGAGAAGCTGGATTACACGCCGGGCGTGTTTACCGTTGAGCAGCATGTACGTGGAAAGTGGGCCTGCCGCCAGTGCGAAACACTGATCCAAGCACCGGTGCCGGCCCAGGTGATCGACAAGGGCATCCCGACCGCAGGCCTGCTGGCGCATGTGATGGTGGCCAAATTCGCTGATCATCTGCCGCTGTACCGGCAAGAAAAGATCTTTGGCCGTGCAGGCCTGGCGATCCCGCGTTCAACGCTGGCTCAGTGGGTGGGCCAAACTGGCGTACAGCTACAACCGCTGGTGGATGCACTGCGCGAAGCGGTGCTGGCTCAGCGAGTCGTGCATGCCGATGAAACGCCGGTGCAGATGCTGGCGCCCGGCGAGAAGAAAACGCACCGAGCTTATGTCTGGGCTTATTGCACCACGCCGTTCTCGGCACTGAAGGCCGTTGTCTACGACTTCAGCCCCAGCCGTGCTGGCGAACATGCACGGAACTTCCTTGGCACGTGGAACGGCAAGCTGGTCTGTGATGACTTCGCGGGTTACAAGGCCAGCTTCGAGCTGGGCATCACCGAAATCGGCTGCATGGCGCATGCCCGCCGTAAGTTCTTCGACCTGCATGTGACGAACAAAAGCCAGTTGGCCGAGCAAGCGCTGCACTCAATCGGCGGGCTGTACGAAGTTGAACGGCAGGCCAAAGACATAAGTGATGAAGAACGATGGCGATTACGCCAAGAAATAGCGGTGCCCATTGCACAGAAATTACATGAGTGGATGCTGGCTCAGCGCGACCTCGTGCCCGAGGGCTCGGCCACGACCAAGGCTCTGGATTACAGCTTGAAACGCTGGGTAGCGCTGACGCGCTACCTGGATGATGGTGCCGTGCCCATCGACAACAACCCGGTGGAGAACACGATCAGGCCATGGGCGCTTGGGCGCTCCAATTGGTTGTTCGCCGGGTCTCTGCGCAGTGGCAAACGAGCGGCAGCGATCATGAGTTTGATCCAGTCGGCACGCATGAACGGGCATGATCCGTACGCGTATCTCAAGGATGTACTGACGCGATTGCCGACGCAGAAAGCCAGTGAGATCGAGCATCTACTGCCGCATCAATGGATGCCTGGCTGATCTACGCAAGGCGTATTCCCCATACGCTTACAAAAATCGAAATCTATGGTCACCTCCTTTTTTGCAACGGTCGCGGTAGGGATGGCAGTTACATGCCACCCCCCGCACATACATGAACGCCCCCGGGTTGCCAAGCTTTCAATCTGTGACGGCTCAATGGTAGAGATTGCACTCATACATCCGGACTTTCGGTGCGGCGTTGCCGCTGTCCCTGATGGAATCCGCTGGCCGAGTTCTCAATAGATCCGTGTGCTCATGGCACGCTGTGCGGGTCAGATTTTCTTGGCCACGGTCTTACCAGTTTTGCCATCAATTCATGATCACCTGAGCAGTCAATAGAGTTGGTCCGCTACGGGGTTAAGTTGACGTCTTCAAGCCGCTTCGATTACGCGACGACGGTCATGTAATCGGAGCGGAACTCGCGGTCACCGGCCAACAAGGCCCATATAATTCGGGCGTTTTTATTAGCCAGTGCAACGGCTGCCACATTAGCGTTACGCCGCTTAAGTAGCCGGCCAAGCCAGCTGTCAGAGATCTCTTTTCGCTGTGCTGCGTAGATCATCGACCGTGCCCCCTGGATCAGTAGCGTCCGTAAATAGGAGTTCCCACGCTTACTCATCCCCAACAACACCGTCTTACCACCAGTGGAGTTCTGCTTCGGCACCAGCCCAAGCCAAGCACTCACCTGTCGGCCATTCTTGAAACTCTTGGCATCGCCAAGAGAGGCTACCATCGCACTGGCCGTGATCGGCCCGATGCCTGGCATCTTGGCCAGCTTGCGGCTGTTTTCGTTCGCGCGATGCCAAGCGACAATTTGATTCTCGATCTCATGAACCTGATGATCGAACCCCTTCAATTGTTCCAGTAGACGCTGCACAAGCATACGAAACGAGCCCGGCAACTCGTTGCGCTCATCCTCAATAAACTCCGGTACGCGCTTGGCGATATGTGCGATGCCCTGTGGGATTACAAGACCAAATTCGGCTAGCAGCCCACGGATCTGATTAGCTTGCGCTGTCCGCGCCTTCACGAATCCTTGACGAACCCGATGCAGCGACAGCACGGCCTGTTGCTCAATGTCCTTGATCGGCACAAAACGCATGTTTGGCCGACCCACCGCTTCGCAGATCGCCTCAGCATCAGCTACATCGTTTTTGTTCGTTTTCACGTATGGCTTTACGAATTGCGGGGCCATCAGCCTCATCGGAAGAGCCCGCAGCAGAATCGCGAGCGTCGAAAATAGCCAAGCCCTCTGACTCTTCTCCGGCCGCATTCGAACGAACGGTGATGGATAGAAACGATATAAAAGTAGCTTATCACTACGTAAGCAATAAAAAACATGCGGAAGGGTCCAACTTTATTAAATACAGTTCGAGCGCCCCCTCAGGCAATTCGAGTGCAAAATACAAATATACCGTTTACTTTACAGATATTCCTCCAGAAAAAATGAGGGATCCGAATAACCCGCAAAATGTTATCAGTATTTTCGGTAAAACTAGCACTGGGCAACCCCGATGGAATCGAGTTGAAAATGCCTACAAGGCGAATCTAAACGCACTCCCCGAAGGGGCTGTCATTTATAAAGAAAAAGAGCATATATTTACTATTGACATGTCAAGAGTGCCCGACGTAAATACGCGAGGGATAGGCTTGAAAATGAAACAATCATTGTTCCAGGACGAAAAAGAGTCACTAGTACCCGGCAACGCTGAACGATAAAGACGAAATGCAGAAGCTGTTAGGGGTTGTTCCCGTTTCGACCTAACCAATTGATATATAAGAACAAGCTCGTATCGTTATAGCTCTCACACAACACCAATACGAGCTTGCAATGCCCCGATTACTGCTCAGTGATGAGCACTGGTCGAAGCTGCGGGAAATTCTGCTGCACAAGGCCATCTACAACAAGCGTGATCTACGGATGACCGTCGAAGGCATGCTGTATCGCATGCGCACAGGATGCCCCTGGAGAGACTTGCCCGAGGCATTCGGAAGTTGGAGCAAAGTCTACAAGCGTTTCAATGCCTGGTCCCTGCCGCCATGGCGGGACTTATCGACGTAAAAACAATTGAAGCACCGAAACAAGACACGCCGCTGTCTTTAGACGAATTGGCGGCGATGCTAGACGTGATCGAGGTGTAGATGTGGGACATTTAACTAAGAAAGACGAAGTGCAAATCGTCAAACTAATTGAAGAATGGTCTGATCCTAAGCTGACCTGGCCTCTTCTAGTCGAGGCGTGCAAAATCAAGCTTAACATCAATCGGGCTCGCCAATCGTTGATGAAGCTGCCAGAGGTAGACATGGCAATGAAGGATCGCAAGGCTGCGCTCAAGGCGCCAACTGAGAAGCGAGGCTGGGTTAAAGACATCCACCAAGCAAATGAGTGTATCGAAAAGCTCACAGAAGCCAATCAGCGTCTCAAGTTTATTAATCAGCAACTTCTTGCACGCTTCCTCACTTGGCAGGCCAATGCAGATATGCATGGCATAGCTCAGACGACATTAGATCGACCGTTGGTTCAGTTCAGAAGGTAGCCTGAGACAGCCGGCCATGTGCGGATCTGCTTATATCCTTCGTCTCATTTTTTGGAGAAGCGGTCGCGGTAGTTTTCCTACTCTGCCGTTGGCACTCGGATCATGGTCGCCTTAAAGTCATGCGGTTAACTCTGGCGAGCGTGCTGCCACGCGAGAACGAGACTTGTCTCAAACCCGGCCACAACTTGATCCGTGAGGAATAGGCAAAATGAAGAGAGTGGGTATAGGTAAAGCACCGGGGGCAGATGATTTCTTTGGGAGCCGAGTTGGGATAATGTGGCGCTGACTGCTTTCTGAACGATGTAAGATCTTTCCTATCCAATTGCAAACAGGAGCTCGACCATGAGATGGTCCGTGATATCACCGTTGCGAATTGTCCTACTGGATGATCACGCCTTGATTCGTGACGCGTTGAAAATTCGCCTGTCGCTGGAAACAGACTTCAAAGTAACGGGTGTCTATACCACTAGCCGCGATCTGATCGAGGGATTACGCAGCCATTCGACGGACTTGCTGATACTCGATTACCAATTGGCCGACGGTGAGATTGATGGCCTGCGCCTGATCCAGTCAATCCGTACCCAGCATCCAGACTTGCGCATTGTAATTTTCTCGTCGGCGGAAAGGCCCGCGACGGTCAACATGTGCATTCGAGCAGGTGCGAATGGTTTTGTGGGCAAATCACAGGAAACCGACGAACTTTTGAGGGCCGTTCGGATGGCGGCTCTAGACCGTATTTACTTGGCACCGGCCATGGTGGCGGAGTTGGAAAAGCTACCGGTACCGCAATCGACAGAGAACAATGACATCTTTGATGCGGATCAGGCCCTGGTTGATAACCCTGAACTGTCGCCCAAGGAGCGAGAGGTATTGCGCTGTTGCCTGGAAGGCTTGTCTGTTTCCCAAGTAGCCATCAAGTTCTCCCGTAGCCGCAAAACAATCAGCGGGCAGAAACAAGCGGCCTTTAGAAAACTGGGGATTCGCACCGACACCGAACTCTTTAAATTGCAAGTTCACCTGAGGAATCTTTAATTCACCAGACGCTCAGGTCAAGCTAGACCATTACGCTTCGCCAATGCGTATAATTCCACCAAGGAACTGACATTGAGCTTAAGCAAAAGGCGTCTTTTGTAGGTACTGATGGTCTTGCTGCTCAACAACATGCAGCCCGCAATTTCTTTATTGTTCATGCCTTGCACCAGTTGTTGCATGACCCTGAATTCACGGAGTGACAAACGCTCAAATAGCTCGTTCTCCTGAGCAGCGCCGTCTCGACGGCGCGGCAAACAGGATAGAGACGGAAAATATTCTTCGTTAGCCCGAACAGCCCTTACGGCACGCACCAATTCAGAGAGCTCATCTTGTTTACTGACGAACCCGTGGGCACCTATCTGCCGGCAACGCTCAGCGAGATGGCTCGACGACAGCCCCGTCAATACAACGATTTTCACCGGCAGGTGTTGTACAACGACATGACTGATAACCGTTAGCCCATCGACAGTGGGAATTCCGATATCCAGAATCATTGTCAAGGGACCCAGCATCTCAACCAGCTTGAGTGCATCCGCGCCATCGCCCGTTTCCGCAACGACGTCAAACCCTTCGCTCGCCAGCAGCAATTGGATGGCCATGCGAACAGCTGGGTGGTCGTCCACAATAACAATCCGATTGTTCATTGCCTGATTCCTTTTATTTAAACTGATTAGTTTCGCGCAGGCCGCGGCTCCCACGGAAAAGCGTTAGTCGGACAGTTCATCAGCGCGTAATAAGCTTCACGCAAAATCAATGGAGGTGGGATCTGTAGTGTTACCACTGAAGCTTTTATCTATTAGCCAGAGAAAATCCACCAGTGCTTCGTAGCTGATAGTGTCGATCCGTCGTACCTGATGATGCGGCTGATCAGATAACGTTTTGGCGCCCCCTGGCGGCGAACCATAGATAAGTACATGCCTCAAGCGTGGATTATTCACACAAAAATCCACGACGTTGAGTCCGGCGGCTGAAATCAAGTCAGCGTTGACAATTAATAGATCGAAGCGATCATATAGATTTGGACTGTAATGGGTGAGCATCGTGAGCTCACGAAAAGACGCAACAGGACAAACCCTGAAGTACCTTAAGATACCCAGCGACTTTTCAATAACAATACGCTACTCACACTGATGATCGGCGACTAATACTCTCATCGAACCGCAGGAAGAAGACATATAATTCATTATTGGTGCTCATTGATTTATAGGACACCCAAAAAGCACCTTAATCCTACTGATAACTATGCAAGAACGGTCCCGTTTTTTTGGTTTCAGTAGAGAGTTCGTCATAGCATGGCCTGGCAGAGTGTCACAGCGTTTGGCGCGGAGGGGAAATGACCGTATTTCAGGTCAGTGTTAAATCTTAACGTCCCCGCTCTTTAACCTGTTCACCAACGGGTGCGAGAAGACTGATTGCCCACAACCGCAGTATCTTATCGATTAACAGATCGACTGCCATGACCGGTCTCTTCATGACAGGAGCGGCGTAGGGACTACGCCGCTCCTGTGGGTCGATATCAGTGATCAGCGACGCACGTCGATGCGTACCACCACACGCCGATCCTGGGCATAGCAGGCGATCTGCTCGGCACGCGAGCCGCTACAGCTCCCGCTCACCGGTTCACTAGAGCCGGCACTGCTGGCTTCGATAGTCGAAGCCTGCAAGCCACCGTCGATCAACAGACGGCGAACGGTCTGCGCACGCTTCAGGCCAAGGGCCTGGTTGCTGGACACCGAACCGAACGGATCGGTGTGACCAATCACTTCAACGTGCTCCAGTGCGGTGTGTTCAGTTTTGAGCTGACTGACCAGATCGCGGATGGCTTTACGGCCTTGCACCGAGATGTCCGAGTAGCCCGACTTGCCAAATTTGAACAGCACATCACCGGACAGCGCATAGTCCTTGAACGGTGCGGCCGCTGGCGGCGCGGCCTGGTAATTACACGCCTGAACACCGGATGCCCGCGACAAGGCCTGAATCTGTTGACGACTGCCGACCATTTCACGCTCGGCGTCTTCACGCTTGATCGCCTGCGGTGCACTACTGACGCCTTCGCCGGCCTTCAGGAAATAGGTCTTGCCGCCTTCGAGGTTGGCTGAATACACGTCGGTGTTTTTACCTGTGTACTGCGGCGCATCGTTGAGGTACGCCCCCAGGGTATGCATGCCGGGCGCCACACAGAACGTCGTATAGCCACCCGGCAACAGCCCGGTGTGGAATTCGCGGTCGACATACACGTGGGCGGCACCGTTCTGCGCGCCCATCGTCGCGGCACGGTAGTACACCACCTGCGCCTGCCCGGCAGACACCGGAGCGACGGGCGTGTATTGGTTGCCGAAGGCCTGAACAGCCAATGCCTTGGGGACGCTGCACAGGGCGAGGCCAAGCAGCGCAGCTTGAAACAAAGTCGTACGTTTGAACATGCTCATAACTCCACCGCGAGCACCAACAGGTGCCCGGGTTTTAGAAAGTAGATGAAGAGAAGTGGATAGCGGTCCCGGGTTACACCAGGTTGACGGTGACCCCCTGCTCAACCAGCAGCTCGGCACCCAGTGAGGAGTGGCTGTATACCTCGTAAGTCTTGCCCCCCACACTGATCTCGCCCTGAATGGCCCAGCTACCCGGATCCTCGGCCCCCATCAAGCCTTGCAGGTCGACTACGTCGTCCCCATCGCCGTTGATCGTCATCTGGGTCTTGCCGCTGATGTGGAACAGATCGGCTTCACCATGGTTAAGCACATCTTCCAGGGACAACTTGAGGGTGTTGTTGCCGGAGCCGGTGAGGTCGATGACTTCGATGGAAGTGAGCTTGTCACCCAGCGCGGTCAGGTCCAGGACCTGGCCCGTACCGGTGAGCTTCAGGGTATCGACGCCGGCGCCGGCATGAACACCAGACTCAATACCGTCCAAGTGGATAACGTCATCAACAGAGAAGATATTGTCTTCATCACCGCCAAAATAGGCACCTGCAGTATCAATCGTCTGTAAGGCACCGGGGTCACTCAGCTCGAATCCAGCGCTCGATCCCACATCGAGTACAATGTCGTCTATCCAAAAATTGTCGCCAGTGTTCGAAGCCTCAAATTCAACGTAACTGAATTCAACTCCAGCTGGCATATCCACATTTACAGGCTTGCTACTACTCACAGGGACGTTTGGTGTTACAAGTTCAGAATGGACAATATTACCTCCGACATCAAAGAAATTGAGCGTTAAACCCCCCGAATCAGCAATGACAAAGTCAATGCTTCTCCCTAGTTGCCCATCGTTCAAAGTAAGTCGAGCGTCTTGATCCCCTTGATTTAACGACAAGCCTATAGATGGCGTTTGAAAACCGCCTCCAATACTGGTACCGGCAGCCACAATACCTCTAGGAATGTTGTTTCCGTCATCATCCCACCTGAAGGTAAATGCACCGAAGTCCGCCGAGCCCCCCCCGGGTATCGCAATGGGTGTAGCGGTCTCAAAATCAAACAAAGAACTATGAAATGTCAGAATCTGAGAAGTATTACCCGCCTGATCGATAAACGTAGCGGATGTGTTGTTCATCCTGGCACCCGCAATGGTGACCACATCAACCGTGCCTGCATCAATCTGCGCTTGCGTCAGTACCTTCTCGAAACGCTCACTGCCCACCACCACCTGGATGGTGTCACCTTCAGTCAAGGTGCTGCCGTCGAACGTAACAGTAACGGTGGTGCCACTGATCGCGAAAGTATCAGGCGCATCGGGAGCCACAGCATCCAATGTAATGTCTTGCGAATGCTCCGTACTGTTGCCTACACCATCCACGACCCGCGTCTTAATCTCCCAGTCGCCGCTGTGGCTGGTTTGATCGACAAAACTCCAGGTGCCATCACCATTGAGCACAGCATCCAGCCAGGTGGCGCCGCCATCCACGGAAACCTGCACTTTTTCATCGGCTGCCAAAGCCGCGGTCAAGGAGCCTTGAATCAAACGCCCGGCACTGCCGTCATTGGTGACGAAGTCACCAATGACGTTACCGCTGTCCTTGCCCATACTCTCGATCACCGCCCCTGCTATCGGGGCGCTTGTATCAATGGTCAGGACATAAGGATCGGACTCCAGCCCGCGGTTACCCGCCTCGTCGACCGCCACCGTGGTGAACTTATATTCACCGTCTGCCAGCGCCGGGGCTGGCGTAAACGACCACGTCCCATCGGCATTGACAGGCGCTTCTCCAATTTTTTTGCCGTTGGCAAACACTTCGACCGTCGAACCGGGCTCGGCCGTACCGTTGAGGGTGGGGGTGTTGTCATCGGTCACATCCGTTTGCCCCACCAGACCTGTCTGACCGCCGAAATTGTCCTGGACATCGGTGATGGCGGACTTGTCCGGGGCCGTCAGGTCCACAATCAGTTCGAAGCCATCGGAAGGCTCGCTTTCATTACCGGCGGGGTCTTTTTCAACAATGACAATAATGTGGGTGCCATCACTGAGCGGGGGATTAGGCGTGAATTCCCATTTGCCATCGTCACCCACGACGACTTCGCCGATGACTTTGTCGCCATCTTTGATGATAACGGTGTTACCCGGAGTACCTTCGCCGCTGAAGGTCGGGGTGCTGTCGTCGGTGACGCCGCCGTTCTCGATGCGGCCCGTCTCGTCCCCAACGTTGTCATTGACATCGTCCAAACTAGGGGACTTAGGTTGCCCGCCCGAGCCACCACCATTGTCATCGTCACCACCACCACCACCACCACCACCGGCGGCAAAAGCGGCGCCCACCAAACCAAGCCCGGCCAACCCCAGCACGGCGGGCCAGAACCAGCTAATACCGCTACCGGCGACCAAGCCGTTGCCAAAGCCCACCAGTTGCTCCGACCCCAAGACCTGGGGCGAGGACACACCCTCGATGAGGAACGCCGCAGATTGGTCCTGTTCGCCACCCGAAGAAATGTACTCGTAGTAAGCACCGTCCTCCCCAACACCCACCAACTGACCTTGTGAATCAAAGAAACCTTCGATGATCAGCTGGGGCTGATCGGGATCCGTGCCTTCCAGGGCCACGTGCAGGTCTTTGCCTACGCGCTTGATAGTAATGTTTTCCGGTGCGACACCTTTGTCGCCTTCGGCAAGGATATATTTACCGTTAGTGATCGCTTTGATCCGAACGGTATTACCGGCATTGGCGACCTGAAGCTCTGTTGCTTCGGTAATCGTCTTGCCGTCCACTACGGCGACATTCACTACGTTTGTATTCAACACTCACACCTCTCGCGACAAATATGCCGATGCTTCGCAAAGCAGTTGGCTCGATTGATAAACTTGGGGCCGTCTCAGAAAACGGAATTTAAAGCACGCTAATAAACTGGTGGCCGCGTTCATAACGGCCGGAACTTCCCCGCGCCAACCTTGGTGCGGCTGCGCCAACGGTCGTCGCCGGTCAAGTTGATGTGTTCCCAGCCCAGCTGGTGATCGGTATTACAACAACGCGTCATCAACGCCTTGCCCGTGATTGCGCAAGGCGTTCGCGGCCCGCTCCAGATAGGCGGTATTCCATAGCCCCCCTCACCCGATCAAGGCCGCTGCCTGATAATGGCTAGCTCAGCACCGCTAAAGGTGTAGAGCCGGATTAACTCGTCTTTTGTCAGCCTCAAAAATCACTGGCAACCCTGAAAAGTCGTCGAAAATGCCTGTTTGAAACAGACAAACATGCAGCAACCCACCCGCCCTGAAAATTTCATGCGTAACCCCTGATACAAACTCCTTGTTCTTATAAACGAGAGTTTTTGAGAAAAAACCGAACTAATAATCCGGTCTTTTTGGCCTTGGCTCACCTCGTATACGAGTACTTCTTCCCCTCTCCGGCTCCTGTCCAGCCTTTATTGTCGGATCAGACATGGCCCGACAAGGAACAGCGCAGGCAAACGAGTCATAACGCCTGGAGTACACATGACATCAGGCCTTAATATATAAACAGGTACTGCTTATGCATGAAATTTTTGCAGTATTTAAGGTCGCTCACACGTTTCACGACTTAATAATTTGCGCCGGCCTCGTCTCGGACGGGTGACGCCACATCACACCCTCTCGCAACTCAACTTTAGCGCGACAGTTAAGAATTATATTTCGAGAACTGTTTTTGAGAGCCGCTAGTGTCGATTTGAATTTGATGCGCCTCATCGTTACTGGCAATATTGCGTAGGATGTATTTTCATACAGCGTCCGCGAACGGCGATATGAGATTTGTCTTGAAGAAAAGGCTTGCACGTCAAATTCAGGCGATGCACTGACACTGCTCTGGGCTCCTGAATTCAGCTCCGGGGAATACGCAGGCAAGAAGTACAGGGTCAGGCTTTGGAACTCAGGACGTTGGAGCAGCGCCCGTACCGCTTTCGCCGCATGAATGGAGGCGCTGTCTACGACCACGACCAGAGGCCTGGCTGTCCGCTTTAACAACTGCCTCAAGCAGCCAACGTCATCGTCCCCCAAGTTCCCGACAAGTGCAGCCCACCAGAACTGAGCACTGCCCCCATAACGTTGAGTCGACCGGCTTTCTGTGGCGGAGTCTTATGGGGCTTGCCGCGCAAGGTCCAGGCACTACGCACCGGAGGGGGGGGCAATGAGAAGCCCGCTTCATCCACGTAAGCCAATGCGATTTCGCGGTCCAGCGCCTTCCACCTCAGCGGCTCAAGCTCTTCACTGCTTCTGGCGAAGGCCTGGGTGTCACGGTTTTTTTTAAACTGTAGCGGGTCCGTTTCCAGACGAATCCCAGATGCTTGAGAGCATTTTTCACGGTGTTCAGGTGCACCGTAACGGCGAACTCTTCTACCAGCCGCTGATGTATCTCTTCGGCACTCAAAGGGCTTGTTTGCGCCCACCCCTCAATCGTCGACAAATAGGCCGACAGTTTGCCTGGCGCACCTGAACGGGGCGCATCAAACAGACCTGCAAAGCCTTTGTTCAACCACTGTTGTCGACGCTCGTAGACGGTTTGCGTGCATACCCCCTGGGCTTCGGCCACCACTTTTGAGGTGTCGCCGCGAGCAAGCCGTAGCAAGGTTTGCGCCCTATCCCGACTACGCCAATCTTTGCCCTTGCGAACGATAGCTTCCAGCTTGAGGATTTCTTCTTCGGTCAACAGTAAGGGCTTGTGTTTCATGGACAAGAGGCTCAATCATCGGCATTTATGCGGGCCGACATAATGACCTAATTTTTTGCTGAGCGCTTAAGCTGGCTAATAACGCTGGGATGGCGGTGATTTTATTGGATTTGCGATCGACGGCCACTGGCCAAGACTCAGACCTTGCTCGCAGACAAAGGCACTCACAATATGCAGGGAGCCACGTTGGGCGGCGCGATCGAACGAACGGCGCACGGTTTTATCATCAATGGCAATGACGTCCCTGTCCTGCGGCGCAGGAGAACCTGACACCCATTGAGAGAAGTGCTACTCAAAGGTGGCGGGATCCAGAATACTGAAGATGCGGTGGAAAGTATCATGCGACGGAATGCCTTCAGGCAGACTCAAAAAGTGCGCAGCCAGTCTTTTTTTGCCTGGCTATAGTCGACCATGTCCACCCAGCTTTCTGCACCGGCAATCACCGCACACACGACGATGACGAGGGTATCAAGGAAGCGGTGGCGAGTTCGACCCACACGGCGCGGATCGGAACATCGGAAAACGAATCAAGCAGACCATTAAGCACAGGGCGTTCCAGAAGAAATCACTGGCGCAGTATCGCTTAAATCAGATTCGTGGAGTTTGATGCGTAAGCTCTGGCCTTGAAGGTTTCCATTAAGCGCATTAATTTAATTGACCTCCCCACGCCCAGAAGCCGGAAGCCAGCGGTATAGCGTTTGCTTGGACACACCTAAACCCTCGGCCACGTCCCTGGCTGGAATGCCGCTGACCAGCAGTTTCTGGGCTAAAATGATTTTGTTCGTGGTCATTTTTGGCTTGCGCCCCCCCGCGGGTCTCGCCGCTCGGCCTAGATTAAGGGCTGCTTCTAGTCCGGCACGGGTGCGCTCGTCGATCAGCTCGAGCTCCATCTCCGCGAGGCAGGCCATGAAATGGAAGAAGAATCGACCTGAAGGGGTACCGGTGTCGATGGAGTCGGTCAGGCTCTTGAATTGAACCCCCTGCTTGTGCAGCTTGGCAACCAGATCAACCAATTGTTTGACGCTACGCCCCAAGCGATCCAGCTTGCAGACCACCAAAGTGTCGCCCTCACGCAATATCTCTTGCATCCTGATCAGGCCTGGACGCTCATCCTGCGTACCACTTACCTTGTCTTCAAAGACCTGGTGGCACCCCGCCTTGATCAAGGCTTCGCGTTGTAAATCAAGGTTTTGATCCTGTGTTGAGACACGCGCATAGCCGATGAGCATGATTTATCTCTTGTGGTGTTTAGTGTTTATCACTCGATAAGCCCGACCATCATGGTCGGTATCGAGGCGTCTTTAGCTACGTCGTAAATTTGCCATCCGAAACTCGATCACCAGGTCGCGAACGGTGCTTTGTTTGAGTAACGTTCGGCGCCTTAAATTATCGAAACTCATCTAGAAACGACGAGTCGAGAACTCTGTTTAGAGAACAGTTTTCGAGAACTGCTAGCCCTCGCAATCACTGCCCCTTCATCTCGTTGATAAAACCCTCTCAAAAACCCTCGTTTTTGAGAGCCCTCTTGTGCCGGACTAATTTCCAGGGCCTACGCATCAAATTCCGCCAATCTGATTTAAGCGATACTGCGCCAGTGATTTTCTTCTGGAGCGGCCTGTGCTTAATGGTCTGCTTGATTCGTTTTCCAATGTTCCCGATCCGCGCTGTGTGGGTCGAACTCGCTGGGATGGCGGTGATTTCATTGGATTTGCCATCGACTGCCAGCTGGCCAAGACTCAGACCTTGCTAGCAGGCAAAGGCACTCACAATATGCAGGGGGCCACGTTGGGCGGCGCGCTCGAGAGCTGTATTGCAATGGAAGTACTTCATACTTATAGGAGGAATACTACATAACAACAAGCCAGTGGTGACATGAGACTTATCTCAAAAGGTACGGATCAGGAAATAGATTTGATGTGCGTCAAGCTCGCCCTGAAGCTGGAAGCCAGCGGTATAGCGTTGGCACGGACACACCTAAGTTCTGGGCCACATCCCTGGCTGGAACGCCGCTGGCCAACAGTTTTTTGGCTGATACGATCTTGCTCTCGGTCATTTTTGGCTTGCGACCTCCCGTACGTCCTAGAAGACGGGCGAACTCAAGCCCCGCACGGGTACGTTCGACAATCATCTCGCGCTCCATCTCAGCAAGACTGGCCATGACATGAAAGAAGAATCGACCTGAGGGGGTGCCAGTGTCGATGGAGTCGGTTAGGCTCTTGAATTGAACTCCCTGCTTGTGCAACTTGCCGACCAGATCAACCAATTGTTTGACGCTACGCCCCAAGCGATCCAACTTCCAGACCACCAAAGTGTCGCCCTCGCGGAGTATCTCCTGGGCCCTGCCCAGCCCGGGGCGCTCGGCCCGGGTGCCGCTCACCTTATCTTCAAAGACCTTCCGGCAACCGGCCTTGATCAACGCTTCGCGTTGCAAATCAAGATTTTGATCCTGTGTCGAGACGCGCGCATAGCCGATGAACATTGTTTATCTCTAGGGTCTGTTCCCGTTTCACATGGGTAGCCAGAGGAAGGCACAAGCCATAGCCACCACGCTTTCGTAATTTCTCTTGAGTTTGTCGAAGCGCGATGCGACCGCTCGATAGTGCTTCAGCCGGGCAAAGGCGTTTTCTACCAGGTGCCGGTTGCGGTAAAGCCCTTTATCCAGATCCGCATTGCCTTTCACGGAGTTGCGTTTTCTCGGAATCACGGCTTTGGCACCTTGTTGTTCAACCTGTTCGCGTATGGCCTCACTGTCATAGCCTTTGTCCGCAATGATCGTTTCAGCAGTGGGAGCCCTGGCAATCAACGCAGACGCCTGTGTGCAGTCGTTGATCTGGCCTCCAGTGATTTCAAACACGACTGGTAGCCCGCAGGCATCTACAGCCAAGTGGATCTTGCTGGTGTTGCCTGCTCGGCTTTTCCCTATGGCCTCGTCCTTGCCACTGGCAGCACCTGCACTGTGCTGGTGGGCCTTGGCATAGCTGCCATCGATGAAAACCCATTCCATGTCCGGTTCAGTCACCAGCGCCTGAAAAACCTTGAGCCACTTACCTGAATCCGGCCAACAGGTGACCGTCAAGACTGAGAGCGGTACCAGAACACGTCTAGATATGATCGGTAGAGACAAGAACGGCGATATCAACTGTGTCGAATGCAAAGCATCTGATACGGCGCCACTCACACGCAATCAGAAAAAAGCGTTTCCAGAGATAGAGCAAAGCGGTGGCACCATTGTTGGCAAAGGTAAGCCGGGATTCCCGGGAGGGACAGTTATCCCACCCACCCGTGTAGACATCGTGCGACCAAAGTAGTCACAGTGTTTAAGGAGTTGTCATGTCAGTAACAGACCCAAAAACCATTGATATGTGGGGCATCCCGAAATGGGACAACAGCAAGATCGTACTCGGTATTGCTGACCATTTGCCTTGGGAAGGAAAAACCGAACAGAGCGAGCACCTGCTAGCACTTCAAGAAAAGATCAATACATACGTTGCGTTTATCGAGAGCGGTGAGATTTACACAGAGATACCCGGGGCACTTGGGAAGTCTCCCCTCATCCGCGTCCAGGGCAAATACGAACTGTCGGAACAAGGAGAAATGTTCATTGATCAGGCTACCGAGGTGCTCAGACAAGCAAACATAGAGCTTGAATTTGTACTCAAAGACTGACGATGAAAACCGATATCACCGATTACACCGAAGACGAATTCATCAGCTTCATTCAGAAGCTGCTAGCTGAAAACAGGGTAGCAACCGACGACGTGCTAGATGTCCTCCTAGACCAATTCTACGAGTTGACTGGACACCCAGATGGCACCGACCTCATCTACTACCCTGAGGGCAACTCAAAGGGATCAGCAGAGGACCTGACACGTGTTGTGAAGGCGTGGCTCTGCTCAGGGTTTGCCGAGATTCAAAGACTAACGAATGGATGTGAGAGAGCAGACATGTCCGTTCTAGAAACGGAAGTCGTCGATATTATCGCGGTACCGGAGTGGGAGCCAAAAAACGTAATTCTGGTTATCAGTGACCACCTCGAATGGGGTGACAAGGCCCAACAGGGAGAGCACCTGCTGTTACTACAAGAGAAAATCAATACGTACATCGCGTTCATCGAAAGCGGCGAGGTATTGGAGGCCTACCCGCCGTCCAAAGGCAAGCTTCCCATCATCCGCATTAATGGTCTGTACGAATTACCGGAACAAGCGGAGTTCTTCTTTGACCGCGTTGCACAGACGCTAAAGGAAGTGGGTATCGGGTTTGAGTTCGTGCTTGATGCGAATGAAGAAATTCGCAACATGTGACCGTTGATGTTTTCCAGTACCTGGCCCGGTCGCAGGGCAGCCACGTACGTTCGCAGCGCCTGAGTTTCAAATCGGGAGTGTAGTCAGGTGGCCCGCTCACACCTTGGACTGTCATCCTGCACGGCGTTAAACGTTGGGTGCGAGCGAGCGACGGGCATTCTACCAGTCAGTAGTCAGTTTTTTCGGATATTCAGCAGGATGAACCTTTTATGATGGGTCATCCTGCTTATCTAGCATCCTTTCCAAATCCGACACCAAATCAGAAGGCTGGCATCTCAAAGCGTTTGCAAGCTTGAATAAGACTGCAATCGTAGGGTTGTGGATGCCGCGCTCTACCAAGCTGACATAGTTGCGTTGTACATCAGCCTCAAGTGCAAGCTGTTCTTGGGTTAGTCCTGCTTCCTTGCGTTTTTGGCGTAATACCTTTCCGAAAGCCAAGCCGATATCCACGTATACAGCCCCATCTCAAAGACGGGTCACTGTCAGTGATGGCTGCGCGCAAGTCCTCACAGTATACTGTGAATATTCATACCCAAAACTCTGCTTCTTGAGGTGCCTGATGAAGCTTTACTTCGCAATGTTCTTCGCAACGCTAAGCATGCCGTTGGCCAGTCTGGCCGGAATCTTTTCCATGGAGCTTGGATACGTCCTGAGCTTCCGCCAAGCGATTGGTGTCGGCGTCCTAGTCGGCACCGTGATCTTGATTCTTGCAGTCATCCTCTTCTTGTTCAGCATCCCTTCGACGATGCATCGCCTTCGTGCTTCGACTTCCACCGTCAACAAGAGCCAAGGATGAAAATGAACAGATCGTCAAAGCTCCTGTTGCTGCTAGCGGCCGCCATCGCAAACGCATCTAACCCGGTGATAGCTGCTCAACCAAACGATGCGAAGTCGGCGGCATCCAGCCTTTACAGTGAGCGCCTACAAGAAATGCTCGATACGACTGGGTGGCATTTTGAATCCGCTTTGGATACCAAGCAGATCGTCAAAGAATTTAGGGTGAATCAAGCAAGGGCACAGATTGAATTCAGCAAACCGGGCATATACCACGGACGGATCAGCAAGGTAGTGACGGATAATCTGGGGACGTACTTTATTGTTGATCAAGGCCTAGACACTGCTGTGACGGTGCTGTTGGACAAATATCAAGCGTCGCAATGGAAAACTGTGAATGCCAAAGCTGAAATCGGTGGTGTTCAGTCAGCCTTGGAATTCGCGGCGAATGTCAATCCGAATCAGGAAATGTATTTCCAATGTCGTCGAATCGAATTTGGATTGGGCGTATATCTGACCAATTGCCTGGCCTTTCCTCCAACTGTCACGCTAACCAAGTCCGCCCCAGAATTGAACAACAGTATTGATGCTTTCGAACATCTAGAAGATTTGATCAAAGCTAGAGCCTCTGAGGGCTGGGCGCGTCCCCCATCGACGCAGCCGAACATGGAAGTCACGTTACAAATAGGCATGGCCAATGACGGGACAATTATGTCTATAGAAATTGCCAAATCTAGTGGTGATGCACAATATGACCGTTCGGTTGTCGCGACTATCAAAAATATCGGCCAACTGACAGAAGCACAGGAAATGAAACCAAGTGACAGAGAGAAATACCGGTCATTCAAGATGTCATTTACACCAGATGATTTGGCTTTGTAGCGTAACTCTGGATTCTTATCATGTATTAATCAGATATGAATTCACATGGTTGAATGATGCTAGAAGGCTAAACAACCTGGAATTTCTAGGTGTGTCGAACCGACATGCACCTTAGGCTAGTGGGTACTTGGTACTTGGTACTTGGTACTTGGTACTTGGTACTTGGTACTTGGTACTTGGTACTTGGTACTTGGTACTTGGTACTTGGTACTTGGTACTTGGTACTTGGTACATGCTACCAGTAGCGCAAATGGTACCTAGAAGTCCCCGAGTGCTTCTGTGTCGAGTCTGAACATCAAAATTAGCACCGGCTTGCGAAGTGCGCCGTCCTTCCTGTGGCGTCTTGTAAGCGTTCTTGGCATGAAAGCGGTCAAGCCTCTTTGTGTGCCCCCCCCTGAACTAAGACTCTCTCGGATATGTGGCCTATACAGACCAGCAAGGTGTTTTGGGATGCACTACCAATACAGGGAACTGCAAGTCAGCTGAAACGGCTGGAATCACCTAGAACCGTTAGAGGTCTGATGGAAGATCGATGGCTGCCACAAGGTTTGAATGCTCGTCGAATGTTTATATCGTTATAGTTGGTCGACGAGTTCTACAAAGTATAAAACCTCCTGAGTCGGATACGCCGTCTGTTCGAAAGAAATTCACTGGAACGTAGTTCATGCGAAGCCGGTAGGCGAGCATTGTGGATGATTCGTTAAAATTTAATTGAAATGTCTAAATATAGTTGGTATCCCTCGCTTCGCTTCGGAATCACCTTCGGTGCTTCTCGGTTTTGTGTAACCTAATTCCTTAAAGACTTATAAGGATTAAAGTAACACTTTTCAAGTTTGTGTCTGCGGCTCACCCTAGCTAAGGAGTTTAGGTCTGGATGGAATACCAAGCAACCGTCTTTCCTCACAAATGGTTTTCCGCGAAAGCCCTGTTTCTTTCCTGATTTCCTCGGTTGTATGTCGCGCTTTGATCATTCGGATCATCATAGGTCTGTTTGGATGCTGTCGGCGGCCGCGCTTTGTTTCGGCTTTATAGCGTGCTGCCAATGAATCATCAATGATTGCGGTGGGCAAAAACTGTTTCAGATAATCGACAGTTTCATAGTCTTGAACATAAAGGCAAATATCTTTTTCGCAAGTTAGCTCTGAACCGTCATGCAAATATGTCTTGCGCAGCCCGGTTCGAAAAATATTTTGTAATGTGACCTCGAACTTTTTGGTTACCTTCCATGCTTGCGTCAATTCGGCTAAAGATGAACCGTGTTTTTTCGCTATATATTCCAATGATCTTCTTTCTGGTGCTGTCGGGTTGCCATGGATCGCTACCATCGCGTTATGGTGTTCTTTGAGACTGTCAATTCCCCTGCTATCAACTTTGCACAAAGTGGTTCTATTATCGTAAAATACTTGTCCCCACTCGTGTGTAAAAAACAAACAAGTGTCGTCACCAATTTTTTCAAGTACTCGATTTACCATTACGTTCAAGTTTTTAACGCTTGGCGATGTTTCATTTTCTGTCACGGCCAACGATTTCGAAAATTTAATATTCTTTGCAAGCAGTGGATAAATGCGTGTTTTCGGAAACTTGGTTCTTTTGGGAGGTTGGAAGATTGAATCAATATAATGGAAACCATTTCTCTTTGCGTAGTAGTCAAATAATCCGCCATCGACAGTCGCTGTTAATAAGTGCGTTTCGCTGGCTGCCGTAAACCTACTGAAAAAGTCATTCTCGCGAATTATTCTTACAGTTTCTGTACCAGCAGTTGCGGAGCCGTCAAGGTCGATCTTATCGGCGTCATTCGTTTTGCCAAGTCCGTAGAATACAAAGTCTTCATCAACGAGTGCAGAAAAAATATCGTGCACAGGTTTGCTAACTGTGCTTGCATTCGTACTGTGCGAATCCGACATTGATGCATTGCATTCTGATAGTTCTTTGACAAGCGAGTTTCGCATTCCTTTTTTAATCTGGATGCAATGATCAATCACTTCAATGTAGTTGATTTTTTCAAATTGTTCCTTAGTGAATGTATAACTGGGGGTCTCAAGAATCGTTGGCGTTTCATCGACCACCAACATCCAATCCTTCATGTGCTCCAATGCGCAAGTATGAAGTGTCGCGTGTTGGCAAATAATGAAGTTGGAGCCGCTAGCAGGTGCAAGCGCATCGTTCAACATTCTAGTGGTGCTTACTGGCGTTTTACTGTCCGAATCAATACGGGTAGCGGTAAGTTCGGACGGAAGTCTTCCTATGATTTCATTGGCCAAAGCCTTTGTAGGGACCGAATAAAGAATCTTTTTGCCTGACTTGATCAGTCCGCTCGCGGTGGATAAAAACTTATGTGTCTTCCCACTACCAGGCAACGCCAAGGCCAAATGGATTGTTTTCTGCATCAAATGTTCTTCCTGCTTGTCGGGTTCGCACCGTGCCGCCCGTTTCAGGACAAATTATGTAATACTAAATGGTCTTAGATAAACATTCAGTGGTCATTAATTCTAACTTTTTGCGTATTTCGTTCTGACACTCGAAAAAGCTTTGATGTAATCGCTACAGGGCACGCTATACCTGACCCGGTACGCCTCTACGGATCAGTAAAGAAATGAATGTAAAGAATGATACAATTGTTTTAGAGCCAACTTACTATTACCCCCCTCATTCGCTGAATTCAAGTCGACACCCTGTAGAGTTGATACCGATACATTTATCCCGACCGCCCTCTGCCGGCTTACATATCGATGATCAAGCCACCGAATACTTTAGATCACCACGTCTGCTGACGATTCCAAAATATTTGAACGATCATGAAAGGGTGGCAACCGCGCCGAGGCATCACTGAGTTTCCCGCCTAGAATGCGTCATACCGATGTCGCTTTATACGACGTAGAGCATGTCACTGACTAGCTCCTACCTTGACCAGCTCGCCGTTCGATCATCAATGGCGTAACTCTTTAATGGACAATTCTAGAAGATTTATTCACGACTTATCATAGTGATGAATATACATTTTAGACGGGACCGTGATTAGTACCCAATCTATCAACGAGGTAGTCAGCCATCTACGGTTCGCGATGAAAATGACCCTGCAAGGTTCGAACACTTTAAAGCCGAGGCGCGATGCTACACGGATTAATTCGTAAATTACAAAGTCGAATCATGTCCAGATAAGAAAGCTCTGGAAGATGAGGTATTTAAGGCAAGTGTGATGGACACCCAGCTCGGGATAACCGGCAAATCATTCTGAATAACATCTTTCGAGTAGCACATAAGCAGCTACTCACTCGTGATTTCGGAGCCATGCACGACTCCTTCTCTTCAGAATGTAAGGGAATCACGAAAGAAGCGGAAGAATTCCAAGAGAAACATCAGAACTTATATGCAGCGGCGCTCGGGCTGTAATTCCGAGCGCCTTGCCTGCCTGAACCATGTTATTTGAGCTTTGCTTTCAACAGATTCCTCATCGTCTGCTTAGCACGATTAACGAATTCGTCCTCAGTTTCAAACTCTTTAGGTTCGCCAATATCCTCACTCAACTGAGCCACAAATTCTCCGTTGCTAACGAGCGCCCTCACCTCATTTGCGAACTCAGAAGCTTTGGATTTACCCAGCGTTGCAAGGGTAGCGATCCCCACCTCTGCCTGTACACCTGCCAGTGTCTTATCAAGCAAAGGCGCGCCAGCTTTTGTCACGATATAGTCTTTGACGCTCATGCTGGTTCCCCTTCCTCGGAATCTTTTTTTGAAGACCTGTATTGCTGACGGAAGATTTCAGTAAAGAGTTCTACAATCGAAGAGATAATCTTGTCCTTCGTTTCATCGCTTAATTTTGACCACATTTCAAAAAAGCGAAACGAAAATGCTCAGAATTTTTGCCCACATAACAACCTCCGTTGTAATACGTTGATTCCGACTTCCCTTCGCATGGGCATCGGTCATTGACATATGACGGCTCAAAGCCTTCAAACTTGAGCCGCCAAACTGGACATCAGAACGCTGCGTTGATGGCGTTGAGTAGCTGCTCGCGCAAGCCACGCCCCTGCTCATCCTTCTTCTGCGCCATGAGATACACGCCCTTCCCGCCCGATTTCTTAGCCCAAAGCTCACCGATAAGGCGCTTCTCTTTGCTATCGTCGTTGCTCACACGATCGCCGCCCTTGTACTCGATCACGAAGAGGCGTCCATCCTTCAAGCGTGCCACGAAATCAGGGTAGGTTCTCTGAGTCGCGGTAGGCATCCAGAACTGTGTAGCGTGAACGAGGTTCCGTACCCAAAAATCGACTTCATCCAACAGCTCAATTGCCTGCGCACAAAGGTATTCCTCTGCGTCCTCCCCCTTCGATGTTTTCCAAGGAAGCATGCCGGGGAATGGGTAATAGTGCTTCTTGAACTTGAATGACCCAGCGTAGTACGAAGTAGCCGGATACAGCGCCATGTCTGCGGGATAGGTGAACGCATGGTCCGGTTCTGACGAAGTGACCAGCTCCAAATCGTCATGAAACAGAGCTTGCTGGAATCCTTTGTCATAGGCGTTTTTCTTCGCCAGCAGCAATTGCTCACCCAGCTTCCTGCGAAGAATGAACTGACCTTTCAAGAGCTGCGACAGGGAGAATCCGCGATCCTCCAACAGTCCGGTAACAGCTCGGCGCAACCATTCGCGAAGTACTGGCTGTTTGATTGATGGCTCACGAATTTCCTGATCCAACCAGCCAATCAGGTCTGATGCGGAGCGGTCCTGTGCGAAACCGGGAAGGTATGTCTGAACATCGTCCTTTACGTTTTGGAACTGAACAGTCTTCTCGTCGAGGAACACTTCGAACGTCATGCTGCATTCATCAAACCGGAACGATGATAGGTCTGGTGGTGAAGACAACAGATCCCAGCTAAACGTCGCTGATACTGCGCCACGGTCAACCAGCTCAAGCTCACCTTGCTCCACCGAGTAAAGCCGGGGAACCTGAAACACCACGCCCCTTTCACTGGGAGCTTTCGCAGCCACGGTAGCTTGTTGATGACGCTCTACCTCAGCAGCAACCGCCGCTTTTTTCTCTTTGCCTGACACAGTAGAAACGATAGCTTCAACCGTCAGCAGGTCGAGTTCGTCTTTCAGCTCGACAACCCCTCCCGGTCCTTCAGCATCCAACGTGAACAGGACACGCTCACGGTCACGCTCTGGGATTTTCGAAAAGTCAGGAGCCTTTGCCACAACGACCCGAGATACAGGAAGCTCAGGAGTTCCAATCTGACCACCCTGCAATGCCAGCTCAGAAGTCTTCTCCTTGCGGAAGGCGGCAGCAGCTTCCATTGGGTTAAATCCGATGTTGATGAGTGACTGGGTAAGCTCACCTGCAGCCCGTCCAAAGGTGTCCGTGGTGACATGAGCATACGCTTTGCTCATCGCGTCCTGACGCCGAGGAACGGCATACGGCATGCGCAAAACACGACCAAGAAGCTGCTGAATATCTTTGTCGGACTTGACCTGTGCCACCGAGCAGAAGACATAGGCAAATGAGCAGTCCCAGCCCTCTTTCAACGCCTGCTTGGTGATGATGACTTCGATGGGGCAGTCATTGGCAAACAGGTCGATTCCGTCAATTTCCCGCGTAGTGCCAGTCGCGATAGCAATCGCTTTTTCGTCCACACCATCAGTATCGATTAGGTGCCGTTTGACCTCTTCAACAGTGGCTTCGCTCTTGGCATTTTCAGCCTGAATTAGCAGGATTGGACGAATGTACTCAGGTTCATCCAGCGCGGTTTTGGCGAGGCTTTTTCGCCGTGCTACGGCGCTGCTGACAGCTAGCTGCCACTCCCCATTGTGCTCTTTAAGGATCACCGGGAATTTGATCATGTTCTCGGCTTTCAACTCGAATGCGGAGACGCTGACCAGTATGTTCGAGCTGGACACATCAGGAGTGGCTGTAAGCTCCACCACAGCCTTTGGGCCAAGACGCTCGTAGACGGTGTATGAAAGCGGCGTTGTCGCGTTATGTGCTTCGTCCATGATGATCCTACAAGAACTCGCGTGCTTGGCGTTCAAGAGCATCAACCAACCATCCCTCAACATAGACGTTGACTCCCTTCGCGATTCGAGTGAATCCTTGGCGATAGCTGTTTATAAACTCACCAGAGCCAATCCATGCTGATTCAGCTACTCACCTGCCTTTTGCCGTCTCTCACCGCTCAAAACACGAAGGTGCATCTCGCTCAGCACAACGGGATTGAGCACCCGATGGACGTTTATCTAGCCGGTGATTTTGATGAGTGGCAATCGTGGCAGTCCCGCAGGAATTTCGAGTGTGAGTATGTCATTGGATTGGTCGAGCTACCGGGCACGAAGAAATGGCTTCTGGCAGGTGTGTACGACTCGTTGAAATTGAACGACACGAAGACCAAAAAAGAGAAGCGTGACTTCGTTTACGACTACCGCCGCGTACCAGAATTTGCTGAGTTGGAAGGACGCTTGATCCTCGACTACACGAAACCGCGAATGAATTACCTATGGCTGGAAACGTGCATGAAAAGCATGGTCGTGTCCTCCATCCTTGAGAAGCCCATGACGGTTGGCAGATTCCCCGGCTTCAAGGAAGTGGACGTGTCTCACGGAGAGCTGAAGATCATCGTCAATCAAGGCTTGGAATCATGGCAGACAGCCCTCTCCAGCGTGGCAGGCGTCTACCTAATATCTGACCGCACGGAAGGCGAGCATCAGCTCTACGTGGGTTCAGCGACAGGCACAGGCGGATTGTGGGATCGATGGTCGAACTACGCCAATAACGGGCATGGTGGGAACACACGCATTCGTGTTCTGCATACCAAGCGCGGCAAGGAATTCGCGGATAATTTCAGGTTCAGCATCCTCGAAATCGCAGACAAACACACTGGCAAGGAAGAGATGATGGACAAGGAAATTCAGTGGAAGCGCCGCCTACTGACCCGCGATAGGGGCTTGAACGGCAATTGATAAGGACAGCGCAATGCTCGACGTAAAGAACAGCACTGAATACGAGAAGGTTGCTCAGCAGGTCTACCAAGCGATCCTAGCCACTACTGAGGTTGAAACGATTGAGGTTCTGCACAACGTGCAGATCACCGGGCGCTCAGGTGTAGCTCACCAGATTGACGTGTACTGGCGATACCTGAAGGACGGCATCGAGCATCAGGTACTGGTGGAGTGCAAATACTACCAATCCAAAATCGACCTTATCCACGCAAGGAACCTGCTTGGATTGCTCACCGACATTCCCAATAGCCAAGGCGTGTTGCTCACCACCGTTGGCTTCCAGAAAGGCGTGGTTAACCTGTGTAAATTCTATGGGATAAGCCTCAAGCGGCTCAGAAATCCGCAAGGCTCTGGCTGGGAAGGGTTCATACAGAAGGTCGAGATTGAAGGCACCATCAATAGGACGGAGTACGTCGATTTTGCTCTCGCAATTGATGGGAAGGACGCAGAGTCAGTCGCGACCCTGGCAGGTGACAACATCGTCTCCATAGACTCGCTGGAAATGCTTTTCCAAGACGGGACGGATTGCCCCCTATCAGCAGTCACATGGCTCGACCGCAACGTGCCTTTCGACGAATCACAGGTTGGGATGCCCTTAGCCATAACACTCGCACCAGCAAGCACCTACATCGTTCTGCAGTCAGGGCAGCGGGTCAAGATTCACAGCCTTGATGTTCAATACGTGCATTCGAGCAGAACACTCAATTTCAGCTTTGACGCGATGGATTTGGTTCGAGGCGTACTTGAAGACTTCAACACGAAGGCAATCGACTACACCCTTCACAAATGACTGGAAAGCAAAAAGCCGGCTGCGACGGTCGACTAGGGTGGACACCTGTACCTTCGTGACTTCCTGCATGTCATGATTCTGCTTGCCGAGGAAGAGAAGCGTTCCTATCGTTGCCCCAGCACCGACGATTGTGAACACCCCACCGAGCAAAGAACCGAAGCTACTCCAAGCGGTACGATCGCAGGAGATTGGTCCGACATTCCACCAGTACAAACCAAAGACGGTCAGCGCGAACGCACCGAGGACGAATTTGATACGCCAGAAGCATGTATAAAAAGGAGCCAATCAGCAATCAACAGCCAAGGGGTGACTGAAATAACCTAAGACGGCAAAATTTTACGTACTATCCCTACGTACAACAACCAAAACCCAAAAACGAAAAACCCCCGCAAATCAATGACTTGCGAGGGTTTTATACATATGGCGGAGAGATAGGGATTCGAACCCTAGGTACCGGTGAAGGTACAACGGATTTCGAATCCGTCCCATTCGGCCACTCTGGCATCTCTCCAACGGCGCGCATCATAACAACACTTTTGCCGAAAGCGAACCCCCTTTCGCAAATTTTTTCCGTGCTATCAGATGCTTGCGTCGATTAAAGCGGTACGCCCAGACGATTGGCGACTTCTTCGTAGGCTTCGATAACGTCACCGAGGCCCTGGCGGAAGCGGTCTTTGTCCATCTTCTTCTTGGTGTCCTTGTCCCACAGACGGCAACCGTCCGGGCTGAACTCGTCGCCCAGGACGATGGAGCCGTCGCTGAACACGCCGAACTCAAGCTTGAAGTCGACCAGCAGCAGGCCGGCGTCGTCGAACAGCTTGGTCAGCACTTCGTTGACCTTGAGCGACAGTTCTTTCATGCGAACCAACTGCTCGGCGGTGCCCCAGCCGAATGCCACGACGTGGGATTCGTTGATGAACGGGTCGCCCTTGGCGTCGTCTTTCAGGAACAACTCGAAGGTGTACGGGTTGAGCTTCAGGCCTTCTTCGACGCCCAGGCGTTTTACCAGGCTGCCAGCGGCGTAGTTACGCACGACGCACTCGACCGGGATCATGTCGAGCTTCTTCACCAGGCACTCGTTGTCGCCCAGCAGCTTGTCGAATTGGGTCGGAATGCCGGCCGCTTCGAGTTTCTGCATGATGAAGGCGTTGAACTTGTTGTTCACCATGCCTTTGCGGTCGAGTTGTTCGATGCGCTTGCCGTCGAACGCCGAGGTGTCGTTGCGAAACAGCAGGATCAAGCGGTCAGCGTCGTCGGTCTTGTAAACCGATTTGGCTTTGCCGCGGTAGAGTTCTTCACGTTTTTCCATGATGGGCTCCGCTTGCTAAGTAGGTGGGCTAGGCGATGTGGCGCCAGTCGAGCCCTGAATCTTGATCGGCCAGTTGCAGCCAGTCCGGGTCGCACCCGAGGGTGTCGACAAAACATTGCCGGGCCAGCTGCGGCATGTTGTTCTTGCTGCTCAGATGGGCCAGGACCAGGTGTTGGAGACCCTGCCAGCCCAACTCGGACACCAGGAATGCCGCCTGATGGTTGTTCAAATGTCCCAGCTCGCCGCCCACCCGCTGCTTGAGAAAGTACGGGTAGTGACCACGGGCCAGCATGTCACGACAATGATTGGATTCGATCATCAATGCATCGAGATCCCGGTAACCGTCCAGCACCCGCTCGCAGTAGGAACCCAGGTCGGTCAGCAGGCCGAAGCGCCGCTGTTCGTTGTCACTGAATACATACTGGGTCGGCTCCTGCGCATCATGGGCCACGGCAATGACCCCGATGTTCAGTGCACCGATCTGCAGTTGCTCGCCGCCAGCCAGAAAGCCTGCGGGTTCAATCGGTTTGCGCATCCCGCGCAGTGTGCCGCGACTGAGGTAGACCGGCAGATTGTAGCGCCGAGACAGCAAACCCACGCCATGCACGTGGTCGGCATGTTCGTGGGTTACGAGTATCGCGCTCAGTTGCGCCGGGTTTACACCCAGACGCAACAGGCGTTTTTCGGTTTCCCGCAGGGAAAAACCACAATCCACCAGCACATACGTATCAGCACTGGCGATCAGCGTGCCGTTCCCTTGGCTACCGCTGCCGAGAACGGCAAAACGCATTGGATCAGCCCAGGTTGTCCTGAATGACGCTCAACACTTTGCGCGCCACTTCAGCCGGCGCGACGGTGTTGATGTTTTTCTCGACGGTCACCTGAATGTTCTCGCCAACCTTGCTCAGGCGAACCTGATAACGCTCGGCACGGGCTTCAACTTCTTCCTTGCTCGGCGCACTGCCGAACAGGCTGCTGAAGAAACCAGGCTTGTCGTCTTTCTTCTCGGCTTTTTCGGCCAGGTTGATGTAGTACAGGCCCAGACTGCGGTTGATGTCTTCAACGCGCCATTCGCCCTGCTCCAGCGCACGGCCAACACTCGACCAGGCACGGTCCAGATCGGTACCGACGTTCAACACCGGGTTACCGCTGCCGTCTTCGCTGAGGCTGACGCGGCTCGGGGTATCGAAATCACGCGAAGCCAGCATCGACACCGAACCGCCCTTCTCGGCGATACGGCTCATGCTCGCGAGCATGTCGTCGACCAGCGCTGCGTCCAGGCCAGTGTTGACCGAACGATTGGTGAAGGCCACGTCGGCAGTGCTGCCGGCAGGACGCTCGGCGCTGACCACGTAGATTTCACTGGTGTTGCGCTGCACGCCCGGCTCGATACGCACGCGAACGCGGGTTTCGCTATCACTGGCGATACCGGCCGCGCTCAGGCGTTTGGCCATGGCGGCGGACAGTTCGTCGGAACGCTGCCAGGTGGTGGTGAATTCGCCAGTTTGCGGACGCTGTTCATCCAGACGGAAACCGTTGTCCTGGAAGAACTGCACAGCCACTGGCCAGACTTCGGCCGGTGGGTGTTGAGCCATTACCCAACGAGAATCGCCACTCTTCTGCAGCGAGTAGTCGGTGGCATCGGCGATCGCCGACAGCGGTTGAGGACGTGGAACCACGTACTCGCCCTTGGCGGTATCGTCAGCAACGTTGCGCGGGATCGGCAGCAGCGGATCCAGACGCTTGGAGGTGCTGACATCCGGTGGTAGTTGCATCGGTGCAGTCTGTTGCGCTTCCAGGTAATCGCTACCACGGTCACGGAAATAACCTTCCGGGCCCCAGACCCATCCGCAGCCACTGGTGCTGGAGATAATCAAGGCAAGTGCGGAAAGTCCGGCCATTCGCTTCATGCGTTGTACTTCCTCAATTAAACCAGGACGCTGCACTGGCGCAGGGCCGAGCGAAGCGTTTCATGACAAGGTGCGCTCAGCCAGGTCAGCGGCAGGCGGATGCCTTCGTGCATCAGGCCCATTTCAACCAAAGCCCACTTCACCGGAATCGGGTTGGCTTCGATGAACAGGTCTTTGTGCAGCGGCATCAGTTTTTCGTTAATGGCCCGAGCGGTGTCAGCGTCGCCCTTGAGCGCGGCCTCGCACAGATCAGCCATTTCGCGCGGAGCGACGTTGGCAGTCACAGAGATGTTACCTTTGCCGCCCAGCAGGATCAGCTCGACCGCGGTCGGATCATCGCCGGACAGCACGATGAAGTCCTTGCTCACGCCGTCGATAATCGCTTTGGCACGCTTCAGGTCGCCAGTGGCTTCCTTGATGCCGATGATGTTCGGCACGGTGGATAGCCGAATGACGGTCTCGGCCTGCATGTCGCAAGAGGTGCGGCCAGGAACGTTGTAGAGAATCTGTGGGATATCGACCGCTTCGGCGATGTGTTTGAAGTGCTGGTACAAGCCTTCCTGAGTCGGCTTGTTGTAGTACGGAACCACCAGCAGGCAGGCATCGGCACCGGCTTCTTTGGCATTGCGGGTCAGTTCGACGGCTTCGCGGGTCGAGTTGGCGCCAGTGCCGGCGATGACCGGAATGCGCCCGGCAACCTGTTTGACCACGGCTTTGATGACGGCGATGTGTTCTTCTACATCAAGGGTTGCCGACTCGCCGGTGGTGCCGACCGCGACAATGGCATGGGTGCCGTTCTTGAGATGGAAGTCCACGAGTTTGCTGAGGCTGTCCCAGTCAAGACGCCCTTGTGCATCCATGGGAGTGACCAGTGCCACCATACTGCCCGCAATCATGAAACCGCTCCTGCCGGAAAAAGAGAGCGGTAATGGTACTGGCGCCAAGATGCTTGCACAAGCAAAGTACTGCGTAGCCGCCATTCCCCTTGGCGTCGCTTTTCGCTACCCTTCAGACTTTGATCGGTACTGATCAGCTTGTATGCCGGGTTCCAGCCTCCCTTTTCGGCCTCCCAGACCCCGTTCCTGCGTCGCATCGACGCGCTCCCGCTTTTGTGGAGCGAGCCACGAGCGCTTGTCGGGGTTCTTTGAACGGACAGCCTGAATGGGCAGAGGCCCTCCCTCGGCGTCAAACGCCCGTCAACCTACCGACCGCTCATCGCTTTAGGAATGCTGCATGTCCACCCCCACAGTTCGCGAACAATTCCTTGTCATCAGTGCCCTCGGCGCCAACCCCATGGAGCTGACTAACGTCCTGTGCCGCGCCAGCCATGAAAATCGCTGCGCCGTGGTTACTTCTCGCCTGACCCGCCACGGCGAGTGCAGTGCGCTGATCCTCGAGATCTCTGGCAGCTGGGACGCCCTCGCGCGTCTGGAAGGCAGCCTGTCAGGCCTCGCCAAGAAACACGCATTCACCGTCAACGTGGTGCGTAGCGCGGCGCTGGAGAATCGTCCACAGGCGCTGCCGTACGTGGCTTACGTCAGTTCGGCGTATCGCCCGGACATCATCAACGAGCTGTGCCAGTTCTTCATGGACCACAACGTCGAGCTGGAAAACCTGACCTGCGATACTTATCAGGCACCACAGACCGGCGGCACCATGCTTAACGCCACGTTTACCGTGACGTTGCCGGCCGGCACCCAGATCAGTTGGCTGCGCGACCAGTTCCTGGATTTCGCCGACGCGATGAATCTGGACGCACTGATCGAGCCTTGGCGCCCACAAAACCCAATGTAAGGAAGCTTTCATGGCCGTTATCATCGACCAACCGGTTGCGGATTTCGAAGCACCTGCCACCAGCGGGCAAACCGTCAGCCTGTCAGCCCTGAAGGGCAAGCAAGTGGTGATTTACTTCTATCCGAAGGACAGCACCCCCGGCTGCACCACCGAAGGCCAGGGCTTTCGTGATCAGTACGCGGCGTTCAAGGCTGCCAACACTGAAATCTTCGGCATCTCGCGCGACAGCCTGAAGTCCCACGAGAACTTCAAGTGCAAGCAGGAGTTTCCGTTCGAGCTGATCAGCGACAAGGACGAAGCGGTCTGCCAACTGTTCGACGTGATCAAGCTGAAGAAGCTGTACGGCAAGGAATACCTGGGTGTTGATCGCAGCACTTTCCTGATCGACAAGGACGGTGTGCTGCGTCAGGAATGGCGTGGTGTGAAGGTGCCGGGGCATGTGGATGCAGTTTTGGCCGCTGCCGAAGCGCTAAACAAAGCCTAAGATCAAAAGATCGCAGCCTTCGGCAACTCCTGCATTTGGAATACGTTTCCTGTAGGAACTGCCGAAGGCTGCGATCTTTTTGCGTTAAAGAAGTGGCGCTACCGCCGGTTCCTTGCGCGGCCATGCGTCCAGCACAGCCTTGAATAGCGTCGCCAGGGGAATCGCAAAGAACACTCCCCAGAACCCCCACAGCCCGCCAAACAACAGCACAGCGCAGATGATTGCCACCGGGTGCAGGTTGACCGCCTCGGAAAACAGCAGCGGCACCAGCACGTTGCCGTCCAGCGTCTGGATAATCCCGTAGACCGCCATCAGATAGATGAACTGATCGCTCCAGCCCCATTGAAATAGCGCAATCAGCAGCACCGGCACGGTCACCACCACCGCGCCGACATAGGGCACAACCACCGAAACACCGACCAGCAACGCCAGCAGCGCTGCATAGTTGAGGCCAAGTGCGACGAAGGCGATGTAGGTCACGCCGCCGCAAATCACGATCTCGATGACTTTGCCGCGAATGTAGTTGGCGATCTGCCGGTTCATTTCCTGCGCCACCCGCGTGATCAGCGCCCGTTCACGCGGCAGATAGCCACGCACCCACTCGCCGATCATCGCCCGATCCTTGAGGAAGAAGAACACCAGGATCGGCACCAGCACCAGATAGATCATGATGTTCACCAGCAGTGGCAGACTCGACAGCGAAAAGGTCAGCGCCCATTGACCGAACTTGCCGATCTCGCCGCGCGCGGCCTCAATCGCCTGCAACACTTGCTCGTCGGAGACCAGATGCGGATAGCGTTCGGGCAGCAGCAAGAGCAGCGACTGCCATTTTGCGAGCATGCCCGGCAGTTCATTGAACAGCGTGATCAATTGATGCCAGAGCAGCGGCACCACCACGACGATGAACACCAGTAATACGCCCATGAACAACGCAAACACCAGCCCCACCGCCGCACCGCCCGGCATGCGCAGACGCTCCAGCGTGACCACCAGCCCCTGCATCAGATACGCCAGCACCATCCCGGCCAACACTGGCGCAAGCATGCCACCGAGGGTCAGCACCGCAGTAAAGGCCAGCACCAGCAGAACGGCCAGCACCACGGCTTCTTCGTCGGAGAAGTAGCGCTGAATCCAGTCGCGTAACACTTTGAACATCAATAATCCTTAGGTCTTGTACGCTGTCGGTTTCAGGCTTTTTTCAACCAGTAACGGTAGACGCCCGCTTCGTCTTCTTCGCGCAGCAGCGTATGACCGGCCAACTTGGCAAAGGTGCGAAAGTCGCGCTGCGAGCCGGCATCCGTGGCGATCACCTTGAGCACGTCGCCGCTTTGAAGCTTGTTGAGCTCCATTTTTGCCTTGAGTAACGGCAACGGACAGTTAAGACCACTGGCGTCCAGTTCTACCTCATGGGCTACAGCGTCAGTCATTGCGTCACTCCGGTTCAAGTCGTCGAGCTGCCTAGAATATCTGGTCGCAGGCTTGGTGTCCGGCTACAGTAAGGTCTTTGTCTTCTAAGGCTTTGTGCATGACTTTTCTGCGCCCTACCCTGCTGACGCTCGCTTGCCTGCTCGCCTCACCAGGCTTTGCCGACGATCTGCCGTCACTCGGCGACGCCAGTTCTGCCATTGTCTCGCCGCAACAGGAATACCAGCTCGGCCGGGCGTGGCTGGCCATGTTGCGCAGCCAGGTTTCACAGCTCAACGATCCGCAACTCAAGGACTACGTCGAATCCAGCGTTTACAAGCTGGTGGAAACCAGTCAGGTCACTGACAGACGCCTCGAATTCATTCTGATCAACAGCCCGCAGCTCAACGCCTTCGCGGCACCGGGCGGCGTGGTCGGGGTCAACGGTGGTCTGTTTCTCAATGCGCAGACCGAGGGCGAATACGCGTCGGTACTGGCACACGAACTGGCGCACTTGTCGCAACGCCACTTTGCCCGCGGCGTCGAAGCTTCGCAGCGCATGCAAGTCCCGATGATGGCTGCCCTGCTGGCCGGGATCGTGATTGCTGCAGCCGGTGGCGGTGACGCCGGCATCGCGACCATCGCTGGCACTCAGGCCGCAGCGATTCAGGCGCAGCGGACCTTCTCCCGCCAGAATGAACAGGAAGCCGACCGCATCGGCATCCTCAATCTTGAAAAAGCCGGGTACGACCCGCGCTCTATGCCAACCATGTTCGAACGCTTGATGCGCCAGTATCGCTTCGACGCCAAGCCACCGGAATTCCTCCTGACTCACCCGGTCACGGAATCGCGGATCGCCGACACCCGCAACCGCGCCGAACAGGCCAAGGCGGGCGGCATCGAAGACACCAAGCGCTATCAACTGATTCGCGCACGCGTACAACTGATCTACGAAGAAACCCCGGGACTTGGCGCCAAGCGCTTTCGTGCACAGTTGGACGAGAATCCGAAAAACGATGTCGCGCGCTATGGTCTGGCTATCGCGCAGATCAAGGGCGGTCAGTTGAATGAAGCGCGAGAGAACCTCAAACAACTGTTGGTCACCGCGCCGAACGAGATCATCTACAACCTCGCCCAGGTTGATCTGGACATCACCAACAATCGCCTGCCCGATGCGCAGTCGCGGGTTGACCGGATGCTCACCCAGTATCCCGGCAACTATCCGCTGAATCAGGTTCGTGTCGATCTTCTGCTCAAGCAGAACCGCGCCGCCGACGCCGAGAAGGCACTGGAAAGCCTGCTCAAATCACGCCCGGATGATCCGGACGTCTGGTATCAGGTTGCCGAAACCCGTGGTTTGTCTGGAAACATCATTGGCTTGCACCAGGCTCGCGCGGAATACTTCGCCCTGGTTGGCGATTATCGTCAGGCGATCCAGCAGCTCGACTTTGCCAAGCGCAAGGCCGGCAGCAACTTCCCGCTGTCCTCGCGGATCGACGCCCGCCAGCGCGAGTTGATGGAGCAGGAGCGCATGGTCAAGGACATGATGGGCTGAGCATCTTTGTTCGCGACATAAAAACTCCAGGCATAAAAAAGCCGCCTCTTCCGAGGCGGCTTCTTTTTATCACTAGCTTTTATTCGGCCAGTTTGAAGGTGATGAAGCTCGCACGACCTTGACGCAGAACCCGCATCGACACCGAACGGTTCTTCGGCAGTGCCTTGGCGATCTCGGCGAACTCCTTGGCGGAACCGATGGCCTGGTTGTTCAGGTGGGTGATGACATCACCCGGCTGCAGACCGATCAGGGCCGCAGGACCGTCCTGCACTTCCTTGATGACCACGCCACCTTTGAGGTCGTAGGTTTTCTTCTGCTCGGCGGTCAACTCGCCCACCGAAACACCGAGACGGTTGCTGTTGGTTTCAGCACCGGACTTCGGCAACGCACCCAGCTCTTTGTCTTCGTCCGGAATCGCGCCAACAGTTAACTCGACGTTTTTACGTTTGCCTTCACGTATCACTTCCAGATTGGCTTTCGCACCGGCCTTCAGTGCGCCGACCAGATGTGGCAGATCAGCAGACATAATGATCGGCTGGCCGTTCATGCTCAGGATCACGTCGCCGACTTGCAGGCCGCCCTTGGCCGCCGGACCGTCGTCCTGGATCTGCGCAACCAGCGCACCGGCCGGCTTCTCAAGACCGAACGACTCGGCCAGATCCTTGTTCACTTCCTGAATAACCACGCCCAGCCAGCCACGGCTGACTTTGCCGCCACTCTTCAGTTGGTTGGAAACATCCATCGCCACATCGATAGGAATAGCGAACGACACGCCCATGAAGCCGCCGGAACGGGTGTAGATCTGCGAGTTGATCCCGACCACCTCCCCATTCAGGTTGAACAGCGGGCCACCGGAGTTGCCCGGGTTGATCGGCACGTCGGTCTGGATGAACGGCACATAGTTTTCGTTGGGCAGGCTACGGCCAACGGCGCTGACGATGCCTTGGGTCACGGTGTGGTCAAAGCCGAAAGGCGAACCGATTGCCACGACCCATTGGCCGGCCTTCAGATCCTGGGATTTGCCGAGCTTGAGCACCGGCAAGTCCTTGCCCTCGATTTTCAGCAGGGCCACGTCGGAACGCGGGTCGGTGCCTACCAGCTTGGCTTTCATTTCGCTGCGATCAGCCAGGCGAACGAGGATTTCGTCAGCATCGGCAATCACGTGGTTGTTGGTCAGAATGTAGCCATCGGGAGAGATGATGAAGCCCGAACCCAGCGATTGCGCTTCACGCTGCCGACCACCGCCCGGCGAACGCTGTTGAGGCGGCATGCCGCGCTCGAAAAACTCCCGCAGCATTGGCGGCAGGCCTTCGAGATCAGGCATCTGCTGGTTCACTTTGCGATCAGGCAGTTTCTGCGTGGTACTGATGTTCACCACGGCAGGCGAAGCTTGTTCGACCAGTTGGGTGAAGTCAGGCAGGTCGGCCGCTTGCGCAGCAGGAACCGCCTGACCGAGCAGCAGCACAGTAGCAAAGATGGAGAGATAAGATTTCAAGCTAGGTATCGACATACAGCTCCCGTTACGACGAGCAGGTTTAAGCGATATGGAACAAGGACCACCGGACACTACAGGCCGGTACTTTTATTCCAGGAACAACAAACAAGGCCAGAGCCGTTAGGCTCTGACCTATAAAAAATTTTCAGGTGATTTGCAAATGAAAATGCTCAGCAAACATTTCTACGTCTCGACGACGAAGTGGGTATGACTGAAATCAGCTCACTGCTTGCTGGTCGCAGCGCCATCGGTATTGCGCATCGATAGAGCAATTCGTTCGGCGGTACCAATCGGGATCTCACCGACCACCGTGACCATCATTTCACCTTGCGGTATGGTCAGGCGACGGGAGACGGCAACGGTTGGGCCGAGCTGAGTGCGCGTATCGGTGACAGTGGCACCGTTAAGCGGCTCGAGAAACACCGAGAACCGCGCCAGACCGTCGTCATAAAGCAGGCTGCTGACCTGAATTTTGGTTTCCGGATCTTTGTGCGAGGTGCTGCTGGTCAGCTCGAAACCTGGCGGTAGCCAGTCAGAGTGCCAAGCCTGAGCTGTCTTCACCGCAGAAGCCTTGTCACTATCGATAGTAATCGGCTTGCAGTCGGCGTCAGCCAATAAGTCTTTGTCCGTCGGAACATCATCAGTATCAAGACTGGTGAACTGGAATCGCTCGAGCAACTGCCCTTTGTCGTTCAACAGCAGCGACTTCAGTGGCAGACCGGTCTTCTTGTCCAGATGCAACTCAAAACCGTAACGATGCTGGTCCCGAGGCGTCAGCGATACGATCACTGCGTCTCTTCCAGCTACGCGCGACTTGCCGATGACAGCAAGGTCATACCAGTTTTTCAGCTTTTGCGGATCGAGAGGACGAGCGGCAGAGTTGGGAGAATCTCCCAACCCGGCAATCAGGGTGCCGCTTACGCATTGAGTATGTCCATCAATGCGCACGACTTCCTGTGCCGAACCGTCGAGCTGGAGTAAACGCTCGCGGACCTGGCCATTCTGGACGCGATGCCAGATGTTGTGGGTAGAAAAACTACCATTACGCTCGTAAACGAAAGTACCGTGGAAGCTTTGCTGCTGCTCGGCCTGGCCCAGACGGGTCAACCAGTCCTGGGCCTCGTCAGCGTGGGCTGGAACAATGAACCAGCCACTCAGCAGAAGCGAAAGTAGAGGTATGGCGCGCATGATCCTCCTTAACGGTTTTCCAGGCTTGCCGCACGTGCATACGGCAGCGCGCTTTCAGTACCTTTCAGCGCAGCCTGTTGAGCGTGCTGACGCAGATAGCTTGGCAGGCGCTGATCATGCCAGCCTGGTTGACCTTGCAGTACGCCGTTGGCCATAGGGCCAGTGGCTTCCGAACTTTCACTATAGCCTGCCAGAACAGCCGGACCTTTGACCTGTGGAGTGGCCAGGGTTGGCTGATTGGATTGCTGTGCCAGTTCGACGCCAGCGATCTCGTCCTGGTTGTACAGGCGCACACCGGCCAGAACGGCAACCGTAACCGAGGCTGCAACAGCCAGACGGCCAAGGTTTCGCCATGGGCTACGGGATACTTTGGCCGGAGCCGTTTCGTCTTCCAGCGCAGCAGACACTGCCGCAGCGATATCCAGACGTGGCAGCAGCAAATCCTTGTGCATGGCTGCCCGAGCGATCTGGTAACGAGCCCAGGTCTCACGGGTTTCTACGTCGTCCAGTGCATTGATCACTCGACGCAATTCCAGTTCGTCCGCTTCGTTATCCATCACTGCGGACAGCGATTCCTGCAGGGCTTCACGACTCATGGCGTTCCTCTCTTGGCTGTCGCCGCTGTCTCAGTTTTCCTGCAACAACGGTTGCAGGGCTTTATCGATGGCCTCCCGAGCGCGGAAAATCCGGGAGCGCACGGTACCCACCGGACATTGCATGACGCTCGCAATGTCCTCGTAACTCAGACCATCGAATTCACGTAAAGTTAAAGCCGTACGCAAATCCTCTGGCAATTGCTGAATGGTTCGATGGACGGTGCCTTCGATCTCATCCCGCAGCAATGCCCGTTCTGGTGACTCGAGGTCCTTGAGGCCGTGATCGCCATCGTAGAACTCTGCATCTTCGGAACTTACATCGCTATCCGGCGGCCGACGGCCGCGTGAAACCAGATAATTCTTTGCCGTGTTAATGGCAATACGGTACAGCCACGTATAAAACGCACTGTCACCGCGAAAATTTCCAAGTGCTCGATACGCCTTGATAAAGGCTTCCTGAGCTACGTCCTGGGCTTCATGGGTGTCGTGCACAAAACGCACGATCAACCCGAGAATTTTGTGCTGATATTTCAGCACCAGCAGATCGAAAGCTCGCTTGTCGCCACGCTGAACGCGCTCGACCAGCTGCTGATCCTCTTCCTGGGTTAGCATGAACACTCCTCGATAAGCCCGGAGGAGACTTGCACAACTAAACGACCAGACTTGCAAACATAGACTCGGGCTTTTCGCAAAAGTTCTCCCCCTCCAAGCAAGTTTCCTGCGGGCTCTGATTTGGCACGCACGAAAAACGCAGCGCGGGATAAACCGGCTGCGCGAATAATCTTGTCATCGGTTTCGCCGGCAGGAACCCAATCGCAGGTTCCGCACTGAAGCCGACACTGTCCCTTGTTTCTGGCACCGACTATTGATCTTGGGCCTCTGGCAAAAGTTCCAATTATTTATAGCCGGCCCCACCCGACATTGGGCAACACTGGGAGGAAAAAACCTGTTTCAGCGCCGATACAGTCGCCTTTTCCCAAAACCTGCGGAAAATTCTTCCGACGAAGCGCCCGGTTTCCCCATCCCGGTAGTTTCACAATGCCATATAGGCCCGGCTATTGTGCCGCCCCACCCCTCTATATACTAGTGGGCTGTGTGGCTGTCTTGACTCGCCGATCCAGCTGTCTTGCGCCAACCCCGACCCGGGTCGCTTTGAGCGGAATCCTGAAATGAGCCAACAGTTCCAACACGATGTTCTGGTCATTGGCAGCGGTGCTGCCGGTTTGAGTCTCGCGCTGACCCTGCCAGGTCACTTGCGCATTGCCGTTTTGAGTAAGGGCGATCTCGCCAATGGTTCGACGTTCTGGGCTCAGGGCGGCGTCGCTGCCGTGCTGGACGATACCGACACTGTCGAATCCCACGTCGATGACACCCTGAACGCCGGCGGAGGTCTGTGCCATGAAGATGCCGTTCGCTTCACCGTCGAGCACAGCCGTGAAGCCATCCAGTGGTTGATCGACCAAGGCGTTCCGTTCACCCGTGATGAGCAATCCGGTACTGAAGACGGCGGTTTCGAATTTCACCTGACCCGCGAAGGCGGCCACAGTCATCGCCGCATCATCCATGCCGCCGATGCTACCGGCGCCGCGATCTTCAAAACCCTGCTGGCCCAAGCGAAAGAGCGTTCAAACATCGAATTGCTGGAACAGCGAGTAGCCGTCGATCTGATTACCGAGCGCCGCCTGGGCCTGGACGGCGAGCGCTGCCTCGGCGCCTACGTGCTGAACCGCGCCACCGGTGAAGTCGACACCTACGGCGCACGCTTCGTGATTCTGGCCTCGGGTGGCGCGGCCAAGGTCTACCTCTATACCAGTAACCCCGACGGCGCCTGTGGTGATGGCATCGCCATGGCCTGGCGCTCTGGCTGCCGGGTGGCGAATCTGGAGTTCAACCAGTTCCATCCCACCTGCCTCTATCACCCACAGGCCAAAAGCTTCCTCATCACCGAAGCCCTGCGTGGCGAAGGTGCGCATTTGAAGCTGCCGAATGGTGAACGCTTCATGTATCGCTTCGACAAGCGCGCCGAACTGGCACCACGCGACATCGTTGCCCGGGCCATCGACCATGAAATGAAGCGTTTGGGCGTCGATTGCGTCTATCTCGACATCAGCCACAAACCCGAAGCCTTCATTAAAAGTCACTTCCCGACTGTTTATGAGCGCTGCCTCGGCTTCGGCATCGATATCACCAAACAACCGATTCCGGTTGTACCGGCGGCGCATTACACCTGTGGTGGCGTGATGGTCGACCAAAACGGCCGCACCGATGTGCCAGGCTTGTACGCCATCGGCGAAACCAGCTTCACCGGTCTGCACGGCGCCAACCGCATGGCCAGCAACTCGTTGCTGGAATGTTTCGTCTACGCCCGCTCGGCGGCGGCGGACATTCTGGCGCAACTTGATGATGTGACAGCGCCGAACGCCCTGCCCGTCTGGGACGCCAGCCAGGTGACCGACTCCGACGAAGACGTGATCATTGCGCACAACTGGGATGAACTGCGCCGGTTCATGTGGGACTACGTCGGCATCGTGCGCACCAACAAGCGCCTGCAACGGGCCCAGCACCGCGTGCGCCTGTTGCTGGACGAGATCGACGAGTTCTACAGCAACTATAAAGTCAGTCGCGACCTGATCGAGCTGCGCAATCTCGCCCAGGTCGCCGAGCTAATGATTTGCTCAGCCATGGAGCGCAAGGAAAGTCGCGGCCTGCATTACACCCTCGACTATCCGGACCTGCTACCCGAGGCGCTCGACACTATTCTGGTGCCGCCCACCTACGCCGGCTGAACTTGAGCCGCACACGCAGGCGTCGGTGCAAATCCGCCGCCTGCGCGTCGCGTGGCACGCAGATCGATCTGACCCGCCATTCCCCGCGCAAACGAAAGCGCAGCACCACGATCAATGGCAGCGCCAGGCTGTCCGGTCGTAGTTGCACCGCCTGCCAGCCATCCGCCCGACTCCACAACTGCCAACCATCGGCATCTCGACGCAAGCCACAAAATGCTTTGGGATGACTCAATAGAATTTGCCGTGGGATCACGTAAAAACCGTGAAGCAGGCAAGCTAAAGCCGCTGCCAGACTGGCCCAGAGTGGAATTGAAAGCAGAAGCAAAGAACCCAGCGCGAACGCCTGGGCCAACAGATACGCCGCCAGCAACTGCCGTGAGGCATGCCAGCGGCATTCGAACGTATTACTTGGGCTGGACACGATCCAGGATCATGCGAACCATGCGCTGCAGCTCCGGATCTTCGGACTCGCTGCGCTCCATGAACCAGCCGAACATGTCCTGATCCTCACACGTCAGCAGGCGCACGTACAAATCGCGATCTTTGTTGTTGAGAGTTGCGTAAACGTCTCTCGAAAACGGCACCAGCAGCACGTCAAGTTCAAGCATGCCGCGACGGCTGTGCCAAAAGAGGCGATTGAGTTCAACTTGTTCGACCATGGAGCCCTCCTCAAATTTGGCGGCAAGTATACAGCCCCGAGACGGGTCGCACAGTCGGCTTTGGTCGGGCACCACCGATCCTTTATCAACTACCCATTTCAACAGCGCACCCTTATGATGTGCCCCAGTCTATTTACCCTGCGATGACCCATGGCCGATTCTGCTTTTTTCTGCACCCTGTCTCATGAAGGCGTTCTCGCGGTTCGCGGCGCGGATGCCGGAAAATTCCTGCAAGGCCAGTTGACCTGCAATATCAATTACCTGAGCGACACCACGGCCAGCCTTGGCGCGCGCTGCACGCAAAAAGGCCGGATGCAGTCGAGTTTCCGCATTCTGCTGGAAGGTGACGGTGTGCTGCTGGCGATGGCCAGCGAGCTGCTCGAACCACAACTGGCGGATCTGAAAAAGTACGCTGTGTTCTCCAAATCCAAACTCACCGACGAAAGCGCCGCCTGGGTGCGCTTTGGTCTGAGGTCGGGCGATGCAGCACTGAGCAGCCTCGGCCTGGATCTGCCGGCCGAAACCGACAGTGTTGTACGCAACGAAGGTCTGATCGCGATTCGCGTCTCGCCGGATCGCGCCGAACTCTGGGTGCCGGCCGAACAAGCCGAAACCATCAAAGGCAAGTTGTCCACAGCCCTGCCTGAAGGTGATCTGAATCAATGGCTGCTGGGCCAGATTCGCGCCGGCATTGGTCAGGTCATGCCAAGTACCCGCGAGCTGTTCATCCCGCAGATGCTCAATCTGCAGGCCGTTGGCGGCGTGAGCTTCAAGAAAGGCTGCTACACCGGCCAGGAAATCGTCGCGCGCATGCAGTACTTGGGCAAACTCAAGCGCCGTCTGTATCGTTTGAGCCTGGATGCCACGCAATTACCAGAGCCGGGCACCCCGTTGTTCGCGCCGAGCCACAACAGTTCCATCGGCGAAGTCGTACTGGCCGCCAACGCCGGACAAAATATTGAACTGCTGGCGGTGTTGCAGGCCGAAGCTGCTGAAGCGGGCGATCTGCATCTGGGTACCCTTGAAGGGCCTGCACTGCATTTGCTCGATTTGCCCTACGAACTGGATCGCGACCGCGAAATCCAGCGCTGATCGCAGCCTTTGTTGCAACACCCTAGAGAGTCTAAATGAGCGAACTGGCGGATAAGGTCCAACAGGATTTGGTTGAGGCCATCGATAACGATGACCTGGTTCTGCCGACGTTGCCGGAAGTGGCCCTGCAAATTCGCAAGGCCGCTGAAGATCCGGAAATCAGCGTCAGCGACCTGAGCAAAGTGATCGGCCGCGACACGGCGCTTTCGGCGCGCCTTATCAAAGTGGTCAACAGCCCCCTGCTGCGTGCAGCCCAGGAGGTCACCGACCTGCACACCGCCATCACCCGCCTGGGCATCAATTACAGCAGCAATCTGGCGATCGGCCTGGTGATGGAACAGATTTTCCACGCGCGTTCCGAAGTGGTTGAACAGAAAATGCGCGAAGTCTGGCGCAAGAGCCTGGAAATCGCCGGGGTCAGTTATGCGTTGTGCCGCCGCTACACACAGCTCAAACCTGACCAGGCGGCATTGGGCGGGCTGGTGCATCAGATCGGCGTGCTGCCGATTCTGACCTACGCCGAAGACCACTACGAACTACTGTCCGACCCGGTCAGCCTCAACCATGTGATCGACCATATTCATCCGCTGCTGGGCGACAAACTGTTGCGGGTCTGGGAGTTTCCGGAGCGGTTGGTGGAGTTGCCGGGGCGCTATCAGGACTTCAAACGCGACTCGAAAGAGATCGATTACGTCGATCTGGTGCAGGTAGCGAGTCTGTATTGCCACAAGGGCACCGATCATCCATTTGGGCGCATTGATCCGCTCAGTGTGCCCGCGTTCAGAAAGCTTGGGATCGATCCGGAAAACAAGGCACTGTGCGAAGATCTGGAAGAATCGCGGTCGATGTTCTACTGATCCGAGACCGAGGCGCGCCCTTCGCGAGCAGGCTCGCTCCCACATTGGAATGCATTCCCCCTGTGGGAGCGAGCCTGCTCGCGAAGAGGCCGGCAAGAACACCGCAGAATCACCCGGCGATAAAACTCACACGCACCTTCAAACCCGCCTGCTCACCATCATGCAAGCTGATCTGCGCCAGATGCGCCCGGCAAATCTCGCCAACAATCGCCAAACCCAACCCCGAACCCGCCACCTGCTGATTACGCCGGTAGAACCGCTCAAACACCCGCTCACGCTCCTCCAGCGGAATCCCCGGCCCGTCGTCTTCAACTTCAAGCACCGCTGGCGCCGTCACACGCAAAATCACATTGCCGCCTGGCGGCGTGTGCGCCAGCGCGTTATCCACCAGATTGCTCAGTAACTCATTGAGCAGCGTCGGCTCACCCCGCAGCCACACCGGCTCGTCCGCCTCAAGCGCCAGCGCGACGCCGCGTTTGTGCGCCAGCGGCGCCATGGCCATGCCCAGTTCCCGCGCCAATTGGCTCAGATCGAGCAGCTGTGCGCCGCCCTCCGCAATAGCCCGGGCACCGTTTTCAACCCGCGCCAGCGACAGCAGCTGATTGGCCAAATGGGTCAGGCGATCTGTGCTTTGCGCTGACGATTCCAGGGTCGTGCGCCAAGTTTCGGGTTCATTCGAGCGCAGGCCCAATTCCAGCCGCGCCTTCAACGCTGCCAATGGCGTACGCAACTCATGCGCCGCATCGGCGATGAACTGCGCCTGTCGCTCGAACTGCCCACGCAGGCGCTCGGTGAAATGGTTAAGCCCACGCACCAGCGGCCAAAGTTCATGCTGCACTTCCACCAACGGCAAGGGCCGCAAGTCGTCGGGCTGACGTTCCTCCACCGCCGTGCGCAAACGCTCCAGCGGTCGCAACGCCGCACTGACGGCAAACCAGACCAACAGCAACGCGCCAATCGCCAGCATGCCCAAACGCAATAAGGTGTCGGCGGCCAGACTGCGGGCCATGCTGACCCGGGCTTCGTCAGTTTCGGCGACACGGATTTCCGCCATGCCGTTCATGTTCGGCTCGGTTACCGCTTTAAGCAGACTGACCACCCGAACATTCTGGCCCTTGTAGGTGGCGTTGTAGAAACGCGCCAGCGCCGGATAGTCGTCAGTTCTTGGCGTGCCTGACGGCGGACCGGGGAGGTTTTCGTAGCCGGAAATCAGCTTCTGATGGATGTCGTTGACCTGATAATAAATCCGCCCGGCACTGTCGTAGGCGAACGTATCGAGGGCCACGTAAGGCACGTCGGCACTGAGGGTGCCGTCTCGTTGCGACAGGCCGGCAGCGATGGTTCGCGCCGAGGCCAGCAACGTGCGGTCATACGCGGTATCGGCCGCTTCGCGACCATTCCAGTAAGCGCTCAAGCCACTGGCGAGCATCAGCACCACCAACAGCAGCGCAAGGTTCCACAGCAACCGCCAGCGCAGGCTGCTGGGCTTATGCATCGCGGCTTTCCAGGAGATAGCCAAGGCCACGGAAGGTCACGATCGCCACCGGGTGACCGTCGAGTTTCTTGCGCAAACGGTGCACGTAGATTTCGATGGCATCGGGGCTGGCCTCTTCGTCGAGGCCGAACACTTGCGATGCCAATTGCTCCTTGCTCATCACCCGCCCCGGCCGGGCGATCAGCGCTTCAAGCACCGCTTGCTCACGAGAGGTCAAGGTCAGCAATTCCTCACCGAGGGTGAAGCGCCGGGTGTCGAGGTCATAGGCCAGCACGCCGCAGCGCTGTTGGCGTTCGCCGCCGAGCACACTGCGGCGCAACAGGGCTTTGACCCGCGCTTCCAGTTCAGTCAGCTCGAAAGGCTTGGCCAGATAATCGTCAGCGCCAAGATTGAGGCCGTGCACCCGATCTTTCACGTCACTGCGCGCGGTCAGCATCAGCACCGGCAAATTTTTTCCGCGCGCACGCAACCGCGCCAGCACTTCAAAACCATCCATGCGCGGCAGGCCGACATCAAGGATCGCCACCGCGTATTCCTCACTGCCGAGCGCCAGGTCGGCGGCCACGCCATCGTGCAACACATCCACGGTCAGACCGGTGCTCTTGAGCGCCTGGGCGACACTTTCGGCCAGTTGCAGATGGTCTTCGACGAGCAGGACACGCATGGATTTTTACCTCGTTCAGGGATGGCCGACGCCACTCTTTGTCGCGGAGTTTACAGCCGCAACCGCCGCTGTGAAGCCCGAAAACCGTGAAAGCCAGTTGAAAGGTTAGCGAAAGGTTAGCTGGTTAGAGTCGAGCCACGGACAGTTCCGACTGCCGTCGCTGCTGCCACACAGCGTTACGAAAAACGCCACGAAGCGTTTTCGACCAATAAAAACAATAAACGGAGCACCCCGCGCATGCCGTCCTTGCAGACCAAGGCTCTAACGCCTTTTCTCCCCTCCCGCTTCAGCCACGCCACCTTCGCCAGTGCCGCCGCCCTCGCCGGTTTTTCGCCGCAGCGTTTTGCCAGGCAAAGCGTGGGAGCGCGACACCGAGATCAAATATGTCGTACAAAGCGGCGCGTTGAAGGATGCCGCCGTGCGCCTGCGTAATGCCACTTACCGTTCCAGCTACTCCGCTCGCGATGCAGACGAAGTGCGTTTGCTGGTGAGCTACAGCGTTGCCCTTTGGTAAATGTCCGTTGCTGAAAAACACGTCGAATAACAACAATGCCCGTGGAGACTTGAATGAACCTATCACTGCGTAAAGTGGCCCTCGCCGCCAGTTGTGTCCTGTTCGCCGGCCAACTCATGGCCGAACCGAAACGTCCTGAATGCATCGCCCCGGCCTCGCCGGGCGGCGGTTTCGACCTGACCTGCAAACTGGCGCAGAGCGCGCTGGTCAACGAAAAACTGCTGAGCAAACCGATGCGCGTCACCTACATGCCTGGCGGCGTCGGCGCGGTGGCTTACAACGCAGTGGTCGCACAACGCCCGGCGGATGCCGGCACGTTGGTGGCGTGGTCCAGTGGTTCGTTGCTGAACCTGGCCCAGGGCAAGTTCGGGCGTTTCGATGAAACCAATGTGCGCTGGCTCGCAGCGGTCGGCACCAGCTACGGCGCCATCGCGGTGAAAAGCGATTCGCCCTACAAGACCCTCGACGATCTCGTTCAGGCACTGAAGAAAGATCCAGGCTCCGTGGTGATCGGTTCCGGCGGCACCGTCGGCAGCCAGGACTGGATGCAAACCGCGCTGATCGCCAAGGCTGCCGGGATCAACCCGCGTGACCTGCGTTACGTCGCCCTCGAAGGTGGCGGCGAGATCGCCACCGCCCTGCTCGGCGGTCACATCCAGGTCGGCAGCACCGACATCTCCGACTCCATGCCGCACATTCAGAGCGGTGATATGCGCTTGTTGGCGGTGTTCTCCGAGAAGCGTCTCGACGAGCCGGAAATGAAAGGCATTCCGACCGCCAAGGAGCAAGGCTACGACATCGTCTGGCCGGTGGTGCGCGGCTTCTACCTCGGGCCAAAAGTCAGCGATGAAGACTACGCCTGGTGGAAAGACGCGTTCGACAAACTGTTGGCCTCCGAGGAGTTCGCCAAGCTGCGCGATCAGCGTGAACTCTTCCCGTTCGCCATGACCGGGCCGGAACTCGACACCTACGTGAAGAAGCAGGTCGCGGACTACAAAGTGCTGGCCAAAGAGTTCGGCCTGATCCAGTGATCGTCTCTGTCTAGCGGCTGCGTTCCCGATGACGGGGACGCAGCACAGGAGCTCCCATGCTTATTCAACGCATTTTCGCCTCGGTGCTGTTGCTGGCCTGTGCCGGCCTGGCCCTGATGGCGTGGCCGTATCAAGCGGCTTTTTCCTACGAACCCGTCGGCCCGCGCGCCTTTCCCCTGCTGATGCTCGGCCTTATGGGCGCGGCGCTGCTGTACATGGTGTTCCGCCCGGCCCCTATCAAACACAGTGAAGACGAGCCGCCACTGGATCGCGAAACCCTGACCAAGATCGGTATTTGCGTCGTCCTGCTGCTGGTGTTCGCTGGCACGTTCGAACCGCTGGGCTTCATCCTCAGCAGCATCCTGATCGGCATTCCGATGGCGCGACTGTATGGCGGTCGCTGGGTGCCAAGCATCGTGGTCACCACGCTGATGGCGATCGGTCTGTACCTGCTGTTCGACCGTCTGATGGACGTTCCGCTGCCCCTCGGCCTGCTCGACGTTCTGGAGAACTGATATGGATACTCTTGGCTATTTGGGTCAGGGTTTCGGCGTCGCGCTGAGTCCCTACAACCTCGTGACCGCGCTGTGCGGCACCCTGATCGGCACCGTCGTCGGCCTGTTGCCGGGCCTCGGCCCGATCAACGGCGTGGCGTTGCTGATTCCGATCGCATTCGCCCTCGGCCTGCCGCCGGAGTCGGCGTTGATCCTGTTGGCAGCGGTGTATCTGGGCTGCGAATACGGCGGTCGGATCAGTTCGATCCTGCTGAACATTCCGGGCGAAGCGTCCACCGTGATGACCACCCTCGACGGCTACCCGATGGCCCGCAAAGGCCTGGCCGGCGTAGCGTTGTCGCTGTCGGCGTGGAGTTCGTTCATCGGTGCGTTTATCGCCACTTGCGGCATGGTGCTGTTCGCCCCGCTACTGGCGAAATGGGCGATTGCCTTTGGTCCGGCGGAATACTTCGTGTTGATGGTGTTCGCGATTGTCTGTCTCGGCGGCATGGCCGGTGATCGCCCGCTGAAAACCTTTATCGCCGCGCTGATCGGCCTGTTTCTGTCGACCATCGGCATTGACGCCAACAGTGGCGTGTACCGCTTCACCGGCGACAACATCCATCTGACCGACGGCATCCAATTCGTCGTGCTGGTACTCGGCCTGTTTTCCATCAGCGAGATCCTTCTGCTGCTGGAGAAAACCCACCACGGCCAGGAAGCCGTGAAGGCCACCGGCCGCATGATGTTCAACTTCAAGGAAGCGGCCTCGGTATTCACGGTGAACCTGCGGTGCGGTGTGCTGGGCTTCATCATGGGCGTGCTACCGGGTGCTGGCGCAACCCTCGCCAGCGCCGTGGCGTACATGACCGAGAAGCGCATTGCAGGTAACAGCGGCACATTCGGTCAGGGCGACAAGCGTGGTCTTGCGGCTCCAGAAACCGCCATTGGCGGTGCGGCGTGCGGTGCTCTGGTACCGATGCTGACGCTCGGTGTTCCAGGTTCAGGCACCACCGCAGTGATGATCGGCGCACTGTCGCTGTACAACATCACCCCGGGCCCGCTGCTGTTCCAGCAACAACCGGACATCGTCTGGGGCCTGATCGCGTCGCTGTTTATCGCCAACGTGATGCTGGTGATCCTCAACATCCCGATGATCCGCATCTTCACCCGCATCCTCGCCGTGCCGAACTGGGCACTGGTGCCGGTGATTGCGATCATTACAGGGATCGGCGTCTACGCGGTGCACGCAACCACGTTTGACCTGTTCCTGATGATCGGTATCGGTATCTTCGGCTACATCCTGCGCAAGCTGGACTTCCCGTTGTCACCGCTGCTGCTGGGCTTCATCCTCGGTGGTCTGATGGAGCAAAACTTGCGTCGTGCGCTGTCGATCTCTAACGGCGCGCTGGAAATTCTCTGGTCAAGTCCGATCACAGTCGGTTGCTGGGTATTGACGGTGATCATGCTGATGATGCCGATCATCCGTATCTGGCGTAAACGCTCCGCTGCCCGGCGCACCATTGCCGATGTCTGATTGGTCATCCCTCAAAACCTGGTGGGGAACCCCGCTGGTCGGTCTGCTTGGCGGCTTTGTCGCCAGCCAGATCGGCTGGCCGTTGCCGTGGATGGTCGGCTCGTTGCTGGCGATCATCCTCGTGCGCTGCCTGACCCCGTGGCAATTAACCGAAATCCCTGGTGGCCGCAAATGCGGCCAGTGGATTGTCGGGATCGGCATCGGTCTGCACTTCACCCCGGTGGTGATGGAGCAGGTGCTGAGTCACTTCGGTCTGATCTTCTTCGGCGCGCTGGTCACCAGCCTGTCGGCGGTGGTCGGCGTGTGGTTGATGCGCCGCACCGGTGAAGATCGCGCCACGGCGTTTTTCTCCAGCATGCCCGGTGGCTCCGGGGAGATGGTCAACCTCGGCGCGCGCAATGGCGCGCTGCTCAGCCATGTAGCGGCTGGGCAAAGTTTGCGGGTGTTGGTGGTGGTGCTGTGTGTGCCGGCGGCGTTCAAGTATCTGCTCGGCGACGGCACACCGATTTCTCATGCCGGTAGCGTCGATTGGCGTTGGCTGGCGATTTTGTTTCCGGCGGGCGCCCTGGCCGCGTGGATCTGGGAGCGACTGCGCCAGCCCAATCCGTGGCTGTTCGGGCCGTTGCTGGTGAGTGCGGCGGTGAGCATCGGCTGGGATCTGCACATCGGTTTGCCCAATGGCGGCAGTCAGATTGGCCAGTGGCTGATCGGCAGCGGTCTGGGCTGTCACTTCAATCGACAGTTTTTCCGGCGTGCGCCGTCGTTCATGGGCCGCACACTGATCGGCACGGCATTGACCATGTTGATCGCGACACTGGCGGCATTGGGGTTGAGTACGTTGACCCATCTGGATCTGCGTTCACTGACGTTAGGCATGATGCCCGGCGGGATTGCCGAGATGAGCCTGACGGCGGAAACCCTGCAACTGTCGGTGCCGCTGGTGACGGCGATGCAGGTGATGCGGCTTCTTTTTGTGCTGTTTCTGGCGGAGCCGTTGTTCAAGTATTGGAATCGCAATCCCGAGTAACAACTGACAGACCGAGTTGCCTTCTCCACGAGCAAGCTCGCGAAGGGGCCAACCCGGTCAACCCGTCAAACCGGCGGTAGACGCCACTCGATCGGCGACTCGCCATTCTGCTCAAGAAACTTGTTGGTCCGGCTGAAATGCCCGCATCCCAAGAACCCGCGATAAGCCGACAACGGCGACGGATGCACCGAGGTCAGCACCAGGTGTTTGGTCGCATCGATCAGCTTCTGTTTACTCTGCGCATGAGCGCCCCACAGCATGAACACCAGATGCGGCTGCTGTTCGCTGACCAGTTCAATGATCCGGTCAGTGAAGAACTGCCAGCCCTTGTCCTTGTGCGCATTAGCGTTGGCGCGCTCGACGGTCATGGTGGTGTTGAGCATCAACACGCCCTGATCGGCCCAGCTCTGCAAATAACCGTGGCTGGGAATATCGATGTTCAAGTCGCGTTTCAACTCTTTATAGATGTTGACCAGCGACGGCGGCGCCGGCACGCCCGGTTGCACCGAGAAGCACAAGCCATGGGCCTGGCCCGGGCCGTGATACGGGTCCTGGCCGAGGATCACCACTTTGACTTTATCCAGCGGCGTCGAATTCAGCGCATTGAAAATCAGCGGCCCCGGTGGATAGATTTCCTTGCCGGCCGCCCGCTCCTGCTGCAGAAAATTGCGCAACTCTGCCATGTAAGGCTGGTCGAATTCAGCACGCAGTGCCTCCTTCCAGCTCGGTTCGAGTTTGATACGGTCGTCAGCAGTCATGGTCATACCCGGCAAAAACAATGGGGCGAACCCTAGGAAAGCCGACCACGCTTGTCAATTGATCTGACGCAGATCCGGCACTTTCCCACACAACGATCATACTGATCGTTCAAATTCCCGATCGAGGTCACGATGAATCTGCACTTCGAAGAACTCACCGGCACCGACGGCGCCCGCCTCGGTATCGCCAGCCTGGACGCTGAAAAATCGCTCAACGCGTTGTCCTTGCCGATGATCAATGCGCTGAGCGACAAACTGAATGCCTGGGCAAAAGACCCACAAATCGTCTGCGTCTTACTGCGCGGCAACGGCGCCAAGGCATTTTGCGCTGGCGGCGAAGTGCGCAGCCTGGTGGAAGCCTGTCGCGCCCACCCCGGCGAAGTACCGCCACTGGCCGCGCAGTTTTTCGCCGCGGAATATCGCCTGGACTACAGCCTGCACACCTACCCGAAACCGTTGATCTGCTGGGGCCACGGTTATGTGCTGGGCGGCGGCATGGGTCTGTTGCAAGGCGCGAGCACACGCATCGTCACGCCGAGCAGTCGTTTGGCCATGCCGGAAATCACCATTGGCCTGTATCCGGATGTGGGCGCCAGTTGGTTCCTGTCACGACTGCCCGGCAAGCTCGGTTTGTTTCTGGGCCTGACCGGCGCGCACATGAACGGGCGTGATGCGATCGATCTGGGACTGGCCGACCGCTTCCTGCTCGACGAACAACAACCGGATCTGATCGAAGGCCTGCTGCAACTGAACTGGCAGGAACAGACCGCGATGCAACTCAACAGCCTGCTCAAGGCGTTGCAGCAAGAAGCGGTCGCGAAAATGCCCGAGGCGCAGTGGCTACCGCGTCGTCAGCAGATCGACGAACTGCTCGACGTCAGCGATGTGGCGTGCGCCTGGAAAGCCATCAGTCTGCAACGCGACAGCAGCGACCCGTTGCTCGCCCGTGCCGCCAAGACCCTGAGCGAAGGCTCACCGGTGACCGCTCATCTGGTCTGGGAACAGATCATCCGCGCGCGCTATATGTCACTGGCTGAAGTCTTTCAGATGGAATACACCCTGAGCCTCAATTGCTGCCGTCATCCGGAGTTCAGCGAAGGGGTGCGGGCGCGGTTGATCGACAAGGATCAGAAGCCGCACTGGCACTGGCCGGACGTCAGCAGTGTGCCGGATGCGGTGGTCGAGGCGCATTTTCATAAGGTTTGGGAGGGGCGGCATCCTTTGGCGGATCTGACGCAGTACTAGCCTTCTTGTGCAGAAATCGCGGGCACAAAAAAAGCGGCGCTTCATGCGCCGCTTTTTTGTGGGTGGTTACCAGCGGTTGCCACGTCCATTGTGGTCGCCGCGTCCGCTGTGGCGGTCGTAGTTGCCGCGACCGCGGTGATCGTTGTCCCAACCGCCGCGGCGGTGGCCATCCCAGCGTCCGCGGTCATTGCCGTGCCAGCGACGGCTTTCGTAATAACGCGGGGCCGGCTGATAGTGGCGTGGCGCTGCCTGGTAATAGCGTGGTTGCTGATAGTAACGCGGTGCTGGCTGGTAGTAGCGCGGCTGCGTGTAGTACGTGCCGCCGCTGTAGTACGCCGGCGCGGGTGATGAGTAGACCTCTGACCTGTAATAGCTGTCTCCGTATGAATAAGGGACACATCCGCCAATGGAAAAAAACATCACGGCAAGCAGTAGGATTCGGCGATACATGGCGGCCTCCTGGACCGCGGGTAGCCACACCAGCGACGCTGGCAGGCGTCAGTCGTTTATTCGGTGACTGACAAATTATCAGACAGCGTTTTCGGAATCTGGTGCGTTTCTGCAACAAGTTGAAACAAGTGATTTGTGAAACCTTGTTCATCAGCCAACACCGTTATTCAGCCGCTGATTAATGGTGACCAGCCTGATATCCACCGCCGTGATAGCCGTACACCGTGACAGCCATGGCCACAACTGGTCGACACGCTGCATCACGGTGCAGCCGCGCACCAACACAAAGCGCCTCCTCGCTCGCAAGCGCAACCGGATTCAACCGACAGGCCCGTGCCAGAGGGCTCGACACGACTTGGCACGCCTCTCGCTTTAGCAAACCCGTGCAGGAGTCATCACAGGTTCGCGGCACCACAATTTGCAATGGCTGACTAGGGTTCCGGCTCGCAATCGCGAGTGGCTGGTCCGAGAGTTGGCGACCTCCAGTTGAGGTTACACGGCGGGACAAAAGCCCGGGAGACAAGCCACCGTTCGCGGTGCCGCGTTGCCTTCCTGTCCGCCCTTGATCAACTGGAGAACCCACCATGTCCCGACTACGTTTGCCCGCCCTGCTCGCCGCCGCGTTCGCCGCACTGGTCAGCATCCAATCCCCCGCCGCGCAAAAAGACCACTTCAGTGTCTGCTGGACGATTTACGCCGGCTGGATGCCATGGGAATACGCCGGCAGCCAGGGCATCGTCGATAAATGGGCGAAGAAGTACGGCATCAAGATCGACGTCGTACAGCTCAATGACTACGTCGAATCGATCAACCAGTACACCGCCGGCCAGTTCGACGGCTGCACCATGACCAACATGGATGCGCTGACCATCCCTGCCGCCGGCGGCGTCGACAGCACCGCGCTGATCGTCAGCGACTTCTCCAATGGCAACGACGGCGTCGTCCTCAAGGGTGAAGGCAAGAAAGTCGCCGACCTCAAGGGCATGGACGTCAATCTGGTCGAACTGTCGGTGTCCCACTACCTGCTGGCCCGCGCGCTGGATTCGGTCGACCTGACCGAGAAAGACCTCAAAGTGGTCAACACCTCCGACGCCGATATCTCCGCCGCCTTCAACACCGACCAGGTCAACGCCGTGACCACCTGGAACCCGATGCTTTCGGACATCAAGGCCAAGCCCGGCGTGACCGAGGTGTTCAACTCCAGCCAGATCCCCGGCGAGATCATGGACATGATGGTGGTCAACAGCGCCACCCTCAAAGACAACCCGGCGCTGGGCAAAGCGCTGACCGGCGCCTGGTTCGAAGTGGTCGAACTGATGAATGCAAAAAACGCCGCGAGCAAAGCCGCGCTGGAACACATGGCCAAAGCCTCGGGCACTGATCTGGCCGGATTCCAGGCGCAACTGGACACCACCAAACTGTTCGCCACGCCGAAGGAAGCCCTGACCTTTGCCACCAGCAAACAACTGCCGGAAACCATGCGCAAAGTCGCCGAGTTCTCGTTCCAGCACGGCTTGCTCGGTGAAGGCGCCAAAGACACCAGTGCGGTCGGCATGGCTTTCGCCAACGGCGTGACCAGCGGCGACTCCAGCAACCTCAAGCTGCGTTTCGATCCGACCTACGTGCAGATGGCCGCCGACGCCAAGCTGTAAGCCACGGAGGATTTGGCCATGCGCCTGATCAATCGCCACCCGGATCGCCCGAGTCGCCTGCTGTTGGTGATCCTGCCGTTCGCTCTGCTGCTGTTCGCCTACTTCATGGGCTCAGCCGAACGCCTGGCGGACAACCCCAACGACAAACTGCTGCCCAGCGCCGTGCAGATGACCGACGCGGTAAAACGCCTGGCCTTCCATGCCGACAGTCGCACCGGCGAATACCTGCTGTGGCAAGACACCGCGGCGAGTCTGGGGCGTCTGGCCATCGGCCTTGGCATCGCCGCGCTGGCCGGACTGTGTCTGGGCATCGCCGCCGGCACCCTGCCATTGTTCGGCGCACCGTTGTCGCCGCTGCTGACGGTGCTGTCGATGGTGCCGCCGCTGGCGATTCTGCCGATTCTGTTCATCGTCTTCGGCCTCGGTGAATTGTCGAAAGTGATGCTGATCGTGATCGGCATCACCCCGGCACTGGCCCGGGATCTGGAACAGCGTGCGCGGGACATTCCCGTCGAACTGCTGATCAAGGCGCAGACCCTCGGCGCCTCGACCTGGACGCTGATGTTGCGCGTGGTGTTGCCACAACTGTTGCCGCGCCTGCTGATTTCGCTGCGCCTGATGCTCGGCTCGGCGTGGTTGTTCCTGATTGCCGCCGAAGCCATCGCCGCCACCGACGGCCTCGGCTACCGGATCTTTCTGGTACGGCGCTATCTGGCGATGGACGTGATCCTGCCCTACGTGGCGTGGATCACCCTCCTCGCCTGGCTGATGGACTGGGGTTTGAAATCCCTGACCCGCCGGGCATTCCCCTGGTATGAGGGGGCCGCCAAATGAGCTTCATCACGGTAAAAAACGTCTGGCAGCAATACGCCGATCAAGTGGTGCTCGAAGGCTTGAATCTGCAGGTCAACGAGGGCGAGTTCTGCACGCTGGTCGGCGCGTCCGGTTGCGGCAAATCGACCTTTCTACGCCTGTTGCTCGGCCAGGAAACCGCCAGCCGTGGCGAGATCCTGCTCGATGGTCAGCCACTGGCCTGCGAGCCGGACGCCAGCCGTGGCGTGGTGTTCCAGCGCTACTCGGTGTTCCCGCACTTGAGCGTGCTGGACAACGTTGCGATCGGTCTCGAATTGCCACGCGCGCCGCTGCTCGGACGATTGTTTGGCGCGGCCAAAAAAGACGCCCGCGAACAGGCTTCGGCACTGCTGCACAAAGTCGGCCTCGGCCATGCGCTGGACAAGTACCCGGCGCAGCTCTCCGGCGGCATGCAACAGCGACTGGCGATTGCCCAGGCGCTGATCATGAAACCGCGCGTGTTGCTGCTCGACGAGCCGTTCGGCGCGCTTGATCCCGGCATCCGCAAAGACATGCATGCCCTGCTGCTGGATTTGTGGCGCGAGACGCAACTGACGGTGTTCATGGTCACTCATGACCTGTCCGAAGGCTTTAGCCTCGGCACGCGATTGCTGGTGTTCGACAAGGTTCGTCTCGACCCGCACGCCCCCGGCGCCTATGGCGCGCGCATCACCTACGACATCCCTTTGAACACCGACCGCCGCGCCCAGCGCGCCGCCGTCGAAGCCTTGCCGGTGAACCTGGCGGGCTCACTTCGAACCGCTTGAGAGGATTGCTCCAATGACTGATTCAACCCAATTGTTTCCACCCTTCGCCGAAGAAATGCTGCCCGGCGGCGGCCACCGCTCCTTCGTTCTCAAGCGCGGCCAATTGCTGCGCCTGACCGATCTGCGCGGCGGTGCCAACGTCAGCCTGACCCTGCTCAATGCCAACGAAAAAACCGAACGGCTGAACCTGCCTGACAGCCTCAAATGCCAACACACCGCCAAGCTCACCACCGGCCATTGCCTGTACTCGGACATGGGCCGCGTGCTGGCCGCCATCACTGCCGACACCTGCGGCTGGAGCGACAGCCTCGGCGGCGTGCTCTGCGCCGAGGAAGTCGCGCAGAAGTACGGCCAGGGCCGCTATCAGGAACTGCGCAACGGTTTTTTCCGCAACGGCACCGACAACCTGCTGGTGGAACTGGGCAAGTGGGGCCTGGGCCTGTCCGACCTGTTGATGACCCTCAATCTGTTCAGCCGGGTCAACGTCGATGAGGCCGGACATTTTCATTTCGTCGAAGGTAATTCCAAGGCTGGCGACTACATCGAGTTGTACGCGCCGATGGACACCCTCGTCGTCCTCACCGCCCTGCAACACCCGATGGACCCGTCCACCGAATACGCCCCGAAACCCCTGAAGCTGAGCTGGATGAACGCCGACCCAAGTGTCGCCGAACACTGCCGCACCTCGCGCCCGGAAAACGAGCGCGGCTTCATCAACACCGACCGTCTGTTCGCCTGAGGATCGCTGCCATGTCACTCGCCATCGCTACCGCTGCTAACCCCGACAGACTGCCCGAGCATGCGGTCTACCGCGCGACCATCCCCGCCGGCGAACCCTGGCTGATGGAGGTCAAGGCCGGCCAGACCCTGCGCATTCTCGATCTGGAAGGCAATCAAGCCGTCGATACCCTGTTCTACAGCGTTGCCAACCCCAAGGAACGCTACGACGTGCAGCGCACGTTGCGCCGACAGAACAGCGTCTACCTGAGCACCGGCAGCGTGCTCTATTCCAACCTCGGCAAACCGATGCTGACCATCGTTGCCGATACCTGCGGCCGCCACGACACGCTCGGCGGCGCGTGTGCGCAAGAGAGCAACACCGTGCGTTACGCCCTGGAAAAACGCTACATGCACAGCTGCCGCGACAACTACCTGCGCGCCTGCGTCCACGACGGACGACTGGGCAAAAGCGACATCGGCCCGAACATCAATTTCTTCATGAACGTGCCAGTCACCGCCGACGGTGGGCTGACGTTCGAAGACGGAATTTCCGCACCGGGCAAGTACGTCGACCTGCGTGCCGAGATGGACGTGATCGTATTGATCTCCAACTGCCCGCAACTGAACAACCCGTGCAACGCCTACAACCCGACCCCTGCGGAGCTGCTGGTATGGAACTGAAATTCAGCCGTTTGCGCCGCTGGTTGTTTGCCTTGTGCCAGGCCCGGTCCGGGCAGTGCCTGAAATCACGGGAACACCACTAATCCAACTGTGGTGTTCTGAAGTGTGTTTTTTTCATCCGGGACGGCCCGGATGCCTTTCGAAAAACTGCGGGACGGCCCGCATCCCCTTCAGGGGTTATGCCATGTTCGAAAAAATCCTCATCGCCAACCGTGGTGCAATTGCCTGTCGGATTCTGCGCACACTGCGCGAGTTGCAGGTCAAAGGCGTGGCCGTGTACTCCGAAGCCGACGCCGCCAGCCTGCACTTGATGCAGGCCGATGAAGCCCACAGCCTCGGCGAGGGTGCCGCCGCCGGCACTTATCTGGCGGTGGAAAAAATCCTCGCGATTGCCAAAGCCAGTGGCGCTACGGCGATTCATCCCGGCTACGGCTTCCTCTCGGAAAACGCCGCGTTCGCCGAAGCCTGCGAAGCTCAGGGCATCGCCTTCATCGGCCCGACACCCGAGCAACTGCGGGTGTTCGGTCTCAAACACACCGCCCGCGCGCTGGCCAAACAACACGGCGTGCCGATGCTTGAAGGCACCGAACTGCTCGACAGCCTCGACGCCGCACTGATCGCCGGCGAACAGGTCGGGTACCCGGTGATGCTCAAGAGCACCGCCGGTGGTGGCGGCATCGGCATGCGCGTGTGCCGCAGCGCCAGCGAACTGAGCGAATCGTTCGAAGCGGTGAAACGCCTCGGCCAGAACAACTTCAGTGACGCCGGAGTGTTCATCGAGAAGTACATTCAGCGCGCCCGGCACCTGGAAGTGCAGGTGTTCGGCGACGGCCAGGGTGAAGTCATCGCCCTCGGCGTGCGCGACTGCTCGGTGCAGCGGCGCAACCAGAAAGTCCTCGAAGAAACCCCGGCGCCGAACCTGCCGGACGGCATGGCCGACGCGTTGTGCGTGGCGGCGATCAAACTGGCCAAAGCGGTGAATTACCGCAGCGCCGGCACCGTTGAGTTCGTCTTCGACAGCGATGCGCAGCGCTTCTACTTTCTCGAAGTGAATACCCGTTTGCAGGTCGAACATGGCGTCACCGAACAGGTGTGGGGCGTGGATCTGGTGCGCTGGATGGTTGAACTGGCGGCGGGTGATTTGCCTGCGCTGAGCGTGTTGTATCAGGAGCTGAAACCAGAAGGCCATGCGATCCAGGCGCGCCTGTATGCAGAAGATCCGGGGCGTGATTTTCAACCGAGCCCGGGCCTGCTGACCGCCGTGGAGTTTCCACCGGCCAACGGCATTCAACTGCGCATCGACACCTGGGTCGAGGCGGGCTGCGAGATCCCGCCGTACTTCGATCCGATGATCGCCAAAGTCATCACACGGGCCCCCAACCGTGAGCAGGCCCGTGCCGAATTGCATCAGGCACTCGGTGACAGCGTGTTGTACGGCGTCGAAACCAACCGCGATTATCTGCGCCAGATTCTGCTCGACGCACCGTTCGCCAGCGGTCAGCCGTGGACCCGTTGCCTGGAAGCGCTGGTGTACCGCGCCAACACGTTCGAAGTGCTCAGCGCCGGCACGCAAACCAGTGTGCAGGACTATCCCGGCCGACTCGGTTACTGGGCCGTCGGCGTGCCACCCTCGGGGCCGATGGACAGCCGCGCGCTGCGTCTGGGCAATCGCTTGCTCGGCAATGCCGACGGTGCAGCGGCACTGGAGATCACCATGAGTGGCCCGCTGCTGCGTTTCAACTACGCGGCGGTGGTGGCGGTGACGGGCGCGCCAATTGCCCTGACACTCGACGGTGAAGCAGTTTCGATGAACACCGCGCTGCTGATCCCGGCCGGTGCGACGCTAAACCTTGGCAGCATCAGCAGCGCCGGAGCGCGCAGTTATCTGTGTCTGCGCGGCGGCTTGCAGGTGCCAGATTATCTGGGCAGCAAAAGCACCTTCACCCTCGGCCAGTTTGGCGGGCATGGCGGTCGCGCGTTGCGCGCTGGTGACGTGTTGCATGTGCCTGCGTTGATCGATCACAGCGCCGGGCAACAATTGGCCGAACAACATGTCACTGCGTTGCCAGCATTGCGGCAGATTCGTGTGATCTACGGCCCGCACGGGGCGCCTGAATACTTCACCGAAAACTACATCGGCACCTTCTTCGCCACTCAGTGGGAGGTGCATTTCAACTCCAGCCGCACCGGCGTGCGCCTGATCGGGCCCAAACCCGAGTGGGTTCGTGCCGACGGCGGCGAGGCCGGCCTGCACCCTTCGAATATCCACGACAATCCCTACGCCATCGGCGCGGTGGACTTCACCGGCGATATGCCCGTGATCCTCGGCCCGGATGGCCCCAGCCTGGGTGGTTTCGTCTGCCCGGTCACAGTGATCGAAGCGGATCTGTGGCAGCTCGGCCAGCTCAAGGCCGGGGACAAGATCCAGTTCATCCCGGTCGACCTCAAAACCGCCCGCGATCTCGCCAGCTATTGGGATACCTGTGGGAGCTGGCTTGCCAGCGATGGGGCCCGACCCGACACCGCATCAACTTCATCGCTGGCAAGCCAGCTCCCACAGGGGCTTTTGTCGCCTGTGGTTCTTGAGTTGGGTCAGGGTGATATGCGCCTCGTTGGGCGCGTATCCGGCGATACCCATCTGCTGCTGGAAATCGGCGCACCCGAGCTCGATCTGGTTCTGCGCTTCCGCGCCCACGCCCTTATGCAGGCTCTGGAAAGCAAAGCCCTGCACGGCGTGATCGACCTCACCCCGGGCATCCGCTCGTTGCAAGTGCACTACCAGCCCGAACAACTGCCGCTGGCGGATCTGCTCGGCATTGTCGCCGGAGAATGGGATGCGGTGTGCGCCGCCAAAGACTTGCAGGTGCCGTCACGGATCGTCCATTTGCCGCTGTCCTGGGATGACCCGGCCTGCCAGTTGGCCATCGAAAAATACATGACCACCGTGCGCAAGGACGCGCCCTGGTGCCCGAGCAATCTGGAGTTCATCCGCCGTATCAACGACCTGCCCAACCTCGACGAAGTCCAGCGCACGGTGTTCGACGCCAGCTATCTGGTGATGGGCCTTGGCGACGTTTATCTCGGCGCGCCAGTGGCCACGCCGCTTGATCCGCGGCACCGATTGGTCACCACCAAATACAACCCGGCGCGCACCTGGACCGCCGAGAACTCGGTGGGCATCGGCGGCGCTTACATGTGCGTGTACGGCATGGAAGGCCCCGGCGGCTACCAGTTCGTCGGGCGCACGTTGCAGATGTGGAATCGCTACCGCGACGTCGCGGCATTCGACGGCAAACCATGGCTGCTGCGCTTTTTCGATCAGATCCGTTTTTACCCGGTCAGCGCCGAAGAACTGCTGCGCATCCGCCGGGATTTCCCCCTCGGCCGATTCGATCTGAACATCGAACACAGCCAGCTCAACCTCGCCGATTACCAGGCCTTTCTCAATCGTGAAGCCGAAGGCATCAGCGCGTTTCGTAGCCAACAACAGAGCGCATTCAGCGCCGAGCGCGAACGCTGGATCGCCAGCGGCCAGGCACATTTCGACAGTGAAGAAGCCGTGCCCGAATCAACCGAAGACGTACCTTTGGCCGACGGTCAGCAGAGTGTCGACAGCCACATCGCCGGCAACCTCTGGCAGGTGCAGGTCGCGGCCGGCAGCCGTGTCGCGGCCGGCGATGTGCTGGTGATTCTGGAGTCGATGAAGATGGAAATTCCGCTGCTCGCACCGATGGCCGGCGTGGTGCGCGAGATTCGCGTGCAGCCGGGTTCGGCGGTACGCGCCGGACAACGGGTCGTGGTGCTGGAACTCGACTGAACCCATTTGGAAAAGGATCAACTGATGAATCTGCAACTCGATGCGCTGCGCCAGGCCTACCGCAACGGCGACACCACACCGCGACAACTGCTGGCGATGCTGCGCGACAAAGCCGCCGCGCTGAATCCTGACTATCACCTGTTCATCCACCTGCTCAGCGTAGAAGAACTGGAACCCTACCTCGCCGCCCTCGACGGTCGCGAACCGGACAGTCTGCCGCTGTACGGCGTGCCGTTTGCGATCAAGGACAACATCGATCTGGCCGGCATTACCACCACCGCCGCATGCCCGGCGTTCGCCTATGTAGCGGAGCGCTCGGCGACCATCGTCGAGCGGTTGCTGGCATTGGGCGCGATTCCGCTGGGCAAGACCAACCTCGACCAGTTCGCCACCGGCCTCAACGGCAGTCGCTCGCCGTATGGCGCTTGCCCCAACAGCGTGTTGCCGGAGTATCCGTCCGGCGGCTCCAGCGCCGGTTCGTCACTGGCAGTGGCGTTGGGCGTCGCGAGTTTTGCCTTGGGCACCGACACCGCCGGTTCCGGCCGGGTGCCGGCGGCGCTGAATAATCTGGTCGGATTGAAGGCCAGCAAAGGCCTGATTTCCACGGCGGGAGTGCTGCCGGCGTGCCGCACGCTGGATTGCGTCACTACGTTTACCGCGACTGCGCGCGAGGCCAGTCAGTTGCTGGCGTTGACGGCGACACACGATCCGCGCGACGAATACAGCCGCCGCAATCCGGCATGGAACGACGGCTCGGCGTTCGGCGCACCAAGGCTTTTTCGCTTGGGCGTACCGCGCGCGCAGGACCTTGAATTTTTCGGCTGCGTCGAAGGCCCGCTGCTGTTCGGCGATGCCATCGAACGGCTGAAAGCGTTGGGGGGTGAAGCGGTCGAACTGGACTTGTCACCGTTCCTTGAAGCCGCACGTTTGCTGTATGACGGGCCGTGGGTAGCCGAACGTTACAGCGTGGCTGGGGAACTGATGGAGGAAAATCCCGAAGCGGTGTTGCCGGTGATCCGTGCGGTACTGGCCAAGGCCCCGGCGGTGAGCGGCGTGCAGACATTCCGTGCGCAGTATCGATTGCAAGCCCTCAAAGCCCTGTGCGATGAGGCACTCGAAGGCCTCGATTGCGTGCTGACCCCGACCATCGGCCGCCCCGTGACACGGGCCGAACTGGACGCCGAACCGGTGCTGCGCAACTCAGAACTGGGTTACTACACCAATTTCATGAACCTGCTCGATTACGCCGCCGTCGCCGTGCCGAGCGCGTTCATGGCCAACGGCTTGCCGTGGGGCGTGACGTTGTTTGGCCGAGCCTTCACCGATCAGTATCTGTTGAGCGTGGCGGATGCATTGCAGCGCCAGCAAGACGCCAGCCTGCCGACGCCTGCAAACGTGGCGCGCCACGACCGGGCACGACTGGTGGTATGCGGCGCACACCTGCAAGGGCTGGCATTGAACTGGCAACTGACGCAGCGCGGCGGACAACTTATCGAAGCAACCCACAGCTCACCGGATTACCAGTTGCATGCCCTGGCGGGCGGTCCGCCGTTGCGTCCGGGCATGGTTCGCGTCAAGAACGGCGGCGTGGCGATTGCCGTGGAAGTCTGGGAGTTGCCGAGCAGCGAGTTGGGATCGTTCCTCACCGGTATTCCGGCCCCGCTCGGACTGGGCAAGGTGCAACTGGCGGATGGCCGTTGGGAGAGCGGGTTTATCTGCGAGCCCTATGGTTTGGAAGGCGCCGTGGATATCAGTCATCTGGGCGGGTGGCGGGCGTATCTGAAAACCCTGAACTGATCCTGTAGGAGTGAGCCTGCAAGGATGCCATTTAGCCGGTGATCCGGCGATGACACCTTGCACACTCCGCTGTCACGGGCCGATCATACGGTGTACCGGGCCAAGCAATCCGGCCGTAACCGCACCTGCGTGGAAATGCCTCACTCGACTTATGCCTGAATCCGACGTTAAACCCGACCTCTGCCCGGCCTGCGGCGCCCGCAACGACTGCACACTGGCCGACCCGCGCAGTGCCAACCGCGCCTGCTGGTGCTACGGCGAGAGCATCGACCCGGCGGTGCTCGAGGCCTTGCCGCCAGCACTGCGCGACAAATCCTGCCTGTGCCCGCGTTGCGCGCAGGTTGAGGCGCAACTGCAAGCGGCCAAACCGGCGATCCCGTAAGATGCGCGCCCCTTCATTCCTCGAATTCTGAACATGCGCGTCGACCGTTTCCTCAGCAACCTGCCCCGCTACAACCGTCAGCAGGTTCGCCTGTTGCTGGTGGAAAAGCGCGTGCGCGTTGACGGAAAAGTCGTCAGCGACCCGCACAGCGAAGTGCTGGAATTCAGCCGCGTCGAAGTCGATGACGACGTGCTGCAACTCGGCAAACCAGCGCGCTACTTCATGCTGCACAAACCGCCGGGCTGCGTCAGCGCCACTCGTGACCCGCAACACCCAACCGTGCTTGACCTGATGGATGAGCCGGACAAGGACGACTTGCACATCGCCGGACGCCTGGATTTCAACACCACCGGATTGATGCTGATCACCAACGACGGCACCTGGTCGCGGCGTCTGACCCAGCCGCAAACCAAACTGCCGAAGGTCTATTACGTCGAAACCGAGCAGGACATCACCGCTGAATATGCGCTCAAGTTTGCCGAAGGGATCTACTTCGCTTTCGAGGATCTGACCACGCAACCTGCGCAACTGGAGCTGCTCGGCCCGAGGTCGGCGCGACTTAGCATCGTTGAGGGTCGTTACCACCAGGTGAAGCGCATGTTTGGTTACTTCAACAACAAAGTCCTGCGCCTGCACCGCGAATCCATGGGCCCGTTGCTGCTCGATAACGCGCTAAAACCGGGCGAGTACCGTGCTTTGCGCACCGAAGAGATTCATTTGTTCTAAGCAGGCGACCGCTCAGCAGAAGTTGTCGAACAATCTACCGACGGCACTTGCGCGATCCCCCCGCCCCTGCTTGAATCAGGACGTCGGCCAGATTGTGACCGATGAGTCACAACATACATCCAAGAAACTTTTTGCCGGTAGAGAACCCTCAGGTTCCGCCTTCCCCCGGCAAACTGCCCGCCAATAACAATACCCGTCGACCGTTGTCATGGATCGACATGGGCCAGCAAATTCCAGGCGTATGCCTACCTGTCACAAAGCTCGTGCAATCTCTATTTGCGCGCATACCCGCTTGCTTGCCAGGAGTCTTATGACATGAGGCCAGAAATCGCTGTGCTGGATATACAGGGTCAGTATCGGGTTTACACGGAGTTCTATCGCGCAGACGCCGCAGAAAAGACCATCATCCTGGTCAACGGCTCGATGGCCACGACTGCGTCGTTTGCACAAACCGTGAAAAATCTGCACCCGCAATTCAACGTGGTCTGCTACGACCAGCCCTACGCGGGCCGGTCAAAAGCCCACAACCGCCACGAGAAACATCTGACGAAGGACGTCGAAGGCCAGATTCTGCTGGAGCTGATCGACCACTTCGCCGCCGAGCACGTGCTGTCGTTCTCATGGGGCGGCGCTGCAACCCTGGTTGCCCTTTCGCACCAGCCACGGCGCATCGAAAAAGCCGTGATCAGCTCGTTCTCACCGGTGATCAACGCGCACATGCTCGATTACCTGGAGCGCGGCGTCGATTACCTCGGCCAACGCGACGGCGACCGGGTCGGCGAACTGGTCAACAGCACCATCGGCAAACACCTGCCGTCGCTGTTCAAACGCTTCAACTACCGCCACGTCAGCAGCCTGGCCGAGCACGAATACGGGCAGATGCACTTCCACATCAGCGACGTACTGCACAGCGATCGTCAGTGCTACCTGAACGCGGCGCAAAAGATCAACGTGCCAGTGCTGTTTCTCAACGGCGAATGGGACGAATACACCGCCGCCGACGATGCGCGCCTGTTCGGCAACCACGTGGCGCAAAGCACCTTCACCACCCTGCAAGCAACCGGGCACTTTCTCGACATGGAGCACAAGGCTGCGTGCCGCGATAGCCAGAACGCCCTGCTCGGCTTTCTGAAACCGGCGCCGCAGGCTAGCCGAACGCGTTACTCGTTTGTTCAGGATCACCATGCACTGGCCATTTGAAAAAGCGTCGTCGCGAGCAAGTCTGCCGGTATGAGATGTGTGCATCTGTGCACGCGTCGGGCTTGCCCGCGATTGACCGTTTTCAACGTTGCAACGCCATGCGAGCAAAAGAAAACTTCAAATCCGTGGCCGAGTCTGGTACAAAGTCAGCCGCTCTGAGCGGGTGTCGTATAATGGCATTACTCCAGCTTCCCAAGCTGATAACGAGGGTTCGATTCCCTTCACCCGCTCCAATCGAATTTTGTCTCACGTTGTTTTTGACGGGGGATGCAGAAACAGAAAAAACCGGCCTTGATGGCCGGTTTTTTTGTGGCTGGGATTTGGGGTTGGTCATTTGGGCAGCGCAGAACGATTCAGAAACACACCGTTGGTTGCAGATACGCCATCCCCCTTTACCCTTTGATCTCTCTAACGACAAGAAGCGCTGCGTGCTCAAGGGGATGATCCAGATGCTCTATCCAATCGCAATCTCTGCCAGTGACGGTGAATGTGCCTGGGGTGTTGAGGTGCCGGATCTGCCGGGATGTTTTTCTGCAGGAGAGGATCAAGAGAATGCCATTGAGATGGCAAAAGCGGCCATAGAGACCCACATCGAGATTCTGGCCGAAAGCGGTGCAGCCATTCCGGTCGCTGGGAAACTCGGAACTCACTTTTCCAATCCGAAATATGCAGGCTGCGTATGGGCGTTGGTGGATGCGGATGTCAGTCGGTGCCTCGGAAGTCCGCAGAAAGTGAGTATTACGCTGCCGGGCTACTTGCTGGAGCGGATTGATCTTCACGTTCACCATCATCCGGAGGAGAAGGACCGTTCGGCGTTTTTGACTTCGGCGGCGTTGCGGATGTTGGCGCCTTGAATCGTGAGTGTTCGTAGGCGTAACTACAAAAAACCGGCCTTTAGAGCCGGTTTTTTGGGTCTGCTACAAATCGACGATTTTGTGATTACCCCGCCGGCACAACCTTATCCAGGGCCTGATTCACTGCCAATTCACCCAACATCACGACCTGCGCAATACCCAGTGCGGTCTTGCGGTGTGAGGTGTCGAGTTGCGCGGCGAAGTTGTTGAGCAGGGTGGTGGCCGAGCCGAGGGTTTCGCTGGCGTTGGCCAGCAGGGACTCGGTGTCGTACTTCGGGTTGGCGAGGAACATCGGTTCGGGTTCGTTGGTTGAGCCCATGATTTGGGCGGCGGGGCTGAGGTAGTGGTCGAGGGCGCGTTCAGCGGCTTCGTGGAATTTCTTCGAACCGGGCGATTCGTAGGGGGATGCCGGATCGGTGTCTGGCGGGTTTGGCGTAATTTTGAACATTGGATTGGTCCTATCGTAGGGCCACAACCCGTCTCGCTACTAAACGGAAGGGTGGCAGCTGTGCGCAAGTTAGTAGACCGGACACCAATCCAAATCCGGCGCGCCCTAGAGCACCATGCGCACAGCCACCATCAAGCACAGGCTTTAGCCCGACTGAATGACACTTGTGCAACCGTTATGAATCAGTATTCCGGGCTACTAAACCCGTTCACTGGAAATCAGTGACGCGAACCAAGTTACCGACCGCCCCCAAGGCGCACAAGCCGGCGGATTCTGGCGTAGCGGTAGGCAACGGCGCAAGGATTTGTAGGCTTCAGGACGTAACATCGAACGCCTTTAAACGCAGCCAGCAGAAAGCGTTTACACACCCTGAAAAAACGGCGAATCGTCCGACATTACAGATCAACAACACTCCCCCGGTTCTCACTTTCCAACCGACCCGCTAGCATCTCCCCATCAACCACCACCCTCCCCCTGCGCGGCCATCGACGAATACGCGTCATCACTTTCGAGGGAATCCCAATCGCGGCCGCTGTGCCGCTGACGAACGAACTCAAAAGAGCACTCCCCCATGACTCAAAACATCTACGACGATCCCGAATTTTTCCAGGGCTACAGCCAGATGAACCGCTCCATCGGCGGCCTCGATGCCGCGCCGGAATGGCCCGCGCTCAAAGCCTTGTTGCCCTCCATGCACGGCTTGAACGTGGTGGATCTGGGTTGCGGCTACGGCTGGTTCAGTCGCTGGGCCAGTGAACACAGCGCCGCGAGCGTCCTGGCCCTGGACGTTTCAGAGAAGATGCTGGCACGCGCCCGTGAAACCACCTCGGCGGCGAACATCCGCTATGAACGCGCCGACCTGGAACAACTCGACTTGCCCGCCTGCAGTTTCGACCTGGCCTATAGCTCTCTGGCGCTGCACTACATCAAGGATCTGCCGGGGCTGTTTGCGCACCTTTATGCGGCGCTGAAACCGGGGTCACACTTTGTGTTTTCCATCGAACATCCGATCTTCATGGCGCCGCGCAATCCCGGTTGGCTGGTCGACAGCGAAGGCCGCAAACGCTGGCCGCTGGACAGTTATCAGAGGGAGGGCGAGCGGGTGACCAATTGGCTGGCCGACGGTGTGATCAAGCAGCACCGTACTGTCGGCACGTTACTGAATTCACTGATTGGCGCTGGATTTACCATTCGCCACGTCAACGAATGGGGGCCGAGCGATGCGGAAGTGGCGGCGCAACCGGCGCTGGCTGAAGAGCGTGAGCGGCCGATGATGATGTTGGTGGCGGTGCAGCGCTAGGAACGATCAATCACAACTGTGGCGAGGGGATTTATCCCCGATGGGGTGCGCAGCGCCCCCCAAAAAAAGGCCTGCTGCGCAGTCCATCGGGGATAAATCCCCTCGCCACAGATTCAGTACGCCTGAGGATTACCCTCAGCGCGTCGCGACGATAAACAATCGCGGAAACGGCAACAGCACCGAACCATCGGCCAACGCGGGATAAGCTCGCGCAACTTCCGCCAGATACTGCTCCAGATACTGCGCCCGCTCGCTTTCAGTCAGCGGACTCAAAAACGGAATCAACCCACTGCCCTTGAACCACTCCACCACCCCCGCCGCCCCGCCGGGCAACTGGTGGTGATAGGTGGTGCGCCACACATCGACCCGCGCGCAGCACGGTCGCAGCATCGAGAAGTATTCGCTGGCACTGGCCATCTCGGTACGCTGCCCCGCCGCACCGGCGAGTTTGCCGGCCCACGGGCCGTTCGCGGCGACTTCGCGCATCAGCCGGTGGGATGGCTCGTTGAGGTTGTCCGGCATCTGGATCGCCAGACTGCCCCCCGCCGACAACTTGCCCGCCAGCGCCGGCAGCAAAGACGCGTGATCCGGCACCCACTGCAACACCGCATTGGCAAAGATCACATCGAACGGCCCTTCATCGGCCCATTGATCAATCTCGGCGACATCAAACTGCAACTGCGGCAGGCGCTTGCGCGCGGCGTCGATCATGTCGGGCGAACTGTCCAACCCACTGACTTTTGCCCCTGCAAAACGCTGCACCAGCAACTCCGTCGAGTTACCAGGGCCGCAACCGATATCGACCACTGACCGCGCGTCAGCCGTGGGAATCGCCGCGAGCAGATCGCGGGCCGGGCGGGTGCGTTCATCTTCGAAAGCGACGTATTGTTTGGCGGACCAACTCATTGCGTTCTCCTGTCGGGGGCGAAAAGCGAGTGCCGCCACGATACAGCTAACGGACAAACCTGGCCTCCCTACCAACGTCGAGCAACGTTCGCGGAGTTGTCATTAGAATTTTCACACCTCAGCAGAGGTCTGTATTTCATGCGCTTACCAATAAGGAATACAGCCATGAAATTCGCCAAGATCTCGCAGAAACTCGCTCTCTGGGCCGGTAGCCCCTCGACCTTCATGGGGGCGTTGATCCTGATTGCGATATGGGGGATGAGCGGGCCGGTTTTTCAGTTCAACGACACCTGGCAACTGGTCATCAATACCTCAACGACGATCATCACGTTCCTGATGGTGTTCCTGATCCAGAACACGCAGAACCGTGACACCGACATCCTGCATTTGAAGATTGATGAATTGCTGCGGGTAACCAAAGAGGCACAGAACGCCATGCTGGGCCTGGAAGCGCTGGATCTGAAGCAGCTGGAAGCGTTGCGCAAGCACTACCGGACGATGGGTGAGGGAGAGGTTTTCAATCTTGAGGGGTTGGGTGAGAAGAGCAAGCCGAAGCAGGATTTGAACGAGTGTTGAACAACAAAAACGGCGCCAAGGCGCCGTTTTTATTTGAAGTTTGAGATTAACGGCTGGCTTGCAGCGCCCGGGCCATTTGCAGATGGTTTTGCAGCTTGGGCAAGGTCTCATCGGCGAAGGCTTTAATCTCCGGCACGTCAGTGGTCTGCGCTTGCTGCTGGATCTGCTGAATGGCTTCTTCCGTGGCTTTCACCTGACTGGCCGCGTAGGCCTGATCAAACGTCGCGCCATCCTTCACTTCAGGAATCATTTCCTTGGCCTTGTCGGCCATTTCGTCACGCGGCGCGACGGGCAGGTCGAGCTTCTTGGCGATTTTCGCCAGGTGCTGATTGGCCGTGGTGCGGTCGTTGATGACGACGATGGTGTAGTCCTTGACCTCTTTGGATTCGGACTTCTGGTGCGCCAAGCGGCTGGCTTCGATGTCGGCCATGCCTTTGGCTGAAGCATCATTGATGAATTCGGCAGGCGACTGGGCAAAGGCGCTGCTGGCGAATAACCCTAAAATGGTGACAAAACTTAAACGACATACGTGGGTGGCCATCCGGCTCATGGTCGCGCCCTCCTTCTTGCTGAATTCAAGCGGGAGCTTGCGCCCCCGCCTCTCAATCAAAACTACCTTCACCGACTACTTCGATTTCTGAGCAGGCTTGCGGCCCGTTTCTGTTTTCGCAGGCTCTTTATCGACCGTCGTTGTGGTGGTTTTCCCACCTTTGCGACCGGCTTCAGACGCCTTCGTTCGATCGTTGGCGAAGTTTCCCGAGTTCGAGTTTCTTGAATTAGGCATGATTCTCTACCTCTTGGTATTGATCGCGGCGAGCAGGTGCCCGCCTAGATTGAGAATTTTCTGCCAGGCAAAGGTTTAGAAAAATTGCCGCCTGCGCGACGAACGGTGAACCCCGAGTCGCGAAAATCAAGCCTTGTTCGGCAGCAATCCTGGCAGCGCATGCATCAGCGCATTGATGGCGAAACCAATGAACATCACGCCACACAACCGCGTGATGAGCAGTTCGTGCCGCTGATAGATCGTGCGTACCCGCTGCGCGCCGACCACGCCGATGAGAATCGCGTAGGCAATTAATCCGCCGAGGAAACTCAGGGCGATCAGCGCCGGCAGCATCGACCAGTTGAGCAGTTCGGCGCGGCTCGACAACAGCGCGGTAAAGGTCGCCACTGCCACTGGATAGGCCTTGGGGTTGGTCAGGCCGAACAGGATGCCGTGCCAGAACGGATTGCGCGCTGCGCCCTGCGGTTCATCATCGCTGCGACGCTGCGCACGCACGGCACGCCAGCCGAGCCAGAACAGGTACAGGCCGCTGAGCACGCCGAGCACGTCGAACGCCGTGCTGCCGATTTCCCGTGCGCCAACAATCGCGATCAACGCGGTGCTGCACCAGACCACATCGCCGAGCAGATGCCCGCAGAGAAACCCCGCACCGGCCCGTCGCCCATGCGCTGCGCCAATGCCGAACACCGCCAGCACGCCCGGCCCGGGAGTGATGCCGTAAATGAAACCCGAGGCCAGCACGGCCATTAGCAACGATGGAGTCATGGAAAACCTGCAAGCGCCAGAATACGTGGCGGCCAGTCTATATCAGCCGATTGAGCGAGTTCACGGCTCGTCGTAAAAACGCATGCCGGCATACGGCTTCAGCCGACACGCCGCCAGTCGCGACGCGAGATCGCCGACGTGGGCTTCGAGCTTGTGGCCGTCGGGGTCGAGAAAGTAGAACGACGCACCTTCGCTGCGGTTGTCCCGCCATTCCCGCACGCTGGCCGCTTTTAGCTGTTCGACGAACAGCGGGAAATCCGCCGCACCGAGGCTAAAGGCGTAATGGGTGTAGTCCGCGCACGGCTCGGCCGTGCGCTGCGAATCGAACGACAGGCACAACCACAGACCCGGCAACGACAGATAGGCGCCAGCGTCCCACGTGGCTTCGACGCGCAGACCCAACACATCGCGATAGAACCCGAGGCTGCGGTTGAGATCGCTGACGGCGAGGGTCAGGTGGTTGAGGCCGGTGAGCATCGGATCAGTAGCCTCGCAGGTCTTCGGGGACGGTGTATTGCTGGCCGTCGTAGGTCAGGGTGATTTGGGTCTTTTTCAGCACGGTATCTTTCGAAACGCACTGTTTTCCCGACTGGGTGTTTTTCATCTTGCTGCCGCTGGTGGTGATGATCAAATCGGCGAAACCGTTGTGACTCGTGGTGCCGATGTCGACTGTCCGGCGAATTTTCTTCATGTAGCCTTCGCAGTCATTCATGAACTCACCGTTGTTCTTGTAGATCACCAACCCTTCCAGCACCGGGCGCAGCTTATCGCCTTCGCGAACATACAGCGCCAGATCGGTTTTCTCGTAGGGAATGGCGTGGGAACTGTGGGTGAACTTCGAACGCAGGCCAAAAGCCCGCACGTCCGACGCCAGTCGGTAGCGGCCCGTGTCGACGCGAAGATCGTCAAACCGCACGGCATCGGAGTTGTAGGCGCCCGGTTTACGGTAACTGGCGATGGGGTTGGCGTTGCTGGCATTGACGAGCGCCAGATCCAGATCGAACACCCCGGCCTCGTCGTCGCCGGGGTCGGCCAGGTACGTGGATTTGACCGCAATCGCCTGCGCCGGGAAGGCTGGCCAGACGATGCAGCGTGACAGTGATTGGCCGTCGAAGGTCTTGGTGGTGCAGGCGGCCTGGGCTTGGGCAGCGATGGCCAGAAAACCGAGGGCGATAAGGAGTCTGGTTGGGCTGAGCATGGTTCTTCCTTGATATAAGTCGTGTTTGGCAGATCAGTCAGAGACCTTTGAAACCGGGTGGCAAAACGTAAGTTTTTCCGTCGTAGTGCAAGGTTGTCAAAACCGGTTGGTAGACGTTGGATTTATCATCACAAGCGTCCGCATCCCCCACACTTGTCGTGTCTGTTTGCTGGGTTTTAACGATCAAGTCTGCGTAACCGTGGGAGCTTGTTTTAGCAATTTCGACGGTTCTTGAAATCTCGAAACGCTCGCCAGCGCAGTTGTCATCCCACTCGCTGCCATACTCATAAACCAACAACTGACGCAGGACCGGACGCAACTTTTCGCCCTCCATCACGTAGAGCGTCAGTTGGCTTTCATCTCTGGGATTGAGGCGCGAACCATTAGTGAGTCGTGCGCGTACTCCAAAGGCTCGAAGGTCGGGGGTGAGTTTGTAGCGCGCAGTGTCGAGTGTCATTTCTTGCAAGTGGACGCCATCCATTACGAAGGCAGCGGCCTGCTGATAAGCGGCAACCGGATTCGGTTGACCATCCTTCAGAACAGACAAGTCCAGATCATGAGCACCGAGCGCGTCAGCGGTGCCACGCACAAACCGCGTCTTGGCGCTGAGGGTCAGCCCTGGGTAAGCCGGCCAGTCCTTGCAGACAGACACATCCTCCGCAGTTACCGTCGCCGGCGTGCACTCGGCAAACACCTGCCCCGCCATCAACCCTGCGCACAGCGCCACACACCCGATCAATCCAGGCTTCACTGTCACGTCCCGCTCCTTGATGACTTTTCAGCCGCGCACTATCCCCTTCTCAACAAACTGTTTCAACCGAGCAAATGCTAAATGGCCATCACTCTCAGCGGTTCAGATAGACAAATGGAGCTAGCCGTTGCTACGCACGACACTGTAGTGTTGTGTAATACAAACCACTACATCGAGTTCGCCATGTCCGTCATGTCTCTACGTATCCCCGATGAAATTGCAGACACCCTCGCCAACCTCGCCAAAGCCACTGGCCGTAGCAAGTCTTACCTGGCAGTGGATGCATTGCGCGAATACCTGACGCGCGAGGCTTGGCAGATAGAAGAAATTCAACAAGCGCTGAAGGAAGCCGACGCCGGTGATTTCGCTTCTGCTGATGAAGTCAGGGCCATCGCCGAAAAATGGGATGCCAATGCGCGTTGAGTGGCTGAAAACTGCATTAAAGAATCTCGATGACGAAGCTTCCTACATTGCGATTGAAAATCCGAAGGCTGCCTCAGAGTTTGTTCAGGCCATTCTTGCCAGCGTTGATCACCTCGTCCGGTTTCCTGCCTCTGGACGAAAGGGGCGCTTAGCCGGAACACGAGAATGGGCTCTTCCTGATCGCCCCTATTTGATTCCGTACAGGGTGCGTCAGGGCTGTTTACAGGTTTTGCGTGTCTTCCATACCCGTCGACTCCCACCCAGCAAGTGGTAGAACGCGTTCATGCGCCGCTGATCAATGTCCCGCAGGCCCTGCCGACGACACCGTCAGAATCAGGTCCGTGCCGCTGGTGAAGGTGGTGTTGATTGAGTGGGGTGTTTGGGAGAAATGTGGCGGTTGTCGGGTGATGTGAGAACTCGGGGGATTTGTAGTGCCTGGAAGCCAGTTTTCGCGGGCAAGCCCGCTCCCACAGGGAGCGGCATTGGACACAGCATTTGTATGTCACCGCGGACACTGTGGGAGCGGGCTTGCCCGCGAAAGGGCCGGCCCGGTCATCGAAATCTTTCCCGCAAACGCTGCTCTCAAAACGCGTTGCGGAAAATCTCTTCGATCTGCCGCTGATCCGCCACACGCGGGTTGGTCAGACCGCAGGCGTCTTTGAGGGCATTGGCGGCGAGCATCGGGATATCGGTGAGTTTGGCGCCGAGCTCACGCAAACCGCCGGGAATCTCGACATCTTTGGCCAGGCTACGGATCGCATTGATCGCCGCTTGGGCGCCCTCTTCCGGACTGAAACCATGAACATCTGCGCCCATCGCGTGGGCCACATCGGTCAGGCGATCGGCACACACCAACGCATTGAACGTCTGCACATGTGGCAGCAATACGGCGTTGCACACTCCGTGCGGCAAGTCGTAGAACCCGCCCAACTGATGCGCCATCGCGTGCACGTAGCCAAGGGACGCATTGTTGAACGCCATGCCGGCAAGGAACTGCGCGTAGGCCATGTTCTCCCGCGCCGCGAGGTCGCTGCCGTCGCGCACAGCCAGGCGAAGGTTGTTGCTGATCAGGGTCATGGCCTTCAGCGCACAGGCGTCGGTGATCGGGTTGGCGGCAGTCGACACATACGCTTCGATGGCGTGGGTCAGTGCGTCCATGCCGGTGGCGGCGGTCAGGCTTTTCGGCATGGCGACCATCAGTGCCGGGTCGTTGACCGACAACAGCGGTGTGACGTTACGGTCGACGATGGCCATTTTTACGTGGCGCGATTCATCGGTGATGATGCAGAACCGGGTCATCTCGCTGGCGGTGCCGGCGGTGGTGTTGATCGCGATCAGCGGCAGTTGCGGCTTGGTTGATTGATCGACGCCTTCGTAATCGCGAATCTGCCCGCCGTTGGTCGCGCACAGCGCAATACCCTTGGCGCAGTCGTGGGGCGAACCGCCGCCCAGCGACACCACGAAATCACAGCGACTTTCCTTGAGCAGCCCCAGGCCGGACTCGACGTTGGCGATGCTCGGGTTCGGTTTGGCGCCATCGAAGATCACCGAGTCGATGTCCTGCATGGCCAGTTTCTCGGCGACCATGGCCGCCACGCCGGCCTTGGCCAGCCCCGCGTCGGTGACGATCAGTGCCTTGCGAAAGCCGTAGTTGCGGATCGCGACCATGGCTTCGTCGAGGCAACCGCTGCCCATGATGTTGACCGCCGGAATGAAAAAGGTGCTGCTCATCGTGTCTCTCCTGACTGGGGCCAAATCGACAGCTGCGATCCGACGGGTACACACAGCATCGACCGATCGGTCATGGCGTATGTTGATCTGGCTCAATGCCCGCTCGTGATAAAGTCGCCGCCCATCAGCCCCTATGTTTTGAGATGTGCCAAGCAATGAGCGATTTTCTGGATGTCGACGCCACCCTCGAAGACTGGAGCAGCCTGCGCGCCGCGACCGATTTCAAGGGTTTGCTGGTGGGGAACGGCGCCAGCCGCGCGGTGTGGGACGACTTCGGTTATGACTCGCTGTTCGAAAACGCCCGTACCGTGGAAGACAAACCCCTGAGCCCATCGGAACTGGCGGTGTTCGACGCGATGCAGACGCGCAGCTTCGAACAAGTGCTCGGCGCACTGAAAACCACCAGCCGGGTCAACAAGGCGCTGGCCGTCAGCTCGGCAGCGCCGCGCAATCGCTACTACGCAATCAAGGAAGCGCTGATCAACAGCGTGCACGCCATCCATATTCCGTGGCGACTGGTGCAGGCCTCGACGCTGGCGACGCTCAATGAAGAACTGGCGCGCTATCGCACGGTGTTCACCACCAATTACGACTTGCTCAACTACTGGGCGCTCCAGCACCGCAGCGAAACCATCGACGATCTGTTCAATGGCCCGAATGCGAGTTTCGACCTGAGCGCAAGCGCCACGAAAAAACCGCGTTTACTGTACCTGCACGGCGGTCTGCATCTGGTGCGCAACCAGGATGGCACCGCGCGCAAACTGACCTCGACCGAAGGCACGCTACTCGGCAGCTTCGCGATCAACAACACGCTGAAGACGCTGGACGACGTGCCGCTGTTCATCAACGAAGGGCCGAGTGCCGAGAAACTCAGGACCATTCGCAGCTCGGATTATCTGTCGTTCTGTTACGAGCAGTTATTGGGCCATGGCGACAGTCTATGCATCTTCGGCCATGCCCTGGCCGAGCAGGACAGCCACATCGTGCGGGCCTTGCGTCTAGCAAAACCGAAGGTGGTGGCGATCTCGATTTATCCGCGCAGTGCGGCGTTCATTCAGCATCAGAAGCGGCATTACGCGAAGGTGTTTGAAGGGACTGGGGTGGCGTTGCGGTTTTTTGATGCGAAGACGCATGCGTTGGGGAATCCGAAGTTGTCGGTGCCGGTCGAGGTTTAGCGGCGAGGCTTTTGACGTCATCGCCAGCCGGCTAGCCCACACAGGGGAATGTATTCCGATGTGGGAGCTAGCCGGCTCGCACAGTTTGGTTTTCAGTGTTTTCTAGAGAACCGGCAGGGTCTTGTCCTTGATGGTTTTGGTCGAACCGTTGGCCTTCACGCTGGCAATGCCTTTGTCGCACGCTGCATCCGAGGAATACGCTTCGCTGCTGCCGATGATCTGGTGATTGGCGGCTTTGAGATTGAAATAGGGATGACCGTCCTTGGTGGTTTTCTTCTCGTAACGCTCATCCAGCGGGCTGTTGGTCTGCACCGAGGCGATGCCGCCGTCGGCTGCCGCGCGAGTGGTGTAGAGCTCACTGGTGAGAATGGTTTCGGCGTTGGCTGCCTTGAGTACAAACCTGAACTGGCCGTTGCTGCTTTTACTGACTTCGTACCATCCGGACATGCTCGTTTCTCCTTGGCGATTAAGAGGTTTCGCGCCTCAGAGTAAAGACCAGTCCAGAACATCTGTCGCCTGAACCGCCCCCTTCGCGAGCAAGCTCGCTCCCACATTGGAATGCATTTCCCTGTGGGAGCCAGCCTGCTGGCGATGGCGTCTGTCCGGTCTCGGCTATTTCACCACCGCCCGCACCACCGACAACTCAGGCGCAGCACTACGCCGCTGCGAAAGATACCGCGTACAACTTACCCGCAGGAACGACGCAAAGTTCACCACTTCCCCGCGATAATCCATCACCTCTTCATACAGCTTGGCGATCAGTTGATTGGTGGTCATGCCATCGACTTCGGCGATTTCGCTGAGGATGTCCCAAAACTGGTTTTCCAGGCGCAACGTCGTCACCACCCCGCAGATGCGCAGCGAACGCGAGCGCGATTCGTAGAGAATCGGGTCAGCCTTGACGTAGAGCTCGCACATGGGCGAATCCTCGTTACAGGGTGATTTTGGTGCCGAGCAAACCGAGGAAACCGGCCAGCCAGTTCGGATGCGCCGGCCATGCCGGGGCGGTGACCAGATTGCCTTGAACGTGGCCGTCGGTCACGGGAATGTCGATGTACGTGCCGCCCGCCAGTCGGACTTCCGGCGCGCAGGCCGGGTAGGCGCTGCATTCGCGCCCTTCGAGAACCCCCGCCGCCGCCAGCAACTGCGCGCCGTGACACACCGCTGCGATCGGCTTGCCAGCCTTGTCGAAGGCGCGTACCAGTTCGAGGACTTTTTCATTCAGTCGCAGGTATTCCGGCGCACGACCGCCCGGAATTACCAGTGCGTCGTAATCCGCCTCGCGGACCTTGGCGAAATCAAAATTGAGGGCAAACAGGTGACCCGGTTTTTCGCTGTAGGTCTGGTCGCCTTCAAAGTCGTGGATGGCGGTGCGCACGGTTTTGCCGGCGGCCTTGTCCGGGCATACCGCGTGGACGGCGTGGCCGACCATTTGCAGGGCCTGGAACGGCACCATCACTTCATAGTCTTCGACGTAATCGCCGACCAGCATCAGGATCTTTTTCGCGGCCATGGGGCGGACTCCTCTGGAAATTGCCTGGGAGTGTTCAAGGTAGACCCATTCCGGGCCGGCAGGTAATAACCGGGTACTACCGAGTTATCGTTCATCGCGAGCAGGCTCACTCCTACAGGGGAACGCATTTCAACTGTAGGAGTGAGCCTGCTCGCGATGGCGCCCGCAAACTGTACGCCTAACTCTGCGCCTGGCTGTACCAGCCCGAATGGCCCGGTTTATGGCTTGATGAAGGCAATCCCCTGCCACCTTCGATTCTGGTTCTCATCATGTCTTCGCGCGAAAACACCGGCATGGCCCTCGGCCTGCTCGGGGTTGTGATTTTCAGCCTTACCCTGCCCTTCACCCGCATCGTCGTGCAGGAACTGCATCCCTTGCTCAACGGCTTAGGCCGCGCCTTGTTCGCGGCGATTCCGGCAGCGTTACTGTTGTTATGGCGACGGGAGAAGTGGCCGACCTGGGCGCAGGTCAAAGGCCTGAGTCTGGTGATCGTCGGGGTGATTCTCGGTTTCCCGGTGTTGTCGGCCTGGGCCATGCAGACGTTGCCGGCGTCCCACGGTGCACTGGTCAACGGATTGCAGCCGTTGTGCGTGGCGCTTTATGCCGCTTGGTTGTCCCACGAACGGCCGTCAAAAGCCTTCTGGGCCTGCGCCGCGCTGGGCAGTGCGCTGGTGCTCGGTTATGCGTTGTTTACCGGGGCCGGCAGCATTCAGGCCGGGGATTTATTGATGCTCGGCGCGATTGCCGTGGGAGGTCTGGGCTACGCCGAGGGCGGCCGGTTGGCCAAGGAGATGGGCGGCTGGCAGGTGATCTGCTGGGCGCTGGTGCTGTCGACACCGCTGTTGATCGGCCCGGTGTTGTACCTGGCGCTGCAACATCAGGGCGCGGTGTCAGCCAAGGCATGGTGGGCGTTTGGGTATGTGGCGCTGTTTTCGCAGTTTCTCGGCTTCTTCGCCTGGTACGCCGGGCTGGCCATGGGTGGCATTGCCCGGGTCAGTCAGATCCAGTTGCTGCAGATCTTCTTCACCATCGCGTTTTCGGCGCTGTTCTTTGGGGAACATGTGGAGCCGATCACCTGGGTGTTTGCTTGCGGGGTGATTGCGACCGTCATGCTCGGTCGCAAGACCGCCGTGCAGCCAGCAAAGGCTGCCACTGCGTGAGATTCAGCTCAGATAACCATCCGCGCGCAGCAAGGTTTCCAGACAGTGCTCGCTGATGTTGTAGAACGCCTTCAATTCCTCAATCTTCACCAACAGCTGAGCCGGGTCTACCGGCTCGGCGCGTTTCACCGCCAGAATCATCTTGTTCTTGTTGGTGTGGTCCAGTGAAATGAACTCGAACACCTTGGTCTCGTAACCACAGGCCTCGAGGAACAGCGCACGCAAGCTGTCGGTGACCATTTCCGCCTGCTGGCCGAGGTGCAGACCGTATTGCAGCATCGGCTTGAGCAGCGCCGGGCTCTGGATTTGCAGGCGGATCTGTTTGTGGCAGCACGGCGAGCACATGATGATCGACGCGCCCGAACGAATGCCGGTGTGGATCGCGTAATCGGTGGCAATGTCGCAGGCATGCAGGGCGATCATCACGTCCAGCTCGCTCGGCGCCACGCTGCGCACGTCACCGCACTTGAACACCAGCCCCGGATGATCCAGCTTCGCCGCCGCAGCGTTGCACAGGTTGACCATCTCTTCGCGCAATTCGACGCCGGTGACTTCACCCTCGGCCTTCAAGGTGTTGCGCAGGTAATCGTGAATCGCGAAGGTCAGATAACCCTTGCCCGAACCGAAATCTGCGACCCGCACCGGCTTGTCCAGCGCCAGCGGGGACGAGGTCAGGGCATGGCTGAAGACTTCGATGAACTTGTTGATCTGCTTCCACTTGCGCGACATCGCCGGGATCAGCTCTTGTTGCGCATTGGTCACGCCCAGATCCTTGAGGAACGGTCGGCTCAACTCCAGAAAGCGGTTTTTTTCGCGGTTGTGTTCGGCGGACGGCGCTTCGCGCAGTTGCTGGGGTTTGCTCTTGAACAGCGAACTCTTGCCTTTTTTGCTGTATTCGAGCTGTGCTTCATCAGTCACGGCCAGCAAATGCGCATTTTTGAACGAGGCCGGCAACACCTCGGCAATCATCGCCACGCCTTCGGCCAATGGCAGGTTCTTGGTGATGTCGCGGGTCTTGTAGCGATAGACGAAAGACAGGTTTGGCTGCGCCTTCACCGTCACCGGTTTGATGATGACCCGCTGCAGATCCGTTTCTTCACCGACGTATTTGGCCAGCACCAGTTTGATGAAACCGTTCTGCTCGAGGCTGGTTTGCAGCAGCTCGATGAACTGGGCGTGGTGATCTGGCGCCGATTTGGCGGATGGGGCGGTAACGGACATGAACAAGCGGCCTCGGGGGGCGAATCGGGAATGGCGGGTATTTTAGGGGGCATAGGGGTTGGGGACACGCTCTTATTTACCGAACGGTTTTAAATGAGGCCCTCACCCTAGCTCTCTCCCAGAGGTAGAGGGGACCGATTGGGGGATATTTGAGAAATTTACCGACTTGAAAGACTGGCGCTGAATCCATGATCGACCCGATTCTTGCTTGGCAGTGAATCCATCATAGACCCGGTTTTTCCTCGGATCTGAATCCATAATCGACGCGATCATTCAGGTCGATGGATAGCGACGGACACCTCGGTCGGCCCCCTCTCCCTCTGGGAGAGGGCTGGGGTGAGGGTTTTCCTCATGCCAACACCACCAACCGATTCGGCAACTCATTGCGCACCTGCGTCACCGGCACATGCACCTTCAACAGCTCCCCACACGCCTCGACGCACTGCACAAACCCCTCAAGTGTGCGCCCCTGCCGCACTTGTTCGGTAAACGCCGCGACAATCGCATCCCAGTTTTTATTGTCCAGCCGACTGGAGATCCCCTCGTCCACCAGAATCTCCACGTAGCGTTCGGCCTCGCAGACAAAAATCAGCATGCCGGTGCTGCCCACCGTGTGATGCAGGTTTTGCTCAAGAAACTGCCGCCGCGCCAGATTCGAGGCGCGCCAGTGCCGCACGCGGCGCGGCACCAGGTGGGTGGTGATTTTCGGCAGACGAAACAGCAGGCACAGCACAATGAACAAGCCCCATTGCACCAACAGCAAACTACGCAAGGTCAGCCAGCCGGTCAGGTAATGCACGACGCCCGGCACCACCAGCGCCAGCAAACTGGCCCACAGCAACGGGATGTACGCGTAATCGTCGGCGCGGGCGGCCAGCACTGTCACCAGTTCGGCGTCGGTGTCGCGCTCGACCCGGGCGATTGCCTCGGCGACTTTGCGTTGTTCGTGTTCAGTCAGTAATGCCATGTCAAAGAGTGCCTGCTCATTATTGTTGTGTGCTCACCAGCCGCCGGACGAACCACCGCCGCCGAAACTGCCCCCGCCACCGCTGAAGCCCCCGCCTCCACCGCCGCCGCCAAATCCACCACCACCGCCGAAGCCGCCGCCCGATCCACCGGAGCCGCCACGGCCGGCGGGAAGGATACCGAGCATCTGGCAGACAAACACCGTCAGGATGAACAACATCACCAGAAACACGAACAAGGCCGGGTGCCGGGAAACGAAATCGCTCTGCGGATCACCGCTCGATTCATACACCGTCGACGGCTCGTCCAGCGGATTGCCGCCCAACACCACCAGCATCGCCGCCACGCCGTCGCTGATGCCCTTACTGAAGTTGCCCGCCTTGAACGAGGGGGTGATGACTTGATGAATGATCACCGAAGTTTGCGCATCGGTCAGCCGATCCTCCAGGCCATAACCGACTTCGATGCGCAGTTTGCGCTCGTCCCGGGCGACGATCAGCAGCGCGCCATTGTTTTTGTCCTTTTGACCGATGCCCCAGTGTCGGCCCAGTTGTACGCCAAAATCCTCGATGGTGGTGCCCTGCAGATCCGGCAGTGTGACCACGACCAATTGCTCGCCCGTGGCCTGCTCGTGGGCCTGCAACTGTTGGCTCAGTTGCGCACGCACCGAGGGCTCGAGCATCTGCGCCTCGTCCACCACCCGCCCGCTCAGCGCCGGGAATGTCAACTCGGCCCGGGCGCTGACGGCGAACAGCCACAGCATCAGCACCAGGCCCATCTTCAACACACGCATGGATAACCTCAGATCAGAACTTCACTTCCGGGGCCTTTTCCGCGCCGGGCGTAGTGGCTTCGAAGGTCTCGCGGATCGACAAGTCGCTGTACATCACGCTGTGCCAGAGGCGACCGGGGAAGGTGCGGATCTCGGTGTTGTATTTCTGCACCGCCAGAATGAAATCGCGTCGCGCCACGGCGATACGGTTTTCCGTGCCTTCAAGCTGCGATTGCAGGGCGAGGAAGTTCTGGTTGGCCTTCAGGTCCGGATAACGCTCGGACACCACCATCAAGCGACTCAACGCGCCGCTCAACTGATCCTGCGCCTGCTGGTACTGCTTGAGCTTCTCGGGATTGTCGAGGGTGCTGGCATCGACCTGGATTGACGTGGCCTTGGCCCGGGCCTCAATCACCGCGGTCAGGGTTTCCTTTTCGTGGGCGGCATAGCCCTTCACCGTTTCCACCAGATTGGGAATCAGGTCGGCGCGGCGCTGGTACTGGTTCTGCACCTGGCCCCACGCAGCCTTGGCCTGCTCGTCGAGGGTCGGGATGTTGTTGATGCCGCACGCGGTCAGCAACATCGCCAGCACCAGTAACGAGGCGACCTGCAAGCGTGAGCGAGTGGTAGGACTTACATTCATGGCAGTGATGCTCCCTGGCACATTTCATTTTAAAAACCGCCCGCGAAACACTCGGGGCCGGCTCTTGGGGCATAATCGGCCGCGCTACTGGATTGCTACGGGCCGATGGGCTAAAAAGAGGCCCTGCGCAGACGCGGCCAACTGTCCGCTGTCGTTTTTTGGCTCTGCGTTTTTGCGCCTGCACCCGAACAACAATAGTCGCTCCCTAAATTTTGGCTGGCCGGCATTGCATTGCCGTTTGCGCCCTTGAGAAAAACATTCATGAAGAAGCTGTGTTTGCTGGGCCTGTTCGTCAGCCTGGCCAGTCATCAAGTATTGGCCGCTGAGACCCCGGTACCCCTGGAAAACAAGGACGCTTTCATCAGTAACCTGATGAAGCAAATGACCCTCGACGAGAAGATCGGCCAGTTGCGCCTGATCAGCATCGGCCCGGAAATGCCGCGCGAGTTGATCCGCAAGGAAATCGCCGCCGGCAACATCGGTGGCACGTTCAACTCGATCACCCGCCCGGAAAACCGGCCGATGCAGGACGCCGCCATGCGCAGCCGCCTGAAGATTCCGATGTTTTTCGCGTACGACGTGATCCACGGTCACCGTACGATATTCCCGATTCCACTGGCCCTCGCTTCGAGCTGGGACATGGACGCCATCGGCCAGTCCGGTCGCGTTGCTGCCAAAGAAGCCGCCGCCGACAGCCTCGACATCACCTTCGCGCCGATGGTCGACATCTCCCGCGACCCGCGCTGGGGCCGCAGCTCTGAAGGCTTCGGTGAAGACACCTACCTGACTTCGCGCATCGCCAGAGTCATGGTCAAGGCCTATCAGGGCGAAACCCCGAGCGCGGCCGACAGCATCATGGCCAGCGTCAAGCACTTCGCCCTGTACGGCGCGGTCGAGGGCGGTCGCGACTACAACACCGTGGACATGAGCCCGGTGAAGATGTACCAGGACTACCTGCCACCCTACCGCGCGGCGATCGACGCCGGCGCGGGCGGTGTGATGGTGGCGTTGAACTCGATCAACGGTATCCCGGCCACCGCCGACACTTGGCTGATGAACGATTTGCTGCGCAGGGACTGGGGCTTCAAGGGCCTCGCGGTCAGCGACCACGGCGCGATCTTCGAGCTGATCAAGCACGGCGTTGCCCGCGACGGTCGGGAAGCGGCGAAGCTGGCGATCAAGGCCGGCATCGACATGAGCATGAACGACACCCTGTACGGCAAAGAGCTGCCGGGGCTGCTCAAGTCCGGCGAGATCGAACAGAAACACATCGACAACGCCGTGCGCGAAGTCCTCGCGGCCAAGTACGACATGGGCCTGTTCAAGGACCCGTACCTGCGCATCGGCAAGGCTGAAGACGATCCGGCCGACACCTACGCCGAAAACCGTCTGCACCGCGCCGATGCCCGTGAAGTGGCACGCCGCAGCATGGTGCTGCTGAAGAACCAGAACGAAACCCTGCCGCTGAAGAAAACCGCGAAAGTCGCACTGGTCGGTCCGTTGGCCAAAGCGCCAATCGACATGATGGGCAGTTGGGCCGCCGCCGGCCGTCCGGCGCAATCGGTGACGCTGTTCGATGGCATGAGCGCAGTGATCGGCGACAAGGCGAACCTGATCTACGCCCGTGGCGCCAACATCACCGGCGACAAGAAGGTGCTCGACTACCTGAACTTCCTCAACTTCGATGCGCCAGAAGTGGTGGATGATCCGCGTCCGGCCAACGTGCTGATCGACGAAGCGGTGAAAGCCGCCAAGGACGCTGACGTGATCGTTGCAGCGGTGGGCGAGTCCCGTGGCATGTCCCACGAGTCCTCCAGCCGTACCGACCTGAACATCCCGGAAACACAGCGCGAGTTGATCCGCGCCCTGAAGGCGACCGGCAAACCGTTGGTGCTGGTGTTGATGAACGGCCGTCCGCTGACCATTCTCGAAGAGAACCAGTCGGCCGACGCGATTCTGGAAACTTGGTTCAGCGGCACCGAAGGCGGCAACGCCATCGCTGACGTGCTGTTCGGCGACTACAACCCGTCGGGCAAACTGCCGGTGACCTTCCCGCGCTCCGTGGGCCAGATTCCGACCTACTACAACCACCTGAGCATTGGCCGGCCATTCACGCCGGGCAAACCGGGCAACTACACCTCGCAGTATTTCGATGACACTACAGGTCCCCTGTTCCCGTTCGGCTATGGCCTGAGCTACACCGATTTCAGCCTGAACGACATGGCGCTGTCGTCGACCACCCTGAACACCACCGGCAAGCTCGACGCCAGTGTCATGGTGAAGAACACCGGCAAACGTGACGGCGAAACCGTGGTGCAGTTGTACATTCAGGACGTCACCGGCTCGATGATCCGCCCGGTGAAGGAACTGAAGAACTTCCAGAAAATCATGCTCAAGGCCGGCGAACAGAAAGTCGTGCACTTCACCATCACCGAGGATGACCTGAAGTTCTACAACGCCCAGCTCAAATACGCGGCAGAGCCTGGCAAGTTCAACGTGCAGATCGGCCTGGACTCGCAGGATGTGAAGCAGCAGAGTTTCGAACTGCTGTAATCATCAGAACACCGCAATAACTTGTGGGAGCGAGCCTGCTCGCGAAAGCGGTCATTCAGATAAAACAATGCTGACTGACATACCGACTTCGCGAGCAGGCTCGCTCCCACAGTGGTTTTTGGGCATGGCTGCTAGCCGCGTCTATCGAGGATGTTGACCACCAACCGATCCACCCACCCCCAAACCCGCTGCTTGACCCGCCGCCACAACGGCCGCTTTCGCCACTCCTCCAGACTCACCCGCTGGCTCAAACCGAAGTCTTTCTCGAAACTCGCCACCACCGCTGCCGTCAACGACGGGTCCAGCGCTTCAAGGTTCGCCTCCAGATTGAAACGCAGATTCCAGTGATCGAAGTTGCACGAACCGATGCTCACCCAGTCATCCACCAGCACCATTTTCAGGTGCAGGAAACACGGCTGGTATTCGAAGATCTGCACCCCGGCCTTGAGCAGGCGCGGGTAGTAGCGGTGCCCGGCGTAGCGCACAGACGGGTGATCGGTGCGCGGCCCGGTCAACAGCAGCCGCACGTCGACACCGCGAGCGGCGGCTTTGCGCAGGGAGCGGCGGATATTCCAGGTGGGCAGGAAGTACGGCGTGGCCATCCAGATGCGTTTCTGCCCACTGTTCAAGGCACGAAACAGTGATTGCAGAATGTCGCGGTGCTGGCGGGCATCGGCGTAAGCCACGCGCCCCATGCCCTCGCCCATGTCCGGCACTTTGGGCAAGCGTGGCAGGCCGACATGCGCCGACGGTTTCCACGCTCGGCGATGGCGGTTGGCGATCCATTGGCGGTCGAACAGCACCTGCCAGTCGAGCACCAGCGGGCCGGTGATTTCCACCATCACTTCGTGCCATTCGCTGGTCTCTTTTTCAGGCGTCCAGAACTCATCGGTGACACCGGTGCCGCCGACCACGGCAAGACGCTGATCGACCAGCAGCAGCTTGCGGTGATCGCGATAGAAGTTGCCGAGCCAGCGCCGCCAGTGCAGGCGATTGTAGAAACGCAATTCAACCCCGGCGTGAGTCAGACGCTGACGCAGGTTGAGGGTGAACGCGAGGCTGCCGTAATCATCAAACAGGCAACGCACCCGCACGCCACGTTCGGCGGCTTGCACCAGCGCTTGCACCACGGCTTCGGCACAGGCGCCCGCCTCGACCAGGTACAACTCCAGTTCGACTTGCTCTTCGGCGCGGGCAATCTCCACCAGCATGCGCGGGAAAAATTGCGGGCCGTCGATCAACAGCTCAAAGCGATTGCCGTCACGCCAGGGGAAGATCGCGCCGCGCATGTCAGCGCGCCGTGAAGATCAGCACCGCACCCACCGGCACCGACAGACTGATGGCCGACAGGTCAGCCAGTTTGCGCAGGCTTTCCAGCCCCGGGACGAGATCGAAATCCTCGGCGTTGATCACCAGCGGCTCCAGGGTCACCACTTGAAAGCGCCGGTCATCGAGACGCGTCGCCAGCAGTTCGGCCGGGTATTCGTGCTGCTTGCCGTGCAGGTTGACGGTCAGCGGCAGGCGCAATTCAAGCTGCGCGCCAGGGGCCAGGTCGTTGATCGGGCGCAGGTCGATCTGAGTGGTGATGGTCGCGTCGGAAAACTGCTCGATCTGGAACAGTTCCTTGCGCATCCGCTCATCGCGCAGCGGGATGCCGCTGTTGATCGAGTCCAGTTCGACTTCGACCTTGGCGCGACCGTTAGGGTCGACTTTGCCGTGCAGCACCAGAAAGCGCTGCACTTCGGAAACATGGGCGTTTTTCGTGCTGACGAACGACAGCCGCGATGACTCGCCGTCCAGATACCAATTGGCCTGCGCCGGCAGCGCGGCGGCGGCCAGCAGCAGGCTGGCGAAGGCATTACAGAGGGAGCGGTTGAACATTGAAGACTCGTGGGGTCGATAAACCTGCACGAACCTTAACTGCCCGCAGAGTTATTGCAAACTATCCGTCACCACCAATCTTTCCATTGATGAACGCCCTGTGAGAGCTGGCTTGCCACAGGGTTGTCTATTGACTGGAGGATCGAGGCTTTCAGGGACTGAGGCGGCAGCCCTGGCGCTCGCTCAACCATTGCGCGCTGTTGCTGCGGCCCATGCCGCTGACGGTGATGGTTTTGCTCGAAGGCTCATCGGCAAAGCGGTTGGTCGGCAGCCACTGTTTCACATAGCCACGGCAATACTCGGCGTCGTTATTCATCACGTAGCGGCACGAACAATATTCCTTGGCGGTGTAGGCGCTGATGATGTCGGGGAAGGCCCACAAATTTTCGCGCTCGTACCCGATCCAGCCGAGCAACAGCACAAGCAACACCAGCAACAAGCGCTTCATGGCTGCACCGCCGCGAGCACACGCTTGAGCAATTCGTTGTGCCGGTAGCTGCCGTCACGATCATCGGCGTAGCGCACGATCACCAGTTTTTCGCTGGGAATCACGTACAGCGCCTGCCCCCAATGGCCGAGGGCGGCGAAGGTATCGGGCGGTGCGTCGGGCCAGGGCGGGGCGGTGCCATCCACCGGGCGATTGAGCCACCACTGGCCGCCGGGTACGGCTTCGTCCTGCTGGGCCTTGTAACCGGCGAACGGCTTGAGGTTGAAGGCGACCCAGTCCTTGGGCAGCAACTGCCGATCATTCCAGCGTCCGTCGCGGGCCATCAACAGACCGACCCGTGCCAGATCCCGCGCGGTGAGATAGGCGTAAGACGAAGCGACAAAAGTGCCGCTCGCATCCGTCTCCCACACCGCGCTGCGAATACCCAAAGGCTCGAACAGGGCTGTCCACGGATAGTCGGGATAACGCTGCGGGCCGACGATGGATTTCAACGCGGCCGCCAGCAGATTGCTGTCGCCACTGGAATAACGGAAGGCCTGCCCCGGTGCCGCAAAGGTGTCGTGATCGGCAGTGAACGCAGCCATGTCGCGATGGCCACGGGTGTAAAGCATCGCCACCACCGAGGATTTCAGCGGGGCGTATTCGTAGTCTTCCTGCCAGTCGATCCCCGAGGCCCAGTGCAGCAGATCCGCGAGGGTGATGGCTGGGTGTTTTTCCAGCGCCGGGTAGAACTTCACGGCGGCGTCTTCAAGTTTGAACAGACCTTCGCCGTAAGCCACACCGAGCACGGTGGCCATCAGGCTTTTGCTGATCGACCAGGTCAAGTGCGGGGTGTCGGCGGTGGTCGGGCCGGCGTAGCGTTCGTAGATGACCTGGCCGTCGCGGATGATCAGCAAGGCGTCGGTGCGGATGCCTTGGCGGGTGGTGTCGTCGCGGGGTGGGAAGGCGTAGGTCTCAAGGTCTTTAATCGCTGTAATCTGCGGGCCGACCGGCCATTGCTCGCCGGGCCATTGCACATTGGAGGCCTGAACCGTGGAGCTGATCAGCAGCAGAAGCAGGGACAGGCCTTTGAACATGGTGAGGGCTCTTGGGGAGAACCTGCTGAGGGTAGTCGGGGTTTATGACAGATGTTTGGTGATGTTGAGGCCGCCTTCGCGAGCAGGCTCGCTCCCACAGTTCGATCGCATTCCAACTGAAGAAACTCGGTTAACTGTGGGAGCGAGCCTGCTCGCGAAGAGGCCGGTCAGGCCTGCGCCAAAGCCTTGGCCAGCCGCTTGGCCCTGGCGCCCGAAGCCAATTGCATCACCGACTGATCGCGCTGCCACATCGCCGCCCACTCCGGATTGCCTCCAGCCAACGCCTGATCAATCTCCGGTTTCAACGAATCAAACTGCGCAAATAATCCACCCAACAACACATGCCCGGCCGGATTGTTCGGCGGCTGCCGACTCATTTCCGCGCACCCGGCCAACAACGCCAGCAAACGCAATTGCAGTATCTGTGGCCAGTCGCTGTCCTGCCCGACGCCATACAGCCAAGCGGTCATCGCACTCAGCACATAGACATCTTCCAGCGTGCGAAACGGTTTGACGTAAGCATCCCAACCGTCCCCCGCAAGTAACTCGCACAAGGCGCCATCGAGGTGCAGCCGGCCATGGCTGATGTCCGGCATCAGCGGCAGTGGCGGGAGTTTTCCCACCGTCACGCCGGGCTCGCCGGGATACACCACCGCCAGACTCAGACGCGGCGTTTCGCCGGGTTCTTCGCTGCGCGCGGCAATCAGCAGCCAGTCCGCCGCATCGCCGGCGGTGACGAAATCCTTGCGGCCGCTCAGGCGCAAATCAGTCAGCCGGGTCTGCATATCGGCCGGGCGCAAGCTGCGCTGTTCTGTCGCACACAACGCTCCAAGGCTCAGCGGCGCGCTCGGCCAGAGCATGCGCAACGCCGCTTGATAACCGACCAGAAACGCCAGCCCCGGCGTGGCCATCCGCCGCCCGCCCGCCACCGCCAATTCGAATGGCGTGACGTTGCCCAGTTCATGCAACAACGTCGCAAAACCCTCCGCCAGGTCAGCCACGGCGGGCAATCGTTCGCGGCTTTCGAGCAGATCTGACCAGGGCATAAGAGGCTCCTTGTGGGCTGTCATATAAGCATCACCAAACTTTCATGGCGATGACACCGGGGCTACATAGCCTGACTTTGCACAACACGGCTGCATAAAGAAAGTCGATCGGCTGCAACCCACGACGGGTTAAAGGCCCGTACGGAGATTCACATGACTCAGATCGCCCGCATCAGCGACACCGGCAATGAACGCCGTCTGCAAGCCGAACGCCTGATCGGCGCCGAGGCCTTGCAGCAAGCCCAAGCCTTGCGATTCAGCGTATTCAGCGGCGAATTCAACGCCAAGCTGAAAGGCGCAGAACTGGGCCTGGACATGGATGATTATGATGTTCACTGCAGCCACATCGGCGTGCGAGACCTGAACACCGGGCGCCTGGTGGCGACCACGCGGTTGCTTGATCACACCGCCGCCAGCACCCTGGGCAAGTTCTACAGCGAAGAAGAATTCAGCCTGCATGGCCTCGCCCATTTGAAAGGCCCGATCCTCGAAATCGGCCGCACCTGCGTCGACCCGGCCTACCGCAACGGCGGCACCATCGCCGTGCTGTGGGGCGAACTCGCCGAAGTGTTGAATCAGGGCGGTTACAGCTACCTGATGGGTTGCGCGAGCATTCCGATGCAGGACGGCGGCGTGCAGGCCCACGCGATCATGCAGCGTCTGCGTGAACGTTATCTGTGCACCGAACACTTGCGCGCAGAGCCGAAAAAGCCGTTGCCGACTCTGGATATTCCATCAAACGTGATCGCCGAAATGCCACCGCTGCTCAAAGCCTATATGCGTCTGGGCGCGAAGATCTGCGGCGAGCCGTGCTGGGATGAAGATTTCCAGGTCGCCGACGTGTTCATCCTGCTCAAGCGCGACGAGCTCTGCCCACGCTACGCCAAACACTTCAAGGCGGCCGTGTGATGAGTCGCCTGCGGGTGTACGCGCGGATCGCGCGAGTGCTATTGGTGGTCTCGCTGGGCTTGAGCATGGCCACTGTCTTCGGCGTGTTCGAACGCATTGGCCTGGCGCATTCGATGGAACGCCGCCAACGCTGGTCGCGCTTCTTCATGGCGCGCCTGAGCAATGCCCTGCCCTTTCGTGTGAGCGTTCACGGTGAGCTGCCAAAACAGCCGATGCTGTGGGTCAGCAACCACGTTTCCTGGACGGACATTCCGCTGCTCGGCATGCTCACGCCGCTGTCGTTTCTGTCCAAGGCCGAAGTACGCACCTGGCCGGTGGCCGGTTGGCTGGCGGCCAAGGCTGGCAGCCTGTTCATCCGTCGCGGTTCGGGCGACAGCCAGTTGATCCGCAAGCAGATGACCCGTCACCTGCAAACCGATCACTCGCTGCTGATGTTCCCGGAAGGCACCACCACCGACGGCCGTTCGCTGCGTACCTTTCACGGTCGCTTGCTGTCGGCGGCGATTGATTCGCAAGTGATGCTGCAACCGGTGGCAATCCGTTATCTGCGTGACGGCGAAATCGATGCGCTGGCGCCGTTCATTGGTGACGATGATTTGCTGTCGCACCTGATGCGCTTGTTCAGCAATGATTGCGGCGATGTCGAGGTGCACCTGCTCAAGCCGATTGCCTGTCAGGGCCGAGAGCGCGCGGCGCTGGCGTTTGAAGCGCAGCAGGCGGTGCAGAAGGTGTTGTTTGGGGCGATCCCGGAAAAACAACAAGCCCCGATGCGTCCGGCTATCGCGGCCTGAATACCCGACCGCATACGCATGATCATTGTGGGTAGGGGATTTATCCCCGATCGGCTGCGCAGCAGTCGCAAATTTATGCACGCGATTTACCTGGCGAACCGCGATTGCAGAATTTGGGGCCGCTGCGCGACCCGTCGGGGATAAATCCCCTCACCACAGGCTCATTCCTACATTAGATTTTCTGTAATCCGCAGTTCTGGGCAAAATCCTGAAGCTGCGGGTAGAACAACGCAAAGTCTCCACTGAGCGGCTCATACAACCGCCGCAACTCCTGCATCGCCCCCGCCAACTCTTCCGGCCGGGTCAGGCGCCGGGAGATCCCGCGCAACACCTGCTCCAGCACTTCAAACTCCTGATACGACCCCAACCAGTCATTGGCGACCATGTGCGGCGCAATCTTCGCCAGTCGCTCGGGCAGTTGCTGCTCGCGAGACAACACGCGATAAACATCAGCGGTGAACTGCTCCAACGGCTGATCGGCGTACAACCTCCAGTCCCGCGCCAGGCAATGGTCGAAAAACACATCAAGGACGATCCCCGCGTAACGTCGCCGGGTCTCGGAAAATCGCCCCAGCGCGATATCCACCAAAGGATGGCGATCGGTAAAAACGTCAATCCGTCGGTGCAGTTGAATGGCCGCCTCGAGCTCCGGAGCAAACTGCCCTTGCAGCCGACCTTTGACGAAATCGCCATACAGGCTGCCGAGTAATTGCTCGGGGCGCTGGCCACCGAGGTGCAAATGTGCGAGATAGTTCATGGGCGCAGCTTAGCACTGCGCCTTCGTTTCAATACACTCAACGCATCGTTATAACCCGATATACCGATTTACGCGGTCGTAAGATCAAATTCATATTGGTATATCGCGAAGTACCGATTTAAAGTTCGCCTCATCGCGATATAGCGCTACAGACATCACGAGCCCAAGCCATGAACATCGACCTCGACGAAATAATAAAAGCCCTGGCACACCCAGTACGGCGAGACATCCTCATCTGGCTGAAAGACCCCAAAGCCCAGTTTCCGGAACAGATTCACAACCACGAGTACGGCATCTGCGCCGGGCAAATCGATCAACGCTGCGGCCTGTCGCAGTCGACGGTTTCCGCCCATCTGGCAACCCTGCAACGCGCCGGGTTGATCAGCAGCCAGAAAGCCGGTCAATGGCACTTTTTCAAACGTAACGAGGACGTGATTCAGGCGTTCCTCAGCACCCTCAGTAAAGAGCTCTGACCCTTAACGTCAGCCAGCCCACAAGGAATCAACGATGCCCCTCTCGCTACTCATACTCGCCTTGAGCGCCTTCGCCATCGGCACCACCGAGTTCGTCATCATGGGCTTGCTGCCCGATGTGGCGGCCGACCTCGGTGTGTCGATCCCCGGCGCCGGCTGGCTGGTGACCGGTTACGCCCTGGGCGTGGCCATTGGTGCACCGTTCATGGCACTGGCCACCGCCAAACTGCCGCGCAAGGCTGCTCTGGTAGCGTTGATGGGCATTTTCATCGTCGGCAACCTGCTTTGCGCCATCGCCAGTGACTACAACGTGCTGATGTTTGCCCGTGTCGTCACCGCGCTGTGCCACGGTGCGTTCTTCGGTATCGGTTCGGTAGTGGCCGCAGGTCTGGTGGCACCGAACAAACGCGCTTCGGCAGTCGCTTTGATGTTCACCGGTTTGACCCTGGCGAACGTCCTTGGCGTGCCGCTGGGCACCGCGTTGGGTCAGGAAGCCGGCTGGCGCTCGACCTTCTGGGCAGTGACGGTGATTGGTGTGATCGCACTGATCGGCCTGATCCGTTTCCTGCCGGCCAAGCGTGACGAAGAAAAACTCGACATGCGCGCCGAACTCGCCGCCCTCAAAGGCGCCGGTATCTGGCTGTCGCTGAGCATGACCGCGCTGTTTGCAGCTTCCATGTTCACCCTCTTCACCTACGTTGCCCCGCTGCTCGGCGATGTCACCGGTGTCTCGCCAAAAGGCGTGACCTGGACCCTGCTGTTGATCGGCCTCGGTCTGACTGTTGGCAACATCATCGGCGGCAAACTGGCGGACAAACGCCTGGGCGCCACGCTGATCGGCGTGTTCGTGGCGATGGCGGTGGTTTCCACCGTGCTGAGCTGGACCAGCGTCGCGCTGATCCCGACTGAAATCACCCTGTTCCTCTGGGCCACCGCTTCTTTTGCTGCCGTACCGGCACTGCAAATCAACGTAGTGACCTTCGGCAAGGCGGCGCCGAACCTGGTGTCGACCCTGAACATCGGCGCGTTCAACGTCGGCAACGCCCTCGGTGCCTGGGTCGGTGGCAGCGTCATCGCCCACGGTTTCGGCCTGACCAGCGTGCCTCTGGCCGCAGCAGCTTTAGCGGTACTCGCCCTGCTGGTGACCCTGATTACTTTCCGTCAGAACGGCAATGCCGATCTGGCCCCCGCTACCCACTGATTAACCACTTCACTGACGAGGGTTGTAGACATGGCAACTATTTTCGATCCGATCAAACTGGGCGACGTCGAGCTGTCCAACCGCATCATCATGGCGCCGCTGACCCGCTGCCGCGCCGACGAAGGCCGAGTGCCGAACGCGCTGATGGCCGAGTACTACGTGCAACGCGCCTCGGCTGGCCTGATCCTCAGCGAAGCCACTTCGGTGACGCCGATGGGCGTCGGCTACCCGGACACCCCGGGCATCTGGTCCAACGATCAGGTGCGCGGCTGGTCCAACGTGACCAAAGCCATTCACGGCGCTGGCGGCAAGATCTTCCTGCAACTGTGGCACGTCGGCCGGGTCTCCCACCCGTCGTACCTGAACGGCGAAGCGCCGGTCGCCCCAAGCGCCATCCAGCCTAAGGGCCACGTCAGCCTGGTGCGCCCAATGGCCGACTACCCAACCCCACGTGCTTTGGAAACCGCTGAGATCGCCGACATTGTCGACGCCTACCGCACCGGTGCCGAAAACGCCAAAGCCGCCGGTTTCGACGGTGTGGAAATCCACGGTGCCAACGGCTACCTGCTCGACCAGTTCCTGCAAAGCAGCACCAACCAGCGCACCGATAACTACGGTGGCTCGCTGGAAAACCGTGCCCGCCTGTTGCTGGAAGTGACTGACGCCGCCATCGAAGTCTGGGGCGCCGGCCGTGTCGGTGTGCACCTGGCACCGCGTGCCGACTCCCATGACATGGGCGACGACAATCTGGCTGAAACCTTCACTTACGTGGCTCGCGAGCTGGGCAAACGTGGCATCGCCTTCATCTGCTCCCGTGAGAAAGAAGGCGCCGACAGCCTCGGCCCGCAACTGAAAGAAGCGTTCGGCGGCCCGTACATCGCCAACGAGCGCTTCACCAAGGACAGCGCCAACGCGTGGCTGGCCAGCGGCAAGGCTGACGCCGTGGCGTTCGGTGTGCCGTTCATTGCCAACCCGGATCTGCCGGCGCGTTTGAAGGCCGATGCGCCGCTCAATGAAGCTCGCCCAGAACTGTTCTACGCGAAAGGCCCGGTCGGCTACATCGACTACCCGACGCTGTAAGCCTTATTCAGTACGAGGCAGGCAGAAACACAAAAGCCCCGACTCGCAAGAGCCGGGGCTTTTTCTTGGGCGCCCGATAGGCAGGCAGCTAACAACCGTTCACACACACGACACAAAATCCCTACAAAATACGTAGCTCGCTACATATAAACTGCGCGCCGCGAACGTATATAAAAGCAGGCCAATTGACACAAGCTGTGCCAATTACGCATTTTGTTTCATTTGCGCAGGCTGGGGCTCAGGCGCAGCATGTCCAACCCTGTATCGACCCAGCGCTCGGCTTCGGCGTGCAGTTCAAAGCTGTCTGGCGCCAACAGCCATCCATAGAGGAGGCCATCAATATAGGCATGAATGCTGATGGCTGCGCGGGCAGTGTCGAGATCGTCCGGCAACTGGCCGCGATTCACCGCATTACGCAGGGTCAGCCCGATACGCAGATTGCAATCGAGACTGGCCGCCCGGCGCTGTTGGCGCAAATCGCACATTTCATCGGTGAACTCGCACTTATGAAACAGAATTTCGTTGATGCGCCGGGTCTTCGGATCCAGCGCAACTTGATGAAACAAATGAATCAGCAATTTGCGCATGCAGCCCAGCGGGTCGAGTTCGTCCTCGCTTTCACTGGCTTTGGCCAGTTCATCCAGCGGCTCATGCAAGCTGTCGAGCATGGCCTGGACCAGATCGGCCTTGTTGCTGAAATGCCAATAGATGGCGCCGCGAGTGACACCGGCCATTGTCGCGATATCCGCCAGGGTCGTGCGGGCCACGCCTCTTTCATAGAAGGCTTTCTCCGCCGCTTCCAGAATCTGGCTGCGGGTTTCTTGAGCTTCCTCTTTGGTACGACGGACCATGGCAGTAAAACCTCAAACAGGATGTCTCAGGGATGTCTGAATATCCGCTGAATAAAGAGGGGGCGATCTCTCGCGAATCGGCTCCCCGGCCTACAATTTCAAACCTTGCAACGACTTTTGTAACAGGGTGGGTACGCAGCCAAGGTATTTACAAACAACCATGAACGTAAGTATATTCCTTAGCAAGCTACTTATCCACCCAGCAAAATTTTTTACCCTTACACACTTCTTGTGCGCTTCTCGCGCGCCTGACCCGAGGATCTTCATGCAATTCAAGCCAGCTGTTACCGCTCTGGTCACTGCCGTCGCCCTGGCATCGCTGCTCAGCGGATGTAAAAAGGAAGAAGCGGCCCCAGCCGCTCCGCCTCCTCAGGTCGGCGTCGTCACCCTTCAACCCCAAGCGTTCACACTCACGTCTGAACTGCCGGGCCGCACCAGTGCGTTCCGCATCGCTGAAGTTCGACCGCAGGTCAATGGCATCATTCTCAAGCGTCTGTTCAAGGAAGGCGGCGACGTCAAAGCCGGCCAGCAGCTGTATCAGATCGATCCGTCGGTCTATGAAGCGACCCTGAAAAGCGCCGAAGCCAGCCTGCGTTCGACCAAGTCGATCTCCGACCGCTACAAGCAACTGGTCGATGAACAGGCCGTGAGCCGTCAGGAATACGACACCGCCGTGTCCAACCGCATGGAATCGGAAGCGTCGTTGCAGAGCGCGCAGATCAACGTGCGTTACACCAAGGTCTACGCACCGATTTCCGGCCGTATCGGTCGCTCTTCGGTCACCGAAGGTGCGCTGGTCAGCAACGGCCAGACCGATGCGATGGCGACGATCCAGCAACTCGACCCGATCTACGTCGACGTCACCCAGTCCTCGGTGGAATTGCTGGAACTGCGCCGTGAGCTGGAAAGCGGTCGTCTGCAGAAGGCCGGCGACAACTCGGCGGCGGTAAAACTGACTTTGGAAGACGGCAGCCAGTACAAGCTCGACGGTAAGCTGGAATTCTCCGAAGTCACGGTCGACCCGACTACCGGCTCCGTGACCCTGCGTGCGGTATTCCCGAACCCGGATCACACTCTGCTGCCGGGCATGTTCGTCCGCGCCCAGTTGCAGGCCGGCGTCAACGCCGCCGCCATTCTGGCGCCGCAACAAGGCGTGACCCGTGACCTCAAAGGTACCCCGACCGCACTGGTCGTCGGCGCCGACAACAAGGTGGAGCTGCGTCAGCTCAAGGCCAGCCGCACCGTCGGCAGCCAGTGGCTGATCGAAGACGGCCTCAAGGCCGGCGATCGTCTGATCACCGAAGGGCTGCAATACGTCCGTCCGGGTGTGCAGGTGAACCCGAGCGAAGCGACTAACGTAGGCACCAAGAACCCGGCCCCCGCTCAAGCAGCTGACAAAGCCGCTGGCGGCAAAGGGGAGTAACTCATGTCGAAATTTTTTATCGACCGTCCGATTTTCGCCTGGGTAATAGCGCTGGTGATCATGCTGGTCGGGGCTCTATCGATCCTCAAGTTGCCGATCAACCAATACCCGAGCATTGCGCCACCGGCCATTGCGATCTCCGTGACCTACCCGGGCGCTTCGGCGCAAACCGTGCAGGACACCGTGGTTCAGGTGATCGAGCAGCAACTCAACGGTATCGACAACCTGCGTTATGTGTCGTCGGAAAGTAACTCCGACGGCAGCATGACCATCACCGCGACCTTCGAGCAAGGCACCAACTCCGACACCGCGCAGGTGCAGGTTCAGAACAAGCTGAACCTGGCCACCCCGCTGTTGCCGCAGGAAGTGCAGCAACAAGGTATCCGCGTGACCAAGGCAGTGAAAAACTTCCTTCTGGTGATCGGCGTGGTCTCGCGTGACGGCAGCATGAACAAGGACGACCTGTCCAACTACATCGTGTCGAACATGCAGGATCCGATCTCGCGGACTGCCGGTGTCGGTGACTTCCAGGTCTTCGGTGCCCAGTACGCGATGCGCATCTGGCTCGACCCGGCCAAGTTGAACAAGTACAACCTGACCCCGTCTGACGTGAGCACCGCGATCTCGGCGCAGAACGTTCAAGTTTCCTCCGGTCAACTCGGCGGTTTGCCAGCGCTGCCTGGCCAGCAACTGAACGCCACCATCATCGGCAAGACCCGTCTGCAAACGGCCGAGCAGTTCAAGGCGATCCTGCTGAAGGTCAACCAGGACGGTTCGCAAGTACGTGTCGGCGATGTCGCTGACGTGGGCTTGGGTGGTGAAAACTCCAGCATTTCTGCTCAGTTCAACGGCAGTCCGGCTTCCGGTCTGGCGGTGAAACTGGCCAACGGTGCCAACGCCCTCGACACCGCCAAAGCGCTGCGCAAGACGATTGACGATCTCAAGCCGTTCTTCCCGCAAGGCATGGAAGTGGTGTTCCCATATGACACCACGCCGGTGGTGACCGAATCGATCAAGGGTGTGATTGAAACCCTGGTCGAAGCGATCGTGCTGGTGTTCCTGGTGATGTTCCTGTTCCTGCAGAATTTCCGCGCCACCGTCATCACCACGATGACCGTACCAGTGGTATTGCTGGGTACGTTCGGCATCCTCGCCGCCGCCGGTTTCAGCATCAACACCCTGACCATGTTCGGTATGGTGCTGGCCATCGGCTTGCTGGTGGACGACGCCATCGTCGTGGTGGAAAACGTCGAGCGGGTGATGGCCGAAGAAGGCCTGTCACCGAAGGAAGCGACCAAGAAGTCCATGGGCCAGATCCAGGGCGCACTGGTCGGTATCGCCCTGGTTCTGTCGGCGGTACTGCTGCCGATGGCGTTCTTCAGCGGTTCCACCGGTGTGATCTACAAGCAGTTCTCGATCACCATCGTCTCGGCCATGGCCCTGTCGGTACTGGTTGCACTGATTTTCACCCCGGCGCTGTGCGCCACCATGCTCAAGCCCATTGCGAAAGGTGAGCACGGTACGCCGAAAAAAGGCTTCTTCGGCTGGTTCAACCGCAATTTCGACCGTGGCGTCAGAAGTTATGAGCGCGGTGTCGGCAATATGCTGCAGCGCAAGGCCCCGTACCTGCTGGCGTACTTGCTGATCGTCGTCGGCATGATTTGGCTGTTCACCCGCATCCCAACCGCGTTCCTGCCGGAAGAAGATCAGGGCGTACTGTTCGCTCAGGTACAAACCCCGGCCGGCTCCAGTGCCGAACGTACTCAAGTCGTGATCGACGAGATGCGTACCTACCTGCTGGATAAAGAAGCGGGTGCGGTGTCCTCGGTGTTCACCGTGAACGGCTTCAACTTTGCCGGTCGTGGTCAGAGTTCCGGTCTGGCGTTCATCATGCTCAAGCCTTGGGGCGAGCGTGACGCAAACAACAGCGTGTTCGCACTCGCACAGCGTGCCCAGCAACACTTCTTCAGCTTCCGCGATGCGATGGTGTTTGCTTTCGCCCCGCCTGCGGTACTGGAGTTGGGTAACGCCACCGGTTTCGACGTGTTCCTGCAAGACCGTGCCGGTATCGGTCACGAAAAACTGATGGAAGCACGTAACCAGTTCCTCGGCCTGGCGGCACAGAGCAAGGTGCTCTACCAGGTGCGTCCGAACGGCCTGAACGACGAACCGCAATACCATCTGGAAATCGACGACGAGAAAGCCCAGGCCCTTGGCTTGAGCCTCTCCGACATCAACAGCACCCTGTCGATCTCCTTCGGTAGTAGCTACGTCAACGACTTCATCGACCGTGGTCGGGTGAAGAAGGTTTACGTGCAAGGTCAGGCCGGTGCTCGCATGAGCCCTGAAGACCTGAAGAAATGGTACGTGCGCAACAGCGCCGGGACCATGGTGCCGTTCTCCGCTTTCGCCAAGGGCGAGTGGATCTACGGTTCGCCGAAACTGGCCCGATATAACGGCGTGGAAGCGATGGAGGTGCTCGGTTCTCCGGCACCGGGTTATTCCACCGGTGATGCGATGGCCGAAGTCGAAGCGATTGCCAAGAAGTTGCCGGCCGGTGTCGGTATCTCCTGGACGGGTCTGTCCTATGAGGAACGTCTGTCCGGCTCGCAAGCGCCTGCGCTGTACGCCCTGTCGCTGCTGATGGTGTTCCTGTGTCTGGCGGCGCTGTATGAAAGCTGGTCGATTCCGATCGCGGTCATGCTCGTGGTGCCGTTGGGGATCATCGGTGCGCTGATGGCCACCAGCCTGCGCGGTCTGTCCAACGACGTGTACTTCCAGGTGGGCCTGTTGACGACCATCGGTCTTGCGGCTAAAAACGCCATTCTGATCGTCGAATTCGCCAAAGAGCTGCACGAGCAAGGGCGCAGTCTGCGCGATGCGGCGATTGAAGCGTGCCGCATGCGTCTGCGACCGATCATCATGACGTCGCTGGCCTTCGTACTCGGTGTTGTACCGTTGGCGATCTCCACGGGCGCCGGCTCAGGCAGTCAACATGCGATCGGTACTGGCGTAATTGGCGGTATGCTCACGGCCACAATCCTGGCGATCTTCTGGGTCCCACTGTTCTTCGTCACTGTGTCGTCCATAGGCCAGCGCAAAAACGCCGACCAGGATGACACCAAAGAAACTCCTAAAGAGGCTGGCCAATGAGCAAGTCGCTACTCTCCATCGCAGTCGCCGCCTTCGTGCTGAGCGGTTGCTCGCTGATACCTGATTATCAGCAGCCCGAGGCTCCGGTCGCAGGCCAGTACCCGCAAGGGCCGGCGTACTCGCCGGCCCAGGCACCGGCGCAGGCCGCTGCCGAGCAGGGCTGGAAGCAGTTTTTCCATGACCCTGCCCTGCAACAGCTGATCCAGGTTTCGCTGGAAAACAACCGCGACCTGCGCGTCGCGGCACTGAACATCGACGCCTACGCGGCTCAATACCGCATCCAGCGCGCCGACCTGTTCCCGGCAGTTTCAGCCAATGCCAGCGGCAGCCGTCAGCGGGTGCCGGCGCGTGCCTCGCAGACCGGTGAAGCGGGCATCACCAGCTCCTACTCCGCCACTGTCGGCATCAGTGCCTACGAACTCGATCTGTTCGGTCGGGTTCGCAGCCTGAGCGAACAAGCGCTGCAACAATACTTCGCCACTGAAGAAGCACGCCGCAGCACCCAGATCAGTCTGGTTGCCAGCGTCGCCAATGCCTACTTGACCTGGCAGGCGGACAAGGAACTGCTCAAGCTGACTCAGGACACCCTCGGTGCCTTCGAAGAAAGCTACAAGTTGACCAGCCGCAGCAATGAAGTCGGTGTCGCGTCGGCACTGGACCTGGCGCAGTCGCGTACCTCGGTTGAAAACGCTCGTGCTCAACTGGCGCGTTATACCCGTCAGGTGGCTCAGGATGAAAACAGCCTGACCTTGCTGCTCGGCACCGGTATCCCGGCCAATCTGCAAGCGGCCAAACCGCTGTCTGACGACCTGCTCAGCGACGTGCCGGCCGGTCTGCCATCGGATCTGCTGCAACGTCGTCCGGACATCCTGCAAGCCGAGTACAACCTGAAGGCCGCCAACGCCAACATCGGCGCAGCCCGTGCAGCGTTCTTCCCGAGCATCAGCCTGACCGCCAACGCGGGCAGCCTGAGCCCGGACCTCTCCGGTCTGTTCAAGGGTGGTTCGGGGACGTGGCTGTTCCAGCCGCAGATCAACCTGCCGATCTTCAACGCCGGCAGCCTGCGCGCCAGCCTCGACTACGCCAAGATCCAGAAGGACATCGGCGTGGCGAACTACGAGAAGGCGATTCAAACCGGCTTTCAGGAAGTCGCCGACGGCCTGGCCGCGCGCCAGACCTACACAGAGCAGTTGCAGGCACAGCGTGACTTTGTGCAGGCCAACCAGGATTACTACCGCCTGGCCGAACGTCGCTATCGTATCGGCGTCGACAGCAACCTGACCTTCCTCGATGCCCAGCGTCAGCTGTTCAGCGCCCAACAAGCGCTGATCACCGACCGCCTCGCGCAGCTGACCAGTGCGGTCAACCTGTACAAGGCCCTGGGGGGGGGCTGGAATGCGCAAACCGCGCAGAACGAACCGCTGAAAGAAGAAGCACCGAAGATGAAGTTGTTCTGATTATCGGGTGAACACAAGGAGCCCACCGTTTGGTGGGCTTTTTGTTGTCTACCAGAAAGTGATGTTGCCTGGGCTGCCCCCTTCGCGTCACCACAAAACCCGGCTCAATCTTGCGTTCGATAATCGCCCAAAACCCGCTTTCCCCGATTGAAACCCCGCCTCCGCGCCCCGCACCATTCGCTTCACAAAACCAATAACAACAGGTTCGACACCATGCCCCCGCGCCCTGCCCTGTCCGGCTGATCGCCGCCGCTTTATCCCCGAATCTGCAACTTCATGTTTGCCCCCGAAAGCGGCGGCAACGGATCCCGTTCGACTCAAAAAAACAAAAAGAGAATCTGCAATGACACATCCCACTGCGCCGTACGCATTACCCAGCCTGATCGCGCTTGCACTGGCCGGCGTCGCCCTGCCCGCCGCGGCTGAAGAAGCCGGGTTTGTCGAGGGCGCCAAGGTCAATCTGAACCTGCGCAACTTCTACATCAACCGCAACTTCACCAACCCGACCAAGGCCCAGGGCAAGGCTGAAGAGTGGACGCAGAGCTTCATCCTCGACGCAAAATCCGGCTTCACCCAAGGCACCGTTGGGTTCGGCATGGACGTACTCGGTTTGTATTCGGTGAAGCTCGATGGCGGCAAAGGCACCGGCGGCACCCAGTTGCTGCCGCTGGATCACGATGGCCGCCCGGCAGACAATTTCGGCCGTACCAACGTTGCGTTCAAGGCCAAGCTGTCGCAGACCGAATTGAAGGTCGGCGAGTGGATGCCGGTACTGCCGATCCTGCGTTCGGACGACGGTCGCTCGCTGCCGCAAACCTTTCGTGGCGGCCAGATCACCTCGAAGGAAATCGACGGCCTGACCCTTTACGGCGGCCAGTTCCGCGCCAACAGCCCGCGCGACGACAGCAGCATGAGCGACATGTCGATGACCGGCAAAGCCGCGTTTACCTCCGATCGCTTTAACTTTCAGGGCGGCGAATATGTGTTCAACGAAAAACGCACGCAGATCGGTCTGTGGAACGCCGAACTCAAGGACATTTACAGCCAGCAGTACGTCAACCTGATCCACAGCCAGCCACTCGGCGACTGGACGCTAGGCGCCAACCTCGGCTTTTTCTACGGCAAGGATGACGGCAGCGCCCGCGCCGGTGATCTGGACAACAAAACCTGGTCGGGAATGTTCTCGGCCCGATACGGCGGCAACACCTTCTACGTCGGCCTGCAGAAACTCACCGGCGACAGCGCGTGGATGCGGGTCAACGGCACCAGCGGTGGCACCCTGGCCAACGACAGTTACAACGCCAGTTACGACAATGCGCAGGAACGCTCATGGCAGGTGCGTCACGACTACAACTTTGTCGCCCTCGGCATTCCCGGCCTGACCTTGATGAACCGCTACATCAGCGGCGACAACGTGCACACCGGGACCATCACCGACGGCAAGGAATGGGGACGCGAATCGGAACTGGGCTACACCGTGCAAAGCGGCGCGCTCAAGGACTTGAACGTCAAATGGCGCAACTCGACCATGCGCCGCGATTTCAGCAACAACGAGTTCGATGAGAACCGCTTGATCGTCAGCTATCCGATCAGCTTGCTGTAAACCCAAGTCCTCTGTAGGAGCTGCCGCAGGCTGCGATCTTTTGATCTTGATCTTAAAAACAAATCAAAAGATCGCAGCCTGCGGCAGCTCCTACAGGGAAAGTTGGTATACGCAGAATAGCCATTGTCTGGCTTGCCAGCGATGGCGTGAGCTCAGGCACTATCACTCCCGGGATTCAACCCCCAACTCATCCCACACCGATTCGGCCAGATGGAACGTCGCATTCGCCGCCGGAATCCCGCAATAGATCGCGCTCTGCATGATCACTTCCTTGATCTCGCTCCGGCTCACGCCGTTATTGGCGGCGGCGCGCAAATGAAGTTTCAGCTCACCTTCGCGGTTCATGCCGATCAGCATGGCGATGGTGATCAGGCTGCGGGTATGCCGAGGCAAACCCGGGCGTGTCCAGATATCGCCCCAGGCGTGGCGGGTGATCATCTCCTGGAATTCCGAGTTGAACTCGGTCAGCGTGGTCAGGCTGCGATCGACATGGGCATCGCCCAACACCGCGCGGCGTACCTGCATGCCATCGTCGTAACGTTGTTTCTCGTCCACAAAAACTTCCTCACTTAGCCTGCAAAAACGCCAACACGCGATCACTGAAATCAGCGCCGGCTTGCACGTTGGACAAATGCGCCGCATAGAACTCGGCATACTCGGCGCCGCGCACATGCTCCTGAATGAAATGCCCGCCGGACGGCGGTGTCACCGCATCTTCAGTGCCGGCAATCACCAGCAGCGGCACATTGATCGAGGACAACTGCTCGCGGAAATCCGCATCACGTACCGCCGCGCAATTGGCCGCGTAGCCTTCAGGATGAGTAGCCGCGAGCATGTCGGTAATCTGCTTGGCCGCGGCCGGATGAGCCTGCGAAAAATCCGGCGTAAACCAACGCGCAATCGACGCGTCACGCAGGGCAACCATGGCTGCCGCGCCGTCGCGCAGTACGGTTTCAATGCGCGGGTTCCACACCGATGGATCGCCGATTTTCGCTGCGGTGTTGCACACAATCAGCTTGTTCAGACGCTCGCCGGCATTGATCCCCAGCCACTGTCCGATCAAGCCGCCCATCGACAATCCGCAAAAATGCGCGCGCTCGATGTGCAGCGCATCCAGCAAGCCAAGCACGTCATGGCCCAATTGCTCGATGCTGTAAGGCCCCGGCGTCACCAGCGATTGGCCGTGGCCACGGGTGTCGAAACGCAGCACGCGAAAGTGTTCGGTAAACGCCGGCATTTGCGCGTCCCACATGTGCAGATCGGTGCCCAGCGAGTTGGACAGCACCAGCACCGGCGCATCGACCGGGCCTTCCAATTGATAGTGCAGTTCGCCATCGGCGAGTTGAACGAAAGCCACAGCCCTCTCCTTCAGACAGTCAACGCGTTGTGTTCGGCCACCACTCGCTCGACCCAGACTTGCGCCTGGCCGAGGTAATGGGCGGGGTTCAAAAGATGATCCAGTTCAGCGGCGCTAAGCTCGGCGGTGACTTTCGGCTCGTCACCGAGCACGGCACGCAAGTGGCGCTTTTCGGCCACCGCACGTTTGCAGCATTGTTCGAGCAGATGATGCGCGGTGTCGCGGCCGACCCGTTGCGCGAGGACGATGCTCACTGCTTCGGCCAGCACCAACCCTTGGGTCAATTCGAGATTGCGCGCCATGCGTGCGGCGTCGACTTCCAAACCGTCGGCCAATAATCGCGCCTGTTGCAGCGATCCCGAAACGAGGCAGCAGATTTCCGGCAGGGTTTCCCATTCGGCATGCCACAAGCCGAGGCTGCGTTCGTGCTCTTGTGGCATGGCACTGAACAATGTCGACACCAGCCCCGGCATGCGCGTCGCCGCGCCGATCAAGACCGCCGCGCCCACCGGATTACGTTTGTGCGGCATGGTCGAGGAACCGCCCTTGCCCGGTGCCGACGGTTCGAAGACTTCCGCCGCTTCGGTCTGCATCAACAAACTGATGTCGCGACCGAGCTTACCGAGGCTCCCGGCGATCAAACCAAGCGCCGCGCCAAACTCGACGATGCGATCACGCTGGGTGTGCCATGGCTGTTCCGGCAGGGTCAGTTGCAGTTCCTCAGCCAAGGCCTGAGCGATCGGCAATGCCTGCTCGCCCAGCGCCGCGAGGGTGCCCGATGCGCCGCCGAATTGCAGCACCAGCAGACGCGGCTTGAGTTCGCGCAGACGCTGACGGCTGCGAGTCACGGCCCCCAGCCATCCGGCGATTTTCATGCCTAGGGTCACCGGTGTCGCGTGTTGCAACCAGGTGCGCCCGGCCAGCGGCGTAGCCGCATGACGCTGCGCTTGAGCGGCGAGTGAATCGGCGAGTTGCGCCAATTCCCCTTCGATCAAACCCAGCGCCTGACGCAATTGCAGAACCAGCCCGGAATCCATCACATCCTGACTGGTTGCGCCCAAATGCACATAACGCTCGGCCTCGGCATCGGTGGCAGCAATCTGCTTGCCCAGCGCCTTGACCAGCGGAATGGCCGAATTACCGGCTGTGGCAATTGCCTCGCCCAGCGCCGCGAAGTCGTACAGCTCAGCGCTGCACGCGTTGGCTATCGGAACGACAGCGGACGCTGGAATCAGTCCGACCCGAGCCTCGGCCCGGGCCAGCGCTGCTTCGAAGTCGAGCATTGCCTGGACGCGGCCCTGATCGCAGAACACCTCGCGCATATCGCGGGCAGTGAAGTAGGCATCAAACAATTGATTGCCCGGTCGCTGAGTCATAAACAGTCCTTGCCGGCGCGGGCCATGGCGGCCCGCGCGCATCGGTTTAGAGATCGTGGTGCAAATATTTCGCCTGTTTCGGCAGACGCAGACTGAACAGGAGTGCCACCGCCATCATCAGCGTGACGTACCAGTAAAAGGCGTTTTCCATGCCGCCGGCCTTCAGGCTCAGGGCAACGAATTCCGCCGACCCACCGAAGATCGCGTTGGCCACCGCATACGCCAGGCCCACGCCAAGGGCGCGGACTTCCGGCGGAAACATTTCGGCTTTCACCAGGCCGCTGATCGAGGTGTAGAAACTGACAATGGCCAGCGCAATGGTGATCAGTACAAAAGCCAGAAACGGACTGCTGACGCCCTTCAGGCTGAGCAGGATCGGCACGGTGAACAGCGTACCGAGCGCGCCGAACCAGAGCATCGAGTTACGTCGGCCAATTTTGTCGGCAAGCATGCCGAACAGCGGTTGCATGCACATATACAAGAACAGCGCGCCGGTCATGATGTAGCTGGCGGTCTTGGCGTGCATGCCGGCAGTGTTCACCAGATATTTCTGCATGTACGTGGTGAAGGTGTAGAAAATCAGCGAGCCACCGGCGGTATAACCCAGCACAGTGATAAACGCGGCTTTGTGATCGCGAAACAGCGCACGGATGCTGCCGGCGTCCTTGTTCTCGCGCATTTCTTTGCTGGTGGTTTCTTTCAGCGAACGACGCAGGAACAGCGAAATCAACGCCGCCACCGCACCGACCACGAACGGAATCCGCCAGCCGTAGGCGCGCAGGTCATCTTCGGTGAGGAACTGCTGAAGCACCACCACCAGGGACACCGCCAGCAATTGCCCGCCAATCAACGTCACGTACTGGAACGAGGCAAAGAACCCGCGCTGGCCCTTGAGCGCAACTTCACTCATGTAAGTCGCGGTGGTGCCATATTCGCCACCCACCGACAAACCTTGCAGCAGACGCGCGAACAGCAACAGCACCGGCGCCCAGACGCCGATGTCCTTGTAGGTCGGCAGACAGGCGATCAGCAATGAGCCGAAGCACATCATCAGAATCGAGATCAGCATCGAGTTCTTGCGCCCGTGCTTATCCGCCACGCGCCCGAAGATCCAGCCACCAATCGGTCGCATCAGAAACCCGGCAGCGAACACACCGGCGGTGTTGACCAGTTGTACCGTCGGGTTGTCGGAAGGGAAAAACGCCGGGGCAAAATAGATCGCGCAGAAGGCGTAGACGTAGAAGTCGAACCATTCGACGAGGTTGCCGGACGAAGCGCCGACAATGGCGAAGATGCGCTTGCTACGCTCTTCGCCGGTGTAATGGGCTGTGGTGGTTGTCATTGTTTTTCACTCGATAGGGACAGTGAGAGTCTAGACACACTTTGCAACAGTCCCGTTCCACATTGGCTCGGCAACACAGGCCACGCCTATGAAAGCGGGCTTTGTGGCGAGGGGATTTATCCCCGATGGGCTGCGAAGCAGCCCCAAGACCGGCGATCACGGTGCAATAGATTTACCGCGCTCTGGGGTTTTGCGAGTGCTGCGCACTCGGTCGGGGATAAATCCCCTCACCACAAAACTCACTCCACTGGAATAGCGGTGTTCTTTCAATAATCGAAGAACACCGTCTCGGCATCTTTGCCCTGCAGAATCACATTCCACTGGTACACACCCGACGCATCGGGCTTTGCCAGCAACGTCGTGCGGCGCTCGGCCGGCACACATTCCAGCAGCGAGTCATTCACGTTCGCCGGCTCGCCGTCAAAATAGATCCGCGTCAACAAGTGCTTCACCAACCCGCGAGCAAACACCAACACCACCAGATGCGGCGCCTGGGTCGAGCCCTTCAAACCCTCGACCGTGCCTGGCTTGATCGTGGTGAACCGAAAACGCCCTTCGGCATCCACCGGCACCCGACCAAAACCTTCGAAGTGCGGGTCCAACGGTTTGTCCTGCTCGTCTTCCGGATGGTCGTATTTGCCGGCGGCGTTGGCTTGCCAGACTTCGAGCATGGCGTCATTAACCACATCGCCGTTGCCATCGACGACTTGTCCGGTGATCGCCACACGCTCGCCGAGGGTCAGTTCATTGGCGAGATTTTCACGGTTCAGCCAGGTCAGACCGATGTGGTAGTAAGGCCCGACGGTGTGGGACGTGGTCGCATTCAGGGTCATCTTATTTCTCCATCGGCGTGGCATCACGGCCGCGCAGCACGATGTCCCAACGGTAACCGAGGGCGTAGGACGGAATGGTTTTTTCCAGATCGAAAGCAGCGATCAGGCGTTCCTTGGCGGACGTATCCGGTACGCAGTTGTAGATCGGGTCGTAGGCCAGCAACGGGTCGCCGGGGAAATACATCTGCGTCACCAAGCGGGTCAGTATGCTCGGCCCGAACAGCGAGAAATGGATGTGCGCCGGGCGCCAGGCGTTGTGGTGGTTACCCCACGGATAGGCGCCGGGCTTGATGGTCTGGAACTGATACCAGCCATCGGCGTCGGTCACGGTGCGACCGGTGCCGGTGAAGTTCGGGTCCAGCGGCGCGTCGTGCAGGTCGCGCGGGTGGTTGTAGCGGCCGGCGGCGTTGGCCTGCCAGATTTCTACGAGAATCCCCGGCACCGGCAAGCCGTTTTCGTCGAGCACACGGCCGTGGATGATGATCCGCTCGCCCTGTGGTTCGCCGTCATGCTGGGCGGTCAGGTCGTTGTCCTTTTCGGCCACACGCTCGGCGCCGATGGTCGGGCCGGTGATTTCCGACAGCGAGTGGGGCAGAAACACCAACGGCTTGGAGGGCGAGCGCAAATTGGTGGATTGATACGTCGGGTGCAGGTACTCAGGCTGGGTGCCTTCCTGCGGACGACGGTAGCCAGGCTTGTCAGTCATTTCGCTTTCCTCTGTTCTTATTCGTCACGGCTTGCGTCAGACGCGTTCGATGGCCAAGGCAAGTCCTTGGCCGACACCGACGCACATGGTCGCCAGACCTTTCTTGCCACCGGTCTTTTCCAGCTGATGCAGCGCGGTCAGCACCAGGCGCGCACCGCTCATGCCCAACGGGTGACCCAAGGCAATCGCGCCGCCATTCGGGTTGACCTGCGCGGCGTCGTCCGCCAAGCCGAGTTCACGCAGCACCGCCAAACCCTGGCTGGCAAACGCTTCGTTGAGTTCGATCACATCGAAATCGCTGACCGCCACACCTAGACGCTCGATCAGTTTACGCACCGCTGGCACCGGGCCGATGCCCATTACCCGTGGCGCGACACCGGCACTGGCCATGCCCAGCACTTTGGCGCGGGCGGTCAAACCGTGTTTTTTCACGGCTTCGGCCGAGGCCAGAATCAGCGCGGCGGCGCCGTCGTTCACGCCCGAGGCATTTCCGGCGGTGACAGTCTTGTCCGGGCCGTTGACCGGTTTCAGTTTGGTCAGCGCTTCGATCGTCGTGTCAGCGCGCGGGTGTTCATCCTGGCTGACCACCGTTTCGCCCTTCTTGTGGGCGATCCGTACTTCGACGATTTCTTCAGCGAAGTAGCCGGCGGCCTGCGCGGCGGCTGTCCGTTGCTGACTGCGCAGGGCGAAAGCGTCCTGATCCTCGCGGGAAACTTCGTAATCGTCAGCGACGTTGTCGGCGGTCTGCGGCATCGCGTCGACGCCGTACTGGGCTTTCATCAACGGGTTGATGAAGCGCCAGCCGATGGTGGTGTCTTCCAGTTTCATATTGCGTGAGAACGCTGCATCAGCCTTGCCCATCACGAACGGTGCGCGGGACATCGACTCGACGCCGCCGGCAATCGCCAGCTCCATCTCGCCGCTGGCGATGGCGCGAAACGCCGTGCCGATCGCATCCATGCCCGAAGCGCAGAGGCGATTGAGGGTCACGCCGGGCACGGTTTCCGGCAGACCTGCCAGCAGCAGCGCCATGCGTGCGACATTGCGGTTGTCTTCGCCAGCCTGGTTGGCGCAGCCGAGGAACACCTCGTCGATTGCACTCCAGTCCACCGACGGGTTGCGTTCCATCAGCGCCTTGATCGGCACAGCGGCCAGATCGTCGGCGCGAACGGCGGACAAACCACCGCCGAAACGGCCGATGGGGGTACGAATCGCATCGCAGATATAAACGTCACGCATCATGCTTCTCCCGGTGCCTGACCGTGCGCCGCAGCGGTGCGCGCTTCGAGATCACGCAACGCAGTCAGCTCGACCTCGGTCGGCTCGGCGGTTTGTTCAACGTTGTCGGCAAAGCGGATCGCCCAACCGGTGGCGGCAACCACTTGCTCGCGAGTCACGCCCGGGTGCAGTGCGGTGACCACGAATTCGTGAGTGCCTTCCTCCGGTTCCATGATGCACAGGTCGGTGATGATGCCGACCGGACCGGCGCCCGGCAGGCCCAGTCGCTTGCGCGAATCGCCGCCCTCGCCATGGCCGACCGAGGTGATGAAATCGAGCTTGTCGACAAACGAGCGCGCCGACTGTTTAAGGATGATCAGTACACTCTTCGCCGAGCCGGCAATCTCCGGCGCTCCGCCGGCTCCCGGCAGACGCACTTTCGGCGAATGGTAGTCGCCGACCACAGTGGTGTTGATGTTGCCGAAACGGTCGACCTGCGCCGCGCCGAGAAAACCGACGTCGATGCGTCCGCCCTGCAACCAATAGCGAAAAATCTCACCGGTCGGCACGACGGTGTCAGCGGTTTCCGCCAACTCGCCGTCACCGATGGACAGCGGCAGTACGCTTGGTTTGGCGCCAATCGGGCCGGATTCGTAAATCAGCACCACGTCCGGCGATGAAGTCAGGCGCGCGAGGTTGGCGGCTTTCGACGGCAGGCCGATGCCGACGAAGCACACCGAGCCGTTCTTCAGGCGACGGGCTGCGGCGACGGTCATCATTTCATTAGTGGTGTAAGTCATTACTTGGCCTCCGAAGCAGCGGCCAACTTGGCCTGGAACTCGCTGAAATCAGCGCAGCCATGGATGTATTCGTTGATCCACGCGGTAAACGTCTCACGGTCGCGGGCAATCGGGTCCCACGCCTGATAGAAACGATTGTCACGCTCGGTGTAACCGTGGGCGTAGGAAGGATGCGCGCCACCCGGGACGTGACAGACCGCGCTCAAGGCCCAGGTCGGCAGCACGCAGGCGTTCATCGGTGCGTTGAGGTTGTCGACGATTTCCTCGACGGTAACGATGCAGCGTTTGGCGGCCAGTGCGGCTTCTTTCTGCACGCCGAGAATGCCCCACAGCAACACGTTGCCTTGGCGGTCGGCTTTCTGCGCGTGGATCACAGTGACGTCCGGGCGCACCGACGGCACCGCCGCCAGCACTTCACCGGTGAACGGGCAGGTGACGGATTTGATCAGCGGGTTGACCTTCGGCAGGTCGGAGCCGGCGTAGGCGCGCAGCACAGCGAACGGCAAGCCGGAAGCGCCGGCGACGTAGGCATTGGCCAGGTCGGCGTGGCTGTGTTCTTCGATTTCCAGCGGGTGCGGCCATTGTTTCTCGACGGCATCGCGCAGACGATGCAGCGAACCCACACCCGGATTGCCACCCCATGAGAAGATCAGCTTGCGCGCGCAACCGGCGCCGATCAGTTGGTCGTAGATCAGGTCAGGCGTCATCCGCACCAGGGTCAGATCTTTCTTGCCCTGACGAATGATTTCATGACCCGCTGCCGTAGGGATCAGGTGAGTGAAGCCTTCGAGCGCAACGGTGTCGCCGTCGTTGACGAATTGCTTCACCGCGTCGTGCAGCGAAAGGATCTCAGCCATGGAGCGGGCTCCCGTTTTTGTAGTGGATCGCCAGTGATAAAAAAGGCGCGAGGTTCAGCGCCGGAGTCACTGCAGATTAAGCCTGGGAAATGTGCCAAACAATCCGATAATCGACTCAGTGTTCGTTTATCGAACAGATTGTTGTCAGCCTAACTTTGTGTGTTGTCTGCAAAAGATCGCAGCCTGCGGCAGCTCTCTACAGGGGTATGTATTCCAATTCAGGAGCCGCCGCAGGCTGCGATCTTTTCAATCTACAGCGCGATATCAAGTCGCATCCGCATGACTCACCATGCCTTTGATCACCACCGCCGTGGTCGCCAACGCTGCCGGAATCACCAGCGCCGTCAACACCTGCTCGAAATTCCAGCCCAACCCCAGCAGCGTCGCGCCCATCCACGCGCCGAGAATCGCGCCGAAACGGCCAATCCCCAGCATCCATGAGACGCCGGTTGCCCGGCCCTGCGTCGGATAGAACCGCGCCGCCAACGAAGGCATCGCCGATTGCGCACCGTTCACGCACATCCCCGCCACCAACACCAAGGTCGCCAGCAATGTGATGTTGCCCAGGCTCTGCCCCACCGCGTAGGCAAAAACCCCGGCCAGCAGGTAGAAAATGCCGATGACCTTGTGCGGATTGAAGCGATCCATCGCCCATCCCACACCGACCGCACTCAATACCCCGCCGAACTGGAACAATGCGCCGATAAACGCGGCCTGCTCCATGCTCGCGCCGCTGTCACGCATCAGCGTCGGCAGCCAACTGGTCAGCAGGTACACAATCACCAGGCCCATGAAGTACGTCAGCCACAACAGCAGCGTGCCGGCGCTGTAGGTGCCGGAAAAGATCACTGCGAACACGTTACGCGCCTTGACGGTTTTCTGTTCCGGAACGCTGAAACTCGAAGCCTGCGCGACCACCACCGGATCAATCGGCGCCAGTGTCTTGCGGACTTTGTCAGTGCCACGGTTACGCACTACAAGGTAGCGCGCCGATTCCGGCAGCCAGAACAGCAGCACCACGGCGAGGATCAAAGGCAAAATGCCGCCGATCAGCAACAGGCTGTGCCAGCCGAACGCCGGGATCAACTTGGCGGAAATGAACCCGCCACCGGCCATGCCAAGGTTGAAACCACAGAACATGCTGGTCACCAGAAGCGACTTCTTGCGCTCCGGAGTGTATTCCGACAGCAGCGTCGTCGCGTTCGGCATCCCCGCGCCCAGACCGAGGCCGGTCAAAAAGCGCAGCACCAGCAATTGTTCGACGTTGGTGCTGTACGCCGATGCCAGGCTGAAAGCGCCGAACAGCACAACCGCGCCAACCAGTACGACTTTGCGCCCGAAGCGGTCAGCCAGAGGCCCGGAACCGAGTGCGCCGAAGACCATGCCGATCAGCGCGGCACTCATCACCGGGCCAAGGCTGGCGCGGTCGATGCCCCAATCCTGCGACAGCGCCGGGGCAATGAAGCCCATCGCTGCGGTGTCGAGGCCATCAAGAAACACAATCAGGAAACACAGGATCACCACCCGCCACTGATAGCGCGAGATCGGTTGGGCGTTGATAAAGGACTGCACGTCGAGGCAGTTACCTACAGCGGACTGAGGCTGGTTCATTGTTTTTATTCCACGCAAAAAACGCAGTCGAACGGCGACCGGCCAAGGAGCGGCACGGTGACAAGAATAGAAGGTTGCAATCAGGCGTTGCGGGGAACCCGGCAACAGGAACTGGGGCGGCGACAGTCGGGGAACGTGCGCATGGGGAGTTGCCTCTTGTCATTATTATGGGAGTCGGCAGTCCGGCTGACGCTTTCGCTCAGCGCCGGATGACGCTGCCGCGACATTAATGATCCGAGGGTTTTAGCGTCAATTCGATAAACGCAACACTGTGCGTTTATCGAACAGCTTCATCAGGCAAACAACTGCGCGCTGAGGTCGCGGCTGGCACTGAGCAGGCCCGGCAGAAAGCGCTGCTCCAGCTCGGTGCGGCTGACTCGGCCGGCGTGGGTGCTGACGTTGAGCGCGGCCACCACTTGCCCCGAGGCGTCGTAGACCGGCACGGCAATCGAGCGCAGGCCTTGTTCCAGTTCCTGATCGACAATGCACCAACCCTGCTGCCGCACTTCTTGCAGGCATTCGAGCAGTGCGTCGGGGGTGTGAATCGTGCGGCTGGTCTTGGCGACCAGTTCGGCGTGATCGAGGTATTCGCGTAGCGTCGTGTCGTCCAGCGCGGCCAGCAGAATCCGCCCCATCGACGTGCAATAGGCCGGCAAACGTCCGCCCACCGAGAGATCCACGGAGATCAGTCGCTGAGTCGTCGCCGATCGGGCGATATAGAGAATGTCGTCGCCCTCAAGCGTGGCCATGTTGCAAGCTTCGTGCAGTTGCTCACTCATGCGGTCGAGGTAGGGCTGCGCGGAAACGGCCAACGGCGTCGAGGATAAATAGGCATGGCCAAGGGTCAGTACTTTCGGCAGCAGCGAATACGTGCGGCCATCGGTGGTGGCGTAGCCGAGTTTGATCAAGGTGTGCAGGCATCGGCGCACCGCAGCGCGGGGAATTTCCGTGCGGTGGCTGATCTGGGCGATGGTCAAATGCCTTTTGCGCTCCTGAAATGCCTGCACCACCGCCAGGCCACGGGCCAGCGAGGTCATGAAATCCGGATCGCCTGTCAGCGCCTGGATCCGTTTGGCCGGCGAAGCGACGATCGGCGGCGCCACGGAGGTGAAGGAGTTGCGCATTTGGTCGTTCATTTCAGGTCCTTTATCCGGCTCGGATCACGGGCTATACAATCGGCTCACAGGGAGATGCACAAGGGTAAGGCCAACAACATTGGGCGATTATCGAACCGTCGACCGATAATCGCAATCGAGCACACAGCGCAGGTTCGGCCGCGTGAGCGGTTTGCGCAACTTTGAACGCACACTGAATCAGCGTTTTTAGTTGTTCGACTTAATGGCGCCAAAAACAGATCGCTTGGCAAATAACGGTTTGCCCGTGAGGCAACTACCGATAAAAGTTGTCAGTAACATAACGATCACACATCCAGAACCTTTTTTAACTTGGCAAAGATAGTCATTCCCGAATCGACCGCTATAATGCACCTCAGTGGGACCGCCGTTCTTTACTTGCCGTGGTCGCCACCCGCTGACGCGATGTCCATCGCCGACAGCCCGGCCAGCGCCTGACGCAAATGACTCATGCAACGCCAGCGCTCGCTGAAACAGGAAGCTGATGCTACGTCAGTTTTAATCTGGTGCCGTAGCCCGCCTGCAACATGGAAGTCTTGATCGCCCTGCCGATTACATCAATGCCTGTTCAGGTATTGGCACTCGACGGACCCGCTCAATCGATTTGTTGCCGTGCGTTTCACCAGACATTTAACTCAACTCAAACAGGTAGCACTGTGACGAAAGACGAACTGCGCGCGGAACTTGAGCGCCAGGAACAACGTTACAAGGAAGTTTACGGCGGGGAAGTCACCACCTACGCCGCTCAGCCAGAACCGGAACGCAAGGCATGGCGTAAACGCCCCACCGTTCAGGATCAGGTCTTCAAGCAAGAAATTGAAAAGATCGAAAAGGAACTCAAAGCCGAAGAGCCATGAGCCACGGGTTTTGATCATTTCCAAGGCAGCCGTGCGCACCGTTACAAACGCGGTGTATCGACGATGCCATGCGCGCCCGCTACCCGCGGGCAGCGGCTATCTCCCCGTCATGAACGCTAATGGGGAGCTACATAAAGGTTTCAAAGATATTTCAGACAAGCGTTTGAGCCCGCGATCTCCACGGAAAAAGGTGCGCTTCCGAATACTTTTCCATTGAAAATCAACAGGTTGAAAAACCCTGCGTGACACTGGGTTTTAACGCGCTGCAACAAATTAAATCGAAGAAGAATGTTACCGATGAGCAGGGAGGGCATCGATTTCGAGACTTTTCTGGCATAATCGCGCCCCCTTACGACCGGGTCAGAAAACCTTCATGATCGATTTATTCAGCGGACTGGATGCTTGGGTGCTTGTGAGCCTCTTGCTCGCCCTGACGTTTGTCCTCGCCTTCGAGTTCATCAATGGATTTCATGACACCGCTAACGCGGTAGCCACTGTTATCTACACCAAAGCCATGCCGCCTCACCTGGCGGTGTTCTTCTCCGGTGTGTTCAATTTCCTCGGCGTGCTGCTGGGTGGCGTTGGCGTGGCGTATGCCATTGTCCACTTGCTGCCGGTTGAGCTGCTGATCAATGTGAACACCGGCCATGGCCTGGCGATGGTGTTCTCGTTGCTCGCCGCGGCAATCGCCTGGAACCTTGGCACCTGGTACTTCGGTATCCCGGCGTCCAGTTCCCATACCCTGATCGGCTCGATCCTCGGTGTTGGCCTGGCCAACGCCCTGATCAACGACATACCGTTGGCCGACGGCGTGAACTGGCAGAAAGCGATCGACATCGGCGCCTCGCTGGTGTTTTCGCCGATGGCTGGTTTCCTGATCGCCGCACTGATACTGATCGGCCTGAAATGGTGGCGGCCGCTGTCGAAGATGCACAAGACGCCGGAACAGCGCCGCAAGATCGACGACAAGAAGCACCCGCCGTTCTGGAACCGCCTCGTCTTGGTGATCTCGGCCATGGCCGTCAGCTTCGTGCACGGCTCCAACGATGGTCAGAAAGGTATCGGCCTGATCATGCTGGTGCTGATCGGTATCGTCCCTGCGCAGTTCGTACTCGACCTGAACAGCACGACCTACCAGATCGAACGTACCCGCGATGCGACCCTGCATCTGAGCCAGTTCTACCAGCGCAACGCCGACTCCCTCGGTGAGTTCCTGGCCCTGGGCAAGAGCGTAGAAGGCGATCTGCCGGAGAAATTCCGCTGCAACCCGCAGCAGACTGAACCGACCATCTCCGCCCTGCTCCACACCCTCAAAGGTGTAGCGGACTACCATTCGCTGTCGTCGGAAAGCCGCATTGAAGTGCGTCGCTACCTGCTGTGCCTGGACGACACCGCGAAGAAAGTCGGCAAGTTGCCTGGCCTGGAACCCCGTGAAAAGGCTGACCTGGACAAGCTGCGCAAAGACCTGACCACCACCACCGAATACGCGCCGTTCTGGGTGATTCTGGCGGTTGCACTGGCCTTGGGCCTGGGCACCATGGTTGGCTGGAAACGCGTGGTACTGACCATCGGCGAGAAGATCGGCAAGCAAGGCATGACCTACTCCCAGGGCATGTCGGCGCAGATCACCACCGCCACCCTGATCGGCATGGCCAACATCTTCAGCCTGCCGGTGTCCACCACCCACGTCCTCTCCTCGGGCGTGGCCGGCACCATGGTCGCCAACAAAAGCGGCCTGCAAGGCGGCACGGTGAAAACCATCCTGCTGGCCTGGGTACTGACCCTGCCGGCGACCGTGGCACTGTCGGCCGGGTTGTTCTGGCTGGCGTCGAAGGCGCTGGGTAGCTGATAGATAGCTGGAAATGAAAAAGGCGCGATTCGAGAGGATCGCGCCTTTTTTTTTGGATTTTGGGTTTGGGTTTGGGATTGGGGGCATATCCGTTGCTGCGGGTGTTGCCGCTGGCGGTTTCGCTCTTACAGCGACTCACTTTTCCAAACGCCGAAAAGTAAGCAAAAGGCTTTGCCCCCGGCGTACGGCACTTCGCTAAGGCTCAGTGTTCCCTCGCTACGGTGTCCATCCGGGGGCATCGCTTCCGGTTTGCTTCGCTGCACCTCCTTTCGATGGATGCGGCTTCGCCGCACGGCGCTGCGCGCCTCCCCCCTGATGAACACCTTCGCTCGGCCTGCCGATGGGGGCAAAAGAGCAAAAGCAACATCAAGAGCCAAAGCCAAAGCCAAAGCCAAAGCCAAAACAGATCAAAAAATCGCAGCTTCGGAAGCTCACAAGGAATGAGTACACCCACCAGAGCTTGGTCGGCTGTCAGGCCGCCATCGATCCCACAAGGATATGAATACCCCCCACACGCGGCGCATGCCGCCCCACTCAACACAATGAGCGTTAGCTCGAGTACCGCTTTTGATCTCAGAGCCCGTCGGAAGGCTGAGTGGAGGGATTGATCCGGGGGGTGGGAGCGCAGCGACCGTTTGGCGAAGCCAAACACATCGAAAGGAGGTGCAGCGAAGCAAACCGGAAGCGATGCGCCCGGATCAATCCCGGAGCGAAGGAACCCGAGCCACAGCGAGGGCCGAACGTCAGGGCAAAGACCTTTGGTTACTTTGGGGCGTTTGCCAAAGTGACCCGCCGTAAGGGCGGAACCCTAAGCGGCCGTTACCGCAGCAACGGATATTCACCCAAAACCCCCAACGCGCAGGCAAAAAAAAGGGCAACCGAAGTCGCCCAAAATGCCTTGCGTGCCCATCAATCCAGAAGAACTACTTCTTGCGCTTATTCGCATCCTTCCAGATAAAAAATCCAAACCCTGCAAAAAACAGAACCATGAGCCCAACCGTCAGAACCCCGGCAAACACCACGTTATCGAAAAACATGACTGTGGCCTCCTGGCCCCTGCTCTGCTGCGATGGAGCTAAGTTAACCAATCACGCAGGCGCAGAAATTGACCAGGATCAAGTCCGGTCAACACAGCAAGCAAAGGCGGGAAAATAACTGACCTGCATCAACGGATGCAGGGGAGATCAACGCTTTTTCGGTTTGTTTTTCGACTTTTTCTTGGCTTTTCCCAACGGCATGGCCTGTTCGAAGGCATTGCGCACTTCGTTCAGACGCTTCTCGTTGAGGTCATGCACACGCTTGGCGCGTTCGGTACTGAGGTCGATCAGTTTGTCGTCTTGGCTCATGGCGTTCGGTGCATCACTTGAGGAAATCACAACTGCCACAACATGGGCAGGACTGCGCCAATAATGCAGCCTGGCGCCTGCGCTGACCAGTCGGCACACCTCAAATCTCGATATCGACCCACAAGCCCTGACGCGGCTGATCTTCCATCAGCGGCACCACCGGCACCGTGTTGTCTGCATTGAGTGCCGTACCCGGCACGGCGAGGTGTTCCTCAGGGTCTTCATCGGCTTCGCGGCGCCGACGATCACGCTCCTGCTGGCGACGCTGTTCTTCGCGCAGCAGCAGCCCGTCCTCTTCAGGATCGCGTTTTTGCAGATCGATCGTGCTTTCGTTGGAGCTTTCCTGCACCGGTTCCACCGGAGGAATGTCCGGCCGCTGGCGGATCGGATCCTGCTGGGAAGTGATCGGCACGGCGCTCAGGGGGAGCATCGGTGGCAGCATATAAAGGGTCTCCTGTGAGCAGGCTATCGGCTTGGACGTGGACGGCTTGAGCCGCCGGTCGCAAACTTGTGACCGGGTTGGCACTCACTGGTGCCCTGCTCCCGCGCAAATCCGACGCATGACCTAATCTTCCCTTTGCAGTTAAAAGCCGGCCACGGCTCCTAATCCTTTGGCCTCGGGGCCTCATTCCGTTAAGATAGCCCGCTTTTTCAAGGTGGGAGTCAGGCAGCATGGCGCAGCAGTATCAACCGGGGCAACGCTGGATCAGTGACAGCGAAGCAGAGCTTGGTTTAGGCACCGTTCTGGCACAGGACGGCCGCTTGTTGACCGTGCTTTACCCGGCCACTGGCGAAACCCGCCAGTACGCGCTACGGAATGCGCCCCTGACCCGCGTGCGGTTCTCGCCGGGTGACAGCATTACCCACTTCGAAGGCTGGAAGATGACCGTGCAGCAAGTCGACGATGTCGACGGGCTGATGGTCTATCACGGTCTCAACGGGCAGAACGAAGCCGTCACCTTGCCGGAAACCCAGCTGTCGAACTTCATTCAGTTCCGTCTGGCCAGCGACCGTCTGTTCGCCGGTCAGATCGACCCGCTGGCGTGGTTCTCCCTGCGCTACAACACCCTCGAACACACCAGCCGCCAGTTGCAATCTTCGCTCTGGGGCCTGGGTGGCGTTCGCGCACAGCCGATTGCGCACCAGTTGCACATTGCCCGTGAAGTCGCTGACCGTATCGCGCCGCGGGTTTTGCTGGCGGACGAAGTGGGTCTGGGTAAAACCATCGAGGCCGGTCTGGTCATACATCGCCAACTGCTCTCGGGCCGCGCCAATCGCGTGCTGATCCTGGTGCCGGAAAACCTCCAGCACCAGTGGCTGGTGGAAATGCGCCGCCGCTTCAATCTGCAGGTCGCGCTGTTCGACGAAGAACGCTTCATCGAGAGCGATGCCGCCAACCCGTTCGAAGACACTCAACTCGCGCTGGTTGCGCTGGAATGGCTGGTCGACGACGAAAAGGCCCAAGACGCATTGTTCGCCGCTGGCTGGGACTTGATGGTGGTCGACGAAGCGCACCACTTGGTCTGGCACGAAGAAAAGGCCAGCCCCGAGTATTCGCTGGTCGAACAACTGGCCGAAGTGATTCCGGGCGTGCTGCTGCTCACCGCCACCCCGGAACAACTTGGTCAGGACAGCCACTTCGCCCGTCTGCGCCTGCTCGATCCAAACCGTTTCCATGACCTGGCCGCGTTCCGCGCCGAGAGCGAAAACTATCGCCCGGTGGCCGAAGCCGTTCAGGAGCTGCTGGACAAAGGCCGCCTGTCGCCTGAAGCACACAAGACCATTCACGGTTTCCTCGGCAACGAAGGCGAAGCCCTGTTGACCGCGGTCAACGATGGCGACACCGAAGCCAGCGCCCGTCTCGTGCGTGAACTGCTCGACCGCCACGGTACCGGCCGCGTGCTGTTCCGTAACACCCGCGCCGCTGTGCAAGGTTTCCCGGAGCGCAAACTGCATCCGTACCCGCTGCCATGCCCGGACGAATATCTGGAACTGCCGCTGGGCGATCATGCCGAGCTGTATCCGGAAGTCAGCTTCCAGGCCCAGCCGGACGCCAGCGAAGAAGAGCGCTGGTGGAAATTCGATCCGCGCGTCGAGTGGCTGATCGATCAGCTGAAAATGCTCAAACGCACCAAAGTGCTGGTGATCTGCGCTCACGCCGAAACCGCGATGGACCTGGAAGACGCCCTGCGCGTGCGCTCCGGCATCCCGGCCACGGTGTTCCACGAAGGCATGAACATCCTTGAGCGTGACCGCGCCGCCGCCTACTTCGCCGACGAAGAGTTTGGCGCGCAAGTACTGATCTGCTCGGAAATCGGCAGTGAAGGTCGCAACTTCCAGTTCGCGCATCACTTGGTGCTGTTCGATCTGCCGTCGCACCCGGACCTGCTTGAGCAGCGTATCGGTCGTCTCGACCGGATCGGCCAGAAACACATCATCGAACTGCACGTGCCATACCTGGAAACCAGCCCGCAAGAGCGTCTGTTCCAGTGGTACCACGAAGCGCTTAACGCCTTCCTCAACACTTGCCCGACCGGCAACGCCTTGCAGCATCAGTTCGGCCCGCGCCTGCTGCCGCTGCTTGAAGAAGCCGACGACAGCGAGTGGCAAGCGCTGATCGACGAAGCGCGCACCGAGCGCGAGCGTCTGGAAGAAGAGCTGCACACCGGTCGCGACCGTCTGCTGGAACTCAACTCCGGCGGCTCGGGTGAAGGCGATCAGTTGGTCGAGGACATCCTGGAGCAAGACGATCAGTTCGCCCTGCCGATCTACATGGAAACCCTGTTCGACGCGTTCGGCATCGACAGCGAAGACCATTCGGAAAACGCCCTGATCCTCAAGCCGAGCGAAAAAATGCTCGACGCCAGCTTCCCGCTGGGCGATGACGAAGGTGTGACCATCACTTACGACCGCAACCAGGCGCTGTCGCGCGAAGACATGCAGTTCATCACCTGGGAACACCCGATGGTGCAGGGCGGCATGGATCTGGTGCTGTCCGGTTCGATGGGCAACACCGCCGTCGCGCTGATCAAGAACAAGGCGCTGAAGCCGGGCACCGTGCTGCTGGAGCTGCTTTACGTCAGCGAAGTGGTTGCCCCGCGCTCGCTGCAACTGGGCCGTTACCTGCCGCCGGCGGCCCTGCGCTGCCTGCTCGATGCCAACGGCAACGACCTGTCGGCCCGCGTCTCGTTCGAAACCCTCAACGATCAACTGGAAAGCGTGCCGCGCGCCAGCGCCAACAAGTTTATTCAGGCCCAGCGCGATCAACTGACGCCACGGATCAACGCCGGTGAAGACAAGATCGCCCCGCGTCACGCCGAGCGCGTGGCCGAGGCCCGTCGCCGTCTGGCGGCCGACACCGACGAAGAACTGGCGCGCCTGACCGCGTTGCAAGCGGTCAACCCAACCGTGCGTGACAGCGAACTGGTTGCCTTGCGTGAACAGCGTGAGCAGGGTCTGGCGCTGCTGGATAAAGCGGCACTGCGACTGGAAGCGATTCGGGTGTTGGTGGCGGGTTAACGTTCCCCCTGCTGCACCGCTAAAAAAGAAGGCCCGCAGCGATGCGGGCCTTTTTGTTTGCCTGTTATTTATCCGGTGATGCTACTGGCCCTTTCGCGAGCAGGCTCGCTCCCTCAGGGATTGTGTTCACGCTGGAGAACCACTGTGGGAGCGAGCCTGCTCGCGAAGGCGGTTATGCAGTCGCCGCAGCCACCTCTGGCTCAACCACCGCCACCAACCCCTCCTTCATCCGCTTCGCATCCTGCACAAAACACCGCGACGCCAGAAACAGAAACACCATGGTCAGAAACAGCGCCACCGGGATCAGGTACATCGCATCATGCAGCCCGACCGCCTTGAACGCCTCGGTCATCTGCTCCGCCCCCGCTGCAACCATTGCCGACTTGGCAAAGTGATCCGACAGCCCACCCACCACCACCGGCCCAAGACCACCGCCCAGCAGATACAAGCCGGCAAAGAACAAGGCCATCGCCGTGGCGCGCAGACGCGGTTCGACCACGTCCTGAATCGCCGTGTACACGCAGGTGTAGAAGTTATAGGCAAATAGCCAGCCGAGGCTGAACACCGCGACAAACACACCGATCTCGATACGCCCGGCATGCAGCGCCCACGCCGTGCACACCGTCGAGACAATCAGGCTGAATGCGGCAAACAGCAGCCGCCCATTGGCCACACGCTGGTGGATCTTGTCGGCGATCCAGCCACCCAGAGTCAAACCGACCAGCCCGGTGACGCCGACAATCACACCGGTCGCCACCGCCGCTTCCTGCAATGGCATCAGGAAATAGCGCTGCAGCATCGGCACCAGAAACGAATTGCAGGCATAAGTCGCGAAGTTGAAACACAACCCCGCCATCACCAGCCACAGGAACGTCGGCACGGCGAGAATCCGACGGATCGGCTTGTCGACTTTCTCCTGTGAGACCTGCACGGTTTCCGCCGCGCCGCGCTTGGGTTCCTTGATGAAAAACATGAAGATCGCGAGGAACAGCCCCGGTACGGCGGCGATGAAGAACGGTGCGCGCCAACTGTCGAAAGCCTTGACCATCCAACCGATGGTGAAGAACGCCAGCAACAGCCCCAGCGGCAGCCCCAACATGAAAATGCCCATGGCCCGCGCCCGACGGTGCGCCGGGAACAAGTCGCCAATCAGCGAGTTGGCCGCCGGCGCATAACTGGCCTCACCGATGCCGATCCCCATGCGCACGATGAGGAAACTCCAGAAACTGCCCACCAGCCCGTTGACGGCGGTCAGCGCGCTCCAGGTCGCCAGACCCCAGCCCATCAGTTTGCTGCGTGAGCCGGTGTCGGCCATGCGCCCCAAGGGCAAACCGGCAATCGCGTAGACAATGGTGAATGCGGTGCCGACGATACCCAGTTGAAAGTCGCTGAGGTGCCATTCCATGCGGATCGGCTCGATGATGATCGCCGGGATGGTGCGGTCGAAAAAATTGAACAGGTTGGCGAGGAACAGCAGGAACAGAATGCGCCAGGCATTCGCCGCTTGGGTCGAGTTCTGCATGGGTCCGTCTCTTTATTGTTATAGGGCTTCACTGCCAACGCATTCGAGCCCGGAACCTGCAATCTAGTCAGCCAGACAGGGGCTGTCTGTGATCATTCGTCTGCCTGATATCGGGCCATGGCACTGTAACGAAACGTAAGCCCTTGATAAGTCTGTAATCCCCCGAAAACCGGGGCTTTTGCGGCAAAACCTTGCCACAAAAAAATAGTTTCGCGCCCCCCTTCCCAAGTCCGTGGCGAAGCCTAGAATGGCCGCCGTATCCGTCCGGATCTCCCGATCAATCCCTTTGATGCCCTCGCCCATGTCCGAAGTCAGTCCGTGTCTGAATTGCGGTGCCTGCTGTTCCCATTTTCGTGTGTCTTTTTTTTGGGGTGAGTGCTCATCTTCCGGGGGGACGGTGCCCGATGAACTGGTTACACAAATCAGTCCCAGTCGGGTGGCAATGAACGGCACCGACTGCAAATCGCCGCGTTGCACGGCATTGGTCGGCGACGTCGGGAGTACAGTGCACTGCTCGATTTATGAAAAACGTTCCAGTCCCTGCCGGGAATTCGAAGCTTCCTGGGAGAACGGCGAACAGAATGTCGATTGCGATAAGGCCCGCGCCCGTTTTGGTTTGCCGCCCCTGCAATCGGACTGGGCTGAAATCCCTTTCGATAAAAGCGCCTGACATTTAGCACCAATCGCTATGACGCTAATGACGAAATCGTTAGCGCCAATGTGCCACTACCCCTTGCACCCCGAAAACGGCCTCTATACTCCTGTCATTCGCCTGCGTTAACCGCGCGGTTAGGACGACTTCAGAGACGGGGCATGCTATGGAGTGGCTTGGTTTGCAGTTTGTTACCGAGCTGCCGGAGAGCGGGCAGGTCATTCTTGATTGCACACATAATCCCTTGCTGGTGCTGGTGGCCTATCTGGTGGCCTGCGCCGCGAGCTTCGCTACGCTCGATATGGCCGAGCGGGTCGGTCACGCCGAAGACCTTGGTTCGCAACGCCTATGGCGCTGGATCGGCGCGACCTGCCTGGCCGGCGGGATTTGGGCCATGCACTTTATTGGCATGCTCGCTTTCCAGGCGCCGATCGAAATCCATTACGACCTGCCGGTCACCCTGTTCTCCCTGCTGATCGCCCTGCTCGCCTCGTGGCTGGCGATGCACACGCTGAGCGAGGCACAGCCGAGTCTGGTGCATTACCTGAAAACCGCTGTGGTCATCGGCCTCGGTATTGCCGGCATGCATTACGTCGGCATGGCCGCCATGGAGTCGAGCGCCACCGCCTACTACCAACCGACCTTGTTTGCGCTGTCGATCGCCATCGCCATCGGCGCCAGTTTCGCCGCGTTATGGGTCGCAGGCTACTTGCGCGAAGGCAGTGGCCTGGCTCATCAGATGCTCAAGTACAGCGCCGCACTGATTCTCGGCGCGGGCATTTTCAGCATGCACTTCACCGGGATGGCCGCACTGCAATTGGTGTTACCGGAAGGCAGCGCACCGGACCTGTCGGCCGAAACCAGCCATTTGCAACTGGGCCTGACAGTGGCGCTGATCATCCTGCTGATTCTCGGCAGCGCGATCAGCGCGGCGCTGGCCGACAAGAAACTGCAAAGCAAGGAACACGATCTGCGCCGGGTCAACGCCCTGCTCAGCCAACTCGATCAGGCGCGCATGTCATTGCAGCAAGTGGCCAACTACGACGCCCTGACCAATCTGATCAACCGCCGCGGCTTCAACCAGATCTTCGCCGAGAAACTCAGCCAGAAAACCACCGAGGGCGGCATGCTCGCGGTCATGTTTCTCGACATCGACCACTTCAAACGCATCAACGACAGCCTCGGCCACGATGCCGGCGACGCCCTGCTCAAGGTCATTGCCAATCACATCAAAAGCTCTGTGCGCAGCCATGAAGACGTCGTCGCGCGTTTTGGTGGCGACGAGTTCTGCATCCTGATCGGCCTGCGCGATCGCGAAGAGGCGCGCACCATGGCCCAGCGCATCATGCTGAAGATGAAGGAGCCGATAGAACTGGCCGGACGCCGGATGGTGATGACCACCAGCATCGGCATCAGCCTGTTTCCCGAAGACGGCACTACCTGCGAAGAACTGCTCAAGCACGCGGATCTGGCCCTGTATCAATCCAAAGGTGCCGGGCGCAATGGCCTGCACTTTTTCAATTCCAACCTGAAAAACCGCGCGACTCTGGAACTGCAACTCGAAGAAGAACTGCGCCACGCCCTGCGCGAAGAAAACGGTCTGATGCTGTATTACCAACCGATCTTCGAACTGAAAACCGGTCGGGTCACCAAGTTAGAGGCGCTGATCCGCTGGCAACATCCGCTTCACGGACTACTGACACCGGATCGTTTCATCAGCATTGCCGAAAACAACGGTCTCATCGCCGAACTGGACAACTGGGTGCTGCGCCGGGCCTGCCGGGACCTTGGCGAACTGTCGAACCACGGCTGCGCAGAGCTGAAAATCGCCTGGAACTGCTCGCCGCTGAATCTGGCTCGGGAAGAGTTGGCTGACGAAATCGAAAGTGCGCTGCGCACCGCCGGCGTCGCGCCGGAACGGCTGGAACTGGAAGTCACCGAAAACGCCCTGATGGGTAACATTGCCAACACTCTGGTGCTGCTGCGGCAGATCCGCGCCCTCGGTGTGTCACTGTCGATCGACGACTTCGGTACCGGCTATTCATCGCTGGCCTACCTCAAGCGCCTGCCGCTCAACACCCTGAAGATCGACCGCTCGTTCATTCTGGACATTCCCAAAGCCACGGCGGACATGGAGATCGTCCAGGCAATCATCGTCATGGCCCATACCCTGCATTTGCAGGTGGTCACCGAAGGCGTGGAAAGCCTGGAGCAATACGAATTCCTTGAGCGTTCCGGCTGCGACTTTATCCAGGGTTACCTGCTCAGCCGTCCGGTGCCGCTGGACGAACTGCGCCCGGTGCTGGAAGAAATCAATCAGCGTAAACATTCACATGCGGTCAATCCGTTGATTCTGGCGCGCGGTACATTTGCACCAGTGTCGCTGGATCCTTCGCCAAAAAGCCCTGGGCCCCATGCAGGCGCATCAGTTGTGCGGCCAATCCGCTGATCGGCGTCGCCGAGCCTTGCTCGCGGGAGAATTTCACCGCTGTGTCGAGATCCTTGAGCAACGTGCGTACGTGCCATTTGATCGGTTCGAAACGGCTTTCGGCCATTTGCGGAGCGAGGATCTGCAACGGTTTCGAATCGGCAAAACCGCCGGCCAGCGCTTCGGCGATCAGACTCGCATCAACACCCGCCTGCTCGGCCAGCGCCACCACTTCGGCAATCACCAACGCATTGCAGGCAACTATCATCTGGTTGCAGGCCTTGGTCACTTGCCCGGCGCCGATGCCGCCCATGTGCGTAACGCGTTGACCGAGATTGAGCAACACCGGGCGCACGCGCTCAAGGTCGGCTGCATCGCCACCGACCATGATCGCCAGACTGCCGGCCTCGGCACCGACCACGCCGCCGGAAACCGGTGAATCCATCCAACTCATACCGGTTTCACTTTTCAGCTGCGCCGCCATCTCACGAGTAGCCGTCGGTTCAAGACTGGAAAAATCCACCAGCAACTGACCGCCCTTCGCACCTTCGGCAACACCGGCCGGGCCGAACACCACTTCGCGCACCACCGCCGTATCGGCCAGACACACCATCACCACGTCGGCGTGCTTGCACAGCTCGGAGGGGCTCGCCACCTGCCGGGCACCGGCCTCGACCAGTGGCGCGCACTTGGCCGGGTTACGGTTCCACACGGTCAACGGATAACCCGCGGCCAACAGGCGCCGGCACATCGGCAAGCCCATCAGACCGATTCCGGCGAATCCCAACGAAGGTAGCGTTGACATCATTTTGCCTCTTTTCGATTAAAGATCGCCGAATAATGGCCGATTCATCAACGATCAGGAAAGGATTCCCCCAAGCGACAGTCAGGCCAAGTCCCTGACGCTCGGGCCTAATTCGCGCAAAAAAGACGCGAGATCTTATTCCGTGAGGTTCGCTGACATCAGTCACCGAGCCAACCAGTCCAGGTATATGGCGCAAAATGACTTCTAAAAATAATCCCGCCACTGCGGTATCCGATCTGACCCTGAGCCCCGCTGCGAACAGCCCGTCACCGTCGAAGCCATTGCACCCCTCGCGTCCGCTGGGTACCCAGCAATACCTGTACTTCACCGAAACCAACACCGATCGCATCCTCGACAACCTCGATGGCCTGCGTGATCTGGTGTTCCCGCGTCCGCCGCACCTGGAAGGCGATAACGAACAGCACAACGATCAGGAATTCCCGTCGGTGTGCCTGATCGGCCTCGGTCGCTGCGGCTCCAACATCGCCCTCGACGTGGCGGAGTTGGTGTACAACGCACGCAGGTTCTACCTCAACGAATTCAATAACGAAGATCGGGCAGCCGATCGGCGCCTGGCCGACAAGGGTTACAGCCCGGCACAGTGGATCAAGAACAACCTGCGGATCGGCCCGAACAAGTCGACCAAACCGGTGTTTCTGGTCGAGCCGCTGGTGATGCTCGGCGACCTAGACAAAGACATCGCCGGGCGTATCCGTTTCTCGCGCAAGGGCGAGAAAAGCGGTTTCCTGCGCGACTACAGCAAAATGAAGATCATGGACTTGTCCGAAGTCCACGCCGGTGGCGCCGGTAACGCGCCGATCCTCGGCCAGTACCTGGCGAAGATCATCCTCAACAAGGACACCCAGCGTTTTTCCAGCCCCGACTGGAAAATGATCCACTCGTACCTGATCGACAGCTGCGGCATCAAGGCCAACCAGTCGCGTCTGTACTTCTCGATCTTCAGTGCCGGCGGCGGTACCGGTTCGGGCATGGCCTCGGAATTTGGTCTGGCCCAGCAGCACTCGTACATGAACAAGACGTTCGACACCAAGCCGATGGACGAACATGACGGCAAGAGCGGTCATTCGTTCGTGTTCGAACCGATCTTCACCAGCGGCATCTGCGTGCTGCCGAACATTTCCGACCACCGCAGCGAAATGTCCGAGGCGCTGCACATCAACGCCGGTCGCCTGCTGTGCAAATACCTCTCGGAAGAATGGGATTTCTCCTACAACTTCGCCAACGAAGACAGCAGCGAAGCCAGCGTCATGGGCCGTATCCGCCCGTGGAACGCAATGATGCTGATCTCCAACGACATCATGCGTTACGCCGAAGAGAGCGACGACGGCAACATCCAGAACATTGATGTCAATGCGATGGAGAAGCACGCCAACCAGTACATCTCGCAGCAGATTTTCAACATTCTGACGGCGCAGGCAGTCACGACTGACTACGACCAGAACTACTTCCGTCGCGCCGGCATCGACATCGGCGAAACCATTCGCCTGGACGCCAACGACCTGTTCATGAGCCTGGCCGGCCCGGTGGCGATTGCCTACGCCGAATCGGTGGTGCCGGAAACTCCACCGCCGAGCAGCGACAAGTTCAAGGTGTTCGACAAAGAGCCGCAGCGCCTGAACATCGACGATTTGTTCTTCCGCTCCATCGACCTGCCGCACTTCAACAAGGTCACCCAGGCCATCGAAGGCATCAGCCTGTTGCCAATCGAATCCAAGCGTTATCGCGCCTCGCTTGAGCAGTACAAGAATTCCGGCTACGACGCCGCCGCCCTGCACGATCTGCATTTCTTCAAGAACTGCTCGTCGGTGGTCTCGATCGTTTCGCTGCCCAAAGACTACAAGTTGTCGTACATGGACCTGAACCGGTTGAAGACGCACCTCAACAGCCTGTTCCCCAACACCACGCTCAAGCGCTATGCACTGGTGATCGGCGCCTCGGCCAACCTGTCGCTGACCACATTGATTGCGAAGAGCCCGTGCCTGTCGGACGACTTCCTGACCTTGATCGTCGCGTTCATCAAGCGTTGCTTCGCGAAGACCCCGTACCGTTTTGACGAGACGCTGGACAATTCGATCCTCGACTTCATCATCAATGAGGACTTCGACGAAGAACGCATTGATGACCTGCTCAACGAATTCGAAAACCCGGCGAAGATTCTCGACACCAACTGGTACGCGATCAAACCGATGTACGAGAAGAAGTACCGCGAGCTGATCAACGACAAAGAGAAGTTTGTCTCGATCAACGACATTCGCCTGTCGCGCGATTGCGTGAAGAAGTCGATCAAGTACCTGCGCGAGATCTATCGTCACCGGATTGGCAAGACCAAGGTTATTTCCCTCAATAACCATACCGGCAAGTCTTACTCGGTCTAATCCAGGAACGAGTCGCCCCATTCGCGAGCAGGCTCGCTCCCACAGGGGGATGCATTCCAAATGTGGGAGCGAGCCTGCTCGCGAATGGGGCCACTCCAGACACCGCAAACCTTCATTGCCAACATCCAGAAACAATTAAGCAGCCGTTAGGCTGCTTACTAAACTGTTCCCGTTACGTTTACGTCACCGTGAGCCACCCTCGCTTGTGGCGTTTCTCTACGGCAACGTGCCATCACGCTACTCGGCTACCCACTTTTCAACAATGATGACACGCACTACAAAGGTGCAAGCCGTCAGACCTGCGCCCTTTCCTGGATCAGAATCCACGGCGAAACCACCACCGCCCACAGCTGCGGATCACGTTCAAAAAGATCCAGCGCCCGCGTTTCAGACAGCTTGGCGACCTTGTCTTCGGCCAGCCAGGCAGCGACTTTCTCGCCCTCATCCGACGCCACGGCCTCGGCAGCGGCGATCAAATCAAGGTCAGGGTCGACCCACAATAGGGCACCCTTGGCGAAGAACGGCTCCAGCTCTTTCCAGGTAATAGATGCGGTTTCACCAAGCAGCTTGGCATAGAGGGTGCTAGGTTCTTGATTCATGGGAACTGTCCGGAAAAGAAATCGACGCGAATGATAACGTCGGTGATCCGCCAGAAAAACCCGGTTGCAAATGGCTTTACCGAACGAAAAGAGCAGGAACGCCAAGGAATGCTGCTGATTGGGATATATGCCCACGAACGCCCCGCCGCAATTCTGTCTTTTTCATTCAAAAATGCGACACCCCCAAGTTTTGCCCCTCGGCGCCCGCTTCCCAGGCTGACAACCGGCGCTCTACACTGTACCGGTACAGTTGCCGGGGGCATTTCCGGAGGGTATCGCAAAGATATCTGACCCGGTTCTGCTGCTACGGCGCCAGAACTCAAAAAAATTACAACAGTAAGAGTGGAGCACTATGACTAAGGCTACTAAGCAGATTTCCAAACTGTTTGCCGCTATGGTTCTGGCCGGGGTTGCCAGCCATTCGTTCGCAGCTGACACCATCAAAATCGGTATCGCCGGTCCAAAAACCGGTCCTGTAGCCCAGTACGGCGACATGCAGTTCAGTGGCGCGAAAATGGCCATCGAGCAGATCAACGCCAAGGGCGGCGTCGACGGCAAGAAACTCGAAGCCGTTGAATACGACGATGCCTGCGATCCGAAACAAGCGGTAGCTGTTGCGAACAAGGTCGTCAACGACGGCGTCAAGTTCGTGGTCGGTCACCTGTGCTCCAGCTCTACCCAACCTGCTTCGGACATCTACGAAGACGAAGGCGTGATCATGATCACCCCGGCTGCCACCAGCCCGGACATCACCGCCCGTGGTTACAAAATGATCTTCCGTACTATCGGTCTGGACAGCGCCCAGGGCCCTGCCGCCGGTAACTACATTGCCGATCACGTCAAACCGAAAATCGTCGGCGTCCTGCACGACAAGCAGCAGTACGGTGAAGGTATCGCTACCGCCGTCAAATCGACCCTTGAGAAGAAAGGCACCAAAGTTGCCGTATTCGAAGGCGTCAACGCTGGCGACAAAGACTTCTCGGCCATCATTGCCAAGCTCAAGCAAGCCAACGTCGACTTCGTTTACTACGGCGGCTACCACCCTGAGCTGGGTCTGATCCTGCGCCAGGCTCAGGAAAAAGGCCTGAAAGCCAAGTTCATGGGTCCGGAAGGCGTGGGTAACGACTCGATCACCCAGATCGCCAAAGACGCTGCCGAAGGCCTGCTGGTGACCCTGCCGAAATCCTTCGACCAGGACCCTTCCAACATCGCCCTGGCTGATGCATTCAAAGCGAAGAAAGAAGACCCGAGCGGCCCGTTCGTGTTCCCGGCCTACTCGGCCGTGACCCTGATCGCCGAAGGCATCAAGGCTGCCAAGTCCGAAGACCCGGCCAAAGTGGCAGAAGCCATTCACGCCGGCACCTTCAAGACCCCGACTGGCGACCTGAGCTACGACGCCAAGGGCGACTTGAAAGACTTCAAATTCGTAGTCTACGAGTGGCACAACGGCAAACCTAAAACTGAAGTTTCGCCTCAGTAAGGCATTGCCGAACTGACTGCCAATAAAGCCCACGGCGTGCCGTGGGCTTTGTTTTACGAATGTATAGGGCCGCGCTGGCGTGATCCGCCAGTCTCCCCACCTGAAAATCTCAAAACCGTCATCAGCGGTTCGCTGGCAAAACCCGGATTCGAAGTGGATAAAGATCCACGGGGCCGGGCGGGAAAATGACTCCACCAGTGAAATGCGTATCAGGTTTTTAGGAGCGCTGTAATGCCTGACATCTATCACTTCTTCCAACAGCTGGTTAACGGCCTGAACGTTGGCAGCATGTATGCCCTGATCGCCATCGGCTACACGATGGTTTACGGCATCATTGGAATGATCAACTTCGCCCACGGCGAGGTGTACATGATCGGCTCCTACGTGGCGTTCATCGCCATCGCCGGGCTGACCATGATGGGACTCGACAGTGTCCCGCTGTTGATGACGGCGGCGTTCATCGCCAGCATCGTCGTGACCAGCTCCTACGGTTACAGCATCGAACGCATTGCCTACCGCCCTTTGCGCGGCAGCAACCGTCTGATCCCGCTGATTTCCGCCATCGGTATGTCGATCTTCCTGCAGAACACGGTTCTGCTGGCGCAAGACTCCAAGGACAAAGCTATCCCCAACCTGATTCCGGGCAACATTGCCTTCGGCCCAGGTGGCGCACAAGAAGTGCTGATTTCCTACATGCAAATCGTGGTGTTCGTGGTGACCCTGATCGCCATGCTCGGCCTGACACTGTTCATCTCCCGCTCTCGTCTGGGCCGCGCCTGCCGCGCCTGCGCCGAAGACATCAAGATGGCCAACCTGCTGGGTATCAACACCAACAACATCATCGCCCTGACCTTCGTCATTGGTGCTGCGCTGGCGGCCGTCGCGGCCGTACTGCTGAGCATGCAATACGGGGTGATCAACCCGAACGCCGGTTTCCTTGTCGGCCTCAAAGCCTTTACCGCTGCGGTACTCGGCGGCATCGGCAGCATCCCCGGCGCCATGCTCGGCGGGCTGGTGCTTGGGGTGGCGGAAGCTTTCGGTGCCGATATCTTCGGCGACCAGTACAAGGACGTCGTGGCTTTCGGCTTGTTGGTTCTGGTGCTGTTGTTCCGTCCGACCGGCATTCTGGGCCGTCCGGAGGTTGAGAAAGTATGACTAGGAATCTTAAACAGGCACTGTTCAGTGCTTTGCTGGTGTGGGCCGTGGCCTACCCGGTACTGGGTCTGAAACTGACCATCGTCGGCATCAATCTGGAAGTGCACAACACCAGCCCCGCTGTTCTGGCGACCATCGCCATCTGCTCGGTACTGATGTTTTTGCGCGTGCTGTTCAACCAGCAGATCAGCAAGGCCTGGCGTTCGTCGCCGGGCATGCCGCTGATCCCGGCCAAGGCCAGCAACTTCCTGACCCTGCCGACCACCCAGCGCTATTTCATCATTGGGCTGATCCTGCTTGCGCTGGTGTGGCCGTTCTTCGGTTCCCGTGGCGCGGTGGACATCGCCACGCTGATCCTGATCTACGTGATGCTCGGCCTGGGCCTGAACATCGTCGTCGGTCTGGCCGGTCTGCTCGACCTGGGTTACGTCGGCTTCTACGCCGTCGGCGCCTACAGCTACGCGCTGCTGTCGCACTACTACGGCCTGAGCTTCTGGATCTGCCTGCCGATTGCCGGCCTGATGGCGGCGACGTTCGGCTTCCTGCTGGGCTTCCCGGTCTTGCGACTGCGCGGTGACTATCTGGCGATCGTGACCCTTGGCTTCGGCGAGATCATCCGTCTGTTCCTGCGTAACCTGACGGACATCACCGGTGGCCCGAACGGTATCAGCAACATCGAGAAACCGACGTTCTTCGGTCTGACCTTCGAACGTAAAGCCGCAGAAGGGATGCAAACCTTCCACGAGTATTTCGGCTTGCAGTACAACTCGATCAACAAGGTGATCTTCCTCTACCTCGTTGCCCTGTTGCTGGCGCTGGCGGCACTGTTCGTCATCAACCGTCTGCTGCGCATGCCGATCGGCCGTGCGTGGGAAGCGCTGCGTGAAGACGAAATTGCTTGCCGCGCGCTGGGTCTTAATCCAACCGTGATCAAGCTTTCCGCGTTCACCCTCGGTGCTGCATTCGCCGGTTTTGCCGGCAGCTTCTTCGCTGCCCGTCAGGGTCTGGTGACGCCGGAATCCTTCACCTTCATCGAGTCGGCGATCATCCTCGCCATCGTCGTGTTGGGTGGCATGGGCTCGCAGCTCGGCGTGATTCTCGCGGCCGTGGTGATGATCCTGTTGCCGGAAATGATGCGTGAATTCAGTGAGTACCGCATGTTGATGTTCGGTGCCCTGATGGTGTTGATGATGATCTGGCGTCCACAAGGTCTGCTGCCGATGCAACGCCCTCACATGGAGTTGCGAAAATGAGCCGCGAGATTCTTAAGGTCGAAAACCTGAGCATGCGCTTCGGCGGCTTGCTGGCGGTCAATGGCGTGGCCCTGACCGTGAAGGAAAAACAGGTGGTTGCGCTGATCGGGCCGAACGGCGCGGGCAAGACCACCGTGTTCAACTGCCTGACCGGTTTCTATCAGCCAACCGGCGGCAGCATCCTTTTGGACGGCGAGCCGATTCAAGGCCTGCCGGGCCACAAGATCGCGCTCAAAGGCGTGGTGCGCACCTTTCAGAACGTGCGGTTGTTCAAGGACATGACGGCGGTCGAGAACCTGTTGATCGCCCAGCACCGTCACCTGAACACCAACTTCCTGTCCGGCCTGTTCAAGACCCCGGCGTTCCGCAAAAGCGAGCGCGAGGCGATGGAATTTGCCGGGTACTGGCTGGAGAAGGTCAACCTCAAGGAGTTCGCCAACCGTACTGCCGGCACCCTGGCATACGGTCAGCAACGTCGTCTGGAAATCGCCCGCTGCATGATGACCCGTCCACGGATCCTGATGCTCGACGAACCGGCCGCCGGCCTCAATCCGAAGGAAACCGAAGACCTCAAAGCGCTGATCGGCATGCTGCGTGAAGAGCACAACGTCACCGTGCTGCTGATCGAACACGACATGAAACTGGTCATGAGCATTTCCGACCACATCGTCGTGATCAACCAGGGCACGCCTCTGGCCGACGGCACGCCGGAACAGATCCGCGACAATCCTGAAGTGATCAAAGCCTACCTGGGGGAAGCGTAAATGCTGCAGTTCGAAAACGTTTCCACCTTCTACGGCAAGATCCAGGCCCTGCACAGCGTCAATGTCGAAGTCCGTCAGGGCGAGATCGTGACCCTGATCGGCGCCAACGGTGCCGGCAAGTCCACGCTGCTGATGACGCTGTGCGGTTCGCCGCAGGCGCACAGCGGCAGCATCCGTTACATGGGTGAGGAACTGGTCGGCCAGGACTCGTCGCAGATCATGCGCAAAAGCATCGCTGTGGTGCCGGAAGGCCGTCGGGTGTTTGCCCGTCTGACCGTCGAAGAAAACCTGTCCATGGGCGGCTTCTTCACCGACAAGGGCGACTATCAGGAACAAATGGACAAGGTTCTCGGACTTTTCCCACGCCTGAAAGAACGCTTCAGTCAGCGCGGCGGCACCATGTCCGGCGGCGAACAGCAGATGCTTGCCATCGGCCGCGCGCTGATGAGCAAGCCGAAACTGCTGCTGCTCGACGAGCCGTCGCTGGGCCTGGCACCGATCATCATCCAGCAGATCTTCGACATCATCGAACAACTGCGCAAGGACGGTGTGACCGTGTTCCTGGTCGAGCAAAACGCCAACCAGGCGCTGAAAATCGCCGACCGTGCGTACGTTCTGGAGAACGGCCGCGTGGTGATGCAAGGCACCGGTGAAGCGCTGCTGACCGACCCGAAAGTGCGCGAGGCGTACCTCGGTGGTTGAGCGATTGCGGTAAATAAAAAACGGCCTTCGGGCCGTTTTTTTGTGCCTGCCACAATCTTCGTATCCTTCAAATCCCTTATAGGAGTGAGCCTGTTAGCGATGGTGGTATGTCATTCAACATCATGGTGTCTGACACGACGCCATCGCGAGCAGGCTCACTCCTACAGTGGGGGATTAGAACGGATTGCAGTGCTGCGCTACCGCCGTGGCCTGATCGACGTAAGGCCGGGCCGGTTCAAGGTTCCATTCGGGTTTGTTCCTCACAGGCTTGCCGTCGTAGACGGCCGCGAGATGACAAACCATTTGCCGGCGCAAAGACCCACCGTTGATGCTGTACTGGCGCCATTGCGGATCGTCTTTGTGCTTGTTGTACAACTCGGCAAACATACGATCGGTCTGATCATCCTTGATCGCCCGGCCACATGCGGTCGGCACGACGGAGAGCGACCAGGTATCCGGCCCCAGTTTCGGATCTGACCGTTGTTCCCAGGTGGTTGATTCGAAGTAGCTGGTACAGAACTGTTGCGCCGGTGGAGCGGCGGTCTGGATGCACGAGAAGCTGGCCTTGGCGACCGGGGTTCTCGGGAAATCGATCTTGATGATGTTGCGATCCTTCCCGGTCCTGGCTTTGTAATCGCGCTGGTTGGCCAAGGCATCGTTCAAGCCCCGCTGATCGCTGTAGAAAAACGCCAGAACTGGCAGTTCATCGGTTTTCGGGTTACCCAAACGCAGTTCTGTCTGGGTTTGGAACTCGCGACTGTTGATGACTTTGCGTGCGCCCATAAAATTGCGGAAGGCGTCGACGCGCTCCTTGCTGCTCATGGGGTTACGCATATTGAAACCACACTGCAACTGATCCTGCTGGCGGTTGTTGTTGAATTGGATGAAGTGCGCGACCCAGGCATTCGGGTTCGAAACAGGCGGCGCCATGGACTGGCAAACGGCCTCTTTCGGGGCGGTGTTTTTGCTGTCCCCACAGCCGCGATCATCTCGAAAGTCGGTCCAGGCATCGTTGGGAAACGCGCAATAGACATGCACCGGCGTTTCCGGATCGCGCACCAGATCCCTTGGTGTAATGAGATAGCCATTCTGCGTGCTCATGCCAGGGTCTTCATAACTGATGCCGTCTGCACGCATGTATGAAGCGGCAAACGTACCCAGCTCGACGGCTTTCGGACTGGGATTCCAGACATCCCATTTCTGCCCCTTGGCCGGATCGGCGCGGTGCGTTCCTCGAACCAACAGTCCCGAACAGTCCGAAGCGGGATCCTGACCGCAGCTTTCGACGGTTTTGTTGTACAACGATTCAACCTTTTTCAGCGTCTCGTCGCATGACTCGGCGTACGCACCTGTGGCTTGCACCAGCAGTGGCAGCATAAGTAATGGAACGACCCTGCACAGACTTTTCTTCATGGCTCGCATCTCCTTGATTAGCCAATACACACCGTCAACGCGGGACCGGGTTGCAACCCGTGGCCCGCATTTCGTTGTCCGATAACGCCGGCCGGAAAGGCTCGAGATTCCATGGCGTCTTGTTGCGATAGTTGTTCAGGACACAGTTCAATTGCTGGCGCATGCTGCCGGCGGAATTTTCGTTGTCTCGCCAGTTGCTGTCCGCGCCCTTGAGGGCGAACAACTGGTCGTACAAAGCGCCGATCTGTTCGTTGGGCAAGGCCCGCCCCACCGCCGTGGGCACAATGCTCAGGCTCCACTCATCCTTGCGGGTGCCGGGGTCGTAACGTTTGACCCAGTCGGCCGAGGCGATGTATTGCGGGGCCTGAACCGGCACTGGATTGCAACCGGCCCTGGCCGCTTCCTGCGGACTGACGGTAGGTCGAAACGGTTCCAGATTCCACTCGGTCTTGGCTGGATAGTTCTGCACCAGACACGCCAGTTGCTGACGCATGCTGCCCGCTGATTTTTCGTGGTCGTGCCACTGGCTGTCAGCGCCATGCAGCGCGAACAGCTCCTGATACAAGGCATTCTGATCACTGGCCTGTATCGCCTTGCCCTGGGCGGTCGGCGTGACGTTGAGCGACCATTCGTTTTTCTTGCTGCCCGGATCGTAACGCTCGACCCAGGTCGCGCTGGCAATGTAGTTCGATGTCGGCGCAACCACTGGTGGCTGAACACCACCCGCCGCTGTCAGGTCGATCGCCTGATCGGCGGCGACGTAGCTGAAGCGCTGCTCCGCCGGCTGGGTGAAATCCAGTCGCAGGATCGGCACGCTGTAGCCCTGAGCCTGGAGTTTCTTCTGAAAGTTGCGCGCACTGTTCAGGCCGTTTTCCGGTTTCGGCGGCGCCTGATCGCCGCGGGTGGCGAAGTTCTGCGTACTATTGACGTTGTAGATGAAGGCATCGATGTACTTCATGTTCTCGCTGCCATCGTTGGTCGCGGTGGCATTCTTCAACATGAACTCGTTGACCTGAGCACTGAAGGCAAACGGGTCCTTATTGGTGGTGTTTGGTCGGGATTCATGAACCCGGATCATAGCGTTCCAGTCACTGGGTTTCTCCGCATTCCAGGAACACTGCCCGTACTGGATCGGCCCTTTCATCAGCCCGGTATATTTCTGCGTCCATTGCTCAGCAGTGCTCACCCCGGCTTCCGCACAGGTGCCGTAAGCCAGCGCGGCATTGCGATTGTCCATCCCCCCTTGGGCCGTACGTGGCGGTTCACGACTGTCGAAAAAGCCGCAGCCATACCACTTGCGTTCTGGTCCAGTACCACCATCGAAAGCGTAAATGCAGGTGAAGCCCTGCTCCTTGACCGGTAGATTCAGGGCGGCAGCATCGGTTGGGTTTCGCAAAACAAACCCGGCCGGATGGATCAGGATCCGGGTGCTCAGATCCTTGCGAATCCACGAGTAAGACGTCGCGCCGATCTTGATCGCGTAAGGGCTGTAATCCCAAGGATTGAACGGCCCGTCATTGACCATTCGCAAGGTCACGCCGCTGCAGTAATAGAGCCCGCGCGCGGCACCGGTATCGGGTTCCTGGCAGGAATCCTTGAGAGTATTGTAGTTGTGGTTGATGCGCTTGAGCGTGTCCAGAGGTTCCGGTTGCGGCTGGGCGCATACCGTCCCGAACAGCAAGGGCAGCGTGCCGGCGAGAGCCAAAGATAAAGTTCTGCGCAATGGCACAGCAGAAGCTGAGCAATCCTTCGACATAAGATACCGTCCTGGTAAATCGGCCTGTGAGGGTGGCCGTTGAAATGACTATAGAGCACGGGTGACGGCCTGGAAAAAACTGGCAGAAACCGGCATCTGGGGGTGAGCGATTGTGGTAATCAAAAAACGGCTTTCGGGCCGTTTTTTGTGTCACAGGCGCCTATCTGGTTTTTAGATTCACTGTCGCATAGTCGATTGCCTGTTCAGCCCTGGTCATGATGTTGCTCCTGTCATTCACCTGCCACGTTCGGAATCTACCGACCCACTTAAGCGTTTCCTACTGTCAGAAATTACAGGTCTCTAGAACCATTCACGATCAGAACGACGCAGTTATTCCATTCGCTGTAATTTTTTTCTCACTGGCGCTGTAACGCATCGCCATGCCGTTTCTCTAGAGGGACAAGCAAGCGCAAATCGCTTGTAAAACCCAAGCTAAAATCGGAGAAACATCATGACTGCTACCACCCGCACCCTGTCCGCTACCGCCCTGGTTCTGGCCCTTGGTTCTGCCCTGAGCATCGCAGCCGTTTCCACCGTTCACGCTGCCGACGCCAACATGGAAAAATGCTTCGGAGTGGCCATGAAAGGCAAGAACGATTGCGCTGCAGGCGCAGGCACCACCTGTGCCGGCACCGCAAAAATGGACTATCAGGCCAACGCCTGGAAACTCGTTCCGAAAGGCACCTGCGCCACCACCGAAAGCAAAACCTCGCCTACCGGTTTCGGTCAAATGGAAGCGTTCAAAGCCAAGTCCTGATCAGTCGGCTGCCTGAGTGACGATCATGTTCACACCTAACGACCATGCCCACTCCTGCACTCAGGCAGCCCGTTCAGGGCTCCCTCCCCGTGCCGGGTTGGGGCTCAAGACCGGGCACTTGCGTGAAGTGCTCGGCTCATTACCGGACATCGGCTTCTTCGAAGTCCACGCCGAAAACTACATGGTGGCCGGCGGCCCGTTTCATCATTTTCTGGGATTGATTCGCGAGCAGTATCCGCTGTCGCTGCACGGCGTCGGATTGTCCATCGGGGCTGAAGGCCCGCTGGACGTTCAACACCTGCAACGCCTGAAGGATCTGATCGAGCGTTATCAACCCCACTCCTTTTCCGAACACCTGGCCTGGTCCAGCCACGGCCCGGTGTTCCTCAATGACCTGCTGCCACTGGCCTATGACGCACCGACGCTGAACCGCGTCTGCGAACATATCGATCAGGTGCAGAACGCCCTCAAGCGGCCAATGCTCCTGGAAAATCCGGCGACCTATCTGGCCTTTGAACGTTCGACCCTCGACGAGGCTGACTTCATTGCCGAAGTCATTCGCCGCAGCGGCTGCGGTTTGTTGCTGGACGTCAATAACGTCTACGTGTCGTGCATCAATCATCTGCGCGATCCATTGGCCTATCTCGATGCCTTGCCATTGCACGCCGTCGGTGAGATTCATCTGGCCGGTTTTGCCGAAGATTGCGACAGCCTCGGCGACCGTTTGCTGATCGACGATCACGGCGCGCCGATTGATCAAGCAGTCTGGCATTTGTACCGGCAAGTGCTGGAGCGCATCGGCCCGGTGGCGACGTTGATCGAGCGTGACAATCAGGTGCCGGCATTCGACGTCTTAATGGCCGAGGCGCAGCAGGCCGAAGTGCTGTTGAAGTACGCGGGGGATCGATCATGAGCTCTCAAGCCGCGTTCACGGCAGCGTTGCTCAATGTGCAGTTGCCCTGCCCCGAAGGCCTTTACAGCGCCAACGGTGCGGATCCCGCCAGCCGTTTCGCGGTGTATCGCAACAACGTGCAGAGTTCGCTGATCAACGCACTGGGCGACAGTTATCCGGTGGTTGCGCAGTTGGTTGGCGAGGAATTCTTCCGAGCCATGGCGGCTGTATTCGTACAAAGTCAGCCACCACAAAGTCCGTTGATGAGCCTTTACGGCGAAGGGTTTGCGGACTTCATCGCTGCGTTTGAACCGGCCTCAAGCGTGCCGTATCTGGCCGATGTGGCACGCCTTGAGCAGTTACGCACCCTCGCCTATCACGCCGCCGACGCAAACCCGATCCCGCCGGAACAGATCGCCGCTGCGCTGAGTGACCCGCAAGCCCTGAGCGAACTTGGCTTCGAACTTCATCCGTCCCTGTACCTGCTCGATTCAGGCTATGCCGTGGTTGCGATCTGGGCCGCACACCAGCGAGAGGCGACGCTGGAAGGCATCGAACTCAATCGTGGACAGCAGGCATTGGTGTTGCGCAATGGCCTCGATGTCGAGGTGTTTGCCCTTGATCACGGCGCCGGCGTTTTCATCCGCCATTTGCTCGATGGCCAGCCGCTATTGGCAGCCGCAGAAAACAGCCCGCCGTTCGATCTCAGCCAGACCCTGGCCTTGCTGATCGCTCATAACGTCATCACCCATCTGAACTTCAAGGAATTGCCATGAATACGCTGATCACCCGCGCCATCTCGCTGCTGGAGAAAATCCCCCACAGCCTGATTGCCTTTATCGCGCGTTTTTCGATTGCCGCGGTGTTCTGGAAGTCCGGGCAGACCAAGGTTGAAGGCCTGGCCATCGACCTGTTCGACGGCAACTTTGAGTTGGGCTGGCCACGCCTGGCCGATTCGACGATTCCGTTGTTCACCAGCGAATACCACGTGCCGCTGCTGTCGCCGGAAATCGCCGCGTACATGGCCGCGTTCGCCGAGCACTTTTTCCCGATTCTGATTCTGATTGGCTTCGCCACACGATTTTCGGCGCTGGCGTTGCTGGGGATGACCCTGACCATTCAGTTGTTTGTGTATTCGGATGCCTACCCGACACACGGCACTTGGGCAGCGGTGCTGCTGTATCTGATGACGACCGGACCGGGGAAATTGTCGATCGATCATCTGATCGCCAAGCGCTACCGCTAAAGCCGATCCAGCGCCTCGCCGCTGCGTTTGAACCAACCTATCAGATAGTCCGCCAATACCTGAGTGCGTTTCGGTAATCCACCCTGATACGGATGCACCAGATACATCGGCATGCGCCGGGTCTGGTAATCGCGCAGGAGCCAGCGCAAGCGCCCGTCAGCCAATTCCGCTTGCAGCAGGTACGAAGGCAATCGAGCGACGCCGGCACCGGTCAGCGCCGCTTTCTTGAGCAGGTTGTAATGGTTGCTGGCGAACGGCCCCGAGACGCGTACCCGCAACAATTCGTGCTGCTGGTGATACAGCCATTCCTCGCGACCGCTGTAGTGGCTGTTGAGCAAACAACGGTGCTCGGTCAACGCCTGCGGCGTCAGCGGCTCGCCGAAGCGCTCGAGATAGGCCGGGCTGGCGCAGGTCATTTCCTGCCAGGCCAGCAGCGGCTTGGCCACCAGCCGCTCGTCGTTGGCCACCTCGCTGCGGATCGCCAGATCAAAGCCGTCCCGGGACAGATCGCGATAGCTGTTATTCAGCTCCAGTTCGATCTGCACCTCGGGATACTTTTGCGAAAACTCCAGCAGCAGACCATCGAAGAAGGTTTCTCCCAGGGACACCGGAACCGTCATACGCACCGGCCCGGCCATGTCGTCCTTCAATCGCGCCAATGCCTGACGCGCTCTCTCGACTTGGACTACAAGGGCCTGGGCTTGTGGCAACAACGCCGCACCGGCAGCGGTCAGGCTCAAACGCCGGGTCGTGCGTTGCAGCAGCACCACGGAAAAGCGCGTTTCGAGTTGGCTGATCCGCTTGGACAACTGGCCCTTGCTGCACCCGAGTTGCTGCGCCGCCAACGTGAAACTGCCCGCTTCGATCAGCACTGCAAACGCGGCCAGATCATCCATCTCGCTCATGGATTGTTTCCATTTGAAAACCAAAGGTTGCCCATTAGCGCGCTTATCCACAGAAAAAACCACTCTAGACTGAAGCCTCGTTCAATCACTTGAGGCACAACACGATGAAAATTCTGTTGATAGGCGCGGGCGGCACCATCGGTTCGGCCGTGGACAAAGAACTGTCGCAACGCCACAAAGTTATTCGTATCGGCCGCAAAAGCGGCGATTTGCAGGTGGATATCAGCGACAGCGGGTCGATCCGAAAACTGTTCGAACAAACCGGCAAGTTCGACGCACTGGTCTGCGCCGCTGGCAACGTGACCTTCGCACCGTTGGGTGAAATGAACGAAGACAGCTTCGCCCTGGGCTTGAAAGACAAGCTGATGGGCCAGGTCAACCTATTGCTGATCGGTCGCGAGTTTGCCAACGACGGTGCTTCGTTCACCTTCACTACCGGCGTGCTCAGCCATGATCCGATCCGCAGCGGCGCCTCGGCTGCAATGGTCAACGGCGCCCTCGACAGTTTTGTTCGCGCGGCCGCCATCGAACTGCCACGCGGTTTGCGCGTGAACTCGATCAGCCCGACCGTTTTGCTGGAAGCCATGGGCAGCTACGCCCCGTATTTCCGTGGCTACAAGCCGGTTCCTGCAGCAGATGTGGCGTTGGCCTACGCCAAAAGTGTCGAAGGCCTGCAAACCGGTCAGACTTTTCACGTCGGCTAAACCCTTGTGATGAACGGTCAGCCTGCGTAACGTGGCGGCACTTGTCTGGAGAGCCGAAGATGCGTGTTGCCCGTTCGTTAGTCCTTGTTGCCCTGCTGCCGTTGTTTGCCGCCTGCCAGTTGTTCGATGGCCCGCGAGAAAGTGCCTCGCACGTGGGGCAGACACGGATGCAGGGGCAACTGACCGCTGCCGACGGCAAGCTGGTGTTCCAGCCGTGTCAGGATCAACGCCAATACGTGGTCAACGACATTGGCGGCACCAGCGTCTTGCAAGAGGCCGCGACCCTGGCCGATGACCAGGGCAAGTTGTTCGCCGACGTGCGCGGCAAGATCGCCGGTGACCGCCTCGATCTTGCCCAGCTCTATCGCGTCGAACGTTCGGGCACCGCGTGTGACGATCCGAATTTCAAGCTGCTGATTCTGCGCGCCGCCGGCCATGGCCCTGAGTGGAACGTCAAGGTCAGCAGCAAAGGCATGGTCATCGACCGCGACGGCCAGCCCCCGCTCGCCGTCCCATACGTTGAAGAGCAATTGGGCGACGGTCGCTTCAATCTCAGCAGCGAAGCCAACAACCAGCGCATCGAATTGTGGGTCGCGCCGCAACGTTGCGTCGACAGCAGCACCGGCAGCGTGCAGCACATGAGCGCCGAACTGCGCATCGACGGTCAGGTGCGGCGTGGCTGCGGGTATTTCGGCGGTTCGCGTAACGACTGATCGTTTTACCCTCACCGGATCCGGCGGTTGCGGCTTATAATCGCGGCCTTCAAACGCCCTGGCGCAGTTGTGCGCCCCGCGAACCCGGATCCTCGCCATGTTACGAATCACTGAACTCAAGCTGCCAATCGACCATCCCGAAGAAGACCTGCGCGTTGCCATCGTGCAACGTCTGGGCATCGCCAGCGATGACTTGCTCGATTTCACCTTGTTCAAGCGCAGCTACGATGCGCGCAAAAAGTCCTCCGAACTGTGCTTCATCTACACCATCGACCTCACCGTACGCGACGAGGCCAAAGTGCTGGGCAAGTTCGCCGACGACCGTAACGTCAACGTGGCGCCGGATGTCAGCTACAAATTCGTAGGCGAAGCACCAAGCGACCTGAGCCAGCGACCTATCGTCGTCGGATTCGGCCCGTGCGGGATCTTTGCCGGCCTGTTGCTGGCACAGATGGGCTTCAAGCCGATCGTCCTCGAACGCGGCACCGAAGTGCGTCAGCGCACCAAGGACACCTGGGGCCTGTGGCGTAAAAGCGTGCTCAACCCCGAGTCCAACGTGCAGTTCGGCGAAGGCGGTGCGGGCACGTTCTCCGACGGCAAACTGTACAGCCAGATCAAGGATCCGAAGTTCCTTGGCCGCAAAGTCCTGCACGAGTTCGTCAAGGCCGGCGCACCGGAAGAAATCCTCTACGTCAGCAAGCCGCACATCGGTACGTTCCGTCTGACCGGCATGGTTGAAAACATGCGCGAACAGATCCGAGATTTGGGCGGCGAAGTGCGCTTCCAGGAGCGCGTCAGTGATGTGCTGATCGAAGACGGCCAACTGGTCGGGGTCCAACTGGCCAGCGGCGAGACTCTGCATTCGAAACACGTGGTTCTGGCCCTCGGCCATAGCGCCCGCGACACCTTCCGCATGCTCCACAGCCGTGGCGTGTTCATGGAAGCCAAGCCGTTCTCGGTGGGTTTCCGCATCGAACACCCGCAGTCGCTGATCGACCGTGCGCGTCTGGGCAAATACGCCGGCCACCCCAAGTTGGGAGCCGCCGACTACAAACTGGTGCACCACGCCAAGAACGGCCGTTCGGTCTACAGCTTCTGCATGTGCCCGGGCGGCACCGTTGTCGCCGCGACGTCCGAGCCGAACCGTGTGGTCACCAATGGCATGAGCCAGTACTCGCGTAACGAGCGCAATGCCAACTCCGGCATCGTCGTCGGCATCACCCCGGAAGTAGATTATCCGGGCGGCCCGCTGGCCGGGATCGAGTTACAGGAGCGTCTGGAATCCCACGCCTTTATCCTCGGCGGCAGCGACTACAAGGCCCCGGCGCAACTGGTTGGCGACTTCATCAACAACATTCCTTCGACCGAACTGGGTGAAGTCGAGCCGTCCTACAAACCGGGCGTGGCGCTGGGCGATCTGGCCCTGGCATTGCCAGACTTCGCGATTGAGGCGATTCGTGAAGCGCTGCCGGCGTTCGAGAAGCAGATTCGCGGCTACTCGCTGCACGATGCGGTGTTGACCGGGATCGAAACGCGCACGTCTTCGCCGCTACGCATTACTCGTAATGAGTCGCTGCAGAGCATGAACGTGAAGGGTCTGTTCCCGGCCGGTGAAGGCGCGGGTTATGCGGGCGGGATTCTGTCGGCGGGTGTGGACGGGATTCGGATTGCCGAGGCTGTAGCGCGCGACATCCTGGGTATTACCGACTGACACAAAACCCTGTAGGAGTGAGCCTGCTCGCGATTGCGGTAATCCAGTCAACATTGCTGTTGAATGTTATTACGCCATCGCGAGCAGGCTCACTCCCACATTTGATTTCGGTGTGTCAGATATTGGCGCGCAACACCGAAGTCGGCAGCGCCTCTCCCCGCTCGGCACTCGCCGCCACAGCCTCAATCAATCCGCTCAACTCATAGCCCTGCGCCTTGAGCCAGTCCTGATCGTAATAGGTGTCGGCATAACGCTCGCCGCCATCGCACAGAATCGCCACGATCGACCCCGACTCCCCCGCCGCTTTCATTTGCTGCGCCGCCATCAATGCGCCAATCAGGTTGGTGCCACTCGAACCGCCAACATGCCGCCCCAGCCGTTGCGCCAGGTAATGCATGGCCGCCAGCGACAAGGCGTCCGGCACCTTGACCATCGCGTCGATCACCTTCGGCAAGAACGACGCTTCCACTCTTGGCCGGCCAATGCCTTCGATCCGCGAACCGCAATCCAGACGCAAACTGGCGTCGCCGGTCTGGTAGTAATCGAAGAACACCGAACGCTCGGCATCAGCGCACAACACGCGGGTGCAGTGCTGGCGATAGCGCACGTAACGACCGAGGGTCGCGGTGGTGCCGCCGGTGCCGGGGCTGGAAATCAGCCAGCTCGGTTCGGGATGTTTCTCGTAGCGCATCTGCTGGAAGATCGACTCGGCGATGTTGTTGTTCGCCCGCCAGTCGGTCGCCCGTTCGGCATAGGTGAACTGGTCGATGAAATGACCGCCATGCTCTCGAGCCAGACGCTCGGATTCGGCATAAATCTGCGTCGGATCTTTTACCAGATGGCTCTGGCCACCGTAGAAGGCAATCTGGGCAATCTTCTCTTTCGACGTGGTCGCCGGCATCACCGCAATGAACGGCAGCCCCAGCATCCGCGCGAAATACGCTTCGGAAATCGCCGTCGAACCGCTGGACGCCTCGATTACCGGCGCGCCGGGCTTGAGCCAGCCGTTACACAGCGCATAGAGAAACAGCGAACGGGCCAGCCGATGTTTAAGGCTGCCGGTCGGATGACTCGACTCGTCCTTGAAGTACAACTCGATGCCCGCAAAACCTGGCAGCGGCAAGGGAATCAGATGGGTGTCGGCGCTGCGCTGAAAATCCGCTTCGATGATACGGATGGCTTCGCGGGCCCACTGTCGGTTGTCGCTCATGGTCATGGTTCTCGTTGAATCGGGCAGGAGATTGGCCTCCTGAAAAGGCTCATCCGTCAGCTTAGGAAAAAACCTACATCGCGCACAGATACAGCTGAGTCTCAATATGTCCGGCAACTGCTAGGCTCAGCGTGGTTCGGGGTAAAGGCGTTGTAACGACATATAACAAAAAAGAATATAACTTTTGTTTTAACAACTAACCGTACGGGTTAGGGTGTCCCACCTTTTTGACTCATCGATGGAGAGCGACCTTGCCTCTGCGTAGCACTTTCACGCGTTTCTTTCAGTTGGAAGCTGCCAGCGGTCTGTTATTGATCGCCGCGGCCATCCTCGCTTTGATTATCAACAACTCGCCATTGTCGTGGCTGTACACCGGTTTGCTCGACACCCCGGTGGTAGCGCAGATCGGCGCGTTGAAAATCGCCAAACCCCTTTTGCTGTGGATCAATGACGGCCTGATGGCTTTGTTCTTCCTGTTGATCGGCCTGGAGGTCAAGCGCGAAGTGCTCGACGGCCAGTTGTCGAAGCCGTCGCAGATCGTCCTGCCGGGTGCGGCCGCTGTCGGCGGCATGCTGGTGCCGGCGCTGATCTACTGGTTCCTCAATCGCGACAATCCGGCCGCCCTGAGCGGCTGGGCAATCCCTACCGCCACCGACATCGCCTTTGCCCTCGGCGTACTGGCCCTGCTCGGCAAGCGTGTGCCTGTGTCGCTGAAGCTGTTCCTGATGACCCTGGCGATCATCGATGACCTCGGTGCCATCGTGATCATCGCGATTTTCTACTCCGGCGAACTCTCGACCCTGTCGCTGGGCCTCGCGGCCGCTTGCATTGCGGCGCTGGTAGCGATGAACCGGCTCGGCGTGGTCAAGCTCGGGCCATACATGATCATCGGCTTGATCCTGTGGGTTTGCGTACTGAAGAGCGGCGTCCATGCAACGCTGGCCGGTGTGACCCTGGCCTTCTGCATCCCGCTACGGACGAAAAACGCCGAGCCTTCGCCGTTGCTGACGCTGGAACACGCGCTTCATCCATGGGTCGCCTACGGCATTCTGCCGCTGTTCGCCTTCGCCAACGCCGGCCTGTCGCTGAGCGGCGTCACCGTCGAAAGCTTCACCCACCACGTACCGATGGGCATCGCGGTCGGCCTGCTGCTCGGCAAGACCGTCGGCGTATTCGGCCTGACATGGCTGGCCGTGAAGATCGGTATCGCCGCCCTGCCCCAAGGCGCCAACTGGGGTCAGGTGCTGGGCGTGGCGATTCTGTGCGGCATCGGATTCACCATGAGCCTGTTTGTCGGCTCTCTGGCCTTTGTTCCGGGTGCAAGTGAATACGCGGGCATGGACCGGATGGGTATTCTGACGGGGTCGATTCTGGCGGCGTTGATCGGTTATGCGGTGACGGCGGCGGCGAGTCGTCGAAACAACACTTTGCCTACCGCATAGAACACTTGTGGCGAGGGGATTTATCCCCTCGCCACAAATTTACCTTCAAGCCATTCTCCTGCAACAAAGCGAACAATCCCCTCGCCTTTAGAGACGCGTCCTACAGCCACAAAATTCCTGCTTCGTTAACGTCGTGCAGCCCCTTCCGAGGGGCTGTCGATGGATGAACGGAAGGACGATCAGTGGCTGGCAGCAAGGACATTCCCAGGGTTCCCAACCCACCGGCGGGCGACGGGCATCACGTCACCTACCGCTACATGACAGCCACAGAACTGGCCGAGCGCGAAGCCAGACAAAACGCTTACGACGCCATGCTGGCGCGGCAGGAGGCGTTTGAGCGCAATCGTGAGGTTGCAGCCAAAAAGCCTGATCCAGTGCGCGCCGGATGCGTGTTTGCCAAGTCCTGCAAGTTGCCGGACGCGATCATTGATTACTCCAATCCTCCGGGGATGGTGCCGACCGATAGTTTGAAAGACTACGGCGACCTGATCCTGCTCGGTGCCCGCGAAGCCGATGCCAACGGTGCCGTCGCGCTGAAGAAAATCAGCGCGACGGCCATCCCGACAGGACTCGGCAATTTTGCTCTGGCCGGATCTGCATTCGAAGCGTTGCCTGCCGTTGCCGCCAGCACTGCTGCTGCCACGTTGGTTGGGTTGGTCGCGCTGTTCATGCCCTCGAGCCTTGGCGACAGCGCCCTCTACACCGACGATCAACTGCTCGCCCTGAAACAGGCCCGTACCCGCGTTCGACTGCGGGTCGAGCAACAGGCCGACGGCAGCCTCAAGGGTTACGGTTTCTACACCGGTAAGAATCGTGATTGGGAAATGGTTGATGTCGTGCAATTCACTTCGCGCGGCAGCCAGTTCATTGCTGACTTGGGTGAAGGCGTCGAACTGATCTGGACACCCGCCGTGGATGGCTCTGACATTCTCGACATCCCCGCGCTGGAGGCAGCTCCGCAGGCGCCGCATATCTGGGTGTATCCACCGACGAAAGCGGCAGAGGGGATTCTGGTGAATCCGGTTTATCCGCCGGAGTACAGGGACTTCATTCTGGTGTTTCCGGCGGATTCGGGGGTCAGGCCACTCTATATTGTGGTTGCGCGTCCGGTGTCTGGTGACCACGACTACCATATGCCACCCAAGTTACTTCCGGCCTTCCCCGATGCAGTACCGGTTCGTAAAAAAGGACATCGCAAGCGCTGGGAGAGCAAAAAGCGTATTTATGAGTGGGACCATCAACATGGTGCTGTCGAGGTTTATAACTGGGAAGGAGACCATCTCGGCGAGTTCGATATAAAAACGGGTGAGCAAACTGGTAAAGCAAAACCCGAAAGACGCACCACGACCAAGTGAAAAATTGAGTATTCGAGAATGATTTTTTTAGCGCTTTCCGGGTTTTTCCCTGAACCAAATCCAGACAACTCACTGCAATATGATAAAGATGTCCCACAAACTTCAGAGCAGGCGGTTCTTAACGTCATGGGGTGGGAATCTCTGAAAGATGTACCGATGGGTGAACATGATCTAACGGAAACTCAAGCCAGAGAAATCATGCAAATCGTCAATACGCCCTTCAGGGACGATTTGACTTACTGCATCGGGCTTTGTCGCGAAGACTGACAAGCCTGATTCAGAAAAGCTGAAAAGCCACCGACAAAAAAACCCCGACCAGTCACCTGATCGGGGTTTTCTTTTGCCGCTCGCTCCCGCTTAGTGCGAAACGCGGCTGGTCCCGCCAACGGTCGAAATCCGCACACGCTCGCCAACGCGGAACACTTCATTCTCCTGAACCTGCTGCACATAGGCGCGCATGCTGCCGTCGTCTTCGCGCACGGTGATTTCCACACCTTGGGTACGCGTCAGGCCTTCTTCGGTCGCCGAGCCGATCAGACCACCCGCCACCGCACCGATCACAGCAGCGACGATGCTGCCTTTACCGCCACCGATGGCGCTGCCGCCGACACCGCCGACCACTGCGCCTGCTGCGCCGCCGATCGGGGTCTTGGTGCCTTCGATTTTCACCGGACGCAGGGATTCGATGGTACCCATGCGAATCGTCTGCACGCGACGCGCTTCGTCACGGGAGTAGGAGTCACCGGTCAGGCTCGATTGGCAGCCGGTAAGCAACATCGCCATCGTGGAAAAGGAAGCAACCAGCAGAACAGACTTACGCATAGCATCAACTCCAAAGGACAGGTATTCATTAAACTCCGCAGCTTGACGCCTGTCACGACGCAGCTCGGATAAAATTGCTTTCATTCAGGCCCGGTACAGGCGCCCTGCGAACTCACCCAACATTAGCGCCAAATTCCATTTCTTGCGCCGCCGACCCAAGGATTTTCATGGATTACTTCATCATTGTCGTCACCACCGTCGCCGGTCTGTACTTCCATGGGTGGCTGTACGTACGGATCAAACGCTGGGTTGATCGCGACCTGGCACTGTCGCTGGCCGGCAAGGATGAAGGCAAACGCGCTTTTATGCTTGAACAATTGGCCCATGCACATGCGCAGAAGATCAAGCGTCGGGACCTGCCGAAGTGGCTTGAGGCCGCTGCGGCAGGGTATCCCGCTCGGTAGACTGCTTAAGGTGCCAGACGTTCAAGAATCCAGTCGGCGCCCTGCAAACGGTAGTTGAGGCGATCGTGCAGGCGGCTCGGACGGCCCTGCCAGAATTCGATGCGCTCGGGCAGCAAGCGATAACCGCCCCAGTGTTCCGGACAATCTGGCTGAGTATCGCTGAAGCGTTGCTCGGTCGCCTTGAGCAAATCCTCCAGTTCCCCGCGCCCGTTGATCACCCGGCTCTGCGGTGATGCCCAGGCACCGAGGCGGCTGCCCAGTGGACGCACCTGGTAATACGCATCGGACTCTTGCGGTGTGACCTTCACCACCCGCCCTTCGATGCGCACCTGGCGCTCCAGGGTCGGCCAGAAGAAGGTCATGGCGGCAAACGGATTGGCCGCCAGATGCTGGCCCTTGGCGCTGTCGTAATTGGTGAAGAAGGTGAAACCCTGCTCGTCCAGGCCCTTGAGCAGCAGAATGCGGCAATGCGGACGCCCGTCCGCATCGACCGTGGCCAGGGTCAAGGCGTTGGCTTCCACCGGCGCCTGCTCGGTTTTCACCGCGTCGGCGAACCATTGGTGGAACAGCGCAAACGGCTCGGCCGGGGCTTGTGCCTCGGTCAAACCGTCCCGGGTGTAATCACGACGCATATCTGCCAGAGCCTGGGTCATGGCGCATTCCTTTTCGTTAGCGGATCACTTCTTGGTGGCATCGGTCGCGGCGACTTTCTTGTCGGTCGCGGCGGCTTTGGCTGGAGCGGTTTTCTTCGCTGGAGCCTTCGCCGGTGCCTTCTTGGCTGGAGCCTTGGCGGCGGCTTTCTTCGCAGGGGCTTTCTTGGTGGTCGGTACAGCAGCTTTTTTCGCGGCTGGCGCCGGGGTTACCGGTTTGGCCACTGGCTTGGCGTCCTGCGCAGCAACCAGGGTCACTGGCTTCGGCGCTGGCATGTTGTATTTGCTCAGCAGCGCAACCATGGTGTTCTGCGGAGTCACCAGCATTTCAACGCGACGGTTGAGGGCACGACCTTCAACGCTGTCGTTGGCGGCACGTGGCGCTTCAGAACCCATGCCGCGCAGCATCAGGCGATCACGCTGCAAGCCGCTGAGACGGAAGATCGCCGCAATGGCTTGAGCACGTTCCTGACTCAATTTGATGTTGGCCGGCGCAGCGCCGCTGGAGTCGCTGTGACCGAGTACCAGCACGGCGGTTTTCGGGTCGGCTTCGAGGATTTTCGCCACGCGGGTAAACGGGCCAAGCGTGACTGGCAGCAGCATCGCCGGACGATCCGGGTTGAATGAGCCTTCGACCGGCGCGGTGACGACTAGCACATTGTCGCGGCGCTCGAGTTGCAGATTGCTGTCCTGAATGGCAGTACGCAGGCGCGGTTCGTAGTCGTCAAGCCAAGCCTGAGTGACTTTCGGATCCGGCATCGGCACTACTTTGGCGGTGTCCTGATCCTTGCCGCCAAACGGCCACCACCACTTGCCGCCCTTGTCAGCCTCGGCTTTGGCCACGGCGACCGGTTTGGCTTCAGGCTTCACTTCAGGCTTGGCATCTGCCTTGGCGGTCGAATCGTCGGAGCCGAACGGCCAATACCATGGATTGCTGCTTTCAGTTTTGGCAACCGGCGCAGTAGCAGCAGGTTTCAACGGTGCTGGGGCCTGTGCCGGCTCTTTGGCCGCCACTTTGTCGGAAGAACCAAACGGCCACCAACTGCCGCCGTCCGCATCATTTTTAGGAGTCTGTGCACAACCGGTGATCGCAACACACAGGGCCAGGGCGAGTGTCTTTTTAGATGACATTGAAAATCCACAAAATGAAGTAATGAAAAATCAGAGCACTTTCGCCCGGATAAACTGTCGCTTTGAATCGAAAAACCTTTCGAGGTTCCGGCCCTGGAACCTCTGATGACGCTTTACAGACAAGTGGCAAGCACCCGCGCGAGCTTTTGCGCGCGCGGATCCATCAAGACGTACGGCCCAAGGGTATTTGTCACAAAACCAAACGCAACATCATGCTCAGGGTCAGCAAAACCGATCGAGCCGCCCGCGCCCGGATGCCCGAACGCACGCGGGCCGAGGCCGTAGGTGGCATTCGGTACGTCGGGTTGATCAAGCATGCAGCCCAGACCGAAACGGGTGCGAGTCAGCAGGGTCTTGTCCTCGCCGATACTGTGTTCGCGGGTCAGTTCTTCAAGCATGTCGCTTTCGAGCAGGCTGCCGTCGAGCAAACCGGCGTAGAACCCGGCCAGACTCCTTGCATTGCCGTGGCCATTGGCCGCCGGCTGCTGCATGCGCCGCCATTCCGGTTTGTTTGTGCTGGTCAGCACCGACGGTGGATTGGTAAAGGCGCGGGTGGTCATGGCGGTCGGCTCGCGCATCGTCACTTGCAGCAGACGCTGAGCGGCGGCGTCGCCGGCATTGCCCTTGCCGCGGGCGATGTGCGCCACACGATGGAATTCTTCGTCCGCCAGACCGACGTGAAAATCCAGACCCAATGGTTTGGCGACACGGGCAACGATCGATTCCCCCGGCCCGCGACCATCGGCACGACGGAGCAGTTCGCCGATCAACCAACCGTAAGTGATCGCGGCATAGCCGTGACCGGTGCCCGGCACCCACCAGGGTGCTTCGGCCGCGAGGGCGTCGACCATGGTTTGCCATTCATAGAGCGCTTCGGGGGCCAGCAGCTCGCGCAAAGCCGGCAGGCCGGCCTGATGGCAGAGCAATTGGCGCAGGGTAACGGACTCTTTGCCAGCGGCGGCGAACTCCGGCCAGTAGCGGGCAACGGGAACATCCAGGTGCAACTTGCCTTCGGCGACCAATTGCAGAGCCGTGACGGCGGTAAAGGTTTTGGTGCAGGAGAACAGGTTGGCGATGGTGTCGCTGTGCCAGGCCTCGGCGCCGTCCTTGTCGGCGGTGCCGGACCAGAGGTCGAGGACGGTTTCTCCGCCGACCTTGATGCACAAAGCTGCGCCGCGTTCCTGGGGATCGTCGAACAGTGCGGCGAATGCCTCGCGCACCGCTTCGAATTGAAGCTCGTAATGTCCCTGAATCTGCACCCGCAACTCCCCCGCGAAAACGCTCTACAAAGTGGCCCGCATTGTTCCAGCCCTTGAGGGTTTTGGGAACAGCTGTGGGCTAGGCGGTCGGATCAAAAGCAAGATCACCTGCGGCGGCTCCTACAGAGAAGCGTGTCCCATGCAGGAGCTGCCGAAGGCTGCGATCTTTAGCGCATCACGCCTTAATGACCATTGCCCGAATGCCCACCGGCATGGCCAGCGCCCTGCCCCGGGCCTTTGCCGGCCTCACCTTTCCTGCCGCCTTCGGCTTCATGGACCGCTGCGGCTTTCTCCGCCTGTTTGCCAAGTTGATCAACCGCCTGCAAATTGCTCTTGCGTACCGTCTCGACAAAGCTCTGATACGGCAGATCCGTCACCCCGACCAAACCGAAGTGGCCGTTCTCGCCATCCAGTAGACGCCCGGTCACCGGTTGGTCCAGATACTGGAACCAGTGCACGCCGACAATCGACGGCTCGCTCAGCGCCTGTTTGAGGAAGTTGGCGTACGCCGCACCGCGATCCTCTTCCTTGGCCAGTTGCGTCACGCCGCCCCAGAACGGGCCGCGATCAGCAGAGCCGAAGTTGAACTCGGTAATCAGCACCGGTTTGTCCATAGCGTTCAACGCGGCGAAGTCATAGCCGTCTTGCGGCTTGAGGGTGTACATGTTGAAGCTCAGCACATCGCAATACTGCGCGCAGGAGGCCACGGCTTCCGGGGTGCTGATGGCAAAACGGCCGCCGAGCAGCAGTTGATTCGGCGCGTGCCATTTCAGCGAGTCGGAGATGGTCTTGAAGTAGGTATCGGCGAAGACCTTCTGGAAGTATTTGAAGTCAGCCTCGATCTCCGGGTGCTCCGGATTCGGCAGCGGCGGCACGAAGCCCGGATCTTCCATCAACTCCCAGGCCGGCAGGTCAATGCCCCAGGCTTTCGACAGCCCCGCCTGATTGCGGTATTTGTCGCGCAGTTGCTTGAGAAACGCGCGCTTGGCCGGCACGTCAGTGGTCATTTTCAAGGTGCCGTAAGCCAGTGCGTAGCGCGATTGCGGATCGTCGCCCGCGCCTGCCCAGGCCAATTCGTTATCGGCGAAGTAACCGATCAGCCAAGGATCGTCGCGGTGATCGCGGGCCGCGATGGCCACGGCGCGCTCGGTGGCCATGGCGAAACGCGGGTCGAACGGGTCAGGCATGGCGCCCCACCAGTCGTTGCCGGTACTGATGCTGGCGTAATCGCCGACGATCGCCAGCGGCAAGGTGTAGGGCACGCGTTCCGCGTCGCTCAGCGAGTCAGCACTCCAGTTGCCGACCGTGTTGAAGCCCCAGGCTTGCAGCCGATCAAGGGCGTGGCTGGCCCACTTCTGCTCATCGACCGTGGCGGTGCACGGAGTCGTAACGGGTTGATCAGCGGCTTTTTCTGCCGTCGTCGCCACGGCGTCGGTTTTCGCCGCTTCGGCGACACCGGCCTTCGGTTCGCTTGACTGTGCCGCAGGCTCGGCGGCTTTCACTGCGGTTTCTTCAACTGCGCCAGCCTTGGCCGCTTCAGCGACCCCGGCCTTGCTGTCGCTATCCGGTTTGCAGGGCTCGCCGTAAACCCGCTGCAGGTTAGCGCCGTAGAAGTCATACCAGCGCCCATTGCCGTAGCCTCGGCCCTGATCGGCGCCGTTGCCGCCACGGTTGTCGCCCTCGCCAAAGTGACTGGCGAGCGGTTCGTCGGGCTTTGGCAGGGACTCGAACATCCACTCGCGCCCGGCCACGTAGGTCTGGTTGACGTCGGGGGTGACGGTGTTGACGCCCAGGGAATAGAACGGATGCCCCTCAGGCGTGACCAGATACCAACGGCCATCACGTTTTTCGGTGCGGAAGAAACCGCTGGCCTTGAACGCCGGGCCTTTGCTCCAGCCGCCGAACTTGTCCAGCGAGGACTTTTCGCGCTCGGCCAGCCAGGTTTTCAGCTGTTGCTGCTCTCTGGCGGCGGCGGATTTGAGTTGTTCGTCACTGGCAATTTTTTCCGGCCATTTGCTGCGGGTCGATTGCCCGTAAGCGTCAACCAGATTGCCGTACACCGCTTGCGTGACCGCCTCACCGTCCTGCACACCAAAGCGCTCTAGCAGCAAACTCTGGGCAACTTTCGGCTGTTCCATCGACAGGCTCACCGACACCACTTGGCTGCGATCGATTTCCCCGCTGCTGCTGGCAAGCAGAATCCGCTGGCCATCAACGGTCATTGGCATCGGTGGCCCGGCTTTCATGCCCTTGCTAAGCGGCGTGGTCGCCACCAACGGCACCAGCAAGGTTTGCGCAGGGCCGGCCGGCAGGTCGACGCGGCTGGTCAATGTCTGGCCATTGTTGCTCTGGATCTGCACGTAGACCGTCACGGCCCAGTTCATTGCGCTCTGAATGCGCAGGCTCATCATGCCGGACTGCGACCAGTCCCAGGCACCGGTTTGCGGGGTCAGGCGCAAGGTCGGGCGGGCCGCCGGGTTGAAAGTCACGCGTCGCAGCACTTCACCTTCCGGGGTTTGCTCGGCGTTGGCTTGCGGCAGGTCGGCGTTTTCAGTGGCGATTTTCACCACGTCGGCGGGACGGACAAAGTTGAACAGTGTTTGCGGCGCAGCAGGCGCCGCCAGCAACGGGGCAGCGAAGATCAAGGCAAACACGGCAGGCAACGAACGGCGGATCATAAGAACGGAGTTCTCCCTAACGACCAACAATGGCCAATGGAAAAGCGATGGCAGAGAGATAGACAACAAAGTGGGCAAAACTGCCCACCTATGTCTCAGGAAATTTCACGACGGAAAGGAGGCAACGCATTGAGGATCGCCTTGCCATAGCGCTGGGTGACCAGACGCCGGTCGAGCAAGGTGATGGTGCCGCGATCTTCTTCAGTGCGCAGCAGACGACCGCAGGCCTGAACCAGTTTCAGCGAGGCATCGGGCACGGAGATTTCCATGAACGGATTGCCGCCCCGGGCTTCAATCCACTCCGAGAGCGCCGCCTCAACCGGATCGTCCGGCACCGAGAACGGAATCTTGGCAATCACCACGTGTTCGCAGTACGCGCCGGGCAAGTCCACGCCTTCGGCGAAACTGGCCAGACCGAAGAGCACGCTGGAATCGCCGCCATCGACACGAGCCTTGTGTTTGTTCAGGGTTTCCTGTTTCGACAGGTTGCCTTGAATGAACACTTGCTTGCGCCAGTCGCGGTCGAGGCCGTCGAATACGTCCTGCATCTGCTTGCGCGAAGAGAACAACACCAGCGTGCCGCGCGAGCCTTCCACCAGATCCGGCAACTCGCGAATGATCGCGGCCGTGTGAGCGGCGGCGTCGCGTGGATCGGCCTTCAGATCCGGCACCCGCAACACGCCAGCGTCGGCATGGTGGAACGGGCTCGGCACCACGGCGGTGACGGCTTTTTTCGGCAGGCCGGCGCGCATGCGGAAACGGTCGAAAGTGCCGAGCGCGGTCAGGGTTGCCGAAGTCACCAGACAACCGTACGCCACGTTCCACAGGCTGCGGCGTAAAGTTTCAGCCGCGAGGATCGGGCTGGCGTTGACCTCGATGTCGAACAGCGAACCGCTCTCCGCCAGGGTCAGCCAGCGGGCCATCGGCGGGCTGTCTTCCGGGTCTTCGGCGGTGAACGCCGTCCACAGTTCCCAGTTGCCCGACGCACGGGACAACAGGCTGCCGAACAGCGGATACCACTCTTCGGCCTGGTTGCTGGCAATGCCGATGTTGACCTCGCCGTCCATGCCTTCCTTGAGCAGGTCGGTCAGACGGGTGAACAAATCGTTGAGACGGGAGAAGCCTTTTTTCAGCTCGATGCCCATTTCGCGCATGTGCTCGGGAATCACCCCACCGACAAAGCGATGGCGTGGCCGTTCGCGACCTTCGACGTCTTCACCGGGTTTGAAATCGGCGATCTGCTCACAGGCGCTGAACATGAACTGCTGCTGGGTCTTGATCTCCCGCGCCAGTTCCGGCACCTGCTCGATCAATTTGCCGAGATCGCCCGGCAGCGGATGCTGGGCCAGCAGTTTGGTGAGGTTCTTGGCGGTGGTTTCCAGCCAGTCGGCGGTGGAACGCAGGCGCGTGTAGTGAGCGAAGTGGCCGATCGCCTTGTCCGGCAGGTGATGGCCTTCGTCGAACACGTAAAGGGTATCGCGCGGATCCGGCAGCACGGCACCGCCGCCCAATGCGAGGTCAGCCAGAACCATGTCGTGGTTGGTGACGATCACGTCAACCTTGCCCATGCCTTCACGGGCCTTGTAGAAGGCGCACTGGCCAAAGTTCGGGCAATGGCGGTTGGTGCACTGGCTGTGATCGGTGGTCAGCCGCGCCCAGTCAGCGTCTTCCAGAGCATTGGGCCAACTGTCGCGGTCGCCATCCCATTTATTGCCGGCGAGCTTTTCGATCATGCTGGTGAAAAGCTTCTGACTGGCCTCATCGACCTCGATCTTGAAGCCTTCTTCTTCGAACAGCTGGGCTGTGGCGGTCTGCGCGTGGCCTTCCTGCAACAGCATGTCGAGCTTGGACAGGCACATGTAGCGGCCACGGCCCTTGGCCAAGGCAAAGCTGAAGTTCAGCCCGCTGTTGCGCATCAGGTCGGGCAAATCCTTGTAGACGATCTGCTCTTGCAGGGCCACGGTCGCGGTGGCGATGACCAGACGTTTGCCGGCCAGTTTCGCCGTCGGGATTGCCGCGAGGCTGTACGCCACGGTCTTGCCGGTACCGGTGCCGGCTTCCACCGCAACAATTGCGGGGTCGCCACTGCGCCGGCCTTCGTCGTCGGTATCGATATCACCGAGGACTTTGGCGATTTCAGCGATCATCAGGCGCTGGCCGTAACGCGGCTTGAGGCTCTTGGCCTCTAGAAAACGCGAGTAGGCGCCCTGGATCGTGGTTTTGAGTTCAGTGCTGATCATGGATTGTCGGGCGCAAAAAACGCTGGATAAATTTTCAGTGGTTTCGGATGGCGGCTATCATACCCCGCTAATTAATCCCGCGCAGAACGGAGTGCCCCAATGACACCTTTTAGCCTCGTTTATCCGCTGCATGTCCTGTCCGCTCTGGTCTGGGTCGGCGGCATGTTTTTCGCCTGGATGGTCTTGCGTCCGGCGGCTGTGAAGGCCTTGGACGGCCCTGCCCGGCTGACCTTGTGGGTGGAAGTGTTTCAAGGTTTTTTCCGCTGGGTCTGGGTCGCGGTGATTCTGTTGCCGATCAGTGGTGTGGGTATGTTGCATTTGCAGCAGGTCGGGTTTGAGACCGCGCCAAAGTATGTGCAAGTGATGATCGGGCTGTATGTGGTGATGACGGCGCTGTTTATCCGGATTCAGGGGTTGATGCTGCCGGAGTTGCGTAAGGCGGTTGAAGCGAAGGACTGGGCGGCGGGTGCGGCAGTGCTGGGGCGAATCCGGCGGGTGGTGGGGATTAATTTGATTGTCGGGTTGGTGCTGGTGGCGATTGCGGCGGCGAGGCCGATGATTTGAAGATCGGGGATTAGATCAAAAGCCCCTCACCCTAGCCCTCTCCCGGAGGGAGAGGGGACTGAGTGGGGGATATTGAAGAGCTACGCCGACTTGAAAGATTGGCTTTGAATCCATAATCGACTCGGTTTTTCAGGTCGATGGATAGCGTGAGTCACCTCGGTCGGCCCCATCTCCCTCCGGGAGAGGGCTGGGCGGGCGGCGTTCCGATGAGGGTCTGCTTTTACAAGCGCTGCACCGTCACAGCCCCCGCCGCCCCCACTGGCCCAGGCTGCCCATCAGCCCCCGCCTTGCCACTCTTGCCGCCATCGGCGCGATACACCAGGCAGCCCTTGGATTTGCCGCCCTTGCCTGCCTTGCCGCCAACACCCGCCGGGCCGCCAGCACCGCCGGCGACGTTGACCTTGATTTGCTCAACCGGGAAGTCGCGCGGCACTTCCAGCCGCACCAGCGCACCCGGAGCACCTGGCTGACCGTCGCCACCGTCACTGCCATCCGCACCATGTCCAGCCGAGCCATAGGTGCACCCTGGATCTTCACCGTTGCCGCCATCGAGACCGACAAAACCCGGCGCACCGGTACCGCCACGGGCATCGACCAACAGTTGCGGCGCGTTCAGTGCCTTGAATTGCAGATTCAGATTGCGCCCGGCACGGGCGGCTTTTTCGTAGGTGCCCGGCGCACCGCGCGCGGTGATCTGACTGCCTTCGCTCAAATCTGCACGAATGACCTTCATCTCAAAAGCCTGTTCACCCGGAACGATAGCGATGCGTGCTTCATGACCGAGGCGCAATTCGCCGACACTCAGTTCGGTCACGTTGGCCGGAACCAGCAAGGTGCCATAATCGGCCACTTCCAGTCGTTCGAGCTGCAAAGTGCCGGCGGTGTTGGGCAGACGCATCAGGGAATTGGTTTCGACGCTGACCACCTGGGCGCAGGCCAAAGGGCTGATAAAAGCAGCGAGCAGACACAATTTACGCATGGGAAGAAGCCTCCGGAGCGGCCGGGGCCGGGATGGTTTGCAGATGGAATACGCCGAACAGCAGGATGCGGCCACGATCACGCCAAGGGTGCGCGCGCCCCTTGAGGCTGCGATTGCACAGCAGCACTTCGAACACATGGATCAGCAACAGCAGAGCGCCGGCCAGATTGACCAGCAGATGCAGCGGATGTACGAACGGCACCAGCTGATTGGCCAGTACCACGCAGCAGAACAGCAGGGTCAATAACCGCCCCAGCCCCCAGAACACTTTCATACGCTCCCCCGTGTTGCGAATTATTCTTTGGGCGCACAGTAACGGCTTCTGCGGGGGATAAGCCAGAGGGAAAAATGAAAAATCTTCGCCGAGCCGCTAAATGGCTGCCGGATCGACGATGATCGCCCCGGCAGCTCTAGCTCGCGGACTACAGACACCTCCTAACGATTGATGTGCAGCTCCACGCGACGGTTTTGCGCGCGCCCCTCGTCGGTTGCGTTATCGGCCACCGGCTCACTCTCGCCTCGTCCTTCACTGGTCAGTTTGTTCGGTGCCAGCCCCTGACTCAGCAAATAAGCCGCGACACTGCTGGCGCGCCGTTCCGACAATGCCTGGTTATAAGCATCCGAGCCTTTGCTGTCGGTATGACCGATGACCTTGATGCTGACCACGTCGGCATTGCGCAATTTGTCCATCAGCGTATCAAGTTGGGCTCTCGCGGCGGGCGTCAGGTCGGACTTGTCGAAATCGAACAGTACGTTGCCGGCATCGCTCAACGTGATGACTTCGGTTTGCGGGGCCGGTTCGACCGGTTTCTCTACGACCGGATATTGTGGCAGCGGGCAACCACGGTGATCGACCGGGGTATTGGCCGGAGTATCGGGGCAACGGTCGCGGCGGTCGAACACGCCGTCATCGTCTTTATCGCCGTCCTGGGCATAACAGATCAGTCCGCCGGTAAGTATCCCCAGCGCTGCGCCGCCAGCGGCCCAACCGCCACTTTCAATGGCGCCGAGGCCGCCACCGACCAGCCCGCCGAGAAGGCTGCAGATCGGCCACGTACGTTGATTGAGGGGTGCAGTGCCATCGCTGTGGGTGGCGCAACCGGTGAGCAAGCTGCCAAGCAGCAGCACCGGCAAGACGGACCTTGAGAAAACAGTCATTGTGAAAGCTCCTGTGTCACCGGCCCATACCGGTTACACAGGAGTAAAGACCCGCATCCGCGACTGCACAAGCCGCGGATGCGAGAGGGCTAGCGGTTGATTTTGATTTCTGTACGACGGTTCTGCGCACGGCCGTCAGCGGTTTTGTTGTCCGCGACTGGCTGGCTTTCACCGGCGCCGGTCACCGAAACGAAGCTGCTTTGCGGCACGCCGCTCTCAACCAGGTACTTGACCACCGAGTGCGCGCGACGATCAGACAGTTTCTGGTTGTAGGCATCGCTGCCGACGCTATCGGTATGACCGGTGACGGTCAGTTGCGCGGTCGAGGATTCCTGTTTCAGGCGCGTAGCGACCTTGTCGAGCACTTGTTTGTCGGCACCGGTCAGCGTGGCTTTGTCGAACTGGAAGTGAACATCGCGAATGACAATGGTTTCTTCCTTGACCACGACAGCTTCTTCAACCACGGGTGCAGGCGCTGGTGGAGGGCAACCGTCAGCATCGACCTGAACGCCTTTTGGCGTGCCCGGGCACTTGTCGCGACTGTCCGGCACACCATCGCCGTCTTCGTCGCCATCACCGTGTACCCAGCAATAGGCTGCTGCCGTACCACCGACAATCAGCGCACCGTAGCCCGCCCATGCCGAACTCTCCGTCGCGCCAAGACCGGCACCGACGACACCGCCGACCGCCGCACAGGTCGGCCAGTCGGTTTTCTGCAAACCTGCGCAACCAGTCAACACACTGGTTAGCAGAACCAAGGGTAATGCTGTCCGAACTATGCTCATCTAGTTTTCTCCTGAGGGATCGGCTTAAAACCGATTCAGGGAGTAAAGACCGGAGTTTTAATCTCCGCCAGCAATAGGCCATTGCTGTTTGCGACCGTGTTCACAGGACTTTGGCGCATTTGCCGCAAACCTGCGTGGTCGGGCTCTTTGCCGCCGCAGTCAGGCAGGCTAGTCTTGGCGGTCTGATTGAGGAGCTTCGATGAACGTCGCCATTTCTTCCCGTACGCCGCAACAGGCGTTGGCCGCTTTGCTGGATCGTTACGCCCCGGCGCGTCTGCTGTTGATCGGCGCCAGTGAATTCCCGGCGCTGACTGCTTTTAAAGAAGCGCATCCGGACACCATCGTCGCCCACGCCGCGCCCGGTGCCTTGCCTGCCGAGCTGGCGGCGCAACGTTTCGATCTGGCGCTGGTGGTCGATTGCCTGGAACATTTGCCCAAGCGTGACGGCCTGAATCTGTTGGGCGGGATCCGCAACCTCAACGCCAGTCGCATTGCGGTGCTGGCGGATCTGTCGGCCAGCGGCTGGCAGGAAACCGATTTTTACTCGCTGGCACTGCAAGCCAGCGAACGCTTCCAACGCGACGATCAAGTGCTGACCCTGTTCACCTATGATCTGCTTGACTACAAACAAGTCCCCGACTGGCTCAATTCAAGGTTCTGGGCCAATCCGGAAAACTTCGGGAAATACTGGTGGTAATGCAATGAGTACAGCCATTTGCCCTTGCGGCAGCGGCAATCTGCTGGATGCCTGCTGCGGTCACTATCACGAAGGCCTGCCGGCGCCGTGCGCGGAAGCCTTGATGCGGTCGCGCTACAGCGCTTATGTGCTGGGGCTGATCGACTATCTGGTGGCGACCACCCTGCCTGCTCAGCAAGCGGGGCTGGATCGCCAATCGATCAGTGCCTGGAGCGCGCAAAGCACCTGGCTCGGCCTCGACGTCGAAAGCTCGGAAGTCTTCGGCGGCCAGCCGGAACACGCCTTCGTCACCTTCACCGCGCGCTGGCACGACAGCCAGGGCGAACACAGCCACCGCGAACGCTCTTCATTTGTGCAGAACGCCGGGCGCTGGTACTTCATCGACCCGACTGTGCAATTGAAGCTGGGGCGCAATGACAGCTGCCCGTGCGCAAGCGGGCAGAAGTTCAAGAAGTGCTGTGCGGGGTATTTCGGCGCGTAAAGACAGCGGCAACTAGACTGGAGCACAAAGGGAGTCACTCGATGCTCGGTCAACGCCACACACTGCGATTGTTTGTTCTGATGCTGATGCTGAACCTCGGCGGCTGCGCGTCGTGGTTCAGCGATGACCGCGTCGACCCCGCCGTGCACCTGGTAAAAGTCGAAGTGGTGCGCGCCAAGTTGCTTGAGCAGAAGTTCATCCTGCACTTTCGCATCGACAATCCAAACGACAGCGACTTGACCGTGCGCGGCCTGGAATACCGCATTCATCTGGCCGACATGTTGCTGGCTGAGGGCGAGCATGAACACTGGTTTACCGTCGGGCCCAAACGCAGCGCGTACTTCAAAGTGCCGATCCGCACCAATTTATGGCCGAAGGTGAAGGACGTGGTGAAAATGCTGAAAAAACCGGACCAGCAGATCCCCTATCGTTTGCAGGGCGAAATGGAAACCGGTTTATTCATCGCTCACTACGTGCACCTTGAGCGCAATGGCGTGATAATCCCTGCCGATTTAATTCCGGAGCAACACCGATGACTCAGCAACCTCATGTCCATGGCCCTGACTGCAACCACGATCATGATCATGACCATCACCACGATCATGACCATGGCCACGTCCACGGCCCGAACTGCGGCCACGCTCACCAGGAACCGGTGCGCAACGCCTTGAAAGACGTCGGCCGCAACGACCCTTGCCCATGCGGCAACGGCAAGAAATTCAAGAAGTGCCACGGGGCTTGATGCTTCGGGCGAAGATCATCATCGCCTGATCAATCGCCTTCGCGAGCAGGCTCGCTCCTACAGGTTAATCAGCGTCTGTCACAAATTTTGTGTACATCGCGATCCTTGTGGGAGCTGGCTTGCCAGCTCCCACAGAGTTCTCAGGCGACGGCCAGAATCTGTCCGGCACTGACCACCGTCGCATACTCCCCATGCAGATTGCCCAGCGACATCCCGTGCACCTCTTCGGCTGAACGCGGCGTACCGAAATAATCGGCCTTGTCGAAGGTGAAGCACGCATCCTCCGCGACCCACGTATCAAACCCCAGATTGCCCGCTGTACGCGCCGTGGATTCCACCGAGTTATTCGTGGCCACGCCAACGATGATCAACTGCCCGATCCCGGCCTGCCGCAACCGTGCTTCCAGTTCAGTGGCACAAAACGCATCCGGCACCTGTTTCTGAATCAGCCACTCGCTGTCCTGCGGCAAAAACCTCTCCTGAAATTCCACCCCGGATTGCTCCGGCCAGAACACCGAATCCGGCGAACGTGACAAGTGCTGCACATGAATCACCGGCCGCCCGCTGCGGCGCCAAAGCGCCAGCAGATCAAGGATTCGTTCTTCAGCCTGCGGATTGTTCCTGCGCCCCAATCGCGGCTGCAGGATGCCTTTTTGCTGGTCGATGATGATCAGTGCAGCGTTGGCCTGCAGCTCCATAGAGGTCTTCTCGCAAGGGTCATTTGATTGGCCGCACTTCAACATCCCTCCCTTCACCTAAGCAAGTCATGAAACGATCATCGATCAGTGGCAAGAAATAACCACTCGCCCCGCTTGCGCGGCCACCTCCCGCTCACTAACGTAGCGGCTTTATTGCGCCCCCAGCCTCGACACCCCCGCAGGAGCTTTGCCATGGCCTCGCCAGCCCTTACACATTTTCTTCCCCGGTTCGGCGTTGCCGCAGCAGTGACCAGTGTTTTGAGCCTGTCCGGTTGCCAGACCTGGAACGCTCAGGACACCCTCCCTCCCAACTCCGGCGTGCAACCGCTCAAAGGGCTGGCGCAGAACGTTTCGGTACGCCGCAATGCCATGGGCATGCCGTTGATCGAAAGCAACAGCTTCCACGACGCGCTGTTCGCCCTCGGCTATGTCCACGCCAGCGACCGCATCAACCAGATGGTCACCCTGCGCCTGCTCGCTCAGGGCCGTATGGCGGAAATCTCCGGCGCCTCGATGCTCGACGCCGACCGCTACATGCGCGCGGTCAATCTGAAAAAAAGCGCCGCCGAGCTCTACAAGGCCTCGTCACCGCGGCTCAAGCGATTCTTCGAAGTCTATGCGCGCGGCGTCAACGCCTACCTGTTCCGCTATGCCGACAAACTGCCGGGCGACCTCGCTGCCAGCGGCTACAAGCCGGAATACTGGAAGCCGGAAGATTCCGCGCTGATTTTCGCCCTACTGAACTTCAGCCAATCGGCCAACCTGCCGGAAGAAATCTCGTCACTGGTGCTCGCGCAAACCGTGACCACCGACAAACTCGCCTGGCTGACCCCGTCCGCCCCGGACGAAAATCTGCCGCTGGCCGAAGCCGACAAGCTGCAAGGCCTCAAGCTCAGCGGGCAAATCCCCGGTCTGAGCGAACTGAGCAGCGCCAGCCAGCAACTGTCGACGCTAAACCTGCTCGGCACCCCCTCTTCGAACAACTGGGCGATTGCCCCGCAACGCAGTCGCAGCGGCAAAAGCCTGCTGGCCAGCGACAGCCATGGTCCATTGGCCGCGCCGTCGCTCTGGAGCTTCGTACAGATTCGTGCGCCTAAATATCAGGCTGCCGGCGTGACCGTAGCCGGTTTGCCGATGGTGCTGGGTGGTTTCAACGGCAAAGTGGCGTGGAGCATGGCCAGCGTGCTCGGCGACAACCAGGACCTGTTCCTGGAAAAAATCCGTCGTCAGGGCAGCACCCTTTCCTACGAAGTAAATGGCAAATGGCAGCCTGTAGGCGTGCGCAACGAAACCTATTTCGTCAAAGGCCAGCGGCCGATTCGCGAAGCGGTGTACGAAACCCGCCACGGCGCGTTGCTCAACAGCGCCCAGGCTGCCGCACAAGGCAACGGTTATGGCCTGGCCTTGCAGACGCCGAGCTTCACCGACGACAAAACCCTGGACGCATTTTTTGATCTGAGTCGTGCGCAGAACGTTGAGCGCGCTTCGGACGCGAGCCGGGAAATCCGCGCCATCGCGCTGAATCTGGTATTCGCCGACGCCAGCAATATCGGCTGGCAAGTCACCGGCCGCTTCCCCAACCGTCGCGAAGGCGAAGGCCTGCTGCCGTCGCCGGGCTGGGAAGGTCGTTACGACTGGGACGGTTATGCCGACCCGATGCTGCACCCATACGATCAGGACCCGGCGCAAGGCTGGCTCGGCACCGCCAACCAGCGCGTGATTCCTCACGGTTACGGCATGCAACTGTCGAACTCCTGGGCCGCGCCGGAACGTGGTGAGCGTCTTGCTGAACTCGCCGGCAGCGGCAAGCACGACAGTCGCAGCGTGATTGCCATGCAGTACGACCAGACCACCACGTTTGCCGCCAAGCTGAAAAAAGTGTTCGAAGCGCCGGGGATGAAACAACCGCTGAAACAGGCGATCGACGCCCTGCCGGAAACCGATCGCAGCAAAGCCCGCGAGGCGTTCACCCGATTGATGGCGTTTGACGGCAAACTCAGCCCGACCTCGGCGGATGCGGCGATTTATGAACTGTTCCTGCAAGAAAGCATGAAGCAGATCTTCCTCGACGAACTAGGCCCAGAGTCCAGCGCGGCGTGGAAAGCGTTTATCGCCAACGGTGATTTGTCCTACGCCGCGCAAGCCGATCATCTGCTGGGGCGCGAGGACAGTCCGTTCTGGGATGACCTGCGCACGCCGCAGAAAGAGGACAAAGCGGTGATTCTCGCCCGCAGCTTCGCGGCAGCGATTGCCGCTGGTGACAGCCAGTTGGGTGGCGATCACAAAGCCTGGCAATGGGGCAAATTGCACACCTACGTGTGGAAGAACGCCAATGGCCAGACTGTTCGTGGGCCGCTCGCGGCTGGCGGCGATCACACCACACTGAACACCTCGGCGTTTACCTGGGGCCAGGACTTCACCACCACGCGTGCGCCGTCGATGCGTTTTATCGTCGACTTCGGTCAGGCCGAACCGCTGATGGGACAGAACGGTACGGGGCAATCGGGTAATCCGGTCAGCCCGAACTACCTCAATGGCATTGATCAGTGGCTCAAGGGCCAGTACATCGGGTTGCCGATGCAGCCGCAGAACTTTGATCGGGTGTATGGCAAGACGCGCCTGACCCTCACCCCCGGCAAATAAACGCCGATCACTTGTGGGAGCGAGCCTGCTCGCGAAGACGGTGGCACATTCAGAATCGATGTGTCAGATAAACCGCTTTCGCGAGCAGGCTCGCTCCCACAATGGCTTTCTATCCCTCCGCAAAAAATCCATAGAACTTCTGACCCCGCCCAAACCTCATAGCTAACAAGCCCCCCATTTCTGGTAACGACATGGACCTTGTTATCGCCCGCCCCGAAGGTTTGTACTGCCCCGCCGGGGATTTTTATATCGATCCGTGGCGGCCGGTGGAGCGTTCGGTGATTACACATGCCCATGGCGATCACGCCCGCACCGGCAATCAGCATTATCTGGCCAGCAGCGCCAGCGAAGGGATTCTGCGCGCGCGTCTGGGTCAGGACATCAACCTGCAAACCCTCGCCTACGGCCAACGCCTCACCCACCATGGCGTCACCCTGAGTTTCCATCCAGCCGGGCACGTGCTCGGTTCGGCCCAGGTGCGTGTGGAATACGGCGGCGAAGTCTGGGTTGCCTCAGGCGATTACAAGATCGAGCCGGACGGCACCTGCGCACCGTTCGAACCGGTGCGCTGCCACACCTTTATCACCGAATCGACGTTCGGCCTGCCGATCTACCGCTGGCAGCCGCAAGCGCAGGTGTTCAGCGAGATCAACGAGTGGTGGAAAGCCAATATCGCCGTGGGCAAGGCCAGCGTGTTGTTCTGTTACTCGTTCGGCAAGGCTCAGCGCATTCTCCACGGCATCGACGAAACCCTCGGCCCGATCCTCAGTCACGGCGCGGTCGAGCCGTTGAACCGGGTTTATCGCGAAGCAGGGGTGTATCTGCCGCCGACGATCTACGCCGGTGACGTGAAAAAAAGCGATCCGATCATGCGCCAGGCCTTGGTCATCGCCCCGCCATCGGCAGGGGGCAGCACCTGGATGCGGCGGTTCGGCGACTTCAGCGACGGGTTCGCCAGCGGCTGGATGCGTTTGCGCGGCACCCGCCGGCGGCGCGGGGTCGATCGCGGTTTCGTGCTGTCCGATCACGCCGACTGGCCGGGTCTGCTTTGGGCGATCAACCAGACCGGCGCCGAACGAGTGATGGTCACCCACGGCTCGATCGGCGTGCTCGTGCGGCATCTGCGCGAACAAGGCCTCGATGCCAAAGGCTTCAACACTGAATACGGCGATGACGAAGAAGAAAACATCGCCTCTGCACCGACCGTCGCCGAGATGCAAGTATGAAGGCCTTCGCCGAGTTGTACGCAGAACTCGACGCCACCACGTCCAGCAACGCCAAACTGGCAGCGATGCAGGCTTATTTCGCTCAGGCCGAACCGCAGGATGCGGCATGGGCGGTGTACTTTTTGTCCGGTGGTCGGCCACGGCAACTGGTGCCGGTGCGGATCCTGCGTGAACTGGCAGTCGAGGTGTCCGGGCTGACGCCATGGCTGTTCGAGGAAAGCTATCAAGCGGTCGGCGATCTGGCGGAAACCATTTCGCTGGTGCTGCCGGAAAATCCGCACAGCTCCGACGCCGGCCTGGCTGAATGGATCGAGGACAGACTGCTGCCATTGCGCGGTGAAACACCGGAGTTCCTGTCACGGCAACTGCCAGCACTTTGGGCGCTGCTGGATCGACCAAGCCTGATGCTGTGTATCAAGCTAATCACCGGCAGCTTTCGCGTCGGTGTGTCGAAACTGTTGGTCACCCGGGCACTGGCCTCGATGGCCGGGCTCGACAGCAAGCGCGTGGCCCAGCGTCTGGTGGGCTACACCGACCTGTCCAACCGGCCGAACGCCGCCAGCTATCTGAAGTTGATTGCGCCAGAGTCTGCTGACGAGCATGCCCAGCGCGGCGGCCAGCCGTACCCGTTTTTCCTCGCGCACGCCTTGGCACAACCGGTCGAAGAGTTCGAAGCATTGATCGGCCCTGCAAGCAATTGGCAGGTGGAGTGGAAGTGGGATGGCATCCGCGCGCAGGTGGTCAAGCGTGACGGGAAATTGTGGGTGTGGTCACGGGGTGAAGAACTGGTCACCGAGCGCTTCCCCGAACTTGATGTACTGGTGCACGGTTTGCCCGATGGCACGGTGATCGACGGTGAAATCGTGGTGTGGAAAAGCACCCACCCACTGACTGAAGACGCCTTTGATCCGCAGTCGCCGGAACCGCCAGCGGTGCAACCGTTCGCCCTGCTGCAACAACGGATCGGCCGCAAAACCCTCGACAAGAAAATCCTCGAAGAAGTACCGGTGGTGGTGCTCGCCTACGACTTGCTGGAATGGCAGGGCGAAGACTGGCGCAACGAGCCGCAGGCCAAGCGGCGCGCGCAGTTGGAAGACGTCATCGCCCGCTGCAACAGTCCGGTGCTGCTGGCTTCCCCGGTGCTGACCGGTACGGATTGGTTCGACCTCGCTCGCCAGCGCGAAGCCTCCCGACGCCTGGGCGTCGAGGGCATGATGCTCAAGGCCCGCGACTCGCTGTACGGAGTCGGTCGCACCAAAGATATGGGCGTTTGGTGGAAGTGGAAGGTCGATCCGTTCAGCGTCGATGCCGTATTGATTTACGCGCAACGCGGGCATGGCCGTCGCGCCAGTCTGTACAGCGATTACACCTTCGCCGTTTGGGATGGCCCGCCCGATTCCAGCGAGCGTGCGCTGGTGCCGTTCGCCAAAGCCTATTCGGGTCTGACTGACGAGGAAATGCGCCAGGTCGACAGCATCGTGCGCAAGACCACTGTGGAAAAGTTCGGCCCTGTCAGCAGTGTCAAGCCGAGCCTGGTGTTCGAACTGGGCTTCGAAGGCATCGCCCTGTCACGGCGGCACAAGAGCGGGATTGCCGTGCGTTTCCCGCGGATGCTGCGCTGGCGGCAGGACAAGACTGTCGATGAGGCGGACAGCCTGGCCACGCTACAAAACCTCCTTGCCTGACCCCCTTTCCCGGGACACTGATCATTTGAATTGAATGACTACCTGTGGCGAGGGGATTTATCCCCGATCGGCTGCGCAGCAGTCGCAAAACCTGAGCATGCAATTCTCCCTGATGAATGCTGGGGGCTGCTTCGCAACCCATCGGGGATAAATCCCCTCACCACAGGGAATGCAGCGCCCGCGAAATCCCAACATCGAACTGAAATGGTGCAAGGTTTTTACGACGCCCGTTTCCGTGCATCAATCCCCTCCTCATCTACCAATCCCCACCTTTTAAAACGCTTGTTCGGGACTCTGGTTCGGAAATTGCTACTTTCTATAGGTCGTACGCGTTCCAGTAACAATAATTCTGCGCCACAAGCGCTCATATTGGTTCTTAGGGATTGAATAATGAAAAAAGCATTGCTGACCCTTTCTGCACTGGCGTTGTGCATGGCCGCTGGCTCCGCGCTGGCCAAGGAATACAAAGAGCTGCGCTTTGGCGTTGACCCTTCGTATGCACCGTTTGAGTCGAAAGCGGCCGACGGCAACCTGGTGGGCTTCGACATCGACCTGGGTAACGCGATCTGCGCCGAACTGAAGGTCAAGTGCAAGTGGGTCGAAAGTGACTTCGACGGCATGATTCCGGGCCTCAAAGCCAATAAATTCGACGGTGTGATCTCGTCGATGACCGTGACCCCAGCCCGCGAAAAAGTCATCGACTTCTCCAGCGAGCTGTTCTCCGGCCCGACCGCTTACGTGTTCAAGAAAGGCTCGGGTATCACCGCAGACGTTGCGTCTTTGAAAGGAAAAACCGTCGGCTACGAGCAAGGCACCATTCAGGAAGCCTACGCCAAAGCCGTGCTGGACAAGGCCGGCGTGAAAACCCAGGCCTACCAGAACCAGGATCAGGTGTATTCCGACCTGACGTCCGGCCGTCTCGACGCCGGCATCCAGGACATGCTGCAAGCCGAATTGGGCTTCTTGAAGTCGCCAAAGGGCGTCGACTATGAAGTCAGCAAGCCGGTCGATAGTGAATTGCTGCCGGCCAAAACCGCTGTCGGTATTAAGAAAGGTAACACTGAGCTGAAAGCGCTTTTGGATAAAGGTATCAAAGCGTTACACGATGATGGCACCTACGCCACCATCCAGAAGAAACACTTTGGCGATCTGAATCTGTACAGCGGCAAATAATGCCCCGGCGCCCATCCTCGATGGGCGCCTTTTCCATCCGCTCAGGTTGCTGATTTATGTTCGAAAACCTCCTGCAAAATCTGGGGCTATCCGCCTTCAGCCTCAAGGGTTTCGGCCCGTTGCTGCTGGAAGGCACCTGGATGACCATCAAATTATCGGCGTTGTCGCTGCTGGTGGCCGTGTTGCTCGGCCTGCTCGGCGCCAGTGCCAAGCTGTCAAAAGTCAAAATGGTGCGCCTGCCTGCCCAGGTCTACACCACGTTGATTCGCGGGGTGCCGGATCTGGTGCTGATGCTGTTGATCTTCTACAGCCTGCAAACCTGGCTGACCTCGCTCACCGATTACATGGAATGGGAATACATCGAGATCGACCCGTTCAGTGCCGGGGTGCTGACCCTGGGCTTCATTTACGGTGCGTACTTCACCGAAACTTTCCGTGGCGCGATCCTCTCGGTGCCGCGCGGTCAGGTTGAAGCCGCCACGGCATATGGCCTCAAACGCGGCCAGCGCTTTCGCTTCGTGGTGTTCCCGCAAATGATGCGCTTCGCCCTGCCAGGCATCGGCAACAACTGGATGGTGATGCTCAAGGCCACCGCGCTGGTGTCGATCATCGGTCTGGCCGATCTGGTCAAAGCCGCGCAAGACGCCGGTAAAAGCACCTATCAACTGTTTTACTTCCTGGTTCTCGCCGCGTTGATCTATCTGCTGATCACCAGTGCCTCGAACATCATCCTGCGCTGGCTCGAACGCCGCTACGCCGCCGGTGCCCGGGAGGCCGTACGATGATCGAACTCTTGCAGGAATACTGGAAAGCCTTCCTTTATACCGACGGCAATAACATCACCGGGCTGGCGATGACGATGTGGCTGCTCAGCGCCTCGATTTTCTTCGGCTTCCTCGTGTCCATACCGTTGTCGATTGCCCGTGTGTCGTCGCACTTTTACGTGCGCTGGCCGGTGCAGTTCTACACCTACCTGTTCCGCGGTACGCCGCTGTATATCCAACTGCTGATTTGCTACACCGGCATCTACAGCCTCGCCGCCGTGCGCGCGCAGCCGATTCTCGACAGTTTCTTTCGCGATGCGATGAACTGCACGATCCTCGCCTTTGCCCTGAACACCTGTGCCTACACCACGGAGATTTTCGCCGGGGCGATCCGCAGCATGAACCACGGCGAAGTCGAAGCGGCCAAGGCTTACGGTCTGACGGGCTGGAAGCTGTATGCCTACGTGATCATGCCTTCGGCCTTACGCCGTTCGTTGCCTTACTACAGCAACGAAGTGATCCTGATGCTGCACTCGACCACCGTGGCCTTCACCGCGACCATCCCCGACATCCTGAAAGTCGCCCGGGACGCCAACTCGGCGACCTTCCTGACCTTTCAATCGTTCGGCATTGCCGCGCTGATCTACCTGGCCATTACCTTTGCGCTGGTCGGCCTGTTCCGCCTCGCCGAACGCCGATGGCTGGCCTTCCTCGGGCCGACTCACTAGGAACCTTGTAATGCGACACCAGATCCATGACCTGCTGGCCCCACTGCCGGGGACCGCACGACAGATCCACAGCTTCCACTTCGGCCCGCAGCAGGCCAAAGGCAAGATCTACATCCAGTCGTCGCTGCACGCCGATGAATTGCCCGGCATGCTAGTGGCCTGGCACCTCAAGCAGCGCTTGGCTGAGCTGGAAGCCGCCGGGCGCCTGCGCAGCGAAATCGTGCTGGTGCCGGTGGCCAACCCGGTCGGCCTCGAGCAAGTGCTGATGGACGTGCCGCTGGGCCGCTACGAACTGGAGAGCGGGCAGAACTTCAATCGCTGGTTTGTCGATCTGAGCGAAGAAATCGGCAACGACATCGAGGGCAAGCTCGGCGATGACCCGCAGGGTAATCTCGAACTGATCCGTGCCAGCCTGCGCAACGCCCTCGCCCGTCAGACCGCCAGCACGCAACTGCAATCCCAGCGCCTGACCCTGCAACGGCTGGCCTGCGACGCGGACATGGTGCTGGACCTGCATTGCGATTTCGAATCGGTGGTTCACCTCTACACCACGCCCGAAGCGTGGCCGCAGGTCGAGCCGCTGGCGCGTTACATCGAGTCGCAGGCCAGTCTGTTGGCCACCGATTCCGGCGGGCAGTCGTTCGATGAATGTTTCACGCTGCTGTGGTGGCAACTCAAGGAGCGTTTCGGCGAACACTTCGAGATTCCGTTGGGCAGTTTCTCGGTGACCGTCGAGTTGCGCGGCCAGGGCGATGTCAATCACCCGATGGCCAGCCGCGACTGTCAGGCATTGATCGATTATCTGATCCAGTTCGATGCGATCGTCGGCGAGACCCGACCACAGCCGCCCTTGGCCTTCCCTGCCACGCCGCTGGCCGGGGTGGAACCGGTGACTACGCCGGTCGGCGGCTTACTGGTCTACACCGCCACGGCGGGGCAATACCTGGAGGCCGGGCAACAGATTGCCGAAATCATCGATCCGATCAACAACCGGGTCACGCCTGTTCATTGCACCACGGCCGGCCTGATGTATGCCCGCTCGCTGCGGCGCATGGCCACCGCCGGCATGGTGATCGCCCACGTCGCGGGCGCCGAAGCCTATCGCAGCGGCTACTTACTTTCGCCTTGAGGATGTCTGTCCCATGTACAAACTGACCGTTGAAGGCCTGCACAAAAGCTATGGCGACCATCAGGTGCTCAAAGGCGTTTCGCTCAAGGCCAAGACCGGCGACGTGATCAGCCTGATCGGCGCCAGCGGCTCGGGTAAAAGCACCTTTTTGCGCTGTATCAATTTTCTCGAACAACCCAACGACGGCGCCATGAGCCTGGATGGCCAAACGATCCGCATGGTCAACGACCGCCACGGCATGCACGTCGCCGACCCGGACGAACTGCAACGCCTGCGCACGCGACTGGCGATGGTATTCCAGCATTTCAACCTGTGGAGCCACATGACCGTGCTGGAAAACATCACCATGGCCCCGCGCCGGGTGCTGGGTTGCAGTAAACAGGAAGCCGAGGATCGCGCCCGGCGCTATCTGGACAAAGTCGGTCTGCCGGCCCGCGTGGCAGATCAGTACCCGGCGTTTCTCTCCGGCGGTCAGCAGCAACGCGTGGCGATTGCCCGCGCGTTGGCGATGGAGCCGGAGGTGATGCTGTTCGATGAACCGACGTCGGCGCTGGACCCGGAACTGGTGGGTGAAGTGTTGCGCGTGATTCAGGGCCTGGCCGAGGAAGGCCGGACGATGATCATGGTGACTCACGAAATGAGCTTCGCGCGCAAAGTCTCCAGCCAGGTGTTGTTTCTGCACCAAGGGCTGGTCGAAGAGGAAGGCGCGCCTGAAGAGGTACTCGGCAATCCGAAGAGCGAACGCCTGCGGCAGTTCCTCAGCGGCAACCTCAAGTAACCTGCACACATAAAACCTGTGGGGCCGAGCCTGCTCGCGAAAGCGGTCGGTCAGTCAACGATGATGTTGAATGTGACAACGTCTTCGCGAGCAGGCTCGCTCCCACAAGGATATTCATCTACTGACGAAATTAAACTTGTTAGCGGGCACTGCGGTCATTGGAAGAACACCTCCAGAGCGCGCGCAGCAGGCATGGCGAAATCCCCCGACCTCGCAAAAACCTGGTTCAGCGCTCGCGGCTGGAAGCCGTTCGCTTTTCAGAAACAGGTATGGGCCGCCGTCAAAAATGGCGAGTCTGGATTGCTGCACGCCAGCACCGGCGCCGGTAAAACCTATGCGGTGTGGTTTGCCGCACTCAATCGTTTCGCCAAATCCGCGCCAATCGTAGAAACATCGCGTAAACGCAAACCGCCGGCCGAACCACTGACTGTGTTGTGGATCACGCCCATGCGCGCCCTCGCCGCCGACACCGCGCGCGCCTTGCAAACCCCTGTCGATGATTTGCAGATCCCGTGGAGCATCGGCCTGCGCACCGGTGACACCAACAGCAGCGAACGCGCGCGCCAGAGTCGACGCCTGCCAACTGCGCTGATCACCACCCCGGAAAGCCTGACCCTGCTGCTCGCTCGCGCCGATGCGCGCACAGCGCTGTCGACCCTGCGCATGATCGTGGTGGACGAATGGCACGAATTGCTTGGCAACAAACGCGGTGTGCAGTTGCAACTGGCCCTCGCCCGTCTGCGCCATTGGCAACCCGACTTGATCGTCTGGGGCGTCTCCGCGACGCTCGGTAATCAATCCCACGCCGAACAGGTGCTGATCCCACAGGGCGGAGGCATTAGCGTTCAGGGCCAGAGCGAAAAGTCCCTGGAGGTCGACACCCTGCTCCCACCGACTATCGAACGCTTTCCATGGGCCGGGCACATCGGTCTGAAGATGCTGCCGCAGGTGGTCACCGAACTCGATGCCTGCGCCAGTAGCCTGGTGTTCACCAACACCCGGGCGCAGTCGGAAATCTGGTATCAGGCGTTGCTTGAGGCGCGCCCGGACTGGGCCGGGCTGATCGCCTTGCATCACAGCTCGCTGTCCCGTGACACCCGCGATTGGGTCGAACAGGCGTTGAAGGACGGTCAGCTTAAAGCCGTCGTGTGTACGTCGAGTCTCGACCTAGGGGTGGATTTCCTGCCGGTGGAGCGTGTGCTGCAAATCGGTTCGGCCAAAGGTGTCGCGCGCCTGATGCAGCGCGCCGGACGTTCGGGTCATGCGCCCGGGCGCACCTCGCGGGTGACGTTGGTGCCGACTCACAGCCTCGAGTTGATCGAAGCGGCTGCCGCTAAAGACGCCGTGGAGCAACGGCGCATCGAACCGCGCCTGTCGCCACACAAACCGCTGGATGTGCTGGTGCAACATCTGGTCAGCATGGCGCTGGGCGGCGGATTCTTACCCGACGAGCTGTACGAAGAGGTCCGCGGTGCTTGGGCTTATCGTGACCTGACACCTGAGGATTGGACCTGGGCGCTGGCTTTCGTACGCCATGGCGGAATGTCTCTGACAGCCTATCCGGATTACCGCCGAGTCGAACCGGACGAGCACGGCGTCTGGCGCGTGCCCGATGCGCGCCTTGCCCGGCGCCACCGTATGAGCATCGGCACCATCGTCAGCGATGCAAGCATCCAGTTGAAATTCTGGAGCAAGGGCGGTGGTGGCAAACAATTGGGCAGTGTCGAGGAAGGTTTTATCGCGCGGCTTAAACCGGGTGATGGTTTTCTGTTCGCCGGACGTTTGCTGGAGTTGGTGCGCGTGGAAAACATGACGGCCTACGTCAAACGCAGCACCGCGAAAAAAGCCGCCGTACCGCGCTGGAATGGCGGGCGCATGCCGCTCTCCAACGAGTTGGCCGAGGCGGTGGTGGCGCGCTTTACCGCCGCCGCGCGGGGTGAGTTCGTTGGGCCGGAAATGCAGGCGTTGCGGCCACTGCTGGAAACCCAGGCCCGCTGGTCTGGCCTGCCCACCACCGACAGCCTACTGGCCGAGGTGCTGAAATCCCGCGAAGGCTGGCACCTTTTCCTTTATCCGTTTGCCGGGCGTCAGGTGCATTTGGGGCTGGCCAGCCTGCTCGCGTGGCGGGTCAGTCAGCGTCAACCGGTGACATTTTCGATCGCGGTAAACGATTACGGTCTGGAGCTGCTCAGCGCAACGCCGGTGGACTGGTCGCAACAACTCGATACCGAACTGCTCAGCCCCGATCATCTGTTGCGGGACGTCCTGGCCAGCCTCAACGCCGGCGAACTGGCGCTGCGACGCTTTAGGGAAATTGCCCGGATTGCCGGACTGGTGTTCGCCGGTTACCCCGGCGCGCCGAAAAATACCCGGCAAGTGCAGGCCTCCAGCGGCTTGTTCTTTGAAGTGTTCAAACAATATGACGCCGACAACCTGCTGCTGGCGCAGGCCGGGGAAGAAGTCCTACGCGAAGAACTGGATATTCGGCGCCTGGAACAGACACTGGCGCACATCAATCAGATGACACTAGAGGTACATCAGATCAAACGTCCTACACCCTTGGGGTTTCCGCTACTGGTGGAACGCATGCGCGAGAGCATGAGTTCGGAAAAACTTGCTGACCGGATAAGACGGATGGTCGGTGATCTGGAGAAATCCGCAGACAAGGGCAAGCGCACATGAACGCGCCCTACCCGGTGCGTCTGGCTGGCGAGGAACTCTGGCTGCTGCCGGAGAAAGCCCTGTATTGGCCGGAACAACAGGCGCTGCTGATCGCCGACGTGCATTTCGGCAAGGCGGCTGCCTATCGCAGCCTCGGGCAACCCGTCCCGCAAGGCACGACGGCGAGCAATGTCGCGGTGATTGATCGGCTGCTGGCGAAACTGCCCTGCCGACAACTGATATTTCTAGGCGACTTCCTGCATGGGCCTGGCTCGCATGCAGCGGGCACTTTAAGCGCGTTGGCTGAATGGCGGTCACGCCACGCGGATCTGCCGATGACGCTGATTCGCGGCAATCACGACAAACGCGCAGGCGACCCACCGGCGTCGCTGAACATCCGCGTGGTGCCGGAACCGTTGCTGCTCGGGCCGTTCGCCTTGCAGCATGAACCCGATCCCCATCCCGAAAGGCACGTGCTGGCCGGGCATGTGCACCCGGTTTATCGGCTGCATGGCAAGGGGCGGCAGAGTTTGCGCCTCGCATGCTTCAGGCTGGGTGAACGCATCAGTGTGATGCCGGCATTCGGAGCCTTCACCGGCGGCTATCCGGTCGAGCGCGACGAGTCATGTAGGATCTTTGTCATTGGTGACAACGAAATATGGCCAGTCAGTTGAAGTCTTGCCGGACTTCAACTGACTGGCCATTCATTTCCCATCGGGATCAGGCAACTGGCGCCGGTGGTGGCTCGTCGGGAAGGGTCGGCTCGCCCGGCTCGGTCGGTTGTTCATTGGGGGTATCGGGATCAGGCTGGCCAGGAATTCCGCCGGCCATGCTGATGGGCGGGTGTGCCAACAAGGACCAGGCTAAAACGCCAATCTGATTGGGTTCAAGACTTGCCAGTTCGGCACTGATATGCGGATCGATCTTCATAGGGCACTCCTCGGCGAAGGCCCGTTTCAGCAGACGCAAAAACGGGCAGTACACCCCATAGAGTGTCTGCCCGCCAAAGAATTCCCGACAATTGCCGGATGGGCGAATCAGGTACGCGGCAGAGTTACGCCACGCTGGCCCTGGTACTTGCCGCCGCGATCCTTGTAGGAAACTTCACATTCCTCGTCGGATTCGAGGAACAGCATCTGCGCCACGCCTTCGTTGGCGTAGATTTTCGCCGGCAGGTTGGTGGTGTTGGAGAACTCAAGAGTCACGTGACCTTCCCACTCAGGCTCAAGCGGAGTGACGTTAACGATGATGCCGCAACGTGCGTAGGTGCTTTTGCCCAGGCAGATGGTCAGTACATTGCGCGGAATACGGAAATATTCGACGGTGCTGGCCAGGGCGAAGGAGTTCGGCGGAATGATGCACACGTCGCTATGGATGTCGACGAAGCTGCCGGCGTCGAAGTTTTTCGGGTCGACAATGGCCGAATTGATGTTGGTGAACACCTTGAAGTGGTTGGTGCAACGCACGTCGTAGCCGTAGCTCGACACACCGTAGGAGATCACCCGGCTGTCGTCGCTGCCGCGCACCTGGCGCTCGACGAACGGTTCGATCATGCCGTGTTCCTGCGCCATGCGGCGAATCCACTTGTCCGATTTGATGCTCATGGCGGGTGTCCTGAATAGCGAGGTGGAAAAATTCTGTCCGGCATCTTACCGGTCGCGCCGCCGGGTTCAAAGTGCGCGCTGCAATTCTCGCCGAACACCCATGAAATACGGGCTTTGGCGACGAACCGTCACACCGCCGATCCCGAAAACAGAGAAACCTTCGCAAGAAGCATTGGCACTTCTCGGAAAAAGGGTTAAGGTGGCGTCACTGTGTTGCTTGTGTCACTGAGAATCTCTACACGATATGTTGAATTTCGATCCAACCATCTACAAGAATTTTTCCTGCTCTTTGCACTCAGTCTCGGCCAGGGTTCTTCCTGAGTCGCAGTTATCTTTGTTCAAGGAGTTACACCATGTCTAATCGCCAAACCGGTACCGTTAAGTGGTTCAACGATGAAAAAGGCTTCGGCTTCATCACCCCACAATCCGGTGACGATCTGTTCGTTCACTTCAAAGCTATCCAATCCGACGGCTTCAAAAGCCTGAAAGAAGGCCAACAGGTTTCTTTCATCGCTACCCGCGGTCAGAAAGGCATGCAAGCTGAAGAAGTACAAGTTATCTAACTTGTAGCTTCTTTAGAAAAGAGCCCCGCCCTCAAAGCGGGGCTTTTTTGTGGGCGTCTGTTTTTAAGGCGCTAAAAAAAACGCAGCCTGATCAGGCTGCGTTTTTTATTGAAGCCGCTACCGGCCTTACCAGGCCACGCCAAACCCTGCGGTGTAACGGGTTTTGTTCAAATCGGCATCGTTGGTGCCGCTGATGATGTCCCGCTCGGCTTTCAGATTCAGCGACGCCCAGTCGGTGACCTTGTAGCGCAGGCCCAATTCAGCATCCAGCGCGTAGTCCGCCACACCGGACAATGGCTTGCCGACTTCGCCATTGGTGAAGAACTCGACCTTCTTGCCGATCAGGTAGCGGTTGTAGTCCCACTTCATCGCAACGGAATAGAAGTTGTCCTTGCTGCCATCTTTGTATTCATAGTCGGTACGGTTCAACAGCGAGCCGAGCGAGAACGCACCCAATTCGTCATCCCAAAACTGGTAACCCGGACCTGTACCGACGACTCGCTGACGGGCCAACTCTTCAACGTGGTCGCGCTTGTAATTCAGGCGCCCTTGCCAGAACCACTTATCCGTCAGGAAGCGGTCGAGTGCGTACTCGGCGCGCCAGTTGTCGGTGGTAGTCACTTCATCCTGCACTTCGCGGTTGTATTCACCCTCGGCGGTGTGCCGCCAGCGACCGTGGCGCGCCGTAGTCTTGAAGCCGACGTCGTAATCGTCGGTGTCTTTTTCTGCGCGCTGATAATCCAGCGCCAGATCGACATTACCCTTCCACACCAGATCCTCGACCACCGGTTTCGGCTTGAGGATTTGCTGGATGCTCGCCAGCTCTACGGTTTTCGGCGCTTCACCGTTGGCCAGCGTGACCTTGCCGTCATCGGCAGCGGTCAACGATTTGGCTTTCTCGCCATTATAGGCATCCTGCTTGACCAGCAATTCCTGGTCACTTTCCAGGGTCTTGACCTCTTTCCAGTCGATCGAGACAGCGCCGGCGTACTGGGTCTGAACCAACAGTTTGCCGCCATCGAACACGGTAATTTTGCCGCTCAACTTGTCACCGTTCTTCAACCAGACGGTGTCGGCAAGCAGGGGCGTGGACGCACTGAAAACAGCAAGGCACAGCAAGGTTCTGGAAAACATAAGCGAGTCGGGGGCTCAAGTTTGCGAAAAAGAACGGCATTATCCGTAGGAATAAGACCATGACAAGGACTGACCGGACTATTTCTATTGAGTTCATTTCTCAATTGACCGATGAGGGATTACGCTTAAGCCATCCATAAGCTCCTTTTCAGGAACCGCGTACGTGACAGACCCGAACCACGATGGCGAGAGCGAAGCGCAAATCCGACGCACGGCGCTCTACTCGACCCTCGCTCAAGTGCCCGAAGGCAAGGTCGTCAGCTATGGTCAATTGGCTGACCTTGCCGGGTTGGGACGCGCTGCCCGCTGGGTCGGGCGAACCTTGAGTCAATTGCCCGGCGACACCAAACTGCCTTGGCACCGTGTATTGGGCGCCGGCGGGCGAATCAGCCTGCCGGTGGGCAGTCCATCGGGTGATGAACAGCGGGCGCGTTTACGCATGGAAGGCATCACCGTCCTGAACAATCGTGTGGATATTCAGCGCCATGGCTGGCGTCCGGTAGAGCACAGCGGTTAGAGTGCGCGCTTTGTTTTCGCAATCTTGAGGCAGACTTCAGCCCATGCCCCGTAAAACCTGGCGCGCCGCGCTCGCCGCCTATGCCAGTCCTTCGACGCTCGTGCTGTTGTTGCTCGGTTTCGCCGCCGGCCTGCCGTACATGCTGGTGTTTTCAACGCTTTCGGTCTGGCTGCGTGAAGCAGGTGTGGCCCGTGAAACCATCGGCTACGCTAGCCTCATCGGCCTGGCTTACGCGTTCAAATGGGTCTGGTCACCGCTGCTCGATCAATGGCGCTTGCCGTTGCTGGGCAAGCTCGGCCGTCGCCGCTCGTGGCTGGTGCTCTCGCAAGCACTGGTGATTCTCGGCTTGATCGGTATGGGTTTCTGCGATCCGCAGAAGCACCTGTCCTGGCTGATCGCCATCGCCGTCGTCGTTGCGTTCGCCTCCGCCACCCAAGACATCGCGGTAGACGCCTATCGCCTGGAAATCGCCGACGACAGCCGCCAGGCCGCACTAGCCGCCAGTTACATGTCCGGCTACCGCATCGCCGCGCTGCTCGCCACCGCGGGCGCGTTGTTTTTCGCCGAAGGTTTCGGCTCTACCGGTTTCAACTATCAACACTCAGCCTGGGCCGGCACTTACGCGCTGTTCGGCGCACTGATGATTCCTGCGCTGCTCACTACCCTGCTGATGCGTGAGCCGCCTGTGCCGTTGCGCACCCAATTGCAAGCGGGCCGCTATACCTTCATGCACCAACTGATGTCGGTATTCGTACTGATCGTGCTGCTGGTGTCCGTGCCGGCGATGTTCACCCAGCTCTACAACACCGATTTCGCCAGCGTTTTGTTCGAAGGCGTCAGCCCGCTCGACCTGCTGCTGGAAGACCGCGCCTTCCTGCGCGCCATTCTTTATACCTTGCTCACCTGGATGTGCCTGTCGGCCATGGGTCGCCGCGGGCTGGCGCCGGTCCTGACGCCGGTCAACGACTTCATCCTGCGCTACCGCTGGCAGGCGCTATTGCTGCTCGGGCTGATCGCCACCTATCGGATGTCGGACACGGTCATGGGCGTGATGGCCAACGTGTTCTACATCGACCAGGGGTTCACCAAGGACCAGATTGCCAGCGTCAGCAAGATCTTCGGCCTGATCATGACCCTCGTCGGTGCGGGCATGGGCGGCCTGCTGATCGTGCGCTTCGGCATCCTGCCGATCCTGTTTATTGGCGGCGTGGCATCGGCGGGCACTAACCTGCTGTTTCTGATGCTGGCCGACATGGGGCCGAACCTGAAGATGCTGGTGGTGACCATTTCCCTCGACAACTTCAGCTCGGGACTCGCGACTTCGGCGTTCGTTGCCTACCTGTCGAGCCTGACCAACCTTAAGTTCTCCGCGACCCAGTACGCCCTGCTCAGCTCGATCATGCTCCTGCTGCCGCGCCTGATCGGCGGCTATTCCGGAGTGATGGTGGAGAAGTTCGGTTACCACAACTTCTTCCTGATCACCGCCATGCTCGGTGTGCCGACGCTGGTGCTGATCGCCCTGCACTGGTTCCAGGAAAGCCGCCGCGAAGGCCCTACACCAACGCCTGAGCCTGTGCCGACGCCGCTTGTGGAAGAATCGTAAGACGTTTCGCCAAGGGCGGGAAGATTCCCGCCCTTGTGTCCCTCCGCCGGCCGCACTTCTGTACGTCAGCAAAACTCGCCGGTACACTGCTCCGTCATTTCCAGTCATAGCAACCGACAACGGCCAACCATGCGCACCAGTCAATTTTTGCTCGCCACACAGAAAGAAACGCCTTCCGACGCGGTCGTAATCAGCCACCAGCTGATGCTGCGCGCCGGCATGATCCGCAAACTCGCCTCAGGTCTGTACACCTGGCTGCCCATGGGTCTGCGAGTGATGCGCAAGGTTGAAGCCATCGTTCGTGAAGAAATGAACGCTGCCGGCTCTCTGGAAGTGTTGATGCCGAGCACCCAACCGGCCGAGCTGTGGCAGGAATCGGGACGCTGGGAAGAATACGGCCCTGAGCTGCTGCGCATCAAAGACCGCCACGGTCGCGACTTCTGCGCGGGCCCGACCCACGAAGAAGTGATCACCGATCTGATGCGCAACGAATTGAGCAGCTACAAACAGCTGCCAATCAACCTGTACCAGATCCAGACCAAATTCCGTGACGAAATCCGCCCACGCTTCGGTTTGATGCGCGGCCGCGAATTCATCATGAAGGACGCGTACTCGTTCCACGCCGATCAGGCTTCGCTGCAGGTCACCTACGACCGCATGCATCAGGCGTACTGCAACGTGTTCACCCGTCTGGGCCTGAAATTCCGCCCGGTTGAAGCGGACAACGGCTCGATCGGCGGCGCCGGTTCCCACGAATTCCACGTACTGGCCGAGTCCGGCGAAGACGATATCGCCTTCAGCAACGGCTCCGACTACGCGGCGAACATCGAGAAAGCCGAAGCGGTGCCACGGGAAACTTCCCGTCCTGCACCGGCTGAAGAGCTGCGTCTTGTCGACACTCCGGACACCAAGACCATCGCTGCGCTGGTGGAAAAATTCAGTCTGCCGATTGAAAAGACCATCAAGACCCTGATCGTGCACGCGGAAGAAGAAGGCAAGCTGATTGCCCTGGTCATCCGTGGCGACCACGAACTGAACGAAATCAAGGCAGCCCAGCAACCAGGCGTGGCCAGCCCGCTGGTCATGGCGTCCGATGCCGAACTGCGTGACGCCATTGGCGCCGGCGCTGGTTCCCTCGGCCCGCTCAACCTGCCGCTGCCAATCATCATCGACCGCTCGGTCGAACTGATGAGCGACTTCGGCATCGGCGCGAACATCGACGACAAGCACTACTTCGGCGTGAACTGGGAGCGCGATCTGCCGGTTCCGACCGTGGCTGACCTGCGCAACGTGGTTGCCGGCGACCCAAGCCCGGACGGCAAAGGCACGCTGGAAATCAAACGTGGCATCGAAGTCGGGCACATCTTCCAGCTGGGCAACAAGTACAGCAAGGCGATGAAGTGCGAAGTGCTGGGCGAGAACGGCAAGCCAGTGACCCTGGAAATGGGCTGCTACGGCATTGGCGTGTCCCGCGTGGTGGCTGCCGCGATCGAGCAGAACAACGATGCGAACGGCATCATCTGGAGCGACACCCTGGCGCCGTTCCAGATTGCTCTGGTACCGCTGCGTTACGAAACCGAGCAGGTTCGCGAAGCCACCGACAAACTGTACGCAGAACTGACTGCGGCCGGTTTCGAAGTGCTGCTGGATGATCGTGACAAGAAAACCAGCCCGGGCATCAAGTTCGCGGACATGGAGCTGATCGGCATTCCACACCGGATCGTGGTCAGCGACCGCGGCCTCGCCGAAGGCAACCTGGAATACAAGAGCCGTACCGAAGGCGAGGCGCAAGCGCTGCCGGTGGCTGACGTATTGTCCTTCCTTCAGGCTCGTATCCGCCGCTGAAACCAGATAGAGACGTCATGTTCAAGCGAAACACCTTGGGCCTCGGAGGCACCGCCCTGTGCGGTGCCCTGCTGGTCAGCGGCTGTGCCAATCACATGTCACAGCGCAGCGAGCACGAAGAGCGTGTCGAGCGAAAGTTGCTCGATCACACTTTGCAGATCGATGTCGGTGAGCCCAAGGAACTTGAGCTCCCGCAGCGACGCGTGAAGATCAACGAGCAGAAGACATTCGAAGTCACCGAATTCGAAGTCACCCGCCGTTACGACCGCTACACGCCTTACCAACCCTGGCGGGAAGTCTACGAGATTCCGCTGGGCGCGGTGGCGGTGGTCGGTGGCGTCGGCGCGAACGTGGTCAACGTCTTTGCGCTTGGCAATTTGCCGGACAGCGTGACCAAGGACTGGCTGAGCTACGGTTTTGCCGGGCTCAATCCGTTCATGAACGTGCAGTCCAACGGTCGTGCGCAACAGAATCTGGCCGGCATCGATGAAATCCAGCGCGACAAGCGCACGGAGTATTCGAGCCTGCCGTGGAGCGAGCGACCGGTGCAAGTCAAGGCCGGCAAGCAGACATTCGACATGACCACCGACCGTAACGGCGTGCTGCGTCTTAACCTGCTCGACAGCCCGTTTGCCGAAAATGATCTCAATCATGTCGGCAAATTGCAGATCAGCGTCGAAGACGCCAAGGATGAAGTTCACTCTGACTCAACCTTGATGATCAGCAGCCACCTGCGGGGCAAGTTGCTGGAAGCTCACGGGCTGATTTACGACGACCTGGAAGACGACGAAGTGAGCCAATGGGTACACCGGGTCAAACGTCTGTCGGAATTGGGTCTGGAAGAAGAAGCCAGCGAGCTGGAACAAAGCCTGATCGAACTGACGCGTAACGATCCAGAGTTACAGGCTGAGTTTCTCAAGTCGCTGACCAAGGATGCCGGACGCTTAGTCGCGGATCCGGGACCGAATTAACAGCAAAAGCTAAAAGCTTCGTCGGAACGCCGCCCGGAGCCAGCTCGCTCCCACGTTGGAATGCAATCTAATGTGGGAGCGAGCCTGCTCGCGAAGAGGCCCTGACAGGCACCGCAAAACTACCGCTCAAACAACTCCATCTGCTCAAACCCGCCACGCAAATCCTCCAGTCTCACCCCAACCCCAAGCAACCGCACCGGTTTACCCCCGCGATTGAACGCCTGCGTCAGCATCAACTGATAACTGCCCAGATCCCGACCTGCCCCGGCCTGCTCCAATGTGGTCTGGGTAAAATCGTGGAATTTCACTTTGACGAACGGCTTACCCGGCCGATAGCTGCTGTCGATCCGCGCCATGCGGGTCTTCAGGGTTTCCAGCAGCTCCGGCAATTTGTCCAGGCAACTGCGCAGGTCCGGCAGATCGACATCGTAGGTATTTTCCACACTGATCGACTGACGGCGACTGTCGTTGTGCACCAGCCGATCATCGATCCCACGCGCCAGACTCCAGAGGCGCTCGCCAAAACTACCGAATTCACGCACCAGCGCCAGCTTGTCCCATTCACGCAGCTGCATGCAGTCGACGATACCGAGCTTGCCCAACTTGTCTGCGGTGACCTTGCCGACGCCGTGCAGTTTGTTCACTGGCAACCCGCTGACGAAATCCTCGACTTGATCCGGTGTGATCACGAACAAGCCGTTGGGCTTTTTCCAGTCGCTGGCGATCTTCGCCAGAAACTTGTTCGGCGCCACGCCAGCAGAAACCGTGATGTGCAACTGATTGGAGACCCGGCGACGAATATCCTGGGCAATGCGCGTGGCACTGCCGCCAAAATGCGCGCTGTCCGACACGTCCAGATAGGCCTCATCCAGCGACAGCGGCTCGATCAGGTCGGTGTAATCGGCAAAGATCGTGTGAATTTCCTTTGAGGCTTCGCAATAGGCATCCATACGCGGTTTGACAATGGTCAGATCCGGGCACAACTTCAAAGCATGCCCGGATGCCATTGCCGAGCGCACGCCATAGGCACGCGCCTCGTAATTACAGGTGGCGATCACCCCACGCCGATCCGCCGAACCACCCACCGCCAACGGCTTGCCGGCCAGACGCGGGTCATCGCGCATCTCGATGGCGGCGTAGAAACAGTCACAGTCGATGTGGATGATTTTTCGCTGAGTCATGTCAGAAAAGGAAACGTGGCGAGCCGGGTCGGCAGTATCTCACTGACACCTGTATATAGCACCAGTGGTGCTAATGTTCTTTTATGACTGTAGGAATCGTCCTGTGAATTTATTTTCTCAATCGAAAAGCGACCTTCAATAGAGCTGAAAGCCTTGCCCCACCTGCCCTGCGGCTTCTTTCAAGTACCGACAAAGAGCGCTAACCGATTGAACCTCAACAGTTTTATCCGGATTGAAGGTTGACAGCCCAGCGATCCTCTGTAGAATGCCGACACACAGACGCGGGATGGAGCAGTCTGGTAGCTCGTCGGGCTCATAACCCGAAGGTCGTCGGTTCAAATCCGGCTCCCGCAACCAAACATCAAAAAAGGCTACTCGAAAGAGTGGCCTTTTTTGTGCGCGCTTGTTTTTCAGGTTCAGACCTCTTCACCCAGAGAATAGCCAAACAGGAACTCGTTTCATTTCCGAAACTTAACGCGTTACCTGCGACCGTTTGACGCGATTCCACACTTATTTGACCCTTTACGGGATTAGCGGTTGACACCTCGCCGTTCGCCTGTAGAATGCCGCCACACAGACGCGGGATGGAGCAGTCTGGTAGCTCGTCGGGCTCATAACCCGAAGGTCGTCGGTTCAAATCCGGCTCCCGCAACCAAACATCAAAAAAGGCTACTCGAAAGAGTGGCCTTTTTTGTATCTGTGGAAAAAGTCCTTTCGCAACAATGATCTGTCACTGTGCAGTGAATCGTCCAGGATCTTCAGAACCGCCGTGTTGCGACTATGCTTTGAGTCGCGGGCAAGAGGTCTGCAATCCATGACTGCCCTCGCCGATACCTGGTGAGAGGCGTAGTATTTTGTGATTATTTTTTTCTACAGGGATTGGTAACTTGGCTGGATACCTCCATCCTGTCGCGCACAATCCAAGAGGTGATTGATGCGCGCCAACTCGTCTGATCCACAAGACACCGTCACAGCGAAGCAACCGATCAAACCCGAGCGCCTGCGCTTGCTGGATCGGTTAAGCAAATACCGTCAACCGATCGGTCTGGCGGTCACTCTGCTGTTGTTTGCCATTGCCCTGATTGCCTGTCGCCACTTGCTCGCCGAACTCGATCTCGATGCTTTGCACGACTCGATTCTCGACGTACCGAAACCCGCCCTGCTCGGCGCATTCGCAGCGACCGTGGTCGGCTTCATTATTCTGCTGGGCTATGAATGGTCGGCCAGCCGCTATGCTGGCGTGACATTGCCACCGCGCACACTGGCCCTCGGCGGCTTCACGGCGTTTGCGATTGGCAACGCGATCGGTCTGTCGCTGCTGTCCGGCGGTTCGGTGCGCTACCGTTTATATGCACGACTGGGTCTGGGAGCGTCGGAAGTCGCGCACATGACCTTATTCGCCAGCCTGTCGCTGGGCTGTGCCCTGCCGCCACTGGCTGCTCTAGCGACGTTGAGCGACCTGCCCGCTGCATCTCAGGCACTCGGCCTCTCGGAAGGCTTGCTCGGCACTGTTGCCGTGACCGTGCTGCTGCTCGGCGCCATCCTGATGATAGGCATCTATCGCCGTCGCCTGCCGGAACAACCCTACCCCGATAACCTGCTGGTCAAGGCCGGACGCCGCACCTTGCGCCTGCCGGGTCGACGCCTGACCTTCCTGCAACTGGTGATCACCGCCCTCGACGTCGCGGCGGCCGCCACCGTGCTTTATCTGTTGCTGCCAGAAGCCCCGCCCTTCGGCGCGTTTTTGCTGGTGTACCTGCTGGCGCTGGCCGCTGGCGTACTCAGCCATGTACCGGGTGGCGTTGGCGTGTTCGAAGCGATCCTGCTCGCCGCATTCGCCGACAAGCTCGGTGCCGCGCCACTGGCCGCTGCATTGCTGCTGTATCGCCTGATCTACGTGGTGCTGCCGCTGCTGGTGGCTTGCGTACTGCTGCTGATCAACGAAGGCCAGCGCCTGTTTCAGACCCAGACCATGCGCGCGGCGTCCGGTCTGGCTGCGCCGATTCTGGCGGTACTGGTGTTCCTGTCCGGTGTGGTGCTGCTGTTTTCCGGTGCCACGCCTGAAATCGATACGCGTCTGGAGCACATCGGCTTTCTGATCCCACATCGCTTGGTCGACGCCTCGCACTTCGGCGCCAGCCTGATCGGCGTGCTCTGCCTGATGCTGGCGCAGGGCCTGCGCCGTCGCTTGTCGGCCGCGTGGATGCTGACCACCATTCTGCTGCTGGTTGGCGCCCTGCTCTCCCTGCTCAAGGGTTTCGACTGGGAAGAAGCCTGTTTGATGACCCTCACTGCCGCGCTGCTGGGGGTATTCCGTCGCTCGTTCTATCGTCCGAGCCGTCTGACTGAGTTGCCGTTCTCGCCGCTGTATCTGGTGGCCAGCCTGTGCGTGCTCGGTGCTTCGGCCTGGCTGCTGCTGTTCGCCTATCAAGACGTGCCGTACAGCCATCAATTGTGGTGGCAGTTCACCCTTGATGCCGATGCACCGCGCGGCCTGCGCTCGCTGCTCGGCGCCGCCGTACTGCTACTGGTGATTGCCCTGACCTGGCTGCTGCGCACTGCGCGCCCGGTCATTCACCTGCCGACCCCGGACGAACTCGACCGCGCGGCGAAGATCCTGATGGCGTCGTCGCAACCCGATGGCGGCCTCGCATTGACGGGTGACAAGGCGTTGCTGTTTCACCAGAACGACGAAGCGTTCCTGATGTACGCCCGCCGTGGCCGCAGTCTGGTGGCGCTGTACGACCCGATCGGCCCTGGCCAGCAACGCGCCGAGATGATCTGGCAGTTCCGCGACCTGTGCGACATCCATCACGCTCGCCCTGTGTTCTATCAAGTGCGCGCGGAGAACCTGCCGTACTACATGGACATCGGCCTGACCGCGATCAAACTCGGCGAGGAAGCCCGGGTCGATCTGCATCGCTTTGACCTGGAAGCCAAGGGCAAGGAGATGAAAGATCTGCGTTACACCTGGAACCGTGGCACCCGTGACGGCCTGTCGCTGGAAATTCACGAGCCGGGTCAGGCGCCGATGGATGAGCTCAAGGTGATTTCCGATGCCTGGCTGACCGGCAAGAACGTGCGCGAGAAAGGCTTCTCCCTCGGCCGCTTCAGCGACGATTACCTGAAGCATTTCCGCATTGCGGTGATTCGCTTCGAGGGGCGCCCGGTGGCGTTCGCCAACCTGCTCGAGACCTACAGCCATGATCTGGCCAGTCTCGACCTGATGCGCGCACACCCGGATGCCCCGAAACTGACCATGGAATTCATGATGGTCGGCCTGATTCAACACTATAAGAGTCACGGATACGCGCGCTTCAGCCTGGGCATGGTGCCGTTGTCGGGGTTGCAACCCCGGCGTGGTGCACCGCTGACCCAACGTCTGGGCTCGATGGTTTTCCGCCGTGGTGAGCAGCTGTACAACTTCCAAGGCTTGCGCCGCTTCAAAGACAAGTTCCAGCCTGACTGGGAACCCCGTTATATGGCCGTGCCCGCCGGACTCGATCCGCTGGTGGCGCTGGCCGACACTGCTGCCCTGATCGCGGGCGGCTTGACTGGATTGGTGAAACGCTGATGATTCAACGCTCCCTGAAGTACATCCTGGCCGCACTGATCGTGCTGGCCGTGATTGCCGGCGGCGGTTTCTGGTACCTCAAACGTCCGGCACCGGAACCGACCGTCGAACAGCTGACTCCGGCCGATGGCCCGGCCATGACCCGTGTGATTCCCGGCACCAAGCCGAAAGCTCAGGTGCTGGTCGCCGTCAATGACGACCAGAAGCTCAGTGAAAAGCAACTGACCACCCTGAGCCGCAGCGCCTCGGCGCAAATCGTTCAGGTGATTCTGCCCAAGGACTGCCTGCTGCAAAGCCGCGCTCTGCAAACCGGTCTGCGCGAACTGAACGGCCCGGCCACGCTGGTCAGCGGTATCGGCCCCGGCGCTGTGCTGGCCTGGCGCTGGTTGGCCGAGCAAAAGGACGACAAGGCCCAAGCGATTTCCGTGGACCTGGCACTGGAAAAAGGTGGCTGCACGCACCTGCTGCCCAAATCTGCCACCCACGGTCACTGGCTGGCGGCATGGAACGACAACCCGGACGACGCCAGCGCAGGTTTCGTGCGTGATCAACCGAACGCCGAAACCAGCATCAGCGACTACGACATCAACCTGCCGCAAGTGCTGAACAACGAGCTGCGCAAGATCCTCGTCGGCGGTGACAAGGCCAACGGCGGTCTGGCGATACCGGTGGTTGAAGTACCTGCCGGTCAGGCCAAGGACACCGTGACCCTGTTCCTTTCCGGTGACGGTGGCTGGCGCGACCTCGACCGCGACGTGGCGGGCGAAATGGCCAAGATCGGCTACCCGGTGGTCGGCATCGACACCCTGCGCTACTACTGGCAGCACAAGAGCCCGGAGCAAAGCGCCCTGGACCTGACCGAACTGATGCAACACTACCGGCAGAAATGGGGCACCAAGCGCTTCATCCTCACCGGTTACTCGTTCGGTGCCGACGTTCTGCCAGCGATCTACAACCGCCTCCCGGAGACCGAGCAGCAACGTGTCGACGCGATCATCCTGCTGGCCTTCGCCCGCACCGGCAGCTTCGAAATCGAAGTCGAAGGCTGGCTCGGCAACGCCGGCAAAGAAGCCGCCACCGGCCCGGAAATGGCCAAGCTGCCACCGGCCAAGGTTGTGTGCATCTATGGGGAAGAAGAGACGGATGAAAGTGGCTGCACGGACAAGACTGCCGTTGGCGAAGCAGTGAAACTGCCCGGCGGCCACCACTTCGACGAGAACTACCCGGCGCTGGCCAAGCGCTTGGTGGACTTGATCGAGAAGCGTCAGGCGGCGAGCCAGGTCGCTGAAGAGTGATCTGAAGCCGTCTAGCAAAAAGCCCCCACAGCGCAAGGCTGCGGGGGCTTTTTTGTGGGTAAGTGGTTTGCTGTCGGGTCGAAATACAGGTTTTGCCTGGTAAAAAAAGGCGCTTAAGCCATTACCTCGCCATCATTCGTTTCTCCAAGTAAACTCCCTTTATTTTTAGGAATGGAAGCCGACATGAGTGAGAAGCCGCTGGTAATCAACCTATCCAAAAGCGAAAAGGAAAGGCTGGAAAAACCTGATGACATTTTGCAGGTGGCCGCGCTTGAGCGTCTGGATGAACTGCTCAGCGAACAGTTGGGCGGCATTCCCACTCAACGTTACGCTGAGTACAACGAAAACTCTTTAAGCTATCCACGCCCACATAATGCAATCCTTGTTCAGGGCGGCCGTGGCAGCGGTAAAACCACTTTCCTTCTAAATGCACTCCAACGTCTGCACGATGGAAAAGATGAAGATATTGCCAACATAGCAAGTGATCTCCATGTACTGCCCATGATTGATCCAACGCTGATTGAAACCAAAGAAAATATCATCATCGTCATTCTGTCGATGATTGAAGCTGCGATTAAAGACTTGGCAGACAAAAATGACGTAATGCAAGCGGCACGACATTCGCTTTCTGAAGGTCTAGGGTTGCTCGACGGAATTGGATCAAGCTCGGCTTACGGTAGTGAATGGGAGGACGCGGACTGGGTAATGAGCCGCGGTTTGCATAAAGCAAAAAAGGGACGATTGTTCGAGCTAAAGTTTGGTGTTTATCTCGAGACAGCACTGGACATGCTGAAAAAGAAAGCATTCGTGCTCGCCTTTGACGACGTCGATACCAACTTCACCCATGGGCACACGATTCTCGAGACCATTCGCAAATATCTAACCTCTCCCCGACTAGTTCTGCTTCTTTCAGGCGACCCGGATCTGTACGGGCGATTGTTGCGACGAAATATCTATCGCACGTTTGGCGAACAAGTTTTGAAATATGACTCCGAGATCATCGCGGGCGACAAACAAAACCTCGGTCAAGCGGTGCTCGAGTTGGAGGAACAGTATCTTCTGAAGATAGTACCTCCACAGAACCGGGTCGCGATGCTGCCTCTGGGCGGTATCATGTTGGGATCGAAGGTAGTCGTAAATCCAGGCAAGAAGCAGGAGACTCAAGCAGAACTGGCAGTTTGGGCCAACGAGCAGATAAGGAAACTATTGCTCGAGAAGGAGGGTCAGCCACAGCGGTTCTTCGACTTCATCTCCATGGAACATCTTCGGTTGGTAATTGGCTACCTGCGGGCACTAAATCAAGATGATCCTAAAGCCAGTCGCCAGATGATTCTGAGAGTATTTGAAACTCGTTTAAGAACTAGCAAAGTCCCTACAAACCTTCTTGAACGAGGCAATTTCGACTACGCGCTGAGATCTGCTTTCGAGTGGCTGTGCGAACAGGACGACGCATCCGATTTGTTGGCGTTCGGGGTGCCGGTTGATCCGGTTAGGGCTGTCGTACTTCATTGCTTGGCGCTGGCGCTTGCCCAAGGCATTGAGGCGCATGACGGTGGCTCCTTGCGGGCACTGTTCGCGCTGGCGCTGCCCGTTACGATGATGCGACGTCCAGAAAACCTAGACAAAGGGACTCGAACATCCATCTTCCATTTTCTCTGGAGCAATTCATCTCCCTCGCTATCTGAAATCGCTGCACGCATAGGCACCATTGACAGGTCTCGCCGTCACGACGTGGGGAAGGTACCAGCTAGCTCATTCGGCTCGGTTGGACTGACTAACAGGCTGACTCAAAAAGAAAATCTGCTTCGTTTATATGGTTTGACCGCCCCGGTGAAAGCGGGCGATCGCCCAACTGTCTCAGATTTCCACAATCTAAATGAACCAGAAATTAACATCGCAGCCGCAAATTGGATTTCGCACGTGTATCACGCGGGATTTGGCGAATTGCAGATCCGTCAAAATGTGAGTTGGTTTTCAATCGACGACCTGATACAGGATCGAAGTGGAAAATTCAGCGAAGTTCTGAGGCTGACCTTCTACAAACGCTTCAGTCCGCGCGGCGAAATGTTTCGGTCATTGTCAGCTCTCTCACTTTTCGCCGTGATTGGAGACATGCTGATGTCCAGCGACATTGGCGACCTGACTTCATACGCTGTATCCGCCACCATTCCTCCATTCAAACGCGAAAAAACTCAAGACGAGCTTAACTTTTCGACCGAAGACGACGACGAGTCGAGCGACGAGGAATTGGGAGACGAGAAGCACAGGCGCGAAGATTCAACCGATGAAGCCTTCAACACTTTTATGCAAAACCTCAAAGACTGGCACGCCTTCGCTCGCAACGACCGTCTGAAGGCCGGTGTTTCTCCAGCAATGCTGGGAAGCATTGCTTCGCGCATTCATGACGACCTGATGGACTTGGATGAAAAGGTCACGTCTTCCTGGAAAAGCGGACAGATCCTGCATCGGCAGATCACCAACATCCTGCACGGAATTCTCGTAATCACCTCAGGTTTACCTGGTCGCAAGGGAAGTCCAAAAGCTTCTGACCGACCACTGCTCGAGGCACTAGGGCGTATCCAGGAAGCCAAAACGGACGCATATCTTCATCCTTTAGCAATCATTGTCCTGTCGTGCCCGCTAGTTTGGACTTTCCTAAACCCCCACGATGATGACAATCATGATAAATGGGACATTAACCCACTGAATGTGGCCGCATGCGACGCATTGAAAAACTGGAGCGACAATCAGGAAGTGGACAGTTTCAAGGTAAATGCAAACTTTGAGAGCTGGATAGTACCGCCTACGATCCCGATTAAAATTGGTCCAATGGTTCAGTCCGGCAACCAGCGCTCAGTGCCGGTTGCGGGCTTTTACCATGTCCTGAACGTCGTGCCACGCAATGTCACGAAATAAGCCCGAGCAATCCTCGCCCTTCGCCAAAGAGCTGTTTGAGGCCCGTGAGCTGGTCGACTACGCCAAATGCGTGCTGTCCAATCTGGAGCTGTTGCGCGGATTTGAGCGTCTGTCTAAATCGGCGCCGGGCAAGGACAACAGGGTCGCGGAATACTTCACGCCAGAGCACAGGCTCAATCTGAACAGAGAGCACGAATGTGGTCGTTTTGTTCAGATGCGCCGCCTGCATCCCTCGTTGACTGACGAAGGGGCGGAGAACCGCATCGCGCGGATCGTGAAACGGATCAACGGCAGAACGGCATTGCCCGATCAGTATCCCGGCAGTCTGCACTTGGGTCACCCGCAGAAACCGCAGACCGGGACATATGATGATCTGAATGGCAACTTGCCTGAGTTGCTGTCCTGCCTCGGAGAAATGTTTTTGTGCGAAGGCAACGACCGTTCGATCCGGGTTCGGACTCGTCTGCTCGAGCCTTGGCAGGACCTGGTGCTGGTGGTTCCGCCACTGCTGATCACGTCAGCCTGGATGGCGCAACGCTTGCGCTTGTCCGATGCCACGCCGTCAGTCGATGAGCTGCAGCGCGCCGTTAGCCGGATCAATCTATGGCTGTGCGATTCCACCCTGCCGGTGGATGACGATCCGTTTCTCGATCACCTGTGCCGGACCGAGGGCCTGGACGAAACCCATATGCACCTCAACGGCACCACCGAGGCAGAGAAGGTCTGGTGCGACGCGCTGGAACGTCCGGAAAAGGTCGTGGGCGGGCTCACGGCGAAGACCATCAAAGACGACATCGGCATCAAAGTACCGATCGGTAACGGCGTGAAGCGCTTGCTGCAGCAGGAAGATCTCGAGCTGACACCGCAACGACTGATGCAACGGGTCAAAGATGCCGCCGCGCTGAAGGCGCTTCTATTGCACCATGCAGCAGCGGACGTTGACTGGACGTTTAGCGAGCCTGCGGTCGCGGCTTATCGCCGTGCGCAGGAAAACTGCCTGCGGCGCCTTCCGGCGCGGACGCCCAAAGTGGTTAGGGAAGCTTGGCAACTGGTAACTCTGTTCAAGGGTTTTGACGAAAACCGTCTGGATAACACTGCCGGCTTGCGCTTCTGGCACTACGCGCTGCTGCGCGCGCAATTCTGTCGCCTGCTGATCCAACAATCGAATCAGAAAGGTTTCGACCAGTTCCAGCACATCACGCTCAACGAATTGCGTGAAGCAACCGAAAAGGATTATGCCGAGCGCTTTCGCCAGATCGAGCGCGGCCAGCAAAAAGGCGTGGATTTTCTCGAAGGCCGGTTCACCCCGAAAATGACTCCCGATGAAACCGCAAAATTGCTCGGCCTGATTCTGCGCGGTTACCTCGAGTTTCTCGGCGAGGGTGTTGCGCGGCCGACGGGGGCGATGCGCGAAGCACGCGAGTATCGTTCGCTGTCGGACTTGCTCTCTCGGGTCCGGAGCCTAGAGGGCGACGATCAATTACTCGACAAGCGGCAACACCACCCTAACCAGAACGATATCCGCCGCTCGTCTCGACGCCTGCGTCTGGGACTGGTGCCGCACTTCGTCAAACAGACGCATAAAAACGAGCGCGAAGACTTCTTCGGCGGGGAGAAATTGCGCGCGAGTTGCCGGGACGCGAAAGTGCGCCGCGATTCCGATCAGCGTGCTCGGGCGCTCGTGGCGTTAATCCAGCGCACACCTGGACTCGAAACGCTGATTCGCGGCATCGATGCCGCCAGTAATGAACGGCATGCAGGCCCCGAGGTTTTCGCCCCGGTGTTTCGGCGCATGCGCCATGCCGGCATCCGCCGCTTTACCTATCACGCCGGCGAAGACTTCGGGCACATCGTCTCCGGGATCCGCGCGATCCACGAGGCGGTGGTCTTTCTCGACTTCGATGCAGGATGCCGGATTGGCCACGGCACAGCATCGGGGCTGGACCCGAAGGCATGGTGGCAAGCCGTCAGCGGCTACGTGGTCATGCCGGCAGAGGAGCGGCTGGACGATTTGGTCTTTGCCAGAGAAATGCTGCTTTCGACCCGAACACACATTGATCGCCTGCCATTGATCGAAGCCGAGATTCAGCGCCTGTCGATGAGGATCTGGAACGAACCACGTATCACCCCTGACCTGCTCGCAGAAGCTTGGAAACTACGCTCCCTTGACCCTCTGGCGCAAAACGTAGGTGTGCATGATGTGGACCCCAACCGCAGGTTCGAAGCGTGCTGCTTTGCCAACGCCCGTGAACGCAACTCCATTGCACTCACACATTTCCTGCGCCGACACGGCATAGGCGCCAGCGCTGAAGAGCTGAAGGCTGCACGCGAGGACGTGGTCGTCTCACAGGAAAACGACGTGTTGCGGCCCAAAGTCATCCGTGCCATTCAGAACGCGGTACTGCGCTTATTGCGTGAACGCTCGATTGCGATTGAGACGCTGCCAAGCAGTAACGTGCGGATCAGCATCCACCAGTGCTACAACGATCATCACGCGCGCAATTGGCTGGGTCTTGGCAAACATCCCGTAGACGGCCCCGTCAGCGTGGTCATCGGCTCAGACGATCCGGGCATCTTCGCGACCGGCCTGCGTTTGGAGTACGCGCACCTCTCACGGATGCTGCACGCGCATGTCATGTCGCCCGAAAGTGCCAAGGATTTGCTCCGCCGGATGTGCGTGGAAGCCAAGCAATACCGCTTCTGAAAACCCAGGTCGGACGCAAAAAACAAAAAGCTCCCGCCAGTCGCAAGGCTGACGGGGGCTTTTCGTTTAGAGGCGGCGCTCTGCAGCGTCTTACACCTCTTCGTCACGCCGCGCGCCAACAGCGACGATCAACACCTAGATGGCCTTGCCATCAACTCGATATACGATGCGTGTGTCGCCAACTCGAATCTTTCTACAACCGGCAAGACTAGCTCTGAGCGGTTTACTGCTTTTGTCGGGCTCGCCGTTGATGATCTGCTCCTCGATAACATCAAGTATCCGGTTGGCAGCCGCCGATCCCAGTTGATCCAGATCTCCTTGGACCTCCGGATGATAAATTACTCCCCAAACCATCCAGCGCTCCTTTAATCCTTCTTGGCATACCTTGCCCGCATAGCGTCATGGCTGACTGCTCTGGTTTGATCAAAATTGCTCAGACGCTCACGAGCTGCCGCCTCGATGCGAAGCTCCTCAAGCTCATCCAGCATTTCTTGGTAGGCCTGCACATTGATAATGACCGCTGCCGGTTGATTGTCCTTGAAGATAACCAGACGCTCAGTGGCACGACTGGAAATCTCCTTGAGCCTCGCACTGAAGCTCCTGACCATGGCAGTCACGGAAATAGCCTGGTCAGCACGTTCTAATAATGCCGTCATAATCACCTCTTGCTCAGTTGCTGCAGCGCAGAATAATGCACAGAGTATTGCGTTGAATTAAACACCCTGCAACTTTGTATTTCTTTTGACTGACCAAATGAAAATCCGCCGGGCGCCCACAAAAAAGCCCCCGCCAGCCGCAAGGCTGACGGGGGCTTTTTGATGATGCGGGCTACATCTCCACCTGCGTCCCCAACTCAATCACCCGGTTCAGCGGCAGATTGAAGAACCGCAAATTGCCATTGGCATTCTTCAACATGAACGCGAACAGCGCTTCACGCCAACGCGCCATACCCTCGAGCTTCGAGGCGATGACCGTTTCACGGCTGAGGAAGTAAGTCGTGCGCATCGGGCTGAAATCCAGATCATCCAGATGACACAGCTTCAAGGCTTGCGGCACGTCCGGCTCGTCGGTGAAGCCGAAGTGCAGGATCACCCGGAAGAACCCCTCCCCGTGCGCTTCCACTTCGAAGCGGCGCGATGGTGGCACGCGCGGGATGTCTTCGTAGACCACGGTCAGCAGCACCACTTGCTCGTGCAGTACCTGGTTGTGCAGCAGGTTGTGCAACAAGGCGTGGGGCACGGCGTCGGAGCGCGCGGTGAGGAACACGGCAGTGCCCTGCACGCGGTGCGGTGGTTGCACGCGGATGCTGCTGATAAAGATCGGCAGCGGCAGCGCGCCTTCGTCGAGACGATCGACCAGCAGCTCCTTGCCGCGCTTCCAGGTGGTCATCAGGACAAACAGCACAATACCCGCCAACACCGGGAAGGCACCGCCCTGGATGATCTTCGGTACGTTGGCAGCAAAGAACAAACCATCGACCAACAGGAACCCGAGCAGAATCGGCACCGCCAACAGCGGTGGCCATTTCCACAGCAGCAGGATCACCGCCGACACCAGGATGCTGGTGATCAGCATCGTGCCGGTCACCGCCACACCGTAAGCAGACGCCAGCGCGCCGGAGGATTCGAAGCCGATGACCAGCAGGATCACGCCCACCATCAGCGCCCAGTTCACCGCGCCGATGTAAATCTGGCCCTGTTCGGCACTGGAGGTGTGCTGAATGTGCATGCGCGGAATGTAGCCGAGCTGGATGGCCTGACGAGTCAACGAAAACGCGCCGGAAATCACCGCCTGCGAAGCAATGACCGTGGCCAGGGTCGACAGCACCACCAGTGGTACCAGTGCCCAGCTCGGCGCCAGAAGGTAGAACGGGTTACGCGCCGCTTCCGGGTTTTCCAGCAGCAACGCGCCCTGACCGAAGTAGTTCAGCACCAAAGCCGGCAGCACCAGAATCAGCCAGGCGCGTGCGATAGGCTTACGGCCGAAGTGACCCATGTCGGCATACAACGCTTCAGCACCGGTCAGCGCCAGAACTACCGCACCGAGGATCGCTACGCCCATACCAGGATGTACGATGAAGAAACGCACGCCCCACACCGGGTTCAATGCGCTCAGCACTTCAGGGTGTTTGACGATACCGTTGACACCCAAAGTGCCCAGCACCAGAAACCACGCCACCATCACCGGGCCGAACATCTTGCCGATGCGATCGGTGCCGTGTTTCTGAATCAGGAACAAGGCAACGAGCACGATCAACGACAGTGGCACCACCCAACGCTCAAGTCCGTCGAAGGCCAGCTCGAGGCCTTCAACCGCCGACAATACGGAGATGGCGGGCGTGATCATGCTGTCGCCGTAAAACAGCGCTGCACCGATCAGCCCCAGAATCACCAGCACCGTTTGCAGTTTCGGGTAGCGGCTGGATGCACGTCGCGCCAGAGCGGTCAGCGCCATGATCCCACCTTCCCCCTGGTTGTCAGCGCGCAGTACGAACAACACGTACTTGATAGTGACGACCCAAATCAGCGACCAGAAAATCAACGACAGAATCCCGAAGACTCCATCGTGATTGACCGGCACACCATAATGACCGGCGAAGACTTCTTTGAGGGTGTACAGCGGGCTAGTGCCGATGTCGCCGTAAACCACCCCGACCGCGGCGACCAGCATGCCGATCGGCTTTGCCGTCGAATGCTCGGCGCCCGCCGCCTGACTACTTGCCTGACCCATCCAACACTCCTACTTCTCAGAACCGGCTTCTTGGAATGAAGCACTATGCTTTGTGGTGCAGCATGCGCTGTTTTACCTGCTGTTACAGACGTTTTGTTGACTGTAAATAATCGGTAAAGCTCAACGGCGCGAAGCATAGCGCAGCACTCGTCGCATTTCCCGGCATAAAGCTGGTCAAGTGCGCTCCTCGCCGCTAGAATTGCGCACTTTTTGATCAGAGGCGCGCCCTAAGCGCCCATCCGTCGGCTTTCCCACACGGCAAGCGGCGTCACAAAATACCGAGGTTAGACATGTCCACCACTCCTGCGCCGGCCAATCCAAAGGTTGGCTTCGTATCTCTGGGTTGCCCGAAAGCACTGGTCGACTCCGAGCGCATCCTGACCCAGCTGCGCATGGAAGGCTATGACGTGGTGTCCACCTATCAGGACGCCGACGTCGTGGTGGTCAACACCTGCGGCTTCATCGACTCGGCCAAGGCTGAATCTTTGGAAGTGATCGGCGAAGCGATCAAGGAAAACGGCAAGGTGATCGTCACCGGCTGCATGGGCGTGGAAGAAGGCAACATACGCAACGTGCACCCGAGCGTGCTGGCCGTGACCGGTCCGCAGCAGTACGAGCAAGTGGTCAACGCTGTGCACGACGTCGTGCCGCCACGCAAAGACCACAACCCGCTGATCGACCTGGTGCCACCGCAAGGCATCAAGCTGACCCCGCGTCACTACGCGTACCTGAAGATTTCCGAAGGCTGCAACCACAGCTGCAGCTTCTGCATCATCCCGTCGATGCGCGGCAAACTGGTCAGCCGTCCGGTCGGTGACGTGCTCGACGAGGCCCAGCGCCTGGTCAAATCCGGCGTCAAAGAGCTGCTGGTGATCTCCCAGGACACCAGCGCCTACGGCGTCGATGTGAAATACCGCACCGGTTTCTGGAACGGCGCGCCGGTGAAAACCCGCATGACCGAGCTCTGCGAAGCGCTGAGCACCTTGGGCGTCTGGGTCCGTCTGCACTACGTTTACCCGTACCCGCACGTTGACGAGCTGATCCCGCTGATGGCCGCCGGCAAGATCCTGCCGTACCTGGACATCCCGTTCCAGCACGCCAGCCCGAAAGTGCTGAAGTCGATGAAACGCCCGGCGTTCGAAGACAAGACCCTGGCGCGCATCAAGAACTGGCGCGAAATCTGCCCGGATCTGATCATCCGTTCGACCTTCATCGTCGGCTTCCCAGGCGAAACCGAAGAAGACTTCCAGTACCTGCTGAACTGGCTGACCGAAGCCCAGCTCGACCGCGTCGGCTGCTTCCAGTACTCGCCGGTTGATGGCGCACCGGCCAATGACCTCGATCTGGACATCGTGCCGGACGACGTCAAGCAAGACCGTTGGGACCGCTTCATGGCGCACCAGCAAGCGATCAGCTCTGCGCGCCTGCAAATGCGCATCGGCCGTGAAATCGAAGTGCTGGTGGACGAAGTCGACGAGCAAGGCGCGGTCGGCCGCTGCTTCTTCGACGCCCCGGAAATCGACGGCAACGTGTTCATCGACAACGGCAGCAATCTCAAGCCGGGCGACAAGGTCTGGTGCAAGGTGACTGACGCAGACGAATACGATCTGTGGGCTGAGCAGATCTAAGCATCACCCAGTACCTGTGGGAGTGAGCCTGCTCGCGAATGCGGTGGGTCAGTTGCTGAAATTGTTGACTGAACCAACGCCTTCGCGAGCAGGCTCGCTCCCACAAGGGGAATAGTGTTGTATTGAAAAGCCCCGCTCTTTTTACGAGATGCGGGGCTTTTTTACGTCTATCGTTTGCTGAGGGAAGGATCCTCATCAAACCAGGCACAAGAGGCACACAGGCATGCGTCACCATTCGGTCATCCACACGCCGAAACTCAGCGATTATCAGGAACTGACCCGGGTCTGGGAGGCCTCGGTCCGCGCTACCCATGATTTTCTGCCGGACAGCTATATCGAATTGCTGCGCAACCTGGTGCTGACCCGCTACCTCGACTCCGTGATGCTGATCTGCACTAAGGATCGCGAGCAACGCATCACCGGTTTCGCTGGTGTGGCGGCGGGCAAGATTGAAATGCTCTTTATCGATCCCGACCATCGCGGCCAGGGTCTGGGCAAAAAGCTGTTGAATTACGCCATGCAGCATCTGAACGCCGATGAACTGGACGTCAACGAGCAGAACCCGCAGGCGCTGGGGTTCTACTTCAAGCAGGGGTTCGAGGTGATCGGCCGTTCGGAGGTGGATGGCATGGGCCAGCCGTATCCGTTGCTGCACATGCGATTGCGCCAAAACCAGCAGCGCTCGAGCAATGGCTGATACACCACAACTCCCGCATGATTTCACTGCCTGCAAATGGAACCGGGCTTAACCGGCGCCACACAGGTACAATGCCCACCCCTTTTTTGTTACGGCCCTGTCATGACTGACCCGATTCGCCTCTCCAAACGCCTCATCGAACTGGTGGGTTGCTCCCGCCGCGAGGCCGAGCTGTTCATTGAGGGCGGCTGGGTCACCGTGGACGGCGAAGTGATCGACGAACCGCAATTCAAGGTCGGCGACCAGAAGGTCGAGCTCGACAAGGACGCCAAGGCCACTGCGCCGGAGCCGGTGACCATCCTGCTCAACGTGCCGGCGGGCATGGATGCGGACAGCGCGATGCAAACCCTGAGTGCCGAAACCCTCAGCGAAGAACATCGCTTCAGCAAACGCCCGTTGCGTGGCCATTTCCTGCGCCTGACCGCCAGCACCGACCTGCAGGCCAAGGCCAGCGGCCTGCTGGTGTTCACTCAGGACTGGAAGATTCTGCGCAAGCTTACCGCCGACTCGGCCAAGATCGAGCAGGAATACATCGTTGAAGTCGAAGGTGACATGGTCGCCCACGGCCTCAACCGCTTGCAGCACGGCCTGACCCACAAGGGCAAGGAGCTGCCGCCGGTCAAGGCCAGTTGGCAGAACGAAAATCGCCTGCGCTTCGCCATGAAGAACCCGCAGCCGGGCATCATCGCCCAGTTCTGCGAAGCGGTAGGCCTGAAGGTTGTCGGCATCCGCCGCATCCGTATCGGCGGCGTCTCGATCGGCAAAGTCCCGGTCGGCCAATGGCGCTACCTGTCCGGCAAAGAGAAGTTCTGACACTTCCACTGCCGCCACACATTCCGGCAGTGCGCCCGCGCGCTGCCCACAACGCTTATCAGGATTACTCACATGATTCATAACGACGTATTGCGCAGCGTGCGCTACATGCTCGACATCAGCGACAAGAATGTTGTCGAGATCATCAAACTCGGCGGCATGGACGTAACCCTCGCCGACGTGATCACCTGGCTCGACAAGAAAGAAGAAGACGAAGAAGGTTTCGTGCGCTGCCCGGACGAAGTCATCGCGCACTTCCTCGATGGCCTGGTGATCTTCAAGCGTGGCAAGGACGAAAGCCGTCCGCCACAGCCGATCGAACTGCCCGTGACCAACAACATCATCCTGAAAAAGCTGCGCGTGGCCTTCGAACTGAAAGAAGACGACATGCACGCGATCCTCAAGGCTGCCGAGTTCCCGGTGTCCAAACCTGAGCTGAGCGCACTGTTCCGCAAGGTCGGCCACACCAACTACCGTCCGTGCGGCGACCAGTTGCTGCGCAACTTCCTCAAGGGCTTGACCCTGCGCGTTCGCGCCGCCTGATGCCCTTCTGCGGTGGCGACTGATGGTCGCCGCCGCAGCGCATAACCGCTCATTCCCTTCGAAAATAGTGGCTCCGCTTTTCGCGGCTGGCGACTAGGGTGTATTGATCCCTAGCCCTCAGGACTCGCCATGCACCCCTACTTTTCCCTGCAAGGCCGCACCGCTCTGGTGACCGGCGGCACCCGTGGTATCGGCAAAATGATCGCCAAGGCCTTTGTCGAGGCCGGCGCCCGTGTTTTCGTCTGCTCTCGGGACGCCGAGGCCTGTCATCAAACGGCGCAAGAACTCAGTGCCTTGGGCACTTGCCACGGCGTGGCGGCGAATCTGGCGACTGAAGAAGGCGTACAGGAACTGGCCGCACGATTGGGCGAGCAGATCACCCATCTGGATATTCTGGTGAACAACGCCGGCACCACTTGGGGCGCGCCGCTGGAAAGCTACCCGGTCAAGGGCTGGGAGAAAGTCATGCAGCTCAACGTGACGTCGGTGTTCAGTTGCATTCAGCAGTTCCTGCCGCTGCTGCGCAAAGCAGGGTCAGAGGCGAATCCGGCGCGGATCATCAACATCGGTTCGGTGGCGGGTATTTCGTCTTTCGGCGAGCAGGCGTATGCCTATGGGCCGAGCAAAGCCGCGCTGCATCAACTGTCGCGGATTCTCGCGCGGGAACTGGTGAGCCAACACATCAACGTTAACGTGATCGCTCCAGGGCGTTTTCCGAGCAAGATGACCCAGCATATTGGTAATGATCAGCAGGCATTGGCCGAGGACACGGCACTGATCCCGATGAAGCGTTGGGGGCGTGAGGAAGAGATGGCGGCGTTGGCGATCAGTCTGGCGAGTACGGCCGGGGCGTACATGACGGGGAATATCATTCCGCTGGATGGTGGGTTCAGCCTCTGAGATCGGCGGCGCGGCCATCGCTGGCAAGTCACCACCGTACTCGGGTTATCATGCCCGCCCTGATTCCCGCCTCGACTGCAAACCATGACTTACAGCGTCTCTCCCATCGGCTTCGTGCGCTCCTGCTTTAAGGAGAAGTTCGCCATCCCCCGCCAGCCGCAACTGGCCCCCGCTGCCCGGGGCGTGCTGGAACTGGTGGCGCCGTTCGATCAGGGTGACGCGGTGCAGGGTCTGGAACAGGTCAGCCACGTCTGGCTGCTGTTCCTGTTCCATCAGGCGCTGGAAGAAAAACCGCGCCTGAAAGTCCGCCCTCCCCGCCTCGGTGGCAACAAGTCCATGGGCGTCTTCGCCACCCGCGCCACCCACCGCCCGAATGGCATCGGCCAATCCGTGGTGAAACTCGACAAGGTCGAAGCCAATCGCCTGTTCATCTCCGGCATCGACTTGCTCGATGGCACGCCGATTCTCGACATCAAACCCTACGTGCCTTACGCCGACATCATCACCAGCGCCTCCAACAGCATCGCCAGCGCTGCGCCGCTGTTGATTGACGTGCAGTGGACGGACGCAGCCTTGCAACAGGCTCACACCCACGCTCAGCGCCTTGCCGAGCCTCTGGTCGAGTTGATCGAGCAATGTCTGGCCCAGGATCCGCGCCCGGCGTATCAGACCCCGGCGCCGGAACGTGAATATGGCGCACAGTTCTGGGATCTGGATGTGCGCTGGCACTATCCGACCCCTGAACAGATTCGCGTCCTCGAAGTCATCCCCGCCAGCACCTAAACCCGCGCCCAATGTAGGAGCTGCCGCAGGCTGCGATCTTTTGATTTTGCTCTTCAAAAGCAAGATCAAAAGATCGCAGCCTGCGGCAGCTCCTACAGGTGAATGTCGCGGGCATAAAAAAGCCCCCATTGCCAATTCAGACAATGGGGGCTTTTTCAGTGGGGCTTACTTCTCGACGAACGCACGCTCGATCAGGTAGTCACCCGGCTCGCGCATACGCGGCGACACGGTCAGACCGAAGCTGTTGAGCACTTCGCTGGTCTCGTCGAGCATGCTCGGGCTGCCGCACAACATGGCGCGGTCGTCCTGCGGGTTGATCGGCGGCAGGCCGATGTCGCTGAACAGTTTGCCGCTGCGCATCAGGTCGGTCAGACGGCCTTCGTTCTCGAACGGCTCGCGAGTGACGGTCGGGTAGTAAATCAGCTTGTCGCGCAGCGCTTCGCCGAAGAACTCATTCTGCGGCAGGTGCTCGGTGATGAATTCGCGGTAAGCGACTTCGTTCACGTAACGCACGCCGTGGCAAAGGATGACTTTTTCGAAACGCTCGTAGGTTTCCGGATCCTGGATCACACTCATGAACGGCGCCAGTCCGGTACCGGTGCTGAGCAGGTAAAGGTGTTTGCCAGGCTTCAAATCGTCCAGCACCAGCGTGCCCGTAGGCTTTTTGCTGATGATGATCTCATCGCCTTCCTTCAGATGCTGCAACTGCGAGGTCAGCGGGCCATCAGGTACTTTGATGCTGAAGAATTCCAGATGCTCTTCCCAGTTCGGGCTGGCAATCGAGTAAGCGCGCATAAGCGGGCGGCCGTTTGGCTGCTGCAGGCCGATCATCACGAACTGCCCGTTCTCGAAGCGCAGGCCCGGATCGCGGGTGCACTTGAAGCTGAACAGGGTATCGTTCCAGTGATGAACACTGAGGACACGCTCGTGGTTCATGTTGCTCATGTACGTTTGACTCCTGGATATTGGCTCTGCGCTTGCTCTGGGCTGAATAAATGCCGATGGTGCGCAATTGCATCGCATTCTAATAGCGCCGACAATATCTGTTAACTGGATTATTAAGATAAGGGTTATCGGTTATATCGATATGCGATTTACTCTCCGTCAACTGCAAGTCTTCGTCGCTGTCGCCCAGCAGGAAAGCGTATCCCGTGCTGCGGGTCTGCTCAACCTCTCGCAATCGGCGGCAAGCACCTCGATCACCGAACTGGAGCGCCAGTCCAGCTGCCAGCTGTTCGACCGTGCCGGCAAACGGCTGAGCCTCAACGCCCTGGGTAAACAGCTGCTGCCGCAAGCCGTGGCGCTGCTGGATCAGTCCAAGGAAATCGAAGACCTGCTCAACGGCAAATCCGGTTTCGGCTCGCTGTCGGTGGGCGCAACGCTGACCATCGGCAATTACCTGGCAACCCTGCTGATCGGCAGTTTCATGCAGCGCCACCCGGAAAGTCAGGTGAAGCTGCACGTGCAGAACACTGCCAATATCGTGCAACAAGTCGCTCACTACGAAATTGATCTGGGTCTAATCGAAGGCGATTGCAGCCACCCGGACATCGAAGTGCAGAGCTGGGTCGAGGATGAGCTGGTGGTGTTTTGCGCGCCGCAGCATCCGCTGGCCAAACGCGGCAGCGCGACCATGGAAGAGTTGACGCATGAAGCGTGGATTCTGCGCGAACAGGGTTCCGGCACGCGCCTGACCTTCGATCAGGCCATGCGTCACCATCGCAGTGCACTGAATATCCGTCTGGAGCTGGAGCACACCGAAGCGATCAAACGCGCGGTGGAGTCGGGGCTGGGGATTGGCTGTATCTCGCGGCTGGCGCTACGTGATGCCTTCCGCCGTGGGAGTCTGGTGCCTGTGGAGACGCCGGATCTGGATCTGGCGCGACAGTTCTACTTCATTTGGCACAAGCAGAAATACCAGACCTCGGCCATGCGCGAGTTTCTCGATCTGTGCCGCGCTTTCACCGCCGGGGTGCAGCGCAGCGACGAGATCGTCTTGCCCACTATCGCTTAAAGCAGAATCACCGCCCAAACCAGAGCGATCATGGTCAAGGCCACGAATTGCGCGGCGCTGCCCATGTCCTTGGCGTTCTTGGACAGTGGGTGCAGTTCCAGGGAGATACGGTCAATGGCCGCTTCCACCGCCGAGTTCAGCAACTCGACGATCAGCGCCAGCAAGCACACAGCGATCAACAGTGCCTGTTCGACGCGGCTGACATTGAGGAAGAACGTCAGCGGAATCAGCACTACATTAAGCAGCACCAGTTGGCGGAACGCCGCTTCACCGGTGAAGGCTGCACGCAGACCGTCCAGCGAGTAACCGGAAGCGTTGAGGATGCGTTTCAGGCCGGTCTGGCCCTTGAAAGGTGACATAAAGTGGAAACCAACTGAAAAGGAGTGAGAAAGCTAGATCAACGAAAGTCAAAAAAGCGTGAATACGCCAATAGTTATTGGCTCGGAATTGACTCAAGTTGTTGCAGCAGTAAAGCCGCTTGCGTACGAGTACGCACATTCAACTTGCGAAAGATCGCTGTGACGTGGGCCTTGATGGTCGCTTCCGACACGCTCAATTCATAGGCGATCTGCTTGTTCAGCAAGCCTTCGCAGACCATGGTCAGCACGCGAAACTGTTGCGGAGTCAGGCTGGCGAGGCCATCACTGGCAGCCTTCGCTTCGGCGGAAACGCTGACCGCTTCGAACGCCTGCGGCGGCCAGAACACATCGCCATCGAGCACTTTGCGCACCGCTTCCTGAATCACGCTCAGGTCGCTGGACTTGGGAATAAAACCACTGGCACCGAATTCACGGGATTTGACCATCACCGAGGCTTCTTCCTGCGCCGAGACCATCACCACGGGAATCTGCGGGTATTGACCGCGCAACATCACCAGCCCGGAAAACCCGAACGCGCCGGGCATATTCAGATCCAACAGGACCAGATCCCAATCAGCTTTTTCGGTGAGACGGGTTTCCAGTTCGGCGATGCTCGCCACCTCCACCAGCCGGACGTCCGGGCCAAGGCCCAGCGTCACCGCTTGATGCAGGGCGCTACGAAACAGGGGGTGATCATCGGCAATCAGGATGTCGTATGTGGCCATTTTTCAAATGATCCTGTTTTTGATGGCTGACCCGGTGTATTCGGGGTTCGCCAAAGCAACTCAAGATGCGCGTTTAAGCGGCATCCACAGGGGCACGTTCAACGCCAATAACCAGCAAACACGGCGTTTCAAACCTTGGCCGCACCCTAATCGGCGCCAAGCATGCCCAGCGAAGACGGGGTGGTCAAGCAGCACGGCCGCCGCCGCGTACAGTATGGGCCACTATTGGGCCAACTCCGGCTGCGGCTTTCGTATATAGGGTTGCAACTCGGCGTGAGCGGGCGTGGATTCATTCATGTCCAGCTGCTGTTTGGCGCCCAGATAATGCTGGCTGAACACGTCGAAATAGGCGTCCAGCGCCGAGGCCGCGTCACTGTCGCCCGCCAGTTCCAGGCACAGCGCCGCGACCTCAGCGGTGCACAGGTGCTCGCTACGGGTCGAACGACGCAAGCGGTAGCGCGAAAGTTTGTCGGGCAACAGGCTGAGGATCGGCAGGCTGTCGAAGTACGGGCTCTTGCGGAAGATCTTGCGCGCTTCCGTCCAGGTCGCGTCCAGCAGAATGAACAGCGGCCGCTTGCTGTTATCGAGGGCGACGGTATTCGTCACGCGCGAAGGCTCGACGTATTCGCCGGGAAACACCAGATACGGCTGCCATTGCGGGTCGTTGAGCAGCGCCAGCATCTGCGGGTCCGGCTCGGTGCGCGACCAGATGAACGCGTGGTTATCGCGCACCACATCGGCAATCAGCCAACCGGTATTGCTCGGTTTGAACACTTCCTTGCCGGTCATGATCAGGCACACGCCGGAACGGGTTTCCACGCTTGGCCGCCAGGCGCACAGGCAATGACTGATGATCACCCGGCAGTCGCGGCAACGTTCGGAGCGAAAGCCCCGGGCCTGAATCGGCTTGATGCCCTCGTCCTCGCGCTGATCGCGCAGGCGGGCTACGGCGTTGGGGGCATGGTTCATCGCAGGCAAGGCCGGCAGACAGGGAAACTCGACACGAACAACACTCGGCAGGGCAATAAAGGTCGGCAGTTTACCAGAGCAACGGGCACAAGCCTGTACCGTCCAGACCGGCTCCCCTATAATTCGCCGCCACTGAACGCACAGTCACGTGGCTGGTCGAACCACCAGTCACTGAACCAGGAGAGTTTCATGCTGCGCCTTATCGTTCCCACCGCTGCCATTCTGCTGGCGTCGTCCTTCACCGCTCAGGCCGCGTCCTTGAGTGAGCAGAATCTGAACAGAGAGCTGCGCAACGTCGCCGCCCAAAGCAGCGTCGGCACGCCTCGGGCAATCAATGAAGACATTCTTGATCAGGGCTACACCGTTGAAGGCACTCAGTTGATCAACCACCTGAGCGTGCAAAAGAGCCACGCCGACAAGATGCGTGCTGATCCAAAAGCCGTGTATTTCCAGCTCGGCGCCTCGGTCTGCAACAACCCGTCGTACCGCAAGCTGATGGCTAAAGGCGCGGTCATGCGTTACGACTTCACTGAAGTGAAAACCAATAAGGCGATCGGCTCCGCCAGCTATCAGGACTCGGATTGCCCGAAAGCCGCCCCGGCGAAGAAGAAGTAATCATCGCGAGTTGGCGCGCCGCTGTTCATCCTCGGCGCGCAGTTCGGCCACCAGTGCCTGTAAATAACGCGAACGGCGTTCCCCGCCTGCCAACCTGCGGCAGCACTCCTCTTCGAGACTCACTTGGTTGGTCTCGGCCGATGCTTTCAACATCCGATACAGCTGCGTATCGATCTCCAGAATCACTCTGGTCATGTTCCCTCGCCTCCTTGCCACCCGCAAATCCTTGAATCGCATGCACCTTGCGTATGGTGATTGACGCAAAATTTGCATGGTGCCTGTCAGAGAGTTAATCAGAGGGTTTGCCGTCCGGCACACGTTCGGACGAGCGGTGGTGCAATTGGCTGAAAAACAATAAGCGGTTGCCAGTCAGGACTTTGCAGCGCAATGATCAAGTCAGCGCAAATGCGTGCAAGGGTCTAGATTCAAAGTATTCCCGCTCACTTTTTCAAGGCAGGAAAGGAACTGCCGATTGTGTGTTTTTTTGCAGCGCGGCACTGACGCCGCTCGTCAGGGCCACCCGCTCTGTGCAGAAGGAGACGTTGAATGCCTTACCAACCGAATGACCTGCTCAGCCGTCATTTTCAGGAAAGCGGCCCCGACCTCATCAGCCAGGTTGAAGAGCAACTCAACCGTGTTTCACCCAACAGTCCGAATATTCCCATCTATCGCGACATGATCCTGACCGTGCTGCGCATGGCCCAGGAAGACCACAACCGCTGGAACGCCAAGATCACCCTGCAAGCTTTGCGCGAGCTGGAGCAGGCGTTTCGCGTATTGGAGCAATTCAAGGGGCGGCGCAAAGTCACCGTGTTCGGCTCGGCGCGCACTCCAGTCGAACATCCTCTGTATTCGATGGCTCGGGAACTCGGTGCGGCGTTGACGCGTTCGGACATGATGGTCATCACCGGTGCCGGTGGCGGCATCATGGCCGCCGCGCATGAAGGTGCCGGACGTGATCACAGCCTCGGGTTCAATATCACCCTGCCCTTCGAGCAACATGCCAATCCGACGGTGGGCGGCACAGGTAATCTGTTGCCCTTCCACTTCTTCTTCACCCGCAAGCTGTTCTTCGTCAAGGAAGCTGATGCATTGGTGCTGTGCCCGGGCGGGTTCGGCACGCTGGACGAAGCACTGGAAGTGCTGACGCTGATCCAGACCGGCAAAAGCCCACTGGTGCCGGTGGTCTTGCTGGATGCGCCGGGTGGCACGTTCTGGCAGGGGGCGATGGATTTCATCCACCAGCAACTCGCGGACAATCACTACATTTTGCCAACCGACACGAAGCTGATGCGGTTGGTCTACACCGTCGAGGAAGCGGTGGAACAGATCACCCAGTTCTACAGCAACTTCCACTCCAGCCGCTGGCTCAAGCGCCAATTCGTGATCCGCATGAATCACAAACTCAGCGACCAGGCGCTGGAGCATATGCAGGAAGCCTTTGCCGATTTGTGCTTGAGCGACCAGTTCCATCAACACGCCTACGCCGGCGAAGAACACGATGAAGCGCAGTTCAGCCACCTGACGCGGCTAGCCTTTGCTTTCAACGCCCGGAATCACGGGCGTTTGAGGGAGCTGGTGGACTACATCAACTTGCCGGACAACTGGGCCGACTCCAAACCACCGACCGCGCAACGCAGCCGAGAACCGTCGAAAGTCATTTAAAAGGCAAAAAAAAAACGGCCCGCTATTTTCATAGCGGGCCGTTTTTGTTTAACCGTTTTAATCGTCCATCCCTCTGCCGCTGAACAAGCGGTTGATCATCTCCATCGAGAAACCTCGATAGGCCAGGAAGCGGCCTTGTTTGGCTCGTTCCTTGGCATCAATAGGCAGATGTCCGGAGAACTTTCGCTGCCACGTTTCCTGGAGTTGCTCCTGCCAACTGATACCGCTTTCGCGCAGGGCGAGTTCGATATCGGCACGTTGCAAACCACGCTGGCTCAACTCCTCGCGAATTCGCAGAGGCCCATAGCCTGAACGGGCTCGGTAAGAAACAAAGCTTTCCAGGTAACGGGCTTCGGAAAGCAGCCCTTCTTCCGTCAAACGGTCGAGGGCTGTTTCGATCATCTCCGCCTCAGCGCCACGCTGACGCAGTTTACGCGTCAGTTCGACTCGACCGTGCTCGCGACGTGCGAGCAGGTCCATGGCGGTTCGTCGCACCGCGACGAGGGTATCGAGTACAAGAGTCATTCAAAAACTTCAAACGTCGATGTCGGCCTCGGCCATATCGTCGACCTTGTCACGGGTCGCCAAAGCCTTAACGTCTGCTGCTGGCGCCAGCAGTTTGTCACGCAGTTGCTTCTCGAGCTTGGCGGCGATTTCCGGATTGTCTGCCAGGAACTTGGCCGAGTTGGCCTTGCCCTGACCGATCTTGGTGCCTTCGTAGGCATACCAGGCGCCGGATTTTTCTACGAAGCCGTGCAGTACACCCAGGTCGATCATCTCGCCGTTGAGGTAGATGCCCTTGCCGTAAAGAATCTGGAACTCGGCCTGACGGAACGGCGAAGCCACTTTGTTCTTCACAACCTTGACGCGGGTTTCGCTGCCGACCACTTCGTCGCCTTCCTTCACCGCGCCGGTACGGCGGATGTCGAGACGAACCGATGCGTAGAACTTCAGCGCGTTACCACCGGTGGTGGTTTCCGGGCTACCGAACATCACGCCGATTTTCATGCGGATCTGGTTGATGAAGATCACCAGGCAGTTGGCGTTCTTGATGTTACCGGTGATTTTACGCAGCGCCTGGGACATCAGACGGGCTTGCAGGCCCACGTGCATGTCGCCCATTTCGCCTTCGATTTCAGCCTTCGGCACCAGTGCAGCCACGGAGTCGACGATGATCACGTCAACGGCGTTGGAGCGCACCAGCATGTCGGTGATTTCCAGGGCTTGTTCGCCAGTGTCCGGCTGGGAAACCAGCAGGTCGTCGACGTTGACGCCCAGCTTGCCGGCGTACTCAGGGTCGAGGGCGTGTTCAGCGTCGACGAATGCGCAGGTCGCGCCAGCCTTTTGAGCCTGGGCGATCACGGACAGAGTCAGTGTGGTTTTACCGGAAGATTCAGGACCGTAGATTTCAACGATACGGCCTTTTGGCAGGCCGCCAATGCCGAGTGCAATGTCCAGACCCAGAGAGCCAGTGGAGATGGATGGGATCGCCTGACGGTCCTGATCGCCCATACGCATTACGGCACCCTTGCCGAATTGACGTTCGATCTGACCCAGGGCCGCAGCCAAGGCTTTCTTCTTGTTGTCGTCCATTAAAGTCCTCACGTAATCAATAAGGCCTGACGGCCAACACCTGTATAAGTAGCCAGTATTATTCCACAGCGTTCGCGGATCGCCTACCCCTGATTTTCGATTTCTCGTGCCGCCAGTCGCAGGAGCCCCTCTAGCGCGGCCTTCACCGTTTGTCGGCGGACTTCATCGCGGTTGCCGGGAAAGTGCTGCACCTCGCTGGAAACCACATCGTCGACACCCCAGGCCAGCCACACCGTGCCCACCGGTTTGTTCGGCGTGCCGCCGTCGGGGCCGGCCACGCCGCTGACCGCCACGGCGAACCGTGCCAGGCTTTTCTCCTGAGCGCCGCCCACCATCGCCTCGACCACTTCGCGACTGACCGCCCCCACCGTGCCGAACAGCTCGGCCGGCACGTTGAGTTGCTGGGTTTTCTGCCGGTTGGAATAGGTCACGTAACCGGCCTCGAACCACGCCGAGCTGCCCGGAATCCGCGTAATGGCTTCGGCAATCCCGCCACCGGTACAAGACTCGGCCGTAGTGACGTGGGCATTGAGCACTTGCAGACGTCGGCCAAGTTCGGCGGCCAGTTGAGTGATCTCTTTCACGGTGCGCTCCGGATCGGGTGGAATGGGTCCCACCGTACACGAGCCGGTTGCGCTTTCAATACACAAGCTTATTCAAAATGTGCGGGCGCCAATGCTCTGACATAGGCCTGACAGGCTTGCAAGGCAATCAGTCCGCGGTCGCCGGTGTCGGTGATGGCGACAATTCGTTGAGCATGCGCCGGGTCAAGTCGGGCGCGTACGGTTGCATGATCCACGCCGCCGGTGCCGGCGGTGGCTGGCACCGTACAGCCGGCGGCAACGTCGCCGGCGTCGAGAAGGACTGACAGGCGCACATCAGCAGTGGCAAGGCGATCGCGCAGGCGATCCTGATCACGTTGGGCATCGGTCATGGCTCGAAAATGGTTTTGTTCACTGGCCGCGAGCCGTTGCTCCAGGGCCAGACGTTTATCCTGCTCGGTCTGTTGTGCGGTGGCGGCGGCAATGGTCTGTTGATTAAGGGCTTCGGCGTTTAACCGAGCCTGCTCGGCCAACTGCCGACCATACCGCCAGTCCTGAAACTGCCAGGCCAGCGCCGCCGCCCCGGCGGCGAGCAAAACAACGCCAATCACTCGCCAGGGGATTGGCATAGCACCGCCCTCGCCCGCGCCCAGATTTCCAGCCGATCCTGCAAACCGTTCAACCCGCCGTTGATGCGCCGGGTGATCGTGTTGAACTGGTCGCGGTCGGCCAGTTCGTTCAAGCCGTTCTTTTCCCAGAACCATGCAGCGGATTCGGCGGCCCATTGCGGTTGTTCCAGCAGTTCCGGCAAGGACAGCAAACGCTCATCGCCGAACAAGCCGAGGCTGCATTGGCGATAGTTGGCGCGACCGGTGATCTGGATCAGCCCGCGACCGCGGTACTTTTGGCCATCGCCATCGGCCTCAGGCGTGTTGCCCAGCCGTAACGCCAAGGTGCCGGTGTCGTACTTGCTCAGGTACTGGTTGTTGCCCAACTCGCGCACGTACCGCAACTGGCCCGACTCGTGGCCGATTTGCGCGAGGAATGCAGCGATACGTTTGGGCGTATCGATACGACGGTTGGCCATGGCGCTGTTGAGCGCAGAAACAAAAACGCCCGCTTGGGTGCGGGCGTTGGGCATGATGTTGATAAGGTTGTTTTCAGTTATTTGCATAATGCGTAATCCTCCCTGGATGCCCGGATTGAATCATGGTTGGGCACTGATGCCTGCCAACCATTTTTTTGCCAGAGTTTTCACGGAGCTGTCCGGAGCAGCCTTTTCAAGTGATTCATTCAAAGGCAGGACCTGTCCGCCTGAGAGCAACCAATCCTGATACTCAAGCCAGTCGCGATTGGTCGGATCCTGCGGGATAAACGCTGAATCACTCACCCGCAGCACGCCACACATCGTCAGTTGATAACCCATGTTGCACTCCTAGAGTTCAGCATCTGCTGTCCATTCAATCTGCAAGCCGTTGCCGGGCTGGCTGTTTACAGGCGTCACCGTGCCAACTGCGAAACTACGCTGTGTCACACTTTGTACAATTGTTCCCGTGCAGGCAGCTCCAATCGAGTAGTTCCAAACCTGGTTACTAACATTTGCAGGGCAATAGAGCACGACAGTAGGCTGCACTCTCTTTTGCACCTGCATGTCTACGGCCATACCGTATTGACCGACATTTGCAGCCGCTGCCTGGGTAAACGTGACAATGCATGTACCCGTGCCATTGTTCGCGCCAATCGTTAAACGGTCGGCAAAAGACTTCTCGAAATAACGCCGACAAAGCACGAATTCTTCAGCCATAGGGCGGTACTCGAATGGCGTGGAGACTGGTCCCTCCTCCAACTGCACTCTTGCCAGATCAACTGTTTGCAAGACGTTCAGCGGAAGATCGAAAGCAAGTCTCAGGCAATCATTCGCACCGAGCATTTTTCCCGCAATGACCGGCACCTGAAACGTTGCGGTGTATCTGGCCCAGGCGGTGCTCAATTGAAAGACGTCGACCGCTTTCACAACGGCCTCCGAACCGCCAGCCCCAAAAAACTGGCCTATCGTCACCTTCAACGGCCGTGCGGCATCGGATCGCGCCCAAAAGGTCACAGTGGCGGTTTTCCCGGCCAATGTTCTGACCGATTCAATGCTCTGGGAAACTGTATGCGTGGTCGCACCGACACCCGCCGTGGTTTGTTGCCAGCGCAAAAAATAGCTCGGCTCGCCGGACACTTCTGCCTGGCCGGGGGCGAAGTCCTGGCGAGAGATGGTCACGGCGGCATTGCCATTCCAGTCACAGCGAAAACGGTCGGCTACATAACCGCCAATACTTGGCCCTTGGTTGGTCGTACCACGCTGCCAGATATCGAATCCACCATTGATCAACAAATTCCTGCGGTACACCTGCACCGGAAACTGTTGCAACGGATCGGGTTTGGACAATTGCCGGATAGCCTGAGCCAATTGATCAGTCTGTTGCTCGTCCGGTTTCAAACCAGCCGCGATAATCGCGCTGAGTATTTCCTGAGTAACACTATTGCCCCAGACCGCCGGAATCAGCGATCCCGGCGTTCCGGCTATCGCATCTTCATCAACAAACTTGCCGTCGACCAGACCGGAGCTGGCGACACTTCTTGGATAATCCACGTTAATTCCTCTTCAGGTCAGCGACGGCTCAACCGTTGACTCGGAGCAAGCTTTCCAGCCAGTCGGGGTTGACCGGGCGGGAGCGTGCCTCCGGAAAGTCCGGATCGTTTGGCCAGTCGCGCAACGCTTGTCGATACGCCAGCAGTTGTTTGAACTCTTCGACGCGCAAGGTTGTGCCCTCGCCCATTTCCAGTTCTTCGCTATCACGAAGGACCAACCACTGAGTCAGCTCCAACGCTTTGTCTCGCCACGCTCGCTCTTGCGCGTCGCTGGACGGTTCCGCTAAAAATATCCGCTCCGGTCGTCCTTCAGTATTCAGTGAAAGAACCGTACCTTTTGGAGCATTCGATACCAGCCCGCAGTAGTCACCTTCGCTTAGTGCAAACGCGTCGGAAGGAATACTCACTCCATGTAAATCCGAATGATAAAAACCAGAAGTTGCCGGCGAGAAATAATACATAGTCAGTACCCTATTCCTATGATTCGGGCGGAGATGGACGAATTGGAATAATCAGGACAGCGCACATTGATGCCCACTTGCCGACTCACTGTAGAAACAGCATTCCATGTCAGAAACGTTGCTGTTGAAGTGCCTTCATGGGTGGCAACTGCAAGAAACAGAGCATTAGGAAATGCCAATGGCCATAGATTCAGATCACCGTAGTTGTTATTGCCTGACTGACTGGCGCTGCCGTTAATCCACTGGATGATCAAGCCACCCATCCAGGACGGAAAAACGATGTAGCCTGAAATCCCCTGCTTCACCATGAATCCAAGTCTGAGTTTTTTCGGAGTCACAATAGACGCGTCGCTAGCGCCAGCATTGACCTCTGCCTGAGAAGCAACTTTTGCAATGCCTACGATGGACTCTGTCGCCTGTTGGATTTTTTTCGCAATGGATTGGACTACGCGCAACGGTGTCATCAACTTGGTAGTACTCGCAGCAGACTCCGCATCCTCCTGACTCGCCAAGCTTTCGCTGTATTTCTTCGAGATCAGCGTATTGATAGCTGCTCTTAACTGAGTGTTATCAGCTTCGTCCGCGACTGCTCCTGAGCTTCTGATAACTTCAAGAATTTCCTGCGTGACGCTATTGCCCCAAGTTGCCGGAATCAACGAGCCCGGCGTTCCGGTGATTGGGTCTTCGTCTACGAATTTGTTATTGATCAGGCCGGCACTGGGCACACTTTTCGGGTAATCCATCACGCTACTCCATGTTTAAAAAATAAGACGTCAGCCATGAAATCCTGCCATCCACACCGGTGCTGACGGGCGGAAAACTTCTGCCGGGAAATGATCCGAATCGGGCCAGTCACGCAAGGCCTGCCGGTACTCCAGCAGCTCCAGATATTGCTGGGCCTTAAGTGTCGTGCCGCGGCCGAGTTCCTGTTCATCGCGATGACGCGTCACCCACCACTCGGTGGACGAAAGGCTCGTCTGCCGCCAAGTGCGCGCAGCCGCCAATGGCTCTTCTTCCTCCGCTGCGACTTGCGGGATAACCAAAGGATTTTCTGTTACGAGCAACGACTCGTTGCCCTGGCGAAGTTCGCCGACTGGCCCACCGATTTCGACCTCCATGCCTTCCGGCACCTGCACCATTGTCTCGACGAAGGCTGGGGCGAACAGTTGGGTAATCAGGTAATCACCGGTATCGATCAGTTCGACCACGACACCGTTTTCCACTCGTGCATAACGGGCCATTATTCGTACTCCCAGATTTCACAGAAGGCGTTGCCGCCAGCGCCGCTGACCACTGAGGCGGACGGGTTGACCGAGCACGAACCACTGCCACCTGAGCCGCGGATGCCGGCGTTGCCAGCCGTGTTCGATCCGGTGAAAGGGGCCCCGCCATCGAACGGACTGGCGGCTCCGCAACCGGAGAGCAAACCCCAATTTGCATTGCTCATTCCAAATCCGCCGGAGAGTCCCCGAGCACTGCAAAGATTGCCCCCCGTGACCGCTCCGCCGACCCCGCCTTGTATAAATCCGGACGAGGTGGCTGTGGTTACAATCGCAAGCTTCTGCCCGCCGCCGCCTCCCGAAACACTCATGTAAGCGCCAAAAGAAGCGCCGCCGCCCGATAAGCCCGTGCTGTTGCTCACAGCCCCGCCCGCGCCCAAGGAGACAGGTACACCGCTGAGCATTTGCGCAGTCACGTCATACAGGCTTTCGGCATAGGCACCGGACCCACCGCCGCCGCCCAGGATTTGATTACCCGCCGCAACGGGCATGCATCCGCCGCCCGATCCACCTGCGCCGACTAACCGCACACGAATGCGTTTGGCTCTCGGGTTTGGCACATAAACCGTGATCCCGACCGTCTCGATCTGCCTGACCGCCAGCAGCCGCCCCACCGCATCAGTGATGCCGTAACCCGCCAGCGTGGTCGGGGTATTTTTCAGTTTGTTGAAGTCGACCAGCGCGCCAATGGCGGTTGCCAACTGGTCGGTTTTCGCCTCATCCGGCGTCAGCCCGGCGGCCTTGATGGCATTGAGAATTTCTTGCGTGACACTGTTTCCCCACTCGGCAGGGATCAACGATCCCGGAGTTCCGGCGACGGGGTTTTCATCGACGAAACCGCCGTTGACCAAGCCGACACCGGGGATGCTTTTTGGATAGTCCACTGTTTTACTCCCTGTGCAGCGATCAGCTGTCTACAGTCGCGCCAGGCGCAGTCGGCCAAGTGATTTGTTCGGGGAAACCGACCTGTTTGTCGATGCGATTGAGCTCTACCCTGTAGAGCTTCCATTCAATTAGCAGCAACTGTTCGTCATGGCTGGCATCGCCGATGTGTTCGGCGTATTGCAGGGGGGCGATGCGCAGGACGGCGTCACGCAGCAAGGTGTCACGCAGAGCAATCACTTTGGCCTTTAAGTCCGCCAGACGCAGGGGTTCATTCAGCACCCATGCGTTGTCCTGCCAGAGATGAAATTCGTCGGGGCACGGCTCGGCAGTGAGGTCTTCCGGCAGGGCTCCCAATTCACTCCAGGTCTGTTTCGCACCGTTATCTTTGCGATAGACGGTGCCACGCAGGTCGATCAGCTCGCGAGGCACACCGTTGGCCATCGCCCAGGTACGCCCCTGTTCCGCTTCTGGCAATTCGTAAGCCAGTTGAACCGCGTTAGCGGGCAATTGAACGCCGATGCCTGGCGTCACAAAAAACTCCACCGGCCCCACAAGAGCGCCGGCGTCATCCATTAAGTAATTGAACATGCTGAGCCTCAGATAACCTTGATGCGGCCGGGATAGGCGACGTTGCGGGGACGGGACGTAAACGTATACAAAAGCGTGTTGGCAGCGTCCTGCTGGCAACTGGTGCCTGCGGGAAAAATCGGGCCGCCGTTGCTCGGTTTGACCCATGTTTGATTTTCGTGAGTCTGCTGCCCCACCGCAGAAAGGCTGTCAGACCAGCGCGAACCCACCGTCCCGGCGCCGTTTGCCCCCAAGGCATACGAATGCACCGTGCCGGCTTGATTGGTACCCATGACGCGGCCGACGTCAGCGTTACGCCCCTCGTCCAGAACCCGCAGGAATTCGCCGCGCAGTTCCGGGCCTCGAAAGGTCAACGCGCCATCACCTAGCGTCCAGTTACCTTCATTTCCAGCACGGGTTGCCTCGGTATTGAGCATTCCCGAACGTTGGGCGTGATCCCACAGCCATGGCCACTCGGCACGATTCATCAACGTGCCGTTGAGCGCGCCATAACCACCGGGGCTCAGCACCACGGTGGTCTCGAAAAACGGCCTGCCTAACGGGGTGTTGTCGAAGCGACCAACCGGCCACCAACTCCCCGCACCATCACTGCGCAAATGCCACCAGTCCCCACCGCCCATCAGTACGAAGAATGGATAACCATTCGGCGAAAGGTGCGTATGAAAACGGATGCGGTCAGTGCCGGATGCCTGGATCACCAGGCGATTGCCGCTGTTGTCCACACGACGAACAATCACGTCGCGTACACCGAGTGCGACGTTGACCGCCGGTAACAGTAAGGTCATCGGCGCCGGGCTACCGTCGATCAACACGAGACCGAGCTCTTGCTCGGTCAGCGTTTTGGAAGCAGCCAGTCGAGTGATGACCGAACGCATCGGGCTGGCATTACCGACAATCGCCTGAATCGCTTTGAACAACTGATTGTTGTCCCCTTCAGAAGCCACCAGCCCGCCACCGGAAATCACACTCAGGATTTCCTGAGTAACGCTGTTACCCCACACCGCCGGAATCAACGACCCCGGCGTTCCCGCCACCGGGTTTTCATCAACGAAGCGGCCATCGACCAGGCCGACGCTGGGGACGCTTTTTGGATAATCCATAGGTCTTTCATTCCTCTGAAATACAAATGAACCGCGTCCCGAGCGCTGCCATTGCAACCTCGTCCACGGTCAGTTTCTGAAAATAAAAAAGCCCACTTTGGAGTGGGCTTTGGTGATACAGCACGAAGGGATCGCAACTGATTGATCGGATAACCGATCTTGATCGGAGCAATATTTCAAGCCACTCGTTGAGACAACCGGGCAAGCCACTTAGGCGTTTGTGGGCGCGACGCGGTATCAACGGCATCGCTTGCGGCGGGCCAATCACGCAGGGCTTGGCGATAGGCGAGCAACTTCGCAAACTGCTTGGAACTCAAACTTGTTTGTACTCCGGCGTCTAGTTCATCGCGATGACGGATCACCAGCCAGTCAGACTCGATGAGCACTGCGGTGCGCCATTGGCGCTCCGCTGTTGCTGCTGCGTCCTGCGAAACGGTCACGGCGGCAGGCTCACTGAAGGTGTCGTCCTTATAGATCCAACCGGTGGAGACCGGCTTGCCAATGGGAATCACAACGCCGCAATCGACGTCTCCGTTCACCAAAGCAGTCACCAAACCGTTTTCGATAATGGCTTTCATAGTCAAACCTCCCAACGCACGCGCGCATTGATGACACCTGCCGCACTAAGGTTCTGCGCCCACGCGACAATTAACACGCGTCCCATATAACGGTCCGTAAATCCACCCTCTGGTACAACCTGCGTCCCTGACACAGCTACCCCGATCTCTTCACTGACCACGCCATAATCGGTTTTCACGTTGCCGTCAAAATCGTAGATCCCTGCAATGTACGCGCGCGGTTTACGGGCCCAGTTCAACGTTACCGAGTAACTGCCACTGGCAGCGGACCAGACCCCTACGGCTTCAAGCCGCGCCTTGTTCGCCAACAGCGTCAGCTTGGGCGCCGTCCCTGCGCCTGCAGTCACCACTTTGGCTACAAGCATGTCGATACAGGTGGAGTCGAATCCGCCACCGCTGCCCCCGGTTCCGCCCTTCAATGCCGCTGGGATCGCATCGGTATCGGCACCTTTTTGCATGTAGCAAACCAGTGCCCCGTCACGCACCTGCAATCGCAGAAAATAAGTGCTGTTGATATCAAGCGCAGGCGATGCCCAAGCTGTCGTCAACAAGCCACGCGGCCGAGCTGTCATGCCAACGGTCACTTCTTCGCAGAGACTGACCAGAACACCGCCCGGTACCGACACGTTGCCTCCCGCCGAGCCGCTCGCAGCGGTCACTGCGATGCGGCCATCAACCGTAGCCACCGTCGGAAATGCCAGCGCGGCGAAGGGCAAGGCATCCTGGGACAGCACGGTTTTGAGTGACTTGAGCAGTTGGTTCGACTCACTCTCGGAAGGCACCAGACCTGCCGCGCGAATCACGGTCAGCAGCTCCTCGGTCACCGCATTGCCCCAGGTGGCCGGAATCAACGAGCCCGGCGTGCCGGTCAACGGGTTCTCATCGACAAACATGCCATTCACCAGACCGGAACTGGGCACGCTCTTCGGATAATCCATATCGTCATTCCTCCCTAGTCATAATTGATGTGCACCTTGGTATGCGCTGGCGCGCTGCGGTGGATCAGGCATTCCAGCGCCGAGCCCGGGTTCACGCCGAAGCGTTCGCCCCAGTAACTTGCACCGAAACGCCGACCGAGCAACAGGCGACCGCCGGTGTTGAGCGTCCACATGAACTGCGCCTCCCACGTGCCCCAATGCGCAGCACCGAACCGTGCACGACCCATGCGTGGGGCTTCGTGTTCGGTGATGCTGGCGTTGGGGTAGCCCTGGCTTTTGGCGATTTCGAGGTAGTAGCCGACGGCCTGGCTGCCGACCGCGAGCAAGCGGCGGCGCACGGCGAGGCGACGGTCGTCGAACAGTGGCGTGGCGCCCAGGCATGGGTCGGGCAGGTCCATCACCCGCTCCCAGTCCGGCACCAGTTCGCTGACGCCGGCCGGGTCCATTTCGTTGAGCAGGTCGGCGGCGCGGGCGTCGAGGCGGGCCAGTTCGACGGCGACGCCTTGCAGCACTTCCTCCAGTTCCGGCACTTGTTCCGGGTCCCATGCGGGACCTGCAGGCAACAGCGCACGCAACTGCGCCTGATATTGCGCGACGGTTCTTATGCCCCCCATACGCAACCTCCGAAGGTCAGCAGTTCACTTTGCCCGGCCGGCACGTCAGCCGAAGGCGCGGTGAGCGTGTGATCGTATTCGCCACCGGCGCTGCTGATGGCTTCGCGAATGTGGCTGATCAGCAACGGCACGCCGAGGTCGGCCTCGCGGTTATGCAGATCGCGCAACTGCGCTTCGACGGCGGCGCGCACGGCGGTGGTGTCCGGGTTGACGCTCTTGAAGCGATATACCACCGGCACCTGAACCGGTCGCTGCACATGCACTTCGGCGGTGACCGGGCGCAGCGGTTCGATGTATTCCTGAACCTCGGCCAGTTGCTCGTCATTGGGCACCGGTTGCGGATCCTCGTCGCGCATGATGAACACCGTCACTGTGCCCGGCCCGAGCAAGCCGCCACGGCACCAGGCGCGGGTCACGCCCGGCACTTCCAGCGCCCAGGTTTCGTAGTCGCTGGCCGAGCCGCCGTGCGGGATCACACGATAGGAACGAATCACCCGCGAGCGCAGCGATTCCAGGCTTTCGCGCGCCACGCCGCCACTGAGCCCCGGCGCCAAGACGATGAAGCTGTTGCCGACGATGCCGGCGATCGGTTGTACCGGGGTCAGCGCCAGACCCGCGTCGGCATTGCCCAGGCTGCCGGCATCCAGTGCAGCGATGGTGGTGCTGTTGCCGCCATTCACCGTGGTGCGCGAAGCGGTGACTTTGTAAGTACGACCGTCGCTCGATTGCAGCAACGTATCGACGTCGAGCACCGCACCGGCGGTCGCAGTAAAACTGACGCTACCGGTGGCCACTTGCGCGGGTTTGCGTGGCTGGTTCAGGCGCAATGCAGCGATGCGCTCCAGGGTCGATTCATCGGCCTTGTCCGGCAGGATCTGCTCGGCAATCCAGTCGAGATAACCGTACAGGCCATAAGCGGCGCCACCTAAGGTGCGGGCCAGCACTTGCGCATCGGACTGGCGCAGCGAATCGCCGGCCAGGTCGCTTTGGGTGCGCTTGATCAGCACCGGTAGCGAAGGGGTTTCAAACGGCATAGATCACCTGCCAACTGTTATCGGGGTTGATGTCCAGACGTTCACCGTCGGCCAGGGTCAGGACCGTGCGCAGGTTCAGGCGCTGGGCGTCGAGGCGTTCGCTGATGATGTCGATGGCGCTGCAGTGGCCGTCGTCGATCAGCCATTGCAAGGCTTCACGGGCATAGAACTCGGCATCCATCTGGGTCTGTCGGGTCAGCTTGACCCGGCGCAAAAGCCACAGCCGCGAGCCGATACGGTCGTCGGCGACGGTGGGAAACGTATCGCCCCACCAGCCGTAGCGTTCGTCGTCGTCGAGGGCGTCGTCATCGGCGGCACGGCGCCAGGTGAACAGGCTGATGAGCACGGCACGGGTCAGCGCGGCATGGAGGTTCTGGCTGATGAACATCACTTGCCTCCTGCCGGCGCACCGGTCTGGCCGTTGCCGGCCTGCACGCCGACGTGCACGTGTTTGATCTGGCTGATGCCGCCGGCGAGTTGATCGCCAGTGGAAACGATTTTCCCGGTCTGATTAATGACTGGTGTATCGAAGTTCACAGCGGTACTGGCGCGGATATTCAGCGTGGCGGTTTCGATGTCGATGATCCGCCCGCGCTTGAAGTGAATCTTGTCGCCCTCGTCGGTGTAGATCGCCACTTCACCGGCGGCCAGCGATTGCAGGCGATAGCGGCGGTCGGCGACTACCAGGGCGATGGCGTGGGAACGATCACCGCCGAGGAAGGTGACGACGCCCTCGGCGCCAGCCAGCGGGTGGCTGGTGAAACCGTAGGGTTCGAAGTGCTCGAGGTCGTCGTTGACTTCCCCGGCGGTGAGGCGCATTTGCAGCGATTGCAGCTTGGATGCCGAATTGGCGAGCACGACAGTGCCGCGCGCCAGCAGGCGTGTCAGTAGGCTCATGAATTGTCCTTCAAAAGATGGGCACGACGCGGTCAACTGTAGGAGTGAGCCTGCTCGCGATGGCGTCAGTGCAGTCGACCTTTCAGTGGCCGGTCTACCGCTATCGCGAGCAGGCTCACTCCTACAGGGGCGGTGTCAGGCCGAAGTTTTTTTCGGTGGGATTGGATCAGGATCGAAGGTATGCGGCGGCGCGACTTGCAGGGTCGTCACCGCCCCCTGCGCCGACAGTGAATAAGTCACTTTCGAAATCAGCATGTCGCCCTCAAAATCGAGCACCGGATCCGTGACCTTCACCAGCGTGTTGTGGCGCCACAGATCACCGTTGGACTGACGCCAGCCCTGCACTTGATAAGTGGTGGACTGCGCCCGGCCCATTCGGGTGGCACTTTCCCATTGGGCGCGCTGCTGAGCCAACTCAAAGGTCAGCGCCGTACCTTCGTTAATGATGGTGGTGCGCCGACGCTTGAAGGTCAGGTCAGCCGCCGTCGATTCAACCTCGCTGACCGCCGCCCCGCTCTTCTTGTCGGAGCCTTTCTGCTGGCCGATCACCCGGTATTCGGAAAACACTTGGCTTTGATCCATCGGCGCGTTGGCCGACAAAATGTTCTTGCCCAGCTCCAGCGCATCACTGGCCCGACCACCACTGCCGGGCTTGGCCAGCACCAGCCGGCCCTGCTCGTCATCGGTGGAAAACACCCGGAAAAGAGAGAGCAAACGGTCGATCGACTGAAACACCGTTTCACCCGGCACAATCGTGTGTTTGGCCAGCCGCGATGTCTCGGGGATCTCGTTGACGACCATCAGCGAGTACTCCATCGCCAGCGCCTGTACGATGGTCAGCAACGGTTGTTCCTGCCATTGACCGGGCCGGTTGGTGGCAGCGCAATCGACCAGGTCCTGAGTCTTGGAACTGCCTTCGATACTCAGGCTGATCTGCCGGCCGTCATAACGAATCGGCGCCTTGAACACGTAACCGGTGAGTACCAGATCCTTGCCGATCTTCACTTCGCACGGGTCGCCCGGTTTGATCCGCTGATCGACCGTCTGCCCCGGCCATTGCCAAGTGATGTCGAGTTTGAAGGTACGGAACTGGCGCTCCAGATCAGCGCTGATTTCCACGCTTTTCCAGCCGCCGTATTCCATGTTGTTGACCGTCAGCGTGACGCGGTTATCCATCTCGCTCATGGTTTACTCCCTGGACACTTTCACGTCGTTGGGTGAAAAGCCCGGATGGTTCATCTTGTTGCTCTGAGTCACTTGAGTCACCCGTGTGGCATCGGCAAATTGCTTGTAGGCCACGACCAGCGCCGGCAGGCTTTCCTGGAACGATTTACTGACCTGCCGCACACCGGACGACGCCACTGCCTTGAGATGCGCAAGCAGCGCTTCCTTCACATCATTGATTGCCTGGTGATGCTTGGGATCAGCCTTGTCCAGCATCGGATCAATAGCCACCCCGATAGCCTTCTGCAGAGCTTTCATCTCATCGGTCACCGGCACTTCCTGACGGGTCACCGGTTGATCCGCCTGCTGAGCCACCGACGGTGTCGATGACAGTTTCACCGCAGGGGTCGCTATCGGCATCGACGCCACCCATTGCGCCACTTTCACCAGCAGGGTGTCCTGCACCAGATCGGCCATGGCTTGCGCCGCCGCGTTGGTGTCCTTGCCGGTGGTGATCTTCGGCGCATCAGCCTTACGGATGGCTTCGAGTTGTTGGGACACGTCGGCAATCACGCCACGGTAGCCTTCCTTCGCGAATTCCTTGAGCTCCTTGATATCGCCGAGCAAGCCCTTGAATTCCGCCGACACTTCTTTGGGCAATTCCTTGACTGCTTTGACCAACTCAGTGATCTGTTTGTATTGCGCAATCAGCGGTTTGAGCTGCTCCTTGATCACCTCGTATACCCCGGTGAGGCTGTTGCGCAGATTGGCAATGCCGATCCGCGCAGCCTTGATCAGCGTCATCGCCTGTTCAAAGCGCGCCACCGCAGAACCCAACAGCGTGTCGGCTTTCGACAACAAGACCTTCTGGGTGCTGACGGTGGCGGTCGGAAATGGCAGCGGCTGATCGGGATAGAACTTCAGCGCAAACGTGACCAACCCGCCGTCCTGGCGGGTGTGGGTCATGTCGCACTCGCCGACCTTGACTTGCAGGCGGCCGAGCCACGGATGCACCAGTTCACCACTGCCCGCCTCCAGTGCCTTGAGCAGCTTGTCGCGCTGCTCCAGGCAATCAGGGCCGATGATGAACGCCGTCAGATCGTGGGTCTTGGCCTGCTGGCCGAGGTCCTCGAAAAACGGCAGGTCACGCTGCGGGTACTCATGCAACTGACCTTTGCGACCGACCGGGGTTTTCGCCTGATCGATCCAGAACCCGACACCGCGAAAGGATGCCGGCAACAAACGGTCACGCCAGTTCATTGGAACCTCCTGCCGACAGCGAGCGATAGCCGATGCGCGAAGACAGCGCCAGGCCCGGTTGATTGGTTTGCGGTTGATCAGTACGCAGCCCCGCCGGCGCATTTTCGAAGCGCACGGTCAGGCCGCCTTCGAGTTGTGTGCGGTTGTTGGCGGCGCTTTGCTGGATCAGGGTATTGGAGGTTTGCGACAGTGAGCCGGCCTGCATAGGCGGTTTTTCCGGCAAATGCCCCGGTGTTGCCAGGTTTCCCGGTACCGACAACTCGCTAGAGGTCGATTCACTGCTGCCCTTGAAAAACACCGGCGCCAACTCGCCTTTGCCTTCGGCATTAGTCTTCAGCTGAGCCTGAGTGAAGACATCCACGCGGGCCTTGGCATCGGCAATCAGCTCGCCGAAACCGCCGTTGAAAAACGCCTTGATCGGTGCGATGGCGTCCTGAAACTTCTGCGCCCACTTTTCGATCCAGGCGGTAACGGGTGCCCAGTTCTCGATGATTTTTTCCAGTGGCGACCAACCCAACTGCTCTCGAATAATCGCGTACATCGCCAGGAACGGCAGCTTGATGTAATCCCAGATCGCCGTGAACACACTGACCACTGCGCCCCAGATTGCCTGGATCACCTCAAGCGGTGACCAATCGAAGAAGCTCTTGAGAAAGGCCTGCACGGGTACCGACACCGCCCTGAGCAAATCCCAGATCGATGAGAACAACCCCACCAACGGCATCCAGTTATTGATGATCAACCCTTGCGGCGAGTAGTTGAACCAGGTCTTGAAGAACTCGATCACCGGCACGGCAACAGCCTTGACGCCCTCCCACAACACAGAGAAAAACGCCGTGACTGGCCCCCAATTGCTGATCAACTGTCCCAGCGGCGTGTAGCCGAACATGGTCTTGAAAAACTCCGCCATCGGGATGACAACCGGGGCAATCTTTTGCCAGAGGCCGATGAAAAACGTCGAGATCGGTTTCCAGTAAGCCACGATCAAACCGGCGGCCAAGGCAATGCCTGTGGCAATCAGCATGATCGGGTTGGCCTTCATCACCATGCTCATGACATCGAACACCTGGGTCGCTCCGGCCACGGCGGTTTGCATCGCTGAAAACGCGATGGCCCCCGCCGCCAGCCCCTGCACCAGCTCCGGGTTGTCATCGAGCAAACTGCCGAACCCCGTCAGCATCGGCTCAAGTCCAACGACCACGGCACCGACCGCCGGCACCAGCGCGGCATTCACCGCATTGGAAACCTTCTCCATCGAAGCACTGAACACGTTCATGTTCTGCGCCGCGACTTTCGGCGCGCCAGGCAGGTCGACGGTTTTCGCCGTCTCGCTGACTTCAGTCAATTTCCCCTGAAAGGCTGCCGCCGATTTGATGCCGTCCACGAACGGCGTGATCACGCTGCCGCCCTTGAACAACCCGCTGATATCGAGTTTGCCCAGACCGGTCTGCTCGAGGTTTTTCTTGAAGCTCTCGACCTTGGCCCGAAGGGCACCGAGTTTGGGCGACAGCTCATCGATGCCAGTAATCAGCACCGAGGTTTTCGGTTTGCTATCTGTGTCTGCCATCACTGCACCTGCTGCATCGCATTGATCCGTTGCGCGTGCTCCAGCGATTCGCGGAGCACATCCAGTGGCCTGGCCATCATCTGTTCGGGGTCAACCTTCCAGAACCAGGCCAGGTCATAGGCGACTGCGATCAGGTCGGTGATGGCGCCGACGCCGCACTCATGAAAAAACTCGCAACAGCCCAGCTCAGCGCGTTGAGGTCAGCCAGATCGAGCTGGTTGACCGACGACGGCGGAATGCCGGCGCACACGGCGATGTATTTGGCCGCGACGTCCATGTCGAGGCTGACCTCTTCGCTCTTGTCGATCTTGTACGGCAGCGCCTTGATCGCTCGCACTTCCTGCACCGTCGGACGGCGCAGGACGAGTTCGGTCAGGGGCTCGCCGTGAGCTTCGATCGCAACCTGAAGCTTCACGGCGCCACTCATTGCCAGGTCCCCTTGATGCCTTCGAATTTCAGTTCGATGGTGGCGTCATCGCCTTTGGAGACTGGCTCTTCAACCAGGTACGCACCGGCCAGCACGTAGACTTTGCCGTTGCTGAATTCGCAGGTGACGGTGATGTCGGTGCCTTCGATGAGCTTCTTCAGCGGGAAGTCGGCGGTGTGCAGCGCGGTCACTTTGAACGACGGTGCGATGTCGGTTTCCTTGTAGAAGCCGGGTACGACGGTTTCGCGTTTTACGGCCATCAGCGGGGCTTCGCAGCCGCCGTTGATAGTCAGTTGCGCGCCGTCGACCTTGACGTAGCAGGTGCCTGCAATCAGTTGACCCATGGTGTTACTCCCTTGAATAAAAAAGCCCACGCGAGGTGGGCTGAATGCTTGACGCTAAACGCGGTTATCAAGCCGCGTCGTCGTACTGCAGACGGAATTGGTTGAGCAGTGCGAACACGCGCAGACCGTTGATGTAATCAGGCGGGAACAGCACGTTCACGCGGCTCGGGTCCTGCACGTCGCGCTCGACGATCAGGTGCTCGGCGAACAGTTCGGCGTTCTCGACGTGGCCTTCCAGTTCGAGTTTGGCGTACTGGGCGATCAGCTCACCGCGAATGGTGCTCGGGGTGACGATGGGCTGACCGGCGCCGAAGCGGGTGCCGTCGGAGGCCAGTTTGTGCCGACCATATTTGCTGGTGATCACGCTTTGCAGACGACGCACGATGAACGCCGACTGGTGCATGGTTTCGCTGTCCAGATAGGAGTTGTCGGCCTGGCCGTAAGCGTTTTTCTGGTAGGTGGTGATCGAACGCTGGATGCGCACGTAACCGCCTTCGTAGTACGCAGTGGCGATGCCGTAGTTGAGCAGCGACTGACGCTCGGTCAGGGTGAAACGCTCGCTCGCTGGCGCAGGATCGACACCCGGCAGGCTGCCGCTCTGGGTCGGACGGCTGGCGTCGGCGGAGATGAACACCGCAGTGCGCGCAGCAAGTGCAGCAGCTTGTACCCAGAACGGTTGCGGAACACCCGGCTCCAGCGCCTGAATGGTCATGTGCTGGTCGTTACGCGCCTGACCGGCCGCCACCAGAGTGCCGACGGTGCCGCGCTTGGCGCTGTAGACATGACCAAACAGTTGCTTGGCCCACGACCAGCGACCGGTGCTGTCATCCATGACCGCTTGCCAGGTGTTGAGGGTCGACAGATCCGACCACGGCAGTGCGATGAACTCGAATGGCTCGTCACCCAGTGCCGCAACGGCAGCGATCTGATCCGGCACGCCGGCGCCGCCGGTCATGGCGGTGATTGCGGAGGTCAGGCCGGCCGGGGTCTCTTCGCCATTGCTCTTGCCCAGGCGATTGAATTGCAGGCTGATGTCGTTGCCGCTGTCGCCAGTCCATTTGGCGTTCAGGGTCACGACGCCTTCGGCAGCCGCAGCGCTCACCGGCAGATCGGCCGTGGCGTTGATTTTCTGCGCCAGCGCAGTCGCTGCTTGAGCGGCGGTAGCACCGTTGACCACGGTGGCTTGCACACGCACACCACCAACATACAGGTTGAGTACGCCAGCCTGAGTCGCGGTGCCGGTCAGGGTCAGCACGCCTTTGGCGATGGCGCCTTCAGCGTTGTGCAGCGGCAGGCACCAGATCTCGCCGATCGGGTCGGCCTTGCGGAAGGTCTCGTACATCGAGGCGAGCATCGAGCCCTGGCCACCGATGCTTTTTGCCAGCGCCACGCTGGAGACCAAAACCAGTTTGCCGACTTCAGTCGGGGCGATGTTGTCGTTGACCTGAGCCACGATCAAACGGCGCATGGTCGAGCTCGCGCTATTGGCGGCCGAGTTGTCCATTTCGGCATAGAACAGCGGTACACGAATGTCCGCGGGGATGTTGCTGAATCCGATCGCCATTATTTGGCTCCCTGTGGTTTAGCCGCTTTTGCGGTTTTGAGTGTGATGTCGCCGTCGGCCAGACGTCGGCGCCACCAGGCGCTGTCCAGCACTTCACGGCCTTCGAGAGGCAGCAGATCGCCCGCCTCCGGATCTGGCACGGCACGGCCAGCGGCCGGCACTACGGTGATGCGATTGCTCATGGGGTTACGTCTCCAGAGAAAGTCAGTTCCACGCGCCCATCGGGGCCCGGGCGTTTCAGGTTGGGGTCGGCCGGGTCGATCGCATCGACCCGCACGGTGGCCCCGGTAAAGGACGACAAACCGTCCAGTTCACGTTCGTGCCAACTCTCCGCAGGCTGACTCGGCAGATTGCGACCGAGCTGGAACTCGGCAAAAAAGCGCAGCCGATAAAAGGCGCGGCTGCTGTTGATCGAGACCAGTTCACCGCCGTCATAGGCGATGACGCTGTAGTCGGTATCGGGTTTGAAACCCACCAGTGCGCGCCACAGTTCGGCGCGCAGGTCATGCAACAGATCCAGCGCTTTTGTCGCGTCGGTGGCGTCAAGCACCAGGACAATTTCGAAGCGATCGCGGATCGGTTGCCAGGTGAGGTTTTGTGCGGTGCTGTTGCTGGCCAGATCGGCCAGCGGTGTGACGTGGGCCGAAGGTGTCGGCAGATCGGGCTTGCCTTGCAGCAACACCAGGTCGACACCCACCGCGATGTGATTGGCAAGGCTTGGGCATTGCGCACGCAGTTGCGTGAGGATCGGGGTGATCTTCATGTTGGTGTTCCGGAATTAGAGGGAGTTAACGCAGAACCCAATGTGGGAGCGAGCCTGCTCGCGAAAGCGCTGGGTCAGTCGCCATCAATGTTGGCTATGCCGGCCTCTTCGCGAGCAGGCCGCTCCCACAGGATGTTGTGGAGGGATCAGGCTTTGGGATCGAGGCCGGTTGCCTCGATCAAGCAGCGGTAGCTTTCCTCACGCTTGCCGCTGGCGGTGACTTTTTCGATCGACCAGCGACCGCGCATGAAGTCTGGCCAGGTGTCATCGAGCACTAACAGGCCTTCGGCAGCCAGCAGCGGATCGCCCGGACAGGTGACCCTCAGCTTGTATTTCTCGCGCAGCATCTTGCGCACCTCGGCTTCGCCGATAGCTTTGGCTTCTGCTTCACTGGCCTGTTTCTGGCGAATGACCTTGTAGGGCTCGGAACCGGTTATCACCTCGCGCAGTTTGCCGGCGGCGATGTCCCAGAAGCAGGTCTTGCAACCCTGATTCTGAGTACGAGCGGTCTCTTCCAGTGTGGCGCTGATGAAGGCGTGATCACCCGGTCGATTGTTACTGGTCACCGACAGCCTGACGTCCGGTATCACTTGGCCCGACAGGTTTTTGAGCTGCGCAGGTTTCGCCAATACGTAGAGGTCGTTGTACGGTTTGGCCACCGCGTCGTACTTGAGCGCCAGTCGCGTGATGAAGCTCATGTCGGTTTCGTTCGACTGATCAACATGAGCAATCCGGATCAGCGCCAGTTCGGGATCGACGCGCGGCGAAAAACCGTGCGGCGAGACCAACTGGCGAAACAGTGCGCCAAGGGTTGTGGGGCCATGACTGGCCGTGCGCCGTTCCTTGAATCGGGTCTCATCCTTGCCGCTAAAAGGCGCTGCGGTAGCGACCAGCGTCAAGCGCAACGGAAACAGCGTCGGGGTCAGTCGAGTCACCTTGAACTGGCCCTTTTCGACCAGCCCGGACTCCAGATAGCCAACCCGCAGGCCGATTGTTCCGCCCAGAGTCGGCAAGCCTTCAAGGCCTTCCAGGTCGATCACCAATGTCAGTTGATCGGACTCCATCCCGGCAGCATCAATGTGCTCCCAACTGATCAGACGCTGGTTCAGCAAGGCGTGGTTGGCGCCGTAGATTTCGATCGCCGGTGTAAATCCCTGTGCCATGCAACCTCCTTAGTCCCAAGCCAGAACCGGCTTGATCGCGGCGGGTTTGCTGTCGAGTTCCGGCAGTGTCACCCAGACACCTGCCGGCAGGATCGAGCCGTGCTCGGCCAGGGTCGGGTTGAGTGTCCACAGGGCTTCTTCGGCGCTGTCATCGCTGCGACCGGTTTCGCGGTACAGCAACAAATTCAGCGAATCACCGGCCACGCTTCGTACCTTACGCATTGTTGAACTCCGACAATCCGATCACCCACTTGATCACCATCGCGGTGCCGTCATCGATGACCTCGCTCTGGTTTTCATCGATGCTGTTGATTCGCCACAAACCCCAGTTGCGACCAATGCCGTCAATCAACGGCAGCGGTACTCTCAACGCTTGCAGCGCACGCAGCTCATCGAGCCGCTCCATGGCCACGGCGTACATCGCTGTGCCGCCGATGGTCAGGGTTTCGGGCTTCTGTCCGGTCTGATGGGATTTGGGTTTACTGGTGAGAATTGGCAGTTCCGTCCAGCCACCGTCGGACTTTCGCGCCAGCGTGCTGTAGGCGAAATTACGCGACAGGCCGAAGATGAAACTGCCCAGCGCCATTTGTTGTTTCATGTACCGGCTCCGTCAGTCAGGGCTGCATCACGACGCGTCCCGAGTGGGTTACCGCCCATCAGCAGCGGCATGAATTGGCCATGGAATTGACCGGAAATCTGTTGCTCGATAATCGAATGAATCTGTTGGGCAGTGTCGGGGGCAGGACAGGTGACCTGGATCGTCGGAGAGAAGGAAACCTGCTGATTTTGCGTCTGTGCGCCAGCCAGGTCTTTGGCGACTTCGGCCGGCGGGGCGAGTTTGTCCGGCGCGGTAGTCATCAGTTTCTCCCCCAAAAAACCTCCCCCTTCAAAGCCCAGCCATCCCCCGATCAGTCCACCAATGACACTCCCAAGTGCCATGCCCGGCGCCAGCCCGGGACTTCCCAGGGTCGCGCCCATCGAGCTACCGGTAAGCGCGCCGGCCCACGCACCACCGGCGGCGCCGAGGCCTTTGCCAATCTGTTGTTTGTCACCGCTGGCAACACCTTCGGCGACCATGGAGGCCCCCATCAGCGCCTTCATCGGCCCGGGCATTGCACGCGACACCGGCTGTATCGAGGCAACCAAAGGCTCCAGCCTCGGAGCAGCAGACCTTGCAGTCTGTTCCAGTATCTTCAAACCGTTGCCGGCATTTGCTGTCCGGCTGGCAAGAGCAGCGCCCTGCGTTTCAGCCACGCCGGTCACTGCAGCTGCTGCGGATGGGGCGAGCCCTGAACGACCGGGGAGCCGACTGGCAGCTTTATCCACGATCCCTTTGCCAACCCGATCTTTCAGCTCCCCGACAACTGCATCGAGCACGAAATCGAACACCGGTTTGATCCAGGCTGCCGCCGTCAGAGCCACTCCCGTGGTTTTCGGATAGGTTTCGGCCAGTTCGCTCAGTTGGTCTACCGAATGACTCTCACCCGGCGTTTCGATATCGGGCGCCAGCGCATTGCCTTTGGCGACCGACAAGCGCTCCTCACGGGCATTTTTTATGTTCAACTGCCCCTGCTGGGTATTGGCAAGGGCCATCGCGGACTCTCTGACCGAGCCTTTTTCCTTGAGCTTCGATGTCGCGTACAGGCTCTTGTCGCTCACCTGCAAGAAGGCATCATTCACCTTGCTCAAGTCCCCGGACAACGAGAGCGCCGCACTGCCACTGTCCGCAAACAATGTCCGGGACAACGTCGAGCGCTCTTCCGGTGATTTGTTATTCAGAGCCGCCAGTACCGAGATAACGGCGCCTTTCTGCAAGCCCTTGTGCTCGGGATCGCGCATGGCTTGCGCGACTGCCTTGGGATCCAGGCCTAATTGATTCCAAGCAGCCTTTTCAGCCTCGGACGCTTGATCGCCCTTGGCCAACGCATCGGAAATGTTCTTCAGTGCGCTACCGGCATCGTCTTTCTTCAGGCCGCTGTTCAACAACGCCGCCGACAACGCCGCCGCTTGTTCGGGTTGAAAGCCTGCGCCGACGGCAGCTTCACCCGACTGCTGCAAGACAGAACCGATAGCCCCTGCCTGGACATCTCCGGGCATTTTGCCGAGATGATTGGCCGCATCCGCCAAATCAAGGGCTTGATCGCGCGAAAGCTTCATCGAGGTGCGCCAGACCTTCAACATTTCGCCGGCTTCCAGCCCCGTAACCTTGAATGCCGATGCAGTGATGGCCGCATCGCTGGCAAACGTCAGCAATTCGCGTTTCTTGCCCTCGTCGTTTACCGCTTCGCTGCCGACTCCCGCCTTGGCTGCCAGGGTTTCAATCTTGACCAGCTCGACCCCGGTAGTGCCTCCGGCAGCCACCAAGGTGGCACTGGCCATTTTCAGGCTCGTGAGTGCCATGTCTTTCCCGTCGTCGCGGGAAAGCTGCGCCACACTCGCAAGAGTGGCCGCAGCCGAATCCATGGCAATCGCTGCCTTGCGCGTCTCGGGAAGCTCAGCTCCCGTGGAAGATTTTTCCGGTGTTTTCTGCCCACCGGATGACTCACTCTTCGCTTCGGCACTCGCTGCCTGTGGCAACGCACGCAATGCGGACAGAGTCACGCTCAATGCATCGATTGCCGTCGTCAGCAGCACGATTCTTCCGCTGGCCGTCAGCAATGCCTGGCGCAGCCCGCTGATCTGCTCCACGGCAAGCCGCCCCGCACCTGCGTTCAGCGCGGCAACGCTCAGGGTGATACTGCCAAATCCTGCGCCGGCGCTGTCACCGACATTCATGGGCGAAAATTTGCTCTCTGCCATTGCCGCTCTACTCCTGTTTCACGCCAAGGCGAGTGATCGCTATGTCGTAGCGGCGCAACGCCTTTTCGGCGTCCCATTCCAGAATTTCCGCCTCACTTACCGGGTAAATGAGCGGGACGATATCGAGGATTACTTCGATGTCGCGTTCCGAAAGTAGGCCGCCGGCTGGTTTAAAAAATCGTCTATGCGCACCTGTAGCTGAGTCCAGTCAGGGACGGTCAAGTGGGCCAGATCCGGGATCATCAGACCGGTGCAATGGGCGGTGATGAACTCGGCGCGTTCCTTGGCCGTTTTCAGTTTCTTCATCACTTTGGTGGCGCGCAATGCCGGCATTTCCAGCGACAGCGAAGTCACGGTGCGGCCGGTTACGGCGAGCGGTTGCAGCAGTTGCACCTCATCCGGATCGTCGGTTTTTTCCGCGTCTTCGACCTGGTCGCGGAAGTACGACGCCGGCCGGGTCGACATCTCGTGTACGTACTGGGCAATGCTCACGTAGTCCGGGCGTTTGAGCTGGTCGAGTTCCTTGATCGACAGGCCGGTGGCCAACAGCGCCAGCTCGAAGAACTGATCGTCTTCGTCATCGCCGGCGCGTTCCAGCGCTTCTTTCTGCGCGGCGTAGAACAGCGGTTTGAGTTGGATCTGCTCGATCTGCGCGCCGTCATCGCCGGTGATTGGCGACAACAGGTCATGCTTGGGTGGCATCCACGACATGAATGAATTCCTTGGTGATTCTTGAGGGGTGTAGCAATTCCCTTGTAGGAGTGAGCCTGCTCGCGACAGCGGTCTTTCAGGCACATTGATGTTGAATGTGCTGGCCTCATCGCGAGCAGGCTCACTCCTACAGGGTTATGTGGTGATGGGAGGGTTACGGCATCAGCACCGCACGACGGGCATCACCGAGGATGTCGACGCCGTTGAGCACGAACTTCTGGGTGCGCACGTCGATGTCGATCACCGGGATACCGTTTTCCAGGCGGTTGTAGGTGCGGCAGGACAGCTCAAGGTTGGTCTTGGGTTTTTCGCCCATCTTCACCGCGGTTTCCTCAAGGGATTTCAGCTTGCCGCCGACGGTGTGATAGGTGAACCAAGTGTTGCCGTCCTGATCCTGACCAGCCTCACGCACGTTCAGCAGGATGTCGTCGCCCAGTTTCACGCCCAGTGCGAGCATGACTTCTGTGCCCATGCCTTGCAGGGTCAACTTGGCGTTGAGCGCTTTGCCACCCTTGACCATTTCTTCAACAATGAAGCGGCCGCCACGCATCTCTTCCACATCGAATTCGATCTTCGGCGGAGTAAATTCTTCTACGGTCGCCGACAGCGGCAGGCCTTGCAGGGTGGCCGCGATGGCCTGTCTTACGCGGTTGGTAAACATTAGAGAACGTCCTCCAGGAACTGCTCGATGATTTCATCGCGGGCGTTGAGTTGATAAACCATGTGTTCGTTCGGCGCGTAGCGGCCGTAGTCGATGACCACGTACCAGGTGCCGTTCTTGTACTTCTCGACGCTGTTGAGTTCCGGGTGCAGATACACGCTGCCGCCAGGAATGGTTTCGTCGGCGACCAGGGTTTGCAGCCAGTCGTTGATGCGCTTGACCTCTTGATCCATGAACGACTTGGTGAGGTTCTTGGCCATGGCTTTCTGGCCGGCCTTGACCAGCTTGCGGCTGATCGCATCTTCGAGGCCGACGTAGCTGATGAACTTGCCGGTGATCGAGCGGTTACCCAGCAGCGAGAAGCCGCCGAGCACGGTGCGGGCGTAGTAGCTGACGCCGTAGCGGTTGAGCAGATCGCCTTCGGTGGAGGTGTCGAGGATGTTGTATTCCACGACGCGGGAAACGTCTTCGGCGTAGGTCACCTGGTTGCCCGGGCTCTCCCACTGCTTGACCTTGGCCAGCGCAGCAATCGCCAGGCTGGACGATGCAATGAAGACGTTTTTCTTCGCCGCTTTCGAGTACACGGCCGGCATGTTGTGCACCACCAGGCAACGGTCGAAACCGAGATCGGCGCCGCCGAGTTCCTGGCTGTACAAGACTTGGTCAGCGACCGAGGCGTCCTTGCCATCCAGCACCACACGAGCCTTGATGCGCTTGCCGAACGAGGCGAACTCGCTGGCCACCGCTTTGGTGCCGGTGAAGCCCGGCGCGCCGATGATGGTCAGGTCTTCCGGGACACTGCCCAGTGCCGCCAGACCGAGCTTGCGGCCAGTCGCCGGCTCGACGCCGCCGATCACTGCGTTGACGGTGTCGGCCGGAGTCGCGCCCGCTTCGACAATCACCACATACACCGGCACCTTGACCACTTTGAGGATCTGGTAAACCGCGTGATACAGGGTGCCCTCTTCCGAACCGGTCGGATCGAGCAGCGCATGGGTGGTGAAGCTGTTGATGCGGAACGGGGCGTTACGCGGAATCAGCGGATCAGCCTTCGGCGCGGTGCCGACCAGACCGATGACGTTGTCACCCAGGCCACCCATGGCCTCGGGGGATTCAGTGGCATTGACGGTAATGCCGTTGTGCTCGAAGTTCAGAACCTCAGCCATGTTCAGTCAGCCTTCTTGGCAGCGGCCTTTTTGGCCTGGGTGGTAGGTGTTTTCAGTTCCAGTCGACCGGCGGTGTGCAGGGCACTGGCCTCGACGTCGAGCAGATCAAGGTCTTGACCGACGCTCGACCAGTGCCCACCGCCGGTGGGGAATGGGACGAGCACGGTGTAGGTTTGGCGGGTTGCCATTTTTCGTTTCTCCATAAACGGGAAAGCCCCTCGAAGGGAGGGGCTTGGCGGGTGTTGAGTGTTTTTGGGCGGATAAAAAAACGCCCCGGGGTGCGGGGCGTTTATTTGAGCGTTGGGGTTATGTCGGTTGGCGCAGAGTCCGGCCAACCTTCGTTGAGCATTTCATCTGAAAAGGTGCCCTCCTCGATTGCTCGGAGCAACTCCCGTTCGCGGTCAAAGCAAGCCTGGACGTGCGCCCTGACTGCCTTGGCAATCGCGAGAATCTGCTGCGCTCCGATTTCTACGAAACCATCGAGGGATTTGAAGTTGCAGCGATAGTCAGGATCAAGGATAGCCGAGAGCCCTGCGCCGTAAATCAGGCCTGCGCTTTCGCGCGAGGTCGAAACTGACAGGCCGTCGACTGACACAACAGAATCTTCACGCTCAAAGCGTTCAGCGGCGAGCAGCGGCGCATAGTCAGGTATCACTTCCGGGAAAGGCTCTTTGACAATCTCATCGCCCACCAAACGCCAGATTCCATCAGTTTCTTGCGTCAACCTGAGAAACAGGGTTTCTTCGACTTTCACTGCTGATGCGGGGATTGGATGTACCCCCGCAATCAGACAGGTTTGCAAATTTGAATTCTGGTCAAACAGTGCGTATTTCATGATCTCTCCTTAACTTCCCACCGCGACCCAATGAAACACCGTGACCCCAGGAAACGTATGTTTTCCATAAAATGCCGTGAGGCTCGATACGCCGACGTCAACATATCCGTTTACTGCCGACCCCGGCGTGTAGTTCAACGTGGCGTTCAGGCTGTACATGGCGTTTGGGAAGGCAATCGGAAAGGCCGTCGAGAGATCCGTACCGCCATTTCCAGAGACTCTGCCCCACTGGATGATCAAACCGCCCAGCCACGACGGGAACACGATATATCCGTTGATGGCCTTGAGAATCTGAAATCCCCAGCGAAGTTTTTTCGGTGTCACGATTGTGCCGTCGTCAGCCCCGGCGTCAGCCAGTTCCTGGGTGGCGATCTTGGCCGTCCCCTGTTTGATCTCGGTGGCCTGCTGAGCCAGAACGGCCAACGCAGCGACATCAATGTTTCCCTGATTGATCGGGGCGTTCCAGGCTTTGATGCACCACATCACGGCGAGGTTGCGCGGGCGGGTTACACCTAACGCACCATCGCTAACAGGCCCGGCACCAGTGGTAAAAACTGAGTTACTGATCGGGTAATCCGACTGCGAATGAGCATCGAGGCCATGCGCCTGCGCGATGCCCGCATTGGACGCAGTGTTATGCCATAGACCGGATACGGCCAAGCTCTCGTTGGATGGATCAAAGGACTGCAAACTGCCCTTTTGCCAACTCCCCAGAATCCGCCCCGCATCCACGCCACGTCCATGATCCCAGCCCCGGAGGAACTCACCACGCGATTCCGGCAGCCGGAAGTTGCCTGCACCCTCATTCCCCTTGTTGTAAGCGGTTCCGAGATACGCGGCCAAGTCCGGATAAGTCGCAATGCTCTGCACACTGCCATCCAGCTCAAGAAAGCCGGGAGGTACGATCCCGGTCGGAAATGCCAGGACAGCACCCACCGGAACGGCAGATCCGAGACGGGAGACTTCCTTCACCAGCGCCGCTACATCGATGTTTCCCTGATTGATCGGTGCGTTCCAGGCTTTGATGCACCACATGACCGAAACGTTGCGGGGACGGGTTTCAGTACCGCCAGCGTTGACCGTGTTCTGGGCATTCACCAGTTGCATAGTAGTGCCGCTATCTACCGGGGAAAGGAATGCACCCCCTGAGATACTCGCTGCCGCGCCATTAATCGTTCCTGCCTGCCAATTACCTGCAGGGTCGAAAGTCGCAGCAGTTCCATCAAAGTAACGATGGTTATGCGCAGCAAATGCCTCCGTCTGACTTGAACCGATTCCCCTCCCAGTATCCACGCCTCTACCATGATCCCACCCACGCAAAAACTCCCCACGCGTCTCAGGCAAGCGGAAGTTACCAACCCCCTCATCGCCCTTGTTGTACTTGCCGCCCAGATAAGCGCTCAAGTCCGGGTAAGTCGCACTGCTTTTGACGCTGTTATCCAGTTCCAGAAAGCCCGGCGGTGGTGCATCAACCGGGAACGCGACAATCGAACCCACCGGCAACGCCGACGCCTTGGCAATCAACGCTTCAACTTCAGCCTTGGTGTACGAATCCTTGATGCCAAACCCGGCCAGCGTCTCAGGGTTCGCACCCGCCGTCGCGCGGCCATATTCATCAACGGTCAGACTCTTGTAAGTCCCGGCAGTAATCCCTGTGCGCCCCGCCAACATCTTGAACGTCAGTGCAGTAGCACCGAGGGTGATCGGCGCATTGGTGGTCAGGTGCCACAGCGAATCGCCGTTCGCCGTGCCCTCCTCCACCATCACCGTCAGCCCCGGAGTGACCTTGGCGCTGCTGTTGGCATCGCTCGCCCGCACCCAGTCTCCGTTGGCAACAATCCACAGGCCGTTGTCCTTGGCCAAGGTCTGATTCGCCAGCAGCACGCGGTCACCAGCAATCACTGCCACACCGTCAATCTGCTGCGCACCGCTCAACACGATGTTGCTGGATGCTGCAACACGCACCGACTGCTTGCCATCCAGTTTGCCGAGTTCTTCGGCGAGGTAACTCATGACCCACGCACGGGTAGCCTTGACCACCGTGTCATCAATCAACAACGTCACCAGCGACGCATTGCTGGTCTCGAAAATCGAGCGAATGTAGAACTCTTTACCCGAACCCGACGTCGCCAAAACCGGTTTGAACGACTCCGGGTATTTGACGATGGCATAGAGAACGCCAGTGTCAGTCCACAGCCCAGCCTCACGCACATACCAACCGCCAACATCCGGCGGAATGGTGACTTCGGCGAGCAGCCAGCTCGGATTCTTCTCGTCCTGGAAGAGTGCATTGAGCGGCCCGCGCCAGACTTCGCGTTTCAGCGCAGTGGCGGTCGCGGCCGGGTTGTAGACGGAGCCGCCGCCGTCGCCGACGGAAATCTGCGTCAACTTGATCGGCACGCCCGCGGCCTTGCACGCCGTTTCGTAGGCAATCCCTGCGTTGGTGAGCAGGGTGTAATAGTCAGCCATTCAGGCCCCCTGAGGATAAATAGTGGATGTTTCGACGGTGTACATGCCTGCGGCCATGAACGCCTCTCCCGAGGTTTCGAGCCCTTCGATGAACACCGGATAAACCGTGGTCAGTTCGCCGCAGAAGGTCGCTGCGCCGATGTAATGGCTGCCGAATGCGCTCAACCCGACCGAGACCGACAGCACATCCCGTTCGCTTTTGGCATCGGCCAGGCGTCGGTCGAGACGGGCGTCGATTTCTTCGCTGTAGGGTTGTTCGCTGAAGGCTCGTACGGAAAAGCTGTAAGGCGCGCCGGGCGGCGTCTGTTCGTACCAGGCGCGGATTTCCGGGCGCAGTTGCAAACCCTTGGCGGCGTTTTCCAGTGCCTTGCGAGTGCCGGCCTGACGCGCAGTCGGCCAGGCGAGTTCGACGGTCAGGCGTTTTTCCGTTTCAGGCGCGGCGGTGCTCCATTCGGCGACGCCGCGATCCGCTGCGAGATACGGCAGAAATGCGACCGGCGTTTCGCTCGGGTTCATCAGTTCGGGAAACGGCGGCGCGATGCGATCAAGCAATGCGCCGAAGCCCAGATCAAGCCCTCGCTCAAGTGCCGAGCTGTTGGCCGGCAGCAACGTCGGGCGCTGAGTTTTTTCACTCATAGCGTCAGCACCTCAACCTCGACCGCCGTGCAATACGGCGCTTGAAACGCGGTGGTCACGATCGGCGCCAGCGGTTCCAGAATCTGCAGTTGCACGGCGCCAGCGCTGTGCAGCGTGTAGTCGATCCAGCTAGGATCCACCCGCCCTTCGAGGCGATGGCAACTGTCGGCGTAAGCCTGCAATTGTTGCTGCGCAGCGACTTGGGTCAGGCCCGAATCGGGGCCGGAATTGATCTTGGCAACGATGCGAATTTTGTAGCGCTGGATCTCGGCAGCCTTGACGGTGACGAGGTCAGTTTCCGGTCGCACATCCGGTCGGGCGAAGTGCTGGCGAACGCCTGCAAGCAATGCCTCGGATGGCGTGCCGTCAGCGTTCCGCGCAAGCACGGTGACCTGTACTTCGCCCGGCGCGGTGCGGCGTCCATTGCCGTCCTTGACCTGCGCGGCGAGGCCATCCGGGTTGAAGGTGTAAGTGACACTCACCACACCGGCATCAGTAGATTCGACTTTCACCGTCGGCCGCTCGCCGAGGGTGAACACCTCGCGGCGATACTGCATCCGCGACCCCGCCGCCGGCGCATGGGGCGCCAGGTAATAACGCAACCGGGCGTCGTCGTCGCTCTCGTAAATCGCCGGCACCGGCGGGAAGGCCGCGGGGTCACCGGGATCGAGCAACTGCCGTTCCAGGCCCATGTCCGCCAGCCGCGCATCGAGGTTGCTGCCGGTGGCCCACCACGCCAGCATCTGCTTGATGCGGGCGTTGTATTTACGCTCGTGGGTTTGTAGCCGAACGCAGAAGGCTTCAAGCGCCAGGGTCAGCAGCTCGCTTTCGTTTTCCAGGCTGGTCTTGAGTTTCGCTGCGCTGTCCGGCGAGCGGGCGCCGACGTATTCGATAACGAAGCTTTTGAACTCGGCGAGCAGGTCTTCGAAGGCGTCGACGGCGATCAGCGCGGGTTCGGCCAATTGGTTCTGGCCGGGGATCAACATGCTCATGTCACGACCTCGAAGGTTTGTTGACGGTTTTTCCAGGTGCCGGCGAAACGCAGCAGCAGACCGGCGCCCTGACGGCTGGCGACAATCACTTGCGGCTGAAAATCATCGATACCGTTTTGCTTGTTGTAGAACGCTTGCGCTGCGTGGCTCTGAGCCAGAAGCAAAACGTCGTCGCCGAGGTTCTGTCCGAGTAGCGAGGGGATCAGCGAGCCATACAGGGGCCGTTTTTGCCGGGTGCCCAGCGGCGTGGTCAGAGCCCGGGTCGCGCGCTGCACAAATTGCAGCCAGTCGTCGACCGTGGCCCCGCTGTCTCTATCGATTCCGATCATGGAAGGCTCTTGAATCAGGGGCTGATGACGCGGCCCTGGTGATCGACCAGCGGGCCGCTGAAGTGAACGCCCGAAGCGTCGATGGTCAGGCCGACGGCGCCCAGTTGCAGGTTGATGGCCTGCGGGGTCAGCGCCAGTCGCGCCGGGCCGATACTCAGCTCCAGCGATTCGCGAGAACCGCTGAACGCTGCCGGACCGTTCTGCCAGTGAAGGGTGTGCGAGGCGTCGTCGTAACCGCTTTCACTGCCGTCCTGATGCACGCGGCGCGTCAGCGTCGGTACGGTCGAAGTCGGCGGAAAGCGATCACTGTTCAGACCGAACAACGCCACCGATTGCGCACCGCTTTCACCGCTGCCGTAGTTGAACAGCAGACACTGCTCACCCACGGTCGGGATCCGCGATTCGCTCTGCGCTCCGGCGCTCGGATTGAAGAACTTGATGGCCGGCGTGAGCAGTCCACCGTGGCTGACCGTGCAGGTGTTGCTCGCCGCATCGACTGTCTGGCAGACGCCGATGCGGCAGTAGCTCTCGGCACGCCGATGCAGGTCTTCGATTTCCGCTTCCATTTCGGCCAGGCGTTCGATGATCGGGCCCAGTTGCATGCGCAGTAATGCGTCGAACATCGGTCAGGCCTCCAGCGCGGTGTATTGGTCGGGATCGTCGATGTTGCTGACTTCCCAGGTACGGGCGAATTTCGGCGTGCCGAGTGGATCGTCGAGCAACGTCGGGCCGAGGTAGAGGGTCTGGTTGAACGTCAGCGTCCAGGCCTTGTATTGCTGATCAGCGCGGACGAGTAGTGAAGGCAAGCCGTCAATATTCATCGGCAAATCGCATTGATCGCCAGGCAGATTCCAGCGGTTGTCGGTGATCAGGTTTTTCAGCACGGCGATCAGATCGCAGGCGGCAAATGCCGTGGCGGAAAGCGCCGGGATGACTTGCAGCGACAACGTCATGACATGAGCAATTCGCCCATCGGCGGAGCGAACTCCCGACGCATTTCGATCGAAGTCGATCAGCACCCAGGCCTGATCGCCGGGAGCATTGAAATCATCTTGATTGCCGAAACTGAGGGTGAGTCCTGCGGTGTTGCGCAACGTCGTCGCAATGGCTGTGAACAGTTGCGACGGCTGCTGGATCGGTGTGGGCATACATGACCTCCTTTTCAATCGTCCACGCGAAGCCCTGCCGCCAAAATGGCGGCACGGAAAACAGTCAGGGTTAAGGCTGGTCGCGCGGCGGGACTTCGCAGACGCCAATGCGCTTGGCGGCCCAGCGCTCGTAAAGACCTATAGCGACGTCGGCGCCAGCCATTGCGGTCAGGCAACCAAAGGCGCCGGCGGCCCAGATCGACAATCCTGCGGCATACAGCAGCATGATTGCCGAGACGCCGCAGATCATGCAGGCGCCGGAGCGCAGGGCCAGGCGCCGCAGCAATGACCAGCCGCGGGCGCCTTCCTTGTCGGCGCGCCACATTTCGCCGGACACCCCGCCCACTACGGCGAGTAGGATGACCAGCCAGATCGGCATGTCCGCCAACGCTTGTTGCTCGCTTGTCATGTCACGCCTCCTGGGGGTGATTGATGAGTGGTGTGTGTTGGGTTCAATCGTTTTCTCTTGAGGTAGGCATTCCAAAAAGCCCGGCAAATCCGCCGGGCTTTTCAGTAATGCGCTCCGGTTCAAGCAGAGAAAGCAAATGCATCAACCCGGATTCAAGGAACTTCAGGCCAGGTGACGGTCAGCGGATAACCCGGCTGTTTGTTGACGTTGCTCATGTCGATGAAAAACTGCTTGTAGGCCAGCAATGCGGCTTCATCGGCTGGCGTAGCCAGACCCAGCTCAACCTTGTACGCCAGCGCACTGGAAGCCAAAGTGTTATTGGCTCGTTCGAGTCGTGGCGTTCTTGCGCTACGCAGTTCGTTAGAAAGCTGCGACGGCTGCCCCCACATATCGCTGTCGGTAAACTTCCAGACACCGTCGGTTTTTACTGCGTTCCAGGAGTAATCAATCTTGGGCAAAGCAGTGACATCTACCCAGACCTGATTGGCGGGAAACTCATCGGTGATCGGGTTATCGGTTTCAAAAATATTGTCGACCTGACCAGCAACTACACGTGCGTACTTTTTCATGCTCATCTTCCTTATTGATTGCCGGCATCCCGGCCTTTCAGTTCCTGCCCGGGTAGGCATTCCAAAAAGCCCGGCAAATCCGCCGGGCTTTTCAGTAATGCGCTCCTTCGCCTTCCTTTAAGTCCTTTAGTCAAAAAAGGAAGCTGACTTTTCGGCGCTACTGGCGCGGTACGAGTCCGTTCAAATTGTTTTTCCGACCGCGGTCCCTGCCCGTCGGATAACTGCTTCTGGTGCTTTACGCTGCACACCCGGGTCAGTTGCCAACCCTCTGAACCGTTGAGGCCGGTTCATCGCTGCCTGTTCTTGTGGAACTAAAGAGCTTTCGTTTCCAGCCGCTTTGTCGAGCGGCTTGGTGGCAATAATATGCATGGATGCATATACAGTCAATGCGTAAATGCATTTATTTATGCGGAAGAAATGCACTGGCGCATGCATGCCGCATAAATCGTGGCGTTGAGGGTTTTGCGCAGGCGAAAAAAAACCCGCCGATGGCGGGTTTTATCTGACCGGGGTCTGCTTAGCGGGCGTACATGCCCCACCAGAAGACGTGACCGAGGATGACGATCTGCTCTTCCTGGATTTCCTGGAAGGTGTAGTCCTCGTCCGGATGTTCGTCGCGATTGAAGCTGCGCAGGCGGATACCGGTAGGCAGCCGATAGAGTTGCTTCACCCGCAACTGGCCGTTGTGGTTGATTGCATAGAGATCGCCATCGATGATGTCGCCAATACCGCACTTGCCCGCGTTCACGCCGACCGTGGCGCCGTCACGCAGCACCGGTAACATGCTGTTGCCACGCACCGTCACGCACTTGGCCTGATCGAATTGCACGCCGTTATGGCGCAGGCTGCGCTTGCCGAAGCGCAGGCTAGAGCGCTCGCTCTCTTCGATGACGAATCTTCCTGATCCCGCTGCCAATTCAACCTCACGAAGGAAGGGCACCGACACCTCGTCATCATCGACAGGCGTGTCGTCGTCCCACAGCATTATGTCCTTGAGTTCCGCATGCACGTCATCACGCGCAGCACCGGCAGACGGCGCAACATCCGCGCGCCCGCGCAACTGATCGGTGCTTACATTGAAGTACTCGGCGATTTTCGAAATGTGTTTATCCGAAGGATCGACGATCTTCCCGCTGAGAATCCGCGAGAGAGTGGATTGAGGCACGCCGGTGCGACGATGGAGCTCCGTGGGGGAGATCCCGTGCTGGTCGAGCAGTGCTCTTAAGACGGAGGATACGTTGCGTTTTTGCATAACGCGCATAGTGCTTGAAGTTTTTCGCGAAGACAAATGCTGATTTGCATAAATTGTGCATAAACACACAAATCATGGGCAAAAGTGTCAGCGGGCCGTCATGCCTGCGTCGGATAGACCGCCATGGTAATCTTGCGCCCATCGCGGAAAAGCCCGGCGGATGCCCCGCTTTTGCCCTACACCTTTGAACGAGTTGCCTGACAATCCGATGAATAAAGCCGTCTCCGACCTGTCCTCCCACACTCCGATGATGCAGCAGTACTGGCGCCTGAAGAACCAGCACCCGGATCAGCTGATGTTCTATCGCATGGGCGATTTCTACGAAATCTTCTATGAAGACGCGAAGAAGGCAGCCAAGTTGCTGGACATCACTCTGACAGCGCGCGGGCAGTCGGCGGGGCAGGCGATTCCGATGTGCGGGATTCCTTACCACGCGGCGGAAGGGTATCTGGCGAAACTGGTCAAGCTCGGCGAGTCGGTGGTGATCTGCGAGCAGGTTGGCGACCCGGCCACCAGTAAAGGCCCGGTAGAGCGCCAGGTTGTACGAATCATCACGCCGGGAACGGTCAGCGACGAGGCGCTGCTGGATGAGCGCCGCGACAACCTGATCGCTGCGGTACTGGGTGACGAGCGTCTGTTCGGTCTGGCGGTGCTGGACATCACCAGCGGCAACTTCACCGTGCTGGAGATCAAGGGCTGGGAAAACCTGCTGGCGGAACTGGAGCGCGTCAACCCGGTTGAGCTGCTGATTCCGGACGATTGGCCAAGGGATCTGCCGGCGGAAAAACGCCGTGGCGTGCGTCGTCGTGCGCCTTGGGATTTCGAGCGTGACTCGGCGCTGAAAAGTCTCTGCCAGCAGTTTTCCACACAAGACTTGAAAGGCTTCGGCTGCGAAACCCTGACCCTGGCCATCGGCGCCGCCGGTTGCCTGTTGGCCTACGCCAAGGAAACCCAGCGCACCGCCCTGCCCCACTTGCGCAGCCTGCGCCACGAACGTCTCGACGACACCGTGGTACTGGACGGCGCGAGCCGGCGCAACCTGGAACTCGACACCAACCTGGCCGGTGGACGCGACAACACTCTGCAATCGGTGGTCGATCGCTGCCAGACCGCCATGGGCAGCCGCCTGCTGACCCGTTGGTTGAACCGTCCGCTGCGCGATCTGACTGTATTGCTGGCGCGCCAGACCTCGATCACCTGCCTGCTCGACGGTTACCGCTTCGAAAAGCTGCAACCGCAGCTCAAGGAAATCGGCGACATCGAGCGCATTCTTGCGCGGATCGGTCTGCGCAATGCCCGTCCGCGTGACCTCGCGCGCCTGCGTGATGCCCTCGGCGCGCTGCCGGAACTGCAAGTGGCGATGACCGATCTCGAAGCGCCACACCTGCAACGCCTGGCAACCACCACCAGCACTTACCCGGAACTGGCAGCGCTGCTGGAAAAAGCCATTATCGATAACCCACCTGCGGTAATCCGTGATGGCGGCGTGCTGAAAACCGGTTACGACAGCGAACTGGATGACCTGCAATCGCTGAGCGAAAACGCCGGGCAGTTCCTGATCGATCTGGAAGCGCGGGAGAAAGCCCGCACCGGGCTGTCCCACCTGAAAGTCGGCTACAACCGCATTCACGGCTACTTCATCGAGCTGCCGAGCAAACAGGCTGAATCGGCTCCGGCAGACTACATCCGTCGCCAGACGCTCAAAGGCGCCGAGCGCTTCATCACGCCGGAACTGAAAGAGTTCGAAGACAAGGCGCTATCCGCCAAGAGCCGCGCCCTGGCGCGCGAGAAGATGCTCTACGAGGCGCTGCTGGAAGATCTGATCAGTCAGTTGCCACCGTTGCAGGACACCGCTGGCGCGCTGGCTGAGCTGGATGTGCTGAGCAATCTCGCCGAACGTGCGCTGAACCTTGATCTGAACTGCCCACGTTTTGTCAGCGAGCCATGCATGCGCATTACCCAGGGTCGCCACCCGGTGGTCGAGCAAGTGTTGACCACGCCGTTCGTGGCCAACGATCTGAGTCTGGATGACAACACGCGAATGCTGGTGATCACTGGCCCGAACATGGGCGGTAAATCCACCTACATGCGTCAGACTGCTCTGATCGTGCTGTTGGCGCATATCGGTAGCTTCGTGCCGGCTGCCAGTTGCGAACTGTCGCTGGTCGATCGGATCTTCACCCGGATCGGTTCCAGCGATGACTTGGCCGGTGGCCGTTCGACCTTCATGGTGGAAATGAGCGAAACCGCCAACATCCTGCACAACGCGACCGAGCGCAGTCTGGTGCTGATGGACGAAGTCGGCCGCGGTACCAGCACCTTCGACGGTCTGTCGCTGGCATGGGCGGCGGCTGAGCGTCTGGCGCACCTGCGTGCCTACACGCTGTTTGCGACTCACTATTTTGAACTGACTGTTCTGCCGGAAGCCGAGCCGCTGGTGGCCAACGTGCATCTCAACGCCACCGAGCACAACGAGCGCATCGTGTTCCTGCACCATGTGCTGCCGGGGCCTGCGAGCCAAAGCTACGGCTTGGCGGTTGCACAACTGGCAGGTGTGCCAAGCGAAGTGATCGTGCGTGCCCGCGAGCACTTGAGCCGCCTGGAAGATACGGCATTGCCGCATGAGGCACCGAAACCAGCCGCCAAAGGTAAACCGGCCACGCCACAACAGAGCGACATGTTCGCCAGCCTGCCGCATCCGGTACTGGATGAGTTGGCTAAACTGGATATCGACGACATGACGCCACGCCGTGCGCTAGAAATGCTCTATGCACTGAAGAACCGGATATAAGCACTGAAGAAGCGGATATAACGCAAACGGCTTCAAGCTGTTAGAATCTCGCGCGGTTTGGGATGCTGCTGGCTAATAGCCTGGCCAGCAGGCATCGCTCCCGAACCTGGCGACCCCAACCGTGAAGGGGCAACGCTGCCGCCGCCTGAGGAGAAAATTAGAAATGACCTTCGTCGTCACCGACAACTGCATCAAGTGCAAGTACACCGACTGCGTAGAAGTCTGTCCGGTGGACTGCTTTTACGAAGGCCCGAACTTCCTGGTCATTCACCCGGATGAGTGCATCGACTGCGCCCTGTGCGAACCAGAATGCCCGGCCGTAGCCATTTTCTCCGAGGACGAAGTTCCGGAGGAGATGCAGGAGTTCATTCAGTTGAACGTCGAGCTGGCCGAGATCTGGCCGAACATCACAGAGAAGAAAGAATCGATGCCGGATGCCGAAGAGTGGGATGGCGTCAAAGGCAAGATCAAAGACCTCGAACGCTGATCTGCCCCGCGTTCAATAAAAAGGCCCCTTGCGGGCCTTTTTGCTTTTCCGGGATTGCTTTTTTGCAGACAAAAAAAGGGGCGGTTTGACCCGCCCACATTTTTTCCCTATTCCCTGTGTTCCTTTTCATCGTCCTGATGAATCGCGTCCTGCGATGTCCTTTCCCCTCGTCCTTGAAGGGCGTGTCTGTCCGTCGACACAACCCAGATACTAAAGAGTTCCCTGCCAAGAGCAATTGGCGCTGGAGACTGGAATGGGCTGTCATAAGCACTTCATATTAATAAATAAATATATAAATCAATAAGTTAGAAAAATACCGCAATCAGAATAGACGTCTGCCTCCGTGCAAATCTTGCGAACACTTACGAAAGAGTAAGCCGAAGCTTACACCGAGAGACTACAAATGATGGAAATGCTGACCGTATGTCCGGCAACAAAAAACCCCGAACCAGTCGGGGCTTTTTGTGGGCGGTGGTTCGATGCGTTTACTGGAACAACGACTCGCTCGACAGGCCATTCTTCTCGAGAATTTCCCGAAGGCGCTTGAGGCCCTCCACCTGGATCTGTCTCACCCGTTCCCGGGTCAGGCCGATCTCAAGGCCTACGTCTTCCAGTGTGCTGCTCTCGTGGCCGCGCAGACCGAAGCGGCGTATGACCACCTCGCGCTGCTTGTCGGTCAGCTCCGACAGCCATTGATCGATGCTCTGCGACAAGTCGTCATCCTGCAGCAGTTCGCATGGATCGGTTGGCCGATCATCCGTCAGGGTGTCCAGCAGGGTTTTATCCGAATCCGGACCCAGCGAGACGTCGACCGAAGAAACCCGCTCGTTCAGGCCCAGCATGCGCTTGACCTCGGCCACTGGTTTTTCCAGCAGGTTGGCGATTTCTTCGGGTGAAGGTTCGTGGTCGAGCTTTTGCGTCAGCTCCCGTGCAGCCCGCAGGTACACGTTGAGCTCCTTGACCACATGAATCGGCAGCCGAATGGTCCGGGTCTGATTCATGATGGCGCGCTCGATGGTTTGACGAATCCACCAGGTCGCGTAGGTCGAGAAGCGGAAACCGCGTTCGGGATCGAACTTTTCCACCGCGCGGATCAATCCGAGGTTGCCCTCTTCGATCAAATCCAGCAGCGACAACCCCCGATTGACGTAACGCCGGGCGATTTTGACCACCAGCCGCAGGTTACTTTCAATCATGCGCTTGCGCCCGGCGGGATCGCCACTTTGCGACAAGCGCGCAAAATGAACTTCTTCCTCCGGGGAGAGCAATGGGGAAAAGCCGATTTCGTTGAGATACAACTGCGTGGCATCGAGTGCCCGCGTGTAGTCGATGTACTTATGTTGTTTAAGTGAAGCGGAGTGTTTGGATTTGGAACGAACGGAAGGTGGAGCAGCCCCTTCATCATTCGACATCGAATCCGAATCGATGCCGGCCTCCATAAGGAGAACCTCATCGTCGATGTCAAACTCCGGCACTTCTTTACTGAGAGCCATTGTTATAGTCCTTTGGTGAGTTCGACCCCAAGCTCAAGCGACGCCTTTATCCTTGGCAGCGCTGGAGCCTGTCCCCTCTACGTGACGGAACAGGCTGGCTTACAAATCAACGTCTTGGCAGGAACTGCAGCGGATCTACAGGTTTACCTTGTCGGCGAATCTCAAAATGCAGTTTCACCCGGTCTGTACCCGTTGACCCCATTTCGGCAATTGTCTGTCCGACCTTGACCTGCTGTCCCTCCCGAACCAACAGCCGACGGTTGTGACCGTAAGCACTGACGTAGGTTTCGCTGTGTTTGATGATGACTAATTCGCCGTAGCCCCTTAAGCCACTCCCGGCGTATACCACCGTCCCATCAGACGCAGCTAAAACAGGCTGTCCCAAATCCCCGGCGATATCAATTCCTTTATTCAAACTACCGTTTGAAGAGAATTTTCCAATCAGAATGCCATTAGATGGCCATCCCCAGCCGGTCGGGGCTGGACCCGCTGGAGGCAGTGGAGCTTGGGTTTGCTTGTTGGCGACGGACGGTACTGCACCAGTAGAACCGCCCGCAGAACCGGTGGTTGTAGTGGTGGTCGTGCCATTTGCCTGACGCCGGATTACCGTAGTTTTGCTGGATGATGAAGGCGAAGAACTGGCGTTGCTTACCACCGCCGTGGACGTTGAACCGGCGCGGCCGTCGAAGCGAATTGTCTGACCCGGATGGATCGTATACGGCGTAGGAATATTGTTCCGGGCTGCGAGGGCTTTGTAGTCCCAACCGTAGCGAAAAGCGATGGAAAACATCGTATCGCCCGGACGGACTACATATTGCCCGGTCGTCACTGTAGGACGCTGCGCGACTGCATTGTTGCGATCGACTACCCGGACATTGCTCGATTTGGTGCTGGAGCAACCCACCAGCAAGGTGCTCAAGACAAGGCCAGTCACCAGGCGCTGAAAGCTCGTGTTACCCATACGCTGCGCAATGACTGTGAGACTCACCCGCCGCTCCCTTTGTGGTGGCTGAAAAATTTTGAATGCCGGATTTCGGCATAAGTGTCGCAAGTATAACGGGCCGAATCGGCTTTACCTTTAATGAAGCGAAATCGCTTCGCGCACACGTTTGCAAGCTGACAATCTGCGCCGTTTAAACCATCGTCGCCGGAGTAAGACCGAGGCGAACGAAAGGAATTCAGCGCCTGTGCATAAATGCTCAGGCCAACGGCCCATTGAGCAAAGGCACGAAGCGAACAGCGCCCAAAACGTGTCGTGAGAAACCGTGCTCTTCACGCACGATCAGCATCAATTGCTGTACTTCCCCCGAGCCTACCGGGATCACCAGACGTCCACCCGGAGCCAACTGATCGAGCAATGCTTGCGGCACGTCGGTGGCCACGGCTGTAACGATAATGCCGTTGTAAGGCGCCAGGGCCGGCCAGCCTTCCCAACCGTCGCCCCAACGAAACACCACGTTGCGCAAGTTCAACTCGACCAGACGTTCCTTGGCGCGATCCTGCAGAACCTTGATGCGCTCAACCGAGAACACCCGCTCCACCAGTTGCGACAACACGGCCGTCTGATAACCCGAACCGGTGCCGATCTCCAGTACCTTGTCCAGCGGACCGGCCTCAAGCAGCAGCTCGCTCATGCGCGCCACCATATAAGGCTGGGAAATGGTCTGGTTATGGCCAATGGGCAGCGCCGTGTCTTCATAAGCGCGGTGCGCCAGTGCTTCGTCGACAAACAGGTGTCGCGGCGTGCGGCGAATCACTTCCAGCACCTTGGCGTTGGACAAGCCTTCTTCGTACAGGCGCTGGATCAGACGTTCCCGCGTGCGCTGGGACGTCATGCCGATGCCGCTGCGCATTCTGTCTTCGTGTTCACGAGCCATCAGCGCAGTCCCTCCAGCCAGCCGTCAAGACTTCTGAAGGCATCGTTGAAGGTGCGATCGAGCTGCAAAGGGGTGATGGAAACATAGCCTTGCATCACGGCATGAAAGTCCGTGCCCGGCCCGCCATCTTCAGCATCGCCAGCGGCAGCAATCCAATAACCGGCTTTGCCGCGTGGATCGACGACTTTCATCGGCGCCGCCGCCCGGGCACGATGGCCAAGTCGGGTCAGCTGAATACCGCGAATATGGTCGATGGGCAGATTAGGAATGTTCACGTTGAGCACCGTGCGCGGCGGCAGATCGAGCCCGGCATGGGCCTCGACCAGTTTGCGCGCAAAGTAGGCCGCCGTAGGAAGATTATCCACCTGACGTGAGACCAGCGAAAAGGCAAACGACGGACGTTCGAGGAATCGCCCTTCAAGGGCGGCCGCCACTGTCCCGGAATACAACACATCATCGCCAAGATTGGCGCCGAGGTTGATACCGGAAACCACCATGTCCGGCTCACGTTCCAGCAGACCATTAAGGCCCAGATGCACGCAGTCGGTCGGTGTGCCATTGAGGCTGATAAAGCCGTTGGCCAGATATTGCGGGTGCAACGGACGGTCGAGCGTCAGCGAACTGCTGGCGCCGCTTTTGTCCTGCTCCGGGGCGATAACCACGCACTCGGTGTAATCTGCCAGCGCAGCATAAAGCGCGGCGAGACCGGGTGCGGTTACCCCATCGTCGTTAGAAATCAGAATACGCATGGGCTGTCCGTCTGCCCCACCGGCACCAGATCAACGAGTTCGCGCACCAATACGGTGGCGAAGCATCCGGCCGGGAGGACGAATTCCAGTTGCAGAATGTCAGGCTGGGGATAATGCCACGTCAACCCGCCAATGGGCAGCCGCAGGATGCGACGTTCGTGGCTCATGCCGGCGTGAATCAACCAATCTCGCAGATCCGCTTCACGGGCGGCAATCCCCTGCTCCAGATCATGGACAGCGCCAGCCGCCGGGGAGTCACCTTCGCCCCACTGCGGGCCGGTGGGATGCAGGTCGAGAATCGCCAGACGCGGATCGCTGCATTCAGCTTCACCGGCGGGAAAAAAGCTGCGGCTGTCGGTGAATGCCAGCAGGTCGCCAACCAGCGCGCGCTGCCAGGTGCCATCGGCGACCCGCGCCGCCAGCACCTGATTGAACAGAAAACTGCGTGCCGTCGACAGCAGTCGCGAGCGCACATTGCGTTGCTCAGGCAACGCCTTGCGCGCCGCCCACGCACGCGCATCGATGACGTTGCCGCCGTCATGGCCGAAACGCTGAGCGCCGAAATAATTGGGAATGCCTTGCTTGGCGATCAGTTGCAGACGCTCTTCAATAGCCGCTTTATCGCCGGCGAATTGGGTCAGGCGCAGGGTAAAACCATTGGCCGAATGCGCGCCGCGTTGCAGCTTGCGCTTGTGGCGGGTGGTTTTGAGAATCTTCAGCGTATCGTTTTCCGCTGCCGACAGATCCGGATCAGCCTTGCCCGGCAGCTGCACGCTGAACCACTGACGGGTCAGCGCCTGACGATCCTTCAGCCCGGCATAACTGACCGTGCGCAGAGGCACACCGGCAGCCTTGGCGATGCGCCGTGCAGCCTCTTCAGTATTGAGGCCGCGTTTTTCGACCCAGATCCATAGGTGTTCGCCGTCACCGCTAAACGGAATATCGAGGACTTCATCGACCTGGAAATCTTCAGCGATGGCTTTCAGTACTGCGGTGCCGAGGGGTTCGCCATAGGCCCGCGGGCCGAGCAATTGCAGTTCATTCATGCGCGCAGCAACAAGGCAACGGAGTGCACGGCAATGCCTTCTTCGCGACCGACAAAGCCAAGCTTCTCGGTAGTAGTAGCTTTCACGTTCACTTGGTCCAACTCAACTTGAAGATCCGCAGCGATCAGCGCGCGCATCGATTCGATATGCGGGGCCATTTTTGGTGCCTGCGCGACGATGGTGTTATCGACGTTGCCGACTTTCCAGCCTTTGGCGTGGATCAGTCCGACCACATGGCGCAACAACGCACGGCTATCGGCGCCCTTGAATTGCGGATCGGTGTCCGGAAAGTGTTTGCCGATATCACCCAGCGCAGCGGCACCGAGCAAGGCATCGCTCAAGGCGTGCAGCAGGACGTCACCGTCGGAATGAGCGAGCAGCCCGAAGCTGTGTGCGATTTGCACGCCGCCCAGAGTAATGAAATCGCCTTCAGCGAAACGGTGCACATCATAGCCGTGGCCAATACGCATAAGAAAAAACGCCCCGATTTTTGTCAGGGCGTGATTCTACCTGCATTAACCGCGCAGAGCGCGTGCGTGATGCTGCAAGTGGTCGTCTATAAAGCTTGAGATGAAGAAATAGCTGTGGTCGTAGCCCGGTTGAGAGCGCAAGGTCAGCGGATGGCCCGCTTGTTTTGCTGCTTGTTGCAGGGCTTCCGGTTTGAGTTGGGTGGCGAGGAAGTCGTCGCGATCACCTTGGTCAACCAGCAGCGGCAGCTTTTCATCGGCCTCGGCGATCAGCGCGCAGGCATCCCATTCTTTCCACTTCGAACGGTCTTCGCCCAGGTAACGGGAGAACGCCTTCTGCCCCCACGGGCAATCCATTGGATTGTTGATCGGCGAAAATGCCGACACCGATTGGTAACGCCCCGGATTGCGCAATGCACAGACCAACGCACCGTGACCGCCCATAGAGTGCCCGCTGATGCTGCGCTTATCGGACGCCGGGAAATGCGCTTCAACCAGTGAAGGCAATTCCTGCACGACATAGTCATGCATCCGATAGTGCCGCGACCAGGGTTCCTGCGTGGCATTCAGATAAAAACCGGCACCGAGACCGAAATCCCACGCGCCATCCGGATCGCCCGGGACATCAGGGCCGCGCGGACTGGTGTCCGGCGCCACGATGATCAAGCCCAGCTCGGAGGCCATGCGCATGGCGCCAGCCTTCTGCATGAAGTTCTCATCGGTGCAGGTCAGACCCGACAGCCAATACAACACCGGCAGCTTGCCGCCCTGCTCCGCCTGCGGCGGCAGGTACACGGCAAATACCATGTCGCAACCGAGCACGTCGGATCGGTGGCGATAGCGCTTGTGCCAACCACCGAAACTTTTCTGACAGGAGATGTTTTCCAGACTCATGTAAAGACTCCTACGCGGCCACAGCAACAAGCCTTCACGACTTGTTGCCATGTCACCACGATTGATCAGAAATGAATGACGGTGCGAATGCTCTTGCCTTCGTGCATCAGGTCGAACGCCTTGTTGATATCTTCCAGGCCCATGGTGTGGGTGATGAAAGTATCCAGCGGGATTTCGCCGCTTTGCGCCATGTCGACATAGCTTGGCAACTCGGTACGGCCGCGCACGCCACCGAACGCCGAACCGCGCCAGACGCGACCGGTGACCAACTGGAATGGACGGGTAGAAATTTCCTGACCCGCGCCGGCAACACCGATGATTACCGACTCGCCCCAGCCTTTATGGCAGCACTCAAGGGCTGCGCGCATCAGTTGCACGTTGCCGATGCATTCGAAGGAGAAGTCGACGCCGCCATCAGTCATGTCGACGATCACTTCCTGGATCGGACGATCGAAGTCTTTCGGGTTCACGCAGTCGGTGGCGCCGAGCTGCTTGGCGATTTCGAATTTGGCCGGGTTGATATCGATAGCGATGATGCGTGCTGCTTTGGCTTTCACTGCTCCGATCACCGCCGACAAACCGATGCCGCCCAGACCGAAAATCGCCACGGTGTCACCCGGTTTGACCTTGGCAGTATTGAGCACCGCACCAATACCGGTGGTGACACCGCAACCGAGCAGGCAAACCTTTTCCAGTGGCGCATCTTTAGAGATCTTGGCCACGGAGATTTCCGGCAACACGGTGTATTCCGAGAACGTCGAAGTACCCATGTAGTGGAAAATCGTTTCGCCCTTGTAGGAAAAGCGCGAAGTGCCATCCGGCATCAGGCCTTTGCCCTGAGTCGCACGAATCGCCTGACACAGGTTGGTCTTGCCCGACTTACAGAATTTGCACTGGCCGCATTCCGGGGTGTACAGCGGAATCACGTGATCGCCGACGGCAACTGACGTCACGCCTTCGCCGATGGCTTCAACGATGGCGCCACCTTCGTGGCCGAGGATCGACGGGAAGATGCCTTCCGGGTCAGCGCCGGACAGGGTGTAAGCGTCAGTGTGGCAAACGCCGGAAGCCACCACGCGCAGCAACACTTCACCAGCCTTGGGCATGGCGACATCGACTTCTACGATTTCCAGCGGCTTCTTGGCCTCGAAGGCAACGGCGGCGCGCGACTTGATCATGCTGACTCTCCAGTGAATCCATTGAATAAAAAACCAGACAAGGAGTGTAATACATGGCTTTACGATGAATAATCAGGCCAAAAGCAAAACATTATTGCCACACAGGGATAATCCCGATGTCCGAAAACCGCTGGGAAGGCATCGACGAGTTCGTCGCCGTCGCCGAATGCAGCCAGTTCACCGCCGCTGCCGACCGTCTTGGGGTTTCTTCCTCGCACATCAGTCGACAAATCGTACGACTGGAAGAGCGCTTGCAGACACGCCTGCTCTATCGCAGCACACGTCGCGTGACGCTGACCGAAGCCGGGCAAACCTTTCTCCAGCACTGTCAACGATTGCAGGACGGTCGCGAAGAAGCCTTGCGCGCGGTCGGTGATTTGACCAGCGAACCGAAGGGCATGCTGCGCATGACTTGCGCGGTGGCCTACGGCGAACGTTTTATCGTGCCGCTGGTGACGCGGTTCATGGGGCTGTACCCACAACTGCGCATCGACATTGAATTGAGTAACCGCCAACTCGATCTGGTGCATGAAGGGCTGGATCTGGCGATTCGTCTGGGTCGACTACAGGACTCGCGCTTGGTCGCCACACGGCTGGCGCCAAGGCGCATGTATTTGTGCGCATCACCGTCCTATGTCGAACGGTACGGACGCCCACACAGCTTGTCGGAATTGAGCCGGCACAATTGCCTTATCGGCAGTTCGGACATCTGGCAGCTTGAGCAAAACGGCCGGGAATTTTCCCAGCGGGTGCAGGGAAACTGGCGCTGCAACAGTGGGCAAGCGGTGCTGGATGCCGCGCTACAAGGGGTTGGATTGTGTCAGTTGCCGGATTATTACGTGCTGGAGCATCTGCACAGTGGCGCGTTGATTTCGTTGCTGGAGGCGCATCAGCCGCCGAACACGGCAGTGTGGGCGCTGTATCCGCAGCAGCGACATTTGTCGCCGAAGGTGCGCAAGTTGGTGGATTTTCTCAAGGAAGGATTGGCCGAGCGGCCGGAGTATCGAATTTAAAGGCTTTGATCTTCTAGCGGCGGTTAGTCCAACGCTGCCGCAACCATTCCAGATCTTCAGGACGGGTGACTTTCAGGTTGTCCGCCCGCCCTTCGATCAGACGCGGCGCCAGGCCCGCCCATTCCATCGCCGAGGCTTCATCGGTGATCACGGCATCCGCCACCAGGCTGTCCGCCAGCGCCCGATGCAACGCGCCAAGACGGAACATCTGCGGCGTATAGGCCTGCCAGATCACACTGCGATCCACGGTTTCGACCACACGACCGTTTTTGTCGACCCGTTTCAGCGTGTCGCGCGCAGGCACTGCGAGCAAACCACCCACCGGATCACTCGCCAGTTCAGCGAGTAACTTGTCGAGGTCATCGCGACTCAGGTTGGGCCGTGCCGCATCGTGCACCAGCACCCAATCCTCATCATCGGCACCTTGGGCATGCAGATGCAGCAAGGCATTGAGCACCGAACCGGAGCGCTCGGCACCGCCCTCAACCCGCTGAATACGCGGATCGTTGACGCAGGCGAGGTTCGGCCAATAAGGATCATCAACAGCAAGACTGACCACCAAGCCCTTGAGGCTCGGGTGATCAAGAAAACAGCCGAGGCTGTGTTCGAGAATTGTGCGCCCGCCCAGTTGCAAGTATTGCTTGGGACGGTCCGCGGCCATACGGGCACCGACGCCCGCGGCAGGAATCACGGCCCAGAAGGCCGGCAGGGAATCGATCATTGGGCCAACTGGTAAAGGGTTTCGCCGTCCTTGACCATGCCCAGCTCATGACGAGCACGCTCTTCAACGGTCTCCATGCCTTTCTTCAGCTCGCTGACTTCTGCGTCCATCACCCGGTTGCGCTCCAGCAAACCTTCGTTCTCGGCATGTTGCTCAGCAATCTGCTGATTCAGCTCGGCGACTTGCGCCAGACTGCCATTGCCCACCCACAGGCGGTACTGCAGACCGGCCAGCAGCAAGAGCAAAACGAGAAACAACCAGTAAGGACTGCGCATCGAATATCAGGTATCCAGTGAAAAAAGACAGCCACGCCAAAACTTTGAAACGTCTGATAGCACGAAGCCTGGAAGATCCAGGCTTGTGCTGTTAAGGCATCAGATTAGTGGCAAATCCATCGCTGTCACGACTTTTCCGACACAATCCGGTGTCTTTTTACCATTTACAACTTAGCCGCGGAACTCGGAGCGACCGTTGTACTTGGCTTTACCATTCAACTGCTCTTCGATACGCAGCAGTTGGTTGTACTTGGAAACGCGGTCGGAACGGCACAGCGAACCGGTCTTGATCTGGCCAGCCGAGGTGCCCACAGCCAGGTCGGCAATGGTCGAATCTTCGGTTTCGCCGGAGCGGTGCGAGATCACGGCGGTGTAACCGGCAGCCTTGGCCATCTGGATGGCTTCCAGGGTTTCGGTCAGGGTGCCGATCTGGTTGAACTTGATCAGGATCGAGTTGGCGATCTTTTTATCGATGCCTTCTTTCAGGATCTTGGTGTTGGTCACGAACAGGTCGTCGCCTACCAGTTGAACCTTCTCGCCGATCTTGTCGGTGAGGATCTTCCAGCCAGCCCAATCGGACTCGTCCAGACCGTCTTCGATGGAGATGATCGGGTAACGCTCGGTCAGGCCTTTGAGGTAGTCAGCGAAACCTTCAGCGGTGAACACCTGGCCTTCGCCGGACAGGTTGTACTTGCCGTCTTCGTAGAATTCGCTGGCCGCGCAGTCCAGTGCCAGGGTCACGTCGGTGCCCAGTTTGTAACCGGCGTTGGCCACGGCTTCGGAGATCACTTTCAAAGCGTCTTCGTTGGACGCCAGGTTCGGTGCGAAACCGCCTTCGTCGCCAACGGCAGTGCTCAGGCCACGGGCCTTCAGCACAGCTTTGAGGTGATGGAAAATCTCGGTGCCCATGCGCAGACCTTCCGAGAAAGACTTGGCGCCAACCGGCTGAACCATGAATTCCTGGATGTCGACGTTGTTATCGGCGTGCTCGCCACCGTTGATGATGTTCATCATCGGCACCGGCATCGAGTAAACACCCGGTGTGCCGTTCAGGTTGGCGATGTGTGCGTACAGCGGCAGATCCTGATCCTGTGCAGCAGCCTTGGCCGCAGCCAGGGACACGGCGAGGATGGCGTTGGCGCCCAGGGTCGCTTTGTTTTCAGTACCGTCGAGCTTGATCATCGCGTGATCCAGCGCTTTCTGGTCGCTTGGGTCGGTGCCCAGCAGCAGATCGCGGATCGGACCGTTGATGTTGGCTACCGCTTTGAGCACGCCCTTGCCCAGGTAACGGCTCTTGTCGCCATCACGCAGCTCGAGTGCTTCACGCGAGCCAGTGGATGCACCGGACGGCGCGCAAGCGCTGCCGATGATGCCGTTGTCGAGAAGCACGTCCGCTTCCACGGTGGGATTGCCACGGGAGTCGAGAACTTCACGACCTTTGATGTCGACGATTTTTGCCATTGTTGTAAACACTCCAAAGTTGACGAAAACGACGCAGCTAGAGGAAATCTTTTTACCGTCGGCAAGGGGTGTACGGCGGGCAGCTTGCAGACGATAACGCTCATGCCCGAGGGCATGAGCGACAAATCGTGCGGTACTTTACCGGAGAATTGAGGTTTACGCGGTTTCTACCGTCGGAAAACTCTTCACCAGCTCGTCCAGAGCTTTGAGCTGGGCCAGGAATGGCTCCAGTTTGTCCAGACGCAAGGCGCAAGGGCCGTCGCATTTGGCGTTGTCCGGATCCGGGTGAGCTTCGAGGAACAGACCTGCCAGGCCTTGGCTCATGCCAGCCTTGGCCAGATCCAGAACCTGCGCACGGCGACCGCCGGCGGAGTCGGAACGACCGCCAGGCATTTGCAGCGAGTGGGTCACGTCGAAGAATACCGGGTACTCGAACTGCTTCATGATGCCGAAGCCGAGCATGTCGACCACGAGGTTGTTGTAGCCGAAACTCGAACCACGCTCGCAGAGAATCAATTGATCGTTACCCGCTTCCACGCACTTGTTCAGGATGTGCTTCATTTCCTGAGGCGCGAGAAACTGGGCTTTCTTGATGTTGATGACAGCATTGGTCTTGGCCATCGCGACGACCAGATCGGTCTGGCGCGACAGGAAGGCCGGCAGTTGAATGATGTCGCAGACCTCCGCGACGACCGCAGCCTGGTCAGGCTCGTGGACGTCGGTGATGATCGGCACGCCGAAGGCTTGTTTGATGTCCTGGAAGATGCGCATGCCCTCTTCCAGGCCAGGACCGCGATAAGAGGCGACAGAAGAACGGTTGGCCTTGTCGAAACTGGCCTTGAACACGTAAGGGATGCCGAGTTTTTCGGTGACCTTCACGTACTCTTCGCAAACCTGCATGGCCATGTCACGGCTTTCCAGCACGTTCATGCCGCCGAACAGCACCATGGGTTTGTCGTTGGCAATCTCGATGTCGCCGACGCGGATGATCTTCTGTGCCATCGGGGTTACGCCTTCTTCTGGTGTTGAGCCAACGCTGCTTTGACAAAACCGCTGAACAGCGGATGGCCATCACGTGGTGTCGAGGTGAACTCAGGGTGGAACTGGCAAGCGACGAACCATGGATGATCCGGTGCTTCGACCACTTCAACCAGCGCAGCATCGGCGGAACGACCGGAGATTTTCAGGCCAGCTTCGATGATTTGCGGCAGCAGGTTGTTGTTCACTTCGTAACGGTGACGGTGACGCTCGACAATCACGTCCTTGCCGTAGCAATCGTGCACTTTGGAACCGGCTTCGAGCAGGCAGTCCTGAGCACCGAGGCGCATGGTGCCGCCCAGGTCAGACGATTCGGTACGCACTTCAACGGCGCCGGTGGCGTCTTCCCACTCGGTGATCAGACCGACAACCGGGTGACCGCTGGCGCGATCGAACTCGGTGGAGTTGGCGTCTTTCCAGCCCATCACGTTACGGGCGAACTCGATGACCGCCACTTGCATGCCGAGGCAGATGCCGAGGTAAGGAACCTTGTTTTCGCGAGCGTACTGAACGGCAGTGATCTTGCCTTCCACGCCACGCAGACCGAAGCCACCCGGTACCAGAATCGCGTCAACACCTTCCAGCAGCGCAGTGCCCTGGTTTTCGATGTCTTCGGAATCGATGTAGCGCAGGTTGACCTTGGTACGGTTGCTGATGCCGGCGTGACTCATCGCTTCAATCAGCGATTTGTAGGCGTCCAGCAGTTCCATGTACTTGCCGACCATGGCGATGGTGACTTCGTGTTCCGGGTTCAGCTTGGCATCTACGACCGCTTCCCACTCGGACAGGTCAGCGCTGCCGCATTGCAGGCCAAAACGCTCGACAACGAAATCATCCAGACCCTGGGAGTGCAGGATGCCCGGGATCTTGTAGATGGTGTCGGCGTCTTCCAGCGCGATCACCGCACGTTCTTCAACGTTGGTGAATTGCGCGATCTTGCGACGAGACGAAATGTCGATCGGGTGATCGGAACGGCAAACCAGTACGTCTGGCTGCAGGCCGATCGAACGCAGTTCCTTGACGGAGTGCTGGGTAGGTTTGGTCTTGGTTTCGCCAGCAGTGGCGATGTACGGAACCAGGGTCAAGTGCATCAGCATCGCGCGCTTGGCGCCGACTTCGAAACGCAACTGGCGGATGGCTTCGAGGAACGGTTGCGACTCGATGTCACCCACGGTGCCACCGATTTCGACCATCGCCACGTCAGCGTCACCGGCACCCTTGATGATGCGGCGCTTGATTTCGTCGGTGATGTGCGGAATCACCTGGATGGTTGCACCCAGGTAGTCACCACGGCGCTCTTTGCGCAGCACGTGCTCGTAGACACGGCCGGTGGTGAAGTTGTTGTTCTGGGTCATGGTCGTGCGGATGAACCGCTCGTAGTGGCCCAGGTCCAGGTCGGTCTCGGCGCCGTCGTGGGTGACGAACACTTCACCGTGCTGGAACGGGCTCATGGTGCCCGGGTCGACGTTGATGTACGGATCCAGCTTAAGCATGGTGACCTTAAGCCCCCGCGCCTCCAGGATGGCCGCCAATGAAGCCGAGGCAATGCCTTTCCCCAATGAAGAAACAACACCGCCCGTGACGAATATGTAGCGCGTCATGAAAAACCCTAGAAGTCTGCGTTAAAGCGGTACGAGCCGCCGGGGAAAGCGAAGGAAGGCCGAAGCCCCCGATCACCTGCATTAATCACAGTGCACCTTTCAAAAAAACCGCCGCGTTGGGACAGACCGGCAGATGAAACACCGGTACGTTGCTCGCTACACATTTTTTGGAATCGCCCAGCAAAGACTGCTTGGTAATCGGCAACTCCTGCAATTCAGGCGAATCCACAGAAGTTGTATCAAGAAGGGAGCGTAGTCTACCGGAATGCCCCTTTCATCTCAAACCTTGATCTTCGTCTGTTGGCTGCCAATGCAATTGCCAGCCGTCCTGCCCATTGCCATCAAGACCCGGCAGGTTCGCCACCGCGAGCAATTCTTCGCCGCGAAACAGCAGCGGCAATCTGCCACGCACGAAGCCCGGCACCGCGCGTTCATTGAGCAGCCGCTTAAGATCGCGACGGCCGCGATCCGCGAGATGCATCACTTCGCCGCCCTGACGATAGCGGATCTGCAACGGCCCGACGGGAGTCTGACCGCTGAACATGACACGTCCGTTATCGGGCAAGCGTAGCGGTGACGACAGGTCATGCCAGTCGCAACCGATCACCGGCGCACTCAGCCAGAGGCCGCTGAGCCACCACAGACGGCCGGCGCTGCGGTGCAATTCGCCATCGGCCAGACGCCAGACCGGTGAAGCGTCGAGAGAGGCCTCGCAAAGATTTGTCCAACCCGACCAATGGTCAGTGTCGGGCAAGCGTGTCAGTGGTTCGAGCCAGTGGCTCAGTGCATTGCGCTGACGGGCGGCGGAAAGATTTGCCAGCGGCGCCAGTTCCAGCGACGGCAGGCCTAGCCAGTCAAACTCACTTGGAAGGGTGGCCTCGGCCAGATCGATGTGCGCCAATTCGTCGAGCAAGCCTTGCGCTTCACGCAGATGCGCGGCGCTGCGGGCCATGTTGGCCTGAGCTTTTGGCCAGCGTTCACTCAGTAGCGGCATGACTTGATGGCGCAGATAATTGCGCGAAAGCTGCGAATCCTGATTCGACGGGTCTTCGATCCAGCGCAACTGTTGACTCTTTGCGTAGATTTCCAGCTCCGCTCGGGTGGCATCGAGCAACGGCCGAACCAAAGCCCCCTGCCCCAACGGACGCTGCTGTGGCATCCCCGAAAGGCCGCGCACTCCGGCACCGCGCATCAGACGAAAAAGCAGGGTTTCGGCTTGATCATCACGATGCTGACCGGTCAGCAAGACGTCATCAGACTGCGTCACCGAACTGAACACCGCATACCGCGCATCCCGCGCCGCCCGTTCCAGACTCGCCCCCGGTTGCACCGTCACCCGCTCCACTTGTAACGGAACCCCCAGCGCATCGCAGACAGACTGGCAATGCGCCGGCCACGCATCGGCCGCAGCCTGAAGGCCGTGATGGATATGGATGGCGCTTAGCGCCGGAAGGGATTCGGTTTTTGCGAGACAAGCGAGCAGATGCAGCAGGACAGTGGAATCGAGACCACCGGAGAAAGCGATGCGCCAATGAGCGGCATTGCGCCAAGGCTCAAGACTCAGCAGAAGCCTTGCAGGCAAATCAATCGATGATCGATCCATATCTTTCTCTTTGCCCAAATCAAATGTGGGAGCGAGCCTGCTCGCGATAGCGGTGTAACAGCCAACACATTGGTTGAATGTTACCCCCTCTTCGCGAGCAAGCTCGCTCCCACATGGGTATTGCGCAGTCGACTTAGAGACCGTAGCTCATCAGTCGATCATAACGGCGCTTCAACAGCGCTTCGTTGTCGAACTTCTTCAGCATCGCCAGTTGCGAGCTCAGCTCGGCACGGATCGAAGCCGCAGCGCTTGCCGGATCACGGTGCGCGCCGCCCAGAGGCTCGCCAATCACCTTGTCGACAATGCCCAGGCCCTTCAGACGCTCGGCGGTGATGCCCATCGCTTCAGCGGCATCCGGCGCTTTTTCGGCGGTTTTCCACAGAATCGACGCGCAACCTTCCGGCGAGATCACCGCATAGGTCGAGTATTGCAGCATGTTCAGCTGATCACAGACACCGATCGCCAAAGCACCGCCGGAACCACCTTCACCGATAACAGTGGCGATGATCGGGGTCTTCAGGCGCGACATGACCCGCAGGTTCCAGGCAATCGCTTCGCTCTGGTTGCGCTCTTCAGCGTCAATGCCAGGGTAGGCGCCCGGGGTGTCGATGAAGGTCAGGATAGGCATTTTGAAACGCTCGGCCATTTCCATCAGGCGACAGGCCTTGCGGTAGCCTTCCGGACGCGGCATACCAAAGTTGCGGCGTACCTTCTCGCGCACTTCACGGCCCTTCTGGTGACCGATGATCATCACCGGTTGATCGTCCAGACGGGCGATGCCGCCAACGATCGCAGCGTCGTCGGAGAAGTGACGGTCGCCGTGCAGTTCGTCGAACTCGGTGAAGATGTGCTCGATGTAATCGAGGGTGTACGGGCGTTTCGGGTGACGCGCCAGGCGTGCGATCTGCCAGCTGGTCAGCTTGCCGAAGATGTCTTCGGTCAGCGTTTTGCTCTTGTCCTGCAGGCGGGAGATCTCATCGCCGATATTCAGCGAATTGTCATTACCGACCAAGCGCAACTCTTCAATCTTGGCTTGCAGGTCGGCGATCGGCTGTTCGAAATCTAGAAAATTCGGGTTCATAGGCGTCCGTCTTGGGTCGTGTCCCAAATGAGCTTGGGCCGGCCGGTTGTCTATTCGCGCCCTACCTTAAGGAAAAGGCGCGCTAAGGTCGAGATTAAAAATTCAGGTCGCGGGCAAGGCGCTTGATGGCACCCTGCCGGTCAACGGTATTGGAGGAAGACGTTGTCTCGCCCGAACCGGTCACGCAGGGCTTGAATCAACGCATCCGCCGGGTCGATCCGCCAGGTCTCGCCGAACTGCAGCAAGGTCTTCGCATCAGGACTGGTGTACTCCATGGTGATCGGGCACGCCCCGCGGTGACGCTTGAGCAAATCACCCAACCAGCGTAGCTGATCGCCTTTCAGGTCCTGGGTCTGCAGTTTCAGACGCAGGCTCTCGGCAAGGTTGGTACGCGCATCTTCCATGCTCATCACCCGCTTGACCCGCAGGCGCAGGCCGCCGGAGAAGTCGTCGTTGCTGACCTCGCCTTCAACCACCACCATCGCGTCGGTCTGCAGCAGCGACTGTGCGGAATGGAACGCTTCGGCAAACAGCGACGCCTCGATCCGCCCGGAGCGGTCGTCAAGGGTGATGAAACCCATCTTGTCGCCCTTTTTGTTCTTCATCACCCGCAGGGCAATGATCATCCCCGCTACGGTCTGCGTATCGCGGGCCGGTTTCAGGTCGATGATGCGCTGACGGGCAAAACGGCGGATCTCGCCTTCGTATTCGTCAATCGGGTGACCGGTCAGGTACAGGCCCAAGGTGTCTTTTTCACCCTTGAGGCGTTCCTTGAGGGTCAGCTCCTTGGCCTTGCGATGAGTCGCGTAAACGTCGGCATCTTCCTCGACAAATAGCCCGCCAAACAGGTCGGCGTGACCACTGTCGTGGGTGCGAGCGGTTTGCTCGGCAGCCTTGATCGCCTCTTCCATCGCCGCCAGCAGCACGGCGCGGTTGCGGTCGATGTTGGCCTGATAAGCCTTTTGTTCGTCGTGGAAATACGGCCCAAGACGATCCAGTGCGCCGCTGCGGATCAGACCGTCGAGGGTGCGCTTATTAATGCGCTTGAGGTCGACACGGGCGCAGAAATCGAACAGATCCTTGAACGGGCCTTCCTGACGCGCCTCGGTGATCGCTTCCACCGGACCTTCGCCGACACCTTTGATCGCGCCGAGGCCATACACGATGCGGCCGTCGTCGTTCACCGTGAACTTGAATTCCGAAGTATTCACATCCGGCGCGTCGAGACGCAGCTTCATCGTGCGAATTTCTTCGATCAAGGTCACGACCTTGTCGGTGTTGTGCATGTCCGCCGACAGTACCGCAGCCATGAATGGCGCCGGGTAGTGGGTTTTCAACCAGGCCGTCTGGTACGACACCAGACCATAAGCGGCAGAGTGAGACTTGTTGAAGCCATAACCGGCGAATTTTTCCACCAGGTCGAAAATGTTACCGGCGAGGTCAGCGTCGATATTGTTGGTCTTGCAACCTTCAATGAAGCCGCCGCGCTGCTTGGCCATCTCTTCGGGTTTTTTCTTACCCATTGCCCGACGCAGCATGTCCGCACCGCCGAGGGTGTAACCGGCCATGACCTGAGCAATCTGCATCACCTGTTCCTGATACAGGATGATGCCGTACGTCGGCGCCAATACCGGCTTGAGGCCTTCGTATTGGTAGTCGGAGTGCGGATACGCCAGTTCGGCGCGACCGTGCTTACGGTTGATAAAGTCGTCAACCATGCCGGACTGCAGCGGGCCCGGACGGAACAGGGCCACCAGTGCGATCAAGTCTTCCAGACAGTCGGGCTTGAGCTTTTTGATCAGCTCTTTCATGCCGCGGGATTCAAGCTGGAAGACCGCTGTGGTTTCAGCTTTTTGCAGCAGCGTGTACGTCGGCTTGTCGTCCAGCGGGATAAACGCGATATCCAGCGGCGGCTCGTCGACCTTGGCGCGGTCACGGTTGATGGTCTTCAGAGCCCAGTCGATAACCGTGAGGGTGCGCAGACCGAGGAAGTCGAACTTCACCAGACCGGCCGCTTCAACGTCGTCCTTGTCGAACTGGGTTACCAGACCGTCACCGGCCTCGTCGCAATAGATCGGCGAAAAGTCAGTCAGCTTGGTCGGTGCGATCACCACACCACCGGCGTGCTTGCCGACGTTACGCACAACGCCTTCAAGCTTGCGCGCCATCTCCCAGATTTCCGCAGCCTCTTCATCGACCTTGATGAAGTCACGGAGGATTTCTTCCTGCTCGTAGGCTTTTTCCAGGGTCATGCCGACTTCGAACGGAATCATCTTCGACAGGCGATCCGCCAGGCCGTAGGACTTGCCCTGCACACGCGCCACATCTCGCACCACAGCCTTCGCCGCCATGGAACCGAAAGTGATGATCTGGCTTACCGCGTTGCGGCCGTATTTCTCGGCCACGTAGTCGATCACCCGGTCACGACCGTCCATGCAGAAGTCGACGTCGAAGTCGGGCATCGATACCCGTTCCGGGTTAAGGAAACGTTCGAACAGCAGGTCATATTCCAGCGGGTCAAGGTCAGTGATTTTCTGTACGTAAGCCACCAGCGAGCCGGCACCCGATCCACGGCCAGGACCTACTGGCACGCCGTTGCTCTTGGCCCACTGGATAAAGTCCATCACGATCAGGAAGTAACCCGGGAAGCCCATCTGGATGATGATATCCAGCTCGAAATTCAACCGGTCGACATAGACCTGACGTTTGGCCTCGTAATCTTCGGTGGTGTCTTTTGGCAGCAGAACCGCCAGTCGCTCCTCCAGACCGTCGAAGGACACTTTGCGGAAATACTCGTCGATGGTCATGCCATCGGGAATCGGGAAGTTGGGCAAGAAGTGCGTGCCCAGTTTCACGTCGATGTTGCAGCGCTTGGCAATCTCGACGGTGTTTTCGATGGCGTCGGGAATGTCGCTGAACAGCTCAGCCATTTCCTCGGCACTTTTGAGGTATTGCTGGTCGCTGTAATTCTTCGAACGCCGTGGATCATCGAGGGCGCGGCCCTCACCGATGCATACGCGGGTTTCGTGGGCAGCGAAGTCTTCCTGCTTGATGAAGCGCACATCGTTGGTGGCCACCAGCGGCGCGCCAAGCTTGTCAGCCAGGGCCACGGCGCCATGCAGTTGCTCTTCATCGTTGGGACGGTTGGTGCGCTGGATTTCCAGATAGAAGCGATCCGGGAACACGCTCATCCATTCGCGCGCCAGGGCTTCGGCTTCAGCCGGGTTGCCACCGATCAGCGCCATGCCGATCTCGCCTTCTTTGGCGGCGGACAGCATGATCAGGCCTTCGTTGGCTTCGGCGACCCACTGGCGCTCGATGATAATCATGCCGTTGCGCTGGCCGTCGATGAAGCCGCGCGAGATCAACTCGGTGAGGTTGCGATAACCCTTGGCGTTCATCACCAACAGACTGATTCGGCTCAGTGGCGCGTCCGGATCCTTGTTCGACAGCCAGAGGTCGGCGCCGCAGATCGGCTTGATGCCCGCGCCCATGGTGTTTTTATAGAATTTGACCAGGGAGCACATGTTGTTCTGATCGGTGACCGCCACGGCCGGCATGTTCATGCCGGTCAGCGCCTTGACCAGTGGCTTGATCCGCACCAGCCCGTCGACCAGGGAGTATTCAGTGTGCAGGCGTAGATGAACGAATGAAGCCGGCATAGTGATCCTGTCCAGTTACATAGAGACAACAAGGCCCGGATTGTACCGGGCCTCGAACAAAACATCAGCCTTGCGACTAAACCTGCGTCAGCCCTTCCAGTGCCTCGTATGCCTGACGCACCGGGGCGAACGAGCGCCGGTGAATCGGCGTCGGGCCAAGACGCACCAACGCTTCCAGATGAACGGGCGTCGGGTAGCCTTTATGGCCACCAATGCCGTAACCCGGGTAAATCAATTCGAATGCGGCCATCTCGCGGTCACGGCTGACCTTGGCCAGAATCGATGCCGCTGCGATGGCTGGAACCTTGCCGTCGCCCTGCACCACGGCTTCAGCGCGCATCGGCAATTGCGGGCAGCGGTTGCCATCGATCATCGCCAGTTTTGGCTGAATATGCAGGCCGGCCACGGCACGCTGCATGGCCAGCATGGTTGCGTGCAGAATGTTCAGTTCGTCGATTTCTTCGACCTCGGCACGAGCAATGCACCAGCTCAAGGCTTTTTCGATGATCTCGTCGTAAAGCTTTTCGCGTTTGGCTTCGGTGAGCTTTTTCGAGTCGTTGAGGCCAAGGATCGGCCGGTTTGGATCGAGAATCACCGCCGCCGTTACCACCGCACCGCACAATGGGCCGCGACCGACTTCATCGACACCGGCCACCAGCTCTTCGACTTCGGCGACCAGGGTGAAATCCAGGCCCATCTGCAGATCTTTTTTGCTCATCGTGTTTGACCGATCAGGTTGAGGACGGCATCCGCCGCCTGATTGGAAGCGTCCAGCCGCAGCGTGCGATGGATTTCGTCGAAGCCGCGAGTCTGCTCTTCACCGCCCTCGATCAGGGGCGAAAGGGTCTGTGCCAATGCCTCGACTGTCGCATCATCCTGCAACAGTTCCGGAACCAGCAGGCGCTGGGCCAGCAGGTTCGGCAGAGACACGTACGGGCTCTTGACCATGCGCTTGAGAATCCAGAACGTCAGCGGGGCCAGACGATAGGCCACCACCATCGGCCGCTTGTACAGCAAGGCTTCAAGGGTCGCCGTACCGGAGGCGATCAACACCGCATTGCACGCGGCCAGGGCCAGATGAGACTTGCCGTCGAGCAAGGTCACTGGCAAATCGCGGCCCGCGAGCAACTCTTCAAGTTGCATGCGGCGTTCTGCATTGGCGCAGGGTATGACGAAACGCAACCCGGGGCGCATGGCACGCAAACGCTCGGCGGTATCGAGGAAAAGCGCCCCCAGACGGGCGACTTCGCCACCACGGCTACCGGGCATCAATGCCACCAGCGGGCCGTCGGGCAGACCCAACTCGGCACGTGCAGCAGCGCGATCAGCCTCCAGCGGAATGGTATCGGCCAGCGTGTGACCGACGAACCGAACCGGCACGCCTTTCTCTTCGTAAAATTTTGCTTCGAACGGCAGCAGCGTCAACATCAGGTCGCAGCCTTCGCGAATCTTCAACACGCGCTTCTGCCGCCACGCCCACACCGACGGGCTGACGTAATGCACGGTCTTGATCCCGGCCTGACGCAGCTTGAGTTCGATATTGAGGTTGAAGTCCGGCGCATCGATGCCGATGAACACGTCAGGCTTTTCGGCGATCAGCGTGGCGATGAGTTCCTTGCGGCGCTTGAGCAACTCGCGCAACCGACCAAGCACCTCCACCAGCCCCATGACCGACAAGCGTTCCATGGGGAAGTAGGAGGTCAGGCCTTCGGCCTGCATCAACGGTCCACCGACACCGATAAATTCGACTGCCGGATGCTGTGCCTTTAGGGCGCGCATGAGACCGGCGCCCAGAATGTCACCGGAAGCCTCACCCGCTACCAGCGCAATACGCAGACTCGCCATGATCAGCGGGTGATGCCGCGAGTCGACGACTGGATCGAATCACGGAACACCGCGACTTCCGGGAACTGAGCAGCAGGTTCAGCCAGTTCGGCCAGTGCCTGCTCGACCGTCAGGCCTTGGCGATACACAGTCTTGTAGGCGCGACGCAGTGCGTGGATAGCGTCTTCGCTGAAACCACGACGGCGCATGCCTTCGAAGTTCATGCTGCGCGCTTCAGCCGGATTGCCAAACACGGTGACAAACGCCGGAACGTCTTTACCGATTGCCGTGCCCATACCGGAAAAGCTGTGGGCGCCGATGTGGCAGTACTGATGTACCAGGGTGAAACCGGAGAGGATCGCCCAGTCTTCGACGTGCACATGGCCGGCCAACGCGGTGTTGTTGACCAGGATGCAGTTGTTGCCGATGACGCTGTCGTGACCGATGTGGGCGTAAGCCATGATCAGGTTGTGATCGCCCAGCGTGGTTTCCGAACGGTCCTGCACGGTGCCACGGTGAATCGTCACGCCTTCACGGATGACGTTGTGGTCACCGATCACCAGACGAGTTTCTTCACCTTTGTATTTCAGATCGGGCGTGTCTTCGCCTACCGAGGAGAACTGGTAGATACGATTCTGCTTGCCGATGCGGGTCGGGCCTTTGAGGATCACATGCGGCCCGATTACGGTACCCTCGCCGATTTCCACACCTGCGCCGATGATCGACCACGGGCCGACCTCGACGCCGTCAGCCAGAACGGCCGACGGATCGATGATTGCGCGAGGGTCAATCAAACTCATAGCTTGCGTTCCGCACAGATGATTTCAGCAGAGCAGACTGGCTTGCCGTCGACCGAAGCCTGGCATTCGAATTTCCAGATCTGGCGCTTGCAGCTGATGAACTTGGCTTCGAGGATCAACTGATCGCCCGGCAACACTGGCTGGCGGAAACGCAGCTTGTCGGAACCGACGAAGTAATACAGGGTGCCGTCGGCCGGTTTGACGTCGAGCATTTTGAAACCGAGGATCCCGGCAGCCTGAGCCATCGCTTCGATGATCAGCACGCCCGGCATGATTGGGTGCGCAGGGAAGTGACCATTGAAGAAGGGTTCATTGATGCTGACATTCTTGTAGGCGCGAATGCGCTTGCCTTCAGTGTCCAGTTCCACCACCCGGTCCACCAGCAGGAACGGGTAACGGTGAGGCAGGTATTCGCGAATCTCGTTGATGTCCATCATTTCGGGGGGAAGCCTATGTAAAGATTGGGAGCGCGACTGACGCGCACTCCTCTAGCAAATCAAGGAGGCAGTCTAGAGGCTGTGCACACTTGATATGGAAATGGTATCAGCCATCTGATGAAGCATTGCCGTCAGGGGTCACTTCCCCTACGCGCTTTTCCAGCTGTTTCAAACGTCGCGCGATGTCATCGAGCTGACGGATGCGTGCCGCGCTTTTGCGCCATTCGGCAGCCGGTTGCATGGCTGTGCCGGAAGAATAGGCACCCGGCTCGGTAATCGAGTGGGTCACCATGGTCATCCCGGTCAGGAAAACGTTGTCGCAAATATCAATGTGCCCGACCAGACCGACACCGCCAGCGAGCATGCAATGCTTGCCGATTTTGGTGCTGCCGGAGATCCCGACGCACGCAGCCATGGCGGTGTGATCACCGACCTGGACGTTGTGGGCGATCTGGATCTGGTTGTCGAGCTTAACGCCATTGCCGATCACGGTATCGGCCAACGCACCGCGGTCGATGGCGGTATTCACGCCAATCTCCACATCGTCGCCGATGGTCACGCCACCGATCTGGGCGATTTTCTGCCAGATACCTTTTTCGTTGGCAAAGCCAAAGCCTTCCCCACCGAGTACGGCACCGGACTGGATAACCACACGCTTGCCGATGCGCACATCGTGATACAGCGTCACCCGTGGAGCAAGCCAGCCGCCCTCACCGATTTCGCTGCGTGCACCGACCACACAATGGGCGCCGAGCGTGACTTGCGCTGCAATCCGCGCACCGGCCTCGATCACCACGAAAGGACCGATGCTGGCGGTTGGATCAACCACCGCATCGGCAGCAATTACCGCCGAGGGATGAATCCCCGCAGTGGCTTTTGGCTTGGGATCGAACAAGTGAGAGATACGCGCATAGGCCAGGTAAGGATCCGGCACCACCAATGCATTACCGGCAAAACCTTCGGCATCCGCTTCCTTGAGCAGCAAGGCTGCAGCCTGCGAACCCGGGAGGTATTTGCGATATTGAGGATTTGCCAGAAAGCTCAACTGAGCTGGGCCAGCCTCTTGCAAAGTGGCTAGCCCAGTAATTTTCTTCTCCGGGTCGCCACGCAGGGTGGCGCCGAGGAACTCGGCCAACTGGCCGAGCTTGATAGTCACGGTCATGGGTTACTTCAGCTGATTCATGCGCTCGATAACCTGGCGCGTGATGTCGTACTGAGGTTTGACATCAATCACTGCGCCACGCTCGAACACCAGGTCAAAACCACCTTTCTTGATGACTTCTTCCACTGCGCCATCCAGTTTCGGCTTCAGTTGCTTGAGCATTTCGCGGTCGGCAACGGCTTTGGCTTCGTTGAGTTCCTTGGACTGGAACTGGAAGTCACGGGCCTTTTGCTTGAATTCCAGCTCCAGACGCTCGCGCTCACCTTGCTGCATCTTGTCGCCACCGGCCATCAGACGATCCTGAATGCCCTTGGCGCTGCTTTCGAGAGTTTTCAGCTTGGTCAGTTGCGGACCGAACTTCTTCTCGGCATCCACGGCGTATTTCTTCGCCGCGTCGGATTCCAGCAATGCCATCTGATAGTTCAGAACAGCGATTTTCATGTCGGCGAACGCCGGACCTGCCACCAGTACGGAGGCCAGAAGAACCAATTGAGTCAACTTACGCACGATGCACCCCTACAAAATCCATTGTCGTTATCTTGGGTCAGACGCTTAGAACGTCTGGCCGAGGGAGAATTGGAACACTTGAGTTTCAGCTTCATCCGGTTTCTTGATCGGCATTGCCAACGCGAAGCTCAGAGGACCCAGCGCGGTGACCCAGGTCACGCCTACACCGACGGAACTGGCCATGTTGCTCAGACTGATGTCGTTGCACTTGGTGTTCGACGACGAGCCGTTGGCGTTGGTGGTGTCCTTGCACTGCGAGTCGAAAACGTTACCCACATCCCAGAATACCGAGGTACGCAGGGAGCGCTGATCCTTGACGAACGGCAGTGGGAACAGCACCTCAACACCGCCCTGGATCAGGACGTTGCCACCGAACGGCAGTGGATCCTGGTCCGGGTCAGCAATGGTGCCCGGATTCGTGCCACGACTCGGGGTACTGCGCGGGCCCAGCGTACTGTCCTTGAAGCCACGTACCGAGTTGAAACCACCAGCATAGTAGTTTTCATAGAACGGCAAGCCGTCTGTGGAACCATAACCATCGCCATAACCCAGCTCGGTGTGCAGGCGCAGAGTGTAGTTTTCGCTGATCGGCTGGAACAGCTGACCACGGTAGTCAAGTTTGTAGAAAGACAGGTCGCTGCCCGGGATGGTGGTTTCCAGGGTCAGGCTCTGGGAACGACCACGGGTTGGCAGTACGCCTTTGTTCAACGTCGATTCGGACCAGCCGGCCGACGCCTTGAAGTTCAGGTACTGATCGCCTTCCTTGTTAACGAAGTCGAAAATCTCGTCAACGGTGTATTTACCGGTATTGATCTTGTCCTGCTGAGCAGACAGGCCGAAGGTCAGACGCGAAGTCTCACTGATCGGGTAACCAACGTTAGCGCCTACACCCAGACTGTCTACTGCGTAGCTCGAGATATCCGCGTCGAGCTCATCATAGTCAGTGGTGCGATAGAACGCGTTGTAACCTAGGCTCACGCCATCGGCGGTCCAGTAGGGGTCAACGTAGCCGAAGTTGTAGCGGCTCTGGTATTCGCTGCGGGTCAGGCCAACGCTGACGCGGTTACCGGTACCGAGGAAGTTGTTCTGGGTGATCGAACCACCGAGGATCAGACCGGCACTCTGGGCGAAACCGACACTGGCGGTAATCGAACCGGAAGCCTGCTCTTCAACGCTGTAGTTCACATCCACCTGGTCGTCGACACCTGGAACAGCCGGAGTCTCGACGTTCACTTCTTTAAAGAAGCCCAGACGCTCAAGACGGGTCTTGGACTGGTCGATCAGGTAGGTCGAAGCCCAGCCACCTTCCATCTGACGCATTTCGCGACGCAGCACTTCGTCTTCGGACTTGGTGTTGCCACGGAAGTTGATGCGGTTGACGTAGGCGCGCTTGCCCGGGTCGACAGCGAACAGGATGTCCACGGTGTGATCATCATCGTGCGGCTGAGGCACGCCGTTGACGTTGGCGAAGGTGTAACCCTCGTTACCCAGACGACGGGTGATCAATTCAGATGTGGTGGTCATCAGCTTGCGCGAGAACACCTGGCCTTTCTGCACCAGCAGCAAGGACTTGACTTGATCTTCAGGGACTTTCAGGTCACCGCTGAGTTTGACGTCACGAACGGTGTACTTTTCACCTTCGGTCACGTTGACGGTGATATAGACATGCTTCTTGTCCGGGGTGATGGACACCTGGGTCGAAGCGATATCCATGTTGATATAGCCGCGATCCAGGTAGTAGGAGCGCAGACGCTCCAGGTCACCGGAAAGCTTTTCACGGGCGTATTTGTCATCGTTCTTGAAGAACGACAGCCAGTTGGTGGTTTTCAGTTCGAACAGGTCGGTCAGGTCTTCCTCGGGGAAAACCGTGTTGCCCACCACGTTGATGTGCTGAATGGCCGCAACGGTGCCTTCGTTGATCTTCACTTTCAGACCAACACGGTTACGCGGCTGCGATACCACTTCGGTATCGACCGTAGCCGAATAGCGACCCTGCGCGACGTACTGACGTTGCAGTTCGTTACGAACACCTTCGAGGGTGGCGCGCTGGAAGATCTCGCCTTCGGACAGACCGGATTGTTTCAAGCCTTTCATCAGGTCTTCAGTGGAGATCGCTTTGTTGCCTTCGATCTCGATACTGGCGACCGACGGACGCTCGACAACCGTGATGACCAGAACGTTGCCTTCGCGGCCCAGCTGGATATCTTGAAAGAAACCGGTTTTGAACAACGCACGAGTGGATTCCACCAGGCGACGATCATCCGCCTGCTCACCGACGTTCAACGGCAAGGCACCAAAGACACTACCCGCGGAGACCCGCTGGAGGCCATTGACGCGAATATCAGAGATAGTGAAGGACTCGGCGTGAACTTCGGCGATCATCAATACGGTGAGAACCGCAGTTAGCAGCAGACGTTTCATGAAGTCCTTTCTTATTCCAACTGGCAATAAACAAACTGCCGCAAAATGCGGCAGATTCGCAATTCAGCGAAGCTTTACAGTCGACCCAGATCGTTGACCAGAGCAAGCAACATCACCCCGACCACCAAACTGATACCGATCTGTATCCCCCAACCTTGCACCCGATCCGACAAGGGACGACCACGCGCCCACTCGATCAGATAAAACAACAAATGCCCCCCATCCAGTACAGGAATGGGCAGCAAATTCAGAACTCCCAGGCTAATACTCAGATAAGCAAGGAAATTCAAGAAATCAGCGACGCCCGACTGGGCAGAAGCGCCCGCCACTTTAGCAATGGTTATCGGTCCACTCAAGTTTTTTACCGAGAGCTCGCCGAACAGCATTTTCTTCAGTGAATCCAGCGTGAGAATGCTCATGGTCCAAGTACGACGGGCGCCCTCGCCAATCGCGGCCAACGGCCCATAACTGACTTCGCGGATCATCTCCGGTGGCCAGTCGACAGCTTTTACACCCGCACCCAGATAACCGCTTGGCGACTTGCTTTCACCGCGCGCAGCCAAGGTCACAGGGACATCGATTGAAGCACCATCACGCTCGACACGCAGCACGATTTTGGTATCAGGACGCGTACGAACGGTATCGACCACTTGCTGCCAGTCGTTGAGCGCCTGGCCGTCGAGCGCCAGCAGACGATCACCGGTTTTCAGGCCGGCAGCCTGAGCCGGGCCTTTTGGATCAAGTTCGGCTAGCACCGGCGGCAAGGCCGGACGCCAAGGACGAATACCCAAAGAGCGAATCGGATCAGGCTCATCTGCGCCCTTGAGCCAGTTATCCAGCACCAGCTCACGTGGCGAATCAACGGTAGTGCCCTGCTCGCGCATCAGCAACTGCAACGAACCGCTTTCACCGAGTCGACGTACCAGCTGCAAATTGACAGCCGCCCAACCGGTCGTTGGCTCGCCATCAATCGCGACGATCTCCTGACCCGCACCCAAACCAGCCTTGGCGGCGATACTGCCGGACTCTACCGCACCGATGACCGGGCGGACCTGCTCGCTACCGAGCATCGCCAGCACCCAGAAGAACACCAGGGCCAACAGGAAGTTGGCAACAGGGCCGGCCGCTACAATAGCGATACGCTGACGAACGGACTTGCGATTGAACGACTGATCCAACTGATCGACCGGCACCTCGCCTTCGCGCTCGTCGAGCATCTTGACGTAGCCACCCAGCGGAATTGCAGCCACAACAAATTCAGTGCCCTGCTTGTCGTGCCAGCGCAGCAACGGCATGCCGAAGCCTACGGAAAAGCGCAGAACCTTGACGCCACAGCGACGCGCGACCCAGAAGTGGCCGAATTCGTGAAAGGTGACCAGCACACCCAAGGCGATCAGGGTGCCGGCAATCATATAGAGCGCGCTCATCTACTTTCTCCGCAATCCTGTTCAGTGCCGCTTATAGCCATTGTGTTGCAAAACCTATCGAGCGTGACGTTTTAGCCATTGCTCGGCCAGGACTCGCGCTTTGGCGTCTGCCGTGAACACGGCATCGAGATCATCCAGCGCCACAACTGATTCGAGGTTCAAGACCTCCTCGATGATACTCGCGATTTCCAGGTAACGAACCCGTCCGTCGAGAAACGCTGCCACCGCTACTTCGTTCGCTGCATTGAGCATTGCTGGTGCACTGTCGCCTGCCTCGGCAGCTTGCCGTGCGAGACGCAGACATGGGAAGCGCTCTTCATCGGGCGCCTCGAAGTCCAGACGCGCGATCGCAAACAGGTCCAACGGTGCCACACCGGAGTCGATGCGCTCCGGCCAGGCCAGTGCATTGGCGATCGGCGTGCGCATGTCAGGATTGCCCAACTGCGCCAGCACCGAGCCATCGACATAATCGACCAGAGAGTGAATCACGCTCTGCGGGTGAATCACCACTTCGACCTGCGAAGGTTTTGCATCAAACAACCAGCAGGCCTCGATCAACTCGAGACCTTTATTCATCATGCTGGCCGAATCGACTGAAATCTTGCGCCCCATGGACCAGTTTGGATGCGCGCACGCCTGATCAGGTGAAACATTCGCCAATTCACTCACGGGCGTCTGTCGGAACGGGCCACCAGAGGCTGTGAGTAAAATCCGACGGACACCGACACTGCTCAAACCACGAGCGAAATCCCGCGGCATGCATTGGAAAATCGCGTTGTGTTCGCTGTCGATCGGCAGCAGCACCGAACCGCTTTTGCGTACCGCCTGCATGAACAAGGCGCCGGACATCACCAGCGCCTCTTTATTTGCCAGGAGGATCTTCTTGCCCGCTTCAACGGCAGCCAAAGTCGGACGCAGACCAGCCGCACCAACAATGGCCGCCATGACTGCGTCAACTTCCGGAGCAGAAGCGACCTGACACAGGCCCTCCTCCCCCACCAGCACGCGGGTCGGTAAACCGGCGGCGCGCAAATCATCCTGCAGACCACGTGCTGCGGCGACTTCCGGCACCACGGCAAATTGCGGTACATGACGCACGCACAAGGCCAACAGCTCACTCAAACGCGTAAACCCGCTCAACGCGAAAACCTGATATCGCTCTGGATGACGCGCAATGACATCAAGGGTGCTCAGACCAATCGAGCCTGTCGCACCCAGAACGGTAATCTGTTGCGGACGGCTCACGGCGCAGCCATCCACAGCAATACGGCGAAGACTGGAATGGCCGCTGTCAGGCTATCGATGCGATCGAGCACGCCGCCATGACCCGGCAGCAGGTTGCTGCTGTCCTTGATACCGGACTGACGCTTGAACATGCTTTCGGTCAGGTCACCCACAACAGAGATGAACACGATCAGCGCAGCACCCATCAAGCCCTTGAGCAATTCAGCTACCGTCCAGTCACGCACCAGACCGACAATGGCGGTAATCACCAGACTCAGCGCCAGACCACCGTACACACCTTCCCAGCTTTTACCCGGGCTGACTTGAGGGGCCAACTTGCGCTTGCCGAATGCACGACCAGAGAAGTAGGCACCAATATCGGCACCCCAGACCAATACCATCACCGCCATGATCAGCCAGTTACCCAGCGGGTACTGCTTGATCTGCACCAGACCTTGCCAGGCCGGCAGCAGGATCAACAGACCGATCACCAGTTTGGTGGCGGCACCGGACCAATGCTCGCTGGACTTCGGATAGGTCAGCACCAGATACGTCGCGACCGCCCACCAAAGTACCGAAGCACCCAGCACCCAAGGCGCAAGACCGGGCAGCACATACATGACGAACAACATCAACGCGACGACGGCAGCAAAACCGACGCGAAACGATTGCGCGGTGAAGCCGGCCAGACGCGCCCATTCCCAGGCACCCAGACTTACGACCAGACCGATGAACAGCGCAAAACCGGAACCCTGGAGCAGGAAAAACCCACACAGGGCAATCGGCAGCAGGATCAGCGCAGTGATGATTCGTTGTTTAAGCATTAAACCCGGGCTCCAGCTTCAACCTGTTCGCTCGTTTTACCGAAACGACGTTGGCGCGAAGCGAAATCGGCCAGCGCATTGCGCATGGCATCGTGTTTGAAGTCCGGCCAGAACAGGTCGGAGAAGTACAACTCGGCGTATGCCAGTTGCCACAGCAGGAAGTTACTGATGCGGTGCTCGCCACCGGTACGGATGCACAGATCCGGCAACGGCAAATCGCCGGTCGCCAGACAGGTTTGCAGCAGATCAGGGGTGATGTCTTCCGGGCGCAGATGCCCGGCCTGAACTTCACGCGCCAGGCGCTGCGCGGCTTGCGCGATATCCCACTGACCACCGTAGTTGGCGGCGATCTGCAGGATGAAACGGTTGGCGCCCGCAGTCATCGCCTCGGCTTCGCGCATTGCGGTTTGAAGCTCCGGATGAAAGCGCGAGCGATCGCCAATGATGCGCAGGCTGATGTTGTTATCGTTGAGACGCTTGGCCTCACGACGTAACGCCTTGAAGAACAGATCCATCAAGGCGCTGACCTCATCGGCCGGACGCTGCCAGTTTTCACTGGAAAAGGCGAAAAGGGTCAGTACCTCAACCTTGGCCTCAGCGCACACCTCGATTACAGCCCGTACAGCATCAACGCCCGCTTTATGCCCGGCGACACCCGGCATAAAGCGTTTTTTCGCCCAGCGATTGTTGCCATCCATGATGATCGCGACATGGCGCGGCACCGCGGACGGCGCAGTCTGCTTGGTCTTGTCCATTAAAAGCTCGACCCTTATACGGCCATCAAGTCCGCTTCTTTTTGCTTGGTGGCTGCGTCGATATCAGCCTCAGCCTTGTCAGTCAGCTTCTGAATGTCCGCAGCAGCACGACGCTCTTCGTCTTCGCTGATTTCCTTGTCCTTGACCAGCTTCTTCAGCTCACCCAACGCATCACGACGAATGTTGCGCACGGCAACACGAGCGTCTTCAGCTGCACTGCGCGCCTGCTTGGTAAACCCCTTACGGGTTTCTTCGGTCAGGGCAGGCATGGAGATCAGCAGCAACTCGCCGAGGTTGGTCGGGTTGAGGTTCAGGCCGGCACTCTGGATTGCCTTGTCGACTGCCGCGAGCATGTTGCGCTCAAACGCCACGACTTGCAGGGTGCGCGAGTCTTTTACAGTGATATTGGCTACTTGGGTGATGGAGGTGTCTGCGCCGTAGTACGGCACCATCACGCTGCCCAGGATGCTTGGGTGTGCCTTGCCGGTGCGAATCTGACCGAATGCATGGGACAGGGAATCCAGGGACTTCTGCATGCGCTCTTGAGCGTCTTTCTTGATTTCATTGATCATTGTTGGCCTTCCTCGATCAGGGTTCCTTCTGCGCCGCCGTGAACAATGTTCAGCAGGGCACCAGGCTTGTTCATGTTGAATACGCGCAGCGGCATCTTGTGGTCGCGGCACAGGCAAATAGCAGTCAGATCCATTACACCCAGCTTGCGATCCAGCACTTCATCATATGTCAGATGATCGAACTTCTCGGCATGCGGGTCTTTGAACGGATCTGCGGTGTAGACGCCATCGACCTTGGTCGCCTTGAGCACAACATCGGCATCGATTTCGATTGCACGCAGGCAGGCTGCCGAATCCGTGGTGAAGAACGGATTGCCGGTACCGGCCGCGAAAATCACGACATCTTTGGAGTTCAGATGGCGCATGGCTTTGCGGCGATCATAGTGATCGGTCACGCCAACCATGGAAATGGCCGACATCACGATGGCCGAGATATTGGCACGCTCCAGCGCGTCGCGCATGGCCAGAGCGTTCATCACAGTGGCCAGCATGCCCATGTGGTCGCCTGTCACCCGATCCATACCGGCTTTGCTCAAGGCTTCGCCACGGAACAGATTGCCACCGCCGATCACCAGACCGACCTGTACGCCGATGCCGACCAATTGGCCGACTTCCAGCGCCATGCGATCCAGCACCTTTGGATCAATCCCGAACTCTTCCGACCCCATCAGGGCCTCGCCGCTAAGCTTGAGTAGAATGCGTTTATAGCGAGCCTGATAACCACTGCCCTGCTGAGCCATTGCGAATCTCTCCTGCGGCGTATTTAAAATTCTTTGCGAGCTGTTTACAGCTGGCGTTCACTCTAGCTTGGCGCTGCTTCAGCGCCATCGGAACATGGCTTTGTAAGTCAGTTCCAAGTGGAAACCAATAAAAATTGGCTACCCCATCTGAAAAGAGGCTGCGCGCGTGAGCGGGCAGCCTCTTTCGGGCGACAGTTGAAAACTGTCTTATTGCTTGGCGGCAGCCAGCTGGGCAGCAACTTCTTCAGCGAAGTTGTCGACCGGCTTCTCGATGCCTTCGCCTACTTTGAAGTAGGTGAAGGAAACGATTTCAGCACCCGCTTTCTTGGCCAGCTCGCCAACCTTGATTTCAGGGTTCTTGACGAACGCCTGCTCAACCAGGCTTGCTTCTGCCAGGAACTTGCTGATACGGCCTTTGACCATATTTTCAACAATGTTTTCTGGCTTGCCTTTGATTTTTTCTTCGTTCAGCTGCAGGAACACAGCTTTCTCGCGCTCGATAGCTTCAGCCGAAACTTCCGATGGCAGCAGGAACTCAGGGTTGCTTGCCGCTACGTGCATCGCGATGTCTTTGGCCAGCTCAACATCACCGCCCTTCAGAACAACAGCTACGCCGATTTTGTTGCCGTGCAGGTAACCACCAACAACATCACCTTCAACGCGAGTCAGGCGACGGATGTTGACGTTTTCGCCAACCTTGCCGACCAGTACCAGGCGATCAGCTTCTTGAGCTTCGATCAGCGGAGCAACATCAGTCAGCTTGTCGGCGAACGCTTTTTCAACGCTTGCAGCAACAAATGCCTTGAAGTCGTCCTGCAGAGCCAGGAAGTCAGTCTGCGAGTTCACTTCCAGCAGAACGGCGGATTTGCCGTCTTCTTTCAGCGCGATGGCACCTTCAGCAGCTACGTTACCTGCTTTCTTGGCAGCCTTGATCGCGCCCGAAGCACGCATGTCATCAATGGCTTTTTCGATGTCGCCGTCAGCCTTTTCCAGGGCTTTCTTGCAATCCATCATGCCTTCGCCGGTACGCTCGCGCAGTTCTTTAACCAACGCCGCAGTAATTGCTGCCATTTTCAAATTCCTCTTGGATAGGTTTTCAACCATTCCACCCGATCGAACGGGCGTTCAATTCTTCCCGAATTACCTTTGTTAGCCGCTGCACGTTACAGATGCTGTAGCTGCGCTGTTAACAAATGGTTTTCGAGGTGGCAAAAAGGGGGCCAAGCCCCCTTTTTGCTTACTGAGTCAACGCCAGGGCGTCAATTACTCAGCTGCAGCCTGAGTTTCTTCAGCTGCGAATTCTACAGTGCCGCCGGAAACATTGTTGCGACCACGGATAACTGCGTCAGCCATCGAACCCATGTACAGCTGGATAGCGCGGATTGCGTCATCGTTGCCTGGGATGATGTAGTCAACGCCTTCCGGGCTGCTGTTGGTATCGACAACGCCGATAACCGGGATGCCCAGCTTGTTGGCTTCGGTGATCGCGATGCGCTCGTGGTCAACGTCGATCACGAACAGTGCGTCTGGCAGACCGCCCATGTCCTTGATGCCGCCCAGCGAACGATCCAACTTCTCAAGATCACGAGTGCGCATCAGCGCTTCTTTCTTGGTCAGCTTGGCGAAAGTACCGTCTTCGGCCTGAACTTCAAGGTCACGCAGACGCTTGATGGAAGCACGAATGGTTTTGAAGTTGGTCAGCATGCCGCCCAACCAGCGGTGATCGACGTACGGCGAACCGCAACGTGCTGCTTCTTCAGCAACGATCTTGCCAGCGGAACGCTTGGTGCCGACGAACAGAATCTTGTTTTTGCCCTGGGCCAGACGCTCTACGAAAGTCAGAGCTTCGTTGAACATTGGCAGGGTTTTTTCAAGGTTGATGATGTGAATCTTGTTACGCGCGCCGAAAATGTACTTACCCATTTTCGGGTTCCAGTAACGGGTTTGGTGACCGAAGTGCACACCGGCCTTCAGCATATCGCGCATATTGACTTGGGACATGATAGTTCCTTAATAAGTCGGGTTTGGCCTCCACGTATCCCAATGACCAACCAGTGGCTTAAAGCCAAAAGCACCCAGGTCATCGTGTCGACACGTGTGTGGATTTAAGCTTTTCGGGGTATCCCCGGAAAGCGGCGCATTTTATACCACAGGGTGCGCAGAAACGGAACCCGAAATCTTTAATCACACCAAGGACATGGGCGCAGCCCCCTTGGAATCGACTCGGCGCGCACCATTGTAGAGAGAGAAGCGATGCAGGCAGGCGCGGATTTGCTCCTTTCGTCTGTTAGAATCGCGTTTTTCAGGGTCGCAAAACGAACACCTGCCGCCCTATCCGTATCAGCAAGCGCCGCCGAGCGCAGAGAGAGCCTGTATGACCGTCAACCTCAAAACCCCCGAGGACATCGCTGGCATGCGTGTCGCCGGCAAACTGGCCGCCGATGTGCTGGAAATGATTGCCGAACATGTAAAACCAGGCGTCACCACCGATCAACTGAACCAGATCTGCCACGACTATATCGTCAACGAGCAGCAGGCCATCCCTGCCCCGCTCAACTACAAGGGCTACCCGAAGTCGATCTGCACCTCGATCAACCACGTGGTCTGCCACGGCATCCCGAACGACAAACCGCTGAAAAACGGCGACACCCTGAACATTGACGTCACCGTTATCAAGGACGGTTACCACGGCGATACCAGCCGCATGTTCCATGTCGGCGAAGTGCCGGTCTGGGCCGAGCGCCTGTCGCAGATCACTCAGGAATGCATGTACAAGGCGATCGAGATCGTCAAACCTGGCTGCCGTCTGGGCGACATCGGTGAAGTCATCCAGAAGCACGCAGAAAAGAACGGCTTCTCGGTGGTTCGCGAGTTCTGCGGCCACGGCATCGGCAAGGTGTTCCACGAAGAGCCGCAGATCCTGCACTACGGCCGCGCTGGCACCGGCATGGAACTGAAGGCCGGCATGACCTTCACCATCGAGCCGATGATCAACCAGGGCAAGGCCGACACCAAAGTATTGGGCGACGGCTGGACCGCGATCACCAAGGACCGCAAGCTCTCGGCCCAGTGGGAACACACTTTGCTGGTCACCGACACCGGCTACGAGATCTTCACCTTGCGCGCCGACGACACCATTCCCCGCGTCTCGGCCTGATCCCAAAAACGCTCCCAGCCTATAGAAGGAAAGCCAATCGATGCCGCAGGTGGATCCCGAACTCTTCGACCGCGGCCAGTTCCAGGCTGAACTGGCCCTGAAAGCGAGCCCCATCGCGGCGTTCAAGAAGGCGATCCGCCAGGCCCGCGAAGTGCTCGATGCGCGCTTTCGCAGCGGCCGCGATATACGCCGGCTGATCGAAGACCGCGCCTGGTTCGTCGACAACATCCTGCAAAAGGCCTGGGAACAGTTCAACTGGAGCGAAGACGCCGACATCGCGCTGGTCGCGGTCGGCGGTTATGGCCGTGGTGAATTGCACCCCTACTCCGACATCGATTTGCTGATCCTGCTGGACAGTGCCGATCACGAAGTTTTCCGCGATTCCATCGAGCGTTTTCTCACCTTGCTGTGGGATATCGGCCTGGAAGTCGGTCAGAGCGTTCGTTCGGTGGATGAGTGTGCCCAAGAGGCGCGCGCCGATCTGACCGTCGTCACCAACCTCATGGAAAGCCGCACCATCTGTGGCCCCGAGCGTTTGCGCCAACGCATGCTCGACGTTACCAGCACCGCCCACATGTGGCCGGCCAAGGAGTTCTTCCTGGCCAAACGCGCCGAGCAGAAGGCTCGCCACCACAAGTACAACGACACCGAATACAACCTGGAGCCCAACGTCAAAGGCTCGCCCGGCGGGCTACGGGATATTCAGACGATTCTGTGGGTTGCCCGTCGTCAATACGGCACCCTGAACCTGCGCGCCCTTGCCGGCGAAGGCTTTTTGGTCGAGAGCGAAAACGCCCTGCTCGCCTCCTCCCAGGAATTCCTCTGGAAAGTGCGCTACGCCCTGCACATGCTCGCCGGCCGCTCCGAAGACCGCTTGTTGTTCGATCATCAACGCACCATTGCCGGGCTACTCGGTTTTGAAGGCGACGACGCCAAGCAGGCTGTCGAAAACTTCATGCAGCAGTACTTTCGCGTGGTGATGAGCATCGCCCAGCTCAGCGACCTGATCATCCAGCATTTCGAGGAAGTCATCCTCGCCCCGGAAGACGAAGCGCCGCCCCATCCGATCAACTCGCGCTTCCAGTTGCACGACGGCTATATCGAAGCACGCAACGACAACGTGTTCCGCCGTACGCCGTTCGCCATGCTGGAGATTTTCGTGCTGATGGCTCAGCAGCCGGAAATCAAAGGCGTGCGCGCCGATACCATTCGTTTGCTGCGCGAGCACCGGCACCTGATCGACGACAACTTCCGCAACGACATCCGCAATACCAGCCTGTTTATCGAGCTGTTCAAGTGCAAGATCGGCATCCACCGCAACCTGCGCCGGATGAACCGTTACGGCATTCTCGGGCGCTATCTGCCGGAGTTCGGCTTTATCGTCGGGCAGATGCAACACGACCTGTTCCACATCTATACGGTCGACGCGCACACCCTGAACCTGATCAAGCACCTGCGTAAGTTGCAGTACACCCAGGTGTCGGAAAAATTCCCGCTGGCCAGCAAGCTTATGGGCAAGTTGCCCAAACCCGAGCTGATCTACCTCGCCGGCCTGTACCACGACATTGGCAAGGGCCGGCATGGCGATCACTCGGAGATCGGCGCGGTCGATGCCGAGGCGTTCTGCCAGCGCCATCAGTTGCCGGTGTGGGACAGCCGCCTGATCGTCTGGCTGGTGCAAAACCATCTGGTGATGTCGACCACCGCCCAGCGCAAGGACTTGTCCGACCCGCAGGTGATCCACGATTTTGCCCAGGCGGTCGGCGATGAAACCCGCCTCGACTACCTGTACGTGCTGACTGTGGCCGACATCAACGCGACGAACCCGACGCTGTGGAATTCCTGGCGCGCCAGCCTCTTGCGCCAGCTCTACACCGAGACCAAACGCGCCTTGCGCCGCGGCCTGGAAAACCCGGTGGATCGCGAAGAGCAGATCCGCCAGACCCAAAGTGCAGCGCTGGACATTCTTGTGCGCGGCGGCACCGATCCAGACGACGTCGAGCAGTTGTGGGGGCAGTTGGGCGATGACTACTTCCTGCGTCACACAGCCGGCGATGTAGCCTGGCACAGCGACGCCATACTCCAGCAGCCAGCCGATGGCGGGCCGTTGGTGTTGATCAAGGAAACCACCCAGCGTGAATTCGAGGGCGGTACGCAGATCTTCATTTATGCACCGGATCAGCACGACTTCTTCGCTGTGACTGTGGCGGCAATGGATCAGCTCAACTTGAACATTCACGATGCTCGGGTCATCACGTCCAGCAGCCAGTTCACCCTCGATACCTACATCGTGCTCGACAACGACGGTGAATCCATCGGCGACAACCCGGCACGGATCAAGCAGATCCGCGAGGGCCTGACCGAAGCCCTGCGCAACCCCGACGACTACCCGACGATCATTCAGCGCCGGGTGCCGCGCCAGCTCAAGCATTTTGCCTTTGCGCCACAAGTGACGATTCACAACGACGCCCAGCGTCCGGTGACGGTTCTGGAACTGACCGCACCCGACCGTCCAGGCCTGTTGGCGCGGATCGGCGGAATTTTCCTGGAGTTCGACCTGTCGCTGCAGAACGCCAAGATTGCGACCCTGGGCGAACGGGTGGAGGACGTGTTCTTCATCACCGACGCGCACAACCAGCCGCTGTCCGATCCCCTGCTGTGCAGCCGTTTGCAGGATGCGATCGTCGAGCAACTGAGCGTCAATCAGGAACCCGATATCAAGCTTTCGCGCATCAGTATCTGACTGCGCGCCCGGATTAACCTGCTTTGCAATGAGACCCCGTACAAATGAACAACGCTCTGAACCAGCTCCAGCCCTACCCGTTCGAGAAACTCCGCGCCCTGCTCGGTACCGTCACGCCGAACCCGGACAAGCGCCCGATCGCCCTGTCGATCGGTGAGCCGAAACACCGCTCCCCAAGCTTTGTCGCCGAGGCGCTGGCAAACAGTCTGGATCAGATGGCGGTATACCCGACCACCCTTGGCATTCCCGCCCTGCGCGAAGCCATCGCTGGCTGGTGCGAGCGCCGCTTTGGCGTACCGAGCGGCTGGATCGACCCGGCCCGTAACGTGCTGCCGGTCAACGGCACACGCGAAGCGTTATTCGCGTTCACCCAGACCGTGGTCAACCGTGGGGACGATGCGCTGGTGGTCAGCCCGAACCCGTTTTATCAGATCTACGAAGGCGCCGCGTTCCTCGCGGGGGCCAAGCCGCATTACCTGCCGTGCCTGGATGAAAACGGCTTCAACCCTGACTTCGATGCAGTTTCGCCAGATATCTGGAAGCGCTGCCAGATCCTGTTTCTGTGCTCGCCGGGTAACCCGACCGGCGCGCTGATCCCGGTCGACACCCTGAAAAAGCTCATCGCCCTGGCAGACGAATACGACTTCGTCATTGCCGCCGACGAGTGCTACAGCGAGTTGTACTTCGACGAACAGACCCCGCCGCCGGGTCTGCTCACTGCCTGCGTTGAACTGGGCCGCAAAGACTTCAAACGCTGCGTGGTTTTCCACAGTCTGTCCAAGCGCTCCAACCTGCCGGGATTGCGTTCTGGTTTCGTTGCCGGTGATGCAGACATTCTCAAGGGCTTCCTGCTGTATCGCACCTACCACGGCTGCGCGATGCCGGTACAAACCCAGTTGGCCAGCGTCGCCGCGTGGAACGACGAAGTACACGTGCGTGCCAACCGCGCGTTGTATCGCGAGAAGTTCGATGCTGTGCTGGAAATCCTCAGCCCGGTGATGGATGTTCAGCGCCCCGACGGCAGCTTCTACTTGTGGCCGAATGTTGAAGGCGACGATGCAGCTTTCTGCCGCGACCTGTTCGCCGAAGAACACGTCACCGTGGTGCCGGGCTCGTACTTGTCCCGCGACGTTGATGGCGTCAATCCGGGTGCTGGTCGCGTGCGGATGGCGTTGGTCGCCCCCTTGGCCGAATGCGTAGAAGCCGCAGAACGAATTCGCGCGTTCGTTACCCGGAAGTAATACTCACACATACCGTGCCAGGCAATCTGGCACGGTAATCAGACAATAAAGAAACGCCAACTTACAACACCACACTTTACCTTCCGCTGCCAAGAAAATAACTTGATCAGCGCAAAAACAACAACTAAACAAAAACCAGTTGCCTGACCAGCAAACTTAAAACCCAAACAACTAAAATCCATGCCCGGACACGGGACAACTACATACATCAAAAGGAATTGAACATGCTCAACTCGAAACCCTGCCTGAAACTTGAAATAACTGATCCAGTTGCCAGTTTCCGAGCAGCCATCAATGAAAACCCCAAGAATACTTCACACGCCTCCAACTCCGGCCTGTCTCCGCGCGCAACTGCAATCCTGGCAAAGTGCTGGAAGCCTGATCGCCACCTGACCATTTCATTCATGGACCAGCCTCCCGCCGCGCTGAAAGAGGCGATAAAAAGACATATTTGGGAGTGGGCTGACTATGTCAGCCTTACCTTTAGTTTCATCGACAGTAAAGATGGAATAATCAGGATAAAAACCGATACTGCTGAAAATGCCTCTCAAATCGGTACCGACGCACTTACCATAGACGCAAACAAACCGACTATGTTCATCGCCGCGCGGCCCGGAGACTTGGATTTTCGCACAGTTGTATTGCACGAGTTCGGCCATGCCCTGGGCTTACATCATGAACACTTACACCCCGACGCAAACATCCCCTGGGACAAACCCAAAGTCTATAAAGAATACGCAGAGAAATGGGGCATGAATAAAAAAAGCGTGGACCTGAACATCTTTACGCCGATTACCGAGCAAGTCGCCATCACCGACTACGATACAACTTCCATCATGCATTATCCGGTCGAAAAGGAACTCACCGATGGAAAATTCGAAGTGGCGATGAATACAGAAATCAGCAGCAAAGACAAAAAAATCGTCGCGTATTACTACCCAATCGATATCCCCGACGGCGGCTCCTGCGAGACCCCATGAATCAACCGTCAGGAACAGTCGTTCACGATTACTTGACCTGCCCCAGATTGGCTTCGCTCAGGTCCAACTCGCCAAGCACCTCTCTGAGTACGTCATCGCCGATCTGGTGATGGCGGCTGAGGCTGTAGAGTTCCAGACGCTGTGCACGTAGTGCCTTCAGGCGCAAACGGCGTTCCAGCAGATCCATCTGGAACGCCAGCGCCTGGGCTTCGGCGGAATCGTTGAACACGTCGAGTTGATGGCGATACTCGGACATGATCCGTGCTTTCAGTTCCGCTGCCAGTGCCGCTTGTGCGGCGTCTTGCGGTGCGAGTTCTTCGGTCTCCAACGAATGAATCGCGGCCTCGGCAGTTTTGCGCCAGGCATCGCGCACTTCCTGACGGCGCTTTTCGTCGGGGCTCTTCTGAATGCCTCGCAGGAGCAATGGCAACGCGATACACGCCGAAATCAGCGACAGCAGAATCACCCCGGCGGCGATAAAAATCAGCAGATCCCGTTCGGGAAACGCTTCGCTTCCCATCAGCATCGGCACTGACATCACACCCGCCAGCGTCACCGCACCGCGCACACCGCCCACCGTCAGCAGCCAGCAGGATCGCGCGGTGGGCACCTGGGTCAGATCACCCTTGCCGCGCAAACGTCGCAGGAGCACTGACAAACGCCAGATACTTTGTACCCAGACAAATCGCAGCACCACCAGCGCTAGAAAAATTGCCACCACGTCGAGGCAGCGATACAGCAGCGTCGGCCAGAGTGTCGGCTCATGACTGACAACGGCCTTGATGATGTCCGGCAATTGCAGACCCAGCAGCAGGAAGATCAGACCATTGAAGGCGAACTCCAGCAATGCCCAGACACTGCGATTGAGCAGGCGAGTGCTGGTCTGACGCGGCAGCAGATCGAGCCAGCTCTGCATCATCCCCGCCGCCACGGCAGACAGAATGCCCGAAGCCCCCAATCGTTCGGCCAGCACATACGCGGCGAACGGTAGCAGCAACATAAACACCACATGGGTAGCCGGATCGTCCCAGCCGCGGGCAATCATCCAGGCGCGCAGGCGACCCACCAGCCAGCTCAAAGCCACCCCGACGGCCAACCCTCCAACCGCCACCAGCACAAACGTCAGGCTCGCATTAGCCAGCGAGAACACCCCGGTCACCGCTGCGACCAAGGCGAACTTGAACGTCACCAGACCCGAAGCGTCGTTCATCAGCGCTTCACCTTGCAGCATGTGCATCAGCGGCGTGGGCAAGCGGTTTTGCGAAATGGCCGAGACCGCTACGGCGTCCGTTGGCGACAACACCGCCGCCAATGCGAAAGCCACGGGCAGCGGAATCGTTGGCAGTAACCAGTGAATGAAATACCCGGCGCCCACCACGGTAAACAGCACCAGCCCGACTGCCAGTGTCAGAATCGGCCCACGCAGGTGCCAGAGCTCACGCTTGGGCATGCGCCATCCGTCGGAGAACAACAGCGGTGGCAGGAACAGAAACAGGAAAAGCTCCGGGTCCAGCGCCACGTGCAGACCAAGTGTTGGCCAGGCCAACAGGGCGCCGGCGGCGATTTGTACCAGAGGAAGCGGCAGCGGAATTACCCGTCCGACCAGACGCGAGACGCTGACCAGCATCAGCAGGATCAGGACGGTGTAAGCAGTTTGCATAAAGCGAAAATCTCAGACGATCGACAGCGTTGAACTGCCATATTAGCCGCTTAGGCTGTGCCTGGCCTTTGCACCTATGTCGCAGCCCTCTGAAACTCGGCTCCCACAGGTTTTGCGTATTAGCTGAAGGGTCATGGCATAATCCGACACCATTTTTTTCCAGCACCTGTAAAGGGGGCGATTCCTTGACCGATTCAAGTAAAACGTTGCACCTTTTCGGCATCAAAGCCTGCGACACCATGAAGAAGGCGCGCACCTGGCTCGATGAACACGCTGTCAGCTACGACTTCCATGATTACAAGACTGCCGGCATCGACCGTGAGCACCTGACTCAATGGTGTGACGAGCACGGCTGGCAAACGGTGTTGAACCGTGCAGGCACGACCTTTCGCAAACTCGACGACGAACGTAAAGCCGATCTCGACCAGTCGAAAGCCATCGAACTGATGCTCGCTCAACCCTCGATGATCAAGCGCCCGGTGCTCGATCTCGGTGACCGAACCCTGATTGGCTTTAAGCCAGACATCTACGCGGCCGCGATCAAATAAGCAGCCCGTCACTTTTTTGTAGAGGTATTCACATGTCCAATTCCCTGTTCAGCATCGCTTTCGGTGTCGGCACCCAGAACCGCCAAGGCGCGTGGCTGGAAGTGTTCTACGCACAGCCACTGCTCAATCCTTCGGCCGAACTGGTCGCTGCCGTTGCACCGATCCTCGGTTACACCGAAGGCAACCAGGCCATCACTTTCACCACCGCACAGGCTGCGCAACTGGCTGAAGCCGTCAAAGGCATCGACGCCGTTCAAGGCAAGCTGCTGACCCGTCTGGCCGAGAGCCACAAGCCGCTGGTTGCCACGCTGCTGGCTGAAGATGCGCAGCTGACCTCGACACCTGAGGCCTACCTCAAGCTGCACCTGCTGTCCCATCGTTTGGTCAAGCCGCACGGCCTGAGCCTTGCCGGTATCTTCCCGCTGCTGCCGAACGTAGCGTGGACCAGCCAGGGCGCAATCGACCTGAGCGAACTGGCCGAACTGCAACTGGAAGCCCGTCTGCGCGGCGAGCTGCTGGAAGTGTTCTCGGTGGACAAGTTCCCGAAAATGACCGACTACGTGGTACCGGCCGGCGTGCGTATCGCTGATGCTGCGCGTCTGCGTCTGGGCGCCTACGTGGGCGAAGGCACCACCGTGATGCACGAAGGTTTCATCAACTTCAACGCCGGCACCGAAGGCCCGGGCATGATCGAAGGCCGCGTCTCCGCAGGCGTCTTCGTCGGCAAGGGTTCGGACCTGGGCGGCGGTTGCTCGACCATGGGCACCCTGTCGGGCGGCGGCAACATCGTGATCAAGGTTGGCGAAGGCTGCCTGATCGGCGCCAACGCCGGTATCGGCATCCCGTTGGGCGACCGCAACACTGTCGAGTCGGGCCTGTACGTGACCGCCGGCACCAAAGTAGCGCTGCTGGACGAGAACAATAATCTGGTCAAAGTCGTGAAGGCGCGTGAACTGGCCGGTCAGACCGACCTGCTGTTCCGTCGCAATTCGGAAACCGGTGCCGTGGAGTGCAAAACCCACAAATCGGCGATCGAACTCAACGAAGCGCTGCACGCTCACAACTAAGTGCTGTAAGCACCTGGGGGAGCGAGCCTGCTCGCTCCCACAAGGTTTGGCGTAATTCCGCCCCTCTTCACCAGGGCTATGAACCGTGATGATTCCCTCCCCCTGGCGCGCCGATTTCCCGGCCATCGCCGCCCTGCAACGGCAAGACCAGACCTATCTGGACAACGCCGCCACCACGCAAAAACCTCAGGCCTTGCTCGACGCGCTGGCGCATTACTACGCCAACGGCGCGGCCAATGTGCATCGCGCGCAGCATCTTCCCGGTGCCCACGCGACACAGGCGTTCGAAGACAGTCGGCTCAAGGTGGCGCAATGGCTGAATGCCGGTGACAGCGGGCAAATCATCTTTACCCACGGCGCCACCAGTGCGCTGAATCTCCTGGCGTATGGCCTGGAGCACCTCTTCCATCCGGGCGATGAAATTGTCATCAGCGCCCTGGAGCATCACGCCAACCTGCTGCCGTGGCAGCAACTGGCACAACGTCGCGATCTGAAACTGGTGATCCTGCCGCTGGATGACGATGGCGTAATCGACCTCGCTGCCGCCGTGCACCTGATCGGCCCGCGCACCCGCTTGCTGGCGGTCAGTCAGTTGTCCAACGTGCTGGGTGCGTGGCAACCGTTGCCGGCGCTGCTGGGCATGGCCAAGGCGCAGAACGCGCTGACCGTGGTCGACGGCGCCCAAGGTGTGGTGCACGGTCGACATGACGTGCAGGCGCTTGGTTGTGACTTTTATGTGTTTTCCAGCCACAAGCTGTACGGCCCCGATGGCCTCGGTGTTCTGTTCGGGCGCAATAAAGCGCTGGAACAGCTGAAGCCGTGGCAGTTCGGCGGTGAAATGGTGCTGGAAGCCAACTACCACGATTCGCGCTTCCGCCCTGCCCCGCTGGGTTTCGAGGCGGGCACGCCGCCGATTGCCAGCGTGATCGGCCTCGGTGCGACCCTCGATTATCTTGCCGGGCTGGATCAGGAAGCCGTGTCCGCTCATGAAGCGGCGCTGCACGACTATCTGCTGCGCGGCCTCGCTGCCCGCAATGGCATTCGTCTACTGGGCAAGCCGCAACTGGCCCTGGCCAGTTTTGTCGTCGAGGGCGTGCACAACGCCGATCTGGCGCATCTGCTGACCGAGCAAGGCATCGCCGTGCGCGCCGGGCACCACTGCGCCATGCCGTTGCTGAAAAGCTTCGAGCTGGCCGGGGCGATTCGGGTGTCGCTGGCGCTGTACAACGATTCCGAGGATCTGGAGCGTTTTTTCGAAGCGCTGGATCAGGCGCTGGAGTTGTTGCGATGAGCCTGCCGACTGATGCCGCCGAGGCGCTGCAAACCTTTCAGAATGCTGCCGGTTGGGAACAGCGGGCGCGATTGCTGATGCAGTTCGGTGATCGTCTGCCGCCGCTGAGCGACGCGGATAAATGCGATGCCAACCGGGTGCATGGCTGTGAAAGCCAAGTGTGGTTGCTGGGCGAGTTGCAGGACGGCCACTGGCAATTCAGCGCCAGCAGTGATGCGCGGATGATTCGCGGGTTGGTGGCATTGCTGTTGTTGCGGGTCAACGGGTTGTCGGCGACTGAATTGCAGCAGGTGGATTTGCCGGACTGGTTCAGCCAGCTGGGGCTTTCGCGGCAGTTGTCGCCGTCGCGCAGCAATGGCCTCAATGCGGTGCTCCAGCGGATGAATGAGTTGGCGAGTTAATCGCCATCGCTGGCAAGCCAGCTCCCACAAGGTTCTATGGTGTTCACAAATGCAGTGAACCTACCAAATACCTGTGGGCGCTGGCTTGCCAGCGATGAGGCCATCAGCCCCGGCATCAAACCTGAGGTTTGACTCGATCCGCCGGCCGCCGAACCCCAGCCACAATCTTATCCACAGCCTTGGTCGCCGCGACCATGCCGAACGTCGCCGTCACCATCATCACCGCACCAAACCCGCCCGCGCAGTCCAGTTTCACGCCATCACCGACAAAACTCTTCTGCAAACAGATGCTGCCATCCGGTTTCGGGTAGCGAAGTTGTTCCGTGGAAAACACACACGGCACGCTGTAGTGACGGGTCACGGTGCGCGAGAAACCGTAGTCACGACGCAGCGTGGATCGCACTTTCGAAGCCAACGGGTCGTTGAACGTGCGGTTCAGATCGCAGACCTGAATCAGCGTCGGATCAATCTGCCCGCCCGCACCGCCAGTCGTGATGATCTGGATCTTGCGGCGTTTGCACCAGGCGATCAGCGCAGCCTTGGCGTTGACGGCGTCGATGCAGTCAATCACGCAGTCGATGTTCGGCGTGATGTATTCGGCCATGGTGTCGCGAGTGACGAAATCCGCCACCGCATGGACGGTGCAGTCCGGGTTGATCCCGCGCAGTCGCTCGGCCATCACCTCGACCTTCGGTTTGCCGACGGTGCTGTCCAGCGCATGCAACTGGCGGTTGGCGTTGCTCACGCAAACGTCATCCAGATCGAACAGGGATATTTCGCCGACGCCGCAACGGGCGATGGCTTCCGCCGCCCAGGAGCCGACGCCACCGACGCCGACGATCGCCACATGGGCCGCGCGCAAGCGCTCCATGCCTTCGATGCCATACAAACGGGCGATGCCTGCAAACCGCGGATCTTCTGTACTCATGACCATTACCCCAAAAACCGGCGCGCATTATAGGGCTACGCAGCGACAAGTTTTAACCTTCGATCTACAAGTGTAAGAACTTAAGTCAAAGCGGATTGCCCAATGTCAGGCAATTCCCTGTCTGTTGTACGACTTGCGAACTACCGGTGTAGGATGCGCGCCCCATTGGCGTATAGCCTACCGATCCTCCGTTCCACAGCCTTTGGAACCCGAAACAGCTATGTCATCGCGTAAATTTGGTCTCAACCTGGTGGTGGTTCTGGCAATCGCCGCCCTGTTCACCGGCTTCTGGGCGCTGATCAATCGCCCGGTCTCCGCGCCCAACTGGCCGGAGCAGATCTCCGGTTTCTCCTATTCGCCGTTCCAGCAGGGCCAATTCCCGCAGAAGGATCAGTACCCTTCCGACGAAGAAATGCGCCGTGACCTGGAGATCATGAGCAAGCTGACGGACAACATCCGCATCTACTCGGTCGATGGCTCGCTGCAAGACATCCCGAAACTGGCGGAAGAATTTGGTTTGCGCGTGACCTTGGGGATCTGGATCAGCCCCGACCAGGAGCGCAACGAGCGGGAAATCACTCGCGCCATCGAACTGGCGAACACCTCGCGCAGCGTGGTTCGCGTGGTAGTCGGCAACGAAGCGATCTTCCGTAAGGAAATCACTGCCGAGCAACTGAGCGTGCTGCTTGATCGCGTACGCGCAGCCGTCAAAGTACCGGTGACCACCTCCGAGCAATGGCACGTCTGGGAAGAACACCCGGAGCTGGCCAAGCACGTCGATCTGATTGCCGCTCACGTTCTGCCGTACTGGGAATTCATCCCGGTCGACAAGGCCGGCCAGTTCGTTTTCGACCGCGCCCGCGACCTGAAAAAGATGTTCCCGAAAAAACCGCTGCTGCTGTCCGAGGTGGGCTGGCCGAGCAACGGCCGAATGCGCGGCGGCGCCGATGCGTCGCCGGCGGATCAGGCGATCTACCTGCGAACTTTGGTCAACAAGCTCAACCGCCAGGGCTTCAACTACTTCGTGATCGAAGCGTTCGACCAGCCGTGGAAAGCCAGTGACGAAGGTTCGGTTGGCGCGTATTGGGGCGTGTTCAACGCCGCGCGTCAGCAGAAATTCAACTTCGAAGGCCCGGTGGTGGCGATCCCGCAATGGCGTGTGCTGGCGGTCGGCTCGGTGGTACTGGCGCTGTTGTCGCTGACCTTGCTGATGATCGACGGCTCGGCCCTGCGCCAGCGTGGCCGGATCTTCCTGACCTTTATCGCCTTCCTTTGCGGATCGGTGCTGGTGTGGATCGGTTACGACTACAGCCTGCAATACAGCACCTGGTTTAGCCTGACAGTGGGCTTCCTCCTGGCGCTGGGTGCGCTCGGGGTATTTATCGTGTTGCTCACAGAGGCCCATGAACTGGCCGAAGCGGTGTGGATTCACAAACGCCGACGGGAATTCCTGCCCGTGGAGGGCGACTCCAGCTACCGGCCAAAAGTGTCGATCCACGTGCCTTGCTACAACGAGCCGCCGGAAATGGTCAAACAGACCCTCGACGCCCTGGCCGCCCTCGATTACCCGGACTACGAAGTCCTGATCATCGACAACAACACCAAGGACCCGGCGGTGTGGGAACCGGTGCGAGACTACTGCGAAATCCTCGGCCCGCGCTTCAAGTTCTTCCACGTCGCGCCATTGGCAGGTTTCAAGGGCGGCGCGTTGAATTATCTGCTTCCGCACACTGCCAAGGATGCCGAAGTGATCGCGGTGATCGACTCCGATTACTGCGTGCATCCGAACTGGCTCAAGCACATGGTGCCGCACTTCGCCGACCCGAAAATTGCCGTGGTGCAGTCGCCGCAGGATTACCGCGACCAGAACGAAAGCACCTTCAAGAAGCTCTGTTACGCCGAGTACAAAGGCTTCTTCCATATCGGCATGGTCACCCGTAACGACCGCGACGCGATCATCCAGCACGGCACCATGACCATGACTCGTCGTTCGGTTCTGGAAGAATTGGGCTGGGCCGACTGGTGCATCTGTGAAGACGCTGAACTGGGTCTGCGCGTGTTCGAAAAAGGCCTGTCGGCGGCGTATTACCACGACAGTTACGGCAAGGGTCTGATGCCGGATACGTTCATCGACTTCAAGAAGCAGCGTTTCCGCTGGGCTTACGGCGCAATCCAGATCATCAAGCGTCACACCGGCAGCCTGCTGCGCGGCAAGGACACCGAACTGACCCGTGGCCAGCGTTACCACTTCCTCGCGGGCTGGTTGCCGTGGGTGGCGGACGGCATGAACATCTTCTTCACCGTCGGCGCACTGTTGTGGTCGGCGGCGATGATCATCGTGCCGCAACGGGTCGATCCGCCACTGTTGATCTTCGCGATCCCGCCATTGGCACTGTTCGTGTTCAAGGTCGGCAAGATCATCTTCCTGTATCGCCGCGCGGTGGGCGTGAACCTGAAAGATGCATTCTGCGCGGCACTGGCGGGTCTGGCGTTGTCTCACACCATCGCCAAAGCGGTGTTGTACGGCTTCTTCACCAGCAGCATTCCGTTCTTCCGCACGCCGAAAAACGCCGACAACCATGGCTTCTGGGTGGCGATTTCCGAAGCGCGGGAAGAGCTGTTCATCATGCTGCTGTTGTGGGGCGCGGCGCTGGGGATCTACCTGGTGCAGGGTATTCCAAGCAACGACATGCGCTTCTGGGTGGTCATGTTGCTGGTGCAATCATTGCCGTACCTGGCGGCATTGATCATGGCGTTCCTGTCGTCGCTGCCAAAACCTTCGGCGGCACCTGAGCCAGCACCGGCCGTCTAAATCCTCATCGATGCACTAAACGGCGGCCAATGGTCGCCGTTTTGCTTTAAGATAACCGCCATTTTGCGCGCCTTGCCCCCAGATTCCGGAGTTCTCCATGACGGCCCACGCCGACCTTTCGCCGACCCTCCAACTCGCCATCGACCTGATCCGCCGTCCGTCCGTGACGCCGGTCGACGCCGATTGCCAGAAGCAGATGATGCAGCGCCTGGGTGATGCCGGTTTCACCCTGGAGCCGATGCGCATCGAGGATGTGGATAACTTCTGGGCCATCCATGGCAACAACGACGGCCCGGTGCTGTGCTTCGCCGGTCACACCGACGTAGTGCCGACCGGCCCGGTGACTGCATGGCAGATCGACCCGTTCAATGCCATCATCGATGAACACGGCATGCTCTGCGGCCGTGGCGCGGCAGACATGAAAGGCAGCCTGGCGTCGATGACTGTCGCCGCCGAGCGCTTCGTCGCCGACTACCCGAACCACAAAGGCAAAGTCGCGTTTCTGATCACCAGTGACGAAGAAGGCCCGGCGCACCACGGCACCAAGGCAGTGGTTGAACGTCTGGTCGCGCGTAATGAGCGTCTGGACTGGTGCATCGTCGGCGAACCGTCGAGCACCACGCTGGTGGGTGACGTGGTCAAAAACGGCCGTCGCGGCTCGCTTGGTGCCAAGCTAACCATCAAGGGTATTCAGGGCCACGTCGCCTACCCGCATCTGGCGAAGAACCCGATCCACCTGGCCGCTCCGGCACTGGCCGAATTGGCCGCCGAGCACTGGGATCACGGCAACGACTTTTTCCCGCCGACCAGTTTCCAGATTTCCAACGTCAACTCCGGCACCGGCGCGACCAACGTGATTCCGGGCGACCTGGTGGCCGTGTTCAACTTCCGTTTCTCCACCGAATCCACCGTTGAAGGCCTGCAGAAACGCGTTGCCGACATCCTCGACAAACATGACCTGGACTGGCACATCGACTGGGCGCTGTCCGGCCTGCCATTCCTCACCGAGCCAGGCGCTCTGCTCGACGCGGTGTCGGCGAGCATCAAGGACATCACCGGCCGCGAGACCAAGGCGTCTACCAGCGGTGGCACTTCCGATGGCCGCTTCATCGCGACCATGGGCACTCAGGTGGTTGAACTGGGCCCGGTCAATGCGACCATTCACCAGGTCAACGAGCGCGTACTGGCGGCCGATCTCGACGTACTGACCGAGATCTACTACCAGACCCTGATCAAGTTGCTTGCCTGATGCTTGCGTGCCCGATCTGCAGTGAGCCGCTGAATCCGGTGGATAACGGCGTGGTCTGCCCCGCCGGGCATCGTTTCGACCGTGCGCGTCAGGGTTACTTGAATCTGTTGCCGGTGCAGCACAAGAACAGCCGCGATCCTGGCGACAATCAGGCAATGGTCGAGGCCCGCCGCGACTTCCTGAACGCTGGGCATTACGCACCGGTGGCCAAGCGTCTGGCCGAGTTGGCGGCGAGTTACGCGCCGGCGCGCTGGGTCGATATCGGTTGTGGCGAGGGTTACTACACCGCGCAGATCGCCGAGGCCCTGCCGGATGCCGATGGCTACGCGCTGGACATCTCCCGTGAAGCGGTCAAACGCGCCTGCAAACGCAATCCGCAACTGACCTGGTTGATCGCCAGCATGGCCCGCGTGCCGTTGGCGTCGGGCAGTTGCCAGTTCCTGGCCAGTGTTTTCAGTCCATTGGATTGGGAAGAAGCCAAGCGTCTGCTCAGCGTAGGCGGCGGGCTGATGAAAGTCGGCCCGACCAGTGGCCATCTGATGGAGTTGCGCGAACGTCTATACGACGAAGTCCGTGAGTACACCGACGACAAGCATCTGGCCTTGGTGCCGGAAGGCATGGCGCTGGCGCACAGTGAGACGCTTGAGTTCAAACTGACGCTGGACAAGCCCGAGGATCGCGCCAACCTGCTGGCGATGACGCCCCACGGCTGGCGTGCCAGCGCCGAGCGTCGCGCGGCGGTGATCGAACAGGCCGAGCCGTTCGAGACCACCGTGTCGATGCGCTACGATTATTTCGTTCTTCAATAACTTTTGGTCTCGGGCAAATGCCCGGGGCCGGCTAAATCCGCGAATGGATTTTTCAGACCCGCAGTGAGGACATCCATGCGCCAACCGGATATCGAGATTTACCTGAAAGACGCCGACGTCGACCACAAGGCCATTTCGGCCTGGCTGGGCGAAGCGCTGGGCCCGTGCAGCGACTGGGTGCAGAAAGGCCAAACCTACAAGTGCATGGCAGGCAAAGTCCCGGTGACCTGGCTGCCGAAAGCCGTGGGCAAGTGGAACAGCCTGTACCTGGAAAGCGATGCGACCCCATGGGATGACGACATCGCCTGCGCCCGGGCCGCGTTTGCTGCGCTGAACGTCGAAGTGCGTTGTGCGCCGGGGACGTGGGTCGAGGAAGAAGGCGAGGAAACGGCGGATCGCTGGATGCGCATCAGCGCCGATGGTGAAGAAGAGATCACCTGGAAGACCGCCTGATTTCAATCCCCTCGAACGGACAGAGCCCTGAAAACTCTGATTTACAGGGGTCTTGTTCCGCGACGGCAGGCCTGAAAAAAAGCCGCATACTGTCATAACTGACAGAGTGATTATTCGTACAGTAATGCTTTCAGGGCATTCTCACTCAAAAAAGACCGCAGCCTCGGGCAGTGCCTACAGGGTGATGTATACACCTGTAGATACCGTCTTGCCCCTCATCGGGCAAGGGCAATTTTCGGGTCAAATGGCTGGCCCGATTTAAGAACGGCGTAGACAAAATGTAGGAGTTTGCGCATCGCTGCACAGATGATTTGCTTGGGGGCCTTGCCGTTGGCCTTCAAGCGGTCCTTCATGGCGATGATTGCCTTGTTGTGCTTCAGTGCAACCAACCCAGGCATGTATAGACCCGCCCGAACGCGAGCCGATCCGATTCTCGAAATCACTGTTCTGCCTTTGAACTTTCCCGAGTCCTGCAGCTTTGGGTTCAACCCGGCGGCAGCGACCAGCTTGCGAGGGTCGTCATATTTACGCAGGTCGCCCAACTCGGCCAGCAGCCGCTCAAGGGTTTTCTGGCCGATACCGTCGATGGTCACGATCAAGTCGCGCATTTGGCGCATGTCTGGATCATCGTCGATGTGTTTTTTGATTGCTTTGTGAGTTTCAACGATCTCTTTCTCGATGTGACGCAGCACAGAGTTGATCGAGTCTTTGACCTTTTCGTCGGATACATCCAGGCGATTGAGCTCCATTTGCTCCATTTCCTGAAGGTCATCCAAGCGACGTACCATCGCCTTTAGCTGACGATATTTCAGCGGCTCTGGAGCCCAAAGCTGAAGCTTTTCAGCCTTTTCCCGAGCAAAGTCAGCGATCAATTTGGCGTCGCTTTTGTCGGTTTTTATCCGGCGCAGCTCGCTGTCGGCGTAAGCGTGGGTCGTAGCCGGATTGACGACGCAGACCTGGTAACCCTTGTTGTAGACGAACTCGGCAAGTTCCAGGTGATAAACGCTGGTGGCTTCCATCACGATCAGGGCTGTAGGCTCGACCTGCTTGTTCAACCAGGCGTCAAACTCTTTGAAACCTTTTGAGTCGTTAGCCAGTTTGGCTTTGGTTTTGTGCTTGCCGTTTGGCAGGTGAGTAGCGATATCAAAGGTGTTTTTAGCGACATCGACGCCGACGAAATTGGACATGACCGTTTCTCCATTAATCCGTTTTCGATCATCACTGCACTCTGTCCAACCTTGCGAATGCGGGCTCTCGCCAGAGACGGGCCCAAGATACCGTTCGAACTATACGAGTGAGTGTGGAGGGCTGGAGCACGATCTACATCACAGGCAAAAAGCCTAAGGAGCTGCACGGCTTCCAAGTCCCTCCCTCGATGATCAGTCGAGAACTATCGCTCCTGACGGAGCGATAGTCGAGATACAAGGAGCTGCCGCAGGCTGAGATCTTTTGATCCTGAAGTTCATAGCTCTGAACCTCGAATCATTGCTCCTCTCCTCAGTTCCAACTACCCACGACCTGATCACCCTTGTTGAATTCGAACCGGGCTGACTCTGCAGTCGTTCTGGGCAATGTCACTTTGATGATCGGCACTGCCTTGCTGGAATACTTGTAAAAGTCCTGCTGGTTGAATCGGGCATCCGCCAAACCGTTACTCGTATAAAAGAACGCCTTGATCGGAATGGTCGTATGGATGTTCTGTGGCCATGTCGCCAGACGGATTTCATTCCACGAGTTGAAAGACTCGGCCCCCATTAAATTCATGGCCAGTATTCCCTGATAAAACGTATTGGCTGCAAGCGTTCCCTGACTGGATCGGACATTGAACCCACACTGACGCTGGTATTTCCATCCTGCGGGCCCCTGGTTGTAATGGTTGAGCCATCCTGCAGCAGTGGTAATTCCCTGCTGTTCGCATGAGCGACTGACCGTTGGATAGTTACGGGATACGCCACAGCCCTGATCAGCCCTTATGTCACTGCCTCCGTCTATGGGAAAAATGCATAGAACCTGAACTTCCACGCTCCCCGCCGGGCGTTGCTGAGATGGAAAAAAAATGAAACCACTGGTGTTTGGATAGCTGGCGGGAAATCCTTTGAAGCGCGCATCTTTACGCAAGTAAAAAAATGAAACGCCACCGTTCTGCTGCGAAAGCGGACTGGGGTTCCAGGCGCGATAGCCGGTGCCATTGATCGTCGCCCGCAATATGACACCTGAACACAACGCCGCAGGTAGAGAAGCACTGCCGCAATTTGGCCGCGTATCGGCGTACTGTGCATTAAGATCATTGGCAACGCGCTGCCCATCGCCTTCCGGCACCGTACCGATTACCCGCACGGGCAGCGATGACGATGTAATCAGACTGCCCGCTCCACCCACCTTGTAGGTGTAAGTGAGGTTGACCGTACGCCCCTTGTTTTCGCTGATCCAGGCTTTGGGCAACTTGAAGGTCAGCGTGCCCACGGTGGACACGGTCTGAATTGGCGCATCACGCAACGCCACACCGGTCAGGCGCACACCGACGGTGTCCTTCGCTGCCAGGCTCGGATAACTGACCTGTACGTTGGCTTCGGTACCGAGCGTATCGGCATTCAACTCGCCCGTCGGGGCTTCGACCACCTTGAACACACTCTGGCCCTGCGCGCTGACCACGCGGATGCTCAGTGGGGACGAGGTAATCAGATTTCCGACACCGCCGACCTTGTAGGTGTAAGTCAGGTTGACCGTACGCCCCTTGTTTTCGCTGATCCAGGCTTTGGGCAACTTGAAGGTCAGCGTGCCCACGGTGGACACGGTCTGGATCGGCGCATCACGCAACGCCACACCGGTCAGGCGCACACCGACGGTGTCCCTAGGCGCCTGACTCGGATAATTCACCTGAACAGTGGCCTCTGTGCCGAGCGTATCGGCATTCAACTCGCCCGTCGGGGCTTCGACCACCTTGAACACACTCTGGCCCTGCGCGCTGACCACGCGGATGCTCAGTGGGGACGAGGTAATCAGATTTCCGACACCGCCGACCTTGTAGGTGTAAGTCAGGTTGACCGTACGCCCCTTGTTTTCGCTGATCCAGGCTTTGGGCAACTTGAAGGTCAGCGTGCCTACGGTGGACACGGTCTGGATCGGCGCATCACGCAACGCCACACCGGTCAGGCGCACACCGACGGTGTCCCTAGGCGCCTGACTCGGATAATTCACCTGAACAGTGGCCTCTGTGCCGAGGGTATCGACATTCAACTCGCCTCCCGGCGCGTCGACCACTTTGAATATCGATGGCTGCGCCGCCGAAATACCTGGTTCTTGTTGTGGCAATGCCAGGCCTGTCATTGCGCGAGCGAGCGGTTCCGGAGAAGCATTTTCGGAGGTCGTCTGACCTGAGCACCCGAAAAGCCCCAAGACCAGCAAAATCGAAATACCCTTCCACATGACCGCTTTCCTCTCGCGTAGGTAGAGCCCTGAAAATACGGGCTCCAGGGCACGTTTTCGCGAAAGTAGCCGTGAGAACAAAAGCTGTCTACTGTCAGATCTGACAGGGTGTTTATTCATACAGCGCAGCGTTGGATGAAATTTCACACCCAAAAAAAGATCGCAGCCTGCGGCAGCTTTTGTAGTAGCTGCAGAAGGCTGCGATCTTTTGATCCTGGATTTACAGGCCTACAACATCCTCAGCCTGCAAACCCTTGTCACCTGTCACCACCGCATACTCGACCTGCTGGCCTTCGGTCAGCGACCGATGCCCTTCGCCGCGAATCGCGCGGTAGTGCACGAACACGTCCACCCCGTCTTCGCGCTGAATGAAGCCGTAGCCCTTGGCGTCGTTGAACCACTTCACGTTGCCGGTTTCACGTGTTGCCATCTGTTCATACTCCTTTTTTATTATTGAACAGGCTTTTCGCAGGAAAGCCTTTGAGGAACGTCAGCCTGCGTCCGACGTCCATAAACGGGCCCCGGCGACAGAGCGCCGAGTATATGACAGGCACGAAAACTCTCAACCGGAGTTTACTTCGCCGCTTTTTTGCCGATTTTCGATGAATCCGTCACACTAGCGCCCACCCGAGCAAACGCTCGGTTTTATCAACTCACGCAGAAGCCGTATGACCCGCTCCCCGTTTCGCCGTCTTGTGTTTGGCACCTTGCGCCGACTGTTGTACCTCTGGGTTCGCTCGGAGACGATCAACCAGTCGTCGTTCACCCTCAACCTCGACCGCAGTCGTCCGGTGTTCTACGTCCTGCAAAACCCATCGCTGACCGATCTGGCCGTGCTCGATACCGAGTGCACCAAGGCCGGTCTGCCGCGCCCGGTGCTGCCGGTGTCGGTGGGTTCGTTGATTGAGCCTGCCGCGTTCTTCTATCTGACACCGGACCCGGACTGGCTCGGCCGTCAGGACAAACGCGGTGCGCCGCCGACCCTGACCCGCCTGGTCAGCGCCCTCACGCAAAACGCCGCCGAAGACGCGCAGATCATTCCAGTCAGTGTGTTCTGGGGTCAGTCACCGGACAGCGAAAACAGTCCGTGGAAGCTGCTGTTCGCCGACAGCTGGGCGGTCACCGGGCGTCTGCGCCGGCTGCTGAGCATCATGATTCTCGGGCGCAAGACTCGTGTGCAGTTCTCCGCGCCGATCCACCTGCGCGAGCTGATCGAACACAACAAGGGCCATGAACGCACCGTGCGTATGGCCCAGCGGATCCTGCGCGTACACTTCCGCAACCTCAAGGCAGCGGTGATCGGCCCGGACATTTCCCACCGCCGCAACCTGGTTAAAGGCCTGCTCAACCAGCCACTGGTCAAGCAAGCGATCCTCGACGAAGCCGAGCGCGAAAACATCTCCCCGGAAAAAGCCAAGGCCCAGGCCCTGCGCTACGGCAACGAGATCGCCTCGGACTACACCTACACCGCGATCCGCTTCCTTGAAGTGGTGCTGAGCTGGTTCTGGAACAAGATCTACGACGGCATCAAGGTCAACCACATCGAAGGTGTGCAAAAGGTCGCCCAGGGTCACGAAGTGATCTACGTGCCGTGCCACCGCAGCCACATCGACTACCTGCTGCTCTCATACTTGCTGTTCCGCAACGGCCTGACCCCGCCGCACATCGCCGCCGGGATCAACCTCAACATGCCGGTAATCGGCAGCCTGCTGCGCCGTGGCGGTGCGTTCTTCATGCGCCGCACGTTCAAGGGCAATCCGCTGTACACCTCGGTGTTCAACGAATACCTGCACACCCTGTTCACCAAAGGTTTCCCGGTCGAGTACTTCGTCGAGGGCGGCCGCTCGCGTACCGGGCGCATGCTGCAACCGAAAACCGGGATGCTCGCAATCACGATGCGCAGCTTCCTGCGTTCGTCGCGCATGCCTATCGTGTTCGTGCCGGTGTACATCGGTTACGAGCGCGTGCTGGAAGGTCGCACCTACCTCGGCGAACTGCGCGGGGCGAGCAAGAAGAAAGAATCGATCTTCGACATCTTCAAAGTCATCGGTGCGCTGAAGCAGCGCTTCGGGCAGGTCGCCGTCAACTTCGGCGAGCCGATCAAACTGGCGGAATTCCTCGACGCCGAGCAACCGGACTGGCGCCAGCAGGAACTCGGCCCGCAGTACAAACCGGCGTGGCTCAACGAAACCACCAATCGCCTCGGCGAGAAAGTCGCGCAGCATCTGAACGAAGCGGCGGCGATCAACCCGGTCAATCTGGTGGCGCTGGCGCTGCTGTCGACCACTCGCCTGGCGCTGGACGATCGCGCCATGGCGCGGGTGCTGGACCTGTATCTGGCGCTGCTGCGCAAGGTGCCGTACTCGCCACACACGACATTGCCGGAAGGCGATGGCCGCGCGCTGATCGAGCATGTGAAGGACATGGATCTACTGGCCGAGCAGAACGACGCACTGGGCAAGATTCTCTATCTGGACGAGCAAAATGCCGTCCTGATGACTTACTACCGCAACAACGTGCTGCACATCTTCGCCCTGCCGGCGCTGCTGGCGAGTTTCTTCCAGAGCACCTCGCGCATGAGCCGCGAACAGATCCTGCGCTACACCCGCGCGTTGTACCCGTACTTGCAGTCGGAGCTGTTCATCCGCTGGAGCCTGGACGAACTCGATGCCGTGGTCGATCAATGGCTGGAAGCCTTCGTCGAACAAGGCCTGCTGCGTTTCGAAAAAGAGGTGTACCTGCGCCCTGCGCCGAGTTCGCGGCATTTCGTGTTGCTGACCCTGCTGTCGAAAAGCATTGCGCAGACCCTGCAACGCTTCTACATGACCGTGTCGCTGCTGCTCAACGCCGGCCAGAACACCGTCAGCGCCGAAGAACTGGAAGACCTCTGCACCGTCATGGCCCAGCGCCTGTCGATCCTGCATGGCCTCAACGCCCCGGAGTTTTTCGACAAGAGCCTGTTCCGCCACTTCATCCAGACCCTGCTCGACCTCGACGTGCTGCGCCGCGACGAAGCCGGCAAGCTGAGCTACCACGAGCTGCTCGGCGAACTGGCCGAAGGCGCGGCGAAACGCGTGTTGCCGGCGGAGATTCGTTTGTCGATCCGTCAGGTGGCGCTGCACCGCAGTGAAGATGCGGCCGATCAGGTCGCCACACCGCCCGAAGCTTGATGAACAACCTGTGGGAGTGAGCCTGCTCACTCCCACATTGAAAGGAGATTTCCCATGAAAAAACTGACCATTCTCGCTGCCGCGACGCTGCTCAGCGCCTGCCAATCGACCACACCCGCCGGCAAGGTCGGCCTCGACGGCGAAGTGTTCTACCTGCAACGCATTGCCCTGCCACCGAGCGCCACCTTGAGCGTGACCCTGCAAGACGTTTCACTGGCCGACGCGCCAGCCGTCGTACTCGACCAACAGAAAGGCCCGGTCAAAGGCCAGGTGCCGCTGCCCTTCCACTTGAGCTACGATCCGGCCCAGGTCAAACCCGGCCACCGCTACTCGGTCAGCGCACGCATCGAAGTCAACGGTGAGTTGATGTTCATCACCACCGAAAACCACGCCGTGCAACTCGACGGCAACGACCCGCAGCCGCTGAAAATCCGCGTCGACGCCGCTCGTTAATTCATTTTCTGGAACAAGGAAGCTGCCATGCTCCGCCCTACCCTTCGCTTGGCCGGCCTGTGTGCGGGCCTGATGATCTCCGCCAGCGCCATGGCACTGTCGCTCAGCGACCTGTCGCAACAGGACGCCACCGGCGGCCTCAAGGATGCCCTGACCCAAGGCGCGCAAATCGCCGTCAAACAACTCGGCACGCCTGGCGGTTTCAGCAATAACCCGGAGGTAAAAATCGAACTGCCGGGCAAACTCGGCAAAGCCGCCAGCAAGATGAAAGCCTTCGGCATGGGCGCCCAGGTCGAAGAACTGGAAACCGCCATGAACAAGGCTGCGGAAAGCGCCGTGACCCAGGCTCAGCCGATCCTCGTTGACGCCGTGAAGAAAATGAGCGTGGCCGACGCCAAAGGCATCCTCAGCGGCGGAAACGACTCGGCCACCCAATACCTGGACAAATCCAGCCGCGAACAGATCCGCGCCAAGTTCCTGCCGATCGTCAAGCAAGCCACCGACAAGGTCGGCGTAGCGCAAAAGTACAACGCCTTCGCCGGCCAGGCCGCGACCTTCGGCGTAGTAGACGCGAAGAGCGCGAACGTCGAGAACTACGTCACCGAGCAAGCGCTCAATGGCCTGTTCGAAATGATCGGCAAACAGGAAGAAACCATCCGCCAGAACCCGGCCGCTGCGGCGACGAGTCTGGCGAAGAAGGTGTTCGGGACCTTGTAATGTTCTGAACAACAAAAAGCCCGCTGAACTTCATACGTTCAGCGGGCTTTTTTGTAGGCGTCAGGTTTGCGGATCGACTTGATCGAGGACGCGGTTCACCGACAGTTCTGCGAGGGAAATCATCTGCTGAATACCCAGAAGATGATTACACGTCGGGCCACTCAGGGTGAACGCCAGCTCCGTGGCCATGATGTTGGCTGAGGCCAGCGTTTCACAGGCGTTAGCGAGTAATGTTTCGGAGTCGACTTCGGGGAGGACGGTGAAGATTGTGCTGGGATGATTGACGAGTTTGGGCGGGTTTGGCGTGGGTTTGAACATGGCGAAATCTCCTGAAGTAGTGGAGCCGCCACCGTTCGCTGCGAAACGAATGTTAGGTGGCAGCTGTACGCAGGTTCGCAGACCGGGACTTCAGGCACCCGGCATACCCGAAGGTATCCCGCGCACAGCCGCCATGACACAGACATAAAAAAAGCGCCCGTTTTCGGATGGTGGACGCTGTGCGTCTGAAGTTTAACCGGGCTGCGAAACCCGGTCGCTGATTTTTGCAGCGACAGCCTTAGGCTAGAAATCGCACGTCCGACGGACAACCTGAAAAACATGTGGGAAGGTTCTGAATTTTCGTCACACCGTCAAACAACTTAGCTTTTCAGATCGTCATTGCCAGCAGGCTGGCTCCCACATTTGGATCGAGTATCTCCAGTTCAGGGCTTGGTCGGCTGTCAGGCCGCCATCGCGAGCAGGCTCGCTCCCACAGAAAAGCAAAAGCAAAAACAGCCCGCGCCCCGCGTCGCCCTTCACCACTCAACAGGATGAGCGTTAGCTCGGCTGCAGCTCTTGATCTTGATCTTGATCTGGAAGCCCGTCGGCAGGCTGAGTGGAGGGATTGATCCGGGGGGTGGGAGCGCAGCGACCGTTTGGCGAAGCCAAACACATCGAGAGGAGGTGCAGCGCAGCAAACCGGAGGCGATGCCCCCGGATCAATCCCGTAACGAAGGGACCCGAGCCACAGCGAGGGCCGAACGTCAGGGCAAAGCCTTTTGGGTTACCTTTTCGGCGTTTGGAAAAGGTGACTCGCTGTAAGAGCGAAACCACCAGCCGCAGCGCCCAAAGAAACGGATATACACCCAAAACCCAAGAGCATGGTCGGCCCAAAGGCCGCCAAGGCTCAACCCTCCCGACGCACCCGGAACCAGGCCGCATACAACGCCGGCAAAAACAAAAGCGTCAACGCCGTAGCCACAATCAACCCCCCCATTATCGCCACCGCCATCGGCCCAAAAAACACACTGCGCGACAAAGGAATCATCGCCAGAACCGCCGCCAAAGCCGTCAACACAATCGGCCGAAAGCGCCGCACCGTCGCCTCGATAATCGCCTGCCAAGGCCTGAGCCCAGAGGCAATATCCTGCTCAATCTGATCCACCAGAATCACCGAATTACGCATGATCATCCCGGAAAGCGCGATCGTCCCCAACATCGCCACAAAGCCGAACGGCTGCCGGAACACCATCAAAAACAGCACCACCCCGATCAACCCCAACGGCGCCGTCAAAAACACCATCGCCGTCCGCGAAAAACTGCGCAACTGCACCATCAGCAACGTCAGCACCACAACAATGAACATCGGCACCCCGGCATTCACCGACTTCTGCCCTCGCTCCGAATCCTCCACCGTCCCACCAATATCCAGCAGATACCCGTCCGGCAATTCAGCGCGAATAGAATCCAGCGTCGGCATGATCTGCTTCACCAGCGTCGCCGGCTGCTCCTTGCCATAAATGTCGGCACGCACCGTCACGTTCGGCAGCCGATTACGATGCCAGATGACGCCTTCCTCAAAGCCATATTCCAACGTGGCGACCTGCGACAGCGCCACACTGCGACCGTTATCCGTCGGCACCGCCAGACTCGGCAACAAAGACAATTCAGTACGTTCATGCACCGTGCCGCGAAGCAGGATCTCGATCAACTCGTTATCTTCGCGATACTGACTGACACTCGACCCGGTCAACGAACTCTGCAGGAATTTCGCCAGATTGGCAGTGCTCACCCCCAGTGCCCGGGCGCGATCCTGATCGATGTTCAAGTACACAACCTTGCTCGGCTCTTCCCAGTCCAGATGCACATTGACCACATGCGGATTCTCGCGAACCTTGGCCGCGACCTTGCGCGCCACAGCGCGGACTTCTTCGATGTGCTCACCGGTAACGCGGAACTGCACCGGATAGCCAACCGGCGGGCCGTTTTCCAAGCGCGTCACCCGCGAACGCAGCGCCGGGAACTGCTCGTTCAGCGTGGAGATCAACCAGGTGCGCAGCGTTTCACGCTCCTCGATGTTCTTCGCCAACACCACAAACTGGGCAAAGCTCGCCGCTGGTAACTGCTGATCCAGCGGCAAGTAGAAACGCGGCGAACCGGTGCCGACATACGCCACATAGTTGTCGATACCCGCATGATCCTTGAGCATCGCTTCCAGGCGTTTGACCTCACCGGTGGTGTTCGCCAGCGAAGCGCCTTCAGCCAGTTTCAGATCGACCATCAGCTCCAGCCGATTGGAGGCCGGGAAAAACTGCTGTGGCACGAAGCGGAACAGCATTACCGACGCGATAAACAGCCCCACGGTCAGCACGATTACGATTTTGCGGTGAACCACACACCACTCCACCAAGCGCCGTACCCGCTGATAGAACGGTGTGGCATACGGGTCCGGCTGACCATCACCCGTGCCGTGTTTGGCCGCGTGAATTTTCGCCAGATCCGGTAGCAGTTTTTCCCCCAGATAGGGCACGAACATCACCGCCGCCACCCACGAGGCGAGCAGCGCGATGGTCACCACCTGAAAGATCGAACGGGTGTATTCGCCCGTGCCGGATTGCGCCGTGGCAATCGGCAGGAAACCGGCGGCAGTGATCAGCGTACCGGTGAGCATCGGGAACGCGGTACTGGTCCAGGCGTAGCTCGCGGCCTTGATGCGGTCGAAGCCCTGCTCCATTTTGATCGCCATCATTTCCACGGCGATGATCGCGTCGTCCACCAGCAAGCCCAACGCAAGCACCAGCGCGCCGAGGGAAATTTTGTGCAGACCAATACCGAAGTAATACATGCAGGCGAAGGTCATCGCCAGCACCAGAGGAATGCTCAGCGCCACCACCATGCCGGTGCGCACGCCGAGAGAAAAGAAGCTCACCAGCAACACAATCGCCAGCGCTTCGACCAATACCTGGACGAACTCGCCCACGCCGGTTTTCACCGCTGCCGGTTGGTCAGAAACCTTGCGTAACTGCATGCCGGCCGGGAGGTTTTTCTGGAGGCGCGAGAATTCGCCTTCCAATGCCTTGCCGAGCACGAGAATGTCGCCGCCGTCCTTCATGGCTACTGCCAGACCAATCGCGTCTTCAGCCATGAAGCGCATGCGCGGCGCCGGCGGATCGTTGAAACCGCGCCGCACATCGGCGACATCGGAGATGCGGAACGTACGATCGCCGACCCGGATCGGGAAGTTCTTTATCTCGTCGACCGTCTGAAAATTCCCCGAGACCCGTAACTGCAAACGCTCAGTGCCGGTCTCAAAGAACCCTGCTGTAGACACCGCATTCTGTTCTTCCAGCGCCTGCTGCACTGCCGCCAGCGGCAAGCCGAGGGTGGCGAGTTTAACGTTGGACAGCTCGACCCAGATCTTCTCGTCCTGCAACCCGAGCAGATCGACCTTGCCGACATCCTTGACCCGTTGCAGCTGGATCTGGATGCGGTCGGCATAATCCTTGAGCACGGCGTAGTCAAAACCGTCGCCGGTCAGCGCGTAGATATTGCCGAAAGTAGTGCCGAATTCATCGTTGAAAAACGGCCCCTGAATCCCCGGCGGCAGGGTCTGGCGGATGTCGCTGACCTTCTTGCGCACCTGATACCAGAGATCGGGGATCTGGTTGGAGTGCATCGAATCGCGGGCGATAAACGTGACCTGGGATTCGCCGGGACGAGAGAACGAAACGATGCGTTCGTACTCGCCGGTTTCCATCAGTTTCTTTTCGATACGCTCGGTAACCTGACGCGAAACTTCCTCCGCCGTCGCGCCCGGCCAGCGGGTCTGGATAACCATGGCCTTGAAGGTAAACGGCGGGTCTTCGCTTTGGCCAAGTTTGGTGTAGGACAGCGCACCGACGATGGCCAGCAAAAGCATCAGGAACAATACGATCTGGCGATTACGCAGCGCCCATTCGGAAAGGTTGAAGCGCATCGGGACTTACTCCTTGTCCGCCAGATTGACTACACGATTGGAGCGATCCACCGGACGCACCTGCTGACCTTCGAGCAGCACATGCACGCCAGCGGCGACAACCCAATCACTGGCGTTCAAGCCTTCGAGCACCGGCACGGTTTTCTCGCCAAACGGGCCGACGCGCACGGGGGTCTTTTTCAGAGTGTTGTTGGCGTTGACGACCCAGACGTAAGTAGCGCCATTTTCTGCGGTCAGCGCCGAAAGCGGCACCGACAGCGACACGACATCGGCGGACTGCACGAACACCCGGGCGCTCTGGCCCAGCTCGGCCGGGACTTTGCCGCTGGCGAAGGAAATCCTTGCAGCGAAGGTACGGGATTTCGGATCGGCCGCCGGCGACAGCTCGCGAATCTGTCCGGCGAAGCGCTGGTTCTGCTGAGTCCAGAGTTCGACGGTCACCGGCTGACCCACCTTGAAGCGGCCGAAGCTCTGCTCCGGCAGGCTGATCAGCACTTCGCGTTCGCCATCGGTGGCGAGGGTGAACACGGTTTGTCCGGCGGCCACCACTTGCCCGACTTCCACCGAACGCTTGGCTACCACACCGTCCTGGGGCGCACGCAACACGGCGTAACTGGCCTGGTTGGTCGAGACGTTGAATTCGGCTTTGATTTGCTTGAGGCGTGCTTCGCCGGAGCGAAAGAGGTTTTCGGCATTGTCATAGGCCGAGCGACTGACCATCTGCCGATCCATCAGGGTCTTGTAGCGGTCGCGCTCGGCACGCACCAGATTGAGATTGGCTTCGGCAGCGGCGACTTGCGCGCGAGTGGCTTCCAGTTGCAGGCGCACGTCTTGCGGATCGAGTTCGGCGAGTGGCTGATCAGCCTTCACCCGCTGGCCTTCATCGACCAGTCGTCGGCTGACTTTGCCGCCGATGCGGAACGCCAGATCAGGCTCATAACGCGCGCGAACTTCACCCGGATAACTTTCCATTGCCTGTGCCGAAGGCTCTGGCTGCACCACCATGGCCGGTCGTACGGTGACTTGCACCGCCGTTTCCTGGCCACACGCAGACAATAAAAAAGCCAGAGTGACTGGCAATGCAAATGGCCACGTGAGGTGCAGTGCATGGCGGAACATGATGACGGACCTTTCGCTAATGGTGCTTGGAATAATTATACTGGCCGGTATGTTATTAATAGCAAACTCACCAGTCCAGTAATAAAAGCGAAGAATGTCGAACAATCTTTCAGCTCCAAACGGCCCGGGCCGCCCCAAGGATCTGGCCAAGCGCCAAGCGATCCTCGACGCGGCGAAAATTCTGTTTCTGAGTCATGGCTATGCCAACACCAGCATGGACGCAGTGGCCGCTGAAGCTGGCGTGTCGAAGCTGACGGTCTACAGCCATTTCAACGACAAGGAGACACTTTTCTCCGCCGCCGTGGTGGCCAAATGCGAGGAACAATTACCGCCGCTGTTCTTCGAATTGCCCGAAGGGATTGCCGTGGAAAATGTGTTGCTGAACATTGCCCGGGGCTTTCATCACCTGATCAACAGCGATGAATCGGTGAATCTGCACCGCCTGATCATGGCGCTGGGCAGCCAGGACCCGAAGCTGTCGCTGATCTTCTTCGAGGCAGGTCCGCAGCGCATGGTGCAGGGGATGGAGCGGCTGCTGACGCGCATCCACGAGAACGGGGTGCTGAGCATCGACCAACCACGCAATGCGGCCGAGCATTTCTTCTGCCTGATCAAGGGCGCGGGGAATTTTCGCTTGTTGTATGGCTGTGGCGAGCCTTTGAGTGAAGAGGCTTCAGAAAGCCATGTGCAGGAAGTGGTGGGGTTGTTTATGCGGGCGTATCGGCCCTGATTCTGTAGTGTTTGGGCTGACATCATCGCGAGCAGGCAACTCAGTCTTACGGCTTGAGCGCTTTCTTCGGGTAAATATCGTATCGGCTGGACTTGCCATCCAGCGCATGACTCGGCTTCGGCCCCTCAATGCACGGCGCCTTGCGCGGCCGCTTGACCACCACACGGTGTGTCGCCAGCGCCAACGCCGCTTCAAGCAAGGCCGGCGCATCCGGATCATCGCCCACCAGCGGCCGAAACAGGCGCATTTCCTTCTTCACCAACGCGGTTTTCTCACGATGGGGAAACATCGGGTCGAGGTAGATCACCTGCGGCGGCTCACCTTCCCAGTTGCGCATGACTTCGATGGAGTTGCCTTTGAGCAATTTCATCCGCGCCACGATCGGCGCCACGTCGAAATCTTCCCCCGCCCGCGCCAGACCATCCTCCAACAATGCGCCGATCAGTGGCTGACGCTCGATCAGGCTCATCTCGCAGCCCAGACTCGCCAGCACGAATGCATCCTTGCCCAACCCCGCCGTGGCATCCAGCACTCGCGGGCGCACGCCTTGGGCGATGCCGACAGCCTTGGCGATCATCTGCCCGCTGCCACCGCCATATAAACGACGATGCGCCGCGCCACCCTCGACGAAGTCCACCCGCACCGGCCCCGGAGCGTCTGGCCCTAGCTGTTGCAGCTGCAAACCCTGCTCGCCGACCTGCAAGGCGAACTCGCCGTCGGCCACCTGCAGTGGCAGGCCCAGGCGTTCGGCCCACTGCTCGGCTTGCGCTTCAAACGTCGGGCCGAGGGCCTGGACATGGATGCGGCAGGCCGCGGGTTGCTCAATCATGAAAACACGCTCAAAAAAGTTAAGGATCGGCAAAAAGTGGCCGATAAACCAATCAACGCGCATTTTGCCAGAGCTGAGCGGCAACCGAAAAAAATGTCAGGCATTCTTCCCACATCGATTGGCTACATCTCGCCCCATGGCGACTTCAGCCGTCAAAACACTCAAGCACTGAGCGGCGTCAGTCACCTGTGGCAGGATTTCTTTGCCCAGGCGATGGCCGAACAGACGAGTGAAGTGGTGCCGGCGTGTGGCACGTTTCCCCCGGTTGACCTCAGCAGCACTGAAGAACCGACTATCGGCAGCGAGTTGCACGCACACATCATCGAGCAGCGTGAATGCAATGTCGTGGAAACCGAAGTACGCCCACCAGAGCCACTGTTCCTGCCGATCGCCGAGTTCGAAACGGAGCTGCTGGACAAGCCGTTCCCACCGTTCCCGCCGGAAGAACTCAAGGCTCAGCAATCGCAGCAAGACTTCGACAGCAGTTGGGTTCGCCCGATCGTGATCAACAACGGTCAGCCGATTCCTGAGCCGGGCGCCGCGCCGCAGAAACGTCCGCTCTACCTGCCGATTGCCGAATTCGACCTGGATCTGCTGCAAAAGCCTTACCCGCCATTCCCGCCGGAAGAAATCGTCGAGCAGCAGAAAGCGCTGGACTTCGATAACGGTTGGGCACGTCCTATCGTTCTGCAGAACCTGCGCATCGCCGCCTGATCCTCAGCGACACACGCTCCAGCGCCCGACATCGACATGAAAGTGATTGCGATGGGCGGCGTTGTAATCCGGACTCAACACCACACTGAACGCCTCGCAGGCGCTATCGCGCACCCTGCGTAAAAACTGCGCGTCCTGATTTTGCTTGGGCCAATCCTTGAGCACGCTGATGCTGCGACCGTCCGCCAGACGAAACCCGGCGATGTCCAGCGCATCGGCACTGGCATGACGGCTGAGCGCGCCGCTTTCGCGGTTGTAGACATTGCGGCAAGCAAAGCTGCCAAGGTGATCAAGACGCGCGACCTGCTGACCGTAAACGGACTGCGCGGCGGGTTGCAGAGTGTGGCGTTCGAACATCGCGTAGGCGACCGCCAACGGGCAACTGGCGAGGAAACTGCTGCTTAGCGCCACCTCGCCGCCCTGTACGCGCAAGGCGCCAATCAACGGGCACTTGGCGTCAGGGCTGTCGGATTGCGGCGTGACGCGCAAAGCGGAGCTGCGCAGAGCCTGAGCGCAAAGTTCAGGATCGCCGCGCAGGCGCATCAGCTTGTAACCGGTCAGCCAGTTGGGCGTCGCTTTCACATCCAGCGGCGCCCACGGATTCCATTCGGGAGGTACGTCCAGCCAACCGCGCCAGACACCGACCAAAGCGCCGCCGATGATCAGCAAGACGGCTAGCGCAAACCAACGCCCCATGCTCAACCTTTGAAAAACTGGTTGGCCTTGGCGTACGGCATCGACTTCGAAGTGAAGCCGAAGGTGCCCGACTGCAGGATCTCTTCAGCGGCGCGGAAGAACTCGCCGTAAGCCGCCAATGCCAAAGCAGACCCGGTACTGATCCGGCGCACGCCCATTTCTTCGAGCTGCTGCACGGTCAGTTTCAAACCGCCGGACATCAACACATTGACCGGTTTCGGCGCTACCGCGCGCACCACCGCCAGGACTTCTTCGGCACTGCGTAAACCCGGCGCATACAACACGTCGGCGCCGGCCTCGGCGAAGGCCTGCAAGCGGCGGATGGTGTCGTTGACGTCGGGATTACCGTGCAGATAGTTTTCCGCACGGGCAGTCAGGGTGAAGGGAAATGGCAGGGTACGCACAGCGGCGACGGCGGCTTCGATCCGCGCCACGGCGTGTTCGAAGCAATAGATCGGCGCGTCTGCACGGCCCGTGGCGTCCTCGATTGAACCGCCCACTGCGCCCGCCTCGGCCGCTCGCAGCAAACTGTTCGCGCATTCCGCCGGATCATCAGCAAAACCATTTTCCAGATCCACCGCCACCGGCAAATCCGTCGCCGCGACAATCGACCGGACATTGGCCAGGGTGTCGTCCAGGCTCAAGGCTCCGTCGGCTTTGCCTTGGGAGAACGCATAACCGGCGCTGGTGGTCGCCAATGCCTGATAGCCCAGACTGGCGAGCATCTTCGCGGAACCTGCATCCCACGGATTGGGGATAACGAAGATTCCCGGACGCTCATGCAGGGCTTTGAAGGCGTGGGCTTTACGGACTTGTTCTGTGCGGGCTTGGGCATCCATTGACAGGCTCCGGTGCAGGAAAACGAGTGCGCCTCAGAGCAAGCCAAGCTGCTCCGCGGCGGGTTCTCTGTATAGCTCAGGCAGAGATGGCAGGCCAGGCAAACGTTGCATCAGTTGTGCATGAAAACGTTGCGCCAGCTTCGCCGCCAGCAGGTTGTCAGCGGTGTGCAAGAAGATATACGGGGTGCGGCCCTCTTCGATCCACTCGGCGATTTTCGCTACCCATGGCACGAGGAACGAATCGTTGGCCTCAAGCTCGGGATGGCCAATGAAGCGCACTTGCGGGAACTGCGTGAACGCCGCCGGACGCGTCGGCACCCGTGGCTTTTTCGATTGCGCGTGAATCACCGAAGACTCGGTCGAAAGACAGCTGAACAGCGCACGCGGGTCGAGACAGATGCGCTCGACACCTCGATCCAGCAACAACCGGTTGAGCAGCCGCTCGCTCTCACCCTTGGCAAAGAACTGTTCGTGGCGCACTTCCACCGCCAGGGGGCAGTCCAGCGCATCGATGAACGCCGCCAGTTCCGGCAACCGATGCGGCGTGAAGCTTTTCGACAGTTGCAGCCACAGCGGCGCGACACGCTCGCCGAGGGGTTTGAGTAACTGGAGGAAAGTTTCGGCGGCGGTCAGTTGCTCGCGCAAGTCACCGCTATGGCTGATGTCACCGGGGAACTTGGCAGTGAAGCGAAAATGCGCAGGCATGATCTCGGCCCAACGCTGCACGGTGGCAGGCGAAGGGCTGGCATAGAAGGTCGTGTTGCCTTCCACGGCGTTGAACACCTGGCAGTAGAGGCCGAGGAAGTCAGAAGTTTTGGCGTCTACCGGATACAGATACTCGCGCCAGGCGTTTTCGCTCCAGGACGGGCAACCGAGGTAGTAAGGCAGAGCCATCAGATATACAGATCGAGGCCCAGCACGTCCGCATCCCAATCAACAAAACCGGCAGTGCTGAGGTAGCTGGCCAGCGCCATCGCCACACTCTTCTTCATCGCACGGTGGTAGATCATGTCTTGCTGACGGGCAGGCAGGTTGCTCAGGCGTTGTGCAGAGGCTTTGGCTGCGCGGGCAGCCAGTTGCTCTTCGGTCGGGAATTCCAGCTCGCCGTCGATATCGTCGACGGATTCATCCAGCGCGACATTGCCTTTGCGAGGCTTGCGCTTGATGGGGTAGGACTGAGAGGAAAGGCCGTCTATACGCATAAATTCATGCTCGGTATCGATGATGGCAATTTAGCGGCACTTGACCGACTTAGCAAACTGCCGAGTGATAACTAGAACACATAAAGCGCAAAAGGTTTAAAGCGGGGGGCTGGAAACTGACGATTGGCAGAGTCTGGAATAAGCCGCTGAGCAGGAGAGGCCTTTGTAGCGAGGGGATTTATCCCCGATTGATTGCGCAGCGCTCCTCTGCATTTTTCCAGTGAAACCGCGCGATCAGGATTTACGGCTGCTGCGCAACCGGTCGGGGATAAATCCCCTCACCACAAAAAGCCCTCCTGATAAAAAGTCAGCGGGCTTTGGGGGTGGCCACTTTGTCACGCAGGTAAACCGGCTGAGCATCATCGGCCGGGATCGACTCACCGCGTTCCCAGGCGAAGCGCGCCAAGGTCAGCAGGTCTTCGGCATGTGGCAGCATGCCGGCGTCGGAACCCGTCAGATTGACCGCGATGCGCTCGCCGTACCCCCAACCGGTGCCTGCACCGAACCAGTCGCCGCTGGCATCGGCCGGCAGCGCCGCGACTTCCGGTGGCAGCACCGCCTCGACACCGGCAAGGCGCATCTCCCCCGCTGTCTCGCGGTAGCAGCCCCAATACACCTCGTCCATCCGCGCATCGATGGCGGCTGCCACCTGGCTCACGCCATGTTCACGAAACGCACGCTGCGCCAACACGGCCAGGTTGGACACCGGCAACACCGGCCGATCCAGCGCGAACGCCAACCCCTGCACCACGCCGATGGCGATCCGCACGCCGGTAAACGCCCCCGGTCCGCGACCGAACGCGATGGCATCCACCGCTTGCAACGTGGTGCCGGCGTCAGCCAGCAATTGCTGGATCATCGGCAGCAGCTTTTGCGCGTGCAGGCGCGGGATCACCTCGTAATGGCTCGTGACCTTGCCGTCATGCAGCAAGGCAACGGAGCAAGCTTCAGTCGCGGTGTCCAGGGCCAGCAAGGTGCTCATCGATGTTTCCAAAACAGGTGGGGGAAAAAGTGCGTCAGTATAAACAACTACGGCCCGCAAGCGGGCCGAGGATGATGCAGCGGATCAGACTTTTCAGCTCAGCGCTTCAAGCACCTTGGCGGTGATTGCTTCTACCGAACCAACGCCTTGGATATGGCTGCACTTCGGCTTGCCGTTGGCAGCCGAGAGCTTCTCGTAGAAAGCCACCAGCGGCTTGGTCTGCGAGTGGTAGACCGACAGGCGATGACGCACGGTTTCTTCAGTGTCGTCTTTGCGCTGTACCAGTTCTTCACCGGTGATGTCGTCTTTACCGGCCAGTTTCGGCGGGTTGTAGACGACGTGGTAAACGCGGCCGCTGGCTTCGTGAACACGGCGACCGGCGATACGCTGAACGATTTCTTCGTCGTCAACGGCGATCTCGACTACAGCGTCCAGTTCGACACCGGCAGTAACCAGCGCTTCAGCCTGCGGGATGGTGCGCGGGAAGCCGTCGAACAGGAAGCCGTTGGCGCAGTCAGGTTGCGCGATACGATCCTTGACCAGCGCGATGATCAGGTCATCCGACACCAGGCCGCCGGCATCCATGATGCTCTTGGCTTGAACGCCCAGCGGAGTGCCGGCCTTGACCGCTGCACGCAGCATGTCGCCGGTGGAGATTTGTGGAATGCCGAATTTTTCGGTGATGAACTTAGCCTGAGTACCTTTACCGGCCCCGGGAGCTCCCAGCAGAATGACGCGCATTAGATGTGCTCCTCAATTTTTTTATAAAAAGCTTTTACAAAACAAAGGATTCGCCACTTTGGACGAATCCTGAAAAATACGGGTCGTGGCCGCAGAAACGGCCAAAGGCTGATCAAGATACACAGCAGGCTGCGCCCACACAAGACGCCCAAAGTCGGAGAAACCCGCGCTAGCGGCGACCTTGCGACGCGGTGCACCAAGTCGCAACCCCATCATTAACTGTCGCCTGCCCACACTTTTCCCCGTCTGGCCGAGCAGCACCCGACACTCACGCCGGATGCCACACACCGCGCAGAAAACTTTAGCCGGTATTGCGCAAACCGGCGGCAATCCCCGCCACAGACACCAGCAGCGCCTGCTCCACCGGGCTGCCCTGCTCGACATTCTGCTGCCGCGAGCGGGCCAACAGTTCCGCCTGCAATAGATGAAGCGGGTCGAGGTAGGTATTGCGCAGGCGAATGAATTCCAGGGTGTCCGGGCTATGTGCCAGCAGTTGCGACTGACCGGTCAAGCCGAGTACCACCGAGCACGCCTGCGACAATAGGTCGCGTAAGTGCGCGCCCAACGGCAGCAGGTCTGGTTCGACCAAACGCTCGTCGTAAGACAAAGCGATGTCAGCGTCAGCTTTGGCCAGGACCATTTCCAGCATGTCGATGCGCGTGCGGAAGAACGGCCATTGCTCGCGCATCTGACCCAGCAACTCGCCTTCGCCACGCTCCAGCGCCTTGCTCAACGCCGATTCCCAACCAAGCCAGGCCGGCAGCATTAACCGGGTTTGCGTCCATCCGAAAATCCACGGGATCGCCCGCAGGCTTTCGATGCCGCCGGCACGGCGCTTGGCCGGGCGGCTACCCAGTGGCAACCGGCCCAACTCCTGCTCCGGCGTTGATTGGCGGAAATACTCGACGAATTGCGGGTTTTCTCGCACCACTTGGCGGTAAGCGCTGACACCGTCAGCGGCCAATTCGTCCATCAGATGACGCCACTCCGGCGTCGGTGGCGGTGGTGGCAATAACGTCGCCTCAAGCACAGCGGCGAGGTACAGATTGAGGTTTTGCTCGGCGATGTCCGGCAGGCCGAATTTGAAACGAATCATTTCCCCTTGCTCGGTAGTACGGAAGCGTCCCGCCACCGATCCCGGTGGTTGCGACAGAATCGCCGCGTGAGCCGGGCCGCCGCCACGCCCTACTGTGCCACCGCGACCATGGAACAACAGCAGTTCGACTTGCTGCTCGCGACAGATTTCCACCAGCCGTTCCTGCGCGCGGTATTGCGCCCAGGCTGCCGCCGTGGTGCCAGCGTCCTTGGCCGAGTCGGAGTAGCCAATCATCACTTCCTGCGGGCCTTGCAGCCTTGCGCGGTAACCCGGCAACAGCAACAGTCGCTCGATCACCGGCCCGGCGTTGTCGAGATCGGCGAGGGTTTCGAACAGCGGCACCACGCGCATCGGTCGCAACACACCGCACTCTTTAAGCAGCAGTTGCACCGCGAGCACGTCGGAAGCGGCGCCCGCCATGGAGATCACGTAGGAACCCAGCGATGCGCCTGGGGCTGCGGCGATTTCCTTGCAGGTGTTGAGCACTTCGGCGGTGTCGGCGGATGGCTTGAAATGCGCCGGCAACAACGGGCGACGATTAGCCAGTTCGCGGGTCAGGAAAGCGATTCGCGCATCCTCATCCCAGTCTTCATAGCGACCGAGGCCCAGGTAATCGGTGATTTCCGTCATCGCCGCGCTGTGCCGCGAAGAATCCTGACGCACATCGAGGCGTACCAGAAACAGGCCGAACGTCACTGCCCGACGCAGACAATCGAGCAACGGACCATCAGCGATCACGCCCATGCCGCATTCGTGCAGCGAGTTGAAGCACAGCTCCAACGGATCGAGCAGATCGCGATTGTTGATGAGTACATCGGCAGGGGCTGGCGTGCTGGCCGTGAGGGAGGCATGCGCCCAATTGCGCGTAGCGCGCAGGCGTTCGCGCAATTGCTTGAGCACCGCACGATAAGGTTCGGCGCTGTCGCCGGCCTTGGCTTTGAGCGCGTCGCTGGCCTGTTGCATCGACAATTCAGCAGCCAGATGATCAACATCGCGCAGGTACAAATCAGCAGCCATCCAGCGCGCCAGCAGCAGGACTTCGCGAGTCACTGCCGCAGTCACGTTGGGGTTGCCGTCACGGTCGCCGCCCATCCATGAGGCGAAGCGAATCGGCGCGGCTTCCAGCGGCAGACGCAGACCAGTCGCGGCGTGTAGCGCCTGATCGGCCTTGCGCATGTGATTGGGAATTGCCTGCCAAAGCGAATGTTCGATCACCGCAAAGCCCCACTTGGCTTCATCGACCGGCGTCGGGCGGGTGCGGCGGATTTCTTCGGTGTGCCAGGCTTCGGCGATCAGGCGTTGCAGGGTGCTCTGGATCTGTTCGCGCTCGGCGCTGGTCAGGTCGCGATGATCTTGCGCCGCGAGTTGCGCAGCGATGGCGTCGTACTTCTGGATCAGCGTGCGCCGGGCCACTTCGGTCGGATGCGCGGTCAGCACCAGTTCGATTTCCAGCCGCGCCAGTTGCCGCGCCAGCGACTCGGCGCTGTGGCCCTCGTTGCGCAGGCGCGCCAGCAGTTCCGGCAACACGCGGGATTCGAACGGCGCGGGCTGCGACGCCTCGCGACGATGGATCAACTGATACTGCTCGGCGATATTCGCCAGGTTGAGAAACTGGTTGAACGCCCGCGCCACCGGAAGCAATTCGTCTTCACTCAATTGATTGAGGCTGGCGCTCAGTTCGGCGTCCATCGAGCCACGGCGGTCGGCCTTGGCGCCCTTGCGGATTTGCTCGATCTTGTCGAGAAACCCTTCGCCGTACTGGTCTCGAATGGTGTTGCCCAACAGCTCTCCGAGCAGGTGAACATCCTCGCGCAAGCGTGCATCAATATCGGTCATCAGCGGTTCTCCAGCGTTCATCCGGGCGGCTTAGAAACGAGTGCATGACCTAGAGAGTGCCGCTCTACGGCGCTTCTTACAAGCAGGCGACGAAGGGACTTTAAACCTTGTGGGCGAAAGCTAGTCTCAACAGTAAGCCGTACAACGGCTTGCCGCCGGCTACGCCGGACACTCACCCAGGCCTGCCACCCGCAGGCGCGAAATGAGGTCATCATGAAAATCCGTGAACTCGCCCAGCATTGGGAAGAAAACGCCAAAGGTCGCCTGACCGACACTGGCTACACGATTCATCTGGACGTCGAGGCCGCCGCGCGCCTGGCGGCGATTGCCGAAATGTACCCCAAGCGGCATGCCGAAGAACTGCTCGGCGAACTGATCGGTGCCGCGCTTGAAGAGTTCGAAGCGAGCCTGCCGTATGTGAAAGGCTCGACCGTGGTGGCCACGGATGAGGAAGGTGATCCGTTGTATGAAGACGTCGGGCCGACACCGCGTTTTCTTGCGCTGTCGCGGCGGCATTTGCATGATTTGTCGTCTGCTGAAGGCAAGCAGAAACACTGAATGAGCACGGAAAAACCTGTGGGAGCGGGCTTGCCCGCGATGGCGTCAGTTCAGTCACAGATGTGTTGAATTTGACGGCCTCATCGCGGGTAAGCCAGCTCCCACGGGGACTGTACTTTTCCTCCAGAACTACGTCGTATTCCCCCGCGCGTACCACTCCAATCCGCCAAAGTTCCCGTCCCAGAGCCTTGTCCATTCGGTCAAAGTTTTTTTTGGCGATAGGCCATCTTTTCTGAACTTTTGAAAAACGCCGCCGGTCGGAACTTGTAACCACGCCTGGAACGAGCGTTTCAAAAACGCGCTTTCATACGACGCTTAAGGCTCCTCGACCAGGATGGATTTAGTTGTTTTCAGGAGATGCCTAATGGAGTTGAAGACCATGAAAAACCAAACCTCGTTTACCCACCTGCGCGGTCTGAAACTGGCCGCCCTGGCAATCGGCACCAGCTTCGTACTGGCCGGTTGCGCCGGTAATCCACCGACCGAGCAGTACGCCGTGACCCAGTCTGCGGTCAACAGCGCGGTCAGCGCCGGCGGTACCGAGTTCGCTGCCGTTGAGATGAAGCAAGCGCAGGACAAGCTGAAAGAAGCCGAAATCGCCATGCACGACAAGAAGTATGACGATGCTCGTCGCCTGTCCGAGCAAGCCGAATGGGACGCTCGTGTAGCGGAACGCAAGGCTCAAGCCGCCAAGGCCGAACTGGCTGTGAAGGATTCCCAGAAAGGTGTTCAGGAACTGCGTCAGGAAAGTCAGCGCCCAGTGCAATAAGCGCGCATCCCGACCGCAAAGCTGAAACTCTTATCGATTGAAAGGACGACAAATTATGCGTAAGCAACTGATGATCCCCGCTCTTCTGGCCGCAAGCGTTGCCCTGGCTGCCTGCTCCACCCCGCCTAACCCGAACCTGGAACAGGCGCGTACCAACTACGCCGGCCTGCAAGCCAACCCGCAGGCCAGCAAAGTCGCAGCGCTGGAAACCAAAGACGCCAGCGATTACCTGGACAAGGCCGACAAGGCTTACCTGGACAAGCAAGACGCGTCCAAGGTTGACCAACTGGCTTACCTGACCAACCAGCGTGTGGAAGTGGCCAAGCAGACCATCGCCTTGCGTACCGCTGAAAACAACCTGAAGAACGCCGCCGCCCAACGTGCCCAGGCGCGTCTGGATGCTCGCGACCAGCAGATCAAACAGCTGCAAGACAGCCTGAATGCCAAGCAAACCGATCGCGGTACGCTGGTGACTTTCGGTGACGTGTTGTTCGCTACCAATAAGGCTGACCTGAAATCCAGCGGTCTGGTAAACATCAACAAACTGGCGCAATTCCTTCAGGAAAACCCTGATCGCAAAGTGATCGTCGAAGGCTATACCGACAGCACTGGCGCAACGAACTACAACCAGTCGCTGTCCGAGCGTCGTGCGACGTCGGTACAGGTAGCACTGATCAAAATGGGCGTAGATCCTGCGCGCATCGTGGTTCAGGGTTACGGCAAGGAATACCCGGTTGCCGATAACGGCAGCGTCTCGGGCCGTGCGATGAACCGTCGTGTGGAAGTGACCATTTCCAACGACAACCAGCCTGTGATGCCACGTTCGGCTGTCAGCTCGAACTAAGCTGTAGGCAGTAACGCAAAAGCCCCGCCTGAGTGATCAGGCGGGGCTTTTTAAGATCAAAAGATCGCAGCCTTCGGCAGTTCCTGCATTGGAATACGTTCCCTGTAGGAGCTGCGGAAGGCTGCGATCTTTTTGCTTTTAAGGTTCCAGTTTCTGCGGCGTCTCTTCGCCCATGCACCGCACAGCCTTCTTCTGTGCGTTGATCAACACACCGGTCAATCCCTTCTGCTCGGTATCAAACAGCACCAGCACGCCATCAATGCACTGCGCCACCTGCGGCGCAGGGTTCAATGAGATTTTGTAATCCTCCCCCGGAACGGTCTTGAGCATGGTGAATTCGTTGAGCAGCAACGCATCCTCGGGTTTGGCGAAGTGCAGGTAGCCGTAGTACCACAGCGCCCCGACGGTGCCGAGGATGCTGCAGATACCGGTGATGATCAGCGGGATGGCGTTACGTTCTTCACTCATTGCGGACTCTCATCTTCAGAATTCGGGGGTTGCGGGTAATTCGGGATTTCGCCGAGGCGGCGCAAGCCGTTGAAATGCTCGGGATCGTCGAGATAGCGCAGCATGACCTGACGCCAAACCGGATCGCCGAAGGTCTGCACATGGCCGCCTCGGGTCAGTTGCAGGACGCGCGGCGGCGGCGCAGCTTGATACAGACGGATGCCGTTGGACATTGGCACCAGCGGGTCGTCGATGCTGTGGAAAATCAGTTTCGGCACGCCGTTGAGCTGCGGCATCGAATTGATCGCGCTGTCGCCATCCGGCACCAGCCACGACAGCGGCACCTGGAAGGGCCAGGTCAGCCACGACGTGCTGAGGGCATATTGGCCGACGCTGCGATAACTGGCGGGCACACCGTCGAGCACCAAGGCTTTGAGTTGTTTCTGCCGCTGCGGATGCTGCGCCAGCCAATGCACGGCCATCGAACCACCGAGGCTCTGACCGAGCACGATCAGCGGCTTGCCTTTGACTTCGGGCGCCTTGTCCAGCCAGGCGAATGCGGCGTCGATGTCCTGATAGATCGCCGGCAGGCTCGGTTCGCCCTCGGACAGGCCATAACCGCGATAGTCCACCAGCAACACTTGATAGCCGTTTTTCGGCAGCCACCAACTCCCGCCCAGGTGCATCGGCAGGTTGCCACCGTTGCCGTGCAGGTGCAGAACCGTGCCTTTGACCTCCACACCCGGTTTGGCCGGGAGCCACCAGGCGTTGAGCTTCAATCCGTCCGCCGTTATCAGCGTGACGGTGCGGTATTCGAGCTTGGCTTTTTCCGGAGTGAAGACCTGGCCCGGCTCGGGGTAGAACAACAGCGAACTGCAACCACCGAGGCTCAGAAGCAGGCAGAAGATGCCGAGGATTCTCATCCGGTGAAACCTCGCAAAAGATTCGGATTGGAACACAGATCAAACCTGTAGGAGATGTTCGCTCGCCTAGAGGATGTTGGAATAATCCGCTTCGATCCGATCCAGGCTCAAATGGTTGAGGAAGTTGGAGAAGCACATCCACGCCGACAACGCGTTCAAGTCGCGGAACTGGTCTGGCAGATATTTGGGCGGCACCACCAATCCTTCATCCACCAACTGGCGCAGCGTTCTCATGTCCTCCAGCGTGGTCTTGCCGCAGAACAACAGCGGAATCTGCTCAAGCTTGCCCTTACGCACGGCCAACTGAATGTAGTTGTAAACCATGATAAAGCCCTTGAGGTAGGACAAGTCTTTGGTGAATGGCAGACCGGTCGGCGTCGAACCTCGGAAAACCCGACTGGCGTTGCCGTAGCTTTCCGCCATTTCGAAGCCCTGCTCGCGGAAGAACTCGAACACCTGCAAGAAGTCCGCACCCTCCTCGACCATGTGAATGGCACGGGTGCGGTTGGTCAATTTGCGCAGACGACTCGGATAGGAGGCAAACGTGATGATTTCCATGAGGATCGCCAGGCCTTCCTGGGTCACCGTCGACGAGGGCGGGCCCTTGGACAGGAAGGTGCAGATCGGCTGGTTCAAACCGTTGAGCGTGGTGCCGACGTGGACCAGCCCTTCGTGAACCTCCAGCGCACGCACGTCGCGGTCGTTGAACATCGCATCGGTGCGGATCTTGATGTAATCGGCGCCCGCCGCCGCGTCGGCGACGATGCCGTCGGACTCGAATACGCGGATGGTTTCCTCGGCCTCGCCAAACACCTTGTTCAGCCGCGTTTGCAGCAGGTGCACGGCGTCCTTGGCGGTGAGGATTTTCGGTTCGTCCTTCAGGTCACCACGGCCATCGATGTTGTTCAGGTAGTCGGACATCATCAGGCCGAGATCAGCCAGGGTCGGGTCACCGGCGTGAAATGCATCGGACGCGGCGCCGTAAAGCTCTTGGGAAATCAGGCCGAAATCCTCGGTGCCGCGCGCTTCAAGCATGCGCACCACCATGCGGTATTCCTTGCACATGCGCCGCATGATCTGACCGACCGGGTTGAACTGGCCGAGCTGACGAGTGATGTCGCGCTCGATGTTCTGAAACTCCAGTTTGACCTTGCTCGAATCGAATGACAGCGGCCGGTTGAGGTAGTAGTCGCGGTCTACCGCCGGCATTTCCTTGCCCTTGGCCTTGAGGAAGCCCTTGCGCACGTTCTCGTCCCACTTGACCGCATCAAGCACGCGGATCGGTGTCTGCGCCAGCACAATGCGATCGGACAATATGCGTATCGACTGCTGGTAATCGTCCACCCGAAACTCCTGTAGAAAATCTGACGTACTGAATTATTTGGCGCTGTTCTGGCGCTGATAGCGCACCGCTTCGACGAAGACATCGGAATTGGCCGGATCGTCGAGGTAAGCAAAGACCTTGTCGAGGTTGCTGTCGACCTGCACGCCGTCGCCATCGTCGGTCTGGAAGGCCTGACCGTCGAGGGCTTTATGCTGGATCGCTTGATTGATCTGTTCGAGATCGAGGTTGTACACCACCAGTTCGCGTTTGTCGGTGAGTTCGAACCCGGCAATGGTGTAGTGGCCGCCGAACCGCCCCGGCACTTTCGCCGACAGATACCAGCGACTGCCATGGTGCGAGACGGTAAACGGGTAAGCCTCACGCTCGCGGGGTTTGGCCTTGAAGTAGGTGACAGCCTGATAGCGGTCGTTGCCGACGCGAGTCAGCTCAAGGCTCATCGGCTCGCCCCAGGCATTGATGCCCGACCATTTGCCGAGCAGGCCTTTGGGCGCAGGGTCACTGGCAGGCAGCGGCTCCTTGAAAGTCACCAGACAGCCACTGAGCAGCAGGAACGACAGGGCGATCAGCACGCCACGCCAGGCTTTCATTCAATACTCCCTATGAACCAATCCCATGAAGACTGCATCGATCATTCCCACGCAGAGCGTGAGGAACGATCAACGCGGCGGATCACACCGACGCCAATACCAAATGCATATACCGCGTCAGAATGCCGAGCATCTCCTCTTCGGCCAAAGGTTCGGCGTCGTTGAGCAGGCCCTGATATTCCATCCGTCCGATAATCGCCGTCAACACCTTGGCATCCTGCTGCGGTTCACGCGAGCCCAGGACCTGAAACAACTGGCAGGTGCCCTGCAGCAAAATCTGCTGATGGGAGCGCACCAGAATCGCCAGTCGCGGGTTGAGCAGCGCTTCCTGACGGAAGGCCTGCTCTGCCATCAAGTGCTCGCGACGGTTGACCAGTTGCCGATGCACGTAGTCGGCCATCAGCCGGGCTATATCGTCGGCCAGTTGCGAGCGCGATTCCGGGCTGCCGTCGCCACTGACCACCATCTCGCGCAACAGGCCTTCATTGTTGATCCACAGCTTGGCCATGTACGCGGCGCTGCGTTCGACATGTTGGGCGAAGGTATCGGTGAGCAGGTCATCGATGTCCTTGAAGTAATACGTGGTGGCCGACAGCGGCACACCGGCCTCCGCAGCTACTGCACGGTGACGTACAGCGCGTACGCCGTCACGCACGACAATACGCATCGCGGCGTCGAGAATGTCCTGGCGACGCTGTTCGCTTCCCTGTCGGCTGGCCTTGCGGCCCTGGTACTGAACACTTTCAGCGACCGCAGTGGCGATACCCGCTGCACCTTCTTGAGCGATTGCAACCATCACGACAGGACTTCCTCTGCTATTTCAAAATTAACCAATTGATACATTTGTACCAGACGGGCAATAAAAAGCCGCCTGTTTTAGGCGGCTTTTTAACTGAAACGATTACGCTTGCGGTCGCATGTGCGGGAACAGGATCACATCGCGGATCGACGGCGAGTTGGTCAGCAACATCACCAGGCGGTCGATGCCGATCCCTTCACCGGCCGTTGGCGGCATGCCGTACTCCAGCGCGCGAACGAAGTCGGCGTCGTAGTGCATGGCTTCGTCGTCGCCGGCGTCCTTGTCGGCCACCTGCGCCATGAAGCGCTCGGCCTGGTCTTCCGCGTCGTTCAACTCGGAGTAGGCGTTGGCGATTTCGCGGCCACCGATGAACAGCTCGAAACGGTCGGTGACGTTCGGGTTGTCATCGTTACGACGGGCCAATGGCGACACTTCAAACGGGTACTGGGTAATGAAGTGCGGCTGTTCCAGCTTGTGCTCGACCAGTTCTTCGAAAATCATCACCTGCAGCTTGCCCAGACCCTCGAAGCCCAGCACCTTGGCGCCAGCCTTCTTGGCGATGGCGCGCGCCTTGTCGATGTCGTTCAGGTCATCGGCCGTCAGCTCAGGGTTGTACTTGAGGATCGAGTCGAACACCGACAGACGCACGAACGGCTCGCCGAAGTGGAACACCTTGTCGCCATAAGGCACGTCGGTGCTGCCCAGAACCAGCTGCGCCAGTTCACGGAACAGTTCTTCGGTCAGGTCCATGTTGTCTTCGTAGTCGGCGTAGGCCTGGTAGAACTCCAACATGGTAAATTCAGGGTTGTGACGAGTCGAAACGCCTTCGTTACGGAAGTTACGGTTGATCTCGAACACTTTTTCGAAGCCGCCAACCACCAGACGCTTGAGGTACAGCTCTGGCGCGATACGCAGGAACATTTCCATGTCCAGCGCGTTGTGGTGGGTTTCAAACGGCTTGGCCGCGGCGCCGCCAGGAATGGTCTGCAGCATCGGCGTTTCGACTTCGAGGAAGTCGCGCTTCATCAGGAAGCTGCGGATGTGTGCGATCACTTGCGAACGCACGCGGAAAGTCTGGCGCACTTCTTCGTTGACGATCAGGTCAACGTAACGCTGACGGTAGCGCTGTTCGGTGTCGGTCAGGCCGTGGTGCTTGTCCGGCAGTGGACGCAGCGACTTGGTCAACAGGCGCACGTCGGTCATTTCAACGTACAGGTCGCCCTTGCCGGAACGGGCCAGGGTGCCAACGGCGGCAATAATGTCGCCCATGTCCCAGGTTTTCACCGCGCCCAGAGTTTCTTCGGACAGGGTTTTACGGTTGACGTAGACCTGAATGCGACCGGTCATGTCCTGAATCACCATGAACGAGCCACGGTTGAGCATGATGCGACCGGCAACCTTGACCGGGATTGCAGCCTCTGCCAGCTCTTCCTTGGTCTTGTCCGCGTATTTCTTCTGCAGTTCTTCGCAGTAGTTTTCACGGCGGAAGTCGTTCGGGAAGGCGTTGCCCTTGGCGCGCTCGGCAGCAAGCTTTTCCTTGCGCAGGGCGATCAGGGAGTTTTCTTCCTGTTGCAGGGCTTGCGGATCGAGTTGTTGGTCGCTCATGTCTTTAAATTTTCCATCACAGGTTCGTTGCCCCCGCCACTGACGGGGGACTTAAGGTCGGGCTGACGGCTTTACAGCCCCGATTTCAGGCTGGCTTCCAGGTATTCATCGATGTCGCCATCGAGCACCTTGTCGCAGTCGCTGCGTTCGATGTTGGTCCGCAAATCCTTGATGCGCGAGGCATCAAGCACGTAGGAACGGATCTGGTGACCCCAGCCGATATCGGACTTGGTGTCTTCCAGCGCCTGGGACGCGGCGTTGCGTTTCTGCATTTCCTGCTCGTACAACTTGGCCCGCAGCATTTTCATGGCGGTGTCTTTGTTGGCGTGCTGGGAACGTTCGTTCTGGCAGCTGACCACGGTGTTGGTCGGTACGTGAGTAATACGTACGGCCGAGTCAGTGGTGTTTACGTGCTGACCACCGGCACCGGAGGAACGATAGGTGTCAATCCGCAGGTCTGCCGGGTTGATTTCGATTTCCACCTTGTCGTCGATCTCTGGGGAGACGAAAACGGCGGAGAACGAGGTGTGGCGACGATTGCCGGAGTCGAACGGGCTCTTGCGCACCAGACGGTGCACGCCGATCTCGGTCCGCAGCCAGCCAAAGGCGTATTCGCCCTTGATGTGCACGGTTGCGCCCTTGATCCCGGCGACTTCACCGGCGGACAGTTCCATGATGGTCGCGTCGAAACCGCGCTTGTCAGCCCAGCGCAGGTACATGCGCAGCAGGATGTTGGCCCAGTCCTGGGCTTCGGTGCCACCGGAACCGGCCTGGATGTCCAGGTACGCGTTGTTCGGGTCCATCTCGTGGCTGAACATGCGACGGAATTCAAGCTTGGCGAGGTTTTCCTCGAGACGGGCCAGCTCGGCGACAACATCGCCCACTGCGCCTTCGTCGTTTTCTTCGACGGCCATGTCCAGCAGGTCACGGCAATCGGCCAGACCGCCGTTCAGTTCGTCGAGGGTATCGACGATCTGCGCCAGCGCAGCGCGCTCGCGGCCCAGTTCCTGGGCGTATTCAGGTTTGTTCCAGACACTCGGATCTTCAAGCTCGCGATTGACCTCGGTCAGACGCTCATGCTTTTGATCGTAGTCAAAGATACCCCCGAATAGTTTCGGAGCGCTCGGACAGGTCCTTGATGGTGTTCAGGATCGGGTTGATTTCCATGACGGGCAGCACTCGTTGGCGAACTTTTGAAAGCCGGCGAGTATAACGTAATCACGCTGTCACGGCAGCCCGTCTGGCGGCTGTTAAGCCGAATCGATTGACATTGGCTCGCTCCCACAGGGATATGCGGTGCCCGGGAGTTATTCGATCCCCACCTGATTACGCCCGTTGTTCTTCGCCAGATACAACCCGCGATCCGCCGCCGAAATCAGCAGCCGGCAATCGCTACCCGACTCGGGCACCATCGTCGCCAAGCCGATGCTGATCGTCAGGCTCGCGCCTTCACCCGGCGTATTGTGCGGAATCTTCAGCGCCGCCACGGTCTGGCGCAGTTTCTCCGCCACCAGCCGCGCACCGCCCGGCGAGGTGTTCGGCAGCACCAGGGCAAATTCCTCACCGCCGTAACGCGCCGGCAAGTCCGACGGCCGCGCACTGGCGTCGCGGATCGCCGTGGCGACCTTGCGCAGCGCTTCATCGCCTTCGACGTGGCCGAAGGTGTCGTTGTACGACTTGAAATAATCGACGTCGATCATCAGCAACGACAGCTGGCTCTGATCACGCAGCGAACGGCGCCATTCCAGTTCGAGGTATTCGTCAAAATGGCGGCGATTGGACAGCCCGGTCAGGCCGTCGGAGTTCATCAGCCGTTGCAGCACCAGGTTGGTGTCGAGCAACTGCTGCTGACTGACCCGCAACGCGCGATATGCGGCGTCACGCTGCAACAAGGTCATGTAGGAGCGCGAGTGATAGCGGATGCGCGCCACCAGTTCGATGGTGTCCGGCAGTTTCACCAGATAGTCGTTGGCGCCAGCGGAGAACGCCGCGCTTTTGATCAGCGGGTCCTCCTTGGTCGACAGGACGATGATCGGGATGTCCTTGGTCGCCGGGTGATTGCGGTATTCACGCACCAGACTAAGGCCATCGAGGCCGGGCATCACCAGATCCTGAAGGATCACTGTCGGCTTGATCCGCACCGCTTGCGCGATGGCCTGATGCGGGTCGGAGCAGAAATGGAAGTCGATGTTCTCTTCGTTCGACAGCCCACGGCGCACGGCTTCGCCGATCATCGCCTGATCGTCCACCAACAACACCATGGCGGCGTTTTCGTCGGTTTTAATGTCGTCGATCTGTAAGTCATTCATGGGCGGTCACCTGAGTACTGCGGGGGCCAGGATTGCGGATAAATCGGTTCATTTGGGGAAAATCTCCAGCAATCGTGGCGCTATCTTTTCCAGTGGACGGATTTCTACGGCGGCATCGATCGCCGCTGCTGCCTTGGGCATGCCGAACACCGCACTGCTTTGCTGGTCCTGCGCGATGGTCAAGTAACCCTGTTGGCGCATGAGCTTAAGCCCTTGCGCTCCGTCGCGTCCCATCCCGGTCAATAAAACCCCGACCGCATCGCCGTTCCAGTAGCTGGCGACACTCTCGAAAAACACGTCGATCGACGGTCGGTAGATCTCGTTGACCGGTTCGGCGGTGTAGGCCAGCGTGCCGTTTTTCAATAATCGAATATGGTGATTGGTGCCGGCCAGGAGCACCGCCCCGGCCTGCGGCGGCTCGCCTTCGCGGGCCAGACGCACGTCCAGGCCGCTGGCGCTGGCCAGCCATTCGGCCATGCCGGCGGCAAACACTTGGTCAACGTGTTGCACCAGCACGATGGCCGCAGAAAAACTGCGCGGCAAACCTTTGAGCAGCACTTCCAGCGCCGCCGGCCCGCCCGCGGACGAACCGATCGCCACCAGCCGCTGGCACGATGCCGAACTGCGCTGGGGGGCCGGGGCCGGACGCGAACGCGTGGGCTTCTCGCCGATCAGCCAGCCAATGTTGAGGATCTTGCGCAGCAGTGGCGCTGCCGCTTCCTGAGCATTGCCGGCGCCGAGTGCGGGTGTGTCGACCACATCCAGCGCGCCGTGGCCCATGGCTTCGAAGACCCGGTGCACGTTCTGCTGACGATCGACCGTGACGATCACGATCGCGCATGGACTTTCCGCCATGATGCGACGCGTAGCCTCGACGCCGTCCATCACCGGCATGATCAGGTCCATCAGAATCAGGTCCGGAGTATTTTCGGCGCACAGACGCACCGCCTCGGCGCCGTTGTAAGCGACCCAGACCACCTGATGCGCCGGCTCGAAGGCCAGCGCGCGGCGCAGGGCCTCCACCGCCATGGGCATGTCGTTGACGATCGCAATCTTCATGCCCGCGCTCCTCCGATCAGCTCGACCACTGCATCGAGCAGGGCGTCGTCATGAAAACTGGCTTTGGCTAAATAATAGTCGGCGCCGGCGTCAAGTCCACGGCGCCGGTCTTCTTCGCGATCCTTGTACGACACGACCATCACCGGCAGCGATTGCAGACGGTTGTCGCGACGCAACAGCGTGACCAGTTCGATGCCATCCATGCGCGGCATGTCGATGTCGGTGATCAGCAAATCGAAATCCTCCGAACGCAGCGCGTTCCAGCCGTCCATGCCATCTACCGCGACGGCCACGTCGTAGCCGCGATTGAGCAGCAGTTTGCGTTGCAGTTCGCGTACGGTCAGCGAGTCATCGACCACCAGAACCCGTTTGCGCGCCACTTCTGCCGCTTGATTGCCATGGCGGGCGATGCGTTCCAGGCGCCCGGTATTGAGCAGTTTGTCCACCGACCGCAGCATGTCCTCGACGTCGACGATCAGCACCACCGAGCCGTCATCGAGCAGGGCGCCGGCGGAGATGTCCTGCACTTTGCCCAGACGCTCGTCCAGCGGCAACACCACCAGCGTGCGTTCGCCAATGAAGCGTTCGACCGCCACACCGTAAATCGCATCACGCTCGCGAATCACCACGACTTTCAGGGTTTCCCCGCTGCTCTGGCTGGCCGGACGGTTGAGTAATTGACTGGCCGCGACCAGCCCGACGTGTCGGCCTTCGTGCCAGAAATGCTGGCGACCTTCGACCTGCACGATGTCTTCGGGAGCCAGATCGCACATGCGTTCTATATGCGCGAGCGGAAAGGCGTAAGCCTCTTCGCCGACTTCTACTACCAGACTGCGCACCACCGACAGCGTCAGCGGCACTTCCAGATGAAACCGACTGCCCTCGCCCGCCGTCTGCTCCAGCACCACCGCACCACGCAATTGGCGCACCATGTGCTGCACTGCATCGAGGCCGACGCCACGTCCGGACACTTCGGTGACCTTGTCGCGCAGGCTGAACCCGGGCAGGAAAAGAAAAGTCAGCAGTTCCTCTTCGCTCAACTGCGCCGCTGTTTCGGCGGGGGATAACTGACGCTCGACGATGCTGCGGCGAACCTTTTCCAGATCGACGCCATTGCCGTCATCGCTCAACTCCAGCACCAGCAACCCCGCCTGATGCGAAGCGCGCAGGCGGATCAAGCCTTCCTCGGGCTTGCCCTTGAGCACACGCTGCTCCGGGGTTTCGATACCGTGATCAACCGCATTGCGCAGCAAATGGGTGAGCGGCGCTTCGAGTTTTTCCAGCACGTCGCGATCGACTTGGGTCTTCTCGCCTTCAATCTCCAGCCGAACCTGCTTACCGAGGCTGCGGCCCAGATCACGGACCATGCGCACCTGTCCGCTAAGCACATCAGCAAAAGGCCGCATGCGACAGGCCAGCGCAGTGTCGTAGAGCACTTGCGCGCGCTGGCTGGCCTGCCAGGCGAATTCGTCGAGTTCGGCGTTCTTTTCCATCAGCAGTTGCTGGGATTCGGCGAGCAAGCGCCGCGCATCCTCCAGCGCTTCCTGCGCCTCAAGGCTCAACGCATGTTCCTTGAGGTGGACGTTGAGGTTTTCCAGGGCGCGCAGACCGTTGTTCTGCATGCGTTTGAGGCGTTGCATGGTCGCCAGATGCGGCTTGAGGCGCTGGGTTTCCACCAGCGATTTGCTCGACAGATCGAGCAGGCTGTTCAGGCGTTCGGCAGTGACGCGCAGCACGCGCTCGCCGCCTTCGGTGGTGCGTTTGTTATTGCGTGGAGCCGGCTCGGGTGACTCGACCGCAACTTCCAAAGAAGACGCGGACACTGACGGCGCTTCGAGTTGCAACTCGGCCATGACTGGCGCGGCGACCGGCGCTGTCGGTGCCGACGGATCGAGCAGTTGCCCCATCAACGCGACATAAGCCTCAATGTCTGCCGGTTGTGGCGCATTCGCTGGCGTGGCGATACGCATCAGCAGGTCGGTGCCCTGCAACAACGCGTCGATGTGTTCCGGGCGCAGCAACAACCGCCCCTCCTGCGCACTGACCAGACAATCTTCCATCACATGGGCGACGCTGACGCCGCTGTCGATACCAACGATCCGCGCCGCGCCTTTGAGCGAGTGCGCCGCGCGCATGCACGATTCGAGGTGATCGGCCTGGGTCGGGTTGCGCTCAAGCGCCAACAGCCCTGTGCTGAGCACCTGGGTCTGGGCTTCGGCCTCGAGGCTGAACAGCTCCAGCAACGAAGCGTCGCGCATTTGCTCGGGGGTCATGTGAGGCTCCGGGTCACGGCGGACAGCAACTGCTCTTCATCCAGCCAACGCAGGCTGCGACCCCGATATTGCAGGACGCCACGGGTGTATTTGGCGCTGGCTTGTGCACCGGATTGCGAGGCGGCATCGAGAATTCGCTCGTCAATCGCATGGATGCCGTCGACTTCATCGACCGGCACCACCACCGGCCCGCCATTGGCGGCGATGATCAGCATGCGTGGCATGATCCGCCCGCCGTTGGCCGGGGCCGCGTTGCCATCCAGATCAAGCAGCTCAACCAGCGACAGGCACGCCACCAGCGCGCCGCGCACATTCGCCACACCAAGCAAGGCCCGCGAGCGCTGGTGCGGCAACGAATGAATCGCCTGCATCGGCGCGACTTCAACCAGACTGCGTGTCGCCAGTCCCAGCCATTCTTCGCCGAGGCGGAACATCAGCAGCGAACGGGTTTTCAGCTCGGTTTCGACTGCGATCGCCACCGGGTCGCGCTCGTCCTGTTGCAAGGCATAACGATCAAGCAGGCGTGTGGCGGCGGCGGAATACACCGAGCAGTTGCGGCAATGGATGTGTTCTTCCAGCAATGGGCACGACTTGTCGCCGTGAATGCCGATGCGGTTCCAGCAATCATCGATGGCCCGGGCGTCTTCGTGGGTGACGTTCAAGGTGTCGGACGGGATCATCGTTTACGCTCACTGTCGGCGGTGCGCCCGCTGCGCGCGGCACGCTCCTGCAATCGTCGGGCACCGGCGCTGTCACCTTGGGCTTGCAGCAAGGCGGCCAGGTGCATCAACGCTTCGGGATGTTGCGGTTCGAGGTACAACGCCTTGCGGTAGAAACCCTGGGCTTCCAGCGTCAGGCCGGCGACATCGCTGAGCAGGCCAAGCCAGTAAAACACCTGCGCCACCGGCTCGTGGCTGCGCAAATACTGTTCGCACGCGGCGCGGGCCTCGGCACTTTTGCCTTCGTTGGCCAACGCGGCGATGTTGGCCAGCAGCGTCGCCGCATCCGGATTTGCGCTTTTGCTGGTGGTCGGCAGCGGTGTCACCGGGGCAAACGGCCGATTACGCACCGGCGGTGGCGGCGCACTGCGCAGCGGTTGGCTGACGGGCAACGGAACGGGTTTGAGAATTGGCAGCGGCTCAGGCACAGGCTCGCTGTGGCGACTGAACGCAAACGACTGCGGGATGCCGATCGAACGCATGCCCAGCCGCCCGAGCAGACTGCCCTCGGCCGGGCCGATAAACAGCACGCCGTCAACATGGGTCAGGCGCTTGAGCACTTCGAAGACTTGCTTCTGAGTCGGCTGATCGAAATAGATAAGCAGGTTGCGGCAAAACACAAAATCAAAGGCTGGCTCGTTGGCCAACAACGCGGGATCAAGCACGTTGCCAACCTGCAAACGCACTTGCTCGCGAACGTTTTCGTTGACCCGATGGCCGTCCTGTTCAGGCGTGAAATGCCGCTCGCGGAAGTCCAGATCCTGGCCGCGAAACGAGTTTTTTCCGTACAGCGCGCGTCGCGCCTTTTCCACCGAGATCGGGCTGACGTCCATGCCGTCGACCTTGAACTGATGCGGTTTGAGACCTGCATCAAGCAACGCCATGGCAATTGAATACGGCTCTTCGCCGGTGGAACACGGCAGGCTGAGGATGCGCAAGGCGCGCATGTTGTTCAGCTCGCCGAGGCGCTTGCGCGCCAGTTTGCCCAGCGTGGCGAAAGATTCCGGGTAACGGAAAAACCAGGTCTCGGGGACGATCACCGCTTCGATCAGTGCCTGTTGCTCATCTCGCGAGCCTTGCAGCAGTTGCCAGTATTCGGCGGCATTGGCGGACTGCGAAAGTGTGGTGCGCTGACGCACCGCCCGTTCGATGATCGCAGGCCCCACCGACGTGACATCGAGGCCGATACGCTCCTTGAGGAAGTCGAAAAAGCGCTGATCGCCGCTCATGACTGCGCCTCAAGCTGCGCCGAATCCCGTGGCGGATTCGGGAACAGCAACCCGCGCACGGAATCATCGAGCAAGTCACTGACAAGCACCCATTGCACCAGCCCTTGCGCATCTTCACGCACCGGGCCGAGGTACGGTGCTTCACGGTTGTCGAGGCCATAGGGCTGAAAATCTTCTGGATCGCAGCGCAAAGTGTCGGTGGCCTGCTCAAGAATCAGCCCGAGCCATTGCGCCGGTTGTGCTTCGTCCGGGCGATAGTGAACCAGCACCAGACGCGTGCTGGTGCGTGCCTCGGCAGGTTGGCCAAACGTCAGCGCGCTGAGATCAATCACCGGCACCACCGCGCCACGATAGGCAAACACTCCGGCAACCCAATGCGGCGCACGGGCAATCGGTTTCAACGGCAGACGCGGCAGCACCTCGGCCACTTCGGTGGCGCGCAACGCGTAGCGCTCGCTGCCGATGCGAAACAGCAGGAACAACGCCTTCTTCGCCACCTGCGCGACGCTGCGTTTGGCGATGATTTCGCTCATCAGACTTTAAATCGCGAAACGCCGCTGCGCAGCCCGACGGCCACCTGGCTCAGTTCGTCAATGGCGAAACTGGCCTGACGCAACGACTCGACAGTCTGGCTGCTGGCGTCGCCCAACTGCACCAGCGCGTGGTTGATCTGCTCGGCGCCGGTGGCCTGGGCCTGCATGCCTTCGTTGACCATCAACACCCGCGGCGCCAGCGCCTGCACTTGATGGATAATCTGCGACAGCTGCTCGCCGACCTGCTGCACTTCGGACATGCCGCGACGCACTTCTTCGGAGAACTTATCCATGCCCATCACGCCCGCCGACACGGCCGACTGGATCTCGCGAACCATTTGTTCGATGTCATAGGTCGCGACGGCCGTCTGATCCGCCAGACGCCGCACTTCGGTGGCGACCACGGCAAAACCGCGACCGTATTCACCGGCCTTCTCGGCCTCGATCGCCGCGTTGAGCGACAGCAGGTTGGTCTGGTCGGCCACTTTAACAATGGTCACCACGACCTGATTGATGTTGCCGGCCTTCTCGTTGAGGATCGCCAGTTTGGCGTTGACCAGATCGGCGGCGCCCATCACCGAGTGCATGGTGTCTTCCATGCGCGCCAGGCCTTGCTGGCCGGAACCGGCGAGCACCGAAGCCTGATCGGCAGCGGTGGACACTTCGGTCATGGTGCGCACCAGATCCCGCGAGGTGGCGGCAATCTCTCGGGAGGTCGCGCCAATCTCGGTGGTGGTGGCGGCGGTTTCAGTCGCGGTGGCTTGCTGTTGCTTGGAAGTCGCGGCGATCTCGGTCACCGAGGTTGTCACTTGCACCGACGAGCGCTGTGCCTGGGACACCAGCGCGGTCAGCTCGGTCATCATGTCGTTGAAGCCGGTTTCCACGGCGCCGAACTCGTCCTTGCGGTCGAGGTTCAAACGGCTGCTCAAGTCGCCGGTGCGCATGATTTCGAGGATTTCCACGATGCGGTTCATCGGCGCCATGATCGCGCGCATCAACAGCAGACCGCAGGCACCAGCCGCCAGAACGGCCACCAGCAACGAGATGAACATACTGACCTTCGCCGCAGCCACCGCATCATCGATGTTGGCCATGGCCTGATCGGCGACTTTCTTGTTCTCACCGATGATGTCGTTGAGTTTCATCCGACCGCTGTACCAGGCCGGAGTCAGTTTCTCGTTGAACAACTTGACCGCATCGGCTTCCAGATTGCGCCCGTGCAGGCTCAGCACCTGATCCTGAATCTGCATATAGACATCGTGGTACTTCTCGAAGGCCGCGAATTCAGTACGGTCCTCATCGGTGGCCATGGTCTTGCGGTAGTTGGCCATCTGCTCTTGCAGGCGGTTTTCGAACGCCTTGTAGTCCGCCGCATCTTCGCTGCTGATGCCCTGCCCTTCCTTCAGCCCGAGCAGTTCCTGGGTCTGCAAGTAACTGTCGACCCATGCACCACGGATCATCGAGCTGTAATAAACGCCGGGAATCGCGTCGTCACGCACGCTGTTTTCGCTGGCTTCGATCTTCAACAGCCGTGAATACGAGACGACCACCATCAGCAACATGATGGCGATAATCACCGCAAAGCTCGCCAAAATGCGTTGGCGCAACGTCCAGTTCTTCACAGTGATTCCTCGTGCCTGATTCGAAATGCGGGGAGTATAGCCGAGGGCGCTGTTTCATTTATAAGACGCTTTTTAACCCATTGGCCTGTCTGAGCTCGGTAACGCAGGCTCTGGCTGGGGACTTTCCCGCAGCCGGGGTGCGGCTGACCAGTGACGGATTGGCAGAAAGGGGCGCTGGATCGGTCATTTGCCAAACCGGTGGCTTTTGCCCAGTCAAGGCAATGCGCCATGATGCGCAAGAAGTTGCGCACATGCTCGTAATATTTCGCCCTTAAAATCGCTACAGCTCACGCCATTCATGGCCTGCAGCCAAGTGCGCAAGAAGTTGCGCAGTACTGCGCAACTTCTTGCGCACTTTTGCCCCCAAACCACGGCCAAACATCCTGCGTTTAGCCTCCAACATCCGCTTAACCCCCACATGCCGGGGACTTCGCAAAACCTGGCACGCTCCTTGATACCAGTCAGGCACCCACCGGGCGATTTCGCCTCCCGGGCACCCTAAATTTATCCGCAAGGAGAGCATCCCATGGCAACACCAGCGTACATGTCGGTTACCGGCGAAAAACAAGGCCTGATCACTGCCGGCGCCTTCACCGCCGACTCCGTTGGCAACACCTACCAGGAAGGCCACGAAGACCAGGTTATGGTTCAGGCTTTCAGCCACGACGTGATCATCCCGCGTGACCCACAATCCGGTCAGCCAACCGGTCAGCGCGTTCACAAGCCAGTTGTGATCACCAAGGTCTACGACAAGGCTTCGCCACTGCTGCAAGCCGCTCTGACCTCCGGCGAGCGCATGAGCGAAATCGTTATCCAGTGGTTCCGTACTTCGGCTCAAGGTACTCAAGAGCACTACTACACCACCAAACTGGAAGACGCGATCATCGTCGCCATCAACAACAAAATGCACAACTGCCAGGATCCAGGCAACTCGCACTTCACCCACCTGGAAGAAGTGCAGTTCACCTACCGCAAAATCACCTGGACCCACGAAGTATCCGGTACTTCGGGTTCCGATGACTGGCGTGCTCCAGTCGTTTAATTACGGCTGATCGTTACAAGCATCGGCCAGCTCTGCTGGTCGATGTTGTTTACGCCCCTCCAGAATTTCGCGTACGTTGACCCGCTTTTGCGGGCGTCGACGAGCGCCGCTGTACAGCACGAGGAACAAGGGATGTTCGCGCCGGCCAATGAAACCCACTTTGCCCTGACCATCGAAGGGCTTTCCGCTGATTTTCAGGTGTTTACCCTGCAAGGTCGGGAAGCCATCAGCCAGCCTTTTGTCTTTGAGGTGGAGCTGGTCAGTGAGCAGCCGTCGCTGGACCTCGAAACCCTGCTGCACAAACCGGCCTTCCTGCAACTGTCGCCCGACGGCAGCGGCATCCACGGCCAGATCTACCGCGCCGCGCAAGGTGACTCAGGCAAACGCCTGACCCGTTATTCGGTGACCCTGCGCCCGCAACTGTCGTACCTGGCGCACCGCGTCAACCAGCGCATCTTCCAGAACCTCACCGTGCCGAAAATCATCGGCATGGTCCTCGAAGAACACGGCATCCAGAGCAACGCTTACGACTTCCAGACCGGTTCGATCTACCCCGAGCGCATTTACTGCGTGCAATACGACGAGTCGGACCTGCATTTCATCCAGCGCCTGTGCGAAGAAGAAGGCATTCACTACCACTTCCAGCACACGGCGACGGCACACAAACTGGTATTCGGCGATGACCAGACGGTGTTCCCGAAACTCAAGCCTGTGGCCTATCAGCAAGACTCCGGCATGGTCGCCAACGACCCGGTGATCAAGCGCTTCGACCTGCGCCTGGAAACCCGCACCAGCCGCACCACCCGCCGCGACTACGACTTCGAAAAACCACGCATCACCCTCGAAAGCGAAAACCGTGGCGACGCCCTGCCCGATCTTGAAGACTACGATTATCCGGGTCGTTTCATCGACCGCGAACGCGGCAAGCACCTGGCCAAACGCGCCCTCGAACGCCACCGCAGCGACTTCCAACTGGCTGAAGGCAAGAGCGATCAGCCGTTGCTGGTCAGCGGCCACTTCCTCGCGCTGACCGCGCACCCGAAAGCCAAATGGAACGACCTCTGGCTGCTGACCGAAGTCCTCCACGAAGGCAAGCAGCCGCAAGTGCTGGAAGAGTCGGTGACCAGCGACACCACCGCGCTCAAAGACGATTTCCACCAGGGCTACCGCAACCGCTTTCAGGCCACCCCGTGGGACGTGCCGAACCGCCCACCGCTGCGCCATCCAAAACCGCGCATCCTCGGCAGCCAGAGCGCCGTGGTCACAGGCCCGAAAGGCGAAGAGATCCACTGCGACCAGTACGGCCGCGTCAAAGTGCAATTCCACTGGGACCGCGAAGGCCAGGCCGACGACAAAACCAGCTGCTGGCTGCGTGTATCCAGCGCCTGGGCCGGCGCCCAATACGGCGGCATCGCCATCCCGCGCATCGGCATGGAAGTGCTCGTCACCTTCCTTGAAGGCGATCCCGACCAACCGCTGATCAGCGGCTGCCTGTACCACAAGGAAAACACCGTCCCGTACGCCCTGCCCGCGAACAAGACCCGCAGCACCTTCAAGACCCTGAGTTCAATGGGTGGCGGCGGTTACAACGAACTGCGCATCGAAGACAAAAAAGGTCAGGAACAGATTTATCTGCACGCCCAGCGCGACTGGGACGAGAACGTCGAGCACGACCAGAAAATCCGCGTCGGCAACGAACGTCACGACACTGTCGAGAAAAACAGCTACAGCGAATTCAAGGCCGAAGAGCACCACACCGTGTACGCCGACCGCAAAGTCGAAGCGCGTGCGAATGATCACCTCACCGTGGGCGTCAATCAGCACATCAAGATCGGCACCGGTCAGTTCATCGATGCCGGCCAGGAAATCCACCTGAGCAGCGGCATGAAAGTGGTGATGGAAGCCGGCGCCGAACTGACGCTGGTCGGTGGCGGCAGCTTCATCAAGATCGATGCCGGCGGTGTCACCATGAGCGGGCCGGTGATCAACATGAACTCCGGCGGCAGCCCGGGTAGCGGCACGGGCGCCGCCCCGCTGATGCCCGGCATCCTGAAACAGGCCGACGCCGACAAGGCCGGACAGATCCTGACCCCGGCCCAGATCAACACCCTCAAACGCAACGCACCATTCTGCGAAGAATGCGAAAAATGCAAGGCAGGTGCCTGTGCCATCTGATCGAATTACGCCCAAGGATTGGCTGGCACAACAGCCGTTGCAGACTGGCGAGCGTTTGTATCTGGTTATCAGCGCGGCGAGCGACAGCGACGCCCTGAAAAACCTGTACCTGACCGAACCCACCGCCCAGCTCCTGCCAATCTGGGGCGGCACGCCCTACTCCACCTGGCAACCGGTGATGCCCTACGTCACCGAACTCAAGTCCAACTCCGCATTCCTGCCGTGGATCACCGAAACCGACGCACTCGACTGGGGCTGGCTGGCGGTGTCGCGCTCGGAGCAGAACGACGTGTTCGAGCATTTGCGCAGCCTGACGCAGGTGAAGATGCCCGGTGGCACCGAGGTATTTTTCCGCTTCTGGGATGGGCGGCATATCTACCCGATCCTGCATGGGCTGGGGGAAAAGGCTGGGGAAGTGATGCCGATTTTTGAGCGGTATTTGATTAATGGTCAGGCGCTGGAGGTTGGACCGAGGGCGGTGCCGAAGGTGAAGGATTGGCCGTGGTGGGAGGTGCCGAAGCCGTTGCTGGATGGACTGACCAAAGAAAATCCGTCGACCGTCATCGGCAACATGATGCAGTGGTTGCTGGATGAACATGCCGACCTGTACTTCTCGTTCCCCGAGTTGAACTTGAAACAAAAAGTGGCGCGATTTGTAAAACGCACGCCGCTCACGGAAGAAAATTTTACCGGGCTGCTGAAAGCCCATCTGGAAAATGAGGTGGTTGTATGAGCGTTTTGATGGGTGGGATTGTTGGCAACCTCACAGCAAAGCAACCTGATGCTCAGGCAATCATCAATGACTTCAAAAAGTGCCTTAAGGACTACCGCGAGCATGCCGAAGCCTGGTATGGCGGCATTCTGGATGCTGAGCAGCAGTTCAAGGTCGGTGACGAAGTCGGTACGGCGGACAAGGACAGCAAAAAGGAAAATACTCTTTATGCCAACTGCCCGGCGAACGGCAAACTTGTGCTGGTACACAGTTTCGAATCCGCTCGCTTTGTGCCGATTGGCAATACGCCGGTGCGTTTGACGCCTGTGGTTGATGGCCGCTTCGTTGGCAAGAACGAGGTCGGCCCTGCAATCAACAAAACCATCGATTCGACCGGAATCCTGGAAGTCTCCGGGCTCACACCCAATCAGCAGTACAAAATTACGTTTTTCCCTAATCCAACTCCTGCCCAGATCGATAGCCTGTTCAACTCCTACCAAGGCGTAATCGGTGAACTCGGTGGCTGGTTGCAAACCGAGTGGAGCACCAGCTTCCTTCCGTTGTGGCAGGCCCACACTGATGCATCGTTCGGCGGTCGCGCGTTGCAAGAACTGGAAGCCGCTTGGGAAGGTTTTCTGAAAGCGATCATGGGTCTGTGGGGCGATATCAAGAGCCTCTACGACCTGGTTGCTCACCCCCGCGAGAACTACGAAAAACTGAAAAAGTTCTTCACCGAAGAACAGATCAAAAAGATCTATGACGCCTCCGCCGAGGCCATTCACACCGCCCTGTTGATTGCCAGCGATGAGCCACTGATGTGGATCTACGTCGCTGCAATTGTGGCATGGGTGCAGATGCTGCCCCCTCAGACCTGCACGGAAGTGTTGGCGCAGATGAGCACAGAATTCCTGCTGAACATTCTTGTCGGTGTCGTCCTCACCGGCGGTCTGGGCCTGGCTGTGCGTGTGGGCACGAAAGCCGTCAAAGGTGTGCAGAGCAGCGGCAAAGTCATAAAACTGATTGAAGACTTCACCGGGATGCTGATGAAGGTCAGCAAATCAAAGGCTACTACGCACACCGAGGCGTCCAAGCCGTTGTTGCTTAATGGCGATGCGACATTTAACCCGGCGCGAAAAGCTGACGTTCAGATTGCCAACCCTAAACCTGCAGAAACGGCAAAGGCTCCAGAGCAGAAACACCCTGTCAGCGGCGGAAAAGTGGAGTCCGATGCGCAGATTCAGGCTCGCAGAAAAAATGAACCAGCCTCACGTGCCGAGCAAGTAGAAAAGGTCGACAACGCGCCTGAACAATCGAAGAACCCCGCCGACGAACCCGCTCAGTGTGTTGACGATACATGTTCTGGTGGCGACCCCGTGTCGATGGTGACCGGTGAAGAATTGCTGACACTGACAGATGGTGAACTGGGCGGTTTGCTGCCTTTCCAGTGGACACGTCTGTATCGCAGCAGCGCGGTTGAAATCGACAGCCGACTCGGACACGGCTGGAGTCATTCGCTGTCCCATCGTTTACAGCTCGACGATGAGGGCGTTCTGTGGACAGACAATGAGAACCGCCAGACCCGCTTCCCGATGCCAACCGAACAGCGTCCGGCTATCACCAATAGTCTGGCGCAGGCAGCGATTTATCTGGGGAGTGCACCCGGCGAACTTATCTTGACCCAAGCCGGGCCAAAAACACGCTTCTACCACTTCCGCGCCGGGCGCCTGACAACGATCAGCGACGCCTATGAAAATCGGTTGCACATCAGTTATGACTTTGTTGGCCGTATTCAGCGTATCGACAATGGCGCAGGTCGAGCTCTGCTACTGCGTTACGACGACCGTCACATTATGGCCGTCGATCAACAGCAACAACGCCCGGAGTACAACGAACGTGGTGAACGCCAGGATCCGTGGCTGACCATTCAGACGCTCGTCACTTACAAATACAATGCATGCAATCAGCTCGTTTCTTCCACAAACGCAGCAGGTGAAACCGAGCATTACCGCTATAACGACCAACACGTCATCCTCGAACGACAAATGGCCGGTGGAGCAAGTTTTTTCTGGGAATGGGAGCGCGAAGGCAAGCTTTCCCGGTGCGTCCGTCACTGGGCTAACTATTCGCAAATGGAAGCTCGTTACGAGTGGGACGACAAAGGTTCGGTGACCGTTTACAACGCCGACGGCAGTGAACTGGTCTATGTGCATGACGAAAACGCCCGTCTGGTCAGCGAGACCGCACCTGATGGCGGTGAAACGCAGAACGCCTATGACGATCAAGGTCGTCTGATCGCCGTAAAAGACCCGATGGGCGCCATCACCGAATACCAATACAGCGAGGCCGGACGCTTAATCGCGGTCATACCGCCGGAAGGTGTTCCGACCCGTTATAACTATTTCAACGGCCAACTCATCGATGTACAGCGGGGCAAGGCGCGCTGGAAGTATGAGCGCAACCGTCAGGGTGACATCACCCAACAAACCGACCCGGACGGCAACGAAACCTACTACAGCTATGACCGTCAGGGCCGACTGCTGGAAATTCGTCACCCCGACGGCAGCCGCCATCAACTGGGTTGGAACAACCTTGGTCAATTGCTCGAAGAACGCCTGCCGGACGGTGGTCAGCGCAAGTACCGCTACGATGCACTCGGCCGGCAAATCACCCGGCAGGACGAATGCGGCGCCATCACTCATTACCAATGGGACGCTGCTGATCGTCTGACCCAAGTCACCCTGCCCGGCGGCGCCACCCGTGCTTTCACCTATAACCCGTATGGCCGGGTCACCGCCGAACGCGACGAACTCGGACGCATCACTCGCTATGAGTACGCCGACAACCTTCACCTGGTCAGCCGCCGCATCAATCCGGACGGCAGCCAACTGCGCTACCGCTACGAGAACTCACAACTCAACCTCACCGAGATTGAGAACGAGCGCGGCGAGCGCTATCAGCTCGACTACTACTCGAACGGACTGATCCAGCAGGAAACCGGTTTCGACGGTCGCCGCACCGCCTACGAGTACGACCTCAACGGTCAACTGCTGAAGAAAACCGAGTTCGGCGACGACGGCAGCGAACTGATCAGCGAGTACCAGCGCGATGCCTCTGGTCGCCTGCTGGTGAAGACCCTGCCCGACGGCGAGGAAATCCACTACAGCTACGACGCCCTAGGTCGCCTGGTCAACGTCGACGACGGTCACTGGCCGCTTGCTTACGAATATGACGTGCAGGACCGGTTGATCACCGAGCACCAAGGCTGGGGTACGACGCGTTATGAATACGATAGCGTCGGCCAATTGAGCCACTGCCGCCTACCGGATGGCAGTACGCTCGATTACCGTCACGTGTCAGGCGGACGTCTGAGTAGCATCGACCTTAACGGTTCACGCCTGACCTCTCACCAGTTCAGCGCCGGTCGCGAACAGCAACGCCAGCAAGGCCTGCTGCTCAGCCAATATCAGTACGACGAACAGGGCCGACTGCAAGCGCACAGCGTAGGCCAGCGGGACAAAAACCTGTTCCATCGCCGCTACAACTACGATGCCAACGGTAACCTGGCCGGCATTGACGACAGTCGTAAAGGCAACCGCAGCTATCACTACGATCCATTGGATCGGCTGATCAGCGTTCGCGGCGCCACACCAGAAAGCTTCGCCCACGACCCAGCGGGCAACCTACTCGGCCAGAACAACGAAGGCACAGCCAACCTCGCCAACGTCAAAGGCAACCGCCTGCTGATGCAGGGTGACCGCCATTACGACTATGACGCTTTTGGCAACCTGATCCGTGAACGTCGCGGCGCCGGCCAAAAACTCGTCACCGAATACCGCTACGACTGCCAGCACCGCCTCATCGGCGTCAGCCTGCCCGGCGGCAGTACCGCCAGCTACAAGTACGACGCCTTCGGCCGCCGAATCGAGAAAACCGTTGACGGCCACACCACCGAGTTTCTGTGGCAAGGCGAACGATTGATCGCGGAAAGCGCCGACAATCGCTATCGCAGCTACATCTACGAGCCCGGCAGCTTCCGCCCGCTTGCGATGCTCGATGGCGAAGGCCCGCGCAAGGCCACGCCGTTTTACTACCAACTCGACCACCTCGGCACGCCGCAGGAACTCACTGATTACAGCGGCGAGATCATGTGGTCGGCGAAATATCGGGCCTACGGAAACCTTGCGGCGTTGGACGTCAGCGAAATCGATAATCCGCTGCGCTTCCAGGGCCAGTATTTCGATGCCGAGACGGGGTTACATTACAACCGGCACCGCTACTACAATCCGGGCACTGGACGGTTTTTGACGCCTGATCCGATTAAGCTTGCGGGTGGATTGAACAACTACCAGTACGTGCCTAACCCTACGGGGTGGGTGGATCCGTTGGGGTTGAGCACTAAGTGTCCCGGAAAATCGAAAAACGGAATCAGAAAAAAGGCAGATGACACAAGCGACTCAAAAGTAGAAACAGGTGAGGTTGAGCCGCCAATAGGCCATGACACCACTCTGACGAGAAGGACAGCATTCAGGCAGGCTAAAAAGGTCGGAGGAGTTCCACTATCGCAGCAGCCATCAAGGTCATATAAAGAAGTACTTACTGACCAGCCCGGCCGCGTTATGAGTCGCGTGTATGAATTCCGCCTGAACAACGGTCAAATTGTCACGATTAGAGAACATTCACTGGGACATGTAAAAGGAAATGAAGGACCTCATTTTAATACCGAGGTAACGAAAACTACCGGCACGAAGGCATCCCTGAAAGAGGGTGAAAATTCACATACATACTTCAAAAAAGAATAACCATGAGCATATTTTACATCTGCGACTCAGGCATCAAGCTTTGCGAGCAACCCGAGCACATATATTCTCCTGATTTTGTGAGCTTCACACTTATTTCGGCGTCTTTGCAGGAGATATGGTCGACTTGGGAAAAAATTAGTCATTCACTGGAATTGGAATGGCCTATAACTATAAAGTGGCGAACTGTTGGCTACTCACTGGAAGATCAAAAGATCCAAGAGATTCGTCTACGCAAGGAGATTGAAGGTACTCTAGGCGACAATGGAATCATCAAGAAAAATATAAAAACAAAAATATACTCTTACTTAGACCCCATCACTACTAACAAAAACAAATTAAAACCAGACGAACTAACACAACACAGAAACACCTTCCTAATTCTAAAAAAGAGCAACACTGACTTAAACACCCTATGGGATCAGTTGAGTGAAGGTGACAAGGCAGTCACTTCAAAAAGCATTCTGAACTTTATCACAACTGATAGAGAAGTAACCATTGTTCGTTTTTTAGAAAGCGATACCCACTCAACCTTGCAACTTATAACACCAGCAGAAAACCTAAACAAAACCACATCGCTACTTGAAACGCTAAAAGTTAAAAAAATTAGATACACCGAACTTCCTGAAACAATAAATAACTTTTAATAAAACTCAAGGTTTATCAGCACCAACGCAATGCCGCTGACCGACTTATTGAGAAAACCCTCGCCGACGGCGAAGAGATCCACTACAGCTACGACGCACTGGGACGCCTGGTTAACGTGGACGACGGCAATTGGCTTCTTGCCTACGAGTACGACGTTCAGGATCGGCTGATCAAGGAGCACCAAAGCTGGGGCACGACGCGTTATGAGTACGACAGCGTCGGCCAATTGAGCCACTGCCACCTGCCGGATGGCAGTACGCTCACTGGATCCTGATCAGCGTACGAGGCGCCACACCGGAAAGTTTCGCCCACGACCCGGCGGGCAACCTACTCGGCCAGAACAACGAAGGCACAGCCAACCTCGCGAACGTCAAAGGCAACCGCCTGCTGATGCAGGGAGACCGCCACTACGACTACGACGCCTATGGCAACCTGATCCGTGAACGTCGCGGCGCCGGCCAAAAACTCGTCACCGAATACCGCTACGACTGCCAGCATCGCCTCATCGGCGTCAGCCTGCCCGGCGGCAGTACCGCCAGCTACAAGTACGACGCCTTCGGCCGCCGAATCGAGAAAACCGTTGACGGCCACACCACCGAGTTTCTGTGGCAAGGCGAACGATTGATCGCGGAAAGCGCCGACAATCGCTATCGCAGCTACATTTACGAGCCCGGCAGCTTCCGCCCGCTTGCGATGCTCGACGGAGAAGGCCCGCGCAAGGCCACGCCGTTTTACTACCAACTCGACCACTTGGGCACGCCGCAGGAACTCACTGATTACAGCGGCGAGATCATGTGGTCGGCGAAATATCGGGCCTACGGAAACCTTGCGGCACTAGACGTCAGCGAAATCGACAATCCGCTGCGCTTCCAGGGACAGTACTTCGATACGGAGACAGGCCTACACTACAACCGCCATCGCTACTACAATCCGAGCACTGGACGTTTTCTAACGTCAGATCCGATTAAGCTTGCGGGTGGGTTGAACAACTACCAGTACGTGCCAAATCCAACTGGCTGGATAGACCCCTTAGGGCTGGTTTGTAAGCAAACAAACGGTTCTACCCCAAAAAAACCTCCGCAGAAAACAACACCTCCTGAGGTGGGAGAAACATTAGAATTCGAACACTTCGAGCAAGCTCGCAATAAAGCACTTGAGTGGCTTGAAAGCAATGGATTCAAGGCAGAGAAGCCAACAATTGGCAAGTTTGGTACAAACGCAGGAAAGAACGTAGGTATGCAAACTGCTGATGGAAAGACTGGCTACCGAATAGAATACGATGAAAGAAGTGGTGCTCACATAAACGTCTGGTCAGGAAAAAAACCTGCCCCACACTACCTCTTCAACGCAAGTGAAAAAACAGTATTAAAACTGCTCAAGGCATTTAAAAAATGAGTTATTTCGACGACGAGCTTGAAAAAGATCTATCAGACTCCAACATTACTTTCGAAAAATTGAAACCCGAAGTACATGATAGCTTTGTATCTAGCATCAATAAAAAATTTCCATTTAGTGGGTCTAAAATAGCTTGGAACTCTCTCCCCAACAGCATGAACTACGTAAAAAAAGAGGCCAGCCAAGCTTTTATTGACGTTTCAAAAAAAATAAGAACCCTCAACACTCCCGAGATTGTATTCATTGGCGACTCTCTTACAGATAACGCATACAGAATAAGCACAGTAAATTTAGAATGCACTCTAGCGATTTTCGCGGACATCCCTCAACATACTTACTTCTTCTCTGAAAGCCTAAGCTTCATCGGCTGCATTAGTAGCGAAGGAGAAATTGATTTTAGCGAATCATCTTCTTAATCATCATTCTTAATGAAGCCGGGGCAGGCTACGCTTCTATTCTGCTGATGTAGCCTGTCTCTGAATAATCTTCATTTTTCGCTCTCTAAACGTAGCTTACTATGAATATCCTCCACCACTGGAAGAGATATAAAAATGCAAGCAAGATGTAGTCCACCCCTGAAAAACTGCCGACCTCTCGATTTCTAAACGTGGTCTACTTCTGAATAAACCCATATTTAAGCAATATAAACAATGTGGACATCTTCAATCTCCAACAAAATTCACTGGACTTCTATTTTTGTTGAAGGCCACCCCCAGCAAACATGAGCCTTTCTTATGCATTACTGGACGGAAACTCAATACATCTAAAACTGCATAGCAAAATAGAGCAGTCAGCCGCACCCAAGAAATGGTTAGAAAAAGAGTACAACGAGTATGAATTTGATCTTTATATAAACCCTGTTAAAAACCTCAAAATAAAAAACTTCAGTTTCACCGTATCCGTGCTCATATCTATCACAAATGAAAACCACACTTACAAGCTAAAACTTAAGATCAATGATCTCATGCGATGTCACATGCAACGCAAAAAGTATTACTACGGCCAACATCAAAGCCTATCGCAACGACGGAGCTGTCTAGGCAAGTGCTGAATAGAAAAGGGCCAAACCAAGCTCCCTTGTTTTCCTGAAACCCATGTCTGAAACCCAGAGACGCAGTCCTAACGGAAAAAGACTGAAAGTGGTAGCTCTCAGAATCGAAATATCTAAGCCTGCAAAACAATCGGGGGGGTTTAACCGACTGCCTGCCCCCCCAAGCCTTGCAGGCTCGAATAATTAAACTGCAGCCAACCGCACCTGCTTCTCCAACTCCACCTTCAACCCCGGCTCCAGCTTCAACTGCCGCGCCAACTCATCCAGATAGCTCTTCTCCATGAAGTTCTCCTCGTCCACCAGCATCACACTGGCGATGTACATCTCTGCCGCCATTTCCGGGGTGCTTGCCGCGCGGGCAACGTCTGTTGGGTCAAGGGGTTTGTTGAGTTCGGCATGCAGCCAGTGCTGGAGCTCCTGGTCGTTGTCGAGTTTGGTGAATTCGCCTTCGATCAGTTGGCGTTCGCGGTCGTCGATATGGCCGTCAGCTTTGGCTGCGGCGACGAGGGCCTTGAGGATCGCCTGGCTGTGCAGCTCGACCTGCGCCGCAGGCAAGCGGTCGAGGGTCTGGGGTTCGCGTTGTGGTGCGGTGCCTTTTTGGGCGTTGTAGTTGCCGTAGGCTTTATATGCCAACACGCCCAGCGCGGCTAGGCCGCCGTAGACAGCGACTTTGCCGCCGACGTTACGCGCCTTTTTACTGCCGAGCAGCAGGCCCATGGCGCCCGCCGCCAGTGCGCCACCGCCGGCACCTGACAGTAGACCGCCGAGGCCACTGCCGCCGGAAGACCCACCAAGCAAGCCGCCCAGCCCGCCGCCAGCCGATTTGTTCTGCGACCCGCCAGCCTTGTTCTGCAACAGATCCTGGCCGGATTTGAGTAGTTGATCGAGCAATCCACGGGTGTTCATGTTCCGCCTCCAAACAGGGGTTATCCGGATGTATAAGGCCCTCAGCCTAGTTCGAAAGTGCCCCTGCCCTGCTCACGAGTGTGCTTCCAGATGTTGCTCGGCATCGGACTGCCCTTCGTGAAAATAGATATACACTCCAGCCAATCTATAAAAACCGCCCACTGGGTACCCTTCTCATGATGACCCTGCGTCAGATCCGTCACTTCATCGCCGTGGCCGAGACCGGCTCGATCTCCGCTGCTGCGCAAACGGCGTTCATTTCCCAATCGACACTGACCCTGGCGATCCAGCAACTGGAAGAAGAAATCGGCGTCAGCCTGTTCAGCCGACACGCCAAAGGCATGACGCTGACGCATCAGGGTCATCAATTCCTACGCCAGGCGCACCTGATTCTGGCGACAGTCGATAACGCCAAACGCAGCCTGCAACAGAGCACCGATCAGGTTGCCGGGCAGTTGATCATCGGCGTGACCAGCCTTGTCGCGGGTTACTACCTCGCAGATTTGGTCACCCGGTTTCAGCGCGCTTATCCCAATGTCGAGATCCGGGTGATGGAGGACGAGCGCCCCTACATCGAGCATCTGCTGGTCAGTGGCGAGATCGATGTCAGCGTATTGATCCTCTCCAACCTCGAAGACCGCCATGCCCTGCAAACTGAGGTTCTGACCCATTCGCCACACCGTTTGTGGCTGCCGGCACAGCATCCGCTGCTGGAGCACGACAGCATCAACCTCGTCGATGTTGCCCGCGAACCGTTGATTCAACTCAACGTCGACGAGATGGATCGCAATGCTCAACGCCTGTGGCGCGGTGCGGGACTGCAACCGAAGATCACGCTGAGAACCGCTTCAACCGAAGCGGTGCGAAGCCTTGTAGCGGCGGGTCTGGGCGTGTCGATCCAGCCGGACATGACGTATCGCCCATGGTCGCTGGAAGGCGACATCATCGAAGCGCGGCCAATTGCTGACCTCAACCAAACCCTCGATGTCGGGCTGGCCTGGCGTCGTGGCACCGCGCGGCCGGCGCTGGTTGATCCATTTCTGACCGTGGCCCGCGAACAACCCCACGGCGGACGCAAGCCATCTATTTAATCGAATGCCACCTTCAGTATTTAGAATTTGTCGCCCCCGGAGCCGCGCACTAGTCTTGCTGCATCTATAAGACGGTCGGCTCCCGGTGCACAGGGAGCACCAATGGCCATACAAGAAAAGAGAACTCGCAAAATGGCTGGCGCGCAGACCCCGATGTGTACCGCGTTGTTGATCGACGGCGAACTGGTCGCCGGCGAAGGCTTTGTCGAGCCGATCCTCAATCCGGCCAACGGTGAAATTCTCACGCACATCGCCGAGGCCAGCACCGAGCAGGTCGAAGCTGCCATCCTCGCCGCCCACCGCGCCTTTGCCGAATGGTCGCGCACCACGCCGCAGCAACGCTCCAACCTGCTGCTGGAGATCGCCAACGCGGTCGAAAAACACGCCGACCACCTCGCCCGCCTCGAATCGCTGAACTGCGGCAAGCCGTTGCATCTGGCCCGTCAGGACGATTTGACTGCGACCGTCGACGTGTTCCGTTTCTTCGCCGGAGCCGTGCGCTGCCAGACCGGCCAGCTCAGCGGCGAATACCTGCCGGGTTACACCAGCATGGTGCGCCGCGATCCGATTGGCGTCGTCGCATCGATTGCACCGTGGAACTACCCGATCATGATGGCCGCGTGGAAAATCGCCCCGGCCCTCGCCGCCGGCAACACGCTGGTGTTCAAGCCGTCCGAGCACACGCCGCTGTCGATCCTCGCGCTGGCTCCTGCGCTCGCCGAAATCCTGCCGCGTGGGGTGATCAACATCATCTGCGGCGGTGGCGAAGGCGTCGGCAGCCATTTGGTCAGTCACCCGAAAATCCGCATGGTCTCGCTGACCGGCGATATCGTCACCGGGCAGAAAATCCTTCAGGCCGCGGCGAAAACCCTGAAACGCACACACCTTGAACTCGGCGGCAAAGCCCCGGTAATCGTCTGCAACGACGCGGATCTGAAAGCCGTGGTCGAAGGCGTGCGCACCTACGGTTATTACAACGCCGGGCAAGACTGCACCGCCGCCTGCCGGATCTACGCCCAGGCCGGCATTCACGACAAATTGGTCGCAGAACTCGGTGCCGCTGTCAGCAGTCTGCGCTTCGCTGGCAAGCGCGATGCCGACAACGAAATCGGCCCGCTGATCAGCACCCGCCAGCGCGATCGCGTGGCCAGTTTCGTTGAACGCGCCCTCGGTCAGCCGCACATCGAGCGGGTGACCGGCGCGGCGGTGCATTCCGGCGCCGGTTTCTACTACCAACCAACGCTGCTAACCGGTTGCAAGCAGAGCGATGAAATCGTCCAGCGCGAAGTGTTCGGCCCGGTGGTGACCGTGACCCGTTTCGATGAACTCGCCCAAGCCGTGGACTGGGCCAACGACTCCGAATACGGCCTCGCCTCGTCGGTGTGGACGCAGAATCTGGACAAGGCGATGCAAGTCGCCGCCCGCCTGCAATACGGCTGCACCTGGATCAACAGCCATTTCATGCTGGTCAGCGAAATGCCCCACGGCGGGCTGAAACGTTCAGGTTATGGCAAAGACTTATCCAGCGATTCGCTTCAGGACTACAGCGTGGTGCGGCACATCATGGCCCGCCACGGCCAGCATCTCTGAATACGCTAATAACAAGCCGCCAACGGCATGCTTCACCGCGTTCACAACTGCCCCGACCATAATTTAAAGAAGAGGGTTCAACCATGTTCGTGCACAAGACCGCACTGCTCAGTGCAATCACCACGGCCTTGCTGGCCAGCGCCAGCCTGCAAGCGGCAGAACCGCTGAAGGCTGTCGGCGCTGGTGAAGGTCAGCTGGATATCGTCGCCTGGCCGGGCTACATCGAACGTGGCGAGAGCGACAAGGCCTACGACTGGGTGAGCGGTTTCGAGAAAGAAACCGGCTGCAAGGTCAACGTGAAAACCGCCGCGACCTCTGACGAAATGGTCAGCCTGATGGCCAAGGGCGGTTACGACCTGGTCACCGCGTCGGGCGATGCGTCGCTGCGTCTGATCGTCGGCAAGCGTGTGCAACCGATCAACACCACGTTGATCCCGAACTGGAAAACCCTCGACCCACGCCTGAAAGATGCGCCTTGGTACGTGGTCAACAATCAGACTTACGGCACCCCGTACCAGTGGGGGCCGAACGTGCTGATGTACAACACCAACGTGTTCAAGACTGCACCGACCAGTTGGAATGTGCTGTTCGACGCGCAGAACCTGCCGGACGGCAAAGCGAACAAGGGCCGTGTGCAGGCGTATGACGGACCGATCTACATCGCCGATGCGGCGCTGTATCTCAAGTCCGCCAAGCCTGAATTAGGTATCAGCGATCCGTATCAACTCAACGAAGCACAGTACAAAGCCGTGCTCGATCTGTTGCGCGCCCAGCAGCCGCTGATCCACCGCTACTGGCACGACACCACGGTGCAGATGAGCGACTTCAAAAACGAAGGCGTGGTCGCCTCCAGCGCCTGGCCATATCAGGTCAACGGCCTGATCAACGAGAAGCAGCCAATCGCGTCGACCATCCCGAAAGAAGGCGCTACCGGCTGGGCCGACACCACCATGCTGCACGCCGAGGCCAAGCACCCGAACTGCGCGTACAAGTGGATGGATTGGTCGCTGCAACCGAAAGTCCAGGGTGACGTGGCGGCGTGGTTCGGCTCGTTACCGGCCGTGCCGGCGGCTTGCCAAGGCAGTGAGTTGCTCGGCGCCGAGGGTTGCAAGACCAACGGTTTCGACCAGTTCGACAAGATCGCCTTCTGGAAAACTCCACAGGCTGAGGGCGGCAAGTTTGTGCCGTACAGCCGCTGGACGCAGGACTACATAGCGATCATGGGCGGTAGGTAAGCCCCTTCAAGATCAAAAGATCGCAGCCTTCGGCAGCTCCTACACCGACCGCGAGCACCGAAAATTCAGCGTCCGGCACACATCCTGTAGGAGCTGCCGAAGGCTGCGATCTTTTCGACGCAACACCTGATCATTCTTTGAAAGCCTGCTTTACCGGAGCACCGCACCATGACGCTTGCAGTCCAGTTCACCAACGTTTCCCGGCAGTTTGGCGAAGTGAAAGCCGTTGACCGGGTTTCCATCGATATCCAGGACGGCGAGTTCTTTTCCATGCTCGGCCCTTCCGGCTCGGGCAAAACCACGTGCCTGCGCCTGATCGCCGGATTCGAACAACCGAGCGCCGGCTCGATCCGCATCCACGGCGCCGAAGCGGCGGGTTTGCCGCCGTATCAACGTGACGTAAACACTGTGTTTCAGGATTACGCGCTGTTCCCGCACATGAACGTGCTCGACAACGTCGCCTACGGCTTGAAAGTCAAAGGCGTGGGCAAAAACGAACGCCACAAACGCGCAGAAGAAGCCTTGGACATGGTCGCCCTCGGCGGCTACGGCGAACGTAAACCGGTGCAATTGTCCGGCGGCCAGCGCCAGCGTGTCGCCCTCGCCCGCGCCTTGGTCAATCGACCCCGCGTGCTGCTGCTCGATGAGCCTTTGGGCGCCCTCGATTTAAAGCTGCGCGAGCAAATGCAAAGCGAGCTGAAGAAACTGCAACGCCAGCTCGGTATCACTTTCATCTTCGTCACCCACGATCAAACCGAAGCGCTGTCGATGTCCGACCGCGTCGCCGTGTTCAACAAGGGCCGCATCGAGCAGGTCGATACCCCGCGCAATCTGTACATGAAACCCACCACCACATTCGTCGCCGAATTCGTCGGCACCTCGAACGTGATTCGTGGCGAAATGGCACGCCAGCTCAGTGGTCATCCGCAGCCGTTTTCAATCCGTCCGGAGCACGTGCGCTTTGCTGAAGGCCCATTGGCCAGCCATGAAATCGAAGTCAGCGGTCTGCTCCACGACATCCAGTATCAGGGCAGCGCCACGCGCTATGAACTGACGCTGGAAAACGGCCAGACCCTGAGCATCAGCCACGCCAACAACCAGTGGCTCGACAGCAGCGCACAGCATCAGACCGGCCAGCGCCTGAGCGCACGCTGGGCGCGGGAGGCGATGATCCCGCTGCACGACACCGTGACGAGTGGGGTCTGAGATGAGCACGCTCGCGATGACTCAATCGCCGCCGCTGCGCAGGTTTTCCAACCTGCTCTACCGCAAGCCGAATTTGTATTTGTCGATGCTGCTGGTGCCGCCACTGCTGTGGTTCGGCGCGATCTATCTTGGCTCGCTGCTGGTGCTGTTGTGGCAAGGTTTCTACACCTTCGACGACTTCACCATGGCGGTCACCCCTGACCTGACCCTGGCGAATTTTGCCGCACTGTTTCAGCCATCTAACTTCGACATCATCCTGCGTACGCTGAGCATGGCCATCGTCGTGTCGATTGCCAGCGCCATTGTGGCGTTCCCGATTGCCTACTACATGGCGCGTTACACCACGGGCAAGACCAAGGCGTTTTTCTACATCGCGGTGATGATGCCAATGTGGGCCAGTTACATCGTCAAGGCTTACGCATGGACGTTGCTCCTGGCCAAGGGCGGCGTGGCGCAGTGGTTCGTTCAGCATCTGGGGCTGGAGCCGGTGTTGCAGTTCATCCTCGGTATTCCCGGCGTCGGGGGCAGCACCTTGTCGACCTCGCATCTCGGCCGTTTCATGGTGTTCGTCTACATCTGGCTGCCGTTCATGATCCTGCCGATTCAGGCCTCGCTTGAGCGCCTGCCGCCGTCGTTGTTACAGGCCTCCGCCGACCTTGGCGCCAAGCCGCGTCAGACATTTATGCAGGTGATTTTGCCGCTGTCGATTCCGGGAATTGCTGCCGGATCGATCTTCACGTTTTCGCTGACATTGGGCGACTTCATCGTGCCGCAACTGGTCGGCCCGCCGGGCTACTTTGTCGGCAGCATGGTTTATGCGCAGCAGGGTGCGATCGGCAACATGCCGATGGCCGCCGCGTTTACGCTGGTGCCGATTGTGTTGATCGCCATCTACCTGTCCATCGTCAAACGACTGGGGGCCTTCGATGCACTCTGACTCTTCATCACAAGGGCATGCGTCTATAGGTCTGCGCATCGCAGCCTGGGGCGGGTTGGTGTTTCTGCACTTCCCGATCCTGATCATCTTCCTCTACGCCTTCAACACCGAAGAGGCCGCGTTCAGCTTTCCGCCGAAGGGCTTTACGTTGCACTGGTTCAGCGTGGCGTTTTCGCGGCCAGACGTTCTGGAATCGATCAAGCTGTCGCTGCAAATCGCGGCCATTGCCACATTGATCGCGATGGTGCTCGGCACGCTCGCCTCGGCGGCTTTGTACCGCCGGGATTTCTTCGGCAAACAGGGTATTTCGTTGATGCTGATCCTGCCGATCGCGCTGCCGGGGATCATCACCGGTATCGCGTTGCTGGCGACGTTCAAGACGCTGGGGATCGAGCCGGGAATGTTCACCATCATCGTCGGCCACGCGACCTTCTGCGTGGTGATCGTCTACAACAACGTCATCGCCCGCCTGCGCCGCACTTCGCACAGTCTGATCGAGGCTTCGATGGACCTGGGCGCCGATGGCTGGCAGACCTTCCGCTACATCATGCTGCCCAATCTCGGCTCGGCGTTGCTGGCCGGCGGCATGCTCGCGTTTGCGCTGTCGTTCGACGAAATCATCGTCACCACATTTACCGCAGGCCATGAACGCACGTTGCCGCTGTGGCTGCTCAACCAGCTCAGCCGCCCACGGGATGTGCCGGTGACCAACGTCGTCGCCATGCTGGTGATGATGGTGACCATGCTGCCGATCCTTGGCGCGTACTACCTGACTCGGGGTGGTGAGAGCGTCGCCGGCAGTGGCGGAAAATAATTGAAATCCCCCTGTAGGAGCTGCCGAAGGCTGCGATCTGTTGATGTTGCTTTTGAAAATCAAGATCAAAAGATCGCAGCCTGCGGCAGCTCCTACACAGGATCCGGTTTCCACAGATAAAACAATGGATTCGAAGAGGACAAAAGCATGCAAACCAAACTCTTGATCAACGGCCAATTGGTCAACGGCGAAGGCCCAGCCCAACCGGTGCTCAACCCGGCGCTCGGCGAAGTGCTGGTGGAAATCAACGAAGCCACAGAAGCCCAGGTCGATGCCGCCGTGCGAGCAGCCGATAGCGCCTTCGCCGAGTGGTCGCAAACCGCGCCGAAAGACCGCTCCCTGCTGCTGCTCAAACTCGCCGACGCTATCGAAGCCCACGGCGAAGAATTAGCCAAACTCGAGTCCGACAATTGCGGTAAACCCTACAGCGCCGCGCTCAACGACGAGATCCCGGCAATTGCTGACGTGTTCCGTTTCTTCGCCGGCGCCAGCCGTTGCATGAGCGGTTCGGCCGGCGGTGAATACCTGCCCGGCCACACCTCGATGATCCGCCGCGACCCGGTCGGCGTGATCGCCTCCATCGCGCCGTGGAATTACCCGTTGATGATGGTCGCCTGGAAAATCGCCCCGGCACTGGCCGCCGGTAATACCGTGGTGCTCAAGCCGTCGGAACAAACCCCACTGACCGCGTTGCGTCTGGCCGAACTGGCATCGGAAATCTTCCCGGCCGGCGTACTCAATCTGGTGTTTGGTCGTGGGCCTACCGTTGGCAGCCCGTTGGTGACTCATCCGAAAGTGCGCATGGTCTCGCTGACCGGCTCAATCGCGACCGGTTCGAACATCATTTCCAGCACCGCCGACAGCGTCAAACGCATGCACATGGAACTGGGCGGCAAGGCGCCGGTGATCATCTTTGACGATGCTGATATTGATGCAGCGGTTGAAGGCATTCGTACATTCGGCTTCTACAACGCCGGGCAGGACTGCACGGCAGCGTGCAGGATCTACGCGCAGCAAGGCATTTACGAAAAATTCGTCGAGAAGCTTGGCGCGGCGGTCAGCAGCATCAAGTGCGGGTTGCAGGATGATCCGTCGACCGAGTTGGGGCCGCTGATTACTGCGCAGCATCGTGATCGTGTCGCAGCGTTCGTCGAACGCGCCGTGGCGCAACCGCACATTCGTTTGATCACGGGCGGCAAGGCTGTGGACGGCAATGGTTTCTTCTTCGAGCCGACCGTGTTGGCTGACGCGCAACAGGACGATGAAATCGTCCGCCGTGAAGTGTTCGGGCCGGTGGTGTCGGTGACCAAGTTCACCGATGAAGCGCAGGCGCTGGAGTGGGCCAACGATTCGGACTACGGCCTGGCGTCCTCCGTTTGGACAGCTGACGTAGGACGCGCGCATCGGATGTCGGCACGGTTGCAATACGGCTGCACCTGGGTGAACACGCACTTCATGCTGGTCAGCGAAATGCCGCATGGCGGTCAGAAACTGTCCGGTTACGGCAAGGACATGTCCATGTATGGGCTGGAGGACTACACCACGGTTCGGCATGTGATGTTCAAGCATTAACAGGCTGCGATCTTTTCTACGACACACGGACGATGTCGGCGACTCACCACCAGGCTTCAACGAAACCAAAACAATAACTACCGAACCGGGCGGCGCTCCCAAAGCCCCGCCACGGCCTCGGCCATCCGAAATCTGCCGATTTCACGGAGCAAACACACATGAGTGCATCACCCGATCTCTCAGCCGCCGTCGCCGACAGCGATGCCGAACAACTGCGCAAACTGGGCTACACCTCCAACTTCAATCGCAGCATGAGCCTGTGGGAAAACTTCGCCCTGGGCTTCACCTATCTGTCACCGGTCGTAGGGGTTTATACCCTGTTCGGCCTGTGCCTCGCCGCTGGCGGCCCGCCGATGTTCTGGGCCTATTTGCTGGTTGGTTGCGGCCAGTTGCTGGTGTGCCTGATCTTCGGCGAGGTGGTTTCGCAATTCCCGATTTCTGGCGGCGTTTACCCATGGGCGCGCCGACTGGTCGGCAAGAAATGGGCGTGGATGGTCGGCTGGATCTACTCCATCGCCCTGTGCGTCACCATCGCGGCCGTCGCAGTCGGCGCTGGCCCGTACCTGGCCGCGATGCTGGGATTTGAGCCGAGCAACAACACCAACATCGTCATCGCCCTGGTGCTGACCTTGTTCGCCACGCTGGTCAACCTCAGCGGCACCAAAGTGCTGGCGCGCATCGCCATGTTCGGCTTCCTTTGCGAACTGGTCGGCGCAGTGATCGTCGGCGTGTACCTGCTGATCTTCGAACGTCACCAGCCGCTGAGCGTGCTGTTCAACACCTTCGACATCAGCGTCGACGGCTCCTACCTGCCGGCATTCCTCACCGCCTCGCTGGCGGGGATGTTCCTCTACTACGGCTTCGAGGCCTGCGGCGACGTCGCCGAAGAAACCCCGAACCCGAGCGCAAAAATCCCGGTGGCCATGCGCATGACCATCTACATCGGCGGCATCGCGGCGATGTTCGCCTGCCTGGCGCTGATCCTCGCCGTACCGGACATGCAAGCGGTGATCAACGGCACCGACAAAGACCCGGTCACCACCATCCTCAACAACGCCTTCGGCCCGGTCGGCTCGAAAGTGGTGATGGGCGTGGTGATGATTTCCTTCATCTCCTGCGTCATCAGCCTACAGGCCGCAGCGAGTCGTCTTCTCTACTCCTACGCCCGCGATGAAATGGTCATCGGCAGCCAACTGCTGAAAAAGATTTCTCCTACGACTCAGGTGCCGGTTGCCGCGCTGTTCGTGTCCGGCGTCCTGCCGGCGCTGATCATCGCCCTCGGATTTTTCCTGCAAGACGCCGTCGCGACCATCGTCAGTTTCGCCGCGATCGGCATCTACCTCGCGTTCCAGATGATCGTGCTGGCGGCACTGTATGCGCGGATGAAAGGCTGGAAACCCAGCGGCAAATTCACCCTCGGCGCGTGGGGTTGGCCGGTGAACATCGGCGCACTGGTGTATGGCGTTGGCGCAATCATCAACATGGCCTGGCCCCGCACGCCGGATGCGGCGTGGTACGTGAACTATGCGATGGTGTTGAGCACCGCGATCGTGATTGGCTTGGGCTTGATTTATATGTGGATTGGCAAGCCGTATGACCATGGGAAGGCGCCGGCTGGGGATGCCTGGAAGGTGAGTCGCTAAGGGTTTTTGACCTCGGCACCGACAAGGTGCCGGGGTTCAGGAAACCGAGAAAAATCATCAGAAAGAAAGCTCTGCCTGATCGTGTTTCAGCAAGGAAATACGATCGAACAATTTGATTTTTTCGTCTGCTTTTTGCTTGGCGTGATCGGACATGAATGCAATCAACTCTTCTAGCTGACTGACGTCTCCGACGACTTTGAATTCCTTTTCCTTGTTGACGAAAACAAGCGACTTCTTCTTTCTCGACAACAGTTCTATGACGTTGCTGAGCGTACCGGTGCTCTTTGCATCCCAGATCATCAAGCCGTAGTCAGCCGCTTCGGCCATGACTACGTCTTTCTCAGTGAAGAAGGCTCTCGATCCCTTGGAATGCTTGGAGTCGACTGTTCTGGCGGGCCACTGCCCAAGGTTATTCCGCGGCGTTGAACCACTGCAGAACACCGTGGTTCTGGATCGCTCAAGGCTCAACAGGTACTCCTGAATAGAGGTATCGGCGCCCCCAGCATCACCCACCACCACCTCAAAATCAGACGCAACGATATTATTGATGCGCTCTTTAACCTTCGGATCAAGGTTCTTGATGTTGATAGAGCCGGCAATAAATACAGTCGTCATTGAGTTCACTTCCAAGTTAGCGCTGCTACGTAAATCTTCCCCACTTTTGGATATTTACGCAAAACAGCGCAGGCCGCGTCCATCGACGCCCCACTATCAAACAAATCATCTACAACCAAAACATTCCAGCGCCCATCAGTGGTGATTTCATCATTGACGCTGAAACTGTCTCCAATCGCAGCAACCTTGTCTGCTGAGCCCGGAAACCAAGGGCCGAGCATCTGTAGCGATGCGCGAGATTCAAACAAATAACGGAAAAATACTGGTTAGGGGTGGTTTCACTGGCGCCAGTGCAAAAATAGGCATTTCCTACAGACGCGACCTTCAAGGAAAAATCTTGTTTCCTACAGTGGATGGCGACTGAATGGCCTTGGTTCAGCCAGCGCCTGCCAGCAACGTCTCCTCTCAGCTACTGAGCCAGGCCAATGGGGGGATCGGAGAGGGCTTATGTGTCAATCGGCTGGGGCTTTGAAAGGGTTTCGAACTCATCCATCAATAAGTGAATTTCAGTGCTTGGGTTGTGTTCGCCACTGAGGGCGACATCGTCAAGAACTTTGGGGGCCAGCGCTCTTGCCTGCTGAAATGGCTTGCCGAGTAGCTGAGCGAAGTAGCTGACGTCTTTGCCTTTCTGATAGTCAGCCATGCTGGGTTTTGCTCTGAGGCTCTTGGTCACCAAATCAGCCGGAGAGTTTTTCCCGGCTGTGCTGAACGGTTTTCGACTGTAGCCAAAGTGCAGTAGTAGCCAAAACTCGAAGCACGGATAAGAGGCGATGACTTGGATTTTTGGATAAGACTTCGCCGCATTCAACGCTCGCTCGAAGCACATGTGGGTGTCTCGGTCCAAAACACAGAACACCTTATCGAAGCTTTTTTGCCTTACGACTGCTCGCTCAACAATGCCGCTTGGATGTGTAACACCGCAGTGGACGATCTCAACCTGGGCCTTGGCCCGAAAATAAAACGCGGCTTCCTCCAGATAACGTTTCCCTGACTTACTGTCTTCACACAACACCAGTACCTTAGGCTGCGGTTTGAAGCGGGAAGCCTTGCGATCAAACGATTTGAACGAACTCACTACCCTCACCCCCGCCTTATCAGCGGCAGCCCGCGATAGCGCCCTTCGAAGTAACGTTTCTCGACATCCTCGCTTTCCCGGCCTCCAAAATCGTGTACGGAAAACAGGCTCGTGGCGCCATGCGCATCACGCTCTGTAATCCAGAACTGGTCACGCCGCAGAATCTTTTCATTCATCAGATGGGTATCGTGTGTCGTGAAAATCAGTTGGGTATCCAACCCACTGTCCAGATGCTTTGCGATCAAGTCAGCGACGATTTCGGGATGAAGACTGCTATTCAGTTCGTCGACGCAGAGGATCCCGCTGCCACCGGCCTGATTCATCATGAACCAGGGCAACCAGAAGCCAATCAGGTTCTTGGTTCCACAAGACTCCTCCGAGAAGTCGAACTGCGCATCGCCTGAAATGCTGGAATGCGTGAGGGTCAGTTTGTCCTTTTGAGCCGCCGCGAAGAACTCCTTCAAGGACAGTTTTCTGTTGCTCAAGTCTGCAGAGGCGTCATCCGGGTCGAGTTGTATCGCAGACACGGGAATATCCAGCGCACTGAGAAAATCGCGCAGGTTGCTCGTATGATTTTTGACCATTTGCAGAAAGCGAATCGAGGCTGTGGATAAGCCAAGCATGTTGTTCTGTTCAATGACTAGCAGACCGGTTTGAAACCAACTAAATGGAGTGCGCAGTTGACTCAACTCTTCGCTGCTATGAGTGACGGCTTGTGCAATAAACAGCATCGTCGGACTGGTCAATCGGCGCCAGGCGCAATGCACTTCCTTGCCGCCCTCAAGGGTTTTACCAAACAGGTAATGCTCACCTTCAGCATCAAACCGGCGGTCATAAAGCAGTGTTTCCTTACCGTTCGGGTAAGCAGTCAGTTGTTCCTGAACAATCCTCTGCGCGGTCAGCCCGAGGACAAACTGATAGCGCAGTCCGCCCTGAATAAAGTCGTACTCAAAGACACTGGGCGCATCGCTCAGAGTGCAATCAAATCGAAAAGGTGAAACGGGCAGCGCTTCGTCATTTGAACCACGTGGTGTCGCTAGCAAGCGTCCGACGATGCCCATTGCGCGGATCAGTGAAGACTTTCCGGAGGCGTTCGGACCGTAAATAGCTGCAACCTTCAACAGCTCCGGAAGCTTTTCTGCGCTCGTGGAGGCTTTGAACGTATTGCGCGTTTTGCTCAGACGAGGGCTCGCCGCCATGGACAGGGTTTGCCTGTCCCGAAATGAGCGGTAATTGGATACCGAGAATTCGATCAACATGGAGAAAACCTGCAGTTCATTGCTTGGGTTTTCATGAATAAACGAAAAAACAGGCTTCAGATGCAGACAGACTGCAGCGAGTGCAAAAACAGGAATTTCCTACAGATGCAGCCTTCTTGAAAAAGTCCCGATTCCTACAGTTAGTGTCGATGGAGCTGACTTTGCGCGGAGAGCATCCCGGAGATAGTCTTCTTTCCGGCTGTGAAGTCAGCAGCCCGGTGTCGAAGCCGGAACAAAATCAACGTGGCGCAACCGCGCTCATTTGAGTGGCGGCTCTATTCTCAATACTGGAGTCGACAAATGCCTAAACACATCAAAAACACCTCTGAAAACTTTCCTTACTTCACCCCCACCGTCTTCACTCGCCATAACCGCTTCCTCCACGCATTCATGCAAGACCACGAAGCCTGGTTCTGCGTCCAGGATCTTGGTCGTCTAATGGGCTATCCGCTGAACGAACGCCTCACCCTGAAACTCGATCCCGATCAGCGTCGCAACGTCCTCATGCGCAAGGACGGCGAAATCGTCGATTGCGCGATGGTCAGCGAGTCCGGTCTGTACGCCCTGCTCGTCCACCACTTCGTCCCGGAAAACCGCAATCTGCGCCAATGGCTGAGCCATGAAGTGATTCCGATGTTGCGCGAAACCAACGCGGTACCTGTGGATAACTGCCCGAGCCTGAGTTCGGTGAACTGGGCTGGGGTCACCGTCCCTCTGCTGCACTGGCAACAGCAGGCGTGGGTCAAATGGCGAGACGTGCCGGAGTTGATGCACGGCCAGCAGCCGTATCCGGTTTTGGGCACGTGTCGCTGAATCTCTTTAGAACTGGTTTCTCTGGCGTCGATCCTGACGCCGGAGCGCTGCGCAAATCATCTCGCAACACATACTGACTTCCTGTTTCGATTAAGCCCGCTAGAGTTTTCTTCAACCTCTGCATGCTCATTGGTTGACGAAGCTCGGGCAGCAGCCTAGGGTGTTTACGTCGTTTACAACGTATACATAGGAATTCTGACATGGCCTCGCCAGTTCTATCTTTTCGCGTCGAAGAATTGTTGGCACAGCAGTTGGATGAACTGGCTGCTGCCACAGACCGAGATCGTCAATACCATCTCAAGCGTGCGCTGGTCCGATATGTGGAGGCCGAATCCTGGCATCTGCAAGCCATAAGCGAAGGTATCGCTGATGCCGATGCTGGAAATCTCACCGATCTGGATGCCGTGAAGGCTAAGTGGGCAAAGCGTGCTGAGCGTAGTACTGACTAAACGGGCTGAAAATGATCTCGATACCATCCATGAGTATTACCAAGAACTTTTAGGTACTGAGTCCTCGTTCAAAATCGTTTCCTCAATTCTGGAAACCTTTGATCAATTGAAACAGTTCCCGGGCTCAGGCAGACCATCGGTCGTACCAGATGTCCGAGAACTTGTTTTGACTCGCTATCCATTCATCGCGCCCTACCGCTTGGTACACGGCCGAATTCAAGTGATTCGGGTTTTGCATCAGCGGGCGAAACGACAACAGGATTGGTAAACCAGCCGTAAATGGACGGCTGGTTTATTCACCCTTCACTCAAAACCGCGAAACACTCCTCATCGCATCCACCAGATACCGCATCGCGATGCGGTCGCTCTCCGAAAGCTCCCGATAACGCTCAACCAGTTTCAGCTCATCGGAGCTAAGCCTACGCCTTCTGCGCCCGCTGCCGAGACAGGGAAAGATGCCCAACATGTCGGTGATACCTTGTATTTTTGCCATGGACGATGTCCTTCTCTAATACGTCAAAGAACTGCTTAACCACCACATCGCCCTGCCCCTTTCAGCAGCGTCGTGTGCCCAGCCGGTCTGAAGGTTCGCGACCGGTCATGTCCATAGAATAGAAATTTAAACGGCGCTGAAAAGGGGTATTTAGAGTAATTAGTCGAAAAAAGCAGATATGCCGTGTAAATCAGAAAGCACTGTCGGAAAAAATACTGACATGTCTTGTTTCATTGCCACACTGAGCCTTGTAATCAATCATTTCTGCACGACAATCGAACGGTTTAAGCTAGCCGGCATCTGTTTATAGTCCGTTGCGTTTGGCCAAGGCATGTCCGAACCGTTATTTCTGATCCAGCACGTGCCAGGAAGGGCGCGGGATTGCACACGACAGGTTGTATTTATGCACCGCAGGAATTTGCTCAAAGCGTCCATGGCCATTGCGGCTTACACCGGTCTTTCGGCTACCGGCCTGCTGGCCAGCCGCGCCTGGGCTGCCAATGGCGGCGCCGCCGATGGCGAGGCTCAGGCCTTCGACTTCGAAGCGCTGAAGCGTCAGGCCAAGCAACTGGCCGGCAGCGCGTATCAGGACACCAAACAGGTGCTGCCGCCGACGCTGGCGACCATGACCCCGCAAAATTTCAACGCGATCCGCTACGACGGCGAACATTCGTTGTGGAAAGAGAACAAGGGTCAGCTGGACGTGCAGTTCTTCCACGTCGGTATGGGTTTCCGCCAGCCGGTGCGCATGTACAGCGTCGACGCCAAGACCCGCACCGCCCGCGAGGTGCATTTCCGCCCGGCGCTGTTCAACTATGAAAACACTTCGGTCGACACCCAGCAGCTCAAGGGCGACTTGGGTTTTGCCGGGTTCAAGCTGTTCAAGGCACCGGAACTGGATCGCCACGACGTGTTGTCGTTCCTCGGCGCCAGCTATTTCCGTGCGGTCGACGCCACTGGCCAATATGGCCTCTCGGCGCGCGGTCTGGCGATCGATACTTACGCGAAGAAACGCGAAGAATTCCCTGACTTCACCAAGTTCTGGTTCGAGACGCCGGACAAGAACGCCACGCGTTTTGTGGTGTACGCCCTGCTCGATTCGCCGAGTGCCACTGGCGCGTATCGCTTCGACATCGATTGCCAGGCCGAGCGCGTGGTGATGGAGGTCGACGCACACATCAACGCGCGCACGGCCATCGAACAACTGGGCATCTCGCCGATGACCAGCATGTTCAGCTGCGGCACCCACGAGCGCCGCATGTGCGACACCATTCACCCGCAGATACACGACTCGGATCGTCTGGCGATGTGGCGCGGCAACGGCGAGTGGATCTGCCGTCCGTTGAACAACCCGGCCACCCTGCAATTCAACGCGTTTGCCGACACCGATCCGAAGGGCTTCGGTCTGGTGCAGACCGATCATGAATTCGCCAACTATCAGGACACTGTCGACTGGTACAGCAAACGCCCAAGCCTGTGGGTAGAACCTACAACCGCGTGGGGCGAAGGCTCTATCGATCTGTTGGAAATTCCTACAACCGGCGAGACCCTCGACAACATCGTGGCGTTCTGGACACCGAAAAAACCGGTCGCGGCCGGGGATTCGCTGAACTACGGCTACAAGTTGTACTGGAGCGCCCTGCCGCCGGTGGGTACACCGCTGGCACGGGTGCATGCCACACGCTCCGGTATGGGCGGCTTCACTGAAGGCTGGGCGCCGGGCGAACATTATCCGCCGGTATGGGCACGCCGTTTTGCCGTGGACTTCAACGGTGGCGGGCTCGATCGCCTGCCGCAGGGCACCGGGATCGAACCGGTGGTGACGTGCTCGAACGGCAAGGTGCAGGACTTCAGCGTGCTGGTGCTGGATGACATCAAGGGTTATCGGATCCTGTTTGACTGGTACCCGACCAATGACAGCGTTGAACCGGTGGAGCTGCGTTTGTTCATCCGCACCAATGACCGCACGCTGAGTGAAACCTGGTTGTACCAGTACTTCCCGCCGGCGCCGGACAAGCGCAAATACCCTTGAGGGTTCTCTAGCGTTTGGGCGGGCCTCTTCGCGAGCAGGCTCGCTCCCACAGTTGATCTCGGCCGACCACAAAAGTCATGACCGGCATTGAACCAATGTGGGAGCGAGCCTGCTCGCGAAGGCGGGCCAGGCAAAACAATATTCAGCAGACAAAAAAACCAAGTCCCGGCCATCACTGACCGGGGCTTTTTGCATTTCAGCGTTTCAATCAATCGCGCAAATCAGACTCATGAATCGGCTGGTCTCGATGGGTCGCACGCTGATACTGCGCCGGCCACACGGCTTGGCGTCCGCCCAGATCATCGTCGGCGTGCAACGGCCAGTACGGATCACGCAGCAGTTCACGGGCGAGGAAGATGATGTCGGCCTGACAGGTTCGCAAAATGTGCTCGGCCTGCGCCGGCTCGGTAATCATTCCGACAGTGCCGGTGGCGATGCCTGACTCCTTGCGTACACGTTCAGCGAAGCGAGTCTGATAGCCCGGCCCAACGGGAATCTCCGCGTTGGCCGCTGTCCCGCCCGATGACACGTCGATCAGATCAACGCCAAGCGTGTGCAGGCGTCGCGCCAGCTCTACGGTTTCATCAGGATTCCAGCCGTCCTCGACCCAGTCAGTGGCCGACACGCGGACAAACACCGGCAACTCTTCCGGCCAGACCGCGCGCACCGCTTCGGTCACTTGCAACACCAGCCGAATCCGGTTTTCAAACGAACCGCCGTATTGATCCCGCCGTTGATTACTCAATGGCGAAAGAAACTGGTGCAGCAGATAACCATGAGCTGCGTGGACTTCAACCACACTGAACCCCGCCGTCAATGCGCGCTTGGCGGCATCGACAAAGGCCTGTATCACGTCGGCGATCTGCCCTTCATCAAGCTGTTTGGGTTGTGTGTGTTGCGGGTCGAAGGCAATCGGTGAAGGCCCGACCGGGGTCCAGCCGCCATCGTCCGGTTTGACGCTGCCATGCTTGCCGATCCACGGCCGATGGGTGCTGGCCTTGCGCCCGGCGTGGGCCAGTTGAATGCCGGCCACCGCTCCATTGGCGGTGATGAAACGAGTGATGCGTTGTAGCGGTTCAATCTGTTCGTCGTTCCACAAACCAAGGTCTTCGGCGGTGATCCGCCCGTCGGCTGTGACCGCCGTGGCTTCGGTGAAGACCAGGCCGGCGCCGCCCACCGCGCGGCTGCCGAGATGCACCAGATGCCAGTCGTTGGCCAGGCCATCGACGCTGGAGTACTGGCACATGGGCGACACGGCGATGCGATTGGGCAGGGTCAGTTGGCGCAGGGTAAAGGGTTCAAGCAGCAGACTCATGGGGCACCTCTCAAATCAGTGGGCAGGCTCCAGGGTTCTGTTTGAAAAGTCGACGAGTGACACGAAAAGGTACAGCACCCGCCCCCGCGGGCAAAAAATTCGACAAGACGTCACAAGGCCAATCAAGCAGTGCTTAGAGCCTAGTCGACAACCGGGGGGGCGGGAGGGTTCAGAGTGATTCTGTGTGTGAAAGTCCGCCTTCGCGAGCAAGCTCGCTCCCACAGTTGGAATGCATCCCCCTGTGGGAGCGAGTCTGCTCGCGAATGGGGTCAACGCGGTTCGATGTGGGCAATCATCAGTTGCACGGTCTCATTGCCGCGGAACTCGTTGACGTCGAGTTTGTAGGCCAGCTCGACCCACTTGATGGTCGGATTCGGCCAGATATCACGGTCGATGCCGAATGCGATGCCGTCGAGTTTCACCGAACCGCACTCGCTTTTCAGCACCACTTTCAAATGACGCTCACCAACCACGCGCTGCTCGACCAACTGGAACACGCCGTGGAACAGCGGTTCCGGAAAGTGCTGCCCCCACGGTCCGGCGTGGCGCAGGGCGCGGGCCAGTTCGAGGTGAAACTCTTCAACCGCCAGCGTACCGTCCGAGAGCAAACGCCCGGTGAGGTCTTCTTCGCGAAGTTGCCTACGCACTTCGGCGTCAAATGCCTCGGCGAATAACGGAAAATTCTCTTGCGGCAAGGTCAGGCCGGCCGCCATCGCGTGGCCACCGTACTTGGCGATCAGGTTCGGATGTTGCGCCGCAACCACGCTCAAGGCATCACGAATATGGAAGCCCTGCACCGATCGCCCCGAGCCTTTGAGCAACCCATCGCCAGCATCGGCGAAGGCAATGGTCGGACGGAAATAACGCTCTTTCATGCGCGAGGCGAGGATGCCGATAACACCCTGGTGCCACTCCGGATCGAACAGGCACAAACCGTATGGCATCGACTCGACGGGCAAATCCTTGAGCTGGGCCAGCGCTTCACGCTGCATGCCCTGCTCGATGGATTTGCGATCCTGGTTCATGCCGTCCAGTTGCGCGGCCATTTCCTGGGCCATATTGGCGTCGGCGGTGAGCAGGCATTCGATACCCAGACTCATGTCATCCAGACGCCCGGCGGCATTGAGCCGCGGGCCGACGATAAAGCCGAGATCCGTGGAGGTTATCCGCGCAGCGTCACGCTTTGCCACTTCAAGAATCGCCTTGATCCCCGGCCGCGCGCGCCCGGCACGAATCCGCTCAAGACCTTGGTGCACCAAAATCCGATTGTTGGCGTCGAGCGGCACTACGTCAGCCACGCTGCCCAATGCCACCAGATCAAGCAGCTCGCCGATGTTCGGCTGCGGTTTGTTTTCGTACCAACCGAGGCTGCGCAGGCGCGCACGCAAGGCCATCAACACATAGAAAATCACCCCGACCCCGGCCAGTGCCTTGCTCGGAAACTCACAGCCAGGCTGGTTCGGATTGACCAGCGCATCGGCCGCCGGCAGTTCGTCGCCAGGCAAGTGGTGATCGGTGATCAGTACTTTGAGCCCATGGCGCTTCGCGGCGGCAACGCCTTCGACGCTGGAGATGCCGTTGTCGACGGTGATCAGCAACTGCGGCTCGCGGGTCATGGCGACTTCGACGATTTCCGGGGTCAGACCGTAGCCGTACTCAAAGCGGTTCGGTACCAGATAGTCGACGTGCGCCGCACCCAACAGACGCAGACCGAGCATGCCGACCGTACTGGCGGTGGCGCCGTCCGCGTCAAAGTCACCGACGATGAGGATGCGCTGACGTTGCTCCAGCGCCGTCACCAGCAGATCTACTGCCGCATCAATGCCCTTGAGTTGCTGGAACGGAATCAAGCGCGCCAGGCTCTTGTCCAACTCCGCCTCGGACTGCACGCCCCGCGCCGCGTACAAACGGGTCAGCAGCGGTGGCAGATCACCGAGAAATGGCAGAGTGGCAGGCAGTTGGCGAGGTTCGATACGCATGGGGTGACGAAGGCTTCTCTTGAATACGTGGGATTAATTCGGTGAAAGCGCAGGATCAGCCGCGCTCACCTTGCAGCCATTGCAACTGGACTTCGTGCTGACCACGGTCGTCGGTGACGAAGATCGTCCCTTCGCTGATCATCACGTCCCACTTGATGACGCGGGGCATGTCCTTGGCCAGGGTTTCCAACACTTCTTGCGGGACCGCAGCGATGTTGACGTTTTTCAGGTTCTTGATCGCCGGGATGACCTTGGTTTCCCAGACGCGCAGGCTGCCGTAGGCCAGCAGGCTGGTGCGTTCGGTGCGGCGTGAGCACCAGGTCAGACGATCGGCGTCTGGCTGGCCGACTTCGATCCAGTGCAGGACACGGTCGTCCAGGCTTTTTTCCCACAGCGCCGGCTCATCCACGTCCGACAGACCACGGCCAAACGACAACTGCTCGTTGTACCAGAGGGCGTAGGCCAACAACCGCACGGTCATGCGCTCTTCGGTCTCCGAAGGGTGACGGGCGATGGTCTGCTTGACGCTCTCGTAGACGCTGCGGTCGAGGTCGGTGAGGTTCAGTTCGAATTTATACGTAGTGGACGGCTGGGCCATGAACGGGCTTCTTGATACGAGGAAAGTCGGCAAGTCTAACCGATGCGGTAGGCAATCATCGAATTGATGGCGATCAACTTTGCGCGCCTGACAGCCGGCTATGTTAAAACGCTGTATCCGCATAACCTTGTCCTACAGGATTCAGTATGCCGTTCGCCAACAAGCCGCTCAGCGGTGTGAAAGTCATTGAATTGGGTACGTTGATTGCCGGACCGTTTGCCTCGCGCATTTGCGGCGAGTTCGGCGCCGAAGTGATCAAGATCGAATCGCCGGACGGCGGTGATCCCTTGCGCAAGTGGCGTAAGTTGTACGAAGGCACTTCGCTTTGGTGGTTCGTTCAGGCGCGCAACAAGAAATCGCTGACGCTGAACCTCAAACACCCCGAGGGTTTGGCAATCCTGAAAAAACTGCTCGCTGAAGCCGATATCCTGATCGAGAACTTCCGACCCGGCGTCCTGGAGAAACTCGGTCTGAGCTGGGAAACCCTGCACGCCTTGAACCCGAAACTGGTGATGGTGCGCCTCTCTGGTTTCGGTCAGACCGGGCCGATGAAGGATCAACCCGGTTTCGGTGCGGTCGGCGAGTCCATGGGCGGCTTGCGCTACATCACCGGTTTCGAGGATCGACCGCCGGTGCGCACCGGAATTTCCATCGGCGATTCGATTGCCGCGCTGTGGGGCGTGATTGGCGCATTGATGGCGCTGCGTCATCGCGAGGTCAACGGCGGCTTGGGCCAAGTGGTCGATGTGGCGTTGTATGAAGCCATCTTCGCCATGATGGAAAGCATGGTGCCGGAGTTCGACGTGTTCGGTTTTATTCGCGAGCGCACCGGCAACATCATGCCCGGCATCACGCCCTCCTCGATCCACACCAGTGCTGACGGCAAGCATGTGCAGATCGGCGCCAATGGCGATGCGATTTTCAAACGTTTCATGCAGGTGATAGGCCGCGACGATCTGGCCAACGACCCGACGCTGGCCAGCAACGACGGGCGCGATAGCCGCCGTGACGAGTTGTATGGCGTAATTGATCGCTGGGTCAATTCGCTGCCGCTGCAAACCGTGCTCGACCTGCTCAATCAGGCCGACGTGCCGGTCAGCCGGATCTTCAGCGCCGAGGACATGCTCACCGATCCGCAATACCTGGCCCGGGAAATGTTCCTGCACGCCAAGTTGCCGGACGGCAAGCCCTTCAAGATGCCGGGCATCGTGCCGAAACTCTCTGAGACACCGGGCTCGTCCGAATGGGTCGGGCCGCAGCTCGGTGAACACAATGCGCAGGTACTCCACGATCTTGGCTACGACGAACAGCAGATCACTCGACTGCGCGAAGACGGAGCCATTTGAACTGAAAAACCGACAGACATCAGCCGCCAACCGCGCCCATCACTGGTGGACGTGGCGCCTGTTCGGCTTGCTGTTTCTGCTGGGTTTGCCGGCTTGGGCACAGGCGAAACCGACGCTGATCTGGTTACTGCGCGACATGCCGCCGCTGACGATTTTCGAAGGTCCTAAAAAGGGCCAGGGCGTCATCGATCACCTGATGCCGATGCTGATCGCCGGCATGCCGCAATACGAACACACACTGATGCGGGTTAATCGCGCCCGCGGCATGCAGATGCTTCACGAATCCTCGTTCACCTGCGACCCATCGTTAATCTGGAGCAAAGAGCGCACGCAATGGATCGCTTTTTCCATTCCTGCGTTTCGCGCTGTCAGCAACGGGCTGGTGGTGCGTCAGAAAGATCGCGACGTATTGGCGCGGTTTCTGGTGGACGGTGAAGTCGATCTGGCGGCGCTTTTGGCCGATGGCAAGGAAAAGGTCGGCGTCGTCGCGGAGCGCAGTTACGGTGAGCTCGTCGACAACCTGCTGCGCCAGGCACCAAAAGACGCACTCACACCGCATTACGGCAACGACGCTCTTAACAGCCTGCTGATGATGCAGCGTCTCGGACGGTTACAGGTAGTTCTGGGTTATTGGCCGGAAATCCGCTACCAGGCTCATCTGGCACAAATTGCCGAAGATGAGCTGCTGTTTTATCCGATTCGGGGCAACGCTAAATACCTGTCGGGGTACATCGGATGTTCCGACACACCACAAGGTCGCCAGGCGATCACCGAGATCAACCAACTGCTGCGTACCCTGCCCCACGATCAGTTGAACCAGCGCTATGCCGACTGGCTCGATCCCGACAGGCGTGAGGGTTACCTCGAACAGGCCCGGACGTTTTTCGAACAGCAGGCGGCGCAGTGAGCAAATTACAGACAAAAGAAACCCCGAGAAGTGGGGAGACGACTCGGGGTTAAACGTGGCCTGTAAAAAAGACCAGTAGCAGCAAGCGACAAGCACCGGAGCACAATGCTTGATCCTGCTGTTACGGGGTCTGACTGACGGGGATGCAGGAAGGTTCCCACAAAAAACACTTCATTTTTCAAAGCGCCGGACGCTTGTCCAGGGCTGCATTGCGCAATGCTGCGATCACGCAGGGCTCCAGGCGCCCTTCGGCAATCAGGATGTCACGGTGCAAACCGTCAACGACATCGGTCAGTTGACGCTTGTCGGTCAACTGCGCCTGATTGAATTGGCGTTCAACCACAATGGCGCCGCTGCTGTTCTTCAAGGTCACCAGGCATTCACCCTGGGCACCACTTGAGGACAACGAAACCTGATACGGGCTCAGAGCCTCACCGAGCAATAGACTGATACTTTCCATCTCGATCTCCACTCAATAGTCCGAAAACATTGTGTCTGGGGCGTGTCCACTGTAAATGACCACCGGCCCGAGAAGAAAGTTCTGCATTTCGGTTGCAAGCACCGCAGCGCCACCGGTCTGTCAGAGCATGCACGGCGAAGATGACAGAAAAATAACCACGCCCCTCAAACGCCGACAGGCTGCGTATGGGCGATCAGGTAGCTGTCCAGCAAACCTCTCATCAGCACCGCCGAGACCGGTGTTTGCAGACGCCCCAGCAGTCGCAACCGATGCTCGCGCAGCAACGAGTCCAGATCGTTCAGCAGACTCGGCGCGACCGCGCCCAAAAGGATCAGCGCACGCGCTTCTTGCTGCTCCGCCAGATGCTGGATCAGCGCCAGGCCATCGCCCCCTTTGAGTTGCGGATCGCAAATAGCGATGTCGACAGCGCCGCGATGCCCCAGTGAACACAGGGCCGATGCCAGCGACGGCGCCGTCAGTACGTCGTAGATGCCAATGGCATTGAGCATTTGATGCAATGCCATCAACTGGAACGGATTGGGTTCAAGAATCAGGACTTTAAGCGAGCGCATGGGCGACCTCTGAGGCGACAATCGCGGACTCTCACCGCAGTTGTCGTTCACTCTAGGGCAGCCGTCTTAAGCCTCCCATCAGAAAAGTAGTCACGTCGTATAGGACATTTCCCAACTTCAATGCGGACATCTGCACCCGCTCTCCGTCCGGCGCTGAGTGATGTCCGTCCAGCCGCCCAGCAGACCACGCAATTGGCCGTCGGCACTGTAAAAAGGCACCGTCCACTGATAGACCTCGCGCGGGCCGTTCTTGAACTGCAATTGCCGCTTGCTGAAACGCGACTTGCGCGTGCGCAGTTGCATCATGAACTCGTCGTGCAACATCAACGCCGTCGCTTCGGGTAACGCACCGACCTCGATCAACTGCCGCCCCTGCACCTGATCCAGTCGAACCGAAAGCGCCTCTTCATAGCTGCGGTTGCACATAATCAGACGCCCTTGCAGATCGCGGACGAACACCGGATCGGGCATGGAATCGATCAGTGCATGCTGAAACGCCAGTTGATCGCCAAGATCCTTTTCCGCCTCGCGCCGCAACTTGATCACCGCCGTCAGTCGCCGATTCCATATCAGCGACAACAAACCGAACACGCCGAGCCCGCCCATCATCCAGCAGCCCCATTCGATCATGCGCTGCCACATGGACGGCACAGGCGCCGGTGAAATGCCTTCAAGCCATTTCAGGCGAATGGCCCGCAACTCGGCGGCCGGAAACGCCTCCAGCGCCTTGTTGAGAATGCTCAGCAGCTCCGGCATGCCCTTGCGCACGGCCAGGTTATCGGCTTCCCACTTGCCTTCCACCAGGCCGCCCACCTTGAGCAACCCCAAAGGATAAAGCTGTGCACCAATCTCGTTTTCAATGGTCGCGTAGGCTTCGCCGCTCTCGACCAGAGCCCGGGCCTCGGCATAGGTCTTGACCGAACGTATCTCGATCGCCGGGAAGTCACGCCGAATCACATCCTCCAGCGCATGGCGGGCCGGCAGCACAACCACGCGCTTGGCCAATTGCTCGAAAGACTCCACCTGCGGCGATCCGGCGCGACCGACAAACACCCATCCGGCGCCACCGAATGCGTGGCTGAAATCGAGAAAAACCTTGCGCTCATCACTCACGGCCAGGGTAGTACTGATGTCCGCCGCCCCGCTCTCAAGGCGCTCCAGCATATGATCGGTGGAAAAAGATTCCTGATGCACAAATTGCAACCCGGTCATCGCGGTGAGGCGCTTGAGCACATCGTTGTTCAAACCGCTCCACTGCCCATGTTCGTCCTTGAACAGATACAACGGGTACTGCACCGACGCCACCGTCACCTTGGGGTTATCGCGAATCCATTGGCGCTCGTGCGCGTTCAGTTCCACGGACTGGACATTGAGCGCCACCCCTTCCTCATGCAGCGCCAGTTGCGCCGCCACACTGCCGCGTATCCATGCCAGCAACCCGAACACAAACAACCAGCCCAGTGCCAGTTTCAAACCTCTATAAAACAGCATTGCCACTTCCTTCGCGATCGACTCACCCGTCCTTCATGGGTGAAAACCCCAGCAGTGTGGCAGCAGAAACAAAAAAGCCCGTCAGGAGACGGGCTTCAAAATGTGACAGCTTTTAGCGGCTTAAAGCGGCTTGCCGCGGTTGCCATGCTGACTGACAAAGGCTTGTACGGCTTTCAGCTCATTTGGCAGAACGGTGCAGCGCTCGTTTCGCTCAAACAAATCAGAAAGATGTGCAGGTAGTGCGAGAGCTTTTCCTACACCGGCCTTTTCCACTGCATCCGGGAATTTCACCGGGTGTGCAGTGCCCAGAATCACCATCGGGATGTCCAGGCTGCGACGGCATTCGCGCGCGGCTCTGACGCCGATAGCCGTGTGCGGGTCGAGTACTTCACCGGTCTGTGCAAAGACGTCGGCGATGGTTTCACAGGTTTGCGCGTCATCCACGGCCAGCGAGTCGAACAGTTTGCGCGCTTCGGTCCAGCGTTCTTGCTCGACGCTGAAGCCGCCGCCCTGTTTGAACGAATCCATCAGACCGGCAATCGCTGCACCATTGCGACCGTGCAGGTCGAAGAGCAGGCGCTCGAAGTTCGACGAGACCATGATGTCCATCGACGGCGACAGCGTGGCGTGCAGGGTTTCCTTGACGTACTGGTTGCCGCTCATGAAGCGGTGCAGGATGTCGTTGCGGTTGGTGGCGACGATCAGCTGATTGATCGGCAGGCCCATGTTGCGCGCCAGGTAACCGGCGAAGATGTCACCGAAGTTGCCGGTAGGCACCGAGAACGACACCGAACGCGCCGGACCGCCCAACTGCAGGGCTGCGTGGAAGTAGTAAACGATCTGGGCCATGATTCGCGCCCAGTTGATCGAGTTCACCGCCACCAGACGCGTGCCTTTGAGGAAGCTCTGGTCGGCGAAGCTGTTCTTGACCATTTCCTGGCAGTCATCGAAGTTGCCTTCGATGGCGATGTTATGGATATTCTCGCCGAAAATCGTGGTCATCTGGCGACGCTGCACTTCGGACACACGGTTGTGCGGGTGCAAGATGAAGATGTCGACGTTTTCGCAATGTTTGCAGCCTTCGATGGCGGCCGAACCGGTATCACCGGAGGTAGCACCGACAATCACCACGCGCTCGCCGCGCTTTTCCAGCACGTAGTCGAGCAGACGACCGAGCAGTTGCAGGGCGAAGTCCTTGAACGCCAGGGTCGGGCCGTGGAACAGCTCCAGCACCCATTCATTGCCGTTCAGTTGACGCAGCGGCGCCACGGCGCTGTGCGAGAACACACCGTAGGTTTCTTCAAGGATCTTCTTGAAATCGGCATCGGGAATGCTGCCGGTTACAAACGGGCGCATCACTCGGAAGGCCAACTCGTGATACGGCAGGCCGGCCCAGGAAGCGATTTCCTCCTGAGTGAAACGTGGCAGCACTTCCGGGACGTACAGACCGCCGTCGGAGGCAAGACCGGCCAGCAGGACATCTTCGAAATTCAGGGCCGGTGCCTGGCCGCGGGTACTGATGTAACGCATGACTGACTCCAATGGAGAGTGTTCGCAAAGCCGGGCCCGCGCACGGGCCCGGTGAACAATAGCGGCTTAGTTCAGGTGCTCGACGCGGATCCGTACAACCGGACCGTTCACGCCGGCCAGAGCTTCGAGGGCGGCGATTGCATCGTTGATGCGCTGTTCCACTACACGGTGGGTCAGCAAGATCATCGGCACCAGACCGTCGTGTTCCTCGACTTCCTTCTGCATGATCGACTCGATGTTGATGCCGCGCTCCGAAAGGATGCTCGCCACCTGAGCCAGTACGCCCGGATGGTCCTTGGCCTGGATGCGCAGGTAGTAAGCGCTTTCGCAGGCTTCGATCGGCAGGATCGGATGGGCCGACAGCGAGTCCGGCTGGAAAGCCAGATGCGGTACGCGGTTTTCCGGATCGGAGGTCATGGCGCGAACCACGTCTACCAGATCGGCGATCACCGACGAAGCTGTCGGCTCCATACCGGCACCGGCGCCGTAGAACAGGGTCGAACCGGCAGCGTCACCGTTGACCATCACCGCGTTCATCACACCGTTGACGTTGGCGATCAAACGATCGGCCGGAATCAGCGTCGGGTGTACGCGCAACTCGATGCCGGCATCAGTGATGCGCGCCACACCGAGGTGCTTGATGCGATAACCGAGCGCTTCGGCGTAGTTGACGTCAGCTGTAGTCAGCTTGGTGATGCCTTCGGTGTAAGCCTTGTCGAATTGCAGCGGAATGCCGAACGCGATCGAAGCCAGAATCGTCAGCTTGTGCGCCGCATCGATGCCTTCGACGTCGAAGGTCGGATCGGCTTCGGCGTAACCCAGAGCCTGAGCCTCGGCCAACACGTCTTCGAAGGTGCGACCCTTCTCGCGCATTTCGGTGAGGATGAAGTTGCCGGTGCCGTTGATGATCCCGGCGACCCAGTTGATGCGGTTGGCGGACAGGCCTTCACGGATCGCCTTGATCACCGGAATGCCACCGGCCACAGCCGCTTCGAACGCCACGATCACGCCTTTCTCGCGTGCCTTGGCGAAAATTTCATTACCGTGAACGGCAATCAGAGCCTTGTTCGCGGTGACCACATGCTTGCCATTCTCGATGGCCTTGAGTACCAGCTCGCGGGCAACGGTATAGCCGCCCACCAGCTCTATGACGATATCGATCTCAGGGTTCGTGGCCACTTCGAAGACATCGTTGGTAATCGCAATACCGGTCGTCTGGAACTGAGGCTTTGGCGTGCGCGTGGCAATTTGTGCCACTTCGATCCCACGCCCGGCACGACGAGCAATTTCCTCGGCGTTGCGCTGAAGTACGTTGAAGGTACCGCCACCGACGGTCCCTAACCCACAGATGCCTACTTTGACCGGATTCACTGTGAACTCCCCATAAAACGGCCGACTCAGGGTCGGCCGGAAAACAACCGCGTGCTCGCGGCTCTCTATTAATGGCCCGGCGATGTTGCTACCGGACCATGATCGTCAAAGCCTGACCGTGACGATGCGAATTACTTGGCGCCCAACGCCAGTTTGGCGACTTGTGGCGCAGGCTGGTAGCCCGGAATGACTTGTCCGTCGGCCAAAACGATGGCCGGTGTACCGTTCACACCAATCGACTGCCCCAGAGCGAATTGTCTGGAAACCGGGTTATCGCACTTGGCGGCCTTGATTTCCTTGCCATCGACCATTTTGTCCATGGCCGCTTTCTTGTCTTTCGAGCACCACACCGCTTGCAGTTGCTCGTCACCCGGCGAGCCGAGGCCCTGGCGCGGAAACGCAACATAACGCACTTCGATGCCACGCTTGTTCAGCTCCGGCACTTCGGCATGCAGCTTGTGGCAGTACGGGCAGGTGGTGTCGGTGAACACGGTGATGTGCGATTTGGTCTCGCCCACGGCCGGGTAAACCACGGTTTCGGCCACCGGGATGGCGTTGACCAGTTTGGAGATGCCCAGACGCTCGGTCTTCTCGGTCAGATTGACCGGTTTGCCGTCCTTGAGCTGGAACAGGTAGCCCTGAACGATGTACTGGCCGTCGGCGCTGGCGTACAGCACGCGGCTGCCCTTGAGCTTGACTTCATACATGCCTGGCAACGGGCTGGCACTGATACTTTCTACCGGAACCTCGAGTTCGAGTTTTTCCAGGCTTTGACGAATCGCTTTGTCGGCCGCGTCATCGGCGACGGCAAAGGTACTGACCAACGCAATGGCTGCGGCGGCGAAAATCTGGGTCAGACGCATGAGAACTCCTGAAGGCGGACAAATGGATCGATCAGAACGCCCGTGCCGGAACACCGGGTCATAACCGTCCATCGTGCAAACCGGCAAAGCCTAACACATAAGGTCACGGTGGCCGAATGCGCCTGTCGCAAGAGACTACACCCTCTTCCTGCTTGATCTTTGTTCAGCCACGCGGGTGATGTTTGGCATGCAGATCCTGCAACCGCGCCCGGGCGACGTGGGTGTAGATCTGCGTGGTCGACAGATCGCTATGCCCGAGCAGCATCTGCACCACGCGCAAGTCAGCGCCATGGTTGAGCAGATGCGTGGCAAATGCATGTCGCAAGGTGTGCGGTGACAGCGACTTGCCGATCCCGGCGACCTTGGCCTGATGCTTGATCCGGTGCCAGAAGGTCTGGCGGGTCATCTGTTCACCACGCTGGCTGGGGAACAGCACATCGCTGGGGCGCCCGCCAAGCAACTCGCCACGGCCGTCACGCATGTAGCGCTCGATCCAGACTATTGCCTCTTCGCCCATCGGCACCAGACGCTCCTTGCTGCCCTTGCCCATCACCCGCAATACGCCCTGGCGCAGGTTGACCTGTTCCAGCGTCAGGCTGACCAGCTCGGTCACGCGCAAACCGCAGGCGTACAAGACTTCCAGCATGGCGCGGTCGCGCTGGCCGATGGCTTCGCTCAGGTCGGGCGCCTTGAGCAGTGCTTCGACATCAGCTTCTGACAGCGATTTGGGCAGCGGCCTACCCAGTTGCGGCATATCGACGCGCAACGTCGGGTCGACGGTGATCAGCTTTTCCCGCAGCAGATACCGATAAAAGCCACGCACACCGGAAAGAAATCTCGCCGTGGAGCGCGGCTTGTAGTTCTGCTCCAGACGCCAGGCCAGGTGATCGAGGATCAGCTCGCGGCCGGCGTTGATCAGCTCAAGGTTCTTCTCCTGCAGCCAGCCGTTGAACAGCGCCAGATCGCTGCGATAGGCGCCACGCGTGTTATCGGACAGGCCTTTCTCCAACCACAAGGCGTCGAGGAATTGGTCAATCAGTGGATGGTCAATGGCGGACATAGAGGCTCAAGTCAGACAGCAACAGCTGGGGGGACAGTTTTTCACAGCGCACCCGATCACGAAACACTCAGGCGGAAAACCCTGGCAACACCGGCACCGGACGCTTGTCATCATCAATCGCGACAAAGCTGAACTGGCCATGAATCGCCTTCTCGCGACCATCGCAGCTCATGCTTTCAACAAACACTTCCACCTCGACCTTGAGGCTGGTGTTACCGACCTTGATCACCCGCCCGACCAGTTCGACGATGGAACCGGCCGGGATCGCGTGGTTGAAGTCGATACGGTCGGTGGACACGGTCACCAGCGGCAAACGGCAGAAACGTGTGGCAGTGATGAACGACACTTCGTCCATCCACGCCAGCGCAGTGCCGCCGAACAGGGTGTTGTGGTGGTTGGTGGTCGGCGGAAAGACGGCTTTGGTTACGCGAGTCACCGAGAGTTCGGTGCGGCGTTCGATTTCCTGGTCACGGATAGACATGTGAGATGACTCGTAAAAAGTAGACTGCAAATCGAAAACAAGATCAAAAGATCGCAGCCTTCGGCAGCTCCTACAGGATGGGGGCAGTTTATTGCAGGCAACAAAAAAGCAGCCCGTAGGCTGCTTTTTTCTGCATCGGAAGCTGGACTTAAGCCAGTTTTTCCTTGATGCGAGCTGCTTTACCCGACAGGTCGCGCAGGTAGTACAGCTTGGCTTTGCGTACGTCACCGCGACGTTTAACAGCCATGCTGTCGATCTGCGGGGAGTAGGTCTGGAAAGTACGCTCTACGCCGACACCGTTGGAGATCTTACGAACGGTGAATGCACTGTTCACGCCGCGGTTACGCTTGGCGATTACAACGCCTTCGAACGCTTGCAGACGGGAACGATCGCCTTCCTTCACTTTCACCTGAACGACAATAGTGTCGCCTGGGGCAAAGGTAGGGATTTCTTTGGTCATCTGCTCTGCTTCGAGTGCAAGGATGATTTTGTTGGTCATGCTGTGCTCCTAAGGTAAATCAACTGATCTACCATCGATACGTTGTTAACTATCGTCCCGCTCGCGGATGTATTCCTCGAGCAGCTTCTTCTCTTCTCCAGAAAGCGAGCGGCTTTCCAGAAGATCGGCGCGTCGTTCATAGGTCCTACCAAGGGACTGCTGTAAACGCCAACGCCGGATATGCGCGTGGTTGCCACTCAGCAACACGTCGGGTACACGCTGATCCGCATACACCTCAGGTCGGGTGTAGTGCGGGCAATCCAGCAGACCATCCGTAAAGGAATCTTCCTCGGCGGAGTCCGCATGCCCTAAAGCTCCAGGCAGCAGTCGTGTAACCGCATCGATCAGGACCATGGCCGGCAGCTCGCCGCCAGACAGTACATAGTCGCCAATCGACCACTCTTCATCGACATGAGCCTCAATAAAGCGCTCGTCAATGCCTTCATAGCGGCCGGCAATCAGGATCAATGCATCCGATTTTGCCAACTCGCGTACCGCCGACTGAGTCAGTTGACGGCCTTGGGGGGACAGGTAAATCACCTTCGCCGCCTCCCCGGCTGCTGCTTTGGCCTGAACCAGAGCATCTTCCAGGGGCTTGATCTTCATCACCATGCCCGGACCACCGCCAAACGGGCGATCGTCCACAGTGTGATGCCGATCCGTTGTGTAGTTCCGCGGATTCCAACAGGTCAGCTGCAAGAGCCCCTGTTTGACCGCACGACTGGTGATGCCGTAGTCGCCGATGGCGGAAAACATCTCGGGAAACAAACTGATCACTTCTACGCGCAAGTTAGCCACGCTTAGAAGTCCGCGTCCCAATCCACCTTCATCTCGCCCGCTGCGAGGTCGACTGCCAACACGCATTGCTCCGTATAGGGCAACAGGCGTTCGCGATCATCCAGGCTGCCAGCGCAAGGCTTGACGACCATTACATCATTGGCGCCGGTTTCCAGAAGATGATCGATTTTCCCGAGCAATTGCCCCAGGTGATCAATGACCTTCAGACCTTCCAGCTGGTACCAGTAGTACTCGCCTTCGGTCAATTCAGCGAACAGGTTGCGCGGCACGCAGATCTCGTAACCGGCCAGAAGACGAGCTTCTTCACGATCATCAAGACCCTTGAGCTTTGCGACCAGGAACTTGTCGCTCCCGCGTCCACTGACCAGCTCGACCTGTTTGACATTGCCTTCACGCTTGAGCGTCCAGGTTTTGTACTGCAACAGGTTTTCAGTCGGATCAGTAAAGGAATAAACCTTCACTTCGCCGCGAACGCCATGAACAGAATAAATTTTGCCAATAACGATCAAATCATCGGCAACAGCAGGCGTCGCGTTCATATTGCTCAGGCCGCAGCCTTGGCAGATTCCTTCAACAACTGAGCAACGCGCTCAGAAGGTTGTGCACCAACGCTCAGCCAGTAGGCAACGCGCTCTTGGTTCACGGACAGACGGGTTTCCTGACCACGGGCAACAGGGTTGAAGAAACCAACCTGTTCTTTGTGGGAACCGTCACGCGGGTTGCGCGAGTCGGTTACGGTCAGGTGGTAAAACGGGCGCTTTTTGGAGCCGCCAAGGGCAAGACGGATTGTTAGCATGTGAACATCGTTCCTGTAGTCGGTGCTGCAAATCTAAATGCACAGCGGGCATGGGTGCCCGAAAGGCCGCATATTCTAAGGAATATCCGGACTTTTGCAAATGACTTTTTCCGGCGCCTATGGCATGCCGTGCAGATTTGCATATAGAGCCGTCGATGAAAACGGCCAGTCAGCTCCCGCCGAGTGCGGGTTTGCTGTTGATCCCGCATCCTTGCGGGGCCTGCGCCGGTGCGACGACCGGCCAGTTATTTACATTTTTGGCATGCCGCCGCCGGGCAACATACCGCCCATGCCGCGCATCATTTTCGCCATTCCGCCTTTGGCGGTGAATTTCTTCATCATCTTCTGCATCTGCTTGTGCTGCTTGATCAAGCGACCGATGTCCTGCACCTGAGTGCCGGAACCCATGGCGATCCGGCGCTTGCGCGAACCGCTGATCAGCTCAGGGTCGCGGCGCTCGGCCGGGGTCATGGAGTTGATGATGGCTTCCATCTGCTTGAACTGCTTCTCTGCGGCGTTCTGGGCATTGCCCATCTGCGACAGGTTGACGCCGCCGATGCTCGGCAGTTTGTCCATGAGGCCGCCGAGGCCGCCCATGTTCTTCATCTGTTGCAACTGATCGCGGAAGTCTTCGAGATCGAAGCCCTTGCCCTTCTTCAGCTTCTTGGCCAGTTTGTCGGCCTTGTCCTTGTCGAGGGTCGCTTCGGCCTGTTCGATCAGGCTGAGCACGTCGCCCATGCCGAGAATCCGCGAAGCGATACGCTCAGGGTGGAACGGATCGAGCGCTTCGCTCTTCTCGCCCATACCGATGAACTTGATCGGCTTGCCGGTGATGGCGCGCACCGACAGTGCGGCACCGCCACGGGCATCGCCGTCGACCTTGGTCAGGATCACACCGGTCAGCGGCAGTGCATCACCGAAGGCCTTGGCCGTGTTGGCCGCGTCCTGACCGGTCATGGCGTCGACCACGAAGAGGGTTTCTACCGGGTTGATCGCGGCGTGCAGCGCCTTGATCTCGCCCATCATCTCTTCGTCGATGTGCAGACGACCGGCGGTGTCGACGATGACCACATCAATAAACTTGAGCTTTGCTTCTTTTATAGCCGCAGTGGCGATGTCGACCGGCTTCTGGCTCAGGTCGGACGGGAAGAACGTCACGCCGATGTCGTTGGCCAGGGTTTCCAGCTGTTTAATAGCCGCGGGACGGTAGACGTCCGCCGACACGACCATGACCGACTTCTTCTTGCGCTCTTTAAGGAAGCGCGCAAGTTTGCCGGCGGTGGTGGTTTTACCGGCGCCCTGCAAACCGGCCATCAGAATCACGGCGGGTGGCACGGCGCTCAGGTTCAAGTCTTCGTTGGCCGCGCCCATCAGGCTTTCGAGTTCGGCCTGGACGATCTTCACGAACGCCTGGCCCGGCGTCAGGCTGCGCGACACCTCGGTGCCGACAGCGCGCTCCTTGACCGAATTGACGAAGTCCTTGACCACCGGCAGGGCGACGTCGGCTTCGAGCAACGCCATGCGCACTTCACGCAGGGTGTCTTTGATATTGTCTTCGGTCAGCTTCGCCTTGCCGGTGACATGGCGCAGCGTCTGCGAGAGACGGTCGGTTAAGTTTTCAAACATTGCGCGATCCTTTCAGGCCCTGTGTAGACCGGGATAATGGCGGCCCAGACCGGAATCAACATGTGCTCGGCGAGCCTGCGGCGTGGGCAGGTCGCGGATTATAGCGAAGACTGCGCCGGGCGGACACCTCGCACTTTCGTGGTGTGGCGGTTCTATGCCAAACTCAGCGCCTTTCGGGCTTGCCTAACAGGATTTATGCTCCCCTTGTCACCCAGTTTGCTGACCACACTCGCCGCCGCCCTTCTATATGCCGCTGCGACCCTTTATCAAGGCACTCGTCTGGCCACCGGCGCCAAGGCGAACAAGCGCCTGCTGGTTTCGCTCGGCGTCCTCGCCGTGCTGGCCCACAGCGCCAGCCTGCTCACCCACCTGCTGACGCCGATCGGTCTGGGCCTGGACTTTTTCAGCGCCGCCAGCCTGATTGCCGCCGCCGTGATTGCCCTGACATTGCTGGCGTGCTCGCGAATTCCGGTGGAAAACCTGCTGGTACTGCTGTTCCCGCTGGGCGCGGCCACCGTGCTGCTGGCGCAGTTTGCCCCGGCCGGCACCGTACAGATCATCGATGAAGAGCCGGGCATCCTCGCCCACATCCTGTTGTCGATCCTCGCCTACGGCATGTTCACCATCGCCGTATTCCAGGCCTTGTTGCTGCTGGTGCAAGACCACCAACTCAAGCACAAGCACCCGTCCGGCCTGATCAAGAACTTCCCGCCGCTGCAAACCATGGAAAGCCTGCTATTCGGTTTCCTCTGGGCCGGCTGGACGCTGTTGTCGCTGTCGTTGATCTCCGGCTGGCTGTTCGTCGAGAACCTGTTCGCCCAGCATCTGGTCCACAAAACCTTGCTGGCGTGCCTGGCCTGGATTGTCTTCAGCGTGCTGCTGTGGGGTCGTAATCGTCTTGGTTGGCGCGGCCACAAGGCGATTCGCTGGACTCTCGCCGGTTTCTGCCTGCTGATGTTGGCGTACTTCGGCAGCAAACTGGTTCGTGAATACATCCTGCATATCTGACGGGCGGCAATAAATGGACGGTTTGCCCATAGGGCCGATGCTCGCGGTATTTGTCCTGCTGATTTTATGGTCGGGGCTGTTTACCGCCGTCGAAATCGCGCAGCAGCATCTGCTCGCGCAACGCACCGCCTCGCGCGCCAGCGATAAACCGCTGGCGAAGCTGAGCTTCCCGCTCGACAGCCTGATCCTGTGCAACACCCTGTGCCGTGCGCTCGCCGTGGTGATTGCGACGCTGCTGGCGATTTTCCTCTGTGAAGAAAACGGTCCTTGGGCGGCGTCCCTGGGTGCCGGCGCAATACTGCTGGTGTTCACCGATTACTTTCCGCGCACCCTCGCCCAGCGTTATCCCGACGCCGTACTGGCATTCGGCAATACCCTGCTGGCCGTGCCGCTCAAGATCATTTATCCGCTTGCCTGGCTGTTCAGCCGGATCAGCGCTTTGCTGATGCGTCCGTTTGCGCGCAAAGCCCAAGTAGTGCAACAAAGCGAAGACGATGTGCAAGCTGATCGACATGACGATCCCGAACACCCGATTCGCCTGCACCCGGTCTCGGGCATTCACGCGCTGGACAACATTACGGTCAACGACATTCTGGTACCGCGCAGTGACGTCGACGGCATCAATCTCGACGACCCGATAGAAGACATCATCGAGCAACTGCGCAACACCAAGCGCACGCGCTTGCCGGTGTTCCACAGCGACATCAACCAGGTCGAAGCGGTGCTCAATACCCGCCAGATCCGCCACCTGTTGAACGACGATAGCCTGACCCGCGAAGCGCTGCTGGCCGCCAGTTACGAGCCTTACTTCGTCCCGGAAAGCACGCCCCTGCAACTGCAACTGCTGAATTTCCATAAGCAGCAGCGGCGTTTGGGCATGGTGGTGGACGAGTACGGCGAAGTGCTCGGCATCGTCACTCTGGAAGACATTCTCGAAGAGATCGTCGGCGAATTCGAAAGCGAGCACAGCCTCGATAATCCGCACATTCATCCGCAGCCCGATGGCCGCATGGTGATTGACGGCACCGCCTCGATTCGCGAATTGAACAAATGCCTGGGTTGGCATTTGCCCAGCGATGGACCGAAAACCCTCAACGGGTTGGTGACCGAGGCACTGGAAACCATTCCGGAGAGTGCGGTTTGCCTGAAGATCGGTCGATATCGCCTGGAGATTCTCGAAACCGAGGAGAACCGAGTTAGCAGGGTATTGATCTGGCATACGAGTTCGGTGCCCGCTCTGGTGCCTGCCAGGTAAAGATCAAAAGATCGTCCGAACGCGGCCGGAACCTTCGGCAGCTCCTACATGTGGAATGCGCCTGCAGGACCTGCCGAAGGCTGGGATCTTTTGCGCTTGTTCAATCGTTAGCCACCTTCCTATAATCGAGGCGCTTACCCAAGCGCCGCCGACCCTGTGCTTACCCAGCACTAAACAGGTCTCGACTGTTTCCGCATCACACCGACGACTGTTCCTACTCGAAACAGCGCTCGCGCCTCATCCCACATCCCTGGGTACTCCACCATAATAATTCGCTCCAACGGAGCATATGACTGTCAGGGATCACCGCATGACGACCAGTACCGCTTACAGCGACACCGCGCCTGCCCAGCCGACCAACTCCGCCACCCGCGTGGCCACGGCGAGCTTCATCGGTACGGCCATCGAGTTCTACGACTTCTACGTTTACGCCACGGCCGCCGCACTGGTGATCGGACCGGTGTTCTTTCCGCAGACCTCCGGCACCGCGCAGATGCTCTCGGCGTTTCTCACCTTCGGCATTGCCTTCCTTGCCCGCCCGCTAGGGTCGGCGCTGTTCGGCCATTTCGGTGATCGCATCGGACGCAAATCGACGCTGGTCGCTTCGCTGCTGTTGATGGGGGTTTGTACAACGCTGATTGGCGTGCTGCCGGGTTACGCCAGCATCGGGGCCTGGGCACCGATTCTGTTGTGCGTGCTGCGTTTCGGTCAGGGCCTGGGATTGGGCGGCGAATGGGGCGGAGCCGCATTGCTGGCCACGGAAAACGCGCCGAAGGGCAAGCGCGCGTGGTTCGGCATGTTCCCGCAGCTCGGCCCTTCGATTGGCTTTCTCGCGGCTAACGGCCTGTTCCTGACATTGGCCATGACGCTGAGCGACGAGCAGTTCCGCAGTTGGGGCTGGCGGATTCCTTTCCTGCTCAGCGCGGCACTGGTGATGGTCGGCCTGTACGTACGCCTGAAACTCCACGAAACCCCGGTATTCGCCAATGCCATCGCCCGTCAGGAGCGAGTGAAAGTGCCGCTGGTCGAGCTGTTCAGCCAGTATTGGGTACCGACGCTGCTGGGCGCGGCGGCGATGGTGGTGTGCTATGCGCTGTTCTATATCTCGACGGTGTTTTCCCTGAGCTACGGCGTGTCCACCCTCGGTTACAGCCGTGAGACGTTCCTTGGCCTGCTGTGCTTTGCCGTGCTGTTCATGGCGGCCGCAACACCGCTGTCGGCCTGGGCCAGTGACCGTTACGGGCGCAAACCGGTGCTGATCATCGGCGGCGTGCTGGCGATTCTGTCCGGATTCCTGATGGAACCGCTGCTGACTCAAGGCTCGACCTGGGGCGTGGCGCTGTTCCTGTGCATCGAGCTGTTCTTGATGGGCGTGACATTCGCCCCGATGGGTGCGCTGTTGCCGGAGCTGTTTCCGACTCACGTGCGTTATACCGGCGCATCGGCGGCGTACAACCTCGGCGGCATTGTCGGAGCCTCAGCGGCGCCGTTCTTTGCGCAGAAACTGGTGGCGATGGGTGGTTTGAGTTATGTCGGCGGGTATGTGTCGGCAGCGGCGGTGCTGAGTGTGATTGCAGTGCTGTGTTTGAAGGAAACGCGCAATAACGATCTGAATCAGATTGCCTGACAGAAGATCAAAAGCTTCGCGAGCAGGCTCGCTCCCACATTTGGAATGCATTTCCCAGTGGGAGCGAGCCTGCTCGCGAATGCCGCGCCTCGGTTTAGAGTTCTACGACAACAGCCTGAGCAGCGCGGGTCGCCTTGGCACGAGCGGCCTCGATCGACTCATCACGCGCCAATGCCACGCCCATGCGGCGCTGACCATTGACCTCAGGCTTGCCGAACAGACGCAGCGCGGTATCCGGCTCGCTCAGCGCAGCGCCAAGGTTGGCGAATGCCGTCTGGGTCGACTGACCTTCCACCAGAATAACCGCCGAAGCCGATGGCCCGAACTGACGGATCAGCGGCACTGGCAGGCCGAGAATGGCCCGAGCGTGCAAGGCGAACTGCGACAGATCCTGGGAAATCAGTGTGACCAGACCAGTGTCGTGCGGGCGCGGCGACACTTCGCTGAACCACACCTGATCACCTTTGATGAACAGCTCGACGCCAAACAGACCACGGCCACCCAACGCCTCGGTCACGGCTTTGGCAACGCGCTCGGATTCCGCCAGCGCAATCGGGCTCATGGCCTGTGGCTGCCAGGATTCCTGGTAATCGCCCTTCTCCTGGCGGTGACCCACTGGCGCGCAAAACGTGGTGCCACCCATATGGCGCACGGTCAGCAGAGTGATTTCGTAGTCGAAATCGATAAAGCCTTCGATGATCACCCGACCTTTGCCCGCGCGGCCGCCCTCTTGGGCGTAGTCCCAGGCCTTCTGCACGTCATCGTTGCTGCGCAGCAGGCTTTGGCCTTTGCCCGACGAACTCATCACCGGTTTCACGACACATGGGAAACCCAAGTCCTGAACGGCTTTGCTGTAGTCCTCGAAGGTGTCGGCAAAGTGGTACGGCGAGGTCGGCAGGTCCAGCTCTTCAGCGGCCAGACGACGGATACCTTCGCGGTTCATGGTCAATTGCGCAGCGCGAGCGGTCGGGATCACAGTGAAGCCTTCAGCTTCCAGCTCGACCAGAGTGGCGGTGGCAATGGCTTCGATTTCCGGCACGATGAAGTGCGGTTTCTCGGCCTCGATGACTGCACGCAGGGCCGCGCCGTCGAGCATGTTGATCACGTGGCTGCGATGGGCGACTTGCATGGCCGGCGCGTTGGCGTAACGGTCGACGGCAATCACTTCAACGCCCAAGCGTTGCAGCTCGATCACCACTTCCTTGCCCAACTCACCACAGCCACACAGCAATACGCGGGTCGCGGTTGGCGACAATGGAGTTCCGATACGGGTCATCTCAGGTCCTCAAAGAAGCGGATCATCGAGGAAAGCAACGCCAGACGCGCTTTCCATGGGGAGAAAGCGCGGCATTTTACATGAACCCGAGGGTTTGGCTTCAGCTGGCGACGGCCTGTTTGCGATCACGCCAGGCCATGATCAGCCAGACGGCGGTGACGCCGGCAAATTTCGAGGCCAGCGCGGTGATGATCACGGGTGGCGTCAGCAGGTCGATCATGCCGAAAAAGATGAAGGTATCGAGGGGAATGCTCAGCGCCGAACTGATCCACAAACGGTCGCGCAACGGCCGCTTGGTGATGCTGAACACCAGCCAGTCGATGCACTCGGAAACCGCGAACGCCGTGGCGCTGGCCAGGGCAATGGACGGATCGGATGTGACGTATGACAACACCAGTGCCGCCAGCATCGCCACGATGGCGCCATGACCAAAGCGGGTTTGCACCATGTCGCGCAGCACGAACACCAAACCACCCCAGGCCGACCAGATGATGTCCAGGTGGGGTGCGGTGGAGAAGGCGAAGTTGATCAGCACGACGCTGCTGATGTAGGCGATGAGGAAAATCATGGGGGCGACCTGTCAGATTGGCGCACAGGTTACTTGACCGGCAGATCAAGAGCCACCCCCTCACCCCAGCCCTCTCCCCCAAGGGGGCGAGGGGGAAAGGGAGCAGATCGGGTGCGTTTCGAAACCTGAGTTCGACTCGGTATGCCAAGTCGGCGTATAGCGAAAGACACCTCGGTCAGTCCCCTCTCCCTTTGGGAGAGGGTTAGGGTGAGGGCATTCTCAAGTCGATCACGACTTCGAAGGGATCATCCACACCAACCCACTCGCCTTCGCCCGCTCATGACACAACCCCAAAACTGCCCGCCGCTCGTCATTGCTCATCCGGCTCCAACGGGTAATCTCCTCGACCGTCCGCTGGCAGCCCGTGCAAATATCATCCTCATCCAGTGCGCAAATGTTCACGCAGGGTGATTTCACAGGTCTTTCAGGCGTGTTCATTCTTCCTGCTCAACCAGATCACGCGCATAACGCTGGGAGTTATGCACATAGTGCGCGGCGCTGGCTTCGAGCATCTTCTTCTGTGGCTCGGTCAGTTCTCGCACGACTTTGCCCGGCGAACCAATGACCAGCGAACCGTCGGGAATTTCCTTGCCTTCACCGATCAGCGAGTTCGCGCCAATGATGCAGTTTTTGCCGATCTTCGCGCCGTTGAGAATCACCGCGTTAATGCCGATCAGGCTGTAATCGCCGACTGTGCAGCCATGCAGCATGGCGTTGTGGCCAATAGTCACGCCGGTGCCGATGGTCAGCGGAAAACCCATGTCGGTGTGCATCACCGTACCGTCCTGGACGTTGCTGTTCTTGCCGATCAGGATCAGTTCGTTGTCGCCGCGCAGCACGGCGTTGAACCAGACGTTGGCGCCCTCTTCCAGCTTGACCTTGCCCACCAGCACGGCGTTGGGGGCGACCCAGCTCTGTGGATGGGTTTCGACACGGGCGTCGCCCAAGCGGTATTTCATCTTGTTTTCCTCAGGGCTCACGATGAAGGGCCATTCGAGCGATGGCTTTCAGGTGTTGATAAAGCTTTTAGGCGGCTGATGCAGGCTGATTTTCGCGTCATAGAGCAGATTGATCAACTCGACGATCATGATCGCTGTCAGCCCCCAGATCTTGAATTCACCGTATCGATAGCTCGGCACATACCAACTGCGCCCCTGATAGTCGATGCGATGGGTGTGTTCGCGAGGGTCTTTGCGGAAAAATTCCAGTGGCACACTGAATACGGCTGCGATTTCCGCATCGTTGGCCAGATATTCGACAAAATCGGGGATCACGCCGACATAAGGCGTGACCTTTATACCGTGCAGGGAGATCAGTGGACTGAGCGGGCCGATCACTTCGACCAGTCCCGGCGGCAGGCCGATCTCTTCTTCGGCTTCGCGCAGGGCAGTGAAAATCAGATCGGGGTCTTCGGGATCGCGGCGTCCACCGGGGAAGGCGACTTCGCCGCCGTGAGTCGAGAGACCGCTGGCGCGCAGGGTCAATACCAGTTCCGGCTCGTCACTGCGGGTGATCGGCACCAGAACGGCGGCCTCGGGGAAACGTGTGTCGGTCTCCAGCGTGCGCGGTGTGTGGTTGCTTACCCGATGCAGTAGCTCGTCCAGCATGAGTGTTCTCGATCTGTGCCTTGCCCTGCATCATGCACCAATCATTGCGACCGCCCAAGCCCCTGAATCTTGCCGTGTCGCGAAACGACAACTTGCCGACCGGCACCGCTGCACGCCAAGATAGGCGCAGCATTCAGGAACCCCAGCATGAAATTTTGCAGCCAGTGCGGTAACCCGGTGACACAGCGCATTCCCGAAGGCGACTCGCGGCTGCGATTTGTCTGCGATAGCTGTCAGACCATTCACTATCAGAACCCCAATATCGTTGCCGGCTGCGTCGCGACCTGGGGCACTCAAGTGTTGCTCTGCCGCCGCGCCATCGAACCGCGCCTTGGTTACTGGACGTTGCCCGCCGGATTCATGGAGAACGGCGAAACGATCGAGCAAGCCGCGACCCGCGAAACCGCCGAGGAAGCCTGCGCCCGGGTGCGTAACCTGAGCATCTATACCCTGATCGATGTGCCGCACATCAGCCAGGTGCATGTGTTCTTCCGCGCCGAACTGGTCGATCTGGATTTTGCCGCCGGCCCCGAAAGCCTGGAAGTACAACTATTCGACGAAGCCGACATCCCCTGGGACGAACTGGCTTTCCGCACGGTGGGCCGTACCCTAGAATGCTTCTTCGCTGACCGGCGCGCCGAGGTCTATCCGGTTCGTTCCGAATCGATTCCGCCGCTGGCCCAGCCTGCCATCACCTAAAAGCCTCTATAAATAAAATATCTGCGTCACTCCTTGGGGAATCGTTTCAATGCGCTGGTTGCTTGCCCTGTTTTGCCTGTCGTTCGTCACGGTCTCGCAAGCGTCATTCGTGACCACCATGACGCCGTCGAATACTCCTCTCATCGAAAAAGTACTGGTGCTTAAATCGGCTCATCAACTGCAGTTGATCGTCGACGGCAAGCCACTCAAGACCTATCGCATCTCTCTGGGCAAGGGAGCAAAAAAAGGTCCGAAACTGATTGAAGGCGACAAGCGCACACCTGAAGGCTTCTATTGGATCGACTGGCGCAAGACCAGCGAAAAATTCAATCTGTCGATGCACATTTCTTACCCGAACATCAGCGATTCGGCGCGTGCCCGGCGTGAAGGCGTCGAGCCTGGCGGCATGATCATGATCCACGGCACGCCGGACTCGGAAGAAACGCCCGAAGATCTGTTCCACACCCTGGACTGGACCGACGGCTGCATCGCCATGCGCAACATGGACATGCGCGAAGTCTGGGGCTTGGTGCCGGACGGCACGATGATCGAGATTCGCCCTTAACGACCGACCTTTGGTCGCTCTCGAAAAAATAAATCAAACGATCGCAGACTGCGTCAGCGCCTACAGGGTTGATACCACTTCCCACTGTAGGAGCTGCCGCAGGCTGCGATCTTTTGCTTTTTAAAGCCACCCGCTAATACCACTTAAAACCACTCCCCCTAAAACCCGCCATTTCATTGGGCCAACTGCCATTTCCCTGCGTTGACATGGTATTCAAGTGGTATTAATTTCCGCCTCACAAGCGCGCCACAACAATCCTATACTCGCGCCGGAAATGACCTACATGAATGACCTCCACGTCCTACGCCCTGACGATTCCCAGCCGACGCCGCTGTACCTGCAACTGGCGCGTAACCTGGAAGCGGCCATTCATGCCGGGCAGTGGAAAGCCGAACAGGCGATGCCATCCGAGCGCAATCTCAGCGAACAGCTGGGCATCTCCCGGGTGACAGCGCGCAAGGCACTGGAAGTTCTGCTCGATCAAGGTTTGATCCGTCGTTTGCAAGGTTCCGGCACCTTCATCACCCCACGTCTGGAGCAACCCCTCTCCCGCCTCTCCGGCTTCAGTGAAATGCTCCGCCTCAAGGGCTTCGTGCCCAGCTCGCAATGGCTGGAGCGGGAAATCACCCTGCCGACCCACGAAGAACTGATTCGCCTGAGCCTCTCGCCGAACGACAAGGTCGCGCGCATGAAACGCCTGCGCAAAGCCGACGACACCGTGATGGCCATCGAGATGAGCACCCTGCCCGCCTCGATCATGCCCAAGCCGCAAGCGGTGGGCGATTCGCTCTACGAATACCTCGACGGCATCGGCAAACCGATCGTCCGCGCCTTGCAACACATCCAGGCGATCAACGCCTCGGACGAGTTCGCCGCGCTGGTCGGCATCGCCCCCGGCACCGCCATGCTGCTGATGACCCGGGTCGGCTATCTGGAAGACAACACGCCGATCGAAGTCACCGACACCTATTGCCGCAACGACTACTACGACTTTGTTGCAGAGCTGCGCCGCTAACCGGGCGCAGCCGTCAAACAGCGAGAACCGAAATGTCTGAAGACAACATCCTCACCGCTCACGGCTGGGTTCGCGGCCGGCTGATTCACGAACACGGCAAAGTCGTGTCGATCGAAGGCGTGCCTTGCGATCCGGCGGACAACGATCTGCCTTATCTGCTGCCGGGCTTCATCGACCTGCACGTTCACGGCGGTGGCGGCAAAGACATCATGGAAGGCGCCAGCGCTTTCGAGACCATCACCAAAACCCACGTGCGCTTCGGCACCACTTCGCTGCTGGCCACCACCATGACCGCACCGAGTGCCGAGATTTCCAGCGTACTCAAGGCAGTCGGCGAATTCTGCGAACAGCGCCCGGCCAACAGTGCCCGAGTCCTGGGCGTGCACCTCGAAGGCCCCTACATCAACCCCGGCAAACTCGGCGCGCAACCAAACTTCGCCCACACCGCGTTGATGGCCGAAGTCGAAGAATATCTGGCGTTGGCACCGATCCGGGTCATCACCATCGCCCCGGAAATCGCCGGCCACGACGCTTTGATCCGTGAACTCAGCCGCCGGGGCATCCGCATGCAGATCGGCCACACCCTCGGCAGTTACGAGGAAGGTGTCGCAGCACTCGATGCCGGCGCCACCAGTTTCACCCATTTGTACAACGCCATGAGCCCGCTGCATCACCGCGAGCCGGGGATCGTCGGCGCGGCACTGGCCCATGCCAAGTACGCCGAGCTGATTCCGGATTTGCTCCACGTACACCCCGGCGCCATCCGCGTGGCCCTGCGCTCGATCCCGTGCCTGTATTGCGTCACCGACTCGACCGCCGCCGCTGGCATGCCCGACGGTGAATACAAGCTCGGCAGCCACACCGTGACCAAATGCCTGGGCGGCGTGCGCCTGCCCGACGGCACGCTGGCCGGCAGCACCCTGACCATGGATCAGGCCCTGCGCAACCTGGTGAAGATCGGTTTGCCCATCGCCGAAGCCTCGCAACGACTTTCGCAATTCCCCGCCGACTACCTCGGCATCACCGAACGCGGGCGCCTTGAACCAGGCGCCTGGGCCGACTGCGTGCGGCTGGATCGCTCACTCACACTGACCGCCGTCATGGTCGAAGGAGAAGACATTGACTTCAAAAATGCTTGAAGAGGCGCTGTCCTCGTTCGAGGCCGTGCAGGCCCAACTGCAACAACTCGACCCGCAACTGATCGAGATCGCCGGGCGCCTGCGCCGTCAGCCGCCGCAAGTGGCGATGACCGTCGCGCGCGGCAGTTCCGACCACGCGGCGAGCTACTTCGCCTACCTGACCATGCAGCAATTGGGCGTGCCGGTGGCGTCGTTGCCGATGTCGGTGGTGACCATGCAGCAGGCGCCGCTGAAGGTCAGCGGTCAGGTCGCCTTCGCGTTCTCGCAGTCCGGTCAGAGCCCGGATCTGGTCAACAGTCTGCGTCTGCTGCGCAAGCGTGGGGCGCTCAGCGTTTCCATGGTCAACGCCGCCGATTCGCCGCTGGAAGCCGCGTGTGAATTCAGCGTGCCGCTGCTCGCCGGTACTGAAAGCAGCGTCGCCGCGACCAAGAGTTTTATCGCCACCCTCAGCGCCAGCGCTCGTTTGATCGCGCACTGGAAAGAGGACAACGAATTGCTGCAAGCCCACAACGCACTGCCCGAAGGCCTGCGCGAAGCGGCGCAACAGGACTGGAGCGTGGCCATTGATGCCCTGCGCGATTGCGAACGCCTGATGGTGATCGGTCGCGGTGCCGGTTTCGCCATCGCTCAGGAAGCGGCGCTGAAGTTCAAGGAAACCTCGGCGATCCAGGCCGAAGCCTTCAGCAGCGCCGAAGTCCGTCACGGCCCGATGGCGCTGATCGACGAACACTACCCGCTGCTGGTCTTCGCACCACGCGGCGCCGAACAGGCCGGGCTGTTGAGTCTGGCGGCAGAAATGCGCCAACGCGGCGCCCGCGTCTTGCTGGCCGCGCCGGACGACGTCAGCGAACGCGACCTGACCCTGAGCCGCGCCGAACACCCGGTCCTCGACCCGATTCTGGCGATCCAGAGTTTCTACGTGATGGCTGCCGGACTCGCCGTAGCCCGAGGCATGGACCCGGATCAGCCGCGCCACCTGAGCAAAGTGACCCGCACGCACTAAGTCCGATTGACTGCACACCTGATGAGACCGAGCCATGCACAACAACAATAAAGAGCTGACCCTCAGCGCCCCGCTCAGCGGCCCGGTGCTCACGCTCGCCAAAGTCCCGGACGCGGTGTTCGCCAGCGGCGCGATGGGCGATGGCATTGCCATCGACCCGTTGAACGACACCCTGTATTCGCCGTGTGCCGGGGTGATCATCCATGTCGCGCGTACCGGTCACGCCCTCACCGTGCGTGCCGACAATGGCGCGGAAATACTCCTGCACCTGGGTCTCGACACCGTTGAATTGAACGGCGAAGGCTTCTCGATGCTGGTCAAGGAAGGTTTGCGCGTCACCCAGGGTCAGCCGCTGTTGCGCTATGACCTGGACAAGGTCGGCCAGCAGTGCAAAAGCCTGGTCAGCTTGTTGATCCTGACCAACAGCCAGGATTTTCAAGTGCGGCCAATCACCCTCAAAGCGGTGAAGGTTGGCGAGCCGTTGTTGCACATCATCGCGCGCCACAGTGCGGCGAACAATGCTGAAGAACTCGGCGGGCCTGAGGTTCACGGGCATGAGCTGGTCGCTCATCGCGGCGGTTTGCATGCCCGCCCCGCCGCGCTGATTCGCCAGACCGCACAAGGCTTCAAGAGCCAGTCGCAGCTGCACTTCGCCGGCAAAACGGCGCCGTGCAACAGCCTGATCGGGTTGATGGGGCTGGCGGTCGGTGAGCAGGACGAAGTGCAAGTCAGTTGTCAGGGTCCGGACGCAGAAGCCGCGCTGCAAGCCTTGCTCACGGCTTTGGCCACCGCCCTGCCGGACGATCATCACGCAAGCGCCCCGGTCAGCGCAGCACCGCGCAAACGCCCGGCCGAGGCTGGCGTGTTGCATGGTGTGTGCGCTGCGCCGGGGTTTGTCGGTGGGCCGCTGTATCGTTTGAACGCAATCAACTTGCCGGCGGATGCGGGCAATCATGCTCCGCTTGAGCAACTGGAAAAACTTGAAGCCGCGCTGAATCGCGTGCGCAGCGAAATCGACGGCACCCTCGCCCAGGCGAAAAAGCACAAAAACACCGACGAAGAAGCAATCTTCGCCGCACACATGGCGCTGCTGGAAGACCCGGCTCTGCTCGACGCTGCGCAACAATCCATCGAGCAAGGCTCTGCCGCGACTCACGCCTGGAGCCAGTCGATTGATGTGCAGTGCGAAGTGCTCCAGCAAACCGGCAGCGCGCTGCTGGCCGAGCGCGCCAATGACCTGCGCGACCTCAAGCAACGCGTGCTGCGTGCCCTGCTCGGCGAAGCCTGGCATTACGACGTGCCGGCCGGCGCCATTGTCGCCGCGCATGAACTGACCCCGTCGGATCTGCTGCAACTCAGCGCCCAAGGTGTCGCCGGGTTGTGCATGGCCGAGGGCGGCGCGACGTCGCACGTGGCGATTCTGGCGCGGGGCAAAGGTTTGCCGTGCATGGTTGCTTTGGGTTCGGCATTGCTTGAACAACCACAAGGCCAAGCGGTGGTGCTCGACGCCGATAACGGTCGCCTTGAACTGACACCCAATGCAGAACGACTGGCCGAAGTTCAACAAGCGCAAATCGATCGCCAGCAACGCCGCGACGCGCAACAAGCCAAGGCGCACCTGCCGGCCGAAACACGCAATGGCGTGGCCATCGAAGTGGTCGCCAACGTCGCCTCCAGCGCTGAAGCAACGGACGCCTTTGCCAACGGTGCCGACGGCGTCGGTCTGCTGCGCACCGAATTCCTGTTCGTCGATCGCCAGACCGCGCCAGACGTCGAAGAACAGCGCGCCGCCTATCAAGCCGTCATCGATGCGATGGGCGACAAGTCAGTGATCATCCGCACCATCGACGTTGGCGGCGACAAACAACTCGACTACCTGCCACTGCCCGCCGAAGCCAACCCGGTGCTCGGCTTGCGCGGTATTCGTCTGGCTCAGGCCCGCCCGGAAATTCTCGATCAGCAACTGCGCGCGCTGCTGCAAGTCAGCCCGTTGCAGCGTTGCCGAATCCTGTTGCCGATGGTCACCGAAGTCGACGAATTGCTGCAGATTCGCGAACGCGTCGATGCGTTGTGCCTGGAACTGAACATCACACAACGCCCGGAAATCGGCGTGATGATCGAAGTCCCGGCCGCCGCACTGCAAGCCGAACAACTGGCTGAGCACGCAGACTTCCTGTCGATCGGCACCAACGATCTCTCCCAATACACCCTCGCCATGGATCGCGACCACGCCGGCCTCGCCGCACGAGTCGACGCTTTGCACCCGGCGCTGCTGCGCCTGATCGCCATGACCTGCGAAGGCGCGGCGGTGCACAAACGGTGGGTCGGCGTGTGCGGTGCGTTGGCCTCTGATCCACTGGCAACGCCGGTATTGATCGGCCTCGGCGTAACCGAACTGTCGGTCAGTCCGGTGCAGATCGGTGAAATCAAAGATCGCGTGCGCCAGTTGCACGAAGCCGAATGCCAACGCCTCGCCCGTGACCTGCTCAAGCTGAGCAGCGCTGCGGCGGTGCGTCACGCCTGCCATCAACAATGGCCTCTGCGCTAATAACAACAAGAAGGAGAACCGCCATGTACCAACTCTTCATCGAAGGCCTGCAACGCCTCGGCCGCGCGCTGATGCTGCCGATCGCGATCCTGCCGATTGCCGGTCTGCTGCTGCGTCTGGGTGACACCGACCTGCTGAACATCGCGATCATCCACGATGCCGGCCAAGTGATCTTCGCCAACCTGGCGATGATCTTCGCCATCGGCATCGCCGTCGGGTTCGCCAAGGACAACAACGGCACCGCAGGCCTGGCCGGGGTGATCGGTTATCTGGTGATGATCTCCACCCTCAAAGTGCTCGACGCGAGCATCAACATGGGCATGCTCGCCGGCATTGTCAGCGGCCTGATGGCCGGCGCGCTGTACAACCGCTTCAAGGACATCAAACTGCCGGAGTATCTGGCGTTCTTCGGTGGCCGGCGGTTTGTGCCGATTGTCACGGGTTTCGCTGCAGTCGGTCTGGGCGTGGTATTCGGCTACATCTGGCCGCCGATCCAGCACGGCATCAACAGCTTCGGCAGCCTGATGATGGAAAGCGGCAGCCTCGGTGCCTTCGTCTTCGGCGTGTTCAACCGCTTGTTGATCGTCACCGGCCTGCACCACATCCTCAACAACATGGCGTGGTTCGTGTTCGGTAACTTCACCGATCCGACTACAGGCGCACTGGTGACCGGCGACCTGTCGCGCTACTTCGCTGGCGATCCGAAAGGCGGCCAGTTCATGACCGGCATGTTCCCGATGATGATCTTCGGCCTGCCTGCCGCATGCCTGGCGATGTACCGCAACGCCCTGCCGGAGCGGCGCAAGGTCATGGGCGGGATCTTCCTGTCGATGGCCCTGACTTCATTCCTGACCGGCGTGACCGAGCCAATCGAATTCGCCTTCATGTTTCTGGCGCCACTGCTGTTCCTGCTGCACGCGCTGCTGACCGGGTTGTCGATGGCGATTACCAATGCGCTGAACATCCATTTGGGCTTTACGTTTTCTGGTGGGTTTATCGACATGGTGCTGGGCTGGGGCAAGTCCACCAATGGCTGGCTGGTGGTCCCTGTCGGGCTGGCGTACGCGGTTATGTATTACGTGGTGTTTGATTTCTGTATTCGTCGCTTCAATCTGAAAACGCCGGGGCGTGAGGATGTGGCGACCGCTGAGAAAGCCGTCCTCACCGAAAACCAACGAGCCGGGGCCTACATCAAAGCCCTCGGTGGTGCGGAGAATCTGCTGACCGTTGGCGCCTGCACTACCCGTCTGCGACTGGAGATGGTCGATCGCAACAAAGCATCCGATGCAGATCTGAAAGCGCTCGGCGCAATGGCAGTCGTGCGCCCGGGCAAGGGTGGCAGTTTGCAGGTGGTGGTCGGGCCGATGGCTGACAGCATTGCAGATGAGATTCGCCTGGCGATGCCGGCGTTGGGGCGTGCGGTTCTTGCCGAGCCTGTGGCGGTTGCCGATGAACCGAAAGCGGTTGTGGTCGCGGGTTCGGAAGCTCAGCAATGGCTGAATGCGCTGGGCGGCGGCGACAACGTGCTGCAACTCGATTGCATCGCCATGAGCCGGATTCGCTTGCTGCTGGCGGATGGCAAGGCGCTGTCCGAGGCGCAGTTGAAAGAGCTGGGTTGTCAGGGTGTCAGCCAGTTGGAAGGTGGGGTTTGGCATTTGCTGGTGGGGGATAAGGCTGCGGGTTTGAGTGGCGCACTTGAGGCGCTGGTCAATCGCAGTGAGGTCAGTGCCAAGGTTTAAAAGTCTGGTGTCTGGGCTGGCCTCATCGCTAGCAGGCTAGCTCCCACAAGGGAGTGCGTTTCAACTGTGGGAGCCAGCCTGCTGGCAATGAACGATGACGCGGTCGTCAGGTTTGTGGGTCGACTCGATCCAGTGCCCGGCTGACAGCCAGTTCGGCGAGCATGACGATTTGCTGGATGCCTAATACCGTGCTGCGCTGAGAACCGCTTAGCTCATTGGCAAAGTTGCTGGCGGCGGTGCTTGCCGAAGCTAGAGATTCGCAGGCGTGGGCGAGCAAGCTTTCGGTGTCGACTTCGGGGCAAACCATGAACATGGTGCTCGATCGGCGCGGCTTTGCGGGTTCGGGGCACAGGTAGAAGTCGAGAGCGCGTTTGATGGCTTCGCGGTTTCGGGCCTGGTCGTCGGCGCGGATAGCTTCTTCGAGTGGGGTTTTGGTTTCGGGTGGGTCGGGTACGAGCTTGGTCATTGCAATGATCTCTAATCAAATGATTGAAGCCATCACTGGTCGTTTCTCACGCGACGAAGAGGTGGCAGCTATGTGCGGAGTGAGAAACCGGTAAGAGATCAACCCGGCCGAACCGAAGTCCGCCCGCACACAGCCGCCATAGAACATTGCCGGCAGCAAATAAGCTGGCGGCGATTATGGTGCTACTGACGTTTGATTAAAACCTCTTACCGGGTTCTCACACCCGATCACCGATTTGCGGTGACAGCCAAAGACTAGAGATCCGACGTCCGACGGACAACCTGAAAACCTTGTGGGAAGGTTCTGGTGATCTCACATCCAGTTAAACAACGCGAATCGCCTCCCTCGTGTAGGAGCTGCCGAAGGCTGCGATCTTTTGACTTTGACGTTTCAACATCAAAAGCAGGATCAACAGATCGCAGCCTTCGGCAGCTCCTACACGTGAGCCGGTGCATTCAGGAGTGAAATCGCCCCCACATTGTCGGCACTGTCAACTGTCAGGTCTGACAGTTGACCGCCTCGACCGACGTTATTACGTTGACTGAATCAGGCAGTTTTTATGTCGTAGCCTCGATAACCCTGCACTTAATTCATAAAGGATGGCTGCGACATGGCAAAGAAAATGACGGACGCAGAACAACTCGAGCATCTGAAAGAAACCTACAAAAATCTGGACGCAAACAAGGACGGAATCCTTACTATCGAAGAGTTCGCCAAAGGCACCGAAGGCTATGCCAAAACGATGAGAGAGTTTGTTTGGAATGAGTACAACAAGGACGGGGACAAAGACTTGACCCTGGAAGAGTACCTGGCCAGCCAAAACCCATAACCTGCTAAATAGTTTCGTCACTAGCAGGCTGCCATCGCTGGCAAGCTCCCACAGTTTTGATTTGCGCACAAACCATGCGGCAAAGCCGCCCCACTCAACAGGATGAGCGTTAGCTCGGCTGCAGCTCTTGATCTTGATCCACGGGCCCCGTCGGCAGGCTGAGTGGATGAAACCCGGAGCGAAGGAACCCCGAGCCTTAGCGAGTGGGCCGAACGTTGGGGCACAGACCTTTGGTTACTTTGGGGCGTTTGCCAAAGTGACTCGCTGTAAGAGCGAAACCGCCAGCGGCAGCACCCGAAGAAATGGATATTCACCCAGTCAGCCAGAACATGGTCGCCTGTCAGGGCGCCATCGCCAGCAGGCTGGCTCCCACATTTGAATGAGCTAACCCCTCAAATCGGGGGCAACAAAAAACCCGCTGAAATCACTCTCAGCGGGTTTTTCATTCCAGCGGCAGAAAGATCAGAAATCTTCCAGCCGCCACACTTCATAAGCCGGCGTCTCATACGGATGACTGAGCTTCAACGCCGCCACAACAGCCACGATCAACTCATCCGCCACCACAAGCTCAACCTTCCATTCCTCAACCCGCTCGACCTGCCCCGCCTCACCAATAAACGGCTGACTGCCATCCAAAGGCCGAAACTGGCCAGACCCAAGCACCTGCCAAGCACAGTGGTCATAGTCACCGATCCGCCCACCACCGGCAGCGAACACGGCCCCTTTGACCACCTCGACATGACTGTCAGGAACAAAAAACCCAAGCTTGTACACGACGCTTAGTTAACCCACACGCGAGCATTACGGAACATACGCATCCAAGGTGCGTCCTCGTTCCAGTCTTCCGAACGCCACGAGTTTTGCACCGCGCGGAACACACGCTCCGGGTGCGGCATCATGATCGTCACACGGCCATCACGGCTGGTGAGACCAGTAATCCCGCGCGGCGAACCGTTCGGGTTGGCCGGATACGATTCAGTGACCTTGCCATGGTTGTCGACAAAACGCATCGCCACACAACCCGACAGATCCGCTTCCAGCAATGCTTCTTCGCTGGAGAACTCGGCATGACCTTCACCGTGAGCGATGGCGATCGGCATACGCGAACCGGCCATGCCCTGCAGGAAGATCGAGTTCGACTCCTGAACCTGAACCATCGCCACACGCGCTTCGAACTGCTCGGAGCGGTTGCGCACGAAGTGCGGCCAGAACTCGCTGCCCGGAATCAGCTCGTGCAGGTTGGACATCATCTGGCAACCGTTGCACACGCCGAGGGTGAAACTGTCGTTACGTTCGAAGAAGCCCTGGAACGCATCGCGGGCGCGGCTGTTGAACAGTGCCGACTTGGCCCAGCCTTCACCGGCGCCGAGTACGTCGCCGTAGGAGAAACCACCGCACGCCACCAGACCTTTGAACTCGTTCAGATCGACACGGCCGGCCAGAATATCGCTCATGTGCACGTCGATCGCGTTGAAACCGGCGCGGTCGAACGCGGCCGCCATTTCCACCTGACCGTTGACGCCCTGCTCACGCAGCACGGCAACCTGTGGGCGGATGCCTTTCTTGATGTAAGGCGCAGCGACGTCCTGGTTGACGTCGTAGCTGAGCTTGACGCTCAGGCCCGGGTTGTCTTCTTCCAGCAACACGTCGAACTCTTGCTCGGCGCAGTCGGCGTTATCGCGCAGACGCTGGATCTGGTAGCTGGTTTCAGCCCACTGACGTTGCAGCAGACGACGCTGGCCTTCGAACACAGTGTCACCGTTGAAGGTGATGTTGATCTGGCCATTGTTCATCGGCTGACCGATCACGGAAACACAGTCGCCCAGACCGGCAGCGCTGAATTGCGCGAGGATGTCTGGCGTGGCGTCCTGACGAACCTGAATCACCGCACCCAGTTCTTCGTTGAACAGGATGGCGGCGATTTCGGCCGAGGATTCGGCAACGCTGTCGAGGTTCAGGCTCAGACCGCAGTGGCCGGCGAAGGCCATTTCCACCACGGAGGTCAGCAGACCACCGTCGGAACGGTCGTGGTAAGCCAGCAGGTGACCGTCGGCGTTGAGGCCCTGGATCACCGCGAAGAAGGCTTTCAAGTCTTCGGCGTCATCGACGTCCGGCGCGTGCTTGCCGAGCTTGCCGTGAACCTGAGCAAGGATAGAGGCGCCCATGCGGTTCTGACCGCGACCGAGATCGATCAGGATCAGGTCGGTGGTGCCCTTGTCCATGCGCAGTTCCGGGGTCAGGGTCTGACGGATGTCAGCCACTGGCGCGAAACCGGTCACGATCAGCGACATCGGCGAGGTCACGGTTTTTTCTTCGCCGTTGTCATTCCAGCGGGTGGCCATGGACATCGAGTCCTTGCCGACCGGAATGGTAATGCCCAGCTCAGGGCACAGTTCCATGCCGACCGCTTTCACGGTGTCGTACAGACGCGCGTCTTCGCCCGGGTGGCCGGCAGCAGACATCCAGTTCGCCGACAGTTTGATGTCGGAGAGCTTGTTGATGCGCGAAGCGGCAATGTTGGTCAGGGTTTCGCCGATGGCCATGCGGCCCGACGCCGGGGCGTCCAGCAGTGCCAGCGGAGTACGCTCGCCCATCGCCATCGCTTCACCGGTGTAAACGTCGAAACTGGTGGCGGTCACGGCAACGTCGGCCACCGGAACCTGCCATGGGCCGACCATTTGGTCACGGGCCACAAGGCCGGTGATGGTGCGGTCGCCGATGGTGATCAGGAAGCTCTTGCTCGCCACGGCCGGGTGATGCAAAACGCGCTCGATGCTCTCAGTGATGTCGAGGTTGGACGGATCGAAGTCATCGCCCAGCTCGGCTTCACGCACCACCGAACGGTGCATGCGTGGCGCCTTGCCCAGCAACACTTCCAGTGGCATGTCCACCGGGTTGTTGCCGAAGTGGCTGTCGGTCACGGTCAGTTGCGGCTCGGCGGTGGCTTCACCGACGACGGCAAACGGGCAACGCTCACGTTCGCAGATCGCCTGGAAGCGCTCGAAGTCTTCCGGGCCAACGGCCAGAACGTAACGCTCCTGGGATTCGTTGGACCAGATTTCGTGCGGGGCCATGCCCGGCTCGTCGTTTGGAATGTTGCGCAGTTCGAAACGACCACCGCGGTCGCCGTCGTTGACCAGTTCCGGGAAGGCGTTGGACAGACCGCCCGCGCCAACGTCGTGGATGAAGCTGATCGGGTTCTTGTCACCCAGTTGCCAGCAACGGTCGATGACTTCCTGGCAACGACGCTCCATTTCAGGGTTTTCACGCTGAACGGAAGCGAAGTCCAGATCCGCCGAGCTGGTGCCGGTGGCCATGGAGGAAGCGGCGCCGCCGCCCAGACCAATCAGCATCGCCGGGCCACCGAGCACGATCAGCTTGGAGCCAACGACGATCTCGCCTTTCTTGACGTGTTCTTCGCGGATGTTGCCCATGCCGCCGGCCAACATGATCGGCTTGTGGTAACCGCGAACTTCGTCACCGTGCGGGGTGGTGATCGATTGTTCGAAGGTACGGAAGTAGCCGGTCAGGGCCGGACGACCGAATTCGTTGTTGAACGCGGCGCCGCCCAGCGGACCTTCGATCATGATGTCCAGCGCAGTGACGATGCGCTCAGGCTTGCCGTACGGCACTTCCCACGGCTGTTCGAAGCCAGGGATTTGCAGGTTGGACACGGTGAAACCGGTCAGGCCAGCCTTTGGCTTGGCGCCACGACCGGTTGCACCTTCGTCGCGGATCTCGCCACCGGAACCGGTGGATGCGCCCGGGAACGGGGCAATCGCGGTCGGGTGGTTGTGGGTTTCAACCTTCATCAGGATGTGCACCGGCTCCTGCACCGCGCCGTACTGGCGGGTTTCAGGGTTCGGGAAGAAACGGCCGGCAACGTTGCCGACGATCACCGAGGCGTTGTCCTTATAAGCCGACAGAACGCCTTCGCTGTGCATCACGTAGGTGTTCTTGATCATGCCGAACAGGCTTTTTTCCTGGTTCTGGCCATCAATATCCCAACTGGCGTTGAAGATCTTGTGGCGGCAGTGCTCGGAGTTGGCCTGAGCGAACATCATCAGTTCGATGTCGTGCGGATTACGCTTGAGGCCATTGAAGGCATCGACCAGATAGTCGGTCTCGTCTTCGGCCAGGGCCAGGCCCAGCTCGGTGTTGGCCTTTTCCAGCGCGGCGCGACCGCCGCCGAGGATGTCGATCGCGGTCAGCGGCTTCGGTTCGGCGTGGCTGAACAGACCGGCAGCCTGTTCGAGGTTGGCCAGAACGATCTGGGTCATGCGGTCATGCAGGACATCGGCAATCTGCTGCGCTTCGGCTTCGCTGAACTGACCGGCCACGTAGAACGCGATGCCGCGCTCCAGACGCTGGATCTTGCTCAGGCCGCAGTTGCGGGCGATGTCGCTGGCCTTGCTCGACCATGGCGAGATGGTGCCGAAACGCGGCAACACCAGGAACAGACGGCCGGTCGGCTCTTGAACCGGAACGCTTGGACCGTACTTCAGAAGGCGCGCAAGCACCTGCTGTTCGTCGCCGGTCAGGACGCCGGTGACTTCGGCGAAGTGAGCGAATTCAGCATACAAGCCACTGACAGCTGGAACCTTCTGGCTCAGTTGCTCAAGGAGTTTGCTGTGGCGAAAGGCAGAAAGGGCAGGAGCGCCGCGCAGGATCAACATCTTCGGGACAGCCTCGGGAAGGGGTGTGCTTTGAGGCCGTGCATTCTAGCCTAAACCGCCTTCAACATCACCCGAAACGCTACGCACGGTTGCACTCGCATGTCGATCTGTGTTTCTGATTCGTGAGTCAAATTTAACCGGCCTGTGAAGACGGCTTATTTTTACTGTAACAAAATGCCCTTCGGCCCCATTTCTACTGGGTTTTGTTCGGTTTTGTGATCTCTAGCAGACCTGCCCTGCGCTGTCGAGATATGGCGCCCGCAGTCCTTTGCGTATACTGCGCAAATGTTTTTCCCAACGGCTTTGCGTCCGCGGTACGCCAAATGGCTGATCGCAACCGGACTCTTCCTGATGCTCGGTGGCTGTGTTGATAAACCCAACACACTCGAGCGCGTAAAGGAGGATGGCGTGCTGCGGGTGATTACCCGAAACAGCCCCGCCACCTACTTTCAGGATCGCAGCGGTGAAACCGGCTTCGAATACGAGCTGGTGAAGCGCTTCGCCGACGATTTGGGCGTCGAACTGAAAATCGAGACCGCCGACAACCTCGACGATCTTTTCAACCAGATCGGCAAGCCGAACGGCCCGGTACTGGCCGCCGCAGGCCTGGTCAGCAGCGAACAACGCAAGACGCAGGTGCGGTTCTCCCATTCCTACCTCGAAGTCACCCCGCAGATCATCTATCGCAATGGCCAGTCACGGCCGACCGACGCCGGTGATCTGGTCGGCAAGAAGATCATGGTGCTCAAGGGCAGCACCCATGCCGAGCAACTGGCCGAGCTGAAAAAGAAAAACCCGGGCATCGAGTACGAAGAATCTGACGCCGTTGAGGTGGTCGACTTGCTGCGCATGGTCGACGAAGGCCAGATCGACCTGACGCTGGTCGACTCCAACGAAGTGGCGATGAACCAGGTGTACTTCACCAACATTCGCGTGGCCTTCGACCTCGGCGATGCGCGCAGCCAGAGCTGGGCGGTGGGCCCGGGCGAAGACAACAGCCTTCTCAACGAGATCAACAGCTATCTCGACAAGGTGCAGAAGAATGGCACCCTGCAACGCCTCAAAGATCGCTATTACGGGCACGTCGACGTTCTCGGCTACATGGGCGCCACCACGTTCGCCCAGCACTTGCAGCAGCGCCTGCCCAAATACGAACAACACTTCAAGAGTTACGCCAAGAAAGAGAAAGTCGACTGGCGTCTACTGGCAGCCATCGGTTATCAGGAATCGTTGTGGCAACCGACAGTCACCTCGAAAACCGGCGTGCGCGGCTTGATGATGCTGACCCAGAACACCGCTCGGGCGATGGGCGTGTCCAATCGCCTCGATCCGAAGCAGAGCATCATGGGCGGCGCCAAGTACCTGGCCTATATGAAGGATCAGCTCGACGATTCGATCAAGGAGCCGGATCGCACCTGGTTTGCTCTGGCCGCCTATAACGTCGGCAGCGGCCATCTGGACGACGCGCGCAAACTGACCGCCAAGGAAGGGTTGAACCCGGACAAGTGGCTGGACGTGAAGAAGATCCTGCCGCGCCTGTCGCAGAAGCAGTGGTACAGCAAGACCCGCTACGGCTACGCCCGGGGCGGCGAGCCGGTGCATTTCGTGGCGAACATCCGTCGTTATTACGACATCCTCACTTGGGTAACCCAACCGCAGCTTGAAGGCGATCAAGTGGCCGAGGGCAATCTGCATGTGCCGGCTATCGACAAGTCCAAGCCGACCCAAGAGCCTGCTCCGCTTTAAAAGCAAAAGATCGCAGCCTTCGGCAGCTCCTACAGGTGATCACATGCGCCGCAAAATTGCGGGGTTAGCATGATCCCCCTGTAGGAGCTGCCGCAGGCTGCGATCTTTTGATCTTCAGCCCTTCAAGGCAGCCGCCAGAATCAGCGCCTTCATCTCAGACACTGCAGACTTGAAACCCACGAACAACGCATGCGCCACCAGCGCATGACCGATGTTCAGTTCGTTGATGCCCTTGATCGCCGCGACGGCTTCGACGTTGTGGTAATGCAGGCCATGACCGGCATTGACGATCAGCCCCTGCGCCAGACCAAACGCCACACCATCAGCGACACGCTTCAATTCCTCAGCGACTTCAGCCGGGGTTTCGGCATCGGCATAGCGCCCGGTGTGCAGTTCGATGGCCGGCGCACCAACACGCTTCGAGGCAGCAATCTGGCGCTCGTCGGCATCGATGAACAGCGACACTTCGCTGCCGATCTTCGACAGACGCTCGACCGCAGCCTTGATCCGCGCTTCCTGCCCCGCGACATCCAGACCGCCTTCGGTGGTCAGTTCCTGACGGGTTTCCGGGACCAGGCAGATGTGCGCCGGACGGATGAGCTCGGCGAACGCCATCATTTCTTCGGTGACGCCCATTTCGAAGTTCATGCGGGTTTGCAGCACATCCTTGAGCAAGAGCACGTCGCGCTCCTGAATGTGTCGACGGTCCTCGCGCAGGTGCACGGTGATGCCGTCGGCGCCCGCCTCTTCCGCGTCCAGCGCCGCCTTGACCGGATCCGGGTAGCGCGTGCCACGGGCCTGACGCAGGGTGGCGACGTGGTCGATGTTCACGCCAAGAAGAATGCGATTGCTGGTGGTCACGGATGCGCTCCTGAATTTAGAGATTCGGCGCACAGCATACGGGGTGATCAGGGCTTGCGAAACAGTTCGCGACTGACGAGGGGACGACCGCCCAGATGAACGGCCAATGCTTGACGCATCAGACGTTTGGCGGCTGAGAGTGCGCCGGGGGCTGACCAGTCGGCTTCGGCCATGGCCAACAATTCAACGCCGTTGAACAGGCCAGGTTGCAGCAGGTAAACGCGCTCAAGGCCAGCGTCCACTTGCAGACGATAGAGACCGTCCGGTGCCACCGCTTCGCCGTGGATGTCGGTGTTCATGGAAAAGCCATAACCGAGATCATCCAGCAGGCGCCATTCGAAGGAGCGCAACAAGGGCTCCAGCGGCCGACCTTCGGCCAAGGCCAGCAAGGTCGCGGCGTAGTGATCGAACACCGCCGGGTGCGGATCTTCGGCGGGTAGCAAACGGATCAACAGCTCATTGAGGTACAGACCGCTGAACAACGCCTCGCCGACCATCCACGTCGCGTTACCGGCACTTTCCATGCGCCCGACATTCTTCAACTCGCCCTTGCCGCGAAACTCGACTTCCAGCGGCACGAATGGCCGCGCCAACGTTCCGGCCTTGCCCCGCGCACTGCGCAACACCGCCCGCAGCCGACCTTGCGGCGTGAGGAAGTCCACCAACGCGCTGGTTTCGCGGTAGGCGCGAGAGTGCAGGACGTAGGCGGGTTGGGCGGGAGGTGGGCTTTGCGACATGAGAGCTGTTTCCCGGTCGGAGATTACAAAAAAGATCGCAGCCTTCGGCAGCTCCTACAGGTATACACAAAACTCTGTAGGAGCTGCCGAAGGCTGCGATCTTTTGATCTTGGTACCGCTTACAGGTCGCCGTAACCCAGCGAACGCAATGCACGCTCGTCGTCGGACCAACCGCCCTTCACCTTGACCCACAGGTTGAGCATGATCTTGGAGTCGAACAGCAGCTCCATGTCCTTGCGCGCTTCGGTGCCGATGCGTTTGATGCGCTCGCCCTTGTCGCCAATGATGATCTTCTTCTGGCCATCACGTTCGACGAGAATCAGCGCATGGATATGCAGGGTTTTGCCCTGCTGCTTGAACTCTTCGATCTCGACGGTGATCTGGTACGGCAGCTCGGCGCCCATCTGGCGCATGATTTTTTCGCGCACCAGTTCAGCGGCGAGGAAACGGCTGCTGCGGTCGGTGATCTGGTCTTCCGGGAAGAAGTGATCGTTTTCCGGCAGGTGATTGGCAATCACCTTTTCCAGCGCCTCAAGGTTGTGCCCGTGCTGCGCGGAGATAGGGATGATCTGCGCGTTCGGCAGCTGTTCCTGCAACCAGCTCAGGTGCGGCATCAGTTCAGCTTTGTCTTCGATGCGGTCGGTCTTGTTCAGTGCGACGATCAGCGGGCCGGTCACGTACTGCACGCGCTCCAGCACCATCTGGTCTTCTTCGGTCCACTTGGTGCGATCGACCACGAAGATCACGACGTCGACGTCTTTCAACGCCGCCGAAGCGGTCTTGTTCATGTAACGGTTGAGAGCCTTTTCGCCACCCTTGTGCATGCCGGGGGTGTCGACGTAGATCGCCTGTACGTCACCCTCGGTCTTGATCCCGAGCATGTTGTGACGGGTGGTCTGCGGCTTGCGCGAGGTGATCGCCAGTTTCTGACCGAGGATATGGTTCAGCAGCGTGGACTTGCCCACGTTGGGACGGCCGACGATGGCAACGTAGCCACAGCGAGTTGCGTTTGTATCAGTCATTGCCATTCTCCACGCCCAGGGCAATCAGTGCTGCGGCGGCCGCTACCTGTTCGGCAATACGACGACTCACACCCTGACCTCGGCTTTTTTCATTCAGTAAGACAACTTCGCACTCGACGAAGAAGGTTCGGCAGTGCGGCTCGCCCTGGATATCTACCACCTCGTAACGAGGCAGCTCGCAACCGCGCGATTGCAGATGTTCCTGCAGACGGGTCTTGGGATCCTTGTTGGTGTCCACCAGCGTCAGGCCTTCGAACTCGCCGGCCAGCCAGGCCAGGACGCGCTCGCGGGCCATGTCCATGCCGGCGTCGAGGTAGATCGCACCGATCAACGCCTCAAGGGCATCGGCCAGAATCGATTCGCGACGGAAACCGCCGCTTTTCAGTTCACCGGAACCCAGACGCAGGTAATCACCCAGGTCGAAACCACGCGCCAGTACGGCCAGGGTCTCACCTTTCACCAGGCGTGCGCGCAAACGCGACAACTGGCCTTCGCGAGCCAGCGGGAAGCGATCGAACAACGCCTCGCCAGCGACGAAGTTGAGGATGGCATCGCCGAGAAATTCCAGGCGTTCGTTGTTGCGCCCGGCAAAACTGCGGTGCGTGAGGGCCAGGACCATGAGTTCCTGATCCTTGAAGGTGTAACCGAGCTGACGCTCGAGACGGCTTAAAGAGGCGCTCACGGTTTACCCACGCTGAGATCAAAGCTGGATTCCACCGCCATCGCCGGGATACGGCGCAGGCCTGGGACAATTAACGCTGTGTTCAAAAATTACGTCCTGAATATCGTGGCTTCATGCCCTGGAGTCGATTGTAGCGACTCCAGAAATGCATTCGGCGCTGTGTTCAACAGCGCCGTGGTGATTACTTGATCAGGCCAACCCGCGAGAAATTCGGCAGGTGGCTGAGTTTCGGTTCCGGCCAGCTCATCCAGACCGCGAAGGCCTTGCCGACGATATTCCGGTCGGGAACCATGCCCAGCAGATCCTTGGGAATGTTGGGATCATCCCAGTAGCGACTGTCGTTCGAGTTGTCGCGGTTGTCGCCCATCATGAAGAAATGCCCGGCCGGCACGGTCCAGGAATGGTCCGGCGTGGCGCGGTAACGGCTCATTTCCTTGCGGATCAGGTGCTCGGCAGCGCCGAGTTTTTCCTTGTAGAGCTCTGCGCTGCCCAGCGTGCCCGGCTCGGAACCGACCATTTGCTCGGCAATCGACTCACCGTTGACGAACAGACGCTTGTCAGCGGTGTAACGCACCGTGTCGCCCGGCAGGCCGACCACACGCTTGATGTAGTTGACGTTCGGGTCGCTCGGGTAGCGGAACACCATCACATCGCCGCGCTGCGGATCACCGACTTCGATGATTTTCTTGTCGATCACCGGCAGGCGGATCCCGTAAGAAAACTTGTTCACCAGAATGAAGTCGCCGACGTCCAGGGTCGGTTTCATCGAGCCGGACGGAATCTGGAACGGCTCCACCAGGAACGAACGCAGCACCAGCACGATGAACAACACCGGGAAGAACGACTTGCCGTATTCGACCAGCAGCGGCTCTTTGTTCAGCTTCTCGACCACCACGACGTCGGGCTGGCTGACACTGCCTTGATAAGAGGCAATGGCAGCACGCCGGCGGGGCGCCAGAATCAGCAGATCGAGCAACGCCAACAGGCCGCAGACGAACACGGCGATGACCAGCAACAGCGGGAAATTTAGCGACATAGGACCTAACTATCCAACCTGAGCACTGCAAGGAAGGCTTCTTGTGGAATTTCCACGTTGCCGACCTGCTTCATGCGTTTCTTACCGGCCTTTTGCTTCTCGAGCAGTTTCTTCTTACGGCTGACGTCACCACCGTAGCATTTGGCCAATACGTTCTTTCTGAGAGCCTTGACGGTTGTCCGGGCGACAATCTGACCGCCAATGGCGGCCTGGATGGCCACGTCGAACATCTGACGAGGAATCAGTTCTTTCATCTTCTCGGTCAACTGGCGACCTTTGAAGTGCGAGTTGTCACGGTGCACGATCAACGCCAGGGCATCGACCTTGTCGCCGTTGATCAGCACGTCCAGTTTCACCAGATTAGCCGATTGGTAACGATCGAAATGGTAGTCCAGCGAAGCATAGCCGCGGCTGGTGGATTTGAGACGGTCGAAGAAGTCCAGAACCACTTCGTTCATCGGCAAGTCGTAAGTGACTTGCACCTGATTGCCGAGGAACAGCATGTCGACTTGAACGCCGCGTTTCTCGATGCACAGGGTGATGACGTTGCCCAAGTGTTCTTGCGGCACCAGGATATTGGCGCGCACGATCGGCTCGCGCATGTCTTCGACGGCCGACACATCCGGAAGCTTGGACGGGTTATCGACGTAAATCGTTTCACCGGTTTTCAGCACCAGTTCGAAGATTACCGTCGGCGCCGTGGTGATCAGGTCCAGGTCGTACTCGCGCTCGAGGCGCTCCTGGATGATTTCCATATGCAGCATGCCGAGGAAGCCACAACGGAAGCCGAAGCCCAAGGCGTCGGAACTTTCCGGGGTGTACTGCAGCGACGAGTCGTTCAGGGTCAGCTTCTGCAGCGCTTCGCGGAAATCTTCGAAGTCGTCGGAGCTGACCGGGAACAGACCGGCGTAAACCTGTGGCTGGATGCGTTTGAAACCCGGCAGTACCGGAACATCCGGGGTCGAGCTCAGGGTCAGGGTGTCACCGACCGGCGCACCGTGAATGTCCTTGATGCTGGCGATGATGAAGCCCACTTCGCCGGCCTTGAGGTCTACGGTGGCGGTGTGTTTCGGATTGAAAACACCGACGCTGTCGACCAGATGGATCTTGCCGGTGGATTTCACCAGGATCTTGTCACCCTTCTTCACGCGGCCGTGACGCACGCGCACCAGGGAGACAACGCCCAGGTAGTTGTCGAACCAGGAGTCGATGATCAACGCTTGCAGCGGATCTTCGATGTTGCCGGTTGGCGCAGGAATGGTGTGCACCAGACGCTCAAGCACTTCGTCGACACCCAGGCCGGTCTTGGCACTGCAGGTGACGGCGTCAGTGGCGTCGATGCCGATGATCTTTTCGATTTCGTCTTTGACGCGATCAGGATCAGCCTGTGGCAGGTCGATCTTGTTCAGGACCGGCATGACCTCAAGGCCCTGCTCAATCGCGGTGTAGCAGTTGGCCACGGACTGGGCTTCGACGCCCTGACCGGCATCGACCACCAGCAAGGCACCTTCACACGCGGCCAGGGAACGGCTGACTTCATAGGTAAAGTCTACGTGGCCCGGGGTGTCAATGAAGTTCAGCTGGTAGGTGACGCCATCTTTGGCTTTGTAATAAAGGGTAACGCTGTGGGCCTTGATGGTGATCCCGCGCTCACGCTCAAGATCCATGGAATCCAGTACCTGGGCTTCCATTTCACGCTCGGCCAGGCCGCCGCACATCTGGATGAAGCGATCGGCCAGCGTCGACTTGCCATGGTCAATGTGGGCGATGATGGAGAAATTGCGGATATGACTCAAATCACTCACGGATCAACACTCAAAAAGGCTGCAGGCATGGCCCGCCGAAAAATAGCCGGGAATTGTACCTGATACACGGCGCAAGCGTCACGTTCGCCTGTCACCCGGATTGCATGCAAAAACGCCCCGATCGGTTGATCGAGGCGTTTCCGGGGCTAAGCAGAGGATGAAAGCTTGTTCATCAACCGGCTCGTCTAAGCAGCCAGACACCTGCCAGCGCGCAGACACCGGCCGGCACCAGCACCGCAAACAGCGGCGAGAAACCGAACACCAGGCTCGACGGACCGAGCAAATCCTGGACGATGCGGAAGGTGAAGCCGACCAGCACACCGGTGAACACACGCTGGCCGAGGGTTACCGAACGCAGCGGGCCGAAGATGAAGGAAATCGCCATCAACACCAGCGCGGCTGTCACCAACGGCTGCAACACCTTGACCCAAAATGCCAGCCAGTAACGGCCGTTGCTCAGGCCCTGCTCCGACAGATAGTGGATGTAGCCCCAAAGTCCGCTGATCGACAGCGATTCCGGGGCCATCACCACAGTGCTCAGCAGTTGCGGGCTCAAGGCCACGTCCCAACGCTCGCTCGGCGTGTTTACGACTTCGGTGCTGCGCTCATGGAACAAGGTGGTGGCCACGTCGGTGAGCTGCCATTGAGTGCCATCGAACTCGGCCTTCTTGGCGAAGCTGGAGCTCAGCAGATGGCGCTCCTTGTCGAAGTGATAGCGAGTCACGCCATACAACAGGCCGTTGGGTTGCACGGCGTTGATGTGGATGAATTCTTCACCCTGACGGTGCCACATACCGTGCTTGGCGCTTTGCGCGTCGCCGCTGCCCTGGGCCAGCGAGCGATTGGCCTGGGCCATGCTTTCGGTGGCCGGGGCGACGTATTCGCCAATCAACACGCCTGCGAGCATCAGCACCAGCATCGGCTTCATCACCGCCCAGACGATCCGGCCGATCGACACGCCAGCGGCACGCATTACGGTCAGTTCGCTGCTGCTGGCCAGACTGCCGAGGCCGATCAGGCAGCCAATCAACGCGGCCATCGGCAACATTTCGTAGAGCCGGCGCGGCGCGGTCAGCAGGACGAAACTCAGCACGTCTACCAATGTGTAGGTTTCGCTGACGTCACCCATCTCATCGATAAAGGCGAACAGGGTCGCCAGACCGAGAATGATTGCCAGCACGGCAATGATAGCCATGAACACGCTGCTGCCGATGTAGCGGTCGAGCTTAACCACGGGCCACCTCCAGCGCAGCAGCGCGACGGCTGGCCATCTTCAGACGCAGCGGCTCCCAATACAGCAGGCCGAGGCCGATGACCAGGAAGATCGCATGCACCCACCATAAGCCGAGCGCCGGTGGAATCTTGCCTTTTTCAAGGGCGCCGCGGGCGGCAATCAGGATGGTCAGGTAAGCCATATAAAGAAGAATCGCCGGCAGCAGCTTGAGGAAACGCCCTTGACGCGGATTGACTCGCGACAGCGGCACCGCCATCAGGGTCACGATAAACACCAGCAACGGCAGGGAAAGACGCCATTGCAGTTCGGTTTTGGAGCGGATGTCGTCACTGCCCAGCAGAGACGAAGTCGGCATGGCGTCACGATCGGTGACTTCTTCGCTGACGTCCGGTTTGGGCAGCAGCACACCATAATTTTCGTAGTGAATGGCGCGGTAATCCGCCTGACCCGGACTGCCGTCATAGCGATAACCATTGTCGAGAATCAGGTAGCGATTGCCGTCGGGGCGGACTTCCTGACGGCCCTTTTCGGCCACAAGCACGGAAATCCCGCGATCCTTCTGATCGGCGCCGAGGTTCTTCTGCGAGATGAACACGCCGCCCAGGTTGACGCGATCGTCGCTCAACGTTTCGGTGTAGGTCACTCGGGTGCCGTCACGCAGGGCCTGGAAGCGACCCGGTTCGAGGGTATCGAACTCGGTCAGGGCGTCTTGCTTGTTCAGCAGCAACTGGAACTGATTGGCACCCTGCGGGGCCAGGCCCAGGCTCAGCCATGCCACGACCAGTGCCACCAGCGTTGCCGGAAACAGGGTCATGCGAAACAGCTTCTGCTGACTCATGCCGGTGGCCGAGAGCACGGTCATTTCGCTTTCCAGGTACAGGCGACCGTAGGCCAGCAGGATCCCGAGGAACAGACCCAGCGGCAGAATCAGTTGCAGGAAGCCCGGCAGACGAAAGCCCATGATCAGGAACAGCGAACCCGGATCGAGCTGGCCGGCAGCGGCCTGAGCGAGGTATTTGATGAAGCGACCGCTCATGATGATGACCAGCAACACCGCACTCACGGCGCTGAGGGTCAACAGGACTTCGCGGGACAGATAACGGAAGACGATCAAACCAGACACTCCAGGGTTGTCAGGCTAAGGCGGCCAAACAAGCAAACACATCGACCGGCCCGCAACGCAGAGCCGTCGAAAAAAGATGCGGCATTATCCTGTGATTGAGGGCGCCTGTCACTGCGCACACTCATCCTCGCACGCAATCCGTTGAAGATCGTACAACCTAGGGGGCGTTCTCAATTAGTTTTCACACCGCTCCGGGTCTGCTGTTGTGCAGGGCAAGGCGCGAGAAGCGTGGTTTGGTCATTCCAAATAAGCTTCGAGCAACGCAGCCCTGCACAAACAGCAGGCCCGGCCCTTCGGGTTGTGCCTTAAAGCCGGCCAGTCTGCGTTGCAGGCCTTGGAAAGGGAACAACCATTCCCAGCGGCCTGCGCCTTGCCTGGCTGGCTTTAAGGCGATAACGCTGTGTGAAAACTAATTGAGAATGCTCCCTAGGGTTGTCAGGCGCGGGGAGCGAGGTTCAAACTGCGGCCCTTGTCGCAGGCTTTGGCCTGCGCCTCTTCTATCTATAAGCAGGCGACTGCGGACACCGTCGAACGCCTGCGTGTTGACCATTCATTCAGGGATCCGGACATGGAACTGGTTGTAAAAAGCGTTAGCCCAGAAACGTTGAAAACCGCCACCCTGGTGGTTGCCGTCGGCGAAGGCCGCAAACTCGGTGTCGCCGCCAAACAGGTCGACGAGCTGAGCGGTGGCGCGATCAGCGCCGTACTCAAGCGTGGCGATCTGGCCGGCAAGGTTGGTCAAAGCCTGCTGCTGCACAGCCTGCCAAACCTCAAAGCCGAGCGCGTGCTGCTGGTCGGCGTAGGCAAGGACGAGGAACTGGGCGACCGTCCGTTCCGCAAAATCGTTGCCGGCATCCTCAACACCCTCAAAGGCCTGGGCGGCAGCGATGCCGTGCTGGCGCTGGACGAAGTCATCGTCAAGGGCCGCGACAGTTACGGCAAGACCCGCCTGCTGGCAGAAACCCTGGTGGACGGCGAATACACCTTCGACCAGTTCAAGAGCCAGAAGGCCGAACCGCGCGCCCTGAAGAAAATCACCCTGCTGACCATCAAGGCTGCACAAGCCGAAGTTCAGCGCGCCGTGAATCACGCTACCGCGATTGCCAATGGCATGGCCTTCACCCGTGATCTGGGCAACCTGCCGCCGAACATCTGCCACCCGACTTTCCTTGGCGAACAAGCCAAGAACCTCGGTAAAGAGTTCAAGGACCTGAAAGTCGAAGTGCTCGACGAGAAGAAGATCAAGTCGCTGGGCATGGGCTCGTTCTATGCCGTTGGCCAGGGCAGCGAACAACCGCCGCGCCTGATCGTCATGCAATACAACGGTGGCAAGAAATCCGAGAAGCCATACGCACTGGTTGGCAAAGGCATCACCTTCGACACCGGCGGCATCAGCCTGAAGCCGGGCGCCGGCATGGACGAAATGAAGTACGACATGGGCGGCGCTGCCAGTGTGTTCGGCACCCTGCGTGCGGTCCTCGAACTGAAGCTGCCGATCAATCTGGTGTGCATCCTCGCCTGCGCCGAAAACATGCCGAGCGGCAATGCGACCCGTCCGGGCGACATCGTCACCACCATGAGTGGCCAGACCGTGGAAATCCTCAACACCGACGCCGAAGGCCGTCTGGTGCTGTGCGATGCCCTGACCTACTCCGAGCGCTTCAAGCCACAAGCGGTGATCGACATCGCCACCCTGACCGGCGCTTGCGTCGTAGCACTGGGTGCCCACACCTCGGGCCTGCTGGGTAACAACGACGAACTGATCGGCCAACTGCTCAGCGCCGGCAAGGCTGCTGATGACCGCGCCTGGCAACTGCCGCTGTTCGATGAGTACCAGGAACAGCTGGACAGCCCGTTCGCCGATATCGCCAACATTGGCGGGCCGAAGGCCGGCACCATCACCGCCGCATGCTTCCTGTCGCGCTTCACCAAGAACCTCAACTGGGCACACCTGGACATCGCGGGCACCGCGTGGACCAGCGGCGGCAAGGACAAGGGCGCCACTGGCCGTCCGGTGCCACTGCTGACCCAGTACCTGCTGGATCGCGCCAAAGCCTGAAACCGATGACTGCGGGCGGCGCTTCTTTTTTGAGGCGCCGCTTTCAGCTCAGGAACCGCAATGACCAAAGTCGACTTCTATATCCTGCCCAGCGCCGATCCCTCGGCACGCCTGGACTTTGCCTGCAAGCTCACCGAGAAAGCCTGGCGCATGGGCCACCGCATCTACCTGCATTGCAGCGATGCCGCTCAGCGCGAAGATCTCGATGCTCGGCTGTGGGCGTTCAAGGGCGAAAGCTTCGTGCCCCACGGCCCCGCCGACAGTGAACCCGAGGGGTTGATTGTGTTGGGGGTAGGCGATGACTGCGGTCAGCATCAGGACTTACTGGTCAATCTCGACCTGAAAGTCCCGGCCTTCGCCAACAAATTCGCCCGCGTGGCGGAAGTGGTGGTGGAAGATCCGACCATTCGCGCGGCTGCGCGGGAGAGTTTCCGTTTCTACCGCGAACAGGGCTATCCTCTGCAAGATCACCGTTTACAGCGACTCTGAGCACTCCAATGGACACTCCGAAACCGCAGCAAAAGTCCGCACACCTGCTGGACGATCTCGAATCGATCCGCCAGTTGCTCGGCGATGACAACCTGCAACCGCCACTGCTGACCGACACGGTCGATGACGGTGAACAGGAACAGATTCCGATGTTGTTCGATTCGGTCGGCGCCGAGGCGCCCGCCGTCGAGCCGCCACCGGCTCCGCCCCCGACGCCTGCCGCGCAACCTGCTGCGACCGTCGATAAAGGCCCGGACGCCCTGCTGCACCTGGACAGCGAACTGCGCGCCGCCGCGCAATTGATCATGCAAGACGTGATCGACGACTTCGCGCCGCACATCGAAACTGAAATCAAACGCCGCCTCGATGCGCGGATGGAACGGTTGCTCAGCCAGTACGAATAATCCCCACGATCCCCTGCAGGAGCTGCCGCAGGCTGCGATCTTTTGATCTTGACCTTAAAAAACAAAGTCAAAAGATCGCAGCCTTCGGCAGCTCCTACAGAAAGCTTGCGTCCACCCGCCCCTCCCCCGCTCGCCCTCGGCCCCATGCCCCGCTATACTTCCCGGCTTTTCCTGAATAAATGCCAATAGGGTCCCGCCGCGCATGGATAAGACCTACCAGCCGCACGCCATTGAAACTTCCTGGTACAACACCTGGGAGTCCGAGAACTATTTCGCACCGCAAGGCGCGGGCGATTCCTACACCATCATGATCCCGCCGCCGAACGTCACCGGCAGCCTGCACATGGGTCACGGTTTCAACAACGCGATCATGGACGCCCTGATCCGTTTCCGCCGCATGCAGGGTCGCAACACCCTGTGGCAGCCGGGCACCGACCACGCCGGTATCGCTACGCAGATGCTGGTGGAGCGTCAACTTGAAGCCCAGGGCCAGAACCGTCACGATCTGGGCCGCGAAAAATTCCTCGAAAAAGTCTGGGAATGGAAGGATCAGTCCGGTGGCAACATCAGCCGTCAGATTCGCCGCCTCGGCTCGTCCGTAGACTGGAGCCGCGAGCGCTTCACCATGGACGACGGCCTCTCGGAAGCCGTTAAAGAAGCCTTCGTGCGTCTGCACGAGGACGGCCTGATCTATCGCGGCAAGCGTCTGGTCAACTGGGACACCAAGCTGCACACGGCGATTTCCGACCTCGAAGTGGAAAACCACGACGAGAAAGGTTTCCTGTGGAACCTGAAGTACCCGCTGGCTGACGGCGCAAAAACCGCTGAAGGCAACGATTTCCTGATCGTCGCGACCACCCGTCCGGAAACCATGCTCGGCGACTCCGCCGTCGCGGTAAACCCGAACGACGAGCGCTACAAAGCCCTGATCGGCAAGTTTGTCGAACTGCCACTGGTTGGCCGTCGCATCCCGATCATCGCCGACGATTACTGCGATCCTGAATTCGGCACCGGTTGCGTGAAAATCACCCCGGCCCACGATTTCAACGACTACGAAGTCGGCAAGCGCCACAACCTGCCGCTGCTGAACATCTTCGACAAGAACGCCAACGTGCTGCCTGCCGCTCAGGTGTTCAACCTCGACGGCACGCTGAACGACAGCATCGACGGCAAGATCCCGGCCGAGTACGCCGGCCTTGAGCGCTTCGAAGCGCGCAAGCAGATCGTCGCTGCGTTCGACGCTGCCGGCCTGCTGGTCAGCGTTGACGATCACAACCTGAAAGTGCCGAAAGGCGATCGCTCCGGCACCATCATCGAGCCGTGGCTGACCGACCAGTGGTACGTCTCCACCAAGCCGTTGGCTGAACCTGCGATTGCTGCCGTTGAAGATGGCCGCATCCAGTTCGTGCCGAAACAGTACGAAAACATGTACTTCTCGTGGATGCGCGACATCCAGGATTGGTGCATCAGCCGTCAACTCTGGTGGGGCCACCGGATTCCGGCCTGGTACGACGAGTCGGGCAAGGTCTATGTCGGCCGTGATGAAGCCGAAGTACGTGCCAAGCACAACCTCGGCCCGGACGTTGCACTGCAACAGGACAACGACGTACTCGACACCTGGTTCAGTTCCGGTCTGTGGACGTTCTCCACCCTCGGCTGGCCTGAGCAGACCGAGTTCCTGAAGAAATTCCACTCCACCGACGTGCTGGTGACCGGTTTCGACATCATCTTCTTCTGGGTTGCCCGGATGATCATGCTGACGATGCACCTGATCAAGAACGAGGACGGCACGCCGCAGGTTCCGTTCAAGACTGTTTATGTGCACGGTCTGGTACGTGATGGCCAGGGCCAGAAGATGTCCAAGTCCAAGGGCAACGTCCTTGACCCGTTGGACATCATCGACGGCATCGAGCTGGAAGAACTGGTGCAAAAACGCACCTCCGGCATGATGCAGCCGAAACTGGCGAAGAAGATCGAGAAGCAGACCCGCGACGAGTTCGCCGAGGGCATCGCCAGTTACGGCACCGACGCCCTGCGCTTCACCTTCTGCTCGCTGGCGTCCACCGGTCGCGACATCAAGTTCGACATGGGCCGCGTCGAAGGCTATCGCAACTTCTGCAACAAGATCTGGAACGCTGCGCGTTATGTTCTGGACAAGGGTGAAGACTGCGGCCAGAACGGCGAAGCCTACGAGCTGTCGCTGGCGGATCGCTGGATCATCTCGCAACTGCAACGCACCGAAGCCGAAGTGACCCGTCAACTGGATCAGTTCCGTTTCGACCTCGCCGCGCAAGCGCTGTACGAGTTCATCTGGAACCAGTACTGCGACTGGTACCTGGAGCTGTCCAAGCCTGTGCTGTGGGACGAAAACGCCCCGGTTGAGCGTCAGCGTGGCACCCGCCGCACGCTGGTTCGCGTACTGGAAGTGGCGCTGCGCCTGGCGCATCCGTTCATGCCGTTCATCACTGAAGAAATCTGGCAGCGCATCGCGCCGCTGGCCGGCATTCAGGGCAAGACGATCATGCTGCAACCTTGGCCGGTGGCCAACGAAGAGCGCATCGATCCGGCCGCCGAAGACGACATCGAATGGCTCAAAGAGCTGATGCTCGGCACGCGTAACATCCGTGGCGAAATGAACATTGGCCCAGGCAAGCCCCTGCCGATCTACCTGAAGAACGTCAGCGCTGAAGACCAGCGTCGCCTGACCGAGAACGAAGCACTGCTGAAGAAGCTGGCGCGTCTGGAATCGATCACCGTGCTGGCTGCTGGCGAAGAAGCACCGCTGTCCGCCACCGCGCTGGTTGGCGAGATGGAAGTGCTGGTGCCGATGGCCGGTCTGATCGACAAGGGCGCCGAACTGGCGCGTCTGGACAAGGAAATCCTGCGTCTGCAAGGCGAAGTCCAGCGTGTTGGCGGCAAGCTGTCCAACGCCGGTTTCGTTGACAAGGCCCCGGCCGAAGTCATCGAGAAGGAACGCGCCAAACTGGCCGAGGCTGAACAGGCCCTGGGCAAACTGGCCGAGCAGCACGCGCGGATTTCCAGCCTGTAAGGGCAATCCGCAATGAAAAAGGGAGGCCCGCAACGGCTTCCCTTTTTTGTGCCTGAAACACCATCCGGCGTATACGTCGCCAATGTGGGACAATACCCGCCACTTTCAGCCATACCCGAATCGACCACGCCCATGAACGCCCCCCGCACACCCAAACCTGCGCGCAAGAAGCCCGACTCCGCGACCCCGGCCAAAGCCGTTGAGCCGCGTGAAAAGGCCAGCCTGCACCCGCGCAATCGCCATCAGGGTCGCTACGACTTCCCGGCGCTGATCAAAACCACGCCGGAACTGGCGAAGTTTGTGATCACCAACCCGTACGGCAAGGAAAGCATCGACTTCGCCAGTCCCGATGCGGTGCGCGTGTTCAACCGGGCGCTGCTCAAGGCGTTCTATGGCATCCAACACTGGGATATTCCGGCGGACTACCTCTGCCCGCCGGTACCGGGCCGTGCCGATTACGTGCACTTTCTCGCGGATCTGCTGGCAAGCATGAACGACGGCAAGGTTCCGCGCGGCGCGATCGTCAACGTGCTGGACATCGGCATGGGCGCCAATTGCGTTTATCCGCTGATCGGCAACAGCGAATACCGCTGGCACTTCCTCGGCTCGGAGATCGACCCGACCGCCGTGGCTGCCGCCAGAGCCATCGTTCAATCCAACGATCTGAGCAAAGTTATACAGCTGCGCCAGCAAGAAAATCGCAAGCACATCCTGATTGGTCTGCTGGAGCCGGGTGAACGCTTTGACCTGACCATGTGCAACCCGCCGTTCCACGCCTCGATGGATGAAGCGACCAAGGGCAGCGAGCGCAAATGGCGCGCGCTGGGCCGCGCCGACCCGAAACGCAAACTGCCGGTGCTGAACTTCGGTGGCCAGTCGGCCGAGCTGTGGTGTGAAGGTGGCGAAGCACGTTTCGTGACGCAACTGATCGCCGAGAGCGCGAACTTCCAGCACAAGGTGCTGTGGTTCAGCACGCTGGTGTCGAAAGCCTCGAACCTGCCCGCCATTGAGATCGCGCTGAAAAAGGCCGGCGTGCTGGAAAGTCAGGTGGTTGAGATGTCTCAGGGACAGAAACAAAGCCGCTTCGTCGCCTGGACCTTCCAGACCAAGTCCGAGCAGCAGATCTGGCGTCGCGAGCGCTGGGTTCGCTAACACACAGCAGATCCCCTGTAGGAGTGAGCCTGCTCGCTCCTACAAAGGTTCAGGGTGTACAGCCAAATCGCAGACACAAAAAAACCGTGCCCGGATCACTCCGGAGCACGGTTTTTTTATCGCTGCGTCTTACTTGTTCACAGCGTCGGTCAGGCCTTTGGCCACAACCAGCTTGATCACTTTCTTTGCAGGGATTTCGATGGCAGCGCCAGTCGAAGGGTTACGGCCAGTGCGGGCAGGACGCTCGGTCACTTTCAGCTTGCCGATACCTGGCAAGGTGATTTCGCCGCCGTTTTCCAGCTGATCGGCAACGATTTGGCCCAGTTGGTCCAGAGCGTTACGCGCGGTGGTTTTCGGCGCGTCGATAGCTTCAGCGATGTCGGCGATCAGTTGGTCTTTAGTAAGAGCCATGTAGTGTTCCTTCCCTATCAAATTCATATGGATTGCAGAGTGCAGTGTCAGCCATCGAGCCCGATCTTCTGGATCTGGCACCCTCGGCGATAACCACGACGAGTCGGGGTTATAGATACCGAAATCAGGGTTTGGTTCGACCTGACAAATGCTGATTGCACGCTTAACGCAGTGACTTCGCGTAAGACCGGGCAAAACTAGCACAGAGACGGGGAAATATCCGCCTCTAGCTACCCATTTGGTCAGCTTTATTGCTCTAAATCGCTAAAAAACTGCATAAGGGCGATCACCTGCCCCGGATTTGCCCTCCACCCCGCGCCAAAACCAATGGTTGCGGTACACTGGGCGCTTTTTCGGGGGAGCCCGCCCTCCTCCCTTCCAACAGCCGAGAAGCCTATGCCGATCCGTCATTGCATCGTCCATTTGATCGACAAAAAACCCGACGGCACGCCCGCAGTTCTGCACGCCCGTGATTCCGAACTGGCTGAGTCCGCGGCCATCGAGAACATGCTCGCCGAACTCAATGAGAGCTACAACGCCAAACAGGGTAAAGCCTGGGGGTTGTTCCATCCTGAGTCCGGTGCATTCCCGTTCAGCGGCTGGCTGAAGGAATACATGGAGGGCGCACAGGACTTCACCGCGTTCAGCAAAGTCGCGGTCGAGCATCTGCAAAAATTGATGGAAGAGTCGAACCTGTCGGTCGGTGGCCACGTATTGTTCGCCCACTATCAACAAGGCATGACCGATTACCTCGCGATCGCCCTGCTGCACCACAGCGAAGGCGTGGCCGTGACCGACTCGCTGGACGTGACGCCGTCGCGCCACCTCGACCTCGGCCAACTGCACCTGGCGGCGCGGATCAACGTCTCCGAGTGGCAGAACAACAAGCAGTCCAAGCAGTACATCTCGTTCATCAAAGGCAAGAACGGCAAGAAGGTCTCCGAATACTTCCGCGACTTTATTGGTTGCCAGGAAGGCGTCGACGGCCCGGGCGAAACCCGCACGCTGCTCAAGGCCTTCAGCGACTTCGTCGAAAGCGAAGACCTGCCGGAAGACTCGGCCCGCGAGAAAACCAAGACGCTGGTCGATTACGCCAGCAGCCAGGCCAAACTCGGCGAGCCAATGGGCCTGGAAGAGCTCTCGGAGCTGATCGACGAAGAACGCCCGAAAGCCTTCTACGATCACATCCGCAACAAGGACTACGGCCTGTCGCCAGAGATACCGGCGGACAAACGCACATTGAATCAATTCCGCCGCTTCACCGGTCGCGCCGAAGGCCTGTCGATCAGCTTTGAGGCCCACCTGTTGGGCTCGAAGATCGAGTACGACGAAGAGAATGGCACCCTGATGATCAAGGGCCTGCCGACGTCACTCACCGATCAGTTGAAGCGCCGTAACTGATGCTCGGCAATGTGCTGAAGAAGGTTGCGCTGGTTCTGCTGGTGGTCGTGGTCTATCAGAACTGGGGAAAGATCGAGCGCGTGTTCAATCCGTCGCAGATGGTTTCCGAGCAGACCCGCGCTCAGGCCAGTGTCGTGTTGTACGCCACCGAATGGTGCGGCTACTGCAAGCAGACCAAGCGTTTTCTCGACAGCAAAGGGATTCCGTTCAAGGAATTCGATATCGAGAAGGATGCCGATGCACGCAAGGCGTATGAGGCATTGGGGGGACGCGGAATTCCGCTGATTGACGTGAATGGCACGTTGATTCGCGGGTTTGATCCGGATGAGATTCTCGCTGCCTTGAAATAACACACACCTGTGGCGAGGGAGCTTGCTCCCTCGCCACAGGGTTAGTCGCTGTTACTTGGCTTCGATACGGAAACCGAAGCGTGGAAAGTGCACATGCATCACGCCGCCACGCTCGTCCTCACGACACACGATCAGCTCTTCACTGCCTGCAAACAACAACTCTCCCACTACCGGATCAACCCCGTAATCCGTCGCGGCAATTGCTACTTGCTGCCCAGCCTTGAATCCGTTCGGGTCAACGAACTGCTCATCCGGCAATGCCGCCGGTGTCGTGTTGCGCGCAACCTCCAGCGCCTCTTCGGAGGTCATTTCGCTCGCAGCACCATGACCGAAACCCAACACTCGGCCCAACCACGCCGCAACGGCCGGATATTCGTCCACCAATGGGGCGGTTACGTGAGTCGCCTTCAGGAACCACATCGGATGCGCCAACGCGAAGTCGGCAATCGACGGCTCACCGAACAGGAAGTCGCCCTGCTCACGCTGCAACTGCTGCTCCAGACGCGCCATGATCGTCGGCCATTGATGCTTGGCCTGCTCGGTGGATAAACGCGTCGCGCTACCACCGCTGAACAGCCCGGCACGGTCGGCCAGAAACGCCTTGATCGCTTCCGGCGGCAACTTGCCGAAACGCACCGCCACCGATTCCGGCTGGAACACCAGGCTGACGGCGTGCTGAAACACCACCGAATCGGCCCAGGTCGCGAAACTGGCGGTAGTCATTTCCTGCCCTTCGGGGAAGAACGACGGCTGAGCCTTCTCCCGCTCCAGCCGGCGAGCGATCAACGAAGTGTCGCAATAGATATCTGCGCCGATTTGCAGCACCGGGGTTTTGCGATAGCCGCCGGTCAGAGCCGTCAGGTCAGGCTTGGGCATCACCGGCGAGATATGCACGGAGCGCCAGGACAAGCCTTTGAACCCCAGCAGCAGGCGGGCCTTTTCGGCAAATGGAGAAGTCGGGTAATGATGGAGGATCAACTCGGACATGCTCGGCTCCGCCGCTCAAATAGTGAGTCGGCAGCTTAGCGCGCATTTGCTTAGCAGCCTACAGATCTGCCTGATGGGAACCCATCAGTCAGATTGATAAGACGCCACCAGGCATTCCTTGGCGCTCTTGCGCAATTTTTTGATCAGCCGTTCCTGGCGCAACGCATCGCTTTTGTCGCGACAAAGCTCGGTGTAGACCAGCGCCATGGCCGGGCTGGAGAGGAAGAAACGCGCACCTTTGCCGCTCTGGTGCTTGGCGAAACGGCGGACGGGATCGTCGCTGATCCCGCAATACAACGAACCGTTGGCGGCGCGAACGAGGTAGACGAACCAGGACTTGCTCACCGGTTCGGCAACATCGACGGATTTTTCGCTAAGGCTGGTCACTTTGGGATCAAGGCGTGTAGGAAACAGGCCGCGATCTTATCAGCGACCGGCCTGAAATGCCTTCAGTCCCTTGAGTGCCTGCGCACGTACGGCATTGCGTACCAGCGGCGTCCACCCCAGCAGCAGACCTTTGAAACCCAAGGCCTGACGCGACCATCGCCACAGATCAAAGTGATCGTGGTGCTCGCAGATCTTGCCGTCACGGAACACGAAGCGCGCCTGGATATCGTTGACAACCACATTGCCGGTCTGGCTGAACAGATAAGTCGCCACCCAATGCGCGCCGCCGCTGCGCTCGTCGGCGCGGACATTGTCGAAGGTCAGTGAGAAGTCCTTGGCCCGGGTGGTGAGCATGCGCCACATGTCGCCGGCATCGCGCCCGCGCAGTTCGCCGAAGGCCGGGTCGCTGAACACCACGTCATCGGTGTAGCAGGCGGCCATGGCCTCGGCATCGAGGCGCTGGAAAGCTTCGTAGAAACGGGTGATCAACGCAACGTGGGCTTCACTCATGGGCAATCTCCAGAATATGTACAGATTGCCAGCACGATAAGCTGCAAAGTGCGGAAACACTATCGGCATTCGCATACCGAATACCGCAGCACACAAATCCTATGTGGGAGCGAGCCTGCTCGCGAAAGCGGTGTGTCAGCAGAACTTCCACCAACTGACACTCCGCCTTCGCGAGCAAACTCGCTCCCACATTTGAAATCAGCGCACTCAGATCTTTTCGCTTTGCACTTGCACGTACAACGCACGCCCGGCACCAAGACCGGCGAGGATCGCGCCACAGCCAATGATGCCGAAGATCCACCCGACCGCATTCCAGCCGCCGGTCCAGTCATGCACGATGCCGACCGCAAACGGCCCCATCGAAGCCAGCGTGTAACCGAAGCCTTGAGCCATGCTCGACAAATTTGCTGCGACATGAGCGTCACGCGAGCGCAGTACGATCAACGTCAGCGCCAGACTGAATGCACCGCCCTGCCCCAGACCCAGCAGAATCGCCCAGCCCCACAGCCCTTCAATCGGTGCGTAGAGGCAGCCGAACAGACCGCCAAGGGTAAGCGCCATAACCACCATGATCGCCAAACGCTGATCCTTGCCACGGGTCGCCAGCCAGGGTGCCGCCAGCGAACTGGCGAGCTGGACGATCACTGAACCGGACAGCACCAGACCCGCCTGGGTCGGCGTCAGACCGCGACCGATCAGGATCGACGGCAACCAGCCAAACACGATGTAGGCCAGCGACGATTGCAGGCCCATGTACAAAGTCACTTGCCAGGCCAGCGGATCTCGCAGCAGCCCGCGCACCCGATAAGCGACGTTGTGCGCACCGTGTTTCTGCCCGACCTGCGGCAGCCAGAACACAGCCGCCACCAGCGCCGGAATCACCCAGAAGCCGAGTCCCATGGTCCAGTTGTGATCGAAATGCTCACTTAACGGCACGCTCGAACCCGCTGCCATCGCCGCGCCGAGACACAGGGCCATGGTGTAAACGCCGGTCATGATGCCGGCGTGTTTGGCGAAATCGCGCTTGACGATGCCCGGCAGCAATACGCCGATGATGCCGATGCTGGCGCCGCCCAATACGCTGCCAGCGAACAGACCGATCTCCCCGAAATTGCTGCGCAAGATAATGCCGCCAGCAAGTGTCAGCAGAATGCCAAGGACTACGCGCTCGGCACCGAAACGCCGCGCCAGAATCGGCGCCAGCGGTGCGAACAAGCCAAGGCAGAGCACCGGCAGTGTGGTCAGCAAACCGGCCTGAGCCGCCGACAGGCCAAGGCTTTTCGACACATCACTGAGCAGCGGCGCCATGCTCGACAGCGCCGGACGCAGGTTCAGCGCCACCAGAATCAGCCCCAACAACAAGAGCCACGGACGCCGAACCAGCGGGTGACTTTGCTGCACTTGTTCGTCATCGGCCTCGGCATCGATCAACAGCTCTTCAAGCTCTGCCGTGCGTTTGGGGGTTGTGGATAAATCACTGCGGGACATGGGTTTCTCGGTTTCAAGGTTCATTAATCAACTGTCTCGACAAAGCTTTGGCCCGTTCCGGGTCACGTTGTTCGACGGCATCAAGCAACTCGATGTGCAGGTCGAACACTTCCTGACGGCGCGGGACGATGTTCAGGGTCTGACGCAATTGCGCGCCGACGATGCTGGAGAAATAGCGATACAGCTCGCTAAGGGTCGGGTTGTGCGCGGCGTCGACCAAACGGCGGTGAAACACCAGATCGCAGGCGATGTAGGTGTCGAGATCGCCGTGGTAATGGCTGCCGCTAGTGCCGAGCGCTTCACGCAACGCGGCGAGGTCTTCATCGGTACGGCGTAATGCCGCCAGGCCGATGGCCTCGACTTCAAGGATGTGCCGGGTTTCCCGGGCCTGCTCCGGCGAGCAACGGGACAGCGCCTTGAGCGTGTCCAGCGGGTCCACCACCGCACGCAGGTAACTGCCGTCGCCCTGACGGATTTCGATCAACCCGGAAAACGCCAGCACCCGCATGGCTTCACGCACGGTGTTGCGGCTGATGCCCAACTCGGCGCACAGCTCGGGTTCGGTCGGCAGACGCTCGCCGACCTGCCAGACGCCGCTGTTGATGCGCTGGCGCAACTGATCCAAGGCCTGATCGACCAGGGATCGCTTAATAAGTGGAGAAATTTCTGACATAGGATTCGCCCTTTCATCCAATCATAGGATGAATTTTCTGACATGTTAGTCAGACTCGTGTAGGACGGCAACCGCCTAGGGTCAATCGGAGACGCATGGAGCGGGATTTTCGATTGGTCAAAATTACCCTTTAAGGGTAATTTCAGGGAGAGGTTCAAGATTTCTTATGGAGAAGAACACACCCCACTACAACCTGGTGGTGATCAAGGAGGATGTCAGAAGGCTTGGGATAAACGCATTTACAGGGACTGCGCGCAAAAGCGGTCGAGACATGGGCCTGAGCCTCAGGGAAATGCTGGACGTCGTTTTCGAACTGCAAAACAGGATGTTGTACAAATCGATGACGACTTATAGCGACCATCGGGTTTGGCAAGACGTGTATCACATCACTTCGCATGATCTGGAGATCTACATCAAGGTCACTTATTGCTCAGGCGGTGAGCCTCCGGTGATCTCCTTCAAGGAGAAAAAACCATGAACACAAAACAATGCTTCAGTTGCGGAGCACCTGAAGGAATGCGGCACTTCGAGGGTCGCGCTGAAACCATGAGCGTAAAAGGCATGGAGCGTCGGCTTGATGATTTGTCTGGATGGGAATGTCAGGCATGCGGGGAGGTCATACTCGACCCCAATAGCGCGCAGCGTTATTCAGATGCGAGCGACGAGCTAGTCATTGCTGGCCGACAAATGATCGGTAACGAGATGAAGCGCATCCGCCGCAAGCTGCATCTGTCACAAAAGGAAGCGGTGCTGTTGTTGTCGGGTGGTGGACATAACGCATTTTCACGATACGAACGCGGCGACTCGCTCCCACCGAAAGCTTTGATAGTGCTGATGCGCTTGCTTGATCGTCACCCACACCTGCTCACCGATGCGCGCGCCTTGGGCGAAGGGGCAGATTTGAGAGGGTTCAAGGATACAGTGCACAAAGAAGACGAAACCCTGACCTTTTCCTGACCCCACAAAAAACAAACCCGGCACAAGGCCGGGTTCGTTTTCAAGCATCAACCATCAATGCAAGATCTGACTCAAGAACAGCTTCGTCCGATCATTCTGCGGATTATCGAAGAAGTCATTCGGCGCCGCTTGCTCAACGATCTCGCCCTTGTCCATGAAGATCACGCGATTCGCCACGGTGCGGGCGAAGCCCATTTCGTGGGTCACGCAGAGCATGGTCATGCCGTCTTCGGCCAGGCCGATCATGGTGTCCAGAACCTCTTTCACCATTTCCGGATCGAGTGCCGAGGTTGGTTCGTCGAACAGCATGATTTTCGGTTTCATGCACAGCGCGCGAGCGATCGCCACACGCTGCTGCTGACCACCGGACAGTTGCCCCGGGAATTTATGCGCCTGCTCCGGAATGCGTACGCGTTCCAGGTAATGCATGGCGATTTCCTCGGCCTTGCGCTTGGGCATCTTGCGCACCCACATCGGGGCCAGGGTGCAGTTCTGCAAAATGGTCAGGTGCGGGAACAGATTGAAGTGCTGGAACACCATGCCGACTTCACGGCGGATCGCTTCGATCTGCTTCAGATCGTTGGTCAGTTCCACGCCATCCACGACGATGCGGCCCTGCTGGTGTTCTTCCAGACGATTGAGGCAGCGGATGGTGGTCGACTTGCCGGAACCCGACGGGCCGCACAGCACAATGCGCTCGCCCTGCTTGACGTTGAGGTTGATGTCTTTCAGCACGTGGAACTGGCCGTACCACTTGTTGACGCCCTGCATCTGAATGATGCCTTCAGGACCCACAGGCTTTTTGATTGCTTCGCTCATTTACAGAGAACTCCTAACGCTTGTGGCCAGTGTCGAGCTTGCGTTCCAGATGCATGGAATAGCGCGACATACCAAAACAGAAAATCCAGAACACCAGGGCGGCGAACACGTAGCCTTCGGTGGCCATGCCCAGCCATTTCGGATCGGCAGCGGCTTGCTTGACGCTGTTGAGCAGGTCAAAGAGGCCGATGATGATCACCAGACTGGTGTCCTTGAACAGCGCAATGAAGGTGTTGACGATGCCGGGGATCACCAGCTTCAGGGCTTGCGGCAGAATCACCAGGCCCATCGAACGCCAGTAGCCCAGGCCCATCGCAGCGGCCGCTTCGTACTGACCTTTAGGGATCGCTTGCAGACCGCCGCGCACCACTTCAGCCACGTAGGCCGACTGGAACAGGATCACGCCGATCAGCGCCCGCAGCAGCTTGTCGAAGTTCATGCCTTCGGGCAGGAACAGCGGCAGCATTACCGAAGACATGAACAGCACCGTGATCAACGGCACGCCGCGCCAGAACTCGATGAAGGTCACGCAAACCACACGAATCGCCGGCATGTTCGAACGTCGACCCAGCGCCAGCACGATGCCAAGCGGCAACGCTCCAGCGATACCGACGGTGGCGATCACCAGCGTCAGCATCAAGCCGCCCCATTGGCTGGTCGCTACGGTTTGCAGGCCGAATACGCCGCCGTGCAGCAGGCACCAGGCGACAATCGGATAGATCACCAGAAAGCTCAGCCCGTACACCGCTTTACGCGGGAAGCGCGAGATGAACAGTGGCGCCACGCCGATCACTGCCAGCCACACGGTCAGGTCCACGCGCCAGCGCAGGCCGGTCGGGTAGTAGCCATACATGAACTGACCGAAGCGTTGCTGGATGAACACCCAGCAGGCGCCCTCCTTGGTGCAATCGGCCTGGGTGGTGCCGATCCAGTTGGCGTCGATGATCGCCCACCCCAGAATCGGCGGAACGATCAGGTAGATCAGGTAGAACGCGAACAGCGTCAGCAAGGTGTTGAGCCAACTGGAGAACATGTTCGCGCGCATCCATGCCACTACGCCGATGCTACTGCTCGGAGGGGGCATGTCGGGTTTGAAAGTATGAGTACTCATGCGCTTTTCCTTACCGCTCGATCAGCGCAATGCGCTTGTTGTACCAGTTCATCAGCAGGGAAATGCTGATACTGATCGCCAGGTACACGCTCATAGTGATCGCAATCACTTCGATCGCCTGACCGGTCTGGTTCAGCACGGTGCCGGCGAACAGCGAAACCATTTCCGGATAACCGATACCGGCGGCCAGCGAGGAGTTCTTCGCCAGGTTCAGGTATTGGCTGGTCAGCGGCGGGATGATCACCCGCAGCGCCTGGGGAATGATCACCTTGCGCAGGGTCGGGCCTTCACGCAAACCGAGCGAACGGGCCGCTTCGGTTTGGCCGTGGCTGACCGACTTGATCCCCGAACGCACGATCTCGGCGATAAAAGCCGCGGTGTAAACGGTCAAGGCCAGGGTCAAGGCCAGCAGTTCCGGGATAAGCACCCAGCCGCCAACGAAGTTGAAGCCCTTGAGCTCGGGCATTTCCCAGTGCAGCGGAGCGCCGAAGATCAGCGCGCACAAACTCGGGATCACCAGCAATATCGCCAGACCCACCCAGAACTTGTGGAATGGCACACCGGTCGCTTCGAAGCGCTTGTTGGCCCAGCGGCACATCAGCACGACGCCGACGATGGCCACCACAACACTGATCGCGAATGCCCCGAAGCCGTCAGCCGCCAGCGCGGCCGGCATGTTCAGGCCACGGCTGCTGACAAAGAAAGTGTCGCCGAAGTTGTGGCTGTTGCGCGGTCCCGGCATGGTCAGGAACACCGCGAAGTACCAGAACAGGATTTGCAGCAGGGGCGGAATGTTGCGGAAGACTTCCACATACACGGTCGCCAGCTTGCTGATGATCCAGTTCGGCGAAAGACGCGCGACACCAATGATGAAACCCAGCAGAGTCGCCAGGATCACGCCGATGAAGGTCACCAGTAATGTATTGAGCAGACCGATCACAAACACGCGGGCATAGCTGTCCGCTTCGGTGTAGTCGATCAGGGTTTGAGCGATGCCGAACCCGGCACTGCGCTCCAGAAAGCTGAAGCCGGAGGTGATGCCCCGGTGTTCAAGGTTGGTTTGTGTGTTATCGAACAGGAACCAGCCCAGGGAGACGACGGCCACGATAGTGACGATCTGAAATACCCAGGCGCGCACTCGCGGATCGCTGAGGCTAAGCCTCTGCTTTGGTGCGCCGATTGAATTTTGCATGAAGTGCCCCGGAAAAAATGGAACAAGAACATCACCCGGCGGTTGGCCCGCCGGGTGATAGAACCATTAGCGCACTGGTGGTGCGTACTGAATGCCGCCGTTGTTCCACAGGGCGTTCAGGCCACGGTCGATTTCCAGCGGAGTGTTCTTGCCGAGGTTTTTCTCGAACACTTCACCGTAGTTGCCGACCTGCTTGACGACCTGCACGACCCAGTCCTTCGGCAGTTTCAGGTCTTTGCCGTATTCACCGTCAGCACCGAGCATACGAGCGACGTCCGGATTCTTGGTCGATTTGGCTTCGGCTTCGACATTCTTCGAAGTGATGCCGGCCTCTTCAGCGTTGAGCATGGCGTAGCCAGTCCAGCGCACCACGGCCAGCCACTCGTCGTCGCCGTTACGCACGACTGGACCCAGTGGTTCCTTGGAAATGGTTTCCGGCAGAACCACGTAGTCCTTCGGCGAAGCCAGTTTGCTGCGCTGGGCGAACAGCTGGGATTTATCCGAGGTCAGTACGTCGCAACGACCGGATTCCAGCGACTTGGCGCTTTCATCGGAGGTGTCGAACGTGATCGGGGTGTATTTCAGACCGTTGCCGCGGAAGTAGTCGGAAACGTTGAGCTCGGTGGTAGTACCGGCCTGGATGCAGATGGTTGCGCCGTCCAGCTCTTTGGCACTCTTCACGCCCAGCTTGTTGTTCACCAGGAAGCCGATGCCATCGTAGTAGGTAATGAAGCCCGGGAATTTCAGGCCCATGCCCGCATCACGGGAGCTGGTCATGGTGGTGTTGCGCGACAGGATGTCGATCTCGCCGGACTGCAGCGCGGTGAAGCGCTCCTTGGCGTTCAACTGACTGAATTTGACCTTGGTCGCGTCGCCGAATACGGCAGCGGCCACTGCGCGGCAGAAGTCAGCGTCGATGCCGAGGATCTTGCCGGTAGCGTCCGGTACCGAGAAGCCCGGCAGACCGTCGCTCACGCCACATTGCACGAAACCTTTCTTCTGCACGGCATCCAGGGTTGCACCCGCCTGAGCGAACCCGCTGGCGCCGAGAACTGTTGCTGCAGTCACGATCGCCAGAGTGGATTTCAACATCTTCATTCAAACCTCCAGTTTTGCTCTTGTTGTGTCGGAGCTTGAGTCCAGTCGCACCCTTTTGAGGCATTGCTGACCCGTGTTGGCTTTTTTTAGGGTCAACCGACGTAGGACCTTCGCTATGAGTCTAGTAGGAGAAAATCCACATCATGGACAACTCACTTCTCACCAATCGGCCGAACGGGCTGTAGCCCTTTCACGTTCGCTAAGCCCGTAGCGGCCATTGGCGAACATCCATCACCGGATTCGTTGCTATCCCGTCGCGAGTCGTACACTGATAGTGTTACCGACACCCGTAGGACGCTTCGTACAATGTCCTCCATAGCAAAGCCCGTACCACACCGGCCCCGGAAGCGGTTCAGCGACAGGTCAATAGCAAAACTTGTACCCTTGCGACATCTAATTAACGGATCACCCGGACGCGCACTCGAATCACGCACTCAATGAGAGCGCCCGCACATATTTGGAGCAACCATGACCGAGCCCTTGATTCTTCAGCCTGTTAAGCCCGCAGATGCCTGCGTGATCTGGCTGCACGGCCTCGGCGCCGATCGTTACGATTTCCTGCCGGTGGCTGAAGCGTTGCAGGAAAGCCTGCTCAGCACGCGCTTTGTCCTGCCGCAGGCGCCGACCCGTCCAGTGACTATTAATGGCGGATATGCCATGCCGAGCTGGTACGACATCAAGGCCATGAGCCCGGCGCGGGCGATCGACCGCGATGAGCTGGAAGCGTCCGCCGACCGCATCATCGAATTGATCGAAGAGCAACGGGCCAGCGGAATAGACGCCTCGCGGATTTTCCTGGCAGGTTTTTCCCAGGGCGGCGCTGTGGTGTTCCACACTGCGTTTTTGAAATGGCAGGGGCCATTGGGTGGTGTGTTGGCGCTGTCGACGTACGCGCCGACTTTCAGCGATGAACTGGAATTGTCCGCCAGCCAGCAGCGCATTCCGGTGCTGTCGCTGCACGGTCAGTTCGACAACGTGGTGCAGAACTCGATGGGGCGTACCGCCTATGAGTATCTGAAGGCCCATGGTGTCACCGTGACATGGCAGGAATACCCAATGGAGCACGAAGTGTTACCCGAAGAAATTCGCGACATCGGCGTGTGGCTGAGCGAACGCCTGCGCTGATCACGCGGGCTGTTTTCTCCCTCGGCAATCCCCTTTGATCCCTCCCCCTACGCCGCGCCCGTTTCTTGCATTACACTGGCCGGCGTACATTCCTTAACCAATTGATGAGATGACCGTGCTCAAAGCACTCAAGAAGATGTTCGGTAAAAGCGAGGCTGAGCAGCTCGCGCCAGTTCCCAGTGCGCCGTCGCACGCCCCCGGCCATCGCAGCGATGCCCGCCAGGCCGACCGCCCCGCTACCGTAGCGGCACCGAAACAAGAGTCACAACCGGCCGCCGTCGCCCCTACATCTGCTGCTCCTGTTGCAGAAAGCGTGCACAGCGAAGCACCGAAACCGGCCAGGCCTCGCCGCGAACCGAAGCCAAAGGCACCGGTCATCCCGTGGAAACTCGAAGACTTCGCCGTCGAGCCGCAGGAAGGCAAAACCCGCTTTCACGATTTCAAACTGTCTCCGGAACTGATGCACGCCATCCAGGACCTGGGCTTCCCGTATTGCACGCCGATCCAGGCGCAGGTGCTGGGTTTCACCCTCGCCGGCAAAGATGCCATCGGTCGCGCCCAGACCGGCACCGGCAAGACCGCCGCGTTCCTGATCTCGATCATCACCCAATTGCTGCAGACGCCGCCGCCGAAAGAGCGCTACATGGGCGAACCCCGCGCCCTGATTATCGCGCCGACCCGTGAGCTGGTGGTGCAGATCGCCAAAGACGCCGCCGACCTGACCAAGTACACCGGCCTGAACGTGATGACGTTCGTGGGCGGCATGGACTTCGACAAGCAGCTCAAGCACCTAGAAGCGCGCCACTGCGACATCCTCGTCGCGACGCCGGGCCGCTTGCTCGATTTCAACCAGCGCGGCGACGTGCACCTGGACATGGTCGAAGTGATGGTGCTGGACGAAGCCGACCGCATGCTCGACATGGGTTTCATCCCGCAAGTACGCCAGATCATTCGCCAGACCCCGCCGAAAAGCGAACGTCAGACATTGCTGTTCTCCGCGACCTTCACCGAAGACGTGATGAACCTGGCCAAGCAATGGACCACCGACCCGTCGATCGTCGAGATCGAGTCGCAGAACGTCGCCAACGAAAACGTCGAACAGCACATCTATGCCGTGGCCGGTGCCGACAAGTACAAACTGCTCTTTAACCTGGTCAACGATAACGGCTGGGAACGGGTGATCGTGTTTGCCAACCGCAAGGACGAAGTGCGGCGCATCGAAGAACGCCTGGTGCGTGATGGCATCAACGCCGCGCAACTGTCCGGCGACGTCCCGCAGCACAAACGCATCAAAACCCTGGAAGGCTTCCGCGAAGGCAAGATTCGCGTGCTGGTCGCTACCGATGTTGCCGGTCGCGGCATCCACATCGACGGCATCAGCCACGTGATCAACTTCACCCTGCCGGAAGTCCCGGACGACTACGTGCACCGCATCGGCCGTACCGGTCGTGCCGGCGCCGATGGCGTGTCGATCAGCTTCGCCGGTGAGGACGACTCCTACCAGTTGCCGTCCATCGAAGAAAAGCTGGGCCGCAAGATCAGCTGTGAAACGCCGCCAACGCATTTGTTGCGCGCGGTTGAGCGCGCGCGTCCGCAGTAAACGACGTCATAAAAGAGAAGCGCAGCCGGATACGGACTGCGCTTTTTTTTCGTCCGGATTTTTCAACAGGTGCTTGCCCGATAAAACTAAAAGTCCATAATGGACAAATTAGTTTAGATTTCACTTCCGGAGCCTGACATGTCCAGTACGCCCTACGTGATCGACCAAACCCAGGCCCATGAGCTGCTGACACGGATTGACGTGCCGCAAATCCTGCGCAAGCTGTTCCGCGACCTCGCTGCCGACAACGCGGTGCAGCCGGCGCAGCAACGGGTGGAATTCCCGAAGGGCGCCGGTGACTTCATCAATTACCTGGGGGTGTTGGCCGAGGACGGCGTGTATGGCGTGAAGACTTCGCCGTATATCGTTCGCGAGCAAGGCGCACTCGTCACCGCGTGGACGCTGCTGATGTCGATGCAGACCGGCCAGCCGCTACTGCTCTGCGACGCGGGCGAGCTGACCACCGCGCGCACCGCCGCCACCACGGCTGTGGCCGTCGACGCCCTCGCCCCGAGCGATGCCAAGCGACTGGCAATCATCGGCAGCGGCAAGGTCGCCCAAGCACACCTGCACTACGTGAAATCACTGCGCGACTGGCAGAGCATCAGCTTGTACTCGCCTTCGCTGACCGAAGACCGTGACACTCAGGCTCTGCTGAAAACCATTGCTCCAGACCTGAAGATCGCCGACAGCCGTGAAGCGGCGATCGCCGATGCCGACGTGATCATGCTCTGCACCTCGTCCGCAGGCCCCGTGCTCGACCCGGCCACCCTGAGCAAACCGGCATTGATCACCTCGATCAGCACCAACGCCCCACGCGCCCATGAAGTGCCACCGCAGAGCCTCAGCGACATGCAGGTGTTCTGCGACTATCGTCTGACCACGCCGGGTTCGGCGGGTGAGATGTTGATTGCCGCCGAGCAGCACGGCTGGGACAAGGATTCGATTGTCGGCGACCTCGCGGATCTGCTCAGCGAGAAAGTGCAGCGGCCCGGTTACGACCGTCACGTGTTTTTCCGCTCCATTGGTCTGGGTCTTGAAGACATTGCCCTGGCGAATGCGGTTTACCAATTACAGCGTTAACACCTCGACAGCTCCTACACGAGTTCTCGTAACCCTTGGAGATTTTCATGAGCCAGGCAGATTTCATCATCATCGGCGGCGGGATTGCTGGCGCTTCCACCGGCTTCTGGCTGTCACCGCACGCCAAAGTCATCGTGCTGGAACGTGAATCCCATCCGGCCTATCACTCCACCGGACGCTCCGCCGCACTGTTCACCGCCGCATATGGCACACCGCAAGTACGCGCGCTGACCCAGGCCAGCCGTGAGTTCTTCGACAATCCACCGCCCGGCTTCTGCGAGCACCCGCTGCTGACCCCGCGCGGCGAAATGACCGTGGACTTCACCGGTGACGCCGCCGAACTGAATAACCAGTACCTCAGCGCCAAAGCCACGGTGCCACAGATGCAAATGCTCAGCGCCGACGAAGCCTGCGCGCGCCTGCCGATCCTGCGCCGGGAAAAAGTCCACGGCGCGATTTACGACCCGACGGCTTGCGACATCGATACCGACGCCCTGCATCAGGGCTACCTGCGCGGTATCCGTCGCAATAGAGGCGAAGTGCATACCGATTGCCAGGTGGTGAGCCTTGATCGCGACGCCAACGGTATTTGGCATGTGCAGACCAACGGCCAGACGTTCAGCGCTCCGGTGATCATCAACGCCGCCGGCGCCTGGGCCGACAAGGTCGGTGAAATGGCCGGCGCCCGATCGCTGGGCCTGCAACCAAAACGCCGTGCCGCATTCATTTTTGCCGGACCCGAAGGCGTGGATATTCACCATTGGCCGATGCTGGTCAGCCTCGACGAATCGTTCTACATGAAACCCGATGCGGGCATGTTTCTCGGCTCGCCGGCCAACGCCGACCCGGTCGAACCCCACGATGTGCAGCCGGAAGAACTGGATATTGCCATGGGCATCTACCAGATCGAGGAGGCCACGACCCTGACCATCCGCCGCCCGACCCGCACCTGGGCCGGCCTGCGCAATTTTGTCGCCGACGGCGACTTGCTCAGCGGTTTCGATCAGCAGGTGCCGGGGCTGTTCTGGGTAGCGGCGCAGGGCGGCTACGGCATACAGACTTCACCGGCAATGGGCCAGGCCAGTGCGGCATTGGTGCGCGGTGAACCGCTACCCGAGCACCTGCACCAGTTCGGGCTGGACAGCAGCATGCTATCCCCTGCCCGCCTCGCCTGATCCGCCGTCCGGATGACGCGCCCAACGGATTGCGGCACACTCGCAGCGCCTCCTGTTCACGGAGGCGTTGACGCTGCCTGGAGCTCCACTGTCATGACCGCCCCCGAATTCGACCCGGCAATGGATAACTTCCGTGCCATCGCCGACGCCATCGCCACGCTGTTCTTTCCTCACGCCGAAGTGGTGCTGCACGATTTGCGCACGCAGAAGGTCGACTACATCGCCAACAACTTGTCCAAACGCGAGATCGGCGACGAGTCATCGCTGGAAGACATGCTCAGCGAAGACGTCAGCGAGCGAAATATCGGCCCGTACGAAAAACTCAATTGGGATGGCCAGAAAATTCGCAGTCTGAGCACAGTCTTGCGCGACAGCGAAGACCATCCGCTGGCGGTGCTGTGCATCAATCTGAATATTTCGCTGTTCGAAAATGCCAAGGCTGCGCTGGATCTGTTTCTCTCGCCCAGCAAACTGATTCCACAACCGGATTCACTGTTTCGCGATGACTGGCAGGAGCGCATCAACACCTTCCTGCATGCGTGGCTGCGCGAACGACAACTGAGCCTTAATCTGCTGACCCGCGATCACAAACGCGAACTGGTGCTGGCGCTGCACGCCGAGGGCGCGTTCAAGGGCAAGAGCGCCTCGAACTATGTGGCCAACGTGCTGAACATGGGGCGGGCGACGGTGTACAAGCATTTGAAGGAATTGAAGGGCTGAAAATCTGCGGTGATTTTTCTGGCCCCATCGCTGGCAAGCCAGCTCCCACAGGTTCTGCGGTGATCACATATTTGTGCTCGACGCAGACAATGTGGGCGCTGGCTTGCCAGCGATGGCGGACTATCAGTCGCCGTAGATATCGGACTTGAAGTACTTCTCGGAAATCTTCTGATATTCGCCACTGGCGCGAATGCCATCAATCGCGCCATTTAACTGGCTGACCAACTCGGAATTGCCCTTGCGCACCGCAATCCCCGCCCCTTCGCCGACGTATTTCGGATCTTTCAACTCCGGCCCGACAAACGCATAGCCCTTGCCGCGCGGCATCGACAGGAAGTCGCTCAGTGGAATGGTGTCGGCAAAAATCGCGTCAAGACGACCGGCCGCCAGGTCCATGTAGATTTCTTCGTTGTTGCTGTAGCGCTTGACGTTGACGCCCTTGGGTTCGAACACCTCGGTGGCATAACGGTCGGTGGTGGTCGCACGCTGTACGCCGACGTTCTTGCCCTTGAGGCTGGCGTACTGGTCATCGACCGTGGCGCCGTCCTTCATCACCAGTCGCGACGAAGTGAAGTAGTACTTGTGGGTGAAATCCACTGACTTCTTGCGGTCTTCGTTGATCGTCATGGACGACAGCGCCATGTCGATTTTCTTCACTTTCAGGGAAGGAATCAGACCGTCGAATTCACCCTCGACCCACACGCATTTGACCTTCATCTGCGCGCACAGGGCATTGCCGATGTCGTAGTCGAAACCGACGATTTCACCTTTGTCGGTTTTCGAGGCGAAGGGTGGGTAAGCGGCTTCGATGCCGATGCGCAGGGTTTTCTCGGCGGCAAACGAGCTGGTGCACGCCAGCAGGCTCAGGGCCAGACCGGTGATGAGGGGGAGTTTCTTCATGTTCGTTCTCTCGCGGGTTGTTGTTGGTTTGGCAAGACAGAAGAAAGAGCTGAACGGTGATTTTGTACTTGTAAATCCATACTGGACTTTAATGTATGGATCGTCAATCAGCAGAAAAAGCAAAAGATCGCAGCCTTCGGCAGCTCCTACATTGGGATGTCGTACACCCTGTAGGAGCTGCCGAAGGCTGCGATCTTTTTGGTGAAACAACAGGACTTACTTGTTCCAGCGATCCGCCGCCGCATGATCACTGTCGCGCCCTTCCACCCAGCGCGGGCCGTCGCTGGTGTTTTCTTTCTTCCAGAACGGCGCACGGGTTTTCAGGTAGTCCATGACGAAAGCGCAGGCATCGAATGCGGCCTGGCGATGGGCACTGGCGGCGCCGACAAAGACAATCGGCTCGCCCGGTTCCAGCGCGCCGATGCGGTGCAGCACTTCCAACTTCAACAACGGCCAACGCTGCTCGGCTTCGACGGCAATTTTGCCCAGGGCCTTTTCGGTCATGCCCGGGTAGTGTTCAAGGAACATGCCGGCCACATCGAGGCCATCGTTGAAGTCGCGCACGTAGCCGACAAAACTCACCACCGCGCCGACGCCGACATTGGCCGCATGCATCGCGTTGACTTCAGCACCCGGGTCGAACGGCTTGGCCTGCACGCGAATTGCCATGGCTCAGCCTCCGGTCACGGTCGGGAAGAACGCCACTTCGTCGCCATCGGTAACAGGCTCATCGAGTTGGCAGAGGTCTTCGTTGCGCGCGCACATCAGGTTCTGTTCGCACAACACCTCGGCGCCATCACGCTTGGCCAACAAAGCGCGCACGTCATCAACAGTGGCGAAATCGCCTTCGACCTTTACCGAATCAACACCCAGTGCTTCACGGTAACGGGCAAAAAACCTCACGGTCACGTTCATGGTTGCTCCGCCTGGAAGTGACCGCTCTTGCCACCGACCTTCTCCAGCAGCTTCACGCTTTCGATGGTCATGCCGCGATCCACGGCTTTGCACATGTCATAGATAGTCAGCGCAGCGACGCTGGCAGCGGTCAGCGCTTCCATCTCGACGCCGGTCTGCCCGGACAGTTTGCAACGGGCGACGATGCGCACGGCGTCTTCGCCTTCAGCGCTGAGTTCGACTTTGACGCCGGTGAGCATCAGCGGATGGCACAGGGGAATCAGATCGCTGGTTTTCTTCGCCGCCTGAATGCCGGCAATGCGCGCTACGGCAAACACGTCGCCTTTGGGATGGCCGCCACTGACGATCATCTGCAGAGTTTCGGGGAGCATGCGCACCAGCGCTTGGGCCGTCGCTTCACGGAACGTCACGGCTTTTTCGGTGACGTCGACCATGTTGGCGCGACCTTGGGAATCGAGATGAGTCAGCACGGGATTACTCCTGATCAGGAGCGGGGATTGTAAACCTGCGGGTCAAATTTCCGCACGCTTGATTACGGCTACGGCGCAAATCCCTTGTGGGAGCGAGCCTGCTCGCGAAAGCGGTGTGCCAGGCAGTATTGATAGTGACTGATACAGCGCATTCGCGAGCAGGCTCGCTCCCACATTTGGTTTTGTGTTCAGGCGTAAAAAAACCGGGCGGCTCTTGGGCCGCCCGGTTTTTGCTGAAGGGTTAAAGATGCGATTCGGCGTATTCGGCCAGGATTGAGCGAGGCACCCCTTGCAGGGTGATGTGCACACCGTTGGGGAAATCCTTGAAGCGTTCGGTCAGGTAGGTCAGCCCGGAGCTGGTCGCGGACAGGTAAGGGGTGTCGATCTGCGCCAGGTTGCCCAGGCACACCACTTTGGAACCGGCGCCGGCACGGGTGATGATGGTTTTCATCTGGTGCGGCGTGAGGTTCTGGCATTCGTCGATCAGGATCAGGCTCTGCTGGAAGCTGCGACCGCGAATGTAGTTGAGCGATTTGAACTGCAACGGCACTTTGCTGAGGATGTAGTCGACGCTGCCATGGGTGTTTTCGTCATCCATGTGCAAGGCTTCGAGGTTGTCGGTGATGGCGCCGAGCCAAGGCTCCATTTTTTCCGCTTCGGTGCCCGGCAGGAAGCCGATCTCCTGATCCAGACCCTGCACACTGCGGGTGGCGATGATGCGGCGATAACGCTTGCTGACCATGGTCTGCTCGATCGCAGCGGCCAGCGCCAGAATGGTTTTACCGGAACCGGCAGCGCCGGACAGGTTGACCAGATGGATGTCCGGATCAAGCAGTGCGTACAGCGCCAGGCTCTGATAGATGTCGCGCGGCTTGAGGCCCCAGGCTTCCTGGTGCAGCAGCGGTTCCTGATGCAGGTCGAGGATCAGCAGTTTGTCTTCCTGGATTTCCTTGATCCAGCCGACAAAGCCCTGTTCGTCAATGATGAACTCGTTGATGTGTACCGCCGGCAGGTTGTCGATCAGTTGCACCTGATGCCAGGTGCGGCCGTGGTCCTGACGGGTTTCGACCTTGCTCACGCGGTCCCAGAAAGAACCGGTCATGTTGTGGTAGCCGTTGGGTAGCAGGGACACGTCATCGACCAGTTGGTCGGTGCTGTAGTCCTCGGCCGCGATCCCGCAGGCGCGCGCCTTGAGGCGCATGTTGATGTCTTTGGTGACCAGCACCACAGCTTTCTGCGGATCACGGGTGTGCAGGTCGATCAACTGGTTGATGATTTTGTTGTCGTTCAGGTGCTCGGGCAGAATCAGGTTCGACTCGGCCTTTTTGCTCATCAGAATTGACAGCAAGCCCTTCGGCCCGCTCTTGCCGCGCTGGATCGGCACACCCAGTTCGACGTCCTCGGGGGAGGCGTCACCCAGGGTCTTGTCGATCAGCCGGATGGCCTGACGGCATTCGGCGGCAACGCTATGATGCCCGCTCTTGAGCTTGTCCAACTCCTCAAGCACGGTCATCGGGATCGCGACGTGGTGTTCTTCGAAATTAAGCAGGGCGTTTGGATCGTGAATCAATACGTTGGTATCGAGTACATAAAGGATTGGCTGGTTGGAGGAAGGGCTACGTCCGTGATCATCCATACTCGGTCACCTATGTCAGAGCCAGTAGACGCAATACCTTGGCGGTGCTGCGCCTCGAAGTGACTGCCGAAATCTCACCTGCGGAGATTCAAGTGACTGCAAACAAACGGGTCTTGGAAGACGCCACCTGTGTTGCAGGTTTCGGCGGTCTGTCTTCGTAATACTCCAAAACCCATGACATAAAAAAGCACTTTGACGGTTTTTTTAAGTTTATTTTGCAAAGTGACGAAAAGCCCTTGGCGGACCGCCCTGCCCCCGTTAGAGTCGGAAGTCCACCTGCACTGAAACCTCTGAAAAAATCACCCCAAGCCCAATGTTTCCGGGCTTTTGTCGTTTCTCAGCGAAACGCGTCCTGACAATCCTCCCAGCCGATGCCACTTTGCGCAGTTTGTGTGATCAGCCACGGCATCGCGGTCTTCACCGCATCCTGCTTCATGTTGAAATTGATCACTCCATGGCGCCACAACAGCATCAGGGTCAGCACCCGCTGCGCGCTCTGGGGCCCCTTGAGTTTGCCCGCGCCATCCTGGGCGTCGATGTCCCACAACGCCACTTGCAGACCCTGGCTATTGAAGAAACCTTGTGCGTCACTGCGGCGCTGGCCATCCGGCGGGCGGAACAGCGGCACGTAGTTTTCCGGCAATTTGTTCCTGACCAGATCAGCGCTGCGCCGCACCGAGTCCTGCCAGTCCTGCCAATGGCTGTGGGAACGGAACTCCCAACCCTGCACGCCGACGCATTGTTGCGAAAACGCCGCTTGCAGGTTGCTCACCGAACGGTCACCCAGCCGCGCCTGAATATCCTTGCCAAGCATGAAGAACGTGCCGCTCATGTTCGCCTTGCGCAGGTACTCGGTGAGCCAGTCGGTGTTGTCCGGTTGCACGTTGGCGGCGCTGTCGAAGGTCAGCAGAAACAGCCGGTCATGCATTTCCTCGCCGTTGCGCTCGTAGTCGCCAAAACGATCGAATTCGTTGCTGTTCTGAGGCGAAAGCGCAGCCTTGCGCATCAACTCGTCCAGATAGAGCAAATGGAAGATCCGGCTTGGCTCGGCCCACTTGGTGTAATAGCTGTCATCGCTGACCACGAACTTGGCGGCTTGCTCGCGCAGAGTCGGCAAGTCTTCGACGAGGAAGCAGAACGAGGCGTCCTGATCGCAGCTCTGCTGAGCGAAGTTGTAGTTGGCCAGCAGACGCTGCCACAGCCGTTGGCGCAGGCTATTAACCGCGTCGATATTGACCGTGCGCAGCCCCAGGCGCTGGGCCAGGGCGGCTTCGTCCATCGACTCGGTGCCCAGCAGACCGCGGGCGAACATGAGGATTTCCGCCCGCGATGCCACGTCGAACAGCGTAGGGCTGCTCAGTTGCTCCGGCCAGGTACTGCGATCCAGCGTCGCCACATCGCCCGGCGCCGCAACGGCACCGAAGCTCAATAGCCACGCGGTGAATAAAAGAACAATGCGCAATGGGATGTCTCCGTAACAAAACCCGGGCGGCACTATAGCTGATCCAGCACAGTTCCCTCAGCAACACAGATCCCATGTGGGAGCGAGCCTGCTCGCGAATACGGATTCAGATCCGCCATAGAAGTCGACTGATGCACTGCTTTCGCGAGCAGGCTCGCTCCCCACGGGGGATTGGGGCCAGCCGTCGATCACCTATGAGCCTGATAGCTGGAGTCCACCGCCCCAACCCCCTAGAATCGCCCCCACGATTAAAGGAGACGACTTCATGCTGATGGTGATTTCCCCCGCCAAGACCCTCGATTACGAAACACCGCCGGCGACCCAGCGCTTCACCCAGCCGCAATACCTCGACCACTCTCAGGAGCTGATTCAGCAATTGCGTGAGCTGTCACCAGCGCAGATCAGCGAATTGATGCACGTCTCAGACAAGATCGGCGGGCTCAACGCCGCACGTTTCGGCAGCTGGACGCCAGCCTTCACCCCGGAAAACGCCAAGCAGGCCCTGCTCGCATTCAAGGGTGACGTCTACACCGGTCTCGACGCCCAGTCCTTCAGTGAAGCGAATTTCGATTACGCACAAAAACACCTGCGCATGCTCTCGGGCCTTTATGGCCTGCTGCGCCCGCTGGATCTGATGCAACCCTATCGCCTGGAAATGGGCACCAAACTGGCCAACGCGCGCGGCAAGGATTTGTACGCGTTCTGGGGCACGCGCATCAGTGAATGGCTGAATGAAGCATTGGCCGAGCAAGGCGATGATTTGCTGCTCAACCTGGCGTCCAACGAGTACTTCTCTGCTGTCAAACGCACCGCGTTGAATGCGCGAATCATCAATGCCGACTTCAAGGATCTGAAAAACGGCCAGTACAAGATCATCAGCTTCTACGCAAAAAAGGCCCGTGGCCTGATGAGCCGTTTCGTGATCCAGGAAGGCATCAACGATCCAGCCCAGCTCAAGCAGTTCGATGTTCAGGGTTATCGCTACAGTGCTGAACAGTCGAAACCGGACAATCTGGTGTTTTTGCGCGATCACGCCCCCGAATAAAGCATGCCCGTTGCACGACTCTTTCTATAAAGAGTCGTGCAGGTCGCACGATGTCAAAAATCCCCCGCCTGTTTTTGCCATTTTTATGGCGCCAAAAAAATATCCCCATCTTTTCTAATATTAGTTTCACTCGACACTGATCTTTTTTTTCAGTAGTGGCACCTAAATTTTTTCACCGTAGTGGCACAAAACTATCTAATGTGATTATTCGCCTGTTAATAAAGGTCGAAAACGAAAGTGCTATCAAATTGAGACTAGTGCCATCTAGGACAATATTTCAAGAAATTTCAGATTTCGCGATGAGCGGGCAGGAACTTCGTCCAAATGCATAGCTCATACCACCGGTAACGATTCTCGCCGAGTTTGTACGAGATAACTTACGCAGGGTCGATAGTCATGTAACCAAGTTGTCACAGCAACTTGCCTAGATGACTAACCAGTCTGAAAACAACTTGATGGACAGGATATACGCACCATTAATATCCCCTGCAAGGCCATGACCGCGCCCCTATAAACGTGCTCGCCTGAGCACCCAACCGCTTGATTTTAAAGGCTTCTACCTGACATCAAGCGCGTAAAAACGACTGCACCAAGATCTTCAAACATGAAGATTGGCTGCAAAACAGGGCAAGTCATAACAACAAAGCCTGGTTGCGCACATCTTGAGTGCACTTATTTAGACACTCGAAACTTAGTATGCCTGCACACGGCATTGTGGCGCCTGTATTCCGCACTTTCGAGTGCACTAATGAACGCTGAACACCATTAACTCCGGCCCTCTAACGGCCTGATATATACAGAGGTAATTGCGATGCGCATCAGCATATTTGGTTTGGGTTACGTTGGCGCAGTGTGTGCCGGCTGCCTGTCTGCACGGGGCCATGACGTGGTTGGCGTCGACGTTGCCAAAGACAAGATCGACATGATCAACGCCGGTAAATCGCCGATAGTTGAACCGGGCCTGGGCGAACTTCTGCAACAGGGTATTCAGACCGGTCGCCTGCGTGGCACGACCAACTTCGCCGAGGCGATTCGTGACACCGATCTGTCGATGATCTGCGTCGGTACGCCGAGCAAGAAGAACGGCGACCTGGAACTGAACTACATCGAAGCGGTATGCCGCGAGATCGGTTTTGTCCTGCGTGAAAAATCCACCCGCCACACCATCGTCGTGCGCAGCACCGTACTGCCGGGCACTGTCGCAAACGTTGTCATCCCGATCCTCGAAGATTGCTCCGGCAAGAAGGCTGGCGTTGATTTCGGCGTTGCGGTCAACCCTGAGTTCCTGCGTGAATCCACCGCCATCGCCGACTACGACCTGCCACCGATGACCGTCATCGGCGAGTTCGACAAGGCTTCGGGCGACGTTCTGCAATCGCTGTACGAAGAACTCGACGCGCCGATCATCCGCAAGGACATCGCTGTCGCCGAGATGATCAAGTACACCTGCAACGTCTGGCACGCGACCAAAGTGACCTTCGCCAACGAGATCGGCAACATCGCCAAAGCGGTCGGCGTCGATGGCCGTGAAGTGATGGACGTGGTCTGCCAGGACAAGACCCTCAATCTGTCCCAGTACTACATGCGTCCGGGCTTCGCGTTTGGCGGCTCGTGCCTGCCAAAAGACGTGCGTGCCCTAACCTACCGCGCCGGTTCCCTGGACGTCGAGGCACCGCTGCTCAACTCGCTGATGCGCAGCAACGAATCGCAAGTGCAGAACGCCTTCGACATCGTTGAAAGCCACGACAAACGCAAAGTCGCCCTGCTCGGCCTGAGCTTCAAGGCCGGCACCGACGACCTGCGCGAAAGCCCGCTGGTAGAGCTGGCAGAAATGCTGATCGGCAAGGGTTACGACCTGAGCATCTACGACAGCAACGTCGAGTACGCCCGTGTTCACGGCGCGAACAAGGACTACATCGAGTCGAAAATCCCGCACGTGTCGTCCCTGCTCAACGCGGACTTCGATTCGGTGGTCAACAACTCCGACGTGATCATCCTCGGCAACCGCGACGAGAAATTCCGCGCGCTGGCTCAGCAAGCACCGCACGGCAAACAGGTCATCGACCTGGTCGGCTTCATGGCTAAAGCCACCGACGCCGGTACGCGCACCGAAGGCATTTGCTGGTAACGCAGCCCTAAGCGACAAGCCTCGAGCTGCCAGCCAAAGCGTTTCGCTTGCAGCTCGAAGCTTGCGGCTTGAAGCCTTCTCACCTTCGGATGACGTTGATGACCAAGCTCAAACATTTTTTTCTGCAATCCGCCGGCTGGCTTTTTTATCTCAGTCTGCTGATGGGCCTGGCCTTGATGCTGCCCACGTCCACATTCGACTCCGAGTCGAAGGACTTCATTTTCCTGATTGGCGCCGTGGGTATCTGGCGCTATTCGATGGGTGCAACGCACTTTGTGCGCGGCATGATTTTCCTCTACATCGTTTACCCGCACCTGCGCCGTAAAGTGCGCAAGCTGGGTAAAGCGGCAGATCCGTCGCATGTGTTTCTGATGGTCACCAGTTTCCGTATCGACGCGCTGACCACTGCGCAGGTCTACAGCTCGGTGATCCGCGAAGCCATCGACTGCGAACTGCCGACCACCGTGGTCTGCTCGATCGTGGAAATGTCCGATGAGCTGCTGGTCAAGGCGTTGTGGGCACGGATGAATCCGCCTGAGCGAGTCAAACTCGACTTCGTGCGCATTCCCGGCACCGGCAAGCGTGATGGCCTGGCCTACGGTTTCCGCGCGATCTCCCGTCACCTGCCAGACGACCGCGCCGTAGTGGCCGTGATCGATGGCGACACCGTGCTCGGCGAAGGCACCGTGCGCAAGACCGTGCCGTGGTTCCAGTTGTTCGGCAATGTCGGCGGCCTGACCACCAACGAGTTCTGCGAAGTACGCGGCGGCTACATCATGAGCGAATGGCACAAGCTGCGTTTCGCCCAGCGTCACATCAACATGTGCTCGATGGCCCTGTCCAAGCGCGTGCTGACCATGACCGGGCGCATGTCGGTGTTCCGTGCCACCGTGGTGACCGACCCGGAATTCATCGCCGATGTGGAGAGCGACTCGCTGCAACACTGGCGTCTAGGCCGATTCAAGTTTTTGACCGGCGACGACAAGTCGAGCTGGTTCAGCCTGATGCGTCTCGGTTACGACACCTTTTACGTGCCTGACGCGGCGATCAACACCGTTGAACACCCGCCGGAAAAGAGCTTCATCAAGGCCAGTCGCAAACTGATGTTCCGCTGGTACGGCAACAACCTGCGACAGAACTCCCGCGCCTTGGGCCTGGGTGTGAAACGCCTCGGTGCCTTCACCTCGGTGGTGCTTTTCGATCAGCGCGTGTCGATGTGGACGTCGCTGCTCGGTCTGACCGTGGCGATCATCGCCAGCTTCAAGTACGGCACCGCGTTCATCCTGGTTTACCTGCTGTGGATCGGCATCACCCGCCTGATTCTGACCCTGCTGTTGTCCTGCTCCGGTCACCGGATCGGCCCGGCCTACCCGGCGATTCTTTATTACAACCAGATCGTCGGTGCGCTGGTGAAGATCTACGTGTTCTTCCGCCTCGACCAACAATCCTGGACTCGCCAACCCACTTCCCTGACCCGTGATCTCGCCAGCTTTCAACGTTGGTTCAACACCTGGTCGTCTCGGACCATGACCTTCTCCGCCGGCAGCATTTTCGTCGCCGTGCTGCTGATGATGGTCTGACCCGCCCCTATTGAATTAACAAGGAAATCGCCCCTATGAATACCGCCGTCAACGCCAACGTAGTGCATGAATCCGAAGCCCAGCGCCAACACGCCCGAGTGAAAATCCCGGCCAAGCTGCGTTTCTTCGGCCCCGACCGGACGCCAATGGAAGCACGGGTCCTCGACCTGTCCGCCGGTGGTCTGGCGTTCAACGCCGGGCAAATGCCGCTGACCATCGGCGAGGTGTACAAGGCCCGCCTGCAATTCGTCATCGACAACCTCGGCCTGGCCATGGACGTTGAACTGCAGGTGCGCTCCTTCGACCGCCAGACCGGCCGTGCCGGTTGCCAGTTCCAGAACCTTGAGCCGCAGGACATTTCCACCCTGCGCCACTTGATCACTTCGCACTTGGCCGGCGACATCGTCAGCATGGGTGAAGTACTGGCGACCCTGCAGCGCGACAACTTCACCAAGGCGCGCAAGGTCAAGGATGGCGGCAGCGGCATGACCCCGTTCGGGCGTCTGAAAGCAGTGACGTTCAGTGCCGGTATTTTTGCGGTCGGCCTGGTTGCGGCGGGTTTCATTTTCAAATCGGTGTACGGCATGTACTTCGTCAGCCATGCACAGGCGGGCCTTGTCAGCGTACCGGGCATGAACATCACCATGCCGCGCGACGGCACCGTGCAGAGTCTGGTCAAGTCCGACGGCGTCGCCGCCAAAGGCGCACCGCTGGCGACCTTCAGCACCAGCATGCTCGACGTGCTCAAAGGGCATCTGGAAGAAGACCAACTGTCCCCGGCCAAGGTTGAAGAACTGTTCGGCAAGCAAATGACCGGCACCCTGACCTCGCCGTGCGATTGCACCGTGGCCCAGCAACTGGTGGCCGACGGTCAATACGCGAGCAAGGGCAATGTGATCTTCCAACTGGTACCGCGCAATACCGAGGCGAATGTGGAAGCACGCTTCTCCTATCGCCAGTTCGGCGACGTGCGTCCGGGCACCCCGGTGAGCTTCCAGATCGCCGGCGAAGACAAGATCCGCACCGGCAAGATCGTCAGCAGCACCAGCCTGAAAAGCGCCGACCTGTCCTCCGATATCCGCGTACAGATCAAGCCTGACGAGTCGCTCGACAGCAGCCTCGCCGGCCGTCCGGTGGAAGTGAACAGCGACCGTGGCCCGAACCTGAACTGGTTGATCGACAAAGCCATGGCTGCCGGTCTTTAAGTCGAGGACATGCCTGTGACTAGCCCAATCAGAATCCTGCCGGTTCCGCTGACCCTGGCCATGGCAATTGCCCTGGCCGGTTGCGCCGGCCTGCCCGATCAGCGTCTGGCCAACGAAGCGCTCAAGCGTGGCGACACCGCCACCGCCGCGCAGAACTACCAGCAACTGGCCGATCTGGGTTACAGCGAAGCGCAAGTGGGCCTCGCCGATATTCAGGTCGACAGCCGCGATCCTGCGCAAATGAAACAGGCCGAAGCGACTTATCGCGCAGCGGCCAGCGTTTCGCCTCGTGCTCAGGCTCGTCTCGGTCGCTTGCTGGTGGCCAAACCCGGTTCCACCGAAGCCGAGCACCACGAAGCCGAGACCCTGCTGAAAAAAGCCGCCGCCAATGGCGAAGGCAATACGTTGATCCCGCTGGCGATGCTGTACCTGCAATACCCGCACAGCTTCCCGAACATCAACGCCCAGCAGCAGATCGACCAGTGGCGCAAATCCGGCTACCCCGAAGCAGGTCTGGCGCAAGTGCTGCTGTATCGCACTCAAGGCACCTACGACCAGCATCTGGATGACGTGGAAAAGATCTGCAAAGCCGCGCTCAACACCACCGACATTTGCTATGTCGAACTGGCCACGGTCTATCAGAAACGTGCCCAGCCTGAGCAACAGGCTGAGCTGATCAAGCAGATGCAGGCCGGTTACAGCCGTGGCACCGTCACCGCTCAACGCGTCGATTCGGTTGCCCGTGTACTGGCCGATTCGACCCTGGGCAAGACCGACGAAAAAACCGCGCAGTCTTTGCTTGAGCCGATTGCTCCAGGCTACCCGGCGTCGTGGGTGACCCTCGCGCAACTGCTTTACGACTACCCGGAACTGGGCGACGTCGACCAGATGATGAAGTACCTGGACAACGGCCGCGCCGCCGACCAGCCGCGCGCCGAGCTGTTGCTGGGCAAGCTTTACTACGAAGGCAAAATGGTTCCGGCTGACGCCAAAGTCGCCGAAGAACATTTCCAGAAAGCCGTGGGCCGTGAAGTCGCTGCCGATTACTACCTCGGCCAGATCTACCGCCGTGGTTACCTGGGCAAGGTCTATCCGCAGAAGGCTCTCGACCATTTGCTGACCGCTGCGCGCAACGGCCAGAACAGCGCCGACTTCGCCATCGCCCAGCTGTTTTCCCAAGGCAAGGGCACCAAGCCCGACCCGCTCAACGCCTATGTATTCAGCCAGTTGGCCAAGGCGCAAAACACCCCGCAAGCCGATGAACTGGCGACGACTATCGCTGCCCAGTTGCCGCCCGAGCGTCTGGCCGAAGCCCAGCGCCTGCTGCGACAGGAACAGGCCAGCCGTGGCGCCCTGAATCAGAACACGCTGCAACTGCACGCCCTGCAAGAAGAAGACGGCGAGGAAAAACTATGAAGCTCAATCCATTCGTGAAGGCCGGCATTGGCCTCACTTTCGCGCTGATCTGGTCTTGCCCGACACTGGCTGCGATGACTGAAAGCAAAAACTTCGGCCTCGAAGTGAAAATCACCGGCCAGTCCGAAGACGACCGCGACCTCGGCACCGCCAGTGGCGGCGACGTCAACGGTGTCGGCCTCGATCTGCGTCCGTGGGTCTACGGCGAAAGCGGCGCGTGGAGCGCCTACGCCATGGGCCAGGCCGTGACCTCGACCGACATCATCGAGACCGACACCCTGCAGCAGTCCGACAGCGACGGCACCCAGACCACCGACAACGGTGATCGCAAGACCAAGAAAAACTACCTGGCGATGCGTGAGTTCTGGGTCGGCTATAGCGGCCTCACCCCTTACCCGGGCGAGATGCTCAAGTTCGGTCGCCAACGCCTGCGCAATGACGACGGCCAATGGCGCGACACCAACATCGAAGCGCTGAACTGGACTTTCGACACCACCCTGTTGCGCGCCAACGTCGGTGTTGCCGAACGCTTCAGCGAATACCGCACCGACCTCAAAGAGCTGGCACCGAAAGACAAGGATCGCCTGCACGCCTACGCCGATGCCGCTTACCAGTGGACACCGGGTAACTGGGTCGGCATTCGCGGTCACCACACCCACGATGACGGCAAACTGGATTATCCGGAGCCGGGTGTTGCCGCTGATTCGCTGGACAAGAAAGAGAACGGAGACATCAGCTGGCTCGGTCTGACCGCCGACAGCGACGCCTACAACTGGCGCAACACCAACACCGTCAACTACTGGGGCAGCATCACCGGCATGAGCGGCGACCGCGACACGGTCAACGCGCTGAACGCCGATGGTTCGCGCCCGGCGCAAGCCAAGCGCAGCGATGACGTCGACGGCTGGGCCACCGACACCGGTGTGCGTCTGCGCCTCGACCCGCAATGGCAAGTCGGTGCCGCCTATGCCCGCGCCAGCGCCGATTACGAACAGACCGGTCTGGAAAGCAATCGCTCGAACTACACCGGTACCCGTTCGCGCGTACACCGTTTCGGCGAAGCCTTCCGTGGCGAAATGAACAACATGCAGACCGCCACCCTGTTCGGTTCGTGGATGCTCAACGACGAGTACGACGCCAGCCTGATCTACCACAAGTTCTGGCGCGTCGACGGCAGCAAACCGGTGGGCAGCAATGGCATCAACGCCGTGGAGAACAACACCGACGACGTGACCGGCGCCATCCTCTCCAGCACTTCGCTGCCACTTCAGGACGGCAACAAGGATCTGGGTCAGGAGATGGACCTGGTCGTCACCAAGTACTTCAAGCAAGGCCTGTTGCCGGCGGCGTTGAGCCAGTCGATCGACGAGCCTTCGGCACTGGTGCGATTCCGTGGCGGCGTGTTCAAGCCGGGCGACGCCTATGGCAGCCAGGTTGATTCGTACATGCACCGCGCGTTCATCGACGTGATCTGGCGCTTCTGATGCAAACCGCGAAGGGAGTGCCCGACATGAATCATGCAAGGAAAGGCTCGCTCAGCCTGTTGGCCGGCGCAATGCTGCTGGCCTCGGCTGGTGCCTTCGCCACGGTGGAACCGGCCAAGCCTGTGACCACCGCCAAAGAGTTGCAGCAAGCCAAGACCTACACCGTCAGCAGCGCACCCACCGAGGCGCTGAACCTGGCCGCGCCAAAACTGCCGGACATCTCCGGCTACACCGCCGAAGCCGCCGCCGCGAAAATCGTGCGCAGCAAAGCGGGCAAGGTCAGCGTGCGCCGGATGATGCAGGAAGACGCCCTGAAGGACTTCATCGGCGGCGACAACAAGATGGCCGAATGGGTGGTGCGTCAGCATGGCATCCCGCAGGCGATCTTCGTCGACGACGGTTACATCAACCTCAAGGAGCTGGCGCAGAAACTGCCCAAGCAGTATTTCAGCGAGACCTCGCCGGGCGTGTACCTGTCGAAGTTGCCGATCGTGGTTGGCCGTAAAGGCATCCTCGAAATCGACGGCCAGACCCAGGAATTACGTCTGTCCCAAGAGGCCGGTTCGTTCCTGGTCAACGATGGTCAGTTGTTTGTGCGTGACACCAAAGTCACTGGCTGGCGCGAGAAGGAAAACGGCCCGGCGACGTTCCGTTCGCCGAAAGAATTCCGTCCGTTCCTGCTCGCCTGGGGCGGCACCGAGACCTACATCGTCAACAGCAAGATGGCCAGTTTCGGTTACGCCAACAGTAAGTCGTACGGGGTGAGTATTTCCCAGTACACGCCGAACATGGCCAAGGTGCTCAAGCGTTCCGAGCCGACCGGCTGGATCGTCGGCTCCGAGTTCTCGGACATGTGGTACGGCTTCTACTGCTACGAGACCCGCGACTTTGTGGTCAAGGGCAACACCTACAAAGACAACATCGTCTACGGCATCGACCCGCACGACCGTTCCCACGGCCTGATCATTGCCGAGAACACTGTGCACGGCACGAAGAAGAAGCACGGGATCATTATTTCCCGGGAAGTGAACGACAGCTTCATCTTCAACAACAAAAGCTACGACAACAAACTCTCGGGCCTGGTGATCGACCGTAACAGCGTCAACAACATCATTGCCTACAACGAGATCTACAAGAACCACACCGACGGCATCACCCTCTACGAGTCTGCCGACAATCTGCTGTGGGGCAACAAGGTCATCAGCAACAAGCGCCACGGCATCCGCATTCGTAACAGCGTGAACATTCGCCTCTACGAAAACATCGCCATGGCCAACGGTCTGACCGGCGTCTACGGCCACATCAAAGACCTGACCGACACCGACCGCGACATCAAGCTCGACCCGTTCGACGCGCAAGTGTCGCTGATCGTGGTCGGCGGTGAACTGGCGGCCAACGGCAGCGGCCCGCTGTCGATCGACTCGCCTTTGAGCGTCGAGCTGTACCGCGTATCGATGCTGGCGCCGACCAAATCCAGCGGCATCAGCTTCAACGGCATCCTCGGCGAGCGCCAGGATGAAATTCTCGACTTGCTGGTGCGCCAGCAGAAAGCCGTGCTGATCGACCCTGTCGAACGCCAGACAGAAATGCAGGACTGAGGATAATTTTATGCACCCACACTTGATCAAATTACTCAGCCTGTCGGCCCTGACCGTGGGCATTCTGGCGGCCAGCAATGGCGCCCGTGCCGATGTGGCTGCCGGTGCTACCCCGCCGAAGTTCACCGCCGATCCGTGCTGCAACCTGTGCCCTGAAGCACACGACGCGAAGAATTACACCACGCGTTATCAGCAGAACTTCACCACGCTGGTGCAGGCCCAAGGCGACTGGCTGTTCCGTACCCAGGAAGACCTGCGCACCGAATTCAACACCACCCCGGCCGGCTACAAGCGCATGCAGCAACTGCACGATGCGTTCAAGAGCAAAGGCGTCGAGCTGGTGATCGTCTATCAGCCGACCCGTGGCCTGGTGAACCGCAACAAGCTCAACCCGCAGGAAAAAGCCGCATTCGATTACGAGAAGGCGTTGGGTAACTACAAGACCATGCTCGGCCGTTTCGCCAAGATGGGTTACGTGGTGCCGGACCTGTCGCCACTGACCAACGAATCGCTGCCGGACACCCTGCCCGCCCACGACTTCTACTTCCGCGGCGACCAGCACTGGACGCCATACGGCGCCCAGCGCACAGCGAAAATCGTCGCCGAGAAGGTCAAGCAGATCCCGGCCTTCGCCGACATTCCCAAGCGTGAGTTCGAGACCAAGAAGTCCGGGCGCATGGGCAAGACCGGCACCCTGCACAACATGGCCGGGCAACTGTGCGGCACCAGTTATGCGATCCAGTACATGGACCAGTTCACCACCGAGCCTAAGGGCGAAGCCGGTGACGGCGATCTGTTCGGTGATTCCGGCAACCCGCAAATCACCCTCGTGGGTACCTCGCACAGCGGCAAGAACTACAACTTCGCCGGCTTCCTAGAAGAGGCCATCGGCGCCGACATTCTCAACGTCGCCTTCCCCGGCGGTGGTCTGGAAGGTTCGATGTTGCAGTACCTGGGCAGCGACGAATTCCAGAAGACTCCACCGAAGATTCTCATCTGGGAATTCTCGCCGCTGTATCGCCTTGATCAGGAAACCATCTATCGCCAGATGATGGCCCTGCTCGACAACGGCTGCGAAGGCAAAGATGCACAGATGACCGGCAGCGCCACGCTGAAGCCGGGCAGCAAACAAGAACTGATGGTCAACAGCAAGAACCTGAACCTGCAGAACAGCAGCCATCAGGTCGACATCCGCTTCGCCGACACCTCGGTGAAAACCCTGCAAGCCACCCTCTGGTACATGAACGGTCGCCACGAGGACATCAAGATCGAGAAACCGGAAACCTCCGACACCGACGGTCGTTTCGCCTTTGAGCTGCGCACGGACGAAGACTGGGCCTCGCAAAACCTGCTGGCGGTCGAAGTCCAAGGGCCAGAAGCCGGCGCCGCGCCACAGAAAGTCGAAGCGAAAATCTGCAAACGCAACGTATTCCCGGGCGCTGGGCAACAAACCGCTCAGGTCGGGCAATGAGGTCTGCTATGCGAAACTCGAAACTGAAAACTCTTTTAGCGCCGACGCTGCTCGGGCTGGCGATCTTCGCCGGCACCGCGCAGGCCGCCGCACCACTGCGTCCACCTCAGGGCTACTTCGCGCCTGTGGATAAATTCAAGACCGGCGACAAAAGCGAAGGCTGCGATGCAATGCCGACGCCGTACACCGGCGCGTTGCAATTTCGCAGCAAATACGAAGGCTCGGACAAGGCCCGTTCGACATTGAACGTGCAGTCGGAAAAAGCCTTCCGCGACACCACCAAAGACATCACCACGCTGGAACGCGGCACCGCCAAACGCGTCATGCAGTTCATGCGTGACGGTCGCCCGGAGCAGCTCGATTGCACGCTGAACTGGCTGACCGCGTGGGCCAAGGCGGATGCGCTGATGTCGAAAGACTTCAACCACACCGGCAAATCGATGCGCAAATGGGCGCTGGGCAGCATGGCCTCTTCGTACATACGCCTGAAGTTCTCCGACTCGCATCCGCTGGCTCAACACCAGCAGGAGGCGCAGGAGATCGAAGCGTGGTTCAGCAAAATGGCCGATCAGGTGGTCAGCGACTGGGACAACCTGCCGCTGGAAAAAACCAACAACCACTCGTACTGGGCAGCCTGGTCGGTGATGGCGACGTCCATCGCGACCAACCGCCGTGACCTGTTTGATTGGGCGGTGAAGGAATACAAGGTCGGCGTGAATCAAATCGATGCTGACGGTTTCCTGCCGAACGAACTCAAGCGCCAGCAACGCGCCCTCGCCTATCACAACTACGCCCTGCCGCCGCTGGCAATGATCGCCAGTTTCGCCCAGGTCAACGGGGTGGATTTGCGTCAGGAAAACAACGGCGCGCTGAAGCGTCTGGGTGATCGCGTATTGGCCGGGGTGAAAGACCCGGACGAATTCGAAGAGAAGAACGGCAAGAAGCAGGACATGACCGACTTGAAAGAGGACATGAAATTCGCCTGGCTCGAACCGTTCTGCACGCTCTACACCTGCCCGGCCGATGTGATCGAGAAGAAGCGCGGCATGCAGCCGTTCAAGACCTTCCGCCTGGGCGGGGATTTGACCAAGGTCTACGACCCGTCCCATGAAAAGGGCAACAAGGGTTCTTGAAAGGCGAAGAGCAAAAGCCCCTCACCCTAACCCTCTCCCGGAGGGAGAGGGACTGAACGAGGTGCTTTTCAGAAATTCGCCGACCTGAAATATCGAGCCGATCTCCTTTTCTGAAGACCATGGAGATCTGGCTCCCTCTCCCTCCGGGAGAGGGCGGGGGGTGAGGGGCGCGGTCTGACGGCCAGCTCCGACCTCAAGCAAGCACTGTGTCACCCCTCCACTACCACGGGGGGTTTGGGGGGGCTTTGGCCCTTGACTGTTGGTTCAAACATGGAGAGATCGGGATGGTATTTTCATCCAACGTGTTCCTGTTTCTGTTCTTGCCGATCTTTCTCGGCATGTACTACCTGAGCGGGATTCGTTATCGCAATCTGCTGCTGCTACTCGCCAGCTACGTGTTCTATGCGTGGTGGCGGGTGGACTTCCTGGCGCTGTTCGCTGCCGTCACGTTGTGGAACTACTGGATCGGCCTGAAAGTCGGTGCTGCCGGCGTGCGGACCAAACCGGCGCAACGCTGGCTGTTGCTCGGCGTGGCGGTGGATCTGTGCATCCTCGGCTACTTCAAGTACGCCAACTTCGGTGTCGACAGCATCAACGCGATGATGACCTCGGTCGGTCTGTCGCCGTTCATCCTGACCCACGTGCTATTGCCGATCGGTATCTCGTTCTACATTTTCGAGTCGATCAGCTACATCATCGACGTGTATCGCGGTGACACCCCGGCGACGCGCAACCTGATCGACTTCGCGGCCTTCGTGGCGATCTTCCCGCACCTGATTGCCGGCCCGGTTCTGCGTTTCCGCGACCTCGCCGACCAGTTCAACAACCGCACGCACACCCTCGACAAATTCTCCGAGGGCTGCACACGGTTCATGCAGGGTTTCATCAAGAAAGTCTTCATCGCAGACACCCTCGCCGTCGTGGCCGACCATTGCTTCGCCCTGCAAAACCCGACCACGGGTGATGCCTGGCTCGGCGCACTGGCCTACACCGCGCAACTGTATTTCGACTTCTCCGGTTACAGCGACATGGCCATCGGCCTGGGCTTGATGATGGGTTTCCGCTTCATGGAAAACTTCAAACAGCCGTACATCAGCCAGTCGATCACCGAGTTCTGGCGCCGCTGGCACATCAGCCTGTCGACCTGGCTGCGTGACTACCTGTACATCACCCTCGGCGGTAACCGTAAAGGCACGCTGATGACCTATCGCAACCTGTTCCTGACCATGCTCCTCGGTGGTCTGTGGCACGGCGCGAACATCACTTACATCGTCTGGGGTGCGTGGCACGGCATGTGGCTGGCGATTGAAAAAGCGCTGGGGCTGAACACCTCGCCGCGCAGCCTCAACCCGATCCGCTGGGCGCTGACCTTCCTGCTGGTGGTCATGGGCTGGGTGATCTTCCGTGCCGAGAACCTGCACGTTGCCGGGCGCATGTACGGCGCGATGTTCAGCTTGGGTGACTGGTCGCTGTCGGAACTCAATCAGGCCAGCCTCACCGGTCTGCAAGTGGCAACGCTGGTGGTGGCTTACGTGACGCTGGCGTTCTTCGGCTTGCGTGATCTGTACACCCATCAGCCACAGGTCAAAACCAAGCCAGTGGTCAACGTCGAAACCGACGGCCCGGCCGCTGCAACCCCAGGAATGATCAAGGCAGCCCCCGGCGAAAACCCGGCGAGCATCCACGAGCCTGGCTACACCGTCGGCGTCGACGCCCAGGTGCAACCGGCCTACTGGACGGCTGACTGGTCGCGCTACGCAATGCGCGCCGCGATTCTGCTGCTGTTCATCGCCTCGATTCTCAAACTCTCGGCGCAAAGCTTCTCGCCGTTCCTTTACTTCCAGTTCTGAGGGATCTGACATGACCCGCTCATTACGCATCTTCTACATCGCCCTGTTCCTGGTGACCCTGCTGGTCTTGGGTCTGTGGTCGGTACGCAGCTTCTTCGGCTTCAGCACCAACGCCGACGCCACGGTGCTCAACGGCCGATGGACCAAAGCCGTGGAAACCCACTATGACGAAGAGTTTCCAATCAAGCGCCTGGGCACAAACCTTTGGGCTGCGCTGGATTTCAAACTGTTCAACGAAGGTCGTCCGGGCGTCGTGCTCGGTCGCGATCAGTGGTTGTACAGCGATGAGGAATTCAACCCGATCGTCAACGAAGAGCTGAACCTGCAAGGTAACTACGCGCTGGTCGAAGGCGTGCGCCAGACCCTGAAGGAGAAAGGCGTGAAACTGGTGATGGCGATTGTGCCGGCCAAGGTTCGCCTGTACCCGGAACACCTGGGTGAAGTGAAACCGGCGAGCATCCACGCCAACCTCTATGAGGATTTCCACAAGCGCGTTGCGGCGGACAAGATCCTCGCCCCTGACCTGCTCAAGCCATTGCAACAGGCCAAGCAGAATGGTCAGCAAGTGTTCCTGCGCACCGACACGCACTGGACGCCTGAGGGCGCCGAGGTTGCGGCCAACACCCTGGCGAAAACCATCACTGACAAGTTCCCGCTCAGCGGCGAGCCGCAGCGCTTTGTCACCACGCCTGCCGAGAAGGTCACGCACAAGGGCGACCTGCGCCTGTTCCTGCCGCTGGACCCGCTGTTCGAAAACCTGATGCCGGCGCAAGAACCGCTGCAAAAGCGCAACACCGTGGCCGCTGGCGAACAGCCTGCCGGTGACGACGCGCTGTTCGCCAACAGCGAAGTACCGGTCGCACTGATCGGTACCAGCTACAGCGCCAACCCCAACTGGAACTTCGTCGGTGCGCTGAAACAAGCGCTGCACAGCGACGTGGTCAATTACGCCGAAGACGGCCACGGCCCGATCCTGCCGATGCTCAGCTACCTGAAAAGCGATGACTTCAAGAACAGCCCGCCACAGGTGCTGATCTGGGAGTTTCCTGAAGGATATCTGCCTGTGAACAACGAAATCGGTGACGCCGACCCGCAGTGGGTCGCAGAGCTCAAACAAGCCGGCGCACGCCAACAAAACGTAGCTGCAAACACTAAATCCGAGACGCCCGACCGGGCGCAAAACTGAAAGAGAGGTACACCATGACTTTCACTACTACGCATCAAAGTCTCGTGAAAAGCTTCGCACTGGTTGCTGGCCTCAGCGTGCTTTCCGTACCTGCCTTCGCCGGTGGCGACGCCGCCCTCTACGGCCCGACCGCACCGAAAGGCTCGAGCTTCGTGCGCATCTATAACGCCAGCAACGCTGAAGTCAGCGCCACCGTCGGCAGCACCAACCTGAGCGACGTTGCGCCTCTGGCCAGCAGCGACTTCAGCTTCATGCCGGGCGGCGACTACAGCGCCAAGGTCGGCAGCCAGACCCTGCCGGTAAAACTCGCCGGTGATCACTATTACACCCTGGTCAACAACGCTTCCGGCGCGCCGCAACTGATCGAAGAGCCGCCGTTCAAGAACAAGCAGAAATCCCTGGTGCGTGTGCAGAACCTCAGCGACAAGCCGCTGACCCTGAAGACCGCCGACGGCAAGACCGACGTGGTGCCGAACGTGGCAGCCAAAGGCCGTGGCGAACGTGAAATCAACCCGGTGAAAGTCAGCCTGGCGCTGTACGAAGGCGACAAGAAAGTCGGCGACGTGAAGCCGGTTGCCCTGGAGCGCGGTGAAGCAGCAGTGCTGTACGTCACCGGCACCGGCAGCAGCCTGTCGCCAGTCTGGGTGAAACGCCCGGTGTCGACGCGCTAATCAATTTTCCGATGAGACGCTGATCCCTGTAGGAGCTGCGGCACGCTGCGATCTTTTGACTTTGCTTTTAAAGATCGCAGCCTTCGGCAGCTCCTACAGGGGGAATGCGGTGGCCTCTCGGTACGAGACAAAAACAAGAGTGAAACGACACAACGTTCGTGCCTCTAACCAAATCGATTTTATGGAGTAAACAATATGATTCCGGTGATCTTGTCAGGTGGTAGCGGTTCACGTCTTTGGCCGCTTTCGCGCAAGCAATTCCCTAAACAGTTCCTGGCCCTGACCGGCGAACACACCCTGTTCCAGCAAACCCTGGAACGCCTGGTGTTCGAAGGCATGGACACGCCGATCGTGGTCTGCAACAAGGATCACCGTTTTATCGTCAACGAGCAGTTGGCCAACCGCAAGCTGGAATGCCAGCGCATCCTGATGGAACCGTTCGGCCGCAACACTGCGCCGGCCGTGGCCCTGACCGCGATGATGCTGGTCAATGAAGGTCGTGACGAACTGATGTTGGTGCTGCCGGCCGACCACGTTCTCGAAGATCAGAAAGCCCTGCAACGCGCCCTGGCCCTGGCCACCGTCGCCGCCGAAAACGGCGAAATGGTGCTGTTCGGCGTGCCGGCGACCAAACCGGAAACCGGTTACGGCTACATCAAGTCCACCGCTGATTCGCTGCTGCCCGAAGGCGTCAGCCGCGTGTCGCACTTCGTCGAAAAACCGGATGTGAAACGCGCCACCGAATACGTCGAGTCCGGCGGTTACTACTGGAACAGCGGCATGTTCCTGTTCCGCGCCAGCCGCTTCCTCGAAGAGCTGAAAAAGCATGATCCGGACATCTACGACACCTGCCTGCTGACCCTTGAGCGCAGCGAACAGGACGCCGACACCGTCACACTGGACGAAGCCACCTTCGCCTGCTGCCCGGACAACTCCATCGACTATTCCGTGATGGAAAAAACCCAGCGCGCCTGCGTCGTGCCGCTGACTGCCGGCTGGAGCGATGTCGGTTGCTGGTCGTCGTTGTGGGAAGTCAACGAGAAAGACGCCAACGGCAACGTCACCAAAGGCGACGTGGTGATCCAGGACAGCAAGAACTGCATGATCCACGGCAACGGCAAACTGGTGTCGGTGATCGGTCTGGAAAATATTGTGGTGGTCGAAACCAAGGACGCCATGATGATCGCCCACAAGGACAAGGTTCAGGGCGTCAAGCAGATGGTCAACACCCTCAACGAACAGGGCCGCAGCGAAACCCAGAACCACTGTGAGGTCTACCGTCCGTGGGGCTCGTACGACTCGGTGGACATGGGCGGACGCTTCCAGGTCAAGCACATCTCGGTCAAACCGGGCGCATGCCTGTCGTTGCAGATGCACCACCACCGCGCCGAACACTGGATCGTGGTCAGCGGCACCGCCGAAGTGACCTGCGACGACAACGTGTTCCTGCTCTGCGAAAACCAGTCGACCTACATCCCGATCGCCTCGGTGCATCGCCTGCGCAACCCGGGCAAGATCCCGCTGGAAATCATCGAAGTGCAATCGGGTTCGTATCTGGGTGAAGACGATATCGAACGCTTCGAAGATATCTACGGCCGCTCCACCCCGATCGAACGCGGCGTGTCGGTGAAGACCATCGCGCAGTAAACGATCCGCAAGACAGAAGCCCTCGCCCAGCCCACTGCGTCCCCTATCCGCAGCGGGTTGGGCGGGGGCTTTTTTAGCCCTGCGAATGTTGTCGGGTCAGTTTGGGCCGGGTGCTCCCCCCCAGCGATTGCTGTCTGCCGGCGTAGGGTGTGGGCGAGATCAGCCCAATGAAATCCTGGGTTCGATTGAGCGTTTGAACGGTACTGAAGGTCTGCATTGACAATTCGGAGACCGCTTCCAGCAGTTCAGTGTCTGAGCCGCCGACCGTCGCCAGCTCGGTCAATATCGCTTGCGTCCTGAACGACACCATGTCGATGTTTGCCGAAATATGTTCGTAGGTGTCACTCAACGTCCCTGCATTCAAGCCTTGCGATGCATGGATGAACTCCCTTCCTGTCCGGATCAGTCCCGGGGTCTGCGATCCCAACGTGTCGGCGACTACCGAGATCACTTTGTCCTCAACCTTGGCGCGCGCCATTTTCACCAGTCGTGATCGACCGTCGGAAGTGCGCGGATCATGTGCTGCCAGTTCCAGTTTCACTGTGGCAAGACCGAGCGATTTTTTCGGCTCGACGCTTTCAACGAAAGCCTTGGGATTCAGTTCGCTACCCTTGAAATTGATAGGGCGGTTCAACTGATAGGTGTCCACGACCTTGTCGATTGCTGCATCCGCTGCCTTGCCGGCGAGCTTCGTACCCAGTTTCCCTCCAAGCACGGCCGCTCCCGGCCCCAATGCCCCGCCCAATGCAGTGCCGGCCGCGCCGCCCAAGGCTTGCGCCCCCGTGCTGACCGCGCTGCTGATCAGTTGCGTACCGACTCGCCTGGCCAACGCCTGAAACCGGTGTCGTGCCTGGGTGTGGTTGAGCAACGAATTTCTGACATCCGCCGCTGCCGAGGTGACCGAGTCCAGCAGTGCCTTCTGCTTTTGCGCGCTGTCAGCCAGCGCTGACGTAGACGTATCGCTCTTCCCGCCGCCATCGCTGTCAACATGCCTCATGGGAGAGTTACCGACCATCTGGTACAGGTTCGGCCCGTCAATAAAGCCTTTCGGGTCAGGGTTGAGCCATCGCTGCAACCAAGGCATGTAATAGCGATAACCGTAGTAATAACACCCGGTCGCATCACGCTCCTTGCCCGAATAGTGGAGGGTTTTGTAGCTGACTTCGGTGTCCTTGCTCCACGCCGTCTCGCCGAACGGGTGGAAGGTTTCCTGGCTGATGACGCGGGCATCCTCACCCAACTCCAGGCTGGTCGAGCCCAAATGATCAGTGAAGGTGTACCGATAGTGGTCGTTGGAACCGGTTGGCGGTGCGCTTTGCCAGTGCAAGACCCGCACGCTGTTGAGCGCCCCCTCGACGGTGATCACTTGCAGTTGTTCTACGTTGCCTGTGTCACTGCGCAACTCCAGTCCAGGCAAATAGCGCACCTGGGCAACGACACCACGGGCATTTGTCTGCAATAAACGCGTCTTGCGCACACGCTGACCGGCGCCGTCGTAACAATAGTGTTCAAGGTCATTGCGTCCGCCGGCACGTTCGACCGGCGTGACCGATTGCAACTGATTGCGCAAATTCCACGTCAGTGATCGCACGGCCTCGAGCGCTCGCAGATTGCCACGCAGATCAAACGCCGCAGCGATTTCCTCTTCCGTGGGCGGTACATCGGCGCGGTAAGGCAAACAGCGATTGCTGAATCGCGCGGCGCGCAGCTTGCGACCATTACGCGCGCCAACATGCGTCAGCTCCAGCAAATTGCCGGACTCGTCGTAACGATAACTCTGGCGGTAATTGCTCACGGCGCCCGGATCGGCTCGTCCGGGCGTCGCGGGTCCCTGGCTCGCAGCACCCGCCTCCCAGCCAGTTGCCTCGCGCAACTGGTAACGACTGTCGTAGATAAAGAGACTGATCGGATCGATGCGCTGATTGGCGAAATAGCGGATCGGCAGTGCCTTGTCCTCGATGCTCAGCACATTGCCCGTCAGGTCATAGTCGTAGATCAGATGCTGCAAGATTTCGCCGTCGCTGTTCTCGGCCTGACGCACTTGCAAACGGCCGTCTTCAGCTCGATAGCGCAATGTCGTCAATACGCGGTTTCCCGCCCGTTCCTGCGTGACTTTCCCGTCAGCGTTGTAACGGATATCGCTGACCAGTGTTTGAGGTTCGGACTGATGCTTCAACTGCAGGTAACTGGCCCGCAAACGTCCATCGAGCGTCAACTCGATCCCCTGATGATTATCTCGCGCATCCACCTGTCGGAGTACCTGACCCAGCGGCCCGAAATGCCATTGGCTCGTCGCGCCCTCGCCGGGTTCTAGCAACTTCATGCGTTCATCAATCGGCTCAGGCCAATCAGGGGTCACGAGGTTCTGCATGAAGTGCCGGGTGTTCTCTGTGCATTGGCCGCTGATCGCAAAGTGTTCGAACAACACACTGCCTGCCGGGTCATCGTGGCGGATCAACTGGCCGAGCTGGTTGCGGCTCGGTTCACCAGCACCGGGCTGACCGTAAACAAAGCGCTCGACGCACCGTTGCGGCTGCGATTCGCCTTCTTCGAACACGGCCACCGGGCGCAGCAACGAATCGTGCCGGATTTCGCGACGGGCTCCACGACTGTCGCACTCGAGCAGCACTTGCGCGCCGAGACCGTGCAACGCAACCTGCGTACCGGCATCGACGCTGTCCGAGCGCAGCACTTGGCCGTTCAACAGATAAACCATGGCCAGACTGGCCGGCGTCAGAGGATCGCTCATTTGCAGCGCCCACAAACGTGGATCCCACTGGTCGACAGCACGCCCCGCCGCGTCATGAAAGGTGCGGTGCACGAGAGTCTGAGCGGCGCCAGGATACTCGGCGCGCCAGTAGTCGACTGTACGGATCGGCAGCCCACGCGGGTCGCTCACTGAAAGCGTCGGTGTTTTGCTGTGCATGCCCATATTTTTGCTCCGTTGCGTGGGGGTATCTCAGCAGCGACTGGGCATTGATGCCTACTGTCAGAAATTACAGTTCCGACCAATGGCACAATGGCCTGATACGCGAATGTCCATTCCGGCAACCCTTCGGTAGGATGTGGGTCACGAGTTCAAGGAGCGTTCACACATGTTCATCGGCGTTTTGCTGGTCTTCACCTGGCTGATCCTGTTGTTGCGCTATCCGGCCAAGGCCTTGCCCGTCTCGGTGGCAGCCGCCATCGGCCTCGGCCTGGTTGCCATGTGGGTGGTGTGGCTGGACAACCGCGAGATCAAACAACTGGCGCGCCTTGAACTGCGTATCAGCTATGCGCCCGAGCAGTGTCCGGCGGATCGTCCGCTGCAATTGAAGATGAACAACGGCAACAGCGTGCCGCTGACCGAACTGCGCTGGCGCATTGCAGCCTATGCACCGGGCGACACCGTCAATCTGGCCGACAATCAATACAGCGCCCCGCGCTACCGCGGCCCCGGCGAATTGCAGGCTGGCGGCAATTGGGAAGACTGCTTGCCGATGCCACCGCTGCGTCCCGGTTATCGCCCGCAAACCCTGGAGTTTCGCGCCGAGCGATTGCAGGGCAGCTTCTCCGACTGATCCCCTTCCCCACTCTTTTGCACAAGGAATGCGCCATGCCCGTTGCGTTGATTACCGGATGTTCCAGCGGCATCGGCCGCGCCCTCGCCGATGCGTTCAAAACCGCCGGTTATGAAGTCTGGGCCAGTGCGCGCAAGGCTGAAGATGTCGCATTGCTGGCGACAGCCGGGTTCACCGCCGTGCAACTCGACGTCAATGACAACGCGGCGCTGGAACAACTCGGCGAACGTATCAACCAGCAACACGGCGGCCTCGACGTGCTGATCAACAACGCCGGTTATGGCGCCATGGGCCCGCTGCTCGACGGCGGCGTGCTGGCCATGCAGCGCCAGTTCGAAACCAATGTGTTCTCGATTGTCGGCGTCACACGCGCACTGTTCCCGGTGCTGCGCCGTGGCAAGGGGTTGGTGGTGAATATCGGCAGCGTGTCCGGTGTTTTGGTCACACCGTTCGCCGGTGCCTATTGCGCCTCGAAAGCAGCAGTGCATGCCTTGAGCGATGCATTGCGCATGGAACTGGCGCCGTTCGGCATTCGCGTGATGGAAGTGCAGCCCGGCGCGATTCAATCGAGCTTCGCCAAAAATGCCGGGCATGAGGCTGAGCAGTTGATCAATGAACAATCGCCGTGGTTTCCATTGCGAGAAGGGATCCGCGCGCGGGCCAAGGCGTCGCAGGACAAACCAACGCCGGCCCTTGAGTTTGCTGCTGTGCTGCTGAAGGCTGTGCAGCAGAGCAAACCGCCACGGCTGATTCGCATCGGCAATGGTAGCCGGGCATTGCCGCTGTTAGCGACGCTGCTGCCCAAAGGCTTGCTGGAATCGACGTTGATGAAGCGGTTTGGCTTGCACGGCCAGCTCTGATTTACCTCGGTGAAATTGCCAAACCAGCCGTTCCACGTAGAATGCGCCGCACTTGAAGCGCCCGCCGCTTCAAGTGAACCCGATAGCGCATGGAATCGCTGGCGCACGCATCGAAGCAAGGGAATTGCTGAACACTGATACAACCCTCCCCCGGCTGTTCCTTCCTGGAACAGCCGCTGCTTTGTTGGCCTGTCTGACGCGAGACCTGCTCTCACGCTTCAACTAAGCTCAGGAACAACTTTTGAAAGTTTCCAACGTACTGCCTTTGGTATTGCTCACCTTGCTGGCGGGCTGCGCCACTCAAGAAGTGCCCCTCAACGACACCCTGCCGAAATTGACCGCGCGAGACCTGTTGCCGACCGTCACCGCGAACGAATACTGCAATGCGCAGATGGACAGCGACATTGTGTTCGGGACCGGTTTGCTGATGTACGAAGACGGCGCGCGCGATATCGCCAAAACCTGCCTGGCCATGGCGGCGCCGAAACACCCTCGCGCGTTTTGCTACCTCTCCTCAATGATTCGCCAGAATGGTGACCTGGCCAACGAGCAAACACGCACCTTAGCCTTCAACTACACGGCCTACGCGGCCATGCAAAATGACTGGTGTGCGGAGTACGGCATGTACGAATCGTACAAGTACGGCATCGCCGGGGCGAAGGAAGATGCCGCACTTGCCACGCGCTGGCTGGTGCGCTCCTCACAGCACGGTTATCCCGATGCCCAGGAGAAACTGGTCAAGCAGTACGAAGAACAAGGCAACCTGATCGAAGCGTACGCGTGGAGCAAAGTCATGGCCGATGCAGATGACACCCACGCCGATGCAACCGTCAAAACCCGGATGACCCCGGAGCAAATTACCAAGGGTGAGAAACGCTACAGCGAACTCGTCCCCCAGGTCGCCAGCAAGGCAACCAAAGCCGCCGAAGAGCGGGAAGAGGACGTCGCCCGCTACTCCGCCCAGATCTATCAGGACTATCCGGATACCTTCAAGGGGCTGACGTCCGCCGAACGTTATGCCTACATGAAGCAGTCGATCGGCGATGCCATGGACCTGCCATTCATCAGGAACCGTGATCACGTGCTGATCTACATCGTGATCGATCGCGCTGCCAAGTTGAAAATGCCTGGCGCAAATATCGCCAATGACCCGCGCATCGTCAGCCTCATCAAGGACAAACAGTTAACGGTCGACGAAACCATCGAGTCCGGACTGCGGGTGGTCGACAAGTTCTACCGATAAACCCACACCTGTGGCGAGGGAACTCGCTCCCGCTTGAGTGCGCAGCGCTCACGTTGTTTGGCGCCGCTTCGCGGCCCGGCGGGAGAAAGCTCCCTCGCCACAAAAGCCTTCTTCAGTCTGATGACTTGATGTCGTCCTGCCTTACCACCACCGTACAAGTAATCCCCGCCGCCAACAAAACACCTTCCGGCACTTCATCAATGTGAATCCGCACCGGCACTCGCTGTGCCAAGCGCACCCAGTTAAACGTCGGGTTGACGTCGGCGATCAGCTCGCGGCTTTCCGGGTTGTCGCGGTCGTAGATGCCGCGTGAAATGCTTTCCACGTGGCCCTTCAGGACTTCGCCGCTCATCAACTGCATGTCGGCCTTATCCCCAACGCGAACGTGCGGCAGTTTGGTTTCTTCGAAGAAGCCATAGACCCAGAACGAGTTCATGTCGACCACGGCCATTTTCGCTTCGCCGATGCGCGCGTAGTCGCCGCGATGCACGTTGAGGTTGGTCACGTAGCCGTCCACCGCCGCGCGCACTTCGGTGCGTTTGAGGTTGAGTTCGGCGGCTTCCAGTTGCGCCTGCGCATGCTGATAGTCGGCCAGCGCGGCGTCGGCGATGTTGCTGGCGTCGTCGCGGTTTTCCTTGGAGATCACCAGATTGTCCAGATCGGCGCGGCGATGGGCGTTGACCTTGCGCATCTCCCACGTCGACTTGCGTGAAGCGACCAGCGACTGCGCCTGTTTCACTGCGATGCGGTAATGCTCGGGGTCGATCTGCATCAGCAAATCGCCCTTCTTCACCAATTGGTTGTCACGCACCGGCACGTCGATCACTTCACCGGTGACGTCGGCGGCGACGTTGATGATGTCCGCGCGCACCCGACCGTCGCGGGTCCACGGCGTGTTCATGTAATGCACCCACAAAGTCCGGCCGATCCACAGCGCAAGGGCCAGCACCAGCAAGGTCGCGAGCAGGCTGAAAAACTTTTTCATCAGAGCCTTCTTCAGAGATAGAGAGTCAACGGTAAACAGTCAGCGCCATCGCGCCGAACAGACAGGTAAACAGGCTCAGGCGCAGCAGCGCCGGGTGCCAGAAGAAGCGGTACAGATCGAAGCCCGACAAGAACCGATCCACCGCCCAGGCCAATGCCGCAGCGATGAAAAACATCAGGGTCATGGTCGGCATGTACACACCGTGGAAAGCGATTTCACGAGGCATGGGCAAGTCCTTCAGGCTTGGCGTGTGCGAAAGCGCCAAGCGGTGATTGCGGGTCGAGCAACGAGGTGCGAATGAAGTGCAGATAGCTCTTCACCCGGCGCAGGGCCGAGGTATCGAAGTGCGGCGCGAACGGTTCGTCAGTGGCGGCGACACGGCTGATCGCGTGATCGACCGCCACCAGCGCGCGCTCCAGATTGCTTGAGTTCGGTTGCAGAAAAAGCCGCACCAACGCCCGGCCCATCACACGGATTGCCTGACGCCACGGTTGCGATTCGGCATAGGCCGGGTGCACCGGCAGAATCGCCTGCTCCTTGCGCAATTCAATGATCGCGTGGCCGACTTCCAGCACCACGAACATCCAGCGCAAAAGACTCTTTTGCACCTTCGGCTCACCGGCCGCCAGACCATAAGCCTGATGCAACAAGTCGCGGGTGCGGCTCTCGAAACTCGACGCAAGCCCCTTGAGTTTGCCGCTGATCGCATAGACCACTTGGCCACGCAGATCCTGCTCCAGCCGTCGCCACAACCAACGGCTGTTGGGCGGCAAAATAATCGCGCCCGCCGCCGCGCACACCAGCATGCCCATGACCATGGCGATGTAGTCGTTGATGAAGGTGTAGGGGTTGTAGATGGTCAGGTTGTCCGGCACCGAACCGGTGCTGAAGAAGATCAGCAAACCGAGACCGACACCGGCATATTGCGGCCGCGACGTGAGGAAAGAACCCAGTACGATTACCGGCGCGAGCATCACGCACAGCAGCGGAAAACCGTCGATCCACGGGAAGATGAAAAACATCTCGACGAAGCCGATCAACGCGCCAAGAAACGTCCCGCAAGCCATCTGAAAGGCCATGCGTTTCGGGTTCGGCGTGGCAGCGGAAAGGCCCACGGTGGCGGCGGCGATCAGGGTCATTGTCGCGCCACTCGGCCACGCCGTCGCGACCCAATAACTGCCCAGCACGATCAGGATGAACGACGCACGAATCCCCGAAGCGGCCGCCGCCCACCAGTTGGTTTGCGGGGTGAACGGCTCGTCCCAGCGCTCGCGTTCGTGGCGGTGATCGGCCAGGGAGGCGTGGGTCTGCGCGTAACCGTGCAGATCATCGACAAAGCGATAGAGCAACTCATACGCGGTGTGGAAATCCAGTTGCTCGGCGTCACTCGGCTCGCTCTCCTGAAAGGTTGCGCGCAGGCTGCGCACCCGCGCCGGCAAGCCTTCCTTGTAGGTCGCCAGCGCCATCGCCAGCCGCGCCGCATCGGGGCTGGTCAGTGCCCGGCCGCTGAAACCGTCGAGCACTTCGGCCAGATCCTGCAAGCCCGGTCTGATCGCCGCCACAACGTGTTCTTCATCATTGCCGCGCAGGCGTTCGAGCAACTGATGCAAGGCATTGAAGCGCGTGGTGATGCCCATGAACTCGCTGTTCAAACGGCTCAGGCGACCATTGCGCCGACGCATGTGCGGGTCTTCGAACACGGTCACGCTGCGCAGCCCTTCCAGCCCCACAGCCTCGGCGATGAAACGCACGTTGCTCGCTTCAAAGGATTCGGTTTTGCTGCGCCCGCGCAAGCCATCGGTGACGAACAAAGCGAACACCCCGAAGCGCTGGTACAAGGCGTTGCGCATCGCCGCACTGGCGGTTTGCGGCAGGATCGCGGCGCTGACCACCGTGGCGCAGATAATCCCCAGCGAGATCTCCAGCACCCGCCACACCGCTGCCATGAACGCACCGTCCGGGTGCGCCAGCGCCGGCAAACCGACCATCGCTGCGGTGTAGCCCGCGAGGACAAAACCATAGGCGCGGAAGTTACGGCAACGCGCCGCACCGGCCGAGCAGATACCGACCCAGATCGCCAGCGAGCCGAGGAACAGTTCAGTGTTTTGCGCGAACAGCGCAATCAGCGTGACCATCATCGCTGACCCCGCCAGGGTGCCGAGGAAGCGATAGAAACTCTTGGCGAACACCTGACCGCTTTGCGGCTGCATGACGATGAACACGGTGATCATCGCCGTACGCGGTTGCGGCAATTCCAGACGCATCGCCAGCCACAGGGTGAGGAACGCGGCGAGCAACACCTTGAAGATGTAGACCCAGGTCACGCCATCACTGCGCGCCCAGTCAAAGAAACCGCGGCGCCATTCCAGGGAGTAGAGCCAGCGCAGTGGTGCGGGCAAGGGAGTCATTAAATCTTGCTCAATGAATGAAGAAAAAATCTGTGAATCACACAATTCCTGTGGCGAGGGGATTTATCCCCGATGGGCTGCAAAGCGGCCCCAAGAAAAGCGAATGCGGTGTGCCAGGCAGAACCGGTTTGCAGGTGTTAGGGCTGCTGCGCAGCCCATCGGGGATAAATCCCCTCGCCACAGGAGTTCACCATCCTCGGGTTCAGGTTCACCGCAGGAGAGCCGGGGTTTTCGGGGCTTGGGTTTGTTCGGCAGTTGGCACATCGTTGCCGGCACCAAGTCCACCACCCAGCGCTGTCACCAACTGCGCATGCGCCGTCAACCGCGCCGCCTGCACCTGCTGCTGCACTTGCTGCTGCTTGAACAACAACGTCTGCGCATTGAGCACGTTGAGGTAATCGGTGAGGCCGCGTTGATAGGCGATCATCGCGATGTCGTAGGTCTTCTGCGCCGTGGCCACGGACTCGGCGGCGAAGCCTTGCTGCTTGTCCATCGACTCGCGGCGGATCAACTGGTCGGAGATGTTCTTCAGCGCATTGACCAGCGTCTGGTTGTAATGCGCCACGGCAATGTCATAACCGGCCGACGCTTCACCCAGTTCGGCCCGCAGTCGCCCGCCGTCGAAGATCGGCAACGAGATCGCCGGCCCGACGTTGTAGTTGAGTTTCTTGCCGGTCAAAAACTCCAGCGCGCCGCCGCCGGTGGCCATGTAGCCGAGGCTGCCGACCAGATCAACGTTGGGATAGAAACCGGCATGCGCCACCTCGATCCCGCGCGCCTGCGCCGCCACTTGCCAGCGGCTGGCGACGATGTCCGGACGCTGACCGAGCAGTTCAGCGGGCAGTGCCGACGGCAACTTCAGCGCCGCGCCAAGCGACAGCGTCGGACGCTGCAACTGCGCGCCTGCACCCGGACCTTTACCGGCCAGTGCAGCGAGTTGGTTGCGGCTCAGGGCGATCTCTTCGTCCAGCGCATCGAGTTGCCGATGAGTTTCCGGCAACGGCGTTTCAGCCTGGCTGACTTCAAAGTGCGTGCCGATCCCGCCGTCCAGACGCTTCTGCGCCAGCTCAAGAATCTGCTGTTGCTGTTTGAGCGTCGCGGCGACGATGTCGCGCTGGGCGTAATGCAGCGACAACTCGATGTAGGCGCGCACGATGTTGTTCTGCAATTCCAACTGCGCCAATCGCGCTTCGGCGGCGCTCATGTGCGCCAGATCCACCGCCCGTTCGCTGGCATTGCTTTCGCGGCCCCAGAGGTCGAGGGCGTAGCTGAAACCCAGCGCCGCGTTGTTGTCCCAGGTGGTGGTGTTGGCCAGTTCGCCCGGGCCGTAGAACTGATCGGTCGGCCAGTTGTGACGCTTGAGGGTCGACTCGCCATTGATCTGCAACGACTCGGCCGCTTCAGCGACACCGGCCAGGGCTTTGGCCTGACGCACTCGCGCGGCGGCCATGGCCATGCTCGGGCTGCCTTGTACGGCGAGGTCGATCCAGCGGTTCAGTTGCGGGTCGCCGTAGGCTTGCCACCATTGCGCGGTGGGCCAGTTGGCGTCACGGGCAGCGTGGGCGATGGCGTCGTCGGTGGCCAAATCATTGGCCTCCAGCGCGTTGCCCTGCGGAGCAATACCTTCGGTTGAAATGCAGCCGCCAAGAGCCAGGGAAAAAGCCAGAACACTGAGCGGCAAAAGCGCTCTGTTGATGCGACGCGGCACAGCTGCGAATTCCTGAAAGAAGGGATATGGCGAGGAGTGGTGTGGATCGGCGCAATTCTAGTGGGCGCCCTGAACGGCGATAAGCTGGGAATCCTGTGAATCTTTGTTACCGTTAACGAGATAATCCCTTGGTCGGGGGTCTCAGCCCCTGAAACTTCGTGTCACAATTTGCCATCTCCCTTGAGAGCACCCCATGGACACTTTGCAAAACATGCGCGCCTTCAGTTGCGTGGCCGAAGCCGGCAGCTTCACCGCCGCCGCCGTGCAGCTCGACACCACCACCGCCAACGTCTCGCGCGCGGTCTCCAATCTGGAAGCCCACCTGCAAACCCGACTGCTTAACCGCACGACTCGACGCATTGCCCTGACCGAAGCCGGCAAACGCTACCTGCTGCGCTGCGAGCAGATCCTGGCCTACGTCGAAGAAGCCGAAGCCGAGGCCAGCGAAGCCCACGCCCGCCCCGCCGGCCAGTTGAAAGTCCACACCATGACCGGCATCGGCCAGCACTTCGTCATCGACGCCATCGCCCGCTATCGCAAGACCCACCCGGACGTGACCTTCGACCTGACCATGGCCAACCGCGTACCGGACCTGCTCGATGAAGGCTACGACGTCTCCATCGTGCTGGCCCGCGAACTGCCGGACTCCGGTTTCGTCTCGCAACGCTTGGGCATCACCTACAGCATCGTCTGCGCCTCACCGGCCTACGTGAAAGCCAACGGCTGCGCGCAAAAGCCCAGCGACCTGCTCAACCACGCCTGCCTGCGCCTCGTCAGCCCGGTGATCCCGCTGGAAAAATGGGCCTTCGACGGCCCGGAAGGCCAGGAAATGGTCACCATCAACAGCTCGCCGTTTTTGGTGAACTCCGCCGACGCCATGAAAACCGCGATCACCAGCGGCATGGGCGTTGGCGTGTTGCCGGTGTACGCGGCAATCGAAGGGCTGCGCAATGGCACGCTGGTACGGGTAATGCCCAACTACCGCTCGCAGGAACTGAACCTGTACGCGATCTACCCATCGCGGCAATACCTTGATGCAAAGATCAAGACGTGGGTCGAATACCTGCGCGGCTCACTGCCGGAAATCCTCGCGGCACATCAGGCAGAACTGGCCGCCTACGAACTCAGCGGCAGCCTCGCCGGAGCACGCGTCGCCAACTGATTTTCAACACACCGTGAAACCTGCAGGAGCTGCCGCAGGCTGCGATCTTTTGACCTTGATGTTTAAAAATCAAAAGATCGCAGCCTACGGCAGCTCCTACATTTTGGGCTTTTCGCGGAAGTTTCCGACGTGTTTTGCAGGTTGTCCGTCGGAAGTGCGGTGGATAGGCTTTGGGTGTCGCTGACGAATCAGCGACCGGGTCTGGAAAACCCGATTTCAACTACCAAAGCTCATGGCATACTGCGGCGCTTTTTCTGCTCGCAATGTTATGGCGGCTGTGCGCGGGAGGCCCTTGGGCCTGCCGGTTTTGGTGAGTTGGGCCGGTTTTTCCAGTCCGCGCACGGCTGCCACCCTTACGTCTGGAAAACGAAAAGTGGCGGCTTCAAGTCAACTTGCCATGAGTATGTTCCCCATGAAAAAGCCAACACCAAACCCACCAGAAGCCGACAACACCTCCCCCTACGAATCTTCCGGCTCGAAGAAATTCCACGAAGCCGCCGAGCGAGCGCTCGACCACTACCTCAAACCCAACGCCCTGACCCTGCGCTTCCACAAACCCAGCACCATGTTTCAGGTCGCGCCGGGCCAAGACAACGAAAGCCTCCTCGTCCACGCCTGCGAATCACTGGCCCAAGCCAACATCATGAGCAGCGACATCGCCGCCTACGTCGACTTGCCACAGCGCCGTGTCATTCTGGCGATCCAGCAAATCATCATGCTCGCGGAACTGGCCGTGAATCGCGTACTGGATAACGTCGACATCCCCCAACCCGCGCCACGCAATTGAAGTTTGCTGGGACAGTCCGGGGATGCTGCTGAAACTCAAACAGCCTCTGGAACTGCCCTCACCCTAACCCTCTCCCAGAGGGAGAGGGGACTGACCGAGGTGTCTGGATGAGCTACGCCGACTTGGAATACCGAGTCGAATCAACATTCCGAAAAGCCCAAAAATCAGCTCCCTCTCCCTCGGGAGAGGGCTGGGGTGAGGGGCGAATCCAACACAAACCAAAAGCCAACCACCCGCTCCTTACCACTCAACAGGATGAGCGTTAGCTCGGCTGCAGCTCTTGATCTTGATCCACGGGCGACATCGGAAGGCTGAGCGGAGGGATTGATCCGGGGGTGGGAGCGCAGCGACCGTTTGGCGAAGCCAAACACAGCGAGAGGAGGTGCAGCGAAGCAAACCGTAGACGCTGCGCCCGGATCGATCCCGGAGCGAAGGAACCCCGAGCCCCAGCGAGCGGGCCGTACGTAGGAGCAAGCCTTTTTGGTTACTTTTTCGGCGTTTGGAAAAAGTGACCCGCCGTAAGGGCGGAACCCTAATCAGCAACACCCCAAGCAACGGATATACACCCAAAACCCCCAAGAACATGGTCGGCCCAGAGGCCGCCAAGACAACCCAAAACAGAAATGTTAGCTTGCTTGGCATCAAGCCCGAACAAGAGCCAAAAACGATGAAAAAAACTGTCCTGGCCTTCAGCCGCATCACCCCCCCAATGATCGAACGCCTGCAACAAGAGTTCGACGTCATCGTCCCCAACCCAAAAAACGGCGACATCAACGCCCAATTCAACGAAGCCCTGCCCCACGCCCACGGCCTGATCGGCGTCGGCCGCAAACTCGGCAAAGCCCAACTCGAAACCGCCGCCAAACTCGAAGTGGTCTCCAGCGTCTCCGTCGGCTACGACAACTACGACCTCGACTACTTCAACGAACGCGGGATCATGCTCACCAACACCCCGGACGTGCTCACCGAAAGCACCGCCGACCTCGCCTTCACCCTGATCATGAGCAGCGCCCGCCGCGTCGCCGAACTCGACGCCTGGACCAAGGCCGGCCAATGGCAAGCCAGCGTCGGCGCCCCACTGTTCGGCTGTGACGTGCACGGCAAAACCCTCGGCATCGTCGGCATGGGCAACATCGGTGCCGCCGTCGCCCGCCGCGGCCGGTTCGGCTTCAACATGCCGATCATCTACAGCGGCAACAGCCGCAAGAGCGACCTCGAACAAGAACTCGGCGCGCAATTTCGCAGCCTCGACCAACTGCTCGCCGAAGCCGATTTCGTTTGCCTCGTGGTGCCCCTCAGCGACAAGACCCGCCACCTCATCAGCCATCGCGAACTGGCCTTGATGAAACCGAGCGCGATTCTGGTCAACATCTCCCGCGGCCCGGTGGTCGATGAACCCGCGCTGATCGAAGCACTGCAAAACAATCAGATTCGCGGTGCCGGCCTGGACGTCTACGAGAAAGAACCGCTGGCCGAGTCGCCACTGTTCCAACTGAAAAACGCTGTGACCTTGCCGCATATCGGTTCCGCCACCCATGAAACCCGCGAAGCCATGGCCAATCGCGCACTCGCCAACCTGCGCAGCGCGCTGCTCGGCGAACGCCCGCAGGACTTGGTCAACCCGCAAGTCTGGCGCGGATAAAAAAATACGGGCAAGTGCAACATCGCACTTGCCCGTTAGTTATCGCCATACACAACTTGAAATTGAACAACAAACCAAATTAAACAACAGCGTTATAAGCTCCTCCCGGCTGTCGAATGATCGGCAAGCGCTATGGAGAGCCCAAACCTTGAACGCCCTGACAACCGACAAACTTATCCGCTACAGCAAAGTTATATTGATGGCTTACATCAGTTTCTTTGGTCTGCTGGTGATGATCCACAACTTCACCGACTATGACTCAAACTACACTTACGTGGCCCATATCCTAAGCATGGACACCACCACTGCCAGTGAAACCATCAAGTACCGAGCCATCGAATCGCCGATGATTCATCACCGGATCTACTGGTTCATCATCACACTGGAAGTCACGTATACGGTGTTGTGCCTGATAGGCACCTATCAGCTCTATCGCAACATCAACGCCTCCGCCGAAATATTCCACGAGGCAAAAAAGTTCTCGATCATGGGCATACTGGCGGCAATCTTTATTTATTACGTTTGCCTGCAAACCGTGGGGGTGGAATGGTTTGACATGGACACCTCACAATCATGGAATGCCAAGGACTGGGCACGCCACATCGTTGATTTCATATTCCCGGTAATGATTTACATCACATTAAAAGTCGAGCGCTGAAGTTCAGCGCTCGTTTATTTCAAGCCAACTTCCCCTGCACCGGCGGCACCACCGCTTTCGGTTTACGAAACACCAGCACGTTACCCAGCATCACCAATACCAGACCGACCAGCGCCGGAGCTGTCCACTGGTAACCCTCGGCAAACGCCGAGACGTTCAGCGCCACCACTGGGAACAGCACTGTGCAGTAAGCCGCACGTTCCGGCCCCATGCGCCCGACCAGCGTCAGGTACGCGGTGAAACCGATCACCGAGCCCGGAATCACCAGATACAGCAACGCACCGACGTAACGCGGCGACCAGTCCATGTCGAACGAAATGCCTTTGACCAGGCACCACACCGTCAGCATTGCCGCGCCATAAGCCATGCCCCAGGCATTGGTGGTCAGCGGCTTGAGACCGGCCTTCTGTTGCAGGCTCGACAGCATGTTGCCCGCCGAAAAACACAAGGTGCCGCACAGGGCCAAGCCAAGGCCAAGCAAGGTTTGCGGGCTGGCCTGATGACCGGCCAGCTCCGGCCAAAACAACATGCCCAGACCGAACAAGCCTAGCGCCCCACCCATCAGCACATTGCGGGCAATTCGCTGGCCGAAGAACACCCGCGCATTGAGCGCGTTCCACAAGGTTGCGGTGGAGAACACCACCGCCACCAGACCGCTGGGAATCCACTGACTGGCGGTGAGAAAGCACATGAAGTTGACGCAAAAAAGGCACAAGCCCTGAGCCACGCAGATCAAATGGCCGCGCCGGGTCATCGGTTGCAAGCGACGGCTGAGCAACAGTAAAACGAACAGCACCAGCGCCGCGAGGCCGAAGCGATAGACGATCGACACCGGAATCGCCACCACGCCCAGTTGCCATTTCAGGGCAATCCAGGTGGTGCCCCAGATCAGCACGGTCAACAGATACAACGACAGATTCATGACGAACACTCCTTGATAGGCCTTGAGTGTCTGCTTCGGCAGGCGGCAAGCGCTTGCATAAACTTGCGCTTTTGTCGCCCGGCAGGCTGGCAGCGCCGGGGCTACGGAGTAGGATGCAAGGCGTTGAAGAGAACTGATCATGGCCGCCATCGATACGCTGCAAGTCTTTCAAGCACTTAACCGCTCGCCGAACGCACGCCTTGTGCACAGCGCCGAGCTCGGTGACGGCTTGTCTGCGGCTCTGTGGACCAATCATCACGATGCTCAGGAATACGAAGCGCCGAGCCATCACACCCTGTCCTGCTACATCGCTGGCGGGACCGGTACGTTTCGTCGCGGTCAGCCGGGCCAAAAGGGCGGGCCGGACAAGCTGTGCATCCTGCCGGCCGATCACGAATCGGGTTGGGTGATCAATGGCGATATTCGCCTGGCGCATTTGTATTTCAGCGCCGAACAGTTTGCCCTCGGTTGCGTCACGCTGCTCGATCGCGAGCCGCGAGAGATGCAGTTGCGTGAGCAGACCTTTCTCGAAGACCCGCAACAGGCACAACGCTTTCGTCAGTTGCTGACGCTGAATTGGGACGAACCCGCCGAGCGTTTGCTGACCAGTAGCCTTGCCCATGAACTGATCAGCCATACCCTGCTCAGTCAGGTCGGTGCCCGGCAGGGTTTACGTTTGAAAGGCGGACTGGCGCCGCACCAGCGTCGGCAATTGGTGGAATTCATCGACGCACAGTTGGCCGAGCCGATCAGCCTCGGGCAATTGGCCGGGTTGTGTGCGTTGTCGGAATACCACTTTGCGCGGATGTTTCGCGTGAGCTTCGGCCTGCCGCCGCATCAGTATGTGCTGGCACGACGTTTGAGCCGGGCGCGGGAGTTGTTGCGCGCAACCGCGTTGCCGCTGGGGGAGATTGCACTGGCGTGCGGGTTTGCCAGTGCGAGTCATTTCACCAATCGGTTCAAGCAGGTTTTAGGCGGGACGCCCGGCGAGTATCGGCAGGCGTTCTTGCGTTAGGCCTGAAATCTTAAGTGCCTTTCAGGGCCTCTTCGCGAGCAGGCTCGCTCCCACATTTGGAATGCAGCTCCCTGTGGGAGCGAGCCTGCTCGCGATGAACGATGACGCGGTTGCGGATCAGAACTCCAGGGTGCTGGAAAGCGAAACCTGCCGCGAATCCCCCATCGACACAAAGAACCGACTCGCCGCCGAGGTGTAATACGTGCGATCAAAAAGGTTCTTCACGTTGAGCTGAAACTTGACCTTCTGCCCTTCGACTTTGGTGTCGTAAGTAGCGAAGGCATCGGCCACGGTGTAGCTCGGCAGGTCGAAATCATTCACCGCATTACCCGCTCGCTCACCGACATAGCGTGCTCCGGCACCGATGCGCAGTTGATCGCCGCCGATCACGCTGCCGAAGTCATACACCGCCGACAATGAGCCGCTGTTCTTCGCCACGTTTTGCAGGCGTTTGCCCTTGTAAGTTGGGTCTTCGGTGACTTCGGCATCGGTGTAGGCGTAGCTGCCGATCATGCTCCAGCGGTCGCTCAACTGACCGGTCATGTCCACTTCCAGACCGCGCGAACGCACTTCACCGGCAGCGCTGTAAATCGTCGTCGGGCCTTCGGAGTTGGCCACCAGCACGTTGCGTTTTTTGATATCGAACAGCGCGATGTTGCCGGTGATGCGCCCCGGCATATCCAGCCGTGCGCCCAGCTCCCACGACTTGGCTTCTTCCGGCGCAATACTCCCGTCGAGCACGGTGCTGCTGCCGCTCAGCGGGGCAATGGTCGAGTTGGGCTTGAACGATTCGGTGTAGCTGCCATAGAACGACAGCTCGTCGGTGTAGCGATACACCAGGCCTGCGCGCGGCACCCATTTCTGGCCATTGCTGTCGGTGTTGGCCTTGAACGGTACGCCTTTGCCGGCGTACTGGTCGTACTCCTGAAAGCGTCCGCCAGCGACCAGAATCCACTGGTCGTTGAGGTGGATCGAGTCCTGCAGAAATATCGAATCGCTGCGCAGCAAATCGGTCTGCGCACTGTCCGCCGGGCTGACTGTGGTGCCCTCCACTTCGCGGCCGTACACCGGGTTGGTGTAGCTGAAGGTCGTCAGGCTTTTTTGGCGGATCAGGTCGGCGCGGTAGATCTTGCGGTACTCGTCGTCGACGCCGAACACCAGGTCATGCTGCATGCCCAACACGTTGACTTTGCCTTCGAGGCTGGCGGTGGTGAAACGGTCGGTGCTGATCGCGCCGTGAGTGCCGTCCATGCTGCGGGTCAGCGTGCCTTTATTGGTGTCGATGGCCGTGATGCGTACCTGGCTGGCGTCGTAGGTTTCGCGGTTCCAGCTGTAGCCGAAGTGGGCTTTCCAGTCATCGTTGAGTTCGTGATCGGCCTCGAAGTGATACAAATCCGAACGCCCTTCCATGTCGTTGAACGGCTCGTCGAGACGTTCCTTGCGTGAGATGTTCAGCGGATGGTTGGTGCGCGGATCGATCACCGTGCCGCGATCGAACGGCGTGAGGAATTCGCGATGCTCGTAGCCGAACGACAGCTTCGTGCGCTCGCCGAACCAAGCCAGAGAAGGGGCGATCAGGGTTTCGCGATGGGTGCCGTAGTTGCGCCAGTAATCCTCGTCTTCGTGATCCAGTACCAGGCGATAAGCGAACCCGGATTCACCCAGCGCACCGGTGCTGTCGAAGGTGCCGCCGCTGCCATTCTTGCCTTCGCCATAGGTCGAGCCGCGCAGGGTCAGCGCGTTGTATTGCTCAAGTTCGGGCTTCTTGCTGACGAGGTTGACCACCCCGCCCGGGTCCTGAATTCCATAGAGCAAAGACGCCGGGCCTTTGAGCACTTCGACGCGATCAACCGTGGCGTTCATGCCTCGGCCCTGCACGATCGGCATGCCGTCGCGCATGATCGAGCCGTTGCGGTTATCGCCGAAGCCGCGGGTCATCACCGAATCCTGCGTGCTGCCCAAGGTGTTGCCCTGGGTGATGCCACTGACGTTGGCCAGCGCGTCATCAAGGTTGCGCGGCGCCTGATCGCGGATCACTTGTGCGGGAATGACATTGACGGTCTGCGGGATTTCCTGAAGCGAGGCCGATGAGCGCATCACCGAGCTGGTTTGCGGCGGCTGGTAACTCATGGACTCGTCACGCATCGAGGTGATGGTGGTCGCGCCAAGATTCAGCGCACCGGCAGTGGGTTGTGGCTCCAGCGCCAGCGTGTGGCTGTCGGTACGGCGGAAGCTCAGGCCGGAACCGCTGAGCAGACGTTGCAGCGCTTGCTCGGCACTCATCTGACCGTTGACGGCCGGCGCGGTGAGGCCGTACGGCGCTTCATCGGTGTAGACCACGCTTTGCCCGGTAACGCGGCTGAAGTCGCTCAGGGCCTGGGGCAGCGGTTTGGCGGCCAGGGAGAAACTGAACTGCTTTTGCGCCTGGCTGCTGACGGATTCAGCGGCGAGCGCCACGCTCATCGGCAGCAACGCCAATGCGGAAAAACTCAACGCTTGAGCGCCCAACCACTGTTTGACCAAACCCGATTTTGCCCTGGACTTCATTGCTCAATGACCTGTGTAGAACCGCAACGGATGCGAATGACTCGCAGTTTCAGTCACTACACGGATGGGGCTCGGGTTTACCTCACCACAATTTTGGAAATATTTTCCAGGAGCAAAAGATCGCAGCCTTCGGCAGCTCCTACAGGGGTACACCCATCCCATGTAGGAGCTGCCGAAGGCTGCGATCTTTTGACTTTAATGTCAGCGCAAAATAATCAACTGCCCTAAAATCCGATGCTGCTCAAACCCCATCACCCCTTGCAACGAACTCAGCACAGCCTGCGGATCCTTGCTCGGAAAACTGCCGCTGACCTTGCGCGCCGCTAACTCGTCGTTGAGCAACACAATTCGTCCCGGGTAATACCGACGAAGATCTTGCACCACATCCGCCAGCGTCGACTTGTAGTAAGTCAGCCAACCCTGACGCCAGGCCAGTTGCGCTTCGCTGTCCACCGCGTGCAGTTTTTCCGCCTCGCCATCGCCGTAAGCCACTTGCTGGCCGGCCGTAAGAATCTGCTGCGCTGCACCGCGATCCGCCGTCACACCAACCCGCCCGGACAACACCGTGACCTGCGCGCCATGGTCTTGCAGACGCACTTCAAATTGCGTCCCGAGCACCCGCGCCTGGCCCTTTTCGGCCTCGACTACGAAAGGCTCGCCAGTGTGGGTGACACTGAAAAAACCGGCGCCGCGACGCAACTGCACATGACGCTCGCCATGGCTGAAATTCACCGCAATGGCGCTGTCGGCGTCCAGTGTCACCTGCGTTTTATCGGCCAATGTCACGGTGCGGATCTCGCCAGGTGCCGACACATAATCTGCGCCCAGATCATCGATCCAGCGCTGCGGCTGCCAACCCGTGCCAAGACTGATCATCAACAGCAGACACGCGGCCATCGCCAGCGCGCCGGACCAGCGCAAGAGCTGTGGACGACGCGGACGATCCATCGCATTGAGATAACCCTGCAACGCCAAGGCCTCCTCATCGGCCAGGGTCCGCGCCGGCCCTTCGCTCAACTCCCAGACCACTTGCGCCTGTGCGTAAGCCTCAGCGTGGGCCGGGTCGGCGCGCAGCCAGTGGCTGAAGGTGAGTTGATCGCCAGCACTCGGCCGGTCATGCAACAGGCTCAGCCAGGCAAAAGCGGCCTGTTCCTGAGCGGGCGTCGGGTTGACGCGGTCGATGTGCTTCACGGTGCTTTCCATGGCGTGCGTGGCGCGGGTTCGCGCAGGCTGGCCTTGCAGGCCTCGAGGGCGCGCATCATATGTTTTTCCACGGCGCTTTGGGACAGGCCCATGGCTTTGGCGATTTCCGCGTACTTGCGGCCGTGGATACGATTGAGCAAAAAGATCTGCCGGGTGCGCTCGGGCAAGGCACGCAAGGCCGCTTCGACATGGCGCAGATCATTGCCGGCTTCGAGCGCGGCTTGCGGCTCGCTGCAGTGGCTGTCCGGTGCGTCGGGTTGCCAGCCTTCGTTGACGCGCACCCGCGTGCCTTCGCTGCGCAGATGGTCGATGGCGATGTTGCCGGCGCAGCGCAACAGGTAGGTGCTGAGCTCCTCGACTTGCACCAAGGGCCGACGCCAGAAACGCAGAAACAGATCCTGCACCAGATCCGCCGCCGTCGCCCGGCAACCGACGCGCCGGTTCACCAGCGCTTCCATCTGCGAACGTTGGGACAGGAACACCTGCAGAAAATGCGCACGCGCCCCGCGCGGCTCGTCTTCGCGGGATTCCGGAGGCAGACCGATCAGCACTTCAGCACTGCGCCCATGCCGCGACCGGGCTGGCCAACAGACTGACCCCGGCCAGCGCCAAGGCCAGACGCGGGCGATACGGCAGCAACAGCACCAGCGCCAATGCGCTGAGCATCAGCACGGCAAACCAGTCGACCAGCCCGAAACTCCAGCCATTGGCCGTCACGGCCGCCAAAATCGATAAGCCCAGCAGCAACCAACCCGCCAGCGTCAGGCCGTGACGGCGTCGCGGCGAAGGTTTGTGGCCAAGCAATTCATCGTGGTGCCGAGGCATCGACAGGCACAGCGCCGTGAACCCGGCGTAGCAAAGCAAAAGCGCCAGCAGCATCAGTTTGTCCCTTGCTCAAGCGTGATCGGCCGGTGCGTTTCGCGGGGCGTTTTTTTGACCCTGACCGTGGTGGCGGCACGCTGCATCTTCCACGCGGCCCAGGCCAGGAAAACACCGGTAGCCAGACACGTCAGATCGAAACCGGCGAGTACCCAATCACCCTGCGCCAGCGTTACGCCGAGATTCCACGGCGTGGTCAGTGCATTGATCAGTGGCACCGCGATAAATAGCGCGGCACCCAGCACAAGCTGCTCGATCCACGCCTTGCGCCCGGTACGCAATAACGCATGCACCACGCTCAAACCCCAGGCAATAAAGAACGCATTCACTTCCCAATCTGCGCGTCCAGCCAGATCCACTGGCAGCAGCCGATTGGCGAGGAAGAACACCGCCACCGCCGACACAAGCCCGGCCATGCTGGTGATGTTCAGCACTTCCACCAGCCGCAACTCGAACGGCATCACACCGCTCTTGGCGTGTTTGAGCTGACGCTTGCCGAGCCAGATCACCAGCCCGGTGCCGATCATGGCTGTGCCCGCCAAGCCACAAATGAAGTACAACCAACGCAACACCGGCCCGGCAAAGTGGCCCATGTGCAGACCATAGAAAGCGCCGCCCACCGCCATCGCCGCCGGTTGATCCGGCGTGCTGCTGAGCATCTGCCCAGTGACACCGTTAAAAGTCACTGCGCTGCCAAAATCGTGAACCACACGATCGCCGGCGCGCGACAGCACCACCGAGGCATTTTCATCCCCGGGATTGCTCACCGAGAGCCGCGCGGTGTGGCCACCGATCCATTGCTCGCTGGCCTTGGCCAACAAGGGCGCCATGGGTGCCAGTGGAGCAGCAACATTCGCTCGCTCCGGCGTCTTCGAGGCCGGGAAAACCTCATCGTAAAACTTGCGCGCGTCGCCGCCGTAGGACGCCAGAATGCTTGCCGGCATGACCATCGACATGAAGATCACCAGGCTGCTGTAGGTGATCATCAAGTGAAACGGCAGCACCAAAACGCCCACGGCGTTATGCCCATCGAGCCACGAACGCTGACCTTTGCGCGGGCGGAAGGTGAAGAAGTCCTTGAAGATTTTCTTGTGGGTGATGATCCCGGTGATGAGCGCGACGAACATCACCATCGCGGCGATCGTCGCCAGCCAGCGGCCCCACGGATAAGGCATTTGCAGCTGGAAGTGGAACCGGTAGAAGAACTCGCCGCCCATGCTTTCGCGGCCCTGCACTTCGGTGCCGGTTTGAGCGTCGAGGGTTCTGGATTCGAAGCGGCCACGCTCGCCGGGTTTCGCCGGGGCTTGTTGCCAGCGAACGGTCAGGCCGGGGTCGCGGGCGTCGGGCAGGTCGATCAGCCACCGCGAGGCGCCCGCCGCGTGTTGTTGCAGATAATCCTGGGCCAGCGTCAGGCTCGCCTCGGCATTGATCGGCCGCGCGGGGATTTCAGGCTGCATCCAGTGACTGGTTTCATCCTTGAAATAGGCCAGGGTTCCCGTCAGGAAAATCGCGAACAACAACCAGCCGAACACCAGTCCGGCCCAGGTGTGCAACCAGGCCATCGCCTGACGGAAACCCTCTTTCATGCGTAACCCAATCCGCGCGCTGCGCCGGAGACGGTCGCCAGAATCACACTCGGCACCAGCAAACCGACCCACGCCGACCAGGCGGTGCGGCAGGCGAAACACCAAAGCACCGCGACCAGATAGACCAAAAAGGAAATAGTCATGCCGGTCACCACCGCTTCGGCACGGTTCAAGGGCAACCACATCGTCAGCGTGACACTGGCCAGCGCAGCAACCAGATAGCCGCCAAATACCGCCGCCAGCACCCGCGAGGTGACGGCAAGACGATAGGACATGGGGAGCGTGGCGAGTTTGGCTTTCATGTTTCGACCCTGAAACGGAAAACGTCCGGCCGACAAGCCGAACCAACAGGCGAGCAATATTAATGATAAATATTCTCATACGCAAAAGCATCTGATTGCCGGCCAACCTCCGACGCCCCTACAATGCGAACAGTTCTTGTTCTCTAACGTACAAACAGTGCGCCCGGAGTAATACCGTTGCCGTCCGCCCATCCCGTCGAATCGCTCTATCAAGCCCACCACAGCTGGCTGACCGGCTGGTTGCGGCTCAAACTCGGCTGCCCGGACAGCGCGGCGGATCTGGCGCAAGACACGTTCATCAAAGTGCTGACCGCCCGCGAAGCACCGGTGATCATCGAGCCGCGCGCCTTTCTCACCACCCTTGCCAAGCGCGTGCTGTGCAATCACTACCGCCGGCAGGATCTGGAGCGCGCCTACCTCGACACCCTGGCGCAGATGCCGGAATTAGTGGCGCCGTCGGAAGAAGACAAAGCGATCATCCTGCAAACCCTGATGGAGCTGGATCAACTGCTCGACGGTTTGCCACGGCTGGTCAAACGCGCCTTTCTATTGGCGCAAGTCGATGGCCTGACCTATCCGCAGATCGCCGCTGAACTGGGCATTTCTGTGGCCACGGTCAAACGCCATCTGAACAAAGCGGCGATGCGCTGCTATTTCGCCCTGTGAACCGCGCCCCGGATTTCTCCGCACAAGTGGCCGAACAGGCTGTGAGCTGGCTGCTGGAAATGCAGCAAGGCGCGTTCAGCGCGCGCCAGCAACAGGCGTTGCAACAGTGGCTGGACGCGCACAGCGAACACCGCCGCGCCTGGGAGCACATCGCGCGAGTCAACCAGCGCTTGCGCGGCGTGTCCTCGCCGCTGGCGCACGCGGCGTTGAACGGGCCAAAGTCCGGCGGCCGCCGTCAGGCACTGAAACTGTTGCTGATTCTTGGCGCCGGCTCCGCCGTTACCTGGGGCATGCGCGAGCACAATCCGCTGCCGCCGCTGCTCGCCGATTACCGCAGCCCGGTGGGTCAGCGACGCAAAATTGCATTGGGTGCGGGCGACCAGTTGCACCTCAACACGGCCAGTTCAGTGGATTTAGATGGCGGGCAGCGGCTGATTCGTTTACTGGAAGGCGAAATGCTCCTGAGCGCCTCGCAATCATTCGAGATACGCACCGCGCAGGGTGTTCTGAAAAGCCAGGGCGCGCGCCTCAACGTACGTCAGTTTGCCGATCGCACGCACGTCGCGCTGTTCGAAGGTCGAGTCGAACTGACCAGCAACGCACGCGCGCCAATGCTGCTGCCTGGCGCCCGACAACTGAGTTTTACCGCGACCGCTGTCAGTGAACCCAAATCACTGGACGCCAACAGCGGCGCTTGGGTCGACGGCATGCTGGTCGCCGCGCACATGCGCCTCGGTGATTTCCTCGATGAGCTGGGACGCTACCGTCGCGGGCAGCTCAATTGCGACAGGAAGGTCGCCGATCTGCTGGTCTCCGGGACTTATCCACTTGACGACAGCGAGCGGATTCTCGACCTGCTGGAAATCAGCTTGCCGGTGAACGTGAAGCGATTTACCCGCTACTGGGTCAGTGTCGAAGCACGGGTTTGAAAATACTTAAAAACAAATGAGCCGTTTTTCAGATCTGGCGTGACAGAGAAGGAAAGCCCCCTTGATTCAACCTTCTCAGGATCATCCGACATGCACCCCACCCGCCTCACGCCGCTGGCCCGCAGTCTGCGCAACCTTGTCCTCGGCGCCAGCCTGAGTTTCAGCGCCCTGCCCGTCGCGCTGGCTGCCGACGCCAAGGCTTATCACATTGCGCCGTCGTCGCTGGAAAACGCCCTCAATCAATTTGGCCGCGAAGCCGGGTTGCTGATTTCTTTCGGCTCACAAGTCACCAGTGGCGTGCAAAGCCGCGGCCTGGAAGGCAGTTACACGCCAGAGCAAGGTCTTGACGCATTGCTCGAAGGTACCGGCCTGCAAGCGCGCGCCGAGGGCGACAACGCTTTCAGCCTGCAACCGGCAGGTAACGCAGCGCTGGAGCTGGACACCTCCAAAGTGGTCGGCGACTGGCTCGGTGATGCGCAGCAAATCAACGTCTTCGAACATCCTGGCGCTCGCGACGTGATCCGCCGCGAAGATTTCGAACGCCAGGGCGCCACCCGGGCGCGCGATGTGCTCAACCGCATTCCCGGCGTCAACGCCCCGGAAAACAACGGCACCGGCAGCCATGATATGGCGCTGAACTTCGGCATTCGCGGTCTCAATCCACGTCTCGCCGCACGCTCGACGGTGTTGATGGATGGCATCCCGGTGCCCTTCGCGCCGTATGGTCAACCACAGTTGTCATTCGCACCGATCAGTATGGGCAACATGGATGCCGTGGACGTGGTGCGCGGCGGCGGCGCGGTACGTTACGGCCCGCAGAACGTCGGTGGCGTGGTCAACTTCGTGACCCGGGCGATTCCCGACGAGCCGACGGTCAAGGGCGGCTTCCAGACGGAAACCAGTCCGTCGTCGAGCCACGACGGCTTCAAGACCAGCGCCAATCTGCTGGCCGGCGGCACCAACGAGAACGGTCTGGGCGGGGCTTTGTTGTACTCCGGCACTCGCGGCGGCGACTGGCGTGAGCACAGCGATACCGAGATCGACGACCTGATCCTCAAGGGCAAATACCAGCTCGACGAGGCCAACAGTTTCAACGCCATGGCTCAGTATTACGAAGGCAAGGCTGACATGCCCGGAGGCCTGAACGTGGCTGATTACGATGCCGATCCGTACCAATCAACGCGGCCGAAAGATCAGTTCTGGGGCCGGCGCACGATGTTCAATTTCGGTTACCGCTATCAGGAAGATCGCCGCGAATTCACCGCCAACACCTTCTTCACCAAAACCCTGCGCAGCGGTTATCTGGATCAGGGCAGCTTCCTGTCGCTGTCGCCACGCGAGTATTGGGTGCGCGGCTTTGAAACGCGTTTCGCCCAGGGTTTCGACCTCGGCCCGACCAGCCATGAAGTCGGCGTCGGCTATCGCTACATCAACGAGGCCGGCCACGAATTGCGCTACCGCACGCCGATTGCCAGCAATCAATACCCGACCACCGACAGCCGCAACGACCGCGATACGCGCGGCGGCACCGAAGCCAATGCGTTCTTCGTCGACGACCGTATCGACATCGGCAAGTGGACGATCACCCCGGGCGTGCGCTACGAAATGATCGAGTCGCAGCAGACCAACAACCTCACCAACGTCAAATACAAGGGCGACTACAACACCGCGCTGCCAGCACTGAACGTGCTTTATCACCTGACTGACAGCTGGAACCTGTACGCCAACACCGAAGGTTCGTTCGGCAGCGTGCAGTACAGCCAGATGCCCAACCGCGTGAGCAGCGGCGAAGTGAAACCGGAGAAGGCGCGTACCTGGGAACTCGGCACCCGTTACGACAACGGCGCGTTGCGCGCAGAGATTGGCGCGTTTCTGATCAACTTCGACAACCAATACGAAAGTAACCAGACCAATGATTCGGTGATCGCTCGTGGCGAAACCCGCCATCAAGGCATCGAAACCAGCGTCAACTATGCGCTGGACGACTTGAGCCCGGCGCTGGCCGGCTTCGATGTCTACGCCTCTTACGCCTACGTCGATGCGACCATCCGCGAAGACGGGCCGAACAAAGGTAATCGCGTGCCGTTCTCTTCGAAACACAAAGGCACGCTTGGCGTCGGTTACACCGAGGGGCCGTGGAAGTTGAATCTGGACAGCAGCTTCCAGAGCGATCAGTTTGCCGACAACGCCAACACCTCAAAAGAAAGCGCCGACGGCAGCACCGGTAAGATCCCGGGCTACATGCTGTTCAGCAGTCGCGCGGGCTATGACTTCGGCCCGCAATTGTCGGATCTGAATGTGGCGGTGGGGGTGAAGAACATCTTCAACACGCAATACTTCACGCGTTCGTTCGATGACAACAACAAGGGTAAATACGTGGGGGAACCGCGGACGGTGTATGTGCAGACTTCTGTGGCGTTTTGACCACCACTGAAAACAAAACGGGCCTGCATCAGCAGGCCCGTTCTCATTGGGTGATTAAATAATCAGCGCATCAACTGTTGATCGCTGCCTGTTCATTCTCGAGAAACTCTTGCTCCAGCAGTGCGTCATTCGCCTTGCTAAATGGCACCACAGCGGCGCGTGGTTTGCCGCGCAATTTGCCAAACAGGTGCTCCAGCGCGTGTTCCAGTTTTTCGGCTGCACCATCGATCGCCTGTTCCAGCGAATCGGCTTTGTGGGTGACGGAAATCGGTTGATGGCCTTTTGGCCGCGCTTCCAGTTGGCAGCGCAAGTCATGGGGACCTGGTTTGTCACCGTTCTCGTCGCTCAGGTGGACTTCGACACGGGTCAGGTCTTCTTCATAACGTTCGAGCGTGCTCTCAATGGTTGTACGTACCCACTCCTCCAGTCGTTGACTACTTTGAATATGGTTATCGCTGTTGACTTGGATTTGCATAGTTCATCCCTTATTTCAGCTAGCTCGCAAGAGGCCTTGAACAGGATTTCGTGACCCCTTGATTACAACAATCGGCCCGACTGCCAAACATTTCAACCCCTGAAAAAAGAAAAATTTTCATTCGCAAAAAAAGCCGGACAACCGGGCAAAGCGCTGGTAAGGTCGGGAGTTGGGTCGCCTCGTCACTCTGCAAAATTCGCTCACAATTGCCCGTCGTTCAGCGGGTGCAAACTGCGAAAAATCCCCGCCTCTTCCACCAGCCAATCGTGCACCGCACGCACGCCCGGATGGCTCAACGCCCCTGGCGCATACAGCAATACATAACGTTTATGATTGGGCACCGACAGCCCGAACGGCACGATCAATGCGCCCCGCTCCAGCTCATCATTGAGTAGCGTGCGCCGGGCAATCGCCACGCCCATGCCGGCGATGGCCGCTTCGATGGTCAGGTGATTGCGATTGAACGTGTGCCCCCGCCGCACGTCGGCGCCTTCGAAGCCAATCGCGTTCAAATAGAATTCCCACTCTGCATATTCATAACTGCCACGCCAGGCGGTGATGTCGTGCAACAACGGGAAATGCACCAGATCCGCCGGGCCATGCAGCGGTGGACGTCCACGTAGCAGGCTCGGCGCGCACACCGGAAAAATCTGCTCGTCGAGCAAGGCTGTGGATAACAGCCCCGGATAGCTGCCGTCGTTCAGGTCGATCGCCAGATCAAAGTCGCCCTCATGTAACGGCACGCTGCTGTCCTCGGCCACCAGCCGCAACTGGATATCCGGAAAACGCTGTTGCAGGCGAGGCAGGCGTGGAGTCAGCCATTTGCTCAGGAATGACGGAATCGAACGCACCCGCAAAATCCCGCTGATCATCCCGGCATCGAGTCGGCGCAGCTCGGCGTCGATGCTGCCGTAAGCTTCGTTGACTGTTATCGCCAGTCGCTGCCCTTGCGCGCTTAATTCCACGCCACGCGCACGGCGATGAAACAGACGGAAACCGAGGCGCTCTTCCAATTGGCGGATTTGCTGACTGACCGCACCCGGCGTGATGTGCAGTTCTTCTGCACAACGGGTGAACGACAGGTGCCGCGCGGCACAGGAAAACACCTGCAGCCAGACGTAGGTCTGGGCATGCAATTGACGACTCATTGTTTAGTCCTGCTAAAGGCTGTCTTAGGAAGTTTCGTTGGTCACGGCAGACCGAGGCAGGCAGTATCGCCGACATTGCGCTTGTCCGACAAAAAATGGCAGCGATTCCTACTCCATTGCTTGTAAGGGTTTAGCATGGCTATCAGTGTTTTCGATCTATTCAAAGTCGGCATCGGTCCGTCCAGTTCCCACACCGTCGGCCCGATGCGCGCCGCTGCAACCTTCGCTCAGGCGCTGACCGATCAACGCTTGTTGAACGACGTAGGTCGTGTGGAAATCCGTTTGTACGGGTCGCTGTCGGCCACTGGCGTCGGCCATGCCACAGACCGCGCCACGGTCATGGGCCTGATGGGAGAATGGCCAGACAGCATCGATCCGTCGACCATCGAGCCACGTATCCAGCAACTGCGCGAAACCGGCCAACTGCCCCTCGCGGGTGGACGCTCGATCGCCTTCAACTGGCAACGCGATCTGCTGTTGCTGGACGAGAACCTGCCCTACCACCCCAACGCCATGTCTCTGACAGCCTTTGGCGAAACCGCCGAACTGTTCACGCAGACGTACTACTCGGTAGGCGGCGGTTTCATTATCGAAGCGGCAGAAGCCGAGTCCGGTGTATCACCGGCCGGTGACGTGGTGTTGCCGTACGACTTTTCCAGCGCCGCCGAACTCCTGTCGCTGTGCAAACAGCACAATTTGCGTGTTTCCGAATTGATGATGGCCAACGAACGCGCCTGGCGCTCCGACGCTGAGATCCGTCAAGGTCTGTTGCACATCTGGTCGGTGATGCGAGAGTGCGTCGAACAAGGCCTGCGCCACGAAGGCATTCTGCCCGGCGGTCTGAATGTCCCGCGCCGTGCAGCGAAATTGCATCGCAGTCTTTTGGAAATCGGCAAGCCGAATGTCATCAGCTCGACGCTGTCGGCAATGGAGTGGGTCAACCTCTTCGCCCTTGCCGTCAACGAAGAAAACGCCGCTGGCGGACGCATGGTGACCGCGCCGACCAACGGTGCCGCCGGGATCATTCCGGCGGTGTTGCACTACTACATGAAATTCAACCCGGATGCGTCTGACGACGACGTCGTCAATTTCTTCCTGGGCGCGGCCGCCGTCGGCATTTTATGCAAGAAAAATGCGTCCATCTCCGGCGCCGAAGTCGGCTGTCAGGGTGAGGTCGGTTCGGCCTGCGCCATGGCCGCTGCCGGCCTGGCCGACGTGCTCGGAGCAACCCCGGAACAACTGGAAAACGCCGCTGAAATCGGCCTGGAACACAACCTCGGCCTGACCTGCGACCCGGTGGGCGGCCTGGTGCAAGTGCCGTGTATCGAGCGCAATGCCATCGCGGCGGTCAAGGCGATCAACGCCACGCAAATGGCTCTGCGCGGCGACGGCAACCACTTCATTTCCCTCGACCGGGTGATCCGCACCATGCGTGATACCGGCGCCGACATGCACGACAAATACAAAGAGACTTCAAGGGGCGGCTTGGCGGTGAACTGGGTGGAATGCTGACCGGCTGATTGCACTGTGAGCGGTCACGCGCCCTGAAACGGGCCACAAATAAACAAGGCGAGCCATGGGCTCGCCTTTTTTGTGCCGTATCCATTGTCCGACAAGAATCCCGGCATAGCCCTTGCTACACCTGATCAACACGATAATGGCGATATGGCCACGGAATGGCCGGTGGTCTGGAGGGGCGAACCAACCAGATCACGGCCGGTCAACAACTGCACGTTCAATCAGGCGGTGACGCATCATGGACAACCCTTTTCAGATCATTACCGATGCCTTCGCGCCGGACTATCAGATCAACCTGAGCATTCAGGGCCTGGACGGCAGCATCATGCTGACTCTGTCCAACAGCGGCCGCATCGTGGCCAAACGGATGATCAGCGCCGAACAGCGCAACGACCCCACACGCTTGACGCGTCTGGTGCAAAGCATTCAGTTCGGCATCGCCATCGAACAAGGCCACAGCGCCATGGCGATCCTCGAAGCCATGACCAGCGGCGACGGGCTGACCCCGCCACCGCCAAAAGTCATCGGCCAGCCCCGGCAAGCCGCCGGACTTTAAAGCTCGCCCTTCTCGACTTCGGGATGCTCACCGGACCCCGTACCAATCTTGCGTTGCGGGTGTTCAATCTTCACCGAAGGGAATTGCGACGAGGCGTAACGCACCACCAGAATCGCGAACGCAAGCAGCAGAATCCCGCCGCACAGATAAATGATGCCCATGTCTGGCGGATTGTGGTGCGAGACGTTGGAGATCAGCAGCCGCGTCAGCGCAGTGATCGCCACGTAGATCAGGAAACGCACCGGCATGTGGTTGGTCTTGAAGTAAATCCCGACCATTGCTCCCAATTCCAGATAGATAAACAGCAGCAGAATGTCATCGATCTTGATATGCCCGACTTCGAGCATCCCGAGAAACTCCATCACCGCCGCCCACGCCGTGACCGCACCGATGGCGAACAGCGCCAGGTAGTGGAAGGTCTCGACGAACAGATTGCCTAGAGACTCGGCCAGTTGATGCACGTTTTGCCGCAGTTTCTCGGCCCAGTTGATTTTCACGATGATGTTTCCTTAGCTCGATGCGAGCGGATGATGCGTGTTGGACGTGACGGTTTTTCTTCACGCGCCTGATTTCATGCAGAAACAGGGCCACGCATCATGGCGAGACGCCGCAAAACCCGCGCCGTGGCGTTTGGTCGCACTCTCGGTCTCGCACCCGCCCCTGTGAGAGCGAGCTTGCTCGCGAATGAAGGCGACACGGTCGATCTGACAAACTCCAAATCCGGTCTACATTGAAAAGCCACTACCCAAAGCGCAGGGATTCGCTTATCCTTTTCGCTGTATATAAATACAGTAGTCGCAAAGACAACTAATGTGAAGGCATGTGAGGTGGTGAATGGCCGTCGAAGTGGTATACCGCAGCAGCCGAGATCTGGAGCGCTTGTTCATGGATAAAGCCGAAGCTGACCGTCATGACAAAATGCTCGAACTGGCCGAATACTTGGCCGATGTGCTGCAAAAAGCCGTTCCGTCGCTGACTGAACAGCAAGTGGAAGAAGCCGGGATTTACATGGCGAAGAACCGCGATGTGTTCGCCCGGGCGTTCAAGAGCCAGCCTGATGCATTGTCGGAGCTGATCAATGCGCCGGCTGAGCCGGTCGAAAAAGCCGAGGTCGAGGAATCTGCTGAAGCGCCGGTGAAACCAGCCAAAGCAGCGAAAGCGGCGAAGTAATTTATGCCCGAATTGAATAGGCCCTGAGTCGTACGACTCAGGGCCTTTTTCATGCCTTCGAAACCTACCGATACAAAACCCTTTCCGCCAACTCATCCGCCACCCGCGCTGGCGAGCGTTTTTCCGCCTGCGCATGAGCGAACACTTCGGTCAGCCGTGAACTGATTTTCGACAAGTGCGCGGTAATGGTGGTCAGTTCCTCGCCACGATGTTTCAGCGAGACATAAATCAGGCCACCGGCATTGATCACATAGTCCGGCGCATAAAGAATTCCGCGCCGCTCCAATTGATCAGCCACATCCAGATGCGTCAGTTGGTTATTCGCCGAGCCCGCCACCGCCGAGCAGCGCAATTGCGTGACCGAGTGGCTGTTGAGCACCCCGCCCAAGCCACACGGCGCAAGTATGTCGCAGGGCGTACTGAGCAACGCATCGTTGGCGATCGGGTGAGCGTTGAGCTGCTCCATCGCCAGTTGCACCTTGCCGTGGTCAATGTCGCTGACCAGCAGTTCGGCCCCGGCGGCATGCAGTTGCTCGGCCAGCGCAAAACCGACATTGCCCAAACCCTGAATGGCGATACGCAAACCTTCGAGATTGTCGCTGCCCAACCGTGCCATGGCGGTTGCACGAATCCCGGCAAACACGCCCATCGCTGCGTGCGGCGCAGGATCGCCCGCCGACGTGGTGCTGGTGACATGCTGGGTCTGCTGGGCTATGCAATCCATGTCCGCCACCGAGGTGCCACTGTCGATAGCGGTGATGTAGCGGCCGTCGAGCTGATCGATGCACCGACCAAAGGCTTCGAACAGTGCGCCACGGTTTTCCACGTGCACCGGTCTTACGATCACCGCAACGCCACCGCCCTGAGGCAATCCGGCCAACGCGGCTTTGTAGCTCATGCCCTGGGCGAGACGAATAGCGTCTTCGACGGCCGACTCGTCATTGGGATAGGCAAGGTAACGGCACCCGCCCAGGGCCGGCCCCAGACGACTGTTATGAATGGCTATGACCGCCTTCAACCCGGAAACCGGGTCAACGCTCAGGTGCAGCGATTCCAGGCGAGTGCTTTGCATGAGCGCAAACATCGTTGGGCTCCCGAATCACTTCTTGTAGAACGCCAGTATAGGCTTGCGCCCGAAAATTGCTGGAGCGCACCGGAATAAGCATCGATGGTGATGATGGCTTTGCGGCATAACCCCGGGCCCGAGTTGCCAGACACTGGACGAATGGCACGGACGGGGCTAAAACGAGGCATTCCCCGGAGATTTCAATGAGTCCGCGCCAACGTTTTTTCGAGTGTCTGCACCGCTCCCCGCCCGCGCTGTTCGAAGCCGCGCTGTGGATGGCGGCCGAGCACGAAAAAGCTATCGATCCCCAAACGCTGCTGCAAGACTTCAAGGATCTGCAGCAGCGGGTCAGTTTCGGCTTGCCGATGCTGCCGGTGAGTGAACTGGCGCAGCCGTTGTTGCGGCGCATGACTGATCTGGGCTTCGCCCAGGATGACTTCCTGCCGCTGCGCCCGCAGGCTGCAATGCTGCATAAAGTCTTGCAAACCCGCCGCGGACAACCGTTGGCACTGGCCTTGATTGCCCTGGAGTTGGCGCGCGCCCTGGAGATTCCACTGGTCGGGGTCAATTTCCCCGGGCACTTCCTGCTAAGGGTGCCCGGCGCCGATCACTTGCTTGATCCGTGCGGTGGTCGACGCCTGTATCCCAATGACTGTCGCGAACTGTTGCAGCGCCAATATGGGGCGCACATGAAAATCAATGCCGAGCATCTACTGACCGCCACACCGGTGCAGATGCTCCAGCGCCTGTCGCGTAACCTTCGTCAGTTGCACTCGAGTCACGACGACTTTATTGCTGCGCTGATCGATGCCGAACGTGTGCTGGAACTGGGTGATGCCGGTGCCGCCGATTACCTCGCTCGGGCCAGTCTGTATCAAAAACTGGATTGCCCGAATGCCGAGCGTTTCGATCTGGAACATGCCTTGTTGCTCAGCGACGATCCAATCCAGCGTCTGCGCCTGACCGAAAGACTGGGACACTTGCCGCCCAATTCCGTCGTCCACTGATCCCTTTGTGGGAGCGAGCCTGCTCGCGAATCAGGCGCCTCGGTCCATGAGTCAAACCGCGTTATCGTTCTTCGCGAGCAAGCTCGCTCCCACAGTGATCGCTGTGATTTCAGCAGGCGAGCGCACCTGAATGATCAACAGCGCGGCAATAACGGCCGGAATCGCGCAGAAGAAGAAAATCTGCTCCACCGGAATATGCATCGCCAACAGCAAACTGCCGAACAGCGGCCCAAGAATCGAACCGAAACGCCCTACCCCCAACGCCCAACCGGTGCCAGTGGCGCGTACATGCGCGGGATAGAAGTTACTGGCGAACGCATTCAGGGTCAGTTGCCCGCCGATGATGCAGAAGCCTGCGGCAAACACGCAGGCCACCAGATAACGCGGGTTGTCGTGATTGAGTCCCAGCAGGATTGTGCACAACGCTGCGCACGCGAGCACGGCGGATAACAGACGCACCTTGCGTTTCAAGCGGTCGGCGAACCAGGCCATGCAGATCGCGCCCAGGGTCCCGGCGAACAGGAACATCGACGTCACCAGGTTGGCTTCGTTGAGTTTCAGGCCGCTTTCCAGCAACAGTGACGGCAGCCAACTGATCATGAAGTACAGCAAAATCAGGCTGACGAAAAACGTCGCCCAGATCAGCAAGGTCGGCCGCGCGTAGCCGTTACGGAACAACTCGACCACGGTCAGTTTGCTGCCCTGCTCCTGCTCGTTCTGTTCAACGGAGGCGGCTGGCGGTTGCCAGTCGGGCAGCATCCGCGCGGTGACTTTGCGCAGCCGCGCATACGGCGGGGCATCACGCAGCAGACGCGGCAAGGATTCCGGCAGCATCCACCAGAGGAACGGGAACAGCAGCAACGGCGTCACACCGCCGGCGAGAAACACCGCTTGCCAGCCGAATTGATCGATAAACCCCGCCGCAACAAAACCACCCGCCGCACCGCCGAACGAGAAGCCGCACGCGGCCAGCGTGACCATCAGTGTGCGCAGGCGCGGTGGCGAATATTCCGACATCAATGCCATGGCGCTGGGCATTGCGCCGCCCATGCCGATCCCGCAGATGAAGCGCGCGATCATCAGCGAATTCAGAGAATCGGCGAACACCATCAGCACCGTCAGGCTCGCGTAAATCAGTACGCAGGCGAGCAGGATGCGGCGCACGCCGAAGCGGTCGGCCAGTGGCGTGACGACGAGAGAGCCAATGGTGAGGCCCAGCAGGTTGGCGCTGAACACAGGGCCGAACGCTGACTTTTCCAACCCCCAGTCCTGCGCCAGTGCCGGCACCACATAACCGAGCACTTGGGCGTCATAGCCGTCGGTGACTAGCAACAACGCGAGCAGGATCAAGAGCAACCACTGATAGCGGGACACAGGACGGGCGTCGAGTGCCGCCCGGAAGCTGGCAATCTGGTTGTGCATCGCAAGGTTCCTGTTTTGTTTTTATGGTTTTTTTGCGTGGATCAACGCCGAACCTTGTGGGAGCGAGCCTGCTCGCGAATGCGGTGTGTCAGGTAAATGAATGGTGGCTGACACTCAGCATTCGCGAGCAGGCTCGCTCCCACAGGGGGTATTACGGTGTATCTGGCTGGTTAGCGGGATGCGCCTTGATAAACGCCGGATGCTCGGCAGCCAACGCCGCAACGCGACGAATACGCGGGTAAGCCTCCAGCGAAACATTGAACCGCTCTGCCGCATACAACTGCGGGATCAGGTAAACGTCCGCCACGCACGGCCACTCGCCGAAACAGAAGCCGCTGTCGCCGATCAACGGCTCAACCGCCGCCAGGCCCTGGCTGATCCAGTGACTGATCCACTCCACCACCTGCGGTTCATCGTGCCCCAGCTGACGCAGCCGATTGAGCACGCTGACGTTGTGCAGCGGATGCACATCGCAACCGATCACCGCCGCCACTCCACGCACATGGGCGCGGGCAGCAAGGTCTTCGGGCAACAGCGGCATCTGTGGATAACGTTCTTCCAGATACTCGATGATCGCCGGCGACTGGATCAGCAACTCGCCATCATCGGTACGCAAGGCCGGCACCCGCCCCTGCGGATTGATCGACAGATACGCCGCTTGCCGATGCTCGCCACCGGACGGCGCGATCAGATTGACCGGCAACGCCTGATAGTCGAGGCCCTTGAGCGCCAGCGCGATCCGCACCCGATACGACGAGGTCGAACGGTAATAGGTATAAAGATCCATGAGCCGCTCCTGTCAGCGCGCCGCCAGCACTTTGCCGCGGCATTCGCCGAAGCCGATGGAGGCAAAACCGTCGCGGGCGCAGCGTGCGCGCAGGATGATTTCGTCACCGTCCTCAAGGAATTTACGCACCTCGCCGGACGCCAGTTCGATCGGCTTTTTGCCGCCCTCGGTGATTTCCAGCAGGCTGCCGAACTGACCGTTTTCAGGGCCGGACAAAGTGCCCGAACCGAACAGATCGCCGGCCTGCAACTGGCAGCCGTTGACGCTGTGGTGCGCGACCATTTGCGCCACGGTCCAGTACATGTAACGGGTGTTGCTCAGGGTCAGGCGATGCGCCGGCAGATTCTGCTCGCGCATGGCTTCGGTGAGCAGCAGTACTTCCAGTTCGATGTCGAAGGCGCCGCCATCCTGATCGCGCTTGTCGAACAGATACGGCAGCGGCTGCGGATCACCTTCAGGACGCGCCGGTTGTGCGGTGCGGAACGGCTGCAGCGCTTCGGCGGTGACCACCCACGGCGAGACGCTGGTGAGGAAACTCTTGGACAGGAAAGGCCCCAGCGGCTGGTATTCCCAGGCCTGGATATCGCGGGCCGACCAGTCATTGAGCAGGCAGAAACCGGCGATGTGTTCGGCGGCATCACCGATGGCAATCGACTCGCCCATCTCGTTGCCCTGCCCGATCCAGATCCCCAACTCCAGCTCGTAGTCCAGACGCGCGCAAGGGCCGAAGGTCGGCTCGCTCGCACCCGCCGGCAAGGTTTGGCCTTTCGGGCGACGCACGTCGGTGCCGGACGCGCGCACGGTGGAGGCGCGACCGTGATAACCGATCGGCACATGCTTGTAATTAGGCAGCAACGGGTTGTCGGGGCGGAACAGTTTGCCGACGTTCTGCGCATGCTCAATGCCGACGTAGAAGTCGGTGTAGTCGCTGATGCGCGCCGGCAAATGCAACTGGCAATCGGCGGCCAACGGCAGCAGTTTTGCGCCTTGAGCCTCGATGTTGCCGCGCAGGGTGCTGCCTTCGCTGAACAGTTCCAGCAGACGTTCGCGCAAGGCCACACGCGCCTCACGACCGAGCTCGAAGAACGCGTTCAGTTGTCCGCCGTGCATGGCTTCAACCGCCGTGCGAGCGACGCCGTCGAACAGACCGGCCTCAAGTGCAACTTGCAGATCGAAGATGTGTTCGCCAATCGCCACGCCACTGCGCGGCTCGGAGCCCTCAACGCTGAACACGCCCAACGGCAGGTTCTGCAACGGAAAATCGGCGTGGCCGTTGGCCGAAGCGACCCAACTGCGGGTGATGGAATTCTGAGTCATGGGTTATCTCCGGGTCGGGTCGAACGTGGCGGGCAGCGTGGCCCAGCAGGCGTCGTAAGTGGATTGCAGTTGCGGGCAGTCGAGGGCAAAACGGCTTGGGCGCAGCACCTGACTGGTCTCGAACATGAAGGCCATGGTGTTGTCGATTTTCGCCGGTTTGAGATCGGCGTTGATCGCTTTGGTGCAGGTCTCGCCATCCGGGCCGTGGGCGCTCATGCAGCTGTGCAGCGAGGCGCCGCCGGGCACGAAACCTTCGGCCTTGGCGTCGTATTCGCCCTGGATCAGGCCCATGAATTCGTTCATCAGGTTGCGGTGGAACCACGGCGGACGGAAGGTGTTCTCGGCCACCATCCAGCGCGGCGGGAAGATCACAAAGTCGAGGTTGGCCAGACCGTGCACGCTGGTCGGCGAGGTCAACACGGTGAAGATCGACGGGTCCGGGTGATCGAAACTGACCGTGCCGATGGTGTTGAAGCGGCGCAGATCATATTTGTAGGGCACGTTGTTGCCGTGCCAGGCGACCACGTTCAGCGGCGAGTGATTGAGTTCGGTGGCCCACAATTGGCCGAGGAATTTCTGCACCAGCGTGGTGGGTTGTTGCAGGTTTTCGTAAGCGGCGACCGGTGTCAGGAAGTCGCGCGGATTGGCCAGACCGTTGCTGCCGATCGGTCCCAGATCCGGCAGGCGCAGCGGTGCGCCATGGTTCTCGGCGATGTAGCCGCGCGCCTGCGGATCGAGCAGTTCGACGCGGAATTTCAAACCGCGCGGCAGCACGACGATCTCCAGCGGCGCCACTTCCAGCACACCCAGTTCAGTAGCGATGCGCAGACGCCCGAGTTGCGGCACCAGCAGCAGTTCGCCGTCGGCGTTGAAAAATACACGCTCCATCGAGCGGTTGGCGGCGTAGTTGTAGATGCTGATCCCGGCGGGTTTTTCAGCACCGGCGTTGGCCGCCATGCTCACCAGGCCGTCGATGAAATCGGTCGGCTCGCTCGGGATGTCCAAAGGGTTCCAACGCAGGCGATTGGGGGTCACTTCACCCAACGGGCCGCCCGCCAGTTGCCGCTCCAGTTTGACGAACGCCGGGTGATTGGCCGACGGCTGAATCCGGTACATCCAGGTGCGTCGCGCTTCACTGCGAGTCATGGTGAACGCAGTGCCGGAGAACAATTCGGTATAGAGGCCGTACGGGGCTTTTTGCGGGGAATTCTGACCAACAGGCAGCGCGCCGGGCAACGCTTCAGAGCTGAATTCGTTGCCGAAGCCGGACTGATAAGCCAGCGTCGACGCGGTTGAATCGAGGTTCATGGAGCCTCCTGAACAGGGAGTCGGCAGTGGCCCATCGCTCTGGCTCAGAGGTTTCGGCACGCCGGGGTTGTTATTATCGTAATTCGATTACGCATAACGTAATTTGCTCGCTATCCAGCGTCAAGCTATAAAGACGCCCATTCGTTTTCGGATCCCGGCAGCACCATGGAAAAAACCAGCGACAGCAACGGCAAACAGAAAGTCCGCTCCGCCGAAGTCGGCACCGACATCCTCAAGGCCCTGGCCGAGTTGTCGCCAGCCACGTCGCTGTCGCGTCTGGCCGAACATGTGCAGATGCCGGCGAGCAAAGTGCATCGTTATCTGCAGGCGTTGATCGCCTCGGGTTTTGCCGAGCAGAACCCCGCCACCAACCATTACGGTCTCGGCCGTGAAGCGCTGCGTGTGGGCCTGGCCGCACTCAACAGTATGGACGTGCTGAAAGTCGCCGCCCTGCCGCTGGCCGAATTGCGCGACGAACTCAACGAAACCTGCTTCCTGGCGGTGTGGGGCAATCAGGGTGCGACCGTGGTGCACATCGAACCGGCCGTGCGTGCGGTGACGGTGGTGACGCAATTGGGCTCGGTACTGCCGCTGCTCAGTTCCTCGACCGGACTGGTGTTCAGCGCCTATCTGCCACATCGGGAAACAGACGAATTGCGCGAGCAGGAAATCGCCGTCGCCGACCATCCGCTGGCCGATGAAAAGGTTTACACAACCTTGTGTGAACAGATCCGCGAACGCGGTCTGCATCATGTGCATGGTTTGTTGATGCCGGGCGTGGATGCCTTGTCGGCGCCGGTGTTCAACGCCGTTGGACAAGTCGCTGCGGTGCTGACCATCGTCGGCCCGACCTCGTTGTTCCACGCAGACGAAAACGGCCCGGCGGCGCAGCGGTTGTTGGCTGCGACGCGGGCCGTGAGTTGGCGGATGGGATTCGAGACGCCAGCGTCCTGAAAGAGTAGCCGGCGCTTCGATTACTGGATCAACCGATCAGTCGGGTGGTGCTTTCCACTCTGTGAGGCGCTACGGCGACTGCGGTCACATAGCTGATGCCGACGGGGACACCGGTTACATCCGAGAGCAGGTCTGCATAATCCTTGATCTGAGACAGTAGTCCGTACGCGCTGACAGAGTTGCCGATGCCAGAGATCTTGCCGATATAAAACATGATGGCCGCCCTCCAGGCACTGGCAAAGTAAGCATTGGCTGCTTCCTTATCGCCGTCCAGTGAGGCCGAAATCCCCTCAACGATCGTATAGGCGATTCGCAGTACACTCACCACCGCGCCTACTGGAGGCACGAACAACGAGACAACATCCAAAGCGACACCAATCAAAATCTTGGCATCGACCCAGACCGCCTCCCAAGTGCTGGTGGTTTGATAATCCACGTCAGCCATGAAACGCTTTACCAGGGCGACGTACTCGTGTTTGAACTCGTTGCCAACCCCATACGCGTTGTACAGCACGGGCGGCCGTTCGCGTGTGCCGCCGCTTTTGTACTTATCTGTGAGTTGTTTGACAGCCTTTTGATCTTCAAGACTGACCATTCGTAAAACATGGCCTTTAAAGGCGGAATCTTCAAGCCGCGCCGACAACTGTTCGACAGGGAAGAAATCATTCCCGTCATGGGTACCCGGCGTATAAACAACAGACTGCAGCCGCCCGTTAAACTGGCGACTAAAGATATAAGCGCCGTGAATTTTCCTGCCTTCCAAGGTGAAATGATAAACGCCCACGTCCGGCACGGATTGAGCGCCTACTGTGTATAAATCAGTGCCGGGACTATTTCTATCAAGACCATCGATAAGCGCTTTCAACCAATTGAAATCCTCATTGGATATCGTGCGCCTGATTTTCTGGGCCAGGGCTGCAGTGAGCATTTCGTTCTGTTTCAGCTCTCGGTAAAAAACTTCTTTCAGAGCACGACGTGGGGTCGAGATGAATTGTTTTTCAAGATACGCCTCATAAAGTTCACCGGGCTTAAGATCAATAAGATCATTGATGACCTGTACATTTAATGCTCGTGGAACCGAACCGCTGAATTTGGCAGTTCGAAGGTAATCTCTTAACTCACCTATTGCTATGGAGACTCCAGGAACGACGGCACTCAGAATTTTCTCAAAAATCGAAACATCACTACGCCAGGTCTGCCACTGGATGAACAGATTGGTGAGCGTCATTTCTGGAACATTATTAATTTTGACCCTTACATTTTCCGGATCGAAGACAGGAACTTTAAGTCCCTTTCGATCCCAGTACTGGGCGAATGTCTTCATCACCAGATCACGAGCAAACTCCTTGAAAGGCACGATTTTCAGATCGTCTTTTGCAATGCTCTGAATAGCCTTGAGTTCTGTATGCAGTCGAACGGATAACCCTTGTTCCTCCACCGAGGCTTTCCTGAACCACTGAGGTGTGAAGGCTTCAATTTGCTTCGCTTCCCAACTGAGGATATTTTTTACCGCATTTTCCAACGGGTAGTCTTCAGTAGTGAACGGGAATTCAAAGCTCGATTGGCCAATCCACCGTAGAGTCCAACTATCCCCTGTGACTTCAGCCACCATTCTGTTTACATCAGACAGAACGGCCTGACCCTTCAAATACTCCCAAATTTCATCGTCCTGGACCCATGCTAATAATTCATTCCTTAACTGTCTTGAATTGGGAAACTCAAACCACTCTTGTCCGGATGGAAAACCCGGCGCATACAACACGATGAAGTCTTCGCGATTAAGCTTTTGTGCAAAATACCTCAAGTCTTTGAACGCTTCATATTTCGCACCGAGCTTGATCTCCCCGGACATAAAAGACAGATCACCAAAGTTATAGCGATTGACCATGTCATTGGCACGCGAGCTCACATGCTTTTGCAGAACCGCGCTAAATATCGACAGCGCCGTCCTCTTGCCTTGAACTTCTCGAAGAGCGTCGAAAACTTCACGCTTGGAGTAGACCGCTTGCCGCGCGTCGTTATACCGGTTACGCACATTCAGCGAAATGATCGAATTGATCAGATTGGAAGGCGTAAATTTTGGGTTAAACGGCTGATTTTCTACAGCAATCTCATATTGACCGCCTCGATCATGCACGCCGTACATGAACGCCTGAGTGAGCGTCTTGCGCTCCTTTGTCTCAATCTGTTGGCCATTCGTTACTTTCAACACATTTCGGATATTGACGAAGATGCTATCGGGGTCAATCCGAACGTCCTTACCCGGCGAAATGAATGCTTCCACTTCATTTTTTGCAAAGTCCTTGAGCGATGCGAACCCCTTGGTTACTTCATGGTATTGAACCTCGCTTTCAAGCAGGCGCTGTTGCAATGCCTCATAAACTTCCTGATTCGTCGAACCGGCATTTTTTAACCAGACCGGCCACCGGTTTCTTTGCGCTTGGCGCAGAAGTACCGCCTGGCGAGCCTTCGCCAGACGAGGAATGTCTGGTAGAGACTGTGCAGACGTCACCGACGCAACAACCGAAACAAAATCCGAATCCGGATCTGTGAACCGAGCCAGCTGTTTCACAACATCAGCGCAAGATTTCTCAATCCCGTTATCGCTGATGCGTGCAAACAGATCGGCCTCAACTTTCAAATAACGAAATTCAGGCGCGGTCGGGAATGTTTCTCGCTCATTGATCGCGAGCGACTGCAAGAACACCTCACGACTGTCACCTGACATCAAGCGTTGCTCCAGCGTCTGATGCAACTGAGCAGAGGAAGAGAATTTTTCGACGCCATGGGTCGGGGAGTAGAGCACTATCGCCGTATCGGCCCGAGGAACAAGTTCATCGTTGACGGGCGCTTCGAGCGGGATGGCGAACATTGAACGTTGCTCGCTATAAGCGTCCCCTCGGCTGCCGATAAATACGCCATACCATGAGCCGCGCGAACCCGGTTGAACCCTATAGCGGATGCGTTGAAGCTCCTCACGGCTGATAGCGCCCTCATCAGCAAGAACTTCAAGTTCATTTAGAAAGAGATTGGCCTGAAGCTCGCCCAAGGTCATTTTTCTAGGAAGGGAAAACTGCCCCTTACTTTCGTCTTTTCCTGCCCAGTACTCTTGTAGCGCAGCAACATAGTAGTCTGGCAAGTTTCGAAACAGGTGCGTCAGCAGTTTCTCCACAGAGGCCAGAGAGACCGCAGGGTATATATTTCGAGTATCGGTTGAAAGCGGGCGATCATAAATCGCGTAATACTGCGCATCGTACGTCGGTGCCCTGCCACGCTGTAGGCAGTCATTCAAAACATGAAACAAACCTCCTACCGGCTCCATTTGCTTCGGTTTGACATTGCCACGAACATTGATGTGAACAAGACGTTCATCGATCCCTGGCGCGAACTCTCCAAGTGCACGCTTCAAACAGGCACGTAAAATAAAATCAAATGCAGGCACGTCCTTCAAGTGATCCGACAGTGCGGCCAGTGCCTCACCCAATCTGCCAAATCCAGACTCATCAAGACTACGAACTTCCATTTCGAAACACCCTATCAGTTTGATACTTACAAATATCCGAATGACATTTGCTTCGCTAATTCAAACTAAACCGGGCACTTATCGAAAAGATACTCAGAATACTTTTCCAATCTTGTATACGACCAAAACCAAACATTCAGAATAAATAATACAAATTAATTATTTCTTCATACCGACACCGCCAACAACTAAAATCCGCCTACCACCAGACCTTGACGCTTACATTCAGTCTTCTTTATTACAAAGAGCAAACCCATCCCTTTCTAAAAATTACATGTAACAAAAACACTACAACACCATACCCATTGACTTGGCACACGCCACCGCCTGAGTTCGTCGTGCGACACCTAACTTTCCATGTATGCGTCTGGCGTGGGTCTTTACCGTATGTAGAGAAATAAACAACTGATCCGCAATTTGTTGATTTGAATATCCCTTGGCGATCAGACCTAAAACTTCCAACTCGCGGAGACTGAGCAGACCGCTATCAATCAGTTTCCTGGCACTGGGCGAATCTACGACCTTGTTATTCAATTCTTTCAACAAATCAGGTTGACGCAGTTTCAGTTCACGTAACGCCTGATGCAAACCATGGTGACTGGCCATTTCCAGCCCCTTCTGTAAGTGACGCCGCGCCGAAGGCTGATCGCCTAGAATAAAGGCAGCCTCGGCCAACACCAGATGAAGGTCGGTTTCCAGCCAAAGCATTTTGCGTTGATGTGCCGCCTCCAGCAAAAGCTGGAGACGACCGATCGGATTGAGCGCCGTACGCAGCCCAACTTGTGCAAGGATCAGCAAATACTCAACCCGCGGAATCAGCTCAAGTGTCGCCGGCGGTGCCTGCAAGGCATCCGATCCTTGATAGTGTCGCAGCAGACGTGTCATGGCCTCGCATGCCAGCTCGGGACGTCCTTGCTGTAACCAGAACAGGCTGCTGACCTGCAACAGCACACCCCGATAAACCGTTTCCGGAATCTGCCTCTGCTGCATCAAACGCTCCGCATCACGCAGCCATACGAACGCCTTTTGATAATCTGCCTCGTTGGCAGCCAGTTGCGCCAGTCCCAGATAACCATACAAAACCCGCTTGTCTTGATTGCGCTTGCAATCGTCCAGCCCCGACTGGAAAAACGCAGCCGCCGAGGCATCCAGCCCCTGACTCAGCGCAAGGCGCCCGCGACGCAAGGCAATCCGTCCCAGCAAAGGGCTCAGCCGGTTCGGCTGCCGGGCGAGCAAATCATGCACGCCCGCCAGCAGACTTTCAGCCCGAGGTGCAGCGCCGCGCTGCTCGAGCAATTGTCCGTGATCGAGTTCAAGCAGTGCTTCGAAAACCAGCGAGCCTTGCGCCCGCGCCAGACATAGCGCCTGGCGATTCAGCGCGTGGGCCAGATCCAGCTCCCCGCGCAACAGAGCCTGCTGGGTCAACCCTGACAAACACATCACCCGAGCGATCCAGTTCTCGAGATCGAGTACCTCCAGCGCTTGCGAAAAGTGTTCATGAGCGGACTCCATCCGCCCTTCCAAATGCAATAACCAGCCTTGCGACGTTTGCCAACGCGCAATCAACTGCCGCTCAAGCGCTGGCGAAGGCTGCGGCATGAACCGCCCCAGGTGCCCGATGCATTTCGCTGCCTGTTCGAAACGACCGGCAAAGAGCAACGCAGCGGTAATCAGCCCGACCAGTTGCGGGGTGCTCAGGGTCAACTCCACACCTTGTTGCTCGTGCAACTGCACCAATAACACGACAGTTTGCTCTTCAAACAACTGCTCGAAGCTGAAGTGCTGCAGCAGGCTGACTGCGGCTTCATATTCTTCTGCCAATAACGCCTGTTCAAATGCCGAGCGCCAATCCCGTGCGGCACTGAACCACTGACAGGCACGTCGATGCCATGTACGGCGCGATGGCCAATGTTCCTCGCGCACGACGCGAGACAGCGGCGGAAAAATGTGCGACCAGTCCGCAGAATCATTCCAGGGTTCAATAAAGCAGCCAAGCATTTGCAATGTTCGCAGGTGTACAGCCCCCTCCCCGGCGCCGAACAAGTGCTCGCACAGTTGAGCATTGAAGCGCGGCATTTGTGCGAGCACGCGCCAGACTTCGGTCAGTTCCGGCGTGAGGCCACTGAAGAGTTCATGTTGCAGGTAGTCGAGCAGCGTATCGACGCGTTGCTGTGGTTCAGTTGTCTGCGACCAATCGCATTTGCGCAACAGCGCCATGCGGACCCCGGCGCACCAGCCTGCGGTTCGCTGGTAGATTCGCGCGGACAGGTCGCTTGCCTGCTCGGCGGGCAAGTGCTTCAGCGCATGGGCAATTTCTGCTTGCGTGAGCGCCAGCGTCGGGCTTTCGCACTCGTACAGTTCATCATCGAGCAGCAGGCGTGGCCAGTTGCATTGCGGGCGTCTACGCGTGCCGATCCACCAGACGCACGCGGAACTGCTGACCGTCAATAACCGATCAAGCAACGCGTCCAGCGCTGGATCCGGCAGGCGGCAGTAGTCATCGATAAACAGCCAGGTCGGCCTCGACCAGCGACTCAGCGCAGCGACCAGAGCAGACTCCGTTGTTTCGGCCAGCCCCAACGCCTGCGCCAGTCGCAGACAAAATTCACTGGTACTCAATGCCGCGCCTGCCAACGGCAACCAGCCGACCTCGCAGCGTGGCGGCGCCTGCAGCAGGCACTCGGCAAGCAGCGCACTCTTGCCACTGCCCGCAGGAGCGCAGATCAGCCTGACCCGCGCCATCGACTCAATCAACGGCTCGCTCAATCGCGAGCGTGCCTGATGATGGGCGGACAGTCTGGGCAGAAATCCGGGGCGATCCAGACACGGCGTCATGGCGGTCATCGGTTGAACCTTTTTATAGTTGTTGGCTCACCCTAGCCCTCTCCAAACCGCTTGTTGATAAGTATTCAGCACGCTGATTGGCGGCCATAAAAAAGGCGACCGTACGGTCGCCTTTTGTTCAGTCGATGTATCCGAAATGTTACCGCACCCCCTCGGCACGCAGGGCCGATGGCGTGTAGTCGGCAGCCTTGGCTTCGAAGCCGAATTCGAAGCTGTGCTTCTCTTCGTTCTTCATCCCCAGGGCAATGTATCGGCCAGCAATGATGTCGTAGAGCGCTTCGAGGGTGTAGGCCTGAGCCTGGTGATCGTAGTAGTACTGAGCGTGACCTTCGGCGACGCGCCACAGTTGCCCGCGACCGTCGTAGTGGTCGGCGAGCGCCACTTGCCAGCTGTCCTCGTCGATGTACATGTGGCGCTTGGCGTAGATGTGTCGCTCGCTCGGCTTGACCGTGCCGATCACTTCCCAGACCCGGTGCAACTCATAGCGGGTCAGATCCTGATTGATGTGCCCGGCCTTGACGATGTCGTCATATTTCAACTTCGGCGAATCGAGTTTGTAGCTGTTGTAGGGAATGTACATTTCCTTCTTGCCGACCAGTTTCCAGTCGTAGCGATCCGGTGCTCCGGAGAACATGTCGAAGTTGTCCGACGTACGCAGGCCATCAGCGGCGGTGCCCGGGCCGTCATATGCGACTTGCGGAGCGCGGCGTACCCGGCGCTGCCCGGCGTTGTAGATCCACGCCAGACGCGGTTCTTTCACTTGATCGAGAGTTTCGTGCACCAACAGCACGTTGCCGGCCAGCCGTGCCGGCGCGGTCACCGACTGCTTGAAGAAGGTCAGCACGTTGGCGGCTTTTTCCGGATCGATATCCTTCATCAGTTGCGGCACGGCGATCTCTTCTTCGAAGCGGATCGGCGTGTAGCTGCCGTTGGTTTGCGGCGTGACCTGGGTGATGATTCGGCGCAGATTGCCGCCGTGGTATCGGGTGATGTGGTTCCACAACACCTCGACGCCATTCTTCGGAATCGGGAAAGCGTAATAGCGATTACCGGTGAAATTGGCGAGGCCGTTGCCGTCGTTGATGCTGGTAACGTTGAGTGCGCTGCGCTTGGCCGACTCGTAGATTTCCGGCGGCACGGCGACGGTGCGGTGGGTCGGATAAACCGGGATCTTGTAGGTTTGCGGGTAGCGTTTGAACATGGCTACCTGGCCGTCGGAAAGCTTGCTCTTGTACTGGTCGACGTTGGCCGCAGTGATGGTGAACAACGGTTTTTCACTGGCGAACGGGTCCGCGAGAAAGCCTTTGCTGTCCACCGCACCGGCGTTCTTCGGGATGCCACCGGTCCATGCCGGGATCGAACCGTCAGCGTTGCCGGCCTTCTCGGCGCCGAGCGGGGTCAGGCTGGTGCCGAGTTTGTTTGCCTCATCCGGCGACACTGCCGCCATCACGTTGGCCGCCAACAGACTCAGGGCCAGCACACCGCATTGCAGAATCATTTTGCGCATTGCTTTCATCCTTCTCGGGCAGATCAGAAGTTCACGCCGAAGCTCAGGGCCACGAAGTCACGGTCTTCGAGGACGTTGTAATCGCCGCCGAAAAAGTCGGTGTAACTGAGGCTCGCGGTGTAGGTGTTGCGGTAATCGGCATCGACGCCGACGCTGATCGCTTTCGCACCTTCGTTGAACAAACCGTTGGGGCCGTAACCGGCGACGTCATGCGACCACGACAGGTTGGGTTTGAGGTTGATCCCGCCGATCACGTTGGCGTAATCGAGGATCGCCCGGGCGCGGTAGCCCCACGAAGTCGAGGTGACGAAGCCGTCGGTATCGCCACCGAAACCGTACTGGCCGTACACCGAGTCGCGGCCGTAACGCAGCTTGCTGCGAGACTCCAGACCACCGACCCGCACCACCGCTGCTTCACCGACCAGAGTCAGGCGTTGAGCACCCCACACCTGATCGAAAAAGTGCGTGAGAGTGCTCTGGATCTGGGTGACCTCTTTGCGTCGGTAACCCTTGTTGTCGGAACCTGGCGTCGTCGCGATCGGCGAAGCCGCGCCGCCGGCAATCGGATTGAGCAGCGCCAGAGTCAGGTCGTTGGTACTGACCTGCACCGGAGCGTTGGGCCGATAACTGATCTCGCCGGTCCATGCCGTTCCGGTGGGCAATGTGGTGGAGAAGCTCGCGCCGTACAGGCGAATGTCCTCCGGGTATTCGAGGTAATAGCCACCGCGCCCGAGCATCACACTCTGCGCCAGTCCCGAACCGCTGCCGGGCGCCAGACCGTTGGCAATGCCGACCATGCCCGGCAACGCCGCCAGGGTCGAAAGCCCTGCGGTGGTGGTGCCCACTGTTGGCGTGCGGCTGTGGTAGTTCATGAAGTACAGGCCGTACTCGGTGTCGTCACCCAGCCAGCGCAACGCCGTGCCCCACTGCCCGGAATCCCGCGCATCGCGGTCGCCGCCACGGGGGATCACCACGCCTTCGCGGGTGACTTGAATGCCCTGACCAAATGCCGTGGTCAACGGCACCAACGGCGCAATCGCCGGATTGCCGACGGTGTAGCCGCTGTTGCAACCGTCCGCCGCCACGTCGACGCCGAAGAACGTGCCGCAGTTGTCGAGTACGGTCTGGTCCCACTCCAGTTGATAAAAGCCTTCAACGGTCAACTGATCCGTCAGGCCTTGCGAGCCGAACAGCATGTTCACCGGAATCAGGCCTTCCTTGATCTCCGCGCCGGGACGCCGGAACGCCGAGACGTCGATCGGGTTGATGCTGTTGATCGAGTTGCCGATGAAAGTACTTTCGCCCCAACTGACCACTTGTTTACCGGCGCGCACAGTGCCCGGCAGATCGCCGATGGAATAGTTGTGATAGACGAACGCATCGAGAATCTGCGCGCCGGACGACTTGGCGCCTTCCTTGCGGCCCTTGTCGCTGATCTGTTTGAACTCGCGGTCTTCGTCCTTGAGTTCGAAGTCGTACCAGTACTTGCCACGCACGAACACACCGGTGTCGCCGTACTTCAGTTCTAGATCGTGAATGCCTTTGACGATTTTCGAAAAGGTCTCGCCCTTCTTGAAGTTCAAGCGCCCGTCATCACCGGTCGAGGATTGCCCGGTACCACCGTTGACCGTGCCGACCAGCGACTTGTCGGCATCGCGCATGCCCCAACTCGCCCCCACCGACAGCGACGAATCGAACGTGCCCTCGATTTCCCCGATGTTGAACGAAACCGCCTGCGCCTGGGCACAGCAACCCAGAGCCACCGCGGCTGCCAGCGCCTGCGGTGTGAAGATGGCGCGCATTGTTGTTTTTGTCATGCGTCTTCCCCGGTGAGTGACAGAAGGCCCCACCCTACTGCCGGGCGAACGGGTCGATAAGCGCACCAAGGAGGTATTCGTGTTGTCACTCGAAAGGATGAATGGCTTTGCGGAGCGGGGCTTTGCGCGAGTCATGAGTCGGCTGGATAGTTGATCATCAGCGCAACGCATGGTGCGAGGCACTGTTGCATGCCCCGTAACAGTGCATGTCCGGAATCGCTATTTTTCCTACAGATTCAAATCCGTATTCTGAGCGGGCTTTCACGGGATACGCCGCAATGCCCCTAGCCTTGGCTACTGAGTAAATCAGGCCATTGCTGACAGATTTCAGATCAATCGAAGGTGTTCGGTTGATCACCCTGGTGTTCACTGACGTTGATTTGTAGCTCCTTGATCCAACGTCTTACCTTGGCCGCTGCGTTTGCAGCGGCCTTTTTTATGGGTGATGGATTTTGCCGGGAAGGGAGATTTTAGCGGGGAGATGGCAGGGCTCGACTGAGCCCTGTCGGTTGCTGCGCAGAAATCAGAGCGAATACTTCTGCAAATTCGCCATCATTTCCTTCAGCGCTTCAATGTTGTCCTGCGGATGCGCCGCGCCTTCGAAATCACAAATCTGTTGCCAATGCGCCGCCACATCTTCCGGCGAAAATCCAACCCGTGGATCAAACCCGGCGCCCAAGCTGCGTTCCCAACGCACTTTGCCCATCCAGCCGCCGCCGACTTCGAACAGGCCCGAGGTTTCCTGGCAGTTTTCGCTAGCCAGGTACACCACCAGCGGGCTGACCAGTTCCGGCTTCAGTTGCTCGAACACTTGTGGCGGGATCAGGCCTTCGGTCATGCGCGTGCCACCCGTCGGCGCGATGGCGTTGACCAGGATGTTGTTCTTGCGGCCTTCGATGGCCAGCGTACGGGTCAAACCGTAGAGGCCAAGTTTGGCCATGCCGTAGTTGGACTGGCCGAAGTTGCCATAGATGCCCGAGGTCGAGGCGGTGAAGATCACTCGGCCATAGTTTTGCTCGCGAAGGTGCGGCCATGCGGCGCGGGTGACTTTGTAGGCGCCTTCGACGTGGACGCGGTAAACCAGATCCCAGTCAGCGTCGTCCATTTTATGGAAGGTCTTGTCGCGCAGGATCCCGGCGTTGTTGACCACTACGTCGACACGCCCGAAGACGTCGAGAGCGTTCTGTACGAGTTTGTCGCCGTCGGTGACCGAGTCGTGGTTGGCTTCGGCGATGCCGCCGGCTTCGCGAATTTCCGCGACCACTCGGTCGGCCGCAGAAGCGTTGGCGCCTTCGCCCTGAGTGGAGCCGCCGAGGTCATTGACCAGCACTTTGGCGCCCTGTCTGGCGAACAACAATGCGTGTGCGCGTCCGAGGCCACCACCGGCTCCGGTGACGATTACGACTTTATCTTCGAAACGCACAGACTCATTCATCACGGCAACTCCAGCAGGCCCAGGGACAGTTCTCCGAGTGTCAGGCACGGAGCTTTCGGTCACAACAAACACGGCTGGGGCTGAATGGTGCGCGATAAGGCTGGGGGATGATGCGGAGCCAGATCAATAGATCGCCGCCGGCTGCGATCTATTGATCTTTCAGGAGCACGCCACTTTGCGCGGTGGCAGCACGAAGCGTTCGCGAAACGCCAGGTAATGCTTGAGCACCTGCGCCGGCGCTTCGGTCTGCGGATAGTGGCCGATGCCTGGCAACAGCACGGTGTCTGCATCGGCAATCAGTTCGCGGTAACGCTCGACCATGTGAACGCCAGAGATCGGATCGACTTCACCATCGATTACCCGCAACGGCACTTCACCGCGCTGCATCGCCGCCACCCAGCGGTCACGTTGCACGCGGCGCTCAGGAATGTAGCCGATCAGTTTGTGCATGATCCGCGGGCCGTGATTACTGTCGATCAGGCTCCAGAAATCATCCAGTTCACTTTCGCTCGGGCGGGTCTGCGGGCCGAAGATCTGGCGGAAGCTTTTCACCAGCGCGTCGCGGGTAAACGCGCGGCCGATCATCCAGCCCAATGGGCTGAGCAGCAGTTTTTGCATTAATACGGGGCGATGGGTCTCCGGGAACAACCCACCGTTGAGAAACACGCAACTGGCAACCTCGATCTGCTCTTCGTAATGCCGCGCGAGCAGTTCCTGCGCGACGCTATCGCCATAGTCGTGAGCGAGGATGTGCACCGGTTGCTCGACCTGCAAATGTGCAAGCAACGCCTGTTGCAGATCGGCCTGCTCAAGAAGGCTGTAGCTGTGATTGACCGGTTTGGCCGAATCGCCGAAACCGAGCATGTCGCAAGCGATCACCCGATAACGCTGGGCCAGTGGCTGCCACAGGTAATGCCAGTCCCAACTGGCGGTCGGGAAGCCGTGGATCAGCAGCAGCGGCTCGCCCTGCCCCGTCGTCCAGTAACGGATCGGCTGGCCACGAAAGACAAACGTCTGGCTGCGTTTGCGCCAGACACACAGAGGAATCTCGGCAAGAGGCATTAGAGTTTATATCCGGGGTCTTGTTTATCGAGTTTGCGCAGCAGCGCCGGCCAGGCCAGCGCGCCACCCATGCCTTGTGCACTTTTGGTGACACCGGCGATCATCGCCTTGGCGCCTGCCAGAATCTGCGGTTCGATGGCGATGAGTTCAGCGCCGCCGGTCTGCGCCATCACCTGGATGTCGCAGGCGCGTTGGAAGGTGAACATCATCAGAAAGGTATCGGCGATGGTGCCGCCACAAGTCAGCAGACCGTGGTTGTGCAGCATCAGGAAATTGTTCTCGCCCAGGTCAGATTGCAAGCGCGCCTTCTCTTCGTGGTTCAGCGCAACACCTTCATAGCCGTGATAGGCCAGGCTCGACAGCACGAACAATGATTGCTGGCTAATCGGCAACACGCCCTGCTTCTGCGCCGACACCGCCACACCCGAGGCCGTGTGTGTATGCAGCACGCAAACCACATCGTGCCGTACTTCGTGTACGGCGCTGTGAATGGTGTAACCCGCCGGGTTGATTTCGTAAGGGCTGTCCATGAGTTTATTGCCGGCCTGATCGACTTTCACCAGGCTCGACGCAGTGATTTCGTGGAACATCAGGCCGAACGGATTGATCAGGAAATCTTCGGTGCCCGGCACCTTGGCGGAAATATGGGTGAAGATCAGATCGTCCCAGCCATGCAATGCGACCAGACGATAACAGGCGGCGAGATCGACTCGGGTCTGCCATTCCGCGGCGCTGACCTGGTCTTTGACATTAAGGGACGATTGGACGGGGGCTACGCTCACTGTATGCACCTCTGCGTTCTTCTTGTTTTGCACGTCTGTGCAGTCTAGTCAGGCGCAGTCGATCGCGTAGTTGCATTGCCAGCCAGCTTGATGACTGAGCGGGTCAGCAACGCAAACACCTTGGATCCAGGTCAAAGCAACGACGCCAACAACGGCGCGGCGAACAGGTTGAGCAACCCGGTCAACACCATCACCAGCCCCGCCACAGAGCCTTCTTCGCCGCCGACTTCATGCGCCCGACTGACGCCAGCACCGTGCGCGCCGACACCGAACAGCGCGCCACGCGCCAAGGCGCTGCGCAACGGCAACCACTTCAAGAGCACCCCGCCGAGCATCGCGCCGAACACGCCGGTGAACATCACGAACACCGCGGTCAGTTCCGGCACGCCACCCAGATCCTGCGCCAGCGGCATGGCGAACGGCGTGGTGATTGAACGCGGCACCAGTGACATCGTTACCGAACTGTCCAGCGCCAACGCCTTGGCCAGCCCGAACGAGGTGCCGATCGATGCCGCACTGCCGGCGACCATGCCCAGCAGCAATGCTGGCCAGTGCCGCATCAGCAGGCGCCGCTGCTGCCAGATCGGCACGGCGAAGGCGACGGTGACCGGGCCAAGCACCAGCATCAGCCAATGGGTGTTGCTCGAATATTCGGCGTAAGCAGTGTGCAGCGGCACGGCGAGCGCCAGCAGCAGCACCGGTACCAGAATCAGCGGTGACAACAGGTATCGCCCGGTGCGGCGATAAATCCAGCGGCTGAACAGGTACGCCAACAGGGTGAAGGCGAGCCAGAACATCGGCATGAGTTCAAGCTTCATGGGAACGCCTCATGCGGACAGCCAACTCCACGGTGAACGCCGTCACCAGCATCACCATCAATGTGCTGACGGCGATTACCAGCAGAATCCGCCAGCCGTCATTGCGCAACAGCGCGCCGTAATCCAGCAGGCTCATAAGCGCCGGAATGAAAAACAGCAACATCTCGGCCATCAGTAAGCCTGCGCCCAGTTGCAGCGCTGCGGGTTTGATCCAGCCAAAGGCGAACGTCAGCAGCAACACCGCCATGCCGATCACGCCGCCGGGAATCGGCATGGCCAGCCACGTGGCGAGTTGGCAGCCGAGCAGGTAGAGGCCGAGCAACACGGCCAGCTCGGCGAATAAACGGGAAAGATACTTAAGGGTGGCGGCGTTCATATGGTTTTGCTCCTGACTGGAGCTCATTTTACGAAGCGCCCTGCCATCCCCGAAGCGAATTGTTAGACTCAAAGCCATTCCAAAACGGAATCAGGCGAATGGAATTCAAACAGCTACGCAGTTTTGTCGAAGTCATGCATCAGGGCGGGTTTACTCAAGCCGCGAAAACCCTGCACATCAGTCAATCGGCGGTGAGTAAACAAGTCGCGCAACTGGAACAGAGCCTCGGCACGCCGTTGCTCGAACGGCTGGGCTCACAGTTACGCCTGACCGCCGCCGGCAGCGTGGTACTGCAACGGGCCGAAGGCATGCTGCGCTTGCGCAATGAGTTGCTCGTTGAACTGGACGACCTCAGCCACCTGGCCCGTGGCGAATTACGCCTCGGTTTGCCACTGCTGGGCAGTGATGCACTGTTTGCCGGGCTGTTTGCCGAATACCGCCGACGCTACCCGAACATCAGCATTCAGTTGCTTGAGGGGGGTAGTCGCAACATTGAGCAAGCGGTGTTGAGCGGTGAACTGGAGTTGGGCGGCAGCCTGTTGCCGAAAGATCCACAGTTCGACTTTCAGCCGTTCTGCGACGAGAAACTCGACGCCCTGTTACCGATGGATCACCCATTGGCGAAACGGGGTGAGATTGGTCTGGAGGAGTTGGCCGACACGCCGTTTCTGCTGTATCAGCGCAGCTTTGTGCTCAACGACCGCTTGCTGCAGGCCTGTCAGCAAATGGGTTTCACACCCAAAGAAGGTGGACGCAGTGGTCAGGCGGATTTTCTTGCGGCACTGGTGGCTGCCGGGCAAGGCGTGGTGCTGTTGCCCAGCGTGGTCGCGCGCGGCCTGGTGCGACCCGGCGTGGTGCGCCTGACCTTGCGAGCGCCGGACTATTTGCGCTGGGACATCGCGTTCATCTGGCGTCAGGGCGCTTATCTGTCGAACGCTGCACAAGCCTGGCTGGCCCTGGTGCGCGAGCGGCCGATCAACCCTTGAGTGTATCGATCAGCTGCGCCAACCAAGGCTCGGCGTCGGTTTCCGGGGTGACGCTTTCGCTGGCGTCGATGCGCAGCATGTCCTGCGCTTCACGCAGGCCAAGCTCGGCGAACAGTTCACGCATTTGCTCACCGCCACCGCAAAAGGTATCGCCGTAGCTGGCATCGCCCAAGGCAATCACTGCGCCCGGCAAACCGCGCCAGGCGGCCGGCAATTGATCACGAATGGTCGAATACAGCGGTTGCAGATTGTCCGGCAATTCGCCCATGCCGGTGGTCGAAGTCACCGCGAGAAACGCTTCAGGCGCGAAAGACTGGATATCGGCCAGGCTGGCGCGCGGGTTGTAGAAGGTTTCAAAGCCGGCGGCTTTCAGCAGGTTCTGGGCGTGGCGGGCGACTTCTTCGGCGGTGCCGTAGACCGAACCGGAGAGGATGGCGACTTTCATCAATCTGATCCTGAAACTGAAAAAATGAGCGGCGATATTAACAGCCTGAGCCAAGAAGTTGCGATTGGCTCTCAATGCGCATTGCTGGCCTATAGACAGCTTCCACTGATCTTTTAAAATGCCCGCCACTGACAACTCTGAAAGGATTCAAAGATGATCAACGCCAGTCTGCTGCAATTGGTAATCAACGCATCAAACGACGGAATTGTGGTCGCGGAGAAGGAAGGTGAACAGGACAACATCCTGATTTACGTCAATCCGGCCTTCGAACGCATGACCGGTTACACCAGCGAGGAAATTCTCTATCAGGACTGCCGCTTTCTGCAGGCCGGAGACCGGGATCAAGAAAGTCTGGAGCTGATTCGCGAAACACTGCGCCGCAATGGTTCGTGCCGGGAAGTCCTGCGCAACTATCGCAAGGACGGCACGCCGTTCTGGAATGAACTGTCGGTGTCAACGGTGAAAAACGCCGATGACGGGCAGACGTACTTTATCGGGGTACAAAAGGACGTGACCGTTCAGGTCAAGGCACAGCAAAGAGTGGCGCAGTTGGAGGCGCAGGTCGCGGCCCTGCAAAGTGAACTGGCTGCCTTGAAAGCGACGAACGGCGCAAACAAAACAGCGAACTGATGGTCAGTAACTACAATCACCAATGACTTTGTAACTATTACTTTCGAGCGCACCATGCAACGCGACGCCCTCCTGACCCAGGATGAGCTGGATTTCATCCAGACCATGCAGCACAACCCGCAATTGAACGTGCGGGATGCGACGTCGAGTCTATTGGTTAATGGTGGTTCGCAGATCCGTGATTTGCTCACGCGCCTGGCCGCTCATGAGCAAGTCACCATTCAGGCCAATTTCGAAAATCAACAGATGACTTTTCCACTGCACTTGGTGGAAGACGAGTTTCATGCGCTACATCTGCGCCTCGGTGTTCCGAGCATTTACGAAGACGGCCCGATGGTGCGCCCATGGCGGCTTACCCTCGAAGAGCCGGTGGCGCTGGAAAACGCCAAAGGCCAACCGGGCACGATGTGGGTTCACGAGGTTTCGCACAAAGGCGTACTGCTGGAAATGCGCAACAAGACCAAACCCCCCAAGCATTTCGCGTTGTGGTTCAGCCCTTCCGGCTATGAGCGGATTTCACTGCGCGGCCAATTCGAACGGGAAACCGAAAGCGGTTTCTACGCTTACGAACTGAGCCAAAGCGATGCGGATGAAACCGAACGCCTGCGCCAGTTCATTCTGCAACAACACCGCCTGACCCATCCCGCCCTGCACACCTGAGCCTCAGGTATCGAGCTTGCCTGCCAGTATCTGCATCAGACGCTGACGCATCGTCGCCCCTTCGTTGCCAACACAACCAATCGAAGTTCCGCTGAGGCTTTCCTGTGCCAGATCGGATGCATCCCCCGCCAGCAGCAACTGACAATCAAGACTCAAGGCCAACCGATTCAAACGCCGTGGCAATTCCGCGGCCGGTGCGTGGTTGGAAAACAGCACCAGAGCCTGTGGCTTGATCTTCTCGCAAACCAGCGTCAGCTCGTCGAACGGCTGGCCGGTGGTGAGCACCCGCACGCCCGAATCGCTGCTACTGAGAAACAGCGCAGCCACCAGCAATTCAAGTTCGCGGCACTGACCGGCCAGGGCACTGACAATGATCTTGCGCGGCTGTGAGCCGCGCAGAACGATGATTCGCTGCAGCACCCGCGCGCGCAGGTATCCATCGAGAAACAGCCACTCACTGGTTTGACCAAAGGCTTCCTGACGCTGCAGCAATTGCCGCCAGAGCGGCATCAAGATGTCTTGAAACACGACCGGCAAAGCGTACGAAGAAAAAATCTGACCATAAACCCGATCCAGTTCGAAATCGTCGAAAGCACTGACCGCACGTTGCAACTGGTGCTGCCATTGCTGGTAGTCGGCCTGCACCAAATCATCGGGGATGATGTGTGCGAGCACCTTCAGCGGTTCGGTTTTAGCGAGGATCTTGCCAATCTTGCTGACCGCCACACCTCGGTCGATCCAATCGACGATGCTGCGAACGCGCTCGATATCTGACATCGAATACAAACGATGCCCACTTTCGGTGCGCGTCGGTTGAATCAAACCATAGCGTCGCTCCCAAGCGCGCAGGGTGACCGGGTTGACACCGGTCAACCGTGAAACTTCCCGAATGGGGAAAAGATCTTCGCGCTCGAGCGCAACAGATGCCTGCGAGGCAGGGCTGACGTCCGTCATGACAGGCATAGTACGTTCAACGTCCTTGTGGGCTTGGATCCTATTCTAACCCCGCGATGATCTGCGACGAAAGCCACTGGTTTAATCAGGAAAATAAGGAATAATCCTTGCTAGTTGAAATACGCAAGCCACTACCCCGGCCTGCGTCAGGCGAAACTCCTACCCGGAGCGACGCACCGAGATACGGAGATACATAATGTCTACTTCACCCGTTACGCTAATGGTCGCGCGCCGCGTCGCCGATGGCCGCTATCAGGATCTGATCATCTGGCTGCGCGAAGGCGAACAATTGGCCACCGACTTTCCTGGCTATCTGGGCTCCGGCGTGCTCGCCCCGCCGCCCGGCGATAACGAATTCCAGATCATTTTCCGCTTTGTCGATGAGCAGACTTTGCATGCGTGGGAGCATTCGGCTTCGCGTACAGCGTGGCTGGACCGTGGCAGCGATCTGTTTGCACACCCGAAAGAACACCGCGTCAGCGGCATCGAGGGCTGGTTCGGAACGGGCGCAATCGGTGCACGTCCGCCGCGCTGGAAACAGGCCGTTGCGATCTGGCTGGCGTTCTTTCCGGTATCACTGCTGTTCAACTTTGTCCTCGGCCCGCTCCTCGCAGACATGAGTCTGTTGCCACGGGTGTTGATCAGCACGGCCTGCCTGACGCCACTGATGGTTTACTTCTTTATTCCCTTGTCGACACGGTTGTTGGCGAACTGGTTGAACGGTGCGCCAACGCGCCCCTTGCCTGTTACGCCGTCAACACAAAATCGTTAAGGCAAGCCGCCGTAGTTCCACGGCACGCGTCGCTGGTATAGTTTCGCTCCAACCGCGATGCGAGCCACTCATGACCACAAATTGCGCCCCGATCCTGATCACCGGTGCCGGCCAGCGCGTCGGTCTGCATTGCGCGCAACGTTTGCTGGAAGACGGCCACCCGGTGATCTTCACCTACCGCAGCGAACGTCCCGGCGTGCAAATGCTGCGGGATCTGGGTGCCGTTGGTGTATTTGCAGACTTTTCCAGCGAAACGACCATCCTGGCATTCATCGCTGAATTGAAAACCCTCACCGTCAGCCTGCGGGCGATCGTGCACAACGCCTCCGAATGGCTGGCGGAAACTCCGGACAGTGAAGCCGAAGCGTTCAGCCGCATGTTCAACATTCACATGCTCGCTCCCTACCTGATCAACCTGCACTGCGCCGGTTTGCTCCAGCAATCGACGCCCGCCGACATCATCCACATCAGCGACGATGTCACCCGCAAGGGCAGCAGCAAGCACATCGGTTACTGCGCGAGCAAAGCCGGGCTCGACAGCCTGACCCTGTCCTTCGCCGCCCGCTACGCGCCAGCAATCAAGGTCAACGGCATCGCGCCGGCCCTGCTATTGTTCAATCCCGACGACGACGCGGCGTACCGCGCCAAGGCACTGGCCAAATCCGCGCTGGGCATCGAACCCGGCAGCGAAGTGATCTACCAAAGCCTGCGCTATCTGCTCGATAACCCGTATGTAACCGGCACGACCCTGACCGTCAACGGCGGGCGGCACGTCAAATAACCCCGCCCGCGAGGATGTTCCATGACCCGCTCCCTGCCCGAGAATTACCGCGAAATCCTCATCGGCCTCGGTGAAGACCCCGACCGCGAAGGATTACTCGACACTCCGGTACGTGCGGCCAAGGCCATGCAATACCTGTGTCACGGTTATGAGCAGAGCGTCGACGCGATCGTCAATGGCGCACTGTTTGCTTCGGACAGCGATGAGATGATCATCGTCGCGGACATCGAGTTGTACTCGTTATGCGAACATCACCTGCTGCCCTTCATCGGCAAGGCCCATGTGGCGTATATTCCGACCGGCAAAGTGTTGGGGTTGTCGAAGATCGCGCGACTGGTGGACATGTTCGCCCGACGCCTGCAGATCCAGGAGAATCTCACCCGGCAAATCGCCGATGCGGTGCAACAGGTCACTGATGCCGCCGGCGTCGCCGTGGTCATCGAGGCCAGACACATGTGCATGATGATGCGCGGTGTCGAGAAACAGAATTCGACCATGAACACCTCGGTCATGCTTGGCGCTTTTCGCGACTCGAGCAACACCCGCCAGGAGTTCCTGCAATTGATTGGACGGAGCAAATAAATGCCACAACTTCAACCGGGAATGGCGCGCATCCGGGTCAAGGATCTGCGCTTGCGCACCTTTATCGGGATCAACGAGGACGAGATCCTCAACAAGCAGGATGTGCTGATCAACGTCACCATTCTGTACGCCGCGCAGGAAGCGGTGCGTGATAACGACATCGACCATGCACTCAATTACCGCACCATCACCAAGGCGATCATCGCCCACGTCGAGGGCAACCGCTTTGCGCTGCTTGAACGACTGACTCAGGAATTGCTCGATCTGGTGATGAGCAACGGTTCAGTGCTGTACGCCGAAGTCGAAGTCGACAAGCCGCACGCGCTGCGTTTTGCCGAATCGGTGTCGATCACCCTCGCCGCCAGCCGCTGAGCGAGGCTGGCGCATTGGTCGCCAGACTTTTATCATCCGCGCCACGTATTGACTGCACAGAGCCCATCATGACCGAGCAACAACGCCTCGAACTCGAAGCCGCCGCCTTCCGCCGGCTGGTTGCGCACCTGGACAGCCGCAAGGACGTGCAGAACATCGACCTGATGAACCTTGCCGGGTTCTGCCGCAACTGCCTGTCGAAGTGGTACAAGGCCGAAGCCGACGAGCGCCAGATCGAAGTCAGCCTCGACGACGCCCGCGAAGTGGTTTACGGCATGCCGTACGCCGAGTGGAAAGCCCAGTTTCAGCAAGAAGCCAACGCCGAACAACAAGCAGCGTTCGCCAAAGGAAAACCCAATGAGTGATCTCAACACCCTGCGCGCCAGCCTCAAAAGCGGCGAACACGTTTTCGCCGACACCCTGGCCTTCATCGCCGCCGGTTACGACTACCAGCCTCAGGCGTTCAACAACGGTGGCGTGGAAAACGCCGCCGGGCAGAACGAAGGTTCGTGCAAGACCCTGGGTCTGGCGCTGCTGGAAGGCTTGAGCGATGAGGAAGCGCTGCTGGCGTTTGGCGAACATTACCGTTCGGTGGTGGCCACGCCTGAGGGCAGTGATCACGGCAATATTCGTGCGTTGATCGCTAGTGGTCTGGCCGGTGTGAAGTTCACCGCGCCGCCCCTGACCCGCCGCTAATCTCAGCCCCATTACATTCCCTGTGGGAGCGAGCTTGCTCGCTCCCACATTTGAATGAACATAAAAAAACCGGCCGAAGCCGGTTTTTTTATGCCTGCGATCTTAGAACGAAGCGTTCTGCAGACCGTCCAGGTAACGCTCGGTGTCCAGTGCCGCCATGCAGCCAGCGCCAGCCGAGGTGATGGCCTGACGGTAAACGTGGTCAGCCACGTCACCGGCGGCAAAGATGCCTTCAACACTGGTCGCAGTGGCGTTGCCGTCACGGCCGCCCTGCACCACCAGATAACCGTCCTTCAAAGTCAACTGGCCTTCGAACAGCGAAGTGTTCGGGGTGTGGCCAATGGCGATGAACACGCCGTCGACTTTGATCTCGTCGAAGCTGGCGTCGTTGTTCTTCAGACGCGCACCGGTCACACCCATGTTGTCGCCCAGGACTTCGTCCAGATTGGCGTTCAACTTGAGGATGATCTTGCCTTCAGCCACACGGGCATTGAGCTTGTCGATCAGGATCTTCTCGGCGCGGAAGGTTTCGCGACGGTGGATCAGGGTCACGGTGCTGGCGATGTTGGCCAGGTACAGCGCTTCTTCAACAGCGGTGTTGCCGCCACCGACCACTGCAACAGGCTTGTTGCGATAGAAGAAACCGTCGCAGGTCGCGCAGGCCGAAACGCCTTTGCCCATGAACGCTTCTTCCGACGGCAGGCCCAGGTAACGAGCGCTGGCGCCGGTGGCGATGATCAGGGCGTCGCAAGTGTAGGTCGCGCTGTCGCCAGTCAGGCTGTACGGCTTGGAAGCGAAGTCCACGGCGTTGATGTGATCAAAGACGATCTCGGTTTCAAAACGCTCGGCGTGCTCGCGCATACGCTCCATCAGCACCGGGCCGGTGAGACCGTGAACATCGCCCGGCCAGTTGTCGACTTCGGTGGTGGTGGTCAGCTGACCGCCAGCCTGCATGCCGGTGATCAGCAGTGGCTTGAGGTTGGCACGGGCGGCATAGACCGCAGCGCTGTACCCGGCAGGGCCGGAACCGAGAATAATCACTCGCGAATGACGGACTTCAGACATGACCTGCTCCTGTTGACCGGGCCGAAAAACTGGCGCGGAACGCCGGACTGCCGGCGGGAATAAAAAAGGACCGTGGATAACCTTGGGGAAGGTATGAGCTCGACAGTCCTGTAAAAAGTTGGGTGCAGCGTATCGAGGGGGGCAAGATTAAGGAAATACGGTTTAACAATCCAGCTCATAGGTGGTCTCTATGCCGACACACTGACGAGATGGACGTCTTTGTTACAGTGGATGTCGATCACTCTGCCGCGCTTTCGCAGCCATTGCAAAGTCGGTAAGGTCGGCGCGTTTTCCCTTGCTCGGAGCACCTTATGCCCGCCCCTGTTCTGTCCGGCCCGCAATACCTGCGCGAAGGCCTCAAACTGGTCCTTAGCCCCAGCCTGCGATTGTTTGTGCTGCTGCCGCTGGCCATCAACCTGGTGCTGTTCGTCGGATTGATCTATCTGGCCGGCCACCAGTTCAGCCTGTGGGTCGATACGCTGATGCCGTCGCTGCCCGAATGGCTGAGCTTTCTCAGCTACATCCTGTGGCCGCTGTTTGTCGTGCTCGTCGCACTGATGGTGTTTTTCAGCTTCACCATGCTCGCCAACATCATTGCAGCGCCCTTCAACGGCTTCCTCGCGGAAAAGGTCGAAGTGGTGGTACGCGGCACCGATGACTTCCCGGCGTTCAGCTGGGGCGAACTGATCGCGATGGTCCCGCGTACCCTCGCTCGGGAAATGCGCAAGCTTGGCTACTTCCTGCCGCGTGCGATCGGATTGTTCATTCTCTCGTTCATCCCGGTAGTGAACATCATCGCCGCGCCCCTGTGGCTATTGTTTGGCGTGTGGATGATGGCGATCCAGTACATCGACTACCCGGCGGATAACCACAAACTGGGCTGGAACGAAATGCTCGCCTGGCTGCGGCAGAAACGCTGGCAGAGCATGAGCTTTGGCGGGATCGTCTACCTGGTACTGCTGATTCCGGTGGTCAACATCCTGATGATGCCTGCAGCTGTGGCCGGGGCGACTTTGTTCTGGGTACGTGAGCGTGGTGCCGAGAATCTGGTGACTCAGCGCTAGACCCGTCACAAATCCATCATCCGAATGTCACAAGCACGACATGGCCTCAGCCGACACTGAGGTCATGACGACAGCTCTGCACATCACTCTGATCACCGAAACCTTCCCACCGGAAATCAACGGTGTGGCCAACACCCTTGGCCGCCTGTGCGATGGATTGCGCGCGCGGGGGCATCAGGTCGAATTGGTGCGCCCACGTCAGGCCGACGATCCACAGCGCAATGAAGACGACGCCCTACTGCTGTGCCGGGGTTGGCCGTTACCGGGCTATCCAGGGCTGCAATGGGGTCAATCGTCGATGCATAAACTGCTACGACGGTGGAAGCGCCAGCGCCCGGATGTGTTGTATATCGCGACTGAAGGGCCGCTGGGTTTGTCGGCGTTGCGGGCAGCGCGGCGACTGGGAATCTCGGTGGTCAGCGGCTTTCATACGAATTTCCAGCAATACACCAGTCAGTACGGCCTTGGTCTCTTGACCCGCATGCTTACGCATTACCTGCGCTGGTTTCACAACCGTTCGGCGCTGACGCTGGTGCCGAGCGTGAGCCAGCGCCTGGAGCTGGAGCGTCGGCATTTCGAGCGTCTGGCGCTACTGTCCCGAGGTGTGGACAGCCAGTTGTTTCATCCGGCCAAGCGTTTGAACGCTCTGCGTGAGCAATGGGGATTGGGCGAGCGAGACATTGCGGTGATTCATGTAGGACGGCTCGCGCCGGAGAAAAACCTTGGCTTGCTCAAACGCAGCTTCGAAAAACTGCGAAGCACTTATCCACAGCGCAATCTGAAGCTGATCGTGGTCGGTGACGGGCCGCAACGAATGGCATTGGAAAAGGATCTGCCCGACGCGATCTTCTGCGGCTCACAGCGCGGTGAAGCGTTGGCGGCGCACTATGCGTCGGGCGATGTGTTTCTGTTTCCGAGCCTGACCGAAACCTTTGGCAACGTCGTGCTGGAAGCACTGGCCTCAGGACTTGGGGTGGTCGCTTACGATCAGGCAGCAGCGGCGCAACATATTCGCCATGGCTACAACGGCGTGCTGGCGATGCCCGGCGATGAAGAAGCGTTTTGCGATGCGGCGGCGTGGTTGCTTGAGGAAGAAGAAACGTTACGTTGCGTGCGCCTGAATGCCCGGCAGCATGCGAGTCGCCAAGGGTGGGCGGCGATCATTGAGCAGTTTGAAAGTCACTTGCGGGGGGCGTGTGTGGGGGAGCAGGTGGTGCCGAATGCTCAGACATTGCCCTGAATCTTTACTGACAGTGAAGGCGTCATCGCGAGCAGGCTCACTCCTACATTGATCGCATTTCATAAGGAAGAACACGGTCAATGGCAGGAGCGCGCCTGCTCGCGATAGCGTCAGTGAGAGCGCCCGTTAAACCAGCGTCATCAACGCCTCACGGCTGAACGGCAGAATGTCCTGCTCACGCCCTTCGCGTACTTTCAGCGCCCAGTCCGGATCGACCAGCAGGGCACGGCCCACCGCCACCAGATCAAACTCCTCTTTGTTCAGACGCTCCAGCAGGTTCTCCAGACTGGCTGGTTGAGCAACCTTGTCGGTGTTAACCATGAACTGCAGGAACTCACCATCCAGGCCGACGCTGCCGACAGTGATGGTCGGTTTGCCAGTCAGTTTGCGCGTCCATCCGGCCAGGTTCAGCTCGGAGCCGTCGAATTCCGGTTCCCAGAAGCGGCGAGTCGAGCAGTGGAAAATATCCACACCTGCGTCGGACAACGGTTTGAGGAACTCGCCCAACGCTTCCGGTGTTTGCACCAGACGCGCGGTGTAGTCCTGCTGCTTCCACTGCGAGAAACGGAAGATGATCGGGAAACCTTCTCCGACCGCCGCACGCACCGCTTGAATCAGTTCGATGGCGAAACGCGAACGGTTGGCCAGGCTGCCGCCGTATTCGTCGGTGCGCTGGTTGCTGCCTTCCCAGAAGAACTGGTCGACCAGATAACCGTGGGCGCCGTGGATTTCGACGCCGTCCATGCCAATGCTTTGCGCATCCTTGGCCGCTTGAGCGAACGCGGCGATGACGTCCTGGATATCCTGTTTGGTCATGCCGTGCACGACGACCTGACCATCCTTGAGTTTTTCCGTCGGGCCATAACCCGGCACGCTGGCGTCCGGCTCGGTGCCGATGCGACGAACACTGCCGACGTGCCACAGTTGCGGAACGATCTTGCCGCCCTCAGCGTGTACGGCATCGACCACTTTTTTCCAACCGGCCAACGGCGCTTCACCAAAGAACTGCGGGACGTTCGGATAGCCGTTCGATGCCTGGTGGCCGACAGTGGTGCCTTCGGTGATGATCAGGCCCACACCCGCGGCTGCGCGGCGGCGGTAGTACTCGATGACCTTGGAGTTGGGTACGCCACCCGGGGAAAACGAACGGGTCATAGGCGCCATGACCACACGGGTCGGCAGTTCGAGCGCACCGAGGTGGAACGGTTTGAACAAGGCTTGAACGGGCATCGAAAGGCTCCACAAAAACGTTATCGAGGGCATAAAACCATATGACGGCGATAATATGTGTGAAGACATCAACGCGATAGCACTATTGATCTGAATGATTAAGGGACAAAAGGCAGGCAAAAAAATCGCAGCTCAAGGGCTGCGATTTTCGTGTTTCAGCTCAACGCTTTTTCAATCGCGTGCACGATGGTCGGATCATCCGGCGCCGTGCGCGGCGAGAAGCGGGCCAGCACCCGGCCGTCCTTGCCGAGCAGAAACTTTTCGAAATTCCAAGTGATATCACCGGGAAATTCCGCGCCCTCGCCCGCCAGCAGACGGTAGAGCTGATGACGGTCGTGACCGTTGACTTCGAGCTTGCTCGACAACGGGAACGTCACGCCATAGTTGAGGCTGCAGAACTCTTGAATTTCCTGTTCGGTGCCTGGTTCCTGACCGGCAAACTGGTTGCACGGCAGGCCCAACACACTGAAGCCTTTACCTTTGAATTGCTGATGGAGGTTTTCCAGCGCCGCATACTGTGGGGTCAAGCCGCATTTGGAGGCGACGTTGACCACCAGCACGACTTGGCCCTTGAAGGGCGCCAGCGGTAGCTCCTGACCATCCAGGGCTGTCAACTTAAGGTCGTGAAAAGCACTCATGACGAACTCCAGGATTCCCGTGTTCTACTCGAAACAGCCACTTGGCGAGGCCACCAAGGACAGCCGCGGACTAAAAAGGCGCCCGCAGGCGCCTCTCCAGTTCTCAAAAGCTTAGCGCAGAAAATCAGTGGTGATGGCCACCTTCGCCATGGACGTGGCCATGAGCGACTTCTTCCTGGCTGGCGTCACGGATAGCAACGATCTTCACTTTGAAGTTCAGGCGCTGACCGGCCAGTGGGTGGTTGCCGTCGACAGTCACGTCGTCGCCGTCCAGGTCACGGATAGTGACGATTTGCATTTGGCCGTCCGGCGCCGAAGCGTGGAACTGCATGCCGACTTCCAGCTCGTCAACGCCTTCGAACATGCTGCGGCTCAGGGTGCTGACCAGCTCAGCAGCGTATTCGCCGTAAGCGTCTTCTGGCTCAACGGAAACGTCCAGCTCGTCACCAACAGCTTTGCCTTCCAGAGCTTTTTCCAGGCCCGGGATGATGTTGCCTGCGCCTTGCAGGTAGACCAGCGGAGCGCCGCCGGCGGAGCTGTCGATGACCTCACCAGCGTCGTTGGTCAGGGTATAGTCGATGGAGACAGCCTTATTGGCGGCGATCAGCATGGGGCGAGACCTTTTGCATAAGAATATAGAAAGGCCAAGTTTAGCGAAGCAATCGCGCGAAAGCGAACACAACCCGGACAAACGGGATTCGACGATCAGCGGCTTCCATCAGGACGAAGACGGTCACTGGGTGGTCGAGCTTTCCTGCGGCCACACCCAACACCTGCGCCATCAGCCGCCATGGCAATCGCGAGCGTGGGTGCTGGACCCGGCGCAACGTATTGAAAAAATAGGCCAACCCTTTGCCTGCGGTTGGTGCGCACAAGGCTCGGTTAGCGATAACCTTGGCGACTGAATTTCGGCAGATCGTCAGCTATAGACGACAGCCATTGCCATGCACCCTTAGAGAATTCGCATGCAAACTTTTTTTATCGCACCCACCGATTTTGGTGTGGGTCTGACCTCCATCAGCCTCGGGCTGGTGCGTACGCTTGAACGGGCCGGGCTGAAAGTCGGCTTCTTCAAACCGATTGCCCAGCCGCATCCCGGCGACACAGGCCCTGAGCGCTCCACCGAGCTGATGGCGCGCACCCACGGCCTGAAACCGCCGCAGCCGCTGGGTCTTGCCCATGTCGAGCGGATGCTCGGCGACGGTCAGCTCGATGAGTTGCTCGAAGAAATCATCGCCCTGTATCAGCAGGCCGCCGTCGGCAAAGACGTGCTGGTGGTTGAAGGCATGGTGCCGACCCGCAGCGCCAGTTACGCCGCGCGGGTCAATCTGCATCTGGCCAAAAGTCTCGATGCCGAGGTGATCCTGGTTTCGGCGCCGGAAAACGAAGTGCTCGCCGAACTCTCCGGCCGCGTCGAACTGCAGGCGCAGTTGTTCGGTGGCCCGAAAGACCCGAAAGTCCTCGGCGTGATCCTCAACAAGGTCAAGACCGACGAGAGCATGGACGCCTTCGCCGCGCGTCTGAAGGAACATTCGCCACTTCTGCGCAGCGGTGATTTCCGCCTGCTCGGCTGCATCCCGTTCCAGCCGGAACTCAACGCGCCCCGTACTCGCGACGTCGCCGACCTGATGGGCGCGCAAGTGCTCAACGCTGGCGACTACGAAACCCGGCGCATGACCAAAATCATCATCTGCGCACGGACCATGCGCAACACTGTCGAGTTGCTCAAGCCCGGCGTGCTGGTGGTAACGCCGGGGGATCGCGACGACATCATCCTCGCCGTCAGCCTCGCCGCAATTAATGGCGTGCCGCTGGCCGGCCTGTTGCTGACCAGCGACACCCTGCCCGATCCGCGCATCATGGACTTGTGCCGAGGTGCCTTGCAGGCCGGTTTACCAGTGTTGTCGGTGAGCACAGGCTCTTACGACACCGCCAATCTGCTCAACGGCCTGAACAAGGAAATCCCGATCGACGACCGTGAGCGCGCGGAGATCATCACCGATTTCGTCGCCAGCCACCTCGACGCCAACTGGCTGCATCAGCGTTGCGGCACGCCACGGGAAATGCGCCTGTCGCCAGCAGTGTTCCGCTATCAATTGATCCAACGCGCCCAGGCCGCGAACAAGCGCATCGTCCTGCCCGAAGGCAGCGAACCGTTCACCGTGCAAGCGGCGGCGATCTGCCAGGAACGCGGGATTGCCCGTTGTGTGTTGCTGGCCAAACCCGAAGACGTCGAAGCCGTGGCCCGCGCCCAAGGCATCGTGTTGCCGCCGGGACTGGAAATCCTCGACCCGGATCTGATCCGTGAGCGTTACGTCGAACCGATGGTCGCCCTGCGCAAAAGCAAAAGCCTCAACGCGCCGATGGCCGAGCAGCAACTGGAAGACACCGTGGTGATCGGCACGATGATGCTGGCGCTGGACGAAGTCGACGGGCTGGTCTCAGGTGTGATCAACACCACCGCCAACACCATCCGTCCGGCTCTTCAGCTGATTAAAACCGCGCCGGGCTGCACGCTGGTGTCCTCGGTGTTCTTCATGCTGTTTCCCGAAGAAGTGCTGGTCTACGGCGACTGCGTGATGAACCCGCACCCAAGCGCCGCCGAACTGGCAGAGATCGCCCTGCAAAGCGCCGACTCGGCGGCTGCGTTCGGCATTACCCCGCGCGTGGCGATGATCAGCTACTCCAGCGGTGAATCAGCCACGGGCGAAGAAGTCGAAAAGGTGCGTGAAGCCACCCTGCTCGCCCACGAGCAACAGCATTCGCTGCTGATCGACGGCCCGCTGCAATACGACGCCGCCGCCAACGAAACCGTGGCCCGGCAATTGGCGCCAAACAGCCAGGTCGCCGGTCGCGCGACAGTGTTCGTGTTCCCCGACCTCAACACCGGCAACACCACCCACAAAGCCGTGCAGCGCAGCGCCGACTGCGTCAGCCTAGGCCCGATGCTGCAAGGCCTGCGCAAACCGGTGAACGACCTGCCGCGCGGCGCGCAGGTCGACGACATCGTCTACACCATCGCACTCACCGCGATTCAAGCCGCCAACCGACCTATGGATCTATAAATGCTGGATTTTCTACCTGCACCGCTGCGCGGCGTGATCGCCTCACTATTGTTGGCGCTCAACACGATTCTGCTCTGCTCGTTTCTGTTTTGTGTGGCGTTGATCAAGGCCCTGCCGTTCGCGATCACCCAGCGCGTTACCGGATGGCTGATGAGCCACACCCACGAAGCCTGGATCAGCAATAACAAAGGGTGGATGAACCTAGTGCGCCGCACCCGCTGGCACCTCAGCGGTCTGCAAGGCCTGGACTACAAGCACTCGTACCTGATCACCAGCAACCATCAGAGCTGGGTCGATATCCTGGTGCTGCAATACGTGCTCAACCGCCGCATCCAGCCGCTGAAATTCTTCCTCAAGCAGGAGCTGATCTGGGTCCCGGTGATCGGTCTGGCCTGGTGGGCGCTGGGCTTCCCGTTCATGAAGCGCTACTCCAAGGCCTACCTTGCAAAGCACCCGGAGAAAAAAGGCAAAGACCTGGAAACCACCCGCAAGACCTGCGCGAAGTTTCGCAACAACCCCGTGGGGATTTTCAACTTCGTCGAAGGCACGCGCTTCACTGAAAGCAAGCATGCTCAACAGCAATCACCCTTCAAATACCTGCTCAAGCCCAAGGCCGGCGGCATTGCCTTTGTGCTCGATGCCATGGGTGAACAGCTGGAATCGATCGTCAACGTGACCATCCATTATCCGGCCGGGCGTCCGGGATTCTGGGACCTGCTGTGCGGCAACGTGCGGGACGTAGTGGTGCACTTTGAAGAGCTGAAGATCCCGCAGCAATTCATCGGCAAGAACTACGACCAGGACGGCGAATATCGCCTGCAGTTCCAGGGCTGGATCAACCAGCTGTGGCTGGACAAGGATGCGTTGCTGGAGCAAATGCACCGCGAATACCCAGCCAAACACTAACCCCCTGTGGGAGCGAGCCTGCTCGCGAAAGCGGTGGATCAGCTTGCAAAGATGTTGAATGAGATAACGCTTTCGCGAGCAGGCTCGCTCCCACAGTTTTGATCGCCGTATGCCCGAATAAAAAAGCCCGCCGATGATCACTCATCGGCGGGCTTTTTTTGCGGGTTGAAACTGGAAGCTTGTCGCTGCTTCAGTGCTTAGATCGCGCCACGCTTACGCAGCAGATCCAGCACTTGCTTGACGCTCTCTTCCAGCGTCAGCGACTGAGTATCAATCACCAGATCAGCATTCAGCGGCACATCATACGGGAAAGACTCGCCCGGAATATTATCGCCACCCGCCGCATACAACCCTTGCGGATCACGCTCGGCACAGACGGTCGGCGAAGCCTGCACATAAACCGTCAGCAGACGCTCCTGACCGATCAGCTCCTTGGCCTGCTCGCGACCTTCAGCACTTGGTGCAACGAATGCAGCCAGGGTCAGCAGGCCCGCCTCGTTGAACTGACGCGCCACATGAGCTGCACGACGCCAGTTCTCGGTACGGCCGGCGCGATCCTGTGGCAGACCTTTATTCAGGTCGTGACGCAGGTTCTGACCATCCAGCACAAACACTGCGCGGCCCATGTCGAACAGCTTGCGCTCGACCGCATAGGCCAGCGTGCTCTTGCCCGCGCCCGACAAACCGCTGAACAGCACGGTGGCCGGTTGCTGGCCGAAACGCTGAGCGCGCTCTTCAGTGGCAACATGCGCCAGTTTGCCGTGGTGCGAAGCCGTGCCGTGAGCCAGTGGCTGAGCGACGATCATGCCAGCGCCGACGGTGCCGTTGGTCAAACGGTCGATGATGATGAATGCGCCGGTGGTGCGGTTGCTCTCGTAACCGTCGAGGGCGATCGGCGCATCGAGCGCGATCTTCACCTTGCCGATTTCGTTGAGCTGCAACGCGCTCGCCGGGCCCTCTTCGAGGGTATTCACGTCGACCTTGTTGACGATGCTGGCGATGGAGCCCGGCACGTAACTGGTCGCACGTTTGATGTCGTATTTCTTGCCCGGCAGCATCGGCTCTTCAGCCATCCACACCAGCATCGCTTCGAAGCTGTCGGTAACCGGCGGCACATTGTCGGCATGCACCAGCAGGTCGCCACGGGAGATGTCGATTTCGTCTTCCATGGTCAGCGTCACCGCTTGACCTGGACCGGCGTGTTCCAGCTCACCTTCGAAAGTGACGATGGATTTGACGCGGCTGCTCTTGCCCGACGGCAACACCACGACTTCGTCGCCCTTCTTGACGATGCCGCTGGCCAGAGTGCCGGCGAAACCGCGGAAGTTCAGGTTCGGACGGTTGACGTACTGCACCGGGAAACGCAGATCGGTGAAGTTGCGGTCGCCCGCCACTTCCACGGTCTCGAGGATTTCCATCAGCGACTGGCCGGTGTACCACGGCGAGCGCTCGGACTTGTTCACTACGTTGTCGCCCTTCAGAGCGGACATCGGCACAAAGTGCATGCTGGTCGGCTTCAACTTCAAGCCTTCGGCGAACTTCAGGTAGTCGGCCTTGATCGACTCGAACACGCCTTCATCAAAGTCCTTGAGGTCCATCTTGTTGATGGCGACAACGATGTGCTTGATGCCCAGCAGCGAGGCGATGAAGCTGTGACGACGGGTCTGGGTCTGCACGCCGTAACGAGCGTCGACCAGAATGATCGCCAGGTCACAGGTGGACGCACCGGTGGCCATGTTGCGGGTGTACTGCTCATGGCCAGGGGTGTCGGCGATGATGAATTTGCGCTTGGCGGTGGAGAAGTAGCGGTAGGCGACATCAATGGTGATGCCCTGCTCGCGCTCGGCCTGCAGGCCGTCGACCAGCAACGCGAGGTCAATGTCTTCGCCGGTGGTGCCGACTTTCTTCGAATCGCGGGTGATGGCTTCCAGGTGATCTTCGTAGATCATTTTGGAGTCGTGCAGCAGGCGCCCGATCAGGGTGCTCTTGCCGTCATCGACGTTACCGCAGGTCAAAAAGCGCAGCAGCTCTTTACGTTCGTGCTGGCCCAGGTAGGCGAGGATGTCCTCGCTGATCAAATCAGATTGATGCGACATGACAACCCCTTAGAAATAGCCTTGACGTTTTTTGTCTTCCATCGAGCCTGCGCCATCGTGGTCGATGACACGGCCCTGGCGCTCGGAAGTTCGCGTCAGGAGCATTTCCTGAATGATGTCCGTCAGGCTTTCGGCCTCGGACTCCACCGCGCCCGTCAACGGGTAGCAGCCAAGGGTACGGAAACGCACTTTCTTTTTGACGATGCGCGCTTTGTCTTCATCGGACAGGTGCTCGAGGATGCGCTCGTCGTCGATCATGATCAGCGTGCCGTTCTTCTCGATCACTTCGCGTTCGGCGGCGAAGTACAGCGGCACAATCGGGATGCCTTCGAGGTAGATGTACTGCCAGATGTCCAGCTCGGTCCAGTTCGACAGCGGGAACACACGAATGGATTCGCCCTTGTTGACCTTGCCGTTGTAGACGTTCCACAGCTCAGGACGCTGGTTTTTCGGGTCCCAGCGGTGCTTGCTGTCGCGGAACGAGTACACGCGCTCTTTGGCGCGGGATTTCTCTTCATCGCGACGGGCACCGCCGAACGCTGCGTCGAAACCATGCTTGTCGAGTGCCTGCTTCAGGCCCTCGGTTTTCATGATGTCGGTGTGCTTGGCGCTGCCGTGGGTAAACGGGTTGATGTTCTGCGCCACGCCGTCCGGATTGATGTGGGTGATCAGGTCCAGGCCCAGCTCTTCGACCATCTTGTCGCGGAACTTGTACATCTCCTGGAATTTCCACCGAGTGTCGACGTGCATCACCGGAAACGGCAGTTTGCCCGGGAAGAACGCCTTGCGTGCCAGGTGCAGCATCACGGCGGAGTCTTTACCGATGGAGTACAGCATCACCGGGTTGTCGAACTCGGCGGCCACCTCGCGGATGATGTGGATGCTTTCCGCCTCCAGCTGTTTCAGATGCGTCAGTTTGTCGACCATGGCTACTCACGAAAGCTTTCTTATGAACGGCCAGCGGGCCGTGTTCGAGCGGGGAATCCTAGCACAGCGACCTCTTCTAATCAGGACGCCAACTAGATCGAAAGGGTATATGAATATGCCTGCCAGTTCTGCCGAGCAGTGCCCTTGTGGGAGCGAGCCTGCTCGCGAAAGCGGTGTGCCGGACACCCTTGTATTGAAGGTTTGACGCCTTCGCGAGCAGGCTCGCTCCCACAGGGATTTGTGGTGGATTCAGATCGGATTCGGGCAGTCGATGAAGATGTGTTCGACGGCAAAACGCTTCGCCAGATAATCGCCCAGCGCCTGCACACCATAGCGCTCGGTGGCATGGTGGCCAGCGGCGATGAAGCTGATGTCGTTTTCCCGGGCACTGTGGAAGGTCTGCTCCGATGCTTCACCGCTGATGAACAAATCGACCCCCGCCGCCACACCGTGATCGATATAACCCTGACCGCCGCCGGTGCACCAGCCGACCCGGCGGATCATTGCGCTGCCTTCAATCAGCAGCGGTTCGCGGCCCATGACTTCCTGCACCTTGCGGGCGAAATCACGCGGGGTCATGGGTTCGCTCAGCGAACCGACCAGACCGACGATTTTCAGATTGTCCGGATCCAGCGGGCCTTCGACCGTGATGTCCAGTTGACGCGCCAACTGAACGTTGTTGCCAACGTCCGGGTGCAGATCCAGTGGCAGGTGATAAGCGAGCAGGCTGATGTCGTGCTTGAGCAGAGTCTTCAAGCGACGCTGCTTCATGCCGGTAATGCAAGGGTTCTCGCCCTTCCAGAAGTAGCCGTGGTGCACCAGCACCAGATCGGCCCCTGCTTCAACGGCAGCATCGAGCAGAGCCTGGCTGGCGGTGACGCCGCTGACGATTCGCATCACTTGCGGACGGCCTTCGACCTGCAAGCCGTTGGGGCAGTAATCGGCAATTTTCGCACTGCCAAGGTAACGGTCGGCTTCTTCGACGAGGGTGCTGAGGGCAACGGCCATGAAAGACTCCTAAATATCCCGTTCAGAGGCACGCGCGGCCTCGTATAATGCGCGACATTATGGGCGGTCTGACCCCGCCTGCAACTTTTCCAGGACGTGCTTAATGCTCAAGGCGCTGCGTTTTTTTGGCTGGCCGCTGTTGGCCGGTGTGCTTATCGCACTGTTGATTATTCAGCGTTACCCGCAGTGGGTCGGGCTTCCGAGCCTCGACGTCAACCTGCAGCAGGCCCCGCAAACCACCAGCGTGCAGCAGGGGCCGGTGTCCTATGCCGATGCGGTAACCATCGCCGCGCCGTCCGTGGTCAACCTCTATACGACCAAGGTCATCAACAAACCGGCGCATCCGCTGTTTGAAGACCCGCAGTTCCGCCGCTTCTTCGGTGACAACTCGCCCAAGCAGAAACGCATGGAATCGAGCCTCGGCTCGGGCGTGATCATGAGCCCGGAGGGCTACATCCTGACCAACAACCACGTGACCAGCGGCGCCGATCAAATCGTTGTGGCGCTCAAGGATGGCCGTGAAACCCTGGCCAGGGTGATTGGCAGCGACCCGGAAACCGACCTCGCTGTCCTGAAGATCGACTTGAAAAATCTGCCGGCGATCACTGTAGGCCGCTCGGACAACATCCGTATCGGCGACGTCGCACTGGCCATTGGCAACCCGTTCGGCGTCGGCCAGACCGTGACCATGGGCATCATCAGCGCCACCGGGCGCAATCAGTTGGGCCTGAACAACTACGAAGACTTCATCCAGACCGACGCGGCGATCAACCCGGGTAACTCCGGCGGTGCGCTGGTCGATGCCAATGGCAACCTCACCGGCATCAACACCGCGATCTTCTCCAAATCCGGGGGCTCGCAAGGCATCGGCTTTGCCATCCCGGTGAAACTGGCGATGGAAGTGATGAAATCGATCATCGAGCACGGCCAGGTGATTCGTGGCTGGCTGGGGATTGAAGTACAGCCGCTGACCCAGGAACTGGCCGAGTCGTTTGGTTTGTCCGGGCGCCCGGGAATCGTGGTGGCGGGGATTTTCCGCGATGGCCCGGCGCAGAAGGCCGGCCTGCAACTGGGTGACGTGATTCTCAGCATCGATGGCGAACCGGCGGGTGATGGCCGTCGCTCGATGAACCAGGTGGCGCGGATCAAACCGACCGACAAAGTGACGATTCAGGTGATGCGCAATGGCAAAGAGATCAAGCTGACCGCTGAAATCGGCCTGCGACCACCACCGGCACCGGTAAAGGAAAAAGAAGAGTAAGACTTTGTTCGCGCCGACGGCGCGAATAACAGACATTCTCAACAGGCATGTTATATTGTTTCAATTAAACAATTGGAATAACATAACATGTCGTCTCGAACAAAGGCCTCGCTGCTGGGCCTGACCCTCGGTTTACCTCTGGGCTTGCTGTGCGATCCAGTCTTCGCCGAAGAATCGCAGCCACTCGAACTCGACGCCATCAGCGTCTCCTCCGACTACCAATCCCCTACCGGGCCCGTCACAGGCTACCGCGCCACGCGCTCGTCCAGCGCGACCAAAACCGACACCGCGATCCGCGACATCCCGCAGGCAATCAGCGTGGTGCCCGCCAGCGTGCTCAAGGATCTGGGCAGCAGCAGCGTCGAACGCGCGCTGGATTTTGCCGGCGGCGTGTCCAAGCAAAACAACTTCGGCGGCCTGACCCTCTACGAATACAGCGTGCGCGGTTTCACCACCTCGGAGTTCTACAAGGACGGTTTCAGCGCCAATCGCGGCTACCCGGCAACACCCGACGCCGCCAACATCGAGCGCATCGAAGTGCTCAAAGGCCCTGCCGCCAGCTTGTATGGCCGAGGGGATCCGGGCGGCACAGTGAACATCGTCACCAAAAAACCGCAACCCGAAGCCTTTACCACCCTGCAAACCAGCGCCGGCAGTTGGGATCGCTATCGCACCGCGCTGGACGTCAACACGCCACTCGATGAACAGGGTGATGTGCTCTCGCGGATCAACCTGGCCGTCGAGGACAACCACAGCTTTCGCGATCACGTCGACAGCCAGCGTGTATTCGTCGCGCCCTCGATCAGTTGGCAACTCAATCCCGACACATCGCTGTTGGTGGAAAGCGAAATCGTCCGCCACAGCTCCACGTTCGACCGCGGCATCGTCGCGCCAAACAACAAATGGAGCGGCGTTTCGCGCTCGACCTTCCTCGGCGAACCGAACGACGGCAACATCGACAACCACAACAACCTGCTTCAGGCCACGCTCGAACATCACCTCAACGACAACTGGAAACTGCGCCTGGCCAGCCATTACAAGGAAGGCAAACTCTGGGGCAACGCTTCTGAAAGTCGTGCTCTGAACGCTGACGGTCATACGGTGAACCGACGTTATCGCGAGCGTGACACCCACTGGCACGACAGCATCACCCAACTGGAATTGCGCGGACTCTTCGACCTCGGCCCCTGGCAGCACGAACTGCTGATCGGCAGCGAGTACGAGAACTACCGCAAGAACGAGCGTGTCACCATCATCGCTGGCGGCCCTTACGCCATCGACATTTACAAACCGGTCTACGGCCAGCCGAAACCCAACGGCGCACGCTCGGGTACCGATTTCTTCGAACACGTCGAAAGCCATGCGCTTAACCTGCAGGATCAAATCGTCTTCACCGACAAACTGCGTGGAATGGTCGGTGCGCGCTTCGAGCACTTTGATCAACGCATCGACGATCACAGCCGCAACGCCAAAAGCCACCAGACCCACGACGCCCTCACCCAACGCGCCGGCCTGCTCTATCAACTGACGCCGAATACCGGCCTGTTCGCCAACGCCTCGACCTCGTTCAAACCCAACAACGGCCTCGATGCCTCCGGCAAATCATTCGATCCCGAAGAAGGCGTGGGTTACGAAATCGGCATCAAGAACGAATTGTTCGACGAGCGTTTGAGCAGCACCCTCGCCTTCTTCCACATCGACAAGGAAAACATCCTCGCCCTCGATCCCTCCACCGACACCAGCCGGGCCATGGGCAAGGCACGCAGTAGTGGATTCGATCTGCAAGTGACCGGACAAGTAACCGATGCGCTGCGAGTCATCGGCGCATTCGCCTACATCGACGCAGAAGTCACCAAGGGCGATGCGGTGATTCCCACCGGCAGCCGCATTCTTGGCGTGGCCAAACGCAGCGGCAGCCTGCTGGGGGTTTATGAATTTCAGGACGGCCATTTGCGCGGCTCGGACGTCGGCGCGGCGTTTACTTATGTCGGCGATCGCTCCGGTGAAGCCGGCGGCGACTTTGAAATGCCGGCCTATCACACCGTCGATCTGCTGGCCCATTACAAGGCCAGCGACAACGTCACGGTCGGCCTGAACCTGAACAACGTCTTCGACGAAAAATACTACGAGCGCTCCTACAGCAACTACTGGGTCAACCCCGGCGAGCCGCGCAACTTCACCGTCAGCCTGACACTCAACCTGTAAAAGGACGTCATCATGCAATGCCGCAAAACCCTCCTGATCATCGCCGCACTGTTCGCCACCCAGGCTTCGGCCCATGGCCTGTGGACAGAGCAACGTCGCGGCAATATCGAAGTGATCTACGGCCACGGCGCCGAAGACAATGCCTTCAAGGCGCAGAAAATCAGCGGCGCCTGGGCCTATGACGCGGGCGGCAAAATGATCCCGGTCAGCGTCGAACGCCTGCCCGATCATGCACGTCTGAAGCCGCTGAAAAAACCGGCGGTCATGGCCGTGGCACTAAACAACGGGATGTGGTCGCAAACCGCTGACAAGAAGTGGATCAACGAGGGTCGCAGCAAAGTCCCGGGCGCTGTCGAGGCGACGGAGACGTTCAAGTACAGCCTGGCGATTTATCAGCCGGGGGCGAAGTTGCCCAAGCTTGATCAGATCAAGTTGCTGATTTTGCCGGAAGTCGATCCGCTGACGGTCGGACCGGGGAAATCATTGCCGGTGCGGGTATTGCTCGATGGCAAACCGGCGGCGGGCGTGAAGTTGATTGGCGACTATCGCAGTGCGCCGAATACGCTGAGCACCGAGACTGACAAGGATGGGCGTGCGCAGGTGTTGGTGCGTAATGAAGGGTTGAATGTGATTGCGGCGCAAGTAGAGGTGCCGGTGAAGGACAGTGTTGATGTGAACAGTCGTGGACTGTTCAGTTCGCTAACGTTTTTGGGTGAGCCACATCACGAATAACCAACACAAGTCCCCTGTAGGAGCGAGCCTGCTCGCGATTGCGCCGGGTCATGAATGTCCGTCCGCTTTCGCGAGCAGGCTCGCTCCTACAGGGGTAATGGTGTTTTAGAGTTCGCCGAGCCCATCAATCAACGCCTGATTCTGCTCCGGCGTGCCAATCGAAATCCGCAGGAACTGCGCAATCCGCTCCTGCTTGAAGTGCCGGACGATCACGCCCTGCTCGCGCAATTTAGCCGCCAGCCCTGCCGCATCATGTTGCGGATGCCGAGCAAAAATGAAGTTCGCTGCCGACGGCAAGACTTCAAAACCTTTGCCCTGCAACTGCGCAACCACCCACTCACGGCTCTCGATCACCAGACGACAGGTCTTGTCGAAATACTCGCGGTCTTCGAATGCCGCCGCCGCTCCGACATTCGCCAGACGATCCAAAGGATAAGAGTTGAAGCTGTTCTTGATCCGCTCCAGCGCCTCGATCAGGTCCGGATGCCCCACTGCCAGGCCAACGCGCAGGCCAGCTAACGAGCGCGACTTGGACAGAGTCTGGGTCACCAGCAGGTTCGGGTAACGGTCCACCAGACTGATCGCTGTCTCGCCGCCAAAGTCGATATAAGCCTCATCCACTACCACCACCGAATCAGGGCTGGCCTTGAGAATCTGCTCGACCGCTTCCAGTGCCAGCAGGCAACCGGTCGGTGCGTTCGGGTTGGGGAAAATGATCCCGCCGTTCGGCTTGGCGTAGTCCGCCGGGTTGATCTGGAACTGTGCGTCCAGCGGCACTGCGTCGAACTTGATGCCGTACAACCCGCAATACACCGGATAGAAGCTGTAGCTGATGTCCGGGAAGAGAATCGGCTGATCGTGTTGCAGCAGGCCGTGGAAAATGTGGGCGAGCACTTCGTCCGAACCGTTGCCGAGGAACACCTGATTGCTCTGCACGCCGTAGTACTGGGCGACGGCGTTTTTCAGCAGATCACTGTTCGGATCAGGGTACAGGCGAAGATTATCGTTGAGTTCGGTCTGCATCGCCGCCAGGGCTTTTGGCGACGGGCCGTAGGGGTTTTCATTGGTGTTGAGCTTGACCAGTTTGGTCAGCTTCGGCTGTTCGCCCGGCACATAAGGCACCAGATCCTTGACGAACGGGCTCCAGAATTTACTCATGTTCAGTTCCCCTGCTTGTCGTCAATGATGCGGTATTCGGCGCTGCGCGCGTGGGCGCTCAGGGATTCGCCACGGGCGAGTACCGATGCGGTCTTGCCCAGCTCGGAAGCACCGGCCTCGGAACAGAAGATGATCGACGAGCGTTTCTGGAAGTCATAAACACCCAGTGGCGAGGAGAAACGCGCCGTGCCGGAGGTCGGCAATACGTGGTTCGGGCCTGCGCAATAGTCGCCCAAGGCTTCGGAGGTGTGACGGCCCATGAAGATCGCGCCGGCGTGGCGGATCTGCGGCAGCCAGGCTTGCGGGTCAGCGACCGAGAGTTCCAGGTGTTCCGGGGCGATGCGGTTGGCGACTTCGATGGCCTGTGCCATGTCACGCACTTGAATCAGCGCGCCGCGGCCATTGATCGAGGTTTCGATGATGGTTGCGCGATCCATGGTCGGCAGCAGTTTGTCGATGCTCGCGGCGACCCTGTCGAGGAACTCGGCGTCGGGGCTGACCAGAATGGCTTGAGCGTCTTCATCGTGCTCGGCTTGGGAGAACAGGTCCATGGCGATCCAGTCCGGATCGGTCTGGCCGTCGCACACCACAAGGATTTCCGAAGGGCCGGCGATCATGTCGATACCGACCTGACCAAACACGTGGCGCTTGGCGGTGGCCACATAGATGTTGCCCGGGCCGACCACTTTATCCACTTTCGGCACGCTTTCGGTGCCATAGGCCAGCGCGGCAACGGCTTGTGCGCCACCGATGGTGAACACACGATCGACGCCTGCGATGCACGCAGCGGCCAGCACCAGCTCGTTGATTTCACCGCGCGGAGTCGGCACGACCATGACCACTTCGGTCACACCGGCAACCTTGGCAGGAATGGCGTTCATCAACACCGACGACGGGTACGACGCCTTGCCGCCCGGCACGTACAGGCCTGCGCGATCCAGCGGCGTAACCTTCTGGCCCAGCACCGTGCCATCGGCTTCGGTGTAGCTCCAGGAATCCTGCTTCTGTTTTTCGTGGTAGCTGCGCACACGGGCCGCGGCTTTTTCCAGTGCTTCGCGCTGAGGCACGGTGATGCGGGTCAGGGCCAGCTCCAGACGCTCGCGCGGCAGGATCAGGTCGGCCATCGAGGCGACTTCGAGACCGTCGAACTTCTGGGTGAACTCGACCAGCGCCGCGTCACCGCGCTCGCGCACAGCCTTGATGATGTCCAGCACGCGCTGATTGACCGAGTCGTCAGACACACTTTCCCAGCTCAGCAGATGATCCAGATGATGCGCGAAATCCGGGTCAGCAGCGTTGAGTCGGCGAATTGCAGTCGGTGCGGTCATAGCGAGAGCCTCATAGGAATGGCAAAAACTCAGGCGCCCTAACTTAGCAGTCGTTTCCGCTTGGGCACCTGAGATTCTGGCTATGAGGCGGATAGACGGGCGCGACTCAAGGTCGCGCAGGTAAATCAGCCGCGGTGTCGCGATTCCACAGCGTTGCGCAGGGTATCGATCAACGCCTGGATACGGGCGTGTTGCATTTTCATCGAAGCCTTGTTGACCACCAGGCGCGAGCTGATCGTGGCGATCAGCTCCTGGGGTTCCAGACCGTTGGCGCGCAGGGTGTTGCCGGTGTCGACCACGTCGATGATCTTGTCGGCCAGACCGATCAGCGGTGCCAGCTCCATCGAGCCGTAGAGCTTGATGATGTCGACCTGACGGCCCTGTTCGGCGTAATAACGCTTGGCGACGTTGACGAACTTGGTAGCCACACGCAGACGGCCCTTGGGCTCGGCCGCGCCGATCTTGCCGGCGGTCATCAGTTTGCATTGGGCGATCTGCAGGTCCAGTGGCTCGTACAAGCCCTGACCGCTGTATTCCATCAGCACGTCTTTGCCGGCAACGCCGAGGTCGGCCGCGCCATGCTCGACATACGTCGGCACGTCGGTGGCACGCACGATCAGCAGACGTACGTCGTCCTGGGTCGTGGGGATGATCAGCTTGCGGCTCTTGTCCGGATTCTCGGTCGGCACAATGCCCGCTTCAGCGAGAAGCGGCAGGGTGTCGTCAAGGATACGGCCCTTGGACAGTGCGATGGTCAACATGGGAAACGTCAGTCCTTATCAAGGTACTCATGTCCGGTCGCAATCGACGCCGGACACACATCGAGCCGGATAACGGCTCGATTCGAAACGAATTCAGTGGACACGTCCCTGTGTCCTCATGCAGCTGTTAGCCCGGAACGCGACGGATCTTGGCGCCCAGCATCTGCAGTTTTTCTTCGATGCACTCGTAACCACGGTCGATGTGGTAGATGCGGTCGATCAGGGTATCGCCTTCGGCGACCAGAGCCGAGATCACCAGACTGGCCGAAGCACGCAGGTCGGTTGCCATCACTGGCGCGCCTTTGAGGACTTCAGTACCGGTGACGATGGCAGTGTTGCCTTCGACCTGGATCTTGGCGCCCATCCGGTGCAGTTCGTAAACGTGCATGAAGCGGTTTTCGAAGATCGTCTCGATCACGGCACCAGTGCCTTCGGCAATGGCATTGAGCGAGATGAACTGCGCCTGCATGTCCGTCGGGAACGCCGGGTACGGCGCAGTGCGCACGTTGACCGCTTTCGGGCGCTTGCCGTGCATGTTCAGCTCGATCCAGTCTTCACCGCAGGTGATTTCTGCGCCGGATTCGCGAAGTTTTTCCAGAACCGCTTCGAGGATGGTCGGATCGGTGTCCTTGACCTTGACGCGACCACCGGTGACCGCAGCGGCCACCAGGTAGGTGCCGGTTTCGATACGGTCAGGCATCACCTTGTAGAAACACGAACCCAGACGCTCGACGCCATCGATGGTGATGGTGTCGGTGCCAGCACCGGAAACCTTCGCGCCCATGGCGTTGAGGAAGTTCGCCAGGTCAACCACTTCAGGCTCGCGCGCTGCGTTCTGAAGCACGCTGCGGCCCTTGGCCAGAGCAGCAGCCATCATGATGTTTTCAGTACCGGTCACGCTGACGGTATCGAAGAAGAAGTGCGCACCGCGAAGGCCGCCTTCAGGCGCCTTGGCCTTGATGTAGCCGCCTTCGACATCAATCACCGCGCCCATGGCTTCGAGACCACGGATATGCAGGTCGACCGGACGCGAACCGATGGCGCAACCGCCAGGCAGCGCGACTTCGGCTGAACCGAAACGGGCAACCATAGGGCCCAGTACCAGGATCGACGCACGCATGGTTTTCACCAGTTCGTACGGAGCGATCAGGGTCTTGATGGTGCGCGGGTCGATTTCGACGCTGAGTTTCTCGTCGATCACAGGCTCAATGCCCATGCGACCGAACAGCTCGATCATGGTGGTGATGTCGTGCAAGTGCGGCAGGTTGCCGACCGTCACCGGGCCATCGCACAGCAGGGTGGCAGCCAGAATCGGCAGGGCAGAGTTCTTTGCCCCGGAAATGCGGATCTCGCCATCAAGACGAGCGCCACCAGTAATAATCAATTTATCCATAAGAATCTCGACGCCCTTAGGCTCAGGTGCGCTCGGCCCAGGCCGCGCTGCTGAAAAATTTCATAGTGACCGCATGGATGCTGCCATCGGTGATCCATGGGTTCAAATGGGCATAGATCTGCTGCTGACGCTTCACCGGGCTCAACGCCGCCAGTTCATCGCTAATCACGTTCAGCTGGAAATTGCAGCCTTCGCCCTCAACTTCTACCAACGTTCCGGGCAGCTTTCCTTCAAGGAAGCTCTTCACTTCTACGGCCTGCATGCTCAACCTCAATCGGCGCCCTGTGCGCACGGGTCGGACATCATACAAAAAAGCCCCGCGCCTGCGAACCCCGCAAGGCAGGACTCTGACGGGGGGCTTCTTTATTGATGCGGGTTCAGGATTGCGCCAACAGTTCGGTCAGTTCACTGACCTGTGCAATTTCGCGCATGTCTTCGGGCATCGCGCGGATGCTGACAGCCTTACCGGCCGCCTGAGCATCGCGCATGAAGCACAGCAGCAGCGACAAGCCGATGCTGCTGGACTTCTTCACGGCCGAACAATCGATGACCAGCGCAGAAGCCTTGCTCGACTTGATCAGCGCCTGACCTTCCTTGCGCAAGTCCGGGCCAGTGCGGTAGTCCAGCACTCCGCTGAGCAATAGCTCGTCGACATCACTCATACGAACTGCCGCCTCATTCATTGCGCTGGCTTCTCGGTGGTTTGCTTGGCCTTGGCCACTTCACCTGCCCAATTGTTGATGGTCTTGTCCAGATCATTGCCGTTACGCTGCATCGCGTCGGCGAACTGGTCCCGGAACAACTTGCCGATGTTGATGCCGTTGATGATCACGTTGCGCAGTTTCCACTCGCCGTTGATCTTCTCCAGGGTGTACTGCACAGGGTATACCGCGCCGTTGGTGCCCTTTACGGTCATGCCGACGCTGGTGCGATCACCCGATTCGTCCTTGGCAGGATCAACGGTGATGCCCTGGTTGTTGTATTCGAGCAAGGCGTTGCCGTAGAACTGGAACAGGCCTTTCTTGAAGTTTTCCTGGAAGGTCTGCATCTGCGCAGGCGTTGCCTTGCGCGAATATTTGACCGTCATGATGCTTTTGGAGATGCCTTCGGCATCGACCACCGGACCAACGATAGTGTTCAGTGCAGCATAAAAGTCGTTCGGATCCTGCTTGTATTTCTCTTTATTGGCCGACAGATCAGCAAGCATCCGGGTGGTGGTGTCCTGAATCAGATCGTGCGCTGACTGTGCCGCCACAGCGGTACCCATCAGTGGCAATGTCGCGAGCAACACCAACAGGCCACGTCGCAAGGTAGAGATCATTCAAAAGCTCCTCATTTGGCGTCTTTGCTAACGGTATTGAGCAGGAATTTACCGATCAGGTCTTCCAGTACCAGTGACGACTGTGTGTCGTGAATGGTTCCACCATCCTTCAGAGGGGTATCTTCCCCGCCTACGCTGATACCGATGTATTTCTCGCCCAACAGACCAGCGGTCAGGATAGACGCTGTGGAGTCGGTCGGCAGGTTGTCGACCTTTTTATCCACTTGCAGGGTCACCCGACCGGTGAAGCTGTCGCGATCCAGATCGATTGCGGTGACCTTGCCGATGGTTACACCGGCCATGGTCACTTTGGCTCTGACCGTCAGACCAGCGATATTGTCGAAGTAGGCATAAAGTTTATAAGTTTCGGTGGTCGAAGTCGGAGACAGGCCACTGACCCGCAAAGCAAGCAGCAGCAAAGCCAGGATCCCTGCCAGCAGGAACAGGCCGACACCGATTTCCAGGGTGCGGTTTTGCATCAGAAATCTCCAAACATCAAAGCGGTCAGAATAAAGTCCAGGCCCAGTACTGCCAGCGAGGCAAATACTACGGTCTTGGTGGTGGCACGACTGATCCCCTCGGAAGTGGGCTCACAGTCATAGCCTTGGAATACGGCGATCCAGGTCACGACGAAGGCGAAAACGATACTTTTGACGACGCCGTTGAGCACGTCACTGGTGAAGTTCACGCTGTTCTGCATGTTTGCCCAATAAGACCCTTCATACACACCCAGCCAGTCGACAGCCACCCAAGAACCGCCCCAGATACCCACCACGCTGAAAATCATCGCCAGCACCGGCAGGGAAATGAATCCGGCCCACAGACGCGGGGCAATAATGTATTTGAGCGGGTCGACACCGATCATTTCCAGACTGGAAAGCTGCTCGGTGGACTTCATGTTGCCGATTTCCGCGGTCAGCGCCGAACCGGCACGTCCGGCGAACAGCAGCGCGGTCACCACAGGGCCGAGCTCACGCAGCAGCGTCAGCGCAACCATCTGCCCCACCGCCTGCTCCGAACCGTAGCTCGACAGAATGCTGAAACCCTGAAGTGCCAGCACCATGCCGATGAAAATCCCGGAGACCACAATGATCACCAGCGACATGACGCCGACCGAATGCAACTGCTTGACCAGCAAGCCGAAACCGCCGCTGATACCGCCACGCCCTATCAAGGCGTGAAACAGGAACAGCGTGGCCCGACCGAACACCGCAACGGCGTCGATCGCTGCTTCGCCGAACCGACGCACGCGTTCTATTAATGAAATTCTGCGCATCAGCGCTTCCCCAGAAGATCTGCGCGGTAATCCGTCGCTGGAAAATGGTACGGCACCGGGCCATCGGGATTGCCGGTCATGAACTGGCGGATACGCGGTTCGTCCGAGTTCATCAGCTCATCGGGCGTGCCCTGCCCCAGTACCTGACCATCACCCACTACATAGATGTAGTCGGCGATGCTCGCGGTTTCGGCCAGATCGTGCGAAACCACGATACTGGTGATCCCCAACGCATCGTTGAGCAGACGAATCAGGCGTACCAGCACGCCCATGGCGATCGGGTCCTGTCCAACGAACGGTTCGTCGTACATGAGAATCTGCGGATCAAGCGCAATGGCCCGCGCCAGCGCTACGCGCCGCTTCATGCCACCGGACAGCTCATCGGGCATCAAGTCGATTGCACCGCGCAACCCCACCGCCTGCAATTTGAGCAGGACGATGTCGCGGATCATTTCTTCCGGCAACTCGGTATGAACGCGCAGGGGGAAAGCGACGTTCTCGAAGACATCGAGATCGGTGAACAGAGCGCCGCTCTGAAACAGCACACCCATGTGCTTGCGCGCATCGAACAGATCACTGCGCGACAGCGCCGGCAGGTTCTGACCGTTGACCCAGACTTCGCCGCTGGCAGGACGCAACTGTGCGCCCATCAAACGCAGCAGCGTGGTCTTGCCACACCCGGAAGGCCCCATGATGCCGGTGACCTTGCCGCGCGGTATGCGAATATCGACGTTATTGAAAATGCTGCGCGCACCGCGCTTGAAGGAGACTCCCTTCAGCTCGACCGCGTAGGCGTTATCGGCACTCATCTAAACTCCTTGCGATGCAGCCTCTCACTCGGACGCCTGGCTTTATTTAAAAAGCACGTACATCCCGGGCAGGCCGAACTGGCGGCGAACTATATCACTGCAAAGGCCATGCGCCCAAGGCTTGTGCCAGCCTGTGTTCGGCGATATGGCAGGGCTGGCGGCTCTTTTCCCGGGTTTTGGTAACGAGGAATGACAAAGCACGACGAACTTGCGTGAGGCTTTGCAACATAACCGCTATAATCGCCGCCTTTTCATCGGGCTATACGATTTCTGACATGAGCCAATCCAGCGACCTGATTCAATCGGCACAACGCACCATCCGCCTCGAAGTGGAAGCCGTTCAAGGCTTGTTACCCCATATCGACGCCGATTTCGTACGCGCTTGCGAGATGATTCTGGCCAGCAAAGGCCGTGTGGTGGTGGTCGGCATGGGCAAATCCGGGCACGTCGGCAACAAGATTGCCGCAACTCTGGCGAGCACCGGCACCCCGGCATTCTTTGTACACCCGGCTGAAGCCAGCCATGGCGACATGGGCATGATTACCCGTGATGACGTGATCCTGGCCCTGTCGAACTCCGGCTCGACCAACGAAATCGTCACCCTGCTGCCCTTGATCAAACGCCTGGGCATCCAGTTGATCAGCGTGACCGGCAACCCGGCCTCGCCGCTGGCGAAAGCCGCCGAAGTGAACCTCAATGTTCACGTCGAGCACGAAGCCTGCCCGCTGAACCTGGCCCCCACCTCTTCGACCACCGCCGCGCTGGTCATGGGCGATGCCCTGGCCGTAGCGTTGCTGGAAGCTCGCGGTTTTACCGCTGAAGATTTCGCCTTTTCCCACCCGGGTGGCGCCCTGGGCCGTCGCTTGTTGCTGAAAGTGGAAAACGTCATGCACGCCGGGCAGGAATTGCCGCAGGTGCAGCGCGGCACACTGCTCAAGGATGCGCTGATGGAAATGACCCGCAAGGGTCTGGGCATGACTGTCATCCTTGAAGCCGACGGCAAGCTCGCCGGGATTTTTACCGACGGCGATTTGCGCCGCACCCTGGATCGCAGCATCGACATCCGCAGCGCCACCATCGATCAGGTGATGACGGCCCACGGCAAAACCGCACGGCCCGAAATGCTCGCCGCCGAAGCCCTGAAAATCATGGAAGACCACCGAATCAACGCACTGGTCGTTGTCGATGAGGAAGATCGCCCGGTCGGCGCTTTCAACCTCTCCGATCTGTTGCGCGCAGGAGTGATGTAAATGAGCACCGATCTGTTACAACGCGGCAAAGCGATCAAACTGGCGGTTTTCGACGTCGACGGCGTCCTCACTGACGGTCGCCTGTACTTCCTTGAAGACGGCAGCGAATTCAAGACTTTCAACACCCTCGACGGCCAAGGCATCAAAATGCTCATGAACGCGGGTGTGCAGACCGCCATCATCAGTGGCCGCAAAACCCCCGTAGTCGAGCGCCGAGCGAAAAACCTCGGCATCCCGCACCTGTTTCAGGGGCGCGAAGACAAATTGGTGGTTCTGGACGGTCTACTTGAACAACTGGGCCTAAGCTATGAACAGGTCGCCTACCTCGGTGACGACCTGCCCGACCTGCCGGTGATCCGTCGCGTGGGACTGGGCATGGCCGTAGCCAACGCTGCCGACTTCGTCCGCGAACATGCCCACGGCGTAACCCGGGCACGTGGCGGCGAAGGTGCAGCCCGCGAATTCTGCGAATTGATCCTGCGCGCCCAGGGCCGCCTCGATGCGGCCAATGCCGCGTACTTGTGAGCCAAACCATGTTCAGCAAAAAATTTCGTAACTTCCTGCTGTTCGGTTGCATCGCCGCGATATTCGCTGCGGTCGGCTACTGGAACATCAGCCCGGAACGCTTCCTCGACAAGCCTGCGGTTTCCTCCGTAGAAACGCCTATCGACTGGTATGCGACCAACACCCACACCGTGCAATATCTTCCGGACGGCAAAGTGCAGTATGAAATGACCTCCGAGAAGGCCGAGCACGTCAAGGCGACCGACATCACGCTGGTCACCAAGCCTGACCTGAACATGTACCGCGGCACAGATTTCCCGTGGCACGTGACCAGCGAACGCGGCGAAGTGAACTCGGGCGGTACCGAAGTCGAGCTGATCGACTCAGTACGCATCAAGCGCACCGATGAAAAGAACCGCGCCACCCTGATCACGTCCACTCGCATGACGGTGTTCCCGCAGCAGGAATATGCGCAGACCGCGCAACCCGTTAGAATCGACGGCGCTGGCGGTGTATCGACTGGCGTAGGAATGAAAGCGTATCTGAAGGAAAGCAGGATACACCTGCAATCGAACGTAAGAGGACAGTATGAGGCTCGTTAAAACCCTCCCTATTTTGCTCAGTCTGGGCGCAGCACTGGGAAGCGTGAGCGCCTGGGCTCTGCCGAACGATCAAGAGCAGCCAATCCGCATTCAGGCCGACGATGCCCAGCTGGACGACAAGAATGGCGTTGCCACTTATAAAGGCGACGTGATCATCACCCAGGGTTCGATGAAGGTTACCGGCAACACCGTAACCATCACCCGTACCCCGACCGGTGACATCGACGTGGTGACCTCGGTGGGCAACCTGGCCTACTTCGAGCAACTGCAAACCGCTGGCGATACCAAACCTGTTCAGGGCTGGGGCGTGACGATCCAGTACCACGCTGCGCAAAATCGCGTCGTGCTGATCGATAAAGCCAAGGTTGTCGACAAGGACAACAACACCACCCAAGGCGAGAAAATCGTCTACGACACCGTGAAGAAACTGGCCAGCGCCGGCCGCGCTACCGGCAGCAAAGTCACCGAAGCGCGTCCGCGCATCGACATGGTGATCCAGCCGAAGAAGAAAACCGAAGAGAAAACCCAGTAATGGCAACTCTGAAAGCTCAGCACCTGGCCAAGGCCTATAAAAGCCGCCAGGTCGTGCGTGACGTCAGCCTGTCGATCGACAGTGGCCAGATCGTCGGCCTGCTCGGCCCCAACGGTGCCGGCAAGACCACGTGCTTCTACATGATCGTCGGCTTGGTACAGGCCGATCAAGGCCGTGTGCTGATCGATGATCTGGACGTCAGCCACCAGCCGATGCACGGTCGCGCCAAGGCGGGTATCGGCTATCTGCCGCAAGAAGCGTCGATCTTCCGCAAACTGTCGGTGGCCGACAACATCATGGCCATCCTCGAGACCCGTCAGGAACTCGACAAGGCCGGCCGTCGCAAGGAGCTGGAAAGCCTGCTGCAGGAATTCCACATCAGCCACATTCGCGACAACCTCGGCATGAGCCTGTCCGGTGGTGAACGCCGACGGGTGGAAATCGCCCGCGCCCTGGCGACAGCACCGAAATTCATCCTGCTCGACGAACCGTTCGCCGGTGTCGACCCGATCTCGGTCGGCGACATCAAGCAGATCATCCATCATCTCAAGGCCAAGGGCATCGGTGTTCTGATCACCGACCACAACGTCCGTGAGACGCTGGACATCTGCGAAACCGCCTACATCGTCAACGACGGTCAGTTGATTGCCGAAGGCGATGCAGAAACCATCCTGGCCAACGATCTGGTCAAGGAAGTGTATCTGGGCCATGAATTCCGCCTGTAAGCCTGTTAGTGCCGAGTGAGCCGCCCGGGCGCTGTATCGATTCAAGCAGAATTTAATACGCTTTAATTGTTACAGCGCTCTAGGCAAACACTTCAGTTTCAGGCATATAATTTGCTTAAGTTTGGCGCTCCGGCGCCCTGTAGTGGATGGCGCATAGCGCCGGCGAATAAGGTGTTAAGCCCCTGCCATGAAACCATCGCTAGTCTTGAGAATGGGCCAGCAGCTGACGATGACACCGCAGCTGCAACAGGCTATCCGCCTGCTCCAATTGTCGACCCTGGATCTGCAACAGGAAATCCAGGAGGCCCTGGAATCCAATCCGATGCTCGAACGCCAGGAAGAAGGCGACGACTTCGACAACTCCGATCCTCTGGCCGACAACGCTGAACAGAAGCCCAACACCGAGATCCAGGAACCCTCCTATCAGGAAACCGCCCCGACGGTGGATAACCTAGAGGAAGGCGACTGGAGCGAACGCATCCCCAACGAGCTTCCGGTCGATACGGCCTGGGAAGACGTCTACCAGACTAGCGCCAGCAGCCTGCCCAGCAGCGACGATGACGAGTGGGACTTCACCACCCGTACCTCCGCCGGCGAAAGCCTGCAAAGCCACCTTCTGTGGCAACTTAACCTCGCGCCGATGTCCGACACCGATCGACTGATCGCCGTCACCCTGATCGATTGCATCAACAATCAGGGTTATCTGGACGAAACCCTCGAAGAGATCCTCGAAGCGTTCGATCCAGAACTGGACATCGAGCTGGACGAAATCGAAGCCGTTCTGCACCGCATCCAGCAATTCGAGCCTGCCGGCATCGGCGCCCGCAATCTTGGCGAATGCCTGCTGCTGCAACTACGCCAGTTGCCGGCCAAGACGCCTTGGCTGGCCGAAGCGAAACGTCTGGTCACCGATTATATCGACCTGCTGGGCAGCCGCGATTACAGCCAGTTGATGCGGCGCATGAAGCTCAAGGAAGATGAGTTGCGTCAGGTCATCGAGCTGGTGCAGAGCCTCAACCCGCGCCCGGGCTCGCAGATCGAATCGACTGAAGCCGAGTACGTCGTACCGGACGTCATCGTGCGCAAGGACAACGAGCGCTGGCTGGTCGAGCTGAATCAGGAGTCGGTGCCTCGCCTACGGGTCAACGCCCAGTACGCCGGCTTCGTGCGACGCGCCGATACCAGCGCCGACAACACCTTCATGCGCAATCAGTTGCAGGAAGCGCGCTGGTTCATCAAGAGCCTGCAAAGCCGCAACGAAACCCTGATGAAAGTTGCCACCCAGATCGTTGAGCATCAGCGCGGGTTTCTGGAATACGGCGATGAAGCCATGAAGCCGCTGGTCCTGCATGACATCGCTGAAGCGGTCGGCATGCACGAGTCGACGATTTCCCGGGTGACCACGCAAAAATTCATGCATACACCGCGCGGTATCTATGAATTGAAATACTTTTTTTCCAGCCACGTCAGCACCTCCGAAGGCGGTGAATGCTCGTCCACGGCGATCCGCGCGATCATCAAAAAACTGGTTGCCGCGGAAAATCAGAAAAAGCCGTTGAGTGACAGCAAGATCGCTGGTTTACTGGAGGCACAAGGCATTCAGGTGGCTCGCCGCACCGTCGCCAAGTACCGCGAGTCCCTAGGGATCGCGCCTTCGAGCGAACGCAAGCGGTTGATGTAAGCCACGTTACAGCGTTCCAGTGGCAGGCTTTTCGGCCTGCCGCTTTATGCACTGGCAACGAAGGAGAAGCTGTATGCAAGTCAACATCAGTGGACACCAACTGGAAGTGACCGAACCTCTGCGCACCTACATCAACGAGAAACTCGAACGATTGGAGCGCCATTTCGACAAGATTACCAACGTGCAAGTCACGATGTGTGTCGAAAAGCTGAAGCAGAAAATCGAAGCCACCTTGCATATTCCCGGCAGTGAAGTGGTCGCCAACGCGGAACATACCGATATGTACGCCGCGATCGACGCCCTGACCGACAAGCTGGATAAACAACTCAAAAAGCATAAGGAAAAGACCCAGAGCCTGCTCCAGGGCGCGACCGGTCGATAACCCCCCACTCCATGATCCGACTTGAAAGTATCCTGACCCCCGGCCGTTCCCTCGTGAACGTGCCGGGCGGCAGTAAAAAGAAAGCCCTCGAACAGATTGCCAATCTGATCGCCCGCGAAGTGCCGGCTCTGGAGATGCAAGATGTCTTCGAGGCCCTGATCGCTCGTGAGAAACTCGGCTCCACCGGTTTCGGCAACGGCATCGCCATTCCTCACTGCCGCCTCAAGGGTTGCCAATCGCCTATCAGCGCCTTGATGCACCTTGAAGCCCCAATCGATTTCGACGCCATCGACGGTGCTCCGGTTGACCTGCTGTTCGTATTGCTGGTGCCTGAAGCTGCGACCGATGCGCATCTGGAATTGCTGCGTCAGATCGCCAGCATGCTTGATCGTAAGGACGTTCGCGAAAAATTGCGTAGTGCTTCGAGCAACGAAGCCTTGTATCAGGTCGTCGTGGACGAACAAAGCGGGCACTAATCATGCGCTTGATCATCGTCAGTGGCCGTTCCGGCTCGGGCAAAAGTACGGCGTTGAATGTCCTTGAGGACAACGGCTACTACTGCATCGACAATTTGCCGGCGGGCCTGCTGCCGGAACTCGCAGAGCGCGCACTCATTCATACTGAACTGGCACAACCGCTGGTGGCAGTGTCGATCGATGCGCGTAATCTGCCGAGTCATCTGTCACGCTTCCCCGAGTTGCTGGAAGAAGTCCGCAGCCGCCACATCCAGTGCGATGTGTTGTATCTGGACGCTGACGAAGAAACTCTGCTCAAACGTTTCTCGGAAACCCGTCGTCGGCACCCGCTGAGCACCGCCAATCGGTCGCTGGCTGAAGCCATCAACGATGAGACCGCCCTGCTCGGCCCGATTGCCGATCTTGCCGACCTCAAGGTCAACACCACCAATCTGAACCTGTACCAGCTGCGCGATACCATCAAGCTTCGTTTGCTGAACCAGCCGGAGCCCGGTACGGCGTTTCTGGTCGAGTCATTCGGTTTCAAGCGCGGCATGCCAGTCGACGCCGATCTGGTGTTTGACGTGCGATGCCTGCCCAATCCGTACTGGAAGCCAGAGTTACGCGCGCAATCCGGTCTTGATGAGCCCGTGGCCGAGTACCTGGCGGCACAGCCGGAAGTCGAGGAAATGTTTCAGGACATTTTCGGCTACCTGCACAAATGGCTGCCGCGCTTCGCCGCGAGCAACCGCGCCTACGTCACCATTGCCATTGGCTGCACCGGCGGACATCACCGCTCCGTCTACCTGACCGAACGTCTGGGTCAGGCCCTGCAGAAAACCCTGAAGAACGTCCAGGTTCGCCACCGCGACCTCACTTAAAGGATTCACACCGCGATGCCTGCTCTGGAAATCGAAATCATCAATAAACTGGGTTTGCATGCCCGTGCGTCAGCCAAGTTTGTCGGGGTCGCCGGTCAGTATCCGGATTGCACGATCAGAGTGGGCCGGACACCAGAGTCCACCGTGGATGGCAAAAGCATCATGGCGATGATGATGCTGGCTGCGGGCAAAGGCACCAAAATCTATTTGAGTACCAAAGGACATCAGGAACGGGAAGCTCTGGATGCGCTGGTAGCGTTGATCAACAACTACTTCGATGAAGGCGGTTAATAGCCAAAGTCAAAAGATCGCAGCCTTCGGCAGCTCCTACATTGGAATGCTTTTCCTGTAGGAGCTGCCGAAGGCTGCGATCTTTTGATCTGCTTCAACCCAACGCCGTGTCCATCACCATCATCAGACAAAATCCGATCAAAAGCCCAAGGCTGGCCAGTTTGTCGTGACCATTGCGTCGCGACTCGGGGATCACTTCGTGGGTCACCACCAGCAACATCGCTCCCGCCGCCAGCGCCAGGCCCAAGGGCAACAGCACCTGCGCCAAGCTGACCAGCCACGCACAGAGCAGCGCAAACACCGGCTCGACCAGCCCTGACGCCGCACCGATCAAAAACGCTTTGACCCGCGACATCCCTGCACCGGCCAGCACCAGCGCGATCACCAGACCTTCCGGCACATCCTGCAACGCGATGCCCATGGCCAGACTGTCAGCATCGGGCATACCACCACCGGCCGACACGCCGACCGCCATGCCCTCCGGAATGTTATGGGCAATGATGGCGAACACAAACAGCCAGATCCGCGGTGGAATCACCGGGTGCTCGACTGTGCCGATGAGCATTCCGGGTGAGGCGCCAGAGACCCTGCGATCAACCAGGTACAGGCCGAATGCGCCGAGCATGATGCCGAAGCAGATCAGGCCGCTGGCTGCCCAAGGTGCCAAACCAAGGCTTTCGGCAGCGGCAATGCCCGGGACGATCAACGAAAAAGCCGTCGCTGCCAGCATCACCCCGGCACCGAAACCGAGCAACGTATCGCCTAGTGCCTGCGGCATGTTGCGAATCACCAGCACTGGCACAGCACCAAGTGCCGTTCCCAGGGCGCAGATCGCACCGCCCTGCAACGCCCTTGACAGCCGCGGCTCCAGGTTCAGCCATTCCAGTCCGTGGGCGACCAGCAAAGTCATACCCGCTAACAGCAACAGCGATCCCACTGCGTAACGAAACATACGCCCACTTCCGATCGCCAGTGTTTCAGTGCCCATAGTCAGCCTTGGATTGTTTTTATAGAAGACTTAAACCAGTGCGGCGTGATAACGCGCAGCAACTTGAGGCCAATTGATCACGTTGTAGAACGCATTGATGTATTCCGGGCGGCGGTTCTGGTAGCGCAGATAGTAGGCGTGTTCCCAGACATCCAGACCGAGAATCGGCGTGTTGCCACTCATCAGCGGGCTGTCTTGGTTGCCGCTGCTTTCCACAACCAGGGTCTTCTCCGGGGTAACGCTGAGCCACGCCCAACCACTGCCGAAACGGGTCAGTGCAGCTTTGGTGAATGCCTCTTTGAAACTGTCGAGACCACCCAATTGTTCATCGATGGCCTTGGCCAGTGCACCGTCCGGCTTGCCGCCGCCATTTGGCACCATGACTTCCCAGAACAGCGAATGGTTGGCGTGACCGCCGCCCTGATTGATTACCGCCGCACGGAGTTTTTCCGGCAATTGCTGGACGCTGGCCACCAGTTTTTCTATCGGCCACTCGGCATATTCGGTGCCTTCGACTGCCGCGTTAAGGTTGTTGATGTACGTCTGGTGATGCTTGGTGTAGTGGATTTCCATGGTCTGCGCATCAATGTGCGGTTCCAGGGCGTTGTAGGCGTAGGGCAAGGCAGGCAAGGTAAAAGCCATTTCAGTGGACTCCATGATGATGTGGGGCAGGCGCGCGGCGCGCATTGCCGGTATCCGGGTGCAGCAGGCGCTGAGTGCGCGGGTATTCGCCGTGCTCGCTGATGAAATTCAATAACTCGACGTAGGTCTTGCTGCTTTGGCGCAACGCTGCTTCGCGCAGGGCCAAGCGTAAACGCTCGTCCTGCATGGTCTGCAACAACCGCTGGTGAATGGCGCAGAGATACTCGGCGCTTTCCTCCGGCTGATTCAGGCACAGGTGCAGATCCGCCAGGTTGTGATGGGAGATGACACAGGCCGCCACCGCTTCGTCGGCATCTGCCCAGCGTTCGAACAAGACTTGCGCCAGGGCCAGGGCTTGCAGGTAAGCCTCACAGGCGTCAATCAGCTCTCCCAGCATGAAGCAGCGATTGGCCCGTTCGATCGTGCGTTTCCAGTGCTCCATGGTGAACCTCCAAAGCGGTTGCGGTGATTACACGCCGCCGGCGGTGAGTTTCTCGGGGTTGAGCAACTCTTCCAGTTGGCTGCGCGAAAGGTCGGTGTGTTCCAAGGCGACGTCGATCACCGGGCGACCCTGCTTGTAGGCCTGCTTGGCAATTTCGGCGGCTTTTTGATACCCGATGATCGGATTGAGCGCGGTGACCAGAATCGGGTTACGCGACAGCGCTTCCTTGAGCCGCGACTCATTGACCTTAAAGCTGGCGATGGCCTTGTCGCCCAGCAGGCGGCTGGAGTTGGCCAGCAGTTCGATGCTGCTCAGCAGGTTCTGAGCGATGATCGGCAGCATCACGTTGAGTTCGAAGTTGCCCGACTGGCCGGCGATGGTGATCACCGAATCGTTGCCGATCACTTGGGCTGCGACCATGGCGGTGGCTTCGGGGATCACCGGATTCACCTTGCCCGGCATGATCGAGGAGCCCGGTTGCAGAGCTTCAAGTTCGATTTCACCGAGGCCGGCGAGCGGGCCAGAGTTCATCCAGCGCAGATCGTTGGCAATTTTCATCAGCGACACAGCGGTCGCCTTGAGTTGCCCGGAGACGGCGACGGCGGTGTCCTGCGAGCCGATCAGCGCGAACAGGTCTTTGCCTTGGGTGAACTGCACGTTGGTGAGTTGGCTCAACTGGCGGCTGAAACGCGCGGCGAATTCAGGATGCGCATTGATGCCAGTGCCCACCGCCGTGCCACCCTGCGCCAGGGATTGCAGGCTTGGCAACAGGTCTTGCAGATGACCGATGTTGGCCTTGAGTTGTTGCGCCCAACCATTGAGTACCTGGCTCATGCGCACAGGCATGGCGTCCATCAAATGCGTGCGCCCGGTTTTGACGTGGTGATGCACTTGCCCGGCTTTGTGCTCGATGACTTGCACCAGGTGCAGCAGCGCCGGCAGCAGTTGTTCGTGCAACGCCAGCGCGGCGCTGACGTGGATGGTGGTCGGGATGATGTCGTTGCTGCTCTGCCCGCAGTTGACGTGATCGTTCGGATTGACTGGCTCATCGAGAAGACGGCTGGCCAACGTGGCGATCACTTCGTTGGCGTTCATGTTGGAGCTGGTGCCGGACCCGGTCTGGAAGATATCCACAGGGAAATGCTTCATGAAGTCGCCTTCGAGCAGGCCTTGGGCGGCGTCGCTGATGGCTTTGCCCTGGGCGGCACTGATCTGGTTGAGTTCGACGTTGGCCCGGGCGGCGGCGGCTTTGGCCAAAATCAGCGCGCGGATGAATTGCGCCGGCATCGGCTTGCCGCTGATCGGGAAGTTATCCACTGCACGCTGGGTTTGCGCGCCGTAGAGAGCGTCCACCGGCACCTGCAGTTCGCCCATGCTGTCGCGCTCAATACGAGTCTTGGTCATCAGTAAATCCTTGCACCAGTTCAATGAGAGGAATCGAGGGTTGCAACTCGCAGGTCGCCAGTTGCCAGGTGTAACGCTGCCAGCGTTTGAGCCGGCAATTGCACAGCGACAGGCGCTCCATTTCACGCAACGGGCGCCAGGCTTGATCGAGGCAGAGGCTGCGCCAGTGCCACGGCAAGGCGATGTCGGTGGCTGTGTCGAGCAGCAGACGGAACGAGGTTTCAGCGATAGTCCACGGGGAAGTTGCGGTACAGCAGGCCAGATACCGGCCTTCGGCCAGATAGTGTTCGATCAGACGCGGTTCGTCGGGATCCATCGCGCAACGGATCTGGCGACTCATCCAGCGCCAACTTTCGAGGTACGGCTGCTCATGCAAGGCAGAACTCATGATCCGGGACTCGTTCGGAGATGAGATTCATTATTAGATGATAATGAGAACCAAAACAAGGGTGCCTTTTTTAGGAGCCATCGTTGTGGCAGGCATAAAAAAGGCGCGCCACCCGATCGGATGGCGCGCCTTTTGGAGTTACGGGACTGGGTTTAGCTGCCCGCAACCGTCATCCGTTCGATCAACACCGAACCGGTGCGGATATTGCTGCGCAACTCCAGATCATTGCCCACGGCGACAATCTGCTTGAACATGTCGCGCATATTGCCGGCGATGGTCACTTCCTGCACCGCGAACTGGATCTCGCCGTTCTCGACCCAGAAACCCGCCGCCCCGCGAGAATAGTCACCAGTGACCATGTTCAAACCATGGCCCATCAACTCAGTGACCAACAGCCCACGACCCATGCGACGCAGCAATGCAGCCTGGTCTTCATCGCCATGGGTGACAAACAGGTTGTGCACGCCGCCGGCGTTGGCGGTGCTAGGCATGCCGAGTTTGCGCCCGGAATAAGTGCCGAGGATGTACGACACCAGCTCACCTTTTTCGACGAACGGTTTGGCGTAAGTTGCCAGGCCATCACCGTCATAAGAAGCACTGCCCATGGCGCGCATCAGGTGCGGACGCTCGTCGATGGTCAGCCATTCCGGGAACAGTTTCTGCCCTAGCGTGCCTTCCAGGAAAGACGATTTGCGATAAAGACTTCCGCCGGAAACCGCCGACAGGAAGCTGCCGAACAACCCACCCGCCAGTTCTGCAGAAAACAGCACCGGGACTTCGCAAGTCGGCACCGGACGTGCGCCCAGACGGCTCGCCGCCCGTTGCGCGGCACGTTGGCCAATGCTCACCGGGTCAGCGAGCAAAGTGCCCTGACGGTTCACGTCGTACCAGTAATCACGCTGCATCTGGCCATTAGCCTCGGCGATCATCACGCAGCTCAGGCTGTGCCGGGTCGACGCATAGCCACCAATAAAACCGTGGCTGTTGCCGTAAACGCGGCAACCCTGATGGGTGCTGAGCGTAGTGCCGTCGGCGTTCTTGATTCGTGCATCGGCATCAAACGCCGCTGCTTCGCAGAGCAATGCCTTCTCGATGGCCTGCTCCGGGGTGATATCCCATTCGTGGAACAGATCGAAATCCTGCTGATCCTTGGCCATCAGGGCGGCATCGGCCAGACCTGACGCTTCGTCTTCGGACGTGTGCTTGGCGATGGCCAGTGCAGCGGCGACCGTTTCGCGAATCGCATCAGGCCCGGTGGCGGACGTGCTGGCCGAGCCTTTGCGCTGGCCGACATACAGCGTGATGCCAAAGCCCTGATCGCGGTTGAACTCGACGGTTTCGACCTCGCGCTGACGTACCGATGTGGACAGCCCCTGCTCCAGCGACACCGCGACTTCGCAGGCACTGGCGCCCTGACGCTTGGCTTCGGCGATGATCTGCTCGACTTGTTCCTGCAGTGCCGGCAATGCCTGCGGGCCGACGCTTTGAACTGCACTCATGCTCATCTCCACTCAAATTCTGCTTTCGGCTGGGGTCATCGAGCGACCGGGCCGGACAAGCGGCCCCCGACTGGTTATCATGGCGGCGTTTCTTTGCGGACTGCCACCATGGTTGATTCTTACGACGACTCCCTCGATACGGGAGAAAAAAGCAAATCTCAGGTCAAACGCGAGCTGCATGCTCTGGTTGACCTCGGCGAGCGCCTTACAACACTCAAGCCTGACTTGATCGCAAAACTGCCGCTGACCGACGCGATGCGCCGTGCCTTGGCCGATGCGCCCAAGCACACCGCGAACATCGCGCGTAAACGGCACTTGCAGTTCATCGGCAAGCTGATGCGCGATCAGGACACTGACGCGATTCTGACGCTGCTCGATCAACTGGATGCCTCGACTCGCCAGTACAACGAGCGTTTCCACAATCTCGAACGCTGGCGTGATCGCCTGATCGCGGGCGACGATGCCGTGCTGGAGAAATTCGTCGTCGAGTACCCGGACGCCGATCGCCAGCAATTGCGTTCCCTGATCCGTCAGGCCCAGCATGAGGTTGCGCAAAACAAACCTCCTGCATCGAGCCGCAAGATCTTCAAGTACATCCGTGAGCTGGACGAGACTCAACGCGGTCTGCGTTGATATTCGTCATCGGGTGGTCGCCCTGTGCGCCACCCGCAGCTCCACCTCATCTTATGCGCCCGTGCCACCCACGGTGATCGCATCGATTTTCAGCGTCGGCTGGCCAACACCCACCGGCACCGACTGCCCATCCTTGCCACACGTCCCCACACCGCTGTCCAGCGCCAGATCGTTACCGACCATCGACACCCGGCTCATCGCCTCGGGACCGTTGCCGATCAACGTCGCGCCTTTGACCGGTGCGGTGATCTTGCCGTCCTCGATCAAATAAGCCTCACTGGTGGAGAACACGAACTTGCCGCTGGTGATGTCGACCTGACCGCCGCCAAGGTTGGCGCAGTAGATGCCTTTCTTCACCGAAGCGATGATTTCCGCCGGATCGCTTTCGCCGCCGAGCATGTAGGTGTTGGTCATCCGTGGCATCGGCAGATGCGCATAGGATTCACGACGACCGTTGCCGGTACGGGCGACGCCCATCAGGCGCGCGTTGAGCTTGTCCTGCATGTAGCCCTTGAGTACGCCGTTTTCGATCAGCGTGGTGCATTCGGTCGGGGTGCCTTCGTCGTCGACACTCAGCGATCCACGACGCCCGCTCAGGGTGCCGTCATCGACGATGGTGCAGAGTTTCGAGGCGACCATCTCGCCCATGCGCCCGCAGTAGGCCGAACTGCCCTTGCGGTTGAAGTCGCCTTCCAGACCGTGGCCGACTGCTTCGTGCAGCAGTACGCCAGACCAGCCCGAACCCAACACCACCGGCAAAGTACCGGCCGGTGCCGGAATGGCTTCCAGATTCACCAGCGCCTGACGCAGCGCTTCACGGGCATAGCCCATGGCACGGTCTTCAGCGAGGAAATAACGGTAGTCGGTACGCCCGCCGCCGCCATGGCCGCCGCGCTCGCGACGACCATTCTGCTCAACGATGACGCTGACGTTGAAGCGCACCAGTGGCCTGACATCCGCCGCCAGTCCGCCGTCGGTGGACGCCACCAGAATCCGCTCCCAGACCCCGGCCATGCTCACGCTGACTTGCTGGATGCGCGGATCGAGGGCGCGAGTGGCGACGTCGATGCGCTTGAGCAGTTCGACTTTCTCGGCACGCGTCAGCACTTCCAGCGGATTGTCCGGCGCATACAGCTGGGCGACGTCTTGTGTGGAGAACGCCTGCACCGTGCCATTTTGCCCGGCACGGGAAATCGAGCGTGCTGCACGCGCCGCAGCGCCGAGGGCTTCGAGAGTGATCGCGTTGCTGTAGGCGAAACCGGTTTTCTCACCGGACTGCGCACGCACGCCGACACCCTGATCGAGGTTGAAGCTGCCTTCCTTGACGATGCCGTCTTCCAGCGCCCAGGACTCGGAGATCTGGCCCTGGAAATACAGGTCGGCAGCATCGATGCCCGGGCCGGCCAAATCGCCGAGCACGCCTTGCAGGCTCTCGATCGTCACGCCGCCGGGCGCCAAAAGGTGATCACTGACTGAGGACAACAACTCGCTCATGGTTTAGGCCTTAAATTCATGTTCTGAAGCAGGTCGCTGTGCGCCCTGAGAGAAAAACCGCCGATGACGCGTCACCGGCATTCGCGCCCTGATGGACGCCTGTTCGTCGCTATCGCGTTCGGCCAACAGCACCGCTTCGCCTTGATCCTGATGCGCCAGCACACGCCCCCACGGGTCGACGATCGCCGCATGCCCGAAGGTTTCCCGCGGTCCCGGATGGGTCCCGCCCTGTGCTGCCGCCAACACGTAACACTGAGTCTCGATGGCCCGCGCGCGAATCAGCACATCCCAATGCGCCGCGCCGGTCACCGCGGTAAAGGCTGAAGGTGCCGTAATCAACTCGGCACCGGCGGCACGCAATTCGCTGTACAGCTCCGGAAAGCGCAGGTCATAACACACGGTCAGACCGACTTTGCCGACCGGTGTATCCGCAACCACCACACCACCGCCATAAGCATAGTCATCGGATTCGCGGTAACGCCCTCGATTGTCCGCCACATCCACATCAAACAGGTGCAGCTTGTCATACCGAGCAACGGTTTCGCCCTGATCGTTGATCAGCAGCGAGCATGCATGCGACTTGGCCGTCGGTTGATCGATGGGTGGTAGCGGCAACGTGCCGGCGACTATCCATAACCTGAGGTCGCGGGCCGTCTGTTTCAACCATGGCAGGATCGGACCTTCGCCCAATGCTTCAGCGCGACCGATGTCAGCGATGTCGCGACGGCCCATGGCAGCGAAGTTTTCCGGCAACACGGCCAGCTTCGCACCACCGGCCGCAGCCTGTTCGAGCAAGCGCCGGGCCTGAGCCAGATTGGCCAGCACGTCACTCTGGCTGACCATTTGAATGACCGCTAAAGACATGGCGAACTCCGCAAGAGGTATGCGGCCATGCTACTCCATCGTCTCAAGGCCTGGCTGTTCAAAAAGGCTTGTCGAACGTGATTTTCGGTTCTTTCCACGGGCCTTTGACGGTGTATTTCACACTGGCAAAACGTGCCACACGGTCACCGATCAGCTTGTCGATGAGGAACAGCGCACCGCCGACCGCCGGGGCACCGACGATCAGCGCGGCAATCGGCAGGTTATTGGTCACCGGCAAGGTCACCAGCAATTTGGCATCGACCTGATCACCGACCAGATCCAGCGTACCGTTCAGTTCGAGGTTGCTCGACGGCCCGGTCAGGCGAATCGGTTCCCGCGTGACATACACACCGTTGCTGGCAACCAGCAGTCCCTTGACCCGGTCGTAGCTCAAGCCTTTGCCGAACAGGTCGGAGAAATCCAGACGCAAACGGCGGCCGATGGAGTTGAAGTTCAGCAGCCCAAACACCCGCAGTGCCTGCGCACCGCCCTCGACTTCGACAAACTGGCCCTTGTTCAGCGACGCATCGAGGGTACCGGAGAAGCGTTTGGTCGCCAGCCATGCCGGCGAACCCGGCCAGCGGCCATCGACGTCCATATGGAACTCTTCACTGGTCACGCTCGGCGCAAAGCCCCAGCCCTTGAGCACGTCGGCCAGATTCTTGCCGCCAATCCGGCCCTTGAACCAGCTGCTGGTCGACCCCGGCGCGCCTTCCCAGCCGCCGTTGCCCTGCAACAGAATGCCTTTGAGGCCCATGTCGAGGTTGTTCAGGGCGATACCTTTGGCGGTCGGGCGCACTTTGAGCGACCAGCCACCGACCAGATCCTGGCCGAGGAACAGTTGATTGATGGTGATATCCAGCGCCGGAATTTTCGATGGATCCACCGACGCCAACGGGTCTGGTGAATTTTCGTCGGCCTGTACCGTCGGGTCCGGCGCCGGCAGTCGCACGTATTGCAGATTCACCGCAAGCGGTGTGCTTTTCGCGTCCGGAAGACTGGCAGTGCCTTTGGCCTGTTGACTGTCGAGCGCCAGATTCCACGCCCCGGGCTTGCGATTGACCTGAACCGAGGCCTGATCCAGCGTGGTGCCGAACGCCGTGAGCTTGCCGATCTTGAAGTCAGCACTGCTCAACAGTTGCTTGGCACTGCCGCCCGGGTCCTGTCCGGCATATTTGTTGACCAGTTCCTGCCACGGCGCAACGTCCAGCTCCGACAGCACGCCGCGAATACGCAAGCCCTTGGCGCCCGGCAGCACAGCTTCGCCTGCACCGAGAAACAACTCGCCGCGCCCGTCAGCGAAATTCGTCGGTGGTGCGGCAAAGGTGAAATTGGCCAGTTGATCGTAATTGACCCAGTAACGCCGCTCCTGCCCTTGCAGAGTCATGCGGAAGACCGTGTCGCGACCGACATCGGCTGCCATACCGAACGGTGCGGGCAGGTCGACGGTCACCCCTTTGAGGTTGGAGCTGACCATCAACTGGCTGTCGGCGCCGTCGAGGTTCAGTTGCAGCTGATAGGGAATCGTCCCGGTCACCGGTAACGGCTGAGTCACGCCGAGCCAGTCAGTGAGTTTCTTGACCTCTACCTGTCCCGAAGCGGCCACTCGGGTTCTGAGCTTACCTGGGCTGCCATCGGCAAAGATTTGCGCGGTGACCGGTTTGTCGAACGCCCGAGCTGCGATGTTCTGCCCGCTGAGCCCCTTGGCGCTGTCGAAACGGAAGTCGCCCTTGAGTTGCGTCAGCTCCAGTTTCGGTTCGGCCAGTTTCAGCCGCGCATTGGCGGTTTTGAAGTCGACAAGAATTTTCGGCTGGTCTCCCTTGGCCAGGGGAATATCCAGTTTCAGCTTGCCTTGCAGATCGCCCGAGCCTTCCCAGCCGGCGAAGGTATCGGCGGTGCCGATCGGTGCTTCCTGCAGGATCTTCAGCCCGTCACCCAGACCACCGGCAAATGCGCCGTCGAGAAACATATGGGTGTTCTGACCCGACGGAACATGGGGAATATTGACGAAAACATCACTGACCTGCGTATCGAGCAACTGGCCCTTGCTGGCCCAGATCCGCACGCCGCTGTCTTCGATGAACACGTCACCACTGACCTTGCTCACATGCGGCCAGCCCGGCTGGAAGGCCAGTTCGGCGTCATGCACCTTGAAGAACAGGCTGATGCTGCGGTCGGCCTCGCCGGCATTTTTGCTCAGCGAACCTTGGTACTGGAAGAAGCCCTGATCCACCGCGCCTTTGAGAATCGCGGTGCGCAGCCATTCGTCGAGCGCCGGGCTCAGCACTTCGGGCAAATACTTGGCGGTGTAGCGGCCGTCGCCATCGACAAGACCGACCCGCAAGTCCATGTAGTCTTCCTGGCTGTGATCGAAATGCAGGCGAATGAGGAAGTCGCCGGCAATCTTGCCCTCCTCGCCCAGTACCTTCAGGTACGGCGCGATCAGAGTGAAGCCGTCTTTATCCAGTTTCCAGGTGAGCCGTGCGTTGGCCTGAATATATTGCCAGGGCTTGGCGAAGATCGGATCGAGGTGCAGGACAAAATCCTTGCTGTCCATGCGCAACTCGCCACCATCGAGATTACCGCTGAGGCTGCCGCTGACATTTCGCGCCGCAGGGGCGCCGTGATAGGCATCAAAACCGACACGATCGAGGTTGGCGGCAAAGCCGAATTTTGTACCGTCAGTGGCGTTCGGGCGGAAATCCAGCAACACGTTGCGCAGCCCACCGGTCACTTTCAGGCGCTCGACCACCGTGGCGAAGCCTTGCGGCAACGGCCCCAACGCATTGAGTAACGGGGTGATCGGGGTGAGATCGAGACGATCTGCCTGCAAATGCCAGAGTTCGTCGACCTTGTCAGTGGCGCGCGTCTGCTGCACTTGCACGCGCGTCTCCCAACGTGTTTCGCCGAAGTTCATCGCCAGCGAATCGAGGGTGACGGTCGCGCCGTTGGCACTGTTTTTATAGTAGGCGTTGAGCGCCAGATTGTTGATCTGGATCGGCTTGCGCTCGGCGTAGGCGCCAGTCACTTGCGGTGCGTTCAAACGCAGCGCCGCACTTTGCAGCGCGCCCTCGGCCCAGTTCACCCAGAGCTCGCCGCCGGCCTTGATCTCGGAGAAATTCCATTGTTGAGTGAGGCGCTCTGGCAGCCACTTCGACCAATCACTTTGCGGCAGGCTGGCGTAGCCTTCTATCGCGCTGTCTTGCCATTGGCCGGGGCGGATTCGAGTTCGTAGGTTCAGTGCAACGGGTTGGCCATCAGGCAGGGTCAAACGTGCATCGAGACGCTGACGACTGGCACCGGTTTTCAGGTTGAGGCCGACGTAGGTGAGGGTCATCGGCGCGTGATCCAGTGGCTGCAAGGTCACCTGACTGTCGAGCACCGACAGTTGCTGAATCATTTGCGAGCGCTTGAACAGTTGCTCGGGATCGAACGGTTGATCCTTCTGCACCGGCAAGCCTTCCAGCGCCCAGGTGCCGTCCTCGGATTCCTTGAGGCTGATTTTCAGGCCATTGAGTTCCAGATGAGCGATGCGCACTTCGCGGGCCAACAGACTGGCCCACAGATCGGGTACTGCACGCACTCGATCAAGACGCAGGGCGTTGGCACCGTCGCCGACCATCACATCATGGGCCAGCAGGATCGGCGCGAACCCGCTCCAGTTACCCTCCAGCTCGCCAATCTGCAACGGCATGCCGAGGGCTGCACTGGCCTTGTCTTCGATGTCGGTGCGGTACTCGGCCACCAACGGGGTCAGCTCGCGACCGAGACTGACGTACAACGCCATCAACACCAGAACCAACGCGCACAGGCCCAGCCCCCAGCGGGTGAGTGCGGCCAAAATGCGTGTCAGACGGTCCATGTCAGTTGGCTCCCATGGCAAAAATACTGCGAAAAGCTGAGGCCAGCCGCTGTGGAAAAAAGATGACGCAGGGGTTCAGAGCAGCACCACGTCATATTGTTCCTGGGAATACATGGTTTCCACCTGGAAGCGAATGGTGCGCCCGATAAACCCTTCAAGCTCGGCAACGTTGCCGGACTCTTCGTCGAGCAGTCGGTCGACCACTTTCTGGTTCGCCAGCACGCGATAACCCTCGGCCTGATAGGCTCGGGCTTCACGAAGGATCTCGCGGAAAATCTCGTAACAGATGGTTTCCGCAGTCTTCAGCTTGCCGCGACCCTGACAACTGCTGCACGGTTCGCACAGCACTTGCTCCAAGCTTTCGCGGGTACGCTTGCGGGTCATCTGCACCAGGCCCAACTCGGTGATCCCGATGATGTTGGTCTTGGCATGATCGCGCTCCAGTTGTTTCTCCAACGTACGCAACACCTGGCGCTGATGCTCTTCATCTTCCATGTCGATGAAGTCGATGATGATGATCCCGCCCAGATTGCGCAGACGCATCTGCCGGGCAATCGCAGTGGCCGCTTCGAGATTGGTCTTGAAGATGGTTTCTTCGAGATTGCGATGACCGACGAATGCCCCGGTATTGACGTCGATGGTGGTCATGGCTTCCGCCGGATCGACCACCAGATAGCCACCGGATTTCAGCGGTACCTTGCGCTCAAGCGCTTTCTGGATTTCGTCTTCGACGCCGTACAAATCGAAAATCGGCCGCTCGCCCGGGTAATGTTCCAGACGATCGGCGATTTCAGGCATCAGTTCGGCGACGAACTGCGTGGTTTTCTGGAAGGTTTCCCGGGAATCGATGCGGATTTTCTCGATCTTCGGATTGACCAAGTCACGTAGCGTGCGCAGGGCCAGACCGAGGTCTTCGTAGATCACACTCGGCGCAGATATGGTTTTGATCTGTTCGTTGATCTGATCCCACAGGCGCCGCAGATAGCGGATGTCCATAAGGATCTCATCGGCCCCGGCGCCTTCAGCGGCGGTACGCAGAATAAAGCCGCCAGCCTCCTTGATGCCTTCTTTGGCCACACAATCGGTGACCACCTGCTTAAGGCGATCGCGCTCGGCTTCGTCTTCGATTTTCAGCGAAATACCGACGTGAGCGGTGCGCGGCATGTACACCAGGTAGCGCGACGGAATCGACAACTGCGTGGTCAACCGCGCGCCTTTGGAGCCTATCGGGTCTTTGGTGACTTGCACCACCAGGCTCTGGCCTTCGTGTACCAGTGCGCTGATGCTTTCCACTGCCGGGCCTTCGCGCAGAGAAATCTCAGCGGCATGAATGAACGCCGCACGATCCAGACCGATGTCGACGAACGCTGCCTGCATACCCGGCAGCACCCGGACAATCTTGCCTTTATAGATGTTGCCGACGATCCCGCGTTTTTGCGTGCGCTCGACGTGGACTTCTTGCAGCACACCGTTTTCGACCACCGCCACGCGCGACTCCATCGGCGTGATGTTGATCAGAATCTCTTCACTCATGGCAGGATCTCGTTCAGGCATGTTCACGATAATGGCCGCATCTTGTTCGTACGACGCTTATTGCGCGTTCAGGTTTTGCCAACAGGGTATGCCGAAATGGCCCAACAGTTCTGCGGTTTCGCAAACAGGCAACCCGACCACCGCCGAATAACTGCCATTGAGCCCCGCGACAAACACCGCGCCGAGCCCCTGAATGCCGTATCCACCGGCCTTGTCCCGGGGCTCGCCGCTGGCCCAGTAGGCAGCGGCCTCTTCGCGGCTGATCGGCCGGAACCGCACCAGACTGCGTACCACCCGCGAGTCGCAGCGCTCACCTTCGAGCACGGCAATCGCCGTCAGCACTTCATGCTCCTTGCCGGACAACATCATCAGCATGGCGCATGCATCGGCTTCGTCCACCGGTTTGCCAAGAATTTTGCCGTCCAGCACCACCGCGGTGTCGGCACCCAACACGCAGAATGCCTGGCCGGACACGACCGTGCGCCGGCCGGCCTCAGCCTTGCCGCGCGCAAGGCGCTCGACATAGGCCGATGGCGATTCTTCGGGCAACGGGGTTTCATCGATATCCGCGCTGATGGCGGAGAACGGAACGCCGATCTGCGTGAGCAACTCACGCCGACGCGGCGATCCAGAGGCGAGGTAAAGCGGCTTCATCAAAACGTCTCCCTGTTCAGTGCCCTGCTTCACCGGATCAATTGATTTTGTAGCGGCGGCGCAATCCACGCAGGGCGAAACTGATCCAGGGCCAGAGCAAGGCGCTGACCAGTGCCGGCAAGACCAGCGCCAGAGTCGGCTGACGGTTGCCGGTCAATGCACTGAGCCACAACTGCACCAGTTGTGCGAGGCCGAAGATCACCAGGATCACCAGGCACTGTTGCCACATCGGGAACATTCGCAAGCGTTGTTGCAGTGACAGCACCAGGAAAGTGATCAGCGAGAGGACGAGCGCGTTCTGCCCGAACAGATCACCCTGCAGCACGTCTTCGGCCAGACCCAGGCAGAACGCCGTGACCATGCCGACCGTCTGCGGCATGTACAGCGCCCAGAACGTCAGGAGCAACGCCAGCCACAGTGGACGCAGTATTTCCATGAAGATCGGCAACGGCGAGACGCTGAGCAACAAGCCGATAACAAACGTCAGCCAGACCAACCAGCCATTTCGAGAGGCTTTTACACCGACCATTATTCTCGTCCCCCAGTGGTGACTGGCGCCGTCGCCGGCGGTTTGGCGGGCGGTTTGCTGGCTGCTGGCGCAGAAGCCGGTGGCTTTGTCGCCGTCGGAGCAGTCGCCGGCGGCTTGCTCGCGCCAGGCTTGACCGGCGTCGCGGCGGGCACTGTGGCGGCGGGTGCCTGTTCGGCGGTTGGCGTTGCGGCAGGCGCCGGCATGACCAGCGGTCGCGAAACGTTAACCGGCTGCATCGGACCGCCGCCATGGGCATCCAGAGCTTCCTGAGCCTGCGCGGCGTCGTTGGCGCGCTCCTCGGCGGTGCGCGAGTCACTGAACACCAGCAGCAGGTAGCGACTACGGTTCAACGCAGCAGTCGGCACAGCGCGAACGATTGCGAACGGTTGACCGGAATCGTGGATCACTTCCTTGACCGTCGCTACCGGATAACCCGCCGGAAAACGCTGACCGAGGCCAGAGCTGACCAGCAAATCGCCTTCCTTGATATCCGCCGTGTCGGCGACGTGGCGTAGTTCCAGACGTTCCGGGTTGCCGGTACCGCTGGCGATTGCCCGCAAACCGTTACGGTTCACTTGCACAGGAATGCTGTGAGTTGAGTCGGTCAGCAGCAATACACGGGAGGTGTACGGCATCAACTCGACCACCTGCCCCATCAGACCGCGTGCATCGAGCACCGGCTGACCGAGGACCACGCCGTCGCGCTCACCTTTGTTGATGATGATGCGGTGGGTGAAGGGGTTGGGGTCCATGCCGATCAACTCGGCTACTTCAACCTTTTCGTTGACCAGCGCTGAAGAGTTGAGCAACTCGCGCAGCCGAACATTCTGCTCGGTCAGTGCGGCAAGCTTCTGCATGCGGCCCTGATACAGCAGGTTTTCGGTCTTGAGTTTTTCGTTTTCGGCGATGAGTTCGGTGCGACTGCCGAACTGGCTGGCGATACCGTCCCACAGCCGTCCGGGCAGGTCGGTGATCCAGTAGGCATCCATCAGCACGAGCGACGCTTGTTTGCGCGCAGGCTTGAGCAGATCAAAGCGGGCATCGACCACCATCAGCGCAACCGACAACACGGCCAGCACCAACAGGCGGACGCCCAGTGAAGGGCCCTTGGCGAAAAGCGGTTTAATAAGCCGCTCCTCCCAGGCAAATGTTCTGTTTATTCATACGGCATCAAACCGGCCTGGATGAAGACTGACAGAAGATAAACGCCAACAGGCAGCACTGCAAAGTGCTGCCTGCGCGCTCACCCACGTATTGCACTCGGCGACTTATTCGCTCGAGAGCAGATCCATGGTGTGCTTATCCATCATTTCCAATGCACGGCCACCGCCGCGAGCAACGCAAGTCAGCGGATCTTCGGCAACGATCACCGGCAGACCGGTTTCCTGAGCCAGCAACTTGTCGAGGTCACGCAGCAGCGCGCCACCACCGGTCAGCACCAGGCCACGCTCGGCGATGTCGGAAGCCAATTCCGGCGGCGACTGCTCCAGGGCGCTTTTCACGGCCTGAACGATGGTGGCCAGGGACTCTTGCAGAGCTTCCAGCACTTCGTTGGAGTTCAGGGTGAATGCGCGTGGAACGCCTTCAGCCAGATTGCGACCGCGAACGTCGACTTCGCGAACTTCGCCACCCGGGTAGGCCGTACCGATTTCCTGCTTGATGCGCTCGGCGGTGGATTCGCCGATCAGGCTGCCGTAGTTGCGGCGCACATAAGTGATGATCGCTTCATCGAAACGGTCGCCGCCAACGCGGACGGATTCGGCGTAAACCACACCGTTCAGGGAGATCAGCGCGATTTCGGTAGTACCACCACCGATATCGACGACCATCGAACCGCGCGCTTCTTCTACCGGCAGGCCGGCACCGATCGCAGCAGCCATTGGCTCTTCGATCAGGAACACTTCACGCGCACCGGCACCAAGAGCCGATTCACGGATGGCACGACGCTCAACCTGGGTGGATTTGCATGGAACGCAGATCAGCACACGAGGGCTAGGCTGCAGAAAGCTGTTTTCGTGAACCTTGTTGATGAAGTATTGCAGCATCTTTTCGCAGACGCTGAAGTCGGCGATCACGCCGTCCTTCATCGGACGAATGGCAGCAATGTTGCCCGGCGTACGGCCGAGCATGCGCTTGGCCTCGGTGCCGACAGCAACGACACTTTTCTGATTACCGTGTGTCCGAATGGCCACAACCGATGGCTCATTCAGGACGATACCGCGCTCGCGCACGTAAATAAGGGTGTTGGCAGTGCCCAGGTCAATGGAAAGATCGCTGGAAAACATGCCACGCAGTTTCTTGAACATGGGAAAGGGACCCTAGGCAACGCGTGGGTAAAAAAGTGCGGCAAACTCTAACAACGACAGGGATTTTGGGCAAGGCGCCAATATGTTAAATTGGCCGCTTTTCTGTGCACCAAGCCCCACAATCGCGGCCTTATGACCGTAGAAGTGCGGTAGTGTTCCGACAATCTAACACACGGACGCCGTCCGTTCTGTTTTCCACTGGAGAATCCCGATGGCGCTAGAACGCTCCGACGTGGAAAAAATCGCTCATTTGGCCTGCCTTGGCCTCAATGATGCCGATCTTCCGCACATTACTTCCGCCCTCAACAGCATTCTCGGGCTGGTCGACGAAATGCAGGCTGTTAATACCGACGGTATCGAGCCTCTGGCCCACCCGCTGGAAGCCAGTCAGCGCCTGCGCGCCGACGTCGTGACCGAGACCAATCATCGCGAGGCCTATCAGTCCATCGCACCAGCGGTCGAAAACGGCCTGTATCTGGTTCCGAAAGTCATCGACTAAAGGGAAAGAGCCTGCAATGCATCAAATGACTCTGGCCGAGATCGCCCGCGGTCTCGCCGATAAAAAGTTTTCTTCCGAAGAGCTGACCAAAGTCCTGCTGGCGCGTATCACCCAGCTTGACCCGCAGCTCAACAGTTTCATCAGCCTCACCGAAGAGCTGGCCATCGAGCAGGCGAAAGCCGCCGACGTGCGCCGGGCCAACGGTGAGAGCGGCGCACTGCTTGGTGCGCCGATCGCCCACAAAGACCTGTTCTGCACCCAGGGCATCCGCACCAGTTGCGGCTCGAAGATGCTCGACAACTTCAAGGCCCCGTATGACGCCACCGTGGTCGCGAAACTGGCCGCAGCCGGTGCCGTGACCCTGGGCAAGACCAACATGGACGAATTCGCCATGGGTTCGGCCAACGAGTCGAGCTGGTACGGCGCAGTGAAAAACCCGTGGAACCTGGAACACGTGCCGGGCGGTTCGTCCGGTGGTTCGGCGGCGGCCGTTGCCGCTCGTCTGTTGCCTGCGGCCACTGCCACCGACACCGGTGGTTCGATCCGTCAGCCGGCCGCGTTCACCAACCTCACTGGCCTGAAACCGACCTACGGTCGCGTTTCGCGCTGGGGCATGATTGCTTACGCTTCCAGCCTCGATCAGGGCGGCCCGTTGGCGCGCACTGCCGAAGACTGCGCAATTTTGTTGCAAGGTATGGCCGGCTTCGATCAGAACGACTCCACCAGCATCGATGAGCCCGTGCCGGATTACTCCGCCAGCCTCAACACGTCGCTGCAGGGCCTGCGCATCGGTGTGCCGAAGGAATACTTCAGCGCCGGTCTCGACCCGCGCATTGCCGAGCTGATCCAGAACAGCATCAAAGAGCTGCAGAAGCTCGGTGCCGTGATCAAGGAAATCAGCCTGCCGAACATGCAGCACGCGATTCCTGCGTACTACGTGATCGCCCCGGCCGAAGCTTCTTCGAACCTCTCGCGTTTCGACGGCGTGCGTTTCGGCCACCGTTGCGAGCACCCGAAAGACTTGATCGACCTGTACAAGCGCTCCCGTGGCGAAGGCTTCGGGCCTGAAGTACAGCGCCGGATCATGGTCGGTGCCTACGCGCTGTCCGCCGGTTACTACGACGCCTACTACCTGAAGGCGCAGAAAATCCGTCGTCTGGTGAAGAACGACTTCATGGCTGCCTTTAATGAAGTCGACATCATCCTCGGCCCGACCACGCCGAACCCGGCCTGGAAACTCGGCGCCAAGAACAGCGACCCGGTCGCCGCCTATCTGGAAGACGTCTACACCATCACCGCCAACCTCGCGGGCCTGCCGGGCCTGTCGATGCCGGCCGGTTTTGTCGACGGTCTGCCGGTTGGCGTGCAACTGCTCGCTCCGTATTTCCAGGAAGGCCGTTTGCTCAACGTTGCGCATCAGTATCAGTTGAACACTGACTGGCACACCCGCACCCCAACCGGCTTCTGAGGAGACACACATGCAATGGGAAGTCGTGATCGGGCTGGAGATTCATACCCAGCTCACCACCCGGTCGAAAATCTTTTCCGGTAGTTCGACCACGTTCGGCTCCGAGCCGAATACTCAGGCGAGTCTGATCGACCTGGGCATGCCCGGCGTTTTGCCGGTGCTGAACCAGGAAGCAGTGCGCATGGCGGTGATGTTCGGTCTGGCGATTGACGCCGAGATCGGTCAGCACAACGTGTTCGCCCGTAAAAACTACTTTTACCCGGACCTGCCGAAGGGCTACCAGATCAGCCAGATGGAATTGCCGATCGTCGGCAAGGGACACCTGGACATCGCCCTGGAAGACGGCACGGTCAAACGTGTCGGCATCACCCGTGCGCACCTGGAAGAAGACGCCGGCAAGAGCCTGCACGAGGAATTCAACGGTGCTACCGGCATCGACCTGAACCGTGCCGGCACGCCGCTGCTGGAAATCGTCTCCGAGCCGGACATGCGCAGCGCCAAGGAAGCCGTGGCTTACGTCAAGGCGATCCACGCGCTGGTGCGTTACCTGGGCATCTGCGATGGCAACATGGCCGAAGGTTCGCTGCGTTGCGACTGCAACGTGTCGATCCGTCCGAAAGGTCAGGAAGCCTTCGGCACGCGCTGCGAGATCAAGAACGTCAACTCGTTCCGTTTCATCGAGAAGGCGATCAACTCCGAGATCCAGCGTCAGATCGAGCTGATCGAAGACGGCGGCAAAGTGATCCAGCAGACCCGTCTGTACGATCCGAACAAGGACGAAACCCGTCCGATGCGCTCCAAAGAGGAAGCCAACGACTACCGTTACTTCCCCGATCCGGACCTGCTGCCCGTGGTCATCGAAGAGTCGTTCCTGGGCGAGGTGCGCGCCACCCTGCCGGAACTGCCTCCGCAGAAACGCGAGCGCTTCCAGGAGCAATTCGGTCTGTCGGTCTACGACGCTAGCGTGCTGGCCACCAGCCGCGAACAAGCCGACTACTTCGAGAAAGTTGCAGCCATCGGCGGCGACGCCAAACTGGCGGCGAACTGGGTGATGGTCGAGTTGGGCAGCCTGCTCAACAAGCAAGGCCTGGACATCGACGAGTCGCCAGTTTCCGCTGAACTGCTGGGCGGCATGCTGCAGCGCATCAAGGACAACACCATCTCCGGCAAGATCGCCAAGGTTGTGTTCGAAGCGATGGCCAACGGCGAAGGCAGCGCGGACGAGATCATCGAAAAACGCGGTCTCAAGCAAGTCACCGACAGCGGCGCGATCTCGGCGGTGCTGGACGAAATGCTCGCGGCCAACGCCGAGCAGGTCGAGCAATACCGCGCGGCAGACGAAGCCAAACGCGGCAAGATGTTCGGCTTCTTCGTCGGACAGGCCATGAAAGCCTCCAAAGGCAAGGCCAACCCGCAGCAAGTGAACGAACTGCTGAAAAGCAAGCTCGAAGGCTGACCACAATGGAGCCAGATCCACATCCTGGCTCCACCCCTTGTGGGAGTAACCGGTGGCGAGGGGATTTATCCCCGTTGGGCCGCGAAGCGGCCCCAATTGCTGAGCTTGATTTGCACCAGATAAACCGAGTTCTCAGATTTTGGGACTGCTGCGCAGTCCAACGGGGATAAATCCCCTCGCCACAGGTCGCTCCCACATTTGTTTCGGGAAACCTTTGAATGAAGCGTCTGTTAGTCAACTGCGCCCTGCTCTCTTTACTGGCTGGATGCGCCAGCACCGACACCATCGACCCGCACGGTTACGACCAGACCGGCGTCGCCTCCTATTACGGAGCCAAACACCACGGTAAACGCACCGCCAGCGGCGAAGCGTTCAACCAGCATGGCCTGACCGCCGCCCATCGCCAGTTGCCCTTCGGCACCCGGGTAAAGGTCACCAATCTGAAGAATGACGAATCCGTCGTGGTGCGTATCAACGACCGCGGCCCCCATACCCGTGGCCGACTGATCGACCTGTCCCGCGAGGCCGCAAACCAGATCGGCATGCTGCGCGCCGGTACTGCGCGGGTCCGCATTCAGGCCCTCGACTGATGGAGCGCCGACCATTTTCGGACTGACCGATTTACCGCTGATCAGCGTGATCGAATTGCTCGCCGGGCTATGCCTGCTGATCTTCGGTGCCGAACTGATGGTGCGCGCAGCGGTGCGCCTCGCCGCGCGACTGAATGTACGGCCACTGATCATCGGCCTGACCATCGTCGCCCTCGGCAGCAGCGCCCCGCAGATGGCGGTCAGTCTACAAGCCGCACTGGCGCACAATCCCGACATCGCCGTCGGTAGCGTGGTCGGCAGCAGCATCTTCAACATCCTCGTGACCCTCGGCTTGTCGGCGCTGATCATTCCGCTGCGCGTGTCGCGGCAACTGGTGCGCCTCGATATTCCGCTGATGATCGGTGCCTGCCTGCTGGTGTTCGTTCTGGCGTGGAATGAGGAAATCGGTCGCATCGACGGCATCCTCTTACTGGGCGCACTGGCGCTATACCTTGGTTTGCTGCTGCGCCAGTCACGGCATTCGACACGACCGCATTCGGAGCATCCCGAAGCAGCGCAGACGTCCTGGATCGGCTGTTCGCTGATGATCATCGTCGGTCTGGCGATGTTGGTCTTCGCCGGGCATCTGCTGTTGGGCGCTGCCGTTGTGGTGGCGACCGATCTTGGATTTTCCGAGCGCGTTATCGGGCTGACCGTGGTGGCCGTCGGCACCTCGCTGCCGGAACTCGCGACCTCGCTGATCGCCGCATTGCGCGGGCAACGGGACATTGCGGTAGGCAACGTGATCGGTGCCAATCTTTTCAACTTGCTCGGTGTACTCGGCATCACCGCGTTGATCGCACCGACACCGCTGTCGGTATCGCCCAATGCGCTGGATTTCGACTTGCCGGTGATGCTCGGTGTCGCAGCGCTGTGTCTGCCGGTGTTCTATTCCGGCTACCGCGTGACCCGCGCCGAAGGTCTGCTGCTGCTTGGTTTGTATCTGGCGTACGGGCTGCATGTGGTGTCGTTCACCACCGGCATGCCGCTGGCCGGCAAGCTTGAGCGGCTGATGTTGTTTTACGTCTTGCCGACGCTGCTGACGTTTTTGCTGATCACGTCAGTCATCGCCTGGCGCCGCCAACACCACAAAAAGGATATGCCATGACCGAGTCGAAGAAGTCCGGGGTTGAAGTCCGCCGCCAGGTAATGGGCGATGCGTTTGTTGATCGGGCGCTGGGCAACGCCACGGAATTCACCCAGCCGCTGCAGGATTTCGTCAATGAGCATGCCTGGGGTGGCGTGTGGAACCGCGAAGGCCTGCCGTTGAAGACCCGCAGTTTGATCACGCTTGCTGCGCTGACTGCCTTGAAATGTCCGCAAGAGCTGAAAGGTCATGTGCGCGGAGCGCTGAACAATGGCTGCACAGTGGATGAGATTCGCGAGGCGCTGCTGCATTGTGCGGTGTATGCCGGTGTGCCCGCGGCGATCGATGCGTTTCGCGCGGCGCAGGAAGTGATCGATACCTATCAGAAGAGCTAAAAGATCGCAGCCTTCGGCAGCTCCTACAGGGGAACGCAATCCTGTGTAGGAGCTGCCGCAGGCTGCGATCTTTTGATCTTGCCGGTCAGATCCACCCGCCCCACTGCAAAAAGAAGATCCCGACATTGGTGGTGATCGCCGCCATCAGAGTGGTCAGCACAATGATCGCCGCCGCCAGCTCGTGATTGCCCTGCGCCGCCCGGGCCATGACAAAACTGGCTGCCGCCGTCGGGCTGCCGAAGTACAGAAACAGAATCCCCAGTTCAGCCCCGCGAAAACCGCATAGCCATGCGCCGAACGTCGCCAGCACCGGCAGGCCGATCATCTTCACCAGACTGGAACTGAGCGCCATGTTGCCGCTCTTGCGCAGCGCCGCCAGCGACAAAGTGCCGCCGATGCAGATCAGCGCCAGCGGCAAAGTGGTCTGCGCCAGATACTGGCCGGAGGTTTCCAGCCACCCCGGCAGACCGATCTTGAAATAGGCAAACGGCGCCGCCGCGATCACGCTGATGATCAGCGGATTGCTGAACACGCTTTTGCAGATGCTCCACGGATCGGACTTGATCACCGGGCTGTACACCGCCAGCACGATGGTCGACAGCGTGTTGTAGAACAGGATGACCAGCGCCGCGAGAATCGCCCCGAGGGAAATCCCGTAGTCGCCGTACATGCTCGCGGCCAGTGCCAGACCGATCACACCGTTGTTGCCGCGAAACGCGCCTTGGGTATAGATGCCGCGATCTTCACGCGGACAGCGCAAAATCGCCCAGCCCCAGGCCACAGCAAAACTCACCAGCGTGGCAATGGAGAAATAGATCAGCAGTGCCGGTTGCAACGCGGCGTGCAAGTCGGCATGCAGGATGCCAAGGAACAGCAACGCCGGCATGGTGACGTTGAACACCAGCGACGAGGCCGTGTGGATGAAGTTGTCGTTGATCCAGTCGATGCGCTTGAGCAGCACACCGAGAAACAGCATGGCAAACACCGGCGCGGTGATGTTCAGGGTTTCGAGGAAGATTGCCAGCATGCCGGGGAGCCTTGGGTGAGCGTCGTTAGGGGGCTAATGATAAGCCAAAAGCTTCAAGAGCCCCTCACCCTAACCCTCTCCCGGAGGGAGAGGGGACTGACCGAGGTGTCTTTCGCTATACATCGACCTGAAAGTGCGAGTCGATTATGGATTCAGCCAAGCACTTTCAGGTCGATGTACTTCTAAAATATTCCCGAATCGGCCCCCTCTCCCTCCGGGAGAGGGCTGGGGTGAGGGTAAGCTTTTGACCTCCCCCCAAAACTCAGGTAATCGGCGCCGGATTGAACAACGTAATGTCGTTATGCAGCTTGTGCTTCTCCGCCCAGGTCTGCTGCTTGCCGCTCGCCACGGCCAGGTAGTAGTGGAACAACTCCCAGCCCAACTCCTCGATCGTCGCGCGCCCGGTGGCAATCCGCCCGGCGTCGATGTCGATCAAGTCAGGCCAACGCTGCGCCAGTTCAGTACGCGTCGAGACCTTCACCACCGGCGCCATCGCCAAGCCATATGGCGTGCCGCGCCCCGTGGTAAACACATGCAGGTTCATCCCCGCCGCCAACTGCAACGTGCCGCAGACAAAATCACTGGCCGGGGTCGCACAGAAAATCAGCCCCTTCTGCTTGAAGCGCTCGCCCGGGCCAAGCACGCCGTTGATCGCGCTGCTGCCGGATTTGACGATCGAACCCAGCGACTTCTCGACAATGTTCGACAACCCGCCCTTCTTGTTGCCCGGCGTGGTGTTGGCGCTGCGATCCGCTTCGCCCTTGGCCAGATAACGGTCGTACCAGTCCATCTCGCGCACCAGTTCCTCGGCGACAGCCTTGGTCTGGGCGCGGGAAGTCAGTAGATAAATCGCATCACGCACTTCGGTGACTTCGGAAAACATCACCGTCGCCCCCGCGCGCAGCAGCAAGTCCGAGGCGTATCCCAGCGCCGGGTTGGCGGTGATGCCGGAGAACGCGTCGCTGCCGCCGCACTGCATGCCGAGGATCAGCTCGGACGCTGGCACGGTTTCGCGGCGACGCTGGTCGAGCTTCTTCAAGCGGACTTCAGCCAGTTGCATGATCTGCTCGATCATCTCGGTAAAACCGTGACTGGAATCCTGCAAGCGATACAGCCACGGCTCGCTGAGATCCACCGAAGCATCGTCCTCGTGCATCACCTGCGCGGCCTGCAATTTCTCGCAGCCCAGACCGATCACCAACGCCTCGCCACCCAGGTTCGGGTTGCGTGCCAGATTGCGCACCGTGCGAATCGGAATGTAGGCATCGGTGGCCGTGATCGCCACGCCGCAGCCGTAACTGTGGGTCAATGCGACTACGTCATCGACGTGCGGGTACTTCGGCAGCAGTTCTTCCTTGATGCGTTTCACCGCGTGATCGAGCACGCCAGTCACGCATTGCACGGTGGTGGTGATGCCCAGGATGTTGCGCGTGCCGACGGTACCGTCGGCGTTGCGATACCCCTCGAAAGTGAAACGTTCCAGCGGTGCCTGAGCGTCCGGCACCTCGGTCGACAGCGGCAGGCTGTCCAGCGGCGGCGCGGTCGGCATGCGCAGTTGATCTTCCTTGACCCAACTGCCACGGCGGATCGGCTGCAAGGCATAACCGATGATCTGGCCGTAGCGAATCACCTGGCCGCCCTCGGGAATGTCCTCCAGAGTGACCTTGTGGCTTTGCGGCACAAAATCCAGCGTCACCAGGCCATCGGCGAATTCAGTGCCGGCCGGTACGCCCTGGTCATTGACCACAACCACGACGTTGTCCCGCTCGTGCAGGCGGATGTAGCGCGGCGAGTCGGAATGTTCAATCAACTGCATGACGCCGCTCCTCAGGAATGCGCTTGAGACAATTTGCCGGTGGCTTCAGTACCACCTTGGGTTGGCGGCTCTTTCAACACGACACGCTTGATCGGGCCAACGATCACCAGATAGCTGAACACCGCCACCAGTGCGTTGGCACCAACAAACACCAATGCCCACTTGAACGAACCGGTGGAGCTGATGATGTAGCCAATCACGATCGGCGTGGTGATCGACGCGATGTTGCCGAAGGTGTTGAACAGGCCACCGCTCAGACCGGCAATCTGTTTCGGCGAGGTGTCGGAAACCACTGCCCAGCCGAGAGCGCCAACGCCTTTGCCGAAGAATGCCAGGGCCATGAAGCCAACGACCATCCATTCAACATCGACATAGTTGCAGGCCACGATGCTGCTGGACACCAGCAGGCCGGCGATGATCGGCGCCTTGCGGGCGAAGGTCAGAGAATGGCCCTTACGCAGCAGGTAATCGGAAATCACCCCGCCGAGCACGCCACCGATGAAACCGCAGATCGCCGGCAAGGACGCAATGAAACCCGCCTTGAGAATGGTCATGCCACGCTCTTGCACCAGATAAACCGGGAACCAGGTCAGGAAGAAGTAAGTGATGCCGTTGATGCAGTATTGGCCCAGGTATACGCCGAGCATCATGCGATTGGTCAGCAACTGACGAATGTAATCCCACTTCGGGCCATCGGATTTTTTGCCGCGCTGGTCCATGTCGACCATGCCGCCGTTTTCGGCGATGTGTTTGAACTCGGCATCATTGATGCGCGGGTGTTCGCGCGGGCTGTAGATCACTTTCAGCCAGATCAGCGAGAAGACGATGCCGAGGATGCCCATGACAATAAACACGTGTTCCCAGCCAAAGCTGTAAACGATCCAGCCCATCAGTGGGGCGAACAACACGGTGGCAAAGTATTGCGCCGAGTTGAAAATCGCCGACGCGGTACCGCGTTCAGCAGTCGGAAACCAGGCAGCGACAATGCGTGCGTTGCCGGGGAAGGACGGCGCTTCAGCCAGGCCGACCAAGAAGCGCAGCATGAACAGCGCAACAATCGCCGTGGACATGCCGAATTCACCGACAAAGCCTTGCAGCACGGTGAACAGCGACCAGGTGAAAATGCTCAGGGCATAGACTTTTTTCGAGCCGAAGCGATCGAGCAACCAGCCACCGGGGATTTGCCCGGCCACGTAGGCCCAACCGAATGCGGAGAAGATGTAACCGAGGGTGACCGCGTCGATACCGAGGTCTTTTTGCAGGCTGGAACCGGCGATCGCGATGGTGGCGCGGTCGGCGTAGTTGATCGTGGTCACCAGAAACAGCATGAGCAGGATCAAATAGCGGACGTGAGTCGGCTTGGACGATTGCATGTAGATGTACTCCCACTGATTATTTTTATGCGCGGGTGAATCTTCTTTGGTCTGGCTTTTATTCCCTGTAGGAGCTGCCGAAGGCTGCGATCTTTTGATCTTGTTTTTAAGATCAGGATCAAAAGATCGCAGCCTGCGGCAGCTCCTACAGGGATTGCGGTGTCAGGGTCGACACCGCGTGCTCCATTCAGGAGCCGATGTAGCTGGTCTTCACGACCGTGTAGAACTCTTGCGCATAGCGGCCTTGCTCACGTGATCCATAGGATGAACCCTTACGCCCACCGAATGGAACGTGGTAATCCACGCCCGCCGTCGGCAGGTTGACCATCACCATCCCGGCCTGGGAGTGGCGCTTGAAGTGGTTGGCGTACTTCAGCGACGTGGTGGCAATGCCCGCCGACAAACCGAATTCGGTGTCGTTGGCCATGGCCAGTGCGGCGTCGTAATCGGCGACGCGGACGATGTTCGCCACTGGGCCGAAAATCTCTTCGCGGCTGATCCGCATCGAGGCTTCGCTGTCGGCAAACAGGGTCGGCGCGAGGAAGTAGCCCTCGGTGTCGCAGGTCACCAGACCACCGCCGCTGACCAGACGTGCACCTTCGGACTGGCCGATGTCGATGTACTTCATGTCCTGCTCAAGCTGCGCTTGCGAAACCACTGGACCGATATCGGTGCCGGATTTCAACGCGTGACCGACCTTGATCGACTTCATGCGTTCGGCCATGGCTTCAACGAATTTGTCGTGAATCCCGGCGGTAACGATCAAGCGGCTCGACGCGGTGCAACGCTGACCGGTGGAGTAGAACGCGCTCTGCACCGACAGTTCGACCGCTTGCTTGAGGTCGGCGTCGTCGAGAATGATCTGCGGGTTCTTGCCGCCCATTTCCAACTGAACCTTGGCCTGACGCGACACACAGTTGACCGCGATCTGCCGACCGACGCCGACCGAACCGGTGAAGCTGATGCCATCGATTTTCGGGCTGTTGACCAGCGCCTCACCGACGACACGACCGCTGCCCATCACCAGGTTGAACACGCCGGCCGGGAAGCCTGCGCGAGAAATGATTTCGGCCAACGCCCAGGCGCAGCCCGGGACCAGATCGGCAGGTTTGAGCACTACGCAGTTGCCGTAAGCCAAAGCCGGGGCGATCTTCCACGATGGAATGGCAATCGGGAAATTCCACGGGGTGATCAGGCCGACCACGCCGAGTGCTTCGCGGGTCACTTCGACGTTGACGCCCGGGCGCACCGACGGCACGTAGTCGCCGGACAGACGCAGGCATTCACCGGCGAAGAATTTGAAAATGTTGCCGGCGCGGGTCACTTCGCCGATGGCTTCGGGCAGGGTTTTGCCCTCTTCCCGAGCCAGCAAAGTGCCGAGTTCTTCGCGGCGGGCGAGGATTTCCGTGCCGACTTTATCCAGCGAATCGTGACGGGCCTGAATGCCCGAAGTCGACCACGCCGGGAACGCCGCGCGGGCGGCGTCGATGGCGGCGTTAACCTGAGTCAGGTCAGCCTTGGCGTAATCGCCAATGGTGTCGCTCAACTCGGACGGGTTGATGTTGGCCGAGTAATCGGCAGCGGCGACCCATTCACCGTTGATGTAGTTGTCGTAACGTTTTGCATTTGCCACGGGACAGCCCTCGAAACTAAAAGCCTTCACGCAAAAAGCCGCTGATTGCTCAGCGGCCTCGGTTTGTCGTGTGTTACTGCGCACCTTGCTTGTCGATCAGTGCGGCGAGCATTTCGTACTCTTCGCCGGTCAGGTCGGTCAGCGGTGCCCGCACCGGGCCTGCGTCATAGCCGGCGATTTTTGCGCCCGCCTTGACGATGCTCACGGCGTAACCGGCCTTGCGGTTGCGGATGTCCAGGTACGGCAGGAAGAAGTCATCGATGATCTTACCGACGGTGGCGTGATCTTCACGGGCAATCGCGTGGTAGAAATCCATCGCGGTTTTCGGAATGAAGTTGAACACTGCCGACGAGTAAACCGGCACGCCCAGCGCCTTATAGGCAGCGGCGTAGACTTCGGCGGTCGGCAGACCACCCAGGTAGCTGAAGCGATCACCGAGGCGGCGACGGATCGACACCATCAACTCGATGTCGCCCAGACCATCCTTGTAACCGATCAGGTTCGGGCAGCGCTCGGCCAGACGTTCCAGCAGCGGCGCGGTCAGGCGGCAGACGTTGCGGTTGTAGACGACCACGCCGATCTTGACCGATTTGCACACGGCTTCAACGTGGGCGGCAACGCCGTCCTGGCTGGCTTCGGTCAGGTAGTGCGGCAGCAACAACAGACCTTTGGCGCCCAGGCGTTCAGCTTCTTGAGCGTATTCGATGGCCTGACGGGTCGAACCGCCAACGCCGGCGAGGATCGGAACGCTGGTTTCACAGGTGTCGACGGCAGTCTTGATGATTTCCGAGTATTCGCTGGCGGCCAGGGAGAAGAACTCACCCGTGCCACCGGCTGCGAACAAGGCCGAAGCGCCATACGGGGCCAACCATTCCAGACGCTTGATATAGCCCGCGCGGTTGAAATCGCCCTGCGCGTTGAAATCGGTGACCGGGAAAGACAGCAGGCCGGCAGAGAGGATGGACTTCAGTTCTTGTGGATTCATTATTCGAACACCCTGGGTAGCAATATTGTTGTGAGTAAACCTTTCAGCGCTCGCTGAAGTTGTAGGTCATCGTACAACTTAAAAGATAACCGTCAACTGCATTTCATCGTTGGCGGGCACTTTTTGTCGGACAAGATCGTTTCTTGACGTAGGAAATTTCTCGGCTAAGGTTTGTTTAGCTGTATATACATACAGCTAAACATAAACCTTCCGATGACATATCAAGGAGAAAGAAATGTCCGGTCTACACCCGAAATCTCAGGAAAAACCCAAGCCGATCATTGCCCGTTTTGATGATCTGTTCACTGAATCCGGCATCGGCTTTGACGCCGAAAATCCGCATCTGGTGCTGCACATCGCCGATGCCCACAGCGATGTCGAACCGGTCACTGCCCTCCCCGCAAACGCCTTTAAAGGCAGGCCGCAGGCACGCTTCGAAGGTGGCGAACACACGGCCATCGGCGACAACACGCTGCTGCGCTTTGTCGAAAATGCCGAACCGGTGCTCGCGCAAAACGTGCAACTGCACCTGCCGAACGGCTCAGCCTTCACTTACGGCCAGGTTCTGGCGTTGGGGGGTGATTTCTACGGCATCCCGGATCGCCCGATCAGCGAAGGCGCTACGCCGGTGGATCGCCTGCAACGTTTCAACGCCGCTTTCGACTCTCTTGCGGTGTTGCCCGCCGCACGGGCCGAAGCCACGCAGATTCTTGCGGTAATGCAAAAAGAGATCGACGCGGTTAAACAGGCCATCAAGGACGGGAAACAACCGCACGAAGCCTACGACGCGTTAGGAGATACGTTGTCCGAAGAGTGGAACAAAATCACCGGTGGCGGCAGTTTTGTCTCGGCGCTGTTCCCGCTCGGGCGTTACCTGAAACTGGCGGCAAATAACGCTGACCACTTTGGCGAATGGGCAAAACTGGCCTATATCGCCGGCCACACCGCCGCGCTGCAAACCGCCATTGCTGCCCGCGCCAATCAGGATGAGCTGCAACTGGAACGGGCTTACGCGATGAACGCGTTTGCCGACCACTTCCTCACCGACCTGTTTTCCTCCGGCCACCTGCGGGTGCCACGCAAGGAGCTGGCGGCAGTGGTGACACCGAGCGATCTGGGTTCGTTGATCACCCGTTTTATGCACGATGAGGACAGCAAATTCGGCCTCAAGGTACAAAACAGTCGTGGTGATCAGTGGCGGGCATACGGTGACAAGCGCTACTTCGAGGCCACCGACGCCGACAACCGCCAACAGGTCAATCAAGCGGTGCAAACCTCGGCAGATGAAGTGTTCGCGGCTTACCTCAGCGGCAACCTCCCCGCGCCTTCCGCGTTCGCCGCGCTCAAACGCCTGCCGGACCTGACGGCGGTACTGAATCTGGCGAACAACTTCTCGCCACTGTTCCGCACCGAAGGCGGCAAAGTGTTGCGGCGCAAGGACGTCAACAACCTCAACGACACCGCGACCGTCGACGACTGGTGGGGCTGGAGCACTTACCTGCTGCTCAAGGATTACCACCCGACCGGCAACGTCAATTAATCAAGGAGAACCGCCATGACGATCACATTGAAACTGGAACTGGCCTCGGGCGAATCGCTCAAGGGTGCGCCGCTGGAGTTGTTGGCCAAAGGCCTGCCGATCGCCCGGGCGACGGTAGATGCCCAAGGTTACGCAACCTTTGATGCCAAACCCGTTGCGGGCCTGCTCGCCGTAAGAGTTGACCGGTCAATTCTGCCGCGCCACTGACAACATCCGCCCCCCTGCCGGGACTGCCGCAGGGGGGCTTTGAAATGACTGGAAATGAACGGTTTAAAACACCTTCCGCGAGAGTCTTTTACCGTGCAGAACCGCCGTGAATGGATCACGGCGCACTACGCATGGAGAGCGACCCTCATGACTTTAGCCTCACCCACACTCCCGCAATTTTTGCCTCATTCATCTGAAACGGTAACCGTGAACTTGTCGGAACTGAGCGATCACCTGATCGTTGAGGTCCCGGACTCCAGCGACTTTGCAGCCAATTGGAGCGTCTACGCCATTCTTGGCGACGATCCCGAAGAGCCCGAATGGGCAGGCGAAGAAGTTGATACCGGCGCCTGGGATGACGCCGAGGACGAGATGGAAAAACTCACGGGCATCGAATTGCAGATTCCGAAGGAAGTGCTGAAGACGTACGTGAGTTGCGAAATTGAACTGCGCTACAAGTTTCAGGACGAATCGAGCATGGAGCCGTTTTCGGCCCCGCTGATGCTGCGTATCGAAGCCTAAGCCGTTACCCCCTCTGCGCCTGCGCCTCTTCATGGGCCTGGCGCAGTCTTTCGCGGCTGTTGGTCAGGTGCAGGCGCATCGCCGCACGGGCCGCATCGGAATCCTGGCGAGCGATGGCCTCGTAGATTTCTTCGTGCTCGCGGCTCAGGCGATTCATGTAGTGCTGCTGATCGTCATGGGCCAGGCGCGCGGAATTCAGCCGTGTGCGCGGAATGATGCTGGTGCCCAGGTGGGTCATGATGTCGGTGAAATAGCGGTTGCCCGTGGACAGGGCGATTTCGAGGTGAAACGCGAAGTCAGAAGCCACGGCGTCGCTGGCATGGGCGACACTGTCGTTCAGCGCATCGAGGGCGGCACGCATGGTTGCCAGTTGCTCGGGGCTGCGGCGTTGCGCGGCGAGGCCGGCGGACTCCACTTCGAGGCTGATGCGAAGCTCAAGAATGGCCAACACGTCACGCAGGGTAACGACGGTGGCCGGGTCGATACGAAAACCGCTCGGGCTCGGTGTGTCGAGCACGAAGGTACCGATGCCGTGGCGGGTTTCCACTTGGCCGGCGGCCTGCAAACGGGAAATCGCCTCGCGCACCACCGTACGGCTGACGCCATGGGCTTCCATGATCGCCGACTCAGTGGGCAATTTGTCGCCGCGCTTGAGCAGGCCATCGCGGATCTGCTCGCTCAGCACCGTCACCAGTTCCTGAGCCAGACTGCGGCGCTTGCGCGGCAGGCGCGGGGTTTCGATCGCGTTTTCCATAGTCTGTATCTTGTCTCGAAAATTCGGCTTGGGGGCATCATAGCTCAAGCGGGTTGTACGATCACTGGTCGGCTCACATCGCTTCTCTGTAGGAGTGGAGGTGATCAGGCGTTCACGGTCTGCTCAACCAAATGACCGCTGTCGATCCGCACATGCCGTGGGTGGAAGCGTTTGAGGCTGCTGCGATGACCAACGCTGACGATGCTCAACCCCGGCAACTGATCGATCAGCGCCTGATACAACGTCGCTTCGTCCTCTTCATCCATCGCCGAGGTCGCTTCGTCCATGTACAGCCATTGCGGCGCATAGAGCAGCGCGCGGGCGAAGGCCAGACGTTGCTGCTCACCCGGCGACAACATGCGCTGCCAGTGATTGGCTTCATCTACACGGGCGACCAGATGCGGTAAACGACAGGTTTCCAGCACCTCGGCGTAGCGTTCCGACGAATACGTATCACCCGGTTGTGGATAACTCAGCGCGTCTCGCAGAGTGCCGATCGGCAGATAGGGTTTCTGCGGCAGGAACAGATAACGCGCCGCCGGCAGTCGAATGCTGCCGTGGCCCGCCGGCCACAAATGGCCCATCGCCCGAAGCAAGGTGGACTTGCCGCTGCCGGAGCGGCCGCTGAGCATCAGGCGCTCACCCGGTTCGACGGTCATGTCGGCGCTGGTCAGCAGATGACGACCATCGGCCAGATCCAGTCCGAGGTCATGCACCTTCAATTCGCGGCCCTGATTCTGTACATCGATGGCCGGAGGACGCTCTTCATTGTCGGTCATCGCCTGGCGGAAACTCAGCAGACGATCACAGGTGGCACGCCAGGAAGCGAGGCTCTGGTACGCGTTGATAAACCAGCTGAAGCTCTCTTGAACGTTGCCGAATGCCGAGCTGATCTGCATCAGCTCGCCAAGTTCGATCTTACCGGCGAGGTAACGCGGCGAAGCAACGATGAACGGAAAGATGATGGCGGCCTGGCTGTAACCGGCGGTGAAAAACGTCAGGCGCTTGGACACTTTCATGATGTCCCAGAAGTTATGCCAGACCATCCCGAAACGGTTACTCAGCCGGCGGTTCTCATTCGGCTCACCGTTGTACAACGCGATACTCTCGGCGTTCTCACGTATCCGCACCATAGAGAAACGCAGGTCAGCTTCGAAACGTTGTTGCTTGTTGTTCAGACCGATCAAGCGACGACCGATCAAATGCGTCAGCCAACTACCCACCACGGCGTAAACCAGCACGCACCAGAACATGTAGCCGGGAATGGTGATGCCATAGATTTCGATGCTGCCCGACACACCCCACAAAATGATCGAGAACGACACCAGACTGACGATGTTGCGCAACAGCCCGATACCCAGTTCAAGGGTGTTGGAGGTAAAGCTGTTGAGGTCTTCGGAAATCCGCTGATCCGGGTTATCGGTGTAACCGCCCTGCTCCAGCTGGTAATAATTCTTGTCGGCGAGCCAGCGGGAGAAATGCTTTTCGGTCAGCCACGCCCGCCAGCGGATCGTCAGCATCTGCGTCAGATATTGTCTGTATACGGCACCGACAATCGCCACCGCTGCGATTGCACAAAAGTAGAGAATCAGATTCCAGAACGCCGCTTCATCCTTCTTTTGCAGCGCGTTGTAAAAATCCTTGTACCAGGTGTTGAACCACACCGAGATGCCCACGCTGACCAGCGAGAGTGCGATCACTGCAATCAGCAGCGTCCAGGCCTTGACCTTCTCCTCACTGCGCCAATAAGGCGTGATCATCGCCCACACTTTGCGAAAAAACTGCCCGCGCACAGCATCGTTGACCGCGGAATATTCAGCGTTCTGATTCATGGAAAAGGCTCGATATAGAAAAGAACAGACACGCACCGATCATAGATGATCGGTGCGTTTTATCGCGAGGGCTGGCGATAGTCGTTCAGCGCAGGTTCAGCGACGAACAGGACGTTTCTGCAGTTTGCGCTGCAGCGTGCGGCGGTGCATGCCCAGGGCGCGGGCAGTGGCGGAGATGTTGCCTTCGTGCTCGGTGAGCACGCGCTGGATGTGTTCCCATTGCAGGCGGTCGACCGACATCGGGTTTTCCGGCACCAGCGTGTCGAGGTCGGCGTGCTCGGAGAGCAGCGCGGCCAGCACGTCGTCGGCATCAGCGGGTTTGCACAGGTAGTTGCAGGCGCCACGCTTGATCGCCTCGACCGCAGTGGCAATGCTTGAATAACCGGTGAGGATCACCACGCGCATTTCCGGGTCGAGTTCGAGCAACTTCGGCAGCAACACCAGGCCGGAGTCGCCGTCCATCTTCAGGTCCAGCGCGGCGTAGTCAGGCAGATCGGCCTGGGCGATGGTCAGGCCTTCCTCGGCAGAACCGGCGGTGCTGACGCGAAAGCCACGGCGGGCCATGGCGCGGGCCATCACTCGGGTAAAGGTCGCGTCGTCGTCGACCAGCAGCAAATGCGGCAGTTCTTCGCCTTCAACTTGGATTTCGTCACTCATGTTGGTCTCCTCGGGCGCCGTGGGGCAGGCGCAGCTCGGTGAGCGTGCCGCCTTCCTCATGACTATAGAGTTTCACTGAGCCGCCGGCGCGTGTCACGCTGGCCTTGCTCAAAAACAGGCCCAGGCCGAAACCTTTGCCCTTGGTGGTAAAAAACGGTTTGCCGATCTGTTCGGCGATGGCCAGCGGCACACCGGCGCCATGGTCGCGAATACTGATGGTCAGGTTTTCCGCGTCCCAGTCCAGCGTCACCTTGAGGTTTTCCGGGCAGGCGTCGGCTGCGTTGTTGAGCAGATTCAACAGGGCCTGGGTCAGATCCGGCGGCGGCGCCATGCGCGGCACCGTGCCCTGGCCAAGACGATGGAAGCGATAACTGGCTTCCGGACGCATCAGGTGCCAGCGGTTCAGCGCTTCGTCGAGCCATACCGTAACGTCCTGCATCTCCACCGCCAGTCGACGATTGGCTTCGGCGGCGCGCACCAGTTGCTGCAAGGTTTCTTTGCACAGTTTGACCTGATCCTGCAGCACTTTCAGATCGTCCTGCAACAGCGGGTCAGGGTGATCCTGCTGCATCTCTTTAAGCAGCACACTCATGGTTGCCAGCGGCGTACCCAGCTCATGGGCGGCGCCGGCGGCTTGGGTGGCGACGGCGAGCAACTGCTGATCGCGCAGGCCTTCTTCACGACGGATCGCACGCAATTCTTCCTGACGGCGCAACTCTTCAGCCATGCGCGCGGCGAAGAAAGTGATCACCGCAGCGGCCAGGGCGAAACTCAGCCACATGCCGTAGATCTGCAGGTTTTCGCGGGCGACTGGCAGAGTTTCCAGCGGGTAAAACCGCGTCAGCATCAAGGTGTACAACGCCAGCGCGATGCCGGACAGGATCACCGAATAACGCCACGGCAGCGTCACCGCTGCAATGGTAAGCGGCACCAGATAATAGGAAACGAAGGGGTTGGTTGAACCGCCGGAGAAATACAGCAGCGCACTGTGGATAACCAGATCGCAGGCCAGTTGCAGCGCGTATTCGAGTTCGGTCACCGGCCACGATGTGCGCAAACGCACGGCGGTAAACACGCAGAGCAGTATCGAACAGCCGAGCGTCATCGCCAGTTGCACCCACGGCAACGGCAGCAGTTGCAGCCAATAGGCCAGCCCCACAGAGCCGGCCTGCGCGGCGAGCACCAGGGTGCGGATGAAAGTCAGTCGCCAAAGGTTCTGGCGAGTGGCGGAAGTCAGTTGAACGGGGGCGAGCATGAGCTCTCCTGATGAGCGCTCCAGGCGGATCGCACGGAGTATAACCAAGCCGCGCCCTTGAGAGGCGAAAGTGCGGCAAACGACCACATGGCGTTGCCTGAAAACTGGGCTATGCCGAACAAAATTCTGAAGGTATTCGGGATCAATGTGGCGAGGGGATTTATCCCCGATGGGCTGCGAAGCGGCCCCAAATCTTGTAATCCGGTTCAGTCAGGCATACCGCATGCGCTGAATGGCGACTGCTGCGCAGCCGATCGGGGATAAATCCCCTCGCCAAAGAAGCACTCCCCACTGCGCGCTGCCATCTGTATAGAAGTTGTAACTGGGCGAACCGGATCATAAAAGCTAGAGTCTGATGGTTCACGCAGGCCAGAACTGAAAAAACCTGCGCCCCCATCAAGGAGCTTTCATGCACACATTTCGCCGCAGCGCCGCCCTTCTCGCCCTCACCATCGGCAGCGTCGCCAGCCTTCCGGCCCTGGCCGCCGATGAGCTGCACTACAACCAGATTGCCCTGCGCGCCGAAGTCAGCCAGGAAGTGGCCCGCGACCTGATGATCGTGACCCTCTACACCGAAGAGCAAAACACCGACCCGGCCAAACTCGCCGCCGACGTCAGCACCACCATGAACAAGGCACTGGCCCAGGCCAAGCAAGTCAAAGACATCACCCTGCGCCAGGGCAGCCGTAACAGCTACCCGATCTACGACACCAAGGGTCAGAAAATCACTGGCTGGCGTGAACGCGCCGAACTGCGCCTGGAAAGCGCCGACTTCGCCGCCCTGTCCAAACTCACCGGCGAACTGCTGACCGACCTGAAAATGGGCGGAATGGACTTCGCCATCGCCGACCCGACCCGCAAGGCCAGTGAAGACCAGTTGCTCAAAGAAGCCGTCACCGCCTTCAAGGCCCGCGCTCAACTGGCCACCGACGCACTCGGCGGCAAGAGCTACAAAATCGTCAATCTGAACCTCAACAGCAACGGCTACCCACAACCGTACCTGCGTGCCCCGATGATGATGAAAGCCGCCGGCATGGATTCAGCGCCAGTGACGCCGGAAGTTGAAGCGGGCACCAGCCAGGTCAGCATGACCGCTGATGGCTCGATTGAAGTGTTGATGCAGTGATGTGATATGGGCTGAATAAAAAACCGGCGATCAGAGCATGATCGCCGGTTTTTTTGTGCCTGGGATTTGTGTTGTTTGAGCTGTCGCCATCGCGAGCAGGCTCGCTCCCACAGTTGGAATGCGTACTCCTGTGGGAGCGAGCCTGCTCGCGAAGAACGATGACGCGGTAACCCTGGGGATCAGGTTTGCGGATCAACCCGATCCAGCGCCCGGTTCACCGCCAGTTCGGCCAGCATGATGATCTGCTGAATCCCCAGCACCGTATTGCGCTGCGTGCCGCCCAACTCGTTGGCGAAGTTGCTGGCCGCTGCGCTGGCAGAGGCCAGTGATTCACAGGCGTGGGCGAGCAGGCTTTCGGTGTCGACGTTGGGGCAAACCATGAACATCGTGCTGGGTTGGCGCGGTTTTCTGGTTTCGGGGATGAGGTAGAAATCGAGGGCGCGTTTGATGGCTTCGCGGTTTTGGGCGAGGTCTTCGGCGCGGAGGGCTTCTTCGAGGGGGGGGTCGAGGGGTGGGTCGGGGACCAATTTATCCATGGAGCATTTCCTTACGAATGACGCCATTCATTTCCGATCTCACTCGAGAAACGAGGTGGCAACTATGTACGGAGTGAGATTACCGGTAAGGAAACCAACCCGGCCGAACCGAAGTCCGCCCGTACATAGCCGCCATAAAGAACTGCCGACAGCATGAGCTGGCGGCGATTATGGAGCGGCTTTCGCAGGTTTCCAAATTCAATAACCGGGAATCTCACCTCCCAATCGCAGAGTCTTCTGCGACAACCCAAGCCTAGAGATCGCACGTCCGACGGACAACCTGAAAACCTTGTGGGAAGGTTCTGGTAATTCGACAGCTCTTTAAACAGCCAAAAGCGAACCCTCACCCTAGCCCTCTCCCGGAGGGAGAGGGGACTGACCGAGGTGTTTGGGAGAGGTACGCCGACGTGGGATACCGAGTCGAACTCAGGTTTGAAAAGCCCACAAATCGGCTCCCTCGCCCTCGGGAGAGCGCTGGGCTGGCGGCGTCCTGATGAGGGCCAAACCCAACACAACCCAAAAGCCGACCGCACGCTTTTCCACCACTCAACAGGATGAGCGTTAGCTCGGCTGCAGCTTTTGATCTTGATCCACGGGCGACGTCGGAAGGCTGAGTGGAGGGATTGATCCGGGGGTGGGAGCGCAGCGACCGTTTGGCGAAGCCAAACACAGCGAAAGGAGGTGCAGCGAAGCAAACCGGAGACGCTGCGCCCGGATCGATCCCGGAGCGAAGGAACCCCGAGCCCCAGCGAGCGGGCCGCACGCAGGAGCAAGCCTTTTTGGTTACTTTTTCGGCGTCTGGAAAAAGTGACCCGCCGTAAGGGCGGAACCACAAGCAGCCATAACCGCAGCAACGGATATACACACAACCCGCCAGATATACCGAGATAGACACTCCCCCAAGAAAAACGATATTTCCGAAGCCCCCCAAATCCCCGCTACCCTGAAAACATCACCACCTCCAAATCCCCGGGGACTCCATGCCAAGATCCACCCTCAAACCGCTTTTGATCTCGCTGGCCCTGGCCACAACCGCCCCGATAGCAAACGCCGCCACAACCCTGGTCTACTGCTCCGAAGCCAGCCCCGCAGGCTTCGACCCCAGCCAATACACCAGCGGTACCGACTTCGACGCCTCCGCCGAAACCGTCTTCAACCGCCTCACCCAATTCAAACGCGGCGGCACCGACATCGAACCCGGCCTGGCCACAAAATGGGACGTCTCAACGGATGGCCTGCAGTACACCTTCCACCTGCGCCAGAGCGTGAAATTCCACAAAACGGAATACTTCACCCCAACCCGCGACTTCAACGCCGACGACGTCCTCTTCACCTTCCAACGCCTGCTCGACCCGGAAAACACCTTCCGCAAGGCCTACCCCGCCGAGTCCCCGTATTTCACCGACATGGGCCTCAACACCACCATCAAATCAGTCGAAAAACTCGACGCGCAAACCGTGCGCTTCAACCTCAACAACGTCGACGCCGCCTTCGTACAAAATCTCGCCATGAGCTTCGCCTCGGTGCAGTCCGCTGAATACGCCGCGCAACTGTTGAAGGAAGGCAAAGCCGCCGACCTCAACCAGAAACCGATCGGCACCGGCCCGTTCGTGTTCAAGCGCTATCAAAAAGATTCGCAAATCCGCTACGTCGCGAACACGGCCTACTGGAAACCCGAAGATGTAAAGATCGACAACCTGATTTTCTCGATCACCCCGGACGCCGCCGTACGCCTGCAAAAACTCAAAACCGGTGAATGCCAGGTCAGCGGTTACCCGCGCCCTGCCGACATCGAAGTGATGGAAAAAGACCCAAACCTGCGCGTGCTGAAACAGGCCGGTTTCAACCTTGGCTTCCTCGCCTACAACACCACTCACCCGCCGCTGGACCAGCTCAAAGTGCGTCAGGCCCTGGACATGGCCATCGACAAACCGGCGATCATCAAAGCCGTTTACCAGAGTGCCGGCCAGTTGGCCCAGAACGCTTTGCCGCCGGCGCAATGGTCGTTCGATCCGAACATCAAGGACGCGCCGCACGATCCGGCAAAGGCCAAGGCGCTACTTAAAGAAGCAGGGGTTGCACCGGGTACAACCATCAACCTTTGGGCAATGACCGTGCAGCGCGCCTCGAACCCGAATGCGCGGATGTCGGCGCAGATGATCCAGCAGGATTGGGAGAAGATCGGCATCAAGGCCAACATCGTCAGCTATGAATGGGGCGAGTACATCAAGCGCGCCAAGAACGGCGAACATGACGCGATGATCTACGGCTGGACCGGCGACAACGGCGATCCGGACAACTGGCTCGGCGTGCTTTACAGCTGCGCGGCGGTAAAAGGCAGCAACTACGCCAAATGGTGCGACCCGGCCTACGACAAACTGGTGCAACAGGCCAAGGTGTCCACTGACAAAGCGCAGCGGGTAAAACTGTATCAACAGGCGCAACTGATCCTTAAACAGCAGGTGCCGATCACCCCGATTGCCAACTCCACGGTGTTCCAACCACTGCGCAAAGAAGTCACTGATTTCCGTATCAGCCCTTTTGGTCTAACCCCCTTTTACGGCGTGGGTATAAATAAGTAACACCGAGCCCCAAGGCGGCGCGCTCAGCCTGAACCGCGCACCATTTTGGGGCTTCATTTGCACCGTAAAAACCGCCCGCAAACGGTCAAATGCGTCAAAAGTTATACAGATGCGACATTAAGGTACGTTCGTGCCACCGTTTGAGGCCGCCGGCCGCTCTGGATCTTGCATTGGGTATGGCGCCTGCATAAGTATCCGCAGGCACGACTCACGAGGTCGTACCTCAAATCAAAAAATGACAACAAATCATGAGGCCAACATGCTTAAACACGCGGTCATTCCGTTTTTAGTCGGCGCAGGCTTGTTAGCCTCCGCACCTTTCGCATCCGCTGCGACTAACCTGGTGTTTTGCTCCGAAGGGAGCCCGGCCGGTTTTGATCCGGGCCAGTACACCACCGGAACCGACTTCGACGCCTCAGCCGAAACCATGTTCAACCGTCTGACCCAGTTCGAACGCGGCGGCACCGCCGTGATTCCTGGTCTGGCGACCAAGTGGGACATTTCCGATGACGGCCTGACTTACACCTTCCACCTGCGTGAAGGCGTCAAGTTCCACACCACCCCGTATTTCAAGCCGACTCGTGAGTTCAACGCCGACGACGTGCTGTTCACCTTTAATCGCATGATTAACAAGGATGACCCGTTCCGTAAGGCGTACCCGACCGAATTCCCGTACTTCACCGACATGGGGATGGATACCAACATCACCAAGATCGATAAAGTCGACGACCACACCGTCAAGTTCACCCTTAAAGAAGTTGATGCTGCGTTCATCCAGAACATGGCCATGAGCTTCGCGTCCGTTCAGTCCGCCGAGTACGCTGCCCAGCTGCTCAAGGAAGGCAAGCCTGCCGACATCAACCAGAAGCCGATCGGCACTGGTCCGTTCGTGTTCAAGAGCTACCAGAAAGACTCCAACATCCGCTACACCGGGAACAAGGACTACTGGAAGCCTGAAGACGTGAAGATCGACAACCTGATCTTCGCTATCACCACCGACCCGTCGGTACGCATTCAGAAGCTGAAAAAGAACGAGTGCCAGGTCACCCTGTTCCCGCGTCCAGCCGACCTGAAAGCGCTGAAAGAAGACAAGTCGCTGAAGATGCCTGACCAGGCTGGTTTCAACCTGGGCTACATCGCCTACAACGTGATGGACAAGGTCAAGGGCAGCAACGAAGCGAACCCGCTGGCCGACCTGCGCGTGCGTCAGGCACTGGACATGGCTGTCAACAAGCCTCAGATCATCGACTCGGTTTACCAGGGCGCTGGCCAATTGGCCGTCAACGCCATGCCGCCGACCCAGTGGTCTTACGACACCACCATCAAGGATGCCAAGTACGACCCTGAGAAAGCCAAGCAGCTGCTCAAGGAAGCCGGCGTCAAGGAAGGTACCGAGATCGTTCTGTGGGCGATGCCGGTGCAGCGTCCGTACAACCCGAACGCCAAGCTGATGGCTGAAATGCTCCAGTCCGACTGGGCCAAGATCGGCTTGAAAGTGAAGATCACCAGCTACGAATGGGGCGAGTACATCAAGCGTTCCAAAGGTGGCGAGAACCAGGCCATGATCATTGGCTGGAGCGGTGACAACGGTGATCCGGACAACTGGCTCAACGTTCTGTTTGGCTGCGATTCGCTGAGCGGCAACAACTTCTCCAAATGGTGCGACAAGAAGTTCGACGGCCTCGTCAAAGAAGCCAAGCGCACCACCGATCAGGGCAAGCGCACCGAGCTGTACAAACAGGCGCAACACGTCCTCAAAGATGCTGTCCCAATGACACCTATCGCTCACTCGACGGTGTATCAACCCATGCGCGCCAACGTGCAGGACTTCAAGATCAGCCCATTTGGCTTGAACTCCTTCTACGGCGTCAGCGTCAGCAAATAAAAAGACACAGCGGCGACGTTTCCAGCGTCGCCGCTGTTTTTTTCTGCCGATTGGCTAGGAATTTGCCTACATCCGTTTCCGCCATGCCTTAACAGAGTGGTACAGGATGTGTTGCCTTTTCCTACGAGTCTTTAGGACTCAACGCATTTACTGCCAGATCCACGGCCCCTACCGTCGGGTTCTGACCAGTGGCTGTGTGGGCTAACGGTTTTGCTGTCCGTACTGGTTTGAGCTTGATGCAGCCACAACATCCCCGGACGGGATCGCGGCGCATCGAACAACACTAAAAAAGAGGGAGCGTCATGCGCCATACCTTGGTTTTTTCCGCATTGCTGGGTGCCGGTCTGTTGACCGTCTCGTCAGCCAGTTTCGCCGCACCCAAAAGCCTGGTTTTCTGCTCCGAAGGCAGCCCGGCGGGTTTTGATACCGCGCAATACACGACGGCCACCGATAACGATGCCGCCGAGCCGCTGTACAACCGTTTGGTCGAGTTCGAAAAAGGCGCGACCAATGTCGTCCCTGGCCTGGCGACCAAGTGGGATATTTCCGAGGATGGTCTCAAGTACACCTTTCACCTACGTGAAGGTGTGAAATTTCATACAACGCCGTACTTCAAGCCGACCCGCGATTTAAACGCCGACGACGTGCTGTTTACGTTCAATCGCATGCTTGATGCACAGCAGCCTTTCCGTAAGGCTTATCCGACCGAATTCCCGTATTTCAACGGGATGAGCCTGAACAAGAACATCGCCAAGGTCGAAAAGACCGGGCCGCTGACCGTAGAGTTCACGCTCAACAGCGTCGACGCCGCGTTCATCCAGAACATCGCCATGAGCTTCGCCGCCATCCTGTCTGCCGAATACGCCGACAAACTGCTGGCCGAAGGCAAGCCGAGCGACATCAACCAGAAGCCGATCGGCACTGGGCCGTTCGTGTTCAAGAGCTACCAGAAAGACTCGAACATCCGTTACACAGCTAATAAACATTACTGGGATCCGAGCCGGGTAAAACTCGACAACCTGATCTTCGCGATCAACACCGACGCTTCGGTGCGCGTGCAGAAGCTCAAGGCTGGTGAATGTCAGGTCACCCTGCATCCGCGCCCTGCCGATGTTGAAGCGCTGAAGACCGATCCAAAGCTGCAACTGATCTCCAAGCCCGGCTTCAACCTCGGCTACATCGCCTACAACGTTCGGCACAAACCGTTTGACCAGCTCGAAGTGCGTCAAGCGCTGGACATGGCGGTGAATAAACAGGGGATTCTCAACGCTGTTTATCAAGGCGCCGGCCAACTGGCCGTCAACGCCATGCCACCGACCCAGTGGTCTTACGACGACACGATCAAAGACGCAGCCTACAACCCGGAAAAAGCCAAAGAGCTGCTCAAGGCTGCCGGCGTCAAAGAAGGCACCGAGATCACCTTGTGGGCAATGCCGGTACAGCGTCCGTACAACCCGAACGCCAAACTGATGGCCGAAATGCTCCAGGCTGATTGGGCGAAGATCGGTCTGAAAGTGAAGATCGTCAGCTATGAATGGGGCGAGTACATCAAGCGCACCAAGAACGGCGAGCACGACATCAGCCTGATCGGCTGGACCGGTGACAACGGTGACCCGGACAACTGGCTCGGCACGCTTTACAGCTGCGACGCCATTGGCGGCAACAACTACTCCATGTGGTGCGATCCGGCTTACGACAAGCTGATCAAAGAAGCCAAGGTCGTCACCGACCGCGACCAGCGCACCACGCTCTATAAACAGGCCCAGCAGTTGCTCAAGCAGCAAGTGCCGATCACGCCTGTCGCCCACTCGACGGTCAACCAGCCGTTAAGCACTCGGGTCGAAGGGTTCAAGGTGAGCCCCTTCGGGCGCAACGTGTTCTCGGGTGTCAGTATCGATTAACCCAACCGATTAGCCGCAATACTGAGGGGGGCCGTCTATCCCCCTCACGCAAGCGCTTTGCCAAAATTCGCCAATCCGGCATTTTGCAAACGTTTGCGGTGTGTGAATAAGTTCTAAACCAATAACCGGCCAACCCAAAAAAGCCGGCATAAAAAGAAAGTAAAGGAGCTTCACCCATGAAACTGAGCAGCACCGCGATACTGGCTCTGGCCATCAGCAGCATCACCGCCACGGCGTACGCAGAACCTGTAAGTCAGGAGTTCGTCCCTACCACATTGGCCGGCAGTAGCGCCCAAAGCGAGGCCAAGGGTTTTATCGATGGACAAAGCCTGGGCGGCACAACCCGTAACTGGTACGCCAACGAACTGAAGCGTCGTGATGACACCTTCAGCTACGTGAAGAACAGCGACAAGAACACTTCGCCATTGGTCAAGACACCGACCCAGCGTCGTATCAACTGGGTGCAAGGCACCATCGTCAACTACACCTCGGGCTTCACCCAAGGCACCGTTGGCGTCAGCACTGAAGTGGCGGCGTACAACGCCATCGTTCTGGACGGTGATCGCAAGAACATCGCTGGCGGCTCCAACCGTACCCTGGCGGACTCCGACGGCGACGCCGTAGACCAGTGGAGCAAACTGGGTCTGGCCAACGTCAAGTTCCGTGTGTCCAACACCACGCTGACCGCGGGCCGCCAGAACTTCAGCACGCCGATCGTCGACGTCATCGGTAACCGTCCGCTGCCTTCGAGCTTCGAAGGTATCAGCCTGCACAGCGAAGAGCTCAACAACCTGTCGTTCGACCTGGCAGGTTTTGACCGCGTCTCGCCACGTACTGAACAAAGCTTGTCGAAATTCCGCTCCGAGTACTCCGCCACTGGCGTTGAGACCGACAAGGTCTACACCGCCGGCGTGAACTACCAGCCGCTGAAGAGCCTGAAAACCAGCCTGTACGTCGCCAACGTCGAAGACTTCTGGAACCAGTACTACTTCGGCGGCACCCACGAACTGGGTGATAGCCAGGTGCTGAGCCTGACCACCGGTCTGAACTACTACAAGACCGTCGACGAAGGCAAAAAGTTGATGGGCAACATCGACAACGACACCTACTCGCTGTCGTTGGGTCTGACTCACCAGGCCCACAGCCTGACCTTCTCGTACCAGGAAGTTAACGGTAACGAGTACTTCGACTACCTGCACGAAACCAACGGCATCTACCTGGCCAACTCCCTGCTGTCGGACTTCAACGGCCCGAACGAGAAATCCTTCCAGATCGCCTACGGCATCAACATGGCCGAGTACGGCGTACCAGGCCTGAAGTTCAACATCTACCAGGCACGCGGCTGGGGCATCGACGGTACTCACTACCGCGGCACTGCCTACACCGATCCGGGAGCCAAGCGAGGCGACCTGAGCCTGATGGATGGTGAGACCCATTACGAATACGGCGTCGGTGCTTCCTACGCAGTACAAAGCGGTCCACTCAAGGCCACCGCCATTCGTGCGACATACACCACTCACCGCGCCAGCGAAAACCAGGCTGATGGCAACATCAACGAGTTCCGTCTCGTGACCACGATTCCATTCAACATCCTGTAAAAAACGCCAACCGACGGCTGACTCATGATGAGTCGGCCGTTCGGTTTTTTGTCTTCAACCGATTGCAGAGGGTTATCGATGAAAATGCTTCCCCTACGTGCGGCCGTCGCTGCCGCGTTGTTGAGCGCCGCCATCGGCGTCTCGGCCAAACCCTTGGTGGTCTGCACCGAAGCCAGTCCGGAAGGCTTCGACATGGTCCAGTACACAACTGCAGTCACGGCGGACGCTGTGGCCGAAACCATCTTCAACCGCCTGGTGGACTTCAAGCCGGGTACGACGGAAATCGTTCCGGCCCTGGCAGACACCTGGGAAATCAGTGAAGACGGCCTGACCTACACGTTCCACCTGCGAAAAGGCGTCAAGTTTCACACCACCGAATACTTCAAGCCGACCCGCGACATGAACGCCGACGACGTGCTCTGGAGCTTCCAGCGTCAGCTGGACCCGAATCACCCGTGGCACAAACTGTCGAGCGTGGGCTTCCCGTACTTTGAAAGCATGGGCTTCAAGGAACTGCTCAAGAACGTGGAAAAGGTCGACGACTACACGGTCAAGTTCACCCTGACCCGTCGCGAAGCGCCGTTCCTGGCCGACGTGGCCATGCCGTTCACCGCGATCTACTCCGCCGAATACGCCGACCAGTTGCTCAAGGCCAACAAGACCGCCGACCTGAACAACAAGCCAGTCGGCACCGGCCCGTTCATCTTCCAGCGTTACGCCAAGGATGCCCAGGTACGCTTCAAGGCCAACCCGGAATATTTCCGTGGCAAGCCACCGGCCGACGCGTTGATTCTGGCAATCGCCACCGACAACAACGTGCGCCTGCAAAAGCTCAAGGCCAACGAGTGCCAGATCGCGCTGTATCCGAAACCGGATGACATCCCGAGCATCAAGAAAGACAGCAATCTGAAGGTCGATGAACTGAACGCGATGACCGTTTCGTACATCGCCATGAACACCCAACACAAATACATGAGCGATGTGCGCGTGCGTAAGGCGATCGATATCGCCTTCGACAAAGCCGCTTACGTCAATGCACTGTTCGGCAAGGGCAACGCGACCGTCGCGGTCAACCCGTACCCGGATACCCTGCTCGGTTACAACAACGAACTGAAGAATCCGCCACGCGACCTCGACAAGGCTCGCGCCCTGCTCAAGGAAGCCGGGGTTCCAGAAGGCACCACGTTTACCCTGTTTACCCGCAACGGCGGTGGTCCGACCAATCCGAACCCGATGCTCGGCGCACAAATGATGCAGGCTGACCTGGCGAAAGTCGGGATCAAGATCGACATCCGTGTGATGGAATGGGGCGAGATGCTTAAACGCGCCAAGGCCGGCGAGCACGACATGGTCTCGGCCGGATGGGCGGGCGACAACGGCGACCCGGATAACTTCCTGACGCCTATGCTCAGTTGCGAAGCGGCCAAGAACGGCGAAAACTACGCGCGCTGGTGCAGCGAGAAGTTCCAGGCGCTGATCGACGAAGCACGAGCTAAAGTAGATCCGGCCGAACGCGCCAAGCTGTATGAACAAGCCCAGGTGATCTTTAACCAGGATCAACCATGGATCAGCATGGCCCACACGCGGATGTTTACTGCAATGCGCAACAACGTAGAGGGCTATCACATCAGCCCCCTGACAACTAATAACTTCGCCACTACCCAGGTGAAGTAGATAAGAAACTCCCGGCCTCCCTGACCCCAGGGAAGCCGGGCACGCCTAACCGGCTGATGAGGTACCACACAAGATGTTTAGTTTTATTGCCCGCCGACTGGGGTTGTTGATCCCCACGTTTTTCGGCATCACCTTGCTGACTTTCGCGTTGATTCGCATGATTCCGGGCGACCCCGTGGAAGTGATGATGGGCGAACGTCGGGTCGACCCCGAAATGCACGCTCAGGCAATGGAACGCCTAGGTCTGAACAAACCGTTGTATGCCCAGTATCTGGACTACATCGGCAAACTGGCCCACGGCGATCTCGGCGAATCCCTGCGTACCCGTGAGAGCGTCTGGACCGAGTTCACCTCCCTTTTCCCGGCGACCCTGGAACTGTCCATGGCCGCCCTGCTGTTCGCCGGCATTCTGGGCCTCTTGGCCGGGGTGATCGCGGCACTCAAACGAGGATCCCTGTTCGACCACGGGGTGATGGGCATCTCCCTGGCGGGGTATTCGATGCCGATCTTCTGGTGGGGCCTGATCCTGATCATGTTCTTCTCGGTGAGCCTGGGCTGGACCCCGGTGTCCGGGCGGATCGACCTGCTCTACGACATCGAGCCACGCACCGGTTTCATGTTGATCGATACGCTGCTGGCCGATGACGTCGGCGCGTTCTTCGATGCGCTGCATCACCTGATTCTGCCGGCCATCGTGCTCGGCACCATTCCACTGGCAGTGATCGCGCGGATGACCCGTTCGTCGATGCTTGAAGTGCTGCGCGAAGACTACATCCGCACCGCCAAGGCCAAAGGCCTGTCGCCGTCGCGCGTAGTGTTCGTCCACGGTCTGCGCAACGCGCTGATTCCGGTACTCACCGTGGTCGGCCTGCAAGTCGGCACCCTGCTGGCCGGTGCAGTCCTGACCGAAACCATTTTCTCCTGGCCCGGCATCGGTAAATGGCTGATCGAAGCCATCGGTGCCCGGGACTACCCGGTTGTGCAAAACGGCATCCTGTTAATCGCCTGCCTGGTGATTCTGGTCAACTTCGTAGTGGACATCCTCTACGGCTTTGCCAACCCACGCATCCGTCATCAGCGCTGAGATCATGACCATGACCACTCCAACTCCAGCGGTAGCAGTCGATCAAAGCCTGCTGTATCCGTCCCCGTACAAAGAATTCTGGCAAGCCTTCTCCAAGAACAAAGGCGCGGTTGCCGGCCTGCTGTTCATGCTGCTGATCATCTTCTGCGCGCTGTTCGCGCCGTGGGTTGCGCCGCATAACCCGAGCGAGCAATACCGTGACTTCCTGCTGACGCCGCCGGCGTGGCTTGAAGGCGGGCAGATGCAGTTTTTGCTCGGTACCGATGAACTGGGTCGCGACCTGCTGTCGCGTCTGATCCAGGGTTCGCGCCTGTCGCTGCTGATCGGCTTGTCGTCGGTGGTGATGTCGCTGATCCCGGGGATTCTGCTTGGTCTGTTCGCCGGCTTCTTCCCGAAGATGATTGGCCCGACCATCATGCGTCTGATGGACATCATGCTGGCCCTGCCGTCCTTGCTGCTGGCTGTGGCGATCGTCGCCATCCTCGGCCCTGGCCTGATCAACACCGTGATCGCTATCGCTGTGGTGTCCTTGCCGTCCTACGTACGTCTGACCCGTGCAGCCGTGATGGGCGAACTGAACCGCGACTACGTGACCGCCGCGCGCCTGGCCGGTGCCGGTCTGCCACGCCTGATGTTCATCACCGTGCTGCCGAACTGCATGGCGCCGCTGATCGTTCAGGCAACCTTGAGCTTCTCCTCGGCGATTCTCGATGCCGCCGCCCTGGGCTTCCTCGGCCTTGGCGTACAACCGCCAACCCCTGAGTGGGGCACCATGCTGGCCTCGGCCCGCGACTACATCGAACGCGCCTGGTGGGTGGTGAGCCTGCCCGGTTTGACCATTTTGCTCAGCGTGCTGGCAATCAACCTGATGGGCGACGGTCTGCGCGATGCGCTGGACCCGAAACTCAAGAACGCCGCCTGAGGAGATTCCAATGTCACTGTTAGAAATCAAGAATCTCAACGTTCGTTTCGGCGACAAGACGGCTACGCCCGTTGTTGATGGACTCGACCTGAAAGTCGACAAAGGCGAAGTGCTGGCCATCGTTGGCGAATCGGGTTCGGGTAAATCCGTGACCATGATGGCGCTGATGGGGCTGATTGAGCATCCCGGCATCGTGACCGCCGACTCGCTCAGCTTTGACGGCAAAGACATGCTCAAACTGAGCAATCGTCAACGTCGGCAAATCGTCGGCAAAGACTTGTCGATGGTGTTCCAGGATCCGATGACCGCGCTCAACCCGAGCTACACCGTCGGTTTCCAGATCGAAGAAGTGCTGCGCCTGCACCTGAAAATGTCCGGCAAGCAAGCGCGCAAACGTGCGATCGAACTGCTGGAAAAAGTTGAAATCCCAGGCGCCGCGAGCCGTATGGACGCCTACCCGCATCAACTGTCGGGCGGTATGAGCCAGCGTGTTGCAATCGCCATGGCGATTGCCGGTGAGCCGAAACTGCTGATCGCGGATGAGCCGACCACGGCACTCGACGTGACGATTCAGGCACAGATCATGGATCTGCTGCTGGCGTTGCAGAAAGAACAGAACATGGGCCTGGTGCTGATCACCCACGACCTCGCGGTCGTGGCCGAAACCGCCCAGCGCGTGTGCGTGATGTACGCCGGTCAAGCCGTTGAAGTCGGTCAGGTGCCACAACTGTTCGACATCCCGGCGCACCCGTACAGCGAAGCGCTGCTCAAGGCGATTCCTGAACACAGCCAGGGCGCCGAGCGTCTGGCGACGCTGCCGGGCATCGTCCCGGGCCGTTACGACCGACCGCAGGGTTGCCTGCTCTCGCCACGCTGCCCGTACGTGCAAGACAGCTGCCGCACGCAGCGTCCGACCCTTGATCCGAAAAGCAACAGCCTCGCCCGCTGCTTCTACCCGCTGAACCAGGAGGTGGCGTAATGGCCGTCGTACTTACCGCCCGCGACCTGACCCGTCACTACGAAGTCTCCCGTGGCCTGTTCAAGGGCCACGCGACCGTGCGCGCCCTCAACGGTGTGTCGTTCGAACTGGAGGCCGGCAAGACCCTCGCGGTTGTCGGCGAGTCGGGCTGCGGCAAATCCACCCTCGCCCGCGCCCTGACCCTGATTGAAGAACCGTCGTCCGGCTCCTTGAAAATCGCCGGCCAGGAAGTGGCCGGTGCCGACAAGGCCCAGCGCAAGCAACTGCGCAAAGACGTGCAGATGGTGTTCCAGAGCCCGTACGCGTCGTTGAACCCACGGCAGAAAGTCGGTGACCAACTCGGTGAGCCGCTGCTGATCAACACCAACCTGTCCGCCGCCGAACGTCGCGAAAAAGTCCAGGCGATGATGAAGCAGGTCGGCTTGCGTCCCGAGCACTACCAACGTTATCCGCACATGTTCTCCGGCGGTCAGCGCCAGCGGATCGCCCTCGCTCGCGCGATGATGCTGCAACCGAAAGTGCTGGTGGCGGACGAACCGACTTCGGCGCTGGACGTGTCGATTCAGGCGCAGGTGCTGAACCTGTTCATGGATCTGCAGCAGGAGTTCAACACCGCCTACGTGTTCATCTCGCACAACCTGGCGGTAGTGCAACACGTGGCCGATGACGTGATGGTGATGTACCTCGGTCGCCCGGTGGAAATGGGCCCGAAAAACGACATCTACGAACGCCCTCTGCACCCGTACACCCAGGCGTTGCTGTCGGCGACCCCGACCATTCACCCGGACCCGAACAAGCCGAAAATCAAAATCGTCGGCGAATTGCCCAACCCGCTGAACCCGCCGCCGGGCTGTGCGTTCCACAAGCGCTGCCCGTATGCCACCGAGCGTTGCAGCACTGAAGAGCCGGCCCTGCGCCCTCTCGACAACCGCCAAGTGGCTTGCCACTACGCGGAGCAGTTCCTCGACGGCGCGGCGTAAGGCACAACACCTGTAGGAGCTGCGGCACGCTGCGATCTTTCTTTTGATTTTTAGAATCAAGATCAAAAGATCGCAGCGTGCCGCAGCGCCTACAGGGATTGAGTTGTTTGTGATTCAAGTGTTGAGCAAACCCCTTCCACCTCGATTGCGCATCGGTCGAGGTAGAAGGGGTTTTCTTTTGCCTGAAATCTACGTCTGGCTGTCGCCCTCGTCATCGCTGTCCGGCTCATCGGTTGTCGAGTCGTCATCATCCTCGCTGCCGCCCTGCCCCTGATCACCCGGCTCGGACTCGGACTTGGCCAACATCAAGCCGCTGTGCCCCACCTGCCCGTTAAAGGCCTGGGAATCATGATCCTCGCACTCGGCCCAGGCCGTCGCGGTGCCGAGGGACAGCATGACCATCACTTTCAACAGCAGTAAAACCCGTAGAAACCTGTTTTTCATGATCGATTCCATCCTGTGCAGGTGAAACACCAATGCCGATCCGGCGCTGAATGAAATCTAGTTCCGATCAGCCGGGTTCACCAGATAGGACGTTATCGAAGCCATAGAAATGCCGTCGCCCGGCAGAACGCTTTCGAATAATCCCTAGTACCGATTCGGCTAAGCAGCACGTGCAGCCATTTAGAGGGTGGGCGCACGGGTTGCCCGCCACGCCAACGGGATCGCCGCCAGCGCGAGTACGGCACTGACCACCCAGACACTGTGCCCGCCAAACTGGCCGTAGATCTGCCCGCCCAGCACTGGCGACAACAGTGCGCTGGCGCTCCAGCACATGAAGAACAGGCCGAAGTACTGCCCGCTTTTACCACCCTGTGCGTGTTGCATGACCAGCACATTCAACGGCGGCATGAACAGCGCCTCGCCCAGTGTCCAGATCAGCGTCGACAAACAGACATAAGCCAGCCCGGCCCCCAGCGGCAACATGCCCAGCCCGATGGCCAGCAACACGCAACCGGCGACCAGTTGTGCACGCACGCCCCAGCGCTCGCCCCAATGGCTCAGCGGAATCTGCAAGGTCACCACCAGCACCGCGTTCAAGGCGAACTGCCAGCCGATGGCCTCGGTGCTCAAACGGTAGTAATCGGTGAGGTAATTGCCAAGCATGCTGTAGACAGTGTCGAAGGCCATGCCGAGCAGAACGGCCGCAGCCAGCAGCCATAGAAATGGCCGGTCGCGATAGGGGACACCAGGGGATTCAGCGCTGTCGGCTGAGTGCTCCGGTGCGAGCACCGAACGGCGCCATGTCGTGCGGACAAACCACAGCAAGGCCAGCAACGTCATCGCCGCACTGGCGAAGAACACCCAGCGAAAATCAGTCTGCGCCAGCAGCCCGCCAGCAATGCCGGCAGCTGCCATCCCAAGGTTGCGCGCGACCCGGCTCAAAGCCTGCGCGCGTGAGCGTTGCGCGGTTTCGCAATACTCCATGATCAGCCGTTGATGCAGCGTGCGGATCGCTCCATCGAGTACACCACTGAACAGCAACAACGCCGCGAGCCACGGCACATCGGTGACCAGCCCCAACAACAGCAGAGTCCATGCCGACATGAAAAACAGCGCCGCCGTAAGCCGCGCAGTGGGAAAGCGGTCGCTGAGCAACCCGCCGACCATCGAACCGATCAACAGTCCCGCGCCGTAACCGGACAGCAGCCAGCCAACGATCTCAATCGCCAGCCCCAGTTCCTGACGCAGATACAGCGCCATGAACAACTTGACCATGCTGCTCAGACGATTGATGAACAGCAGCGCCGCGAGCACCCAGGCCATGACGCCGAAATAGCCGTCCAGTCGTAACAGGTGAGTCAGTCGACTCGTCATTCCATTGACCTCTCAAAGCGACGTTCGTGAACCTGAAACACTAACGGCCAGCTCGCTGGTTGTCGCGCTCAAGTATGCCGAGATCACAAAAAACGGAGTCGCCCTACAACCCCCTGTAGGAGCTGCCGCAGGCTGCGATCTTTTGACTTTGCTGCTTTCGGCAGCTCAGTTGCTGAGTGCACTCAGCTAGAAAATGGTCGGCTGTAAGGCCGCCATCGCTGGCAAGCCAGCGCCCACAGAAAAGCAAAATCAAGATCAAAAGATCGCAGCCTTCGGCAGCTCCTACACAGGATGAGCGCAAGCTCGGCTGCAGCTCTTGATCTTGATCCACAGGCCGCGTCGGCAGGCTGAGTGGAGGGATTGATCCGGGGGTGGGCGCGAAGCGCCGTTTGGCGCAGCCAAACACATCGAAAGGAGGTGCAGCGAAGCAAACCGGAAGCGATGCGGCCGGATCAATTCCGGAGCGAAGGAACCCCGAGCCTCAGCGAGCGGGCCGTACGTTGCGGCAAGCCTTTTTGGGTACTTTTTCGGCGTTTGGAAAAAGTACCTCGCCGTAAGGGCGAAACCGCCAGCCGCAACACCCAAAAAAACGGATATTCACAAAGAACACCCAGAGCCTGGTCGGCCCACAGGCCGCCAAGACCAAAAAAAGCCCCCGAGGCGTACACCTCAGGGGCTTCGGACATAACAGCTCAGCGCTTAGTGATGCTCACGCGTCGCCCGGAACTTCACATCCGGCCAACGCTCTTCCATCAACGCCAGGTTAACCCGCGTCGGTGCGAGATAAGTCAGGTGACCACCGCCGTCCAATGCCAGGTTCTCCACAGCCTTGTTGGAAAACTCCTCAAGCTTCTTCTTGTCGTCGCATTCAATCCAGCGCGCCGAGTAAACAGTGATCGGCTCATAGGAGCACTCGACCTTGTATTCCTCTTTCAAACGACTGGCGACCACATCGAACTGCAGCACACCCACGGCGCCGAGAATGATGTCGTTGCTGCGCTCCGGGAAGAACACCTGAGTCGCGCCCTCTTCGGCCAATTGCTGCAGACCTTGGCGCAGTTGCTTGGATTTCAGCGGATCGCGCAGACGCACGCGACGGAACAGTTCCGGCGCAAAGTGTGGGATGCCGGTGAAGCTCAGGGCTTCGCCTTCGCTGAAGGTGTCGCCAATCTGGATCGTGCCGTGGTTGTGCAGACCGATGATGTCGCCCGCAAACGCCTCTTCCAGTTGCTCACGCTCGGAAGAGAAGAACGTCAGGGCGTCGCCGATGCGCACGTCCTTGCCGGTACGCACATGGCGCATCTTCATGCCTTTTTCGTATTTGCCAGAGCAGATACGCATGAAAGCGATGCGGTCGCGGTGTTTCGGGTCCATGTTCGCCTGGATCTTGAAGATGAAGCCCGAGAACTTCTCTTCCACCGGCTCCACGGTGCGCTCGTTGGCCACACGGGCCAGCGGGCGTGGCGCCCAGTCAACGACTGCGTCCAGGACGTGGTCAACACCGAAGTTGCCCAGCGCGGTACCGAAGAACACCGGGGTCAGTTGACCGTCGAGGAACTCCTGCTGGTTGAACTCGTGGCAGGCACCCTGCACAAGCTCAAGCTGTTCGATGAAGCGCTCGTACTCGTCGCCCAGATGCGCGCGCGCTTCGTCGGAGTCGAGCTTCTCGATGATCTTGGTTTCGGTGCGTTCGTGACCGTGACCGGCGGTGTAGACAATGATGTAGTCGTCGGCCAGGTGGTACACGCCCTTGAAGTCGCGGTAGCAACCGATCGGCCAGGTGATCGGCGCAGCCTTGATCTTCAGGACGGCTTCGATCTCGTCGAGCAGTTCGATCGGGTCGCGGATATCACGGTCGAGTTTGTTGATGAAGCTGACGATCGGCGTGTCACGCAGACGGCAGACGTCCATCAGCGCGATGGTCCGTGGCTCGACACCTTTACCGCCGTCGAGAACCATCAATGCCGAGTCCACCGCCGTCAGGGTGCGGTAGGTATCTTCGGAGAAGTCTTCGTGGCCCGGGGTGTCGAGCAGGTTGACCATGTGGTCGCGATACGGGAACTGCATGACCGACGTGGTAATGGAAATACCACGCTGCTTCTCCATCTCCATCCAGTCGGATGTCGCATGGCGGTCGGATTTACGGGATTTCACCGTGCCGGCCACAGCAATCGCCTTGCCCATCAACAGGAGCTTTTCGGTGATCGTGGTTTTACCGGCATCGGGGTGGGAAATAATGGCGAAAGTGCGGCGTTTCGCGACTTCGGCGGCCTGGTTGGTCATGGGAAATCGCCTGGCGGTGATTCAAAAAAGGGCCGCGATTATAGCCCAAGTCAGTGCAATAACCGAACCGTTGAGCACATTAAGGGTGGCCAAATGCTGCCTCAGATGGGAACCTTTTAAAGCACGGAGACGTCCATCCCCTGTTACGACATTTCGTCAGGGGCTGAAAAATCAGCAAGTTAGCCTGACGAGGCTGCGCTCATGGCTCGCTTTCAGACCGCTTTTTGCCGGTGCTGAGGGAGCTGCTTCTCGCGAACGTTTTTCCCGGCAGCCAAGGTTTGGCATGCCACACGGGATTGCGCTCGCCGACTATAAAAAAGGAGTCCGCCTGTGGCTATCCGCTATGGCAAAGGGCTGATGGGAGGTGCGATGGTTATCGCGCTCCTGGCCCTGCTGGTCCACTGGATCGGCATCAACACGATCGAACACTACCGCGACGATTTGTTGTTTTACCTGCAAGCTCATCTGATTCTCGTCCTCGCTTCAATGCTGGCCGCCCTTGTCGTGGGCATCCCCGCCGGCATCTTCCTCAGTCGCCCGACCATGGTCGGCCGTGCTGAACGCTTCATGCAGATTTTCAATATCGGTAACACCGTGCCGCCGCTGGCCGTTCTCGCGATTGCCTTGGGGATTCTGGGCATCGGCAGTGGTCCGGCGATCTTCGCTTTATTCCTCGCCTCGTTGCTGCCGATTGTGCGCAACACCTACGAAGGCCTGAAAAACGTTCAGGGTTCACTCAAAGAAGCCGCCGTCGGCATCGGCATGACCCCACGTCAGGTGCTGTGGCGAGTCGAGTTGCCCAACGCCGTGCCAATCATCGTCGGTGGCGTGCGTGTCGCGCTGGCGATCAACGTCGGGACCGCGCCGCTGGCGTTCCTGATCGGCGCCAACAGCCTTGGCAGCCTGATCTTCCCCGGCATCGCCCTGAACAATCAGCCGCAACTGCTGCTCGGCGCCGCGTGTACCGCGCTGCTGGCCTTGCTGCTCGATGGCGTGGTCACCCTCGCCAGCCGTCTCTGGCTGGAACGCGGTTTGCGCCCGTCTTAAGGCTCTTGCGAAGGAATGAATATGAAACGACTTAGCTTGATCTCAGGCCTGATCCTGAGCAGTGCCCTGCTGTTCGCAGGCATCGCCCAAGCCGCAGAAAAACCGGTTATCCGCCTCGGCGCCCGGGTGTTCACCGAGCAAACCCTGCTCGCCGAAATAACCGCGCAATACTTGCGCAGCAAAGGCTACGACGCGCAGATCACCGGCGGTCTGGGCAGCAACCTTGCCCGCAGCGCCCACGAAAGCGGGCAACTGGACATGCTCTGGGAATACACCGGCGTCTCCTTGGTGGCCTACAACCATGTCACCGAAAAACTCGACAGCGCCCAGTCCTATGCCCGGGTCAAAGAACTCGACGCGAAGAAGGGACTGGTCTGGCTCACGCCGTCGAAATTCAGCAATACCTACGCCCTCGCCCTGCCGAAAAACGTCGCCGAGGAATATCCGCAGATCAGCAACATCAGCCAGTTGAACGAAGTGCTGCGCGCTGAAGCCAAGACCAATCACCTGGTGGCGCTGGACACCGAGTTCGCCAACCGTTCCGACGGTCTGGACGGCATGGTCAAGCTCTACGACATGAACCTGAGCCGCAAGAACATCCGCCAGATGGATGCGGGGCTGGTCTACACCGCACTGCGTAACGGTCAGGTGTTTGCCGGTCTGGTTTACACCACTGACGGTCGCCTGAATGCCTTCGGCCTCAAGCTGCTGGAAGACGACAAGCATTACTTCCCCGACTACACCGCAGCTCCCGTAGTGCGTCAGGCCTACCTCGACGCGCACCCGAAACTCGCCGAGCAGCTCAAGCCGCTGGCCGAACTGTTCGATGACGAAACCATGCGCCAGCTCAACGCGCGGGTCGATGTCGATCATGAAAGCCCGTCGTCGGTTGCCGCCGATTTCCTGCGCCAGCATCCACTGAATTAAGAGAGGAGAAGTCATGGAATTCTTGAACGCCTTTTCCCATCTCGACTGGCAGCAGGTGATGCACCTGACCTGGCAGCACATCACCCTGGTCGGCATCGCTGTGACGCTGGCGATCGTCGTCGGTGTACCACTTGGCATTCTGATGACGCGCTTCCCGACACTCGCCGGCCCCTTGCAGGCCAGCGCCACGGTGCTGCTGACCGTGCCGTCGATTGCCCTGTTTGGTTTGCTGCTGCCGTTCTACTCCAAGTTCGGCCAGGGCCTCGGCCCAATGCCGGCGATCACTGCCGTGTTCCTTTATTCACTGCTGCCGATCATGCGCAACACCTACCTCGCCCTCACGGGTGTGGAACCGGGCATTCGTGAAGCCGCACGCGGCATCGGCATGACCTTCGGCCAGCGCCTGCGCATGGTCGAGCTGCCGATCGCAGTGCCGGTGATCCTCGCTGGTGTGCGCACCGCCGTGGTGATGAACATCGGCGTGATGACCATCGCCGCGACCATCGGCGCCGGTGGCCTCGGTGTGTTGATCCTCGCTTCAATCAGCCGCAGCGACATGTCGATGCTTATCGTCGGCGCGCTGCTGGTCAGTCTTCTGGCGATTTTCGCCGACCTCTTCCTGCAGTGGCTGCAACGTTCGCTGACTCCAAAAGGATTACTCAAATGATCGAACTTCAAAACCTCAGCAAGACCTTCCAAAGCAACGGCAAAGATGTGAAAGCCGTGGACTCGGTGAGCCTGACCGTCAATGAAGGCGAAATCTGTGTGTTCCTCGGGCCATCGGGCTGCGGCAAAAGCACCACGCTGAAGATGATCAACCGCCTGATCAAACCGACCTCGGGCAAGATCCTGATCAACGGCGAAGACACCACCGATCTCGACGAAGTGACCCTGCGCCGCAACATCGGTTACGTGATCCAGCAGATCGGTCTGTTCCCCAACATGACCATCGAAGAGAACATCGTCGTGGTGCCGAAACTGCTCGGCTGGGACAAACAGAAGTGCCACGACCGCGCCCGCGAACTGATGAGCATGATCAAGCTTGAGCCCAAGCAGTATCTGCATCGCTATCCACGCGAGTTGTCCGGTGGCCAGCAACAACGCATCGGCGTGATTCGCGCACTGGCGGCCGACGCGCCGCTATTGCTGATGGACGAACCGTTCGGTGCGGTCGACCCGATCAACCGCGAGATGATCCAGAACGAGTTCTTCGAGATGCAGCGCGCGCTGAACAAGACCGTGATCATGGTCAGCCACGACATCGACGAAGCGATCAAACTGGGCGACAAGATCGCGATCTTCCGCGCCGGCAAGCTGCTGCAGATCGACCACCCGGACACCCTGCTCGCGCATCCGGCGGACGACTTCGTGAGCAGCTTCGTCGGTCAGGACAGCACACTGAAACGCTTGCTGTTGGTCAAGGCTGAAGACGCGGCGGACAACGCGCCGTCGGTGAGCCCGGAAACCCCGGTGGCCGATGCGCTGGAGTTGATGGACGAGCATGACCGTCGTTACGTGGTGGTTACCTGTGCCGAGAACAAGGCACTGGGTTACGTGCGTCGTCGCGACCTGCACCGCCAGACCGGCACCTGCGCGCAGTACCTGCGTGAGTTCAACGCCACGGCGGCGTACGACGAACACCTGCGCATCCTGCTGTCGCGCATGTACGAGTTCAACCGTGCGTGGTTGCCGGTGATGGATGCCGAGCGAGTGTTCTTGGGCGAGGTGACGCAGGAGTCGATTGCGGCATATCTGAGCTCGGGCAGATCCCGTGGGGGCAAGACCAGCATCGTCTCTCCCGCCGAGACTGCACCGGCCTGACAGAAGGCCGCCTGCGTCTCTTTCAAGGGGCACGGGCGGTCCGCTCTGATCAGGAAGAAATGGCCTGGTCTGCGGGGATGAACTCGAACCGCACATCAGCCGCCGTTGTCTGCGGCAACGTGATCTTGATCGCTGGAATCCAGATACCCGTCTGCCCCTTGAAATCTCGCTGGTCATACTGCGCGCCGGCCTTGCCCGTATCGTTCACATAAAAAACCGCCTCGATCGGCAATGTCGCCCCCAGGTTCTGTGCCCACTTGGCCAGACGGAACTCATTCTGCGTACTAAAAGCGAAGGCTCCCCCTTGCCCCTGAGCCTTGACCGCTTCGTTAAAGGCGGTCGTGGCTCCCTGATCCAGAACATCGCGTACATCAAAACCGCAGAGCGAGCCATATTTGCTCGACTGCTGATTGTAATGCGCCAGGTATTGGGCAGCGGTATTAATGCCTTGGGATTGGCACGGCCGACTGGACGCTAACCCCGGGGTTTGGCCACAGCCCTGATCAGTACGAGCGGTCGTTGCACCATCCACCGGAAAGAAACAAAGTATTTCCGGCTCGATTTTTCCGATCGGTTTGAAAAAATAGGGATACAGGATAAATCCATTGTTATAGCCGAAGACCAGCTTGCTGAACTTCGCGTCAGCTCTAAGGTAGGAAAAAGATACCCCTGTAGACGTTGGATTGGGGTTCCAGAAATGAAACTGGGTGGAGTGTTGTGTAGCTCTCAACATGACGCCGGAACACAGAAATGCAGGTGCTCTCGGGTTGTCTCGGCACATGTTGACTTTATTGTGGTAGGCCTCCGTCAGATAGGCCGCGATTTGCGGCCCGGTGCCTGCGGCCATCACCCCCGATGCCTGGGCGCCAATCTGTTGCTCTTGATGAACGGCAACCGTTGGCGTCACGACCTCATGCCTCACGCATCCGGACAGCGTAAACACAATCAGCCATAGCCATAATCTGTTCATTACGATTCTCCCTGCGCTCGTTTGATTAATGAACTGCCGGGTCGATCATAGAAATAAAGCTGGACGTAAACACCTGTCAGAAATACTAGTGTTTCGCCCCTTTTCAAGGCCTATTCGAAATTAAAAAACCAGGCCTTATTTCTGTTTTTCTATGATGCGCGGAGCGTGTCAAACGGAGCGCCGGGGAACATCAGCCTGTCATATCGGTCGGTTACATCAGTAGCGGGGCAAGACCGCACGACGGAAGCGTGCAAAAACGCGACATTTTTAGTTGATCTCACGCCCCTCACGCCCTAAAGTTCGCGCCGAACGTCCATGCTGGAAACGATCCATCCGGCTCAAGTACTGACGACGAGACAGCAAGGCCAAGGGAAAGAAGCTGCATTTCCCATGGCCTTTTTGCTTTCGGCGACATGCCTTGGGAAGTAGGCGAACCAAAGTGGGGATACGGAGGACGTTCATTTGCACCCATTGATCAATTCAGTTTGCCCTTAGGAGTCTCCCAGCATGTCGATCAACGTCGAAGATTATTTCGCGCGCGCCACTTTTGACAAAATGAAGGCGTTCGCCGACAAGCAAGAAACCCCGTTCGTGGTGATCGACACCGCGATGATCAGCCAGGCCTACGATGACCTGCGCGCCGGTTTCGAATTCGCCAAGGTCTACTACGCGGTCAAGGCCAACCCGGCCGTCGAGATCATCGACCTGCTCAAAGAGAAAGGTTCGAGCTTCGACATCGCCTCGATCTACGAGCTGGACAAAGTGATGGATCGCGGCGTCAGCGCCGACCGTATCAGCTACGGCAACACCATCAAGAAATCCAAGGACATCCGCTACTTCTATGAGAAGGGCGTGCGTCTGTTCTCCACCGACTCCGAAGCCGACCTGCGCAACATCGCCAAGGCTGCGCCGGGCTCGAAAGTTTATGTACGTATCCTTACCGAAGGCTCGACCACGGCCGACTGGCCACTGTCACGCAAATTCGGTTGCCAGACCGACATGGCCATGGATCTGCTGATCCTCGCTCGCGACCTGGGCCTGGTGCCTTACGGCATCTCGTTCCACGTTGGCTCGCAACAGCGCGACATCAGTGTTTGGGACGCAGCGATCGCCAAGGTCAAAGTGATCTTCGAACGTCTGAAAGAAGAAGACGGCATTCACCTGAAGCTGATCAACATGGGCGGTGGCTTCCCGGCCAACTACATCACCCGCACCAACAGCCTGGAAACCTACGCTGAAGAAATCATTCGCTTCCTGAAAGAAGACTTCGGTGATGACCTGCCGGAAATCATTCTGGAGCCGGGCCGTTCGTTGATCGCCAACGCCGGCATTCTGGTCAGCGAAGTGGTGCTGGTTGCACGTAAATCCCGCACCGCCGTCGAGCGTTGGGTGTACACCGATGTGGGCAAGTTCTCCGGCCTGATCGAAACCATGGACGAGGCGATCAAGTTCCCGATCTGGACCGAGAAAAAAGGCGAGATGGAAGAAGTCGTCATCGCCGGCCCGACCTGCGACAGCGCCGACATCATGTACGAAAACTACAAGTACGGTTTGCCGCTGAACCTGGCGATCGGTGATCGTCTGTACTGGTTGTCGACCGGTGCGTACACCACCAGTTACAGCGCAGTTGAGTTCAATGGCTTTCCGCCGCTGAAATCGTTCTACGTGTAACGCACACACGCCGAAATGCAAAAAGCCCATGACGTGTCATGGGCTTTTTCGTATCCGCCGATCCCCTACAAGGATTGCGCGTAGCGTTGAGAATATTGGTTGGCCATGGCCTGGATTCTAGGATCCGTTGCGCTCGCCAGCGTCTGACTCGCTACTCGCAGGAAATTCAGGTTGCCACCGGCCAAGGCCTTCTCAAGCCAGAGAATGGCTTCATCGACATTGCCCTCATCCGCCAACACCGCCGCGTAACTGAACTGCCCACGAAAATCTCCGCCCTCAGCCGAACGTCGATACCACTCACGCGCCGCTGCCGGATTCGCTGGGCACACCTGCCCTTCTTCCAGATATCGCCCGAGCAAGTTCATCGATTTCGCATGGCCCGATTCGGCGGCACGCTGATAAAGCGCAAACGCCTGAAGATGATCCGCAGCCACGCCTCGTCCGGTCGCCAGCAAATTGGCCAGGTTATACATCGCCCAGTCCAGCCCTGCCTCGGCGGCCATTCGATAATGTTGCGCCGCAACCGCGGCATCCACTGCACAACCCCAGCCATGCTCGTGACAACGGCCGAGCATATTGCGCGCCATCAGATGCCCTCGCCCCGCAGCGATGCCGAACCAGCGCAGCGCCAGCGTTTGATCCTGGGCAATGCCTCGGCCGTCGAGCAGGATCTGCCCGAGCAACGCCTGCGCCTCTAGGACACCCTCACCCGCCGCCAGCAAAATCGCCTGTGCCGCACGGGCAGGGCTCTCTTCGAGCATGGCGCTGAGCTGCTCAACGTTGAGGACTTCTTCGCGGCGCAGATGAAAACTCATACCTCGACCCAGCGACGCAGCAGGTTGTGATAGGTGCCGGTGAGGCGGATCAGCGACGGGTGATCAGGCATGTCCTGGGTGAGCTGCTGGATCGCCCCGTCCATCTCGAACAGCAACGCGCGCTGACTGTCTTCGCGCACCAGACTTTGCGTCCAGAAGAACGACGCATACCGCGCGCCGCGAGTGACTGCATTGACCTTGTGCAGGCTGGTGCCGGGGTACAGCACCATGTCACCGGCGGGCAGTTTCACCCGTTGGGTGCCGAAGGTGTCCTGGATTTCCAGTTCGCCGCCGTCGTAATCCTCAGGTTCGCTGAAGAACAGTGTTGCCGACAGATCGGTACGCACCCGCTCGATGCTGCCCTTGGGCTGGCGCACGGCGTTGTCGATGTGGAAATCGAAACTGCCGCCAGCCGTGTAGCAGTTGAGTAACGGCGGGAACACTTTGTGTGGCAGCGCGGCAGACATGAACAGCGGGGTTTGCCACAGCCGTTCAAGCATTGCCGCGCCGATTTCCTTGGCCAGCGGATGGCCTTCAGGCAGTTGCAGATTGTGCTTGGCCTTGGCCGACTGGAAGCCGGCGGTGATCTTGCCATCGGCCCAATCCGCTTCTTCCAGCGCCTGGCGGATACGCTGCACTTCTTCTTTCGCGAACAGGCCGGGAATGTGCAGCAGCATGGCAAACGTACCTGATGGTAAAGGGGCGCCAATGGTATTGATTCTTATTGGCCAAGTAAAACCCGAGAGACGAATGAATCAGTAAAAACCGTAAGGCTAAATTGTAAAGAATGTAAATTCAGTGCGAATAACAATGTTTCGCAATTGATACGAATAACTGTTTACCCTATATTCCGCGACCTCAAATCCTTGGGGAGGGGAATAAAAATGGCACGTCAACACGCACAATTACCGGTCAGTTCACCACGCTTGCTCGCCTCTGCAATCGGCGTGGCAATCACCGCTGGCTCCGCCGGCCACATGGTGTTCGCCGCCGAAAAGACCGACAGCAAAGCTGCCGGCAATGCCATCGCCCTGGACGCCACGTCGATCACCGGCGAAGCCCAGGACGCGACTTCCTATCAGGTCGAGAAAGCCTCCTCGCCCAAGTACACCGCACCGCTGGTCGACACGCCGCGCTCGGTGACTGTGATTCCACAACAAGTCCTCAAGGATACCGGCGCCCTGAACATGCAGGACGCGCTGCGTACCGTGCCGGGCATCACCTTCGGTGCCGGTGAAGGCGGCAACCCGCAGGGCGACCGTCCGTTTATCCGTGGCTTCGACGCCCAGGGCGACACTTACCTGGACGGCGTGCGCGACACCGGTTCGCAGAGCCGCGAAATCTTCGCGGTGGAAAACATCGAAGTCAGCAAGGGTCCGAATTCCGCCATCGGCGGTCGCGGTGCGGCCGGCGGCAGCATCAACCTGGTGAGCAAGAAAGCGCACCTGGGCAACTCGTTCGACGGTGGCTTCACCTGGGGCTCCGACCAGACCCAGCGCTACACCCTCGACGGCAACTATCAGTTCAGCGACACCGCTGCCGGCCGTCTGAACCTGATGAGCCACGAGAGCAACGTCGCCGGTCGCGACAAGGTCGACTACGACCGCTGGGGTATCGCGCCATCGCTGGCCTTCGGCCTGGGCACCGACACCCGCGTCAACCTCGATTACTACCATCTCGAAAGCAACGACACCCCGGATTCGGGCGTGCCTTACACGCTGTCGAATCCGCGCACCAAGTCCAATCCAGACAAGCCCTACGCCGGCGGTGATGACAGCAACTTCTACGGTCTGGATCGCGACTTCCGCAAGGGCCGCACCGACACCGCGACCTTCGCCATCGAGCATGACCTGAGCGACTCGCTGACGATCAAGAACACCCTGCGCCACGGCACCAGCATGCAGGACTACATCCTGACCCAGCCGGACGACAGCAAAGGCAACGTCAACAACGGTAGCGTCTGGCGTCGTGCGAACACTCGCGTGAGCAACACCGAGACCACCACCAACCAGACTGACTTGTTCGGCAACTTCTACGTCGCCGGCTTCAAGAACAGCTTCTCCACCGGCGTGGAATACACCCGCGAGGAAAGCCAGAAATCCTCGTACAACGTCAACACCGATACCACGCCGCGCACCACTGCCGCGTCCACCAACTGCACCCCTTCGATGATCGGCGCAACGAGCGGCTACAACTGCACCTCGCTGTCGAACCCGAACCCGAACGATGCGTGGAACGGCGCGATCTCGCGCAACTACGCCGGCACCGACACCAAGGCCAACACCTACGCGCTGTATGTGTTCGACACCCTGGAATTGTCCGAGCAGTGGCTGGTGAACATGGGTCTGCGCTACGACCACTTCGACACCGAGTACAAGACCTACACCGCTGCTGGCGCCACCACCTCCAAGGGCGATGACACCAGCGAGTTCGTTACCGGTCAGTTCGGCGTGGTCTACAAACCGGCGGAAAACGGCAGCATCTATGCTTCTTACGCCACCTCCGCCACACCGCCGGGCAACACCCTCGGCGAAGGTCAGGAAGGCAACCCACTGGGTGGCACCCCGGATCGCAGCGGCAACCTGCTGAGCAGCGACATGGAGCCGGAAACCACCAAGAACTACGAAATCGGTACCAAGTGGGATCTGCTCAATGATCGCCTGTCGTTGACCGCCGACATCTTCCGTACCGAGAAAGAAAACGCGCGTGTGCAAGTCGATACCACGTCGTACGAAAACGCCGGCAAAACCCGCGTGCAAGGTATCGAACTGTCGGCCAGCGGCAAGATCACCGACAAATGGCAAGTGTTCGCCGGTTACGCCTACATGGACAGCGAGCAAGTTGATGGCGGCGCTTTGAACCGCGCCACCGACGGCAATCAACTGCCTAACACACCGAAAAACAGCGCCAGCCTGTGGACCACTTACCAAGTCACGCCGAAGCTGACCATCGGTGGCGGTGCGTTCTATGTCGACGACGTGTTCGGCAACGTGGCCAACACCACCATGGTCGACTCCTATGTTCGCTACGACGCAATGGCCGCTTACAAGCTGACCAAGAACGTCGACCTGCAACTCAACGTGCAAAACCTGACCAACGAAACCTATTACGACAAAGCCTTCTCGACCCACTTCGCCAACCAGGCGGCGGGCCGCACGGCACTGTTGAGCACCAACTTCCACTTCTAAGGAACCTGTAGGAGCTGCGATACGCTGCGATCTTTTGATTCTGCTTTTGATGGTGAAAAACAAAGATCAAAAGATCGCAGCCTTCGGCAGCTCCTACAGAACAGCAAGCCCCGTTCATTAGATTGAACGGGGCTTTTGTGCGTAATCAAAGAAGCTCTCGATAACCCACGGCATAATGTGCGCCGTGATGACAATTTCCGAACGGACGGCGAGTGACGTGTTGAAGAAAACCCTGTTCCAGTTGCACTGGTTTTTTGGCATCACTGCCGGCCTGGTGCTGGCCCTGATGGGCATTACCGGCGCCGCCTATTCGTTTCAGGACGAGATCCTGCGGGCGCTGAACCCGTCGGTGTTGCAGGTGGAAAAACAAGTTGCCGGCGTGCTGCCTCCCGTTGAACTGGTAGAACGCATCGAAGCCACCTCGGGCAAAAAAGTCTCGATGCTGTGGGTCGAGACCGACAGCGGCAACGCCGCGCGGGTGTACTTCACCCCGCCCAAAGGCGAGCGCCGTGGCGAGATGCGCTACTTCGATCCATACACCGGCGAGTTCATGGGCAATGCCGTGGGTCAGGACTTCTTCGGCCTGATGCTGCAGTTGCACCGTTTCCTCGCCATGGGCGACACCGGTCGCAACATCACCGGCGCCTGCACCCTGATCCTGTTGTTCTTCTGCCTCTCGGGCCTTTACCTGCGCTGGCCGCGCCAGTGGAACAGCTGGCGTGTGTGGCTGACCCTCGACTGGAAGAAAAAGGGCCGCGCCTTCAACTGGGATCTCCACTCGGTAGCCGGCACCTGGTGCCTGTTGGTGTATCTGCTGCTGGCGCTGACCGGGTTGTCGTGGTCGTACGAGTGGTACAACAAGGGCCTGACCAAACTGCTTTCCGACGCCCCGCAAAACGAACGCGTGCGCGGTGGTCGCGGGCCTGCGCCGGAGGGGCCGGCACCCACAGCCGACTACGCCGCGATGTGGAGCAGCATCTACAGCGCCGCCGGTCCAGGCCTGTCTGCCTACAACATCCGCATGCCGCCCGTGGCTGGCCAACCGGCGACGGTGTTCTACCTGCTCGACAGCTCGCCCCATGATCGTGCGCTGAACCAGATCACCCTCGACCCGGCCACCGGCATCGTCAAACGCGTCGACCGCTACGCCGACAAGAGCTTCAAGGCGCAACTGCTGACGAGCATTTATGCACTGCACGTCGGCAGCTATTTCGGTCTCATCGGGCGGATCATCATCACTGTCGCCGCCATATGCATGCCGCTGTTTTTCATCACCGGGTGGCTGCTGTATCTGGATCGTCGCCGCAAGAAAAAGCAAATCAAAGATGCGCGCAAAGGCCTCGCACAACCGGCCGGCGATGCTCCGGCGTGGCTGATCGGCTTCGCCAGCCAGAGCGGTTTTGCCGAGCAACTGGCCTGGCAGACCGCCGGCCAATTGCAGGCCGCCGGGTTGCCGGTCAAGGTGCAGCCGCTGGCCAATGTCAGCGAACAGGATCTGCGTGATTCGACCAACGCGTTGTTTGTCGTCAGTACCTTCGGCGACGGCGAAGCGCCGGACAGCGCCCGTGGTTTCGAACGCAAGGTGCTGGGCAAAGCCTCGACACTCGACAGCTTGAACTACGCGGTACTGGGCCTCGGTGATCGTCAGTATCAACACTTCTGCGGGTTCGCCCGTCGTCTGCACCAATGGTTGAGCGAGCACGGCGGCAAGACGTTGTTTGCCCCGGTGGAAGTCGACAGCGGCGATCCGTATGCCCTGCGTCACTGGCAAACCCAGCTGGGCCAACTCACCGGGCAAGCACCGGTCGACACCTGGCAGGCGCCGAGCTACGACAACTGGACGCTGGTCCGCCGTGAACTGATGAACCCGGACAGCAGCGGTTCGCCGGTTTATCTGTTGGGCCTGAGCGCACCGAATACCAGCAGTTGGCTGGCCGGTGATCTGGTGGAAGTGCTGCCACGCAACTGCCCGTGGATCATCGAGCACTTCCTAGACGGCCTCGGCATTCGGGGCGAGACCACGGTGAACATCAACGGCCTCGACGAACCGCTGGAAGTGGCATTGGCCTCGCGCCAACTGCCCGAGCACCGCGCGCATCTGGTGGGTCTGCATGCGCAGGCGCTGGTCGATGCCATGGTGCCGCTGGCCATGCGCGAATACTCGATCGCCTCGCTTGCCGCCGACGGCTTGCTGGAGCTGATCGTGCGTCAGGAACAACACAGCGACGGCAGCCTCGGCGTCGGCTCCGGCTGGTTGACCGAGCATGCGCCGGTGGGTGGCAGCATCAGCTTGCGGGTGCGCCGAAACAGCGGTTTCCACCTGCCGAATGAACCGGTGCCGATGATTCTGATCGGTAACGGCACCGGCCTTGCCGGGTTGCGCAGTTTGCTCAAGGCGCGGATTGCCGCCGGTCAACAGCGTCAGTGGTTGCTGTTTGGCGAACGTAATCGTGAATACGATTACCTGTGCCGTGCGGAGCTGGAAGAGTGGTTGATCAATGGTGATCTGGAGCGGCTGGATCTTGCGTTTTCGCGGGATCAGGCCGAGAAGATTTATGTGCAGGATCGGTTGCGTGAGTCGGCTGATGAGTTGAAGAAGTGGCTGGCGGACGGTGCTGTCATCTATATCTGTGGCAGCTTGCAGGGAATGGCATCAGGCGTGGACCAGGCACTCAACAAAATCCTCGGCGCCGCCGAAGTTGAACGGCTGATCGAACAGGGCCGTTATCGCAGGGACGTTTATTGAAATCACTGAAAAGCCCCTCACCCTAACCCTCTCCCGGGGGAGAGGGGACTGATTGGGAGATGCCGGAGAGTTATGCCGACCTGAACGCTCTGTGCCGAATCCATAATCGCCTTCGCGCGCTGTGCCAGATCCATTTCGCCATCCGCGTCTGTACCAAATCCATAATCGACTCGGTCTTTCAGGTCGATGTACAACCTGAAACAACTCCGTAGGCCCCCTCTCCCCATGGGAGAGGGCTGGGGTGAGGGTCGTGAACTACAGTGAAATCTCAAGCCACTTCACAAGGATCGTGAAGCATGCCAAACCGCCCCACACTCGCTCAATTCGCCCGCCATTTACGCACTCACCAAACCGACTGTGAACACCTGCTCTGGCAAAGAATACGTTCGCGCCAAATCGCTAATCTCAAGTTCCGCAGGCAATTCCCCTGCCCGCCCTATGTGCTGGATTTTTATTGTGTTGAGTTGAAACTGGCCATCGAATTGGACGGCGGTCAGCACTATGAAACGGCGGGTGTGATTCACGACCAGCGTCGGACGCTGTTCCTTCAACGTCAGGGCATTGAGGTTGTGCGGTTTAGCAATCTGGAAGTGATTCAGCAGATGGGGGATGTGCTGGAGCAGATCATCAGGATTGCGCAACGTCGAAAAAGCCCCTCACCCTAACCCTCCCGAAACGTCGGACCGCCCAAAGGGAGAGGGGACTGATCGGGGTATGCTCCAGAAATACGCCGACCTGAAAGCTCTGTGCCGAATCCATAATCGCCATTCGCGCGCTATGTCAAATCCATAATCAACCTGAAACTGCTTCACCAAATCCATAATCGACTCGGTCTCTCAGGTCGATGTATAACGCCAGACACCCCGGTCGGCCCCCTCTCCCTCAGGGAGAGGGCTGGGGTGAGGGTAGCTTTTGACTCCCCCCATCTCAAACCGGCTGCAACTTCTTCTCAAACACCGCCACCCCATCCAGATCCCGCAACACCACGCTCATCTCCCCGCTCTGCCCTTCAATATTCACCTCGCCAAAAAACTGAAACCCGGCAAACGGCGAAGTGTTCTGTGCCGGCGGTGCCTTCTCGAACACCACCTCAGGCCCAAACGTCGTATCCAGCGGATTAGGTCCAAAACTCCCGGCGTTCAATGGCCCCGCGACAAATTCCCAGAACGGTTCGAAATCCTGAAACGCCGCGCGATCGGGGTGGTAGTGATGCGCCGCGCAGTAATGCACGTCTGCCGTCAGGAAGACAAAATTGCGCACCTGCTGCGCCCGCAGAAAACCGAGCAATTCGGCGATTTCCAGTTCACGCCCCTGCGCCGGCCCCGGGTCGCCGTTCGCCACTGCTTCCCAGCGCGCCACGCCCGGGCTCACCTCGCCATCAGGCACACCAAGACCAATCGGCATGTCGGCGGCAATCACCTTCCATTGGGCTTTCGATTTCTTCAAGCCACGCTTGAGCCAGTCCAGTTGCTCACGTCCCAAGAACGGTTTCGCCGCCCCGAGGTTGTCGTCGTTGGCCTCACGATAACTGCGCATATCCAGCACAAACACATCAAGCATCGGCCCATAACTGATCTTGCGATAAATCCGCCCGCCACCGTCGGCCGTCTGTAAACGCATCGGCGAATATTCCAGCCAGGCCTTGCGCGCACGCCCGACCAGGGTGTGGATATCTTTTTCCTGATAACGCTCGTCGAGCTGTTTGCCGGGTGACCAGTTGTTGACCACTTCATGGTCGTCCCACTGCCAGATCTGCGGCACTTCGGCGTTGAAGCGGCGGATGTTTTCGTCCAGCAGGTTGTAGCGGTAGTTGCCGCGATAGTCGTCGAGGGTCTGGGCGACTTTGCTCTTGGCTTCGGTGGTGATGTTGCGCCACACCCGACCGTTTTCGGTGGTCAGCTGGGCCGGCACCGGGCCGTCGGCGTAGATGGTGTCGCCGCTGTGGATAAAGAAGTCCGGCAGGCGCAGGCGCATGGCTTCGTAGATGCGCATGCCGCCGATGTCCGGGTTGATGCCGAAGCCCTGGCCGACGGTGTCGCCGCTCCAGACGAAACGAATATTGCGCCGCGCCGTCGGGGCGCTGCGCAAGTGGCCGAGCCACGGTTCGCTGGCCACACCAGTGCGAGCGTCCTTGAAGTACACGCGATAGAAAATCGCCTGATCGGCGGGCAGCCCGGTGAGTTCAACACGGGCGGTGAAATCGCTGTGGGCATCGGCCAGCGCCGAGACGACGCGGCGTGGATTGCGAAACTGGCTGCGGGTGTCCCACTCGACCACCATCCGCGCCGGACGATCGCTGCGGCTCCAGATCATCGCGCGGTCGCCTTGCAGGTCGCCGGACTGCACGCCATCGGTGAGTTGCGGACGATCCTTGACCGACGCAATCACCGCCGGCGCCAGGCTCGGCATCAACAGACCGGCGCCGACGACTTGCATGACACGCCGGCGGCCCACATTGAAATCGCTCATGCTGTTCTCCCTGAAAAAAGGAAAACTAAAGCACGCCTATATGAACTCGCCATGACACCACTAACCATTGTGGGAGCGAGCCTGCTCGCGAAAGCGGTGTGCCAGTCAACATACATGTCGCTGGCAGATTGCATTCGCGAGCAGGCTCGCTCCCACAGTTTTTGTGGTTTCAGGCCTTGGCGGGTTCCATTGCCAGCTCCACGGCTTCAGGCCGTTTGACCGTCGCGTAAACCACCGCCGTCAACAAACTCCCCGCGACAATCGCCAGCAAATACAGCAGCGCATGATTGATCGCATTCGGGATCAGCATGACGAACAAGCCACCGTGCGGCGCCATCAGTTTGCAGCCGAAGTACATCGACAACGCACCGGTCAGCGCACCGCCAGCGATGCTCGCCGGGATCACCCGCAATGGATCTTTCGCGGCAAACGGAATCGCCCCTTCGGAGATAAAGCACAGCCCCAGTACGAAGGCAGCCTTGCCGGCCTCGCGTTCGGTCTGGGCGAACTTGCGCCGGGCGATGAACGTGGCGATGCCCAGACCAATCGGCGGCACCATCCCGGCCGCCATGGTCGCGGCCATCGGCGCGTAACTCTGCGAGGCCAGCAGCCCCACCGAGAACGCATACGCGGCTTTGTTGATCGGCCCACCGAGGTCGACGCACATCATGCCGCCGAGCACGATCCCAAGCAGAATCGCGTTGGTGGTGCCCATGCTGTCGAGAAACTGCGTGAGCGCCGCGAGCATGCCCGCCACCGGTTTGCCGACCACGTAGATCATCACCAGGCCGGTGAACAGGCTGGCGAACAACGGGATGATCAGAATCGGTTTCAGTGCCTCAAGACTTTGCGGCAACGCGACATAACGACTGATCGCCTTGGCCGCATAACCGGCGATAAACCCGGCGACGATCCCACCGATAAACCCGGCGCCCAAGGTGCTCGCCAACAGGCCGCCAATCATCCCCGGCGCCAGGCCTGGACGGTCGGCAATCGAGTAGGCGATGTAACCGGCCAGCAGTGGCACCATCAGCTTGAACGCGGTCTCGCCGCCGATCTGCATCAGTGCCGCCGCCAGCGTACCTTCCTCTTTGAACGCGGTGATACCGAAGACAAACGACAACGCGATCATCAAACCACCCGCCACCACCATCGGCAGCATGTACGACACGCCGGTCAACAGGTGTTTGTAGACGCCAGTTTTCTCCGACTTGGCCGGTGCCTTGCCGTCGCTGGCGGCGCTTTCCTGCTGGCCTTCGGCGAGGGCTTTTTTCAGCGTGGCTTCGGATTGCTTCAACGCAATGCCGGTGCCGCAGCGGTAGATTTTCTTGCCGGCGAATCGCTCGGTGGCGACGTCGATATCCGCCGCCAGCAGCACCACGTCAGCCTCGGCAATCGCTGTCGCGCTCAGCGGAGTTTTCGCACCGACCGAGCCCTGAGTTTCGACCTGCAATTCATAGCCCAGACGCTTGGCCGTTTGCTGCAACGCTTCGGCCGCCATGAAGGTGTGGGCGACGCCGGTCGGGCACGCGGTGATGGCGACGATGCGCGGCGCACGCTGCGCAACGGCAGCCGGGGCGGCTGCGCTGGCGACATAAATTTGGGCTTCTTCGGCACCACGACGCAGCACCGCTTCGACGTCCTGAAGGGCTTGCGCCGGGGCAATCTGAAAGACCCGTTTGCCGACGAAACGCGTCATGTCGACGTTACCGGTGGCGACCAGCAACACCCACTCCGCCGCTTCGATGGTCGCTGCCGACAATTCACGTTCCGGGTGCGCCGCGTCGACCACTTCGACGCTGGTGCTCCAACCCTGACGCTGGGCCGCCGCATCGAGCAAACGGGCGCACAGCACACTGGTGACCATGCCGTTGGGGCAAGCCGTAACAATGGCTAACTTCATGACAAACCCTCTTATTGTTCTGTCAGGGGGCGCACGCGCACGCCCTGTTCGAGCTGCGCCAGTTGCGCGGCGTCGTTGATGCCAAAACCGATCTGGGTCACCGCCATTGCGGCAATCGCCGTGGCCGTGCGCAAGGTTTGCTCCGGCGTGTCGGCACTGAGCAAACCGTGGAGCATGCCGGCCAATAGCGAATCACCGGCACCCACGGTGCTGGCGACGCTGACCTTTGGCGGCGAGGCATGCAGCGCCGAGCCGACGCTGAACCAGTTCACGCCGTCGGCGCCGTGGGAGATCACCACGTGTTCGATGCCTTGCCCGTGCAACTGCGCCGCTGCGTGAGCCTCGGCGGCGTGGGAAACCACTTCGCAACCGAGCGCATCGGCCAACTCTTCCGTATTCGGTTTGATCAGCCACGGACTGGCCTTGAGCGCTTCGCGCAATGCTTCGCCGCTGGAATCGAGGGCGACTTTCAGGCCGAGGGAATTCAGCCGTTCGATCAGGTCACGCAACCACCGTGCAGTCACGCCGCGCGGCAGACTGCCGGCGACCACGACCGCGTCGTGCCCCGGCGCAATCTGCACCAGACGATCGAGCAATGCCTGCTGCGCCGCTGCATCGACCACCGGCCCCGGGCCGTTGATGTCGGTGATACGGCCATCTCGCTCGGCGACTTTGATGTTGCTGCGCGTTTCGCCCGGCACACGGACAAACGCATCGACAAATCCACGCTTGGCGAACAGGGTCTCGAACGCTTGCAGATTGTCTTCGCCGAGAAAGCCGCTGACCGTCAGTTGATGGCCGAGGTCGGCCAGCACCTGCGCGACGTTCACGCCCTTACCGGCAGCATGGGTGTGCATCTCATCGCTGCGGTTGACCTGACCGGCAGCCAGTACCGGCAGCTCGACCGTGAGGTCCAGCGCCGGGTTGAGGGTCAGGGTGAGAATCTTGGCCATTACAGGGCCTCCACTAATGCACGCACTTCATTGGCGCTGCCCACGGTGAGGGCTTGTTGAGCAAGGGTTTGCGCCTGGGTCAGGCTGATTTCGCGGATGCGTGCTTTCACTTCGGCAATGCTGCGGCCGGACACGCTCAGCTCATCGACACCGAGACCGACCAGCACAGGTACTGCCAACGGATCGGCTGCCAGCTCACCGCACACGCCGACCCATTTGCCATGGGCATGGGCCGCACGCACGGTGATGTCGATCAGTTGCAGCACCGCCGGGTGCAAGCCGTCAGCCTGGGCCGACAGCGTCGGGTGACCACGGTCGATGGCCAGGGTGTATTGAGTCAGGTCGTTGGTGCCGACGCTGAAGAAGTCGACTTCCTTGGCCAGCACCGGCGCGAGCAACGCGGCGGACGGCACTTCGATCATGATCCCCAGTTGCAGATCGGCGACCGGGATTTCCAGACGCAGACGTTCGGTCATGTCGCGGGCCTGACGCCACTCTTCGACACTGCCGACCATCGGGAACATGATCCGCAATGGGCGGTTATCCGCCGAACGCAGCAAGGCACGCAATTGCGCTTCCATGATCTGCGGACGCTGCAAGGTCAGGCGAATGCCGCGCACGCCGAGGAACGGGTTTTCTTCCTTGGCAATCGGCCAATAGGGCAGCGGTTTGTCACCGCCGACATCCAGCGTGCGCACCACCAGCGGTCGACCAGCGAGGCCGTCGAGGACGCGGCGGTATTCGGCTTCCTGAGTCGCCTCGTCCGGCGCCTGCGGGTGGGCCATGAAAATCAGTTCGGTGCGCAGCAGACCGATGCCTTCGGCGCCCTGCTCCACCGCACTGATCACACCGGCGCTTTCGCCGATGTTGGCGAACACTTCTACCGCGTGACCGTCGGTGGTGTGCGCCGGTTGATGGCGTTGTTCGGCGGCTGCTTTGAGGCGTTGCTCACGGGTGTCGCGTTCTTCGGTGGCGCGTTGCAGGGTCGCCGCATCGGCGTCGACATGCAGACGACCGCGTTGGCCGTCGAGCAGCAACGGCGTGCCCGGCGCCAGCAGCAACACCGCAGCACCTGCACCGACCAGCGCCGGAATGCCGAGGGCACGGGCGACGATGGCGCTGTGCGCGGTGGCGCCGCCGCGAGCAGTTAGAATCCCTGCCACTCGCGCCGGATCGAGCCGCGCCACGTCGGACGGGCCGACTTCGTCCATCACCAGAATGTACGGTTGCTCAGGCTCGTTCGGCGTCTGCACGCCACACAGTTGCGCCAGCACCCGGCGGCCGATATCACGCAGATCCGCCGCCCGTTCGGCGAGCAAGGCGTCCTGCAGCGATTCCTGCTGTTTGGCTGCGGCTTCAATCACTGCCATCCACGCCGCTTCGGCGCTTTCGCCTTGCTTGAGGCGCGTGTCGACTTCGTCGGTCAGTTCCGGATCGTCGAGCATTTCCTGGTGGGTGATGAAAATCTCGCGAATGGCTTTGGCTTTGCTGCGTTCGATCAAGCCTTGAATGTCGCTGCGCACATCGCTCAGCGCTTGCTTGAGGCGCTCGCGTTCGACGGCGGCGGACTCGCCACGCAGCGGGTATTCGATGGTTTGCTGCACTTGAATGTGCGCCGGGCCGATGGCGATGCCCGGCGCAGCGGGAATCGCTTGCAACTGAGTGCCGGACGCCGGAGCGATCACGACTTCGGCGATATCGGCGATGACTTCGCGTTGCTGACTCACGGCCGGTAATGGCTCGACCTCTTCGCCAAGACCTTCTTCGATGGCCGCAAGCAATGCCGGCAACGCATCGGCAGCGATGCTTGGCTCGGCGATAAGCTCCAGCACCTGACCACGACGGGCGCCGAGGCTGAGCAGTTTGCTCAGGCTCTTCACCGACACGGCGCTGTCCTGACTGTCGACGATGCGTACACGAATCTCGCCGTCAAAACTCTTCGCCAGTTGCGCCAGGATTTTCGCCGGACGCGCGTGCAAACCATGGGCGTTGGCCAGCGCGATGCGTGCGCTCGGCCAGTCGGCAGGCAACTCGCCGCCGAGCACTTCAAGGACTTTGCGGCTGCTGGTGGCGCGGCCCAGTTCATGGCCGCGACCTTCGATCAACAATGCGCAGAGGCGTTCAAGCAGCGCCTGATGGGCTTCGCCAAGGCTGGCCAGGCAGAACAGACCGCTCAGCGGTTGACCGAGGTAGCGTATTGGCTTGTCCGGGGTGACGAAGGCCAGCCCCGGACGCTTCACGGTTTGTTCGCTGTGCAGCCACCACAAACCATCGCCCAGCGGCAGCGCTTCGACTTGCTGCAACACGCCGGCAAAACCGTTGCTCACGCAATCAGCCTGACGCAGCAGACGCGCCCCCCGCCAGACCAACTCTTCGAAATCGTCGGCAGCGACACCGAGGCCGATCATCTGTGCGTCCAGCGCCAATTCCTGCGGCGCGCCTTGCAGCAGTTTCAGCAGCGCTTCGGGGGAACTGGCGCGACGCAGGGCCTGGCCCAGATCGGTCTCGCCGAGGGCACGGGTCAGCAGTTGTAACAGGCGCAGGTGTTCGTCGGATTTGGCGGCGATACCGATGGCCAGATAAACGATCTGGCCGTCGCCCCAATCCACGCCCTCGGGAAACTGCATCAGGCGCACGCCTGTGGCGAACACCTGATCGCGGGTTTCGGGCGTACCGTGGGGAATGGCAATACCTTGACCGAGAAAGGTCGAGCCCTGGGCTTCTCGGGCCTGCAATCCGGCGAGGTATCCGTCGGCGACCAGTCCATCGGCGACCAGATGATTGGCCAGCAATTGCAGAGCAGCGGGTTTATCCACAGCCGATTGGCCCATGGATATCTGCTCTATAGTGAGCTCGAGCATGCGATCTCCTTTTTGGCACATGAAGGCGCCAGGTATTGTTTTGGATGGTTGCAGCTTAGGCGCTTGTCAGCCTCCTTTTCAGGGGCAGTTTTGGCGGTTTCACGGCAGAACCGGCCAAAAGCGTCTAAAACGTAGAAAATACGCTTGCTGAAACGTTTAATCTAGATTGATCGGCACGTTACTCGATAATGTCTCATCGTTGAAGTCCAACTTGTCGGATGCGTTGCGACAATGGTCGTCTGCCCGAATCGGGTAGGATTGGCGAAAATCTCGCCGTACGCTCGAAAAAACAAGGAAATACCGGGTTGAAACTCAGTGATATCGCGCGGTTGGCCGGAGTGTCCGTGACCACCGCCAGCTACGTCATCAATGGCAAGGCCGCACAGCAACGCATCAGCACCGCCACCGTCGAGCGGGTGCGTGCGGTGGTTGAGCAACACGGCTTCACGCCCAATCCACAAGCCGCCGGGTTACGCAGTCGGCATACCCGCACGCTGGGCTTTATCCTGCCGGATCTGGAAAACCCCAGTTACGCGCGGATCGCCAAACTGCTGGAACAAGGTGCGCGGGCGCGCGGCTATCAGTTGCTGATTGCCAGCTCCGACGATGCGCCGGACAGCGAACGCCAACTGCTGCAACTGTTCAAGGCGCGCCGTTGCGATGCGCTGATCGTCGCCAGTTGCCTGCCGGCCGGGGATGACAGTTACCGCCAGTTGCAGGCCAAGGGCCTGCCGATCATCGCCATCGACCGGGTCATGGAACCCGAGCATTTCTGCTCGGTGATCAGCGACGACCGCGAGGCCAGCCTGCACCTGACCCAGAGCCTGCTCGATCCTCAGTTGAAGCAGATCGTCCTGCTTGGCGCCCGCCCTGAGCTGAGTATCAGCCAGGAACGTACCGCCGGCTTCAAACAGGCCCTCGTCGATTTCAAAGGCGAAGTGCTGGTCGAGCATGCCGAATCTTTCAGCCGCGAATGTGGCAAGCAATTGATGGAAGAACTCCTGCAACGTCTGGGGCATTTACCGGACGCGCTGGTGACGACTTCCTACGTGCTGTTGCAGGGCGTGTTCGACGCGTTGCATGACTTCCCGCTCAAATCCCGTCCACTGCGCCTCGGCACGTTCGGCGACACGCAGTTGCTCGACTTCCTGCCGCTGCCGGTCAACGCCATGGCCCAGCAGCACCAGTTGATCGCCGACAAGGCGCTGGAACTGGCACTGGCCGCCGTCGAACAGTCGGAATACAAGCCAGGCGTGCAAGCCATCGCGCGTACCTTCAAGCAGCGTATTCACCGGGACTGAACCGTGGAGCTGATCGACAGCCACACCCACCTGGACTTCCCCGACTTCGACGCCGACCGTTCGCAGTTGCTCGCCGAAAGCCGCGCCCTCGGGGTGCGGCGGATGGTGGTGCTGGGGGTCTGTGAAGGTAATTGGCAGCGGGTGTGGGATCTGGTGCAGAGCGATCCCGAGTTGTACGCGACGTTCGGTCTGCACCCGGTTTACCTCGATCAGCACCGCCCCGAAGATGTAAAGGCACTCGGCGACTGGCTGACGCGGCTGCGCGGTCATCGGCAGTTGTGTGCGGTGGGTGAGATCGGTCTGGACTACTTCATCGAAACCCTTGACCGCGAGCGCCAGCAGGCGCTGTTCGAAGCACAACTGCAACTGGCGGCGGACTTTGCATTACCGGCGCTGATTCATGTGCGCCGCAGCCACGCGGCGGTGATTGCCACGCTCAAACGTTTTCGTTTGAAGCGGGCCGGGATCATCCACGCCTTTGCCGGCAGTCGCGAAGAGGCGCGCGAGTACATCAAACTCGGTTTCAAACTGGGTTTAGGTGGCGCGCCGACCTGGCCGCAGGCACTGCGCATGCATCGGGTACTGGCGGATCTGCCGCTGGATTCGATCGTGCTGGAAACCGATTCACCGGACATGGCGCCCGCGATGTTTCCCGGTCAGCGCAACAGCCCGGCGCATCTGCGAGCGATTTGTGCAGTGCTCGCGCAACTGATGAATATCAGCGCGCAGCAATTGGCTGCTACCAGCACTGCCAACAGCTGCGAAGTGTTCGGCTGGTAAGTTAGCTGCGTACACGCTACACGCGGAAGGCGCTGATCAGCTGTTTCAGTTCCACCACCTGCGCCGACAACGCCCGACTCGCATCTTCAGTCTGATGCGCGCCCTGCGCCGTGCGTTCGCCGGCACGGTTGATCTCGACGATGTTCTGGTCGATGTCATGGGCCACCGCTGTCTGCTGCTCCACCGCAGCGGCAATCTGCTGGTTCTGATCGACGATCATGCCCACCGCGCCAAGGATGTTTTCCAACGCCTGCTGAACCTTCTCCGACTGCCCGACCGTGCCGTTGGCCATCTGATGGCTGATGCCCATGGCCTTCACCGCCGCACCGACGCCGCCGTGGAGCTTGGCGATCATCTGCTCGATTTCTTCGGTCGACTGCTGCGTGCGTTTGGCCAACGTGCGCACTTCATCCGCGACCACGGCAAAACCGCGCCCCTGTTCCCCGGCGCGAGCGGCTTCGATCGCAGCGTTGAGTGCCAGCAGGTTGGTCTGTTCGGCGATGCTCTTGATCACTTCCAGTACGCGGCTGATCGACTGGCTGTCACTCGCGAGTTGATTGATCACCCGCACCGATTGATCGATCTCGCTGGCCAGCGCGGCAATGCTGCCCTGCTGCGACTCCACCAGACCACGACCATTGACGGTCTCGTCATTCACGCTGTGGGCGCTGCTCACCGCCGCTGCGGCACTGCGCGCCACCTCCAGTGAGGTCGCCGACATCTGGTTCATCGCCGTCGCCACTTGTTCTATCTGCGTGCGCTGCCCGGCAACGGCCTGATTGCTTTGCGCCGAGACGTTTTCAACCTGCGCGGCCTGACGTTCGACTTCGCCAACGGTGTGGCCAACGCGCTCGATCAAGTCGTGAATTTTCCTCACCGTGCCATTGAACACTTCGCCCAATTCACCCAGCTCATCGCGGCTGCTGGCCTTGAAGTTGACGGTCATGTCGCCGGCCGCAACCTTGTCCATCATCGCGCCAAGGCGTTTGAGTGTGGTGCGAGTCGAGGCGTAGAAACCGCCGTAGAGATAGAAAATCAGCACAAACACCACCGACAACGCCACAGCTTGCAAGACCATGTGCGTGCGGTTTTGCGCCAGACGCTGCTGCAGTTGCGTGTCGAGGAATTTCAGGGAGGCTTCGTCGAGCTGGTAGGTCTTGTCGATCAGCCCGGTGATCTGGTCGTAAAAGGCCTGCCACGGTGCGTCGAGGGTGTCGGCCATCACCACTTGCTCTTCGAACAATTCGCTGGCCTGTTTAAGCGACGCTTTACTCGTCTCGGCCTGAGCGCTGAGTGTTTCGTGCGCCGCTTTGCTGGAACCGAGGGCGTCTTGAAGCTTCAGGCCATATTCAGCTTGAAGCTTTTCGATCTGCACCAGCAGCTCATCAAAACGGGTGCTCGACGAACTGTTGAGAAAACCCTGCCCCAGCGAATACGACCCCATCGCCCGGCCTTCGCCGAGGGTCTGGGTAACGGCCGGTGTTATCAAGGTAACGAGTTCGCTGAGCTGACGGATGTCACCCTGATTGTCGCGACTCAGGCCAGCCTGACCGGTGATGATCTGGCTGAAAATCTGCGCACTGGCCAGCAACTTGCCGATCAAGGCACTTTTGCTTTGCAGGGAGTTTTCCGCTTGCTGGGCTTTGAACGCGGCAATCATTTCATCGCGTTTACCGTCAAACACTTTGATCTGCTCAGGATCGACGGTCATTGCCGTCAGCCCTTGCAGGCGCGCCAGAACAGCTTGTTCGAGGGTGGTGATCTGCGCTTCGACATTGCCAGCCTTGCCGGACTGGCCGAGGGTGACGTTGATCTGCACCAGGTTGTTGAGGGTTTCCAGATCCCGACGCAGGCTCAGGCTGCTGCCCAGCAGTTCGAGGCTTTGCAGCTCGACGCGGGTGCCCTGAAATTCGCGATAGGAATCGCGCACCAGATAGAAATTGGTCACCAGCATCGGCACCAGGAACAGCACGCTGATCAGGCTGAACTTCATGCCGAAGCTCAGACGGTTCATCAGCGAGACGGCGGGATAGAGCAAGCTCTTCACTGGAAGTCTCCCTTGGTTTTTCTTGTTTTTATTGGCAGGCGCGCAGAGACAGCAGATAGCCACCATCGGGCGCTATCTCTGTATAGCTCAAATCGGAGGGAGGTTTTGTAACTTAAGGTTAACGGTGGCGTGTGCCGAGGGAGTTTGCTCCCTCGGCACCATCAATCAGTGAATCAGCACCGTCCACAAGGCAAACCCGGCATACCACAGCACCGCCGCGCGCAGCAGCAATTCCCACAGGCAATCGAGGGTGTTGATGCCTTCAGGCCCAACGGCAGGAGCCGGGATCTCCCCCGCTGCCAATCCGACCTTGTTGATCAGTTGCGCAGCACTGATGTTCCAGTTCAGCAACTCATGCAGCATCACTCGGCTGACCGCGACGAAGTTGCCGACCAACGCAAAACTCGCCGCCAGCAAGCGCACAGGCACCCAGTCGAAGGCGTGGCGCAGTTGCGCGGCACGCTCGACCAACGCCGGGTTCTGACCGTGCTCTTCGGCCAGCGCCAACAAGCGATAGGCCAGGGCCGCCACCGGGCCGAGCACGAAATACCAGAAGATCACCGCGAAGAAGCTCTGGTAGGCCTGCCACAACAGATGCCCCTGCACCCGGTCGAGCAATTGCTCGCCGCTGTCGGCACAGATATCCAGATCACGCTTGGCCACATGCGCCGCCGCTTGCAGATCCTCGCGCCGCCAGGCATCGCGGAACGGCCCGAGCCCGCCGAGCAAGTCACCACGCCCCAGGCTGTAAATCACCACCAGCAAATGCACCGGCAGGGCCAGCAGGCCGTATGCCACGGGTTCCAGCACAACCAGCAACAGACCCAGCAACGCCAACGGCAGCAACACCAGAATCGTCAGCACCAGCCAGGGCTGTTTGGCCAGACGCTCGCTGCTTTCGAGTTTGTTCAGTTCGCGGATCCATCCGCCATCGCGTTGAACCCGATGGCGCAAGGCCGAGAATTTCTCGATCCAGACCGCCAGCAGTAACACCAGAAAACTCATTGTCCTTCCTCTTGTGCCAGGGCCGCGCGGTAACGCGCCCAGTCGAATGCCGGGCCAGGATCGGTCTTGCGCCCGGGTGCAATGTCGCTGTGTCCGCAAATACGTGCGCCGGTGATGGCCGGAAATGCGCTTTGCAACTGGCGGGTCAGCACGGTCAGCGCCTGATACTGCGCGTCGGTGAACGGCAGATCATCGGTGCCTTCAAGCTCGATGCCCACAGAAAAATCGTTACAGGTTTCGCGCCCCTCGAACATCGACACGCCCGCATGCCACGCCCGCTCAAGACAGGAGACAAACTGGGTGACCTTGCCGTCACGTTCGATCAGAAAATGCGCAGAGACCCGCAGGTCGGCAATCCCTGCAAAGTAGGGATGTTCGGTGACATCCAGACGATTCTGGAAAAATTCCTGCACCTTGCCGGTGGCGAACTGCGCTGGTGGCAGGCTGATGTTGTGGATCACCAACAGGGAAATTTCGCCCGCAGGGCGTTCATTGAAGTTGGGCGATGGGCAGGCCTGCACCCCGTGACACCACCCGCTAGCGGGATCCAACTGCATACCGATTCCTTCAACGCCGACTGTGTTGGCGCCCAGTATGCCGTGATCGGCCCCCGGCGCGCGATCACTTGGCGCGATTGAGTCGTCGCAGATTGCCGAGCACCGACTCCAGCGCGCGGTCGAACAGCAGGGTGTCATCGAGCGCGCGTACCGCACCGCGCTGGAATTCAAGGGCCAATCCGATGCGGCTGCGCTCCAGCACTTTCATCCCGGTGCGGTCGACAAAGACGTATTTGTCGGTGACGTCGATGATCGCCGCGAGTTTGCAGCGCAGGGTGTGTTCATCTTCTTCCTGAAACACTACCCAACTGCCCATACGCAGTTGATCGACCTGTTGCAGGCCTGCTTCGTCGCGGGACGAGCGCGCCGATGCCAGCGCCATCACGCCTTCATCTGAGGTTTGCAACCGGATCTGCTGCGACACCTCGATCAGCGCCGGCGCCGCTTCATCGGCCACAGTTGAAGGTTCAAGCACCCGTACGTGAAGCGCTTCCAGCTCGCTGAAGAATTCGCTGGTGGCAAACGGATCGAATGCCGATCTGCTCAAACCATCACGCAGCGATTTCAGCAACCCCGGTACCAGCGCCAACAAACGCATGCCGGACTCGGTATCGTCATGACGCTGCACACTCCAGATCAGTTGTTCCAGAGTCTGCACATCAGCCTGCCACTCGGCAGACTGCTCGCCATGCTTGAGACCAGTCAGCAGCAGCACTTTGCTCCAGGCGTTCTGGACGAATGTCACCACCGACGGTGGCAGGACTTTGCCCAACAGTGCCTGATTCAAAGCTTGCTCGACCCGTCGACGGGCCAGCTCGGTTTTCGCCCGACCTTCTTCGGCGTCCCGCAGACGCTGTTCGAGCAACTCGCTGCGACGGCGTTCATCACTGGTGAAGGCGAGGAAGTCGGCGAGCAATTCGGAAAAAATCGCCGGATCATCGATAAAGTCTGTGAGCAAGCGCTGCACCACCTGCTCGATTCGCAGGTACAAGCTGTCACGCGTCTCACCGTCGCAATCACCCCAACCCATCGCCGCTTCGGCAATTTCATTGAGCAAGCGACGCGCCGGATGGCTGCTGCGACTGAAGAAACTCTTGTCGAGCACCGCCACCTTGAGCATCGGAATCTGCAAACGGGCGATCAGTGCCTTGAGCGAGTCCGGGACATTGCGATCGTCAAGAATGCAGTCGAACACCATGGCAATCAGGTTGATCACGTCTTCATCAGCGCCGCCGACGATCCGCGATTTGCCACTTTTGACGCTGACCCGCGTAAGCAGTTGTTCAAGTTGGTTACGCAGGTCGAAGTCGTCCTGTGAAGCAAGCGCCGGCACATATTGCTGCAAGTGCGAGAGCAGGCGCAGCAGGTCGCGGGTGGAGATGGGTTGAGCCGCAGCGCTCGACTCCAGAATCGGCGCAACGCTGCCGCGCACGTGCAACAGCAACTCCTGCAACGCGGCAAAGACTTCCTGCACACCTTCGTCTGCTGGCGGCGGATCGTTACTTTCTTCGCTGTTCACGTCGGCCACTGCGCGATCGATAGCGCGGCGCGCGGGCACCGGTTTCAATTCGGGCAACACGCCGGTGGCGCTGAGCAACTGATTGGCTTCGGCATACAACTGTTCGGTGTCCGCCAATACATAGCGTTCGAACAGTTTGAGCAGGATCAGCTTGACCTTGATCTCCACGCCCAGGTTGCGCCCGGCCTGAAGGAAATATTCACAGAGCAGCGCCGGACCGAGCGGGTTGTGCTGGTCGTGGAGGGGATTGCCGAGCAATGCACTGAGACGCGCGGTCAGTTGATCGAGCGCGAAGCCATCACGCTTGAGCACGCGGCCGACCATGGTCTCTACGGCCACATTGCGCTCCATGTCATCGGTGCGCGGCGCGGATTCTTCGTATAGCAAAGTGCGCGGAAGCGCGTTGTGCGCAGAATCGTTTTGAGTGAGGCCGACAAAAGCCTCGAAGAACTGCTCAAGAAAGCCGCGCTCGATGTTTTTGCGCTTGAGGCGCAGGTCGCGCATGGCTTCGAAGAAAATGTTCTGTTCGACGTCGTTGCGCGCCCGGTCGGCCATTTCGAACAGGGTGTCGTCGGCGTTGTCGAACAGCTCCTGCAGACCGTGGCGCAATTGCTGAGCAGCCTTGTCGCGAACCTGAAGCAGAATCACAGGCAGGCGGGCGAGCGGCGAATGATTCGCCTGATCGGTAGCGGCCTTGTGCAAAGGCACTACTTTCCCGTCTTTGTGCATCCAAGCCTCCTGAAACGGTGATTCTTTCGTTGATCAGCAACATCGATGGCAACGTCAAAGCTATGACGTCAAACGCAAGGCGAATTATCTTGCAAAAGTTATCCCCGGCGCCATAGGCGTCAGGGTTTCCCCTATGCCCCGGACACCTTCCACTGACCACGTGCGAACACTGTTTGCTCAAAGAAAATCGACCAAATGCAATCAAGCAGGCGAGTTATCGCCTTGGGTTGGCTCGTGCCATGCCCCTATAATCGAATCACTTTGTTTGTGGAGCCCGTTATGCCGAATCTACGTCTCGCCGATTTGACCGCCGAAATCGAAGCCAACGTGCGCCGTGCGTTGCTCGAAGACATCGGCAGCGGCGACATCACCGCGCAACTGATCCCGGCCGAACGCCTGGCCAAAGCCACCATCATCACGCGCGACGACGCCGTCATCTGCGGCACTGCTTGGGTAGATACGGTGTTTCGCCAGCTCGATCCGCGTGTGGCGGTGCATTGGCAAGTGGTCGATGGCGAGCGGGTCAAACCCAATCAGCCACTGTTTCACCTGGAAGGCCCGGCCCGTTCGCTGTTGACCGGTGAACGCAGCGCCCTGAACTTCCTGCAATTACTCTCGGGCGTGGCAACCCGCGCGCAGTATCTGGCGGACTTCGTCGCCGAAACCCAGGTCAAGCTGCTCGACACCCGCAAGACCCTGCCAGGCCTGCGTCTGGCGCAGAAATACGCCGTGACCTGCGGTGGCTGCCACAACCATCGCATCGGCCTGTACGACGCGTTTCTGATCAAGGAAAACCACATCGCTGCCAGCGGTGGCATTGCGCAAGCCATTGAAGCCGCGCACAGGATTGCCCCGGGTAAACCGGTGGAAATCGAAGTGGAAAGCCTGGATGAGCTGAAAGAAGCTCTGGCGGCCGGCGCCGACATCATCATGCTCGACGAACTGAGCCTGGACGACATGCGCGAAGCGGTGCGCCTGAACGGCGGCAAGGCCAAACTGGAAGCCAGCGGCGGGATCAACGAAAGCACACTGTTGCCGATCGCCGAAACCGGAGTGGATTACATCTCGATTGGTGCGATGACCAAGGATGTGAAGGCGGTGGATCTGTCGATGCGTCTGAGCCTCTGAAGACTGCACGCCATAAAAAACGCCAGCCTGGTTGAGGCTGGCGTTTTTTTTTCAAACCACCAGATTGTTCATCTCGCAGTACTCTTCCCACTCGACGCCCAGTACGTCGGCAGCCTCTTTGTGCAATACGAGACGCTGAGCCTCGAACTCTTCAGGCGTGCTGGTGTACTTGAGCGTCAGTTCCCACGGCTGCAAACCCTGGGCCTCGGCTTCATCTTCGAATGCCCACTGGATCTGGTCTTTCTGATCATCGGCACTCAAGTCTTTGATCTCTGCAGCCAACTGAGGCGACTCCAGGAGATACTTTTTGAGTGCTTCTTCGTGTGTTGCTTCTTGGGTCAATTCTTTCGCGGTCATGGCGTTCTCGCTGATCTTAGGAATGGAAGATGGATCTGGATCATCAAGGATCTCTCTGACGCGGTTAGCCCGGCCTTCGGAACCATTCGGGATCATCTGAAAACTGCTAAGCGATGCTCATGCAGGCACCGAATATAGGACGTTTGCATGACGAATTACACGGCTCTTTACATCTCTTGCACAAAAAGCTGACCTGCGGAACATGAATCGGAGGGTGAAATTGCGGAGGTGGTGCCCGAGACAGGAATCGAACCTGCGACCTTCGCGTTACGAGTGCGCTGCTCTACCGGCTGAGCTACACGGGCGGTGGGCTAAACCTAGCACCGGTCCTGGACTCCGGCAACTTGACTGGGGCACTGTTGCTTTACAGCAGACAAAAAAATGCCCCACCGTTTCCACGGTGGGGCATTTTTATTGCGCTAAAGCGTTCGGGTGATTAAACGCCCGAAGCCTTGGCCGCTGCCACGTCTTTGATGGACAGCTTGATACGGCCGCGGTTGTCCACGTCCAGTACCAGCACTTCCACTTCCTGGCCTTCTTTCAGGATGTCGGTCACTTTCTCAACACGAGCGTCGCTCAGCATCGAGATGTGAACCAGACCGTCCTTGCCCGGCAGGATGTTGACGAATGCGCCGAAGTCGACGATGCGCTCAACCTTGCCGACGTAGATCTTGCCGATCTCGGCTTCAGCAGTGATACCCAGAACGCGCTGACGAGCTGCTTCAGCCGCTTCCTTGGTTTCGCCGAAGATCTTGATCGAACCGTCGTCTTCGATGTCGATCGAAGCCTTGGTTTCTTCGCAGATCGCACGGATGGTCGCGCCACCTTTACCGATAACGTCACGGATCTTGTCGGTGTCGATCTTCATCGCGATCATGGTCGGAGCGTTGGCCGACAGTTCGGTACGCGACTGGCCGATGATCTGGTTCATCTGACCGAGGATGTTCAGGCGCGCTTCCAGGGCTTGGCCCAGAGCGATTTCCATGATCTCTTCGGTGATGCCCTTGATCTTGATGTCCATCTGCAGCGCGGTCACGCCTTTGGCGGTACCGGCTACTTTGAAGTCCATGTCGCCCAAGTGGTCTTCGTCGCCGAGGATGTCGGTCAGGACTGCGAACTTGTCGCCTTCCTTAACCAGACCCATCGCGATACCGGCAACCGGTGCCTTCATCGGTACGCCAGCGTCCATCAGGGCCAGGGACGCGCCGCAAACGGAAGCCATCGAGCTCGAACCGTTCGATTCGGTGATTTCCGAAACCACGCGGATGGTGTACGGGAACACGTCAGCGGCAGGCAACATGGCCGAAACCGAACGACGGGCCAGACGGCCGTGACCGATTTCACGGCGACCAGCACCACCCATGCGACCACACTCGCCCACCGAGAACGGAGGGAAGTTGTAGTGCAGCATGAACGGGTCTTTTTTCTCGCCTTCCAGGGTGTCCAGCAACTGTGCGTCACGGGCGGTGCCCAGAGTCGCGACTACCAGAGCCTGGGTTTCGCCACGGGTGAACAGGGCCGAACCGTGAGTCTTCGGCAGAACGCCGACTTCGATGTTCAGCGGACGTACAGTGCGGGTGTCGCGGCCGTCGATACGTGGCTTGCCGTTTACGATGTTTTCGCGAACGGTGCGGTATTCGATTTCGCCGAATGCAGCTTTGACTTCGCTGGACGAAGGCTGGCCTTCTTCACCGGACAGCTTGGCAACCACCTGATCCTTCAGCTCACCCAGGCGAGCGTAACGGTCGGCCTTGATGGTGATGGTGTAAGCCTGGGAGATCGCTTCGCCGAACTCGGAACGGATTGCGTTCAGCAGTTCGGTAGCTTCTGGCGCAGGAGCCCAGGTCCAGGTTGGCTTGGCAGCTTCAGCAGCCAGTTCTTTAACGGCGTTGATCACAACCTGGAACTCGTCGTGAGCAAACAGTACCGCGCCCAGCATCTGGTCTTCGGTCAGCTCTTTGGCTTCCGATTCAACCATCAGCACAGCGTCGGAAGTACCGGCAACGACCATGTCCAGGCTCGAGGCAGCTTGCTGCTCGTAGGTCGGGTTCAGCAGGTAGCCGGTGCTTTCGTGGAAAGCGACACGAGCGGCGCCGATCGGGCCGTCGAACGGGATACCCGAGATGGCCAGGGCTGCCGAGGTACCGATCATCGCAGCGATGTCCGGATCGGTCTTCTTGCTGGTGGAAACGACGGTGCAGACAACCTGCACTTCGTTCATGAAGCCTTCTGGGAACAGCGGACGGATCGGACGGTCGATCAGTCGGGAAGTCAGGGTTTCTTTCTCGGAGGGACGGCCTTCACGCTTGAAGAAACCGCCAGGGATCTTACCGGCAGCGTAAGTCTTTTCCTGGTAGTGAACGGACAGAGGGAAGAAGCCCTTGCCCGGATCGGCTTGCTTGGCACCAACAACGGTCACCAATACGCTGACGTCGTCGTCAACGGTGACCAATACTGCGCCGGAGGCCTGACGGGCGATACGGCCAGTCTCGAGGGTAACGGTCGACTGACCGAACTGGAATTTTTTGATTACCGGGTTCACGGTGTCCTACCTTCTTTGTGGCTCTTGGGGGAACTGGTTTCTTGCGAAATTCTTGGGCAATGTCGGGAATCGGCCCAACGCCTGTCCAGGGTAAAACGTGTATCCAGATAAAACTTGAGGCTGGGAGCCTGCAAGGCGCCAGCGGTAAACCGCTGACGCCTGACAGACAACCAACCTCATAGCGCAATCGCTGATTAGCGACGCAGACCCAGGCGACCGATCAGAGTCTGGTAACGACCCAGATCCTTGCCTTTCAGGTAGTCCAGCAGCTTACGGCGCTGGTTTACCATGCGGATCAGACCACGACGGGAGTGGTGATCTTTACCGTTGGCCTTGAAGTGACCTTGCAGTTTGTTGATGTTGTGGGTCAGCAGTGCAACTTGCACTTCTGGCGAACCAGTGTCACCAACAGCTTGCTGGTAGTCAGCAACGATTTGAGCTTTTTCTTGAACGTCGAGAGCCATGAGGCAATCCTTTTATCAGGAAACTGTTTCAGGGAAACAGCTTCAACAGGCCAGGGACAAATCCCTGTATCTATAAATGAGTCGTGACCGTGCCTGTTAACAGCCACACTCGCCGACCTGCTGTTACACAGGCCGGTTCCGGTCATTCTGACCGAATCAAGCGACGTGGCGCGATACGCCCGTCTTCGCTCACTTCACCGATACCGATGAAGCGACCATTGTGATCCTGTACCCGCACCATGCCGAACTTCGGAGCATCCGGGGCACGTACCGGCTGGCCGTTGAGCCAGTAGAACGCGCTCGCTTCCGAGAAGTGCAACAGCGGCCAATCCTGCAGGCCGCTGTCCGATGGCATCAGGAAGCGGTCGACCGCTTCGTTGCCGCCTTCGGCATGTACCGCTTCGAGCTCTTCGAGGGTCACGGTCTGCGCCAGGGTGAAAGGCCCGGCCTGGGTACGGCGCAATTCTGCGACGTACGCACCACAACCGAGTTGCTCACCGATATCCTCCACGAGGGTGCGAATATAGGTGCCCTTGCTGCAATCCACCGCAAGTCGCGCAGTATCGCCTTCGAAGGCCAGTAATTCCAAGCGCGCAATAGTAACAGAACGCGGTTCGCGCTCCACTACTTCGCCTGCACGGGCCAGCTTGTACAGCGGCTGGCCATCACGCTTGAGCGCCGAGTACATCGGCGGTATCTGACTGATTTGGCCGCGAAATTTCGGCAAGACAGCCTCGACATCGGCGCGACCAACGGTCACCGGGCGTTCCTGCAAAACCTCACCTTCGGCATCCGCCGTGGTGGTGGTCTTGCCCAGTTGCGCCAGGGTTTCATAAGCCTTGTCGGAATCGAGCAGGTATTGCGAAAACTTGGTCGCTTCGCCGAAGCACAACGGCAACACACCGCTGGCCAGAGGATCGAGACTTCCGGTGTGCCCGGCCTTCTCGGCGTTGAGCAACCAGCGAACCTTCTGCAACGCGGCGTTGGAGGTGAACCCCAGCGGCTTGTCGAGCAGGATGATACCGCTGACGTTACGACGGATACGTTTGACCTGAGCCACCGAATTACTCCTTGGTGTCTTCAGGTTCAGCAACTGCCGGGTGCTGATTGTCTTCAGCAACGGCGCGCTCGATCAGGGCCGACAGGTGCGCACCCCGCACGACGGATTCGTCGTAGTGGAAGTGCAATTGCGGCACGCTTCGCAGCTTCATTTCGCGGGCCAGTTGCATACGCAGGAAACCCGCGGCGGCATTCAGGACCTTGATGCTTTGCGCGATATCTTCAGCATTGTCCTGCCCCATTACGGTGATGAAAATCTTTGCGTGACCGACGTCACGGCTGACTTCCACAGCGGTAATGGTGACCAGGCCGACGCGCGGATCTTTGACTTCACGACGGATCAGCTGGGCCAGCTCACGCTGCATCTGATCGCCGATACGTTGGGTACGGCTGTATTCTTTTGCCATGACTTGTTACCTGTTACTGCCCCACGGTGAAACCCGCAAGGTCTGAAAGCGGCAAACGCCCGGCCTGACAAAAGCCAGACCGGGCGTTGCGTTTAGAGTCCTGACGCCGTGGCGCGCATCTGCATGCGGCGGCTCGACGTGGCCCTTGAAGTGCGCGAGTTAGAGGCTGCGAGCAACCTGAACCTTCTCGAAGACTTCGATCTTGTCACCGACTTTGACGTCGTTGTAGCTCTTCACGCCGATACCGCATTCCATGCCGGCACGTACTTCGGAAGCGTCATCCTTGAAGCGGCGCAGGGATTCCAGCTCGCCTTCGAAGATAACGATGTCTTCACGCAGTACACGGATCGGACGGTTACGGTGCACAACACCTTCGATCACCATGCAGCCTGCGATCGCGCCAAACTTCGGCGAACGGAACACGTCACGCACTTCGGCGATACCCAGGATGTTCTCGCGAACATCGCTGCCGAGCATACCGGTCAGGGCTTTCTTGACGTCTTCGATGATGTCGTAGATCACGTTGTAGTAACGCATATCCAGACCTTCCTGCTCGACGATCTTGCGAGCGCCAGCATCGGCACGCACGTTGAAGCCAAACAGTACAGCGTTGGAAGCCAGTGCCAGGTTAGCGTCGGATTCGGTGATACCACCGACACCGCCGCCGACTACCCGCACTTGCACTTCGTCGTTGCCCAGGCCATTCAGAGCGCCCTGCAAAGCTTCCAGCGAACCACGGACGTCGGATTTGAGGACGATGTTGAGCGTCTTCTTCTCTGCCTGACCCATGTTTTCGAAGATGTTTTCCAGCTTGCCGGCGTGAGCGCGAGCCAGTTTGACTTCGCGGAACTTGCCTTGACGGAACAGAGCCACTTCACGGGCTTTCTTCTCGTCTGCAACTACGCTCATCTCGTCGCCAGCGTCCGGGGTACCGTCCAGGCCGAGGATCTCGACAGGGATGGAAGGACCGGCTTCCTTGATTGGCTTGCCGTTCTCATCGAGCATGGCGCGAACGCGGCCATAGTTCGAACCGACCAGAACCATGTCGCCTTGGCGCAGGGTACCGTCTTGAACCAGAACGGTTGCAACCGGGCCACGACCTTTGTCGAGACGCGATTCAACCACAACACCACGGCCAGGAGCCGATGGGGTCGCTTTCAGTTCGAGAACCTCGGCTTGCAGCAGAACAGCTTCGAGCAGTTCGTCCACGCCAGTACCGACTTTCGCCGAAACCGGTACGAACGGCGTATCACCGCCCCACTCTTCCGACGTCACGCCGTGAACCGACAGCTCACTACGGATGCGATCAAGATCAGCGCCCGGCTTGTCGATCTTGTTCACTGCAACCACCAGTGGAACGCCAGCCGCTACTGCGTGCTGAACAGCTTCAATGGTCTGCGGCATTACGCCGTCATCGGCTGCAACGACCAGAATCACGATGTCGGTCGCCTTGGCACCACGGGCACGCATTGCGGTAAACGCGGCGTGACCCGGGGTGTCGAGGAAAGTGACCATGCCGCGTTCGGTTTCAACGTGGTACGCACCGATGTGCTGGGTGATACCGCCGGCTTCGCCAGCAGCAACCTTGGCACGACGGATGTAGTCGAGCAGCGAGGTCTTACCGTGGTCAACGTGGCCCATTACGGTCACGACTGGTGCACGGGAGAACGACTCACCTTCAAACTTCAGGGACTCGGCCAGGGAATCTTCCAGAGCGGTGTCGCTGACCAAGGTCACTTTGTGGCCCAACTCTTCGGCTACCAGCTGAGCAGTTTCCTGATCAAGCACCTGGTTGATGGTCGCTGGAGTACCCAGTTTGAACATGAACTTGATGATTTCAGCAGCCTTGACCGACATCTGATTGGCGAGATCGCCAACGGTGATGGTCTCGCCGATCTGCACATCACGCACGACAGGGCCGGTTGGGCTCTGGAAACCGTGAGCGTTGCGCTTCTTCAGCTTGGCCTTGCCGCGACCACCACGACGGAAGCCATCGCTTTCTTCGTCGGTAGTACGTGGCGCGACACGTGGTGCTGGCGCTTTCTCTTTGACCGATGCGCGATGCGGAGCGTTTTTACGCTCGCCATCACCACCGCCACTGCGACGATTGTTGTCATCGGCACGTGGTTTGTCCGGACGGCGCTGTTCGTTCTGCTTGTTACGAACGTCAGCAGACGGTGCTGGAGCAGCGGCTACCGGTGCGCTTTCGCGTACTGGCTCAGCAACTGCGGCCGGCGCCGAAGCGGCGTCGTTAGTAGCGGCTTGCGCAGCAGCAGGCTGGCGGCGCGCTTCTTCTTCGGCGCGCTGCTTGGCTTCTTCTTCAGCCTTCTGGCGCGTAGCATTTTCTACTGCGCGACGCTCATCCAGTTCACGCTTGCGCTCGGCTTCGATTTCTTCCGGGCTGCGCTGTACGAAAACTTTCTTTTTGCGAACTTCTACGCTGATGCTTTTGCTACCAGCCACACGCAGGGTGCTGGTGGTTTTACGCTGCAGCGTGATCTTGCGTGGTTCTTCCACTTTCGCCTTGTGACTGCTCTTCAAGTGAGTCAGCAGGGATTGCTTCTCACTGTCAGTCACATTTTCTTCGGCGGCGGTGTGCGGCAGACCTGCCTCACGCATCTGCTGCAACAGGCGCTCTACCGGTGTTTTGACCTCATCGGCCAGTTGTTTCACCGTGACTTGCGTCATGCACTTCTCTCCTCAGGCCGCGCCTAATTACTCGAACCAATGGGCTCGGGCGGCCATGATCAACTTGCCGGCACGATCATCGTCAATGCCGTCGATGTCGAGCAGATCGTCAATAGACTGCTCGGCCAGGTCTTCGCGGGTAATTACGCCGCGCACCGCCAGTTCCATCGCCAAATCCTTGTCCATACCCTCAAGCGAGAGCAGGTCTTCGGCCGGATGGGCGTCTGCCAGCTTTTCCTCAGTAGCGATGGCTTTGGTCAACAAACGATCCTTGGCACGAGCGCGAAGCTCGTTGACGGTGTCTTCGTCAAAGCCGTCGATGTTGAGCATTTCTTCCAACGGTACGTAGGCAATCTCTTCCAGGCTGGTGAAGCCTTCATCTACCAGCACCTGTGCCAGATCTTCGTCGACTTCCAGCTCGTCGATGAAGTTGCGCAGGATGTCGCCGGTTTCTGCTTGCTGCTTAGCCTGGATGTCCGATTCGGTCATCACGTTCAGGGTCCAGCCAGTCAACTGGCTTGCCAGACGCACGTTCTGACCACCACGACCGATGGCCTGAGCCAGATTGTCTGCGCCAACGGCGATGTCCATGGCGTGGGCATCTTCGTCAACGATAATTGCCGCAACCTCGGCCGGGGACATGGCGTTGATTACGAACTGAGCCGGGTTGTCGTCCCACAGGACGATATCAACACGCTCACCGCCCAACTCACCCGACACTGCCTGGACGCGCGAACCGCGCATACCGATGCAAGCGCCCTGCGGGTCAATGCGTTTGTCCTTCGAGCGAACGGCGATCTTGGCGCGCGAACCCGGATCACGGGACGCAGCCATTACTTCGATCAGGCCTTCGGCAATTTCCGGCACTTCGATGCGGAACAGCTCGATCAGCATTTCCGGCGCGGTACGCGACAGGATCAACTGCGGGCCTCGGTTCTCGGTGCGGATTTCCTTGAGCAGCGCACGCAGACGCACGCCGACACGGAAGGTTTCGCGAGAGATGATGTCTTCACGGGCCAGCAACGCTTCAGCGTTATTGCCCAGATCGACGATCACGTTGTCGCGGGTGACTTTCTTCACGGTGCCGGAGATGATTTCTCCCAGGCGCTCGCGATAGGCGTCAACCACTTGAGCGCGCTCGGCTTCACGCACTTTCTGCACGATGACTTGCTTCGCAGTCTGCGCAGCAATGCGGCCGAACTCGATAGAATCGATTTTTTCTTCAACGACGTCGCCAACCTTGGCACCAGGATGCGTTTCGGCAACCTTGGTTGGCCAGGTTTCGATAGCCGGATCGTCGAGATCATTCTCTTCGACGACCGTCCAGCGACGGAAAGTTTCGTAAGAACCGGTGTGGCGGTTAATTTCCACACGCAGGTCAACTTCGTCTTCAAAACGCTTTTTGGTAGCAGTGGCTAGGGCCAGCTCCAGCGCTTCAAAAATTACGCTTGCCGGTACGCCCTTTTCATTGGATACCGACTCAACAACCAGCAGTACTTCTTTGCTCATCGTACGCCTCGCCTTTCGCAAGCCATTGGATCCGCGGGATCCGCGTCTCAGTCAAAACTGGGAATAATGTTGGCCTTGTCGATCATATCGATCGGCAACAGGAACTCATGGTCATCTACCTGCACCACGACGTCCTGCTCTTCTACACCGCGCAGAAGGCCCTGAAAGTTGCGTCGACCTTCAAAAGGCGAGCGCAGCTTGATCTTCACTTGTTCACCGGCAAATTTTGCAAACTGCTCAATAGTGAACAGTGGGCGCTCCATGCCAGGCGAGGAAACTTCGAGGGTGTATTCAACAGAGATCGGATCTTCAACATCCAGAACACCGCTGATCTGACGGCTGACAATGGCGCAATCGTCCACCAGCACGCCACCCTCTTTATCGATATAAACGCGCAACATCGAGTGACGACCTTGAGCCGAAAACTCGATACCCCAGCATTCATAGCCTAGGGCCACGACCACCGGGGCCAGCAAGGCCTGCAACTCTTCTAGCTTGCTCGACACCTGAACCCCCTAGTGCATGATATGTGCATGCTATGCAAAATAAAAAAATGGGCATAACGCCCATCCTTGAAACGCCGTCGAACAGCGGCGTTGAAAGTGTCCAGCTAACAAAAAGCCCCTTAAAAGGGGCTCCTAAAACTGGTTGCGGGGGCCGGATTTGAACCGACGACCTTCGGGTTATGAGCCCGACGAGCTACCAGACTGCTCCACCCCGCGACAAAGCTGGGGCGGAAGTATACGACCGATCCCTTATAGGGTCAATGTAACCTTCCACCTGCAAGAAAGCCCGCAACAGCGGGCTCTCCTGACTAATTGGTACCGAGAAGGGGACTCGAACCCCTACACCCTATGGGCACAACCACCTCAAGGTTGCGTGTCTACCAATTCCACCACCTCGGCAAAACTACTTTTGAAACCCTTCTTACTTCTGCTCTTGAGCTGGAGGTACGTCAGTCGCTGGAGTAGCCGACTTTTGCTCTTGAAGCACCGGTACATCATCAGAAGCCGGTTGTTGTTGCTTAGGTACTTCCAACACTGCTGGATCTGGCAATCCTGCTTGAGTCAGCTGATGAGCCTTCTCTTTAGCAAAGTAACCTAACCCCAGGCTGGTTATGAAGAAACCGGCGGCAAGTATAGCAGTAAACTTACTAAGAAAGGTAGAGGAACCTTGGCTTCCGAACACAGTATTTGAAGCACCTGCTCCGAAAGACGCACCAGCATCCGCACCTTTACCCTGCTGCAGCAAAACCAGAGCAACTACGCCCAATGCACCCAGCAGATGAAAAACGACTACGACTGTTTCCAGCATTTTTTCAGTTTCCCGCGGCGCGACAGATCGCACCGAACTCATCTGCATTCAGGGAAGCCCCACCAATGAGCCCCCCATCGATATCCGGCATGCCGAACAGTTCGACCGCATTGGCCGCCTTCACGCTGCCGCCGTATAGAAGCCGCACACCTCGTGCGACTTCAGAATTCTCTGCCGCCAACTGCTCACGAATGGCTTTATGCACATCCTGAGCCTGTTGCGGCGTTGCAGTCAGTCCGGTACCAATGGCCCAGACAGGCTCGTAAGCAATGACTGCCTTGGCAAAGGCACCTACACCCAACTCCTCGATGATGCTGCCCAGCTGACGCCCGACAACCTCAAGAGTTTTACCAGCTTCGCGCTGCTCGAGGGTCTCCCCTACGCACAACACCGGGATTAAGCCACATGCCTGTGCCGCTGCGAACTTGCGATTCAGCATTGCGTCTCGCTCGCCCATTATCTGACGGCGTTCGGAATGCCCGACAAGTACCAGGGAACAACCTGCATCCACCAACTGACTCGGCGCAATCTCACCAGTCAACGCACCTTGCATGGATTCCACCGCAGAGTTCTGCGCGCCGACCGTAATCGACTTGCCTTTCAAGCCATCAACCACTTGATTGATATACAAGCAAGGCGGGAATACCGCGACATCAACACCGCTAGGCAAGGCCAGATGACGAAGGCCGTTGATCAGCTCAGCGACGCTGGCGCGGGTACCGTGCATCTTCCAGTTACCAGCTACCATAGGGCGACGCATGCTGTACCTCGTCGGTCAAAGTGGGCGCAGATGTTACCCAACACAATCATGGCTTGCAAGCCGAATCAGGCAGAAACTTCAGTTACCAGTTTTGCCAGTTCTTCGGCGTAACTGCGAACCTGAGCTTCATCCTCGCCTTCGACCATTACGCGCACCAGAGGCTCTGTGCCAGACTTGCGCAAAAGCACACGGCCGCGCCCCGCCATTGCCTGGGTTACACGCGCACTGGCTTCCTTGACAGCCGGATGCTCCAGCGGGCTTTCGCCACCACCAAAACGCACATTGATCAGCACCTGAGGGCACTTGCGCAGTGCTTGCCGGGCTTGCGCCAGACCTTGATTACGCGTCTTGAGCGACATCAGCACCTGCAGTGCAGCGATGATCGCATCGCCAGTCGTGGTGTGATTGAAGCAAACGATGTGCCCCGAGTTCTCACCACCGACCAGCCAATTGCGCTCCAGCAACTCGGCTATCACATAGCGGTCGCCGACATTGGCACGAATAAATGGAATCGAAAGTTCAGCGAGGGCCAATTCCAGACCGAGGTTACTCATCAGAGTACCGACCACGCCACCCTGCAACTTGCCACGCTCATGCAGATCACGCGCAATGATGAACAACAAGTCATCACCATCAACGATTGTGCCAGTGTGATCGACCATCAGAACCCGATCGCCATCGCCATCAAAAGCGATGCCCAGATCAGCGTGCTCAGCCAGGACGGCCGCCTGCAACTGCCCCATATGGGTTGAGCCACAGTTGTCGTTGATGTTCAGACCATTGGGCTGGGCCGACAACACGACAACTTCCGCGCCAAGCTCACGAAAAACGCTTGGGGCAACTTTATAGGTAGCACCGTGGGCGCAGTCGATGACAATCTTGAGACCGGAAAAGTTGGTCCCTGTCGGCACGCTACTCTTGCAGAATTCAATGTAACGACCGGACGCATCGTTGATTCGCGAAACCTTGCCGATCTTGCTCGACTCAACCACGGTCATTGGCGTATCGAGCAACTCCTCAATCATCAGCTCCAGCTCATCCGGCAGCTTGGTGCCTTTACCGGAGAAGAACTTGATGCCGTTATCATCGTGCGGATTGTGCGAAGCGCTTATTACAATTCCGGCCTCAGCCTGGAACGTGCGCGACAGGTAAGCAATCGCCGGCGTCGGCATCGGGCCGAGCAGCATCACATCAGCACCTGCCGATGTCAGGCCAGCCTCAAGGGCCGATTCGAACATGTAGCCGGAGATTCGCGTGTCCTTGCCGACCAGCACCTTGCACGCGCCCATCTTGCGGAACGCCATGCCAGCAGCCCAACCGAGTTTAAGCATGAAGTCAGGAGTAATCGGGTATACCCCGACTCGGCCACGAATGCCGTCAGTACCAAAGTATTTCTTGCTCATAAGTGCTCCATCATTCTTATTCGGCTGATTCGACGGCCGCGATCATTCTCACCACGTCCACCGTCTCCGCTACATCATGGACGCGCAATATACGCGCGCCTTTGACAGATGCCAGTGCCGCGAGTGCCAGACCACCATGCAGACGCTCACCTACCGGGCGATTAAGCGCCTGGCCGATCATGCTCTTGCGTGAAACACCGACCAGCAATGGCCGGCCCAGCGCATGCAGGGCTTCCATATGCTTGAACAAGCTTAGATTGTGCTGCAGGGTTTTGGCGAAGCCAAAGCCCGGATCGAGAACGATCCGGTCTGCGGGGATACCCGCCAGCGCACATTGAGCCATGCGCTCAGCGAGAAACTCACCCACTTCCCGCGTGACATCCTGATACTGCGGATTGTTCTGCATATCACCCGGCTCACCGAGCATATGCATGAGGCAGACCGGCAAACCCGTTGCCGCCGCCGCATCCAGTGCGCCATCGCGCCGGAGCGACCGCACATCGTTGATCAAACCCGCGCCCAGCCGCGCAGTTTCGCGCATCACGGCGGGGGTCGACGTATCTACCGAGATAATTACATCGAGTTCGCGATTGATCAGCTCAACGATTGGCGCCACGCGTTCTAGCTCTTCCAGCGGCGAAACCGCTCGCGCGCCGGGACGAGTGGACTCACCACCCACATCGATCAGCGTCGCACCAGCCGCAACCATAGACTCGGCATGGCGCAAGGCCGCGTCGAGTTGGCTGTAGCGGCCGCCATCGGAGAACGAATCGGGAGTGACATTGAGAATACCCATGACATGCGTCCGGGCCAAATCAAGAACCCGGTTGCCGCAAGGCAACCGGGTCAGGGACTGTACAGAAGTCATTAAAAACCTTAAACGTCAGCAGCCGGACCGCCAATCGGTGTTTCCGGACGCTCATCCTGAACAACCGGAGGCGGCGGCGTACCAGTGCCTCCCGACCAGTCGCGAGGCTCGCGAGGCGGACGACCAGCCATGATGTCGTCGATCTGCTCGGCATCAATCGTTTCGTACTTCATCAGCGCATCAGCCATGGCATCAAGCTTGTCACGGTTGTCCGTGAGGATCTGCTTGGCAGTGCCGTAGCACTGATCAATGATGCTGCGCACTTCGGAGTCGATCAGTTTGGCTGTCTCACCGGAGAAGCTTGCAGCCTGGCCACCGCCGCCGCGACCAAGGAATACTTCACCCTCTTCTTCGGCATACATCAGCGGACCGAGTTTTTCCGACAGGCCCCACTTGGTCACCATGTTCCGCGCAATCTGGCTGGCACGCATGATGTCGTTGGAAGCACCCGTGGTCACACCATCGAAGCCAAGGGTCATTTCCTCAGCAATACGGCCGCCATACAGGGAGCAGATCTGGCTGATCAACGCACGCTTGGACAGGCTGTAGCGATCTTCTTCCGGAAGGAACATGGTCACACCCAACGCACGACCGCGCGGAATGATCGAAACCTTGTAGACCGGATCATGCTCAGGCACAACACGACCAACAATGGCGTGGCCAGCTTCGTGGTAAGCAGTGTTCTGCTTCTCTTTCTCGGACATGACCATCGATTTGCGCTCGGCGCCCATCATGATCTTGTCTTTGGCCAGCTCGAACTCTTTCATCTCGACGATGCGCTTGCCGGCGCGAGCCGCAAACAGCGAGGCTTCGTTGACCAGGTTGGCAAGGTCGGCACCGGAGAAGCCCGGAGTACCGCGAGCGATAACGGCCGGAGCAACGTCGTCGCCCATTGGCACTTTACGCATGTGAACCTTGAGGATCTGTTCGCGACCACGAATATCCGGCAAACCGACCACGACCTGACGGTCGAAACGGCCCGGACGCAGCAATGCAGGGTCGAGTACGTCAGGACGGTTGGTCGCAGCGATTACGATGATGCCGTCATTCATTTCGAAGCCGTCCATCTCAACCAGCAACTGGTTGAGGGTCTGCTCACGCTCGTCGTGCCCACCACCCATACCGGCGCCACGATGACGACCGACGGCGTCGATTTCGTCGATGAAGATGATGCATGGCGCGTGCTTCTTGGCCTGCTCGAACATGTCGCGAACGCGGCTCGCGCCGACACCCACGAACATTTCAACAAAGTCGGAACCGGAGATGGTGAAGAAAGGCACCTTGGCTTCACCGGCAATTGCCTTGGCCAGCAAGGTTTTACCGGTACCCGGAGGGCCCACCATCAGCACACCGCGAGGAATGCGACCGCCCAGACGCTGGAACTTGCCCGGATCACGGAGGAACTCAACCAGCTCACCAACTTCTTCCTTGGCTTCGTCGCAACCGGCAACGTCAGCCAAAGTGGTTTTCACCTGATCTTCGGACAGCAGACGCGCCTTGCTCTTGCCAAAGCTCATCGGCCCGCCCTTGCCACCGGCGCCGCCCTGCATCTGGCGCATAAAGAACATGAACACCGCGATGATCACCAGGATCGGGAAGCTGGCCACCAGAAGCTGGGTCCAGATGCTTTGCTGCTCAGGCTGCTTGCCTTCGACCACAACATGGTTGTCGACCAGGTCGCCGATCAGGCCATTGTCCTGAATCGCCGGACGAATGGTCTTGAAGCTATCGCCATCGTTGCGCTTGCCGGTAATCACATAGCCATCAACCGCTACGCGCTCGACCTTGCCATCCTTGACCTGCTGGATGAAGTCGGAATAGTTGAGGGTCTGCGGCTCGTTAGGGCTGGAGAAGTTGTTCATCACTGTCACCAGGACAGCCGCGATGATCAACCACAGGATCAGATTCTTTGCCATATCGTTCAATTAACTACCCTCTGAAGCAAGCTCCGCTACTGGCGCGCGCTTCGCATGATATTCACCGGCCTAACTTACTACATTACCTACAACTCTGGCAGGCGCCGTCTGTAACCCTTTGTGAAACACTTTCTACACAATATTCGCTTATGCACGCAGGGCAAAATACGAAAAACCTATCACCCCGCACAAAAACCTCGTTTTATTCACTGCGACCGCGGTAGCCCCAAGCCAACATGTATTGCTCGCGGGAACTGCCACGGGAAGAGTCAGGCTTGATCATCTGGATCTTGTCGAATTTCCGACGAGCATCCTTCAGGTAAACATCAAACCCTTCGCCCTGAAAAATCTTGATCACGAAATTTCCACCCGGCTTGAGTATTCGTTCCGCCAGATCAAGCGCCAGCTCGCAAAGAAACATGGCTTTTGGCATGTCCACCTCAGGCGTACCACTCATATTGGGGGCCATATCGGAAATCACAAGGTCAACCTGCGAATTACCCACAGCTTCAAGGATCCGCGCGAGCACTGCGTCTTCGGTGAAGTCACCCTGGATAAAAGTCACGTCCGGAATGCTGTCCATTTCCAGGATGTCCGAAGCGATCAGACGCCCCTGACCACCGATCAGCCGACTGGTAACCTGCGACCAGCCACCGGGCGCAGCCCCGAGGTCGACAACGCTCATGCCAGGGCGGATCAGCTTGTATTTCTCCTGGACTTCCAGAAGCTTGTAACTCGCACGCGAGCGGTAGCCATCCTTCTGCGCCTGCTTCACGTAAGGATCATTGACATGTCTTTTCAGCCAACCAAGGCTTGTCTTGGAACGCGCCATTGGGCACCTCGATGATAAGGGTCGTGATTAATTGGGCGGATCCACGAACCCTCGGGTAAAATGGCCGCCATTTTACAGAATCCAGACGAAAGGGTCAGATTATGCCGCTCACTCCAGAGCAGAAGAAACAGTACAAATCCATTGGCCATCACCTGAAACCGGTTTTGACTGTGGCTGACAACGGTTTGACTGAAGGTGTGCTAGCCGAACTTGAACGCGCCTTGGCGGATCACGAGCTGATCAAAATCAAGCTCAACATCCTCGATCGCGAGTCACGCCTCGCGCACATTGCAGAGCTGTGCAAGGTCGGCAAAGCGGATCTGGTACAGGTCATCGGCAAGATGGCACTGGTTTACCGCAAGAACTTCAGCGCCAACAAGCAACTGTCGAACGTTCATCGCTTCAAGTGATGAAAAGGGTCAAGGGTGTGCTTCGCGCACCCTGCCACTCCATCCCGGCACCGGCTGCATCACCAGCACCAGCCCGGAAAACCCCAGAACCAGATAACTGAACACCTGCCAGCGCTGCGCATCCGGCCAGCCGATTCGTACTGCGATAAACATCGCGCACGCATACAACGCCATCAACAGCACCTGCCCGCGAAAATCCCGCCATAGACTGCCAAGGCCCTCGGCCTGTACCAGCACCAAAGCCTGAAAAATAACGCATGCGGCGGAAAAACCCACCACCAGCACTTCAAATGCACTGGCGACTTCATCGATCAGCAGCGGCGCCAGGCCAATCCTGCCCAACACCGGCTGCAAACCGAAATGAATCAACCAGAGACCACCGACCCACAGCATCTGGGTCAGCTGCCAAAGCATGGCGCCCGCATGCAGCGGGCGCCCGGTTTCAGATGTGACGGACTTCGACAATCTCGTACTCGATAACGCCACTTGGCGTTTTCACGGCAACCACGTCGCCCTCTTCCTTGCCGATCAAGGCGCGGGCCAGAGGCGAACCGACCGAAATCTTGCCGAGTTTGAAGTCAGCCTCATCCTCACCCACGATGTGGTAAGTGACGCTTTCATCCGTCTCGACGTTAGCGATTTCCACGGTAGTACCGAAAATCACTTTGCCGGTGTGAGGAATTGTTGTGACATCAATAACGACCTGATTCTGAATCCGGCCTTCAATGTCACGAATCCGCGCTTCGACCATGCCTTGCTGTTCGCGGGCGGCATGGTATTCAGCGTTTTCCTTCAAATCACCCAACTCGCGGGCCGTACCGATGTCCTGGCTGAGCTTCGGACGGACGACCTTGGTCAGGTGAGCGTGTTCTTCTTCCAGGGCTTTCGCGCCCTGGACGGTCATTGGGTACTTGATCATGCCTTCAATCCTGCGTGTAGATCCTGCAAGCGACGCACGGTCTTTTCCGGACCGAACTTCAGCGCTTCACAGATAGCTTCGCCCGCCGCAATGGTGGTGGTGCAGTAAATCTTGTGCTGCAAGGCATTACGGCGAATGGAGTAAGAGTCAGCGATCGACTGACGACCTTCAGTGGTGTTGATGATCAGCGTGACTTCGTCATTCTTGATCATGTCGACCACGTGCGGACGACCCTCGGTCACCTTGTTCACACGGCGCACTTTCAGGCCTGCAGCTTCGATCAGCTTGGCAGTACCGGCAGTGGCAACCACTTCGAAGCCCAAGTTGATCAGATCACGGGCCACGCCTGCAACCAGCGGTTTGTCATCGTCGCGCACACTGATAAACGCAGTACCGCCGGTCGGCAGCACTTCGCTCGCGCCCATCTGGGCCTTGGCGAATGCTTCACCGAAGGTGTCGCCGACACCCATCACTTCACCGGTCGACTTCATCTCTGGGCCGAGGATCGGGTCAACGCCAGGGAATTTGGCGAACGGGAAGACCGCCTCTTTCACGCTGTAGAAGTTCGGAATGATTTCTTTGGTGAAGCCGATTTCTTTCAGGGTTTTACCGGCCATCACGCGAGCCGCGATCATCGCCAGGGAAACACCGATGCACTTGGAGACAAACGGCACGGTACGCGAAGCGCGCGGGTTGACTTCGATGACGTAGATGTCTTCGCCTTGCAGCGCCAATTGCACGTTCATCAGGCCGACAACACCCAACTCCAGGGCCATTTTCTTGACCTGCTCGCGCATCTCGTCCTGGATATGCAGCGGCAGCGAGTACGGCGGCAGCGAGCACGCGGAGTCACCGGAGTGAACGCCGGCCTGCTCGATGTGCTGCATGATCGCGCCGATCACGACATCAGTACCGTCGCAGACTGCGTCAACGTCCATCTCGATGGCGCAGTTGAGGAAGTGGTCGAGCAGCACAGGGCTGTCGTTCGACACTTTCACCGCATCACGCAAGTAGCGTTTGAGTTCTTCTTCTTCGTAAACGATTTCCATCGCCCGGCCGCCCAGTACGTAGGACGGACGCACGACCAGCGGATAACCGATCTTGCTGGCGGCACGGATCGCTTCGTCCTCGCTACGCACGGTGGCGTTTGGCGGCTGACGCAGGTTCAGACGCTCAACCATTTGCTGGAAGCGCTCACGGTCTTCGGCGCGGTCGATGGCATCAGGGCTGGTGCCGATGATCGGCACACCGGCGGCTTCCAGGGCACGAGCCAGTTTCAGCGGAGTCTGGCCACCGTACTGGACGATCACGCCTTTCGGCTTCTCGACACGAACGATTTCCAGCACGTCTTCCAGGGTTACCGGCTCGAAGTACAGACGGTCAGAAGTGTCGTAGTCAGTGGAAACGGTTTCCGGGTTGCAGTTGACCATGATGGTCTCGTAACCGTCTTCGCGCAGAGCGAGCGCAGCGTGAACGCAGCAGTAGTCGAACTCGATACCCTGACCGATACGGTTTGGACCACCGCCCAGAATCATGATCTTGTCGCGACCGGACGGCGCAGCTTCGCACTCTTCCTCGTAAGTCGAGTACAGGTAAGCGGTATCGGTGGCGAACTCGGCCGCGCAGGTGTCAACGCGCTTGTAGACCGGGAACACATCCAGCTTGTGGCGGTGAGTACGCAGGTTTTTCTCGGTGACGCCCAGCAGCTTGGCCAGACGCTGATCGGAGAAGCCTTTGCGCTTGAGCTTGAACATCAGGTCGCGGTCGATAGCGGACAGACCGAGGGTCTTGACCTTCTCTTCGTCTTTGATCAGATCTTCGATCTGCACCAGGAACCACGGGTCGATCATGTTCATGCCAAAGATTTCTTCGACGGTCATGCCGGCGCGGAAAGCGTCGGCCACGTACCAGATACGCTCGGCGCCCGGCACAGTCAGCTCACGCTTGAGCACGCTCATGCTTTCCGGGTTGCTCAGGTCGAGTTTCTCGTCCAGACCGCAAACGCCCACTTCCAGACCGCGCAGGGCTTTCTGCAGGGATTCCTGGAAAGTACGGCCGATGGCCATGACTTCACCCACCGACTTCATCTGAGTGGTCAGGCGTGCGTCAGCCTTGGCGAACTTCTCGAAGGCGAAGCGCGGCAGCTTGGTGACGACGTAGTCGATGGACGGCTCGAAGGACGCCGGGGTCTTGCCGCCGGTGATGTCGTTCGACAGTTCGTCGAGGGTGTAACCCACAGCCAGTTTGGCCGCGACTTTGGCGATCGGGAAACCGGTGGCTTTCGAAGCCAGCGCCGAGGAACGCGATACGCGCGGGTTCATTTCGATCACGACCATACGGCCAGTGTCAGGGCAGATACCGAACTGCACGTTGGAACCGCCGGTCTCGACGCCGATCTCGCGCAGTACCGCCAGAGAGGCGTTACGCAGGATCTGGTATTCCTTGTCGGTCAGGGTCTGAGCCGGAGCCACGGTGATCGAGTCACCGGTGTGCACGCCCATCGGGTCGAAGTTTTCGATCGAGCAGACGATGATGCAGTTGTCCTTTTTGTCGCGGACAACTTCCATTTCATATTCTTTCCAGCCGATCAGCGATTCGTCGATCAGCAGCTCTTTGGTCGGCGACAAGTCCAGACCACGTGCGCAGATTTCTTCGAACTCTTCGCGGTTGTAAGCGATACCGCCGCCAGTGCCGCCCATGGTAAAGGACGGACGGATGATGCACGGGAAGCCCAGGGTTTCGAGAACCGCGTTGGCTTCTTCCATGCTATGGGCGATACCGGAACGCGGGCACGCCAGGCCGATGGATTTCATCGCCTTGTCGAAACGCGAACGGTCTTCAGCCTTGTCGATGGTGTCGGCGTTGGCGCCGATCATTTCCACGCCGAACTTCTCCAGAACGCCTTCGCGCTCCAGATCCAGGGCGCAGTTAAGAGCGGTCTGGCCGCCCATGGTAGGCAGCACGGCATCCGGACGTTCTTTTTCGATGATCTTGGCAACAGTCTGCCACTTGATCGGCTCGATGTACGTGGCGTCAGCCATGTCCGGGTCGGTCATGATGGTGGCCGGGTTGGAGTTCACCAGGATGACGCGATAACCCTCTTCGCGCAGGGCTTTGCAAGCCTGGGCGCCGGAGTAGTCGAATTCGCAGGCCTGGCCGATAACGATCGGGCCAGCGCCGAGAATCAGGATGCTTTTAATGTCTGTACGTTTTGGCATGGGTTTGTCACTCAAATCCGCAGGTCAGTCGGCAAGCCGTCTTGATCGATTTCTGAAGTCTCGAAGGGGCCGCCGGGTTCGGGGCCGCCCTCGAGGGGCTTCTCTCTACAGTCTCAAGGCGAACGCTTAGCGTCGCTTGGCCATCTCGTTGATGAAGCGGTCGAACAGTGGCGCTACATCGTTCGGGCCCGGGCTCGCTTCAGGGTGGCCCTGGAAGCTGAACGCGCTCTTGTCGGTGCGCTCGATGCCTTGCAGGGTGCCGTCGAACAGCGATTTGTGGATCGCCCGAACGTTGGCTGGCAAGGTCGCTTCGTCTACCGCGAAACCGTGGTTCTGGCTGGTGATCATCACGACGCCAGTGTCCAGATCCTGCACCGGGTGGTTGGCACCGTGGTGGCCGTGACCCATTTTCAGGGTCTTGGCACCGGAAGCCAGAGCCAGCAGTTGGTGGCCGAGGCAGATGCCGAATACCGGAATTTCGGTTTCCAGCACGTCCTTGATCGCCTGGATCGCGTAGTCGCACGGCTCCGGATCACCAGGACCGTTGGACAGGAACACGCCATCCGGCTTCAGTGCCAGCACGTCAGCAGCCGGAGTTTGTGCCGGCACGACGGTCACGCGGCAGCCGCGCTCGACCAGCATGCGCAGGATGTTGACCTTGACGCCGTAGTCGAAGGCAACCACGTGGTATGGCAGCTCGGAAGCTTCGATGGTCGCGTGGCTGTCGGTTTTCAGATCCCAGACAGTCGAACGCCATTCGTATTGCTTCTTGGTGCTGACGACTTTCGCCAGATCCATGCCTTTCAGGCCCGGGAAGCCTTGGGCAGCGGCAATCGCAGCTTCTTCGGAGATGTTGTCACCGGCCATGATGCAGCCGTTCTGTGCGCCTTTCTCACGCAGGATGCGGGTCAGGCGACGGGTGTCGATACCGGCGATTGCCACAACATTGTTGGCTTTCAGGTAGTCAGACAGGGACATCGTGTTACGCCAGTTGCTCGCTACCAGAGGCAGGTCACGGATGACCAGGCCAGCGGACCAGACGCGGTCGGACTCGGCGTCTTCCGGCGTGGTGCCGGTGTTGCCGATGTGCGGGTAAGTCAGGGTAACGATCTGTTGGGCGTAGGAAGGATCGGTAAGGATTTCCTGATAGCCGGTCATTGCGGTGTTGAACACCACCTCACCAACGGTTTGACCGTCGGCTCCAATGGCTTCGCCGCGAAAAATGCTGCCATCAGCAAGGGCAAGTATGGCTGGCTTAGTCAAGAAGACCTCCCGTAAATAACGCATGAAAGGGCGATCGCAGGTTGTAAAAAAGCGGAGTGACGTATGGACACGTCACCCCGCTTCTTCACTGAATTATTCTGCGCGCTTTTAGTGGACACACTAAAGCTGTAGCTTACAGAAAAAGGCTTTTTTGGTCCACCGCTAAAGAGCCTTAAAGGCCGGAGAATGCGACAGGAAGTCGCTCAGCGGAGAAAAACCAGCGCAAACAGGGCGTTTGCGCCGGATTCGATAACGGCTCAACGCAGGTCGAGCACATCCTGCATGTCATAAAGACCCGGCTCACGACTCTCCAGCCACAAGGCTGCACGTACCGCGCCCTTGGCGAAGGTCATGCGACTGGAAGCCTTATGAGTGATCTCCAGGCGCTCGCCTTCGCAGGCAAACAGCACAGTGTGATCACCGACGACATCACCACCACGAACAGTGGCAAAACCGATGGTTTCACGCTCGCGCACACCGGTATGACCTTCACGACCGTAGACGGCAACTTTCTGCAAGTCACGATCCAGCGCACTGGCAATGACCTCGCCCATGCGCAACGCGGTCCCCGACGGCGCATCGATCTTGTGTCGGTGATGCGCTTCGATGATTTCGATGTCCGCCTCATCACCCAACACGCGTGCCGCCATGTCGAGCAACTTCAGCGACAGATTGACGCCAACACTGAAGTTGGCGGCGAACACGATTGGAATATCCTTGCCCGCCTCGACCAGCAACTGCTTCTGCGCAGCATCCAGACCCGTAGTGCCGATGACCATGGCCTTGCCCGCCTTACGGCAGAACGCCAGGTTCTTCAGCATCACTTCCGGAAGCGTGAAGTCGATCAACACATCAAACTCATCAGCGACCGCTTCCACATGACCGGACAGCGGCACACCAATTCGCCCCAGCGAAGCCAACTCACCGGCATCCACCCCGATCAGCGTGCTGCCAGGACGGACGACAGCGGCAGTCAAACCGGTCAGAGGCGCGCGCTGCTGCACGGCCTCAACCAGAATCTTACCCATGCGCCCGGCGGCGCCCATCACTGCAATACGTCGCATGCCGACTCCTTACAAATCGCCGAAGAAGCGCTTCACACCGTCGAACCAACCGGTGGTTTTCGGGGAATGGCTGTTGTCGTCCGCCAAAGAACTGCGGAACTCTTCCAGCAATTCGCGCTGACGACGGTTCAGGTTGACCGGGGTCTCGACCGCTACACGGCACATCAGATCGCCCGCACCACCGCCACGCACCGGCGCCACGCCTTTGCCGCGCACGCGGAACTGCTTGCCGGTCTGAGTGCCTTCAGGGATTTTCAGCTTGACGCGACCGTCGAGGGTCGGGATTTCCAGCTCGCCACCCAGCGCCGCGTCAACGAAGCTGATCGGCACTTCGCAGAACAGATGCTTGCCGTCACGCTGAAAGATGTCGTGTTCGCGGACGTTGATGACCACGTACAGATCGCCAGTCGGGCCGCCTTGAGTACCCGCCTCGCCTTCGCCGGACAAGCGAATGCGGTCGCCAGTATCGACGCCGGCCGGCACTTTGACCGACAGGGTTTTGTACTCTTCGACGCGGCCGTCACCGTGACAGGAATCGCACGGATCGGAAATGATCTTGCCCTGGCCGTGGCAGCGCGGGCAGGTCTGCTGCACCGAGAAGAAGCCTTGCTGCATGCGCACCTGACCGATGCCACCGCACGTCGGGCACGTCGAAGGCGACGAGCCTTTTTTGGCGCCCGAGCCATCACATGGTTTGCAATTGACCAGCGTCGGCACACGGATATTCACGCTCGTGCCGCGCACGGCCTCTTCCAGATTCAGCTCCAGGGTGTAGCGCAAGTCGCTGCCACGCTGAGCGCCGCCACGGGAACCGCCGCGACCGCCACCAAAGAAATCACTGAAGACATCACCAAAGATGTCAGAGAAGTTCTGACCGCCGAAACCTGCACCGCCACCACCCATGCTCGGGTCGACACCGGCATGACCGTACTGGTCGTAAGCTGCACGCTTGCTGGAATCGGACAGCACTTCATAGGCCTCGTTGGCCTCTTTGAACAGTTCTTCCGATGCTTTGTCATCGGGATTACGGTCCGGGTGATGCTTCATCGCCAGACGACGATAGGCCTTCTTCAGATCCGCATCGCTTGAGCCACGCTCAACACCCAACACTTCGTAATAGTCACGCTTTGCCATAAGTCTTTGCACTCTTGAGGACGTCCGGCAAACCCCTCCTGAGGATCGCCAAACTCGCTGAGCCCCAATACAGGCCCGGACCCAACTCACGTCAATTCAACGATCCTGGTCTTTGATTCATGCGGTACTTTCGGCGCGAAAAGCAGGAGCATTTTCGGCCATACCACCAGCATTCGAACCTTGTCGCATACTGTAAAAATTCGCGTATTCCAGATACGCCAACGCGGGAGCAAGCTCCCGCGCGGCGACATCCTACCAGTCACCGCCTAAAGGCAGTCAACCGGCCGACCAACAACTTACTTGGGGTCTTTGACTTCTTCGAACTCGGCATCGACAACATCGTCAGTCTTTTCAGCTTTCTCGCCGTGCGGTGCTGCGCCTTCAGCAGGCTGAGCCTGTTCGGCGTACATCTTCTGAGCAACCGGAGCGGAGACTTTCGACAGCTCTTCAACCTTCGCTTCGATGGCAGCCTTGTCGTCGCCTTTAACAGCAACTTCCAGAGCAACCACAGCAGCCTCGATCGCAGTCTTCTCTTCGGCGGTAACTTTGTCGCCCGCTTCGGTGATCATTTTGCGAGTCGAGTGAACCAGTGCATCACCCTGGTTACGGGCAGCGGCCAATTCTTCGAACTTGCGGTCTTCGTCAGCGTTAGCTTCGGCGTCACGCACCATGCGCTCGATTTCTTCGTCGGACAGACCGGAGTTGGCCTTGATCACGATCGACTGGGTCTTGCCGGTCGCCTTGTCTTTCGCACCGACGTGCAGGATGCCGTTGGCGTCGATGTCAAAGGTCACTTCGATCTGCGGCACGCCACGTGGAGCAGGTGGAATGTCGGCCAGGTCGAACTTGCCCAGGGACTTGTTCTGTGCGGCTTGCTTACGCTCGCCCTGCAGGACGTGAATGGTCACCGCGCCCTGGTTGTCGTCGGCAGTCGAGAACACTTGCGATTTCTTGGTAGGAATCGTGGTGTTTTTCTCGATCAGCGCAGTCATCACGCCACCCATGGTTTCGATACCCAGGGTCAGCGGGCTGACGTCGAGCAGCAGTACGTCTTTCACGTCACCGGCCAGAACAGCGCCCTGGATAGCAGCGCCCATGGCAACAGCTTCGTCCGGGTTGACGTCTTTACGCGCTTCTTTACCGAAGAAATCGGTAACCAGCTTCTGCACCAGCGGCATACGGGTCTGACCGCCGACCAGGATCACGTCGTTGATCGCGCCAACGTCCAGGCCTGCGTCTTTCATGGCAATGCGGCAAGGTTCGATGGTGCGCTGAACCAGGTCTTCAACCAGCGCTTCGAGCTTGGCACGCGAGATCTTCACGTTCAGGTGCTTAGGACCGGTCGCGTCTGCAGTGATGTACGGCAGGTTGACGTCGGTCGACTGAGCAGAGGACAGCTCGATCTTGGCTTTTTCAGCGGCTTCTTTCAGGCGCTGCATGGCCAGCGGGTCACCCTTAAGGTTCATGCCGCTTTCTTTCTTGAATTCGTCAACGAGGTAGTCGATCAGACGAATGTCGAAGTCTTCACCGCCCAGGAACGTGTCACCGTTGGTGGCCAACACTTCGAACTGATGCTCGCCGTCAACTTCAGCGATCTCGATCACGGAAACGTCGAAAGTACCGCCACCCAGGTCATAAACGATCACAGTGTGATCGCCCTTGGCCTTGTCCATACCGTAAGCCAGAGCGGCTGCGGTTGGTTCGTTGATGATACGTTTTACGTCCAGACCGGCGATGCGGCCGGCGTCTTTGGTCGCTTGGCGCTGGCTGTCGTTGAAGTAGGCCGGAACGGTGATCACCGCCTCAGTCACTGGCTCGCCGAGGTAGTCTTCGGCGGTCTTCTTCATCTTTTTCAGAATTTCAGCCGAGATTTGTGGCGGTGCCATTTTCTGGCCGTTCACTTCAACCCAGGCGTCGTTGTTGTCAGCCTTGACGATCTTGTAAGGGACCATCTGGATGTCTTTCTGCACAACTTCTTCGTCGAAACGACGACCGATCAGACGCTTTACCGCGTACAGAGTGTTGTGCGGGTTAGTCACTGCCTGACGCTTGGCAGACTGACCGACCAGGATTTCGCCATCGTTGGCGTAAGCGATGATCGACGGCGTGGTACGCGCGCCTTCAGCGTTTTCAATAACTTTTGCTTTGCCGTTTTCCAGCACGGAGACGCAGGAGTTGGTAGTCCCCAGGTCGATACCGATAATTTTGCCCATGTTCACTCTCCCGAAACTTTGGATTTGGATGCCGCAGCAGTGGTGGCTAACTGCGGTAGCACTTAAACGCTTGACTTCTAAATGGGGGCCTTGCGACTAATTTCAAGCCTTCTCGTCAATCGAAGGCGAAATTGGCGCCGGCGCCTTGCTGACCACAACCATGGCCGGACGCAACAGGCGACCGTTAAGTTGGTAGCCCTTTTGGAACACCTTCAGGACACTGTTTGGCTCGACGTCGGCACTTTCCTGCATGGCCATCGCCTGATGCTGAACGGCGTTGAATGGTTCGCCATGCGGATCGATCGCTTCGAGCTGATAACGCTTGAGGGTGTCGTGGAACATTTTCAGGGTCAGCTCGATGCCTTCACGCATCGGACGGATGCTTTCGTCGTCCGGGTTCGACAGCTCGAGGCCGCGCTCCAGGCTGTCGACGATCGGCAGCAGGTCGCCGGCGAACTTTTCCAGCGCAAACTTGTGCGCCTTTTCCACGTCCTGCTCGGCACGACGACGGACGTTCTGCAGATCGGCAGCGACACGCAGAGACTGATCCTGCGCGGCGGCCAATTGCTCTTCGAGCACTTGTACACGGGTCGCCAGGTCGTCACCCGAACCCTCGGGCGCCTGATTGGCTTCTGGGTTTTGCTTATCTACTGTCTGTTCGTCAGCCATAGAATTCTCCTTTCAATATCGTCCGCGAGTTCGACTCGCGCTTCTGCCCCGATATATGGGGCCGCAAAATCAGGCTTCAAGGGCCTTCAACGATTAACCCTACAAAAAAGTGCCACATTCTCATTCCTCGATGCACTAAGCAGAAATTGCGTTCAAGCAAATCGAGCTAAGGGAGGGCATTGTCAGTCCGAAACAAAACACTGTATAAATAACCAGACCTAAAGCCTGGGAGCGGCCTTTATGCTGGTGCACCTGTCCGTACATAACTACGCCATCGTTGAACATCTCGATCTCGAACTTGATCGCGGGATGAGCGTGATCACCGGGGAAACCGGCGCCGGCAAGTCGATCATGCTCGACGCCCTGGGCCTGACCCTTGGCGATCGCGCCGACAGTGGCGTGGTTCGCCCGGGCGCCGACAAGGCCGATATCCTCGCGACCTTCGATCTTGCCGACATCCCCGAGGCCAGTGCCTGGCTGGCCGAGCGCGATCTGGACATCGACGGCCCGTGCATCCTGCGTCGGGTCATCACGTCTGAAGGACGTTCTCGCGGCTATATCAACGGCACGCCCTGCCCGCTTGGCGATCTCAAGGCACTCGGCGAACTGATGATCGACATCCATAGCCAGCATGAGCACCAGTCCCTTCTGAAAACCGATACCCATCGTCGCCTGCTCGACGAATACGCTGGCGCGAACGATCTCGCCCGCCAGGTGCAACTGGCTGCACAGCGCTGGCGGCAGACTCGCCAGGAGCTGGAGCGACTCTCCAACTCCGGCGATGAACAACGCGCCCGCCATCAACTGCTCAGCTACCAGCTCGAAGAACTGGAAAACCTCGGCCTCGGTGATAACGAACTCGAACAGCTGGAGCAGGAACACAAAAACCTGACCAACGCTGAAACCTTGCTTGGCATTTGCCGGCAAGTCGTCGAGCAGTGCAGCGAAAGTGACTCCGGCAATGTACTGAACGCTCTGACCGCCAGCCTCAATCGCCTGTCGAGCGTGAACAATTCCGTTGGTGCGCTTGGCGAAGCCAGCAGCTTGCTGACCAGCGCACAAATACAGGTTGAGGAAGCGGTCGGTGAACTCAATCGTTTCCTCGACAACTTCGATGCCGATCCGGCACGCCTGCAATATCTGGAAGAGCGCCTCGACGCTATTTACACGCTGGCACGCAAACACCGGATCCAGCCGACCGAAGTCGGAGAGATGCAGCAGAAACTGCTGGATGAAATCGAAAGCCTTAATGCCAATGACGAGTCCATTGAGCGACTGGGCGAAGAGCTGGCCTCCTATGCCCGTCACTATCAGGAAAAAGCGCGAGAACTGAGTGATTTGCGCCATCAGGCTGCCGGCAGCCTTGCCAGCGCGGTGGAACAAGAGATTCAACGTTTGGGCATGCCCGGCGGTCGCTTCACTATCGAGCTACGCGCCAATAGCAGCGATGAACTGCTGCCCAACGGACTCGAACAGGTCGAATTGCTGGTCAGCGCCAACCCTGGCCAGCCACTCAAGGCACTGGCGAAAGTGGCGTCCGGTGGCGAGCTGTCGCGGATCAGCCTGGCGATTCAGGTCATCACTGCACAGACCTCGCGCATTCCGACACTGGTGTTCGACGAAGTCGACGTGGGCATCGGCGGCCCTACCGCTGAGATTGTCGGCCAGTTGTTGCGCCGGCTAGGTGAACGCGGACAGGTGCTGACCGTGACGCACTTGCCGCAAGTGGCGGCGCAGGGGCATCAGCATCTGTTCGTGCACAAGGTACGCGGCGAACAGGCGACGCATACAGCCGTCTCCAAGCTGAGCAAGAACGACCGTATAGAAGAAGTGGCGCGGATGCTGGGCGGAATCGATCTGACCAAAGAATCCCTGGCTCACGCCAAAAAGATGGTCGTTACCGCAAAAGCTTAAATTTCACACACAGCAGAAAGCACGAAGGCGACCCACGGGTCGCCTTCGCTCGTTTCGCGAACCTGAAATTCGCGCGACATGCTTACTTTTTCTTGCGTACGTACAGCACCAGGTTGTGATCCACCAACTCGACACCGTGCTCGTCGGCAATTGCCTTCTGAAGCTTTTCGATTTCAACGCTGACGAATTCGACAACCTCACCGGTTTCCACGTTGACCATATGGTCGTGGTGTCCACCGTCGGCCAATTCGAAAACCGCGTGGCCACCGTCGAAGTTGTGACGGACCACGAGGCCAGCCGCTTCGAACTGGGTCAGAACACGGTAAACCGTGGCCAGACCGACGTCCTCGCCAGCTTCCATCAACGCCTTGTAGACGTCCTCGGCACTCATGTGACGCTGCTCGGTAGAGTCGAGCATTTGCAGGATCTTGACCCGTGGCAGGGTCACTTTGAGGCCGGCTTTGCGTAGTTCGCTATTTTCAACCATGGTCAGCTTTCTCGCGATGCTGCTTCGCAGCTTCTCTTAATGCGGGTATGATCGGCGTTTACGTTGTCCCAGCCAAGATAGTGGAAGTCGCCCACCGATGCAAAACACCAAGCTCTTGCTAACCAGTTTCACCTTTGTGGGACTGCTCGCACTCGCCGGTTGTTCATTCCCCGGGGTTTACAAAATCGACATCCAGCAGGGCAATGTCGTCACGCAGGACATGATAGACCAGTTACGCCCGGGAATGACCCGGCCGCAAGTACGGTTTATCATGGGCAACCCCCTGCTTGCCGACACGTTCCATGCCGATCGCTGGGATTATCTGTACAGCCTGCAACCGGGTGGCGGTGAACGCCAACAGGAACGCGTCAGCGTTATTTTCAACTCAAACGACCAGCTTGTCAGTCTGTCCGGTGACTTTATGCCGGGCGTCAGCCGTGACGAAGCCATTCTCGGCAAGGACAGTGGCACGACCGTGACCGCTCCTGCTGAAAACGCCGAGAAGCCAACACCGGAAAAACCGGTAAAGCCAGGTTCCTTGCTGGATCAGATCCAGAAGGACGTCGATGGTGTAGAAACCGTTCCGGTTCCGACACCAGAGCCGCTGGACACCTCGCCGCAATAATTTGCGACGCAATAAAAAACCCGGAATTCCGGGTTTTTTATTGCCTGTCGTTTAGCCGACCTACTGATTTCTAGCTTTCGCCTCGGCAGCCTTGGCCGCACGCAGGCGCCGCACTTCTTTCGGATCAGCGAGCAAAGGACGATAAATTTCAATGCGATCCCCTGCCCGAATCAGGCGAACCTGCGGATCGGCAATCACTTTGCCGAAGATTCCCAACGGGCATTCAGTCAGATCAAGCTCAGGGAACTCGTCACCAATCCCGGACTTGATCAAGGCCTCACGCACAGTATTCCCTTCGGGGACACTCACCGCACGCAAGACCTGACGATCAACGGCCGCATACACGACCTCTATCTCGATCACTGACTCAACCATGCATCTGCTTGGCGCGCTGACAGAACGCATCCACCAGCGTATTCGCCGCCTGATTGAACAGCGGCCCCAGAGTGGCACGCACCAAAGGGCCCGCGTAGTCGAACGAAAGATCCAGACTGATCTTGCAGGCCTTCTCGTTCAACACCTTGAACACCCAGACGCCATGTAACTGATTGAACGGGCCTTCTTCGAGGTTCATCTCGATCGACTGCCCCGGCACCAACGTGTTGCGCGTCACGAAATGCTGACTCAGACCGCCCTTGGCCACGCCGACACTGGCGCGCATATGCTCCGGCGAGCTTTCCAGCACTTCGGCGGACGAGCACCACGGCAAGAACTCAGGGTAACGCGCCACGTCGTTGACCAGGTCATAAAGGAACTGGGCCGGGTAAGGCAGCAATGCTGATCGTTGAATATGTGTCGTCATGTAAGCGTTACTTCCAGAGCTGAGCGGCAAACACTACAACTATGCCGATAGGCGCCACGTAGCGCATCAAGAACAAGGACAGACCAAACAGTACCGGGTTACGGATCGACAACTCGTCACGCACCGCTTCACGCCCCATCACCCATCCGGCGAATAGCACGAAGCACAGTCCGCCGAGCGGCAACATGATCCGCGAGGTGAAGAAGTCGATCACACCGAAGAAGTCCAGACCGCTTGCCGCACCCCATTGGTAGAGATGGAACATCCCGCCTTCGTTCACGAAAAATTTGGCTTCCTTCCAGATATTGAAGGAGAAAACAGTGCCCAAACCTACGAACCAGCAAACGAATGCCAGCCAGAAAGTCACCCAGGCGCGGCTGACTTTGGTGCGTTCGACCAGATAAGCCACCATCGGCTCAAGCAGAGAAATGGCCGAACTCCAGGCCGCAACCGCGACCAGCACGAAGAACACCACGCCCATCAACTGACCAAACGCTACGTTACCAAAGGCAAATGGCAAGCTGACGAACATCAGGCCAGGGCCTTCGCTCGGGTTCAGGCCGGCGGCGAACACAATCGGAAACAAGGCCAGACCAGCCACCAGCGAAACGAAAGTATCGAGCAGCGCGACACCGACGACCGTACCGGATAACGATGCATCCTTGGGCATATAAGCGCCGTAGATCATGATCGAGCCGACACCCACGCTCAGGGAAAAGAACGCGTGGCCCATGGCTGGCAGCAGTCCGTCGAGGACTTTTTCGGGGTGGAAGTCGAACATGAAATGCACGCCTTCCATGAAGTGGCCGGTTGTCATGCTGTAGCCCAGCAACACCAGGATCATCACAAATAGCAGCGGCATCATGATCCGCAGACTGCGTTCAAGCCCCGCAACCACGCCTTTGGCAATCACCACGGCCGATAGCAGCATGAAAATCGTGTGCCAAAGTGTCAGGCGCCATGGGTCGGCGATGACATTGCCGAAATACGCACCAACCTGATCCGGGGTCACCCCCTGAAAGTCCCCGCGGCCCATATCGACGATGTAGTCCAGCGACCAGCCGCCCACCACACTATAGAAAGACAGGATCAGCAGCGCCGTAATCATCCCGGCAAAGGCGCCCCACGACCATTTCGCCGAGTGCCCGGCTTCCAGTGCCAGCACCTTCAAGGCATTCGCCGGACTCTGCCGCGCACGCCGGCCGATCAGGGTTTCAGCCAGCATTACCGGAATGCCGATCAGTGCGATGCACGCCAGAAACATCAGTACAAACGCACCGCCGCCGTAGACCCCGACCATGTAGGGGAACTTCCAGATACTACCCAGTCCCACGGCCGAACCGGTCGCGGCGAGTATGAATACCCAGCGGCTAGCCCAACTGCCGTGGACAGAAACCTTGTCTGTCGACATCGTTTATCACGCCCAAGCGTTAGAAAAAGAGGCCGCATTGTCCGGGATTCACTCAACCTGCTCAAGCACGCAGCATCACCGTAGCCGACGGCCGTTTATCTCCATATAATGCCGCCCCTATGGCTAAACAGAAGAAACACCCAACAGGGACCATCGCGCAGAACAAAAAGGCGCGACACGATTACTTCATCGAGCATAAGTTCGAGGCTGGTCTGGTCCTGGCCGGCTGGGAAGTAAAAAGTCTGCGGGCAAGCAAGCTGCAACTGGTCGACAGTTACGTGCTGCTCAAGGATGGCGAAGCGTGGCTGCTCGGCAGTCACATCACGCCTCTGATGACCGCCAGCACCCACGTCATCGCCGACCCGGTGCGCACACGCAAATTGCTGCTCAACCGCCGCGAACTGGAAAAGCTCGCCGCCGCTGTGCAGCAAAAGGGTTACGCCTGCGTATGCCTGTCCTGGTACTGGAGCAAGCACATGGTCAAGTGCGAGATCGCTCTGGGCAAGGGCAAAAAGGAATACGACAAGCGTGACACCGAGCGCGAACGTGATGCGGGTCGTGAGCTGCAGCGTGCGGTGCGCAACAAGGGCAAGGAAGACTGATCTTTCTGCTTGAGTTGTGTGACGCCAGCAAAAGATCGCAGCCTTCGGCAGCTCCTACATAGAGCTAACGCGGGCTGCGATTTTTTGCTTTTAAAAAGCTACATCCCCTTGCGCCGCTCCGCCCGAGCCATGCGCTGAACCTCTTGCCGCACCTCTTCCAGCACTTCCTGCACATACAAAATGTGTCGACTGGAAACTTCACGCGCCTGCTCTGCACGCCCTTCGATAATCGCCAGATACAATTCCCGATGCTGAGTGATCAGCATGTCGCGGGTTTCCGTACGCTGCTTGTACATCCCGCCGATGTTGGTCACGACGTTGCGTTTGAGCAGATCAAACAACCCGCGAATGGTGTGCAGCAACACCGCGTTATGACTGGCCTCGGCAATCGCCAAGTGAAATTTCGCATCCGCCGCACCCTCCTCCGTCCGGCTCACTTCGTCGTGACGCGAATAGCAGTCCTGTAACTCTTCAAAGGCCGCAGTCAGCCGCTCGCGATCCACGTCGGTGGCGCGTAATGCGGCGTAATAGGCGCACGATGCTTCCAGAGTATGGCGAAACTCCAGCAAGTCACGCTGTGCCTCGGGATTGCTTTCGAGCAATTGCAGCAGTGGATCGCTGAACGTCGAACCCAGACTTTCCACCACATAATTGCCGCCACCCTGACGGCTGACCAGCAGACCTTTGGCCGCCAGTTTCTGAATCGCTTCGCGCAATGACGGACGTGATACGCCAAATTGCTCGGCCAGTGCGCGTTCCGCCGGAAGCCGCTCACCGGACTTCAGCGTGCCCTCAAGGATCATCCCCTCGAGTCGCTCGACAATATCGTCAGACAAACGGCGCTGACGTATCTGATCAAACCCCATAACTCATTTCTCCACGATCCCGATCGCTTGCCGGGGCCTCTATTCTGGCCTATCGGCGCCTTGGCCACACCTACCAGACGACACCCGCTCAAACCGGATCAGATGCAATCTGCTCCGCTTATTCGACAAAAGTTTCAGGGCGACAAATTGACACACCGACATCAAGGCTTTTACCCTAGCCAACAGCGATTGTAAATTGGTCTTACCAATTATCCAAATACGCTGACAGTGCCTGACCAACAACAATTAGGGGCCACCCCATATGCAAACCTGGCAACAGCTCTACAGCCCGCTCGGCAGTCTCGGCGTTTCCGCACTCGCGGCCGTCATCCCCATCGTTTTCTTCTTCCTCGCCTTGGCGGTGTTTCGTCTCAAGGGCCATGTGGCCGGCAGCATCACGCTGGCCTTGTCGATTGCCGTGGCGATCTTCGCGTTCCAGATGCCGGTCGATATGGCCTTCGCCGCCGCTGGATATGGCTTCGCCTACGGCCTTTGGCCGATTGCCTGGATCATTGTCGCGGCGGTATTCCTCTACAAACTGACGGTCAAAAGTGGTCAGTTCGAAGTTATTCGCAGCTCGGTACTCTCGATCACCGACGACCAGCGCTTGCAGGTATTGCTGATCGGTTTCTGCTTCGGCGCATTCCTTGAAGGTGCCGCCGGCTTCGGTGCGCCGGTGGCGATCACCGCTGCCCTGCTTGTCGGACTCGGCTTCAACCCGTTGTATGCCGCAGGTCTGTGCCTGATCGCCAACACCGCGCCGGTTGCCTTCGGCGCCCTGGGGATTCCGATCATCGTTGCCGGACAAGTCACTGGCATCGACGCATTCAAGATCGGCGCGATGACTGGCCGCCAACTGCCACTGCTGTCGTTGTTCGTGCCGTTCTGGCTGGTGTTCATGATGGACGGCATGCGCGGCGTGCGTGAAACCTGGCCGGCCGCACTGGTCGCGGGCCTGAGCTTTGCCATCACTCAATACTTCACGTCGAACTTCATCGGCCCCGAACTGCCGGACATCACCTCGGCCCTGGCCAGCCTGATTTCCCTAACTCTGTTCCTCAAAGTCTGGCAGCCGAAACGCACCGCAGGCGCGCAAATCGCCGGCGCCACATCCAGTGCAGCGATTACCGCCAGCGTCGGTGGTTTCGGGCAGAAACGCACCACCGTGGCGTCGCCTTACAGCCTCGGGGAAATTTTCAAAGCCTGGTCGCCGTTCCTGATCCTCACCGTGCTGGTGACGATCTGGACGCTGAAGCCTTTCAAAGCCATGTTCGCAGCCGGCGGGTCGATGTACGCCTGGGTATTCAACTTCGCGATCCCACACCTTGATCAACTGGTGATCAAGACTGCACCTATCGTGGCCGCGCCAACCGCGATCCCGGCGGTATTCAAACTCGACCCGATTTCCGCGACCGGCACCGCGATTTTCTTCTCTGCACTGATCTCAATGCTGGTACTGAAGATCAATTTAAAAACTGGTCTTACCACTTTTAAAGAAACCTTTTACGAACTGCGCTGGCCGATTTTGTCGATTGGCATGGTGTTGGCGTTCGCCTTCGTCACCAACTATTCCGGCATGTCTTCGACCATGGCCCTGGTGTTGGCGGGAACCGGCGCAGCCTTCCCGTTCTTCTCGCCGTTCCTCGGTTGGCTCGGCGTCTTCCTGACCGGTTCCGACACCTCGTCCAACGCCCTGTTCAGCTCCTTGCAAGCCACCACTGCACACCAGATTGGCGTCAGCGACACTCTATTGGTCGCCGCGAACACCAGCGGCGGCGTGACCGGCAAGATGATCTCGCCACAATCGATCGCCGTGGCCTGCGCTGCGACCGGTCTGGTGGGCAAAGAATCGGATCTGTTCCGCTTCACACTCAAGCACAGCCTATTCTTTGCAACGATTGTCGGCCTGATCACTTTGGCTCAGGCCTACTGGTTCACCGGCATGCTGGTGCACTAACCCTACAGGCAACACGGAAATAACCGACGCCGGTTCGTGATTCCGGCGTCAGCAATTCACAACCCGGTCTGTAAGGCTGCTGAAAGCAACGCTCTTTATATTCAGCAGCCGCAACAGACGGATAACCGGGCCCACCCGGAGACACGCCTGATGAGCGAGCTTTATTACAACGCTGTGCCGAACGCGACCCGCGTTGCACCGCCACTGCCCGAACCTCGGCAATACCCCAGCGAGAAACCGTCGCGGGTCTATCTGTTCGGGACGTGCGTGGTCGACCTGTTCTACCCCGAAGCCGGGATGGACGCGATCCACTTGCTGGAACGCGAAGGCATTCGGGTTGAATACCCGCAAGGGCAGAGTTGTTGCGGACAACCGGCCTACACCTCGGGTTACACCGAGCAGGCGCGGACCGTGGCGCGCTCGCAACTGGCGCTGTTTGCCGGGGATTATCCGGTGGTGGTGCCATCGGGTTCTTGCGCGGGTATGTTGCGCGAGCATTACGCCGACTTGTTCAAGGACGAGCCGCAAACCTTGAAACAGGTTCAGGCCCTTGCGGCGCGGACCTATGAATTGGCCGAGTTCCTGCTGTTTGTCTGCAAGGTGCAGCTCAAGGACAGCGGCGAACCGGTGAAAGTGGCGCTGCACACGTCGTGTTCGGCACGTCGCGAGATGAACACCCACCTGCACGGCCGCGAGTTGTTGGCGCAGCTGAGCAACGTGGAACGGGTCAATCACGATCACGAAAGCGAATGCTGTGGCTTCGGTGGGACATTCAGCGTCCGTATGCCAGACATTTCCGGCGCGATGGTGGCTGACAAGACCCGCGCGTTGAAGGAATCCGGCGCGCACAAGGTGCTGAGTGCCGACTGTGGCTGTTTGATGAACATCAACGGCTCGCTGGAGAAACAGCAGGAAGCGTTGCGCGGCCAACATCTGGCCAGTTTCCTTTGGCAGCGAACCGGAGGTGCGAAATGAGCACCTCGACGATTATTCCTACGGTCGCCGTAGAAGAAGATTTCCGCACCCGGGCGCACAACGCCTTGGGTGATGCGCAGCTACGGAATAACTTCCGTACCGCGATGGATTCACTGATGACCAAACGGGCAGCGTCTTTCAGCGATGCCCACGAAAGAGAACATTTGCGTGCTTTGGGCAACTCGATCAAAGCCCGCGCGCTCTCCAAGTTGCCCGACCTGCTCGAGCAACTGGAACAGAACCTGACCCGCAACGGTGTGACAGTGCACTGGGCGGAAACGGTGGACGAAGCCAATGGCATCGTCTTATCGATCATCCGCGCTCACGAGGCGCGGCAAGTGATCAAGGGCAAATCGATGGTCAGCGAAGAGATGGAGATGAACCATTTCCTCGAGGCTCAAGACATTGAATGTCTGGAGTCCGACATGGGGGAATACATCGTCCAGCTCGACCACGAGAAGCCTTCACACATCATTATGCCGGCGATCCACAAGAATGCCGGTCAGGTCGCGTCCTTGTTCCACGACAAACTTGGCGTGGAATACACCAAGGACGTTGACCAACTCATTCAGATCGGTCGCAGAGTCCTGCGGCAGAAATTCTTCGAAGCGGACATCGGCGTCTCCGGCGTCAACTTCGCCGTGGCCGAAACCGGCACCCTGCTGCTGGTGGAAAACGAAGGCAACGGCCGCATGACCACCACCGTGCCGCCGGTGCACATCGCTGTCACCGGTATCGAAAAAGTCGTGGAAAACCTGCGCGACGTGGTGCCGCTGCTGTCGCTGCTGACCCGTTCGGCGCTGGGTATCCCGATCACCACCTACGTCAACATGATCTCCGGACCACGCAAGGATCATGAACTCGACGGCCCGCAAGAAGTGCATCTGGTCCTGCTCGACAACGGGCGCACCCAGGCCTTCGCCGACAGCGAATTGCGTCAGACCCTGAACTGCATACGCTGCGGCGCGTGCATGAATCATTGCCCGGTCTACACCCGAATCGGTGGCCACGCCTATGGCGAGGTTTACCCCGGGCCTATCGGCAAAATCATCACCCCGCACATGGTCGGTCTGGCGAAAGTCCCGGATCACCCGAGCGCCTCCTCCTTGTGCGGCGCCTGCGGCGAAGTGTGTCCGGTAAAAATTCCTATCCCTGCTTTGTTGCGTCGCCTACGCGAAGAGAACGTCAAAGCCCCGGACAGCCCACATCAAGTGATGCGCGGCCAGGGCAGCAAGTATTCGCGCAAGGAGCGCTTCATCTGGAACGCCTGGGCCAAGCTCAACAGCTCGCCAACGCTGTATCGGCTATTCGGCTTCTTCGCCACGCGCCTGCGCGCCCTCACTCCGAGCAACGTCGGTCCATGGACGCAGAACCACAGCGCGCCGAAACCCGCCGCCCGATCACTGCATGACATGGCCCGCGAGCACCTGGCCAAACAGGGAGACCGCTGATGAGCGCCAAGCAAAATATCCTCGGCAAGCTACGTAAAAGCCTGATCGGCGCCACGCCGATAGCCGACAACTTCGATATCGAACTGGTGACCCAGCCTTACACCTACAGCGCCGAACAACGCATTCCACAACTGCGCAAATTGATGGAATCGGTACACACCGAGATTCACCTGAGCACTGGCGAAGAGTGGCCAGCGCTGCTCGCGCAATTGCTGCGCGACCGCCAGTTGCCGAGTCTGTTGATCGCACCGACAACACCCCACGGGCGACGCATCACACAACACTGGGCGAACAATCCCGATCTGCCGGCACTGAAATCCTACGACCGGCCGATGGAAGAATGGAAAGCCGAGTTGTTCAACGACACGCCGGCCAGCCTCACTGGCACCCTCGGCGCCATTGCCGCCACTGGCAGCCTGATTCTCTGGCCGACCCGCGAAGAACCACGGCTGATGAGCCTGGTGCCGCCAGTGCATTTCGCCCTGCTCAAGGCCAGCGAAATCCGCGACAATTTCTATCAGGTGCAGCAGGAATTCGAATGGGCGCAAGGCATGCCGACCAATGCCTTGCTGGTGTCGGGCCCGTCGAAAACCGCTGACATCGAGCAAGTGCTGGCCTACGGCGCCCACGGCCCGAAAGACCTGGTGGTTCTGATTCTGGAGGACCAATGACGTTACCGGCGAATTTCCTGCGCGATGTGCAACAACTGATTCCGGCAGATCGCCGCTTCGATGATCCGCTGTCGACATTGGCCTTCGGCACCGACGCCAGTTTCTATCGACTGATTCCGCAACTGGTGATCCGCGTCGAGTCTGAAGACGAAGTGGTGGCGCTGCTGCAACTGGCCCAGCGCGACCGTGTCCCGGTGACCTTCCGCGCCGCAGGCACCAGCCTGTCCGGGCAGGCAATCAGCGATTCCGTTTTGATTGTGCTTGGGGATAACTGGAACGCTCGCGAGATACGCGGCGAAGGCACGCAAATCCGTCTGCAACCGGGAGTGATCGGCGCACAAGCCAATGCGTGGCTGGCTCCGTTCGGGCGCAAGATCGGCCCGGATCCGGCGTCGATCAACGCCTGCAAAATCGGCGGAATCGTCGCCAATAACGCCAGCGGCATGTGCTGCGGCACCGCGCAAAACACTTATCACACGCTGGCCGGGATTCGTCTGGTACTGGCAGACGGCACGCGCCTTGATACGGAAGATGCCGCCAGTGTTGCGGCGTTTCACGCAAGCCATGCGGATCTACTGGAACGCTTGGCGACTCTGGGCCGCGAGACCCGCGCCAATGCCGAACTGGCTGCAAGAATTCGCCACAAGTATCGTCTGAAAAATACCACCGGCCTGTCGCTCAACGCCTTGGTGGATTTCGACGACCCTGTGGATATCTTGAGCCACTTGCTGGTGGGTTCCGAAGGCATCCTTGGCTTCATCAGTGCGGTGACTTACGACACGGTGATCGATCATCCGAACAAGGCTTCGGCGCTGATCGTATTCCCGGATGTGGAGACCTGCTGCAACGCCGTCACCGTACTGAAAAGCCAACCGGTGTCGGCGGTGGAGTTGCTGGATCGGCGGAGTCTTCGCTCGGTGCAGGACAAACCGGGCATGCCCTCTTTCGTACAACAGCTGTCGAATAATGCCTGTGCGTTACTGATCGAATCCCGCGCGGCGTCTTCCACGTTGCTACAGGAACAACTGGCGCAGATCATGACGTCGCTCATCGGCTTCCCGGTGGAAAAACAGGTCGACTTCACCGAAGACCCGGTCGAGAACGCCCGACTCTGGGCAATCCGCAAGGACACCTTCCCCGCCGTCGGTGCCGTGCGTAAAACCGGGACCACGGTGATCATTGAGGACGTGACCTTCCCGATCGAGCAACTGGCCATCGGTGTAAACCGCTTGATCGAACTGTTCGACAAACATTCCTACGACGAAGCGATCCTTTTCGGGCACGCCCTGGAAGGCAATCTGCATTTCGTCTTCACCCAAGGCTTCAACAGCCCGGAAGAAGTCGCACGCTATCAAGCGTTCATGGACGACGTCGCGCAACTGGTGGCGGTCGAATTCGGCGGTTCGCTGAAGGCTGAACACGGCACCGGGCGCAACATGGCGCCGTTCGTCGAGCTGGAATGGGGCAGCGATGCCTATCAATTGATGTGGCAACTCAAACGCCTGCTCGACCCGAGCGGCATTCTTAACCCGGACGTAGTGCTGAGTGAAGATCCGCAGATCCACCTCAAGCACCTGAAGCCGCTGCCGGCAGCCGACGAGATTGTCGATAAATGCATCGAGTGCGGTTTTTGCGAACCGGTCTGCCCGTCGAAAGGCCTGACCCTCAGCCCACGCCAGCGCATCGTGATCTGGCGCGACATTCAGGCGAAAAAACGTTCAGGCGTCGATACCACTGAACTGGAAAAAGCCTACGAGTATCAAGGCATCGAGACCTGCGCGGCGACCGGGTTGTGCGCACAACGTTGTCCTGTAGGCATCAACACCGGAGACCTGGTGAAAAAGCTCCGTGGCCGACACGCGACGCATCAGAAAACCGCTGACTGGATTGAAGGAAATTTCGCCAAGACCCTGCAAGGGGCGCGCTTCACCCTGCACGTGGCCAACGGTGCGCGGATGCTGCTGGGTGCGCCGCGTCTGGCGAAACTTTCGGCAACACTGACTCGCCTTTCCAAAGGTCAGGTACCGCTTTGGACGAATGCCATGCCGCAGCCGGAGAAAGCCATTCGCTTCAGCCCGAGCGTGTGGGATGAGCGCCCGCGTGTGGTCTATCTGGCCGCTTGTGTATCGCGGGTCATGGGCCCGGCGGCGGGTGATAAAGAGCAGATGTCGCTGTACGACAAAACCCGTGGATTGCTGGAAAAGGCTGGTTATCAAGTGATCTTCCCGGACAATCAGGACAACCTTTGCTGCGGCCAACCCTTCGCTTCCAAAGGCTATGCCGAACAAGCCGAACACAAGCGTCAGGAGTTGATCAGCGCACTGCTGCACGCGAGTCGCGGCGGGCTTGATCCGATCTATTGCGACACCAGCCCATGCACGTTGCGATTGGTGCAGGATGTGGGAGATGTTCGCCTGGACCTGTACGACCCGGTGCGTTTCATCCGTACGCATCTTCTTGATCGATTGGACTTCACCCCACAGGAAGCGCCGATTGCCGTACACGTGACCTGCAGCACTCAGCACCTTGGCGAAAGCCAGGCGCTGATTGATCTGGCGCGCAAGTGCAGTAAAAACGTGGTGATTCCGGAGGGCATTCACTGCTGTGGTTTTGCAGGCGACAAGGGCTTTACCACTCCAGAGCTGAACAGCCACTCGCTGCGCACACTCAAGGACGCGGTGCAGCATTGCAGCGAAGGAATTTCCACCAGCCGGACGTGCGAAATCGGCCTGACACAGCATGGCGGGATCGACTATCACGGATTGGTTTACCTGGTCGATCGGGTGACTCAGGCAAAGGCCTGCTGAAGAAAAACAGAACCCTTGAGCAAGACGACAGTCCACAGAACAAGCCCCGAACACTCGGGGCTTGTCCTCTTTTCGGTGGCCCGCTTTGACGGTCAGCGAAGTCTGGATTCCTCAGTGCAAGGAGATACTCATGAAGCGTTCTGTACTGTTAGGTCTGTTCGTTACTGCCTCGATGATAGCTTCCATTTCGTTCGCCGCAGGCAAGCCAGAAAGCCTGTGCGATGCCAATTTGAATCAAATCGAAAGTGCCAAGACGCAATACCAGACGTCGCCCGATCTGAATGCACGCGTCTCGGCCAGTGTTAGTAAAGCCCAGGCCCTCAGGGCCCAAGGCAAAACCGACGAATGTCTTGCCGAAACCCAGCAAACCCTTCTGGAAATCCAGAAATCGACGGGGAACACCAACAAATAACCCAAGAGCCGACTAACATTCGAGTCGGCCTGATCGGTTTGAAGGGGTGATCCTACTTTTTCATACCCGCTACAAAAAAACCGAATTCCTGCGTGCCGTCGCGGTCGATTGAACAGGTCCGCTACGAAACGCGGCCTGTTACGAACTCGGCATCGCCGCCAGATCATCCGGCAGCACCGAGCCCAACCGTTCAAGGAGATACCCATGAAGCTTTCTGCAATTGCTGGATTGTTCATCGCTGGTGCCCTGCTGACGTCGCCGGTGTTTGCGGCAGACAAAGACCTTTGTGCCGGGAATCTTCAAACCATAAAAGACTTCGTGACCAGTCAGCCATCCATTCCTGAATCGTCCATGAACAACGTCAAGGAAGCACAGGAGAAGGCCCAAGCGTCGCAGGCGGCCGGCAATGACAAAGATTGCGTAGAGGTCACCTCTGCCCTGATCACCAAAATGCAGATTCGCAATCCAACACGTAACTGACCCACCACAAGGCCAACCTTCGGGTTGGCCTTGCTCGCCGATTGGCGTACACTGCGCAGGCTTGTTGCTCACCAAGATGTACTGAGCAATGAGTTCGGGGCCGTTTAGGATTCGACGCCGGTTGCGAAACTTTAGGTGCATGCCGAGTTGGTAACAGAACTCGTAAATCCACTGTTGCAACTTCTTATAGTTGCCAATGACGAAACCTACGGGGAATACGCTCTCGCTGCGTAAGCAGCCTTAGCCTTCCCTTCTGGTACCTTCGGGTCCAGCAATCATCAGGGGATGTCTGTAAACCCAAAATGATTGTCATATAGAACAGAATCGCCGTGCAGTACGTTGTGGACGAAGCGGCTAAAACTTACACAACTCGCCCAAAGCACCCTGCCCGTCGGGTCGCTGAGGGTTAACTTAATAGACACGGCTACGCATGTAGTACCGACAGCGGAGTACTGGCGGACGGGGGTTCAAATCCCCCCGGCTCCACCAACTCTCAACGACAAGGCCCGCCCAGTGCGGGCTTTGTCGCATCTGGGGTTTGGACAATCCCGCCCCTGAGCTTTTTGCATGAGGAAAGTGAGTGGAGGGCCACTATGAAGCCACCCTACATCACTACCGCCTTGACACACCTGAATTGCTTACATTGTTGACATTTCACTTGACAGATGATTATCTCGGTGAAGATCGTGACATCTTCGCAGTTAAGAGCCGTCTAGGGGCAAGGGGCCTGCTTCACCGGCCCCTTGCCCCTAGACGGCACCATGAGACGTCGTATTTCGTCGGTTAATGCCTTGCAATCGCAGCTATTCGCCTATAAATGCGCAGACTGAATGTGCTAACCTAAAATCCAAGTCCATTTCACCCGTATGGGTACATTCGCCATGATCAGCGGCCACCAGCATTCAAATGACCTTAGCTTCGCGGAAATGATGAGCCTTAAAAGCAGCTCACGTGACCGGCAGGTTGATGCTGTCTATGCAGCTGACCCTCAGATGCTTGAAATGGCTGCTGCCCGTGCTAAAGCTGCCCTTCGTGGCAACTCTGCTTCAATCGCCCGCCCACAACGATTCTCTGCGCTAAGCAACTGATGCCCGAGGCGGTAAACGAAGACGCTCCGTTCTCCCTACTTGAACGTTCAGATCTCTTCGCTTTTCTGCTCGATCTAATTCAGCGCGTCTACCGACCCTCTGTTCTTTCCGCTGTTAACGATTACGGCCTTGTGATCGTGGGCGGCCAATCGCTCACGCTTTGGGCCCGGCAATACCTCATCGACGAAATGACAGGCGAGGACGTCGGATTCGTCACCAGCGATGACTTGGACTTTATCGGCAAGCCCAACTCAATTGATTATTGCGCCCGCATGATGGGCGTCCCTTTTCGCAAAGCGAAGATGGAAGACAACACAATAAATATGCAGCCGCGTACATTCACTGGATTGACGATAAAGAGGTCATCGTCGATATCCTCGAAATGGACAGCGTCGGGGGCGCGCCCAAAAAAGAGATTTTCAAGTATTTATCCGTCTTGGATATCGAAGGCGTGCAAGTCGCCGTCATCGACCCCATCACATGCCTAAAGTCTCGCCTGTTCAACCTATTTGCTCACTGGCAGGATCGGCGGCACAGGGAATCCGTGCGGGTGAAGATCGCAATTCGCGCCTCGAACCATTACCTGCGCGACCTGCTTGTACATGACGGATACCGAGCCATATCAGAACATATCCGCCGAATTAAGGCTTTGGCCCTGACACCGCTCGGCAAGCGTGTTTATGTCGAATATGGAATCGACGTGCTGGACGCCATTCCCTATGATCCGGCGCTGTATCCAACTGCCTACATGGATCGGGAGCGACCGAACATGCTCCGCCAAATTGGTGGCGTACGCCGACGAAAGTTAATTCAGTACCAACGATTCGCCTGTGGCCCTATTCACCCTAGCCATCTTCAGCCCGCCGCAGAGAACGATCCGAGATAAAGGAATCAGGACGACGCGAAACACTCGCGCCGTCATGACCTTGACTTCTTGCCTACAAATCTGATCTTTCCCGCACGCCTACGGCAAGCCTGAATCACCAAGCGGCCATTCAACAATGATGACAGCAATGCAATACCCAGACCTTGCAGTTCAAGCATGTGTACTGGTTTTACTCAATACCTGAAAGACCTTCCAGTGCCATCCGGTTTGCTATCGACTCACCACCCTATTGGCCTGGAAGCGATTAGGGTATCGCCGAAAGCCGCTATTCTCGCACTGAGGGATTACAGACCCCATTCACAGCAGACCGAGAGACGATAGATAGCTTCTAACCTCTCCCATGCCTCTAGTGGCCACGCCTATTAAATAATCACGAGACTGGCGGTGGAGTGGAAGCGGGCCGGATTGACGCACCCATTTCGCGACATCTTCTGCAGGCAATCTGCGGGCCGCCAGGATCATGGCCATCAAATCATCTCTGGCATTCGCATCCCGAACTACTGAAGTCAGATCCGCTCCTCTAGCATGGTACGCGGTGCCGTCCGTCATTCCGGCAGCGTGGAACGAGGCGCGTCGGATGACGCACGGGACGCACTTACCACACTGCTGGTGTGTCCGCTTCCACTTACCACACGATACCGTTTCCGATGCCAGAACCCTCAAGTTCGCTTGATCTAAGCACCCAGAAAGCATCTCTCCCTTCGTCTGAAGCGCGTACGGATTCTCGACTCGTACAGGCAGGCCGACCGTCTCCAGGATTTTTTGGAATAGGCCCAAAAAATGTGGGTGCGTCGTCCTAGTACTCAACGCGCCAATGCGGCGAGCAGTCATTGGAGGGTTCAGCGCAATGAGCCCGTTCTCGGGAACGAAAAGCTCTACTGGTGAGCCAGTGACTCGTAGCTGCGCCAGTGTGGCCCCAACCAGTGCACCATAGGCGAGGAAATTGAAGCTTCGAGTGCGCATCTGCACATCGGTTTTTCTCCCAGTCAAGGACACCGGATTTGCTACCGCAGCGAATCTTGAGACCTCCACCGGTAGATGATCCCGAACCATGATTTGCTTTTCCGAGTCACCTCGATATGCATGACTTATCAACAATGGGCGCCTGCCCTCTGCTAATAAATTCAACGCTCCAATGCCGCTATCCATCCCCCCCGAGAACAAACTGACGCAATCGTGGCCGGCCATAACGGTGATGCGACCACGGTTCTGAGACGTGAGCTGTCTGGGTCCATCAGGCAATAGGATGATCTCCCAAAGATCGCCGCTTAAGAAATGCAGAGCCTTCTGTAAAAGCGGTATCGCGGGCTGCCAAAGTTGCGGATCAGCGATGGGGATGAATAAGCGAAGCTCCCGGGCCCAACCATCATCAGCTTCTGCCTTATCAACAAAAGTATCTGCGGCTGTTACGGCCATGGCTATCGTCAACAAATCGAACCCAGTTCTACTGACCGGAGCACCCAAACGCCTCACTGCAGCGCGAACCGGCCCCCCAATAGAGCAAGTGCCCCGCGCCGGTGGGCGACTGCCGTACATCAGTACGGGAATTTCATCAGCCGTTTGCGTGCGAAGCTGATCAGCTTCGTGATGGAAAATGAGGTCTGTCACTCTTGGTATGCCTCCCATTCACTCCACACTTCGCGGATGGCGGCCATCTGAATCTTTTCAATTTGAGTGCTGGAGAGCGCTTTCAGACTGCCTCCCAACAAGGGACGCATGTGCTTGTCGGTCACCGATTCAACGAGAGAGTACAGTTCCTTCTCGGCCTGCTCGACTTGGCCAGGTGATTCAGCTTTTGCGAACGCATCGTTCGAATCGAGTACCACTTGTCCAAACACGCATTTGGTAACGTACACCAGCATCATCTGTACAAGCATCTCGTCAGTGATGCTCGCGAAATCAAACTCTTGGTAACCTTCTAGGCATTCAGAGAGCGCCTCGTTCATCGCAACCCGAACGCGATCAGAATCACCGTCCTCAGTGGCAAGCGCCTGCACGATCATGTCGATAGCAATGTCCGTGTCCTGGCCGTTCAACGCAGCGAGATCCAGCCCCAGAAGGGAATGCCCTTCCCTCAATGTGGCCATCGCACCAAATAAGGCTCCACCGGCTCCGGCCATGGAGCCAAACCGGGCAGGTCCAATGCTACTGCCACCGGTTGCACCGCCTGCATAGCTGCTTATCGCAGAGCGAAGGTAATCGCCGTCTCCTGTCGAGACGAATCTCCCCAGATTTGTGCGAAAGTCTTTAAATCGCTGCGGAGGAGCCTCGGGTACCTGCTGCCCACCGGTGTCCACCCACCCAGGCACAAATGGAGAGTTACCCCCAGGCCCTTTGCTTGACGTAGAGGTTCCCATTACTTCTTATCCCTCTCCTTGTACCAGCTCGCGCCCTTAAGCTTGCTGCTGAGCCAAGGCCGAATTTTGTCCGGCATTACGGTGTGAATGAAGTCCGATAGCAGCGCACCGGCTTCTGGTGACTTCTCGGCAAGCAACTGTGCACCGTCGAAGCCGACTGGCTTACTTGTCCACTCAGAATGCGACCGCATCGATTCAATTAACTGGGTCATGACGGCCGCGTGCTCACCACCGGATATGGTCTGTAGAGCAGCTTTTGCAGAAGGTGACGAGGTGTTGGACGTCCGTTTGAGCACAGCAAGCGCTTCGGCCGCATCAGCAGAAAGACCTGCGCGCAATACCCGTAAGGGAGTGGTTTCCCTGCTCAGATAAACGACCGGACGAAGGTCTACAGTCGAAAGCTGCGGTTCGAGCCTGATCCAATCTCGCACGAGATCTACTTTGGTCCATAAATCCGGACAAGCCTCCGCAAATTTCACGGGGTCTTCCAGTAGTCCCTCCAGTTCGGCCAGCACTTCAGGTTTGCCACCGGCAGCACCATTTATCATCGAGTAAAGATGGGCGACCGCTTTCTCCTCCATACAACGCTCAAAAAGAGCTACCTTGGCGATTAGGGCCTCGTTTACAGGCATTTCACGCAGTGCCGCTACCCGTACCCTCATTCGAACGACGTTGAGCATACGCTTCACGATTCTGGGGTTACCCAACACGGAGCTGGAGCTCGCGAGCATTGGCGCAATTCGATCAGCAATCGGAAAAGCTTCGGCAACCTCCACTGGCACTTTCGAGCCCAGCAACTCTAAGGCCCTCTCTGTGCTGATGGGCTCGTCTCTCCATGCCTTGCGCAAGTTATCTTCAAGTCCGAGCCTCAAGGCCTCGATGCGTTCGCCAGGGACCTTGTTACCGGCCGAGGCAAACAGCATGAATAGGTACGCCCGAACCTCCTGAACGCCCAACCTTGGCACACGAACAGGCACTTGAATAAGTTTGTCCAAGTAATCAGTTACATGACGATCACCAGGATCTTTGAAATGCTCACTGACCGAATGGCGAACCATCTCCTCATCTGCCGCCACGACAAAAGCCGTATGGTTCATGAAGAGGAATAGACGCAAAGCCTCCAAGGTATGGATCGTCTGCTTGGGCAAGCAGCGATCTAAGTTGTCGACAAAAACGACCAACGTTTTGTTGAGACCATTGAGGACATCTGAAAACTCCTTTCGGAACGCCTCGATCTGTTGGGGGGGAGTTTGCTGCTTTTCTGGGCCAAGCAGCCCGGTAAAGTTGTCCTTCGCTTTACCACCTTCATCTTTGATAGTTCCTAACGAGTCATGATCCGCTTCACCGGAAAAGAGCTTCCCCAGAGCTTCCACCCCTTTCGCACCAAAACCGAAAGCAGGCATACCCAAAGCAAGCGCTCCGCCTTCGACCATGAGACCAAGCATTCGCATTTTGTTGGCCCGCGCAAAAAGCTTCTTCGCTTCAGGTAGAAAGCTGGTTTCTTTGGCAGCGTCGATAAGGGTGGAGGCGATGACCTCCATTAGCGCTGCGCGGGAGTCATCGAAGCCCTGATACAACCAGGCGTCAAAACGAACGACGACGAATTCAGACGCTCCCTGAGGAGGGTTCAGTCCATGCTCGATCAGATTGAGCAGCGTGGACTTTCCAGTACCCCAGGAACCGAACACGCCTACGGTAACCGGACGCATGGACGGATCACGGATGACGTCCACAACAAGATCGGCCACTTCTGAGTAATTCAGAAAATCGTTTTTTGTATCGACATCAGCCCACATCTGAGCCTCCTTGCTTGCGGACCATCCCTTTCTTGCGAGTTGGGCTTGCTGCCACAGACACGCAGCATCGCCTTCATGATCGATCATCATTCGTTAAAAAGCGATTCAATGCCACTATTTCGGCATCTAGTGACAAACCTCTTCGTATCAGTCCGTCGGGCTTTTGTAGTCATGCCGCCCATGAATCCGACACGACACCCAGCACCTGCCGTCCTTCCCCCCTCCAAACGTATCAATGACCATGCCGATGATGAACATCGGGAAAGTGCGCATGCGTGTGGCGGATCGGCGAGTGCTTGTGCGGGTGAGTGTGACGCTCGGTTCCGTCCCACGCAAAGTCATGTTCATGCTGGTGATGTTCGTCGTGGGTGTGGCGATGGTCGTGCTCTAGCGGTTCATGTTGATGCTCGTGTGTATGGTTTTCCATCAGGTGAACCCACACACCGAAGGCCATCAACGCTGCCGCGAGTGCGAACATCAGCGATACCGACTCGCCCAGCACCATGATCGAAATAACCGCGCCGAGAAACGGCGCCGTGGAAAAGTACGCGCCCGTACGAGCGCTGCCCAGTCCGCGAAGGGCGAGAACGAACAGCACCAGGCTGACACCGTAGCCGAGAAATCCCACCAGCATGATTGAGACCAATGAGCCCGCAGCAGGCAGTTGCATGCCGATGACCAATGCCAGAGAGCAATTGACCACACCGGCCGCCAGACCTTTGCTGCCGGCGATAAACAGCGCGTCCGAGGCCGAGACTTTACGGGTCAGATTGTTATCGATCGCCCAACACAAACAAGCGAAAGCCACCGCCAGCGGCCCCGTCCAGTCATGGGTCGTCGCCGTCTCTTGTGGCCATGCCAGCACGACACCGCCCAGGACAATCGCGATCATGCCGATCACGATCCGGCGATCAGCATTTTCCTTGAACACCACCCACGCCAGCACCGCCGTCAGCACCGACTCAAGATTGAGCATCAGCGAGGCTGTGGCCCCGGTCGTTCGAGTCAGACCGAACATCAGGGCGGTCGGCGCCAGTACACCGCCAAAGACGATGGCACCGATCAGCCAGGGCCACTCTTCTGCCGTTAGCCCTGAACGCTGCCACGCTTGATCGCGAACAACACGAACAACGCCCAGCCCCAGACCACTTCCCAGATAGAGCAGCCCGGCCAACAGGACGGGGTTTGTCTCCACCCCCAAAAGCTTGGCGAGTGGCGTGCTGGCGCCGAACAATGCCGCAGCCGCCAACGCGTAGAGAACATTCAAATTCATAATGGAGCCGCCCTGTCTGGCCCAATGCACATGCCCGAACATCATAGCTTTGCTTGCGTAAGAATTATGTGAACAGCCGATGCGCAACTGACTGTCGCCTCATCGCCGGGCCAATCGGATGACTCACGTCAAACACACCCTGAAATCCACCGAGATTTAAGCAACGGTGCGGTTGGACGGGGGCGCGCCTGTGGAACTATCCTTCGAGGCACCCAGGCCATTACCCCAAGGACACTCATGAATATCTGGCTCGGCGCCGCACTGGCGGCCCTCGTTTCACTGTCTGCCAACGCAGCCAACAGCGAGAACCCTCCAAGGATCCAGCCAGTCGTCTACAAAAGCGGCTATGGCAGCGTGCAATTCAAACAGTCGATCAAGGGCTATAAAACGGCCGAGTACACGCTCAACGCCAAGGCTGGGCAGATCCTGACGGTGGGTTTTAAAACCTCCAACAATTCCGCCAACTTCAACGTCACCGCCAAAGGCGCTGATTACGCCCTGTTCAACAGCTCGATCATGGGCCATCACTTCACTGGCTCGCTGCCCGCCGATAGCGAATACACGGTTCAGGTCTATCTCATGCGCAATGCGGCACGGCGCGATGAAGTGGCCAATTACGAAGTTTCCCTGGTTCTCGCCAATGGCGACGCTGTGGATAACAGCCAATCCTTCGACAAGAACCTGGCGTTGCAGGGCATCGACTTTTATGTGAAAGCGGATGAGGTCGACGGCAAACCCGCCTTGCGCATCGAGCCTAAAGGGCTGGAAATCGATAACTCGACGATCACCCGCCCGCTCAACGGCAACATCGTGCGCGCCGAAGTCGCCGATCTGAATAACGACGGCTCCCCCGAGATCTACGTATTCACACGTCCTCCCGGGCGCAGCATGCCGGGCGAATTGATCGCCTACTCGGCCAACAACAAAAAATCCCTCAGCGAAATCTACCTGCCACCGGTCAGCGACAACCCGAAAATAGCCGAGGGCTACCAGGGCGAGGATTCATTCTCGGTGGTGGAAAATACGCTGGTGCAGCGCTTTCCGGTGTACGACAGCGCGGATGCCAACGCAGGGCGAACAGGGAAGATGCGACAGATTCAATACAAGTTGATACAGGGTGAAGCGGGATGGGTCTTGCGCGAGGATAAAGTCTCGGAGTACTGAAAAACCTCTCGGACGTGGTTAGCCAGCGACTTTCGCTTCCTACATTCCACGTCCTAGGAAATTTCCCTCAACACGCGTCGACTTTCATGAACTGGTGAACCGATTTTCAGGGCGCTACCCTCCAAGACTCGCTGCCCTCCAGCGGACGGTTTGACAGACCGCCCCCGCAGAGATTGTTCACTCCACGGAGCCACGTCATGAAAAAAATCACCCGACTTACGCTTGTTGGACCGGTACCTGCCGATGCGCAAATTTCCGGACCGCAACAACAACCCGGCACCACCGGTTCGAACCCACGCAAACGCCGCCGCACCGTTCCCCTCAAGCAGATGCTCAGCGTGCGCGACGATGTCGACACATTGACCCTGCTCACGCATGCCAGTGATCTGCTCGAGTCCCTTGTGGACATCAGTGCAAACTTTGCCGACGAATTCGATGGCTCCAAGCGCCATGTCGCTGTGGTCATGAAGCAATTGAGTGCGCTGGCCGAAATCGTGATCTGCCGGGCACGGGATCAGGTTGCTCAACAGGGATCGCCTGACTCGCCCACCCCTGAAGTTCGCCACTGACCCACGAAGTCTGTACAGGCCGGCAGCGGCATCGAAGCGGTCCATCGAGATGAATTTTTCTTCACTGCCGCTGTTCAGCCGAAGCTGTACAGTCCACTCGCTCATTCAAGAAACTACGGTTCGCCCGCGGCTCTCCCGCGGGCTTTTTTTTGCCTGGCATTCAACGTCCCCCCACTCTCCATCACTTGCCGAACCCTGGGTATTGCGCGAACCTGCCAGCAATCTTCTCGCCCACCGGAGCGCCCGATGCCGCTGCTGACTTTGCCCTGCCAACGCCTGACGCTGGCGATACTTGCTCCGGAGCAAGCAGAGCTGGAAAGTGATTTCTACCAACGCAACCAACGTCACCTCGCACCGTGGTCGCCGATCCGCACCACCGACTACTTTTCCACGGCACAGATTCGCCGCCGCCTCGACATCCAGGCCAGCGCCTTTGAAGCCGGGCTGGCCATGCATTTCGCCCTGCTGACGCCGGACGGCCAGCAGATGATCGGCGCGTGCAACTTCAGCGGCATCATTCGCGGGGCGTTTCAGGCGTGTTATCTGGGCTATCACATCGATGAAGGGCATCAGGGCCAAGGCTTGATGCAGGAAGGCCTGGAGGCTGGCATCGGCTACATGTTCGATACCCAGAACCTGCACCGGATCATGGCCAATTACGTTCCCGGCAACGAGCGCAGCGCACGATTGCTGGAGCGACTGGGCTTCGAACAGGAAGGCTATGCCAAGGCATATCTGAACATTGCCGGGCGCTGGCAGGATCATGTGCTGACGGCGCTGGTCAATCCGGCATTCGAAGCGCCAGATCAGCGTTGGTCGCGCCGTCTGGGGTGATGTTCACAATTTGTTCAGCAATGGCGATTTATGCTCAGGCCTCCCGCCCCTTCCGGTTGCCTGAAACCCATGTCGCGTGCCGCCACTTCGCTGTTTCTACTTGCTGCCCTGCTGTTTTTCTTCGCGCTGGGCAACCATCAATTGCAAGGTTCCACCGAAGCCCGCGTCGCCGGGATCGCCATGGAGATGCATCTGGACAATGACTGGGTGACGCCCCGTCTGTTCGGTGAGCCATTTCTAGAGAAACCGCCGCTGAGTTTGTGGCTGGATGCCGGCGCGATGCGCGTATTCGGCGTTTCGCCGTGGGCGGTGCGGCTGGCGTCGGCGGTGGCCGGGTTGGTCAGCGTAATGTTGCTGTACGGCATGCTGCGCCGCTTTGAACGGCCGAAAGCCATCGCGTGGACGGCCGGGATTCTGCTGGCGACGATGGCCAGTTACTGGAGCAACGTGCGTGGGGTTGGCGAGGACGCGCTGCTGGCGCTCGGCGTGACGGCAGCGCTGCTGGCGTTTTTCCAGGCGCAACGCGCATCAACTGCGGGCAATTCGCTGCTGTTTGTCGTCGGGATTGCCATCGCCACCTTGAGCAAAGGTGTGCTGGGACTGGCCATGCCGGGGGTGGTGATTTTTGCTTATCTGCTGGCCGATAACCTGATCGACAGACGTCTGAAGATCGGCGACTGGCTGCGCCCGGGATTGCTCACCTTGGCAGGGCTGATTCCACTGCTGATCTGGCTCGTCGTTCTTTATCAACACGGCGGTGTGCAAGCGGTAAAAGAAGTGTTGCTGACCAACAGCGTCGGTCGCTTCAGCGGATCGTTCGTCGAGGCCGGGCACTATGAGCCGTTCTATTACTACCTGGCCAAACTGCCCGAAGCGTTCCTGCCGTGGAACGTTCTGGTGTACCTGGGGCTGTGGCATTTCCGTAAACAGTTGAAGACCAATCGTTACCTGCTGTTTTTCAGCCTGTGGATAATTGCGCAATTCATCATGCTCACCCTGGCCTCAAGCAAGCGCACGGTGTACCTGATGTCGATGACACCAGCGGCTGCGGTGATTGCTGCGGAATATGCGAGCGTGCTGTTCGAGCGATTGAAAGAGTACGAAAGCACCAAACGATTTATCGGAAGGATCGCCCGTCATCGTCAGGCACTGGGCGCCGGTGTGCTGACCCTTGTGATCGCCAGTTATCTCGCCGCCGCGCAGTGGGCGCTGCCCCATGCCGATAAAAAACTGTCGTTCCTGCCGCTGACCGAACACATTCAGACGCTGCAAGCCGAAGGGCATCAGGTCGCATTGTTTCAAGCCAATGAGCGGGTCGGCGGCGCCAGCGTTTTCTACACCCAACAGGTGCTAAGGGGCTTGGACACCGACGCGCAACTGAGGGAATTCCTCGCGGCCGCGCCTGCGAACGTGGTGGTGATGGCCGGTGACAGCATTCCCGCCGCACCGCTCAAAGTGCTCAAGACCCTGATGGTCGGGCGCCAGGCGTATTACTTCGTCAGCGACTGAAGCCCATCAGATAGCGGCTTGGCGACGTAATCAGGCGGCTGAGGCTTGTGCAACACCGGTACCTGCAACCGTGCCCGCCCATAAAACGCCAGCGCCGTCAGCAAACATGCCAGCCACACAAAGATTCCGGCCCAGAACGTGTGGGACATGTAGTGCCACCCCTGCAGAACCCGCGTCGTGCCGTAGACGAAACCGAGCAACAACGAGCCCCACAACAATGCACTGGAAAAACGCCACTGGTAACGGCGCCCCACGAAATACAACGCCAGCATGGTGAAACCGCCGGATGCATGTCCGCCCGGCCAGCAGCGGCCACTACCCGCTTCGTGGAACAGCTGGAAATTGCTGTACCACTCGATGTGGGCCATTTTGCCGCCATACAACGTTGTCTCGATCGGGCAGTAAACGCTGGTGTGGGATTTGAGGAAATGGATCACCCCGGTACACACCGCGAAAGCAACGACAACAAACAGAAAATCCCTACGATGATCAGCGGCAAATCGCAGCACTGGCGCGACTTTACTGCGTTCCAGAAACGCGCCGAGTCGCGGGCGTTTCTGTGGATTGACCAACGGCCAGACCATCGACAGCATCGCGCCGATGAGGGCAATTTCGGCAGTCCAGTTCGGAATGATCCGCGCCCACTTGTGGGTGAGCTTTTCAAAGAAGTGAATCTTGTCGAGCGGGAAGCTCTGGGTCAGCGGATCGAATAGCAGATTGCTGAAGGCGATATCGATCTTGGTCATGTCGAACATCAGGAACACCAGCGCCGCGCAGACCAGCGGGATGCCGAAGTTGTAAGCGTAAAAACGTGATTTCATCGGGTGGTCACCGTGCGCCAGTCGGAGGCTTCAATAAAGCCGAGCATTTTTGGAGCCGCCGGGCTGGCAGCGGAAACAAACAGTGAAGCGCCGTAACCCAGATTGGACGTCGGTACTTTCAGGTCTTTTTCCAGTTGTGCCATGCATTCACTGTGGGTCACCAGAATCAGGTTGCGACCGGGAATCTTGTGGGCGAGTGCGTCCTGCAACATGCGGCCCTTGCAGTTGATCAGCCAGTCTTCGCCGCTGGCGGCATGGTTGAACATGTAACCGGCGGTTTGCACGGTACGCATTACCGGGCTGTTATAGATGTCGGCGTTGTTCAGGCCCAAATTCTCGAACTGCGCGCCAACGGCTACCGCGACACTGCGCGAGCGGTCGGTGATGCCGTCATGGCCACTCAGGCACGCAGCCTTGGAGTGATCGCAACGCTCGACATGGCGCACCAGCACGATCATGTCACCCTTGGCCCACCCTGCCGCCAACGCCTGCGCACCGGCGACATTGCCGTGGGCCAGATCCGGTACCGCCGCCGGAGCCAGCAGCCATAAGGTCAGCGGCAGCACCAGCACCGATGCCGCCAGCACCACCCAGGTGTTGCGAAAGCGCGCAAAACCACTCAGGTCAACCGAGCGCTTGACGCCGAACAGACTCAGTCTCAATTCCACAGAAAAGCCACCATCACTTGTCATTCGATGCGGCGAAGCTACCGATGTCCGCGTAGGCAGCCGGTGAAACCCTTGTGAAAAAAATCTTGGGATGAGCTTGTTACAAATTCTGTCGGACAAAATCCTTTCAGCTCTCGGGTTTGCGGCCGATACAAACCTGCTAACACCCTTGCTGGCTCAAAAAAACAACAATCTTCCAGCCTGACCGACGATCAAGAAGCACAACGTTCCTGGAGGAATTGTGATGAATAGCTGGTTCGGCAACATCAGCGTGAACATGAAATTGGGGCTGGGCTTCGGCCTTGTCCTGGCACTGACCTGCGTCCTGGCCCTGACCGGCTGGACGAGCCTGGGCGGCCTGATTGACCGCAGCAACTGGATGAGCGACATCACCCAGTTGAACTCTGGCCTGACCAAACTGCGCGTGGTGCGCCTGCAATACATGCTGACCAACGGCGACGAAACCGCCGCGCAGAATGTGCAGACCACCCTTGAAAGCTTCGCCGCACAGCAGCAGGCGCTGATCAGCAAATTCAAGAGCCCGGAAAACGTCAAACTGCTCAAGGCGCAGGCGGCGACCATCGCCGAGTACCAGACGTCCCTGAACAAAATGCGCAACGCCTACCGCACCGGTAACAGCGCCCGCGACGTCATGGGCACCAACGCCGACACCGCTTACAACCTGATCGAGTCGATCAGCAAGCGCGTCCAGCAGATGGACTTGAGCGAGCAGCGTTTCGAACAGTTCCAGGCCATCACCGCCGCCAAGGAAGCATTCATCCTCGCGCGCTATGAAGTGCGCGGCTACACCGCCAGCACCAATGCCGAAACCGAGCAGAAAGCCATCGGCCAGATCGACGTGGCAATCGCCAGCCTCAAGCAACTGAACGTGCGCTTCGCCGATACCCAGCAAGACGCTCTGCGTCAGTTGGAAACGGCATTGACCAACTATCGCAGCGCATTGATGGCGTACAAAAACGCCAACAGCGAAGCCGTGCAGGCACGTAAGGAAATGACCGATCAGGGCACCACCATCGTGAGCCTGAGCGAGCAGCTGTACCAGATCCAGCTTGACCGTCGTGACATCGAAAGCGCCCAGGCGCGCACCTTCCAGTTGATCAGCACCCTGCTGGCCCTGCTGGTCGGTGTGATTGCCGCCGTGATCATCACCCGTCAGATCACCCGTCCGCTGCAAGAAACCCTGGCCGTGGTCGAGCGCATCGCCAGCGGCGACCTGACCCAGAATGTCACCGTGACCCGCCGCGACGAACTCGGCGTGCTGCAACAAGGCATCGCCCGCATGGGCGTGACCCTGCGCGACCTGATCAGTGGCATCCGCGACGGCGTCACCCAGATCGCCAGCGCGGCTGAAGAACTGTCGGCCGTGACCGAACAGACCAGTGCCGGCGTGAACAGCCAGAAGATCGAGACCGATCAGGTCGCCACCGCCATGCACGAGATGACCGCCACCGTGCAAGAAGTCGCGCGCAACGCCGAAGAAGCCTCGCAAGCCGCAGCGGCCGCTGACGGCGAAGCCCGTGAAGGCGACAAGGTTGTGAATGAAGCCATTGCCCAGATCGAGCGTCTGGCCAGCGAAGTGGCGCGTTCCACCGAAGCCATGAGCGTGCTGCAACAGGAAAGCGACAAGATCGGCAGCGTCATGGACGTGATCAAGGCTGTTGCTGAACAGACCAACCTGCTGGCGCTCAACGCGGCCATTGAAGCGGCGCGTGCCGGTGAAGCCGGTCGTGGTTTTGCCGTGGTGGCCGACGAAGTCCGTGGCCTGGCCCAGCGTACCCAGAAATCCACCGAAGAAATCGAAGGCCTGGTCGCCGGTCTGCAAAACGGCACCCAGCAAGTCTCGGCCGTGATGAACAACAGCCGCGCCCTGACCGACAGCAGCGTCGCCCTGACCCGCAAGGCCGGCGTATCACTGGAAAACATCACCCGCACGGTGTCGAACATCCAGTCGATGAACCAGCAGATCGCCGCCGCTGCCGAACAGCAAAGCGCCGTGGCCGAAGAGATCAGCCGCAGCATCATCAACGTGCGCGACGTGTCTGAACAGACCGCCGCCGCCAGCGATGAAACCGCAGCGTCCAGTGTTGAACTGGCGCGGTTGGGTGGTCAGTTGCAGCAGATGGTGAGCCACTTCCGCGTCTGATTCAGTCACCTGGTAAACATCAACTACAAAGCCTTTGAGAACAAAGGCTTTGTAGTTAATAAGCTCCAGCGTTTGAAAACTTATCCCTCTTCAGTGAGGTCTCTAATCATTATGGTTCCACCTTCAAACTCCGTTCCACCCAGACCATCAACAGCACTTTGCGCATCTAATTGATCATTATAAATAACAAAGCCGAATCCTGTAGGCCGCCCCGTATCCCTACCGAGAACTACCCTTGCGTCTGTAACTACCCCATACACTTCGAACTTAGCTCTTAGTGACTCATCTGTAGTCATATGCGAAAGCCCGCCTACAAAAATCTTCGTTTTCGGTCCAATCGGTTTCACAGCCATAACCTGCACCTCTTGAAATATAGGTAGATTTCCTGCAATCCAAACCTAACTACTTCAAAAGAATTTGAGACCTGTAAAAAATACTAGTTTTTTAGAACATTTCGAACTAGGCACCAGTCCCGCCAGATATAAATTATTTTTTGTTTCAGCCAGTGGAAATCGACCGCACTGGGTAAGGCATTAATTAGGCGGCGCCAAGCAATTGGCATGGCTAAGCCATAAATCAAAACAGTTTCGGTTTCGCGCTCATAAATCCGCTCAGCCACCCATTCTGCAAAATGTCGCAGGTGCAAGAGTGCTTCAGGCTTGCCAAGGATTGATCACCTCAATTGCGGAAAACTCAAAATCCTTCACATTACGAGTGGCAATCGATGCGCCATGCGCTCGGCAGATGGCAGCTATTTGCGCATCAGCCATGGACACCGCGCGGCCCTTAGCTTCGCAATCAGCAACCAGTGTCGCGTATTCGACGGCGGCGTGAGCATCGAACGGCAAAATGCGCCCGGCGAAGTCCTCTTCGAACATGGCCATAGCATGCGCCTCAAGTTTTTGTTTGCGCTTGCCAGAGGGCAGGCGTGCGATGCCGTGGAGGATTTCTGCCACGGTGACGGCGCTGATTGCCAGATCCATCGCTGGCTGCGCATCTACCCAATCAAGCACCCGAGCTGCAGGCTCGGCTCGCATAAACTCTGAAAGAACATTGGTATCGAGCACTATCATTCAGAAAAATCCACCCCGGTGGCTTTCTCTGAACGCTTTGGTAACACCAGTTCCACTGCGTCCACATCGCTGAATCTGTTGCGTATCCGGCTGCCAAGTCCACCGGCGCGATCAACCGTCGCCAAGGCTCTGCCGAGAATCAGACGAGCCTCTTCTTCCATGGAGTGCCCGTTATGAGCAGCGGTGATGCGCAACTGTTCCTTGAGCTTCTCGTCAAGGTTTCGAATCGTGATGCTGGCCATGACGCCCCCTGCAATCAATGAAATCATTGATTGCAGGCTAGCACATCCCATCATGCTCAAATCCGGCAATCTTCCCGGCGGCGCATAGCAGCCTCACCGCATTCCACGCTGGGAATTTACTTCAGCCATGGTTTGCAACTACCTTTCAAGGCACTCATCCGCTCACGCGCGCCTTGATCCAGGAATGACGATCATGCAATCGCTCGGCTTCACCTCCGTTCCGCCGCTGCTCAAATACCTGCGCCATGCCGAGCATTTGGGCATGGCCATTGAGCCTGCGTTGGCGGCAGCCGGGTTGCAGGCGCAGCAGTTGAGCGACAACACCCTGCGCTTGCCGGGTGAGGCCCATGAAAAGTTGCTCGATTATTTCTGCGAACACTCGGGTGATCCGTTGTTCGGGCTTAACGCGGCGAAATTTGTGTTGCCCAATTCCTGGAGCGTGTTGGGTTACATCACCATGAACTGCGCGACGCTGGGCGATGCCATGAGCCGGATCATGCCGTTCGAAAAACTGGTGGGCGACATGGGCGTGAGTCGCGCCGAGGTGCAGGACGGCCATGTGCATCTGATCTGGAGCTGCCGCTATCAGCGCCCGCGGATTCGCCGGCATCTGGTGGAAAACGTGCTCGGTTCGTGGTTGCACTATGCGCGCTGGATTGCTGATACGCAGGTGTCGCCTGCCGCTGTCTGGCTGGAACATTCGCGCTCGGCCGAGACGACGTTGGCGCAGTACGAAGCGTTTTTCGGTTGTCCGGTTTTGTTCGATCAGCCTTATTCGGCGTTGATTGTGCCCTTGGCGTATCTGCAACTGCCGTTGCGCCAGGCCGATGCGCAATTGCTGCGCACGCTGGAGGAGCATGCCATGGGGTTGATGGCGACGCTGGAGGACGCATCGCTTGCGCAGCGGGTGAAAAACATTCTGCGTCAATTGCTCAAGGAGGGGCTGCCGCGCAAAGAGCAAGTGGCCGAGCAGCTCAAAGTGTCAGTGCGTACGTTGCAGCGTCAATTGCAGCAGGCGGGGACGTCGTATCAGCAGATTCTTGACGATCTGCGTCAGGAACTGGCTGAGCATTACTTGCTCAACAGCAATCTGCCCATCCAGGACATTGCGCAGTATCTGGGGTTTACCGAACCGCGCTCGTTTCATCGCACATTCAAGAGTCGGCGCGGGATGCCGCCCGGCGAGTTTCGGCAAATGCATCGAGGGTGACTGTTCGGGCCTCATCGCCGCCCGAATTCCGACAGGCAAATCCTCAATCTCTGTAGCGCAATAAACCCATTCCACCCTAGCCGTTTAAAGACACTCAGTGTTACGCCCGAAAGCCTACAAATCCTTGCGCCGCTGCCTACGCCTACGCCAGAATCCGCCGGCTTGTGCGCCCCGTAGCCCATCGGTAACTTGAGTCCGTCACTGATTTCCAGTGAACGGGTTTAGTAGCCCGAGGTAATTCGCTTGGTCGTACATTCATCACAGGTGCTTGCGTACCTGAGTTTTATGGTGGCTGTACGTAGGGCGCTTCGGCGCGCCGGCTTAAGCTGAGTTCCCCGGTCTACTAACCTGCGTACAGCTGCCACCCCTTCGTTTAGTAGCAAAGGGTTGGGGCTCAATGAAGGGAACACAGCTTATGTTCAAACCAACGCCTAACCCGCCGGTCACCGACCCGGGCTCTCCTTACGAATCGCCCGATTCAAAGAAATTCCACGACGCCGCCGAACGTGCCCTCGACCACTATCTCGGCCCACCGACCGCCGCCATCATGGCTGCGCCCTACAAACCCAACGCCTTGTACATGGCACACCCCGAGGCCAACACCGAATCCCTGATCGCGGACGCCAGTGAAACCCTAGGCTCGGCCATCGTGTTGCTGCACAACCATGTCGCGATGGTTGAAGGCACGCACCGCAAGACCCTGCAAGGCATCGCTCAGGTGGTGATGCTGGCCGAGTTGGCGGTCAATCGAGTGCTGGATAAGTTAGTGCCGACCGAGTAACGAAAAAACCCGCTGTCAGGCAGAACGGGTTTGGCAGCGGCCCTCACCCCAGCCCTCTCCCGGAGGGAGAGGGGGCCGACCGAGGTGTCTTGCGCTGTACATCGACCTGAACGCCCCAGTCGATTATGGATTCGGTCAATCACTTTCAGGTCGGCGTACTTCTCAAGCATCCCCCAATCAGTCCCCTCTCCCTCCGGGAGAGGGCTAGGGTGAGGGGTTTTTCCAGCTCAGACGCTGATCGCATTGGTAAACACCAACCGATTGCCAAACGGATCAGCAATGGTCATGTCCTGGCTGCCCCATGGCATCGCCTGAATCTGCGGGTGCGAGAATTTGTAGTCCTTGGCCACCAATTGCTGCTGAAACGCCTCCAGCTCATCGGTTTCAATCCGCAATGCCGACCCCGGCGTCGCATCACCATGGTGCTCGGACAAGTGCAGCACACACTCACCCCGCGACACCTGCAGATACAACGGGGAGTTCGCTTCGAAACGATGCTGCCAGTCGATCTTGAACCCGAGGAAGTCGACGTAGAATTCTACGGCTTTGGCTTCATCGAAAATCCGCAGGATCGGGGTGGTTTTGCCGAAGCTCATGGGGTGCTCCCTGACTGGTTGGCCCAAGAGTTTAGCTGGGCTTGATGTCAGCAATTCGGCTTGTTGATGGCTTTCTTTAATTGCAATGTGCCACTACTGTGACGCACTGCGCGAAACGTTAACAAAAGCCATCACGCAAATCGCCCTGCCGCGCAAGAAAACGCCCTTCCCTTCGACCGCTTGCCTGACCATCGCGGTAACTCAAAACGCCGTTTATCCAAACGCCGTCGATGCCCTGTGCCGCGCGTTGCGGGTCATTGAAATCAGCCACATCACGCACCGTCGCCGGATCAAACAACACCAGATCCGCCCAATGTCCTTCACGAATCTCACCCCTTTCCTTCAGCCCGAATCGCGCGGCCGACAGACCGGTCATCTTGTGCACGGCGGTGTGCAGCGGAAACAGCCCGACGTCGCGACTGAAATGTCCGAGCACCCGTGGGAAAGCGCCCCACAAACGTGGATGCGGGAACGGGTCTTCCGGTAGTCCGTCAGAGCCGACCATCGACAACGGATGCGCGAGGATTCTTCTTACATCGGCCTCGTCCATGCCGTAATACACCGCACCCGCCGGTTGCAGGCGTTTGGCGGCGTCGAGCAGCGGCAGGTTCCATTCGGCGGCGATGTCGATCAGGTCGCGGCCGCTGACTTCCGGATGCGGCGTCGACCAGGTGATGGTGATGCGGTGGGCGTCGGTGACTTGCTTCAGATCCAGCGTCGAAGAACTCGCCGCGTAGGGATAGCAATCGCAGCCCACCGGGTGAGTTTTCGCCGCTTCTTCCAGCGATGCAAGCAACTGCGGACTGCGCCCCCAGTTACCGACTCCGGCACACTTGAGGTGGGAAATGATCACCGGTGACTGTGCGTGTTTTCCGATGCGAAACGCCTCGTCCATTGCCTCCAGCACTGGTGCAAATTCGCTGCGTAGATGGGTGGTGTAAACGGCGCCGAATGCCGTGAGCTCTTCGGTCAGTTGCATGACTTCATCGGTGGAAGCGTTGTAGGCGCTGGCGTAGGCCAGGCCTGTGGATAACCCAAGCGCACCGGCCTCAAGGCTTTCGCGTAACTGCTCGCGCATGGCGCTGATTTCTTCCGCCGTTGCGGTGCGAAACAAATCGTCGAGGTGATTGCTGCGCAGTGCCGTGTGCCCAATCAACGCGGCCACGTTCAACGTGGTATTGGCCGCTTCGACCGCCGCGCGGTAATCGCTGAAGCGTGGATAAACGAACGCTGCGGCAGTGCCGAGCAGGTTCATCGGGTCCGGCGGATTGCCTTTCAAACTGACCGGTGAGGCGCTGATTCCGCAGTTGCCGACAATCACCGTGGTCACGCCTTGGCTAAGCTTGGGCAGCATCTCGGGTTGGCGGATGACCACGGTGTCGTCATGGGTGTGTACGTCGATAAAACCCGGCGCCAGCACGCGACCGGCGGCGTCGATTTGTTCGCTGGCGGTGGCGTCGTGCAAGTCGCCGATTCGCTCGATGCGACCATTGAGAATCGCCACGTCGGCGCGGTAACCGGGCGTGTTGCTGCCGTCGATGATCAGGGCATTGCGAATCAGCGTGTCGTATTGCATGTCAGTCTCCCAGTGGCAGGTGATCGTCGCCGCCACGGTATTCGTCGAGGGCGAGTTTGATCCGCCGCAGACGCTCTTGATTGTCTTCAGGATTGACCAGCGCCAGTTCGGTGGCGAGCACGTCGATGGCGAGCAACATGCCGTAGCGCGCCGCCGTCGGTTTGTAGATGAACGAGGTTTCTGCGCCTTGCAGCGGCAGGACGATGTCGGCCAGTTCGGCCAGTGGCGAGTCGGCGCGGGTGATGGCAAGAATGCGGGCGCCGTAATTGCGCGCCAGTTCGACGGTTTCCAGCAGTTCGGGGGTGATCCCGGTCAGCGAGCAGACGATGACGACTTGCTCGGCATTCAAGCTGGCGGCGGTGACGCGCATCATCACCGCGTCGTGACACACCGCAATCGGGTAGCCGAGGCGCACCAGCCGCACCTGCAATTCATCACTGCACAGGGTCGAGCAACCGCCCATGCCAAACGCGTGAATCATCCGCGCCTGGCCGAGCAATTTCACCGCGTCGGCGAAGCGTGATTCGTCGAATCCAGCGAGATGCTGACGCAGTGTGGTTTCGATATCGCCGACAATCTGCCCGTAAAACGCCGACTGCTCAGGCGTGCCCGCCGGGTCTAGAAAGCGACTGCCGACGCCGCTGGCCTGGGCCAGTTGCAGGCGCAGATCGCGCAGGTCACGACAGCCGACGGTGCGGGCAAATCGCGACAGTGTGGCGGTGCTGACTTCGGCCCGTTGCGCCAGATCTTCGAGGCTGGCGGAGGCGGCAAAGCCAACGTCGTCGAGCATCAGTCGGGCGATGCGGCCTTCGCCGGCGCTGAAGGAATCCTGGCGGGCGCGGATCTGGTAGAGGATGTCCATGGCGGCGGGCTCCGGTTACAGCAGGTAGGAAAGGCCGACGGTCAGACCGAAAGCGACCAGCGAGATCAAGGTCTCAAGCACGGTCCAGGTCTTGAACGTCTGCGCGACCGTCATGTTGAAGTATTCCTTGATCAACCAGAAGCCGCCGTCGTTGACGTGGGAAAAGATAACCGACCCGGCGCCGGTCGCCAGCACCAACAATTCAGGATGTGGATAACCCAGACCGATGGCGACGGGCGCGACCACGCCAGACGCGGTGGTCATCGCCACGGTTGCCGAGCCAGTGGCAACGCGCATCAGCGCCGCAAACAGCCAGCCCATGATCAGCGGCGACAGGTGGAATTCGTGGGCGAGGCCGACAATCTGATCGGTCACGCCTGCGTCCACCAGAATCCGGTTCAAGCCGCCGCCGGCGCCGACCAACAAGGTGATGCTGGCGGTCGGTGCCAGGCATTCGTTGGTGAATTTGAGGATCGATTCGCGGTTGAAACCCTGGGCAATCCCCAGCGTCCAGAAGCTCAGTAACGTTGCCAGCAACAGCGCAATCACCGAGTTGCCGATGAACAACAGGAATTGATTGAAACCGCTGCCCGGCGTGGAAATCAGGTTGGCCCAACCGCCAATCAGCATCAACACCACGGGCAACAGAATGGTCGCCATGGTGATGCCGAAACCCGGCAGTTTGTCGCGGGGTTCGCGGTCAAGTAATTGTTTCTCCAGCGGGTTATCCGCCGGCAACTGAATACGCGGGACGATGAATTTGGCGTACAGGGGACCGGCGATAATCGCCGTCGGAATGCCGATGGCAATCGCATACAGCAGCGTCTGCCCGACCGACGCCTGATAGACCTGCACCGCGAGCATCGCCGCCGGGTGCGGCGGCACCAGCGCGTGCACCACCGACAAGCCTGCAACCATCGGCAGGCCGACCATCAGAATCGACACGCCGACCCGCCGCGCCACGGTGAAGGCAATCGGCACCAGCAACACGAAACCGACTTCGAAGAACAGCGGCAGCCCTACCAGAAACGCGATGCAGACCATCGCCCAGTGCGCGTTTTTCTCGCCGAATTTGTCGATCAACGTGCGCGCCATCTGCTCGGCACCGCCGGACTCGGCCATCATCTTGCCGAGCATCGTGCCCAGCGCGACCACCAGCGCAATGTGCCCCAGCGTCTTGCCCACCCCGGCCTCATACGCGCCCACCACACCGGATGGCGGCATACCCGCCACCAGCGCCAGACCGATGGAAATCAGGGTGATGACAATGAACGGGTTGAGCCGGTAGCGAGCGATCAGCACGATCAAAGCGATGATGGCGACGGCGGCATAGACCAGCAGCCAATAGCCGAAGGAAGGCGTCATGCGGTACTCCTCGAAAGGGTCACGTTCGAATGGGTTGTGAAACTCATAAATCATTTCGAGATCGAGTTTTCAAACCACATGAAAGTAATTTTCGTGGAGAGGTAAGAGGTGTCGCTAATAGATATGCCGTGTCGCGATTAATGAAAATCGAGGGGCGGGATTTACATCACTTTCCGGTAGACGAGAAACCAAGGTGGGAGCGAGCCTGCTCGCGAAGATGGTCTCACATCAACATTTCTGTCGACTGAAGCACCGCTTTCGCGAGCAGGCTCGCTCCCACAATTGTTCGCATTCCTTCAACCAGAATGCAGACACCTGTGGGAGCTGGCTTGCCAGCGATGGCGGCGGCACGTTCAACATAGATGCTGACTGGTCGACCGCTGTCGCTGGCAAGGCAGCTCCCACAGGTTTAAGGGGTATTCGGAAAATTGAGGCAAGCGCTATACTCGCCTGACGTTCTCTATCGAGCCTGCGACATGACAACTGCGCGCCGCACCAGAAAAAAAATCACTGCCGAAACGCTGATCCGTGCAATCGCGAGCTCAACAGCCATCGAGACAGGTGAGAGTGTCGAGGCGATTGAACACAAGCTCAAAGTCAAATCCAGCAAGTTCCTGCACCTATCCCTGGCCAAGTAACGTCAAGTCCACAACGCCTGTCTTACCCAATACTCCATAGGTTCGTAGTTGCAGTTCAGACCTTGGTGGATCGCAGAAAAATAAGCCTCTTTATTTCGTTCCCAACTGCTGTAGTCCAGCGGTACGTAACCTGCCTGCACGGCCTTGTAATTCCCAGTTTATTGCTCAGCACTTGCTCATTAGAGCCTGGCTGAAAGCTGCTCTGTGCCCCTTCTGCGTCGTAACGGTTAATCATCCTTGTACCTGCTGAACTGGCAATTTTCAGAGCACCATAGGTCTGGCGTCACGCAAGAGCAAAGCCTGAAATAAAAACGGCTGCCCGATGGCAGCCGTTCTAAAGGTTGAAGGCGAAGCCCGGCGGGGCTTAAACGCCCATCACACCATTTCGTTACGAATCCATTCAACCACCGACGTACTCTTCGGCGCCCAGCCCAGCAATTCGCGGGCATGTTTGCCACGTACACGGCTGTTGGAGCCGAGGCCGTAGTTGGCCATTTCGTAGCCCCATTCGGCTTCGGCGTCTTTCAGTGGCCAGTCTTGTGGCTGGTCCAGATTCAGCGCTTGCGCCATGGCAGTGGTCATGTCGATGAACGACGCTTCGCCGCTTTCAACGAAGTAGAACGTGCCCGGGACGTTTTTGGTCAGCGCCAGCAGGTACAGCGCAACAACATCTTCGATGTGTACGTTGGACCAGATGTTCTGACCCGTGCCGACATGGCGCACCACGCCGCTTTTGCGCGCCTGTTTGAGCAAGCGCGGCAACTGCACGCTGTCGCGGTTGACGCCCAGGCTGTGGCCGTAGATCAGGGTGTTGCAGATCACCGCCGAGTTCACGCCGTCGTTTGCCGCTGCGAGGATCAGGTTGTCGATCGCCACGCGGGCGGCTTTGTCGACGGTCGGTTCCGGCAGGTTGTCTTCGTAGTAGATGACGTCGCTGGACTTACCGCCCGACGCATCGCCGACGATGCTCGAACCGCTGGTGTGCAGGAATACTTTATTGGAACCGCGCAAGGCGTCGAGCAAGGCTTCGACCGCGCCGCGATGGTCGCTGCTGGCGGCGTTGATCACCGCGTCGGCGGCGCGGGCCTGTTCGGCGAGCAGCGTTTTGTCGTCGAGGGTGCCGATCACCGGAGTGATGCCCAGAGCTTTCAGTTCATCAGCCTGCTCAGTGCTACGCACCAAGCCAGTGACGTTATGCCCGGCCTGAACCAGACCGGTGGCGATGGAGCCGCCGATAAAACCGGCAGCGCCGGTAACAAATACGTTCATGGAGAAACTCCCTGCGTGAATAAGTGATGGGACGAGTATCGACCGACGAGCCCTGTGGAAAAACCCGTCCTCGCCCAATTCACTCTTGCGCAGAGGTCACGAATCAGCCCTTGAAATCGGCGCTGGCGTAGGCAGCGAGTTTGCTCTGGATGAAGTCGAGGAAGCACTGAATGCGCAGCGCCAGTTGTGAGTTACGGTAGTACACGGCGTTGATCGGCTGGCGATAGCCGCTGTTGAATTCCGCCAGCACCACTTTCAAACGCCCGGCGCGGATGTCCTCAATCGTCATGAAGTGCGACAGGCACGCGATGCCCTGCCCCTTCAACGCCAGGTGCCGCACGGTCTCGCCGCTGGAGGCGCTGATCGCCGGGGTGATCGGCCAACGGTCACCGTGCACGTAACGCAGCGGCCATTGGTTGAGGCCTTCGTTCTGGGTGAAGCCGAGCAAGGTGTGTTCGCTCAAGTCCGCCACTTGTTGCGGCGCGCCATGTTTTTCCAGATACGCGGGACTGGCGACGATCAGCAGCGGACTGCAACCGAGCGAACGCGCGTGCAGCGTCGAATCAGCCAGGGTGCCGATGCGGATGGCGACGTCGGTGCTTTGTTCCAGCAGATCAATGATCAGGTCATTGCTGTTGAGTTCGAGCTGGATGTCCGGGTAGAGCCGGCGGAATTCGTCGATATACGGCACGACCGCATGAAGCATGAACGGCGACGCGGCGTTGATCCGCAGGCGTCCGGACGGGGTTTGCTGGCGTGAGGACAGCCGTTCTTCGAGTTGATCCATCTGATCGAGAATCAGCTTGGCCTGCTCGAAGAAATACTTGCCCTCCTCGGTCAGATCCATACGCCGCGTGGTGCGGTTGATCAGCGTGGTGTCGAGCTTGGCCTCCAGCCGCGACAACGTCCGGCTGACAGCCGATGGCGTCTGCCCGACCTGCTCGGCGGCGGCGGAAATCGAACCGCATTCGATCACGCAGACAAAAATCTGCAACTCATCGGATCTGGCTTTCACGGGTGTCCCTTAATTGATCGTCGGCACAAATTCATTGTGGAGAGAGAACACCTTTGTGGCGAGGGGATTTATCCCCGATGGACTGCGCAGCAGTCCCCTTCTTTATCAGGATCAAGAGCGGGGCCGCTGTGCGACCCATCGGGGATAAATCCCCTCACCACAGATAAATCCATTTGCCAGAGGAAAGCACCTCAAGCCTTGAGAGCGAACACCTCTTTCAGGTGCTGCTCATACCGCGCCACATCGTTTTCGATGTTCGGGCGTTTCATCACGTCTACGCAGAGGAACGTCGGCAAAGCAGTCATGCCTAAAAACTCGTTGGCCTTGTGAAACGGGAAGTACACGGCGTCGACGCCTTTGGCTTCGAAGAAATCGGTCGGGTCATCGAAGGCTTGCTGCGGCGCGTTCCAGGTCAGCGACAGCATGTATTGCTTGCCCTGAATCAGGCCGCCGCTGCCGTACTTCTGCGACGCATCGGAACGGGTGCGGCCATCGCTGGCGTAGAGGCTGCCGTGGCCTTCGGTGAAGACTTCGTCGAGGTACTTTTTCACCGTCCACGGCGCGCCCATCCACCAGCCCGGCATCTGATAAATGATCACGTCGGCCCAGAGGAATTTGGCCACTTCTTCGGCGACGTCATACCCCTCGTCGATGAAGGTGGTCTTGACGTCGAGACCGCCGCGATCCAGCACGCTCAGCGCGGCTTCGTGCAGGGTGGCGTTATAGCGACCGTCGGAGTGGGCGAATTTTTTACCGCCATTGAGCAACAAAACTTTTTTCATGAGAAAGCCTCGGCGCAGCCATTGGGCTGGAGGGAGAAGGGAAAATCGAATGGCGGCAGATTAACGATCTGCCTCGCGCGGAATAAGCCAGGGTTGCGCAAAATACATTTGAGTAAAACGCACGAATCAAGCGCCGATTGTTGCCGTAGCATTTGCAGCTATCAGAATTTGAGGAGTTTGTGATGACTGAACGTCTGGGTTTCATCCTGCACGCCAAGACCCGCCCGGAAAAAGCCGAGGCTTTCGAGGCGCTGTTCCGTGCCTACGTTGAGCCAAGCCGCGCCGAGCCGGGCTGTATCGAGTACCACATGCTGCGCGATAAAGAAGATCCGACGCTGTTCATCTTCTACGAGATCTGGGAATCCCAGGCGCATCTCGATGTGCATTCAACGCTGCCGCACATGAAGCAGTTTTACGATCAGCGCATGGACTTTCTGGAGCGCGATTTCGATATTCGCCTGATCGACATGCTCAGCGAAGCATCGGCTAACCGCTGATCAGCAAATGGGCGCCGAGCGTGCCCAGACCGATAAAGAACACGCGCTTGAACAGCACGGCGCTGATCCGCTGACGCAGCCATTGGCCGAGCAACATACCAAGCACCGCCGGGATAAACGCCAACAGCGACGCACTCAATTCGCCGCCGCCAAGGGCGCCGCGCCAGAGCAGTCCGGCGGCCAGTGCCAGGGTCGAAACGGTGAAGGACAAACCGAGCGCCTGCACCAGTTCATCGCGACTTAAATTGAGCGCCTGGATATACGGCACGGCCGGGATGACAAATACGCCGGTGGCCGACGTGATGACGCCAGTGATGACACCGCAGACCGGGCCGAGCCACGGTTCATGACGCGGCTTGATGTGCAGCGTTGGCAGGAATAATCCGCTCAACGCGTATAGCAACAGCGCCGCGCCGAGTCCGCGCCCGACCCAATGCCCACCCGCCATGCCGATCCACAACGTGCCGACGCCGGTACCGAGGAAGATCATCAACAGCATGGGCCACAAGCGTTCGATCAGCCCTTTCAAGTGACCGCCGAATGCCAGTTGCCAGAGATTGGTCAGTGTGGCCGGAATGATCAGCAACGCCGCAGCCTGTGACGGTGCCATAGCCAGACCAAGCAGGCCCATGGCGACGGTGGGCAGGCCGAGGCCGATCACGCCTTTGACCAGGCCGGCCAGGACGAAAGTGACGATCACCAATACAGACAGGGCGAGACCGAGGTTTTGGTAGAAATCTGCGAGTGTATTCATGGCGCTAATGTGCGCCGGTCGAGGGCGGTTGAAAATCTGCCATATACTGAGGTTGCCTCTCTCCATACAAGAGGCTGGCATTTTCTTTGAAGCTTCGGGCCTCAGCCCGGACACCACCACTCCAGAGGCTACCCATGCACTTCGACCTCACCGACCTGCGCCTCTACCTGCACATCCTCGACACCGGCAATATCACCGCCGGCGCCGCCCGCAGCCATCTGTCCCTCGCCGCCGCCAGCGCACGCATTCGCGCCATGGAAGCCTCATTGGGCACCGATTTCCTGGAGCGCGGCCGCCGCGGCGTCACCCCGACAGCGGCCGGCAAAGCCCTGGCACAGCACGCCCGCATCCTCCTGCAACAGGCCGAACGCATGCAGCAGGACTTGGCCGAATACGCCCAAGGCGTCAAAGGTCAGGTGCGTTTGTTGTGCAACACCACCGCGATCACCGAATACCTGCCGGAAGTGCTGGCGGACTTCTTGCGCAGTCATCCCAACCTCGACATTGATCTGCAAGAGTTGCCGAGCGCGCGCATTACTCACGCCTTGCGCCAGGGCGCGGCGGATCTCGGGATTGTTTCCGACGCGGTGGACACCAGCGACTTACAGACCCAGCCGTTTCGCGACGATCCACTGGTGCTGATTCTGCCCCTCGACCACCCCTTGTCCGACGCCGCCGAGGTCAGTTTCAGCGACACCCTGCACCATGACTTCGTAGGACTGAGCGCCGACAGCGCCTTGGCGATCTACCTCGAAGAACAGGCCCTGCACAGCGGCTCACGCCTGCAGATCCGTATCCGCGCGGATGGTTTCGATGGCGTGATCCGCATGGTCGCCCGTGGCGCCGGGTTGGCCATCGTGCCGCTGGCCGCCGTTGAGCGCGCAAAGCCGCAGTCATTCAAAAGCATCGCTCTCGATGAGCTGTGGGCGCGTCGCAGGTTGATGTTGTGCGCCAGGGATTTCAGCGCCCTGCCCAATTACGCCAAAGCCCTGCTGCACGCCTTGACTCTCCCCTAAGGGGCAGACTTCATCCTTGGCTTTTTCATCAGCAAGGACAGTGACCATGGGCAAACGCATTCTGCTGATTCTCGGCCATCCTTCGACGTCAAGCTTGTGCGCCGCACTCGCCGATGGGTACGCACAATCGGCACTCGATGCCGGACATGAAGTGCGCCAGTTGCGGCTGGGGGAACTGAACTTCGACCCCGTGTTGCGCGAGGGTTATCAGCAGATTCAGGCGCTGGAAGATGACTTGCGCGCAGCACAGTCCGACATCCTCTGGGCCGAACATCTGACCCTGGTTTACCCGATTTGGTGGGGCGGCATACCGGCACTGCTCAAAGGCTTTTTTGATCGGGTGTTGCTGCCGGGTTTCGCCTTCAAATACCGCAAAGGCAAAGCCTTCCCCGACAAATTGCTGAAGGGGCGCACTGCGGATTTGCTGGTGACCATGGACACGCCGCCCTGGTATTACCGCTGGTTTTATCGCATGCCGGGGCTGCATCAGGTACGCAAAACCACCCTTGATTTCTGCGGCATCAAACCACTGCGCACGCTCACGTTCGGCCCGGTGCTGGGCTCAAGCGATCAGCAGCGACACGCCTGGTTGCGACAGGTGCAGGCTATCGCGAGTCGCTGAGTGTGCTGATAATGCGCCGCACAGTTACACACTGAAAAAGGACTTTTATGTACATCGGCCAAGCCGCGCAACGCTCCGGCACCACCATCAAAAGCATCCGTCACTATGAGTCGATTGGTCTGTTGCCCACGCCCCGGCGACAGGGCAACTACCGCCTCTACGATCAACAGAGTGTCGAACTGCTGATCTTCATCAAATGCGCCAAAGACATGGGTTTCCGGCTCAAGGAGTTGCAGGTGATTTTCGCCGAGCATCACGGTGAGGCGATGCCGTGGGAGCGAGCCCGACAAGCTATCGAAATGAAGAAACGCGAAATCAGCGCGGCCCTGAGCGAACTCACCCGGCAATACGCGCAACTTGAAGTGTTCGAATCCAGCCTCGAACAGGCCAGGGTCAGTTGCCCGTTGGAAAAGCTATAACAGTCAGCGCGTTTCTGAGCAGCTCGATGTCGAGCACAGACAACTGACCCGCGACCGGGCGCTATAGGGTGCGACTTCAGTTCACAGCCAACCGCCCGGAGTTCTCATGACCGCCACCGCCCCTATCACCGTTCTGCGCGACACCCACCCACTACCGGTACTCGACGCCTGCAAATGGGAAAAACTCGAAGGCGACCCGCACACCGTCAACCTCAACGCCTACACCAGCGAAGACGGCAGCAAGATCATGGGCACGTGGATTTGCACCCCGGGCAAGTGGCGCGTGGATTACGTGAAGTGGGAGTACTGCCATTTCCAGGAAGGCTACTGCGTGATCACGCCGGATGGCATGGCACCGATTCATCTGCGCGCCGGCGATATCTTTGTGGTCGAGCCGGGCATGAAAGGCACGTGGGAAGTGGTCGAGACCGTGCGCAAATATTTCGTGTTCGCCTGATGCAAAAAAGCCGGGAGATCACCCGACGTGATTTCCCGGCAACACCTACTGCATCTGAAGGTTGGACACGGTGGCAAGATGCCTCGCCACCGTTCTACAAATGATTACTGCGGCTTGCGATAGCTGTTGATGATCGCCGAGAAGTCTTTCCCGCCGTCCCCACGCTGGCTCATCGCTTGATACAACTGCTGCGCCACCGCGCCGAGCACCACCGGCTGATGCGCCTGACGTGCCGCCTCCGTGGCCAGGCCCAGATCCTTAAGCATCAACTCCGCACCAAACCCGCCGGTATACCCGCGCGAGGCCGGCGCCGTTTCGACGATGCCCGGCCATGGGTTGTACATTTCCGAACTCCAGCAGCGACCGGTGGAGCTGTTGATGATCCCGGCCAGCACCGAGGTGTCGATCCCCAGTGCATCGCCCAACGCCATGGCTTCACTGACGCCGACCATCGAAATCGCCAGCAGCAGGTTGTTGCAGATCTTGGCGATCTGCCCGGTGCCGACTTCGCCACAATGGACAATGTTGCGGCCCATCTGCGCCAGCACCGGTTGCAGGGTAGCGAACAGCTCCGGGGTGGCGCCGACCATGAAGGTCAGTGTCCCTGCGGTCGCGCCACCCGTGCCGCCGGAGACCGGTGCATCAGCCATGGCCACGCCTTGTTTCGCAGCGGTCGCCGCCACATCGCGAGCGGTCTGCGGATCGATGGTGCTGCAATCGACTGCCGGCACGCCTTTGCCGATACCGGCCAAGACACCCTCCTCACCGAGCCAGACGCTGCGCACATGCACAGCGGCAGGGAGCATGGTGATTACCAGTTCGGCGTCCTCGGCAGCCTCGCGGGCCGAAGCGCGGATGGTACCGCCCAGTTGCTCCAGTTCCGCCAGCACGGTTTTGTTCAAGTCGACCAGATTCAGCGAATGGCCGGCCTTGATCAGGTTGCGCGCCATCGGCGCGCCCATGTTACCCAGACCGATAAATGCGATTTTCATGGCACGTTCCTCAGCGCAGGTTGATGGTGGTGTTCACGCCGTCGTTGACGCTGTCGTCATCGAACCAGCGCGCCGTGACCGTTTTGGTCTGCGTGTAGAACTGCACCACTTGCTTGCCGTACGGGCCGAGGTCGCCGAGTTTCGAACCACGGGAACCGGTGAAGCTGAAGAACGGCACGGGTACTGGAATCGGGATGTTGATGCCGACCTGACCGACGTCGATTTCAGTCTGGAATTTGCGCGCCGCTGCGCCGCTTTGGGTGAACAGGCCAGTGCCGTTGCCGAACGGGTTGGCGTTGACCAGCGCAATGGCCTGGTCGAGAGTGTCGACTTCCAGCACCACCAGCACCGGGCCGAAGATTTCCTGGGTGTAGATCTGCATGTCAGTCGTCACCCCGGAGAATAGGGTCGGGCCGACGAAGTTGCCTTGCTCGTAACCCGGCACGCTGATCTCGCGACCGTCCAGCTCAAGCTTGGCGCCTTCCTTGATGCCGCTTTCGATCAGGTCGAGAATCCGCGCCTTGGCCTTTTTCGAAATCACCGGGCCAACATCAGTGCCCGGCTCGCTGCCGGCGTTGACCTTGAGTTTCTGCGCCAGCGCTTTCAGATCCGGCAGCCATTGTTTCGCCGCAGCGACCAGCACCACCACCGAAGTGGCCATGCAGCGTTGCCCGGCAGCACCGAAACCGGCACCGACCAGGGCGTTCAGCGCTTGCTCGCGGTTGGCATCCGGCAGCACCACGGCATGGTTCTTCGCGCCCATCATCGATTGCACGCGTTTGCCGTGCTTGCCAGCCAAGTCGTAGACATGAGTGCCGACAGCGGTAGAACCGACGAACGAAATAGCCTTGATGTCCTTATGCGTGCACAGGCCATCCACCACATCTTTACCGCCATGCACCACGTTGAGCACGCCGGCCGGAACGCCAGCCTCGATGGCCAGTTCCACCAGCAGCATGGTCGACAACGGATCCTGCTCCGAAGGCTTCAATACGAAGGTGTTGCCGCAGGCGATGGCCATCGGGAACATCCACAGCGGAATCATCGCCGGGAAGTTGAACGGTGTGATGCCGGCGCAGACACCGATTGGCTGACGCAGGGTGTAGGTATCAACGCCGCCCGCCACGTTCTCGGCGAACTCGCCCATCTGCAGGCTGCCGATGGAGCAAGCGTGCTCGACCACTTCCAGGCCACGGAAAATATCGCCCTCGGCGTCGGCAATGGTTTTGCCCTGCTCGGCGCTCAGCACCACGGCGATGCGCTTGGAATGCTCGCGGATCAGCGCTTGCAGCTTGAGCATGATGCGCATGCGTGCGCCGATCGGGGTCAGTTTCCAGGTCTGGAAGGCGTGCTGCGCGGCGCTTACGGCGGCGTCGACTTCAGCGGCAGTGGCGAACGGGACTTTGGCCAGCACTTGTTGGGTCGCCGGGTTGACGATGTCGTGCCACTCGGTGGTCTGCGACTCGACCCATTCGCCGTTGATCAGCAGCTTGACCTTCTGGACCGTGGTTTCGTTGGGCGTAAGCGATGCGTTCATGCTGGTCTCCGAAATTTGTTTTTATCGTAGGAGCCAAGGCGAAAGGTTCGCCTTGAGATGAGGCGTGTGTCACGAATTGGTTGTCGGACTGTTTTTGGAGTATAGATGTGCAAACTTCTAATAAGAACGCACATATAAGCCCGTCCATCATGCAAAAAAACATCACCTCTCTAGGTTCACTGAACTGGGACGACCTCAAGTTTTTCCTCGAAGTCGCCCGCACCCGCAAGGCCAGCACCGCCGCCAAACGGCTGGCCGTCGACTACACCACGGTGTCGCGGCGGATCAGTTCGCTGGAAGCGGCGCTGGGTACATTGCTGTTCGAAAAGTCGCGCACCAGCGGCTTCGTCTTGACCACCGAAGGCCAGCGCTTGCTGGGTTATGCCGAGTCGATCGAAAGCACGCTGCATATGGCCTGCGAGCAGGTGTCAGGCTCCGGCGTGGCGCTGTCCGGACATGTGCGCATGGGCTGCACCGAAGGGTTCGGCAGCTTTTTCATCACCCCGCAGTTAAGCCATTTCGTCGACGCTTACCCGGCGATCTCAGTGGACATCCTGCCGCTGCCGCACTTCATCAGCCTGTCCAAGCGCGAGGCCGATATCGTCATTGCCCTGGAGCGCCCGGAGCACGGGCCATACGTGTGCTGCAAACTCTGCGACTACCGGTTGCAGCTGTACGCGACCCAGGACTACCTCGACAAACACCCACCGATCCGCCGCCCGGCGGATTTGAGCAAGCATCAATTCATCAGTTACGTGGATGACCTGGCGTTCAGTTCGGAGCTGCTGTACCTGGCAAACGTGCTGCCCGGCGCCAACGCACATTTGCGCAGCACCAGCGTGATCGCGCAATTCGTCGCGGCGCAGCAAGGGCGCTCACTGGCGATTCTGCCGTGCTTCCTCGCCGCGCAGGATCCGCGCCTGCTGCCAGTGCTGCCAGATGAAATCGACATCACCCGGCAGTTCTGGATGTACTGCCGCGAGGACCTGAGGAAGCTCAAGCGGATCACCCTGTTGTGGGATTACATCCGTGAGGTGACCGAGCGCAATCAGGGGCTGTTGATGGGGCAAACCCGCGAGATGCAGTTCGCCGATTAATCGGCGCTGACCACAATCGACACTCGGCGGTTTTCCGTGCGGCCCTCCGGGGTGTCGTTGGAGGCCACCGGTTCGCTGCTGCCCAGACCTTGCAGTTGAATGTTCTCTTGCTTCATGCCGACCGTGCCCAGCACTTTGGCGACACTTTTGGCTCGGCGCAGCGACAGTTGCTGATTGTAGGTTTCCTTGCCCGAGGCATCGGTGTGGCCATCGACCCGCACGCGCTCGATGCCGACGCCCAACAACGCCTTGCCGATACGTTCGACGATCTCGGTGCTCTGGTTGTTCAGGCTTTCGACATCGCTGCCAAACAGTACTTTGCCGGACAGGCCAAACTCCCAGCCCTCGTCGGTCAGCTCAAAGCCTTGTTGTTTGAGCACGGTGACTTGCGCCGGGGTCAGGCCTTTTTGCGGTGCGGTCTGGCAACCGGTCAGGGCCAGTGCGGCCATCAACAGCAAAGCGGAAAAAAATCGAGTAGGAAGTGTGAACACGGGCATCAGCTCCTGGATTGCACGGGATCGACCGGGTGCTCCGACCCGGCCGTGAATTGGGCGCCGCGCGACAAGCGTTTGGCTTGATACATCGCCGCATCTGCAGCATTGAGCAAGCCGCCCGGCGTAGCGCCATGATCGGGGTAAACCGCAATGCCGATACTGAGCGACGTCATGACACTAGACTCGTCCGGTAGCACGATGGGCATGTCCATGCTGGCCAGAATCTTGTCGGCGATGCGTTCGGCGTCTTCGACCTTGTGCAGCGGTGTGAGCAAGACGGCGAACTCGTCACCACCCAATCGCGCCACCAGATCTTCCTCGCGCAGTTGCGCGCGCACCCGACTGGCGATCGCCACCAACACCGCGTCACCGGCGGCATGACCGAAATTATCATTGATGCCTTTGAACCGATCACTGTCGAGAAACAGCACCGCCACCCGCTCGTTGAGTTTGCTGGCATTACGCAGCGCGCGAATCAATCGGCCCTCGAAAAAGGCGCGGTTCGGCAGCCCGGTCAGGCTGTCGTGACTGGCCTGGTGAGCGAGCGTTTCGTTTTCGTTTTGCAAATGGGTTTGCCAAGACTCGAGCTCATCGAGCAAGGCGTTGAAGTCGTTGCCGAGGTTGTCGAGTTCAGCGATCTTCGCGGGCGGCACTCGACGGTCCAGCGCTCGGTCGCTGCGAGCAGCGTGAGCCACAGCAGCCAGGCTGCGCAGCGGGCCAGTAATGCCGCGCAGTTGCCGACGCGCCAGATAGAGCGCGACCCAGGCACTGATCGCAGTACAGAGGATGATTCCCGCCAGACCGCTGAGCAGAAAGCGCATCAGACTGCCGCCGTGACCGGTGAGCAGGACGCGCCCGATTTCGCGATCCTGGTGCACGATCGGCAGGCTGACCGGTTTCTCCAGAAGGGTGCGGGTGACCTGCATTTCCAGCTCGGAGAACAGACCATTTTCCGGTCGCTGCCAACGTGCGAGCAACTGGCCCTTAGCATCGAGCACTTGGGCATCGGCCACCTCCTCGGTGGAGGCGATCAGCGCCAGTGCTTCAGTTGCAGCAGACTTGTCGTTGAACACTACTGCCGCTTCGACGGTGTAACTGATCGAGCGGGCGATCAGGTGCAAGTTGTGATCGGCGTAAACCCGTAGCGCCAGAACCCCCAGCAGGGTCAACGAGACACTGGCCATAGCCACGGCCACCAGCGCAACAATCAAATGCCCGCGACCGATGACCGAGCCCAGCGTGGGGCGGATTTTGGAACTGAACAGTTTCATGGCGCCGCCGGTTTGCGGCGCGACAACTGCAGCACGCTTGGGTGAATGCGCACACCGCTGCGGGCAACGGAGTCGAGATTGACTTCGAAAGACACCTGATCGTCGCCAACCCGCAGGCAGAACAGACTGCCAACCGTGCACTGATCGTCACTTTCACTGATGCTCAGCACCGGATGGCCAATCAATGAGGTAAACAGGCGACTGCGTTCATCCGCCGTGAGTTTGCCGATGTAAACCGCATCGCATTCGCTGATGATGGCCGGATTATCCGCCAACAGTCGTCGCACGATGACCGCCCGGCCAGTGGCTTGTGTAGTGCCTTTGACCAAGTCGTCGGTGTATTCGGTAGGGCCGACGATGCACAGGCGCAACTGCGCAGGCTCCACCGGCCAACGCGCGTAGCTGAGAATACCAAGCACGACTTTGGTGACAGACTGGGCACGTTGCTCGGCCATGCCCGTCGGCGTTGGCGATTGTGCGACGGCTGCCCCCGTCAACAACCAGAGCAGACCGACAAGCACTGCGTGCTTGCAGCCAACCACGCGATCTGTCGCCCAGACAGCCACCTTCATGCAGGGATTCTCTTGGATCGTAACGAAATGATGCCGCAACGATAGCACAGCGCTGAATCACCAGCGAGACAGCGAATCCTGACTGGCTGGTCAGTAATCGCCGCAAATCGCAGCGTTCATCATCACCGAACCTCAGCGCCCTCTTCCAGTTCCAGCATGAGCCCGCTAAGACGCTTCACCTTGCGCTGCACCGCCTCTTCAAAGACCCCGGCGCGCGGCTCGATCAAGGTGAACCAGTGCTTGGCCCGGGTGATACCGGTGTAGATCAACTCCTTGGTCAGCACGGGATTCAGCGCGTCCGGCAGGATCAACGCGGTATGGGCGAACTCCGAGCCCTGGGATTTGTGCACGGTCATGGCGTACACGGTTTCGACGTCGTTGAGCCGACTCGGCAACACGAAGCGCACGCCGCCCTGACCATCGTTACGCGGGAAGGCCACGCGCAACACCGGTTTGCCAGCGTCAGGCCCTTCGCGCTCGGGGAGTTTCAAGGCAATACCGATATCGCCGTTCATCAAACCCAGACCGTAGTCGTTGCGGGTCATCAACACCGGGCGGCCCTCGTACCATTGCTGGTCGCTTTCGATCAGGCGAGCCTTGAGCAGTGCGGCCGTGATGCGCTGGTTCAGACCTTCAACACCCCACGGGCCCTTGCGCACGGCGCACAGCAACTGGAAGGTGTCGAACGCTTGCAATACTTCACGGGCCCAATTGATCCAGTCCGGATGTTCGAGCGGCCTGCCGAGCGGTGGGCGCTGATTGCGCAGCACGCTCAGATAATGCCGATAACCTTGCGGGCCATCACCATGCCCCTCAAGCAGCAGTTGCTCCAGTTTGTGATCGTGCTCGCCTTTGAGCGGCAATGAATACACATCGTTGTAATGCCCCGCCGCCAGTAGCTGGCGCGCCTCATCCGGCAACTGTTGATTGACCCGCCGCGCGAGTTGGCCGATACCACTGCCTTCGCCGAATCGCCGGGAGTGGCGCAACATCACCACTTGTTGCGCAAGCGGATGGGTGCCGTCGACGTCTTCATGCAAACCGCTGTCCTGCAAGGTTTCACCGCTGACCGACTCAAGCCACTGCCGCGTCTGAGGGCTATACCAACCGCTTTCGGCGTCGCGGCACAGATCTCCCAGCACCGCTCCGGCCTCTACGGAAGCCAACTGATCCTTGTCACCCAGCAACACCAATCGCGCATGGGCCGGCAAGGCATCAAGCAGATTGGCCATCATTTCCAGGTCAATCATCGAGGCCTCATCGACCACCAGCACATCCAGTGGCAAGCGATTGCCTGCATGGTGGCGGAAGTGTCGGGTGCCGGGACGGCTACCGAGCAAGCGGTGCACCGTGGTCACGTCGCAGGGGATTTTGGCCCGCACGTCTTCAGCGACTTTCAGCGATTGCACTTGCTGACTGATGGACTCGGTCAACCGTGCCGCCGCTTTGCCAGTCGGCGCCGCCAGACGAATTCGCAACGGATGCCCCGCCTCCACCGCTGGCGCCTGAAGCAATGCCAGCAAACGCACCACCGTGGTGGTTTTGCCGGTGCCCGGGCCGCCAGTGACAATGCTGAAGGCTCCGCGTGTCGCGATGGCGCAGGCGAGTTTCTGCCAGTCGATCACATCGTCGGTTTTGGCCACTCCGAACAATCCGTTCAGCCGTTGTGGTAGATCAATTGGCGTCGCTTCGCCCTGAGAAAGGCGTTGGCGCAACGCCGTATCGATGCGGCGCTCATAGGTCCAATAGCGTCTCAGGTAAAGCCGTTTGCCAGACAACACCAGTGGACGTTGCTGTGCGGAATCACTGCTATCAGCCGACAATGCAACTAACGGGCTGCCTGCCAGCGCTTTGCACCAGTGTGCACCGTCGAGTGCCTCCAGCAATTGCGAAGGCAGCAACAGCACCCCGCCTTGTACATCGCCTTCGGGCGGTAGCGACAGGGCGAAATCCGGCGCTTTGAGGGTTTCGAACAGGTCCAGGCATACATGGCCATGACCGAGTTGATGGCTGGTCAGTGCGGCGGCGAGCAACACCAATGGATCAGTATCGGGGTCTAGCTCGTGAAGAAACGCGACGAATGCTTTGTCCAGCGCACGCAGCCAGCCTCGCTCGACCCACCGGGTGAGCAGCAACAGCAGATCATCGGAGCGCGTCAGTGGCGAGAGTGAAGACAAGCTGTCCGCAGTCAGCGGCGTCGGTAAGAGATCGTCGAAGGTGCGGCTCATAGCAGGACTCCCTGTTCCCATGCGGGTTGGGCTTTGGGTTCGGGTTTGCCTTGAAACATCCGGTCAAGACGCTCGATCAGCTCACGCGGCGGACGGGCAAAGTAAACGCCGCGACTGTCCGCGCGAGTACCGCGCAGGAACAGGTACAGCGCGCCACCGACATGCCGGTCGTAATCGTAGTCGGGCAATCGTGCCTTGAGCTGGCGATGCAACGCCAACAGGTACAACACGTATTGCAGGTCGTAGCGGTTTTCGAGGATCGACTGCTCCATGGCCTGTTCGGTGTAGGCCAGGTCATCGGCACCCAGCCAGTTGGATTTGTAGTCGGCCACGTAATAGCGACCGTCGTGCTCGAAGGTCAGGTCGATGAAGCCTTTGAACATGCCATTGAGCTGCACCGGTTCGGCCGCCACCCGCGCCACGCCATTGTGGGTGTACTGGCGCACCAGCTCGTCGAGTTTGAGTACGTCGACTTTATGGCTGGCGAACCAGAATTCCATTTCGACCCGGTACTGTTTCAGTTGCTCAAGAATGACCGGTGCTTGCCCGCCACCAACCAGTAGCGGGGATTTGAGCAAGTGTTGCAGCCAGTCAGTCAGGGTAATTATCCAGCCCTCCCAGCCGCGCAAATTACAACGCCGGGCAATCGCGTCCTCCAATGCCTCACGGGTAACGGCGAAACCATCGTCACCCGCCCACTCCAGCAAACCATGGAGAAACGTTCCCGGATTTGGGCCACGGGGGAAGCGATGGATATCGGCACCACCGGCAATGATTTCTCGCGGAGCATCGGGGTCGAGACGTTCGTCATCGAACAGTTTCTGGGCCTGAGGACTGTCCGGCGCTTCATCACTGCCGACACTCAATACGTCGCTGATGCGCAATGCGCTGTATGACGCGATCCACCAGTTTTCGCTGGCCTTGCGTTTGGGTAACAGAGTGGCACTGAGGACCGAGTCATTGCGCGGTGGCTGGTAATGCTCGTCGGTGGGTTGCGGCATTTCACCCATGCTGATGGCCGTGCAGTCTTGTTGCAGATCTTGCAGCCAACGACTCAGTCCGATGGACTCCTTCAAGGAGTCGCCACCACCCAGCAAGTAACCCAGCGCAGAAAGATTCAGAACGGAGCTATTGTTGTTGCCCCGTTTGAGATCCGTCACCCCGAGCCAGCAAGCATGTTGCGCCCGGGTCAGGGCGACGTAGAGCAAGCGTAAATCCTCGGCCAGACGCTCATCGTCCGCTTGCGCAATCAGCTCGGGGGTTGGCTTCAAGCTCACTTGAGCCTTGCCCGAAGCGTCGTGGTAATGCAGCGGCAATCGACTACCGTCCACCGGTTTTGCCGAGCAGATGAAGGGCAAAAACACCAACGGATATTCGAGGCCTTTCGACTTGTGGATGGTCACGACTTTGACCAGTTGTTCGTCGCTTTCCAGGCGCAGAATCTGCTCTTCGCCGGCCTGACCGGACAACGCCAGAAGCTCGGCCAGATGACGGATCAACGCTTGCTCACCATCCAGTTCGGCGGCGGCTTGCTGCATCAGTTCCGACAGATGCAAAAGGTTGGTCAGCACACGCTCACCATCGCTACGTGCGATCAAGTTCTGCGGCAAGTGGAAGTCATGCAGCAGGCGCCGCAACATCGGCAGTACGCCTTGCTTGCGCCAAAGCTCGCGATAGCCCCGGAACTGCATGACGCGAGTTTCCCAGACCAGCTCATCCTGGTTCAGGCGTTCGAGCTCTGCCAACGGCAGGTTCAGGGTGATACAGGCCAGCGCCGCTTTCAGGGAACGTTCGACATCAGGCTCGGCGCAGGCCTTGAGCCAGGACAACAAGTCGTGAGCTTCCTGAGCCGCGAAAACCGAATCCTTGTCGGACAGATAAACGCTGCGCACACCGCGGTTGGCGAGTTCCCCGCGAACAGCCTGGGCCTCTTTTCCGTCACGTACGAGGATCGCAATGTCGGACGGTCGCAGGCCTCTGAAGGATTTGCCATCCTGAATGAACCCTGCGCTACCGGTTTGCCCGCCATTGAGCAGAGCGGTGATTTCGCTCGCGCAGGAAGCTGCCAACTGTTGACGGTAGACCGCGCCTGACAGGGGTTGATCGGTGGACAAGTGCCAGACATTCAGCGCCGCGACGTCCTGTCCGGCGATCTGCAGTTTTTCTTTACGACCCTGAGATTCCACCGGTTGAAACGGTACAGGGTTTTCACCACTTTTTTCCCGGAACAAAAACGCACCGCGTCCCTGCTCTCGGGACTCAGCGCGCTCGAATAGATGGTTGACCGCTGTCACCATGCCATGGCTGGAACGGAAGTTGGTGCCCAGCGTATGCAGACGACCGGTAGTGGCTTGGCGAGCGCGTAAATAGGTGTAGATGTCTGCGCCACGAAAAGCGTAAATCGCCTGCTTGGGATCGCCGATCAGAAACAGACCAGTATCGGGATTGTTTTCTTCGATGCGGTAGATGCTTTCGAAGATTCGGTATTGCACCGGGTCGGTGTCCTGAAACTCGTCGATCAGCGCGACCGGGAATTGCTCGCGGATCAGCGTTGCGAGACGTTCGCCGCCCTCCGATTGCAGCGCCGCATCCAGGCGCAGCAGCATGTCGTCGAAGCCCATCTCGGCGCGGCGACGTTTCTCTTCTTCGAAGCGCGCCCCTACCCATTTGGCGGCGTGCTGCAACACCGCCGCATCGGGGGTTGGCAAAGAATCGAGGCTCGACTTTAGCCCCGGCATCGCGTCGAGTCCCGGATGACTCGGGGCTTGGCCTTTCCAGGCTTCGGCCATCCCGTCGGGCGTCAGTCGCGTGAATCCGGTGCCAATGTCCAGTTGCTCCAATGACTCGTCTTCGGCCCAGGTCCTGAGCTTTTCGAACCACGGTTCAAAGTACCGTGCCTGCATCTTGCGACCGTCGACGGTTTTACTGGCAACGCCCTGATGACAGATCGCGAGCAACTCATCGGCCCATTGCCGCCATGGCATTTTCAGTTCGATCAAAGCTGCGCGGCGCTCTTGCAAGCACTCTTCGATCAGCTCTGCCGGAGCTTTGCCTTCATCGCTGTCGCGCTCACTGGCGAACAAACCGCGCACCCGAGGTAACAACGCCGCAGGCCCACCCCAATTGCTGCGAACCCAATTCAAGGCGTCACCTTGCATCGGGTAACAGAACAGGCGCCAGTAGTCGCGCAGCACTTCGCCGAGCAAATCGCTGTGGTCGGTTTCCAGGGATTGGGTGAACAAGCTGCCGCTATCGAAAGCATGCTCGCGCAGCATGCGCTGACACCAACTGTGAATGGTGGAGACGGCTGCTTCGTCCATCCATTGCGCAGCGATATCCAGACGATTGGCGCAACCGGGCCATTGCTGAGGGTCGAATTGATCGCGTAGTTCGGCGATCAGTGCATCAGGGGCTGGCGTTTCGTCACGGAAGAATCGCGCGGCCTCGGCAAGGCGTGTGCGAATCCGCTCACGCAGTTCTTTGGTCGCTGCATCGGTGAACGTCACCACTAGAATCTGAGGCGGCAACAGTTCGCGGGCGAAGCCGTTTGACTCGCCACCATGGCCAAGGATCAGCCGCAGGTAGAGCGCAGAAATAGTGAAGGTTTTGCCAGTGCCGGCACTGGCTTCGATCAACTGGCTGCCCCGCAGAGGGAATGCCAGCGCAAGTGGTGTCTTCGTGCTCATGAGCGCGCCCCTTCACTGGACAATGACTGCCAGGGCGCTTCAAACAGAGGACGATACAAGGCGTCGCACCAACCTGAAAAGGTCTCGTCCGAGAGTAATGCAACGAAGTCGGTGAATTGTCGGGACAGTGCAGGACTTTCGCGGCGCTCGCCTTCACTGGTCTGTCCATCGCCTTCGTAGGTTTTACGGGCAGCGGCCTCGGCCTTGACTGGGTCGGTCTGGGACAGCCAGGCAAAAGCGGTCTTCACTGCGATCGGCAGAGGCTGGCGCATGCCCGCTTGCCAGGCGAGTAGAAGATCCCCGAGGAAACGAATGGCTCTCCCCTGCTCCATGGGTTCAAGCAGTAACGTGTCGTCACTGGCCACCAACGCCGTGGTCAGCGAGAGACCGCTGGCGCAGGCCGCAAGGTGATTGACCCAGGGCTTTGTGAGTCGATGCCATTTGCGGCTTTTGATCGAGCCGATGCTGTTGGGAATGGTCGTGACCGACAACAGACCTCCGTCAGCGCGCTGATGCAAAGCCGAGAGCCAGCCTTCAAGACGCAAGCCCTGCAACTCGAGGCTGATCGGGGTCGCACTGGTCAACGGCGTCGGCCACAGGGTCAGGAGTTGCTGATAGCGTTGCAGCAGGTCGGGTAACGGTTCGATCAGTTCCCGTTGAAGGCACTCGCCAAACCCTGCCATTGGCAATAACCCACTGTTTTGCAGGCGTCGGGCCTGGGCTTCCAGTGCCTGATCAACATTGTCCGGTTGCCTGAGCGCCGCTTCGAGCAAGCTGTCGCTGAGCGTATATCGTTGCAGAGCGTCCAGTACAAAAGGCTCTTCATCGGCCTGCGGCGCTTGCGCGGCTTCAAAGTACACTTTGAGTCTCTGAGTGAAAAAGTGCCGAACCGGGTTACGCAAGAAGTCCTGCAACAGGGTGAGACTCAATGGCTCCTCCTGGACGTGGGGCGCGAGCAATTCCGCCTCGTTTTGTTTCTCGTGGCTTTGATGCAAAACCTGCCATTCGCTGGCATAGCTGAACAACTGATCGCCTTCGTGGAAATAGCGCGCACTGAAGGGCTGCAGCGGGTGTTCTTCCGTCATGGCGCTTAACAGATCCTGGCTTTCGTCGATTGATCGCCAGCCGCTGGCGAGATGATCGCGTAACTGGCCGATCAGCACCGAAGCAGGTCGCTCGCTATTGTCACGAATGCTGCGGCCAACCCAACTGATGTAGAGCTGGTTACGTGCAGACAGGAGGGCTTCGAGCAAAAGATAGCGATCATCCTCGCGCCGTGAACGATCCCCCGGCCGGTAGTCGCTGCCCATCAGATCGAAGTCGAGTGGTGGTTGCGCGCGGGGATAATCGCCATCATTCATCCCCAGCAAACAGACAAGCTTGAATGGAATGGCACGCATGGGCATCAGCGTACAAAAGTTCACCGCGCCGGCAAGAAAGCGCTGAGACAAACGGCCCTGATCCAGTCCGGCGAGCCAGGCTTCACGAACGACGGTAAGCGGAAGATCATCTTCAAGTCCTACAGCCCCACAGGTCTCCAGCCAGGTTTCGCGAAGCTCTTCAAGCTGAGTGAGCAAGTAATCGTCGTGCTCGTTGCTGGCTTTGAAGAACAGCTGCATCAACGCCTGCAAGCGATGCCCCCACTCTTTGGGTTGAGCCGGTTGTGTGAGTTCCTGATGGGCGAGTTCCAGCGCATCGAGCAAAGCTACCAAGGGCCCAATCAACGCGGCATCCAGCCCCCCGATTTCATCGTAGGGCTCGATACCCGCGCAGTCTGTTGAGCTACCGACCGCGTAACCAAGGAGCATTCGACGCAGGCCGAAGTGCCAGCTGTTCTGCTCCAACTCGTCCGGCAAACCTAGCCCGGCACGTTGCTGGGCGTTCATGCCCCAGCGCACACCGGCGCCTTCAATCCAGCGGTGTAGCGTCGGCAAGTCGCGCTCTTCCACTCCAAAACGGGCGCGCAATGCGGGAACGTCAAGCAGGTCGAGGATTTCACTGACGGGGAAACGACTGTCCGGCAGTTTGAGCAGGTGCTCAACCGCAATCAGTAATGGATCACGCCCGCGCTGTCCCTGATCCGCCAAGGTGAATGGGATGAAGCGTGGGTCATAGCGATCAAGTTGACCAAAAACCGCACGGATATGAGGTGCATAGCTGTCGATGTCCGGCACCATCACAATCACGTCGCGAGGGCGTAGATCCGGATTGGCACTGAACCGCGCCAGTAGTTGGTCGTGAAGGATTTCCACCTCGCGTTGAGCGCTGTGGGCAATATGAAAACGGATCGACTTGTCGTGTGCCAGATCCACCACAGGCCAATGCTCGCGAGTCTCATCGAGTGGGCGCAGTTCCAGGATGTCGTCCTGAAGTTGATTGAGCAGATTATGTGGCTGGGTTTCGCTGAACAGGTCGATGCGTCCGTCGCGAAATGCCGATCGATAGCTGTTGGGATCGTCATAGCTGTCGAGCAGGTTGATGTAATCGCGACCTTGTTTTCCCCATGCCGCAAGGAGAGGGTGAGCATGTTGATGCAGGGTCTCGGGATCAAGTACTACGGGCATACCGCTCTTGCGCGATTGGCGCTTGTACTGGTGACGCAGCAAATCCTTGTCAGCGACGATGTCGGCCCAGTGATGGCGGCATGGGTTATGGACACACAGCAGAACCTGACTGAAACGCGCGAGTCCGGCCAACGCTTCAAGCACTTGGGCCGGCAATGAGGAAATCCCGAAAACGATCACTCGTGAAGGCAGCCCCGCTGGCGCTTCTGCGAGGTTACCGATGCGCTCGATAAAACGCTGATGAACACCGGCGCGGCTCTGAGCCATACCTTGGGCACCCACATCTTCCAACAACGCACGCCAGAGCTCAGCCTGCCAGCAACTGGTGGGCGATAGTGGCTTTACTTCGCCTCTGACGTTACGCAGTTGATGTCGACCTTCAGCCCAATCTTCAAGCCAGTCAGCTCTATACACCTGGTATTGGTCGAACAGATCCGCCAGGCGCTCGGATAATTGATATCGCTTGCGCAGGTCAGTGTCGTGAGTCAGGAAACGTTGCAAAGGTTCGAAATGCGCGCGGTCGATAACCTGAGGTAGCAGCCTCATGAGGCGCCAGGTCAGCGGGGCTTTATCGAGCAGGGATTTGGCCGGAATTTCATCTCGGCCCAAAACCATGCGGTAGAGCTGCCACATGAAACTACCGGGCAATTGCACATCAATCGCCGCAGCGATACCGCAACCCCCAAGGTCGTCTTCTTCAGGGTCCTCGGCCAAGGCCAATTTAAGCCACTGGGCGATGCCGTTACTCTGTACCAGGGCAATTTCATTTTCCAAGGGAGCCAGTGGATAGCGCCGCATGATGCTGACCACCAGGCTGCGCAGTTCGTCCAGGCTATTGCTCTGAACCACCATGAATGCAGCGTTGAGGGACTGGGCGTCCGGCATAAGACTTCCTTGGAGAAAAGTACAAAAGCTAGGTCAGAACCTTAGCATTGTCGGCAGGTGATGACAGCCGGACGGCGTCTGTGATTGCTGTACGAACTTTCCTGCGGACAAAACAAAACCCCAACTGCTTTCGCAATTGGGGTTTCGGAATTTAATCTTGACGATGACCTACTCTCACATGGGGAAACCCCACACTACCATCGGCGATGCATCGTTTCACTGCTGAGTTCGGGATGGGATCAGGTGGTTCCAACGCTCTATGGTCGTCAAGAAATTCGGGTACTGAGTCGTGACCTGATGGCCTCGCTTCAGCAAATTGGGTATGTGACAGCTATCGGTGTTTTGTGAACATCGAACTTTCGGTTCGTTTCGTCTTCACACCGCAACTTGGCCTTTCGACGCAAATTGCTTGGGTGTTATATGGTCAAGCCTCACGGGCAATTAGTATTGGTTAGCTCAACGCCTCACAGCGCTTACACACCCAACCTATCAACGTCGTAGTCTTCGACGGCCCTTCAGGGAACTCAAGGTTCCAGTGAGATCTCATCTTGAGGCAAGTTTCCCGCTTAGATGCTTTCAGCGGTTATCTTTCCCGAACATAGCTACCCGGCAATGCCACTGGCGTGACAACCGGAACACCAGAGGTTCGTCCACTCCGGTCCTCTCGTACTAGGAGCAGCCCCTCTCAAATCTCAAACGTCCACGGCAGATAGGGACCGAACTGTCTCACGACGTTCTAAACCCAGCTCGCGTACCACTTTAAATGGCGAACAGCCATACCCTTGGGACCGGCTTCAGCCCCAGGATGTGATGAGCCGACATCGAGGTGCCAAACACCGCCGTCGATATGAACTCTTGGGCGGTATCAGCCTGTTATCCCCGGAGTACCTTTTATCCGTTGAGCGATGGCCCTTCCATACAGAACCACCGGATCACTAAGACCTACTTTCGTACCTGCTCGACGTGTCTGTCTCGCAGTCAAGCGCGCTTTTGCCTTTATACTCTACGACCGATTTCCGACCGGTCTGAGCGCACCTTCGTACTCCTCCGTTACTCTTTAGGAGGAGACCGCCCCAGTCAAACTACCCACCATACACTGTCCTCGATCCGGATAACGGACCTGAGTTAGAACCTCAAAGTTGCCAGGGTGGTATTTCAAGGTTGGCTCCACGCGAACTGGCGTCCACGCTTCAAAGCCTCCCACCTATCCTACACAAGCAAATTCAAAGTCCAGTGCAAAGCTATAGTAAAGGTTCACGGGGTCTTTCCGTCTAGCCGCGGATACACTGCATCTTCACAGCGATTTCAATTTCACTGAGTCTCGGGTGGAGACAGCGCCGCCATCGTTACGCCATTCGTGCAGGTCGGAACTTACCCGACAAGGAATTTCGCTACCTTAGGACCGTTATAGTTACGGCCGCCGTTTACCGGGGCTTCGATCAAGAGCTTCGCGTTAGCTAACCCCATCAATTAACCTTCCGGCACCGGGCAGGCGTCACACCCTATACGTCCACTTTCGTGTTTGCAGAGTGCTGTGTTTTTAATAAACAGTCGCAGCGGCCTGGTATCTTCGACCGGCATGAGCTTACGGAGCAAGTCCTTCACCCTCACCGGCGCACCTTCTCCCGAAGTTACGGTGCCATTTTGCCTAGTTCCTTCACCCGAGTTCTCTCAAGCGCCTTGGTATTCTCTACCCAACCACCTGTGTCGGTTTGGGGTACGGTTCCTGGTTACCTGAAGCTTAGAAGCTTTTCTTGGAAGCATGGCATCAACCACTTCGTCATCTAAAAGATGACTCGTCATCAGCTCTCGGCCTTAGAATCCCGGATTTACCTAAGATTCCAGCCTACCACCTTAAACTTGGACAACCAACGCCAAGCTGGCCTAGCCTTCTCCGTCCCTCCATCGCAATAACCAGAAGTACAGGAATATTAACCTGTTTTCCATCGACTACGCTTTTCAGCCTCGCCTTAGGGACCGACTAACCCTGCGTCGATTAACGTTGCGCAGGAAACCTTGGTCTTTCGGCGTGGGTGTTTTTCACACCCATTGTCGTTACTCATGTCAGCATTCGCACTTCTGATACCTCCAGCAAGCTTCTCAACTCACCTTCACAGGCTTACAGAACGCTCCTCTACCGCATCACCCGAAGGTGATACCCGTAGCTTCGGTGTATGGTTTGAGCCCCGTTACATCTTCCGCGCAGGCCGACTCGACTAGTGAGCTATTACGCTTTCTTTAAAGGGTGGCTGCTTCTAAGCCAACCTCCTAGCTGTCTAAGCCTTCCCACATCGTTTCCCACTTAACCATAACTTTGGGACCTTAGCTGACGGTCTGGGTTGTTTCCCTTTTCACGACGGACGTTAGCACCCGCCGTGTGTCTCCCATGCTCGGCACTTGTAGGTATTCGGAGTTTGCATCGGTTTGGTAAGTCGGGATGACCCCCTAGCCGAAACAGTGCTCTACCCCCTACAGTGATACATGAGGCGCTACCTAAATAGCTTTCGAGGAGAACCAGCTATCTCCGAGCTTGATTAGCCTTTCACTCCGATCCACAGGTCATCCGCTAACTTTTCAACGGTAGTCGGTTCGGTCCTCCAGTTAGTGTTACCCAACCTTCAACCTGCCCATGGATAGATCGCCCGGTTTCGGGTCTATTCCCAGCGACTAGACGCCCTATTAAGACTCGCTTTCGCTACGCCTCCCCTATTCGGTTAAGCTCGCCACTGAAAATAAGTCGCTGACCCATTATACAAAAGGTACGCAGTCACCCAACAAAGTGGGCTCCCACTGCTTGTACGCATACGGTTTCAGGATCTATTTCACTCCCCTCTCCGGGGTTCTTTTCGCCTTTCCCTCACGGTACTAGTTCACTATCGGTCAGTCAGTAGTATTTAGCCTTGGAGGATGGTCCCCCCATATTCAGACAAAGTTTCTCGTGCTCCGTCCTACTCGATTTCATGACTAAGAGATTTTCGCGTACAGGGCTATCACCCACTATGGCCGCACTTTCCAGAGCGTTCCGCTAATCTCAAAGCCACTTAAGGGCTAGTCCCCGTTCGCTCGCCACTACTAAGGGAATCTCGGTTGATTTCTTTTCCTCAGGGTACTTAGATGTTTCAGTTCCCCTGGTTCGCCTCTTGCACCTATGTATTCAGTACAAGATAACCATCTTATGATGGCTGGGTTCCCCCATTCAGACATCTCCGGATCAAAGTCTGTTTGCCGACTCCCCGAAGCTTTTCGCAGGCTACCACGTCTTTCATCGCCTCTGACTGCCAAGGCATCCACCGTATGCGCTTCTTCACTTGACCATATAACCCCAAGCAATCTGGTTATACTGTGAAGACGACATTCGCCGAAAATTCGATAATACTCAATTCAGAGTAACTCACAAATTTTACCTTAGCCTGATCCGTTACCAGTGAAAGTAACGTTCAGTCTATCTTTCTATCACATACCCAAATTTTTAAAGAACGATCTAATCAAAGACTAGAAATCAACATTCATCATCATACTGATGGAATGCTCATTTCTAAGCTTTCAAAACTTCAGAAGCAGTAGTGGTGGAGCCAAGCGGGATCGAACCGCTGACCTCCTGCGTGCAAGGCAGGCGCTCTCCCAGCTGAGCTATGGCCCCGTATTCTCTACAGGCGTTTCCCACACAAAATTGGTGGGTCTGGGCAGATTCGAACTGCCGACCTCACCCTTATCAGGGGTGCGCTCTAACCAACTGAGCTACAGACCCAATTTCGGGCTGCTTCTTATCGTCTTCTTCAATGAATCAAGCAATTCGTGTGGGAACTTATGGAGCAGCTGATGTCGTCGATTAAGGAGGTGATCCAGCCGCAGGTTCCCCTACGGCTACCTTGTTACGACTTCACCCCAGTCATGAATCACACCGTGGTAACCGTCCTCCCGAAGGTTAGACTAGCTACTTCTGGTGCAACCCACTCCCATGGTGTGACGGGCGGTGTGTACAAGGCCCGGGAACGTATTCACCGTGACATTCTGATTCACGATTACTAGCGATTCCGACTTCACGCAGTCGAGTTGCAGACTGCGATCCGGACTACGATCGGTTTTATGGGATTAGCTCCACCTCGCGGCTTGGCAACCCTTTGTACCGACCATTGTAGCACGTGTGTAGCCCAGGCCGTAAGGGCCATGATGACTTGACGTCATCCCCACCTTCCTCCGGTTTGTCACCGGCAGTCTCCTTAGAGTGCCCACCATTACGTGCTGGTAACTAAGGACAAGGGTTGCGCTCGTTACGGGACTTAACCCAACATCTCACGACACGAGCTGACGACAGCCATGCAGCACCTGTCTCAATGTTCCCGAAGGCACCAATCCATCTCTGGAAAGTTCATTGGATGTCAAGGCCTGGTAAGGTTCTTCGCGTTGCTTCGAATTAAACCACATGCTCCACCGCTTGTGCGGGCCCCCGTCAATTCATTTGAGTTTTAACCTTGCGGCCGTACTCCCCAGGCGGTCAACTTAATGCGTTAGCTGCGCCACTAAGAGCTCAAGGCTCCCAACGGCTAGTTGACATCGTTTACGGCGTGGACTACCAGGGTATCTAATCCTGTTTGCTCCCCACGCTTTCGCACCTCAGTGTCAGTATCAGTCCAGGTGGTCGCCTTCGCCACTGGTGTTCCTTCCTATATCTACGCATTTCACCGCTACACAGGAAATTCCACCACCCTCTACCATACTCTAGCTTGTCAGTTTTGAATGCAGTTCCCAGGTTGAGCCCGGGGATTTCACATCCAACTTAACAAACCACCTACGCGCGCTTTACGCCCAGTAATTCCGATTAACGCTTGCACCCTCTGTATTACCGCGGCTGCTGGCACAGAGTTAGCCGGTGCTTATTCTGTCGGTAACGTCAAAACACTAACGTATTAGGTTAATGCCCTTCCTCCCAACTTAAAGTGCTTTACAATCCGAAGACCTTCTTCACACACGCGGCATGGCTGGATCAGGCTTTCGCCCATTGTCCAATATTCCCCACTGCTGCCTCCCGTAGGAGTCTGGACCGTGTCTCAGTTCCAGTGTGACTGATCATCCTCTCAGACCAGTTACGGATCGTCGCCTTGGTGAGCCATTACCTCACCAACTAGCTAATCCGACCTAGGCTCATCTGATAGCGCAAGGCCCGAAGGTCCCCTGCTTTCTCCCGTAGGACGTATGCGGTATTAGCGTTCCTTTCGAAACGTTGTCCCCCACTACCAGGCAGATTCCTAGGCATTACTCACCCGTCCGCCGCTGAATCCAGGAGCAAGCTCCTCTCATCCGCTCGACTTGCATGTGTTAGGCCTGCCGCCAGCGTTCAATCTGAGCCATGATCAAACTCTTCAGTTCAAACATCTTTGGGTTTTTAAGAAACCCTAAACTTGGCTCAGCAATCGTTGGTTACATCTTTGATTTCTCGCGGAGTAACTTGTGATGCTGATAATCTTGTTGACTATCAGTCTGACTCCACAAGCACCCACACGAATTGCTTGATTCAGTTGTTAAAGAGCGGTTGGTTAAGATCTTTCGTCTCAACCGAGGCGCGCATTCTACAGCAGCCTCATTTGATGTCAAGTGATTATTTTCAGAAGTTTTCGAAGAATTCTTCAACAACTTCAACCACTTGCGCTTCCGATCTCTCGTTAGCGGGAGGCGAATTCTACAGCGTTACTCGCTGTTGTCAACACCTCTTTTTCTCCGCTTTCGACCGAGAAGATCGAACCGTTAAAAGAGCCAAACATCACCGCTCTTTCAACTCCTTCCAGGCTTCGATGAACTGAAGCAACCCGCTGCCGAAAACCGTGTAACTCATTGAATCTCAAGGAGTTTTCCGTTTCGACTGCGCCGGAAGTGGGGCGAATTATAGACTTCCAGAATCTGCCGTCAACACCTATTTTCATAATTCTGTCATATAAGTCAAAAAAGCCCGAAAACACGAAGGCCGACCCTGAGGTCGGCCTTCTCATCCCCTCTACTTACAAGCTAGGGAAGGCGAATTGCGATGCTTCATGGCTTGCACGCTGCGGCCAGCGCTGGGTGATGGCCTTGCGACGGGTATAGAAGCGTACGCCATCCGGACCATAGGCATGCAGGTCGCCGAACAGCGAACGCTTCCAGCCGCCGAAGCTGTGATAAGCCACCGGTACCGGCAGAGGCACGTTGACGCCGACCATGCCGACTTCGATCTCGTCGCAGAACAGACGCGCCGGTTCACCGTCACGGGTGAAGATGCAGGTGCCATTACCGTATTCGTGATCGTTGATCAGTTGCATCGCCTCTTCCAGGCTGTTGACGCGAACGACGCACAGCACCGGTCCGAAGATCTCTTCTTTATAGATGCGCATCTCAGGGGTGACGTTGTCGAACAGGCAGCCACCGAGGAAGAAGCCTTCTTCATGACCGGCGACGCTCAGACCACGACCGTCAACCACCAGGGTCGCGCCCGCCGCCACGCCGTCATCGACATAACCGCTGACCTTGTCACGCGCCTGACCGGTGACCAGCGGCCCCATATCCAGACCACACGAAGTACCGGCACCGATTTTCAGCGCCTTGATCTGCGGCACCAGTTTGGCCACCAGCGCATCCGCCACCTGGTCACCGACGCACACCGCCACCGAGATCGCCATGCAACGCTCGCCGCAGGAACCGTAAGCCGCGCCCATCAGTGCGCTGACCGCGTTGTCCAGATCGGCATCCGGCATCAGCACCGCGTGGTTCTTCGCGCCGCCCAAGGCCTGAACGCGTTTTCCGCGCTTGGTGCCTTCGGCGTAGATGTATTCGGCAATCGGCGTCGAACCGACGAAGCTCAGTGCTTTGACTTCCGGTGCTTCGATCAGCGCGTCGACCGCAGTCTTGTCGCCATGCACCACGTTCATCACGCCTTTCGGCAGACCGGCTTCCAGCAGCAACTGAGCAATCAGCAGCGTGGAGCTTGGATCACGCTCGGACGGCTTGAGGATGAAGCAGTTGCCGCAGACGATCGCCAGTGGGTACATCCACAGCGGCACCATGGCCGGGAAGTTGAATGGCGTGATACCAGCCACCACGCCCAGCGGCTGGAAGTCCGACCAGGCATCGATATTCGGGCCGACGTTGCGGCTGTACTCGCCCTTGAGGATTTCCGGGGCGGCGCAGGCGAACTCGACGTTCTCGATACCGCGCTTCAGCTCACCAGCTGCGTCTTCGAGCGTCTTGCCATGCTCTTCGCTGATCAATTGCGAGATACGCGCTTCGTTCTGCTCCAGCAGTTGCTTGAAGCGGAACATCACTTGGGCACGTTTGGCCGGCGGTGTGTTGCGCCACGCTGGAAAAGCAGCCTTGGCGGCATCGATGGCTTTCTGAATGGTTGCCTGGCTGGCCAGTGGCAACTTGTGGATCGCCTGACCCGTGGACGGGTTGAACACATCTACCGCGCGACCGTTCTCGGTCACCAGTTCGCCATTGATCAAATGCGGGATAACGCTCATCGAGTAACTCCTGAATTCTTGTCCACAGACGTCCCCGAAGAGACGTCTGCTGTTTGTACTTATATAGAGGGAAAAATCAGTCGAGCTTGTTCAGCACTTCGCCGACCGCGTCGAACAGACGATCAAGGTCTTGCGGCTTGCTGTTGAAGGTTGGGCCGAACTGCAGGGTGTCGCCGCCGAAGCGCACGTAGAACCCGGCTTTCCACAGCGCCATACCCGCCTCGAACGGACGCACGATGGCGTCGCCGTCACGATGGGCAATCTGGATCGCACCGGCCAGACCGTAGTTACGAATGTCGACGACGTTCTTCGAACCTTTCAAGCCATGCAGCGCGTTCTCAAAGTGCGGCGCGACTTCGGCCACGCTCTGCACCAGATTTTCTTTTTGCAGCAGGTCGAGTGCCGCCAGGCCAGCGGCGCAAGCCACCGGGTGCGCCGAATAGGTGTAACCGTGGGGGAATTCCACCGCGTATTCTGGGGTCGGCTGATTCATGAAGGTCTGGTAGATCTCGGAGCTGGCAATCACCGCGCCCATCGGGATCGCGCCATTGGTGATTTGCTTGGCGATGCACATCAGGTCCGGGGTGACGCCAAAGCTGTCGGCGCCGAACATCGAACCGGTGCGGCCGAAACCGGTGATCACTTCGTCGAACACCAGCAGGATATTGTGCTGATCGCAGATTTCGCGCAGACGCTTCAGATACCCCTGAGGTGGAACCAACACGCCGGCGGAACCGGCCATTGGTTCAACGAACACGGCTGCGATGTTCGACGCATCGTGCAGTTCGATCAGCTTCAACAGTTCATCAGCCAAAGCGATGCCACCCTGCTCCGGCATGCCACGGGAGAACGCATTGCTCGCCAGTAAAGTGTGCGGCAGGTGATCGACGTCCATCATCGCCTGACCGAACATTTTGCGGTTGCCGTTGACGCCACCGAGGCTGGTGCCGGCGATGTTCACACCGTGGTAGCCACGGGCACGGCCAATCATTTTGGTTTTGGTCGCCTGACCTTTCAGGCGCCAGTAGGCACGCACCATTTTCACCGCAGTATCGGCGCACTCGGAGCCGGAGTCGGTGAAGAACACGTGGTTCAGGTTACCCGGGGTCAGGTCGGTGATTTTCTCGGCCAGCTGGAACGACAGCGGATGGCCGTACTGGAAGCCCGGCGAATAGTCGAGAGTACCCAGTTGTTTGGAGACTGCTTCCTGGATTTCCTTGCGGGTGTGCCCGGCGCCGCAGGTCCACAGACCGGACAGCGAATCGTAGATCTTGCGGCCCTTGTCATCGAACAGCCAGCTGCCTTCGGCCCCAACAATCAAACGCGGATCGCGCTGGAAGTTGCGGTTGGCGGTGTACGGCATCCAGTGCGCGTCCAGCTTCAGTTGGCTGGCCAGTGGCGACGGAGCGGTTTCAGGCATGTTCATCGGGCAAAACCTCGCAGGGCATAAGCGTCAGGGAGATAGAAAGCGTTGTTGCAGCTAAATTGCCACGCGGATAAAGTCGGTGAAATCCAACACTTCTAACCTTCAGTTAGATCATCACTAAACTTTGAGCGATCAAGCATGAGCAGCCGCCGTCCCGATCCGCTGGCCCAGGTCAGTGACTTTGATATTCGCCTGCTGCGGATTTTTCGCAGCGTTGTGGAATGTGGGGGGTTTTCAGCGGCGGAAACCGTGCTCGGCATTGGTCGATCGGCAATCAGCCAGCAGATGAGCGATCTGGAACAACGCCTCGGCCTGCGCCTGTGCCAACGCGGCCGCGCCGGATTCTCGCTGACCGAAGAAGGTCGCGAGGTCTACCAGTCAGCCCTACAGCTATTGAGTGCGCTGGAAAGTTTCCGCACTGAGGTCAACGGTCTGCACCAGCACTTGCGCGGTGAGTTGATCATCGGTCTGACCGACAACCTCGTCACCCTGCCCCACATGCGCATCACCCACGCCCTCGCCCAGTTAAAGGAACGCGGGCCGGACGTGCAGATTCAAATCCGCATGATCGCTCCCAATGAAGTCGAACAAGGCGTGCTCGATGGTCGGTTGCATGTCGGTGTGGTGCCGCAGGCCAGTGCGCTTTCCGGCCTGGAATACCAGCCGCTGTACAGCGAACGCTCGCTGCTTTACTGCGCGGTCGGTCATCCGCTGTTTTATGTCGATGACAAGCAACTGGATGACGAGCGCCTGAATAGTCAGGATGCGATTGCCCCGACGTTCCGGTTGCCGGCGGACATTCAGGCGCATTACCAGGCACTCAATTGCACCGCCAGCGCCTCCGACCGCGAAGGCATGGCGTTTCTGATTCTGACCGGGCGCTACATCGGTTACCTGCCGGATCACTACGCCAGCCTTTGGGTGCAACAGGGCCGCTTGCGTGCACTCAAGGCGCAGACGCGTTTTTATGACCTGAGCCTCGCATCGGTCACGCGCAAGGGCCGGCGCCCCCATTTGGTGCTGGAAAGCTTTCTTGAAAGCTTGGCGGCGACGCGTTGAAAGCAAGATCAAAAGATCGCAGCCTTCGGCAGCTCCTACATTTGAGGGTCCCAACCTCATAAAGCTGAGCAAGTGGACAGCTTTTTGCAAAGCAGGATCAACCTCGATCCTCCAAACAAGAAGCGCCCCACCCATGCAGCCAGATACCGAACCGAACAGCGATCTGATCTACGGCCTCAACGACCGTCCGAAACCACCCGCCGCGATCCTCGCCGCCCTGCAACATGTGCTCGCCAGTTTCGTCGGCATCATCACTCCGCCACTGGTGATCGGCTCGGCACTCGGGTTGACCGCGCATTTGCCTTATCTGATCAGCATGGCGCTGATGGTTTCCGGTGTCGGCACGTTTATTCAGGCGCGTCGGCCGTTCGGCATCGGTGCCGGGATGATCTGTTTGCAAGGCACCAGTTTCGCCTTTCTCGGCGCGGTGCTGTCGGCGGGTTTTCTGGTCAAACAGCGTGGCGGCAGCCCGGAGGACATTCTGGCGATGATCTTCGGCGTGTGCTTTTTCGGCGCGATTGTGCAGATCGTCCTCAGTCGTTTCATTGGCCAGTTGCGCCGCGTCGTTACGCCTCTGGTGACCGGGATTGTCATTACGCTGATCGGTATCAGCCTGATCAAGGTCGGCATCACCGATCTGGGCGGCGGCTTCAATGCGCCGGATTTTGGCGCGCCGGGTAATCTGGCGCTGGGTGTATTTGTTTTATTGACGATCATTCTGCTCAACCGCTCAAACACACCTTGGGTGCGGCTTTCGGCGATCATCATCGGCCTGGTGCTCGGCAGTCTGGCGGCGTGGTTCAGTGGGAAACTGGTGCCGCAGCCATTGCCTGACCTGCCACTGGTGAGTTTTCCCACACCATTCAAGTTCGGATTCAGCTTCGACTGGACGGCTTTCCTGCCGGTCGCGCTGATTTATCTGATCAGCACCATCGAAACCGTCGGCGACCTCACCGCCAATTGCATGCTCGCTCGCCAGCCAATCAGCGGTCCTTCTTATATAAGCCGCTTGCGTGGCGGCGTGCTCGGTGATGGCGTGAGCTGCATGATCGCCGCGACATTCAGCGCATTCCCCAACACCACGTTTGCGCAGAACAATGGCGTGATCCAGTTGACCGGGGTTGCCAGTCGCTATGTCGGGTTGTACATCGGCGCCATTCTGTTTTGCCTCGGTCTGTTTCCAATGATCGGCGCGGTACTGCAACAGATTCCGAAACCGGTGCTCGGCGGTGCGACGCTGGTGATGTTCGGTGCGGTCGCCGCTGCTGGCGTGCGCATCCTCGCGCAGTCGCCGCTGGATCGGCGCAGCATGTTGATCATCGCCACCTCGTTCGGCGTCGGCCTGGGCATCGCCGCGCAACCGAACCTTTTGCACCTGCTGCCGAAACTGGTGCAAAACCTGTTCGACTCGGCGATCACCAGCGGCGGGCTGACAGCGATCATCCTTTGCCTGCTGCTCCCGGAAGCCAAACCGGAGGCCGCAGAAGCCCATGCACCGCTGAACAAGATCGAACAGGCGTAACGGTTTTATTGCTTGAGGACTTGTCGGATGCCTGTGGGTGCGCTATCAACGCAACTGGTTGCACCCACAGACAAAACCCGGAAGTGCCTATGACCTTTGAAGTCCCAGCTCACGGCGGCAAGCCCGCCAGCCGCATTCGTCAGAAGAACGAAGAGACCATCCTCAAAGCCGCCGAAGACGAGTTCGCCCGTCACGGGTACAAAGGCACCAGCATGAACACCATCGCCCAGAATGCCGGGTTGCCCAAGGCGAATCTGCATTACTACTTCACCAACAAACTCGGTTTGTATGTGGCGGTGCTGAGCAACATCATCGAGCTGTGGGACAGCACCTTCAACACCCTCACGGCCGAGGACGATCCGGCCGAAGCGCTGACCCGTTATATCCGCGCCAAGATGGAATTCTCCCGCCGTCAGCCGCAAGCCTCGCGCATTTTCGCGATGGAAGTGATCAGTGGTGGCGAATGCCTGACCGAGTATTTCAATCAGGACTACCGCGCCTGGTTCACCGGACGGGCCGCCGTGTTCCAGGCGTGGATCGATGCCGGCAAGATGGACCCGGTGGACCCCGTACACCTGATCTTCCTGCTGTGGGGCAGCACCCAGCATTACGCCGACTTCGCCACGCAGATCTGCCGGGTCAGCGGTCGCAGCAAGTTGACCAAGCAGGATATGGAAGACGCCGGTAACAACCTGATCCGTATCATCCTCAAAGGCTGCGGCCTCACTCCTTCTATATAAGACGTTTATGCCTTTCACCCTCAGCGGTCTTTGCGAGTACCGCGAAGAGATTCGCAAAAGCCGCTTCATCACCTTCGCCGCACCGATCGGCAGCCCCGCCGACGCGCAGGCGTTCTTCGAACAACACAGCGACTTGAACGCCTCGCACAATTGTTGGGCGTGGAAACTCGGCGATCAGTACCGCAGCAATGACGACGGCGAACCCGGCGGCACGGCCGGGCGACCGATTCTGGCGGCGATCGAAGCGCAGGATTGCGATCAGGTCGCGGTGCTGGTGATCCGTTGGTACGGCGGCATTCAACTGGGTACTGGTGGGTTGGCCCGGGCCTATGGCGGCGGCGCGAACAAGTGCCTGCAAACGGCGGCGAAGGTCGAGTTGATCAGTCGCGTGCCGTTGAGTTGCGCCTGTGGGTTTGCCGAGTTGGCGTTGGTGAAGTTGCGGGTGGCGGATCTGGGCGGGTTGGTGGTGGAAGAGAATTTCACCGCCAATGGCGTTGAATTGCAGTTGGCGGTAGGTGAGGCGCAGATCGACATCCTGCAAACCCAGCTCGCCGATTTGAGCCGTGGGCGAATTCTGCTCCAGCGTTAGAAGGCTGCGATCTTTTAGGGCATCCACCCAATCTGTTATTCCAATGAGTTGCCCACACCTGCTGTGCACCCGACTGTGGATAACCTGAGCACATAACGCTGTAACCCTTCTGTCACGTGGCTTTGCGCGGTTTGTTCACTTTTCGCTCAATTCGTCCGACCAAGTATAAATTTCAAACAGAAACAAACAGTTAGCGTGGTTTATCACCATTAGAAGAAAGCACTGCAGTGCTTATGCCCGGGTTTGCGGCTTGCGCACAATAACTGTGGAACAACCTGTGGATAACCCGTTCATGGCTGGCGCAGTCGCAGGTTCTGCATAGGCCCGACGCTTTTGCTCGTTTTTTGATCAACTGCTCACGGGCAAAACTGGAGCCTGATCAACGGCTTTGCTCTCAATTGGTGCCGGCCACCACCACGATTCAGGCCGGGATGCTCTGCAATCGAGGCGCTGGAACAGCGGTTGCGCGAGTTCCTGACTCAATGGCCAGGAAATTGCTTTATCCACAGGCACAACTCCAAGTCAGTCGAGCCTGTCATGCCCACCCCCGATACAACGCCGCGCCTGCATCTGCGCCAAATCAGCAAACGCTATCCCGGTTGCCTGGCCAACGACGCCATCGACCTGAACATCGCGCCGGGTGAAATCCACGCGCTGCTCGGTGAAAACGGCGCGGGTAAAAGTACGCTGATGAAGATCATCTACGGCGTGACCCAGGCCGATTCTGGCGAGATGCTCTGGCAAGGTCAGCGGGTGAATATTCGCAACCCGGCGCAGGCGCGGCAGTTGGGGATCGGCATGGTGTTCCAGCATTTCTCGCTGTTCGACACCCTCAGCGTGGCGCAAAACATTGCACTGGCCATGGGTGCCAGGGCCGGCACGCCGAAACAACTTGAGCCGAAGATTCGCGAAGTTTCGCGTCGTTACGGCATGGCGCTGGAGCCGGAACGACTCGTCCACAGCCTGTCGATTGGTGAGCGGCAACGGGTGGAAATCATCCGCTGCCTGATGCAGGACATCCGTCTATTGATCCTCGATGAACCGACTTCGGTGCTGACGCCGCAAGAGGCCGACGAGTTGTTCATCACTTTGCGTCGCCTCGCCGCCGAGGGCTGCAGCATTCTGTTTATCAGCCACAAACTCGGTGAAGTCCGCGCGTTGTGCCACAGCGCGACGGTGTTGCGCGGTGGGCGCGTAGCCGGGCATTGCGTGCCGGCCGAATGCTCGGATCAGCAACTGGCGCAGTTGATGGTCGGCGAAGCGGCGGCGTTGATCGGTGATTATCCAAAGGTCAGCGGCGGCGCGGCGTTTTTGCAGGTCAGTGGCTTGAACTGGCACAACCCGGATCCGTTTGGTTGCTCGCTGGCGGATATCGACTTGCAAGTGCGCTGCGGTGAAATCGTCGGCATCGCCGGGGTTGCGGGCAATGGTCAGGATGAGTTGCTCGCCCTGCTCAGCGGCGAACAAACGCTGCCGCGCGCCGAGGCGGCGACGATTCGCTTCGGAGAACAATCTGTCGCCGATTTACGCCCTGATGCACGGCGCAAACTCGGTCTGGCGTTCGTGCCCGCCGAGCGCCTCGGCCATGGCGCGGTGCCGGAGTTGAGTCTGGCGGACAACGCTCTGCTCACGGCCTTCCAACAAGGATTGGTCAGTAACGGCCTGATCCAGCGCGGCAAGGTCGAAGCCCTCGCGCAACAAATCATTCAACGCTTCGGCGTAAAAACCCCGGACACGCAAACCGCTGCGCGCAGTCTGTCCGGCGGCAATTTGCAGAAATTCATTCTGGGCCGGGAAATCCTTCAGCAACCGAAACTGCTGATCGCCGCGCACCCGACCTGGGGCGTGGACGTCGGCGCTGCCGCCACCATTCACCGCGCACTGATTGCGTTGCGCGATGCCGGTGCGGCGATTCTGGTGATTTCCGAAGACCTCGACGAACTGTTCCAGATCAGCGACCGCCTCGGCGCGTTGTGCGGCGGGAACATATCTGCACTGCACAACACGGCGGACACCCAACTGAGCGATGTCGGCGGCTGGATGGCCGGCCAGTTCGATACCCCTCAACAACACGCCACGGTTTAACGGAGTTTTCAACATGCTGCTTTCCCTCGAACCCCGTGGCCAGCAATCGCGCCTGATGCTCTGGTGCTCGCCGTTGTTGGCGGCGGCGTTGACGCTCGGTTGCGGTTCGCTGCTGTTTATCGCGCTCGGCCACGACCCACTGCAAACCTTGCACACTTTGTTGATCGCGCCGGTGAGCGACTTGTATGGCGTGTCGGAATTGCTGGTCAAAGCCCTGCCGATTCTGCTCTGCGCACTGGGGCTGGCGGTGGCGTATCAGGCGCGGATCTGGAACATCGGCGCCGAAGGTCAACTGCTGCTCGGCGCATTGGCCGGCAGTGCCTTGGCGGTGAACATCATCGATATGCAAAGCCGTTGGGCGCTGGTGCTGATTCTGCTCACCGGCACCCTCGCCGGCGCTGCGTGGGCCGGGCTGACGGCGTGGCTGCGCACGCGCTTCAACGCCAACGAAATCCTCACCAGCATCATGCTCAATTACATCGCACTGAACCTGCTGTTGTTCTGCGTCCACGGGCCGTTGAAAGACCCGGCTGGCTTCAACTTTCCCGAGTCGGCGATGTTCGGCGACGCCAGCCGTTTACCGCTGTTGATGGAGGATGGCCGCGTGCATGCCGGGGTGTATTTCGCCCTGCTCGCACTGGTTGCGGTGTGGGTGTTGTTGCAGAAAAGCTTTGTCGGTTTCCAGATCAAAGTGCTCGGGCTGGATAAGCGCGCGGCCGGGTTTGTCGGCTTTCGCGAGAAGCGCTTGATCTGGCTGGCGCTGTTGATCAGCGGTGGGTTGGCGGGGCTCGCCGGAGTCTGCGAAGTCACGGGGCCGATAGGCCAACTCGTGCCGCAAGTGTCGCCGGGTTATGGCTATGCGGCGATCACCGTGGCGTTTCTCGGGCGCCTCAATCCGCTCGGGATTCTGTTTTCCAGTCTGCTGATGGCGCTGCTGTACATCGGTGGCGAGAGTGCGCAGATGAGCCTGAATCTGCCGCAAGCGATTACCCAACTGTTCCAGGGAATGATGCTGTTTTTCCTGCTGGCCTGTGACGTGCTGATTCTCTATCGGCCACGGCTGAAACTGCGCTGGACGCGGCGCACCTCGACCACCGCCGTAACCGCCGGAGCGCTGTGATGGATATCGATCTGCTGAGCAATATTTTCTACGCCATGGTGCGTTGCGGTACACCGCTGCTGTTGGTGGCGTTGGGTGAACTGATCTGCGAGAAGAGCGGCGTGCTCAACCTTGGGCAGGAAGGGATGATGCTGTTCGGCGCGGTCATCGGTTTTATTGTCGCGCTGAACAGCGGCAACCTGTGGCTCGGCGTGTTGTTGGCGATGCTCGCGGGGATGCTGTTGTCGTCGCTGTTTGCTCTGGTGGCGCTGGTGTTCAACGCCAATCAGGTGGCGACTGGTCTGGCGCTGACGATTTTTGGCGTGGGCCTGTCGACGTTTGTCGGGGCGGCGTGGGTCGGTAAACCGCTGGCGGGATTTGAGCCAGTGACGATTCCGTATCTGAGTGACATTCCGCTGATCGGGCGGATGCTGTTTGCTCAGGATCTGTTGGTGTATCTGTCGTTTGCGCTGTTTGCGCTGGTGGCGTGGGTGATCATCAAAAGCCGTGTCGGGCTGATCATTCAAGCGGTTGGCGAGAACCCGGATGCGGCCAGTGCGATGGGCTTGCCAGTGTTGACCGTGCGCACGTTGGCGGTGCTGTTTGGCGGGGCGATGGCGGGTTTGGCCGGGGCTTATCTGTCGCTGGCATATACGCCGATGTGGGCCGAGAACATGACCGCCGGGCGTGGCTGGATCGCGCTGGCGCTGGTGGTGTTCGCCAGTTGGCGAGTGTGGCGGTTGTTGCTCGGGGCGTATCTGTTTGGCCTCGCCAGCATCCTGCACCTGGTAGCGCAGGGGTTGGGGCTGGCGATTCCGTCGAGTTTGCTGGCGATGCTGCCGTATGTCGCGACGATTGTGGTGCTGGTGTTGTTGTCGCGCGATGCGGTGAGGACACGGTTGTATGCGCCGGTGTCGCTGGGGCAGCCTTGGCAGGCAGGGCATTAATTGTTTTCTGAGCGGGCCTATTCGCGAGCCGGCTCGCTCCCACAGTAAACCGCATTCCCCTGTGGGAGCGAGCCTGCTCGCGAAAGCGTACTGACAGGCAACACCTGAGCAATGCCCCAAGCCAGTTCGAAGACCAGAAAAACAATCAAAATTGAACTGGCGCCCTGCAGCAAGGCATATCCCTGCCAAGCCGCAAACAGAAATCGCGCCACCGCGTCATACCGTCCATAAAGCGCCTGCGGATCCCGAATCCGCAGCACTGCCCACACACAAACCACCGAGCCCAACAGATTCGCCATCAACATGTGCACCGGTTGGAATGCCGGCAGTTCTCCGGGAAAATCCAGCGCGGTTAACAGCTCATGTAAAACAGCAAAACTCCACGGCGTAACAAACGCCGCCGTGACGATCAGGTCATACCAGGCACTGCCGCGCACCACGTTTCGATACTGGGTTGCCGTCCACATCATCCATGCTCCAGAAATTTGAGGAGCAACCACGGTAAAGCCTGGAGTATGCTCCAGGGTCAAGCCCTATTGAGTGCAGCACAATGCGCATCGGTGAGTTAGCCCAAGCCAGCGCCGTCAGCCGTGACACGCTGCGTTTCTACGAGCAGCGCGGATTGATCGCGGCGCAACGCAGTGCCAACGGTTATCGCGACTATCCGTCGGAGATGGTGCAACTGGTGCTCTACATCAAGACTGCGCAACGACTGGGCTTTACCCTCGGCGAGATCGGCGCCAGTGTTGCCGCGTTATGGAACGCTCCCGATCCGGAAAACGCCGTGGCGCAATTGCTGCGCGACAAACTGCAACTGATCGAAACCCGCATGAGTGAGCTCGACGCCTTGCGTCAGGAGTTGCAACTACGGCTCGGTCAGGCGTGTCCATTGAATCCTGAACTCTGACTTTCAAGGAACCCATCATGTCCCAGGCAAAAAACGCACTGATCATCGGCGCCTCCCGTGGCTTGGGTCTCGGTTTGGTGAAAACCCTGCTGGCCGATGGCTGGCAAGTGACGGCCACGGTGCGCAATCCGCAAAAAGCCGAGGCGTTGCAAGCGCTGGGCAAGGTGCGCATCGAGAAGCTCGACATGGATGACCAGCAAGCAGTGATCGCCCTGAGTCAGCAACTCAAAGGTGAAACCTTCGACCTGCTGTTCGTCAACGCCGGAGTCAAAGGCCCGGACGTGCAAACCCCGGGCGGCGCGACACTGGCTGAAGTCGGGAAATTGTTTTTCACCAACGCCGTGGCACCGATCAATCTGGCCCAGCGCTTTGTCGGGCAGATTCGCGACGGCAGCGGCGTGCTGGCGTTCATGAGTTCGAGGCTGGGCAGCGTGACTACGCCTGACGAGCCGGAACTGGCGCTGTATAAAGCGAGCAAGGCTGCGCTGAACTCGATGACCAACACCTTTGTGAGCCAACTGGGCGAGCAGAAACTGACCGTGCTGTCGCTGCATCCGGGTTGGGTGAAGACGGACATGGGCGGCGAAGGCGCCAACGTTGATGTCGAGACCAGCACGCGCGGCCTGGTTGATCAGGTGAATGCGTATACCGGCAAGGGCGGGCATCACTTTGTGAACTACAAGGGTGAAACCATTCCCTGGTAAGCACACAAATCTCCCTGTAGGAGCTGCCGAAGGCTGCGATCTTTTGATTTTAAAAAACAGGATCAAAAGATCGCAGCCTTCGGCAGCTCCTACAGGGGATCGTGGTGTCCTGTCGGGTGGGGGTTGCCCATAAAGCGGTTTTGTTTGAAACTCCGCACCTCGTCCCCGCGACGACCCTGGATCAGCAGACAGGGCAACACTGAGCTGGCAACCCTGAACCCCATTTTCAGAGGAGCCGGCCACAATGCCTGCCATCCGTACCTGGTTAAAAAATCCCCTCGCCATTTTCACGTCCAACGAGCTCGATGCCCGTGGCGGTCTGGTGCTGCAAGACGGTGTGATCGTCGAAGTCCTCGCTGCCGGTCAGCAGCCGTCCGCGCCATGCAATGAAGTGTTCGACGCCCGCGAACACGTGATCCTGCCGGGCCTGATCAACACCCATCACCACTTCTACCAAACACTCACCCGCGCCTGGGCCCCGGTGGTCAATCAGCCGTTGTTTCCGTGGCTGAAAACCCTGTACCCGGTGTGGGCGCGCCTGACCCCGGAAAAACTCGCCCTCGCGACGAAAGTGGCTTTGGCTGAATTGCTGCTGTCGGGCTGCACCACCGCCGCCGACCACCACTATCTGTTCCCGGACGGTCTGGAAAACGCCATCGACGTACAAGTCGAAACCGTGCGTGAACTGGGCATGCGCGCCATGCTGACCCGAGGTTCGATGAGTCTCGGCGAGAAGGACGGTGGCCTGCCGCCGCAGCAGACCGTACAGGAAGGTCAGGTGATTCTCGACGACAGCCAGCGCCTGATTCACGAGTATCACGAGCGCGGTGACGGCGCGCAGATCCAGATCGCTTTGGCGCCGTGCTCGCCGTTTTCGGTGACGCCGGAAATCATGTCGGCCAGCGCTGAACTGGCGAATAAGCTCGACGTGCGCCTGCACACGCACCTGGCCGAAACCCTCGATGAAGAAGATTTCTGCCTGCAGCGTTTCGGCCTGCGCACCGTGGATTATCTAGACAGCGTCGGCTGGCTCGGCCCGCGCACCTGGCTGGCCCATGGCATCCACTTCAACCCGGACGAAATCGCCCGCCTCGGTCAGGCGGGCACCGGCATTTGCCACTGCCCGAGTTCGAACATGCGCCTGGCTTCCGGCATTTGCCCGAGTATCGACCTGACCGACGCTGGTGCGCTGTTTGGTCTGGGCGTCGACGGTTCGGCGTCCAACGATGCGTCGAACATGATCCTTGAAGCGCGTCAGGCGCTGTACATCCAGCGCCTGCGTTACGGCGCCGAGAAGATTACTCCGGAACGTGTTTTGGGCTGGGCAACCAAGGGTTCGGCGAGCCTGTTGGGGCGTACTGACATTGGCGAACTGGCGGTGGGCAAGCAGGCGGATCTGGCGTTGTTCAAGCTCGATGAACTGCGTTTCTCGGGTAGCCATGATCCGGTTTCGGCGTTGCTGTTGTGCGGCGCAGATCGGGCTGATCGGGTGATGATTGGTGGCAAGTGGCGTGTCATCGATGGTCAGGTTGAAGGGCTGGATCTCAAAGGTCTGATCGCTGATCACAGCCAGGCGGCGCGTCAGTTGATTGCTGGTACCTGATCTTTCCCAATCTGATCGTTCCCACGCTCTGCGTGGGAACGATCATCCGTCGTTAGAGGCCCAGCAAGGACAACATGATAAACGTCGCAAACAACACGAAGTGCGTCATGCCTTCGATGGCATTGGTCTCGCCGTCATTGAGGTTGATCGCGCTGACGATCAGCGTCAGGAAAATCATCACCGTCTGCACCGGTGTCATCGCCATCTGAAACGGCTGGCCGGTATACAGCGCCATCGCCTCCATCACCGGCACAGTCAGGATCACCGTCGACAGTGACGCGCCCATCGCAATATTGACCACCGACTGCATGCGGTTGGCCAATGCGGCGCGCAACGCGGTCAAAATCTCCGGCGCGGCCGAGATCGCCGCCACCAGAATCGCCGTGATCACCGGCGGCGCCCCCGTGCCTTCCAGGCCCAGATCGAGGGTCTTGGACATCACCTCGGCCAGTGCGCCGATCACCACTACACCCGCGACCAGAATCCCGATAGACAGCGCCAGGCTGACCGGTTTCGGCTCCTGTTCCGCCGGCTCTTTTTTGCGGCGTTTGTCCGGGTAGCTGTAGCTGAAAAAGTAGCTGTGCGGGCCGACCTGCATGCGCAGGAACAACGCGTAAAGCACCACCATCGCGCCGATGGTGAACGCCGAATAAATCTTCCAGTTGGCCTCGGGAATGAACTCCGGCACCACCATCGACACGCCCATGGCGGTGAGGATCATCACGCTGTAGCTGCGCGCCGAATCATCGTTGTAGGACTGCTCGCCGTGCTTGATCCCGCCCATCAGCGCGGCGAGGCCGAGGATGCCGTTGATATCGAGCATCACTGCGGAATAGATGGTGTCGCGCACCAGCGTCGCCGAGGCTTCGTTGCTCATCATGATCGCCAGGATCACCACTTCCACCAGCACGGCGGCCAGGGTGAGGATCATCGTGCCGTAGGGATCGCCGACTTTTTCCGCCAGCAGTTCAGCTTGATGGGCGACACGCATCGAGGCGGCGACGATGAAAGCGATCAGTACCAGACCTGAAATCAGCGCGACCATCTGGCCGCTGTGCAGCATCCAGTGTTCCAGTGGATAAGCGACGAGTGCGGCGAGCAGGGCCAGCACAAGAAAGCTTTCTTGCTTGAGGATTGAGAGCATTGCGGGCCTTTTTACCGAAGAGTGCGAATGAGCTACTGACTGCGGGGCGGCGCTAACGTTTCGTTACACCTTAGCGCACCAGTGGATGGCGTGAATTCGCAGAGTTGCACTGCGTTGGTTCCGGCCTGAAAAGATCGCAGCCTTCGGCAGCTCCTACAGGAGTACGCCGATCCAATGTAGGAGCTGCCGAAGGCTGCGATCTTTTGATTTTTTGTCCTGTTGGTCAGCAATTTGCATTGGTGCTGACCACACACAACAAAATGGAGCTCCAATTCATGCAAATACGTCCGCTGCACAAACTGCTGTGCGCCGCTATCGGTCTGGGGATCAGCCTGAGCGCCAGCGCTGCCGATCCGCTGAAGGTCGGTTTCGTCTACATCGGCCCGATCGGCGACCACGGCTGGACGTATCAGCATGAACAGGGGCGCAAGGCGCTGGCGGAGAAGCTCGGCTCACAGATCACCACCAACTACGTGGAGAACGTTGCCGAAGGCGCCGACGCCGAGCGGGTGATCCGCAACATGGCCAAGGACAAGTACGACCTGATCTTCACCACATCTTTCGGCTACATGAACCCGACGCTGAAAGTCGCCAAGCAATTTCCCAAAGTGACCTTCGAACACGCCACCGGTTACAAGCAGGACAAGAACCTCGGCACCTATCTGGCGCGCACTTACGAGGGCCGCTACGTCGGCGGTTTCCTCGCGGCAAAGATGACCAAGACCAAGAAGATCGGCTATGTCGCCTCGTTCCCGATTCCGGAAGTGATCCGCGACATCAACGCGATTCAACTGGCCCTGAACAAGTACAACCCCGGCACCGAGATCAAAGTGGTGTGGGTCAACTCGTGGTTCGATCCGGGCAAGGAAGCCGATGCCGCCAACGCACTGATCGACCAGGGTGTCGACGTGGTGTTCCAGCATACCGACAGCCCGGCACCGATTCAGGCGGCCGAACGCCGTGGGGTGTACGCGGTGGGGTATGCCTCGGACATGGCGCACTTCGGCCCGAAAGCGGTGCTGACCTCGATCGTCAACGACTGGGCGCCGCACTACATTCAGGCGACACAAAGCGTCATCAATCACACCTGGAAGTCGCAGGATTACTGGGGCGGGCTGAAAGAAGGTACGGTTGAACTGCCGATCAGCGATCTGGTGCCGGCGCCGGTTAAAGCCGAGGCCGAGCAGATCATTGCCGACATCAAGAGCGGCGCGTTGCAACCGTTTACCGGGCCGATCAAGGATCAGGCCGGGGTCGAGAAAATTCCGGCGGGTGTGAGTGCGACCACGGCGGAATTGGCGTCGATGAACTATTACGTGGAAGGCATGAAGGCTGAGATGCCGAAGTAATTTTTACTCACTACACAAAACCCTGTGGGAGCAAGCCTGCTCGCGAAAGCGGTGTGTCATTGAACAAAGATGTTGTCTGACACGCCCTCTTCGCGAGCAGGCTCGCTCCCACATTGGAAACTCACCGCCCCAAGGATTGTGTATGGATCAGCTTCCCATCATCGACATCAGCCCGCTCTACAGCGACAACCAGAACGCCTGGCCCGCCGTCGCCGCACAAATCGATCGGGCCTGCCGCGAGTGGGGCTTCTTCTATATCAAGGGCCATCCTATCCCGGCGCAGCGCATCGACGCCCTGCTCGACCATGCGCAACGCTTTTTTGCGCGACCTGCGCAGGAAAAACTTCAGATCGATATCACCCAGACCCGCCACCATCGTGGCTATGGCGCCATCGCCACCGAACAACTCGACCCGGATAAACCCAGCGACCTGAAAGAAACCTTCGACATGGGCCTGCACCTGCCGGCGAACCATCCTGATGTGCTGGCAGAAAAACCCTTGCGCGGGCCGAACCGCCATCCTGCGCAAGCGGGATGGGAAAGCTTGATGGAGCAGCATTACCTCGACATGCAGGCCCTCGCGCAAACGTTGCTGCGCGCCATGACCATTGCCCTCGGCATTGAACGTGATTTCTTCGACAGCCGTTTCAATGAGCCAGTCAGTGTGCTGCGGATGATCCACTACCCACCGCGCCACACCGCCAGTTCCGCCGAACAGCAAGGTGCCGGCGCGCACACTGATTACGGCTGCATCACCCTGCTCTATCAGGACAGCGCCGGTGGCCTGCAAGTGAAGAACGTCAACGGTGAATGGATCGATGCGCCGCCGATTGACGGCACCTTCGTGGTCAACCTCGGCGACATGATGGCGCGCTGGAGCAACGACCGTTACCGCTCGACGCCACATCGGGTGAACAGCCCGCTCGGGGTGGATCGCTATTCGATGCCGTTCTTCGCCGAACCGCACCCGGACACTCGCATCGAATGCCTGCCCGGTTGCCAGGACGCACAGCACCCGGCGAAATATCCGACCACCACTTGCGCCGAATTCCTGCTGTCGCGCTTCGCCGATACCTACGCCTATCGGCGGGAACAGGAAGCGGTGTGACGGATCGGTTGGTCAGGTTTTGCCAATTGTTTCGGCGAGCATCTGTAGAATGCCGCCATTGCACCTGATGAGAAAAGAATATGTACGACTGGCTCAACGCCCTGCCCAAGGCTGAACTGCACCTGCATCTGGAAGGCTCGCTGGAGCCCGAGCTGCTGTTCGCCCTGGCCGAACGCAACAAGATCGCCCTGCCGTGGAATGACGTCGAAACCCTGCGCAAGGCTTACGCCTTCAACAATCTGCAGGAATTTCTCGACCTGTATTACCAGGGCGCCGACGTGCTGCGCACCTCCCAGGATTTCTACGACCTGACCTGGGCCTACCTGCTGCGCTGCAAAGCGCAGAACGTGATTCACACCGAACCGTTCTTCGATCCGCAGACCCACACCGACCGGGGTATCCCGTTCGAAGTGGTGCTCAACGGCATCGCCGCCGCTTTGAAAGATGGTGAGCAGCAACTGGGTATCACCAGCGGTTTGATCCTGAGCTTCCTGCGCCACTTGAGCGAAGACGAAGCACAGAAAACCCTCGATCAGGCGCTGCCGTTCCGTGACGCGTTTGTCGCGGTCGGTCTGGACAGTTCCGAGATGGGCCATCCGCCGAGCAAGTTCCAGCGCGTGTTCGACCGCGCCCGTCACGAAGGCTTCCTGACCGTCGCCCACGCCGGTGAAGAAGGCCCGCCGGAGTACATCTGGGAAGCCATCGATCTGCTGAAAATCCAGCGTATCGACCATGGCGTGCGCGCCATCGAAGACGAGCGCCTGATGCAACGGATCATCGACGAGCAGATCCCGCTGACCGTGTGCCCGCTGTCGAACACCAAGCTCTGCGTGTTCGATCACATGTCGCAGCACAACATCCTCGACATGCTCGAACGTGGCGTGAAAGTCACGGTCAACTCCGATGACCCGGCGTACTTCGGCGGTTATGTCACCGAGAACTTCCATGCGCTGTACGAGCATTTGGGCATGACCCAGGATCAGGCCAAGCGCCTGGCCCAGAACAGCCTGGATGCGCGGTTGGTAAAACCGTAATAACGCTGAAGATCCAATGTGGGAGCGAGCTTGCTCGCGCCCACATTTATACCGATGTCGACTCTGTCAGCTCTTCCAGCGTCTTGCCTCGCGTCTCCATCCCGAACAGCCACACCACCCCCGCCGCAATCGCGAAGCACAACGCACCTAACGCAAACACCCCACCCTGCCCGGTGATCGGGAACACCAGCCCGGTGATCAACGGCCCGAGCAAGGAACCCACACGGCCAATCGCCGAGGCAAACCCCGAGCCTGTCGCCCGAGCCGAGGTTGGATACAACTCCGGCGTATAGGTGTAGAGCACCGCCCACATGCCGAACAGGAAAAACTGCATCAGCAATCCCGTGCTGATCAGCAAGGCCACGTTGCCGCCAAACACCGCGCTCTGCCCGTAGAGAAACGCCATCACCCCGCCGCCGAGCAACGTGACGATGCACACCGGTTTGCGTCCCCAGCGCTCCACCAGCCACGCGGCCATCAGAAATCCGGGAATCCCGCCGAGGGAAATCAGCACGGTGTAGTAAACCGACTGGGTTACGGCGAAACCCGACTGTTGCAGCAATGCACTGAGCCACGACGTCAGCCCGTAAAAACCCAACAGCGCAAAGAACCACAGGCTCCAGATCATCGTTGTGCGCTGGCGGTATTGCGGCGACCAGATCTGCTTCAGCGCCGAGAAAAAGTTGCCCGGAGGCGTCACGGTTCGCGGCAGGCGCAGCGGTTGCGGCAATGTCGCAACGCCAAGGGACGATCGCACGCGCTCTTCGATCCCGTTCAAGACTTTATCGGCATCTCCATGCCGCCCGGCCTGTTCCAGCCAGCGCGGTGACTCGGGTATGAAAAACCGGATCGCCAGCACAAACACCGCCGGCACCGCCAACACCAGAAAGATGTCGCGCCAGCCAATCACCGGCAACAGGAAGTACGACAGCACCCCGGCTGCGACAAAACCCAGCGGCCAGAAGCCATCCATCAATGCGATGTAGCGACCGCGCCGTTGCGCCGGAATCAGCTCGGACAACATCGACTGCGCAATGGGAAACTCCATGCCCATGCCGATCCCCAGCAGGATGCGGAACAGCGTCAGCGTCTCGACCGTTTGCGCCGTCGAGCACAGGTAACTGGCCACTCCCCAGAGAACGATGCTCCACTGAAACACCGGTTTGCGCCCGAAGCGGTCGGCGAGCATGCCGGAAAGCGACGCGCCCAGCACCATGCCGAAGAAGCTCGAACTGGCGAGCAGACCCGCCTGCGCGCTGCTCAGACCAAACTCGGCTTTGATCGAACCGAGCAGGAACGTCATCATCGCCAGATCCATGGAGTCGAAGAAAAACGCCAAGGCGATGATGATGAAAATAATCCGGTGATAACCGCTGATCGGCAGCCGTTCCAAACGTTCTGCCGCGCTGAAGCCTTGAGTGTCCATGCCGCCTCCCCCATCCGAAAAGTCCCCGGATCGAGTGTGCGCGATGGTGATTCAGAGTTAGTACTGGATGCGACCTGCTCGCAGTCGTAGACGACGCCGTAACGCCCGACGTCCTTCTCAATCGCTCTACAACGCCATTTCCAGCTCGGTTTCCCGGGCGAAACGGTGCAACTCGCGCTGTCCGGTGGCCGTCAACTGCAGGGCTCTTGAGTCATTGGGCAACGTCAGCCAACCGGACTGCATGAACAACTGCAGCAACGCCGCGCCGAGTGAACCGCCCATGTGCGGACGGCGCTCGCTCCAGTCCGGGCAGGCACAGGCTACCTGTACATTGCGATGGGCGAGTGCCTGGATGAATACCCCGCGACCGGCCAATTGTTTCGCGCCTTTTTGCGTCACCACCACGCGCTGTTCAAGCTGTTCGATCCAGCCGGCGTCGAGCAGGCGCTGGTACAGATCGGCAGCCAGCGTGCCGCCCAGGTGGTCATCGCAAAAGCGTGCGCGCAACAGCGAAGAAGGCGCTGCCTGAGGTTTGGCCATGGGTGTGGCGCGCTTGAATACTTCGGGTATTTCCCGAGGGGCACTGGCGATGGTGGCGCTGGCCAGGGCTTCTATCGCCGCCCCGACCTCCGGCGCCGAGAGACGGAAAAACCGTTTGCGACCACGGACTTCGACCTTCAACAGACCGCCGGTGGCCAGCCGTGCCAGATGCGCACTCGCCGACGACGGCGACAGCCCTGCCAGTAGCGCAAGCTCCTCGGTGTGCCGGGCCGAGCCGTCCATCAACGCCCACATCATCGCGCTGCGCTTGGGGTCGGCCAGCAACGTGGCGATCTGGCTGATGCAAGGTGCATGTTCCATGTATTCACTCCCTGTGGAATCGTATCGTCTACTGCTCGCAGACATCTTGACCAGTAATGGGTCGGCGGCCAAGACGCGAAAATCGCCCTGAACCGGGGCAAGGCAGGCCGTTGACATAACATGTTCCGGCACAGAACCCGGCGACGAAATGCAGCCCTGATCCAAACAGTGGCAGTTCGGCATTGACGGCGTTCGGGCCATGTTTCGGTACCGGCATGAGGCGGGCGCTAGTATAAGCGGGATGCAAGCCCCGTCCCGCGCCTAAGCCTGCACGGGTGGTGATTGTTCCTGACAGAAATTTCTCTATTTAGCTGCGACTAATGATCAAGTTTCTGGAAAGCGGGAAATTGACTACTCAATTCAGCGCATCGGCTGGCGAGCATTTCCCTCAGAAGGTTCACCGGCTTACTCAATTGTGCGCGATGGGCGCACAGCAAATTCAGCGGAGCGCGTTCGCACAGCAGCTCTGGCAGCAGCACTTTGAGGCGCCCGGCAAGGACATCGGCGCCCACATCCAGCCATGACTTGTAGGCAATTCCCGCTCCTGCCACCGCCCATAGACGCACGACGTCGGCGTCATCACTGAATCGGTCGCCACTGACCGTCAGGCCGACCTCGCGTTTACCGTCGTGAAAACTCCAGTGGTCATGAACCCGACTGCCGAGCATGTACAACAGGCAATTGTGCTGAGCCAGTTGTTCGAGCTGGCGCGGTTCGCCGTGCCGCGCCAGATAGGCCGGTGATGCGCAGAGCACGCGATGGTTGTCCGGGGCGATAGGCAGGGCAACCAGGCTGGAGTCTTCCGGCTCGCCATAGCGCAGAGCGATGTCCACGGGCTGGCGAAACAGATCGGCGATACGGTCGCCGAGCAGCAGGCGTACGGTGAGCTTCGGGTGCTCGCGCTGGAACTCGTCTAGCCATGGCAACAACAAGTTGCGGCCGAAGTCCGAGGGCGCCGACAGCTGCAAAATCCCGCTGACCTGTTCCTGTCCACTGGCCAGTAACCGCCGGCCCTCATCGAGATTACTCAATGCCGCACGGGCGTATTCGAGAAAACCTTCGCCCTCGGCGGTCAGGCGCAGGCTGCGCGTCGAACGGGCCAGCAGGCGCGCACCGAGTTGCTGTTCGATACGCTTGAGCGCCGCACTGGCCACGGCGGCGGACATGTCCATCACCCGCGCCGCCGCCGACAGACTGCCCAGATCCGCCGCCCGGACAAACAACTGCAAATCATCGAAACGCAGCATCCACAGCCCCGATTATCAAAAAAATATTGAAAGAGACTGCGGTTTTAGCCGGTTTTATCTTGTGAAGAAATAGCCAATCATCTGTCCCATCGAATTTGCCCTGCATTACTTACTGTTCGGAGCCACTCATGAAAGCCATTGCCTATTACGCTTCCTTGCCCATCAGCGACGCAAAAGCCCTGCAAGACATCGAACTGCCTGAGCCGATGGCCGGCCCGCGCGACCTGTTGGTGGAAGTCAAAGCCATCTCGGTCAACCCGGTGGACACCAAGGTACGGCAGAACGTAGCCCCTGAGGGTGGCGCCGCGAAAGTGCTGGGCTGGGACGTGGCCGGTGTGGTCAAGGCGGTTGGCAGTGAAGTGACGCTGTTCAAGGCTGGTGACAAAGTCTTTTACGCCGGCTCCATTGCCCGCGCGGGCGGCAACAGCGAATTGCACGTGGTCGATGAGCGGATTGTCGGCCATATGCCCAAGTCCCTCGGTTTCGCCGAAGCCGCCGCCCTGCCCCTGACTGCGATCACCGCGTGGGAGTTGTTGTTCGAACGCCTGCAAATCGGCGAAGGCCAAACCGATGAAGGCCAGAGCCTGCTGATCGTCGGCGCGGCGGGCGGGGTCGGTTCGATCCTTACTCAATTGGCCAAGCAACTGACCGGTCTTAAGGTGATCGGTACTGCATCGCGCGAGCAGACCCGTGATTGGGTCACGGAGCTGGGCGCGGATCTGGTGATCGACCATAGCCAGCCGTTGAGCGAGGAACTGAAACGCACCGGCATTAACAACGTGACCCACGTCGCCAGCCTGACCCAGACCGATCAGCATCTGGATCAATTGGTCGAAGCACTGGCGCCGCAAGGCAAACTGGCATTGATCGATGATCCGAAGTCGCTGGACGTGACCAAGCTCAAACGCAAGAGCCTGTCGCTGCACTGGGAGTTCATGTACACCCGCTCGCTGTTCGAGACGCCAGACATGATCGAGCAGCACAACCTGCTCAACCGCGTGGCCGAGCTGATTGATGCGGGGACGTTGAAGACGACGGTCGGCGAACACTTCGGCACGATCAACGCGGTCAATCTGCGCCGGGCACATGAGCTGCTGGAGAGCGGCAAAGCCAAGGGGAAAATTGTTTTAGAAGGTTTCTGAAGAGCAGAAGATCGCAGCCTGCGGCAGCGCCTGCATGGGCTGCGGTCTTTTTTTGCCGTCAGTCAGATGCTTGACCGTTGTCACAATTGCGATCGTATTCGGGTCTACAATCGAAACCTCTGCGGTACATCTTTTACGTAAGGGAGGTCAGCAATGAAGATCCTGATAAAAGAAGTGGCAAAGTCTCAATGGCAGGTTCGACTCGACCAGCACGCCGTGACATTCCGCAGTGAAGCCGAAGCCCTGGCCTTCACCCGCACCCTCGAAGCGCGAATTTGCGCGCCGCACCAGTTTCCCGACCGCAGCCAGCAGCGCGCCGCCGGCTGAGTCACCTTACGCAGCGGCTTGCGCTACCGCCCGGGCATTCTGCAAACGCCGGGTGAGCATCGCGACGCTCACTACCAACAACCCGCACAGGCTGATGACCATGGCCATCGGCATTGCGCTGCCGTCGTGCAGGATTGCCACCAGAGAAGCGGCGCCGGATGCAACGCTGAATTGCAAGCAGCCCATCAGCGCCGACGCACTGCCGGCCCGCGCTCCTTGGCCGTTCATCGCACATGCCGAAGCGTTGGGCAGGATGCAACCGAGGCTGGCGATGCAGATGAACAACGGAATCAAAAGCGGCCACAGCGCTTCGGTGTGCAGCGCACTGACCGCCAGCAATGCCACACCCGCCAACAGGTACACCCACACTGCACGCGCCAGCAGAAAGGCCGGGCCGCGTTTGGCCAATAGCCGCGCATTGACCTGAGCCACCAGAATGAAACCCGCCGCGTTGGTGCCGAACAACCAGCCGAAATGCTCGGCCGGCACGCCGTAAAGTTTGATGAAGACGAACGGCGAACCGGCGATGTAGGAAAACATCCCGGCGACGGCGATACCCCCGGTCAGGGCGTGGCCGAGAAATACCCGATCCTTGAACAGCCGCCCGTACTGACGCAGTGCACCGGACAACGGCTGGCGCGGCACATGGTCAGGCAGACTTTCCGGCAGACCGAGGGCCACGGCCAAGCCCGCCAATGCACTGAACCCGGTCAACACCAGGAAGATCGACTGCCAGCCTGTGGTGTTGACCAGCAGCCCGCCCAGCATCGGCGCCAGAATCGGTGCCAGGCCCATCACCAGCATCAATTGCGAGAACACCTTCGCCGAGCCCACCGCATCGCATTTGTCGCTGACCACCGCCCGGGCAATCACCATCCCCGCGCAACCGCCCAGCGCCTGGACAAAACGCGCGCCGATCAGCCACTCAAGGTTTGGCGCATAAGCACAGGCCAGTGACGCGACGGTGAATAACCCAACGCCGCTGAGCAGCGGAATCCGCCGACCGAAACGATCGGCGACCGGGCCGTATAAAAGTTGACCAATCGACAGGCCGAGGAAATACGCAGCCAGCGTCAGTTGAACGTGTTTTTCATCGGTGCCAAAGGCCAGCGCCATCGACGGGAATGCCGGCAGATAGAAGTCGATCGCTAAAGGACCGAAGGCGCTCAAGGCGCCAAGGATCAGAATGGTACGGAGGTTCATCAGGCATCCAGGTTGGCAAGTCGGCAGCCCGACAGTCTAGCCGCGCCCGGACGCCTTGAACATTCCGATAGCTCGCTAACTATAAAAACCTCAGGCCAGTTTTGCCGGATAGCCTTCTTCGCTGATGATCGCGATGACCTGTTCTGCGCTCAGCGCACTTTCGACGCCGACTTCTTTGGCAGCCAGATCGACGCGCACACTGGCCGCCGGATCCTTGGACTGCAGGGCTTGAGTGACGGCTTTGACGCAGTGACCGCAGGACATGCCTTGAACATTGAACACTTGCATGGAGTGACTCCTTTGAGTGAGGTTGCCGGCAGTTTCGAGCTTGCCACGATGGTAAGGTCAAGTTCTTGAATAAACTGCCGGGCTGGCAATCGGCGCCGCGCTCGGCCAAGCTGCATGCATCTATGACATGAACTCAGGAGATTCAGCCATGCGCTGGTCAGCATTCAGCCTGTTTGGCTTTCTCAGTCTTTTTGCCGCTTTCCCTTCGGCGCACGCCGCCGGAGAGGACTACGGGGTGCTGATCATTTCCCGCGAGCGCCTGGAAGTGGCGACCTCCTGCGAGATTGGCGTGTATATCCAGGATCAATTGTCGGCGCGGCTGTTTCAGGAACAGAGCACCTCGTTCAACCTGCCGCCGGGCAATGTGTCGCTGCGTCTGAAACTGTTGCCGGGGCAAGTGCCGGGCTGCAATCCGGGATTGCTGGCGCCAGGTTCACAGAACATCACGCTCAAGGCCGGGGACGTGTTGAAGTTCCGGATTGCGATGGCGCAAGAAGGGATGTACCTCAAACCCGCCGCTCTCGGGTACTAAGTCGCTCCCACATGATCGTTCCCACGCTTCGCATGGGAACGATCAACGGTAGAAGATTGGCGCTTGACCTTGCCCGCGTGGCAAGGTTGATCCTGTAGGCAACTTCTACAGGGAGCGTGACCGATGTCCGAATCCATCACTTTCGATCTGCCGATTGCCGGCATGACCTGCGCCAGTTGCGCCGGGCGTGTCGAGCGCGCCTTGAGCAAAGTCATCGGCGCCAGTGCCGTCAGCGTCAACCTCGCCACCGAACAGGCGCGAGTCCACGCGCCCGGTGACAGTTTGCCGGCGTTGATGGCAGCCGTTGAGCGCGCCGGTTACAGCGTGCCGCAACAAACCATCGAGTTAAGCATCGACGGCATGACCTGCGCTTCCTGCGTGGGTCGCGTCGAGCGCGCCCTGAACAAAGTCCCGGGCGTTAAAAGCGTCAGCGTCAATCTGGCCAACGAACGCGCCCACCTCGAACTGCTCGGCCAGGTCGACTCACAAACCCTGCTCGACGCCGTGAGCAAGGCCGGTTACTCGGCCAGCATCTGGCAAGCCGAACATCCGCAAACCGATAACCAGCAACAGCGCCTGCAACATGAACGCTGGGCGCTGATCTGCGCGATTGCCCTCGCGCTCCCATTGGTGTTGCCGATGTTACTGCAGCCATTCGGCATCCATTGGATGCTGCCGGCCTGGGTGCAATTCGCCCTCGCCACACCTGTGCAATTCATCTTCGGTGCGCGCTTTTACGTGGCCGCGTGGAAAGCCGTGCGCGCCGGCGCAGGCAACATGGACTTGCTCGTCGCGCTCGGCACCAGCGCCGGGTATGGCTTGAGTCTTTACGAGTGGGCGACCGCCGCCGGGCGCATGCCGCATCTGTATTTCGAAGCCTCGGCCGTGGTGATTGCACTGGTACTGCTCGGTAAATATCTGGAGAGCCGCGCCAAACGTCAGACCGCCAGCGCCATTCGCGCCCTTGAAGCCTTGCGTCCGGAGCGGGCGATTCAAGTGATCGACGGCCGCGAACAGGACGTCGCCATCAGCGCCCTGCGCCTGAACGATCAGGTACTGGTCAAACCCGGCGAGCGTTTCCCGGTCGATGGCGAAGTGCTGGAAGGCCAAAGCCACGCCGACGAAGCCTTGATCAGCGGCGAAAGCCTGCCGGTGCCGAAACAACCGGGTGATAAAGTCACCGGCGGCGCGATCAACGGTGAAGGCCGCTTGCTGGTGCGCACCACCGCCCTTGGCGCCGAAAGCGTGCTGGCGCGGATCATTCGTCTGGTCGAAGACGCTCAAGCGGCGAAAGCACCGATCCAGAAACTGGTGGATAAAGTCAGCCAAGTGTTCGTGCCGACAGTATTGGTGTTGGCCCTGGCGACGCTGATCGGCTGGTGGCTATACGGCGCGCCGCTGGAAACCGCGCTGATCAATGCTGTCGCGGTATTGGTCATCGCTTGCCCCTGTGCGCTCGGCCTCGCCACGCCGACCGCGATCATGGCCGGCACTGGCGTGGCCGCGCGTCACGGCATTCTGATCAAGGACGCCGAAGCCCTGGAACGTGCCCATGAAGTCAGCAACGTGGTGTTCGACAAAACCGGCACGCTGACCTCTGGCACGCCGCGCATCGCCCATTTCAGCGCGGTCGATGGCGACGAAAACACACTGCTGAAACTGGCCGGCGCGCTGCAACGTGGCAGTGAGCATCCGTTGGCCAAAGCCGTGCTGGATGCGGCCGCTGAACGTGATCTGAAGGTGCCCGACGTCAGCGATAGCCAATCCCTGACCGGTCGCGGCATCGCCGGCAGCCTAGACGGTCGGCGTCTGGCGCTGGGCAATCGGCGGATGCTCGAAGAAAGTGGTTTGAGCACCGGCAGTCTGGCTGACTCTGCGCAAGCCTGGGAAGCCGAGGGCCGCACCCTTTCATGGCTGATCGAACAAAGTCCGCAGCCGCGCGTGCTCGGTCTGTTCGCTTTCGGTGACACGTTGAAACCCGGCGCACTGGAAGCGGTGCAACAACTCGCCGCCCGAGATATCCAAAGCCATCTGCTGACCGGCGACAACCGTGGCAGCGCGCGCGTCGTGGCCGAGGCTCTGGGCATCAAAAATGTTCACGCCGAAGTGTTGCCGGCGGACAAAGCCGCCACCGTTGCCGAGCTGAAGAAAACCGGCGTGGTCGCCATGGTCGGCGACGGTATCAACGACGCCCCGGCACTCGCGGCGGCGGACATCGGCATCGCCATGGGCGGTGGCACCGACGTGGCCATGCATGCGGCCGGCATCACCCTGATGCGCGGTGATCCACGGCTGGTGCCGGCGGCGCTGGAAATCAGCCGCAAGACCTACGCGAAGATCCGCCAGAACCTGTTCTGGGCCTTCGTCTACAACCTGATCGGCATTCCGCTGGCGGCGTTCGGCTTCCTCAACCCGGTGCTGGCCGGTGCGGCGATGGCGCTGTCGAGCGTCAGCGTGGTGAGCAATGCGCTACTGTTGAAAACTTGGAAACCCAAGGATCTGGAGGAGCACCGATGAACATCGGCCAAGCGGCCCGCCACAGTGGCCTGAGCGCGAAAATGATCCGTTATTACGAGTCGATCGGTTTGCTCAAAGCGGCCCATCGTACCGACAGCGGCTATCGGATTTACGGCGATGACGACTTGCACACATTGGCCTTCATCAAGCGTTCGCGGGACCTGGGGTTTTCTCTGGAGGAAGTCGGCAAGCTGCTGACGCTCTGGCAGGACCGGCAACGGGCCAGCGCCGATGTGAAGGCCCTGGCGCGGCAGCACATCGACGAGTTGAACCAGAAGATCCGCGAGCTGGGCCAGTTGCGCGACACCCTGCAGGATCTGGTCGAACACTGCCAGGGCGACCATCGCCCCGACTGCCCGATCCTCAAGGAGCTGGCGTCGGGCTGCTGCGCAACACCCGCCCGCGCCTGAGCGCCAATACTTTCACCGTGAGCAAGGTGCCGAGGGGAATGCCGTGGAACAGCATGACCACGGCACCGGGCGTCCACCATTGGTAGAACGGCGCGGCGATCAGCATGCCGATGCCGAACCCGGTCATTTGCAACAGCGTCAGGAAGCTGAAGATCGGCAGACGCAAATCCTCGGGCTCACGTTGTAGCCGCGAAAGCAGACCGACCTCGGAAAAGCCGTCGCCCAAACCCGCCGGCAATGAAAACAGCAGCAACCCGAACAGACTGTGCTGCTGGAACATCAGGATAAAACCGCAAGACATCAGCGCCACGCCGAAGAAAAACCGCCGTTCCAGGTGAATGTTGTCGGAGCCTTTCAGGCGGCTGGCGATACGCGCTCCGAGCAGCTTGCCACTGGCCCACACCGCCAGCATCAAGCCCAATGTGGTGCTTGCCGAATCCGGTGACAGCAGTTTTGAAATGATCGGAAAACCGACGTTGTGCGCGGCGCTGCCCAAGGTGTCGGCCATCGTCACGGCAAGCATCGCGGCAATCACCGGGGCACTGCGCAGACCTTGCCTGAGGGCTGACCACTCGCCGCGTGCGGATTTTTCATTGAGGATCGGGGTGTCGAAACGCAGCGGCACAATCAACAACGCTGCCAGCAAGTAGGTCAGCGCGTTTAGCGCGAACACCACTTCAAAACCGAAACCGGCCACCAGCAATCCCGAAACCAGACTGCCGCCAACCATCGCCGCCGATGAGGCCGAGGTGATCCAGGCGTTGGTCTTGAGCAAATGCGCAGGCTCAATCAAGCGCGGCAACTGGCTATTGAGACCGATGGCGAACATCGAATTGCCCAGGCCCAGGCCGAAGGCGATAAACGGCAACAGCAGCGCTTGCTGAGCGACCGGCACGATCAATAGCAACCCCAACACACCGGCACGCAACAGATCGAAGGCGATCAGCGGCAGACGGCCGCTGAAGCGTCGGTAAAACCCCGTGCCGATCAGACTGGCGAAGATCCCGCCACCGACGCGGCTGGCCAGGAAGATGCCGACGCTCATTGCGCTGTTGCTCAGCAGATAGACGTAAGTGGCCAGCGCGACCATGTTGAGGAAGGCGCCGAAATCGGAAATCAGCCGGGCGGTGATGATCAGGTGGGCGTTGCGCGGGCTGGTCACATACATTCCTTGTAGGAGCTGCCGAAGGCTGCGATCTCTTGATCTTGCCCTTAAAAAACAGGATCGAAAGATCGCAGCCTTCGGCAGCTCCTACAAGGGGTAATGCAAATATAAAAAAACCCGGCCGAAGCCGGGTTTTTTGTTACGCAATCACTGCATCCACGGTGGCGGCGGTGGTTCATCCGACTTGCCTTTGGGCTCGTCGTCTGCCGCACGAATCGCTTGCTTGCGCTCTTCGTCCAGCCGCGCCGCTTCGATCTCGCGCAGCACCCCGCCAACATCGGCCAGATCCTCCGGATCGTCGAACTCGCCGGTCAGCACGCTGGCCGGGTGCAAGGTGCCGGCTTCGTACAACGCCCACATTTCCTTGGCGTACTTGGTCTTCTTCAGTTCCGGCGCGAAACGGCCGAAATACGAAGCCATGTTGCCAACGTCACGTTCGAGCATGCTGAACGCGTGGTTGTTGCCCGCAGCATCCACCGCTTGCGGCAGGTCGATGATGACCGGCCCGGTCGGTGTCAGCAGCACGTTGAACTCGGAGAGGTCACCGTGCACCAGACCGGTACACAACATCAGCACGATCTGCGAAATCAGGAACGCGTGATACTCGCGCGCCTGATCCGGCTCCAGCACCACGTCGTTCAGACGCGGTGCCGCCTCGCCGAATTCGTCGGCCACCAGTTCCATCAACAGCACGCCGTCGAGGAAATCGTAAGGCTTGGGTACGCGTACCCCGGCACTGGCCAGACGGAACAGCGCCGCAACCTCGGCGTTCTGCCAGGCATCCTCGGTCTCTTTGCGACCGAACTTGGAGCCCTTGGCCATCGCGCGAGCCTGTCGGCTGTTGCGAACCTTGCGGCCTTCCTGATACTCGGCCGCCTGGCGGAAACTACGTTTGTTCGCCTCCTTGTAGACCTTTGCGCAACGTAACTGATTGCCGCAGCGCACCACATAAACAGCTGCTTCTTTACCACTCATCAGTGGGCGCAGCACTTCGTCGACCAGACCGTCCTCGATCAGGGGTTCAATGCGTTTTGGAGTCTTCATCAGCTTTTATTGTGGGTCCTTTATTACCAAACACGCGAATGTCACTCGTTATACGGCAATCCTCGCATCACGGGGAGGGGTTGCCGACCTGTGAACCGTGAAGATGCACACACTGTGCCGGAAAATCGACCGCTGCGAATGATAGCTGAGCCTGTCGGGAATGTTGGCAAATGACGTTGAGGGCATTTGCGACAGAATCTGACACGGCTCACTCCTGCGATGGGATTGTGGTCAGCGTTCAATAATTGCAGTTACCCCCTGCCCGCCCGCCGCACAAATCGAAATCAACCCACGCCCCTTGCCCGCCGCATCCAGCAACTTCGCCAAATTCGCGACAATCCGCCCACCGGTCGCAGCAAACGGATGCCCCGCCGCCAGCGAGCTGCCTTTCACGTTGAGTCGGCTGCGGTCGATCGAACCCAGCGGCGCATCCAACCCCAACCGGGTTTTGCAGTATTCGGGATCTTCCCAGGCCTTGAGCGTGCACAAAACCTGCGCGGCGAACGCTTCATGAATTTCGTAATAGTCAAAATCCTGCAGTCTCAGCCCATTACGCGCCAGCAGCCTTGGCACCGCATACACCGGCGCCATCAGCAGCCCCTCGGCGCCGTTGACGAAGTCCACCGCCGCCGCTTCGCCATCGCGCAGGTACGCGAGGATCGGCAAGCCGCGTTCCTTCGCCCATTCCTCACTGCCGAGCAGCACCACGGAAGCGCCGTCGGTGAGTGGCGTGGAGTTGCCCGCTGTCAGCGTGCCTTTGGCGCTTTTTTCGAAGGCCGGTTTCAGCGAGGTGAGTTTTTCCAGGGTCAGATCAGGGCGCAAATTGTTGTCGCGGGTCAGACCGAGGAACGGTGTCATCAGGTCGTTATGCCAACCCTCGCTGTAGGAAGCCGCGAGTTTGTGATGGCTTTCGAGGGCCAGTTGATCCTGATCCTCGCGAGGAATATTCCAGGTCTGCGCCATCAGCTCACAATGTTCGCCCATCGACAGGCCGGTGCGCGTTTCGCCGTTGCGCGGGAATTCCGGGATCAGGTGTTTGGGGCGCAGTTGCAGGAAAGTCTTCAGTTTGTCGCCGGTGGTCTTGGCGCGATTGGCTTGCAGAAGGATCTTGCGCAGACCTTCGCTGACGCTGATCGGCGCGTCCGACGTGGTGTCGACGCCGCCAGCGATGCCGCAATCGATCTGGCCAAGGGCGATTTTGTTGGCCACCAGCAACGCGGCTTCAAGGCCGGTGCCGCAAGCTTGCTGGATGTCGTATGCCGGGGTGGCCGGTGACAGGCGCGAGCCGAGCACGCATTCGCGGGTCAGGTTCATATCCCGTGACAATTTAAGTACCGCACCCGCCACCACCTCGCCGATGCGCTGGCCGTGCAGGTTGTAGCGTTCGATCAGGCCTTCAAGGGCTGCGGTGAGCATCGCCTGATTGCTGGCAGCGGCGTACGGTCCGTTGGAACGGGCGAAAGGGATACGGTTACCGCCGATGATCGCGACGCGGCGCAGCTGACTCATGAAAAGCTCCTTGTTAAATGATCGAAATTTCACGCAGCCCCCCTGTGGGAGCGAGCCTGTGGTGAGGGGATTTATCCCCGATGGGACGCGCAGCGGCCCCAAATTCTGCAATCGCGGTTTATCAGGCAAATCGCGTCCGCAGGTCAGGGGCCGCTGCGCACCCCATCGGGGATAAATCCCCTCGCCACATAAACTGCTCTCCCACAGCTTCCGCATTTATCTGCAAGACCTGCTAAACCTCAGTGTTCTAGCGTAGGCCTTATTGCGTGGATCGAACGATTGATTGCCGTGAGTAGTCCACACTTTGAACCCCAACTTTTGGAGAGCGTTCCATGTCTGACCGCTATATCGACTTCGCCAACTCGTCCATCGGCCATCGTCTGGTCGGGGCACTGGGCCTGCCGTCGCCGGTGCGACTGGAGCGCTGGCAGGCCGGACGCCTGCGGCCGGTGGAAGGTGCGCTGCTGATCGGCGGCGGGCCGCTGGCCGAGCGCGTCAGCGCGTTTGCCAACCGTTTGACCGAGGGGATTTATCGCTACGGCGAGCAACCGGCGACGGCCACCGAATGGATTCCCGGCCTCGGCCCGAAACTCAAAGCCGTGGTCTTCGACGCCAGTGATTTGCAGCACACCGACCAGCTCAAGCAACTGCGCGAGTTCTTTCAGCCCCTGATGAAGAATCTTGATCACAGTGCCCATCTGGTGATTCTCGGCCGTGCGCCGGAAACCCTGCGCGATCCGTTCGCCGCCAGTGCCCAACGGGCCCTGGAAGGTTTTTCCCGCTCGCTGGCCAAAGAGCTGCGCAGCGGCGGCACCCTGCAATTGATCTATGTTGGCGAAGGCGCCGAAGATCAACTGGAAGGCCCGCTGCGGTTTTTCCTCTCGCCGAAAAGTGCCTTCGTGTCCGGGCAAGTGATTCGCCTGACTGCGTGTGCCACGCCCGTGACGGACTGGACGCGACCATTGGCCGGGCGCAAGGCGCTGGTCACCGGCGCGGCACGTGGTATCGGCGCATCGATTGCCGAAACCCTGGCACGCGATGGCGCTGAGGTGATTCTGCTCGATGTACCGCCGGCCAAGACCGATCTCGAAGCCCTCGCTGCACGACTTGGCGGGCGCAGCATCACCCTCGATATCTGCGCCGAAGATGCCGCCGCGCAACTGATCGAACAATTGCCGGACGGTCTCGACATTCTCGTGCACAACGCCGGGATCACCCGCGACAAGACCCTGGCCAACATGACCCCGGAATTCTGGGACGCGGTGTTGGCGGTCAACCTCAACGCCCCGCAAGTGCTGACCAAAGCCCTGCTCGACAGCGGCACGTTGCACGACAACGCGCGGGTGGTTTTGCTCGCCTCGATCAGCGGGATCGCCGGCAATCGCGGGCAAACCAACTACGCCGCAAGCAAGGCCGGTTTGATCGGTCTTGCCCAAGCCTGGGCGCCGACGCTGCTGGAACGCGGCATCAGCATCAACGCCGTGGCCCCCGGTTTCATCGAAACCCAGATGACCGCACACATTCCCTTTGGCCTGCGTGAAGCCGGGCGACGCATGAGTTCGCTGGGCCAGGGTGGCTTGCCCCAAGACGTCGCCGAAGCCGTCGCGTGGCTGGCGCAACCGGGCACCGGCGCGTTCACCGGGCAGGCGCTGCGGGTCTGTGGACAAAGTGTTCTGGGGGCTTAGGCATGAGCATCGAATGGCACACACTGGAACGCGAACCGAGTCTGCCCGGGCTGTATGCGCGGGCAGCGACGCGTCGCAAAATCACCGGCACGCAACTGCCCGACAGCGGCCTGCGCTGTTTAGTCGATGTCGATGGCAAACGCCTGGCAAACTACCGCAAGGTCTGCGGTTTTGCCGACGACGGCCTGCTGCCGCCGACTTATCCACACATCCTCGCGTTTGCCTTGCAGATGCAATTGCTCACGGCGAAGGATTTTCCGTTTCCGCTGCTGGGGCTCATTCATCTGAGCAACCGCATTCGCGTGCTGCGCCCGATGGGTGGGATCAGTCGTGCGCAAGTCAGCGTGCGCGTGCACAACCTGCAACCGCATCCCAAGGGCGCGACGTTCGATCTGCTGACCACGCTGGATGATCAACTCGGGCCGTTGTGGGAAGCCGAAAGTCAGATGCTCTGCCGCGGGGTGAAACTTGACGGTGAGCCTGTCGAGCAGAATTGGGAATCGACCCAGGCGCTGGTGGAAACAGCGAAGTGGCAAGCCCCGGCGGACATTGGCCGGCAATACGCCAAAGTGTCGGGCGACTACAACCCGATCCACTTGAGTGCGGCCAGCGCCAAGCTGTTCGGCTTTCCCACGGCCATCGCCCACGGTTTGTGGAACAAGGCGCGCACGCTGGCGGCGTTGGCGGATCACTTGCCCAAGGCCAATCTGGAGATCACTGTGCACTTTCGCAAACCGGTGCGATTGCCAAGCGAAGTGACGTTGCTGGCGAGCGCGGCGGGCTCGAGTGGGGAACTGCGGCTGGTGGGCGCTGGAGACCTGGAACATATGGTGGGGAATTGGCAGCCGATCGCCTGATCCACATAAAGCTCGATGAAAGCAGCCTATGTGTGAAGGCATCTGTGGCGAGGGGATTTATCCCCGATGGGCGGCGCAGCCGTCGCAAACCTGCGCACAGGGTATATCTGCCCCACCCCGCTCTCAGGTTTTTGGGGCGGCTGCGCCACCCATCGGGGATAAATCCCCTCGCCACAAGAGCCTCTTTCAACACAGAGCTCTGGCATCCTGGGAGAAGGACAGCCTGTTAATTGTGTATATATCACTTAAGTTTTTACGCGACCTGTCCCCTTCCCCGATAAATACCAGGCCTTGATTCTAAAGGCTTTTTTTGCCCTTCTATACCTTGGGTATTAGTCCTTAGGCGCTGTGCATCGCCTTATATATAAAGGCGTTAATACCAACTTGAGAATGGCGTGAATCCGCCCCCGGATCGAGATTGGCACCACGGACGAGGCATCACCGACAACAGATCGGTGAGCCATCGAAAACGACGAATGTTGTTACAGGTGCAAGGAATCTCGATCATGAAAACTCAAGACGTGTGGTGCAAATCGGCAATCGCTCTGGCATTGATCCTTTCCCTCGGCCTCACCGGTTGCAGCAGCGGCGGTGGCGGTCATAAGAGCAGTTCCGGCAGTTCCTCTCCGGCAACCAGCACCGATGGTACCGGAGGCACAGGCGGAACCGGAGGGACCGGAGATACTGCCGGTACAGGTGGAACCGGTGGGACAGGCGGTACAGGTGGAACTGGCGGTACCCCGACCGATCCAACCAACCCAACCAATCCGACAGACCCGACCAATCCGACCAATCCATCCACCCCGGCTGCACTGGTGACGACCACCCTTGTGCAGGATGTCGGCAAAACGGTCAGCGGCGTCGGCGACGGCGTCGGCCAGATTGGTGACTCCTTGAGCACCGTGCCTGTGGTCGGTGGCGTAGTGCAGAGCGCGGCCAACACCGCCGGCAACGTCGTCACGACTTTGGGCGATGGCGTGGCCAATGGCATCGGCAAGCTGGCCACTGATCCCAAAGGCCTGACCACCACCGTGGCCTCGGTCGGTGGCGTCGTAACGGATGTCGGCGATGGAGTGTCCGACCTCAGCGGCAAACTGGCCACCGCGACCAGCAGCGTTCCCGTGGTCGGCGGCGTGGTCACTAAAGTCGCACCGGTACTCGATGGCGTAGGGGAGAAAGTCACCATGCTCGGCGACACCCTCAACACCACCCTCAGCAACGGCCCGACCAGCCAATTGACCAATAAAGTCGGCAGCGGCCTGGTGCCGGTGATTGCCATGGTTGAAAGCACCACCGACAAAATCGGTGATGCCACCGGTCTGGGCGACCCGCTCAAAGGCGTGATCCAGAAAGTCGGCAGCACCGTTGATGGTGTCGGCGACAAAGTCACCGACGCGGGTAACGGCAATGCCCTGACCAACACCCTCGGCGGCGCACTGAGCAATGTCGGTACGGCGGCGGGCAAGGCTGGCGGCCTGGTGTCCAACGGCACCGGTTCAGGGAGTGGCGGTATCGGCGGTGGCCTCGGCGGCACTGGCTTACTGCAAACCGTCGGCGGCGCAGTCGTCAACGTTGGCACAGGCTTGAACGCCGGTAATACCAACGGCGTGGTCAGTGCCGGTGGTGTCACTGCTGGCGGGCTGGGCAATACCATCGCCTCGCTGAACACAGTTCTGGGTGGCTCGGGCGCACCGATCACAGCGACAACCTCACCACTGGCCACCGTTGGCGCCACACTGGGCGGCGCGCTGAATCCAGTCACCAGTGGCGTCACCACCGTGACCCAACAACTCGGCGCGGCGACCGGCCTCGGCTCGCCAGTCGCTGGTCTCACCGGCCAGGCCGGTAGCGCGGTCAGCAACCTCGGTGGCGCGATTGCTGCCACCAACAACCCGGTCACTACAGCTGTCGGTGGCCTGGTCACTAACGTCGGCGGCACCGTCGCAGCGGTCGGCGGTCTGGTTAACGGTGGCACCACAACGGGCGGCACCACTGGCGGATTGGGCGGCGTACTCGGTGGTTTGACCGGCGCTCTGGGAGGCAACAAACGCTAAATTGCACCTGGCCGATTCGACGGCCTCACCTACAGCGCCTACGCTTGGTTGAAGGCGGAAGATTCCCACGAGTCTTCCGCTTTTTTCTTAGGAAAAAATCAGCCCTCGCTGTGATCTGACCATGGAGTGTCCTATGCGCGTTATGGCATCCCTGCTGTTCCTCAGTCTCAGTTCCACCGCCCTCGCCGACACCCTGCCCAGCTTTCTCAATAGCAACGAAACCATCCGCAACCTGCCCGTGCCGAATCTGCCGGCCGATGCCTATCGCCCGGCCGCCGCGCCGCTGCAAGTGCCTGACCCCGGCGCGACCGCCGCGCAACCGTTGTTGATGGAGACCAAAGTCAATCTCAAAACCGTGCAGATCGAAGGCGGGACAATCTATCCACTCAACGAACTGGCCGAAATCTACAAGCCACTGATCGGCCGCGAGGCCAGCCTCGCCGACTTGATCGAAGCCACACGCACCATCACCCGCCGCTACCAACAGGATGGCTACCTGCTGTCCTACGCCTTCCTGCCGCAACAGAGTTTCGATGACGGCGTGGCGCGGGTGGTGCTGGTTGAAGGCTATGTGCGCGACGTGCAGATGCAGGGCGATGTCGGCCGAGTCAAAGGCCTGCTCGACAAACTGGCGGCGAAAATCCAGGCCGAACGGCCGCTGACCCGCAAGACCTTCGAGCGCTACACCACGTTGATGACGCGCATTCCCGGCGTGACCATCCAGGCCCAGGTGCCACCGCCGGGCACCACCGACGGCGCCACGACACTCGTCGCCCAGGCCAGCCGCAAACCGTTCACCAGCACACTGAGCACCACCGAAGACAACCGCAACGGCCCCCAGGCCTTGCTCGGCGTCAGCAGTAACTCGCAGACCTCCATGGGTGAACAACTGAGCCTCAGCGGTCTGTTCCCGCCCGGTGACGACCACGAACGTTACTACCGCCTCGACTACAGCCAGTTCCTCGACGCCGAAGGCACGCAACTGAATCTGTCGGCCTCACGCTATCGCGCCGACCCCGGAACCGAAGTGTTGATCAACGGTGGCGGACGCCTGGATACCCATCGCGAAAACGACCGATATTCCATCGGCTTCAACGTACCGTTGATTGCCGCGTCCAACGAACTGCTGACCGCCGGCTCGCGCCTGTATGCGGTCAATGACAAGACTCGCTACGACGGCATCAACTTCCCGTTCAGCACGGAGTTCCGCACCGACATCCGCGCCCTCGCCTTCGAAGGCGACTGGCGCAAGGCCGATGCGCGGCAACTGCGAATTCTCAGCGCCGGGGTTTATCAGGGCTTTGACAGCTTGGGCGCGAAGACCAATTCCAGCGATATCGACCTGGATTTCTTCCGTGTGCGGCTCTCTGGCGTACAGAGCGACAAGTTCCTCGACAACTGGCAAGGCGTGCTGTCGGCGGCGTTGTACTGGAGCGACGACACCTTGCCCGACAGTGAACGGGCGGTGTTCGGCGGGCAGAACTTCGGTCGCGGCTATCCCGATGATCAGGCGTCCGGCGACAAGGGTTGGGGGGTGGCTTACGAGGTCAACTACAGCTTCAACCGCGACGGCAACTGGGTGCGAATCCTCCAGCCGTACGTCGTGCTCGATCGTTCGCGCAGTTGGTTCAATGAACTGCCGGTGCAAGCCAACAATCTGTCATCGGCGGCGATCGGTCTGAGGTTTGGCGATGCCAAGTACTACAACATTGCACTGGAGGCGGCGAAGGCGATGTCGGATGAAGCGCTGGATACGTTCAATCGCAAGCCGCGGTACAGCATCAGTTTCAGTTATCAGTTGTAGATAGGCGGCGCTTGTCATACCGCTTTCGCGAGCAGGCTCACTCCTACAGGGGAACGCATTCCAAATGTAGGAGTGAGCCTGCTCGCGATGAACGATAACGCGGTTTTTTCTGCGGATCAGGTTTGCGGGTCGACCCGATCCAGCGCCCGGTTCACCGCCAGTTCGGCGAGCATGACAATTTGCTGGATGCCCAACACGGTGCTGCGTTGCGCGCCGCTCAGTTCATTGGCGAAGTTGCTGGCCGCTGTGCTGGCGCTGGCCAGTGATTCGCAGGCGTGGGCGAGCAGGCTTTCGGTGTCGACACTCGGATTGACGAGGAACATCGTGCTCGGCTGGCGCGGTTTTTTCGGTTCGGGGCAGAGATAGAAATCGAGCGCGCGCTTGATCGCTTCGCGGTTTTTCGCCTGGTCATCGGCGCGGATGGCGTCGGCGAGTGGGGTGGTTTCGAGGGGTGGATCGGGAATCAGTTTGTCCATGAAAAACTCCTACTTGGCTGAAGGAGCCACCTGTTGTCGTTTCCACACGACAAAAAGGTGGCAGCTGTACGCGGGGTGGAAATACCGATAAGTAGGCAACCGGCCAGACCGAAGTCTGCCCACGCACAGCCGCCGCGACGCAGTTTGCAGACGAACGAAGACGTCGGCAACGATTACGGTGCTGGTGCAATGCATCTACTTAACATTCAGGTTTCCACACCCGATCGCTGAGGTGTCAGCGACAGCCCAAGACTAGTGAGCGCACGTCCGACGGACAACCTGAAAACCTTGTGGGATGCTTCTGAGATTTCGATACACGATTAAACATCCCGACTTGAAATCCACTCCCTGTAGGAGCTGCCGCAGGCTGCGATCTTTTGATCTTGACCTTCAAAAATCAAAGTCAAAAGATCGCTGCCTGCGGCAGCTCCTACAAAGGTATGCGCGATTTTCAAGCCCATGTAGAACCTGTGGGAGCGAGCCTGCTCGCGATGAACGATAACGCGGTGAACCTGCTAGCCCCCCGAACCGCTATCGACCTCGCCACCCTGATCCTGATCAAAAAACTGCGGTATCTGATGCTCGTAGCTTTTCAGCCAGCGCTGCATCGCCAATTCCCGTTCAGTCGGCGTCACCGTCTGTACTTTCGGCGAGGCCACTTTGTTGCGGCTTTGCAGTTGCAGCCAGCCCTCGGTTTCCTGTTGCTGGGCCGAGGCCGGGCCGGCGTCGATGGCATGACCGGTGAGCGGCAGAGCCAACAGAGCAAGACAAAAAATCGCGGTTTTCATCGCGGCTCTCCTTACTTGAGCATCGCTGTGACGGCGGCAGTGGCAGGGCTCGGGACTTTGAGTTTTTCCGCGCGGCTCTGAGCTTCGCTGAATTGCGCGGGGCTCAACCCGAAGCGGCTGACCAGTTCGGCGGCGCGGTTCCAATCGTCCTGATACAGCAACAGCGTGACCAGATTCAGCGCGGCCAATTTATCGCTTTGCTTGAGCTCCATGGCGGTGAGGAATTCAAAACGCGCGTCTTCGATGCGCAATTGATTGAGGTAAACCACGCCAAGATCGTTGCGGATTTTTTCATCGGTGGGCGCCAACCGCGCGGCGCGTTGCAGGTGCGCCTGTGCCTGACCGTAATCGGATCTGGCCGCCGCGAGCTGGCCCAGACCATGTTCGGCCTCGGCCGCCAGGCAGGTGCCGAGCAGGCTGCGATACAACGGTTCGGCCTCGCTGCGACCGAGCAAACGGTAAACCTTGGCCTTGCGCAACCGCACATCGGCGAGGTTGTCCGGCAGGCTTTGCAGGTTGGCCAGGCTGGCGTGGAGCTTGCCGTCTTTGGCCATGTCATCGGCCAGGTTCAACGACAGTTGCTGATCTGAACTGAGCTTGCCGCAACTGGCGCTGTTGGTCAGCGCTTCCCAGGGGTTCTGCCCGGTGCTGGCACAGCCACCGAGCAACAACAGACATGCACCGGCAATCATTGCTTTCATCACCACTCCTTCAAGCCCCCAAGGCCTTGGCCAGGGCGGTAAAGCCCGGGCCGGCGAGGACGATCAATAACGCCGGGAAGAGAAACAGCATCATCACGACGGACATTTTTGCGGACATCTTCGAGATGTATTCCTGCAGGCGCGTGAGGCGCCGGTCATCAAGCAGTTGCTTGAGCGAGAGCAGCGACTTCATCGCCCCGCCGCCCTGATGCAGCAACTGCTGAAGGATCACACAGGTGTCGGTGAACTCGTCCACCGCCAGCAATTGCGTGGCTTTGTTCAGTTCCTCTCCCAGCTCAAGACCGGAGTCGACCCGCGCCAGCACCAGACGTAATTCCTGAGTCAGCACTGGCAGCAACGCCTGACTTTCGTGGCTCAACACGCGCAGCGCCTGCTCCACGGCCATGCCGGATTCGAAGAGGATGCGCAGCAGTGGCAGGAAGGTGCCGATCTCGGTCGACAGTTGTTTTTGCCGCCGCGCCACCGCCATCACCAGCAACCGTTTGGGCAACAAGTAGCCGACACCGAGGGCGAACAACGGCGCGATCCATTGTTTTTCTACGGTCGGAAAAAACACCGATTGCAGCAACACCGTCAGCGCCAGCAGTAACAACGGCGTACCGATCTGGCAGGCGGCGAACAGCGAGCGCTGACGAGCGCTGCGCCAGCCGAGACGGTTGAGTAACGTCTGGGTTTCGTTGTCGAGCTTGACGCTGCGCTGGCCGACCTGGCTCTCGCCGAGCACGTGCAACAGGTTGCCGAAACGGTTTTCGCGGATCAGGTCACCGTCCAGTCGCCGGCTGATCTGCCGCGCACGGCGGCGTTGCTCCAGCAGGCTGGCAATCAGTAACAGGGCGGCGCCGAGCAACAACACGGCGCTGATCATCAGGGGTGTGGTCATAGGCTGCGCAACATCCGCCAGAGCAACAGACTGCCAATCACCTGCATGCCGAACGCCGTGGCCAGCATTCGCTGCCCGGACGGGTCGTGCCACATGGCGACCAGATAAATCGGATTGGCCATCAGGAAATACCCGGCCATGGCAATCGGCAGCAAGCCCAGCACCCACGCGGTAAGGCGGGTTTCGCCAGTCATGGCGCGCAACTGGCGCGAGGCCTGATCGCGCTCGCGGATCATCTTGATCAGGTTTTCCAGCAGTTCGCTGGCGTTGCCGCCATAGCGATGATTGACCTTGAGGCCGAGGGCGAACAGGCGAAACTCGTCCTTCTCGTAAAGCTCGGCCATGTCCGACATCGCGTCCGGCAAACTCACGCCCAACTGGACGTTGCGCTGCACACGGCCCATGGCGTTTTTCAGTGGATCTTCGCTGGCCTCGATGCCGCCGAGCACCGCATCGGCCAAGGTGCGACCAGACTTAAGACTGCGCACAGTGTGGTCGAGCAGTTGCGGCAATTGTTCGATCATCCGCCGCAAGCGCCGTTGATAGCGCCAACTGACATACAGGCGCAGCATCACTGGCGGCAACACCAGCAAAACCAGCAAACCGACCCATCCGGCCAAGGCAAAACCGATCAGGATCGCAAAAGCCCAGAGCAGCAGCCAGATACCGATGCGCTCGGTCGGACGGCCCAGCCCTGCGCGCAAAAAGGCCCGCTCAAGACTGGCCCAACGGGGCGAATCCACCGTCAGTTGCGGCTGGCCCTGATTCAGTCGATCCAGTACCCGTTCGGCGCCACTCTGGCGCCAGCCGTTGTAGAACAGGCGCAGCGACAAACCGAGCAGGCCCAGGCAAATCACAATTAGCAGCAGCGGTTTGAGCATGCCGTGGCCCTCAGTGCGCCAGCGTCGGTTCGCGGCGCAACTTGTCGCCGGCCGGGTTCACTGCTTCGCGCAGGAAACCGAAACCTGTGCGGCGGTCGAGGCGGAACAAGGTGTTGGTGACGTAGACGTCATCGCGCACGCCAACCACTTCCACCACCTCGCTGACGCAGCGGCGGCCATCGGGCATGCGGGTCAGTTGAATCACCACATCCAGTGCCGCGCAGATCATCTGGCGCAGGGTGCGTTCGGCGATGGTGCGGCCAGTCAGGCCGACCAGGGTTTCCAGGCGCAACAAGGCGTCCTGGGCGTTGTTGGCGTGCACGGTGCTCATCGAACCGTCGTGGCCGGTGTTCATGGCGGTGAGTACGTCGACCACTTCAACACCGCGAATCTCGCCGAGGATGATTCGGTCGGGGCGCATGCGCAGGGCGTTGCGGATCAGGTCACTGGCCTTGACCTCACCGTGGCCCTCGGCATTCGGCGGACGGGTTTCCAGGCGCACGACGTGCGGGTGGCCGAGTTGCAACTCGGCGACGTCTTCGATGGTGACGAGGCGTTCGTGGGGGCTGATCAACTGGCTGAGGATGTTCAGCAGCGTGGTCTTGCCGGTACCGGTACCGCCGCTGACAAGAATGTTGCAGCGCTTGCCGACCGCCTCTTTTATGAAGTCGTAGATCGCCTGATCGATGGTTTGCATGGCCATCAGGTCAGTGCTCTTGAGCATGTCCTTGCGAAACTTACGAATCGACAGGCACGGGCCATCAAGGGCAATCGGCGGGATGATCGCGTTGACCCGACTGCCATCGGGCAGGCGCGCATCGACCATCGGCGAGGACTCGTCGAGACGTCGACCCAATGGTGCAAGGATGCGCTGCATGACCCGTTCGACGTGGTGGGCATCGATGAAGCGCAAGTCGCTCAGGTGCAATACGCCGTCGCGTTCGATAAACACCCGGTGCGGGCCGTTGACCAGAATCTCGGTCACCGCTGTGTCGCGCAGCAGCACTTCCAGCGGGCCGAAACCGGTCAGTTCATCGACGATCTCTTCGGCCAGGCGCTCCATTTCATAACGGGAAATCGCCAGGTGCAGGCGTGCGATGTATTCGGCGACCTTGTCGATGACGAATTGCGAAAGCACCTGCCGCGAACCCTCCAGCAGGTTTTTCCCGGACTCTTCGATGGCATCGATGATGTAGCGGTGCAGCACCAGTTTCAGGCCATCGTGATCGGTGTTGCCGGTGGCGTGGCGCTGAGGGCCGCCGAACAATTGCTCGCCGTTCATGAGGTGCCTCGCAAGCGGTCGAACCAGGTGACTTTCGGTTTGGCCAGACTTTCCGAGCGTTTCGCCAAGCGTTCGCCAAGGGTGCGCAGACTTTGGCTGAGGGCTTCACGCGGGGCCAGTTCGAACAGGGTCACGCCCTGATTCTTGGCGTTGAGTCGAACTTCCGGGCTGTAGGCGAGTACGGCAATCACCTCCAGACCGAAGGTCTTGCCGAGGGTGTCGGAATCAGGCGCAACGTTGCGTAGATAGCGATCCACCAGCAGGCGACCGTGATCGAGTTTCATGCCCTTCTCGCGCCACAGATTGAGCACGGCAAGGTTGCGGCGACAGTCGAGCACGTTCTGATCGGTGTACCACAGGAGTTTGTCGCAGTGACTGACGAAGGTGCGCAGCGCTTCGCTGTCGGGTTGCCCGGTGAGGTTGACCACGATGTGCTGGAAGTGTTGGCGCAGGGCGCTGAGCAACATGTACAACTCGGCGGCGCTGGTGCGTTCCAGTGGCTCGTCGGAACCGGCGTAGGCGAGGATGCGCAGCCCTGCTTCGGCGCTGGTGAAGGCGCTGTCGATGAGGGTCGCGTCGAGGCGCCGCAGGTGGCGCAACGCATCGCCGAAATGAAACGAGCTCTCCAGCCCCAACAGCGCCAGACTGTCACCGCGTGGCAGGCCCAGGTCGAGCAACAGGGTTTGCTGCCCGCTCTTCTGCACCACCAGCGCCATGTGGTTGGCGAGTAGCGCGCCGTCGGCGTCGCTCTGTACCCCGTAAAGCACGGTCAAACCGCCGAGTTGGGTGTTTGGTGTGACCGCCGGCAGGCGTTTACTCAGGCGTCGCACCAGCCCGGCGACTTCGCTGGAGCGCGAACCGTAGGCGACAAAATCCCGTGCCCCGGCGCGCATTGCATTCAGCACAAGTTGATTGTCCATACCGTCACCGAGGGCGACGATGGCGAGCATCGGTTTGGCTTCCAGCACGCCTTCGATCAGTGCGCTCTGGGCCACCAGATGCTCGCGGTCGAGACCGACGAAAACCAGGCTGGCAAAGGTCACGTCTACCAGCGCCAGCAGCTCGTCAAGACTGCCGCCGCCAGCGCTGACCACTTGCCCCAGCGGCGCCAGCGACCCTTGCAACCACTCAAGATCCGTGTCGTTGCGGGTGATGGCGAGGAAGGTCTGACTCAGGTTCTGGCTCATTGCGATAATCCGCTGCGTTTATCGAAGTTGCCGTTTTCGAGGAAGTACAGGCGATACCAGTTCGGGTCGTAGTTGCGCAGTTTTTCGCCGGGCAGCGACGGCAGCGGCGCATTGGCGGCCAGCGGCTGGACCAGGTGCGGCGTAACGATCATCAGCAACTCGCGCTCTTCACGGTTGATCGAGGAGTTGCGAAAGAACGCGCCGATGACCGGTATGTCGCCCAGCCCGGGAAATTTGTTCACCTGAGAGGCATTCTGCGTGCTGATCAAGCCGCTGATCACGAAACTCTCGCCATCGGCCAGGGAGATGCTGGTGTCGGTGCGGCGGATGGTGAACGCCGGCACCGTGGTGCCGCCGATGGTGACGCCGTTGTTGTAGTCGAGCTCGCTGACTTCCGGGGCAACCTTGAGGGCGATGCGATCGCGGCTGACCACGGTCGGGGTCAGTGTCAGGCGGATGCCGAATTCCTTGTATTCGATGGAGTAGCTGTTGCTGTTGGCGCTCGGCACCGGGATCGGGATTTCGCCGCCGGCGAGAAAACTTGCGCTCTGCCCGCTCAACGCCACCAGGCTCGGCCGCGCCAGGGTGTAGGCAAAACCGCTGCCCTCCAGCGCATTGACGATGCCGAGGAATTTACTGCTGCCGCCGCCCCAGACGATGTTGAACATGTCGTTGGCCAACGGGATGCCGGGCACTGCGATACGCGGGTCGATGTTGGCCAACGGCACAACGCCGGGGGTGACGCCGGTGTTAGGCACGGTACCCGGTGCGCCGAACAGAAAGTTGTTCGAGCCTTTGCCGTAAATCGACGTGCCCGCCTCCTTGAGTTTGGTACGACTGACTTCGACGAAGCGGATGTCGGTCTGTACTTGCGACGGCAGGTTCGGGTCTTCGGAGGCCGGCAGCGAGACCGTAGTCATGGCCGCACTGGCCTTGCCCTGCACGAACACCATGCTCTGGCGCGGGGCGCTGGAACAGGTGCTCCAGATCATCAGCGTGGTGGCGCCGGGGCCGACACCCGTGAGCAACACCGCGTTATCGCCGGTCACCCGCACGTCGGCGATTTTCGGATCGCCCACTGCCACCCGGGTGATCGCGACCGGCGATTGCAACGCCTGTTGCAAACCTTCGCCGACCTCCAGCACCGAAGGCAACGGGCCGAGCGCGGCGCAATTGCCGGCGGCGGCGACGGCACTGCCGATCGAGGCAACACTCAGCAGCGAGGCCCGGAACAAGCCGTTGAACAGGGGCGTGAAGCGTGTGCGCATGTAAAGGCGTCCTTGCTCGATTCAGGGAGTGGGTTGTGCGGTTTCAGCACCGCGGATAACTTCCACGGTCGGTTTGCGCGCCGCCGGTTGACCGGCCACGGCCATGGGTTTGGGTGGAGCGGTGAGGGACAATTGACTGAACTCGACCAGCTCGCGCCGAGGCGTGTCGAGTTGAGTGGCGACATCGTTTTCGCCGGCCCAATATTTCGCCAGTTGCTGTTCATCGGCACTGCGCACCGCGAGGCGCAACACCCCGGCGCTGGACGCCAGCATCAAGCGGCTGACCAGTGGTTCCGGCACTGCCAGCACCACACTGCGGGCGGCCATGCGCTGTTGTTCCTGTTTGAGTCGCTCGTCATCACTGCGCGCCGGGCCGGCGGATTGGCCGTCGTTGGTCAGGCCCATCTGGCTGCCGACGCCGAGTACGCGTACAGCCGTCACCACCCGTTGCGCCGAGGCCTGCGGATGGTTTTCGTCCTTGCGCAAGAACAGCAACACATCGACGTAATCGCCGGGGGCCAATTGCCCGCCGGCGTTGATCACTTCATCCACCGCCACCGCCAGTGCCCGCTCACCGGGACGGATCATCCGCGCCAAAGGGCTGCCCGGCTGGAAGCTTTCATCACTGAGCCAACTGCCGGCGCTCAAGGGCCGCCACGGTGTGCGGCCGATGACCTGATCGACATTGCCCAGGCTGCCGGCCGGCGCGGTGCGCAGTTTTTCCACGGCCACATCGGCGGCGGTGATTTTCACGAAAGGCGGGATGTCGCGCAGCAACACAACGACCGGCTGACGCGTTGGATCTTCAACAGGTTCGGTGCTGGCGACGGGCGTTGCGGCTGGCGCCACGGCGGGAGCAGCAACCGGTTCGGCCACCGGCGGCCGGCTCAAGGTGAGCCCCCAATACCCGGCAATGATGGCGCCTACCAGAAACAACCCGGCCAGACCCAGAGTGACGCGACTGTTCATGACGGCTCTCCCTTTCCCGCTGCGTTTTGTCTCTCATGCAATGACCCGTGACTTCAACGAGATAACTTCGCAATCAGGCAGCTATGAACAAGCAACTATTTCGCTATTTGACGGTAGCGCAGCCAGAACAAAACGCCATTACGAACAGCAAAAAATCCAACGAAAGTAGCGGCTTGAAGCGCCAAATGTCGTTTTCTGCCGTTAAACGGCCCACTACTACTTAGGTATTAATCTGTTCTTACAGTTGTAGGCTCGGGATTTGCCAACAATGCTGATGCTGGCACAGGGAGATCATGTTGCGAACGCGCAACACCTGGCGTGCTCAAGGAGAATTCTCATGTCGTATTCCCGCGTTGTACAAAAAATCAAATCCGAGATCGCATTCTTCAAAGGCCTGGCCAAAGACACCGAGGGCGCGTCCGCCATCGAGTACGCACTGGTCGTCGGTCTGGTCGCGCTGGTGATTGCCGCGTTCGGTAACGGTATTGGCACTCAGGTCACCGCAATCCTGAACGCCATCCAGACCGCGCTCACTCCAACCCCATGATCGGACCGATAACTTGTCAATGCGGCCATTGAGTTCTAACGTCAGCACTCAGTCCATTGCAGGTGTTGCCCATGAACTCCTCACATACTCCGCGCCAGCAGTTGCTCCTCGTCGACGATGAAGAGGACGCACTGCTGGAGCTTGCGGAGTTGCTGGAGGGCGAAGGGTTCATCTGTCATACGGCAACGTCGGTGAAACTCGCCCTGCATCACCTGACCCGCCATCCCGATATCGCCCTGGTGATTACCGATCTGCGCATGCCGGAAGAAAGCGGCATCTCGCTGATCAAGCGCCTGCGTGAACACACCTCGCGCCAGCATCTTCCGGTGATCGTCACTTCGGGGCATGCAGACATGGAAGACGTCAGCGATATGCTGCGCCTGCAGGTGCTGGACCTGTTCCGTAAACCGATCTATCACGTGCGCTTGCTGGAAACCCTGGACAACCTGTTTCCCAAGTCCAAGGCCAACATCGGTTGAGGGGTTTGACCCCGCTCAATGGGCGGGGTCATCAGCAATCAGTGCGCAGTCACCCGTTGACGCAGTCCTGAATTGCTCGGCGACAACGCAAGGGCTAACTGGGTGCGGTTATGCATGTGCGTCAGGCGCAAGACCTGCGAGACATACAGCTTGACGGTGTTCTCGGTGATCCCCAGTTCACAGGCAATCTGATAGTTGGTCTGGCCCTTGCCCACCAACCGGGCAACGTCCAGTTGACGCGGCGACAACTGATTGAAAATCGTCGGTATCTCCACCGCCCCTTCGGCATCACCCGCCCCCTCGTCTCTCACAGGCGCAGGGCCGCGGCGGACTTTGTCGAGGTCCTGATAAAGATCGTCGATCGACTCGGAGAGGAACTGCAGCTTCTGATTCAGGTTGCCCAGTTGCAGGGTTTTCTGCCGTTCCTGCAACGCCACTTCCTGGCGCTGCAAACCCTGGAGCAGTTCGTTCAGATCAATCGGTTTCTGGTAGTAGTCGGCAATCCCGGCGCGCAAAGCTTTGATCACGTCCTGCTTGTCGGCACGCCCGGTGAGCATGATCGCTTCAAAGGCCCGATGCTTGCCCGATAAACGTTGCAGTTCCTGCACCAGTTGAATGCCGTCCATGTCCGGCATATGCAGGTCACACAGCACCAGACCGATGGCGGTGTCTTCGATAAATTGCTCGATCGCCTGCTTGCTCGATATGCAAGGCACACAACGGTAGCCGCTGCTCTCAATGAATTCGCAGAGTTCTTCGACAATCAGCGGCTGATCATCGACCACCAGAACTTTTACCGCAGACGTAAGCTTGTTCACTTGCCACTCCATGCCCAGGCCAAAGGCTGACCGTTCCTGTACTTACAGCGCGAGGCTGTACAACGTTGATTTGAAAGTAGACGCACTTTCCGACTATGTACATAGCAGTAGTGACAGGTGGCGACTAGCGGATCCAAAGCAACGCCAGGATTGTCCCAACCAGCACGAACGGTGCAAATGGCAGCTTTTTTGACTTTTCAGGGGCCATATATCGAAGACGTTCTCTAAGCCCTTGACTCATATGCAGCCAGAGTTTTGGCACCAGCAATAACCAGATCGCACTGGTCAGCGCTGCGCCGATAAACGCGCCAAGCAGGTGTGCACCGTCCGTCGCCAGCGCCAAGGCTGTCATTAGTTTCACATCACCGGCGCCAAAATGTTTCAACACGTAACCAGGAAGGGATAGCGCCAGGGCCAGCAGGACAGCCCAGCCCGCCTGCGTGGCTTCAGCGCCGAGCCAGGTAGTGCCGGTGATCAGCAAATACCCCAACGCCAACCCGCCAACTCCCAGGGTCAGCCCGTTGCCGATATGCCGTTGGCGGGCATCCTGTGCCGCGCAAAGGGTCAGCCAAATCAGTAGGACAAAGCTGTGCATGCGGTAAAAAACGTCCGTTTTGGCCGATTGATTCTATGCTGACATTACGTAGTGATTGTCAGGGTAGACGCACTCATGAAAACCGCCCTCCCCCGCAAGCAAAAAGGTGCTGTGGCCATCGAGTTTGCCTTGGTGTTCGTCACCTTCTTTGCCGTGTTTTATGGTTTGGTCAGCTACAGCCTGCCGCTGTTGTTGATGCAGTCGTTCAATGAGTCGACGGCCGAAGCCGTGCGCCGCAGCGTGGCGCTTGACCCGGCCACGGCCAATTACTCTACCGCTGTCACCGCCACCGCCCGAGCCGAACTGGGCCGGCAATTGGCCTGGCTGCCCGGTGCACTGAACTTCAACACCGCCACGGACAGCAACATCACCTATGTCGGTGGCGTGCTAACGGTGACCATCAACTATCCCACCAGCAAATTGAATCAGGCGTTGCCGTTTCTGGTGCTGCCGGGCATCGGTACGGTGCCGCGCCTGCCTGCGACTTTGCGCGCCTCGTCGAGCCTGCAATTTTGAGTTCCGGTGACAAGCTGTTCGGCCGCCTGCTCAATCGCCCCACCGAAACGGTCCAGCCGATGGACAGTCCTTTGGTGCCGAGCGTCGGCCTGCAGCTCCATCTGGATAGTGAAGGCCGGGTCAATCATATGAGCGGGCCGTTGCGGCATGTGCTGGCGCAGCGGATATCCACCAGCCATCCCGCGCCTCTGCTGGAGTATGTGTTGCCCCACAGCAGCCTCGCACTAGAGGGACAGCCTGCGGACTGGCAAGGACAATTGCTCGACCTGGATTTTTTCAGCCTGAGCGGCCCGCCGCTGCACCTGCGCGGTTGGGTGCAGGCGCAGGGTGACGGCTGGATTTTGCAGTTGTTGGACATCGGTGATCTGCTCAGCGAACGACGTCAGGCGCACAGCCGCGAGCAATGCCAGTGGCTGGCCACGCAGATTCGCGATCAATTGCGCCTGGGCAGCCTCGCACGCCTGCCCGAGGTGCTGGGCGAACAGTTGCAGCGCTTGAGCCAGCATTTGCACATTCCCTGCCTGGCAGTGGCGTTGCTCGATGAGCAAGGTCAGGGCTGGCAGATTCATCAGCATTACGCGGCGCTGAACGCGCCGCAGGTGTGGCGTGATCAACAGCAACTGGGCACGGGCCTCGACAGCCTGAACGGCGCATTGCCGCAACGTTTACTGGCTGGCGAGCAGCCACGCCTGAGCGCGCTGCTCGGCCCGAATGAGGGTTTCGCCGTGCCTTACCGCGATGCCCAGGGCGTGGCCGCGTGGTTGCTGTGCGCCGGCTATAACGCGCAGCAGCAGGCACCCGATCTCGGCGATCACGACTGGCTGTTGCTGGCCGCTGCCGTGGCCGCGCCCCTGCTGGAGCGCCTGCGCGAGCATCGCCATCATCTGCAATTGGAACGTCTGGAAAGTCTGCAAGCGCTGCTCGGCAGTGGATGGTGGGAAATGAGCAGCGACAGCACAGCAGTGCAACTGGCCCCGACTCTGGCTGACAGCTTGGGTTTGACGACTGCGCGGTTGCCGATTCAGGACTGGTTCAACCAGGTGCACCCTGCCGACCGTGATGAGCTACGCAGTCGTCTGCGAGCTTTGCAGGATGAAGGCGCACCGCTGGAGTTGAACGCGCGCTGGCAACGCAGCGATCAATCGTTGCCGCTGTGGTTTCGCTTGCAAGGCCGGTCTTTGGGCATCGGCGCCGAGCGGCGGCTGGTGGGGTTCATGCTCGACATCAGCGACATCAAGAATCAGCAGCAACAGGCGGCCGCTGCCCATGCGCGACTGGACAATCTGATCGCCAGCTCACCCGCAGTGATCTACGTGCAACGCTACGTCGAAGGGGCGCTGCAACCGACGTTTTTCAGCGCCAGTCTGCAACCGTTGCTGGGCTGGAATCTGGCCGATTGTGACGGCGGCCGACTGGTGGAACACGTCCACCCCGAAGACCGCCCTCGCTATTTCGAACGCACGCGGCAGTTGCTGCGCGAAGGCTCGGTGAGCGCGCGTTATCGGGTGCTCGACCGCCAGGGCCACGCACACTGGTTGCTCGACGAAGCCAAATTGCTGCGCGACGATCTCGGCCTGCCGGTGGAAGCTGTCGGGCTGTGGCTGGACGTCACCGAAGCGACCCTCGCCGCCGAGCAGGTCAAGGCCAGTGAAGAGCGCTACCGGATGCTGGTGGAAGATTCGCCGGCGATGATTTGCCGCTATCGTCCGGACTTGACCCTGACCTTCGGCAACCGGCCCTTGGCGACTTATCTGGAGTGCGCGCCGGAGCAATTGCCCGGCGTGAACCTGGGCAGCTGGATGTCCGACGAACAACGCCAGGCGTTCGTCCAGCGCTTGGCGCAACTGACCCCGGAACTGCCGGTGAGCACCGCCGAAATCAATCTGCGCCTGCCCGGTCGCGAACATGCGTGGTGGGTCTGGTCAGATCGCGGGGTGTTCGATGAGCACGGGCAACTGATCGAGGTGCAGGCGGTGGGCCGTGACAACACCGAGGTGCGCCGCTCGCAACAACAGCTGACCCAAAGCGCGAAAATGGCCACCCTCGGCGAAATGGCCACCGGTCTTGCTCACGAGATCAATCAGCCGCTGAACGTGATGCGCATGGCCATCGTCAATGTGCTCAAGCGCTTGAGCAACGGCGATGTGCAGATCGACTACCTGACCGACAAGCTCAATCGTATCGATGCGCAAGTCCAACGGGCGGCGCGAGTGGTGGATCACATGCGCGTGTTCGGCCGCCGTTCGGAAATCGAACAGCATCCGTTCAACCCCCTCGATGCAATCGAAGGCACGTTGTCGCTGTTGTCTGAGGGGCTGCGCGGCAAAGGCGTCGAGTTGCGCATCAAAGAGGCAGGCTTTGCGGTTCAGGTGCGCGGTTACGTCGATCAGCTTGAGCAGGTGCTGATCAACCTGATGGTCAATGCCCGCGATGCCTTGCTCGGCAAGCGCGAGGCCGATCGCGACTTCCAGCCGTGGATCGCCCTGTACGCCGAGTGCGACGAGCATGTGGTGCGGCTATGGGTCGAAGACAACGGTGGCGGCATTGATCCGCGACTGCTGGAGCGGATTTTCGAGCCGTTCTTCACCACCAAACCGGTCGGTGTCGGCACCGGTCTGGGCTTGTCAGTGAGTTACGGCATCGTCGAAAACATGGGGGGACGCCTGAGCGTGCGCAATGGCGACGAGGGCGCGCGATTCTGTATCGAGTTACCGATTGCGCTGACCGACTAGATCACCAGGATCGGTTGCCCCGGTGGTCGACAACTGAGGTTGGCGCCTACATCGACCTTGTTCAGGGTGATGCCGAGGTTGGCGAGCAAACCGTCGAGAATCGGGTCGAGCACCGGGCTGAGCAGGTTACCGATGACCACGCCCAGCGTGCTGTTGACGCCGGCCAGCACGTCGGCGGTAGTAGTGAGCAAGCCACCCAGCAGGCTCGAACCGGTGGGTTTGTAAGCCTGCACCTGAACCCCGCTCAAGGTGCCTTTGAGGCTATTGACGACCCCTTGCGTGCCGAAGCTGTAGTTCTGCGGCGTTTGCTTGATTTCCGGTGGCTGGTTGTAGGTGTGGATGCTCTGCATACTGGCCACCGAGGTATCCACCATCACGCCGAGGCCACCGCCGTAGAACGGTTTGCGCGAGTTGGGATCGCAAGTTGGCTGGCCCAGGCCCAGCAGTGGAATGGTGCAGGTAATAACGCCGACATCAATCAACGCCAGCGGCTGCACGGTGACATCCGCCGAGGATGAAAACGCGTTGGTGGCGTCGATCTTGCCGACCTTGAGTTTGACCACCGAGGAGTTGGTCTGGGTGGTCAGGGTCTTGGTCGCATCGCTGGTGCAGCTGTAATCGGTGACATGGCTGTCGGCGGCGGCGGCCTCCAGCAAAATGTCGATGGTCGAGGTGGGCAGAATCTTCAGATCGGTGCGCTGGCAGGTGCCACCCAAGGCACAGAACACCGAGTTCAATGCCCCGGCAATGTTCAGGTGCAGCACATTGTTCAAGGTATCGGTCAGCCCGCCCACCAGCGGCGTACTGACAATGGCATTGGCAAGCCCGGCCACGCCAGACAGCACCGGCAGATTCAGAGAGATCAGCGTGCGCACCTGCGCGGTTTTCACGTAGATCCGGTTGGCACCCATGGGATCAGCCTTGGCCAGCAGCGGATTGCCCACGGCCGACAATTGCGGCGGCTGGATGACTTTGGTTTTGACCGAGCCATTGACCAGTCCCGGAATGCTCAACGGCACGCTCGCTACCAGCGCGTTTTGACTGTTAGCCACTTGCACGACGGCTTCGATCAACTGGAACACTTGCAGATTGGCATTGAGCGCCGCCGATGTGGCCCCGGTCTGCAATTGCAGCAATTGCCCGAGCGCCACCGAAGTGCTGCCAACCGCCCCCTTCAGTCCGAGCAGACCGTTGACCGCCACGCTGGTGGTGGTACCGCCCTTGGTCAGTACGGTGATGGCGGTGTCGATCAGTTGGGTGATCTGGATGTTCTTGCTCAGCAATTGGGTGTAATTGCCCGCGTCCACATTAACGTCGACCGCCAGTTGATTGAGGTAACTGAGCAGATTGATATGGGTCTCGACCAGCCCCTGCCAGCCAGCGACGCTGAGGTTGAGGCTGCCGCCGAGCATCTGCCCGATCAACGAATTCAGAGCAGCCGACTTACTGGCATCGATGGTCAGCGCCGTGGTGCCGATGGTCAATTGGGCTTGCGGCGGCAGAATAGCCGAGGCACCAACCGCCGTCGCCGAGAGCCGCGTGGTCGGGGACACGCTGCCCGGCGAAAACAAGGCGTAGAGCGCGGCGGCCACACTGGTGGGCACAACATGGGTGGCGACCACACTGATGGCTTCTTTTTTCGAGGCGTCGGCGGCGAAGGCTCGCAGGTTGTTTGCACCGGTTTGCACGGTGCCGCACGTTACGGTCAGGGTCCTGCCCTGCGCCACGGTAAAACTGTTGCGTGCCGCACTGGCCGTGGCGTAGCCGTTTGCGCTGGCGCCTGTCAGGCAATCGCCACCGCGCGAAATCGCCTCCAGCGCGGCCACATCGACCACCCGCTGCAAGCTGCGTTGCTCCATGTATAAACGACCGCTGTCGACCACCAGCACCATGCACACCAAGGCCAGGCCGAGGGTCAGCGCCGCCACCAAACCGATCGCCCCGCGCTGGCGGGCCGGGCCATTGAATTGCGAACGAGGTGACATCGCGCACTCCTTTGCCGGCGCACTGCCGAGCGCTACCTCCGTGGGTGGTTTTGAGTGTAGACGGGGCTGGTGGCAACGCGCCATTCCGTGCGCCACAAAACAACAAGGGGTGGATGCTAGCGCGGTGGGTAGTTGGTGAGGATACGCGCCACCGTCTCGCGAATGGCATTGCTGCGATCCGTCGGGTTCGGCGTGCTGCTGAGCATCTGCTCATCGCTGCCGCGCCACACCAGTTTGCCGTCCTTGCCATCGAGCAGGTCGATCTGGATTGTCGCCACCTTGTAGGTAATGTTGCGCGTCTCGTTGTACATCGGCGCGCCCCAGTAACCATTCCACGGGCCACCCCAACCGCCGCCGTAGTTGGTCGTCACTTGCTGCTGACGATCCTCGACGATCAGGTAGGTCTGCACGCTCAAGTCACCCTTGGCGCCGGCAGGCGCCGGGCGCAAACCACGCTGGTCCAGTTGATCGGTGACGGCCTGACGAATGCGTTGCTCGGTCAGGTCGCTTTTGATCCGTGGATCATCGGGACGGTATTGCAGGGCGGGGTCTTTCCAGCTCCAGTTGCGATAGCCGGCAAAGTCGCGGCTGGCGTCGAAGTCGTGATTGACCCGGTTGGCGGCACAGGCGCTGAGCAGCGCAACCATGGCTAATAAAGCAAGACGGCGGTACATGGTTTTTCTCCGGTTGAAGACATGAACCTGCTAGAGCTTCTCGATTAACCGAAGCTAGCTCGGAGGATACGCCGACATGGCCTTTTCCACAGCCTCGCGAATCGCGTCGGTGCGGTCGATCTGGCTGCCCTTGTTGGCGGTTTCGGCGCTGGCACTCCACACCGGTTGGCCGGTGCCGGCGTCGAACAGGTCGACTCGCACCACCACAACCTGTTCCTGATAGGTGCGCACGACCGGCACGCTGTTGTACATGCCATAACCGCGACCATAACGATCATAGCCACTGTATCCGCCGTAGCCGTATCCGTAATCGTCCTGGACCTGTCGCAAGCGGGTTTCCAGACGCAGATTGGCGGTGACGAACAGGTCCGCCGGGCGATTGTCGTGCAGCGGACGCAAGCCGCGCTGATCCAGCGCGTTGCTCACCGCTTCAGCCACTTGCGCCGAATCCGCCCAAGCGGTGCCTGGCGGCAGTTGGCCGTTGAGCCAGGCCCAACTGCGGTAGCGCCCGTAATCACGCGGCGGCGCCGGATACGCGCTGCGGTCAAAGGTGTTGGCGGCTTGCGCTGGCGCCGGCGGCAAGGGCCGCGATTGCGCCACGTAGGGGTTGCTGCCCTGGCAGGCGGCCAACCCCAGACAGATCAGCAGTAACCCCGATTGTGCTTTCATTTTGCGCTCCGATCAGATCGGCCGGCAGATCCAGTGCAGGTAGCGCCCAAGCCCGGCGAAGCTTGGGTGACGACGGTGGGCAAGTTCCATCTCGAGCAAATCCACGAGTTCGGCGCGGGCCTGGAACTCCACCGGCATGTAGTCGTGGAAAACCCGCACCCCGCTTTGGCTTTCGACCTGCCACAAGCCTTCGAGTTGCGTTGCCAATTCTCGTGGGTCAAGCGGCATCTGCGGGGTCAGGCTCTGCTTTTCGCCGGCCATGACATTCTTGCGCATTTTCTTGAAATGGCCCTTGAGCAGATTGCGGTAGATCAGCGCGTCGCGGTTGTAGAACGCCAGCGACAGCCAGCCACCGGGCTTGGTCAACTGATGCAGCACCGGCAGGATTGCGTGGGGTTCACCCAGCCATTCCAGCACGGCGTGGCAGATCACCAGATCGTAGGGTTCGGTGAGTTGCCCGAGCAGTTCCTGCCACGGCGCCTGAATAAACGTCGCCGTCTGCCCCGCTTCGGCGAACCGCTGGCGGGCGCCTTCGAGCATCGGCTCGGCCGGCTCGGTAAAGGTCACGTCGTGCCCGCGCTCGGCCAGCCACAGCGACATGTGGCCCAGACCGCCACCGATGTCGAGTACCCGCAACGGACGATCCGGCAGTGCTTCGGCAAGGTCAGCCTGCAACACCGCGAGGCGAATCGCGCCCTTGGCACCGCCGTAGATTTTCTCGGCGAAACGGGTCGCCAACTGATCGAAATGCCGGTCGCTCATCAGCCGAACCGCCGTTCGCTGTCGGCGAGCTTGCTGCGCACCACTTCATTCATGTCCAGCCCCAACTCGCTGCACAGCAGCAACAGATACAGGACGATATCGCCGACTTCCTGCCCGGCGTGGGCGAGTTTGTCCGCCGGCAACTGGCGCGACTGGTCTTCCGTCAGCCACTGGAAAATCTCCACCAGTTCAGACATCTCGACGCTGGCGGCCATGGCGAGGTTTTTCGGGCTGTGAAATTGCCGCCAGTCATTGCGGTCGCGAATGGCGTGCAGGCGTTCGGTCAGTTCAACAAGGTTCATCGGGCTCTCCTGAAGTCGTATAGCTTCGGGGGGTTGCCGGTTGAAGGCAAGGGCCAAAGAAAGCTCTATGCTTGCAGGGAACTCGGCCACCTGCGTTGTGGCCCAAGGCTCAGCTCTTTCATCAGGATGCACACATGCAGGTAGAAAGCTTTTTCGAATGGCTCGGCCAGGCACTCGGTTCGGTCATCCGCTTTATCGTCGATGGCCTCAGTGGCTTGTTCAACATGCTGAGCAATGCCGGCGGCAACTTTGTCGATGGGTTGGCCAAGACGCTGGGGATGGACACTTCGATCATCAGCATCATCGCGCTGATCGTCGGGTTGATGCTGCTGTGGTCGGCGATTCGCGCGTTCATGAATGCGTCGATCATTGCCGGGATTATCTGGTTGCTGCTGGGGTTGTGGCTTTTGAGCTGGATTATTCACTGACACGGCCATTCTAACTGTGGGAGCGAGCCTGCTCGCGAAAGCGGTGTGTCATTCAACAATGATTTGACTGACCGGACGTCTTCGCGAGCAGGCTCGCTCCCACAATGAATCACGTTGCAGCCTGAATGAATCGCTACAATCCCCGCTCCCCCAAGGAGCCCGCATGTCCAACCTGATTGCCGACTGGCGCGACCGCCCGACTCACCGCAAGGTCTGGGTGCTTGCCGCGCCGATGATCCTCTCCAATATTTCCGTGCCGCTGGTAGCGCTGGTCGACAGCACCGTCATCGGCCACTTGCCCCACGCTCATCAATTGGGCGCCGTGGCGGTTGGCGCCAGTCTGTACACCTTTCTCGCCTGGGCCATGGGTTTTCTGCGCATGGGCACCACCGGTTTCGCCGCGCAAGCGGCCGGACGCAGCGATGGCGCGGCGTTGCGGCAGATTCTCTTGCAAGGGCTGCTGCTGGCGATGGGGCTGGCGCTGGTTCTCGGCACCTTGGGCGTGCCGCTAAGCGGCGTTGCGCTGCACTTTATGCAGCCGTCGGCGGAACTCGATCAGCTCACTCGCGACTTCTTCCATACCCGACTTTTCGGCCTGCCTGCCGCACTGGCCAGTTATGCGCTGGTCGGCTGGTTCCTCGGCACCCAGAACGCCCGGGCGCCGCTGGCGATTCTGCTGACCACCAACCTGATCAACATTGCGCTGAATCTGTGGTTCGTCATCGGTCTGGACTGGGGCGTGGTCGGCTCGGCCCGGGCCTCGGTGATTGCCGAATGGAGCGGCGCCCTGCTCGGTCTGCTGCTGACCCGCAAAGCGTTGCGCGCCTATCCCGGGCACATCGCCTGGGCTGCGCTAAAAGTGTGGCAGAGCTGGCGCCCGCTGCTGGCGGTCAACCGCGACATTTTCATCCGCAGTCTGGCCCTGCAATCGGTGTTTTTCCTGATCACCGTGCAAGGCGCGCGACTCGGTGATGCGACGGTCGCCGCCAACGCGCTGTTGCTCAACGGCTTGCTGCTGACGGCCCACGCGCTGGACGGTCTGGCTCACGCGGTCGAAGCCCTGTGCGGACATGCCATCGGCGCCCGCGATCGCCTGGCCTTGCGCCGCTCGCTGGTGGTGTCCGGTGGCTGGTCGCTGATCGCCAGCCTTGGCTTTGCCCTGCTGTTTTTACTGGCCGGGCATTTGTTCATCGAGATGCAGACCAACATCCAGAGCGTGCGCGACACCGCGTTCGTCTACCTGCCTTACCTCGCCGTGCTGCCATTGATTGCGGTCTGGAGCTACCTGCTCGACGGCCTGTTCATCGGCGCCACCCGCGCCCGGGAAATGCGCAATGGCATGCTGCTGACGGTGGTTCTGCTGGTGCCATTCGCCTGGGCATTGCAAGGTCTGGGCAATCATGGCCTGTGGATTACGTTCCTGCTGTTCATGGTGCTGCGCAGCCTGACGCTCGGCGCACAGGCCCTGTGGCTCAAGCGTAATGACGGCTGGTTTAACGGCGCTGCTCACTGAGCCGGCGTGTGTTCGATAAAGCCGACCACTTGATCGAGCACCGGCGCCAGCCGCCGCAGTGGCCGTGACAATGTCGCCACCAGCGTGATGTGATTGGGTCTCGAGTAATACAAGTCCTGCACCGGCACACCCGCCTCGCGCAGTTTATGGGCGAGACCGCCGGTGTTTCGCGTCGGGTTGACCAGATCATCCTTGCTCGCAGCAATCAGCAGCGCTGGCGGCGCGCCGCGATTGACATGGTTGATCGGCTGCGATTGCGGCGGTGAGTCCGGCCAGAAAAACACCGGGCGCACATCAGGATTCACGATTGGCAGAAAATCGTACGGCCCGGCCAGACCGATCCAGCCACTGATGTCCTTGGGCGACATCCCCACCGCTGCGAGCAAGTCGCCATCCAGCGCCAGCATCGCCGCGTTGTAGCCACCGGAGCTGTGCCCCATCAGATACAAGCGCTGCGGATTACCGGAAAACTCGCGAATGTGCGCACGGGTCCACGCCACCGCCCGCGCGTTGTCTTCAAGAAACAGTGGATAACGCACCTGCGGATACAACCGATAATCCGCCACGACCGCGACAATCCCCCGGGACGCCAGCGCCTCGCCAACAAAAGCGTAATCCTCGCGCGCGCCGCTGTTCCAGCTGCCACCGTAGAAAAACACCACGACCGGCGCATCGGCCAATGCATCACGCGGCACGTAGACATCGAGTTTCTGCCGGGGATCGTCACCGTAGGCAATGCCCGTGGTTTTTTCGAACGTGCTGTCCGGGGTCAGCGCATTGAGCAGTTTTACCGGCGAACACGCGCTGAGCAGCAACAGCACTAAAGCGCCGATCACTGCGCCGAACCCTTGCCGGAAAAAACCTGCCATACGCGTGAACCTCACGATTGATCGCCACCCCATTGGCGACGCACATGGTCGAGCCGCTCCTGCTGGGTCAGCCCCACCGGCGGCGGCACCAGCACGGCACGCGGATGCAGCAAGCGTAGCCACAACCAGCCATCGAGCACACTGCGGTCGCTGAAGCCCAGCGCCAGACCCTGTTGAACATGGGAGGCCATCGTTGCGTAATCGGTTCCGAATGATTGGCACCAGCGCCAGATGTGCTGCTCCAACAGGCAAGTTTGCAGGCGTTCGCGCTGCCGTCGCGTAAGGCTTTCTTCGATGTTCAATGGTTCTACGGCAAGCCCGGGGTTACGCAACTGCTGCCAGCCCTGACTGCCAATCGCACGATCGGCCCAGGTGCCACCGAACCAGCGCAATTGGCGGATCGGGCCAAGCCAGCGACTCAATTCGCCAGCGTCACAGGCGTCGAAGAAATAGCTGGCGGTCTGGCGATTGTAATAACTGAGCAAGGCCCGATGGTTCAATCCGAACGAGACCGTGAGCATGCGTTGCAAGTGGCTCAGCAGTTCAGGCGCCGGCGCCTCGCTGCCCAGCATCAAGCCGCGCCAGGTATCCGGATCGCGTTGACACAACGACCCCAGCGCCTGGCTATCACGCAGGTCGATCAGCACCGGGCCGTGCTCGCTGACCGGCTCGAACTCGGTACCGTCAAACAGCCAGAAGCGCCGCACGTCGGCGAAAGCCTGTCGCAGTAACGTCAAGGCCCGCGCTGCATCCGGGCCGTCGAGCAACAGCCATTGCGCCATCGGCTCCAGCGCCGCACCGCTCATGTTGCGCCGCTCTGTTCAAGCGCGGTGAGTAACCGACAACTGCAGACGACCTCTGTGCAGTGGCTGAAACTGCCGCCTCCGGGCATCAGGCATAGCAACAAAAGCGGCTCGCCGGACGTCAGCAATTGCTGCAAGCCTTCACTGACCAATTTCTCCGGCAATGGTGGTGGCGGGTCATCGGTGATGTTCGGGGCGGCAACCGGTGGTTGCAGAACCCCGCTGATCATCGGCTGATCCGGATCGCCTTCAAAGAAGCTCACCACTACCTCGACGCCATCGCCCAGCGCCGCCAGCGGCGCATCAGCCAAGGCTGGCGCGAGCGGCAGCCAACAGTGACTCGGCGCCGCACCTTCACCCTGATAGAGCCAGTCGAACTGCACCGCCACCGGGCGAAAATGATCGGGCTGCGGTTCGTCGACCGCCACCACCCAGGCCCGTTGCAGACTGTGCATACGCAGTCTCGACGGCTCGGCGGCCGACGCACACGCTGGCACCTGCTGCGCACCGAACAACCGGTTGGCATAAGGCAGATCAAGGGCCGGATCGGCGCTGTGTTCCACCTTGGTCAGCAACCAATGGCGATTGCATTCGGCGAAGGGATGCCCGACCAGACGCAGCCATTGGCCGCTACGCAACGCCGCCAGGTCACTGCGTCCTTCGGCCTGTGGTGCCAGCCAGGTGCCTTCGGCCTGACACGTTTCCTGCAATTGCCAATGGTGTACCGCGGGCCCGGCAAAAGGATCGCCGGGCTCGCCCTGATACAACGCGGCGTCAGCCAACGGCAACTGCGCCGGATCATCGCCGAATACCAGGCAATGGCCGCCGCGCTGGTGCTCGAAGAAATAGTGAATCCGCGCCTGCGCGCACAAGCGTTGCAGCAGTTGCAGATCCGATTCACGGTATTGCGTGCAGAACGTGCGCGCCGGGTAGTCGCCACGCAACTCGAAGCGGCGCTGCGCGCCGACGATGCCGTGCTCCCTGAGCACTTGCTCAATGATCTGTGGCACCGAACGGCCACTGAAAATCCGTTGACTGATCCGCAGATCGAGGCAGCCAAGTTTCGGCCCCAGGCGGATCCGGCTCAGTCTGGAACCGTGCCCCTGCTCATGCTGGACAAGGCTCTGCAATTGCCCGTGCACGCCCTCCCCCGACGGGCCGAAACACAGGAAAGCCGAACGGTAAAGCAGGCCGGCAAGGTCCAGTTGCGGATCGTCGATCAACACATCGATCTCGAACGCAAAGGGTTCGTTGAGGGCTTCGCTACCGGTAAAGGCCAGGACTTCGAAAGGGTCAGACAGGCCCGCTACATCGAGACGAAACGACGACTCGTTGACTGGATCGAACATAGGCGGATCTCTACAGGAGGGGCGGTCGGGGATTCTCGCCGAGAGCCATGGCCGAGTAGAGAGCTGAAGTACAACTTAGGAAATGACCTACGCGAAAAGCAGACCGGATGACTTTGCTGGCCAGGATAGCCAAGCATTTCGCGAAGATTTTGGGATGTATCCCACCGGGTCATCCGAATTTTCCACAGCCTGCGGGAAAATTTCAGACAACCCGGCGAGATCGCTACCTAGCCTCAGGAAGACAGGTAGGAGGAGCGGGTCAAGCCCAGACGCAAGGCATCAAGAAATTGCGTGCGCTCGCTGGCACTGATACGGGCACTGGCGCATTTGTCGCGGTAGTGAGTCATCAGTTCTTCCGGCGACAAGTGCACGTAACGCAGCATGTCTTCGATGGTGTCGTGGGTTTCGATGCCGGCGTGGTACACGCTGCCATCGGCGTTCTGATAGATGTTCACCGAGTCGGTGTCACCGAACAGGTTGTGCATGTCGCCGAGGATTTCCTGATAGGCGCCGACCAGGAACACGCCCAGCAGGTAGTCTTCACCTTCGTTCAAACCGTGCACCGGCAGACTGGTCTCGATGCTCTGCTCATCGACGTACTGGTTGATCTTGCCATCGGAGTCGCAGGTCAGATCCTGCAGCACCGCGCGACGCAGCGGCTCTTCGTCGAGACGGTGCAGCGGGATGATCGGCAGCACCTGATCGATTGCCCAGGTGTCCGGCAGGCTCTGGAACACAGAGAAGTTGCAGATGTACTTGTCGGCCAGTTTGTCGTTGAGTTCGTCGAGCACTTGGCGGTGCGAACGCTGACGTGCTTTGAGCGAGTTGTGCAGGCGACGGCACACCGCGAAGTAGCACTGCTCGGCCAGGGCTTTTTCAGCCAGGGTCAGCTTGCCGTCGGCGTACTGTGCAGCCACGTCGCTCATGTAGTGGGTGGCGCGCCAGTAGGTCTCGGTGACCATTTCAATATCGGTCGGGCCGAGCAGGTCAACCAGCCATTGCACGGTTTCCGGCAGGTTTTCCTTGTTTTCGATCAGCGGGATTTCGTCGTTGTGTTTCTCGACGTCGGTCACCTGCACCACCAGCATGGCGTGGTGCGCGGTCAGCGAACGGCCGCTTTCGGAGAAAATGTGCGGATGCGGCAGGCTCTGCGCATCGCAGAATTCCTTGAGCATGCCGACCACGACACCGGCGTAATCGTCCATGTCGTAGTTGATCGAACTGGCGTTGCGCGAGTGGGTGCCGTCGTAGTCAACGCCCAGACCGCCACCGACGTCGATGTGATCGACCGGCAGACCGAGATTGCGCAGCTCGCCGTAGTAACGGATCGCTTCTTTGAAGCCGTGCTGATAGTCAGCCAGGTTGGCAATCTGCGAACCCATGTGGAAGTGCAGCAGGCGAATGCCCTGATCCAGGCCGGCCGCGCGGAAGCGCTCGACCACCGACAGCAACTGCGCCGCCGACAGACCGAATTTGGATTTCTCGCCACCGGTGTCCGCCCACTTCGACGACGCCAGCGACGACAGACGCACGCGCAGGCCGACCTGTGGCTTGACCTTCAGCGAGGCGGCCTCTTCAATCACCAGACCGACTTCGGATTCTTTCTCGATCACGATGAACACGTTGTGGCCGAGCTTCTGGCCCATCAGCGCCAGACGGATGAACTCGCGGTCCTTGTAGCCGTTGCAGACGATGGTGCCGCCCTTCGGCGCCAGTGCCAGCACCGCCAGCAGCTCAGGCTTGGAGCCGGCTTCCAGACCGATGGAGACGTCCTGGGTGGCGATGATGTTCTCGATCACCGCTTCTTGCTGGTTAACCTTGATCGGGTAAAGCGCGGTGTACTTGCTCTGGTATTCCAGGCGCTCGATGTTCGAATCGAAGGCGCCGGTCAGCTGACGTACGCGGTCTTGCAGGATATCGGGGAAACGAACCAGCAACGGCAAGGACAAACCGCTTTTGCGCAGTTGGTCGACTTGCTCGAACAGGTCGATAGGCGAGCTGCTCGGGCCGTTCGGACGAACTTCGACGCGACCGGCGTCATTGATCGCGAAATACCCGGCCCCCCAATGGCGAATCCCGTAAACACTGCGGCTGTCCGCAACTGTCCATTGGCTGCCATCGTCTTTGCGTGTGCGTCGTACGGACATCGAAGTCCCCTATAAAGAAGTCATAGTGCGTTACCTGAAATGCAGGCTGGCGCAGTCTAAAGAATGAAAATGACGGTTCGTCAGCGCGGCGGTAGACCGCGCTGACCGCGTGGAGTTTAGAAACCGGTCATGAACAGGCTCTGTGAAAACCATGGAGACGACGCCGGAACTGACAACCATCAGCACCGGATCAAGCCGCAGGTGGTTTTCACAGAGGCTGCTAGCCGCCGGACTTCTTCGCTTTGAAACCGTGCTTGATCAGTTCAGCCAAGAGTAGCTCGACATGATCGCCCTGGATTTCGATGATCCCGTCTTTCAAGGCTCCGCCGGTGCCGCAACGTTTCTTCAACGTTGTCGCCAGCTCCTTGAGTGCGTCTTCGGCCAGGGGCACACCGGTGATGGTGGTCACCGTCTTGCCGCCACGGCCTTTGCTTTCGCGACGCACGCGGGCAATGCCGTCTCCGGCCGGGATCACGGTTTGTTTGCAGATACAGGCGTCAACCGGCTTACTGCATTCCGGGCAATGACGACCTGCGTCGGTGGAAAATACCAGACCGCCCAGGGCGGCGAAGGATGCGGCTTTTTTGGCCACCGGCAATCCTCTTGGGAGGACAAAGACTGATCGCGACCTTGGGCAAGGTCATCGACCGCGAAGCCCCACTCAGGCAGGGGCAGCGCTACTGCACCGATGCTTCAACAAACGCAGGCCGGTACAGCTTGAAAAGGTCGCGCAGTGTAACGGCAAAAAACCCAATTGCTAAGTGCCAATCGGCGCCAATTTATGTGTTCTTTGCGACGTCGTTTTGTTGAGCCTTGAGATAGCGCTGCAACGCTGCCAAAGAGTCCGGGCAATAAGGCTTTCGCTGGATTTCCTGCATGACTTGCTCGACCGGGATAAAGCGCGCTTCCAGCACTTCTTCCGGTTGCAGTTTCAGAGGGCCATCCCACACGGCGGAAAACGCCGAGCACCACAGGCGGTTGCCGGTGTCCTCGAAGTAGAAATGGTCATGAGCGGTGAGTTCCACGCCACTGACGCCCAACTCTTCTTCCAGCTCACGGGCCGCCGATTCGGCGTAGGTTTCATCGGCCTGCACCATGCCGCCCGCTGCCACGTCCCAGTAACCGGGATAAATGGCTTTGCTCAAGGTGCGCCGATGCACACAAAGCTCACCAGCGGAATTGAACAACATGATGTACGTGCCCCGCCCGATCAGCCCGCGTTCGCGCAAATCGGCACGCACCAAGGCGCCGAGCAGGTTGTCCTGCTCGTCGACCCAGGCGATCTGTTCGGCATCCGAGGCGGCGCGATGGGCCGCCTCTTTGGCGTTGTGGCTCATGAATCAACCCTGGTTGAGCAGTTGACGCAAGTCGATGACTGCTGCGTTGGCCCGGGAAATATAGTTGGCCATGACCAGCGAGTGGTTGGCCAGCACGCCGAAGCCGCTGCCGTTGAGAATCATCGGACTCCAGACGGGCTCTTGCGAAGCCTCCAGTTCACGAATGATCTGACGCACGCTGACCGTAGCGTTCTTCTTCGCCAGTACGTCGGCGAAGTCGACTTCGATGGCACGCAGCAGGTGCGACAGTGCCCAGGCCTGACCACGCGCTTCGTAGAACACGTTGTCGATCTGCATCCACGGGGTTTCGACGATTTCTTCATCAACCTGCGGTACTTCACCCACAGCCGGTGTTTCGGTTTTCAGCGCCGTATTGAGTTTGACTCGACCGACACTGGCCGACAGTCGCTGGGACAACGAACCCAGACGGGTGCCGACATCGCCCAGCCAGTTGTTCAGGTTGTCGGCGCGGGCATAGAACAGCGCGTTTTTCTGCGATGGATCAGACAGACGTGCCTGATAGCGGCTCAGGGAATTGATGCCTTCCTGATACTCCGACTCGCTGGACGGCAGGATCCAGCTCTTGTTGTCGAAGTTGAAGCGCGGTTCGGCCTTGGCCAGATCGGCGTCTTCGGCCGATTGAGATTGCGAACGGGCAAAGTCTTTGCGCAGGGCGCGGGTCAGGTCACGCACCTGCACCAGCACGCCGTATTCCCAGCTCGGCGTGTTGTCCATCCACAAGCCCGGCGGGAAGCGGTCGTTGGAAATGTAGCCGCCCGGCTTGTCGAGCAGGGTGCCGGCGACGGATTTCAGGGTTTCCACCGTGGTGTAGCCGATGACCATCTGCTTGCCTTCTTTCTCGGCAGCCACTTGTGCGTTCTGCGCCACGGGAAACAGCGCCGGTTCCTGGCTCCAGTACCAACCAAGACCGATGGTTACCAACAGGTAAATGCCGACCAGGGTGGCCAGCGCGCGGCTGAACAACAGCCCGCCAACATAGCTGCGGGTGGCCGACTTGGGCTCGGCGGCACGTTCAGGCGCGGCGCCCGCGCGGTTTTTCCAGTCCAGCATGGCGATATCCTTTCAATCACTTGGGTTCAACGGTTCGACCACAACCATACAACAACGTGCCTTGGGCCGGCACCCGCCAGTAAAGATAAGCCGCAAATCGTGTGGACGCTTGACGCATCTGTCAGAACTAGGGGAATCCCTGATGTCATCTCCTCTGACGCATCAGCGCAGAGTATTGAAAACAATCGAAAAGCATATTCACCACGCTGATGTGAGCGGCGCTGCAAATCTTCCCGACTCTACCCGGCCTTGGCGGCAAGCCCCTGACTCTCGGGCACATGCCCGACGAACAGGTCAAAAATAAAACCACTCGGTCAGAAACTGAATAGTGACGCATTGCAGATTATTGACGTGTGACACTCGTCTAAGGGAAAAGAGGTGCTAGCATAGAGCCACCAGTCGACCTCAGCATGCAGCCTAACTAGTAGTCAGGATATGACCGAGCCAGAAGACCCCAGCCGTGAGCGTCTCAAGCACCACTTTGCCCAGCGGGTAATTCATCAGGCACGTCAGATTCTTGAGATATGGCAGCGCCTGCAACGCAGTGAATGGTCCACCGTCGACCTCGCCGAACTGAGCGAGGCCAACCTGCGTCTGTTGCGTTTTGCCGAGCGCTTCGAACAGCCTGAGCACACCCAGCTCGCGCGCCACATCGGCCAGTCGCTGGAAGCAGTGGACGCCAATCGCGGTCGCCTCAGTAGCGGCCTGATCACCGACCTCAATCGTTTGATGCAGCGCTTATCGCGTACCGGCCTGCGCCATGGCGATCAGCTCGATCAGACTTTCCTGCCGCCGCTGCGCAAACCGATCTACGTGATGCTGCAGGATTACGACCGCGCCGAACGGCTGGCCAAACAACTGGAATTCTTCGGCTTGAGCGCGCAGGCGCTGGAGAGCGTGGCGGCGTTTCGCTCATCGATGGTCGAGCGCTTGCCCGCCGCAATCGTCATGGACGTGGACTTCAGCGGCGCCGGCGTAGGCCTGAAACTCGCCGCCGAAGCTCAGGTCGGTCTGGATGAGCCGCTGCCGCTGTTGTTCTTCAGCCTGCACGAAACCGACACGCCGACCCGTCTCGCCGCAGTGCGCGCCGGGGGCCAGGAATTCCTCACCGGCACCCTCGAAGCATCGAGCCTGCTGGAGAAGATCGAAGTCCTGACCTGCGTCGCCCAGTACGAACCTTATAAAGTGCTGATCATCGATGACTCCCGCGCCCAGGCCTTGCACACCGAGCGCCTGCTCAACAGCGCCGGGATCGTCACCCGTACCTTGATCGAACCGATTCAGGCGATGGCCGAACTGGCGGACTTCCAGCCGGACCTGATCATCCTCGACATGTACATGCCGGCCTGTACCGGCACCGAATTGGCCAAGGTAATCCGCCACAACGACCGCTACGTCAGCGTGCCGATCATTTACCTGTCGGCCGAGGACGATCTGGATAAACAGCTCGACGCCATGAGCGAAGGCGGCGACGACTTCCTCACCAAACCGATCAAGCCACGGCATCTGATTACCACCGTGCGCAACCGCGCCGCCCGTGCGCGCAATCTGAAAGCGCGGATGGTGCGCGACAGCCTCACCGGCTTGTACAACCACACACACATCCTGCAATTGCTCGAAGACTGCTCGTTCCGTGCCCGCCGAGAGAACAAGCCGCTGAGCTTCGCGATGCTCGACATTGACCACTTCAAGCGGGTCAACGACAGCCACGGCCATCCGATGGGCGACCGAGTGATCAAAAGCCTGGCACTGTTTCTCAAACAGCGTCTGCGCAAGACCGATTTCATTGGCCGATACGGTGGCGAAGAGTTCGCCATCGTCATGCCCGACACCGATATCGAAGCCGCGCACAAAGTGCTCGATGAGATTCGCCAGCGTTTTGCCGAAATCCATTACCCGGCCCAGCCGCAAGACTTGTGGTGCACCTTCAGCGCCGGGGTTGTGGAGATGCGCGATGACTCCGACAGCCTGATGATGGCCAGCCAGGCCGACGAGGCGCTTTACCGCGCCAAGGGTGCCGGACGCAATCGGGTGCAGACCGCGCGGGACACAAAGCAAAGTGCCACTTTTTCATCGGAATCCACTGATTCGGTCATAACCCTGTAACAGAACCGCAATAAATTCAGGCGCTTACCATTTCTGCCGTTGGTAGCCGTCATGCGCCTGAAGTTGCTCACCAATCTCAATACTCTGCTGCTGGTAGCCGTGTGCCTGGCACTCGGCGCCACGCTGTGGTGGTCGCAAAAAGCTCTGGAACGCCCCTATCTGTTGATGGAGCGTTATTTGGGGCTGTCGCAGCAATTTCAGAACGAGGTGGCGCGCAACGTCGAGGATTACCTCGCCAGCGGTGATGCCCTGCGTCTGAGCAGCGCCAGTCAGGCCATCGATAGCGTGCAGAAAGAACTCGGCGAACTGCCGCCCGCTCTGGCCGACACCCTGCGCCCGAGCATCTCAGGCCTGGAAGAATTCAGCAAAACCGACTTGCTCGCCGCCGGCAAACTCGCCGGTGATCCGCAGGCATTGCTGTTGCAGGCCGAACGCGAACTCAGCGCCAGCCTCGACCAACTCAGTACCTATGCCAATGGCAACGCGACTTGGCTCGCGCCACTGCTCGCCGCCTCACAGCATCTGGGCAAGCTGTCGCTGGCACGGGACAAACTGGTCAGCAGCGGCCGCAGCGAACTGGCCGCTGACGTCGAGCGCGAAGTCGACAACATCCGCACTCAGGCGCAGGCGATTGATGCCCTGCCCCTTCTCGGCGTGATCGCCAGCAACGAATCGAGCAGTGATGACTTCGCGGCGATGATGGGCATCGAAAGCACGGAAAAAGCCGTCGCCGAAGACGCTGGTGTCGGCCTCAAACGTGAACTCAACAGCCTGCTCGGCCGCTACCCGGCAGAATTGCAACGCACCCGCGAGCAGATTCAGAAACGCACCGATCTGAGCACCGCGACCCACTTGAAAATCGCTGCCGTGCAGCAAGCCATCGCAGGCCTGGAACCGGTAGTGCGCGCCCAGCACGGGCAAATCCAGGGCGAAGTACGACTGATGCAAGGCGTGATGATCGGCCTGATTCTGCTGATCGCACTGCTTATCGACACCCTGCAGCGCCGCCTGGCCCGCACCCTGACCAATCTTGCGCCAGCATTGTCGACCTGGGCCGAAGGCGATTTCAGTCAAGACATTCAACTGGGCAAGACCAACCGCGAATTGCACGACATCGAAGCGTCGCTCAATCGCTTGCGCGCGTATCTGGTGGATCTGGTCGGTACGATTCGCGGCAACGCCGAGCAAGTGGCGGGCAGCAGCCGCACCCTCGCCGAACTGAGCAACGATTTGCACAGCGGCGCCGAGCATCAGGCCGGGGATACGGCATTGATTCGCGATTCCCTCGGCGAACTGGAGGCCACTATTCAGCAAGTCGCCGGGGATGCCCGTCAGGCGGCCGATGCCAGCCGTCATGCAGGTTTGGCCGTCGAACATGGCCAAACCGTCATCGGCCAGAGCCTCACCGGACTGCACGCTTTGGTCGGCGAGGTGCAAGGCAACGCGCAGATGATCGAACATCTGGCCGAAGAGTCGGCGACCATTGGCGGCGTATTGACGGTGATCCGCTCGATTGCCGATCAGACCAATCTGCTGGCGCTGAACGCGGCGATTGAAGCGGCACGCGCCGGGGAAATGGGCCGTGGATTTGCCGTGGTGGCCGAGGAAGTGCGTTCGCTGGCGCAGCGCACCGCCGGGGCGACAGCGGAGATTCAAACCCTGATCGCCGGCCTGCAAACCGCCGCCCGGCAATCGGTCGAAGGCATGCGCGCTCAGGTCGAGCACGCCGAAGCCACGGCCAATCAGGCGCAAGCGGCGGACGGCGCGCTGGACAAGATCGTCGGGGCGATCCAGACCATTTCCGACACAGCGATCCGCATCGCCGATATCACCGCGCAGCAGAGCGGCGCGGTCAGCGAGATTCGCGATCACAGCGAGCGGATTCATCAATTGGGTGGGGATAACTTGCTGCGCATCGGCCAGGGCCGTGAACAGGGCGAGAACCTGCTGGTATTGGGCGGGCAGTTGCATACGGCCGTTCAGGCCTTCCGTGTCTGATAAATCGCCTTCGCGAGCAGGCTCGCTCCCACAGAGGTGTGCATTCCAATGTGGGAGCGAGCCTGCTCGCGATAACGCCAGATCAATCACCACAATGACCGGATCAGATCACACGGTCACAAATTTTGCGCAAACATCGGCCATCGTGCTGGCTATTGCATAGAACTGGACAGTCACAAAGTCTTTGCGGCATAGTCGCCGGGTTCTGACGACTGCTTATTCATAACAAGGACACGCAGATGGCAACCCTACTGGTGCTGCACGGCCCCAACCTGAACCTGCTCGGCACCCGCGAACCGGGCACCTATGGGTCGACGACCCTGGCACAGATCAATCAGGACCTGGAGCGCCGCGCCCGTGAAGCCGGCCATCATCTGTTGCATCTGCAAAGCAATGCCGAGTACGAATTGATCGATCGCATCCACGCCGCGCGCGGCGAAGGTGTGGATTTCATCCTGATCAATCCAGCAGCTTTTACACATACAAGTGTTGCATTACGTGACGCGCTGCTGGGAGTGAGCATCCCATTCATCGAAGTGCATTTGTCCAACGTGCACAAACGCGAACCTTTCCGCCATCACTCTTACTTCTCCGATGTAGCGGTAGGAGTGATCTGCGGCCTTGGCGCCAGCGGTTACCGACTGGCCCTGGAGGCTGCACTAGAGCAGCTTGAACAACAAGCTATACGCCCCTGACCGACCCTTGGGAGTTGATGATTCATGGATATCCGTAAAGTTAAGAAACTGATCGAATTGCTGGAAGAGTCCGGCATCGACGAGCTCGAGATCAAGGAAGGCGAAGAGTCCGTACGCATCAGCCGTCACAGCAAGACCCCGGCTCAGCAGTACTACGCACCTGCACCGATGCAAGCACCGGCTGCCGCACCTGTTGCCGCCGCTCCTGTTGCTGCTGCAGCCCCGGCTGCCGCTGCTGCTCCAGCGTTGAATGGCACTGTTGCCCGTTCGCCGATGGTTGGCACGTTCTATCGCAAGTCTTCGCCAGCCTCGCCGTCCTTCGTTGAAGTCGGCCAGACCGTGAAGAAAGGCGACACCCTGTGCATCGTTGAAGCCATGAAGATGATGAACCACATCGAAGCTGAAACCAGCGGTGTGATCGAGTCCATCCTCGTCGAAGACGGCCAGCCGGTTGAGTACGACCAACCGCTGTTCACCATCGTTTGAACTGCGGAGAGCCTTTGATGACTGCGAAGTTGGAAAAAGTTCTGATCGCTAACCGCGGTGAGATCGCCCTGCGGATTCTGCGTGCCTGCAAAGAGATGGGCATCAAGACCGTCGCCGTTTACTCCAAGGCCGACAAAGAGCTGATGCACCTGGGTCTGGCAGACGAATCCGTCTGCATCGGCCCGGCGTCTGCCGCTCAGTCTTACCTGCACATCCCGGCCATCATCGCTGCGGCTGAAGTGACTGGCGCTACCGCCATTCACCCGGGCTACGGTTTCCTCGCGGAAAACGCCGATTTTGCCGAGCAGGTCGAGAACTCCGGCTTCGCCTTCATCGGCCCGAAAGCCGACACCATTCGCCTGATGGGCGACAAGGTATCGGCCAAGCACGCGATGATCGAAGCGGGTGTACCAACCGTTCCAGGTTCTGACGGCCCACTGCCGGAAGACGAAGAAACGGCGCTGCGTATCGGTCGTGAAGTCGGCTACCCGGTGATCATCAAAGCCGCTGGCGGCGGTGGTGGTCGCGGCATGCGCGTGGTTCACAAGGAAGAAGACCTGATCTCCTTCGCCAAACTGACCCGCACCGAAGCAGGCGCGGCGTTCGGCAACCCGATGGTGTATCTGGAAAAATTCCTGACCAACCCGCGTCACGTGGAAGTCCAGGTTCTTTCCGACGGCCAGGGCCACGCTATCCACCTGGGCGACCGCGATTGCTCGCTGCAACGTCGTCACCAGAAGGTTCTCGAAGAAGCGCCGGCACCGGGCATCGACGAGCAGGCGCGCCAGGAAGTTCTGGCTCGCTGCGTCAAGGCGTGCATCGACATCGGCTACCGTGGCGCCGGCACTTTCGAGTTCCTGTACGAGAACGGTCGTTTCTACTTCATCGAAATGAACACCCGTGTTCAGGTGGAGCACCCGGTTTCGGAAATGGTCACCGGTATCGACATCGTCAAGGAGATGCTCAGCATCGCCGCTGGCAACAAGCTGTCGTTCACGCAGGATGACGTGGTGATCCGCGGTCACTCGCTGGAATGCCGGATCAACGCTGAAGACCCGAAAACCTTCATGCCGAGCCCGGGCACGGTCAAGCATTTCCACGCCCCAGGCGGCAACGGCGTTCGCGTCGATTCGCACCTGTACAGCGGTTATGCGGTTCCGCCGAACTACGACTCGCTGATCGGCAAGCTGATCACTTACGGCGCCACCCGCGACGAAGCCATGGCGCGCATGCGCAATGCCCTGGACGAAATCGTGGTTGACGGGATCAAGACCAACATCCCGCTGCACCGTGATCTGGTTCGTGATGAAGGCTTCTGCAAAGGGGGCGTGAACATTCACTACCTCGAGCACAAGCTGGCTGGCGAGAAGCACTAAGCTTCAGCCCGCACCAGACAAAGCCGCCTTCGGGCGGCTTTGTTGTTTCTGCAGTAAATATCAAAAGATCGCAGCCTTCGGCAGCTCCTACATGTGTAATGCATTCCCCTGCAGGAGCTGCCGCAGACTGCGATCTTTTGATCTTCGACCATAGTCGTGTTCTGCGGCGCGCTCGCGTAAACTTGCGCGCTTCTCGCTGGCCGCTAGGCTGCAATCATATTTTTTCAAAGGTGCCCGCCATGCCTTGGCTGCAAGTACGACTCGCCATCAGCCCGGAACAAGCCGAAACCTACGAAGACGCTTTCCTTGAAGTGGGCGCCGTATCGGTGACATTCATGGACGCCGAAGATCAGCCGATCTTCGAGCCGGAACTCAACACCACACCGCTGTGGGCGCACACGCACTTGCTGGCCCTGTTCGAGGGCGGCACTGAAGCCGCACCGGTACTGGCCCATCTGGAATTGCTGACCGGCAGCCCGCTGCCGGAGCATCACAGCGAAGTCATCGAAGACCAGGATTGGGAACGCAGCTGGATGGACGGTTTCCAGCCAATGCGTTTCGGCCAGCGCCTGTGGATCGTGCCGAGCTGGCACGCTGCTCCAGAGCCTGACGCCGTCAACCTGCTGCTGGATCCGGGTCTGGCGTTCGGCACCGGCACGCACCCGACCACCGCGCTGTGCCTGGAATGGCTCGACGGCCAGGATCTGAAAGACTGCAACGTGCTGGACTTCGGCTGCGGCTCGGGGATTCTGGCCATCGCCGCCCTGTTGCTCGGCGCTAAAGAAGCAGTCGGCACCGACATTGACGTGCAGGCGCTGGAAGCCTCGCGTGACAATGCCGGTCGCAACAACATTGCCGACGAGCTGTTCCCGCTGTACCTGCCGGAAGACCTGCCGCAGGTCAAAGCCGACGTGCTGGTTGCCAACATTCTGGCCGGCCCGCTGGTTTCGCTGGCTCCGCAACTGTCCAGCCTGGTCAAGTCCGGGGGGCGTCTGGCGCTGTCTGGCATCCTCGCCGAACAAGGTGAAGAAGTCGCTGCCGCTTATGCTCAGGACTTCGATCTCGACCCGATCGCCAATCGCGATGGCTGGGTGCGCATTACCGGGCGTCGGCGCTAGAATGGCCGCCTGCATAATCCGGATCGCCGCATGACCGACAGTTTCGTCACTCAGTGCCCGCATTGCCAAACCAGCTTCCGTGTCAGCCATGCTCAATTGAGCGTGGCCCGCGGGGTGGTTCGCTGCGGCTCTTGCCTGCAAGTGTTCAACGCCGCCAAACAGCTGCTTGAGCAACACGCTGGCAAGGACGCGGTGACGCCGGTCGCGCCGCCGATTGAAACGCTGCCCGTCGAGGAGCTACCGCTTGTCGAGCGCCAGGCCATCGTCGAGCCGCCCGCGCCGCGCGCCATCAGCCAAAAGCAGTGGAGCGCCTCGGAGCTGGACCTCGACAGCCTGGATCTGGACGAAGAACTCGCCCGTCTCGAACAACGGGAAATCCAGCCGACCACCGAATTCGGTCGTCCGCGCGAAGACTCCCTGAGCGCCCGGCGTGATAGCCCCGAAGCCGATGAAACCGTGTGGCGCGACAGTCTGCTCAGTGCGCGTGACGACGAGCACACGCCCACGCCCGAGGCAGAAGACGAAGCCGATCCGCAAATCCTTGACGTCGAACAGGAAAAAACCACGCGCACCGAGCCCTCGCTGTCGCTGGAACCGGTGGATCTGGACGACGAGCCGGCGATCCCGCAACTGCGTCTGCACGATCCGATTGATCCGAATGCCCGTCGCGAGCACCTGTCCGCCAGTGACGAAGCCGATGACGACGATCTGCCTGCAATCGAGCCTTCGCGCAAAAAACGCCAACGCGCAGAACCCGGCGTCCGCGCCGAAGTGTTGCAGGACCTGACTGACGACCCGCTGCAACTGGACTGGCAGAAACGCCGCTCGCCTTGGGGTCGACGCCTGCTATGGCTGACGCTGGTGTTGCTGGCCGCTGGTGGTTTGGCTTTTCAGTACATCGCCTATCATTTTGATGAACTGGCACGTCAGGATCAGTACCGCCCATGGTTCCAGCAAGTCTGCCCGCAGATCGGTTGCACTGTGCCGTCCAAGGTCGATATCGCCAAAATCAAGAGCAGCAATCTGGTGGTGCGCAGCCATCCGGAGTTCAGCGGTGCGCTGGTGGTCGACGCGATCATCTATAACCGCGCGACGTTCTCCCAGCCGTTTCCGCTGCTGGAACTGCGTTTTGCCGACCTTAACGGCCATCTGATCGCCAGTCGCCGCTTCAAACCCGGCGAATACCTCAACGGCGACCTCGAAGGTCTGGCGGAGATGCCGCCGCAAACGCCGATTCACATCGCTCTGGATATTCTCGATCCAGGCCCGAAAGCGGTGAATTACAGCCTGAGTTTTCACTCGCCCGAGTGAATTGCTTCACCGCTTCTTGATTGACGGCAATTTTCTGACTTCGCGCTGCGCAACCAAACCGCTGGCGATAACGGAATAACTGTTCAGATTTTGTTCAATTCAGCCTTTATCCAGTCATCGAGAGCGGGTATCATGCCCACCCTTTTTCGAACTCTCATGATCCGGCCCCACTTCAGGGAAGTCCTATGTCGGCGGTACGCATCGGCCCATATACATTACAGAACGGCTTGATTCTCGCCCCGATGGCGGGCGTCACCGACCAGCCCTTTCGTCAGCTGTGCAAGCGTCTGGGCGCGGGGCTTGTAGTCTCGGAAATGGTCACCAGTGACATGAGCCTGTGGAACACCCGCAAGTCGCGCATGCGCATGATCCACGAAGGCGATCCCGAACCACGCTCGGTACAGATCGCCGGTGGCGACGCGCAGATGCTGGCGGATGCAGCACGGGCCAACGTCGATCTGGGCGCACAGATTATTGATATCAACATGGGTTGCCCGGCAAAAAAGGTCTGCAACAAGGCCGCCGGCTCTGCGTTGCTGAAGGATGAAGCACTGGTCACCGAGATCCTGCAGGCCGTCGTGGCTGCGGTTGATGTGCCGGTGACCCTGAAGATCCGCACCGGATGGGATCGCGACAACAAGAACGGCCTGACCGTGGCAAAGATCGCCGAGCAGGCCGGGATCACCGCGCTGGCAGTGCATGGCCGCACTCGCGCCGATCTGTACACCGGCGAAGCCGAGTACGACACGATTGCCGCGATCAAGCAGGCTGTGTCGATCCCGGTGTTTGCCAATGGCGATATCGATTCGCCGGAAAAGGCCCGCTACGTGCTCGACGCGACCGGTGCCGATGGCCTGTTGGTAGGCCGTGCCGCCCAAGGGCGGCCATGGATTTTTCGCGAGATCGATCATTACCTGCGTACCGGCGAGAAATTGCCGGCCCCGCAACTGATCGAAGTGGAACGCATACTGCTAGAGCATCTGGCCGCACTTCACGCTTTCTATGGGGACGTGATGGGCGTGCGCATTGCTCGAAAGCATGTGGGCTGGTATCTCGCAACCTTGCCGGGCGCCAGGGAGTTTCGCGCCCACTTCAATCGTTTGGATGGTACGGAAACACAATGCGCCAACGTTCGGGAGTTCTTCGCCGAGCGTTACAAAAGCCTGACAGGGGACGAAGAAGGGGTGGCCGCATGACGATGATGACCGAGACTTTAGTGAGTGGAACAGCACCCGTGAGCGACAACGTGAATTTGAAACAGCACCTCAATACTCCGAGCGAAGAAGGCCAGACCCTTCGCGGGAGTGTCGAGAAGGCGCTGCACAATTATTTCGCCCACCTTGAGGGCGCGTCCGTCACGGATGTGTACAACCTGGTGCTCTCCGAAGTCGAGGCTCCCCTGCTCGAAAGCGTGATGAACTACGTCAAGGGCAACCAGACCAAGGCCAGTGAGCTGCTGGGACTCAACCGCGGCACGCTGCGCAAGAAACTCAAGCAGTACGATCTGCTGTAAGCATTCAATCAAACCAGAAAGGCGCCCGCGTAAAACCGGTCGCCTTTTTTGCTGACTTCCTTTGCTTTTGATGGAAATTGAGATGACCGACCAGACTACCCGCCTGCCGATCCGCCGCGCCTTGATCAGCGTTTCCGACAAGACCGGGATCCTCGAATTCGCCAAGGAGCTTGAAGCGCTGGGCGTCGAGATCCTCTCCACCGGCGGAACGTTCAAGCTGCTGCGCGACAACGGCGTTGCCGCAGTGGAAGTCGCGGATTACACCGGTTTCGCTGAAATGATGGACGGTCGGGTGAAAACCCTGCACCCGAAAATCCACGGCGGTATCCTCGGTCGTCGCGGTATCGACGACGCGATCATGAGCGAACACGGCATCAAGCCGATCGATCTGGTCGCGGTCAACCTGTACCCGTTCGAAGCCACCATCAACAAGCCAGGCTGCGACCTGCCGACCGCCATCGAAAACATCGACATCGGCGGCCCGACCATGGTCCGTTCGGCGGCGAAAAACCATAAAGACGTTGCGATCGTAGTGAATGCCAGCGATTACGCCAACGTCCTCGAAGGCTTGAAAGCCGGCGGCCTGACCTACGCACAGCGTTTCGACCTGATGCTCAAGGCGTTCGAACACACCGCCGCCTACGACGGCATGATCGCCAACTACATGGGCACCGTGAATCAGGCTGCCGAGACACTGAGCACTGAAGGCCGCAGTGAATTCCCGCGCACCTTCAACAGCCAGTTCATCAAGGCTCAGGAAATGCGCTACGGCGAGAACCCGCACCAGAGCGCGGCGTTCTACGTTGAAGCCAAACCGGCCGAAGTCGGCATCGCCACCGCGACCCAACTGCAGGGCAAGGAACTCTCGTACAACAACGTGGCCGACACCGACGCCGCACTGGAATGCGTGAAGAGCTTCGTCAAGCCGGCCTGCGTAATCGTCAAGCATGCCAACCCGTGCGGCGTGGCCGTGAGCCCGGACGCCGAAGGCGGCATCCGTCAGGCCTACGAACTGGCCTACGCCACCGACACCGAATCGGCGTTCGGCGGCATCATCGCCTTTAACCGTGAACTGGATGCCGAGACCGCCAAGGCGATCGTCGAGCGTCAGTTCGTGGAAGTGATCATTGCGCCAAGCGTGAGCGAAGAAGCCCGTGCCATCGTTGCGGCCAAAGCCAACGTGCGCCTGCTGGCGTGTGGCGAGTGGTCGGCTGACCGCGCTGCGGCCTGGGACTACAAGCGCGTCAACGGTGGCCTGCTGGTGCAGAGTCGCGACATCGGCATGATCGGCAGTGAAGACCTGAAAGTCGTGACCAAGCGCGCACCGACCGAACAGGAAATCAACGACCTGATCTTCGCCTGGAAAGTCGCCAAGTACGTTAAATCCAACGCGATCGTTTACGCCAAGAACCGTCAGACCATCGGTGTCGGCGCCGGCCAGATGAGCCGCGTCAACTCCGCGCGTATCGCCGCGATCAAGGCAGAACACGCTGGCCTGCAAGTAGCAGGTTCGGTGATGGCATCGGACGCGTTCTTCCCGTTCCGCGACGGTCTGGACAACGCGGCCAAGGTCGGTATCACTGCGGTGATCCAGCCAGGTGGTTCGATGCGTGATGCTGAAGTGATTGCTGCGGCTGATGAGGCCGGCATCGCGATGGTATTCACCGGCATGCGCCACTTCCGTCACTGATACACCGGTTCAAATGTGGGAGCGAGCCTGCTCGCGAATGCAATCTGTCAGTCATAGCTGTTTTGACTGACACACCGCTTTCGCGAGCAGGCTCGCTCCCACATAAAGCGCTCCAGCAGCGCCTGACAGAATTTTGAGGTTTTTGAAATGAATGTTTTGATCATTGGCAGCGGTGGCCGTGAACACGCCCTGGCCTGGAAAGTGGCTCAGGATCCGCGCGTGCAGAAGGTTTTCGTCGCACCGGGCAACGCCGGTACCGCGATTGAAGCCAAGTGCGAGAACGTCGCCATCGACGTGCTGGCCCTTGAGCAGCTCGCGGACTTCGCCGAGAAAAACGTTTCCCTGACCATCGTCGGCCCGGAAGTGCCGCTGGTCGCTGGCGTCGTTGACCTGTTCCGCTCCCGTGGCCTGGACTGCTTTGGCCCGACCGCGGGTGCTGCGCAACTGGAAGGTTCGAAAGCCTTCACCAAGGACTTTCTGGCACGCCACAAGATCCCGACCGCCGATTACCAGAACTTCACCGAGATCGAGCCGGCCCTGGCTTATCTGCGTGAAAAAGGCGCACCGATCGTGATCAAGGCCGACGGCCTGGCGGCCGGTAAAGGCGTGATCGTTGCGATGACCCTGGCCGAAGCCGAAGACGCCGTGCGCGACATGCTTGCCGGCAATGCTTTCGGTGACGCCGGTTCGCGCGTGGTGATCGAAGAGTTCCTCGACGGTGAAGAAGCGTCGTTCATCGTCATGGTCGACGGCAAGAACGTGCTGCCGATGGCCACCAGCCAGGACCACAAACGCGTCGGCGACGGCGACAGCGGCCCGAACACCGGCGGCATGGGTGCTTACTCCCCTGCCCCGGTGGTCACTGCCGACGTGCACAAGCGCGTAATGGACCTGGTGATCTGGCCGACCGTTCGCGGTATGGCCGAAGAAGGCAACGTCTACACTGGCTTCCTGTACGCCGGTCTGATGATCGACAAGGCCGGCAACCCGAAAGTCATCGAGTTCAACTGCCGTTTCGGTGATCCGGAAACCCAACCAGTGATGCTGCGTCTGCAGTCGAGCCTGGTGCTGCTGGTTGAAGCGGCGTTGGCGCAGGCGCTGGACAAGGTTGAAGCGCAGTGGGATCCACGTCCGAGCGTCGGCATCGTGTTGGCCGCTGGCGGCTACCCGGGCGACTACGCCAAGGGCGCGGCGATCAACGGTCTGGACGCAGCGGCAAGCCTGGAAGGTAAAGTCTTCCACGCCGGTACTGCGCTGAAGGACGGTCAGGTCGTGACCGCCGGTGGTCGCGTGCTCTGCGCCACAGCGATGGGCGCCAGCGTCGGTGCAGCGCAGCAGCAGGCTTACAAGCTGGCCGCAGCGATCGACTGGGAAGGCTGCTTCTACCGCAAGGACATTGGCTACCGCGCCATTGCCCGTGAACGTGGCGAAACCCAGGAGTAAGCTGTCGCTCAGGTTCGGCGCGGGATGCAGTCCCTCGCCGGGCTGTTCCGCTGCCGCGCATCGTTATATTCTGGCATCAACCTACGAAGGGATTTCGCCGTGCGCTGGCTCAGGATTGCCATAAGCTTCACCGTCACGTTGCTGACCTTGCTCTGCATGCTCCCGGCCCAGGCCACGCAAGGCAGTGGCTGGTCGGTATTGCTCGACGATCAGGGCGACCTTCAGCTGAGCGACATCCGCTCTGCCCGCTACATCAATCAATTCAGCCCTATCGACCTTGACCGCCTCACCGCGGCCGGGCCCGAGGGTGCTTTGTGGCTGCGTTTCAAGCTCGCACCCGGCCAGCACGAACAAGTGCTGCGCATCTTCGCCCCGGATCTGTCCCACCTGAATTTGTACGTGCTGGACGGCGACAAGCTGATCGAGCAACGCAAAACCGGCACCGACCAGCCCCAAGCCGAACGGCCGCTGCCAAGCAGTGATTTCCTGTTGCCACTGCCCCAGAGTGACAAACCCCTCGACATCTATCTGCGGATGGTCTCCGACCATCAGTTGCGCCCGCACATCACCTTGCAATCAGCCGTGATGAGCGCGGCCAATCACAATCAAACGCTGATCTTCGGTTTGCTGTTCGGCTGCCTCGGCATGTTGCTGCTGCACAACCTCGTGCGCTATGCCTACTCGCGTTCGCGCAGTAGCCTGTGGCTGGCCGTCTGCGAAGGCCTGCTGGGGCTCAGCCTGTTACTGCTGCTCAATCTCGCCGGCCCGTGGCTGCCGAACTGGCACGCGATCCAGACCCCGGGCGCTTATCTGGCATTGCTGCTGACAGCCCCGGCCGGGCTGATGTTTGCACTGCGCTTCTTCGCCCCACTCGGCCCGCATCCGCTGAACAAACTGCTGCTGGGCGACATTCTGTTCATCGTGATTTGCAGTCTGTTGCTGTTGTTCGTCAACACCCTGCCGCTGAACATCATCACTTACGCGCTGGTGGCACTGGCCGGCCTGAGCATGTTGTTTGTCGCGTTCTATCACTGGCAGAAAGGCTACCGCCCGGCACGCCTGTTCGTCGCGGCGATGGTGGTGTTCAACATCGGTACATTGATCATTCTTCCAGCCTTGCTGGGGCTGACACTGGTCGCACCGCAAGGCCTGATCATGACGTTGATGGCGTTCATCTGTATCAGCGGCCTGTTGATGAGCATCGCGCTGGGCGAGCGTCAGCGCAGCATCACCGAAAGCCGCTTCAGCATCAGCCGCGACCTCGCCGCCAGCAATGCCGAGATCAACGCCAAGGCCGAATTCCTCGCCAAGATCAGCCACGAGATCCGCACGCCGATGAACGGCGTATTGGGCATGACCGAACTGCTGCTCGGCACGCCGTTGTCGGTCAAGCAACGCGACTACGTGCAGACCATCCACAGCGCCGGCAACGAACTGCTGACGTTGATCAACGAGATCCTCGACATCTCCAAGCTCGAGTCCGGGCAGATCGAACTGGACGACGTGCAATTCGACCTCAACGCGTTGATCGATGACTGCCTGAGCATCTACCGCGCCAAGGCCGAACAGCAGAACGTCGAGCTGATCAGCTTCATTCAGCCGCAAGTGCCGCGCGTCATCAGTGGCGATCCGACCCGCCTGCGTCAAACCCTGTTAAGCCTTTTGGAAAATGCCCTCAAGAAAACCGCCGAGGGCGAAGTGTTGATCGTCGTCGCCCTCGATGAGCGCAGCAGCAAACCGCGTCTGCGCATTGCCGTGCAGGACAGCGGCGTGCCGATGGAACAGGAGGAGCGTGATGCGCTCATGCACGCCGAACTTCACAGCAAGCACTTCCTCTCGGCCAATCGTCTGGGCGGCAATCTGGGGCTGGTGATCGCGCGGCAATTGATCCGCTTGATGAACGGTGAATTCGGCATCAAGAGCGGCGCCAATCAGGGCAGCACCTTGTGGCTGACCCTGCCGCTCGACCCTGATCGCCTCGAACACCCGACCTCTGATCTGGACAGTCCACTGCAAGGCGCGCGGGTGCTGGTGGTCGATGACAACGACACCTGCCGCAAAGTGCTGGTGCAGCAGTGCAGCGCCTGGGGCCTGAACGTCAGCGCCGTGCCATCGGGCAAGGAAGCGCTGGCCCTGCTGCGCACCAAGGCGCACCTGCGCGATTACTTCGATGTGGTGTTGCTCGACCAGAACATGCCCGGCATGACCGGCATGCAGCTCGCGGCCAAGATCAAGGAAGACCCGAGCCTCAACCACGACATCCTGCTGATCATGCTCACCGGCATCAGCAACGCGCCGAGCAAGATCATTGCGCGCAACTCGGGAATCAAACGCATCCTCGCCAAACCCGTGGCCGGCTACACCCTCAAGACCACCCTGGCGGACGAACTCAACCAGCGCAACAAAGGCCAGGTGGTGTTCCAGCCGCAAGTGCTCACCCCGGCCACAGCGGCCAAAGTGCCGAGCGACTTCCGCATCCTCGTCGCCGAAGACAACACGATTTCGACCAAAGTGATTCGCGGCATGCTCGGCAAGCTCAACCTGCAACCGGACACCGCCAGCAACGGGGAAGAAGCGCTGCAAGCGATGAAAGCCCAGCGTTACGACCTGGTGTTGATGGACTGCGAAATGCCGATCCTCGACGGTTTCTCCGCGACCCAGCAATTGCGCGCCTGGGAAGTCAGCAACCAACGCATCCGCACGCCGATCGTTGCGCTGACGGCGCACATCCTCGCCGAACACAAGGAACGCGCACGCCAGGCAGGGATGGATGGGCATATGTCCAAGCCGGTCGAGTTGTCGCAACTGCGCGAGTTGATCGAACATTGGGTCGCCCAGCGTGACGAGCAGAATCGGACGACCACGCAACCGTCGTGAGCCGACAGACCCGGTAGCGCCTGATAGACTCCCCCACGACTTCCCTCGCCAGTGAGCTTGCACCATGCTCCACGTGTTATTCAGCGTTTACCTGAAGATGCTGGTGCTCTACAGCCCGTTCTTCGTGTTGTCCTGTTTTATCAGCCTGACCCGTGGTTATTCGCGCAAGGAGCAACGCCGCCTGGCCTGGAAAGTGGCCATCGCCACGCTGGTCTCCAGCGTTTTGCTGTATTTGTTCGGGCGGGTGATTTTCGATGTGTTCGGCATCACTGTGGATGCGTTCCGCATCGGCGCCGGCAGTGTGCTGTTCATCTCGGCGCTGGGCATGGCGCAAGGCAAGTCGGTGGTGCAAAGCGACAACGTGCAGCAGGACGTGACTATCGTGCCGCTGACCATTCCGCTGACCGTCGGCCCCGGTACCATCGGTGCCTTGCTGGTGATGGGCGTCAGCCAGCCGCACTGGGACGACAAGCTCACGGCAATCATGAGTATTGCGCTGGCCAGTTTTACCGTTGGTGTGGTGCTGTACTTGTCCAACCGCATCGAACGGATTCTCGGCGACCAGGGTTTGCAGATTGTCAGTCGCTTGATGGGATTGTTCGTTTGCGCACTGGCGGCGCAGATCATCTTCACCGGGGTCAAAGGCTATCTGGTGCCCTGAGCCTCGGCGCCTGCGAGAGTCGCCTGACAGTAAAACGCCGCGAACGATACCGTTCGCGGCGTTTTGTTATCCGCCGGTTTTAGCGGGCGGCCGGCTCTGCGAGTAGCGTTTGCGGGGTGACGTTGGCCGTGCGTGCCGTCCTTGCCTGCAACCGCTGCACCCACGCAGAAATAGCGTGGGATTGCTGCTTGCCAAACGCCAGGAACACTTCACCGCGCAACGCCGGATCAGGGGAACACACATCACGGAAAATCAGCGAGTGTTCACTCTCAGGGTCAACGATCACCAGATGCTCCTCAACGATCTCGAACAGCAGCTTTTCCGGCGATTCAAAATCCCAAAGCAACTTGCCCGGCACTGCCGGCACTTCTCCCAACGCATGCCGGCAATCGACGATGACAGCATCCAGTCTCTGCCAGGCAGCCTTTGACAAATGACAGGTCACGCCGCCCTGCCCCAGTCGCACAACCAACGTATTGATGTCATCGGCAAGCAGCGGTAGCAGATCATTCATTCTGTTATGACCTTCAACGGTCAAGACGTGCCCATCGCGCTGGATGTAATCGAACGGCCCGATGCTGTGCTTGCCCGGATAAACCTGCACCGTTCCCTCCCGGCGCTGATGCAACAACACCTTGAACTGATTCCGGGTGCCCAGCATTACAAAGTCCGTGGGTAAATCGGTGGCGGCAATACTCACCAGTCGGGCGCTTTTCACGTCATACCATTGCAAATGATCTGGCCCGGACGCCACGGACACGAAGTCACCATGATCGGCACAAGCCAACAAGGTTTGCAGGCGTTCGATCAGAGGCGCGCCCTGCGCAGTCACCCAGCGACTTTCAACACCGATGACCACCGGCGCCTGCTGATGACCCAGTCGCAGCGTGACACCCTCAACAGTGGTGCCCTGTAACCCGGCGCCATCGACTGTCACCTCGGCAAAATGCCAGGCGCTCCACACCCGCTCGGGAGCCGGTAAAGCATCGCGGTGCAATAGCTGCTGACCCTCGCCAAACGCGCGATCAAGCTGCTGCGAATCGACGAACGCCTGACGCCAGATTTCACCATCGGAAACACTGAACAACCAGGCCGTTCGATTATCCGGCGCCATGCCAAGCACGCGCACTGGCTTGTCGCGCCCCGGATCGCATAACAGCACGCGGTTGCTCATATGCCAGGCACTCAGTTGGCCATCACCGGCGGCATTGCGTAATCCGACAATCGCAAACCGCTCCACCGGGTAACGTTTGGAAATCGGTTCCAGTGCCTGCCACCAATGTGCACGCCCCTTGAGCCACTGCTCGCCGACACCGTGCAATTGCGCCTCACCTTGTGCGGTCAGGTTAAAGAGTCGGCCCTCTTCATCCAGTATCAGGTAGCCGTTCTCCACCGCCACAATCTGCTTGAGCCCTTCTGGTTCGACCCAACGATGCGACCACTGCTGCTTGCCCGGCGCCACGTCGCGCTGCAGTCGGCAAAGAACCTGGTCGAGGCGGTTGTAGATGAAATACACATCGCTTGCGCCCGTCATCGGCAGCAGCACCAGCTCGGTCAGATTCTTGATCGAGTCGGGCCAGCCACGGGCATGGCGAGGAAGCGGCAACGGGTGGATCAACAATCGATCACGGCTGCGAACCCATACGATGTCACGTCTGTCCGGTTCGAATTTCCAACTGACCGAAACGTAAGTCGCCGGCTGCCAGTCAACCGTCGTCGCACCGTCCCGTTCCGCACTGGGACGAGCCATCGTGTATTTGCCCAGCACCGTCGACCAGTCGGCCAGCGACTCGTGGGCGAACACGCTCGCTTGCAGCTCCCGCGCCATTGCATGGGTGACGGAACTCAGCAGCAACTGCTCCTGATGAATCAGGTAATTGAACCGGCGAGTGCCATAAGGGCTGCTGACGGTTTGTATCAAATGAATCACGCCGTGCTCATCGACTTCGACGGGGCCAATCGCACTTTCGCCCTCCGGCACCAGCAACCGGTATTGAACCTTGAGCAGCCCGCTGACCACATCGACCTGCCAGATGTTATAGCTGTCCGCCAGGTAGAAATAAGCAAATCCATTGGCCACCAAGGCCAGTTGCGCGTCCTCGGTATCGGCGATTTTCTCGTTGCGAATATAGAGAAAACGCTCTTCCCGGGCGTCATACCAGGCGGTGGTGTAACGCGGCTCCTGCGGCGATTCGAACGGGATCAACCAGTTATGAACCGGTGTATACGGCAGCACCAGACGATGCTCTCGGGCGAGGGTTTTGTAGTGTTCGAGCAACGCTTGTTCATCGAGCCCTTCATGCGCGCTTTGTTCAATGATGTTCACCTGACGCTTGCCGAAGTCAACGCTGAAGAGTTGCTGATTGGCCGTACGGATCAACACCGAGTGGCGTCCATGGCCGGATATCTTCAGGTGAACATCGCCGATGTACAGCTCGCCATACAGCTCGACCCGGATGTTCTCTTCATTGGCCCAGCCAGCCTGCAGCACCCAGCGGCCCTGCTTCTGACTCGGCGTGTGCAATTCGATGCTGGCGCCGTGATTGAGCAGCACGGAACAGGACGCACCGGCGCTGGAGATCCGATATGACACCTTGCCCCGCCAGGCAGTCGGCAGCAACGGCACTACCAAGGTGCGTTCGACCGCATCGAGGTGAACGTCGATGACGGTGTCGCGATACTCGGGAAACAGACGATGAACAATGTAATGCGAAGGAAACGAGTAAAACGAAAACAGAAACAGCCATTGACCATCTGCCAGTTTTCTCTCCAGGCGCCGGGCGGTATCGAAACCGCGATCATGCCGCCAAGAGGCAAATGGTAGCGCCTTGTACTCATACCCATAACAAGTCTGAGGCGTACACGGCAGGACGATGGTTTGTCTGGCAGCCGGTAAGAACTGGACCTGTCCGGGCAAGCCTAACTGCTGACGGATATTGACCGCCCGATCGTAATCGGAGTCGAAATCCGGGACGCCGAAATGGTCGCGCAATGGGTAGAGCTTCTGGCTGTCGAACAGCACCTTGCCAGCGGTCAGATCAATGCTTTTGACAATCAGCGACGGGTGCGCGACCCACGCCCCCAGCGCGTCATCGAAGCGGTAACCGAGCCCGCGATAGGCGCCTTCCATGTCTGCAAAAAACGCCCCGACATCCTGGGCGTTGCGCGCAATACCGGCAAACCCTTGGGCGAGCGCCGCGACACCGACCGCCAGCCCGCCCAGAATCACGCCGGCACCACCCAACACTGCAGCGGCGGTGGATGCGCCTGCCACGGCGGCACCAACCCCCCCGGCAGTCAATGCCAGGCTGGCCGAGTCAAAGGCCAACTGTGTCCCAAACTGTGCTTTTTCGACGTCGTTCTGTGCGCTCGCCAACTGGTAGATATCAAAACCAACGTTTGCCAGCCCCAGCACGGCGCCGACACCTTCATTGGCCGCATGTCCCAACGCTTCGGTGACGACCGAGGCACAGGTGCGGGCGATGATCTTCTCCTCCCCCAGCGCAGTTTTGACCAGTTGAATCAGACCGACTACATCTACGACATTGCCATGCACCAACTGCGCGTAATTGAGGTAGGCGTGCAGGCGCACCGCTGTGGTCAGCGTCCGATCCTCGCCTTCACGTCCACGCAAGGCATTCATCAGTGCCTGAATCGAAAACCCTGCGTTCAGGGTATGAACAGCGCTGGCCTCGGTAGGGTCCAGTACACCGACGCTGTCGATCGGTTTGCGTGCCAGAGTGGAGAACTGCTCGGACAGCCAGTTCTTGATCCGCAACAATCGGTGGTCATCACTGACCACTTGAACCACCTGTTCGGGCATCGAGGGGTCGACGAGGCTCAGCCGATATTTGCCTTCGGCGGTGATCTCCAGCGTTTCGAACAACGGCACCAACGGCGTGACCGAGGGATGCAGCTCTTGCAGCGCAGTGGTAGCGCCGGCGATCTGCTGCCCCCACCAATGGCCATCCAGCCCAAGCAAGCTGGCACCCAAATGCGAATTGTCGACCAGCGATCGACCATGGGCACTGTTCAGGCGCTGACGCAGCTTGCCTGGCGGTTGACCCGGTAGCGGATCGTTCGTCAGCACTTTCGCCACATCGATCTCGCCGGACAACGGCAAGGCCGCTACTTTTGCGCCATCCAGTTCAATCAGATCGAAGGTCGGACGGACACTGCCACCGTACGCGGCATAGTATTTGGCCATGCCCACTTTCAGAAAAAAGTGCTCGAGCGCCCGCTTGAACATGGCGGGGCTTTCAAATTCGAACAGACCGAAGTTGGGGTCGTAAAAATGATAGAGGGCTTGCGTACCCACAACGGTTTTCGCCACCAGCATCGAGTGGTTGTCAGAGTTGAGCATTAATGTTCGGGGGCTGGCATGGTTCTCCAGTGCAGCGGTGACCTGTGTCAGATCAGCACGACTGAGCGTCGTTCCCACTTCGCTCAGTTGAGCGCTTCGCAGCTCCTCCAGCACTTGCACGAAAGCCTGCGAATCACTCTGTTGCGGCTCAATGACGGACAGATAAAAACGTTCACGCAACCGATGTGAAGCCACTTCCCCGGTTGCAAAAGCGGCGGCCATCATCAGTGCCAAGGGATAACAGCGCCCACCGATGGCTTCGCCGGCGCCACCCAGCAATAAATCCTGCGGCACCGGTTTTACGCTGTTGGCCTCGATCTGGCCGAGCACCTGATCCATCCGTTCGCTGATCTGCAAGCGATGCTCAAGGGTGGCTGTCTGTTGAATTTGCGCGGCGTATCGGCCCCACTGCTGAAGTGTTTGTGCCTTCATCAGTGCGGCTTTTTTCAGATCCAGCGCGCTGATCGATGCGGCCGACTCTGCGATATCGCCGGCAAGACCGCTAAGAAACTGCGCATCACGACGGCTATAGAGGTGTCTTTCAATGACTGCATAACGATTCGAAGCTCCCAACTCACGGACACTGTTGGCCAGGTTGTCCAGTTCGCCACTGAAGCGGTCGAAGTTCTGGCTGTGCAGTGAATCAATCCCCAGCAACACGCCCAGTGACAGACGTTGCAGTGGCGTTGTCTCGACGAGAGACAGTTCGCCATGGGCCAGCGCACTCAACACTTCATCCAGCCCCAGACTCCGGAATCGCTGATCGTTGAGAAAAACCGGAGGCCGCGCATTGAGTGGCTGATTCCTGATCAACTGACGCTCGGCAAAACTCAACGGCAACAGCTTCTCGAACCTGATTGCACCATCATGCCCCTTTCGCATGGCCTCAGTGAACGGTTCGCCAAGCCCGTCGACCAGACGCTGTAATACGTCAGTCAATAGCACCGCTCTACCTTCAATCACCGGCCAGCCTTGTTCGAACTCAATGATTGAGCCCTTGAGCAACTGTGCGATATCGCCCTTATAGCGGGTCGTGTACTGACCTTGCTGCCAGCGCGCCTGCTCGTCCTCCACCCATTTCACCGGATCGTTCGCGTTGTCTTTCCAGGAGTGATCCAGCTCTTCTTCGGTGGCACGGTTGACCGACGCATAGCGCGCAATGGCCGCTTCGGCGCGGATCATCTCGGCCTGCCTGGGGGTCAGGTGTGCCTTGGCGTAATCGACCATGCCGTCGCGTATCGCGCCGGGGCCGGTCAGATAGATGGTGCCTTCACTCTGAGGACGGATGCCGTCACTGAAGTAGCTGGCGGCGGCACTGGCGAGGAAGCCTGCGAGGATCTCCTCCTGATTCGGCAGTTCACGCAGCCGGCCGTAGGTTTTTTCCAAAACGGTCAGAGCCAGTTGCAGCACACCGTCGAAGTCGGTCAGTGCGACATTGCGTTGCGCAGCCATCTGAAGTGTCTCGTCGACCAACCGGTAATTGAAGCGGATGCGCTCGATCACCGCTTGCAGCGTCGCCGACCCGGCATGCGCCATCAAGAAAGCATTGGTCGTCGAACTGCCTTCGGCCACCGCACGCAACATGAACGGTCGCGCCAGCAAATCGGTCGGTGCCTGGAAAACCTGACTCAGTGCCGGGCCGCTTTTGGCGAACGCTTCAAGCGTCGCAAGATGCTCTGCCGGAATGCTTTTGGCGTAACTGTTGGACGACTGACGGCCCGGCATCCATTCGGGGTTGTGATTGAGCAGCAACTGCAGAATGCCCAGACGGGCGTCGACGCTCAAAACACTGAGGTCGACACCGCTCAGGTTTTCCACCAGAGGCGGCAAGTTGTCGACATCGGCATAGCTGCCGCCTTCCCCATGCAGGACTTCGGCACGCACGACATCCGATGCGGCCGCCAGATTGCCGCGCAAGCGGATTTCCCGTTCATAGATATCTTGCAGTTGTAATGGCGTTGTCGCGTTGTCGAGATCACGCAACTGCAGATCCCCCCCCAGCATGCCTTGCAAGCTGCTGCGATTTTGTTCTCTGAGTGCTTGCAGTTGCGCCTCGTCCTGGCCATAGGCGCTAACCAGCAAATCGATGCGGGCGTCATCGGCGGATTTACCGTTAGCCACGGCGGCATCGATGTGCGCCTGCATCTGCTGCTTAAGCACAATGGCGCGCGCTTCGTAAAGATCGGCCAGTGCATCTTCGGCAATTGTTTTACCTGCGACCTGCGCCAAGGCATCCGCCTTGGCCGCCTCGACAATCAGTTTATTGGTCTGATACGCCAGTAACGCGTCACTGTCGAACCAGAGATTAAGGGTGTAACCCTGCCCGGTGAGTACCTGTTTCCAGACATTGAGGTAGTCACGCTGGATGGGGCCGACGCCGCCACCGAGCCAGACGAAGTGCAGGGTCTTTGGAACGGGTGTCGGTACAGTTTTAATCAGTTCGACGCCGAGATGAACGCGTGATTCGAAGGCTTCAACTTTGTCGTAAATCCGCGAAAGCTCTGCGGCCGGTTTTTCGATCGTGGCCACCGGCGGTTCCAACTCCCGCCGCACTCGACTATTGCCCAACAGTTGTTCCAGTGTCTGGCGCAATAATCTCAGTGGTTCAATCAACTGCTGCGTATCGGTGGCACTCACACAGGCGGAGTAATAGCGCAACAGCGCTTCATAATGCTTACTTTCTTTATGCAGCGACAGTGTGCGCTCGAAATCCGCACGCCTGAACAGCTCAGAAAAGTTAACGTAATTATCATTACTTGCACCTTCAACATTTGACATGACTTACCCCAATGACTTTCACAGAACATTCAAGGGCCAAGCTAGCCACTAACAAAATCAAAACTCAAACGAGATAAAACTCAATTTCTTTCAAAGACCAGAAACACCAAACAACGCATCTGCACGAAACAATAATAAATTTCACTCTGTATATTTCACTGCAACCTCTCATGGGGAGAACACCAATAAAACCTGAGCAACAGAACACAAATTAAAACCAATTAAAAATAAAAAGGGCCGCGAATATATATTCGCGGCCCTGAACTTTCAGTTTGACCTGATATTTCAATGTAACTGTTTTATCAGTGTTTCCACTGAGGCATGTCCTTCATCGCCTCGCGCTGCTGACAATGCGTTGAGCCACTCCCCGGTTCCCCGCAGGTATTGCTTTGCGCGAATCTTGATGCCGATCTGCATCGCTACGCCCTGCTCTTCACCTTGCGTCACGACATCCCGCACGATCAGGCTGTGAGCGTTGTCCGAGTCAGTGAACACCAATTGCCCGTCGACCAACGACACCAACAGGCGTTCATTGGCGTCCATGTCCAGCATCAGCGTGCAGGTGCTGGTGGTTTCTGCTCCCAACGGGCGCCGGGGATTGACCACAATGCAATCCAGCCGTTGCCAGGCTTGCTCCGACACTTGATAACTCAACGCCTGCGCCCCAAACCCCAGGATCAACTTGTCGACCCCGTCAGGCAACATGTCCAGAACATCAGTGACCTCACCGCTCATCTCAAGCGACAGTACTTCACCCTCGCGCCGGGCGTATTGGCCAGGCACCCAAACGGCATGTTCCGACTCTCGACTGGAGTTCAGGCTATCCAGCGGATCGAAGAGCATCGCTATCGACTGGTTTCGCGTGCCAAGAAACACCGCCCACTGGCCATCAGCCCGACCGGAAATATCGAACAGTTGGTCCAGTTCCGGCACAAAGTACGTGTAGCGATCCGAAGAGTTTTCGACGTGCAGAAACGGTGCATGGGACTGTCCTTTGAGCAACGCCTTCAAGCGGGCCTGCAATTGCTGCGGAGTCTGTCCGGCAATAGACACCCATTGTTTTTCGACGCCGACGATACGTGCCGGGTGCTGATCCAGCAGTTCCAGGTTGACGCCTTCGCGGGTACGCCCGAGCAAGCCCTGCCCCTGCACCAGCACCTCGGCAAATGACCATGGGTCCCAGACTTTTTTCGCCATCGGCAACTGCTCGGGGTCCAGCAGCCGGGTGCCCGTGGCAAATGCCCCGCGTAATGCCTCGATCGACACCAGCGCTTGGCGATAGAGTTGCCCGGCCGAGACATCCAGTAGCCAGGCCGCTTGTTTGTCCGGGGTCAGCCCAAGCAACGCCAGCTCTTTGCCGCCAGCGACATCGGCCAGCAGCACCTGCTCCTCGATACACCACACCGCGAGCAACGCGCTGCCGGAAACACTGCCCAAACCGATGATCGGGAAAGGCGCCGCTCGATAGGTGGCGGCCAGCGCAGGTAATGCGCTTAGCCAATCCGGGTGACTTTGCAGCCAACGCTGACCAAGGCCGACAAACTTCAACGTCCCCAATGGGTCGATCTCGAACAAACGACCATCGTTCTTGGTGGCAATGTAACGTTCGCCTGCTTGGGTAACCTCGCTGACGCCCCTTTCGATCACTTCATTTCTATACTCGGCCCCTGCTGTTCGAGGTTCGATACCACGGCTGATTTCCCCGTTTTCTTTACTGTAAAAGAGCATCGCGAAGTCCTGGGGTTGATGCGGCATCAGCATCACCATGTCCGGCTGACTGCCAAGCCCCGCGCGGAAATAGCGGCCGCTGCTCAGGCCAAGCCAGGCCTGATCACGCAGCCCTTCGAGAACGTAGGCACGCGCATGCACAAATCTGGCGAGCCCCCCGGTGCTGATCGCCCCCCCCATGCCAGGCGTTGCATCCTTGAAAGGGCGCGACGTGGCAAAGTGACGTATCAAGGAGGACCAGTAAACCGCACCGGGCTTGTGGACGTAGTCGTGCTGCCGGGATGAGGTCTTGATACCCGTCAACTCGATTGCCCAACCCGTTATCCGATACTCCAGGGTCGTTTCGACCTCGCTCTGTTCCAGCATTCGTTGCGATATCCGCAGAGTGCTGTGCGCATCCTGAACACAGCCAATGATCTTTGCACCGCTCGCCGGGTTCATCAGTCGATAGCGGTGGATGACCGTGCCGGTCACCGCATCGACGCGCCAGACCGTTGCATGATCCGGATGGTAGAACCATGCGTGCTGCGCGTTGGCGCCTGCCAGAACGACACCCTCATTGACGGTTTCAGGCAAGTTGCGGGCGTAGAGCAAGCGGTCACGCGCTACCTCATAGAACGCGGTGGTGACGACCGGTTGATTGGCAGAGGTGTAAGGCACCGTGTACTTGTAAAGCGGCACGTATGCCGATACCAAACGCTTTTCCCTGGCCCGTTTACGCATGTGCGAGAGCACCTGCGCTACGGTGCTCTTGGCATCGAGCGAGACAGACAGCAGAAGCAATCTTTTTTCCTGCCAGTCCACCTGGAATAGCTCACCCTTGGCCAGTTCGATCATTCCTTCGAAGGCATTGAGCACAATGCCGTCGACGATCAGGTTCGCGCCGTCGAAAGTGACGCGTTCAAGGGCAGCCCAAGGTGCGTGAATCACCCATTTCGCGTAGCTGACATCATCGAGCGTCACCGCTTTAACCCCGGGCGTGAGCCAGAGCTGATAAAGCCCTGACTGAGCGGTAATCGCATAAGAGATCAGTTTTTTCCATTCCGGCGGCAGCTCCGGAATCAGTAACTGACGCACATGCTCATCCAGCCGCACCTCGATATGGGTCGGCTTATAGATCGGATGCAACTTGTACAGAATGTGCGGGAACGGTGTATTGACGGTGAAATAGAACCGCTGGTTACCTAGCTCGTCATACTCCAGCTTCTCCACGACGCTGTTACGCAAGTCGGGATACCAGGTTTCGATCCGGTCGTCGAACAGACTCGCCAGCGCCAGGCCGGGGAAAAAACCAGAGAATACCGATGTGGGAACCTCACTCGATGCCCGACTCTCGTGCCGTTCTCCCGACATGGACTGATAGATATATCCTGGCGTTCCCAGTTGGTATTCGTAACCGTAATAGCAGACAGGCGTACAGGGCAGCACCACAGTCTGGATATCGTCGGGGACAACCCGGATCAGGCCAATCTTGCCGGGAAGCTTCAACGCCTCACGGATATCGATTGCCCGGTGAATTTGCATGGGATCGTCGTTGTATTTCGGCAACTCCAAACCACCGCGAACCATGGGATAGAACTTCTGACTGTCAAAGCTCACCTGATTCTTTTGCAGATCCAGCAACGTGATGACGGCCTCGGGTTCGAATCGCAACACCCCGTCCTTGCGGGAGTAACCGGCGGTCCCGTAGGCGTTTTTAACCTTGCGCAAATGTGCGCCCACGCCTTTGGCCTTGTCGCTGATCTGCCCCAGATTACTGGCGATGGCCGTCACGCCAATGCCGACGCCAAGCAACGGCACCGACAGAATCGCCGCAGCGGCGCCCACCGTTCCGCCAACAGCCAGCGCCACGATGTCGAGCCCCAGCGCCGCCACATTGAAGGTCAATTGAGTGGCAAGCCGCGAGCGCTGCTCCTGGTTTTCCGCCACCGTCAGGCCATAAATATCGAAGCCGATATTGATGACTGAAAAGCCGATCCCGCCCACGATCGAAGCCTTGCCCAGCAGCCGTGCCGACAGCGATGACTGGCGCAGGGCCAGCGCTTGCTCACTGGCCGCCACCTGCCGAACCAGGTTGATCAACTGCACAGAATCACTCAACACGCCAAAACCCAACTGGGCATAGCTGACATAGACCTGCACCTGAAGTGCGATCGACAACGCCGGTACCTGACCTTCCCCGGCCTGATATTCGCGATTGCGCATTTCGGTGATCAGGGTCTGGATCGCAAAGGCAAAACTCAATCGACTGCCGCCGTCGGCTTCACCCAAAGCGGTTGGTTTGCCTGCCAGCGTCTTCACCAGACGCTGAATATGCTGTTTGACCTTGCTGAACCGCACATCATGGGTGGTCACCACTCGGGTGTTCTGCGGATTGTGCGCATCCACCAGCGTCACGCTGTAACCCGCGCCGGGCTTTTGTTCAAGCGTATCCAACAGCGGCAAATATTCACCGCCCAGCGAGTGCTCGGTTCGCAGATTGCTGCTGGCCTGATCGAATTCCTGCGCCCAGTAACGGGCGTCCAGTTGCGCCAGACTGGCCCCCATCCGCGCGTTTTCGTTCAGCGAGCGCCGGCGCCCCACCGCTTGTTTTTCCCAGACCGAAGCCGTTTTGGGCTCGACTATTGGCCCACTCTGCAAAAAACTGTCGAGCCGCGTATTCGACGCAAGCATTTTGCCGGCGAGCTCTGTGGTGTTCAGTTCAATGACGTTGAACTGCGCTGCCTCTCCATCCGCGAGACCGTAAAGTCTGGCCATCGCGCCGTTATCGCCGGCGAGGTAGCGCTGCATGCCTTGCTTGAGCTGTTCAACCCGTGAAAATCCGTAGATCGCGAAGTTAGGCTCATAAAAACGGTAGACCGTCTGACTGCCCATGAGCATTTTTGCCACCAGCATCGCGTGATTGCCGGTATCGAGCAGCATGACGCTTGGAGCCGTTTTCGCCTCCAGCGTTTGTGCGATGCTTTCCAGGCTGTGAGTGCCTTGTGGCTTGCCGACATCGTTCAACGGCAGCGCTTGCAATTCGTCCAGCGCCGACAGCAACGCCCGCGAGTCGGCGTCTTCGGGGGTCAGGCTGGCATTGGCCACTCGACCGATCAGCGCGCGTTCGGCCGAGTCGCCCTGGGTCAGTGCCGCCGCCATCAACAGTGCCAGCGGATAGCACCGACGGCCGGGATCGCCCGGCGTGCGCATCAGCAGATCCTGCGGCATTTGCCTGGCGGAAATGGCCCCGGCCATGAACAGTTCGGCACGAATCTGCGCACCGCGCCTGAGGATCTGCGTGTGATATTCACGTTGTGCGGTGCTGTTGATTTGCCCGATGCGCTCACCCCACTGGTGCAACGTCAAGGGATCTGTCAGAGCCAGTACCTTGAGTTCGCGCGCTGTGTGCGTGCCAGGCTGACGAGCGTTCGCAAGACCCACTTCAAACGCCGGGGACGCGTGTTGGCGCAAGGCTTTTTCGAGCGCGTTGTAACGGGCGAACAGGCCACCTTCGGCGGTTTGCGTTGCCAGGTCCATGGCCTGCTGCCACGCACCGGCAAAACCGCTGGTGTCCAGACGCATAGCGCCAAACATCCCGCCCAGCACCACGCGCAACAACGGGCTGAGTTGCTCGACCGTCAGCGACCCGTGTGCAACCCGGGTAAACAGTTCGTTCAAGTGGCTGGTGGATTCGGCACCGTGAGACGGCGGCAGCTCGCTGACGGGTTGAGCGAGAATTTGCTGGCGGACGTCGAAACCGATGGCCACTGGTTTATCGAACGTGATGTCGCCACTCAACTTGTCCCTCATTGCACGAATGAACGGATCGCCCAGCGTCTCCATCAGTTGTTGCAGGACGGAGGTCAACAGCACCGGCCTGCCTTCGATGAGCGGCCAGCCTTGTTTGAAGGTCAGTGTCTGCCCTTTGAGCAGGTCATTCAGATCGCCGGCATAACGTGATTTGAGCTTGCCGGTTTGCCATTTCTCCTGTTCTTTGACCAGCCATTTCTCGGGATCATCGTTGACGGTCCAGCCGGAGATCATTTCCTCTTCGGTATTGACGTTGTAGCCTTCAGCCAGCCGCAGTCGTTCCTGGATAGCGACCTGAGAGTCCGCGTGCAGATGCGTTTCAATGTATTGCTTGATGCCAGTGATGGCGGCACCGGGACCGGTCAGGGCGATAGTGCCGCGAGCTTCGATTCGAATACCGTCCTGGTAGTAACCGAAAATGGCCTGCCCCAAATTACCCAAAAAATCCTTAACGGATTGATTGAGCCCCCCTTCTGCTCTTTTTTCATTCAGTACGTTTTCAATGACATCCAGCAACCTGTCGCTTTGCGCCCAACTGACACCTGCCTCGGCAGCCCTTCGTTCAATCGCCTGCAGAGCGTCATAGTTGAAGCGAATCAACTGCATGATTGCCAGGGTCATACCGCTTTGAGCGTGAGCCACAAAATGAGCATTCATTTCCCGGTCGAACTGAGTCCCCATACGAAATCCATTCTTGGGCACTGGGGCATCGCGCGGCGCAACGAATATTTCATGGACATCGGGTTGGCTGCGCGCGAAAGCGAGCAAGGCTTCCTTAACGCGAGCCGGAACCTCGTCGGTTCTATCCACGTAGCGTTGACGGTCCCGACCGGGCATCAACGCCTCGTTATGATTGAGCAAAAGTTGCAACACGCCCAACCGCTGTTCATCACTGAAGCCGCTTATATCCACGCCCCCCAACTTATCGGCCAGCGGCGGCAAGTAATCCATATCGCTGTAACGACCACCCTCCAGATACTCGGCCTGCAACCGCACCACATCACTGGCCGCCGCAAAGTTACCGCGCATACCGACTTCTCGCTGATAGACGTCCTGTAAAAAGTGACCAGCGAACTCATGTTTGACATCCCGCAACTGCAGATCCTGCCCGGCCATCGCCTGATGCGTGTCCAGACAGCGTTGTCGGAAAGCCTCTAGCGTCGCGCGATCCTTGCCGTAAGCACGAACCATCAGCTCGATACGCGCCTCGTCCGTGCGACCCGCCCACTGCGGCTGGTTGAGATAGTCGAACATCTGATTTTTCAAAACCCGGGCACGGTCTTCAATCATTTGCGACAACTGCCGGGACTGCGTGACGTCACTCCCGCCGGACTCCATTGCATGCACCCTGGCACTGTCGAGAATCACGCGGTTCATCTCAAAAGCCAGTAACGCATCACTGTCGTACCAAAGGTTGAACTTGTAGTCCTGCGGTTTCAAAACCTCGCGCCAGATGTTCATGTAATCGCGCTGGATGTTGCCAACCTCGCTACCGCCTACCCAGACGAAATGCATGATTTTGGGCACGGGCGCAGCAGCGCCCGAGAGCAGGGTTACCGTATCGGACAGCGTCGTCACATACTGTTCTAGTCCGTCGTAGATCTGGTCGATTGCTGAAGGAACCGGTGTAACCTTTTGGCGCAGCAAGGACGCGAGTGTTTCCTGAAACAGTTTTGCCGACAGCATTTTCTCCGCCACATCGACTGCTTTACTTACCCCCTGATAGTGCCTGGCAAGTGCCGCGTACTCGGCAGAACCGGAGAACTCACTCAACACCGTTTGTAGAGTTGAATATTCTTGCGACGAAATAAAGGCAGACCGCCCTTGGTGACTTTCCGAAGTACCCATTACATCCCCATCCTTGAGTTGATAAAGCATTAGAAGGACAAAACTATTGGGCAAAGACGAATGAATCAAACGCGAAAAAATTCAAACAATGTCAGGAGAAACATCGAACAACATTCAACTGTTAAGCAGCGATCCATCGGGGATAAACACCGCCGCCCAGTATTGTCTGCTGAAAAGCAAACAAGGCCACGAACCCAATGGTTCGCAGCCTTGTTTATATTCCGGGAAGTTGTACCCGACGGAGTTAACTTAAGCTCACAAATGCGCGAAGTTACTTACAACTTCTCATGAGCCCTGAAAGAAACACCGTCAGGCATCCGGCTTCTCGCCGTACCAGCGCGGCGTGTAAACCCACTCGCCCCCCGTAGCGCGAGGAAAAGTGCACGTGGTGGACGAGCCGATCAGCACCATTGTGCGCATATCGACCTGATCCGCGGCCAGCGCGCCCAGCGTCGTGGTGCGCAGGGTCTGGCCCGGCCGGCCGATATCGCGGCCCAACACCACAGGCGTCTCGGGGGTGCGATGCTGCGCGACGATCTCCAGCGCACGCCCCAGTTGCCACGGACGGGCGCGGGAGATCGGGTTGTAGAACGCCAGCGCCAGATCCGCTTCGGCCGCCAGATCCAGACGCTTCTCGATGATCGACCACGGTTTGAGGTTGTCCGACAGCGACATCACGCAGAAGTCGTGCCCCAGCGGCGCCCCAGCCTGAGCGGCGGTGGCGAGCGAGGCCGACACACCCGGAAGGATTTCCAGATCGACGCTGTGCCAGGCCGGATCGGTCGATTCGTGCAACGCTTCGAGCACCGCCGCCGCCATGGCGAACACACCCGGATCGCCAGAAGACACCACGATCACCGAACGACCCGCAGCCGCCAGTCTGAAGGCGTGGCGGGCGCGCTGCATTTCTTCGCGGTTGTCGGTGCAATGCTGGATTTGATCGTCGCGGAACGGGCCGGCCATGCGCACGTAGGTTTCGTAGCCGAGCACGTCGGTGGCGCGGGCCAGTTCGGCTTTCACCGCCGGCACCATCAGTTCGGCAGCGCCGGGGCCGAGACCGATTACCGCCAGGCGCCCGCGTGGGCGACCGATTTGCGCGACATCCAGCGGCTGCTCGGAAACAGCCAAAGTGATGCCGTGTGCTGAGCCGATAATCGACACATCCGGCAGCGCATGAAGGTCGCTCGTTGCAGCGATAAACCGCAGCGGCACGCCCAACTCCAGCGCCGCTTCACGCAGATTCGCCGCGGCCATTTCAGTGTCGATCGCCACCAGACAGGCCAGCGATTGCACCGCCACTTTTGCCTCGTGCAACGCGCTACGCAGGGTGTTCGGCAGATCCGGCACTTCAGCGCTGACCATCGCCGCGACACTGCGCGGGTAAATCAGCAATTCATTAGCGTTCGCTTCGCGTTCGACACTGCCGATATGGATCGAACGCTGCGCCTGCGGATCTTCCGGCAGCTGTGCCTGCGCCAGCCACGGCGCCGCACCTTCGATGCGTACGGGGTGCCCGGCCAGCAGGTCGGAGACAAACCGCTTGCCCAGTTCCAGATCCGCGAGCGCGTAGCCACTCGGAGGATTGAGCAGACAGGTGCCAAAGCGCAGCTCGCCGCTGGTGGTGATCGCCGCCGCGACTTGCAGCCCGGCCGCGATTTCCCGCGCCATGACATTCACCCCGCCGAGGCCACCGAGCAGCGGCACCACAGCGCTGCCATCTTCAGCGACGGCGAGTACCGCAGGCTCGACGCCCTTCTCCAATAACAGCGGCGCCAGGGTGCGGATGACAATGCCGGCCGCGCACAGCGCGATGATCGGTGTGTCCTGCTGATACAACGCGCGCAGGGTCGCGCCGAATTCCTGATAGGTGCAGTCGGCGCCTTCGACCCGACCGGCGAGGCCGTGGATCTGCGCCGCCGGATACACCTGCTGAATGCGCCGCGCGGTGGCCAGGCTGCCCTGACCGAGAATGACAATGGCGGGAGTGGATGGAGTCATCAGCCTTGCCACCGTTCGCCGGGCACGATAATCAGCGAGAAGTACGGCGACGACATCGGCTCGACCTGATCCATCGGCACGATCTTCTGATTGGCCATAGTCGCGCGCTCGACGTACAGCGCCCGTTCGGCGAGGCCGAGTTCTTCCAGCACCTGACGCACTTTGGGGAAATTGCGCCCCAGCTTCATGATCACTGCCGCATCGGCATCGGCCAAACGTCGCTTGAGTTCCTCGTGGGGCAAGACGCCGGAAAGCACCGACAGGCTCTGATTGCGGTACACCAAAGGCGCACCCAGCACCGAAGCGCCGCCCAGCATCGAACACACGCCCGGCACCACTTGCGCTTCGTAGCGGGTGGCCAGGCGATCATGCAGATACATATAAGAACCGTAGAAGAACGGATCGCCTTCGCAGATCACCGCGACATCACGACCGGCATCCAGATGCGCGGCCACCGTCTCGGCGGCTTCATCGTAGAAATCGCTGATGACTTGTTCATAAGAAAGAGGTGCCGGCAACGCTTCAGTGGTCACCGGGTACACCAGCGGCAGCAGATTCTGCGCCTCCTGCAGGTGCGCTTCGATGATGCCGAAGGCGTTGCCTTTTTTACCCTTGGCGACGAAGTACGCGACCACTGGCGATTCACGCAGCAGGCGCAGGGCCTTGACGGTAATCAGCTCCGGATCTCCGGGACCCACGCCCAGGCCAATCAAACGACCTTTTGCCTGCATCATTCGATCTCCGTGGCGAGGGCGTTGACTGCCGCAGCGGCCATGGCGCTGCCGCCGAGGCGGCCCTGCATGATCACGAACGGCACGCCACGGCTGTCGGCCGCCAGCGCCGCTTTGGATTCTGCGGCACCGACGAAGCCCACCGGGAAGCCGAGGATCAGCGCCGGTTTCGGTGCGCCGGCGTCGAGCATTTCCAGCAGATAGAACAGCGCGGTCGGCGCGTTGCCGATCACCACCACGCTACCTTCCAGATGCGGGCGCCACAGTTCCAGCGCGGCGGCGGAACGGGTGTTGCCCAACTCACGGGCCAGCTCCGGCACGCTCTCGTCGCGCAGGGTGCAGATCACTTCGTTGTTCGCCGGCAGGCGCGCACGGGTCACGCCTTCGGAAACCATCCGCGCATCGCAGAGGATCGGCGCACCGGCGGCCAGCGCATCGCGCCCGGCCTTGCCCGCACCTTCAGAGAATTGCAGACCGTCGACGGCCTCGACCATGCCGCAAGCGTGGATCACTCGCACCGCGAGTTTTTCCAGATCGGCCGGGATGCGCGCCAGATTGGCCTCGCTGCGAATGATCGCGAAGGAGTTGCGATAGATCTCCTGACCGTCGCGGATGTAATCAAGCATCAAGGGGGCTCCGGGAGCGGGCGGCGAGCAAGGTCGCGGCCGCTTCAATAGTAAGGTTGCGTGCGTGCAGCGCGCCGAAACCCGGCTGTGCTGCATCGCGAAAATAGAGGTCGTAATGCCCGCCACTGACGGCCAGCAAAGTCGCCGGGGCACAGTGGGCCGCGGCGCATGAACGCGGGCAGCCGGACAGATGCACGCTTTGCGCACGGGGCAACAGCGTTGCGAGAAGACGGGCATCATGCTTGGTGTCAGCCAGGCCTTTGCCACAGCCGCTGGAACCGGTGCAGGCGATGATTTTCGACAATGGTTCACAAGCGTCGGTCAGCAGGTTCAGTTGCTTGAGCCCTGCGAGCACTTGCGCGGCATCGCTCGCGCTCACGTTGGGCAGCAGCAGACTTTGCCACGGCGTGAGACGCAGGCTGCCATCGCCGAACCGGCGGGCCAGTTGCGCGGCGCCGCGCAGCATGTCCGGATTGAGGCGACCGAGTGGCGGCACCGCGCCGATGTAGACGAATTTGGCTGTGTTCTGCACATGTGCGCCGATGTGCAGATCGTCCGCCGCTGACATGCGTTGCCAAGCGCTGATCGCCTTGATCGGCAAGCGTGTCCTGAGCTGTTCAAGCAACGCCAGCATCGGCAGTTCGTCGAGCAGATGGCGCATCCGCGTCTGCTCGGGTCGAGCCAGTTCGAGGAACAACTCCAATACCGCGACCACCAGCGCATGGCCGCTTTCCAGGGCCACGGCGCCAACCGCGCGATCCGTCGGGCAACCCGCGAGACCGAATGCCAGCAGCGTTTCACCGTCGCGCTCGAACGCGGATAACCACAAGTCATGCGGATGTTCGAGCATCGCCAGCGCTTCACCGCCATCCAGTTGCACGGCGAACTTGGCGCTCAATTCGTGGAAACGTGGATGGCTTTGCAGGGTGTCGAGGATCTGTTCGGCGAGCGCGCGAGTGTCTAAGCGCATTTGCCGGTCGATCCCGGCGGCCGGGCTGAGCATCAGGTTGCGCACATCGTCGCCCGCCGCCGTTCGCGGGCCGAGGCCAGCGGACAGCAGACTGTCGATCAGTGCAGCGGATTGCTGAGCGATGCCACGAATCTGCAGGTTGGCGCGGTTGGTCGCCTCAATCACACCGCCGGCGAACTGTTCGGCGGCATTGGCCACCGCGTCAGCCTGATCGGCGCTGATCGAGCCGCCGTTGAGTTTGATCCGGCAGATGCCGCCGTCCAATGCCTGGACGATACGCAGCAACCCCGGGCAGGCCGAGGGGCGTATGGCGGTGGACATCGGGCGTTCGTTCAAGGGGCTGACCGGCTGCGTGGGAAAGGCGCTTCGCGGGCGAAGGCGCGGTATTATGCCTGCTTTGTCCGGTGGCATGAAAAGTCTGCCCGTCGGATCGGCCTGTTTAGAGGAATATAGATGTCACCCTGGCTGACGGTAGTGGGAATCGGTGAAGACGGCTTCAAGGGCCTGGGCAAAAACGCCCGGCGCGCCCTGATGGGCGCCTCGCGGATCGTCGGCGGCCAGCGGCAACTGGATTTGCTGCCGGTGTGCATTCGTGGCGAGCGTGAGTTGTGGCCGAGCCCGTTTTCCCTTGCGCCAGTGCTGCAACAACGCGACGCAGCAGTGTGCGTGCTGGCCAGCGGTGATCCGATGTTCTACGGCGTCGGCGCCAGCCTCGCGCGGCAGCTGCCGGCAGACGAGATGCTGATCCTGCCCGCGCCGTCCTCCTGCGCGCTGGCGGCCGCCCGTCTCGGCTGGCCGTTGCAGGAAGTAGTGACACTGTCGCTAGTGGCCCGGCCGCTGGCAGCCCTCAATGCGCAGCTGTTCAGTGGCGTGCGCCTGCTGCTGTTGAGCAATGACGGACAAAGTCCGGCGGCAGTCGCGCAATTGCTGCGCGAGCGCGGCTTTGGTTCGAGCCGGATGAGCGTTCTGGAACATTTGGGCGGCGACGCCGAGCGACGTGTCGACGCCACGGCCAATGAATGGAACGACGCGCCGATTGCCGACCTCAACGTGGTCGCAATCGAATGCCTGGCCGATGCCAATGCTCCACGTTTGTCACGCCTCGCGGGCCTTCCCGACTCGGCTTTCCAACATGACGGCCAACTGACCAAACGCGATGTGCGCGCCATCACTCTCGCGCGCCTCGCCCCGACACCTGGCGAACTGCTGTGGGACGTCGGCGCTGGTAGCGGCTCGATCGGCATCGAATGGATGCGCGCGCATCCGAGTTGCCGCGCATTGGCCGTCGAAGCCGATGACGGCCGCCAACAATTGATCGAGCACAACCGCGATGCGCTGGGCGTGCCCGGGCTGCAATTGATCCGTGGGCGCGCGCCGCAGGCACTTGCAGGCCTGGAGCGCCCGGACGCGATTTTCATCGGCGGCGGTGTGACCCGCGAGGGCGTCTTCGAGACCTGCTGGGAGCAACTCAAACCCGGCGGCCGACTGGTCGCCAACGCCGTAACTCTGCAAAGCGAAATCACCCTGATGAACTGGCGGGAGCGCTACGGCGGCGAACTGACGCGCATCCATATCGCCCAGGCGCAACCGCTGGGCGAGTTCGACACCTGGCGTCAGGCGTTGCCAATCACCCTGCTCGATCTGGTCAAACCTCTTGATGCGTGACGAAACCGCCGAACAACCCGCGCCCCTGCGCAGCGGCCTGACCACCGGCAGCTGCGCCACCGCCACCAGCCTCGCCGCTGCTCGCCTGTTGCTCGGCGGCATCTCGGCCGACGCGGTGCAGATCGTCTTGCCCAAGGGCAAACAGGTGCAGATGCGTCTGGAGTTCTGCCGGTTGACCGACGACGGCGCTGAAGCAGGAACGATCAAGGACGCCGGCGACGACCCGGACGTGACCCACGGCGCACTGCTGTATTCGCGGGTGCGATTGATGGCCGAGCCGGGCGTTCGTTTCAATGCCGGCGCAGGCGTTGGCACCGTGACCCGACCCGGACTGGTGCTGGGCGTCGGCGAACCGGCGATCAACCCGGTGCCACGCAAGATGATCAGCGATCACCTGAGCCTGCTCGCCGCTGAAACCGGTTATGCCGGTGGCTTCGACGTCACGGTCAACGTCGAGGGCGGCGAAGCCCTGGCACTGAAAACCATGAACCCGCGCCTGGGCATTCTCGGCGGCCTGTCGATCCTCGGCACCAGCGGCATCGTCCGGCCGTTTTCCTGCGCGGCCTACATCGCCTCGATTCATCAGGGCATCGACGTTGCCAAGACCAACGGCTACCTGCACATAGCAGCCTGCACCGGCAACGCCAGCGAAGACACCATGCGCCGGGTTTACGACCTGCCGGAAATCGCCTTGATCGAAATGGGTGACTTCGTCGGCGCGGTGCTCAAGCATCTGCGCAAAGTGCCTGTGGATAAACTCAGTTTGTGTGGCGGTTTCGGCAAGATCAGTAAACTGGCGGCCGGGCACATGGATCTGCACTCGCGCCATTCCAGCATCGACTTGCCGCAACTGGCGCAATGGGCGGCGGCGATTGGCGCGGATGAGATTTTGCAGTTGGGCATCCGAGCGGCGAACACCAGTCAGCAAGCGCTGGCCATGGCCAGTGCGGCGGGGATCGCATTGGGGGATGAGGTCTGTCGCCACGCGCTGGAATTCGCCCGCAGCGTGGTGCCGGCACAGGTGCAGGTCGAAGTGTTTGCGATTGATCGTCAGGGCGGCATTGTCGGCCATGCCGGAGGTTTTGCATGAAGCGGATTTTGCTGCTGGGCGGCGTGACTGAAGCGCTGGCCATCGCCCGTAAGCTGGGGCCTGAGCACATTTACAGTCTGGCCGGGGTGGGTCGGGTGCCAACGGATCTGACTTGTCAGGTGCGCGTCGGTGGTTACGGTGGCGCCGAAGGTCTGGCGCAATTCATCCGTGACGAAGGCATCGACCTGCTGTTCGACGCTACCCATCCCTACGCCGCGCAAATCAGCCACAACGCCGCCAACGCCGCGCAACTGGCCGGCATTCCCTGCTGGGCCTTGCGCCGCCCTGCGTGGCAGCCTCTACCGGGTGATGACTGGCGCGAAGTCAGCGACTGGGCTGAGTTGATGACGGCCCTCAAACCGTTCCACCGCCCCTTGTTCACCTTGGGCCGCGAACCGCTGCAACACCTCGACGAAATCCCTGCGGATCAATTTTGGACGCTGCGCGCCCTCGACGTTTATCCCGGCAACGAACGTTGCGAAGTCATCGCCGCTCGCGGGCCGTTCCTGCTGGAAGATGAACGCGCGTTGTTCGAGCGGCGGCAGATCGATGTGCTGATCAGCAAGAACAGCGGCAGCACCGCGACCGAACCGAAGCTGGAAGTGGCGCGCGAGCGTGGGGTGCCAGTGATGGTGTTGAAGCGGCCGGGATTGCCTGGGGTTGATCGGGAGTTTGGATCGGTGTCTGAAGTCCTTGATGCCTTCTCTGCGTCAGACGTTTCCTGATTTCAAATTTACCCGCGAATTAGCCGGCAGATTTTTAAGAAGCGGCCGACTGTTCCCCACTACAGCTTCACTCCACTATTCCGCTTCCTTTAATCCAAACAGGCAGACAGTTCGGCAGTTTCCGGGAAGCATCAACTGCCTCCGGGGAAATTCTGTCTTGCCAGCCTGTATCCCAAGGAATACGATCCGGACATGATCGACTTTGAACGATCCCGCACATTTGCCGAGTGGCTCGATATCCTGAGAGACACCATCGGTAAAGCGCGAATCATCGCCAGGCTTCGAGCGGCCGAGCATGGCAACTTTGGTGATTGCGAGTTCGTAGGCGACTCCGTTTATGAAATGCGGGTTCATTACGGCCCCGGCTACAGGATTTACTTCACACGGCGAGATGAAGTGATTTATCTGCTGCTAATCGGGGGAGACAAGTCGACGCAAAAACGAGATATCAAACGTGCCATAAAGATGGCGCAACGTATCGGTAATGAGGAGTAAGTCATGACCGAAAAATTCACCCGTTTCGATGCTGCCGAGTTTCTGAAAACACCCGAGGAAATGGCGGCTTACCTGGACGCATGCTTTGACGAAGATGCCGGGGATGGAGTCCTGATCCGTGCCGCACTCAATGACATTGCCCGAGCCCAAGGCATGACCCAAGTGGCTCGTGATGCCGGCCTGGGCCGGGAAAGCCTTTATAAAGCTCTAAGCAGCACTGGCAATCCTGAATTCGCAACTATTATGAAAGTCATGAAAGCACTGGGTCTGAAGTTACATGCCGTGGCAATTTGATTGATCTGCGACACCAAACCGCACGACGCTTTTTTACTTATCGGCCCTGATCAGGCTAAATAGCTGCGCCTGATCGCCCACCCAACGGATCTGTCCCATGAACCGACACCGGCTCGCATTTGCCTGGATCGCCTGCTTTGCAGTGCTGTTCAACATGCTCGCCATGCCGATGACGGGAGCGATGGCGCAAGCGGCCAATTCACCGGCCGAGCAATTGCTGTGGAGCAGTTTCTGCACCGGCAGCGGGACGAAGATGGTGGCGATCAACATCGGCACCACGGAGCAGAAAGCCCCGTCCAACGACAACCACTCCAACATGCAGCATTGCTGGTGCTGCTCGGGTTCAGCGCCTTTGGTGGCGCTGCCGGGGCATACGCCGCAGCTGTATTTCGCCCGTTTTGAGAGCAATCGCAGCGTGGCGCCCGCCTCATTGCAAACACCTACACCGCGCCAGCAATGGCCGAGCCTCAATCCCCGCGCTTCCCCTCTGGTTTGATTTGTTCGCGCAATTGACCTGCGTTTCAAATCGTTCTGGAGAACTGCCATGTTGAACAAACTCTTCGTCATCGCTGCGCTGTTGCTGCCTGCGTGCTTCGCCCATGCCCACGAATACAAGGCCGGCGAGCTGGAAATCGCTCACCCGTGGTCGCAGGAACTGCCACCGAATGCGCCGACCGTTGCCGCTTACTTCATCATTCACAACGCCGGCAAAAACGCCGACCGCTTGCTCAGCGTCGACTCGCCAATCGCCCCCGAGGCGCAATTGCACGAGCATGTAATGCAGGGCGATCTGATGAAGATGCAGCAAGTGCCGAGCGTGGAAATCCCGGCGGGCGGCAATGTCACTTTCGCGCCGATGGCCTATCACGTGATGCTGCTCAACCCGACGGATCGCAGCCTGCTCAGCGACGGCAAAAGCTTCCCGCTGACGATGCATTTCGAGAAGGCCGGTGACGTCACCGTCGAAGTGGCCGTGCAGAAGAAGCCGCCGGAAACCACACAAGCCCACGCGCACGCTCAGTAAGCCTTTCGGCTGACCGCAATCATGCGCCCGTCCAGCGCCAGGTCTATCCGCAGCAACCGTGAGCACGGTAGCTGGATCGCCCTGTTCGCCATGTTGATGATCTTCATCGGCCCACTGATTTCTCAGTCGATGCCGATGGATCAACACGCCTCGACGTCCATGCCGATGAGCATGGACATGTCGATGGACATGCCCGGTATGGATCACACCGCGCATGACGCCAAACCCTCCGTCGAACACTGCCCGCCGCAATCCTCGCACCACGCGCTGTGGGAAAAGTGCGGCTACTGCAGCCTGCTGTTCAATTGCCCGGCACTGACCGGCGGCGGCACGTTCGCCGCATTCAGCATCGCCCACGCCAACACCTTCACCTCGCCTTTCCCGCGCCTGGGCCATGCCCGGCAAACCTTCTTCCCCGGCGCCCGCACGCGCGCCCCGCCCATCGCAGCGTAATCACCCACCGCTGATTACACACGGTTGAGAAGACAGCTTCAGGCTGCCGGCCGTGTCGTTTACGACTGTTTGATGGAAATTGTCATGTCCAGGTTTTCTGCTGTTCCACGTCTGGGTTCTACCCGGGCGACCTTCGCTTTGAACGAATCGCGCATTCGTTTCAGGCACGCTATCGCCGTCCTTTGCGGCGTCCTGCTGTCCCCGCTGGTGCTGGCCGATGACCACGCCGCACACGCGGATGAACTGAGTCCGACGGTGATCACCGCCATCGCGCCGAGTTCGCCGCTGACCATCGTCACCAACCCCAAAGACCCGCGCCAACCGGTGCCAGCCAGTGATGGCGGCGATTATCTGAAGACCATTCCGGGGTTCGCGCTGGTGCGCAATGGCGGCACCAATGGCGATCCGGTGCTGCGCGGCATGTTCGGTTCGCGGCTGAATATCCTCACCAACGGCAGCATGATGCTCGGCGCGTGCCCCGGTCGAATGGACGCGCCGACCTCGTACATCTCGCCGGAAACCTACGACAAACTCACCGTAATCAAAGGCCCGCAAACCGTGCTTTATGGCCCCGGCGCATCGGCCGGCACGATTCTGTTCGACCGTGAGCCGGAGAGTTTCGGTGAACTCGGCACGCGGGTGAACGCGAGCATTCTGGCCGCCTCCCACGGCCGCTTCGACAAAGTCGTCGACGCCGCAGCTGGCGGGCCATTGGGCTACGTGCGAGTGATCGGCAACACCGCGCACTCCGACGATTATCGCGACGGCAATAACGACATCGTCGCCTCGCGCTACGACAAGTGGAACGGCGACGTGGCGCTCGGCTGGACCCCGGACGCCGACACCCTGATCGAGTTGACAGCCGGCAAGGGCGACGGCGAAGCCCGCTACGCCGGACGTGGCATGGACGGCTCGCAGTTCCTGCGCGAAAGCCTCGGTCTGCGTTTCGAAAAGTCCAACATCACTGACGTGCTGGAGAAACTGGAGGCGCAGGTCTACTACAACTACGCCGACCACGTCATGGACAACTACACCCTGCGCACGCCGTCCGGCACCGGGATGATGGCCGGGCCCATGGTGTCAAACGTCGACCGCCGCACTCTCGGCGCGCGGATAAAAGCCACCTGGCGCTGGGCCGACATCCAGTTGATCACCGGCCTCGACGCGCAGACCAACGAGCATCGCCAGCGCAAAGCGATGGGCATCGACACCTACAAGAACGTGCCGCGCAACAAAGACGCGGACTTCCATAACTACGGCGTGTTCAGCGAGATGACTTGGTACGCCGCCGACCGTGATCGGCTCATCACCGGCGCCCGAATCGACCGCGCTTCAGCCAAGGATTACCGGCAGACCACCGGTTCGGGAATGATGTCCCGGCCGAACGCGACCGCCGACGACACTCGCGCTGACACATTGCCCAGCGGCTTCGTGCGTTATGAGCATGACCTGTCCAACAGCCCGACCACGCTCTACGCCGGCCTCGGTCACGCGCAGCGCTTCCCGGATTACTGGGAGCTGTTTTCGCCCAAGTCGGGACCTGCCGGTTCGGTCAATGCATTCGATTCGATCAAACCGGAAAAGACCACTCAGCTCGACTTCGGCGTGAACTACAAAAGCGCCGACCTTGAGGCCTGGGCCTCGGGCTACATCGGCGTGGTGCGCGATTACATCCTGTTCGATTACACCCCCGCGATGATGGGCATGAGCACTTCGCGCGCCGAAAACATCGACGCGCGAATCATGGGCGGTGAACTCGGTGCCGCTTACAACCTCACCGACCACTGGAAAGCCGACGCAACCCTGGCCTACGCCTGGGGCAAGAACAGCAGCGACGGTAAAGCGCTGCCGCAGATGCCGCCGCTGGATGCACGTTTCGGCCTGACCTACAGCGAAGACAACTGGAGTGCCGGCGCACTGTGGAGGGTGGTGGCCAGGCAAAACCGTATCGATCAGAACAAGGGCAACGTGGTCGGCAAGGATTACGACAAGAGTTCGGGCTTCGGCGTGTTCTCGCTCAACGGTGCCTACCGGATCAACAAGCACTGGAAGGTCAGCAGCGGCGTCGACAACCTGTTCGGCAAGGCTTACGCCGAACACCTGAACCTGGCGGGCAACGCCGGTTTCGGCTACCCGGCCAATGACCCGCAAGCCATCAATGAACCGGGGCGCACGCTCTGGACCAAGGTGGATATGAGTTTCTAACAGCATCGCCGGCAGGCTGGCTCCCACTGTAGGAGCGAGCCTGCTCGCGATCGGTTGCGCTGCAACCGCAAAAGACAACTAAAAGATCCAAGCCAAGCGGAGCAAACGTGATGCAAAAGCCCAAACCGAATTTCTACAACCTGGCCTGGCGTTGGCATTTTTATGCCGGATTGTTCGTCGCGCCCTTCATGGTGATGCTATCGCTGACCGGCATCATCTATCTGTTCAAACCGCAGCTCGATTCGCTGATGTACAGCAGTTTGCTCAACGTCCCGGCCGGGCATCACACGGTGCCGGCCGATGACCTGCTGCAACGGGTGAAAAGTGCTTATCCACAAGGCCAGATCACTCAGTATCTGCCGCCGGTAAATGCCGAACGCAGCGCGCAATTTGTCGTGAAGAACGCCGGCGACGAACTCAACGTGTTCATTGATCCGTACCACGGCGACATCCTCGGCGAGCAGGATGCCAAGCAGAATCTGCAAGCCATCGCCCGGGCGATTCACGGCGAATTGATGATCGGCACGGTCGGTGACCGTCTCATCGAAATGGCTGCCGGCTGGGGTGTGGTGCTGGTGGTGTCGGGACTGTTCCTGTGGTGGCCGCGTGGCCAGGCGGCGGGAATTTTGTGGCCACGGCTGAACAGTCGCGGGCGTGTGTTGTGGCGTGATCTGCACGCGGTCACCGGGTTCTGGGGCGCGACCCTGTTGCTGGTGATGCTGCTCAGCGGCATGACCTGGACCGGCTTCTGGGGCAAGCAATACGCGCAGGTGTGGAACGTGTTCCCGGCCGCCATGTGGAACAACGTGCCGACCTCTGACGTCGAGGCCCGCAGCCTCAACAGCGCGACACGCCAGACCGTGCCATGGGCGATGGAAAACACGCCGATGCCAATGTCCGGCGACCATGCCGAACACATGGCCCACGGCAGCGCAAATGCAGGCCCCGCCGCGCCAACCATCAGCCTGCAAGACGTGCAGAACATCGCCACTGAACGCAAGGTCGAACCGGGCTACAGCATCACCCTGCCGACCACCGCCACCGGCGTTTTCACCATCGCCGTGTTCGCCGATGACCCGCGCAACGACGCGACCCTGCACGTCGATCAATACACCGGCAAAGTCCTCGCCGATGTGCGCTTCGAGCAGTACGGCACAGTGGCCCGCGCCACGGAAATCGGCGTGATGCTCCATGAAGGCAAGATGTTCGGCACCTTCAACCAGATCGTCGTGCTGCTGATCTGCCTGATGATCCTGCTCAGCGCCGTCAGTGGCGTAGTGATCTGGTGGAAACGCCGACCACAGGGCAAATTCGGCGTGCCGCCGCTGCGTCATGATTTGCCGAAGTGGAAAACCGGGGTGGTGATCATGCTCGCGCTGGCGTTGATTTTTCCGCTGGTGGGGGCTTCGCTGGTGGTGGTCTGGTTGCTTGATCGACTGCTGCTGTCGCGGTTTGGCGGGCAACCTGAATCTGCCTCACCTTCATCATGAGTCCACCGAGATGCGCGTTTTAGAGAGGTCTATAAAATGCCGGCCTTATAAGTCGGTGTTTTTTAGTGTTACTGTATAACCATAATTCACCATTCTGCCCGCAGCCAAAAGCTGCGGGCATTCTTTTGAAGAAGTGATTCACCATCCCCGATGAACAAGTACCTCTTGTCCAGCCTCTGCCTGTTCGGCCTGAACAACGCCCATGCCGACAACCAGGCGCTGACGCTGCCCACCGGCACCATCAGCGCACCGGCCATCGACGACGCAAGCGTCAGCCTGACCACGCCAACCACCGCCGGCTCGCGCCTGAACCTCAACGCCATGCAAACTCCGGCCAGCGTCGAAAGCCTCAGCGGCGAACAGGTCCGCGCCCGGGGTGATCGCAGCGTGCAGGACGCGGTGTCGCGCAGCACCGGCATCAGCCGCACCGGTACGCCGGGCGATGGCGGCACCTCGTTGCAGGCCCGGGGTTTTACCGGGCAGAGTTCAGTGATGCAGTTGTATGACGGCAATCGCCTGTACAGCGGCATGGGCACGGTGACGTTCCCGGTCGATACCTGGTCAGTGCAGCGCGTCGATGTGCTGCGCGGCCCGGCTTCAGTGCTGTACGGCGAAGGCGCGACGGGTGCGGTGGTCAACGTGATCCCGAAGAAGCCGCTCGAAGGTGAAATCGAAAACCACGCGCGCGTCGGCTATGGCTCCTACGACACTCAGCAACAGGCCTTCGACAGCGGCGGTTCGCTGAGCGATACCCTGAGCTACCGCCTCAATCTCAATCGTCTGCGCAGCAACGGCTGGATCGATCGCGGCGATTCGTCCAGTGACTTCATCAGCGCTGCCCTGCGCTGGCAGGCCACTGATGATCTGGCGTTTACCCTCGCCCACGACTACGGCGACCAGCGCCCGCAGAATTACTTCGGCACGCCGCTGATCAACGGCCACTTCAAGGACAGCCTGCGCAACAAAAACTACAACGTGCGTGACGACAAGCAGCACTACAACGATCAATGGACGCGCCTGACCAGCGACTGGCAGATCAACGATGACGTCAGCGCCAGCAACGAGTTCTACTACCTCAAGGCCCAGCGCCGCTGGCAGAACGCCGAGAACGTCAACTTCGACGCGGGCAGTCAGCAACTGAGTCGCAGCGGTTACTTCGGCATCGGCCACAAGCAGGAACAGGTTGGTGATCGTCAGACGTTCACCTTCAAGCACTCGCTGTTCGGCCTCGATAGCCAGACCGTCACCGGCGTCGATTACAACCGCATCCGCTTCCAGCTCGACAGCAACTCGCCGTTCAACGACGTGCTGCCGAACGGTCAGCCATTGGATCTGGATCACCCACAAAGCGGGTATTTCGAGAGTGCCGATCCGTACCGCGATCAGTTCGACAGCACCACCAGACAGATGTCGGCGTTCGCCGAAAACCGCACGCAGTTGAGCGAGCGCTGGTCGTTGGTGACCGGCGTGCGTCGCGATTATGTGCATGTCGGTCGTAACGACTTGACCGATGGCAGCCAGAGCGACCAGACCCTGACCGGCAACAACTGGAAGGCCGGCCTGGTGTTTGCGCTGACGCCCGAGACGTCGTTCTACGGCCAAGTGGCAACCAGCACTGATGGCATCGGCGGCTTGATCTCTCTGAGCCCGAGCCAGCAGCAATACGATCTATCGACCGCCCGCCAGACGGAAATCGGCCTGAAGCAGTTGTTCTGGGATCAGCGTGGCGAGTTCACGCTGGCGGCGTATCGCATCGTCAAAAAGAAACTGCTGACTGACGATCCGGGCAACCCGACGCTCAAGCAGCAGGTCGGCCAGCAATCGTCCAACGGACTTGAAGCCAGCCTTGATCTGCAACTGCCGAACGCCTGGCAACTGCAGGCCAACGCCGCAATTGTGAAGGCCAGGTACGACGACTTCTCGGAAGTGGTCAACGGGCAAACCCTGTCGTATAACGGCAACCGCCCGTTGGACGTGCCGCGACGCACCGCCAATCTGTGGCTGAACAAAGCGCTTAGCGATGACCTGAAGGCCGGTGCGGGCGTGCGCTATGTCGATGCACGTTACGCCGATATGGCCAACCGTAACGAGTTGCCGAGTTACACCGTGGTGGATGCGACAATGTCGTGGCAGGCCTTGCGTAACACGACCTTGGGTTTGCAGGTGAACAATCTGTTTGACCGCCGGTATGCGCAAAGCCAATACAATGGCGGGCAGCAGTGGATCCTTGGCGAGCCGAGGTCGTTTTTTGTCACCGCTGATTACACCTTTTGATCGAAGAATGCTGCCCCTCACCCTAGCCCTCTCCCGGAGGGAGAGGGGACTGACCGTGTTGTCTGGACAAGTTGCACCGACCTGAAAGACCGAGTCGAGCTCAGGCTCGAAAAGCATGAAGATCGGCTCCCTTTCCCCCTCTCCCCCCTGGGGGAGAGGGCTGGGGTGAGGGGGATGGATCTACCGAAAAAACATGAAATCGAGAACACACCGAACGCCCTATGACGTCACTCACCCTCACTGATCTCGCCTGGACACCCCTGGGCCACGGCCACTGCCATCACCAGTTCCAGCTGCGTGACGCCTCCTTGCAGGTGGCCGCCGGTGAGTTCGTCGGGCTGATCGGCCCCAACGGCAGCGGCAAGACCAGCCTGTTGCGATGCGCCTACCGCTTCAGCCAACCGGAACACGGCGAGGTCAAACTCGATCACTACAACGTGTGGAAACAATCCTCTCGCTGGTGCGCGCAACGCATCGCGGTGGTCTTGCAGGAGTTCCCCGACGCTTTCGGCCTGACCGTGGAAGAAGTCGTCGCCATGGGCCGCACGCCGCACAAAGGTCTGTTCGACGGCGAAACCCTTGAGGATCGAAACCTCGCGACCCAGGCGCTCAAATCCGTCGGTCTCGAAGGCTTCGAAGACCATGCCTTCGCCACGCTGTCGGGCGGTGAGAAACAGCGCGTAATCCTGGCCCGCGCCCTGACCCAGCAACCACAACTGCTGATCCTCGACGAGCCGACCAACCACCTCGACCCGCGTTATCAGCTGGAGCTGCTGCAACTGGTCAAACGCTTGCAGATCGGCACCCTCGCCAGCATCCACGACCTGAACCTGGCCGCCGCGTTCTGCGACCGACTGTACGTGATCGACCACGGCCGCATCGTCGCCAGCGGCACACCGCAAGAAGTCCTCACCACTGAATTGCTGCGCGACGTTTTCGGCGTCGAGGCATTGATCGACTCTCACCCCCTTCACGGCTACCCGCGAATCACCTGGATAACCCGACCATGACTGTGCGTTCCCTGCTTTGCGTCGCTCTTTTGCTGTGCAGTGCCCAAGCGTTGGCCGAGGCCACGAAGTACCCACTGACCGTTCAAAGCTGCAACCGCGAAGTGACCTTTAAAGAAGCACCCAAACACGCGGTCAGCCATGACATCAACATGACCCAGATGATGCTCGCCCTCGGCCTCAAATCGCGGATGGCCGGTTACAGCGGCGTCAGTGGCTGGAAGTCGGTCACCCCTGAGATGCAGTCGCTCCTCGACGGCCTACCGGAGTTGGCAGCGAAGTACCCGTCGGTGGAAACCCTGCTCAACGCCAACGTCGATTTCTTCTTCGCCGGGTGGGATTACGGCATGCGCGTGGGCGGCGATCTCACGCCGCAAACCCTGCAACCGCTGGGCATCAACGTCTATGAGCTGACCGAGTCCTGCGCGTTCGTGATGAAGCGCCCCGCCGCGACCCTGGACGACACCTACAACGACCTGCGCAACCTCGGCAAAATCTTCGACGTGCAGGATCGCGCCAATGCGCTGATCGCCCAGATGCAGGCGCAAGTCGCGCAAGTGCGCAAAGACCTGCCCGCCGATAAGCCCCGCGTGTTCCTCTACGACAGCGGCGAAGACCGCGCCATGACCTCCGGCCGCCTCGGCATGCCGCAAGCGCTGATCGATGCGGCGGGTGGGCGCAACATTCTCGAGAACGTAGAAGCGAGCTGGACGCGGGTCAACTGGGAGACCGTGGTCGAACACAATCCGCAGGTCATCGTGATCGTCGACTACAGCGAAATCACCGCCGAGCAGAAGATTGAATTCCTGCTGAAGAACAAAGCCCTGCAATCGATCGACGCGATCAAGAATCAGCGTTTCATCGTCATCCCGTACGTGCAGGCCACGCCGGGGATCGACAACGTGCTGGCCGTTGAAACCCTGGCCAAAGGTTTCCACGGCCAATGATCAACCGTCGCTACGCCCTGTTGCTGATTGCCCTCGGCGCCGTGTTGCTGGTGTCGTGCGTGGTGTCGCTCGGCTTCGGGCCCGCGCGGGTGCCGGTCGATGTGGTGTGGCGGATTTTGCTGCACAAGGCGTTTGGTTTTGGCGAGGTGAGCTGGAGCGCTGGGCAGGAACATATCGTATGGCTGATCCGCGTGCCGCGCATGTTGCTCGGGGCGCTGGTGGGTGCCGGGTTGGCGCTGATCGGCGCGGTGCTGCAAGCGGTGACGCGTAATCCTCTGGCGGATCCGCATCTGCTCGGCGTCACCTCCGGGGCGACGTTGGGCGCGGTGATTGTGGTGCTGCATGTCGGTGAAATCATCGGCCTGCTGACCTTGCCGATCGCGGCGTTTATCGGCGCGTTGCTGAGCATGCTGGTGGTGCTGGCGATAGCCAGTCGGCATGGCCGGCTCGACAGCGATCGCTTGCTGCTGTGCGGTGTGGCGGTGTCGTTCGTGATGATGGCGATCGCCAATTTGCTGCTGTTCATGGGCGACCACCGCGCCAGTTCAGCAGTGATGTTCTGGATGCTCGGCGGACTTGGGCTGGCGCGTTGGGAGTTGCTCGCGGTGCCGGCGGCCAGCGTGTTGCTCGGGTTGATCTTGCTGTTGGGCATGGCGCGTCCGTTGAACGCGTTGATGGCCGGCGAACAGACCGCCGTCACCCTCGGCCTGAATGCCCGGTCGGTGCGTCTGCGGGTGTTCGTCATCGCTTCGTTGATGACCGGGGTGCTGGTGTCGATCAGCGGCTCCATCGGTTTTGTTGGGCTGATGGTGCCGCACATTGCGCGGCGCCTCGTCGGCGCCGAACACCGGCGATTGCTGCCGGTGTGCGTGCTGATCGGCAGTGTGTTCCTGATCTGGGTCGACGTTGCCGCCCGCACAATGATCGCCCCCGAAGACCTGCCCATCGGCGTCGCCACCGCGGCCATTGGCGGGCTGTTCTTCATCGGCCTGATGCGCCGCCGCTGACCCAACACCCCCCTCCCCACTGTAGGAGCTGCCGAAGGCTGCGATATTTTGATTTTTTGCTTAAAAGACAAGATCAAAAGATCGCAGCCTTCGGCAGCTCCTACAGGGATCGGTTCGCGCCCCAATCTGGCGCGGCCGCCTGCACCAACGCTCCACGAGCGTCCCTTCATGGTGCATCGCAATCGCGCGCAAGCGCTCTAAACCGACATTTTCCTGCCCAAACCCGACCGGGCACAGCCCTTGCAAAACACCCTTCAGTCGTCCGCATCTGCCAACCATAAAAAACTTTAACGTTCATGGAGATCGCACAATGAAGCGTCGCAGTTTGATCAAGGCTTTCACACTCACGGCATCCATTGCCGCGATGGGCATGACCTGGACAGTCCAGGCCGCCGAGACCATCAAGGTCGGGATTCTGCATTCGTTGTCCGGCACCATGGCGATCTCCGAAACATCGCTCAAAGACATGGCGCTGATGACCATCGACGAGATCAACGCCAAGGGCGGCGTCAACGGCAAGATGCTTGAACCTGTGGTGGTCGACCCGGCGTCGAACTGGCCGCTGTTCGCCGAAAAGGGCCGGCAGTTGCTGACCCAGGACAAGGTAGCGGTGGTGTTCGGTTGCTGGACTTCGGTGTCGCGCAAATCGGTATTGCCGGTGTTTGAAGAACTCAACGGTCTGCTGTTCTACCCGGTGCAATACGAAGGCGAAGAGATGTCGCCGAACGTGTTCTACACCGGCGCCGCGCCGAACCAGCAAGCGATCCCGGCGGTTGAATACCTGATGAGCGAAGAAGGCGGCAGCGCCAAGCGCTACTTCCTGCTCGGCACCGACTACGTCTACCCGCGCACCACCAACAAGATCCTGCGTTCGTTCCTGCACTCCAAAGGCGTGGCCGACAAGGACATTGAAGAGGTCTACACCCCGTTCGGTCACAGCGACTATCAAACCATCGTTGCCAACATCAAAAAGTTCTCGGCTGGCGGCAAGACTGCCGTTATCTCCACAGTCAACGGCGACTCCAACGTGCCGTTCTATAAAGAGCTGGCCAACCAGGGTCTGAAGGCGACTGACGTACCGGTCGTGGCGTTCTCGGTCGGCGAAGAAGAACTGCGCGGCATCGACACCAAACCGCTGGTGGGCAACCTCGCGGCGTGGAACTACTTCGAGTCGGTGGAGAACCCGCAGAACAAGAAATTCGTCGCGGACTGGAAAGCCTACGCGAAGAAACACAACCTGCCGGGCGCCGACAAAGCGGTGACCAACGACCCGATGGAAGCCACTTACGTCGGCATCCACATGTGGGCGCAAGCAGCTGAGAAAGCCAAGTCCACCGACGTCGACAAAGTCCGCGAAGCGCTGGCCGGCCAGACCTTCGCCGCACCGTCTGGCTATACGCTGACCATGGACAAGACCAATCACCACCTGCACAAACCGGTAATGATCGGCGAGATTCAGGCCGATGGTCAGTTCAACGTGGTCTGGCAGACCGAAGGGCCGATCCGCGCCCAGCCGTGGAGCCCGTTCATCGATGGCAACGACAAGAAGCCGGATTATGCGGTGAAGAGCAACTGAGTCACTGGATGTCAGCCTTGCGCTTGGCGTGGGGCTGATGCAATTCCCCTGTGGGAGCGGGCTTTTGTGGCGAGGGGATTTATCCCCGATGGGTTGCGAAGCAGCCCCCAATCCAGCAGTCGCGGTGTATCAGATTGATCGCGTCGACTGATTTCGCGACTGCTTCGCAGCCGATCGGGGATAAGTCCCCTCGCCACAAAGGCTCGCTCCCACAATGTCCGCGTCAAGGCGACTGACTATGCCCACTGCCCTCTACCGTTTTATCTGCGCCATCGCACTGTTGCTGCCGATGGCCACCCACGCCGGCGACGCCGAAGACTTCGTCGCGGCCAATCCCATGCAACAGGCCAAACTGCTCGAAGCCTGGGCCGCGCAGCCCGACCCGGCCCGTATCGAACTGATCAACGCCCTGCAACAAGGCGAACTGACCGTCGACGGCCAACCAAAAACCCTGCGCCTGAACAACCGCCTGCGGGGTCTGATCGACACCGCCATGGCCAGCCACCAATTGCTCGCCGCCGACGCCAAAATCCGTCTGACTGCCGCGCAGCAATTGCAGAAAAGCGCGAAACCCGCGCAGCTGAAATTCCTCGACCAGCAACTCGCTGGCGAAAAAGATGAAAGTGTCCACGCCGCTCTGAGCCTGGCGTTAGCCAATCTGCAATTGGTCGATACCGATCCGGCGGTGCGTCTGGCCGCCGTGCGTCTGCTCGGTGAAACCGGCGACCCACTGGCCCGCACCCGCCTCGAAGGCTTGCTCGAACCCGGCGTCGAAGGCGATGCTGGCGTGCGCACGGCCGCCGAAACCAGCCTCGCCCAGGTCAAACGCAAACTGCTGATCGGCGAAATACTCGGTCAGGCATTCAGCGGTATGTCGCTCGGTTCGATCCTGCTGCTGGCGGCCCTCGGCCTGGCGATCACTTTCGGCTTGCTCGGCGTGATCAACATGGCCCACGGCGAGATGCTGATGCTCGGTGCCTACTCGACGTATGTGGTGCAGCTGATGTTCCAGCGTTACGCCCCGCAGGCCATCGAGTTCTATCCGCTGATCGCGCTGCCGGTGGCGTTTTTCGTCACCGCCGCCATCGGCATGGCGCTGGAGCGCACGGTGATTCGCCACCTCTACGGGCGACCACTGGAAACATTGCTCGCGACGTGGGGCATCAGCCTGATGCTGATTCAGCTGGTGCGCCTGCTGTTCGGTGCGCAAAACGTCGAAGTGGCGAACCCGGAGTGGCTGTCCGGCGGCATTCAAGTGCTGCCGAATCTGGTGCTGCCGTACAACCGCATCGTCATCATCGCCTTCGCGCTGTTTGTGGTTGTCCTCACCTGGCTGCTGCTGAACAAGACTCGCCTGGGCCTCAACGTCCGCGCGGTCACCCAGAACCGCAACATGGCCGCTTGCTGCGGTGTGCCGACCGGACGCGTCGACATGCTCGCCTTCGGACTTGGCTCGGGCATCGCCGGCCTCGGTGGTGTAGCGCTGAGCCAGATTGGCAACGTCGGCCCGGACCTGGGTCAGAGCTACATCATCGACTCGTTCCTCGTGGTGGTGCTCGGAGGTGTTGGCCAGTTGGCCGGCAGCGTGCTCGCGGCGTTCGGCCTCGGTATCGCCAACAAGATCCTTGAACCGCAGATCGGTGCGGTGCTCGGCAAGATCCTGATCCTCGCGCTGATCATTCTGTTTATCCAGAAACGTCCGCAAGGCCTCTTCGCACTGAAAGGACGGGTGATCGACTGATGAACCAGCCTCTGTTAGTCACGGCCACGCAAAAGGCCGGCCCGAAAGTCACGATTGCCATCGGCGCGGTGATTCTCGCGTTACTGATCGCATTGCCGTTGCTGTCGCTGTTGTCGCCGGACAGCGCGCTGCACGTCTCCGCTTACACCCTGACGCTGGTCGGCAAAATCCTCTGCTACGCCATCGTCGCCCTGGCGCTGGATCTGGTCTGGGGTTACGCCGGTCTGTTGTCTCTTGGCCACGGTTTGTTCTTTGCGCTTGGCGGTTATGCGATGGGCATGTACCTGATGCGTCAGGCCGCCGGTGATGGCTTGCCGGCGTTCATGACCTTCCTGTCGTGGACGGAGTTGCCGTGGTACTGGACCGGCACGAGCAGCTTTGTCTGGGCCATGTGCCTGGTGGTGTTGGCGCCGGGTTTGCTGGCGCTGGTGTTCGGCTTCTTCGCCTTCCGTTCGCGGATCAAGGGCGTGTACTTCTCGATCATGACCCAGGCCCTGACCTTCGCCGGCATGCTCCTGTTTTTCCGCAACGAGACCGGGTTTGGCGGCAACAACGGCTTCACCAATTTCCGTACGATTCTGGGCTTCGGCATCACTGAACCGGGCACTCGCGCGGTGCTGTTTCTGGCGACCGTACTGCTGCTGGTGGCGAGTCTGTTTATCGGCTGGCGTCTGGCGCAGAGCAAGTTCGGCCGGGTGCTGACCGCGCTGCGCGATGCGGAAAACCGTCTGATGTTCTGCGGCTACGATCCGCGTGGTTTCAAGCTGTTCGTCTGGGTACTGAGCGCGGTGCTGTGCGGTTTGGCCGGTGCGCTGTATGTGCCGCAAGTGGGGATCATCAACCCGAGCGAAATGTCGCCGACCAACTCGATCGAAGCGGCAGTCTGGGTCGCCCTTGGCGGTCGTGGCACGCTGATCGGGCCTTTGCTCGGCGCCGGTGTGGTCAACGGCATGAAGAGCTGGTTCACCGTGGCTTTCCCGGAATACTGGCTGTTCTTCCTCGGCGCGCTGTTCATCGTCGTGACCCTGTACCTGCCCAAAGGCGTGATCGGTCTGCTGAAGAAACGAGGTGAATCATGAGAGTCACGGCAAGCGCTGAATTCATGCTGGAGCCAGCCTTCTTCCCCGTCGAGCCGAACAAGGACGCCGGCACCAGCCGCGATTCCATCGGCCTCGGCCAACGCGTCGGCCCGGGCCTAGATACCCGCCACGGCACGATCCTGACCCTGGAAGACATCAGTGTCAGCTTCGACGGCTTCCGCGCGTTGAACAATCTGAACCTGTACATCGGCGTCGGCGAGTTGCGCTGCATCATCGGCCCCAACGGCGCGGGCAAGACCACGCTGATGGACGTGATCACCGGCAAGACCCGCCCCAGCCACGGCAAGGCATGGTTCGGCGAAACCCTCGACCTGACACAGATGAGCGAAGTGCAGATTGCCCAGGCTGGCATCGGCCGCAAGTTCCAGAAACCGACGGTGTTTGAAGCGCTGAGCGTGTTTGAAAACCTCGAACTGGCGCAGAAGACCGACAAGTCGGTGTGGGCCAGTTTGCGGGCACGGTTGAGTGGTGAGCAGAAAGATCGCATCAGCGAAGTGCTGGAGACCATTCGCCTGACCACCTCGGTCAATCGCCCGGCGGGCCTGTTGTCCCACGGCCAAAAGCAGTTCCTGGAAATCGGCATGTTGCTGATGCAAGACCCGCAACTGCTGCTGCTCGACGAGCCGGTGGCGGGCATGACCGATGCCGAAACCGAGTTCACCGCCGAGTTGTTCAAGTCGCTGGCAGGCAAGCATTCGCTGATGGTGGTGGAACACGACATGGGCTTTGTCGGCTCGATTGCCGACCATGTGACGGTGTTGCACCAGGGCAGCGTGCTGGCCGAAGGGTCGCTTGAGCAGGTGCAGGAAAACGAGCGGGTGATCGAGGTTTACCTCGGCCGCTGACTTTCCCCTGTAGGAGCTGCCGGAGGCTGCGATCTTTTGATCTTGCTCTTCCACAACAAGATCAAAAGATCGCAGCCTTCGGCAGCTCCTACATTGGGACTTGAGGAGAATTTGAGAATGCTGCAAGTCGACAAGCTGCACCAGTATTACGGCGGTAGCCACATCCTGCGCGGCCTCACGTTTGACGTGAAGGTCGGCGAAGTCACCTGCCTGCTCGGCCGTAACGGCGTGGGCAAGACCACCCTGCTCAAATGCCTGATGGGCCTGTTGCCGGCCAAGGAAGGCGCAGTGAATTGGGAAGGCAAACCGATCACCACGTTCAAGCCACACCAGCGGGTACACGCCGGTATCGCTTATGTGCCACAGGGCCGGGAGATTTTCGGGCGGCTGACGGTGGAGGAAAACCTGCTGATGGGCCTGTCGCGTTTTCCCGGCGCCGAGGCCAAGGAAGTCCCTGCGTTCATCTACGAACTGTTCCCGGTGCTGTTGCAAATGAAGCAGCGTCGGGGCGGTGACTTGTCCGGTGGCCAGCAACAACAGCTTGCGATTGGCCGCGCACTGGCCAGCCGTCCGCGCTTGCTGATCCTCGACGAACCCACCGAAGGCATTCAGCCGTCGGTGATCAAGGAGATCGGCGCGGTGATCAAGAAACTGGCGGCTCGCGGCGACATGGCGATTCTGCTGGTCGAGCAGTTCTACGATTTCGCCGCCGAACTGGCCGATCAATACCTGGTGATGTCCCGGGGTGAGATCGTCCAGCAGGGTCGCGGAGAAAATATGGAGGCCGAGGGTGTGCGTGGGCTGGTAACCATCTAACCTGTAGCTTCCTAACGATAATTAGAAAATATGAACTCGACTGTCTCACCTGCCCTGTTTACCCCGAGCTGGCACGCCGAGCTGGAGCTGGCCTACGCCCGTTTCGGCGACTGCACGCGCCCGGTCATGCGCCGCCACCTCGGCCCGCTGCGGGTGCAAAAGCATCTGTACGCCGAGGGCCCTGAGGTCTGTCAGCACATCATCGTCCACCCACCGGGCGGGATTGCCGGCGGTGATCGGCTCGATATCAGCGCCCGTGTCGAACAAGACGCCTGGGCACAGATCACCAGCCCCGGCGCAGCCAAGTGGTATCGCGCGGCGGGCCCCGCTTATCAGAAGCTCGACTTGAAGGTGGCTGCCGGGGCGACACTGGAATGGTTGCCGCAAGAGACCATCGTCTACAGCGCTGCGCAGGCTGAACTGACCACCTCGATCGATCTTGAGGGTGATGCGCGGCTGTTCTACTGGGATGTGGTTGCGCTGGGTCGACCGGCCAGTGGCGAGCGTTTCGACCTCGGGCATTTTCAATCGCACCTGGATATTCGTCGCGATGGTCGATTGCTCTGGCATGAGCGTCAGCGCATTGTCGGCGGTGACGGTTTGCTCGATTCGCCGATCGGGCTGGACGGGCAACCGGTGTTTGCGACGCTGTTGGTCACTGGCGAAATTGATGCCGAACTGCTGGAGCGCTGCCGCTCGCTGGGGCATGAAGTGCGCGGGGATCTGACGCAGCTGCCGGGGCTTTTGGTTGCCAGGTGTCTGGCCAGTGAGGCGTTGTTGGCGCGAGGCTGGTTGATTGATCTGTGGCGATTGCTCAGACCCGCCCTGCTCGGTCGCGAGGCCATGCCCCCACGAATCTGGAACACCTGAAATGCAATCTAATGTGGGAGCGAGCCTGCTCGCGAAAGCGTCATGTCAGCCAACAAATTCGCTGAATATGAGTCCGTATTCGCGAGCAGGCTCGCTCCCACAGGGATCTGTGCCAACAGTCCCGACTCTTTTCAATCTGCCCTGATGGAAATCCACAATGGACCTGACCCCACGCGAAAAAGACAAGCTGCTGATCTTCACCGCCGGCCTCGTCGCCGAGCGCCGACTGGCTCGCGGTGTGAAGCTCAACTACCCGGAAGCCATGGCCTACATCTCCGCCGCGCTGCTCGAAGGCGCCCGTGACGGCCGGACCGTGGCCGAGCTGATGCACTTCGGCACCACTCTGCTTTCCCGCGAACAAGTGATGGAAGGCATCCCGGAAATGATCCCGGAGATCCAGGTCGAAGCGACGTTTCCCGACGGCACCAAACTGGTGACCGTCCACCAACCGATCGTCTGAGGCCGCGCCATGACTTACAGCATTCGCGATGCGCTGCACGCCGACCTGCCGGCGATCCGCGACATCTACAACGACGCCGTGCTCAACACCACGGCGATCTGGAACGAATCCGCCGTGGACCTCGGCAACCGTCAGGCGTGGTTCAGCGCCCGTCAGTCGCAGGCCTATCCGATTCTGGTGATCTGCGACATCGACAACACAGTGCTCGGCTACGCTTCGTTCGGTGACTGGCGGCCCTTCGACGGCTTCCGCCACACCGTCGAGCATTCGGTTTACGTACGCAGCGACCAACGCGGCAACGGTCTTGGCCCGCAACTGATGACGGCGCTGATCGAGCGGGCAAAAAACTGCGGCAAGCACGTGATGGTGGCCGCCATCGAAAGCGGCAACGCCGCCTCTATTCGTCTGCATGAACGTGCCGGTTTCATCATCACCGGACAGATGCCGCAAGTCGGCACCAAGTTCGGCCGCTGGCTCGATCTGACCTTCATGCAACTGACCCTCAACCCTGGCGCGGAGCCGCCCGAAGCCAACAAGGAGTGACACCGATGAACGCCGCCCAACTGCGCCGCGTCAACGCTGAAAGTTTTGCGCACTATCGTCAGGGCCTGATCGATCTGTTGCTCGATGCGGTGGGCTATGGCGCGAGTGTCGGCTTCATGGCCGACCTCGACGCCGCCCAGGCCCGCGCCTACTTCGATGACGTTCAGGACAACGTCAACAAGGGCAGCGTATTGCTCTGGGTGGTGGTCAAGGACGAGCAGGTGCTGGCCAGCGTGCAACTGGGGCTGTGCCAAAAGGCCAACGGTCTCAATCGCGCCGAGGTGCAGAAACTGCTGGTGCGTGAACACGCCCGTCGTCGCGGCCTCGGCCAACAATTGATGCATGCGCTGGAACTGGAAGCGCCCAAGCACAAGCGCGGCATGCTCTTCCTCGACACCGAGGCCGGCTTCCCCGCTGAAGATTTCTATAAAGCCCTGGGTTACACCCGCGCCGGCGAAATACCCGACTACGCCTGCGACCCGAACGGCACGTATCGACCGACCGCCCTCTACTACAAGATTCTGCAAGGAGCCCAGTGATGATTCCCGGTGAATACCAGATCCAGCCCGGCGACATCGAACTCAACGTCGGCCGCCGCACCGTCAGCCTGAAAGTCGCCAACAGCGGCGACCGGCCGATCCAGGTGGGTTCGCACTATCATTTTTTCGAAACCAACGACGCGCTGACCTTTGATCGCGCGGCCAGCCGTGGCATGCGTCTGAATATTCCGGCCGGCACGGCGGTACGCTTCGAGCCGGGGCAAAGTCGCGAGGTTGAGCTGGTGGATTACGCCGGGCATCGACGGGTGTTCGGTTTTGCCGGGCGGGTCATGGGTGATCTCTGAATTGCGTGCGCACCGCTGCCCCTCACCCCAGCCCTCTCCCGAGGGAGAGGGAGCCGAGCACCGATAGCCGCCACACCGCGATCAGTCCCCTCTCCCTCCGGGAGAGGGCTAGGGTGAGGGTCGACGGCTCACCACTATTTTCCTGAAGGACGCAGCATGAAAATCTCCAGACAAGCCTACGCCGACATGTTCGGCCCCACGGTCGGCGACAAGGTGCGCCTGGCCGATACCGAGCTGTGGATCGAAGTCGAAAAAGACTTCACCACCTACGGCGAAGAAGTGAAATTCGGCGGTGGTAAAGTCATCCGCGACGGCCAGGGCCAGAGTCAACTGCTCGCCGCCGAAGTGGTCGACACACTGATCACCAATGCGCTGATCATCGACCACTGGGGCATCGTCAAAGCCGACGTCGGCCTCAAGGACGGCCGCATCGCCGCGATCGGCAAGGCCGGCAACCCGGACGTGCAGCCCAACGTGAACATCGCCATCGGCGCCAGCACCGAAGTGATCGCTGGCGAAGGCATGATCCTCACCGCTGGCGGCATCGACACGCACATTCACTTCATCTGCCCGCAGCAGATCGAAGAAGCGCTGATGAGTGGCGTCACCACCATGATCGGCGGCGGCACGGGACCTGCCACCGGCACCAACGCCACCACCTGCACCTCGGGCCCATGGCATCTGGCGCGCATGCTCCAGGCCGCCGATGCCTTCCCGATGAACATCGGCCTCACCGGCAAGGGCAACGCCAGCCTGCCGGAGCCGCTGATCGAACAGGTCAAGGCCGGCGCCATCGGCCTTAAGTTGCACGAAGACTGGGGCACCACCCCGGCGAGCATCGACAACTGCCTGAACGTGGCCGACCAGTACGACGTACAAGTGGCGATCCACACCGACACCCTCAATGAATCGGGGTTTGTGGAAACCACCCTCGGCGCCTTCAAGGGCCGCACCATCCACACCTATCACACCGAAGGTGCCGGTGGCGGTCATGCGCCAGACATCATCAAGGCCTGCGGTTTTGCCAACGTGCTGCCGAGTTCGACCAACCCGACCCGGCCGTTCACCCGCAACACCATCGACGAACACCTCGACATGTTGATGGTCTGCCACCACCTCGACCCGAGCATTGCCGAAGACGTGGCGTTCGCCGAGAGCCGCATCCGCCGCGAGACGATTGCCGCCGAAGACATCCTCCATGACCTTGGCGCGTTCTCGATGATCAGTTCCGACAGCCAGGCCATGGGCCGCGTCGGCGAAGTCATCACGCGCACCTGGCAGACCGCCGACAAGATGAAAAAGCAGCGCGGCCCCCTGCCCCAGGACGGTGAAGGCAACGACAACTTCCGCGCCAAACGCTACATCGCCAAATACACGATCAACCCGGCGATCACTCATGGCATCAGCCATGAAGTGGGCTCGATCGAAGTAGGGAAATGGGCGGACCTGGTGCTGTGGCGCCCGGCGTTTTTTGGCGTGAAGCCGACACTGATCCTCAAGGGTGGCGCCATTGCCGCCAGCCTGATGGGTGATGCCAACGCATCGATTCCGACACCGCAACCGGTGCACTACCGCCCGATGTTTGCCAGTTATGGCGGTTCGCTGCACGCTACCAGTCTGACCTTTATCAGTCAGGCCGCGCAGGAGGCCGGGTTGCCGGAAACGCTGGGGCTGAAGAAGAAAATCGCCGTGGTCAAAGGTTGCCGCGAGGTGCAGAAAACCGATCTGATCCACAACGATTACCTGCCGAACATCGATGTCGATCCGCAGACTTACCAGGTCAAGGCCGACGGCGTGTTGCTGTGGTGCGAACCGGCAGACACCCTGCCGATGGCTCAGCGCTATTTCCTGTTCTGACCTCAACGCCATAAAACAGGCCCCGATGCCGTGCCCTGAGCACGGTCTCGGGGCCTTTTTGATGGCGGTAGAAAACCGCCGCACAAACGGTCGTGTATTTCCCGCCAAAGGGACTAATATTCGATTCGCTTCACTATTTTCAGGGACCGCCCATGCGTCTTTCCGAGTTCATCGTGGCCAACATCGACCCTATCGTCGATGAGTGGGAACAATTTGCCGCTACCATTACCCCGGCCGCCGACCATCTGGACTCCACCGCGCTGCGCGATCACGCCAGCGAAATTCTGCGGGCCGCCGCTCGCGACATGAACAAACCACAGAGCCCCGCCGAACAGGCTGCCAAAGCCAAGGGCGAAGGCCCGGAGAAAACCCCAAGCCTGGACGAGGCCGGCGCCAGCCATGGCGAGTTGCGCCACACCGTGGGTTTTGATCTGGTGCAGATGACCAGTGAATTCCGCCATCTGCGGGCCTGTGTGATTCGCCTGTGGGTCAACAGCCTGCAATCCCCTGACGTCGCCTATTTCCAGGACATGATCCGCTTCAACGAAGCCATCGACGAAGCCCTGGCCGAATCGACCGCCGCCTATGCCGAACAGGTCAACCGTTCGCGCGACATCTTCCTTGCCATCCTTGGCCATGACCTGCGCGCGCCGCTGCAAGCGGTGAGCATGTCCACCGAATTGCTGCTGCGCAAAACCCGTCTGGAAGGCGATGCCCTGACGTGCGCCCTCAATATCAAACGTGGCGCACGACACATGGCGGCCATGGTCAGCGACTTGCTGGAACTGGTGCGCAGTCGTCTGGGCAGAAGCCTGCCGATCGAGCCGGCGCCGATGGACATGGCCGACGCGGTGCGGGCAGCGATTGCCGAGGCTTGCGCGGGCAATCCGGAATGCGATCCGACGCTGACTGTAGAAGGCGATACCAGGGGAACATGGGATGCCGGGCGCATCGATCAACTGCTGCAAAACCTGATTGGCAATGCCTTGCAGCACGGTTCAAACCAGCACGACGTGACCGTGAGCCTCAGCGCAGAAGGCGATAGCGTGTGCCTTACGGTGCATAACTTCGGCACACCGATTCCCGAAGAAGCAGTCGGTACGATCTTCGACCCGCTGGTGCGCAGCGCCGACGAACAGCTCGGGCAGCCTTCTACCAGCCTCGGTTTGGGGTTGTTTATCGTCAAGGAAGTAGTCATCGCCCATGGCGGGACAATCGAAGTCAGCTCGAACGCGGCTGACGGGACGCTGTTCAGTGTGGTGTTGCCCAGAAAGGTTTAAGCAGATAAACCGAGGGGAATTCATCGCTGGCAAGCCAGCTCCCACAGGGTTCTGCGTCGGTTGCAAAATATGCATTCGACGCGATACTTGTGGGAGCTGGCTTGCCAGCGAAGAGGCCCTTCAGTGCAAACTGTAAACAACGGTAAAACTACTCGACCACCAGCCGCCCCAATCGCTGGCGCAACATACGGTTCTCGGCCCGCAGTTCCTTCACTTCTTCCAGCAGATTCAACGCCAGGGCGACGCCTTCCCACTCCAGATCCAGGTCGCGCCGCAGCTTGGCGGCGCGTTTGGCCAGAGTCAGCTCGTAATCGGTGAAACGCCATTCCCGGGGCTGCGCGCCCTGAGGTTCGAGGATGCCGTGTTCGACGATTTCGATCACGTAGACGTCCGACAAATCGGCTGCCTCACAGAATTCTGCCATGTCCAGTTGAACGATCAGGGGGCTGCTCATGATGGGCTACTCCGTCGCTGGGTTCAGAAGTTCTCTCGCGGATTGAAGGCGGCTTTTTTCGCCAGTTCCTGCCACAACGCTTTGACGTCATCGTCCGCTGCTTTCGGCATCACGGCCTTGAGCTGCACGAACAGATAACCTCGCTCGCCGGCCTTGTTTTTCAGACCATGGCCCTTGGCGCGCATGCGCTGACCGTTCTGACTGCCGGCCGGAACCTTGAGGTTGATCTTGCCGGTCAGGGTCGGCACGGCCACTTCAGCGCCCAACGCCAACTCCCACGGTGCCAGCGGCAACGTAATGATCAGGTTTTCGCCTTCGACATCGAACTTCGGATGCGGCGCGAAACGAATGGTCAGGTACAGATCGCCATTCGCCCCGCCACCTGCGCCAGGTGCGCCCTGACCTTTGAGGCGGATGCGCTCGCCGTCGGTCACGCCCGCCGGGATCTTCACGTTCAGGCTCTTGCTGGTGTTGCTGAGGTGCTGGCCGTTGGCGTTGTATTGCGGCACCTGAAAGGTGACCTTCTTCGATTCGTTCGAGAGCGTTTCCTCGAGGAAGATCGGCAGTTCCATTTCCACGTCTTGCCCTCGGCGCCCTGCACTGCGTTGTTGCCGACCTTCACCGCCACCGAAACCGGGGCCGCGATTGCCGAAGATCGAACTGAAGAAGTCCGAGAAGTCGCCGGTGTCGCCACCGCCGCCGCCAAAACCGCCCCGGCTCTGCCAGCCCGGTGGCCCCTGGAACGGCTGACCGTGCTGGCCATAGCGGCGCAGCTCGTCGTATTCGGCACGTTTGTCGGCGCTTTTCAGCGCTTCATAGGCTTCCGAGGCGTCCTTGAACTTGGCCTCGGCGTCCTTTTCCTTGCTGACATCGGGGTGGTATTTGCGCGCCAGCTTGCGATAGGCAGCCTTGATTGCCTTGTCGTCTGCTGTCGGCTCCACGCCGAGTATCTTGTAATAGTCTTTGAAGTCCATTGAAGGAATCACCGTCCGTTATCGATTTCGCGCCGATGCCAGCATGCGCCGATTCGCGCATGCCGGGTTGACCGATCTCAAACTTGTGACCGGGTGGCGCAGCAGAAGTTTATCGGCAGTGGGCGACGGTTCTTGCGACCGCCGGTATGTCTGCCGGCCCATGCCAGCAAGTTTGGGGCGAAGCTGCGAGTTTCAACCCAGTCTAGTCGCGAAATAGCTGATGACCGGCCTTCGAATCTGCCGCGCACTGACATACACTGCGCGGCCGTTTTTTGACCGGAACCCGAAAGACATGAATAACGCCTCTCCAGCCCGTGCCTGCGGCATCGACTTCGGCACCTCCAACTCCACCGTCGGCTGGCTGCGCCCCGGCATGGAAACGATGATCGCGCTGGAAGACGACAAGATCACCCTGCCGTCGGTGGTCTTTTTCAACATCGAGGAGCGCCGCCCGGTCTACGGTCGCCTGGCGCTGCACGAATACCTGGAAGGCTACGAAGGCCGCCTGATGCGCTCGCTCAAGAGCCTGCTCGGCTCCAAGCTGATCAAGCACGACACCAGCGTTCTCGGCACGGCAATGCCGTTCAAGGACTTGCTCGGCCTGTTTATCGGCCAGCTCAAGAGCCGCGCCGAAACTGCCGCCGGTCGGGAATTCGAACAAGTGGTGCTGGGGCGTCCGGTGTTCTTCGTCGATGACGATCCGCTGGCCGACCAGGAAGCCGAAGACACCTTGGTGGAAGTGGCACGCAAGATCGGTTTCAAGGACGTGTCGTTCCAGTACGAACCGATTGCCGCAGCATTCGACTACGAGTCGACCATCGAAAAGGAAGAGCTGGTACTGATCGTCGACATCGGCGGTGGTACATCCGACTTCTCGCTGGTGCGCCTTTCGCCCGAGCGTCGCGGTGTGGAAAACCGCCACGACGACATCCTCGCCACGGGCGGCGTACACATCGGCGGGACCGACTTCGACAAACAACTGAGCCTGCAAGGCCTGATGCCGCTGTTCGGCTACGGCAGTCGCATGAAAAGCGGCGCCTACATGCCAACCAGCCACCACATGAACCTGGCGACCTGGCACACGATCAACTCGGTGTACTCGCAGAAATCCAGCCTGGCGCTGGGCAGCATGCGCTACGACATCGAAGACACCGGCGGCATCGATCGCCTGTTCAAGTTGATCGAACAACGCGCCGGCCACTGGCTGGCGATGGAAGTGGAAGAAACCAAGATCCAGCTGACCCACGCCGACAGCCGCCATGTGCCGCTGGATCGGATCGAACCCGGGTTGAGCGTGGAACTGACGCGGGCTTTGTTCGAGTCGGCGATTGATGCATTGCTGGAGCGCGTGCGCGGCAGCGTCACGCAGTTGTTGAACGACGCGAATGTGTCAGTGGCTCAGGTCGATACAGTGTTCTTCACCGGCGGTTCCAGCGGCATCCCGGCCCTGCGCAACAGCGTTTCGGCGATGTTGCCGAATGCGCGGCATGTCGAAGGGAATATCTTCGGCAGCATTGGCAGCGGTCTGGCGATTGAGGCGATGAAGCGTTACGGCGCAATGGCCTGACCCAGAATCGGCGGCGCGCCCTTCGCGAGCAGGCTCGCTCCCACAGTGGATCGCATTTCAACTGAAGGAATGCGCTCAACATGTGGGAGCGAGCCTGCTCGCGAAGAGGCCAGCTCAAACACTACAAATTCTGAATCAAACCATCCCGCCCAGCTTCAACTCACTCTTCAGATACGCATAGTAAATCGGCCCCGCCACTACTCCCGGCAGGCCGAATGCGGCCTCGAACACCAGCATCGCCAGCAGCAACTCCCACGACTTCGCACTGATCTGCCCGCCAACAATGCGCGCATTGAGAAAGTATTCGAGCTTGTGGATAAAAATCAGATACCCCAACGCCGCCAACGCCACCCAGATCGACAGCGACAGGCCGACGATGGTGATCAGCGTGTTCGATATCAGGTTGCCGATCACCGGCAACAGGCCGAGCAGGAAGGTCAGGACGATCAGGGTCTTGGTCAGCGGCAGATGGATGCCGAACATCGGCAGGATCAACGCCAGAAAGATCCCGGTGAAGAAGGTGTTGAGCAGGGAAATCTTGATCTGCGCGAAAACGATGTTACGAAACGCCTGCACCAGCAGGTGCAGGCGATCGAACAAAGCGGCGGCCAGCGGCTTGCGTTTGGTGACATCCGGTATGCGCTGCAGGGCAATGATTGCGCCGAGCACCATGCCGATCAACAGCGTCACGAACATGTGCGCCGCGTCCTTGCCCACCAGTTGCAGGTCGGCCAGGTGCTTGCTCGCCCATTCGCCAATCGCTACGCGAAATTCCGCGGCACTGGCCGGCAGATAAGCGTCGATGAACGGCGGCAACTGACCGCGCGCGCGGTCGACCACTCCCATGAATTTGTCGAGGGAAGCCCCGGGATTTTCCGCTTCGTGCAGGAGGAAACTGATGGCGCCGGCGAAGATCAGCGCCAGCACACTGACCACCAGCGTGCCCAACAGCGCCACCGCCAGCCAGCGCGCGCGCCGGCCTTCGATCAGCCGTTGCAGTTGCGGAGTGAGCATGTTGACCAGCTCGAACACCAGCAACCCCGCCAGCAGGCTGGGCAACAAGCGCAGCGGGAGCACCAGCAGCAAACCGCCGAAAATAATGATGCAACTGACCCAGAACACAACATGACGCTCAGAAAACGTTGGCATACAGCCTCAAAACGAACGGCGTAAAAGGATTGGCAGTCTGCCAGCGATCCGGGGGGAGCACTAGGGATATGCGGTGTTTGCAGCCCTCACCCTAGCCCTCTCCCAGAGGGAGAGGGAACTGATCGGGGGATGCTGAGGATATCCGGCGACCTGAAAGAGCTGATTGAATCCATAATCAACAGCTTTGTTCTGGTCGACGAATGTCTTGAGACAACGCGGTCAGTCCCCTCTCCCTCCGGGAGAGGGTTAGGGTGAGGGCGAATCTCAAGACGGACTCAAAAAACTCAGGCAGTACGCGAACCCGTTTATTTTTTCTTCAGGCATTCACTCATGAACGTCTTGCGCGCATCACCGGCCAGCGCCTTGGTTTTCGCATCGGCATTACACGTTTTCATCTTTTCCTGCTGCGGGGTCAGGGCCTTGGCGTCGTTGGCTGCCGGCGCTGCCTTGAGGCAGGTGCTCATGAAGGTTTTGCGCTCATCGCCTTTCAGACTCTTGGCGGTCGCATCGGCATTGCAGGTGGTCATTTTGTTCTGTTGCGCCGTGGCGGCGAAACCTTGGGAACACAGGAGCAAACCAATCATCAACAAAGGGACACGCAACATCTTCATGGAGTTTTCTCCTTGTCGCCGCTTCGATGGAGGCGGCCTCTTCGGCAGTGTAGCCAAATCTTGTTACACCTTCCTGCCTTCCAGGTGGCTGCGGCGGTACTGCTCCGGCGTGCAGCCCGCCTGACGGGCAAACATGGCGATAAAAGCCGAGCCGCTGCTGTAACCCAGGTCGAAAGCGATCTCCTGCACACTGCGCGAAGTTTCCAGCGCTTCGATCGCGGCGAGATAGCGCAGGCGCTGGCGCCACTCGCCAAAACTCATCCCCAGTTCGCGAGCAAACTGCCGCGCCAGCGTGCGCTCGCTGACATGCACCTGCGCCGCCCAGTGCGCCAGCGGTTGATTGTTGCCAGGCTCAGCCTGCAACGCTTCGAGGATCGCCAGTAACCCGGGATGGCTCGCATAGGGCAGATAACACTCATGCACCGGTGCCTGTTGCAGTTGATCGACCAGCACTTGGGCCAGACGCTGATCGGCATCGAGTTCGGGGATCTTCACGTCGCGGGCGGCGAAGTCTTTGAGAATCGCCTTGAGGATGTCGCTGATCGCCAACGTGCAGGCGCGCGCCGGCAATTCGGCACAGACCTTGGGATCGAGACACACCGCACGATAGTTGACCGGTTGATGGCTGTAGAAACTGTGCTCGACCTGCGGCGGCACCCAGACTGCGTATTGCGGCGGCGACATGAAACGACTGCCGTCGACGTCCATGTGCAGCACGCCATGGGCCGCGTATTCCAGCGTGCCCCACGGATGACGGTGGGGCGCGGCGAATTCGTGGGCGTTGAAGTCGGCGTAGCGGAAGTACACCGCCGACGGCAGTTCGCTGAAATCCAGCAGATCGATGTGTTTACTGTTCATGCTGTCCGGTTTCAGAGGCAGGTTGTCCGGTTCGAAGTATAGGCCTGCATCCAGACAAGGGATAATCGCGCTTCATCAACGTAATGGTTTCAACGCATGCAATACGCTTTTCCTCTGCTGGCGATTTTTATCTGGGCCGGCAACACCGTGATCAACAAACTCGCGGTCGGTGCGATCTTCCCCGCCGAGATCGGTTTTTACCGCTGGCTGCTGGCGGGTCTGTTGTTCACGCCGTTCATGCTCAAACAAGTCATCGCGCACTGGCCGCAAATTCGCCCGAACCTGGGCAAGATTTTCGTCCTCGGCGTACTCGGCATGGCGGTCTATCAGAGCCTCGCCTACTTCGCCGCGACCCTGACCACCGCCACCAACATGGGCATCATCTTGTCGCTGATGCCATTGATGTCGCTGGCCATGGCGATCATCAGCCTCGGCCAGCGCCTGACAGCCGGTGCGCTGGTGGGTGCGGTGTTCTCGTTCGCCGGCGTGCTGGTGGTGGTGTCGTCCGGCAGCCTCGGCGCGCTGTTGCAACACGGGGTGAACCTGGGTGACGCGATGATGCTGATTGCCACGCTGGCCTACGCGATTTACAGCACATTGCTGAAAAAATGGCAGCTGCGCCTGCCGCCGCTGGTGTTGTTGTATTTGCAGGTACTGGTGGCGATTGTGGTGTTGTTTCCGCTGTATGCCACTTCGCCGAAAACCGGGCTGACCCTGCAGAATATTCCGCTGGTGCTGTACGCGTGTCTGCTGGCTTCGATGCTCGCGCCATTGGCGTGGATGCAGGCGGTGCAGCGCCTGGGGCCGAGCCGGACGACATTGTTCTTCAATCTGCTGCCGTTGATTACGGCGCTGATTGCGGCGGTGGTGTTGAAAGAACAACTGGCGATGTATCACCTGGTCGGCGGCTTGTTGACCTTGGGTGGGGTGATTTTGTCTGAGCGCTGGACGACGGTGCTGAGCCGCAGAGTGAGCGTTACCTGATCCGGCCTGTGGTGAGGGGATTTATCCCCGATGGGTCGCGAAGCGGCCCCTCTCTTCATCCAATAATTGGGGCTGCTGCGCAGCCCATCGGGGATAAATCCCCTCGCCACAAAAGCACAGTCAGACCCCGGCTGCTTTAAGCCGCGCCGCATGCTCGACAAACAGCCGCACCGGATCGGCGCCCTTGCCCACCAGCCCCAGCGACTGGTTGACGATGTCGAAATGATCCAGCGGATAGTCATCGCCAATCACTGTGCCCAAGTGCGAACTGTAACGCCCGACCATGCCATCGCACTGCCCAGGTTCACGCACGAATGTCTTGGCGAACAACCGGCAACTGCGATTGGTCCCGTCAAACAGATTGCCGCCACGATCCGTCTTGCCCGGCTGCAACGTCCCCGACCACGAGTAATACCTCACGCCGTTGACCTCTTCCGGCCCATGCCCGCCCCAGGTTTCGGGCAGGCCCTGTGGATAACGCTGATTGAACAGCGCCACACCTTCAAAGGTCAGCGATTGGTGCGAGGCGTGGATATCCACCGGCAGTTTTGGCCCGTGATAGCCGGTCTCCAACAGCGCCATCAACCAGCCGACAAAGCGCAGCAGCGCTTCAAGAATGCGCCCCTTGGCGCTGTCCGCCGGGTAGTGCTTTTGCAGATAGTCGGCCAGTTCGGAACCGTGATTAGGCCCGGCGACCGACGTCACAGAAGCCACCAGATCCGGGCGTTTCGCCGCGGCATAACGCGCCGTCAGCGAGCCTTGGCTATGACCGAACAGATTGACCTTGGCCGCGCCGGTTTCGCGCAGGATCTCCTCGATCCGTGTCAGCAATTGCTCGCCACGCACCTCGGTCGAATTCAACGGCGACACCTGCACGGCAATCACCGTCGCACCACCACGGCGCAACGCTTTGATGATCCCGTACCAATATGGATAGAGAACGAGCCGGATAAACCCGAGCATTCCCGGCACCAGCACCAGTGGATAACGCGTACGCGAGGCGTGCGACATGGGCAAACATCCTTGTGGTCGGTGAATGGATGCAAGGCGTGCAAAACGCCCGCCAAGCATCCTCCCTGAACATGACAACTCGATGAGCAGCCTACTTCAGCCCCACCACCCCCGCCACAATCAGGCCTACCGACAGCAGCTTGACCAGCGTCAGGCTCTCGCCGAGCAAGGCAAAGCCGAGAAACACTGTGCCCAGCGAACCGATGGCGGTCCAGATCGGATAGGCGATACTCACCGGCAATTCACGCATGGCCAATGTCAGGAAGTAGATCCCGCCGACCGCAGCGACCACGGTGATCATCGACGGCCAGAGCCGGGTGAACCCTTCCGCGTACTTCATGCCCATGGCGAAGGTCACTTCAAACCCCGCGGCGATCAGCAGGAACAGCCAGGCCACCTAGAACGCCCGGGCGAGGTCGAGCAAACGCTGCTCGGCCTCGGCCAGCGACACCGCGAAGGTGCGTTCGGCAGACTCTTCGCCCTCGGCCGCGACTACCGTGACGTCGTTGATGCCGATAAATCCCAGCGCCGTGCGCAGCCATGGATCGGCGTGGTTCAAAGCCTCCAGCTCACCGCCGGGACCGAAGCCGAAACCGCCGCGACTGGTGACGATCAAGGCTTTCTTGCCCTGCAACAGCGGCGTGTACTGGGCAATGCCGTTGTCCAGCGTGTGGTCAAACGTCAGGCCCAGCCGCACGATCTGATCGACCCAGGCCTTGAGGCCACTGGGCACGCTGAAGTTGTACATCGGCGTGGAAATCAGCAGCAGGTCGTGGTCGAACAACTCGCCGACCAGTTGATCGCTGAGCGCCAGATCGGCCTGCATCGACAATGGACGCGCCTCGGGTTCCGGGTAAAACGCCGCCGCGACGAAGGCCTCGTTGACCGCCGGAATCAGCGCCCGACCAACTTCACGCCGAGTTACCTGAGCCTGCGGATGGCGCACTTGCCAGGCACTGAGAAAACCTTCCGTCAAACGCCGCGAATGGGAACGGTCGCCACGGGGGCTGGCATGAAGCGCAAGAATCCTGTTCATCTATAAATCCTCCGGACTAGAATCAACCTGCTTGTGGCTTGCAGCTTGAGGCGCGTCACGGCATCTCTTCAAATGAACAGAAATCAGTCTGGATGAGTTTATTTCATCCATGGAGTAACAAATGTTCGCCTCGCTGCCGCTAACCGCCCTGCGCGCCTTCGAATCCGCCTCGCGCTTGCTGAGCTTCAAGGCTGCCGCTGAAGAACTGTCGGTGACACCCACAGCGATTTCCCATCAGATCCGAGCGCTGGAGGACTGGCTGGGCGTCGCGTTGTTCGAACGCCTGCCGCGACAGGTACGCCTGACCGAGGGCGGTGAACGGTTGTTCCGCAGTCTGCACGGCGCCTTGCTGGAAGTGGCGCAAAGCGTCGACACCCTGCGCCCGCAACGCAGCGGCAGCAGCCTGACGCTGTCGACCACCGCCGCGTTCGCTGCGCTGTGGCTGGTGCCGCGACTGGGGCGGTTTTATGCGAAACACCCCAACATCAACGTGCGTCTCGACACCCATTGTGAAGTGATCGATCTGCATCAGGACGCCAGTGTCGATCTGGTGCTGCGCTACAGCCTCGATGACTACCCGAATCTGTATGGCCTCTGCCTGTTCGATGAATCGTTCGGCGTGTACGGCTCGCCGGAGCAAGTGGCACTGGCCGCACGCCGCACACCGACCTTGATCAGCGTGCACTGGCACAACTCCAAGCTGTATGCCCACGGCTGGGAAGCCTGGTGCGCCAAGTCCGGCGAGAACTGGCTGAATCAACATCCGGCGATCCGCGAATACGACGAAGAGCATTACGCCCTGCAAGCCGCGATTGCCGGGCAAGGGCTGGTACTGGCGAGCAATATTCTGGTCTCGGAGAGCGTCGCCAGCGGTTTGCTGGTGCCGTACAAGGGCGAGGTTCAGGTCGATGGGGCCGGCTACAGTGCGTTGTGTGTGCCGGGGCGCGAGCGGCATCCGCCGGTGCGCGCATTTTTTGCGTGGTTGCGCGACGAAGCGCAGCTTTCAGGGTTGGCGCCGAGGTTGCCGAAAATCCCGTAAAACTTTTTGCATCGCTCAAGACTCACAACCTGGGTAGGCGATCACGTCAGTAGAGCGTGACGCCAATCGGATTAGCCTCCAGGAGACTGAAATGAGCGACCTGCATTTATCTGATGTTCAAACCCTGCGCGAGCGCGCACGACAAAACGTGGAAAACGGCGCGGTGACCGAGGGTTACAGCGCCAACCGTGAAGAGGTGCTGCGCTTGCTCAATGAATCGCTGGCCACTGAACTGGTCTGCGTGTTGCGCTACAAGCGCCACTACTTCATGGCCAACGGCCTGAAAGCCCACGTGGCCGCTGAAGAGTTTCTCGAACACGCCACCCAGGAAGCCGAGCACGCCGACCGCCTGGCAGAGCGCATTGTGCAACTGGGCGGCGAACCAGAGTTCAACCCCGACTTGCTGTCGAAAATGTCCCACGCACAATATGTCGCGGGGAACACTTTGAAAGAGATGGTCTACGAAGACCTCGTGGCCGAGCGGATCGCCATCGACAGCTACCGCGAGATCATTCAGTACATCGGCGAGAAAGACCCGACCACTCGACGCATCTTCGAAGACATCCTGGCGCAGGAAGAAGAGCATGCCGATGACATGGCCGACATCCTCAACGACCTCTAAACCTTAAACGCAAAAGATCGCAGCCTGCGGCAGCTCCTACACTGATCTCTGTAGGAGCTGCCGCAGGCTGCGATCTTTTGATCTGCTGTTACTTGCTTGGCTTGACGGTCACCGGCGCCTTGCCCGCCTTCATCTGCTCCAGCAGCGGCGCACACTGATTGGGTTCCCCGCCACTCGGCGCGACCAGCGCCAGCAGCCCGGCCGCCGGTGCGGCAATCACACCCAGCGCTACCATCCCCGCCCCGCGCAGCAACAACGGCACGGCTTTCACGCCCGCGTCCGGCTTGATGAACTTGCCGCGCACGTACAGTGGCGAACGCAGGGATATCAAACGCCAGCCTTTGGATTCCGGCGTCACCGTCAGGTCCAATTGCTCGGTGGCCATGTTCGCCGTGCCGTCGATGTAGATGATCGCATTCTCGGTATCGAAGACAAACAGCCGCGTGGTTGCCAAACCCGCCTTGATATCGAAGTCCGCCGCCGCGCAATTGATCTTCACTTCCTTGTCGCCAAAGATCTTGCCGATCACATAGTTACCGACGTTAAGCCCCGCCAGCTCCATCAGCTCACGGCTGATCGCACCGTCGTTGATCAGCATCTTCAGATTGCCATTCGCACCGCCCAGCAGCTTGGCCACCGAGTTACCGCGACCGGTGATATCCGCATCGCCGTTCAGCTCGCCGAAACTGGTTTTCATCGGTTCGAAAGTCGGGAACAGCTCCTTGAGCTTGAATCTGCGCGCCGTCAGTTTGGCCCGGCCTTCCAGCGGTTCGGTGCGACCGTTGAGGCGGATCTGCGCGTCCAGATTGCCGCCAGCCACGCCAAAGCGCAGCGGCTCCAGGCTGAGCTCGCCGTCGTTGAGTTTCAGGTGGGTATAAAGGTCGGTGAATGGCAGCTTTTCACTGTGGACGATGCGCTTGCCGGTGAATTCGACATCGGCATCCATTGCGCGCCAGCGGTCAGTCTTGAACTCTTCTACCGGCAGCACTTTGTCAGCCGGTTGCTTGCTCTCGCCGCCACGGGCCTTTTGTTTGTCGTTCGAATCAGCACCGATCAATGGTGCGAGGTCGGCGAACAGCAGTTGATTGGACAACAGCGCGCCGCTGAGTTTTGGCCGTGGCTGGCTGGCGACGTAGGTCAGGTCACCATGGATGTCGCTGCCGCCGATCTTGCCATTGAATTTTTCATAGGTGAATTTTGCGCCAGCCTCGTCATGCAGCTTGGCGATCAGGTGGCCATCGGTGGAGTAAGGTGGCGTGTCCGGCAGGGTCACGCCGGTCAGCGGGTAGAGATTGCCAAGGCTGGCACCGGCCAGCTTCAGTCGCAGGTCGAGGGCGCCGAGGTTGCGCGGATCGGTGAGGGTGCCGGCCAGTTCAATGCGGGTGTCACCGATTTTCGCTTGAGCCTGCAGCGGAAACAGTTTGCTCGCATCCTGCAAGGCCAACAGGCCGCCGATCTTGCCCTGGCCGGTCAGATTCTGGCCGTGATACTGACCTTTAACCTTTAATGCGAAGGCATAGTCCTGCGGTGCGCCGCCCTTGTCCTGCGCAGTTTTCGCTGCTTTGTCACCGACGATTTCGCTGAACGGAATCGGTTTGCCCAGCGGATCGATCAGCACATCGAGATTGGTCTTGAGGGTCTGGTCATCGAGGGTAACGTGGCCCTTGTCGAACTTGATGGCGCCTATGTCGACAACCCAGTTCGACGGCTCAGCATTCGGGTCCTTGGGATCGAACTTGAACGTCCAGTTGGCGCGGCCATCGGCCAGACGCTGCAATTCGGCGTTGGGTTCGGTCAGGTCAATACGCGGGATCACCACCCGTTGCGCCAGCAATGCCAGCGGCGAGATGCGCAGCTCAACGCGCTTGAGCGTGACCATCTGCGGTTTCTTCGACCAGTCCGGATTACCCAGGCTCAAATCCTCGGCGACCACGTGCGGCCACGGCACCCAGGCGCGCCAACCGCCCTCCTCCGGCTCGCGCTGCCAGATCACTGCGAGGTTCCCGTTGATGGCAAAGGGTCGGTGCAGTTCTTCCGAGACTTTGGCGTTGAGCGGCGGTTTGATCCGGTTCCAGTCGAAGAACACGATGATCAGCACCAGTACGGCCAGTAGCAATAAGAGGATGGCGAAGGTCCAGCTGAAGATTTTTCCAGTGCGAGTCATGCACAAAGCTCCTGATCACGACCGCGCGCCGAAAACGCGGCGCACAGCTGAAACGGCGGGCCAAAGCGGCCCATATGAAATCTGTGACTGGCAAAAGGCCCGCAGGTTTAATCAAAAGACAGATTAAGACGCAAAAAACCGCGCGCAATCTGACCAATCGGTCGAACAGCGTTACCGCCCCCGCAATTTTGCGAAGCGCGAGTGGGTCGAAAATACCCACTACGGTGCAAAAGCATCCCTCTGAAAGGCCCGTTCTAGAGCCTCTCCGCAGAACAATCAATTCTGTTGATTATTACCATTGCGTTTATGAACTTTTATATCGACTTATCGAGAGTAGCATTGCCCTCGTACCCACTTTATCGCCCTCCCAAGGAGCAACCCATCATGAAACGCCAATTACTGCTCAGCCTTACCCTGTCGATGCTTGCCAGCACTGCTTTTGCCCTGCCCGCTGCCGACCAGGCTACTCCGCAAGTAAAAGACAGCCACTCGGTGTTCAGCCAAACCCTCGCCGAAGACGGGTATGACAAAACCCCACAAGGTCAGACCCTGGCTGAAGATGGTTACGACAAAACCCCACAAGGTCAGTCGTTAGCAGAAAACGGCCGTAATCGTCTGGAAGAAAAAGGTCTGGTCGAAGACGGCTACGACAAAACTCCACAAGGTCAGGCTGTCGCCGAAAACGGTCGTAACCGCTTGGAAGAAAAAGGTCTGGTCGAAGACGGCTACGACAAAACCCCACAAGGCCAAGCTGTTGCCGAAGGTGGTGGTGACCGTGTCATCGAACGCAACAGCGCTTTGAGCTAAGCCCATGGCGGCCCTGAAAAAAAGCCCAATCCCCGGATTGGGCTTTTGACTTTTCAGCCGCGGCTATTAATAAGTCGCTATTTCCCCGCTGCATCCCCCCGCTGCCGTTCGACGCCGTTAAAGCCGATTTGCTAGAGTGCTGCGCTTGTCCTGCCGAAGAACACACCTTGCGATGCTGCCCCGCGCCGAACAGAAACAACAGACCCGCAACGCCCTGATGGATGCTGCCCGCCACTTGATGGAAAGCGGCCGAGGATTCGGCAGCCTCAGCCTGCGCGAAGTGACGAAAACCGCCGGCATCGTGCCCACCGGTTTCTATCGGCATTTTGCCGATATGGATGAACTCGGTCTGGTGCTGGTCAGCGAAGTCGGCCAGACCTTCCGCGAAACCATCCGCCTGGTACGCCACAACGAATTCGTCATGGGCGGCATCATTGATGCGTCGGTGCGGATCTTTCTCGATGTGGTCAGCGCCAACCGTTCGCAGTTTTTATTTCTCGCTCGCGAGCAATACGGCGGCTCGCTGCCGGTGCGCCAGGCGATTGGCCGTTTGCGTGAGAACATCAGCTCCGACCTTGCGGCCGACCTGACAATGATGCCCAAGCTTCAGCATCTGGACGCGGCCGGGTTGAGCGTGGTGGCGGATCTGATCGTCAAATCGGTGTTTGCCACCCTGCCGGACATCATCGACCCGCCGGCCGAAGCCTTGCCTGAGCATTTGACCCCGCAAGCAAAGATCACCCAGCAATTGCGCTTCATCTTTATCGGGCTCAAGCATTGGCAAGGGCTCGGTAGTACGGAATAAAGATCAAAAGATCGTAGCCTTCGGCAGCGCCTACAGAGATCAAGGTAGGAGCTGCCGAAGGCTGCGATCTTTTTTGTGCGCCGCAAATTGGTGCATGAAAAATTCTTAACGCACCAAAACCTCTCAAATCCCCGCAACATTCCGAAACATCTACTACGATCCGACAGGGATTTCCTACATCTCGTCCGATTGGCAAGCCCCTTGCTCTAGCCTGAGTATTGTCCACTGCTGGAAGCTTTCCGATGCTGGTGATTCATCGCAGAATCGACCCTCAACCTGTCTGGGCCGCCGAGTTGCACCTGACCTTCGAAGCACGGAGCAAAAGCCGTTTGCGCTGTTTCAGTGCCGAGAATGAAGACGTCGGGTTGTTTTTGGAGCGCGGTCAGCCGCCGTTGTATGACGGCGAATGCCTACAGGCTGAGGACGGCCGAATCGTCCGTGTCTGCGCCCGCCCCGAGCAACTGCTGCACGTCACTTGCGCCGACGCTTTCGAATTGACCCGCGCCGCGTATCACTTGGGCAATCGCCACGTCGCCCTGCAAGTCGGCGATGGCTGGCTGCGGTTGCTCGACGATTACGTGCTCAAAGCCATGCTTGAACAGCTTGGCGCGCAGGTCGAAGCCATTGAAGCACCGTTCCAGCCGGAACACGGTGCCTACGGCGGCGGCCATCACCATTCACGTCACGGCGACGAAGACTTCAACTACGCGCCCAAACTCCATCAGTTCGGCGTACGCCTGTGAATCCGGCCTGGGCGCTGCTGCGCCTGGCCAGTCCGCAATTGCCGATTGGCGGCTACAGCTATTCCCAAGGTCTGGAAATGGCGGTGGATAACGGTCGCGTGAACAACCCGGACAGCGCCCGCCGCTGGATCAGCGATCAATTGCTGCTCAACCTCGCCCGCTTCGAAGCGCCGCTGCTGCTTGCCCATTGCCAAGCCGCTGCCGAGGAAAAATGGGACGACTTGCTGCGCATCTGCGAAACCCACCGCGCCAGCCGCGAAACCCGCGAGCTGCATCTGGAGAGCCGGCAGATGGGCTATTCGTTGCAGCAACTGCTCAACGGCTTGCCTGAACTCGACGCACCAGCGCGCCACTTTCTCGATCTATGCGCCGAACCGCACCTGGCACTTGGTTGGGCACTGGCGGCCCGCGCCTGGGGCATCACTCCGCAGGACGCTCTCGCCGCGTGGCTGTGGAGCTGGCTGGAAAACCAGCTCGCCGTCCTGATGAAAACCCTGCCGCTGGGCCAGCAAGCCGCCCAGCGCCTGACCAGCGAACTGCTGCCGCTGCTGCAACAAGCCCAGCAGGACGCCACCCGAATCAACCCCGAACACATCGGCAGTGCCGCGTTCGGTCTGTCCCTGGCGTGCATGGCCCATGAGCGCCAGTACAGCCGCCTGTTCCGTTCCTAGGGCCTGTTATTTTGGAGAAGCATATGAACACACAACCTCTGCGCGTCGGCATCGGCGGCCCGGTCGGTTCCGGCAAAACCGCGTTGACCCTGGCCCTGTGTCTGGCGCTGCGCGAGCGCTACAACCTCGCCGTGGTGACCAACGACATCTATACCCGCGAGGACGCGGACTTTCTGGTGCGCAACGAAGCGCTGGCACCGGAACGCATCATCGGCGTGGAAACCGGTGGCTGTCCGCACACGGCAATCCGCGAAGACGCCTCGATCAACCTCGAAGCGGTGGATCAATTGAACCGGCGCTTTCCGGGGCTGGATCTGATTCTGGTGGAGTCCGGCGGTGACAACCTGTCGGCGACCTTCAGCCCGGAATTGTCCGACCTGACCATCTACGTGATCGACGTTTCTGCCGGCGACAAGCTGCCGCGCAAGGGCGGGCCGGGTATTTGCAAGTCTGACCTGCTGGTGATCAACAAGATCGACCTGGCGCCGCTGGTCGGTGCCTCGCTGGAGATGATGGACAGCGACACAAAACGCATGCGCAACGGCAAGCCGTTCGTGTTCAGCAACCAGAAAACCGGCCAGGGCCTGGAAGACATCATCGCCTTCATCGAACGACAGGGCCTGCTGACCGCAGCCTGATTCAATTATCAACAAGGAAGCTTATCCATGACACTCAAACGCATTCTTGGTGCAATCGCACTGTTGCTGACCCCGGCACTGGCCTTCGCTCACCCCGGGCATGGCGACAGCGGTTTGATCGCCGGGATCAGCCACCCGATCGGTGGCCTTGATCATTTGCTGGCGATGATTGCCGTCGGTTTGTGGGCAGCGCAGCAGCAAGGTGCGGCGCGCTGGGCGCTGCCGTGCACCTTCGTCGGCACCATGTTGATGGGCGGCATGCTCGGTTTTGAAGGGCTGGAATTGCCGGCGCTGGAAAGCGGGATTGCCGCGTCGGTGCTGGCGCTCGGCCTGGCCGTTGCGTTGGCGGTGCGTCCGCCACTGGTGATGGCGGTGGCGGCCACGGCGTTGTTTGCATTGTTCCATGGTGTCGCGCATGGCCTGGAGTTGCCGGACATGTCCAGCCCTTGGGCGTATGCCGCAGGATTTGTAGCAGCGACCGCTGCGCTGCATGCTGCAGGTTATGCGGTGGTACGTTTCCTGCCTCAGGCTGCTGCGCCGCTGGTGCGACTGGCGGGTGCGGCTTCGGCAGTGACTGGCGCATGGCTGATGGCCGGTTGATCTCTGTCGCCTGATACGGCCCCTTCGCGAGCAGGCTCGCTCCCACATTGGAATGCATTCTCCTGTGGGAGCGAGCCTGCTCGCGAAGGCGGACTGACAGACACAACCTCTCTCTAACCGGTCTCTCTGCTACCATGTCGCGCAATCGCCCCAGCCGTGACGACGTCCGCCCATGCCCCACGCTTCTCGCTCCAAATCCCTGCCTGAATTGACCGCCCTGTTCAGTGAGGTGCAACAGCACTTTTTGAACGTGATCGTGCCGCTATGGCAAGGCCCGGGCTGGAACGCCGACATGGCGCTGCCTTACGAGGCGCTGGACGCCACGCATCAACCATTGCCACCGCAACGCTATCGGGCGATGGCCTGCGCGCGGCAGCTCTATCTGTTTTCCAGCCTGATCGGCGTTGTGGATAACGCCGAAGTCCGCGCGGCGGCGCTGTTCCGCTCCCTGCAACGGCATTTCCATGATGCCGAGCATGGCGGCTGGTTCTACAGCATCGATGCGCAGGGCAAACCGCTGGATCAGCGCAAGGATCTCTACACCCACGCTTTCATCCTGTTTGCCTGCGCGCATTACTGGGAAAAGTCCCGCGAGCCGCTGGTGGAATCGACGCTGAACGCCGCGCTGGAAGTCATCGGCCGACGCTTTGCCACCGGTGATGGCCTGTACGAGGCCTGCCTGAATCGAGACTGGAACACGCTGGAAACCGGCCCGCTGCAAAATCCGTTGATGCATCTGGCCGAAGCCTTCCTCGCCACCCTTGCCGTACGCGAAGACGCGGCAACGCAACAGGCCCTCACCGAGTTATGCACAGCGATGCACAAGCGCTTCGTCGACCCGCAACATGGCGTGTTGATGGAGAAACCGTTGGGGGCTGTGGATAACTGGTACGAGCCGGGGCATCAGTTCGAGTGGTATTTCCTGCTGGAATCGTCACCACTATTGCGCGGGTCGAAACTGCATACGGCGCTGGACAAGGCCTTCGCGTTTACCGAGCAGTTCGGCGTGGTACAGCCGTCCGGCGCGGTGCGGGCGATGCTTGATCTGGAGATGGACGGACGCCCGAGAGATTCGACCCAACGGATCTGGGCTCAAGCTGAATACCTGCGCGCACTAACGTTGCGCCCGGACAGCGAAGCCGTGGTGCTGCATCAGTTGCAGGCGCTGCAACAGCGTTTTCTGCATACCGGTGGCTGGTATGAGTGCCGCGATGAGCAGGGTGAGATCAGCCGCAAGGACATGCCGTCGACGACGCCGTATCACTTCGCGACTTGCTACAGCGGCCTGGCTGAATATCTTCGCTGATCTCATGGCAATTGAGATTTATCGTGGCGAGGGGATTTATCCCCGATGGGCTGCGCAGCGGCCCCGCTCTTTGCAGGGCCGCTTCGCGCCCCATCGGGGATAAATCCCCTCGCCACAAACTGTGTTCTCAGTAGAGAGCCGGGTTACCTCAGGCAATCCACTTCTTGTCACCGGTAAAGCTGATGGTCAACCAGCGCGCCGCATCCGGCGTGCCCAGCTTCGCCGAAATCCCCTCGCGCAATGCATCCAGCTGACCGACACTGCTCAGCGCATAATCCGCCGGCAACACCACATGAATCTCGATAAACCGCGCCCGCCCGTGTTTCTGCACGTAGGACACGTAATCGTCGAAACCATGCTCGGCCTTGGCCACTTCCATCACCTGCCGAACCTGGTCATCAAGGGTATCCGGCGCAATCCCGAGCACATCGCGCAACGCCGGGCGAAGAATCTTGAACGCCGGAGTCAGCATGGTCAGCGCCAGCACGATCAGGATCAGCGGATCGACAAACTTCGCCCACTCGCCATAGCCCTGGGACTTGAGCAGCAGCGCTGCAAGGAAACTGATCAACAGGCCGACCGACAGCATCGCGTCCACCAGCCAACTGATGTTGTCGAACTGGATCAGGCTGGATTTGAGCTTGCGATTACGCCGACGCACATAGAAGAAGTAGGCGAATTCAACAACGGTAAACACTGCCGCATAGATGATCACCAAACCCAACTCGATCTCGCGACCGCCGTTGATGATGCCGAACACGCCGTTGAGAAACGCGTAGATGGCGATCAACAGCAGGAAACTGCCTTCGATCAGCAGCACCATTGGCTCCAGATGCCAGAAACCGAACTGGAAGCGGTGATTGCTTTGTTTGGCGATCAGCTTGGCGGTGATCAGCATCAGGACTTTGATGAACGTTGCAATCAGCGAGAAAAAACCATCGAACAGGATGGATTGGGAACCAGATACAAAACCGGTGACGATCCCGGCGATCGCCACGGCGAACATCAGGATGGTCGATTGTTTGAGCAGCGACTGCTCACCTCGGTTACTCACTTTAACTCCTCGAAAAACCTTGAAAACCGCAGGGTGCGGTGGGGTTGTTACGAGAGGAGTTTACCTTATCGCCATGTTTTGGCCGATTTGGCCTCTTCGCCAGCAGGCTCGCTCCCACATTCGAACGCGATCTTATGTGGAAGCGAGCTTGCTCGCGAATGGGCTCACTGGGGTCTTAAGCCTTGTTACGCTCGATAGCAAAACCCGCCCAGGTCTGGCTCACCGGCATCAACTCAAGGCTGTTGATGTTGATGTGCGCTGGCGTATTCATCACCCAGAAAATCGTCTCGGCGATGTCCTGCGGCTGGATCGGCTCGGCACCGGCGTAGGTGGCGTTGTAGCGTTCCTGGTCGCCAGCGAAACGTACCAGCGAGAACTCGCTCTCGCACAGACCCGGCTCAATGTTGCTGACCCGCACACCAGTGCCCTGCAAGTCGCAGCGCAGGTTCAGCGAGAACTGTTTAACGAATGCCTTGGTCGCGCCGTACACGTGGCTGCCCGGGTACGGGTAGTTACCGGCAATGGAGCCGAGGTTGATGATGCCAGCGCCACGGCCATGGGCGATCAGGCGCGGCAACAGCAAACGGGTCGCGTACATCAGGCCTTTGACGTTGGTGTCGACCATGGTGTCCCAGTCATCCAGATCGCATTTCGGCGCAGGGTCCACACCCAGTGCCAGCCCGGCGTTGTTGATCAGGCCACGCAACTTGGCGAACGACGGCGGCAGGTTGGCTATCGCCTCCTCCATCGCCTTGCGATCACGCACATCGAGCACCAGGCCATGCACTTCGGTCTGCTTCGACAGTTCGGCGCACAGGGCATTGAGACGTTCTTCACGACGGCCGGTCAGCACCAGTTTCCAGCCAGCCTCGGCAAAACGACGGGCACAGGCTTCACCAAAACCGGACGTCGCGCCGGTGATAAACAGGGTGTTGGACATCGTGTTCTCCTCGCTTCGGCTGCCGGAGCAGCCCTTGAATAGAAAATCAGCACGCAGCATGCCCGGCCCCGCATTCACGGGCAACTCCTCTAAGCTGTACAAAAAACAACCAACACGAGCAACGCCTTAACCAACGTGGCTTGTAGCCATGTGCACGCACGTTATCCACAACCCCTTCCACAGTTTCCGGGGGCAAGTGGAAACGCGCAAAGCCGCGCCACACAAGGCTTTGCGAGGGAAATAGAAAGTTTTTTGCTTGACCCTGAACTGACAGATGTGCGGGACATGGCATTTTGCACGACCGAGCAGTTACCGGGGTGATTGCGCGGGGCCAGTAATTACGGCCCTTAGCGCGGTCTTTCCAGAGTTTAATCACAGACTTATCCACAGGACTGCGCATAGGGAAATGTCTGTTCCGGGGCGACCACAAAAAGGTTGACAAAGGCGCCTTACGCTATCGCCAAAACGCCTGATCAAAAAACAACCACAAGCCTGCAAGCCACGGCCTGCAAGGCTTTCAGCCAGCTACTCCCACGTTATTCACAGCCAGCTCCACAGCAAACGGGGACAAGTCAAAACTGTGGAAAAACAGCCATTTGCAGCGTCTATATGTCGCGCTTTGGCAGGTTGGGGAATTTGTTTTCCACAATTTCACAATCGACTTGATATGGAAGATGGATTCACGGTAGGAGCTGCCGAAGGCTGCGATCTTTTGATCTTGTTTTCCAAAGTCAAAAGATCGCAGCCTTCGGCAGCTCCTACAGGGTTTTTCGGTGTTTTGGAGATATAAAAAAGCCCCGGGACTCGCGTCGCCGGGGCTGTGTGTATCCGGGGATAACTCAGTGCCCGCCCAGATAGGCGTTACGCACCTCTTCATTCACCAACAACTCTTTCCCGGTGCCGGTCAAACGAATCTCGCCGTTGACCATCACATACGCCCGATCCGACAGCTTCAGCGCATGGTTGGCGTTCTGCTCGACGAGGAAAATCGTCATGCCGGTTTTCGCCAGTTCACGCAGGGTGGCGAAAATCTGCTTCACCACGATCGGCGCCAAACCCAGGCTCGGTTCATCGAGCAGCAACAGCTTCGGCCGGCTCATCAACGCCCGGGCGATGGCGAGCATTTGCTGCTCGCCGCCGGACATGGTCATCGCCCGCTGGTTACGCCGCTCCTCCAGCCGCGGGAACAGCGCGAACATCCCCTGCATATCCTCTTTGGCGTACTTGTCGCCAATCGGAATGGTGCCCATCAGCAGGTTTTCCTCGACGGTCATGTCGGGGAACACCCGCCGGCCTTCCGGCGACTGGGCGATGCCGTTGGACGCGATGTAGTGCGATGACTTGTGGGTAATGTCGACGCCTTGATAAAGAATCTGCCCACTCGCCGCCCGTGGCTGGCCGAAGATCGACATCAGCAACGTCGACTTGCCGGCACCGTTGGAGCCGATCAGGCTGACGGTTTCGCCTTCGTTGATCTCCAGCGAAACACCCTTGAGGGCCTGGATCGGGCCGTAGAACACGTCCAGGTTTTTGAGTTCGAGGATCGGTTGGCTCATACCAGCTCCTCTTCGTCAGCGCCCAGGTAGGCGGCGATCACTTTCGGATCGTTACGGATGGCTTCAGGGCCCCCTTCGGCGATAACGATGCCGTGGTCCAGCACCACGATGTGGTCGGAAATGCTCATTACCATGCCCATGTCGTGTTCTATCAGCACCACGGTCAGATCATGCTCATCGCGCAGCAGCCGGATCATCGCGCTCAGCGCTTCGGTTTCCTGAGGGTTAAGGCCGGCGGCCGGTTCGTCGAGGCAGATGATCTGCGGCCGCGTGCACATGGCCCGGGCAATCTCCAGACGGCGTTGCTGGCCGTAGGAGAGTTCACCGGCCAGACGGTTGGCGCAGTCCACCAGATCGACCACTTCCAGCCAGTAAAACGCGCAGTCCAGCGCGTCGCTTTCGGCCTTGCGATAGCCCTTGGTGTTGAGGATGCCGGCGAGCATGTTGCGGTTGACCCACATGTGCTGGGCCACCAGCAGGTTTTCCAGCACCGACATTTCCTTGAACAGGCGAATGTTCTGGAAAGTCCGGGCCAGGCCTGCACGGTTCACCAAGTGAGTACCGCCGAACATCTTGTAGTACAGGCGACTGAGGAAGCTTTTCGGCGAAACGAAATCGGTCGGTTTGAACGACTCGCCCAGCAACTGGATGACGTTGGTCTGCTGGCCGCGCACGTTGAGTTCGATCTTGCCGCCGGACGCCTTGTAGAACCCGGTCAGGCAGTTGAACACCGTGGTCTTGCCGGCGCCGTTGGGGCCGATCAGGGCGAAGATCGAGTTGCGCTTGACCTTCAGGCTGACATCGCTCAACGCCTTGATGCCACCGAAATGCATCATCAGTTTTTCAACAGAGAGTACGACTTCACTCATGGCGCAGTCCTCTCATAGTGAATGGCACCTTTGCGTGGTTTGACCCCGGTACGGCTGATGCGAATCAGCCCGCGTGGTCGCCAGATCATCATCAACACCATCAGGATGCCGAACAGCAGCACGCGATATTCAGCGAAGCCACGCAGCAGTTCCGGTGCGACGGTCAATACGAACGCTGCGATCACCACACCGATGGTCGAGCCCATGCCGCCGAGCACGACGATGGCGAGGATCAGCGCCGATTCGAAGAAGGTGAACGAGGTCGGGTTGACGAAGCCTTGATAAGTGGCGAAGAACACCCCGGCCAGACCGGCAGTCGAGGCACCGATGGTGAACGCCGAGAGTTTGACCAGTACGTGGTTCAGGCCCATCGAACGGCAAGCGATCTCGTCTTCACGCAACGCTTCCCAGGCACGGCCCACGGGCATCTTCACCAGACGATGCTTGATGTACAGCACGGCCAATACCACGAGGAACAACACTGCGTAGATGAAGTAGTACTTCACGTCCGGGTTGTAGGCGATGCCGAAGAACTCGTGAAACGGCACCCCGCCATCCTTCGCTCGTTTGCCGAACTCCAGACCGAAGAACGTCGGCAGCGGCGCCGGCATGCCGTTCGGGCCGCCGGTCAGGGACAGCCAGTTGTTGAGGACCAGGCGAATGATTTCACCAAAGCCCAGGGTCACGATCGCCAGGTAGTCGCCGTGCAGGCGCAGCACCGGAAAACCGAGGATGCAGCCGGCAAGACCAGCGGTGATCGCCGCCAACGGCAGCACCGTCCAGAAGCCCAGGCCGAGGTACTGATAACCGAGCGCCAGACCATAAGCACCGATGGCGTAGAACGCCACGTAGCCTAGGTCAAGCAGACCGGCCAGACCGACCACGATGTTCAGCCCCAGGCCCAGCAGCACGTAGATCAAGCCGAGAATGACCACGCCCAGCAGGTAGGAATTGGAGACAAACGGCACCGCCACAGCAATCACAATCAACAGCGGGATGATCCAGCGCAGACTGGATTTGTGATCGCTCGGCAGCACATGCACACCGGAACCGGTGCTCTCGAATCCGTCGAGAATTTTCAGGCCCTTGGGCGTTTGCAGAAACAGGCTGAGGGCAAAGCGACCGATCATGACAATGCCGATAATCCACGCCACGCGGGTCGGCTCAAGATTGAAGCTGTAGCCTTCGAGCACGACGCCGACAATCGGGCCGAACACGATCAAGGCAATAAGGCCGGCAAGAATCGCCTCAACCAGACTTTTTTTGATATCGATGGGTTTTTGGGTGGTTGAAGACATCGCTTACACCTTCGACACAAGAGGACGGCCCAACAGGCCCTGCGGCCGGAAGACCAGAACAAGTACGAGCAGCGAGAAGCTGAACACGTCTTTGTAGTCGGAGTTGACCAGACCGGAGAACAGCGACTCGGAGATCCCGAGGATGATCCCGCCGAGCATCGCGCCGGGCAATGAACCGATCCCGCCAAGCACCGCTGCGGTGAACGCCTTGATGCCGATGATGAACCCGGCATAGAAGTCGAACGTGCCGTAGTTCATGGTGATCAGCACACCGGCCAGCGCCGCCATGGCCGCACCGATGATGAACACGTAGGAAATCACCCGGTCGGTGTTGATCCCCAGTATCGAAGCCATCTTGCGGTCTTGCTGAGTGGCGCGGCACATGCGGCCAAGCTTGGTGTACTTGATCACGTAGGTCAGCAGGCCCATGCCCACAAACGCCGCGATCAGAATGAACACCTTGGTGTAGGTCAGTTGCACGAAGCCAGTGCCGATCTCGACACGCCAGGCACCGGTGAGCAACGTCGGAACCCCTTGTTGCTTCGCGCCTTGGGCAATCTGTGCATAGTTTTGCAGGATCAGCGAGATACCGATGGCGCTGATCAGCGGTGCGAGTCGGGTGGAGTTACGCAGGGGTTTGTAGGCAACACGCTCGATGACCCAGCCATACACCGCCGTGACGACGATGGTGAAGATCAGCGTGCCAAGCATCAGCAGCGGGAAGGATTCGATACCGAAGTACGCCAGCAGAGCCAGACTGATTGCCGCCAGGTAAGCGGAAATCATGTAAACCTCGCCGTGGGCGAAGTTGATCATGCCGATGATGCCGTAGACCATTGTGTAGCCGATGGCGATCAGGCCATAGACCGACCCGAGGGTCAGGCCGTTGACCAGTTGCTGCAGGAAAATACCATCCATAACGCAATCTCACGCAGTGAGAACCTGCACACCCTGAGGTGTGCGGTTCTTCTAAGGAAAATACAGATTTACGTCGGAGTAATGTCAGAGCGCGATCCGCCCGTCCCACACCGTTCCTGTGGGAGCGAGCCTGCTCGCGAATGCGGTCGATCATTCAACACATGTGTTGGCAGTCATTCCGTCTTCGCGAGCAGGCTCGCTCCCACATTGGATTGGTGGGGATCAGCTGATCGCGTCAGCCCTTACTTCTGTTTTTCCAGCTGGTGATATTTGCCGTCCTTGTCCCACTGGTAAACCACGTAGTCGGAGACTTTCAGGTCGCCCTTGGAGTCCCAGGTCTTCTCGCCCATGACGGTCTTGACCGGGTTTTTCTTCAGCCAGGCAGCCGCTTCTTCGCCCTTGTTGGACTTGGCGCCGTTGAAGGCGGCGGCCAGGGTCTGTACCGAGGCGTAGGCGTACAGGGTGTAGCCTTCAGGTTCGGTGCCGGCCTTGCGGAAGGCGTCTACCACGGTCTTGCTGTCTGGCAGCAGGCGTGGGTCGGCGCCGAAGGTCATCAGCACGCCATCGACGAATTGCGGGCCACCGGCGGTGGTCACCAGTTCGTCGGTAACGATGCCGTCGTCGGACATGAACTTGACGTCCTTCAGGCCTTGCTCACGCAGTTGGCGAACCAGCGGACCGGCTTCCGGGTGCAGACCACCGAAGTACACGACATCGGCGCCGGCACCACGGATTTTGGTAACGATGGTGCTGAAGTCTTTTTCGCCACGGGTCAGGCCTTCGTACAGCACCGGAGTCACGCCGCGCTTGACCAGTTGGGCCTTGGTGGCATCAGCCAGACCCTGACCGTAGGTGTCCTTGTCGTGCAGTACGACAACCTTTTTACCCTTGAGCACGTCGACGATGTAGTCGCCGGCGACGATGCCTTGCTGGTCGTCACGCCCGCACATGCGGAACATGGCGCTCAGGCCGCGCTCGGTCACTTGCGGGTTGGTGGAGCCCGGAGTGATGGCGATGATGCCGGCTTCGTCGTAGATCTCCGACGCTGGAATGGTCGAAGAGGAGCAGAAGTGACCGACCACGCCAGCGACTTTCTGGTTGGTGAGGTCCTTGGCGACCGTCACGGCCTGCTTCGGTTCGCAGGCGTCATCGCCCTTGACCAGTACGATTTTTTCCCCGTTGACGCCGCCAGCCGCGTTGACCGCATCGGCCGCCGCCTGTGCACCCTTCATGTACTGCTCGCCAAATGCCGCGTTGGCGCCCGTCATTGGACCCGCTACACCGATTTTCACATCAGCTTGAGCAAACGCAGAAACACCCAACGCAGTAGCCACTGCGAGGGCCAGAAAGCCTTTCTTGTAAAACGTCTGGGACATGAGGTGGTGCTCCAAGGTTTTTTTTAGTTGGCACTGCGACTTCACTTCACTGAATGCTCAGAGCAAGGGCCGTGCCATCGGTTTTTTATTCTTCAAAAAGTCGCTGCTTTCTTGTTATTTCGACTGTTTCGTTCCCATTTTCATTGGGCGTGCAACCGTCTAAACCGCGGAAGGTGAAACCATTTATTTTTTCAGGCGCAACCCGCACGCGCCATCATTGCAACCGCGGCGCCAAACGACGTGCAACCAGCCTGTAACAGCCCGCGTCACCGAACTGCACACTGCTGGTGCGGGACTGCTACAACCCGCACCATTACAGGCTAGTCGTTACGTCGAAAAGCGCCGCTTCCAGCAACATATTTCAACACTCAAATGACGATGCGCAGGCACTGGCCTGCGTGATACAGCGAGAAACCAGCCTCATAAAGGCAACTGCGCAAACCCACGCCCGCCAGGGGCTGCATCGGTGCAAAAGGAATCGGCAGGGCTTGAGGGTTTCCGTTGCACAGGTAATCAGCGAAAGCCTTGCCGACTACGGTGCCGGTGGTCACGCCACGGCCGTTATAGCCGGTAACGGCCACCAGTCCCGGTGCCGGTTCGAACAGCCGCATCAAGTGATCGGGCGTGAAAGCGATGCGCCCGGTCCAGGTGCATTCCCACTCGACGGGTTTCAGATTGGGGAAGTAATGCTGCTGCACCCTGTCGGCCCAGGCCTTGAGAAACCAGGTCGGCTTCTGATTGCCGTTGCCGAGGCTGCCGAGCAATAGCCGCCCTTCTTTGTCGCGGCGGATGCTGCTCAATACCTGACGCGTGTCCCATGAGCCCTGCCCGCCCGGGAGGATTTCCTGGGCGGCATCTTCAGTCAGCGGCACCGAAGCGACCTGGTAGTAGTAACCGGGGAAAAAGTTGCGTTTGAGTTCGGTCCAGTCACCTTCGGTGTAGGCGTTGGAGGCGATGACAACCTGCTCGGCCAACACTGAACCCTGCTCGGTCTGCACCGACCATTTTTGACCCACGCGTTCGAGACGGGTGACCGGGGAATGATCAAACATCTGCCCGCCCAGACCGATCACCGCATTGGCGAGCCCGGTGACATAAGCCATCGGATTGAGCGTACCGGCGCGTCGATCGAGCAATGCAGCAGCAATCTTTTGCGTGCCGGTGGCTTGCTCGCATGCCTTGCCGGTCAGCAATTCGACCGGTGCACCACGGCGTTTCCATTGCTGCTCACGACTGCGCAGATCCGCCCCGCCCTTGGCGTTGTGTGCCATGTGCAGCGTGCCTTCGCGGCGTAACTGGCAATCGATGCCGTACTTGTCCACAAGGCTGAACACCAGCGCCGGCGCCGCACCGAGCATGCGGTTGAGCTGGCTGCCAACGGCTTCGCCGAACCCCGCTTCGATCTCGTCCGGAGGGATCCACATGCCGGCGTTGACCAGCCCGACGTTGCGCCCGGAACCGCCGTGGCCGGCGCGATGGGCTTCCAGCACGCAGATGCTTTTGCCTTTTTCCAACAGATGCAGCGCCGCCGACAAGCCGGTAAACCCGGCGCCAATCACGCACACATCGACTTTGACTTCACCCTTGAGCGCCGTGTTATCGGGCCTTTGCGGCGTGAGTTTTTCCCACAGACATTCTTCGCGTAACGGCATTGCCAGACTCCAACAGAAACCTGCCAAACACATTGTTCACATTGTGGGAGCGAGCCTGCTCGCGAAAGCGGCATATCAGACAACATTGATGTCGACTAACTCACCGCCTTCGCGAGCAGGCTCGCTCCCACAGGGTATGGGGGGTCGCCCCGACATCAGTCGAAGGTAATGCCCTGCGCCAGCGGCAGCTCCAGCGAATAGTTCACGGTATTGGTCTGCCGACGCATGTACGCGCGCCATGCATCCGAGCCCGACTCACGACCGCCGCCGGTCTCTTTCTCACCGCCAAACGCACCACCGATTTCCGCACCGCTCGGGCCGATGTTGACGTTGGCGATGCCGCAGTCACTGCCGACCGCCGACATGAACTGCTCGGCCTCGCGCACGTCAGTGGTGAAGATGCACGACGACAGACCTTGCGGCACTGCGTTGTTCAGGCGCAGCGCCTCTTGGAAGTCGCTGTAGCCGACCACATACAGAATCGGTGCGAAGGTTTCGCTGCAAACCACGTCGCTCTGCTCTGGCATTTCAACAATCGCCGGCGAGACGTAGTAAGCGTTGGGGAATTGATCTTGCAATTGACGCTTGCCGCCAAACACCCGGCCGCCCTCGCTCAGCGCCTGTTCCAGGGCATCTTGCATGTTTTCGAAGCTGTGTTTGTCGATCAGCGGGCCGACCAGATTGCCTTCCAGCGGATGGCCGATGCGCACTTTCGCGTACGCGGCTTTGAGGCGGGTGACGATTTCTTCTTTCACCGATTCATGGGCGATCAGGCGACGCAGCGTGGTGCAACGCTGGCCGGCGGTGCCGACAGCGCTGAACAGAATCGCGCGCACGGCCATGTCCAGATCGGCGCTTGGGCCGAGGATCATCGCGTTGTTGCCGCCCAGTTCAAGGATGCTGCGGGCAAATCGCGCGGCGACTTTCGGCGCCACTTCTCGGCCCATACGGGTGCTGCCGGTGGCGCTGATCAGCGCGACACGTGGGTCATCGACCAACGCTTCGCCCGCGTCACGGCCACCGATAATCACTTGGCAGAGACTGGCCGGCGCATCGGTGAAATTCTTCACCACGCGGTCAAACAGCGCCTGACAGGCCAGCGCCGTCAACGGGGTTTTCTCCGACGGTTTCCACACCACCGGGTTGCCGCAGACCAGCGCCAGCGTGGTGTTCCACGCCCACACCGCGACCGGGAAGTTGAACGCACTGATCACGCCGACCACGCCCAGCGGGTGCCAGGTTTCACGCATGTGGTGGCCCGGGCGCTCGGAGGCGATGGTCAAACCGTACAACTGGCGGGACAGGCCGACGGCGAAGTCGCAAATGTCGATCATCTCCTGCACTTCACCCAGGCCTTCCTGAGTAATCTTGCCCGCTTCCCAGGAAACCAGTTCGCCGAGATCAGCCTTGTACTCGCGCAGCACTTCACCGAATTGACGCACCAGTTCACCGCGACGCGGTGCCGGAACCTTGCGCCAGGCCTCGAACGCATGATCTGCGCGACTGATGTGCTGCTCGACTTCGGCCGGGCCTTCCCAGTTCACGGCGGCGATGCGGCTGCCGTCGATCGGCGAATGCACCGGCACTTTGCCGTTCTGATAAAGGGCCGGGTTCACACCAAGACGATCAAGCAATGCGGCAACCATGGGTCACTCCTCAAGCAAAAAACTGAATGTGTGCGGTCGCCATTTCACGACCGGGCAGGCCTTTAGTTGTAGCGTCAGTACGGCAAGGCAACAAACGACCTTTACGCGAGATATCATTCCGTTTATTCATGCTGCGCATAGAAAGACAAGAAAAGGATCCGCCATGCTGAACAAACGCCACTTGCCATCGATCACCGCGCTGCAGTGCTTCGAGGCCGTGACCCGGCACCTGAGTTTTACCCGGGCCGCCGAGGAACTGAACCTGACCCAGAGTGCGGTCAGCAAACAGGTCGCGCAGCTTGAGGAATTGTTGCAGCACTTGTTGTTCCGTCGGGTACGCCGCCGCTTGCAGATGACCCCGGCCGGGGATTTGTACTTGGTGGAGGTCAGAAAAATCCTTACCCAGGTTGAGATGTCGACGCATTACCTGCGTTCCTACGGCGGTGAGACCGAAGTCCTGCGTGTTTCTACCCCCTCAACTTTCGGCGCCCGCTGGCTGGTGCCGCGCCTGAAAGGCTGGCGCTTGCGCCATCCATCGATCCATCTGGATTTATGCAACGAGCAAGAAGCGGATGATTTGCTGCAGGGTCGCAGTGATTTGGCGTTCTATTACGGTCAGGGTTCGCGCCCCGGTACCGAATGCCTGAAGCTGTTCGGCGAAGAGCTGGTGCCGGTGTGCGCGCCGGGCAGCCTGCCTGAAACGCAGTTCACGGATCCGACGCAACTCACCGATCTGGTGTTGCTGCAGAATGCCTCGCGCCCACAGGCCTGGCACGACTGGTTCGACAGTCAGGGCTACCAGACAGAGCACAGCTATCACGGGCCGCGTTTCGAAACCTTTTACATGTGCATCCGCGCCGCACAAGTCGGCTGCGGCGTGGCGCTGTTGCCGAGGTTTCTGGTGGAAGAGGAATTGGCCGACGGCAAACTGGTCATTCCCTGGCAGCATGCAATGCCCAGCACCGACTCCTATTACCTGGCGTACCCGGAACATTCGGCGGAAGTGCCCAAGGTCCGAGATTTTGTGAAGTGGATGCTCGAACAAATCGACAACCCAGGCTGAAACCTGGCCCCTGTGGCGAGGGGATTTATCCCCGATGGGTCGCGCAGCGGCCCAAAAATTTCAAGAGCGACGACTGCTTCGCAGCCGGTCGGGGATAAATCCCCTCGCCACAATTGACCTCACTCAGAATAGAAATCGCTGGCAATCCCCACTGCTGATATGCGCCACTAGCACCACTGATTGAGACCGCGCAACGGCGCGGCGCACCTGGAGACCCCGTTATGAGCGAGAGTGTGTTTGCCGATCGCATCGTGCAGAACCTGCTCGACACCGACTTTTACAAACTGACGATGATGCAGGCGGTGCTGCACAACTATCCCAACGTCGAAGTCGAATGGGAGTTCCGTTGCCGTAACAGCGAAGACTTGCGCCCGTATCTGGCCGAGATCCGCTATCAGATCGAGCGCCTTGCCGAGTTGAGCCTGAGTGCCGATCAACTGAGTTTTCTCGAGCGCATCAGCTTTCTGAAACCGGACTTCCTGCGTTTCCTCGGTCTGTTCCGTTTCAACCTGCGCTACCTGCACACCGGCATCGAGAACGGCGAACTGTTCATCCGCCTGCGCGGGCCGTGGCTCCATGTGATCCTCTACGAAGTGCCGCTGCTGGCCATCGTCAGCGAAGTTCGCAACCGTTACCGCTACCGCGAAACCGTGCTTGAGCAGGCGCGTGAGCAGCTTTACCGCAAGTTCGACTGGTTGACCGCCAACGCTTCCGCCGACGAACTGTCGCAGTTGCAGGTCGCCGATTTCGGCACCCGTCGCAGGTTTTCCTACCGCGTGCAGGAAGAAGTGGTCAACGTGCTCAAGCACGACTTCCCGGGTCGATTCGTCGGCACCAGCAATGTGCACCTGTCGCGCGAACTGGATATGAAACCGCTGGGCACCATGGCCCACGAATGGATCATGGCGCACCAACAACTCGGCCCACGCCTGATCGACAGTCAGATCGCCGCGCTCGACTGCTGGGTGCGCGAATACCGTGGCTTGCTGGGGATCGCCCTCACCGACTGCATCACCACGGATGCCTTCCTCGGCGATTTTGATCTGTTTTTCGCCAAGCTGTTCGATGGCCTGCGCCACGATTCCGGGGATCCTGTGACCTGGGGCGAAAAATGCATCGCCCACTATCACAAGCTCGGCATCGACCCGATGAGCAAGACCCTGGTGTTCTCCGACAGTCTGACCCTGCCCAAGTCGCTGGAAATATTCCGCGCGCTGCACGGGCGGATCAACGTGAGCTTTGGCATCGGCACCAACCTCACCTGTGACATTCCGGGTGTCGAACCGATGAGCATCGTGCTTAAAATGACCGCCTGCAACGGCCAACCGGTGGCGAAGATCTCCGACGAGCCAGGCAAGACCCACTGCAAAGACCCCAATTTTGTTGCCTATTTGCGACACGTTTTCCAGGTTCCTGCCGATTCCAGTCTATCTAGCAAGGAGTGAATTCATGCAAGCCGTACAGCGTGAGATTGCTGAACAGCTCAAGGTGCAACCGCCGTTCGCTGACTACAAGGCCCTGCAAGCCGAAGTCGCCAGGCGCATTACCTTCATTCAGGACTGCCTGGTCAATTCCGGGCTCAAGACGCTGGTGCTAGGCATCAGCGGCGGCGTCGACTCGCTGACCGCGGGCCTGTTGGCCCAGCGCGCGATGCGTGAACTGCGCGATCAAACGGGCGACCAGAGCTACAAGTTCATCGCCGTGCGCCTGCCGTATGAAACCCAGTTCGACGAACACGACGCTCAGGCCTCGGTGGATTTCATCGCCCCGGACGAACGCCACACCGTCAACATCGGTCCGGCGGTGAAGGCCCTGGCCAGTGAAGTGGCGGCGTTCGAAGGCAAGCACGCGGTGTCAGTTGATTTCGTGCTAGGCAACACCAAGGCGCGGATGCGCATGGTTGCGCAATACACGATTGCTGGCGCGGCGGGCGGTCTGGTGATCGGCACCGACCATGCAGCGGAAGCGGTGATGGGGTTTTTCACCAAGTTCGGCGACGGCGCCTGCGACCTCGCCCCGCTCAGCGGTCTGGTGAAAAATCAGGTGAGGGCGATTGCCCGCAGCTTCGGCGCGCCGGAGTCGCTGGTCGAGAAGGTCCCGACTGCCGACCTGGAAGACCTGTCGCCGGGCAAACCGGACGAAGCGTCACATGGCGTGACCTACACCGAGATCGACGCCTTCCTGCACGGTGAGCCACTGCGAGAGGAAGCGTTCAAGATCATTGTTGATACGTACAACAAAACCCATCACAAACGAGTGATGCCGTTTGCACCGTAAGCCATACCGCGCCACCTTCAGAAACGAGAAAAGCGTCCCGAGCAGGACGCTTTTTTTGTGTCTGAATAAATTACTTCAGGGTCACAGTGCCTTTCATCATCGAGATGTGGCCAGGGAACGAGCAGAAGAAGCCGTATTTTTCGCTGGCATTAAGCTTGGACACGTCGAAGGTCACCGAATCGGTTTCCTTGGCGCCGATGATTTTGGTGTGGGCGATGACGCGTGCGTCACCGTCCTTCAGGTAGTTCTTGTCGATGCCGGCAGCCAGGCCATCGGTAGCGATCGGCTGCATGTCAGCTTCTTTACTGATCACCAGGTTATGGCCCATGACATTCTTCGGCAGGCTGCCGGAGTGGGTCAACTCGACGGTGAAGGTCTTGCAGCTCTTGTCGATCACGATTTCCTTGGTGTTGAAGGACATCTGATCGGTGGAGTCAACGGTGGTTTTGCACTCGGCAGCCATCAATTGGCTGCTGGCTAGCGCCAGCAGGGATACCGCAACAACTTTGGAAAACATGGTGAATCTCCAAGGCAGGGTTAACAAAATCACGAATGGTTGGAAGACTGCCTGAAATCTTCGCAAGTTCCTATGACTTGCGTCAAAAATTGTATACAACTTTCAGGCTATGACACTCATCGACACAATCTAACGGCTAAACCATCTGGCCCGCCCTATGATCGGCCCATCCCTTGAGACGGAGTGCCTGTCATGTTCTTTAACGGTCTGTTGTGCAGTTTGCTCGCCGCCTACGCCTGTGGCGCCAGCGGTACCTTTGAATCACCGGAACCCGAAGTTTAGACCTTGGATCGAGGCCTGCCAGCCATTACCCTGTGACGGATTGACCCAGGAGGAAGGCATGTCTTTGAAATCCGTTTGTGTATTCTGCGGTGCCAACGCCGGCACCGACCCGGCTTACACCGAAGCCGCCGTCGCCCTTGGCCGGGCATTGGCCGAACGTAAGTTGACCCTGGTCTACGGCGGTGGCGCCGTCGGTTTGATGGGTATCGTCGCCGATGCCGCGCTGGCTGCCGGTGGTGAGGTGATCGGCATCATCCCGCAAAGCCTGATGGACAAGGAAATCGGTCACAAGAGCCTGACACGTCTGGAAGTGGTCGATGGCATGCACGCGCGCAAGGCGCGGATGGCTGAACTCAGCGATGCGTTTATTGCGCTGCCCGGCGGCCTTGGCACGCTGGAAGAGTTGTTCGAAGTCTGGACCTGGGGCCAGCTCGGCTACCACGGCAAACCGTTGGGTCTGATGGAAGTGAACGGTTTCTACAGCAAACTCACCGCTTTTCTTGACCATATCGTCGGCGAAGGCTTCGTTCGCGCGCCACACCGTGACATGCTGCAAGTGAGCGAATCGCCGCAAACACTGCTCGAGTCCCTCGATAACTGGAAGCCGACCGTCACGCCCAAGTGGGTCGACCAAAAACCCGGCTAACCGCCGGGCACCGATACAGGGCAGAATACGCGCCGCTCAACCTCACCTTCGACCCAAGAGGATCGCCCATGGCCAAACCCAATTACTCCTTCGCCAAACGTCAACGAGACCTGGAAAAGGAAAAGAAGAAAGAGGAAAAGCTTCAGCGCAAGAAACAATCAGCTGAAGACGCGGCACTGAACCCTGATGGTGAAGTGGCGACTGACAACGATGTTGATACCGATGTAGATGCACCGAAAGATCAGGCGCCTGACGCCTGAGCTGATTGTTGGTTCGCTCCCTGAGGGAGCGATCTGTGGCGAGGGGATTTATCCCCGATGGGTCGCGAAGCGGCCCCTGCGTCCGGCCAACCCGAATGAGTTGTCTGGACTGAGCGACTGCTTCGCAGCCGATCGGGGATAAATCCCCTCGCCACAAAGCTCCCCATACGATTGTGCTTATTCCAAAGGCATCACCGTGACCCTGACTTCAGGATCATGACTGCCGCCCCCCAGAATCACCCCCCGCAACGGCGACACATCGGAAAAATCCCTGCCCCATGCCAACGTGATGTGTTCCAGCGCCGGCTGCACATTGTTGGTCGGATCAAAATCCACCCAGCCCAGCACCGGACAAAACACCGAAACCCAGGCATGCGACGCATCGGCGCCGATCAGCCGTGGCTGCCCCGGTGGTGGCTGGGTCAGCAGATAACCACTGATGTAACGTGCCGCCAGCCCTCGAGAGCGCACGCAGGCCAGCATCAAGTGGGCGAAGTCCTGACAAACCCCACGCCGACGTTCCAGCACTTCCACCAGCGGCGTCGCCACCTGGGTTGCCTCGGCATCAAAGGTGAATTCACTGAAAATCTTCTGCATCAAGGCCTGCACACCCAGCAGCAAAGGACGACCGGGAGGGAAACAGCTCTGCGAAAACTCGACGAAGCTACGCTTCAAGTGCACATACGGTGACTGGAATCGATAGCGGCAAGCTTCAAGCAATTCGGCAGACAACGGCTGACTGCTGTACGTCAACGCATTGCGCGTCAGCTCCCACGCAGGGGACTGGTTGAAATCCAGCGCCGGTCGCGCCAGCACCTCAACGGTCAGCCGCGCGTTGACCTGCAATTCATCATGCGGTCGCTCGAAGGCCAGTCGGGTCAGCGGATTGCCGAACACATCCAGCTCATCACGGCGCGCCGTTGGTTCCGGACTGATCAGCAACTGCTGCTCGGTGCAGCGCTGCCAACTGCATTCACGCGGCCACAGGTGCGCCAATTGCTGCGCCAGGGAAACCGGGCTGTCGTAGTGATAACAGGTGTCATGGAAGATCTGGTAATGCGCGTTCATCAGACGGACACCGTACGCTGGCTGACATCATCGACATGGGCGAAATGGCGCAGGGCCAGGCGATCGGATACCTGCCCGCTGGCATCGGCGATCTCTTGCAGCAAATCCGCCAAACCATCGAGCGCCGCGCGCACGCTGGACTCGCCGAACAACGGGTTCTCCAGACACCCCAGATCAAACCGCGCCAGACGCTCGACCAGTTGCGGCAACCCAGCCTCCCTTGGCACACCGAAATCGTCATTCAAACGTTTCAGCGTGCGGGTGACCAGTTTCAACTGGAACAACACGGCGTGGGGGTTTTGCTCATCGAGCAGTAACAGGTCGAGTACCGGAATCAACTGCGCCACCGCCAGATAGCGTGAGCGGTAAGTGATGCTGCTGTTGCCCAGTTCCAGCAGCCATTCCAGGCCGGCCTGGTCGAAAGCCCCTGCGCCGCGCAGAAACGCCGCCAGGCTGCTGCTGAGAAATTGCAGACGCTCAATGCGCCGGCCAATCATCAGGAAACGCCAGCCTTCGTCGCGGGTCATGTCGTCCAGTGCAAACCCGGACAGCGCAGCGAGCGACATCACCAGACGATTGAGAAAATCCAGCAACTCGCCGAAATCCGGCTCGTCGGTGTCCAGTTCCGTCGCTTCACGTTGCAACTCCACCAACGCCTGCCAGTTCTCCCGGGAGAGCTTGCCGCGCACCTGCGAAGCCGCCCACTGCAAGCGTTGCAGGTTGGCCCGCAGGCTGAACGACCAGTCTTCGCCGAGCAGCGCTGCCAACAGGCGCTCCGGCAGCTCACCCTCGTCCGGCAACAGCGCCAGCCGCTCGCCGAGATCGACAGCCGCCAGCAGCGCTTGTGGATCATCACCGTCCACATAGCGCGTCAGCATGATTCGCAGCAGACGTGCGCTGTCATCACAACGCTCGCAGTAACGGCCGAACCAGAACAGGTTTTCCACCACCCGCGAAGGCAGGTAAGGGTCGCGCCGCACAAGATCGTGTACACCGACGTTGCGTTGCGCCTTCCATTGTTCGCCGCTCGGCGGCCGGTCGCCCAACACCCACGTGTCCTTGCTCGCGCCGCCGCGCTGCATCGAGACCACTTCGGCATCGGCTTCGGCGGCCACCCGGGTCAGACCACCGGGTAGCACACGATAGCCGTCATGACTGGCCACCGCGTACATACGCATGCCGATGGCCCGGGGTTGCAGTTGACCATCCTCGGCTTGCCAGATCGGCGCTTGGGACAGTTGGGCCAGCTCTTGCGCAACATAGGCATAAGGCCGTGCCTGCATGCGCTCGGCGAGGGATTGACGCTGTTTTTCACTCAGATCACGGCCAAATACCGGCGTGAAGCTTTGCGAGGGGAATGCCGGTTTGATCAACAGTTCCGGCAGCTTTTCCAGGGCTTGGGCCAATACCGGTGCCTCACCACACCACCATGTAGCGATGGACGGCAGGATCAGTTCTTCGCCGAAGAGGAATTGGTTGATCTTCGGCAAAAAACCCAACAATCCCGGAGACTCCAGCACACCGCTGCCGAGCGCATTGGCGACCAACACCCGCCCCTGTCGCGCCGCTTCCAGCAAACCGGGAACACCCAGCGCGGAATCCGTGCGCAGCTCCAAGGGATCGCAGAAGTCGTCGTCGAGCCGCCGCATGATCGCGTGCACCCGGCGCAGGCCACTGAGGGTTTTCAGGTAGACCGTGGCATCACGCACCGTGAGGTCGCCGCCCTCCACCAGCGGATAACCGAGCTGTCGGGCGAGATACAAATGTTCGAAATAGCTTTCGTTGAAGCGCCCCGGCGTCAGCAACACCACCAGTGGCGCGTCGTCATCGCTGGGCGCCTGACGGGCCAGGGTTTCCTGCAGCGTACGGAAGAAACCGGCCAGATGTTGCACCTTCAGATCCCGGTACAACTCGGGGAAGGCGCGCGACACGATGGTGCGGTTTTCCAGTGCATAACCGGCCCCGGATGGCGCCTGAGTGCGATCCGCCGTCACCCACCAGCGCCCGTCCGGAGTGCGCGCCAGATCCACGGCGTACAGATGCAGAAAGGCATCGTCCGGCGGAAGAATCCCCTGACACGGCCAGAGAAAATTGTTGTGCCCGAATACCAGTTCCGCCGGCAACAGACCTTCGCTGATCAACCGTTGCGGGCCGTACAAGTCGGCCAGCACGGCATTGAGCAATCGCGCTCGCTGAGCAATACCCGCTGACAATTGCTGCCACTCGTCCGCTGCGATCACGTGCGGCAGCAGATCCAGTTCCCACGGGCGATCTGCACCCTTGGGATCGGCGTAGACGTTGTAGGTGACACCGTTTTCCTGAATCTGCCGGGCCAGCAAAGCCTGACGCTGCAGCAGTTGCGCGGGGGTGTTGCGCTGCAACTGGTCGAACAGCCGCTGCCAGTGCGGACGCACCGCACCACTGTCATCCAGCAGTTCGTGATAAGTGCCCGCCGTCAGCGGGTAGCGGTCTAGCAGGTCAGGCATGGAAAGCTCGGCAGACAGCAGGGAACGGTCAGACTAACGCAGGCACATGACGCCCGGATAGACGAAAAATCCGGGCGTCGCGTAGGACTTAAAAGCGTCGTAAATCGAGAGTCATCGGTAGCTCGTCAGACAATGTCAGGTTCGGTATCGGAAGTTTCCCTGGCGTGTGGCCGATGCGGAAGAAACGCGCCATGCGCCGGCTCTCCGCTTCATTGGCGTTGACCGGCAACGTCTCGTAGTTACGGCCACCGGGATGCGCGACGTGGTACTGACAACCGCCCAGCGAACGCGCCATCCAAGTGTCGAGCAGGTCGAACACCAGCGGCGCGTGCACCGGGATCGTCGGTTGCAGACAGTTGGCCGGTTGCCAGGCGCGGTAACGTACGCCAGCAACGAACTCACCGACCCGCCCGGTCGGATGCAGCGGCACGGGGATGCCGTTGCAGGTCAGCAGATAGCGCTGCGGCGGCAAACCCTTGAGCTTGACCTGCAAACGCTCCAGCGACGAATCGACGTAACGCACCGTGCCACCCACCGCGCCCTCCTCGCCCAGCACATGCCATGGCTCGAGCGCCTGCCGTAGCTCAAGCTCGATGCCGTTCACCGCGTAATCGCCGACCTTGGGAAAGCGAAACTCCAGATGTGCTGCAAACCACTCGGCGCGCAACGGATAACCGGCGCTGTTGAGCTCAACGATGACGTCGGCGAAATCCTGTTCGATAAAGTGCGGCAACATGAACCGATCGTGCAACTCGGTGCCCCAGCGCGCCAGTTTCGGCGGCGCATACGGCTCGCGCCAGAAGCGCGCAACCAGCGCCCGCAGCAACAATTGCTGCGCCAGGCTCATGCGCGAGTGCGGCGGCATTTCAAAGGCGCGCAGTTCCAGCAGCCCGAGGCGACCGGTAGCGCCATCCGGCGAATACAGTTTGTCGATGCAGAATTCGGCGCGATGGGTGTTGCCAGTGACGTCGATCAGCAAGTTGCGCAGCAGTCGATCCACCAGCCACGGCGCGCACTCCTCGCCCGGTTCAGGCATCTGTGCAAAGGCGATTTCCAGCTCATACAACGCATCGTTGCGCGCTTCGTCGACCCGTGGTGCCTGAGAGGTCGGGCCGATGAACAACCCGGAAAACAGATACGACAACGACGGGTGGTTGTGCCAGTAACTGATCAGGCTGCGCAGCAGATCCGGTCGGCGCAGGAACGGTGAGTCCGCCGGCGTTGCGCCACCGAGGACGAAATGGTTGCCGCCGCCCGTGCCGGTGTGGCGGCCGTCGATCATGAATTTCTCGGTGGTCAGGCGAGTCTGGCGTGCCTCTTCATAGAGAAACTCGGTGCGCTCGACCAACTCGTCCCAGCTTGCAGACGGCTGCACGTTGACCTCGATCACGCCGGGATCCGGGGTGATGCGGAAATTGCTCAGACGCGGGTCGCTCGGCGGCTCGTAACCTTCCAGCAGCACCGGGCAATGCAGCTCTTCGGCGGTGGCCTCGATCGCTGCCACCAGCTCCAGATAATCCTCGACCCGTTCCAGCGGCGGCATGAACAGGTACAAGCGCCCTTCGCGGGCCTCGGCGCAAAACGCGGTGCGCGTCAGCCAATCGGCGGATTCGTCGATTTTCGGCAGGCGCTCGTCAGCGTTGGCCGGATCGCCGTGACTGTTGAGTTGCGCGGTATCCGGTAGCTCCGGGAAGTCCTGATTCGGGTCCTGCGGATGAACAAACGGATATTCGGCCGCTTTCACCCACGGCTGCGAACCGAGCGGCAAGCGGTAACCCAGCGGCGAATCCCCCGGCACCAACCGACAATGCTCGTCACGCAGATACCAGCGCCCGCTCTGCCATTGATCGCCCTTGGCAGTACGCGCCAGCGGCAGCACCTGACCGATTACCTTATCGAGCCCCTGACTGAAGACTTTGCGCAGTCGTGCGCGCTCCAACGGCTCCTCCAGACGCGAATCCTCAGCGCTGACGTTGCTCGGCAACGAGCCCTCACGCCAGAGGTAATAGAAATTGTCCTCGTAGGCCGGAAACACAAAGCGCGCAGGCAACTTCAGCCGTTCGGCGACACTGGCCAGAAAGCGCCCGGCGAGTTCGCCATTGGCGCTGTAATCCTGTTGTTCGTCGGCGATCAGCGCGTCGTTTTGCCAGATCGGCACGCCGTCGCGGCGCCAATAACAATTGAGCGACCAGCGCGGCAATTGCTCGCCGGGATACCACTTGCCCTGGCCGAAATGCACCAGCCCCTTGGGGGCGTAATGCTTGCGCATGCGCTGGAACAGCTCGGCGGATAGCCGGCGCTTGTCCTCGCCCAGGGCCGCGGTGTTCCACTCGGCGCCATCCGGGTCGTCGATGGAGACGAAGGTCGGCTCACCGCCCATGGTCAGGCGTACATCGCCCTCAAGCAGGTCGGCGTCGATCTGCCGCCCCAGTGCCTGAATCGCCAGCCATTGCTCATCGGTGTACGGCTTGGTAACCCGCGGCGCTTCCCAGATTCGCTCCACCGACATTTCGTGGCTGAACTGTGTCTCGCAAGGTTCGACCATCCCGCTGATCGGTGCCGCCGACGACGGATCAGGACTACAGGCCAAGGGAATATGCCCTTCACCGGCGAACAGCCCGGAAGTGGCGTCGAGGCCGATCCAGCCGGCACCCGGCAAATACACTTCGCACCAGGCGTGCAGGTCCGTGAAGTCCACTTCAGTGCCGGAGGGGCCGTCGAGGCTTTTCACATCCGCGGTCAGTTGAATCAGGTAACCAGAGACAAACCGTGCCGCCAGCCCCAGATTGCGCAGCAGTTGCACCAGCAGCCACGCCGAATCGCGACAGGAACCGGAAGCGTGTTCGAGGGTGTGTTCCGGGGTTTGCACGCCCGGTTCCATGCGGATCAGGTAACCAATGTCTTCGCTCAGGCGCTGATTGAGTGCCACCAGAAAGTCCACGGCCGGCAGCGGCGTGCGGTCGATGCCGTCCAGATAGGCTTGGAACTTCGGCGTCAGCGGCAATGTTTCGAGGTACGGCGCCAGCTCTTTGCGCTCATCGGCGGCGTAGGCGAAGGGGATTTTCGCGGCGTAAGGCTCGAGGAAGAAGTCGAACGGATTGAACACCGCCATCTCGGCCAGCAGATCGACTTCGATGCGCAGTTCATCGGTTTTCTCGGGGAAAACCAGCCGCGCGAGGTAGTTGCCCTGCGGGTCTTGCTGCCAGTTGATGAAGTGCTGCTCGGGCGAGACTTTCAGCGCATAGGACAGAATCCGCGTGCGGCTGTGGGCGGCCGGGCGCAGGCGAACGATCTGCGGGCCGAGTTCGACAGCGCGGTCGTAGCGGTAATGCGTGACGTGATGCAATGCGACATGAATCGACACGGCGTGCCTCCTGCGAGCCTTAAGCGTATTCGAAAGCGCGCAAGAGTTATGCCATGCACAGGCTTGGGCGCTTTCCCGGAATGCTCAAGGCAGTACAGCACCAAAATCGGGCGATGCGGGGAAATGCTTTGGCAAAGTTGCGCCTAAATGTGGCGACATTGGTTCATGCAGTGTTTGATCGGGCGCTTTCGCGAGCAGGCTCGCTCCCACATTTGGAATGCGGTCACCTGTGGGAGCGAGCCTGCTCGCGAAGGGGTCGGCCGCGCCACCACATGTCGGGAGAGCTGAAATGCAGAACGCCAACCCGAAGGTTGGCGTTCTGTTTTAGCGTGGGACGACCGGCTTGCGAGCCGGCTTCGGCCCTTTGCCCTTGGCCGCGTCCTTGCGCTCCTTGGCAGCCTGCTGGTTGCGGGCGAACGCCGCAGCCTTGGCCTGTTCACGCTTGTCCCACGGATTACCACCATCACTGGCACGCGGTGGCAGACCGGTGTGCTGGGTGAGGATCTTGGTGGTTTTCTCTTTGCCTTCTTTCGCCACTTTATGGCTGCCAGCCGGCGTTGAGTTCTTGCGACGGGCGCTCTGGTAGCTGTCGGTGGACGGCTGATGCAGCGGAATCAGTTGATCCTTGCCCGGCCCGATCAAATCAGCGCGACCCATGCGCTGCAGCGCTTCACGCAGCATCGGCCAGCCTTTAGGGTCGTGATAACGCAGGAACGCCTTGTGCAGACGACGCTGCTCTTCGCTCTTGACGATGGTCACGCCGTCACTCTTGTAAGTGACCTTGCGCAGCGGGTTCTTGCCCGAGTGGTACATGGCGGTGGCGGTGGCCATCGGCGACGGGTAGAACGCCTGCACCTGGTCGGCGCGGAAGCCATTGCCCTTGAGCCACAGGGCCAGGTTCATCATGTCTTCGTCGGTGGTGCCCGGGTGCGCGGCGATGAAGTACGGAATCAGGTACTGCTCTTTGCCCGCTTCCTTGGTGTACTTCTCGAACATGCGCTTGAACTTGTCATAGCTGCCAATGCCCGGTTTCATCATCTGGTTGAGCGGACCTTCCTCGGTGTGTTCCGGGGCGATCTTCAGGTAACCGCCGACGTGGTGGGTCACCAGCTCTTTGACGTACTCCGGCGACTCGACCGCGAGGTCGTAACGCAGGCCGGAGGCAATCAGGATTTTCTTCACGCCCGGCAACGCACGGGCACTGCGGTACAGCTGAATCAGCGACGAGTGGTCGGTGTTCAGGTTCGGGCAGATGCCCGGGAACACGCAGGACGGCTTGCGGCACGCGGATTCGATTTCCGGCGTTTTGCAGGCGATGCGGTACATATTCGCAGTCGGGCCGCCGAGGTCGGAAATGACGCCGGTGAAGCCTGGCACCTTGTCGCGGATCTCTTCGATTTCGCGAATGATCGACTCTTCGGAACGGTTCTGGATGATCCGGCCTTCGTGCTCGGTGATCGAGCAGAAGGTGCAGCCACCGAAGCAGCCACGCATGATGTTCACCGAGAAACGGATCATGTCGTAGGCCGGGATCTTTTCCTTACCGTACGCAGGATGCGGAACACGTGCGTAAGGCATACCGAACACGTAGTCCATTTCTTCAGTGGTCATCGGAATCGGCGGCGGGTTGAACCAGACGTCGACTTCGCCATGCTTCTGTACCAGCGCACGGGCGTTGCCCGGGTTGGTTTCCAGGTGCAGCACGCGGTTGGCGTGGGCATACAGAACGGCATCGCCACGGACCTTTTCAACCGACGGCAGGCGGATCACGGTTTTGTCGCGAGTCATGCGCGGGCTGGCCAGGATCTGCACGACCTTGGCTTCTTCCGGATCATCCACTGGGCCCTTTTCCTGCTCGATGGCGCAGGCCTGGGTGTCCTGGGTATTCACGTACGGGTTGATGATCTTGTCGACCTTGCCCGGACGGTCGATACGGGTGGAATCGACTTCGTACCAGCCCGCCGGCGTGTCACGGCGAATGAACGCGGTGCCGCGCACGTCGGTGATGTCTTCGATCTTGTGACCGTAAGACAGACGCTGGGCAACTTCGACGATGGCCCGCTCGGCGTTGCCGTACAGGAGGATGTCGGCGCTGGCGTCGATCAGGATCGAGTTACGCACGCGATCCTGCCAATAGTCGTAGTGGGCGATGCGACGCAGGGAGGCTTCGATGCCGCCGAGCACGATCGGCACGTGCTTGTAGGCTTCCTTGCAGCGCTGGCTGTAGACCAGGCTCGCACGATCCGGACGCTTGCCGGCCATACCGCCCGGGGTATAGGCGTCGTCGGAACGAATTTTCTTGTCGGCGGTGTAGCGGTTGATCATCGAGTCCATGTTGCCGGCCGCGACGCCGAAGAACAGGTTCGGCTCGCCGAGCTTCATGAAGTCGTCTTTGGACTGCCAGTTGGGCTGCGCAATGATCCCGACGCGAAAGCCCTGAGACTCCAGCAGCCGGCCAATGATTGCCATGCCAAAAGACGGATGATCGACGTAGGCATCTCCCGTAACAATGATGATGTCACAGGAGTCCCAGCCAAGCTGATCCATCTCCTCCCTGCTCATCGGCAGGAATGGCGCTGGCCCGAAACATTCGGCCCAATATTTTGGATAGTCAAATAACGGCTTGGCTGCTTGCATGTCGGTCGACCGGTGTTGAGATGAAAAATCGCGGGCGCGGAATATAGCACAAAATTTGACCAATTCCGACGGCAATGGTCGGTTTCTCTTTGTGACCCTGCCCTCGGCATCACGCAGTGCATTCGTGTGCTGTCATTACCCCCACATGGATGCAAAAACCGCTACCCAAATCCAATTCACCATCAGCCAACGATTTGCGATTGCTGATATGACAACCCTTCAAGGATGAAGAAATGTCACCAAAACTACCCATCAAGGGCTCCGTTACCAGCGGTGCTCATACACGCCCGGCGCCGCAGGTGGATACCGATACGCCGCGACCCGTTATTTCTCCGCCCATGGATAGCGGCCCATCAACCCCTTCTGCGATACGGAATGCTCCGGGGTCGAGCCCCCGCTCAAGTGAGCCTCCCCGCGAGGGAGTTTCAACCACTCGGGCCACGACTCATCCGATAGCGTCGACCTCCGCCGGCGCTCCCTCGTCAGGAAAGCGGTCACTCGAGCACTATTGGATACCTGTCGAAGTCAGCCTTCCCGATGTCGATGCACTGGGATTCAGAACCCTGCACGGACGCCGCTACGTCGATGTGCCGGGCGGCCGCAACGTTCAGGTCGTGATCGACCCGGACATGGGCCTGTATCGAGCCAAATTGATGACCGAAAGAGCATTCGGCCCAGTGTTGGTACGCGACCATGACAGCAAGCTCTGGCACCCGCTTGAGGATTCACCGGGTTCACTGCCACTGCGTCCAATCGATGCGCTCAATCAGGAACTGGACGCCCACATCACCACGATCACGCAGGCGGTGAAGCTCACGGAAGAACTAAGGGCCGCCTGGCATGCACAGGCCAGGAAAGAAGGGGAAAAAAACGCCTTGGTCAAATTCGAAATCCAGTGTCAAAGACAACTGGCGACTCTGGAAAAGGCCGTGAATTTCTACATCAGGAACCAGGCCTCGCTTCTCTTGTACAAAGGGCGCTTTTCCTACGAGACAGAGCTGGTGGGCGTTCAGAAGCGGCAAGTCGAAGTCTATTTCGATGTCCTGGAAGCCGGAGATCTGCGTAAATCAATCGACGTATCGTCCTACTATGACCGTCCCCTCGAGGCCCATCGCTCGATGGCAGGGTATTTGAAAGGCAAATTGGCCAACTTGCGCAAATGCCAACTCATTGTTGACGACATCCTGACCCGATCCCCCCACCTGAAAGTCGAATTGATCGAGCTTGGCTACGACCCGGTAAAAATCCATACAAACACGGCCAACTGGATTCATTCCAAAAGCCACTTGCTGGCCAGCGAACCGGTGCCCGACGCCGCGCAATACGTTGTGTTGTCGAGTTCGTTTTCAGAAGCAACGCGCACCTTCCGCAATATCGAAAGCATCCCGGAAGGCGCGCGCATTCCGGTAATGAGCTGTCTGATCGACCAATGCGCAGCAATCAGGGCGTCGTACGAAGAGATGTCATTGCCAGCCGATACTCTCCTGGACAGCTCCCGGCGAGAAATAACCGAAGCCATTCAGGCTTTCGAAAACACCCTAGAACAGCGCATAGAGCTTTATCACCAGGAACTGGAGCGAACCTTAACCCTTCCCTCACTGGATGAGCCGATTGACTTCGACTTCATTCCGGCTCAGGTCACGAGTCCGTCTGCACATCCCTCAAGAAAGATGTTTCGCAGCAAACACCATGGCGTTTACAAGATCCGGATCGGGCAGTCACGTCGAACCCCCCAGGGCGAAGAGGTGATTGATGTCATGGATCCGCACAACCCCACGGAAGTCTTGCAAACCTATGAGCGCCGCGAAGGTGAATGGCAGCGGCGGGTTGCTCTGCAAGAAAGGCAGTTGTCGACGCTGACCGTCCAGGCCCAGCGACTTCTGGAACTATCGGAATCACATCTGACCAAGGCCCGGCAAGACGAAAGCGCAAAACGCAACGCCACCAACATCGTCGAGTTTCTGCAGGGCAAGGCCGAAGACCTCGATGATCTTCGTCAACAGATGGAACGGGCGCCGAATCCGGCCACCCTCGATATCGCGCCCCTCGCCCAGCAGCTCAAACATGACAGCGAGCGCCTGCGCAACGAAGGCGAAAAAATTCGCATCGCACTCTACAAGGACCCCACTTTCTTAAGCGTCGACCGTGTGGCGTATCTACTCAGCCAGGGCCACCTGAGTGTCAGCAAAGAGAAACCTGCGCGGCTGGAACGGGGCAAGGGCCAGGACAAATATTTTCTCGATGTCTATTCGCTGAACGACAAACACACCACCGTGCCTCTGTGGCATGTCCATTTCAAATACGAAAAAAAGGACAGCGCCGCGCTGAACTTCATGGTCAAGGGCGGCCACCTCAAGACCCTTGAGCAAAGCCGGCTGGGCATAACTGCCCAGCGTCGGGACGCGCAGGCCGGACGGGAACATGTCCCCATCTGGCGAGCAACCATTGACGGCAAAACCGCGCAGAAAATATTCGAGCTGGTCGCTTAAGCCAGACAACCCGTTTTTCAAGGATGAAAAAACCCATGGCAGTCAAATTACCGCCCCGGATCAACGCTTCGGTCGATGTTCACATGCCCACCAGGCGACCGAAGAACGAGGACCCTTCCGACACGCTGCACCGTATCAGCACAGATCCGTCGACACACCTTCTAGCAGGGCAGGAGAACAAACCGGTGGGCGTCGAACTTGATGCGATCCTGCCAGCACCCGCTGTAACGGTCAAAATGCACCCCGTCAGTGTTGATCCCCCGGTGTCAGCACAGCCCCTGCTGGAGCATTACTGGATCAGTTCCAATGCGGCGTTACCGAATGCCGACACCGAGGGTTTCAGAATTCATAAGGGGCGACGGTATGTCGACTTGCCCGACGACCACATCACATTGGTCGCGATGGATCCGGACACTGGACTTTACCGGGCAAGACTGGCGAGTGAATTACTTCCCTCCGGACCGGCCTTGTTACGCGACATCGACAGCGGCCTATGGCATCCCCTCAATGATGTCGCCTCCAGCCCACTCCCGTTGACCAACGCAAGCCTGCAAGCCTTTCGCACGGGGCTGGATTTCAGCACTGTCGAACCCGGCAGCGACGGCTTGTTTCGCCACGACGGCAAGCTCTACGTGGTCATCCACGAACACGCCTATCAGGTGATGAGCGATCTTGACGCGTCTACGCCAACGCACAAAGTATGGCGCATCGTTAACCCCAAGGATCCCGTCGCCACCGACGGCGCGAATATCTATCGCGCCAGTCGCAGCGGCGAGACCCGGGCCATCACACGAAACGAGGAGAACACCTGGGTTTCCATTCTCACGGGACTGAGGGGTGGCATGCGTCGCCATGACTCAGCGCAAGCCAACATAGCCCTCTTGATGCAGCGTTATGAACCTTTCCAGAATGCTCACACCGCCCTGATCGAATCAGCCACGCAGTACGACACCCTGTGGAGTCAGGCCAGAGAACAGGCCGATGGCGCCGGCAGGACAGCGGCACTGGTGGCCGTTGAAGTCCATCTGCTCAAGCACATCAGAAAGCAAACAGCCTTTGTGCAGTCGCTCGTCGACAACAGAGACTGGCTGACCACCCTCAAGGCAGGCGGGCTATTCAAGGGGGAACTGCATACCTTCCGGATTGAACGAGTGGAATACCTCAACAGGCTCATGGCCGTCATGGACCTCCGGGCCAGGCCTGCGGTGACGGACGTGAGCGCCGAGAGCTGCAAGAAATGCATCACCCACCTGAACAAGAAGCTGAAGATCCTCGAGGAGCGCCAGGTGGTCATGGAGCAAATCAGAAAAACGTCCCCCGCAGCGATCCCGCAACTCACTGAACTGAGCCAGAAGGTAGCTTCAGCGGATCGCATCAACTTCAACAAACTGGCCCTTTATGTCCACCTGTTTGCGGACACGCCCGAACATGCGCCAGACGCGACCATGCCCTCGCTATCGGCCATCGACCTGATCACCGGCGACCTGAGAAACGTCCCGGAACGAGAGCAGCCCATGGCACTGCTGTTGGCCCTTGATCAGCTCAGGGGAGACCGAACCCGCTTTGAAACGCTGCTGGCCGAGCAAAGCCCCAGAGCCGAATACCTCGAGGAGATCATTGCCCTGATCGATCCCATCGAGAAGAAAATCGACAGCAAACTGACCGAAATCCTCGACGTATCCGAGCGCCGAACCGATCTGCCGAGCCTTGATCAGGACATCGATTTCGACTTCATCCCGTCACAGCCCATCAACGCCGAGACGACCCGTCCCGCGCCCGCCAAAAAAATGTTTCGAACCCGTCAGCACGGCACCTACAGAGTACTGGTCGGTGAAACCGAAGCCGGGGCGGACGGGAGCATTACCATCAAGGTTCCCGACCCATTGCGCCCCGACTCGCCGCCCAGACGCTACAAAAAATTAGACGATGAATGGCTACCTGTACTTCCTCCGATTACCAGAACACCGCGCCCACAACTTATCAGCGAGGCAAACCGGTTACTGGCCAAGGTCGAAGAGCACAGTGCCTACGCGAAGATGCAGGAAGCAAAAAAAATCAACCCGACAAAAATTGTCGAAGATCTGGGCAGGGAAACCCATTTGCTTAACGAACAGGCAAGACAACTGGAAAACCACGAAACAGATGTCGAGGACCGCCTGATCATCAATCTGGCCAGGCGATTGCGAGCCGCAGCTGATTCCATGACGACCCAAGGCCAGAAGATCCTGGTGCGGATGTACAAAAACAAAGACGTGCTGGACATCATGCGCCTGAATTACCTGTTGGATCGGGACGAGCTCAATGTCAATAAAACGGTTAATCGCAAGCAGTTGGGCAAAGGCAAGGACAAGTCATTTCTTGACGTGTATTCGATCAGTGATCGCGCCGACGATGCACCGCTTTGGGAAGCCCACTTTCACTATGAAAGACAAGACAGCCATCCCCTGAACTTCTCGATCAAGGGTGGTCATCTCAAAACGCTTGAACAGAGCAGACGGGGCGCAGAGTCTCAGCGGCGCGATGAACAGGCTGGTTTGCCCCATACCGCGATCTGGCGCGAAACCTTCGACGGCAAGACCGCGAATAAGATATTCGCACTGGCGCAGACCCCTTCTGTGCGAGCCGAGTAAATACCTGCGCCCAAGCCATGGGCCTGGCGGCCATACGACGACAAACCGGCAATGACGCCGAACGCTTTGCAGTGCCCGTCGCGGGCACTGACGGGCAACCTTTCAAGGATGAAAAAATGTCACCAAGACTGCCTCTCAAAGGCACCGTAGAAATCCATACACGACCTACGCAACAAGGGCCGGAAACCGTAAGGCACGAAACGCCACAGCGTGTCGATTTCGGCCCGACGACCGCCCCGGGAGTACTTGGCCCGGAGGGGTTTGGCAGGGTCGCGGGTAACGCCGACCCGGATGCAATCACGCCGTTACCGGCGATAACGATTCATGAGTTACCTGCCACAGTGGCCGTGTTTAATCGTGAACAGCGCCCCTTGGCGCATTACTGGATCACCGTACCGCCTGATCTGCCGGCTCCCAACGCCGATGGGTTCCGGGTGCGCGGGCGGCGGCGTTACGTAGATGTTCCCGATGGCGGTACCGTGCTGGTCGGGGTCGATCCGGATACCGGACAGTATCGGGCCAGGTTATCGACCGAGCGGGATGCCCTCGGCCCGGTGCTGCTGCGCGACACAGAAAGCGGGCTCTGGCGTCCACAGGAAAGCCTCCCCCCCACCTCTACGACGACCGACCCCGGCAATGGTGGATTACTCCGGCCCGATGGTGGGCAAGTGCGCCCTGCTCATCGACGATTGCGCGAGCAGATTGCCGCCATCGTCAATCGACTGCGCAGTCCGCAAACCCGCGCGAAGAGGCTGTTCCGGTCCATGTCTGAGGAACAGATCGCCGCATACCTTCGTTCACTGGGCAGCGACGTCGAAGGCGGGTTGCGCCGCCGCGAAGCCGAATACCAAACCCTCAAGCAGCAATTGACGCTCTGGAGCAATGCGTCGTCTTCGACGCCCGGAACAGCAAAAGGCTGGGCAGAACAGATCGCCAACGAAATAAAGCGCTGCTATCGCCAGGAGACCGGCCCATCGCTGAAACTCGAAGCCGGCAGCGGCACCCTGCCGGCACTGAAAGCAGACTTCAGCCATGTCCGGGAGCTGTCTCTGGAATCCGTTACCTGGTCGCCCGAAGCCGATACGTTCCTCAGCAGTTTTTCACACCTGGAACAGTTGACCGTCACCCGCTCCACGCTGGATAAACTGCCAGCCTCCGTCGCGCGGATGCATGACCTGACCCGTCTGGATCTGAGTGCAAACCGGATTCGGCTGGACACACCAGCAGCGGTGATACTCGGTACTCTCGGCAAACTCGAAAACCTCAACCTCTCAGACAATCCACTGAACATGTCCCCCGACTTCAGTACGATGACCGGGTTGAAAGTGCTGAACCTGAGCAATGCGCATCTGGGTCATTGGCCAACTGGCTTGCAAAACCAGACCGGCCTGCAAATCGTCGATTTGCGTAATAACAGCCTGCAAGAAGTACCACGGACGCTACTCAATCCTCCCGCCGAGCAGCTTGAGGCCAGCGTCAGAACCAACGGTGTCACCCTCATCGAAGGCAATGCCTTTGCTCCCGGCTATTGGAAAACCCTGGAATTGTATTGGCGCCGCCTGGCTGCGGATCATCCAGAGTTGTCCAGCTCGGCCCACACGCAAGGACTGAGACTGAACGTAGATATTCCAGAGCTGGCCAAGGTGCAGCGAATGTACCCGGACAAGGACGCACAAGCGGTCAGGGATTTCGTGTTGCAACTGGGTGATGCAGAGCTGGCCCGACGCCTGCGGGATTTCGACTCGCTTGAAGCACAGCTGGAAGATTATGTGGCCGGCAAGCAATACGATGCTTCCGTTGATGCCGCCACCGTCAGGCTCTGGGCTCCGCAACGTGTCGCCAGAATAATCAAAACCTGCTGGCTTCAGGAATCGGGAGAGATATTAAGGCTACCGACCGGAAGTGGGCCGCTACCCGCCCTGACGGCGGATTTCAGCCATGTGCGCCTGCTTGAACTCCAGGCAATCAATTGGTCGGATGCTGGCGACACATTCCTCAGCAACTTTACCCACCTGGAAAGTCTATCCATCAATCATTCCAGCCTTCGCAAATTGCCGGCCTGCGTCGGTGATATGGACAAACTGATCAGACTGGACCTGAGTTCGAACAGCCTTGAACTGGATGAGCAAAGTGCGGCAAGACTGAGCGGGTTGAGCCGGCTGAAGTTCGTCAATCTGTCAGAAAACCCACTGAAAACAGTGCCCGACTTCAGTGCCATGTCCGAGCTGACAAACCTGGACTTAAACAGCACTGGGATTGATCAGTGGCCGACCGGACTGGTGGGTAAAGCGGCCTTGACGGGGCTCGACTTGCGTAACAACCAATTGACTGAAGTACCGCAGGCAATCATCAACCCCGAGCCCGAGCAACTGGCCTCGATCGCCAGAATCAACGGCGCCACTTTATTGGAGGGCAACGATTTTCCTTCCGACTATTGGAGAACGTTCGATGGCTACTGGCGGCGCCTGCACGCAGCGCATCCTGAACTGATGACCCCGGAACATCCCGCTGCATTTGATAGCGAAAACTCAAGAGCACAGCGATACCGGCGTCTTTATCCGAGCAAAGATATCAAGGTGTGCAGGGAGTACCTCTGGAACCTTGAGCAAGGCACTGCTGGCACAAGGCTCGCCAGCCTTGAACTGGAATTCAACACGTTGAAAACCCAACTGGAGGCCTGGACTTTTTCTGGAGGCGGCAACCGTCAGGGTTATATTCGCGCGAATCAGTTGCAGATCAACGCTGCCGACCGTTTCGACCGTGCCACGGCAAGCAACCGGATCATCAGTTGCTGGAGGCATGAAACACCGCAAAAACTGGCCAATGACAGGACCCCCATCGGCCTGGAGTTGGACCTCAGCGGCCTGAAACTGCCAAGCCTGCCGGACATCGACGTGGATTTCAGTCACGTCGGCTCATTGAAACTGAGCAATATGGATCTGAGCACTTCACCGGAGGGGTTTCTGACCCGATTCCGCCACGTACGCTGGCTGGATACTTCGCACAATCAATTGCGCGAGCTACCACCCGCCATTGGCGAAATGAACGGTCTGACCCGACTGTTTCTGCAGAAAAACCAGATCTCCCTGACAGCCGAAACCGCCCGCGTTCTATCAGAGCGCACCACATTGCGGGCACTGTGGCTGCATGAGAATCCGCAACTGGGTATCACACCGGATTTCAGCCAGATAATCGACATGCGCTCGGTCAATCTGGCCAACACGGGTATCGACACTTTCCCGACCGGTATTGCCGATCAGCCACTGCTGGACACCCTGGATCTGAGCAACAACCGGATCGAGGAAATCCCCGATGCGGTCATTGCGCCAACGACTGAACGACTTGCGCACACGGTTCGCGTCAACAACGTGACCAACATCACCAACAATCCGCTCTCCCCGGCCACCCGCACCCGACTGTCCCTTTACAACGACCGCCTGATAGAAGCCGAAACACCGCTGACCGGCCAGTACAACCTGGTCGACACCGCGCGCGATCACGCGCCTGTCATCATCCGACCTGCGGCGTATGACCCGATGGCACGCTGGACAGCCGGAATGACAAGCGCTCAGGTATCGACCAGAACAGCGCAATGGCAAACACTGCGTGATCAGCAAGGCTCGGAGGGTCTGTTCAATACCCTTAACCTCTTGTTGCCGGATGCCGCTGGTGGCAACGAAACCCAGCGACGGGTCTGGAAGGTGATCGACAGCATTACCGAAAACAGCCCTGAGTCCGAACGCCTGCGCAGGGAACTGTTTGATCGGGCCGGCGAAGCAACCTGCTGCGATCGCGCAGCCTTCACATTCGCCAATCTGGAGGTCAGGACAATGATGCACAACGCTCGCGCCCAGGCTCGCAGCCAGGCAGAAGGCCCGCAGTTGTCGGCGCTGTCCAGAGGATTGTTCCGCTTGCACGAGGTAGACAAAATTGCTTCGGCGGACATTGCGCAGCGTGAGGCAAGAATCATCGGATCCAGAGGGCCTCAGCGACCAGAAGACCTTCCGGCTCCCGCGCCTCATGTGCAGGAGGAAGTCGAGATCAGACTTTTCTATCGCCACCGCCTCAAAGATCGGCTGCAACTGCCGGGCCAGCCCGATCGAATGGTGTTTGATCTCCTGATCAGCGTGTCACAGGCGCAACTGGACGCCGCTTACAAAAAAGTCATCGCTCTGGATAACTCCCCTGAAGAATTTCAGGCGCTGGTGTCGAGGGAGTTCTGGCAGGAATTCGTCACTCACAAGTACCGAACACAGTTCGAATCCCAGCGCCAGCCGTTTCAGGATCGACAGGCCACACTCGACGATACGCACACCGCCGGGACGCTTTCGTTTGACGATTACGACGCGCAGTCCAAAGCATTGCAAGCATCGCTTGCGATCGAAGAAGCCGTATTGATCGAAACCTTGACCCGGCAAGAACTGGCCGAGCACTCAACCCGCCGAACAGCCGAGGAGGTAGCGGGCCAGCGCGAACAACACGATTGAAGAGGAGAGCTGGCCGAATGATTTCGGCCAATTCTTACTCGTCGTCGTCGAAGTTATAGCTGCCCGGGGCGAGGTTCTCGAAACGGGTGTACTTGCCGATGAACGCCAGGCGGATAAAGCCGATCGGGCCGTTCCGCTGTTTGCCGATGATGATTTCGGCAATGCCTTTGTGCTCGGTTTCCGGGTGATACACCTCGTCCCGGTACACGAACATGATGACGTCGGCGTCCTGCTCGATGGCTCCGGATTCCCGGAGGTCGGAGTTGATTGGTCGTTTGTTCGGTCGTTGCTCCAGGGAGCGGTTGAGCTGGGACAGCGCCACCACCGGGCAGTTGAATTCCTTGGCCAGGGCTTTCAAGGAACGCGAGATTTCGGAGATCTCATTCGTCCGGTTGTCGCCGCCCGATCCTGGTATCTGCATCAATTGCAGGTAGTCGATCATGATCAGGCCGATGTCACCGTGTTCCCGCGCCAGACGCCGGGTACGCGCACGCATTTCCGACGGGCTGATGCCGGCGGTATCGTCGATGAACAGTTTGCGATCGTTGAGCAGGTTGACCGCTGAGGTCAGGCGAGGCCAGTCATCATCTTCCAATTGGCCAGAACGCACCTTGGTCTGGTCGATGCGGCCCAACGAGGAAAGCATACGCATGACCAGCGACTCACCTGGCATCTCGAGGGAATACACCAGCACCGCTTTGTCGCTGCGCAGTACGGCGTTCTCCACCAGGTTCATGGCGAAGGTGGTTTTACCCATCGATGGACGGCCAGCGACGATGATCAGGTCGGCCGGTTGCAGCCCGCTGGTTTTCTCGTCGAGGTCGGTGTAACCGGTGGACAGGCCGGTAATGGCGTTGTCGGTGTTGAACAAGGTGTCGATGCGGTCGATGGCCTTGGTCAGCAGATCGTTCACACCTACCGGGCCGCCGGTTTTCGGGCGGGCCTCGGCAATCGCGAAGATCTGGCGCTCGGCTTCGTCGAGGATTTCCTCGGCGGTACGCCCTTCCGGGTTGAAAGCGCTGTCGGCGATCTCACTACTGATACCGATCAGTTGGCGCAACGTCGCTCGCTGGCGGACGATCTGCGCATAGGCCTTGATGTTGGCGACGGACGGCGTGTTTTTCGCCAGTTCGCCGAGGTAACCGAGGCCACCGACTTGCGAAGTCTGACCTTCCTTGTCCAATTGCTCGGCAAGGGTCACAACGTCGATCGGGGAGTTCTGATCGGCCAGTTTGGCGATCGCACGGAAGATCAGGCGGTGGTCATGACGATAGAAGTCGCCGTCGGAGACTTGATCGAGCACGCGTTCCCAGGCGTTGTTGTCCAGCATCAGACCACCGAGTACAGCCTGTTCGGCTTCGATGGAATGCGGCGGCACCTTCAGGGCGGCGGTTTGCAGATCATATTGCTCGGGTGCGGAGATTTCGTTCATGGCCACTTGGAGTCAGGGTTGAAAACGGGAGTACCAGAAAGACAAAGGGCACGACCTGTGAACAGGATCGTGCCCGATGTTAACCGTCTGACGGACAAGCCGCCAGCCGATCAGGTGTTGCTTAAGCTGCTACCACGACAACGCGTACGGTGGCTTCAACTTCGGCGTGCAGGTGCACGGCTACGTCGAATTCGCCTACGTTGCGGATGGTGCCGTTCGGCAGACGAACTTCGCTCTTCTGCACTTCAACGCCGGAGGCGGTCAGTGCGTCAGCGATGTCGTGAGTACCGATCGAACCGAACAGCTTGCCTTCGTCGCCAGCGGTGGCAGTGATGGTCACTTCCAGCTCGGCCAGTTGGGCAGCACGGCTTTCAGCCGATGCTTTACGGTCTTCAGCAGCTTTTTCCAGCTCAGCACGACGCTCTTCGAACGCAGCCAGGTTGGCCGGGGTCGCAGCGGTAGCTTTGCCGTAAGGCAGCAGATAGTTACGACCGTAACCGGCCTTAACGTTCACTTTGTCACCCAGGTTGCCCAGATTGGTGACTTTTTCCAGAAGGATCAGTTGCATGTGAAAATCCTCTTAACTTTTAACCTTCACCGTTCGCGCTATCGATGTCTTTCGACACGTGACGACCGCGAAAATCAATCAGGCTGTCGACAATGGCCAAAACCACGAGCAACGGATAGATCAGCTGCATGAACAGCAACAGCGTTACGTACAACCCCACCAGCCAGAAACCGGCCAGTCGCTTCTGCCCGACCAGCCCATGAATCAGGGCCAGTCCGGCGAACACCAGCGGTACACTGCACAACGGCGTCAACATGGCCATCTGTGCACCGAGATTCGGGCCCAGAAGCATCAACGCCAGCAGTAACATCGCCGGCCCCAGCGGGATCCGGATGGCGCGAAACTCGCGACCAAAACCACCCGGGTTGTACAACAACGCCTGCCAATGACGCCCGACAATCAGGCTCAGCACGCTGACGATCTGCAACAGAGCCGCAATCAGTCCGGTCAGGACTGGTGCAATCAGGGACGCGAAACGCGCTTGCTCATCGACCGACAATTGCTTGTAGGTCTCACCGAGAAGCGCCGGCATGACCTTTATCAAGGCCTGCGCGAGCATCTCGATCTGGGCCGCAAACGCTGCCCCGAGCACCACTGAAAACACCACTCCAACCACTACGCTGACCAGCAGCGTGCGAACCCAGGATTCACTTGCGCGCAAAACCAACGCAAGCCCCGAAGATCCCAGTAGCACCAGAAGTGCCCGTGGATCATCGGCATACAGCCACCAGATCAATGCCGGCAGCAACCCCAGGGACAGAACGCCAAGGGCGTCCGTCAATCCGCGCCGCAGAAGCACAAGGCTCCCGGCGGCAGCACCCAACCAATACAACAACGGCAATGTTGCACATCCGGCCACCACGAGAGTGGCCTGCATACGGCCTCGCATGATGAACTCAGCTAAGGCACGCATGCATTCAATCCTTTGCTACTTGTCGACTGCCCGGTCTCAGCGGCCGTGGCTGTCGGTGTAGGCCAGCAGGGCCAGGAAGCGGGCGCGCTTGATAGCGGTGGCCAGCTGACGCTGATAACGAGCTTTGGTACCGGTGATGCGGCTTGGAACGATTTTGCCGGTCTCGGATACGTAGGCTTTCAGAGTGTTGAGATCTTTGTAATCGATCTCCTTCACGTCTTCAGCGGTGAAGCGGCAGAATTTACGACGACGGAAGAAACGTGCCATTTGATAGGCTCCTTAAAAGGTCCGTGGATTACTCGTCAGCGTTATCGCTGTTGTCGCTGTCATCACTATCAGCGCCTTCAGCGCCTTCGTGCTCAGGACGGTCGCGACGCTCACGGCGCTCACTGCGGTTTTCTTCAGCCTTGAGCATCTCGGATTGGCCGGTAACGGCTTCTTCGCGACGGATGACCAGGTTACGGATCACTGCATCGTTGTAGCGGAAGTTGTCTTCCAGCTCGGCCAGAGCCTTGCCAGTGCACTCAACGTTCAGCATCACGTAGTGAGCCTTGTGAACATTGTTGATTGCGTAGGCCAGTTGACGACGGCCCCAATCTTCCAGACGGTGGATTTTGCCGCCGTCTTCTTCGATCAGCTTGGTGTAACGCTCAACCATGCCGCCGACTTGCTCGCTTTGATCCGGGTGGACCAAAAAGATGATTTCGTAATGACGCATGAATGCTCCTTACGGGTTGTAGCCTGCCGCTCAAAAACGGTCAGACAAGGAGTGAATGACACTTATGGACTTGCCGGCGCGGGGCACATGCGTGCCTGCCGTCACAGCAAGGGGCGCAATTGTAGAGAAGGGACTGAAGAGGTGCAAGGCAATTGGTGATTATTTGAACAATCACCGATTCATGCCACACCACAAAGCACTGTGGGAGCGAGCCTGCTCGCGAATGCGGTCTGTCAGGCAACATTTACGTCGACTGACACTCCCCTTTCGCGAGCAGGCTCGCTCCCACATTTGTACCGTGTTCGACTCAGGACTTCTTCGCGGAAGCCTTGGCTTTTGCACCGCGCTGACGCTGCGCTTCGAACAGGCACACACCTGTCGCAACGGAGACGTTCAGGCTGCTGACGCTACCGGCCATCGGCAGGTTCACCAGATAGTCGCAGTGCTCGCGGGTCAGGCGACGCATGCCTTTGCCTTCAGCACCCATGATCAGGATGGTCGGGCCGGTCAGGTCCTGGTCATAAATGCTGACCTCGGCCTCACCCGCCGTGCCGACAACCCACAGACCGCGCTGCTGGAGCTTTTCCAGGGTGCGCGCAAGGTTGGTCACTGCCACCAACGGAATCACTTCCGCCGCGCCGCAAGCCACTTTACGGACCACTGGTGTCAGGGTCGCCGACTTGTCTTTCGGCACGATCACCGCCAGCGCACCGGCAGCATCCGCCGAACGCAGGCAAGCGCCGAGGTTGTGCGGATCGGTCACGCCGTCGAGCACCAGCAGCAGCGGCGCGCCGTCGGTACGGTCGAGCAGTTCGTCGAGCATCGCCTCGCCCCAGACCTGGCTCGGACTCACGTCCGCGACCACGCCCTGATGCACGCCCTCAACCCAGGCGTCCATTTCACGACGCTCGGCCTGACCGACCTGAACACGATTCTCGTTGGCCAGTTCGATCAGGGTCTGCACGCGCGGATCGTTTCGGCTTTCGGCCAGCCAGATCTGTTTGACGCGCTTAGGGTGATGACGCAGCAACGCTTCTACCGCGTGAACGCCGTAGATTTTTTCCAACTGACTCATGACTTCGCCTTCGGTTTACGTGCCCCGCCACTTTTGGCTGGAGCAGAACCCGCTTTCGGCGGGCCTTTACGGTGTTTGCTCGGTTTGGCTGGCTTGCCGCCGGTCGCATTCTCAGGCGCCGACCGTCCGGTCTTTCCCCCGGACGCCGCTTTACCACCGTTTTTGGCATCGGAAAGCAGCGCTTTCTTCATTTCACGGCTTTTGCGCAGCTCGGCGTTTTTCGCCACGGCGTCGCTCGGGCGATAGGCTTCGGCAGCCTTCTCTTTGGCCGGACGACGACCGGCGTTTTTTGCCGGAGCCTTTTCTTCCGGAGCCTTGGACGCTGGAGCAGCGGTTTCGGCGCCACGTTTTTTGCGACCGATCGGCGCGCTGATGGTTTTTTCCGCCATCTCGAAGTCGATCTTGCGCTCGTCGAGGTCGACGCGCATGACACGCACTTCAACGGTGTCGCCGAGACGGAAGCTACGACCGGTGCGCTCACCCGCGAGGCGGTGATGCACAGGATCGAAGTGGTAGTAATCGCCCGGCAGCGCGGTTACGTGTACCAGGCCTTCGACGTAGATATCGGTCAGTTCGACGAACAGGCCAAAACCGGTCACGGCAGTGATCACGCCCGGGAACGATTCGCCCACGCGATCCTTCATGAACTCGCACTTGAGCCAGTTCACTACGTCGCGAGTCGCTTCGTCAGCACGGCGCTCGCTCATCGAGCACTGCTCGCCGAGTTGCTCAAGTGCCGCTTCGTCGTACGGATAGATGCGTGCCTTCGGAATGGTCATCGCACCGGCACGGCGAACGTGCGGGGTGTCCTGCTTCGAATGGATCACGCTGCGGATCGCGCGGTGCGTGAGCAGGTCCGGGTAACGACGGATCGGCGAAGTGAAGTGGGTATAGGCTTCGTAATTCAGGCCAAAGTGACCGTCGTTTTCAGCGCTGTACACCGCCTGACTCAACGAACGCAGCATCACGGTCTGGATCAGATGGAAATCCGGACGATCCTTGATGCTCGCCAGCAAAGCCTGATAGTCCTTCGGCGATGGACCATCCTTGCCTTTATGCAGGGACAGGCCTAGCTCGCCGAGGAAGGCGCGCAGTTTTTCCAGACGCTCCGGTGGAGGCCCCGCGTGAACGCGGTAAAGCGCAGGAATTTCGTGCTTTTTCAGGAATTCGGCGGTAGCCACGTTGGCCGCCAGCATGCATTCCTCGATCAGCTTGTGCGCATCGTTACGGATGGTCGGACGGATTTCGGCAATCTTGCGCTCGGTACCGAAGATGATCCGGGTTTCCTGCGTTTCGAAATCGATCGCGCCACGCACGTGACGGGCTGCCAGCAACACCTTGTACAGCGCATAAAGCTGTTTAAGGTGTGGCACGACGTCGGTGTATTCGCCACGCAGTTTGCGCGCTTCGGTCGCTTTCGGCGTTTCCAGCATCGCGCTGACCTTGTTGTAGGTCAGACGAGCGTGGGAGTGGATCACCGCTTCATAGAAGCAGTAGTCGGTCATTTCGCCAGACTTGGAGATGGTCATCTCGCAAACCATGGCCAGACGATCGACCTGCGGATTCAGCGAGCACAGGCCGTTGGACAGCTGCTCAGGCAGCATCGGCACAACGCGCTCGGGGAAGTACACCGAGTTGCCACGCACTTGGGCTTCGTTGTCCAGCGCCGAGCCGATTTTCACGTAACTGGAAACGTCGGCAATCGCCACGTACAACTTCCAGCCGCCGGAGAACAAGCGCAGCTTGCCCGGTTTGGCTTCGCAGTAGACCGCATCGTCGAAGTCCCGGGCATCTTCGCCGTCGATGGTGACGAACGGCAGATGGCGCAGGTCGACGCGCTTCTCTTTGTCTTTATCTTCGACTTCCGGCTTGAGCTTGGCCGCTTCTTTCAGAACGGCTTCAGGCCAGACGTGCGGGATGTCGTAGGTACGCAGCGCGACATCGATTTCCATGCCCGGCGCCATGTAGTTGCCGACCACTTCGACCACATCGCCTTGCGGCTGGAAACGCGGCGTTGGCCAGTGGGTGATTTTCACCTCGACGAACTGACCGACCTGGGCGTTGGCATTGCGGCCCGGAGTGACCAGCACTTCTTGCTGGATCTTCGGATTATCCGCAACGACGAAGCCGATACCGCCTTCTTCAAAGTAGCGACCGACGATGCTTTCGTGAGCGCGGGACACCACTTCAACGATCACGCCTTCGCGGCGACCGCGACGGTCGAGTCCGGAAACACGGGCAAGCGCGCGGTCACCGTCGAACACCAGACGCATTTGCGCCGGGCTCATGAACAGGTCATCGCTGCCGTCGTCCGGCACCAGGAAGCCGAAACCGTCACGGTGACCGCTGATGCGGCCGAGGATCAGGTCGAGCTTATCCACTGGCGCATACGTGCCCCGACGGGTGTATATCAGCTGAGCGTCGCGCTCCATGGCGCGCAGGCGGCGGCGCAGGGCTTCGATCTGGTCTTCTGTGGTCAGACCAAACTCTTCGACCAGTTGCTCGCGGGCAGCAGGCGAACCCCGATCGGCGAGATGCGCCAGGATCAGTTCGCGGCTAGGAATAGGGTTTTCATATTTTTCCGCTTCACGAGCGGCCTCGGGATCGAGGGACTGCCAATCGGCCATTAGAGAGTTTTCACCTTGTCTATATACGGGTTAGTTTGGCATAGGCGTCATCAAACGGGAAATTTCAGACTATAAAGGCCCTTCTAAAGCCCTGTATCGACGCTTTGAAGTCGTTTTAAACACCGCCGGTAAAAAAAATCAAAAAAAATCGAAGCAGGGGTTTACAGTTAAAAAGACGCTCCGTATAGTGCGCGCCATTGACGACGCACAAGCGTTTCCGATACTGCCCAGATGGTGAAATTGGTAGACACGCCAGCTTCAGGTGCTGGTGACCTTACGGTCGTGGAAGTTCGAGTCTTCTTCTGGGCACCAATTTCGAGATTGAGAATAGATCAGTTTCAAGGCTCACACAAAAACCCGCGAAAGCGGGTTTTTTGCATTCTAAGGAACGCATTTGTTAAAACCGATTTATTAAAATTAAATCAGGGGTTTACAGATCAAAAAGCGCTCCGTATAGTGCGCCACATCAACAGCGGCAACGCTAGCGATGATTGCCCAGATGGTGAAATTGGTAGACACGCCAGCTTCAGGTGCTGGTGACCTTACGGTCGTGGAAGTTCGAGTCTTCTTCTGGGCACCAATTCAAATCCAAGGTAGTAACCTTGGATTTCACAAAAACCCGCGAAAGCGGGTTTTTGCGTTTCCGGGGTTTGAAAAACCTCTGCCCCCCTCCTCCCTAGCAAACCCTCCAGATCCCCGCAAGGCGCACTTGAGAAACAATATCGTTTATCATTGTTTCAAGTTTTTGCAATGCGACAGTGAGGAACCCTGCGAATGACGTTTCGAAATACCCTGCGCCGAGGCTTTACCTTCACCCTTCTCGGCCTGGCACTCGCCACTCCCCTCGCCCAGGCTGCCGATGCGGTTTCCCTGACTCTCTACAACGGCCAGCACAAGGAAGTCGGCGATGCGATCGCCAAAGCCTTCGAAGCCAAGACAGGCATTCACGTCAATGTTCGCAAGGGCAGCAGTAACCAGCTCGCCAGCCAGATCATCGAGGAAGGCGACCGCTCCCCCGCCGACGTGATCTACACCGAAGAATCTCCACCACTGAACAATCTCGGCGAGCAAGGCCTGCTGGCCAAGGCCGACGACGCCACTTTGGCTGTACTGCCAGAAAAATATGTCGCCGGCAACGGCACTTGGATCGGCGTCACCGCTCGCGTTCGCGTGGTTGCGTTCAACCCGAAGCTGATCGATGAAAAAGACCTGCCGAAATCGGTGATGGAATTTTCCGACCCGCAATGGCAAGGCAAAGTCGGTTTCGTTCCAACCAGCGGCGCCTTCCAGGAACAGGCCGTGGCCATCATCAAGATGCACGGTCGTGACGCCGCCGAAGAATGGCTGACCGGCCTGCGCGCGTTCGGCAAGACCTACAGCAACAACATGGTCGCACTCAAAGCGGTTGAAAACGGCGAAGTCGCCACCGTGCTGGTGAACAACTACTACTGGTTCGCCCTGCAACGCGAGAAAGGCAAACTGGATTCGAAACTGCACTACTTCACCGGCGGCGACGCTGGTGGCTTGATCACCGTATCCAGTGCGGCCGTGCTGAAATCCAGCAAGCACCCAAAAGAAGCCCAGCAATTCCTCGCCTACATGGCCAGCGAAGAAGGTCAGCGCGTGATCACCCAGACAACCGCCGAATACCCGCTGCACAAAGGTATGGAATCGGATCGCGGCCTCAAGCCGTTCAGCGAGCTGGAAGCGCCGAACGTCACCCCGGCCGATCTGGGCAATGCTGAAGAAGCGCTGGATCTGGAACGCGAAGTTGGCTTGAACTGATGGCCGCATCGTTAACCGCCCCCGCCACGCGCGGGGGTTACGTGCCACAGCGCAAGCGGCCGTCGATCTGGCTGGTGCTGCCGGTATTGCTGTTGGTGGTCATGAGCCTGTTGCCGCTGGCCTATGTCGGGCTGAAGGCCTGGCAGGCCGGCTGGGCCGAGGCGCTGCATTTGTTGTGGCGCCCTTATGTGTTCAGCCTGCTGCGCAATACGCTGGCGCTGATGGTCGGCGTGACCATCACCTGCGGCGTGATTGGTTTGTCGCTGGCCTGGCTGCTAGAGCGCACCAATCTGCCCGGGCGACGTCTATGGGGCGTGATTTTGTGCCTGCCCTTCGCGGTGCCGGCATTTGTCAGCAGCTTCACCTGGGTGTCGCTGAGCGCACAGTTCGAAGGCCTCGGCGGGGCGATTCTGGTGATGAGCCTGTCGAAATACCCGCTGATCTTTCTGCCGGTTGCAGCCACTTTGCGCAACCTCGATCCCTCCCTTGAAGAATCTGCGCGCACCCTCGGCCAGAACCGCTGGGGCGTGTTCTTTCGCGTCACGCTACCGCTACTCTGGCCGTCGCTGCTGGCCGGCTCGCTGCTGATTGCCCTGCATATGCTGGTGGAGTTCGGCGCGCTGTCGATCATCGGCCTGCAAACCTTCACCACTGCGATCTATCAACAGTTCGAACTGGAATTCAGTAACGCGAATGCGGCGATGCTATCTGCGGTGTTGCTGGCGCTGTGCCTGGTTCTGCTGTGGCTGGAACTGCGAGTGCGCGGCAAAGGCCGTCATGTGCGCACCGGGCAAGGTGCGGCGCGTCAGGCTGAACAGGTTCGGCTCGGACCGTGGGCCACTGTCGGTCAGTTGTATTGCCTGATGCTGGCGATCATCGGCAGCGGGATTCCACTGGGCATGCTGGCGTACTGGCTGGCGGTGGGCTCTTCGGCAGCCTTCCCGGTCGCGGCGATTACCGAAGCACTGCTGTCGTCGCTGGCACTCTCGCTGGGTGGCGCCGCGCTGTGCCTACTGCTGGCGATACCGGTCGGCCTGTTGGTCGTGCGTTACAAAGGCCAACTGGCGATCTGGGCCGAGCGCCTGCCGCATCTGCTGCATGCGTTGCCAGGACTGGTGATTGCGTTGACGCTGGTGTATTTCGCCCTGCATTACGTACCAGTGCTGTATCAGACGTCTGCGCTGTTGCTGATCGCTTATGCGTTGCTGTTTCTGCCGCTGGCTCAGGCGCCGATTCGCACCGCACTGAACAAGGCGGCACCGCAGCTGGAAGAGGCGGCACGCACGCTGGGTGCATCGTCGTTCACGGCGTTTTGCCGGGTGACGCTGCCGATCATCTTCCCGGCATTGGGCGCAGCGTTTGCACTGGTGTTCCTGGATGCGATGAAGGAGCTGACGGCGACTTTGCTGCTGAGTCCGACTGGGCTCAACACCTTGGCGACCGAGGTCTGGGCGCATACCGCGAATGTCGAGTTTGCGGCGGCGGCGCCTTATGCGGCGTTGTTGATTCTGGTTTCTGGATTGCCTGTGTATCTGCTGACGACGCGGATGTATTTGAGCCGCTGATAAAGCAAAAGATCGCAGCCTGCGACAGCTCCTACAGAGGAATTTGCGTTTCCCTTTAGGAGCTGCCGCAGGCTGCGATCTTTTAATCTTAGGCCCGGAACTGCCCCAGGCTTGCCTTCAACTGCGCAGCCAGACCATCCAGCACCTTGCCACTGGCCGTGGTTTCCACCACCGCCTGCGCCGCTTTCTCGGCCTGAGCATGTATCGTCTCGACCCGCCCACGCACCGCCTGCGCACCTTGCGCCTGATGCGCCGCCGCCTGAGTCGCCAGGCCAATCGCCGCATGCACCTGCTCAACCGAAGCCTGCACCGACTGCTGCAACCGCGCACTGTCACGCAGCACCAGCAAACCTTCGCTGGCCTGACGCCCGGCCTGACCAATCGCCTCCACCGCCTCACGCGCGCCCTGCTGCAAGGCGACGATATGCGCCTGAATGTCACCGGTCGAGCTTTGCGTCTTGCTCGCCAACGCCCGGACCTCATCCGCCACTACGGCGAACCCACGCCCGGTCTCGCCGGCCCGCGCCGCTTCAATCGCCGCGTTCAATGCCAGCAGGTTGGTCTGCTCAGCAATGCCGTGAATCACCGTCAAAACAACTTCAATCTGTTCACTCTGCTGCGCCAGACGCTCAATAACTTTCGCCCCGGTATCGACCTGCCCGGCCAGCGCCTCGATCAAGCTGCCGACCTTGGCCGATGTGCGAGTGTTCTCATCAGTCGCCTGACGAATATCCACAACCTGCTTCAACGCAGCCTGCATGGCATGGCTTTCCGACTGCGCCTCGTCGGCCATTTGCGACAGTGCCCGCAGACTTTCCGCCACTTCGTCACGCTGCATCCCGGCCGCCGCATCGGCGCCGGCATTGCGCAGGGTCATGGCACCGATTTCCACGCCGGTACGCTGCGCCACATCGCCCGCCTCGCGCACGATCGGCTGCAACTTATCGACAAAGCGATTGACCGCCGAGGCCATGTCGCCGATCTCGTCCTTGCTGTTGATCTGCACCCGCTTGGTCAGGTCGCCTTCGCCCGCCGCCAGATCGTCCATGGCGGCATTGAGCATCTTCAAGCGATTGACCACGCGATGGCCGAGCACCACGGCCAGCAACAGCAGCACGCCGCAGCCGACCAGCGCCAGGCCCATGCCGATCCGCCAGCGCAAAGTCGCTGCGGCATCCTGCACGGTGCTGGCGGTGTTAGCTTTCATCTCGGTGGCGGTGGATTGCGCTGATTGCAATCGCGCGCGCATCGCCGTCGCGCTGTCGGCTGCGGCGCCTTTTAGGCTGTCGCCGACCAATTGATCGCTGCTGGCAATCAGCGCGGTGAAACGCTTGTCGAGGGCGGCCAGATCGGTTTCCACCGAAGCCGTGGAAACCCCCATCAGCACCTTGCCGATTTCCACGCCATTCGGATTGATCGAAGCCTCGAGGTAGTAGACCGACGGATCGTTCTTCGCCGCATCCAGCACTTTATCCAGCGCACGCTCGCCCTGGCCCTTTTCCAGCAAGGCCTTGTTAATCGGGTTTTCGCGGTTGAGGTAGCGGGTCAGGTGCTGGCCGGTGGCGTCGTCGTAGACCACGAACAACACGCTGGGATTGCGCTGGGCGCGACGGGCAAATTCCGACAGGGTTGGCACATCGCCGTCCCACATGGCGCGGGGCGCAACGGAGGCGAGCAACTGGGCCATGTCGTTGGCCGAGTCCTTCAGATCCTTTTCCAATGTCGCGCGCAACTGTGCCTGTTCGTCCTTCAGTCGTGTGGACAAACCGGCCGTCAGGCGCTGACGGGTGCTGGCGGACAAGGCGTCGAGGCTCGACGTGACTTCACGCCCGGCCTGCTCCAGTTCACCGGAGAGCTTCTGGCTATCGGCACCGAGGCGCACCGCCAGATCGGCTTCCAGCGCCGTGACCGTGCTCCGCGTCAGGGCAACGGCCACCAGCACCTGCACCAAAAGGGCGATACCAAGGGTAACGAACACGGGCCGCAACAAACGGCTTTGTAACAGTGAGAGAACGGCTGACACTATGAATCCCTCTACTTCTGACGCCATTAATTTGATGGCACTCTTGTAGACAGATTCACAGCAAAGGTCATGCCGTCCAACAGGCATAAACGACAAAGGCCCCGATTAAGGGGCCTTTGTTTTTTACATCAACGACTTATCAAGCAAACGGGTGACGCAGAACGATGGTTTCGTTGCGATCCGGGCCCGTCGAAATAATGTCGATCGGCGCGCCGATCAACTCTTCAACGCGTTTGATGTAGGCACGAGCGTTAGCTGGCAGCTCTTCCAGGGTCTTGGCGCCCACGGTCGATTCAGTCCAGCCCGGCACTTCTTCGTACACAGGCTGAAGGCCCACGTAGCTGTCGGCGTCGGTCGGCGCAACGGCATTGCCTTGCGCGTCTTTGTAGCCGGTGCAGATGTTGATGGTTTCCAGGCCATCGAGGACGTCCAGCTTGGTCAGGCAGATGCCCGAGATGCTGTTCACGTCGATAGCGCGACGCAGGATAACGGCGTCGAACCAGCCGCAACGACGGGCACGGCCGGTGGTTGCGCCGAACTCGTGACCTTGTTTGGCCAGGTGCGCACCCACTTCGTCGAACAGCTCAGTCGGGAATGGACCCGAGCCCACGCGAGTGGTGTAAGCCTTGGTGATGCCCAGGATGTAGTCCAGGAACATCGGGCCAACACCCGAACCGGTCGCTACGCCACCCGCGGTGGTGTTGGAGCTGGTCACGTACGGGTAGGTACCGTGGTCGATGTCGAGCAACGAACCCTGGGCGCCTTCGAACATGATGTCTTTGCCGGCACGACGCAGGTCGTGCAGCTCGGCCGTCACGTCCAGCATCAGCGGCTTGAGCAGCTCAGCGTACTCTTTGCACTCGGCAAGGGTCTTGTCGTAGTCGATGGCAGGCTCTTTGTAGTAACCCACCAGCATGAAGTTGTGGTAGTCCACCAGTTCACGCAGCTTGTCTTCAAAGCGCGGCATGTTGAGCAGATCGCCAACACGCAAGCCACGACGTGCAACCTTGTCTTCATAAGCCGGGCCAATGCCGCGACCGGTAGTACCGATCTTCAGCTCGCCACGGGCCTTTTCACGGGCCTGGTCCAGCGCCACGTGGAAGGACAGGATCAGCGGGCAGGACGGGCTGATACGCAGACGCTCGCGCACCGGTACGCCTTTCTCTTCCAGCTTGGTGATCTCGCGCAGCAGGGCGTCAGGTGCAACCACCACGCCGTTGCCGATCAGGCACTGCACGCCTTCGCGCAGCACGCCCGACGGAATCAGGTGCAAGACGGTTTTCTCGCCGTCGATCACCAGGGTGTGACCAGCGTTGTGGCCACCTTGGTAGCGCACTACGGCGGCAGCATGTTCGGTCAGCAGATCAACGATCTTGCCTTTGCCCTCATCACCCCACTGGGTGCCCAGGACTACGACATTCTTACCCATAACACTTGTCCTCATTCGCGCAAACTTGGTGCCGGCGATGGCCGGCAGGAAAACTCAAGAAGCCAGTGGCGATACTTGCCAAAGCCCGTTCTGCTGAATCAATTGCCGGTCGCAGTCCGCATCACGGGCGGCGGCCAAAGGTTGTCCAGGCAATGCCTGAACGACACGCTGACCCTCACTGCGCAACTGGCAAACCTGCTGCCAGAGTGCCGCATCCGTACTGTCAGGCATCCAGATACCGCCAGACGGTAACTCGATCTCAGCACGCCCCAGGGTCACCAGGGTTTTCAAATCGGTGGAGAAGCCGGTTGCCGGACGGGCGCGACCGAAGTCGGCGCCGATGTCGTCGTAGCGACCGCCCTGAGCGATGGACTGGCCAACGCCCGGCACGAACACCGCGAACACCACACCGGTGTGGTAGTGGTAACCGCGCAACTCGCCCAGATCAAAATACAGCGGCAGCTCCGGGAAGCGCGCCGACAGACGCTCGGCGATCGCCAGCAAATCTTCCAGTGCTGCCAGCACCGGCGCCGGCGCATCGGCCAGACGCTCGCGGGCAGCAGCCAGCACTTCACGGCCGCCACACAGATCGACCAGCGCGCGCAGCATGCCGGACAGATCGGCCGGCAGGCCTTCGGTCAAGGTAATGACCTCGTCGATGGCCTTGCGTTGCAACGCATCGAACAACTGCTGCTCGACTTCACCGGACAGACCGGCAGCGCGCGCCAGACCACGATAGATGCCGACGTGACCGAGATCCATGTGCACATCCGGCACATCGGCCAGTTGCAGCATGGCCAGCATCAGGCTGATGACTTCGACGTCGCTGCTCGGGCTGGCATCGCCGTACAACTCGGCGCCCAATTGAATCGGGCTGCGCGAGGACGACAGTGCACGCGGTTGGGCGTGCAGTACGCTGCCGGCGTAGCAAAGACGGCTCGGTCCTTCGCGACGCAGGGTGTGCGCATCGATGCGTGCCACTTGCGGCGTGATGTCAGCGCGGAAACCCATCTGCCGGCCCGACTGCGGGTCGATGACCTTGAAGGTACGCAGATCCAGGTCCTGGCCCGCGCCGGTCAGCAGGGATTCCAGGTACTCGATATGGGGGGTCACGACAAACTCGTAACCCCAGCTCTGGAACAGATCCAACACCTGACGACGCGCAACTTCAATGCGCGCCGCTTCCGGTGGCAGTACTTCTTCGATGCCATCTGGCAGCAGCCAGCGGTCTACCGTTGCCATTACGCCATTCCCCTTTGATCCGGGCGGCCAGCACTAGGGCGAGCCTTGAGTGAAGCAGAAAATGACCGGTCCGTTCAAAACGCACGCGCATGAACGACGCAGCGAAAGGCCTGATACCGGCTTCGCCCATCACTTTCCTCGAAAAACTGTTCGGGCTGTTCAACCCGATGTTCTGCAGCAAAAACAGCAATCAAACGTGCAGACGCAAAAAAGCCGGGAATTTCCCGGCTGCCGCATCATACACACGTTTTCCCAAAGGATCACCCCGCCCGAGGTTTTAGCCGCCGGGCGGAACGATTCAGGTCAACGTCGTATCAAGGCTTGGACTTTTCCAGATAGCGGAAGAAGTCGCTGCTTGGGTCGAGGACCAGGACGTCGGATTTGTTCGCGAAGCTTTCACGGTAGGCGCGCAGGCTACGGTAGAAACCGTAGAACTCCTGATCCTGGCCGTAGGCCTTGGAGTAGATCGCAGCGGCCTGGGCGTCACCATCACCGCGAATCTCTTCGGATTCACGATAGGCTTCAGCCAGCAGCACACGGCGTTGGCGATCGGCGTCGGCACGGATGCCTTCTGCCAGCTCGTTACCCTTGGCGCGGTGCTCGCGAGCTTCACGCTCACGCTCGGTGCTCATACGTTCGAACACACTGCGGTTCACTTCTTTCGGCAGATCGATGGTCTTGACCCGGACATCGACAACTTCGATACCCAGCTCCTTTTCCGCCATCTTGTTCAGCGAAGCAGTGATGTCAGCCATCAGCGCATCACGCTCACCAGACACAACTTCGTGCAGGGTGCGCTTACCGAACTGGTCACGCAGACCGGATTCCAGACGACGGGACAGGCGCTCGTCGGCGATTTGCTTGAGGCCGGAAGTTGCGGTGTAGAAGCGCTCGGCATCTTTCACGCGCCACTTGGCGTAGGCATCAACCATCACGGCTTTCTTTTCCAGAGTCAGGAAACGCTGCGTCGGTGCATCCAGCGTCATCAGACGTGCGTCGAATTTACGCACCTGGTTAACGTAAGGCACTTTCACATGCAGACCCGGCTGAACATCCGCCTGCACCACACGACCGAATTGCAGCAACACCGCGCGCTCGGTCTGAGCCACGATGTAGAAGCAGTTCCAGCCAACCAGTACCACGACAACGCCAACGATCAGGGCGATCAGCGATTTATTGCTCATCAGCGGGTCTCCCTTGTACGCGACTGCGGCACGTCAGTGACATGCGGCGTGACATCCGTGTTGCTGGCGGCAGCCGAACCGGTGACCGGTGCATTGCTGCCCGAACTGTTCTGAATCATTTTGTCCAACGGCAAGTAAAGCAGGTTGCTCTGGCCGTCTTTATTACCGGTCACGAGTACCTTGCTGGTATTGCTGAAGACTTCCTGCATGGTGTCCAGATACAGACGCTGGCGGGTGACTTCAGGGGCCTTGCGATACTCGGCGACCAGTTTGGTAAAGCGATCTGCCTCACCCTTGGCGCGCGAAACCGTTTCGTCGCGGTAACCGTTGGCATCTTCAAGGATGCGCTGGGCCTGACCACGGGCTTCCGGCACCACGCCGTTGGCGTAGGTTTCAGCCTGGTTGCGCGAACGCTGCTCGTCTTCACGGGCGCGGATCACGTCATCAAAGGCTTCCTGCACTTCACGCGGTGCCGCTGCGCTCTGTACGTTCACCTGAGTAACGGTGATACCGGTGCGATAGGTATCGAGGAAGCGTTGCAGACGCTCCTTGATTTCGCTGGCCATCAATTCACGACCTTCGGTCAGCACCTGGTCCATGGCGGTCGAACCCACCACGTGGCGCAAGGCGCTGTCGGTCGCATGCTGCAGGCTGATTTCCGGCTGATCGACGTTCAGCACGAAATCCTGCAGGTTGCTGATCTTGTACTGCACGGTCAGCGGCACTTCGACGATGTTCTCGTCTTCGGTCAGCATCTGGCCCTGCTTGGTGTAGGCACGCTCACGCGTGACGTTTTCCATGTACTTTTTATCGATCGGCGGGAAGTAGATGTTCAGGCCGGGGCCGACAGTCTCGTAGTACTTGCCGAAGCGCAGCACTACGGCTTGCTCCTGCTCGTCGACCACATAGACCGCGCTGTACAGCCAGACGGCCGCGAGCACAACGAGGCCGATACCGAGCAGAGCGCCGAAGCCGCCACTACTCCTGCCCGAACCACCGCCGTCATCACCACCGCGTTTCTTACCACCACCGAACAACCCGTTCAGGCTTTCCTGCAGCTTTCGGAAGGCCTCGTCGAGATCCGGTGGCCCCTTGCGGTCGCCGTTATTGCGGCGCTTGCCACCCCAAGGATCCTGATTGTTCGAGTTGCCACCCGGCTCATTCCAAGCCATAGCGCTCTCCATCTGATAAAGCAAAGACGCACCCACGGCGCGCCGACCAATGCTACAGAATGCCTGCCGTTGCGGCACAACCGCTTTGTCAGGCTTTTATTGCAAAGTGTGTTGCTCGATGAATTCCATCGGCTGCAATCCTTCGCGGCTTACCAGTCGATTCAACTCGACCCGGGGCAAACGAACGGCCAGCAAGCTGATGCCTTCTTCGTCGTGTTCTTCTTTCTGCACCGCACCGAGTTCGAAGAACTGCGCACGCAGTCGAGCGAATCGTTGCGGCAAACGCAATGTGCCCACAAACAAATCGCTGCCCAGCAACTCGGCAATGGCTTGCTCAAGCAATTCCAGACCACTGCCATCACGCGCGGACAGCCAGACCCGTTGCGGCTTGCCATCGGCATCGCGCTGGATTTGTGGCTCAACGCCTTCAAGCAAATCGAGTTTGTTGTATACCTCGAGGATCGGCAAGTCCTGGGCTCCAATCTCACCCAGCACCACCATCACCTGCTCGATCTGCAACATGCGATCCGGCTCGGCCGCATCGATCACGTGCAACAGCAGATCGGAGTTGCTCGACTCTTCGAGCGTAGACCGAAATGCTTCGACCAGCTTGTGGGGCAAGTGACGGATGAACCCCACGGTGTCGGCCAAAACAATCGGCCCGAGGTCGTCCAGTTCGAGACGGCGCAGGGTCGGGTCCAGCGTGGCGAACAACTGATCCGCCGCGTACACGTCGGATTTCGTCACGTTATTGAAGAGTGTGGATTTACCGGCGTTGGTATACCCCACCAGAGACACGGTAGGAATATCCGCACGCGAGCGGCCGCGTCGCGACTGTTCGCGCTGGCTGCGCACTTTTTCCAGCCGGCCCTTGATCTGACGCAGGCGAACCCGCAACAGACGACGGTCGGTTTCCAGCTGGGTTTCACCCGGACCACGCATACCGATGCCACCACCTTGACGCTCAAGGTGAGTCCAGCCACGAACCAGACGGGTACTCATGTGGTCAAGCTGGGCCAGTTCGACCTGGAGCTTGCCTTCATGGGTGCGGGCGCGCTGGGCGAAAATATCGAGAATCAGACCGGTGCGGTCGATCACGCGACACTCGAAAACACGTTCGAGGTTACGTTCCTGACTGGGCGTGAGGATGTGATTGAAGATAACCAGATCGGCCTTTTCGGCATGAACCAGGTCGCGTAGTTCCTCGACCTTGCCACTGCCAATCAGGAATTTGGCGGTTGGCCGATGACGCGGCACGTTAAAAAACGCAACGGTCTCGGCGCCCGCCGAATTAGCCAGTTCCTGAAACTCCTGCGGATCTTCGCGCGCCTCAGGGTCCTGTCCATCCAAGTGAACGAGGATGACCCGTTCACCACCACCGTGGCGCTCAAAGAACAAAGGAGACTCCTATCAGGCGTTACCCGGAGCTGGATCTGCGTCGCCCTGTTCATTTTCGGTTGCGCTAGGCAGACGAATTGGACGAACTGGCACGACGGTAGAGATAGCGTGTTTGTAAACCATCTGGCTGACGGTGTTTTTCAGCAGGATCACGAACTGGTCGAAGGACTCGATCGTGCCTTGCAGTTTGATACCGTTGACCAGGTAGATGGAAACCCCAACTTTCTCTTTACGTAAAGTATTCAAGTAAGGGTCTTGTAGCGAATGCCCTTTTGACATGTGCCGCACTCCTTTAAGGATTCAATAATAAAAAATAGGTAATTCAGATGGCTTTGGCCGCCACACCCCCAAGGATAGACGGCAATTGCAAGGACTCAGCTCAATATGGAGATGGTCCCAAGGTATTTCAAGGCGCGTGGCAGATTGTCGCAATCAAGACTGTCCAGCCAGTGTAAATCTTCCCAGCTGCGCAGCCAGGTGAACTGGCGTTTGGCCAATTGGCGCGTGGCGATGATTCCGCGCTCCTGCATTTCGGCCAAGCTCAGTTTGCCATCCAGGTAATCCCAGACTTGGCGGTAACCTACTGCACGTATAGACGGCAACCCGGCATGCAGGTCACTTCTTTTACGCAGGGCTACGACCTCGTCGATGAATCCCTGTTCCAACATATTTGTGAATCTTTGTTTAATACGCTCGTGCAATACCTGACGATTCGCCGGGGCAATGGCCAAGTTCGCGACAGTATAGGGCAATTGTTGCAGTCCCGAAGCGGCTGCTTCAGTACTTTGCGCAGATTGTTGCTGGCGCAGGGCAGTCATGCTCTGACCGCTGACCCGATAAACCTCCAGCGCCCGACTCAGACGCTGTGGATCGTTCGGATGTATCCGCGCCGCTGACTCCGGGTCGATGGCTGCCAATTGCTCGTGCAAGGCTTGCCAGCCAAGGCGTGCAGCCTCTTCTTCGATCTGCGCGCGCACCCCGGGGTCGGCTGCCGGCATGTCTGCCAGGCCATCGACCAAAGCCTTGTAATAGAGCATCGTGCCGCCGACCAGCAGCGGGATTTTTCCGCGCGAAGTGATTTCGGCCATCGCTTGCAGGGCATCACGCCGAAAATCAGCAGCCGAATACGCTTCAGCCGGATCAAGAATGTCGATCAAACGGTGCGGATGCTCAGCCAACAGCTCTTTTGAAGGCTTGGCGGTGCCGATGTCCATGCCGCGATAAACCAGCGCAGAATCGACGCTGATCAACTCGCAAGGCAATACCTTGGACAGCTCGATGGCCAGGTCGGTCTTGCCCGCAGCGGTCGGGCCCATAAGAAAAATCGCTGGAGGAAGCTGGCTCATCAACGACCGCGCAAGAACAGTTTGTCCAGATCGTCCAGGCCCAGTTGGGTCCAGGTCGGTCGGCCATGATTGCATTGACCGCTGCGCTCGGTGTTTTCCATGTCACGCAGCAGGCCGTTCATTTCCGGCAGGGCCAGGCGCCGGTTGGCGCGGATCGCGCCGTGGCAGGCCATGGTGCCCAGCAGTTCGTTGAGGTGCGCCTGAATCCGGTCGCTGGTGCCGTATTCCATCAAATCCGACAGCACATCACCCACCAGACGATTAGCCTCAGCCTGCTTAAGCAAAGCCGGAATCTGTCGAATAGCCAATGTTTCCGGGCCAAGGCGTTGCAACTCGAAGCCAAGACGCTGAAACCACGCCGCATGCTCTTCGGCGCAATCGGCCTCGCGCTGACTCACCGCCAGAGACTCAGGCACCAGCAACGGCTGGCCGCTAAGACCTTCGCTGGCCATGGCAATCTTCAGGCGTTCGTACATGATCCGCTCGTGGGCGGCGTGCATGTCCACCAAAACCAGCCCTTGGGCATTCTCGGACAGAATGTAGATGCCCTTGAGCTGCGCCAGCGCGTACCCGAGTGGTGGAATATCTTCCTGACCGGCCGGCAGCGCATTGGCGTTGGCTTCAGGCAACGGCGCGAAAAACTCGCGATACGCAGCCTGAGCCTCAGCGGCAGGCGGCATCGCCGACTGCGGACGCGGCGTGTATTGATACTGATAAGCGCCACCAGCGCTGGCGCCCGCCGATGTATTGAACGCCGGTTGCGCCTGCGGTTGCTCAAGCAACGCATTGGCCGCCAGACGCATTTCACCCTGCGGGCCGAATTCACCGGCATCAAGGCCGGTTGGCCGGACAACGGCGGTGGTGACTGAACCGGCAAGCTGATCTTCCGGACGCACATCGCCCAGCGCGCGGTGCAGCGTGCCGTAAAGGAAGTCATGCACCATGCGCCCATCGCGAAAGCGCACTTCGTGCTTGGTCGGGTGCACGTTGACGTCCACCGCCGCCGGGTCGACCTCGAAAAACAGCGCAAACGTCGGGTGCCGACCGTTGAACAAGACGTCGCGATAGGCCTGACGCACCGCATGGGCCACGAGCTTGTCGCGCACCGCCCGGCCATTGACAAAGAAGTACTGCAAGTCCGCCTGGCTGCGGTTGAAGGTCGGCAAACCGACCCAGCCCCACAGGTGCAAGCCGTTACGCTCGATCTCGATCGGCAAGGCTTGCTCCAGGAAACCCGAACCACAGATCGCCGCCACACGCCGCGCACGCGCCGCGTCATCGTGGGCTTCGTGCAGGCTGAGAATGGTCTTGCCGTTGTGGCGCAGATGAAACGCCACGTCGAAACGCGCCAGTGCAAGACGCTTGATCACTTCTTGCAGGTGATCGAATTCGGTTTTTTCGGTCTTGAGGAATTTGCGCCGCGCCGGGGTGTTGAAGAACAGGTCGCGGACTTCAACCGAGGTGCCGACCGGGTGCGCGGCCGGTTGCACGCGAGGCGCCATGTCGCGACCTTCGGTTTCGACCTGCCAGGCCTGATCGGCGTCACGGGTGCGTGAGGTCAGGGTCAGGCGCGCGACGGAACTGATCGACGCCAGTGCCTCACCGCGAAAGCCCAGGCTCATCACCTGTTCGAGGTCTTCCAGATTACGAATCTTGCTGGTGGCGTGACGGGCCAGCGCCAGCGGCAGGTCGTCGGCGGAGATGCCGCTGCCGTCGTCGCGGACTCGCAACAGCTTGACGCCGCCCTGCTCGACATCGACATCAATGCGCTTGGCGCCGGAGTCGAGGCTGTTTTCCAGCAGCTCCTTGATCACCGACGCCGGGCGCTCGACCACCTCACCGGCGGCGATCTGGTTCGCCAGCCGGGGGCTGAGCAGTTCGATGCGGGCTGCGTTCAGCACTTCGTTCATTCTTTGGACGCCAGTTCGGTGCCAGGAATGGTCAGGTGTTGGCCGACTTTCAGCTCATCGCTTTTCAGGTTGTTCGCGCTGCGCAATGTGGCCGGCGATACCTGATAGCGCACGCCGATCATTGCCAGCGTTTCACCCGGGCCGACACGGTGGTCACGCGGGCCCTGGGCGATCTTGCCGGAATCACGCAGCCAGGCAATGTAGGTGCCCGGTGGCGGGTTCTGCTGGAAGAACTGGCGCACGCCGCTGCTGATCGAACGTGCCAGCGCTTGCTGGTGGCTCGACGCCGAGAGTTTGTTCGCTTCGTTGGCATTGGAGATGAAGCCGGTTTCAACCAGGATCGACGGAATATCCGGCGACTTCAACACCATGAACCCGGCCTGTTCAACGCGCTGTTTGTGCAGCGGTGTGACGCGACCGATGTTGGTCAGAACTTTCTGACCGACGTTGAGGCTGGAGGTCAGCGAAGCCGTCATCGACAGGTCGAGCAACACGCCGGCGAGCATGCGGTCCTTGTCATCGAGGCTGACGTTGCCGGCACCACCGATCAAGTCGGAACGGTTTTCGCTGTCGGCCAGCCAACGCGCAGTTTCAGATGTGGCGCCGCGATCAGACAGGGCAAACACCGACGCACCAAAGGCCGCCGCAGAAGGCGCGGCGTCGGCGTGGATCGACACGAACAGGTCGGCGCCCTTTTTGCGGGCAATTTCGGTACGCCCGCGCAACGGAATGAAGTAGTCGCCGGTGCGAGTCAATTCGGCGCGGAAGCCTTTCATGCCGTTGACCTGACGTTGCAGTTCGCGAGCGATCTGCAGCACCACGTCTTTTTCACGCTGACCACGCGAACCGGACGCACCCGGGTCTTCGCCACCGTGGCCGGCGTCAATCACCACAATAATGTCGCGCTTGCCGGCCGGGGCCGGCGGCAGCTTGATTGTCGGCTCGGTCGGGGTGACCGGCACGGCCGGTACAGTCGCAACCCGCGGCGTTGGAGCAGGCGGCGGCGCCGCGTCGGCCGCGTTGTCGAACAGATCGACCACCAGACGGTTGCCATACTGTGCGTTAGGCGCCAGCGAGAAGCTTTTCGGGGTGACGGCTTTTTTCAGATCGATGACCACCCGCAGGTCGGTCGGCGTGCGCTGGGCCGAGCGCATCGCGGTGATCGGCGTGTTGGCGGTCTGCACATTCAGCGGCGCGCCAAGGGTGGCGCCGTTGATGTCGATCACCAGCCGATCCGGTGAGGTCAGGGTGAAAACACTGTGTTGCACCGGGCCGCTCAGGTCGAAGACCAGTCGCGTGTTGTCCGGCGCCCGCCACAGGCGCACGCTGTTGACCTTTGAGTCGGCCACAGCGTTGACGGTTACTGCCATCAATATCAGTCCAGCGGCAGCCACCAACGCGCGAAAGCGCATACCTAACCCCATCATCTAATTGGATTCCAACGCCAAAGCGGCACACCAGGCCTCGCCACGCGAGCCCTGGGATAAAATTTTCAGCGAACGCCCGCTGTCTTGCGGGCTAATGGTAATGGTCAGGTCCGGCTTTGGCAAAAAGCCTGCACCTTTATCGGGCCATTCGATCAGGCACAGTGCGTCGTCTTCGAAATAGTCGCGGATGCCGAGAAACTCCAGCTCTTCCGGATCGACCAGGCGATACAGGTCAAAGTGGAAGGCGCGGATATCGCCAATCTCGTAGGGTTCGACCAAGGTGAAGGTCGGACTTTTCACCGCCCCGACGTGCCCCAACCCACGAATGATCCCTCGGGACAGCGTGGTTTTGCCCATCCCCAGGTTGCCCTCGAGGAAAATAAGGCCGTGGCCCTGGGTCACCCGGGCGATCCGTGCGCCAAAGTCGCTCATGGCCTGTTCATCGGCCAGGTACAGGGTTACTTCAGACACGGTGCATGCTCCTCCAACAACTGACGAATGACTGGAATCAAATCACTGGCCGCCAGCCCACGGCCGAATTTCCCTTGTTGCATCCCGGCATTGGCGTGCAGCCAGACCGCCAGACAGGCGGCATCGAAACCGTCCATGCCTTGCGCCAACAGTGCGCCGGTCAAGCCTGCCAGTACATCGCCGAGCCCAGCGGTGGCCATGGCCGGATGGCCCTGGTGACACAACGCCAGACGCCCATCGGGATGCGCGATCAAACTGCCGGCGCCTTTCAGCACCACCACTGCTGTATGTTTTTTGCTCAAAGCCAAAGCGGCCGCCGGGCGATCCGCCTGTACTTCAGCAGTACTGATCCCCAGCAAACGCGCCGCTTCGCCCGGATGCGGAGTGATCACGCAATCCTTGGGCAGGCTGACGAATCCGCTGGCCAGCAGATTCAATGCATCGGCGTCCCACACTTGTGGCAACGGCGCGTTGACGGCGGCAGACAACAGCGCCCGCCCCCAACTCGCCTGTCCAAGCCCCGGCCCGACGAGCAGCAGTGACACTTTTTCGAGCAGACTCATCAATTGATTGGCCGATGAAACCCCTAGCGCCATCACTTCCGGAACCCGCGTCAGCGCCGCCGACACGTGCTCCGGTCGCGTTGCCAGCGAAACCATGCCCGCCCCACTGCGCAGTGCGCTTTCGGTGCTGAGCAGAATCGCCCCGCCGAAACCGTGATCGCCACCGATCAACAACAAATGCCCGAATCGCCCTTTGTGCGCGGCCTGCGCACGTGCGGCCAGACGCGGCAGATTAGCCGCATTGAGGCGTCGAGCGCTGACAGGAATGTCACGATAGATTTCGGTCGTGGCCTGCAAATCATTAAATGCCAGATAGCCGATGTGATCCGCAGCATCGCCGGTGAACAGGCCGATTTTCAGCCCAATGAAGGTGACGGTGAGGTCGGCGCGAACCGCAGCACCGAGCACATGCCCGGTATCAGCGGACAGTCCGGAAGGAATATCCACCGCCGTTACCGGCAAACCGCTGGCATTGATCGTCCTGATGGCACTGGCATATGGCTCGCGAACCTCACCGGTGAGGCCGGTGCCAAGCAAGGCATCGACGATGATGCCGCGTAATGGGCTCAGGGGGTTCCAGCCCTGTACCGCCACGCCTTCGGTCACCGCCTCGGCATGGGCCAATGCTGCGTCGCCCTGCAAGCGCTGCGGATCACCGACAGCCAACACCTGAACTTGCCAGCCTGCGCGTTGAGCGAGAACCGCTACCAGATAACCGTCACCGGCATTGTTGCCATGGCCGGCGAGCACCGTCAGTACGGTCGCTGAAGGCCATTGTCGGACCAGCGCCCGCCAGGTCGCATGTGCGGCGCGCTGCATCAATTCGAAGCCCGGCGTGCCGGCAGCAATCAGCCGTGCGTCGAGTTCGCGCACCTGAGCGGCGCAGTACAGCGCGTCGGGTAATTCATCTTTCGTGTGCGGCATGCGTATTCGGGCTCCGATGTCTGGCAGAATTATACGCACCTCAGCTCCGGTTTCTCTCGCCTCATGTCCGCCATCACTACAGACCTGCCCGCCCTCGCCCAATCAATCAAGGATTGGGGCCGCGAGCTGGGCTTTCAGCAAGTCGGCATCAGTGGCCTGGATCTGGCAGAGCATGAGCAGCACCTGGCGCGCTGGCTCGAAGCTGGCTACCACGGCGAAATGGACTACATGGGTGCCCACGGCAGCAAACGTTCGCATCCGGAAGAGCTGGTGCCCGGTACTTTGCGCGTGGTTTCCCTGCGCATGGACTACCTGCCGGGCGACACCGAGATGGCCAAACGTCTGGCCCAACCGGAAAAAGCGTACGTGTCGCGTTATGCCTTGGGCCGCGATTACCACAAATTGATCCGTAAACGCGTTCAACAATTAGCGGACAAGATTCAAGCCGAGATTGGCCCATTTGGCTTCCGCGCCTTCGTCGACAGCGCTCCGGTGCTGGAAAAAGCCATCGCCGAGCAGGCCGGGCTGGGCTGGATCGGCAAAAACACCCTGGTGTTGAACCGCAAAGCCGGCAGTTACTTCTTTCTGAGCGAACTGTTCGTCGACCTGCCGCTGCCGGTGGATGAACCGCACAGCACCGAACATTGCGGTCGCTGTACGGCGTGCCTGGATATCTGCCCGACCAACGCCTTCGTCGGCCCTTATGTGCTCGACGCCCGGCGCTGCATTTCCTATCTGACCATCGAGCTCAAAAATGCCATCCCTGAAGACCTGCGTCCGCTGATCGGCAATCGAGTCTTCGGCTGCGATGACTGCCAGATAGTCTGCCCGTGGAACCGCTTCGCGCGGCCGTCTGGCGAAACCGACTTCAAGCCACGGCACAACCTCGACAACGCCGAACTGGCCGAGCTGTTTTTGTGGGATGAAGAGAAATTCTTGAGCAGCACCGAAGGTTCACCGTTGCGGCGAGCGGGGTATGAGCGCTGGTTGAGGAATCTGGCGGTGGGGCTGGGCAATGCGCCTTCAACGATCCCGGTGCTGGAAGCGTTGAAGGCGCGACGGGATTATCCGTCAGCGTTGGTTAGAGAGCATGTGGAGTGGGCGCTGGAACAGCACTCCCGACCTGCGCACGCGAAACTGGCCAGCAAAGAGCTCAAATCATGATCTTGCCCTTGAGTACTCTTGGTTCTGGCTTGGTGCTGCCTGGTCGTGTGTTTATACCTGTCACTTGGATTTTTTAAGGTGGCCGCCCAACTGGATGATGTCTGCAATCCTGTCCTTGGAGTTCTCCACCAGATACACGCGATCTCCCCCGCCCAAGTAAAAATGCATTCCCTTCATCGTCGAGCTGGATGAACCGTGCATTGGCTCGTAACGGCCTTCCGCTAGCTGGGCGGCCATGCTCGGAGGTTTTCCCTCTGAAATTTCCTTCATGAAGAACTCAGCTTTTTTCTTCAAGTCTTCTTTACCCGCTACCTCGATGTAGTTCCGACCATTTTTTTCGTAGGTCTTGACGAGTGTCCATTTCGTATCGATCTGCTCCTGAACCGGCGCGCTGGCTTTTTTGGCCGCAGCCTTGGCTCCTCGTCCTTTGGCAAAAGCTTTGCCCGCCCCCCGTCCACTGAGCCCTGGTTGAAAGGCTGAAGCCAGCTTTCTGGCTCCATTCACAGCAGCTTTGGCGCCGGCCGCCAGACCTGTACCGAGCGAAGCCAGGCCAAGACCGACACTGATCCACCCCAATAGCTCTCCTGCAGAAGAATCCGGTGCATAGTGACTGACCAATTCGCTGGCGATTCCCGTCAAACCTGAAGCAACGGTCAGGCCCAACGCCGCCACCGCCCATGGCGTTGTGGCGCCCGCCGAGAGCACGCTGGCAACAATCCCCAGGACACTGAGTCCGACTCCCAGGATCAATTGCCAGGATATATGCCCCGTAGGGTCAACACGATTGACAGGATCGCCCAGGCAATAAGCGTAGGCATTCAATCCGCCCCCACCAAATGGACTCATGCTATCGGGGCTGAGAAAACGCATCAGTGTCGGGCTATAGGCTCGGTAACCGTTGCCCAGCAGATAAAGGCCGGTCGCCCGGTCCAGTTGCTCGCCGTTGAACCCCGCCAGACTGAACAAACCACCCTCGGCAGGACGATGCCCGTAAGGGCTGTAAGCGCAATCGGTCAGCTGCCCCTCACCCAGCTCTGCCAATACACTTTGCTGCTGATCGGTGCCGAACAGTTGCGCGCCGGCGTTCAATCCGAGCTGCTGCTGCCCCACAAGCAATCCACCGTGCCGCACGACGCTGGATGAATCTTTACCACGAACCTCATTGGTGACCCGGCCTTCGTAGTAATAACGCTGCGCCGTTGCCGTATCCGGTTGCGACAGTTCAACCAGGTGATCGAAACCGTCGTAATGGTAGCCGCGGATGACTGAACCTCCTGCGCCAGCCAGTTGCTCGAGACGTCCGAACGCGTCATAGGTCAGGGTTCGCGCCTGATCATCCTTGATCATCCTGCCGTTGGCGTCGTATTCCAGGGTCACTGCCGGTGGATAGTCGACATGGGAATGCTTGACTGCGCTGAGCTGCGCGGGGTCCGGATTTTCATAACTGAAGGTGGTCAGATTCACACCCAGCGGGAACCGGGTTTGTACGGTGAGAAGGTTGTCCAGTGCATCGAATGTAAACGTCTGCTGGACTATCTCTTTGCCGTAAGGATCCAAGGGTTTTTGGGTTCCGGCACAGTCGTACTGGATCAGACGCCCACGCACGTCGTAAACAAATTGTTCATCGCGCAACACTTGTGTGCCGCGCATGGACACTTTGCGCGACAGTTTGCCAGCGAGCGTATAAGTCGACGCCAGCGTCTGGTCGGGCTGGCCCTTGACCTCGAAAGTACGGAGGGTTTCACGACCGATATCATCATAGGCAAACCGAGTGATCATTTGACGCTTGATCGAAGTCTCTTCGGTCTTCGTCCATTCCAGCATCCCTGTTTGGATGTTGTAGTGGAATTCGGTTTTCAGCGAACCCTGCAAAGTCGATAACAAGCGGCCGTGGTCATCGTATTCGGATCTATGCTCGGATCCGAGTACATCGACATAGATGAGCGGTCGCCCCTCTAAAGAATAGGTAAAAGAAGTTGCTTTGCTGACATCGCCGTAGGTAGTCGTTTCGGATTTGATGCGCCCGGAAGGGTAATACGTAAAACGACGCTCTCTGCTGTTTTCGGTGCAGGTCAAGGGATGCCCGTTGACGGGGTCGTAAGTCATGGTCGTGAGCAATGCCCCCACCTTGCGTTCAGTCAGTAAACCGCCCAGAGCTCGTACATAAGTAAATTCGGTTTTCTTGCCATCGGCGCTCTTGTACCACTGCGGCTGACTGAACCCCGCTTCATATCCGGCCTCGGACTTGCGTCCGCCCACGGTACTTTTCGTCAGGCGATTCAAACCGTCATACACCTGCCGGCCCAACACTCTGCCATTAACCCGGATGCAGACCGGCAGCGCTTCATCACTGTGATCGGCGTAGTCGGTTACCACTTCGCTGGTGCCGGGCAGGACACTACGGATCATCCGGTCAAAAACGTCGTACCCATATCGAGTGGTATTGCCGACCGGATCGGTCTGGCTGGTTGTGCGCCCCAATCCGTCATAGGTGTAAACGGTTTTGCCGAGGCTCTTATTCTTCAGATTGAAGCTCTCGACACTCAGTGGTTTACCAAACTCGTTGGCGAGGGTAACTGTCTTGCCCATTCCCTGAAGCCAACTCGTTTGCTGGCGAGCGACCGGATCGGCCTCGCTGTGTTCGATACGCCCATCGGCATGGAGCGTCTTGCTGACCTGCCCCCAGTTATCGAATTCGTAGCGAGTGATGACCGGATAAGGCTTGCCATCGCGCCAATCGGTCAGCGTCACGTTTACCTTGTGACCCGCCGAATCATGAATGGCGGAATAGAGCGTGCGAAACTGAATGAGCCCATCCTCATCCGGATAGTCACAGTCCTGTTCCTGAACGGTAACCACCCGTTCCAGGCCGTCATAGGTCACTCTTTGTTCACAGCCGGCAGGGTCAATGGTCACCATCGTGGCCGGCTGCTGAATGGTGGCTGCGATATAGGCCCACCTGGTAGAGGCTGCGTAAGGAGTACCGCGGGCAACCGTTTTGCACACTGCCCGGCCGATCGCGTCGTATTCATATTCGATCTGCTCGCCATCGACACCGACTTCTGACAACGGTAATCCGCTCAGCGTCGAGAGCACTTTCTCGCTGGTCTGCAACGAGCCATCAAACCCGCGTGTGCTGGACTTCACTCGCAGCCCGACGTCCTCAAGCTCATAGGAAAATTCCGTACAAGTCTTTTTATCGTTACGGGTGATGCTTTGCTCTTTCATGGCCCCGTGCTTGAGCGGGTCCATTGGCGTATTCAGGTAATGCCTTGCGGTTCTCGAGCGCAGGACCTCAACCCCCTCCACGAGCTCGAAATAACGCTCCTCAACCGGTAACACGGATGCCAGTTCCGCACCTTTCAACGCGGGATGCAGCGCATAGTCGTAATACGTGACAGTCGAGTTTCCACCTGCTGCAGCAGCGGTAACAGTCCTCTTTTTCTGGAACCTGATAAAACCCAGCGGATCCTTTGGGCAGTTGTCCCCACCGCTTGCCGGATAAAATTCCGACACGGTCGTCACCCCACTCGGCTCGACATACTTGAGCAAGTTGCCTTCGCCGTCGAACTCAGTGACGGTGGTTTCCTCGCGCGACTTTTGGGTGCCCCGATCGAGATACGTCACCTTCTGAACCTTGGGCATGCGGAACTGAGCCGGCTGTTCATTGAATGGCCTTACGACGGAACAATGATATTCGGTGGTGGTTGTGGTCTGGGCATCGCCGCATGTTGTAACTTCTGCGACCAGCAAATGGAATTTGTTGTAGGTGCGATTAATCCGGGTGTGAACCTTACCGTTGACCACCAATTTCTCGTCCGAGGTATAGACGTAGTGACTGGGCGCCAGGTAAAGAGGATCTCCGTCTTCGTCCTTGGCCGGGATGAGACCCTGCCCGAGAAAGTTATGGTCGGAATACGTGTATATCTTGCAGAGCCTGGCCTGGCGACGCCCCGGGTAAACATCGTGAGCGATGACAAACGGCAGCGTCTGTTCCACGCCGTTTACGAAGCGGTGACCTTGCCGCTTGTAGCGAATGATTTCTACGCCGCGCAAGGGGTTGACGACGCGGCGCAAATAGCTGGCCTCATCAATGACTTCATATTCCAGCTCCCAGCCTTTGCCGAGCGGAAGCTCGATTGCCGTCACCCGACTGTTTTTCAAGATCAACTTGTAGTCGGAACTGGACGGCGTATCGGGATGCCGGGTCAATGTCACTTGACCTGCATTGCGTGTAATTTTCAACAGGCAGCTCTTGGCGTCAGAGACTTCCGTCAACATGGGAAACTGATTGAACAATTTATGCTTCAGCGTGATGCTCACACCGTTCGCCGCGAAAATTGTTTCCGCCACGGCAATCTGAGTGCCCGCCTGAACTTTCAGTAACTCACGGCGCCCATCCTTGTATTGGACCTCATAGCGGCCTGTCCCGATCACCAATACCTTGGCGGTTTGCAGTTTCATTTCCTTGAACTTCAGGCCGGCAGACGTCTCGACAGCCTTGTATCGCTCACCGTTGGACAGCGTCATGACTTTGCTGCGCAAGTTGTAATGCGTCATGGTCAAAGACCACCCAAGGCCGAAACCGGCATCCACCTGATTGAGCGGATTAAACCCCATTGAGAGTGCAAATTCAGGACCATTGAGATCCGCCGAGTACAACTTCCCCAACGAAAAGGCACATGTATATATGCCCGTGCGAGGATCAACGCCTCCGGAAACGAACTCACCGAAGTTGAAAGCATTTGAATGAACAGCGGAAGATGAATTACTTACCATTGAAAAGCGTCCTTTATTTCCAAATTCAGATATTGGCCGATCAGGCTGGCGAGCAAAAAAAACCGCTAACCACATGTCAAAATCAGATAAGTTTTTTCATTGATCGCCTGGATTCATCCAGAATAAACGTGCGCTGTTCTTTATCACCATCGATACAAAGCCTGTGCTCCGAACCGAATTCATCAATCACTGCAAACTCGAATGCGCTTTCATTGGCCGGCGCCACTTGCAGATCAGCGGAAATATACTGCACAAGTGTCAACTGCCCAGGCACTTTATTAATAGGTACGGTTATGTAGCCGAGAGGGCTGCGAAAGGTTGTTTTCAGCCCATAAATCGGCGCCATATACCCATAAAAATTTCTGCGACCATCCCGTGTGCCAGGGATATTTCCGGACACATACACCTGCACCGAATTTTCCGAATCATAAGGGTCAAGTTTTACTTCACTGCTGTACCAGTCGAGGAGGTGAATCTGCCGGCCCTCTGCGTGTAGACCAATATGATAATGCTGGACCCAGTCATACGTGGCTCTCTGCTGTTTCTCATCGTACTTGCTCAACGAGAAACTGCTCAGCGGATACTCTCTCGGTGGAATCGCTTCTAGCGTAACACTGCTGTCAAAGCCAACTCCGTTACTTCGCAATACCTCCTCGGCCATGATGATTTCGGCAGCCACTTCCATGACTCCAGGCCTGGAGGCGGAAACCCAAAACTCAAAAACCTGCACCGGATCAGCATCGTCACTTATCCGATTGTCCTTAACACGCGATATTTCTGTAACCCGCGGCGCCCCACCCGACATTTCGTGGGCATACCGATTTTCATGCACCGATACACCCCAGTCTCCTTCCAGAGGCCGAGCGCCGTTATAGGCAATCAACCGCAGTGACTGCAAGGCGGGATGTCCATACAGTGACGCGCCGTCTCCACTGTTATCGACTCCGTGCAAAAGCACCAACACGCGCACTTGCATTCTACCGTTGGCGTAAAGAACCTTATGTTGACCAGACCTTGCAGAGTCGAGTTTAACCTCGATACGGGACACACTAAGCTGCTCATCAAACATAAAATAACCCCTGACCAATTAATAATTCTCGCCCCTCTCAGGGCACGTCGAAGTATTGACGCACGACTAAAAAAACAATAAAAGTCGGGACATTCGACAAATTATTAAGAGGCAAAGCCGAGGAAATACTTGAACATCAAAACCGACAACCTACACAAATCATCAAACAATCAAAAACTGCTGAATTCATGTTACAAAACGCAAAACCGCTCGCTTTGGGCCTTTGATTCCGGCATCACATGATGCTCCTCCCCTCCTGATCGCCATGGAGCGGAAAGCAGAAGGGGAGCCGCCGCGTTATTTATACTTATCAATTTATGTTAGACAAACAATAAACCCGTTACGTCCATCAACATTCAGTCACTGTCTGAACCTGTGGAGAAACCGCTTTCCGAGGATTCACTCTCGTACTCTACGTCTGAAACTGGCTCATCCATTTGAATTTCTATTTTCCGATCCATGCTGGAATACTCCAGATACTCGGTAATCCGCTGCCTCGACGCGTTACTCAAGGGATTATTCACCAGACCAACGAACAGATCCTGTGTATCCGGGATATCGAACAACTCATCCCCCACATCTTTAATATCATTGTTCTGTAACGCCAACACCTGTAGCTCTTTCAGCATATCTATTCCTGAAGGAACGCTGGACAGATTGGCGTCATAGAGCATCAATTCCGTTAAATCCGGCATGAAGCCTACATGCGGAGAAACTGTCAGAGGATTGTGTGCCAGGTTCAACAATGTAAGGGTTTCCATTCTTGACAGCCCTTCAGCCGTTATCTCAGAAAGTCTGAGCGAGCACTTATCCAGCGTGAGTTGACGCAACTCGCGCATTTGAAAGACCCCTAACGGGAACTCCTCCATTTTTAAACCGGTCACCATCAAATATTGAACATTGGGAAAACTGTCAAGGAACGCGCCTATCCGTGTGCCCGGTTTCTGTGCGGTTAGTATTAACTCTGTCACATACTCGAATCTGGCGGATAGCCTTGGTAACTCACCAGAAAAATCGACGTCGTAAGAAAAATGATAGTCACCGTACCCCCATCTCGAAACCGACTTGCGCTGCCAGATATCTTGCAGCTTTGCGCTGAATTGCTCGCGAGCCTGGCGTCGCTCGGCGGGTGTTGGCGCACTGCCCTGTCCCGACGATTCCGAACGAGATGACGGTTCATCGGCACTCCATATCGCCAATTCATTACGCAACGTCGCGAACTCTTTTTCCAAGCGAGTCATTACACCGGATGGATCACCTTTCAAACGCTCGTTGATAAACGTCGATACCTCCTCACCCGAAAGCTGCGGATAAAGATCACCTACGCGGTCAACAACGGACTTGGCCGATGTCGGGTTGTTATCGGCTCCGCCTCGCAACTGTCCCGCTTGTCTGTATTGAGCGGCGACAGGATCGACAGTAACCGGAAGCGGCACCAACCCCAGCATTTCGCTCACGACCTGGCGCGACGGTAACGGCTGTGCACGAATCAATTGCCGGAGTGCTTGCCCTCCTCCTTCCGATATACCGAGCGTCTGACGCTGTACGGGCAGCAACAGGAACCAGACCGCCGAATAAAGATCGCTCATACCTTTATACGATGAACCTTCGGGGCTGCTGATGACGTAGCCTGCGTCCTGCCGTACCAGTATGTGATGGAACGGAGTCCGAACATCGCCTATAGCGGTCACGACCTCCCCGTCCGCCCCGCCCTGACGAATCTCGATATGAACTTTTGGCGACCACCCTGCAAGGCGCCCGATCATATGCAACGCCAGTCGGTCACTGTCCGGGCTGGAGATCGAATCCAGATATATCCCTTCGCAAGCTCTCGCCAGACGAACATCGCGCAGAGACAGCAGCGCCTCTTCTGCCATTCGCCGTGGCATTCCCGGTTGATTGTGCATATGCAGACGATCAGCGGCGCTTGCATCGCGCCACAACGCCTGGGCCACCATTTTGGGCAGGTCAGGAAAGATCCGCCGCATCTGCAACGTGTATGCATCACAGTCGAGTTCGAACGCGCGCTCATGATTCTGAAAGAGTACGGTGCGAGCCCGTTGAACACGGCGTCCCGCAGGATCGCCTTCGCGCAACTGCAGCAGAGCCTGCAAATCGGGATCGACCTGGGCGCGCACCAACGGGTCGGGATGTTGCAGTTGTGTGATGGACGTCTGGATTTTCTGATCGAGGCTGAAGCGCCTGAGGGCGTCCTGCAGCAAGGCGAGGGATCGCGAGCTAATAGGGGAATCGCTCGCCAGCATTTCATCCATGCCACTCACCGCAAGAATGCGGGTAATCGTTACTTCGGGAAAAACATCCACCGAATGCCCCATGCGGTGAAACAGTTCTGCCGTTCGTCCCCGTAGCGAACTGAATATTGCAAGGTGATCACGTGAATAGTTGCTGTGCAGCGGGAGCCAGAACCCGCTCCCGATGTCCTGCTTCAGTAGCGGGCCAGAAGGCTTCAGCTCTCTGGCCAGCGTGGCGCGAAACAGACCACTCTCGGCGTCCAGAACCACTTGCACGAAATGCTCGTCGGATACGGCCACATACTGACGGTGCTTGAACATCTGGATGCCCTGCGCATCAGCCTCGCCGAGGCTTTTGGGTGTGGGTATCCAGTAATCTTCCAGCGAGGAGGCCGCGGCAAGCATCGCAAGTTTATCGCTCGCGGAAGACATCGGGCTCGCGCTCACACTGACCGGAGGCCTCTCTGCGACCAAATCTGGCCGATAGGAAGAGGGCAACGATTCCAGGCGTTGCAGTGGCAGTAGATGCGGTATTTCTGGAAAAGAGGACAGTGGCCGATGTGAGCCATCCGCGCTGAAATCGGGGGTTTTGTTTGGGGCAGGAACAGGTTTGACCTTTGGCGGCTTGCCAGCCATATATTCTCATCCTTGAGTGTGAGCTGATGCTGGCCCCGCAGCACCCAAGGGCCAGCCAACGTGTTAAACAGGTGTAACGGCAGGAACAGCGATAACATCATCGCTTGATGAAGTTACAGCTTACAGCGCTGTGTTTTACATGAGGATATATATAGCTACCACATTACATTGCGCACACGCAGAGAGACCGCGCATTCAACCTCGCTCCACGGTAAGGGTAAGCCTGGAAAAATCCGTGTGAATAGCCAGCTTATGTTCAGTGCCATATTGATCAATGGCGCGAAAATGAAAAACACCGCCCTGCCTTGAAGCTGGCGAAAGAGTCGAATACTCAGACATCGCTTGCACCACGGTCAGCTCTCCGTCCCGATCATTGACCCTTACCTTGTAATACTTTGAGTCGGATGTTATCGCATCAGCATAATGGCGATAAGCAAGAACGCTGCCGTTGTATGGCAAAGATACGGCGACCTCGCTTTTTTCGGGGCGAATCAAAATACCTTCAAGATAATTGGTTTGTTTTTCTCGGAGCTTGTTGCCTGAGACAAAGTAACCGTCATCTGCAACACCATCGGCAATCCAGTCGACCAGCCTGGTTTGCTGCCCTTGCGGATACAAGCCCAAGTAATGGTTCCAAATGCGATTCCCCGGCTCTTCATTGCCTCGCCTGACCGGGACCCATCGGAATTGCTCAATGGAGTAAGCCAGTGGCTGCTGCGCTTCCAGGGTCACGCTGCTGTCATGAACACTGGAAAGACTGCTCCCGTTGCTGCGAATCGTAATCCCGCCCAGCGTAAGGCGTGCAGCGATCTGAGTAGTTCCTGGGGTGGCCGACGAAACCCAGAAGGAACGCACCTGAGGATGAACGGCATCCTCGTCTAAGTCATCGTCGGAGGCCACCATCGGGGCGAATGACGTTTGCGCCTCAAGCGTAAATCGCCCTTGTTCAGTATTTGCGCTCCAACCATCGCGCAGGCGCTTGCCAGTACCGTAATGAATAAGCTCAATACTGTTCATTACTTCAGACGGCACGTGCACGGCATTACCATTTATATCCGCCCCGGAGACCACCACTTGGACCTTGACCTGCATCCGGCCATTGCCGTATAGCACTTTACTTCGTGAGGTGTCGCCAGCATCAAACTTCACATTGAAACGGGTCACACTATCGAATGTTTGTGAATGATTAGACTGGCCCTGTGCATCGCCCATGTTTTCACTCATGAATCAACTCCTTTGATTTCGTGATAATTCAGAAGACCAGCATTAAACCAAATGCCGAAAAAATAAATAACACGCCAATCAAATCAGCAGCAAAGCGAAAAATGTAAGAAACATGCACATATAAGTCGTTGGCGACACGCAAGCCAACTTCGCACAGCGACCATACTGTGCGAATTAAATTTCAATGCTCGTCGTTATAAACAAACTTGGGCATTTCCCAATGGAAACGGATTGCCAATAAACGTAACAAGAAGCCGCCAAACAGCGTAATCAGAATCGCCTGTTCGCCCGGCACGTTCAGATACAGGCACAGCATGTAGCACCATGCGGCGGCGAACGAAACGCTCGCGTACAGTTCACGACGGAAGATCAGCGGGATGTCGTTGCAGAAGATGTCGCGAAGGATGCCGCCAAACACCCCGGTGATCACGCCACTGACAGACGCCACCAACATGCCGTGGCCCATTTCCAGGGCAGTCATGCAGCCGATCAGGGTAAACGCTACCAGACCTACGGCGTCGAGCACCAGGAACAGCGAGCGCAGATGCCGCATCCAGCGTGCGGTGAATACCGTGAACATCGCCGCGACGGAAGTCAGCACCAGGTATTCCGGGTGTTTGACCCAGGTCAGCGGGTAATGCCCGAGCAGCACGTCACGCACCGAACCGCCGCCCAGTGCCGTGACGCAGGCAATCAGCACCACCCCGAACCAGTCCATGCCGCGCCGGCCTGCGGACAGGGCGCCAGTCATGGCTTCAGCGGTAATGGCGATCAGATAGAGCATCAGCAGCATGGTGGCGATCCTGGCAGGAAGGCGCGCAGTCTAGCCATTTCGGTACGGCACCAAAAGAGGGCGAGAAAACGCGCTACAAAAACCCGCCAAGCGAAATCAGAACTTGATGAAGTGCTTACGGTAGTGCTGCAACTCGGCGATGGACTCGCGAATGTCGTCCAGCGCCAGATGCGTGCTGCCCTTCTTGAAGCTGTCGCGTACGTCCGGTGCCCAGCGTGCGGCCAACTCTTTAAGCGTCGACACATCGAGGTTGCGGTAGTGGAAGTAGCTTTCCAGCGCCTTCATATGGGTATAGAGGAAGCGGCGATCCTGGCAGATGCTGTTGCCACAGATCGGCGACTTGCCCTTCGGCACCCACTTTTCCAGAAACGCGATGGTTTCGGCTTCGGCTTCGGCCATTGTGATGCGGCTGTCGCGCACGCGCTGGGTCAGGCCGGAGTTGCCGTGGGTGCGAGTGTTCCACTCATCCATGCGCGCAAGCACTTCGTCGCTGTGATGAATGGCGATCACCGGGCCTTCGGCCAGGGTATTGAGATCACTGTCGGTGACAATGGTGGCCATTTCGATGATGACGTCGTTATCCGGATCAAGACCGGTCATTTCCAGGTCGATCCAGATCAAGTTCTGCGGGTTTTGCATATTTCGGCTCCTAGGCAATGCTGCGCAGTTTAGCCTAGGCCGGTGGCCGGGCGTGCTAAACTCGCGGCCGTTTTACCTAATCGCTGCATTCTTCAGACGGAACACCCATGGCCAAACGCCAACTCAATCGTCGTCAAAACTGGCGCATCGAAAAGATTCAAGGCGAGCGCGCCGCACGCGCCGCCAAACGCGAGTCCTCTGCTGTCGAAGCATTGGAGGGCGGCGACCTTGGCCCTGAGCAACACGGCCTGGTGATCGCCCACTTCGGTGTGCAGGTCGAGGTCGAGGCCAAGGACGGCGAACTCGCCGGCCAAGTGTTCCGTTGCCACTTGCGCGCCAACCTGCCAGCGCTGGTGACCGGCGACCAGGTGGTCTGGCGTGCCGGCAACCAGGGTATCGGTGTGATCGTCGCGCAATTGCCGCGCACCACCGAACTGTGCCGCCCGGACAGTCGTGGTCAGCTCAAGCCAGTGGCCGCTAACGTCGACATGATCGTCATCGTCTTCGCCCCGCTGCCAGAGCCGCACGCCAACCTGATCGACCGCTACCTCGTAGCCGCCGAACACGCAGGCATCCGTCCGCTGTTGCTGCTGAACAAATTCGATCTGATCGACGAGCAGAACGCCCCGGCACTCAACGCCCTGCTGGCCGTTTACCGCACGCTGGGTTATCCGGTGCTGGAAGTCTCGGCGCACCACGGCAATGGCATGGAACAGCTGCAACAGCAGCTCGACGGACGCATCAGCGTGTTCGTTGGCCAGTCCGGTGTCGGCAAGTCGTCGCTGGTCAACAGCCTGCTGCCTGAGGTGGAAACCCGCGTCGGGCCGTTGTCCGAACTGTCCGGTCAGGGCACGCACACGACGACCACCGCACGGCTGTTCCACTTCCCGGGCGGCGGCGAACTGATCGACTCCCCGGGCATCCGCGAGTTCGGCCTCGGCCACGTCAGCCGCGCCGACGTCGAAGCTGGTTTCATCGAGTTCAATGACCTGCTCGGCACCTGCCGCTTCCGCGACTGCAAGCATGATCGCGAACCGGGTTGCGCACTGCTCAAGGCCCTTGAAGATGGCCGCGTGCAGCAGCAACGAATGAACAGCTACCGCTCGATCATCGCCAGCTTGCCGGAAAACGGTTACTGACCACCCGGCAAACCAAAGACGAAAAAAAGCCCCGACGATTCGGGGCTTTTCATATCCGCCAGGCCTTACTTCGGCTCAGGCTTCTTAAACGCATAAAGATGCTGCTGCACAATCCCGCCCGGCAATTCCTTGCCAAACACGCCATAACGCACCGGCCACTCTTTCGGCGGCAGCTTGAAGGTGCCGAACAGCATGTCCACCAACGGCGTGTGAATCGCGTAGTTCTTGTAGATGTAGTCCTTGTGCCGCGCGTGGTGCCAATGGTGGTAACGCGGCAGGACGATCAGGTAATTCAGCCAGCCGCCATTGATTCGCACGTTGGCGTGAGCCAGTACGGCCTGGACACCGACCAGAATCACATAGGCATTCAACGCCTGCGGCGCGAAGCCCAGCAGCATCAGCGGTACCAGTACGCCGGTGCGGGTCAGCAGGATTTCGATGAAGTGCACGCGCGAACCGGCGAGCCAGTCCATGTGTGTGCTGGAGTGATGCACGGCGTGAAGGCGCCAGAGAAAAGGCACCACGTGGTACAGCCGATGCAGCCAATACTGACCGAGATCCGCCACCAGCACCGCGAGCAGGAACTGCACCACCAGCGGCAGGCTTTGCACGCTGGCCTGAAAGCCCGGCGACACTGCCCAACCGGCGATGTAACTCGACGAGGCGGTGATGAAGATCAGGATGAACTGCACCAGCATGTGGCTGACGAAAAAGTAGGTCAGGTCGGTGCGCCAGTGAGGCCGCAGGATGTTTTGCTCGGGGTCTTTGGAGTAGAGCTTTTCCAGCGGAATAAACACGATGGCCGACACCAGCAGCGCCAGGACAAACCAGTCCAACCCCAGCGAGTATGGGGTCTGCCCGATTTCGCTGACTTGCACATTGGTGCCACCGAGAAATACCGCCAGGCCTGAAGCGACCAGCCCGGTGATCCCCAGACGTTTGCGTTTGTTGAGCAGGATATTCAGGGTGCCGAGGCTGAACGACAGCACCAGCCCGAGCAACAGTGTGGTGCGGGCGAATTGCTCGTCGTAGACCTTGCGCAGTTCAGCGGTGGTCAGCCATTCAGGGAACAGGAAGCAGAACACCGCCAGCAGGCTCAACAGCCCGAGCGTGGCCGAGATATAGCCACTGACCCGCCCTTCACCAAACTTGAAAGGTGCGTTGCCGTGCCGCTGAAAATAGGCTTTGAGTCTTTCCATAACTGATCTTCCGTGATTGCGAAAACTGCGACTGGTCAATGCGACGCAGGCAGATACAAAAAAGCCACGGTAACCGTGGCTTTTTGTAGGTCACTGCTTCGGCGCGGGGGCCGGTGCAGTGGCCGGTGGCGCTGGCGGCGCACTTCCCGGCTGGGCCGGTTTGGGTGCCGCGTCGTCGAACAGGTTCAGGCGCTCGCGCAACTCGTGCGCAGGCACCGGTTGCTGATCTGCCGGCAGCGCGTTCGGATCGACCGGTGTTGCCGGAGCAGCACCGCTCGGTCCTTGCTCAGCCGGTTTCGCCGGATCGGCGCCCTGCGCGCCTTCGATGGCGGCCTGGGCCTTCTTGGTCAGCACCACGATGTCGATGCGACGGTTGACCGGGTTGAACGGGTTTTCCCGGTCGAACAGTGCCGACGAGGCGTAACCCACAACCCGCGCCACTTGCGCATCCGGATAGCTACCGGCAATCAATGCACGGCGGGCGGCGTTGGCACGGTTGGCCGAAAGCTCCCAGTTGCCGTAATCGCCGCTGCCGATATAAGGCTTGGCATCGGTGTGACCGCTGATGCTGATCTTGTTCGGCACCGCTTTGATGGTGTCGGCCATGGCCAGCAGGATGTCTTCGAAGTACGGCTTCAAACGTGCAGAACCCGAGTCGAACATCGGCCGGTTCTCAGCGTCCATGATCTGGATGCGCAAGCCGTTCGGCGTAATCTCGAAGAGGATCTGGTCCTTGAACTTCTGCAGTTGCGGGTTCTCGTCGACCTTGTTCTGCAATTCTTGCAGGAGCAGTTCCAGGCGTTCCTTCTCGACCATCTCGGCCATGCCTTCGACTTGCTCGGCATCGACCGTGACTTTGTCCGGTTGCGGCTGGGATTTCACTTCAGGGTTAAGAGTGTTTTCCGGCGCCAGGGTAGGCGTACCGCCCAGATCGATGATGTACGGCGTGCCGCTTTCGGAGAAGCCGACCGGGTCTTTGAAATAGCCGGCGATGGCGATCTTCTGCTCAGGCGTTGCGGTGGACAGCAGCCACAACACCAGGAAGAACGCCATCATCGCCGTGGCGAAGTCGGCGAAGGCGATTTTCCACGCCCCGCCGTGATGCCCGCCGGCTATGCGCTTGACGCGCTTGATGATAATCGGCTGATTATTTTCCATGACTTAGCGACCGCGAACGGCTTGTTCCAGCTCGGCAAAGCTTGGACGGTGGGCCGGGTACAGAACCTTGCGACCAAACTCCACCGCCAGCGATGGCGGCATGCCGGAAGCCGAAGCCACCAGCGAGGCTTTGATGGCTTCGTAGACGTTCAGCTCTTCTTTGGCATCGTGGGCCAAAGAGGTTGCCAGCGGACCGAAGAAACCATAGGCCGCGAGAATACCGAAGAAGGTACCCACCAGTGCCGCACCTACGTGCAGACCGATGGACTTCTGATCGCCTTCACCCAAGGACGCCATGGTCACCACGATACCCAGTACTGCCGCGACGATACCGAAACCCGGCATGGCGTCGGCAATACCGTTCACCGCGTGGGATGGGTGCTCAAGGTCTTCTTTAAGGCTGTACAGCTCCATGTCGAACAGGCCTTCCAGCTCGTGCGGAGCCATGTTGCCGGAGGACATGATGCGCAGGTAATCACAGATGAACGCGGTCATGCGCTCGTCTTTAAGTACCGCCGGGTACTTGGCGAAGATCGGGCTCGCGGCGGCGTCTTCGATGTCGCCTTCGATGGCCATCATGCCTTCGCGGCGGCTCTTGTTGAGGATCTCGTAGATCAGGCCGAGCACTTCCAGATAAAAAGTGTGGCTGAAACGCGAACCGAACATGCTCAGGGATTTCTTGAGCACGTGCATCGTCATGTAGCCGGGGTTGGCCTGGAGGAATGCACCCAGCGCCGCACCACCGATGATCAACACCTCGAAGGGCTGGACCAGGGCGGCAATCTTGCCGTGGGAGAGCACGTATCCGCCGAGCACGCTCGCGAATACGACGATGATGCCGATAATTTTAGCCATAGGTAGAAAGTACTTATTTAAGTCGGGTTCAAGGTCATATTCGGAAGTTAAAAAATCTCTTCTTCTACTTATCGGCAAAACTGCGCCAGACTATAGCCAGTTCAGGCGAAAAGCCAATTTAGCCCATGCCGGGCGCGTCTACAGTCAGTGAAGATCTCGTCCAGACATGGCTAATGAAACGAACGTCCCACACGCAAAACCGACCACCCTCGACGGCTGGGTCAAGCTGCTCGATAGCGTGCGCCTGCCCGTGCCGCAAGAGGCTCACGACAAGGTTTGCGGGGCGATCCGTGACAATCGCAGCTCGCTGCGCGACATCGCCGACCTGATGCAGGACAGCCCTGCGCTGGCCTTGAGCATCATCCGTGAGGCAAATCGTCACACCCACGGGACCATGGCCACGCCGGCCGAAAATCTTGAAGTTGCGATCAACCGTCTGGGTCTGGCCCGCACCGAAGAACTGCTGGCGCGCCTGCCTGCTCAACCGCAGATGCAAATCCCCAAGGCCTTGCGCCAACTGCAAATGATCAGCCAGCACGCCACGCAACAGGCCAACGGTTTTTTTGCCAGTCGCCTGGCGCGGCTGTGGCAAGACATTCATTGGGGCAGCCTGCTGTTTCTGTCGCCGCTGTGGCCGCTGGCACTGACCTATCCACAATTGCTTGAAGAGTGGGAACTGCGGGTTATCCACAAGGGCGAATCGGCGCGCACCGTCGAGCAGCAATTGTTTGGCGTGCGCCTGCTTAAAATCGCCGAGGCGCTGGTGCAAGCCTGGCACCTGCCGATCTGGGTGCAGCAGGGCTATAAGTTGCTGCTCAGCGAGCAACGCGAATTGGTCAAAGTGTTGCGCATTGCCCGTGACAGCGAACATCCGTTGCGTCAGCAAAATCGTCTCGATGACGACCCAACACTGCGGCGCTGGCTCAATCAACCCGCCAATACCGTACTGCTGGCCAACGGTCTGGCGCTGTCGGCCCAACAGGCATGGGACAGTCCGCACAGTGAGCGCTGGCAGTATCTGACCAGCCTTTATCTACAGATTTCGATGGACGAGGTGCAGCAACAGTTGCACCAGCAAGCCGCCAACAGTGCGCGCCAGCATGCGATGCGTGACTTGTGGCACCCGGCGGTTTCGCTGCTGTGGCCGTGGGGCACCCTTCGCCTGCCGGCCGGGATGTTGCCTGCTGCCGCACCGAATGCCGAAGATCTGACTCAATGGCGCCGGCAGTGCGCCGAATTGCTGGCCGAGCCGAGCCGTTTCACCAATGCCATGAGCCTGACCGTCGCCGCCCGCGACGCGCTGGTCGCCAGTGGCATGCGCCGGGTGATGATTCTGATGGCCGATCGCACGCAATCCAATCTGCGCGTGAATCAAATTTTCGGCCTGCCCAAAGAAGCCTCTGCGCTGAACTTTGTTGTCAGCCAGAGCAAAGTTCTGCAACGGCTGCTCGCACAACAAGCTCAGGTGCGGATCAACCCGGAGAACAACACGCAATTCTCCGCGCTGCTGCCGCCGGGCCTGCGCACGCTGTTCCGTGGCGAGCATCTGTTCCTGCGATCACTGGTCAACAATGGCCGGGTGATCATGATCGTTGTGGCTGATCAGGGCGGCGGGCCATTCGCCGACATCACCGTGCAAGCCTTCGGTAAAACCGCGCAGTGCATCGAAAAAGCCCTGCACAGCTTTAGCAGCCGTGGCCGATGAGGCTGCGCTACAATCCCCCCCTTTGTGCTCTGGAGACCTCACATGTCTGACTTCTCTGGCTTGCCGCTCGTTATCGAACCGAGCGACCTGCTCCCTCGGCTCGAGTCCAGCGAACTGATTCTGGTGGACCTGACCAGCCCCGCCCGCTATGCCGAAGGTCATCTTCCCGGCGCGCGGTTTGTCGACCCCAAACGCACCCAGCTCGGCCAACCGCCGGCACCGGGACTGCTGCCGGCGAAGGCCGATCTGGAAGCGTTGTTCGGTGAACTCGGCCATCGCAAAGACACGGTCTACGTGGTTTACGACGACGAGGGCGGCGGCTGGGCCGGGCGGTTCATCTGGTTGCTCGACGTGATCGGTCACGACAAATATCACTACGTCGACGGCGGTCTACCAGCATGGCTGGCGGATGGCATGCCGATGTCGATCCAGGTGCCACGGGCTGTTGGTGGCCCGGTATCGCTGACCCTGCATGATGAACCGACCGCTACGCGCGAATACCTGCAAAGCCGTCTCGGCGCCGCCGATCTGGCGATCTGGGATGCCCGCGGGCCGCTGGAATATTCCGGCGAGAAAGTGCTGGCGGCCAAGGGCGGCCATATTCCCGGCGCGGTCAATTTCGAATGGACCGCGGGCATGGACAAGGCGCGTAACCTGCGCATCCGCACGGACATGCCACAGATCCTCGAAGACCTGGGGATCACCAAGGACAAAGAAATCATTACCCACTGCCAGACCCATCACCGGTCGGGCTTCACTTATCTGGTGGCCAAATCCCTCGGTTATCCGCGGGTCAAGGGCTACGCCGGTTCCTGGGGCGAATGGGGCAACCACCCTGACACGCCCGTCGAGATTTAAGGTTTTTAAGGACAACCCATGAAAGAGCGTCTGTTTATCCTCAGCCAGTACCTGCTGCCTCACCACCTGCTGTCGCGCCTGGCCGGCTGCATTGCCGAGTGCCGCGTGCGCTGGTTCAAGAATGCCTTCACCACCTGGTTCGCCAAGCGCTATCAAGTCGACATGTCGCAAGCGCTGGTTGAAGACGTGACCGCTTACGAGCACTTCAACGCCTTCTTCACCCGCGCCCTGAAAGATGGCGCGCGCCCGCTGGACGAGACCCCGGGCGCGATCCTCAGCCCGGCCGACGGCGCGGTCAGCCAACTCGGCCCGATCGAACACGGTCGCGTGTTCCAGGCCAAGGGTCACAGCTTCAGCGTGCTGGAACTGCTTGGCGGTGATGCAGCCAATGCTGCGCCGTTCATGGGCGGCGACTTTGCGACTATTTACCTGTCGCCGAAGGACTACCACCGCGTACACATGCCACTGGCCGGCACCCTGCGTGAAATGGTCTACATCCCTGGCCGGATCTTCTCGGTCAACCAGACCACTGCCGAAAACGTCCCGGAGCTGTTCGCCCGCAACGAGCGTGTGGCATGCATCTTCGACACCGAGCGTGGGCCGATGGCCGTTGTTCTCGTGGGCGCAATGATCGTTGCTTCGATCGAAACCGTGTGGGCCGGTCTGGTCACGCCGCCGAAGCGTGAGCTGAAAACCTTCCGCTACGACGAAGCCGCTCGCGCGCCGATCCATCTGGAAAAAGGCGCCGAACTGGGCCGTTTCAAGCTGGGTTCCACCGCGATCGTGCTGTTTGGCCCGGATCAAGTGAAGTGGGCTGAAGAACTGGTGGCGGGTTCGCCAGTGCAGATGGGCCAGGGTCTGGCACTGCCAAAAGCCTGATGTCCGTGCTGCGGGAGCCAGTTCGGCTCCCGCAGATTGCAGCATTTGCTGCTATGGTTTTTGGCATGAGCCAGACCATCGCCCCTCCGCAGCTACGCGCTCCCACTCCAACGCAAACGCGTCTGTCGTTCTGCGAAGCCACCCCGCGTGACCTCAAACGCTGGATCGCCGGCCTGCCCAAGGCGAACATCGGCGAAACCGCCCGCCAGTTGTACCAAGGCCTGGGCGAACTCAACCAGTTGCTCACCCCCAGCGATAATCGCCTGCAACTCTTGGAGCTGATGCGGCCAGAGGTGTATTTCGTCTGCCAGCATCTGGAGCGGCACTTTTTGCATCAGGCGATCATGCTCGACGAGCGTTCGCGCAAGGTCAGCAACCTGTGCCAGGCGCTGCAAAGTCATCTGGCCATCGGCTACAAACAGATCGTGTTGCGTATCGCACCCAAGTACAGCAAGGATCGCGCGGCGCTGGTCAGCCAGGCCCTGCAACGGACGGCACACGCACTCAAGGGCCTGTTGTTGCGCGCCACGCAGTTGTACAGTTCACCGCCGGAACACCTGTGGTTCGAACTGCATCAGCTGTATCGCATCGGCTGTGAATTGCAGCTGCAACAACGTCGGGTACGTGACGATCTCGCCAGCCTGACTACCGAGCTGAGCCTGGAACAGACGTACATCGCCACCCTGTTATTGGGCGGCGCACGTTGCAATCAACTGCGGCAGAACCAGATCGCTCGACTCGCGGAAGTCCTTGAACCGTGGAGTACCTTGCTCAAACTGCATCCCGGCAGTCCGGACGATGGCTTGTTTGCGATCAGCGCCGAAATCGACGCCGGCCCGCGTTATCGCAACATGTTCCGCAGCGAGCAAAAAGCCGGATTGCTCGGATTCGATCCGCAGCCACTGGTCAATGCCATCGAAGCGCATCTGCAGCGTCAGGACACTTCGACGCCGCTGCCTGTCCCGGCGGGGCTCAGCTTCGACACTCTGCAACACTTGCACGCGACCTGGGGTCAGGCCGCCGAACGCAGCTTTCAGCGCACCGTTGGCCAAGGCAGCCTGACCGTGTGCGTGGGCATGAGCGCCCTGCACTTTTACCTCGGCGGCGAACGCAGTTTCAGCGAACTGCTCAAGCACCCCGGCGCGCCCGCGGCGAACTTCAGCAGCGTCGTCGCCAAGGGCGAAAAAGACAGTTGGAGCCAGGCATTCGACGCCGCGCCGCAGAGCAAGGCGGATGAGTTTCTGCCATACGAAGAAATCCAGTACGACCATCTGATCGAAGACGAAAGCAGCACCGACAACACACCGCACTACCCCACTTACGCGCTGCCGGTGATCAATCACAGTCCCGGCGGTTATTGCCTGGGCTGGCCTGCAGAGGTGCCCGCCGAATTACAGGCTGGGGAAATGCTCGGGATTCAGGACAGCGAAAGTCTGGGCTGGAGCATTGCGGTGATTCGCTGGATTCGTCAGGTGCGTGGCGGTGGTACACAGATGGGCATTGAGCTGGTGGCACCGCATGCGCAGCCGTGCGGCCTGCAGCTGGTGCGCTCGCGGGATGATCACAGTCACTATCTGCGCGGATTGCTGTTGCCGCAGATCAGCGCGATCGACTTGCCGGCAACCTTGCTGGCGCCACGATTGCCTTTTCAGGAAGGCAGTAAAGTGCTGATCAATACCCATGGAGACGAGCACCGCGCCGGACTGGATCGGCGGGTGGCGAGTACGCATAGTTTCAATCAGTTTGCCTATCGCTCGCTGGAGGCCGCGCAGAATGGCGGCAGCGAGGAGGATTTTGATTCGTTGTGGAAGTCGCTTTAGACCCAGTTGCGCCCTTCGCGAGCAAGCTCGCTCCCACATTGGAATGCATTTCAAATGTGGGAGCGAGCTTGCTCGCGAAGAGGCCAGATCAGCTTATCGAGATCTTAGAGCTGCCCGTCGCGATCGCGGAAACCCAGCAGATACAGCACGCCATCCAGACCCAAAGTCGAGATCGCCTGCTTCGCCGACTGCTTGACCAATGGCTTGGCGCGGAACGCCACACCCAAACCGGCAATCGCCAGCATCGGCAGGTCATTCGCACCGTCGCCGACCGCGATGGTCTGCTCCAGACGCAAACCTTCCTTGTGTGCCAACTCTTTCAACAGGTCAGCCTTGCGCTGCGCATCGACGATCGGCTCGATCGCCACGCCGGTGCACTTGCCGTCGACGACTTCAAGCTCGTTGGCGAACACGTAGTCAATGCCGAGTTTGGCCTGCAATTGCTTGGCGAAATAGGTGAAGCCGCCGGACAGGATCGCGGTCTTGTAGCCCAGACGCTTGAGTTCGGCGAACAGGGTTTCTGCACCCTCCGTCAGGCGCAGCGAAGCGCCTATCGAGTCCAGCACGCTGACGTCCAGGCCTTTAAGCAACGCCAGGCGCTCTTTGAAGCTGGCGCGAAAATCCAGTTCGCCGGCCATCGCCCGCTCGGTGATCGCCGACACTTGCTCGCCAACACCGGCAGCCTTCGCCAGTTCGTCGATGACTTCGGCTTCGATCAGCGTGGAGTCCATGTCAAACACCGCCAGACGACGGTTGCGGCGGAAAAGTGAATCTTCCTGGAACGCGATGTCGACGTTCAGCTCCTGCGCCACGCTCAGGAATTCTGCACGCAGCGCCTGCGGATCAGCCGCTTCGCCACGCACGGAGAACTCGATACAGCCCTTGCCCTTGTCCGCCGGGGTGTCCAGCGGCATACGACCCGACAGACGGTCGATATGGTCGATGTTCAGACCATATTTGGCAGTAATCGAACTGACAGCCTGCAATTGCCCGGCGGTCACTTTGCGAGTCAACAGGGTGACGATATGGCGCTTCTTGCCCTGATTGCCCACCCATTGCTGGTAATCCTCTTCGGAGACCGGGGTGAAGCGCACCTGTTGGTCGAGCTCGTAGCCCTTGAACAGGATGTCCTTGAGCACGGCTTTGCCTTGCTCGGAATCGGGAATTTCAACAAGGATGCCGAACGACAGGGTGTCGTGGATCACCGCTTGCCCGATGTCGAGAATGTTCACACCACCTTGTGCCAGAACGCCGGTAATGGCCGCAGTCAGACCCGGACGGTCGACTCCCGTGATGTTAATCAGGACGATTTCGCGCAACGCGCACCCCCGCAACTGGAAAAAAACCGCATTCTACCCACTTTCAGTGACCATCGGGCACCGCGAGCGCTTTGCCGGTCTAGGGCCTGTCGCTATACTGCGCGTCAACTTCACGGACAAAAGAGCCGAGCTCAGTGAACCGGCCCACGCCAGTTAAAACCGATAACTTCTTCCTGCTGATCTTCCGTGCACTGCGCCACCGCCGTGTACCGATTGCATTGCGCATTGCCAGCCATAACGTGATCCTCGTCGCTCTGGCGCTGGTGATTTATGCCTGCGTGATGGGCTTGCAGTTCAAGCAGGCCATGCACGAGCAGGCCGATGCGCTGGGCGAAAGCCTGACCACGCAAACGGCCACTTCCGCCACGGAGCTGTTGGTGTCCAACGACATCCTCAGCCTCAACGTGCTGCTCAATAACCTGACCAAGAACAAACTGGTGGCCCACGCGGCAATCTATAGCGTGGATAACCGCATCCTCGCCGAATCCGGTCAGCGCCCCAAGCACAGCCTGTTGGGCGAAGCCGAGGGCATGTACGAGAGCAAGATCACTTTCCAGGACGTGACCGCCGGGCAACTGCGTATCAGTCTGGACATGGATCAGTTCCAGCAGCCGATGACCATCAGCCTGCAAAGCATGGGCATTTTGAGTGCGATTCTGTTGGCGCTGTCGCTGGCCTTGAGCTTGCGCATGGGCCGCTACCTGTCGACCCCGCTGCTGCAATTGCGTGTATGGCTGCGCCGGATTGACGAGCACACGCCGGGCATGGAGCGTCAGGACGAAATCGGCGATCTCGCCCGTCAGTTGCACGCCAACTATGCGCCGGAGCCCGCGCCTGAGCCGGAACCCGAGTTCGAAGACGAGGAAGACGAGACCGAGTTCGAGGTGCGCAATCTGCGTGACCCGAGCTTTGACGAAACCCGTCCGATGGCCGCGCAGAAGCCTGCACCACGCCACTTGGTCAGCACCGTCGAAGACGATGATGACGATGACGCGTTCGCCGATCTGCGCGACGAGTCCTTGAACGGTGCCGCACAACCGCAGATTCGCAAAGCCACCCCGAGCGTGCCGCAACACACGGCGGTGCTGGCGGTTCAACTGGGTTCTCAGGAGCAACTGCGTCGTCTGCCACGTGCGCGTCTGGAAGAATTGCAGGAGCGCTATCGCGACTGCCTCGATCAGGCCGCCTCGCTGTATCAGGGCGAAATCGAAACCCTGAACGATGGCAGCACGCTGATGCTGTTCCACACCGAAGACAGTGGCGACGACTACCTGACCAACGCGATTTGCTGCGGCGAGTTGTTGCGGGCGCTGGGCCATCAGTTGCAGATCGAAGTCGCCGACAGCGGCATCACCCTGCAATTGCAGCTGGGCCTGACCCTTGGCGATGAGTTGTTCGGTCTGAGCCAGATTGATCTGCTGCTGACCGATTCGGCCCAGGATGCACTGGCCCTGTCGCAGCACAGTCGCAACCTGCTGCTGGTGGAGCGCAAGATCAGCGATGATGCGCTGATCCGTCAGCGTGCGCGTATCCGGCCGATTGCCAGCCCTGAGGGGGCGTGCTGCGTGGAGCGGTTGATGGAGCCTTATCCGTCGATGCTGGAACGGCAACTGGCGCGGATGCATGAGCGTCGGGCGTAAGCCTTAGCCCAGATGCACAGAAGCCCGCAGACAAGCGATTGTCTGCGGGCTTTTTTGTTGCCTGTACCGGCCCTTTGGCGAGCAAGCTCGCTCCCACAGTGGACGGTGGCTGCCACAGATCTTGTGAACACCTGCAATACCTGTGGTAGCGAGCTTGCTCGCGAAGAGGCCCGCACTGACGGTAAGGATTTCCAGCCCCCAGACACAACAAAGCCCGCACAAGGCGGGCTCTGTCCTGACTCAAACCAGACTCAGAAGCGGAACACTTCCATATCAGTCCGAATCGGTGATGCCATCGGAATCTTCGGCTGCTTCTCGGCTTCCGCCGCCGGCGCTGCCGGTTTCGGCGCTGCTTTGCGCGGAGCTTCAGCCACTGGTGGCTGATTAGCCAACGGCTTGAGCGCCACCGACAGCTGCTCGGACAGACGCTGCAACAGAATCCCCTGCGCCTGCACCTGCGAAGCCGTACTGCCGGCGTGCAGCTCTTGCAGGTGGATAATGCGGTTATCGCGCACCTGGCCACGACGGTCGATCAGGCGCCATTGCGCATCGAGAATCGCCGGTTGCTTCTCGCCGGAGTCCAGACGCGTGATGGTCATCAATACCTGCACGTCCGGGGTGAAGCCCTGAGTGGCCGGTGCCAGCACGACACGCTGGCTATCCAGATGACCGGCAACCTGACGCAGCAACAACTGATCGATATCCGACGAAAGGCTGCCAGCCCAACGACCATCGGTCGCCGCCTGCAGGCTGCCATCCGGTTGACGTTGCAGCAGAGTTTCACGTTGCAGGTAATCGGCCAGCACAACCGGGCCCAACAAAACCGCCATGCCCGCGCTTTGCGCTGGCTGAACCGGACTTCCGCTGTCCAGTTGATACAGCGACACCGGCTGGTGAACGCTGCAACCCGCCAGGCCCAAAACGCCGGCGAGCAGGAAAATAAGGGGGCGCAGAGCAGTCATCATCCCGTCCAGGTGGCCGCCACAAGGCTGACCACAGTGAAAATACTCAATAAATATGAAGAACGCTCAGCCACGCCGGCGCTTGAAAGGCCATATCATCCGTGAATATGCGTTCCGACTCCAGCGCCAAAGCGTCGATCTACGCGTTAAATCGTAGATCGAGCGCTCTAGGGGGCGTGTTATCACCTAATTGAGGTTTTCGACGAGCAGCGCATCCACTCGCTGGAAGCCCCTTGGCAGTTTATTGCCGCGACGTCCACGCTCACCTTTGTAGTGTTCGAGGTCGTCGGCTTTCAGCGACAGAGTCCGTTTTCCGGCCTGCAACACCAAGGTCGCGCCTTCCGGAAGCACAGCGATGTCCGTGACATATTCTTCGCGACTGGCCACACGTTCACCGGAAATACCGATGATCTTGTTGCCTTTGCCCTTACCTAATTGTGGCAGATCGCTGATTTTGAAGATCAGCAGGCGACCTTCGGTCGTGACCGAGGCCAGCCAGTTCTGCTCACGATCGGCCACCGGACGCGGCGCGATCACCTTGGCGTTGTTTGGCAGGCTCAACAGGGCTTTACCGGCCTTGTTCTTGGCTTGCAGGTCCTCACCCTTGACCACGAAACCGTAACCGGCGTCAGAGGCGATCACGTAAAGCGCGTCGTCTTCCGGCATCAGCACGCATTCGAACGATGCGCCCGGTGGCGGCGTCAGACGGCCAGTCAACGGCTCACCTTGGCCACGGGCCGATGGCAAGGTGTGCGCGGCCACCGAATAGCTGCGACCGGTGGAGTCGATAAACACCGCAAACTGGTTCGAGCGCCCCGCTGCAGAGGTCTTGAAACCGTCGCCGGCCTTGTACGACAGGCCGGTGGCGTCGATATCGTGGCCCTTGGCCGAACGGATCCAGCCTTTTTCCGACAGTACGACAGTCACTTTCTCGTTTGGCAGCAGATCGTGCTCGGTCAACGCTTTGGCTTCGGCGCGCTCGACGATTGGCGAGCGACGGTCGTCGCCATAGGTTTCGGCGTCCTTGATCAACTCGGTGCGCACCAGTTTCTTCAGCTTGGCTTCGCTGCCCAGCAGGGCTTGCAGCTTGGCTTGTTCCTTGAGCAGTTCGTCCTGCTCGTCGCGCAGCTTCATTTCTTCCAGTCGCGCCAATTGACGCAGACGGGTGTCGAGAATGTAGTCGGCCTGGATCTCGCTGAGAGCGAAACGCTCGATCAGTTTGGCTTTCGGGTGTTCCTCGGTACGGATGATGTGGATCACTTCATCCAGGTTGAGGTAGGCGATCAACAAACCGTCCAACAGGTGCAGGCGACGCTCGACCTTGTCGAGGCGGAATTGCAGGCGGCGACGCACGGTCAGCACCCGGAATTCCAGCCATTCGACGAGCAACGCGCGCAGGTTTTTCAACTGCGGTTTGCCGTCCAGCCCGATGATGTTGACGTTGACCCGGTAGGTCGACTCCAGCTCGGTACTGGCGAACAGGTGCTGCATCAGCGCTTCGTGATCGACGCGGCTGTTGACCGGGATGATAACGATGCGGCACGGGTTTTCGTGGTCGGATTCGTCACGCAGGTCAGCGATCTGCGGGGCTTTCGACGGTTTTGCCTGCATCAGCGCGGCAATCTGCTCCAGCACTTTGGCTCCGGAGACCTGATGCGGCAGCGCGGTGACGATGATGTCGCCGTCCTCGACGTGGTACACGGCGCGCATGCGCACCGAGCCCTTGCCGGTTTCGTACATTTTCAGCAGGTCGGCGCGCGGCGTGATGATTTCCGCTTCGGTCGGGTAGTCCGGGCCCTGAATGTGTTCGCAGAGTTGCTCGACCGTGGCTTTCGGCTCATCGAGCAGGCGCACGCACGCAGTCGCGACTTCGCGCAGGTTGTGCGGCGGTACGTCGGTGGCCATGCCCACGGCGATACCGGTGGTGCCGTTGAGCAGGATGTTCGGCAAGCGCGCAGGCAATACCAGCGGCTCCTGCAGGGTGCCGTCGAAGTTAGGGCCCCAATCTGCAGTGCCCTGGCCCAGTTCACTGAGCAGCACTTCGGAATAACGCGACAGCCGCGCTTCGGTGTAACGCATGGCGGCGAAGGACTTGGGATCATCCGGCGCACCCCAGTTACCCTGGCCGTCGACCAGCGTGTAGCGATAGCTGAATGGCTGGGCCATCAGCACCATCGCTTCGTAGCACGCCGAGTCGCCGTGCGGGTGGAACTTGCCGAGCACGTCACCGACGGTACGCGCCGATTTCTTGTGCTTGGAATCAGCGTCCAGCCCCAGCTCGCTCATGGCGTAGACGATACGCCGCTGTACCGGTTTCAGGCCGTCGCCGATATGCGGCAGAGCACGGTCCATGATCACGTACATGGAGTAGTTGAGGTAGGCACTTTCGGTGAAGTCGGCCAACGATCGGCGTTCTACACCGTCCAGGCTGAGATCAAGGGGGTTGCTCATGCAGGCCTCATCGGTTCGTTGTCTGGCGCAGCAGCATGGTGCCACCGCGCTGAGTAAATTCAAGTTTGTTCAGGGCGCTCATGCCGAGCAGCACCTGATCACCATGCAGCCCCGGCGCCACCAGTGCGCGAACATCCCGCAGCACGATGTCGCCCAGTTGCAGGCGGGCAATTTTTGTCCGATAGCCCTGGCTCAGGCCATTGGCCGTGCTCAGGGTCACACCGAAACCTTCTTCCAGCTTCAAGCGTTTGGCCAGATCCGCCGGGATCGCCACATCGGTCGCGCCGGTGTCGAGCATGAACTCCACCGGCTCACCGTTGATCTGGCCGCTGGCGACAAAATGCCCTTGGGCATTGCTCGCCAGCTTCACTTCAATAAAGCCTTCGCCCTGCTCCGAACTCACGACGACGTTCGGATTCTGCTGGCGTTGTTCCCACTGGCCGAAAAACCGTGTGGCCAGAAAAAGTGCAGCACACCACGCCAGAATCATCAGCACCCGACCGGCGCGTTTACCCGGTGGTTGCTGGCTCATGGCTTGGCGCTCCAGCCACCTTCAGGGGCAGCGAAGCGCCAGATGACCGGCCGGACTTCACCGTCGGCACGCGGACCAAAATTGTTGTCGACGCCGATCCACGCACCTTCAGCGTCAACGATCAGCGCCTCTTCCAGCCCGTAGTTCTGCGTGTAACGGCGGTTTGCCTGCAACAGTTCGGCGGCATACGACCAGCAACGCTCGACCTTGGCTGTCTGCGCATCACGGCGACAAATCTGGAAAGCGTTGCGTTCCAGGGTAAACAGTTTGCCGTTGAACAACGAAAGGTCGGAAAAGTCCCGATGAACCGCTTTGGCCTTGGGGAACTGCGACGGCTGCATCTCCTTGCCGCCCTCACTGAGCAGCACGCAGCGACCGTCGCAATCCCACACCGTCTGCTGGCGCTTGATCTTCAGCAGGCCACGGCTTTGCCGTTCGGCGGCCAGCCACATCTGATCGCCTGCCGGGTTGATCGCCAAGCCTTCCAAAATCGCGTTGAAATGCAGGAGCATGCCGCTGGCCCGCGCTTCGCGAACCAACATCGGCGAGATCTTCAGCCAGTTGGCCGGGCCGCTGACCGGCACCTGCAAAACGGCTGCATGGGCTTCGCTGACGATATAGCGATTGCCAGCGCTGTCGCAGCTGATGCCTTCGAAATCCAGATCGCCGCCACGGATGAACGATGCCGCCCATGTGCGCGAACTCAGGCCCCAGGGCAAGCCGCTGTCGGGTACTTTCGGCACATCAATGTGCACGGTTTCGGCCTGCCAGACCTGATCAGCAGTGTTGAGCCGGTAGATCTGATCGTCATCGCGATCCGACACCGTCCACAGTTCGGTGCCGCACAAGGCCAGCCCCGACAGGTTGCCGCCGCGCATGCCGTCGACCGGATGCTCGGACAGCACCCGCAGTTCCGGTGCAGGCTCTGCCAACACGGTCATCGAACTCAGCAGCAACACACCCGCCATGGCCCAGCCAAACCGCATCAGGCCAGCACCTCGGCGAGGTTGCCTTTGGATTCGAGCCAGGTCTTGCGGTCACCGGCGCGTTTCTTCGCCAGCAGCATGTCCATCATTTCCGAGGTTTCGGCGAAATCTTCACCCAGCGTCAGTTGCACCAGACGCCGGGTGTTCGGGTCCATGGTGGTTTCACGCAGCTGCGGCGGGTTCATTTCCCCCAGACCTTTGAATCGGGTGACCTGCGGCTTGCCGCGCTTCTTCTCGGCCACCAGACGGTCGAGGATGCCGTCGCGCTCGGCTTCGTCAAGGGCGTAGTAGATCTCTTTGCCAAGGTCGATGCGGTACAGCGGCGGCATTGCGACATAAACGTGGCCGGCATCCACCAGCGGGCGGAAATGCTGGACGAACAAAGCGCAGAGCAGCGTGGCGATGTGCAGACCGTCGGAGTCGGCGTCGGCGAGGATGCAGATCTTGCCGTAGCGCAGCTGGCTCATGTCTGCCGCGCCCGGATCGACACCGATAGCCACGGCAATGTTGTGCACTTCCTGGCTGGCGAGCACTTCGCTGCCGTCGACTTCCCAGGTATTGAGGATCTTGCCGCGCAACGGCAGGATCGCCTGGAACTCTTTGTCCCGCGCTTGCTTGGCGGAACCGCCGGCGGAATCACCTTCGACCAGGAAGAGCTCGGAGCGCATCGGGTCCTGCCCGGCGCAGTCGGCCAGTTTGCCCGGCAGTGCCGGCCCCTGGGTGACACGCTTGCGCTCGACTTTCTTGCTCGCCTTGAGACGACGGCCGGCGTTGTTGATCGCCAGTTCCGCCAGCGCCAGACCGGTTTCCGGGTTGGCGTTGAGCCACAGGCTGAACGCGTCCTTGACCACGCCGGAAACGAACGCCGCCGCTTCGCGGGACGACAAGCGCTCTTTGGTCTGGCCGGAGAATTGCGGCTCCTGCATCTTCATCGACAGGACGAAGGCGATGCGCTCCCAGACGTCTTCCGGCGCCAGCTTCACGCCGCGCGGCAGCAGGCTGCGGAATTCGCAGAACTCGCGCATCGCATCCAGCAAACCCTGACGCAAGCCGTTGACGTGGGTACCACCCTGAGCCGTCGGAATCAGGTTGACGTAGCTTTCCTGCACCGCGTCGCCACCTTCCGGCAGCCACAGCAGCGCCCAGTCGACCGCTTCTTTGTTGCCGGCGAAAGCGCCGCAGAACGGTTCATCTGGCAGACGTTCGAACTCACTGACTGCGTCGACCAGATAGGAACGCAAGCCGTCTTCGTAATGCCACTCGACTTTCTCGCCAGTGCCTTTGTCTTCGAAGCTGACCAGCAGCCCCGGGCACAGCACAGCCTTGGCCTTGAGCACGTGCTTGAGGCGGCTGATGGAGAATTTCGGTGAATCGAAATACTTCGGATCCGGCGCGAAGTACACGCTGGTGCCAGTGTTGCGCTTGCCGACCGTGCCGACGATTTCCAGCTCCGAGGCCTTGAAGCCGTCGTTGAAGGTCATCTGGTATTCATTGCCGTCACGTTTTACACGCACCCGGACTTCGGTCGACAAGGCATTGACCACGGAAATACCTACCCCGTGCAGACCGCCGGAGAACTGGTAGTTCTTGTTGGAAAACTTGCCACCCGCATGGAGCTTGGTGAGGATCAGTTCGACGCCCGACACGCCCTCTTCCGGGTGGATGTCGACCGGCATGCCACGGCCGTCGTCGCTGACTTCCAGCGAGTGGTCGGCGTGCAGGATGACCTGCACCGATCTGGCGTGGCCGGCCAGGGCTTCGTCGACGCTGTTGTCGATGACTTCCTGGGCGAGGTGGTTTGGCCGACTGGTGTCGGTGTACATGCCGGGGCGTTTGCGCACCGGGTCGAGGCCCGAGAGGACTTCGATGGCGTCGGCGTTATAAGAGCTAGCGCTGGGAGTGGCCATAGGGTCTCGTCGTCAGTCATTCATGAAATAGGGGCAAGACATCACAGTGCGGTGAAATCGATTGCCTGATACACATCGGCGCCAATGCCGGCAAAACTCAGCAACGCCGGCAATTGCCCGGCAAAACCTTGAAAACTGTGATCACCGCCAGCCTGAATGCGCAAGGCACAGGCGCGGTAATACTGCTGGGCGAGGCGATAATCCAGTGTTTCATCGCCAGTCTGCAACCATACCTGATAGCGCAGCGCATCCTGGGGCGCCGGCACTTCCAGTTCGGCCAGGGCCGTTACGTGGTCGTGGGTCAATTCCCAGGTTTCATCGGTGTACAGGTTTTTCTGCGTCCCCAGGTAACCGTCGAACATCCGGTGCGGACTGACGGCCGGGTTGACCAGCAGGGCTTTGAGGCCATGGCGCTCGGCCAAGTGAGTCGCATAGTAGCCGCCGAGTGAGCTTCCCACCAGCAGCGGCCGACCCAGTTCGGCAATCGCTTGCTCCAACTGACCGATGGCTTCGCGCGGATGGTGATGCAGGGCGGGAACACGCAGTTGATCGCTCAAGCCCAGCCGCTCCATCACCGCGACCAGCTGACAGGCCTTTTTCGAGGCCGGGGCGCTGTTGAAACCGTGGATATAGAGGATCGAACCAGACATTTGAGCTCCCTGAGTGTCGGCGAAAGATAGCGGAGTTTACAGGGAGAAAGCCCCTCACCCTAGCCCTCTCCCGGAGGGAGAGGGGACCGAATGGGGGATATTTCAGAAGTACGCCGACCTGAAAGAGCTTCGCCGAATCCACAATCGACACAATCGCTCAGGTCGATGGATAACGCCAGACACCTCGGTCAGTCCCTCTCTTTCTGAGAGCGAGGGGCTGAATGAGGGATATTCAAGCTTCAGCGAATTCATAATCGACTCGGTATTTCACGTCGGCGTATGACGCCAGACACCTCGGTCGGCCCCCTCTCCCTCCGGGAGAGGGCTGGGGTGAGGGGCTTTTGATTGGCAATCAGTAACCGTCAGACCCGTAATCAACGGTAAAAGCAAAACCGGTAACGCGCTCAACCCCAGTTTCCAGCCGCCCATCCGGCAACAGCCGCAACCAGCGATACCCCGGCGCCTGCTCACCGACCTTGAAGTCTTCACTGCCCGGTTCGAACTGAATGCAGGTCGACGGCGATGCCAACAACCGCACGCCATTGCGCTCGCGGTCGATCTCCTGATGCACATGCCCCCACAACACCGCCCGCGCCTGTGGAAAACGATCCAGCACTTCGAAAAACGCCTCGGGATTGCGCAGGCCAATCGGCTCCATCCACGGGCAACCAATCGACACCGGATGATGATGGAAGCACACCAGATGATGGCGCTCGGGCGCTTCGCTCAACGAGCGGGCCAGCAACTGCAATTGATCGTCTTGAAGATATCCCGGCACTGAACCTGGCACAGCCGAGTCGAGCAAGGTCACGCGCCAGTTGCCGACATCGACCACCGACTCCAGCAGCGCACTCTGCACTGCCGCCACCGCCATGATCTGCGGCTCATCGTGATTGCCGGGAATCCAGCGCGCCGGCGCATCGATCTGCCCGCTCATTTCACGAAACTGCTGATACGACTCGAGGGTGCCGTCCTGCGAGATATCACCGGTGGCCAGAATCAGGTCGATCTGCGGCTGTTGCCCCAGCACCAACTCGATGACCTTTTGCAGGCTCTCCCGAGTATTCATACCCAGCAACGTGCCGTCCGCTTCAGCGAACAGATGGCTGTCGGACAACTGCACCAGCAGCGCCGGATCGGCGGTGGTCAACGTGGATACGCTCGGCAAGGCGTTCTCCCAAGGCAAAAGCACGGAATCGGTCAAGTGCCGCAATTATGCTGGGGGATCACTGAAAGGGGAAACCGAGGAACCGGACGCAGTTCACAACTAGCGTACGACTTCGTACTCGTGCCCCAACGCCAGACAATGACTCAGCCATTCCCCCAGGAACAGATTGAGCTGAGCTTTTTCATCGGGCTGATGCATCGCGGCGTTCGGGTAAGGATAGATGCCGCGAAAGCGTCGTGCATGCTCGGCGCTGATCACCTCAGCCATGCGCGCGTCGTGATAGACCTGCACCTCCAGTTGCGGCACCGGCAGCCATGGCAGGCTGTGTTCCTGACGCACTTGCAGCGTGGTGGTGTACGGGCAGGTTTGCAGCACTTCGAGGGCCAGCACGCCGAGCATCTGCTCGCCCTGGGTCACGGCGATGCGCCGCGCCTCGGGTTCGTTGCGCATGTCCGGCAACAGTCGCATCAGGCGCGCGTAGTTGGCCTCGCAGGCGGCTTGCAGCCCCGCGAGGTCGACTCGATAACGATCGCGCAACTTGTTTACGACCATAACCCCCTCACTTCGGCGCGGTTCAGCGCCAGCCACTGCAAAGCGATGATGCTCGCCGCGTTGGCAATACGTCCGTCACGTACGGCTTGCAGGGCATCTTCGAACGCCCAGACCGTGACGCGGATGTCTTCGGCCTCTTCCTCTAACCCATGCAGGCCGCCGACGCCATCCGTGCTGCAACGCCCCAGATACAAATGCACGAACTCGTTGCTGCCGCCCGGCGACGGGAAATATTTGGTCATCGGCCACAGGGCCTTGATGTCCAGCCCAGCTTCCTCCTGCGCCTCGCGGTGAGCAACTTCTTCCGGTTCTTCGTCCTTGTCGATCAGACCGGCGACCAGTTCGACCAACCAGGGATTGTCAGCCTTGCCCATGGCGCCGACGCGAAACTGCTCGATCAGTACCACTTCGTCACGCTGCGGATCGTAAGGCAACATGCACACGGCATCGTGGCGCACGAACACTTCGCGGTTGATTTCGCGGCTCATGCCGCCAGCAAACAACTCATGGCGCAGGTGCACGCGGTCGAGTTTGTAAAAACCCTCGTAGCATTTTTCACGCCGCACGATATCGACGGCGGTCGGAATGGCGTTGGCAAAGTCAGTCATGAGCATCCTCTTTACTGCAAATCCGTTACGAGGTTCCTATTTGTTACTTGCAACCTCGACTTCGCGCCATCCTAACGCGCCCGCACCGATTGATGCAGCCCCTTTACCGTCAGCGGGATGGACGGTGGAGGCGAAACCCACTCTAATTAGCTTAGTGGCGAACTGACTGCTTCGTTGAGAGTCGAAGCGGTAACTTTTTGCCTTCCCCTGTTTCAGAAAGGACGCCCATGTCGCTTTTCAAAATTGCCTCCGTGGCCGCCATCGCCCTGACCCTGGGCGCGTGTGCGAGCCTGTTCCAGCCCAACTACCGTACGCCGCTGGAAACCACCCGCGATGCGTCGGAGCAGCTGAAAACCGGCTGCTCCAACCCTGACTGCCCACTGGTGAATATCGACACCCTGCGCTTCCCGGCAGAACCTGCTCTGGATGGCATCATCGAAAAACGCCTGCTGCAAATGACCCGCACCGAGGCGAACGCACCGGTGGCGCCGACGCTGGCGGCCTATCGCGAGCAGTTTCTGGCCAATGCCGGTCCGCGCAACAGCAGCTATCTGCAAGCGAAAGTACGCGAGCAGCATGACGGCTTGGTGATCATCGAATTGTCGAGCTACCTCGACACCGGCGGCGCCCACGGCACACCGGGTCGCGGCTTCATCAACTATTCGCGCCAGCAGCACAAAGTGCTGAACCTGTCCGACATGTTGATGCCGGGTCAGGAAGACGCATTCTGGAAGGCTGCGCAGGTTGCGCATAACAGCTGGTTGATCAGCACCAAGCTCGATCAGGAAGCGGAGTTCGTTTCGAGCTGGCCGTTCAAGAAAACCCCGAACGTGGCACTGACCTACGGCGCGGTGATCCTCAAGTACGAAGTGAGCACCATCGCGCCTTACGCGCTGGGCCACGTCGAACTGAAGATTCCTTACCCGCGCCTGAACGGCATTCTCAAGCCCGAGCTGTTTCCCGGCCGTAACTGAAGGCACGACCGAGCACAAACTGCAGCAGCCCTGCCAGCACCAGCGCCGGCAGGGTTGCGCCGATGTCCGGATACAGATTCGCCAGCAAGTGGTAGGTGCTGACGCCACCCAGCCACGCCAACAGTGCCGGCCAGCGCAATGCGGCTGATGCGACCTGACCGCTGCGTTTACGCAGAATGAAGTGATCCACCAGCACCACGCCGAACAGCGGCGCAAACACCGAACCGATCAGCAGCAGGAAGTTCTGGTACTGCGCCAACGGCGCCAGCAGTGCGATCAGCGTGCAGATCACGCCGATGGCCAAGGCCAGATGCTCGACTTTCAGGCGCAACAGAATCCCGCTGGACACCGCCGCCGAGTGAATATCGGCAAAAGCGTTTTCCGACTCGTCGAGCAGAATCAGCAGCAGCGGAATACCCAGACCGGCACCGGCCAGGGCCAGCAGCAGCGCATTGACCTCACCGCTCGGCGCAAACGCCAGGGTGTACGCCACGCCAAGGCTCATCAGCCAGAAGTTGCCGATAAAGAAACCGACCGCAGTACCACCGAACACATTCTTCGCCCGTTTGCCGAATCGCGAATAGTCGGCGATCAGCGGCAGCCACGACAGCGGCATCGCGATAGCAATGTCGAAGCCCACGGCAAATGGCATCGAACCATCACCGGCACGCGCCCACAGAGCAGCCAGATCAGCCTTGGCGAACAGGTTCCAGGTCAGCCAGAGGCATGCCGCCAACAGCAACCAGATGCCCCATTTGCGCAGGATCTGCCGGACGAACGTCAGCGGGCCGCTTACAGCGAGCAAAGTGGCCAGCGCGCCGAAGAACAGCGTCCACAACACCGGGTTCGACCACAGCGAACCTTCGCTGAACGCGCGCGTGCCAAGCAGGCTGGCGGCATCGCGCATGACGATGATTTCGAAGGAGCCCCAACCGATCAGTTGCAGCAGATTGAGCAGCGCCGGCAGGCTTGCGCCTCTGCTGCCGAGGCTGAGTTTGAGCGCGGCCATCGACGACAGGCCGGTGTCGCTGCCGATCACGCCGACGGCGGCCAGCAGTAAAACGCCGACCAGCGTGCCGAGGAAAATCGCCAGCAGCGAACCGGACAGGCCCAGACCCGGCGCCAACAGCGCACCGGTCTGTAGCACCATCAGGCCGATACCGAGAGAGAACCACAGGGAAAACAGATCACGACCGCCGAACACACGCCTGTCGGCGGGTATGGCGAGGTCGGGGGAATACGTGCTGGGTTGAATGCTCAAGGGTGTTATCTCAGGGGGACATTTGTTGTTGTGTTGATCAAGCTGCCCTCTTGTGGCGAGGGGATTTATCCCCGATCGACTGCGCAGCAGTCGCAACTTTGAGAACCGGGTCTTTCAGACGTACCGCATTCTCAGATTTTGGGGCTGCTTCGCAACCCATCGGGGATAAATCCCCTCACCACAAAAGACCAGCTAGGGATCAGACTTTTTTGTACAGCTGACTGCCTTCCTTCTTGAACCGCTCGGCCTGTTCCGCCAGGCCTTGGGCGACGTCCACGTCGACCGCGTCGATCCGCTGGTTGGCCGCGTATTCGCGGACTTCCTGAGTGATCTTCATCGAGCAGAATTTAGGCCCGCACATCGAACAGAAATGCGCGACCTTGGCCGAGTCCTTCGGCAGGGTTTCATCGTGATACGAACGGGCGGTGTCCGGGTCCAGACCGAGGTTGAACTGGTCTTCCCAGCGGAACTCGAAACGCGCCTTGCTCAAGGCGTTGTCGCGGATCTGCGCGCCCGGGTGACCTTTGGCCAAATCCGCTGCGTGAGCGGCGATCTTGTAGGTGATGATCCCGGTCTTAACGTCATCCTTGTTCGGCAGACCCAAGTGTTCCTTCGGCGTCACGTAGCAGAGCATGGCGCAACCGAACCAGCCGATCATCGCCGCACCGATGCCCGAGGTGATGTGGTCATAGCCCGGCGCGATGTCAGTGGTCAGCGGGCCGAGGGTGTAGAACGGCGCCTCGTCGCAGCACTCCAGCTGCTTGTCCATGTTCTCTTTGATCAACTGCATCGGCACGTGGCCCGGGCCTTCGATCATGCACTGCACGTCGTGCTTCCAGGCGATTTTGGTCAGCTCGCCGAGGGTTTCCAGTTCGCCGAACTGCGCTTCGTCGTTGGCGTCGGCAATCGACCCCGGACGCAGACCATCGCCCAGCGAGAAGCTGACGTCGTAGGCCTTCATGATTTCGCAGATTTCATCGAAGTGGGTGTAGAGGAAGTTTTCTTTGTGGTGCGCCAGGCACCACTTGGCCATGATCGAGCCGCCACGGGAAACAATGCCGGTCACGCGTTTGGCGGTCAGCGGCACGTAGCGCAACAACACGCCAGCGTGGATGGTGAAGTAGTCGACGCCCTGCTCCGCCTGCTCGATCAGCGTGTCGCGGAACAGCTCCCAGGTCAGGTCTTCAGCAGCGCCGCCGACTTTTTCCAGAGCTTGGTAAATCGGCACGGTACCGATCGGCACTGGCGAGTTGCGGATGATCCACTCGCGGGTTTCGTGAATGTGTTTGCCGGTGGACAAGTCCATGACCGTGTCCGAACCCCAGCGAATGCCCCAGGTCAGTTTCGCCACTTCTTCTTCGATGGACGAACCCAGTGCGCTGTTGCCGATGTTGCCGTTGATCTTCACCAGGAAGTTACGGCCGATGATCATCGGTTCCAGTTCGGTGTGGTTGATGTTGGCCGGAATGATCGCGCGGCCACGGGCAATTTCTTCACGGACGAATTCAGGGGTGATGATTTTCGGCACGCTGGCGCCGAAGCTATGCCCGGCGTGTTGCTGGTCCAGCAGCCCGGCGGCGCGAGCCACTTCGAGCTTCATGTTTTCGCGGATGGCGACGTATTCCATCTCGGCGGTAATGATGCCCTTGCGTGCATAGTGCATTTGGCTGACGTTGGCCCCTGCCTTGGCGCGGCGCGGGTTGTTGACGTGGGCGAAACGCAGCTTGGTCAGCTCGGCGTCAGCCAGGCGTTCCTGGCCAAAATTGGAACTCAAGCCAGGCAGGCGCTCGGTATCACCACGGGATTCGATCCACGCCGAGCGCACATCGCCCAAGCCTTTGCGCACGTCGATGATGACGTTGGGATCGGTGTACGGGCCTGAGGTGTCGTACACGACGACCGGCGCGTTGATCTCGCCGCCGAAGTCGGTCGGGGTCACGTCGAGGCTGATTTCGCGCATCGGCACGAGGATGTCCGGGCGAGAACCCTGAACGTAGACTTTTTGCGAACGGGTGAACGGCTTGACCGATTGTTCGTCGACCTTGGCCGAATCGCTCAGGTTGATCGCGTTTTTAGATTTTGTAGTCATCACGGGCTCTCCAGACAGCATCCAGGCAGTGGATTGTCGGAGCAGAACCTGAAAGGCACGGACGCACCAGGACTGGTGCTGTGCATCGTCGTCGAGCGTTCGATTGTCGAACAATTTCCCGGACGAAGCACAAGAGGACTCGCCGGGTGACGAGAAATCTTGTTCCCTACGCAGGCGCTAACCTGATCAGGTTCAACGGGATCCGAAATTATTCGATCTCAGCCTCATAGCAAGGCACCCCGACAAGAACCCGGCCAGTCTAGACACAACCGGCAAAGAACGCCAACACCGCGGCAAACACCATGATGAATGGCGCAATTGGCAGGACGTGCAGGATTGTTGCCGCTTCAATGCGCAACTACACTCGCCTTGCCCCGCTGCGCCTTGACGCTGCAGGGGCTGCGCCGTAGCCTTGGCGCGCACATTATTTCCATAATATTCATGCTAGGGATCGCCTCATGCTGCGCAAACTTTCACTGGCTCTTGCCGTGTCTTGTGCGTCCAACGCAATGGCCTGGGCAGCAGAAGCGCCCTTGTCGAGCAAAACCGATCTGGTCAGCGTCTATCAGGAAGCGGTCGACAACAACGCCGATCTGGCCGCCGCCCGCGCCCAGTATGGCGCGCAGAAAGAAGTGGTGCCGCAGGCCCGCGCCGGCTTGCTGCCGAACCTGTCCGGCGGCGCCGAAGTCGCCGACGTACGCACCTCGATCGACCAGCCTTCGGCCATTGCCAACCGCAGTGCGCATTCCTATCAGGCAACCCTTGCCCAACCGCTGTTCCGCGCCGATCGCTGGTTCCAGTTCCAGGCCGCCAAAGACGTCAATGAGCAAGCCGCGTTGCAACTGTCGGCTACCGAGCAGAACCTGATCCTGCAATCGGCCGAAAGCTACTTCAACGTGCTGCGCAGCCAGGACAATCTAGCCTCGACCAAAGCTGAAGAAGCGGCGTTCAAGCGTCAGCTCGACCAGTCCAACGAGCGCTTTGACGTCGGCCTGTCGGACAAGACCGATGTGCTGCAATCGCAAGCCAGTTACGACACCGCGCGGGCCAACCGGATCGTCGCGCAGCGTCAGGTTGATGATGCGTTCGAAGCGCTGATCACCCTGACCAACCGTCAGTACAACGCGATTCAGGGCATCGTGCACACGCTGCCGATCCTGCCGCCCGCACCGAACGACGCCAAGGCCTGGGTCGACACCGCAGCAAAACAGAACCTCAATCTGCTGGCTAGCAACTATGCCGTCAGCTCGGCCGAACAGACATTGAAGCAGCGCAAAGCCGGCCACTTGCCGACCCTCGACGCCGTGGCCAAATACGAAAAGGGTGACAACGACGCCCTCGGTTTCGCCAACCCGAACGCCTTCGGCACGCCCTACCGTGGCAACGTCGAACAGAGCACGCTGGGACTGCAACTGAACATCCCGATCTACAGCGGCGGGCTGACCAGCTCGCAGGTGCGCGAGTCCTACTCGCGCCTCGATCAAACCGAACAGCAGCGCGAAGGCCTGCGTCGGCAAGTGGTGGAAAACACCCGCAACCTGCACCGCGCGGTGAACACCGACGTCGAACAGGTGCAGGCGCGCCGCCAGTCGATCATCTCCAACCAGAGCGCGGTGGAAGCCACGGAAATCGGCTATCAGGTGGGTACCCGCAACATCGTCGACGTGCTCGATGCGCAGCGTCAGCTGTACTCTTCGGTGCGCAATTACAACAATACCCGCTACGACTACATCCTCGACAACCTGCGCTTGAAGCAAGCCGCCGGCACGTTGAACCCGGGCGACTTGCAGGATCTGGCGCGTTATCTGAAAGCCGATTACAACCCGGACAAAGACTTCTTGCCGCCGGATCTGGCCAAGGCTGCCGAGGCGCAGCTCAGGGCGCGGCCTTAAGCTAAAGCAAAAGATCGCAGTCTGCGGTTGTTCCTACAGGATTTACCTGTAGGAACAACCGCAGACTTGAGATCACACCGAGCGAAGGACGAGTGATCAGTTGTTATTGCTTTTGGACAACGTAGAGGCAGACCAAATCGACTTCACCAAAAGTGCATAAGAGTCAGCATTAAACAGCAGAGTCTTTTGCAAGAAACCGGGATCGGTATTCAGTTTGCTTGTAACAGCACTCACTTGCATGTCACCAAAAAAATCTTTCCGTGCGTCATCAGTCAGCTTTTCCATCGCCACTGAAGCCAGATATTCATTCGCCTTCCCGCTGGAAATCCGATCAACCATAGAGTTCGAAGGGCCAGCATGCTCATCGCTTAAATCTGACTCCAGCGCGTAGTACATGAAATCATGAGTCGGATTTTCAAGGCGATGCGATGCCTCATGAACGATCATCGTCATCATGTTTATCGGAGATGAATCGAACGCCTCAGAGCTTAAAAATATTCGTTTTGCAGGGTCTTCAGGATGTGTATTTGCTTCACTTGGCAAGATTTGACTCTTTGTCGACCACACCAATCGTTCAGACCGCCTTCCAGCATATTTGTCTACCGTTTCCTTGAGTGGAACAAGCACTTCCAATAGTTTCTGCCGTAGCGCCTGCGGACTGGTGTGAGTACCAAAAATTCTCGACGTGAAGTTTTTGTATACCTCGTCGACATCGCCATCCTTTAATACTCGGATCGTCTCTGCGGTCGCCTTGGGAATCATTTCTAACGCTTTCTCCAAACGTTGACCTTTGTCCGGCGCCTGTTTCTTGATTTCCTTTAAGCCTCTGGCAACGATGTCGCTTCCCCATGCAGCTCTCTGCTTTTCTATGGCATCGCCCTTGCCCTTGTATTTCGCCAGTCCTGACGCATCTTGATAAGTGGCGGGATTATTAGCGCAAAACAGGTAGACATTCAGCCCATCTATGTCTTTCGCGGGATCTGCTGCTATCCAGCGCTGTAACCACGGTGCGTAATAACGATAACCGGAGTAATAGAGTCCCGTCGCATCCCGTTCCTTTCCTGAATAGCGAATGGTTTTGTACTGCGCCACCAATGCGCTTCGTCCCGCCCAGCACGCCGTTCCGCCAAAGGCGTAATAGTGCTCCTGCGTCAGCACAGAGGCAGTGTGGTCCAGCTCCAGAGAGCTGGAGCCAAGATGATCGTTGAGGCTGTAGCGCAATTGATCGCTTTCAGCGCCGAGAGGCCAGTGCAGCGCGCGTACCTGGCTTCGTCCAGCCTCGACGCTAACGACATGGCGTTCTACGCCATCTCTCTCACGGTGGATTTCCACTCCCGGGAGGTAACGGACTTCAGGGCGCAGCGTGCGGCCGTTGCTTCGGATGATTCTTGTTTTACGTATCCGGTGACCGGGGTGATCGTAGACATAGCACTCATCATCGTCAGGCTCGCCTTCGCGGTTGACCAACGTCACCTTGCGCAAAAGATTGCGACAGTCCCAGCTCATGACTTGGCCACGCAGCAGTTCCCGCTGGTTGCCGCAGGCATCGAAGCCCGAAGCAATGTCGGATTCTCCGGGCAAAGATCCATCATCGCGTTGAGCGAGGCTGCGATTACTGCGGGACGAGGTAAACATCGAAAAACCGGGCCTGCCACTGTGGTGGCGAGCAAGCATGTTACCGGCCCGATCATAATCAAAACGCCGGGTGTAGTTACGTCGCTGGTTGGGGTCCAGAGGCAGCGGCAATAACCCCGGCAAACCCGGACCATGGTTTGGCTGACTGACTTCCCAGCCTCGGACTTCAACCAATTGATTGAGACTGTCGTAACGGTAGCGGGTAATCGGCTCAATGCGTTGATTGTTGAAATGGCTGACGGTCTGGGACTTGTCTTCCATCTCGATGACATTACCCATCGCGTCGTAAACGTAGTTCAGGTCCTGCAAGGGTTTGTGGTTGCCAACTGTGGCAACCAGCCTGATCAGGCTACCGTCATCGGCTGCGTACTCGGCTCGGCTTATCACGCCATTGCCAGCAGTTTCACTTTCAATCTGGCCCTGTGCGTTATAGCGGACGTCGCCGACCAATTGCTGTGGTTGCCGGTTTTCACCTGCCCGTAGCAGCCAGGTTTCAAGTAACTGGCCTGAGACGTCGTAACCAGAGGTTCGAACATTACCCATGGCATCAGTTTGGCGATGTATTTCGCCCGCTGGGCTGAGTGTGTGGCGTGTGACGAACGCCTGAGTCTCCAGCCACTCCTCTTTGGCGTTTGTTTCAAGTGGCCAGTCGGGCGTTTCGAGATTGATGAGAAAACGCCTGCTTTCAACTAGCACACCACCGGCAAGACCATACTCATCGACAGTTAGAGAGCCAGCGGGATCATCATGGCGAATCAAACGGCCGCATCGATTGTGCTCATCAGCAGAAACACCGTAGATCAGCCGCTCAACCACTTTCGGCGACTCATCAATCGCCTGTTCCGTAATCGCAACCGTGCGCTGCTGATTGTCATACTCGAATTGGCGCTGACTGCCCCGGCCATCCCAAAGTAAATGCGGCGAGCCGGCGTGATTCAACAGACTCAATTGCCAACCCGCATCGACACTGTCAGCCAATAAAACCTGAGCGCTCAAGCCATAAGCTGTCGCCATGTTTGACTTCGGTGCTGTTCCCCACAATCGCGGATCCCACGCGGCCACCTGCCGTCCCGCCCCATCGAACACTTGCCGGGTAATGCGCGGCTCAATGTCCGGCGTATCGGGATGCAGGTAATAACCCACGCTGCGGATCACCAGTTTGCGGGGGTCCAGGACAGACAGCGTCGGTGTGGTGGTTGAATACTGTACGTTCATGACTACGACGGTCCCTCTCACTTGAGGGAAAGACTGAACGCTTTCTTGCAGGTCCGATACTGTAAGAACTAACAGGTGCACTACGGGCAGCACCGTGTTGCGCTCTACCTGATTTTGCCCCTTTCTGCGCGGGGCTAAGGGATCAACCTGCCCAACCCATCCAGCAATCGCTGCAAAGCGCCCTGATTGCGGCGCATCACCGCCAGCCCAGCCTCAGCCATGCGCTGCGCATCACGTGGCAGTTCGAACAAGCGCTGCACTTCCACCGCCAGCCCTTCAGCATCATCCACCTCGACCAACGCCCCGGCTTCGCGCAATTGCGCGGCGATGTCGAGGAAGTTAAACAGGTGCGGGCCGCTGAGCACCGGTTTCGCCAGGGCTGCCGGCTCCAGCAGGTTGTGCCCGCCGTTCGGCACCAGGCTGCCACCGACAAAAGCGCTGTCCGCCAAGGCATACAGAAACAGCAATTCGCCCATGGTGTCGCCGAGCAGAACAGATGTTTCGGCCGCAACGTTAGCGCCGGTCGAACGGCGCACGGTGGCAAACCCTTCGCGCTGACACAGTTCGAACACCGAGTTGAACCGCTCCGGATGACGCGGCACCAGAATCAACAGCGCATTCGGGTAGTTGGTCAGCAGTCGACGATGGGCATTCAGCACCACTTCGTCCTCACCTTCGTGGGTGCTCGCGGCGATCCATACCGGACGCTCCTGCGCCTGCCATTGGCCACGCAGTTCAGCGGCGCGTTGCAGCAGTTGCGGGTCGATGGTCAGGTCGAACTTGATCGAGCCGGTGACTTCGACAGTCTCAGAACGTGCGCCGAGATCGCGGAAACGCTGCGCTTCGGTTTCGGTCTGCACGGCGAAAAAACTCATCTCGGCAAGCATCGGCGCGGTCAGTTTGCTGAAGCGGCCGTAGCCCTTGGCTGAGCGTTCGGACAATCGGCCGTTGGCCAGCGCCACCGGAATGCCGCGCTTGGCACATTGGTGAATGTGGTTGGGCCAGAGCTCGGTTTCCATGATCACCGCGAGCTTCGGCTGCACGCGATCAAGAAACCGCGCCGCCGCGCACGGCAAGTCGTACGGCAGGTAGCAATGCTGGATGCGCGGCTCGTTGGCGAACAGTGCGTGAATGCGTTCCGAGCCGGTTGGGGTCATGCAGGTCACGGTGATCGGCAGCTGTGGATAACGTTGCAGCAAGGCGCGAATCATCGGCGCCGCGGCAATGCTTTCGCCCACCGATACCGCATGTACCCAGATGCCGCCGGGTTGCAGTGTCGGCATGCCATAAGTGAAACGTTCGCCAATCCGTTTGGCATACGCCGGCGCCTTGCGCGCCCGCAGCCACAGCCGAATCGCCACCAATGGCAGCCCCAGGTAAAACAGCGCGGTGTAGAGAGTTCTATTCATGGCGCCGGAGTTTATCGACTTTTGTCGCCGATCGCCTGCAAGTGCACGGCAAAACGTTCTGCCAGCCAGCGGGCGGCCGGGCCGAGCGGCTCGTCGCGGCGCCAGACCAGTTCCACCACCAGCGCCGGCGGCGTCCATTCGCTGTCGAGCTCGACCATCAAGCCCTGATACGCCGAATACTGCACCACATGCCGAGGCAGCCACGCCCAGCCAAGATCCCGCACCAGCCATTCGGCCATCACGTAGAAACTGTCGGCGCGCCACACCTGCGGGCTGGCCGGCTCGTTGCCGGGATAAACGCTGGTTTGCGTGGACATCAGCAATTGCCGGTGTTGCGCCAGTTGCTGGCAGGTGACGTAGGGCTGAGTCGCCAACGGATGATTGATGCCGCAGACGGTGACCATTTCCACGCTGCCCAGCACCCGCCGCTCCAGCGCCTCGGGGATTTCATCGTGATAGAACAGCAGCCCGAGATCGGCGCGACGTTCGACCAGTTTGCGTGAAACTTCACCTTGGGCAGCGCTGGTCAGTTGCAACTCCAGACTGGGAAATTGCTCGGCCAGCGCGCCAAAACTTTCCACCAGCGCCTGATAGGGCATGGCTTCATCCTGCGCCACACGCAATTGCGCTTCCTGGCCGCGCATCATCGCCATCGCCCGACCGTTCAGGCGCTCGCATTGGCGCAAGACTTCGCGGGCCTCTTCCAGCAACGCATCGCCCGCTTCGGTGAGGCTCGGCTGGCGGCCGCTGCTACGCTCGAACAGGCTCACGCCCAGATCGTCTTCGAGCATGGCGATGGCGCTGCTGATCGCCGACTGTGCCTTGCGTTGCTGGCGTGCGACGGCGGAGAACGAACGCTGTTCGGCGACATCGACAAATACCCGTAGCTGATCAAGATTCCACTGCATGCTGGCTCACCAACCCATCTTCAAAACAGATAGGTAATGACTTTACCCCATCTGATGAATCTCTAAAATGCCGGCTCAGAAAGCAACGTTTTACATGAGGATTTGAACCATGAACGCCTACGCCTACCTGGCTATCGCCATTTGCGCCGAAGTGATCGCCACCGTTTCGATGAAAGCCGTCAAAGGTTTCAGCACACCGCTGCCACTGCTGCTAGTGATCGTCGGCTACGGGATCGCCTTCTGGATGCTGACGCTGGTGGTGCGCACGGTGCCAGTGGGCGTCGCTTACGCGGTGTGGGCCGGGATGGGCATCGTGATGGTCAGCGTTGCGGCGCTGTTTATCTATGGGCAGAAGCTGGATATCCCGGCGATGCTGGGGATGGCGTTGATTGTTCTGGGTGTTGTAGTTATCCAGCTGTTCTCGAAAACCGCCGGGCACTAACGGGCAAGCTCGCTCCCACATTTGGTTTTGCGTCAGCTCTGTTGATCATCGACAAATCCGCCTCTTTCCCGAGTCTGTATACTGCGCCCTCGTCTTGAACACTGAGGTCGTTGCATGCCATCCGTTATTTCCACCGACGTTCTGATTGTCGGCGCTGGTGTTGCCGGCCTCTGGCTGAACGCGCGCCTGCGCCGCCAGGGTTTTTCGACCGTGCTGGTGGAAAGCGCCAGCCTCGGCGGCGGGCAGAGTGTGAAATCACAAGGCATCATCCACGGCGGCGCCAAGTACGCGTTGCACGGTGCGCTGACCGGCGCCTCGGAAGCCATCGCCGACATGCCGCGCCGCTGGCGTGAAGCACTGGCCGGCGACGGTGAACTGGATCTTTCCGGCGTTCGTCTGCTCTCCGAAGCGCATTACCTGTGGTCGCCGGGCACCCTCGCCGGCAACCTCACCAGTTTCTTCGCCAGCAAAGCAGTGCGTGGCCGTGTCGATCAGGTCAAGGGCGAGCAATTGCCGCCGGCGCTGCAAGACAAGCGCTTCAAGGGCAAGGTCTATCGTCTCGCCGAACTGGTGATCGACGTTCCGAGCCTGATCCAGCGTCTGGCCGATCTGGCCGGTGATGGATTGCTCGCCGGGCAAACCATCGAGCCGCTGCTGGAAGCTGGCGTGCTGGTCGGCCTGAAAGTCGACGGTCGCGAGATCCGCGCCCAGCGCATCGTCCTCAGCGCCGGCGCCGGCACTGCCGATCTGCTCACCGCTCTGGGCCTGAGTCACCCGGCCATGCAACGCCGCCCATTGCACATGATCATCGCCAAGGGCCCGGGCCTGAAACCGCTGTACGCCCACTGTCTGGGCGGCGGCACCAAGCCGCGCATCACCGTCACCACCCACCCGGCCGCTGATGGCCAGTGGGTCTGGTACATGGGCGGTGACATTGCCGAGAGCGAAGGCGTGAACCGCGAGCCAGCCGAACAGATCGCCACCGCGCAAAAAGAAATCTCGCAGTTGCTGCCATGGATCGACCTCAGCACCACGCAATGGGCAACCCTGCGTGTCGACCGTGCCGAGCCGCTGCAAACCGGCCTGACGCGCCCGGACAACGCCTTCCTCGCTGAAGAGGGGCGCTTGCTGGTTGGCTGGCCAACCAAACTGGCACTGGCACCAGACTTCGCTGATCGGGTGATCGCCTCCTTGCAACGCGACGGCATCCAGCCGCAAGCCACTGAACCACTGCCACCTCTGCCAAAACCGCCGATGGGCGTGCCTGCCTGGGAGCAACTGCTGCCATGACGATAGCGACCCTGCACGACTTGCACCGACCGCTGGGCAGCACCGGGCTGTTGGTTTCGCCACTGGGCCTGGGCACGGTCAAACTTGGCCGCGACCAAGGCGTGAAATACCCCAACGGCTTTCAGATTCCCGATGACGATGACGCGCGCCGGCTACTCAAGCTCAGCCGCGATATGGGCATCAACCTGATCGACACCGCGCCGGCCTACGGTCGCAGCGAAGAGCGCCTCGGCCCGCTGTTGCGCGGCCAGCGCAATGACTGGGTGATCGTCAGCAAGGTCGGCGAAGAGTTTGCCGACGGCCTTTCGCGCCATGACTTCAGCGCAGCGCACACGCGAATGTCGGTGGAGCGCAGCCTGCAACGTCTGGAAACGGATTTCATCGACCTGATGCTGGTCCATTCCGACGGCAACGACATGGCCATCCTTGAGCACGAGGAGGTTTACGCCACACTTGCGACGCTCAAGGCTGAGGGCAAGATTCGCGGCTTCGGCTTTTCCGGCAAAACCGTCGAAGGCGGCTTGAAAGCACTGGAGCAAGGCGACTGTGCGATGGTCACCTACAATCTGAACGAACAAAACGAGAAAGCTGTCATTGACTATGCTGCTGCCCACGGCAAAGCCATTCTGGTGAAAAAAGCCCTGGCCAGTGGTCACGTTTGCCTGAGCCCAGGCGTCGACCCGGTGCGCGCCAGCTTCGAGTTGCTGTTTGCCCAGCCTGGCGTGGCCAGTGCTATTGTCGGAACGATCAATCCGCTGCACCTCGCCCACAACGTTGCGACCGTTGCCCAGGTCCTTCGTGGTCACTGACGCCGCCCCGCGGCCTTAAGCAGGAGCCGATATGCCGCGCACGCTCATCAGAAAGAACCCGAGCAACTTCAAGACCCTGCCCCTGTACGTAGAAGCTACGCCCGAAGGCCTGACCTATCAGAGCGTCGGCATGCCGCTGAACTTCGCGCAGACCTTGCAACGACGCAAACCGGTCAGCGTGGCGGACGCCGAGCGCTTCTCGCTGGAGCTGGCCAATCTCGGGGTTTCGGTGCGCCTGACCCTGCATTGGCAAAATCGCGATTACTGGGTGTTGGTGCGTCAGCGGCGGCAGGATCGCGGCGATGTGGTGCTCAAGCTGATTTCCGGTTACGTGCCGGCTCACGAACTGAATATTCCGCTGCACACGGCCATTCAAGAGATCGCCGAAGAGTGTTTGCTGGAAACCCCGGAGGGCTGGCTCGGCGGGCGCTTCAACGACACCTGGCTGCCGGCGCCCTACTCGACCGCGCTGCATTATCGCGAAGCCCTGCCGTTTCGCCTGACGCCACTGTCCGGCGCAGCACGACCGGTGCGGTGCGCCACTCTGCAATTGCAGGAGCGGCCGCAGGCCTATGTCCATTTACCGACCGCTTCATTGCAATTGATCTACGACCTGCGCCTGGACGTGCCCAAAGAAGCCAAATCCCTGAGCCTGTTCCACGTCGATGAGCGTCTGGAAGGTGATCAACTGGTGGCGCGGCTCGACCGCAAACGCCCCGACCTGTACTTGATGCCGCTCAAGGACGGCGCGCCACTGGCCGAGCTGTACACCCTCAAACGCGACAAACTCCTGCCGGCCAGCACCCGTGGACTTTACCTGGCCGAGAGCTTTGCGACCCAGCAAGGCTGGGTCGTGCGCGACGAGCGGATTCGCTGGAAAGACTGGCTCGTGCAACAGGGCCTGCAACCGGCGAAGCCGCCTCGCGCGGGACTCAAGCAATTGAGTCTGAAGGCGCTGAGCCTGGTTGGAATCGGCAAGAAACGCGCGAGCAAATAGCCGATTAGCGCCGACGATCCATCCAGGTACGCAACGTGGCGAAGAAATGGAAATAGCGGTTTTCGCGCTTGCCCATGCCGCGCTTGGGCGAAAACGATTCTTCGGCAAAAACGCCGGTGATTCGCACCCGAGAGGCTTGGGTCGGCAGCGTGCAGACTTTGGCGCCCGCCTCCAGTAATGCGTACTTGAGCAAACGCTCGGAATGCAGCTTGCGTCCAGTTGCCTTGCAAAAATCAAAGATGCGCTCGATCCGCTTGCCGTACGCGAGATAGGTATCGCGCCCACAAATGGCAAAGCGATCATTCAAGCCGCCCCACCACTGCCAGTCCGGAATGTAGGCATTGTGCCGCCGGGCCTCTGCATGATTGAACACATAGCCGGGAAGCGGGTTATGGAAGAAATTGTCCGGGCGCACGAACACGACGAAATCCGGATTGAAGGTTTCGATCATGGTGGTGACGGTGTGCAATGAGTTGAGCTGATAGATCAGGTTGCGCAGCGACGCATAGTCATCGGCCCAGGTATCGCCCTGTGCTTTGACCTGTTCGAAGTCCCAGCGATCCAGCACGCCTTCGGTCGAAGTCAGCGCGCCGGTCATCGACTCGAACGGCTGATAGTTGTCAGCCGCCAGCTCGCCCTTCTCTCCCGATCGCACATTCTGCACTTCATCGATTTTATACAGGTGATAGAAGCACTTAACGTCGCTGCCCGCAGGCAACTGCGCCAGTACGTTCTGTTCGATGGAGGGGAAGCATATCTGCGAGTTTCTCGGGATCCCGAAAAAAGCTACGGCAATTTTCAACACTCAACGGCACCTTTTTATTTTTGGCGAAACAGCTTTTGCCACCAGCGTCGGGGTTGCAAAGGCACCACAATGACGTCGGACTTCTGCAGCCAGTCCCGCTCATAATCCCACGCGTGACCACCCCACAGTTTTCCCGCTTCGTTGGAAAATCCCAGGGTCATGAGCTGATAGGTATAACCGGCGTGTCCGCGCAACCAGTCAAACAACACCAGCGTGTTGAAACCGGTGGACGGCCCGACGTATCGCTTGCCGCCCGGCCGATCGACCGGGTAGTTCCACAGCGGCGGCAACGGGATGCGATCCCAATACATGGCCACTCGTGGCAACGGACACATCGGTGCGGCGCAGCCGACCAGCATGGTGAAACAACGCTCACCCGCGTGCTCGAACAACCGTTGCACGTCCGGGCCGTAAGGCAGACCAAAAAAATAGGCGTCCGGTGCGTTATAGCCATGCACAAAGACATTCACGCATCGCGAGTTGAGCAGCGGCGCCTTGATGCAGGTATTGAAGCTGACGACAACGTCATTGGCGCTGATATTCAGCGCCTGAAAATCTGCCGCCGTGATGGCCGGATTGTTGGCAATCAGTACGACCCGAGCCGCTCGGCTCAGGCAATCGCGCAATGGCTCGGGCAACGCGTCCAGAACGGACTGGTCACCGCCGGGTAGCGCATCCAGCGCCATGTGTTCGTCGATCATTCAGACCGGCACCTTCATGCCGTAACGCAGTTTGACCCAGAACCGTGTGAAGGCCGAAGGCGACTGCCAGGGGCGCATCTCGCGCTGGATTTCAGTAGCGAGGGCCTGACCGACACGAGCGAAGGAATAGCGACTTTGCGCGAACGCCTGACCGTTGCTGGCGATAAGCTGCGACAGCTCCGGATCGCCCTGCAGCAGTTTGATCTTTTCCACCGCCTCGTCTTCGCTGCGATAAAACACGGTGTTGTGCATGTCTTCGAAACCGAGCAACTGATCTTCTTCGCCCTGGCTCCAGGCCAGCAGCACGCAACCGCAGGCCATGGCTTCGTAGTTCTTGATCATGAACTCGTTCATGCCGATGTCGGCACTGACGAAGATCTTGATGCGATTGAGCGTTTCCAGATATTCCTCGCCCGATTTGGTGCGCGTCACCAGCATACCGGTGCGCTGCGCGAGCGATTCGAGCAGTGCCTTGCGCTGGGCGTACTCGGTACTTTTCAGGCTGCCGAGAAAACCGATGGGAATGTCGCGCTCGGCACCCGTGTTGCGCAGCATCTGCTCGTCGTAACCCTTGGAGACGAACACCGTGTCGATGCCCTCAGCCAGCATCTTGCGCGCGACTACTGCTCCAGAAACCAGCGCCCGACAGCTCGGAAGACGACTGTAGAGACGCGAATACACGCCACGGTATTTACTCGCCGGCATGTAGTTCTGGTAGGCATCGTGTTCGAGAAAAACCAGCCCGGGAATACACTTGAGCACCCGCAGTTGCGGGGCCAGGCGCTTGACCCGGGAGAAGATCACCACACGGTCGAAAGTCTGGTAATCGACCGACGCCAGAAACGGTCCCAGGTTCATCTGTTGCTGCTTGCTCAAGCGGTAGATGACACATTCATCACAGTTCTGCTGCACGATGTCGTATAGCCGATCAAGAATGACCCGCTGCTCGTCCATCACCAAGAGCATGACTTTCATAAATTAAATGACCACGCGACGTAAGCAGGCAAGCGCATCGGATTCAACCCTGCCAACATCAACGGAAACGGTTAGATCCCCAAGGCAAAATCCGTTCACACGCAGTACACAACGGTAAAAATCCATCTGATCAGCGACTGCGGATTTTTTCGACAATCGCAGTTGTCGAGCTGTTTTCCACCAGTCCCAGCACTTTCACGGTGCCGCCATAAGCGGTCACGATGTCAGCGCCGACCACTTGCTCGATCCCGTAATCGCCGCCCTTGACCAGTACGTCCGGTTTGACCTCGCGCAACAGATTTTCCGGGGTGCCTTCAGGGAAGCTGATAACCCAGTCCACCGCCCCAAGCCCGGCCAGCACAGCCATGCGCCGGTCGACGCTGTTGATCGGGCGCCCCGGCCCTTTCAGACGGCTGACCGACGCATCGTCGTTGACTGCGACAATCAGGCGATCGCCCTGGGCCCGCGCCTGTTCCAGATAGGTCACATGGCCGGCATGCAGGATGTCGAAGCAGCCATTGGTGAACACGATTTTTTCGTTGTGCGCGCGGGCATCGGCCACCGCGAGCAGCAACTGCTCCAGGCCCAGCACACCGCGCTCGGAACCTTCTTCACGCTGAATGGCGCGACGCAGTTCCGGGGCGCTGATGGCCGCCGTACCGAGCTTGCCGACCACGATGCCTGCCGCCAGGTTGGCCAACGCCACCGCATGAGGCAGATCCTCGCCCGCCGCAATGGCCGCCGCCAGGGTGGAAATCACTGTGTCACCGGCACCGGTCACGTCGAACACTTCACGGGCCCGGGCCGGCAGGTGCAGCGCAGGCTGGTCAGGACGCAGCAGGGTCATGCCGTGCTCACCGCGAGTCACCAGCAAAGCGCCGAGCTCGAGGTCGTGCATCAGCGTCGCACCCTTGCTGACGAGTTCGTGCTCATCGGCGCAGCCGCCGACGATGGCTTCGAATTCGCTGAGGTTCGGGGTGATCAGGCTGGCGCCACGGTAGATCGAGAAATCCTTGCCTTTCGGGTCGGCCAGCACCGGAATATTCTTCGCGCGTGCCGCCTGGATCAATGCCTGGTGGTTTTTCAGCGCGCCTTTGCCGTAATCGGACAACACCAGCACCTTGATGCCTTCGAGCAAGTCATCGACCTGCGAGCCAAGGGCCAGGGCGTCGGTGGCGAACGGTTCTTCGAAGTCGATACGCAGCAATTGCTGGTGCCGGCTCATGACCCGCAGCTTGACGATGGTTGGCTGATGCGCAATGCGCTGGAACAAAGCTCGTACGCCCGCGCCCTTGAGGCTGTTGCTCAGGCTGTCGGCGGCTTCGTCGTCACCGGTCACACCGACCAGGGACGCCGGCGCACCCAGCGCGGCAATGTTCAAGGCAACGTTCGCGGCACCGCCCGGACGATCTTCGATTTGCTCGACTTTAACGACCGGCACCGGGGCCTCAGGGGAAATCCGTGAGGTTCCGCCATGCCAGTAACGGTCGAGCATGACATCGCCGACTACCAAGACCGGGGCTTGATCGAAACGCGGCATGGACAACTTCATGGAGCAACCCACATACAAAATGAACAGGGGCGCGATATTAACACAGGGTAAAGCGCCGTCCGCCTCAATCTGAAAGGTCGCGCACCCAGAACAACTCATGACGCCGGACAGCCTTGCGGAAAAACTCGTTACTGCCCGTGACAGGCCAGCGACGACCCGCCAAAGCGTGCTGGATCCAGCGTCGCAGTTGGCGCTTGAACACTTGCCCACCCTGCAAGTCGTGCTCCATGGCCAGCGCCATGGCCTTGTCCAGTTGCACGTCCGCTGAAAGCAGCGGGCTCCACAAGCGGTCGGCCGGCAATGGTTCGATGGCCGGCGGCAACGCGACACCGGCACCGGCAGGCCCCATCGGCCAGCGGTCGTTGTCATGCAGGTGGTTGGCGTACATGAGCAAGGTTTTGGGTTTCCAGTCGCTCAGGGCAATCGCCGCAAGCAGTGCCTGGGTGGAGGCAACGTGGTCGCTATGCGGATCCAGCTCAGGATGCGGCGTGACCACTACCTCTGGACGATAGTGTTCCAGCAGCGCGGTCACGTCTGCGACCAGATTCTGCCAGGTCGGCTGCCCATCGGCGTCGGCAGGCAAGGTCAGCGGATTGTGTCGGCGCACACTGCGTACATCGCTTTCCTGCGACTCACGGGAACCGAACGCCGTGGCCGGTTCTGCGGCCATCGCTGGCAATTGCAGGCAGTAATAACCCAATTGCACGCAACGCTCGGCCGGTACGCCGCCCCATAAAGGAATAACGAGACTGTCCCAACTGCGTAAACGACCCTTCAGCCGGGCAGCGGCGGATTGATCGAGGCCCAGTGACTGGAAGTTTTCAGCCTCGATTTCGCCTTGGGTCAGGGTGACGATGCTAACGTCTTCGCTGCGGCTGTAGAGGCCGAAGGCAGCCAGTTCCGCATCATCGGCATGGGGCGCAATGACCATCACGCGCTGACGGGTGTAATCGGGATTGGCCATGACCCACAGCGTGCCCGTGGCACCCAGCGCGCAATATCGGCCGCACAGCGTCAGCGCGCCTTGACTTAGCGTATCCGCCTGCCCGGAAAGATTCAGGAAACGCCGCCCCTTGACCCCACGTTCGAAGTCCTGGCGATCATCACCCACCTGAACGTAAGGATCGAGCCAGCGCCCCAGCCAGCCGGACTTCAATTCAAGCTCGAGAATGAGCGTTTCGCCCGGCGCCAACGAGCCGCTCAGGCGCACCACGCCGCCGTCCAGGCTTACCTGCTGACGCGCAGCATTCGCTGGAAAGTCGTATCGATAATCGTCGGATGGCCGGTAAAACAAGTGATCGGCAAACCATGCCTCGTGGGCAACCCAGGCCAGCACCAGCAACAGCGGCACCAGCCACCAGCCGATCAGGAATCCGATCACCAGCAGCGCAACCAGGAACGCGACAAGGAACATCCGCTTGTTGCGCCGGTGGGCCTTAAGTAGCTGTTGCTTGCGAGCGCTCATCAATTCAGACCTTGTAGACCGGCACCGTGTGGCACCAGCGATCCTTGTACTCACGGTCGGCACGACCGAATGAATAACGCAAAGGCTTGCCCAGCGCCTGCGCGTCTGCCCAGGCCTGCTGAGTGTTGACGAAACTCAGTACGCTACCGGGGCTGAACTCACGACTCTGCGGGTCGACACCACCATTGATGTATTCCAGCGAAACCCATTGCGGCGCCTCGACGCGGTACAGCACCTGAATGGCCACCGGCGCCGATTCGAGCATGGCGACGGAACCCGTCATGAATTCGCGCAACAGTGTAAAGACTTCTACGAGCCCGGCCTTGCCCGGCACTTCAAAGCCCCAGCGACGCTGAAACAGATCAGCGTATGCCTGCGCCTGCTCTTGGGCAGAAAACTCGGACATCGGCACCAGCGAACCACCCGCCTCTTCAAGCAAGCGCTGCTCGCGACGCTGGTTGTAGCGGAACTTCTTCGAATACTCTTCCGGCAATCGGGCCAGGGCCAGGCCCTCCGGCTGCACTTTCAAGGTACTGATCTGCTCGGCATTGAGCTGGGAGACATAAGCCATGCGCTGGCGAACCGGCACGACGACATCGGGCGCGATCGGCAGAATGATTTCCGCATTGCCCATGTCCAGCAACCCGCGCTTGCCTTCGCGCTTGAGCACTTCCTTGGACAAAGCTACATGCCGACCCCAGCAGGGAATGGCGGCGACAACATCGCCGCCAACGATCCAGCCCAGATAGCGCAGTTCGATACCCACGAACGTCGACAGACGCTCGACCACCTCGGGATGCGTCGCGAAGCTGCCGCCGAAACGCTGCCATGCCCGGGCGTAGGCGTCCCGGTCGATCTCCGTCCAGCCACGTTCACGAAAGCTGCGAAACATCGTCAGCATACGTTGGTCGCGTGGGCCGGCTGAATTTCATCACCCTCTTCAAACTCTTTGGCGTGCAGACGGGAGTAATAGCCGTTCTGCTCCAGCAGTTGTGCGTGGGTGCCGCGTTCAACGATCCGGCCTTCATCCATGACCAGAATCAGGTCAGCCTTCTCGATGGTGCTCAAGCGGTGCGCAATCACCAGGGTCGTGCGGTTCTGCACCACATGATCCAACGCTGCCTGAATATGCCGCTCCGACTCGGTATCGAGGGCTGAAGTGGCTTCATCGAGTATCAACAGCGGCGCGTCTTTGAGAAGCGCCCGAGCGATGGCGATACGCTGACGCTGGCCGCCGGAAAGCAGCACACCGTTCTCGCCAACCATGGTTTCGTAGCCCTGCGGCATCTTGACGATGAACTCGTCGGCATAGGCCTCGGAAGCGGCACGCTTGACCTCTTCGAAGGGCGCGCCCGCCAGATCGCCGTACGCGATGTTGTTGGTCACCGTATCGTTGAACAGCGTGACCGCCTGGGTTACCAGAGCGATCTGACGACGAAGACTGCGCAAGGTGAAATCCTGCACTTGGACGCCATCGAGCAGAATCTGCCCCTGTTCGTGCTGGTAAAAACGCGGAATCAGCCCGGCAAGGGTGGACTTGCCGCTGCCCGAACGGCCAACCAATGCGACCATTTGCCCTGGCTCCACGACAAAGCTGATGTCGTTGAGCACCTGCTTGTCGGTGTCCGGGTACTGGAAGCTGAGATTGCGCACTTCCAGTCGGCCTTCAAGACGATCGCGCTCGACCGTGCCCTGATCCACTTCAGCCGGCTCATCCAACTGTTCGAAGATACTCTCGGCACCGGCCACACCTTTCTGGATGGTCGAGCTGACTTCGGACAACTGACGGATAGGCTTGGGCAACAGACCGGCCATGGTGATGTAAGCCACCAGATCACCCGGTGATGCGTCACCACGAAGGTACAGCACAAGGAACATGACCACGGCCATGGCGCTGTAAGTCACCAGTTGCAGCATCGGCGTGTAAACCGCGCCGGTCTTGGTCATCGTCAGTTGCTTGTCGGTGTTGCTCTGGCTGGCGTCGCGAAAGCGGTTTTTCTCGTAGACTTCACCGCCGAAGCTGCGCACGACGCGATAACCATGGATCGTCTCGGAAGCGACGTGCGTAACGTTGCCCATCGACACCTGGATCTTTTTGCTTTGCTTGCGGAATTTCTTGCTGGTGCTGTTCACCATGATGCCGATCACCGGCAGGATGGCCACCATCACCAGGGTGAGTTTCCAGTTCATCCACAACAGGGTGCAGAACAGGAAAATCACGGTCATGCCTTCACGGATGACCACTTTGATCGCATCCGTCGCCGCACCGGTGACCATCGTCACGTTAAAGGTGATCCGGGAAATCAGATGGCCGGAGTTGTTCTTGTCGAAGAAGCGGTTAGGCAACTCCAGCAATTTGTTGAACAGCACGACCCGCAGGTCATGCACCAGGCCCAGTGAAACCCGCGCCAGGAAGAAGTTGCCCAGATACGACCCGACGCCCTGCAACAGAGCAATGAAGACGATCATCAGCGGCACGGTTTGGAGCAACTGCAATTTGCCCAGATAGGGGTTGCCCGGAAACAGACTGGCTTCAGGATTGGCCAGCCCATCGACAAAGTACTTGAGGATGTAAGCGAGCATCGGCTGAGTCGATGCGAAGATCAGAAACCCGACGATGCTGAGAAGGAAGAGACCGGCATAAGGCCGCACGTAAGCCAATAGGCGGAAGTAGATCGCCAGCGTTGACTGGGCTTTCGGTTCAGGACTGCTCATGGTGATCCGCACAATTCAGTGAGGCTGGGATGATATCACACGCGTTTTTCCCTCGATAAACATGACTTCACGCCAGCCCTTGACCAAGTCGGTTAAGATACGCCGCTAATGATGGGGAGCCGGACATGCAATCGATTGATCACAGCACTTACGAGGCACTGCGCGAAGGTGCACACGTACTGGAAGCCGACGGTTCCGGCGACAAAGTGCTCAGATTGGCCGATGGTCGCATGCTCAAGCTGTTCCGCCGCAAACGGCTGCTCAGTTCGGCGCTGCTCTATCCATACGCGCAACGCTTTGCCGACAACACCCGGGCACTTGAGGAGCGCGGCATCCTCTGCCCGAAAGTCATCGCGGTCTATCGCATCCCGAGCATCGAACGTGACTGCGTGTATTACACCCCGCTCGCGGGCGAAACGGTGCGCCAGTTACAAGGCACCCGCGAAGGCAATGATTCTCTGAGATTCCAACTGGGCGGGTTCTTTGCGCAATTGCACGAGAAAGGTGTGTACTTTCGATCGCTGCACTTTGGCAACGTCGTACTGACTCCCGACAACCACCTGGGCCTGATCGATATCGCCGACCTGCGCTGCCAGAAGCGCGCACTCAGCGACAGCAAACGCCTGCGCAATTTCGCCCACTTGCTGCGTTACAAGGAAGACCGGCAATGGCTGCTGGGGCAGGACGCCGGCAACAGCTTTATTGAAGGTTACCGCCAAGCCCTGCCGAGCAACCGGCAGGCGCCATTGATCTCGCGCCTGCGGCCGCTGCTGAGTTAAACCTTAGCGGCCAATGACTACGACCGTTGCACCTTTTCGATTGGCGAAGTGCTCGATGATGCGCAGCTTGTGCGCTTGCAGCCACTCCTTCAGCCAAGGCTCGTCACCCTTCGCCTCGATCACAAAATACCGATAGTCGCCGGCATGCGCTGGCGACAGTGCCTCTTCCTGGGTCAAAGCTGGCAGCACATAGCCGCGACCGGCGTAGTAACTGATCCGCCCATCCTCGAACCAGATCGGCGCACCCGGTTCAACGTGGGAAGACACCCAGCGGCCCGCGTCGACATAGTGAGTTTTACCGGCCCCGGTGGAAATGACGTTCGACAGCATCACCAAAAGCGCCAAAACAACCAACCACTTGCCCCAACGCGGGAACTCGCGCACAAACGCCGCCAACCCCATCGCCAGTACCGGCACGAACAGCAGATTCAGAAAACTCAGGTAGCGCGTATTCATGAACTGCTGCTTGATGAAAAACAGCACCAGCACCACCAGGTACAGCAACGCCGCCCATGCGAAGGGGCGATATTCGCGCCAGTAGATGCTTAGCGCACCCCAGTTGCGACGCAAAATGAAAGGAACGGCGAAAGGCCCCATCAATTTCACGAAACTGATGGTCATTGTCGCCAGGATGCCGAAGAAAATGATTCGGCCAGCTTCATCCTGGGAGTACTTGTTGATCAGCGAGTTGGCAAATTGATCGCATAGCATCTGAAACGATGACAGCACGCCGTGGGGGGCAATCATGTCCAGATAAAGCATCACACGCGCCGACAGGAGCACGCCCGATACCGAGATGACCAGCAACCCCAAAACCGGCAGCAGCGAGAACTGAAGAAATTGCAGGCGTCGAGTCGACGACCATAGACTGGGCAACTGCCACAGCGCCAACGCCGGAATCAGCAACAAGGCTTCCAGCCGGAACAAGGCGGCCGCGACTATGGCCAGATGGATGAATGCCGCACGAAACCAGCCACCACGGGCCTGCCAGCGCAACGCAAGCCAGAGCGTCAGCGTACAGAAAAACCAGAAACCGCATTCACGAATGATGTCATTTCGGAAGGCATTGACTGCCGGCATCGCCAGCACCACCAGGCAAGCCCAGCGGGTGATGTCAGGTGAACGCTGACGTATGCAGTCCACCATCAACGCACTGGTACCGGCAAAGAAAAGCCCGCACCAGAGATAGGCGCTCAGTTCCAGCGGTAAACGCAGGACGATATGCGTGCCAGCCAGCAGAAAGGAAAACCAGGGCCAGTCGAAAGTTGCCCAGGCTACATTGGGGCCGTGTTCAGTTACCTGTTGCGCAATATCAATGTACAGCGCGGCATCTCGCCCTACTGTCGCGGTGCCCATGACCGCAATCAGCGAGAGCAGCAAACTGCCACAAAATGCCAGCCATACCGGGTATTCGTCGACGATCCTGGAGACTTTAACTCCCAACTTGCTGCCCGTACCTTTCACCCAGCCACCTCATCGACACCCATTACCAGGTACGCGCATGCACTGCGCGAACCATTACCGAAACAGCAGCCGCAAAGCCTTGCGAGTGTATGACCAACGCGAAACCGTACGCCAGTCTGCACGCAACGCCTGAAAATAGAAGGACTTGGCCAAGTCGTACTTGCCATGGGAATAACAATCGCGGAACAGCGACAGGCAACGCTGCGCCAGAAATGCCTGCCGCAGGTCGTGCATCCCTTCCGGCATCCGTCGCTTGGAGAACACTTCGCTGACAACCTGCTCGGTACCGGCTGCAAGACTTTGGCGCAAATCATGGCGCATGCTGTCGGCATGCTTGTAGATAAGTGCCAGAGGCTTGTCCAGAACGCTGCAAGGAAAACGCGCCAGCACTTGAGCAAACACTGGCAGGTCCTCGACGTTGCGCAAATGCTCCGGGTAATTACCCGGAACGAATACATCACGATGCATTGCACAGGCGCCGTTGGAAATCGACACGGTCTTGTCCAGCAGGTAGCCCTGCAATCGCTGCCGGGGGGTCAAAGGCAAGGGTTTGGCTGACTGCAAGCTGCGCCTGCCGTCAGCAAACACCGACCAGTGCGCGCCAATGACCATCCGACTTTCAGGGTTGCTGGCGATATGTTCTGAAAGCGCAGCCAGTGCGCCGGGCGCCATTTCGTCGTCGGAATCAAGAAAGACCAGATACTGCCCGGTCGTCTCTTCGAGACCCCGATTGCGCACTGTCGACAAGCCGCCATTGCTTTTGCGCAGCGCGCGAAAACGCCCGCCATGCTTGAGCAGAAGTCTCTCCACTACCTCAGGCGTCTCGTCCGTCGACCCATCGTCGATGATCAACAGATCTGCCGTCGCTTCATCCAGTTGCGCCAACACCGATTCCACTGCACGGGGCAGGGTTCTCGCGTAGTTGTAAACGGGAATCACAACGCTGATCAGTGTCTCAGTCAAGACCGTATCCTTTCACACCCTCTTTAACGACCAGAATATCTTCCATGATCAGGTATTCCAGATCCGAGCCGAAAAACATGTTCAGCGCGTCGGTCGGCGAGCAGATCATCGGTTCACCTCGACGGTTGAGCGAGGTGTTCAGCGACACGCCATTGCCGGTCAGATTTTCCAATGCCTTCATCATGTCGTAGTAGCGCGGATTGTACTCGCGCTTGAGCACCTGGGCACGGGACGTACCGTCTTCGTGGACGACTTCCGGCACGCGGGTCTTCCACTCTTCGGCCACTTCAAAGGTGAAGGTCATGAACGGCGCCGGGTGATCAATCTTGATCATCTGTGGGGCGACGGTGTCGAGCATCGACGGGCAGAAAGGCCTCCAGCGCTCGCGGAACTTGATCTGGTGGTTGATGCGGTCAGCCACGCCAGCCACGCTTGGGCAGCCAATGATCGAACGGCCACCCAACGCACGCGGACCAAACTCCATGCGACCCTGGAACCAGGCAACAGGATTGCCTTCAACCATGATTTTGGCGATCTGCTCCGGCATGTTGTCGAGTTTGCGCCAGGCCGGCTTGCTCTCGTGACGGGCGCACGCGGCGATCACGTCTTCGTTGCTGTAGGACGGGCCGAGGTAGACGTGCTCCATCTTCTCGACCGGTACGCCACGGGCGTGGGACACATAGGCTGCTGCGCCAACTGCGGTGCCAGCATCGCCGGAAGCCGGTTGTACGAACAATTCCTTGATGTCATCACGGGCGATGATTTTCTGGTTGAGCTTGACGTTCAACGCACAGCCACCGGCGAATGCCAGTTTGCCGGTTTCCTTGAGCACATCGCCCAGGTAGTAGTCGATCATCTGCAACGCCAGTTTCTCGAACAGCGCTTGCATGCTCGCGGCGTAGTGGATGTAAGGTTCGTCAGCGATATCGCCTTCACGTTTCGGGCCAAGCCATTCGATCAGCTTCGGCGAGAAGTAGAAACCCTTGCCCTTCTCTTTGTAACGACGCAGGCCGATCACGTTGGCGTAGTCGGTATTGATCACCAGTTCGCCGTTCTCAAACGAAGCCAGACGCGAGAAGTCGTATTTGCTGGCGTCACCGTATGGCGCCATGCCCATGACCTTGAACTCGCCGTCGAGCATCTCGAAACCGAGGAATTCGGTGATCGCACCGTACAGGCCGCCGAGGGAGTCCGGATCAAAGAATTCCTTGATCTTGTGGATCTTGCCGTTTTCGCCGTAACCGAAGAAGGTCGTGGCGTACTCGCCCTTGCCGTCGATACCGAGGATCGCGGTTTTCTCTTTGAAACCGGAGCAGTGGTATGCGCTGGAAGCGTGAGCCAAATGATGCTCGACGGGCTCGATCTTGATTTTTTTCGGATCAAAGCCCAGTTGCTCGAGGCACCAGACAATCTTGTTGCGATAGCGCTTGTAGCGACGGTTACCCATCAGGATCGCGTCGAGGGCACGGTCCGGGGCGTACCAGTACCGCTTGGCATAGTGCCAGCGGGCCTTGCCGAACAGGCTGATCGGGGCGAACGGGATCGCAACCACGTCAACGTCGGACGGCTTGATGCCGGCCTGTTCAAGACAGAACTTCGCCGATTCGTAGGGCATGCGGTTCTTTGCATGCTTATCGCGTACGAAGCGCTCTTCTTCAGCCGCCGCCACCAGCTTGCCGTCGATGTACAAGGCTGCTGAAGGGTCATGGCTAAGGGCGCCGGACAGGCCAAGAATCGTCAATGCCACAGGGGTCTAGCCTCTTTAGTCTGCATGCAGGCGCGATGCGCCTTGAAAATTGATGTGCCCTCGCGCGAGGCGAGAGACAGCTAAAGGGCGGGATTATAGCGTAAACAAGACGGGAATTACCCTGTGCGAATTGCCCCGGAGCGAATGGTTCAGATATACCTTGTCGTTTGGCTCAATAACCGCCCCTGCGCCAATAAATGCTGAGGTGGCCCTCAGTGACCTGCCGATAAATCGTATAGGGCAGCACAACCGTGTCGAATGCACCGGATAGCGGCAAATCCAGCAACACGAAAGGTACGAGGTAGCCGCTTGGATCTGGCGGTGCGTTCAATACGCAGAAGTCGTAGGCCAGGCCGCTGTAAATGCGCGAAATGGATTGGCAGTAGGTTTTTTGCTTGCGCATGTCGCGAGCAACGTCGGCATCGTCTTGCAATACCGTCAGGGCGCTGCCGCAGCCTGAAAAAACCCATGAAAAAGCGCCCAGCGTCACAGCCTTTTTGATCGTCAAGAGTTGCCCTCCGAAGTCGTCAGGCAAACTAGCATCGAGGCCGCAGCGGGCACAGTTCATCGCTTCTGATGAGGCTGTAGGACAAGTCGCTGGATCTTGTCCCCCATTGCCGAGCGCGCGATTGGCTGCGCTCAACAAACCTCTCAGGTCGCGCTGGAGATATCTTTGGGCAAACGCTGATCAATCACCTGATAGAGCGCGCTACTCTCCGGCCAGTTACGCATGAACCGCGCGCGATCCCGCGCATAGGCCCCCACGAAGGTGCCCATCGAGCCATGCTGGCACATCGAATCCAGATCGATCAGAGCCCAGCGATCGTCCTGCCAGAACAGATTATGGCCTTTGAAATCACCATGACTGATGCGTTCGGCAATCAATTGCGCAAACAGCACATCCAGCGCCTGCAATTCCGATTCCGGCGCCTCGCCATTTTCAACGTAAGGCGCGAAGCGCTCGATGATGTCTGGCCCCGGCAGGAACTCGGTCACCAGATACGCGCGACTGCGCAACCACAAAAAACGCTTTTCCAGCACTGCCAGCGGCTTGGGCGTGGCAATACCAAGAAACGCCAGGCGATTGCCCTCGCGCCATGAGTGCCAGGCACGACTCGGACGCCAGAAACGCTTGAGCCAATGGGCAAAGCCCTTGATGTTATAGCGCTTGATCACCAGTGTGCGTGCGCCCACTTCGACCTTGCCGACGCTCGCGGCCCCGCCGGTTTTATAGAGATGGCCCTGATCAAGGAGCGCATCGGCCTGCTCAAGCACCGGCACCATGGCCGTTTCTTCCTCGCGCCGGATCGCCCGCAAACCAAACGCCCCACGCTGGACGCTGAACAGCGTGCATTCGCGGCCGACCTTGATCAGGTAATCCTTCAAACGCCAGCGGCGCACCTTGTCGATCTGTTTCTGCAAGGCTTCCAGCGGCAACGCGTGCTCGCTGTTGCTCAGCAGGTAATAAACCAGCAACTCTTCGGTGTACTGCTCGAGCGCCTTGGGCAACTGAGCAAAAAACACACCGAGGTTTTCCAGAACCTTCTGCCGTGACAGCGGTTGACCGGCGGTTTCCACACAGATGCCGGCACCGTCGATCAAGTACAACTGACCGCCATGTCGCAGCAGGTTGTCCAGATGCAGGTCTTCCTGCCAAAGCCCCTTGCCGTGCAACTCACCGATGGCGCCGAGCGCCTCGGCCAACACGGCGGATTGCTCATCCGCCAGCACCGGCAGCGCCTCGACTTTGCTCCAGGCCTCACCAAGGCTTTCGGCACCCTCAAGGAAATCGAACAGCAGCCAGCCACCCTCACCGTTCACCAGACCATCGGCCAGCAGCAGCGGAGTCGTCAGACCTTGAGCTGCCAGCAAGCGCACGCCTTCCAGCTCACGCTGAAAGTGCCGGGCAGCCTTGCTGCCGACCAGCAACTTGGCCAGCACCGGCCGGCCGCGCCAGACGCCGGCACCAACGTAACGCTGCCCCGGCAACACCCGCAGCAGACTCAACAACTGCAGATCCGCAGCGCCGGCCGCATCGGAAAGTGTCACCGTCAGCGGCAGTTCTGGGGCTCGCCCGACAGCGGCCAGCGCGGACAATTGCATCAGCGAGTCTCCTTGTGACTACGTCGCGCCGTCAGCCGGGCAAGCCAGTTGTCGAGCAGCGAACTGTCGGTCGACTGATCGAGATAAGCCGCGAGCAATTCACGCAATTGCGCCTCGCGCCACTCCGGCGCACGACGCTGCAGCGGCTCCAGATCCTTGATCCGGTCACGCATGCCGAACAATAACGGTCGGGTTTTTTCCAGGTCGATCAGTTGCGCCTGATACCCGTCGCCGTTGGCCCGCAGAAAAATGTGTTTGGGATAGAAGCAGCCATGCACCTGGCGTACGCCGTGCAGATGCCGAGCCAGCAACCCGCAGGCCTTGAGGATCGCCGATTGCTGCACGGCGCTCAGCTGCGACCAGCCCGCCAGCAGCGACTCAAGGTCGCTCCAGCCGTCCAGCGCGCGCGTCAGAAGGATTGCGCGAACTTCGCCATCGACTTTGCGCTCACCGAAAAATGCCGCTTGCAGCGCCGGAATGCCGAGCTTGCGATAACGGCTGATGTTGCGAAATTCACGAGCAAAGCTTGGCTCGCCGAAAGGCGCATGCAAGGTACGGGTCAGGTAATTGCTCTGGCGCTTGAGGTAGTAACCCTGACCTTCCAGATCCAGACGAAACACGCTGCTCCAGCCGCCACGAGCGGTATTAGGCTCGTCCACCGCTTCTAGCTGCTTGGCCCACAGGGCGTCAAAAGTGCCTAGACCGTGGCGCTCAAGCAGCGCCCGGTCTTCTTCGGCCAGAAAATCAGTCATTCACGTCCCTCGAAAAATCTCACCACGTGCCGAATCCGTTTCTTGTCGGCAACATTCAGCCGATCGCACTGGCGGTATTGCATATAGAAGCGCAGGCGTTGGGTATTGGACAGGTGGTATTTGGCGAGCTTGTCGAGACAGGCCAGATCCTTGGTGATCCGATACTTGAGCCAGAACCCGCGCCAGAACCCGCCATTGGGGCAATCGATGAGAAATATGCGCGCCTGATCATCGATCAACAGGTTGCGCCATTTCAGATCGTTATGGGTAAAACGCTGATCGTGCATTGTCCGTGTATAGCCGGCCAATTGCCGGCTGACGCCGTCGACCCAGGCGCGATCCTTGAGCTTCGGGTCCTTGCGCTCGGCGAGCGCCGAGAGGTCTTCGGTGTTGGGCAGTTCGCGGGTGATCATCGCGCCACGATCATACGCCGCGCCACGGCGCTCCAGGCCCCACGCCACCACTTCGGCGGTGGGAATGCCCCACTTGGCGAAGCGTTTTAGGTTCTGCCATTCCATTTTCACCCGTGGCTTGCCGAGGTAACGGCGCAGGCCTTTTCCGGCACCGACGTAGCGCTTGACGTAATAGTTGACGCCATTGCGTTGCACGCGAATGACCTCGGACAACGGGTCACGGGTCAGGCGCTCGCCTTGCAGGGCAAATACGGCGTCGAGGCTGCCAAAGTCTTCGGCGAGATCGCTGTATTGCGGCTCAAGAGTCCAGCCCGCCATCAGAGCGCATCCCCGTATCGCTGTTTACGCGCATAGAGCTTGTTGGCCTTGCCTTCCAGCCAGTTCAGCAGCGGCGCTTCTTCAACCAGGATCTGGCGCAGCGGCTGCTGGAAATAGCTTTTGAGGAAACGCAGTTTGTCGCGACGGGTCAGGCCGATGTCCAGCGCGGAAAAGTACAGCGCCGCCAGATCCTTGTTGCGCCAGCGTTGGGTAATCTTCGCACGGGTCTGGGCACGGTGCAGGTCAATCACCGACAGCTTGAAATCCTCCGCCATCACCGGTTTGTCGGTGTGCAGCAGGAAATGGCAGATGTAGCAGTCGCGGTGGTTGACGCCGGCGCGATGCATCATGCCGGTCATACGCGCCACTTCGGCGATCAGCGCACGCTTGAGTTTTGGCTCGGGCGGCTGTTTGATCCAGTCGATACTGAAGTCTTCGAGGCTGATGGTCGGCGCCAGCTCTTCAGTGACGATGAACGAATGCTGATCCGCCGGGTTACTACCCTTCTCGCCATAGGCGACGGCAGTCATGGTCGGCACGCCGACTTCCTGCAAACGCTGGATTGCCTGCCACTCCTGACCCGCGCCGAGCACCGGCAGCTTGGCGGTCAGCAGGTTCTTGAAGATTTCGCCCCAGCCGATACCACGGTGGATCTTGACGAAAAATCCGTTGCCATCGACTTCCGTGCGCAATGTCCGGCGGGCTTCCAGCTCGCGATAAACCTCGCCCTGCAAGCCCTCGACTTCGGCGAACGGGTCGCGTCCGGCCCAGAGGCTCTTGAACGGTTCAGCCAGCATCAACTTCATTTAAGCGTGCTCCGCCAGAATCACATCGGCCGCGTGCTGCGGCATGCTGTAGAGGTCGGCCGTCTCGGCGAAGGCCAGCCCATTGCGGCTCCAGGCCGCGCGTGCAGCGTCGTCTTTCAACATTTCGGTCAGATACTGCGTCAGTTGCGCCTGATCGAACGGTTCGTCCAGCACTCGCCCGGCATCCGCCTCGGCAATGTAATGGGCGTAACCGCAGACAGCGCTGACCAGCACCGGTAGACCGGCGACCAGCGCTTCGAGCAGCACTGTACCGGTGTTTTCGTTGTACGCCGGGTGGATCAACAAATCGGCGCCGAGCAGAAAACGCGGGATATCGCTGCGCCCCTTGAGGAACGTCACGTTATCGCCCAGGCCCAAAGTTGCACTCTGCATCTGGAACAATTTGGGGTCATCCTGGCCGATTACAAACAGCCGGGTGCGCTTCTTCAGTTCGGCCGGCAATGCGGCCAGCGTCTTGAGGCTGCGATCTACGCCTTTGGTCTTGAACCCGGAGCCGATCTGCACCAGCAGCAGGTCGTCGTCCTTGAGGTTGAATTCGGCGCGGAAGCCGGCGCGAATTTCGTCAGCATCCGCAGGGCGGCGACGATCCTGAGCGATGCCCGGCGGCAGCAGATGGAAGCGCTCCAGCGGGGTGTCGTAATGTTTGATGAACAGCGGCTGCTGCACTTCGGAAATCATCAGCACTTCGGTTTTCGCGTCTTTGGCGAATACCGCGCGCTCGTACTCGGCGAAGTGGCGATAGCGGCCCCAGCGGCGGTACAGCGAGTTGCGCAGGTTCTGCGCCTTGTCTTCAAAGCAGCCGTCGGCGGCGTAGTAGACGTCCAGCCCCGGCATCTTGTTGAAACCGATCAGGCGATCCACCGGACGCTTGGCCAGATCCGCTTCCATCCATGCGCTGAGTTTTTCGTTGCGACGGTGATTGAAAAACGCCTTGACCGGCGCCACCAGCACTTCGAAACCCGGCGGCACGTCGCCTTCCCAGATCAGCGTGTAGACGCGGATCTGGTGGCCGCGCTTCTGGCATTCGAGGGCGATGCGCATGAAGTCGCGCTGCAAACCACCAAACGGGAAATATTTGTACAGGACAAAAGCCAATTGCATCAGCGCAGCTCCTCAGCCATTAACAACGTGCTCAGTCGGCTGGCGACACGCTCGGGATTCAGACGCGTGAAGCACAGAGGCTGCTCGCGTTTCAGGTCAAACTGACGGGCATCCTGCGCGGTCGGTTGATAGGTACATTTCTTTTGCAGGCACGGCGCGCACGGGAAATCGCTGGCCAAGTGAATCTGCAGTTTGCCGTAGGCGCCGGTCAGGCCCGGGTTGGTCGGGCCGAACAGCGAAATCGTCGGTACATCCAGCGCTGCCGCAAGGTGACCGAGACCGGTATCCACCGCCACGCAGGCCTGAGCCCCGGCCAGCACCTTGCCGACGCCGGCCAGATTCAGTTTCGGCAACACTTCAGCGTGTTTGAAACCGGCGGCGATGCGCTCGGCGCGGGCTTTCTCCAGCGGGTTGCCCCATGGCAGTTTGACGCCAACGCCAAGGTAACCAACACGCTCGGTCAGCTCGCGCCAGTAGGCTTCCGGCCAGTGCTTGGTGTCCCAAGTGGTGCCGTGGAGGAACACCACGAAAGCGTTTTTGCGCGGCAGTTCGACCAGACGCTCGACGTTCAGGCCGTAATCGCCCAAACCTTTGGGGAGGTCGTAACCCAAGGCAATCGCGAACAACTGACGCACGCGTTCGACGGCGTGCTGACCACGGGCCACGGCCAATTTGCGGTCATAGAAACGCGACGCCATCGGCTCGCGTGCCGAGCCTTTATCGAGGCCGGCCACCGGGGCTTTGACATAACGGGTCAGCCAGGCGCTTTTCAGCAGGCCCTGCGCGTCGATCACCAAGTCATATTTGCTCGCGCGAACGCTTTGCTTGAAGCGCTTCCACTCGCCACTCTTGATGGTCTGCCAGAGGTTTTTGCGCCAGCGGCGAATCGCCACCGGAATCACTTTGCCTACGGCCGGGTGCCAGGTCGGGATTTCGGCAAAGCCTTCTTCCACAACCCAATCGAACTGGATCCCGGGAATCGCCCGAGCCGCGTCGGTCAGCGCCGGCAACGCGTGAATCACGTCGCCCAGCGATGAAGTCTTGATCAGCAATACCCGCAACTTAATGAACCTCGACCACAGAGCCCTGCAATTTCTGCAAGGCATCGTTGACCGCTTCCGGCATCAATTGGCGCAGGCAGTTGTAATGGCCGAAACGGCAAGTACGGTCGAAGCACGGACTGCAATCGAGGCCCAGGCGGACGATTTCGACGTGCTCGGCCAGCGGTGGGGTGAAGCCCGGCGAGGTCGAACCGTAAACCGCCACCAACGGGCGGTTCAGCGCTGCCGCAACATGCATCAGGCCGGAGTCGTTGGACACCACCGAATCAGCACAGGACAGCAGGTCAATCGCCTCGGCCAAAGAAGTGTCGCCGCTGAGGTTCACCGATTCTTCTCGCAGGCCCGGGATCAATCGTGCGCGGATGTCTTCACCCACCGCATGATCATTTTTCGAACCGAACAGCCACACCTGCCAGCCTTCGCGAATCCGCGCTTCGGCGACTTTGGCGTAATGCTCGGACGGCCAGCGCTTGGATTCGCCGAACTCGGCGCCAGGGCACAGGGCCAAAACCGGGCGGTCGAGGGTCAGGCCAAATTTGGCCAGTGCCGCTTCGCGGGTCACCGGGTCGATTTGCAGGCTTGGACGCGGATACGGTTTCGGCAACTCGGCATTCGGCTCATAGGCCAACGCCATGAAGCGCTCGATCATCAGCGGATAGCGTTCTTTATCGAGCGTACGCACGTCATTGAGCAGGCCGTAGCGGAACTCGCCGCGCCAGCCGGTGCGCTTCTTGATACCGGCGAAAAAAGGTACCAGCGCCGACTTTAGCGAGTTGGGCAACAGGATAGCCTGATCGTACTGGCCGGCCAGAGATTTGCCGATGCGCCGACGCGTCGCCAACTCCAGCGCGCCGTGACCGAGCGGAAAGCTCAAGGCCTTGCGCACTTCAGGCATGCGCTCAAGGATCGGCCGGCTCCACTCGGGAGCCAGCACGTCGATTTCGCACTGCGGGTGGCGCTGCTTGAGGCACTGAAACAGTGTCTGCGCCATCACCATGTCACCGACCCAACTGGGCCCAACGATCAGAATATTCATGTGGTTTCCATAAACGAACCGGGGAGGCTTTACGCCTCCCCGCCTCGAGAATCATTGTGGGAGCCATGCAGCTTGCGATGGGTCATTACCTTCAACATAACTGTCGACTGTCACTCCGCTATCGCGAGCAGGCTCGCTCCCACAGGGTATCGGGTGCTGCTCGAACCGTGTTCAGCTTAGCCCCAACTCACGCCAGATCCGCAATACCTGCCGACGTTCGTCGACAAACTGGTCACCTGTTATCACCCCGGCATCCTTCTGCAAGGCCTGCCGGTGGGCGGCGGAGCGGTAGGCTTTATAGGCCTCGCGCAACAGACTGGCATCTTCGGCAGGCATCAGCCCTTCGTGCTCCAGCTCTTCCAGAATGCGGATGTTATCGGTCCAGCGCAGCAGTGGCGGGTGGCTGTGCGACCACGCCAGAGCCGCGTATTGCACCATAAATTCAATATCGACGATACCTCCGGCGTCCTGCTTGAGGTCGAACGGCGCCGAGGCCTCGAAGGCATTCGCCGCCGTACCGGCCGCGGTGCTCTTGCTGCCCAGGTTGTCGCGCATCTTCGCGCGCATCTCGCTGACTTCCTGTTGCAACTTGGGCAGATCCCGCGCCTTGCCCAGCACTTGCGCGCGGACTTTCTCGAATGCCTGCCCGACATCCTGGCTGCCGACCAGCACCCGCGCGCGCACCAGAGCCTGATGTTCCCAGGTCCAGGCTTCGTTTTCCTGATAGCGCTCAAAAGCCCCCAGCGAACTCACCAACAGCCCGGATGCGCCGGACGGGCGCAGACGCATATCCACTTCATAGAGCTGGCCAGAGTTGGTCTGCGCCGTCAGCAAGTGAATGATCCGCTGCCCGAGACGCGTGAAGAACTGCGCACCATCAATCGGCTTAGGCCCATCGGTTTCCGCCTGCGGATCACCGTCGTGGATGAACACCAGATCCAGATCCGAACCGTGCCCCAACTCGATACCACCGACCTTGCCGTAACCGACAATGATGAAGCCGGGATCGCACAAGCTGCCGTCAGTGCGCAGCGGCGTGCCGTACTTGGCCACGGTCTGGCGCCAGGCCAGGGCCAACACTTGCTCGAGGATAGCCTCGGCCAGCCACGTCAGGTAATCACTGACCTTCATCAGCGGCAGGCTACCGGCGATTTCCGAGGCGGCGACGCGCAAGCGATGCGCCAGTTTGAAATGGCGCAGGGCTTCCATCTGTTGTTCGAGGTCGTCTTCAGGAATCCGCGTAAGGCGTTCGCGCAATTCGGCGGCCAGTTCTGGCGCCAATGGCGGCTTGAACAGTCGGCCCTCGTTGAGCAACTCATCGAGCAGCAGCGGGAAACGAGTGATCTGCTCGGCAATCCAAGGGCTCGCCGCACACAACGTCAGCAAACGCCGTAATGCACCGGGATTCTCCGTCAGCAAGACTAAATAAGCCGAACGCCGGGCGACCGCTTCAACCAGCGGCAGCACTCGCTCAAGGACCAGATCCGGGTTGTCATGCTCCACAGCCTGGGCGATCAGACGCGGAATAAAGGCATCGAGACGCTCGCGCCCCAAACGCTGCATCGCACGCAGTTGCGGACTGCCGCGCAGACCGGCCAGTGCCTTTAAAGCTTTGGTCGCATCGGCAAAACCGCCCTCTTCCAACTGACGGCAAGCGGCTTCTTCATCCTGCGCCTCTTCCCACAGCGGCAGCCATTCACCGCCCACAACCACTTCGCTTTCGGCGCCTTCTTCCTCATCGGGATCGGCGATCACTTGTGCGAAGTGCCACGCTACGCGGCCGCGCCAGAACATCAGTTTTTCGTGGAAGGCGTCCCAGTCGGCGAAACCGAGCATGAAGGCAATGCGCGCCTGATCCTGCGCGCCGTCCGGCAGCATCTGGGTCTGGCGGTCGGCAATCGCTTGAATCGCGTGCTCGGTGTAACGCAGAAACTCGTAGCCTTCGCGCAACTCGCTGATCACCGCTGGCGGCAGATAACCTTGCCCTTCCAGCGTGCTCAACACCTTTAATAGAGGACGCTGTTGCAGGCTCAGGTCGCGCCCGCCGTGAATCAACTGAAACGCCTGGGCGATGAACTCGACTTCGCGGATACCGCCCGAACCCAGCTTGATGTTGTCGGCCATGCCTTTGCGCCGCACTTCCTGCTGGATCAACTGCTTCATGGTGCGCAGCGCTTCGATCGCCGAGAAATCCAGATAACGCCGGTAAACGAACGGCCGCAGCATGTCGAGCAACTGCGCGCCAGCCACTTGATCGCCAGCCACCACCCGCGCCTTGATCATCGCGTAGCGTTCCCAGTCACGGCCCTGATCCTGGTAATACTGCTCCAGTGCATTGAAGCTCAGCACCAGCGCGCCGGAAGAACCGTATGGACGCAGGCGCATGTCGACGCGAAAGACAAAACCGTCGACGGTCATCGGGTCCAGCGCCTTGATCAGGCGCTGGCCGAGGCGGATGAAGAATTCCTGATTATCCAGCGCGCGTTTCACTCCAACGGTTTCGCCGCCTTCGGGGTAAGCGAATATCAGGTCGATGTCCGAGGACAGGTTCAGCTCGACCGCGCCGAGCTTGCCCATGCCGAGGATGACCATTTGCTGCGGCAACCCACTGCGGCGGCCGGTCGGCGTGCCGAATTGCTGGCAGTGGCGGCTGTACAACCATTGATAGGCCTGGTCGATGCTGGCGTCAGCCATATCCGAGAGGTCGCGACAGGTCTGCACCAGATCGGCCTGGCGAGTCAGGTCACGCCAGATGATTCGCACCTGATGGCGGGCGCGTTGGCGGCGCAACGCGCGACCGAGTTCATCTTCGGTCTGCGCGGCATTCGCGGCGGCGGCAATTTGTGCGCACAGTTCACCGGGGGCAAAGGCGCGGTCGAGTTCGCCGGACTGCACCAGCGACAGCAACATCAAAGGGTCACGAACGCTCTGTTCAATGACAAACTCGCTGGCGGCGGTGACCCGGGCAAATTGCGCCCAGCGCTCAGGTGTCCAGGTCGCGAAGCCGTGATCGTCATCAAGCGAGGCGACGGCCGTACGGAACGACTGCTCGGATCGGCTGACCAACGGCAGGAGAATGGCAGGCAGTTCGGCAAGCACGGGCAGGGTCATGGTCTATCCTTGATCGGCGTGTAAACGGCCGCTTGTAGTGAATGATGAAAACCCGCTACCCGATGGACTGTCGAACAAAAGTTATAAATAGCTGAAATTTCTTCTTCTTTGGCACCCAGCATCAAACTTTCACCTTTTTCAGATGGCAATCGACCAACCTTAACGATTATTCTCACAACGCAGTCAGAGGCCACAAGCCTTTCATCTGTAGTTTTACTACTCGTCTATACATTCGAAAGGCTGAAATGCCGGAAGATTTGTAGTAAAACTACACGCCGCCGGAACAACCTGTCGGCAATCCAAGAATTTTAAATCGTCTGCCCACAAGGCCAGTCGCAAACTCAGGCAACCGATTCTGGAAGCCTTTCCGCCCTGGAGCAAGCCATGCAAGACCTCGATCCCGTCGAAACCCAGGAATGGCTGGACGCCCTGGAATCGGTTCTCGACAAAGAAGGCGAAGACCGTGCTCACTATCTGATGACCCGTATGGGTGAACTCGCGACCCGCAGCGGCTCGCAACTCCCTTACGCCATCACCACGCCTTACCGCAACACCATCCCTGTTACCCACGAAGCACGCATGCCTGGCGACCTGTTCATGGAACGCCGCATTCGCTCGTTGGTACGCTGGAACGCGATGGCCATGGTAATGCGTACGAACCTGAAAGATTCTGACCTGGGTGGTCACATCTCCAGCTTCGCTTCCAGTGCGACCCTGTATGACATCGGCTTCAACTACTTCTTCCAGGCCCCGACCGACGAACACGGCGGCGACCTGATCTACTTCCAGGGCCACACCTCGCCAGGCGTTTACGCCCGTGCGTTCATGGAAGGCCGCATCACCGAAGACCAGATGAACAACTTCCGCCAGGAAGTCGACGGTCAGGGCCTGTCGTCCTACCCGCACCCTTGGCTGATGCCCGACTTCTGGCAGTTCCCGACCGTATCCATGGGTCTGGGCCCGATCCAGGCGATCTACCAGGCACGCTTCATGAAGTACCTGGAACACCGCGGCTTCATCCAGCCGGGCAAACAGAAAGTCTGGTGCTTCCTTGGCGACGGCGAGTGCGACGAGCCGGAATCCCTGGGCGCAATCTCCCTGGCCGGCCGCGAGAAGCTGGACAACCTGATCTTCGTCATCAACTGCAACCTGCAGCGCCTCGACGGCCCGGTTCGCGGTAACGGCAAGATCATCCAGGAACTCGAAGGCGTGTTCCGCGGCGCTCAGTGGAACGTGACCAAAGTCATCTGGGGCCGTTTCTGGGACCCACTGCTGGCCAAAGACGTCGACGGCATCCTGCAACGCCGCATGGACGAAGTCATCGACGGCGAGTACCAGAACTACAAAGCCAAAGACGGCGCGTTCGTTCGCGAGCACTTCTTCAACACGCCTGAACTCAAGGCAATGGTTGCAGACCTGTCCGACGACGAGATCTGGAAACTCAACCGTGGCGGCCACGACCCGTACAAGGTCTATGCGGCGTACCACGAAGCGGTCAACCACAAAGAACAACCAACCGTCATCCTCGCCAAGACCATCAAGGGTTATGGCACCGGTGCCGGCGAAGCGAAGAACACCGCGCACAACACCAAGAAAGTCGATGTCGACAGCCTGAAGTTGTTCCGCGACCGCTTCGACATTCCGGTAAAAGACGAAGAGCTGGAGAACCTGCCGTTCTTCAAGCCAGAGCCAAACAGCGCCGAAGCCCGCTACCTGAGCGAGCGCCGCACTGCACTGGGCGGTTTCGTACCTCAGCGCCGCGCGCAGAGCTTCAGCGTGCCGACGCCGGATCTGGACACCCTCAAAGCCATCCTCGATGGTTCGGGCGACCGTGAAATTTCCACCACCATGGCCTTCGTGCGGATCCTCGCGCAACTGGTCAAGGACAAGGAAATCGGCCCGCGCATCGTTCCGATCATCCCGGACGAAGCCCGTACCTTCGGTATGGAAGGCATGTTCCGTCAGTTGGGCATCTACTCGTCCGTCGGCCAACTCTACGAGCCAGTCGATAAAGACCAGGTGATGTTCTACAAGGAAGACCAGAAAGGTCAGATCCTTGAAGAAGGCATCAACGAAGCGGGCGCCATGAGTTCCTTCATCGCTGCCGGTACTGCGTATTCCAGCCACAACCAGCCGATGCTGCCGTTCTACATCTTCTACTCGATGTTCGGTTTCCAGCGTATTGGCGACCTGGCATGGGCCGCTGGCGACAGCCGCACCCGTGGTTTCCTGATCGGCGGCACCGCCGGCCGTACCACCCTGAACGGTGAAGGCCTGCAGCACGAAGACGGTCACAGCCACCTGCTGGCTGCCACCATCCCGAACTGCCGCACCTACGATCCAACCTACGGCTACGAGCTGGCGGTGATCATTCAGGACGGCATGAAGAAGATGACCGAAGAGCAACAGGACATCTTCTACTACATCACCGTGATGAACGAGTCGTACCAGCAGCCAGCCATGCCGGCCGGTGCCGAAGAAGGCATCAAGAAAGGCATGTACCTGCTCGAAGAAGACACCCGCGATGCGGCACACCACGTACAGCTGATGGGCTCCGGCACCATCCTGCGCGAAGTGCGTGAAGCGGCGAAGATCCTGCGTGAAGAGTTCAACGTTGGCGCCGACGTGTGGAGCGTCACCAGCTTCAACGAACTGCGTCGCGACGGCCTGGCCGTAGAGCGCAGCAACCGTCTGAAACCAGGCCAGAAGCCTAAGCAGAGCTACGTCGAAGAATGCCTGAGCGGCCGTAAAGGTCCGGTCATCGCGTCCACCGACTACATGAAGCTGTTCGCTGAGCAGATCCGCCAGTGGGTACCGTCCAAGGAATTCAAAGTCCTGGGTACCGACGGTTTCGGCCGTAGCGACAGCCGCAAGAAACTGCGTCATTTCTTCGAAGTCGACCGTCATTTCGTGGTGTTGGCAGCCCTGGAAGCACTGGCTGACCGTGGTGATATCGAACCTAAGGTCGTGGCTGAAGCCATCACCAAGTTCGGCATCGACCCGGAAAAACGCAACCCACTGGACTGCTGAGGAGAAACCCTGTGAGCGAACTCATTCGCGTACCTGACATCGGCAGCGGTGAAGGTGAAGTAATTGAACTGTTTGTGAAGGTCGGCGACCGTATCGAAGCCGACCAGAGCATCCTGACCCTGGAATCGGACAAGGCCAGCATGGAAGTGCCGGCCCCGAAAGCCGGCGTCATCAAAAGCCTGAAAGTGAAGCTGGGCGATCGTCTGAAAGAAGGCGACGAACTGCTGGAACTGGAAGTCGAGGGTGCTGCTGAAGCAGCCCCTGCGGCTGCCGCTGCACCTGCTGCAAAAGCTGAGGCCAAACCGGCTGCCGCTCCTGCTGCTGCCGCTCCTGCCGCTGCACCTGCTGCCGCTTCGGTTCAGCAAGTGCACGTGCCGGACATCGGCTCGTCGGGCAAGGCTCAGATCATCGAGATCCAGGTCAAGGTCGGCGACACCGTCGAGGCTGATCAATCGCTGATCACCCTGGAATCCGACAAGGCCAGCATGGAAATCCCGTCGCCTGCCGCTGGCGTGGTCAAAGCCATCAGCGTCAAGCTCAACGACGAAGTCGGCACTGGCGACCTGATTCTGGATCTGGAAGTGGCGGGTGCTGCGGCCCCTGCTGCGGCCGCTCCGGCTCAGGCTGCTGCGCCAGCCGCTGCTGCTGCGCCTGCTCCTGCAGCAGCCCCGGCTGCACCGGTGGCTGACAGCGTTCAGGACATCCACGTTCCGGACATCGGTTCGGCCGGCAAGGCCAAGATCATCGAAGTGCTGGTCAAGGCTGGCGACACCGTCGAAGCCGACCAGTCGCTGATCACCCTGGAATCCGACAAGGCCAGCATGGAAATTCCATCGCCTGCCGCTGGCGTGGTGGAAAGCGTTTCCATCAAGCTGGACGACGAAGTCGGCACCGGCGACCTGATCCTCAAGCTGAAAGTCAAAGGCGCGGCGCCTGCTGCTGCCCCGGCTCCAGCTGCCGCTGCGCCAAGTGCTCCAGCGCCAGCCGCTGCTGCTCCGGCTGCCGCTGCACCTGCTGCTGCCGCTCCGGCCGCCGCTCCAGCCAAACCTGGCGCGAAAGTTCACGCCGGCCCTGCCGTGCGCCAACTGGCCCGTGAGTTCGGCGTTGAGCTGAACGCTGTCGGCGCTAGCGGTCCACACGGTCGCATTCTGAAAGAAGACGTGCAGGTTTACGTCAAAGCGATGATGCAGAAGGCCAAGGAAGCACCGGCCGCTGCTGCTGGCGCAACCGGTGGCGCGGGCATCCCGCCGATTCCGGTCGTCGACTTCAGCCGTTTCGGCGAAATCGAAGAAGTGCCGATGACTCGCCTGATGCAGATCGGCGCGTCGAGCCTGCACCGCAGCTGGCTGAACATCCCGCACGTGACTCAGTTCGATTCGGCTGATATCACCGAGCTGGAAGCGTTCCGTGTTGCGCAGAAAGCCGTTGCAGAGAAGGCCGGCGTCAAGCTGACCATCCTGCCGCTGCTGCTCAAGTCCTGCGCACACATGCTCAAGGAGCTGCCGGACTTCAACAGTTCGCTGGCGCCAAGCGGCAAAGCAATCATCCGCAAGAAATACGTCAACATCGGCTTCGCCGTCGACACCCCGGATGGCCTGCTGGTACCGGTCATCAAGAACGTCGACCAGAAGAGCCTGTTGCAACTGGCAGCCGAAGCCGCTGCGCTGGCTGCTAAAGCCCGCGACAAGAAGCTCACCGCTGACGACATGCAAGGCGCCTGCTTCACCATTTCCAGCCTCGGCCACATTGGCGGCACCGGCTTCACGCCGATCGTCAACGCGCCGGAAGTGGCGATCCTTGGTGTTTCCAAGGCAACCATCCAGCCAGTCTGGGACGGCAAAGCCTTCCAGCCGAAACTGATGCTGCCGCTGTCGCTGTCCTACGATCACCGTGTGATCAACGGCGCTGCTGCCGCACGCTTCACCCAGCGTCTGGGCAGCCTGCTGGCGGACATCCGCACCATCCTGCTGTAATCCCAAGCGGCCCTCCGGTAACGGAGGGTCGCTTGTGCTCCACGTTTTCGAGCGCCACACGCTCGTACCTCAACCCCGTCAATTGACGGGGTTTTTTTTGCCTGAAAAAAACCACGCTTGGTTTTTTTCCTACAGGTTTTGCTGATATCAGCCACAACCCAAGTCGGCTTCACACCGATCTTTTTTATCTCCCGCGCAACTAACCTTGGCACGCAATAGTTGTACAACTGCAACTTGTACACATTCATATTTATTCAGCAACCATTCGAATGGATTCGACATGTTAAGACCTACTATCGGCCCTATTATTGGCCATACCACAACTAACCACGCACGCATATTCATTCGCGGCGACCGACAAAACAACGCCACTGTGTTTGGCGCAATACGTTATCGCGCCTCCGGAGCGCAACAATGGTCACCCGCACTCTTTACCAAACTTAGCGAACTTCGTGACATATCAGAAGTTTTCGCACTCAACAACTTGAGCGGCGATACCGAATACGAGTATCAGGCAGGCTGGTTCAGCCCGATGAGTCCGGTTCACACCCAGGACAGTGTCGCGGAGCTACCGCTGCAGTGGCCCAGGGAGATCTACCGGTTCCGCACCCGCTCCAGCAAAGCCTTGCAGGCGCGGGCCTACATCGTCGGCTCTTGCCGCTACTTGCGCATGACCGCAGGCATTGCTTCGCTGCCGCAACTCGGCGACCGGATCTTCGCCTCCATCAATCAATTGATTGAAGGTGCGCAACCGCCGATCAGTGCAACGTTAATGACCGGCGATCAAATCTATGCCGATGACATGAATCTGATTGCACCGGATCGCGAATATAAAGACATACTTGAAAAATACCGAGCAGCCTTCTCCCAGCCCAACATTAAACGACTGATGTCCGGCACCTCTACTTACATGATTCTTGATGATCATGAAATCGAAGATAACTGGCCTGCCAATGCCAGCAAGTCCGACGACAACCTTTACCGCAATGCCATGGCCGCCTATGAGTTGTATCAAGCCAGTCACAGCCCGGTACATCCACTCACAACTAACGGTCAGATTGATCGCTCGGTACTTGAGCATTACTGGTATCAGTTCAGCGACGGCGATATCGAATGGTTCGTAACCGACAGTCGCACCCGCCGTAACTTGTCGGCCGATGATCGACGCATCCTCGATGAGGCTCAGGAACACGCGCTGCTCAAATGGCTGATCAACAGCCCCGCGCGGGTCAAGTTCGTGGTCACCAGCGTGATGTTCTACCCGGATCGCAAACTGCATGGCGATGACGCCTGGAAAGCCTTCCCGGAACAACGGCTGCGCCTGCTGGAAACCATCCGCGCTCGGCAGATCAAAAATGTCGTGTTCATCTCCGGCGACGTACACGGCTCGCTGACCGCGCGCCTGACCCACAGCGAAGACCCGGACTTCGAAGTCCACACCATCGTTTCTTCGCCGCTGTGCAACAGCAAACTATTGCCGTATGCCAAGGCCTCCACGTTCATTCTCGATCAGCCACTGGTGCACACGGCTGCGGGCGATTACCGACATGAGCTGACCAGCCAAGTGGTGAGTGAGGACAATTTTGCCCACGTGGTGGTCGAGGCTGATCAGATTTTGGTCAATTACCATGATCGCAATGGCAAAAACCTGCAGTCGATCGTCATAAAACTACGTTAAACCTTAAAAGATCGCAGCCTGCGGCAGCGCTTACACGGAACGCATTCCACTCCAGGCGCTGCCGCAGGCTGCGATCTTTTGCTCTTTTCCATCAGGCGCTGGAGAAATACCCGATGCAGCCGACACATTCTTATAGCACTTGGCCTTCATCACTCTTGTCAGTCAGTGCCGCAATGATGCAACCTTGCCGCAGGCAACAGTAAAGAGGGCGAGAGCCCGGCGCGTTCAGCATATTTCCAAGCGAGTTCCCTTCATGAAGAGCCAGCCCGATGCCGCCAGCCGTATGGTGGCCGAGGTAGTGACGCAGTTGCCTGTGCCCTCGCGGCTCGGCATGCTGCGTTTCGAGCGCTTGAATGAAGCCAGTTGGGCAATGCTGTTTCTTGATCCCAATTGCGAACGCCAGTTCGGCCAACCCGCCGTTGAGCTGTGTGCGCTGGTCGGCTCACCTTATGCCAGCCTGATGGAGCCGGAAGCACGCTATCAGCAGCATGATGCGATCCAGCAGCAACTCGCCAAAAGTCCGCATTACCTGGTGCGCTACACCCTGCACACCGCTGCGGGTGCGCTGAGCATCCTTGAACTGGGCGAAGCCTATAAACAGCACAATCGTCATCTGCTGCGTGGTTATCTGCTGGCGGTCGATGACGTATTCGACGAAGCGCCGCTGCTGCCCTCCGTCGACCTCGAAACCCAGAACTCCCGCCTGCAAATCGCCCTTGAACTGAACCAGCGCGCCCAGCAGGAACAACTGCAGCACCTCGAACGCGTGCGCGCCCAGCAAGATCTGATTCTGCTGCTCGCCCGCCAGCGCTACAGCACCCAAAACTCGTTGCAAGAAGCCGCCGAACTGATCACCCGCTGCGCCTGCGATATCTACGAAATCGACTGCGCCAGCCTGTGGAACCTTGAAGGTCAGCAACTGCTGCCAATCTCGGCTTACCACCGCGCCACTCAGGAATACATCCTGCCGGACGTGATCGACATCAGCAGCTTCCCCGATTACATGGAAGCCCTGCACAGCAGCCGCGCCATCGACGCGCACAACGCGATGCGTGACCCGCGCACCCGGGAGATGGCCGAAGCCCTGCGCCCGCGCGACGTCAATGCCATGCTCGACGCCAGTATTCGCGTCGATGGCCAAGTGGTCGGCGTGTTGTGCCTGGAACAGACCGGTGTGACCCGCGCCTGGCAGTCCGATGAAATCGCCTTTGCCGGTGAACTGGCCGACCAGTTCGCCCAGGTCATCAACAACCACAATCGCCGCACCGCCACCAGCGCCCTGCACCTGTTCCAGCGGGCGGTCGAGCAAAGCGCCAACGCCTTTTTGCTGGTCAACTGCGATGGCGTGGTCGAATACGTCAACCCAAGCTTCACCGCGATTACCCAGTACACCACCGAAGAAGTCCACGGCCAGCGCCTGTCGGAACTGCCGGCCCTGGAAAACCTCAGCGAACTGCTGTTCGACGCGCCCTCGGCGCTGGCCAAGAGCAACAGTTGGCAGGGCGAATTCAAGAGCCGCCGCAAGAACCTCGAACCGTACTGGGGCCAGTTATCGATCTCCAAGGTTTACGGCGACAACCGCGAGCTGACGCATTACATCGGCATCTACGAAGACATCACCCAGACCAAACTGGCGCAGCAGCGCATCGAGCGCCTGGCCTACACCGACAACCTGACCAACCTCGGCAACCGCCCGGCGTTTATCCGCAATCTGGACGAACGCTTTGCCCGGGATAGCGATACGCCGATCAGCCTGTTGCTGGTCGACATCGACAATTTCAAGCGGATCAACGACAGTCTCGGCCACCAGACCGGCGACAAACTGCTGATCAGCCTCGCCCGGCGCTTGCGCAACAGCCTGAGCCCGAGCGGCAGTCTCGCCCGCTTCGCCAGTAACGAATTCGCCGTGTTGCTCGACAACACCGACCTTGAAGCCGGCCAGCAGATCGCCAGCCAATTGCTGATGACCCTCGACAAGCCGATGTTCGTCGACAACCAGTTGATCAGCGTCACCGGCTCCGTAGGCCTGGCCTGTGCGCCGCTGCACGGTCGCGATCCGCAGACCCTGATGCGTAACGCCGGTTTGGCGCTGCACAAGGCCAAAGCCAACGGCAAACATCAGGTGCAAGTCTTCACCGAGGCGCTGAACGCCGAGGCCAGTTACAAACTGTTCGTCGAGAACAACCTGCGCCGTGCCCTGACCCAGAACGAACTGGACGTGTTCTACCAGCCCAAGCTGTGCCTGCGCAGCGGTCGTCTGCTGGGCATGGAAGCGCTGCTGCGCTGGAACCACCCGGAACGCGGCATGATCCGCCCGGATCAGTTCATCAGCGTTGCTGAAGAGACCGGCCTGATCATCCCGATCGGCAAGTGGATAGCCCGCCAGGCCTGCCGCATGAGCAAGGCGTTGACCGCCGCCGGCCTGGGCAACCTGCAAGTGGCGATCAACCTCTCGCCGAAACAGTTTTCCGACCCGGATCTGGTCGCCTCCATCGCCAACATCCTCAAGGAAGAAGCGCTGCCGGCCAATCTGCTGGAGCTTGAGCTGACCGAAGGCCTGCTGCTGGAAGCCACCGAAGACACGCACTTGCAACTCGACCAGCTCAAGCGTCTGGGCCTGACCCTGGCCATGGACGACTTCGGCACCGGTTACTCGTCGCTCAGCTACCTGAAGAAATTCCCGATCGACATCATCAAGATCGATCGCAGCTTCATCCACGAAATCCCCGACAACCAGGACGACATGGAAATCACCTCCGCCGTGATCGCCATGGCCCACAACCTGAAACTCAAAGTTGTGGCAGAAGGTATCGAGACCGCCGAGCAACTGGCGTTCCTGCGTCGCCACCGCTGCGACGTCGGCCAGGGCTACCTGTTCGACCGGCCGATCCCGGGTGCCGAACTGATCCAGGCACTCAAGCGCTATCCGCGCGGCCCGCTCTGCCTGTAACCCCTCCCCCGTAAGAAACCCGCACATTTTGACTAGTGATTAACTGGGCATCATTGGGCACACTGGCGGTCTGACTTTTTACATCCCATCCTGACTGAGAGGAACGATCATGGTTCTGCGCTCGGAAATTCTGGTGAACAAAAACGTGCTCCCGACTAAAGAACAAGCTCTGCCCGGCCGCGAAACCGCGATGACCCTGCCTGAAAAGCACTTCGTCTTCGAAGAAACCCCGCTGCTTGGCCCGTTTTTCCAGGACGTCGATTTTGCGATTTTCGGTCTGGGTTGCTTCTGGGGCGCAGAACGTCGCTTCTGGCAACGTGAAGGCGTGGTCAGCACCGTGGTCGGTTACGCCGGCGGGTTCACACCGAACCCGACCTACGAAGAAGTCTGCTCGGGCCTGACCGGCCACGCTGAAGTGGTGCTGGTGGTGTATGACAAGGCGCAAGTCAGCTACGAAGAGCTGCTGGCGATGTTCTGGGAACTGCACAACCCGACGCAGGGCATGCGGCAGGGCAACGATATCGGCACGCAGTACCGCTCGGTGATCTATGCGACCAGCCCGGAACACCTGGACGCAGCGCTGAAGAGCAAGGCGACCTATCAGGCTGAACTATCGAAGGCGGGCCTGGGTGAAATCAGCACCGAGATCGAACAGGCGCCAACCGTGTACTTCGCCGAGGCGTATCACCAGCAATACCTGGCGAAAAACCCTGAAGGCTACTGCGGGATCGGCGGCACCGGCGTGTGCATGCCACCGAGCCTGGCGGGTAATTAAACCCCTTTGCTGATCGTTCCCACGCGGAGCGTGGGAACGATCACTCAGTGATCAACTCTCGGCAATCAACCAATCCATCTGCCACCCACCCTGAGTCTGCCCAAGCTTCTTGGACAACCACGGCAGCAGCTCACGCAATTCTTCCTCCAGCCCCCACGGCGGATTGGCAATCGCCATCCCCGAACCGTTCAAGCTGTTCGGCGTATCCAGCGGATGCACCAGCAACTCCACGCGCAACAACTTCGGCGCACCGGTACCGGCCAGATCCTGATAGAAACGACGCAGCGCACGCTGATCCTTCACCGGATACCAGATCGCCGCCACGGTTTGACGCATCCGGCCAATGGCCTCTTTCATCGACGCCGCACACCGCTGCATCTCATCGAGCTGTTCGAACGGCGGATCAATCAACATCACCGCACGCTTCTCCTGCACCGGCAGCATCGCCCGCGCCACATGCCAGCCCTCGCCGAGATGAACCTTCACCCGACGATCGCCAGCCATGTTGTCCTTGAGCAGCACGCCGTCTTCCGGGTGCTTCTCGTTGAGCATCACCCGATCCTGCGGCCGGGTCAGACGCCGCGCCAGCTCCGGCGAGCCCGGGTAATAGCGCAACTGGCCATCCGGGTTCATCTCGTGCAGCACTTTCATGTAGTCGGCGGTCAGCGCCGGCAGGTCCGGCTGATCCCACAAGCGCGCGATGCCTTCCAGGTACTCGCCGGTACGGTTGGCCTGATCGCCCTGCAAGTCATACAGACCGATGCCGGCGTGGCTGTCGAGATAGGCAAACGGCTGCTCCTTGCGCGACATCAGGGCGATGAGGCGGGTCAAGGTCAGGTGTTTGAACACATCGGCGTGATTGCCGGCATGGAAGGCGTGACGATAATTCATGATTGCTCCTGCGAAGGCCGCGAAGTTTACCTTTTACCGGGCGGCAAGTCAGGGGGTGGCGGCCGAGCGGCCTCTTACACGTCAAGAATCTGGCCCAATACCCGTGGCGAGGGGATTTATCCCCGATGGGCTGCGCAGCGGCCCCAATTCTGCCGACGTGGTGTGTCTGGCGCATCGCGATGACAGGTCATAGGGCCGCTTCGCTGCCCATCGGGGATAAATCCCCTCGCCACAGGTCATTTATCTCGCTTAACTGACAGGTAATAGCCGACAGGAAGTCAAACCCATCACGTAACGGAATCACGCAGAGCTGGGCGAAGTCGCTGAGGATCATCGAGTCGCACTCGATCGAGCCGCGCATGCACAGGTTTTCCAGCACTTGGACGACGGTGCGGATGCGGTGGTTGGCAGCGACCGTCCACTCCTCATCGCGACAAAAGCAACATAAAGAAACATCTTCCTACTGAATTCACGTCGTTCCAATCGCAGAGGGAATGCGAAGATCCGTCTCACTTAAAACCTGTAAAGAGGGAAATTTACATGGGTAGAAAGGTGATCGGAATCGGTGCTCCAACTTCAACAGGAGGCTCGGTACTGGAAGGAAACGTCGGAATTAACATTGATTACGCCGTGAGCACTTCGTCCATCGGACACATAGCCAGTTGCCCTGTATGCCCTCCTGGCAAAGGCCCCATCGTCGCTGTCGGACCAAGAACAGTCACTCTACCTGCAGGGCCGGTTGCGCTAGAGGGCGATTATGTAGCGTGTGGTTGTCCACCGAAATCCAACACTGTTCTCTCTGGTCAATCATCCGTTTTTGGCGGCGGCGAACACAGCGCTGCGAGCTTCTCAGCCATCATCCCTTTGATCCCCAAACCAAAGAGTATTCAACGTATTACGTTTTCATATGGGGAGAGCCAGATTCCGGTCGACTCGGTTTCTCGCTTCTACACCGACCTGAATATTCATGTAAAAACTTCGGGTTACTCACCCGGCGAGATCGTTAGTGTGACGATCACGGGTGCAGCAGAAAAAACTCTGTCCGGCCTCGTGGGGGCGAAAGGTATAGCGATTATTCCAAACGCTTTTCAAGGTGAAGTCTTCGACATGGAAGGTGAAGTCTAATGGCTCAGCTCAATATCAGCTCAGGTGGCGTAACCACTAACATCGTCGTAAAGCGTCCAAAATTCAGCACTCTGTGGACTGCTTACGCGGAAGTTGGCCTGAAAAGCTCAATTGATGTTTATGCGCTTGTTGGGGGTAACGTTGAGGCAGCCCGAGCAGAAAAGCCTGACGCTTACGCGAACGCTTGCGCACTGAGGATAAGCAGGGGATTTAATTATGGTGGATACAAAATTCCGAAAGGAACGATCATTCCGAGCAAGTCCATTTATCGTCTGGCCGGTGCAGACCAACTCCCCTACATCATGAAAGTCGCAGATTTTCTGACGTTCCTGAAACACAACTGGGGCGCTCCGGATCGCGAGCTAAAAATGAGTGAGGCAGATTTCATCAATGGCAAGAAAGGCGTGATTATCATGGAGATCACGGGATGGCTCGATGCTACGGGTCATGCGACTTTATGGAATGGCAGCACCACCGGAGACAACAGCGACTACCATCGTCCGGATAGCGACACTTACGACCGGCCAGGCGTAAAGCTGGAAAAGATCAACTTTTGGGAGTTAAAGGGATGAAATTCCAACTAATCATCGCATTGAGCGTTTTGGGCCTTTCTGGCAATGCCCTAGCGAGCGAAGTTGACGTGAACAGTGCGAGGACTTCATTGAAGAATTACGGACTCGCCAACTGTATTTCAAGTCAATTCAAAAATCAGTCCGATATTAAGTCGGATATCGGACTTGCTATCGGCGCTTACTCCGCCATGGGGAAAGGGCAACACGCAATATCGCAGAATGAAGATACGCTTGAAGTCATCCATGACCCTTATGCGGAAACCGAAAAATTCATGACTGACGCATATGCGAAGGCTTCTTCTACCAGCAAGCAGTCGGGCAAAAATGTTGTGTTTTATTCTTGCCTCGAAATTTACAACTCACCTGCCTTCGAAGCATTTATCAAGTCGCAGGATGCGTATATCTCAGACTGATTACGCGCTCAACGTTGCCTCAACGTCAAAAGATCGCAGCCTTCGGCAGCTCCTACAGATGATCCCGGGTAGGCGCTGCCGAAGGCTGCGATCTTTTGATTTTGCTTCTGGAAACTCAGGAAGGCATCGCGCGCAACCGCTTGCCGATGACATCGAGTACATCACAGCCGTCGCGCAACGGGATCACGCAGAGCTGGGCGAAATCGCTGAGGATGACGGAGTCGCATTCGACCGAGCCGCGCATGCACATGTTTTCCAGCACTTGGATCACGGCGCGCAGACGGTGGTTGGCGGCGTCCATGAGGATGTCGAGGGGGACGTGGGTATCGATGAACAGGGTGGGCATGTCGCTGCAGTTGCCGGTGAGGGCCATGAAGCGGTTGTCGGGATGGGGGATGATTTTTTCGTAGGGTGGATCGGGATGCAAAGTCGTCATTTTGTTATCTCCATGATTGATAAACGTAAGTCGCCAACGCACCTTCCTACAGGTTTGGGTGGCAGCTGTGCGCAAGAGTAGGAACCGAGCAATCATGGACCTCGGTCACGCCGAAGCGTGTCCCACGCACAGCCGCCGCGAACGATCTTACGGACTTGAATCAAGTGCCGCAAAAATCCAACGAACTGTAACGTCATGAAAGCGAGGGTTCCTACACCCTGCCACCGCTATCGCAGTGACAACGAAAAGACTATCCCTGCAACCCTTCGCCCACCAGTTCATGAAAACCGCCGCAACTCGAAGGAAACGTCCGAGGCCTTCGCCCGGAAATGTCACTCCAACTCTGCCAGCAAATACGCCAACAACGCCGATTGCGACGATTCTTCCGACGTTGAACGCTGAAAAAACTGCCCGATCTTGCAGCGCAAAACCGCCTCGGGAAACGCCTCGAACAATGCCGGATGCTCCTCGCTCAGCCACTGCACAACGTTACCGACTCGGACGTCATCCCCCGCCGAAGCCAACACCGAATCAGGCACCGCCCACCAAGGAAACACCCGCCTCGAAACGGGCGACCGTCCGCCGATTTCCAAGGCCTGACCATTGATCAGTCCGCGTGAAATTACTGGCAAAAGCTGCGCCGCTTCCACCGCATCGGACTGCAAAATCGGCAACAAAAACCGCCCATCCCAAAACCGGAAAAACACCGCTTTCCCGTCCGGCATCAGCACCTGCGTCAGGCTGCGAAAGTGCTCGACCACCACTTCCAGGCTCGCCGAAGACACCGCCAACCAGCCCCAGTCACGGAACTCGGTAGCCGCCACCCAATCCAGAAACTCACTGTCCGCCGCGACAATTCCCACATAGGGCATCACCGCGTCCCACTCGGCGTAAATCGTGTCCGCCCAGATCGGATTCGACGTCATCAGGGGCGGTTTGGCATCGCTGGCGTTACTGAAGATCGCGAACAACTGCTCCGACGGCTTCAACGGCTGACGCGCCAGCCATGCGCGGGGCTCAACAAAGTCAGGTTGCACAGACACCGTCCTTGCAACGCTCACATTCTTCGCAGAATGGCGCATCACCTTTGAAACTCATGATTTGCGCGGCCGTCAGCATCGCCGCCGGCGCTGCCGCCAATGTATCCGGCAACCCCGGCACACTCGGCGCGGCACTCATCGCTGCCATCGGCGCGCCACCCACAACAATCGGTACGCTGCTGAAAATCCCGCCGGGGCCGATGTTGATCCACTGCCCGCCGGCCTGAATCGTCGCGCTGGCGCCGCCATCGATCACCACTTGCTGGCCGGCGCTGACGTGGAATTGCGCACTGGCACTGGTCGCCTGGTTGCTCACGCGGATATGCCGATCGCCCGCCACCGTCAGATGATCGTTCTGTTTGATTTCGGTCTGGCGCTGGCCGTGGGTGATGCGTTGTTCATCAGCCTTCAATTCATGCTTGGCCATGCCCGTGACGACGATGCTGCGCTGGTTATCGACCTGTACCTGCTGATCGTGCAGCACATGCTGGGTCCAGTTGCGTTGGGCGCGCAGGTAGATTTCCTCGGCGCCCTTTTTGTCCTCGATGCGCAGTTCGTTATAGCCACCGCCACCGGGGCTGCTCTGACTGCGGAAGATACTGCGGGTCTTGTCGGCGGGGAGATCCAGCGGCACCGGGGTGGCGGCATTGGGCAAGCAGCCCATGACCAGCGGTTTGTCGGCATCGGCATCGATGAAACCGACCAGCACTTCCATGCCGACCCTCGGGATCAGCACGCTGCCGTAACGGTCATGCGCCCAACCGGTGGCGACGCGCAGCCAGCAACTGGAATGCTCGTTGAGTTCGCCGTCGCGATCCCAGGCCAGTTGCACCTTGACCCGGCCAAACTCGTCGCAGTGGATTTCGCTGTCCCGCGGCCCGGTGACCACTGCGGGCTGATAGCCGAGCATGCGCGGCTTTTCCGGCCCCAGGGCTGGCCGGAAGAACGCGTTCCACGGCGTCGCGAGAAAGGTATTACGGTAACCCTGGAATGCTTCCCCATCGCTGGTCACCGACTCTTCCAGCACTTGCGGCTGTCGACCACGGTGTTCGATGGCAGTCAGTAACCAGAGATCGTTCCAGTCGTTACGCGGATGCTCGGTCAGTTGCAGGAAATGTCCGCAAACCAGCGCGGATTCGTCGCTGATGCCCTCGGCCTGACGGTAATCGGCGACATGCCTTTCAAGCGCTCGTTGGGCCAGGTGTTTGCCGGTGTCACGATCATTGAATTGGCCGGGAAAGTGGTAGTCCTCCAGCACCGGGCGCAGCTCGCCATCGATGCGGCTTTCAAGTTGCAGGCGCGGTTTTTCGAAGTTGTAGTCGCGCCGGGTGACCACGCTGGTGCGGGTTTCCACGCGCACATTGAAGCGCTTGATTGCCGGCGCCCCGGCCGACATGCCGCTACCGGGCAGATAAAGCGTTGGCTCTGCCAATCGCGGGAACACGGTTTGATCGTCGCCAAACACCAGCAGATGTCCGTCGGGGCTGTGCTGAAAGTGGTAGTGAATGCCGACTTCGGCACACAGGCGCTGGATAAACGCCAGATCGCTCTCGGCGTACTGCACGCAATACTCACGCTCCGGGTAGTCGCTGCCGAGGCGGAATTCGAAGGCGTCGCGCAGGATCGCGTGATCCTTGAGGATCTGCGCCACGATCTGCGGCACGCTTTGGTGCTGGAATATCCGCTGATTGATCCGGTGTCCGAGGTAAGTCAGACGCGGGACAAGGCTGACGTGATAGCGCGTCAGACGTTTCCCGGAGTCGCCCTGCCCGACCTGATAAATCTGACCGTGAACACCGGAACCGTCGGCATCAAAACTAAGAAACGCCTGACAGTGCAGCAGGCTTTCGAGATCCAGGTCCGGCCGTTCGCTGACCAGTTCCAGTTCGAAACGAAAGGGTTGGCTGATGGCTTCCTTGCCCGTGAACTCAAGGACTTTGAGGTCATGCTGGGCGCCTTCGAGGGTCAACGTGAAACGCGGTTGATTGGCAGGCGCGAACATCCGATGTCTCTCTGCAGAATGAGGGCGGGCGATTCTGCATGAGGGGCGAGGGGTGTTGAGCGGGTGACGGGAAAATCAGATTTGCCCTACTTTTACTGTCGAATAGTCCTCCGAAAATCGGCGCATCCGACTACAGACACAAGCCCTAAAAACAACATCGCCCAACTGTGGGAGCGAGCCTGCTCGCGAAGGCGGCGTGTCAGTCGCCGAATTTATTGAATGATCAATTGCATTCGCGAGCAGGCTCGCTCCCACAGGGTGATCTGCGGTGAGTCAGACAAATATCACAGACACAAAAAAACGGCCCGCCTCCTTGTAGGAGACGGGCCGTTTGTTTGTGAGCCTAAGCTCAATGCATCACTTGTTCAGGTGGAAATCTTTTTCCGCCGCTTCGAAGCGCTGCACCATGCCTTTGGATGGCTCGCCCATCTTGCTGACGATGAAGATGGCCAAACTGGCGAAGATGAAGCCCGGGATGATTTCGTACAGACCCATCACTTCCCAGTGTTTCCACGCCACCACGGTGATCGCGCCGACCAGGATACCGGCCAGTGCGCCGTCGCGGGTCATGCCTTTCCAGATTACCGAGATCAGCACAACCGGGCCGAACGCAGCACCGAAACCGGCCCAGGCGTAAGACACCAGACCCAGCACACGGTTATCCGGGTTGGCAGCCATTGCGATGGCGATCAGTGCAACCAGCAACACCATGGCGCGGCCGACCCAGACCAGTTCGGTCTGCGAAGCGGATTTACGCAGGAAGGTCTTGTAGAAGTCTTCGGTCAGGGCGCTCGAGCACACCAGCAACTGGCAGCTCAGGGTGCTCATGACGGCAGCCAGAATGGCCGACAGCAGCACGCCGGCAATCCATGGGTTGAACAGCAGTTTGGCCAGCTCGATAAACACGCGCTCGTGGTTCTCGGTCACGGGACCGGCAACTTCCGGGTGGGCCGAGAAGTAAGCGATACCGAAGAAGCCCACGGCTACAGTGCCGCCCAGGCACAGGATCATCCAGGTCATGGAGATGCGACGGGCGTTGGCAATCGACTTCACCGAGTCAGCGGCCATGAAACGCGCAAGGATGTGCGGTTGACCGAAGTAGCCCAGACCCCAGCCCAGCAGCGAGATGATGCCGATGAAGGTGGTGCCCTTGAGCATGTCGAAGTTGCTTGGGTCGTTGGCTTCGATCGCCAGGAACGTGGTGTCGACGCCGCCGGTAGCCAGCAGGACGATGATCGGCGTCAGGATCAGCGCAAAGATCATCAGCGTGGCTTGTACGGTGTCAGTCCAGCTCACCGCGAGGAAACCGCCCACGAAGGTGTAGGCAATGGTCGCTGCAGCACCGGCCCACAACGCCGTCTCGTAGGACATGCCGAAGGTGCTTTCGAACAAGCGAGCGCCAGCGACGATGCCGGAAGCGCAGTAGATGGTGAAGAACACCAGAATCACGATCGCCGAGATGATCCGCAGCAGGCCGCTTTTATCTTCGAAACGGCTGGCGAAGTAGTCTGGCAGGGTCAGTGCATCACCGTTGTGCTCGGTCTGCACACGCAGACGGCCGGCGACAAACAGCCAGTTCAGGTAGGCACCGACGATGAGGCCGATGGCGATCCAGCTTTCGGACAGACCGGACATGTAGATGGCGCCCGGCAGGCCCATCAGCAACCAGCCGCTCATGTCGGAAGCACCGGCAGACAAAGCCGTGACGACGCTGCCCAAGCTACGGCCGCCAAGAATATAGTCAGAAAGGTTGTTGGTGGAGCGATAGGCCATGAGGCCGATCAGCACCATTGCTGCGATGTAGATCACGAACGTGATCAGTGTTGGATTGCTTACGCTCATTGAGTTACGCCCTGGCTTTGTTTTTATGTAGCAGCGGTGGTGAATCGCGCACAAACGAGGATGTTTGGCAGACGATTCCGGATCCCGCGCATTTAGGACTGATGTTTCCCCAGGAAAGCCACCAGCCGGTACACCGGATTTCCCGGTTGCACCTTGGGCGCGAATGCTATGCAACAAATCAAATAAGGTGCAACCAGTTTCGAGCGAATAAGTTGCACCTAGTCGGATTTCCTCCTGAAAGCGTCGTTCTTGCTCCCTTTTAGCGCAGTCATGCCGGTTTCTCAGAAGCAAATGCACCTAGTAAGAGCAGCACTTTCGTACCAGAAAATAATTCCTGACGAGCTGCTTATTATTCCGACAAAAAAAGGGTTGCACCCGGTTGCACCTCTTTCAGCGCACGGCTAATCTTGCGGCCAGCTGATGCCACGCAACTGTGGCAACCATGAGGATAAAAATATGGCTACCACCACCCTTGGGGTCAAACTCGATGACCCGACCCGCGAGCGCCTTAAAGCTGCCGCGACCTCGATTGATCGCACACCGCACTGGCTGATCAAGCAGGCAATTTTCAATTACCTGGAAAAACTCGAGGGTGGTGCAACCCTGACCGAGCTGAACGGCTTGTCCGCCAAGGACGCCGACGACGCGGGCGAAGTCCACACCGATCACGCTCACCAGTGCTTCCTCGAATTCGCCGAAAGCATCCTGCCGCAGTCGGTACTGCGCGCGTCGATCACCGCCGCGTACCGTCGCCCTGAGCCGGAAGTCGTGCCGATGCTGATCGAGCAGGCTCGCCTGCCGGCACCGATGGCCGAAGCCACCAACAAACTCGCCGCCTCTATCGCAGAAAAACTGCGTAACCAGAAAAGTGCCGGCGGTCGTGCAGGCATTGTTCAGGGTCTGCTGCAGGAATTCTCCCTGTCGTCCCAGGAAGGCGTGGCGCTGATGTGCCTGGCCGAAGCGCTGCTGCGTATCCCGGACAAAGGCACTCGCGATGCGCTGATCCGCGACAAGATCAGCACTGGCAACTGGCATCCGCATTTGGGCAACAGCCCTTCGCTGTTCGTCAACGCCGCCACCTGGGGTCTGCTGCTGACCGGCAAACTGGTGTCGACTCACAATGAAGCTGGCCTGACCTCGTCGCTGAGCCGCATCATCGGCAAGAGCGGCGAGCCGATGATCCGCAAGGGCGTCGACATGGCCATGCGCCTGATGGGCGAGCAGTTCGTCACCGGCGAAACCATCGCTGAAGCACTGGCCAACGCGAGCAAGTTCGAAGCCAAGGGCTTCCGCTACTCCTACGACATGCTCGGCGAAGCGGCACTGACCGAACACGACGCGCAGAAGTACCTCGCCTCGTACGAACAAGCCATCCACTCGATCGGCAAAGCCTCCCACGGCCGTGGGATTTATGAAGGCCCGGGCATTTCCATCAAGCTCTCGGCACTGCACCCGCGTTACAGCCGTGCGCAGTACGAGCGTGTGATGGACGAGCTATACCCACGCCTGTTGTCGCTGACCCTGCTGGCCAAGCAATACGACATCGGCCTGAACATCGACGCCGAAGAAGCCGATCGCCTGGAGCTGTCGCTGGATCTGCTCGAGCGCCTGTGCTTTGAGCCGCAACTGACGGGCTGGAACGGCATCGGTTTCGTGATTCAGGCTTACCAGAAGCGTTGCCCGTACGTGATCGACTACGTGATCGATCTGGCACGCCGCAGCCGTCATCGTCTGATGATCCGCCTGGTGAAAGGCGCGTACTGGGACAGCGAAATCAAGCGCGCCCAGGTCGAAGGTCTGGAAGGCTATCCGGTCTACACCCGCAAGGTGTACACCGACGTTTCCTACATCGCTTGCGCACGCAAACTGCTGTCGGTGCCGGAAGTCATCTACCCGCAGTTCGCCACGCACAACGCCCACACCCTGTCGGCCATTTACCACATCGCCGGTCAGAACTATTACCCGGGCCAGTACGAATTCCAGTGCCTGCACGGCATGGGCGAACCGCTTTACGAGCAGGTTGTAGGCAAAGTTTCCGAAGGCAAGCTGAACCGTCCGTGCCGCGTGTACGCTCCGGTCGGTACGCACGAAACCCTGCTGGCCTATCTGGTTCGTCGCCTGCTGGAAAACGGCGCCAACACTTCGTTCGTCAATCGCATCGCCGACCAGTCGATTTCGATTCAGGAGCTGGTGGCCGATCCGGTTGCTCAGATCGAGCAGATGGCGACCGTGGAAGGTGGTTTCGGCCTGCCGCACCCGCGTATTCCGCTGCCGCGTGACCTGTATGGCTCCGAGCGCGCCAACTCCAGCGGTATCGACATGGCCAACGAACATCGTCTGGCGTCCTTGTCTTGCGCGTTGCTCGCCACCGCGCACAACAACTGGAAAGCCGCGCCGATGCTCGGTAGCGCTTCCAGCACCGAAGCCCCGGCACCGGTGCTGAACCCGGCGGATCACCGCGATGTGGTCGGCCACGTTCAAGAAGCCACTGTCGAAGACGTCGACAACGCCATTCAATGCGCCCTGAATGCTGCGCCGATCTGGCAGGCCACCCCGCCGGCCGAACGCGCCGCGATTCTGGAGCGTGCCGCTGATTTGATGGAAGGCGAGATCCAGCCGCTGATGGGCCTGCTGGCCCGTGAAGCCGGCAAGACCTTCGCCAACGCCATCGCTGAAGTCCGCGAAGCCGTCGACTTCCTGCGTTATTACGCAGTGCAGGCGCGCAACGATTTCAGCAACGACGCCCACCGCCCACTGGGTCCGGTGGTGTGCATCAGCCCGTGGAACTTCCCGCTGGCGATTTTCAGCGGTCAAGTAGCTGCGGCACTGGCTGCCGGGAACCCGGTATTGGCCAAACCGGCCGAACAGACTCCGCTGGTCGCTGCACAAGCCGTGCGTTTGCTGCTCGAAGCCGGGATTCCGGAAGGCGTGCTGCAATTGCTGCCGGGTCGCGGTGAAACCGTCGGCGCCGGTCTGGTGGGTGATGAGCGCGTCAAAGGCGTGATGTTCACCGGCTCCACCGAAGTCGCTCGTTTGCTGCAACGCAACATTGCCGGTCGCCTCGACAACCAGGGCCGTCCGATTCCGCTGATCGCCGAAACCGGTGGCCAGAACGCGATGATCGTCGACTCGTCGGCCCTCACCGAACAAGTCGTGATCGACGTGGTGTCCTCGGCGTTCGACAGCGCCGGTCAGCGTTGCTCGGCACTGCGCGTGCTGTGCTTGCAGGAAGATTCCGCAGATCGCGTCATCGAAATGCTCAAAGGTGCGATGGCTGAAAGCCGTCTCGGCAACCCTGAGCGTCTGTCCGTGGACATTGGCCCGGTGATCGACGCCGAAGCCAAGGCTGGCATCGACAAGCACATCCAGGGCATGCGCGATAAAGGTCGCAACGTGTACCAGGTGGCCATTGCCGACAGCGAAGAAGTCAAACGCGGCACCTTCGTCATGCCGACCCTGATCGAACTGGAAAGCTTCGACGAACTGCAACGCGAAATCTTCGGCCCGGTGCTGCACGTGGTGCGCTACAAGCGCAAAGAGATCGACCAGTTGATCGGTCAGATCAATGCGTCCGGTTACGGCCTGACCCTCGGCGTGCATACCCGTATCGACGAGACCATCGCCAAGGTGATCGACAACGTCAACGCCGGTAACGTCTACGTCAACCGCAACATCGTCGGTGCCGTGGTCGGCGTGCAGCCGTTCGGCGGCGAAGGCCTGTCGGGCACTGGCCCGAAAGCCGGTGGTCCGCTGTATCTGTACCGTTTGCTGTCGACTCGTCCTACCGACGCTATCGAACAATCCTTCGCTCGCGGTGATGCTGCCGTGGCACCGGACGTTCGCCTGCGCGACGCCATGAGCAAGCCACTGAACGCCCTGAAAGCCTGGGCCGACAGCAACAAGTTTGCCGACCTGAGCACCCTGTGCGTGCAGTACGCCGCACAATCGCAGAGCGGCATCACTCGTGTGCTGGCCGGCCCGACCGGTGAGAAGAACAGCTATGCGATTCTGCCGCGCGAGCACGTGCTGTGCCTGGCGGACGTCGAAGGCGATCTGCTGACCCAACTGGCGGCGGTATTGGCGGTAGGCGGTTCGGCGGTATGGCCGGAGTCCGACATCAGCAAGGCATTGTTCGCACGCCTGCCGAAGGACATTCAGGCGCGGATCAAGCTGACTTCCGACTGGAACAAGGACGAAGTGGTGTTTGATGCGGTTCTGCATCACGGCCATTCCGACCAGTTGCGCGGGGTCTGCCAGCAGATCGCCAAGCGTGCCGGCGCAATTGTTGGCGTTCAGGGCTTGTCCCAGGGCGAGACCAACATTGCCCTGGAGCGTCTGGTGATCGAGCGGGCGTTGAGTGTTAACACCGCTGCGGCGGGTGGTAATGCCAGTTTGATGACGATCGGTTAAACCTCTGCAAATCCAGGCGACCGCAATGGTCGCCTGGAATCACTCCTACAGAAGATCAAAAGATCGCAGCCTTCGGCAGCTCCTACACCGTCCCATGTAGGAGCTGCCGAAGGCTGCGATCTTTTGCCTCTGTATCACGCCCATCAATCATCCTGTTCAGCCTTTATCCGCACGCCTAGACTCGGCCCAACCCCAATTTCAGGTAGGCCGCCATGTCCGAGACGCTGCTCAGTTCCCGCAATCTGGCTTTTGAGCTGTACGAAGTCCTCGATGCCGAGGGCCTGACCCGGCGTGAGCGCTTTGCCGAACACAACCGCGAGACTTTCGACGCTGCCATCGGCACCGCCCGCAGCATCGCCGAGAAGTATTTCGCGCCGCACAACCGCAAGGGCGACGAGAACGAGCCGCGCTACGAGGACGGCAAGGCGATTCTGATTCCCGAGGTGAAGCCGGCGGTGGATGCCTTCCTTGAGGCTGGCTTCCTCAACGCCGCGCGAAGTTTCGACGCCGGCGGCATGCAACTTCCTACACTGCTGTCGCAAGCCTGCTTCGCGCATTTCCAGTCGGCCAACGCCGCTTCGACTTCGTACCCGTTCCTGACCATGGGTGCGGCCAACCTGATCGAGAGCTTCGGCACTGACGAGCAAAAACAGCGCTTCCTGCAACCGATGATCGACGGGCGTTTCTTCGGCACCATGGCCCTGACCGAGCCGCACGCTGGCTCATCGCTGTCGGATATTCGTACCCGCGCCGAGCCAGCGTCCGACGGCACTTATCGCCTCAAGGGCAACAAAATCTTTATTTCCGGCGGCGACCACCCGCTCTCGGAAAACATCGTGCACATGGTCCTGGCCAAGCTGCCGGACGCTCCGCCGGGAGTGAAAGGCATTTCGCTGTTTATCGTGCCGAAGTTTCTGGTCAACGAAGACGGCAGCCTCGGCGAGCGCAACGATGTGTTGCTGGCCGGGCTGTTCCACAAGATGGGCTGGCGTGGCACCACGTCAACCGCGCTGAACTTCGGCGATAACGGTCAGTGTGTCGGCTATCTGGTGGGCAAGCCGCACCATGGCTTGAGCTACATGTTCCAGATGATGAACGAGGCGCGGATCGGCGTCGGCATGGGTGCGGTGATGCTCGGTTATGCCGGCTACCTGTATTCACTGGAGTACGCCCGTGAACGCCCACAAGGGCGAGTACCGGACAGCAAGGACCCGAGCACCGCGCCGGTGGCGATCATTCAGCATGCGGATGTCAGACGCATGCTGCTGACGCAAAAGTCCTACGTCGAAGGGGCGTTTGACCTCGGTCTGTACGCCGCGCGGTTGTTCGATGACACCACCACGCTTGAGGGTGAAGCTGAGCGCAAACAGGCGCATGAGCTGCTGGATTTGCTGACGCCGATCGTCAAATCCTGGCCATCGGAGTTTTGCCTCAAAGCCAACGAACTGGCGATCCAGATCCTCGGCGGTCACGGTTACACCCGCGAGTATCCGGTGGAGCAGTATTACCGCGACAACCGTTTGAACCCGATCCACGAAGGCACCCACGGCATTCAGTCGCTGGACTTGCTCGGGCGCAAACTGGCGCAGAACGGCGGTGCCGGGCTCAAGCAATTGGTTCGCCTGATTGCCGACTCCGCTGAACGCGCTACGGCGTACGAATCGCTGACTGCATTGCGCGAGCCGCTGGAGAAACTGGTCGCGCGCCTGCAAGTGGTGACCCTCGGTTTGCTCACCGATCTGGCGCAAGGCAAGGTCAACAGCAGCCTGGCGAACTCGGCGTTGTACCTGAAAGTGTTCGGGCACACGGTGATTGGCTGGCGCTGGCTGGAGCAGGCGATTCGCGCCGAGGAAGGCTTGGCAAAGGGCAATGCCGCGGATGCTGACTTCTACAAAGGCAAGTTGCAGGCGGCGCGGTATTTCCTGACGTGGGAAGTGCCGGGTTGCCACCATGAGCTGGCGTTGCTGGAGGCGCGGGATGATACGTGCCTCAACATGCGGGATGAGTGGTTCTGATCCGGGTTTTATTAAGCGGCTGAAATCCATTCGCGAGCAGGCTCGCTCCCACAGGGTTTTGTGTTGTTCACAGCCCAATGTGGGAGCGAGCCTGCTCGCGAAGGCGTCAGTTCAAACAACATACCTTTCAGGACAGTTTGAACCCACCCATCTGCCGCGCCAGATCATCCGCCAACCGCTGCAACATCTGACAATCCTCGCGACACGCCCGAACCTCACCCGCCGTCGCCCGGGCCAGATCGGAAATCCCCTGCACGTTTCGGTTGATCTCCTCGGTCACGGCCGACTGCTCTTCCGTCGCCGTTGCCACCTGGTGGTTCATGTCACTGATGCGCTCGACCTGCCCGGTAATCGCGGTCAACGACGCGCCGGTACGCTGGCTCGACTCAACCCCGGTGCCGGTTGCCGCCTGACCGGTGCGCATCGACGATACGGCGTTTTCCGCACCTTGCTTGAGGCTGCCGATCATCTGCTGAATCTCATCGGTAGACGCCTGAGTCCGTCGCGCCAAAGTACGCACTTCGTCCGCCACCACTGCAAAACCACGGCCCATGTCGCCGGCACGCGCCGCTTCGATGGCGGCGTTCAGCGCCAATAAGTTGGTCTGTTCAGAAACCCCACGAATCACCGCCAACACCGAATCAATGGACGCCACTTGATTGGCCAGTTCACCCACAGCACCGGCCGCCACGCCGATTTCGTCGGACATGCTTTCTATATGTCGAATCGAACCACCCACCACTTCCCGCGCCTGCATCGCTTCATCCCGAGCAGTTTGCGAGGCGAGCGCTGCGTTGCCGGCGTTCTGGGCGATTTCCTGCACGGTCAGGCCCATTTCGTGGACGGCGGTGGCAACCATGTCGGTCATTTCCTGTTGGCGGCCGGAACGCTCGGCGGTGTTTTCCACCACTTTCGCCACTTGGCTGACGGCCGTGCGCAGACGCTCGCTGGTGGTCAGCACTTCGCCGATCATCCCGCGCTGGCTGTCGAGGAAGCGATTGAAGCCCCTTGCCAAGTCGCCGAGTTCATCGGCGCGGCTGGAATCTAACCGGTGGGTCAAATCTCCCCCACCGCTACCGATTGCTACCAGTGCCGCTGTTACCTGACGAATCGGCCGCACCAGCCCCTGAGCCAGCCAAACCACCAGCGCCAGGCATACCAGCGCCACCGCCAGACCAATGCCGCCGCTCAGCCACATCGCCTTGCGGGCTTCCGCGTAGATCTGCGACTGCGGCACTTCGGCCACCAGCGTCCAGCCGAGGTCGCGCAACGGCAGGCTGAAGGCGAGGAAGTCTTCGCCTTCGCGCTGGAAGCTGCTGGTCACGGCAGCTGCCTTTGAGGTAGAGAGCTGACCGAGGACTGATTGCGCCGCCGAAGCACCGATCTGCTCGCTCAAGGTGCGTTTGCCACTGAACTGCGCCTCAGGATGCACCTGAATCAAACCGTCGGAACGCACGAGATAGACCTTGCCGCGCTCGCCAAAGCTGAAGTTGTGGATCAGCTCCGACAGCTCTTTCATGCTCAGCCCCAGCCCTGCGACACCGACCACTTTGCCGGCCTGCTCGACCTTCAAATCGATGAACAGCGCCAATTCGCCGGTGGCGCCATCGTTGTCAATATTGAGGGTGCGCGGCTGATTGCTATCGAGGAAGGAATAAAACCAGGCATCGGCCGGCTTGGCCCGACTCAGGGTGCGATCCAGGCCTTTTTCGGTGATGTAGTGATTGGATTCGGTACCGATGATCAAAGCCGTAAATGCTTTGTGTTCGGCGCGGATGCCTTCCAGATACTGCGCGAAGGCCGCCGTTTTGCTGCTGTCTTCACCCGCTGCCAACCAGTCGCGCACCATGGAGTTGCTGGCGATATCTTTCGCGGCGGTCAGGGGTTGGACGAGGATGCGTTCGATGTCGTTGCGCGTCGCTTCGATGCTCGACGGCAGCGCTTGTTCGACCAGATAGCTCTGGGCGAGGCGGTTGACCACCAGGGTATAAATGCCAACCACAATCAGGATGCTGACCAGCAGGGCGGTGCCCATGCTGAGAATCAGCTGCCATTGAATACTGCGTCGCCACAACTGCATGGAGCACCCCCAAAGAATAAGAGGCGGAAGCAATGCAACAGCCGTGCCGATTGTATACAACCCAATCGACAATCTATTCTTTGGTTGTGCGCAACCCCATCAACCCTGATTGATGGTCTTGGCGATGGTGTCGACCGTGGCGCTGACTTGCTCTTGGTAACGGTCGAGTTCTTCCTGATGCTGCTTCTTCATTTCAATCTGCTGCGAGCACAGATTCATCGCCGCCAGCACCAGCAGGCGGTCGCCGATCAGCGTCGGGTATTTGCGTTTGGTGTCATCCAGCGCGGCCTTGAGCATCATTGCCGCGTCCAGCAGGGTCTGTTCTTCCCCGGCCGGTGCCTTGATCGAATAGTCCTCCCCGAGAATGGAGACGACTTTTACCCCTGCTGTGTGGTGGTTCATGCGCTGACAGGACCTGCGTTGACGCGATCAACCAGGGCTTGAATGCGTGCGGCGGTGGCGCCGTGCTTTTCTTCCTGTTCCATCAGGTTCAGTTGCAGGCTTTCGTTCTCATCCTTGGCCTGGGCCAGTTCCGTAGACAAGGTCTGGTTGGTTTGCGCAAGGCTCTGGTTCTGTTGCACCAGGTCGCTGACGAGCTGTTCCAATTGGCTGAGGGATGCTTCCAACATTTTGATCTTCCAAGCGTTTTTCAAAGGGCGCGTACGATAAAGAAAAGTCACCACGGATGCCAGGGTTAAACCGGTGCAAAGCCTTGATTTTCCTGGCGGGAGACCGTTCTCGCGAGTTTAAAAGACTGTGATCTGCCGATCTGGTTCCTGCACTTCGTCGCTCAAACCCGGATGCGACAAATACGCACATGGACTAAAGAGTTCATCCGCCTGACCGATAAGTCACTCAACAGCAGTCTCAGCCCGCATGGATGCGGCCCTCCTCGGTATCCGCACATGTCCCTTCGTAATATGAATATCGCCCCCCGGGCGTTCACCGGTTTTGCCCTGATCGGCGGCCTGATGCTGATTCTCGGCGTGTTCGCCTTGAATCAAATGAGCAAAATCCGTGAGGCAGGCGAGGATATCGCAACCGCCAGCGTGCCCTCCATCAAGACCCTCGACGAGTTCACCCAACTGACTCTGCGCCTGCGGGTACTTTCCTATCGGTTGCTGATAAACCGTGAACCGGACGTGCAGCAGAAAACCTTTGAGCTGTTCGAGCTGCGTAACAAGCAGATTGCCGACGCCCAGCGCGCTTACGAACCGTTGATCGACGGCCCGCAGGAACGTGCGGCTTACGATCAGTACGTGCAGTTACTGGCTCAGTACCGTCAACTCGAAGACCGAATGAAAACCCTGTCGCGCAACAACCAGATCGATGAACTGCGGCAGATGCTCAACAGTGATCTGCTGAGCAATTCGGAAGCGGTGAATACGGCATTGGCGCGCTTGCTGGAGATCAACACCCAGCAAATCGCCGAAACGGATAAGGGTGCGGCTGATCAGTATTCAATGTCATTCAATCTGGTGGTCACGCTGCTGATCATTGCCAGCGGTCTGACCCTGCTGTTCGCCTGGCTGCTGACCGTCAGCATCACCAAGCCGATCTCCAAGGCACTGGACGCAGCGGAAACCATCGCCGAAGGCAACCTGACCCAGCCGATCCATGTCGACGGCTCCGATGAAGCCGGACGTCTGCTGGCCGCCATGGCCAAGATGCAATCGAAACTGCGCGACACCTTGCAGCGGATTTCCGGTTCGGCCACGCAGTTGGCCTCGGCCGCTGAAGAGCTGAACAGTGTCACCGACGAAAGCGCTCGCGGCCTGACTCAGCAGAACAACGAAATCGAACAGGCTGCTACCGCCGTCAACGAGATGACCAGTGCGGTAGAAGAAGTCGCGCGCAATGCGGTCAGCACCTCGGAAGCCTCGAAGAACGCCACCACCTCTGCCGGTGACGGCCGTGATCTGGTGCAGGAAACCGTCAGCGCCATCGAACGCATGAGCGCCGACGTGCAGAGCACGGCGAGCCTGATCGGTGATCTGGCCAATGAATCCCGCGACATCGGCAAAGTGCTGGACGTGATCCGTGGCCTGGCTGACCAGACCAACCTGCTGGCCCTGAACGCAGCGATTGAAGCGGCGCGCCGGTGAGGCCGGTCGTGGTTTTGCGGTGGTGGCTGATGAAGTTCGTGCCCTGGCGCATCGCACCCAGCAGTCGACCAGCGAAATCGAACGCATGATCGGCAGCATTCAGAGTGGCACCGAACACGCTGTGGATTCGATGCGTAACAGCACTGAGCGCGCCGAGTCGACGCTGAACATTGCCCGTGGTGCCGGGATGTCGCTGGACACCATCAACACCGCCATCGTCGAGATCAACGAGCGCAACCTGGTGATCGCCAGCGCCGCCGAAGAACAGGCGCAAGTGGCGCGGGAAGTGGATCGCAACCTGGTGAACATCCGTGATCTGTCGGTGCAATCGGCGACCGGGGCGAATCAGACCAGTGCGGCGAGCAATGAGCTGTCGCGCCTGGCGCTGGACCTGAACAATATGGTTGGGCGGTTCAGCCTCTAAGATCAAAAGCAGGATCAAAAGCTCCCCCCTCACCCCAGCCCTCTCCCCCAAGGGGGCGAGGGGAAAGGGAGCAGTTCTTCTTACTTTTCAAAGTCTGAGTTCGACTAGGGCTTTCAGGTCGGCGTACCACGCACAAACACATCGATCAGTCCCCTCTCCCCCGGGAGAGGGCTAGGGTGAGGGCAGCAATAGCCCGCCGAACACAAAACCTGATGCCACACTGAAAAAGCTTTTTGACAGCATCACATTTCAACAGGTTAGAATCGCTGGCACGCAGACTGCATGGTCAGTTTGTGCCCGTCTTTACGCTTGTGGAGTACTGCCTTTGAATGCGACGACCATCAACAGCCTGTTCTTGATCGGCGCGTTGCTGGTAGGCGCAAGCATTCTTGTCAGCTCTCTTTCTTCCCGTCTCGGCATTCCGATTCTGGTCATCATTCTCGCGGTCGGCATGGCGGCCGGGGTCGATGGCGGTGGGATCATTTTCGATAACTACCCCACGGCCTATCTGGTCGGCAACCTCGCACTGGCAGTGATCCTCCTCGACGGCGGCTTGCGCACGCGGGTTTCAAGTTTTCGCGTGGCGTTATGGCCGGCGCTGTCGCTGGCCACGGTCGGGGTGTTGATCACCACCGGGCTGACCGGCATGGCGGCTGCGTGGCTGTTCGATTTGAACATGATTCAGGGCCTCCTGATCGGCGCCATCGTCGGCTCGACCGACGCCGCAGCGGTGTTTTCGCTGCTCGGCGGCAAAGGTCTGAACGAACGGGTGACCGCCACCCTGGAAATCGAATCCGGCAGCAACGATCCGATGGCGGTTTTTCTCACCGTGACCCTGATCGATATGCTCGCCAGCGGCCAGACCGGGTTGCACTGGAGCCTGCTGACGCACCTGATCCGCGAGTTCGGCATCGGTGGCGTGATCGGTCTGGGCGGTGGCTGGCTGATGCTGCAACTGGTCAACCGGATCAACCTCGCCGCTGGCCTGTATCCGATTCTGATGATCGCCGGCGGTCTGGTGGTGTTCGCCCTGACCAACGCCTTGCATGGCAGTGGTTTCCTCGCGGTTTACCTGTGCGGCCTGGTGATCGGTAACCGTCCGGTGCGCAGTCGCCACGGCATTCTGCATATGCTCGACGGCATGGCGTGGCTGGCGCAGATCGGCATGTTCCTCGTGCTGGGCTTGCTGGTTACCCCGCATGATTTGCTGCCCATCGCCCTGCCCGCCCTCGGTCTGGCGCTGTGGATGATTCTGTTCGCGCGGCCGCTGTCGGTGGTGGTGGGCCTGCTGCCGTTCAAGGCGTTCCATGGCCGCGAAAAAGCCTTTATTTCCTGGGTCGGCTTGCGCGGCGCGGTACCGATCATTCTCGCGGTGTTCCCGCTGATGGCCGGGCTGCCGAATGCGCAGCTGTACTTCAACCTCGCGTTCTTTATCGTGCTGGTGTCGCTGTTGGTGCAGGGCACGAGCCTGCCGTGGGTGGCCAAACTACTGAAGGTGACGGTACCGCCCGAGCCCGCACCGATTTCCCGATCCGCACTGGAAGTGCACGTCACCAGCGAGTGGGAGCTGTTCGTTTATAAGCTCGGCGCGGAGAAATGGTGCATCGGTTCGCCCCTGCGTGAGCTGAAAATGCCCGAGGGAACACGTATTGCCGCGCTGTTTCGTGGCCAGCAACTGCTCCATCCGTCGGGTAGTACGGTGCTGGAAGTCGATGATTTGCTGTGTGTTATCGGCCACGAACACAACTTGCCAGCCCTCGGAAAACTGTTCAGCCAGGCGCCACAACGCGGCCTCGATCTGCGCTTCTTCGGTGATTTCGTGCTCGAAGGAGACGCCCAGCTTAAAGCCGTTGCAGCGCTTTATGGCTTGCCGGCCGAAGGCATCGACCCAGACATGACCCTCGGCACCTTCATTGCCCATAAAGTCGGCGGTGCTCCTATCGTCGGTGACCAGGTGGAGTGGAACAACACCCACTGGACCGTCGCGGTCATGGACGGGAACAAGATTGGCAAAGTGGGCGTCAGATTCCCCGAAGGAAGTCGCCCGGGCCCCGGGCTCTTCCTCTAAACTGCGTCCACTATCACTTGCTTGACCGGTCTCTATGCCTAACCTGCGCTCCTTTTTCGCCGCGGCCCTGCTGGGCCTGAGTCTTACTGTCGGCCCGCTTTATGCCGCCGAACCACCGTCCAGCGAAGCCGTGCAGGCCAGTCTGGACAAGCTCGCCGACAGCAAACTGCCGGAGGCCGATAAAAAGTCCCTGCAGTCCGTCCTGCAGAGCACGCTCAATCAGCTGAACAATCAGCGTGATTACGCACAGAAGCTGATCGACCTCAAGCAGCAGTTGGCCACGGCGCCGAAGCAGACGATCGAGAATGCCCGCGAACTGACGCGCCTCAAGGCCACTGCGGTGGTGCCGGTCGCACAGCGTTTTCCCAAGGAGTCGATCCCGCAGCTGGAGCAGATCCTCACCGACCGCTCGACTCAGCAAAGTGATCTGCAAAAGGCCTTGGCCGACGCCAACAGCCTGATCATCACAGCCCAGACCCGCCCCGAACGCGCCCAGGCAGAAATTTCCGCCAGCCAGACGCGCATCCAGCAGATAAACAACATCCTCAAGTCCGGCAAAGACGCCGGCAAGACTGTCAGCAACGAGCAACGCGACCAGTTGAACGCCGAGCTGGCGGCACTGAATGCGCTGATCCCGCTGCGCCGTCAGGAACTGGCCGGTAACAGCCAGTTGCAAGACCTGGGCAACGCTCAACATGACTTGCTCTCGGAAAAATCCGACCGCCTCGACCGCGAGATTCAGGAACTGCAAACCCTGATCAACCAGAAGCGTCTGGCGCAATCTCAGGAAACCGTCACCCAACAGTCAATCGAGGCGCAAAAGGCCGGCAGCAGCAGCCTGCTTGCCACAGAAAGCGCAGCCAACCTCAAGCTCTCGGACTACCTGCTCAAAAGCACCGACCGCCTCAACGAAGTCACCCAGCAAAACCTGCAAACCAAACAGCAACTCGACGCCCTGACCCAGAGCGATTCGGCCCTCGACGAGCAGATCAACGTGCTCAAGGGCAGCCTGTTGCTGTCGAAGATTCTCTACAAACAGAAGCAGGCCTTGCCACGGCTCAAGGTAGACCGTGATCTGGCCGATCAAATCGCCGACATTCGCCTGTATCAGTTTGATGTCAGCCAGCAGCGTGAACTGCTGAGCAATCCGGCGGCCTATGTCGACAATCTGCTGGCCACCCAGTCGCCAGAGCTCGTCACCCCGCAGTTGCGCAAAAGCCTGCTGGATCTGGCCAACACTCGCGTCGACCTGCTGGAGCGTCTGAACCGCGAACTGAGTGCGATGCTCAATGAATCGATCACTCTGCAACTCAACCAGAAGCAACTGCTGAGCACGGCCCAGAGCCTGCGCGCGACCCTCGATGAGCAAATGTTCTGGATTCCCAGCAACAAGCCGCTGGACCTGGAGTGGATGCGTGGCGTGCCGGAGCGGCTGAAACGTCAGGTCGACACGCTGCCATGGGCATCCAGCCTGAGCGAACTGACCGACGGTCTGACCCAGCGCCCCTTGCTGTTCCTGCCGCTGGCGTTGCTGATCGGCGCACTGCTGTGGCGGCGCAAAAGTCTCTACGGTCGGCTGAACAAGGTTCACCAGGACATCGGCCATTTCAAACGCGACAGTCAGTGGCACACCCCGCAGGCGATTCTGATCAACATTCTGCTGGCGATGCCAGTGGCGCTCGGTCTGGGACTGTGCGGTCTAGCCTTGCAGATCGACGCCCGCGGCCAGAACGCCAACATGGGCGCGGCGCTGCTGCAAATGGGCCAGGCGTGGCTGGTGTTCTACACCGCCTACCGGATTCTCGCGCCGGGCGGCGTGGCTGAGTTGCATTTCCGCTGGGAAAAACCCCAGGTCGAATTCCTTCAAGGCTGGGTACGCCGACTCGGGCTGGTGGTCATGGCGCTGGTCGCCGTGGTGGCCGTCGCCGAGTTGCAACCGGCGGCGCTCGCCGACGATGTGCTTGGCATGCCGGTGGTGCTGACCTGCTACGCGTTGATGGCGTGGTTGCTCAGTCGCTTGCTGATCAGCAGCCCGGCCCACGAAAACGCCTCGCTGTTCCGCAAGGCTGTCGGGGTGATGTTCACCCTGCTGCCAATCGCCCTGTTCGTCGCGGTGTGCTTCGGCTACTACTACACCGCGCTGAAACTCAGCGACCGCTTGATCAATACCCTCTACTTGCTGATGTTCTGGTTGGTGATCGAAGCCACTTTCGTCCGTGGTCTGAGTGTCGCGGCGCGACGTCTCGCCTATCAGCGCGCCTTGGCCAAACGCCAAGCGGCGAAAGAGGCCGGCGACGGCGAAGCGGTGATCGAAGAGCCGACCCTGGATATCGAAAAGGTCAACGAGCAGTCTCTACGCCTGATTCGTCTGGCCCTGCTCGGCGGCTTTATCGCGGCGCTGTACTGGGTCTGGTCGGACCTGATTTCGGTGTTCTCGTACCTCGACAACATCACCCTCTACGAATACACCAGCGGCACCGGCGCCAACATGAGCATGGTGCCGATCAGTATCGGCGACATGCTGGGTGCGCTGATCATCATCGGCATCACCTTCGCTCTGGCGCGCAACTTGCCGGGCCTGCTTGAAGTGTTCGTGCTGTCGAAACTCAATCTGGCCCAAGGCAGTGCCTACGCGACGACGACGCTGCTGTCGTATGTGATCGCCGGCGTCGGTTTTGTCTCGACCCTGTCGACCCTCGGCGTGAGTTGGGACAAGTTGCAATGGCTGGTGGCGGCGCTGTCGGTCGGCCTCGGTTTCGGCATGCAGGAGATTTTTGCGAACTTCATCTCCGGCATCATGATCCTGTTCGAACGTCCGGTGCGGATCGGTGACACCATCACCATCGGCAACCTGTCAGGCACGGTGAGCAAGATCCGTATTCGTGCCACGACCATCACCGACTTCGACCGCAAGGACATCATTGTCCCGAACAAGACGTTCATCACCGGGCAACTGATCAACTGGTCGCTGACCGACACCATCACTCGAGTGACGCTGAAACTGGGTGTCGACTACGGTTCGGATCTGGATCTGGTCAAGGAACTGCTGCTCAAGGCTGCCCGGGAAAACCCGCGCGTGCTCAAGGAACCCGAGCCGCACGTGTACTTCCTCAACTTCGGCGAAAGCACCCTCGACCACGAACTGCGCATGCACGTGCGTGACCTGGGTGACCGCAACCCGGTACTCGATGAGGTCAACCGCTTCATCAACCGCGAGTTCAAGAAACAGCAAATCAACATCTCGTTCCGCCAGATGGAGGTTTACCTGAAGAACCTCCACGGTCAGGAATACAAGATGGTGCCAATCGAGCCGGAAACCAAAACCATCGTGCCGGTCGCCGACGAGCAGAAACCGCTGCAAGAGCCACCGCCGGCCAAACTCGACTAACCGGTCTAATCCCAGCAGAATGCTCGGACACTCTGCTGGAGCCGGCCCTTGAAAGCCCTCGACGAACTGACCTTCGACAATCGCTTCGCCCGTCTGGGCGAGGCGTTCTCCGCCCACGTGCTGCCCGAGCCGATCGACAATCCGCGTCTGGTGGTGTCGAGTGCTGCGGCCCTCGCGCTACTCGACCTCGACCCGGCAACAGCCGACACCCAGGAATTCGCCGAACTGTTTGGCGGCCACAAACTGTGGGCCGATGCCGAGCCACGGGCGATGGTCTATTCCGGGCATCAGTTCGGCGGCTACACCCCGCAACTGGGCGATGGTCGCGGTTTGCTGTTGGGCGAGGTCTACAACGAAGCCGGCGAACACTGGGATCTGCACCTCAAGGGCGCCGGGCAAACACCCTTTTCGCGTATGGGCGATGGCCGCGCGGTGCTGCGTTCGTCGATACGTGAATTCCTGGCTTCCGAAGCCCTGAATGCGCTGAACATTCCGTCCTCACGCGCAGCCTGTGTGATCGGCTCCGACACCCCGGTCTGGCGCGAAAAGCAGGAACGCGCGGCGATGGTGCTGCGTCTGGCGCCGAGCCATATCCGCTTCGGCCACTTCGAATATTTCTACTACACCAAGCGTCCCGAGCAGCAGAAGCAGCTCGGCGAACACGTGCTGGCGATGCACTTCCCGGAATGCCTGGAACAACCTGAGCCGTATCTGGCGATGTTCCGCGAGATCGTCGAACGCAACGCCGAACTGATCGCCAAATGGCAGGCCTACGGCTTCTGCCACGGCGTTATGAACACCGACAACATGTCGATCCTGGGCATCACCTTCGACTTCGGCCCATTCGCCTTCCTCGACGACTTCGACGCCAACTTCATCTGCAACCACTCCGATGATCAGGGCCGCTACTCGTTCAGCAATCAGGTACCCATCGGCCAATGGAACCTCAGCGCACTTGCCCAAGCGTTGACGCCGTTCATCAGCGTCGAAGCGTTGCGCGAAACGCTGGGTCTGTATTTGCCGCTGTTTCAGGCGCATTACCTCGACCTGATGCGCCGCCGCTTCGGTTTCACCACGGCTGAAAATGACGATCAATTGCTGCTGGAAAACCTGCTGCAACTGATGCAGAACAGCGGCGTTGATTACACGCTGTTCTTCCGCCGGCTCGGTGATCAATCCGCAGAACTGGCCGTTGCTCAATTGCGTGACGACTTCGTCGATATCAAAGGCTTCGATGCCTGGGGCGAACGTTACGTCGCCCGTGTTACGCGCGATGGCGCGCTCGATCAGGAACAGCGCCGCGCGCGGATGCACGCGGTGAATCCGCTGTACATCCTGCGTAATTATCTGGCGCAGAAAGCGATCGATGCCGCCGAACAAGGGGATTACTCAGAGGTGCGCCGGCTGCATGCGGTGCTGAGCAAGCCGTTCGAGGAGCAGCCGGGGATGGAGAGCTACGCCGAGCGTCCGCCGGAGTGGGGCAAGCATCTGGAAATCAGTTGTTCTTCCTGAACCAAAATCAGGTAAACACATCGATCGGCACATTGAAGCGCTCTGCCAACCAACGAATCTGGCGTAGGTTGAGCTTGCGCTTGCCACTCAGAATTTCCGAAACGACAGATTGCGTACCGACACCCGGCAGGTCGCTCTGGGTCAGGCCGTGTTCGCGCATCATGTAACCGAGAACCTCTTCGCCACTCGCTTGGGCCATGGGGTGATGGGTGTGATCCCATTCTTCGATCCAGTCACCGATGATATCGACCAGGCTCATCAACGGATGTGATGCATCATCGCCCGTAATCTCGAGTAACTCGTCGACAGCTTGCACCAAGGAGTCGTAATCGTCCTCGTTCTTTGGTTTTCGAACCAACGGAGAAACAAACTCCCAATGCTCGGCAACCGTTTTGATCAAAACACTCATGCCCTTCCCTCCTTCCACTTGCCGCGATCATATTCGCGGTGATCCATTACGTACTTTATGTAGAGCCGCTGAGATCGATAACTGACAAAAGCTATCAACCTGAGTTTGTTGCCACCGATATCGAAAACATGGAATTCACCAACCTTGTCGGCCGCGGGAAATATCGACTTCATCGCCGAGAAATCCTTTGGATAACTCCTGCTTGCCAGACGAAACCACTGCGCCAGAGCACTTGCTGCCTGAGGCCATTGTTCTTTGGCCTCCCGAATGGGTTTTTCACTAAACACATGCATGCAACATCCTTATCGCATTCTGCTATGGGGAGTTAATCACAAACCAGAAATATCGCAAGTTGCGATACTGGAAGGCAGACCAACGGACTCGCCTGCTTCGTCCTCAGCCTAGGCATAACGCGAAGAGGTGCACGATTGAAAATATGAGCAAACGTCTCCAACTAGCTGTTATCAGCTCTCCCTTGGATCTCGCTTATGACCAACCCACTGCTAATCCCCTGCCCATCCTGCAACGGACTCAACCGCATCCCCGCCGAGCGCCTCGCCGACCAGCCGAAGTGCGGGCGCTGCAAATCTGCGGTTCTGTCAAGCAAACCGTTCGAACTCAAGCAAAGTGATTACGCCAGCCAGATCAAGGGCGATCTGCCGCTATTGGTGGACGTGTGGGCGGACTGGTGCGGGCCGTGCAAGTCGTTTGCACCGGTGTTTGAGCAGGCGGCGGCACAATTGGCGGGCAAGTGCCGGTTGGCCAAGCTCGATAGCGAAGCCAATCAGCAGTTGTCGGCGCAGTTGGGGATTCGCTCGATTCCGAGTTTGATTCTGTTCAAGAACGGCCGGGAAGTGGCACGGCAGAGTGGCGCGTTTCCGTTGCCGCAGTTGATGAGCTGGCTGCGTAGCCAGGGGATCTGATACCCCGCGCATCCCCTGTGGGAGCTAGCCTGCTAGCTCCCACATTGGTTTTCAGGCATCTTCGAGCAGATTGTGCAGTTCGACAAATTGCTGGGTCAGCTTGTGTCGCGGATCGAGGTGGATCAGCGGCGTATTGGCCTGATGCGACTCGCGCATCCGCACTGAACTGGTCAGATACACCGGCAACACCGGCAGACCTTCGGCGATCAACTCATCGAGAATCTGCTGCGGCAGGCTTGCCCGGGCCTGGAACTGGTTCACCACGATGCCTTCGACTTCCAGCCCTTCGTTGTGGTCTTCCTTCAATTCTTCGATTTCCGCCAGCAAGCCATACAAGGCTTGGCGCGAGAAACTGTCGCAATCGAAAGGAATCAACACGCGATCAGCAGCAATCAGCGCCGATACCGCGTAGAAATTCAGCGCTGGAGGCGTATCGAGGTAGATCCGGTCGTAATCTTCCGATAGCTCATCTAGCAACTTACGCAGCTTGTTGATCTTGTGCTTGGCCTCAAGCTTGGGCTGCAGGTCGGCCAGCTCGGCCGTGGCGGTGATGATGTGCAGGTTGTCGAACGGGGTTTCGTAAATATCGGCCTGGTTCTTTTTCGAAAAAGGTCCGGAAGACAGGGTCTGCTTGAAGAAGTCGGCAATGCCCATCGGGATGTCGTCGCCGGTAAGCCCGGTCAGATACTGAGTGGAGTTGGCCTGGGCATCGAGATCCACTAACAGCGTGCGATACCCCTCGCTCGCGCTGACCGCCGCCAGATTGCAGGCAATGCTGGATTTGCCCACGCCACCTTTCTGATTGAACACCACGCGCCGCATGACCAAACCTCCGTGTATCAAAGAATGACCGAGTGTAGATGCGCGCGGCCTCGCTTCGCTACCTTCACAGCGGTGGACTACAAGGTCAGGTGCAAATATCCGCATGCAGACCGACTAAAAACCGCCATCAATTGCCGAGATGCCCGACAGACAAGCCTCTGCCAATCTGGATAATGGCCAATTGACAGTTTTTCAGCGAACCATTCGGTACATTTCGTTGCGCAAAATGTAACCAGCATTTGCTACACACTCGTCGCACCGGGATAATGCGCGCCACCCGGTGCCTAGCGCCACGTCAAGCCTGCTGCGGCTTTGGCGACTCAACGCGTCAACAAATGCCCGCAGGGGCGGGATGAATGTCCGTGATCAACTTCAACATCGCCCAATGGCGCGCATGGGCCCCGGGGCTCGACAGCGTGGACGCCTGGCAGGCCTGGAGCCGACAACCGGTCGTGCTCCAGAGCAGCGATGCCGCGCCCGATGTGTCGTTTTTGCCGGCCATGCAGCGCCGCCGTCTCAGTCGGTTGGCGCGAATGGCCTTCAGTGTTGGCTGGCCGTTGGCCGACGGACGGGACAACCTGCCATTGGTGTTTGTCTCGCGACACGGCGAAACTCCGCGTACTTACGAGATTCTCAGTGATCTGGCCAAGGACGAACCGCTGTCGCCGACCCAGTTCAGCCTGTCGGTGCACAACGCGATCATCGGTCTGTGGTCGATCATGCGCGGCGAAACCAGCGAAATGACCGCCCTCGCCGCCGCGGGTGACGGTCTCGAACACGGCATGCTCGAAGCCGCGGCGCTGCTCAATGAAGGCGCTCCGGCGGTATTGCTGGTAATCACCGAAGAACAACCGCCCGAAGCCTATTCGCGGTGGATCGACGACGTGCCGTTTCCTTACGCGGTAGGCCTTTTGCTCACCCCGGGTACCGACTGGCGGCTGACCCTGAACAGCACCTCAGAAGCACTGTCCAAGGCGCACTGGCCACACGCGTTGAATCTGCTGCGTACCCTGCTCGGCCAGCAAACCCTTTGCCAACATGCCTGGAAAAATCGTGTATGGACCTGGCAACGCAAACCGTGACCGAAAAACACCGCGACGCCTATTACTGGCGCCTGCTGGCCACCGCCGCAAGCTTCGCTCTATTCGGGCTGGGCGGGCTGTGCCTGCGGATACTGGTGTTTCCGCTGCTCGGCTGCCTGCCGGGCGATGCCCTGAAACACCGCCGACGCGCGCGGCAGACCGTCAGTCGACTGTTCTGGTTTTTTGTCCGGTTCATGGCCCGCACCGGCGTGCTCACTTACGACATTCAAGGCGCTGAACGTCTCGGCCGTCCCGGGCAGATGATCATCGCCAATCACCCGTCGCTGATCGACGTGGTGTTCCTGATCGGCCTGGTACGTCAGGCCAATTGCGTGGTGAAGAAAAGCCTGTGGGAAAACCCTTTCACCCGTGGCCCGCTGCGCAGCACCGAATACATCAGCAATGACGGCAGCATGGACATGCTCGATGCCGCCGCCGAGTCCCTGCAAAACGGTCAGACCCTGATCATTTTCCCCGAAGGCACCCGCACTCAACCGGGGCAGGCACCGTCCTTTCATCGGGGCGCGGCGGCGATTGCCCTGCGCGGTGCGAAAATTCTTACCCCGGTGATCATCAAGGTCAGCCCGACCACGCTGACCAAAGCCGAGCCCTGGTATCGGATCCCCAGCCGCCGCGTGCATTTCAGTTTTCGCGTCGGGGCCGATATAGATCCACAGACATTCGCAGCGCTTGGCCCGGCACCGCAGGCTTCGCGCAAGCTCAACGATTATTTGCACTCTTACTTCATCAAGGAGCTCGCCGAAGATGAGCGATCTGCACCGTGACATCAAACTGCTGATCATCGACGCCCTAGGTCTCGAAGACATCAGCGTCGACGACATCGGCGACGACCAGACGCTGTTTGGCGAAGGCCTGGGCCTGGATTCGGTCGACGCGCTGGAACTGGGTCTGGCGATCCAGAAAAAGTACGGCATCAAGATCGACGCCGACGCCAAAGACACCCGTAACCACTTCACCAACGTGGCGAGCCTTGCGGCCTTCGTCACGGCAAAACAGGCAGCTTGAGACCGGACCATGCAAACTCGTGACGACATTTTCAACACCCTGCGCGATGCCCTGGTCGAGCTGTTCGAACTGGATCCGGCCCGTGTGAGCCTGGAATCCAACCTGTATCAGGATCTGGAAATCGACAGCATCGACGCGGTCGATCTGATCGATCACATCAAGCGTCAGACCGGCAAGAAAATCGCCGCCGAAGAATTCAAATCGGTGCGTACCGTGCGTGACGTGGTCGAGGCGGTGTACCGCTTGGTTCAACCGGCCGCATGAGCCGATTGATCGGCCTCGGCCTGCTGCTGGCCGGCCTGCTGTACCCCTTTGCGGTGTATTTCGGCATGGAGCACTTCGCCCCGTGGCAGTTCGGTCTGCTGCTGGGCAGCCTGTGGCTGGCGCGCGCGCTGACCGGCGAGCGCAAACCCGGCAGCCTGTGGATGGCCGGCGTTGCGATCGGGTTCTGCCTGCTGCTGGCAGTGTTCGACAGCCCTTTGCTGCTGCGCTGGTATCCGGTGCTGATCAGCGGCTTCATGCTGGTGCTGTTCAGCCTGAGCCTGAAATTCGGCCCGCCGATGGTCGAGCGTCTGGCGCGGCTACGTGAACCGCAACTGCCGCCCGAGGCGATCCGCTACACCCGTCAGGTCACGGTGGCCTGGAGCGTGTTTTTCTTCTGCAACGGTTTGTGCGCCGCCCTGCTCACCCTGTGGGCGCCGCTGAATTGGTGGATGTTGTACACCGGCCTGATCTCCTACGGATTGATCGGCCTGATGTTTGCCATTGAATGGCTGATACGACAACGGGTAAGAGGCCGTACATGAACTGGATAAAACTTGAGCAGCTGTTGCTCAAGGCCCTGCCGGCGCGGGCGATCAGCCACGCACCGGCACTCGATCACGCGCAACTGTGCGAACAGGCGTTGCGCCTTGCCGCCGGCCTGCAAGCCAAAGGCGTGCAGCGTCTGGCCGTGCATCTGGAAGATGCCGCCGAACTGGCCATCGCCCTGCTTGGCGCGTGGCGTGCTGGCGTCAGTGTCTTGCTGCCCTCGGATCTGCAAGCGCAGACCCGTCAGCGCTGGTCGGGTGAAGTCGATCTGTGGCTGACCGATCAAACCGGTGACAGTCGCTTGGCTGACTTGCATGAACCTGCAATGCCAGGCGCTGAACTGGATCTCGATGAGTGCCGCTTGAGCCTGTGTACTTCCGGCTCCAGCGGTGAACCCAAGCGCATCGACAAGACCCTGCGTCAATTGGCCAATGAGGTCGAAGCGCTGGAACAGCTGTGGGGCGCGGATCTCGGCGAAGCCTGCATGATCGGCAGCGTTGCCACCCAACACATCTACGGTTTGCTGTTCCGCGTGCTATGGCCGCTGTGCGCCGGGCGGACGTTTGTGCGCAAGCAACTGGCCTTCCCCGAGGATTTGCAGCGCGCCAGTCGCGAGCATTCGGCTTTCGCCTGGGTCGCCAGTCCGGCGCTGCTCAAGCGCATGGGCGATAACCTCGACTGGCCGGCGCTGAGCGCGGTGCGTCAGGTGTTTTCCTCCGGCGGTGCGTTACCGGCCGAAGCGGCGCAGAGCCTGCATCAGCGTCTGCAGCAATGGCCGACGGAAATCCTCGGCAGCTCGGAAACCGGCGGTATCGCCTGGCGCCAGGGCGAAACCCTGTGGCAGCCGTTCGCCGCTGTCGAACTGAGTCAGGACGCCGACGGCGCCCTGCTGATCGCCTCACCGTATCTGCCTGCCGGGCATGTTGAACACACCGCCGATGCCGCGCGCATTGCAGCCGACGGTCGTTTCCAATTGCTGGGGCGACTGGACCGGATCGTCAAACTCGAAGAAAAACGCATTTCCCTGCCGATGCTGGAGCAAGCGCTGGTCGCCCACGACTGGGTCGCCGAAGCGCGGCTGGGTGTGGTGCAGGAAAATCGTGCCGTCCTCGGCGCATTGCTGGTGCTCAGTGAAGACGGTTTGTTTGCGTTACGCGAACATGGCCGCCGCAGCCTGACCGAAACCTTGCGCAAGCACCTGAGCCAGCATTGCGAAGCCCTGGCCCTGCCGCGTCGCTGGCGTCTGGTGCGGCAACTGCCGCTGAACAGCCAAGGCAAACTGCCGCAAGCCGATGTCGAAGCGCTGCTGCTGGCGTCTCGACCGAAAGCCCCCGAAGTGCTGGAGCAAGTCGAAACCGACGGCGAATGGAGCCTGCAACTCAGTGTGCCGCCGGACCTGGCCTACTTCAGCGGCCACTTCCCCAAAGCCCCGGTGCTGCCCGGCGTGGTGCAGGTGGAATGGGCACTGAACCTCGCTCGCCAACTGCTGAACCTGTCCGGCACGTTCGCCGGCATGGAAGTGCTGAAATTCCAGCAACTGGTGCGCCCCGGCGATGAAATCCAGCTGCACCTGCGCTTCGATCCCGAGCGGGGCAAACTGTATTTCGCCTACCGCAACGACAGCGCCACGTGCTCCAGCGGGCGGATTTTGCTGGAGGCCGATCATGCATAACCCCTGTGCCGTCATCCCGGTCTACAACCACGAAACCGCAATCGGCACCGTGGTCGACGCCCTGCTCGCCCAGGGCCTGCCGTGCATTCTGGTGGACGACGCCAGCACACAATCCTGCGCACGCGTGCTCGATGCTCTGGCCGAGCGCGACAACATGTTTCTGGTGCGGCTGACCGCCAATCAGGGCAAGGGCGGCGCGGTGATGACTGGTCTGCGCGAAGCGTCGCGACTGGGCTTCAGCCATGCCTTGCAGGTCGACGCCGACGGCCAGCACGACCTGCACGATGTCGCCCGTTTCGTCGAGGAATCCCGCGCCTGTCCTGAAGCAATGATCTGCGGTTTTCCGCTGTTCGATGAGAGCGTGCCCAAGGGCCGTTTGTACGCGCGTTACCTGACCCACGTGATGGTGTGGATCAATACGCTGTCGCTGCAAATCCGCGATTCGATGTGTGGCTTCCGCGTTTATCCGCTGGCGCCGACGCTGGCCGTGATCGACTCGGCCAAAGTCGGCAAACGCATGGATTTCGATTCGGACATTCTGGTGCGCCTGTCGTGGCGCAATCAGCCGATGCGCTGGCTGCAAACCAGCGTGCATTACCCGCTCGATGGCGTGTCGCACTTCCGGCTGTTCCACGACAACGCGCTGATTTCCAGCATGCACACCCGGCTGTTCTTCGGCATGTTGCTGCGCCTGCCCGTCATCCTCTGGCGACGGTGGCGCACATGAGCGTCGAGACCGACAAGAAGCACTGGGCCGACCGCGAAGAACGCGGCAGTTTCCTGCTGATGAAATTCACCGCGTTCGCCGCCAAAGTCCTTGGCCGACGCCTGCTGAGCCCATTGCTGTACGGCATCGTTCTGTACTTTTTCCTGTTTGGCCGCACCGCGCGGCGCAGTGCCTGGCAGTACCAGCAGCGACTGGCAGAATGGAGCAAACGCGAAGACTTGCGTCCGAGCCATTGGCGGGTGTTCGGCCAGTTCATGGCGTTCGCCGATTCGATGCTCGACAAGCTTGATGTGTGGAACGGCAAGCTGCGTATCGAGCAGATCGAAATCATCGATCCGGCGCTGCTGCGCAATCAGTTGCGCGGCAGTCGCGGGCAACTGCTGGTCGGCGCACACCTGGGCAATCTTGAAGTGTGCCGGGCGCTGGCCGAGATCGGCGAGAAGGTCACGATGAATGTGCTGGTGCACACCAAGCACGCCGAGCAATTCAACCGCCTGCTCGGCGAGGCCGGGGCGACCAATCTGCGCCTGATACAGGTCAGCGAACTCGATCCGGTGATCATGCTGCAACTGCACGAACGCCTTGAGCGCGGCGAGTGGCTGGCGATTGCCGGCGACCGTGTACCGCTGCACGGCGGGCGCAGCGTCAGCGTGGACTTTCTCGGCCACCCGGCGCCCTTTCCACAAGGCCCGTGGTTGCTGGCCGGCCTGCTGAAGTGCCCGGTCAATCTGCTGATGTGCCTCAAGCAACCCGACGGCCACTATCGCCTGACCCTCGAACCCTTCGCCGATGCTGTGGTGTGGACACGCCGCGAGCGCGATCAGGTCATTCATCAGTGGGCCACTCGCTATGCGCAGCGCCTGAGTCACTATTGCCTTGAAGCGCCGCAGCAATGGTTCAACTTTTACCCTTTCTGGAAGACCGATGACGACGCCAACCCATGAGCCGGTAACCTTCGGCGAACGCCCTTTGCGCATCGAAGACGTGCTGGCCCTGGCCAACCGTCAGGCGCCCGTGCAGTTGCAGAGCGACGCGGCTTACCGCGAGCGCATCGCCAAGGGCGCGCGGTTCCTTGATTCGTTGCTGGACAAGGAAGGCGTGATCTACGGCGTGACCACCGGTTACGGCGATTCCTGCGTGGTCGCGGTGCCGCTGCATCACGTCGAAGCGCTGCCGCGTCATCTCTACACTTTTCACGGTTGCGGGCTGGGCAAACTGCTCGACGCGCAAGCCACCCGCGCCGTACTGGCGGCGCGTTTGCAGTCGCTGTGCCACGGCGTGTCCGGGGTGCGTGTGGAACTGCTGGAGCGTCTGCACGCCTTCCTCGAATACGACATCCTGCCGCTGATCCCGGAAGAAGGTTCGGTCGGCGCCAGCGGCGATCTGACGCCGTTGTCCTACGTTGCCGCAACCCTGTCCGGCGAGCGTGAAGTGATGTTCCGTGGCGAGCGTCGTCAGGCTGCCGATGTGCATCGCGAATTGGGCTGGACGCCGTTGGTGCTGCGCCCGAAAGAGGCGCTGGCATTGATGAACGGCACCGCCGTGATGACCGGCCTCGCCTGCCTCGCCTACGCCCGCGCCGATTACCTGCTGCAACTGGCCACGCGCATCACCGCGCTCAACGTGGTGGCGCTGCAAGGCAACCCGGAACACTTCGACGAACGCCTGTTCGCCGCCAAACCGCATCCGGGGCAGATGCAAGTCGCCGCGTGGCTGCGCAAGGATCTGGCGATCGACGCGCCGACCGCGCCGCTGCATCGCTTGCAGGATCGCTACTCGCTGCGTTGCGCCCCGCATGTATTGGGCGTGCTGGCCGACAGCCTGAACTGGCTGCGTTCGTTCATCGAGATCGAACTCAACAGCGCCAACGACAACCCGATCATCGACGCCGAAGCCGAGCGCGTTTTGCACGGTGGGCACTTCTACGGCGGGCACATCGCGTTTGCCATGGACAGCCTGAAAAACCTCGTGGCCAACGTCGCCGACCTGCTTGACCGTCAACTCGCGTTGCTCGTGGACGAACGCTACAACCACGGTTTGCCGAGCAACCTGTCCGGCGCCAGCGCCGATCGAGCGATGCTCAACCACGGCTTCAAGGCTGTACAGATCGGCACCAGCGCGTGGACCGCCGAGGCGTTGAAAAACACCATGCCGGCCAGCGTGTTCTCGCGCTCCACCGAGTGCCACAACCAGGACAAGGTGAGCATGGGCACCATCGCTGCCCGCGATGCGATCCGCGTGCTGGAGCTGACCGAACAAGTCGCCGCGGCCACGCTGCTCGCTGCTAACCAAGGGGTGTGGCTGCGGGGTCGCGATCAAGACGCCCGACCACTGCCGCCAGCGCTGGCCGCCATGCACGAAGAACTGGCCAAGGACTTCCCGCCGGTCATCGAAGACCGTGCACTGGAGAGCGAGCTGCGCCTGTGCCTGCAACGCATCGCCGCACAACACTGGAGGCTGCATGCGTAGTGCCGGAGTGCTTCACGCCGATACGGAAATCCTCGTGCCGTTCTTTGACGTCGACACGATGCACGTGGTCTGGCACGGCCATTACGTCAAATACCTGGAAGTGGCGCGTTGCGCGCTGCTCGACAAGATCGGCCACAACTACACGCACATGGTCGAGTCCGGTTACGCCTGGCCAATTATCGACCTGCAATTGCGCTACGTGCGTGGCGCGGTGTTCGGCCAGAAGCTGAACGTGCGCGCCAGTCTGGTCGAGTGGGAAAACCGCCTGAAGATCAATTATCTGATCACCGACCTGCAAAGCGGCGAACGCCTGACCCGCGCCAGCTCGGTGCAAGTGGCGGTCGAAGTGAGCAGCCGCGAGATGCAACTGGCTTCGCCAAAAGTCTTCACCGATGCCGTGGAAAGGATGCTGCGATGAATGTTTTTGTTAAAGGCTTGAGCGTACTGGCGCTGCTGGCGGTGTCGTCTCTGGCTAACGCCTTCGATCTGCAACAGCTCAGTGAACAACTGGCGAAACCGGACGTGATCCACGGCCAGTTCATCCAGGAAAAACACCTGCGCGCCCTGCCCCAACCGCTGATCAGCAAGGGCAGCTTCGTCCTCGCGAAAAATCACGGCCTGCTCTGGCTGCTGAAAGCCCCGTTGCAACAGGATTACCGCATCAGTGCCAAAGGCATTGCCCGGCGTGACGGCAACGGCTGGCAATTGCTGCCGAACAAGAGCGCCGGGGCCGAGCAAAACCGCTTGTTCCTCGCCGTGTTGCAGGGCGACAGCAGTGGCCTGCAACGGGATTTCGAACTGGCCCTGAGCGGCGATGCGCAGAAATGGAAACTGACTCTGACCCCGCGCTCGATGCTGCTCAAGCAAGTGTTCAACCAGATCAACATCGACGGCGGCGAGTTGGTGCAAACCATCGAACTGCTGGAAACCCAGGGCGACAGCACCGTGCTGCGCATGCAGGACAGCACGGCCGGCCAACCGTTGAGCGACGCGGAGCAACATGACTTTGCCGAGTGAACGCAAGCTGCCCTGGCTGTTCCTGATTCTGCTGCTGGCGGTTGTCGCCCTAGCCGGTTGGCAGTGGCGCGACGGTGCGCCGCTGTCGGCGAATCTCATGGAGTTGGTGCCGGGCACAAGTCCTGACGCTCTCGAACTGCGCGCCGAACAACGCATGCAGGAACCGCTCAACCGCGAAATGCTGGTGCTGGTCGGCCACACCGATCGCCAGCAAGCGGTGGCCATGGCGCAGACGCTGGGCGAGCAATGGCAGGCCAGCGGCTTGTTCGAGAAAGTGCAGTGGAACCTGGAAGCCGACCTGCCAGCCCTGCGCACGCAATTGCTGCAAGGGCGGCTGGCGATGCTCTCGGCGGATGATCGGCAACTGCTGATCGAACATCCCGACGCCTTTATTCAGCAACGGGTGCAGGCGCTGTTCGACCCCTTCACCGGTTTCAGTCTGGTGCCGAACCAGAATGACTGGCTGGGCCTCACCGGGCGCATCCAGAACAGCCAGCCGCAACACGGCGCGGTGCAACTGGACATCGGCAGCGGTGCATTGGTCGCCGACGCCGACGGCAAGAGCTGGGTGCTGCTGCGTGCGCGCACCACCGGCAACGCTTTCGATATGAACCTGCCGCTGCAAGTGGCGGATCTGCTCCAGCACAGTCGCGAGCAGGCGGCGAAATCCGATGTGCAATTACTGGCCGCCAGCGGATTGCTCTACGCCGCCAACGGTCAGCAGCAAGCCACTCGCGAGATGACTTGGGTCGGTGGTGGTGCCACCCTCGGCATCCTGCTGCTTTTGCTATTGGCGTTCCGCCGCTGGCGGGTGTTGCTGGCGTTTGTACCGGTGCTGGTTGGCATGCTGTTCGGGGCGGTGGCGTGTGTAGCGCTGTTCGGCCGTATGCATGTGATGACCCTGGTACTGGGTTCCAGCCTGATCGGCGTGGCAGTGGATTACCCGCTGCACTATCTGTCGAAGAGCTGGAGCCTCAAACCATGGCGCAGTTGGCCGGCCCTGCGCCTGACCCTGTCCGGGCTGACGCTGAGTCTGATCACCAGTGCCATCGGTTATCTGGCGCTGGCGTGGACACCGTTCCCGGCGCTGACACAAATTGCCGTGTTCTCCGCCGCCGGGTTGCTCGGCGCCTATCTGTCGGCGGTGTGCCTGCTGCCGGCGCTGCTGAACAATGTCGAACTGCGCCCGGCGCAATGGCCGCTGCATCTGGCCGAACGCCTGATTAGTCTGCGGGAAAAATTGCTCGAGCGTGTCCATACACCGGTGCTGCTCGCACTGCTGATCGCCTTCTGCATCGGCGGTCTGTTGCAACTGCAAAGCAAAAACGACATCCGCCAATGGGTCGGCGCACCGCAACAGCTGACCGATGAAGCGCAGACCATTGCGCGCATCACTGGCTATCAGCCGACCAGTCAATTCTTCCTCGTTCGCGCGGCCAACCAGCAAGAATTGCTCGAACGTCAGGCCGCGCTGAGCGATCGGCTGCAGCAACTGGTCAACCTCGACAAACTGCAAGGCTATCTGGCGCTGGATCAACTGGTCAGCCCGCCGAGTCAGCAACAGCAAGTGCGCGACGCGCTGAACAAACTGCCACAGGTCTGGCAGCCATTGCTTGATCTCGGCGTCCCCCTCGCCGCCCTGCAAACCGAGCTGCAACAGTTGCAGACGCTACCGCTTGAAGACATCGACGCCGCGCTGGCTGGCCCGCTCGGCGAGCCCTATCGCACGCTGTGGCTTGGCCCGACCGAGGATGGCGTGGCAGCGATGACCAGCCTGCAAGGCCTGAACAACCCTTCACTGCTGCGGGTGCAGGCGCTGGATCTGCCGGGCGTGGTGCTGGTGGATCGCCTCGGTGAGCTCAACAACGTTTTCGCGGCCACGCAGATCAGCGCCGCCGAACTGAAACTCGCTTCCTGCGTGTTGATCGTGCTGGTATTGATCCTGCCATTCGGTTTCGGCGGCGCGTTGCGCATCGTCGCCCTGCCGTTGCTGGCGGCGCTGTGCAGTCTGGCCAGCCTTGGCTGGCTCGGCCAGCCGCTGACCCTGTTCAGCCTGTTCGGCCTGTTGCTGGTGACAGCGATCAGCGTCGACTACGCGATTCTCATGCGTGAGCAGGTGGGCGGTGCGGCGGTAAGCCTGCTCGGCACCTTGCTGGCGGCCGTGACCACATGGCTGTCGTTTGGCTTGTTGGCGGTTTCCAGCACACCGGCAGTGAGCAATTTCGGCCTGTCGGTGAGTCTCGGTCTGGCGTTCAGTTTCATGCTCGCGCCGTGGGCCGGGCGTCATGAACACACGGCCACCGTTACGGAGCATGCCGCATGATGGTCATCGGTTTCTGGCTGCTGGCCCTGGCGTTGTTCGCCGTGGCCACGCGCATCGGTCGCCACTTCGGCCTGATCCCGATTGTCAGCCAGTTGCTGCTGGCGAGTTTCGGCTTGCCGCTGCTGATGTATTTCTGGATCGAACCGGGCTGGCAACTCAGCGGCGCTGAACTGATCGCGCCGGTGTGGCTGAAAAACCTCTACAGCCTGAGTTTCGCGCTGTTGCTCGGGCATATCCTCAGCGATGTGATCGACCTGCGCCTGGATCGCCAGAGCGTGAAAATCGCCGTGCCGAGTTTCGCCGTGCCGTTCACCTGTGGTCTGGCGGCTGCGTACTGGTTGCTACCCGCGCAACCGTGGCTGAACTCACTGGCCATCGGACTGGTGTTCGCGATTACCGCGATCCCGGTGCTGTACCTGTATCTGCGTCACATCGATTACCCGCCCGCTGCCACCCGGCGTCTGGTGCAAACCGCGATCCTGATCGACCTGACCTGCTGGACGTTGTTCGGTCTCGCTCAGGGCAGTCTGCATTTGAGCAGTCTGTTGCTGCCGCTAGGGCTGGCTTGCGTGCCCTTGCTGCTGCGTCTGTTCGGTGTTCGTCGGCCGCTGACCTACAGCCTCGGTTTCTTTGCGCTGCTGGTCATGGCCGAGCACTACAAACTCAACGCGCTGATCTTCGGCATCGGTTATCTGCTGTGTATGGCGGCGCTGAAAGTGCCGCTGGTCTTGCCGCTGCCGGCGCGCTGGATGAGCCGTTTGCAAACGTGGATCGCGATCCCGCTGATCCTCACGTTCGGCATCGTCCAGATCGACGTACACGCCGCCCTCGCCAGCCTCGGCGCCGTGCAATGGGCGGCACTGCTGCTGTTGCCGATTGCCAGTAAACTGCTCGGCAACTGGCTCGGACTCGGCTGGGCCGGTGCCTCGTTTGAGGGCGCCAGCCGCTGGCGCGAAAGTGTTTTGTTGAACATTCGCGGCCTGAGCGAAATCGTCTTTCTCAACTTGCTGTTGCAACAACAACTCATCACCCCCGCGCTGTACTTCGCGCTGATGGTGATGGGCCTGATCGCGACGCTGTTGCCGGCCCTGATCGGCCTGCACCGCACGCCCCTCAAACACACTGCCATCGCGCCCGGGAGTTCACGTGCCAACCGTTGAAATGCAACGTCGTCAGGTAGTGATCATTGGCGCCGGCCCGTCCGGCGCCATCGCCGCCGCGCTGCTCAAGCGCAAGGGCCACGACGTGCTGGTGATCGAGCGCCAACACTTCCCACGGTTTTCCATCGGCGAAAGCCTGCTCAGCCACTGCCTGGACTTCGTCGAAGAAGCGGGCATGCTCGACGCCGTCAACGCCGCCGGATTCCAGCGCAAAACCGGCGCCGCGTTTGCCTGGAGCGAGCGCTACAGCGCGTTCGATTTCGGCGACACCTTCACCAACGGCAAGCCGACCACGTTCCAGGTGCAGCGCGCCGATTTCGACAAGCTGCTGGCCGATCAAGCGGCGCTGCAAGGTGCCGAGATCCGCTATGGCGATGCCATCGTCAGCGTCGATTTCGAGCGGGCAAAACCACAACTTGATGTGCGACGTGAAGACGGCAGCGAATACCGCGTCGAGGCCGATTTCGTCCTCGATGCCAGCGGTTACGGTCGCGTGCTCTCGCGCTTGCTGGATCTGGAAGCGCCGTCGAATTTCCCGGTGCGTCAGGCCGTGTTCACCCACGTCGAAGATCACATCGACAACCCGGCCTTCGACCGCGAAAAAATCCTCGTCACCACCCACCCGCAGCATCGCGATATCTGGTTCTGGACGATCCCGTTCAGCAACGGTCGCTGCTCGGTGGGCGTGGTCGCCGCCGCCGAACACTTCAACGGTCGCGACGCTGACCTTGATGCCTGCCTGCGCGGTTTCATTGCCGAGACGCCAAGCCTCGCCGGCGTGCTGAACAACGCCGTGTGGGACACCCCGGCGCGCACCCTCGGCGGCTACGCGGCCAACGTCAAAACCCTGCACGGCCCGGGCTTCGCGCTGCTGGGCAACGCGGCGGAATTTCTCGACCCGGTGTTCTCCTCCGGCGTGACCATCGCCATGCGTTCGGCGAGCATGGCGGCGGCGGTGCTGCATCGTCAGTTGCAAGGCGAAACCGTCGACTGGCAAAGCGAATTTGCCGAGCCGCTGAAGCGCGGCGTCGACACCTTCCGCTGCTACGTCGAGGGCTGGTACGCCGGCACCTTTCAGGACGTGATTTTCTATGAAGACAGCCAGGCGGAAATTCGCCGGATGATCTGCTCGATCCTCGCCGGTTACGCCTGGGACGAACGCAACCCGTTCGTCAGCGAAGCGCGCCGCCGGTTGAAGATGATTTCCGAACTTTGTGCAAAGGACGCCCCATGAGTTACCTGAGCGACAGCTACGTCGAGGAAACCCGCTTCGGTTTCTGGTTCCTGCGCAGCCATACCTGGCAGCACCATGTGTTGCGTGTGGCGATCAACGATCTGCGTGGGTTGTTCAGCGAGTCGCTGCCGGCGAACCCGGTGCTGCTGGATGCCGGTTGCGGTCAGGGCAAGTCGTTCCGCCACCTGCGCCAGACCTTCGCGCCACAGCGTTTGATCGGCGTTGACGCCGATCCGCACAGCCTTGAGTTGAGCGGCGAAGAAGCGGCGCGCCAGGGCCTGGACGTCGAGTTGATCGGCAGCGATTGCGCGACTCTCAACGTGCCGGACGCCAGCGTCGACCTGCTGTTCTGTCATCAGACCTTTCATCATCTGGTCGAGCAGGAAAAAGCCCTCGCCGAGTTCTATCGCGTACTCAAACCGGGCGGTTATCTGCTGTTCGCCGAGTCCACCGAGGCTTACATTGATACCTGGGTGATTCGCTGGCTGTTCCGCCATCCGATGCATGTGCAGAAGAGTGCGGCGCAGTATCTGCAGATGATTCGCGAGCTGGGTTTCGAGTTTGGTGAGCGCAATGTCTCGTACCCGTATCTGTGGTGGAGCCGTTCGAAAGATTTCGGTTTGCTGGAGCGCTCCGGATTGCGCAAACCGAAGCCGTTTGGGCAGCGGGAAGAGACGTTGGTGAATGTCGTCGCCCGCAAGCCATTGCAAGGTGATATCTGATGCACCACATAACCTGTGGGAGCGAGCCTGCTCGCGAAAGCGGTGGGTCAGCCAGCCTCTATGTTGAATGTGCTGGCGTCTTCGCGAGCAGGCTCGCTCCCACAGGGTATGTGGTGTGGCTGATGTTAGTGCTATTTGCTTCGCTAAGTGGCTGCGCCAGCCAGGCGCCGCTGCCAACCGGCAACCCGACGTTGCCGCTGCCCTTGCAACTGCACATCGAGCGCACACAAGCCGAACAACGCCAGGACTGGCTGCTCGTCATCCAGCGCGAAGGCCCGGGCATCCGCTGGTCGATGATGGACCCGCTGGGCATTCCCCAGGCGCGTCAGCAACTGATCGACGGCCACTGGCAGGCTGACGGCCTGCTGCCGCCCAATCCGGAAGCCCGGGAGCTCTTCGCCGCGCTGCTGTTCGCCCTGACACCACCGGGCGAGCTGCTGCGCAATTACCCCACCGCGCAGCAACAGGACGGGCAACGTTCGCTGCCGACGCGCTGGGACATCCGTTATGCACAACCGTTGAGCTTCGAATTGAACCTGCCCCAAGGCCCGCACTATCGCGTCTCCCCACTCGGTGAACCGACGCCATGACTGCCTACCTGAATGCCCTCGGCGTGATCTGCGCCCTGGGCCGCGACAAGCAAGAAATCGCGCGCAATCTGTTCGCCGGCGACTGCTCGGGCATGCGCCCCGAGGCGGGCTGGGTGGCGGAGCGTGAGTTGCCGGTGGCCGCCGTACACGGTGAACTGGTGCCGATCCCGGCAGCGCTGGCCGACCAGAGCAGTCGCAACAATCAGTTGCTGCTGGAAGCCGCGCTGCAGATTCGCGCCGACATTGATCACGCGATCCAGACCTACGGCCGCGACCGCATCGGCGTAGTGCTCGGCACCAGCACCTCGGGTATCGACGAAGCCAGCCGTGGCCTGGCGCATTTCCTCCGTGAGCAGCATTTCCCGGCGGAATACGACTACGGACAACAGGAACTCGGCGCCCCGGCGAATTTCCTCGCCGACTGGCTGCAACTGAGCGGCCCGGCCTATGTGATTTCCACCGCGTGCACCTCCAGTGCCCGCGCACTGATGAGCGCGCAACGCCTGCTCGATCTCGGTCTGTGCGACGCGGTGTTGTGCGGTGGCGTCGACAGTCTGTGCAAGCTGACCCTTAACGGCTTTTCGTCGCTGGAAGCGGTGTCCGACGAGCGCTGCAATCCGTTCTCGGCCAACCGCAACGGCATCAACATCGGCGAAGCGGCGGTGCTGTTCGTGATGAGCAAGCAGCGTGGCGACGGCCCGGCCATCGCCTTGCTCGGTGCCGGTGCCAGCTCCGACGCGCACCATATCTCCGCGCCTGAGCCGAGCGGACGCGGCGCCTTGCAAGCGATGCAGAAAGCCTTGAGCCGCGCCCACCTGCAAGCCGCGCAGATCAACTATCTGAACCTGCACGGCACCGCGACCCAACACAACGACGCCATGGAAAGTATGGCAGTCGCCTCGCTATTCCCCGAGGGCGTTGCCTGCTCTTCGACCAAACCGATGACCGGCCACACTCTCGGCGCAGCCGGCGCATTGGAAGCGGCGTTCTGCTGGCTGAGCCTCAGCGCCGACAACCCGCAACACGCGCTGCCGCCGCACGTCTGGGATGGCCAGGCCGATCCCGAGCTGCCGCCGCTGAAGTGGGTGACCGCCAGCGAACGCCTGTCGTCCACTGCACCTCGCTACCTGATGAGCAATTCGTTTGCCTTCGGCGGCAATAACGTCAGCCTGATTATCGGAGACGCCCCATGACCGACTGGCCGCTCGCCGAACTGTTGCCCCACGCTGGCGACATGATCCTGATCGACAAGATCCTCAGCTTCGATGATGAGCAGATCTACACCCGCCTCACGGTCAAGTCCGAGGGTTTGTTCAACCTGCCCGACGGCAGCCTGCCGGCGTGGGTCGGCATCGAATTGATGGCGCAAAGCGTCGCCGCGTTCGCCGGATGCCACGCGCGACAGAAAGGCAATCCGGTGGAGCTGGGCTTTCTGCTCGGTACGCGCAAGTTCGAGTGCAACGTCGACGCGTTTCCTGCGGGCAGCGAGTTGACCATCCATGGCATCCGCTCGCTGGAAGACGACAATGGCATGGGCGTGTTCGAGTGTCATATCAACGCGCCCGGCATCGAGGTCAGTGCTCGACTGAATGTGTTCCGCCCGCCACAGCCAACCCAATATCTGCAACAAGCACAGGAGTCGAACGATGACTGAATCCGTACTGGTCACCGGCTCCAGCCGTGGCATCGGCCGCGCCATTGCCTTGCGTCTGGCGCAGGCCGGGCATGACATCGTCCTGCATTGCCGTAGCGGCGTTGCCGACGCACAAGCCGTGCAGGTCGAAATCGAAGCGCTGGGCCGCAGCGCGCGCATCCTGCAATTCGACGTCGCCGACCGTGAAGCCTGCAAAAGCATTCTTGAAGCCGACGTCGAAACCCATGGTGCCTATTACGGCGTGGTGCTCAACGCCGGTCTGACCCGCGACGGCGCTTTCCCGGCCCTGAGCGATGACGATTGGGACGTAGTACTGCGCACCAACCTCGACGGTTTCTACAACGTCCTGCACCCGGTGATGATGCCGATGATCCGCCGCCGTGCCGCTGGCCGCATTGTTTGCATCACCTCGGTATCGGGATTGATCGGCAACCGTGGCCAGGTCAACTACAGCGCCTCCAAGGCCGGCGTGATCGGCGCGGCGAAGGCATTGGCGATCGAACTGGGCAAGCGCAAAATCACCGTTAACTGCGTCGCGCCGGGCCTGATCGACACGGCGATGCTCGACGAAAACGTGCCGGTGGAAGAACTGATGAAAATGATCCCCGCGCAACGCATGGGCACCCCGGAAGAGGTGGCCAGTGCGGTGAATTTCCTGATGTCGGCGGAAGCCTCGTACATCACCCGCCAAGTGCTGGCGGTCAACGGAGGCCTGTGCTGATGAAGCGCGTCGTCGTCACCGGCATGGCCGGCATCACCTCGCTGGGCAGCGACTGGGAGACCATCGCCGGCAACTTCGCGGCCAACCGCAGCGGCATCCGCCGGATGGACGAGTGGGATCGCTTCAGCGAACTCAACACGCGCCTGGCCGGCCCTATCGATGATTTTGTGGTGCCCGCACACTGGACCCGCAAGCAATTGCGCAGCATGGGCCGGGTGTCGCGGCTGGCAGTCGGTGCGGCGGAACAAGCCTTGGCCGATGCCGGTTTGCTCGGCGACGAATCGATCAAGGACGGACGCATGGGCGTGGCCTGTGGTTCGTCCACCGGCAGCACCGACGAGATCAAAGCGTTCGGCAACATGCTGCTCAACTCGGTGGCCGAAGGCCTGAACGCCAACTCCTACGTGCGGATGATGCCGCACACCACCGCCGCGAATATCAGCATCTTCTTCGGCCTCACCGGACGCCTGATCCCGACGTCCAGCGCCTGCACCAGCGGCAGCCAGGGCATCGGCTATGCGTATGAAGCGATCAAGTTCGGTCGGCTGCCGTTGATGCTCGCGGGCGGCGCCGAAGAACTCTGCCCGACCGAAGCGATGGTCTTCGACGCGCTCTACGCCACCAGCCTGAAAAACGATGCGCCACAAACCAGCCCGCGCCCGTACGACAAAGGCCGCGACGGTCTGGTGATCGGCGAAGGTGGCGGCATGTTGGTGCTTGAGGAGCTGGAGCACGCCCTCGCTCGCGGCGCACACATCCACGCCGAGATCGTCGGTTTCGGCAGCAACGCCGACGGCCAGCACACCACCCGCCCGGAACAAACCACCATGCGCCGTGCGATGGAACTGGCGCTGGAAGACGCCGGCCTCACGCCCGATGCCATCGGTTACGTAAATGGTCACGGCACGGCTACAGAACAGGGCGACATTGCCGAAACACTGGCAACCAGCAGTTTGTTCGGCGAGCGCATGCCGATCAGTTCGCAGAAGAGTTTCCTCGGCCACACGCTCGGGGCCTGCGGGGCGCTGGAGTCGTGGTTCAGCATCGAAATGCTCAACCGTGACCTGTACGTGCACACGTTCAACCTCGACGAGGTCGATCCGCATTGCGGCAAGCTCGATTACCTGCGCGGCGAATTCCGCCAGATGCATCACGAGTACGTGATGAACAACAATTTCGCTTTTGGTGGCGTCAACACCTCGTTGATTTTCCGCCGCTGGCACTGACCGCAACACGTTTGGAGTGAAGGGAATGACTCAGTTTTACCGCATCGCCGCCCTGTTGGCCCTGGCCTTCGTCCTCGGCGGTTGCACCAGCAAACCGGTGTACAACGCCAAGGAAGAGTTCTCGCCGAACCTCGGCTTTACCCAGTCACAAATGAGCCGCGCCATCGTCACCGCGCTCAACGACCGTCAATGGGTCGTGCAATCGGTACGCCCAGGCATGATCAAAGCTGCGATCACCGTACGCGGTCGCCATCATGCCGAAGTCGACATCCCGTTCACGCCAACCTCGTTCGAAATCGACTATCGCAGCAGCTACGGCCTCGACGCCAAGGACGGCAAGATCCACGGCAACTACAACCGTTGGGTCAACCGCCTGCGCGACAACGTGCTCAAAGAGCTGTCGATCAACCCGGACATCGAAGCCGTCAACAGTCTTGGCATCATCAAACAAGGCGCCGACGAGCCGACCTACCTGAGCTTTCGCGAAGGCGTCAAACGCGCCACCGACGCCGGCCTGCTCGACGGCAGCGTGAAGTTCTACCTGGCCGGCGAAACCCTGCCCAAACAAGTGCGCAAACTCGACACCGTGAGCAGCAGCCGCAAAACCAACGGCTCGAACAAATCCGACGAAGACGCCTGCTTCTGGGCCCTGCAGTCGGCCCTCGCGACCCTGCAAAACGCCGCGAAAAAAGCCGACGCCAACGCCGTGATCAACATCGCCAGCGTCGACCAGCGCGACCTGTACAAAGACACCGAAAAATTCCAGTGCCGCGCGGGGATGGTGGTGTCGAGCGTGGCGTTGCGTGGAGATTTGGCGCACGTGGATTGATGGAACTGTAGAAACGACAAAGGGCGCCTTTCGGCGCCCTCTGTCATTCAGAAAGTTTCATTCTTTATTATTTAATGAATAACGATTATCGTAAAATCGTCTAAAAAACTGTTACTTCTTACAGTGTCGCAATGCGCTTGGCTGTCACAGGATGCTCACGTAGCTTATCCCAAACGACCAAGGTGATCAAAATGCCAACCCTATCTGACAAAGAACTTCTCAATCTAAATCAGGAGCAAATTAAAGATCTTGACGCAGAGAACGCCGCTCGGCGAGCAGAGTTATTAAAACAAAAACAACAACAAGAACAAATACAGAGTTCGATGCAAGGCAATGGGCATTGAAGCTAGCCCAGCAAGTTAAATTAACTGACATAGATTAATACGCAGCGTTACCCAACGGCCAGCCCCGACCGCTACGACCTGTAAAAAATGGTGTCGAGCGTAGCGTTGCGTGGGGATTTTTCACAAACAGATTGGTTGAGTTGTAGGAACGACAAAGGGCGCCATTCGGCGCCCTTTTTCATTCTGGAAGTTTATTTGCTAAAAAGTTCAGTGTAGCCATTGTGTTTTTCGTCTAAAAGCTGCTCCCAACTGGAGCATAGGAATGCGTTTGACTGCCACAGAACAGACAAAATTGTTATTAAACACCTAGATGCCTTTAGCTCAAAAAGCATCAAGCGCCATAAAACAAAAACATTTAAAAAAATACGAAAATATAGCGAATCAGTCTCTGCGCCTGTCATTAGTGACAGGTGTAGAGACTGCAGAGATCAACTAAATTACTCCAGTGACATAAACGCAATGGAGAATGGATTAACACACCATTCCTTCACAAATTTATTTATCAAAAGGGAATACCCATGAACGATATAGTCGGCGCACAAAAACTTGAAAAAACAATTCAGCAACTGATGATAGATGTCACAGCGGATGACAAGAACACCATTCGAACAAAGGAAGGAGATTTTATTTACACTGAATCAAACAAACGTATTTTCACGCCTATCAACCTTTTGGTTGAGGCGCATGGATCTGAAACTCAATTATCCATCCAGGATTTCGTATCCAGGATTAACGAGTATCTGAATCCCGCCTACGATTTTTTAAACTCGAACGAGCAAGACATTGAAAACATAAGGCGCTTCACTCAAGGATATGCGCCCTACAGACAAGAGATCAGAGACACACACAACCGCAACACCATGTTTTGCGTGGTCACGATCAACATTATTCGTTGATTGTTAAGTACCGCTCGATGCATTGAACCCTTCGGGTTGAGGCGCATGGACCTGAAACAAAACTATCTATCCAAGACTTCATTTCGATAGCTGACGACGAGTAGGCATACATTGATACATCAAGTTATGAGTGTCGGCTTAATTTCCATCGGCTACTCTTAATTGTTTTAAGGGTATCCGGTGTACTTCCGTCCGAGCCCTCTTCATTTACACGATCTACACTCATTCAAGCAGACCATCACACAACGCCTGCCAGAACAGCGAGCCCCAATCCGCCGAGTACTCGCGGTTCACTTTCACCGTCAAGGAGATGACCATGCAAGTGAAAGCCCTGATCGCCGCCACGCTCTTCGGACTGCTCCCCAGTGCCAGCCATGCCACCAATCTGATGTACATGCCCTTCGAGACGGTGTTGTCGGACGCGCTCCGTGCCGGGCGGCTGGATGGCAGTGTGAAGTTTTATCTGGCCGGGAATGGGCCGCAGGGCACTCAGCGGTTGTTGCAGCGCGATGTGATCAGTGATCTGAAGACCAATGGTTTTAACAAGAGCGATCACGATTCATGCGAGTGGGTGTTGCAGTCGAACCTGATCAAGTTGCAGGCCGAGGCCAAACGGGTCGGGGCGAATGCGGTGGTCAATATCGTCAGTTATTACGACCAGCATGTGCGCAAGGATCTGAATACCTATGAGTGCCGGGCGGGGATTTTTGTCACGCGGGTGGCGTTGAAGGGGGATTTGGTGCGGTTGCCTTAACGGCAAGATCAAAAGATCGCAGCCTTCGGCGGTTAATCAATCACCTTCAACCTTGCGCGTGAGCAATTCGACAAAGGCCTTGGCCATCGGTGACTTCTGATCCTTGCGCTGCACCAGCCACACCGCTGAAATCGCTTCAGGATCCAGCAGCGGCCGGTAGACCACGCCGTCGATGCGCATCCGCTGATAGGACGCAGGCAATACCGACACACCCAACCCCGCCGCCACCAGCCCGATGATGGTCATCGCCTCCCCGGCCTCTTGGGCAAAATGCGGACTGAATCCGGCATCGCGAGCCAGACTGAGCAGTTGTGCGTAAAGACCGCTACCGTAACTGCGCGGGAAAAACACGAACGGCTCCAGCGCCAGCGCCGAGAGAAACAGACCTTCTTCGCTGCCTTGGGCCAACGGATGCTTGGCACTGAGCACCGCCACCAAAGGCTCGCGCATCAGCTCCACCACGCTCAACGAATCGGGCAGACCCAGCGGGCGCATGATGCCAACTTCAATCGACTCGTCCACCAAGGCGTCGGCAACCATGGTGCTGCTCATCTCCCGCAGGTTCAGGTGCACCGCCGGAAAACGCTGACGAAAGGAAAAAATCGCCTGGGGAATGGTCGAGTTGAACGGCGCCGACGAGGTGAAGCCGATCTTCAATTCACCGAGTTCGCCGAGTTGCGCACGCCGGGCGACATCCGCCGCTTTGTCGACCTGCGCCAGCACCAGCCGCGCTTCCTCGAGAAATAATCTGCCGGCCTCGCTCAGCTCGACCCGACGATTGGTGCGTTCAAACAACCGCGCACCGACCTCTTGCTCCAGCGCCTGAATCTGCTGGCTCAGCGGCGGCTGGGAAATGCCCAGCACTTGTGCAGCACGGCCGAAATGCAGTTCTTCGGCGACGGCGATGAAGTAGCGCAGGTGACGCAATTCCATGAAAACCCCATTAGGTCGTTAAAGCTATCAAACAGGTCGAACAATATATTGGATAGAAACATTAGCCAGCTATATGATTTTTTCCATTGCCTGCCTGGCCGTGCTCTCCGAGGTCTGATGTGAAAACCGCCGCTGCCCCTCTTGCCCATGAAGTCCCGCCCGCTGCGGCCGACGATGTCGTCGCCGAGCTGCAAGAGATCTACATCGAAAAAGGCACGCCGATGTTCATGCGCACGGTGCTGGCGTTGTTCAGCGGCGGGTTTGCGACGTTTGCCCTGCTGTATTGCGTGCAGCCGATGATGCCGCTGCTATCTCACGAATATTCGATCAACGCGGCGCAGAGCAGCCTGATCCTCTCGGTCGCCACCGGCATGCTCGCCATTGGCCTGCTGATTACCGGGCCGATTTCCGATCGGGTCGGACGCAAACCGGTGATGGTCACTGCACTGTTTGCGGCGGCGCTGTGCACCATCGCCAGTTCGATGATGCCGAGCTGGCAAGGCGTGCTGATCATGCGCGCGCTGATCGGGCTGTCGTTGAGCGGGCTGGCGGCGGTGGCAATGACTTACTTGAGCGAAGAGATTCACCCGCAACACATCGGCCTGGCGATGGGTCTGTACATCGGCGGCAACGCGATTGGCGGGATGAGCGGACGCTTGATCACCGGGGTGCTGATCGACTTCGTCAGTTGGCACACGGCGATGCTGGTGATCGGTGGCCTGGCGCTGATGGCGGCGGCAGTGTTCTGGAAGATTCTTCCGGAGTCACGCAATTTCCGCTCGCGTTCGTTGCATCCGCGCAGTCTGCTCGACGGTTTCACCATGCACTTTCGCGATGCCGGTTTGCCGCTGCTGTTTCTCGAAGCTTTCGTGTTGATGGGCGCGTTTGTCACGTTGTTCAACTACATCGGTTATCGCTTGCTGGCTCAGCCATACAACCTCGATCAGGTGTTTGTCGGCTTGCTCTCGGTGGTGTACCTGTCGGGTATCTACAGCTCGGCGAAGATCGGTTCGCTGGCGGACAAGCTGGGACGGCGCAAAGTGTTGTGGGCGACGATTGCCCTGATGTTCGTCGGCCTCGCCCTGACGATGTTCACGCCGTTGCCGCTGGTAATCATCGGCATGCTGATCTTCACCTTCGGCTTCTTCGCCGCTCACTCGGTAGCGAGCAGCTGGATCGGCCGGCGCGCAATCAAGGCCAGGGGCCAGGCGTCGTCGTTGTATCTGTTCAGCTATTACGCAGGCTCGAGCATTGCCGGGACGGCAGGCGGAGTGTTCTGGCACTTGGGCGGATGGAACGGGATTGGCTTGTTCATCGGCGCGTTGTTGCTGGTGGCGCTGTTGGTGGCGTTGAAGCTGGCGAAATTACCGCCGCTCGGCGGAGTCAAAGCCTGACGCAAAACCCATTGCAAAACAAAAACGCCCGGCATAAGCCGGGCGTTTTTGTTTTCCAGAATTTAGAGCTGAGCGTCGATCACTCGTGATACTGCGCCGACAGCTCATGCACTGCGCGCAGGAAGGCGCCGGCGTGTTCCGGATCAACCTCAGGGGTGATGCCGTGACCGAGGTTGAACACATGGCCGCTGCCCTTGCCGTAGCTGGCGAGGATGCGCCCGACTTCGGTGCGGATGGCTTCCGGCTTCGCGTAAAGCACGGTCGGGTCCATGTTGCCTTGCAGCGACACCTTGTCGCCGACGCGGGCGCGGGCGTTGCCGATGTCGCAGGTCCAGTCCAGACCCAGTGCGTCGGCGCCGGCGTCAGCGATGCTTTCCAGCCACAGGCCGCCGTTTTTGGTGAACAGGATCACCGGAACCTTGCGACCGTCGTGCTCGCGGATCAGGCCGCTGACGATTTTCTTCATGTAGGCCAGCGAGAACTCCTGGTACGCCGCCGCCGACAGGTTGCCGCCCCAGGTGTCGAAGATCTGCACCGCTTGCGCACCGGCCATGATCTGGCCGTTGAGGTACGAGGTCACCGACTGCGCGAGTTTATCCAACAGCAGGTGCATGGCTTGCGGGTTGTCGTAGAGCATGGCTTTGGTCTTGCGGAAGTCTTTCGACGAGCCGCCTTCGACCATGTAGGTGGCCAGCGTCCAAGGGCTACCGGAGAAACCGATCAGCGGCACGCGACCGTTGAGTTCGCGGCGGATGGTGCTGACCGCGTCCATCACGTAGCCGAGGTCTTTGTGCGGATCAGGGATCGGCAGGGCTTCGATGTCGGCCAGGGTGCTGACGACTTTCTTGAAGCGCGGACCTTCACCGGTCTCGAAGTACAGGCCCTGGCCCATGGCATCGGGAATGGTGAGGATGTCGGAAAACAGGATCGCCGCGTCCAGTTGTGGATAACGGTCGAGCGGTTGCATCGTGACTTCGCAAGCGAACTCCGGATTCATGCACAGGCTCATGAAGTCACCGGCGTGGGCACGGCTGGCGCGGTATTCCGGCAGGTAGCGACCGGCCTGACGCATCATCCACACGGGGGTGACGTCTACGGGTTGCTTGAGCAGGGCGCGGAGGAAACGGTCGTTCTTCAGGGCAGTCATGTCGGCATCCGGAAAAAAAGTGCGGGCATTTTCTCAGAGCGCGACGCAAAAGGCACGGATGCAGGTCAGCCTTTTGTCTATCGGGTCAATTTGTCGCGCTGGAAACGCGCTATCAGCAACACCGAGAAACAACTGTGGGAGCGAGCCTGCTCGCGAAGAGGCCGGTACATCCAACATTGAAGTTGGCTGACAGACCGCTCTCGCGAGCAGGCTCGCTCCCACAGGGTTATTGCATTTGGCTCAGGGCCCGGGGTTAGACGCCCAGGTAATCCAGAATCCCTTCAGCCGCATTACGGCCTTCGAAGATTGCCGTCACCACAAGATCCGAACCGCGCACCATGTCGCCACCGGCGAAGATTTTCGGGTTGCTGGTCTGGTGCTTGTACTGACCTTGCTCCGGGGCCACCACGCGGCCCTGGCTGTCGGTCTGGATCTCGAACTGTTCGAACCACGGCGCCGGGCTCGGGCGGAAACCGAAGGCGATGACCACGGCGTCGGCCGGGATGATCTCTTCGGAGCCCGGAATCGGCTCAGGGCTGCGGCGGCCACGGGCGTCCGGTTCGCCGAGACGGGTCTCGACCACTTTGACGCCTTCGACCTTGTCTTCACCAACGATGGCGATCGGCTGGCGGTTGTAGAGGAATTTCACGCCTTCTTCCTTGGCGTTCTTCACCTCTTTGCGCGAGCCGGGCATGTTCGCTTCGTCACGACGATAGGCACAGGTCACCGACTTGGCGCCCTGACGGATCGACGTACGGTTACAGTCCATGGCCGTGTCGCCGCCGCCGAGTACCACGACCTTCTTGCCTTTCATGTCGACGAAATCTTCCGGCGACTTTTCAAAGCCCAGGTTGCGGTTGACGTTGGCGATCAGGAAGTCCAGCGCGTCATAAACGCCCGGCAGATCCTCACCGGCAAAACCGCCCTTCATGTAGGTGTAGGTGCCCATGCCCATGAACACGGCATCGTATTCGGCGAGCAGTTGCTCCATGGTCACGTCCTTGCCGACCTCGGTGTTGAGGCGGAACTCGATGCCCATGCCGGTGAAGACTTCGCGGCGATTGCTCAGCACAGTCTTTTCCAGTTTGAACTCCGGGATACCGAAGGTGAGCAGACCGCCGATTTCCGGGTTCTTGTCGAACACCACCGGGGTCACGCCGCCGCGCACCAGCACGTCGGCACAACCCAGGCCCGCCGGGCCTGCACCGATGATCGCGACACGCTTGCCGGTCGGTTTGACCTTGGACATGTCCGGACGCCAGCCCATGGCGAACGCGGTGTCGGTGATGTACTTCTCGACCGAACCGATGGTCACCGCGCCGAAACCGTCGTTAAGGGTGCAGGCACCCTCGCACAGACGATCCTGCGGGCACACCCGGCCGCAGACTTCCGGCAGGGTATTGGTCTGGTGCGACAGCTCGGCGGCCTGGAGGATGTTGCCCTCGGCCACCAGCTTCAACCAGTTGGGAATGAAGTTGTGCACCGGGCACTTCCATTCGCAATACGGGTTACCGCAACCCAGGCAGCGGTGGGCCTGATCGGCCGACTGCTGGGGTTTGAACGGTTCGTAGATCTCGACGAACTCTTTCTTGCGTTGACGCAACAGTTTCTTCTTCGGATCTTTGCGCCCGACATCGATGAACTGGAAGTCGTTATTCAGACGTTCAGCCATTGTTAAAACCTCATCAAACTCTTCAGGCGCATATCACTGCGGGTTGGCACGAGTGCTGGAAAGCAACGACTTCAGGTTGGCAGCCTTCGGCTTGACCAGCCAGAAACGGCGCAAGTAGTCATCGAGGTTTTCGGCGAGTTCACGACCCCACTCGCTGTCGGTTTCGGCGACGTACTCGTTCAGCACGTTTTGCAGATGGCTGCGATAAGCCTCCATCGCTTCGCCGCTGATCCGCTGGATTTCCACCAGTTCGTGGTTGACCCGGTCAACGAAAGTGTTGTCCTGGTCGAGCACGTAGGCGAAACCACCGGTCATGCCAGAGCCGAAGTTGTAACCGGTCTTGCCCAGAACGGCGACAAAACCACCGGTCATGTACTCGCAGCAGTGATCGCCAGTGCCTTCAACAACCGTGTGGGCACCGGAGTTACGCACGGCGAAACGCTCGCCTGCGGTGCCGGCGGCGAACAGCTTGCCGCCCGTGGCGCCGTACAGACAGGTGTTGCCGATGATGGCGCTTTCCTGAGTCTTATAAACGCTGCCCTTCGGCGGCACGATGGTCAGCTTGCCACCGGTCATGCCTTTGCCGACGTAGTCGTTGGCATCGCCTTCCAGATACATGTTCAGACCGCCGGCGTTCCACACCCCGAAGCTCTGCCCGGCAGTGCCTTTGAAGCGGAAGGTGATCGGCGCCTTGGCCATGCCCTGGTTGCCGTGCTTGCGCGCGATTTCGCCGGAGATCCGTGCACCGATCGAACGGTCGCAGTTGCAGATGTCCAGTTCGAACTCGGCGCCGCTCATGTCGTTGATTGCCGACGTCGCCATCTCAACCATTTTCTCGGCCAGCAGGCCTTGGTCGAATGGTGGGTTGCGCTCAACGCCGCAGAACTGAGGCTTGTCCGCCGGGATGTGATCGCTGCCCAGCAGCGGAGTCAGATCCAGGTGGTTTTGCTTGGCGGTCTGGCCTTCGAGGATTTCCAGCAGATCGGTGCGACCGATCAGCTCTTCGAGGGAGCGCACGCCGAGCTTGGCCAGCCACTCACGGGTTTCTTCGGCGACATAGGTGAAGAAGTTCACCACCATGTCGACGGTGCCGATGTAGTGATCCTTGCGCAGCTTCTCGTTCTGAGTCGCAACGCCGGTGGCGCAGTTGTTCAGGTGGCAGATACGCAGGTATTTGCAGCCCAGCGCGATCATTGGCGCGGTGCCGAAGCCGAAGCTTTCGGCGCCGAGGATCGCAGCCTTGATCACGTCGAGGCCGGTTTTCAGGCCGCCATCGGTCTGCACCCGGACTTTGCCGCGCAGGTCGTTGCCGCGCAGCGTCTGATGGGTTTCGGCGAGGCCGAGTTCCCACGGCGCACCAGCGTACTTGATCGAGGTCAGCGGCGAGGCACCGGTGCCACCGTCGTAGCCGGAGATGGTGATCAAGTCCGCGTAGGCCTTGGCCACACCGGCAGCGATGGTGCCGACGCCTGCTTCTGCTACCAGTTTCACCGAGACCAGCGCCTTCGGGTTGACCTGCTTGAGGTCAAAGATCAGCTGCGACAAGTCTTCGATCGAATAGATGTCGTGGTGCGGCGGCGGCGAAATCAGGGTTACGCCCGGCACTGCATAACGCAGCTTGGCGATCAGCCCGTTGACTTTACCGCCCGGCAGTTGCCCGCCCTCGCCCGGCTTGGCGCCCTGGGCAACCTTGATCTGCAGCACTTCGGCGTTGACCAGGTATTCCGGGGTTACCCCGAAACGACCAGTCGCGACTTGCTTGATTTTCGAGCTCTTGATGGTGCCGTAACGCGCCGGGTCTTCGCCGCCTTCGCCGGAGTTGGAGCGCGCGCCGAGGCGGTTCATGGCTTCGGCCAGGGCTTCGTGAGCTTCCGGCGACAGGGCGCCCAGCGAGATACCTGCGGAGTCGAAGCGCTTGAGCACCGATTCCAGCGGTTCGATTTCACTGATGTCCAGCGGCGTGTCGAGGGTCTTGACCTTGAGCAGGTCGCGAATCATCGACACCGGACGGTTGTCCACCAGCGAGGTGTATTCCTTGAACTTGGCGTAGTCGCCCTGCTGCACGGCGGCTTGCAGGGTGTTGACCACGTCCGGGTTGTAGGCGTGATATTCGCCGCCGTGGACGAACTTCAGCAGACCGCCCTGCTGGATCGGCTTGCGCGGACTCCAGGCTTCGGTGGCCAGCGCTTTCTGCTCGGCTTCGATGTCGACGAAACGCGCACCCTTGATGCGGCTCGGCACGCCACGGAAGCTCAGCTCGCACACTTCTTCAGACAGACCGATGGCTTCGAACAACTGAGCGCCACGGTACGAAGCGATGGTCGAGATGCCCATCTTCGAGAGGATCTTCAGCAGACCTTTGGTGATGCCTTTGCGGTAGTTCTTGAACACCTCGTAGAGGTCGCCCAGCACTTCACCGGTACGGATCAGGTCGCCCAGCACTTCGTAAGCCAGGAACGGATAGACCGCCGAGGCACCAAAACCGATCAGCACCGCGAAGTGATGCGGATCGCGTGCAGTAGCGGTTTCAACAAGGATGTTGGAGTCGCAGCGCAGGCCTTTTTCGGTCAGGCGGTGGTGTACCGCGCCGGTGGCCAGCGAAGCGTGGATCGGCAGTTTGCCCGGAGCGATATGGCGGTCGCTCAGAACGATCTGGGTACGACCAGCACGCACGGCTTCTTCAGCCTGATCGGCAACATTGCGGATGGCCGCTTCGAGACCGACGCTTTCGTCGTAGTTGAGGTCGATGATCTGCCGCTCGAAACCCGGGCGGTCGAGGTTCATCAGCGAGCGCCACTTGGCCGGGGAAATGACCGGCGAGCTGAGGATCACGCGCGAGGCGTGTTCCGGCGACTCCTGGAAGATGTTGCGCTCGGCACCGAGGCAGATTTCCAGCGACATCACGATCGCTTCACGCAGCGGGTCGATCGGCGGGTTGGTCACCTGCGCAAACTGCTGACGGAAATAATCGTACGGCGTGCGCACACGCTGGGACAGCACGGCCATCGGCGTGTCATCGCCCATCGAACCCACGGCTTCATAGCCTTGCTCACCGAGCGGACGCAGTACCTGATCGCGCTCCTCGAACGTGACCTGATACATCTTCATGTATTGCTTGAGCTGATCAACGTCGTAGAAGGCCGAACCGTGATCGTTGTCTTCCATGGTCGCCTGAATGCGCAGGGCGTTCTTGCGCAGCCATTGCTTGTACGGATGACGGGATTTCAGACGGTTGTCGATCGCATCGGTGTCGAGGATCTGCCCGGTTTCGGTGTCCACGGCAAGGATCTGGCCCGGGCCTACGCGGCCCTTGGCGATCACGTCTTCGGGCTGGTAGTTCCAGACGCCGATTTCCGAGGCAACGGTGATGAAACCGTTGGTGGTGGTGACCCAGCGCGCCGGGCGCAGACCGTTACGGTCGAGCAGGCACACCGCGTAGCGACCGTCGGTCATGACCACGCCGGCCGGGCCGTCCCACGGTTCCATGTGCATCGAGTTGTACTCGTAGAACGCACGCAGATCCGGATCCATGGTTTCGACGTTCTGCCACGCAGGCGGAATGATCATCCGCACGCCACGGAACAGGTCGATGCCGCCGGTGACCATCAGCTCAAGCATGTTGTCCATGCTCGAGGAGTCGGAGCCGACACGGTTGACCAGCGGGCCGAGTTCTTCCAGATCCATCAGATCATTGGTGAACTTGGTCCGACGGGCCTGTGCCCAGTTGCGGTTACCGGTGATGGTGTTGATCTCGCCGTTGTGGGCGAGGAAGCGGAATGGCTGAGCCAGCGGCCATTTCGGCAGGGTGTTGGTGGAGAAGCGCTGGTGGAACACGCAGATCGCGGTTTGCAGGCGCTCGTCACTCAGGTCCGGATAAAACGCGGCCAGGTCGGCCGGCATCATCAGGCCTTTATAGATGATGGTCTTGTGCGAAAAGCTGCAGATGTAGTGGTCGGAGTCGACGGCGTTAGACACCGACGAACGACGACGGGCGCTGAACAGCTTTACCGCCATGTCCTGATCGCTCAGGCCTTCACCGCCGATGTACACCTGCTCGATCTGCGGCAGGCGCTCCAGGGCCAGGCGGCCGAGGACGCTGGTGTCGATGGGCACTTTGCGCCAGCCGATCAGTTGCAGGCCTTCAGCAAGGATCTCGCGGTTCATGTTCTCGCGAGCGGCTTCGGCCTTGGCCGGATCCTGATTGAAGAAGACCATGCCCACGGCATATTGCTTGGGCAGTTCGACGCTGAAGGATTCCTGGGCAATGGCACGCAGGAACGCGTCAGGCTTTTGAATCAGCAGACCGCAACCGTCACCGGTCTTGCCGTCGGCATTAATCCCACCGCGGTGGGTCATGCAGGTCAGGGCCTCAATGGCCGTTTGCAAAAGGGTATGACTGGGCTCGCCCTGCATGTGGGCTATCAGGCCGAAACCGCAGTTATCCTTGAATTCATCTGGTTGGTACAGACCTGCTTTCATAGACACTTTCTCACCAGGCTGCCTCTTTTCGAGGCAAATTTCTTTTCAATTCAACCACTTGCGATCCACGCCGAACGTACGCCGGCTTAGCGGGGGCAAAAGGGTGGTCATTGTACACAGCGACACAGACGCTCACAAATTTGACGACGAAATGTCGCAAATCTATGTCGCATTTGTGAAAGGTTTAAAGCGATCTGCTGTGCTAATCAAAACTTTTTTAATTTTGACTGCAACGACTCAAAGACTACTGTGACGCAGACACCACAAGGCACGCGGCCTGTAGAGGCGGCGCGCACTTGCGGAAATTTTGAGGTGCCTGGAGTGGCGGCCTGGGTAAGGCCGCCGAATCTTCAGCGAGTTGTTGCCAGTTCCTGTTGGACGCTGGCGACAGTGCGAGGCCAAGGTTTACCAGCCTGAACCTTCGCTGGCAAGGCCTTGATGGCAGAAACAGCCGCATCACGATTGGCGAAGTTGCCGTAGGTGATCACGTAGAGAGGCTTGCCGTTGAGGACTTTCTTGAAATAACGGTACTCGCCGCCCTGCTCCTTGACGAAGCTTTGCGCGGCTGCTTCGGAGCTGGTGCCGAGAATCTGCACCACGTAGTTGCTCGTCGGCTGACCGGCGTACCAGCTGCCACCGGCGGCTTTGGCCAAGGTAACCGGCTTCTCGGCCGGTTTGGCGGCGGCGACTGGCTTGGCTGGCGCTGGCGCCGGCTTCGCCGCTGGTGCTGCCGGAACCGGCTTGGCGGTAGCGATTTGCGTCGGAGCAGGCACAGGTTTGGCCGCAGGCACTGGAACCGGCGTCGGTGCAGGCCCGGCTGGAACGCCCGCTGGTGGCGCCGAAGTGGTCACGGTTGGCGGCGTATCGCTGGAGCCTTCCAGTGGCACGCCGTCATCGCCTTCGGTGATTCCGCCAGCGGCTTCAGCCAACGGGCCGCGCATCACCGGTTGCGAATTGCCGACCAGCGGCAATGGCATCGGCTGCGTGTTGCCGGCGAACTCGACGTTCGGTGCAGCGCCATTGGCAGCGCCCTGGCCCAATGGCAGTTGTGCCTGTTCGTTGGCGGGTGCGCCGGTGGTTGGCGCCTTGTTGCGACCCGGCATCAACCAGGCGGCGGCGACCGCGACCACAACGACGGCGGAAATCGCCAATACGTGTTTCTTCGGCATGTTGAACCCCATACTTGGACGCTTGACCGCAGAGCGGCTGGCAATCATGACTTCTATCAGAGCATCGCGAGCGACCTGGTTGATGTTGCCCGGCCAACCCTCGGAGCTTTCGTGAATATCAGAGATCTGATCCGCGGTGAAAAGTTCGACACCCCGGCCGGCACCTTCCAGCCGTTGGTCGAGATACTCGCGGGTCTCTTCTTCGGTGTACGGCTGCAGTTCGATGACGTGGAAGCGCTCTTCCTCGAGGTGCAAAGCCTCGAGCTGAGCGATCAGCGACGACTCACCGAACAGGAACACATGCGGACGACCTTCCGGAGCGCCGGCACCCAGCGCCATCAGCGCTTCGAGAGCGGACTCGTCGAGTTGCTCGGCGTCATCCACCAGCAAATAGACTTCCTGGCCAGTCAGCGCGAGTTGCACCACCTGATCCAGAATCGCGCCGACTTCGGCCTGGGCCACGTTCAGCGCCTGAGCGACCTGACGCAGCACGCCCGCCGCATCGCCGGCACCGCGTGCGGAGACAACAACGCTCTGCACCGATTGCTTGTTGGTGCTGGCCACCAGTGCCTGACGCAGCAGCGTCTTGCCGCTGCCCTGCGGGCCGGTGACTACCAACAGCAACTGGCTGTAACGCGCCAGGTGATGCAGTTGACCCAGCACCGGTTTGCGTTGGGCCGGGAAGAACTTGAAGCCCGGCACCCGCGGAGCGAAGGGGTCGTGACTTAACTGGAAATGGCCGAGGAACGCCTCGTCGGCATGCAAACTAGTCATCGGAATCTTATTAACCTTTAAGCTGAGCCAGGGCGCGGTAATCCGCTCCCAGCGTGGCCTGTAGAACTTCTTTCGGATAATCGTCGGTCACTACCGCTTCACCCATCCGGCGCAGCAGCACCAGGCGCAGACGACCGTCGATCACTTTTTTATCAATAGCCATGTGTTCGAGAAAATCAGCTTCGCTCATCTCTATAGGCGGAACCACCGGCAGACCGGCGCGCTGGAACAGACGAATGCCGCGATCGCGCTCCTGTTCGCTGATCCAGCCCAGACGCGCAGACATCTCCAGCGCCATCACGGTGCCAGTCGCCACCGCTTCACCATGCAGCCAGACACCATAGCCCATGTGGGTCTCGATGGCGTGGCCGAAGGTGTGGCCGAGATTGAGCGTGGCACGTACGCCGGTTTCCTTCTCATCGGCGCCGACCACCGCAGCCTTGGCTGCACAGGAGCGCTCGATGGCATACGTCAGGGCTTTCTGGTCCAGCGCGCGCAGGGCGTCAACGTTGTCCTCCAGCCAGGTCAGGAACGGCTCGTCGCAGATCAGACCGTACTTGATGACTTCCGCCAAACCCGCCGACAGCTCACGCGGTGGCAGGGTCTTCAGGGACGCGGTGTCGATCAGCACCAAGTTCGGCTGATAGAACGCGCCGACCATGTTTTTGCCCAGCGGATGGTTGATCCCGGTCTTGCCGCCCACCGACGAATCGACCTGGGACAGCAATGTAGTGGGGATCTGAATGAAATCGACGCCACGCTGGTAGCAGGCAGCAGCAAAACCGGCCATATCGCCGATCACGCCGCCGCCGAGGGCGATCACGGTAGTGCGGCGGTCATGACGAGCGGTCAGCAGACCGTCGAAGATCAGTTGCAGGGTTTCCCAGTTCTTGAAGGCTTCACCGTCCGGCAGCACCACGGAAATCACTGAGAACTGCGCAAGGCTGCGAGTCAGACGCTCGAGATAGAGCGGCGCAACAGTCTCGTTGGAGATGATTGCCACTTGCCGCCCATGGATATGCGGAGCCAGCAGCTCGGGCTGATCCAACAAACCTTCGCCAATATGAATCGGGTAGCTGCGCTCGCCTAGATCGACCTTGAGTGTCTGCATGTGTCCCCACAGTGAAGATGGAAGCAGGCGTCCTGCCCTGAATTATTGGTTATCTGCGGCCTATAGCGGGTATGACGCCGCTCGCACGCCATCCGCCACAACCTCGCCGGGCTGTGACAGGACGCCGAGGATAGCGCATTTCGGGCGATGCTTTAACGGGGTGGAAGCTGCGCGAGGCGGTCGAGAATGTCGAGCACTACCATGCGCGGTGGCCGTTCATCGGTTTCCACTACCAGATCGGCGATTTCCCGATAGAGCGGATCACGTATTGCGAGGAGGTCGCGCAGGGTTTTCTCGGGATTGGCGGTGCGCAGCAGCGGCCGATTGCGATCACGCGCCGTGCGGCCGACCTGCTGTTCGACGGAGGCGTGCAGATACACCACACGGCCGCCTTCATGCAGGGCCTTGCGGTTGGCGTCACGCATTACCGCGCCACCGCCGGTCGCCAGCACCACGCCGTCGAATCCGCACAGTTCGGCGATCATCGCCTGCTCACGGTCACGAAAGCCGGGCTCGCCTTCCTTGTCGAAGATCCACGGGATATTGGCGCCCGTGCGCAGTTCAATTTCCTTGTCGGAATCTTTGAACGGCAGGCGCAGCTCTTTGGCCAGCAACCGGCCGATGGTGCTTTTTCCAGCGCCCATCGGTCCTACAAGAATCAAATTTCGCACAGAATCAACGACTCACAGCAATCGCCTGGTTATTCATGATACGCGGAGTGAGAAATACCAGCAGCTCGGATTTTTTCTCCGAAACCACATCACGCCGGAAAAGGCGGCCAAGATACGGCACATCGCCAAGAAATGGCACCTTATCTACAACCTTGCTTTGAGTATTTGAGAAAACGCCGCCAATCACGATGGTTTCACCGTCATTGACCAGCACCTTCGCGTTGACCTCGTTCTTCTTGATCGGCGGTACATCCTGCACTTTGTTCAAGTAGTCCGGTTCGTCCTTGGTGACCTTGACCTCCATGATGATGCGGTTGTCCGGAGTAATCTGCGGCGTCACTTCCAGCGACAGAGAAGCCTCCTTGAACGACACCGACGTAGCGCCGCTGGAGCTGGCTTCCTGATAGGGAATCTCGGTGCCTTTGAGGATTTTCGCGGTTTCCTTGTCGGAGGTGACCACCTTCGGTTGCGAGACGATTTCGCCGTTACCTGTCTTCTCCATGGCCGTCAGCTCAAGATCGAGCAGAACATTGTCAGTGATGAAGGCAATACCAATCCCGGACGTGTTGTTGACGGTGCCCATGTCGACGAATGGCGAGTTGGTGCTGGTGCTGCCCGGCGTGCCGATGGTGGTCGATGAGCCGTTACTGACCCCGGAGGTGTTCCAGTTGCCCTTGTTCTGGATCGACCCACCCCAGCGCACACCCAGGCTCTTGTCGTAATCCACGTTGGCTTCAACGATCCGCGCCTCGATCATCACCTGACGCACTGGAATATCCAGTTGCGCCACGATGCGCCGCAGTTCATCGAGACGATCCTGAGTCTGGTAGGCGATGATGTTGTTGGTGCGCTCATCGACGGTAATCGAACCACGCTCGTCGATTTTGGCCTCGGCACTGGTCACCGACTGGAACAGCTTGGCGATGTCCGCTGCCTTGGCGTAGTTCACTTGCAACAGCTCACGGCGCAGCGGCGCCAGTTCGGCGATCTGTTTCTGGGATTCGAGCTCCTGGCGTTCGCGGGCGGCGATTTCATCGGCCGGAGCGACCAGCAACACGTTGCCGATCTTGCGCTTGTCCAGCCCCTTGGTTTTCAACACCAGATCCAGCGCCTGATCCCACGGCACATTTTGCAGACGCAACGTGATGCCGCCCTGAATCGTGTCACTCGCCACCAGATTGAGGTTGGTGAAATCGGCGATCAGTTGCAGCACCGAACGCACGTCGATGTCCTGGAAGTTCAGCGACAGCTTCTCACCGACGTAGGCCTGCCGGTCGGCATTACGCTTTTGCAGATCGTCGACGGTCATCGGCCGAATGCTGACGGTCAGTTTGTTATCGGTCTGGTAGGTGGAATAGTCGAAGGTGCCGCTGGGCTCTACGGTAATAATCGCGCGATCACCGGTCGCGGCAGCGTTGATGAACTGCACCGGCGTGGCGAAATCCTTCACGTCGAGGCGCACCCGCAGCTTGTCGGGCAATTGCGTGCGGGCGAAGCTGAGGATGATCTTGCCGTCATGTTCCTGGATATCCGGGGCGATGGTCGGATCGGACAGGTCGATGACCACGTTACCCTCGCCCGTCGTACCGCGTTGAAAATCCACGCCGCGAATGGCTTTGGTTTTCGGCACGAACGCCTTGGCGGGTGCGGGAGTCGCTGCCGCGGTCGCACGGGACGCCGCCACAGCAACCGGGCGCGCAGCGGTTGTCGGCGCACCCTGACCTACCACCACAAAAAGATTGTTGCCCTCGACCCGCGTGTCATATGGCGCCAATTGCGTGAGATTGACGATCAGGCGCGTCCGATCCTTGGCTTCAACCACCGTGGCCGTGCGTGCATTGCCCCTACCCAGATCGACATGCTTGCTGGCCAACTGGCTGGCGACACCGGGCAAATCCAGCGCGATCCGCGCCGGCGAATCGGTGGTGTAGCCCTTGGGCTGCGGCGGCGGCCCGTCGAATGACAGCTTCAACTCGACACGGTCACCCGGCAACGCTGCCACATCCAGCGTCTTCAGATTAGCCGCCTGAACCATCGGTGACATCAGCGCTATCCATAGCGAAAAACCGAGGGTGGAGAAAATCCTGTTCATTATTCGACTTCCACTATGAGTGCTCTTTCAAAGGAATGGTGCGCGGACGCTCCAGCCAGGCGCCGTCGCCATCAGGCACGATTTCGACTACATCGACCTGGGTGGCGCTGATGGCAACGATGCGGCCATCGTTGCGCCCCAGGTAATCGCCAACCTTCAGGCGATGCACGCCACCCGCTCCGCGCAACAGAGCGAAAGAACCGGCGGCATTGCCGATCGTACCGACCATCTCGAACTGCTCGATGTTGAAACCTTCGAGGTATTGCTTGATCCGGTTGGGATCAGGTTTTACGTTGCGCGAGCCGTGTTTCTGCCCGGCCAGATCGACGCGCACCTGGCGCGAGAACGGGCTACGCAGGTTGGCGGCGCTGTAAGTGAATGTCGGGTAAGACCGAAATGTCGGGGTTGGTTCAATCTTGCCTGCCGGGCGCAGGCGTACTTCATTCATGTAGGCGTCGAGGTCGCTGACGTCATCGCTGCCACCACACCCGCTTAATGCCAGCAGCACCATCGACAAGGCCGAATAACGAATCAGGGTCATTTTTGCAGCCCTTTGTCGTTATAGCGGTACGTCTTGGCAAGGATGCTCATGCGCAGTTTCGGCCCGCCCTCCTTATTGGTGGGGGCCAGTTCGAAGTCATGCAGGGTGACGATGCGCGGCAACCCGGCCACTCCGCTGACGAAGGTAGCGAGGTCGTGATAGGCGCCAGTGACGGTGATCTGAATCGGCAGTTCGATGTAGAACTGCTGGGCGACCTCCGGCAACAGTTTGATCTCTTCAAATTCCAGGCCGCTGCCCAAACCTGTACGCGTGATGTCTTCCAGCAGGCCTGGAACCTCCGTGTCGCTGGGCAGTTGCCGCAGTAACACGCCAAAGGTGTTTTCCATCTCTTTCATCTGCTGGGTGTACAGCTCCAGATTGGCCGACAGTCGCGCCTTGCTGGCGAATTGCTCCTTGAGCGTGGTCTCCTCCTCGCGCTTGGCATCGAGCTGGTTTTCCATGTCACTGATGAAAAAGTTGTAACCAAGCGCCAACACCAACACCATCAACAGCGCCCCGGCGATGGCCTTCACTGCCGCCGGCCAGGAGCCGATATTGCTGGTATCCAGATCGTTGAAGTCGATGCTGCGCAGGCTGTCCAGCCATTCGGACGGCTTCATGGCTCGTCCTCCACGGTTTTGGGCTGGGTCTGACGAACAGTCAACTGAAAGAGATTGGCCTGCTCCTGCTGATCGGCGGAGGTTGATTTCACTTCGTTCAGGCTAGGGGCGTCGAACCAGTCGGACGCATCCAGATTGCGCATCAACTCGGAGACACGATTGTTCGACTCCGCCGCTCCGCTGATCGACAGGGTTTTGCCGGCCATTTTCACGTCGGTGAAATACACGCCGTCAGGCAACGTGCGCGCCAGTTGATCGAAGATCCGCCCGCTGACCTGCCGATTGCCTTGCAAGTCCTGAATGATGCGCATGCGTTCGACCAGTTGCTGGCGATGAGCCTTGAGCTCGCTGATCTGCTTGATCCGCTCGTCGACCACAGCAATCTGCTTGCCGATGTAGTCGTTACGCGCCACTTGCCGGGCGGTGGCGTTGCTGATGATCTGATCGGCAATGAATACGGCGCCAACCGAACCGACCACCACGCCGATCAAAGTCAGCAGGAAGCGTTTGCGCCGCTCTTCGCGGCGCTCTTCACGCCACGGTAACAGGTTGATCCGCGCCATCAGTCGAAACTCCTGAGCGCGAGCCCGCAGGCAATCATCAGGGCCGGCGCATCACTGGCCAGAGCCCCTGCGTTGACCTTGCTGCTCAAGGCCATGTTGGAAAACGGATTGGCCACCTGGGTCGGGGTATTCAGACGCTGCTCGATCAGCCGGTCCAGCCCTGGCACCGACGCCGTGCCGCCGGCCAGCAGAATGTGGTCGACCGCGTTGTATTGCCCGGAGGCGAAGAAGAACTGCAAAGAGCGCGACACCTGCTGCACCAGCGCCTCGCGAAACGGCTGCAGCACCTCGCTGACGTAGTCGTCGGGCAGGCCGCCCTGTTTTTTCGCAAGGCCCGCCTGCTCGATGGTCAGGCCATAGCGACGCTGGATTTCCTCGGTCAGTTGCCGGCCTCCGAACAGTTGCTCGCGGGTATAGATGATCTTGCCGTTGTGCAGGACGCTGAGGGTGGTCATGGTCGCACCGATGTCGACGACCGCCACGGTCAGGCGCTCCTGGGAAGCGGCCAACTGCGTCGCGAGCAAGCCGAACGAGCGCTCCAGCGCGTACGCCTCGACGTCGACCACACGAGCGGTAAGCCCGGCCAGCGCGAGCGCGGCTTCGCGGACTTCGACGTTTTCCTTGCGACAGGCGGCGAGCAGCACGTTGACCCGTTCCGGGTTGCGCGGCGACACGCCCTGGACTTCGAAGTCGATGGCGACCTCGTCCAGCGGATAGGGAATGTATTGGTCGGCTTCAATCTTGAGCTGGTTCTCCAGCTCGTCGTCGGTCAGGCCCGCATCCATTTCGATGATCTTGGTGATCACCGCCGAACCGGCCACCGCCACCGCCACGTTCTTGTTACCGGTGCGTGCCTTGACCAGCACCCGGCTCAGGGCCTGGCCCACACCTTCTAGCTCGGCGATGTTTTTTTCGACCACGGCGTTCGCCGGCAACGGCTCCACCGCGTATGCCTCGACCCGGTAGCGGTCGCCCTGACGGCTCAATTCCAGCAGCTTCACTGACGTGGAGCTGATGTCGATCCCCAGTAACGTATTGGTCTTTTTATTGAAGAGTCCCAGCACTACCAATTCCCTATGACTTTCCGTGAGTTACGGACTCTGTAATACGCATTGCGTTCCTTCACCCCGTCTTGACAGAAGCGCAAATGACGCCTCCAGCAGAAAAGTGCTTATAATGCCCAGCGATTTTTTCCGCTTTTTACTGCCAGCGCGGGTCGTTCTGTGTGTCGCCACAACCCCCGTTGCCAAATTCATTCTTTGCCCTGGATGTCCAAACGCCTTGATTCGTTTGCTGAAATTTTTCGGTTGGTCCATCGTCGCCGTTTTCTGCGGACTGCTTTTAGGTCTCAGTGGCGCGTATCTTTACCTTAGTCCGGGTTTGCCATCCGTGGAGGCTCTGAGAAGCATTCAGTTGCAGATTCCACTGCGGGTCTACAGCAGCGATAACAAGTTGATCGCAGAATTCGGCGAAATGCGCCGGACTCCGATCCGTTTCGCCGACATTCCCCCCAATTTCATTAATGCGTTACTAAGTGCTGAAGACGACAATTTCGCCAATCACTACGGTGTCGATCCAAGCAGCCTGATGCGCGCCGCGACCCAACTGGTCAAGAGTGGACACATTCAATCCGGCGGCAGCACCATCACCATGCAGGTGGCGAAGAACTTCTTCCTGACCAGCGAACGCAGTTTCTCGCGCAAAACCACCGAAATCCTCCTGGCTCTGCAAATCGAACGTCAGCTGACCAAGGACGAGATCCTCGAGCTGTATGTGAACAAGATCTATCTGGGCAACCGCGCCTACGGCATCGAGGCGGCGGCGCAGGTTTATTACGGCAAGTCGATCCGTGACGTCAGCCTCGCGCAGATGGCGATGATCGCAGGCCTGCCGAAAGCTCCGTCGCGTTTTAATCCGCTGGCCAACCCGGCGCGTAGTAAAGAACGTCGCGACTGGATCCTCGGGCGCATGTACAAGCTTGGCAAGATCAACGAAACGGACTACACCGCTGCGATCAACGAGCCACTGAACGCCAGCTATCACGTGCCGACCCCGGAGGTGAACGCACCGTACATCGCCGAAATGGCCCGTGCCGAAATGGTGGGCCGCTATGGCAGCGACGCCTACACCGAAGGTTTCCGCGTCACCACCACGGTGCCAAGCAATTTGCAGGAAATGGCCAACACCGCGCTGCACGAAGGTTTGATGACCTACGACCAGCGTCACGGCTACCGAGGCCCCGAGTCGCGCCTGCCGGGCAAGACCCGTGAAGCGTGGGCAACCGAACTGACCAAACAGCGCACTATCAGCAGCCTGGAACCGGCGATCGTCACCCAGATCGACAAGAACGGTCTGCAAGTGCTGACCCGCACCGGCGAAGAGCACGTTGCCTGGGACACCATGAAATGGGCACGGCCGTTCCTCAACACCAACAGCATGGGCGCCAACCCGCGCCAGCCCTCGGATGTGGCGCAGGTCGGCGATCTGGTTCGCGTGCAACGCCAGAAAGACAATTCGTTGAAGTTCAGCCAGATTCCGCAGGCGCAAGGGGCGCTGGTATCGCTGGATCCGCAGAACGGCGCGATTCGCTCGCTGGTTGGCGGTTTCGCTTTCGAGCAGAGCAACTACAACCGCGCCATGCAGGCCAAGCGTCAGCCGGGTTCGAGCTTCAAGCCGTTCGTCTACAGCGCGGCACTGGATAACGGCTACACCGCCGCCACACTGGTCAACGATGCGCCGATCGTGTTCGTCGACGAGTACCTGGACAAGGTCTGGCGTCCGAAGAACGACACCAATACCTTCCTCGGCCCGATCCGTCTGCGCGAGGCGTTGTACAAGTCGCGCAACCTGGTGTCGATCCGCTTGCTGCAGGCGATGGGCGTGGGCAAGACCATCGACTACATCACCCGCTTCGGCTTCAACAAGCAAGACTTGCCGCCGAACCTGTCGCTGGCGCTGGGCACCGCGACCTTGACGCCAATGGAGATCGCTACCGGTTGGAGCACCTTCGCCAACGGCGGCTACAAGATCACCCCATACATCATCGACAAGATCGAAAGCCGTAACGGCGACTCGCTGTTCGTCGCCAACCCGCCGACCGTACCGCAGGGCGGCTCGGCCACCGACGGTATCGCGGTACCTGCCGAGCAGTCGTTCACCGTCAACGCGGCGCCGGTTCCGGGTGAAGCCCCGGGCGCCGCAGCGGCACCACAAGCGCCGGCCGTGGCGGAGCGGATCGTCGATGGTCGCACTACTTATATCCTCAACAGCATGTTGCAGGACGTGATCAAGCTCGGCACCGGTCGTCGCGCACTGGCTCTTGGCCGTAGCGACATCGCCGGTAAAACCGGTACCACCAACGAATCGAAAGATGCCTGGTTCTCCGGTTACAACGCCGACTACGTGACCACCGTGTGGACGGGCTTCGACCAGCCGGAAAGCCTTGGTCGCCGCGAGTTCGGTGGCACCGTGGCGCTACCGATCTGGATGAACTACATGGCCGCCGCGCTGAAGGACAAGCCGCCTCACGTCCAGCCTGAGCCGGAAGGCTTGCTCAGTCTGCGGGTAGATCCGGTCAGCGGCCGTGCGGCGACGCCGAGCACGCCTGGGGCGTACTTCGAGCTGTTCAAGGCTGAAGACACGCCACCGTCGGTGAACGAGCTGGGTAATGGCTCGGCACCGGGTAGCCCGCTGCCGGCGGATGAGCAGGCGCCGATCGATTTGTTCTGATCCACTTCTATTGAAAAGCCCCGCCTTCAATTGAAGTGCGGGGCTTTTTATTGCCTGCCCTCTGAGGTGTTGGCCGAGCTGACGACTTCGCGAGCAGGCTCGCTCCCACAGGGGAATGTGTTTCAAGGTGGGAGAGAGCCTGCTCGCGAAGAGGCACTGAACCACACCGCAAAACCCTCGGACATAAAAAAGCCCCGACTCATAACGAGCTGGGGCTTTCGGTTGAAGCACTACAACGACTTAGCCGTTGAACACGTCATCCACGCTTTTCAGCGGGTAGTTCTTCGGATACGGCAGGGTGGCCACACCAGTCTCGATCGCGGCTTTGGCCACAGCGTCGGAGATCAGGGTGATCAGGCGCTTGTCCATTGGCTTCGGAATGATGTACTCACGGCCGAATTCCAGCGGGGCACCGCCGTAGGCGTCGCACACGTCCTGTGGCACCGGCAGTTTGGCCAGTTCACGCAGAGCGTTGGCTGCAGCCACTTTCATTTCTTCGTTGATGCGCTTGGCGCGAACGTCCAGGGCACCACGGAAGATGAACGGGAAGCCCAGTACGTTGTTGACCTGGTTCGGGTAGTCCGAACGGCCGGTGGCCATGATCACGTCGCTACGGGTGGCGTGCGCCAGTTCCGGGGAGATTTCCGGATCCGGGTTCGAGCAGGCGAACACGATCGGGTTCGGCGCCATCGACAGCAGGCCTTCAGCGCTCAGCAGGTTCGGGCCGGACAGACCGACGAACACGTCAGCGCCTTTCAGAGCGTCAGCCAGGCTGCGCTTGTCGGTGGCGTGAGCGAACACGGCTTTGTACTGGTTCAGGTCGTCACGGCCGGAGTGGATCACACCGGTACGGTCAACCATGAAGATGTTTTCAATGCGTGCGCCCATGCTCACCAGCAATTTCATGCAGGAGATGGCGGCAGCGCCGGCGCCCAGGCAGACGATCTTGGCTTCCGGCAGGGTTTTGCCAGCGATTTCCAGGGCGTTGATCATGCCGGCAGCGGTCACGATAGCGGTGCCGTGCTGGTCATCGTGGAACACCGGAATGTCGCACTGCTCGATCAGAGCGCGTTCGATCTCAAAGCACTCAGGTGCCTTGATGTCTTCCAGGTTGATGCCACCGAAGGTGATGGAGATGCGTTTTACGGTGTCGATGAAGGCTTGCGGGCTTTCGGAGTCGACTTCGATGTCGAAAACATCGATGCCGGCGAAGCGCTTGAACAGTACGCCTTTACCTTCCATGACTGGCTTGGAAGCCAGTGGGCCGAGGTTACCCAGCCCCAGAATCGCGGTGCCATCGGAAATGACTGCAACCAGGTTGCCCTTGCCGGTGTATTTGTAGGCCAGTTCAGGATCGCGAGCGATCTCACGCACTGGTTCAGCTACGCCGGGGCTGTAGGCCAGCGACAGGTCGCGGGCGGTAGCAGTGGCCTTGGTGAGCTCGACACTCAGCTTCCCTGGACGAGGATGGGCATGATATTCGAGAGCGGCAGTTTTCAGATCAGACATTTTGGCATTCCGCTTTTTACTGTTGGACAGACTGGTCAGCGAGGATACGCGCCTCGCAAAGTCCCCACAAGACTGAGCGGTCACCACTGTCAAGCGCCCTGCCCTACGACTTTGGGCCAAGAGCCACGGCGCACAAGGGCTTGACTGTTCACAATCGACAGAAAAAATGTCTACAATTTTTCTTCAGCGGGAAGTTTGCAGCATCGAAGGATCAGTCAGCGGCAACAGCCAACGCGCTTGACCCGATTGCAGTCCACCGCGTCGCGAGCGATCGACCACCCAGCCGCGCGCCTCGATCTGCTTGCCCTTCAGCGCTTGCAAGCGAGCATTGTCGAATTGTCCGACCAGATTGGGTGCAACACGCAATACAAGCGAGTCTTGCAACTCGATCCAGATTCCGCCGCGATTGCGTTGCACCTTGCTCACACGACCGCTGACCACAGCAAAACCCGAGCGCTGGATCTGCTCCGCTTTCAGTACAGGTGATTGCCGCCAGAGACCTCGCCCAGCCTGTCGTGCGTTACGCTCGGCGGCTTGCTGACAGGCGACCAGATCGACATTCGGCGCCACGGCGACTTGAAAGCCGAGGCCATCGGCGAGCATCTGAGCTTCGAGATTGGCGCCGCTGACGCTATAGAGGTGGGCGAGCGTACGTCCGTAATGATCTTTCGCTTGCTTGCCGGGGAGCAAACCGACGCGTCCGCCGCTGTCAGCCACCAATGATTCCAGGCGTTTGCGCGCCGCCACGGCGAAAGGTTCGTCACTGCGGCCCTGCTTGCCCAGTTCAGGCGTGTTGAGGCCGATCATGCGAACACTGCGGCCGTCGCTCAGGCGCAAGGTGTCGCCATCGACCACGCGCTGCACCGCGACGGTGGCAAGTCCCGAAGGCGCCGGACAGAAGGCTTGCGCGGCGGACAGCCAAATCGCGGACACAAAAAAGGCGCCCGCGAGGGACGCCTTTTTCAGCAGTGAGGAACAGCCCACCGGGCTCTTCAACCTTACTCTGCAGCAGCAGGTTTCTTGCCGAAAGCACCGAAACGGTCGGCGAAGCGCTGAACGCGGCCGCCAGTGTCCAGAGTCTTTTGCTTACCGGTGTAGAACGGGTGGCATTCGTTGCAAACGTCGATCGACAGGGCTTTGCCGAAGGTCGAACGAGTTTCGAATTTGTTACCGCAGCTGCAGGTAACAGCGATTTCTGGGTAGTTCGGGTGGATATCAGCTTTCATGGTGTCTTCCTCAGCTAGCGTGCCGCCATCCAACACTATTGTTGAATACCGCACGTAATTAGGCCGCGGATTCTACCAGACAATGTCAATCGCGCAAGCTGTCCCTTAGACCGACCGTCTGCTAGGCTCCCGGCCTTGTTCACCGCCCGACATCGAGATCCCCCCGCGTGCCCGACGCCATTCTGCGCCTCGCCCTGCCTTCGCCCTTGCGCCGCCTGTTCGACTATCGAGCCCCGGCGGGCGTGCTGCGCGCCCAGTTGCAGCCGGGCATGCGCCTGCGGGTGCCGTTTGGCCGGCGGGAGATGATCGGGATTCTGGTCGAAGTGACCGATACCAGCGAAGTACCGGTGGAAAAACTCAAACCGGCGCTGGCCTTGCTCGATGCCACGCCACCGCTGCCCCCGGCGCTGTTCAAGCTGTGCCTGTGGACGTCGCAATATTATCAGCACAGCCTCGGCGATACCTTGAGTTGGGCGCTGCCGGTGCTGTTGCGTCAGGGCGAACTGGCGGAGGCCCGCCAGGAACGCTTCTGGTCAATCGTTCCCGGCGCCAGTGTGGATGATCCGCGCATCGCCCGGGCACCGCGCCAGCGTGAGGCGCTGACAACGCTCGCCCAACACCCGCACGGCGTCGCCCATCAGTTGCTGAGCAAACTGATGCTGAGCAAGGACAGCCTCGACCTGCTGCTGGCGAAGAATCTGGTGCAGGTGGAAATCCGTCGACACGCACCCGGCGCACGCCATGAACATTGGCTCGCGCAGCCGGAACTGCCGCTCAACGCCGAGCAGCGCGCCGCCTATGAAGCCATTCGCGCCGGCTTCGACTGTTATCACGCGTTCCTGCTGGCCGGCGTCACCGGCAGCGGCAAGACCGAAGTCTATTTGCAGTTGATCCGCGAAACCCTTGAGGCCGGCAAACAGGCGCTAGTGCTGATTCCGGAGATCAACCTCGGCCCCCAGACGCTGGCACGGTTCGAGCAGCGCTTCAATGCACGCATAGCCCTGATCCACTCGGCAGTCAACGATCGCGAGCGCCTCGAAGCCTGGCTCGCTGCCCGCGATGGCGAGGCCGACATTATTATCGGCACCCGCTCGGCGCTGTTCACCCCGATGAAAAATCCCGGGCTGATCATCATCGACGAAGAGCACGACGGCTCTTATAAACAGCAGGAAGGTTTGCGTTACCACGCCCGTGATCTGGCACTGGTGCGCGCGCGACAGGAAAACATCCCGATCGTCCTCGGCTCCGCCACGCCTTCACTGGAAAGCCTGCACAACGCCTACACCGGGCGGTATGGCCTGCTGCGTCTGAACGAACGCGCTGGCGGCGCCAAACAACCGCGCTTCCTGCGCCTGGACGTGAAGAGCCGTCCACTGGACAGCGGCATCTCCGGGCCGATGCAGCAAGCCATCGGCCAGACGCTGGCGAACGGGCAACAGGTGTTGGTGTTCCTCAACCGCCGCGGCTTTGCCCCGACGCTGCTTTGTCACGATTGTGGCTGGATGTCCGAGTGCTCGCGCTGCGATGCGCGGATGACTGTGCACCAGCGCCACGGTGAACTGCGCTGCCATCACTGCGGGTACGTCGAACGCACACCGCGCCAGTGTCCGAAGTGCAACAAGGTCGACTTGCGGCCCGTCGGCGCCGGCACCGAGCGTGCTGAAGAACGGCTGGCGATTCTGTTCCCCGATTACCCGGTGCTGCGCGTTGACCGCGACAGCACTTCGCGCAAGGACGCGATGAATCAGCTGTTCGCAACGATTCAGAAGGGCCAGCCGTGCATTCTGGTCGGCACGCAGATGTTGGCCAAGGGGCACCACTTTCCGCGAGTGACGCTGGTGTCGATCCTTGATGCCGACGGCGGGCTGTTCTCCGGCGACTTCCGCGCCAGTGAGCGCATGGCGCAGTTGATCGTACAGGTTGCCGGGCGTGCCGGGCGCGCGGAGGAGCCGGGCAAAGTGATCATCCAGACCCACCTCGCCGACCATCCTTTATTGGTGCAACTGACCGAACAGGGTTACTTCGCCTTTGCCGAACAGGCCTTGAGCGAGCGCCGCGCTGCCGGGCTACCGCCCTTTGCACATTTGGCGTTGTTGCGTGCCGAAGCGCACAAACCGGGGCAGGCTGAAGGCTTTCTCGATGAAGCGTGCAGCGAGGCTGAGCGCTTGCTGACCGAGCAGAATCTGAGCGGGATTGAATTGCTCGGACCGGTGCCGGCGCCTATGGAACGTCGTGCCGGGCGTTATCGCGCTCAGCTACTGTTGCAAGCGACAGCGCGAGCGCCATTGCATCGGCTGCTGACCAGTTGGTTGCTGGTGCTGGAGCAGATGCCAAGCGGGCGGGCGGTGCGCTGGTCGCTGGATGTCGATCCCGTCGATTTGTACTGAAAATCAAAAGATCGCAGCCTGCGGCAGCTCCTACAGAGGGATTCGCATTTATCTGTAGGAGTTGCCGCAGGCTGCGATCTTTCGCTCTTAATGTCACCACATATCCATAAGCTGCCTGCTAAGGTTGGCAAGCCCGTCTTCGCAACGGATAATGCCCAGTTTTTCCACCCGCGCATCGATGCGCCGCCGCGCTTGCGGTCGAAAGAGAAGACCATGAAAGACACCATTCGCCAGCTGATCCAACAAGCCCTCACCCAACTCGTCAACGAAGGTGTGTTGCCTGAAGGCCTGTCGCCGGCGATCCAGGTGGAGAACGCCCGTGACAAGACTCACGGCGACTTCGCCAGCAACATCGCGATGATGCTGGCCAAGCCTGCGGGCATGAAGCCACGCGATCTGGCGGAAAAAATCATCGCCGCGCTGCCGGCCGACGAGAACGTCACCAAGGCCGAAATCGCCGGCCCGGGCTTCATCAACTTCTTCCAGAACACCCAGGCCTTGGCCAATCGCCTCGACGCCGCGCTGGCTGACGCGCATGTTGGCGTGCGCAAGGCCGGCCCGGCGCAGCGCACCGTGGTCGACCTGTCGGCACCGAACCTGGCCAAAGAGATGCACGTCGGCCACTTGCGTTCGACCATCATTGGCGACGGCGTGGCGCGCGTTCTCGAATTCCTCGGCGACGAAGTGATCCGCCAGAACCACGTGGGCGACTGGGGCACCCAGTTCGGCATGCTGATGGCTTACCTGCAAGAAAACCCGATCACCAGCGACGAGCTGTCCGATCTGGAAAACTTCTACCGTGCCGCCAAGCAGCGTTTCGACGAGTCCGCAGAGTTCGCCGACCGCGCCCGTGGTCTGGTGGTCAAGTTGCAGGCCGGCGATGCCGAGTGCCTGGCGCTGTGGACCAAGTTCAAGGACATCTCGCTGTCGCACTGCCAGAAGATCTACGAACTGCTCAACGTCAAACTGACCATGGCCGATGTGATGGGCGAAAGTGCCTACAACGACGACCTGATCAACGTGGTCAACGACCTCAAGGCCGCTGGCATGCTGGTCGAGAGCAACGGCGCTCAGTGCGTGTTCCTCGACGAGTTCAAGAACGCCGATGGCGACCCGCTGCCGGTGATCATCGTCAAGGCTGACGGCGGTTACCTGTACGCCACCACCGACCTGGCGGCCGTGCGCTACCGCAGTGGCAAACTGAAAGCCGATCGCGCGCTGTACTTCGTCGACCAGCGTCAGGCCCTGCACTTCCAGCAAGTGTTCGCCGTGGCGCGCAAGGCCGGTTTCGTGACCCATCCGATGGAGATGGAGCACATGGGCTTCGGCACCATGAACGGCGCAGACGGCCGTCCGTTCAAGACCCGTGACGGCGGCACCGTGAAGCTGATCGATCTGCTGACCGAAGCGCAGGAACGCGCCTACAACCTGGTGAAAGAGAAGAACCCGGAACTGGCCGAAGACGAACTGCGCAACATCGCCAAGGTCGTTGGCATCGGCGCAGTGAAATACGCCGACCTGTCGAAACATCGCACCAGCGACTACAGCTTCAACTTCGACCTGATGCTGAACTTCGAAGGCAACACCGCGCCATACCTGCTGTACGCCTACACCCGCGTGGCCGGCGTGTTCCGTAAACTGGGCAAGGACTTCAGCGAAGTCGACGGCCAAATTGTCCTCGAAGCGGCGCACGAACAAGAGCTGGCAGCGAAGCTGGCGCAGTTCGGCGAAGTGCTGAACAACGTGTCCGACAAAGGCACCCCGCACATCCTTTGCACCTACCTGTACGACGTTGCCGGTCTGTTCTCCAGCTTCTATGAGAACTGCCCGATCCTCGCCGCCGAGACCCCGGCACAGATGCAGAGCCGTCTGCGCCTGACCGCGCTGACCGGTCGCACCCTCAAGCAAGGCCTGGAGCTGTTGGGTCTGGAAACTCTGGAGCGTATGTAAGTTGGCTGCCAAGAAAAAACCTGCACCCAAGCGTGGCGCCAGCCGTTACCAAGCTCCTGCGAAGCAACCGATCCCGGGTTGGCTGTGGATGGCCATCGGCCTGACGGTCGGTGCTTTCATCGTGTTCCTGATGAAGCTGGAACCGGGCAAGGGCAGTGACACGGTCAAGCGTGAGAAGGTCGAACAACAGCAGAAAGCGTCGAAGATCGCCGAGGCCAACAAGACCCCGCCGAGCCCGACGCAACCGGTGAAGCCGAAGTACGACTTCTACACCCTGCTGCCGGAATCGGAAGTGATCGTGCCGCCGGACGCCGTGCCGGAGAAAACCCTGCCGACGCCGCAAGTGCCGAACATCCCGACCACGCCGGTGACCCCGGCGGAAGCGGCAAAGATCGACACCGCGCGCGCTCAGGCGGCACTGGCCGGGATTACCCCGCCGCCAGCGCCTCCTGTCAGCAAAGCGGCACCCGTGACCAAGTTCTTCCTCCAGGCCGGCTCTTTCCGCAAAGAGGCGGATGCAGATAAGGTCCGCGCGCAGATCATTCTGCTTGGCCAAGCCGTTTCGGTTGAGTCGGGCACGGTGAAGGACGAAACCTGGTACCGCGTACTGGTCGGCCCGTTCAGCAACCGCGAACAACTGACCACGGCGCAGAAACAACTGGCCGGCAGCGGTTTCAGCAACCTGTTGTTACAACAACGCCAGAGCCGCTGATTCCCGCACCGTGGGCGCCTCATTCCGAGGCTGCCCACAATCCCTGTGGTGAGGGGATTCATCCCCCGACCGGCTGCGCAGCAGTCGTAAATCCAGCCTTCGCGGTGTGTCAGTCCTACTGCAATTGCTGGATTCAGGGCCGCTTCGCGCGCCATCGAGGATAAATCCCCTCGCCACAGTCATCACACACCATTCGTCTCCCATTGCCCCTGCCGGTTGAAATCCTCTCCACCACCCCCATATGAATGGGCATAAGGCATTTTCGCCCCGCAGTGTGGAGACTCTTCCCTTGACCACCATCGTTTCAGTCCGCCGCCACGGCAAAGTCGTCATGGGCGGCGACGGCCAGGTTTCTCTTGGCAACACCGTGATGAAAGGCAACGCGAAAAAAGTCCGTCGCCTGTACCACGGTCAGGTCATCGCCGGTTTTGCCGGTGCCACCGCCGACGCCTTCACCCTGTTCGAACGTTTCGAAGGCCAGCTTGAGAAACATCAGGGCCATCTGGTGCGCGCTGCCGTCGAACTCGCCAAAGAATGGCGCACCGACCGCTCGTTGAGCCGCCTCGAAGCCATGCTCGCAGTCGCCAACAAAGACGCCTCTTTGATCATTACCGGCAACGGTGACGTGGTCGAACCTGAAGATGGCCTGATCGCCATGGGTTCCGGCGGCGGCTACGCACAGGCAGCGGCCAGCGCACTGCTGAAGAAGACCGACCTGTCGGCCCGCGAAATCGTCGAAACCGCGCTCGGTATCGCCGGCGACATCTGTGTATTCACCAACCACACCCAGACCATTGAGGAGCAGGATCTCGCTGAATAAGCCTGACGCGGCCCTGTGCCACGGCTTGTTTCTGCTTGAGGACCGTCAACTACTATGTCCATGACTCCCCGCGAAATCGTCCACGAACTCAACCGCCATATCATCGGCCAGGACGATGCCAAACGCGCCGTCGCGATTGCCCTGCGCAACCGCTGGCGCCGGATGCAGCTGCCTGAAGAGCTGCGCGTTGAAGTGACCCCGAAAAACATCTTGATGATCGGCCCGACCGGTGTCGGTAAAACCGAGATCGCCCGTCGCCTGGCGAAACTGGCCAACGCACCGTTCATCAAGGTCGAAGCGACCAAGTTCACCGAAGTCGGCTATGTCGGACGTGATGTCGAATCGATCATCCGTGATCTGGCCGATGCCGCGATCAAGATGCTGCGCGAGCAGGAAATGACCAAGGTTCGCCACCGCGCCGAAGACGCTGCCGAAGACCGCATCCTCGACGCACTGCTGCCGCCGGCACGCATGGGCTTCAGCAACGAAGAAGCGCCAAGCTCGGATTCCAACACTCGCCAGCTGTTCCGCAAGCGCCTGCGCGAAGGTCAGCTGGATGACAAGGAAATCGAAATCGAAGTCGCCGAAATGGCCGGCATCGAGATCGCCACGCCGCCGGGCATGGAAGAGATGACCAACCAGCTGCAGAGCCTGTTTGCCAACATGGGCAAGGGCAAGAAGAAAGCTCGCAAGCTCAAGGTCAAAGAAGCGCTGAAGATGGTGCGCGACGAAGAAGCCGGGCGTCTGGTCAACGAAGAAGAGTTGAAGGCCAAGGCCCTGGAAGCCGTCGAGCAGCACGGTATCGTGTTCATCGACGAAATCGACAAGGTGGCCAAGCGTGGCAACGTCGGCGGCGCCGATGTGTCCCGTGAAGGCGTACAGCGCGACCTGCTGCCGCTGATCGAAGGCTGCACCGTCAACACCAAACTGGGCATGGTCAAAACCGACCACATTCTGTTCATCGCTTCCGGTGCGTTCCACCTGAGCAAGCCGAGCGATCTGGTGCCGGAGCTGCAAGGCCGTCTGCCGATCCGCGTCGAACTCAAGGCTCTGAGCCCGGAAGACTTCGAACGCATCCTCAGCGAACCGCACGCCTCGCTTACGGAGCAGTACTGCGCGCTGCTGAAAACCGAAGGCCTGAACATCCAGTTCCAGCCCGAAGGTATCAAGCGCCTGGCGGAGATCGCCTGGCAGGTCAACGAGAAGACCGAGAACATCGGTGCCCGTCGCCTGCACACGCTGCTTGAGCGTCTGCTCGAAGAGGTGTCGTTCAGTGCCGGCGATCTGGCCAGTGCTCATGACGACAAGGCAATCCTGATCGACGCCGAGTACGTCAACAGCCACCTCGGCGAATTGGCGCAGAACGAAGACCTGTCCCGTTATATCCTGTAGGTCACCTTCTGTGTGAGCGGGCTTCTGTGGTGAGGGGATTTATCCCCGATGGGGCGCGAAGCGCGCCCTTATCCCGTTGAATACGGTGTCTCAGACACACCGCATTCAACGGGTTTACGACTGCTTCGCAGCCGATCGGGGATAAATCCCCTCGCCACAAGGGTCCGCTGACACAGGGCCTCTTTTCAGACGGATGACTGGCCCCATGACCAACACAATCCCCACCGACATCAAACTGCACAAAGCCTCGAAGACCCTGACGCTCACCTACGCGTCCGGCGAGGAATTCACCCTGCCCGCCGAATTCCTGCGCGTGCATTCCCCCTCCGCCGAGGTCCAGGGCCACGGCAAGCCGATCCTGCAGTTCGGCAAGCTCAACGTCGGCTTGACCAAACTGGAACCGGCCGGTCACTACGCACTGAAACTGACCTTCGACGATGGCCACGACAGCGGCCTGTTCACCTGGGACTATCTCTACGAACTGGGGCGACGTCATGACGCACTCTGGGCCGATTATTTGGCCGAGCTCAAAGCCGCCGGCAAAACTCGCGACCCGGACCAGTCGATCGTCAAGCTGATGCTCTAGCCCAAGTGTCTTGCTCTTTAGAGGGCATTTTCTAAATTCATCTGTTTGAATGCTCTGCTGCGTGGTCGAGGATCGGCCTGCTTGCGAAAAAAATTAAACTCGGGTAACCAATGGAGCTGGCAAGTTCCCTGCAGTGCTCTACGACTGTAAAGCAGCTATGCAGAATTAACGGTCACCCGAGCAGTAGTACCTGGCATTGGCTGTGGAACTGCACAGCAGAAAACCGGGTACTCGTCTCAGGACAATGGAGCGTCGTAGATGAGTAACAAGAATAACGATGACCTGAAGTACCAAGCCTCGGAAAACACCCTGGGGCTTAATCCCGTCGTTGGGCTGCGCGGAAAGGATCTGCTGGCCTCTGCTCGTATGGTGCTGAAACAGGCCATCAGACAACCTATTCATAGTGTCAAACACGTCACCCATTTCGGCCTTGAACTGAAGAACGTGCTGTTAGGCAAATCCGAACTGCAACCGGCCGGCGATGACCGTCGCTTCGCCGATCCCGCGTGGAGTCAGAACCCGCTCTACAAACGTTACCTGCAAACTTACCTGGCGTGGCGCAAGGAACTCCATTCCTGGATCGACGACAGCAGCCTTTCACCCAAAGACATCGCCCGCGGCCACTTCGTGATCAACCTGATGACCGAAGCCATGGCCCCGACCAACACGGCGGCCAACCCGGCGGCGGTCAAACGCTTCTTCGAGACCGGCGGCAAGAGCCTGCTCGACGGGCTCTCGCATCTGGCCAAGGATCTGGTGCACAACGGCGGCATGCCGAGCCAGGTCAACATGGGCGCGTTCGAGGTCGGCAAGAGCCTGGGCGTGACCGAAGGCGCGGTGGTGTTTCGCAACGATGTGCTGGAGCTGATCCAATACAAGCCGATCACCGAGCAAGTCCACGAGCGCCCTCTGCTGGTGGTGCCGCCACAGATCAACAAGTTCTACGTATTCGACTTGAGCCCGGACAAGAGTCTGGCGCGTTTCTGCCTGCGCAATAACGTACAGACGTTCATCGTCAGCTGGCGCAATCCGACAAAGGCGCAGCGCGAGTGGGGCCTGTCGACGTACATCGATGCGCTCAAAGAGGCGGTCGATGTGGTCACCGCGATCACCGGAAGTAAAGACATCAACATGCTCGGCGCCTGCTCCGGCGGCATCACCTGCACCGCCCTGCTCGGCCATTACGCAGCGCTTGGCCAGAAGAAGGTCAATGCCCTCACGTTGCTGGTCAGCGTGCTCGACACCACGCTCGATAGCGACGTCGCGCTGTTCGTCGATGAACAGACCCTTGAGACCGCCAAGCGCCACTCGTATCAGGCTGGTGTGCTCGAAGGCAAAGACATGGCCAAGGTCTTCGCGTGGATGCGCCCCAATGACCTGATCTGGAACTACTGGGTCAACAACTACCTGCTCGGCAACGAGCCGCCGGTGTTCGACATCCTGTTCTGGAACAACGACACCACAAGGTTGCCGGCCGCATTCCACGGCGACCTGATCGAGATGTTCAAAAACAACCCACTGATCCGCCCCAATGCACTGGAAGTGTGCGGCACACCGATCGACCTCAAGCAGGTCACGGCGGACATCTTCTCGCTGGCCGGGACCAACGACCACATCACCCCGTGGAAGTCCTGCTACAAGTCGGCGCAGTTGTTCGGTGGCAAGGTGGAATTCGTGTTGTCGAGCAGCGGACATATCCAGAGCATTCTGAACCCGCCGGGCAACCCGAAATCGCGTTACATGACTGGCGAAGAAATGGCTGCCAATGCCAATGACTGGCAAGAGAACTCGACCAAGCACACCGATTCCTGGTGGCTGTACTGGCAGGCGTGGCAGGCCGAGCGTTCGGGCAACTTGAAAAAAGCCCCGACCAAACTGGGCAACAAGGCGTATGCGCCAGGTGAAGCATCGCCGGGCACTTATGTACATGAGCGGTAACTGACACATCTCGCTCTCAATGTAGGAGCTGCCGAAGGCAGCGCCTACATGAGGCGCGGTGAATTTAAATTCACAGGGCCTGAAGCATGCCGCAACCGTTCATCTTTCGCACCGTCGACCTGGATGGCCAGACCCTCCGCACGGCGGTACGCCCCGGCAAGCCTCACTTGACGCCCTTGCTGATTTTCAACGGCATCGGCGCCAACCTGGAGCTGGTGTTTCCGTTTGTCGCAGCGCTGGACCCGGATCTGGAAGTGATCGCCTTCGACGTGCCCGGTGTCGGTGGTTCGTCGACGCCGAACCGGCCGTATCGCTTTCCCGGCCTCGCCAAACTGACTGCGCGGATGCTCGATTACCTCGACTACGGCCAGGTCAATGTGATTGGAGTGTCGTGGGGCGGCGCACTCGCGCAACAATTCGCCTACGACTACCCCGAGCGCTGCAAGAAACTGGTGCTGGCCGCGACCGCAGCCGGTGCAGTGATGGTGCCGGGCAAGCCGAAAGTTCTGTGGATGATGGCCAGCCCCCGGCGCTACATTCAGCCGTCCCACGTGATCCGCATCGCGCCGTTGATCTACGGCGGTTCGTTCCGCCGCGACCCGACCCTGGCCGCCAGCCATGCAGCGAAAGTGCGTTCGGCGGGCAAGCTCGGTTACTACTGGCAACTGTTCGCCGGCCTTGGCTGGACCAGCATTCACTGGCTGCACAAGATCAATCAACCGACGTTGGTGCTGGCCGGCGATGACGATCCGCTGATCCCGTTGATCAACATGCGCATGCTCGCCTGGCGGATTCCCAATGCTCAGTTGCACATCATCGACGACGGTCATCTGTTCCTGATTACCCGCGCCGAAGCGGTGGCGCCGATCATCATGAAATTCCTCGAAGAGGAGCGGCAGCGGGCGGTGATGCACCCGCACCCGTCACCGCTGGGCGGTTAACCGCCGCGGCAGGCTTTATGCAGGGCTTTGAACAACATGCGCGGCAGGACGCCGCGCAGGCAACAAGCCACAACAGCGTCTATGGTGTTCTGGTTCGGTGAGTTTGTTTTTGGCCTGAAGACGAAGGAGTGTTGAGTCATGCGCGAAAAACCAGCGACGGGCGTGGTCCCCAGCCCCGCCGTGTTCATCAACGCACAAAGTGCGATCACCGGCTTGCGTGGTCGGGACCTGCTCTCGACCCTGCGCAGCGTCGCAGCCCATGGCCTGCGCAATCCGATCCACAGTGCCAGGCACGCCCTGAAACTTGGCGGCCAGCTCGGCCGAGTGCTGCTTGGCGAAACCCTGCACCCGACCAATCCACAGGACACTCGTTTTGCCGACCCGGCGTGGAGCCTGAATCCGTTTTACCGGCGCAGCCTGCAGGCCTATCTGGCCTGGCAGAAACAGGTCAAAAGCTGGATCGACGACAGCGACATGAGCCCGGATGACCGCGCCCGGGCGCAGTTTGCCTTCACGCTGCTCAACGACGCCGTGGCGCCGTCCAACACCCTGCTCAACCCGCTGGCGATCAAGGAGTTGTTCAACTCCGGTGGCAACAGTCTGGTGCGCGGTCTTAGTCATTTGTTCGATGATTTGCTGCACAACGACGGTCTGCCACGGCAAGTCACCCGGCAGGCTTTCGAGGTCGGCAAGACCGTCGCTACCACCACCGGCTCGGTGGTGTTTCGCAACGAAATGCTGGAACTGATCCAGTACCGACCGATGAGCGAAAAGCAATACGCCAAGCCGCTGCTGGTGGTGCCACCGCAAATCAACAAGTACTACATTTTCGACCTCAGCCCGCAAAACAGCTTCGTCCAGTACGCCCTGAAGAACGGCTTGCAGACGTTCATGATCAGTTGGCGCAACCCTGATGTGCGCCATCGCGAATGGGGCCTGTCGACCTACGTCGAAGCGGTGGAAGAAGCGATGAACGTGTGCAGGGCGATTACCGGCGCCCGTGAGATCAACCTGATGGGCGCCTGCGCCGGCGGCCTGACCATCGCCGCCCTGCAAGGGCATTTGCAGGCCAAGCGGCAGCTGCGGCGCATATCCAGTGCAACCTATCTGGTCAGCCTGCTCGACAGCGAGATCGACACCCCGGCCACACTGTTCGCCGATGAACAGACCCTGGAAGCCGCCAAGCGTCGTTCCTATCAGAAAGGCGTGCTGGATGGTCGCGACATGGCCAGGATCTTCGCCTGGATGCGCCCCAACGACTTGATCTGGAGCTACTTCGTCAACAACTACCTGTTGGGCAAAGAGCCGCCGGCCTTCGACATCCTTTACTGGAACAATGACAACACCCGGCTGCCCGCCGCGTTTCATGGCGACTTGCTGGACTTCTTCAAACATAACCCGCTGACCCATCCGGGCGGCCTCGAAGTTTGCGGCACGCCGATCGATCTGCAGAAAGTCACCGTCGACAGTTTCAGCGTCGCCGGCATGAACGACCACATCACGCCGTGGGACGCGGTGTATCGCTCGACCCTGCTGCTGGGTGGTGACAAGCGCTTCGTGCTGTCCAACAGCGGCCACGTGCAAAGCATCCTCAACCCGCCAAGCAACCCGAAAGCCGCTTACGTCGAGAACGGCAAGATGAGCAGCGACCCGCGCGCCTGGTACTACGACGGCAAACACGTCGACGGCAGTTGGTGGCCGCAGTGGCTGGAATGGATTCAGCAGCGCTCGGGCGCCCAGCACGAAACCCAGATGACCCTCGGCAACCCGAACTATCCACCGATGGAGGCAGCACCCGGTACTTACGTGCGTGTGCGCTGACGCTTAACCGAACTTTTCTAAGAAGACTGGATGAAAACCCGCGACCGGATTCTCGAATGTGCTCTGCAACTGTTCAATGAAAAGGGCGAACCGAACGTCTCCACCATGGAGGTTGCCAACGAAATGGGGATCAGCCCCGGCAACCTCTACTACCACTTCCACGGCAAGGAGCCGCTGATACTCGGGTTGTTCGAACGCTTCCAGAATGAACTCGCGCCGCTGCTCGATCCACCGCCGGATGTGGAATTGGCGCCGGAGGATTACTGGCTGTTTTTGCACCTGATCGTCGAGCGCCTCGCGCAGTACCGGTTCCTGTTTCAGGACTTGTCGAACCTGGCCGGACGCCTGCCGAAACTGGCGAAGGGGATTCGTCATCTGCTCAATGCATTGAAGCGCACGCTGGCGTCGTTGCTGGCGCGTTTGAAAGCGTCGGGGCAGTTGGTCAGCGATACCCAGGCACTGGGGCAACTGGTGGAGCAGATCACCATGACGCTGCTGTTTTCGCTGGACTATCAGCGCATTCTTGATCGGGAGGGCGAGGTCAGATTGGTGGTTTATCAGATCATGATGCTGGTGGCGCCGCATTTGTTGCCGCCGGTGAAGGTGGCGACGGAGCGGATGGCCCTGCAATACCTCGAAGATCACGAATGAAATCAAGAGCCCCTCACCCTAACCCTCTCCCAGAGGGAGAGGGGACTGACCTTATTGTCTTACGCGATACGGCGACCTGAAAAATCCAGTCGATTATGAATTCAATACGACACTTTCAGGTCGGTGTAAGGCTGAAGCATCCCCGAATCGGCCCCCTCTCCCTCGGGGAGAGGGCTGGGGTGAGGGTAAGCTTTTAAAAAGCACAAACAAAAACGCCCGACCTTTACAGGCCGGGCGTTTTGTTTTGCCCTGAAAAATCAGGACTGACTGGTTGGCGTCGACGGGGTCGATGCAGCAGTCGGAGTGGCCACCGGAGTCGGTGCCGCGGCGGAGTTTGACGCGCTCACCGGAGCTGCCGGGGTAGCAGGCTTGGCCGCGGGAGCTGCCGGTTTCGGCGCTGCGGCTTTCGGTGCGGCCGGTTTTTTCACTGCCGGTTTCTTCGCCGCAGCCGGTTTGGCCGCTGGCTTGGCAGCAGGTTTGGCGGCAGCGGTTTTCGCTGCTGGCTTGGCTGCTGGCTTCGCCGCGGTTTTAGCGGCGGGCTTCGCGGCTGCCTTGGCGGCTCCAACCGGCTTGGCCGCTGCTTTCGCAGCAGGTTTGGCGGCAGCAGTTTTTGCTACGGATTTAACTGCTGCTTTAGCCTTCGCCACCGGTTTGGCAGCCGCTTTGGCCAGTGGCTTGGCGGCTGTTTTGGCTGCCGGTTTTGCCGCCGCAGTTTTAGCTGCTGGCTTGGCCGTAGCGGTTTTCGCGACAGGACGGGCCTTCTCGCCAGTCAGTTTTTCGATCTGCTTGGTCAAGGTTTCCACCTTGCTGTGCAGCGCTTTGACTTCATTGCGGCTCGGTACGCCCAAGCGCGAAATCGCGCTGTTCAGACGCTTGTCGAAAGCCCCTTCCAGCTCATCCCACTTGCCCAGCGCGCGATCTTTCACACCGCTGATGCGCGACTTGGCCGAGGAAGCGGAATCCTTGGCGGCATCGACTTTTTTGCCGACTGCCGACTTGGTGAGCTTCTCGGCTTTCTCGCCGTCTTTGACCAATGTATCGAAGAGCTTGCTGCCGTCAGTGTCGATCTTCGAGTACACGCCTAAACCAGCCAGCCAGATTTTGCGGGAGTAGTCTTCGACTTTCCCAATCCACGAGCTGCCTTCTTTATCGGTGTTCTTTTTACCAGCCATCCCGTTCTCCTTAAGATTTACGCGCGACGCGTTCGAGCAATGCCGTCAGCTCATCGAGCTTAGCAGAGAGTGTCTCAACGTCATGTTTAGACGGAATGCCGATACGATTCAAGGCGCTTGCTACGCGGCTGTCGAACGCCTTCTCGACCTTGTCGAGCTGAACTTCGACACGGCCTTTGAAAGAACTGACTTCGTCACGGGCTTCATCGATCTCGGCGTTGGCCGCTTCGAGTTTTTCGGTGACGACTTTTTTGCCTTTCTTTTCAACAGTTTGACCAGCCTTGATCAACTCTTGAAAGTAGTCACTACCCTCTTGGCCGACCTTGGCGTAGGCACCCAGGCCTGCCAGCCAGATCTTGCGGGCATAGGATTTGACGTCGCTCAGAGCGGTTGTCGAAGCGTCGATTTTTTTCTTCAAAATAACTTTGGCCATGGTGCACCTCACGCGCAGAAGGTTTGAGGAACTGCCCGCGAAAGTGTCGGGCTCTGGCACAAAGTAGGTAGAAAAATTAGAAACGGCACCCTAACAACTGACATAAACCTCTGGCTTCACACGAAACGAATGTGGGAGCGAGCCTGCTCGCGAAAGCGTTTTATCAGTCGGATTTTCTGTGACTGACACACCGCATTCGCGAGCAGGCTCGCTCCCACACGGGATTCGTTTCAGGCAGAAATCAAACCAGCGCCTTGTCCAACGCCTTCTCGATCTCGGCTTTGATCATGCCGCTCATGGCCGACATCATCAGGCCCAGTTCCACGTCGACCTTGATCGAATCGTCAGCCACATGCACCGCGCCTTTAACGCCCGAACGCTTGAGGTTCAGGGTATCGCCCGACCACTGCGGCTCCAGGCCGTATTGCTCGGACAGTTTCTGCGCCAGCTTGTCGGCCTTCTCGCGGGCAGCTTCCTTGCCCAGGCTATGGGCACGTTCAACACTAATACGGGCCATCGAATGACTCCTGACTTATGAATGTTCATCGGTAAATCTTGACCGCGTCTGCGGCAAATCGTCCCGAAGGTTGTCCATCTTACCTTTAGCCATTCCAAGACAAAGCATGGCTTGGGGATTAGAATGTCGCGCATTCTCTTTTGGTGACAGCGATATGACTGATCAGCGCAAAGGCAGCGATGCCGAACCCACCACTCACTTCGGCTTCAAAGACGTTCCGGAAAGCCAGAAAGCGGAAAAAGTCGCTGAGGTGTTCCACTCCGTAGCCGCCAAGTACGACCTGATGAACGACCTTCTGTCGGGCGGCATGCACCGCTTGTGGAAGCGTTTCGCGATCGAACTGTCGGGCGTGCGCAGCGGCAATCGCGTTCTGGACATTGCCGGCGGCACTGGTGACCTGACCAAAAAATTCTCCCATCTGGTAGGCCCTACCGGTCAGGTGGTATTGGCCGACATCAACGAATCCATGCTCAAGGTCGGCCGCGACCGCCTGCTGGATCTGGGTGTGGCCGGCAACGTCGAATTCGTTCAGGCAGACGCTGAAAAACTGCCGTTCCCGGACAACCATTTCGACTGCGTGACCATCGCTTTCGGCCTGCGCAACGTGACGCACAAGGAAGACGCCCTGCGCTCGATGCTGCGCGTGCTCAAGCCCGGCGGTCGCTTGCTGGTGCTGGAATTCTCCAAGCCAACCAACGCGCTGATGTCCAAAGCCTACGACGCCTACTCGTTCGCCTTCATGCCGCTGATGGGCAAGCTGATCACCAACGACTCGGAAAGCTATCGCTACCTGGCCGAATCGATCCGCATGCACCCGAATCAGGAAACCCTGAAGTCGATGATGGTCGACGCCGGTTTCGACCGCGTGACCTATCACAACATGACCGCAGGCATCGTCGCCCTGCACCGCGGCATCAAGCCCTGATGCTGCTCACCGGGCTGCTTGCCAGCGTCGAACTCGGCCTCAACCGGGTGCTGCGTCTCGACAGCACGGCGCTGCCGCGGCTGGCGCATCTGACCGGCAAGGTGATTGCCATCGACTGCCGTAGCCCGGCGCTGCAACTGTTCATTCTGCCGAGCGATGAAGGTTTGATGCTCGCGTCCCACTGGGAAACCGGTGTCGACTGCACCCTGCGCGCCCCGGCTTCGAGCCTGTTGAAACTGGCCCTGAGCAAAGACAAGACAGCGGTGCTGCACGCCCCGGAAGTCGAACTCGACGGCGACAGCGGCGTGCTGCTGGAACTGGCCGGTGTGCTGCAGGATCTGGAGCTGGACTGGGAGTACGAACTCTCGCGCTGGCTGGGACCTGTGGCCACGCAACTGGTTGGCGGTCATTTGCGCAGCCGCGCACGCTGGTATCAACAAGGATTTGCCAGCCTCAACCAGAATCTTGCCGAATACCTCGCCGAAGAATCGCGCACCCTCGTCGGGCAGCGCGAAGCCGAAGCGCGGTTCAGCGAACTGGACCGGATCAAACTTGATCTGGAACGTCTCGAGGCGCGTTTCGAGCGCCTTTCCCGATCCCTCGACCCAAGCGATAACGCATGAAGCTGCTTGCCGTCCGCCGTCTGTTGCGCATCCAGCGCGTCGTGATCCGCTACCGTCTCGATGACCTGCTGTTCGATCTGCCGCTGCCCTGGTTCCTGCTGGCGCTGCGTTATGTGCTGCCGTGGCGCTGGTTCCCGCGCAAGCCGCTGGACCTGAGCCGTGGCGCGCGCCTGCGCCTGGCATTACAGGATCTGGGGCCGATCTTCATCAAGTTCGGGCAGATTCTCTCGACCCGCCGCGACTTGCTGCCGGAAGACATCGCCGATGAGCTGATGCTGTTGCAGGATCGTGTACCGCCGTTCGATTCGCAGCTGTCGATCAAGCTGATCGAAGAGCAGCTGGGCAAGAAAATCAGCGAAGTGTTCAGCCGATTCGATGTTCAACCGCTGGCCTCGGCCTCGGTGGCGCAGGTGCACGCCGCGCAGTTGAAAACCGGCGAAGAAGTGGTGGTGAAGGTGATCCGCCCGGGTCTGAAGCCAATCATCGCTCAGGATCTGGCGTGGCTGTTCATCCTCGCCCGCGCTGCCGAAAAGGTCTCGGCCGATGCACGCTTGCTGCACCCGGTGGACGTGGTGCAGGACTACGAAAAAACCATTTACGACGAGCTCGATTTGCTGCGCGAGGCGGCCAACGCCAGCCAGTTGAAGCGCAACTTCGAAGGCTCACCGCTGCTCTATGTGCCGCAAGTCTATTGGGACTGGTGCCGGCCGAAAGTGCTGGTGATGGAGCGCATCTACGGCATTCAGGTGACCGATCTGGCGACCCTCGCCGACCAGCGCACCGATATGAAAATGCTCGCCGAACGCGGCGTGGAGATCTTCTTCACCCAGGTATTCCGCGACAGTTTCTTCCACGCCGACATGCACCCGGGCAACATCTTCGTCAGCACCGTCAACCCGTGGAGCCCGCAGTACATCGCGATCGACTGCGGGATCGTCGGCAGCCTGACCCCGGAAGATCAGGATTATCTGGCGCGCAACCTGTTCGCCTTCTTCAAGCGTGACTACCGCCGTGTCGCGCAATTGCACATCGATTCGGGCTGGGTGCCGGCGGAAACCAAACTCAACGAATTCGAAGCGGCGATCCGTACCGTGTGCGAGCCGATCTTCGAAAAACCGTTAAAAGATATTTCATTTGGCCAGGTGCTGATGCGCCTGTTCCAGACTGCACGCCGCTTCAATATGGAAGTGCAGCCGCAACTCGTACTGCTGCAAAAGACCTTGCTGAACATCGAAGGCCTCGGTCGTCAGCTCTATCCGGATCTGGACCTGTGGAACACCGCACAGCCGTTCCTTGAACGCTGGATGCGCGAACGTGTCAGCCCGAAAGCCTTGCTCGGCAACGTGCAGAGCCAGTTCGAACAGATTCCACATCTGGCCAACATGGCCCGCGATCTGCTTGAGCGCATGTCCCAGCCTCACGCCAAAGACCCACCGCCGCCGTGGCACAAACGCAAGGACGACTGGTTCCTGCGCCTGCTCGGCAGCGCCCATCTGGCAGGCGGTGCGATCCTCGCCGCCGGTGGCCCGCTGAACGAATTGGGGCATTGGCCCGCCGGGATCATGGTAGCCGTAGGCTTGTATCTGGTCGTTCGCCGATAGCCAGTTCCGTGATCGGCTGGCACACTGTTTCAACGCCTGAACCCGACTATTTGAAGTGTGGGTTCGCTGTCGGAGTCGAAGATGAAAAACTGGCTGGACGAGATCAAGTGGGACGCTGACGGCCTGGTGCCCGCGATTGCCCAGGATCACAAGACCGGACGTGTACTGATGATGGCCTGGATGAACCGCGAAGCGCTCGAACTGACCGCCGCGGAAAACCGTGCAATCTACTGGTCACGTTCCCGTGGCAAGCTGTGGCGCAAGGGCGAAGAGTCCGGCCACGTACAGACCTTGCATGAGATGCGTCTGGACTGTGACGCCGACGTGATCATCCTGATGGTTGAACAGATCGGCGACATCGCTTGCCATACCGGCCGTCAAAGCTGCTTTTACCGCGTCTTCGAAAACGGCGACTGGAAAACGGTCGACCCGGTGCTGAAAGACCCGCACGCAATCTATTCCGCAGGACACAAACATGAGTGACACCCTGACCCGCCTGGCCGAAGTGCTCGAAGAGCGCAAAGGCGCAGCGGCCGACAGCTCGTATGTCGCCAGCCTGTATCACAAGGGTCTGAACAAGATTCTGGAGAAAGTCGGCGAAGAGTCGGTCGAAACCATTATTGCCGCCAAGGACGCCGCCATCAGCGGCGACTGCAGCGACGTGATCTACGAGACCGCCGACCTGTGGTTCCACAGCATGGTCATGCTCGCTCAACTGGGGCAGCATCCACAGGCTGTACTCGATGAACTGGATCGTCGCTTCGGCCTGTCCGGACACGTCGAGAAAGCCTCGCGCCCGTCCGCCTGAACAACTATTAGAGAGGAACAGCAACATGGGCATTTTTGACTGGAAACACTGGATCGTCATTCTGGTAGTCGTGGTGCTGGTGTTCGGCACCAAGAAACTGAAAAACCTCGGCACCGACGTGGGTGAGTCGATCAAGGGCTTCCGCAAAGCCATGAACGACGACGAGAAGCCAGCTGCCGATCCTACCGTGACGCCTGCGCAGCCAGTGCCACCGGTACAGCCGCAAGCCACCGCTCAGGCCAACCCGCCGCACACCATCGACGTGCAGGCGCAGAAAGTCGAAGAGCCGATCCGCAAAGACGTGTGAGCACTGACTAATGTTTGGTATCAGCTTCTCTGAACTGCTGCTCGTCGGCCTCGTTGCCCTGCTGGTGCTGGGCCCCGAGCGTCTGCCGGGCGCTGCACGCACCGCCGGCCTGTGGGTCGGACGGCTGAAGCGCAGCTTCAACGCGATCAAACAGGAAGTTGAACGTGAAATCGGTGCCGACGAGATTCGTCGGCAACTGCACAACGAGCACATTCTGTCGCTGGAGCAGGAGGCGCGGAAGATTTTCAATCCGGTTCAGCAAGAGCCGACTCCGGTTGAACATGTGGGTGAGCAGACGATTCATGCGCCTGCCGCAGTTGCCCCGGTTGTAGCTGCCACCGAGCCGGCACCGGCCGTGACACCTACTTCGGTTGAACACATTGCTCCTACCGTCGCGCCGACCGCGCCGGCCCCTCACGACCCTACACTGCCGCCGCGAGCCCCATGAGCGATCTCCCAGAAAACGACCAGCACATGCCGCTGGTTTCGCACCTCACCGAGTTGCGCACCCGCCTGCTGCGTTGTGTGGCGGCGATCTTCATCATCTTCGCCGGGCTGTTCGCCTTCACCCAGCAGATCTACACCTTCGTCTCGACGCCGCTGCGTCAGTACCTGCCGGTCGGCGCGACGATGATCGCCACCGACGTGTCGTCGCCGTTCCTGACGCCACTGAAGCTGACGATGATGGTCTCGCTGTTCCTCGCGATTCCGGTGATCCTGCATCAGATCTGGGGCTTCATCGCGCCGGGCCTGTACAAGCATGAGAAGCGCATCGCCGTGCCGTTGCTGGTCTCCAGCATCCTGCTGTTCTACACCGGCATGGCTTTCGCCTATTACTTCGTATTCCCGCTGATCTTCAAGTTCTTCGCCGCTGCCACCCCGGCCGGCGTGGAAATGATGACCGACATTGCCAGCTACCTCGATTTCGTCATGACGCTGTTTTTCGCCTTCGGCGTGGCGTTCGAGATCCCGGTGGCCGTTGTGCTGCTGGTGTGGATCGGCGTGGTCGATGTCCAATACCTGAGAAAGATCCGTCCGTACGTGATCATTGGCTGCTTCGTGGTCGGCATGATCCTCACGCCGCCGGACATTTTCTCGCAGACCCTGTTGGCCGTGCCGATGTGGATGCTGTTTGAAATCGGCATTCTGTTCGGTGGTCTGGTCAGCAAGCGCGAACGTCCGGATGAAAATCCGGCCGACGATCACAACGACCAGCCGCCAGCGACCCAGGCATGAACCTGCTGCTGCTCGAAGAGGCCGACTTCATTGCGGCCGACCGTGTGGTGCTGCGTGATCGACGCCTGACGCACATGCAGGAAGTTCATCGCTCGCAAGTGGGTGACAGCCTGCGGGTCGGGCGCATCAATGGGCTGATGGGTTCGGCTGAGCTTTTGCGGCTGGAGGCTGGTGAAGCTGAACTACGCGTCAGCGTCGATCAGCCGCCACCGGCAAAACTGCCGCTGACCTTGGTACTGGCCCTGCCGCGTCCAAAAATGCTGCGTCGGGTGTTCCAGACCGTGGCGACCATGGGTGTGTCAAAGATCATTCTGGTCAACAGCTATCGGGTCGAGAAGAGTTTCTGGCAGACACCGTTTCTCGAACCTGACGCAATCCGCGAACAGCTGATCCTCGGCCTCGAACAGGCGCGGGATACGGTGCTGCCGCAAATCATCATCGAGAAACGCTTCAAGCCGTTTGTCGAAGATCGCCTGCCAGCGATTACTGAAGGCACACTCGGTCTGGTCGGCCATCCCGGTAACTATCCGCCCTGCCCGCGCGCATTGAGCGAACCGGTGACTTTGGCCATCGGCCCCGAAGGTGGCTGGATTCCTTACGAAATCGATCTGCTGGCCAAATCCGGCCTGCAACCGGTGCAACTGGGCGAACGCATCCTGCGCGTCGAAACCGCCGTCACCGCCCTCCTCGCCCGCCTCTTCTAGCCAGGACAGATGGCATTACAGAATGCCATCACGCAGCCGATACAGTTCCCATAAGTCCAATGAGTGGTCTGAGGGAGTCGTCGCATGTACCGTTGGTTAGCCGAGAGTCTTGGAAACGTCAGCGTCAAACGCAAACTGGGAATCGGTTTCGGCCTGGTGCTGGTGCTGACGCTGTTGATCACCTTTACCGGCTGGACCGGCATGAGCGGCATCATCAGCCGTGGGGACAAGCTCGGTTTCATATCCAGCCTCAACGAGCTGACCAAAGACCTGCGCCTGGCGCGCGTGGACTATGACGCACGCCGTGGCGAACAAGGCCCGGGCGCGGTCAACGAGTTGCTGAACAAACTCGACAGCGGCCTGCAAACCGCACGCGGCCTGATTGAACAACCATCCGACGCCGCCATGGTCGATCAGCAATTGGCCGCCGTTGCCGAATACAAACGTGCTTTTGCCGACATGACTCAAGCCACCGTCCAGCGCGAAGACGCCCGCAGCAAGCTGGGCGCCAGCGCCGACAACGCCGTGGCAAAGGTATCGGAAGTTGAAAAATCCTTGCTGCAAGGTGACAGCGTCGCGCAGTTCAACAGCGTGATCGAACTGAGCAAACTGCTCCAGCAGGCGCGTTATCAAGTGCGCGGCTACACCTACAGCGGCAAGGCTGAAGCAGAGCAACCGGCACTGAATGCCATCGACAATGCCCTCAAAAACCTTGAAAGCCTGTCGTCGAAACTGCCGGAACAACACATCGCCAACCTGCAACAGGCCACCGATTCGATCAAAGCCTATCGCGCGGCGGTCGCTCAGTTCCGCGACTCGCAGGTCACCAATGCCAAGTCACTCGCGCGCATGTCCGCTCAGGGCGACATCTTGATCGACCTCAGCAAGAAGCTGACGGCTTCGCAAACTATCGTGCGCGACACCGATGCCGCCCACGCCAAGAACATGCTGTTGATCGCCACCCTGCTGGCCTTGGCCTTCGGCCTGCTGGCGGCTTGGGCGATCACGCGGCAAATCATCATTCCGCTGAACCAGACCCTGAAAGTCGCCGAGCGCGTCGCAGCCGGCGACCTGACCCACAACCTGGTCTCGTTGCGCCGCGACGAACTTGGCCAGTTGCAGCGTTCGATGCAGAGCATGACCCAAGGCCTGCGCGAGTTGATCGGCGGGATCAGCGATGGCGTCACACAGATCGCCAGTGCCGCCGAAGAGCTGTCCGCCGTGACCGAGCAAACCAGCGCCGGGGTCAACAATCAGAAAATCGAGACCGATCAGGTCGCCACCGCCATGAACGAAATGGCTGCCACCGTGCAGGAAGTTGCGCGCAACGCTGAAGAGGCTTCCGAAGCCGCTGTCGCTGCGGACCAACAGGCCCGCGAAGGCGACAAAGTCGTCGGCGAAGCCATTGCGCAGATCGAGCGTCTGGCCGTTGAAGTCGGTCACTCCACCGAAGCCATGGGCGAACTCAAGCGCGAAAGCGACAAGATCGGCAGCGTCCTCGACGTAATCAAATCCGTGGCCCAGCAAACCAACCTGCTGGCGCTCAACGCAGCCATCGAGGCGGCGCGTGCCGGTGAGGCCGGTCGTGGTTTCGCCGTGGTTGCCGATGAAGTACGCAGCCTCGCCCAGCGCACGCAGAAGTCCACCGAAGAGATCGAAGAGCTGATCGTCGGCCTGCAAAACGGCACCCAGCAAGTGGCGACGATCATGGACAACAGCCGCACCCTGACCGACAGCAGCGTTGAGCTGACCCGTCGGGCCGGTGGCTCGCTGGCAAGCATCACCCGCACTGTTTCGGCGATTCAGGCGATGAACCAGCAGATCGCTGCGGCGGCAGAGCAGCAGAGCGCGGTGGCGGAAGAGATCAACCGTAGCGTGCTGAATGTGCGCGATGTGTCGGATCAGACATCGGCGGCGAGTGAAGAGACGGCAGCGTCCAGCGTTGAGCTGGCGCGGCTGGGGACGCATCTGCAGACGCTGGTTGGTAAGTTCAAGGTCTAAGTAGTCGGACTGATCGTTCCCACGCAGAGCGTGGGAACGATCAGTTAGAGAACCTGACGCAGGAATGCCTGAGCGCGCGGATCCTTCGGCGCATCAAAGAACTGCGCCGGCGACGCATCTTCCAGCAACTTGCCGTGATCGAAGAACAGCACCCGATCTGCCACTTCCCGGGCGAAGCCCATTTCGTGGGTGACGCAGACCATGGTCATGCCTTCCACGGCCAGGTTCTTCATCACATCCAGTACTTCGCCGACCATTTCCGGGTCGAGGGCCGAGGTCGGCTCATCAAACAGCATCACCTTCGGCTCCATCGCCAGCGCCCGGGCAATCGCCACGCGCTGCTGCTGACCGCCGGACAGGCGTGACGGAAACTCGTTGGCTTTCTGGGCGATACCGACCTTTTTCAGCAATTCCATGGCCTTCGCCTCGCGCTCTTTCTTGCCGCGCTTGCGCACGACTTTTTGCGCCAGACAAAGGTTTTCCAGCACGGTCATGTGCGGGAACAGGTTGAAATGCTGGAACACCATGCCGACTTCGCGGCGGTAGGCATTCACGTCGGTTTTCGGGTCGGCCAGTTGCAGGCCATCGATGCTCACCGAACCCGAATCGAACTCTTCCAGGCCATTGAGGCAACGCAGGAACGTCGACTTGCCGGAACCGGACGGGCCGATCACCACCAGTACTTCGCCCTTGGCCACCTTGGTGCTGACGTTATCCACCGCGCGCACTACCTGGCCACGGGTGTCGAAGACTTTTACCAGATCGCGGACTTCAATCACTTTGCGCGAGCCTCCGCTCAAGCCGGCTGGCGATTTTCGACAGCGGCAGGTTGATCAACAGGTACAGACCGGCCACGCAGAACAGAATCTCGAACGGCGAGAACGAAGTGGTGATGACTTCACGGCCGCTTTTCAGCAGCTCGGTGATGGCGATCACCGACACCAGCGAGGTGTCCTTGACCAGACTGATGAACTGCCCCGCCAGTGGCGGCAGCACGCGTTTGAACGCTTGTGGCAGCACCACATGACGCATCGACTGGCCAGCGCTCAGACCGAGCGATCGCGCGGCTTCGTTCTGGCCACGGGCAATTGACTGCACGCCGGAACGGATGATCTCGGCAACGTAGGCGCCGGTGAACAGCGACAATGCGGCGATCCCGGCGAACTCCCGGGACAGGTTCATCACCGTGCCGATGAAGAAGTAGAAAATGAAAATCTGCACCAGCAGCGGCGTGCCGCGTACCAGTTCGACGTAGATGCTCGAAAGGTCGCGCAGAGTCGGGTTGCTCGACAAGCGGCACAGCCCGGTGACCAGACCGATCAACAAACCGAGAATGCCGGAGACCACCGACAGCCAAAGCGTCGTCCACAGCCCCCACAACAGCGGCCCTGCCGCCCAATGCCGAGTGACACCCACGACGTCGCCTTCGGCCACATCGTCGCCCTGAGCGAATTGCAGGCTGTTCTCGTCGACGGTCAGGTGCTGCTCGTCACCGGCATCGTTGCGCAGAGTGACTTGCGCGCTACCGCCCTTGCGCACCAGTTCGGTGACGGTGGAAATGTCGGCGGCACGCTGGGTTTCTTCGGCCTGATAGGCGAAGTACTGCGGCACGCGATTCCAGCGCCATTCGTAGGACATCAGCGACGTGGCGTAATACAACGCACCGGCCAGGCCGATCAGCACCAGCACGGTGAGGACGTGCCAGGGCCATTGGGCTTTTTTATGTTTCATTGCAGGTTCCGGGATTGGTGTTGCTTACAAGGTCCTCTTCGCGAGCAGGCTCGCTCCCACATTTGAAATGCATTCCAATGTGGGAGCGAGCCTGCTCGCGAAAGGGGTAACGCGGTCTTGCAGACCGGCGTTATTCCATGTCCTTGAGCCACTCGGTGCTCTTGAACCACTTGTCATGGATGCGATCGTAGGTGCCGTCTTCGTGGATCTGGTGCAGGAAGTTGTTGATGAAATTGAGGCTGTCGTAGTCACCCTTCTTCAGACCGAAGGCCAGTGGCTCGTAGGTGAAGGGCTTGTCGAGGAACACCAGTTTGCCGGCGCCGACCTTGTTTACCGCGACAACGTTGTATGGCGCGTCGTAGATGAAGGCGTCGGCCTTGCCGTTTACCACGTCGAGCACGGCTTCCTGCTCGTTGTCGTAGCCGTGGTACTTGGCTTTGGAGATCAGCTTCTTGGCGACCATTTCACCGGTGGTGCCGAGCTTTGAGGTAATGCGGTAGTCGGCGGTGTTCAGGTCTTTATACGACTTGATGGTGCCTTCCAGTTCCTTGCGGATCAGCAGGGTCTGGCCGACGACGATGAACGGCTCGCTGAAGTTCAGGCGCAGGTTGCGTTCCTGAGTCAGGGTCATGCCGCTGCCGATCATGTCGAATTTGTCGGTCATAAGCGCCGGGATAATCCCGTCGTAACCGGTCGAAACCAGCTCCAGCTTGACGCCCATGGCTTTGGTCATGGCTTTGAGGATGTCGACTTCGAAGCCGATGATCTCGCCGCGCTTGTTGGTCATCTCGAACGGCATGTAGGTCGGATCCATACCGACTTTCAACGTGCCGCGCTTGACCGCTTCATCAATTGCGCCAGCCTGCGCCGCAGTGACTGCAACCAGTGCCGTGACGCCGACCAGCAGCATCGACAGATACTTCTTCATCTTCAAGTCCCCAAAACCATTGCGTTTGCGGCGCGAAAACCAACAGAGACGGGCAAAAATGCCCGGGTGCGCCAATTCGGGGACGGATGCTAACGCACTCGTTCGTTTGCACAAGGTTTTTTGATCGATTGCAGATCAGCGCCCGCTGTCGTCAGGGCAAAAAAAAACCCCGCTTTCGCGGGGCTTCTTATCAGGCCGGTTGAGCTTGCATGCTCACCGGTCGCAGCGGCAGCAGCGGCGCATGCGGATCGGCTTTCACCGAAGCCCGCCATGCGTCCAGCCACTCGGCGTGACCTTCGCCCCAGACCTGCTCATGCAAGCGCGCCAGCGCAACCGGGTCGCTCAGCAGTTGCAGACGATCATGGTTATTCAACCCGGCAGGGCCAACCTTGATCGCGTGACGAACACGCTCCTGACGCAGCCATTCGATCGGCTCGGCCTGACCGTGACGGGACGTCGCCAGCGAGCACGCCAAGGCGTTCTGCTGCGGATCGACCACTGCACGGATAAAGCCGTCATTCAGCGCATGCCAACGGTTCTCGTGGGTGTACTGGTCAGTCGCCAGCAGCGCCTGTGGCGGATTGTATTCCTCAGGGATGAGGAACAGGCTCTCGTCACGGGATTTGAGGCCCAGACCGACACGGCTGGAAATCACCGACACCGGGATCGACAGCATCAGCGAACCGACAATCGGTACCAGCCACCACAGGAAGCTCGGGTTCAGCCAGATCACCAACAGCGCCCAGCAGAAGCCCAGCAGGGTCTGCGGGCCGTGGCGCTTGACCGCCTCGCTCCACGGTGTGGAGTCGTCGTCACGCTGTGGCGAGTTCCAGGTCGCGGCCCAGCCGAGGAACGCGGCCAGTACGAAACGGGTGTGGAAAATCATCCGCACCGGCGCCAGCAGCATGGAGAACAGCATCTCCAGCAGCATCGACAGCGTTACCTTGAACTTGCCGCCGAACTCTTTCGCGCCCTTGGCCCAGATCAGGATGATGCTCAACAGTTTCGGCAGGAACAACAGCACGATAGTCGTCGAGAACAGCGCGATCGCCTTGTCCGGGTGCCATTGTGGCCACAGCGGATAGAGCTGACGCGGCTCAAGGAAGTACTGCGGCTCCATCAGCGTGTTCACCGCCAGCAGCGCAGTCGACAACACCAGGAAGAAGAACCACAACGGCGCCGACAGGTACGACATCACGCCGGTGAGGAACACCGCGCGGTGTACCGGGTGCATGCCTTTGACCAGGAACAGACGGAAGTTCATCAAGTTGCCGTGGCACCAGCGACGGTCACGCTTGAGTTCGTCGAGCAGGTTCGGCGGCAGTTCTTCGTAGCTGCCTGGCAGGTCGTAGGCAATCCACACGCCCCAACCGGCACGACGCATCAGCGCGGCTTCAACGAAGTCGTGAGACAGAATCGCACCTGAAAACGCGCCCTTGCCCGGCAACGGCGCCAAGGCGCAGTGGTCGATGAACGGCTTCATGCGGATGATCGCGTTGTGACCCCAGTAGTGGGATTCGCCCAACTGCCAGAAGTGCAGACCGGCGGTGAACAGCGGCCCATAAACGCGAGTGGCGAACTGCTGCATGCGCGCATACAGAGTGTCCATGCCCGACGCACGCGGCGCGGTCTGGATGATCCCGGCGTCCGGCGTAGCTTCCATCAGGCGCACCAGACTGGTCAGACACTCACCGCTCATCACGGAGTCAGCGTCGAGGACGACCATGTACTTGTAATCACCACCCCAACGACGGCAGAAGTCGTCGAGGTTGCCGCTCTTGCGCTTAACGCGACGGCGACGGCGGCGATAGAAGATCTTGCCGAAGCCCTTGGCTTCGCGGCAGACGTCCAGCCAGGCCTGTTGCTCGGCCACGCAGATGTCGGTGTCGTTACTGTCGCTGAGCACGAAGAAATCGAAGCGATCCAGATCACCGGTAGCAGCGACCGACTCAAACGTCGCACGTAGACCGGCAAATACCCGTGGCACGTCTTCGTTGCAGATCGGCATGACCAGCGCGGTACGAGCGTCTTTTGCAATCGGCTCGTTGCCGGCACTTTTGCCGGAAATGCGGTATTTATCGTGACCGGTGAGCAACTCGAGGAAGCCCATCAGTGCCGTCCAGAAACCGGCCGACACCCAGCAGAACAGAATCCCGAACAGAATCAGGATGCTGGTTTGCAGCGCATACGGCAGCACTTGCGTGGCGGTTTGCAGCAGCGGCTGGTGCAGGACTTCGTCCAGATCGACGAACGACCAGCCCTGGTAAGGCATGATGCCTTTCATGTACCAGCCGGCAACGATGGTCTGGCCGAGCATCAACACCAACAGAATGTAGCGGCGGATCGAACCGACGGTGCGCCAGCGCGCGGCCGGCAGGACGTTCTCGTCCTTCGGCGGTTGCGGTGGATTGGTACGGCCGGTCATACGACGCCAGCCACGCACCAGAATATTGGTGCGCCATGGCTCCGGAACGACTTTGGTCCGACGAATCGGCGGCGTGGCCTTGAGGCTGACTCGACCGCTGGCGTCGAGCACCAGCATTTCCGCCTCTTCAAGCTCTTCGGCGGTGCTCAGGGTCAGGCGCTTGCCCACCGAAGCCTGGGCGGCTTCGGTGGGGGCGTCGAACGTCGAGGACGACAGGCGTTGATGCAGCTCGCTGAACGACTGGCAACCCGCGAGTTCCGCGCGCTGCTGGTCGGTCATCGGCAGATGCGCCAGATACTCGGACAGAGTCTCTGGCTGTACTTGAGAGTTACTCATCGGCAGGCAACTGATAGCTCCAGGTCTCGGTCAGGACTTCTTCAGTCGGCGCCGATTCCGGTGTGGCTGGGGCCGCGTCCGCAGCGACTGGCTGCTTGGCGTCTTTGTTGGCCTTGTCCTTGGCATCTGCAACTGGCTTGGCGTCGGCCTGTTTGGCCTCGGCGGCCTTGGCTTCCTTGTCGAGCTTCTCTTGCTGCTTGGCGGCAACCTTGTCGGCCTTGGCGACGGACGAGTTGGACGCCGGCACCGAAGATTTGGCCAGATCAGCGGTCACGATTGGCTGCACCAGGGCGGCTCGCATCTCGGTCGACTTGCTCGCGTCCTTGATCTTCATCCGCAGGGTCAAGCGCCAGCCCTTGGTTTCCGGGTTGTAGCGCACGCTGTTCTCGACCAGTTCAGCGTTGTCGCCGACGCTGACCTGACTGCGCACGTCGGCATCCGGGGCCAGAGCGGCCAGCGATGGGCCTTCGAAGTCGACCAGATAGGCAACGCTGCCGTCCGGCTGACGGATCAGGTTCGATTGTTTGACGTCACCGGTGGAACGCAGAGTCTGCGCAACCCAGGCGCTGTCCGGCGCGTGAATCGCCGCTTCGTCCATGGTCCAGTGCATGCGGTAAGCGAAGTCCAGCGGCTGGCCTGGCTCCGGCATTTTTTCCGGGCTCCAGAACGCAACGATGTTGTCGTTGGTTTCGTCGGCAGTCGGAATTTCGACCAGATCGACGGTGCCTTTACCCCAGTCGCCCTTCGGCTCGATCCAGGCGCTTGGGCGCTTGTCGTAGCGGTCGTCGAGGTCTTCGTAGTGGCTGAAGTCACGGCCACGTTGCAGCAGACCGAAACCACGCAGGTTCTCGACGCTGAAGTTGCTCACGGCCAGGTGTTTCGGGTTGTTCAGTGGGCGCCAGATCCACTCGCCGTTGCCGGCATGGATCGACAGACCGCTGGAGTCGTGCAACTCACGACGATAGTTGAGAACTTTCGACGGCTGGTTGGCGCCGAACAGGAACATGCTGGTCAGTGGCGCGATGCCCAGTTTGCCGACCCTGTCACGCAGGAACATCTGCGCCTTGACGTCGACAATGGTGTCGCTGCCCGGACGCAGGATCAAACGGTAGGCGCCGGTGGCACGCGGCGAATCCAGCAGAGCGAAGATCACCAGGTGCTTGTCGCCCGGCTTCGGCTGTTGAATCCAGAATTCGCGAAAACGCGGGAATTCTTCACCCGACGGCAGCGCGGTATCGACCGCCAGACCACGGGCCGACAGACCGTAGGTGTGACCCTTGCCGACGACGCGGAAGTAGCTCGCGCCGAGCATGGTCATGATTTCGTCTTGCTTGTCGGCTTTGTTGATCGGGTACAGCACACGGAAACCGGCATAACCCAGTTGTTCGGTGGCTTTAGGATCGAATTTCAAATCGCCGAAATCGAAACGCGTCGGATCGTATTTGATCTCTTCGACGGTGTTCGCCGTGATTTCGTTGATTTTCACCGGTGTATCGAAGTGCATACCCTGGTGATAGAAGGACAGTTTGAACGGCGTCTTCTGATCAGCCCACTCAGCCTTTTCGGTGAGGAAACGGATTTTCTGATAATCCGCGAACTTCATGTCGCGGAACTCGTTCGGCAGGTTGCTGCGCGGGGCTTCGAACTTCTGCCCGGCCAGCTCTTTAGCCTTGGCGGATACATCGTCAAGATTGAACGCCCAAAGCTGACCGGCGCTGAGCAGGCACAGGAGCGCCGAACCCGCTACCAGGGCACTTCGCATGCGTTTGGCAGACATTTTTGCTGCATTACAGGGACTAACGATCACGAGCAACCCTCGCCGAAAACAGATCAAAAAACCAACGGCCAGATGAAGTGTCTTTAAAGGTATCGGCATTGAAAAGCCGACCTACCAGAGCACCCTTGCCAAGTTGGCGAGCATTGTTCCGACTCCGCTAGGGCAAAATGATTCCCCAATCGGATCCAGACAAGTCTCTACCTAAGTCAAAAATGGACCAACGAACGCTGATCCCCATAGCGCGCGATTATCTAGTAGCCCGCGTGACAACGCATCAGGGGTAACAAAGTATTTATCGCGAAAACACCCTAAAAACAGTCGAAATTTCCTAAAAAGGTGTTTCAGGTGCTTTCAGGTCTGTAACAAAAAGGTAACAGGGCCATCGTTGACCAAATGCACCTGCATATCGGCGCCGAATTTACCTGATGCCACAGTGCCATGCACCTGTTTCGCTTTGCTCAATAGATAGTCGAACAATTCCTCGCCCAGCGCCGGAGGGGCGGCGGTTGAAAAGCTCGGCCGCAACCCGCTTTTGGTGTCGGCCGCGAGGGTGAACTGAGAGACCAGCAACAGCCCGCCGCCAACGTCCGCGAGGGACAAGTTCATCTTGCCCTCGGCGTCACTGAATACCCGATAGTTAAGCAGCTTATGCAGAAGTTTGTCGGCGCTGGCACGCGTGTCGTCGGGTTCGACCGCCACCAGCACCAGCAAACCGTGATCTACCGCGCCAACCACCTCTCCCGCCACTTCGACTCGCGCGCCACGCACGCGTTGTAAAAGCCCCTTCATGCTTCTTCGGGCGGCAGGTCGAGCAGGCGTCGGGCCATTTGACCGGCGGCACGCACCAATGCGTCGGTGATACCCGGTTCGGACGCAGCGTGGCCGGCATCGCGGATCACTTGCAGCTCACTGTTCGGCCAGGCCTGGTGCAATTCCCAAGCGTTATCGAGCGGGCAGATCACGTCGTAACGGCCGTGGATGATCACGCCAGGCAAGTGAGCAATCTTGCCCATATCGCGAATCAGTTGGTTCGGTTCAAGGAAGGCGTTATTGGTGAAGTAGTGGCATTCGATCCGCGCAATCGACAAGGCGCGCTGCGGTTCGGAGAAACGATCGACCACCAGCGGGTTCGGCCGCAGGGTCGCGGTGCGCCCTTCCCAGGTCGACCAGGCTTTGGCCGCGTGCATCTGGGCGATCTGATCATTGCCGGTCAGGCGCTTGTGGAAAGCGTTGAGCAGGTCGTCGCGCTCGTCCACTGGGATCGGCGCAATGTAGTCCTGCCAGTAATCGGGGAACAGACGGCTGGCACCGGCCTGGTAGAACCACTCGATTTCCTGCGGACGGCAGAGAAAGATCCCGCGCAGGATCAGACCGTGAACGCGCTCCGGATGGGTTTGCGCGTAGGCCAGTGCCAGGGTCGAACCCCACGAGCCGCCGAACAGCACCCATTTGTCGATGCCCAGGTGTTTGCGGATTCGCTCAAGGTCGGCGACCAGATCCCAGGTGGTGTTGTTTTCCAGGCTGGCGTGCGGGGTGGAGCGTCCGCAGCCGCGCTGGTCGAAGGTGACAATGCGGTACAGGTTCGGATCGAAATAACGGCGGCTCTGTGCATCACACCCGGCACCGGGGCCGCCGTGGATGAACACGACCGGCAAGCCTTCCGGCGAACCGCTTTCGTCGACGTACAGCGTATGTGTGTCATCGACAGCCAGATCGTGCCGGGCGTGTGGTTTGATCTGCGGAAACAAAGTCTGCATTGCGCGCTCCGTAAGGGGTCGAGGTCATCCCTGGGGGGACTTCTATTATTCTGCCGTTGGGCATCATAAACCCGATTTACGTCAATGAGCATGCTCCCACAGAAAGAGGTTTATGCGCTGTAGCGGGATTTGCCCCAGGCGATGAAGCCTTGCAGCAACTCCTTGAGCACCACCCGTGTCGGCTCGGCCAGATCGGCGCGATAGCGGAACGGTTCGAACTCTTCCATGTACGTGCATTGGCCCAGTTCCAGTTGCACGGCGTGGATGTTCTCGGCCGGGTTGCCGTAATGGCGGGTGATGTGGCCGCCCTTGAAGCGACCGTTGAGCACATGGCTGTAATCGCCGTGGCGCGCGCATATCGCTTCCAGTTGCGCGGCCAGTTGCGGATCGCAGCTGGCGCCGTTGAAGGTGCCGAGGTTGAAGTCGGGCAATTTGCCGTCGAACAGGTGCGGGATGATCGAACGGATCGAGTGTGCGTCGAACAGCAACGCGTAACCGAACTCGGCCTTCAGCCGTGCCAGCTCCTCTTGCAAGGTGCGGTGATACGGCGTCCAGATCTGCTCCAGATATGTCGCGCGTTCTTCTTTCGACGGCTCCAGCCCTTCCTTGAACAACGGGATGCCATCAAACAGCGTCGCCGGGTACAGCCCGGTGGTGGCGCCGGCGTACAGCGGCTTGTCGTCGGACGGCCGGTTGAGGTCGATGACGAAACGCGAGTACTCGGCCGCCAGCGTGCTGGCGCCGAGTTCTTCGGCAAAGTCGTAGAGCTGCGGAATATGCCAGTCGGTGTCCGGCAGGCTTTTCGCGTCGCCAATCAGGCCGGCCTCGACCACCGGGGTCAGACGTACACCGGCATGGGGCATGCTGATCAGCAGCGGCACGCGACCTTGTTTGAAGTTCAGAACCTTATCCACAACCGCTCTCCTACAGACTTGATTCAACGCCGTGACGCACGACGCGTTTGTCCAGATCACCACCGAGCCAATAGGCCAGATCCGCCGGACGATCGATGTGCCAGGCGACGAAATCCGCGACCTTGCCGACTTCCAGTGAGCCGTGAGTGTCGGCCATGCCCAACGCATGCGCGGCATGAATCGTCGCGCCGGCCAAGGCTTCTTCCGGGGTCATACGGAAGCAGGTGCAAGCCATGTTCAGCATCAGGCGCAACGACAGCGCCGGCGAGGTACCGGGGTTGAGATCGCTGGCGATGGCGATCTTCACCTTGTGCTTGCGCAGGGCGTCCATCGGCGGCAACTGGGTTTCACGCAGGAAGTAGAACGCGCCCGGCAGCAGCACCGCGACGGTGTCGGATGCGGCCATGGCGATGGCGTCGGCTTCGTCCATGAACTCCAGGTGATCGGCGGACAACGCGTGGTAGCGCGCGGCCAGGCTGGAGCCGTGCAGCGACGACAATTGCTCGGCGTGCAGTTTCACCGGCAGACCGAGTTTTTGCGCGCTGATGAACACGCTCTCGACTTGCTCCGGCGAGAACGCCAGGTATTCGCAGAAGGCATCCACGGCATCTACCAGGCCTTCGGCAGCCAGCGCGGGCAGCATTTCGGCGCAGATGTGATCGATGTAGTCGTCGGCGCGATCCTTGTATTCCGGTGGCAACGCGTGGGCGGCCAGGCAGGTGCTGCGCACGCTGATCGGCAGCTCTTTTGCCAGGCGACGGATGACCCGAAGGATTTTGCGCTCACTGGCCAGATCGAGACCGTAGCCGGACTTCATTTCCACCGTGGTCACGCCGTCGCGCATCAGGCTTTTCAGGCGTTTGGCGGCGCTGGCGAACAGTTCGTCTTCGGTTGCTTCACGAGTGGCGCGTACGGTACTGGCAATGCCACCACCCTGCGCCGCGATCTCGGCGTAGCTGACACCTTGCAGGCGCTTTTCGAATTCGCCGCTGCGGTTGCCGCCGAACACGGTGTGGGTGTGGCAGTCGATCAGGCCCGGAGTGACCCACGCGCCTTGCAGATCGTTGACCGCCGGGTATTCGCCGGACGGTAATTGATGACGCGGGCCGATCCACTCGATATGCGCACCGGACGTCACGATGGCCGCGTCCTCGATGATCGAGTAGACGCCTTGCGCCATGGTTGCGACGTGGCAGTGTTGCCAGAGGGTTTTCATCCCTTAGTCTCCACACTATTCAAAATCGATTTCGCGAGCAGGCTCGCTCCCACAGGGATACGCATTCCAACTGTGGGAGCGAGCCTGCTCGCGAAGAGGTCCTTACAGGCTAGGCAGCAATTTCGCCGGCACCAGCTCAGTCAAACACCGCGAAGCCAACAACTCGGTCGCTGCATTGATGTCCGGCGCAAAAAACCGGTCCTTCTCATAGAACGGCACTTCCTTACGCAGAATCGCCCGAGCCTTTTCCAGCTTCGCCGAAGTCTTCAGGCCGTTACGCAGATCCAGCCCCTGTACCGCCGCGAGCCATTCCACCGCGAGAATCCCGCGAGTGTTCTCGGCCATTTCCCACAAGCGCTTGCCGGCCGCCGGGGCCATCGACACGTGGTCTTCCTGGTTGGCCGAGGTCGGCAGGCTGTCCACCGAATGCGGATGGGACAGCGCCTTGTTTTCGCTGGCCAGTGCCGCGGCTGTCACCTGAGCGATCATGAAACCGGAGTTGACCCCGCCATTGGCCACCAGGAACGGCGGCAGTTGCGACATGTGCTTGTCCATCATCAGAGAGATGCGGCGTTCGCTCAGCGAGCCGATTTCAGCGATGGCCAGGGCCATGTTGTCAGCGGCCATGGCCACCGGTTCGGCGTGGAAGTTACCGCCGGAAATCACATCGCCTTCAGCGGCGAACACCAACGGGTTATCCGACACGGCGTTGGCTTCGACCGCCAGCACCTCAGCCGCTTGACGGAATTGGGTCAGGCACGCGCCCATGACTTGCGGCTGGCAACGCAGCGAGTACGGGTCTTGAACCTTCTCGCAGTTCTGGTGCGAGTCGGAAACTTCGCTGCGCTCACCCAGCAAATCACGGTAAGCGGCGGCGGCATCGATCTGGCCTTTCTGGCCACGGGCGGCGTGGATACGCGCGTCAAACGGCGAGCGCGAGCCCAATACCGCTTCAACCGTCAGACCACCCAGTGCAATGGCGCCGGCGAACAGATCTTCGCCTTCGAACAGGCCACGCAGCGCGAACGCAGTAGAAACCTGAGTGCCGTTGAGCAGCGCCAGACCTTCTTTCGCCGCCAGCGTCAGTGGTGTCAGACCGGCGACTTTCAGCGCTTCAGTCGCTTCCATCCACTCGCCCTTGTAACGCGCCTTGCCCTCGCCCAGCAGCACCAGCGACATATGCGCCAGTGGCGCGAGGTCACCGGAAGCCCCCACCGAACCTTTCAGCGGAATGTGCGGATAGACCTCGGCATTGATCAGCGCAATCAGCGCATCGATCACCTGCCGACGAATCCCGGAGAAACCACGGCTGAGGCTGTTGACCTTGAGCACCATGATCAGACGCACCAAGTCATCACTGATCGGCTGACCGACGCCGGCGGCGTGGGACAACACCAGCGAGCGCTGGAGGTTTTCCAGGTCTTCGCTGGCAATACGAGTCGAGGCCAGCAGGCCGAACCCGGTGTTGATGCCGTAGGCGGTGCGGTTCTCGGCGAGGATCTGTTCGACGCAGGCAACACTGGCTTCGATCTGCTGCGATGCGCTGTTGTCGAGGGTCAGCTTGACCGGGTTTTGAAAAACGTCACGCAGTTGAGCCAGGCTCAGTTGGCCGGGGATCAGGTTTAGCGCAGTCATTTAAATGCTCCTTTTGAGAGATTGTTATTGGCTCGCCAGTCGCTCCGGAGCATTCCGTTATCCGTCGCATTTCGCTTTTTGGGCGATCCGCGCCTTGGCACGCTGGCGTTTAAGAAATCAGTGCAAATTCGGTAATACGTTGTGCAGCAAATTCGGGTCTTTCAAAACGCTCGCAGCGGCGGCGATATCCGGCGCCAGCCAGCGGTCCTGATCGTAGGCCGGGACTTTCTCACGCAGCAGGCGCCACGCGATATCGGTGCCCGCGCCAAAGCGCTGCGCTTTCAAGAATTCAAACGCCTGGGCCGCCAGCAGATATTCGATGGCGAGGATCTGCGTGCAGTTTTCCAGCGCGCGATGCAGCTTCAGCGCGGCGCTGGTGCCCATGCTCAGATGGTCTTCCTGCAAACCGGAGGTGACGTAGTTGTCGAGCACCGCCGGTTGCGCCAATTGGCGGTTTTCCGCACACAGCGACGCGGCGACGTATTGCACGATCATCATCCCCGAGTTCACCCCCGGATTGGCCACCAGAAACGCCGGCAAACCGCTGACATGTGGATTCACCAGACGATCGAGACGGCGCTCGGCAATCGAGCCGATTTCCGCCACGGCGATCGCCAGCAGATCAGCGGCCATCGCTACCGATTGGCCGTGCGGATTGGCTTGCGACATGACGCGGAAATCGTCCGGTGTCCCCAACAGCAACGGGTTGTCGGTGCAGCCGTTGAGTTCGACTTCGACCTGTTTGATTGCGTGCTCGAGTTGATCGCGCGCGGCGCCATGCACCTGCGGGATCGAACGAATGCTCAAGGCATCTTGAGTGCGAATGCCTTTGCTCGACGCGATCACTTCACTGCCATCAAGCAACGCGCGCAGATTGACGCCAACCTGCTGCATGCCCGGGTGCGGTTTGAGCGCAATGATCTCGGCATCGAACGCATCGATCTGACCACGCTGAGCTTCGAAACTCATGGCGCTGATGACGTCGGCCCATTGCAGCAGACGCATAGCATCGGCGATGGCCAGACAGCTGAGGCCAGTCATGCACGGCGTACCGTTGACCAGACACAAACCGTCTTTCGCGCCAAGTTGCACCGGTTGCAGGCCCTCTTCTGCCAAGGCCTGTTGTGCAGAAATAATCTGCCCGCGATAGCTGACATTGCCCACGCCCAGCAGCGCAATGCCGATGTGCGCCATGTGGGTCAGGTAGCCGACCGAGCCTTGCGACGGAACCTGCGGGGTGATGCCGCGATTGAGCAGGGCCAACAGTGCTTCGACGACCCGGCGGTGCAGGCCGGATTTGCCTTGGCTGAAGTTGCGGATCGCCGCGCAGAGGATGGCGCGGGTCTGTTCGTCAGGCAGTACCGGGCCGACGCCGCAGGCGTGGCTGAGCAAGGTGTTGCGCGACAACTGGCTGAGTTGTTCGTCTTTCAGCGAGACATTGGACAACCCGCCCAGACCGGTGTTGACGCCATAAGCGCGCTCGCCGCTGACGACAATGCGCTGAACGATGGCCTGAGCGTTTTCGATGCGCGCCCAGGCCTCGCCCGACAGCTCAAGTTGCGCGCCGTGCCGCGCGACGGCGACCACGTCCTGCCAACGCAGATGGTCGCCGGTGATCACGATTTTTTCAGCCTGGGACATCTAAAACCTCATGCCAATTCTGTTGATGCGGAAATCCCCTCACCACAAAAGCTGTCTCACCACAAAATCTGTCAAACCACCGCCGCACGCCGCTGCACGAACCGGTCGACATACTCATCCGCCGGCGAATGCAGGATCTCGCGCGGCGTACCGACCTGAATCAGCTTGCCGTCCTTGAGGATCGCAATGCGGTTGCCGATGCGCACGGCCTCGTCGAGGTCGTGGGTGATGAAGACGATGGTCTTGTGCAGGGTCTTTTGCAGTTCCAGCAACTGGTCCTGCATCTCGGCGCGGATCAGCGGATCCAGCGCGCTGAACGCCTCGTCCATCAGGATGATGTCAGTGTCCGCCGCCAAGGCACGGGCCAGGCCGACACGCTGACGCATGCCGCCGGAAAGCTGATGCGGGTATTTGTTTTCGTAGCCCTTGAGGCCCACGGTGTTGATCCAGTGCAGCGCCCGCTCGGCGCACAGTTGCTTGCTCTCGCCGCGCACTTTCAGGCCGTAGGCGACGTTGTCGAGCACGGTCTTGTGCGGCAGCAGGCCGAAGCTCTGGAAGACCATGCTGATCTTGTGCCGGCGAAATTCGCGCAGGGCTTCCATGTCGTATTGCAGGATGTCCACGCCGTCGACCAGGATCGCGCCGCTGGTCGGGTCGATCAGGCGATTGAAATGGCGCACCAGCGTCGACTTGCCGGAGCCGGACAGGCCCATGATCACGAAGATCTCGCCGGTGCCGATGCTCAGCGACAGGTCGTTGACCCCGACCACGCAACCGGTTTCGTTCAGCACCTGATCCTTGGTCTTGCCCTGGCCAACCATGGCCAGGGCGTCCTTGGCGCGGTTGCCGAAAATCTTGAAGACGTTTTTGACTTCGATCTTGCTCACGGTTGCGTTGCTCATTTGCTCACCTCATGCCGTGGCCGACCATATGCCTGAGTAATGCGGTCGATGACCACTGCGAGAATCACGATCGCCAGACCGGCCTCAAGACCCCGTCCGACGTTGAGGGTCTGAATCCCCACCAACACATCTTCACCCAAGCCACGGGCGCCGATCATCGAGGCGATCACCACCATCGACAGGGCCATCATGGTGGTCTGATTGATCCCGGCCATGATGCTCGGCAGGGCCAGCGGCAGTTGCACGCCGAACAGTTGCTGCCAGCGGTTGGCGCCGAAGGCGTTGATCGCTTCCATGACTTCGCCGTCGACCTGGCGGATGCCCAGATCGGTCAGGCGAATCAGCGGTGGCGCGGCGTAGATCACGGTCGCGAAAATCGCCGGCACCTTGCCCAGACCGAACAGCATCAGCACCGGGATCAGGTACACGAAACTCGGCATGGTCTGCATGATGTCGAGCAGCGGCATCAGCACCGAACGCAGGCGATTGCTGCGCGCCGAGAGAATCCCCAACGGTATGCCGATCAGCACCGAAATGATCGTCGCGACCATCATCAGCGCCAGGGTTTGCATGAGTTTGTCCCACAGGCCGACAGCGCCAACGAGGAACAGCAGACCGACGATCACCGCCGTGGTCACCACTTTGCGCGTTGCGTGCCAGGCGACGACACCGACAATTGCCAGCATCAACCACCACGGCGCTGCACGCAGCAGACCTTCAAGATTGACGATGGCCCACAGCAGGGTGTCCGAGATCTGGCGGAACACATCACCATAGTTGGTGACCAGGGAATCGACCCAACCGTTGACCCAGTCGGCGATGGAAAAGGTAAAGCTTTCGGGAAACATAAGAGACTCTCAATCAAGGGGTTGCGATCAAGCATCCGACTGCCGTGGCCGGCAGCCGGAGAAGCTGGACCTACAAGGCCGCGTCGATCTTTTTGGCTGCGTCTTCGCTCACCCATGCGTGCCAGACTTCAGGATGTTCCTTGAGGAAGATTTTCGCCAGTTTTGGCGACTCGATACGTTCCTTCGCCATGCGGCCGAGGTTCTGGTTGAGCAGGTCGATTGGCAGGTTGACCTTCTCCAGCACGGCCACCAGCTCCGGGGCTTGCTCGTGGAAGGTCTTGGACAGGCCGACCTTGATCGTCACGCGCTTGTCGACGCCCGGTTTTTCTTCCAGTTTGACCAGATCGACCTGGCCCATCAGCGGGGTTGGCGACCAGTAGTAGAACAGGATCGGCTCGCCACGCTTGTAGCTCGACAGCACCGCCGCATCCAGCGCCGGGCCAGTGCCCGGACGGAAGTTGGTGTAGCTGCTTTCCAGGCCGTAGCTTTTCAGCATTTCGCTGTTGTCCAGCTCGCAGGTCCAGCCGGCCGGGCAGTTGTAGAAACGGCCTTTGGAGGGCTCTTCGGCGTCCTTGAACACAGCAGAGTACTTGGCCAGATCAGCGATGTTTTTCAGGTCAGGGGCTTTCGGCTCAAGTTTGCGCTTGGCGTCGCCTTCGATCACGTAACGCGGCACATACCAGCCTTCGATAGCGCCCACTACAGGGGCGCCAACGCCGACGACTTTGCCGGCCTTCTCGGCCTTGTTCCAGACCTCGCTGCGGCCGACCCACTCTTCGGCGAACACTTGAATGTCGTTGCTGCTCAGGGCGTTTTCCATGGTGATGGAGTTGCCCGGCAGGCTGTCGGTCTTGCAGTCATAACCTTTTTCCAGCACCACTTGCAGCACGTCGGTCAGCAGCATGCCGCTTTCCCAGTTCAGACCGGCGAATTTCACCGGTTTGCCCGATTCGCACCAGCCGGCGGCTTGAGTTGCGCCAGCGCTGGCCAACAGGCCCATGGACAGCAATGTAGTCAGCAGGGTCTTGTTCGATTTCATTGTTGCGACGCTCCTAATCATGAATTGGCTTACGGCAGTCAAGAGGCATCCAGCCCTGTCCACGTCCAATCAGGCCTGCGCCGCAGCGCGAACGGCCCCACTTGTTTTAGGTTGTACAACGCTGTCCTGCTCGACCGGCAGAATCAGTTGATCGGGCACTGGGCTGTGCCATTTTTTCGCGCACACGTAATACACGGCGGCAGGCAGCAGCAGACCGATGATCCAGGAGATATCCACATCACCGAGAGCGGCCACCAGCGGACCGGTATAGAACTTGGTGGAGATGAACGGCAATTGCACCAGTACCCCGAAGACATAAACGCTGATACCGAGTAGGTTCCAGCGGCCATAGCGACCGTTCGGATCGGCCAGCGCCGGCACGTCATAGCGCTCGCGAGTGATGCAGTAGTAGTCCACCAGGTTGATCGCGCTCCACGGCGTGAAGAACGCGAGCAGGAACAGGATGAAAGACTTGAACGCACCGAGGAACGAGTGCTGACCGAGCAACGCGATCAGGGTCGCCGAGCCGACGATGAACAGCACAAACACCAGACGCTGCATGCGCGAGACCTGCAGATGACCTTTGAAACCGCTGATGATGGTGGCGATGCACATGAAGCTGCCGTAGGAGTTCAGCGTCGAGATGGTCACCTTGCCGAACGCAATGCTGAAGTACAGCAGCGCAGCGGTGGCACCGGTTCCGCCCAGACCGACGATGTAAGCCACTTCATGGCCGGCGAACTGGCCGTTGGCCGAAGCGGCAGCAAACACACCAAGGATCATCGCCACTTGGGCGCCAATCACCGAACCGGCGCCGGCGGCGAAAAAGGTTTTCACCGCTGACGTCTTGCTCGGCAGGTAGCGCGAATAGTCAGCCACATAAGGGCCGAAAGCGATCTGCCAGGACGCCGCGAGTGACACCGCCAGCAGGAAACTGCTCCAGCTGAAGTGACGGATTTGCAGGAGTGCGCCGACGTCGGTCTGGCTCATCAGGCGCCAGAACAGAAAAACGAACGCAATCACGCCAATGACGCTGGCGACGCGGCCAATCCAGTGGATCACCCGATAACCCATCACCGTGACCAGCACGATGACGCTGGCGAAAATCAGAATGCCGATGCTGTCGCTGACGCCAAACAACTGGCCCAGCGCCTGGCCGGAAAGCACCGTGCCCGTTGCGGTGAAGCCCAGGTACATCAGGCACACCAGCACGATCGGGATGGCTGCGCCATAAACTCCGAACTGCACGCGGCTGGAAATCATCTGCGGCAGGCCAAGCTTCGGCCCTTGCGCCGCATGCAGCGCCATGACGCCGCCGCCCAGCAGTTGACCGATCAACAGACCGATCAACGACCAGAACACATCACCGCCCAGCACCACGGCCAACGCCCCGGTGACAATCGCCGTGATTTGCAGGTTGGCACCCATCCACAGGGTGAATTGGCTGAACAGACGACCGTGTCTTTCCGCTTCCGGGATGTAGTCGATCGAACGCCTTTCGATCAACGGTTTGTTGCCTGCACGATCGGGACTGACAGCCATGGTTCAACCTCTGTGGATTGTTATTCTGGGTTGGTTCGTACCCCTGTAGGAGCTGTCGAGTGAAACGAGGCTGCGATCTTTTTGAAGATCAAAAGATCGCAGCCTTCGGCAGCTTCTACAGGGTTTTTGCGTTTATTTACCGGTAATCATCGGCAGGTTCAGGCCCTGTTCCTTGGCGCAGTCGATGGCGATCTGGTAACCGGCATCGGCGTGACGCATGACACCGGTGGCCGGGTCGTTGTGCAGCACGCGCGCAATACGCTCGGCCGCTTCGTCCGTACCATCGCAGACAATCACCATGCCCGAGTGCTGGGAGAAGCCCATGCCGACGCCGCCGCCGTGGTGCAGGGAAACCCAGGTCGCGCCGCTCGCGGTATTCAGCAGAGCGTTGAGCAGTGGCCAGTCGGACACGGCGTCGGAACCGTCCTGCATCGATTCGGTTTCACGGTTCGGGCTGGCCACCGAGCCAGAGTCGAGGTGGTCGCGACCGATCACGATCGGCGCCGACAACTCACCGCTGCGGACCATTTCGTTGAACGCCAGACCGAGCTTGGCGCGCAGGCCCAGGCCAACCCAGCAGATACGTGCCGGCAGACCCTGGAAGCTGATGCGTTCGCGGGCCATGTCCAGCCAGTTGTGCAGGTGGGCGTCGTCCGGGATCAGCTCTTTGACCTTGGCGTCGGTTTTGTAGATGTCTTGCGGATCACCCGACAGCGCCGCCCAGCGGAACGGGCCAATGCCACGGCAGAACAGCGGACGGATGTAAGCCGGTACGAAACCCGGGAAGTCGAATGCGTTCTCGACGCCTTCTTCCTGGGCCATCTGACGGATGTTGTTGCCGTAGTCGAAGGTCGGGATGCCTTGCTTCTGGAATTCCAGCATCGCTTTGACGTGCACGGCCATCGACTGCTTGGCGGCTTTGATCACAGCGGCCGGTTCGGTCTTGGCGCGGGCGCGGTATTCGTCCCAGGTCCAGCCGGCCGGCAGGTAGCCGTTGAGTGGGTCATGGGCGCTGGTCTGGTCGGTGACCATGTCCGGGCGCACGCCGCGCTTGACCAGTTCCGGGAGGATTTCTGCGGCGTTGCCCAGCAGCGCGATGGAGATCGCTTTGCCTTCTTTGGTGTACTTGGCGATGCGCGCCAGCGCGTCGTCGAGGTCAGTGGCTTGCTCGTCGACGTAACGGCTTTTCAGGCGGAAATCGATGCTGACCTGCTGGCATTCGATGTTCAGCGAGCAGGCGCCGGCCAGGGTTGCCGCCAGAGGCTGAGCGCCACCCATGCCGCCCAGACCGGCGGTCAGCACCCACTTGCCGGTGAGGTTGTCGTTGTAGTGCTGGCGACCGGCCTCAACGAAGGTTTCGTAGGTGCCCTGAACGATGCCCTGGCTGCCGATGTAGATCCAGCTGCCGGCGGTCATCTGGCCGTACATGGCCAGGCCTTTGGCGTCGAGTTCGTTGAAGTGCTCCCAACTCGCCCAGTGTGGAACCAGGTTGGAGTTGGCGATCAGTACACGCGGGGCGTTGCTGTGAGTCTTGAACACGCCGACCGGCTTGCCGGATTGCACCAACAGGGTCTCGTCGTCGTTCAGGTTGGTCAGGCTCTCGACGATCTTGTCGTAGCACTCCCAGTTACGCGCGGCGCGACCGATACCGCCGTAGACCACCAGCTCTTTCGGGTTCTCGGCGACTTCCGGGTCGAGGTTGTTCATCAACATGCGCAGCGGCGCTTCGGTCAGCCAGCTCTTGGCGGTCAGCTTGGTGCCGCGCGATGCACGGATTTCGACGTCACGGTGCTTCGTAAAGTTAGTAGCAGTGGTCATCTTGTTGTCAGTCACGAAAAAGACTCCTCAGCGATCAATTCAAACCAACCCTGGCAGTGGGCAAGCAGCCTGTGCGCTTCAATGCGCGACAAGCGAATCAGTGGACGCTGCGGACTTATACGCATACGTCTTTACTTGTACATACAAGCATATGCAATCAAGCGGCCAACTTGCTGGTGGAGTGCTCAATAAAAATTGCGGATACGACTGGAGGGCGCCTGAATCAAGGGTTCTGGCGTGGGTGAAATTTTTCGCGGGGGTGGTTTTGGAAGTTGGGGAGTTGTTACGAGAGCGTGGTTTTGCGCCACGCTGGGGCATTCGGTAACAAATTGGTGCGGAGAAAGAAACAGGAGGTATGAACGCTTTTGTGGTGAGGGGATTTATCCCCTCACCACAGGATGTGTTACCAGATTTAGATCAGCGTGCAGTGAGTTCGATTACGCAGCAGGCCGCATCGACGGCGACTTCAACCAGCCCGGTGTTACCGTCCAGTTGCAGGCAATCGTGTCGGCCAAGTTGCGCAACGCTGTCACCGACCCGCACCTGCAGCAACTCACTGACACTGAACACCAACACCGTGCCCGCCGAACTGAAAAACCGCTGTTCGCCGTCCAGCCACTGCAAGCGCGCGCTGTAGCGCTGCGGCGCGTAGATCAGGTTGAAGTCGCGGATTGCGCCGCCGAGCAGCGTGCAGGAGACCTGGCTCTCACCGCTGAAGGCGAACGGGTCGAGGGGTAACAGTGGCCGAGTGTCGTCACCGTCGACGCACAAAGTCATACCGTCACCTTGCAGCACAGTGATCACCCGCTGGTAACCGGCGAAGGTCGAAAAGCCGCCGGACTCGGCGATATCGGCAATCGACAGACGCCAGCCAAACCCATCGAGGCCAGCCCCCGAGTCGCGGGTGATTTCTTCAGTGCTGCCGCCGCCGTTTTTCCACGGCATGCGCGGGTAGCCTTCGGCGCGTAAAACCTTCAAACCATTCATTTATGCTCTCTATTTATGGAACCGACCTTCCAGACGATGACGGGAACCCGGGTGAATCAATCGCGCGGCGGTCACCGGCTGACGGCCCGACCATGTGCGACGGCGAATCAGCAGGCATGGCTCGCCTTTTTCGATTTGTAGCAACTTGCACTCGGATGACTCGGCGAGGATCGCTTCGACTACGTGCTCGCCCTCGGTCAGTGGCGCGACTTGATTGAGATAGGCGTAAGGCGTTTGCAGGGTGAAGTCCTGCTTGAGGTATTCCGGGGCGACCAGCGCATTGACGAAACGGTCTTCGATTTGCACCGGAATGTCGTTTTCGTAATGCACGATCAGCGAGTGAAAGACCTTCTGCCCTTCGCGCATGTCCAGTGCCAACGCACGTTCGGAGCCGGCGGCCTCTTCTTCGAGAGTGATGACCTGGCAGGTGTGGCGATGACCGCGCGAGGCGATCTCGTCGGCGATGTTGTGTACTTCGAACAGCGCGGACTGGCTCTTCGGTTCGGCGACAAAAGTCCCGACACCTTGCATGCGCACCAACAGGCCGTCGGCGGTCATCTCGCGCAGCGCGCGGTTGATGGTCATGCGGCTAAAACCGAGCTGATTGACCAGTTCGCTTTCCGACGGTACGCGGTAGTGCGGCGGCCAGTTACCGCTGTCGATCTGCTGGGTGATCATCTGTTTGACGCGGGCGTACAAGGGCGCCGGACTGTCGCCCATGTTCGCGGCCAACGGGGAAACTGGAGGCGGAGTCGGCACGGTGGATCCTTGTTCGTCGGTAGAGGTTGCTAGCTTGCCGGAGTTTACCGGGCAGGCAAACGTCTGTATATGTATATACAAATAACACACGATGGGGTGCTGAACCATGTCCGCTTTCTTTGCCGAACGCGCGCTGCTGCCTAACGGATGGGCCAACAATGTACGTCTTGAGGTCAGCGCCGATGGCGTGTTGACCCAAATCCAGGCCGATTCCACCGCAGATGGCGCCGAACGGTTAAGCGGTCCGCTGCTGCCGGGGATGCCCAATCTGCACTCCCACGCGTTCCAGCGAGCAATGGCCGGTTTGGCCGAAGTGGCCGGTAATCCCAACGACAGTTTCTGGACGTGGCGCGACTTGATGTATCGGCTCGTCGGAAAAATCAGCCCCGATCAACTCGGCGTCATCGCCCGACAGCTGTACATCGAAATGCTCAAGGCCGGTTACACCTCGGTGGCCGAATTTCACTACGTGCATCATGACAGCAACGGCCAGCCTTACGCCGATCCGGCCGAGTTGGCGTTACGCATCAGTCAGGCCGCCAGTGAAAGTGGTATCGCCCTGACCCTGCTGCCGGTGCTCTACAGCCACGCAGGTTTCGGTGGGCAGATCCCGAATGACGGCCAGCGCCGCTTCATCAACAGCACCGAAAACTACCTGAATCTGCAGTCACGCTTACAGCCGCTGCTGGCGCAACAGAAGGCGCAATCCCTGGGCCTGTGCTTCCACTCGTTGCGCGCGGTCACCCCGCAGCAGATCAGCGAAGTGCTGGCGGCCAGCGACAAGCAGTGCCCGGTGCACATTCACATCGCCGAACAGCAGAAAGAAGTCGATGACTGTCTGAGCTGGAGCGGTCGTCGTCCGCTGCAATGGCTGTACGAAAACACTGAGGTCGATCAGCGCTGGTGCCTGGTTCACGCCACCCACGCCAACCCGGAAGAAGTCACGCTGATGGCGAAGAGTCGCGCCATCGCCGGCCTGTGCCTGACCACCGAGGCGAACCTCGGCGACGGGATTTTCCCGGCGGTGGACTTCCTCGCTCAGGGCGGGCGCATGGGTATCGGTTCCGACAGCCATGTGTCGCTCAGCGTGGTGGAAGAATTGCGTTGGCTGGAATACGGCCAGCGTCTGCGTGATCAGCGACGTAACCGTTTGTATGGCGCGGATCAGCCGATGGTCGGGCGCACGCTGTACGACGCCGCACTGGATGGCGGTGCTCAGGCACTGGGGCAACCGATTGGTGCGCTGGAAGTTGGCAAACGTGCGGACTGGATTGTGCTCGATGGCAACGATCCGTATCTGGCGACAGCCACTGGCGACGGGATTTTGAATCGCTGGCTGTTTGCCGGCGGCGATCGTCAGGTGCGTGATGTGTTGGTCAATGGCCAGTGGGTGGTGCGCGATGGACGCCACGCGGCAGAAGAAGAAAGCAATCGCGCTTTCACCCAAGTCCTGCGCGAACTTCTGGGCTGACCCAAAACCAAATGTGGGAGCGAGCCTGCTCGCGAAAGCGGTGTATCAGTCAACATTTTCGTTAACTGACACGCCCTCTTCGCGAGCAGGCTCGCTCCCACATTTCGATTTTGTGGCGATGCTTAATTCGAAGTCTTGGCCATCTGCCGATCCGACGCCCGCCAGATCAATCGCGTGGTGTCATAACCCTGCTGACGCGCCTTGCTCAGCAGCTCTTCGCGCACCACACCGTTGACAGTCGGCGTGCGCGACAGCAACCACATGTACTTGCGACTCGGGTCGCCGACGATGGCGGTCTTGTAGTCATCGCTGACGTACAACACCCAGTATTCGCCCTTCGCCACACCCGGAATCAGGCGTGAGAACCAGGTATCGAACTCGACCCACAGCTTGTCGGTCTTGCCCGGCACCTGTGGATAAGCCGTGCCCTTGGCTTCTTCCCATTGCCAGTCCGGAGTCAGGCAGCGATTGAGCACCGCGACATTACCGTCAGGCTTGAGGGTGTAATGGGCTTCGGATTGCGCGCAATTGCGCTGGAAGTACATCGGCAAGCGCGCCAGCTCATACCAGGTGCCCTGGTAACGCTTGAGATTGACGCTGTTGACGGTTTTCGGCGCCAACGGATCTACGCCGGAAGTGGCGCAGCCGGCCAGTACCAGGCCGGCAAAAAGGATTAGCAATAACCGCTTCATTTTTCTTCTCCGTGGGCGCGAAGCCCCGGTTTACTTCAGGCCTTGGCCGGAAAACATCAGCACTTTGTCACCGGCGTATTGCACGCTGATAAAGCTGTTCTTGTCGCCCCAAGTGCAACTGGACATGCCGAGCGCACCCGAGCAGTCAGTGGGTTTGCCGAGCAGTGTCTCGACTTCAGCCTTGGCCATGCCAGCCGAAAGCTTCGAGTAGTTTTCCTGATTGACCTTGCTGCATGCGGCCAACAGCACGCAAAACGACAGAAGGGCGATAGATCGCAGCGACATGGTGTAACTCCTGGAACGAGGGGGGATGGCATGGTGCCAACCAGAAGCTTAGAAGAGAAAACCCTCATCTGGTTCCGTGGGCGGACGGCTATTTATTAGCCCGCCCGTCTGGCTTTTGCCTTTAAATCAGACACTTTGTAGGGCTATTGAGCATTTCGTCGTATTTCACCAAAGCAGCCTAATCTTTGGCGCGCGGCGGTCGAAATAAGAGCAGCGCAAAGCCCCCGAGTGTGGCAAATTGCCGCCCTTTCTTGACCAGCACCTTCGCGGTAGTTCATTCGATGACCAGAAACATGAAATTCAGCCACAAAATCTTGTTGGCTGCCGCCCTCGTGGTGGCCGTTGCGTTCGCCTGTTTCATTTTGTTCAACGACTATCGTCAGCGCGAAGCTCTGGGCAGCAGCACCGAAGCCACGATGCAGGAGCTGGGCAGCCTGACCACCAGCAACATCCAGACCTGGCTGGAAAGTCGCATTCAATTGCTGCAATCGCTGTCTCAACAGGTTGTCGTCGACGGTAATGCGCCTGCCAGCCTGAAACGCATCATCGACCTGCCCGCCTACACCGGCAATTTCCAGCTCAGCTACTTTGGAGGTGCGGACGGCGTGATGTTCTCCGTGCCCGCCGGCAACCGCGCGCCGGATTACGACCCGCGTGCCCGCGGCTGGTACAAAGCGGCCAACAGCGCCCAGCAGACCATCGTCACCGAACCGTACATCGCCGCCTCCTCGGGCAAACTGGTGATCACCGTCGCCACCCCGGTACAGCGTCAGGGCCAGATGCTCGGCGTCGCCGGTGCCGACATCGACCTGACCAGCGTCAGCGCGATCATCAACTCGCTGAACTTCGGCGGCCACGGCCATGCGTTCATCGTCAGTGCCGACGGCAAAATCCTGATCCACCCGGACAGCAAACTGGTGCTCAAGACCCTCGCCGAGGCCTATCCAAACGGTGCGCCAAAAGTCAGCCCGGGCCTGAAGGAAGTCGAGTTCGACGGCAAGACTCAGTTGATCTCCTTCACCCACGTCAACGGCGTGCCATCGGCCGACTGGTACGTGGCGCTGGTGCTGGATAAAGACACCGCGTTTTCGATGCTCAGCGAATTCCGCACCTCGGCGCTGATCGCCATGGTCATTGCCGTGGTGATCATCATCGCCCTGCTCGGCATGCTGATACGCGTGCTGATGCAACCGCTGCTGACCATGGGCCGAGCCATGCATGACATCGCCGAAGGTGAAGGCGACCTGACCAAGCGTCTGGTGATCCACGGTAACGATGAGTTTGGCGCGCTGGGCACATCGTTCAACCGTTTCGTCGAACGCATCCACACCTCGATCCGCGAAGTGGCCTCGGCCACCGGCCAGGTCAACGAAGTCGCCCTGCGCGTGGTCGCCGCGTCGAACTCGTCGATGTACAACTCCGATCAGCAATCCAGCCGCACCAACAGCGTCGCGGCGGCGATCAACCAACTCGGCGCCGCCGCCCAGGAAATCGCCCAGAACGCCGCCCTCGCCTCGCAACACTCAAGTGATGCGCGCAGCCTCGCAGTCGACGGTCAGCAGGTTGTGGATAAAACCATCCACGCGATGCAGCAGCTCTCGGCGAAGATCAGCGATTCCTGCGGCAACATCGAAACCCTGAACAGCAACACGGTGAACATCGGCCAGATTCTGGAAGTGATCACCAGCATCTCCCAGCAAACCAACCTGCTCGCGCTGAACGCCGCTATTGAAGCCGCCCGTGCCGGTGAGGCTGGCCGTGGTTTCGCCGTGGTCGCTGACGAAGTGCGAAATCTGGCGCACCGCACCCAGGATTCGGCGCAGCAAGTGCAGAAGATGATCGAAGAACTGCAAGTCGGCGCGCGCCAGGCGGTCAGCATCATGACCGAGAGCCAGCGTGAGAGCGAAAGCAGCGTCGGCATCGCCAACCAGGCCGGCGAACGCCTGGGCAGCGTCACCCAGCGCATCGGCGAGATCGACGGAATGAACCAGTCGGTAGCGACCGCGACTGAAGAACAGACCGCTGTGGTCGAGTCGATCAACGTTGATATCAACGAGATCAACACGCTGAATCAGGAAGGCGTGGAGAACTTGCAGGCGACGTTGCGGGCGTGCTCGGACCTTGAACAGCAGGCGGCGCGGTTGAAGCAGTTGGTGGGTAGTTTCAGGATTTAAGGCGCTGCCACAGGCCTCTTCGCGGGCAAGCCCGCTCCCACATTGGAATGCATTTCAACTGTGGGAGCGAGCCTGCTCGCGAAGAGGGATTCAGCCGCGATGAAGATTTAGAACCGTGACCCCGGCCCAGACAGAAACGCCAACTCCTCAGCCGTAGACTCGCGCCCCAACACCGCATTGCGATGCGGAAACCGTCCAAACCGCGCAATCACTTTCTGATGCCGCTCGGCATAATCCAGATTCTCGGCAAACACCGCCCGCTGCGCTAGCGGCTGCTCAGCGACCAGATCGATAAACCGCGAAACCGCTTCGTTCTGCACCGCAAGGTTTTCGCAGTGTTCGAAGACGAGGTAGATGAATACCCGCTGAATCGGCTTCAACTGCCGGTCAAAATCCGCAGCAATGCCTTGCGCGACGAGCTTCTGCGCACGCAGATCACCGGAGAAAGCTTTGGGAGAGTCGCGAAAGATCATTCGCGGCAATTGATCGAGCAATAGCACCACCGCCAGCCAACCTTCGGGACATTGCGTCCACTCGGTCAATTCGCCGGCCAGGGCCTGATCGACAAAGACCCCGAAACGCGTTCGCGCTTCGAGGTCTTGGCTGTCACGCTTGCCGAACCACAACTTGCCCTTGTCAGCCGCGACTTCGTCCGGTGATTCGGCTTGACCGAACCACCAATCGAGCAACGGCTGCCAGGGCGCGTTCAAGGCTTAAGCCTTGTGGTAGGCCGTGGCGCGTGCGACTTCTTCTTTCGAGCCGAGGAACACCGCAACACGCTGGTGCAGGCCTTCAGGCTGAATGTCGAGGATACGCTGGTGACCGTCGGTGGACGCGCCGCCCGCCTGTTCCACCAGGAACGACATCGGGTTGGCTTCGTACATCAGACGCAGTTTGCCCGGCTTCGACGGCTCGCGGCTGTCGCGTGGGTACATGAACAGGCCACCACGGGTCAGGATGCGGTGAACGTCGGCAACCATCGCCGCGACCCAACGCATGTTGTAGTTCTTTTTCAGCGGACCTTCTTCGCCAGCCAGCAGCTCGTCAACGTAGCGCTGCACCGGGGCTTCCCAGTGACGCTGGTTGGACATGTTGATGGCGAATTCCTGGGTGGACTCAGGAATGGTGATGTCTTCGTGGGTCAGCACGAAGCTGCCCATTTCGCGGTCCAGGGTGAAGCCTTTGACGCCGTCGCCCAGGGTCAGTACCAGCATGGTCTGCGGGCCGTAGATCGCGTAACCGGCAGCGACCTGCTCGGTGCCTGGCTGGAGGAAGGCTTTTTCATTCAGCGCTTCGTTCTGGCTCAGGTATTCGTTCGGGCAACGCAGCACGGAGAAGATAGTGCCGACCGGGGCGTTGATGTCGATGTTCGACGAACCGTCCAGTGGGTCGAATACCAGCAGGTACGCGCCTTTCGGGTATTTGCCCGGGATCTGGTAGGCATTGTCCATTTCTTCGGACGCCATGCCGGCCAGGTGACCGCCCCATTCGTTGGCTTCGAGCAGGATCTCGTTGGAGATCACGTCGAGCTTCTTCTGCACTTCGCCTTGTACGTTTTCAGTGCCCATGCTGCCCAGAACACCACCCAGGGCGCCTTTGGACACGGCGTGGCTGATTTCCTTACAGGCACGCGCCACCACTTCGATCAGGAAGCGCAGATCGGCAGGAGTGTTGTTGCTGCGGGTCTGCTCAATCAAATAGCGACTCAAGGTAACGCGGGACATGGACGGCTCCGGTGGAATGGGGGGCTAAAAACCCGCGCAGTTTACAGGGAGTCTGAAAACGTAGCGAGCGAAGACGCCCGGTAACGTGCGTTGGGGCGCAATTGCTTGCATCAGACGTGATTGGGTCGGGAGAGTTCAGGTACGGGGTTTAGCGTAGACCGGTTCGAGACGGGTGGTGCTTGGCTGACGGCAACAGTTCGAAGATTTTTGCTGGCTGGTAGACCGCGATCGCGAGCAGGCTCACTCCTACAGGGAGCGCATTTCTTCAGATGGTATGCGATTCCTGTAGGAGTGAGCCTGCTCGCGATCGGGTGCGCAGCACCCGACTTTTTCAGGAATTGGCGGGAGGCTTGCGCAGCAGACTGAACGCCATCGTCCCGAGAAAAACCACACTCAGCAGCAACACCGCCCACAAACCGATCTTCTTCCAATTGGTTTCGGCCACGGCCGCCGTAGTGGCGGTTGAGGTCTGCGTGATTATTGCTTCCCCCTGAACCGTCGCCTTACCCAACGTCGCCAGTTTCTCCGGTTTGAAATCCGGGATCAGCGTCGACAACGGCAAGTTAGCGGTTTTCACACTTGGACTGCCCAGCGCCAGACTGTAAGGCCCCGCCCCACGCGCAAGGAAAATCACCTGCGTCGCCCGCACCGCATATTTCAAACTCGGCGCCTGCTCGCCCAAACCACCACCGCGCTCATCCACCGTCAGCTTCAACTGCTGCACGGTCTGCCCGTAAAGTTGCAATTCGTTCTGCACCACGTCCTGACCATTCTGCGTCAGGCGATACAGCAAGCCACTGCTCAGCGTCTGCCAAGGCAGGCTGCTCTCACGCCGACCGGCCAACGTCACCGGCGCCAGACTGTTCGGTTGTTTCAACTCAACCTGAACCCGCTCGACATTCAGCCCCATCGGCAACTGCCAGGTGTATTCCCCGGCCTTGGTGCTGCTGCCGGCCAATGCCTGCGACCAGACCAATGGCAGCGGCAGGTTGCGCGGATCGCTGCTTTTCAGTTGCGCCGAGGTGAGGATCGGCGCCGAACTCGGCGAATCCCACAGCAAGCGCAAATAACGCGCCGAATGCCCTGGCAACGTTACTTCGTGCTGTTCGATGCGCTCATCGGAAAAGGTCAGGCGCGCGACCTGCCCTTCGCCCCACGGCTGCCAGCGCTGCAAATCGTCGCTGGCCTCGATGCTGAAACGCTGAAAGCCGTCGCGCTCGCTGGTCCAGTCGAGGATCAGTTGCTGCAACGGCGCCTTGATCGCGCTGGCATCGAGCAGCCAGCCGCGCAGCACTTCTTCACCGGCCTCCAATTGGCTGGACGGTTGCACTTCCACCAGCGTGCCAGTGGTGGTCGATTGCACGCGCACATTCGGCGCGCGCTCAGTGGCGTCGGCGGCGTTGTACAGCGGGAACCACTTCACGTCGTGCAACTGGCCGTCGTCGCGGGTTTGCGCCGATTCGCGAGCCAAGGCATAGGCCTGAGCTTCGCCGGCAGCGTTGAAGACGCGCAGATCGCCGAGATCGGTCTGGCGCGCCTGCAATTGCACGCTCAGCGGCAGTTCGAGGCGATACCACGGGCCATCGCCCGTGACCGTCAGCGGCACCTGCGTGGCGAAGTCCGCCGGTTTTTCCTGGGCGCCGGCAGCCATCACCACGCCCAACGCCAACCACCCCAGATTACGCATGCGACTCAAGATGAAACTCCTTCGGTGTCCGGGGCCGGTTTGTCCGCCGCCGGCTCAGCTTCAGCACGTTTGGGTGGCAGCGGCGCGAAGTAGCCGACCACCAGCAACAACACGCCAACGCCGATAAACGAGACGATCCGGGCGAGGCCGCCACGGTTGCTCAATTCGACAAAAATCAGTTTGGCCACCACCAGCGCAATCAGCGCCGCGCCGATCAGCCAGACCTCGCGACGATGGCGCAGAGGCCCGCCAATCATCAGCCCCAGCGCCATCAACGTCCAGACGATGGACAACCCGGCCTGCACCAGCATCGAAGCGAGCAGTTGATCAAGCTCAAAGGGAATTCCCGCCCAGTGGTGCGCGGCGCGGGTCACCAACGCGGTGCAGAAGGCGAACAGCGACACCCCGGCGACCAATTGTGTGGCGTAATCGGCGTAGTCCTGGCGGATCGACAGCTGCGACACCGCACTGCGCGACCACACGTAAACCCCGAACAATGCGAACAACAGGCCCAGTTCCAGCGGGTTGAGCAGCGGCACATACGGCAGCGGTTCGGCATTGCCATCGCTGACGCCGTTGGCCAGCCAGAACCAGCCGAGCATCAACACCGCCAGCGGCGCGGCGGCGTAAAAGCGGTACTCGCGGGAAAACGCCGCGACCGGCCACGGCCAGTTGCGCGGTGCGGCTGCCAGCAACAGATACAGGCTCGGCAGAATCGCCCAGCCCAGCCAACGCCAGGCGTTGTATTGCTCGGACAACAGCAGCAAGCCGTAGCGCAATTCCAGCGCCAACACGCCGATCAGCAGCCAGCAGCCAAGCACATGCGCAGTGCTCAAGGCCCGCGCCGGCAGCATCGGCGCCAAACGCCGCAGACTGAAGAAATGCACTGCGAACACCAACGCCCACGCCAGCCAGCCGAAGTCCGCCGCCGGGTGATAACGCGAGTGCCAGGCCGCAAGCAGCACCAGCCCGGTCGCCGGAATCAGCAGCGTGCAGAGCAGGCCCAGCGCCGGCCATTTCAAGCGCAGCGACAGCAGCGTCCACAACGCCACGCTCAGCGCCGCAACCAGCAACAGCAGAGTGCCTTGCAGATTCACCGGGGCAAAACGCAGCACCTCACTGACCCACGCCAGCACCCACCAACCGGCGCCCCACACCAGCAACACCTCGGATAAGCGCTGCAAACTCAGCGCATCGAACGCCGAGGCGTGATTGCCCAGTTGCAGGCGCCACGCACCGATCATGGCGGCCAGACCCAGCACCAGCGGCGTCCAGAATCCGCCATGTGCCAACGGTTTCAAACCCTCACCAGACAGCGGCCCAAGCAACTCGGGACCGGCCAGCAAGAACGCCGCACCGCCGATCACCTGCAACAGCAGACCGAAGACAAAACTCACGCGCTGCTTGAGGTACAGGCTCAACCAGATGATCAGCAAACCACTGGCCGCCCACACCGCGCTCGCGGTCTGCCAAGGCAGGACAAACAACACCGCCAGATTGATCAGCACCAGACCGGCGAGCAGCACCACCGACAAGCCGCGCAACAGGCGCACATCGCCGCGCACCATCTCGTCGCGAGCGGCCAGCAGCATGCCGGCGATCAATGCCAGACCGATCAAGGATGCGCTAAGCAAACCGCTCCAACCGGCGCTGAACACCGCCGCCGAATCCTCGCCCGCACCTTGCAGCCGCAGCAGGAACAACGCGCCACCCAGCAGTTGCACGACAAACGCGGTAAACAGGAAGGTCCGCGATTGCAGGCGCAGGCCGACAAACAACGTCGCCAGACCCGCCAGCGCCCAACTGATCGCGGTGCCTTGGACGAAGAAGAACAACGGCGCCAGCAGATAAAGGAAGGTCAGGCCCAGACACGCCAAAACCGGCAAGGCCTGACGCCCCCATGGCGACACTTGTTCCGGCGAGGCCTGACGCAGTTGGTAGAAACTGAACAGCAACGCCATGCCGAGCATCAGCGCGCCCAGCGGAGCACCGTCGAGCAGGCTGCTTTCGCCGACATTCAATTGACTGATGAACGCCAGCGCCGAACCCAATTGCAGGAGCAAGGCAAAGGCCCGGGCAAACGGTCGATGCTGACGCAAACCGAGCCAGAAAATCCCCGCACCTTCGACGGCCCAGGCTGCCGAAGTCCAGCGCGCATCGAGACCCAGCGGAATCGCCAGACTGGCGAAAATCACCCCTAGCGCCAGACAGGTTTCGCCCAGCAACACGGCGCGCCCGCCCATCAACACTTTGGCCAGGCCCATGTAGATCATGCCCAGCGCGAGGGCGCTGAACGCGGCGGCAAATTCCAGATGCTGGACCAACGCGAACTGCAGACCGAAGCCGATAATCGGCGGGCCAAACAGCATCGTGCCGTCGACATAATCGCCCTTGCGCGCCGACCATTTCAGCAGCGCCTCACGATCGCCATCCGCCGGGGCATCGGGCATATCCAGCAGTTTCCGCCGGGCAAACAGCAGGCCGATGGCGAGATACATCAGGAAGAACAGAATCAAGAACGGCTCGGTGCTCCACAGAAGCTCCGGCGCGTACGAACGCAGCCCCCAGGCGAAGCCGATACCGAAGGTGCCGACGAAGCCGATCAGGTTGAGCAGCCGCCAGGCCTTGAACCAGGCGATGGTGAGAATGCCGGCGTTAAGCAAAGCGAAATAACTGAACAGCGCGACATGGTTGCCGGCGCCGGTGGACGTCAGGATTGGTGCGGCAAACCCACCCAGCGCGGCGACACACGCCAGCGCGAGAGAGTCCTGGGTAATCGCCAGGATCGCCGAGAACACCGTCACCGCCACCAGCAAGCCCAGTGCGGCGGACGGATCCAGCAACGGATGCAGACGCATCGCTGCAAACACCGTCAGGTACAACACCGCGATGCCAGTGCCTTGCAGCATCAACGCATAGCTGTTGTTGCGGTGTCGCAGCCACCAGCCCAACGCCAGCAAGCCCAGCGCCGCAGCCGCGACCCCGGCGTAACGCAATTCGATCGGTACGACCATGCCTTCAGTGGCGTAGCGCAGCAGGAATGCCAGACCGAAGAACAACAGCACCACGCCGACCCGCAGCACGGTATTGCCACCGAACAGCCAGTTGCGCGCAGCGCTGATCCCGCGCTCAATGAGGTTCGGGCCACGGGGTTCGGCGGGTTGTTGTGGTTCAGGTTCGGGCGTGACGGCGTCCAGACGCCAGACATCGTCCGGCAACGGTTGGCTGGTTTCGCGAGCGACGGCGGACAGTGGTTCCAGATCGGCCGGCAGTTCCCAGACCAGCTCGGGGGCCGGGGCCTCTTCGACGACTTTGACAGGTTCGGCCAATGGCTCGCTGACCGGTGCCACACTCGGTGGCGGCGCAGCACGAACCGGTGCGCCTTCGAGCAGAAACAGGCGCTGTTCAATGCCCTGCAAGGCAACCTTCGTCTGCTCAAGTTGATGCTGCTGATGCGCCGCCTGCGAGCCAAGCCGCGCGATGCGCAGCGCTTGCCCGATCACCAGCCCCAGCAGCGCGCCCAACAGCGCCGAGCTGAACGACTCGTCGAGCAGCCAGCCGAGCACCAGCCCGATCAACATGAACATCCATTGCATGGTCGATATCCCTAAGCGCGAAGGCCAATCCGGGAAGATTAGCGCAGCCTGATCGAAAAAGATCGCAGCCTTCGGCAGCGCCTACAGGGGTTCACATGACCTGTGTAGGAGCTGCCGAAGGCTGCGATCTTTTCCGGGGCGCCAGTATATCGAGCCGAGCGGAAAGTTACTCCAGCGCTTTCCAGATATCCGTGGCGTACTCGCGAATCGTCCGGTCAGAGGAGAACCAGCCCATTCGCGAAGTGTTGAGCACCGCCGAACGCCACCAGTTGTTGCTGTCGTGCCAATGCTCTTCGACGCGCTTCTGTGCTTCCCAGTAGGAGTCGAAGTCAGCGCAGACCAGGAAGCGGTCGTAGTCCACCAGCGAATCGATCAACCCGGTGTAGCGCGAAGTGTCATCCGGCGAGAACACGCCACTGCGGATCGCTTGCAGCACGTCGTTGAGACGATGGGACGCAGCGATGTCCGGCGCCGCGCTGAACTCGTGGTTCTGTTTGCGCGCTTCAACCTGCTGGGCACTGAGGCCGAAGATAAACATGTGCTCGGCACCGATGCGCTCACACATTTCCACGTTGGCGCCGTCGAGGGTGCCGATGGTCAGCGCACCGTTGAGGCCGAACTTCATGTTACTGGTGCCCGAGGCCTCGAAACCGGCGGTGGAAATCTGCTCGGACAAGTCTGCCGCCGGAATAATGCTCTCCGCCAGGCTGACGTTGTAGTTGGGCAGGAACACCACTTTCAGCAAGCCACGCACGGTCGGGTCGTTGTTCACCACCCGGGCGATGTCGTTGGTCAGCTTGATGATCAGTTTGGCCTGGTGATAACTGGCCGCCGCTTTACCGGCGAAGATCTTCACGCGCGGCACCCAGTCCACTTCAGGCTCGGCGCGAATCGCCTGATACAGCGCCACGGTGTGCAGCAAGTTGAGCAACTGGCGTTTGTATTCGTGGATCCGTTTGACTTGGACGTCGAACATCGCCGCCGGGTTGACTGCGATCCCCAGCCGCTCGTGAATCAGATAGGCCAAGGCCTTCTTGCTGTGCAGGCGTTGCTCGGCGAAGGCTTTTCGGAACGCGGGTTTCTCGGCAAACGGTTCGAGATCGAGCAGGCGCTCTTCAGGGTTGTCGAGCAAGTCCGGGCCGAGTGCATCGACCAGCATCGAGGTCAGCTCGGCGTTGGCCTGATACAACCAGCGGCGGAAAGTGATGCCGTTGGTTTTGTTGTTGATCCGCTCCGGATACAGCTTGTGCAACTCGGAGAACACCGTACTGCGCATCAGTTGAGTGTGCAATCCGGACACGCCGTTGACGCTGTGCGAACCAAGGAATGCGAGGTTACCCATGCGCACCCGGCGTCCGTTGTCTTCCTCAATCAGTGACACCGCGCGCAGCACGTCGAAATCGTGGATGCCCTTGGCCCGCAGCGAGTCGATGTGCTGGGCGTTGATCAGGTAAATGATCTGCATGTGCCGTGGCAGCATGCGCTCCATCAAACCTACCGGCCAGGTTTCCAGCGCTTCCGGCAGCAGCGTGTGGTTGGTGTACGACAGCGTGTCGACGGTGACTTGCCACGCCGCATCCCAGGCCACGTCGTAGACGTCGACCAGTTGGCGCATCAATTCGGCGACGGCAATCGAGGGGTGGGTGTCGTTGAGCTGGATCGCGGCATGATCGCCCAAGGTCAACACCGAGGTGTGCATGTTGCGGTGGCGACGTAGCAAATCCTGCAACGACGCGGCGACAAAGAAGTATTCCTGGCGCAGGCGCAACTCTTGCCCGGCCTCGGTGCTGTCCGCCGGGTAAAGCACACGCGAGATACTTTCGGCGCGGGCCACTTCGGCAACGGCCCCGAGGTGGTCACCGGCGTTGAAGCGCTCAAGGTGCAAATCTTCCATGGCCCGCGCACGCCACAGGCGCAAGGTATTGACGCTCGCCCCGCGCCAGCCGACTACCGGCGTGTCGTAGGCAATCGCGCGGACGGTTTCTGCGGGAGACCAGACTTGTTTGGTTTTGCCGCTGGCATCGGTGACGGTTTCAACGCTGCCACCGAAGCCGATGGAATAAACAACTTCCGGCCGTTCGAACTCCCACGGGTTGCCGAAATCCAGCCAGTGTTCGGTCTGCTCCTGTTGCCAGCCATCGACGATGGCCTGCCGGAACAAGCCGTGCTCGTAACGAATGCCGTAACCGTGGCCGGCGATGCCGAGGGTCGACATGCTTTCCATGAAGCATGCCGCCAGTCGTCCGAGGCCGCCGTTGCCGAGCGCCGCGTCAGGCTCCAGCAGACGGATGCGCTCCAGATCGACACCGAGCTCGGTCAGGGCTTCACGCGCGACGTCGAGCAGGCCGAGGTTGCTCAGGCTGTCGTAGAGCAGCCGGCCGATGAGAAATTCCAGCGAGAGGTAATACACCCGCTTCTGACCTTTGCGGTAGATCTGCCGGGTGTGGTCCATCCAGTGCTCGACCATGTGATCTCGCGCTGCCAGGGCAATGGCTTCGAACCAGTCATGGTCGAAGGCGTGATCAGGGTCTTTGCCCACCGCGTAGGTGAGTTTGGTCAGGACGGCGTCGCGAAATGCGGCCACCTCTGCTTCGCGAACTAGTGGTTCTTGAGTCATCGATACGACCTCGGGCGAGCGGTGGAATTGTCTGAGCCTAGACGGTCTGACCGACGGTAACGGCTCTGGTTCGGCAGTTTTTCCCGGGACTGTGAGATAGCCCGGCAAACGCTTGGCATCTGCCCCAATGAATGCAGGGGCCGTGCCGAGTTGTCCAGCCGATTGGCCGCACGCAGAAAAAATCTGGCGAAAGGTTGTTCAAAAATCCACCAGTCCCGGTATGATCGCGCGCCCTGATGCACACACGCCTGGTAACTCCCGATGATGAAGCCCAACCTGATTGCCGCCGCCGAGATCGATCGTCTCGATACGTGGGCCAAATATTCGGCCCCGATGTGCGGCTCTTGTATCTCCAGCTGCTGCACGCTGCCGGTCGAGGTGAAGATCAAGGATCTGGTGCGCATCGGCGTGGTCGATGAATTCGAGCTGGGCGATCCGCCGAAGAACATCGCCAAGCGCCTGCAAAAGGAAGGGCTGGTCGAGCGCTTCAATCAGAAGTCGGGCATCTTCACCCTCCAGCGCATGAGCAACAACGATTGCTACTACCTGGATCGTAAGAGCCGCCTGTGCACCATTTATGACAAGCGCCCCGACACCTGCCGCAACCACCCGAAAATCGGCCCGCGCCCGGGATACTGCGCTTACAAGCCGAAGGAAGTCGAGCGGGTGCAGAATTTCCGGGCGATCGAGAAGTTCTGATGCTGAGCGTTCCCACGCTTCGCGTGGGAACGCAGCCCGGGACGCTCTGCGTCCCAAAAGGCCGAACGCGGAGCGTCCGTTGAGGCATTCCCACGCAGAGCGTAGGAACGAGATCGTCAAACCCCAGACAAACAAAAACGCCCCCGGTCTCTCGACCGGGGGCGTTTTCATTCAGCCTGAACTAATTACTTAGATCTTGGCTTTCTTGGCAGCGCGGGTACGCTCGCTTTCGTCCAGGATCTTCTTGCGAAGACGGATGGACTTAGGAGTAACTTCGCACAGCTCGTCTTCCTGGATGTATTCCAGAGCCTGTTCCAGAGTGAACTTCACTGGTGGAACCAGAGCGATGGTTTCGTCTTTACCCGAAGCACGCATGTTGTCGAGCTTCTTGCCTTTGGTTGGGTTGATACCCAGGTCGTTGTCGCGGCTGTTCTGGCCGACGATTTGACCGGTGTAGACCTCCTGACCGTGTTCAACGAACAGCTTGCCACGCGCCTGCAGGGTTTCCAGCGAGTAGGTCAGAGCCTTACCGGTTTCAACCGATACCAGAACGCCGTTCTGACGGCCGGACATGTGGCCCGACTTGACGGTGTCGTAGCGATCGAAGATCGAGGTCAGGATGCCAGCACCGTTGGTCAGGGTCAGGAACTGGTTACGGAAACCGATCAGACCGCGAGCAGGGATGTTGTATTCCAGACGAACACGGCCCTTACCATCCGGAACCATGTTGGTCAGGTCGCCTTTACGCAGACCCATCTCTTCCATGACCTTGCCCTGCGAATCTTCAGGGATGTCGATGGTCACGTTTTCGAACGGTTCTTGCTTGACGCCGTTCACTTCACGAATGATCACTTCCGGACGGCCCAGGGCCAGCTCGAAGCCTTCGCGACGCATGGTTTCGATCAGTACCGAGAGGTGCAACTCACCACGGCCGGAAACCTTGAACTTGTCAGCGGTGTCGCCTTCTTCAACTTTCAGAGCAACGTTGTACAGCAGCTCTTTGTCCAGACGGTCCTTGATGTTACGGGACGTCACGAACTTGCCTTCTTTACCGCAGAATGGCGAGTCGTTTACCTGGAAGGTCATCGAAACGGTTGGCTCGTCAACGGTCAGAGGCTTCATCGCCTCGACAGTGTCCGGGTGGCACAGGGTGTCGGAGATGAACAGCGAGTCCATACCGCTGACGCAAACGATATCGCCTGCGAAAGCTTCTTCAACGTCGATACGGTGCAGACCGTGGTGACCCATCAGTTTCAGGATACGACCGTTACGCTTCTTGCCGTCGGCACCGATAGCAACAACCGGGGTGTTCGGCTTGACGCTACCACGAGCGATACGGCCAACGCCGATAACACCCAGGAAGCTGTTGTAGTCCAGTGCCGAGATTTGCATCTGGAACGGACCTTCACGGTCAACTTTTGGCGCTGGAACGTGATCGACTACCGCTTGGTACAGCGGGGTCATGTCTTCAGCCATGGCGGTGTGATCCAGACCGGCAATGCCGTTCAGGGCCGAGGCGTAAACAACCTGGAAGTCCAGTTGTTCTTCGGTAGCACCGAGGTTGTCGAACAGGTCGAAGATCTGATCCAGAACCCAGTCCGGACGCGCGCCTGGACGGTCAACCTTGTTGATGACCACGATCGGACGCAGGCCGGCTTCGAAAGCCTTCTTGGTCACGAAACGGGTTTGCGGCATAGGGCCGTCTTGAGCGTCAACCAGCAGCAGAACGGAGTCAACCATCGACATTACGCGTTCAACTTCGCCGCCGAAGTCGGCGTGGCCCGGGGTGTCCACGATGTTGATGTGGTAGCCGTTCCAGTTGATGGCGGTGTTTTTCGCCAGAATGGTAATACCGCGCTCTTTTTCCTGGTCGTTGGAGTCCATCACGCGCTCGTCGTTGAGCTCGTTGCGCTCCAGAGTGCCGGATTGACGCAGGAGTTTGTCTACCAGGGTGGTTTTACCGTGGTCAACGTGGGCAATGATGGCGATGTTGCGTAGATTTTCGATCACTTGTGTATCTCGATCAGAGGATTCGGTTTGCTGACAAGTCTTGGCAGCGATTAGCAGTAGTGTCCGGCATGGCCGTTACAGCTTGACGGCGGTGTCGGGGGGCCGGTGACGCAGGCCACAGGCAAACAGCCCCGGGCACTTAGCTCGGTCGATAAACGCGCACATTGGCATGCCCCTCACTGAGCAAATGGTGGGCATGCAGGCGACTCATCACGCCTTTGTCGCAATACAGCAGGTACTGGCGAGTAGGGTCCAGTTCCTTGAAACGTGCGTTCACTGCATAGAACGGCATCGTCTGTACCTCTATGCCGGCAAGCTCCAGCGGTTCGTCTTCAGCGGCATCCGGGTGACGGATGTCGATGACGATCTGACCGGCCAGCGCTTCGCCGACTTCTTCAATCTGCAAATCCTGGCCCAATTCGTCGATGACTCGATCGATCGCGACCAGTTTGGCGTTGGCGAGCGCACGCTCGAGCACCGCCATGTCGAATTCTTTCTCTTCGTGCTCAACGCGGCCACGCTTGGCGGCGGTCTTCGGATTGACCGAGATGACGCCGCAGTATTCCGGCATGTGCCGGGCGAAATCGGCGGTGCCGATCTCGTTGGCCGTGTCGATGATGTCCTGCTTGTGGGCGACGATCAGCGGGCGCAGGACCAGTTTATCGGTCACGCAATCGATCACCGACAGGTTCGGCAGCGTCTGGCTCGAAACCTGGGAGATCGCTTCACCGGTGACCAGCGCATCGATATGCAGGCGGTCGGCGATCGCGGAGGACGCGCGCAACATCATACGCTTCAATACGACGCCCATATGACTGTTATCGACTTTGGCGAGAATTTCGCCCAACACTTCTTCAAATGGAACACTGACAAATAGCACGCGCTGCGAGCTGCCGTACTTCTTCCAGATGAAATGCGCGACTTCCATCACGCCCAATTCGTGGGCACGCCCGCCCAGATTAAAGAAGCAGAAGTGCGCCATCAGGCCGCGGCGCATGATCTGGTAGGCCGCAACGGTCGAATCAAAGCCGCCGGACATCAATACCAGCGTCTGCTCCAACGCACCAAGCGGATAACCGCCGATGCCGTTGTGCTGGCTGTGGATGACAAACAACCGTTTGTCGCGAATTTCCATGCGAACTTTAATTTGCGGTGCTTTCAGGTCGATGCCGGCGGCACCGCACTCACGGCGCAGCTTGCTGCCGACGTATTTTTCGACGTCCATCGAGCTGAACGTGTGCTTGCCTGCACGTTTGCAGCGCACCGAGAAAACCTTCCCCGCCAGCGCATCGCCGTAGTGCTGTTTGCACTTCTCGGTAATGTCGTCGAAGTCACCCAGCGGGTACTCGTCGATCTGCAAAAAGTGCGCGATGCCCGGCATGCAGGTCAGGCGCTCACCCATCTCTTTCAAGGCTTTGGGGTCGGTAACGCGGGTTTCCAGCTCGAGGTTGTCCCACACACCGTTCACCACCACAGCCGGGTCCAGATCGCGGAGCACGGCGCGGATGTTCTTGGCCAACTGGCGGATGAATTTCGTCCGGACAGGTCGGCTTTTGATGGTGATCTCGGGGAAGACTTTTACGATTAGTTTCATGAAAACAGCGCGCGCAGGGCCAGCCGAAAAAGGGGGGCGCGGATTATAGCGGAAATTGCTCAAGGTTTAACCAGTTAATGTGCAGAAGGTTTTGCGCGCACCAAAACGGGTCATTTATGGATTAAGACGCTACATTAGGGGGCGAGATTTTCACCATCAGGGCGCTTTGCACCTTTATAAGCGTGAATTTGGGGCAAAAAACCCATGCTGGGGCACTGGCATGCAATTTGCTCCCTTGTGAGGCAGGTTGCCTTGGCAGAGTATTCGCGCCGGCATCACCACTATTAAGGGCATCCACTACCAGCCCTAATTCACCCGGAGGACACTATGTCGAAGTCGGTTCAACTCATCAAAGATCATGACGTCAAGTGGATTGATCTGCGCTTCACGGACACCAAAGGCACTCAGCACCACGTGACCATGCCGGCTCGCGATGCGCTGGAAGACGACTTCTTCGAAGTCGGCAAGATGTTCGACGGTTCCTCCATCGCTGGCTGGAAAGGCATCGAAGCCTCCGACATGATCCTGCTGCCGGACGACGAAACTGCCGTTCTCGACCCGTTCACCGAAGACGCGACCCTGATCCTGGTCTGCGACATCATCGAACCGTCGACCATGCAAGGTTACGATCGCGACCCGCGCGCCATCGCTCACCGCGCCGAGGAATACCTGAAGACCACCGGTATCGGTGACACCGTCTTCGCCGGTCCAGAACCAGAATTCTTCATCTTCGACGAAGTGAAGTTCAAGTCGGACATCTCCGGCTCGATGTTCAAAATCTACTCCGAACAAGGTTCGTGGATGTCCGACCAGGACATCGAAGGTGGTAACAAGGGTCACCGTCCAGGCGTCAAAGGTGGCTACTTCCCGGTTCCGCCGTTCGACCACGACCACGAAATCCGTACTGCCATGTGCAACGCACTGGAAGAAATGGGCCAGACCGTTGAAGTTCACCACCACGAAGTGGCGACTGCCGGTCAGAACGAAATCGGTGTCAAGTTCAACACCCTGGTGAAGAAAGCTGACGAAGTTCAGACTCTGAAATACGTTGTACACAACGTTGCCGACGCTTACGGCCGCACCGCTACCTTCATGCCGAAGCCGCTGTACGGCGACAACGGTTCGGGTATGCACGTACACATGTCCATCTCCAAAGATGGCAAGAACACCTTCGCTGGCGAAGGCTATGCCGGCCTGTCCGAAACCGCTCTGTACTTCATCGGCGGCATCATCAAGCACGGTAAGGCCCTGAACGGCTTCACCAACCCGGCTACCAACTCGTACAAGCGTCTGGTGCCAGGCTTCGAAGCTCCGGTCATGCTGGCCTACTCGGCTCGTAACCGTTCCGCCTCGATCCGTATTCCTTACGTCAACAGCCCTAAAGGCCGTCGTATCGAAGCGCGTTTCCCGGATCCGGCAGCCAACCCGTACCTGGCTTTCGCAGCACTGCTGATGGCCGGCCTGGACGGTATCCAGAACAAGATCCACCCAGGCGATGCCGCTGACAAAAACCTGTACGACCTGCCGCCTGAAGAGGCGAAAGAGATCCCACAAGTTTGCGGCAGCCTGAAAGAAGCCCTGGAAGAGCTGGACAAGGGCCGTGCGTTCCTGACCAAGGGCGGCGTGTTCTCCGACGACTTCATCGACGCTTACATCGCGCTGAAATCCGAAGAAGAAATCAAGGTCCGTACCTTCGTACACCCACTGGAATATGAGCTGTACTACAGCTGCTGATCCGGTAGCGCCGCGCTAAGCGGCGTGACAAAAAGAGGCCTCCTTCGGGAGGCCTTTTTTATTGCTCGGCTTTATGGCGGACGATGAGTACTGTGGGAACTGAGGCGTATGAAAGGTTTCAGTAATGCTTGGCAAAATGCGTCCTGAGTTGGGACAACTGCCGCACCTGACCTATGCTGCACCCTATCGTTTTCTTCCCCGGTCGAGTTCATGGGTCGCACCTTTCTCTACATCCCGCTGCTGATCGCCCTGCCCGCCGCCGCGCAGATCTACAAGTACACCGACGCCAACGGCAACACGGTGTACAGCGATCACTCGCCGGACGGCGTAAACGCGCAGTCGGTGGAGTTGCCGCCGCTCAACACGGTCGAGCCTCAGTCACCAGGCGCACCCGCCGCGCCAACCTCAGACAACCGGGAGCCGCCGCGTAATGCCTACGCCATCCTCGAGCTCGCCGGCCTGCCCACCGAGGAAGCCCTGCGCGCGAACAACGGCACATTCACGGTCAACGTGCTGATCAAGCCGCGCCTGCAACCGCCGCATCAATTAAGACTGCTGCTCGACGATCGACCCTACGGCCAGCCGAGCAACGTGCCGATCCTGCAACTGGTTAACGTCGACCGAGGTGATCATCGACTCGCAGTGCAGGTGATCGATGGTCAGATGATCATTCAGCAAAGTCCGCCAGTGGTCTTTACCGTGCAGCGGGTGCACAAGCCATGATCCGCGAATGGCTGGTCGCCGTGTTGGCACTGACGGCGCTGCAAGCCTCTGCAGAGGTGTTCACTTACGTCGATGCACAGGGCAATCGCGTCTACACCGACCAGCCGCGTGGTAACGCCAAGCGAGTGCCGCTGGCAACCAGCAACCGAATGTCGGCCAATCCAACCGGCGCCGCGCCGATCACCACGGCGAAAAAATCTTCGGAGCAACCACTGTTCCACTACGACATGCTCCGTGTTCTGGTGCCCGAGCCCGATGCAACCATTCGCAGCAGCGCCGGCGAAGTGATCGTCAGCGTCACCAGCGAGCCCGGCTTGCAAGCGGGCCATCGCTATCGCCTGTTGCTGGACGGCAAGGCCACCGGCAAGCCCGGCCTGAGCCCGGTGTTCCCGCTGAGCAATATCGACCGCGGTAGCCACAGCCTTTCGGTCGAGATTCTCGATGCGCAGGGCCGCACCGTCGAACGCACTGCTAATCAGCCCTTTCACATGCTGCGCATCTCGCTGGCGCAGAAGCGCCAGGTCAAACCCTGCACAAAGGACGATTACGGCGTCCGCCCGGAATGTCCGCTTAAAGACAAACCTGATGAACCGAAAAACCCTTTCCTGCGTTTCTTCTAACGCCCATCAGCTTTGCGCACTATATTGGTGCAACAAGCTGCACTCTTCACACATTCCAACCCATTTTGGTTCGAAAGTACCCGCAAGCGCTGGCGAACTGCCACGCAAACGAGCGTCAAACGCCTGTTTCATGGGTTGAGCGCTTCTTTTCGGAGCCTTGGTTTGGTTTTTGCATTTTCCGTTTAACGACGCCTGCTTCTTGCGCACGCTCCGCCCCCAAAAGAGGCTCTGATGACTATAAGTGACGCAATTCATCGTTTGCTGCTCGACAACCTGACCACCGCTACCATTCTGCTCGACGCCGAATTGCGCCTTGAGTACATGAACCCGGCGGCAGAGATGCTGCTGGCCATCAGCGGTCAGCGAAGCCATGGGCAGTTCATCAGCGAGCTGTTCACCGAATCCACCGAAGCGCTCAACTCTTTGCGCCAGGCAGTGGAACAGGCGCATCCATTCACCAAGCGCGAAGCGATGCTCACGGCCCTCACCGGCCAGACCCTGACCGTGGATTACGCGGTGACGCCGATCCTCAGCAATGGCGCGACCATGCTGCTGCTGGAAGTCCACCCGCGTGACCGCTTGCTGCGGATCACCAAGGAAGAGGCCCAGCTGTCGAAGCAGGAAACCAGCAAGATGTTGGTGCGCGGCCTCGCCCATGAGATCAAGAATCCCCTCGGCGGTATCCGGGGCGCGGCGCAACTGCTGGCCCGCGAACTGCCGGAAGACAGCCTGCGCGACTACACCAACGTGATCATTGAAGAGGCTGATCGTCTGCGCAATCTGGTCGACCGCATGCTCGGTTCGAACAAGTTGCCGTCACTGGCTATGTGCAACGTTCACGAAGTGCTCGAACGCGTCGGCCAACTGGTCGAAGCGGAAAGTCAGGGCTGCATCACGCTGGTGCGCGATTACGACCCAAGCATTCCCGACGTGTTGATCGACCGCGAGCAGATGATTCAGGCCGTATTGAACATTGTGCGCAATGCGATGCAGGCGATCAGCAGCCAGAACGAGCTGCGCCTGGGTCGCATCAGTTTGCGTACCCGGACCATGCGTCAGTTCACCATCGGCCACGTCCGCCATCGTCTGGTGACCAAGATCGAGATCATCGACAACGGTCCGGGCATTCCGGCGGAACTCCAGGAAACCATTTTCTTTCCCATGGTCAGCGGCCGTCCGGACGGTACCGGGCTGGGCCTGGCCATTACCCAGAACATCATCAGCCAGCACCAGGGCCTGATCGAGTGTGACAGCCACCCAGGCCACACCACGTTCTCGATCTTTCTGCCACTGGAACAAGGAGCCACATCGACATGAGCCGTAGTGAAACTGTGTGGATCGTCGATGACGACCGTTCTATCCGTTGGGTTCTGGAAAAAGCCTTGCAGCAGGAAGGCATGACCACCCAGAGCTTCGACAGCGCCGATGGCGTGATGAGTCGGCTGGCCCGTCAGCAACCGGATGTGATCATTTCCGACATCCGCATGCCGGGCGCCAGTGGCCTGGACCTGTTGGCGCGGATTCGCGAGCAGCACCCACGCTTGCCGGTCATCATCATGACCGCTCATTCCGATCTGGACAGCGCTGTCGCCTCTTATCAGGGCGGCGCGTTCGAATACCTGCCCAAGCCGTTCGACGTTGATGAGGCGGTGTCGCTGGTCAAGCGCGCCAATCAGCATGCGCAAGAACAGCAAGGCCTGGAAGTGGTGCCAGCGCTGACTCGCACTCCGGAAATCATCGGCGAAGCGCCGGCGATGCAGGAAGTGTTTCGCGCCATCGGTCGCTTGAGCCACTCCAACATCACCGTGTTGATCAACGGTGAATCCGGCACCGGTAAAGAACTGGTCGCCCACGCCCTGCACCGCCACAGCCCGCGCGCAGCCTCGCCGTTCATCGCGCTGAACATGGCGGCGATCCCCAAGGATCTGATGGAGTCCGAGCTGTTCGGCCATGAGAAAGGCGCGTTCACCGGCGCGGCCAACCTGCGTCGTGGGCGCTTCGAACAAGCTGACGGCGGCACGCTGTTCCTTGATGAGATCGGCGATATGCCGGCGGATACCCAAACCCGTCTGCTGCGCGTATTGGCCGACGGCGAGTTCTATCGCGTCGGTGGTCATGTTCCGGTCAAGGTCGACGTACGGATCATCGCCGCGACCCATCAGAATCTGGAAACACTGGTCCACGCCGGGAAATTCCGTGAGGACTTGTTCCACCGCCTAAACGTGATCCGCATCCACATCCCGCGCTTGTCCGATCGTCGTGAAGACATCCCGACCCTGGCCAAGCACTTCCTCAGCCGTGCCGCGCAGGAACTGGCGGTCGAGCCGAAGCTGCTGAAAAGCGAGACCGAGGAATACCTGAAAAACCTGCCGTGGGGCGGCAACGTGCGCCAGTTGGAAAACACGTGCCGCTGGATCACGGTGATGGCCTCCGGGCGCGAAGTACACATCAGCGACCTGCCGCCGGAACTGCTGAGCCTGCCGCAGGATTCGGCGCCAGTAACCAACTGGGAGCAGGCGTTGCGCCAGTGGGCGGATCAGGCGTTGGCGCGTGGCCAGTCGAGTCTGCTCGACAGTGCAGTGCCGGCGTTTGAGCGGATCATGATCGAAACGGCGTTGAAACATACCGCCGGGCGTCGTCGTGATGCCGCGGTGTTGCTGGGTTGGGGGCGTAATACCCTGACGCGCAAGATCAAGGAACTGGGGATGAAGGTCGATGGTGGGGATGATGATGAAGGGGATGAGGGTTGAGTTCGACCTCAACACCTGAGCGATCTTTTTTCGCATGCACCACCATAAGGCACTTTGACCCGCTATCGCGCACAGCGAGCGGTTCAAAATCCGACACAAAATCACTTGAAAACTGAAACTTTATAAACACGAAAGCCCCGTATTCCGGGGCTTTCGCATTTCTGAAGACGGTTTTTGTTTCAATCCGTAAAAAGCTGGCACGCCCCCTGCAATACCTCTTACAGGTGATTCGATTCACCCACCCTTTCGGGGACCTTGGTACAGGCAGGCCGGGGATTCCCCTCTTTACACCGGGCTCACACCGCAACGGATGCGCCCACCCTTTTGGGATCCTTGGTACAGGCAGGCCGGGGGTTCCCTCTTTACACCGGACTGACGCCATCGCGCAGTCCAGCCTTTTGGGAACCCTGATACAGGCAGGTCAGGGATTCCCGCTTTTATTGCTCCCGGAGATGGATCTCCAGCCGCCAGTGGTCATCGACCTCGCTCCCGGCCCAGTCACCCTGCAGCGGCCGCGCTGCCAGCACCGTCAGCAACAACCCGCCATCACTTACTCGCGTCCGCCAATTAACGTCTTTGCCGTTGAGCTTGAGTTGGCCCTTCTGCGCCTTGCCCTCAGCCTGGAACAACAGCGCCACCGTGCCGTCGATGATTTCACCGTGCAGCTTCGGCTCGTTGTTGAACCAGACCACCAGACCGCCGTCAGTCGCCTCGATCTGCTGCAGCACGCTCGGGTCGGGCGTGGTCAGGCGACCAATCATCAAACCGATCATCAGTCCGACAATCGCCAGCGAACCGATCACCCGTGGGAATAGTTTCGAACGCGAGTCCGCTTGCGGCGTAGAATGCGCGTCATCTTTACCTTCGGAGCCGTGCATGTTTCACGTCATCCTTTTTCAACCAGAAATTCCGCCGAATACCGGCAACGTTATCAGGCTGTGCGCCAACAGCGGCTGCCACCTGCATTTGATCGAACCGCTGGGCTTCGAGATGGACGACAAGCGCTTGCGTCGTGCCGGTCTCGATTACCACGAATATGCCACGCTGCAACGCCACGCCGACCTCGCCAGTTGCCTGGAAAGCCTGGGCAACCCGCGCTTGTTCGCCTTCACCACCAAGGGCTCGCGACCGTTTCATGATGCCGCGTTCGTCCCGGGCGATGCGTTCATCTTCGGCCCGGAAAGCCGTGGCCTGCCGCCAGAGGTACTGGACGCCCTGCCCGCCGAACAACGCTTGCGCCTGCCAATGCGCGAAGGCTGCCGCAGCCTGAACCTGTCCAACACGGTGGCCGTGGCCGTGTACGAAGCGTGGCGCCAAAACGACTTCAAATAACACGCAAGCCCCTGACCGATCGTTCCCATGCTCTGCGTGGGAACGATCAGCCAAGAAAAAAGCGCCTGTTACGGCGCTTTTTTCGTTGTTGCTCAGACCGTTTATTGAACGGTTGGGGTCTCGCCGCTTTCCTGCATGCGCTGCAGCTCTTGCGCGTACAGGGCGTCGAAGTTCACCGGAGCCAGCATCAACGCCGGGAACGAACCACGGGTCACCAGGCTGTCCAGAGTCTCACGAGCGTACGGGAACAGGATGTTCGGGCAGAACGCACCCAGGGTGTGGCTCATCGAAGCCGGGTCCAGATTCTTGATCAGGAAGATACCGGCCTGTTGCACTTCAGCGATGAAGGCCACTTCGTCGCCGTTTTTCACGGTAACGGACAGGGTCAGCACGACTTCGAAGAAATCGCCTTCCAGCTCTTTCTGGCGAGTGTTCAGATCCAGACCGACGCTCGGATCCCACTGCTGGCGGAAAATCGCCGGGCTTTTCGGGGCTTCGAAGGACAAGTCGCGTACGTAGATGCGCTGCAAGGAGAATTGCGGTGCGGTTTCTTCTTCGCTGGCTGCAGTGTTCTGTTGGTCAGTCATCTCAGATCCTTTCTGATCTTGGGTCTTTAGGGATTGCTGTACGTGGGTGCAGCCGTTCAGGCCTTGAGCAGCGCGTCGAGCTTGCCGGCGCGCTCCAGGGCATATAAATCGTCACAACCGCCGATGTGCTTGCTGCCGATCCAGATCTGCGGCACGGATGTGCGGCCGGCCTTCTGGGTCATTTCGGCGCGCACCTGCGGCTTGCCATCGACCTTGATCTCTTTGAAGGCCACGCCTTTGTTCTCGAGCAGGTACTTGGCTCGCGAGCAATAAGGGCAGTAATCGCTGGAGTAGACGATGACTTCGCTCATATCACTTCACCAACGGCAGGTTGTCGCCTTTCCAGCTGGAGATCCCGCCGGACAGCTTGGCGGCGGTGAAGCCGGTCTTCATCAGTTCGCGGGCGTGGGTGCCGGCGGTCTGGCCCAGGGCATCGACCAGAATGATGGTCTTGGCCTTGTGTTTTTCCAGCTCGCCAGTGCGCGCGGCCAGCTTGTCTTGAGGAATGTTGATCGCGCCAACGATGTGGCCGGCAGCGAAATCCTTGGCCGGACGGATGTCCACCACCACGCCTGCTTCTTTGTTGACCAGCGCGGTCAGCTCGCCCGTGCTCAGGCTTTTACCGCCGCCCTGCATCGTGTGCGCCAGCAGCAGAGCCAGCAGTACGACGAAGATACCGACAAGAATGTAGTGGTTAGTGGCAAATTCAATCAGGTGAGCAACCATCGAAGGAGGTTCCAGGGCGTTAAAATGTCGGCCAGTATACACAGCCCCTATGGTGGGCCAAACCCCGTCCGGCGGTGACGTGGATTGAACTTGGCTTTAAACTCCAACTCCCTTTTCCATCGCCTTCTTCTTTATTAGCCACGAGTGGATTCCATGACTACCACGCCTAAACCTTTGGTCCTGATCATTCTCGACGGCTTCGGTCACAGCGACAGCCCCGAATCGAATGCCGTTTTCGCGGCGAAGAAGCCCGTGCTGGATCGCCTGTGGGCCACAGTGCCGAACGGCTTGATCTCGGGCAGCGGCATGGACGTCGGCCTGCCGGACGGCCAGATGGGCAACTCCGAAGTCGGCCACATGAACCTCGGTGCCGGTCGCGTGGTGTATCAGGACTTCACCCGTGTGACCAAATCGATCCGCGACGGCGAGTTCTTCGAGAACCCGACCATTTGCGCCGCTGTGGATAAAGCCGTGGCTGCGGGCAAAGCCGTGCACTTCATGGGCCTGCTGTCGGATGGCGGCGTGCACAGCCACCAGGACCACCTGATCGCCATGGCCGAACTGGCCTTCAAGCGTGGCGCCGAAAAAATCTACCTGCACGCCTTCCTCGATGGCCGTGACACCCCGCCGAAAAGCGCCGCGTCGTCGATCGAACTGCTCGACGCGACGTTCCAGGCACTCGGCAAGGGCCGCATCGCCAGTATCGTCGGCCGCTACTTCGCCATGGACCGTGACAACCGCTGGGACCGCGTGGCTCAGGCGTACAACCTGATCGTCGACGGCAACAGCGAATTCAACGCCGCCACCGCTCAGGAAGGCCTGGAAGCCGCTTACGCTCGCGGCGAGAGCGACGAATTCGTCAAAGCCACCACCATCGGCGAGCCGGTGAAAGTCGAAGACGGCGACGCCGTGGTGTTCATGAACTTCCGCGCCGACCGCGCCCGCGAGCTGACCCGCGTATTCGTCGAAAACGATTTCAACGACTTCGAGCGCGCACGCCAGCCTGCACTTGCCGGTTTCGTCATGCTGACCCAATACGCGGCGAGCATTCCCGCGCCTTGCGCCTTCGCCGCCGGCAGCCTGGAAAACGTGCTGGGCGACTACCTGGCGAAAAACGGCAAGACCCAGCTGCGCATCGCTGAAACCGAGAAATACGCCCATGTGACCTTCTTCTTCTCCGGCGGTCGCGAAGAACCGTTCCCGGGCGAAGAGCGCATCCTGATCCCGTCGCCGAAAGTCGCCACCTACGACCTGCAGCCGGAAATGAGCGCGCCTGAGGTGACCGACCGCATCGTCGATGCCATCGAAAACCAGCGCTACGACGTGATCGTGGTCAACTACGCCAACGGCGATATGGTTGGTCATAGCGGCGTGTTCGACGCGGCGGTGAAGGCGGTTGAATGCCTCGACACCTGCGTCGGCCGCATCGTCGAAGCGCTGGAGAAGGTCGATGGCGAAGCACTGATCACCGCTGACCACGGCAACGTCGAGCAAATGGCTGACGAGTCCACCGGGCAGGCGCACACCGCGCACACCACCGAGCCGGTGCCGTTCATTTATGTCGGCAAGCGTGACCTCAAGGTCCGTGAAGGCGGCGTACTGGCGGATGTGGCGCCGACCATGCTGAAACTGCTGGGTCTGGAAAAACCGGCGGAAATGACTGGTACCTCGATTCTGGTCTGACTCGAATCAGCAAGCACCGCAAAAACCCTGTTGGAATGATTTTGTGGTGAGGGGATTCATCCCCGATGGGTGGCGGAGCCGCCCTGAAACCTGACACCGCGGCGTATCAGATGCATCGGGTGTTCGGGTTTTACGACTGCTGCGCAGCCGATCGGGGATAAATCCCCTCGCCACAGGTCACTCCTACAAAGGTTTGTGGTGTTTTTCAGTCCAGTTATCACACAGCCCCAATTGGGCGTTTTTTTTGCAGCGTCGGGCGGGCATACTAGGCCGTCCCTTACCCTGGTGCCGCCCGCCCCTATGCTTCGCGTCCTGATTGCCCTCGCTCTGACCTGCCTGCTCCAACCGGCCTTCGCTGACGAGCGCGCGCAAACCCAACAACAGTTGGATGCCACGCGTCAGGATATTGCCGAGCTGAAAAAGCTGCTGGGCAAGCTCCAGGAAGAAAAATCCGGCGTGCAGAAAGAGCTCAAGGGCACTGAAACCGAGATGGGCAAGCTGCAGAAACAGGTCGATGCGCTGCAGAAAGAACTGCAAAAGAGCGAATCCGAGCTGCAGCGACTCGATGCGGAGAAAAAAAAACTCCAGAGCGCGCGCACTGAACAGCAGCGACTGATCGCCATCCAGGCCCGCGCTGCCTATCAGAACGGCCGTCAGGAATACCTCAAGTTGCTGCTCAACCAGCAGAACCCCGAGAAATTCGCCCGCACCCTCACCTATTACGATTACCTGAGCCAGGCCCGCCTGGAGCAGTTGAAGAACTTCAACGAAACCCTGCGCCAACTGGCTAATGTCGAAAAAGACATCGGCTTGCAGCAAGCGCAATTGCTCGTGCAGAAAAGCAGCCTCGACAGCCAGCGTGACGAGCTCGACAAGGTTCGCAAGGAACGCCAGCAAGTCCTCGCCAAGCTCAACGATGACGTGAAGGCCCGCGACCAGAAGCTCGTCGCTCGCGAGCAGGATCAGGCAGACCTGTCTAAAGTCCTTAAAACCATTGAAGAAACCCTGGCCCGACAGGCTCGTGAGGCAGAAGAGGCGCGGCAGAAAGCGCTGATCGCCCAGCAGGAAGCGGAAAAAAAGCGCTTGCGTGAGGCGCAGGCTGAAAACAGCGACGCCCCACGAAAACCAGCCAGATCAACAGCCGGCGCGCTGGTTTCCAGCAGCGGCGAGACCTTTGGCGGGCCTTTTGCTGCAACCCGGGGAAAACTTCCGTGGCCAGTTGATGGTCGACTGCTGGCACGCTTCGGTGAAAGTCGTGGCGACGATGCCCGGACCAAGTGGGATGGCGTGATGATCAGCGCCTCTGCCGGTAGCCAGGTGCACGCCGTACACGGCGGGCGCGTAGTGTTTGCCGACTGGTTGCGCGGTGCCGGGCTGCTGGTGATCCTCGATCACGGCAACGGTTTTCTGAGTCTTTACGGTCACAACCAGACGCTGCTCAAGTCAGCCGGCGACGTGGTTAAAGCCGGTGAGTCCATCTCCACTGTCGGTAACAGTGGCGGCCAGGACACATCAGCGCTGTATTTTGCAATTCGTCAGCAGGGTCACCCGAGTGATCCGGCGCAATGGTGCCGCGCGCAAGGATAGGCGTTGAGTCACCAAATTTCAGGAGTTCGTTCGACATGCTGCATTTGTCCCGCCTTACCTCGCTGGCCCTGACGATCGCCCTGGTGATCGGCGCGCCTTTGGCGTTCGCCGCTCAACCGGCCCCGGCCGTCGCGCCGGCAGGCACTGCCGCGACCTCCAAAGCCCCGCTGCCGCTGGAAGAGTTGCGCACCTTTGCCGAGGTCATGGACCGGATCAAAGCCGCCTATGTCGAACCGGTGGACGACAAGACCCTGCTGGAGAACGCGATCAAGGGCATGCTCAGCAACCTTGATCCACACTCCGCTTATCTGGGCCCTGAAGACTTCACCGAGTTGCAGGAAAGCACCAGCGGCGAGTTCGGCGGTCTGGGTATCGAAGTCGGTGCCGAAGACGGCTTCATCAAAGTCGTCTCGCCAATCGACGACACGCCTGCGTCGAAGGCCGGTATTCAGGCCGGCGACTTCATCGTCAAGATCAACGGCGCGCCGACGCGCGGCCAGACCATGACCGAAGCCGTGGACAAGATGCGCGGCAAGATCGGCCAGAAAATCACCCTGACCCTGGTCCGTGACGGCGGCACGCCGTTTGACGTGACCCTGGCGCGTGCAGTGATTCAGGTGAAGAGCGTCAAGTCGCAGTTGCTCGAATCGGGCTACGGTTACATCCGCATCACCCAGTTCCAGGTCAAGACCGGTGAAGAGGTCTCCAAGGCCCTGGCCAAGATGCGCAAGGACAACGGCAAGAAGCTCAACGGCATCATTCTCGACCTGCGCAACAACCCGGGCGGCGTGTTGCAGGCGGCGGTGGAAGTGGTCGACCACTTCATCACCAAAGGCCTGATCGTCTACACCAAAGGCCGGATCGCCAACTCCGAGCTGCGCTTCTCCGCCACCGGCAAGGACGAAAGCGAAGCCGTGCCGATGGTCGTGCTGATCAACGGTGGCAGCGCCTCGGCCTCGGAAATCGTCGCCGGCGCCCTGCAGGATCAGAAACGCGCTGTGGTCATGGGTACCACCAGTTTCGGCAAAGGCTCGGTACAAACCGTGCTGCCGCTGAATAACGACCGCGCGCTGAAGATCACCACCGCGCTGTACTTCACGCCCAATGGTCGCTCGATCCAGGCCCAGGGCATCGTCCCGGACATCGAAGTGCGCAAGGCCAAGATCACCAACGAGGCGGACGGCGATTACTTCAAGGAAGCCGATCTGCAAGGTCACTTGGGCAATGGCAACGGCGGCGCCGACAAACCGACCGGTTCCGGCACCAAGGCCAAAGCGATGCCGCAGGATGATGATTACCAGTTGGCCCAGGCCCTCAGCCTGCTCAAAGGCCTGAGCATCACCTCCGGCCGTTGAGGATGGGTTTGGGTTTGCGTTTCCTCTTCGTCCTGTTGTGTTGTCTGGCGGGTACTGCTCACGCAGAGCCCGCCAAACCGACACCGCACAAAGCCTACCTGACGCTGATCATCGACGACCTGGGGCAGAACCTGCCCCGGGATCGCCGCGTGCTGGCCCTGCCTGGCCCGGTGACCACGGCGATCATGCCCGACACACCGCACGCCACCGAATTCGCCCGCGAGGCCCATCGCGCCGGCAAGGTCGTCATCCTGCACATGCCGATGGACCCGGCCACCGGTCCGTTTGCCTGGCATCCGGAACTACCCATCGAAGAACTCGAAAAACGCCTCAACGCTGCGTTCAAAAGGGTCCCCTTCACCGCCGGCATCAATAACCACATGGGCAGTCGCATGACTGCGCAACCGGTAGCGATGGCATGGTTGATGGCGGAGTTGCAGCGCCGCCACAAGTTCTTCGTCGACAGCCGCACCAGCGCGCAGACCGTGGCCGCGCAACAGGCGCAGAAGATCGATCTGGCGAGTGTTTCCCGCGATGTATTCCTCGATGACGAGCGCACCGAGGCGGCGATCTTTACCCAGTTGCAGACAGCGATCAGCCTTGCGCACAAACAAGGTTCAGCCTTGATGATCGGACATCCTTATCCACAGACGCTGGCGGTGCTCGAGCGCGAGTTGCCCAAGCTCAAGGCCCAAGGCATCGAGTGGATCGACATCAAGCAGATGATCAGCGTGCGCAGCAATCGCGCCATGGCCGGTCATGGCAAAGACGGCGTGTATCGGTAACACCCGGTCACGAATGTAAATACATAGTTACCGCCAGAGGTCTGGCGCACTTGCTGATAGTGAGACCTGCAACAGGTCGCGACTCCCCTTGAGTCGCCCATCAACTATCAGGACTGACTATGACGACCGATGAACAAATCACTTCGTCTGCCGGGCGAATGAACTCCATAAAAACCGACAACCTGCTGATCAACTTCACGACAGAATTTCTGCGAATCTGGGATACCAGCGGTTTGCAGGCAAAACCTGCAGCCTTCTGGCACCCCACCCCTGCCCCTGATCTGCTGCCAGGCTATTTCCCTCTGGGCGACGTCGCCTCTGTCGGTCACGGCAATATCAACGGCACGCGCGTGGTGGCTGTGGTTTGCGAAGCAGACACACCCAGCACCGATCCCGCCAAGGGCAAGGCGCTGTGTCGCCCCGACGATTACCAGTTGATCTGGAAAGATTCCGGCTCAGGATCGAAAAGAGACCTATCGATCTGGAAACCAATCCCCCCAGACGGCTACGTGGCACTGGGGTCGGTTTGCTCAAGCGACCACGAAAAACCTTCGTTCAACGCGGTCCGTTGTGTCCGTGAGGATCTGGTGATTGCATCGAGCGGCACCGAACCGGTCTGGAACGACAAAAGCAGCGGTGCCCGACAAAGTGTGAGCGTCTGGACTGCCGTACCGCCAGCCCCCGCATCGGGTGAGATCCATCTGGCACCGGGCACCTTTACCGGTTTCAGCGGCTACTCAAGGCCGGCCAATGCTCCTGTCTACTCGTTGCGCATGCAGATCCCGCTTCAGGTCAACCCGCAGCCAACAGCACCTGTGCTTTGCGGGGAAACGCCAGCGCTTGCGGAGGCTGCGGACAAGCCCACTTACATCGTTCGACTTCCCTGGTTTGCAGTAAGAGACCCGCAACTCCCTCCCCTTGAGCAGCTACGCCTGTCACCTTGCTATCTTCTGGAACGCACGGATCAGTATGTGCTTGTCGGCCATGGCCACAACACAGACGACCAGAGCAAGACGTTCAGATGGACATCTCCCCGTGCGCAGCGAACTGAAAGCCTGCGCACATTCACCCGCATCACCTCGGTCGAGTTTGGCGCTCAATGGCAAACCAGCCTGCCCAACCCGCTCCTGTTTTCGGCGCGACTGAGCCACGATTTCACCCAATGTGAAATTCACGCCAACGAATGGTTAAACACAGCAGCCATTGACGTGGTCGCTGTCGTGGACAAAAACAGATCCGTGGCGGTTTATCTGAAGCAGAGCGACTACCGGCTAATGCGCGCTGACGGTACGCCGGTGACAGGTGGTTTCAGTTACACCGATGGCGCCAGCCTGCACATCAGCCAGTACACGCCCGCGGAGCCTGAAGTCACTGTCGTTGCGCAACAGGAGCCAGAAGTGGAAATGGACACACGGACTCCCGGAGCAGACAACGAAGTCATCGCCTCGCCACCGGAGCCAGATTTGCCGAGCGCTACAGATACCGCGCCATGATGTCGTCAACTACACCTTCTTTGCGCAGTTGATCGAGCGCGGCCTGAAGCTTGGCGACAACGTCGTCGGAGACGTCTTTGTTCAGTGCCAGGTACAACTCTGCGCTATTGAAACGCAGCACGGTCTTGAGCCCGGTCACACCATCCTGTCGCGCCAGATATCGGCCGGCAGGATCACCCGTCGCCCACAGGTCGATCTGACCGTTGACCAGCTTCTTCGCATTGTCCTGATCGCGCAGCACCACTACCGGCTTCAGGCCTTGCTTGGTCAGCGTCTCGGCAATCGCATCGCCCTTGTAGGCACCGATCTTGTATTTGCGCGCGTCATTGAGGGTTTCGAGGGTGATCTTGCTGTCAGCCTTGGCCAACAAAATCCAGTCGTCGGGGCCGATCGGGCCGACCCATTTGAAGAGTTTCTCGCGATCCGGCAAACGCGCCATCACGAAGGCACCGTAACCGGGATTTTCCAGCGCCAGTTTGTAGACCCGCTCCCAAGGGAAGCGCAGTGTCAGGCTGTAGCTGACACCGGCACGCTGGAACATCTCTCGCACGATATCGGTCGCAATACCGTTGATGTTCTCGCCCTGGGCGAAGTTTTTGCCGTTCTTCGCCATGTTGTACGGCGGGAAGTTTTCGGTGAGCAGCACCAGATCGGTGTCGGGACTGTTTTCCGCACGGGCCGTGTTGAGCAGCAACACAGAGGCACTGGCGAGAACAAGAAGCAGGCGTTTGATCATGTCGGGCTACCGAAATCCATGGCGTGCCCAAGAGTGCCTTGGGTACGCCATGCTGTCCACTGGCCTGTATGGTTTAGCGCATTACAATCCCACGATGCGCCATATACGCCTTGGCTTCCTGCACGGTGTATTCGCCGAAGTGGAAAATACTCGCCGCCAACACCGCGCTGGCGTGACCTTCGAGGATGCCGTCGGCCAGATGCTGCAGGTTGCCGACACCACCGGAAGCGATCACCGGAATGCCCAGTGCATCGCTGATGGCACGGGTCACGCCGAGGTCGAAACCGTTTTTCATGCCGTCCTGATCCATGCTGGTCAGCAGGATCTCACCGGCACCGAGGCCTTCCATTTTCTTTGCCCACTCGACCGCGTCGAGGCCGGTCGGCTTGCGACCGCCGTGGGTGAAGATTTCCCAGCGCGGGGTTTCGCCCGGGCCGGAAACCTTCTTCGCGTCGATGGCGACGACGATGCATTGCGAGCCGAAATGCTGCGCCGCTTCGCCAACGAACTCCGGATTGAACACCGCAGCGGTATTGATCGAAACCTTATCGGCACCGGCATTGAGCAGATTGCGGATGTCCTGCACGGTACGCACGCCACCGCCGACGGTCAGCGGGATAAACACCTGGCTGGCCATACGCTCGACGGTATGCAGCGTAGTGTCGCGGCCATCGACGCTGGCGGTGATGTCGAGAAAGGTAATCTCGTCGGCACCCTGCTCGTCATAGCGACGGGCAATTTCCACCGGGTCGCCGGCATCGCGGATGTTCTCGAACTTCACACCTTTGACGACCCGGCCGTTATCCACGTCCAGGCAAGGGATGATGCGTTTGGCCAGCGCCATGGTCAGTCCTCAGCCTTTGTACGAATCGCAGAAAGCTTGCGCTTCGGCGACATCGAGAGTGCCTTCGTAGATCGCCCGGCCGGTGATCGCGCCGATGATGCCCGGCGCCTTGGCGTCGAGCAGCGACTTGATGTCACCGAGGTTGTGGATGCCGCCGGAAGCGATCACCGGGATCTTCGTGGCCGCCGCCAGCGCGGCGGTGAACGGCACGTTGCAGCCCTGCATCATGCCGTCTTTGGCGATGTCGGTATAAACGATCGAGGACACACCATCGGCTTCGAACTGCCTGGCCAGATCAATCACCTGCACGGTGCTGATTTCAGCCCAGCCATCAGTAGCGACAAAACCGTCTTTGGCATCCAGACCGACAATGATTTTGCCCGGGAACGCACGGCAGGCTTCAGCCACGAACGCCGGATCTTTCACCGCTTTGGTGCCGATGATCACGTAGCTCACGCCAGCCTTGACGTAGTGCTCGATGGTTTCCAGCGAGCGAATGCCGCCGCCAATCTGGATCGGCAGGGTCGGGTAACGCTTGGCGATGGCAGTGACCACTTCGCCGTTGACCGGCTGGCCTTCGAATGCGCCATTCAGATCGACCAGATGCAGACGACGGCAACCGCCCTCTACCCACTTGGCAGCCATGCTCACCGGGTCATCGGAGAACACTGTGGAATCTTCCATGCGGCCCTGGCGCAGACGTACGCAGGCGCCGTCTTTAAGATCGATAGCGGGAATAATCAGCATCTGGCAAACCTTCAAATTTGAATGTTCAGCTTGGCTCGGAAATCAGTTTTTCTCGAGCGCCCACAGGTCACTTTCGATGCTGTCAAACCGCTCCTTGAGGTGGGTCTGCACATCGAAAATCGCCCTGTTGTAATAGTGCGGAGCAATTTCGCGGGTAAACAACTCAAGAATCTCGGCCGCTTCGAATGACCCGAGGTCGAGTTCGAAACGATCTTCCATAAAGCGTTTGATCTTGTGATTGGCCTCGCTCTCCTGCTCGGGAGTGAGGGTCAGGATCGGCGGCTTGGACTTCTTGGCGGCCATTTACCAGCGACCGTCCCACGCGGCGAAGTTCTGCAGCAATTGCAGGCCATGGGTATGGCTCTTCTCCGGGTGGAACTGCACGGCGAAGCGCGAGCCTTCGGCCAGTGCTGCAGCGAAATCGACGCCGTAATGACCGCTGCCCACCACCTGCCGCGCATTGGCGGCGGCGATGTAATAGCTGTGCACAAAGTAGAAACGCGCCATGTCCGGAATGTCATGCCACAGCGGGTGACTCACCGACTGCTTCACTTCGTTCCAGCCCATGTGCGGGACTTTCAGGTGTTCGCCGTCTTCGTGCAGGTCTTTGCCGAAGAACTTCACCGCGCCCGGGAACAGGCCGATGCAGTCAACGCCGTCGTTCTCTTCGCTGGTGTCGAGCAAGGCTTGCATGCCGACACAGATACCGAGGAACGGCCGATCCTGGCTGACTTCACGCACCAACGAGTCAAAACCGAGGCGACGGATCTCCGCCATGCAATCGCGAATTGCGCCAACGCCGGGGAAGACCACGCGGTCGGCTTCACGGATCACGTCCGCATCGCTGGTGATCAGCACCTTGCCGGCACCGACGTGCTCGAGGGCCTTGGCCACCGAGTGCAGGTTGCCCATGCCGTAGTCGATAACTGCAACCGTCTGCATTACAGAACGCCTTTGGTCGATGGCATCTGCCCGGCCATGCGCTCATCCAGCTCCACAGCCATGCGCAGGGCGCGGCCGAAAGCCTTGAACACGGTTTCGATCTGGTGGTGAGTGTTGGTGCCGCGCAGATTGTCGATGTGCATGCTGACGAGCGCGTGGTTGACGAAGCCCTGGAAGAACTCCTGGAACAGGTCAACGTCGAAGCCGCCCACGGTGGCGCGGGTGTACGGCACGTGCATCTGCAGGCCTGGACGACCGGAGAAGTCGATCACCACGCGCGACAGCGCTTCATCGAGCGGCACGTAGGCGTGGCCGTAGCGACGGATGCCTTTCTTGTCGCCGATGGCTTTGGCGAAGGCCTGGCCGAGAGTGATACCGACGTCTTCCACCGTATGGTGGTCGTCGATATGCAGATCGCCCTTGCATTCAATATCCAGGTCGATCAACCCGTGACGGGCGATCTGATCCAGCATGTGCTCAAGAAAAGGAACACCGATATCGAATCGGGCCTTTCCGGTGCCATCAAGGTTGATCGAGGCTTTGATCTGGGTTTCCAGAGTGTCGCGCTCGACAGACGCCTTACGTTCGGCCATCACCAGCTCCGCAAAATCATTGGGCGAAAAAGGCAGCCATTATAGGGGCGCGAGGCCGAAACAGAAACACGCGAGGTGATATGGCAGACGGATAGAACGCCCGGCTGTCGCGGGTAGACATGTCCATACAACTCATTTTGGACACCCCAAAAACAAATGTGGGAGCGAGCCTGCTCGCGAAAGCGGTATATCAGCCAACACTGATGTCGACTGACACGCCGTCTTCGCGAGCAGGCTCGCTCCCACAGGGGTACTGCGTTTTAGCGTTTACTTAGTGAAACAATACCGCCGTTTTCTGCAGGGTCACCCACACACCCCACGCCAACGGAATACCGACCGCCAGCCACGCAGCGATAGCCAATGGCTTGCTGCCCGGTGCAGCTTTCCACTCCAGAACGGTGCTCGCATCAGCACCTTTGTCATGACCCAGTGCCTGTTCGGCAGCCAGTTCGGCGTCGGTCATGAAGTACTTGTCGGCCACCGGGCGCACCAGCAGGTTGCACAGGAAGCCCAACACCAGCAGGCCTGCCAGGATGTACAGGGTGATGTCGTAAGCGGCGGCGCGTTCAACGCCGATGCTCAGTTGATACTCACGCAGGTAGTTCACCAGCACCGGGCCGAGCACGCCAGCCGCAGCCCAGGCAGTCAGCAGACGACCGTGAATCGCACCGACCATCTGCGTGCCGAACAAGTCAGCCAGATATGCCGGAACAGTCGCAAAACCACCGCCGTACATCGACAGAATGATGCAAAACGCCGCCACGAACAGCGCAACGTTGCCCAAGTGGCCGAGGTTCGGGATCAATGCGTACAGGGCAAAACCCAGCGCAAAGAACACGAAGTAGGTGTTTTTGCGACCCAGATAGTCCGAGAACGATGCCCAGAAGAACCGACCACCGATGTTGAACAGGCTCAGCAAACCAGTGAAACCGGCAGCAATCGCGGCAATCGAAGCCAGTTGCCCGGCATCCAGTTGACCGAACGGCACATCAACACCGAGCAACTTGCCACCGAACACTTCCTGCAGCAGTGGCGAAGCCATGCCGAGGATGCCGATACCCGCCGATACGTTCAGGCACAGCACCAGCCACACCAGACGGAATTGCGGAGTTTTCCAAGCCACATTCACGTGCACGTGACGATGAGTGATCATCGAGTTCGACGCTTTCTTCGCCGGTGCAGTCCAGCCCTCAGGCTTCCAGCCGGTAGGCGGCACGCGGTAGGCCAGGGCGCCACCGATCATGAACACAAAGTAGATTGCAGCCATGGCCACAAAGCTTTGCCACACGCCGACACCTTCAGGCGAGGCGAAGTGACTCATCAGCGCCGTCGCCAACGGCGCACCGACCATCGCGCCACCACCGAAGCCCATGATCGCCATGCCGGTCGCCATGCCGCGCTTGTCCGGGAACCACTTGATCAGGGTCGATACCGGCGAGATGTAGCCCAGACCCAGACCGATACCGCCGATCACGCCGGAGCCGATCCACATCAGCCAGATCTGGTGGGTATAAATCCCCAGCGCCGAGATCAGCAGACCGCCACACCAGCACAATGCCGATACAACACCAGCCTTGCGCGGCCCTGCGTGTTCAAGCCAGCCACCCCAGATCGCGGCCGAGCAGCCGAGAAAGATGAAGAACAGGGTGTAGATCCAGCCGAGCATCGAGATCGGCCAGTCGCATTGCGAAGAGAAGACTTGTGCGATGAAGCTCATGTCCGGCGCGCAGGCTACCGGTTTGGTGACGCCCAGCGCCTTGGACAGTGGCAACCAGAACACCGAAAAGCCGTAGGCCATGCCGATGCACAGGTGGATGGCCAGAGCGGCCGGTGGAACCAGCCAACGGTTGAAACCGGGCTTGGCGATGATGCGCTCCTTGGACAGGAACGCAGGCTGGTCGGCGCGAAGGCCGTCCGCCGTGATGCTCGTGCTCATTGTGTATCCCCCAATTATTAGAATGGTTCGCCAGCCACTGTTCACCCTCGGCCTTATGCACGCAGGCATGACCTTTTTTTGGGTGAAGCTCCTTGAAGGCGCGACGTTAAGTCGCAGAAGGACGGACGAACCGGCGAAGGTTACCATTTGCACGTGACAGAAAAACCAAACTGATATCACCTTTTTTCGTGTCATCTGATCTCCTCCTCTGAAGAAGCAGGGAAACGCCGGGATCTTTTGAACCGGTTTTTTCAAAATCAGAAGATCGTCTCGCCGAGAGACGGTGAACCAAACGCAGAAAATGGCGTCGCAAGCGAGGCCAGGACTATGCCTGCTGGCGCCTGCGGGGCAGCTTGAGATTCAGGCGCTGGCCGCGAAGTTTCAGGTGCTGCTGACGATAACGGCAACATGACGCCACACCGGACCGGGTCGTTGCAGCGCTATACTCCCCGGCTAAATTACGAATTCGACTAAATTACAAGGACTCGCCCATGAAAGCGTTCGGCAAAATCCTGGGTCTGGTACTTCTCGGGCTGTTGCTGATCATTGTGGCGGCAGGCTTTGCCCTGACCCACCTCTTCGATCCCAACGATTACAAAGACGAGATCCGCCAGATAGCCCGCGACAAGGCCCACATCGAGCTGACGCTCAATGGCGATATCGGCTGGAGCCTGTTCCCGTGGCTCGGCCTGGAACTGCACGAGGCCAGCGTTGCCACCCTGGCCAAGCCTGCCGAACCTTTTGCCGATTTGCAGATGCTCGGCCTGTCCGTGCGCGTGCTGCCGCTGTTGCGCCGCGAAGTGCAGATGAGTGACGTACGTGTCGAAGGTCTGAATCTGCGCCTGAACCGCGACAAGAATGGCCACGGCAACTGGGAAGACATCGGCAAGGTGCCGGTAGCGGCTGGTTCCACGCCACCCGCCCCCCCAAGCCAACCGGCCAGCGACACCCCGGTAGCGGTGGAAAAACCGGCCCAGCCGATCCGCCTCGACATCGACAGCCTGACCGTCAACAACGCCCGCGTTGAGTACAACGACGAACTCACCGGCAAGCAGTTCAGCGCCGAGAGCATCCAATTGAGCACCGGCCCGGTGCACGATTCGACCAACATTCCGATCAAGGCCACCGCCTTCCTAGGCACCAATCAGCCGGTATTGCGGGTGCGTACCGAACTCAGCGGCGAACTGCGCTTCGAGCGCGCCCTGCAACGCTACAAGTTCGAAGACATGAAGCTCTCCGGCGAAGTAGCCGGTGATCCGCTGCAAGGCAAGACCATGACCTTCTCAGCCCAAGGGCAAATATTGCTCGATAAAGCCGCGAACGTCGCCGAATGGACTGGCATCAAGATCTCCGCCAATCAATTGCGCGCCTTGGGTGAACTGAAGGCTAACGATCTCGACAAGACTCCGCAGATCACTGGCGGCATCTCGATCGCCCAGTTTGATCTAGCAAAATTCGTCGACAGCATCGGCCAGAAACTGCCAGCCATGGCCGAGGGCAGCCTGAGCAAGGTCGAACTGGTCAGCCGCGTTGCGGCGACGCCGACCAGCGTCGCTTTCGACAACATCAACCTGAAACTCGACGACAGCAGCTTCAGCGGCCGCATCGCCGTCGAAGACTTCGCCAAACAATCGCTGCGGGCGATCCTCAAGGCCGACACCTTCGACGTCGACCGCTACCTGCCGCCGAAATCGGAAAAAGCTACCAGCGCCACGCAAGTGCGTCAGGCCGAAGTCGCCAGCACCGAAGCCGACGCCATGGCCGGCGCAGGTTCCACGCCGCTGCCGGACAAACCGAGCAAAAGCGCCTGGAGCACCGAACGCCTGCTGCCGGTTGAGCGTTTGGCCAAACTCGACGTCGACGCCGACCTGACCTTCGGCCAACTGATCCTCGACAAGTTGCCAATCCAGAATGCCGCGCTCAAAGCCACCGGTCAGAGCGGCCTGCTGACCCTGGAGAACCTGCGCGGTGAGTTGTACAACGGCGACTTCGAAGCAAAAGGCACTCTCGACGTGCGCCCAACGGCACCGGTGCTGAACCTGCAAACCCGGATCAACCGCGTGCCGGTGGAAAAAATCCTCGAAAGCCAAGGCAAGACCCCTCCGGTCAAAGGTTTGGTGAACCTCACCAGCAACGTTACCGGCAGCGGCAACAGCCAACAGGCGCTGATCGACTCCCTCAACGGTAACGCCAGCTTCGTGATCAACAACGGCGTGTTGCTCAACGCCAACCTTGAGCAGCAACTGTGCAAAGGCATCGCCACGCTTAATCGCAAAACCCTCAGCGGCGAGCCACGGGGCAAGGACACGCCGTTCCAGGAGCTCAAGGGCAACCTGACGTTCCGCAACGGCATTGCCAGCAACCCGGATCTGAAAGTCCGAATCCCGGGCATGACCGTCAACGGTGACGGCGATATCGATTTGCGCGTGCTGGGCATGGATTACCGCGTCGGCATCATCGTCGAAGGCGACACCAGCGCCATGCCGGACCCGGCCTGCCAGGTCGGCGATAAATTCGTCGGTGTCGAGTGGCCGCTGCGCTGCCGCGGCCCGCTGGAGTTGGGCGCCAAAGCCTGCCGCTTGGATAACGAACGCCTTGGCCAGGTCGCAAGCAAACTCGCCGGCGACAAGTTGAGCGAAAAAATCGACGAAAAACTGGGCGACAAGGTCAGCCCGGAACTGAAAAACGCATTGAAGGGGCTGTTCAAGCGATGAGAGCGGAGCAGTTTTCAGAGGCGGTGCTGGATTGGTTCGACCGCCACGGCCGCCACGACTTGCCTTGGCAGCAGGACATCAACCCGTATCGGGTGTGGGTGTCGGAAATCATGTTGCAGCAGACTCAGGTCAGCACTGTGCTCAATTACTTCGACCGCTTCATGGCCGCACTGCCAACGGTCGAAGCGCTGGCAGAGGCGCCAGAAGACGAAGTGCTGCACCTGTGGACGGGCCTGGGCTACTACACCCGCGCGCGCAATTTGCAGAAGACCGCAAAAATCGTCGTCAGCGAGTACGGCGGCGAGTTTCCGCGCGATGTTGAAAAGTTAACGGATCTGCCGGGCATCGGCTTGTCCACCGCGGGCGCCATCGCCAGCATCAGCATGGGCCTGCGCGCGCCGATCCTCGACGGCAACGTCAAACGCGTGCTGGCGCGATTTACCGCGCAAGAGGGTTATCCGGGCGAGCCGAAGGTCGCCAAACAACTGTGGGCCAACGCAGAGCGCTTTACGCCGCACGATCGCGTCAACGCCTACACCCAGGCGATGATGGATCTCGGCGCTACGCTGTGCACGCGCAGCAAGCCGAGTTGCCTGCTCTGCCCGCTGGAGCGTGGCTGCGAGGCGCACATGCTCGGCCTGGAAACGCGCTACCCGATTCCCAAGCCGCGCAAGGCTATCCCGCAGAAACGCACGCTGATGCCGATGCTCGCCAATGGCAACGGCGCGATTCTGCTCTATCGCCGCCCATCGACCGGTCTGTGGGGCGGATTGTGGAGCCTGCCGGAACTTGACGACCTCGACGACTTGCAACATCTCGCCGATCAGCACTCGCTGGCACTGGGCGAGCAGCAGGCGCTGCCGAGCCTCGTCCACACGTTCAGCCATTTCCAGCTGTCCATCGAACCCTGGCTGGTTCAGGTGCAGGAGGCCAGCCATCACGTGGCCGAGGTCGACTGGCTCTGGTATAACCTCGCCACCCCGCCGCGCCTGGGCCTCGCCGCCCCGGTCAAAACCTTGCTCGAACGCGCGGCCGCCGTATTGAATGCAGGAGAGTCGACATGACCCGCACCGTAATGTGCCGCAAGTACCACGAAGAACTGCCAGCCCTGGATCGCGCTCCTTTCCCGGGCACAAAAGGTCAGGATATTTTTGACAACGTCTCCGCCAAGGCCTGGGCCGACTGGCAGAAACACCAGACCCTGCTGATCAACGAAAAGCGCCTGAACATGATGAACGCCGAAGATCGTAAATTTCTGCAGGGCGAAATGGACAAGTACTTCTCCGGCGAGGAATACGCCCAGGCCGAAGGCTACGTTCCGCCTGCCGAGTAACCCCGAGAAATCGGGGGCGGATCGTAAGCGACGGAATTAATTTAAGAAATTTTAAAAAAGTCGTTGACGAGAATCCGAAAAACCCTTTTAATGCGCCCCGTTGCCCAGATAGCTCAGTCGGTAGAGCAGGGGATTGAAAATCCCCGTGTCGGCGGTTCGATTCCGTCTCTGGGCACCAAATACCGAAAACCCTGAATCGCAAGATTCAGGGTTTTTTTATGCCTGCGATTTAATCCCCCCGCCTTCTCCCCCCTTCTCCCGGTACACCCCAACCCCCGCTGTACTGGAAAAAACCCGAAATCTGTATCTCTCCCCGTGTAGGAAAATTCGCCAGTATTTCTCCAAGCCTTGGCGAGCCAATGACTGGCTCTACTTTGCGCCCCGCAAAACTCTGGGCTCCTGAAGCCCTCAGAGCGCAATACCTGATTTTTTGAATAGATCGGTGTCCACCGCAAGGTCACTTCCCGTCCAGCTAAAAAATCTGAAAACAGACCCAACAGGCGAACTGCATTTACTGCTTTTCAAACATTCCAGGATGAATGCTGGCGCCCCCGTGCGCCCGGCAAAAGAGACGAAACGGACGACGTATGATCAAGCAACTTATCAATGAAGACAGTTATGTGCAGATTAGGGATCTTTGCAGCGCGACGATCCAACTGAAAATCGAAGGGCTGAATCCTGCCGGATCGATAAAACTCAAAACCGCGCACGCCCTCGTTACGGATCTGGAAAACCAGGGCCGGATTTCCCATAAAACCCGACTGGTCGAGTCTTCGTCGGGCAATCTGGGGGTCGCGCTGGCCATGGTCTGCGCTGCCAAGGGCTACAAGTTTGTCTGTGTGATCGATCCGAATATCTCTGCGCCGAACAGGAAGCTCATGCAGGCACTGGGTGCCGAGATGATCATGGTTGATCAGCGTGACGAAAACGGCGGTTACCTGAATTCACGTATTCGTTTGATCGAGCAAATGGTCGCGGAAAACCCCGACTACATCTGGCTCAATCAATACAAGAATCCAACCAATCCCTTCGCCCACTATCAAGCGACGGCCAAGTCCATCGCCCGTAAGTTTGCGCACGTGGATTACTTGTTTGTCGGCGCCGGCACGACCGGCACGCTGATGGGCTGCAAGAACTACTTCGCCGAACATCATCCGCACACCAAAGTCATCGCCGTCGATACCGTCGGTTCGGTCACGTTCGGTTTGCCGGGAGGAACGCGACATATTCCGGGGCTCGGCACCAGCCGCCTGCCGGAGATATTCGAGCCGTCCGGTATTCACGACTTCCTGTCGATTCCCGAGGAGCAGACGATCAAGGTCTGCCGCTGGCTGGCGCAACGCTACGGCCTGCTCTTCGGCGGCTCCACCGGCACTGTCCTCGCCGGCATCCAGCAGTGGGCGCCGCACATTCGCCCCGACGATGTCGTTGTGGCGATTTCACCGGACATGGGTGAGCGCTACCTCGAAACCATCTATTCCGACGACTGGGTTTCCCAGCGCATCGGCGCAGCAGCGCTGCATCCCCTTTTCCCAGAAATCGCTCTGGCACTTTCGGCGTAATCCCCAATGACCACTCAAACTTCGATTCAACCGTTCCACGTCATTCCCGGTGCAGTCGTGAAGGACATCCTCAACGGACTTCGTCAGGAAGCCATCGAGATCGTCGCGCAGACTTACCTCACCCATGAACGTGGCGAGACCGTTAACCCCGACAGTTACTTCCTGCGTTTTCCGGCGGAGCCGGCGAACCGGATCATTGCCCTGCCGGCGGCGATCGTCGATAGCGAGGGTGATCAATCGGTCTCCGGGATCAAGTGGATTGCCAGCTATCCCGACAACATCAAGTCAGGTATCCCGCGCGCTTCGGCGGTGCTGATCCTCAACGATCCGGACACCGGTTATCCCTACGCCTTACTGGAAGGTGCGTTGATCAGTGCTGTGCGCACGGCGGCGTCGGCGGTGCTCGGCGCCTGGTGGCTCAATGGCCAAAGTCGCAGCGCGCCAAAGCTGTCGATCATTGGTGGAGGGGTGATCTCGCGCAACATCCTTGAGACGTTCATCGCCGACGATTGGTCTTTCGATAGCGTTGGCATTCACGATCTCAACGCAGAATCAGCTCAGGCGCTGTCGGCATTCGGCAAGCAACTCGGATTACCGGATGTGCAACAGTTGTCGCTGCAGGACGCACTGACCGCCGACATCGTGGTGTTCGCTACCAGCGCCGGCGAGCCCTATGTCAAAGGCAGCGGGACATTCCGCCCAGGCCAGATTGTGTTGAATATCTCGCTGCGTGATATCGGCGCAGAAATCATCGAGGAAAGTTACAACTACTTCGACGACGTGACCCATTGCCTGAAGGCCAATACATCGCCGCATCTGGCCGAGCAAAAGTACGGTCATCGCGAGTTCGTCACCGGCACCGTGGCGCAATTGATTCGCGGCGATCTGCAAGTCGCCACAGACAAACCGCTGATCTATTCGCCGTTCGGCATGGGCATTCTCGATCTGGCGATTGGCCGGATGATCCACGACATCGCGGTCAAGGACGGCTCGGCGGTCGCCATCCCGTCCTTCTTCGGGGAGGAGCGCAGATGGTGAATTCGCCTCTGCACATCGGCCTGGTCGGCTGCGGATCGCGCGGGCTGTCGATTTTCGAACGCCTGTTGAGCCTTGCTGAAGAGCGCCCGGAGCAACACGTCGTGATCGACATCTTCGATCCCAATGTGCTCGGTAGCGGCGCGCACTGGCCAAACCAACCGGACTACCTGCTGCTCAACACCGTTGCCGGTCAGCTCGGGGTATTTCCGGACGCGGCGGCATTCGGCAACCTTGCGGATGCACGGGAACGATCGGGGCCGGACTTCCTGACGTGGTGCCGCGCGCAGCGGCTCAAGGTCGATCCGGACAGCGGTTTGCTGGCCGCCAATGGACGCGATGTCGAGCCAGAGGACTTCCTGCCGCGCTACTTGCTCGGCGCTTACCTGGCCGACGCCTTTGCGCGAATCCTCGCCACCGCTCCTCATTGGGTGACGGTGAATCTGCATCAGCACGCCGTCACGGCTGTTGAGCGCAACGAGGGTTCTCATTACGTTCTGAAAACCGCTTCAGGTGCTGCGGTGACGGTGGATCGGCTGATCCTGACGGTCGGCCACACCGGTCGCCTGCAAACGGCTGATCACCAACGCGTTGAGAACATCTATCCACTGCCCGGCAGCCTCGACACCATCGAGCCCGGCGAGACCGTACTGATCGAAGGGCTGGGGCTGGGCGCAATGGACACCTTGGCGGCCCTCACCTCTGGACGAGGCGGACACTACAAGCGGATGGCCGACGCCAGTCACGCCTATGAACCCTCAGGTCAAGAGCCGGTGATCTTTATCCAGTCACGGGACGGGCTGCCGTTTCGAACCCGTCCCAATGGTCTGATAGAAAATCCCCGCCACCACGCCGTGCTGCTGACGAGTACGCGCATCGAAGCCTTGCGGGCAAATGCACAACACCGGCAGCTGGATTTCGAGCAGGACATCCTGCCGCTCATGCTGCTTGAGATGCGGGCGGCGGCCGTCGCCGTGGTACTTGGCGAATCAGGGCGGGAGCAGGTGCTGGCAAAGCTCAGAGCCGTCAGTGTTGCGGGCAATCCCGGTGTTGTCGCTTGCGAGGCGCTGCTGCGCGATTACGAAGCGACCGGCGGCTCCATCAACCCGCTAGCGCTGATCTGGCACGCACTGCCCGACGACGTGACGCCTTACAACTATCACGCCTGGATCTACGACACGATCGAAGCCGACCTGCACGAATCGCGGCTTGGGCGTGGGGAATCGGCGATCAAAGCGGCCATCGAGGTCTGGCGCGATCTGCGTGACCGACTGCGCGAAGCCGTGGATTTCGACGGGCTGACCGACGCCTCGCATCGCCAGTTCTACGGCCGTTGGCACAAGGCGATCAACCGCCTCGTTGCCGGCCCGCAGAAGGAGCGCCACGCCGACCTGCTCGCCCTGTGTGACGCAGGCCTGCTGACGTTTCTCAAGCCCGGCTCACGACCGGCGATAGACAACTTCCGGCGTGTCGCCGGTTATGTCCAGGGCAGTGGCGTGAACAACAGCGACTGTGCACCGGTACGCGATCTGGCGCGCCTGGGGCTTATCCGCCCGAGAACCAACGAGCCGGGCATCGACGGCATCGATGTCGACGCGGCGTGCCACCCCAAATCGATTTCGGGCGAACCGGTACGCAACATCTGGGTGCTCGGCCCGCTCGCCGAAGGCTCTTGCTACTACAACCACTACGTCACTTCGGCGGGTGCGCCCTCGCGTCTGTTCATGGACGCTCATCGCGCGGCCACTGCAATCCTTGAGGCAGGTACTCCAGCATGAAACTTTTCTACCAGACGCATTCGCCCTACGCCCGCAAAGTACTGGTGCTGGCTCACGAACTCGGAATGGCTTCGAACCTGGAAGTCATCCACCACGAGACCAGCCCGACGTCGCCGAATGCGGTCATCTACAAGGCCAACCCGCTAGGTAAAGTCCCGGTGCTGATGCTGCCCGACGACACGGCGCTGTTCGACTCCATCGTGATTTGTGAATACCTCGACGACCTGAGTGACGGGCCGAAACTCATCCCGGCAAGCGGCCCCGAGCGCTATAAGGCGCTGCGCCTTCAGGCCTTGGCGCAGGGCATGTGCGATGTCGGCATCAAGCTGCGCTGGGAAGTCGAGCGCCGCCCGGAGGCCTTGCGTTATCCGGCCTACGCCGACGGTCAAGCCTACAAACTCAAAGAGGCTTACCGCTTCATCGAAGAACACGTGGACCTCAATGGCCCGATCACTATCGGCCACGTTGCCCTGGCGACCGCGCTCGACTGGATCGCCTTTCGCCAGTTATCGGACTTTTCCGCTCAAGCACGCCTGACCGAGTGGTATCAGACTTTTTGTGAGCGCGCTTCCATGCGGGCGACCGAGTACAGCGGGCAGACTCACGATTAAGTTAAGGAAAACTGTGTATGAGCTCTCTCTTGTTGCAAATGTCACCCATCGCTCTGGTCATCGCACTGATCCTGATCGTCCGCCGGCCGCCGGTACAAGCCGCGCTGGCGGGTGTGCTGCTGGTGCTGGTGCTGTGGGCACTGGGCGCGGCCGGACCTGTGTCCGCCGCGATCACCTCGGCGATCTTTCAGGACACCACGATCCTGTTTCTCAGCACCGCGTGCGTGATCGTACCGGGGCTGGCCTTCGTCATTCTGGTTGAGCGCGGAGGTGCACCGCAGGCCATCGGCGCCTGGGTCAAGGAGCTCGGCTGGACGCCACCGGCACAAGTCATCTTCATCGTGCTGGGCCTGGCGCCACTGCTCGAAGCAATGACCGGTTTCGGCGTCTCGCTGATCGCTACCGTGCCCTTGCTCATGGGCCTGTTCACCCGCCAGTCGGGGATGAAAATTGCCTTGGCCGGCATGGTCATCATGCCGTGGGGCACCTTGGGTCTGGCCACTGTGATTGGCGCGTTGCTGGCGCATTTACCGGCGCAAACCCTTGGCAGTCATTCGGCGCTGATCAGCGCGCCGGTGTTCCTCTGCCTGGCCGCCATCGCCATGTGGCAGGGCGGCATCCGCACTGTTTCGCCGTGGCTTGGGCTGATCGTGGTGACGGCATTGTTCGTCGCGGTACTGTTTTCCATCAACCTGTGGATCGGCCCGGAAGTTTCCGGTGTGCTGGCCGGTCTCGCCGTGGCCTGCGTGGGTCTGGGCATCTCATACGCGCAACGCAAGAAACTGGTGCGTTGGCCGAGCGCGGCATGGCCTTATCTGGCCTTGCTGGGGGTGATCGTGGCGTCGCGCGGGTTGTTTGTGCTGTCGGGCTGGGATGCGCTGTGGATCATCAAGGGCGAGCACGTTTCATGGAAGCCTTTGGCATCCCCGGGCCTGGCGCTACTGATCGTCACCCTGCTGATGGCCATCAAACAAAGCGCCGCAGCGGGTTTCCCCTGGCGCGCGCTGTTCAATCGGGCGAAGTTTCCGGTCACGACGATTTTCCTGTTCCTGCTGCTTTCTCAGGTGATGGTCAATGCCGGATTCCTCGTCGAGGCGCAGCGCACGCTGCAATCACTGTCGGGGCTTTCCCTGGCGCCAACGATCGCCTTGCTGGCGGGTATCGCCGGTTACGTCACCGGCTCCAACGTCGGCGGCAACACCCTCGTCATGCCGTCCATTGCCGCCCTGACCAGCGAACACGGCGCGTGGCTGGCCGCAATGGTCAACAGTGCCGCCGGACATGGTGCGCTGGGATCGCTGTCGATTCTGTCGCTGATCACCGGACTGGCAGGCGCCAATCGGCATGAAGAGAACAACCTGATCCGATTCGCCTTCGGCCTGGTCGCCCTCAACATCGTCATAGTTGCTGCAACGGGAGTCGTTTTGCTCTACTTTCTCTGAATTGTTTCGAGAAATAACAGAGAACTTATGGACAGGTTTGATTTACCGGACAAACGCTGGCGGATCGTCAAGGACTGGATTATTCGTCAGATCGAAAGTGGTGATTGGGCAGCCGAAACAAAACTGCCCTCGATCCGCACCCTGGCACGAATGTTTGAAACCAGCATCACCACCGTTCAGCGCGCCTTGGCTGATCTGGAAGCCGATGCCTATGTTTCGACCAAACCCCGAATCGGCTATTTTGTTTCGGCCTCGGGACACGCAAAACCCGCCAGTGGTTTCGATTTCTCAAGCGTCACCGTCAACGTCAATCATGCGGTGGTCGCGATGCTCTCCCAAGCCGCCTCGCGCACCACCGCGTCGTTGAACTCGGCCGTCCTGCACAGCGACCTCACGCCGAATGTGCTCCTCAACAAATGCCTTTCAGTGCTGGCCGGCAAGGCTGACAACTCGCTGACAGGACTCGTCGCGCCACCCGGCCTGCCGGCGCTGCGACGGCGCATCGCCGGGCTGATGCTGACCCGCGGCGTAGTCTGCGGGCCGGACGATATCCTCGTGACCTCGGGCGACACCATTGCCCTGGAACTGGCCCTCGAAGCCGTCGCGCCAAGAGGCGCTACGGTCGCCATCGAAACCCCGACCTATTACGGCATCTTGCAGACCATTGAACGCCTGGGCATGCGCGCCTTGCCGATCCGCACGCACGGCAGACTGGGCCTGGACGTGGATCATCTCGAAGAAGCGCTGAAGCTGAAAAAGGTCGCGGTGATCTTTCTCAACCCAACGCTGCAGAATCCCCGTGGTTTCATCATGCCCGACGAGACGCGCGCACGGCTTTCGCAAATCGCACGCGAAGCTGACGTGCCGATTATCGAGGACGACATTTTCTTCGATCTGGTGCCAGAAGCGGACCGCCCGCGCGCCATCAAGAGTTACGACACCAGCGGCCAGACGATTTACTGCTCGTCATTCTCCAAGACCGTCGCGCCCGGTTATCGCGTTGGCTGGTGCCTGGCCGGCAAATACCGCAATGCCATTCTGGCGCAAATGTTTTCGCGCAACCTGGCGGTATCGAGCCTTGCGCAAAACGTTCTCAACGAATTTATCGGGCGCGGCTACATGGAAGAACACTGCGCCAGGCTCCGCTCGCAACTGTCTTCGCTGGCGAGCTTTGTCGAAGCACTGGTGCGCACGGACTTCCCCACGGGAACCGTGTACGTGCCACCGCGCGGAGGCTTCATCCACTGGATCGAACTGCCCGGGCACACCGACATGTCGGCACTGCAACAGTTGGCCTCCGAACGCGGTTGCCACGTGGCCGGCAGCGGGATCTTTTTCGCCGACGGCCATGCAACCACAGGCGTGCGCATCTGTCTTGGCACAGCGCTGACCCCGGGGGTGATCGAGATCTTGAAGGTGATTGCCGAGTGTGCGCACCTCGCCGGGCGACCGCCAAAAACGCAAGGCCAATTGACTCAACAACGAGAAGAGCCAGCAGTTTCCTGACCGTACAAGGACGCTCGCAGAATTGCCATGAATCAGAAACGAACCCGCATCCCCCTGCCCCACCCTCCACCGTATCGCCAGAGCCGTGCGACCTTCTGGCTGACCGTATTCGTTGGCGTGCTGATTACCTTCGCTATCAGTGCATCGATTTATACGTTGATCGAAAACTGGATCAACGGCTCGATCACCACAACCAACCGTGGCCCGAAGGACACCTATACCCTGGCCCTACAACCACGGCGATTTTGGATAGAGTTCGTGTCGCAGTGCATAGGTACCGTGTTTCTGCTGCTGATTGGCGTGTTCGGGTTGTGGATTTATCGCAAAGTGCAGGCGCCTGCGGAGAAGCCGAAGGGCAAGCGCATGCGACGCTAATCAGATCGGGTTGACGTAGTCCACAGGCAGCAGAACGGTGTCCAGCGCGGCGTCTACGGGCAGGGATACGACAGTGATCAGGGGGTATGGCAAGCAGTTACTGCCGACACTGGCGAAAGAGCTGACGGCTCAATTCGGGAAGGGCTTTGATGCCTCCAACCTTCGGTACATCCGCCTGTTTTATCAAGCATTTCCAATTCGTGACGCACTGCGTCTCGAATTGAGCTGGACCCACTATCGCCGGTTATTACAGTCGAAAACGACAAGGCACGCCAGTGGTACATGGATGAATGCGCGACCCTCAATCTCAGTGAGGGCGACAAGCCGACCGTCGGGATCACTTTGTGCGCGCAGGACAACGAGGCGGTCGCGCGTTACTCGATCTTCAAAGGTAATGAGTAACTGTTCGCCAGCAGCTACAAAACGGTGCTCCCAAGTGTGGAAGAACTGCGGATTGTCCCTTGGGCGTACCGAGATTATTGTTGGCAGCTACCCGCGAAGGTCGAACGCCATGAGTTTTCAGGACACGCCCGAATTGGCAGATGTGCAGCAAACGTCGTCATCGTCAGCGCAGTTAGAAGGTGAACCCATCAAGGAAACAGCCGCCGACGGTTTTGTCCTTAGTGGTTTCACCTGGCGGCATGCCATGCCCGATGTCCAGCGCCCGGTGGTGATCATCAACGCAGCCACGTCAGTACGCTGTCGTCATTACTCGCGGTTCGCCGCTTATCTGTTTGCCAATGGCTTCGATGTCATCACTTACGACTACCGTGGCATCGGCGAATCGCGTCCCGGCTCAATGAAAGGGTTGCACGCTTCGTGGACAGACTGGGGCGCACTGGATTTCGAAGCGATGCTCAAACGCGCACAGCGGGAATTTCCCGGACAGCCCATCGATGTGGTCGGGCATAGTTTTGGTGGCTGCGCGGCAGGCTTGGGCGAGTCCGGAAAGGTAATCCGACGGCTGGTAACGGTCGGCGCGCAGTTCGCTTATTGGCGCGATTACGCACCCGAACAGCGCTGGCGCATGTTCGGCAAATGGCATGTGCTGATGCCGCTGCTGACGCTGATCTGCGGCTACTTCCCTGGTAAACGTCTCGGCTGGCTGGAAGACACGCCGGCAGGCGTTGTACGCGACTGGAGCACGCCCTCGCCGCGTTATGAAGGGCGGCCAAGCGGCCGGGTGATGCTGGCGAAAACCGGGCATCTGCCCTTCTCCCATCTGCGTGCGAAAACCCTGGCTATCAGCATCAGCGACGATCCCTACGGCACAATTGCAGCCATCGAACGCCTGCTCAATTACTTCAGCAATGCCTCGAAAACCCATCTGCGCATCGAACCGCAGGACGTTGGCGAGCAACAAGTCGGACATTTCGCCTTTTTTCGCAGCGCATACCAAGCCACACTATGGCCCATCGCTCTGACCTGGCTGCAAACCGGCGAACTGGCCCCCGACACACCCGGGCGGCAAGTACCGCGCAGCTGAGCCCCTCCAACGCACGACGGAACACATCATGGCCTCCGCCAACAAGCAGCAAAAACGCGCCGCCCGGGCCAAAACCAAGGCCAAGCAGAACCGCACCAAACGCGCCGAAGCACCGGTCGAGCTGGACCCGAACGACGATCGCATCGACTTCGAATCGGTGGACCTGACCGAGCTGTTCAAGAAAATGATCGACGCCGAGAAGATCAACCAGCAAGCCCTGTGCACCGCGTTCCTCGAAGACCCGTTGCTTGAATTGGTCTATGAACAGGAAGGCGAAGAAGGCGCGATGGATTTCATCCTCGCCGCACTGATCGAGTATCGGCAGTGGTCGCAGGAAACCGACGAGGCAGGTGCCTTGGCGTGGATTGAATCCCCGGCCTTCCAGGCCGACTATGTGGCGGCCTCCGACGCGATCGCTGCACAAACCCAACAGAAGAACTGAGTTCCCATGGCATCCCTGAACAAGCAACAGAAACGCGCCAAACGCGCCAAGGCCAAAGCCAAGCAAATCCGTATGGTCGGCCGCAAACCGCTGGATCAGGACGACGACCTCGGCCACCTCGCCGAGCCGATCCCGGAATACACCCTGGCGATGTTCAGCAAAATGCGCGACGCCGAAGCCGTCAGCCGTAACGAGATGCTGCTGACACTGCTGCGTGAACTGGCGTTCATCATCGTCGATCACCCTGAACTGCTGGACATGGAAAACGCCGAAAACGAAGGCATGGCCGCCACCCACCTGGCCGCCGACATGCTGATCGACTACCGCATGTGGGCCGACGGCATGGACATCGAAACCGCCCAGGCCTGGCTGAGCGAACCGCACTTCATCACTGACTTCGGGATTGCGCTGGATACTTACGGCAAGTCGGTAGATACGCAGGAAGGCAAGAGCGAATAAACACCGCTCACAAACAAAAACGGCCGCTCGTCATCACTGACAGCGGCCGTTTTGCATTACGCGTTACGGATCAGTTCAACACCACCGCGCCGCGTTTTTCCAGCTTGCGGCGGCGTGCCACCAGCAGGCCGGTCGCGACTACCAGCAGGCTCAACAGACCGGTGGCGAGGATTTCCACGCGGTGCGCTTCCTGGAACAGCATGATGGCCAGGGCGGCCACGATGAAGATGATCACCGCATAGGTCAGGCCCGGGAACAGCCACATGCTGAAGACGATCTTCTCGCCGCGAGCCATGCGCTGTTTGCGCATACGCAGTTGCGAGAACGCGATCACCAGGTACACCAGCAATGCGATGGCGCCGGAACTGGCGAGCAGGAATTCAAACACCGCAGCCGGGGCCACGTAGTTGGCGAATGTGCACAGGAACGCTGCGCCAGTGGACAACATCACCGCCCAGTAAGGCGTACCGCTTTTGTTGACCCGAGTCGACATGGCTGGGGCGTCACCGCGTTTGCCAAGGGAAAACAGCATGCGCGACGAAGTGTAGAGCGCCGAGTTCAGGCAACTGGTTACCGCGACCAGCACCACGATGTCGACGATCATTTTCGCGTTCGGGATGCCCATGCGCTCAAGCACGGTCTGGTAGGAACCGAGGTTGGCCAGGGTCGGATCGTTCCATGGCACCAGGGCCACAACGATGAAGATCGACACGAGGTAGAACAGGCCGATCCGCCAGATCACCGAGTTGGTGGCCTTGGAGATTTGCTTGCCCGGGTTCTTCGATTCCGCAGCCGCGATGGTCACGATCTCGGTACCCATGAACGAGAACATTGTGGTCAGGATCGCGCCCAGCACTGCGCCCATGCCGTTTGGCAGGAAGCCGCCGCTGTCGAACAGGTGCGAAACACCGCTGACCTGGCTGTTTGGCAGGTAACCGAAGATTGCCGCCAGACCGAGAATGATGAAGCCGATGATCGCCAACACTTTGATCAGGGCGAACCAGAATTCGAACTCGCCGTAATTCTTCACGCTGAACAGGTTTGTCACGGTCAGCAACATAGTGATGATCAGAGCAAACGCCCAGATGCCCACATCGGGGAACCACGCGTGCAGGATGGTCGCGGCGGCGTTGGCTTCCAGCGGAATCACCAATACCCAGAACCACCAGTACAGCCAGCCGATGGTGAAACCGGCCCAATGGCCGATGGCACGGTCAGCGTAGGTCGAGAACGAGCCGGTGTCCGGCGAGGCAACCGCCATTTCACCGAGCATGCGCATGACCAAAACCACGAGGGTACCGGCGGCCGCATAGGCCAACAGCACGGCAGGGCCGGCGGCAGCGATGGCGTGGCCGGAGCCAACGAACAGACCTGCGCCGATAACACCGGCGATCGACAGCATGGTCACATGACGCGGTTTGAGCCCCTGTTCGAGGCCATTGGAGCTTGGGGTACTGCTCATCGAAACTACCTTTGCAAGGAAAGCGATTGCGTCCGGCCCGTCTGGTTTTTTCTTCTTCGTAAAAAGAATCCAACGGGGCGTTCCTTATTCTGCACGCAATATTTGCGCCAAAATGTTTCAAACTCTTCTGGGCTGGGGCTTTGCGCGCGACCGGACAGTCATCGCAAGTCATTGGATTTAATGGCAATCCGCCAGAGCGTTACCCAGCGACTCACTTTCCAAACGAAACAGCGCACCAGAAACACACTGAAAAAGTGTGGGATGCACAATAAAAGGGCGAATCGGGAACGTTCGGCCGGATAGCGCTTCCAACACCCCGCCAAAGCTGGCAACATCGCGCCTTTTTTTACGCGACACCCACGGGTTTGCACGTTCAAACAGCCGTTCGGTTGTTGATGGGGCGACAGTCTGCTGCGCCGATGCGACAACCTGCCACACGCCATCCGTTTACCGCTCGTAGCGCTGTTGGCTGCCATTGAAACGCTATGCTAGCTTGGCCGCCTCGCCAGGAAGGCCAACCAACAGCAGGAGCGCAACATATATGAGGAACGCACATGGCTGAGGCCACGCCCGCGCTTGAAATCCGCAACTTGCACAAACGCTACGGACAGCTTGAGGTGCTCAAAGGCATCTCGCTGACCGCCCGCGACGGCGATGTGATCTCGATCCTCGGTTCCTCCGGTTCCGGCAAGTCCACGTTCCTGCGTTGCATCAACCTCTTGGAAAACCCGCATCAGGGCCAGATTCTGGTCGCCGGTGAAGAACTCAAGCTCAAAGCCACCAAGAATGGCGAACTGGTTGCTGCCGACGGCAAGCAGATCAATCGCCTGCGCTCCGAGATTGGTTTTGTATTTCAAAACTTTAATCTGTGGCCGCATATGAGCGTGCTCGACAACATCATCGAAGCCCCGCGCCGCGTGCTCGGCCAGAGCAAAGCCGAGGCCATCGAAGTCGCCGAAGCGCTGCTGGCCAAGGTCGGCATCGCTGACAAGCGCCATGCTTACCCGGCGCAATTGTCCGGCGGTCAGCAGCAACGCGCGGCCATCGCCCGCACGCTGGCGATGCAACCGAAGGTGATTCTGTTCGACGAGCCCACCTCCGCCCTTGACCCGGAAATGGTTCAGGAAGTACTTAGTGTCATCCGCGCATTGGCCGAAGAAGGCCGCACCATGCTGCTCGTGACCCACGAAATGGGCTTCGCCCGTCAGGTCTCCAGCGAAGTGGTGTTCCTTCATCAGGGCTTGGTAGAAGAGCAAGGATCGCCACAGCAGGTGTTCGAAAACCCGCTTTCGGCGCGCTGCAAACAATTCATGTCCAGCAACCGCTAACGGAGCAACATGCATGCAGAATTTTAAAAAGGTCTTCCTGGCCGCCGCCGTTACCCTGGCGTTCAGCGCCGGTGCCATGGCCGAAACCTTGAAGATGGGCATCGAAGCGGCCTACCCGCCGTTCAACAATAAAGACGCCAGCGGCAACGTGGTCGGCTTCGACAAAGACATCGGCGACGCCTTGTGCGCCAAGATGAAAGTCGAATGCACCGTGGTCACGTCCGACTGGGACGGGATCATCCCGGCCCTGAACGCCAAGAAATTCGACTTCCTGATCTCTTCGATGTCGATCACCGAAGAGCGCAAGGGCGCGGTGGACTTCACCGAGCCGTACTACTCCAACAAGCTGCAATTCATCGCGCTGAAGGACAAAGAGTTCAAGACTGACAAGGACTCCCTCAAAGGCAAAGTGATCGGCGCCCAGCGCGCGACCCTGGCCGGCACCTTCCTGGAAGACAAAATGCCGGACGTCGAAGTGAAACTCTACGACACCCAGGAAAACGCCTATCTCGACCTGACTTCCGGTCGTCTGGACGGCATCCTCGCTGACAAATACGTCAACTACGAGTGGCTGAAAAGCGACGCCGGCAAAGCCTACGAATTCAAGGGCGACCCGGTAGAAGAAAGCGACAAGATCGGTATCGCTGTACGCAAAGGCGACCCGATCCGCGAGAAGCTGAACGATGCGCTGAAGGAAATCGTTGCTGACGGTACCTACAAGAAGATCAACGACAAGTACTTCCCGTTCAGCATCTACTGATCCTGACCTGCGGGACCTGCGCCGTTATCTGACGGTGCAGGCTCCCGGCCCTGCCTGCCGCGATTTGAACAGAAATCCATGATTATCGACCTCTACGGATTCGGCCCGGCGCTCGCCGCTGGCGCGCTGATGACCGTCAAACTGGCACTCTCGGCCCTGTGCCTGGGGCTGGTGCTCGGTCTGCTCGGCGCCTTGGCCAAAACTTCCCCGTACAAGCCGCTGCAATGGCTTGGCGGCTTTTATTCAACGCTGGTGCGCGGCATCCCGGAATTGCTCTGGGTGCTGTTGATCTACTTCGGTACGGTCAACCTGATGCGCGCGCTCGGTGAGTTTTTCGGCAATCCCGATCTGGAACTCAGCGCCTTCGCTGCCGGCGTCATTGCGCTGGGCCTGTGCTTTGGCGCCTATGCCACGGAAGTGTTTCGTGGCGCGATCCTCGCCATTCCCAAAGGTCACCGTGAGGCCGGCGTGGCCCTGGGCCTGTCGAAATGGCGGATATTCACCAAACTGATCATGCCGCAGATGTGGCGCATTGCCCTGCCGGGCCTTGGCAATCTGTTCATGATCCTGATGAAAGACACCGCACTGGTGTCGGTAATCGGCCTGGAAGAAATCATGCGTCACGCGCAGATCGGCGTGACCGTATCGAAACAGCCGTTCACCTTCTATATGGTCGCCGCGCTGATGTACCTCGGCCTGACCGTGCTGGCGATGACCGGCATGCACTTCCTGGAAAAACGCGCCGCTCGCGGCTTCGCGAGGAGCACCCAATGAACTGGGAAGTCATCATCAAGTGGCTGCCGAAACTGGCGCAGGGCGCGACCCTGACCCTGGAACTGGTGGCCATCGCCGTGATCGCCGGGTTGCTGCTGGCGATTCCGCTAGGCATCGCCCGCTCTTCGAAGCTGTGGTACGTGCGCGCTTTGCCTTACGCCTACATCTTCTTTTTCCGTGGCACGCCGTTACTGGTTCAGTTGTTCCTGGTCTACTACGGCCTCGCGCAGTTCGACGCTGTGCGCAACAGCTCAATGTGGCCGTACCTGCGCGATCCGTTCTGGTGCGCCACCGCGACCATGACCCTGCATACGGCGGCGTACATCGCCGAAATCCTGCGCGGCGCAATCCAGGCGATTCCACCGGGCGAGATCGAAGCAGCACGCGCCCTGGGCATGTCCAAACCCAAAGCGATGTTCTACATCATCCTGCCGCGTGCGGCGCGCATCGGCCTGCCGGCCTATAGCAATGAAGTGATCCTGATGCTCAAGGCCAGCGCGCTGGCCAGCACCGTGACCCTGCTGGAACTGACCGGCATGGCGCGCACGATCATTGCCCGCACCTATCTGCCGGTGGAGATTTTCTTCGCGGCGGGCGTGTTCTATCTGCTGATGTCCTACGTGCTGGTGCGCGGCTTCAAGCTGCTGGAGCGCTGGCTGCGCGTCGATGCCTGCCAAGGGCGCTGAAACGTCCCACGTGCTGACGGGCGAGGACTTACTCGCCCGCTTCACGGCACTGGACTCATTTCTCACGACGCATCAGGCGTTGTGGAAACCTCGACCGTTCACTTACTTGCAGCTTCCATGGGAAGCGTCCTACCCGGAGTTGGCCTTGTGGCTACGCGGGCGGTCGCTGGAGGATGCGGAAAACGCTCATAACCAACCTGCTGATCTTGCCGATGCACCTGAGCCGTTCGCTTCATTGGCGGCGTTATCGGCTGAGTTGGGTGCGGTCGGTGAGTTGCCCGGATATGCGCTGGAAGCTGCGGGCCATCGCTTGAATGTCGATGTGCCGGGGCGCAAATGGCAGCAGATTGAAGCGTTTGCCAGTCGACTGTCCTTCGCGTCGCAACCGACCCACTGGCTCGATTGGTGTTCCGGCAAGGGGCACTTGGGTCGACGTCTGTTGGGCGACGGCCAACAACTGACCTGCGTTGAATACGATCCTTCGTTGGTCGCCAGCGGTCAGGCATTGAGTCAGCGCCATCATCTGCATGCCTTGCACATCGAACAGGACGTGACAGCGTCGGACGCCGCGTCTTTATTGAACTCCGAACACACACCGGTCGCCTTGCACGCCTGCGGCGATCTGCATGTGCGCCTGATGCAACTCGCCTCCGCCAGCGGCTGCCGCCAACTGGCCATCGCCCCGTGCTGCTTCAACCGGATCAATCGCACTACGTATCAGGCATTGTCCTGCGCGGGTTTGAAGTCCGCCCTACAGCTGTCGCGGGACGATCTGGCACTGCCAATGAGCGAAACCGTCACCGCCGGCGCACGCGTCAGGCGCCAGCGCGACACGTCGATGGCCCGACGCCTGGCCTTCGACCTGTTACAACGGCAGTCGCGCGGCATTGATGAATACCTGCCAACCCCCTCGCTACCGAGCGCGTGGCTGGACAAACCGTTTGCTGACTACTGCCGCGATCTGGCTGCGCTCAAAGAGTTATCCACAATCGGGACGCAAGACTGGCCAGCGTTTGAAGCTGCTGGTTGGCAGCGGTTAGCCGAAGTTCGCAACCTGGAATTACTGCGCGGATTATTCCGACGGCCACTGGAGCTTTGGCTGAATCTGGATCGCGCACTTTTCCTCGTCGAGCAGGGATACGTCGTGCGCCTCGGCGTCTTCTGTGAAACCGCGCTTACCCCCCGAAATTTCCTGCTGCTGGCAGAACGCGCTTAAACACGCAGCGCCTGTGGATAACTCTGTTGATAGAATTCTTGTGGATCCAATATCCCTGCCCGTTTCGGGCCATTATCACTACTGGTCATTTTTTGTTCACATAGATAAAAAACCTGTAAAACAGTGATTTGCGAACAAATTGAAAACATGTCCACAAAATCGTCGCCAAGTACGTTTGATGCCGTGCGTGTTGTGCATAAGCGGCCAACCAAAACGGCATAACCGCCTATTAGTAAGTCGGTAAAGTGAATAATTGCAGCCGCCTGAGACCCTTGCTATACAGGATCACAACGTGCCACCAGCGCACGCACGAACAAGAAAAAATCAGACCGACAGGAAGCGACCGTGACGTTCATTTCTTACGCACAGAATTTCGAAGACATCCGCCTGTGGCGCGCCCTCAGATACTTTGAAAATGGCTTCTATATCGATGTCGGCGCCAACGATCCGACCCACGATTCGGTCACCAAAGCCTTCTATGATCGCGGCTGGCACGGGATCAATGTCGAGCCAGTGCAGAACTACCACGACGCCTTACGTCAACAGCGTCCACGGGACGAGACCTTGCAATGCATTGCCAGTGATCAGCCCGGCGAAGTAACGTTCTACAGCATCCCGGATACCGGACTCTCCACTGCCGACCCCGCCGTTGCACAAGAACGCAAGAATCTCGGCATGGACGTGCACAGTCTCACCGTCAAGGCCCGCACCCTCAGCTCTATCTGCGAAGAGCATGCTGCCGACCGTCCCATACACTTTTTGAAAATCGACGTTGAGGGCCACGAAGAAACAGTCCTGCGCGGCATGGACTTCAACCGCTTCCGCCCATGGATCATCCTCATCGAAACCCCCTGGGAGCGCGACCATACCTGGGAACATCTGATCACCGACGCGGGCTATCAGAATGTACTGTTCGACGGCCTCAACAGCTTTTTCCTTGCAGACGAACACCTCAACCTCAAACCCGCTTTCGACCTCCCGCCCTGCAACCTCGACAACTTCCAGCTCTGCAAGGGCCACGCCCTCGCCCACCCCGTCAATCCCGACCTGGAAACCGCCTTGCAACGGGCCGAACACGCCGAAGCACAGCTACGCGCCATGCAAAACAGTCGCGCCTGGCGCACCGTTCAGAAACTGCGCAACGTCCTGCGCAGAGCCTGATTCGAAGCCTGCGCAAAAATAGTCTGAATTCAGGGGTTTACAGGATCTTCCCAATCGCTATAATCGTCGCCCACACGCCGGTATAGCTCAGTTGGTAGAGCAACTGACTTGTAATCAGTAGGTCCCGGGTTCGACTCCTGGTGCCGGCACCATATAGAACAACGACTTAGGCTCACCTTACGGTGGGCCTTTTTCGTTTTGGGCTTCCTCCATTAGAAATTTTCCCCGTTCATTCCCCGTTTCTTTAAAAGCCTAGTGATTCCTCACTCGCCAGTTATGCGCGCGACGATCCATCTCACACAAACATTCCCCCCAGACGTCATCACCATCCCAGAGTGGGCAGACACCTCCAAATTTGGCGCCTGATATGATCGCGCTCATCAAAATCTCAAGAGTCAGATGGAATGGATGCGAAACAAGCGATCGAGGTTCTTCAGAAAGATCTAAAGAACAACAAGGAAAAAGGGCTTACGACTGTCAACGTAGATGCTCTCAATCAGTATCTCGAACAGCTCAAAGGACATGCGATGCAAAACGCCGGTTCTCCAGAGACAGAACTTCAAGATGCCGAGCATTCGCATCAATGGGATATTGAAATGGTTAGGTCTGGCTGGGAAGCTGGCACTAACGCCCTGAAAACATGCTTCTTGGTGTCAGGGGGCTCCGCTGCGGCGCTACTAGCGTTCGCAGGGTCTGCTTGGTCAGCATTAAAGCCTGAGGGGCTTGAGGCTCTTGCATTGACCATGGCACTGCTTGGTTGGGCGCTTTTCGCCACAGGGATAGCGACGGCCATTACCTACCTAGCGCAGTATTTTTTTGCTGATCGATTGAAGTGGCATGAGAGAGCCGGGGATGTATGCCAGTGGTCTGCTGTATCGCTAGTCTTGGCGTCTTACGTGCTGATACTTCTTGCTTACCTTCAGGCCGGCAAAATGTTATCAATGTTCAATATCGTGAAGGCCATACCTGTCAATTGACGCAGTTAGGCGGTCGTCCCGATGCGGCACAGTGGACATTGGAGCGCAGAGACGCAATGCCACAATCCTAAGAAAAATCTTTTTGGATAGCTCATCCGCGTGCGATCGCTTCATGCATCCTACAAAAATGGATCGCCAGCTTAAAGGAAAGCAGGTAATGGCCCATTTGGCTGAGCGAAGTCAGCTTGGTTTTTTCGGCATGACTGTCGAACGACCTGTAAGGGATCGAAGTCACTCTGTCCAGGAGTGCTACGCCCTCCTCATCCATCCCATATCCCACGGGCAAAAAAAGCATGCTGGTGATTTTTTGCTCGCGGATTGACTGGATTTTGGACTTTATGGCATCCGTATCAATTCCGCTTTTTTCCAAGACGCTAGCGTAGCCCGCCAGCCCTATTACTGGAGCGTAGGTGATATAGATAGGCAGCTCTCGTTTGTTATCCGGGGATACGTCACAACTATTAGATATTACCAAAACCCGAACAGACCTAATTTTTCCTGAAGGGAAATCCATTAACGGAGTCTGTCCCCAAAGGTCGCCTTGCAGGGTTTCATCTGCAAAATCAGTAGTATAGAGATTTGTTTTTTCAGAGAAATCCCTGAGAGCTCCGGCCAATCCGAGCTTCTGCTCTGCTGTGAGGTAGTAGGGTAAAAAATCCTTGTAATCAAACCGATCGATGTTCATCCAAGAATATTACCCTAGCACTAGATCCCAGAAGTTATCTTCAAGAACCTCAGCAAAGTCAGCCCCCAGTGGCTGCATGCCTCCTGACAGCTGTGTGACAAACGATTGGGAGGCGTTGTCCAGATATCGATGGATATCAAGCTCAACGGTTTCACCTACGTTAACCCTGATGGTTGGGCTTGTACCGGATTCTCGATAATTGCCGACAACCATGGTTGAAACGTTTCTTCCAGTAATGCTATCCATAGCTTCTACCTGGGAATGGGCGGCCATCACGGCCGCGAGTACGAGTGCGGAAGCAGCGGCACTGTAGGTTGCAGGGGAGAACTGAAGAGTGTAGTTACGCATAGACAGGCTCCAAATACTCCAGTGCGGCCGCAGAAATACAATCGAACACTACTCGTTTGTTGGCAGTGTGCAACCGTTCAGTGCGCTCAGCTAATTTATCCAAGAAAACCTGAGGGTTTTCACCTTGTAGGTCTAGCACAGAATCAATATCAAGCACTGGGCCAGTTCGCGTTGTGCCGTTCGCAAGGACGTACTGCGCTGCCGAGCCGACCTGAATACTATGAAGCAGCTCCCCGTCTCGTGATTCCATTCTGACATGGAAATTATTGCCTGTTGGAGAGCGCCGGCCTAACGAAAGCTCAAAATTGAAACAGTCGCTAGCCTCCAGAGGTGAGCTGTCAAGAATATCCACATACTTAATAGAGCATCTATTCACAGCAGTTATCATCTGCGTTCGCAAAACCATGCTAAACGCGGTGTGAATCGCTTCTGAAAATTTGGCCCAACCTTGGTATGGAAGCTTTGCTGCAACGCAAAAAATGTGGTCGCCCAGCAAAATCCAGAAATCTCCCCAACTGATGCGGCAGATTGGCGAGTGGATCAAATTTGGGTCTTGGTCACGAATTTCCTTTGGCACAGCAGTCAGAGGTAAGTTTTCCAAAGACTTTTCGCCCGGCAGTTGGCTGTAGAGCATCCCAGGCCAAATAGATGCAACTGGCACATGGCTATCAAAACGCATCTCGAACACTGCGTCTATCAGCGGCTCTTTGCCCAGCTTGATTGGCATAGCTGCCCCAGCCATCTTGTGCCCCACCTGACTTACTCCTCCCATTCGATTCTGAGCTCCTTCTCGAAGAAAAGGGACTACGCTCGGCCCTTCCGGCATTAATGCTGTGGGCGCGCGATTCTAGAGCAGCACGCCAGCCGTGTCGATTAACAGACACCCCAGCGGGAAGCGAATTCACCATCTCGGTCCGCGTTGCTCTATGGGGCAGTGTAGGTGATCCATAGTTCGAAGGCCATGCCGCTACTCGGCAGCCCCACCATTGTAGGCGTTCGCGCCACCACCACCCCGGATCAGGGTAGTGGTCGTTCATGGAGTATTTCGCGAAAGGATATTGTCCTGGATTATCCTTAATTAGCCTAGGCTCCCATTTTGGTATCGCAGGTACTGAAAATGCTGTCGAGAGCCAGGCATTTCCGTTTTGTGGCTACGAGCGCACTTTCCTAATAACTCGCCATGGCTCAGCTCACCGGGAGAGGGCGCGCCGGGCATCCTTGGTGGAACTGGTCGAGCGCTTGCTCCTCGAATGCCGCCGCCATTGCGCTGGCCTTCCTGATAATCTGCAGCGCCAGCTCCGGCGGGAACATCACCTTGTCTGCGGGTAGATAATTACAGTCGATAACGGACAATTCTCTGTCCTCAAATGGTTGCTTAGCCGGAACCGCTCCCCGTGCCGTCGATATTGGTTCCTACGGTTGCTTCTGTCTTAACAGGTAAGGCGCGAGTTTTTCTGCCATTAGTCGGCAAAATTTTTTGTACTGGGCGTCGGTAATCAGTTCGCCTTCATTTGCACCGCAGTTTTCAAATGCAAACTTAACGGCTTCAGATAAAACCCGATCTCTTTCTCTGGCTTCTGACATTGCTAACGCAACAGGTATCACCGCTTCAAAGCACTGTTGCATTTTGACGGGGTCATATTTCTCGTAATTGTACGTTGCATAAACATCCTCCAAGTTCAACGGCATACGGATATTTAAGGTCAGCTCGACACCTGTGACTGGATCTATCGCATAACTCTTGGATATTTTACTTCCAACGTAGTTTTCAGAGAGACACACAATCATTCGCTGTATGCCAAAGTATTCCACATAACCCAGAAGCAGTCCTAAGTCGGGGTCACCTTGGATGGCCACGCAGTGCAAGGGAGTATTAAGTGGACGATTTTCTACTAAATCTTGTTCATTATAATAGCCGAAACAAGGGTTACCATCGCGGCGAAGGTACTCGATAGCTTGCTCGCAAGAGGTCGACGCAACGCCTGCGCTGTGAGCCAAGCACAGTGTCGATTTAACTAGCGATTTTCCCGAGTTTGGGCCACCAAACGCGAAGTCAAATTTCAGCATCCCGGAAAGATATTCCTCGGTGGGTATTAGATCGGAAATCAGTTGCTCTATATTTATGGTCGGATGTTTATTTTTCACGCCTTTTAATATTGATTTTGCTTCTTTGATGTCACGAGCAATTATTCTAATACTCGTTTTTCCGTCAACTGTCACTTCTTCAAAGCTCACTTTGGCTGGTGACATCCCGCCCTCGCTATGAAGTGTTAGAGACCTCCCTTCTGTTGTCTCAAATGTCTGTGAGGGAGGGCTCCCTCTCTCTCTTTGAATAAAAAACATTAGACACAACGGATTCAACTGCTTGCTGAGTTCTGTATCCCACTCTTCGCCTGTAGTGCTATTACATTTTTGGCACAAAAAGCCTTTGATTTTTCTTCGGCCACCGATGCTATTGGGGATGATGTGTTCTCTGGAGTCATTCTCAGTAGTTAACTTGATCTCGCATAAACTGCACAAATCCATCTACGACTCTCCACCTTCGATGATCTTACAATCAAGTGTAGCCGCCAGTTGCATTCCAGTTCGGTGTAGGTCTGGGGGGGGTGGGCATTTTTTCCTTTACGAGCATCAAGCGCCAGCACATTGCCTTTCACGCTGGCGGCGTATTGCTTGGGCTGCGCGCAATTTGAAAGGGACCTGTCGGCGAAAATTCGCCAAGGGACTGTCTAGTATTGCTTGGCACGCTAAGGATTTAACGACCCGGTGTTTGCCACCCCATCCCGCAGGCCTGGACCTGACGATTGATCGAGCAGTTACCTTGACGACCATCTCTAGAATTATTGACGTGGCTGGTACCGGTCAAGCTGCGTAAATGCCCGCGAAACCATGAACTGCGTGGCTTTCAGCGTTCCAACTAGTGGTGGTGCCGGAGAAATCCGTCAAGCCCTGTCAAAAATTCCGTCAAGGCTCCGTCAAGGGTGGTCAAGGATTCGGGTTTGCTTTTCCCGGTGTCTTCATGACTCGCCAGCCTCACAAATCACCGTCGTGGGCGTTCCCATTTTCTGGACGTGGTCGCTATCCAGTCTGCTGCCCGACCTGCTCCTGCCCGCGCCCACAGTGGCTCCCGGACGGAGTCAGCCAACCTTACCGCCGCTTAAACCGTCCAGAGCCTGTCCAGAATTCGTCTGGGGTCTGTCAGGTCTATGAGACGGCCAAGCCCGCTTCTTTGATGGCCCCCGCGCGGGATAAGCCTCAGACGGCCGCCCGGCGTGGGTTTCGTCTCATGCCTGTCTCACATTCCGTCAAAGTGTGGTCAAAGAGGTGAGCCAGGTTTCACTTGCATTGCGAAGCGCCGAGGAACGGTGTGAACCTCCAGAGCCGCACCCCACGCTTCCACCACCTCATCGGTAGAGAGAAGTCTGGTAGAGCTGACGCTTCCGCTAGCCTGGATCGTTATGTCTCCCAAAACGGCCATATAAGCAGCGATGGTCTGCGGCAGAACAAGGTGGCCCGAGCCATGACTGTCGTGAACCATGAGATCGTCCTGGCCGAGTGACACGCTGTGGAGAAGTGCTCGATACGTGCGATGGGTGAACTTCGACAGTTGCTGGTAAAAAACTCTGCGCTCAGTGGCTGCTTCTAATCCGTCCTGCGCTTCGATCAGTTTCCGGATTTCGCCGTGAGAAATCGTGTCGTTTTGGTACCACTTCTTCAGCGCAGATACTGCTTTCGGGGAATTCGCGTGCAGAAAGCGCATCACGTCGATCGCTTCAACTGCGTCGCGGAAGACTCGCGCAACTGGCCTGTGGCGCATCTCCTTCAGCAAGACGACGCAGTCGAGGAGTGACGCCAGCAAGTCCATGGTAATCAGCCAAGTCGCCTTCTGCAGAGATTGCTCGTCGCGATGGTATTTCAGCGTGTGCGGCCTGAGGCGTTTGATGATTTCACGAAGCAGGGCATCGCATTCCCTGAGGAACTGCCGCTGGGCTTCATGCTCGTAAGGGTTGTCGTATGCCTCCTGGGGATGTCGACCCCAAACGATGCTGGGCATGCTGGTCTCACTGAAGATTTCGATAGCCAATCATGGGTGTTTCCCCAGTGGGGGTAAACGCCTATACCGATCGCCTAGAAAATATGCCGGTCGCTTGCAGGTTGCCAGGTTAAATGCCTGCGTTTCGGTGGAAACCTCAGTGAAAACCTTACATCGCCCGTCATGGCTTTTGATAATAGGGACGTCCCAGCCGCATCCAGTTTTACGACTTGGTCGCGAAAGATCAGCGTGGGTGGGCGGTTCGCGCGCAACAGTGGTTGCGAACCAGGTGCGAACCATCGCTGCGAACTGACGAGTGTGCATGCCATAGTGATGGTGGCTCGCAGGCTTAGCGGCCTCGTGAGGCCATCTGTTAAACCATGACTGTAAGGAGGGTACGCATGTTCGCGGGTGCTAACGTCGGGCAAGTCTACAAAAAAACCTTTGAGCTGCTTTCTGAAGAGAATGATCGAGGTGCGGTTCTGCTGAGCGGAGTGATAACAGACGGCATTTTGGATGAGATGATCAAAGCGCGACTCATTAGTTTACCTGGCGCTCGCAAGGGAAAGCTCAGATTCCAATACGCGGCAAAGATAGACCTAGCGTTTTCCCTGGGTTTGATTTCGTTGGAAATGCTGACGCTCCTACATAGTCTGCGTGATGCAAGAAATACCTTTGCTCACCAGGTTGTGAATAGCCTCAACGACACCGCTATCGCTGGAGCTATCAAATCGGTGTTCGACGCGGTACCGAGCCTTTATGACGGTTTCATGAGTAACTGGATTGCCAATTTGCAGGCCACTCTACGAGGCGTGGGCGTTGTGGACGAAGCAGTGATCGCCAGCGTCTCTCCCGGCGACAGGGCCAGATTTAACAATTACCTGGCACTCGTTGCAGCTCGGCTTCATGAAGCGTCAGTCAACATCAAAAAGCTGAGTTTGACGGGAATTTAGCTTTGCTCGGCACCCTCCACCGAGGGGTTTGCTGGCAGGGTCAGGGTGCGTACTGATCGTGCGTACCAGGCTGCGTACCAGCGTTGGGAATCTCGCTCCCACAGGGATTTCGCGGGCCTTTGGGTGCGTGAGGATCGTGCGTGAAGGCGTGCGCGAAGGCTCATTCATGGGGTTGTTTTCACAATCAGCGTTGAATGCGTCGGTGACCGGTGGGAGTGGTCACTACTGATGGTCACCGCGAATGGTCACTGGCTGGACGCGTGGCGCGAACTTGCCCTGTGGCTGATGCCGCGCGGACTAACTTTCGCTAACAAATGGTGGATACCGGCCGATCTGTTGCGCGCTGCTTGAAGTCGGTTAGGAATGCCGCTATTGGTAATTTTCAATCCAAGCAGGAAGCGACGCATGCCCACAGAAACAATAGACCTTGTTGAAGCTCGGAAAATGGCTGACGAGATTCGCCGTTTACACGATCAGTTGGAGACACTCATGCGGGAGGGAGGCGCTGGAAAGTCCTTCTCCCCAAATGAGACTGCCTCCCTTCAATCTCGGCTGAAGTCGATCAAGGAAGAAATAAAAACCGCTGCTAAGCACGGAACCATGTCCCGGCGAAAACAAGCACAAACCCGTTTGGAAGAAATGTACTTTGGGCCCGGGCTCCGTTCCGCGTCGGCTAACTTCAGGCTCGCCGTGAATGCGAATCCAACGAGTGATAAATGGGTTCGCGAGCTATACGACCCTGCTGGAGATCTCTCGTATACGCTTCACAACCTCGAGGCTCATATTCTCGAAGAGGAGCAGTCCCAAACCTGACCCCGAGCGGAGGTAGGCACCATACCGGCAGGCCCGCGAGGCTTCGATGGGGATGCTCACCACCCAAGGTATCCACGCCGGATCTAGCCAAACCGCGGATACCGGTCTCAACGGCTGTGTGACCTCCCCGACGTGGCGAGTTGTTACGCGGTTTTGAACCCTGGCAAACCCTGCGCCGCTCGCCAATCCTTCACTGTTTGCAGAATGCCTTCAGGCGAGTCGTCCTCGCCGTTTTCTGGGTAATAAATCCAGTCAGAGGCGGCAGCGTTACCAGTTACTTCGATGAAGTTTTCCAGCAACTCGTCCTGATAATCTTCGGTGCCAGCGGCGCTGCAGATTTCTTTGATCAGTGCGAGAAACTCGCTCTCCGCGTATTCGGAAAGGCTGCTTTTGAGTGCGATCATTTCGAGCTCCGGTGTGTATCAATATGGTGTTTGGGTGTCATGGCGCTGAGGTTGTCGACGTCGTAAACCTCGCCACCCTCAGAAACAGGAATCCCGTGGTGAAGCTCAAAGGATCGGCGCTTGCCCACGGTATCAATCGCCCGGGCGCGAGGCGCCATACCTTCAAGCATTCGGGCTTTATTGCTGTCGTTGAATTGACTGGCGAGCTCCGAATCGCTCCCGACCGCCATCCAGAATGCCTTTCTGAAAGCATCGAAGCTGCTGAAGCTCTTTCCCCTTAGCTGATCTGCGATTCGCGTCGGCACGGGCGACCCTAGACCGACGCTGGCGCCGGCGAGCCAGATACCTGTCACGTCTGTTCCCTGCCCAGTAACGGTGCCTGGGTTGAGACGAACATTCATCACAATGTACAGCGGCTGCACACCTGAATCAGCCGGGAATACGAGGATGAAATCTTTGTATTGGTCGGGGTAGATCGGGCTTACAATGATGCTGTCGGCCTGTTCGGTAGGCGGGTAAATCCAGATCTGCGGCGCTTGAGGTGCGCCCTCTAATGGCGGGATACCAGAGGTGCTCGAGGGATCAACCGCCGGCGTCCAGATGAGGGTTACGCCGTCGCCGAAGTCAGCAACCTGCTGCGATCCTTGCTGGACAAATTGCACGACAGGAATCATTTCCCAGTCACTGCGCTTCTGGGTGTTGTACCCGTACCCCTTCAGTGTTCCGTCGGCCTGCTCCTCAACATGGAGGCGGACGCGAGTACGGGCCTTCTCCAGCGACTGAAGCTGACCTTCCGTGTAGAGGGAGCTATCACCAAGGTTCGACGGCCACAACAGAGCGACTATTCCCGCCAATGTACCAGCGGCCACACCGGCGGTAAGAACTCCTGTACCACCAGCAACCCCCGTTGCAGCAGAGCCGGTCGCAACACTTGCGCCCCCAGCAGCTCCAGCCGTACACAGCCCGCCACAAGAGGCAGCCGCGGCGCCAGCACCACTCAATAAGAGAGTTCCCAGAGCGGCGGGTAAGGCACTACCACTGATTTTTTTCAGTGGGATATTTCCCGCGGCATCAGTCTCGCGACCGCCGAGGAGGGAGAACTCTCCGTAGTTGGCCAGACTCTCGACGGGGATAAATCCGGCAGGCTTTTTGTGATCGATCACACCATCTGCAAGATCGCAGCTTTTGGCGAAGACACAGCCTTTGCTGGCAGGTTTCGTTTCGCTCTTCGTCGGGAGGTCTTTGTATTCAGCCCAGCGTTGGGCGTGAATATCGACGGGCTCGGTGCCGCTGTTGCGGTAACCCTTCGGTGGGTTGGGGACGTATCCACTCATTCCTTGATTCCTGGAATCTTTTCATCCTGAAAACCAACTCGCCGGGTGGCGCATGGCATTTTCGAGCACGGAGAATAACCGCTTGGAACGCAGTGTCGAGTGGTGGCGCATCGCCAGGGCTTCGATGCGATCTGAACATCTCAGTGAGTGTTTTTAGGCTCTAAGGCTCATCGACAGGCTTTGTATCTATGACGATCACATTCGTCGATTGTTGTAGGAGCTTTTGAACCTCGGCAGGCGAGCAACCTTTCGCATGGATCGACAGACCGGTTCCTGTATGAATGATTACTTCTCGGCTTTTTCTTGCCTCAATCCACGCAACAACAACCTTCGCTATAGCATTCCAAGGCATCGCGTCTGATAGGGCAGTGATTGCCTCCACCAGTCCCGAACCTTGAGGGTTTGTGGAAAACATATGGATGGGGCCGTGCGAAATTTCGGCATCATCCAACGCAGCAAGGAATGTCCCCTTGCTATGTTTGAAAAGTGTTAGCCGAACCGATACATGTGTCTCTTTATTCATGCTGAACTCGTTGGTAGGCGTAAAAGCAACAGCGATATCTGTTGTAATAATTAACAGATCAGGATCTTAAGACGGGTATGTGGCATATACCTTTGTGGCGACGTAGAGGAAGAATGAAATCAGCATCGTACGATTTCGCAGCACATACATCGTTTTGGTTCTGCCGGCCACCTTATCAACCGCTTGTCGCGCCATGTGACGCATTGAGAGGTCGTTCAATTCACCCATTTCGATCTTGTGCAAATAGCTTGAGTTGGCATTCATGGTTGAGATTGTCGCCTCAATCCGGAGGAACCCGAATACCGCGCTCAGCCCCATGATGAGGAGAGTTGCCAGGTACATCGTGGAGACATTTGTGCCAATGGGGCCGAAGGGCATGGTCTGCGCAAGGTAGGCGCAGGCTGCCATGGAGGCACCGAGGACGAATCGATCAAAGTTCGCAGTTTCAGAGCTCGCGCTCTGGTGTAGCTGAACGCTTCGTTCAGTCATTTTCAACTTCCTTGATTGGTTACCACTTAGAAAACGGTGCGCGACGAGTATGACGCCAATTACAACGCCCCAAGGCTCGCGTCAGCCAGCGAATTGTTCAGAGGCACGCTTTGGTCGATCGCAAGGCGCTTTCTTTGCCTGAACCGAAGTCGAGGTACGCGCGTTGGTAAAATTTTACCGAGCTACCCGAGGCGGTTTTTTTGATGCTCAGGATCTCATTGGTGTTCATGTCGTTACCGCTGATGATCCGATAGCCCGTTTCTGTTTCGGACATAGTGGCGTCTGGTCGATACTCCTGCCATTGAGGGAAGACACATAGAGCGTAGTTTTTAGGTGTCTTGCTGGAGGATGCTGATAGCGCCGGCCCCTTTTCAACGAGGTCGCTTGGTGAGTAGCATCCAGCCAAAATAAGGGTCGAAGTGGCGAGAGCTGCGGCTTCAAGAAAGCGCATGGTGGCGTCATCCGTAACTGATAAAGCCGTGACGCTAACATGCGCTCGCTAAAAGCCCAATAACCGCGTTACGCCTTGTCTTCAGCGTAGATCGAAGCCGAGATGATCATCCCACCCCATCGACGATGTCCGATGCAAATCGGGACCGGGTTACCGCTTGCCGTAGTGTTCTTGGCGCTGCCGAAGGCGTAGGACGGAGAGTTCTCTGGCCCGGCGCTTTGCTTTAGTCCAGCAGCCTGTGGGCTGAGCATCTGGATAACGCCGCCGGCAGCTGTGCCAATCCCTGCACCCATGACCGCAGTCGCCGCAGCGCCAGCGGTCATGAACGACGCTATGACGATAAGCGCAACTCCGATCACTGTCTGCAGAACGCCGGCGCGCTTGCTACCAGCTATTACAGGAACAATTCGAATCTCCTGCGCCCCACCCAGCTTCAAGTCGCGCTCGCCAATGTTTCTCCGATTACGGAAAACGGCGAACTCCAAGCCTTTGCTCTTGGCGTTAGCCAGGTACTTCACAAAGCCAGGGTGATTTACGTCGACGGCCTTCACCGCTTCGCGAACGTCCCCCGTGGAGAGCTCGTACAGGTGTTCCCGACCAAAGAGTTTCCCAGCGCTACCTCCGAGCAGGATCAAAGTTTTGTTGCCGAAATTGGTGGTCATTGCCATGTCTTACTCCTGTGCGCCTTGGGCGCTGTGTTTGGGGATTTCCATTCCGAGCTGGCCGGCAAGGATCATGCGGGCGGCCATTGCGTCGTTTCGAATCGCGATCTCGCGTTTCACGTCTGGATTCCAGGCCGAACAGTGAGTCGATTTGTACGCCCGGGCTCCCCGGTATTCGATGCGCATCAGTTCGGCGGAAATCCTGGCCTCTTCCTCGGTGAAGAACGGCCCCTCAATCTCGACCCGCTGGCCGTCTCGCACGTGCTCTACCGTCCAGACGATGTACCCGCCTATCGTGCCGAGGGCAGTGGTGAAATCTGTGTCCTTGCACGCTTCGGCGAAGCGTATGTGGTGTGCCATGTGTTGCCTCCTTCGGCGCCTTGGCGCGATTGATGGGCTGATGCCCGGTTGTGTTGCTCCGTGTCGCGACACGTTTTCGTGATTCGCAAAACGTGTCGCGTAATTGGGTTTCTACTTGCCGACGATGCTCAGAGTGGGTGGGAGCCTCGGACCGAACGGAGCACCAGGCGAGAACGGATCGGGCAGTAGGTGCGCCGGGCACTCCCTGATGAATTGGGCTGTGGCGAGCTGGCAGGCGTTGAATAGAGGCCCATCGTTCCAGTCTTGGCCTCGGCGGGCGGCGCTTTCCTCGAGCGCGTAGGTGAACACCAGATCGGCTAGGCTGGCCAAGCCATCCTTGCGCGCCGTCTCCCGTTCCACGGTGTTGATGGCCAGCAAGTCGCACAGCCGATCGAAGCCAAGCCCCTTGGCCAGCCCTTCGGTGTCCAGCACCAGCGAGCGACCGAAGCCGGCAAGCACCGTGCGCAGGTCCTGCCACTCCACGCCGCGGTGAGTAGCAGCAGCTTGTTCAATCTCGGCGATGGCGCCGGCGGTGAATGGCAGGTACTGGCGCAGCTTCCGTGCCTTACGGCGCATGGACTGACGCTCGACACGGATCGAATCAACCCGCTCTCCGAAGATGCGGCAGATCCGCCGCGTGGTGATCAAGCTGGTGCTCATGCTGACGCCTGGTTTCTTGGCGATGTCCACCAGGGTGATAACGAGACTGGTGCTCATGGGCGAGCCTCCATAGGTGTGTTGTCGTAGCTTGCGCGCAGGTGAGCGCCAGCCATGCAATGACGGCCGGCAGGCGCGTAGCAGGATCGACAAACCATGATGTGGTTGAGGTATTGGTCGCGGGCGCGGCGCCACTCAGGTGTGGCTGTGGCGGCACTGGCGTTCGGGCTGCTGTAGAGCAGCGCCGGCCGCTCGATGCGGTTGGCCAGTACCAGGCACGGGGGCTCTGGAACACGGCTCGTCAAATCCGGCTTCTTGGTGCCCGCGATGGTTGTGGGCATGTGATCGAGCAGGGCGGAAAGGAGGCTCATACCTCCACCTCACCCCGATTGTTCGTAATCCAATGTTCCTGTGATTTCAAAAACACCGGCAACAGCGGCAACGATGGCAACAGCCCCGTAAACCGCGGCCTCCAGACGTTTCCGATGCTGCCATTTCGTTGCCAGCAGTTTTTTACCGGCAACAGTGATAACCAAACGGATGGTTTGAACCGCTTCCTTATGTTGAAAATGAGGTGTGTGTTGCCAGTTGTTGCCACTTTTTTTATAGGCTGGCAACGGCTGCAAGCCCCGCCCCACAAGGCCGTTGCCGGTGTTGCCACTGTTGCCAGTGATTCTAGGTTCCTGAGAACTCGGGCAATCCGGGCAAGTGCTGTTTGGGGCCCGTTCATGCGCCACCCCCTTCGCGATCCATTACCTCTGGATCAACCACGTACAGGCGAGCTTGGCCACCACCCGGGAGGCGGTAGTTTTTGGTTTTGCGTTCGCTGTCGCGGCGGGCGAGAACATTCGCGGCCTCCAGCGCTTTGATGATGCGAGACAGGCCGTAGCCGTGGGCGGCCTCGATTAGAGCTGGCTTGTTGAACAGATACAGACGGTTGTTGCCCACGAGCTCCCAATAGCCGGCCCGGTTGAATACCTTGGTGTCGGGGGTCGTGTCGTCGACATCGGAAAAGCGGCTGCTGCCGTGGCGATCGATAAAGTCGAGGATACCGGCCAGGATCTGGCGGTCTTCGGCATTGCCGCTACCGACCCGGCTGAGCCATTCGCCATACAGCAAACGGCAGTCGGCGAGGGCGGTGCCCGGCTCCCAGGGCAGCAGGCCGTAGGCGGTGGCCATCTCGCCCGCCAGCGCGATCACCGCGAAACGGTCAGCCACTCGGCCGGCCTGGGCGTTGTCTTCGACGAAGCTGGCGCGCACGCGGGCGAAGTCTTCGAGTAGCCCGGCTTGGTCGTCGCTGGCGAGCAGCTTCTCGACGAACGCTGGTCCGAGGTGGCCGTGGTGGGCGCCGACCGCCACGGTGAGCTGGCGGTGAAAGTCCGCGCCCTCCAGGCCGTGCAACTCATCAAAGGCCCGATGCGTGCGGGTGCCGGCGTTCACGTCGACCATGCGCAACTCGGCGCCAGCGTGGGCAGCGTTGCCGGATATGGCAGCGTGCTCGGAGAGTGAGCGCTCGCCGCTTGAGAGCGTCAGCAAGCGCCAGCTCAATTTGGCGCGACCTTCACGCTCCCGGGTCATGGTGCCTTTGCCCTGGCCGTTGGCGAGGGAGTAGGCCATTTCCTGAACGCGCTTGGGGTCTGCGCGCTTGATCTCGTCCAGGGGCAAGATGGTGTCGTTACGGCTCGACGCCTCGATCTCCAGGCCGCCCTTGGTCATGTCCCAACTGGCGGCGAACACGCCAGGGTCACCCCACACCGACGAGCCGATCAACTGCGCCAGCGACTTGCCGCTCGAGCTGTCGCCCACCAGGTGAACACCACCGCCCAACACGCCGACCAGGCTTAGCAGCGGCCCGGCCAGCGAACAGCCGATTGCCAGCGTCAGTACCGGGTTGCCGGCGCACTTCGCGGCCACCTCCGATTGCCAAAGCGCCAGCTCACCGCGGCGGCTGAAAAGAACCTGAGCCTTGTTGCTGGCTTGGTATCGCACTTTGTCACTGCCGATCGTCCGCCCGGGCAGCACGAACGCTCCCGATTCGTGCCAACCCGGCCGGCTGGTGGTGGCAAACACTTCTGCAGGATGCTGGTCGAGCAGGTACTCCATAAACGTGCCGCGTTTCTTGAGGGCGATAATAACGCCCATGCCGAACAAGGCGCGCCGGGCGTCCTCGCCGCTACCGCCGAACACTTCCATGGCAATGATCCATTCCTTGATACCGCCCTCTGTAACCAGGCGCAGCAAACGGCCTTCGCTACCATCGTCACTGTTGGTGGTGCGGGCTACGACGGTGACGGGGCTGGAGATCCACTCATCAGTGATAGGCCGGTCGCCGGTATCGCCCTCGGCGTCATCTTGATCGGCGGCGCTGCGTTTGAAGCTGTGCCAGTAAACGCCGGGGCGCAGCTTGCGGCCTTTCTCGTTGATCACCCAATGCTCATACACCGCCCAGCAGGGGCGATCTGGAGCTATGGTCGCGGCGTCCGGCCGAAGGTTGATCACGTTGGTGTCAGGCTTGGACATGGGCTAGCTTCCAGTTGGCGAGGTCGTTGAAGTCGGTGAGGTCATCGGGGGCGCCTTCCGGCCACTCAGGAAAAGCCACTTGACCACCCACGGCTGCCGCCGCTGCGTTTGCCGCTGCGCGCCCCGGGTTGCCATCGGTGAGCCGGTCGTCGTCTCCGGCGATTACGATTGGCTGGTCCGGGTAGCGAGCACGAAGGGCCGTCGCCGCCGGGAGCAAGTTTCCCGCGTTCATAGCAGCAGCAACGACATAGCCGCCGTGCTGGTGGAGGCTGGCGGCCGTCGCCCACCCTTCGCAGATGCAAAGCACAGAACCGGGCTCGATGATGCCCAGCGGCGAATAGGTGCCCTTGATCCGACCGCCGAACAGGAAGCGCTTGCTGCCGTCCGGAGCAATTCGTTGCAGGTTGACCAAGTGCCCATCCAGGTACAGCGGGATCAGCAGGTCAGCACCACGCTGGCGTAGGCCGTAGGAGCGAACCGCCTTGGCGACCAAGTAAGGGTGGTCCGGTGAGGCTCGGCACGCATTGCGCCACCAGTGATTAGCTCTCTCGGCGGCCTGCTGCTGGCGCCGGTGTTGCTCGGCTTCGCGCTGGCGCCGGGCTTGGTCTATGCGCTCACGGATATGAGCCGCTTCGCGGGCGTCCACCGGTTCGCGACTACACCAGGTGCTGGCGCCGCCGGCCTTCCAACTGCCGAATGCTCCGGACGCGATACCGTCAGCAAACAACGTGTACCAGCCATTTAAGGAGCCGGCCTTGTCGCTTGGTACGTGGAACCGGTGAATGGTGCCGTCGGCCAAGGGAAGCCAGTCGAGAGGGCCATAGACGGCCTGTAGCGCATCACGGAATAGGATCGTTGCGTCTGTCATGCGGCCCCCTTCGGCGGGGTAAAACGCTTGGCCAAGTTCTCCAGTTTCTGCGTCAGGCGCTCCAGCTCATCGCACTGGCGGCCTTGGTCGCCTTCCGAGATGCGCAGTTCCAGGAAGCCGACCAGCGTCTCCACCAGCAGCACATAGCTGGCGCTGTCGATATGAGCGCCAGCAGCGGGTGGGCCGCCACTTCTCTTGCGATTGATTGGGGTCACGTCACCCATGGCTGACCTCCCGGTGATCAACACCAGCAAAGGCCCGGCAAACTTGACCGTTGTTCACACCGTGCCAGTGGGTGATGTCGTCGATTGAGTCAACCAGGCGGGCCGTCACCTGAGCGTCAGTACTGCGCATAACAACGCGCCCGCACTCAGCGTCGGCCTCGGTCAAAAACGGTCCCAGCAATGCCTTGGGCACCTTCGGATGCGTGACGTAAAACAGTTCGGTGGCTTTCTTCAGGCAAGCCGATCCCGTCGACGCTGATGCGCCGTTTTGAATTTTCATGTTTTAAATCTCTTCGAAGTCTTTGGGTTCGAACCGTGCTGCGCCGCCGCGAATCACGCGCAAACCAAGCACCGCAGCACGTGCCACGCGATCTATAAATCCGATTTCAAGATTGGTGGTGCGCCCACCCATTCCGGCAATGGCAAATTGAATAGCGTTGAACGCTTCGGTTTCATCGTGGGCGGCTAGCTCGAATACTTCGCCTTCGAAGAACTCGATACCCTTCTGCCAGTCAGCTGCTACGCCGGGATTGTTCCGAGGCCAGTTGATCAGTCGCCCTTCAGGATCGCGCTTCGTGAAGCTAAGGTGCTCCCGTGATCGGATAGAGGCGCTCATTCGGCCACCTCCGCGGCATCCAGCGCCTTCTGCATCTGTTCGACTTCGCTGTCGACATAGTTCGCCCAGTCGTACCCGAGGAAGCTGCCAAGGCTGGCCAGCTCTTCGATATCGTGCGACTTGCCGTACTTCAGGTCCTTTGTGATCGCGTTGAACAACACCCGCATATTGCTGATGCGTTCGTGTGTGGCGCGCAGCAGCTCAAGGGCTTCGTCGGCGAGGCGAGCGATTGGCTGGCTCATTGCACGCCCCCTGAGGTTTCCAATCTGCGGACTATGGTCATGTGAGCGTTGTAGCGAGCGAGTCGAACGGAGAGGGACGAGTTTGCGCGGAGAGCACTCAGGGCCATACGGCGGTGAGCAAGGGCGCGAATTGCGGACGGAATGAGGGCCGGCATCTGTAAAGCTCCTTCTGCTAACGAGGAGCTGCCACGATCCTTCCTACGGGATTGGGTGGCAGCTGTGCGCGGGGTAGGAATACCGGGGCAAAAGGAGCCCGGCCAGGCCGAAGCCTGCCCGCACACAGCCGCCATAACACGGAACTGCAAGCGAAAAAAAACGCCTGCAGAAGTGATCTGGGCGCTGTTGCGCCTTTTGCTTCTCGGGTTCCTACGCCCGGTCGCTGAATTTGCAGCGACAGACAAACCATACCTACGGGTGCGACTGCTGGCAAGAAAACTTATCGACTGTTCATCCCCGATAATGAGCAAGGCGTTCATGGGCGCAAGTCCTCCACGTCGATCGGCAGCTTCAGCTGTTCTCTCAGATGGGCGACGTGGGCGTACACGCCTGGTTTGTCATAGCGCCAGTGCGCCAGCCGGCGACCACTGATGCTGGCTTCGTTCCTGCGCGCTATAAGTGTCTGAGAGGCGTGCCCATATCGGGCTTCACGAAAAGCCACGATGAGGCTCGCTTTCAGTTCCACGACGCGGTCCGTGTTGCGGGACAGCGACAGCAGGAAGAATGCTTGATCCTCATTGAGCAGGGCGAACCTAATATCTCCACCGCCATGCTGGCCCACCGGTCTTGCCTCCGTTTGAAACGCCAGCAAGCCGAACTCCTTAAACTTAATCAGATAGCGCTCGATCAGCGCGATAGAGTTCTTGTGTTTGTTGTCCAACTGGTCGGCCAGCACGCGGCTGTCGACGCGAAGTTCACCCTGATACGCAGCGAGGATAATGCGGGGATTTCCCGTACTACCCTCTCCCGTAGTTTTGAAGATCTTCGCCGTCATGACGCCACCTTCTGCACCGGGCCAGCGCTCAGGTAATAGGTTGCAACCTTCTGGTGATCGCGACCGTGGTCATCTTTCAGCGTACTCAGGTGGGTAACGATGCCATGCCCCTGCGCACGCAACTCAGCAATGCGCGCTCCCGGTCGCAGAATGTTCAATAGTGCGATGGCTTGGAAGGTATTGATCGAGCCATGCTGGCTCAGATACGCCAAAAGGCGCATGCGCTGGGCGCTACCACTGGTGTCGTTATTGGTTTGCGCTGAGCAACTCATCTCGGAAGGAAGGATCTTTTCCATGTCAGGCCACCCCATCGTCAGCGTTAACTTCGGCAACGACGAATTGAGAGCGGCAAACGAGAAAACGATTGGGCACCAATGCGTTTAAGGGTACAGGAAGGGATACAGCCGCTTTTTCCAGGCCAAGCGAACCCGTCCCCGCGCCAGCGCAGAGTTGATTGGTCATCATGGGTTAAGCCTCCTGACTGAGCAGAAAGGATTCCACAGACTCGGGTTCCCAGCGGACGGAGCGGCCGAAGCGGATGGGTGCTGGAAAGCCGGGAGTCTTGGACCAGCGCCACCAGGTAGCGCGGCTGACTTGGTACTTGGCGCAGAGCTGCGCGGCGGTAGCGCGTGTCCCGGGGATGGGCAGGTTTGGTACATCGCTAATGCGGGTGGCGGTTTGTGCCATTTGCGGTAACTCCAATCAATGATGGAATACCGAGGGGATCGAGTCGTACTGAGCCCACCAGATCCTGCAACAGAATCAGAGTGCGCGCCGTCGGAAAATACGCCACTGGCTAATACACCAGTATTGCGTATTACCATTATCGGTAATACAGTCCGCCCGTGTACGAATAGGCACATGTGCCTATTCGTACATCCAGAAGCCGTCTCAAATGCTTCTCCCCCTCGGGGTTGTGTGCTGGCCTAGCTGGTATGCAGAGGACGCTCCAACGTCCTTTCCCGAATGAGCCCCTGGTCTTCGACCACCAGGGGCTTTTCTTTGTCTGCGATTCCAACTGGCAGCGATCCCAACAGCAAACGTCAACCAGTTGTTTCATATGGTCAAAGCACGTTGCTGGGTTATGCAGCAGATTCTAAAGCGCACTGAATAAAAAAACCAAGAAGATTATTTACGATCTCCTGTACGCAATAGTTATCCCCGGACATTTTCAGAGCCTTACTTACTGTCCCAGACGGTCTCACCTGTACCCACACATACCCACACACACCTTGGAACCCCCACCTCCCCACCCACGAACCGTTCGTCGGAATACAGCGAAACGCCCTAGGGCTGCGGGTTTCAGAGGGACTAAGGAGGGACTGATGAGGCCCTCAATAGTCCCTAGCACGAATCATGCGCCTTTCGTAGCTGAGAATTTTTATACATGGTTTCGCTAATGTTCAACCAGCCGCGACACGTTTTGAGAATTACGAAAACGTGTCGCGACCTTGATAGATGGTGACACTGAAGTGCGCGGCCTGGACTTCCACTCAAAGTGGAAACTTACACTTAAAGTGTACTTAGCTCTGTTATGAACAGTTTCCCTGTTTATTTGCGCTTATTTGCTGTTATTCCTACTTATACGTAGTTTCTGCGCCTTTTAAGCCAGAGTTGTGGAACGGAAAATCGCTGCACCCTGCGTATTCTGGGGAATGGGCGGAGGACTGACGGTGGTGTCCTATAGCTTCACAGGCGCGGATTCGGACGTTGAGCTGCCGCTTTTGACGATGGCTTAGGCTGCTGATCCCGCCTAAAGGCTTGCAGCCGTCGAGCCATCAGGACATTGAGTTGGATTTCTTTTTCCGACGCGAGATCGAAAGTACATTCCCAACGTCCTTGGATTCTCCTAACGCTTTAGCCAATGCTTGGTCGAATAGCTCGATAGCTCGACGCTTCTCTGGCAGCGCCGCTTCAGGATTGTTTCGGTAGTGCCGAGATACAACACCTGTCTGGCCATGAGCCTGAAGGAGATCCGACAACCGATCGTCAACACCGTGCTTTTGCATAAGCTGTGTGCAGGTCCGGCGCAGGTCCCTTGGAGAGAATGCAGGGATCTTCACACCATCGATTAGGGAATGCTTGGAATCAAGCCAGTCTGCTACGGCATGAGTAGGACTGCTAATTACGAAGGGCTGTTTACCATGTGTCGTCCAAGGCCATGGATGGTCACCATTAATTTCCCGCACTTGGCGCATGATGGTGATGGCACGGTCAGATAGCGGGACTAGGTGCGGCCGACTCATGGTCTGCCCCCCTCTTCCCTTGCGGTGAATCAATAGCACCGTGCCAGCATCCAAATCATAGTCCGCCCAGGTGGTTTCGATCAGATTCTTGATACGCTGGCCGCCAGTCGATATGACAAATTTAAATAGCAGCCCCATAACCGGACCGATACCGGCCGTGCTCTCAACCGTATCCCAGAATCGCTTCAGCTCAGCGTCTGATAATGCACGTTCGACAGGAGCCGAGACTTTATCGACCTTCACCATCGCTGCTGGGTTGATTTCGAGACTATAAATTTTTGCATTGGAGCGGCCGACCACACTCTCCGCCGTGAGCCCATGATTGAATGCCGCAACCAAGAACGAACGCATACGATCCGCCTGCACTTTGGAGCCACGCTCCCAAATCGGATTGAGGATGGTGAGGATATGATCAGCCCTAATATCCCGAGCCTTCATCCTCATCACCTCCGGGTGAGGCTCCTGCATGTTGGTCTTTAGAAGACGCTCTAACTCCTTCACGACGCCTGGTGTTGCCTTGATCCGACGCGATTCAATGTAGTCCTGAAACAGATCGTGAAAGCTTCCGCGGGACGCCTCAATTTCCGCCAGGCGTAGACGCTCGAGCCGGTCCGCTTCCTCTAATGCAGCTGCAGCTTCTCGACTAGCCGCAGCCGCGGCCTGCTGTTCAGATATGGTCTCCAAGTACTTCGCTATACCGCCCGCGATTGCAACCTCAACTGAAATGCGCATCGCCTGCGCGCGAATGCCATCCAAGCTTTGCTCGTCTGTACCCACACGCGGCTTCTTCGCTAGCGTCCCGAGAGGCAGCCGCTTGTCGCTATCTGAGGTGCGTTCACGGTAATAGGCCTGAATCGCTCCGGAAGCTTTACGCTCGAGCAGCAAAGTCCCCTTTCCACGAGAGCCGACCGGCTCCGACTGACGAGTCTTTACCGCATAGGCTTCCATCTCGGTCATTCGCGTACGCTTAGCCATTCTTTCCCCGTTTTCCCCATCCGTTCCCCGTTTCTCATGCAAAGGTACGCTAACAGGTGAAACATAGAAAGACACCAAATTGGCTACAGGCCATGTAAACACTAGACAGAGCAAAACTTGTGATATTCGATGAAGCGGTACGAAGCCTCAGAGCAAACGGCTTGTAATCAGTAGTTCCCGGGTTCGACTCCTGGTGCCGGCACCATACAAAACGAAGCCCCTGCAGAAATGCAGGGGCTTCGTTGTTTCTGAGGTTTTTATATTTTTAGCCGCGTTTCAGCTTCAGTAGAAATAGCGCCTCTCCTCCGCGCACGTCGATCTAAACGCCATACGCCCTTTTCCCACAAAGCACGGCTTTTACCCAAAACGCCGAATTTCCGCTTTTATGCCAAATTATGAGCTGGCAATAATTATGGCGTGCCCATAAAAAGTGTAATCGCATGAGCAGCGTTTCTCAGCTCACTGAACCGGCGGAGTCAATGGCAACCCGGTTTCCCAGTCCAAGAGTGCTTGATGCCTCGACGCTTTGTTCCTCCGCCGCAGAAAGCAGCATCTGCGTTACGCGCGCGGCCTCACCGGCCTTCATCTGACGTATAGACTCCAGTAAATCCTGCTGGAATTGCTCCAGTTCATCGACCATCGCTGATCTCCTTGTTTTGTTGCTTAGAAAAGGCTAAGGACAAGTCATGACCGACAAAACGCATAGCGCGACATCCTGCGAAATTTGTTGTAACGAGAAGCCAAGCAAAGCCACTACGGGCCATGATTGTGCATCGGCTCTTCCTCAAGCTACCGTTCAATTCGTCGCTGCCAATTCAGCGACCGGGCCTGAGAACCCGCGTAAGATACAGGCGCACCAGCGCCCCAAATCACGATTGCCGGCGCTTTTTTGTGCCCGCATCCAAGTGTAATGGCGGCTGTGCGTGGGAGACCTCCGGGTCTGCCGGGTTCCTGTATCTCCGGTTTCTCAGCCTGCGCATAGCTGCCACCCTTTCGCCTGAGAACGAAAATGGCGGCTCTCATTTGATACAGGGAGTTCACAAATGAATGCCATTGATCCATCAGCAATTCACCGAACTGCAGCAACGGTCACCTCACGACACTTCCTTACGGCAGGTGAAGCGAAATGACCAACTACCTCGATCTGAAAACCCCAGGCCTCACGCACTTTTCCTTCCAGGCCAATCAAGCGCTGTTCCGCACCAATCGTGGTGTTCCAGTAATAGCTGCTCTCTCGCACGCCTCACATTTGCTTCACATCTCCAAGCTACTGACCGCTGACTCCACAGTCTCTCGCGACCCTGACCTTCACGCTTATGCCTCGCAGTATTTGCAGGAGTTAAGCAAGGCGTTGATCGATGATGTAGTGAAAGTGATGGATGCGCCGCCGGACAAGCCGTTGATGTAAATCACCCGCATGAAGCCCTCGTTGATGCGAGGGCTTTTTGCGTTTCAAACCTGACTGACCTCAAACACAAACGAAATCCTGCGCTGGCTCGCACTCCACACATAACGCAGATGCTTGCCCTGCTTCGGTATCGACACCGTCGGCGGGCGGAGCGCCGCGACGCATTCGTGGCCGGGTAAGCGCACGCTGTTGTAGAGCAGACCCCAGGATTGGGCCTCACGCAGTTGCCGGGCGAATGCCTGGGACGGGCTGTAAGCGTCGGGATCCGGGTTGTGCAGGTCCGGGTAATCGTGGCGGATATCGTGCAGCGGTTTAACCACCCGATTGACGTAAGTGCGCATGGTCAACTCAAGATCCGCTTCCTGCGTCGCGGCGAGAAAACGCTCCTGGTGATAACAGGTTTCGGCGATGGCGGCGGCCTGGCTGCTGGCGGCGTAGTAGACGCCGAAGGTGCCGTCACAGAAGCGGCTGCGTTTGCCGATGTGGGTGAACGCAGCCATGACCGGGGTCGAGCCGGGGCCGGAAAGTCGATCTTCCGGGCGCACTCGGGCAAGCACGCCGGCCTTTTCGATCAGGCGATCATTGGTCAGTGCCTCGATGGCGTAGGCGATTTCCAGGTCTTCGGGATCGAGTACGTCTTCGAACAACGCAATCGGCGGGAAGCTACTGTTGACGATCCGGTAAGCCCGCGGCCACTGCGGATCGGCCAGCGCTGGCGCGTTCAACCGCGCACTCCGTCGAGGTAGCGCCGTACATCGGCAATGTCCACAACGCGCCCGGCCAGCATGTAATCCAGCGCGGTTCGACCATTGAAAGGCGCGGCGGTGTTTGGACTACTGACCCATGTATAAGCGCGCTCACGGCTGTTGCTGAAGATGATGCTCAACGCCTTGTGAATCCCCATCAGATAGGAGATGCGCTCGAGGGTGTCGTGGGGCAGGCGCACGTTCGGCGGCAGGTGTTTGTACTTGTAGAACGTGGTGTTGCCGACTCCACCGAGCAACGTGCGTTGCTGATCGGCATTGCAGCCCCATCGCTCCATGAGGTTGAAGAAAAACTTCAGTGCGACGCGACCGGCTTCGGGGGCGTCGAGTTGTTCGCGTGGGGTGAGGGCTGGGGTTGAGGTGGGCATGACCGCCTCCATTGGTAGCTGACATGACTTCAAGCCTAGTACAGATACGGATATTTGTTTTCTTTTAATCCGCTAACGAATCAGCTCGTTAACCCAATATGAATGTTAAAAACGCCGTGATTTGTTATTTCACGTGAGTATTTTTTGACCCCAATCACCCTCAAGTCATCAAAAACCTCGATCCTGTGTCAGCTTCCAGCCATCGGCAGGGACATCAATTCGCTACTAAACCCGCGACAACTATGCTCAGGTGCAGGAATATAGCCGGCATATGGCGCCGGATCGGCAGTCTCGTAAACAACAATACCCAGCCCACTTCAGAGGGCATTACCCATGGATAGCAGAACCTTACGCAACCTCATGCGCATCGTGCAGACCGGCTCGTTGTCGGCCGCAGCCGAGCATTCGTGCCTGACTGTGCAGGCGTTGGCCGCGCAGTTGAACAAGGTCGAAGAGCAGTTCGGTTTCCGCTTGTTTCGTCGTTCCAACAAAGGGCTGACGCTGACGCCGCAAGGCACTGAGCTGACGCCGTATATCGACAAAGTGCTGATTGCCACGCGACAGATGGAAGAAAAAGTCGAGGCGCTGAAAGTGCCCGGGCAGCGCACGTTGAAGGTCGCGTTGAATAACACCTTGGCGCCTGACTTCAACCGGCGAATGATCGGACGCCTGATCGAGGTGTTTCCCGATTATCAGATGGAGTTCAGCTACGCCGAGTCGATGGAAAACCTCAGCAAGCTGAAGAATGAAGACTTTGATCTGGCGGTGCTGATCGGCCCGCAGCGTCCGGGTTTGCCGAGCATCGTCCTGCCGGATGTGCAGGTGCAGGTGGTTGGCGCGCATTGCGGGCAGGAAAACGATCCGTTGACGTTACTGGGCAACAAATTTCAGGTGCGTCCTGCGGAAGATTGTCCGTATTCCCACAGCTTTTTGCGTTTTCTCGACGCCGGGCTGGGCAATCACGAGAACGGCCAGCGCATGGTCTACTCGTGCAGTGAGACGTTGACCCTGTCGCTGATCACACAGATGGATGCGGTGGGCATGGTCTCGCGCGAGGCCGCGCAGAAAAACGGCCTGACGATTTTCCCCGGGTTCGAGGATTTCCTAGAAGTACGCCTGGCGGTGAACAATCCGGAGTTGTCCAATCAGGCGTTGAGCGACGTCGTCGATCTGCCGTTACATGAACGAGCCGAGCGCAATGTACGCAGCCGTCCCAACCGCCACACTGAGAAAGAGGTTTTTGCTGAAATACGCACATAACAGCGTCGGAATGGCTGCATAAAATTCCGGGCGATCGAGCTGTATGTGCTGATCCTTGATCAACAAGGGTGTCAGGCTGATCGCAGCGACGATCGCCACCGGCAAGTATTCCAGCGCGCGCGCGATGAACGGCGGCCAGTGCTCGGTATTCACTTGCAGTGGCAAGGCGCGTGGCAGGAAAGTCACCGCCATCATCAGCGCGACCACCAGAATCAGGAACGTTTGGTCAGGCATACACCCACTCCGCAGCCCACAAACGTGGCGATAAACACATTAAACGGCGAGTTGCCGACCAGGCTCAGTGCGCCCATGCAGATGACGGCCGCTGATGCGGCAATCAGCTTGTTGCGGGTATTGCACAGCGACACCAGCACGTAGAGCATCATCGCGGTCAGCGCGTAGTCGAGCTGGTATTTGATCAAGTGTGCTGCGTATTGCGCGCACACCGCGCCCAGCAAACCGCCGAGTACCCACGCTGTGTGGCAGAACAGGTTGAAGCCAATCAGGTAGCGTACGTTGACCGGCGCGCCAGTGCCGAGTTTCACGCTGTGGAAGGCGAAGGATTCGTCAGTCAGCCCACCGGCGTAGCACCAGCGCTCCATGCGGCTGAGCCCCAACGCGCGCAGGGCCTTGGCCATGTACACCGACATCAGCATGTGGCGTGCGTTGATCAGGAAAGTGGTCAGCACAATGGTGGTCAGCGACGCTCCGCTGGAGATCAGCGCCAGCGCGGCAAATTGTGAAGCGCCGGCATACACGAATAAACACATCGCTACCGGCAGCCACAATGGCAGCCCGGCGTTGACGGCCATCAAGCCGAACACAAACGCCACCGTGAAGTAACCGGCCACCACCGGGCTGGCTTCGGCAAATGTACGCGACGGCTGATGGTTGACCATCAGCGGCGCGCTGCCGGACGTTTCATTCATAGATCCCTCTCAAATGTCCGTTCGCCATGAGGCTCGCAAAAACCCTGGGCAGCCCAGAATCGCTTGCCCGCGAGGTTAGCATCGTCGACGAACAGAAACATCCGCAGCACACCGACCCGCTTCATGTCGGACGACGCCGCTTCAACAAGACGTTGACCGACGCCCTGGCTGCGATAACGCGGGCTGACCGCCAGATGATTGATCGTGCCACGACTGCCGAGCATGCCGCCCAACACCGCGCCGACGATTTCACCCGCCACGTCGAAGGCCAGATAGGCCGTGGTGGTTTTCTGGATCAACACGCCGCGCAGGCATTTGGCATCCTGCCATTCGCAGAACGACACTTCGTCGAACTGACGGAAGAAGCGTTCCATGCGCTGCGCATCCTTGGCCGTGGCGCGGCGCAGCACCACCGGCGTCGAGCACTCGACGCCGTCGATTGGGGTGATCTGATTAGCGAACAATGTCGAAAGCGGTCCCGGGCCGCGAGAAGGAAATCGCCAGAATCTGCCGGTACGCCATGGCATGGGTGTGCGTATTGCGCGCCGGGGTCACGTAGTGACGCATGTCACGATCGAGGAAGTAGGTGGTGTCGAGAATCTCCTGGTAGGTGGTCGACGCCAATTGATGCTCGTGGATATCGTACAAACGACTCTCGGCACCCTCGACATTGTTTCGGCCCCAGAAGTGCACACCGCTGAACGGGTAGCCGTCGCAGTGAATTCCTTCAGGTGTGATCTCAAGCTGTTTGCCCGGTTTGATCTCGATGCGGATCTGGTGGATCTGGCACTGCCAGATTTCATCGTGCAATTCTTCCGGCAACACGCTTTTGTACACTTCAAAATCGGTGTCGATGAGGCTGCGCATCACCGGCGACTTGATGACTTCATCGGAGAAGTCCTGGAAGTGCCGCACAAGGCCGCCCACATAGGCGTTGTTTTCCTTGGATTGCACATACGCGCGATGTTCGAGTTGCTTCAGTTCGCGTGTCTTCGGGTTGTACTCAAAGTCGCTGTAACGACGGTAACGCATGCCGGCTTCGGCCTGACCGTAGTAGCTATCAGGCTCCATGTTTTCCCAACTTTTGGTCAGTCTGACGAAGTCGGCAAAATGACCGTAGAGATTGAAGTCACCACCCTGGACGTTGACATATTTGTCGCGCCGTAGCGATTCGCCCACTTCTCTGTTCAAAACGATCATTACCAAATTCTCCGCTGCGTTGAGCGGCCTAATCTATTAGGTGGAGAATTTGCGTCCATGAGAAAGAATTTCAGGCATTTAAAGGCCTGTTTGAAACGGCGTTTGAAGCGACTTAAAAACAACTTTTACATGACAAAAACACGGGTTTTTTCGGGTTTTCACTGAAAAATCGACGAAAAAAAATCCCGAACCAGTCGGGATTTTTCTCATATCTGTTACACCTGATCGAGCATCAGAAGATGTTGATCGGGTAATCCACAAACACGCGCAGCTCGTTGCCGCTGACGTTGTATTCGCTGGATTTCTGCGAAACACGCAGGATCGAGCTGCGCAGTTTCACGCTCAGGTCTTTGGCCGGGCCGCTTTGCACGACGTACTTGAACTGGTTGAAGATTTCGCGCTCGGTGCCGCCTTCGCTGGTGGAGGTGGTGATGTTGTCGCCACGCACGTAAGCGAAGTTGTAGCTCAGACCCGGTACGCCGAATGTACTGAAGTCCAGGCCGTAGCCCAGCTGCCAGCTGCGTTCGTCTTCAGCGTTGAAGTCCGACCAGTAGGAGTTGGCCAGGTAGATGCTGTTGCCACCGTCGCCGAAACGGTGTTGATCTTTCTGATAGCCGCCGTAGGCGTAGCCCAGGTTGCTGTCACCGGTGGAACGCTGATGCGCCACGGTGAACGAGTGCGGGCCAGTGGCGAAGGTGGCTGCCAGACTCCAGATCTTATTGTCGCGACCGGTCACGATGCTTTCGCCCGGAATGGTGTTTTCGCGAACGTAGGCGCTGTCGAGCTTGGTGCGGTAGCCGTTGAAGTCCAGGGTCAGGGACTGATCCTTGTCAATCGGGAACACGTAGTTGGCGTTGACGTATTGCTTCTTCAGGACGTCTTCGACGTCGGAAGCGTACAGCGCAGCCTTGAACTGTTCGGTGAACTGGTAGCTACCGCCGATCACGTTGATTGACTTCAGACCACCGCTGTCACGACCTTCATCGCTTTTGCGCGATTCGGCGGTGAAACGACCGGCGTTCAGTTCCAGACCTTTGATCTCTTTGGAAGTGATCAAAGTGCCGGTGTAGCTTTCCGGCAGCAGACGCACGTTGTCGTAGCTCAGTACCGGCAAGGCCGGCATCTGGTCACCGTAGGTCAGCACAGTGTTGGAGAAGCGGAACTTGACCGCCGCGCCGCCCTTGGCCAGATCGTGGTTCGCGCGACCGTCATTTTCTTGCTTGAAGAAATCGATACCACCGGCGCCGCTGCGGCCCTTGCCGCCGTCCAGACGCAGTGCGTACAGACCGAAAGCGTCGACACCGACACCCACGGTGCCTTGGGTGAAACCGGAGGAGAACGTACCGATGGCCGCTTGGCCCCATTCGGCCTTGTCGTCGTTTCCGTCTTTGTAATCACGATTGATGTAGGCGTTGCGCAGCAGCACTTTCAGGCTGCTGTCTTCTACAAAACCCTTGGATTCGGCCTGGTCGTTAGCCATGGCCTGTGTGGCGCTCAACATCCCCAGAGCGATCAGGCTGATACGCTTGTTCAACATTTTATTTTCCTTATTACGGGTTGAAACGCGCTGTGTCGAACGGCTGAAACGGCGCTGATGCACTCTTTTTTCACCCCGAAACAAAAAGGCCCGCCCACGACAAAGTCGTGGCGGGCCTTCTTATTATTTTTGAGTCATGGCGGTTGGCCACAGGCGTTGGGCCGAATCGTAGCCGCGCCTTGAACATTGTGTCAATTTCAAGAATCGTCTTTAAATAGGCAAAAATCGTCTAAGAAACGTAAATTTTGCGCTGACTCCTTGCACGGAAATGCCGGCAGGCAGTGAATCCGGCGCTTATCAGACACAGCCGTCAAGACCGCAAAGCGCTGCCGCTTCCCCAGCCCCATTAATGCCGATTGCCTGAGCCAACCAATCGGCAAAGGCCTGCGGTTTGCCCAGCCAGGCACTGATGTCGATCAAGGTGAACTGGCCGTCCTGCTCAAAGGCGAACGTCGGAAACCCCTGACCGCCAAGGCGCGCCAACAATGCGCGACTGGTTTTTACATGCAGCTCGGTATCAACGGATTTAAACGCGGCCCGGAAAGTTTCCTCGGCGTAGCCCATCTGATCCGCCAACAGCAAAAGTACGGATTCATCGGCGATCCGCCGCCCTTCTGCGTAGTGTGCGGTCTGCAACCGCCCGAGCATCTGCAGACCACGGTCATCGATTGCCTCGGCCGCCATGACGGCAGCAATGGGTGGCGTCGAGTCGAACACAGCCGTGTGATCGCGCAGCAAGCCTTCGAAATAGGCCTCGCCAAACGGCTGCCCGGTGTATTCAGCGATGCGCCGGTCGTGGGGCATGACGTAATTGCGTAATTGCGGGGAAACACGCTGGCGGTTGGCACCGCTCATCATCCCGCCGGCATGAGCGATTACCGGCAGCACTTGCTGCGCGGCCTGTACCAGCGGTTTGGCGCCATAACACCAGCCGCACAGCGGGTCATAGATGTAATGAAGGATCATCGGAAAACTCCGGCCTGAAAGTGGGAAAAATCAATGCCGGCAGACTAGTCCTCGGGGCGTGGGGGAAAAACGCTGGAATGGCTTTCAGACTGTTTCGTGAATCGGTCGAATTGCCTGAACGGTCAGATTGTGTCCAGATCGACACAAATTGAAACAATCAGACAAGGGAACTTTTAAGGAATAATTAACGGGAGCAAATGAAAAGCATTACCATTCGCACGCTCGAATTCTTCCACCCTTTCGGATGCGCTTTTCAATGCCTGCCCCGTTCCGTCTTACGCCCGTCACCCTTGGGCTTTCTGCTTTCCTGTCCAGCGGTTTTGCCTGGTCGGCCACTGAGTTGCCCGCCACCGCCATCAGCGCCGAAGCGCAAGCCGATGACCCGCGCGTCAAAGTCAGTAATACCGCGACCCGCACCTCGACCCCGGTGCGTTATGTGCCGCAGGCCATTGATTCGATCAAGACGTCGAACGTCGCCGACTACGGCACCAATGATATCGGCGATGCCCTGAGTGGCATGCCCAACGTCAGCAGCAGCGCCGACACCCGCTTCGACAGCTTGCGCATTCGTGGCTTCGACGCCAGCAACGACTTTTATCTGGACGGCATCCGCGACGACAGCCAATACAAGCGCGACCTGCACAACATCGAGCGCGTCGAAGTGCTCAAAGGTCCGGCCGCCGTGCTGTATGGCCGTGGCAGTCAGGGCGGGATCGTCAATCGGGTGAGCAAAGCGCCTGAGGCCGGACGTCGCTCAACCATAGAAGCCCAGGCCGGCAGCGAAGATCTACGCAGCCTGTACGCCGATCTCAGCACCGACCCGAGCGAGAACATCAGCCTGCGCCTGAACATGGGCAATATGGATGAAAACAGCTTCCGCGACGGCGTCAGCGGCAACCGCCAACTTTTCGCACCGTCGATGAGCTGGCAACTGACGCCCGACCTGAACTGGCTGGTGCAGTACGAATACAGCCGTTACAACCGCACACCGGATCGCGGCATTCCTGGGGTAAACGGGCGCCCGGCGGATGTCGGCCGCGACACAACCTACGGCAATGATCACGATTTCATCGACGACAAGTCGCAATCCCTGCGCTCGAAACTCACCTACGAGATCAACGACAACTGGCAACTGCGCCAGACCCTCGGCGTGTTCAAGCTCGACAGTGATTTCGACAACACCTACCTCACCGGTTACACGCCTGCGACCAACAAGGTCACGCGTCAGCACTGGCAGCAGGATCTGAACACCCGCAACGTCTACAACAACCTCGAACTTGAAGGCGGTTTCGATACGTTCGGCCTTGAGCATCGCCTGCTGACCGGTGTCGAGATCGGCAGTCAGCGCCGCGATCCAAAACTGTATAACGCCGCCACCGGCAGAACACCGGGTGCGCAACCTGTGCCGTCGCTGGACCTGTTCAACCCCAACCGCGACCTGCGCCACACCGGCAGCATGCAGCTCAACAGCAGCAGCCACACCGAGGTCGAAAGCCGCGCGGTCTATGTTCAGGATCAACTGCGCCTGAACGATCAATGGCAACTGCTCGCCGGGTTGCGCTACGACACCTTTGATATCGAGTCGACCAACAAACTCAGGAACCTTTCCGAAGATCGCGACAGCCACAGCACCAGCCCGCGCGTGGGTCTGGTCTGGACGCCGCTGCAGAATCACTCCTTCTACGCCTCGTGGTCGAAAACTTTCTCGCCGGTGGGCGGAGGCCTGATCGGCATCACACCGGGCGCGGCCGGCAACACCAACGATCTGAGCCCCGAGCTGACCAAGCAGAAAGAAATCGGCGTGAAGAGTGACTGGCTCGATGACCGTTTGAGCACCACCCTGGCGATCTATGATCTTGAACTCTACAACCGCCGCACCACCGATCCGAATGATCCGACCCTGACCATCATGACCGGCGTACAGCGCTCACGCGGGATCGAGCTGACCGCCACCGGCAACATCGTCGGCAACTGGTACGTGCGCGGTGGCGTCGGTGTGCAGGATGCGAAGATCGAGAAGGACAACAACGGTCTGGAAGGCAAACGCATCAACAACGTTGCCAAACGCAACGGCAGCCTGTTCCTGACCTGGAAACCGGAAATGGGCTGGTACGGCGAAACCGGCCTGACTCTGGTTGGCCAGCGTTATGCCGATAACGCCAACACCACCGTGCTGCCGGGTTATGGCCGTTGGGATGCGCTGGTCGGTTATCGCTTCAAGGACTGGGATTTGCGCGCAGCGCTGAACAACATCAGCGATCGCGAGTATTACGACTCGGCGACGAGCCAATATCAAATCCAGCCGGGCGCGCCGCGTAGCGTCGTGATGACGGGCACCTATAGTTTTTAAAAGCAGGCTGCGATCTTTTCGATTTTGCATAAAAAAGCGCCGCCATCCCGGCAGCGCTTTTACCAATCCCTGTTGTTTTTCTTATCCCTGCATCACAGCCCACAACGCTTCCAGTTCGGCCTCGCTGAACAGGTCAGCGGGGTAGCGCTCGATCATCATCCGGCGCGGATCAGGTTCCCTGATCTGACGCGTTCCATTGGACTTCAAAAAGTGCGCGACAATCTGGAGCGATTCGCCTTTTACGGCCATGGGATGCAACGTCCGCTCGCTGACTACGTTCACTTCGGCGTTCATTTCAGCGCTCTCTCCCCGGTCATGAGCGGCTACGTTATCCAAGGTTTATGACAGAACTGTTGAAGTTCGCCTCCCTCCCTAGTGCCCTTTGTCCGATACAAGAGCTATGCCAAGGTTTCCGATTTGTCGACAAGCGGATACAAAGAAGCCCGCAGTCCAACCGGGCTGCGGGCTTCTTCAGGTACATCGCGCGCTAATCGTCGCCCGGCTGATTTATTAATCAACTCAGGCTGTTACGACTCAACTCACTCTTTGTGCGGCGCGGGTTGCTGCTGGGTAAGGCAGTGAATATTGCCGCCACCCAGTAACAGTTCGCGGCCCGGCACCATCACCACTTCGTGTTGCGGGAACAGGTTCTGCAGGATTTCCCGAGCCGGGGCGTCCATCGGATCGTCGAAGCTCGGTGCGATGATGCCGCCGTTGACGATCAGGAAATTCACGTAGGAACCGGCCAGGCGCACGCTCGGATTGCGCTCCTGAGTGCCATCCACCGGATCGACCCCGGCGCACTCTTCTTCGGTCGCGAACAACGGCCCCGGAATCGGCATTTTGTGCACCGTGAACGGGCGGCCCTTGGCATCGGTGCTGCTTTCCAGCACCTTCATCGCGGCCTGACAGCGTGGGTAGTTCGGATCCTGTGGATCATCGGTCCACGCCAACAGCACTTCGCCCGGACGCACGTAGCAGCAGAAGTTATCCACATGACCATCGGTTTCGTCGTTGAACAAACCGTCCGGCAGCCAGATGATTTTATCCACAGCCAGATTGGCGCTCAGCACTGCTTCGATTTCTTCGCGACTCAGGTGCGGGTTGCGATTGCGGTTGAGCAGGCATTCTTCAGTGGTGATCAGCGTGCCTTCGCCGTCGACGTGAATCGAACCACCCTCCAGCACAAAACCTTCGGTGCGATAACGCGGGCTGCGCTCGATCTCGAGGATCTTGCCGCCGACCTGCGAATCGCGGTTCCACGGCGAGTACAAGCCGCCGTCAAAGCCGCCCCAGGCGTTGAAGTCCCAGTTCACACCGCGCACTTCGCCGCTGTTATTGATGACGAACGTCGGGCCGCTGTCGCGAACCCAGGCGTCATCGCTGGACATCTCGACCACGCGGATATTCGGCACGTCGAGACGGGCGCGGGCGTTTTCGTATTGGCCGGCGGACACCGCAACGGTCACCGGTTCAAAACGGGCGATGGCCTTGGCCACCGCCGCGTGGGCTGCTTGTGCAGGTTTGCCGCCCAGGCGCCAGTTGTCCGGGCGCTCGGGCCAGATCATCCAGGTTTGCGTTTGGGGTGCCCACTCGGCCGGCATGTGGAAGCCGTCGGCGCGCGGGGTGCTTTTCAATGTGGTCATCGGGATCAGGACTCCAGGGAACCGTCGAGGGTTTTCAACGCGCCGTACAGATTCGGCCGGCGGTCACGGAATGAACCCCACGCGCTGCGAATATGTTCCAGCTCGTCGAGGTTGAAAGTGTGCACAAGAATACCTTCTTCGGTTTTATTCAGCTCCTGCACTTTTTCGCCGAACTGGTTGGCGATGAACGATGAGCCGTAGAACGTGATGTCGTAGCCGTCCTGTTCTTCGTTACCGATGCGGTTGCTGGCGATCAGCGGCATCAGGTTGGCGCCGGCATGACCCTGCTGCACGCGCTGCCAGTGATCGCGGGACGAAATGCTCTTGTCGTGCGGCTCGCTGCCGATGGCGGTCGGGTAGAACAGGATTTCCGCACCTTGCAGCGCCATCGCACGCGCCGCTTCCGGGAACCACTGATCCCAGCAGATGCCCACGCCGATTTTTGCGTAACGGGTATTCCAGACCTTGAAGCCGGTATCGCCCGGGTTGAAGTAATACTTTTCGTGGTAACCCGGACCATCCGGGATGTGGCTTTTACGATAAATCCCGAGGTTGCTGCCGTCGGCATCGATGATCGCGATGCTGTTGAAACGCGCACGACCGGCCAGCTCGTAGAAGCTGATCGGCAGCACCACTTGCAGCTCTTTGGCGATTTTCTGGAAATGTTTGATCGCGACGTTTTCTTCCACCGTAGTGGCCAGTTGCAGATAGTCCGGGTTCGGCTTCTGGCAAAAGTACGGCGCTTCGAACAGCTCCTGGATCAGGATGATCTGCGCGCCTTTTGCGGCAGCTTCGCGCACCAGTCTTTCGGCGGTTTCGAGGTTGGCTTCCAGATCCCACGAACAGGCCATCTGCGTGGCGGCGACGGTAACGATACGGCTCATGAATCATCTCCGGGCAAGTGCTTTGACGGTCGAGGATTCGACCGAAGAGAAAAAACGCGCGCACCGGACAAAAAATCGCCATGCCGGAGCAATGGCGACTTTATAACCGATAAATATCGGCCCTAAAAGCTACATACCAACCTTTCATCTAAAAATAATCACAAATAGCCGATATAAATCTGCTTTTTGTAGGCGCGGTTGGGAATCCGTGGCTTACAGGCCTTCGGTAAGCACCCGATCCAGCATGTCGACAAAGAAATCCACACTGCGCCGCGAGGTCACCATCGGCGGTTTGATCTTGAGGATGTTCAGGTCATCGCCGGTCGGTTGCATGAAAATCCCCAGCTCGCGCAGGCGATCGCACAGCGATGTGGTCTCTTCAGTCGCCGGTTCCAGTGTGTCGCGGTTGCGGATCAGTTCCACACCGAGATAAAAACCGGAGCCGTGCACCGCGCCCACCAGCGGATGTTTATCGATCAACGCTTCGAGCCGCGCCTTGAAGTGGCCGCCGACCACTTGGGCGTTCTCCCAGAGTTTTTCTTCTTCCATCACATCCAGCACGGCCATGCCGATCTGGCAGCTCACAGGACTGCCGCCGGCCGACGAGAAGAAGTAACCCTCAGCCTCCAGCGCCTCGGCGATTTCCCGGCGAGTAATGACCGCACCGAGTGGCTGGCCGTTGCCCATGCCTTTGGCCATGACAATGATGTCCGGCACCACACCTTGTTCTTCGAAGCCCCAGAAGAAATGGCCCATGCGCCCGTAACCGACCTGCACTTCATCGGCGATGCACACACCGCCCTGCGCGCGGACCAACGCATACACCTGCTTCAAGTAACCGGGTGGCAGCGAGATGCCACCGGCATTGCCATACACCGGTTCGCAGATAAACCCGGCCAGTTGACGCTTCTGCTCAGCGATTTTCGCCAGATGATGCTCGACGCTGCGCACATAGTCCGGCGCCGAATCGAGGCCACGGAATTCGCCACGATAAATGTTCGGCGCGATCACCGGATGCACCCAGTCCGGACGGCTTTCAAGGGCTTTCGGGTTGTCGGCAATCGAGGTCGACACCGCATCGGCACCGATCGTCCAGCCGTGATAAGCCTCCAACACGCTGACCATGTCGCGACCGCCGCTGTAGGCCCACGCCAGACGGATCGCCAGGTCATTAGCCTCGCTGCCGCTGTTGACCAGAAACACCCGATCCATGCCTTCCGGCGCCAGTTTCAGCAAGCGCTCGGAGAACTCGGCCACCGCCGCATAGTTGAAGCGTGAGTTGGTGTTGAGCAGCGACCACTGGCGAGCAGCGACCGCCGCCATGCGCGGATGACCGTGACCGAGCACCGCCACGTTGTTGAGCATGTCGAGGTAGGAACGGCCCTGCATGTCGATCAGGTGATTGCGCCAGCCGCGCTCGATGCGCGGCGGATCAACGTAATAGTGTTTTTGCGTGCGGGCAAAACTGGCGTCGCGGCGCTCAAGCAAGGTCTTCGAATCCAGCTCCTGCTCGGCATCGCAGGCCAATCCAAGCAAAGCTGCCGGTGACGGACACAGCGCCTGCCACGCGGCCGCACGGGACGGCGTACAGAACAGCGGCGCATCCCATTGCGCGCCGCGACTCAGTTGTACGATCAACGGCCCGCTGACCGAACCCAGCACCTGACCTTTGACCAGCGCCGCCCCGCTTTGCAGCGATGGCGTCACGCCCCACAAACGTACGCTGAGCTGTGGGCCGTCCAGTTGCAGCGCACCCTCTGGGCGCTGATGAACCACACCGGCAAACGGCGACTCCACAGGCGTGCCATTGGGCACGCGCAATTCGACGTGCAGCGGGAAGGTGTCCGGCTCAGCGGCACTGTCCGGTTGAGTACGCGACAAACGGTATTGGCCATAACGACTCGCCGCCAGACCATGCGCGGCAGCCGCTTCATTCAACAATCGCTGGTCGATGCCCTCCTGCTCCCAGTTGCCCGCCTCGAAATGCGGACTGAGAACGCCGAGGTCGATCAGAGCAAATTCACGCCCGACCAGACTTGGCAGCAACGGCGCAAAGTCTTCGCCGTTGATCGCCGCCAAGGGTTGCCCGACCGCGCTGAGGATCGCCGCTTCCATCAACGCCAGCGGCACCGATGTCGCAACGCGGAAGATTTCCCACTCGTGGGTGAGGTTGTCGCGGCTGTAGGTATTGGCGGGATCGATACTGACCTGCTGCTCGCCACTGAGCACCAGCACCGCCGCCCGGGCGACGATCAGTGGCCACAGGGCTTGCAGTTCTTCGTGTTGCAGCGGATTGACGGCGTGATAAGCCTGAACCGCCGGCAGAATCACAAACGGATCGCCGTCGGCGTGATGCAGCAATGCGGCGCATGTCACCGACAGATCGGTAATGCGCCAGGTGCGGATCAGGTCGCCGAAATCGATCACACCCTGCAATTGCCAATGGCGCTGTGCGTCGCGCTGCCAGACGGCGTTGTCGTCAGTGATGTCCATGTGAATCGCCTGCACCGGCAGTTTGTCCACCAGTGGCTGCAAGCGGCGCTCGGCCTGCTCGGCGGCGTCGGCGATCAATGCGCGCTGCTGGTCGTCCTTGATCACTGGCAGCAAATGACTGATCAGTGCGCTGGCATGGCGCGCGTCCCATTGCAATGTGCGCTCAAGGCCCGGGTGGTCAAACCCGGCCAGTGCCAGGTCCATCTCACCGCAGAGCCGGCCAAACCCGGCCACCACGTCATGGCCCAAGTGATCGAGATGGGTCAGCGGCTGACCTTCGATGTAATCGAGTAGCCGCACATGTACCGCCTCGCCATCGACTTGCAGCGTCAGCAGGTCCTGACCGTTATTGGCGGCAATCACCCGCGGCACATTTACTGTGCAGTGTTCGGCCAGATACTTGAGGCCGGCATGCTGGGCCTGCAACTCGACAAGGGCGTAATCGCCACGGCAGATTTTCAGCACAAACCGCCCGCGCTCACTGTCTACGCGATAGTTAAGATCTTGCTGACTGCCGAGGGCCTGTAACGTGCCGCCGAGCCCGTAATGTTCGGCGAGCCATTGCAAGGCCTGCGCCTCTGAAACCTGCGGGCTGGGCAAACTGGCGCGATGAATCAACGTGGCGAGCGGCATGAAACGACCCCTGAAATTTTATTAGGCGCTTATATCGCCACTGCTTCGGAGGATGCGCAACCCCTGATCGTGGTTATTCGAGCGCTCGCATCCACCGGCACTTTGCGCAAGAATGTCGGCCATTCACACCTGCCTATGGAAAACCTCATGGATGTAATCACCACCGACCTGCCCGGTGTTCTGATCATCGAACCCAAGGTGTTCGGTGACGAGCGCGGTTTCTTCTACGAGAGTTTCAACGCCAAGGCATTCCAGGACGCGACCGGCCTGGACACCCAATTCGTTCAGGACAACCATTCGCGCTCGCAAAAAGGCGTGCTGCGTGGCCTGCATTACCAGTTGGAAAACACCCAGGGCAAGCTGGTGCGCGTCACGGTCGGTGAAGTGCTTGATGTGGCTGTGGACATTCGCCGCAGCTCGCCGCACTTCGGCAAGTCGGTGGCGGTGCGCCTGTCGGCTGAAAACCATCGTCAACTGTGGGTACCGAAAGGTTTCGCCCATGGCTTCGTAGTGCTGAGCGAGTTCGCCGAGTTCCTCTACAAGACCACCAACTACTACGACCCATCGTCCGAGCGCAGCATTCGCTGGGACGACCCTGCTCTGGGTATCGACTGGCAATTGGACGAAGCGCCGAAACTCTCGGCGAAGGATCAAGCTGCAGCGTTGCTCAAGGACGCTGACGTCTTTTCCTGAGGCCGGGCATAATGCGCCTGTTCCCTCAGGCGCATCCGGCTCATGAAACCATCCCTTCCCCGCAGACCCCGCTGGCGCAGCCTTGCCCTTCTGGCCCTGTGTCTGGCGCCTTTACTGTGGCCGTTGGAACATCTGGCCGAGCGCTATTACCGCAGCGAACTGGCCGGACAGAATCGCCAGACCCTCGACCTCTACGTCGCCAACCTGCTGGGCACCCTGCACCGCTATGAAGTGTTGCCGCAGATCCTCGGCGACCTGCCGGCCCTGCGTACCGTGCTTGGAGCGCCAGACGATGGTGTTACCCAAGGCAATGCCAACCGTCTGCTGAAAAACATCGCCGCACAGACTGGCGCCGAAGTCATGTACCTGATGGACACCACCGGGAAAACACTCGCGGCGTCGAACTGGGACAAACACGATAGCTTCGTGGGCCGCAATTTCTCCTTCCGCCCTTATTTCAGCGAAGCCATGGCCGGGCGTCTCGGGCGCTTTTTCGGTCTTGGAACGACGTCGGCCAAGCGCGGCTACTTCTTCGCCGCTGCGGTGCGTAATGGTGAAAAGATCACTGGCGTGCTGGTGATCAAAGTCGATCTCGACCACACCGAAAGTCTCTGGGGCAAAACCCCGGAACAACTGCTGGTGACCGACCATAACGGTGTGGTCATCCTCACCTCGCGTCCTGAATGGCGCTTCCGCTCGACCCGCGTCTTGAGCGATACCGAGCGCGCAGCGATCACCGCAATCCAGCCCTACCCGACCCGTGAACCGCGTCCGCTGAACCTCAGCCCCGATGCCTGGCTGACACAAACCCACGACATCGCCGAAACCGGCTGGAGCGTCAGCATTCTTGCGCCGCGCACGCTGATCGACCGCCCGGTGCGTACGGTAGTCGCCATCGGTGGCGCCACGCTATTGGTTATGATGCTGCTTCTCGGCCTGATGATGCAGCGCCGCCGCCACTATCTGGAGCGCATCGCGTTTGAAGCCAAGGCCCGTCGTGAACTGGAAGGCCGCGTCGCCGAGCGCACCAGCGACCTCGAAGGCCTCAACCGCCGCTTGAAACAGGAAGTGCTGGAGCGCGAACAGGCGCAACAAGAACTGGTTCGTGCTCAGGATGATCTGGTGCAGGCCGGCAAACTGTCGGCGCTGGGGACCATGTCGGCAAGCATCAGCCACGAACTCAATCAGCCGCTGGCGGCGATCCGCAGCTACGCGGAGAACGCTGAAGTGCTTCTCGACCATGAGCGGACTGACGACGCGCGCGGCAACCTCAAACTGATCAGCGAACTGACCGGGCGCATGGCGTCGATCATCGCCCACCTGCGTGCGTTCGCCCGCCGCGATCGCCACGCCCCGGAAAGCGTCGCCCTGCAACCGGCGCTGGACGATGCTCTGGCCTTGCTGGCCAAGCGTCGGCGCAGCATGGAAGTCGAGCTGATCCGCGACCTGCCCGCCGCCACCCTGTGGGTCGAAGCCGGGGAAACCCGCCTGCGCCAGGTACTCGGCAACCTGCTGGCCAACGCCCTCGACGCCCTCACCGAAAAGGGCCCGCCGCGCAAATTGTGGCTGAGTGCCGAATCCACTGCCGAAGGCGTCAATCTGTACATTCGCGACAACGGCCCGGGGTTCTGTATGGAAGCCCTCGGTCGCGCCAGCGAGCCCTTCTACACCACCAAGACCCGTACTCAAGGTCTTGGTCTGGGTTTGGCGATCTGTGAAACCCTGATGCGCGCCTTCGGTGGTGAACTGTCGTTCTCCAACCACAAACAAGGTGGCGCCTTGATCACCCTGCGGCTGCGCGCCGGCGCGCCCGGGGTCAGCCTGCAACCGTCCGAGGATCGAAGTGCATGACCATCGACAATCGCATTCAGGTGGTGTTGATCGACGACGATCCGCACCTGCGTCAGGCCCTCGGCCAGACCCTGGATCTGGCTGGCCTGAAAATCCTCCCGCTGTCTGAAGCCAAAGGGCTGGCAGCGCAACTGGAGCGCGACTGGCCGGGTGTGGTGGTCAGCGACATCCGCATGCCGGGCATGGACGGTCTCGAATTGCTGAGCGAGTTGCACGCCCAGGATCCCGAGCTGCCAGTGCTGCTGATCACCGGCCACGGCGATGTGCCGCTGGCCGTGCAGGCGATGCGTGCCGGGGCTTATGACTTCCTCGAAAAACCGTTCGCCAGCGACGCCCTGCTCGACAGCGTGCGCCGCGCCCTGGCCGTGCGCCGACTGGTGCTGGACAACCGCAGTCTGCGTCTGGCCCTCAGCGATCGCAATGAACTGAGCGCGCGTCTGGTCGGCCACTCGACACCGATGCTGCGCCTGCGCGAGCAGATCGGCGCGTTGGCGGCGACCAAGGCTGATGTGTTGATCCTTGGCGAAACCGGCGCGGGCAAAGAAGTCGTCGCTCGGGCATTGCATGATCTATCGAGCCGCCGCAACGGCCCGTTCGTGGCGATCAATGCCGGGGCGCTGGCTGAATCAGTCGTGGAAAGTGAACTGTTCGGTCATGAGCCGGGCGCGTTCACTGGCGCGCAAAAACGCCGGATCGGCAAGTTCGAATTCGCCAATGGCGGTACGTTGTTCCTCGATGAAATCGAAAGCATGAGCATGGACGTGCAGGTGAAGTTGCTGCGCATGCTGCAGGAGCGCGTCGTTGAACGTTTGGGCGGCAATCAGCTGATTCCGCTGGATATCCGTGTGATCGCGGCGACCAAGGAAGATCTGCGCCAGGCCGCTGATCAGGGCCGCTTCCGTGCCGACTTGTATTACCGTCTCAACGTCGCGCCATTACGCATTCCCCCGCTGCGCGAACGTGGCGAAGATGCGCTGGTGCTCTTCCAGCACTACGCCGATGAAGCCAGCGCCCGCCACGGCTTGCCGCCGCACGAACTGCAACCGGCACAACGTGCCCTGCTGCTACGCCACACTTGGCCTGGCAACGTGCGCGAGTTGCAGAACGCGGCAGAACGTTTCGCCCTTGGCCTGGAACTGGCGCTGGATAACACCGGCACCGAAGGGGGTGGCGCGACCGTGGAAGTCATCGCCGGCGGCCTTAGCGAGCAAGTGGAAAACTTCGAGAAGTCGCTGATCGCCGCCGAACTGTCGCGCTCCCACAGCTCCGTGCGCAGCCTTGCCGAAGCGCTGGGCATTCCGCGCAAGACGCTGCACGACAAACTGCGCAAGCACGGCTTGAGCTTTGCCGACAGCGGCGCCCACGGAGATGAAGCCGAATGAACAGCGACAGTCGCTATCTGGAATCGGTCCTGCATCACGACATTCCCCTGACTCAGGCGATGGGCCTCAAAGTGCTCGACTGGCAGGCGCAGCAGCTGAGTCTGCACTTGCCGCTGGATGCCAACGTCAACCACAAAAGCACCATGTTCGGCGGCAGTCTCTACTGCGGGGCAGTGCTGGCCGGTTGGGGCTGGCTGCATTTGCGCCTTAAGGAAGAAGGGATCGAGGACGGGCACATCGTGATTCAGGAGGGGCAGATCAGTTATCCCCTGCCAGTGACGGGAGATGCCACGGCGATTTGCCCGGCGCCGGAGGCGGCGGTGTGGAAGAAGTTTCTGGCGATGTATCAGCGTTATGGACGGGCGCGGTTGACGTTGAATACGCGGATCGTCAATTCCGGGAATGATGAGGACGCCGTGACGTTTAGCGGGCAGTACGTTTTGCATCGTTAAAGCAAAGATCGCAGCCTGCGGCAGTTCCTACAGGTTTATCCATGTAGCTGCCGCAGGCTGCGATCTTTTGATCTTAACCGCGGGCCAACTCCAACAACCTCGCTCGCCACGCTGCCTTCGCCGGCAGCGCCAAAAAGAACTCGTTCAGCAACGATTCCCGCGCCGGATAGCAGAACGCGTCACCGCGCAAATCCAGCACCTCACCGCCCGCGCCTTCCAGCACACCCTGCGCCGCCGCCGTGTCCCACTGCGAAGTCGGTGCCAGTCGCGGATAACAATCCGCCGCACCTTCAGCCAGCAGGCAGAACTTCAACGAACTGCCGATATTGGCCAATTGCAGCTCACCCAGACTGGCGCTGAGTCCTGCGAGCAAGCGCTCCTGCTCGGGGCTGGAATGCCGACGACTGGCAACCACGGTGAACGCTTCGCCCGGCGCCGGTACGTCGCGCACCTGAATCGAAACCAGTGTGCCGCCCTTGTCACAGCGCCACGCGCCCAACCCGTTACCACCGACGTAATAACGACCGTTGGTCGGCATCGACACCACACCAAACACCACTCGGCCGTTTTCGATCAGGGCGATGTTGACGGTGAACTCCTCACTGCCACTGATGAACTCCTTGGTACCGTCCAGCGGATCCACCAGCCACCAGCGCTGCCAGCCGGCGCGCACGCTTTGCGGGATATCGGCATCCTCTTCGGACAGCACCGGAATGCTCGAATCCAGCGCCGTCAGACCCGCAACGATCAGGTGATGCGCGGCCAGGTCCGCAGCGGTCACCGGCGAGTCATCGGACTTGGCCGTGACTTCAACGCCTGCGCGCCAGAACGGCAAAATCGCTTCGCCTGCCTGCAATGCCAACTCGATCACTGGCGCCATCAACGGGTGCGGGAAATTCATCAAACGCTCACTCATAACTGAAAACACCGCGCTGGCTCAGCAGGTCGCGGGTCAAATAAAGCGCCGCCAGTGCGCGCCCTTCGGAGAACTGCGGATTCAGCGCCAGCGCCGACAACTCACGCAGATTGACCTTGTCGACCCGCATCGGCTCGGGCTCATCGCCCTCCAGACGTTCCTCGTACAGATCGGTGGCCAGCACCACCTGAATCTTCTGGCTCATGTAACCGGGCGACAGCGACAGCTCGGTCAGATGTTCCAGTTGCCGCGCGCCGAAACCCGCCTCTTCCTTGAGTTCACGCTCGGCCGCCGCCAACACATCTTCGCCCGGCTCGATCAAACCTTTAGGCAAGGACAACTCGTATTCGTCAGTGCCGCCGCAGTATTCCTCGACCAGCACCGCGTGCTCGGCATCGAGCATCGCCACGATCATCACCGCGCCGTATCCCGCACCCTTGCCGACCAGCCGCTCGTAAGTGCGCTCCACGCCGTTGGAAAAACGCAGCTTCAGTTCTTCGACGCAAAACAGGCGGCTGGTGGCGACGATTTCGCGGGCAAGTACAGTGGGTTTCTGGCGCATGCAAAGCTCCTTGGCGTGAACGCGCTACTATAACGCGGCTTTCCCGATTGTTTACGTCGGATATCTTTTCACCGTTCGAGACGTTGCCATGCCTTCATTACCGTGGTCCGACATCGATACCGTTCTGCTGGACATGGACGGCACGTTGCTGGATCTGCACTTCGATAACCATTTCTGGCTGGAACATCTGCCCCAACGTTACGCCGATCTCCACGGGATCAGCCGGGCCATGGCCGAGATGGAATTGCAGCCGCTGTTCGAGCGCCATGCCGGTCAATTGCAGTGGTATTGCCTGGATTTCTGGAGCGCGGAGCTGAAGTTGTCAGTGCGTGAATTGAAGCAGGAAACCGCGCACCTGATCGCCCTGCGCCCGGATGCCGATACCTTTCTGGCGGCAATAAAACGGGCCGGCAAACGGGTGATCATGATCACCAACGCGCACCGTGATTCGCTGTCGTTGAAGCTGGAGCGGATTGAACTGGCGCCGTACTTCGAGCGGTTGATCAGTTCGCACGATTACGGTTACCCCAAGGAGAACCCGCAGTTCTGGGATGCCTTGCAGACGGATATCGGTTTTGATCCGGCGCGCAGTCTGTTCATCGACGACACCTTGCCGATCCTGCGCAGCGCGCGGGATTTCGGTGTGGCGCACTTGTTGGCGGTCAAAGAACCGGACAGCCGCAAAGGGCCGAAAGATACTGCGGAGTTTGCAGCGGTCGAGGATTACCGCGACCTCATTTCCGGTTTATGAAGATCCATTGTGGCGAGGGGATTCATCCCCGATGGGCAGCGCAGCGGCCCTGGTTTTTTTGCGCCTGCTGCGCAGCCGGTCGGGGATAAATCCCCTCACCACAGGATCTTGCAGATTACTCAGGGATACGCAGTACCTGCCCCGGATAGATCTTGTCCGGGTGTTTGAGCTGAGGCTTGTTCGCCTCGAAAATCTTGTTGTACTTGTTGGCATCGCCATACACGCGTTTGGAAATTGCGCTCAGCGTGTCGCCCTTCTCGACCGTGACAAATTTCGGCTCAGTCTTGCCACCGCCGGTCACGGTGATTTGATCATCTACACTACTGACGCCGGTCACGTTACCCAACGCCAGCAGAATTTTTTCTTTTTCCTCTTGGGTGGCCGCTTCACCCGTAGCAATGACTTTCTCGCCTTCAACCTTGACCTGGATCTTCGACGTGTCGATGCCCGTCAGCGCGGCCTGCACGTGTTTGGTAAGCGCCGCACCATTGGCCTCGGCCTTCTCCGGCGTCAGCGCATCAATGATTTTTTCACCGGCTTCTTTCAAAAAGCTGAAAAGGCTCATCGTGTTCTCTCCATGAAATATAGGTTCGTCGCTCAAGCCTAGACCACCAATGACAAACCCGGTTCCAAGCCGACCAATGACCCTGCCGCCCCCCAAGCGGTAGAATCACCCACCCCCGCCGCCACCCTTCGGAGCGAAGATGGACATCAAGCAGCTGAAATTCCTCATCGCCCTCGACGAAACCCGCCACTTCGGCCAAGCCGCCGCGCGCTGCCATATCACCCAGCCGACTCTGTCGATGCGCCTGCGTAGCCTTGAAGAAGAGCTCGACCTGCCACTGGTCAACCGTGGCCAGCGTTTCGAAGGCTTCACCGCGCCGGGCGAACGGGTTCTGGCGTGGGCGCGCACGGTGTTGGCGGCTTATGACGGTTTGCAGGCGGAAGCGGCGGCGTGTCGCGGCAACCTGATCGGCACGCTGCGCTTGGGCGTGGTGCCGCTGTCGAGCTTCGATCCGTTGCCGCTGATGCAACGCCTGCACGCCGCGCACCCGGACCTGCGTTTCGAACTGTCGGCGCTCAGTTCCGAGCAGATCCTCGAGCATCTGGCGAACAATCGCATCGACCTTGGCGTGTCTTATCTGGATCGTCTGGATAACGAACGCTTCGAAGCCCTGGCTTTAAGCGAAACCCGCATGGGCCTGCTCTACGACCAGCGTTCGTTCACTTTTGGCGAGGCGCCGTTAAGCTGGGAATCGTTGATCGAACTGCCGTTGGGCATGCTGACCAGCGGCATGCATTTTCGCCAGTCCATCGACCACAACTTCCACAGCCGTAACCTGACGCCGCAGCCGTTGCTGCAAACCGACGCTGTGCATCAATTGTTACAAGCCGTACACAACGGCTTTTGCTGCGCGATCATGCCGCTCGACGGAGGCCTGGAAAAGCTTACCGATCACCTGCGCCTGCAACCGATCGAAAACGCTCAAACCCTCGCGTCGCTGGGCCTGATCATGCGCCGTGGTGCCCCGCGTTCGGCGCTGGCCGAAGCCTGTTTTGCGCTGTATCAAAAATCACCAGGCGAGTCTTGATCGACGGCATCTATCGGAAGATCGACATTAGCGATTAGACGCGACATCTTGCCGCGCCTAGTCTTAGCGTTGATCAATCCGTCGGTGATGCCATGAACGCCAAGCGCCCAGCCTGCGCGGCGCCTGCACTTGAAACGCCCGCGCCCGCCGCCAGCCAGACCTACAGTTACAGCGATTTACCCCTCGAGGAATCGGCCAGCACCGCGCTGGCCGAGGAAGTCGCGTTGGCGATCGCCTACAACGGCATCAGCCAGGCGGTCATGCTGGTGACGCCGACCGACCTTGAAGACTTCATCGTCGGCTTCAGCCTCGGCAGCGGCATCATCGAAGACGCTACCGATATCTATGACCTGCAACTGACTGGCGCAGGCTCGGCGCAATACGCGCAAGTGACCATCGCCAACCGTGCCTTCTGGAACCTCAAACAACAACGTCGCCAGTTGGCCGGCACCAGTGGTTGCGGCTTGTGCGGCGTCGAAGCGGTGGAACAAGCGCTGCCCGATCTCAAAGTGTTGGCCGGCACGCCGTTGCCACCGCTTGCATGGCTCGACGGTTTGCGCCAGCGCATCGGCGCGTTCCAGCCGCTCGGCCAGCACTGCGGTGCGGTGCATGCGGCGGTGTTCATGAACGCCAGCGGTGAACTGCTGCTCGGGCGCGAAGACATCGGCCGGCACAACGCCCTCGACAAGCTGATCGGCGGGCTGATCCGCCAGAAGATATCCACAGAAGGCGGACTGGCGATTGTCACCAGCCGTTGCAGCCTCGAATTGATCCAGAAAGTTTTGCGCGCCGGCATCCAGACCCTGGTCAGCCTGTCCGCCCCCACAGGCCTTGCCGTGCAATGGGCCCGTCGACACAACCTCAATCTCATCCACCTGCCGCAGAAAAGTGCGCCGCGGGTGTATAGCCCCGCGATGGAGAATCAAGCGTGAGCCAACATCATCAAGCCGACCAGAAACCTGTCCCGCGCTACAAGCCTTACAAAGGTGCAGCCGGCGGCTGGGGTGCCCTGATCAGTGTGGCCCAGGCCTGGTTGACCAGCGACAACGCGCTGAAAAACCTGCGCATGATGCTCAAGACCAACCAGAACGGCGGCTTCGATTGCCCGGGTTGCGCCTGGGGCGATTCGCCGGAAAGCGGCATGGTCAAATTCTGCGAGAACGGCGCCAAGGCGGTGAACTGGGAAGCGACCAAGCGCCGGGTGGATGCCAAATTCTTCGCCAAACACAGCGTGACTTCGCTGCTGGAACAGAGCGATTACTGGCTTGAGTATCAGGGCCGCCTGACCGAGCCGATGGTCTACGACGCCGAGACCGATCGTTACAAACCGATCGCTTGGGACGACGCGTACGCCCTGATCGCCAAACATCTGCAAAATCTGCCGAGCCCGGATCTGGCCGAGTTCTACACCTCGGGTCGCGCCAGCAACGAAGCGGCGTATCTGTATCAGCTGTTCGTGCGCGCCTTCGGCACCAACAATTTCCCTGACTGCTCGAACATGTGCCACGAAGCCAGCGGTGTGGCGTTGGCGCAAAGTGTCGGCGTCGGCAAAGGCACCGTGACTTTCGACGATTTCGAACACGCCGACGCAATTTTCGTCTGGGGCCAGAACCCGGGCACCAACCACCCGCGAATGCTCGAACCGCTGCGCGAAGCAGTGAAACGTGGCGCTCAGGTGGTGTGCATCAACCCGCTGAAAGAACGCGGTCTGGAACGCTTCCAGCACCCGCAACACCCGATCGAAATGCTCACCAACGGCGACAAGCCGACCAACACCGCGTATTTCCGCCCGGCACTGGGCGGCGACATGGCAGTGCTGCGCGGCATGGCCAAGTTCCTGCTGCAATGGGAACGCGATGCGCAAAAGGCTGGCGCCCCGGCCGTGTTCGACCACGACTTCCTCAACGCCCACAGCGCCAACGTGCTGGAGTACCTCGGCGTTGTCGACGACACGTCATGGGAGCAGATCGTCGAGCAATCCGGCCTGACCCTGGTGGAAATCGAGCAAGCGGCGCGCATGTACGCCAAAGGCAAGAACGTGATCATGTGCTGGGCCATGGGCATCACCCAGCATCGCCATTCGGTGCCGACCATTCAGGAAATCGCCAACCTGATGTTGCTGCGCGGCAACATCGGCAAGCCGGGCGCGGGCCTGTGCCCGGTGCGCGGCCACAGTAACGTGCAGGGCGACCGCACGATGGGCATCAATGAACGTCCGCCGGTGGCGTTTCTTGATTCGCTTGAGCGTCGCTTCCAGTTCAAGGTGCCGCGTGAAAACGGCCACAACGTGGTCGAGGCAATCCATGCGATGGCCGAGGGCCGCGCCAAAGTCTTTATCGGGCTGGGCGGCAACTTCGCCCAGGCCACGCCGGACAGCCCGCGCACGTTCGCGGCGCTGAGCAATTGCGACCTGACCGTGCAGATCAGCACCAAGCTCAACCGCAGCCATCTGGCTCACGGTAAAGACGCGTTGATCCTGCCTTGCCTGGGCCGTACCGACATCGACATCCAGACTGAAGGCCCGCAAGCCGTCACCGTGGAAGACTCGTTCAGCATGGTCCACGCCTCCAACGGCCAGTTGCAGCCGCTGTCGAATCAGATGCGCTCGGAACCGTCGATCATCGCCGGCATCGCCGCCGCGACCCTGGGCAGCAAACCGGTGGACTGGAACTGGCTGGTGGCCGATTACGGGCGTATCCGCGAGCTGATCGCCGACACCATTCCCGGCTTCAAGGAGTTCAACGAGAAGGTCAAAAATCCGGGCGGCTTCTACCTCGGCAACAGCGCCGGCGCACGTAAGTGGAACACGCCATCGGGCCGCGCTAATTTCCGCCCGAACCTTTTGCCGAAGGATCTGGTACACGAACGCACCCGCGCGACCGGACAGTTGCCGGATCTGATCCTGCAATCGATGCGCTCCCACGATCAGTACAACACCACGATTTACGGCCTCGACGACCGTTATCGCGGGGTGAAGGGTCAGCGTGATGTGTTGTTCGTCAACGAAGCCGACATTATTCGCCTGGGCTTCCGGCCGGGGCAGAAGGCTGACATCGTTTCGATCTGGGACGATGGTCGCGAGCGTCGGGTGAAGGGCTTCACGCTGTTGGCGTTTGATATACCGGCTGGACAAGCTGCTGCTTATTACCCGGAAGTGAACCCGTTGGTTCCGCTGGAAAGCACTGGGGATGGTAGCCATACGCCGACATCCAAGTTCATTGCGATCCGGTTGGAAGCGGCGAGCGAGACCGGGTTGATCATGGCCAAGTCCGCTTAAAGGCTGCGATCTTTTTTCTTTTGATCGTTCCCACGCTCTGCGTGGGAACGCAGACCGGGACGCTCCGCGTCCCAATAGCAAACGCGGAGCGTCCAAGGATGCGTAACCACGCAGAGCATGGTTACGATCAACGCTTGTTTTTTGCGTTTCCATCGCCCACAAAAAAGGCCGCTTTTTCACAAAAACGGCCTGTCCGAAGTAGCTAAAGACCGGCGAAAATCGCTTAAGTTCCGCCCATAAAACAGTAACTTACGTTTTTGTATACAAGTCGTGCTATTCGTCGGATTTCGATTGTCACGCTTGTTACACAGCCTCAGGATCGGCGCCGTCATCCCTTTGAGGCTCATCTATGAAGTTCTCCTCGATTCTCTTGTTGTCCCTTGGCCTGGTCAGTGGTTTTGCTTCCGCCGGCGGCACCACCGAAGCAGGTGTGGGCGGCGCATTGGGCGGGGTTCTTGGCTCGGTCGTCGGTCAGTCGTTAGGCGGCAATACAGGTTCCACCATCGGCGCAGCCCTGGGCGGCGCGGGTGGTAGTGCGGTAGGCGCAGACAAACGCAGCCGTGGCGAAGCCGCCATTGGCGGTGCGTTGGGCGCGGCCGGCGGTAACGTGGTTGGCCGCAGCATGGGCGGCACCACCGGCAGCCTGATCGGCTCCGCAGCAGGTGGCGGCGCCGGTGGCGCGCTGGGTAACTACATGGGCAACAAAAGCGATGACGATGATCGTCGCTATGATCGCCGTCACGATGACCGTCGCTACTATCGCGACCGTCACCCGGGTCGCGGCCACGCTTATGGCCACCGCAAACATCACAAGTATCGCGACTGAGGCCTAAACACCTCGTTGGCCGGTAAAGCAAAAATCGCAGCCCTAGGGCTGCGATTTTTTTTACTTTTTTCACACCACCAATCTTTCCAGCGCCCCGCGTAACCCGGCAGGAATAGGCACTGGCTGATTGCTCGCCCGATCGACAAACACGTGCACGAAACGCCCGGCGGCACACGCTTCGCTTTCGCCGACCTTGAATACCGCCAGTTCATACTGCACCGAACTGTTGCCCAACTTGCCGACCCGCAAACCGATCTCGATCAGATCAGGGAAAGCGATCGAGGCGAAGTAATCGCACGCCGAACTGACCACAAAACCCACCACCTCACCGTCATGGATATCCAGCCCGCCAACCTGAATCAGGTAGGTATTAACGGCCGTGTCGAAGAAGCTGTAATAGGTGACGTTGTTGACGTGACCGTAGGCGTCGTTGTCGTGCCAGCGCGTGGTGATCGGCTGGAAATGCGGGTAGTCAGAGCGTTGGTTCATGCGTAGTTCTCGTATTGGGCGTTCTCACGCTGACCGTGAGAACGCCCACTATACCTGTGGGAGCGGGCTTGCCCGCGAAGGCGCCGGCACAGGCGCCACATCATTCAACGGTCAGCAAACCCCTTCCCCTGCGCCGCCAACTCACCAATCAACCGCGTCGGTTTCCACTGATCGCCCTGCCGCGTCTCCAGCGCCAACAAGCGCTGATGAATATCCGCGAGCCCCTGCTGATCCGCCCAGGCCATCGGCCCGCCCTGGTCCGCCGGGAAGCCATAGCCATTCAGATACACCAGATCGATGTCATGGGCCGACTCGGCAATGCCTTCCTGCAGAATCTTCGCGCCCTCGTTGACCAGCGCCAGCAGACAACGCTCAAGAATCTCTTCCGGGCCGATCTCACGACGCTGAAAGCCCAGACTTTCGCTGACCTGCAATACCAGCGCATCAACCTCAGGATCATGCTCAGCCTGACGACTGCCCGGCTCATAGTGGTAGTAACCATTGCCGGACTTCTGCCCAAACCGACCCATCTCGCACAAGCGGTTATCCACCTGAACCTCAGGCGCGTCCTGGCCTTTGCCGGCCAGCTCACGCGCACGCCACTCCAGATCGATACCGACCACGTCGTACATGCGGAACGGTCCCATCGCAAAACCGAAGCCCTGCAACGCCGCATCAACCTGCTGTGGATAAGCGCCTTCAAGCAGCATCTTGCGCGCCTCCAGCACATACGGATGCAGCATGCGGTTGCCGATAAAACCGTGACAGTTGCCGGAGACCACACTGACCTTGCCCATACGCTTGCCCAGCGCCAACGCAGCTTCCAGCGCTACCGGCGAAGTCTGCGCGCCGCGAACGATTTCCAGCAGCTTCATGATGTGCGCCGGGCTGAAAAAATGCAGGCCCAGCACTTGCTCAGGTCGTTTGGTTGCGGCAGCAATCGCATCGATATCCAGCGCCGACGTATTACTCGCCAATAGAGCCTCAGGCTTGAGCAACCCATCCAGTTCGCGAAAGATCTTCTGCTTGAGCTCAAGGTTTTCGTAGACCGCCTCGATCACCAGATCGACATTGCGGATCGACGCGTAATCGGCCGCCGCGCTGACCCGCGCGAGACGCGCATCAGCCTCGGCCTGATCGATCCGCCCCTGACGCACGTTATGTGCATAAGTATCGGCAACGGTTGCGAGCGCCTGCTCAAGCATCTGTGGATTGTTATCCACCCATTGCACCGTCACGCCGGCATTGGCCAGGCACATGACAATGCCACGCCCCATGGTGCCCGCACCGATCACCGCCGCCTGCTGAATATCGAATGTCTGGCTCATGTTGTTCTCTTGTTGGCGATCCAAAGACTGGTCTCACCATAGTCAGCCAACGACGGTTTTTGAAGTTTATTACCGTGATGATCGACATTCAGCGGATGGATGCAGCCTCAGAGATGTGCTTGAACCCAACCCCGCACTTCGGCATACGGATACTCCTCCAACGCCGCATAACCGGAAATCGCTCGCGCCTTGAGCTTGGTAAACAGCGGCACACTGATCCCGCACAAAAACCGCGTCAGCCGTTCCGACGTCGGTGCATTGCCCGTGTGCTGCTCATGCCTGTGGATAAAGTCACTGCACAGCGCGGCAAAATTTTTATCCACAAGCGCTGGCAACTCCGGTGGCGCTGGCAGTCGAGCGACATGCCCATGACACACCGAACAATGCCCGCAGCGCTCAGGCGCATCGTGATCACCGAAGTACTCCGCCAGCCGATAACCCAAACAGCGTTCAGTGGCGAACACATCGAGCATCGCGTGAATCCGCGCGACTTCCGTCTGCTCATGGCGGGTGAAGTAATCGTGTAACTCACCGCTCAACACGTCGCTGTCAAAATCGCTTTGCAGCAGGCTGTAGACCTCGGTCATCTGCTTGCTCTCAAGCTCGACCCAGCCCTTCTCCTGGAAATAATCCAGCGCCTTCACCACCCGATTACGCTCAGCCGAATACTGCGAATACATCGCCTCGAAATTCACCGTGGCCCAGGTACGCGCACGGGTCGACGTCTGGATAAGCGCCGCGACAAACTCCCGACGTTCGCCCTCGAAACGCTCAAGCAGCGCCTCAGGCTCCAGCAAGTATTTGAAGCGGTATTCGGCGTAATACGCGTAGCGCGGGGCAATCAAGCCACGCAGCTCCAATTGCACGAGCAAGGTCTTCAGCGGCAACGCGCGGATGTTGCTCTGATCCGCCAGCGGTCCGAGCAGAAACTCCCACTGCCCTTCCGGTTCCGAGGCCTTCAGTTCATCGAGCACATAGCGAATGCCGTCGCGCTCCGGGGTGTCGCCGTAAACGAAGTTTTCCAGCACATTGAGACTGTCACGGTTGGCCAGCACCAGGCAGTCCGACGGCTGCCCGTCACGCCCGGCGCGGCCGATTTCCTGACTGTAGTTTTCGATGGATTTGGGCAGGTCGAAATGCACCACATTGCGTATGTCGCTCTTGTCGATGCCCATGCCGAAAGCGATGGTAGCGACGATGCAATTGGACTGACCGGCCATGAAGCGTTTCTGGATGGCTTCGCGTTTATCGTGGGGCAAACCGGCGTGATAGGCCTCGGCCTGAATGCCGTTGCGCTCAAGGTGTTCGGCGATGTGCTCGGCGGTTTTCTGCAAGGTCACATAGACGATGCTTGGCTGGCCCGGACGCTCGGCCATCCAGTCCACCAGACGCCGCCGCTTGTCCTGCCCGCGCACCGGTTCCACCAGCAGATTGAGATTGGGCCGATAGAAACCGGTCGTCACGACATCCTCGGCGGCAATGGCAAATTTGGCCTGCATGTCGGCGATGACTTTTGGCGTTGCCGTAGCCGTCAACAGCAGGGTTTGCGGGATGTTGAACTGCTTTTGGTAGTCCGGCAGCTTGAGGTAATCGGGGCGGAAATTGTGCCCCCACTCCGAGATGCAGTGCGCCTCGTCCACCACCAGCAACGAGATCGGCACCTGCTGCAAAAAGTTGCGGAAGCGCTCGTTTTTCAGGCGCTCCACGGAGATCATCAGAATCTTCAATTCGCCCGAACGGGCGCGGGCCATCACGTCATTGGCGTCATCGCGGCTCTGCGCCGAATCGATGCTGCCCGCCGAAATGCCGTGGCGTTGCAGAAACGCCAGTTGATCCTGCATCAATGCGAGCAACGGCGAGACCACCAGCGTCAGATTCGGCAGCATCAGCGCCGGTAACTGATAGCAAAGAGACTTGCCAGAACCCGTGGGGAAAATCGCCGCTGCCGAGCGCCCGGCCAGCACCGCGCTGATCGCGGTCTCTTGTCCGGGGCGAAACTGTGGATAACCAAAAACCTGTTCCAGGGTGTTGTGCATTCGCTGTCACTCCTTTGACCGCTGCCATGCCAACAGCCTAGCGGGCGATCGCAGCGAGTCGAGAAAAGGTCGGGGGGCAAATCGATACGAGATGATACAGCCCCGGAGGCCTGGCCACTGGCTGAAACAAACGCCACGATTTGTTTATCGCGGTGTTTGCCGACATCGCGATAGCGTGCCCGCTCCACCTCCGTATCACGCCCGGACGGCTGATGCGCGCAAACATTTCAAAGGAGTGACCATGCACTACAGATTGAAGTTAGCCCTCGTCCTCACCTTCACCGCCCTGATGTTGGGCGGATGCATGCGGGGACCCGAAGACCTTCCGCAGTTCGCCATTTCAGCGACACCGCAAGTCCTCACCGAAACCTGACCTTCACTCAGGGCAGCAGCACCGCCACGCGCAACTGCTCGTTCAATACCTGCTCATGCACGCTCAGGCTCTTGCTCGCCCACAGCGCATGGGCCGGGCTGATATCGCCGGTGAACGCCGCCGCCAACTGACGCAGGTCGGCGACGCTGCGCACCTGCGGACAAAACGGCTGTTCGGCACAGTCCTGACTGGCGTTGCGATAAGTGCTCAGCAAGTGATCCCACAGACCATCGCGCACCTGCCTGATCGATTTGAGCTGCACTTGCGGCACACCCAAACGTTGCTTCAGACCCGATTCGTCGAGCGATTCACTGGCGAGCAAGGCTTTGCCGAACATCAGCACTTCGGCGCGCGAAGCCGTATCGACATTCGCCTGGCTGTTAAGCGCCTCCGGCCAACCGGTTCGATCCAGATAATTCAACACCAGCGAATTGCCGGGCTCTGCGGCCATCGTCAAACGGCAACCGCTGACCCACAGCAATACAATCGAGGCCATTCGTAGCCACTGCATACCTAATTCCCTTTAAGCGCGTATCGGACGTTTGGAAACGTCCCACAGATTCTGGCGCGCAAGATACAGAGGTTTGGTCGGAAGCGCCTGACAAACACGTAGGAAACTTCCCGCCTAAGGGTTTTGCCTTGAAAACGCCATGAAAACACGTAGGGCAAATGCCCGAACCCAGGAAAAACCCCTACGAACTCTGTCCATCCCGGCTGTCTTGTTCCACCGCGCGACGCCCTCCTATAGTGACCGGCGCGACTGAATCGCACTGTAGCGACTTCTAAAAGGACAGCCTTAATCCATGACCTCACTGCACCCACCCAGCAACCGCTACCGCCGTTTGAAAACCAGCTACGGCGAAAATCCGGTGCTGGTTATCGACACCGACGCCTGCCATGAGGACTTGCTGGATGCGGCTCAACAACGTCTGTGCGCCGCCGGCAATCTACTGGAGACTCTTTACTGCATGTGTTTCAAACAAGCGGACGTTAAAGACATTCCAAACATCATCACCGCGCTTTATTTATTGACTCAAGACGGCTGCGAACTATTAGAAGTTGCAAAACTGAAAGTCGCACACCGCCAGCAGACCCCTTAAACAACAAACCTGGAAACAACCAACTCGCCGACGCCATCGTCAACGCCCAGGAGCAATACCGGGCCATGGAAGAGTGTTCGTACACCTACTTCACCGAAATGGACCAGGGCGAACGCCGTGTGTCCCTGGGCGGCAGAGACGTCCAGTTCTCAGCGGTGAAAGGCACGATTTACACCCCCGCAACCGGGCTGAACACCACCGTGCTGGATGTGGCGACGAGTCGGCATGTTCGTTGATGGCGAGGATCGGTGAGCCGGCGAAAAATCCTACAGCAATGCCCTATCCGGTATTCGTCCCGTTCCTACAAACACAGACTCCCTTGCCGGCTATCGCGGCTTGGTAAGTCAAATCTATAGTCGTGACTGTCGCTGCCAAATCAGCGACTCGGGTTTGGTCACCTGAAATTGAGAGAGAGAAACTGCGCATGCCCTTGTATGCTTGCCGCCATCTATTGTGCGGCATGCTTTATGGCGGCTGTGTTTGGGACGCTTCGGCGTACACGGAGTTCTCTCTCTCTGGTTGACCAACCCGAACACAGTCGCCTCCCATCGTTTGGTCATGATGGCGGCGGCTATTGGAACGCCTATAGAGAGAAGAACAATGAAAAAATTGACCCAGTTCACCACCGATCGCTACCGCCCACTCGAATCCAACCTCACCGACACCAAGCCCCTGATCATCGACACAGCGGCCAACCCGCAAGACATCCTCGAATGCGCCGTCCAGCGCCTGCGCGCTTCAAGCGACCTGCTTAAAACCCTCTACTGCCTCAGCTTCAAACAAGCCGACGTCGAAGACATCCCCCATATCACCCACGCCCTCTATCTGCTGACGCAGGATGGCTTTGACCTGCTGCAAGTCGCGCAGCAGCAAATGCTCAATTGGAAAGCACCAGCCTGAAAACAATCTCAGGCAGATGCGCGCTCAAACAACTAGCGCCTGCCTGACCAAAGAACATGGATGCTGCACACCCGGCGTCCAGCACGGGAGTTGAATTTTGCAAACTATTATTGATTGCGTACGATGGGAGCCATTGTTCAACCAAGAGCTCGCCTTCATGACCACTGAAACCATTGATCACAGTACTCTCGCGCGATTGTTTGAGAATGGTTCGATCAGTAGCGCACATATCGTCGCCAAACCCGGTGGCTGGTCAATTCAGATTCAGCAAGGAAACAAGGAATATTCACTGGCAGCACAACGCAGTGGTCAGGTGCGACTGTTCAAGCGGTTCGAAACACTGGTGACCTACCTGCAAGGAGTAGGTATCAATCACTTCGATGTGGACGCCTCCAGCTATGACCCTCTGCAGATAAAAACCTATGCCCGCCCTGATCGCGCCGAAGCGATGAAACAAGCTCATGAAGCTGCGGCATATGAAGAATGGGTCAAGCAACAGGTACAAATCAGCATTGATGACCCAAGACCCAGCGTCAGCGATGAAGACGCTCGCAGGATATTTGCCGCCAAGCGGGATGCTCTGCGTCAGCGAGTACGTTGATGAGGTTGGTCTGGCGCCAAGAGGCGCTGGATGACCGAGAAAACATCATGGAGCGTATCGGCCAGGAAAATCCCGCTGCAGCGATTAAGCTCGATGAGCTTTTCGAATCGAAGGGAGAAAGCGTCCGCCAGCAGCCAGCTTTATACAAAAGAGGTATCGCGCAAGGCACCCGCGAAATGGTTGTCACCCCAAACTACTACATCATCTACACAATCAAAGTTGATGCTGTGGAGATGCTGTGGAGATGCTGTGGAGATGCTGTGGAGATGCTGCGAGTACTGCATACCAGGCGGCAATGGCTATGAAGGTTGAAGAGAAGAAGAACGGCGTATAGAGTTCGCGGCTACTTAAGTGGCATTATTCTGGCTGTTTAACGCGAACGCTGCGGGAATAATGGCAGTTGATCTGATAATGACACCCAACCCATCACCCACAAAAAAGCCGCCCTCAAGAGGCGGCTTTTTCATTCACTACAAACCAACGCTTACAACTTCGGCCCAGCAGCCTTGATCGCGTCGCTCACTTCGAACTTCTTGAAGTTCTCGATGAACAGACCGGCCAGTGCCTTGGCAGCCTCGTCGTACGCAGCCTTGTCAGCCCAGGTGTTGCGTGGGTTGAGCAGGTTGGTTTCAACGCCCGGTACGGCCAGTGGCACGTCGAGGTTGATGGTGTCGAGGTGCTCGGTCGCGGTACCGATCAGTGCGCCGCTCTGGATGGCTGCGATCACTGCGCGGGTGGTCGGGATGTTGAAGCGTTTGCCGACGCCGTAGCCGCCGCCGGTCCAGCCGGTGTTGACCAGGTAGACCTTGGAGCCGAAGCCGCGGATGCGCTTGATCAGCAGTTCTGCGTATTCGCCAGCCGGACGCGGGAAGAACGGTGCGCCGAAGCAGGTGGAGAAGGTCGACTTGATGCCGCTGCCGGAACCCATTTCAGTCGAGCCCACCAGAGCGGTGTAGCCGGACAGGAAGTGGTAGGCCGCTTGTTCTTCGTTGAGGATCGACACTGGCGGCAGCACGCCGGTCAGGTCGCAGGTCAGGAAGATCACGGCGTTTGGCTCGCCGCCCAGGTTGTGCTCGGAACGCTTGGCAACGTGTTCCAGCGGGTACGCGGCGCGGCTGTTCTGAGTCAGGCTGACATCGGCGTAGTCGGCGTGCTTGGCGTCGTCGATGACGACGTTTTCCAGCACGGCGCCGTGCTTGATGGCTTTCCAGATGACCGGCTCGTTCTTCTCGGACAAGTCAATGCACTTGGCGTAGCAGCCGCCTTCGATGTTGAAGACAACGCCTTCGCCCCAGCCGTGTTCGTCGTCACCGATCAGGTAACGGCTTTCGTCGGCGGACAGGGTGGTTTTACCAGTGCCCGACAGACCGAAGAACAGGGTCACGTCGCCTTCTTCACCGATGTTGGCGGCGCAGTGCATTGGCAGCACGTCAGCGGCCGGCAGCAGGAAGTTCTGCACGGAGAACATGGCTTTCTTCATTTCACCGGCGTAACGCATGCCGGCGATCAGCACTTTCTTCTGGGCGAAGTTGAGGATCACGCAACCGTCGGAGTTGGTGCCGTCACGCTCAGGCACGCATTCGAAGTTGGCCACGTTGAGCACTTGCCATTCTTCACGGCCAGCCGGGTTGTACTGGGCCGGGTTGATGAACAGGCAACGACCGAACAGGTTCTGCCAGGCAGTCTGAGTGGTCATTTTCACGGCCAGGTAGTGATCTTCGGCCGCACCTACATGGACGTGGGAAACAAAGTGCTCTTGCGCGTTGTTGAACGCCTCGACACGAGCCCACAGCGCGTCGAACTTGTCGGCCGGGAACTTGCGGTTGATCGGGCCCCAGGCGATAGCGGCCTGGGTGGAAGGCTCTTCAACGATGAAACGGTCGACTGGCGAACGGCCGGTGCGATGACCGGTGCGAACAACCAGAGCGCCGGTATCGGCAAGCTCGCCCTCACCGCGATTCAGGGCTTCTTTTACCAGATCATCAACACTCAGATCGGTGTACACGGCGTTATTGGCTTGCGTCATGAGGTTCCCCGTCGGCCAGTGGCCGAGTGTGCTCCAAACGTTTTGTAGTAGAAAGTTGCGCACTACTACCGCGAAAAAAGTGGGCCGGATTATGCCAGAAAAGCCCAAAAAGAGTAGGGTCCTCCCGTCGTAACGGCGTAATTACGTCGTTGAGCAGTGAATTTACCTGCGCTGAACCGTTTTAGTGCCGGGTATCTGACGGGGTGTCGACGCCTGCGCCAGCGAACAATTGAGCGATATCGGCGGCATCAAACTCGTAACGTTCGTTGCAGAACTGGCAATCGATCTCGACTTTGCCACCCTGCTCAGCCACCAGCGCCTGCGCATCTTCCAGACCCAGACTGACCAGCGCAGTGCCCGAGCGTTCCCGCGAGCAGCTGCAGTGGAAGCGCAAGTTCTGCACATCAAACAGGCGCACTTGCTCTTCATGGTAGAGACGGTGCAGCACGGTTTCGTTGTCCAGGCTCAACAATTCATCGGCGCTCAGGGTGCTGGCCAGCGCGGTGATGTGCTGCCAGCTGGCGGCGCGATCTTCTTCGTCCTTCAGACGATCGGCTGGCAGTTGTTGCAGCAGCAGACCACGGGCACGACGACCGTCGGCAAACAGCTTGAAGCGGGTGCCAACCTGTTGCGACATGACGAAATAGTTGGTGAAACAGTCGGACAGGGTTTCGCCGTCGAGGTCGACGATGCCCTGATAGCGCTGGCCGACAGTCGGGTCGACGGTCAGGGCCAGGACGCCGTTGGGCATCAAGTCGCTGAGGGTCGCATCTGCCGCGATCTGATCGGCGTGGTAACGCGCCAGGCCACGGATCTCACGCTCGCTGGAGCACTCGATCATCAACATCGGGATCGGGCCTTCGGAACGCGCCTGCAAAATCAGCAAGCCGTCGAACTTCAGGGTGCCTACCAGCAAAGAAGCGGCCGCCATCAATTCGCCCAGCAGTTGCGCAACCGGTTCCGGGTACGGGTGTTTGGCAAGAACTTCGGCGTAGCTGCGCTCAAGCGCAACCAGTTCGCCGCGGGTGTCGCTGTCATCGAAGATGAAGCGTTGGGTGAAATCGGTATCCGTCAGGTCGGTCATAGGTCTGGGTATCTGAAATTGATGACAAAATGGTTACAAAACGTGAAAATTTGCGTTTCTTGGCACCCTTTTTGGTGCCGACTGCTTAGCCATGGGAGGCATTTTATGAACAATCCGGGTTTGTTCCAATCAAGGTGGAACCTCGGCCGGCTGGTTCTGTGCAACGTAGTGCCATTAGCGCTACTGGCTTTCTGGTTATGGCCTACGGGCAACTCGCTGTGTGTGATTTTCGACGAGTGGCTGTTCCGCTCGCTCAATGCACCGCTGGCCAGCAACACGATATGGCTCCACATCTGGGCAATTGCAAGTCTGCGCCCGTTCGACATTGTGGTCGGGCTGATTCTGCTGATGCTGCTGATCAAGGGCGACTGGGTGTTCAAGGCGATTGATGTACGTCGGGCATTTTTCGGTTTTTTCTCGATCCTGCTGTTGATGGTGGTGATCCGCGCACTATTTTCCAAATTCGCCGACCACATGGACTGGCAGCACAGCAGCCCGTCGATGGTGCTTGAAGGCGCCGTTCACCTGAGCGACTACTTTCCACATCTGGAGAAGACCTGGGAGCTGAAGGATCGCTCGAGCCAGAGCTTCCCAGGTGATCACGCTTCGGTGTTGCTGATCTGGGCACTGTTCATGGGCGTGTTCAGCCGTACGGCTGGCCAGTTCTTGACGATCTGGGGTCTGACCTTGCTGTTCATGCTGCCGCGACTGGTGGCCGGTGCACATTGGGGTCAGGACGATTACATCGGCGGTGTGTTGCTGGCGGTGTGGGCGTTGGGCTGGGGTTATTACACGCCGTTTGCGTATCACGCGGCGAATTTCTGGCTGAAGGTGACAGCGCCGATTTTCAATCTGCTCGGCAAACTGCCGGTTGTTTCGCGGATGAGTGTGGTGCGTAGCGCCTGATATCGAGTTGTTCATGGCGGGTGCTGCGCACTCGATTCGCGAGCAAGCTCGCTCCCACATTGGAATGCAATTTTCTGTGGGAGCGAACCTGCTCGCGAAGAGGCAGTGACGCCCTACTCGCTGCTGCTGTTACCCCGAAACTTAAACAGATCCCGCCGCTGTTTCTTGCTCGGCTTGCCGTCGGTGCTCACGCCCAACGCACCCGCCTTGCGCATCGCCGCTGCCGCTTCGCGCTTTTCAACACTCACCTCGGTTTCTGCATATAGCGTCTGTGCCTCAGGCGCGCCACGACGCACGATCGACAAGGCTTCGACCCTCACCGTGCGCACTTCGAAGCCGGTGCGGATCTCGAATTCATCGCCGATGCGTGGCTCTTTGCCAGGCTTGCAGCGCTCGCCTCGACAATGCACCTTGCCACTCTCGATCGCTGCTTTGGCCAAGGCACGTGTTTTATAAAAACGCGCTGCCCATAGCCACTTATCGAGACGGACCTTGTCGTCCTCTTCGCTTTTTTGTGCCATGGAATGTCCTCATTCTGAAATATTGGTGAACTGTACTACCGTTTCTGTCGTGCCATGAATTGCAGCATCCCGGATTACAATGCACGCATTCCGGCGCCTGCTTCAGGGGCTGGTATTCCGGGCTGTAGATATCTGTCGCCTTTTACTCATTATTCTGCGTGAATACCGCAAATCCGGCCCCTGCGGGCTGATCGGTTGTCACGGTTGAGCATTTTTTTGAAGACATTTGACCATTTGACCGTTGTCGGTCTGCGCGAGTGGGTGGCGCTCCCGGATTTGGGAGTCGCGGGCCTGCGAGCAAAAATCGACACCGGTGCCAGTACCTCCAGCCTGCATGCCACCGACATCGAGCCGTTCGAACGCGACGGCGAGAAGTGGGTGCGTTTCACCGCGCACCTGGGCACGGTGGTGCAGTTGCGTCACCGGCGCTGTGAAGCGCCACTGGTGACGCGCAAAACCATTAAAAGCTCCAATGGCCATGCCCAGGAACGCTATGTGATCAGCACGACGCTGGCTCTGGGTGATCGGGTCTGGCCGATCGAGTTCACCCTCGCCTGCCGCAAGTCCATGCGCTATCGCCTGTTGCTCGGTTCCAAAGCCTTGATCGACGGCCACCTGGTGGTCAATCCGGGCATCAAATATGTACAAGACAAGCCGGTGTTCCCGGTATCTACCTCCTCAACAGGTGTTGCATGAAGATCGCTGTGCTGTCGCGGAACCCGCGTCTGTATTCCACCCGTCGTCTGGTCGAAGCCGGCACCGAGCGCGGGCATGAAATGGTCGTGATCGACACCTTGCGCGCCTACATGAACATCGCCAGCCACAAGCCGCAGATCCACTATCGCGGCAAACCGCTGGAAGGCTTCGATGCGGTGATCCCGCGGATCGGTGCGTCGGTGACGTTCTATGGCTGCGCAGTGCTGCGTCAGTTCGAAATGATGGGGGTGTTTCCGCTGAATGAATCGGTGGCCATCGCCCGTTCGCGGGACAAATTGCGTTCTCTGCAATTGCTGTCACGTCGTGGCATCGGTTTGCCGGTGACAGGTTTTGCCCACTCACCGGATGACATCCCCGACCTGATCGACATGGTCAATGGCGCGCCATTGGTGATCAAAGTGCTGGAAGGCACTCAGGGCATTGGTGTGGTGCTGTGTGAAACCGCGACCGCCGCCGAGTCGGTGATCGAAGCGTTCATGGGCCTGAAGCAGAACATCATGGTTCAGGAATACATCAAGGAGGCGGGTGGTGCGGATATCCGCTGCTTCGTGGTTGGCGACAAGGTGATCGCGGCGATGAAGCGTCAGGCCAAACCGGGTGAATTCCGCTCCAACCTGCACCGCGGCGGCAGCGCCAGTCTGATCAAGATCACACCGGAAGAGCGCATGACCGCTTTGCGTGCGGCCAAAGTCATGGGCCTGGCGGTAGCGGGTGTGGATATCCTGCGTTCCAATCACGGGCCGCTGGTGATGGAAGTGAACTCATCGCCGGGGCTGGAGGGGATCGAGACCACCACCGGGAAGAATGTGGCAGGGATCATCATTGAGCATCTTGAGAAGAATGGCGGGCCGAACATGACTCGGACCAAGGGCAAAGGTTAAAAGCAAAAGATCGCAGCCTCCGGCAGCTCCTACAGGGTATGCATTCCCATGTGGAGCTGCCGGAGGCTGCGATCTTTTTCAGCGTTTAAACAGCATCCCGCGGCAACATCAACCCCAATGGCAAACGCACTCGCGCTTCCAATCCGCCCCCGGACCGGTTGCGCAACTCGACATTGCCGCCATGCATCGAAGCAATCCGCTTCACAATCGCCAGACCCAACCCCGTGCCCTTGCCGCCCCGCGCACGATCGCCTCGGGTAAACGGGTTGAAAATCGCCTCAAGCTCCGACGGATCAATCCCCGCCCCACGGTCCATCACACTCAGCACCACATACGGCGCGCTGGTGTCACCAGACACATAAGCCGCGACTTCGACGCCGCTGCCCGCATGATTCAAGGCGTTGCCGATCAAGTTGTTCAGCAAGCGCTTCATCGAAACCCGACGCAACGGAAACGGCTGGATCGGCTCCAGACGCAGGCGAACCTTTTCTTCGCTCTGGTTGTACGGCGCCGCCACTTCACGCACCAGATCGCTGAGGTCCACCTCTTCCACCGACTCGTCGCGACCATCGCGAATAAACGCGAGGAACTGGTCGAGAATCGCATCCATGTCTTCGATGTCGCGCACCATGTCGTCGGTCAGGTCGTTGCGATCGCCCATCAACTCCAGCGACAGCCGCAATCGAGTCAACGGCGTGCGCAAGTCATGGGAAACCCCGGCCAGCATCAGCTCGCGCTCACGCCCGGCCTGTTCGACGTCTTCGGCCATCTGGTTGAAGGCGCGATATACCTCGGTCATTTCGCTAGGCGTGTCACTGATCGGCAGACGCACACTGCGGCCCTGGCCGAGTTGCCGGGCGGCATAGACCAGTCGTTTCAAGGGTTGGTTGAGCTGGCTGACGAAAATCCACGCCGACGCCGTCGACAGCAAACCAATCGCCAGGAACCAGCCAAGCACGTTCCAGATTTTCTGGCCGCGCAGTGGATGCGGGTACAACGGAACTTTCAACCAGCCATCCCCCAGGCTCGGCGCACGAACCCACAGCGCCGGCGGCGAGTGCATGCGCAATCGCACTTCCGTATCCGCGCCCAGCTCTGCCTGCATTTGCCGCTGGTAGATCTCGCTGTACGGCCAGTGCTGTTCGCCTTCCGGCACACCGGCACCCACCACCCGGATCAGGGTTGAGGCATCAGCGATCTTCGCGCGATTTTCTTCGTCAGCAGCCCAATAGGCGCGCAGCGTCAGAGCGACGCCGTGGCTGTATTGGCGATCCACCAGCACGTCCTCGTTCATCAACAGATAAACCAGGGTCAGCGCCTTGGAAAACAGCACGACGATAAGCACCAGCCAGAGGGTGCGGGAGAAAAAACTTTGGGGAAACCAGACGGGGGTCTTCATCAATAACCGCTACACACTTGCAGGAGCGAGCAATGCTCGCATATTGCGGATTGCGAGTCTGCGGGGATGGCCATTATGGCCAAGTCCCGACAGACCCGCTCCTACAAATCACCGATCACTTGGTGGCGGCGCCATCCGGTACGAACACGTAGCCCACGCCCCAGACAGTCTGGATATAGCGCGGTTTGGACGGATCAGGCTCGATCATCCGGCGCAGACGGGAAATCTGCACGTCGATGGAACGCTCCAGCGCATCCCACTCACGACCACGGGCCAGGTTCATCAGCTTGTCGCGGGTCAGTGGCTGACGCGCGTTCATCACCAGGGCCTTGAGCACCGCAAACTCACCGGTGGTGAGCATGTGTACTTCGTCGCCGCGTTTCAGTTCACGGGTGGCCAGCGACAACACGTAATCACCGAAGGTGACGTTTTCGTCTTCGCTGCCCGGCGCGCCCGGTACCGGGGCGGCCTGACGACGCAGAACAGCCTTGACCCGGGCCATCAGCTCGTCCGGGTTGAACGGCTTGGCCAGATAATCGTCGGCGCCCAGTTCCAGGCCCTTGATGCGGCTCATCTCATCGCCTTTGGCGGTGAGCATGATGATCGGAATCTGGTTATTCGCTGCTCGCAGACGACGGCATGCGGTCAAGCCATCTTCGCCGGGCAGCATCAGGTCGAGGACGACCAGATTGAAGACTTCACGCGACAGCAGACGATCCATCTGCTCGGTGTTCGGTACGGTACGGGCACGATAGCCCTTGCTGACGAAAAAACGTTCCAGCAGGCTGCTCAGCCCCGGATCGTCGTCAACGATGAGAATTTTTTCGCCTTCAGCAGTTTGTGCAGTGCTGCTCATTGGATGCTCCTTTTAGCTCGGCGCGCATTATGGCGTAGCTGCCGTTATACGCACCGTGTGCATTGTTAGCAGATTTTTCCTTCACTGCCAGAAAACCGGGGTTTATGCCTACAGACTGCAACGCCCCCGAATGACAGAACGCTGGTTATAATGCGCGGCGTTTTGTGCCAGGCAACGTCTGAATCGTTACCGCAAGTGGCCGGTATTTTTTCCAGGCCAGCGCAGTAATTGTTCGATTTCACGGGTCAATGGGCTGCCTTTTGACCCAGGCAGCGGCCATCTTCATGCCGCTCAACCAGACTCCGGGCCTTTATTTCCGTGCCTGCGAGCCTGCTTTCACAATATGTCAGGTGGTTTTATGGACAGCATCAACAGCCGCATCGCCGAGGAACTCGGCGTACGCCCACAACAGGTCGAAGCGGCCGTCGCGCTACTCGATGAAGGCTCTACCGTTCCCTTCATCGCCCGTTACCGGAAAGAAGTCACCGGCAGCCTCGATGACACCCAGTTGCGTCATCTGGAAGAGCGCCTGCGCTACCTGCGAGAACTCGACGAACGGCGCATCAGCATCCTCGCCAGCATCGAAGAGCAAGGCAAACTCACCCCTGCTCTTGAGCGCGACATCAAGCTCGCCGACACCAAGACCCGCCTCGAAGACTTGTACCTGCCGTACAAGCAGAAGCGCCGCACCAAGGGCCAGATCGCCCTGGAAGCCGGCCTCGGCGACTTGGCCGACGGCCTGTTCAACGACCCGAACCTGGCCCCGGAAAGCGAAGCGGCACGCTTTGTCGACGCCGAAAAAGGTGTGGCCGATGTGAAGGCTGCGCTGGAGGGCGCCAAGTACATCCTGATGGAACGCTTCGCCGAAGACGCCAGCCTGCTGGAAAAACTGCGTAACTATCTCAAGCAGGAAGCGACCCTCAGCGCCCGCGTGATTGCCGGCAAGGAAGAGGAAGGCGCGAAGTTCCGCGACTACTTCGAACACGACGAGCCACTGAAAAGCATGCCATCGCACCGCGCACTGGCGATTTTCCGTGGCCGCAACGAAGGCATCCTCAGCTCCGCGCTGAAAGTCGGCGACGAACTGCCGGGCACCATGCACCCGTGCGAAGGCATGATCGGCCAGCAATTCGGTATCCAGAACCAGAACCGTCCGGCCGACAAATGGCTGGGTGAAGTGGTGCGCTGGACCTGGAAGGTCAAGCTCTACACCCACCTGGAAACCGACCTGCTGGGCGAGTTGCGCGACGGCGCCGAAACCGAGGCAATCAACGTGTTCGCCCACAACCTGCACGACCTGCTGCTGGCCGCGCCGGCCGGCCCGCGCGCAACGCTGGGTCTCGACCCGGGCCTGCGCACCGGTTGCAAGGTGGCGGTGGTCGATTCGACCGGCAAACTGCTGGATCACGCCACGGTTTACCCGCACGTGCCGCACAACAAATGGGATCAGACCATCGCCATTCTGGCGGCCCTGTGCGCCAAGCACTCGGTTGACCTGATCGCCATCGGCAACGGCACCGCCAGCCGCGAAACCGACAAACTGGCGATCGAGCTGATCAAAAAATATCCAGCCATGAAGATGACCAAGGTCATGGTCTCCGAGGCCGGCGCATCGGTGTACTCGGCGTCGGAACTGGCAGCCAAGGAATTCCCGGATCTGGACGTGTCGATCCGTGGCGCGGTGTCGATTGCCCGTCGCTTGCAGGATCCACTGGCCGAGCTGGTGAAGATCGACCCGAAATCCATCGGTGTCGGCCAATACCAGCACGACGTGTCCCAACTGAAACTGGCGCGTGGCCTGGACGCTGTGGTCGAGGACTGCGTGAACGCCGTCGGCGTCGACGTGAACACAGCCTCCGTGGCCCTGCTGGCACGGATCTCCGGTCTCAACGCAACACTGGCGCAGAACATCGTGGCGCACCGCGACGAGCACGGCGCGTTCAAAACCCGCGCAGCGCTGAAGAAAGTCGCGCGTCTGGGCGAAAAAACCTTCGAACAGGCCGCCGGTTTCTTGCGCGTGATGAACGGCGACAACCCGCTGGATTCCTCGGCGGTTCACCCGGAAGCCTATCCGTTGGTGCAGCGCATTGCCGCTGAAACCGACCGTGACATTCGCTCGCTGATCGGCGATGCCGGTTTCCTCAAGCGTCTGGACCCGAAGAAGTTCACCGACGAGACCTTCGGTCTGCCGACCGTGACCGACATCATCCAGGAACTGGAAAAACCGGGCCGCGACCCGCGTCCGGAATTCAAGACTGCCGAGTTCCAGGAAGGCGTCGAAGACCTCAAAGACCTGCAACTGGGGATGATCCTCGAGGGTGTCGTGACCAACGTGACCGCGTTCGGCGCATTCGTCGACATCGGCGTGCATCAGGATGGTCTGGTGCACATCTCGGCGCTGTCGGAGAAGTTCATCAAGGATCCGCGCGAAGCGGTGAAGGCCGGTGACGTGGTGAAAGTGAAGGTCATGGAAGTCGATATTCCGCGCAAACGCGTCGGCCTGTCGATGCGCATGGGCGACACCCCGGGCGAGAAGATCGATGGCGCCCGTGGCTCGCGTCCGGGCTCGGCACAACGCCAGCCTTCGAACAACGCGCCACGCAAGGAAACCGCCACCGCCGCGCCAGTGAACAACGCGATGGCGTCGCTGTTCGCCAACGCCAAGCAGTTGAAGAAACGCTGATGGAGATTCCGGCCGGGCTCGTCGAGAGCGCGTTTTTCAAGCTGTTGGGCTGCCGCCTGCACAGCCTGGAAACCGGGGTGGCGCAAGTCGCCCTGGGGCTGGAACCCGAATTGCGCAACCGCGGCGGCAAATTGCATGGCGGCGCGCTGTTCAGTCTGGTCGATATCGCCATGGGGCTGGCCTGTTCCAGCACCCACGGTTTCGATCAGCAGAGCGCGACCATCGAGTGCAAGATCAACTACATCCGCGCCGTTTCCGACGGTGAGGTGCTGTGTACGGCGCGGGTGATCCACCCGGGCCGCCGCACGTTGGTGGTCGAAGCCGATGTGATGCAGGGCGACAAACTGGTCGCAAAAGCGCAAGGCACGTTCGCTGTCCTGTAGCTTGTGGCCATCAATTTGAGTTAATTTCGGCGCTGCGTCTGCGGCGTCGAACTTTTCCGCGTGCGTAATAGCCAGATTCAAGGAGTGAAGTTGGCAATCGGCACGGGCCTTTATGGCTCAAAAACCAGGCGAAAACGCCAGTTTCAACTTCACCCTTGTAGACCGTCCTGCCCACCCCCATATTGGGGCGACTGACGCGTGAAGGAATCCAAATTGAGCGAACTTCTCAACCGCCGCCTGGCTCTGCTCGGTGAGCGCGCCAACCTCTCTCTGCTCGAACAGTGCCTCCACGGTATCGAACGTGAATGCCTGCGCGTGACCAGCGAAGGTCGACTGGCGCAAACGCCGCACCCGGAAGCCTTGGGTTCCGCGCTGACCAACGAACAAATCACCACCGACTATTCCGAGTCGCTGCTGGAGTTCATCACGCCTGCCCTGCCCGACCCGGCGGACACGCTGGCGAGCCTGGACAAGATTCATCGTTTTGCCTACAGCAAACTCGGCAGCGAGTACCTGTGGAGCCCATCGATGCCGTGCCCGTTGCCGGCCGAGGAAGACATCCCGATCGCCTACTACGGCACGTCCAACATCGGTCAGCTCAAGTACGTCTACCGCAAAGGCCTGGCACTGCGTTACGGCAAGACCATGCAGTGCATCGCCGGGATTCACTACAACTTCTCCCTGCCGGAAAAGCTTTGGCCGCTGCTGAAAGAAGCCGAGGGTTTCGTCGGCACCGACCGGGATTTCCAGTCGTCGTCCTATATCGCGCTGATCCGCAATTTCCGTCGCTACAGCTGGCTGCTGATGTACCTGTTTGGTGCTTCGCCCGCGCTGGATGCCGGTTTCCTGCGCGGTCGTTCGCATCAGCTTGAACAGCTTGATCCGGACACCCTGTATCTGCCCTACGCCACCAGCCTGCGCATGAGCGACCTCGGTTACCAGAGCAACGCCCAGGCCGGCCTGACGCCGTGCTACAACGATCTGGCGAGCTACACCGACAGCTTGCGCAAAGCCGTGGCCACTCCGTACCCGCCGTACGTTGAGGTCGGCACGCACCAGGATGGCGAGTGGGTTCAGTTGAACACCAACATCCTGCAGATCGAAAACGAGTACTACTCCAACATCCGCCCGAAACGCGTGACGTACACCGGCGAGCGGCCGATTCAGGCGCTGGTGGCCCGCGGCATTCAATACGTCGAAGTACGTTGCCTGGACATCAACCCGTTCCTGCCAATGGGCATCGACCTCACCGAGTCGCGCTTCCTGGATGCGTTCCTGCTGTACTGCACGCTGAATGACAGCCCGCTGCTGACTAACACCAGTTGCGGCAACGCGACCGCGAACTTCCTCAGCGTGGTCAAGGAAGGTCGCCGTCCGGGCCTGCAATTGCAGCGCGACGGTCAGCCGGTCGAGCTGAAGGTTTGGGCGGCCGAGCTGTTGGAACAGATTGCGCCGCTGGCGGCGCTGCTGGATCAGAGCCATGGCGGCGATGCGCACAGCAAGGCGCTGGATACGCAGCTGGCCAAGGTCAAAGACCCGTCGCTGACACCGTCGGCGCAAGTGCTGGCAGCAATGGCTGAACACAAGGAAAGCTTCGCGCAGTTCTCCCTGCGTCAGAGCCAGGCGCATGCGGAGTTCTTCCGCAGCGAGCCTTTGAAGCCCGAAGAACAGGCGAAATTTGAGGAGGTGGCGCGTTCTTCTCTGGCGGCGCAGGCTGAGCTGGAGCAGAACGAAGTGGGCGATTTTGATGTGTTTGTCGGGTCGTATCAGGCGAGCATTCTCGCAATCAGCAACTAAGCGTCGCCTTGGATCGTTCCCAAGCAGAGCGTGGGAACGATCAATATCCGCCGAGCCTTAGATTTTTCCGCTCATAAGCTCATTCTAAAAAGTTATTTATTTTTGAATTCTTAGATCATTTAGTCTCCTATCTCGCCGACGCTCGGTCGCCTGATATGGAGCTCTTCAATGAAACTGAATTTCCCGCTTCGCCTGCTGGCCGTGGCCTCTCTGGCTGCCGCGAGCTTCCTGGCGCAGGCTGCCGACCTCACTGTCGCTTACCAGACCACCGTTGACCCGGCGAAAGTCGCCCAGGCTGACGGCGCTTATGAGAAAGCCACCAAAGCCGACATCAGCTGGCGCAAATTCGACAACGGTGCCGACATCATCGCGGCCATTGCCTCCGGTGACGTGCAGATCGGTTACCTCGGTTCGAGCCCGCTGACGGCGGCGATCACCCGCAAAGTCCCGGTGGAAACGTTCCTCATCGCCACCCAGATCGGCGCCGCCGAAGCGCTGGTTGCCCGCGACGGTTCCGGCATCAAGACCCCGCAAGATCTGATCGGCAAGAAAATCGCCGTGCCATTTGTGTCCACCGGTCACTACAGCCTGCTCGCCGCACTGAAGCACTGGAACATCGATCCGTCGAAAGTCACCGTGCTCAACCTCGCCCCGCCAGCGATCATTGCCGCATGGAAACGCGGTGATATCGACGCCACTTACGTGTGGGACCCAGCTCTGGGCGTAGCCAAGGAAAACGGCAAAGTGCTGATCACTTCCGGTGAACTGGCCAAGTTCGGCGCGCCGACTTTCGATGCGTGGATCGTGCGTAAAGACTTCGCCGAGAAGCACCCGGAAATCGTCACCGCGTTCGCCAAAGTCACCCTCGACGCTTACGCCGATTACCGTAAAGACCCGAAAGCCTGGCTCGCCAATCAATCCAACGTCGACAAACTGGTGAAGCTCTCCGGTGCCAAGGCCAGCGACATTCCATTGCTGCTGCAAGGCAACGTCTACCCGTTGGCGGCGGATCAGGTCAGCGACCTCGGCGCGCCAACCACCAAAGCCATCACCGACACCGCCGCGTTCCTCAAGGAACAGGGCAAGGTCGAAGCCGTTCTGCCGGACTACGCGCCGTACGTCAGCGCCAAATACATCACCAACTGATCGGGAGTTAATAGCGATGGCCTTGCTACAGCTGGAGCGCATCAGCGCACAGTACCCGGGCAGCCCGGAACCGGTGCTGGCGGATATCTCTCTGACCCTGGGGCCTCAGCAATTGCTGGTGGCCCTCGGCCCGTCCGGCAGTGGCAAGACTTCGCTGTTGAACCTGATTGCCGGTTTCGTCGAACCGAGTGCCGGGCGTATCACCCTCGACGGCGTGCCGGTCAAAGGCCCGAGCGCCGAACGCGGCGTGGTGTTCCAGGACGACGCCCTGTTGCCTTGGCAGGATGTGTTGGCCAACGTGGCTTTCGGTCTTGAACTGGCCGGTGTTGCCAAGCACAAACGCGAACAGCGCGCCCGCGAGATGCTCGCGCTGGTCGACCTCTCCGGTTTCGAGAACCGCCGCGTCTGGCAGCTTTCCGGCGGCCAGAAACAACGCGTCGGCCTCGCCCGCGCCCTCGCTGCCGACCCGCGCGTGTTGCTGATGGACGAACCCTTCGGCGCCCTCGACGCCTTCACCCGCGAACAGATGCAGGAGCTGTTGCTGCAAGTCTGGCAACGTACCGCCAAACCGGTTTTCCTGATTACCCACGACATTGAAGAAGCGGTTTTCCTCGCCACTGATTTGATTCTGCTCGCGCCGAATCCGGGGCAGATCGTCGAGCGTCTGCACCTGGATTTCGGCCAGCGTTACGCCGCCGGTGAGTCTGCTCGCGCGATCAAGTCCGACCCGCGTTTTATCGAAACCCGCGAACACGTGCTCAGCAAAGTGTTTTCGCAACGCAGCGCCGTACAACGGCAGGAGCGCGCATGAGCAGTTACGACGTTTCCGCCCCTGCGGTGAAAAGCTCTTCGGTGGCAATCCCGGTGCGCCGCCGCCTCAGCACGCGCTGGATCAGCCTGCTGACCTTGTTCGCCTTGCTGGTGATCTGGTGGGCGGTGACCGCCACTGGATTGATTGAGCCGCTGTTCCTGCCGCCGCCCTCCGCCGTGCTGCAAAAAGGCTGGTTGCTGGCGACTGCGGGTTATATGGACTCGACCCTGTGGCAGCACTTGGGCGCGAGCCTGAGTCGTATCGGCCTGGGCTTGGGTTTTGCGATTCTCACCGCCGTGCCGGTGGGCATCGCCATCGGCGCTAATCGCATCGCCCGTGGCGTGCTCGATCCGCTGATCGAGTTCTACCGCCCTATCCCACCGCTCGCCTATCTGCCGCTGATCGTGATCTGGTGCGGCATCGGTGAGTTGTCGAAAGTGCTGCTGATCTACCTGGCGATTTTCGCCCCGATTGCGATTGCCACCGCGACCGGCGTACGCACCGTCGACCCGGCGAAATTGCGTGCCGCGCAGTCGCTCGGCGCCACCCGCGCGCAGCTGATTCGTCATGTGATTTTGCCGAGCGCACTGCCGGACATTCTTACCGGTGTGCGCATTGGTCTGGGCGTCGGTTGGTCAACGCTGGTGGCTGCCGAACTGATCGCGGCCACCAGCGGCTTGGGCTTCATGGTGCAATCGGCCGCGCAATTTCTGGTCACCGATGTGGTGGTGCTGGGGATTCTGGTCATCGCCCTGATTGCCTTCGCCATGGAAATGGGCCTGCGCGCCCTGCAACGCAAACTGGTGCCGTGGCACGGCCAGGCGCACTGATTGTTCAGTACTGACTACCCCGACACATCGGGGCCCCGAAATTGAAGAGAACCACCATGAGCAGCCTGAATATCACCCCGTTAAGCTCGGCCCTCGGCGCACAGATCAGCGGCGTCGACATCAGCCAGCCGTTGAGCCTGGAACACCGCGACGACATCGAGCAGGCGCTGCTCAAGTACCAGGTGCTGTTCTTCCGCAATCAGCCGATCGAGCCGTCGCAACAGGCGCGCTTCGCTCATTATTTCGGCGATCTGCACATTCACCCGATCTACCCGAACGTGCCGGAACAACCGGAAGTGCTGATTCTGGATACCGCCGTTACCGACGTGCGCGACAACGCGATCTGGCACACGGACGTGACCTTCCTGCCGACGCCGGCGATGGGCGCGGTGCTCAGCGCCAAGTTGCTGCCGGAGTTTGGTGGCGACACTTTGTGGGCCAGCGGGATTGCTGCGTATGAGGCGCTTTCGGCGCCGATGAAAACGTTGCTTGAAGGACTGACCGCCACCCACGATTTCACTCGCTCGTTTCCGCTGGAGCGTTATGGCAACACACCTGAAGCGCTGGCACAGTGGGAAGAGGCACGGCGCAAGAATCCGCCGTTGTCGCACCCGGTGATTCGCACGCACCCGGTGAGCGGGCGGCGTTCATTGTTCGTCAACGAAGGCTTTACGTCGAAAATCAATGAGCTGTCGGAAACCGAGAGCGAGGCGATTCTGAAGCTCCTGTTCGCCCATGCGACGCGGCCGGAGTACACCATTCGCTGGCGCTGGCAGAAGGACGATATTGCGTTCTGGGATAACCGCGTGACGCAGCATTACGCGGTGGATGATTACCGCCCGGCGCGGCGGGTGATGCAGCGGGCTACGGTGTTGGGGGATGTGCCGTTTTTTCTTTGAGCCCTAAACAGCAAAAGCCCCTCACCCTAACCCTCTCCCAGAGGGAGAGGGGACTGACCGAGTAGTTTTGTCGCTATACATCGACCTGATATACCGAGTCGAACTCAGGCTTAAAAAGCATTAAGATCGGCTCCCTTTCCCCCCTCGCCCCCCCTGGGGGAGAGGGCTGGGGTGAGGGGGTAGGATCCGAATGACACACCCCGCTCGTGATCACTCCGCTGTCGAAGGCTTCTCCCAAAGATTGATCCCACCCTCCTGGGCAAACCCGTCAATCTCCGCCAATTCCTCAGCACTGAAGCTCAAATTCTTCAACGCACCGACGTTCTCGATAATCTGCTCCGGCCGGCTCGCGCCGATCAGGGCCGAGGTCACGCGCGGATCACGCAGCGTCCACGCCAGCGCCAGTTGCGCCAGGCTCTGGCCGCGACGTTTGGCGATCTCGTTCAACGCGCGCACGTGGGCGATGTTGGCATCGGACAAGTGCGAAGCCTGCAACGAACCACCGCCCGGACGATTGACCCGCGCATCCGCCGGCACGCCGTTGAGGTATTTGTCGGTCAGCAGACCTTGCGCCAATGGCGTGAAGGCGATGACGCCGGTGCCGAGTTCATCGGTGGTATCGAGCAGATCCTTTTCCACCCAACGATTGAGCAGGTTGTACGCCGGTTGGTGAATCAGCAGCGGCACTTTCCATTCTTTGAGCAGCGCGGCGATCTCGCGGGTTTTCACCCCGGAATACGAGGAGATGCCGATGTACAACGCCTTGCCCTGCTGCACCGCCGTGGCGAGGGCGCTGGCGGTTTCTTCCAGCGGAGTGTCCGGGTCGAAGCGGTGCGAATAGAAGATATCCACATAGTCCAGACCGAGGCGTTGCAGGCTCTGGTCGAGGCTGGCCAGCACGTATTTGCGCGAGCCGCCGCCTTGGCCGTAAGGGCCGGGCCACATGTCCCAACCGGCCTTGCTGGAGATGATCAGTTCGTCGCGATATTGCTTGAAGTCCTCGCGCAGCAGGCGACCGAAGTTGATTTCGGCACTGCCGTACGGAGGGCCGTAGTTGTTGGCCAGGTCGAAGTGGTTGATCCCCAGGTCGAACGCGGTGCGCAGCAAGGCGCGCTGGGTCTCGATCGGCGTGCTGTCGCCGAAGTTATGCCACAGCCCCAACGACAGCGCCGGCAGCACCAGACCGCTGCGGCCGACGCGGCGGTATGGGATGGAGTCGTAGCGGTTTTCGGCAGCGGTGTAAGTCATCGAATCCTCTCTTGTCTGTTTTGAAATGGGTGTCGACTGCTTCGCGAGCCTGCTCGCAAGGGTGTTACACAAATCTATTGCCGGGTCGGACAAGGCCTAGATTCTGGCGCAACGTCCGGCCCTCGTACTCAGTTCTGAACAGACCACGCCGTTGCAGTTCCGGCACCACGCCATTGGCGAAGTCTTCGAGCCCGCCAGGCAGATGCGGTACCAGCACATTGAAACCGTCCGCCGCGCCCTGTTCGAACCATTCCTGCAAACGGTCGGCAATCTGTTCAGGCGTGCCCACCACACTGTAATGCCCTCGCCCACCGGCAATCTTGCGGCCCAGTTCAACGAGCGTCAGGTTCTCCCGGCCTGCCAGTTCGGTCAGCAGTTTTTGCCGACTCTGCTGACCACTGTCGGTGAGCGGCAGCTCCGGCAGCGGCCCGTCCAGCGGGTACTTCGACAAATCGAAGTTGCCCAGCATACGCCCAAGCAAGGCGACGCCAACTGCGGGTTCGACTAATTGCTGAAACGTTTCACATTTTTCCTGCGCTTCGGCTTCCGTCTGCCCGACAACCACGAAAACCCCGGGCATGATTTTCAGCGAATCCGCGCTGCGTCCGTACTTGCTCAAGCGTCCCTTGAGATCGCTGTAAAACGCCTGAGCGCTGGCCAGTGAAGTTTGCGCGGTGAATACCACCTCAGCGGTTTGCGCCGCCAGTTCGCGGCCGGTCTCGGATGAACCGGCCTGGACGATCACCGGTTGTCCCTGCGGCGAACGCGCGACATTCAGCGGACCTTTGACCCGAAAGTGTTCACCGACATGATCCAGCACATGCAGTTTGCTCGGGTCGTAATACTCACCGCTGGCCTTGTCGCGGTGAAAGGCATCGTCCGCCCAACTGTCCCAGAGCCCGGTGACCACCTGATGAAACTCGCGGGCACGGCTGTAGCGTTCGGCATGGCCTATGTGTTCATCACGGCCGAAATTCAATGCTTCGGCGGCGTTGTCGGAGGTCACCAGATTCCACCCCGCGCGCCCGCCCGACAGGTGATCAAGTGAGGCGAATTTGCGCGCAACGTGATACGGCTCGTTGTAACTGGTGGTGGCGGTGGCGATCAGGCCGATGTGCTCGGTCACGGCACTGAGAGCCGAGAGCAAGGTGAGCGGTTCGAAGTGATCAGACCTTGCCATGCGGCTGGCAATGTCCTGGGTCGGCGCAGCGACGCTGTCAGCAACGAACAGCGTATCGAACTTCGCCGCCTCGGCAATCTGCGCGAGCCGTTTGTAATGGGCGAAATCCAGCCCGGCGTTGGCCGGCACTTCCGGATGACGCCACGCGGCGACATGGTGCCCAGTGGCCATGAGAAATGCACCGAGTTTCAGCTGTCTGCTCATTTTTAGAAGTCCTTGCGCAGTTGCACGCCGAAGTAGCGTTCGTCATCCCGTGGCACGGCGCGATAGATGTAGTTGCCGCCGCTGGCCAGCAGTGGCGAATAGGACTTGTCGGTAAGGTTCTTGCCCAGCAAGGCCACGCGCCAGCCGTTGGTGTAATCGGCCAGGGCGACGCTGGCGTTCCAGAGGCCGTAGGCGCCTTGCTTGGTGTCGGCGTTCTGGCTGATGTCGTACTGCACTTCGCTCTGCCAGCTGTAGTCAGCCCCGAGTTCGATATCCAGGCCGTTGTCGAGCGGGATGGTGTAGTCGGCGCGCACGTAGCTTTTCCAGTCCGGGCTGAACGGCAGCGGTTTGCCGTTGACGTTGCACGATGCCGCCGCGCCGGCCGGGCAGGCGAATTCGTCGATGCGTGCGCGGGTGTAGGCCAGTGCGCCGGAGAATTTCAATTGCTGGCTCGCCTGCAAGGCGTAATCGAGTTCGACGCCTTCTGTGCTGACGCTGCCGGCGTTGATCAGGCGGGTCACCACTTGCCCGGCGACGGTGTCGAAAAAATTGGCCTGGTAGTTGTCGTAGTCGCTGTGGAAAACCGCGAGGTTGGTGGTCAGGCGATTGTTCCACGACGTGGCTTTGATCCCCGCCTCCCAAGTGTTGGAGGTTTCCGGTTTCAGCGCTTCGGTGTCGCGCGGCTGCATGTTGAAGAACACGTTGTAGGCCGGGCCTTTGTAGCCGCGCGAGTAGGTCAGATACGTGGTGACCGCGTCGCTCAAGTCGTACTGCACGCCGAGTCGACCGGACCAGCCGTCCTCGTCCACCGAGCCGGAACTGCTGGTCGCCGGTTGAATGCCGCTGACGGTGGTCGCCGAGGTGGAGACGCGTCGGTGATCGTATTCCAGATCATCGTGGGTGTAGCGCAGGCCGGCGATACCGCGAAAGTCCGGGGTGAAGTTCAACGTCGCTTCACCGAATGCCGCGTAGCTGTCGCTGGTGGTGCTGTAGTCGGCAACGCCTCGGTCGGTGCGCGTGGTGGTGGTCAGTGTGCGCTGATAGGTTTCGTCGTCTTTGCCGTGCATGTAAAACAGGCCGCCGACGTATTCGAGGAATTCGCCTTTCGGCGAGGCCAGGCGCAGCTCCTGGGAGTATTGGTCGAAGGCCAGATCGCCCTTGTCCGCTGTGCCGGGGAACGCCGCAGTCACCGTGCCGAGTCGGTCGCCATCCTGATACTGGGTGTTGTTCCAGCCACGCCATGCGGTAATCGACGTCAGGGTGTAATCGCCCAGTTGCCAGTCGAGCTGGCCGGACAAACCTTTGTTGATGTCCTCGACGTGGCTGCGGGTGTCGGTATTGATGTCGCGGTTGTGGCTGGTGGCATTGACCGGGCTCAACGCATTAGCGAAGGCCGGGGTCAGGGATTTGCCCACCACGCCATTCGGACCGTCATCGTGGGACTGCATGTAATCGGCGATCAGGGTGAAGGTGACGTCATCGTTAGGGGTGAATTCGAGTTTGCCGCGCACGCCGCGATGGTTGTAGCCGTTAACCTCCTGACCGTTGTATTGGTTGTCGACGTTGCCGTCGTAGCTGCCGAACAAGGTGCTGATCGAGCCCTTGAGCGTGTCCGGAATCAGGCTGCCGCCAATGCCGAAGCGGGTGCGGCTCTCATTGCCGCTGTAGTACGACTGATCGATGTAGCCGTGGGTCTCGGTGGTCGGCGCCTTGCTGGTGATGTTGAGCACACCGGCCGAGGCGTTCTTGCCGAACAGCGTGCCTTGCGGGCCGCGCAAGACTTCGACGCGCTCCAGATCCAGCAGGTCGAGCGTGGACTGGCCGGGACGTGCATACACCACGCCGTCGATCACCGTGGCCACGGTCGGCTCGACGCCGGGCGAGGTGGAAATCGTGCCGACGCCCCGCACGAACAGTGAGGTGTCCTTGTTCGATGCACCGGTACGGAAATTCAGCGACGGCACTTGCTGGACGATGCTCGCCACGCCGTTGCGGTTGTCGCGTTCAAGCTGTTCGCCGTCGATCACCGACACCGCCACCGGCACCTTTTGCAGCGATTCTTCGCGGCGGGTGGCGGTGACCGTCACGGACTTGAGTGTCGGCTCCTGACCAGTGCTCTCAGCCGCGAAAGCATCGGCCAGCGGCAACGCCGCCAGCCCCGTGAACAGCCAGCACGCAGCGCGAATCGATTGCGCCAGTTTGTGTGTCGCCCCAGGAATGTTGTGCATGTTTGCCCGCTCGAAAATGGCCCTGAACCGCTGCCGTTCTGCGACGACAGCGCCTGTATCGGTGTCTTGGGCATTCGCTCGAGCGAGTAGCAGACACTGCGCTTTGTTAGCGCTAACATCGCCAGTATTGGCAATCCTCGCATAGAGCGTCCAATACTGAAAAATTACTTTTATATGCGTTTTGGTTTTTAAGAAGGATCGCGCCATGAACGAAGAAAAGCCCCGCAAACGCCGTGGCGCCGGACGCGTGACCCTGAGTGCGGTTGCGCGAGAGGCTGGCGTTTCAGCGATCACCGTGTCGCGTTACTTCAATCAGCCGGAGCAAGTCTCGCCGGAGCGCCGCGAGCGGATTGCTGCGGTGGTGGCCGAGTTGGGTTATGTGCCGAATCTGGTGGCCGGTGGTTTGGCTTCGGCGCGAGGGAAAATCGTTGGCATGGTGATTCCGAACATCTCCGGGCCGATCTTCGCCAACACCATTCAGGGCTTCAGCGATACGCTTAGCCGTCACGGTTATCAGCTGCTGCTGGCGTCGAGTTACTTCAGCACCGAACTGGAAGAAAACGCCGTGCGAGCGTTTCTTGGCTGGTCGCCGGGAGCACTGGTGCTGACCAGTCATTTCCACAGCGCTGGCACGGAAAAGATGATTGCCGAGGCGGAGATTCCGGTGATTGAAACCTGGGATTACCAGCCGGAACGCCAGCCGATGCAGATCGGTTTTTCGCATTTTGAAGTGGGTGTCAGCGCCGCTCGATATCTGTACGACAAAGGGTATCGACGTATCGCTTTCGTACAGAACAGCGCGCCCGGCGACCTCAGTGCGCTGGAACGCCGCGACGGTTATGCCGCGACTGTGCGCGAGTTCGGACTGCAACCATGGGTGTTCGCTCCGGACGCTGATCGCGCGCCGTTCGAAGCCGGCAAACAGGCAATGGAAGCCTTGATGAACGCCCATTCCCGCCCCGACGCAATCATCTTCGCCAACGACAACCTCGCCGCCGGCGGCCTGCTGGCGGGCCAACGTGCCGGCATTAAAATCCCCGAAGACTGCGCCATTCTCGGCTTCGGTGATTACCCATTTGCCGAGATGCTGTTGCCGAGCCTGAGCACCATCAAACCACCGGCGCTGGAGATCGGTGTGCTTGCCGCGACGCGGGTATTGGAAAGCCTTGGAGTGTTGCCGAGCGATTACGTGCAGCGGCTGAATCTGCTGCAATGCACAGTCATCGAACGCGAAAGCAGCTGACGAATATGGCGGGGGCGGAATTGGCTATGCTCTAAAGAACTCCGAGGTGGCCCCTTCGCGGGCTTGCCCGCGAAGGCGGCGGATCAAGCACCACATATCCCGAAGGCAAGTCTATGCACACCACCATCATCATCTTCTTCGGCCTGGTTCTGCTGACCCTGATGCTCTACATCGGCGAGCGCATCGGCTTCAGTCGCCAGACGATGGCGTACAGCTTCGCCGTGCTATGGCTGGCGCTGACGGTGATTAACGGCGCGGTGGGCGTGGTGCATGCCGGCCAGTCCATGGGGTCGGAACTGGTAATCGGCAGTGCGGTATTTGGCGTGCCGCTGGCGGCGATGGTGTTGTACATGGTGCTGAGCGCCGAGTCCTGAACAGACGCGGCGCTCAGCTCATGATCAACGAACCAAGTGCAGGAACTGCATGTGCCGTTCGTACTGGTCGAGGATGTCGTTGATGATCTGTTCCTTGGTGTAGCCGACCAGATCGTAGTCCTGACTGCCCTCGCTCAAATGCACTTCGGCGCGGTAATAGCGACGGTTGTTGAGCTGCTTGGAGCCCATGCCACCACGGGCGAATGACGGCGTGAAGTAGCCGCGCATCTGCACCTGATAGATGAACGGATGCTGCTCGCCGTGACCGATTTCCAGGCTGACGTTGTCATGTGCCGGATCCGGCTGGGTGACCACGTTCAATCCTTTCTCGACGAACACCGCCGTCACTTCTTCGATCGCCGGGCGCACGGTGGTGTCCATGAAACGGTACACCTCATCACGCGACGGGAAGTGCACAGCCTGACTCAGGCGCTGTCGCCAACCACCCGTGCCACGCCGCGCACCGGACACCGGTGCCAGCGAATGCAGTTGCGCGATCTGTTTCTGCGACTCGAGATAGAACGCCTTGTGCAGGCCCCACATCATCAACAGCAGAATCAGCGAGAACGGTAACGAGGTCAGCACGACCGCCGACTTCAGCGCATCGATGCTGCCGGAGAACAGCAACGCACTGGTGATCAGCGCGGTCATTGCGCCCCAGAACACCCGCAGCCATTTCGGCCCGTCTTCATCCGGGTTGCCGCCTTTGGCCGACAGTGTCGAAAGCACCACCGTGCCGGAGTCGGCGGAGGTGACGAAGAACACGAAGCTGATGAACACCGTCACGGCGATGACGGTTTTGCTCCACGGGTAGGTTTCCAGCAACAGGTAAATGCTCATCGACGGGTTTTCGATGGCCGACATGCCGAGCGCGCTCATGCCGTGATTGAGCACTTGATCGAGAGCGCTGTTGCCGAAGATCGACATCCACGCCAGGGTGAAACCGAGCGGGATCAGCAGCACGCCGAAGACGAATTCACGGATGGTTCGGCCACGGGAAATCCGTGCGATGAACAGGCCCACGAACGGCGACCATGCGATCCACCAGGCCCAATAGAACACTGTCCAGCCGCCGAGCCAGTCACTCGGTTTGTCGTAGGCGTAGAGGTCGAAGCTCTTCATCGGCAAGGCGCCGAGGTAGTCGCCGACGTTCTGGATCAGGGTGTTGAGCAGGTGCTGGGTCGGGCCGGCGAACAACACAAACAGCAGCAGCGCACAGGCCAGCAGCATGTTGATGTCGGACATCACCCGCACGCCTTTATCGACGCCGGATACGGCAACGATGATCGCCGCGCCCATCATCAGCGTGATCAGGCCGACCTGAATCCACTGGGTGTGAGCGATGCCGAACAGGTAGTCCAGACCCGAGTTCAGGTGCAGCACACCGAAGCCCATGTCAGCGCCAAGACCAAACACCGTGGCGATGATGCCGAAGCCGTCCACCGCGTAGCCGATGGGGCCGTTGATGCGTTTGCCGATCAGCGGATACAGCGCCGAACGCAGGGCCAGTGGCAGGTTATGCCGGTAGGCGAAGTACGCCAGGGCCATGCCGACGAAAGCGAATACGCCCCAGCCGTGCAGGCCCCAGTGCAGAAACAGCACCTGCATCGCCTGACGCGCCGCGTCCGCCGTGCCGGCCTCGCCTTGCGGCGGCTGGAGCATGTGGGTCAGCGGTTCGGACACGCAGAAGAAGAACAGCGTGATGCTGATCCCGGCGGCGAAGAGCATGCCGGCCCAGGACAGATAACTGAATTCGGGCTCGTCGTGGTCGGCACCGAGTTTTATCTTGCCGTAGCCGGATAACGCGGTGACCACCACGAAGACCAGATACAGCGTCATCGCGAGCATGTAGTACCAGCCGACCGTGTTGGCCGCCCAGTTTTGCGCTTCCAGCAGCCAGGCACCAGCCTGTTCCGGCATGGCGATGACCACGAGACCAAACAGCAGAATGACCGTCGCGGCGAAGTAGAACACCGGCGGATTCATGCGTACCAGGCCGCTGGCGGGGGTAGACGATGCACTCATGAAACATGCACCTCGAGGGTTTGAAACGTGGCTGAAATGATCGGACTCAGCAAAGGCAAGCCTCCTGTTGTGAGCGGGCAGCGAACCACCGGTTTAACTTGAATGAACGTTCAAGTTAAACATGGATAGGGCGCCAAGGACTAATCGCACGGCTAAGCGGTAGCTTTCCTACGCTAGCTCAAGGAGGGGTATGACGTGGGTTTGAGTGGATTCGTTCAATAGCCCCTCACCCTAGCCCTCTCCCAAAGGGAGAGGGGACTGATTGGGGGATATTGGGGAGATACGCCGACGTGATCCTGCTGTACCGAATCCATAATCGACTTGGTGTTTCAGGTCGATGTTTGACTCAAGACACCTTGATCGGCCCCCTCTCCCTCTGGGAGAGGGCTGGGGTGAGGGTTAAGCCTCTAAAGCCCTACTTCTGCGTGCCGTCATCATGCTGCAAATTGGCCTGAGTCAAATTGCACCCCGCCGGCACACTGCGGGTCAGCCAGACATTGCCACCAATGGTCGAGCCCTTGCCGATGGTGATCCGCCCCAGAATCGTCGCTCCGGCGTAAATCACCACATCGTCCTCGACAATCGGATGGCGTGGATGGCCCTTCTGCAACTGCCCGTCTTCATCCGCCGGGAAGCGCTTGGCACCCAAGGTCACCGCTTGATAAATCCGCACGCGCTCGCCAATGATCGCCGTCTCGCCGATTACCACACCCGTGCCGTGATCGATAAAGAAACTACGGCCGATCTGCGCGCCCGGGTGGATATCAATCCCGGTGGCCGAGTGGGCGATTTCCGCACTGATGCGTGCCAGCAACGGCAGCCCCGCGCGATACAAATGGTGGGCCAGACGATGGTGAATCACCGCCAGAATTCCCGGATAGCACAGCAACACTTCATCGACGCTGCGCGCCGCCGGATCGCCGTGGTAGGCCGCCAGCACATCGGTGTCGAGCAGCGTGCGCAGCCCCGGCAATGCCAAGGCAAAATCCTGCACGATCTGGATCGCGCGCGTCTCGACTTCGCTGTCGTCCTGCGCGCTGTGGCGGGCGACGTAGCGCAGCTCCAGCCGCGTCTGCGCCAACAGGGCGTTCAACGCCACATCGAGGGTGTGGCCGACGTAAAAATCTTCACTTTCTTCGCGCAGATCCACCGGCCCCAGGCGCATCGGAAACAACGCCCCACACAGCGCTTCGAGAATCTCCGCCATCGCGGCGCGGGACGGCAGCTCTCGACCACCCTGCTCGCCGGAGGCCCGGCCATTCTGGGCACGCCACTGATCCCTCGCGGTACGCAGTTGGCTGACGATGGTCTGCAATTGCCAATGGCTGGAACGCTCGCTCACGGTAAAGACTCCTCACGGGCGGCCGGACTGTCTGGCCGCGTCAACGGCGACTACTTTACGGCATGCCCCCAAGCGCGAATTAAGAACCGATAGTGCTGGACTCAGTCCATTTGGCTATAAGCGATTCGCGGTTGCCCCTGCAAAAGCGCGTGCCTATAGTCCCTTCATCTTTCTCCGCCAGTACGGACTCATGATCAAACAACAGCTTGACCGCTTTAACCGTCTCGACCTTCTCGACCAACCGACTCCACTGGAAAAACTCGAGCGTCTGTCCACCTGGCTGGGCCGCGACGTGTACATCAAACGCGACGATCTGACGCCACTGGCCATGGGCGGCAACAAGCTGCGCAAACTCGAATACCTCGCCGCCGACGCGCTGGCGCAAGGCGCCGACACGCTGATCACTGCCGGTGCGCTGCAATCGAACCACGTGCGCCAGACCGCCGCACTGGCAGCCAAACTGGGGCTGGGCTGCGTGGCCCTGCTGGAAAATCCGCTGGGCACCGACGACAGCAATTACACCGGCAACGGCAATCGCCTGCTGCTGGATCTGTTCGATACCAAGGTCGAACTGGTCGACAACCTCGACAACGCCGACGAACAACTCGCGGCACTCGCCGTGCGCCTGCGCAGCAACGGCAAGAAGCCGTATCTGGTGCCGATTGGCGGCTCCAATGCCCTTGGTGCGTTGGGTTATGTGCGTGCTGGTCTGGAACTGGCCGAGCAGATCAAGGACACCGGCCTCGACTTCGCCGCCGTGGTTCTGGCCTCGGGCAGCGCCGGAACTCACAGCGGTCTGGCACTGGCGTTGAGTGAGGCGTTGCCGCAATTGCCGGTAATCGGCGTGACCGTGTCGCGCAGTGAAGAAGCCCAGCGTCCGAAAGTGCAGGGCCTCGCCGAACGCACGGCCGATCTGCTCGGCGTGGCGTTGCCGGCAAGCTTCAAGGTCGAATTGTGGGACGAATACTTCGGCCCGCGTTATGGCGAACCGAATGCCGGGACGCTGTCCGCAGTGAAGCTGTTGGCGAGTCAGGACGCGGTGTTGCTTGATCCGGTGTACACCGGCAAGGCCATGGCCGGGTTGCTCGACGGGATTGGTCGTCAACGCTTCGATGAAGGCCCGATCATTTTCCTGCATACCGGCGGGGCGCCGGCGTTGTTCGCCTATAAGGATTTCCTGTAAGCGGAAGACGAGATCGTTCCCACGCTCTGCGTGGGAACGACTAATATTCCAACAAGGAATAACATTTCAAATATTAAGTATTTTCACGTCTAACGCAGACATCTTATAGTCTCGCCGCAGGCGAATTTCGGGCGAGACGCATAAGCTGCTTTAAGGCAGGATAGCGCTGTCGTTCAAATCACGAATTTGCCTACATTCCTTAAGCGTCTTCCATAAGAAAACACAGGGGCTTGTCATGAATTTTTCCGCACTACGTCGCAATCTGCTGGTCGGTTCGCTGGGTCTAGCGCTGAGCGCCGGTCTGATTGGCCAGGCAGTGGCTGGTGAGCAACTGCAACAGATCAAGGACAAAGGCGTTATCAACGTCGGCCTGGAAGGCACTTATCCACCGTTCAGCTTTGTCGACGAGAACGGCAAGCTGTCCGGTTTCGAAGTCGAGCTTTCCGAAGCGCTGGCGAAAAAACTCGGGGTCAAGGCCAAGATCCAGCCAACCAAATGGGATGGCATTCTCGCCGCGCTGGAATCCAAGCGTCTGGACGTCGTGGTCAACCAAGTGACCATCTCCGACGAGCGCAAGAAGAAGTACGACTTCTCCGAACCGTACACCGTCTCCGGTATCCAGGCATTGGTGCTGAAGAACAAGGAAGCGGCACTGAACATCAAGACCGCTGCTGACCTGTCCGGCAAGAAAGTCGGTGTAGGTCTGGGCACCAACTACGAGCAGTGGGTCCGCGCCAATGTACCGGGTGCTGACGTGCGTACCTATGATGATGATCCGACCAAGTTCGCCGACCTGAACAACGGCCGTACCGATGCCATCCTGATCGACCGTCTGGCCGCACTTGAGTACGCCAAGAAAGCCCCGAAGACCGTAGCCGCCGGTGAAGCATTCTCCCGTCAGGAATCCGGTATTGCCCTGCGTAAAGGCGAGCCTGAATTGCTGGCAGCCCTGAATAAAGCCCTCGACGAACTGCGTGCCGACGGCACCCTTGAGAAGCTGTCCACGAAATACTTCAACGCTGACGTCACTAAATAATGGAAGTTGGATTTCAATTCGAAGCGCACTTCCCGCAGTTGAGCCAGCAAATCGCCGAAACCACTCAGCTGTTGCTGAACTCCGCGCCCTTCCTGCTCAAGGGCGCGTATTTCACGGTGATCCTCAGCCTCGGCGGGATGTTCTTCGGCTTGCTGCTGGGCTTCGGCCTGGCGCTGATGCGCCTGTCGCGCTTCAAATCAGTGAGCTGGCTGGCGCGCGTCTACGTGTCGTTCTTTCGCGGGACACCGTTACTGGTACAGCTGTTCGTGATCTATTACGGCTTCCCGCAACTAGGAATCGAGCTTGATCCGCTGCCAGCTGCGCTCATCGGCTTCTCGCTGAACATGGCCGCTTACGCCTGTGAAATCCTCCGCGCCGCGATCGGTTCGATCGAACGCGGTCAGTGGGAAGCCGCTGCGAGCATCGGCATGACCCGTGCGCAGACCCTGCGCCGGGCCATCCTGCCGCAGGCCATGCGCACGGCATTGCCGCCGCTGGGCAACAGCTTCATTTCGCTGGTCAAGGACACGGCACTGGCCGCCACCATTCAGGTGCCGGAACTGTTCCGTCAGGCGCAGCTGATTACCGCCCGGACTTTTGAAGTCTTCACCATGTATCTTGCCGCCGCACTGATCTACTGGATTCTGGCCACGGTGCTTTCGCACTTCCAGAACAAGTTGGAAGAGCGGGTCAATCGGCACGACCAGGAGTCCTGACCCCATGATTGTCGTGGAAAAACTGACCAAGCAATTCAAGGGGCAGGTCGTGCTTAACGGCATCGACCTCGAGGTGAAGGAAGGCGAAGTGGTCGCGATCATCGGCCCCAGCGGCTCGGGGAAAACGACGTTCCTGCGCTGCCTGAACTTCCTTGAGGAACCCACCAGCGGCCGGATCAAGGTCGGCGATATCGAGATCGATACCAGCCGCCCGCTGAACCAGCAGCAAAGCCTGGTGCGCAACCTGCGCCAGCACGTGGGCTTCGTGTTCCAGAACTTCAACCTTTTCCCCCACCGCACCGCCCTGGAAAACATCATCGAAGGCCCGATCGTGGTCAAGAAGATGCCGCGCGAGCAAGCCATTGCCTTGGGCATGAAGCTGCTGGCCAAGGTCGGCCTCGCCGGTAAAGAGGACGCCTATCCGCGTCGTCTGTCCGGTGGTCAGCAACAGCGCGTGGCGATTGCCCGGGCGCTGGCGATGGAGCCGGAAGTGATCCTGTTCGACGAGCCGACCTCGGCCCTCGATCCGGAACTGGTGGGCGAAGTGCTGGCGACCATCCGTGGTCTCGCCGAAGAGAAACGCACCATGGTCATCGTCACTCACGAAATGGGCTTCGCCCGCGACGTGGCCAACCGTGTGGTGTTTTTCGACAAGGGCGTGATCGTCGAGCAAGGCGAAGCCAAAGCGCTGTTTGCCAATCCGAAAGAAGAACGCACTCAACAATTTCTCAGCAAGTTCCTGAATCACGCCTGAGAACTTCAAGAAGTAGACACACTGACTTCCACGGATGGAAGTTACCTTTACCCCGCCCTCACCAACCCGCTCAATATATATAAACAAAACATAATCAATGCATCACATATATATGTTCTGCAACAGATGAAACTCGTCTATTACCTACCGAACGCTGAATGCCTGCCTTTAAATAAGTCCGTACACAAACCTTCAAAAAAGCTTGAGTTCCGTGGCCTTATTCACCATAGCACCTAGGCATACGGCTTCGACAATGTAGGAAAATTCTGATTAACCCGTAATTCACGAATTAACTAACAGCGTCTATTGACACCCCTCCCCGCACACTCTTATCTAGTCGCCAACCGGCACTACTTAGTTAAATCGACGCGCATATAACTTGAACAAATGTTCATTGCTTTATTGCCAGTTGATTCACAACTTTGTTCTTCCAGAAACGGACTTCGCTGCAAGGCTCCAAGGAGAGAAATCGATGACCCGCACTTCGCACACCCCCGAACTCGCAGCGCCGACCCTGGCACCCGCGCAAAAAACCGGCATCAACCTCGCTGCCGCCGCCCACCTGTTGGTCGATGTGTCGCCCTACCCCGACATGGACTGCGGCGACCTGATCGAACTGTTCTGGAACAAATGCTATGTCGCATCAAAGGTGCTGACAGCCGAGGACGTCGGCACAACGGTAAGCCTGCGGGTGCCGGAGAGTTTTATTGCCGACGGCACCGCGCGTATCCACTATCGGGTGATGCAGGTCGGCCAGGGACCGGCGCTGTCGGCGGCGACCCGCGTGCAGGTCAAGCTCGATTGCCCCGGTGGCCAACCTTCGGCAGTGTGCGCAGACGAAAACCAACAACTGGCGCCAGTGACGATCCCCGACACCATCCGCCGTCAGGGCGTAAATCCCAACCAGATCAAACGCGGTGTGCCGCTGACCATCGAGCCATATCTGAACATGGCCGAGGACGACGCCATTACTTTGCGCTGGGGCGACGTGCGCATGGATCTGGCGCCGATCACGGCAGCGGATATCGGGCTGCCCATTCAGGTCTGGGTGCCGCCAGCGGTCATCGTCGAAGCCGGCGAGGATCTGAGGCTGGACGTGACCTATTGCATCCTCGACCGGGTCGGCAATAACTCGCGCTGGGCGCCGCCGCGAACGTTGAAGATCGGGTGTGTGAATCCTTATCTGAAGGTGCCGTTGAAGCCAGTGTGCAAGGCAGCCGAATCGCACGAAGAGTGAAACGCTCAACGAGGTGAGGAGCCTGGGCTCCTCACAACGAAACACTTAACCCTCCAGACCATGACCCCTTCTATACATATTCCTAAAAGTTAGTTTATTTAATATTTATACACGCTTAGGGTATATGCACCGGACCACCGGACATTCTTTCGTTCGCCGCACTTTCGCGGCGTTTTTCATGAGATGTGAGGTAGGTAGTATGGTCCGGAACACAATCACCCCAGTGCAGATCGCCAGGGCATTGCGTGCAGCCAAGGAGCGGCACTGATGTCCAGTCTGGCAGATGCAAACGTCCAGTCTGATCTGGACATCGCCCCGTTGTTGTTGCCCGCGCAGGTCTTGCGCAACGACGCCCAAGCCATCAAGGCCGCCCATGAGCTGGCGCAAGTCGCCCGCGTGCAGGCCGCCAGACGCGACCGCCAGCGCAAGTTGCCCTGGTCGGAAATCGAACAGTTCACCCGCAGCGGTCTGGGCAGCATTGCCATCCCGCGCGAATACGGTGGCCCGCAGGTTTCCTTCGTCACATTGGCCGAGGTCTTCGCGATCATTTCCGCCGCCGATCCGGCGCTGGGACAGATCCCGCAAAACCAGTTCGGCATCATCAATCTGGTGCTCGGCAGCGCGACCGAAGAGCAGAAACAACAGCTGTTCCAGAGCGTGCTGGAAGGCTGGCGCATCGGCAATGCCGGCCCTGAGCGCGGCACCAAAAACACGCTGGAACTGAAAGCGCGCATCACCGCCGACGGCGATGACTACGTGATCAATGGCCAGAAGTTCTACTCCACCGGCGCGCTGTTTGCGCACTGGGTCGCAGTCAAGGCGCTCAACGATGATGGCAAGCAAGTGCTGGCCTTCGTCCGTCGCGGTACGCCAGGGCTGCGCATCGTTGATGACTGGTCGGGCTTCGGTCAGCGCACCACCGCCAGTGGCACGATTCTGCTGAACAACGTGCGCGTCGAGTCGAGCCTCGTCGTCGATAACTGGAAGATCAACGAAACCCCAAACACCCAAGGCGCCGTGTCCCAGCTGATCCAGGCTGCCATCGACGCCGGGATCGCCCGTGGCGCCATTGACGACGCCATCGAATTCGTCAAAACCCGCGCGCGGCCATGGATCGACGCCAAAGTTGAACGCGCCAGCGATGACCTCTACGTGATCGCCGACATCGGCAAACTGAAAATCGAACTGCACGCCGCCGAAGCGCTGCTGCGCAAGGCCGGGCAAGTGCTTGATCAGGTGCATGCCGCGCCGCTCACTGCCGAATCCGCCGCCCGCGCCTCGATTGCCGTGGCCGAAGCCAAAGTGCTGACCACCGAGATCTCGCTGCTGGCCAGCGAAAAACTTTTCGAACTGGCCGGCAGCCGCGCGACTCTCGCCGAATTCAACCTCGACCGCCACTGGCGCAACGCCCGCGTGCACACCCTGCACGATCCGGTGCGCTGGAAATATCACGCGGTCGGCGCCTATCGCCTCAACGGCACTTTGCCGGCTCGCCATTCCTGGATTTGACCAGACCTCTGGAGAAACACATGACTCTTTTCCATCCCGTCGCGGTCATCACCAGCGATGAGCAAGCCCTGATCGTCGCCAGCGACCTGGCCGAAGATTTCAAACGCGACAGCGCCATTCGCGACCGTGAACGACGCCTGCCGCTGCCGGAACTCGACGTGTTTTCCCGCTCCGGCCTGTGGGGCATCAGCGTGCCCAAAGAATACGGCGGCGCTGGCGTGTCGAACGTGACCCTGGCCAAAGTCATCGCCCTGATCGCTCAGGCTGACGGCTCTCTCGGGCAGATTCCGCAGAACCATTTCTACGCCCTCGAAGTGCTGCGGGTGAACGGCAGCCACGCGCAGAAACAAAGGTTGTACGCGGAGGTTTTAGCCGGTCAGCGCTTCGGCAATGCACTGGCAGAGCTGGGCACCAAAACTGCCCACGACCGTATCACCAGCCTCAAGCGAGAGGGCGATGGCTATCGCATCAATGGCCGCAAGTTCTATGCGACCGGTGCGATTTACGCGCAGCGCATTCCAACATCCGTGGTCGATGAAAACGGCGTGCAGCAACTGGCGTTCGTGCCGCGCGAGAGCAAAGGCCTGACGGTGATCGACGACTGGAGTGGCTTCGGCCAGCGCACCACCGGCAGCGGTTCGGTGGTGTTCGAGGACGTGTACGTCGCCGCCGAAGACGTGATCCCGTTCCAGAGCGCTTTCGAACGTCCGACCACCGTCGGCCCGCTGGCGCAGATTCTTCATGCCGCCATCGATACCGGCATTGCCCGCGCCGCTTACGAAGATGCATTGCACTTTGTGCGAAGCAAGACGCGGCCATGGATCGACTCCGGCAACGACAAAGCCACCGAAGACCCGCTGACGCTGAAAAGCTTTGGCCACTTGAGCATTCGCCTGCACGCCACAGAGGCGCTGCTGGAGCGCTCCGGCGAGTTCCTCGACAAGGCTCAGGCCGAGACCAACGCCGAAACGGTCGCCGCCGCCTCGATTGCGGTGGCCGAAGCACGCGCGATCAGCACGGAAATCTCACTCGCCGCCGGCAGCACCTTGTTCGAACTGGCCGGCAGTCAGGCCACCCTGATCGAGCACGGTCTCGACCGCCACTGGCGCAACGCCCGGGTGCACACCCTGCACGACCCGGTGCGCTGGAAGTATCACGCGGTGGGCAATTACTACCTCAACGATGAAAACCCGCCGCTGCGGGGGACCATCTGATGGCGAAGAAAAAAATCCTGCTCAATGCGTTCAACATGAACTGCATCGGCCACATCAACCATGGCTTGTGGACGCATCCGCGCGACACCTCGACTCGCTACAACACCATTGAATACTGGACCGAGCTGGCGCAGTTGCTGGAGCGCGGGCTGTTCGACGGCTTGTTCATCGCCGATATCGTTGGCGTGTACGACGTCTATCAGAACTCGGTGGATGTCACCCTGAAAGAGTCGATCCAGCTGCCGGTCAACGATCCGTTGCTGCTGGTTTCGGCGATGGCCGCTGTCACCCAAAACCTCGGTTTCGGCCTGACCGCCAACCTCACTTACGAGCCGCCGTATCTGTTCGCCCGACGCATGTCGACCCTCGATCATTTGAGCCGTGGTCGCGTCGGCTGGAACATCGTTACCGGCTATCTGGACAGCGCCGCCAAAGCCATGGGCCTGCGCGAGCAAGTCGAGCATGACCGTCGCTACGATCAGGCCGACGAGTATTTGGAGGTGCTCTACAAACTCTGGGAAGGCAGTTGGGAAAACGGCGCGGTGCTCAATGATCGCGAACAGCGTATCTACGCCCAACCGGAAAAAGTGCACAAGGTCGAGCACAAGGGCGAGTTCTATCAGGTCGAGGGTTATCACCTCTGCGAGCCGTCGCCGCAGCGCACACCGGTGCTGTTTCAGGCCGGCAGTTCTGATCGTGGTTTGCTGTTCGCCGGGCGTCACGCCGAGTGCGTGTTCATCAGCGGCCAGAACAAACCGTCGACCAAGGTTCAGGTGGACAAGGTGCGCGCCAGTGCCGTCGAGGCCGGGCGCAATCCCGAGGACATCAAGGTGTTCATGGGCCTTAACGTCATCGTCGGCGAGACTGAAGAAGCCGCATGGGCCAAGCATGCCGAGTACTCGAGCTACGCCAGCGCCGAGGCCGGCGTGGCGCATTTTTCCGCGTCCACTGGCATCGACTTTTCGCAGTATGAAATCGACGAACCGATCCAGTACGTGAAGAGCAACGCCATTCAGTCCGCGACCAAGAACCTGCAAAACAACGACTGGACCCGGCGCAAATTGCTCGACCAGCATGCCCTCGGTGGCCGCTATATCACCGTCGTCGGTTCGCCTGAGCAAGTGGCGGACGAACTGGAATCCTGGATCGCCGTAACCGGTCTGGACGGCTTCAACCTGACCCGCATCGTCACCCCGGAAAGCTATGTCGATTTCATTGAGCTGGTGATTCCGGAGTTGCAGCGGCGTGGGTCGTACAAGACCGCGTATGACAGCGGCAGCTTGCGCGAGAAGCTGTTTCACGGCGAGGCACAGTTGCCGGAGCAACACATCGGATCTTCGTACCGCCGCTAAAAGCTTCGCGAGCAGGCTCGCTCCCACAGGGGAAAGCATTCCAAATGTGGGAGCGAGCCTGCTCGCGAGGAGGCCCGACCAGACACCACACATTTCATGCACTGACTGGAAAAACCACTATGACCAAGAAACGCCTGTCCCACCCAGTCAAAGCACTGGCCCTGGCCCTCGGCCTGTTCAGCTCGGCCGTCTTCGCCGCCGACGCTGCGCTGAAAATCGGCACCACCGCCGCCTTCGCCATTCCGCTGGAAGCCGCCGTCGAAGAAGCCTCCAAACAAGGCCTGAACGTCGAACTGGTGGAGTTCACCGACTGGATCGCGCCGAACGTCAGCCTCGCCGCTGGCGACATCGACGTGAACTACTTCCAGCACATCCCGTTCCTGGAGAACGCCAAGGCTGCCGCCGGTTTTGATCTGGTGCCATTCGCCCCGGGGATCATCAACAACGTCGGCCTCTACTCGAAGAAATACAAAAGCTTCGAGGAGCTTCCAGAGGGCGCCAGCGTCGCCATCGCCAACGACCCGATCAACAGCGGTCGCGGCCTGCAACTGCTGGCCAAGGCCGGGTTGATCACCCTGAAGCCGGGGGTCGGCTACAAAGCCACCGAAGACGACATCGTCGCCAACCCGAAGAAAATCAAAATCCTCCAGGTCGAAGCCGTGCAGCTGGTGCGCGCCTACGACGACGCCGATCTGGTGCAGGGCTACCCGGCCTACATTCGCTTGGCGAAAACCTTCGATGCCGGTTCCGCGTTGCTGTTCGACGGTCTCGATCACAAGGAATACGTGATCCAGTTCGTGATCCAGCCGAAGAGCAAAACCGATCCGCGCCTGATCAAATTCGTCGACATCTACCAGCATTCACCAGCCGTTCGCGCAGCACTGGATAAGGCCCACGGCAAGCTGTATCAGGCCGGGTGGGAAAGCTGAGCATGACAGCCGCGACCCAACGGCGACTGGATATTCCAGAGCTAAAAAATGCTGAACGTACAGAATTGCATCCCGAGCTGAACCGCGCCCACGTGCGCTTCATCGGCCTCGGCAAAACCTACGAAGGCCGGCAAGGCCCGGTCGCTGCCCTGCAAGGCATCGACCTGGCGATCCAGCGCGGCGAAGTGTTCGGCATCATCGGCCGCAGCGGTGCGGGCAAGTCGTCGCTGATCCGCACGATCAATCGTCTGGAACAACCGACCTCAGGAAGGGTGCTGATCGATCAGGTGGACATCGGCGAGTTCGATGAAGACCGCTTGGTCGCCCTGCGCCGACGGATCGGCATGATCTTCCAGCACTTCAATCTGATGTCGGCGAAAACGGTTTGGCAGAACGTCGAACTGCCGCTGAAAGTCGCGGGTGTGCCAAAAGAACAACGCGAAAAAAAGGTTCGCGAACTGCTCGAACTGGTCGGCCTGCAAGCCAAGCACAAGGCCTATCCGGCGCAGCTTTCCGGCGGCCAGAAACAGCGTGTCGGCATCGCCCGCGCCTTGGTGCATGACCCGGATATTTTGCTCTGCGACGAGGCCACTTCCGCGCTCGATCCGGAGACGACTCAGTCGATCCTCGGCCTGCTGCGCGAGATCAACAAACGTCTGGGCCTGACCATCGTCCTGATCACTCACGAGATGGCGGTGATCCGCGACATCTGTGACCGCGTAGTGGTGCTGGAACACGGCCATGTCGTCGAGCAAGGCCCGGTGTGGGAAGTGTTCGGCAATCCGCAGCACGAGGTCACCCAGACGCTGCTCGCGCCGCTGCAACATGCGTTGCCAGAAGAATTGCAGAGCCGTTTACAGGTGCAGTCATCATCCTCCGGGGCGGCGGTGGTGCTGCGTTTGCAGTTCACCGGCAGTGCCAGTGATGAGCCGGATCTGGCGGCATTGTTTGCAGCCCTCGGTGGGCGGGTGAAATTGCTTCAGGGTGGCGTCGAGCGAATTCAGGGGCACGCGCTCGGGCAACTGCTGCTTGCCGTGAGCGGTTCGCCGTGGAGCGCCGAGCAACTGCGTGAACGCGCCGGGCAATGGGCGCAACGGGTGGAGGTGCTGGGTTATGTGGTTTGATCGCTTGCTGCAAGGTTTTATCGACACGTTTTTGATGGTCGGCGTGTCGTCGTTGATCGCGCTGCTGGTGGGGATTCCCATGGCGGTGATTCTGGTCACCAGTGACAGGGGCGGGATCTACCAGGCGCCGGTGCTGAATCGCGCATTGGGCGCATTCGTGAACCTGTTCCGCTCGATCCCGTTTCTGATCCTGATGGTCGCGCTGATTCCGTTCACCCGCCTGATCGTCGGCACCACCTACGGAGTGTGGGCTGCTGTGGTGCCGCTGACCATCGCCGCGACGCCGTTCTTTGCGCGGATCGCCGAAGTGAGTCTGCGCGAGGTCGATCACGGTCTGATCGAAGCCGCGCAAGCCATGGGTTGCCGGCGCTGGCACATCGTCTGGCATGTGCTGTTGCCGGAAGCGCTGCCGGGGATTGTCGGCGGTTTCACCATCACGCTGGTGACGATGATCAACTCCTCGGCCATGGCCGGCGCAATCGGCGCCGGTGGCTTGGGCGACATCGCTTACCGCTACGGTTATCAGCGGTTCGATAGCCAGATCATGCTGACGGTGATTGTGTTACTGGTGGCGTTGGTGGCGGTGATTCAGTTGGGCGGGGATCGGTTGGCGCGAGGTTTGAATAAACGCTGAAGCCCATCAAGGGATCGCAGCCTGCGTGGGAGCGCAAAGGCTGCGATATTGCTTAATCCTCGATCAGGCTATCGAGCCACGCATATTGGGCTTTGCTTTGATGCAGCACCTGCATGCTTTTCGCCGCACAAATCAAACTGTCAGCATTGTTCACCGCCAGGTGCGCTCGCATCTGCGGGTTTGCATTGAACAGGTCAACCGCCGCCTGAAGGTCCAGGTCGTCGCCGATTCCCAGGTAATCACCGACACCGAACAAAAAGGCATCGTGGTCATCCGAAAAAGACTTCAAATAATCGACCGTCAATCCGCCGCGCATGATCGCCTCGGAGACACCGCGCTCAGGAACGTCGTAAACGGTCAACGAATCCCCATCCAGCAAACGGCCCAGACGGCTGTCCAGATAGAAATAATCCGCTGCATTGGGCCCAATGCTCTGGAACCGGTCGATTCTGTTGGTGTGCAACATTTCATGGCCCAGGGAAATACTCAAAGTCCCGCGCTGCATGTACTTGCGATTAAGAAAGAACCGACCGTGAAAATCATTCTTGTACATCCATGCCCCGCTATTGGTGTCCGCATCGACCCCGAGAAATTTCTCATCCCCCCAAGCCCCTTGGTACTCCCTGGAAAGCGCCAGGCCTCGCGCGACTGAATCGGCGAATTGTTGGGTAACGGCGCGGTGAGCGCTGCCAAAGAAGCTTTCGTACACCCCATCGGCGTCGGGATATTGCAGGCCGATGGCGTGACTGGCCTCAGAGAAAATGCTTTCGACCGCTTGCAACTCCGAGCGAATCATTACCGCCTGCTCCATCGGGAACTGCTTCAACCCGCGTGCGACCAGCGTGCCCTCCTGCGCCGCCGTGTACTCGAACGAGTCATCGTTACCGGTATGAACCCGGTTTTTTTGGGCGTAGTCGGTTCTGACCTCACGTATGAGCTGATCAATGTCGATATCAATCACTTTGCCCGGATCGGGCAAAGGCCGAGACCGTTCGAGTGACCAGATCTTGCTGCGCGGATCAAAAAACAGCGCCGGCCCCAGCGCTGCCGATTCAGAGGCCAGCGCTGCCCGATATTCACCGGCGATGCCGGTTTCCCGGACCAGTACGATCTCGCTGGGAGCGATATCGACATAGTTTCGGTTCTTGAACACCCTGAGGCCCTGAGCATTGGCTGCGGGCAAGTTGGCCGGTGCTCTCAAGCTGTAGCGCTCAAGTGTTTTGATCGTCGGATGCAGGGGCGTGACCTGGGCAGAATGCAACGGAGTAATCGTGATGACGGAGGGCAACGGGTCAACAGGCGAAATCGCCTCCATGCCTGATAGGTCCGCGTCAGGGCGGTGAATCTTCACCGGTGTCCCGTCGCCGGATGGCGTACTGCCGGCTCTTTTACGGGTTGGCGTTGCATCCGTCGAGTGACGGCGGGTCGACGAGGTGGAGCCGGGGTTGCGAACAATGCCCATGAAAAATCCTTTTTTTGAGTGAGTCCCCCTGAAGAAAAAACAGGGCAGACATCGCGATAGTCGTCTATCGCGCAGGCGTCATTACATCCCGGAGCGAACCGCAGAGTGCGGTACATATGTATTGCACAGTCGGTGGGGTTTTATGCTTTGCCGTGAGGAGCGATTCACACCGAAAAGGGAAAATTTCGTACAGGAAAATCAGAGAGCCTACAGGCCTGTTCTCTTTCCTTTGCAGGACATTTCCTAGATCATTCCGAGCGCTTGCGCCTGCCGGATCCGGTGGCTAGTCTCGGCCCGTCACTGCTCATCAGTGATCGGGTTTAGTCGCCCGGGTCCTACCGGGCGCACAGCGCCACCTTGTCTCAGGTGATTTCTCCTGCCTGATCGTAATGGTGGCTGTGCGCAGGGCACCTTCGGGTGCGCCGGGTAGCCTGGTGACCGGTCGACTAACCTGTGTGCAGCCGCCACCCCTGCTCGTTTAGTCGCGATCTTGGTTGGCTCCAATCATCACTAGGAGTTTTACCTATGAAAAAGATCGTCCCCGATCCACCTTCAGAAAAAACCACCGAAAACGAATCCTCCGACGAGCAGTTCAAAGACCGCTCCGCGCTGTACCGCGCCATCGATTTCTACCTCACCGGCAAGCAACCCTCCCCGCCTGATGAACTGCGCTTCTACAACGTCAGCGAAGACGTCAGTTTTGAAGACGCACAGCTCTATCTCGCCGATCTTCTGCGCTGTGCTTCCGTTTCGGCGTATCAGTGTGGCGATCATCTGCAAGGCGCGGACCGGGCCATGGTGTTTTCGGTCTGGCATTTGCTGGAGATTGCCAAGGCAATGGTGGATCGCTCGATTGATTGTCTGGGGATGAAGAAGAGCTGAAAATTTGGCGGCTGTGCGTGGGGCACCTTCGGGTGTACCGGTTTTCCTATTGACCGGCCTACTACCTGCGTGCAGCCGCCACCCAATCATTTCCTTTCATGGCGTATATTCGGCCAATCTCAATCGCCCACGCAGTCCAACCATGAAACAGACCCCCACCGACCTCGAACAGATCACCGCCACCACGCTCGGCCACTACAACTCGGTAGCCGAAGACTTCCGTGAGGGCACCCGCGATCACGATGTCAGCCAGAACATCGACGCACTGTTGCGGCATATTCAGGGTGTGGCGCCGTTCAGCATTCTTGATTTCGGCTGTGGGCCGGGGCGGGACTTGCAGGCGTTCACGCGTATGGGCCACGTCGCGGTCGGCCTCGACGGCTCGGAGAAGTTTGCGCAGATGGCCCGCGAGGACAGTGGCTGCGAAGTGTGGTGCCAGGATTTCCTCAAGCTGGATCTGCCCGAAGAGCGCTTCGACGGGATCTTCGCCAACGCCGTGCTGTTTCATGTGCCGTTGCAGGAACTGCCACGGGTTTTAAGGCAACTGCGAAGCACGCTGAAACCGGGTGGTGTGCTGTTCAGCTCCAACCCGCGCGGGGATAACCAGGAGGGCTGGAACGGATCGCGTTTTGGCGCGTATCACGACCTGCAAGCGTGGCGCGGCCTGTTGACCGCTGCCGGGTTTGTCGAACTGGAACATTACTTCCGTCCGGCAGGGCTGCCACGCGAACAGCAGCCCTGGCTGGCCAGCGTCTGGCGCAAGGTCTGAGTCAGGGCAAGGTCTGCACCCGATAGTGGCTGACCGCATCGTCCGGCGTTAGCACGGTGATGCTTTCGCCCGGCAAGGTTAGGCCATCCACGTCACGCGCGGCTTTATCGAAGTTGGCCAACAGTCGAGTGCCGTCCTCAAAGGACGTCTGCTGAACCCGTCGATCCTCGCTCAGCCATTGGAAACCGGTGAGTGCCTGCGTTGCCAGGCGCTCATGCAGCGGGCGGAAGAACGCATCCTGACGCGCAATCAGTGGCAAGCGTTGCGCCAGCGTCGCCGCGCTCAGGTGATACAGCGGCGGTACGTTGTAGAGCAATTGCGTGAGTTCGTTTTCCACCCGCACGTTGCTCAGCTTCAGGCTGTCGAACAGCCAGTGATGACTGGTGATGACCGAACCGTGAAACACCGCCTGGTACAGCGGCAATCGGCTGGCTGGATCAAAGTGAATACGCCGGTACGATTCTTTGATCGACACGGGTTTGAAGAACACCGCCGGTTGCTCGGGTGGATACCACTTGCCCGTGAAGTATTCGGAGTCGGGGTTCTTGCTCATATCGGCGTCACCCCAACCGATCACCGGTGTCTGCATGCCATGGGCGAACAGCACGCCTTGAGCCGTCGTCGCGTTACCGTCTTCGGAACCGCTGGGCAGTTGCAGCGTTTCGTTGATCCAGCGTGAGGCCTGAACGTTACCCTCGGCGTTTTGCGCCTGGGTCATGGTCGCGCCGGGCCGGTAGCTGTCGAACACCATGCCCGCCGCATAGGCATCGAGGAACCAACTGTTGAAACCGGTGGCGGCGCTGATGGCTTTGATGCGCTTCTCAAGTAAGGGACGCACGCAACGCGGATCGGTGTAGTGACCGGACTGCTGAAAGCCGGTTTTCGCCACGCCGCTTTCCAGCACGATGGCGCAGTCCACATTGGCCTTGTCGCCCAGGTGCGCGGTGGTCCAGTCCGGGTTCTCGGCACGGCTCAGCGCCGTTTCGTAAGAGTCATACGGCGCGATCAGATACCCTGCCGCCACGCCCGCGCGAACCGCCTCCGGATGCCACAGCCCGCCCTCCCATCCATCGCCGAGTCCCAGCCACAAGCGCGGCAGTCCTGCGTTCTGCAAGCGTTCGATGGTATCGAGCGAAAGGCTGCTGCCCCAACGCTCGGAGTCGACAGTCAAGACACCCGCGAAATCGGTGGCCAATTGGCTGCGCAGTGCTGCGTAGCCGCTGACCAATGCCTGCATGTCCGGCACCGCTCGAGCCTGCCAGGTTTTGCGCGCCTGAGCGGCCAGCGCGCGGTTGATCCCGCGCAACAGCACGGTCTGCTGATAGCTATTGAGCACGGTTTCGCTGGCGAGCATCTGCAACGCTTCACGATCCATCCCGGCCCGTAGCGCACTGGCAAGTCTGGTTTGGCCACGTAATTTGCCGAGCAGCGCCGGCCAGTTGCGCACATCTTTTTGCCCCAGCAGATCATTGCCCCACAGATAGACATGACTGGCGCCCAGCAACTTGCGCGCCTGCGGGGTTTTCTTGAGCTTGCTGCTCAGGGTTTCGAAACGGCCGTTATCGATCAGCCATTGCCGATAGCGCTTGGCGCCGGCCAACGGATCGGCGTCGCCCAGAAACAGGCTGAAGGTCAGCGGCGTCGACGGTGCGAGTGAAGTGAATTGATGCCGCGCCGCCAACGCCAGCGTGTCGCCGTCAGCGCTGAACTGCAGTTGGTTGTTGTAGGGATTGCTCAGCAACCAGCTAAGGCTGAAGCCCTCGTGCTCGACACCCCACAGCGGCAGGCTCAGATCCTGAGTGCTGTCGAACTGGTCCTGATCCACCAGAAACGCCTGCCACAGCGGATCGCCTCGGGGCACGTAATGCCCTTCGGCGAGCGGCCAGATCAGTCCTTTACCCATCGCACTGCCGGGTTGGCGCAGGAACTCCAGTTCAGCGGGATCACGGGCGGTGATCGAGAAACTCAGGTCACGCTGATCGAGTTCAACGCTGAGCGACCAGGCGCCATCGTCCCATTGCCAGTCGAGGCGATTGCCGCGCCTGAGCAACTGGCTGACCTTGTGCGCATCAACACCCGTCGATGCCTGCACGGCCGCGCTGTCGGCCGGGGTCACACGCACCGCGAGGGTCGCTGGATCGATCTGCACCCGCCATAACGAATTTTCCAGCAGCGTTTCGGCCACCGATGAGGGCGACAGGCACAGGCCGACCATCAGCAGCAGTTGGCGCAGCCAGCAAGTGACAGTCGACATCGGGCGTCCCTCCTCCAAATGGAGGAAGGACGGTAACGCAATCGACAGGGGTTGTAAGTCAGACCGTTCCCAAAGTGTAACGAGAGCAATCAATGGTTCGATGAGGTTGAGTCCTTCTTCGGCTCGCGAATCTTGTACCAGGCCACGTACAGCGCCGGCAGAAACAGCAGCGTCAGCAGCGTCGCAATCACGATCCCGCCAATCATCGCGTAAGCCATCGGCCCCCAGAACACTTCCCGGGCAATCGGGATCATGCCCATGCTGGCCGCCGCTGCCGTCAGCAGAATCGGCCGGCGTCGATGTTCAGTGGCTTCCACCACCGCGTCCCACGGCGCCAGCCCCTTCTTCTCGAACTCATCGATCTGCGTCACGAGGATCACCGAGTTGCGGATGATGATGCCGATCAGCGCCAGAATCCCGAGGATCGCCACGAAGCCCATGGGCGTGCCGGTCGGCACCAGCGCCAGCACCACGCCGATCAGCCCCAGCGGCGCGACACTCGCCACCAGAAACATCTTCTGCACGCTGTGCAACTGGATCATCAGGAAGGTCGCCATCAAAAACAGCATCAATGGCAGCACCTTGGCAATCGGCCCCTGAGCCTTGCCGCTCTCCTCGACCGTACCGCCAGTGGCGACTTTGTAGCCGACCGGCAGTTTTTCGGCGAAGGCATCGATCGCCGGTTTGAGCAGTTTCACCAGGTCGGTCGGCTGAATCTCGTCGCGCACCGACGCCTTGATGGTGATGGTCGGCAAACGGTCGCGACGCCACACCAGCGGCTGCTCCAGTTCATAACGCACGGTGGCGAACGCCAGCAGCGGAATCGACGTGCCGCCCGGCGTGACGATTTGCAGGTTCTGCAGGGTTTCCGGCGTACCGCGCTCGGAATCCACGGCGCGACCGACCACGTTGATCAGGTAGATATCGTCATCGACCTGGGTCAACGGCGAGCCGCTGACGATGCTGTTCATCAGGTTCGCCACGTCTTCGGACGACAGCCCGAACTGGCGCGCCTTGTCCTGGGCGATGTCGATGCGCAGGACTTTGCCCGGCTCGTTCCAGTCGTAAATGATCTCGCCGATGTGCGGGTTCTTGTCCAGTTCGGTGGCCAGATCGATGGCGTGTTTACGCACCTGATCGATGTCCTTGCCGCTGACCCGGTACTGGATCGGGCGACCCACGGGCGGCCCCATTTCCAACGCCTGCACGTAACTGCCGATACCGACGAAGTCCTTGTGCAAACGCTCACGCAGACGCTGGCTCAGGGCTTCGCGGGCCTCGAAGTCTTTGCTGACGATGACCAGTTGCGCGTAGTACGGGTTCTGTAATTGTTGATCGAGCGGCAGGTAGAAACGGATCGCACCCTGGCCGATGTAAGTGCTCCAGCGCACGATGTCCGGATCACCCTTGAGGGTTTCCTCCAGCTTGTCGACGGCCTTGCGGGTTTCGTCGATGGAAGCGTTTTGCGGCAGGTTCAGGTCGACCAGAATTTCCGGGCGATCCGAGGACGGGAAAAACTGGTTCTGTACAAAGCGCATGCAAAACACCGCCAGCACAAAGCACACGACCGTAATGCCAATCGCCCACCAGCGGTTGCGCATCGACCACAACAGACCATGGTTGAACGCACGACCGACGCGCCCGGGCTCGGCCGCATGGGGTTTCACGTTGGCGCTGAGAATGTGCACACCGATCACCGGCGCAAAGAACACCGCCACCACCCACGACACCAACATCGCCACGGCGATGACCGCAAACAGCGTGAACGTGTATTCACCCGCCGAACTGGCGTTGAGGCCGATGGGCACAAAACCGGCGACCGTCACCAGCGTACCGGTGAGCATCGGGAACGCCGTTGAGGTGTAGGCGAACGTCGCCGCCTGCTCCCGGGTTTCGCCCATTTCCAGACGTGTGACCATCATCTCCACGGTGATCATCGCGTCGTCGACCAACAGGCCGAGGGCGATGATCAATGCGCCAAGGGAAATCCGCTGCATGGTAATGCCGCTGTATTCCATGAACACAAACACCATCGCCAGCACCAGCGGAATCGAACACGCCACCACCAGCCCGGCACGCACGCCGAGGCTGATGAAGCTCACCACCAACACGATAATCACCGCCTCGAACAAGGCGCTGGTGAAGCCGCCGACGGCCTCTTCCACCACCACGGCCTGATCGGAAACCGTGTGTACACCAACGCCTACCGGCAAGTCGGCGGTGAGTTGATCGATGCGCGCGTGCAGCGCTTTACCGAACTCCTGGACGTTGCCGCCCTTCTGCATGGCAATCGCCAGACCGATCGCCGGTTTGCCATCGAAGCGGAACTCCGGAGTCGCCGGATCGACGTAACCGCGACTGATATCGGCAATGTCGGCCAGACGATAGAAGCGGTCATTGAGCTTGAGATTGACCTCGGCCAGATCCTTCTCCGAGGCGAACTGCCCCGACGTGCGCACGGAAATCCGCTCTGGCCCGGCCTCGATCACCCCGGCGGGTGTCACCGCGTTCTGCGATTGCAGGCTCTGCACCACTTGGCGCTGATCGATGCCCAGCGCCGCCAGTTTGCGCGTGGAGAAGTTCAGGTAAATCACTTCGTCCTGCTGGCCGACCATCTCGATCTTGCCCAGCCCCGGCACATTGCGGATCTCGGCGCGCGCCTGTTCCACGTAATCGCGCAACTGGCGCATGGTCAGGCCGTCGGCGGTAAACGCGTACACCGAGCCGTAGACGTCACCGAACTCGTCATTGAATCCCGGCCCTTGAATGCCCTTGGGAAACTGCCCGCGAATGTCGTCGATCTTCTTGCGCACCTGATACCAGATTTGCGGGATGTCCTTGGCGCTGGTGGTGTCGCGCAGGTACACATACACCGTCGATTCGCCGGGGCGCGTGTAGCTTTTCACGTAGTCGAGCGAATCCAGTTCTTCGAGTTTTTTCTCGATGCGGTCGGTGATCTGCTTGAGGGTCTCTTCCTGGGTCGCACCCGGCCATTTGCTCTGGATCACCATGGTCTTGATGGTGAACGACGGATCTTCTTCACGGCCCAGATTGAAGTAAGAAAACACCCCCATCAGCAGTGCAACGAACATCAGATACCAGACGAACGACTGATGCTTGAGGGCCCATTCGGAGAGGTTGAAAGAGCCTTTCATTGACTGTCCTCGTCAAGTTTCACTGATTGTCCGGGTTTGAGGCTGTTCACGCCGGCGCTGACGACCTGCTCGCCGTTCTTCACACCGCCGGCCAGCACCACAGTGCCATCGGTGCGGCTGATCACGCTGACGTCGCGCGGGTTGACGGTTTTGTTTTGGGTATCGACTACCCAGATCCGCGTTTTACCGTCGACCTCCTGTATCGCCGTGGCGGGCAATTCGATGCGCGGCTTGATCGCCGAACTGAGGGTCACGCTGATCGCCGTGCCGAGACGGAACCCGGGCGGCGTGTCGGCCAGGGTCAAACGGGCGCGACGGGTACGCGTCGCACTTTGCGCCTGCGGTTCGATTTCGCGGATGGTCGCTGTGGTGTTAATGCTCGGATCGAGTTGCGCGGCCACCAGAAACACCACGTCGCTGGGGATCTGATCGACGAGGGTGTCCGGCAGATCGATCACGGCTTCCTTGATGTCCGGTTGCGCCAGCGTCACTACTTGCTGGCCGGCAGTGACCACTTGCCCGGCTTCGGCGTTCCACGCGGTGACCACGGCTTTGTGGTCGGAACGCAACTGGGTGTAGTCGAGTTGATCCTTGCTCTGGTTGACCGCCGCCCGCGCCTGCTCCAGCGAGGCCTGGGTGGTTTTCAAATCAGTGGTGGCGATGTCCAGTTGCGCCTGCGCGCCAACCCCGCGATCAAACAGCGCTTGCTGACGCCGGGCGTTGGCCTGTGCATTGATCAGTTGCGCCTGAACCCTGGCCAGATCGCCTTGGGCAGAGCGCAACTGGTTCTGTTGGTCGGAGGGGTCGAGCGTGGCGAGCAGCGTGCCCTTCTCGACTTCGGCACCGACGTCGACGTTGCGGCTGGCGATGCGCCCGCCGACACGGAAACCGGTGTTGCTCTCGTAGCGCGCCTGAATGCTGCCGGCGAAACGGCCGAGGGTTTCCTCGTTCAGCGCCTGGACCTTGATCGACAGCACCGGCCGCACCGGCTCCGGCGGCGGTTCGTTTTTCGAGCAGGCGGCCAACAACACAGCCACGGACAACAGCCCCAGACGCCTCATGGCTGTGCTCCCGGTTGCAGATCTTTATAAGTGTTTTCGGCGATCTCGACTTTAATGCCCGGGTGCAACAACTGCCCGCCGGCGACGACGACTTTCTCGCCGCCCTTGAGGCCTTCGCTGATGATGACTTTGCCGGTCAGATAGCGCCCGACCGTGACCGTGTGCAATTGCGCCAGGCCCTGATCGTCGACCATCCACACGGCGGGGTCGCTGACGTTTTTGGTCAGCGCCGACCATGGCAACTCGACCGCCGATTTGCCGCTGCCTTTGGCCGTGGCGCTGACCACCGAACCGAGCTGCATGCCCGGCGGCAGTTTGTCGAGGGTGACTTTGACTTGCACGGTACCGGACTGCGCAGACACCGCTGGGGTGATTTCGCGCACGGTGCCGGTGGTTTTGATGTTGGGGTTGTCGAGCAGGCTGACCACAATCGAGCGATCTGACGGCCGCTCGGCCAGCAGCGATTCGTACACGTTGAACACCGCATCACGGTCGCCGTCACGGGCCAGACTGAAAATCGGTGCGGTGGCCTGCACCACTTGGCCGACCTCGGCCTGACGCTCGGTGATGATCCCTGGGGCATCGGCAATCAGCGAGGTGTAGCTGAGCTGATCCTTGGCGTTGGCCAGTTGCGCCTGAGCGGCGCTCAATGCGCTTTGGCTACTGCGCAACGCCGCCTGGGCGGAATCGTATTCGCTCTGGCTGGTGTAACCCTTGGGCAACAGTTTTTGCTGGCGCACGAATGCCGCCGCAGTCTGCTTGACCCGCGCCTGTTCGGCGACGACTTGAGCTTGAGCCGAGTCGACGTTGGTCTGCAAATCCTTGGGATCGAGTTTGGCCAGCACTTGCCTGGCCGTGACACGGTCACCGACATCGACCATGCGCTGAATGATCTTGCCGCCAACGCGGAACGACAATTCAGTCTGCACGCGGGCCTGCACGTCACCGGTGAGAGTCACGGCAGCCGCGTAATCCGCGGGCTTGACCTCTTGCACAAAGACCCGTGGCAGGTACTCCTGCGGGGCTTTTTCCTCGCCACAGGCGGCGAGCAAAGTGAACAGGCCCAGCATGACCACTGTTTTCAATCCGGGACTCGCCATGCAGACTCCTTCCTTTGTACGAACGTGCAAGTGACGATACGACTGTGAGCTTAGAACAGGGTTCAACGTTCGCCTTGGGGAACACGACATTAAAGAGAAGGATTTTCATGCTCAAGACCCTCGCGGTGGCCAATTACCGCTCGATCAATAAATTGGTAATCCCGTTGGGCCGACTGAACCTGATCACCGGCCCCAACGGCAGCGGCAAGTCCAACCTCTATCGGGCCTTGCGTCTGTTGGCGGAGACCGCACAGGGCGGCGTGGTCAATGCGCTCGCTCGTGAGGGCGGGCTGGACTCGACCTTCTGGGCCGGTCCGGAAACCATCAGTCGACGCATGCGCAACGGAGAGGTGGCGATCGAGCCGACGGTGCGCCAGGGCGTGAAGCGTTTGCGCCTGGGGTTTGCCGGGGAGGATTTCAGTTATTCGATCAGCCTGGGGTTGCCCGACTCCAACGGCCATTTCATGTTGCCCGAGCACGCACAGCCGATACCCTCGCTTTTCAGCCTTGATCCGCAAGTCAAACGCGAATGCATCTGGGCCGGGCCGCTCTATCGCCCGGCCAGCCTGCTGGTGGATCGCGACGGGCCGATGATCCGCGCTCGCGCCGAGCGCAAATGGGATGTGCTGGCGCAACACACGCCGAACTTCGACAGCCTGTTCGATCAGGTCGGCAGCTTGCGCAGCTCACCGGAAGTGTTCCAGATGCGCGAATTCATCCGCCGCTGGCGCTTCTACGATCATTTTCGCAGCGACGCCGACGCCCCGGTGCGCCAGCCGCAACTGGGCACGCGCACACCAGTGTTGCATCACGATGGGCGAGATCTGGCGGCAGCGTTGCAAACCATCATTGAAATCGGTGACCCCGAAGCGTTGCATACGGCGATCAGCGATGCGTTCCCGGGCGCACGACTGCGCATCGAACCGCAATCCGGCGGACGCTTTGCCATCGAGTTTTATCAGGAAGGTTTGCTGCGACCGCTTTCGGCGGCAGAGCTGTCGGATGGCACGTTGCGCTATCTGCTGCTGATCGCCGCACTGCTGACGCCACGACCGCCGTCGCTGATGGTGCTGAACGAACCGGAAACCAGTCTGCACCCGGATCTGTTACCGGCATTGGCGCGGTTGATCATTCGCGCCTCGCAGGAGTGTCAGGTGTGGGTGGTGTCCCATGCTCGTCGCTTGATTTCGGCGTTGCAGGAAGACCCGGAGTGCAATTGCATTGTGCTGGAGAAAACGCTGGGGCAGACCGGGATTGTCGGCCAGCGGGTGCTGGATGAGCCGGCGTGGAATTGGCCTGACTGAGTGAGGCGTCCGGCCAAAAGCCCCTCACCCTAACCCTCTCCCGGGGGGAGAGGGGACTGATTGGGGGATGCTTCAGAGATACGCCGACCTGATCATGCTGTACCGGATCCATAATCGACTCGGTATTTCAGGTCGATGTTCGACGCAAGACAACTCGGTCGGCCCCCTCTCCCTCCGGGAGAGGGCTGGGGTGAGGGGAAAGTCTCACCGCCGATCTACCAGGCACTCACCCCTGCCACTTCCCACCCTCAACAATCACGCTCTCAGGCTTGGTGTCATCACTCAATTCTTTACGCACATATTGGTCGTACAGCTTGAGCAGATATTTCTCTTCACCCAGTTTGGCCAATTCGGTATTCACCCAGTCACGCAACTCGATGTTGCCCTTCTTCACCGCCGGCGCAATCGGCGCTTCGGCCCCGAGCTTTTCCTCCAGCACGCGATAGCCGGGGTTCTGCTTGGCCCAGCTGAACAGCACCAGATTGTCCTGCGCATAGGCGTCGCCACGGCCATTGGCCAGGGCTTGCAGCGACTCGGAGTTTTTCTCGAACTTCAGCAGCTTCCAGTCCGGGTGATTCTTGGTCAGCCAGATATCCGCCGTCGTACCCGTGGTAACGATGGTGGTGCGAGTCGCCAGGTCATCGAGGTTTTTCACTGAGCTGTTCTGCGGCACCAGTGCCTGCACCGCCACCTTGAGGTTCGGATTGGTGAATTCCACCGCTTCCTTGCGCTCCGGCGTCACGGTCATGTTGGCGAGGATCAGGTCGACCTTGTCGCTTTGCAGGAAGGGAATGCGGCTGGCCGGTTCCACCGCGACGAACTCGACCTTGTTCTCGTCGCCGAGCAGATCCTTGGCAAATCGGCGGCCGATGTCGGTATCAAAACCCACATAACGCCCGGCCTCATCGACGAAGCCGAACGGCGGCTTGTCGGTGAACACGCCGACGATCAGTTTGTCGCGGGCTTTGATCTTGTCCAGATAACCGGCCGGCGCGGTGCTTTCGCTGGCGACTTTGGGCTTTGGCGGTTCTTCGGTTTTATTGCAGCCGGCGAGCAATGCGAGGCTGAGGAGAGGCAGTAAAAAAGCGGCAGTTTTCATAGCAGTTCCAGTTCCTTTGTCGGATTCGTTTTTGGCAGTGTTGCAACGAAGGAGAACTTCTCCAGAAACTGCTGCGCGCGTGCGGTTTGCGGGTTCGTAAAGAAAATCTCGGGCGGGGTCTGTTCAAGGATGCGCCCGGCATCCATGAACACGATGCGATCGGCCACCGCGCGGGCGAAGGCCATTTCATGGGTGACGATCAACAGGGTCATGCCCTCGCGGGCCAGGCCCTGAATCACTTGCAGCACTTCCTTGACCATCTCTGGATCGAGGGCGGCGGTGACCTCGTCGAAGAGCATCACCCGTGGGTTCATGCACAGCGAACGGATGATGGCGATGCGTTGTTGCTGGCCACCGGAGAGCTGTCTTGGATAAGCATCACGCTTGTCCGCCAGACCGACGCGATCAAGCAAGGCTTCGGCTTGTTGCTGCGCTTCGCGGCGCTGACGCTTCTGCACTTTGAGCGGGCCGAGCAGCACGTTGTCGAGCACACTCATGTGCGGGAACAGGTGATAACTCTGGAACACCATGCCGATCTGCTGACGCACTTCGCGCCAGTCGGTGGTCTTGTCCAGCAGTTCGCGCCCGGCAAATTTCAGGCTGCCGCTGTGAGCGCTTTCCAGACCGTTGAGGCAACGCAGCAAAGTGCTTTTGCCGCAACCGCTGGGGCCGAGGATGACGATCACTTCGCCTGACTGCACGTGCAGGTCGACGCCGCTGAGCACCTGTTGCTCGCCGTAGAATTTGTTGAAACCGTGAAACTCGATCAATGCACTCATGCTTGCGTCCAGCGCCGCTCCAGCACGCGCGAGGCAGCCGAGAGCGGGTAGCAGATGAAAAAGAAAAACAGGAACAGCGCGCCGTAGATCAGCACCGATTCGTAGGTGCGCTCGATGATCTGCTGGCCGACCTTGATCACGTCGACCACGCCGATCAGCACCGCCAGCGAACTGGTCTTGATGATTCGCGTGTAGACGTTGATGGTCGGCGGCGTCATGCGTTTCAGCGCTTGCGGCAGCAGCACGTAACCGAAGAGCTGCGGGGCGCTCAAGCCAATCGACAACCCCGCCTCACGCTGCCCGCGCGGCAATGAATGCAATGCGCCGCGCGCCACTTCACCCACTTCGCTGGCGCCCCACAGCGACAACACCAGCACCGCGCACCAGAAGCTCGGCAGGCTCACGCCAAAGAAAATCGGCAGACCAAAAAACAGCAAGTACAGCCAGACCAGCACCGGAATCGCCCGGAACAGCTCCAGATACACCCGCAGAATCGCGTTCAGCCACGTCACATTGAGTGTGCGCAATACGCCGTAGAGCACACCGCCAACGGTGCTGATAGCGATACTCAATAAAGAGATCGACAAGGTTTGCCCGGCGCCTTTTGCCAGTTGCGGCAACGACACCCAGAGCAATTCAAGACCCGAACTGGCCATGCTGGAGCCTCCTTTCCAGGCGGCTGAGCAACAGCGACAGCGGCAAAAACAGCAGCACGCAAATCAGCGTCAGCACGGCGAGCATTTCGTAGGTTTTGTAGTAGAGCGCGATATAGCTCTTGGTGGTGTAGAGGATTTCCGGCACCGCCACCGCCGAGACCACGGTGGTTTCCTTCAGCAGGAAAATGAAATTGGCGAACAGCGACGGCAGGCTGAGGATCCCCGCTTGCGGCAGGATCACGTAGCGCAACAACTGGCCGTGGGACAGGCCGATGGAGCGGCCCGATTCCAGTTGCGCCTGCGGCACCGCATCGACGCCCGCACGCAGCACTTCGGTGAGATAGGCGCCACCGAGGAAGGTCATGGTGATGATCGCGGCGGTGAAGCCGGAGACTTTGATCCCCAGCGCCGGCAAGGCGAAATAAACGAAGAACAACTGGATCAGCAACGGCGTGTTGCGCGCCAGCTCCACATACAGGCCGACGGCGCGCTGCAAGTAAGGCGTGCGGAACACCAGAATCGTCGCATTGAGCAGCGCCACCAGCAGCGAGGTGCCAATGGCGATCAAACCGACCTGCAGCGTCACGCCCACGGCTTTGAGAAACGCCGGCAGGGTGCTGAGCATAAAAGCGTAATCGAAGGTCATGAAACGTCCTGTACGCCGCTCGGTAAGCGACGGTGGTGCAGTCCATGGACAGCGGATAACTGCCCAGCAGGAAGCGACTTTATAGGTATAAAAACGAGAATTTAAATACCGTTAAAGCATATTGATATCACCCAAAAAACTATCCTGTGGGTTTGCCGGGAAGGAATAAGAAGGCTATTTTTCCTTTCGCTGTAGGAAGGATCTTTTTTTCATGAAAGCCCTCCAAGGACGAACAGCTTTTGGCCAGACTCCCCCGGCCGAATCATTACAAGGAAGAGAACATGGACGTAAAAGTGCCGCAGCGACTGGATCCGCAGGACATCGTGAAATTGCTTATGGCGTTGCGCCGCGCGTTGAAAGCGCAAACGGCCTGAGCCGTTAACCTGCTCATTCCCACGCTCTGCGTGGGAACGATCATGAATCGAGCACACACAAAAACGCCGATGACTATCACTAGCCATCGGCGTTTTTACATCTTGAAGGGTTCACTCAAGCGTCAGATCAGAACGCCGGCAGTACCGCGCCGTTATACTTCTTCTCGATGAACGCTTTGACTTCCGGGCTGGTCAGGGCTTTGGCCAGTTTCTGGATGGCGTCGCTGTTCTTGTTGTCCTCCCGGGCAACGAGGAAGTTCACGTAAGGCGAATCAGCACCTTCGATCACCAGCGCATCCTTGTTCGGGTTCAAACCGGCTTCCAGCGCGTAGTTGGTGTTGATCATGTCCAGATCAACTTCCTTCAGAACGCGTGGCAGCAGCGCCGATTCCAGTTCCTTGAACTTGAAGTTGTGCGGGTTCTTGGCGATGTCTTTCGGCGTTGCCAGGGCGTTTTTCGGGTCTTTCAACTCGATCAGACCAGCCTTCTGCAGCAGGATCAGAGCGCGGCCGCTGTTGCTGCCTTCGTTCGGGATGGCGATGGTTGCGCCGTCCGGCAGTTCAGCCAGCGTCTTGTACTTGCTCGAGTAGCCACCGAACGGTTCAACGTGCACGCCTTGCACAGTCACCAGGTACTTGGACTTGTCGTCCTTGTATTTGCCCTGGTTGAAGCTGTTCAGGTACGGCAGGGTCTGGAAGTAGTTGGCATCCAGACGCTTCTCGCCCACCTGTACGTTCGGCTGCACGTAGTCGGTGAAGACTTTGATTTGCAGATCCACGCCTTCTTTGGCGAGGGTCGGCTTGATCAGCTCAAGAATTTCAGCGTGCGGCACCGGGGTCGCCGCGACGACCAGTTTCTCGCCGGCCTGGGCCAGGGAAGCCGTCAGAGCAGCCGCCAATGCGGTAAACAACAGAACCTTTTTCATGCAGTGTCCTTATCGAAAATCACGGTCGCTGATGGCGACGGCATCTAATACGTGTGCCAGTGAAGTGATATCGCTGGCGTGAGGCGGACAATACCGGGATTTTTTATTCCCGGACAATAACGTTTATTCAGCTTCATATTCCATTTTGTTCATGTTGAACGAAATGGTTACAAACGCTCGCTCAAACTAATCAGCAACTCTTTCAACGCCTTACGTTCGCCAACGCTGCCACCGACGTTGATTTGCGTCACCAGCCGTTCGATTTGAACCTGCGGGCCAGACGCGTCGGGCAGGTTCAGGTGCTCCGGCAAGATCTCGTCGCCGGTGCTCACCAGCAAGGCAAAGTGAATGACGTTTTCCAGCTCACGGGTGTTGCCCGGCCAGCTATGTTGCTCCAACAGATGCTGCGCCGCCTCACTGATCAGCGGCACCGGCAGGTCCAGACGCTGGCTGTAGATGCCGAGGAAATACTCGGCCAGCGACAGGATGTCGCCGATTCGCGCGCGCAGCGCCGGCAACTCCAGTTGCCCTTCACTGAGGTAATGGTAGAGCCGCTCATGGAATTTCCCGGCGTCCACTGCTTGCGCCAGATCAATGCTGGTCGCCGCCACCAGCCGCACATCCACCGGGCTCGGCTGAGGCGCACCGACGCGGGTGACTTCGTGGTTTTCCAGCGCTGCGAGCAATTTGATCTGGATCGGCAGCGGCAGGTCGCCGATTTCATCAAGGTACAAGGTGCCGCCATTGGCCGAACCGAACCAGCCCGCACGACTGCTGGCCGAACCGCTGTAACTGCCGGCGGCATAACCGAACAGCTCGGCATCGGCGTAGGTCGGGCTGATCGCGCCGCAATTGACGGAAACGAACAGACCACTGCGATCACTGGCGCGGTGTATGTGCCGGGCGAGCAGTTCCTTACCGGTGCCGGTCTCGCCGCGAATCAACACCGAAATCGAGCGTGGCGCCAGTTGCTCAAGCTCTTCGCGCAACTGGCGCGAACGCGGATCGACGAACACCAGCGCTTTGGCGCGAATGCTCAGGGGGCTTTTTTCCGCATCGGGAAAGGTCAGCAACGGCTGACCGAAAGTATCGAAACTCATGGCAGACTCCCGCCCACAACCGCCGGCAGACGGGGGCGCTTAAAGAAACAGGAAAATCAGGCGCGACGTCGAGCGTTATGTTCCATGCGGTTTTGCAGGCGATAGAGATAGGCAAAACCCTGCTCCCAACGCTGATGCCCGGACTTCACATTGATGTGTCCGGCACCGGCCAGAATCCCCGCCTCTGCGCCCCAGTTACGCGCCAGCTCCAGAGCACGCGGCGCGCTGACGGCGGCGTCGTTGTCGGAGCTGACGACCTGGCTGGGGAACGGCAAAAGATCACTCGGAATCGGCGCGAAATTGCGCAGCGCCGGCGCGCAGGTCGGGCGCTCGACATCCGCTGGCGCGACCAGCAAGGCACCGCGTACCTGACGCAGGTATTGCAGCGGCGCGGTCGCCGCCCAATGGGCAACGGTGACGCAGCCCAGGCTGTGCGCGATGAGGATGACCGGGGTGCTGTCGGCGGCAATCGCCTCGGCCAGCGCGGCGACCCAGTCTTCACGGCGCGGGGTCAGCCAGTCAGCCTGTTCCACCCGCGCACTGTTCGGCAGGCTGTTCTGCCAGTGGGTTTGCCAATGATCTTCTGGCGATCCTTGCCAGCCCGGCACAATCAGGTAGCGAATTGATTCGTTGCGCATGGGGAGCTCTCCTGCGTGTCTGTTCCTGGTCGAGTATAGGGAGGGGATTTATATTCGTTAAGGAATAAGAAGCTATTTATTAAGACCTGAAAAGCATATCTCTGTTTTGTGTAGGAGCTGCCGAAGGCTGCGATCTTTTGATCTTGATGTTTAGAGGCAAGATCAAAGGATCGCAGCCTTCGGCAGCTCCTACAGAGGAAGGGTGGGAGATAAATCGGAGATAAAAAAAGGGCCGCACCCTGCCAAGGAGACGGCCCCGGAAAATCGAAAATTCTTCTACCGCGCCGTGATCACCGACAACCTGGTAATCCCCGCCCGCTCAATCGAGGCCATGGCCCGCGCCACTTCCCCGTAATTCACTCCGTCATCCGCCTGCAACTGCACGCGCACTTCCGGGTCTTTGGCCTTGGCCGACTTGAGGTTGAACTCCAGCAAGTCCGGCTTAATCTCGTCCTTGTTGATAAACAGTTTGCCGGCGCCGTCGATGCTCACCACCAGCGGGTCTTTCTGCTCCACCGGCGCGACCGCTTCGGTCTTTGGCAGGTTGATCGGTATCGCGTTGGTCAGCAGTGGCGCGGTGACGATAAACACCACCAGCAGCACCAGCATTACGTCCACCAGCGGCGTCACGTTGATCTCGCTGAGTACCTCATCACTGTCTTGCGTGGAGAAGGCCATATCAGGACGCCTCCTTCACTTTTGCTGTATTCCCTTGCGTGGCAACCTTGTGCGCCGTCGGGTGGATCAGCACGCGGAATGCACTCTTCTGCGCCAGGCTGTAGAAGTCGTGGGCGAAGTCATCCAGATCGGCAGCAGTCAGTTTCAAACGCCGCAAAAAGTAGTTGTAAACCAGCACTGCCGGGACTGCGACGGCGATCCCCACACCCGTTGCAACCAACGCCGCACCGATCGGACCCGCCACTGTTTCCAGGCTCGCCGAGCCAGCCGCGCTGATGCCTTTCAACGCTTCCATGATTCCCCATACCGTGCCGAACAAACCAATGAACGGCGACGTACTGCCAATACTCGCGACCACCGCCAGACCGGTCTCCAGCGAACGTCGTTCGCGGACGATCTGCTGACGCAGTGCTCGCTCCAGACGATCCTGATGGTTGATCGCATGGCTCAAATCATTGGCCTGCGGCGCCTCGCCCACCTGAATCGCCGCGTAACCGGCCTGTGCCACCCGCGCGGCGGCGCCAGGTTGGGTTTCGCTCAACTCGGCGGCGGCATCCAGACTCGACGCCGCCCAGAAGCGTTTGTGAAATTTTCGATCCTGCGCTTTCAGACGACCGAACTGCACAGCCTTGAGCAGCGCCAGCCCCCAAGTCGCGACGGAAAAAACCACCAGCAGCCAGATCACCGCGCTTTCGATGGATTCCAGTGGAGATGCCAGTAACGTCATGATGTGTTCCCTCGTGTAAACATTTCGCGCGAATTAGGTTTCGGTTTAATGAATCTTGAAATCGATGGGCACGCTGACCCAGCCGTCCTGGGCGACATCACCCTGCTTGGCCGGAACAAAACTCCAACGCTTGACCGCGTTTAATGCGGCGTCGTCGAGTTGCTGCCGGCCACTGCTTTGCTGAATCTGGATCTCACCCGGTTTACCGCTCGCCAGCACATGCACGCGCAGCAACACCGTGCCTTCCCAACCGCGTCGCTGAGCCAGCGACGGATATTCCGGCGCCGGGTTCTTCAGGTATGCGGCGTTGGCCGAGGCCGGCGTTACCGGCGCCGGCGCGGGTGGTGCAGGTGGCGCCGGGGCAGCGGCTGGAGCTGTCGGTTGTGGCGGTGCGGGTGGCTGTTGAACGGCTTTGGGGGCCGGTTGCTCGACTGGTTTCACCACGGGTTTCGGTTTGGGTTTCGGGATCAGTTTCGGTGGCGGGGGTTTTACCGCCAGTTCGTCCTCCACCGGCGGCGGCTCGACTACAGGCGCGGGAGGTGGCGGCTCGATCACCGGAGGCGCTGGCGGTGCCGGGCGCGAAAACTCGATGGTCATCGGTGGAATTTCCGGCGGCACAATCGGCAGCGCCGGGGTTGGATGCTGATTGATCCAGTAGATCACCGCGCCGTGCACCACCAAGGCCAGCACACCGAGCAGGATCGTTTCGCGCCGGCTCAGAATGCCTTTGGGCGCACGCTGCAAACGCAGCTGCCCCAACGGCACGCGATGGAGCCGGCCTAGATCGACCAATTCGCCACTCGGCGTCTGGCGCCACAGCAATTCCTGTGCGCTGGCGGCGGTCTGGACATTGCCCATTGATACACTCCCTGCGGTCTTTTTTACGTTCTCTGCAAAAACTGCCGATTCACCGTTTGTTGAATCCCCCACGGCGAATCGCTGGTGAATCATTGGGGCTAGACGCTTATCTCTGAAAGTAATCTTTAACGTTATGGATAGGCGTTTATGGAATATGAGTTTTGATAAATTACGCCAAAGCCACGCGCCACAAGGGCTGTAGGGATGGACTGAAAAACACATGCTTTTCAGGCATTGAAAGTATTCACACAGCGCATTGATTTCGCCTGTCGGGGCAGCATCACGCAGCCCCTTGAAGGATCAATCAGAAGTCGTAGCGACCGGTGACGCCAAGGGTGCGCGGGGTGCCGAGCAGGCCTTCATAACCGCCGTTGCCACCGGTCCACAGGGTCGTGTAGTAGGTTTTGTCGAAGGCGTTTTTCAGCCACAGCGAGACGTCCCACTGACCCTGATTGAAATCGCCGCGAAGGCCGGTGGAGAAGTTGACCACCGCGTAACTCGGGATCTGGCCGTAGTCGGAGTCCTCGACCGTGCCTACCGCTTTGGAGCGAAATGCGTAGCTGGCGGTGACGTAAGGTTCGAAGCCGTTATCCAGATTCCATTTGTATTCGCCGTTGGCGTTGCCGATCCATTTCGAGGCGCCGACCACTTGATGGCCGCTGAGGTCGCAAGAGGCCGGCGCGCCAGGCGCCTGGCTGACTTCCGGAGGGCACGGGGCATCTTTGTACGAGAGGTAGCTGACGTCGTTATAGGAGCCGTTGATGTTCAAGGTCAGTCCACGTAGCGGGATCACCGTGCTTTCGAACTCGACGCCGCGCGAACGCACAGAACCGGCGTTGGTCAGGTATTGCACGCGGTTTTCGGCGTCGTAAGCGTTGGTCTGGTAGGCGTTGACCTGCGTCCAGAACACATTGGCGTTGAATTGCAGCCGGTGATCCCACAGCGTGCTTTTGAAACCGAGTTCGGCGTTGTTGGCGCGCTCGGTGCCGATCAGCAACGAGTCGGCACCGGCCACTGGCGCCGAACCCACCGCAAGGTTGACCCCGCCGGACTTCTCGCCGTGGGACAACGTCGCATAGGTGAGTACGTCATCGGTGATGCGGTAGCTAAGGTTGAGCAGCCCGGACGGGCTGGAGCTGTACTGGTTCAAGTCGCCGGAATCGTAGGCGCCCGCCCGCCCGCGTCGCGCCGTTGCGGCAGCACCGGTGACCGTCGCGCCACCGACCGGGGCATTGCGCGTGACCCAGGCGCTTTTTTCTTCATAGGTGCCGCGCACCCCGGCGGTGAAATCCAAGCGCTCGGTGAGGTGCCATGTGCCTTGGGCGAACAGGGCAAAACTGTCGGTCTTGATGTGGCCGTTACCGACGCTGGTCACATTGGCCAAAGCACCGGCCGGCGTGCCGTTCCAGATATCCGCTTGCGGGCCGTAATAAGCGAAGGACTTGTTGTCCAGATTGTTGCCGAAATAGTACGCACCCACGACGTAATCAAAGAACTCGCCCTTGGGCGAGGCCAGACGAAATTCCTGCGAATACTGTTTGTCTTCCACCGACACCCCGGCGTTGTAGCTCGCCGGCACATTCAGACCATCGTCGTTTTTCGGGGTGAAATTCCAGAAACGATAGGAACTGACCGAGGTCAGGGTGAAGTCGCTCGGCAGCGTCCAATTGGCCTCAACCGACGTGCCGCCCTGATGCACGGTGACGTGCTGGTCGTTGTCCAGATTGACCTTGCGGTGCGAGCCATTGACCAGCGTCGCGCCGGCCGCATTGGCTCGTGACTCGTAGAGATTAACGCCGTTGATGGTCGGCCCGGTGTTGTACAGCACGCGAGTGCCGGCGCTGGAGTCCTCTTCGTTGTAGTCGCCAATCCAGCGCAGGTTGAAGTCTTCGTTGGGCTTGAACAGCAGTTGCGCACGGAATCCGTCGCGTGAACCGCCGTTGAGGTCATGGCCGTCGTATTCGTTCTTGATGTCGCCATCGCTGCGCGTGCGATAGGCCGAAAAACGTCCGGCGAGTTGGTCGTTGAGCGGCCCGGAAATCGTGCCCTTGGTCTGGAAGTAGCCGTCCTCGCCGACCGAGGTTTCAATGCTGCGCTCCGGGGTGAAGGTTGGTGCACGGGTATTGATGTTGATCACCCCGGCCGTGGTATTTTTGCCGAACAGTGTGCCTTGCGGCCCTCGCAAAACCTCAAGCTGTTCGATGTCCATCAGATCGAAAACCGCCATCCCCGGGCGGCCCAGATACACGTTGTCGATGTACAGACCGACGCTGCCTTCCAGGCCATCGCTGGCCGGGTTGTTGCCCAATCCGCGAATCGACACGCTGGACTGGCGCGCATGCATGTAGGCGACGTTGACGCTGGGCACCAGTTGCTGCAAATCCTGAATCCGGTAGACCCGTTGCGTCTCCAGATTCTGCCCGCTGACCACGCTCATCGGCGTCGGCACATCCTGCGAACTTTCTTCGCGGCGGCGAGTGGTGACGGTCACCGTTTCCAGTTGTGAGCTGTTAGCCACAGGTTTGCCTGCTGGAACCGGCGCCGGGGTTTCGGTATCGGCGGCGTAGCTGTGAGTCCAACTGGCGCTCCCCGCCAGCAGCAGGGCCAGAGGCAGGCGTTTGAGCCGTCGTGGTGTGAGGGGTGACGCAAGGTTCAACGGACTCATGGCGCGGCTCCTGGTCAAAAAACACACAGACATACTCAGTTCTGCATATTCTTTTAAGTTATTTATTTATGTTTTTACAAAGATTTACTGCATAAGAGATTGCCTTTATAAGGAGTCGACCTAATGCATATCCAATGCATTTCCCGGATATTTTTTATGTGAAAAATGCATATCGATTTGCGTCAACTTCGTCACTTCATCGCCCTGGCTGAACAACGCAGCTTCGTCGCCGGCGCGCAGGCGGTGAACCTGTCGCAGTCGGCGTTCAGTCGCAGCATTCAGGCGCTGGAACACAGCGTCGGCTGTCAATTGGTTGATCGCGGGCGCAAGGAATTGCCACCGACCAAACAAGGCCAGGTACTGCTCGAACATGCGCGGCGGCTGGTCAGCGGCGCGCAGCAGATGGCCAACGAGATCAGCCAGTTCAATGGCCTCGAGGCGGGGGAGTTACGTTTCGGTTGTGGCCCTGCGCCAGCGGCGGGATTGGTCCCGCGGGCGATCGGCAGTTTCATCGGGCGTTACCCGAAAGCGCGGGTGCAGTTTCAGGTCGATGACTGGCAGAGCTTGAGCAAGCGCCTGCTCAGTGAGGAGTTCGAATTCTTTGTCGCTGACACGCGGCACTTCGAGGCTGATCCGGATTACCTGACGCATCGACTGCGCCCGCGCAAATGGCATTTCTGCTGCCGCGCCGGACATCCGCTGAGCGGTTTTGATCGGGTCTCGGCCGAGCAATTGATGAGCTACCCGCTGGCGGTGAGCATCCGTCCGCCGAACCTGCGCAAGGTCATCGTCGACCTCAGCGGCCGGCCGGATTTCACGCCGAATGTGGAGTGTGAAAACAGCTCCAGCCTGTTGAGTGTGGTGCTGCGTTCGGACGCAATCGGGATTGTCGGCGCGTATTCCGATGCGCTGCATCAGGCCAAGGGAGATCTGGTGTGTTTGAAGATCGAAGGTCTGGCCGATGATCTGGAAGAGTTGTACACCCGCTATGGGATTGTCAGTCGGGCGGGGTATCGGCTGTCGCCGCTGGCTGAGGCGATGATTGAGCAGATCAAGGCAATTGATGCGGTGGATGAAGAGGTGTGTTCACTGGATGGGCTCGCTGTCTGATCGGTCGCCGATGCATCCACTGCATAAAACCCATTCCCCAAATGCACTTGCCGAACACCCCCATCCAAAGCGAAAACCCTCGCCTGTCTCTCTGACCGGTGAACCCCATGTCCCAGCCTGAAAAATCCGTGCGCAACGTGCTCTACATCATGTGCGACCAACTGCGCCGCGATTACCTGTCCTGCTACGGCCACCCGCATTTGCACACGCCGAACATCGATCGCCTCGCCGAAGCCGGGGTGCGTTTCAGCCGCGCTTACACCCAAGGCACGATCTGCGGCCCGTCGCGGATGTCGGCCTACACCGGCCGCTATGTCAGCAGCCATCAAGTGGCGTGGAACGCCGTGCCGCTGCCGCTGGAAGAGCTGACCATCGGCGATTACCTGCGCCCCCACGGCATTCGTACTGCGCTGGTCGGCAAGACCCACGCCACAGCTAATGTCGACGCCCTGCAGCGACTGGCGATCAACCCCGCAAGCGCACAGGCCGAAGTGCTCAACGAGGTCGGCTTCGAACCGTACTTTCGCCACGACGGGATCTTCCCCGATGACCCGCTGTTCGACGACAAACGTGAATCCGCGCCCTACACCCATTACCTGCGCGAGCAGGGCTTCGACGGGCGAAATCCCTGGCACGACTGGGCCAACGCTGCCGAAGGCGAGAACGGCGAAATCCTCAGCGGCTGGAAAATGCGTAATGCACATTTGCCAGCACGAATTCCCGAGCAACACTCAGAGACTGTCTACACTACAAATCGAGCCATCGACTTCATCACCGAGCAAGGTGAGAAACCATGGTGTTTGCACCTCTCGTACATCAAACCACACTGGCCCTATATCGTACCGGCGCCGTACCACGCCTTGTACAGTACGAAATCGATTCTCGAACCGGTCCGCGCGACGCCCTCCGAAGCCAGTAAACACCCCGTATACGCTGCCTTTCGCCAGCACGAAGAAAGCCTCAACTTCTCCCGCGATTCAGTACGATTGAATGTAATCCCGACCTACATGGGCCTGATCAAGCAAGTGGATGATCAGCTCGGACGGCTGTTCGATTTTCTGCAAAGTAATGGCCGCTGGGATGACACGCTGATCGTGTTCACCAGTGATCACGGCGACTTTCTGGGCGATCACTGGCTGGGCGAGAAGGAGTTTTTGCTTGAGCAAGCGGTGGGCGTGCCGCTGATCGTGCGTGATCCTCGGGCGGCGGCGGATGTCACTCGTGGAACAGTCGATGATCGACTGGCGGAAACCATCGACGCGTTGCCGACGTTTCTTCAGGCGTTGGGACTGCCGCAGGCGGAACATCGACTGGAGGGCCGCTCGCTGATACCGCGTTTACACGGCGAGAATCCGGATTGGCGCCGCTATGCAATCAGCGAATATGACTACGCGTTTCAAGCGCCGGCGCGGGAGCGACTGGGTCAACCGATTGACCGTTGCCGCATGACCATGGTGCGTAGCGAGCGCTGGAAATACCTGGCGTACGACGGCTTCAGGCCACAGCTGTTTGATCTGCTGAATGATCCGCAGGAATTGCGTGATTTGGGTGAAGACCCGGCTTGCGCGGAAGTGCGCGAGGAGCATGCGGGGTATTTGTTCGAGTGGGTGCGGGGGTTGAAGCGGAGGACGACGATCAGCCATCAGGAGATTGATTGGCGTGGGCAGCGGTTTCGCTACGGAGAGCCGGAAACCGAGAAGGTTGTTCAGATTGGTGTCTGGTAGCGGGAAGAACCCCTCACCCTAACCCTCTCCCGGAGGGAGAGGGGACTGAATGGGGGATATTTCAGAGGTACACCGACCTGATCGTGCTTCACCGAATCCATAATCGATAAGGTCTTTCAGGTCGATGCATAACGCGAGACAACTCGGTCGGCTCCCTCTCCCTCTGGGAGAGGGCTGGGGTGAGGGGCTTTTGATCTTCAGTCACGACCTTTGATCGTCTGACTACGCTGCCCCGAAGCCCCCACAGGCACTTCCCCCTTCAACGTCACCCGACGCACCACCCGATCCTGGGTGCCGTAATCATCAATCGCGTAATGCTGGGTCGAGCGGTTATCCCAGATCGCCACATCACCAGCCTTCCAGCGCCAGCGCACGGTGTTTTCCTGACGAATCACATGGCTCTGCAACAGCCCGAACAGATGCGCCGAATCCGCTTGCGAATAACCCTTGATGCGTTTGACGAAATGCCCCAGCAGCAAGCTCTTCTCGCCGCTGATCGGGTGGACGCGCACCACGGGGTGCTCAGTCTCGTAAACGGTCGACGTGAAGATTTTGCGATAGCGCTCAAGCTTCTCCGCCGAGACGTCCGGCTTGGCGCTGGCGTAGTCGTATTCGTTGCTGTGCACGGCGACCAGTTTGTCGGCCAGTTCACGCAGTTCGGACGGCAGTTCGTTGTAGGCGGTGGCGGTGTTGGCCCACAGGGTGTCGCCGCCGAACGCCGGAGCGACTACCGAGCGCAGGATCGAGGCTTTCGGGTAGGCATCGACGAAAGTCACGTCGGTGTGCCACGAGTTGGCGCGCTGACCCTCGGCACCGTCCAGTTCCAGCAGATAACGAGTGCCCTCACGCGACGGCACGGTCGGATGCGCCACCGGCTCACCGAGCAAATGGGCGAAGGCTTCCTGACGCTGATCGTCGAGTTGGGTCTGCTCGCGGAAGAACACGACCTTGTAGTCAATCAGTGCCTGTTGAATGGCTTCGACGGTGGCGGCGTCCAGCTCACCAGACAAGTGCACGCCACGAATCTCGGCGCCGATACGACCGGCCACCGGATGAATTTCCAGCGCATGGACAGCGGGTTTTACAGCGAGTGCGGCATTGCTCATGGGTAGACCCTCATCGACTGCTTGCGGTTGGACGGCAGCGAAACATCGCTCTATCTATATTCCTTTTACATCTAATAGATATTCATATGCTTCGTTGACGGAATAAGAGCTTGCATTTAAAACCTCTAGCAACCCTCGTCGCAAATGCCTTCGAGCTATTTTTAGGATGCCGGAAAAGCATATGGATCTTCGCCAGTTGCGCTACTTCATCGCCCTCAATGAACATCGCAGTTTTGTCCGCGCGGCGGACGCGATGGGCATCACCCAACCGGCGTTCAGTCGCAGCATTCAAGGGCTGGAGCAAGAGCTCGGCTGCGTGCTGGTGGATCGCGGCAACAAGGATTTGCGCCCCACGCCCGAGGGCCAGGTGGTGCTGCAACACGCCCTGACGCTGGTGCAGGGCGCGGCGTTGCTGAGCGCCGAAGTGACGCAGATGACCAAGCTCGATGCCGGCGAAGTTCACTTCGGCTGCGGGCCGGCGCCCGCGGTGAAACTGGTGCCAGACGCGGTGGCGCAGTTCATCAACGCGCATCCGAAAGTACGCACCTGCTTTCAGGTGGATAACTGGGAAAAACTCAGCCGCGCCCTGAGCCGCGAGGAGATCGAATTCTTCATTGCCGACATCCGCCATTTCGAGGCCGACCCGAACTTCCAGACCCAGCCACTGACGCCCAAGCGCGGGGTATTTTTCTGCCGGCCGGGGCACCCGCTTTTGGCTAAAGAAAGCCTGTCGACCAATGACATGTTCGACTTTCCGCTGGCGACCACGCTGATCCCGCCGGGCATTCGCAAACTGCTGGCGAACCTCAGCGGCCGGATCGATTTTTCACCGACCATCGAGACCGAGCATTTCCCGGCGCTGGTTAAAGTGGTGCTGCAATCGAATGCGATCGGCATCGGCACGGAAGAGGCGTTCTGCGAGGACATTGCCCAGGGTTCGCTGGTGCTGCTGCACTGGCGCAATCTGCCGCAGAACCTGGAGAGCATGAATGCGCGGTGCGGGATTGTCAGTCGCACGGGATTCAGATTGTCGCCGGCGGCGCGGGCGATGATCGAAACGTTGGTGGCGGTGGACAAGCAGAAAGTCAGCGTCGCTGTTTAGGGCCCTTTCGCGAGCAGGCTCGCTCCCACAGTGATTCGGTGGCGAATGCAGAATTTGTATTCACCCAAGATCCCTGTGGGAGCGAGCCTGCTCGCGAAGAGGCCTGACCAGACACCAGAGTTTTAGAGCTTGGCTGCAGCGAGTTCAGGCGCCACCCAATCGCTGACCTTGAACGGCTTGCGAATCAGCCGTTGCTGCGCTGCCAGATCCACCTTGTCCTGCAAGCTGCCAAGGAACACAGGATCCAGCGTCGACGGAAATATCTCGCTCAATTTCTGATCCTGTAGATCCTGGGTCAGGATCACCGGCGGATAACTCGCCAGCCCCGAGACCAACTGCACGTAAGCGTCCTTGTTGCTGTCCTGAGTCAGCCACTCCACCGCTTGCTGCTGAGCCTTGAGCAGTTTCGCCACGGCCTCCGGGTGGGCATCGACGAATTTGCCTGTCCCGACCAGCACCGACTGCACACTCCCCGCGCCACCGAGATCCTTGGTGTTCAGCGGCAGTTCGGCCAAGCCTTTGGCTTGCAGAGCGGCCAAGCCTGAACTGCCCCACGACGCATCAATCTGCTTCGCCGCCAGCGCCGCAACCGCCGCACTGAAATCAAGGTTGATGACCTTCAGGTCTTTTTCGCTCAGGCCTTGGCTGGCCAACGCCGCATCGAATGACAACTGCGTCGCTGTACCACGAAAGATCGCCACGCGCTTGCCCTTGAGATCCTGCAGGGTCTTGATCCCCGAACCCGGCACCACGCCCAGATACTGCTTCACGCCACGGGCGCTGGCGCTGAGCAACCGCGTATCGAGGCCATTGGACTTGCCGATGATTGCCGCCAGATCGCCCAGATACGCCAGATCGACCTGACCATTGGCGAACGCCTCGTTGATCACCGGCCCCGCCCCCTTGAAAAAGCTCCACTGAATCTTGATGCCCTGCTCGGCGAAGGCCTTTTCGAAGATTTGCTGATCGCGCAGCACGTCGACCACACCGCCGCCACTGTGCTGGGTGCCCGCACTCAGATCGGGCACAGCGATCCTGATTTCCTTGAGGTCGTCGGCGTGGGCGGTAAACGCCAGAAAACTCGCCAGCGCCGGAGCGGCAAACAGACTGATGACACGTTTGAAGGGAAGGTTCATGGGTGCGGCTCCTTGATCACGACGGGCGTTGAGGAGCCGAAAGTAGGCTGAAGGAGCACCTTCGCTTAAATACTATAAATTCACATTTTTATAGCTTTTTGCGCTAAGCAAGCAGCGATAAGGCCTGCAGCGGCGTATGCATTGACAGCATCGAAAATATTCTTCGAATGCATTGGATGCGTGTGGGCCAGAAGCCTTAAATGGTCTGGCTTATCTCCCAATAGCATTGATTTAAATTTTGTTAGATCAATTTTGCATACAGGTCTGTCTGCAACCCGACAACGGAGGTCACCCCATGGCCCGTGATTCCTTGCTCAGCCTGCCGCTGCCGGCGCCACCGCTCAAAACGCGCCGCACGGGGCCAAGCCTCAATCAACGCCTGTTGCCGTGGCTGCTGCCGCTCAGTCTGTTCGCGCTGTGGTGGCTGGCCGCGCGCAACCAATGGATGAGCGAACAGATTCTGCCGGCGCCGTCATTGGTGTGGAACAGCGCGGTCGAACTGTCTCAGGGCGAGTTGTGGGGTCATCTGTGGATCAGTCTGCAACGGCTGTTCTGGGGACTGCTCGCCGGGATTTCGGCGGGCGCCGTGCTCGGTGCCGCGCTGGGCTTCAGCCGCCGCCTCGAACGTTTGATCTTCCCTACTTTCGCCGGTCTGGCACAGGTGCCGACGCTGGCGTGGATTCCGCTGTTCATGGTGTTTTTCGGCATCGGCGAAGTGCTGAAACTGGTGGTGCTGATCAAAGCCATTGTGGTCCCGGTGACGCTGCACACCTTGGTCGGCGTACGCGATGCGCAACCGAAACTGCGCGCAGCCGCCGCCGTGTTGCGGCTGCCGTCGCATTTGCTGATCCGCCGCCTGGTCCTGCCCGCCGCCCTTCCCGCGTTCATGGCCGGTGTGCGCCTGGCGCTGGCCGCCGGTTGGACATCGTTGCTGGCGGTTGAACTGCTGGCCTCCAGTGAAGGCATCGGATACCTGATGGTCTGGGCTCGACAGCTGTTCATGCTCGACATCGTTTTCGTCTGCATCGTGGTCATCGGCTTAATCGGCATGGCGATGGATCGCGGCATCGGTCTGCTGGACAAAAAACTGCTGCACTGGCCGCACCCGGCCACCGCCGAAATTCGTCGCGGCCCACGCTATGAAGGCTGGCAGCGGGTGCAACCGTGGCTGCTGCCGCTGGGCTTGTTCGCGCTGTGGCAATTGGCGAGCGATCAGCAGTGGGTTGACGCGAACATTCTGGTGAGCCCGCTGGTCGTGTTGAGTACAACATGGGACGGCTTGCTCGATGGCACGCTGATCAGCGGCATGGGACTCAGCCTGGGCCGCACTCTCGGTGGTTTGCTGTTGGGCGGTGGGCTCGGTTTTGCCCTGGGCTTGCTGTTGGGCCTGTCGCACATCAGCGAACGCCTGCTCGGCCCGACGCTCGCATCGATCCGCCAGATCGCGATTTTCGCCTGGGTGCCGCTGCTCACCGCGTGGTTCGGTCTGGGCGAATTGGCCAAGTGGGTGTTCGTCGCCCTCGCCGCATTCTTTCCGCTGTTTATCGCCACCCAACGCAGCGTCACCAACCTCTCGCCGCAACTCAATGAAGCGGCGCAAGTACTGCGCCTGAACCTTGGCCAGCGTTTGCGTCGACTGGTGCTTCCGGGCGCCGCACCGGGGATCTTCGCCGGGCTTCGCCTGAGCCTGATCTACGCCTGGCTCGGCACCATCGGCGCCGAATATTTCATGCCATCCAACGGCGGCATCGGCAGCCAGATGATCGGCGCGCAACAACTGCTGCGCATGGACCTGATCATGGCCGGCATGCTCCTCGTCGGCCTGACCGGCGCCCTGCTCAACCTCATTGGCCAACGCCTGGAAATTCGCGCGACCCGCTGGAGACACGCATGAACGCACCGATTGTCAGCTTCAACCATGTAGGCAAATCCTTCGACGTCGACGGTTTCGAACTGGAGGCGATTCGCGAATTCAACCTGGACATCGCCGAGGGCGAATTCGTCGCCATCGTCGGCTCCAGCGGCTGTGGCAAATCCACGTTGCTGCGCTTGCTGGTGGGCCTCGATACGCAATTTCGCGGGCAGATCACCGTCGATGGCAAAGCCGTCAGCGGCATCGGTGGCGAGCGCGGCATTGTCTTTCAGGAACACCGTTTGTTCCCGTGGCTGACGGTGGCCGACAACATCGGCCTCGGCTTGGTCAACGAACCGCTGAGCGCTGCGCAAAAGCAGCAACGTATCAACGATTTCATCGATCTGGTCGGCCTGCGCGACTTCACTCGCGCCTATCCGCACCAGCTCTCCGGCGGCATGGCGCAGCGCGTGGCGATCGCTCGCGGTTTGGTCGCCAGCCCACGCATTCTGCTGCTCGACGAGCCTTTCGGAGCCCTCGACGCACTGACCCGTCAACAGATGCAGGACGAACTGTTGGCGATCCGCAACCGGGCAAAAATCACCACGATCCTCGTCACCCACGACGTCGAAGAAGCGATCTTCCTGGCCGATCGTGTGGTGGTGATGGAGCCGCGTCCGGGGCGGATCAAGCAAGTGGTCGACATCGCCCTGCCCCATCCGCGTCAGCGCAGCAGTTTCGACTTCCATCAGTTGCGCGAAGAGCTGCTCCACGAGCTGACCAGCGACGATCATTACCAACCGACCCCGCCAGCACAGATCCGCGATCTGCCGCTGTCGTTCATTGCCTGCTGAACAGGAGTTTTCGATGCCGCAACGTCCCAAGTTTCTGGTGATTCTGGCCGATGATCTCGGCTTCTCCGACCTCGGTGCGTTCGGCGGTGAAATCGCCACGCCGCACCTTGATGCCCTGGCCAACAACGGCCTGCGCCTGACCGATTTCCACACCGCGCCAACCTGCTCGCCGACCCGTTCGATGCTGCTGACCGGCACCGATCACCACATCGCCGGCATCGGCACCATGGCCGAAGCACTGACGCCGGAACTGATCGGCAAACCGGGTTATGAGGGCTACCTCAACGACCGCGTCGTCGCGCTGCCCGAACTGCTCCGGGAGGCTGGTTATCAGACATTGATGAGCGGCAAATGGCACCTGGGCCTGACCGCTGAACTGGCGCCACATGCACGCGGTTTCGAGCGTTCGTTCTCGCTGTTGCCGGGCGCGGCCAACCATTACGGTTTCGAGCCGACCTACGATGAACACACGCCCGGCCTGCTGAAATCTACCCCGGCGCTGTACATCGAGGACGACACGTTCGTCGACGAACTGCCGAAGGATTTCTACTCGTCCGATGCCTTCGGGGACAAGTTGCTGCAATACCTCAAGGAGCGCGATCAGACCCGCCCGTTCTTCGCGTACTTGCCGTTTTCCGCACCGCACTGGCCGTTGCAGGCGCCAGCCGACATTGTCGAGAAATACCGTGGCCGCTACGACGCCGGCCCGGAAGTCTTGCGCCTCGAACGCCTGGAAAAACTCAAGGCACTGGGGCTGATCGAGCCAGACGTCGAGCCGCATCCACTGATCGAGTTGACCGCGCAGTGGGACGCCCTAAGCGTCGAGCAAAAGCAGATTTCCGCGCGGGCAATGGAGGTCTACGCGGCGATGGTTGAGCGCATGGACTGGAACATCGGCCGAGTCGTCGATTACCTGCGCCAGCAAGGGCAACTCGACAACACGTTCATCCTGTTCATGTCCGACAACGGTGCCGAAGGCGCGCTGCTTGAAGCGTTTCCGAAATTCGGCCCGGAGTTGATGACGTATCTGAATCAGCATTACGACAACAGCCTCGACAACATTGGCCGGGCCAATTCCTACGTCTGGTACGGGCCGAGCTGGGCGCAAGTCGCCACCGCGCCGTCGCGGTTGTTCAAGGCATTCACCACTGAGGGTGGGATCCGCGTCCCGGCGCTGCTGCACTATCCGCAATTGCCTTTGAAGGGGCAGATCAGCCATGGCTTCGGCACGGTGATGGACATCACCCCGACCATTCTTGATCTGGCTGGCGTGCGTCATCCGGGCAAACACTGGCGCGGCAAACCGGTGGCGCCGTTGCGCGGTAAATCGTGGCTGGGCTTTTTGTCCGGCGAAACGGCGCAGGTGCATGACGAGCACACGGTGACAGGGTGGGAATTGTTCGGGCGCCGGGCGATTCGCCAAGGGTCGTGGAAAGCGGTGTGGATCCCGGGGCCGGTGGGGCCGGCGACGTGGCAGCTTTATGATCTGGCCAGTGATCCGGGGGAGATTCATGATCTGGCGCTGAAGCAGCCTGACAAGCTCAGCACGTTGATCGGGCATTGGCAGCAGTATGTGGAAGAAACCGGGGTGATTTTGAGTGCTTCGCCGTTTCAGCCGGATTAGATGTTGCCTGACAGATTGCATTCGCGAGCAGGCTCACTCCCACATGTGGATTTGTTAACCCGATCCAATGTGGGAGCGAGCCTGCTCGCGAAGAGGACGTTGAAAATCACCCATCAAGCCCGGACTGTACGTACCCCTTCATTCGTAACCTCATCCCGCCGAACAAACCGGTTCGCCCGCCCGAACGTCCCGAAATCATTAAATCGAACCCCCATCTCCCGCATCACCCTGTGCGCCACCGGCACGGTCATCTGGCGGATGTAAAACGGCTCCTTCACCACAAAATGATGAATTCCGTGACTGCTGCCAAAGTTGAAGCAGAACGCCTGCAACGGCCACAGCCACCACGGGTTCAATACCTGACATTGCTGCAGCACATTGCCCGGCTCGACATCACCGTAGTAATGCATGTTCGAACTGATGAAGTGCAGGCAAAACGTGCGCAACACGTTCGGGCCGATGATCACCACAGCGGCGATATCGATCACATGCATCACCGCCAGCGTGGTCGCCGACCATTCGATCGGCGAACCCAGCAGATAGGCGATGCCATTGGCCGCATGAAAGCCCAAAAACACATACCACGCGCCCCAATGCACCAGCGCCAGCGGCGCGTAGACCTTGAACACCCGCTTGAGAATGCTCCACTTGTGCGCCCAGGTTGGCGCCCGCAGCAAACGGATGAAAGCCGACATCATGTTGTCGCCGACCATCAGCAGACGCGCAAAGCCCCATGGTTCGCCGTTGGTGATCGCGCGCTCTTCCATGTCGGCTTCAGTGCCGGAGACCTTGTGGTGATTAAGGTGCAGATGACGGCGAATCCACGGATTGATCGTACTCGGCCGCGCTAGCCAGACCAGGCCCATCATCAGGTTGTGCGGCACGCGCTGTTTGCGGAAATACATGCTGTGGATCAGGTCGTGCTCAAGTTCATGGGTCAACGACGCAAAAAACGCGTTGAGCAGCAGGCATACCCACCAAGCCATGTGGCCAGTGATGTACAGCGCTGCCGAACCGATCATCCCGGCCAACGCGAAGGCCAGAATCCCCGCGCCTAGCGCATCCTGATGCTTGAGAATCGGGTAACGCTGACGCAGTTCGATGCCCTTGGCCAGCACCACTTCGCGAATATGCGCTGATCGCTGGGCAGCAATGTGTCGCGGGGGACTTGCAGAAGTACCGTCCATGCTTCCATCCTCTGAGTATTGATGTTCGCATCCTGCCTTGCATGAGTGCGAAACGCGGTAGCCGAGAACGCCAACCTGTTGACCGGAAGCGCCAATCAGCATGAAGGAACCGACCTCCCTCGCCAGTTGGACCCGTGCCTTGCGCAAGCAACTCGATGCGCTGGGGCTGGACAGTATTGACCTGTGCCAAAAGGCCGGGCTTGATCCACAGCTGATGGACGATCCCAACGCCCGCTATCCGCTGTCCGGCACCACGCGCCTGTGGCAGATTGCCGTGCAGGTCAGCGGCGATCCGGCAATCGGTTTGCGCGTGTCACGATTCGTCAGCCCGACTACGTTCCACGCGCTCGGTTATGCGCTGGTGGCCAGCGGCAGTTTGCGTGAGGTGTTCGAGCGCATCGTGCGTTATCACCCGGTGGTCAGCGATGCGCTGGAACTGGATCTGAGCCGCAGCGACGACCGCTATCTGTTCCGTCTGAAGATACCGTCAGGCAATCCTGCGCCAGCCTTCGAAGCGATCGATGCCTTTGCCGCGATCTACGTGCGCACCTGCCGCAATCGCCTCGGCCGTGATTACGCGCCGCTGGCGGTATACCTGCGCCGCACAGAACCTGTCGATGCGCATCAGTGGCACAAAGTCTTTCGTGCACCGGTGCATTTCGCCTCCAGCGAAGATCGCCTGGAATTCGCCATCGAGGACTTCGACAGCCACCTCGACGACGCCAACCCGGAACTGGCCGAACACAATGAGGCTGTGCTCGAACGCACCATGGCACAGCTCAAACCGCTGACCTGGGAGCGCAAGGTGCGCGACGCCATCGAAGAACAACTGCCCGAAGGCGAACCCAGCGCCGAACGCATAGCCCAGGCCTTGCACCTGAGCCTGCGCAGCCTGCAACGGCATCTGGCCGATGAAGGTTGTCGTTTCGATACGCTGCTCAACGAAAGCCGCGAGAACCTCGCGCTGCTGCACCTGCGCGATCCGCAGTGTTCGTTGAGTGAGGTGAGCTATCTGCTGGGATTTGCCGACACCAGCAGCTTCAGCCGCGCGTTCAAGCGCTGGACGGGGATGACGCCGGGGCAGTTTCGCGATCAGTTGCGCTGAACGTCAGCCTTTAATCAGGCTGCGCTCCATACCGGATGACCATTGTTCGACCATTGCAGTACCCACATTGGCGAATGCAGGATGAGTGACGCTGTACTCAGACATTTCATCCATTGCCACTCGCATGCCGTCAGCAACTTGCTGCAGTAATTCATTGCAACGAGCCTCAGTCAAATTGCAGGCCGTACGACCAAATCGCATCAGCATTTTGTGCTTTGGCCAAGCTTTCGAGCCGCCTAACAGCAACGCCATACTGTCATTATTAATGTAAACCGAGGTGGTGATGATGTCGTAAGCCGGCGCAAGCCTGACTGCAGACTCCTCGCCACAATTTTCGTACAACACACCGAAATTTTTCAGATGCGCGTCGCCATTTTTCAGCCCTGCAGACAAAGCTACAATTTTGAAAAACGCTTCCAGTGCCTGATTGAGCAATGCAGGTGAAACAAACGCTTTGATCTGCCGGGCCGCACCTTCGTAAGAGCCGTCGTATTTGGCTTTCGACGGCCAGCCGTTGAGCACGCAGAAGTCTTCAAAACCGAGGTAGCCCGTAGCGCTCAAGTCAAAGCGCTCGATAACCAGAAACTTGCCATGCTCGCTGAGCTCGAACTTCGGCACTTCAAGCCCGCTGTGTTGCGCGGCACGCATGCAAAAGTATTCGTTGGTTGCCAACTGCGGATATTCATCGGCACGAAAAGCTTTGACCAAGTGGGTAGACCCTCGATGAGTCAGGCGATCAATGGCGGCCGCACTGTCACGTACCAGCACTTTGGGCTGCACACCTGATACTCCGGAATAATGACCATAGGTTTGCAACAAATCCTCGAACAGGTCTTGCGCACCATCGTGCACCAGCAGATCAGCCAGCGACGTTTCGGGTGGGCGATCCGTCGTCGATGCGCTGGCAATGGATAACCGACCGAGCTGATAGGGGCCGACAATGGCCAGCAATGCAAAATCATCGAATCCGCGAACCGCTTTACTGAAGCGCCGAACCAGTTCATCACGTAGCGCACCTTCCGGCAGATTCATCTCGAAAACCGGATGGATGCCATGCTCCCAACCATAACTTTCCAGCCGGGACGGCATTGTCAGTGACACGGCGTTTTCGGCACTGGTTTCTTCGCGGTAACTGAACACGCTATCAACTCGCGCTTGCCCGCGCCCCAGAGTGCCTGCCGCTTGCCCGCCGACACAGACGTTCAATCGATCCGTCGACTCAGTCATGGAAATTTACCTTTTGCAGCGTATCGAGTGTCGGGCGCCGGGACTGACGCGGAACCGCCATCAACTCATAGCCGAACCCGTTCAGGATCGCTTCTACTTTGCGCAATCCGATTTCGGAGACCGTGTTGTTTTCGATTCCCGAGATCGTCGCGCGACTCATACCGTATTGCTGAGCCAACGCCTGTTGAGACATGTTGTTCGCCTTGCGCAGGGCTCTAATCAATTCACCAAGCTGTTCCATTGCCATTTCCTGCATTACTTACGATGCAAATAGAATTATTTAATTAACTTTGCATCGTATTTGATGCACTCATTGAACAAGGTTAGCCTAATTCCGAGTGATCAAGAAGTAATCACTGGCTCACCACAAACCCCAGCTCAAAAACAGTGCCCGCCGCATCACTGCTCACCCGCACCTGCCCGCCATGCAGTTGCATGATCGATTGCACAATCGCCAGCCCTAATCCGCCCGAATCACCCGGCTCGGCGCGGGCCGGGTCGACGCGGTAGAAGCGGTCGAACAGTTTGCCCAGATGCTCGGCGGCAATGGCCGGGCCGTGGTTGTGTACCTGCAACCAGCAAACGCCCGGCTCATCGCGGCGACGCAGGCAGATCGAGGTGCCTGGATCGGCATGCCGCACCGCGTTGGCGAGCAGATTGCCGAGGGCTCGTTGCAGCAGTTGCTGGTCGGCGCGGAGCTCGCCGTGCAACTGGTTTTGCAGACGCAGGTCGCGGTCGTCGGCCAGCGCTTCGAAGTAATCACAGAGTTCGCCACCCACTTCCTGCAGATCCAGGCTGCGCAGGTCGAGCGCACGCTCGGCCTGTTCGGCGCGGGCGAGGAACATCAGGTTTTCCGCCATGCGCTTGAGTCGCTCGAACTCTTCCATGTTCGACGCCAGCACTTCCTGATATTCCGCCGTGCTGCGCGGGTGATTGAGTGCCTGGCCGTTGCTGGCGAGCAAGGTGTGCAGCGGCGTGCGGATCTCGTGAGCGAGGTCGGCGGAGAACTGCGACAGGCGCTGCACGCTGTCCTCCAGACGCGCCAGCATGCCGTTCAAGGCTTGCACCGGTTCGAGCAATTCGGCGGGTGTATTAGTGGCGGGCAAACGCTGATCGAGACTGCGCAGATCGATGCCGCGCACCGCTTCGCTTAACTGGCGCAACGGTTGCAGACCACGGCGCAGCAACAGCAACCCCAACGCAAAAGCGAGCAGCGCGCCGAGCCCGATCGCCAGGTACAGCCGCATGCGATAACTGGCGAGCATCTGCTCGCGCTCGCTCAACACCTTGCCGGCGATCACGGTCAGCGACTCGCCGCTCGGCCCTTGGGCTTCGCCGGACAACAAGGCCACCTCTGCACCGTCCGGCGCCTGCCAGGTCAGCACGTCACGGCGCTGCGGCGCTTGATCGCGAGGGATGGCGTTGAGCGCCGGTAATTCGCGCTGGCGCGGGTTGATGCTGATCACGCTGGAGCCGTCGGCGCGTCGCACCAGCAACAGGCTGTCGAGATTACCCAGCATGTTCTGGTACAGCCGTGGCCGCGCCTGCAAGGCGTCGAGGCTGTCGCTGTCGGCGAGCAAGGCGCGTACCTGCTCCAGTCGACCGAGCAAGGCCAGATCGTCGCGCCATGCGATTTCCGCAGCGAGCGAGCGGTAAAGGAACACGCCGATCGCGCTCAGTACCAAGGCGCAGACGACGGCGAACGCCAGCGCCAGGCGCCAGGCGATCGACCTAGAGCGCATCGTCAGGCGCTTCCAGTTGATAACCGACGCCGCGCACGGTGTGGATAAGTTTCGGCATGTACGGATCGTCAACCTTGGAGCGCAAACGACGCACCGCGACTTCGACCATGTTGGTGTCGCTGTCGAAATTCAGGTTCCACACTTGCGAGGCAATCAGCGTGCGCGACAACACTTCGCCCTGACGACTGGCGAGCAAATGCAGCAGCGCGAATTCCTTGTTGGTCAAGGAAATGCGCTGGCCGCCACGACTGACCCGGCGGCGCAGCACGTCGATTTCCAGATCGGCGATGCTGTACGACTCGGCCTCTCGCATCGGCCCGCGCCGCAGCAATGTGCGCACGCGCGCGAGCAATTCGGCGAAGGCGAAGGGTTTGAGCAAGTAATCGTCGGCGCCCAGTTCGAGGCCGCGCACGCGGTCTTCGATGGCGTCCTTGGCGGTCAGGAACAGCACCGGCGTGGCGCCGCGCTGGCGGATCAGTTGCAGCAATTGCCAGCCGTTGAGGCCCGGCAACATCACGTCGAGGATGATCAGGTCGTATTCCTGCTGCTCGATGAAATAGCGCCCGTCGAGGCCATTGAGCGCCACATCCACGGCGAATCCGGACTCGCCCAGCCCTTTGGCAAGGAAATTGGCGGTTTTGGCTTCATCTTCTACGACCAGCAAACGCATGGCACACCTCGATTGATCAGGCACACAGGCTAGGCGCCTTCGGCGGCGTTGCCCATTACAAACTTGTAATCCGACTGACGAGGTTCTGACGAAGTCCGGCGGCTAAGGTGGCGACCTTCGCTTTCGGAGCCTGCTCATGACCGTCAAATACCTTGTTGCCAGCCTGGCCATCGGCCTCAGCGCCGGCGTTTTCGCCGCCCCTGAACTGCCGCGCCACGCTGATCTCGACCTGAAAACCGCACGCCTGCTGGCCGATACCGCAATGGGCAATTGCACTGGCACGGTGTCGGTGCTCGACCGTGGCGGCAACTTGCTGGTGACGATGCGTGGCGACGGTGTCGGCCCGCACAACACCGCTGCCAGCCAGCGCAAGGCCTACACGGCGCTGTCGACGAAAACCCCAACCCGCTTGTTCGCCGAGCGCGCTCGCAGCAACCCGGAAACCGCCAACCTCAACACCCTCGACGAATTGCTGCTGCTTGGCGGCGGCATTCCGCTGTTCGCTGGCAATGAATTGGTCGGCGCCATGGGCGTGGCCGGTTCCGGTGGCGGCGAGCAAGACGAAACCTGTGCCACCCGCGCCGCCGACAAGGCCGGCCTGTCCATCACCCGTTCCCAATAAGGAGTTTCATCATGACGACCCTGCGCATGACCTTCGCCGCACTCGGCCTGAGTGCTTTCTCAAGCCTGGCCCTGGCCGCCGGCAACCCGCTGAGCGTCCACGTGCTCAACCTGGAAAATGGCCTGCCTTCGCCGGGCGTCAACGTGACGCTGGAAAAACACGTCGGCCAGAACTGGCAGCCGTTGGCCGAAGGCACCACCAACGAACAAGGGCGCATCGCCGAACTGTTCCCGGCCAAACAGCCGTTCGAAGCAGGTGAATACCGGGTGGTGTTCAAGACCGGTGAGTACTTCAAAAAGACCCAACACGAAACGTTCTTTCCGGAGATTCCGGTGATTTTCGAAGTGAAACAGACGGATCAGCACTATCACATCCCGTTGCTGCTGAGCCCATATGGCTTCTCGACCTATCGCGGTTCCTGAGCCACACACCTTGTCCGTGTAAGAGTGAGCTCTGTGGTGAGGGGATTTATCCCCGACCGACTGCGTAGCAGTCGCCGAACTTTTCATTGCAGGTTTGGGGCGGCTGCGCCACCCATCGGGGATAAATCCCCTCACCACAAAGGCTCACTCCTACATTGATCGATGTGAATTATTAGATTGTGGCCAGCGCACGTAATCGCACCGCATCAAGAATTTCGATCTCACCGTAAGCCAAGCCAATAATCCCCTGCCCCTGCAACTCCTTGAGAATCTGATTGGTGGTTTGCCGTGACAGCGAGAGCATCGACGCCAACTGCTCCTGCGGCAGTTGCAGCACTCGACGGGGCGCATCAATCTCGCCATAGCCCTCGGCGATCATCAGCAAGCGATGCGCCAGCCGCGCCGGCGCTGGCAGCAGACTCAACTGTTCGAGATTGATAAACGTCAGGCGCAGCTTATGGCTCATCAACAGCGCCAGGTGCCGCCAGTACACCGGTTGCTCGTCGAGCAATTTCAGCATTGTATTCTGCGGAATATTCAGCAACGTGCACGGCCCGACGGCAAAGGCGTCATGGGTGCGTGGCTGACCGTCGAACAGACAAATTTCGCCGAACCAGTGCGGCGCCTCGACCAGACTCAACAACGCTTCCTTGCCCTGCTCGCTCACCGCGCTGATACGCACGGCGCCATCGAGCACGGCGTACAAACCGCATGGTGGATCGCCACGCTGAAACAGGCGCTGCCCTGCCGTCAGCCGCCGCTCCCGGGCCGCCGCCAGCAGACTATCCTGAAAGGACGCAGGCAAATGACTGAACCACTGCCCGGTCAGCAGCCGTGAACGCATATCCATGAAAACTCCTGATTGTCGGCTGCCTGACAGAACGAACGCTCAACCCGGGGCATGCTGCAATCACCCTACAGGAGGAACAACAATGAAAAGCCTCGTCGATCACTTGAGTCAATACGCCGCCTACCACCGTGACCCGCGCAACATTGCCAGCCACTTTATCGGCATTCCGCTGATTGTGGTGGCGGTGGCGGTTTTGCTGTCGCGTCCGGAATGGTCGTTGGGCGGGTTGTGGATTTCACCGGCCGTGATCGTGGCGCTCGCTTCGGCGTGGTTTTACCTGCGCCTGGAAGTGAAGCTCGGTGTGCTGATGACAGTGCTGATGGGGCTTTCGGTGTGGGCCGGGCATGTACTGGCGCAGCAGAGCACCATGGTCTGGCTGAGCAGTGGTCTGGCAATGTTTGTGATTGGCTGGGTGATTCAGTTTGTCGGGCACCACTATGAAGGGCGCAAACCGGCGTTTGTCGATGATGTGAGCGGGCTGATTGTCGGGCCGCTGTTTGTCGTGGCCGAGTTGGCGTTCCTGCTCGGGATGCGCCAGCAGTTGAAAGAGCAGATCGAGTCTCGGGCGGGGGCGGTGCGGGTCAATCCGAATCGGGCGGCTGTCTAGATAGCTTTCGCGAGCAGGCTCGCTCCCACAGGGAAATGCATTCCAAATGTGGGAGCGAGCCTGCTCGCGAAGCTTTTGATTTTAAATGCTGGCGACTTTCTGCCAGACCTTCGGCTTGAAGAACAGGGTCTCACCCTTGGCCAGGCCCGTCAGGCTGTCGTGATCCTTCACCACTTCGGCCTCGATCAGATCTGTCTGCCCTTCCACCTTCAACGTCACCCGCGTGGTCGCGCCCAGCGGCCGGATATCGCGGACTTCGGCGGCGTGGTGATCCTCCAGCTCATGCCGCGACAGCGACACTTCATGCGGACGGAACAGCACGTGATTGTCATCGCCCAGGTGCAGACGGTTCGAATCACCGAGGAAGTGATAAACGAAATCACTGGCCGGGTTTTCGTAGACGTCGCCCGGTGAGCCGATCTGCTCGATCACACCTTTGTTCATCACCACGATACGGTCGGCAACTTCCATCGCTTCTTCCTGGTCGTGGGTCACGAAAACCGAGGTCAAGTTGATGTCTTCGTGCAAACGCGCGAGCCAGCGGCGCAGTTCTTTACGCACCTTGGCGTCGAGGGCGCCGAAGGGTTCGTCGAGCAACAGCACTTTCGGCTCCACCGCCAAGGCACGGGCCAGCGCGATCCGCTGACGCTGACCGCCGGACAACTGCTCCGGGTAACGATCCGACAGCCAGTCCAGTTGCACCATGTTCAGCAGCTCGTGGACCTTGGTCGCGATCTGGCTTTCGCTCGGGCGCTGGTTTTTCGGTTTCATGCGCAGGCCGAACGCGACGTTGTCAAACACGGTCATGTGGCGGAACAAGGCGTAGTGCTGGAACACGAAACCGACGTTGCGATCACGTACGTCGTGGCCGGAAACGTCTTCACCGTGAAAAACGATGTTGCCCTGATCCGGGGTTTCCAGACCGGCAATAATGCGCAGCAAGGTAGTCTTGCCGCAGCCCGACGGGCCGAGCAGCGCGACCAGTTCACCGCTGTGAATGTCCAGGCTGATGTTGTCCAGCGCCTTGAACGCATTGAAATTCTTGCTGACGTTACGCACTTCGATCGACATGAATTATTCCTCCGCGGCGCTGGCGCGCAGGCGGTTGATACGGTTTTCGCTCCACTGCTTGGCCAGCAGGATAAAGAGCGCCAGGATCAGCAACAGGCTCGCCACGGCGAACGCGGCCACGTGGTTGTATTCGTTGTAGAGGATCTCGACGTGCAGCGGCAAGGTGTTGGTCACCCCGCGAATGTGCCCGGAGACCACCGACACCGCACCGAACTCACCCATGGCCCGCGCGGTACACAGCACCACGCCATAGATCAGGCCCCACTTGATGTTGGGGACGGTGACGTACCAGAACATCTGCCAGCCATTGGCGCCGAGCAGACGCGCGGCTTCCTCTTCCTGAGTGCCTTGCTCCTGCATCAGCGGGATCAGTTCACGGGCCACGAACGGCACGGTGACGAAAATCGTCGCCAGCACGATGCCCGGCAGCGCAAAGACGATCTGAATGTCGTGATCCTGCAACCACGGCCCGAACAGACCCTGAGCGCCGAACATCAGCACGTAGACCAGACCTGCGATCACCGGCGACACCGAAAACGGCAAGTCGATCAGCGTCACCAGCATGCTCTTGCCGCGGAACGAGTATTTGCTCACGCACCACGCGGCGCTGACGCCGAACACCAGGTTCAGCGGCACCGAAATCAGCACGGCGAACACGGTGAGCTTCAGTGCCGACAGCGCATCCGGTTCAAAGATCGCGGTAAAGAACGCGCCGAGACCGTTCTTCAAGCCCTGCGACACCACGATGAACAGCGGCAGCAACAAAAACAGGAAAAAGATCAGCCAGCCGAGACCGATCAGAATGCGCCGCGACGTGGCACTGCCGCGGCGCGCAGCGTTGGCCGAGGAAGCGGCCGCAATAGACGATTGGGACATGTTCGCGCCTCCTTATGGGGTTTCGATGCGCCGCTGCAGCAAGTTGATCAGCAGCAACAGGACGAAGGAAACCACCAGCATCAGCACGCCGATGGCAGTGGCGCCGGTGTAATCGTATTGGTCGAGTTTGACCATGATCAGCAGCGGCAGAATCTCGGTTTTCATCGGCATGTTGCCGGCGATGAAAATCACCGAACCGTACTCGCCAACACCACGGGCAAACGCCAGGGCAAAACCGGTCAGCCACGCGGGCAGCAGCGCCGGCACCAGAATATGGCGGAACACTTGCCACGGTTTGGCACCGAGGCAGGCGGCGGCTTCTTCGACTTCACGGGGGATATCGGCCAGCACCGGTTGCACCGTGCGTACCACGAACGGCAGGGTCACGAAGGTCAGTGCGAGGGTGATACCCAACGGGGTGTAGGCGATCTTGAAGCCGAGGTCGGCGGCAAACTGGCCGACCAGGCCGGCCGGCGCGTACAGCGCGGTCAGCGCGATACCGGCCACGGCCGTCGGCAGGGCGAACGGCAGATCGATCATCGCGTCGATGACCTTGCGCCCCGGGAAGGTGTAGCGCACCAGCACCCAGGCCAATAGTGTGCCGATGATGCCGTTGATGATCGCGGCACACAGCGCGGTGCCGAAGCTCAGCTTCAGTGCAGCCAGTACGCGCGGCGCAGAGATGATCGTCCAGAACTGATCCCAGGTGAGCTGCGAGGCGTGAATGAACATCGCCGCCAGCGGGATTAGCACAATCAGGCTGAGGTACACCAAGGTGTAACCCAGCGTCAGCCCGAAGCCGGGTATGACGGGGGAGATACGACGCGACATAAAAGTCCCTGGTTAAAAAACGCGCGAAGCCCCGAAGGTAAATCCGGGGCTTGTTTATGGCTATGAAAACTTACTGCGCCTGATAAATCTGGTCGAACACGCCACCGTCATTGAAGAATTTCGGTTGCGCGGTTTTCCAGCCGCCGAAGTCCTTGTCGATGGTCACCAGTTCCAGTTTCGGGAACTGCTGGGCGTATTTGGCGGCCACGTCCTTGTCACGCGGACGGTAGAAATTCTTCGCCGCGATTTCCTGACCGGCCGGGCTGTAGAGATGCTTTAGATAGGCTTCGGCGATCTGCTCGTTACCCTTCTTCGCTGCGTTCTTGTCGACCACGGCCACCGGTGGTTCGGCGAGGATCGACAGTGAAGGCACGACGATGTCGAACTTGTCCGCGCCGCCATCTTCTTTCAGCGCCAGGAATGCTTCGTTCTCCCAAGCCAGCAACACGTCACCCTGACCGTTGTTGACGAAGGTGATGGTCGAGCCGCGAGCGCCGGTGTCGAGAATCGGCACGTGCTTGAACAGCGTCTGCACGTACTCTTTGGCTTTTTCTTCGCTGCCGCCGTTGGCTTTCAGGCCGTAGGCCCACGCGGCGAGGAAGTTCCAGCGCGCACCGCCGGAGGTTTTCGGGTTCGGCGTGATCACCGAGACGTCGTTCTTGACCAGATCGCCCCAGTCCTTGATGCCTTTCGGGTTGCCCTTGCGCACCAGGAACACAATGGTCGAGGTGTACGGCGTGCTCGCTTCCGGCAGACGCTTCTGCCAGTCGGCCGGCAGCGTCTTGCCGAGTTTGGCGATTTCGTCGATGTCACCGGCCAGGGCCAGGGTCACCACGTCGGCACGCAGGCCATCGATCACCGCACGGCCCTGCTTGCCCGAGCCGCCATGGGACTGCTGGATTTTCACGGTGTCGCCGGCATGGTCCTTCTGCCAGAACTTGATGAATTCGGCGTTGTAGTCCTGATACAGCTCGCGCGTCGGGTCATACGACACGTTGAGCAGCTCGTAATCCTTGGCAACCGCGGAACCGGCAAACACAGCGCTGGCCAGGGCGGCCAAAGCGTAACGGCGAATCGACGACATGGTGAAAGCTCCTGGAATTCTGGGTGGTGGCTTTTTCTTATGTACTGCTGGAATCGGGTCCCGCTGAAAGATCGCCGCCTTCGCCAGCTCGTGCACACAGCCCCCTGTAGGAGCTGCCGAAGGCTCGGGCCGCGATCGGACGATCTTTTTAGCTCGGCTTGTTGCCCGGCTGCTGCAAACGGAATTTCTCTTTGCGTTCGATCTGGACGACTTGAGCGTTGTGCACAGTGATCTCCACCGCGCCGAACCGCAGATCGCGCAGGGCACTCTGGATTTCACGCAAGATGGTGGCTTCGTCCTGACCGTCAACGCTGCGAAGGGATGCGCTCATGGTGCTGCTCCTTTGAATGGGATTTGCCTGGCAGTGGGCGGCACTGCGTTCGGCGTGGGAGCAATATAAGAGAGGCATAGATATTCTTAAAAAGACTATTTAAGAATGTTTATATAACTAGAAAACATTACGAGAGAGGGCAAGGGTCTGCACGGTGTTCATCGCGTTTGAAACCTGCATGAAACCTAGTGGTGAGGGGATTTATCCCCGATGGACTGCGCAGCAGTCCCATTTTTTGGGATCGCTGCGCGACCCATCGGGGATAAATCCCCTCGCCACAATAATTTCCTTCAGCCACAGAGGGGTTCAGCCAATCACCGGGGCGCGTGCCCAATCTATATCCAACGCCGGCACCGGCCGCCCAAACCAGTAGCCCTGCCCCAAATCACAGGCCTGCTCCAACAGAAATGCCGCTTGCTCAGCCTGCTCGATCCCCTCGGCATGCACCTGCATGCCCATGCTCTTGGCCAGCGCGATGATCACCCGGACAATTGCAGCGTCATCCTCGTCCCAAGGCAATCCGGCGACGAAACCCTGATCGATCTTGAGCTTCTGCACTGGCAAGCGCTTGAGTCGCAGCAACGACGAATACCCGGTGCCGAAATCATCGATGGCCAGACGAATGCCCAATTCGCGCAAGCGATGCATCTGCTCAAGCGCCACTTCCGGATCGTCCATCACCGCGCTTTCGGTCACTTCCAGTTCGAGATACGCCGGATCCAGCCCGGTATCGCGCAGCACCTGTGCCACCTGCTGATACAGCTCGCGCCGGGCGAAAAGCCGCGACGACACATTCACCGCGACAAACGCCAGTACCACCCCGGCCTGCTGCCATTGGCACATCTGCCGACACGCCTGCTGCATCACCCAAGCGTCGATTTCGGCGATCAACCCGGTGCGTTCGGCAATTGGAATGAACTCCGCCGGCGACACCAGACCGCGCTGCGGATGCTCCCAGCGCACCAAAGCTTCAACACCGATCAGGCGACCGGTGTTGAGGTCATGCACCGGTTGGTAGAAAACCCGCAGTTCCTGCTGCTCCAGCGCTCGGCGCAATTCGAAGGCAATCTCAACCCGCTGTTGGGCATGGGCGGTGAGTTCTTCGGTGTACAACGCGTAACCGTTACGCCCGCTGCCCTTGGCCTTGAACAACGCCGCATCGGCATTGCGCAACAATTGATCGGCGCTCAGTGCATCGCTGGGAAACAGGCTGATGCCGATGCTGGCGTTGATAAACAGTTCGTGGCCGTCGATGCAAAACGACTCCTTGAGCGCGTCGAGAATGCGCTGGCCCAGCGCCGCTGCCTGACCGGGCTGTGGACAACTTTCCGCCAGTACCGCGAACTCGTCGCCGCCGAGTCGCGCCAGCGTGATGCCGGTGCCGAACAGCACCTGCAAACGCGCCGCCACAGCTTTGAGCAAGCGGTCGCCGACGTTATGCCCGAGGCTATCGTTGATCATCTTGAAGTGATCCAGATCGAGCAACAGCAGCGCACAGCCACGCTTATGGGTCTGCGCCGAAGCCAGTGCCTGCTCGGCGCGGTCGCCGAACAGCAGGCGATTGGGCAGGTCGGTCAGCGGATCGTGGTGGGCAAGGTGCTTGAGTTCGTGCTCGGAATGCTTGATCGCACTGATGTCGGAAAACACCGCGACGTAATGACTGACCTGGCTCTTTTGATCATCGTGGATGACGCGGATGGTTTGCCACTGCGGATAGATTTCGCCGCTTTTGCGACGGTTCCAGATCTCGCCACTCCACTCGCCCTGGCTTTCCAGCGTCGCGAACATCGCCTGATAGAAACCCGGCGGATGGTGGCCTGACTTGAACAGACTGGGTTGCTGGCCGAGGACTTCATCGCGCTGATAACCGGTGATCTCGATGAACGCGCGGTTGACGTGCACGATCAGGCCCCGGCGGTCAGTGACCAACACGCCTTCGCGGGTGCAGTCGAACACCGCAGCCGCTTGACGCAAGCGTTCGCGATCAGCGTGACGCTCACGCAGACGCGCACCAATGCCGAGAAATTCGCATAACCGCGCCCGCGCCAAGAAGATCAGCCCGGCGCTGAACGCCGCAAAGACATAACCGTTGATCAGTTGCCATCGCGCCAGATCAACGGAGTTATCGAAGAAACTGTTTAATAAATAACCAGTACCTTGCAGCCAGACCGCCGCAAGTACGAGATAGAGCAGCGATGCACGCAAGGCATCGCGATAAGTGGCATACATTCGGCCGTCCATGTCCCTACAAAAAGGTTGGAATTATAGGTCAAGAAACATCCAGCGACTCTTATCTGAAAGGGCGACTGGTTTTATCTGTGTGCTTGGTGATAATGCAACGGCTGTTTTTATCTTTATCGAGGGCCCTATAGCCTATGTGGTACGAAGGTTTTCTTGGCTTGTCGGCCTGGTCACTGGTCGCAGTCACCCTGCTGATGACCCATGTGACAATTGTCGCCGTCACGGTCTATCTGCACCGTTACTCGGCCCATCGCTCACTGGAGCTGAATGCTGGCCTGAAACACTTTTTCCGCTTCTGGCTGTGGTTGACCACGGCGCAGAACACCCGCGAGTGGACCGCCATCCACCGTAAACACCATGCCAAATGCGAAACCGAAGATGACCCGCACAGTCCGGTCGTCAAGGGTTTGTCCACCGTTCTGCGCAAAGGCGCCGAACTGTATCGCGCCGAGGCCGAAAACCCGGAAACCCTGCGCATCTACGGCAAGAATTGCCCGGAAGACTGGATCGAGCGCAACGTCTACAGCCGCTATCCGCTGCTGGGCGTGGCGATCATGGGCGTTATCGACCTGCTGCTGTTCGGCACCATCGGCATCACCATCTGGGCGATCCAGATGATGTGGATCCCGGTATGGGCTGCCGGCGTGGTCAATGGTCTGGGCCATGCCATCGGTTACCGCAATTTCGAATGCCGTGACGCGGCGACCAATCTGGTGCCGTGGGGCATCCTGATCGGCGGCGAAGAACTGCATAACAACCATCACACCTACCCTAACTCGGCCAAGCTGTCGGTGAAGAAGTGGGAGTTCGACCTCGGTTGGGCGTGGATCAAAGTCTTCAGCTTCCTGCGTCTGGCCAAGGTGCAACGTGTAGCGCCGATTGCCCATCGCGTCGAAGGCAAGGGCAATCTGGACATGGACACCGCCATGGCGATCCTCAACAACCGCTTCCAGATCATGGCCCAATACCGCAAGTTGGTCATCGGCCCGCTGGTCAAGCAGGAACTGGCCAAGGTGGATCATTCGGTGCGTCACCAGTTCCACCGGGCCAAACGCCTGTTGTCGCGGGAAACCAGCCTGTTGGAAGATCGTCATCACGCACGCATCCAGAACATGCTCGAGCACAGCCAGTCGTTGAAGGTAATTTACGAAAAACGCCTGGCCCTGCAGCAGATCTGGGTCAAGACCAGCGCAAATGGCCACGACATGCTCGCCGCCATCAAAGAATGGATTCACGAGGCCGAAGCCAGTGGCATCCAGTCCCTGCGCGAATTTGCCGACCAGTTGAAAACCTACTCGCTACGTCCTGCGGCAGTCTGAGACCGTTGATCGGTGCGCCCGAACTCCCGGGCGCACCCTTCGGAACTTCACCCTAAATCCCCTATCTCAAAGACTTCGCCATTCCGGCGGGTTTAGGCGTGGCCGTTGTTGTCGACACGGCACGCTCTCTGAGATCTGTGCCGATGGTCAATAACAACCAAAAAGACTCATCCCTCCCGCAGTGGCCCGAGGCCGCGCAAACCTTGATGGCGCTGATGCACGCCCAAGGCGAAGTCGCCCGCCTCAGTGAGCGCGAACAACTGTTCAGCTCGCTTCTGGTCAGCGTCAACGCCGTGCTATGGGCCTTCAACTGGGAAACCCGTCAGGTGCTGTACGTCAGCCCGGCCTATGAGCGGATTTTCGGCCGCTCAGCAGGGCTCTTGCTCGCCGACTACAACCAGTGGCGCGACAGCATCTACCCTGATGATCTGGACTACGCCGAACGCAGCCTCGCCGAAGTGCTGCACCAAGGCGCCGTGGAAGATCGCGAGTACCGCATCATCGCCGCCGACGGCCAGGTGCGCTGGCTCAGCGACAAATGCTTTATCAATCGTCAGGACGAACCCGGGCAACCGGTGATTATCGTCGGCATTGCCGAGGACATCACCGACAAAAAACAGATGGAAACCGAACTGCAACGCCTGGCCACCACCGACGTGCTGACTCAAAGCAGCAACCGCCGACACTTCTTCGAATGCGCCCATCACGAATTCGAACAGGCACGCCTGCAAGGCGCGCAGCTGGCCTTTCTGCTGCTGGATATCGATGACTTCAAAGTGATCAACGACAGTTACGGTCATCCGCAGGGCGACAACGTGTTGCAACAGATCGCCGAGTGCGGCCGTGGCTCGCTACGCCGGGGAGATCTTTTCGGGCGCATTGGTGGCGAAGAGTTTGCGGCGGTGTTCCCCGGTTGCGCGCCAGACATGGCCATGCAGGTAGCCGAGCGGCTACAACAGCAGATTCAGCGTTTGAACTTCAGCCATGAAGGCCAGACCTTTGGCATCACCGTGAGCCAAGGCCTGACCAGTCTCACGGCAGAAGACGAGAGCCTCGACAGCCTGTTCGCCCGCGCGGATGCGGCGATGTATGAAGCCAAGCGCCAGGGCAAGAACCGGATCATCTCAGCCTGCCCCCCCCACACATAACCCATGTAGGAGCTGCGGCACGCTGCGATCTTTTGATCTTGCTTCTAAAAAACAGGATCAAAAGATCGCAGCGTGCCGCAGCTCCTACAGGATTGGAGTTTGTCGAGGCACGTTACTTACGCATCCGCATCAACTCCGGCAACCCGATCTTGAGCAATCGCGCCGTGCGACTCTTCGCCAGTTCCTCTACGCCCTCATGCTCAGTCAGGCGAGCCATTTGCGCCGCCATGTTCATCACCAGCGCCTCACGGGAATACACTCCGCCACCGAGCTGGTAGACCGAGGCAATCAACTCGCGCAGCTCCAGCGGCAGCCGCCAGCGAGTGCGTAGCGCCGAACCGTAAGCCGCGCCGAATTCGGCTAACGCGTCGCCGACTTCCTCCCACTCATCCAACTCACCGCCCGCCTGCTTCCACTCCTGCAAACAGCGCAGCAGCGCGAGATCGCCCAAGCAATGCAGCATGCCTGCGCAATAGCAGCGCTCCTGATCCAGATCGAGCAGACGCGCCAAGGTGCGCGCGTACTCGGCGGTGTGCAGCGACAACCCCCAATAGCGCTCGGCGTAATCCGCCAGACACGGATCACTGAGCTTGGCGCTGCGCTTGAGCGCCAGACCCAGAATCAGATTCATGCTCTGCCCAGTGCCAAGCCGATGCAGCGCCTGCGCGAGCGTCTGCACCGCCGTGCCATGGTGTTGCGCGGCACTGTTGGCGGCGGCGATCAACACGGCGGTGATCTGCGGATCGGTTTTTATCTCATCTTCCAGCAGCTTCAGATCAAGGCCGTTGGGATTCAGGCTGCGTTTGACCGCCACCTGCACATCGGTCATCAATGGCGCGCCGTCAGCCAGCTCGCGGCGACGCTCAAGGAACACCGACAAGGTCATGCCTGGCGCCAATGTCGGCACTTCACAGAACACCTCTTCACCGGCATTGAGCAGCAAACCCTGCAAACGCTCGGTCAGGCTCTCCATGTTCAACGGCTTGGCGAGGTAGGCGGTGGGCGCCAGCGGCAGGGCTTCGCGCACGCTGGCGCTATCGGTACGGCTGCTCATCAGAATGAACGGCAGCGGCGGATTGCGTTTGCGCTGACGCACGCTGCGCAGCACGTTCAGCCCATCGGTGCCGGGCAATTCCCAGTCAACGATCGCCAGGTCATAGGGCACGTCACGCAGCATGTCCAGGGCCTGCTGGCCGTCGGCACACAGATCCACTCGAGCGTCGCAACGCACGTTCAGCAATACTTGTTTGAGCAGGTCACGAGACCATGGGTCGGCCTCGGCAATCAGCACTCGGGGTACGGCGGGTAAAACAACGGCAGTCATGCGCGCTCTCCCTTGCAATGCCTGAACCTTAGCCAATGCTGGCGATTCGATACAGCACTAAACCAAGGATGTGTTTCAAGAGGCATAAAAAAACCCGCCGAAGCGGGTTTTTTGTCTATCCGATCACACGGTGCCGGGCCTTACAGCTCCGAGAAGCACTCTTCGATGATCGCCAGACCTTTGTCCAGTTGCTCGTCCGGCGAGGTCAGCGGTACGAGTACGCGCAGAACGTTGCCGTAGGTGCCGCAGGACAGCAGGATCAGGCCCTTGTCACGAGCCTTGGCCACAACGGACGCAACAGCGGCAGCATTCGGTTTGTGGCTGTCGCCGTTTTCGAACAACTCGACGGCAATCATCGCGCCCAGGGCACGAACTTCGCCGATCACCGGGTACTTGGCCTGGATGGCTTTGAGGCCAGTGACCAGACGCTCGCCAACAGCCTTGCAGCGGTCCAGCAGTTGTTCTTCTTCGAACACTTCCATCACGGCCAGGGCCGCGGCGCAAGCGATAGGGCTACCGGCGTAGGTGCCGCCCAGGCCGCCTGGAGCGATGGCGTCCATGTACTCGGCCTTGCCGCACACACCGGCCAGCGGGAAGCCGCCAGCGATGGATTTGGCGAAAGTGGTCAGGTCGGCAGCAACGCCCATCTGTTCCATGGCGAAGAACGTACCGGTACGGCCAGCGCCGGTCTGTACTTCGTCAGCGATCAGCAGGATACCGTGCTGGTCGCACAGGGCACGCAGACGCTTCATGAACTCCTTCGGCGCGACGTAGAAACCACCTTCACCCTGTACAGGCTCGATGATGATCGCAGCGATGTCTTTCGGCTCGGCGTCGTTCTTGAAGATGCGTTCGATGGAAGCGATCGAATCGTCGATGCTCACGCCGTGCAGTTCGTTCGGGTACAGCGCGCGGAAGATGCCGCCTGGCATCAGGCCCATGCCAGCCGAGTAAGGCACGACTTTACCGGTCAGACCCAGGGTCATCATGGTGCGACCGTGGTAAGCGCCAGTGAACGCGATCACGCCGGCACGGCCAGTGGCGGCACGGGCGATTTTCACGGCGTTTTCCACGGCTTCGGAACCGGTGGTGACCAGCAGGGTTTTCTTGGCGAAATCACCTGGCACCTTGGCGTTGATTTTTTCGCACAGCTCAACGTAAGGCTCGTAAGCCAGTACCTGGAAGCAGGTGTGGGTCAGCTTGTTCAGCTGTTCGGTCACGGCAGCGATGATTTTCGGGTGCACATGGCCGGTGTTCAGTACAGCGATACCACCGGCGAAGTCGATGAATTCACGACCTTCAACGTCTGTTACGGTCGCGTTCTTCGCGGATTCGGCGAAGATCGGGTGAATCTGGCCAACACCACGGGGTACAGCAGCGGTACGGCGGGCCATCAGTTCAGCGTTAGTCTTGCTCATTACAGTCCTCATTCGCCGCTCATCGGGCGGCGTGGTTCAAGGATTAAGCGGGAGGAAGCGACGGTGGCAGCATGCGATGATCGACTGCCACGGCGTTCCCGGCCGCAGAGAAAATTCCGGTTTGAAACGACGCAAAGGGACAGCGCTCTCGTGCCCTTTGCGTTTGCAGCGATCCCTTTCTCGGCTTAGATGCCCAGGCAGAGGTATTTGATTTCCAGGTAATCTTCGATGCCGTACTTGGAGCCTTCACGGCCCAGGCCCGAAGCCTTGATGCCGCCGAATGGCGCGACTTCGTTGGAGATCAGACCGGTGTTGACGCCGACCATGCCGTATTCCAGGGCTTCGGCCACACGGAACACACGGCCCAGGTCACGAGCGTAGAAGTACGAGGCCAGACCGAACTCGGTGTCGTTGGACATCGCGATCACTTCGGCTTCGTCTTTGAAACGGAACAGCGGCGCCAGCGGGCCGAAAGTTTCTTCCTTGGCCACGGCTGCGTTTTTCGGCACGTTGGTCAGGATGGTCGGCTCGAAGAAGTTGCCTTCCATCGGCTTGCCACCGGCCAGTACGGTGGCGCCTTTGGCGACAGCGTCAGCGATGTGTTCTTGCACCTTGGCCACGGCTTTCTCGTCGATCAGCGGGCCAGTGGTGGTGCCGTCTTCCAGACCGTTGCCGATCTTCAGCTTGGCCACTGCCACTTTCAGCTTCTCGGCGAACGCGTCGTAGACCGAATCCTGAATGTACAGACGGTTGGCGCAGACACAGGTCTGGCCGTTGTTGCGGTACTTGGAAATGATCGCGCCTTCGACGGCCTTATCCAGATCTGCGTCGTCGAACACGATGAACGGCGCGTTGCCGCCCAGTTCCAGCGAGACTTTCTTGATGTCCTTGGCGCATTCCGCCATCAGTTGACGACCGATTTCGGTCGAGCCGGTGAAGGACAGCTTGCGCACGATCGGGTTGCTGGTCAGCTCGCTGCCGATGTCGCCGGCGCTGCCGGAAACAACGCTGAACACGCCCGCAGGAATGCCGGCACGCTGGGCCAGTTCAGCCAACGCGAATGCGGAGAATGGAGTTTGCGAAGCAGGCTTGAGCACCATGGTGCAACCGGCAGCCAGCGCCGGGCCGGCCTTACGGGTGATCATCGCTGCCGGGAAGTTCCACGGGGTAATCGCCGCGGTCACGCCGATCGGTTGCTTGATCACGATCAGGCGCTTGTCCGGCTGGTGGCCCGGAATCACGTCACCGTAGATGCGCTTGGCTTCTTCGGCGAACCACTCGATGAACGAAGCGGCGTAAACGATTTCGCCCTTGGCTTCGGCCAGCGGCTTGCCCTGTTCGAGCGTCATCAGGCGAGCGAGGTCGTCCTGGTTCTCGATCATCAATTCGAACCAGCGACGCAGCTTGCCGGCACGCTCTTTGGCGGTCAGTGCACGCCAGGCCGGCAGCGCTTTGTCAGCGGCTTCGATGGCACGGCGGGTTTCGGCAGCGCCCATCTTCGGCACGGTGCCGAGGATTTCGCCAGTGGCCGGGTTATTGACCTTGATCGTCTGACCGTTGTCCGCATCGACCCAAGCGCCATCAATGAAGGCTTGCTGGCGGAACAACAGGGTGTCTTTAAGCTGCATGTCGGCTTTCCTTAACAGCACCGCGGCCTGCGCGGAGCAAATTATGATTGTAGAAAGGCGCCTCGCAAGGCTGCCGTCAGGGAAATCAGTGACCGGGTGAGGCGCATAAGATAGTGCACGACTCGAAACACCTGCGCTTCAACACCCCATCAACGAGCGTTTGAAATCTCAAACGGATCGTAGGAGCAAAGGGGTTAAAGGACAATAGGGCGTTCGAAAAAAAGAACAAAAACGGCGTGTTTGTGGAAATTTTCAGATCAATGAGCAAAAAGCTCAAGCAGCAGCAAAACCATAGATCAGCCCCGCGAAAGCGCCAAGCGAGGGTTTTGCAGGACGTTACCGCTTTATGGAATGCAGCGGATTTATCCCGACACGCGCACTGACAATACGCCCCAAAACCCAGCATGGACGCCCCGAGCCGACCTAGGTATGATGTCGCCCGCTGCACCAGTAGCTCAGCTGGATAGAGTACTGCCCTCCGAAGGCAGGGGTCGTGGGTTCGAATCCCGCCTGGTGCACCACTGATTTAAACGAAAAAGCCCCGGACTGTGATGGTCCGGGGCTTTTTTGTGGGCGTTGGTTTTCAGCCTGATCTGGCTAGCGATCCGGGGTGTGGGGATCGAGTACTCGAGCGATGTCTCGCGCGCTATGCAGAACCCTCTCTATCTGAACATCTCTCTCAACAAGTGAGTAAAAAATCAGGTAGCGACCGTGGGCGATCATTTTCAGCCCCCTGGCACACTCCTCTCGGGAAACTCCTTGATTCGGTTGGCTGGTCAACTGATCACAGCGCACACGCAACTCACCAACGAAGGTCCGAGCACGTCCAGGGTTGTCACGAGCGATAAAGCGGGCGATCTGTTGCAGATCCTCTCGAGCCATTGCGGAAAATAACAACCGCGTCATAAGCGATTTTGCTCAGCTTCGATGTCATCTATAAGCGCATCAATCTCAGCAAAAACGGTGTCGGCTGCGACCGCCGGACGAGGATCGTTACGACTTGCAGCGATTGCCTCGCGCAATTCAGCCGCTCGCAAGCGATCCAGCAACTCCTGATAAGTGGCATGGGCCAAGAGATAGGCAGCTGGGCGATTATGGTTGAGAACGGCGATGGGCTCCGAACCGGCAAGCTCGATCACAGTACTGGGGCTGCGTTTCAGTTCAGTAATGCTTACTGAACGACTAGCCAGCAGGTGCTCCATGACGCCTCCAAAAGTACGAAAAACAGTACCTTATAGTGCCCCTTTTCAGCACGGAGGGTCAACGAACAGATAAATGGACAATGGCAGCTGGAAACTCAGGGGGAGGAAATGATTTTTTAAAGGGAATTCCTCAAACAGCTTCACTCCGTCGTCCAATCAAACTCATCGTAATCCTCATCCTCATCCTCTTCTTCCTCCTCCCCAACCTCCTCTTCAAAGACGTCCTGTTCCTCAAGCACATCCTCTTCCTGCTGGCTCAGCAGAAATTCCTTACGCGCTTCAGTAATCGCGCGGCGCATCTCTTCGCCCTTTTGCGGGCAATTGAGGAGTTGGGCGATGCGGTCGATTTTTGGTGCCACGGTGTTCTCCAGCGCTTCAGCTATGGCCCGATAGTGCGCGTTTTTGCGGGGCAATGCCAAATGGCTGGGCGAACAGGCGGTCAATTCTGCTGGATTTTTTCCAGTCGGGCGTCGAGGTCGGCGTTGGGGTAGCGTTTGTGCAGGTTGTTGAACAGGGTGTCGGCCGCTTTTGATTCGCCGGATTCGCGCAGGCGCAGGACTTCGCGCAGTTGTTCGTCGAGGCCGTTGGCCGGGGCGGCGGCGCGTTTGCTGGTTTTGGCTTCGTCGGCACTGAACGCTTCGCTTTGCATCGGCGCGGCCATTTCTGCCATCGGCGCGGGAGCGGACAATGCTTCGGGCGCTTGTTTGCGAGCCATCGGCGCAGCGGGTTTGGCGGCCGGGGCGAAGTCAAATTGCGGCTGCGGTTCGGGGGCGCGTTGCACCAGTGAGAGCATCAGTGCGACGCCGACGAGGCTGGCGAACGCGACTTGCCAGCGCGGTTTGCGGCAAGCATCCAGCCAGCGTTGCCACAGGCTTGGTTTCGGCGCGGGAGTTTCGCGGTGGGCAGCATTGAGGATGAACGCATCAAGGTGCGCCGGCGGTTCAACGTTGTGCTGTTCGCGCACATGCTTAATGACCGGATCTTCGGGTGTCTGGCGGGCGTCAGTCATGTCAGTACCTCCTCGGCCAGCAGCCGACGCAGTTTTTGCTGGGCGTAGCGCAAGCGGCTTTTGACGGTTTCCAGCGGTGTTTCGGTGAGGCTGGCGATTTGCGCCAGGTCGAGGTCGCCGTGGGCGCGCAGCAGGAACACTTCGCGCTGGTCGGCCGGCAGGGTTTGCAGTGCGTTTTCCAGGCGCTGGCTGTCGCGGCTGAGGCTCAGCAGTTGTTCGGGATCACTCGCCTCATCGCTGACCGCGTGCGCCTGTTCGTCATAGCTGTCGTGCAGCGGTTGATGGGCGCCGTGCTTGCGCCAGTGGTCGATCAGGCGATTGCGGGCAATCTGGAACAACCAGGTACGAAATGTCGCTCGGCCTTGTGGCTGACTGGTGCTGCGGATCAGGCTCAGCCAGGTTTCCTGAAAGACTTCGTCGGCCAGTTCCGGTTTGCCGCTCAAACCGAGCAGAAATCGATAAAGGCCCTGACGATGACGGGCATACAAGATCTCGAACGCCACGCCGTCGCCCTCGCGATAACGCGCCAGCAGCGTTTCATCGCTGCTGGCGGCCGGGCTGTCTGGCGAAGCAAACAGCTGACTGATGAAGCCTTTCAGACGACTCACTATTCAATCCGTCGCTCAGTGGGCAGCGTATTCGATGCAGTTGAAGTGCGCAGGCTTTGCGTCAGTTCGACCAGTTGCACGAACTCGTTGCGCAGGCCAAAACGATCATCGCCCCGCGCGCCGCGAGCCAGCGCTTCGGTGTCTTTCAGGCTGAAGTCGCCCGTGTAGCGAGCATCCTTGAGTTGCTGGGAAAACGCAGCGACGGCGGCGGCAAAGCGCAGGTCCTCGCTGGCCGGTGCGACCTGATTGGCTATCGGCCGCTCGATCAGCCGACTTTTCCCACCTTCGGGCTGTTGATATCGCACACGCAGCATCGCCAATTCCCCGTTCTTCTCGGCAACAGCCGCACTCGATTTGCCGTAGCGCAGCGGTTCCAGCCAGCCCTTCTCGCCCGCCGGGACAATTTCATACAGTGCGGTCACCGTGTGTCCTGCGCCGATTTCGCCGGCATCGACATTGTCATTGCTGAAGTCCTCACGCTTGAGCGCACGGTTTTCGTAGCCGAGCAGGCGGTATTCGCTGACCTGCGCCGGGTTGAATTCCACCTGCAGTTTGACGTTTTTCGCCACCACGGCAAGGGTCGAACCGAGTTGATCGACCAGCACTTTGCGCGCCTCGCGCAGGTTGTCGATGTAGGCGTAGTTGCCATCGCCTGCATCGGCCAGTTGTTCCATCAAGTGTTCATTGTAGTTATCCACACCAAAACCCAGGGTGGTCAGGGAAATACCGGTTTTACGTTTATCCACAGCCATTTGTTTAAGGCTGTCAAAGTCGCTGACGCCGACGTTGAAGTCGCCGTCGGTGGCCAGCAGGATACGGTTGATGCCTTTGGGAATGAACGCTTGTTGTGCCATTTGATAGGCCAGTTCGATGCCCGACGCGCCAGCGGTCGAGCCACCCGCCGTTAACTGCTCGATGGCGGTACGAATCTTGGCTTTTTCCCGTCCGGAAGTCGGCTCCAGCACCACGCGGGATTCACCGGCATACACCACCAGCGACACACGATCCTGCTCGCGCAATTGATCGACCAGCAGTTTCAGCGTGCTTTTGACCATCGGCAGACCTTCGCGACGATCCATCGAGCCGGACACGTCCACCAGAAACACCAGATTGGCCGGGGCCAGTTCTGCCACGGCGCGGTCGGAGGCCTTGATACCGATGCGCAGCAATCGGGTGTGCGGATTCCACGGTGAAGCCGCCAGTTCGGTGGTCACGCCAAACGGCGAGCCATCGTTGGGCAATGCGTAGTCGTAGGGAAAGTAATTGACCATTTCCTCAAGTCGCACCGCGCCTTCCGGCGGCAGGCGTCCCTGATTAAGCAGGCGACGAACGTTGGCGTAGGCGCCGGTGTCGACGTCGGCGCTGAAGGTCGAGACCGGGCTTTCGGAGACGCTGTGGATGGGGTTGTCGGCCAGCTTCTGATACTGCTCACGCTGCTCGTCGCGATAGCCTTGTGGATAACTTTCCCGCGCGGGCATCGCAGCGAAACTGGCGATCGGTGCCGGGCGAACACTGCGCTTGGCCATCGCACTGTCGGCCAGCACAGCTTCGTGCTGCACCATCGCCTCAGGCTGAGCCGGCGCGGCTGCGGATTCCGGATTGGACGAAACACCACAACCGGCGATGGCCAACAGCACGCCGACCGCAACAGGTCGCAGAAAAGGCAGGGAACGGGACATGGGGGCTGACCTCGGGATGAAATTGATCATTCATCCACTGAGACGGGCAGCCCTTTCAGTTCGGGTTAAACGCGACTGAAAAAATTTTCAGCGGTGATAACGCCGCACTGCACTGCTGTTGCGCAGCACATGGCCTTTGATTTTTTCCATCAGCTCGGCGCGGGTCAGACCGGCCGGCAGTGCGTCCGGGGCCAGGTCGAGGGCGTAGATCTGGATGATGTAGTGGTGCGCGCTGTCACCCACCGGTGGGCATGGCCCCATATAGTGAGTGTTGCCTTTGCTGTTGGTGCCGCCGACGCCTTCGAACGCGGATTTGGCACCGACACCGGCCGCAATCTGGTGAGTCGTGGCTTTGATGCCGTAGTGAATCCAGTGATCGACGCCCAAGCCTTTCTGGCCGTCCGGGTCGTGCATGACGATCGCGTAGCTTTGTGTACCGGCAGGGCCGGCGTTCCAGCTCAGCGCCGGCGACTGGTTCTTGCCGCCGCAACCGGCTGCATCGCTGGCCGCTGCCGAGGTGAACAGACGGTTATCGGACACACCAGGGATGCTGAGGGTGAAGCGCTCCTGGGCGGCCTGCGCCGGAAACTGCACGCAAAGGGCGACGGCAACGGCCGCCAGCCAAGGGTTGAGAGAGGTCAATCGGGTCATTCCGGGAGCACCTTGTGCAGTGGGGCCGTCGTCGGCCTGCAAACTATAGCTGTACCGTTCGTGCCGTGGCAGTGGCAAATGGCTGAACCTCGCACTGTTGCGCAAACTCGTAAGAGAAATGCCCGCGAGGAAGTCGAACATGTCCCTGCACCGTGTCGCCCGTTTCGCCGATGTCCCGCAAGACCGTGGCCTGGAAGTCAAAATCGGCGATTTGAAGATCATTGTGCTGCGCGCCGCCGGCCAATTACGTGCGTTTCAGGGCGAATGCCCACATGCCGGCGCGCCATTGGCGGACGGCGCGTTGTGTCATGGTCGGCTGATCTGCCCATGGCACAAGGCTGCTTTCCGTATTGAAGACGGCGCCTTATGCGAACCGCCTGCCCTCGACAGCCTCAAGCGGTATCCGTTGGAGCTACGCGGCGAAGAGGTTTGGGTCGATGATCAGCCGATCGCCGATCCGCAAACGCCACCGGCAGACGATTCACGCACGTTCGTGATTGTCGGCGCCGGTGCGGCGGGCACTGCATGCGCGGCGGCGCTGCGGGAAAAGGGATTTGGCGGGCGCATAAAAATGATCGACCGCGAAGCAGACGCCGGTTACGACCGCACCGTGCTGAGCAAATTTGTCCTCGCAGGCGAAATGTCGCCGGAAGAAACCCCGCCGCTGCGCGATGAAGATTTTTATAAAGAGCAGCGTATCGAGCGCATTCAAGGCGAAATCACTTCGCTCGACGCCCCAGCGAAAACCCTTCACCTGAACGATGGCCAAACCGTGAATTACGACGCCGCAGTGCTGGCCACCGGCGGCGAACCCAACCCCTTGGAGTTACCCGGCGCGGATCTGCCGCAGGTGTTCCTCCTGCGCTCAAAAGCCCATGCCGAACAGATCATGCACGCGGCCCAACCCGATCAACGTGCGGTGATCATCGGCGACAGCTTCATCGCCCTCGAATGCGCCTCGGCGCTGCGCCAGCAGGGTCTCGATGTCACGGTACTCGCCCGCCACGCGATTCCTTTCGCCGCCCAGTTTGGCGAAGCCGTGGGCAAAGCCATCCGCGCGCTGCACGAAGAAAACGGGGTGAAGTTCATCACCGAGCATGAGGCCGTGGAGATCACCGGTCACGACAAAGTCGAGGCGGTTTTGCTCGACAACGGCTTGCGGATTGCAGCGGATCTGGTGCTGGCCGGCGTCGGCGTGCACCCGGCCACCGAGGCTTTCACGGTATTACCACGGGAGAAAGACCATTCACTGCGGGTCGACGGCGGCATGCGCGTATCGGAAGGTCTGTGGGCGATTGGCGATATCGCTACGTTCCCGCTCAACGGCCAGCCACAGCGCATCGAACATTGGCGCCTGGCCCAGCAACACGCACGAATCGCCGCTGCCAATATGCTTGGCGGCAACGAGCACTATCTGGATGTACCGTTTTTCTGGACGTGGCACTTCGGCAAGAACTACGACTACCTCGGCCACGCCGAGCATTGGGATGAAGTCGAGTTCATGGGCGAGCCCGAACAGCCGCCCTTCCTCGGGCTGTTCGGTCAAAACGGTGTTGTGGTGGCCGCTGTGGCTTGCGAAGAGGAGCGCGCCATGGCGCTGCTGGCCGAGCGAATGAAACAGCCGCTGTCGATCACAGACGCCTGGCAGTTGATTCGCGAAGTCAGGTCATCCGGTTGACCGGCTCACGATTGTCGTCGTCTTCGGCATGCAAAAAGATCACTCGCGGGTGTTCAAGCGGTGCCAGCGGCGGCGGCAATTCGGCCTGCTGCACCGGCCAGAAATGCGTCACCACATGGCTGATGTCGCCTTCCTGATCGTTGTGAATGGTCATCACCCCCGGGGTGCGCAGCTTTTGCAAGCGGTCGTCGCACAGTTTGAAACTCTTGCTCAGCCCCTCATCGTCGACCACCGGCGCCGGCAGTCGGCGCTGGGCGAAGCTGCGGCTTTTGCGGTGCTGATAACGCGCCCAAGTAATGAGGATCACCGCGTTCACCACCGCCACCCACAGATAAATCTGCAAGGTGCCGAGCGCATCAAACGCCGAGCTATCAATCCGCGGCCCACCTTCGTGGGTTTCGATCAATGGCCACAGGCCTTGCACCAATAGATACAGCAGGCCAACCCAAGCGATAACGGTGAAGATCACATCGATCACGACCAGAAACGGCCGTTGGCGAGTCCGGATGATTTTCATTTGATGACCTCCTCTTCGTCGTCCCCGATCGGCTTTATGCCACGGTCAGGGCTGACCCAGCGCGCACGCTTCTGATGTTGGCCAAACAGCACCTTGGGAAAACTGACCAGCGTGGTCAGCAGGCTGACAAACCAGAACGCAATCGGATACCAGACCACCCAGAACATGGTCTTGCCCAACCCCGGCTCATAGCGCCGGTCAATGATGATGCTGACGGCAAACTGCAACAGGCAGACAAAGGCCAGCAGCAACCCGGTAAACGCCGGCGGCATCAGGTGATCCACCGCAATGGCTTCGGGCATGACCACAAACTTGCCGACGCCCCAGAAGATCACCGACAACAGGAAAGTGAACGCCCAACCGGTGGACAGGCAGTATTCGAACAGCAACGGCCACAGGTAACGATGGCGGTACTGCCAGATGCCACGAATGTTCTTGAACAACACCTCGGCGCCGCCCTGAGCCCAACGCAAGCGCTGCTTCCACAGACCGCCGAGGGTTTCCGGCATCAGAATCCAGCACAGCGCGCGTGGCTCGTAGAAGATGCTCCAGTGATCGAGTTGCAGCTTCCAACTGATGTCGATGTCTTCAGTGATCATGTCCGGGCTCCAGTAGCCGACCCGGTGCAGGGCCGTGCGACGGAACGCGACGATCACGCCCGACACCGTAAAGATCCGCCCGAACACTCGTTGTGTGCGTTTGATCAAACCGATGATCGACGAGAACTCCCCGACCTGCACCCGCCCGACCAGCGTGGAGCGTGTGCGAATCCGTGGATTGCCGGTCACTGCGCCCAACCGCGCGTTATCGAGCATCGGCGCGACCAGATAGGCTGCGGTGTTCGGCGCCAGCAGCGCGTCACCATCGATGCACACCAGATACTCACTGCGCGCCGCGATGGCTCCCATTCGCAGGGCGACGGCCTTGCCCTGGTTTTCCGCCAGGTGCAGCACCCGCAGCCGTGGGTCTTCCTTGGCGATCCTGTCCAGCACTTCGGCGGTGTTGTCCTTGGAGCCGTCGTTGATCGCGATGACTTCGATGTTCGGGTAGTGCTGGGCCAGCGCCGCGTGAATCGTGTCGGCAGCGTTGTCGCCTTCGTTGTAGCAAGGAATCAGGATCGAGATCAGCGGTTCGCCCGCCAGCGGCGGCGGCAGGGTGTCGTCCTTCCACGGCCAGTGGCGTTCCCAGTGCAGCCAGAAATACAGGCCACCGGCAATCCACAACCCCGACATGAACAACGGGTAGAAGAACACGAAGTCCATCAGGAACTGGCCGGTGACGAGGAAAATCAGTCCCAGCGGCACGCCGAGGACGAGCGCCAGAACAAGCAGGGCTAACAGTCTATCCAGCATGTTATGGGTTCCATTTATTGGAGAGCGCAGGCCGGACGGTTTTCAGGTCCGGCAGGTTGTCGAGGAAGTTGTCCGGGTAGTAACCGAAACTGGTCGCACCCTGGCGCTTGAGACGGCCCATCCAGTCGGCCAGTTGTTTGCCATCGATGTCGGCCTGTTCTTTTTTGGTCCAGTCGCGCGCCTGCAATTCGAACACGGTGCGATTCAACGCTCCGGGACGCTTTCTGACGGTTTCCACCAACGACTCCAGCCACGGCCCGGACTCTGCCTGGGTCTGTTTTTCCATCAGCGGCATCGCCATCGGCGCCGTCCAGTCGTAGGTCGCGAGGAAGTCGTCGAGGTTCTGTGCGTACCATTCTTCGCTGTGTGGATTGAGCATCGGCTCGGCGAAGATGTTGCGCGCGGTCAGCACCTGCGGGCCGCGAATGGCGCGAACCTTGGCCGTCAGCTCATTGGTGAAGTCGATCAGGTAGCGGCTCTTGAATCGGGTCCAACGCTGCATCGCTGCCGGGTCATCGCGCAGTGCCGCGATCGAGCCCGGCAAGCCGCTGGCCGCATAGGCTTTGAGCGCCGCCGGGCTGGCATCTTCGAAGTCCGAGAGCAACGCGTCGTCGTGGTAGAGAATGCCGTTGACCGAGGTCAGACGCGCCACGTCTTCGTAGATTTCACCGATGATCCGTCGCACTTCAGGATCGAACGGCGACAAGCGTTGGTACTGATCCGGATCCACCGAGGTGATGCCGGTTTTCGGGTCCCAACGGGTCACGCGCGGCAGTTTAGAGTCGAGGCCGAAACTCAGCACCGGCATCCACGCGAAGACCTTCACGTTAGCGCGGGTACGTAGTTGCCAGGCGACGCGGTTAAAAATATCCGCACGCACCGGCAAGTGGCGGTTGGGGAAGTACAGCGAATGCACCAGGCCATCGCCCTTGGGATCGGCGAAGGCTTGCAGGAACACTGTGTTGGCGCCCAAGTCAGCGATGCGCTGCACCAGTTTGCCGAGGTTGATGTCCTGCTGCGCCGGATCCGGGTCGTAGACGTTGTCCAGATCGACATGCACCACGCGCATGACGAAATCCGACTGCACGTCGACGATACTGTTGGCGAAACGCGCGCCGTCAGGATCCGAGGCGACGAGAAAGCGCGGGCTGCTCATCAGGTTGTCGAGGGCGTCGAGACCGTCTTCGAGGGTCAGGGCCATTTCGTAGCCTTCCTCGCCCACCACGGTCAGCGAAGTACCATCCGCCGCGCCGTATGGCCAGACCCACACGCGTGGTTTCTTACCGGTGACTTTGCGAATTTTTTCCGAAATGTTGTTCACGTCAGTGCGGATCCGCGCCTGGAAATCGGCCTCGGATTCATAGCGTTTGGTCACTGGGTCATAACGCCGGGTGGCCGCTGCAGGCTGCAGGTTGCCCTGCGGGTTGGCCAAAATACCTTTGTGGTTGGCGTCGGTGTGGGCAGCGATTTCCACCAGCCCGGAGCGTGAAATTTCGCGAATCTGATCCCAGGTCAGAAAGTCGGAACGCGGGCGCGGAGCACCGGCGAAATCCACTGGCTGGTTCAGCGGCGTGTCGATCCAGCTGCCGACCGGCGCCAGCAGCGCGTGCCAGTTATAGGCACGCAGCACCGGCAACACGCGGGTGTAGAAGCTTGAGTAACCGTCGTCAAAACTGAGCAGGATCGCCTTCGCTGGCAGTTCCGGCCCGCCCTTGCGTGCGGCCATGATCTGATCGACCGTCACCGGTTTGTAGCCGTTTTCCCGCAGCCACGCGAGCTGCTCGATCAGGCGCTCGGTACGCACCGCCACCACAGCCTGATCGGGGTCGCGATCTTCGACATCGTGATAGGCGATGCCCAACACATGATTTTTCGGCCACGGTTTTTCACTGGCCGCCACCGGACGCTCGGATGGCGGGGTGAATGCAGGGGCTTGTTGGGCGCAAGCGCTGGCCAGCAGCACCCCCAGCAAAAGGATGAAACGCGAAATCAAAGGCATCTTCAAACTCTTCTAGAAGCGGAAAGTGAGGTCGACGAGCAGACGCAGATCGGTCTCCCGATCACCGTCGTAGGGCCGGTTGATCACACTGAACAAACCGCCCACCTCGAACACGTCGTTCCAGGCATAACGTTGGCCGTAACCGATCAGCGCCATGCCGCCAGTGCCGTGATCACGCTGGCTGTACGTCCCCGCGCCTGCCTGGAACTGCTGGCTCCAAGAGGTTTCGTAGCGGTGATAGAGCACGTGATTGACGTTGACCAGTGGCATGACGCTGAAGTCCGACTTCGGATTGAAGTACGGCACGTCATCGGATTTGGAGTTGTGGCTGGTGCCGACTTCCAGTCCCGCATCGACCTGCACGTTCGGCGCGCTGTAGACGCCCTCGCGTCCGGTGAGCAAGGCTTCGACACGGTTGTTGCCGTCGCTGAAGTGCGACGGGCTCACCGACAGCCGCCACTCGCGGCTTTCGTTGGCGCGCCAGCGAATGAAACCGCTGCCGCCATTGGCCTTGATGTCGCTGTTGAGCGCGCGCAACGGCGTCTCGGCCGACAGGTATTCGAGGCTGCCGCCGTACTGCCAGTGGTCATTGATGTCGCGGGCGATCGCCAGACGTGCGCCCTGTTTGTCGCCGAAGCCGTAGGAATGGTTGGAGACTTCGGCTTCAAGCGTCATGTCGCGGGTGCGACGTTCCAGACCGACGCGCTGGAAACGGTGGTGGCCGGTGCCTTCGGCGAAGTCGCCAGTGGCATAACCGGCGCCGGCGAACACGCGCCAGTCTTCATCGATGGGCGGACTGTACAGGGTGGTCTGAATACCGAAATCGCGACTCCCGCTGACCGCTCCGGCGTCGCCACTGCCACCGCCGTTGGCCTTGCCGCCGTAGGCTTCGACGCGCAGTTCGGACATGTCGTGGACTTCACGCTCGCGCGCCGCGCGCTGAACCTGACGGTTGTCCGGATATCGCGCCACCACGTCGTCGGTGAGTGCATCCATCTGCCGCCATTCCTGCAACGTCATGGCTGTGCGCGCTTGAGCGACTTCCAGGCCCATGTCGCGGGGCACCATGCTCTCGGTTTCCTTGAGCTGATTCTCGGCGCGGCGCGGCCAGTTGCGAGCCAGGTACAGATCGGCCTGTGCCAGACGCAGGCCGGTGTTGCCCGGCGCCTGTTCGACCAGCGTCTGTAAACGCTCCTCCCCGTGTGGCAGGTCGGAACCGTAGGTGCCGGCCTGTGCCGCGAGTTGTTGGGCGTCCATCCACTCATCGTTGGGGTTGCCGATGGGGAGGCCTTTGAGTTCGGTGCGGGGTCGCTGGGACTTGGCTGCATCCTCGGCGACTTTGCGCGCTTCGTCGGCTCGGTCGCTTTCAAGCAGCGAGTAATACAGCGCTGTTGTGTCTTCCAGACGATCGCTGGCATCGGCGTCCGGAGCTGCCAGCACCTGACGGTAGAGGTCGGTGGCGAGTTCCGGTTGACGTTGATCGAGATAAGACGCCGCCACCCAACGCAGGGCGTAGGTCGGGATCTTCACACCTTCGCCTTGCAGCTTCTGATATTCGCTGATGACATCGCCGGTGCGCGCCCGGGCCTTGAGTGCGCCCATGCGGTCGATGCGCCAGCGGATCACGTCATCGTGAGCGGTGGCGTCCGGGGTCCAGGTGGCGAGCAATTTGTCGTAATCGGCCAACGCGCGGTCGGCGATCACATAGCGTTCTTGTTCGCTGCGGGTAGCGAGTTCGGCGAGGCGCACGCGCTCGGCAGCCAGATCGCCTTCGAGGCGGCGCAGGGTGACCGGATCGATCAGGCCCGGACGCTGATTGGCCAGACGCAGCGCCGGTTCCGGCAGACGCGCCTTTTGCAGCGCGACCACGTATTCGCGGGCGACTTCAGGTTTGCTGCCGGCGCGGATAAAGGCCTGATCGTATTCGAACAGGGCGTCGTACTGCTTGCCGGCACGGCTCAGCGCGTAGCCGAGCGCCAAACGACGGGAAGGATCATCGGGTTTGGCCGCCACCAGCGCTTTGGCGCGGGTGACCGCTTCGTCGGATTTGCCGGCGTCAGCCTGCGTCAGAGCCAGTCCCAGTTGCAGGTCTGCGTTATCCGGCTCCAGCGCCAGCGCCTTGTTGTAAACCTGAGTCGCCTGATCCCAACGTTTGAGGTTGCGATAGGCACGAGCGGTGGCGGTCAGCGCCTGAACCGGCAGCACACGGTCACGGCCCTGGGTTTCATAAACCTTGACCACTTCGGCGTCGAGTCCGGCCCAACTGGCGATTTGCAGGTGATCGCTGATCTGCCCGGTGGTCGCCTGACCCGGCGGCACCTGGCGCAGCACATTCAGCGCAGGCGTGGTTTGCCCGGCACGGGCATCCCGCACCATCTGATCGTAGGGTGTGTCGGCAAACGCCAAGGCCGGCCAGAGCAATTGGCTGCACAGCGCGACTCGAAACAAAGGGCGTAAACCACGATGTAATACAGGACCATCAATACGCGGCATTCGTCAGCATCCTTACATGGCCAGCCGGGTCGTAATGCCCTCCTTGCCCATTCGTAACGGGGCCGAGCCAGGAACGCTCAGCCAAGCTTAGTCAGGCAGTTTGCATGCAAGCGAGGACCGAAATTCAGAACACAATAATTGTTCAGAATCGGCCGGCGGCTCGGCCGCGACACCGAAAAGCCGAACGCCAGACAGCAAAACGCCCGGCGTCTGTGGGTACAGAGGCCGGGCGTTTCTATTAAGAGCGCAGTATTACTGCACTTGCGTGACGCCCGCGAACTTGCTCATCAGGAAGCCGACGAACTGCTCGACGGTCATCTTCTGGCCGTTGAATTCCACCTGATTGGCGGCGTAATGCAGCTTGGTCACAACGTTGGTGCCCTCTACGATCGCCAACTGCGAGCCGACGGCCATCCCGGAGAACATGTCGGCCGCGCCGGTAGCGCCATCGACGATGGCTTTGGCATCAGTCTGACCATCGAGCTGCGCCTGCACGCTGAGCAGATCAATCAGCATCGGCTTGGACACGGTGATATTGAGATCAAGCAACGCGATCAGCTGTTTGCCCAGTTGATCCGGCGGCAGATCCATCGATTGCGGCTTGGTCAGGTCGATCACCAGATTCGCGCGGCTCTCACCGTTGGCGGTTTTCAGCGACAGATTCTCCAGCGCCACTTGCGGGCCAGCGGCCAGCAGTTTTTGCAGGTCAGCCTTGACCTGCGCCGACTCGGCTTCGGTCAGGTTCAGCTCCGGTGCCGGCAGGCCGGCTGCCGTGGCTTCGGCGGCGGCTTTTTCGTATGGCTGCAGTTTGGTCTGGTAGATCTGCATCAGCGACATCGTCGACGGGATGTCGAGGTTTTTCAGGCTCATGGCCATGCTGGCCGAGCCGATTTTCTTGTCGTTGAGCGTTACTTCACCCACCGTGTAGTCAGCACGGCCGGACGCATTGCTGCCGTTTTCTTCGGTGAGGTTCTTCATTTCGAAGTTCTTCACGCCGAGCACCGATTGCTTGGTGCCGAAGGTGGTTTTGCTGTTGGACAGCTCCAGGGTGTTGTTGCCGGTGTAGTAGCCGTAGCTGCTCTTGGTGAGGTTGCTCGCCAGGGTCAGACCGTTGAGTTCGATCTGCACCGGCGCCTGATCTTCAGCCACAGTCACCAGTTTCAGGCTGTCCATGTAGCCGTCAGCCTTGACCTTCTGTGCCTGGGCGCTGGCGGAGATGTTCAGGGTCAGGCCGGAAAACTTCAGGCTCGACTGCTCATCCAGCGCGGTTTCCAGTGGCAGCAGGTCGACGGTGCTGGTGGTGGACTCGTCGTAGCCGATGTTGGTTACGCCTTTGAGCGGGGCAGCGCCCTTGGTGGCGGCGAACCATTTTTCGGTGGCCGGATTCTTTTCCAGCTGGTAGTTGCTGGTGGCCATGACCGGCAGCCATTTCAGCGACACCAGACGCGAGAACGGCAGCGGGCCGTGCTCGATGTGGTCGACGAACAGCAGCTCGACCGGCGCATCGCCAAACATCTCGCCTTCACCCTTGAGGCGATAGTGCGCGGTGCTGGTGAAGGTGTGGCGCTCCAGCGACACCAGTTCCAGCGACGCGGTGCCGTTGGAACCGGCCATGGCGGTTTGCAGTTCTTTGTTGGCGTTAGAGACGGCGTTGTTCAATACGCCTTCGATCTTGGTCCCGGTGTACCAGGCCCCGCCTGCGCTGATCGCGCCGATGGCAACAACAATTCCGAGTAGCACGCCTGCTGATTTATTCATGAATGACCTGATCGATTTCCGTGGCTGAAAGTGTGGTCGTCTTCCCTGAACCCGTGACCGGGTTGCGGCTCGACTCCGCTGAATTTAGCGGTGGAGATTAGCACTGGGCGCGGGAGACGGCTCAATGTTTAAAGGTGAAAGAGTGTCTATGGGGAGTGTGGACAGTCGACAGGCCGGGAGAGTTTCAGTGTTTTTCAGTCCGCCTTCGCGAGCAGGCTCGCTCCCACAAGGACAACACTGTACCTGTGGGAGCGAGCCTGCTCGCGAAGGGGCCAGATGATTCAGCCAAAAATCAGGAATACTGAACCTCGATCTCATCGAGTTGATGATCAAAGCTCTTCAGCCGCGCCGTCCAGGTATACACCAGCACCTCGAAATCCCGATCGATCACTGCCCCGCCCGGCCCATCGGCGCGCGGGTCGCAGAAGTCCAGTTGATAGCGTTCGCGGGCCATGGCCGTGGCGACGTCGGACAATTCCCGGGCATTGTTCAGCCAGTGCCAACCTTCGCTGTCGATCTGCTTGTCGAGTTCCAGACACTGCTTCTTCAGCGCTTCGAGGCTTTTTTCCAGCGGCGTGCCAGTGAGTTCGCCCATGACTTCGGCGAAAGTCCGGCCGGGCTGCCAGTAGCTGCCCCAGAAATATCGGTCGAACACGGTTTCGACCTTGCGCAGGGCAACTTTGGTGTCCCAGATCAGCACCAGGGTCTTGCCCTGTTCAAGTTGTCGCTTCTTCACCCGCTGAACCTGGAGCGATGCCCAAGCCACCACCACGATTGCCATGACCGCAATCAGCGCGACGGCGCTGTCGAGGAAAACCATGGCCTTGTCGATCTGGTGGGCCAGCATGATGCCGTAAAAATAGGTGGCCGAGAGCAGCACCAACGCTACGAGGGCGCACCAGAAGCCGAGAGCGTAAGGGTTTTTCATTATTGGTTTCCCCTAGACCAGCGCTAGCAATGTGCGCTGAAGGGGCGCTTTGCACGGGGCGCCCCTTCAACACTTCAAAGCATAGCTATGGCCTCAGGGTTTGCTCGGGCTTGAAGCTTGCGTTCGTCCGCTTTCCCAGCCGCCGCCCAAAGCGAGGAACAAATCGATCTGGCTCATGGCGACTTGCGTGTTGGCGGCGGCCAGCTGCGCCGTGACATCGGTGTAGGTGCGGGTTGCTTGCAGGTCGGCGAGGAACGACTCGCGCCCGGCCTGGAAGAAGCGGTGCGTCTGGTCTGCGGCGAGTTTCGCCGACTGCTCGGCGTCGGCCAGGGCATCGCGGCGTTGCAGTAACGCGCTGTACTGGGCCAGACCGGTCTGTGTTTCGCGAATGGCGTTGAGCACCACGCCGTCGAAATGCGCCAGTGCGCCTTGGGTCGACGCTTCAGCTTCGCGGATTCGCGCGCGGGCGCCGTTGGTCGGCACTTTCCAGCTCAGCGAGGGGCCGAAACCCCAGCGGTTGGTCGATGGATCACCCAAGTCGTCAATAAGACCGACGGTGCCGATGGTCGCGCCGATGCTGATGTCTGGATACAACTCGCCGGTGGCGACGCCGATGCCCGCAGTCGAAGCGGCCAGTCGACGTTCGGCCTGGCGAATATCCGGGCGACGCTTGAGCAACGCGGCGCCGTCACCGACCGGTACCAGTTGGGCGATTTTCGGCAACTCGGCGCAGGTCGCCGTGCCGGCAGGCAACTGATCGACCGGTTTGGCCAGCAGCATCGACAGGCGAAACAGCCCGGCCTGACGCGCCGCTTCATAGCGCGGCAGCTCGGCGCGCAGGGATTTGAATTGGGTTTGCGAGCGAGTGACCTGGGTTTCATCACCACGCCCGGCGTCACGCAAGCGCTGAGTCAGCGTGGTGCTTTGCGATTGCAGGTCGAGGGAGTGTTGGGCAATTTCCCGTTCTTCATTAGCCGCGCAAACCTGGGTGTAGGCGCGAACTACGTCGGCCACCAAGGTGATGCGTGCAGTGTCAGCCGCCGCTTGAGTCGCATCGGCGTTAGCCTTAGCGCCTTCGATACCGCGTTGCAGAGTGCCCCACAGATCGAACTGATAAGAAGCGCTGATGCCAATATCGCCGACGTTGTCGACCGGGACTTTTTCCGGCAGCAAAAACGCCTGACCGGATTCCTGCAAACGCTGGGCGCCCATCTTCACGCCGGCGCTCCAGCCACCGGCCGCCTCGGCCTCATCGACTTGCGCGCGAGCCCGCGCAAGGTTCGCTGCCGCCACGCGCAGATCAGTGTTGGAGGCCATGGCCTGCTGCACCAGTTGATCCAGTCGCGGATCCTTGTACAACCGCCACCAGTCCGCCGGAACCGGCGCCGACACCACCGGTTTGCCCGCAACGGCCAGTTCGCCCTGAAAGTCCTTGCGCTGAATCGCCGCGTCATCGGGCACCTGATAGTCCGGCCCGACCATCTGACAGGCCGAGAGCATCACACCCAACCCGGCGATCATCAGGGCCTTGTTCATTGCGCGGGCTCCTGCTTTTGATCGTCGATGATCGAGACGGTGGCGGTACGCCCGGCAATCATGCGGAAGTCCGCCGGCACATCATCAAAGGCAATGCGCACCGGAATCCGCTGCGCCAGCCGCACCCAACTGAACGCCGGGTTGACGTTGGGCAACAGATTGCTGCCGCTGGTGCGGTCGCGGTCCTCGATGCCGGCGACGATGCTTTCGACATGCCCGCGCAGCTTGGCGCGATCGCCGACCACACGGATATCCACCGACTGGCCGACATGAATGCCGTCGAGTTTGGTTTCTTCAAAATAGCCGTCGATGTGGAAGGAATTGCTGTCGACCACCGACAACACCGGGCGCCCGGCGGTGACGAACTCCTGCGTACGCGGCGCGCGGTCGTTCACGTAGCCGTCCACCGGGCTGCGGATTACCGAGCGATCAAGGTTGAGTTGGGCGCTGTCCACCGTGACCATGGCTTCGGCCAATGCCGATTGTGCGCGGGCCACTTTCGATTGGCTTTCTTCCAACTGTTCGGCCGGCACCAGATTGCCCAGGCCACGGTTACGCTTGGCTTCACGCTGGGCCTGCGCCAGGGTTTCTTCGCGATCGGCAACGGCGGCTTTGGCCTGACGCAGGGCCAGTTTAAACCGGTCCTGGTCGATGCTGAACAGCACCTGGCCACGCTTGATCAACTGGTTGTCCTTCACCTCGACCTGCTGGATCAGCCCGGACACGTCCGGCGCGATCTGGATGATGTCGGCACGGATGTGGCCGTCACGGGTCCAGGGGGCGAACATGTAATACATCACCATGCGCCAGACGAGGACAACGGCAAAAGTCACGATCAGCAGGGTGAGTACCACGCGACCGATAGTCAAAAACGGTTTTTTCATGTCATCAGGTATCGACTGAGTGAGTCCACGCCGTACAGCAGCACGGCGTAGAGGGCCACGTTGAACAATGCCCGGTGCCAGACCAGACGGTAAAAGTGCACGCGCGTAAGCACGGCATGCACCAACAAAAACAGCACATAAGTGATGCCCATCAACACCAGCAGGGTCGGCAGGAAAATGCCGCTGATGTCCAGATCACCGATCATAGGGGCGCTCCATCGGGCAGCGGTTCTTCGGGCTCGGCGCTGGAAACGAATTCGACGCCCGGCAGCAACGCCAGACGCAAACCGCTCAAGGCGTGCAACAGATGTAGTCGGGTTTCTTCGTCGCCATGGCCATTGAGCGCGCGGCGGGTGCGGTCCAGAGTCATCAACAGAGGACTCGGCGCCGGCAGGCGTTCGCCAGCCTTGAGACAGGCACGGAAATACTCGCCGACTTCGGCGACCACTTGCTGTAACAGCGTCTTCGGCACGCCGTTCACGCGTGGGGTATAGGCGAGCAAATCAAGCAGGTTCAGGCCCACGCGCACTTCGCGCATGGCGATGCCGGTGTCCTGGCCGGTCAGGGCCAGACGCGGCAGATGCTGCATCAGGCGATCGAGCAGTTGCACGCCCAATTGCCGGTGTTCGGCCAGATTCGCCGGTTCGGTCATGTCGACGATGTCTTTCCAACTGAACCGGGTCAGGCGCTTGGCCGCCAGCTCGGCGCCGAACGGGCGCGCCACCAGTGTCCAGATGAACGCGAACAACAGCCCCATCGGCCCCGCCAGGTTGGAGTTCACGAAGGCGAAAAAGTCCGCGTCGTAGGCGCCCTGAATACTGATGAACGACGAGGTGTTGACCAGCGTCAGGAGCATGCCAAGGTAGAAGCGAGGCTGCACCGTCAGCGTGCCGACGCAGATGAACGGGATGGCAAACGCCAATACCAGCATCGGGAAGTCATGCAGGTTCGGCAGAATCAGAAACAGATAGAGACTGGCGAACAGCACCGACATGCCCGTCCAGAAAAAGAACCGGTAAATCTGCGGCGCCGGGTCATCCATCGAGGCGAAGAAGCTGCACGCGACCGCCGCCAGAATCACCGCACTGCCGCCGTCCGGCCAGCCGAGCAGAATCCACAGCACCGAGGCGACGATGATCGCCAGAATGGTCGAGGCCACCGAGTACATCATCAACCCACGGTCGAGAAACGGCGTCAGCCGACCAAGACGCCAGTGGCGATACACCGCGCGCCAGCTGTCCTGCCGCTCGCAGAGAATCGCATCCTGCAAACTGCGGCAGTCTTGCCACAAATCGATGAATTCGCCGAGACGGTACAAGGCGTTGGAGAACAACAATTGCTTGCGATCCTCCAGCGCTTGCGCACTCGGTTGCAGGGCTTCGAGTTGGTCTTTCAGCGCTTGCCAGCGGTCGAGATCGGCATCCTGATGGCTGAGCCATTCACGGGTCGCGGCCAGCAGCGGCGCGAATTTTGCCACCAGTTCCGGCGTGCGCCGTTCGAGGGCGTAGAGCGAATCTTCCAGCGCATCGATCACTGGCAGCAGGTGAATCATCCGTCCGCGCAACTCCTTGGTGTTACGCACGGTTTGCGGCCGAGAACCTTCGTGGGGCAATTGGCCGATCATCAATTCGAGGCTGTTGAAACTGGCGACCATGGCCATGCGCAGCGCGGTGACTTCTTCGGGCTGCACATCACGGCTGAGAAACTTCAGGCTGTAAGTCGAAGCGTCGGCGAACCACTTGCTCACGGCATCGTTGAACACCGGCGCCAGGCGACGCGGCCAGAACATCGCACCGACCACGGCGGCGACGGCGATGCCGAGGAAAATCTCTTCGGTGCGCGCTTCTGCGACGTCCCACACCGCCAGCGGGTTATCCACCACCGGTAAGGCGATCAGCGGCAAGGTATATCCGGCGAGCATCAACGCGTAACTGTTGGCCGTGCGCAGATGCAGGGACAGGAACAGCAGAATCCCCGTCCACAACGCGATCACCACCACCAACACATAAGGGCTCTGCACAAACATCGGCACGAAAAAAACCGCCGCTGCGGCACCGAGAAAAGTGCCGACGGCGCGGTACAACGCTTTGGAGCTGGTCGGCCCGAGAAACGGGCTGGAGACGATGTACACCGTGGCCATCGCCCAATACGGACGCGGCATTTGCATAAGCATGGCGATGTACAGCGCAAGCATCGACGCTGCAAAAGTGCGGATCCCGTAAAACCAGTCCCGGGCCGGCGGAATGCCAGTGAAAAAACCGTTCAAGAATTAACCACCAACGGCGGATTGGCCGCCTCAAAAGCTCTGAGTACCCGAAGCGTAGCCTCCAGATCGCTCTGATCGATCCCTTCGAGCACTTCGTGACGCAAGCGCACCAGTTCGATTTCCACTGCCTGCACCAGTTCACGGCCGGTGTCGGTCAGGCTCAGGCATTTGGCGCGCCGATCCTGTGCATCTTCAGTGCGGCAGACATACCCGGCATGGCACAACTGATCGAGCAGACGCACCAGCGACGGACTCTCCATCCCGGCCGCCTGCGCCACCTGCACCTGACGCACGCCCTCACCCAACCGGCCGATCATCAACAACGGCACGGCGCAGGCTTCGGAGATTCCGTAATTGACCAGCGTGGTCTGGCAGATCTTCCGCCAATGCCTGGCGGCCACCACCATGGCACTGCTGATGTTCATCTGGAGAGCGTCGAGGGTATCGGGCACGAGAAAATGCACACTGTTAGTTTGCTAACTATCAATATCGCATTGGAGGGGAAAATCAGTCAAGTTTTGAAACAAATTGGCTGTTCGCCGAAAGGAAGGGACACGCCAGGGTGTACTCAGCGCTTTTTTGCATTCGCGTACACGCTGCTGCGCTCGCGTTTTCCTACCGCGACTACAGAAACGACGACTCGCACATCGATTACTTGATAGACCAATCTGTAGCCAGAGGCCTTGAGTTTGATTTTGTAACAGTCCGGCATGCCATGGAGTGCATCCGCTGACACTCTCGGTAGCGCCAATCTTTCCGCGAGCTTTTTCTTGAATTGATCCCGGAGCGTGTGACCCAGCTTGTTCCACTCTTTATGAGCAGATGGCAGAAATTCGAGCTTATAGGTCATCCAGGCTTACCGAAATGGGCGTTTCATGGCTGCGCGAACGCACGATTTCAGCCAGCTCCAAATCATCAAGCCGCTCCATCATTGCCTCGTAAACATCGGCTGGCACCATGTAGCCCATGACGCGGTTGTGGTTCAGAACGGCCACAGCCCCACCCTGTGCGCCGCTTAAAACAGCAGATGGGTTTTTCTTCAATTCGGAAACACTGACAGCCATATCGGCCAGAACATTTTGCATAATAAAAGACCTCAATTGAGGTCGTGATATTGGTCCATTTTTTGATCATAGACAACCGCAAAACGATCAGGCTAAAAGTGCTCGCCATTCAGTTAGTCCTACCGCCCCTTACGCAACAACACATCCAACTGATCCACCACCTCCGCCCAATCGGCATCACCCAGAATCTCGTCGCGCAAAAAACCTGCCTGACTCTTGCTCCAGAAAAACGCATCCGCCAGGTGCAGTTCGGGTTTGAGTGGGGAGTGTGTGGCGATGAATTGCTCGATGCCGGTGGGGTCGTTGTCCAGGCCGAGTTGTTTGAACAGGGATGGGAGGCTGTGGGTTGGGTTTTCCATGGATGAACTCCTTCAGACACGTGGGGCCTGGAAAATGATTCGCGAGCAGGCTCTCTCCCACAGATTGAACGCAATCCCCCTGTGGGAGCGAGCCTGCTCGCGAAGGCGGCAGCGAAACTAATGACTCAACTCCCGCACCTCAGCATGCGGCACCATTTTCAGAAACTCCGGCACGCTCATGTGCAGCAGATAGGCGTGGTTGCCGGCTTCCAGATAAATATCCTTCTGCCGAGTCAGCAGCGGGTCGATGACCATGTCCAACCCATAGGAATCCCCCAGCGGCGGCACCGCGCCGCGCTCGCAGTCGTCGAAGATGTGCGCCAGATTGCTCTCGCGGGTGATCTGCCATTCGCCGCCACTGCGCACCTTGGTCAAATCAAGATGACTGCTGGCCGGCAGCACGGCCATCAGGTAATGCCCGTGGTGGTCGTCGAGGATCACCGATTTCGCCACGCGCTCGGCGGGCACCCCGGAAACCCTTGCGGTTTCGAGGCTGCTGGACGAGTGCCGGTGGGCGACGATGTCATATTCGCAATGCGCCCGGGTCAGACTGCTTTGCACCTTTTTGGCCATACGCATGATGCACCTCGGTGTTGCGCTGAACGCTGTTGCCGTGTCTTTGAGTCTAGTTCGGCACACTGCTGGCGCAGGGAAATCCGCCCACTGGACACCTGCGCACATTACTCAAATTTCAGGCCGATCGAGTTACTCAGCGGCCATTTCTGCTGCCGGATACACCGACTCCCATCCCCCACCCAACGCCCGGTACAACCCGACCATCGCCAGCGAAACCCCGGTGGAGCTTTCCACCCACTGCTCCTGAGTCGCGAGCAACGCGCTCTGCACGGTGAGCACGTTGACGAAATCGACCACGCCTTCGACGTATTGCTGTTGCGCGGTGCGCAGGGCGATCTGGTTCTGGCGCACGGCTTCGGCGAGGCTGTCGCGGCGACGCTGGCTGGCGTTGTAGGCGGTCAGTTGATCGTCGATCTCGTGCCAGGCGCGCAGTACGGTTTGCTGGTAGCCGATGGCCGCTTCCTGTTGCTGGGCTTCGCGCAGGTGCAACATGCCGCGCAGGCGGCCGCCGTCGAACAGCGGCAGGCTGAATTGCGGGCCGATGCCGAACGCGCGCGAGCCCCACGAACCGAAGTCACTCAACTGCATCGCTTGCGAGCCGAGATTGCCGGACAGGGTGATGCGCGGATAGAAATCGCCCTTGGCCACGCCGATGTTGGCGGTGGCCGCATGCAGCCGCGCTTCGGCCTGACGGATGTCCGGACGGCGCTCGGCCAGTTGCGACGGCAAGCCGATGGCGACCGTGAGCGGCGACTGCGGCACCGCCGCGTCTGTGGATAATGCCTTGGCCAGGGCTTGCGGCGGCTCGCCCATCAATAAGCTGATGGCGTTGATCAGTTGCGATTGACGCTGTTCCAGCGCCGGCAGGCGCGATTCGATGGCCGCAACTTGCGCGGCGGCTTCGGCGACGTCCAGATCCGTCGCCACGCCATCATTCAGACGCAGTTGTGAGAGCTTCAGACTGTGACGGGCAACGTCGAGGTTTTGCTCGGTGACGGCGCGGGTGTTCTGCACGCCGCGCAACTGAATGTAGTTCTGCGCAGTGTCGGCGAGGACGGCGAGCACCACACCGCGACGGTCGTTTTCGGCGACTTCGAGGTTGGCATCGGCAGCTTCGGTTTCGCGGCGCACGCGGCCCCAGAAATCCAGCTCCCACGAGGCCGAGAAACCGGCGTCCCACAGATTGAACGCGGAATCGCCGTTTTGCCCGGACGGATCGTTCAAGCCCTCGCCACTGTTGCGCTTGCGTGCGTAACTGCCGGTGGCGGCGGTGTTGGGGTAGCGATCAGCGGTGATTACCTGGCGCGCGGCGCGGCTTTGTTGCAGGCGGCTGCTGGCCAGTTGCAGGTCGAGGTTGCTGCGCACGGCACGTTGAGTAAGGGCCGAGAGTTGTGGGTCGTTGAAGACTTCCCACCAGCGTTCGTTCAGCGGTTCGCTGACGGCTCGGCTGGGGGCGGATTTGGCGGGTTTTGCCCAGTCGGCGATTTGCGTGGCTTCAGGCTTTTGGAAGTCAGGGCCGACGGTGCAGGCGCTGAGACTTACCGCGAGCAGGGCACCCAAAGCGAGTTGCTGCCAGCGGCCTCTTCGCGAGCAGGCTCGCTCCCACATTTTGGAATGCGTTTCTCCTGTGGGAGCGAGCCTGCTCGCGAAGGCGTCAGTTCGTTCAAAGAAGCTCATCGCTGAGTCACCTCACGCGCCGACGTCGCCGAAGTGCGGGTATCAATACTCGCCTCGACCGACATCCCCACCCGCAACCGCTCGGCCAGTGGCTGCCCAGGCTCCAGCACAATCTTCACCGGAATCCGCTGCACCACTTTGGTGAAGTTGCCGGTGGCGTTATCCGGTTTCACCGCCGCGAAGGTCACGCCGGTCGCTGGCGCAATACTCTCGACGCGGCCGCTCAGTGCCTCGCCGCCGAGGCTATCGACGCGCACCTGCACTTGCTGGCCCGGTTGCACGTCCGTCAATTGCGTCTCCTGAAAGTTGGCAACCACATAGGCCTGCTGCAACGGCACCACTGCCAGCAGCTTGCTGCCCGGCGTCACATAGGCGCCAACGCGCACGGCACGCTCGCCGACCATGCCGTCCTGCGGCGCGGTGATGCGCGTGTAGGAGAGTTCGAAACTGGCGATTTCCAGCGCCGCCTGTGCATGTTTCAACGTACCTTCAGCGGCATTACGCTGGGCGGTGAGGATTTCCACCTGCTTGCGCTCGGCCGCCAGTTTCGCGCTCGCCGTGTCCAGCCGCGCGGAGGCCTGATCGATACGCGTACGGGCCTGCTGCGCGTTCTGTACCGTACCGGCACCCACGCCGGCGAGGTGGTTGTAGCGATTCAATTCCTGCTGGGCAAACGCCATTTCAGTCTTGGCCGAGACCACCGAGGCCTGCGCCTGAGCGATCACCGAGGTCTGGCGTTCGAGCGTGGCTTTGGCGTTCTGCAACTGCGCGCGCGCGACCAGGGTTTGCGCATCCGCGGCCTCAGCGGCAGCACGCAAATCACGATCATCGATCAACGCCAGCAACTGCCCGGCCTGTACCCGTTGGTTGTCTTCCACCAACACTTCCTTGATGAAACCGGCCACGCGCGGCACCACTAAAGTGAAATCAGCGGAGACGAAAGCGTCGTTGGTATTTTGCTGGGTACGTTTGCCAAAAAGGCCGGGCACCGCCAGATACAACAGCACGCCCACCGCCAGCGCAGCGGCGACGGCCACCGCGAGTTTTTGCTTTGCTTGAGTCGTCATAAAAACCTTCATTTTCAGTACGGCAATCAGGTCGGCGCGCGTGGCGGGAAGATCCGCGTCGGCAGCCAGAAAATCAGCAGGATCAGCGCCACTGCAACGCCGGCCATGCACACATAGAGATCAGAAGAAGTCAGCACCACGGCCTGTTCATGCAGACGATGGGCAAGGCCCGGATCGCTGCGGCCGGCCAACGGTGAGTTGCCGAGGCTGTCGACCAGCATGGTCGAGTGAAAATGCAGACGCGCCGTGGTCAGCGCCTCAAGCACCCCGGTGGCGATCACTGCCGCCAGACCTTTCACGGTGTTGAACCAGGCCGAGGCAAACGGCCCGTCCGTTGGCTGGATGCTGCCGGTGGAGAGCATCAACAGCGGCAGTACCGACATCGGTTGACCGAAGATCTGCAGCCATTGCAGGACGTAGAAGTTGTCGCGAATCCATTCCGAGGTCAGCAGCGAGCCACCGAGGCAGGACAGCACCAGCATGCTCAAACCCGTCCCGAGCACCCAGCGGCAATCGACCCAGCGCAGGTTGCACAGCGCCGCCACCAGCGGCAGCGCGATCAACTGCGGCAACGCCGCGATCAGCATGATCGGCGCGGTCTGCACCGGGCGATAACCCTGCACTTGCGCCAGATAGCTCGACGGAATCAACACCACCGCTTGCAGCACCACCAACACGCCGGCCAGGGTCATCAGCGCGAACGCCAGGTTACGGATGCCGAGCATCTGCAACTTGAAAAACGGAATCGGCTGCGACCACTCGTTAATCAGGAACGCCACCAGCAGCAGCGACCCCGAGCCGAGCAGTGCGCAGATCAGATCCGACTCGAACCAGTCCAGCCGATTGCCCTGCAACAGGCCGATCACCAGCATGCAGATCGCCGGAAAACCCAGCAGCAGGCCTTTCCAGTTGAACGTCTTGAGGCGCTCCAGCCGCAGCGGGTCCTGCGGGATACCGTAACCGACCATGACCATGGCGATCAGGCACGGCACGATGATTTGCCAGAACGTCCATTGCCAGCCGACGTATTCGGTCCACAACCCCGCCAGCGGCGTGCCAAGGCCGGGGCCGAAGGTGGCCGTCAGCGCGTAACCGGCCAGGCCATAAAGTTTGAAGTTCGGCGGCAGGAAGCGCAGGGCGACGGTCATCAGCATCGGCGGCAACGCGCCGCCAGCCAGACCTTGCAGGGTGCGCATCAGCAGCAGGCTTTCGTAGTTCGGGGCAAAGGGGCACAGCACGCCGAGCAAGGTGAACAGGCTGATCGCGCAGAGGGTGAAGCGGCGCAGCGAGAACGTCACCGAGCACCACGGCGCGAACGCCATGGCCGCGACCGAGGTGGCGGTGTAACTGGCGACGAGCCAGGTGCCTTCGTCGTAACCAATGTTCAGCGCGCCGCGAATGTCGGCTAGGGCGACCTTGGTCACCATCTCGTTGAGGCCCGACACCAGCACCGCGACCAGCACGCCGACCAGGCCGATGATGATCCGCGTCCCGAATGCCGGTGGCGCGGCCGCCGTCGCCGGGCTGGTCGCGGCCATTGGCGCCGGGACCGTCAGGGATGTCATGAATGCAAACTCCGGAGGGAAAAATACCGGAGCATCTTAGTCGGGCTTAGTGCTGACGAAAATTGACTTATTGGCAGGATATAAGTGTGTCAAACACAACGATTAACCCTGTAGGCGTGAGCCTGCTCGCGATGGCATCGTTTCAGTCGATATCTACGTTGACTGATACACCGCTATCGCGAGCAGGCTCACTCCTACAGGGGTTTGTGTCGATTGTGGGATTAGGGTTGCGCGGCGAGCCAGGTCTCATCGCAGCAAGTCTTGAGGGTTTCACGCAACCAACGGTGCGCCGGGTCCTTGTCGAAGCGCGGGTGCCAGGCCTGAGTCAGCATCAGGGTCGGCAACGGAATCGGCAGGTTGAAGGAGCGCAGCTTCAAGCCCAACCGCCGCACGCTCAACAGCGCTTCCTTGGGCACCGGCAGGATCAGGTCGGAATCCGGCAGAGCAAACATCGCCGCATGAAAACTCGGCGCAATCACTGCCACTCGCCGCTCCAGCCCAAGCGCATTCAGAGCCGTATCGATCGGCCCACGCGCAATGCCACGCCGCGACATGCTGATGTGGGAGAAACCGGCATAACGCTCGGCAGTGATTTCTCCGTCGAGCAGCGGATGATCCTCGCGCACCAGGCCGACGAAATGCGTGGAAAACAGGTTCTGCACTTTTACTTCCGGGGTCACCGGGCGGGTGTTGCTGACGCTCAGGTCGATCCGGCCTTCTCGCAGCGCTTCATCGTCGCCATCGCCTTCCGGGACGAAGCGCAGTTCACAGTGCGGCGCCTGCTGGTCGAGGGTGTCGAACAGTTTGCCGCCGTACACGCCGATGAAAAAGTCATTGGCGCGAATGCTGAAGCGCCGACGCAAACTGCCCAGTTCCACAGTGTCCGCCGAACGGAACAACAGCGCGGCCTGCTCGACCACATCACGCACCTGTTCACGCAACTCCAATGCTTTGGGTGTCGGCACCAGGCCCCGGCCGGCGCGCACCAGAATCGGATCGCCGATGGCTTCGCGAATGCGCGTCAGGGTTCGGCTCATGGCTGCCGGGCTGAGGTTCATTCGCCGCGCGGCGCCCACCACGCTGCCCTCGTCGAGCAAGGCGTCGAGGGCGACCAGAAGGTTCATGTCCGGGAGTTGCATGCTGAGCACTCTTGGCTGATCTGGATTGATCTGCACGCAATGCTAGCAAACATTCAGCTAATGAGGCGGTGGCCGGACCGACGCTTTCGCGAGCAGCCTCGCTCCCACATGGGAATGCATTTCAAATGTGGGAGCGAGCCTGCTCGCGAAGGGGCCGGTCGGAGCGCGACAAATCAGCGCTGCATCCCCCACCGTTTGACGGTCACCCGTTCCAGCGTGTCGAACACAAGGTTCTCCACCAGCAACCCGATCAGGATCACCACCGCCAACCCGGCGAACACTTTGTCGGTGTACAGCTCATTGCGATTCTGAAAGATGTACCAGCCCAACCCGCCCTTGCCACTGGTCGCACCGAACACCAACTCAGCGGCGATCAACGTACGCCAGGCAAACGCCCAGCCAATCTTCAGCCCGGCGAGAATCGACGGCAGCGCCGCCGGGATCAGGATAAACAGCACAAAACGCATGCCCTTCAGGCCATAGTTGCGCCCGGCCATGCGCAGGGTTTCCGAGACGCCGAGAAACCCTGCATAGGTATTCAACGCCAGCGCCCACAACACCGAATGCACCAGCACAAAAATCAGGCTGTTCTGCCCCAGCCCAAACCACAGCAAGGCCAGCGGCAGCAGGGCAATCGCCGGCAGCGGATTGAACATCGAGGTCAGCGTGCTCAACAGATCGCGACCAAACTGCGTCGACACCGCCAACGTGGTCAGGGCAAACGCCAAGACAATGCCAATCAGATACCCCTTGAGCAGCACCACCAGCGATATCCACACCTTGCCCAGCAATTCGCCGCTGAGCAGACCGTCGTAAAGCGCATGACTGGTCTGCACAAAACTGGGCAGCAGCAGATCGTTATTCTGCACCCGGGCGACGATTTCCCACAGCACCGCGAGCAAAATCAGGATCAGGCTTTTACGCAGCCAGCCCTGTTGCCACAAGCGTTGGCCGATAGGTAATTCGCGCTCGACCGGTACGCTGGTCAGCGGCTGCAGCACGGTTTCGAATTCATGTCTTACAGATGATGATTGGCTCATCGGGCAATCCTCCAGGCCGCTCAATAAGCGATGCGAATGTCGTTGAAGTCATGGTCGAGCTCGGTTTCCGGCGACTGGCCTTCATCGAACAACAGCCGATGAATGCGCCGTGCCGACTCCTGAAACGCCACACCGCCAAGGCTTCGCAGGTTGTATTGATGGCTATGGGCTTCCGCCCTCACCCGCCCCGGATGCGGCGACAGCAACAGGATGCGATTGCCGACCACCAGCGCCTCTTCGATCGAGTGCGTGACAAACAACAGGGTGAAGCGCACTTCTTCCCAGAGCAGCAGCAACTCCTCCTGCATCTTGCGTCGGGTCAGCGCATCGAGTGCGGCAAACGGCTCGTCCATCAGCAGGATTTTTGGCTGCATCGCCAGCGCCCGGGCAATCGCCACACGCGCCTTCATGCCGCCGGAAAGCGTGTGCGGATAAGCATCGGCAAACGCCGCCAATCCGACCTTTTCCAGATAGTGCAGCGCACGCTCTTCAGCTTGTTTTTTCTTCAGCGTGCGCGAAGCGAGCAGTGGAAACATCACATTCTGTTTGACGGTTTTCCACGGCGGCAGTTGATCGAATTCCTGAAAAACTACTATCCGGTCAGGCCCCGGCGCATCAACGCGCTGGCCTTGCAGGCGGATCTCGCCTTCGCAAGGCTGGATGAACCCCGCGACGGCTTTGAGCAAGGTGGATTTACCGCAGCCGGATGGGCCGAGCAGCACGAAGCGATCCTGTTGATCGACTTCAAAACTAACCTGGTGAGTCGCTCGGACGACGCGTTGCGGCGTGCGGTATTCCAGGCTGACCTGGTCGACCGCCAACAGCGCTTGCGCCGTGGCGACCGGGTTGCTGGCCGCGTGGCCTTGCAAAGGGGCATTCATCTTGGTCAGCTCCCTTGCAGCGGTTTGGCGTCCTGGAAGAAGTAGTCCTTCCACGATTCAGGCTTGTTCTTGATCGCGCCGACGCGGTAGAGGAATTCGGCCAGTGGGTAGGTATTTTTCGGCGTGACGCTGAATTCGAACTGCGGGTTGTCGATGATTTTCAGCAAGGCGGCGCGGTCGATCTTGGCTTTGGTCACGCGGATGTAAGTGTCGGCCGCCGCGCCTTTATCGTTCTGGGCGAATTGCGCAGCTTCGGTCAGCGCTTCGACGAAGGCTTTGTAAGTCTTCGGGTTCTCGTTGCGGAATTTCTCGGTGGCGAACAGCACCGTAGGCGAGTTCGGGCCGAGCACGTCGTAGGAATTGAGCACGACATGCACGTTGGGGTTTTCCAGCGCCTGATCCTGGAACGGCGGGTTGGAGAAATGCCCGGTCAGCTCGGTGCCGCCGGCAATCAGTGCAGCGGTGGCGTCCGGGTGCGGAACGGCGATGGTGTATTTGTCGAGACGATTGAATTCTTTGTCGCCCCACTGCTTGGCGGCCGCGTATTGCAGGAAGCGCGACTGCACGGAGACGCCCACCGCCGGTACCGCAATGCGATCCTTCTCGGTGAAATCAGCAATGGTCTTGACCTTGGGATTGTTGCTCACCAAGTAGTACGGAAAGTTGCCCAGCGAGGCCACGGCTTTGACGTTCTGCTTGCCGTGGGTGCGATCCCAGATGGTCAGCAGCGGGCCGACGCCAGCGCCGGCAATATCGATGGAGCCTGAAAGCAGCGCGTCGTTGACCGCCGCGCCACCGGACAACTGCGTCCAGTCGACCTTGATGTCGAGGCCTTCCTGCTTGCCGTACTTCTCGATCAGGCCCTGATCGCGCACCACGTTGAGCAATAAATAGACGATGCCGAACTGCTCGGCGATGCGGATTTCACCTTCGGCGTGAGCCACGGTCGGCGCCACCAGGCTGCCAGCAATCAGACTGAAACCGAGGCCGATGGCCGCGGCCAGCGGCGCAAATGGAAGACGTTTGGACATGATCGAATCTCCGGCAAATCAGAAAGGCGCGTCGCCCTGAATGGTCGTGCGATACAGCTTGCGGCGCAGGTGCGCAGGGCAACCGGCGGCGAGATGGATCAGGGAACGGTTGTCCCAGAACACCATGTCGTGGGGCTGCCATTGGTGGCGGTAGATGTTGTGCGGCAGCACGCTGTGGGCGTAGAGCTCGGCGAGCAGTTGTTTGCTCTCGTCGTGCGGCAGGCCAACGATGCGTGTGGTGAAGCCTTCACTGACGAACAGCGACTTACGACCATTTTCAGGATGGGTGCGGGCAATCGGGTGCACCACTTCGGCGACTTGGGCGAGTTGCTCGGGAGTCAGGGTCGGGCGCCAATTGCCTTCGAATTTGGTCTCGCTGTAACGCGCGGTGTAGGAGTGCGCAGCCGAGCGGCCCTCCACCGCTTTGCGCAGCGCCTCGGGCAGGCTGTCCCAGGCTTTGTGCATGTCGGCAAACAAAGTGTCGCCACCCTCGGACGGCAACTCCTGCGCATGCAGCATCGAGCCGAGGCTCGGCAGCTCTTTATAGGAAAGGTCGGAGTGCCAGAACTTGCCGGCATCGCCCAGACCGATGTTCTGGCCGTTCTCGACGATGTTGGAAACGATGAGGATTTCCGGGTGGTTGGCCAGCAGGAACTGCTTGAGCACGTGGATCTGCAACACGCCGAAGCGGCGGCTGAAGTCGATCTGCTGTTGTGGGGTGATGCGCTGTTCGCGGAACACCACGACGTGGTGATCGAGGTGCGCGCGGTGAATGCGCGAGAAGTCCTTGTCATTGACCGGACGGGTCAGGTCGAGGCCGATGATCTCGGCGCCGACGGCACCGCTGAACGGGCGAATTTCGAAGGTTTGCGGCGCGGCGGTCGCGGCGCTTGGAGTGGCAGTAGCTGCGGACATCTTTCAATCTCCCACGCACGGCGCGCTCATGGGCGCGCGCGTCGATCAGAAACTCACGCTGGATTGCGTGTTGGTTCAGGTCGTGCGGCGCGCCGATTGGTCGGCAGGTACGCAGGGGAGTGACTTTATAGCTATAAGAATTGGAAATTAAATACCGTTAGCGAATAACGATATGGCGAATCGTGTGGAATGAACTGGATGGTGAGTGACGTTTTGTGTCACTTATTGGCGGGATGTGTTGTTTAAGCGGACGCCATCGCTAGCAGGCTAGCTCCCACCGGGATCCTCTGTGAACACAAATTTTATGTTCGATAGAGATCCCCTGTGGGAGCTAGCCTGCTAGCGATGGGGCCATTAGCCCCGGTGAAGATCAGCGCTCGTGCAACGCCTCGGCCCGCGCCCGAATGATCGGCTTGAGCAGATAACTCAACACCGACTTCTTGCCGGTGATGATATCCACCGACGCCACCATCCCTGGAATGATCAGCAACGGCTTCTCATCGGTGCCCAAGTGGCTGCGTTCGGTGCGCACTTTGATGATGTAGTAGGTGGTTTTCTTGTCTTCGTCGGTGATGGTGTCGGCGCCGATCTGCTCCAACTGGGCTTTCAGCCCGCCGTAGATGGTGTAGTCATACGCGGTGAATTTCACGATCGCTTCCTGCCCCGGATGCAGGAACGCGATGTCCTGCGGGCGGATCTTGGCTTCGACCAGCAAGGTGTCGTCCAGCGGCACGATTTCTACCATGTCGCTGCCCGGCTGGATCACGCCGCCGATGGTATTGACCAGCAACTTGTTGACGATGCCGCGTACCGGCGAGGTGACCAGCGTACGGCTGACCCGGTCTTCCAGCGCTTTGCCGGTGGCCTGGGCCTTGTTCAGGTCGGTGCGGGCTTCGTTGAGCTGGGTCAGCGCTTCGCTGCGGAATTTGCCGCGAGTCTCGTCGATCTTGCGCTGTACTTCCTTGATCGCCGATTCAGCGCGGGGAATAGCCAGAGTCGTGGCGTCGAGCTGACCACGGGTTTCCACTTCGGCACGCTTGAGACGCAGCACTTCTACTGGGGATACCGCGCCCTGCGCCACCAGTGGCTCGGACATGTTGATTTCCTGCCGTTGCAGGCCAAGTTGCTGGCGATATTGCGCCTGCTTGGAGCTGAATTCGCGCAGCTCTTGCTGGCGCTGGATCAACTGCTCCTGCAACCCGCCGATCTCGTCGTGCAATTGCTGGCGGCGGCTGATGTACAGGGATTCTTCGCTCTTGGCCTGACCCGGCACCGCTTTGACTACGTCTTCCGGGAAATTCAACGGACGGTCATCGACTTCGGCGCTAAGGCGCTCCACGCGCAGCAACATCGACTGCCGATCCGCTTCGGTTTCGCCGACGTTGGAGGCAAATCGTGTGTCGTCCAGACGAATCAGAGGCGCGCCGGCCTCGACGATCTGGCCTTCCTTGACGAACAGTTCGGCGACGATCCCGCCCTCAAGGTTCTGGATTTTCTGGATCTTCGACGAAGGAATGGCCTTGCCGTCGCCCTTGGTCACTTCGTCGATCACGGCGAAATTGGCCCAGAGCATCAGAAAGACGAAGAAGCCGATGATCGCCCAGATGGTCAGGCGAACGACGCGCGGGGCGTCTTCTATCAGCGCCTTGTTGACCTCCGGCAGTGGCTGGCCCTGCAGCGAAGCGGAGCCTTTGAAGTAACGACGGATCGAATCCTTGACACCCGACTTAAGCAACACTGATCTGCCCCTTCTTCAACGCTTCCATCACGGCGGCTTTCGGGCCATCGGCGAGAATCTGTCCACGGTCGATCACCAGCAGGCGATCCACCAGCGACAGCAGTGATGCCCGGTGTGTCACCAGCACCACGGTCTTGTTTTCAATCACCGCCGCGAGGCGTTGCTTGAGGCGTTCTTCACCGGTGTTGTCCATGGCGCTGGTCGGCTCGTCCATCAACAGAATCGGCGGATTGAGCAACAATGCCCGGGCCAGGGCGACGTTCTGGCGTTGACCGCCCGACAGGTTCTGCCCGCGCTCGCCGACTTGCAGTTCATACCCTTGCGGATGCAGACGGGCGAATTCGTGAACGCCGGCCAGTTCAGCGGCTTGCAGTACCAGCTCGTCTTCTACATAGCGCGCGCCGGAGACAAGGTTGTCGCGCAGGGTGCCGGCGAGCAACTGGATGTCCTGCGGCACGTAGCCGATGTTGTAGCGCAGTTCGCTGACGTCGATCTGGCGAATATCCACGCCGTCGACCAGCAACGCGCCGTCGTCCGGCTGATACAGGCCCACCAGCAGTTTCGCCAGCGAGCTCTTGCCCGAACCGCTTCGGCCGATGATGCCGATCTTCTCGCCGGGACGAATCACCAGATTGATGTTCTTCAACGCCGGGTTCTGTTGTTCCGGGTAGGTGAAGTTGAGTTGACGGCATTCGATGGCGCCTTGCAGAACCTTGCGGCTCAGTGGGCGCTCTTCGAAATTGCGTTCCTGCGGCAGCTCCATCATCTGGTCTACCGAGGTCATGGTCACCCGAGCTTGTTGATATCGGGTCAGCAGACCGGATAGCGAGGCCAGCGGGCTCAGTGCGCGGCCGCTGAGCATGTAGCAGGCAATCAGGCCGCCCATGCTCAGATGACCGTCGATGATCTGATAGACGCCGAAGACAATCATGATCACCCCGGCCAGTTGCTGGATCAGCAGGGTGATGTTCATCGCCAGACCGGACAGCATTTTCACCCGCAGCTCCAAGCGGCTGAGGGTGCCGATGGTTTGTTCCCACTGGTATTGGCGTTCGCTTTCGGCGTTGTTGACCTTCACCGCGTCGAGGCCGGCGAGGGTTTCGATCAGGCTCGATTGACGCTCGGCGCCGAGGGCCATGGTTCGTTCCATGGTTGCCACCAGCGGCTTTTGCAACGCATAACCGATCAGCAGAGCGATCGGGAACGCCAGCACCGGAATCCACACCAGATGCCCGCCAAGAATGGCGATGACGATGAAGATCAGGATGGTGAACGGCAAATCGATCAGGCTGGTCAGGGTCAGCGAAGCGAGGAAGTCGCGCAGGCTCTGAAACTCGTGGATGTTCTGGGCGAAGCTGCCGACCCGCGCCGGGCGGTATTTCATGGCCATGCCGACGATGCGTTCGAACAGCGTCGCCGAGATGATCAGGTCGGTTTTCTTGCCGGCCAGATCCAGGCACAGGCTGCGCAGGCTTTTGAGGATCAGGTCGAAGATGTAGGCGCCGGTGATGCCCAGCGCCAGCACCCACAGGGTCGCTTCGGCCTGGTTTGGCACTACGCGGTCGTAGACGTTCATCACGAACAGCGGCGCGGCCATGGCAATGATGTTGATCAGGAAACTGGCGGCGATGGCGTCGGCGTAAAGCCAGCGCGAACGCTTGAGGGTGTCGCGGAACCACGAGCGGGCGCGTGGAATCAGCGTGCCGTGGTTAACGTCGAATTTGTGTTGCGGCTGGGCGAAGAAGACTTTGCCGGTGTAGTCATCGGCAAGCAGTTCGCGGCTGACCACCGATTCGCCGCCATCGCTTTCGCTGAGCAGCACCCGGGCCTGATTTTCATCCTGCCAGCCAAGCAGTACGGCACTGCGGCCGTCCTTGAGCAGCAACAACGCCGGCATGGCGATCGCCGGAATTTCTTCCAGCTTGCGTTGCAGCACCCGACCTTGCAGGCCGGCGCGAGCCGCCGCGCGGGGCAGCAACTCGACACTCAGACGTTGTTTGGGCAGCGGCAGGCCGGTGGTCAGCATCGCGGCGCTGGCGGGTTTCTGGTGCAGCATGCAAAGGGCTAGCAGACCGTCCAGTAACGGATCGTCGTGCAACGCGCGTGGATCATGACTGAGATGAACTCGACTGACTTCTGATTCCACGCTCGACACTCTTTGGCAATTGAAAAGGGATAACTCAATTCATCCCAGGCAACTGGACCTTGGGCTTCACGTCGTTCTGCACAACGGATGCCAACGGTGCGACCACTCCCTGGCTTCTGAGCAACTCGCCCATGGTCGCCTTGATTCGGTATTGAGTAAATAACTGAATGTTTTTGATTTCAGCCAGACGCCGCGAAGCGGTGAACAACTCGTTTTCGCTGTCGAGCAAGTCGAGCAAGGTACGTTCGCCGAGGCTGAACTGACGCTGGTAGGCGGTACGCACCGAGGTGCTGTGATCGACGTATTGCTGAGCGATTGGCACCTGGGCGTTAGCGTTGTTCAGGGCGTTCCAGGCCAGGCCCAGCTCTTCATTCAACTGACGCAGGGCGTTGTTGCGGATGTCCAGCGCCTGGTTTGACAGGTACGACTTGGATTCCAGATCAGCTTTGTTGCTACCGCCCGAATACAGGTTGAAGCGCATGCGCAACATGGCCTGCCATTCGTTGCTGTGGCCGTTCTGGCCGTCGAGATCGTTGTCGGCGGTGCGGCCCAGCTCGGCGTCGAAGCGTGGGTAGAACGTCGACTTGGCGGTTTGGTATTGCTTCTCTGCAGCAGCGATGTCGGACTCGGCCGAGCGCAGGATCGGGCTGTTTTCCAGCATTTGCGCGCGCGCTTCGTTAAGGTTGGCCGGCATCATCGCCATGAACGGCGCCGGACGCTCCAATTGATCAGGCATCTGGCCGACGGCGCTGAGGAAGTTGGTCTCGGAGTCGGCGAGGTTGGTCTGCTCAGTGATCAGGTTGTTGCGGGCCTGAGCCATCCGCGCTTCGGCCTGATCGAGGTCGGCGCCACTGCCCACGCCACGCTGGGTACGCAGCTGAATCTGGTCATAAATGCGCTGGTGGCTCTTGAGGTTTTCTTCAGCCAGTCGCACGAATTCGCGGCGGGTCAGCACATCCAGATAAACCTGGGCCACGGTTAACGCCGTGCGCTCCGAGGTGCCCAGCAGCGAGTAAGCGCGGGAGTTAACGTTGGCTTGTTGACGCCCGACTTCACTGGAGGTCGCAAAACCGTCAAAGACCATTTGCGAAAGACGTAAACTTGACTCGCTGCGGTTCAGGGTTTCCCAATGATTGCCGCCACCGTTGGCGCGGGTGGTTACGCTGTCGGTGCCTTCACGGCCATAACCGCCCAGCAGATCGACCTTGGGCAGGTATCCCCCCTTTGCTGCCTTTAATTGATAATCCGCAGCTAAACGACTGTTGACCCCTGCCTGGATTTCCGGATGGACATCCAATGCCTGTTGCATGGCTTCTGGTAAGGATTGTGCTTGTGCGAAAGACGCGGCGAGAGCGAAGGGTAGAGCCTTGAACAAATGCGAACGCATGGTAACGATTTCCCAGAACTACTTGTCTTGAATCACAGCTAAACGTGCTGCTGCGTCGGATGATTGGCAACCGGATTGACCGTATGTCGGAAAGTTCGAAACAGGAACTGGATCACACGCAAAAGGACAGGTCGCCGCGGAAATATCAATGTGACATTAGTGGGGCGATTGTTTAGGATGGCACCCATAAGGTCAATAGTTTGGCATAAAGTTAATCGCGAAAGAATATAGCCAAATTATTGACGATCGCATGCGTCAAAACTTGTTTAGCAAATTTTTAAAGTACGTCCAGACTGAATCGGCATCCATGCCATCAGGTCCATGGAAGTCAACTGAACGTGACACCCCGGAGAGTCTTCAATGAGCAGTGTTGTTGCCATCGTCAAAAGCATTGTCGGTCAGGTATTCGTGGTGTCCCCAGAGGGCGTACGTCGCGTACTCGTTGAAGGCGACCGACTGTTTGTCGGCGATCAGATCGACACCGGTCTGTCGGGCGCCGTGTCGCTGGAACTGGCTGATGGCCGCACCCTGGATCTGGGCCGTGAAACCCAGTGGAGCGCCAACGCGCCCGACTCCAGCACTGACCTGGCCGAAGCCACCGCGCAGGCGGCGCCGTCGGTAGAAGAACTGCAGCAAGCCATCGCTGCGGGCGTCGACCCGACTACCGCACTTGAAGCCACCGCTGCCGGCGCAACCGCCGCAGGTACGGGCGGCGCGGCGGGTGGCGGTCACAGCTTTGTGATGCTCGATGCCACGGCGGGCCGCGTTGATCCGACCATTGGCTTCCCTACGGCGGGCATCAACGCTGCGGGCCAAATTGCGCAAGACATCACTGGCGGCCAGACCACCGACACCACCACCAACGCCCTGCGTGAGTCGACCCTGAGCCTCAGCGCCACGCCGACCATTACCGAAGCCGGCGGCGTGCTGGTCTACACCGCGACCCTGACCCAAGCGCCGCTGACCGACCTGACCATCACCCTGTCCAACGGCGCGGTGATCGTGATCCCGGCCGGTTCCACCACCGGCACCGTCAACGTGCCATTGGCGCCGAACGACACCGTTTATAACGACCCGACCCAGATCGACGTGACCGTCACCGGCACCACTGGCGGCAACGGCATCACCGTGACGCCGCCGACCACCCCGGCCACGACTCAGGTCACCGACACCCTCGACACCACCACCGTCACCCTGACGGCCGGCCCGAGCGTTACCGAAGGCGGGCAGATCACCTACACAGCAACCCTGACCAACCCGGCGCAAACCCCGGTGACCGTCACCCTGTCGAACGGCTCGACCATTACCATCGGCGCCGGCCAGACCACCGGCACCGTCAACGTGCCGACCCCGGCCAACGACGTCTATAACAACGGCAGCACCGTCACCACCACCATTACAGGTGCCACGGGCGGTAACTTCGAGAACCTGGTGCCGAACCCGACACCGGCGGTGACCACCATCACCGACTCGATCGATAACACCGGCCTGACCCTGACCGCCACCGGCAGCGTCGTCGAAGGCGGCCAGATCACCTACACCGCGACCCTGACCAACCCGGCGCAAACCCCGGTCACCGTCACCCTGTCGAACGGTTCGACCATCACCATTGGCGCGGGCCAGACTACCGGCACCGTCAACGTGCCGACCGCGCCAAACGACGTCTACAACAATGGCGGCACCGTCAGCACGACGATTACCGGCGCCACAGGTGGCAACTTCGAAAACCTGGTGCCGAACACCACGCCAGCGACCACCACCGTTACCGATTCGATCGACACCACCAGCGTCAGCCTCACCGCGACCGGCACCGTCGTCGAAGGTGGCCAGATCACCTACACCGCAACCCTGACCAACGCTGCGCAAACGCCGGTCACCATTACCCTGTCGAACGGCTCGACCATCACCATTGAAGCTGGCAAAACCAGCGGCAGCGTCAACGTGCCGACTGCGGCCAACGACGTCTACAACAATGGCAGCACCGTCAGCACCACCATCACCGGCGCTACCGGTGGCAACTTTGAAAATCTGGTGCCGAACCCGACGCCAGCGACCACCACCATTACCGACTCGGTCGACACCACTAATCTGTCGCTGAGCGCGACCGGTTCTGTGGCTGAAGGCGGTTCGATCGTTTACACCGCGACCCTGACCAACGCCGCACAAACCCCAGTGACCGTGACCCTGAGCAACGGCTCGGTGATCACCATTGAAGCGGGCAAGACCACCGGCACCGTGACCGTTCCGGCGCCAGCCGATGACGTCTATAAAGACGCCGGCAAAGTTGAAGTGACGATCAAGGACGCCACCGGCGGCAACTTCGAGAACCTCGTTCCGAGCACCACCCCAGCCGTAACCGAAGTGACCGACACCATCGACACTTCGACCGTCAAACTGAGCGCCGATACCTCGGTGGCTGAAGACGGCACCGTCACTTACACCGCCACCGTTGGCGCGCCAGTGACCGGTTCGCCGGTCGTGGTGACCCTGGCCAATGGTCAAAGCATCACCATCGAAGTCGGTAAAACCACCGGCACCGTGACCTTCATCGCGCCAAACGATGCGTTGACCGGTAATGCACCGCTGAGCAACTCGATCACTGGCGTGTCTGGCGGCAACTACGAAGATCTCGTGGCCGACAAGACCCCGGTTTCGACCACCGTCACCGATACCGTCGACACCACCAATCTGTCCCTGAGCGCGACTGGTTCCGTGGCTGAAGGCGGTTCGATCGTTTACACCGCGACGTTGACCAACGCTGCCGGTTCGCCGGTTACCGTGACGCTGAGCAACGGCTCGGTGATCACCATCGAAGCGGGCAAAACCACGGGCACCGTGACCGTTCCGGCGCCGGCCGATGACGTCTATAAAGACGCCGGCAAAGTAGAAGTGACCATCGACAAGGCCACTGGCGGCAACTTCGAGAACCTGGTTCCGAGCACCACGCCTGCCGTGACCGAAGTGACCGATACCATCGACACTTCGACCGTCAAACTGACTGCAGACACCTCGGTTGCTGAAGGCGGCACCGTCACCTACACCGCCACCGTTGGCGCGCCGGTTACCGGTTCACCGGTTGTGGTGACCTTGGCCAACGGCCAGAACATCATCATCGAAGTGGGTAAAACCACCGGCACCGTGACCTTCACTGCGCCGAATGATGCGCTGGTTGGCCAGGCCCCGGTGACCAATGCAATCACCAACGTGACGGGCGGCAATTACGAGAATCTCGTTGCCGACAAGACGCCAGTCAGCACCACGGTGACTGACACCACCGACACCACCAATCTGTCGCTGAGCGCTACCGGCTCCGTGGCTGAAGGTGGCCAGATTACTTACACCGCGACCTTGACCAACGCCGCTGGTTCGCAAGTCACCGTGACCCTGAGCAACGGCTCTGTCATCACCATCGAGGCGGGCAAAACCACCGGCACCGTGACCGTTCCGGCACCTGCCGATGACGTCTATAAAGACGCCGGCAAAGTCGAAGTGACCATCAAGGACGCCACGGGCGGCAACTTCGAGAATCTGGTGCCAAGCACCGTTCCAGCCGTTACCGAAGTCACCGACACCGTTGACACCACCAGCGTAAAACTGACCGCCACCGAGTCGGCCGCCGAAGGTGGCACCGTCACCTATACCGCCACTGTTGGCGCGCCAGTGACCGGTTCGCCAGTGACTGTCACCCTGGCCAACGGTCAGAACATCACCATCGAAGTCGGCAAAACCACAGGCACCGTCACCACCACCGCACCGAACGATGCGCTGACTGGCCAAGCCCCACTGACCAACTCGATCACCAACGTCAGCGGCGGCAACTACGAAAACCTCGTGGCCGACAAGACGCCGGTTTCGACCACCGTCACCGACACCGTCGACACCACCAATCTGTCCCTGAGCGCCACCGGTTCCGTGGCCGAGGGCGGCTCGATTGTTTACACCGCGACGCTGACCAACGCCGCTGGCTCGCCGGTGACCGTGACCTTGAGCAACGGCTCGGTCATCACCATCGAAGCGGGCAAAACCACTGGCACCGTGACCGTTCCGGCGCCTGCCGATGACGTCTACAAAGACGCCGGTAAAGTCGAAGTGACCATCAAGGACGCCACGGGCGGCAACTTCGAGAATCTGGTGCCAAGCACCGTTCCGGCCGTCACCGACGTCACAGACACCATCGACACCTCGACGGTAAAACTGAGCGCTACCGAAACTGCCGCTGAAGGTGGCACCGTCACCTACACCGCGACTGTTGGTGCGCCGGTGACCGGTTCGCCCGTTGTGGTGACCCTGGCCAACGGTCAGAACATCACCATCGAAGTCGGCAAGACCTCCGGCACCGTAACCACCACTGCACCGAACGACGTATTGGCCGGTCATGCACCGCTGACCAACTCGATCACCAACGTCAGCGGCGGCAATTACGAAAACCTCGTGGCCGACAAAACCCCGGTCAGCACCACCGTCACCGATACCGTCGACACCACCACCGTTTCGCTGACCGCCACCGGCAACGTCAACGAAGGCGGGCAGATCGTCTACACCGCTACGCTGACCAACCCGGCCGGCACCCCGGTGACCGTGACCCTGAGCAACGGTTCGACCATCACCATCGAAGCTGGCAAGACCACCGGCACCGTAACCGTTCCGGCGCCAGCCGATGACGTCTACAAAGATGCCGGCAAAGTCGAAGTGACGATCAAAGAGACCACGGGCGGCAATTTCGAAAACCTGGTGGCCAATCCGACGCCAGCGGTGACCAACGTCGCCGACACCGTCAACACCACGCACCTCACCCTCAGCGCTGAAAGCTATGTGCTCGAAGGCACGTCGATCACCTACACCGCGACCCTGACCAACGCCGCGCAAACCCCGGTGACCGTCAACCTGAGCAATGGCCAGACCATCACCATCGAGGCTGGTAAAACCAGCGGTTCGGTGACCATCGCGGCGCCGAGCGATGACGTCTACAAAGACGTCAGCAAGCTCACCGTGACCATGACCGATGCCACTGGCGGCAACTTCGAGAAGCTCGACGTCAGCAAGACCCCGGTCAGCACCACCGTCAATGACACCGTCGACAAGACCACATTGACCCTGAGCGCCAGCGACACCGTCAGCGAAGGTGGCCAGATTACCTACACCGCGACCCTGAGCAATCCGGCCGGCACCGCCATGACCGTGACCCTGGCCAACGGCGCGGTGATCAACATCGCTGCCGGCGCCACTAGCGGCTCGGTGAACTTCGCAGCGCCGGCGAACACCCCGTACATCGACGGCGGCAAGGTGCAGACCGCGATTGCCAGCCACAGCGGCGGCAACTTCGAGCAGGTCGATGCCAACCGCTCGGCGGTGGTTACCACCGTCACCGACACGGTCGACACCACCAATATCAGCCTGAGCGCCACCGGTTCGGTCGCCGAGGGCGGTTCGATTATCTACACCGCGACCCTGACCAATGCCGCCGGCACGGCCATGACCGTGACCCTGAGCAACGGCGCGGTGATCAACATCGCCAAAGGCGCGACTACCGGCACCGCCACCGTCGCGGCCCCGGCCGATGACGTGTACAAGGACGCCGGCAAAGTCGACGCCAGCATCACCAAGACTACCGGTGGCAACTTCGAAAACCTGGTCGTCGACAAGACACCAGCGGTGACCAACGTCACCGACACCATCGACAACAGCACCGTCTCGCTGACCGCCACCGCCGGAACCGTTGAAGGTGGCGTGGTGGTTTACACCGCATCCGTGACTGCTCCGGTGACCGGTTCGCCGGTTGTCGTGACCCTGTCCAACGGCCAGACCATCACTATCCCGGTCGGCGCCAGCAGCGGCAGCGTCAACTTCACTGCGCCGAACGATGCATTGGCCGGCGGCAACACGCTGAGCGTGAAGATCGACAACGCCAGCGGCGGCAATTACGAGAATCTGGTTGCCGACAAGACCCCGGCCGTGACCTCGGTGACCGACACCGTCGACACCACTAACCTGTCGCTGAGTGCGACCGGCTCCGTGGCCGAGGGCGGTTCGATTGTTTACACCGCGACACTGACCAACCCGGCCGGCACGCCGGTAACCGTGACGCTTTCGAACGGCTCGGTGATCACCATCGAGGCGGGTAAAACCACTGGCACCGTGACTGTTCCTGCGCCTGCCGATGACGTCTATAAAGACGCCGGCAAAGTCGAAGTCACCATCAAAGAAGCTACTGGCGGCAACTTCGAGAATCTGGTTCCAAGCACCACGCCAGCCGTGACCAACGTCACTGACACCATCGACACCTCGACCGTCAAACTGACCGCTACCGAGTCTGCGGCGGAAGGTGGCACCGTCACTTACACCGCGACTGTCGGCGCGCCAGTCACCGGTTCGCCGGTTGTCGTGACCCTGGCCAACGGTCAGAACATCACCATCGAAGTCGGCAAAACCACGGGCACCGTGACCTTCACGGCGCCGAACGATGCATTGACCGGCAATGCGCCGCTGACCAACGCGATCACCGGCGTGAGTGGCGGCAACTACGAAAACCTCGTGGCCGACAAAACCCCGGTCAGCACCACCGTGACCGACACCACCGACACCACTAACCTGTCGCTCAGCGCTACCGGTTCGGTGAATGAAGGCGGCCAGATCACCTATACCGCGACCCTCACCAACGCTGCCGGCACGCCAGTGACCGTGACGCTGAGCAACGGCGCCGTGATCACCATCGAGGCCGGTAAAACTACCGGCACCGTGACTGTTGCTGCGCCAGCCGATGACGTCTACAAAGATGCCGGTAAAGTCGAAGCGACTATTTCCACTGCTACCGGCGGCAACTTCGAGAATCTGGTGCCGAGCACTGTGCCGGCGGTGACCACCGTCAACGACACCATCGACACCTCCACCGTATCGCTGACCGCCACCACGAACGTCGCCGAAGGCGAAACCGTGGTCTACACCGCGACCGTGACCGCGCCAGTGACCGGCTCGCCAGTCGTGGTGACGCTGTCCAACGGCCAGACCATCACCATCGCGGTCGGCGAAACCACTGGCACCGTGAACTTCGTCGCGCCGAACAGCCCATTGGCGGGCGGCAGCTCCCTGAGCGTGACCATCGACGGCGCCACTGGCGGCAACTACGAAAAACTGGCGGTCGACGGCAAGTCCGCCGACACCACCGTGTCGGACACCACCGACACCACCAACCTGAACCTGACCGCGACCGACTCGGTGGCTGAAGGCGGTTCGATCGTTTATACCGCAACGCTGACCAACCCGGCAGGCACGCCGGTAACCGTGACGCTTTCCAATGGCGCCGTGATCACCATCGAGGCCGGTAAAACCACTGGCACCGTGACAGTTCCTGCGCCAACCGATGACGTCTACAAAGACGCCGGCAAGGTCGAGGCGACCATTTCCACGGCAACCGGTGGCAACTTCGAGAATTTGGTGCCGGGCACTGTTCCAGCTGTGACCAATGTCACCGACACAGTCGACACCACCACTGTGAAACTGACCGCGACCGAGTCGGCGGCTGAAGGTGGCACCGTTACTTACACCGCGACCGTGGGTGCACCAGTTACCGGTTCTCCGGTCACTGTGACCCTGGCTAACGGTCAGAACATCACCATCGAAGTGGGTAAAACAACCGGCACCGTGACCTTCACTGCGCCGAACGATGCGCTGACCGGCCAAGCGCCGCTCACCAACTCGATCACTGGTGTGACTGGCGGCAACTACGAAAACCTCGTTGCCGACAAAACCCCTGTTTCGACCACTGTCACCGACACCGTCGACACGACTAACCTGTCGCTGAGTGCGACCGGCTCCGTGGCCGAGGGTGGCCAGATCACTTACACCGCGACCCTGACCAACGCCGCTGGTTCGCCAGTGACCGTGACGCTGTCGAACGGCGCCGTGATCACCATCGAAGCGGGTAAAACCACTGGCACAGTGACCGTTCCTGCGCCTGCCGATGACGTCTACAAAGACGCCGGTACCGTACAGGCAACTATCACCAACGCCACGGGCGGCAACTTCGAGAACCTGGTGCCGAGCACTGTTCCAGCCGTCACCAACGTCTCCGACACCATCGATACGTCGACGGTCAAACTGACGGCCGATACGTCAGTGGCTGAAGGCGGTACTGTCACTTACACCGCGACGGTTGGCGCGCCAGTCACCGGTTCGCCGGTTGTTGTGACCTTGGCAAATGGTCAGAACATCACCATCGAAGTGGGTAAAACCACCGGCACCGTGACCACCACTGCACCGAACGATGCACTGACCGGTCAGGCGCCGCTGACCAACTCGATCACCGGTGTAACCGGCGGCAATTACGAGAATCTGGTGGCCGACAAGACCCCGATTTCGACCACGGTCACCGATACCGTCGAAACCACCAACCTGTCGCTCAGCGCAACTGGTACCGTGGCCGAGGGTGGTTCGATTGTTTACACCGCAACCCTGACCAACGCGGCCGGCTCGCCAGTCACCGTGACCCTGTCCAACGGCGCCGTGATCACCATTGAGGCCGGTAAAACCACCGGCACGGTGACTGTTCCTGCGCCAGCCGACGACGTTTACAAAGACGCCGGCAAAGTCGAAGCAACCATTTCGACCGCGACCGGTGGCAACTTCGAAAACCTGGTGCCGAGTACCGTACCGGCAGTGACCAACGTCACCGACACCATCGACACCACCACCGTCAAACTGACAGCGACAGAGTCGACTGCTGAGGGTGGCAACGTCACCTACACCGCGACTGTCGGCGCGCCAGTCACTGGCTCGCCGGTCGTCGTAACCCTGGCCAACGGTCAGACGATCACCATTGGCGTTGGCCAGACCACCGGTACTGCGACCACCACGGCTCCAAACGACGCATTGACGGGCCACGCTCCGCTAACCAACTCGATCACTGACGTAACAGGTGGCAACTTCGAGAACCTGGTGGCCGACAAGACCCCGGTTTCGACCAATGTCACCGACACTGTCGACACCACCAATCTCTCGCTGAGCGCGACCGGTACCGTAGCCGAGGGCGGTTCGATTGTTTACACCGCAACCTTGACCAACGCCGCTGGCTCGCCAGTCACCGTGACCCTGTCCAACGGCGCTGTGATCACCATTGAGGCCGGTAAAACCACTGGCACAGTGACCGTTCCTGCGCCTGCCGATGACGTCTACAAAGACGCCGGTACCGTACAGGCGACGATCAGCAACGCCACCGGTGGCAACTTCGAAAACCTCGTGCCAAGCACGACGCCAGCCGTGACCAGCGTTACCGATACCATCGACACCACCACCGTGAAACTGACGGCAACGGCTACTGCGGCAGAGGGCGGCAACGTCGTCTACACCGCCACGGTCGGTGCTCCAGTGACTGGCTCGCCAGTTGTGGTAACGCTGGCCAACGGTCAGACCATCACCATTGGTGTCGGCCAGACCACTGGCACCGCGACCACCACCGCACCAAACGATGCGTTGACCGGTCATGCTCCACTGACCAACGCGATCACCAACGTGACTGGCGGCAACTACGAAAACCTCGTGGCCGACAAAACGCCGGTTTCGACCACCGTCACCGACACCGTCGACACCACCAACCTGTCTCTGAGTGCTACAAACTCGGTTGCAGAGGGTGGCCAGATCACCTACACCGCGACTCTGACCAACGCCGCTGGCTCGCCAGTGACCGTGACCCTGAGCAACGGCTCGGTGATCACTATCGAAGCGGGTAAAACCACCGGCACCGTGACCGTTCCAGCGCCAACCGACGACGTCTACAAAGACGCTGGCACCGTTCAGGCCACGATCACCACCTCCACGGGTGGCAACTTCGAAAACCTGGTGCCGAGCACGACGCCTGCGGTGACCAGCGTTACCGATACCATCGACACCACCACCGTGAAACTGACGGCAACGGCTACTGCGGCAGAGGGCGGCAACGTCGTCTACACCGCAACCGTCGGTGCGCCAGTAACAGGTTCGCCTGTCGTCGTGACTCTGGCCAATGGTCAGAACATCACCATCGAAGTGGGCAAAACCACTGGCACCATCACCACGACTGCACCGAACGATGCGTTGACCGGTCACACGCCACTGACCAACTCGATCACCAACGTGACCGGCGGCAACTACGAAAACCTCGTGGCCGACAAAACCCCGGTCAGCACTAACGTGACCGACACCGTCGACACCACCAATCTGTCGCTGAGCGCGACTGGCTCGGTGGCCGAGGGTGGTTCGATTGTTTATACAGCGACGCTGACCAACGCTGCTGGCTCGCCAGTGACCGTCACCCTGTCGAACGGCGCTGTGATCACCATCGACGCCGGTAAAACCACTGGCACCGTGACCGTCCCTGCTCCAACGGATGACGTCTACAAAGACGCCGGCACCGTTCAGGCAACGATCAGCACCGCCACCGGTGGCAACTTCGAAAACCTCGTGCCAAGCACGACGCCGGCCGTGACCAGCGTTACCGATACCATCGACACCACCACCGTGAAACTAACGGCAACGGCTACTGCGGCAGAGGGCGGCAACGTCGTCTACACCGCCACGGTCGGTGCTCCAGTGACTGGCTCGCCAGTTGTGGTAACGCTGGCCAATGGTCAAACCATCACCATCGGTGTAGGCCAGACCACAGGCACCGCGACCACTACCGCACCAAACGATGCGTTGACCGGCCATGCGCCGCTGACCAATTCGATCACCAACGTGACCGGCGGCAACTACGAAAACCTCGTGGCCGACAAAACCCCGGTCAGCACTAACGTGACCGACACCGTCGACACCACCAATCTGTCGCTGAGCGCGACCGGTTCTGTGGCCGAGGGTGGTTCGATTGTTTACACAGCGACGCTGACCAACGCTGCTGGTTCGCCGGTGACAGTAACGCTGTCGAACGGCGCTGTGATTACCATCGACGCCGGTAAAACCACTGGCACCGTGACCGTCCCTGCTCCAACGGATGACGTCTACAAAGACGCCGGCACCGTGCAGGCAACGATCAGCACCGCCACCGGTGGCAACTTCGAAAACCTCGTGCCGAGCACGACGCCAGCCGTGACCAGCGTCACCGACACCATCGACACCACGTCAGTGAAACTGAGCGCAACCGGCACTGCGGCAGAAGGCGGTAACGTCGTCTACACCGCGACCGTTGGCGCGCCAGTAACCGGCTCGCCTGTCGTCGTGACGTTGGCCAATGGTCAGCAAATCACTATCGACATCGGCAAGACCACTGGCACCGTGACCACCACCGCACCGAACGATGCGCTGACCGGCCACACTCCACTGACCAACTCGATCACCAATGTCAGCGGCGGCAACTACGAGAATCTTGTTGCCGACAAGACTCCGGTTTCGACTACCGTCACCGACACAGTCGACACCACCAACCTGTCGCTCAGCGCGACCGGCTCCGTGGCCGAGGGCGGTTCGATTGTCTACACCGCGACGCTGACCAACGCTGCTGGCTCGCCAGTGACCGTGACCCTGAGCAACGGCGCTGTGATCACCATCGACGCCGGTAAAACCACTGGCACCGTGACCGTCCCTGCTCCAACGGATGACGTCTACAAAGACGCCGGCACCGTTCAGGCAACGATCAGCACCGCCACCGGCGGCAACTTCGAAAACCTCGTGCCGAGCACGACACCAGCCGTGACCAGCGTCACCGATACCATCGACACCACCACCGTCAGACTGACCGCGACCGGTACAACGGCCGAGGGTGGCACTGTCACTTACACCGCCACTGTGGGCGCTCCAGTCACCGGCTCGCCAGTCACCGTGACCCTGGCCAACGGTCAGAACATCACTATCGAAGTAGGCAAAACCACTGGCACCGTGACCACCACCGCACCGAACGATGCGCTGACCGGCCACGCGCCGCTGACCAACTCGATCACCAACGTGACTGGCGGTAACTACGAGAATCTCGTCGCCGATAAAACTCCGGTCAGCACCACCGTGACCGATACCATCGACACCACCAACCTGACGCTGAGCGCCACGGGCACCGTGGCCGAAGGTGGACAGATCACCTACACCGCGACCCTGACCAACGCTGCTGGTTCGCCAGTGACCGTGACGCTGTCGAACGGCTCGGTGATCACCATCGAAGCGGGCAAAACCACGGGCACCGTGACCGTCCCGGCTCCGGCTGACGACGTCTACAAAGACGCCGGCTCCGTGCAGGCGAGCATCACCGGCACCAGCGGCGGCGGCTTTGAAAACCTGGTAACCAGCAACACACCAGCCGTGACCAGCGTCACCGACACCGTCGACACCACCACGGTCAGCATCACCGGCAGCACTTCGGTGACCGAAGGCCAGACCGCCAGCTACACCGTCAGCCTGAACCACCCGGCGCAAACCGAAGTGACCCTGAAAATCGTCTACAGCGGTACCGCTGCCGACGGTTCGGACTTCACTGGCGTGTACACCGTGAAGATCCCCGCAGGCGCCAGCAGTGCGCAGTTCAACGTCGCGACCATCAATGACAAGATCACCGAAGGTACCGAGAACTTCGTGGTCAAGATCGACTCGGCCACCGGTGGCAACTTCGAGAACCTCGCAGTCAGCGGCACCAATGGCAGCGTCAGCACCTCGATCATCGACAACGATGCGCCACCGGTCATCGATCTGGACGCCAACAACTCCAGCGGTGCAACCGGTGCCGACTACAAGGTGACCTTCACCGAAAACACTCCGGGCGCGGGTGTGTCGATTGCCGACACCGATATCAGAATCACCGACCCGGACAGCACCATGCTGACTGGCGCGACTGTGGTGCTGACCAATCGTCAGGACGGCGATGCGCTGAACCTGGGCAACAGCGTCAATGGCATCACCATCAATGCCAACAGCACCAACGGCACGGTGACCCTGACCCTGTCGGGCAACGCGACACTGGCCGACTACATGCAGGCCATCAAGAACATCAGCTTCACCAACAGCAGTGAAGACCCGAGCACTGTGCCGCGGATCATCACCGTGACCGTAACTGACGGTGGTAACTACTCCAACACCGCGACCACCACGGTCAACGTGGTGGCAGTCAACGACGCGCCAGTCGCAGCGCCAGTCAACGTCACCGGCACCGAAGACACCCCGCTGATCCTCGGCTGGTCGACCTTTGGTGTGACCGACGTCGACAGCCCGGCCAGCAGCCTCGGGGTGAAAATCACCCAGCTGCCGGGCGAAGGCAAACTGCAGTACCTGGACGGTTCGACCTGGAAAGACGTCGCCAACAACCAGACCTTCAGCAAGGCTGACATCGACGCCGGCAAACTGCGCTTCATGCCGGATGCCAACGAGTCGGGCGTGAACGGTTACGGCGGCACCGGCCTGGGCAACAACCAGGCTGACTACGCGCAGATCAAGTTCCAGCCAACCGACGGCCAACTGCTGGGCAACACCGGCACCGTGAAGATCGACATCACGCCAGTGGCGGATGCCCCGACCGTGAGCGTGGCCGACAACAGCGTGAAGTCCACCGGGCTGATCAAGGAAGTCTGGACCGGTCTGTCGGGTCTGGGCACCAACGGCAACGGCGCGGATTCGACCACGCTGAAAAACGTGATCGACGGCGCCGGCACACCGAACTCCAGCGGCACCGTGAACAACGTGCAGTCGGACGGCAGCGTGACCGCCGGTACCGCCTCGAAAACGTCGGGCCTGATCTATCTGGAAGCCGGCAAGACCTACACCTTCAGCGGTGTCGGCGATGACAGCTTGCTGGTCACCATCGGCGGCAAGAACGTGGCCTCGATCACGTGGGGCGCGGGCGGTAACCTCAATGGTTCGTTCACTCCGACCACCAGCGGCTACTACACCCTGGACATCTACCACCACAACCAGAGCGGCCCGGGCAGCTACGACGTCAACCTGTCGATCAACGGCGGCGCAGCAGTCGACCTGAGCAGCGCCGGCGTGCCGATCTATACCGGCGTGAAGGATCTGGTGAATGCCGGTGTGACTGTCTCCGATCTGCACGGCACTAACGGCGAAGGCTATTACGACGGCTACAAGCTCAACACTGGCGCCGAAGGCACCACGGTGAAACTGTCGGCAGTCTCCACCGCGCTGACCGACACCGACGGCTCGGAAACCCTGAGCGTGAAGATCAGCGGCGCGCCGGTCGGCTCGGTGCTGAGCGACGGCGCAGGCCACAGCTTCACCGTCACCGCGAGCAATGGCGAAGCCAACGTCACCGGCTGGAACCTCAGCAGCCTGACCGTGACCCCGCCGACCTACTACAACGGCCAGTTCAATCTGACCGTCACCTCGACTTCCACCGAAGCGGTGGGCGGTTCGGCGAGCAGCACAGCGACCATTCCGGTCACCGTGGTGCCGGCGGTCTACAACGCCGTGACCGCGACTTCAGGTGACGACACCGTCACCGGGACTGACGGCAACGACATCGTCGTGGCTGACATCGGCGGTCTGACCGTGGTGCCTGGCACCAACTACAACATCGCATTCATGGTCGACAGCTCGGGCAGCATGAGCACTTCGTCGCTCAACGCCGCGAAGGACTCGCTGACTTCGGTGTTCAACACCCTCAAGCAAAGCTTGGGCGGCAGCAACTCGGGCACGGTGAACATCTTCCTAGTGGACTTCGATACCCAGGTCAAACAGTCGGTGTCGGTGAATCTCAACGACCCTAACGCCCTGACCAAACTCAAGGCAGTGCTGGACTCGATGACGTCCGGCGGTGGCACCAACTACGAGGACGTGTTCAAGACCACGGCCAACTTCTTCCAGAGCGCTGAAGCGGTGGCCAACACCGGTGCGAAGAACCTCACGTACTTCATTACCGATGGTCAGCCGACCTACTACCAGAGCAGCGAGTCGACCAACCCGTACCTGTACGGCAACAAAACCCTCGACAGCCTGATCACCACCAGCAACTACAAGTTGGGCACAGCCGTCAGTCTGTATCCAGACAGCACGCACCAGATCGATATCAGTGCGACGGGTTCCGTGACGGTCTGGAGCAAGTCGGGCAGCAACTGGTCGTACCAGACCTTCGGCACGCTGCACGCTCAGGGCGACGGTACCTATGAGTTCTCCAACCTCTCGGGTACCGGCAGCAGCACCACCACGGCCACCACCGACAACTCGACGAGCAGCTTCGCATTGCTCAGCGGTCTGTCGAACGTTGAAGCCATCGGCCTCAACAGCGGCGTCAGCCTCAACGACCTGAAACCGTACGATTCGGACAAGACGCCGCAGACCAACATCGATCCGAAAGATCTGGCCAATTCGATCATCGGCCACACCGAAGCGACGATGCCGGGCAACGACACCGTCAGCGGTGGCGACGGCAACGACATCCTGTTTGGCGATCTGGTGAGCTTCAACGGCATTGCCGGTGAGGGTTATCAGGCGATGCAGGCGTTCGTGGCCAAGGAAACCGGCGTCGACGTCAGCAAAGTCACCACTAGCAACGTGCACCAGTACGTCACCGAGCACTATCAGGCGTTCGATGTGTCCGGTGCGCATGACGGCAACGACACCCTGCTGGGCGGCGCGGGCAATGACATCCTGTTCGGCTCGGGCGGCAACGACCTGCTCGACGGCGGCAAGGGCAATGACATCCTGCTCGGCGGCACCGGCAACGACACATTGATCGGCGGCCAGGGCAACGACATCCTGATCGGTGGTTCGGGTGGTGACACCTTTGTCTGGAAATCGGGCGACACCGGCACTGATGTGATCAAGGACTTCAAGGCTGCCGAAGGTGACCGTATCGACCTGCGTGATCTGTTGCAGGGCGAAACCGGCAGCACCATCGACAACTTCCTGAAGATCACCACGGTCGATGGCGTGTCGTCGCTGCAAGTCAGCTCGGGCGGCAAGTTCAACTCGGCCGACGCCGCTGCTGCAACACCGGACGTGACGATCAAACTGGAAGGCAACAACTGGTCGAGCGCCAACATTCACAACCTGATTGCCGGCAGCGACCCAACCATCAAGGTCGACCACAACAACAGCTGATCCGTGAACAACGGCCGCCCTTATGGGGCGGCCGTCACGTTTGCGCCCGGCGAAGCGGTGACGATTTCATCGCCGCACCGCATACTTGCGCGCAGTTGGCTATTCTGCTGACAGCATGACGCTGGTTCATTTCCGAGGGATGCTCAATGTTTTACGTGCAACGCGATGCGCAAGGCCAGTTGATTCGCGTGGAAGCCGCGGCGTACGCCGAGGCCACGGAAACGCTGCCGGCCGATCACCATGAAATCCAGGCGTGGTACGCCAACGAAGCCGTGGAAAACAGCCTCAAACAGCTCAAGCAGAGCGACTTTGAAATGATTCGGGTACTCGACGACCTGATTCAGGTGCTGACCCAGAAAGGCGTGATCCGCGTCACCGACCTGCCACCAGCGGCGCAGGCCAAATTGATGGATCGGACCCAGGCGCGGGAAGCGTTGGGTGGGTTGAGCCAGCTCATTGATGAAGATGAAGGCGGCTTGATCTGACCCGGGACCTTGGGTGACTGGACTGACCCTTTCGCGAGCAGGCTCGCTCCCACATTGGAATGCATTTCAAATGTGGGAGCGAGCCTGCTCGCGAAGGCGGCATCACTGACACCACCGCACTAAAAGATTACTTCCAGGGCTTGGGCTCACCGAACAACTGTCCCTGAACCCCATACAGGCCCATCTCGCGAATCACCGACAACTCCCCTTCCGTTTCGACCCGTTCGGCAATCAACGGCAGATCAATGCTGTGCGCCGCCCGCTGGATCGCCTCGATGAACAGACGCTTGTCACTTTCCTGATCAATCGCGCGAATGTAGCTGCCATCGATCTTCAAGTACGCCAGCCCCAGCCGCGCCAGGTTGCCGATCATGCTGAAGCGCCCGCCGAAGCGCTGCAGGCTCAGCGAGAAACCAAGTTCACGCAGACGCCGGGTCAACTGCTCCAGCACCGCTTGTTCCGGCAATTGCTCTTCGCCGATTTCCAGGGTCAGGCGTTCGCCGAGATTGGAATGCGCACGCAGGATCTCGAACACTTTGTTCAGTGCCTGCGGATCGGCAAGGGTTGCCGAGGACAGGTTCAGCGCCAGCGAATCTTCATGCTGTTTCATCTGCTCCAGCACGCGTTCGAGCATCAAGCGATCCAGTCGCGCGGTCCAGCCAAAGCGTTCCAGCCACGGCAGGAAACGCCCGGCGGGAATGGTCTGGCCCTGATCATCGAGCAAGCGCGACAACACCTTGTAATGCAGCACCAGTTGCGTGTCCTGAGCGGCCACCACCGGCTGGAAATACAGTTCAAAACGCTGCTGACTCAACGCCTGATCGAGCAAGCGATGCCAGGCGTGGTGATCGTCGCCGACATCCGCCGTGAGGCTTTGATCAATGCACGCCCAATTCTGCTCGCCCTGCCCTTCAGCTTGCGCCAGCGCCTGATCGCCGAGCGTCAGCACCGCTTGCGGCGAGTCGCCGTGAACGAATGGCGCCAGGCCGATAGAGGCCACCGCCGGCACATCTGTCGCGCCCGTGGCGTGCAGACTGCTCAGCGCACTGTCGAGGTTCTGCGCCAGTTGCAGCGCTTCCTCGCGCACCAGCCCCGGCGCCAGCACGGCGAATTCACCGCCGCGAATACGGGTGACGAGGTTCTGGGTTTCCGGGTATTTGGCGCACTCGCGGGACAGTTGCTCGCCGACCGCTTTCAGCAGTTCGTCGGTGCGCTGACCGCCAAGCCGCTGGTTGAGCCCGGCCAGATCCTTGACCCGCAACAGCAGCAGGTAACCGGAACTGGCCTGCTCCGGATTGCTCACCCGATTGTTCAGCTGCATTTCGAAATAGCGCCGGTTGGCCAAACCGGTGAGGTTGTCCTGATAGGATTCGGCGCGCAGTTTTTCACTGCGCTCGGCCTGCTCCTGAAACAGCGCCTTGAGCTTCTCGACCATCTGATTCATGGCCAGCACCACACGCCGCAACTCCGGCGTGCGCGGCAGCTCCGGCAGGCTGAGAAATTCGCGACGGGCGATGGCGTGGGACTGCTTGACCATGTAATCCAGCGGCTTCAACTGCCGGCGCAGCAGCAACGCACCGAGTACGGCACTCAGCGCGCCGCAGATCAGCAACCAGCCAAGACTGCCCAAGGCGCTCTGCCACAATTTGGCCACGGCAAACATCGGATGGCTGACCACCTCGACCCGCGCCGCCTGTTCCCAGCCACGGCTGACCAGCGCATCGCCACCAGCCGGTTCCAGACCGATCAGGTTGACGAACCAGTCCGGCACATTAGTGACCGCCGGAATGCCACTGCGCTCGACGATGGTCTGGTCGGTCTTCAGATCGACCACGCGGATGCTCGCGTAATAACCACTGTCGAAAATCGAACTGACCAGCAGCTCGACCATCGCCGGGTCGTCGATATTCGGCGTCAGCGACAACGCCAGCGCCGTGGCGGCGTCCTGGGCGTGGGAGCGCAACTGATTGACGTACTGGGTGCGCGAGCTCTCCAGACTGACCATGAAGCTGCCGGTGAAGGCGACCACCAGGAACAGACAGATAGCGATCAACAGCTGTTTGAACAAAGACATCTGAGCGCGTGCTCCTAGTTAATCGACTCGACCGGAAAACCTTCGGCCTGCATTTTTTTCAACACATCCTGCCAGCGCGACAGGCGTTTAGTGTCTCCGACCTTTTTGTTGCCTTTGGCACCCGGCAGATACAGACCTTCTGCATTGAAAGAGTAGACCGGCAGCAAATCGGTTCGCTGGGCCGCCGGCTGGATCGGATCGATCAGACTGTCGAGCACCAATGGCATGGCATCGGGAGTGGCATAGTACGTCAGCACCATGTGCGCGCGGTTCTGGCGCAAGGCCTTGACGTAGGTGATGCGCAGCTTGTCACTGGATACCCCGAGATGGCGCAAGCTGAAATACTTGGCGATCGCATAGTCTTCGCAGTCGCCGGCACCTTTCCACAAGGCTTCGATAGGGGTTTCCCAATAGTCGACCTCGTGCCACAGGTCGATATCCTCGACGTAACGCACCTGCTTGTTGAAAAACAGGTTAACCACTTTGAGCTTTTCCATCTCGCCGACCTGTTTCTGCGTGGCCAGCAGATTTTGCCACGCATCGATTCGCTGCTGCCCGGCGCCCAGTGGTCCATAAAGTGCTGTAGCTTTGCGACTGATCGCGGAAAAATCCCAATCGGCATGCAGACCGCCCAGCATGACGCCGGCCAGCAACAGTGCGCAGCCTAGCCAGCGCAGAGTCCGGGGGATCGCGAAACATACCGCCACAGCAGGTTTCCAGAAGGCAGGAAGGAAAGCGTTTGATGGTGAAGCTTAGCCCGGTAAAAAACAATGGCACCATGAGATCATCGCGACCGCGCTAAACTGATGAAGGCACTGAACCGTTACACGGTTTGACAACCTGTAGAGCAATCACTAGTGTCCTTTGGATCCAAATCAAGCCGACATACAGGGTGCGTAGTCGTGACACAGAAGCCCAAACCGCTGCACAGCATCAAAGTCGACGGGCCGATTCCCGCACACTTGGCTCGGTCCGTCATCGAAGAAACCTTGCGCGCCGCCATCCTTGATGGGCGTTTGCCATGCGGCACAGCGTTGCGCCAGCAGGATCTGGCCGATCTGTTCGGGGTCAGTCGCATGCCCGTGCGCGAAGCCTTGCGCCAGCTCGAAGCGCAGGAATTGTTGAGCGTCACCACGCACAAAGGCGCCGTGGTTGCGCCGCTGATCCAGGGCGATGCCACGGAAACCTACGAGTTGCGGATCCTGCTCGAGTCCGAAGCCATGCGTCAGTCCATTCCGCGACTGACCGCTGCCGATCACGCACAGGCAGCGAGTTATATCGAAGAGCTCGAGGCCCAACACGATTACACGGAAATCGGCCGGCTAAACCGCTTGTTCCACATGGCACTGTATAAAAAGGCACCCAACCAGCGTCTGCTGCGGCTGGTCGAAGAGGGTCTCAACGAGGAGGAGCGTTTCCTGCGCTTCAACCTCGAAGCCATGGGCCTGGGCAAGCTGTCCCAAGAGGACCACCGCGCGATGCTGCAAGCGGTCATCGATCATGATGTCGAACACTCGATCACATTGCTCGAACAACATCTCAACCGCGGCGTTGACGTCATCACCCGCTATCTCGCCAGCCCTGCCGCCCAAAGCCGCAAAGCCGCGCGCTGAAACTTCCACGCCGGGATCAGACCACTGCGTCCGCCCGGCGAATAACCCACTTACAAATCCCCCGTTCCCCGGCCACGAATCCACTGGCATATCCACATCTTCGCTCTAACCTCCCTGCGCCAATCAGCCCGATATTTGCACCCTTCTCGGTGATGAATCGGTAATAGCCGTGGCGGCCATTTACCCTCACTCTTGAACGGCCAAACCAATAAAGAACGGGCGACGCACCGCACCGTCGGCGCAGTCCCCGCAACAGGAACCTACGGAAGGAGCCTTGTCACGGGAAAAGGAAAGAATCGGCGTCGTTCCGGGCCAACTTTCATCCCCTCAAATAACTTCATTCTCTTTATTAAAAAGCTGCTTCGAGTGAGGCATTCACTCTGTTTATTCGATTTTGGTCTTTATTGACTGAAAGGAGCAACTTCGCCCCAATAAAACTTATTCAAATAGTTTTATCGGCGACTCTCATACTTGAAAAACACACAACTAAAAATAATTGAAAATATACTTGTTAAGTTGTTTTGCGATGTATTAGCTTTTCTCCGACCCGGCGTACCACGCTTGGTTCATCAAGACACGAGATCAAGGCCATACCGGCCAAGGCATCAAGCCAACAGCACTTTCACGGCACTAATAGCGAAATTTTCATCGACTCGAATGAGGCTTTAGCTCGACCAAAAAACATACACGCCGTTGTTATCCGTTATTGCGCAATTGAATGAGCGACTCCCACTATTCCAACAACTGTGAGGCCAACCAAGATGCCAACTAAAGAACAACTCGCCCTGAAAAAATCCGAACTCAGCATTCACCCGATCTTCGCTGAAATCGATTCCTTGGCGGTTTTGCGCCGCTTCATGGAAACCCATGTGTTTGCCGTCTGGGATTTCATGTCGCTGACCAAACGCTTGCAACAGGAACTGACCTGTACTCGTCTGCCCTGGTTGCCGCCGCGTGATCCGCATGCCGCCCGCCTGATCAACGAGATTGTCCTCGGTGAGGAATCCGACAACCGTTTGAGCCACGGTCATTACAGCCATTTCGAGCTGTACCTGGATGCGATGCGCGAAGTCGGTGCGAGTACCTCGGCCGTGGAACGCTTCGTCGCGTTGCAACAGGAAGGCGTGAGCTATGACGTGGCACTGCAAAGCGTGGAGGTCGATCCCGCCGCCGCGCAGTTTGTCCGCGACACTCTGCGCATTGCCCTGCATGCACCGGGGCACAGCGTGGCCGCTGCGTTTCTGCATGGCCGCGAAAGTGTGATCCCGACCATGTTCCAGCGAATTCTGGACGACTGGGGCATCGGCATCGAACAGGCGCCGACCTTTCGCTACTACCTGGAGCGGCACATCGAGGTCGACTCCGAGGATCACGGCCCGGCGGCTGAACACTTGCTTGAGCGTCTGGTCGATGGCGACCCGCAGCGCGAAGCCGAGGTCTACGCCAGCGCCATCGCCGCCGTCGAAAGCCGCATCGCCCTGTGGGACGGCCTGCGCGTGAGCATGCGCGAACCCTTGACGGAGGTGGCCCAATGAACGCCGCCGACTATCAATCGTTCGCCGATGCCTGGGAAAGCCGCGCGACTATCCGCACTCGCCCGCGCCGTGTACTGGAAAACGACGAGCGCCTGATCTATCCGCTCAGTCGCCAACCGCTGGTACTCAGCGAAACCTTCCTGCGCGACTGCCCCGAGCAGCGTGATTTCGCTCTGGTGCAGACGCTGTACAAGTTCATCAACGATGTGGTGATTTTCGAGACCGAAATCGTCGACAAAACCGCGCGCAGCATCGCCAAGAACCGCTTCGCCGTCGCGTTTCCTTTCGCTTGCCGTTATGACGCGATGACCGTCGTGGTCGATGAGGATTACCACGCCCTGGTGGCGATGGATTTCATGCAGCAAACGGTCGCCATGACCGGCATCGCGCCGATCGAATTGCCCGATGAAATCGAGTTGAGCCGGGCGATCCCCGCCGCCGTGGCACTGGCGCCGCAACACCTGCGCAGCGCGGTGGAGCTGATTTGCGTGGCCATCGCCGAGAACACCGTGACCGGCGACGTCGCAGCGTTCGCCCGGGACGATACGGTCAAGCCATCGATCAAGGGCCTGATGGCCGACCACCTGCTCGACGAGGGCCGCCACTCCAGTTTCTGGGCGCGGATGGTGCGCATCTATTGGCACACCGCCAGCGACGCAGATCGCGCCACCATCGCGCAGATCCTGCCGGTGTTCATCGGCCATTACCTGACCAACGACATCCAGAAAGCCTTCGACCTGCGACTGATCGATGCCCTCCCGGTCAACGAAGCCACACGGCGTTCGCTCCGGGACGAAATCGCCGGCCTGGCCTTCCCGATCAATCGCCATCACCCGTTGGTGGGCAACATCGTCAAGTTCTTCCACAACAGCTCGCTGCTCGACACGCCATGCGTGCAGCACGCCCTGCGCGACTACCTGGTTTGAGGAGGCCGACATGAAACGTCTCGACATTTTGCTGATGGGCGCCAGCCATGCCATGACCGACCTGGCGCAGGAACTTGAACAACACGGGCATACATTGACGCGCAGTGGCGCGGCGAAATCGACGATGGATTTGATCATCGACGATGGCTTCATTGCCGCCGGCGATTTCTGCGCAATCCCACACCTGCATCTGCGTTTAGGTATCGGTGCGCAGAGCGTTGCAGGTTTGCCGACACTCGATCTGCTGTGTTTCCTCGGCTCGTCGCTGATCAGCCGAGTGCCCATTGGCGATGAGCCGTCCGGCAACGGTCAGGCACTGCGACAAAGGGTGCTGACGCAGCTGGTGGACGAGGTTTCATTGCTGGTCAGCCGCTACTCCCGCGACACGGACTACTTCCAACAGGCCGCTACGGTGACTGCGCCGGATTTCGAACGGATGGAAAACCTGCTGTACCTCGACAGCCTGGCCTACGTCCATCGCCTCAACGCCACGGCGAATCCGGCGCTGCTGCAACAGGCACAAATCCCGCTGATCGAGCGCTTGCAACAGAGCCTGATCAATCACCCCGAGCGACCAGCGCTGCACCTCGCCGAACAGACGATCAGCTATCGCCAGTTACACGCCCATAGCCGGGCGATTCAACAGCGTTTGCAGCCCCTGCTCGACCAGCATCCACAACCGTGGGTGGTCGGCATCTGCCTGCCGAAAAGCCCTGCGCTGTTCGCCTCGATTCTGGCGATTCTCGGCAGCGGCGCGGTGTACTTGCCACTGGAGCCGAGCCATCCCTTGCAGCGCCAGCAATACATCCTGGAGAACGCCGGCGCCTTGCTGTTGCTGCATGACGGTGAACATCCGCTGAGCGAGAGGATGCCGGGGCTGAATGTCAGCCGTATCGACAGCCTCCACGCCGACCTCTCGCAACCGTTGATGCGCCAGCGCCCCAAACTCGATGCGCCGTGCATGGCGCTCTACACCTCGGGCACCACCGGACACCCGAAGGGTGTGCTGCTCAGTCAAGCGAACCTCGCGCACTTTACTGCGTGGTACGCCGACTACACGCAAATGCAGGCCGAGAGTCGGGTGTTGCAGTTCTCTTCGCTGAGTTTCGACTCGTCGCTGATCGACATCTTCCCGACCCTGCTCATGGGCGCCGAACTGGTGGTGCCCGATGACACGCAACGGCGCGATCCGCTGCAACTGGTCGCACTGATCCGCCGCCGACAATTGACCCACGCCTTCCTGCCGCCAGCACTGTTGAGCATCCTGCCGCTGGAGCAACTGCAAGGCGTGCAACAGGTGATGACCGGCGGTGATGTCTGCGAGCCATTCGTCATCGAGCAACTCACGCGTCAGGGCAAACTGCACAACCTCTACGGTCCCACCGAAGCCACGGTGCTGATCACCGCCCGGCAACTCAAACCCGGCGACAGCAACCGCACCCTCGGCGCGCCGATCGCCAACAGCCAGGTGCTGATTCTCGATGATGATCTGCAACCGGTGATCGAGCAGACCGTGGGCGAACTTTTCATCGTCGGCCCCGGCGTCTGCCTCGGTTACCTGAACAATCCGCAGCAGACCGCCGAGCGTTATCTGACCTTGGAGCTACCGGACGGCCAGCAGTTGCGCGCTTACCGCAGCGGCGACATGGCCAAGTGGGGCGAGCACGGCATCGAGCTGTGCGGCCGGCGCGACAATCAGGTGAAGATCCGCGGTTTCCGGGTCGAGCCGGAAGAGATCGAGCGCTGTCTGCGCGAGAGCCAGTTGTACCGACAAATCGCTGTGGTGATCGACAGTCAGCGGCGGATTCTGGCGTTCCTCGCCCTGCCTCAATCAGACGACGCTCGCGATGCCCTGAAGGCCCACGCGCAGCAATTTCTGCCGGACTACATGCAGCCGGTGGCGTGGACCGAACTGCCGAACATGCCGTTCGCCAGCAATGGCAAGGTCGACCGCAAAGCGCTGCTGGAACTGCCGGTGAACGTGCAGGACAGCGGCCCGAAATGCCTGCCGGCCAATGAAGACGAAGCACTGCTGCTGGAGATCTGGGCCGAGTTGCTGGAATTGCCGACCAGCGACATTTCCACCGACGAGAGTTTCTTCAATCTCGGTGGCCATTCGATTCTGTTGTCGCGGATGTTGCTGCGCTTGCGTGAAGAATTCGGCCGCAGCATCTCGATCAATCGCTTCATCGAACTGCCGACTCTCATCAAACTCGCCACGCTGGTGCGCGGCACCGATGACAGCGCCGTGCTCAGCGCCCAGGCCATGGCCGATGCTGAGCGGGCGCTGGATATCGAACCGCTGCCGATCAGCCGCATGGGCGATGTGCACAAGGTGATCGTCACCGGTGCCAACAGCTTTGTCGGTGTGCATATCGTCGAGGCGCTGCTCGGTTGGGGCGCCAGCGAAGTGGCCTGCCTGGTGCGCGACGGTGCCGAACAAACAGCGGCGCAGCGCTTTGCTCAGGCACTGCGCGAGAACCGCCTCGAGCATCTGGACCTGAGTCGGGTGCGGGTTTACGCGGCGGATATTGCGCGTCCGCAATTGGGCCTGAGCGACGTGGATTATCAGCGGCTGGATCAACAGTTCGGCGCACTGGTGCACAACGCTGCCAACGTCAATCACGTGCTCGATTACGAGTCACTGGCGACGGACAACGTCGAGCCGATTTTCGAACTGCTGCGCCTCTGCGAAGGGCGCAGCAAAAAGGTCTTCAATTTCGTCTCGACGCTATCGGCTTCAAGCACGGTCGATGACGCGGGCCGGGTGCTGGAACTGCCCGCCGCGCCTACGCCGCCGATCTACATTCGCAACGGCTACAACCTGTCGAAATGGGTCGGTGAACGCATCCTTGAACGGGCGCGAACGCTTGGGGTACGAGTCAATCTGTACCGCCCCGGCAACATCAGTTTCAACAGCCTCAGTGGCGTCTGCCAGCCACATAAAAACCGCTTGATGCTGATGCTCAAAGGCTCGATCCAGCTCGGGCAGGTGCCGGCCTTCGCGCTGAACTTCGACCTGATGCCGGTGGACTTTCTCGCCCGCTTCATAGCCTTCCACGCCAGCCGTTATTCGGCGCAACGCGCAGTGTTCAACCTGCACAACCCCGAGCCGTTGAGCTGGGACGCCTACGTCGCCTCGTTTCGCGATACCGGCAGCGAGTTCTCGCTGGTCAGCGTCGCCGACTGGCAGCAGCAACTGGGGCGAGTCGATGCCGACAACGCGCTGTTCGGCGTGCTCGGTTTCTACCTCAACGGCTTCGAGGAAGACATCGGCGACATCTCCCTGATCGGCCACGCCAACGCCGAGGCCGGCATCCAGCAGATGGGCGCGCACTACCCGGAAAAATCCCCGGCGCTGCTGCGTCGTGGCTGCGATTACCTGAAAGAAATCAACTTCATCTAGTTCATCAAAAAGGAGCAACACCATGAGCACTCTGCAACCCGACACCCTGATCAAGAACCCTCACGGCTGCCACGTTGTGTCTTCGGTAGAGGTGCCGACAGACGCCGCGCAAGTCTGGGCAGTGGTCGGCAACTTCGGCGGTTTCGATCAATTCATCCCGGCGCTGTCGCACATTGAATTGACCGGCGAGGGCGTGTCCTCGCTGCGCAAGAAATGCTTCAAGGACGGCAACGTGGTGGTCGAGCAACTCAACTCCCGCGATGAACAGGCGCGGAGCATGACCTGGACAACGATCTACAACACCTTGGGCGTGGCCAATCTGTGGGCGGCGATGAATGTGGAGCCGTTGGGTGCGGGGAAGTCGCGGGCGACCTGGACGATCATTGCCGAGCCTGCCAGCGGTGGGGCCGAGGCGCTGCCGGGGTTCAAGGATTTTGTGCAGGGGTTTGCCGATGATGCGATGGGGAATGTTTTGAAGCTGTTTGTTTAATGCTTTGGTTTGGCGGTGACTGAGCTACCGCTATCGCTGGCAAGCCAGCTCCCACAGAGTCCAAGTCGTTCACACATTTCGTGTTCGCCAAGAATCCTGTGGGAGCGGGCTTGCCCGCGATGAACGATAACGCGGTCTGACTTAAGGTCAGATTTTGAAACTGTCGACCAACTGCTTCAGGCGGTTGGCCTGCTGCGACAACGCATCACAATCCTTCAACGTTTCGTTGAGGTTGGCCACACTCTGCTGGTTCAACAGGTTGATCTGGTTAACGTCGACGTTGAGGGTTTCCACCACCGCGGTCTGCTCTTCAGTGGCGGCCGCTACCGACTGGTTCATACCGTCGATTTCGCCGATGCGCTGGGTCACGCTGACCAGGCGCAAACCGGCCTGGTTGGCCACTTCAACGCTCTGCTCGCTGGACGCCTGACTGGCGTTCATGGTGGTCACCGCTTCACGCGAACCGACCTGCAGCGAAGTGATCATCTTGTGGATCTCTTCCGCCGATTCCTGGGTGCGATGGGCAAGGTTACGCACCTCATCCGCCACCACCGCAAAACCACGCCCGGCTTCACCGGCACGTGCCGCTTCGATGGCGGCGTTGAGCGCCAACAGGTTGGTCTGCTGCGAGATGCCTTTGATCACATCGAGGATGTGTCCGATGTTGTCGGTGCTGGCATTCAGGGTTTCGATCTGGGTGCACGACAGGCTGATCTTCTGCGACAACTCGGTCATTGCCAGTATGGTTTGCTCAACCACTTGGCGACCGTCATCGGCCTGCTCGCTCGCGCCGCTGGCGTGCTGCGAAGCATCGGCGGCGTTGCGGGCGATTTCCTGAGTGGCGGCGCCCAGTTCGTTGATCGCCGCGGCCACGCTGTTGGTGCGCGCACTTTGCTCGTCGGAGCCGACGATGGAAGCGTTGGACGACGCCATCACCCGTTGCGACAGGTCATGGACCTGACGGGTTGCCGAAGACACTTCAGAAATCGACGCGTGAATCCGTTCAACGAATTGGTTGAACGAACTGCCCAGTTCGCCGAATTCGTCTTTGCTTTCTACGACCAGACGACGAGTCAGATCGCCCTCGCCCTGAGCGATGTCCTGCATCGCGCGGCCCATGGTGGTCAGCGGACGCATCAACACGTTGATCAACAGGCTCAACAGCAGCGCAATTGCGCCCACCGCAACGAACATGGCAATCAGCGCCGAAGTACGGAACTGGCTGAGTGCGGCGTAGGCTTTATCGCGATCGATCGACAGACCGATGTACCACTGAGCATTCGGCAAATCGCTGACCGGGGTGAACGACAGGATGCGTTCCTGGCCGTTGAGCAGCACGTTCTGGTTGCCCTTCTCGATGCGTACGCTGGAGTTCGGATAGATGTCCTTCAGGTTCTTCATCACCTGATCTTTGTCCGGGCTGACGATCACCTGACCATCGGCACTAACCAGGAACGCATGGCCGAGGCCACCGAAGTCCACCGAGTTGATGATCTTTACCAGGGTTTCCAGGCTCAGGTCACCACCGACCACACCGAGCAGTTCGCCGTTCTTCTTCACCGGCATGGCGATGGTCACCACCAGGCCACCGACCGCCGCCATGTACGGCGGCGTCAGCATGGTTTTGTCGGCGATTACCGCCTGCTTGTACCAAGGACGCTGACGTGGGTCATAGCCGTCCGGCATCTTCGCGTCAGGGCGCTGGGTGAATACACCGTTGGCCTGGCCGACGTAGGTGAACTGGAAGTTCGAGGTGAAGGCCGGTTGATCAACCAGGCCCGGGAAATCGGCGTCCTTGCCCTGATGGGCAACGTTCTGCGCAAGGTTTTCCAACACCAGAATCCGCCCGCTCATCCAGTTCTGCACGCTGCTGGCGGTCAGATCACCGGCCTGCTGCACGGAGGATTGGAGGTTCTGGCGAATGGTGTTTCGCTGCAGATAGTCGTTGTAGAGCGTGAATAAAGCGAAAGCCAGGACCACGACGCCCGAGGCGGCCAACAGGATTTTATGGCTGAACTTGAGATTCATTTCATGGGACTTCTTATGCAAAAGTGGGGATGCGTTCCGGGATGCAACATTCCATGTACAGCGCAGGCAGCATTCTTCTGGCTGCTCTGATTTGGTGCACGCATGTCTCACCAGTCTGTCGGCACGAGTCGGAGAAATCTTAGGGCTGTGCGGAAAATGGATGGCATTTGCGGAAGATTCCCGCCGAACGGCGTGCTAGAGCGTTCGCCGCGTGGTGTTTTTGACTGATGCCTGGGCGCCAGTTGCACATTCTGTAAGCTTTAAGGGCAGTCTGACCATCGAGTCCTGAGTGGCGCCCTACGCGAGTCTGAATTTTTGCTACATGCGCGAAGCGCAACGTCGCAGCAACAACCCAACAGCCTGCTATCAGTTCCAAGCGAATGCGTTGTGCATAAAAAAGCCAGCCCTTGAAGTTCAGGGGCTGGCTTTGTCATATCTGGGAGCAGATTTTCATGCTCGTATTCGATCATTGGTATCAGCGGACAAGTGATGATCGCAAACTCGGATGTTTTGATTGAGGACTATCAGGGATTGGCGTCTACATCTGGTGTGCCGTATCAGCAAGGCTCGCAAAGCTGTTTGATCGTCTATTTTTTGCAAGCCTGTAAACGAGAAAACCCCTGTCTGCGTTAGCAGACAGGGGTCTCGGAATTCAATCTTGACGATGACCTACTCTCACATGGGGAAACCCCACACTACCATCGGCGATGCATCGTTTCACTGCTGAGTTCGGGATGGGATCAGGTGGTTCCAACGCTCTATGGTCGTCAAGAAATTCTGTATCTGGCCCGTCAACACGGTAACGAGCCAGCAAAAATCGGTACTTCTACTAAAACAAAACCCCAATTGCTTTCGCAATTGGGGTTTCGGAATTTAATCTTGACGATGACCTACTCTCACATGGGGAAACCCCACACTACCATCGGCGATGCATCGTTTCACTGCTGAGTTCGGGATGGGATCAGGTGGTTCCAACGCTCTATGGTCGTCAAGAAATTCGGGTACTGAGTCGTGACCTGTTGGCCTCGCTTCAGCAAATTGGGTATGTGACAGCTTTCGGTGTTTTGTGAACATCGAACTTTCGGTTCGTTTCGTCTTCACACACCGCAATCTGGCCTTTCGACGCAAATTGCTTGGGTGTTATATGGTCAAGCCTCACGGGCAATTAGTATTGGTTAGCTCAACGCCTCACAGCGCTTACACACCCAACCTATCAACGTCGTAGTCTTCGACGGCCCTTCAGGGAACTCAAGGTTCCAGTGAGATCTCATCTTGAGGCAAGTTTCCCGCTTAGATGCTTTCAGCGGTTATCTTTCCCGAACATAGCTACCCGGCAATGCCACTGGCGTGACAACCGGAACACCAGAGGTTCGTCCACTCCGGTCCTCTCGTACTAGGAGCAGCCCCTCTCAAATCTCAAACGTCCACGGCAGATAGGGACCGAACTGTCTCACGACGTTCTAAACCCAGCTCGCGTACCACTTTAAATGGCGAACAGCCATACCCTTGGGACCGGCTTCAGCCCCAGGATGTGATGAGCCGACATCGAGGTGCCAAACACCGCCGTCGATATGAACTCTTGGGCGGTATCAGCCTGTTATCCCCGGAGTACCTTTTATCCGTTGAGCGATGGCCCTTCCATACAGAACCACCGGATCACTAAGACCTACTTTCGTACCTGCTCGACGTGTCTGTCTCGCAGTCAAGCGCGCTTTTGCCTTTATACTCTACGACCGATTTCCGACCGGTCTGAGCGCACCTTCGTACTCCTCCGTTACTCTTTAGGAGGAGACCGCCCCAGTCAAACTACCCACCATACACTGTCCTCGATCCGGATAACGGACCTGAGTTAGAACCTCAAAGTTGCCAGGGTGGTATTTCAAGGTTGGCTCCACGCGAACTGGCGTCCACGCTTCAAAGCCTCCCACCTATCCTACACAAGCAAATTCAAAGTCCAGTGCAAAGCTATAGTAAAGGTTCACGGGGTCTTTCCGTCTAGCCGCGGATACACTGCATCTTCACAGCGATTTCAATTTCACTGAGTCTCGGGTGGAGACAGCGCCGCCATCGTTACGCCATTCGTGCAGGTCGGAACTTACCCGACAAGGAATTTCGCTACCTTAGGACCGTTATAGTTACGGCCGCCGTTTACCGGGGCTTCGATCAAGAGCTTCGCGTTAGCTAACCCCATCAATTAACCTTCCGGCACCGGGCAGGCGTCACACCCTATACGTCCACTTTCGTGTTTGCAGAGTGCTGTGTTTTTAATAAACAGTCGCAGCGGCCTGGTATCTTCGACCGGCATGAGCTTACGGAGCAAGTCCTTCACCCTCACCGGCGCACCTTCTCCCGAAGTTACGGTGCCATTTTGCCTAGTTCCTTCACCCGAGTTCTCTCAAGCGCCTTGGTATTCTCTACCCAACCACCTGTGTCGGTTTGGGGTACGGTTCCTGGTTACCTGAAGCTTAGAAGCTTTTCTTGGAAGCATGGCATCAACCACTTCGTCATCTAAAAGATGACTCGTCATCAGCTCTCGGCCTTAGAATCCCGGATTTACCTAAGATTCCAGCCTACCACCTTAAACTTGGACAACCAACGCCAAGCTGGCCTAGCCTTCTCCGTCCCTCCATCGCAATAACCAGAAGTACAGGAATATTAACCTGTTTTCCATCGACTACGCTTTTCAGCCTCGCCTTAGGGACCGACTAACCCTGCGTCGATTAACGTTGCGCAGGAAACCTTGGTCTTTCGGCGTGGGTGTTTTTCACACCCATTGTCGTTACTCATGTCAGCATTCGCACTTCTGATACCTCCAGCAAGCTTCTCAACTCACCTTCACAGGCTTACAGAACGCTCCTCTACCGCATCACCCGAAGGTGATACCCGTAGCTTCGGTGTATGGTTTGAGCCCCGTTACATCTTCCGCGCAGGCCGACTCGACTAGTGAGCTATTACGCTTTCTTTAAAGGGTGGCTGCTTCTAAGCCAACCTCCTAGCTGTCTAAGCCTTCCCACATCGTTTCCCACTTAACCATAACTTTGGGACCTTAGCTGACGGTCTGGGTTGTTTCCCTTTTCACGACGGACGTTAGCACCCGCCGTGTGTCTCCCATGCTCGGCACTTGTAGGTATTCGGAGTTTGCATCGGTTTGGTAAGTCGGGATGACCCCCTAGCCGAAACAGTGCTCTACCCCCTACAGTGATACATGAGGCGCTACCTAAATAGCTTTCGAGGAGAACCAGCTATCTCCGAGCTTGATTAGCCTTTCACTCCGATCCACAGGTCATCCGCTAACTTTTCAACGGTAGTCGGTTCGGTCCTCCAGTTAGTGTTACCCAACCTTCAACCTGCCCATGGATAGATCGCCCGGTTTCGGGTCTATTCCCAGCGACTAGACGCCCTATTAAGACTCGCTTTCGCTACGCCTCCCCTATTCGGTTAAGCTCGCCACTGAAAATAAGTCGCTGACCCATTATACAAAAGGTACGCAGTCACCCAACAAAGTGGGCTCCCACTGCTTGTACGCATACGGTTTCAGGATCTATTTCACTCCCCTCTCCGGGGTTCTTTTCGCCTTTCCCTCACGGTACTAGTTCACTATCGGTCAGTCAGTAGTATTTAGCCTTGGAGGATGGTCCCCCCATATTCAGACAAAGTTTCTCGTGCTCCGTCCTACTCGATTTCATGACTAAGAGATTTTCGCGTACAGGGCTATCACCCACTATGGCCGCACTTTCCAGAGCGTTCCGCTAATCTCAAAGCCACTTAAGGGCTAGTCCCCGTTCGCTCGCCACTACTAAGGGAATCTCGGTTGATTTCTTTTCCTCAGGGTACTTAGATGTTTCAGTTCCCCTGGTTCGCCTCTTGCACCTATGTATTCAGTACAAGATAACCATCTTATGATGGCTGGGTTCCCCCATTCAGACATCTCCGGATCAAAGTCTGTTTGCCGACTCCCCGAAGCTTTTCGCAGGCTACCACGTCTTTCATCGCCTCTGACTGCCAAGGCATCCACCGTATGCGCTTCTTCACTTGACCATATAACCCCAAGCAATCTGGTTATACTGTGAAGACGACATTCGCCGAAAATTCGATAATACTCAATTCAGAGTAACTCACAAATTTTACCTTAGCCTGATCCGTTACCAGTGAAAGTAACGTTCAGTCTATCTTTCTATCACATACCCAAATTTTTAAAGAACGATCTAATCAAAGACTAGAAATCAACATTCATCATCATACTGATGGAATGCTCATTTCTAAG
>NZ_CP166804.1:0-125000 GCF_059716105.1 Pseudomonas sp. LBUM1652 | reverse complement strand
AACCGCACCCGCGCCCAAGCCCAGTACCCGCTGCAAAACCTCCAGCGTGTGCTCGCCCAATAAAGGAGGCGCCCGGTGATACTCGACCGGCGTCTCAGACAGCCGGATAGGGCTGGCCACCTGAGGCACCATCCCCGCCAACGCATGCGGCAACTCAATCGCCAACCCACGCGCCTTCACTTGCGGATCCTCGAACACCTGGGACAGATCATTGATCGGTCCACACGGCACACCAGCCTGCTCCAACTGGGCCACCCATTCAGCCGTGGTCTTGAACACCGTCGCCTGCCGGATGAGGGGAATCAACACCGCCCGGTTCGCCACCCTCAGCTTATTAGTAGTGAAACGCGGATCATCAGCCCACTGTGGCTGCCCCGCCACTTCAGCGAACTTGCGGAATTGCCCGTCATTACCCACGGTCAGAATGAAATCACCATCAGCCGTCGGGAAATCCTGATAAGGCACGATGTTGGGATGTGCGTTACCAAGACGCTTGGGCGCATTGCCCGTAGTCAGGTAGTTCATCGCCTGGTTAGCCAGGCAGGCGACCTGCACATCCAGCAATGCCATATCAATGTGCTGGCCACCGCCATCGTGATCGCGATGAGCCAGTGCCGCGAGGATCGCCACCGCTGAATAAAGACCGGTCAGAATATCCGTCAGCGCCACACCGACCTTCACCGGCCCGGCGCCCTCATCACCCTCAGGCCGGCCGGTCAGACTCATCAGCCCGCCCAGCCCCTGGATCATGAAGTCATAGCCCGCGCGCTTGGCGTAAGGCCCGGTCTGACCAAACCCCGTGATCGAGCAATAAATCAGATCCGGATTGATCGCCTTCAGCGATTCATAATCCAATCCATAAGCCGCCAGTCCACCCACCTTGAAGTTCTCGATCAGGATGTCGGACTTGGCCGCCAGTTCCCGCACAAGCTTCTGCCCTTCCGGGCGGGTGAAGTCGATGGTCACCGATTGTTTGTTGCGGTTGGCCGACAGGTAGTAAGCCGCTTCTGACGTGCTCTCGCCATAAGCATCTTTAAGGAACGGCGGCCCCCAGGCGCGCGTGTCGTCACCATTGCCCGGGCGCTCGACCTTGATCACTTCGGCGCCAAGGTCGGCGAGGATCTGCCCGGCCCACGGCCCGGCCAATACTCGCGATAAATCCAGTACCCGCAGATGCGACAGCGCGCCCATGGTCGCTCTCCTATTAATAGAACGCCTGCAGACCGGTTTGCGCACGCCCCAGGATCAACGCGTGAACGTCGTGAGTCCCTTCATAGGTATTCACCACTTCCAGGTTAACCAGATGACGGGCCACGCCGAACTCATCGGAGATACCGTTGCCGCCCAACATGTCGCGCGCCATACGGGCGATATCGAGCGACTTGCCGCACGAGTTGCGCTTCATGATCGAAGTGATTTCCACGGCAGCCGTGCCTTCATCCTTCATGCGACCCAGACGCAGGCAGCCTTGCAGCGCCAGAGTGATCTCGGTCTGCATGTCGGCCAGCTTCTTCTGGATCAACTGAGTGGCGGCCAATGGGCGACCGAACTGGTGGCGATCCAGGGTGTATTGGCGGGCGGTGTGCCAGCAGAACTCAGCAGCACCCAGTGCGCCCCAGGAAATGCCGTAACGCGCGGAGTTGAGGCAAGTGAATGGTCCTTTCAGACCGCGCACGTCCGGGAAGATGTTTTCTTCCGGTACGAATACGTTGTCCATCACGATCTCACCGGTGATCGAAGCACGCAGGCCGACCTTGCCGTGAATCGCCGGCGCACTCAGCCCCTTCCAGCCCTTCTCCAGTACGAAGCCTCGAATGTCGCCGGCATCGTCCTTGGCCCACACCACGAACACATCGGCGATCGGGCTGTTGGTGATCCACATTTTCGCGCCGGTCAGGCTGTAGCCACCGTCGATCTTGCGTGCGCGAGTAATCATCGCTCCCGGGTCAGAACCGTGGTTAGGCTCGGTCAGTCCGAAGCAACCGATCCATTCGCCGGACGCCAGTTTAGGCAGGTATTTCTGTTTCTGGGCTTCGGTGCCGAATTCGTTGATCGGCACCATCACCAGCGAGGACTGCACGCTCATCATCGAACGATAGCCGGAATCGACACGCTCCACTTCACGGGCAATTAAGCCGTAGCTGACATAGTTGAGGCCGCTGCCACCGTATTGCTCAGGGATGGTTGCACCCAACAGGCCGACTTCGCCCATCTCACGGAAGATCGCCGGGTCAGTCTTCTCATGGCGGAAGGCTTCGAGGACACGCGGTGCGAGGCTCTGTTGAGCGAACTGCTCGGCGGTGTCGCGGATCATGCGCTCTTCCTCGGTGAGCTGTTGATCCAGCAGCAGGGGATCGATCCAGTTGAAGCTAGCTTTACCGCCCATGAGTGTGTCCTCGCAAATCGGGTGAATTAACGTGGCATTGATCCTAGGCGCGGTTAGCCGTCGCAGCAAACGAGGATTTCGCATTCTGTTGTGCTAATTTCTCACTCCGAAACGTCGCTGAATGCCTTTTACGCGGCGCATTAGTGAGATTGACGTATATGCGCAGGAAGATCCCTAGCACCACCGCCCTGATCAGCTTCGAAGCCGCCGCTCGCCACGAGAGCTTCACCAAGGCCGCCGAAGAACTTTCACTCACGCAGGGCGCCATTTGCCGACAGATCGCCAGCCTTGAGGATTTCCTCAGCGTGGAACTGTTCCGACGCTCACGACGCGGTGTGAAGCTGACCGAAGCAGGACTTTCCTACAGCCGCCGGGTGGCCACGCAACTCGATGCGGTGGAGCGCGATACGTTGTCAGTGATGGGCCAGCAGGGCACCAATGTGATCGAGTTGGCGGTGGTGCCGACCTTCGGCACGCAATGGCTGCTGCCAAGGCTCAAGGATTTCCAGCTCAAGCATCCGGAAGTCACCGTCAACCTCACCAACCGCACTCGCCCGTTCCTGTTTGCCGATACCGACTTCGACGCGGCGATCTACTTTGGCGATGCTGACTGGTCCGGTACCGAATCCCACAGGCTGATGGGCGAAAATCCGATGCCGGTGTGCAGCCCCGCCCTACTCGGCAACAAGACACATCTGACAGCCGATGAGATTGCCGAACTACCACTTCTACAGCAGACCACTCGCCCTTACGCTTGGCGCCAGTGGTTCTACTCGCAACACCTGAATATCCCTCGCGACATGACAGGCCCGCGCTACGAGCTATTCTCCATGCTGGCTCAGGCGGCCATGCACGACATGGGTATCGCGCTGATCCCACCGTTCCTGATCCAGCGCGAATTGGCCGAGAACCGCCTGGTGATTGCCAACCCGCAGGCACTCTCCAGCATCAAGGCGTATTACCTGATGATTCCGGAGCGAAAGGTCGAATCGGCGTCTCTGAAGGCATTTCGCGACTGGTTGGTAAATCAAGCGCAGAGCTACAGCCTAGAGGGATAAAGGCTCACAGCCATACCTAACCCCGTAGTCAGAAAACCAAAAGCCCTACAGATATAAGTATTTGTCGCATATTCAGCGACTGTATCCGAAAGCCGTACAGACGTCCCACAAGCGCCTGCCGACGTGGCTTTGAGCCTTCACGCGCGACTCATCACGGCTTATTCACGTCGCCGATGAGAAATTTTTTCAAATTCAGCCAGAATCCTTACAAGGCACGGCCTGCAAGGGATTCAACCGGTTATCTGCGACATTCGGTCACGGGATGACTTGTAGTTAATTTTCCGTCACCCGTCATAATCCCTTGAAGGGCATAAAGTTCGCCTGCAAAATGCCGCGCCCCGCCCTGATTTGGCGGGATCGTGCTGATCGGCCGCCCCAGTCGCACCATCCGCAGTGCCTGGGTTTACTCAATAAGATCACGCAGGAGATTTGACGTGCACATTGGTGTTCCTCTCGAAACCCAGACCGGTGAAACAAGGGTTGCTGCAACCCCGGAAACCATTAAAAAGCTGATCAGCCAAGGTCATAAGGTCACTGTGCAAACCGGCGCCGGCGTTAAAGCCAGTGTTGTCGACAGTGCCTATGAAGCGGCAGGCGCAACCATTGGCAGTGCCAACGATGCGTTTGGCGCCGAGCTGATTCTCAAAGTGGTCGCCCCAAGCGACGCCGAACTGACGCTGATCAAGCGCGGCACGGTGCTGGTTGGCATGCTCAACCCGTTCAACAACGAAACCATAGCCAAAATGGCCGAGTGCGGGATTACCGCGTTCGCCCTGGAAGCGGCGCCGCGTACCTCTCGGGCGCAGAGTCTCGATGTGTTGTCGTCCCAGGCGAACATTGCCGGTTACAAAGCTGTGTTGCTGGCCGCTCACTACTATCCACGCTTCATGCCGATGCTGATGACTGCTGCGGGCACCGTGAAAGCGGCGCGCGTGCTGATTCTCGGTGCCGGTGTGGCCGGGTTGCAGGCGATTGCCACGGCGAAACGTCTGGGTGCGGTGATCGAAGCGTCCGACGTGCGTCCGGCGGTCAAGGAACAGATTGAATCTCTCGGCGCCAAGTTCGTCGACGTGCCTTACGAGACCGATGAAGAGCGCGAATGCGCGGTCGGTGTCGGCGGCTATGCGCGGCCGATGCCAGCGAGCTGGATGCAGCGTCAGGCCCAGGCCGTACATGAACGCGCCAAGCAAGCCGACATTGTCATCACCACTGCACTGATTCCGGGCCGCAAGGCGCCGACGCTGTTGAGCGCAGAGACAGTGGCGCAGATGAAACCGGGTTCGGTGGTCATCGATCTCGCCGCCGCGCAGGGCGGCAACTGCCCGCTGACCGTGGCCGACCAGATCGTGATCGAGAACGGCGTAACCATCGCCGGCCCGACCAATCTGGCCGGTGAAGTCGCGGCAGACGCCTCGGCGCTGTATGCACGCAACCTGCTGGACTTCCTGAAGCTGGTCTTCACTAAAGAAGGTCAGTTCGACGTCAACCTCGAAGACGACATCGTCGCCGCGTGCCTGATGTGCCGCGACGGCCAAGTCATCCGCAAAAACGCCTAAGCAGGGATTCAGACGATGGAAGAGCTTATCTCCCCCGGTATCTACAACCTGATCATCTTCGTGCTGGCGATTTATGTCGGTTACCACGTGGTCTGGAACGTTACACCTGCGCTGCACACGCCTTTGATGGCCGTCACCAACGCCATTTCCGCGATCGTGATCGTCGGCGCCATGCTGGCCGCCGCTCTGACCGTTACGCCGCTGGGCAAAACCATGGGCACCCTGGCCGTGGCACTGGCTGCGGTCAATGTGTTCGGTGGCTTCCTGGTCACTCGCCGCATGCTTGAGATGTTCAAGAAGAAAGCCCCGAAAGTAAAAGAAGAGGCGCCGAAGTAATGAGCATGAATCTCGTCACGACGCTCTACCTGATCGCGTCGATCTGCTTTATCCAGGCCCTCAAAGGCCTGTCGCACCCGACCACTTCGCGGCGCGGCAACCTGTTCGGCATGCTCGGCATGGCGCTGGCCATCCTCACCACCGTCGGCCTCATCTATAAGCTCGGCGCTGAGCTGGCGACTGCAGGTATCGGTTATGTGATCGTCGGCCTGCTGATCGGCGGCACTGCCGGCTCGATCATGGCCAAGCGCGTTGAAATGACCAAGATGCCGGAACTGGTCGCCTTCATGCACAGCATGATCGGCCTTGCGGCTGTGTTCATCGCCATTGCGGCGGTGGTCGAACCGCAATCGCTGGGCATCGTCAAACAACTGGGCGACGCTATTCCAGCGGGCAACCGTCTGGAGCTGTTCCTGGGCGCGGCGATTGGTGCAATCACCTTCTCCGGTTCGGTGATCGCTTTCGGCAAGTTGTCGGGCAAGTACAAGTTCCGTCTGTTCCAAGGCGCACCGGTACAGTTCGCTGGCCAGCACAAGCTGAACGCGGTGTTGGGCCTGGCCACGCTGGCTCTCGGCTTGACCTTTATGTTCACCGGCAACCTCACCGCGTTCGCGCTGATGCTGGCGCTGGCGTTCGTGATGGGCGTGCTGATCATCATCCCTATCGGCGGCGCCGACATGCCGGTGGTGGTATCGATGCTCAACAGCTATTCCGGCTGGGCGGCGGCGGGTATCGGCTTCTCGCTGAACAACTCGATGCTGATCATCGCCGGTTCGCTGGTGGGCTCGAGCGGTGCGATCCTCTCGTACATCATGTGCAAGGCGATGAACCGCTCCTTCTTTAATGTACTGCTCGGCGGTTTCGGCAATACGGTGGACGCTGGCCCGGCCGGCGCGAAAGAAGCGCGTCCGGTGAAGTCCGGTTCGGCTGATGACGCAACCTTCCTGCTGACCAACGCCGACACCGTGATCATCGTGCCAGGCTACGGTCTGGCGGTGGCGCGCGCGCAGCATGCACTGAAAGAGCTGACCGAGAAGCTGACTCACCGTGGCGTGACCGTGAAGTACGCGATCCACCCAGTGGCCGGGCGGATGCCTGGGCACATGAACGTCCTGCTCGCCGAGGCCGAAGTGCCTTACGACCAAGTGTTCGAGATGGAAGACATCAACTCCGAGTTCGGTCAGGCAGACGTGGTGCTGGTGCTCGGCGCGAACGACGTGGTCAACCCGGCCGCGAAGAACGATCCGAAGTCGCCGATTGCCGGCATGCCGATTCTCGAAGCATTCAAGGCCAAGACCATCATCGTCAACAAGCGCTCGATGGCCAGCGGCTATGCCGGTCTGGACAACGAACTGTTCTATCTTGACAAGACCATGATGGTTTTCGGCGACGCGAAAAAAGTCATCGAAGACATGGTCAAAGCGGTCGAGTAACTCTGCACTGCAACATCGAACGCCCCGACTTGTCGGGGCGTTTTTGTTTGCGCAAAGCGTCGGACAATATGCCGCGTTGTTGCAGATCCGGTAACGATGTTTTACTTGAAACCCGCTAAATAGACGCCTCTTTTGCGACCTTGGTAGCGGGACAGGCGCCCGTCAAATTCACTAGACTGCGCATCCTGCTACTCGCTACCCGAGAAAATAATCCATGTACCGTGACCGTATTCGCCTGCCTTCGTTGTTGGATAAAGTGATGAGCGCCGCCGACGCCGCCACACTGATCGAAGATGGCATGACCGTCGGCATGAGCGGCTTCACCCGCGCCGGCGAAGCCAAAGCCGTCCCTCATGCACTGGCTGAGCGAGCCAAGGTCACGCCGCTGAAAATCAGCCTGATGACTGGCGCGAGTCTGGGCAACGACCTCGACAAGCAACTGACCGAGGCAGGCGTCCTGTCGCGCCGCATGCCGTTCCAGGTCGATAGCACCTTGCGCAAGGCGATCAACGCCGGCCAAGTCATGTTCATTGACCAGCACCTTTCGGAAACCGTCGAGCAACTGCGCAACCAGCAACTGAAGCTGCCGGACATCGCCGTGATTGAAGCCGTGGCCATCACCGAACAGGGCCACATCGTGCCGACCACCTCCGTGGGCAACTCGGCGAGCTTCGCGATTTTCGCCAAACAGGTGATCGTCGAGATCAACCTGGCGCACAACGCCAACCTCGAAGGCCTGCATGACATCTATATCCCGACCTATCGTCCGACGCGCACGCCGATCCCGCTGGTAAAAGTCGACGACCGTATCGGCAGCACCGCGATCCCGATTCCGCCGGAGAAGATCGTCGCCATTGTCATCACCCAGCAAGCGGATTCGCCTTCGACCGTGTCGTCGCCGGATGTCGACACCAACGCCATCGCCGACCACTTGATCACCTTCTTCAAGCAGGAAGTCGATGCCGGGCGCATGACCAACAAACTCGGCCCGTTGCAGGCCGGGATCGGCAACATCGCCAACGCGGTGATGTGCGGCCTGATCGACTCGCCGTTCGAAGACCTGACCATGTACTCCGAAGTGCTGCAGGATTCGACGTTCGATCTGATTGATGCCGGCAAGCTGAGCTTCGCCTCGGGCAGTTCGATCACCTTGTCGGAACGTCGCAACAGCGACGTGTTCGGCAATCTGGAGAAGTACAAGGACAAACTGGTTCTACGCCCACAGGAGATTTCCAACCATCCGGAAGTGGTGCGGCGCCTGGGCATCATCGGGATCAACACGGCGCTGGAGTTCGACATCTACGGCAACGTCAACTCCACCCACGTCTGCGGCACACGGATGATGAACGGCATCGGCGGCTCCGGCGACTTCGCGCGCAACGCGCATCTGGCGGTGTTCGTGACCAAGTCGATTGCCAAGGGCGGCGCGATTTCCAGCGTGGTGCCGATGGTCAGCCACGTTGACCACACCGAGCATGACGTCGACATTTTGGTGACCGAAGTGGGTCTGGCAGATCTGCGCGGCCTGGCACCTCGGGAGCGTGCGCGGGTGATCATCGACAATTGTGTGCACCCTGATTATCGCCAGGCGTTGAATGATTACTTCACTGCAGCCTGTGCAATCGGCGGTCACACCCCGCACATCCTGCGCGAAGCGTTGAGCTGGCATATCAACCTGGAAGAAACCGGGCGCATGCTGAAGGTGTAATTCGCACAGATATTCCACTGGCGCAAACACAGCTTGCGTCAGTGGGATTCTAAAAACCCCAGACCTGCCAAAAACTGTACTGCTGTACCGGTCTATTCCTACGGCTATTCCCTACAAATTCTTCGAAATCAGGTTAAAACGCACCACTTAAGTGCGGACAGGTACAGTTTGCTCGATTTTGACCCATACACCCCCTATAAACAGTTAACTGGTCACTCACAATACAGTTGAACTGTATCTAGAGAGACTGGCCAAACGAGAGGATCATGGGCACCAGTCAAACCACTACCTGATCCCGCCACAAGCGGAAGGATGTCAACCATGGAACGTACACTCAGTTCCGAACTGTTCTTCGAAGACAAAGCTGTAAACACCCAGGCTTCCCTGCCTCTGCGCGTTATCGCCAACCTGATGTTGTGGCAGCGCCGCATCTCCAGCCGCCACCAACTGGCTCGTCTGGATTCGCGTCTGCTGGCTGACGCCGGTATCAGCGAAGCACAACGCTACGAAGAGCTGAGCAAGCCGTTCTGGCGCTAAGTAGCGTCGCTGGCTCTGGTCGTTAGACCCACCGCCAGCAACCCGAATTGAACAAACAGAACCCGTCGCGGGAAACCGCGACGGGTTTTGTCGTTTCAGCGCCGTGAAAACCCAAACAAGTACAGTTAGATAAAAACTAAAATACACCAGCACAATTTAAAGGCGCCACTCAAGGCTGTCCGTGAACACGTCATTCGTCACAACGCTTTCCTCGCTCGCACCACCAAGCCTAATATCAACGTAGAACGTGGCGAATGCTGTGCAACTGGCGTCTGACTCCCAGATACCGAGCCACCTCTCTATACGGTTTATCCACAGGAGTTACACCATGTCCCGTCTTCGTCTGCTCAGCGCTGCCGCCCTGCTGGCCGCGGCTGCCAACGCCAGCGCCACCAGTTTCATCGTGACTACCGATGCTGTCGTCGGTGCCCTGAAGTCCTCGTCCGATGCCACTTCCGACGTCACTTCGTCCTTCCGTGACGACAAAATCGTGCTTGCTGCCCGTGACGACGCTGCCAGCTTCGTGGCCAGCGAAGGCGACATCCGTGGCGTGAAGCTGGAAAGCGCGCTGGATCACATCCGTCATCAGGCGCCACAACTGCAAGCAACCGACGCACAGTTGGCTCAAGCCATTCTGACGATCTAAGCGATTGCGGTATCGCGGGACACGCCGGTCGTGTCCCGATGTTTCGGCGCTGGCTCTAGAACAGGCATTGCGCTAGCCTTGCGGCTCGCCAACCGTTACCGAGTCCCATGCGTTTTCTTCAAAATCTGCTTTTCCCATCTGTATTGTTAACAGCCTGCTGGACGACGTCGGTCGATGCCTTCGATATGTCGACACAGAACACCGTCGTCAGCGTTTGGGCGACCGGCATGGTGTCTTCCGCGCCTTTCGACCGTAAACTGCTGCTCGCCGCTCACGATGATGCGGCAGTGTTTGTTGCCAGTGACGGAGAACTGCGAGGCGCTCGACTGGAATCCGCACTGCACTACCTGCGCAAAACCCGGCCGAAACTTCATGTAAGCGACCTTGAACTGGCGCAAGCAATTCTCGTCCAATAGCTATCTTTGTCCTTCCGGAGTCGTTCCATGCGTAGCCCGCTGATTGCTGCCGCCCTTGGCCTGTTTTTGTTGGCCGACGTGGCCCAGGCGCACACCCTGGTAGCCACCAGTAACATCATCGTTCGTGCCTCCCAGCGCACTATCGATTTCACATCCGATACCACCACATCGATTCGCGACTCGAAAATCATCCGCGAAGCCCACGACGACGCCGCCAGTTTCGTTGCCAGCAACGGTGATATCCGTGGTGCGCACCTGGAAGCCGCGCTCAACACCTTGCGTACACGCGTGCCAGAAGCGCGTGACGCCAGTGATCAGGTACTCGCCGAAGCCATCCTCGCACTGTGAAGTCACTCGGCGCCTGGCTACTGGCCGGGGCGTTGTTGCTGCTTGGCAACAACGCCTACGCCGGCCTGCAATTACGGCTCAAGACCGACGGTCTGACGCCCGCCCAACAACAGGCCAGTCAGGCGCTGATCGATGAAGCCATGCAGGCACTGCCGCCGAGCTTCATCGAGCGGCTGGATCGGCGCATCGATGTCGGCTGGACCGACGACATGCCCGGCAATGCCTATGGCCAGGCCACGCTGGTCGCCGAACTTGATCTGAACCGCAAACTGCTCGCCAGTCTCACCGATGGCAGCGCGGCCAAAGAAAAAACCAATCGCCCCCACGGCACTGTGCGTCAGGAACTGCTCGCCACGGTGCTGCACGAAATCACCCACATTTATGACCGCGCGCGTTTGTGGCCGAGTGCCGAACGCACGCTGATCCAGCGTTGCACCCGGCGCTTCAACAGCGCCGGGCTGATCGGCATTCCCGATGAGTGCCGTGGCCAGAACGGTCGCCGCTTCACTCTTAGCGACGACCCGCGCCTGCTCGACCTTGCCGGTTGGCAGCAATACGTCGGCCGTCGCGGCGAACGCGAGCAACATAATCGGCAGATCGCTCGCAGCCCGGATCTTTACGAGATCTCCAGCCCGAAAGAGTTTGTCGCGGTCAACATGGAGTATTTCCTCCTCGACCCGAGCTACGCCTGCCGCCGCCCGGCGTTGTATCGCTATTACCAGGAACACTTCGGCTGGGCACCACCGGCGCCGAATTCCTGCGCCAAGACCTTTGCGTTTCTGAACGCCGGCAACGACTTCGCCAAGCAACCATTGGGGCAAGTCGACCCGGAACGTGTCTATGCAGTGGATTACCTGCTCGCCGAGGCCAATCAGAACTGGGTCAGCCGTTGGGGCCACAGCATGTTACGTCTGGTGATCTGCGCGCCCGGTCGGCCACGTGGCCCGGATTGCCGGCTCGATCTGGATCAACATCTGGTGCTGTCGTATCGCGCCTTCGTTGGCGATGTGCAGTTATCGAGCTGGGACGGACTGGTCGGCAAATACCCGTCCCGGCTGTTCGTCCTGCCACTGGCGCAGGTCATCGACGAATACACCAAGACCGAACTGCGCAGCCTCGCCTCGGTACCGCTGAACCTGTCACGCAGCGAGATCGAAGGCGTGGTCGAACACGCCGCCGAGATGCATTGGAGCTACGACGGCAACTACTTCTTCCTGTCCAACAACTGCGCGGTGGAAGGCCTGAAACTGTTGCGCAGCGGCAGCAACAACGCGCAGTTCATCGGCCTGGACAGCATCATGCCCAACGGATTGCTGGAAGTGCTCAAAGGCCGTGGGCTGGCCGATACCAGCGTGCTGGATGATCCGAAAGAGGCGCTGCGTCTGGGTTATCGCTTCGATTCGTTCCGCGATCGCTATCAGGCGATGTTCGACGTATTGAAGAAGCAATTGCCGATCAAACAGAACACTGTTGAAGAATGGCTTTCGTTGACCGCCGAACAACGCCGTGAATGGTTCGAGCGCGCCGACCTGCGCACTAGCGCTGCACTGTTGCTGCTCGAGCAAGCGAGTTATCGCCGACAGTTGCTGCTGGCACAGGATGAGGTCAAGCAGCGTTACCTCGGTGCGCGCGAGCTGGAAAACGGCGGGATGGACAAGGCCAACGCGACCTTGCAGGAAATCCTCGCCAACAGCGGCTTCCTCAGTCGTCCAGCTGAACTGCTTGATTCCAAGGGTTACGGTCTGCCGCAACCGAGCGAATTCAGCCGACTGGAAGCGGAAAGCAGCCAACGGCAGAAAAAGCTGTTGGCACTATCCGGCGATCTGGACACGGAGGTGCGCAAGCTGCTGGAGCCCAAGCGCGCTGCCGAGATTGCCGCCAGTGAGACCAACGTGAAACAGATTGGCGAGCATTTGCGCAAACTGCACAAAGCCTCCGGTGGACTGGAACTGCCCTGATACAAGGGTGGGCCCCAAATCCTTGTGGTGAGGGGATTTATCCCCGACCGGCTGCGCAGCAGTCGCTATCCCGGCGAGCGGGTTATGTCTGAATAACCGCGCTTGCAGGGTTTGGGACTGCTACGCAGCCCATCGGGGATAAATCCCCTCGCCACAGGTGATCTCTTCAGATCAGTACAAAACCCCATCCAGGATTTCATAAACGATCCCGGTGCCCACCGCGATCAGCACGATATCACCGCCAGCCCGGCGCCATTCATAGCCCGGATAGACCGGCAAACGACCTAACGCACGACCATCCAGACGCTCGCCGTAATAGCCGTGCGGCAACGGCCGGCCACGCTCCAGATGGATGCCCGGCGGTGGCGGTGCTCCGCGCACGAAGTAGCCGTGATTGTCGCGGATGGTCTGGCGCACCGGGCCGAAGTCGCGCGGTGGCGGACCACCACGGTGGTCGCTCTGCGGGCCACGGTGACCGTCCCCGCGATTGTCCCCGCGGTTATCGTAGTGACCCTGTTGTGAGCCGCCGCGGTCATGATCATCGCGCTGATCGGCAGTGGCCAGCAGCGGAGTCGCGCTGATCATCAGCACCCCCAATCCGGCAACCAGACGTTTCGGCATTTTCATTCGGTCTTTCCTCACTGCACTGACAGCAAAAAGGGCTTCAGAACGTAGTCCTGAAGCCCTCGATCTTGCTCATTTAGTCTGTGCCGCGAGGTGCTAATTCCTCTGTATCAGGAACTTTACCTTCAGCTGACGCGGGCCTTACGCACGCCTTCGGACAAGGCCGAGCAAAGGCTCAACACACCGTCGATGGCCTGATCCGGCGTGGTCGCGTTGGCGATGTGATCGATCAGAGCCGAACCCACCACCACACCGTCGGCCAAGCGTGCGATGGACGCCGCTTGCTCCGGTGTGCGGATACCAAAACCGATGCTGATCGGCAGATCGGTATGACGGCGCAGGCGAGTAACCGCTTCTTCGACGTGCTCCAGGGTCGCAGCACCTGCACCGGTCACACCGGCCACTGATACGTAGTAAACAAAACCGGAACTGCCGTTGAGCACCTTCGGCAGACGTGCGTCGTCGGTGGTCGGCGTGGTCAGGCGAATGAAATCCAGACCGGCAGCCTGGGCCGGGTCGCACAGTTCTTCGTTGTGCTCTGGCGGCATGTCGACCACGATCAGGCCATCAACGCCGGCCTCTTTCGCGTCGGCAATAAAGCTCGGCACGCCATACATGTGGATCGGGTTGAAGTAGCCCATCAGCACCAGCGGGGTATCGCTGTTGTCTTCACGGAATTCGCGAACCATTTGCAGGGTTTTCGCCAGGTTCTGCTTGGCGCCCAGCGCACGGATGTTCGCCAGTTGAATCGCCGGGCCGTCGGCCATCGGGTCGGTGAACGGCATGCCCAACTCGATCACGTCGGCACCGGCTTTCGGCAAGCCCTTGAGGATCGCCAGCGAAGTGTCGTAGTCCGGATCACCGGCAGTGACGAAGGTCACCAGCGCGGCACGATTCTGCTCTTTGAGTTCGGCAAAACGGGTTTGCAGGCGGCTCATCAGTGTTTCTCCTGCTTCGACTGTTCCATGTGGTGCATCACGGTCTGCATGTCTTTGTCGCCACGGCCGGAGAGGTTGACCACCATCAGGTGATCCTTCGGCAGTTTCGGTGCGCGTTTGAAAACCTCAGCCAGGGCGTGGGCGCTTTCCAGTGCCGGAATGATCCCTTCCAGGCGGCAGCATTTGTGGAACGCTTCGAGGGCTTCGTCGTCAGTTACTGAGGTGTACTGGACGCGGCCGATGTCATGCAACCAGGCGTGTTCAGGGCCGATGCCCGGGTAGTCAAGACCAGCGGAAATCGAGTGGGCGTCGATGATCTGGCCATCGTCGTCCTGCAAGAGGAAGGTGCGGTTGCCGTGCAACACACCCGGCACACCGCCGTTGAGGCTGGCCGCGTGCTTACCGGTTTCGATACCGTAACCGGCGGCTTCAACGCCGATGATTTCAACGCTCTTGTCGTCGAGGAACGGGTGGAACAGGCCCATGGCGTTGGAACCACCGCCGATGCACGCCACCAGGCTGTCCGGCAGACGACCTTCCTGAGCTTGCAACTGGTCACGGGTTTCCTTGCCGATCACGGCCTGGAAGTCGCGAACCATTGCCGGATACGGGTGCGGGCCAGCTACGGTGCCGATCAGGTAGAAAGTGCTGTCGACGTTGGTTACCCAGTCACGCAGCGCTTCGTTCATCGCATCTTTCAGGGTGCCGGTGCCGGCAACCACCGGGATCACTTCGGCGCCCAGCAACTTCATGCGGAACACGTTGGCTTGCTGACGCTCGATGTCGGTGGTGCCCATGTAGATCACGCAATCGAGACCGAAACGCGCAGCCACGGTGGCGGTCGCCACGCCGTGCATGCCGGCGCCGGTTTCAGCGATGATGCGTTTTTTGCCCATGCGCCGTGCCAGCAGAATCTGACCGATGCAGTTGTTGATCTTGTGCGCGCCGGTATGGTTCAGCTCTTCGCGCTTGAGGTAGATCTTGGCGCCACCGCAGAATTCGGTCAGGCGCTCGGCGAAGTACAGCGGGCTCGGACGTCCGACATAGTCACGCTGGAAGTAGGCCAATTCTTCTTTGAATGCCAGATCTTCCTGGGCCGTTTCGTATTCGCGGGCCAGATCGAGGATCAACGGCATCAGGGTTTCAGCCACGTAGCGGCCACCGAACGAACCGAACAGGCCGTTGGCGTCAGGGCCGTTACGCAGATCGGAGTTGTGCGAAGTCTGGGTCATGATTTGCTCCAGGTGAATTCGGTCAAAAGACAATGACGCCTACTCTACCCCTGACCTTCTAGACTGAAAACCGATAAGATCGCCGCAACCTGTCAGGAAAACTCACAGATACCATGAGCCACGACCTTCCCCCGTTGAACGCTTTGCGCGCCTTTGAAGCCACCGCGCGGCTGAACAGCGTCAGTCAGGCTGCCGAGCAGCTGCACGTTACCCACGGTGCAGTAAGTCGCCAGCTCAAAGTGCTGGAAGAACACCTTGGCGTCAGCCTGTTCATCAAGGATGGGCGCGGCTTGAAACTCACAGATGCCGGTGTGCGCTTACGCGATGCCAGCGGCGAAGCGTTCGACCGGTTGCGCAGTGTTTGTGCGGAGCTGACGCAAACCACCGCCAATGCGCCGTTCGTGCTCGGCTGCTCTGGAAGCTTGCTGGCGCGCTGGTTTATTCCGCGATTGGGGCGTTTGAATGCCGATCTGCCGGACTTGCGCCTGCACCTCTCGGCCGGTGAAGGCGATCTCGATCCGAGGCGTCCGGGGCTGGATGCGCTGCTGCTGTTCGCTGAACCGCCATGGCCGGCGGATATGCAGGTGTATGAACTGGCTGCCGAACGCATTGGCCCAGTGCTGAGCCCGCTGTTCAGCGGCTATCAACGCCTGCAAACGGCATCTGCCGAGGCCTTGCTTGATGAGCCGCTGCTGCACACGACATCCCGTCCGCAAGCCTGGCCAAGCTGGGCACAGCAAAACCACCTCGACGCAAAAGCGTTGAAGCTCGGGCAAGGTTTTGAGCATTTGTATTATCTGTTGGAGGCAGCAGTTGCGGGACTTGGCGTGGCAATCGCGCCGGAGCCGCTGGTTACCGAGGATTTGAAGGCGGGTCGCCTGGTTGCGCCGTGGGGCTTCTGTGAAACCCCGGCGCAACTGGCGTTGTGGCTACCCAAGCGCGCCGCAGATGGGCGCGCCCGGCAACTGGCGCAATGGCTCAAGAATGAGCTGCGCCAGAGCGATCACTCGCCGCGCTTGAACAGCAAGTAAGCCGCGAGCAGACCCAGTGCACCGACCGCCACACCGGCAGTCGTCCATGGATGTTCCTGAGCGTAATCGCGGGTGGCGATCCCGGTCTCACGGGTTTTCACTTTGACTTCTTCATAGGCATCGCTGAGCAGGTGACGCGAATGTTTCAGCGCACTTTCAGCATTGCTTTTCAGCGCCTTGAGGGTTTTGCGCGACTCGTCGGAAGCATCGTCTTTGAGGCCTTCCAACGACTTGAGCAGACTCTCGATCTCCGCTTCCATGCTTTGCAATGAGGCTTTACGTAAAGAGGTGTTGGCCATGGTGGCTCTCCTGCATTGGTGATGAGTGGCGTGTGTTGATTGGGACTTCAGCGGTTTGAGAAAGTGCAGAAAATCTGAACTTCGCCTGCGCGGCAGCGCCGAAATCAACAGAGCAATTCACCGCTAGTCTCAATTCCACACGCCAAGGAGATCGCCATGAGTGACCATCACACGTACAAGAAAGTCGAACTGGTCGGTTCGTCCGCCACCAGCATCGAAGACGCCATCAACAACGCGTTGGCTGAAGCCAACAAGAGCATCAAGCACCTTGAATGGTTTGAAGTGACCGAGACCCGTGGCCACATCAAGGACGGCAAGGCAGCGCACTTTCAAGTGACTTTGAAAGTCGGGTTCCGCATCGCCAGTAGCTGAGTTTGGTCTACGCTTCTGAACTTGCGCGCTGGCCGAGTGCCATAGGAATGGCAAAGCGCTACAGGGTGGGCGCATCGGGTGGATGACCCGATGCCCGCCTCCTTTAATCCGACCAGGGAGTGCAACCGATGAAGAAGTTCATATTGGCAGTAGGTTTGTTGAGCCTTGCGGGTGGTGCGTTTGCTGCCGGCAAGCCTTGTGAAGAGTTGAAAAGCGAGATTGCGGCGAAGCTGGATGCCAAGAGCGTTTCCGGGTATTCGCTGGAGATTGTTGATAAAGGCGCAGCGGCTGGCGACAAGGTTGTTGGCACCTGCGAGGGCGGCACCAAGGAAATCGTCTACAAGCGCGGTTGATAGTGCCTGAAATGCAAAAGCCGACGTGAATGCGTCGGCTTTTTTGTGGCTGATGATTTTTCCAATTCAGGGGTTGAGTCAGCCCTTCATCACCTGCGCCAGCAACTCGTAGGAATGCACGCGATCAGCGTGTTCATACAAATCGCTGGTGAATATCAGCTCATCCGCCTGAGTCTGTTCAACCAGCACCTCCAGCTTGGCGCGGATCTTCTGCGGACTGCCGACCATCGCCAGACCGAGGAAGTCACCTACCGCCTCACGCTCATGGGGCAGCCACAGGCCGTCCATGGTTTTCACGGGCGGACGTTGCACCAGGCTTTGCCCACGCATCAACGCGAGAATGCGCTGGTACACCGAGGTCGCCAGGTAATCCGCTTGTTCATCGGTATCGGCCGCCACCAGCGGCACACCGAGCATCACATACGGCTTGTCCAACACCGCCGACGGCTTGAAGTGATTGCGATAGACACGGATTGCCTCGTGCATGAAGCGCGGTGCGAAGTGTGAGGCGAAGGCGTAAGGCAAACCGCGTTCACCGGCCAGTTGGGCACTGAACAGGCTGGAACCGAGCAGCCAGATCGGCACATTGGTGCCGGTGCCGGGCATCGCGATTACCCGCTGATCCGGGGTGCGCGGGCCGAGAAAGCGCGCCAGCTCGGCAACGTCCTCGGGGAAATCATCGGCACTGCCGGAACGCTCACGGCGCAGGGCGCGGGCGGTCACCTGATCGGAACCCGGCGCGCGGCCCAGACCGAGGTCGATCCGCCCCGGATACAGGCTTTCAAGGGTGCCGAACTGCTCGGCGATCACCAGCGGCGCGTGGTTGGGCAGCATGACTCCGCCGGAGCCGACACGAATCGTCGACGTACCACCGGCCAGATAACCCAGCAGCACCGAAGTCGCGGAACTGGCGATGCCATCCATGTTGTGATGCTCAGCTACCCAGAACCGCGTGTAGCCGAATTTCTCGACATGCTGCGCCAGGTCCAGCGAGTTGCGCAGTGACTGCGCCGGGCTGCCGTTTTCGCGCACTGGCACCAGATCGAGGGTGGAAAATTTTACGTCTGAGAGTTGCTTCATAAACCTGCTTCTCCGAGTGAGGAGGCAGGTTTTTCTTGCGAACGAAAACCTGCCGAATCCATAAGCGTGTTTTGTGCAATGTGGGCATATACCCGAATTTCAATAGCACAGGCGAAATTTCCTACTAAAAAAGTCAACCATTCAGATGAGCTGAACTTTGTTCCGGCGTCTATCCTCAGAAGCCTTGTAAGCAAAAACCACGACGGCGCGGCGTTCCGCACCAGATCTTGAGGAGGCAGACATGGCTATTGTTAAGAAAGCATCCGCACATTGGGCAGGTGATCTGAAAACCGGCATCGGCTCGATCTCCACTGAAACCGGCGTCCTCAGAGAAGCTCCCTACGGCTTCAAGGCCCGCTTCGAGGGCGGCAAAGGCACCAACCCCGAAGAACTGATCGGCGCTGCGCATGCCGGCTGTTTCTCCATGGCGTTTTCGATGATTCTCGGCGATGCAGGCCTGACAGCCGACAGCATCGACACCAACGCCGAAGTCACGCTTGATCAGGTTGACGGTGGTTTCGCCATCACGGCGGTGAAACTCATCCTCAAGGCAAAAATCCCGGGGGCGACTCAGGCGCAGTTTGAAGAACTGAGCAACAAGGCCAAGGAAGGGTGCCCGGTGTCCAAGGTTTTGAATGCCAAGATCACCCTTGAGGCTTCGCTGGTCGGCTGAGTCATCGCTGACCGGGTCTGACGCTATCGCGAGCAGGCTCACTCCTACATTTGATCTCCAGCGGGCACATTGATTGTGAACAACCGAGATTCCCTGTAGGAGTGAGCCTGCTCGCAATAGCCATCTAAGCGTCACCAAAAATCTGAAACCGAAAACACGAGTTGTGAGCGAAGTCAGAACCCGCTCTGGCAAAGCGTGGTCGAATAAGTGACAGCAGCTTCAGCGCACGCCCGTGCGCGCTGCCTCAAGGAGCTACATTGATGAAACGTATTGGCTTGGCGATCCTCTGCAGTGCACTGGCCACATCGGTTCTTGCCGCGCCCGACGCGCCGGGCGCCATCAAACACTGCGAAGAACTCAAGAACGAAATCGAAGTCAAGATTCAAGCGAATGCCGTACCCTCCTACACCTTGGAAATAGTTTCCAAAGTAGAAGCGGACAAGCACGACGTAGCTATGGTCGTGGGTACCTGCGACAACGGCACAAAAGCGATCATCTATCAGAAAAACGATCGCTGATATCGCTCAGGGCACGCAGTTGACCTGCCGTTCCTCGGCAACGATCTGCCCCTGGCGGTTTAGCAACCGGGCGCTTGGCGTAAAGGCCAATGACCGGGCTTCGAGCCGATAACGTTGCCCTGCCTGGAAATGATCGTAGCGCAGGGTCATGTAGCAAAGGCGCTCCTGCGGATCAGTGTCCATGCCCTGACCACCGCCGAATATCTCGAAATCAAAACGCACCGTCAGCTCATGACTACCCGGCGCGACTTGAAAGAAGCGGCCATCCTGCAAGCGCACATTGTCCAGCCGTTCGGCCATCAGCACCTTGCCGCCCGGCGTGGGCATGGCGAAGTCGACCCAGGCTTTGCCGGGGTCCGCCGCCGGCATCGGGCTCTGGCAACCGGCAACCACACTTGCAGCGAGCAACAGCGTCAACCTGCGCATGATCAATGTCCTTTGGATTGGGCAACCAGCATAACGCCGATCAGGTCTTCTGACAGCCTGCCGGCGTGCCCTGCCCCACGACCTTGCGCTGCTCGTCATACAGCTTGGCCCATGGGCGGAATCCGATACTGCCGGCCTGCAACTGATAACGCTGGCCAGCGTTGAAATCCTTGAATTTGACGCTCAACTGGCAATCGCGCCATAGCGGCTCGGCATCGGGGCCGATATTGGTCGCGTCAACCGGAAACTGATAACGCACCTTCAGTTCATGGCTGCCCGGCTGCACCTCGAAGTAACGTTTGTCGACGGCAGCCTTGCTGTCGACCTGCAGCGCTTGCAGCGCCGTGTCCTGTTGCCTGGCATTCAGATCGATCCAGGCTTGCGAAGGGTCTGGATCGGGCATTCCGAATCCGGCACAACCGGCCAGCGTCAGCAGGCCTCCTGTCAGCATCAACATGCGCATAGCGAAGCTCCAATGGGCGGGATAGTCTTGCGGGCAGACTTTCCAGGGGTTTCTTATTTTGATCAGGCCGCTTCCAAGCCATCGGTTACTTGATCGCGTTTTTCGGATTTTGTTTCCGGGTGTGATGCTTTTGTTGCTCAACGGTTGTTCCAGCGTCAGCTATTACAGCCAGTTGGCCGGTGGTCAGTTGCAATTACTGGGGGCGCGGGAACCGGTGGCAGAGGTGATTGCCGACCCGAATCGCGATGCGAAACTGCGCACGCGTCTGGCCCAGTCGCAAAAGGCCCGGGCCTTCGCCAGCGAGCACCTGCATCTACCGGATAACCAGAGCTATCGCTTGTACGCGGACATTGGCCGGCCGTTTGTGGTGTGGAACGTATTCGCCACCCAGGAATTTTCCCTGACCCCGCAAAACCATTGCTTCCCGATTGCCGGGTGCGTGGCTTATCGCGGCTACTACAGCCAAAGCGCGGCGCGGGGCGAAGCGGCGATTCAGCGCCTGCAAGGCATGGACGTGTCGATGGGTGGCGTCGAGGCCTATTCGACGCTGGGCTGGTTCAACGATCCGATCCTCAACTCGATGATGGGCTGGGGCGACGAACGCCTGGCCACGCTGATCTTTCATGAATTGGCCCATCAACGCGTCTATGTGAAGGACGACACTGAGTTCAACGAGTCCTTCGCCACGTTTGTCGAGCAGGAAGGCACGCGGCAGTGGCGCGCGTTTCGTGGGTTGCCTCCGGATACCGATTCCAAGCTCAAGCAGCGTGATCAGTTCATCGAGTTGGTGCTGAATACGCGTTCACGCCTGGAAAAACTCTATGCCCAGCCGCTGCCCGTCGAGCAGATGCGTGAGCGCAAAGCGGCAGAGTTCGAGCAGTTTCGCCGGGATTATCGGCTGATGCGAGACGGCCAGTGGGCCGGGGACAAACGTTATGACGCTTGGGTCAATGCGCCGCTGAACAATGCGCGGCTGTTGCCGTTTGGGCTGTATGACCAATGGGTGCCGGCGTTTGCTGCTTTGTTCAGGCAGGTTGGGGGGGATTGGCTGAGGTTTTATGCTGAGGTCGAGCGGTTAGGGGGGCTCCCTGTCGCGGAGCGCAAAGCGGCATTGAAAGCGCTCGCAGAGCGCTAAGTCCGTCAGTGACCGAACTGGCCTCATCGCTGGCTTGCCAGCGATGGCGTACTGATTAGCGCCGCATAAATGCCTGATGCAACTCGGCCAGCGTTTCAAAGTGGAAGGTAGGCGCTTCGGCATTCAACTCTTCAAAACTGCCAAACCCATACCCCACCGCCGCTGCATCCAGCCCGTTGCTGCGCGCGCCGATCAGGTCATGCTTGCGATCGCCAATCATCAGCGTATTCGCCGGATCCAGCCCTTCCTCGGCCACCAGATGAGCAATCAGTTCAACCTTGTTGGTCCGTGTGCCATCCAGCTCACTGCCGTAAATCATCTTGAAGTGCCGCGCAAAGTCGAAGTGCCGGGCAATCTCACGGGCAAACACCCACGGCTTGGACGTCGCGATATACAACTGCCGCCCCTGCCCGCTGAGGGTTTCCAGCAACGGCGTAACACCCTCGAACACTTGGTTCTCATACAGACCGGTGACCCTGAAGCGCTCACGATAGAAATTCACCGCCTCCCACGCCTTGGCCTCGTCAAACCCATAAAACTGCATGAACGCCTGCAACAGCGGTGGGCCGATGAAATGTTCCAGTTTGGTCAGATCCGGCTCGTCGATGCCGAGTTTGCCCAAGGCGAACTGGATGGAACGGGTGATGCCCTCACGCGGGTCAGTCAGGGTGCCATCGAGGTCGAACAGTACGGTCTGGTAATGCATGAGAAATCCTGAGCAGGTGTAAGTCGATTCAGAGCTGGTCGTAGCCTTCGGCCAGGTGCAGGTCCTTGAGCTTCACGTAGTTCGCCGCGCTGTAGGTGAAGAAGGCGTTTTCCTTTTCGGTCAGCGCACGGACCTGTTTCACCGGGCTGCCCACGTACAGAAAACCGCTTTCCAGGCGTTTGCCCGGCGGCACCAGGCTGCCGGCGCCGATGATCACATCGTCCTCGACCACCGCGCCGTCCATGACGATGCTGCCCATGCCGATCAGCACGCGACTGCCAACCGTGCAGCCATGGAGCATGACTTTATGGGCGATGGTCACGTCGTCGCCGATCAACAGCGGGAAGCCGTCCGGGTTGAACGGGCCGGCGTGGGTGATGTGCAACACGCAGCCGTCCTGCACGCTGGTACGCGCACCGATGCGGATGCGGTGCATGTCGCCACGAATGACTGTCAGCGGCCAGACGGAGCTGTCTTCGCCGATTTCGACGTCGCCGATCACCACCGCCGAAGCGTCGACAAACGCGCCTTTGCGCAACTGCGGGGTGTGATTCTGGTACTTGCGAAGGGGCACGATTAGTTCTCTCTCTGTCGCCGATAGCTGCGGTGAGTGTCGATTGTAATTAAGATGGGCGCATGTTTCTTCCAGCCAAGGTGCCAACCGTGAGCGTGAACAACCCTCTTCTGCAGTCCTACGACCTGCCGCCGTTCTCCACGATCCGTGCCGAGCACGTGCTGCCAGCGATCGAAACCATCCTCGCCGACAACCGCGCCGCCATCGCCGATATCCTCAAAACCCAACGCCAGAACCCTACCTGGGCCGGCCTGGTGCTGGCGATGGACGAACTCAATGACCGTCTCGGTGCCGCATGGAGCCCAGTCAGCCACCTCAACGCCGTGTGCAACAGTGCCGAACTGCGTGAAGCCTACGAGTCGTGCCTGCCGGCCCTGAGCGCCTACTCCACCGAGATGGGCCAGAACCGCGAACTGTTCCAGGCTTATGAAGCACTGGCCAACAGTCCGGAAGCCGCCGGTTTCGATGTGGCGCAAAAAACCATTCTGGAACACGCCCTGCGCGATTTCCGTCTGTCGGGTATCGACCTGCCGGAAGCCGAACAGAAACGCTACGCCGAAGTGCAAAGCAAGCTGTCCGAACTGGGCAGCCGTTTCTCTAACCAACTGCTCGACGCTACCCAGGCCTGGACCAAGCACGTCACCGACGAAGCCGCCCTCGCCGGCCTGACCGATTCGGCCAAGGCGCAAATGGCCGCCGCTGCACAGGCCAAAGGCCTTGATGGTTGGCTGATCAGCCTGGAATTCCCGAGCTACTACGCGGTGATGACCTACGCTCAAGACCGTGCGCTGCGCGAAGAAGTCTACGCCGCCTACTGCACCCGCGCCTCGGATCAAGGCCCGAATGCCGGTCAGAACGACAACAGCCCGGTGATGGAAGAGATCCTCGACCTGCGTCAGGAACTGGCCAAGCTGTTGGGCTTCACCAGTTTCTCCGAGCTGAGCCTGGCGACCAAAATGGCCGAGTCCAGCGATCAGGTGCTGAGTTTCCTGCGTGATCTGGCCAAGCGCAGCAAACCGTTCGCCGCGCAGGACCTGCAACAGCTGCGCGCTTACGCCGCCGAACAGGGCTGCGCCGATCTGCAAAGCTGGGACAGCGGTTTCTACGGTGAAAAACTCCGCGAACAACGCTACAGCGTCGCCCAGGAAACCCTGCGCGCCTACTTCCCGATCGACAAAGTGCTGGGCGGTTTGTTCGCCATCGTCCAGCGTCTGTACGGCATCGAAATCGCCGAGCAGAAAGGCTTCGACACCTGGCACCCGGATGTCCGCCTGTTCGAAATCAAGGAAAACGGCCAGCACGTCGGCCGCTTCTTCTTCGACCTGTATGCCCGCGCCAACAAGCGTGGCGGTGCGTGGATGGACGGCGCCCGCGACCGCCGCCGCACTGCCGAAGGCGTGCTGCAAAGTCCGGTGGCCAATCTGGTGTGCAACTTCACCCCGGCCGACAGTGGCAAGCCTGCGCTGCTGACCCACGACGAAGTCACCACCCTGTTCCACGAATTCGGTCACGGCCTGCATCACCTGCTGACCCGCGTTGATCACGTCGGTGTTTCGGGCATCAACGGCGTGGCGTGGGACGCGGTCGAGCTGCCGAGCCAGTTCATGGAAAACTGGTGCTGGGAGCCGGAAGGTCTGGCGTTGATTTCCGGCCACTACGAAACCGGCGAGCCGCTGCCCCAGGATCTGCTGGAAAAAATGCTCGCGGCGAAGAACTTCCAGTCCGGCCTGATGATGGTGCGTCAGCTGGAATTCTCGCTGTTCGACTTCGAACTGCACGCCACACACGGCGATGGCCGCAGCGTGTTGCAGGTGCTCGAAGGCGTGCGAGACGAGGTTTCGGTGATGCGTCCACCCGCCTACAACCGCTTCCCGAACAGCTTCGCGCACATCTTTGCCGGCGGTTACGCAGCGGGTTACTACAGCTACAAGTGGGCGGAAGTGCTGTCGGCCGATGCGTTTTCGAAGTTCGAAGAGGACGGCGTGCTCAACGCTGAAACCGGTCGCGCGTTCCGCGAAGCGATTCTGGCTCGCGGCGGTTCGCAGGCGCCGATGGTGTTGTTCGTCGACTTCCGTGGTCGCGAGCCGTCGATTGACGCACTCTTGCGCCACAGCGGCCTCAGTGAGGACGCGGCAGCATGAGCGAGGGGCCTGTGATTACCAAAAGACGCTTTATCGCCGGGGCGGTCTGCCCGGCGTGCAGCGAGCCGGACAAGCTGATGATGTGGAACGAGGACACCGTGCCGCACCGCGAATGCGTGGCCTGCGGTTACTCCGACACGCTGAACGAGCAAGGGCTGTCGGTTCCAAAAGAGCTGGGCACGCGGGTCAACACCAGCGCGCTCAAGCCACCGCCGGACAAGAAGGTTCAGGCGGTGCAGTTCTTCCCCAACCCCAAGCTTGCGAAAAAGCCTGACCCGCAACAATGAGTCACTGCCACCTTCCGTCGCTAAGCGGTTGAAGGTGGTAACTATCTACCGCCCATCTCCCGCTCTTCCTCTTTAGGCTGGCCCATTCAGCCACGCCTCAAGGAAGACGCCATGCCTGACACCAATCCGCTGTTACAAAACTGGACTCTGCCCCCGTGGTCGGCGATTCGCGCCGAGCATCTGCTCCCGGCCATCAACGTGATCGTTGCCGAAAACCGCCAGATCATTGCGCAGGTGATCGCCAGCCAGACCGAACATCCTGGCTGGGACGATCTGGTGGTTGCCATTGATGAGGCCGATGCTCGTCTGGATGAAGCCATAGGCGTCATTGAAACCCTCTCGACCGTAAAACCCGACGATATCGACTGGCTCAGGGACAGCGCGTTGTGCAGCCTTGTCGCGGCCCAGTACACGGCCGACAAGGCCGCTAACCTGGCGCTCTACCGTGTTTATCAACGTCTGGCGAAGAGTTCGGTGGCGGCGAGTTTCGATGGTCAGCGCAAAGCCTCGTTGGCGAAGGTTCTGCGCAAATTCCGCTTGTCCGGTATCGAACTACCGCCTGCACAGCAGCAGAAACTCACCCGCCTGAACCGCGACATCAAAAGTATGGAGCAACTGTTTAAAAGCAATCTGGAGCTGGCAAACGCCGCATGGAGCAAGCGCATCGACGACGTCACGCAGCTTGAAGGCTTGTCTGCCGCGGCAAAGGCGCGTCTGGCCCTCAATGCCAAACAGGCAGGACACGACGGCTGGCTGCTCACGCTGGATCAAAACACCTACCGGCAAATCCTGACCCATGCACAGGACCGGGCGCTGCGGGAGGCGTATTTCACTGCCTGGCTTTCCCGGGCGTCCGACCAGGGCCCCCGGGCGGACAAACTCGATAACGATCCGGTGCTGACCGTACTGGTCGCCTTGCGTCACGAGAAAGCCCGGGTATTGGGTTTCGAGAATTACGTCCAGTTACGCCTCGAAAATCGCATGGCATCGTCTCCTGAGCAGGTCGCTGCCTTTTTGCGTCAGCAAGTGGCTTTGAATAAACCGGCATTGCTGCGCGATACCCAGGCCCTGAAAGCGTTCGCACACACGCTGGGGATTGCGCACGTACAGGCGTGGGATGAAGACTTTCTTGCCGAGCAACTGCGCGTTCAGCAATTGAACGGTGCGCTGAAAGGCTTGCGGCAATACTTCCCGCTTGATGGCACCTTGCGTCGGCTCTGTCAGTTCAGCGAGCGCCTGTTCGGGATCCGCATCGTCGAACAGACGACGTTCAGCCACTGGCACGACGATGTAAGGCTCTTTGAGGTCAGCGAGCACGGGCAGGTGATCGGGTATATCTACTTTGATCCCTATCACCGTGAAGAGGACGCCGACTACGCGTTCACCACTGTCCTGCGCATTCGCCGAATCAATGCCGAGGGGCGGCCATCGCTGCCGATCGCCCGTCTTTATAGCAACTTCACGGCTGCCACCGACGAGCATCCCTGCCTGCTCTCTCACGAAAATCTGCGGGTGCTGTTCCACGAATTCGGCCACTGTCTGCAGCATGTTCTGACGCGATCGCCCCATCGCAACCTGGCGGGTATTTCCCAATTGGGGCGCGATACCGCCGAATTCGCCGGGCAGTTGTTCGAACACTTTTGCCTGTCGCCCTCGTTTCTGTTGTGGCTGGCGGCTCATTACCAGAGTGGCGAACAGCTGACTGAGGCTCGGGTCAACACCGCGCTGGCGGCCATTGGTGCCCACACCAGTCGCACCACCGCAATGTTACTGATGACGGCACTGTTCGATCTGCAATTACATTGCAGTCACGGCGATAGCCGCAGCATCGAACAAGTGTTCAAGGATGTGCAGCGTGAAGTTCCTCACCTGCAACTGTCGGGATATCACCGTTTCGCCAATGGTTTTGACTACCTGGTGACCGGTTATGAGGCATCGGTCTATGCCTACAAGTGGTCTGGCGTATTGGCCACCGAAGTGTTCGAACGGTTTCAGCGTGATGGGGTGTTCGACCCGCAAACGGGTCGGGATTTTCGCGATGCGTTCTTCGCCCCCGGCGACTCACGCTCGTTACTGAAAGCGCTGGAAACCTTTCTCGACCGGCCGATCAACGCAGCGCTATTTGCGGCCACGACCGATTGAGTGGGTCGATCATTTCAAATTGACCGTCTGGAACCAGCTCTTCATCGAACAAGTTGCGAACGCGCTGGTACTGCAATCGCCGTTAGCCAGCGCGGTGCGCAACTTGTCGACATCGGCCTGCATCACGTAACGCACGCTGTCGCGAAAGTGCCCGCTCTCACCAAACCCGCCTTGGGTCATCTCGCTCAAGGCGTCCTCTTTGCTCCAGCCCTGCACCACCACGCGGTACATCGCGGCCATCAGGCCGGTGCGATCGGAGCCGTGTTTGCAATGCATCAACACCGGGCCATTGGCTTCGGCGCTCTCGATGGCGCGCAAGGTCTTGAGCACGTCGCTGTCGTCGACGTGGTTGGTGCGATACGGCAACTGCACCTGATTGATGCCCGGCTCGGACAGCCAATTGGTATCGGCCTCCGGCAGAAAGTTGATCACAGTGGCCAACTTGAGATTCTTCAGCAACGGCACCACACCGCCATCAGGCAATGCGCTGCGGTAGAGGGTTGGCGACATCTGGAACAGGTTGTATTGCACTTCAACCGGTTGCGCCCACTCAGGCGGACGGGGGGTCGGACTGTCAGCCGCCCGGGCGGGGATCAAGTGCAGCAGGGCAACAAGCGATAAACACAAAGCAGGGAAAAGGCGCATTCGGGGCATGCTGGGTTGACCGTATCGAGATGGTTCAGTGATAGCACGCAGCTTCGCAGCCTGCCGGTCAAAGCCCCGTGAGCCGGCTGTCAAAGAATCGTGAACCCGCGCTGTTACAGCGGACCGGCAAGCAAAATTTCAGTCTTTTTACGCTGAATCGATTCAACCGGATGCTTAGCCTGCTACCATTTGTCACATCATGTTGCAGATGCGCCCCCCTTTTCCGGGTCAACCGGCCACGTCGCGACGACAAATCCTGAAACCGTTCTCAGAAACGGCTGACAACCATCAATGCCTGATGAGGTGCCCCCCATGTCTGATGCAGATCGAGACAACCCGCGGCGTGAGTTTTTGCGCAAATCCCTGACCCTGATTCCAGTGGTGACCCTGGCGGGTACCGGTCTGGGCAGCAGCGTGCTGCAAGCAGCGCCTGAAGCCGCACCGGCCAAACCTGCCGCGCAACCGGCTCGCGGCGACGCAGGCGTTTATCAGCCGAGCTATTTCACCGCAGAAGAATGGGCATTTATCAATGCTGCCGTGGCGCAATTGATTCCCAACGATGCCCAAGGCCCGGGTGCGCTTGAAGCCGGCGTGCCGGAATACATCGATCGTCAAATGAACACGCCGTATGCCGCTGGTGCCCTTTGGTACATGCAGGGTCCGTTCAATGCCGACGCAGCACCGGAGATGGGCTGGCAGAGCAAACTGGTGCCAAAAGAGATCTATCGCCTCGGCATCGCCGCCACGGATCAGTGGACCAAATCCCTCAACGGTAAAACATTTGCCGAGCAAGACAGCGCTACCCGAGACGATTTGCTCAAGCAACTCGAAGCCGGAAAACCGCCGTTCGATAGCGTCCCGGCGAAGATTTTCTTCAATCTGCTGCTGCAAAACACCAAGGAAGGGTTCTTCTGCGATCCGATCCACGGCGGCAATAAAGGCATGGTCGGCTGGACCATGATCGGCTTCCCCGGCGCCCGCGCCGATTTCATGGATTGGGTGGAACGCAACGAGCAATACCCCTTCCCGGCAGTTTCGATTCGCGGCGAGAGGGCTTAAGGCATGGCGACGGTAATGAAGAAGGTCGATGCAGTCATCGTCGGGTTCGGCTGGACCGGCGCGATCATGGCCAAGGAGCTGACCGAAGCGGGTCTTAACGTGCTGGCGCTGGAGCGCGGGCCGATGCAGGACACCTACCCCGACGGCAACTATCCGCAGGTGATCGACGAACTCACCTACAGCGTGCGCAAAAAACTTTTCCAGGACATTTCCAAAGAGACCGTCACCATTCGCCATAGCGTCAACGACATTGCCCTGCCGAACCGCCAATTGGGCGCGTTCCTGCCGGGCAACGGCGTCGGCGGTGCAGGGCTGCACTGGTCGGGCGTGCACTTTCGCGTCGACCCGATCGAGTTGCGTATGCGCAGCCACTACGAAGAACGCTACGGCAAAAGCTTCATCCCCAAGGACATGACCATCCAGGACTTCGGTGTCAGCTATGAAGAACTGGAGCCGTTCTTCGATTACGCCGAAAAAGTCTTCGGCACCTCGGGTCAGGCATGGACTGTGAAGGGTCAGTTGGTGGGCGAAGGCAAGGGCGGTAATCCCTATGCCCCTGATCGTTCGAACCACTTCCCATTGGAAGCGCAGAAAAACACCGTTTCCGCACAGCTGTTCGGTAAAGCGGCCACAGAGGTTGGTTACAAACCCTACAACCTGCCTTCGGCGAATACTTCAGGGCCGTACACCAATCCCTACGGCGCACAGATGGGCCCGTGCAACTTCTGCGGATTTTGCAGCGGTTACGTTTGCTACATGTATTCCAAGGCTTCGCCAAACGTGAACATTCTGCCGGCGCTCAAGCCTTTGCCGAATTTCGAGCTGCGGCCCAACTCGCATGTATTGCGGGTCAACCTCGACAGCAGCAAAACCAAAGCCACCGGCGTGACTTACATCGACGGTCAGGGCCGCGAGATCGAGCAACCGGCGGATCTGGTGATTCTCGGCGCCTTCCAGTTGCACAACGTGCGGTTGATGCTGCTCTCCGGGATCGGCAAGCCCTACGACCCGATCAGCGGCGAAGGTGTGGTCGGGCGTAACTTCGCCTACCAGAACATGGCGACCATAAAAGCGTTCTTCGACAAAGACACCCACACCAACAACTTCATCGGTGCCGGTGGCAACGGTGTGGCGCTGGATGACTTCAACGCCGACAACTTCGACCACGGCCCGCACGGCTTCGTCGGTGGCTCGCCGATGTGGGTCAACCAGGCTGGCAGCCGGCCGATTGCCGGCACCTCCAACCCACCGGGCACTCCGGCCTGGGGCAGTGCGTGGAAACGCGCGACCGCCGATTACTACACCCATCAGGTATCGATGGACGCTCACGGCGCGCATCAATCCTACAGAGGCAACTACCTCGATCTCGATCCGGTGTACCGCGATGCCTACGGCTTGCCGCTGCTGCGGATGACGTTCGACTGGCAGGAAAACGACATCAAGATGAACCGCTTCATGGTCGAGAAAATGGGCAAAGTCGCCGAAGCAATGAGCCCGAAAGCCATTGCGGTGATCGGCAAGAAAGTCGGCGACCACTTCAACACCGCGTCGTACCAGACCACCCACCTCAACGGTGGCGCGATCATGGGCACCGACCCGAAAACCAGCGCTCTGAACCGCTACTTGCAGAGCTGGGACGTGCACAACGTGTTCGTGCCGGGGGCATCGGCGTTCCCGCAAGGCCTGGGTTACAACCCTACAGGTTTGGTTGCCGCGCTGACTTACTGGTCGGCGAAAGCGATCCGTGAGCAATACCTGAAAAACCCCGGCCCGCTGGTTCAGGCTTAAGGAGCGATGACCATGAAGAGTTTTGTTATCGCGACCCTGGCCCTGCTGGGCAGCGCTACTTTGCAAGCGGCCGAAGTTGATCAGTCCTTGATCAAACAGGGCGAATACCTCGCCCGCGCCGGCGACTGTGTGGCTTGTCACACCGCGAAGGACGGCAAGCCTTTCGCCGGTGGACTGCCGATGGAAACCCCGATTGGCACGATCTACTCGACCAACATCACCCCGGATAAAACCGGCGTCGGTGATTACAGCTTCGAGGACTTCGATCAGGCCGTGCGTCACGGCGTCGCCAAAAACGGTAGTACGTTGTACCCGGCGATGCCGTATCCGTCCTACGCCCGTGTCAGCGAAGGCGACATGAAAGCGTTGTACGCGTACTTCATGCGAGGCGTTGAACCGGTGGCGCAGGAGAACAAGGCCAGCGACATCCCGTGGCCGTTGAGCATGCGCTGGCCGTTGATGGGCTGGCGCTGGATGTTTGCGCCGAAGGTCGAGGACTACAAGGCCACGTCAGAAGATCCGGTCATTGATCGTGGGGCTTATCTGGTGGAAGGCCTCGGACATTGCGGCGCCTGTCATACGCCACGTGCCCTGACCATGCAGGAAAAATCCTTGAGTGCAGCGGATGGTAAAAACTTCCTGGCCGGCAGCGCGCCGCTGGAAGGCTGGATCGCCAAGAGTCTGCGCGGTGACCACAAGGACGGCCTGGGTAGCTGGAGCGAAGAGCAACTGGTGCAATTCCTCAAGACCGGTCGCAGCGACCGTAGCGCAGTGTTCGGCGGCATGAGCGATGTGGTCACCCACAGCATGCAATACATGACCGACGCCGACCTGACCGCGATTGCCCGCTATCTCAAGTCGTTGCCAGCGACTGATCCGAACGATCAGCCGCACCAGTACGACGAAAAAGTCGCCAAGGCCCTGTGGAACGGTGACGACAGTCAGCGCGGCGCAGCGGTGTACATCGACAACTGCGCGGCGTGCCACCGCACGGACGGCCACGGCTATACGCGGGTATTCCCGGCGCTGGCAGGCAATCCGGTGCTGCAATCAGATGACCCGACTTCGTTGATTCACATTGTGCTCAAGGGCGGGACTTTGCCAGCGACGCACACGGCGCCTTCGACCTTCACCATGCCCGCGTATGCATGGCGCCTGTCGGATCAGGAAGTCGCAGATGTGGTGAGTTTTATTCGCGGCAGTTGGGGTAACAAGGGCGCCCCAGTGAAAGCAGCCGATGTTGCCAATCTGCGCAAGAACGATATGCAGACCACTTCCGGCGATGACCTGGGGCAAGTCACTTCGCATAACTGACGCTTGAATACCGCTGACATGGCACGAAGGCTTGTGCTGTGTCAGCGGGGCATTCAACGCTTGGACTGAAAGCCCTTGAATTGCGCAAAGGCATCCGCCAACTGCAAGTAAAGCTTCTTGTCGTGTTTATCGATGTCGCCATCGCCGTCAGCATCGACGACGTCTTCGGAAATCAAGTCATAACGACCGTTACCTTCCGACGAAGAAGCGAACAACGAGTAGTCGTAATCCATCATTTCGGTGGCGTCTTCATCGTAGTGATAGAACGCGACCTCCGGATTTCCATCTCGGTCCATATCCGCGATTTCGAGCAATATCCTGATCGTCATAAATAAAATCTCTGTCCGTTGATTAAGCCAGGATCACCGGCAAAGTTGCCGCGCGCTCCTCAGGCTAAATCCAAAGCATGAACACATCTACTGTCATACCTCACAGGGTGTATAAGCAGACAGTGCTGACTGTCTTGCTGTCGATATATACACCCTGTCAACTATGACAGTAGACATTTATTGACTGCAGTTCTAATTTCAAAGGCGTGACTACTACACTTTTAATATTGACTATGGCAGGGAGCGGACATTATGAATTACGCAGTGTTATATGAGTTCAAGGATATCAAGGGAGATCATCACGCCGAAGCGATCATCTCCCGATACAACGATGGATATGCGCCGGGCCGTAAACCCAACGTAGTTGTCACAGTTGAATACAACACGGTCAGTAAAAAATATGAAACCGTCGAAGGGTATGACGATGTCGAGGGAGATGGCGACCTTGATGAAGATGACCAGTCTTATTACACCCTCGCCGCTGATATTGCCTCTGCTATTGCAGGTTTAAGCAAGCAGGATGAGGGCCGTCGCTATAAGAGCATGCTGGTGTCTTTCGATAATAACGGCAGCCCGGCTGCACCGCCCGATGTCAAAATTGGACTGTTCAATGTTTCAAATAGCGGTTTGAGCCAGCCTGACTTTACCGTCACAGCGACAGATTATAGAAACGGCCTGTATAACAAGGTTTCAAATACTGTAGATGCCAACGGCGATAACCGCATTGATCTTAACGATCAACTTGCATTCAAGAGGATCGCAAATTCTTTTGCCTCAATGAAAGGGTTCAAAGCCTGAACTGACTGACAACTCTATTATCTTGCTTATCGCCCGACGGCACTGGCGGGTTACCCATTTCCACGATACTGTACGGACATACAGCATCGTGGAATTTCATTATGGCCATCCCTGACCGTGGTCGCGGCACCGCCAGCAACCCGCACAACCGCTTCGCACCGAGCCGCTCGGTTGCCGAAGACGACGGCTGGTATCAGGAAGTGCCCGAGACCCAGGGCACCGAGGTGATGATCGAAACGGCGAAGACGATCATCACCCGCAACACCTCGCCGGATCTGCCGTTCGACCGCTCTATCAACCCCTATCGCGGCTGCGAGCACGGCTGCATCTATTGTTACGCGCGGCCCAGCCACGCCTATTGGGACATGTCGCCGGGGCTCGATTTCGAAACGAAGCTGATCGCCAAGACCAACGCTGCCCAAGTGCTGGAAGAACAGCTCGGGAAAAAAGGCTATCAATGCGCGCCGATCAATCTCGGTTCCAACACCGATCCGTATCAGCCGATCGAACGCGAACACAAGATCACCCGCCAGATCCTCGAAGTGCTGCTGCGTTATCGGCACCCGGTGACCATTGTCACCAAGGGCTCGTTGATCCTGCGCGACCTCGACTTGCTCACCGAACTGGCGCAACAGCGGCTGGTGGCGGTGATGATCAGCCTGACCACACTGGACGATGAACTGAAGCGAATCCTCGAACCCCGCGCCGCTGCGCCCAAGGCGCGCTTGCGGGCAATCCGGGTGATGCGTGAAGCGGGAGTTCCGGTGGGAGTGCTGTGTTCACCGATGATTCCGATGATCAACGACAGCGAGATCGAAAGCCTGCTGACTGAGGCCCAAGCCGCCGGCGCGCAAAGTGCGGCCTACATGATGCTGCGCCTGCCGCTGGAAGTGGCGCCGCTGTTCGAGGAATGGCTGCAAGCGCATTATCCGCAACGCGCAGCGCATGTGTTGAGCCTGGTTCGACAAAGCCGTGGCGGCGAGCTCTACGACAGCCGTTTCGGCGCGAGGATGCGAGGTGAAGGGCCGTTTGCAGATCTGCTGGCGCAGAGGTTTGCCAAAGCCATCAAGCGTCTGGGCCTCAATCATCGCGAGAGCTACAACCTCGATTGCACAGCCTTCTGTCCGCCGGGTCGCCAGATGTCGTTGATTTAGCGACAATTGGCCTATGGTTGAGTGGTCGGAACCCTTCCGTCGAAACTGCCAGTCACGTTTTTTGTGACCTGGAACACACGTTCTAGAGCGCTTGATTCAGTTTGAGTTAAGTTTCGACGGCTACCTTGTTCATCGAGTGACTGACGGGTCGGGATGACTCGGATGTTTTAAACAGCCACTGGCTTCATACCGGAATACCGGGGCATGACTCCCTGAATCCGCCTAAGAGGATGAATCATGAGTGACAAGGATAAACAGCCGTTGGCTGCGTCGGCGCAAGCCCCTGTGGCGGAATCCGCCGATGCAGCGCTGCGTCAGATCGTAGACGGCTTTTTGCATTTTCATCATGAGGTCTTCCCGCAGCAGGAAGAACTCTTCAAGAAACTCGCCACGGCCCAGTCGCCAAAAGCGATGTTCATCACCTGCGCCGACTCGCGCATCGTGCCCGAACTGATCACCCAGAGTTCGCCCGGCGATCTGTTCGTGACCCGTAACGTCGGCAACGTTGTACCGCCCTACGGCCAGATGAACGGCGGCGTTTCCACTGCGATCGAATACGCGGTGCTGGCGCTCGGCGTGCAGCACATCATCATCTGCGGCCACTCGGATTGCGGCGCCATGCGCGCGGTGCTCAACCCCGACAGCCTGGAAAAAATGCCGACGGTCAAAGCCTGGTTGCGCCACGCCGAAGTGGCCAAAACCATGGTGCATGAAAACTGTAACTGCGCCGACGAAAAAGAAAGCATGCCGATCCTCACTGAGGAAAACGTCATCGCCCAATTGCAGCACTTGCGTACCCATCCTTCGGTAGCCTCGCGCATGGCGAACGGTCATCTGTTCATCCATGGCTGGGTCTACAACATCGAAACCAGCGAAATCAAAGCTTACGACGCGGATCAGGGCTGCTTCCTGCCGCTCGACGGCAGCCATCCGATTCCGGTGGCGACGCCCAAAGCGCGCTTCTAAATCTTCCTAACAATCTGTGTGGTTTGATGCCGGCCGCTGTTTCAGCGGCCCGGCCTCGCCACGCCTGAAGAAAGCTTCGGGAGAGTCATCATGCGTGCTGCTCAATTAAAAGCGGTGTTGCCACGGGAGCTGCTCGCTTCGGTGGTTGTATTTCTGGTCGCCCTGCCGCTGTGCATGGGCATTGCGATTGCGTCAGGGTTGCCGCCAGCCAAAGGTCTGATCACCGGGATCATCGGCGGTCTGGTAGTCGGTTGGCTGGCGGGTTCGCCGTTGCAGGTCAGCGGGCCGGCAGCGGGTCTGGCAGTGTTGGTGTTTGAACTGGTGCGCCAGCACGGCATCGAGATGCTCGGGCCGATTCTGCTGCTGGCCGGTTTCCTGCAACTGGTGGCCGGGCGACTGAAGCTCGGTTGCTGGTTTCGGGTCACAGCGCCAGCGGTGGTCTACGGCATGCTGGCCGGGATCGGCGTGTTGATTGTGCTCTCACAAATCCATGTGATGCTCGACGCCTCACCAAAGCCCTCTGGGCTGGATAACCTCACAGCGTTCCCCGCTGCGGTGGCGCAAGCCTTGCCGTCGTTTGGCTGGCAGGCCGGTCTGCTCGGGCTGGCGACTATTGCGGTGATGTGGCTGTGGGAGAAATTCCGTCCGCATTCCCTGCGCTTTATTCCCGGCGCATTGCTGGGTGTGGGTCTGGCGACGGGTGCCAGTCTGATGCTGGCGTTGCAGGTTAAACGCGTCGAGGTGCCGGCCAATCTGGCAGAAGCCATCGATTGGCTGAAACCGGCGGATCTGCTCAGTCTGGCGGACCCGACGCTGCTGATCGCTGCGTTTGCCGTGGCGTTTATCGCCAGCGCCGAAACCCTGTTGTCGGCGGCGGCGGTGGATCGCATGCACAGCGGCGTGCGTTCGGACTTCGACCGTGAACTGTCGGCACAAGGCGTCGGCAACATGCTTTGCGGCCTGGTCGGCGCGTTGCCGATGACCGGGGTAATCGTGCGCAGTTCGGCCAACGTCCAGGCCGGTGCGACCACGCGCTATTCGACAATCTTCCATGGCCTGTGGCTGCTGGCGTTCGTGCTGTTGCTGTCGAGCGTGCTGCAAAGCATTCCGGTGGCGAGTTTGGCGGGTGTGCTGGTGTATACCGGTTTCAAACTGGTGGATCTCAAGGCGTTTCGCGGGCTGGGTCGTTATGGCCGGATGCCGATGTTCACTTACGCCGCGACGGCGCTGGCGATCATCTTCACCGACCTGTTGACCGGCGTGCTGATCGGCTTCGGCCTGACCTTGCTGAAACTGGCGTTCAAGGCTTCGCGCTTGAAGATCAGCTTGATCGATCTGCCGCAGGACGGCGAGATGGAGTTGCGTCTGGTGGGGGCGGCGACGTTCCTCAAGGTGCCGGCGCTGACGCAGGTGCTGAACACGATTCCTATGGGCACCACGGTGCATGTGCCGCTCAATAACCTGAGCTACATCGACCATTCGTGTCTGGAGTTGCTGGAAGAGTGGGGCCGGGCGAATGCGGCGAAGGGGTCGAAGCTGTTGATTGAGTCGCGTGGGTTAAAGCGCAGGCTTGAGGGGCGTATTCGGACTACCACCGGGATCGGCGCGGCCGGCTAAATCTTCCCGCCTGAACACAACACCTGTGGGAGCTGGCTTGCCAGCTCCCACAGGTGTTGAGGTGTTTCTGGGTTAAGCAGCCGGTTGATCCAGCTCCAGACCCACTCCCAATCGACGGCCCATGCACGGCCAGCGTTTCCACGCCGCACCGGTGTCGGGGCTGCTGAGTTTTTCGCGGTAGGCCTCTACCGACTCCAGCGCAAAACTCTCTTCGTTGAGCATCTCGTCGATGGCGTGATGCACCGCTTCGTCCAGTTGGTTGGCAAACTCCTCACCGATCAATTGGTGAGCAATCAGATTGGCGACCGTCATGTCCAAGGGGATCAGTGGCTGGCCGAAATGCTTGATGTACAGGTCGTTGACCTCTTCGACAAAACGGTGCGCCAGGTAGGCTTCGTCCAGCAGGCTGTCCAGGCCAACGTGCCCGGCCATGATTACCGGCGGCTGGAGGAAATACTGCTCGGCGATTTTCAGCACCGGTTTGATCTGCGATTCGATTCCCGCTTCCCTGGCGACTTCATTGGCTGCATCCAGCAGGTCTGGCACTTCATCGATGTAGGCGGCGACAAAACGCGTCAGCACGCCTTTGGCGTCGGCTTCCGGCAATTGGATCGCCGGGTGTAAATGAGGCAGCTTGCTTTCCAGCTGACGGGTCAGCAGGCCGGTGTCTTTCTCGTGCTGTTGGGCGGTTTGGATCTGCTCGCGCAATGCGGCGGTGTTCATGAAAACTCCAGGGAACAAGGCAATGAAATAGGGAAGACATAAGTTAGCTGGCTTACGAAAAATGCTAAGACGCATTTGTCATAATTATTTCATCCTTGATGCGCCTGCGTTATATCGATTTACCACCTCTCGTCTGCATCCTTCTCCATTCGTGCCCTTGAACGCAAGTCTCGGCTGTTTCAGTTCATTTACGTCCTCACATTGCAATTTCCAGTCGCTGTCTATACTCGCCATTGAATGGAGTTAGCTGATGACGCCCGACTGCACCCGCAGCAAGGCCCGGCGATTCAAGTTCGTAGTCTGATGCAGCCGCTCCCTTGCCGCAGGCGAAAGCCGGCGGGATAACAAGAACGATAAGGGGAACCCGCAATGATGCGACATCCACACGTCTGGATGGGCCTCCTGTTGTGGTCGATTTTCAGCCAGGCCAATGCGGCCTGGACTGTGAATATGGCGCCTGGAGCGACTGAAATCAGTCACGCAGTATTCGACCTGCACATGACCATTTTCTGGATCTGTGTGGTGATCGGGATCATCGTCTTCGGCGCCATGTTCTGGTCGATGATGGTGCACCGCCGTTCAACCGGGCAGGTCGCCGCAAAATTCCACGAAAGCACCACCGTCGAAATTCTCTGGACCGTCGTCCCGCTGCTGATTCTGGTGGCGATGGCCGTTCCGGCGACCGCCACCCTGATCAAGATGTACGACGCCAGTGAGCCGGATATCGATATCCAGGTCACCGGCTATCAGTGGAAGTGGCACTACAAATACCTGGGCCAGGACGTCGAGTTCTTCAGCAACCTGGCCACGCCCGCCGAGCAGATCCACAACAAGGAAGCCAAGGGCGAACACTACCTGCTTGAGGTCGACAAGCCGCTGGTGCTGCCGACCGGCGCCAAGGTGCGCTTCCTCGTGACCTCCGCCGACGTCATCCACTCGTGGTGGGTGCCGGCGTTTGCGGTCAAGCGCGATGCGATCCCCGGGTTCGTCAACGAAGCCTGGACCCGTGTCGACAAACCCGGCATCTACCGTGGCCAGTGCGCCGAACTGTGCGGCAAGGATCACGGCTTCATGCCGATTGTGGTCGAGGTCAAGGAGAAGGCCGATTACGAAACATGGCTGGCCGAACGCAAGGCCGAAGCCGCCCAGCTCAAAGAGCTGACCAGCAAGGAATGGACTCTCGACGAGCTCAAAGAGCGCGGCGACAAGGTCTATCACACCGCTTGCGTCGCCTGTCACCAAGCCGAAGGCCAAGGCCTGCCGCCGATGTTCCCGGCGCTCAAGGGCTCGAAAATCGCCACCGGACCGATCAAGGATCACCTGAACATTGTCCTCCACGGCAAGCCCGGCACCGCCATGGCGGCGTTCGGCAAACAGTTGTCGGAAGTCGATATCGCAGCGGTCGTGACCTATGAACGTAACGCCTGGGGCAACAACAAGGGCGACATGGTCACGCCAAAAGAAGTGCTGGAGCTGAAACAGGCGGAAAGCAAATGAGCCGGTCTATTGCGTACTTCGTGAACCAGTCGGGGCTCCGTACCCCGGCCTGCCCAGCCCACTCACTTGAAGGAGACCGGCCATGAGCGCTGTCATCGATGACCACGGTCATGCCGACCACGCCCACGGTCCCGCCAAAGGCCTGATGCGCTGGGTGCTGACCACCAACCACAAGGACATCGGCACGCTGTACCTGTGGTTTGCATTCTGCATGTTCCTGCTCGGCGGCTCGTTCGCCATGGTGATCCGCGCCGAGTTGTTCCAGCCCGGTTTGCAGATCGTCGAGCCGGCGTTCTTCAACCAGATGACCACCATGCACGGTCTGGTGATGGTGTTCGGTGCGGTGATGCCGGCGTTCGTCGGCCTCGCCAACTGGATGATCCCGTTGATGATCGGCGCGCCGGACATGGCCCTGCCGCGCATGAACAACTTCAGCTTCTGGCTGCTGCCGGCGGCGTTCCTGCTGTTGGTCTCGACCCTGTTCAGCCCCGGTGGCGGGCCGAATTTCGGCTGGACGTTCTACGCGCCGTTGTCGACGACTTATGCGCCGGAAAGCGTGACGTTCTTCATCTTCGCCATCCACTTGATGGGGATCAGCTCGATCATGGGCGCGATCAACGTGGTCGCGACCATCCTCAACCTGCGCGCCCCCGGCATGACGTTGATGAAAATGCCGCTGTTCGTCTGGACCTGGCTGATCACTGCTTTCCTGCTGATAGCGGTGATGCCGGTGCTGGCCGGGTGCGTGACGATGATGCTGATGGACATCCACTTCGGCACCAGTTTCTTCAGTGCCGCCGGTGGCGGTGACCCGGTGTTGTTCCAGCATGTGTTCTGGTTCTTCGGCCACCCCGAGGTGTACATCATGATCCTGCCGGCGTTCGGCGCCGTCAGCTCGATCATCCCGACCTTCTCGCGCAAACCGCTGTTCGGCTACACCTCGATGGTCTACGCCACGGCGAGCATTGCGTTCCTGTCGTTCATTGTCTGGGCGCACCACATGTTCGTGGTCGGCATTCCGTTGGTGGGCGAGTTGTTCTTCATGTACGCCACGCTACTGATCGCCGTGCCCACCGGGGTCAAGGTGTTCAACTGGGCGAGCACCATGTGGCAAGGCTCGCTGACCTTCGAGACGCCGATGCTGTTTGCCGTGGCATTCGTGATCCTGTTCTCCATCGGTGGCTTCTCCGGGCTGATGCTGGCCATCGCCCCGGCGGACTTCCAGTATCAGGACACCTACTTCGTCGTTGCGCACTTCCACTATGTGCTGGTGCCGGGGGCAATCTTCGGGATCTTCGCCTCGGCCTATTACTGGCTGCCGAAGTGGACCGGCCACATGTACGACGAAACCCTCGGCAAGCTGCATTTCTGGCTGTCGTTCATCGGCATGAACATGGCCTTCTTCCCGATGCACTTCGTGGGCCTTGCGGGGATGCCGCGGCGGATTCCGGACTACAACCTGCAGTTCGCCGACTTCAATATGGTCTCCTCGATCGGCGCGTTCATGTTCGGCGCCACGCAGATCTTCTTCCTGTTCATCGTGATCAAGACCATCCGAGGCGGCGAGCCGGCACCGGCCAAACCGTGGGATGGCGCCGAAGGTCTGGAATGGAGCGTGCCGTCACCGGCGCCGTATCACACCTTTACTACGCCGCCGGAAGTGAAATGAACAATTTCTGCCCTGCACAAATGACTGTGGGAGAGGCTGAAAATCATGGCTGACTCGATCTCGCTGAAAAAACTCGTCACCCGCCTGCTCGCGGTGGTAGTGGCGATGTTTGTCTTCGGGTTTGCCCTGGTGCCGATCTACGACGTGATGTGCAAAGCCTTCGGCATCAATGGCAAGACCGGTGGGCAGTACGAGGGCGAGCAGGTGGTCGACACCTCCCGCCAGGTGCGCGTGCAGTTTTTGTCGACCAACACCGCTGACATGCCGTGGGACTTCTACCCAAAGCACGACGAGCTGACGGCCAACCCCGGCGCGGTGAACGAGATGATCTTCATCGCCCGCAACCCCACCGACAAACCGATGAGTGCGCAAGCCGTGCCGAGCATCGCGCCAAGCAATGCGGCGGCGTATTTCCACAAGACCGAATGCTTTTGCTTTACCCAGCAGGTGCTGCAGCCCGGTCAGCAGATCGAGATGCCGGTGCGTTTCATTGTTGACCGCGACATGCCCAAGGATGTGAAGCACCTGACGCTGTCCTACACGCTGTTCGATATCACCGCCCGACATCCACCGGTGGCTGTAAACACTGGCGGTTGAGCGTGCCCGATAAGGAGAACAATAAATGGCAACTCATGAGCACTATTACGTTCCGGCCCAGAGCAAATGGCCGATCATCGCCACGATCGGCATGCTCGTCACCGTGTACGGCCTGGCCGTCTGGTTCAACGATCTGAAGGCAGCGCGCCCGGAATCCCACGGCCCGCTGATCTTTTTCATCGGCGGCCTGCTGGTGGCGTACATGCTGTTCGGCTGGTTCGGCACGGTGATCAAGGAAAGTCGCGCGGGACTCTACAGCGCGCAGCTTGATCGCTCGTTCCGCTGGGGCATGAGCTGGTTCATCTTTTCCGAAGTGATGTTCTTCGTCGCCTTCTTCGGTGCGCTGTTTTACGTGCGGCACATTTCCGGCCCGGCACTCGGAGGTGAAGGCCCAAAAGGGGTCGCGCACATGCTTTGGCCAAATTTTCAGTTCACCTGGCCGCTGCTGAACACGCCGGATCCGAAACTGTTCCCGCCGGCCAAAGACGTTATCAGCCCGTGGGGTCTGCCGCTGATCAACACGATTCTGCTGGTCAGCTCCAGCGTGACCATCACCATTGCCCACCATGCGCTGAAGAAAGGCCATCGCGGCGCGCTGAAAATCTGGCTGGCGATCACCGTGCTGCTGGGCTGCGCATTCCTCGGCTTCCAGGCCGAAGAATACATTCACGCTTATAAGGAGCTGGGCCTGACCCTGGGTTCGGGCATCTACGGCGCGACGTTCTTCATGCTCACCGGTTTCCACGGCGCCCACGTGACCATCGGCACGATCATTCTGTTTGTGATGCTGATGCGGATCATGAAGGGCCACTTCGACAACGAGCATCAGTTCGGCTTTGAAGCGGCGAGCTGGTATTGGCACTTCGTCGACGTAGTGTGGATCGGCTTGTTCATCTTCGTTTACGTGCTCTGAACCTGGATCACCAAGGCGCGTGCGACACCAGTTGGCCGCTGTAAAAGCCCCAGGCGATCAAGCCGACGGTGGCAGCGGCCAATGCCACCCGAACACTCAAGGCGATGACCAGACGATTCGAGCTGCTGTCGTCCTTGACCAGGAAAAACAGGCCGCTGAACAGGCTGATCACCGTGGCAATCAGCAGCAGAACGATGGCTGCTTTGAGCATGGGAAGACTCCGGGGGACAGGCGATGCACTTGAGTATAGCGATCGCGATGCCTGACTTTATGGCGATGCCATGAAGCGCTTTCGCCCGGGCGTCGTACCGACGGTTGTCGTGGCATTGTTGCTGCCGCTGTTGGTGTCGTTGGGCTTCTGGCAATTGAGCCGGGGGGCGGAGAAAACCGCCCTGCTCGCCAGTTACGCCGAGCGCCGCGCCGCTGAACCGATGGCCAGCAGCGAGTTGCTCAATAGTGCTGAGCCGGCCTATCGCCGCGTGCGTCTTTCCGGCCAGTTCGACGCCGCTCACAGCCTGCTGCTCGACAACAGCCAGCGCAACGGCAAGGTCGGCGTCGAGTTGCTGCAACCGTTTCAGGATCAACGCACCGGCCTGTGGCTGCTGGTCAATCGCGGCTGGCTGCCGTGGCCGGATCGACGCGTGCCGCCGCAATTCACCACACCGTCCGAGGCGCTGAATATCGATGCCTGGGTCTACGTCGCCCCCGGCGCGACCTTCCAGCTTCACGCCGACCCGGCCAGCAGCACTTGGCCGCAAACCATCACCGCCGTCGATCCGGCCAAGTTGTGGAAATCCCTCGAGCGCGACGGCTTCGCCTACGAAGTACGCGCCGAACCCGGCCCGGCGAGCTATCAGGCCGACTGGCCGGTGGTAGCGATGGGGCCGGAAAAACACCTCGGTTACGCCGTGCAGTGGTTCGCCATGGCCACCGCCCTGCTCGGTCTCTACGTCTACTTAGGCTTGCACAACGCAAAGGAGAAACACCATGGGAACGGCCATGAATCCACCCAGCATGTCTGAAGCCAAAGCCCCGGCCAGTCGGCGTCGCGGACGTCTGCAGTTGCTGCTGATCGTGCTCGGCGTGGTCGGCCCGATGATCCTCGCCACCGGCATGTACAAATTGCAGTTCTGGGTGCCGGAAGGCCGCAGTTATCACGGCGAACTGATCGGCAACGGGCAGACACGCGCCGAGCTGGGTGTGCAGGCGGATGAGGAGCGCTGGCAGATGCTGGTGACCGCGCCGAAGGATTGCGCGGTGGATTGCCAGCAGTTGGTGTATCTGGCGCGGCAGATCCAGATCGGCCTCGGCCGCGAAGCCGGGCGCGCCAGCCACGCCCTCGCCGCTGCGCAACCTTTGAGCGCCGACTACCAAGCCAAACTCACCCGCGAATATCCGCAGTTGCAACGCTATCCGCTGGACGCCGCCACGTTCAGCAAGACAACGGGCGACCAGACCACGCCGCAACTGTGGATCATCGACCCCCACGGCAACCTCGTGCTGCGTTACGACCCGAATGTGAAGGGCAAGGATCTGCTCAACGACCTGCGCCACCTGCTGAAACTGTCGAACATCGGATAAGGGCATCGTCATGGCCAAACCTGGATTTCGCCTCGCGCTGTTTGCCACCTTGCTGGCACTGATTGTGGTGCTGCTCGGCGCCTACACCCGCCTGACCCACGCCGGCCTCGGTTGCCCGGACTGGCCGGGCTGCTACGGGTTTATCAGCGTGCCGAAAAGCGAAGCCCAACTGGCCCATGCCGAGCTGCATTTCCCCGACGCGCCGGTGGAGACGCACAAGGGCTGGAACGAGATGATCCACCGCTACTTCGCCGGCGCCCTCGGCCTGCTCATTTCGGTGTTGGCCGGGCGCGCGTGGGTCAATCGTCGCCATCCCGGGCAGCCATTGAAGCTGCCGCTGTTTCTGCTGGCGGTGGTGTTCGCCCAAGCGGCGTTTGGCATGTGGACGGTGACGCTCAAGCTCTGGCCGCAAGTGGTCACCGGGCATTTGCTTGGCGGCTTTGCGACCTTGAGCCTGTTGTTTCTGCTGACGTTGAGATTGTCCGGCGTGCTGCCGGCGCTGACCGTGCCCAAACGCTTGCAGTACTGGGCGACGGCGGGACTGCTGCTGGTGATCGGCCAGATCGCTCTAGGTGGCTGGGTCAGTTCCAACTACGCCGCGGTGGCCTGCATCGATTTCCCCACCTGCCACGGCCAATGGCTGCCGCCCGCCGACTTTGCCAACGGCTTTCACCTGACCCAACACATCGGCCCCAATTACCTCGGCGGACAACTCGACAGCGATGCCCGCACAGCGATTCACCTGACCCACCGCATCGGCGCATTGCTGGTGACGCTGGTGCTGCTCGGTCTGGCCTGGCAACTGAAAGTGGTCGGCATGACCCGGCTGGCCGGTTTGGTGCTGATTGCCCTCGGCGCACAAATCACTCTCGGCATCAGCAACGTGATTTTCCATCTGCCGCTGCCGGTTGCCGTGGCGCACAACGCTGGCGGCGCGGCGCTGCTGCTGACCCTGGTGCTGGTCAATTATCACGCGCGCACCAGCCTGGTCCGGGTCAGACAACCAGTACTCGCGCGCTGGCGCTTCAGCCCGCGTAAACACTCCGCCGCGCCCATAACAATAAAAGGAGAAACGCCATGGCGATTCTGATCGGCGAACGCCCCACTCAGGCGATCTGGCGTGACTATCTGGAGCTGACCAAACCGAAAGTCGTGGTGCTGATGCTCATCACCTCGCTGGTCGGCATGTTCCTCGCGACCCGCGCCGGGGTGCCGTGGACGGTGCTGGTGTTCGGCAATCTGGGCATCGCGCTGTGTGCCGGTGGCGCGGCGGCGGTCAACCATGTGGTGGATCGGCGCATCGATGCAGTCATGGCGCGCACCCATAAGCGGCCGCTGGCAGAGGGCCGGGTTTCGCCTGCTGCGGCGTTGACCTTTGCGCTCGCGCTGGCGTTGCTCGGTCAGGCCTTGCTGCTGACCTTCACCAATCCGCTGACCGCGTGGCTGACCCTAGCCTCCCTGCTCGGCTACGCAGTGATCTACACCGGTTTCCTCAAGCGAGCGACGCCGCAGAACATCGTCATCGGCGGACTCGCCGGCGCCGCGCCGCCGCTGCTCGGCTGGACCGCCGCCACCGGCCATGTCAGCGCCGAACCGTTGCTGCTGGTGCTGATCATCTTCGCCTGGACCCCGCCGCACTTCTGGGCGCTGGCGATCCATCGCAAGGAGGAATATGCCAAGGCCGACATCCCGATGTTGCCGGTCACCCACGGCGAGCACTACACCAAAGTGCATATTCTGCTGTACACCTTCGCGCTGCTGGCGGTGAGCCTGCTGCCGTACGTGATCCACATGAGCGGCGTGCTGTATCTGGTTTGCGCTCTGGTGCTGGGCGCAAGGTTTCTGCAATGGGCCGTGGTGCTGTACCGTGGCACTCGGCCGCACGCGGCGATCAACACCTTCAAGTACTCTATTTGGTACTTGTTCCTGTTGTTCATCGCCCTGCTCGTAGACCACTACTTACTGTTGAACCTATGACTCGAACCCAGAAAACCGTCTTCATCCTCGTCGCCGTGATCGCGCTGATCCTCGGCCTGACCGTCAACAAAGTGCTGAGCGGCAAGGGCCAGGGCGACCCCACCGCGCTGATCGACGCTGGCATCATCCTGCTGCCGCAGAGCCGCACCCTGCCAAACGTGACGATGACTGATCAGGACGGCAAACCGGTCGCCATCGACGAGTTGAAAGGCAAGTGGAGCCTGCTGTTCTTCGGCTACACCTTCTGCCCGGACATCTGCCCGACCACCCTCGCGCAACTGCGCCAGATCAAAAGCGAGTTGCCGAAGGATGCTGTGGATAAGTTGCAGATCGTGCTGGTCAGCGTCGACCCGAACCGGGACAACCCGAAGCAGTTGAAGCAATATCTGGGCTATTTTGATCCGCAGTTCATCGGCCTGACGCCGACCTCGATTGAAGAGCTGCAGAAGGTGGCCAATGCGGTGAGTATTCCGTTTATTCCGGCGGATACCAGCAAGCCGAATTACACGGTTGACCACAGTGGGAATCTGGCGGTGATCGGGCCGGACGGGACGCAGCGTGGGTTTATTCGTGCACCGCTGAACAACGCCAAACTGGTGGCGCAGTTGCCGGTGATGCTTAACCGCAAGTAAGTCACCACAGCAAGCACCGGGAAACCTTTGTGGCGAGGGGATTTATCCCCGATGGGCTGCGCAGCGGCCCCAAACACGGCATTCGCGCACTCACTGATGCACTGCATTCAGGGGTACTGGGACGGCTGCGCCGTCCATCGGGGATAAATCCCCTCGCCACAAATGCGGTGCTACGAGAGCGGTATTTCAGGCAAAAAAAGGGGACGCACATGGCGTCCCCTTCTTCGTTAAAGCAACCAGAATCAGAACGCCGGCAATACCGCACCTTTGTACTTCTCGGTGATGAATTGCTTCACTTCCGGGCTGTGCAGGGCAGCGGCCAGTTTCTTCATCGCGTCGCTGTCCTTGTTGTCCGCACGGGACACCAGGATGTTCACGTATGGCGAGTCGTTACCTTCAATCACCAGCGCATCCTTGGACGGATCGAGCTTGGCTTCCAGCGCGTAGTTGGTGTTGATCAGCGCCAGATCGACTTGGGTCAGCACGCGCGGGATGGTCGCGGCTTCCAGTTCACGGATTTTCAGGTCTTTCGGGTTCTGCGCGATGTCTTTGACGGTCGACAGAATGTTGTTCGGCTCCTTCAGGGTGATCACGCCAGCCTTGGCCAGCAGCAACAGCGCACGGCCGCCGTTGGTGGCGTCGTTCGGGATCACCACGTTGGCACCGCTTGGCAGGTCTTTCAGATCCTTGATCTTGCTGGAATAGGCGCCCAGTGGCTCCAGGTGCACGCCGGTCACGGCAACCAGGCTGGTGCCCTTGGCCTTGTTGAACTCATCGAGGTACGGCTGATGCTGGAAGAAGTTGGCGTCCAGACGCTTTTCGGCAACCTGTACGTTCGGCTGAATGTAGTCGGTGAAGACCTTGACCTTCAGATCCACGCCTTCTTTGGCCAGTGCCGGCTTCACGAACTCGAGGATTTCCGCGTGCGGCACCGGGGTGGCGGCAACGGTCAGGGTTTCGGCGTGGGCCGAAAACGCAGCAACAGCAGCGAAAGCAGCGATCAGTTTTTTCATTCAGCTAACTCCTTTTTGGGCGCCTGTCAGGCGCCTGCCAGCGAATGGCCGGCTCATTCTTGAATATCAAACCGGTTTATTTACGCGAGAAATGCACGACCAGTCTGTCACCTACCATTTGCAGCACTTGCACCAGAATCAACAGCAGCACCACGGTGACGATCATCACGTCAGTCTGGAAACGCTGGTAGCCGAAGCGGATCGCCAAGTCACCCAGACCACCGGCGCCGACCACACCGGCCATCGCCGTGTAGGACACCAGTGTAATCGCCGTCACCGTAATCGCCGCGAAGATGCCCGGACGGGCTTCCGGCAGCAACGCGTTCATGATGATTTGCCGGGTGGTCGCGCCCATCGACTGGGTCGCTTCGATGATGCCGCGATCGACTTCACGCAGCGCAGTCTCGACCAGACGCGCGAAGAACGGCGTGGCACCCACCACCAGCGGCGGAATCGCACCGGCCACGCCCAGCGACGTGCCGGTGATCAGCACGGTGAACGGGATCATCACGATCAACAGAATAATGAACGGCAGCGACCGCAGGATGTTCACCGCCAGCGACATGAACGCGTAGAGGGCGCGGTTTTCCAGCAACTGGCGCGGACTGCAGAGAAACAGCAGCACGCCCAGCGGCAGGCCAAGCAAAACGGTAAACAACAGCGAGCCACCGAGCATCAGCATGGTGTCGCCCGTCGCCAGCCAGATTTCAAACCAGTCGATGTTTTCGAAGAACGTCTTGAGCAGTTCCATTAACGGAGCACCTCCATGTGAACGTCAGCGGCGGTGAAGCGGGCGAACGCCGCTTCCATGTCGCCACCGGTGACGGCGAGGGTCAATTGCCCGTACGGAATGTCTTTGATGCGGTCGATGCGACCAGCAAGGATGCTGTAGTCGACACCGGTTTCCCGGGCGACGGTACCGAGCAACGGCGCGTAGGTCGCTTCGCCCTGGAAAGTCAGACGCACGATACGACCCGGCACGTGAGCGAAGTCATCGCGCTGTTCGCTTTCGTCGATCTGCTCGCTCTCCTGGACGAAACGCTTGGTGGTCGGGTGCTTCGGATGCAGGAACACATCGGCCACCGAACCTTGCTCGACGATCACGCCGGCATCCATCACGCCCACCTGATCGCACACACGGCGGATCACATCCATCTCGTGGGTGATCAGGACGATGGTCAGTTTCAGCTCGCGGTTGATCTCGGCCAGCAGTTGCAAGACCGAAGCGGTGGTCTGCGGGTCGAGGGCGCTGGTGGCTTCGTCACACAGCAGAATCTTTGGCTTGGTCGCCAGGGCGCGGGCGATGCCGACGCGCTGCTTCTGGCCACCGGACAACTGCGCCGGGTATTTCTTGGCGTGGTCGGACAGACCGACGCGCGCCAGCAACTCGGCGACGCGCTTGTCGATTTCGCTGCTCGACAGCTCGCCGGCCAGGGTCAGCGGCAACGCAACGTTGTCAGCCACAGTCTTGGACGCGAGCAGGTTGAAGTGCTGGAAGATCATCCCGACTTGCTGGCGGAAACGGCGCAGGCCGTTGGCATCCAGCGCGGTGACTTCTTCGCCGTCGACGATGATTTTGCCGCCACTGGATTCTTCCAGGCGATTGATCAGACGCAGCAGGGTACTTTTTCCCGCACCGGAATGGCCGATCAGGCCGAAAACCTGACCGTTCTCGATCGAGAAGTTGGTCGGGTGCAGGGCGGGGATGTCCTTACCGGCGACGCGGTAAGTCTTGTGGACGTTTTGAAACTCGATCACGTAGCGAACCTTGTGGGGCGCGTTAGAAAAGGATCAGCGGTTAGCCGGGCGCGCATTTTAGCCTGTCCGTATAGAGGTTCTTAGCATTTATTTCTCAATTAACCTTCGATTTGGCAATAACAAGATCAAAGGTCATAAAAAAGGAACGCCGGTTCCTTCTCGTCAGTCACTAGTTAAGCGACTTGAAACCCTGGGTAACCGTGCCCGGAAACGCTCAAGAGTCCCCGTTGAAAGGGGTCAAACGAGGAGTTTACGTCTGATGAGTACCAAGAAACCTGCCTCCGGCAAAAGTGAACTGGCTGGAACCGACACCCCGGATCGCGCCAACACCAATAGCAAACTCGACAGTCTGGAGAAATTTCGCTCCGACGCCACCGGCCAGGCCCTGCGCACCAACCAGGGCGTGAAAATCGCCGACAATCAGAACACCCTCAAGGCCGGCCCCCGCGGGCCTTCGCTGCTGGAAGACTTCATCATGCGTGAAAAGATCACGCACTTTGACCATGAGCGAATCCCGGAGCGCATCGTCCACGCCCGTGGCACCGGCGCCCATGGTTTCTTCCAGGCTTACGAGAATCATGCGGCGCTGACCAAGGCCGGATTCCTCCAGGATCCGGGGAAAAAGACCCCGGTGTTCGTGCGCTTTTCCACCGTGCAGGGGCCACGCGGCTCCGGCGACACGGTGCGTGACGTGCGCGGCTTCGCCGTAAAGTTCTTCACCGACGAAGGCAACTTCGATCTGGTCGGCAACAACATGCCGGTGTTCTTCATTCAGGATGCGATCAAGTTTCCCGATTTCGTCCATGCGGTAAAACCCGAGCCGCACAATGAAATCCCTACCGGCGGATCGGCCCACGACACGTTCTGGGACTTCGTTTCGCTGGTGCCGGAATCGGCGCACATGGTCATCTGGGCGATGTCCGACCGGGCGATCCCGAAAAGCCTGCGCAGCATGCAAGGCTTCGGTGTGCACACCTTCCGCCTAGTCAATGCCGAGGGCAAATCACGCTTCGTCAAATTCCACTGGCGCCCTACCGCCGGCACTTGCTCGCTGGTGTGGGACGAGGCTCAGAAGCTCGCCGGTAAAGACACCGACTACCACCGTCGCGATCTCTGGGAAGCCATCGAGATGGGCGACTACCCGGAATGGGAGTTGGGCGTGCAAATCATCGAAGAAGAAAACGAGCACGACTTCGATTTCGATATCCTCGACCCGACCAAGCTGATCCCTGAAGAAATCGTGCCGATCACGCCGCTGGGCAAAATGACCCTCAACCGCAATCCCGACAATTACTTTGCCGAGACTGAACAGGTTGCGTTCTGCCCGGGCCATATCGTCCCGGGGATCGACTTCTCCAATGACCCATTGTTGCAAGGTCGACTGTTTTCCTACACCGATACGCAAATCAGCCGACTCGGCGGGCCGAACTTCCATGAGTTGCCAATCAACCGCCCGGTCGCACCGTTCCATAACGGCCAGCGCGATGCTCAGCACCGTACGGTGATCGACAAGGGCCGTGCGTCCTACGAGCCGAACTCGATTGATGGCGGCTGGCCGAAAGAAACCCCGCCGGCCGCGCAGGACGGCGGTTTCGAGACATACCCGGAACGCATCGACGCCGCCAAGATTCGCCAGCGCAGCGAGTCGTTCAGTGACCACTTCTCCCAGGCACGGCTGTTCTTCAACAGCATGAGCGCGCACGAGAAAGAACACATCATCGCCGCCTACAGCTTTGAGCTGGGCAAGGTAGAACGAGAGTTCATCCGCGCGCGGGAAGTGAACGAGATTCTGGCCAATATCGATCTGGAACTGGCCAAACGCGTGGCGGACAACCTGGGCCTGCCGGCGCCCACCAAAGGCACGGTCGAGGTACGCAAAACGTCCTTTGATCATTCGCCGTCGCTTAGTCAGGCCAATCTGTTGCCGGAAAACATCAAGACGCGAAAAGTCGCGATTCTTGCTGCCAACGGCGTCGATGGTGCGGCGATTGATGCGATGAAGAAAGCTTTGGCCGCTGAAGGGGCGCACGCCAAGTTGCTCGGCCCGACGTCGGCACCAGTGAAGACCGCCGATGGCAAAAGCCTGCCGGTGGATGCGTCGATGGAAGGCATGCCTTCGGTGATCTTCGATGCGGTGTTCGTGCCAGGTGGCGCGGCGTCGATCAAGGCGTTGAGCGGTGATGGTGTGGCGTTGCATTACCTGCTGGAGGCGTACAAGCATCTGAAGGCGATTGCCTTGCAGGGTGAAGCGAAGCAAATGCTGGATGTGTTGAAGCTGGAGGCGGATGCCGGGTTGCTGGAGGGCAAGGATGTCGCGGCGCTGACCAAGCCGTTCTTTGCCGCGATCGGGCAACACCGGGTTTGGGCGCGGGAGCCTAAGGCCAAAGCCGTTCCGGCCTAAAGGACGCTTTCGCGAGCAGGCTGACTCCCACAAGTTCACGCTGTACCTGTGGGAGCGAGCCTGCTCGCGAAGCTTTTAGGGTTTACGCGGACTCAAAACCATCTGCGCCGGCACAGTGCGCAAAATCTGCTTCTCGATCTTCAGATCAAAATCCGGATTCAATTTCTTCACCCGCTTGGTCAGCAAATTGGCCAGCCATGGGTAATCATCGGTGCGGGGTGCCTGGATGCTCACGGCACACTCGTAATTCACTACATCAGCGGCGATCGCATCCAGTTGCCGACGAAGTTTATGGCTATCGGTGATGTTCAACGCAACGGTGGTGCTTTCGGCGGTCGGATCGATCACCTTGGCTTTTGGCTTGGCTTCTGCCGCCAGCAGTGCGGCTTCGGCCTTCTCAAGCTCAGCCTTGCGCGCTTCGGTAATGGCACCATTCACACCACCGGTCAGCGCCGGGGCCTTTGGCATCAACACGCGCGCACGGCTCAACGCGGTGGCAGCAGCGTTTACATCACCCTTCTGCAGGACGATCTGGCTGCGGCGCAAATACGCTTCGGCCAATTGCCGCTGATATTGCTCAAGGGATTGATCGTTGGGGGTTTCGGCCTGCAAGGCGGCCAATTGATCTTCGGCCGTGGCCAGTTCGCTGCTGGCCAGGCTTTGCTCCAGCTGTGCGATGGCCGTAGCCCGCGCATCGGGGACTTCGGCCACCGGCGGCGTGCTTTGGCAGGCGCCCAGCAGCACTGAAAATGCGACAAGGAGCAGATAACGGGAGGCGAACGGCTTCATTCCTGCGACTCTCTAATTGCGCAAAAAGCGAGCAAGTCTACACCCCTCGACGGGGCAGAACAAAACTCAGCAGAAACAGTGCGGCCGCCGTCACAACGATTGACGGCCCGGCCGGGGTGTCCTTGAACCACGACAACGCCAGTCCGCCACACACGGCGAGCATGCCCAGCAGGCTCGCGCCCAGTGCCATCTGCTCCGGCGACCGGGCGTGACGCTGTGCCGCAGCCGCCGGGATGATCAACAGCGACGTAATCAGCAACACACCGACGATTTTCATCGCCACGGCGATCACCACTGCAATCAACAGCATCAGCGCCATGCGCAGACCGGCGACCGGCAGGCCTTCGACCTTGGCCAGCTCTTCATGCACGGTGATCGCCAGCAATGGCCGCCACAGCGTCACCAGCAACACCAGCACCGCCGCGCTGCCGCCGAGGATCCACGCCAGATCAGTCGGGCTGATCGCCAGCAGGTCGCCGAACAGATAGGCCATCAGGTCGATCCGCACTTCATGCATGAAGCTTAGTACTACAAGTCCGAGAGAGAGGGTGCTTGGTGCGAGAATTCCCAAAAGCGTGTCAGACGCTAGCGGCTGACGCTGTTGCAAGGTCACCAGCAGCACCGCCAGCAGCAGACAGCCGACCGTGACCGCGACCGTAGGACTGACATCCAGCAGAAAACCCAGCGCCACACCGAGCAATGCGGCGTGAGACAAGGTATCGCCGAAATAGGCCATGCGCCGCCAGACCACAAACGAGCCGAGCGGCCCTGCAACCACCGCCAGCGCCAAACCTGCAAGCAGGGCATACAACAGAAAATCAGCCATGCTTGCAGTTGTCTCCATGAACATGGGGTTGGCCCGCAACAGGGCCTTTGACCACCGAACCGTGCAGGTCGTGGGCGTGGTCATGATGGTGGTGATAAATCGCCAGGCTCTGGGCGTTCTTGCCGAACAGTTCGACGAAAGCCGGGTCGCCGCTGACTTGCTCGGGATGCCCGGAGCAGCAAACGTGGCGATTGAGACAGACCACCTGATCGGTAGTGCTCATCACCAGATGCAGATCGTGAGAGACCATCAACACGCCGCAACCGTGGCGGTCGCGCAGACGGGTGATCAGGCTGTACAACTCGGCTTGGCCCGCGACGTCTACGCCCTGTACCGGCTCGTCGAGCACCAGCAATTCCGGTTCGCGCAGCAGCGCCCGGGCCAGTAGCACGCGCTGCATTTCACCGCCGGAAACGCTCTGCACCGGGCTGTCGATGACGTGCTCGGCGCCGACTTCTTTCAATGCAGCCAGCGCACGCGGACGATCAACGCCCGGCACCAGCCGCAGAAAGCGCAGCACCGAGAGCGGTAAGGTCGGATCGACATGAAGTTTTTGCGGCATGTAGCCGACGCGCAGTTTCGGTTTGCGCCAGACGCTGCCGCTGTCCGGTTTCAACAGCCCGAGTACGGCGCGCACCAGCGTGGTCTTGCCGGCGCCGTTGGGGCCGATCAGGGTGACGATCTGCCCCGGCTCGACGCTCAGCTCGATGTTGTCCAGCACGGTCTGTCCGGCAAACGTGACGGCGACCTGCTCCAGACGGATCAGCGCGTTGCTCATCAAGCCCCCTGGCAACCAGAGCAGAGGCCGACCACTTCGACGGTCTGCGCCTCAACGATGAAGCCGACATCCTTGGCGCTGTTGATGATCGCGTCACTGATCACTTTTTGTTCAAGCTCAATGGCAGCATGGCAATCGCGGCAGATCAGGAACTGGCCTTGATGCGCGTGTTCCGGATGAACACAGCCGACGAAGGCGTTGAGCGAGGAGATGCGATGCACCAGGCCGTTTTCCAGGAGGAAATCCAGCGCGCGGTAGACGGTCGGCGGCGCGGCGCGGCGACCGTCCTGCTCGCTGAGTACGGCGAGGATGTCGTAGGCACCCAGCGGCTTGTGGCTCTGCCACACCAGTTCCAGCACCCGGCGGCGCAACGCGGTCAGGCGCAAACCTTTCTGGGCGCACAAGGTATCGGCCTCGGACAAAGCGCTGTGTACGCAATGAGAGTGGTCGTGGGGACGGCTGGCAATCGGTGTAATAGGCATGGGCGGCGACGAGTTTTGATAGAGACGTTATTATGTTACCCGTTCTCGCCTCCTTGAGTGGTCATCGTGTCCCGACTTTTTTCTGTTTTTGTGGCTTTTGTCGCCAGTTTTCTGCTGATCGGTTCAGCCCAGGCCGAGGTCAAAGTCCTCACCAGCATCAAACCGCTACAGCTTATTGCCGCTGCCGTGCAGGACGGCGTAGCGATTCCCGAAGTGCTGCTGCCGCCGGGTGCCTCACCGCATAACTACGCGCTGCGCCCATCCGACGTACGGAAGGTGCAATCGGTTGATCTGCTCTACTGGATCGGCCCGGACATGGAAGGTTTCCTGCCGCGCGTGCTGAAGGGTCGTACGCTGCCGAGCGTCGCCGTGCAGGATCTGCCGGGCCTGAAATTGCGCCACTTCGCAGAAGACAGCCATTCCCACGCTGAAGAGGCTGACGATCATGATCACGATCACCGCCCGGGCACGCTGGACGCACATCTGTGGCTATCGCCGGTCAACGCGCGGGTAATTGCCGACAAAATGGCCGCTGACCTGAGCGCCGCCGACCCAGCGAATGCCGAGCGCTACCAGAGCAACGCCAAGGCTTTCGACGAACGCCTGGATGCGTTGGATCTGCGCCTGAAGAAACGACTGACCAGTGTCGAAGGCAAACCGTACTTCGTGTTTCACGAGGCTTTCGATTACTTCGAAGAGGCTTACGGCCTGAACCACACCGGAGTGTTCAGCGTGGCCGCAGAGGTGCAACCGGGCGCGCAGCATGTGGCGGCGATGCGTAAGCGTTTGCAGGAAGTGGGTAAGACTTGCGTGTTCAGCGAACCGCCGCTGCGCCCGCGTCTGGCGGAAACCCTGGTGGCCGGGTTGCCAGTGAAATTGGCAGAGCTGGATGCGCTGGGCGGTTACACCCCGGCGACCGCTCAGGGTTATGAACAAGTGCTGGAAAAGCTGGGTAACGATCTGGCGGGGTGCCTGGAGTCGTTGTAACTCCAGCATCGGTGTTGCCCCATTCGCGAGCAGGCTCGCTCCCACATGGATCACTAAAATCCTGTGGGAGCGAGCCTGCTCGCGAAGCTTTTAAAGGGCGAAAGGCAACGGCGTATTAACCTGCTGCCGCTGCGCCAACCGCTGCTCAAACTCCTTCGGTTCGTGAATCAGCACGTCCTGCCCGGCAAACTGCTCAGCCGCGATCAACCGCGACAGCCAGAACCGCACACAAGCCACGCGCAGCATGGTCGGCCACAACTCTGCTTCTACCGCCGTGAACGGACGCAGCGCCGCATAGGCACCGAGGAATGCCCGGGCACGCGGGCCGTCGATCAAGCCGTCATCGTCCGAGCACCAGTCGTTCAAGGCAATCGCCACGTCATAGAGCATCGGCCCCGAGCAGGCGTTGTAGAAGTCGATCAGCCCGGTCAGGTGCGTACCTTCGAACATCGCGTTGTCACGGAACAAGTCGGCGTGGATGTTGGCCCGTGGCAGTGCGAGAATTTTCTCTTTCTGCTGAGTGATTTCATCCAGCGCTTTTTGCAGCAACGCGCGCGGCTCATCGCTCAGGTGCGAGAGAAACTCCGTGCCCTCCTCCAGCATCCAGTCCAGGCCACGATCGGTCTTGCGCTTGATCATGTGCTCGCCCTGGGTCGCCAGATGCAGATGCGCCTGCAACTCGCCAACCTGCGCGCAATGCTGGGCGTTAGCGACCTTGATGTGCTTGCCGGCCAAACGTGGCTGCAGCACCGCCGGTTTGCCTTTCAGTTCACGCAACGCCACGCCGTCGGTGGTGCGCAGTGCATAAGGCACAGGCAGATCAGCCTCGTGCAAGACGTCGAGCAGGTCGATGAAGAACGGCATTTCCTGCACGGGACCGCGTTCGACCAGGGTCAGGACGAACTCGCCCTGCTCCAGACTGATAAAGAAATTGGTGTTTTCGCTGCCGGCGGCGATCCCCTGGAAATCAAGCAGACGGCCAAGCCCGTAAGGGGCGAGAAAAGTTTCCAGCTCGGGCCGAGCCAGGGGAGTGAACACAGACATGGTTAAAAACTGCTCAGTTCGGGCGCCGCTATAAAAGCGGCGCCGATTAAAATTAAGAGACTACTTCCATTCGAAAATCTTCCACGACGGAATCAGCATATCTGGCTGATCCGAACGGATGAAATTGGCATCCGTCCCGTCGGCACGCACCAGAAAATAAGGCGGCGCGCCCTTTACCGTGACCTTGATCGCATACAGGAAACCGTTTTGCCGGTACTCCTGAATCGTCTTGTCGCCTTCCGTGCGAATGGTGACTTCCGGATCCCCCGTTGGCGCATCATCCGCCGCCATCGCGGCCAATGGTGAGGCAGCAATCAAACTGACCAGCAGCAAGCGATTTAACGTACGCATGATAACCTTGTCCCTTTGTCGTCAACGGTCCCGCTATTCTAGCGCCGGGCCCGCCGAAAAGGTTGATTCTGCTCATGAGCCAAGCCCCCCTCGTCCTGGTGGACGGTTCGTCTTACCTGTACCGCGCTTTCCACGCCCTGCCTCCTTTGACCACCTCCAAAGGCCTGCCGACCGGCGCGGTCAAGGGCGTGCTGAACATGCTCAAGAGTCTGCGCAAGCAGTACCCGGACAGCCCGTTCGCCGTGGTTTTCGACGCCAAGGGCGGGACATTTCGCGATGAGATGTACGCCGAATACAAGGCCAACCGCCCAAGCATGCCCGACGACATGCGCGTACAGATCGAGCCACTGCACCAGAGCGTGATCGCCCTCGGCTTCCCGCTGCTGTGCGTGGAAGGCGTCGAGGCCGACGATGTGATCGGCACACTGGCGCGCAGCAGCGCGGCTGCTGATCGCCCGGTGATCATCTCCACCGGCGACAAGGACATGGCGCAATTGGTCGACGGCCACATTACCTTGGTCAACACCATGTCCGGTAGCTCGATGGACGTGGAGGGCGTGAAGGAGAAATTCGGCGTCGCACCCGAGCAGATCATCGATTATCTGGCCCTGATGGGCGACTCTTCCGACAACATCCCGGGTGTTCCCGGCATCGGCCCGAAGACCGCGTCCGGCCTGTTGGTCGGCGTCAACGGCGGCCTGACCGAGTTGTACGCGAATCTCGACATCGTCCCGACCCTGCCGATTCGCGGCGCCAAGACCCTGCCGGCCAAGCTCGAAGAGCACAAGGAGATGGCGTTCCTCTCCTACCAATTGGCGACCATCAAGGTCGACGTGCCGCTCGACGTAGAACTCGACGATCTGCAAATGGGCGCGGAAGACCCGGCCAAGCTCTACGAGTTGTACACCCTGCTGGAATTCAAAAGCTGGATCAATGATCTGGATCGCGACGCCAAGCGCCTGGAACTGAGCGCTGCCGCCGCGCCTGCACCAGCAGGCGACCTGTTCAGCGCGCCAGAAGCCGAAGCGCCAGCCGCCCCCGCTGAAGCCGCCTATGAAACCATCCTCGATCAGGCCCGCTTCGACGTCTGGCTGGAAAAGCTCAAGAACGCCAAGTTGTTCGCCTTCGACACCGAAACCACCGGCATCGACGCGCAGCAGGCGCAACTGGTCGGTCTGTCGTTCGCCGTGCAGGCCAACGAAGCAGCCTACATTCCGCTGACTCACTCCTACATCGGCGTGCCGGAGCAACTGGATCGCGACACCGTGCTGCGCGCGCTCAAGCCGATTCTGGAAGACCCGACCAAGCTCAAGGTCGGCCAGCACGCCAAGTTCGACATGAACATTCTGGCCAACTGCGCCATCGGCGGCGATCAGAACGAAGGCATCACCGTGCGCGGCATCGCTTTCGACACCATGCTTGAGTCCTACGTGCTCAACTCCACCGCCACCCGCCACGACATGGACAGCCTCGCGCAGAAGTACCTGGATCACACCACCGTGAGTTTCCAGGACATTGCCGGCAAAGGCGCCAAGCAGCTGACTTTCGACCAGATCGCTCTGGAACAGGCCGGGCCATATGCCGCTGAAGATGCCGACATCACTTTGCGTCTGCATCAAACCCTGTTCGAAAAACTCAGCGCGATCCCGAGCCTGGCCAGCGTGCTCACCGACATCGAAATCCCGCTGGTGCCAGTGCTGGCGCGGATAGAGCGTCAGGGCGCGTTCGTCGACGCCGAGCTGCTGGGCATCCAGAGCATCGAACTGGGCAACAAGATGGTGGCACTGGAGCGCGAAGCGTTCGAGATCGCCGGCGAAGAATTCAACCTTGGCTCGCCCAAGCAACTGGGCGTGATTCTCTACGAGAAACTTGGCCTGCCGGTTTTGAAAAAAACTGCCAAGGGCCAGCCGTCCACCGCCGAAGAAGTGCTGGCGAAACTGGCCGAAGACGATCATCGCTTGCCAAAAGTGCTGATGGAGCACCGGTCGATGAGCAAGCTGAAAAGCACTTACACCGATCGCCTGCCGGAGCAGATCAACCCGCGTACCGGGCGCATTCACACCTCGTATCATCAGGCCGTGGCATCGACTGGTCGCTTGTCCTCCAGCGATCCAAACCTGCAGAACATTCCGGTGCGTACCGCTGAAGGTCGGCGCATCCGTCAGGCCTTCGTCGCGCCAAAGGGTTACAAACTGCTGGCGGCGGACTATTCGCAGATCGAACTGCGGATCATGGCGCACCTGTCCAAGGACGAAGGCCTGATGAATGCCTTCCGCAACAATCTGGATGTACACACTGCGACCGCCGCTGAAGTGTTCAAGGTCGAACTCAACGAGGTGACCTCCGACCAGCGCCGTGGCGCCAAGGCGATCAACTTCGGCCTGATCTATGGCATGGGCGCGCAGAAGCTCGGCAAGGACATCGGCGTCGACACCAAAACGGCCAAGGCCTACATCGATACCTACTTCGCTCGTTACCCGGGCGTGCGCGAGTACATGGATCGCACCCGCGCCCAGGCGGCGGATCAGGGCTACGTAGAAACGTTCTTCGGTCGTCGCCTGTACCTGCCGGAGATCAACTCCAACAAGCCGCAGGAACGCGCCGCCGCCGAACGCACGGCGATCAACGCGCCGATGCAGGGCACCGCAGCAGACATCATCAAGAAAGCCATGGTGGCGGTGGATAACTGGCTGGCGACGTCCGGGCTGGACGCCAAAGTCATCCTGCAGGTGCACGATGAACTGGTGCTGGAGGTTCGCGAGGATCTGGTCGAGCAGGTCAGCGTCGAGATTCGTCAGCACATGAGCGAAGCAGCCAAGCTGGATGTGCCGCTGCTGGTGGAAGTCGGCGTGGGCAACAACTGGGATGAGGCTCACTGAGCCATTTGAAGGTGATTTTGCCGCGGCGTGGCGTCGCGGCAAAAACCTCGAAAAGCGCTTAGTCAGAAAAGCTCTTGGGGTTATTCCAAAGCTTTTTGAAAAAAATCTGAACTAATCTTGCAGACGACTACTCAGAGTTACTGAATGGCTGGTGAAGCCCTTCGATGCTCCTATGTTGTGTTAAGTGTTGGCAGATATCTGAACCCCGCCCTAGCGGTTCGGAACTTGAACCCCGGAACTTCTCCCTCCCCATATGAAGTCCGGGGCTTTTTTTGCCTGCGATTTACTCAGCAGGCAGCTCTCCAGGCAATTCTGATCCCTTGTCAGCCAGTTCCATCCAGCCAGCCAATACAGTGTAGGCGTCTTCCAGCCCCATGCGTTTCGGCGCGGAGAACAGCTGGATCGTCACCAGATCACCCCACCCCTTGCGAATTTCCGACTGCACTTTGAGCAGCGTGTTCTTGGCTGCGCCATAAGTCAGCTTGTCCGCTTTGGTCAGCAGGATGTGCATCGGCATGCCGGCCGCAACGGCCCAGTCGAGCATCAGCAGGTCGAAGTCGGTCATTGGATGACGGATGTCCATCATCAGAATCAACCCCTTCAAACTCTCGCGGCCACCGAGGTAAGCCTCAAGGTGACGCTGCCAGTGCATCTTCAGCGGGATCGGTACTTTTGCATAACCGTAGCCCGGCAGGTCGACCAGACGCCGATCATCGTCTAGCTTGAAGAAGTTCAACAGCTGTGTGCGACCCGGGGTTTTCGAGGTCCGCGCCAGGCTGGCGTGAGTCAGGGTGTTCAGGGCGCTGGATTTGCCGGCGTTGGAACGACCGGCGAAGGCCACTTCAAAGCCTTCGTCGTCGGGACACTGATCGACTTTGGCCGCACTGAGCATAAACGTGGACTGTTGGCACAGGCCGAGGATGGGATTTTTGAGCTGCATGGGATTTCCGATGTGGGCGGCGCCGGGAATGGGCGCGGAACGCGGTGTCGCTTCCGTTTCAGTGACGCCAGTATATAATGCCGCAGATTTTGTGTGTGCTTTGTCCCAGCGAAGGATGAAGTACACGAGAGCGACAGACCTTGATTGCGCATTAGAACGCAAAACGCTCTCAACCCTGAAAAGGTCGTTTCAATGGCTGCTGGCTACCGGAGTCTTGATGCCGCTTTACAGCGCACAGGCTACACAGGATCCGGAAGCCGTGTACAACCGTGTTTGTAGTGCCTGTCATTCCGGCCAACTGCCCATGGCGCCCGAAAGAGGCGATGAGGCAGCCTGGACGCCGAGGTTGGCGAAGGGTATGGGGACGCTGGTACGACACGTGACCCAGGGTTTCAAGGCGATGCCGCCGCGTGGTTTGTGCATGGACTGCAGTGCCGAGGATTACCAGGCCATCATCCTTTGGATGAGCGCGAGTAAGCCCGGTCCATAACTCTTAACCCTTAGCCGTAGTTGGATTAGCTGATGAACAAATTGATCGTGAGTCTGCTGTTGACCGTGGGAATCTCAGGTTTCGCCCATGCTGCAGGTGATGCAGCAGCCGGCCAGGCAAAAGTTGCCGTATGCGGAGCCTGTCATGGCCCGGACGGGAACAGCATGGCGCCAAGTTTTCCAAAACTGGCCGGCCAGGGTGAACGCTACCTGACCAAGCAACTGCACGATATCAAGTCGGGCAAACGCGTCGTTCTGGAAATGACCGGGCTGTTGACCAACCTGAGCGATCAGGATCTGGCTGACATGGCCGCGTACTTCGCCAGCCAGAAAGGCAGCGTCGGCGCCGCCGATCCGAAGCTGGTCGCACGCGGTGAAGCGCTGTTCCGGGGCGGCAACCTGACCAAGGGTCTGCCAGCCTGTACAGGTTGCCATTCGCCGAACGGTACCGGTAACGCCGCCGCCGGTTTCCCGCATCTGGGTGGCCAACACGCTCAATACATCGCCAAACAGCTGACCGATTTCCGCAAGGAAGAAGGCGGCCGCACCAACGACGGCGACACCATGACCATGCAGACCATCGCCAAACGCCTGAGCGACGAAGACATTGCAGCGGTCTCCAGTTACATTCAAGGTCTGCACTAAGGGCCCCGGATCAAGCGTTTCAGGCGATGGACATCTCTTGCAACGTTAACGCTCGATTAATCCGTCGCAGCAAGTATAAAAAGGGTGGCTTTGGCCGCCCTTTTTTGTGGCCGCTGCCGTTACACTACAGAACTCATGCCCGCCAGGACCTGTCTGAAAACAGGTCGCGCGAGGCGACCAAAATTGTCCAGGAGTAAAGCATGCGTAATCTGATCATCAGCGCCGCCCTCGTCGCTGCCAGCCTGTTCGGCGTGACCGCCCAGGCCGCTGAAGCCCCTGCCGCACCTTATGTTGAACTGGCTAACCCGGTGCCAGTGGCAGAGCCTGGCAAGATCGAAGTGGTCGAGCTGTTCTGGTACGGCTGCCCGCACTGCTACGCCTTTGAGCCGGTGATCAACCCATGGGTCGAAAAACTGCCTAAAGATGTGAATTTCGTGCGCATTCCTGCCATGTTCGGCGGCCCTTGGGACGCTCACGGCCAGATGTTCCTGACGCTGGAAGCGATGGGTGTGGAGCACAAGGTTCACGCTGCTGTGTTCGAAGCCATCCAGAAACAACACAAAAAGCTGGTTACTCCAGAAGAGATGGCTGACTTCCTCGCCACCCAAGGCGTCGACAAGGACAAGTTCCTGGCCACGTTCAACTCTTTCGCCATCAAGGGCCAGATTGTAAAAGCCAAAGAACTCGCCAAGAAGTATGAAATCACTGGCGTTCCAACCATGATCGTCAACGGCAAGTACCGCTTCGATATCGGCTCCGCCGGCGGTGCCGAACAGGCTCTGAAACTGGCCGACCAACTGGTCGCCAAAGAGCGCGCGACCAACAAGGCTGCTGCCAACTAAGCGCGGCAACCGCCATGCGCCGCTGGAAGACCGAACGCACCGTTGGCCTGCATGATCCGCAGGTCAACGAGCATCACCTGGCGTCTACGGGCCTGCCAGCAGACCAGCGTCTGCGCTTGCTCAGCTTCAACATCCAGGTCGGTATCAGCACCGAGCGTTATCGACATTACCTGACGCGCAGCTGGCAGCATTTGCTGCCGCACACCGGGCGCTCAGGCAATTTGCAGAAGATTGGCGACCTGCTCGGCGACTTCGATCTGGTCGCCCTGCAGGAAGCCGACGGCGGCAGCCTGCGCTCAGGCTATGTCAATCAAGTCGAACACCTGGCTCATCTCGGAGCCTTCCCCTACTGGTATCAACAACTCAATCGCAACCTCGGTCGACTGGCCCAGCACAGCAACGGCGTGCTCAGTCGTCTGCGCCCGTGGGCGATTGAAGATCACCCGCTGCCCGGCCCGAAAGGTCGCGGGGCAATTCTGCTGCGCTTCGGCGAAGGACCGGAAGCACTGGTGGTGGTGATGATGCACCTGGCCCTCGGCGCACGAGTGCGCAGCCTGCAACTGGCTTACATTCGTGACCTGATCAGTGGCTATAAACATCAAGTGTTGATGGGCGACATGAACACCCATGCCAGCGATCTACTACAGCATTCTCCGTTACGCGATCTCGGCTTGCTGGCCCCGCAAGTGGAAGCGACATTCCCCAGCTGGCGCCCTCAGCGCTGCCTTGATCATATTTTGCTCAGCCCGACCCTGACCCTGGAAAAGGTCGAAGTGCTGGCCCAACCCATTTCCGATCACCTGCCGGTCGCGGTAGAGATTCGTCTGCCGGGTTCGCTCACGGCCGATGCATTGCCCGCGTTGAGCCCTGCCCCTCGCGGAACCCCTGAATGAGCGACGACGCCCAGCGCTGGAAAGAGAAGTACCTCAAAAGCATCGAACAACAAGACAAGCTCGAACGTCGCTGGGCCGCACGGCTCGACTTGCTGCGCCGAGGCCTGGTGCGCAGCACGCTGGCGGCCGAAGGCACCGACCGAGTGGTTGATCAATGCATGAAAGAGATGCGCGACGTAGTGCGCACCGACGACATGGACGCCGGCCTCGCCGCCCTGTTGCCACGCCTGGAAAAAGCCGTGCTCGATTCCGAGCAGCGCCGCGAGACCCGCATTGATCAGGTCAGCACTGCGCTGACTTCGCTGGTGGCACAATTGCAGGCGTTGCCACTGCCGCGGGAGGTCGCCCAGCCACTGAAGAAGTTTGCCAAGCAACTGGATGGGCGCGTCGGACAAGCGCGGGAAATGCCGCTACTGCTGAGTGAACTGAGCGGTTTGCAGGGCAAGGCGTTGAGTCAGTTGGAGACGCCGGCAGAGCCAGGACGCCCGGGGTTGTTGCAGCGGCTGTTTGGCACTCGTGAAAGTGAGGAGGCGACGACTCCGGTTGCTCCTGCGCCTGAGCCGGCCGCCCCCGTCGAGCAACCGCACGCCGCGCCTGAACCTGAATCCGAACCGGTGCAAGCCGCCCCAGCCCCCATCGCTGCGCCAACAGTGGTCGCTCCGGCGATCAAAGAAGCTGCGCCCGTTGCAGCCATCGAGGCGACAACCGCTGCGGCTCCGCTTCAAGCCGAACCCGACGTGGTCGCTTTCGTTCCGCCCAAGGTCTTCTCCGAATCGGTCATCGCTCCGACGGAAGCAGAAGCCATCGAGCCAGCGGTTACAGCACCAGCCCCCGTTCCGGCTCCGGCTCCAGTGCCACCCGCGGCCTTCAACCCCGACGAGTTGATTCATCCTGGCGATCCAGCACCGCTGATCCTCGACAGCCTGCCCCTGCCCGAACCTATTGCTCAGGCACTGGCTGCCATCGACCCGGAGCAAGCCGAGCACGACATTCTTTTCGCCTTGCCGGATTCCCCGGAGCCGTCCTATAGCTCCGTGGCCAAACACATCGAGGACACGCTGATCGGTCTGCTCGACGACCTGACGCTGCCAGAACGCCACCGTCCGCAAGCCGAGGCCATGCGCGAACGGCTGAAACACGGCTTGAACTGGTACGAACTGATCCCGATCCTCGACGATCTCGCAACATTGATGCTGGCCATCACCGACAGCGGCCAGCACGAATTCGAAGCCTACTTGCAGCAACTCAACGAACGCCTCGAAGCGTTTCAGAGCAACCTGCAAGCCGCCAGCGAAGGCCATGCCGACAACAGCTCGGCAGCGCGGGCGATGGACACGCAGATCCGCGAGCAAGTCGACGGTTTGCAGACCAGCGTGCAGGAAGCAGCGGATCTGGATGACCTCAAGCAGGTGCTGGAGAACCATCTGGAAGGCTTGCTCGGCACCATGGATCAACACCAGAAACAGCGCGACGCCCGTGAGCAGGAAGTGGCGGCGCGGCTCAAAGGTCTGTCCGAACGCGTGGCGCACATGGAGCAAGAGGCACAGGGCTTCCGCGAGCACCTTGAAGAACAGCGCCAGAAAGCCCTCATCGACCCGCTCACCGGCCTGCCAAACCGCGCGGCCTGGAGCGAACGGCTTGAGCATGAGATCAAGCAGTGGCAGCAACACGGCAACACCCTGAGCCTGGCGATGCTCGACCTTGATCACTTCAAGCGGATCAATGACAACTATGGCCACCTGGCTGGCGACAAAGTGCTGAAGATCATCGCAACCGTGCTGCGCAAACGCCTGCGCGGGTCAGATTTCATTGCCCGTTTCGGCGGCGAAGAGTTCGTCCTGCTGCTACCGGCGACCCCGCCAGCGGTCGGAGCGAAACTGCTGGAAACCCTGCGTGCAGCGATCGAAGCCTGCCCGTTCCACTTCAAAGGCGAACGGGTGACGATCACGATTTCCATGGGACTGGCGACGTTCAGATCGGGAGAACACAGTGATCTGGTGTTGAAAAGAGCCGATCAGGCGCTTTATCGCGCAAAAAATGCAGGGCGCAATCGCGTCGAGCTAGGCTGAGCAAATTGTTCCATTTTGTTTAAATCCGCCCGCTGACCGTCTTCACGCAAGGCAGTACGTTACACTGTTGCATTACTGTCTTGTGTGTACTGCCTTCTGCCATGAAATTCTTTGCCCTCCTCGCGTCTCTTCTTGTTCTGGCCGGTTGCGCCAGCGGCCCGCGTTATGACACCAGCCATCCTTCAGTCAATTACGACAGCCGCATCCAGTTCGTGGTCGTGCATTACACCTCGACTTCGCTGGAGCGTTCGCTGCAACTGTTGACCCATGGTGAAGTCAGCAGCCATTACCTGATCGGCGACGACAAGAGCGCCACCGTCTACAAGTTGATGGACGAAAACCAGCGCGCCTGGCATGCCGGTGAAAGCCAGTGGCAGGGCCGCACGTGGCTGAACTCAAGCTCGATCGGCATCGAAATCGTCAACCCCGGCTTCAAGGACACCCCGACCGGGCGCCTTTGGTATCCGTACAGCGAGGCGCAGATTCAATCGCTGATCGTCCTGCTCAAGGACATCAGCAAGCGCAACGGCATCAGCCCACGGCACATCATTGGTCACAGCGACATCGCTCCATTGCGCAAGCTTGATCCGGGCCCGCTGTTCCCGTGGAAGCGTCTCGCCGCCGAAGGCTTGGGCATATGGCCCAACGAGCAAGCCGTGGCACGCCAGCAAGCGCTGTTCAACAATAGCGAACTGCCGAGTATCAGTTGGTTCCAGGGGCAATTGGCGCGTCTTGGTTACGACACGCCGCAGACCGGCGAACTGGACGTCGCAACGCGCCACGTCCTCGCGGCCTTCCAGATGCACTTCCGCCCTTCGCGCTTCGACGGCACGCCGGACGCACAAACGGCTGCGCTGCTGCTGGTACTCAATCAGACAAAATAATGACGCCCGCCCGACGGTCAGGGCGAAATTGCAATCAGCAGCTATAACTCATTGGTAATTCTTCGGATATTCCATGATGGTTGCTACCCGAGAGACGCTGCGTAGCTGGTTTTATCGCCCCTGGTTTTTGGCGATGATCGCGGCTGTCCTCAGTACCAGCCTGTTGATCGCCGGCGGGATGTTCTTGGCGATGCGTCAGGTCGAGCAAAGTGAAAGCCAGGAAATGAACGCCCAGGGCGAGCGTTTCCTCGCCCGTCTCGAGCAGCTGTTCGGCCAATTGCGCGAAAGTCTTGATGATCTCGAAGCCCAGCCTTTGCGCAGTTGCGATGACGAAATGATCGCCACGCTGCAGCAGGTCACCTTTAACTATCGCTTTGTCTATGAAGCGGCCTACATGGACGCCTCGCGGATCTGTTCCAACCGCCCTCGCCAGGAAGGCTTGTCGGTGGTCCGCGCACCGGACATCAGAGGCCCGACCTACAGCTATTGGCTGAACACCACCACCGAACCCGATGAGAACCGCGCCGCGCTGATGCTCGGCCGCGGCAATTTTCGCGTGGCCACCTCGCGCGGGCATTTGACCGACATGGTCGACCTGTCACCCGGCAGCAGCCTGTTAGTGGTGCTGGATCATGGCACCCGCGCGATTCCGGTGCTGGGCAAGGCGCAGGCATGGCCACCGACCGAACACTGGCCGCCGAAAAGCCAGGACGCCTTGCAAGTCACCCAGACGCGACTGATCTATCGCATGCCCACCGCCACCCCGGAATACCAACTGGTACTGATCACGCCGCGCACCGGCATGCACATTCCCGCTATCTGGTGGTGGATGATTCCGGCCTGTCTGTTGCTCGGTGCGTTCGTCGGCTTCTTCGTGTTTTTACTGGTGCGCCAGCGTCAGTCATTGGACGCCGAGCTGCACGGCGCCATCCGCCGTGGCGAATTGCAGGTGCTCTATCAACCGATCTTCGACCTCGACACTCGCAACTGCGTAGGTGCCGAGGCCCTGCTGCGCTGGCGCCGTCCGGACGGCACGCTGACCAGCCCCGACCTGTTCATTCCACTGGCAGAAAACACCGGGCAGATCCGGCAGATGACCGACTTCGTTCTCCAACGCTTGCTGGAGCAATTGGGGCCGGTGCTGCGTGCCAACCCGCAGTTGTATATCTCGGTCAACCTCGCTGCCTGTGACGTGATGGTGCCGCGCATCGGCCAGGTCATGGCGCGTCTGCTGACCCTGCACAGAGTGGCGGCCAAGCAGATTGCGTTCGAGGTCACCGAACGTGGCCTGATTGATGTGGTGGTGGCGAAGGAAAACCTGCAAGCATTGCGAGATGTCGGCCATCAGGTATTGATCGACGACTTCGGCACGGGATATTGCAGCCTCGCCTACCTGCAAACACTGCCGGTGGACTGCCTGAAAATCGACAAGGCGTTCATCGACGCACTCGGCCATGACGCTGCCAGCAGCGGCGTCGCGCCACACATCATTCATATGGCGCAGGCGCTGGATTTGAAGGTGATTGCCGAAGGGATCGAACTCGAATCACAAGCCCAATTGCTCAGCAGCGAGGGCGTGAAGTTCGGTCAGGGCTGGCTGTTTGCGCACGCCCTGAGCGCGGTACAGTTCATTGAACTGATCACCCGTGGGCGACGGCTCGCCGGTCGCCGAATGGATGACGAAGCTTAAACGGCCAACGCCATATAGAACTGCGTCCCCTGCCCCGGCCGCGAATAAACCCCCATCCGTCCGCCATGCAGCTGGACGATTTCCTTGCACAGCGCCAGCCCAAGCCCGGCGCCACCCTTCTTGCGTCCAACCTGGACGAACGGCTCGAAAATTCGTCCTTGCTGGCCGTAGGCAATGCCTTCGCCGTTGTCTTCGACGCTGATGATCACCCGCTCGCCGTGGCGACGCGCCTGCAAGCGAATCTGACCGTCGCGGGCGGTGTGGCGCAGGGCGTTATCGATCAGGTTGTCGAGCACTCGATCCAGTTGCGCTTGATCCGCCTGCAAGCGCGGCAGCGGGCCCTGTACCTCTACTATCAATGCGATGCCTTTTTCCGCGGCCGTGTCGGCAAAGCGCAGTTGCGCCTGCTCCAGCAAATCTTCGATGGAGCACGGTGCCAGTGTCAGTTTCTGCAAGCCATTCTGGTAGCGCGAAAAGTTGAGCAAGTCGTTGATCAACTGCATCAAGCGCTGCATCTCTTCGTTGACGGTGTCGAGCAGGTCCGCCTCACGAGAATCCGCCGCAAACTTCGCCCGCTCACGGAACAGGCCGAACGCCATGTGCATACCAGTGACTGGCGTGCGCAGCTCATGGGATGCACGTAATACGAATTCGCTGCGCACCCGCTCGAAGGCACGCTGCTCAGTGACATCGTGCAGCACCATCACCGCTCCCAGAATATGACCCTGGGTATGGCTCACCGGGGTCAGGCTGTAAGTCAGCAGGCGAGATTCGCCGTCGACCTCAATGCTCAAATCTTCCGGTGCTCGTTCGAGGGTGCCGCCGCGCAACACCAGTTGCAGTTGCGCATCCAGCTCAGGCCGCCCAAGTGCGCTGCCCAGGCCTTGGCCGAGACGGTCATCGTCCCAGCCCAACTGGCGCTGGGCGACCGGGTTGAGATGCTCCAAGTGGCCCTCGCGGTCGATCATCAGCAAGCCGTCATCGATGCTGTCGAGCACGGCCTGTAAGCGTTGTTGACCGGCCATCAACTCATCGACGTTAGTCGCCTGATGCTCACGCAAGGCTTCGGCCATAAGCCCGAACCGCTTGGTCAGCAGATTCATTTCCATCGCTGAGGAAATCGGCAGGGTCACTTCAAAGTTGCCTTGGCCGATATTGTCCGCCGCCCGCGCCAGCGCCTCGATCGGTGCGCCGAAACGCCGGGCAATGCCTTGGGCCGTGACGAAACCGATGATCAACACCGCCAGCCCCACAAGCCCAAGCAGGCCGGCGACCAACAGCGCCCGCTCGCGGGCATCTCGCTGGACGGCGTTGATATTGTCGAGCGCATGCTTGTGCTCGGCGATCAGTCCGTTGCGCAAGGTATTGAAGCGCTCGCGGAAGTCCGCATTGCTCATCATCGTCTTGGCAGGGTCACGGGACAGGTCGAACGCCTGCAGGAAATTCAGATAATCTTTTTTGGCCTGACTGAAACCATACAACTGACCATCGCCCTCCTTTTCCTGGGCGATGCCTTCGTCGAGCAACTGGAAATAATGCTGCCTGGACGCTTCGAACGCCACGGGATCAGGCTTTTCCGCCAGCATGATGATCAGTTGATCACCCAGCGTCTGCCGTAGCTTGAGGCCCAGATCAAGGGTGGCGAAGTTACTGCGCACCCGCTCTTCCTGAGTTCCAGCCATCTGCATCACGCTGACCAGCCCGAGCAACAGCCCGAGCAAAGCCACTGTGATCAGTGCGGAAATGCTCAGGAACAAGCGGGTCCGCAACTTCATCGCCAGTTTCATCGTCGGGCGCTCACAGGTTGTACTGCTTGCGCTTGCGATACAGGGTCGAGGCATCAATGCCGAGGGTTTTCGCCGCTTGATCCAGCGTGCCGGCGGTGGCCAGAACGGCGCCGATATGCGCTTTTTCCAACTCGTCCAGGCTCAGCGCCGCGCCGACCCTTGGCGCATTGCTGGCGGGTTGCTCGGCCATGCCCAAATGGCTGATTTCCACGCGCTCCTGCGGGCAGATGATGCTTGCGCGCTCAACCACGTTGCGCAACTCGCGGATGTTGCCCGGCCAGCGATAGCCGAGCAGCGCCTCACGGGCTTCGTCGCTGAACCCCCGAGCCGGACGTGCGTACTCTTTAACGAAGCGGGCAAGAAAGCGGTCGGCCAGGGTCAAAATGTCTTCGCTGCGCTCGCGCAACGGCGGCAAGTGCAAGGTGATGACGTTGAGGCGATAGAGCAGGTCTTCACGGAAACGCCCGTCGCGCACCATGTCCTCTAGATTGAGGTTGGTCGCCGCCAGAATCCGCACGTCGGCGCGGCGGGTCACCGGGTCGCCTACCCGCTCGTATTCCTTGTCCTGAATGAAGCGCAGCAACTTGGGTTGCAACGTCAGGGGAAAATCGCCAATCTCGTCGAGAAACAGCGTACCGCCGTCGGCCTGATTGACGCGACCCAAAGTACTTTCGCTGGCACCGGTAAACGCACCGCGACTGTGACCGAACAGCTCACTTTCCATCAGTTCGGCGGTCAGCGACGGGCAGTTGATGGTCACGCAGGATTTCTTCTCGCGCTTGCTCCAGCCGTGAATCGCCCGGGCCAGTTCACCTTTACCGGTGCCGGACTCGCCGAGAATAAGAATGTTGGCGTCAGTGCTCGCCACCTGCCGCGCAGTCTCCAGCACGACTTTCATCGCCGGGCTGTGAGAATCGAGGCCGTCCTTCGGCTTGCGGATTTCGCCTTCGAGGGCTTCAAGACGTGCCGAGAGTTGGCGCACTTCCAGTTGCTTGGCGGTCGCCAGGCGCAGTTGATCCGGGCTGCACGGCTTGACCAGATAGTCGGCGGCGCCAGCCTGAATGGCATCCACGGCGGTATCGACAGCCGAATGCGCGGTGACGATCACCACGCGCATCCACGGCGCCTGAATGCGCATTTGCGCCAGCACATCGAGGCCGTTGTCTTCGCCCAAGCGCAAATCAAGGAAGCACAGATCAAAGACCTGGCGTTGCAGCAGTGCATCGGCCTGGGCCGCGCTGTTGGCAGTGGCGACCGTATAGCCTTCATCTTCGAGGCAATAACGGAAGGTTCGCAGGATGGCGGATTCGTCGTCCACCAGCAGAATGCGGCCTTGATGCTCAGTGGCAGATTCCATTTTTCCTACGCTCCATAGTGATTGGTCTTGGGTTAGTCCCGGAAAAATCGGGCAAGTTGCATGGTTGATTCTGAACGATGCCAGCCATAGGAGGGTAGCTCTCTCCTGCCTTTACGGCTAATACACTGATTTTGTTGATTTTTTAAACAATCATCGATTTGCAGGGGATTCCCTGCGTACTTTTCTGACATCCGCGCCCTGCTCTCAATTCCATAAGAATGAAATCTCCTACGAAATAATCGTGCATTGCGCACGACCCTAGGAGCCCCATCGTGCAGGATGCGTCGTAATTCATTTTTATAGCACTCATAACTAATTGATTTTATTGAATATTTTTCAAATAAAAAATTGGCATGCAGCCTGCAATATCTCTTTTAGCCCGGGCAGATAAGAACTGCCCCAACCGAATAAGAGTGAGGAACCCAGGATGACTCGCCAACGTGCCGCCCAAGTGCGTATCTCGCCACTGCATATCCAGCAAGGCCTGTTCGGCGTTCTTGCCCTGTTGATCACCCTGATCGCGTGCCAGCAATACCTGAGCTGGGAAAACAGCCAGAAGGCTGAGCCGCTGATCTCGATGCAACACAGCACGCAGAAGCACTTCAGCGCCGTCAGCAGTAGCCAGGCAGAGAGCGCCTCAATGCGCATGATGGATGTTGATCAGGCGCAGCCAATGGATCAGATGCCACGTGAAGAGCGCTGGGTTTTCTAACTGTTAAACAGATTCGGGCGCGATGCGCCGGAACACGCCACACCCCTAAATAGAGAAGTAAGGAGAATCACCATGTTGAGCTGGGCAATTACATTCTTGATCATTGCCATCATCGCTGCAGTACTGGGCTTCGGTGGTATCGCCGGCACCGCCACGGGTATCGCCAAGATTCTCTTTGTCGTGTTCCTGGTGATGTTCATCGCTTCCTTCTTCTTTGGCCGTCGCGGCCGAGGTTAACGATGATTGCGTTGAAGACATTGGCAGCCGCCCTGCTTCTGGGCGGTAGTGCCATGGCGATGGCGGCCAACGACGGCCAGACGCGAGTCAACGAACTCTTGAGTTCCGACCCGCAATACCGGGAAACCTGGGAAGGCGTGGTAAAGAAGGAAGAACGCCTGCCGGAATGGGTGATGAACCTGTCCGGCACGCCTGACCAGCAAATGAATGCCGTGACTGAAGATGGCGACCAGTATCTGGTTGGGCCGCTCTGTGAAAATGCAGACAAATGCCTGAACCACCGCTTGATCGTCGCGTTCAGTTTCGACAAGAAAGATGCCTACGCCATGCTCGTCGATGTGCCCGAAGGTCTGCCGGCTGACAAGTCGCCAACGCGACATGCCACCTACCGCTTCCTCGGCAAACCCGACCAGGGCATGCAGGATCTTTTGATGGAAACGCTGAAGAAAGATCCGAAGTGGTATTGATGCGAGTTTGAACATGAGGGCAGCCCCCCGCTGCCCTCCATTGCGCCCACCCGAGGAAGGCCGGCGCATGACCAAGGGGCCGGGACGTTCTGACTGTTACAGGGTCGGAGTGACCTACGGGTACAGGGAGTGCCTGCGCAAGGGCCGGGTCAGGGTAAAAGCTGCGCCGCAGGTTCGCCGACCCACAGTGGCTCGACGGACTTGCGCTGAGCTTTCAATCAGGCAGAACATTGATCTAGAGCGTCCTGCTCATCCTTTTATCGCTCACACTGCGCGCGAAAACATTTCGCGGTGTTTCCTGGCGACCGTATATCGCGAAAACATGTTTCCAACCAGTAGGACTTCTAGTCTCGAAATGTAGGCTTTTTCCGAAAATTTCCGTCGAAATTACTCGTTCAAAAAACAACCAATCTGCGCTGTGATGGCCGGTTCACGGCACTTATGCCGGCTGAAATGTCGCAATCGAACCGGTTGGGACGCCAGTTTCGTTAAAAAAAACTCATGCCGATTCGGCATAGGGTAGGCGTTTACGGCATTAGACGGCGCAACCTTGCATCGGAATAGTTGCGCCTTTTTTCGCCTGCCGAAGAGCCGTAAACACGCGCTTTGGGGCACCTTATACGGAGGCAGATGCACAGACTTTTCCGCTAAAAAGCGTTCCAGTTCCTGCATCTGCCTGAGTCAAACGCAAGTAAGGGTAAAGATAATGAAGAAGGCAAAACTCAGCCTCGCCTGGCAGATCCTCATCGGTCTGGTTCTAGGGATTGCAATTGGTGCGTTGCTCAACCATTTCAGTGCCGAGAAGGCCTGGTGGATCAGCAACGTCCTGCAACCGGCAGGCGATATCTTTATCCGTCTGATCAAGATGATCGTGATCCCGATCGTCATCTCTTCCCTGATCGTCGGCATCGCTGGCGTGGGCGACGCCAAGAAGCTCGGGCGTATCGGCCTGAAGACGATCATTTATTTCGAAATCGTCACCACCATCGCCATTATTGTTGGCCTGGTTCTGGCGAACGTGTTCCATCCGGGTGCCGGCATCGACATGAGCACGCTGGGTACAGTGGATATCTCCAAGTACCAGGCGACCGCCGCCGAAGTGCAGCATGAACACGCGTTCATCGAGACCATCCTCAACCTGATCCCGTCGAACATATTCGCGGCCATGGCTCGCGGCGAAATGCTGCCGATCATCTTCTTCTCCGTGCTGTTCGGCCTCGGCTTGTCGAGCCTGCAGTCGGATCTGCGCGAGCCGCTGGTGAAGATGTTCCAGGGCGTCTCGGAAAGCATGTTCAAAGTCACCCACATGATCATGAACTACGCCCCGATCGGCGTATTCGCACTGATCGCGGTGACTGTCGCCAACTTCGGCTTCGCCTCGTTGCTGCCGTTGGCCAAACTGGTGATCCTGGTTTACGTCGCCATCGCCTTCTTCGCCTTTGTGGTGCTGGGCCTGATCGCCAAGCTGTTCGGTTTCTCGGTGATCAAGCTGATGCGCATCTTCAAGGATGAGCTGGTGCTGGCTTACTCCACCGCGTCCTCGGAAACCGTGCTGCCGCGCGTGATCGAGAAGATGGAAGCCTACGGTGCGCCGAAAGCCATCTGCAGCTTCGTGGTGCCGACCGGTTACTCGTTCAACCTCGACGGTTCGACCCTGTACCAGTCCATCGCCGCCATCTTCATTGCCCAGCTCTACGGCATCGACCTGTCGATCAGCCAGCAACTGCTGCTGGTGCTGACCCTGATGGTCACCTCCAAAGGCATCGCCGGTGTACCGGGCGTGTCCTTCGTGGTGCTGCTGGCCACCTTGGGCAGCGTGGGTATTCCGCTGGAAGGCCTGGCATTCATCGCCGGTGTCGACCGCATCATGGACATGGCGCGTACTGCCCTGAACGTGATCGGCAACGCTTTGGCCGTACTGGTTATCGCGCGCTGGGAAGGCATGTACGACGACGCCAAGGGCGAGCGCTACTGGAACTCCCTGCCGCACTGGCGCAGCAAGGAAAAACTGCCGGCCGGCGAAATTTCCAAGAACTGATTGCTGAACCCTGTGGGAATGGCTTTTCTGTGGGAGCGAGCCTGCTCGCGAAGCGGTATGTCATCACGCATTGATGTGACTGACCGGACGCTTTCGCGAGCAGGCTCGCCCCCTCAGGGGATTTGAGCAAGACACAAGAGATGCACAGACAAACCCCGGACAAAATCCGGGGTTTGTCGTTTCTGGCGACCCCGCTATCATTCGCCGCATCTTCCGGGGGATTTGACTGATGCTTAATGGCCTGTGGCTTGGCTTCTTTGTCGTGGCAGCAATATCTGCGCTGGTGCAGTGGCTGGTCGGCGGTAACGCCGGAATCTTCGCGGCGATGGTGGAAAGCATTTTTGCCATGGCCAAGCTGTCGGTCGAGGTCATGGTGCTGCTGTTCGGCACCCTCACCTTGTGGCTGGGCTTTCTGCGCATTGCCGAGAAGGCCGGCATCGTCGACTGGCTGGCCAAGGTGTTGGGCCCGCTGTTTCTGCGCCTGATGCCGGAAGTCCCACCCGGTCACCCTGCCCTTGGCCTGATCACCCTGAACTTCGCCGCCAACGGACTTGGCCTGGACAACGCCGCCACGCCGATCGGCCTTAAAGCCATGAAGGCGTTGCAGGAACTCAACCCCAGCGCCACCATCGCCAGCAACGCGCAGATCCTGTTTCTGGTACTCAACGCCTCCTCCCTGACCCTGCTGCCGGTGACGATCTTCATGTACCGCGCCCAGCAAGGGGCGCCGGATCCGACCCTGGTGTTTCTGCCGATTCTGCTGGCAACCAGTTGCTCGACCATCGTCGGTTTCCTCTCGGTGGCATTCATGCAGCGTCTGCGGGTCTGGGACCCGGTGGTGCTGGCCTATCTGATTCCCGGTGCGCTGATCCTCGGTGGCTTCATGGCGCTGCTGGCGACGATGTCGGCCACCGCATTGGCGGGTCTTTCGTCGATCCTCGGCAATCTCACGTTGTTCGGGCTGATCATGCTGTTTCTGGTGATCGGCGCCTTGCGCAAGGTGAAGGTTTACGAAGCATTCGTCGAGGGTGCGAAAGAGGGCTTCGACGTCGCCAAGAACCTGCTGCCGTATCTGGTCGCAATGCTCTGTGCCATTGGCGTGCTACGCGCCTCCGGGGCACTGGATTTTGGTCTGGACGGGATTCGCCATCTGGTCGAATGGGCCGGTTGGGACACGCGGTTTGTCGATGCGCTGCCGACGGCGATGGTCAAACCATTCTCCGGCAGCGCTGCGCGGGCGATGCTGATTGAAACGATGAAAACCTCCGGCGTGGACAGCTTCCCGGCGCTGGTGGCGGCGACGATTCAGGGCAGTACCGAGACCACGTTCTATGTGCTGGCCGTTTACTTTGGAGCGGTGGGGATTCAGCGGGCGCGGCATGCGGTGGGGTGTGCGTTGCTGGCGGAGTTGGCGGGCGTGATTGGCGCGATTGGCGTGTGCTACTGGTTCTTCGGCTGATCACAGATCAAAACTGTAGGAGTGAGCCTGCTCGCGATAGCTTGCTGACAACCACTAATGATGGTGACTGACAAACCGCCATCGCCAGCAGGCTGGCTCCTACATTGGTTTTGTGTGGGGCTTAAGGTCTGGGTTGTGGTGCGAGTTTCTGCCCTTGATCTACCGCCCACGCCACGACCTTCGCGGTCAACCGATCACTGGCCTGGCCGAAGCCTGCGACCACCGCTGGCACCTGCACATCGCTCAACGGTTGACGCTCTTCAAAGCGGCGGCTGGCCAGAATCCGCTGGTCATAGCCACGCACCAGCAGCGCATCGACTCGCACCACGACGCTGGCCTGCGTCCCCTGATATTCAGTCTGAAACGCCTGCAAATTCCCGCCCAGCTCCAGATCCGCGGCAAAGTTGCTGTCATCGGTACTCAGCAACGTCACCCGGCCATCACGCGCGAAGCCGTCCAGCAACCGATTACGCACCAGCACCGGCGCCGGATCGCTCCAGCGCGAAGCCTTGTAGCTGCTGATCACGTCGCCCTGTGGAATCACCGCAATACTCGGCCGGTTCAACGCTTCGCTGGCCTGCAACTTGTTCAGGCGCAGCGACCACTGCTGCGGCGCCGCCGAACTGGCCGAGGCGGGTGCTTGTGCGCTCGGCAGACGGTAAACGTCCGATGGCTCCGACTTGGGCAAGATCGAGCACGCGCTGATCAGGGTAATGCTGGCGGCGAGGAGGGCGAGGCGAGTCAGCTTCATGGCGTGAACTCCTTGTTCTTGTCACTGCCCAGCAGGTAACCGCTGGGGTTGGCCTCCAGGCGTTGGGAAATGGCGCGCAGCGAAGTCAGGGTTTCGCGCAGTTCGCGGATCGCCGGGGCGAGGCCATTGAGGCCCTGCATGCCGTTGTCGAGGGAGTTCTGGTTCTTGCTCAGCAGGCCGTTGATGGTCGCGCTGCTTTGTTCCAGCGACTTCATCGCCTGTTCGGCACTGCCTAGCGCCTGTTTGCCCTGATCGTTGAGCAGGCCGTTGGCGTTGCGCATCAACAGCGAGGTCTGTTCGAGCATGTTGCCGGCCTGTTTGCCGACCGTCGCCAGTTGCTGCATGGCCTGACGCAAGTCGCCGCGCTGATCGTTGATCGAGCCGGTGGTTTGTTCCAGATGGGCGAGGGTGTTGCTGACGCGTTCGACATTCTCGGCGGAGAACATGTGGTTGGCATTACCCAGCAACGTACTGATGCCGGTCATCAAGTCGTTGCTGTCATTGAGCAGGCGCGAAATCGGCGAAGGCGAGGCGACAATGGTCGGCAGGTTGCCGTCATGCCCTCTGAGTTTCGGGCTTTCTGGCGTACCGCCGCTGAGCTGGATGATCGACGTACCGGTGATCCCGGTCAGCGCCAGTTTGGCCAGAGTGTCTTCCTTGATCGGGGTGTCGCCATCCAGACGAATCCGCGCCAGCACCCGGCGCGGGTCCTTTGGATCGAGCCGCAGGCTGACCACGTCGCCGACCTTGATCCCGCTGTACTGCACCGAACTGCCCTTGGACAGACCGCTGACCGCCTCGTTGAAGACGATTTCGTAATCCTTGAACTCGGTGTCGACGCTGGACTTGGCCAGGAACAGACCGAAGAGCAGGGCGCCGGCCACCACGATGACGGTGAACAGGCCAATCAACACATGATGGGCTCGGGTTTCCATGTCAGACCTCGTTAAGCAATTTTGCGGCGTCCAGCGCCGAGCGGCCGCGCGGGCCGTGGAAGTATTCGTGAATCCACGCGTCATCCGTTTCCGAAACGACGTCGATGGGACCCGCGACCAGCACTTTCTTCTGCGCCAGCACCGCCACGCGGTCGGTGATGGTGTAGAGCGTGTCGAGGTCGTGGGTCACCAGAAACACGCTCAGGCCCAGCGCGTCGCGCAGGGTCAGGATCAATTGATCGAACTGCGCCGCGCCGATCGGATCGAGGCCGGCGGTGGGTTCGTCGAGAAACAGGATGTCCGGATCCAGCGCCAAGGCCCGCGCCAATGCGGCGCGCTTGATCATGCCGCCGGACAGCGACGACGGGTATTTGTCCGCCGCCGACAGCGGCAACCCGGCCAGCGCCAGTTTGACCGCGGCCAGATGCTCGGCATCGTGGCGGCTCAGGCCGGCGTGCTCGATCAGGGGCAGGGCGACGTTCTCGGTCACCGTCAGCGAGGAAAACAGCGCGCCTTTCTGGAACAGCACGCCAAAGCGCCGCTCGACCAGTGAGCGCTCGTGCTCGGACAGGCTTGGCAGGTTCTGGCCAAATACTTTGACGTTGCCTTCGCTGGGCCGGCGCAGGCCAACGATGCTGCGCAAAAGCACCGACTTGCCGCTGCCGGAACCGCCGACCACGGCGAGGATTTCGCCTTTGTACAAATCCAGATCGAGGTTTTCGTGCACGCTCTGGCTGCCAAAGCGATTGCACAGACCACGGACTTCGATCACCGCCTCGGCGGGCGCGCGGGGTAGACGACTCACCAGCCCATCTCCATGAAGAACAGCGCGGCCACCGCATCAAGCACGATCACCACGAAAATCGACTGCACCACGGCGGAGGTGGTGTGGGCGCCGACCGATTCGGCGCTGCCGCTGACCTTGAAGCCTTCCAGGCAACCGATCGCGGCGATCAGGAAGGCGAAGATCGGCGCTTTGACCAGCCCGACCAGGAAATGCTGAATGCCGATGTCCGATTGCAGCAGCGACAGGAACATCGCCGGCGAAATATCCAGCGACACCGCGCAGACCACGCCGCCACCGACGATGCCCGAGAGCATCGCCAGAAATGTCAGCATCGGCAACGCCACCAGCATCGCCAGCACCCGTGGCACTACCAGCAACTCCATGGGGTCGAGGCCGAGGGTGCGGATCGCGTCGATTTCTTCGTTGGCCTTCATCGAGCCGATCTGCGCGGTGAACGCACTGGCGGTGCGCCCGGCCATCAGGATCGCCGTCAGCAACACGCCGAACTCACGCAGGAACGAGAAGCCCACCAGATCCACGGTAAAAATCGTCGCGCCGAAACTGGCCAGCACCGTCGCGCCGAGAAACGCCACCACCGCGCCGACCAGAAAGGTCAGCAACGCCACGATGGGTGCGGCGTCGAGTCCGGTCTGTTCGATGTGCGCGATCATCGGCGTGATCCGCCAGCGCTTGGGCCGGAACAGGTTGCGGGCGATGGTTTCCAGAATCAGCCCGACGAAGCCGAGCAGTTGCAGGGTGTCTTGCCAGATCGTGTCGACGGCGCGGCCGATGCGCGTCAGCAACTGCACGCTGACGCTGACTTCCGGTTCCTTGATCGGCACGCAGAAATCGGTCAACGACTGATACACGGTTTGCAGCAGCGCGCGATCAGCAGAGGAAATCGAGCAATCGGGATGTTCGGCGGATTTGCCGAGGCGTTCGGAACCGAGCAGTTCCACCAGCAACGAGGCGCCAGCGGTATCGAGGGCACCGAGGCCGTTCAGATCAATCGGCGTGCTGGCGTCGTATTGGCCGTGGAGCTTTTCGCTCAGTTGCTTGAGGTCGGCGTAATGGGCGAGCGTCCAGTCCCCGGAAACCCGCAGGCGGGCAGGGGTGATCGACGTGTCCAGTTGGGCACTGCCTGTCATTGAACGGCTGGTCATAAGCTCCGTGCTTTTCGGCTAAATACGCTGGCATACGTAATAGCACGAACCTGACTACTTTTCTTTGACCGCTGTGCTGTCCGTCACTTCAAACCGCAGCACGCCGATCACTTGGCCATCCTCGGTCAGTACTCGAACCTGCCACTTGCCTGCCGGATTGCCGGGGAAATTCTGCTTGTGCGTCCACGCCCGGTAGCCTTCCTTGCGCCCGCCATGGATGTCGAGAGCGATGCGATCGACCTCTTTGCCGTTGAACTGCCAGACGTGATAAATCCGCTCATCCAGGCCGCGCGGCGCGTTGATCGCGGTGTAGGCGTAGAGCCCGCCGTTGCGGATCTGTTCGGCACTGACCTCGTCGAGGCTGGCGCCGGGGGTGCGATCCTGCATCTGCGTACTGATCGCCACGTCGCTCATCCACAGCGTCGCTGGCGGCACCCACGAACGCAGCACCCAGCCGACGCCGCCGATGCCCACCGTGATGCAGAGAATCGCCAGCGCGTTGCGCACCGTGCGGATCGGGAAGATGGAGGCCAGGCTCGGGAACGACAACACCACTGCGGTGCCCAGCGCCCATTTGAAACTCTGCGAAGTGGTCAGGTGCATGATCACCGGCAATGCAGTGAGCAGGGCGGCGAACAGGGTCAGGGTATGCAGCGCGAGAAACGCCCAGCGTCGCGGCGCCAGCCATTTGTAGTAGAGCGGATCGATCACCGAAATCAGTGCGGCGATGCTCAACAGCCCGGTGAAAATCAACTGGCCGCTGTTCCACGTCGTGGTGATGAAGAAGAACGGCAGGACAAAAAACAGGCTTTCCTGATGGATCATCTGCGTCGCGTAACGCAGCAGCGGCTGGGGAATTTCCCGTTTGAAAATCCGCGTGAACAGCTTGGTCAGGCTGTTTTCCAGCATCAGCCAGATCCAGCTCAGCAGCATGATCGTGGTGATCCAGCTCGCCAGGCCCTGTTGCCGGTCGACCAGGATGAAACTGCCGACCCCGGAGATGAAACCACCAAGCGCAATGACCCCGGGATAGCGCTTCATCAGTTCGAGGATGCGCTGGATCAGCAGGGTCAGTTTTGGCATTTTGGGGAGTCACGACACTGTAGGAAAAAACCCGGAAAGGTTACCGCCACATAACCCCTGTGGCGAGGGGATTTATCCCCGATCGGCGGCTCAGCCGTCGCAAATCCGGTGAATGCGGTTTGCCTCAATGAACGGGGTTCCTGTGTTTGGGGCTGCTGCGCAGCCCATCGGGGATAAATCCCCTCACCACAGGGTTATTGGTTGCCCACAGATTTTCGGCGGTGGTGCAAACGCCAGCCAGTCAGAATCAGCAGCAACACGCCCAGCCCACCCGCACTCAGCCACAACACCTGATCATCACTGATCAACGGCTTCTCGATCCGCAGATACCCCGGTTGCAGCAACAACTCGCGCATGGCCTTGTTCGCCGCGTCCAGCGTCACGCCCTGCAGCTCGCGGGCGGGGTTGGCGAAACGGCCGTCCTCATAGTCACCCAGCGCGCTCCAGTAGTAATCGGCCAGCGCGCTGTTGCCTTGCACCGCCCAGGCCTGATGGGCGATGGCAGCTTGTTTGATGCGGGCGAAGGTGTCCGGATCGAGGCCGTTTTTCAGCAGATCGGCCTTGAGGGTTTCCAGCACCTGGATGGCTTCGTCAACGTCATCGCGATCCAGATCAGCATTCAGGCTCATGAAGCCGACGCCACCAAACACTTCGCGCTCGGCCCACGGCCCATAAGACAAACCGTGGTTCAGGCGTATCTGTCGATACAGCGCCCAGTCGAGGTAGTCCTTGAGGATGTCGAAGGTCTGGTCGTACTGATCGTCCAGCACCGGTTCCGGCACCAGCCAGTGCAGCTTGGCGCTGTCGCCGATAAAACCACGCGTGAGGGTGCGTTCATGGGCAGCGCTGGAGCGGATGTCCGGCAGCGGGCGATGTTCGCTCGGTTCAACCGCGTCGAGCGCGCCCCAGGTGCGTTCCAGATAGGCCGGCAGCAATTTGTCGAGTTCGCCGACGACGATCAGGCTCATGTTGTTCGGCGCGTACCAGGCCTTGCGCACCTTCTCCAGTTGCTCTTGGGTCAGGTGATCAACCTCCGCGCGTTGCGGACATTTCAGGCCCAGTTCGACCGCCAGTTGATTGCTCGCGGTGTGGCCCAGATCCTGACGGTCGAGAAAGCGTTGCAGCTTGGTGTAGTGACCGCCGTCCTCACGCTCGACCACACGTTTGGCGGCGTTGATTGCGTTGTCGTCGATGCGGGTCTGGGTCAGCAGATCGAGCAGCAGGTCGAGCACTTTGCGCTGGTTCTTCGCCGGGGCTTCGATGACGAACGTGGTGTCGGCGTTGCTGGTGAAGGCGTTCCACTCGCCACCGATCGCCTGCATGCGTTCTTCGAGGCCGCCTTCGCCCGTGGCGTCGATGCCGCTGAACAGCAGGTGTTCGAGCAGGTGCGGCAGCTCCTTTTCGTCGCAGTCAAAATCGTCGAGGCCGACGCCCACCACCAGCCGGATCGCCACATGCCCGCGTTCGGTGCCGGGCTTGAGTAGCAACTGCAAACCGTTGGGCAATGCATAGCCTTCGACCTGAAAACGATCCAGGGCAAAAGAGGGGAGTGAACCGAGCAACAGACAGGCGAACAACAGGCAACGCATAACAGGCTTCCATACGGCTGATTTGGAGATCCGTGTCGCTATTCAGGCCGCCCTTCGCGAGCAGGTCGAATCGTCGCACCGTCACTCCCACAAGGGAACGTGTTTCAAAGGTGGGAGCGAGCCTGCTCGCGAAGGTCTTAAGGCTGAATCAAAGTTACTGACTAAACCCAGCCCCAGACGTTCAAGGCGAATGCGTAATGTCGCTCATATCATCCGCCGCCAGCGCCCCGGTATCCGCCGTTTCCAACACCACATACGCGCTGCCGCAAAACAGCGAATTGAGCCGTCTCATGTCTGCAATCAACTCCAGATGCAGCGAACTGGTTTCAATACTCTGCACGATCTTGCGTTGCAAACGGCTGACATGCGCATGGGCCAAACGCCGTTCCTGCGCGCGAAAGCGCCGTTTCTCGCGCAGCAACTGGCGAGCGCTTTCGCGGTCGCTGCTGAGAAATACCGACAGGCCCAACCGCAGGTTGGCGATGAGTTGCTGATGCAGGACGGCCAAATCCTCCAGCCCCTCTTCGGAAAACGAACGACGCTGCGAAGTCTTCTGCTGCTGAATCTTGCGCAGCATGCGTTCGATCAGATCACTGGCCAGTTTCAGGTTGATCACCAGTTCGATGATCTCCGCCCAGCGCCGGCTGTCGTGCTCGCCGAGGTCCTCGCGGGGCATCTGTGCCAGATACAGCTTGATCGCGCTGCACAGCGACTCGATGTCATCGGTCAGCCGACGGATTTCCTGGGTGACGGCAGTTTGTTTGCCGCGCAGTACGTCGAGGGTGGCGTCGAGCATGTTGTCGAGCAGATCGCCCACGCGTAGGGTTTCCCGCGCGGCATTGGCCAAGGCCAGGCTGGGCGTGACCAGCGCGGTCGCGTCGAGATGACGGGGTTTGGCCGTACCGTTGACCTCCGGGCGCTCCGGCAGCAGCCACGCACAGAGCCGCGCCATCGGCCCGACACTCGGCAGCAGGATCAGGCAGCGCGCGGTGTTGTAGAGCAGGTGGAAGCCGATGACCATTTCCTGCGGACTGAAATCGAGGCTGTCGATCCAGTGCACCAGCGGATCGAGCACCGGGATGATCAACAAGAGGCCGATCAGCTTGTACAACAGACTGCCCAGCGCCACTTGCCGGCCCGCCGCGTTCTGCATGCTGGTGCTCATGAACGCCAGAATGCCGCTGCCAATATTCGCGCCGATCACCAGACCGATCGCCACCGGCAGGCTGATTACCGCAGCCCCGGCCAGCGTCGCAGTCAGGAGAACGGCGGCGAGGCTGGAGTAGGAAATCATCGCGAACAACGCACCGACCAGGGCGTCGAGGAGGATGTCGCCTGTCAGAGAAGCAAAAATCACTTTCACGCCTTGAGCGTGGGTGATTGGTGCAGCCGCTTCGACGATCAATTGCAGCGCGAGAATGATCAGCCCCAAACCGATGCTGACCCGGCCCATCTGCCCGAGCCGCGTCTGTTTGCGCGATAGAAAGAAAATCACCCCGAGGAAAATCAGCAGTGGCGACAGCCACGACAAATCGAACGTCAGCACTCGCGCCATCAGCGCCGTACCGACGTCGGCACCGAGCATGGTCGCCAGCGCCGGGGTCAGCGCCATCAGGCCTTGGCCGACGAAGGAGGTGACGAGCATGGCGGTGGCGTTGCTGCTCTGCACCATCGCGGTCACGACGATACCGGCGACGAACGCGAGCCAGCGCTTGGACATATTCTGGCCGATCACATGGCGCAGATTGGTGCCGTACACCCGCAGGATGCCGGTTCGGACGATGTGCGTGCCCCAGATCAGCAGGGCGACGGCAGAAAGAAGATTGAGCAGGGTGAGCATGCAGACCCCCTGTAATAGCAGCGCCCCAGAGGAGCAAGTTGACTGTACCGCGCGGTTTCTACGTTCTGATACTTAAGCTGTAGTTGGCTAACGGTCTGGGCGCCAGCATTGCACAGCTAAAGTGCTGATTGAAACAAAAGTGTCATGAAAAGCGGTTCATGCACCCACTTGAATCCAACATATTTCCCGAATTTTGCCCAAAACAAATGTGGGAGCGAGCCTGCTCGCGAAAGCGGTGGATCAGCCAACATTGTTGTCGACTGACACTCCGTTTTCGCGAGCAGGCTCGCTCCCACAGGGGGTATTGCGTGCGCCTGGATTACCGGGTTACTGCCCCGGAATGTCCTTGCGCAGTTTCACCGGATCCTGCTGCTGTTTCTTCTTCGCCATCGCCCCACGCAGTTTGATGTTGATCGCTTCAACCGCCAGCGAGAACGCCATCGCGAAGTAGACGTAGCCTTTTGGCACATGCACGTCGAACGACTCGGCAATCAGCACGGTACCGACCACCAGCAGGAACGACAGCGCCAGCATTTTCAACGACGGGTGCTTGTCGATGAATTCGCTGATCGTGCCCGCCGCGAGCATCATCACCAGCACCGCAACGATGATCGCTGCAACCATGACCGGTACGTGCGAGACCATGCCGACAGCGGTGATCACCGAGTCCAGCGAGAACACGATATCGATGATCGCGATCTGGATGATGGTGTAGAGGAAGTTGCCGCCCTTGCCGCCTGGCGTTTCTTCGCTTTCGTCTTCGCCTTCCAGTGCGTGGTACATCTCTTGCGAGCTCTTCCACAGCAGGAACAGACCACCGAAGAACAGGATCAGGTCGCGGCCGGAGATGCCTTGGCCGAAGACCACGAACAGGTCCGCGGTGAGGCGCATGACCCAGGTAATCGACAGCAGCAACAGGATCCGCGTGATCATGGCCAGCGCCAGACCGAAAATCCGGGTGCGCTGCTGCATGTGTTTAGGCATGCGGCTGACCAGGATCGAAATCATGATGATGTTATCGATGCCGAGGACGATTTCCAGGGCGGTCAGGGTAAAGAAGGCAACCCAGATTTCAGGGTTGGTCAGCCATTCCATGTGTATTCCTTTGAGCGATTGTTAAACCGAAAAAGGTCCGGGCTTCAAACAGCGAAGCCAGGACCCGCAACGGTGAGTCTTGGGCTTATAGAGTGCTGAACACCGGGAAAGTCCCCAACAGCAGCGCAGCAATCAGAATGCATATACAAACCAGGATCGCCCATTTCAGGGTGAAACGCTGGTGGTCACCAAAATCAATACCGGCCAGAGCCACCAACAGATAGGTCGATGGCACCAACGGGCTCAGCAAGTGCACGGGTTGACCGACGATCGAGGCACGAGCCATTTCCACCGCGGTGATCCCGTAGTGGCTGGCAGCCTCGGCCAACACCGGCAACACGCCATAGTAGAACGCATCGTTGGACATGAAGAAGGTGAACGGCATGCTCACCAGCGCCGTGATTACGGCCAGGTACGGGCCAAGGAAATCAGGGATCACCGCCAACAGGCTCTTCGACATCGCATCGACCATGCCGGTGCCCGACAGGATACCGGTGAAGATACCCGCCGCAAAGATCAGCCCGACCACTGCCAGCACACTACCGGCGTGAGCCGCGACGCGATCCTTCTGCATTTGCAGGCAAGGATAGTTGACGATCATTGCAATACTGAACGCCACCATGAACAACACCGGCAGCGGCAACAGGCCGGCGATCAAGGTGCACATGAGACCGAAGGTCAGCGCGCCGTTGAACCAGATCAATTTAGGACGACGGGCATCCGGGAACTGCGAGACGCTGATTTCGCTGTGATCGATATCGTCGCCCACCAGGTGCAACTCACCCAGACGCGCACGTTCACGCTTGCCGTAGAAGTAGGCAATGATCAGGATCGCCACCACACCGGCGCCCATGGCCGGAATCATCGGTACAAAGATGTCCGAAGGGTCGACGTGCAGCGCACTGGCGGCACGGGCGGTCGGGCCACCCCACGGGGTCATGTTCATCACGCCACCGGCGAGGATGATCAGGCCGGCCATGATTCGCGGGCTCATGCCGATGCGGCTGTACAGAGGCAGCATGGCGGCCACGCAGATCATGTAAGTGGTCGCGCCGTCACCATCGAGGGAAACGACGAGCGCCAGAACGGCGGTGCCGACCGAAACTTTCAGCGGATCGCCCTTGACCAGCTTGAGGATCTTGCGCACGGCCGGGTCGAACAGGCCGGAGTCGATCATCAGGGCGAAGTAGAGAATGGCGAACATCAGCATCACGCCAGTTGGCGCCAGCTTGGTGATGCCTTCGAGCATCATCGGGCCGATCTTCGGCGCGAAACCACCGAACAGGGCAAACAGGATCGGGATGATGATCAAAGCGATCAGCGCGGACAGGCGCTTGGTCATGATCAGGAACATGAACGTGATGACCATGGCGAAGCCAAGGAAAGTCAGCATGGGAATACTCCAGGCGTAGCGCGGCTAGTTGATTGAGCGGATCGTGGGGATCAACGCAGAACGGGAAGCACGAGACGTACGGGCGGAGTGACAGCGCGGAGGCGGGCTACAGAGGACATCAGAATCACCATTGTTGTTAATTGGGCCGGGCGAGCGAGCAATCACACGCGTTGGCCAACCGGTCTGTTGCCGGAAGTAAAGCGATCCTAATGGGGCAACCTTTCAGCTACCTTTCGCTGATGAAAGCTTTGAATGAACGGTCAACCGGCCGTCGGAAGCGGCTGGAGTCAATGAAAACGGGGAGCGGAACGAAAAATCAGGCGAAGACGCTGTGATCGCAGACACATACGCTTTCAGTTCGGCGCGGCCCCGCCCATGGTCACGAACAAGAGCTGCTGATCAAAAAACAGCCAGATTCAGCGGTCGCAGTGCGCCCATCCAGATCGCATGCTCGGTGTGGTCGAGCAAGTCATCACCGGTGTCCGGGTGCAGGAACACCACCAACCCCTTGCGATTGAGTGCCAGCCACGGCAGCACGTCGCTGATCAGCTCCGGGGCGAAGGCCAACTGACAGCTCCAGTCCGGATGCGGGCCGACCGGGCGTTCGTGGACGCGGCCCATTTTCAATGGAAACAACTGCGCGGCTTGCTCGCACAAGGCTCGCGCCTGATCAATCGTGCCGGCGTCGAAATAGACGTGGGCGTGGTAGCCCTTGATCGCTTGCATCGGAAAGCCTCGCAAATCGGTTCGAACCCTCGGCGTTGCGCGTATGTCACACGCTTTACAAGGGAAAACAAAAGGGATCAGCCATGAAAAATGCCGAAACCCCGGTGGTAAAAGTGGTGCTCTATGGTGCCATGAGTAGCCTGGGCGGCGCGTTGATGGCTGAGTTGCTGCGCCGCCAGCACGAAGTCATCGCCATTCTCGACGACCTCACGGCGCTCGCGCCACGTCCGGGTTTGCGCACCAAGAGCGGTGATCTGTTTGATATCGAACGGGTCAATCAAAGCGTAGCGGGGAGTTCAGCGGTGATCTGCCTGCTGGATGCGCCGGGTTTGCCGTTCAGCAGTGATCACGTGGAAAAGTCCGTTGTATTGGGGCCGGTTGAACAGGTGCTGGCCGTCGACGCACTGGTCGATGGGCTGCAATTGGCCAATGTCGCGCGATTGTTTCTGGTGGGTGATTTCGCCGTCCTCGACGAGCCGGAGCTGGACGATCGCCTGCAACGTCACGCCGCCGAAGAAATCCGCGAAGCCCTGCAAAGCAGCCCGCTGCACTGGACGCTGGTCAATGCGCCCCACGGCGTGGCCGGATTGACGATCGAGCATTTCAGCCAGGTCGGCGGCAATCTCGAGCCCGGTCTGGCCGAACCGCTGGAGCGCTTGAATCGCGTGGCGGTGGGGATTGCCGATGAGCTGCGGCTGAATCTGCATGTGGGCCAGCATGTGAATTTTGTCGCGACGACCGAGTGAATATTTAAACGGCAATCGATGGGAGGGTCAGTCCGGCTAGCGACTCAGCGCTGCCGGCCTGCTCCGCCATCAACCAGTCGACAAACTGTTGATTCAACGCACCACGACGTTTGCGCTGGGGCAGCACCACGTAGTAACCCAGCCGCGACAGGGTGGTTTCGGCAATCGGGCGGCACAGCAAACCCTGAGTCAGCAAGTTATCCACAAGGTGACGCCAACCGATAGCCACACCTTGGCCGCCAATCGCCGCTTGAATCAACAATGTGTAATTGTCGAACCGCAACTGCCCCGGCGCTGGCGGTGTACTGATGCCAAGTTCACGGAACAGCCCGCTCCAGTCAAACCAGTTACTGCTGTTTTCACCGCGCAGATGCAGTAACGGAAACTCCAGCAGCGATTGAGCCGGCAAGGGCAGGGCCCGCTCCTTGAGCAACTGCGGGCTGCAAACCGGAAACACTTCCTCGCTGAACAGCCAATGACTTTCGCCCTGTTTAAAACGCCCGTCGCCAAACAGGATCGCCACATCGATGTCGGTGCGCAGCATGTTGTGATTACGCTCGCTGGTGACCAGGCTGACGTCGACCTGCGGATTGGCTTCGTGGAAGCGGTGCAAACGTGGCATCAGCCAGTAGGCAGCGAAGGCGAAGTCGGTGGCGACTTGCAGCACTTCGTGTTGCTGTTGTGCGCTGATCGCACTCAATCCGGCGTCGATATTCTGCAAACCGAGCTGAACCTGCTCAAACAGGATCGTGCCGACCTCGGTCAATTCGATGCCGCGATAGATGCGGTCAAACAACCGCGTGCCGAGTTGATCTTCCAGCCGTTTGATCTGCTGACTGATCGCCGGTTGCGTGGTGCCAAGCTCTACCGCAGCAGCGGTGAAACTGCGATGCCGGGCTGCCGCTTCAAAGGCCCGCAGCAGGTCGAGCGACAGATCACCCAGGGCTTCATACATAAGCTGTGCTTATCCTAGTCATTGCCCGGCGCGGGCTTTACCGTTTAGAGCATGGACTCCATGCTCGGTCGCAGCAATGTCGCATAAATATTCACTATGGAATGCCGCGATCACATGAAGCGCAAGAATATTCTTTTCATCATGGCCGATCAGATGGCCGCGCCAATGTTGCCTATCTATGGCCCGTCGCCGATCAAACTGCCGAATCTTTCGCGCCTCGCCGCCCAAGGCGTGGTGTTCGATGCCGCTTACTGCAACAGCCCGTTATGTGCACCGTCGCGCTTCACCCTGGTCAGCGGCCAGTTGCCGAGCAAGATAGGCGCCTACGACAACGCCGCCGATTTCCCTGCCGATGTTCCGACCTATGCCCATTACCTGCGCCGTCTCGGCTACCGCACCGCGCTGTCGGGGAAGATGCATTTCTGCGGCCCGGACCAGTTGCACGGCTACGAAGAGCGCCTGACCAGCGACATTTATCCGGCCGACTATGGCTGGGCGGTGAACTGGGATGAGCCGGACGTGCGGCCGACCTGGTATCACAACATGTCCTCGGTGCTGCAAGCCGGGCCGTGCGTGCGTACCAACCAACTCGATTTCGATGAAGAAGTGGTGTTCAAGGCGCAGCAATACTTGTTCGACCACATCCGCGAGGACGGCGACCAGCCGTTCTGCCTGACCGTATCGATGACTCACCCACACGACCCGTACACGATTCCCAAGGCGTTCTGGGATTTGTACGATGATGGTGATATCCCGTTGCCTACAACGCCGGATCAACACGAACTCGATCCACACTCCCAGCGCCTGCTCAAGGTTTACGACCTGTGGGATAAACCGCTGCCTGTGGATAAGATTCGCGATGCGCGCCGCGCGTACTTCGGCGCGTGCAGCTATATCGACGCCAACGTCGGCAAACTTCTGCAAACCCTCGAAGAAACGGGCCTCATCGATGACACCATCATCGTTTTCTCCGGCGATCACGGCGACATGCTCGGCGAGAAAGGCCTCTGGTACAAAATGCACTGGTACGAGATGGCTGCCCGCGTGCCCCTGTTGATAAGTGCTCCGGGCCAGTTCAGTGCGGGCCGAGTCAGCGCCGCCGTATCCACCGCCGACCTGCTGCCGACCTTCGTTGAACTGGCCGGCGGCACGCTGGAACCGGGTTTGCCGCTGGACGGCCGTTCGCTGGTGCCGCATCTGCAAGGGCAGGGCGGGCATGACGAAGTGTTCGGCGAGTACATGGCCGAAGGCACGATCAGCCCGTTGATGATGATCCGTCGTGGCGCGTACAAATTTATCTACAGTGAAAGCGACCCTTGCCTACTCTTTGACGTAGCCAACGACCCGCGAGAACTGGAAGAACTCAGCCAATCGCCGCAACATCGCCAGCTGTTCGACGATTTTCTCGCCGAGGCGCGGGCCAAATGGGACATCCCGTCTATTCATCGGGAAGTGCTCGCCAGCCAGCGCCGCCGTCGTTTTGTTGCCGATGCGTTGACCATCGGCAAGCTGAAGAGCTGGGATCACCAGCCGCTGGTGGACGCCAGTCAGCAGTACATGCGCAACCACATCGATCTCGACGATCTGGAACGCAAGGCCCGTTATCCACAACCCTGCCAAAACCAATAATGTTAAGGGGAAGTCCATGCGCAAGTTATCCACAGTACTGACGGTCAGCCTGCTGGCTCTGGGCAGCGCCTCGGCATTTGCCGAGCAAAGCTGCGAAACGGTGAAGATGGCCGACCCCGGCTGGAGCGACATCGCCGCGACCAACGCCATTACCGGGTTTCTGCTGGATGGCATGGGCTACAAGGCCAAGGTCGATACCCTTGCGGTGCCGATCACCTTTGGCGGGCTGAAAGATGGCCAGGTGGATGTGTTCCTCGGCAACTGGATGCCGGCGCAGCAGGGCTTCTACGATAAATTCGTCGCCACTGGCGATGTCACGCAATTGGCGAAAAACCTCGACGGCACCGAGTTCACCCTCGCCGTGCCGGATTACGTGTGGGACGCGGGTGTGCATAACTTTGCCGACCTGAACAAATACGCCGATAAATTCGACAAGAAGATTTACGGCATTGGTTCCGGCGCGCCAGCGAACATCTCGCTGCAAGACATCATCAAGAAAAACGACTTCGACCTCGGCCAGTGGAAGCTGATCGAATCCAGTGAACAGGCGATGCTCGCCGAAGTCTCGCGGGCGGTGAAGAAGCAGAAATTCGTCACCTTCCTTGGCTGGACGCCGCACCCGATGAACGTGCAGTTGAAAATGCATTACCTCAAGGGCGGCGAGAAGTACTTTGGCGATACCGGTAGCGTCTTCACCTTGACCCGCAAGGGCTACGCCGAGGCGTGTCCGAACGTGGGTAAATTGTTGACCAATCTTTCGTTCACTCAGGAGATGGAGAACAGCATCATGGCCGAAGTGGTGAACAAGAAGGTCAGCAATGCCGAGGCGGCGAAGGCGTGGATCAAGGCGAATCCGGCGGTGTTGGACAAGTGGCTGGATGGGGTGAAAACGGTGGATGGGAAGGAAGCGCTGACCGCCGTGAAAGCCAAGCTCTGACTCACCACTTACCTGTGGCGAGGGGATTTATCCCCGATGGGTCGCGCAGCGGCCCAAAACGCGAACTCACGGTATGTCAGATCCCATCGTGAATACCGGTTTCACGACTGCTGCGCAGCCGGTCGGGGATAAATCCCCTCGCCACAATTGTCGGACGGTACTGATAACCTTGCAAAAACTCATCATCCGCGAGGCCCCATGGCTTTCCCCAGTCGCCGCTCACTTTTCCCTTTTCTGAACTGGCTCCCCCGGCAAACCCGTGCCAGCGTCGGACGGGATCTGATCGTCGGGCTCAGCGGTGCGATTCTCGCGTTACCCCAGTCGATTGCCTACGCGCTGATCGCCGGTCTCCCACCTGAGTACGGTCTCTATGCCGCGATCATCCCGGTGTTGATCGCCTGCCTGTGGGGCTCGTCGTGGCATCTGATCTGCGGGCCGACGGCGGCGATTTCGATCGTGTTGTACGCCAGCGTGAGTCCGCTGGCCGTTCCAGCTTCACAGGACTACATCACCCTGATTCTGTTGCTGACATTCCTTGCAGGGATTTTCCAGTGGCTGCTGGGCTTGCTGCGCTTCGGCGCGCTGGTGAATTTCGTCTCGCATTCGGTGGTGCTCGGTTTCACCTTGGGCGCAGCGGTGGTCATTGCCATTGGGCAGTTACCCAATCTGTTGGGCCTGGATCTGCCGGCAAAAGCCACAGCGCTGGACAGTCTTATGGATCTGTTGCAGCACCTCGGGGCTGTGGATAAACCCTCCGTGCTGCTCGGCGTTGCCACGGTCGTGGTTGGCGTGTTGCTGAAACAGTTGCTGCCACGCTGGCCGACCCTGTTGATAACTCTCGTGCTGGCGAGTCTGCTGGTTTGGCTGTGGCCGGCAATGTTCGGCCATGTGCACCTGGTCAGTGCATTTGTCGGGCGCTTGCCGCCGTTCAGCGGACTACCACTGGATCTGGATTTGATCCTGCGCCTACTGCCAAGTGCAGTGGCGGTGGGCATGCTCGGGCTGGTCACCAGCCTGTCGATTGCCCGTTCGATTGCCGCGCGTTCGCAGCAGTTGCTCGATGCCAATCAGGAAGTCCGCGCGCAGGGCTTGTCGAATATGGTCGGGGCATTCTTTTCCGGATCGTTGTCCGCCGGCTCGTTTACCCGCTCGGGCCTGAGTTACGAGGCAGGCGCGTGCTCACCGCTGGCTGGGGTGTTTTCGGCGATCTGGGTCGCGCTTTTCGCGATTTTTGGTGCCGGGCTGATTGCGCACATTCCGATCCCGGCCATGGCTGGGAGCATTCTGCTGATCGCATGGGGGCTGGTGGATCATCGCGGCATTCGCGCGTTGCTGCGGGTCAGCCGCGCCGAATTCGTGGTCATGGCGCTGACCTGTCTGGCAACGCTATTACTGGAATTACAGACGGCGATCTACGCCGGGGTGCTGGCGTCGCTGTTCTTCTACCTCAAACGCACCTCGCAACCGCGGGTGCAGCATTGGCGTGATGGCGAAGACGATGTGCTGCGGGTCGGCGGCTCGATCTTCTTCGGCGCCAGCCATTACCTGCAAGTGCGTTTGCAACGCATGCACGGCGCGCGGGTGGTGATCGAGGCGCAGCAGATCAACTTCATCGACTATTCAGGGGTGGAGATGCTGCATCAGGAGGCGCGGCGCTTGTTGCGCCAGGATCGTAGCCTGACCTTGCGTGGCGCGCGGCCGCAAGTGGTAGAAGAGTTGAGAAAGCTTGAGGGGCCGGAGAAGTGTCCGATCCGGTTTGAGGATTGAAAAGATCGCAGCCTGCGGCAGCTCCTACATGGGATTTGTGTTCACTCTGTAGGAGCTGCCGCAGGCTGCGATCTTTTGCTTTCAGGCTAACTGCCGACGCAACTCAGCCAGGACGGGCGCCGTATCCGGGCGCACGCCGCGCCACAAAAAGAACGCCTCGGCCGCCTGCTCCGCCAACATCCCCAAGCCATCCATCGACACCGCCGCGCCATGCTCGGTGGCCCAGCGGCAGAACGCCGTCGGCTCCTTGCCGTACATCATGTCGTAGCACAGGGTTTTGCCCGGCTCGATCAGGCTTGGCGCAATCGGCGGCACTTCACCGGTAAGGCTGGCGGAAGTGGCGTTGATGATCACGTCCACCGGCTCGCGCAACCAGTCGAAACCACTGGCTGACACCGGCCCCAGATCGCAGAACAATTCGGCCAGCAACTCAGCTTTTTCCACCGTGCGGTTGGCGATGATCACCGATGCCGGTTTCTCTGCCAGCAAAGGCTCCAACACCCCACGCACCGCGCCACCGGCGCCGAGCAGCAGAATGCGCTTGCCGGTCAGGTTGAACCCGGCATTCACCGTAAGATCGCGCACCAGCCCGGCGCCGTCGGTGTTGTCACCGAGCAGCAAACCATCGGCCAGTTTGCTCAAGGTATTCACTGCACCGGCACGCTGTGCGCGGGCGGTCAGGCTGTTGGCCAGGCGATAGGCATCTTCTTTGAACGGCACGGTGACATTGGCGCCGCGACCCTGCTGGAAAAACGCCGTGGCGCAGCCGGTGAAATCGTCGAGCGGCGCCAGCAGGGTGCTGTAGTCGAGACTCTGCCCGGTCTGTTCGGCGAACAGTTTGTGAATCATCGGCGACTTGCTGTGGCCGATCGGGTTACCGAAAACAACGTAACGATCCATCACAACTCCTCGTTCAGGCCTGGGCCAGCCAGTCGCGGTCTTGCAGGAAGTACTCGGTCAGGCGTGCCTCTTCGCTGCCAGGCTCGGCTTTCCAGTCGTAGGCCCAGCGCACTTGCGGCGGCAGCGACATGAGGATCGACTCGGTACGCCCGCCCGATTGCAGGCCGAACAGCGTGCCACGATCGTAAACCAGGTTGAACTCGACGTAACGGCCACGGCGGAATTCCTGGAACTCACGCTGTTTGGCGGTGAACGCATCGTTCTTGCGCCGCTGCACGATCGGCAGGTAAGCGTCGATGTACGCATCGCCAATGGCGCGCATGAAAGCGAAGCTGGTGTCGAAGTCCCACTCGTTCAGGTCGTCGAAGAACAGCCCGCCGATGCCGCGCGGTTCGTGCCGATGTTTGATGTGGAAATAGGTGTCGCACCAGGCTTTGTAGCGCGAGTAGACGTCCGGACCGAACGGCGCACAAGCCTGCTCGGCGACGCGGTGCCAATGGATGCAGTCTTCTTCGTTGCCGTAATACGGGGTCAGGTCGAAGCCACCACCGAACCACCAGACCGGCTCTTCACCTTCCTTCTCGGCGATGAAAAAGCGCACGTTGGCGTGGGACGTCGGCACATGCGGGTTGTGCGGGTGGATCACCAGCGACACGCCGAGGGCTTCGAAGCCGCGACCCGCCAGTTCCGGGCGATGGGCGCTGGCTGACGGCGGCAGACCGCTACCGAAGACGTGGGAAAAGTTGACGCCGCCCTTTTCGATCAGCGTGCCGTTCTCGATCACGCGGGTGCGACCGCCACCGCCGGCCGGCCGGGCCCAAGCGTCTTCGACGAAGCGCGTGCCGCCGTCCTCGTTTTCGAGTGCGGTGCAGATGCGGTCTTGCAGGTCGAGCAGATAGGCCTTTACGGCGTCGGTGCGGGTCGTCATGGCTTCACCTTGATCGGGGCATCACTACGCGGCGCCCCGCAGGCGGGGGGCGGCGCAAATGGGCGCGTAGCATACCACCGCAGACCCGCGCGCCGCAGTTGACGAAGATCAAGCATGGGAGTTGGATAGGGGGCTTACAAAAGACCCAAGGAGAGCAGGCAGATGGCAAAGCGTATCCAGTTCCGCGCCCACGGCGGCCCCGAAGTGCTCGAATATGTTGACTACCAACCTGCGGAGCCAGGCCCACAGCAGGTTCGGGTGAGCAACAAAGCGATCGGCTTGAATTTCATCGACACCTATTACCGCAGCGGCCTCTATGCACCGCCAGCCTTGCCGTCCGGCTTGGGCGCAGAAGGCGCGGGCATCGTTGACGCCGTTGGCAGCGAAGTAACCCGGTTCAAGGTCGGGGATCGCGTCGCTTACGGTAGCGGCCCGTTGGGCGCCTACAGTGAACTGCACGTTTTGCCCGAAGCAAATCTGGTGCACTTGCCCGACCAAATCAGTTTCGAAACCGCTGCCGGAGTGATGCTCAAGGGTCTGACCGTGCAGTACCTGCTGCGCCAGACTTATGAGCTCAAGGGTGGCGAAACCATTCTGTTCCACGCCGCTGCCGGGGGCGTCGGTTCGCTGGCCTGCCAATGGGCCAGGGCCTTGGGTGTGAAGCTGATCGGCACCGTCAGCTCGAAAGAAAAAGCCGAGCTGGCGAAAGCCAACGGTGCTTGGGCCACCATAGATTACAGCCACGAAAACGTCGCGCAACGCGTACTGGAGCTGACCGACGGCAAGAAGGTCCCGGTGGTATATGACGGTGTCGGCAAGGACACTTGGCTGACTTCGCTCGACAGCGTGTCGCCGCGTGGTCTGGTGGTGAGTTTCGGCAATGCCTCCGGCGCCGTGGATGGCGTCAATCTGGGGATTCTCTCGGCCAAAGGCTCGTTGTACGTGACCCGACCGACCCTGGCGACCTACGCCAACAACGCCGAAAACCTGCAGCGCATGGCCGATGAGCTGTTCGAGATGATCATCAGCGGCAAGCTCAAGGTCGATATCAGCCAGCGTTATCCGCTGGCTGAAGCGGCGAAGGCGCAAACCGAGCTGTCGGCACGGCGCACCACCGGATCCACCATCCTGCTGCCGTGATACCACGCTACTCCGGTGAATACGGGGTAGCGTCCACCTCAAAAAAAAACGGCGTCTTGCCGGCGGAGGTTGTTTCGAAGCCGCTGCGGGCAAGACGCTGCACCCTCAATCCCAGTACTCCGGGCAGCCTGAGCAAAGCGCTCGCTTGCGCTTCGTCATGCAACGCCTGTTCGATGACGGCTTCTGCACTGGCTGGCAGTTTGTCCTGAGCAATGACCAGACGCATGCTGGCACCGTTGGCCTGTCGATCGATTTGTACCTGAACATCGTTAGCGTCCAGGTCGGGCAACGCTTGGGCGAGTAAGCTCATGACCTGTCGCTGCGTGATGATCGCGCCACCCAGTTTGATCGACGTCTCGACCCGCCCCTCAAGCTCCAGCACCGGCAAATTACTACCACATGCGCAATTCGATTCCTGAAGCAGAATTCGCCCACGATCACCAATCCGATAACGCAACAGCGGCACATGATCGGGCAGCAGCGACGTCAGCAGAAACTCCCCGCTTTCGCCTTCGGCCACTGCTTGCAGGGTCAATGGGTCAACGACTTCGGTCAGCATCGCATCGGCGTGCAGATGATAAAAACCATGCTCCAGGTGTGCGCACTGAAAGCCGATGGGGCCGGTCTCCGTAGAGCTGTAGCCCAGCGACCGCACTCTGATTTCAGGCCAGTCCCGAGCCAATTGCTCGCGCAGCGGTTTGCTGCAGGGTTCCCCGATGTAATAGAGCCATCTCAGACTGGCCAACTGTGTGGCATCGATATCGTCATGGTTGAACAGCGCCGCCGCGAAGGAGGGAGTGCAAATCAGCGCATCGGCCGCTTGTGACTGAATCAGCTCGGCAATCCGCGTAACGCCCATCAGCGATCCGGCGGGCAACAACCGAGCACCGATGTGCTGGACGATGGCCGCGGCGTACTGAAAAGCGCCTTGCATTTCACCGGCAGTCAGGCAGTTAACGACAACAGCTGGATGTTCGTTCGCGCCCCCAAACATCCGCGCCCCCAGCAGCACGATACTGGCGTTGAATGCCCAGGAATGGGTGATGTGTTTGCGGTTTCCGGTGCTGCCTCCCGACTTCAGGGTCAGTCCGCCACCCGGTGCACGATGCGAAGCCTCACCAAGCACGGAGAACAGCACACCGCCGTGCTCGTCCTCGACGGCTTGAATCGGCAGCCGATGCAAATCCTCCGGGCTCTGCACGTGCAGGATCTGCGGACACAGCGCACAGAACCACGGCAGTGACCGTGCATGGGCCAATTTGCGTGTAAAAGCCTGGTTTGCATGGCTCATCGGATCATCGCCCATCGCCACTTCCTCTTTGACGAATACCCAACTCATCGAAACCGCCATTAACGGCATTGGCCAGGCACGCCAACTGGGCCTGACTATGATTGGCACTGATCGCCAGACGCAGAATCGCCTCGCCCTTGGCCACCACCGGAAACAACGCGGTGGTGACGGCAATCGCTTGCCGCCGCAGGTACAGCGCCAGACTGATCGCGTCACGCTCGGCACCGACACGCACGAAACGGATGGGCGAGGCGACTTCATGGTTGCCAAGAACCGGTCCGAGCAAATCGTCGATCAGGGCAACATTTCGCCACAGGGCGGCTTGCAGCTCGCCCAGCTCTGGCGAAAGATGGATTTTTCCGGAGGCGACTGCCGCACCAACCCCGCCCATCGACAATGGCCCTCCGAACGTATAGGTCGACGCATGGCGCCTTATCATCTCGGCATCGTCCGCCGTAAGCACGGTGATCGCCCCACCGGTTGCCCCAAACGCCTTGGACAGCGAGGACAGAAGGATCAAGCGTCCGCGCAAGCGCTCATCGCCACTGGCAAGGGCATAACCACCCCCCGCCACACCGTAGATCGAAGTGCCGTGGGCGTCATCCGCATACAGATACCCTTCAAAGCGCTCCGCCAGTTGCAACAGTCGATTGATCGGATACACGCCGCGCATCGAACCGATGCTGTCGGTCAGGATGATCGGTGTATTGCCAGCCGCTACTGCCGCCGAACACGCCTGCTCGACTTGCTCCATATCCCTGCAATCGCACCGCTGTACAGGGCCAAACTGCCAAAGAATCCCTTGCAGCACTTGCATTGAAGCGTGGGCCGCCCGGTCGACGATCCAGCTCGGGCCACGGCGCAACGGATAGGACGGCAACTCACCGGATCCCAGTAAGGGCAGACAGCCCAGATGTGCACTGCCCACCGAGTTGAAGGTGACCGCGTGCCCCTGGAATATCCGGTTCAACTGTTCGTCTAGTTCACGCATTGACGGCAACAGTGCCCGGGTTCGTGCGGCGGCGAACTGCACGCCGAAGGTTTCGACGGCGTCCACGGCGCCTTGAATCAGGCGGGGATCGCACTCAAGCCCCAGATAGGAGCATGAGAGAAACTCGGTGAGCCGCTCGCCGCTGCTCAACTCGATCTCCTTGCCTTCGCGTTGTGCCAGCTTCAGGCCGTTGAGCCCGGCATCGAACAACTGTTGCTGATCTTCACGCGCCTGCCGAATACGGTTTTTGAGCCAATTGACGGTGGGTTGCTGAGTGCTCATCGAGATACCTGCAAAGGTGATGTCCGGCGATAGACCTGCACACGCCAGAGCTGGGTTCTTTCTCGTGCAATCGCTTTCTGGTAGTCGGCGGTGATATCGCCGAAGCCTGAACAATCGGGCTGGACGACGTGCAAATGGCCACGTATGACCGTCAGCGCCTCTTCGGCCAGGGACGGGCGTAACCGCTGCAAGACACTCGCACCGTCAGCTTCGGGCATGAAAGAAGGGACGTCCGAGAGCGAGACGAAGTCGACCTCCGAGAGCGTGGCAACACAGTCGAGAATGTCGGCCTGTACCACCTGCAGCTCGCACTGTTGAAGCGCCTCACGGGCACGCTTGAAAATCTTCGGGGCGCACTCCAGCGGAAAACCTTGTGGGTAGCGCAGTTCACCGAAAAACAGCATTTGCAGAAAGAAGCTCTCGCGCACCACCTGAGTGGTGAACAAGGCGTGAAAAATCTCCAGGTACGCCGCGCGGGAACTGATGCCCAGGTTGTTGGGCGGGAACGAGCCTTTGTAGAGCAGGGAATTGAGTACCGCTGCGTTGCCCAACAGCGCGATCACAGCCTTCCAGCGTTTGAGGGGAAAGCGGGTCTGGTAATACTCGATTTGCTCGCCAAGGTCGCGACAGTGGAAAACTTCACGACCTGCCTTGCCGGTAAACAGTCGGTTGACCTTCGCCAATCGCTGCAGGGTCTGCTCGAAGGCTCCCATGTAGATCGGCGCTTGCCAGTGACGGGACTGGAACAACTCGGTCAACCAGTGGCGATCGGCCTGCGGCAAATCCAGATGCTGAAATATGGACTGGCGTCGCTTGGTCGAACTGTCTGTCCGGTAACCCATGAATGCCATGAACGACGCGTGATCGGTCTGTTCCAGCAAGGCGAATCGCAGCCGGGTAAATGCCAGTTGCGGCGCGCTGATATCGGTGCAGGTCATACGCGCCGGACTGCGGGCCAGCAACGGTAAAAGCCGCCCGCCACTCCCGGCGATACCCACCACATGTCTGGCGTGCTTGGGGAGGATTGCATATTCGAGCGCTGTGTCTTCATCCCCCAGCGCATAGTTCAACCGCTGGAAATAGTCAGCCATGCCTGCCTCCTTCCCTCGGTTCTGACACTCGACGTGAAGTCTTCATGAGTTATCCAGGGCATGGAGGAAGTCATAACGGGGCGCATGGCCGTTTTGCCAAGCCTCATACTGCTCATAAACGGCTTCGAGCATGTTGCCGGTCAGCCGCAAGCTGGTTTCCATTACATTGGCAATGGCATCCCAGTCGTGCTGATTTTTGCAAGTACGCTGCAGGATGAGTTTGATTTCATTGAAGTGCTCGACATCGATGTCGGAATGCGCAACGAAGAACGTCAACTGAGCCGGTTTTAGCGCCAGGATTTCGCTCAGGTTATTGATCAACGGGGTGATGAATTGATAGGCATTTTCTGCCCAATAACTGTATCCCAAGCGTTGTAGTGGATTACCGGTAAAGGATATCCAATACAAATAAGCAATCAGTACTTCGGTTGCCGGAAGCGCAGACGGGATCTCGAACTTTTCATTTTTCAGGCCAAGACTCATGACATCATGCAGTGCCATTTTCTCATGGCCAACTTCTTGCGCCGCATGTTCAAAACAGAACTTTGCATAAACCGGATTATCGGCATGGCGCACACCCACCAATCCCTGATTTCGCGCATTGTGGGCAGTGTAGTGAAAGGTTTCTATCATGTAGATCGCATATAACGCCTTGGTAACACTACCCTCGCGTATGGCTTTTACCAATCGCGAGTTATCCAGAATATCGGCCCACAATTGTTCGATGCGTTTATCAAGCAGGATCAACTGTTGTTCAAAGCTGATGAGCGTATTCATCGTGGTTCTCCGGGGTGTTGAAGGGGGTGTGATCAGGGTGTTGAACAGCGGCAAGGATTTGCTGCCATTGCGCTGACAGCAGCCAGTAGTCGCCGCGAGCGCGTTGTTCGATATGAAGGGCGTCGGAGGTGATAGGGGTCAGGCCGAATCGCTGGAACAGACGCCGTTGTGGCGATCGGCAGAGGGCGGTGACGCCTTGATATCCATGCCTGATCGCCCACTCGGTGGCCGCCGCCAGCAGGCTGTTGATCGGAACAGCCAGGTGGCTTCGCGAGAGAGTGATCAACCGGCTGAACTCGACGTGGCGCGATAGCATCACGGTGGGGGAAACATGCTGGTGCGCCAGTGAGGCCCATTCGAACGGCGATGGCGTCACTCTCAATACCGCCACCAGCTGCTCGTGTTGATACAGCAGAAAGTGGGTACTTCGCGCCGTCACCGCCAGCCTCGTTTCAAGCAATCTGGCTCTGGATGTCAGCATGTAATGTTGCAGTCGAAGACGAAATTGCCGACCAATAAACCGTTCGAACTCCCGCGTATCTGATCCCGCTTCAAGAATAACGACCCGGCAATCTTCATGGCGACTTCTGAACGTTGCCTGAAGTGCCTGCAGATAATCCGTTAGTTGTAAATCCGTAGTATCCATTCTTTCTCCGCAGACGTTAACTTATCGAAGTTTTCTGAGCGCATTGAAATGATGGATGCTTTTAGAAATATCGCCACTGCGCGACTTCTGATAATTACGTGGGAAAAGTTACTGAATCTGTGTACTTACTGATTGGTCTGACACACGAAGGAAAAATACAAACAGTTGAATGTTGTAAGTTGATCGTTGTTTGAAGGATAAATCGCAGGCAAAAGTAGTACTTCTCGCCATAAAAGCCGAGAAGTACTCAATACATGAAGTCAGGAGTGACGTCAGTCGGGACGAATAACGTTGCCGGAGGCCAGATCACGGATGACGCTGGGGTTCTTGCGCCCACCCAACTCCCCACCCAGCACCAGATCGATCTGCCCGCGGAAATACTGCTCGACCCGCAACCGCGTGCGCGCTGCCGGACGGCCTTGTGGATTGGCTGAGGTCGAAATCAACGGACCGACCATCGAGCACAAGTCACGCACCTGAGGATGATCGCTGACGCGCAGCGCCACCGTGTCATGCACCCCCGTGACCCACTCCGGTAGCAGATTCTGATGCGGCACCAGCCAGGTATTCGGCCCAGGCCAGGTGCTGGCCATACGGTCGATCCACTCTTGCGGGAAGTCTTCGAACAAGAAATCGAACTGGCGAATGTTGTCGGCAACCAGAATCAGGCCCTTGTCGACCGAGCGATTCTTGATCGCCAGCAACCGATCCACCGCTTCTTCATTCCACGGGTCGCAACCCAGCCCCCAGACGGCTTCGGTTGGATAGGCAATCACCGCCCCGGCGCGAATCTCTCGCGCGGCTTGTTGCACACGCCAACTGTTGACCATGAAAAAACTCTCCGCAAACAGGTTTCGCGCAGTTTACCGATCTTCCTTGTAAAACCTAGCTCACACGCGCAAACCAGCGGCCGTTTTCGCACACCGCACGGCCGTCCATTTCCAGTTCGGTCAGCGCCGCCAGCACTTTGGGCAACGCCCAGCCGCAGCTGTCGGCCAAGGCTTCACTGGTATGCGGCGCAGCGTGGAGCAGGGCAAGTAAGGGATGATCCGCTTGCGGTGTGCCTGTGGATAACGGCACCTGCTGCCAGCCACGCAGGGCTTCGAGAATGTGTTCGATGGTTTCCACCAACACCGCGCCGTCGCGAATCAACTGGTGACAACCACGCGCACCGGGATGATGGATCGAGCCAGGGATTGCATACACCTCGCGCCCTTGTTCCGCCGCCAGCCGTGCAGTGATCAGCGAACCACTGGCGACGCTGGCCTCGACCACCAGCACGCCAAGGGATAAACCGCTGATGATCCGGTTGCGTCGCGGGAAGTTGCTCCCGCTGGGGCCGGCATCCAGCGGAAACTCCGAAAGCACCGCACTGCCGGAGGCAATCATCGCGTCGGCCAGCCGCCGATTGCGCTGTGGATAAAAGTTTTCCAGGCCCGTGCCCAACACTCCGACCGTCAGCCCGCCAACATCCAGCGCCGCTTGATGCGCAGCCGCATCAATGCCCAGCGCCAAGCCACTGTTGATGACAAAACCGGCCCCGGCCAGGCTACGAGAAAATGCGGCGGCGGTGTCCATTCCCGGACGTGAAGCACGACGGCTGCCGACCATGGCCAGCTGCGGCCTCTCGAGAATCAGGGGGTCACCCGCCACGAATAACAGCGGCGGAGGGTCGGGAATCTGCGCCAACAATGCCGGATAGTCCGCTTGATCCCACATCAACAAATGCTGACCCGGACGCTCTAGCCAGCGCATTGCGTGGCTGGCGCCGTCGCGAACGTCGGGACAGCGCCGTGCTTCGGCACACGCCGCTGGTAAACCCAGCGAGCGCCAGGCGCTGGCCGGCGCGCTGATGGCTTTGGATGCCGAGCCAAAGGCTTCGAGCAATTTCAGAAACCGCTTCGGGCCGATGTCCGGCAAGCGATGCAGGCGCAGGCGCGCTTCCAGTTCCGCAGGGGAAACCGGCGTATAGACAGACAGCGTCATGGATCATCCTTGATCGTTATAAGCCCCGAACCATTCGGAACAAGCTGTGGATAACTCTGTTGGTAACTTGTTAAGCACGCTTACGGATTTCGCACCTTGTCGAGCACCGCCAGCGAGCGTGAAGCGTTGAGGACCAAGCCGTAGCTGAGTTTGTCGTAGGTGCGAAAAACCATCAGCAGCCCGGCCCGTTCGTCGGGGATTTTAAGTGGTTGACCGGTCACCCGGTCGCGCACGGTTTCACCGGTTTTCATCACCACCAACACATTGCCTTCGGCCAGGCCGTCGCGTTTGCCCTTGTTCAACGTAACCACATCCATCGCACCGATCTGCGTGACGCCGCGTGGGACATCGATGATCAGGCCATTGATGTCGGTGGTCGGAGCACTGGGCATGAAGGTCGAATTGATCGAGCGCTCTTCGCCGCTGAACAAGCGGTCGCCGAGGCGCACTTCCTGGGTGGTGCGCTGCAGGGCGAGGGTGGCGACGTCGTCTTCGGTGGCAACGATTTCACCGCCGCCAATGTCGTCGGCGTTGATCCCCAGAAATTCCTTGGTTTGCGGATCGGTATAGACCTTGCCCTGACGGAAGATCCCGTAGACCGGTTGATTCGGATCGAAATGGCCACGGGCAAAGATCCGGTCGCCGGTGCCGCTGAGCACGCGTTCCGCGTCACCGGCGACGATGTACGGCGCCTTGTCGAAATCCTCGACCTTGTCGACGATGCGGTTGCTCAGCAGAAAGCTGTTGATCGATTTCAGCGGAATACTCGGAATCGCCTCAGCCACCGGGCTGGTACGAATGCGTGGCGAGAGCTTGATGGTGCCGCGCGACTCGCCGCGATTGAGGGTCAGGCGCGGCTGGCCGTTGACGTAACTGAGCGTCAGCGTGTCGCCGGGATAGATCAGATTGGGGTTTTCGATCTGCGGGTTGGCCCGCCACAGTTGTGGCCATTGCCAAGGCTCGCGCAGGTATTTTCCGGAAATATCCCAGAGTGTATCCCCCGAAACCACCGTGTATTGCTGCGGAAAACCATCCCTGAGTTGCACTTGCCCTTGCACCGCGCCGGCCGAGGCCAACAGCAGCAGGGCGAGTAGTGTTTTCCTCATGCAGTGAATCCCTTTATCATGTGCGTTCGCGTGAACCGTCAGAGCCCCCGTGGCTCGCTTCTGCCAAATGCAGAAGCTACGCTTCACAACGGTAGCCTGCATCTTCGGACCTGCCAGGCCATCGATCCGACTTTACTCAATACGTGCAGCAATCAGCCTATGGCCATTTTAAACATCCTCGAATTTCCGGACCCGCGTCTGCGTACTATCGCCAAGCCTGTGGCTGTAGTGGACGCCGAAGTGCGTCAGTTGGTCGATGACATGTTTGAAACAATGTATGAAGCGCCGGGCATCGGCCTTGCCGCGACCCAGGTCAACGTGCACAAACGTATCGTCGTGATGGACCTTTCCGAAGACCGCACCGAGCCACGGGTGTTCATCAACCCCGAGTTCGAATCGCTGACTGACGAAATGGATCAGTACCAGGAAGGTTGCCTTTCGGTGCCGGGTTTCTACGAAAACGTCGACCGCCCGCAAAAGGTCAAGATCAAGGCGCTGGACCGCGACGGCAAGCCCTATGAACTGATCGCCGAAGGCCTGCTCGCGGTGTGCATCCAGCACGAATGCGACCACCTCAACGGCAAATTGTTCGTCGACTACCTGTCCACGCTCAAACGCGACCGGATCAAGAAGAAACTGGAAAAGCTGCATCGCCAGAACGCTTGATGCCCTCCTTCAAAGGCTTGCCGCGGCAAGCCTTTTTCTTTTTATGAGACTCCTTCATGACTGAGCCACTGCGCATCGTTTTTGCCGGCACCCCGGAATTCGCTGCCGAACACCTCAAGGCCCTGCTGAGCAGCCCTTACGAGATCGTTGCGGTCTACACCCAACCGGATCGTCCGGCCGGTCGCGGACAAAAACTGATGCCGAGCCCGGTTAAACAGCTGGCGCTGGAAAATAATATCCAGGTGTTGCAGCCGCCGACTTTGCGCAACGCTGACGCTCAGGCTGAACTCGCCGCACTGAAGCCGGACTTGATGGTGGTGGTCGCCTACGGCCTGATCCTGCCGCAAGTGGTGCTGGATATTCCGCGTCTGGGCTGCATCAACAGCCATGCCTCGTTGCTGCCACGCTGGCGCGGTGCGGCGCCGATCCAGCGTGCTGTCGAAGCGGGCGATGCCGAAAGCGGCGTGACCGTGATGCGCATGGAAGCGGGCCTCGACACCGGGCCGATGCTGCTCAAAGTCGTTACGCCGATCAGCGCCGACGACACCGGCGGCAGTCTCCACGACCGTCTCGCCGAAATGGGCCCACCCGCCGTGGTGCAGGCGATTGCCGGTCTGGCTGCCGGAACGCTGGAGGGCGAAGTGCAGAACGACGAACTCGCCACCTACGCGCACAAACTGAACAAGGATGAGGCGCGCATCGACTGGAGTCGCCCGGCCGTTGAGCTGGAACGTCTGGTTCGCGCCTTCAATCCATGGCCGATCACCCACAGCACGCTCAATGGCGAAGCGCTGAAAGTGCTGGCGGCCAATCTCGCCGAAGGCAACGGCGCACCCGGTACCATCCTCAGCGCCAGCAAGGACGGCCTGATCGTCGCGTGCGGCGAGCAGGCGCTCTGCCTGACACGCCTGCAATTGCCCGGCGGCAAGGCGCTGAACTTCAGTGACCTGTTCAACAGCCGTCGTGAGAAATTCGCCGTTGGCACCGTGCTCGGCGCAGTGGTGGACGCGCAATGAACCCGCGTCTGGCCGCCGCCAAGGCACTCGCCGCCGTACTCAGCGGCAAAGCCTCGCTCAACAGCTCTCTGCCGACACAACTGGACAAGGTTGAGGATCGCGATCGCGGCTTCACTCAGGATCTGGCGTTCGGCACCGCACGCTGGCAGCCACGTCTGTCGGCGCTAGCGGAAAAGCTCCTGCAGAAGCCGTTCAAGGCTGCCGACGCCGATGTCGAGGCGCTGCTGCTGGTCGGGCTCTACCAATTGCTCTACACCCGCGTGCCGGCCCACGCCGCCATCGGCGAAACCGTGGGTTGCGCCGACAAGTTGAAAAAGCCTTGGGCCAAGGGTCTGCTCAACGCCGTGCTGCGCAATGCCCAGCGCGAAAGCGAAACGATTTTCGCCGAGCTGGAACGCGATCCGGTGGTGCGCACCGCTCACCCGCGCTGGCTGCAAAAATCCCTCAAGGCCTTTTGGCCTGAGCAATGGGAAGCCATCTGCGCAGCCAACAACGCGCATCCGCCGATGATCCTGCGGGTCAACCGCCGCCATCACAGCCGCGACGCCTACCTCGGTCTGCTGACCGAGGCCGGCATCGCAGCAACTCCGTGCGTCTATAGCCGCGACGGCATCATCCTCGAAGCCGCCACCGATGTGCGCAGCCTGCCGGGGTTCGCCGAGGGCTGGATCAGCGTGCAGGACGAAGCCGCGCAACTGGCCGCCGATCTGCTGGATCTGGCGCCAGGGCAGCGTGTGCTCGACGCCTGCTGCGCACCCGGCGGCAAGACCTGCCACATCCTCGAAGCCGAACCGGCGCTGGCCGGCGTGGTGGCGGTGGATCTGGAAGCCAAGCGTCTGTTTCGAGTGAAAGAAAACCTCGAGCGTCTGGGCCTGAGCGCCGAACTGATCGCCGCCGACGGTCGTGACATCGACAAATGGTGGGACGGCAAGCCGTTCCAGCGCATCCTGCTCGACGCGCCGTGCTCGGCCACCGGCGTCATCCGCCGCCACCCGGACATCAAGCTGACCCGCCAGGCCGACGACATCGCCGCCCTCGCGCAGCTGCAAGGCGAGTTGCTCGACGCGATGTGGAAAACCCTCGAAGTGGGCGGCATCCTGCTTTACGCCACCTGCTCGACTTTGCCGACCGAGAACACCGAAGTGATTGCCGCGTTCCTTGAGCGCACGCCGGGCGCACGGGAGCTGGACTTGGCAATCACCGCCGGGATCAAGCAGCCCCATGGTCGCCAATTGCTGGCCCAGCAGGGCGGGCACGACGGGTTCTACTACGCCAAGCTGATCAAGATCGCTGCCGCGCGCGGCTAAACGGATTCAACGGAGTGACTGGATGAAAATCATCATCCTCGGTGCAGGTCAGGTCGGCGGTTCGCTGGCCGAACACTTGGCGAGCGAAGCCAACGACATCACGGTGGTCGACACTGACAGCGAGCGCTTGCGCGACCTCGGCGACCGCCTCGACATCCGCACGGTGCAGGGTCGTGGCTCGCTGCCGTCGGTGCTGCGTCAGGCCGGCGCCGACGACGCCGACATGCTGGTGGCGGTGACCAACAGCGACGAAACCAACATGGTCGCCTGTCAGGTTGCGCACACGCTGTTCCATACCCCGACCAAGATTGCCCGGGTGCGCGAAGCCTCCTATCTCAACCGCGAAGAGCAGCTGTTCCAGAACGAAGCGATTCCGGTCGACGTGCTGATCAGCCCCGAGCAGGTGGTCACCAACTACATCAAGCGCCTGATCCAGCATCCCGGTGCCTTGCAGGTAATCGACTTCGCCGAAGGCAAGGCACAACTGGTGGCCGTGCGCGCCTATTACGGCGGGCCGCTGGTGGGCCAGCAACTGCGTCAGTTGCGCGAGCACATGCCGAACGTCGAAACCCGCGTCGCGGCGATTTTCCGCCGTGACCGGCCGATCCTGCCCCAGGGCGATACGGTGATCGAGGCCGATGACGAAGTCTTCTTCATCGCCGCCCGTGAGGATATTCGTGCGGTGATGAGCGAAATGCGCCGTCTCGATGAGACCTACAAACGCATCGTCATCGCTGGCGGCGGGCAGATCGGCGAGCGTCTGGCCGAGGCCATCGAAAGCCGTTATCAGGTGAAGATCATCGAGATGAACCCGGCACGCTGCCGCTATCTCTCCGACACCCTCGACAGCACCGTGGTATTGCAGGGCAGTGCGTCGGACCGCGACTTGCTGATGGAAGAGAACATCGCCGACGCCGATATCTTCCTTGCGCTGACCAACGATGACGAAGCCAACATCATGTCGTCGCTGCTGGCCAAACGGCTAGGGGCGAAGAAGGTGATGACCATCATCAACAACCCGGCTTACGTTGATCTGATTCAGGGCGGCGACATCGACATCGCCATTAGCCCGCAGCTGGCTACCATCGGCACCTTGCTGGCCCACGTGCGCCGTGGCGATATCGTCAGCGTGCACTCACTGCGCCGCGGGGCGGCGGAAGCCATTGAGGCGATTGCCCACGGTGATGCGAAGTCGAGCAAGGTGATCGGCAAGCCCATCGAGAAGATCGGCCTGCCACCGGGCACCACCATCGGCGCGGTGATTCGCAATGAACAGGTGATCATCGCCCACGACGACACAGTGATCGAAGCGGGTGACCATGTGATTCTGTTCCTTGTGGATAAAAAGCATATTCGTGATGTGGAGAAGCTGTTTCATGTGGGGTTGAGCTTCTTCTGAGGTTTGCGCTGATGGCACTGGCCCCTTCGCGAGCAGGCTCGCTCCCACATTTGGAATGCGTTTCCCCTGTGGGAGCGAGCCTGCTCGCGAAGGCGGTCTCAATAAACCCCATCAACACCTGACGCTTCCAAGAAAGGAATCCACCGATGCTCGAATCCCTGGAAAAAATGCTCGCCAAGGGTGTGGATAACGCTCTGCTGCGCTTCGGCTTGGGCAAGGGTTATCTGGATTTGGGCGAAAACGCCAAGGCGGCCGAGCATTTTCAGCGCTGTGTCGGTTTCGATCCGAAGTATTCGGCAGCGTGGAAGCTGTTGGGCAAGGCGCAACTGGCGCAGGGTGATCACGCCGCTGCGCGGCAGGCATGGGAACAGGGTCTGGAAGCGGCCCGCGCCCATGGCGACAAGCAGGCCGAAAAGGAAATGGCGGTGTTTCTGAAGAAGCTCGATCGTCAGGCGCAATAATCTACAGGTAACGCAGGCCGATACCTTCGGCATCCACCGTCACCACTTCCATCCGCACTCGCGGCGCGCCTGTGGGTAAACCCTGCACCTGGCCGTAAACCACTGCGCCTTTGGGCAATGACGTCAGACCCGGATGCTGCACATACACCCCGGTAGGCGTAAGATTGCGCGTCTGCCCGAGGCATTCGCCGAAGCTGTCGTGGGTGATCTTGATGCGAAACGATTTGCGGTGTTCGGACATCTGCTGCGCCCTTGAATGAACGGTTGTGGATAACCTCGACGATGAGGTTATCCACAGATCATGCCAATCACATCTCTAACGCCTCAGTACCAGCGAGCTTCACCCGGCGGACGTTTCTTGAAGCGCTTCATGCTCCACATGTACTGGCTCGGATACGCCGCGACATAACGCTCGACGACTTTGCTCATGGCGGCGCAGGAGGTCTCGGTATCGGTGCTGTACATCGCTTCCGGTGCAGCTTCGAGGATGACTTTGTAGCCGGAACCGTCGGGCAGGCGCAGCGCATGCAGGAACACGCCGACGGCTTTGCCACCGGCCAGCATGTTCGGCACGAACTTGCTCGTCAGCGCCTGCGTGGCGAAGAACGGCACGAAGATTCCGGCGGATTCGGCCGGTTCCGGGTCAGCCGGAATGCCCACTGCACCACCCTTGCGCACTTCCTTGATGACACTGAGGATGCCTTCCTTGGTCGACGCGGCAACTTTGTTGCCCAGTTGCACGCGTTGCTTGCGCAGCAATTCATCCACAGCCTTCAACTTTGGCGGACGGTAGAAAATGATCGGTTTGCACTGGCTGCAATAGAAGTGGTTGAGCACTTCCCAGTTGCCCAGGTGGCTGGTGATACCGACAACGCCTTTGCCCGAAGCCAATGCGTCCTTGAGGATGTCGAGGCCTTCGACTTCGCGCACCAGATCGATGGAACGCTGCGCCGGCCAGATCCACGCGCAGGCGCTTTCGGTCAGGGACTTGCCGATGTCTTTGAGACTCTGACCGACCAGACGCTCACGTTCGGCCGGGTCCATCTGTGGAAAACATTTGGCGAGATTGATCCGCACCACGTCGCGGGAACGGTTGGGGGTTTTCCACATGATCCAGCCAATCGCCGAACCCACGGCCTGCACGGCCCGCCATGGCAACAGGGCAAACAGCCGCAGAGCGCCTACCAGCAAGGCGCCTTTAAACTTTTCCACAGGTCACTCCTGATCTTTGTGCTGTGCGCGAGGCGGGCATTCTAACCGCCGTTGGCGAGCTGCGCGTAGCGGTCGCAATCCTGCGTGTGATCCATGACCATGCCCGAGGCCTGCATCAACGCGTAGCAAATGGTCGGTCCGACGAACGTAAACCCGGCCTTTTTCAGGCCTTTGCTCATCGCCAGCGCTTCGGGGGTGATCGCCGGGACTTCGCTGCGATCCTTGAAATGATTGATGATCGGTTGGTCCCCGACAAACGACCAAAGAAACGCCACCGGGTCCTCCAGCGCCAGCCAGGCCTGGGCATTGCGCCGGGCGGCATTGAGTTTGAGGCGGTTACGGATGATGCCGGGGTCAAGCATCAATTCGTCGATTTCGGCGTCGCTCATCTGCGCCACGCGCTGCACGTCGAAGCCGAACAACACCTCGCGATAACGCTCGCGTTTGCGCAATACGGTGATCCAGGACAGCCCGGCCTGGAACCCTTCGAGCAAAAGCAACTCGAACAAACCCTGCGCATCGCGTAGCGGCGTGCCCCACTCCTGATCGTGATAAGCCATGTACAACGGATCTTCGGTACACCAAAAGCAGCGTGGCATAAGGCTCCAGGGGGCGTGCGCAGCAACGAATCGGGTATACTCCCGCTCTTTAAATCGCAGCCCAAGAAACAGGTGAATTTCGTGAGCCAGCCTACGCCAGCCGTGCGTACCTTCCAAGACTTGATCCTCGCGCTCCAGCAATACTGGGCCGAGCAAGGTTGTGTGGTACTTCAGCCCTACGATATGGAAGTAGGCGCCGGCACTTTCCACACCGCGACCTTCCTGCGCGCCATCGGCCCGGAAACCTGGAACGCCGCATACGTGCAGCCAAGCCGCCGTCCGACTGACGGCCGTTACGGCGAAAACCCGAACCGTCTGCAGCACTACTATCAGTTTCAGGTCGTCCTGAAGCCGAACCCGGATAACTTCCAGGAACTGTACCTGGGCTCCCTCAAGCATGTCGGTCTGGACCCGCTGGTCCACGACATTCGCTTCGTCGAAGACAACTGGGAATCGCCGACCCTCGGCGCCTGGGGTCTGGGCTGGGAAGTCTGGCTCAACGGCATGGAAGTGACTCAGTTCACTTACTTCCAGCAGGCGGGCGGCATCGAGTGCTACCCGGTGACCGGCGAGATCACCTACGGTCTCGAGCGTCTGGCCATGTACCTGCAAGGCGTGGATTCGGTTTACGACCTGGTCTGGGCTGACGGCCCAATGGGCAAAGTGACTTACGGCGACGTGTTCCACCAGAACGAAGTGGAGCAGTCCACTTACAACTTCGAACACGCCAACGTCGACAAGCTGTTCGAACTGTTCGACTTCTATGAAGGCGAAGCCAAGCGCCTGATCGAGCTCGACCAGCCGCTGCCGTTGCCGAGCTACGAAATGGTGTTGAAGGCTTCGCACACCTTCAACCTGCTGGATGCGCGCCGGGCAATCTCGGTGACTGCGCGTCAGCAATACATTCTGCGCGTTCGCACCCTGGCGCGTTCCGTCGCTCAAGCCTACCTGCTGGCCCGCGCCAAGCTGGGCTTCCCGATGGCGACCCCGGACCTGCGTGACGAAGTACTGGCCAAGCTGGAGGCTGCACAATGAGTGCGCAAGATTTTCTGGTTGAACTGGGCACCGAAGAACTGCCACCCAAAGCCCTGAACACTTTGGCTGACGCGTTCCTCGCCGGTATCGACAAGGGCCTGCAAGCCGCCGGCCTGAGCTATGAGAGCAAAACCGTCTACGCGGCGCCGCGTCGTCTGGCTGTGCTGATTACTGCGCTGGCTACCCAGCAGCCGGATCGCAGCATCAACCTCGACGGCCCGCCACGTCAGGCGGCGTTCGACGCTGAAGGCAATCCGACGCAGGCAGCCTTGGGTTTTGCCAAGAAGTGCGGCGTCGAGCTGAGCGAAATCGACCAGAGCGGTCCGAAACTGCGCTACAGCCAAAGCATCGCCGGCAAGCCGACCGCGAGCCTGCTGCCGACCATCGTCGAAGATTCGCTGAACGACCTGCCGATCCCGAAACGCATGCGTTGGGGTGCGCGCAAAGAAGAATTCGTGCGTCCGACCCAATGGCTGGTGATGCTGCTCGGTGACCAGGTCATCGACTGCACCATCCTCGCGCAGAAGGCTGGCCGTGACTCCCGTGGCCACCGCTTCCATCACCCGGAAAGCGTGCGCATCGGTTCGCCGTCGAGCTACCTGGCCGACCTGCGTGCTGCCTACGTTCTGGCTGACGCCAACGAGCGTCGCGAGATCATCAGCAAGCGCACCGAAGAGCTGGCCACCCGTCAGGAAGGCACAGCGATCGTGCCGCCAGCACTGCTCGACGAAGTGACCGCGCTGGTTGAATGGCCGGTGCCGCTGGTGTGCTCATTCGAGGAACGCTTCCTCGACGTGCCGCAAGAAGCGCTGATCACCACCATGCAGGACAACCAGAAGTACTTCTGCCTATTGGATGCCGACGGCAAGTTGCTGCCACGTTTCATTACTGTGGCCAACATTGAGAGCAAAGATCCGCAGCAGATCATCGCCGGTAACGAGAAAGTGGTTCGCCCACGTCTGACCGACGCCGAGTTCTTCTTCAAGCAAGACAAGAAGCAGAAGCTCGAAGTGTTCAACGATCGCCTGAAAAACGTGGTCTTCCAGGAAAAACTCGGCAGCGTCTACGACAAGGCCGAGCGCGTATCGAAACTGGCGGCGTACATCGCCGCACGCATCGGCGGCAACGCATCGTGGGCGGCCCGCGCAGGCCTGCTGTCGAAGTGCGATCTGGCCACCGAAATGGTCGGCGAGTTCCCGGAAATGCAAGGTGTCGCCGGTTACTACTACGCCCTCAATGATGGCGAGCCGCAAGACGTCGCGCTGGCGCTGAACGAGCAGTACATGCCGCGCGGTGCCGGTGCTGAACTGCCTGCGACCCTGACCGGTGCAGCCGTCGCTATCGCCGACAAGCTTGACACTCTGGTCGGCATCTTCGGTATCGGCATGCTGCCAACCGGCAGCAAAGACCCGTATGCCCTGCGTCGTGCGGCACTTGGCGTGCTGCGCATCCTGATCGAGAAACAACTGGATCTGGACCTGAACGACGCCGTGGCCTTCGCCGTGAATGCGTTCGGCGCCAAGGTCAAGGCTGCCGGCCTCAACGAGTCGGTGCTGGAGTTCATCTTCGATCGTCTGCGTGCGCGTTACGAAGACGAAGGCGTCGATGTGGCCACTTACCTGTCGGTACGTGCCCTGAAGCCGGGTTCGGCGCTGGACTTCGACCAGCGTGTGCAAGCGGTACAGGCCTTCCGCAAACTTCCGGAAGCCGCAGCACTGGCGGCGGTGAACAAGCGTGTTTCGAACTTGCTGAGCAAGGTTGAAGGCTCGGTGCCGACCGTGGTCGAAGCCAAGTACTTCGACAACGCCAACGAGTTCTCGCTGTACTCGGCGATCCAGCAGGCTGACCAGGCTGTTCAGCCAATGGCCGCAGCGCGTCAGTACAACGAATCGCTGGCACGCCTGGCGGCATTGCGTGAGCCGGTCGACGCGTTCTTCGACGCGGTGATGGTCAATGCCGAAGACGCCAAGGTTCGGGCCAACCGTTACGCGCTGCTGGCGCGTCTGCGTGGCTTGTTCCTCGGTGTTGCCGACATCTCGCTGCTGGGTTGAGGGATTGCTGTTGAAACTGCTGATTCTCGATCGGGACGGAGTGATCAATTACGACTCCGACGCTTACATCAAGTCGGTGGAGGAGTGGATTCCTTTGCCCGGTTCGATCGAGGCGATTGCGCAGTTGAGCAAGGCCGGCTGGACGGTGGCGGTCGCCACCAACCAGTCGGGCATTGCTCGCGGCTACTACGACCTCGCTACCCTCGACGCCATGCACGCGCGCCTGCGCGAGTTGGTGGCGGAGCAGGGCGGTGAAGTCGGGCTGATCGTTTACTGCCCGCATGGGCCGGATGAAGGCTGCGATTGCCGCAAGCCGAAACCGGGCATGTTGAAAACCATCGCCGAGCATTACAACGTGGCGCTGACGAATGTCTGGTTCGTCGGCGACAGCCTTGGTGACCTGGAGGCCGCCAAAGCCGTCGATTCACAGCCAGTTTTGGTAAAGACCGGGAAAGGCGAAAAGACTCAGGGCAAAACCCTGCCGGTTGGCACTCTGATTTTTGACGATCTGGCGGCGATTGCCGCAGAACTTATCCACAACTAGAGTACTTCTGAAATTCCTGACCAGGGATTGATCGGGAGTGCGCTTGAACAGACGGGCATTGCCCCGTAACGGTAAACGTCGCCATGTCGATACTGCGGGCCTTCAGAATTTTCCTTTTTTATCTGCTGCTGGGCACCACGTCCTTGCTGTGGTGCAGCCTGAGCTTTTTCATCGCGCCCTTTCTGCCATTCAAGGCGCGCTATCGTTTTATCAACGTGTACTGGTGCCGTTGCGCCTTGTGGTTGACCAAGGTGTTCCTCGGTATCCGTTACGAAATCAAAGGCGCGGAAAACGTGCCTGACCGGCCCTGCGTGATTCAGTCGAACCACCAGAGCACTTGGGAGACGTTTTTTCTCTCCGCCTATTTCTCGCCTCTGAGCCAGGTGCTCAAGCGCGAATTGCTTTACGTGCCGTTCTTCGGCTGGGCCATGGCCATGCTGCGGCCGATTGCCATTGATCGCGACAACCCGAAAGCGGCGCTGAAACAAGTCGCTGCAAAGGGTGATGAACTGCTCAAGGACAACGTTTGGGTGCTGATCTTTCCGGAAGGTACGCGCGTTCCTTTTGGCACTGTCGGCAAGTTCTCGCGCAGTGGCAGCGCATTGGCAGTAAATGCGGCGCTTCCGGTCCTGCCGATTGCACACAATGCGGGCAAGTTCTGGCCGAAAGTCGGCTGGGGCAAGATGTCCGGAGTGATCACGGTGGTCATTGGTGAACCGATGTTCGCCGAAGGCACTGGCCCGCGTGCTATCGCCGAGCTGAACGACCGGGTGCAGGCCTGGAACGAGAAGACCCAGCGCGAAATGGGTTCACTGCCACCGGCCCCGCAAGCGCCGGCTGCGAGTGATCAGCTGGCTGTCTGAGATTTTGTGGATAACCTGTGTACGGTTTTGTTGAAAATGCCTGAATATTGATCTTAAGTAATTGATTTACTTATATATTTCTCAAGCTCATAAAACACCGTAAAAGGTGCATAAGTTTTTTTCGGAAGTAAAAAAACCGGCTGATATAGCCGGTTTTTTTGTGCCTTATCAATCAGCGATCAAAGGCAACTCAAGCACGAACGTTGTGCCTTGATCGACCACGCTAAAGCACTCGATCCGGCCGCCATGATGATCGATCACGGCTTTAACCATCGACAATCCAAGGCCAACACCATCGATGCCGTGAGCCGAAGAAAAGCGCCGATACTGGGTGAACAAATCGGGGAGTTCTTCGGCGGCAATGCCTTTGCCCTGATCCCTAATCTCGCAGCGTAGCCATTCGTTGTGGCAAGTGACGCGCAGCTCAATCGCGGTATCGGCCGGGCTGTACTTGATGGCGTTTTCCAGCAAATTGAACAGTGCGCGGGTCAGCAATCCCTGGTCGGCCAGCACCAGCCGCTCCTGTGCTTGCTCGTCCATGTCGTGGAGCAACTCGATACGTTGTTGTTGGGCGATGGGCAATGCCTGATCCACCACGTCGAGGACCAGCATCGCAAACAGACTGGGCTGGAACTGATAGGCCTCGGATTCCGCCCGCGCCAACAGCACGAAGCCGTCAGTCAAGGAAAGCGCGCGGCGCACCTGACGTTCAATCTGCTCGAACAGCGGAGAATCCGCGCCAGCCTGATGGCGGTGAACATCGAGCAGAGCGAGGATAGCCGAATGCGGCGCGCGCAGATCGTGGGACAGGAAGCGCAGCAAGACGCCGCGTTGTTCTTCGGCGGCGCGTTCAGCGCTGAGGTCGGTCAGGCTCAGCAACCAACCGATTGGCGTGTCACCGTCCACCGGCAACAACGCGGCACGCTCCAGGCGCAGGCTGCGTTCCTTGTGATCGCGAAACTCCAGCAGTGGCAGGGCGGACAATGTTGGGCGCGGCGCTGCCGACAACTCGGGATAACCGAGCTGTGCCAGTTGATCGAGAACATCGTCGCCCACCAGCGCCTGATCGAACAGAAGGCGAGCCTTGCGATTGCCCAACAGGATTCGTCCCTTGGGGTCGCTAATCAGTGTGGCAACGGGCAAATACTCCAGACCGTCCGCGATGAACCGCCGGGTATCGCGGGTGCGGCTCATGGCTTGTTCGAGTGCCATGATTTGGCCCTGCAAGCGATCAGCGCCGGTAAATTGCGTGCGGCGGCGCTCGGGAAACACTTTCGGTTCGCTGTCGAGCCGCGCCAATTCCCAGCCGAAGTACGTCAGCACCACGCTGAGCCGGCGCCAGTTCCAGATCAGATAGCCAAACAGCATGCCCAGCACCGCTGGCGTCGGCGACCACCATAGGCGCATTTGCGCCAGGCCGGCGCTGGTAATCAACACGCATGCCATGCCAATCAGTGTCATCCAAAGTGCCAGGCGCGGCCGCCACAGCAGTAGGCCCAGCACGCAAGCCACCAAGCCCACCGAGAGTAGGGCACCCGCTGCCGGAGAAGCATCGGGCAAGTTTATCTGAGCGCGATAAGACAACAGGGCAGTCAGCGGCAACAGCACTAGACTTATCCACAACCACTCACGCACCAACTGGCGAAACAGTCGCTGCACCTGGCTCGGCTCGCGGCTTTCGTGCCGTCTGCGGTCATTCATGGGAAAAAGGGGTAGGGCGGGTGAATGGTTTCATAGGTCACAGGTCTGAGACATGACCCGAAGAATCATAGCGGACGTCGACCAACGGCGGGCTGCTTCCTTTCATAGCGATGGCCGAGCGACTAAGGTTGACGACCAACTGCCCCAGCAACAAGGAACCACCGCGTATGCGCGTTGCGATACTGGACGACGAACCCGCCGAGCTGCGCCGGGTCGAGCAGACCTTGCAACAGATGGCCGAGGTCGGAGAACAGCCATGGTCGCTGCACAGCTTCGAGCGCGGTGAAGACTTGCTGCGACAGCTGCGCCGGGAAACCTTCGATCTGCTGGTCCTCGACTGGCAACTGCCAGATCTCTCCGGACTGGCGTTGCTGCGCTGGACCCGCGAACACATGGAAGCGCCGCCTGCGGCGATCATGCTCACCAGCCGCGATGGCGAAAGCGATATCGTCCAGGCCCTCAACGCCGGCGCCGACGACTACGTCAGCAAACCGTTCCGGCCCAATGAACTGAAAGCCCGGGTCGCCGCAGTGCTGCGCCGGCACAGCCAGCCACGCACACCTGCTGCCGAAGTACTCACCTTCAATGACCTGATCTTCGACGATGCCGAATTGACCGTCACCCGTGAGGGCATACCGATCGTTATGACTGAGCGCGAGTATCGGCTGGCTCGGTGCCTGTTCAGCAATTTAGGGCGACCCCTGTCGCGCGATTACCTGTATGAGCGATTTTGGCCACATGAGGAAGTAGCCTCCTCAAGACCGCTGGATACGCATATCTATCGGTTGCGTAACAAGCTGGGGCTGACGGCGGATCGCGGTTGGCAGTTGCTGACGATTTACGGGTATGGGTATCGGTTGGAGAGTGTGACGTCGGCGGGCGAGTAAATAGCGGGTAATAAAAAAGGCCAACGCAATGCGTTGGCCTTTTTCGTTGGAGCCGCCGACCGGGATCAGAAATCCAGGTTGGAAACCGCCAACGCATTGCTCTCGATGAACTCACGGCGAGGTTCGACCGCATCACCCATGAGGGTGTTGAAGATCTGGTCTGCGCCAATGGCGTCTTCGATGGTGACTTTCAGCATGCGACGCACGCTTGGGTCCATGGTGGTTTCCCACAGCTGATCCGGGTTCATCTCGCCCAGACCTTTGTATCGCTGAATGGTATGACGCTTGGTGCTTTCGGCCATCAGCCAGTCCAAAGCTTCCTTGAACTCAGTGACCGCTTTCTTGCGCTCGCCACGCTGGATGTAGGCGCCTTCGTCGAGCAGGGTGCTCAGCTGCGCGCCGAGAGTGACGACGGTTTTGTAGTCGTTGCTGCCGAAGAAGTCGCGGTTGAAGGTGACGTAGTTCGACAGACCGTGGGAGATCAGTTCGACCTCTGGCAGCCACACGCCACGTTCACGATCTTCACGCAGGCTGGCCTTGTAGACCAGACCGGACTTCTCGTTGGTGCGCAGACGGACTTCGTACTGAGCCAGCCAATCTTGCATGGCTGCATGATCGCCAAGCGTTTCCAGGCTGACGGCCGGCAGGTAGATGAAGTGTTCGGTCAGTTCCTGTGGGTACAGGCGTGACAGACGCTTGAGGGTCTTCATCACCATGCGGAAGTCATTCACCAGACGTTCCAGCGCTTCACCGGAAATGCCCGGGGCTTCGTCGTTCAGGTGCAGGCTCGCATCTTCCAGGGCCGACTGCGTCATGTACTCTTCCATGGCGTCGTCGTCTTTGATGTATTGCTCTTGCTTGCCTTTCTTGACCTTGTACAACGGCGGCTGGGCGATGTAGATGTAGCCACGCTCGATCAGCTCCGGCAACTGACGGAAGAAGAAGGTCAGCAGCAGGGTACGGATGTGCGAACCGTCGACGTCAGCATCGGTCATGATGATGATGTTGTGATAACGCAGCTTGTCGATGTTGTACTCGTCGCGACCGATGCCACAGCCCAGTGCGGTGATCAGGGTGCCCACTTCCTGGGACGAGATCATCTTGTCGAAACGTGCTTTCTCGACGTTGAGGATCTTGCCCTTGAGCGGCAGGATGGCCTGGGTCTTGCGGTTACGTCCCTGCTTGGCAGAGCCGCCCGCGGAGTCACCTTCCACGAGGTACAGTTCGGACAGCGCAGGATCTTTTTCCTGGCAGTCAGCGAGCTTGCCCGGCAGGCCGGCGATGTCCAGCGCGCCTTTGCGGCGGGTCATCTCACGGGCCTTGCGCGCGGCTTCACGGGCGCGGGCGGCATCGATCATCTTGCCGACAACCAGCTTGGCTTCGTTAGGGTTCTCCAAGAGGAAGTCGGAGAAGTACTTGCCCATCTCCTGCTCGACCGCGGTCTTCACTTCGGAAGACACCAGCTTGTCTTTGGTCTGGGAGCTGAACTTCGGATCCGGCACTTTCACCGAGATGATCGCGGTCAGACCTTCACGGGCATCGTCACCGGTGGTGGCGACTTTGTGCTTCTTCGCCAGACCTTCCTGCTCGATGTAGTTGTTCAGGTTACGCGTCAGTGCCGAACGGAAGCCCACCAGGTGGGTACCGCCGTCGCGCTGCGGAATGTTGTTGGTGAAGCACAACAGGTTCTCGTTGAAGCTGTCGTTCCACTGCAGGGCGATTTCCACGCCGATGCCGTCTTCACGCTGGATGTTGAAGTGGAACACCTGGTTGACCGCAGTCTTGTTGGTGTTCAGGTATTCAACGAACGCACGCAGACCACCTTCGTACTTGAACAGCTCTTCCTTGCCGCTGCGCTCGTCCTTGAGGACGATGCCGACACCGGAGTTAAGGAAGGACAGTTCACGAATACGCTTGGCCAGGATGTCCCAGCTGAAGTGGATATTCTTGAAGGTGTCAGCCGATGGCTTGAAGTGAATCTGGGTGCCGGTGGTTTCGCTGTCGCCAACGATGGCCATCGGTGCCTGAGGTACGCCGTGGATGTAGGTCTGTTCCCAGATCTTGCCGCTGCGGCGAACGGTCAGTACCAGCTCTTCGGACAACGCGTTCACTACCGACACACCTACACCGTGCAGACCGCCGGATACCTTGTAGGAGTTATCGTCGAACTTACCGCCAGCGTGGAGGACGGTCATGATGACCTCGGCGGCGGAAACGCCTTCCTCTTTGTGCACGTCTACCGGGATGCCACGGCCGTTATCTTTAACGGTGATGGACTCATCCGGGTGGATAATGATGCTGATGTCGTCGCAGTGGCCAGCGAGGGCTTCGTCGATCGAGTTGTCGACCACTTCGAACACCATGTGGTGCAGACCGCTGCCATCGTCGGTGTCACCAATGTACATACCGGGACGTTTGCGTACGGCATCCAGGCCTTTCAGCACTTTAATGCTCGTTGAGTCGTACGTATTTTCTTCGCTCAATGCCTTCACTCCCGATGGTCGTGGGTCTGGGTGATACGGCCCTGTTCCACGTGGAACAAAGCGACTGGCGTTTCCGTCTGCCAGCCTTCCCTCAATAATTCGTGATCTACACAGGTGATAAACACCTGGCAGCGTAAGTCTTCCAGCAAACGGCACAGCGCACGGCGGTGGCTCTCGTCCAGTTCGGACGGCAAGTCATCCACAAGATAAATACACTGACCGCGTCGGGCCTGGCTCACCAGATGCCCTTGGGCAATCCGCAAGGCACAGACCACCAACTTCTGCTGACCCCGGGACAAGATGTCCGCGGCGTTGTGCGCGCCCAATCTAAGACGCAAATCAGCTCGTTGTGGCCCGGCTTGGGTGTGACCCATCTGCTGATCCCGTTGCAGGGATCCGGCAAGTACGGCACTCAATTCGCGGTCTTTGTCCCAGCCTCGGTAATAGCTCAGCGTCAAACCTTCAAGCTCAACCAGTTCGCTCAAGGTTTGTTCAAAGACTGGTTTCAAGGCTTTGATGTAAGCGCGGCGGTATTCATCGATTTCAGCGCTGGCCTGGCACAGTTCCCTGTCCCAAACCGCTTGCGAAACGGCGTCAAGTGTACCATGCCGCAGCCAAGAGTTTCTCTGGCGCAGGGCCTTCTGCAAGCGCTGCCAAGTGGCCATGAACCGTGGCTCGACGTGGAACACACCCCAGTCGAGAAATTGCCTGCGAATCTTCGGCGCGCCTTCCAGCAGACGGAAGCTGTCCGGATTGATCAACTGTAGCGGCAGAATCTCCGCAAGCTGTGCGGCGCTACGAGCGTTCTGGCCGTCAATGCGGATTTGGAACTCGCCCTGACGGTCGCGCGATATCCCCAACGCACTGTGCCCACCCTCGGCCAATTCGACCTGACCGAACACGGTGCAGGCGAGTTGCTCGTACTGAATGACCGGCAACAACCGCGTGCTACGAAACGAACGGGCAAGCCCCAGCAGATGAATGGCTTCCAGAACACTGGTTTTGCCGCTGCCGTTGGCGCCGTAAAGAATATTGATGCGGGGGGAGGGGGAGAAGGTCACCGGGTGCAGATTGCGCACCGCGGTGACCGAAACACGACTTAAGGACATCCAGGGTCAGCTGATCACAGACGCATCGGCATGACAACGTAAGCCGAATCGTCGTTGTCGGACTCTTGCACCAGCGCACTGCTGTTGGAGTCGGACAGGATCAGACGAACCTGCTCGGTGGTCATCACGCCCAGCACGTCGAGCAGGTAGCTCACGTTGAAGCCGATTTCCAGGGAGCCGCCGTTGTATTCAACGCCCACTTCCTCTTCCGCTTCTTCCTGCTCCGGGTTGTTAGCCTGGATCTTCAACTGACCGCTGGCCAGCTGCAGACGAATACCACGGTACTTCTCGTTGGACAGAATCGCGGTACGGCTGAACGCTTCACGCAGAGCCTGACGATCGCCGAGCACCAGCTTGTCGCCGCCCTTCGGCAGAACGCGCTCGTAGTCAGGGAATTTGCCGTCGACCAGTTTGGAGGTGAAAGTGAATTCGCCGGTGGTCGCGCGGATGTGGTGCTGACCCAGGACGATGCTGACATTACCGTCCGGCTCGGTGAGCAGACGCGCCAGCTCGAGAATACCTTTGCGCGGTACGATCACCTGGTGGCGATCCGGCTGACCGATATCGGCCTTCATCGAGCACATCGCCAGACGGTGACCATCGGTGGCCACTGCGCGGATGATGCCTTCCGAGACTTCCAGCAGCATGCCGTTGAGGTAGTAGCGCACGTCCTGCTGGGCCATGGCGAAGCTGGTGCGTTCGATCAGACGACGCAGTTTGCTTTGCTCCAGGCTGCACGTCAGCGAGCCTGGGCCTTCTTCCACAGTCGGAAAATCGTTGGCCGGCAGGGTCGACAGTGTGAAGCGGCTACGGCCAGCCTTTACCACCAGCTTCTGCTCGTCGACCTTGATGTCGATCAGCGCATCGTTGGGCAGGCTCTTGCAGATGTCCATCAGCTTGCGCGCAGGCACGGTGATGGAACCTGTTTCAGCCGGCTCCTCAAGTTGCACACGACCGACCAGCTCGACCTCGAGGTCGGTACCGGTCAGCGACAATTGCTGGCCTTCGACAACCAGCAGCACGTTTGAGAGTACCGGCAAGGTCTGTCGGCGCTCGACGACGCCTGCGACCAGTTGCAGGGGTTTCAACAGGGCTTCGCGTTGAATGGTGAAATGCATGGTCTAGTCCCTTGCCTTAATAAGCTGCGCTGGTGTTCATCAAGTGGTCAGTGTACGCAGCAGGTTCTTGTAGTCCTCGCGGATGTCCGCGTCGGATTCCTTAAGTTCGTTGATCTTGCGGCAGGCGTGCAAAACAGTCGTGTGGTCGCGACCGCCAAACACATCGCCGATTTCCGGCAGGCTGTGGTTGGTCAGTTCCTTGGACAACGCCATGGCGACCTGACGCGGACGAGCGACCGAGCGCGAACGGCGCTTGGACAGCAGGTCGGAGATCTTGATCTTGTAGTACTCGGCGACAGTGCGCTGAATGTTATCCACAGAGACCAGTTTGTCCTGCAACGCCAACAAGTCTTTCAGGGATTCGCGAATCAACTCGATGGTGATGTCGCGGCCCATGAAGTGCGAGTGAGCGATCACGCGTTTCAGCGCGCCTTCCAGCTCACGGACGTTGGAGCGAATGCGCTGGGCAATGAAGAACGCCGCATCGTGTGGCAAGTCGACTTTGGCCTGGTCGGCCTTCTTCATCAAGATCGCTACGCGGGTTTCCAGCTCCGGCGGCTCGACGGCAACCGTCAGGCCCCAGCCGAAGCGGGATTTGAGGCGCTCTTCAAGGCCTTCGATTTCTTTCGGATAGCGGTCACTGGTGAGAATGACCTGCTGACCACCTTCAAGCAGGGCGTTGAAGGTGTGGAAAAACTCTTCCTGGGAACGCTCTTTCCGGGCGAAGAACTGAATGTCGTCGATCAGCAAAGCATCCACCGAACGGTAGAAACGCTTGAACTCATTGATTGCGTTCAGTTGCAGCGCCTTGACCATATCGGCCACGAAACGCTCGGAATGCAGGTACACGACCTTGGCATTCGGGTTCTTCTTTAATAGATGGTTACCCACCGCGTGCATCAAATGGGTCTTACCCAAGCCAACGCCACCATAAAGGAAGAGTGGGTTGTAGCCATGCTTGGGATTGTCCGCCACTTGCCAGGCCGCCGCGCGAGCGAGCTGGTTGGATTTACCTTCGACGAAATTCTCAAAGGTGAATGTGCGGTTCAGGTAACTGGTGTGCTTAAGCGCGCCTTCGACCTGCACGGTGCGCTGTTCGGCGCGAACCGGGGCCTGTTGCGAGGCGGCACCGGCCATCGGGTCGAAGCTGTCGCGAGATGGCTCTTCGCTGACTTCAGCGGTTTTCTGCGTGGAACGCTTGGCCGGAGCGGGCGCCGGGGCTGGCGCTGGCGTGTTCGCTGGCGCGGCATTGGCCTGAGCCTGGGAAGCTTGCGCAGCGGCCAACGGAGCATTCGGTGCTGCACGCGGCGCCGAGCTGCGCTTGCTGCCTATTAATAAGGAAAGCGCAGGCGCCATGCCGTTGCCGTGCTCATCCAGCAGTTCGAGGACGCGTCCCAGGTACTTTTCGTTGACCCAGTCCAGCACGAAACGGTTCGGTGCGTAGACGCGCAACTCGTCGCCTTCGGCTTCGACCTGTAGTGGACGGATCCAGGTGTTGAATTGTTGGGCAGGCAGCTCCTCGCGCAAAAGCTCCACGCACTGCTGCCAAAGTTCCACTGACAC